>NZ_CP109467.1 GCF_036227325.1 Streptomyces sp. NBC_01465 | reverse complement strand
GCCATGGCGCTGCGCGCCATGCAAGCGAGCCAGGTCGCTGCGCTCCCTGGCCGTCCCCCCGCTTCGCGGGGGATGGCCGGTTCGCTTCGCTCACCGTCAACTGCGGGGAATCGGGCCCGCGTTGCGGGCCCGGGCCGGCCTTCGGCCGGCCTGTGGCTTCCGCTGCGCTGCAGCCACTTCGGGCGGGCTGCGCTTCGCGCAGTCCGCCTGCGGGCCTGTCGGCCCGAGCAGCAGCGAGGCTACTCCCAGGAGCCGCCGTGGATGTTGAGGGCGGCTCTGCAGCTGAAATCGGTGTCGATCGGCACTTCCCACCGGTCAGCGGACTCTTGTAGGGCTCTTCTTACTTCTTCGTGGGGGCGGCCCCAATGGGTGCGGGAGACTTCCTCCCACACGGTCCGGATCTTCATTGCCTGCTCGACTAGGCTTAGAAGATCTGCTTCCGGTGAAGATTTCTCCATCTCGCTCTCCCTTCAAACAGCTGTTCTGGTCTCTCGGGTGTCCTCTCAGCGGGGCGTGCCGATCGGTGGTTGCGAGCCGGAGTGTAGTGGCGTCCGGGATGCGGCAGAAGTGGTTCTGTTCAGGTTCCTCAAGGCGTGTGTTTCATTTTATTGATCGGATAGACTCTGGAATCGGAGCGCACCTCTCCAGGATGCTCGGGAGAAGGTGTAGATCCGCCGAATGGGCTTTGTCGGTGCTCGGCGAGGCCGCGCAGCGAGTGTCAGTCCAACCGGGGCTCTTATTGTCCGTCTACGTGACGGCTTCCTACGCTCCGATCGACCGTATGGCATCCAGGAGAAGGCAGGCGCAATGTCGACCACGCACCGCGCCGATCAGCGGGGGGCCGCCCAGCGGGAAGCCATTGACGCGGTCCTGCGTGCGCTCGAGTTGCCTGCCGGCTCGCTGGTGCCCGAACGAGGGCTTCGCACGCAGGTGATCATGGCGACCGGGTCCGGGAAGACCCGGGTGGCGGTCCGCAGCGCGGAGGAGCTCCATGCGGGCCGTGTGTTGGTGCTCGTGCCTTCGCTGGACCTGCTCGCCCAGACCGAGACCGCGTGGCGTGAGGGAGGCCGGCGGGGGCCGGTGATCGGGGTGTCCTCGCTCCGTGGTGAGGAGGCGTCCTTCCCCCACACCACGGACGTGGACGAGGTGGTGGAGTGGACGAGGGGTCTGGAGAAGGTGACCGTGTACGCCACGTACGCCAGCCTCGGACTCGGCACGCTGGAGCGGGCGCACGCCGCGGGCCTGGCGGCCTGGGACCTGATCGTCGTGGACGAAGCCCACCGCGTTTCGGGCCGGATCGGGAAGCCGTGGGCGGTCGTCCACGACAATCAGAAGATTCCCTCCCTGCGCCGTCTCTACATGACCGCCACGCCCCGGTTGTGGCAGCTCGGGGACGAGGACGAGACCGGCGCGCCGGGCGAGCTGGTCGCGAGCATGGACGATAATCCGGACGGGCCGTTCGGTGGCCGGTGCTTCACGCTGACGCTCTCGGAGGCCATCGACCGGGGTATCTGTGCCCCCTACCAGGTCGTATGCGTGGACGTCACTGACACCGCGCTCCAGGCTGTGCAGCTCCTGGGCGCGGAGGGCCGGTCGGTAGAGGTGCGCGGGGCGCGGCTCGCCGCTCTGCAGACCGCCCTGGTGAAGGCGTCGGCACAGGAAGGGTTCTGCCGCACGCTGGTCTTCCACCACCTGGTGAAGGAGGCCGAAGCGTTCGCGGCCGGCCTCCCCCAAATCGCCGCGCAGCTGCACGCATCCGACCCCGAGCTGTACCCGGCCACGATCTGGGCCAACTGGCTGTGCGGGGATCACAAGCCGCTCCACCGCCGCCGGCTTCTTGGAGAGTTCGCCGCCGGGATCGCTACGGACGGCACCGTGGTGGAGAAGTGCTTCCTGTGCTCGGTGAAGGTGCTGGGCGAGGGTGTCGACACCAAGCACTGTGACTCCGTGTATTGGGCGGATGTGCGCGGGTCTATGCCCGACCTGGTCCAGGCGGTGGGGCGGGCGCTGCGGATGCAGCCGGGCGAGGGCAAGGTGGCTTCGCTCGTGGTGCCGGTGCTGCTCGGACCGGGCGAGAGCGCGGACAGCATGCTCACCAGCCGGGCGTTCGGCGGGCTGGCCAAGCTGCTGGAGGCGCTGCGGGCGCACGATGCCCGGATCGTGGAGACCCTCGCGGAGCAGCAGGCACCAAGTGCCTACAAGCCTGCGGTGCAGGACGAGAGAGGGATGAGCAGGGCGGGGAGCGGCGAAGGGTCTGACGGCGTGAGTGCCCCCGCGAAGGCCCTGCTGAAGTTTTCCACGCCCCGCGATCCCGCTGCCCTGGCTGCGTTCATCAACCTGCGCGTCCTCAATCCGGAACACGAGCACTGGCGGCGCGGCGTGGAAGCGGCCGTCATCTACGCCCGCGAGCGCGGCGACCTGAAGGTGCCGTTCACGTTCCGCGTGCCCGCCGTCGACGACCAGGAGGCGAAGGGCGAGGGGTGGCCGGCCTCGCTCGCGGGGTTCCCGCTGGGGCAGTGGACCGCTGATGCGCGCCGGTCCTACGCCCGCGGGGACATGGACCAGGACCGCGTTGCCCAGCTGGAGAAGCTCGGCATGATCTGGTCCCACTTCGACGTCGCGTGGCAGGAGGGACTTGCCGCCGCGCGCGGGTGGGCCGCCGAGAACGGGCACCTCCTGGCGCCGCTGGGCGCCACCTTCCAGGGCGCAGCGGTGGGCATCTGGCTGAAGAACGCGCGGGCCGCCGCCCGCAAAGCGCAGGACAACGAGCGACGGCGCGCGCAGGGGCTGCCGGTTCAGTCGTCGGCCGGGGCGCTGTCAGAGACGCGGCGCGAGCAGCTGGAGGACATCGACGCATCCTGGTGCCCGTCATGGCCCGTGGCGTGGCAACGGTGCTTCCACCTGGTGCGGCTGCACCTGAACGCGGGCCAGGCGCTGCCCATCGCAGCGGGCGAGGTCCTGCGTCAGGGCGAGGACCTGGGGCGGTGGGTGACGTCGGTGCGGGACAAGTGGGACCAACTCACCAGCGTGCAGCAGTGGATGTGCGAACACGTCCTCGGGATCGAGCCTGCGCCCGAGGAGGAGAAGCCGAAGCGGCCCCGTACGCAGGCCGACAAGTGGACCGCCCACCTTGGTGCGGCCCGGCAGTTCTTCGAGCGCGAGGGCCACCTCAAGGTCCCCCGCAAGCATGTCGAGACCGTGCTCTCCGAGGACGGCCGAGAGGACCAGTACCGCCTCGGGGCGTGGGTCAGCAACCAGCGGAGCCGGGCCGCCGCGCTGACCTCGGAGCGGATGGGGCAGCTGTCCGAGGTCGGGATGCGGTGGTCCTGATGATGGACGTCGTCGTCACCGCGGCCGCCACACTCGCGGCCAGTTAACTGCTCGGGGGCTGCGTCCCTGGCGGCGTACGGGCGACTGGGCGACCGACCAGGTCCGCTTCACCGGAGCGTGGGGCCGAGGCGGCACCGTGCGGCAGGCTCTCGTCGTCCTGGTCCACGTCGTCACCGCGCCGCGCACCAGCTGGCGCATCGGCACACCGGCACACCGGCATCGTCTGGCCCGAAGGCCCGCATCAGCGATGCTGACGCGGGCCTTCGGCGTGGCGCAGGCATGCTCAACGCCGTCGGGGTCAGTCGTCGTCGGGGGCGGTCGGCGAAGGCGGTGCGGTCCGGTTCAGGAGGCGTTCACGGTGGCTGCGCCGGTCTCTCCACCACTCCAGGCGGTCGCGAGAATTCTGGGGAAGTGCGGCCTGCAGGATCAAGGTGAGGGCACCGGGCAGCGAGGCGGCCAGGAGGATCCACCAGGGCGCGCCAGATGCGGAGAGCGCGACGGGCGGTGCGGACGAGGCGAGGCCGGCCCCGAGCAGGGACGTGGTGTTGGGGGCGGGCATGTGGGCCTCCTGACGCTGATTGGAGGGCCCAACGTGACAGTTGCTGCGATAGTCCATTCGAGGTCTTCGGCGTCGTCGCAGGTCGCTGCCGATTAACCACGGACAACCGGCGTATTGGCGCCGGACAAAGCGAACGGGGGCAGGCCATGGCACGGCCGTTAGGACCGCCGAAGGGCCGTACGGCCGCGGCGAACACGTTCGCCATGTGGCTGCGCACGATCATCGGCGACAAGACGGGAGCCGACCTCGAGGAGCGGTTCCACTACAAGAGCTCCGCCTGGTCCGACTACCGCCAGGGCAGGACCCTCATCTCCGAGGAGTTGCTGCGCACGCTCGTCGAGACGTACGTCAGCGGACCGGGTGAACAGGCGGAGGAGTTAGCCACCGGCAAGCGGCTGCTGGATGCGGCGCGGGAGGCCGCACAGCTCCTGGACGCCCCGCCCGGACAGCGCTCCGCGCCGCCGGCGGGCCGCAGCGAGGGCCGGGTCGACCTCGTCGATGCCCTGGTACGCCTCGACAACGCCCGGCAGTTGCAGATCGACGCGATCCAGAAACTCGCCGATTCCGAGCGCACCCGCGACCACTTCGAGCGCATCGCGGCCGCCCTGCAGGAGAGGTGCGACCTCCTGGAGGCCGAACTCAAAACGGTCCGCATCCAAGCCCGCGAGGAAGCCCGCACCGAGCTGCGCAGAGAACTCGACCTGTCGGTCGAATACCGGCGCCAGGCCGACGAGAAGCTCGCGCAGGCCCGACGGACCGAAGAGCACGCCCGCACCCTGCAGGCCACCGCCACCCAGAACGTGACCCGGGAGCGCATCGTGCTGCGCGAGGCCGAACAAGACGAGGCATCCGAGACCGAAGAGGAGCTGCCCGCCCCGGTGGTGTCCATCGCCGAGGAGCTGGGACTGCTGCCCCTGGACCTGATACCCGATCTAATGCGGGTCGGCCAGGAACGGCTCGACGACCAGGACCAGGAACTGGCTGCACTCGACGAGAAGATCGGTCTCAGCACGACAGAGGGCGATGACGGACACGAGAGCGAGGAGAGCGGCGGCACGGTCCTCCAAGGCGAGGTGGCCCGTGACTCCTCATCCGCGAGCGCACCAGCCACAAAAGAACAGGGGGACGTCCACGCCGACGCAGCGGACCAGCCGGATCCGGGAGTTGTCCGCGGAGAACAACCGGAGAACCCGGAGAACTCTGTGACCAGCAACGATCCTGCATCAGGTTCTCCGGACAACGACGATGGGACGACCGGAGAACCGGCCGACCTGCGACAGGACGAAATCCTTCTCGGCCTCCTCGCGGACGCCATCACATGGACCTTGTTCGGCGAGGCCCTGCGCCACCTGCACACCCGGGCAGGGACCGAAGCTCCCTCTCTCACCATCCTGGCCGCGGTCGTACGCGGCGATGGCAACGAGGGAGGCACCACAACCATGCTTGAGCAGCGAGTCGAGAGCTGGCTCAAGGGGGAGCCGATGTACTCGCACCACTTGAGCCGGTTGGTACGGAGCATGGGGGCGAGCAATCTGGAGGCCGAGGCGTTCCTCCTGGCCCGCGAGCGCATTGTCGCCGCCGAGAATGAACAGACGCAGCACCCTCAACCGGCGAACATCTCCGGACTCAGGAGAAAGACGGCCTGGACCATCGCTCTCGTGACGTCCCTGCTGATGGGCGGGCCCACGGCCGCCTGGACGGCCGGTGTGCAGGCGCACCCCGGAATCTCCGTCTGGCAACTGATCCTTTACGCGATCGGCACCTTGGTCGCCTTCTGCCTGGTGGGATTCCTTGGCGTCGGGATGATCATCACTGCGCTGGGGGTGGAAGGCTCAGCGGCCGAGGACGCTCCTGCGACCTTCATCTTGATTGTCGGGCTTCTGGCTGGCCTTGCTGGTCTCGTCGCGCCGTGGGTCATCGGTACGGACGTCCTCGGCCACTGGCTCGCCGACCAGGTCGGGCTGCTCCCCGCACCGTCCGGGAAGCACGGCTGACCCGGGTAGCCGTGAGAGGAGGGCGTGCTCCCCACCCGCGTGCAGCGTCAGCGCCCGCAGTGCGGGCACCGTGTGCTCGCACTGCGCCCTCGGGTGGCGATGGGTTCGCCCATCTCGCGCAGGCGCCCCGGTGGTAGAAGACGGTCGAGGTCGAGAGGCCGACCGCTTCCGCGAGTTCGCGTATGGAGGGCTCCTCGCCGTACTTGGCGACGTACGCACGCGAACTGCGCAGGATCCGGGTCTGACTGTCCGCGATCATCACGAGTTTTCCCCCAGCGCTCCGGTGCGGGCCAGCTCCTTCAGCGCGACCCGGGCCGCGGGCGTGCCCGCCGGACTCTCCCAATAGGGGTGCGAGGCGATCCTGCGGGACAACTGCAGCAGGCGCCGGCGCTGTGCCGCCGAGCCGGTCGACTGTGCCTCGGCGGCGAGCTCGGCGTAGGTGCGATACCAGTGGGTCTGGGCCTCCAGGAGGTCCGCGGGGAACGGGTGCGAGGTCATACATTGATTGCAACACCTGTTCGAATTTGAGGTCAAAGAGACGCGCGGGACCCGACTACTCGGCGCCTTCCTCGGTCTCCGGGGGCAGCGGGGATGCGTCGCCGTACAGGTAGGCCCACACCCCCTCCTCCCCCGGCACTCGGTACGGAGCCGAAGGGCCGGTGAGATTCCGGCCGGAGACCAGGGACCAGGCCACGGCGAGGGTCGTCTCCTCGTCGGCCGACTGCACGGTGATGCGGGCGAGGCCGGGCTGGGACAGATACGCGGGGCGGGGGCTCATACCCGGGCGGACGCAAGGATCCCGTGCCACGGTTCGGGAAACGGTGCGGAGTTCACCCTCTGGTGTAGCGCTGCTGGTCAGGGTTAGTCGGAACCCACGTAGGAAGGGTGCGGTTCCTGGTCCATCAAGTGATCACGAGCAGCATGATCCACATTACCGAGGCCAGGATCGGCAGCCCGTAGACCATGAAGGGCCACGTTCTAAGCCCCGGCTCTCGGCACGCCGCTTCAGTCTCGGCAACGTCAGGAAACCTGTCGATGACGCGCTGCTGGATCGCAGTGCAGAACTTGAGATGCCGATGCCCAACGAAGAGCCATGTCAGGGTCAATGCGATCCCGAACGCTGCCATGACACGTGCTGGTGTGTTCATCCCGTCTGGTTTTGCGATGGTGCTGTAGGCCACGGCAAGCAGCGACTGAGCGATGAGAAACAAGTTGCCCCGCTGGAAAAGCAGGATCTCTTCATGGAGCACGTGTCCCCATAAGCGGGCGTCAGCTGCTTTCTCTTGCTCTGGGTTCGTGTGGCCGTCCGGTGCCATGCCGCAGACGTACCCACTGCGTGATCGGAGGTATCGCTTCCGCTGCGCCTGAGGCACCGCACGACTGGGTCCGCTGAGTAAACGACTCGATTGAATGAGAGCGGTCACCGGTTGATCCTCCCGGCCTCCCCGGTCCCAACCAAGGGTCTCGCATTGCAGATAACTCCCCTGTTATCTGCAGTCCGTGGCTCTCCGACCAGCAGGAACGTCCCCGCCGCACTGCGCGAAGAGGACCTGTTATCTGTGGCAAGGAGATCCGTGGCAACCGTCGTCCCCCTCAAGACCGGCTCCACAGCGGCGACGGTGCGCACCGCCGCCGACCGTTACCTCGACTCCCTCACCGTGGCGAACACCCGCCGGGCCTACACCACGACGCTCGGCAAGGTCGTCCCCGAGCTCGGCGAGGGCCGGCCGCTGACGGCCGTCGCCGACGACGAGGTCGGCCAGGCGCTCGAACAGCTCTGGGGCACCGCGGCCGCCAGCACCTGGAACTCCCGCCGTGGCGCGGTCGGCGGCTGGCTCTCCTGGTGCCACGAGGCGGGCCTGCAGCCGCCGCACATCCCGGCCTGGTGCAAGCGGATGCCCGACCCCGCCTCCGAGACTCCGGTCCGCTCCAAGACCGCCATCGACCGCCTGGTCGCGCGGCGCGATGTCGACCTGCGCGAGAAGACCACCTACCGGATGCTCTACGAGACCTGCGCCCGCGCCGACGAACTGCTCGGCATCAACATCGACGACCTCAACCTCACCGCCCGCCAGGCCCCGGTGAAGGCCAAGGGCGCCAAGGCCGTACGCCGGCGAGGCCAGGCCCGCGAGGACTACGCCACCGAGACGATCTACTGGGACGCCGGCACCGCCCGCCTCCTCCCCCGCCTGATCGGCGCACGCAACCGCGGCCCGCTGCTCGTCACCCACCGCAAGCCCGGCCCCGGCAAACTCCTCACCCCGCGCGACGTCTGCCCCGACACCAGCCTGGCCCGCCTCTCCTACGGCCAACTGCGCGCCCTGCTCGACCGGCACACCTGCGTCGGCGGCGAGGAAGGCACCGGCAGGGACCCCCACGAGTTCCGCCACTCCGGGCTGACTCACCTCGGCGAACAGGGCGTCTCCCTGCTGCTGTTCATGGCGAAGTCCCGCCACAAGTCGGTCAGCGCAGCCCGGAAGTACTTCAAGCCCGGCGCGGCCGCCCTCGCCGAAGTCACCAGCCTGCTCGCCCCCAGCGACAGAAGCCGCTGAACCACACCTCCTTGCCGGCAGGCCTGGCAAGAAGGTGTGGGCCGTCGACAAGTTCCGGCAGAGCTCCTCATTCGCGCCGACCCGCGGCTCTGATCTGTGCCCTTTTACGAGACGTAGCGGGCGAGGAAGCGATGTGATTCCAGGGTGTCGGGGTGGTCGGCGCCCAGGACGCGGGTCAGGTCGGTGATGAGGTCGGTGTACAGCTGGACGGTCTGCTCCCGGCCTCCGGTCTGCCCGACGTAGAAGGCGTGCTGGCGGCGTGCTTGCAGGGTGTAGGGGTGGTCGGGGCCGAGGGCACGGGTCAGTTCAGGGATGAGGTCGGTGTACAGCTGGACGGCCTGCTCCCGGCCTCTGGTCTGCCCGACGTTGAGGGCGTGATGGACGCGTGCTTGCAGGGTGTTGCGGTTGTCGGCGCCGAGGACGCGGGTCAGTTCAGGGATGAGGTCGGTGAACAGCCGCACGGCCAGCTCCCGGCCTCCGGTCTCCCCGATGTTGAAGGCGTGCTGGCGGCGTGCTTCCAGGGTGTTGCGGTTGTCGGCGCCGAGGACGCGGGTCAGGCGGGGGATGAGGTCGGTGTACAGATGGACGGCCTGCTCCCGGCCTCCGGTCTGCCCGACGTAGAAGGCGTGCTGGAGGCGTGCGGTCAGGGTGTTGGGGTGGTCGGCGCCGAGGATGCGGGTCAGGTCGGTGATGAGTCCGGTGAACAGCCGCACGGCCTGCTCCCGGCCTCTGATCTGCCCGACGTAGAAGGCGTGCACGCGGCGTGCGGTCAGGGTGTCGGGGTGGTCGGCGCCGAGGATGCGGGTCAGTTCAGGGATGAGGTCGGTGTACAGCTGGACGGCCTGCTCCCGGTCTCCGGTCTGCCCGACGTTGAGGGCGTGATGGAGGTGTGCTTGCAGGGTGTTGGGGTGGTCGGGGCCGAGGGCGTAGGTCAGTTCAGGGATGAGGTCGGTGTACAGCTGGACGGCCTGCTCCCGGTCTCCGGTCTCCCCGATGTTGAAGGCGTGCTGGCGGCGTGTATCCAGGGTGCCAATTGGGCTGTCGGCGAGTGCGAAGGTGACCCGCCAGTCCTCGTCTGGGTTGTCTGGTGGCTTGTCCTGGACAACCTCGGCACTGGTCTCGTTGAGTTGGCTGGTCACGCGGGTCAGAGCGTCGTTGTCTTCGTCGTTGACCGCGCTGGCCCGGGCGAGGACGGCGTCGATGTCGTCGCCGTCTGGATCTGCTGATCTGGGCTGCTGGAACGACTCCTCGTACAGGGTGGGCAGCGTGTCGAGGGGTGAGGCGGGGTCACCGGCGCGCAGTCGGTCAAGTTCGTCGGTGAGCTGGCGCAGTTGGTCCGTTACGCGCACTGCGAGTTCCTCGGCCTGGCGCTGTTTTTCCTCCGCGCGCTGGAGTTCGGCGTGGGCGCGTTTCTCCTGCTCTTCGGCGCGGGCGAGCTTGCGCTCAGCGTTTTCCAGGGCCTCGCTGCGCGGCTGGGTGCGCAGCTGGTCGCGTTCCTGGGTGAGGTCGGCGACCCGACGGTCCAGTTGGCGGATCATGTTGATCAGGACCATGACGAGCTTGTCGGAGTTGTTCTTTGCCCGCTCGACCTCCGCCTGCTGCTCCAGCGAGCGGGTCAGCCGGTCATAGGTCTCCAGCTGGCGGACCTGCGCGGCGGCGAGCTCCACCGCATACGCCGGACCAGACGCGGCAGGCGTTCCGGGGACGGTGCGAGGGGCGGGGCGCAGCGCCTTCTCCCGCAGGGCCAGTGCTTCTTCCCGGCGGCGCTCACGCAGCTCGGCGCGGACCGTTGACTTGATCAGGGCGGCGATGAACGTCTCGGTGGGGACTTTCCCGGCGAGGTAGACGCCGGTCTGCGCCTTGCTCACGTGGATCTCGGCGCCGAGAGCGGCGAGGGTCTTGCCGCTCGCGTCCACGTGGCCGCGCAGTACGACGGCGAGCTGCCGGGCCGCGGGGTTCTCGGCGCGGATCGGGCCCCACGGCCTGCCACCGCCGGCTTTCGATGTCACGCGAGCCCCCGCCCCGGGGCTGTGTCTTGTCCGGGCTGTCCTGGACAAAAGGCCCCTGGTCCGGAACTTACCTGCGTTGTCCGGCCCCTGACTCCCAGACGACCCAATCGATCCGCACAGTCACCTCCCATCAGCCGCCGGACGCACCGTCCCCGCAGCCCCCAATGGGGAGGCCCGCCATGCACGACACCCTCAACACCGTCATCGAAGCGCTCAACGCCCTGACCGCGCTCGCCCAACTCGCCCTCGAACTCCACCGCGCCCGCAAGACCCAGCGCGACGACAGCGACCAGCACCACGAAGACTGACCGTCACCGGACCCTCTCCCCGAGGCCTCCCCGTCCCCAGCGACTACTGACCTCAAGACGCGACGAAGCCCCGGACCTCTAGGTCCGGGGCTGCACGTGCGTCAGCGCCCAGTGCTGTCCGGGCTGTCGAGTAAGGGCTTCGCATAGGCGACGGCTTCGTCAGGGTGCGTGGCCGTGCGGAGCTTGACCCACGCGGCGTTGTGATCGATGCCCGTCAAACGGGAAAGCCGCCTGGCCTGCCAGGAAGTGATGGGAGAGAAGATCCAGCGACGCTTGGCGAGTTGATTCATGCGGCGATCCATACCCTCACCACACGCCACCGACCGTCAGCCGTCGGACCGGCGTACCCGGTCATCTACCGATAGACCAACCGGTCCATCGATCGATCCTCGTGCAGATCGATACTGCGAAGCAGCGATCCCTACGTAGATCCCTATCGAGCTGTATTGCTACCTCCCTGCCTACTCGATCTCCGCAGGTTGCTCAGCGATCACCGGGATCGGTCGCGGGCGGGGATGCGCGGCTGAGGTGTTCACGGTGGCGGCGCCGATCGCGCCACCACTCAAGGCGGTCCTGGGAGTTCTGCGGGAAGACCGACTGCAGCATCAGAGCCATGGCGCCGGGCAGGGTCGCGACCAGGAGAGCCCACCAAGGTGCTCCGGAGACGGCAAGGGCCGCGGGCGGCACGGAAGACGCTGCGCTGATGCCCAGCAGAGCTGTGGCGCGATGGCGTTGAGGCATGACGACGTCCAAAGAAGAGATCTCTGGACAGGTCAGGAGCTCCATCTTCACCGATGGCGACACATGGCGCGGCAGGTTTGGCCAATTCAGGCGGACGGCATCCCCGTCGCTCGCTGGAAAGCAGCCCCGGCGCGGGGGTCTGCGTCTTCGCTCAGCCATCTCCACCCATGCTGAGTAGTTCAAGCACGGCAGGACGTCCTCGAAGTGACGTCCTCTCGGTGGCATGACTGGTCTGGCTGCCTGGTGCGATACCCCCAGCGCGCCTGCGGCTCTTCCCAGCGGCCTGTGTCGTGTGTACGCAGATGCGGCAGGCGGTTGTTGCGAATAGGCGCGCTGCCGTACTCTGTATACGGAGGCGTCGTTTCGACGGATGGGAGTGGTGGTGGCTGAGTCTGCAGGGTCCCCTACTGTCCGCCCCTGGCCGGTCGTGGAGTGGAGGGATGTCCTCAGTGCCTACACGCCAACGGATCCGCCGACAGAGGCGCGTCTGCGTACGTTGCGTCGCAATGCCATCGTTTCGGAGGGCGTCCAGGGTCTGCTCAAAGCTCACACGGGCCGCTTCAGTGGAAAGCTGTCCCTCTTTTGCGAGCTGAACCTTGACGCGGCTGTGTTGTCACGCCGCGGACTGGCCGATCTCGCAGGGCAGTACCGTGCCGCAGCCAGCGGCCTGGAGGAGGGCCTGCAGCGGCTGCTTGTCGAGCACAGCGTGCAGATAGCCGAACTCATCCGCCCCACCGAACCCCGCAGGCGTGAAGCCTGGCGGGTTCTGGCGCAGTTCAGCGAGGCAGTCGCCGCGGCCCGCGAGCACCTTCAACCGGTCCCTGGCGAGGATGCCGTGCCAGGAATCCTTGAGGCGCGCATGGGGCAGTGGGTGCGCTTCGTCGCTTCCACCGGAACAGGCCGCTACGACGTGCCCTGGCAGATGGTCCGCTCCGCGGACCTCTCGGTCGGTGATCCCGCCGTCCTCTTCCGCGAGCTGCTGCCCAATGGCAACGCGGTCCTGCGTCTGCAGGCCGGCCTCGACATGAGCCAGGCCGAGCAGGCCGATGAGGGCGACGAAGCGCTGCACCCTCTCGAGGCGCGGGCGTTGCGTCGTTCCCAGTCGCCTGCCGCCAGAAAAGCTCTCCTGGCCTCTCTGGAGGAAGAGGAGCCGCTGGTGAGGCGGGTGCTGGGGTGAGCGATGTCCGGTGGCATCCTGCGACCCGAGCGGACCGGCAGGCGCTGCAGCACTTCACCTGTTGTCCCGACACCGACCATCCGCGCAAGGACGCCTGCGAGCAGCCCTGGGCCCACGAGGTCCAGGGCTATCTGCGTCAGCATGCGCTGCCCTGGTGTCTGCGCAACCCTCCGGCGCGTGACCAGCGGCTGCTTCTGCTGGAAGACGGGCCTGCGCTGGTGGGGGCTGCTGTGCACGCGCTGACCGATGAGGACGACCCGCAGGGGGTGCGTGATCGGGCCATCGTCGTCTACGCCGTCGCGCTTGCTTATCAGGGCAAGGAGCTCTCCGACGGGGGGCGAGCTTCCCATGCCGTGTTGGACGCGGTGGTCGAGGACGCCGTCTCCCGCCACGAAGAGGGTGCCTTCATCGTCCTGAATGCCCTGGTGGATCCGTCCAACGTTTCCTCCAGCGCCTGTCTGCGCAGGTACGGGCTACTCCCCCGCGGGCGCGACGAATCCGGAGAGTTCATCCTCCACAGCGGCAGAATCAGCTGAGCCACAACCCCACCCTGCAGCTGGGCGTGGGAGGGCATGAGGACCACGGCCCACCGGGGGCCTCTCCCTGTCCGAGCGTGCGCCTCTGCCTCACTGTGCAGGTGGTCGCGTAGCTGGATCACCCTCACTGCGCTCACCCAGCTGAGCCGAGTGTGACTGAGTCTTTTCGTTGGCCGGTTGAGCGCTTCGCGATACGGCCTTTGCAGATGACAGGGCTCGGGCGTGGCAGGAGCCAGGCTGGGAAAACGAATCGACGGCCCTGCGCTCCACAGGCGAGGATGCGGGACTATCGCTCACCCTGCCCGGAGGGCCCGTGGGATCCAGAGATGCCGACATTGACTTCACTTTCACGTCCCCGACCACCGTGCGGGCCGTTGTGGACACCCTCGCCGGGGCGGGCTGGTCCGCGGTCCTGCAGCCTGGGGGCGTTGCGTACATGCTCAACGATGCGGACGACATGTACGACTGGCACGACAGCGCGCCCGACGGCATCGGCGAGGTAGTAACGCTGCTGGATGCGCCGGAGAACCTGCCCTACGCGGTGGCCCTCAACGTCTACCACCGGGAAGCGGGGACAGGCGGCATGCTCATGTTCCTGCCTGGCCGCACGGACGTCTCCTTCGTGCCCACCATCGACCGTCGCCGCATCCCGGCGGCGCCGGAATTTACCGACCTCGCCTGGTACCTGCATGCCCTTGTCCCGCCCCTCGTCCCGGCAGGGCTCGAAGGGTACAAAGCCACAGAGATCCGGTACTAACAACGCCGGCTCAACTCAGCTCAGCCCCCAGCAACAGGCGCTACACCCATCGTCTTTGCCGCGAGTACCTACAACGTCGCGGCATCCCACACACGATCCCGGAGAAGACCGGCAGCCAAGCCGCCCGTCTGCGCAAAGGCTCACGCGGTGGACGGCCACCCGGCTTCGACGAGGACCGCTACAAGAAGCGCAACACCGTCGAACGGGCCATCAACAAGCTCAAGAACCACCGAGCTGTGGCCACGCGCTACGACAAGCGCGGCGACGTCTTTCTCGGCACCGTCACCGCAGCCGCGCTCGTCATCTGGCTCCGGACCTGAGGCCGTTTCACAGTGCGAACGGCTGGTATGCCAGAGCCCGGTCAACCACCTCCGCAGCGGTTGGCTCCTGCCCGTCCTTGGGCCAGAAGATCAGACCGGATACGTAGCCAGTCGGGCAGGCGAGAGCTCTGTCGAGCCGGTCCAGCACCCGGGCCATCTCGTCCTCGTCGCACTCAACGTCCATGACCTTCTGCACCAGCGTGATCGCCGTCTCGCGAGTCATCGGCAACTGCACCCACCCTTCATGAGCAGCAGCACCCTACTGAGTCACATGATCGGCCGGACAGCTCCCAGGACGCCCAGTCACACCGAGAGACCATCGATGTCACCGTCGCGGCCGTCACAAACCGAGCTCGATGTAGTCGATGTCGGTGAGTTCGACTTGGAGTCCGGCGGCGCGGCGGCCGCGGTCTTTGAAGTAGACCTCTTGGAGTGCTTCGGCGGCGATGTTCTGGAGCTGTTGTTCGGTGGCTCCTTGCTCCTGGGCGGTGAAGAGGCGGGCGGCGTAGGTCGGGGGAAGGTGCTGGGCGATGAGGCGCAGGCGTCCGTCGTCGGTGGTGCCTGGTGCTGCGGTGAATCCGAACCGGGCCCGGGTTTCGATCGTGATGCCGCCTGCTGTTGCGGCCTTCTTCTTGGCCCTGGCTCTCACGCGGGGCTGCCATTTCTTGCGGACCTCCCCCGACAGGCGGGTGGCGAGGTCCTTGCGGGGCCGCTTGAGGGTGCCTTTGAGGTAGCGCTCCACGGTGCGCTGTGAGATGCCCAGGAGCTGCGCTACGGCTTGGGTGGAGCCGGAGTTCTGCTTGACGAGGTAGCGCATCTGCGCGCCGGCGCTTTGGGGGATCGGCCGGGTCGCGGTGCCCGCGATGGCCTTGTCGAGGCTGTCGCCCAGGATGCCCATCTCGGTGTCCTACTCTCCGTCGTCGATCGCGTCGGTGCCCTTGATGTGGGTGGCGGGGTTGTGGCCTTCGTCGAGCATCGTGACGGCCCACATCAGTGGTTGGGTGCCCTGGTGCTTGACCATGCCGGGGCTGACGCCGAGGCGGAATCCGCCCGGGGCGGGCTTGCCGTCGTCGGTGTGCGGGAGGACGTCCAGCGGGGAGGGCCCCTCGGAGAGGTAGACGGCGCAGTCGGACAGGATTGCGATGGGCAGCAGTGCGTCCTCGCCCAGCGTCAGGTGGCCGGCCGGGGGTGCGTCCTGCTGGGTGGCCAGGGCTGTTTTGAGGATCTTGCGGTGCATGCCGGTGCGGGCCTTGGCGATGACTTCGGCCCGGATGTGGGGGCTCCATGCCACGCGCTTGAGGGCCGGCCACGGCTCGCCTGGCGGGATCTTGGTGTCCTTGTTGCGTTCCCTCAGCTTGCCGATGCCGCCCTTGACGGTCGACTTGATCGCGGACAGCACGGCGAGCATCGCGGGGTCGCTGTCCTGGTGCACGGCCATCGCGTCGAGGAACTCCTGCTCCCCCATGCCTGAGACGACGCCGAGGTCGGCCATGGTCGCCTTGTAGGCCTCGGCGAGGCGCTTGTACCAGGGGTCCAGGTAAGGCCCGGACTCGCGGCGCAGGTAGGCCTCGGTCGGGGTAAGGGTGGCGGGCAGCTGGTAGGTGTCGATGAGTTCGCCTGCGTAGGCGAGCGTGGAGGTGGAATACCAGGCAGGTCCCGTCGGGCGCTCACCGCGGAAGGTGAAGGGGTTCGGCAGCCGCGGGTCCATAGTGATCGCGGACAGATCGACCCGCCAGGTCCCGGGAATCGTCTTGTCGAACACCGGACGGGTCACGTGGATGGGCTCGGACAGGCCGACGGTCAACCGGTTGGCGGCGGCGAGGAACGCGGTGTTCACATCGATGCCGACCGCCCATGCCCGGGTGGCCTCCAGGTCGGTGAGCAGTTCCACGTCGCGCACCCAGTCATACGCCTCCTCGTGGAAGACGTCGTCGTCGGTCCGCTCACGGCCCTTCAACGCGGCAACGACCAGCGGGTGCTCGTCGGGTGCTTCGGGCAGAGCGGGCGGCAGAGGGCCGGGCAGGGAGCCGGGCATCGCACCAGAGACCCAGGTGCCGCTCTCCTCGTCCTTGACCGCCCGGGTCGGCGGGCGCAGCGATGTCATCAGTTCCAGGCTCGAGACGGCTGTGGACCCGCGGGGGGTCAGCACCCGTGTCGCGTAGGTGCCCAGGACCCGGGCGACCTCGGGGGCTTGCATCTGGTCGGTGTCGCCCCAGGAGCGGGTGTCCAGTGCGTCCCAGGGCAGGATGGCGAACTGCACGCACTGGCGCTGCTCGCCGCGCCGGAACACCCGCGCCCATGGCCCGAAGCCGCGTTGGGTGAGCTCCCACTTGGCCTGGGTGATCTCCTTGATGACTTTGTGGTTCTCGGGCAGGCGCAGCCCACGCCGGTCCTCCAGGCGCAGTGGCAGTCCCAGGTGCTGGGCGGCGGATGCGGTGAGCACGATCAGTGGGTCGCCGTCCATGCCCGATCGGTGCAGCCGCGGTGAGCCGAGCCTCGCCTCGCGCAGTGTCCACTCGACCAGGGCCGGGATCGTCCTGGCCGGGCATTCCAATACCAACCCGCCGACGCAGTACAGCGAACCGTCGCCATCCAGCACACCGAGCGGACCGTTGGCGAACCGCGGATCAACCGCGTCCAGGGCCGGGGCAGCCTTCGCAGCCACCGCCCTTGTCGGTGGCTGCGCCGTCGACCTGGCTGGCTTCGCTGTCGGCTGGCGGTGGGGCGTCGTCGGCAATCCGGCGACCGCTACAGGTTCCGCCAACTCCCCAGCCACACCTACAGATGCTGCCGTGGGCTGCACCGGGCCACAAGACAGGCCGGTGGTCGGGCCGGGAGGCAGGTCGGTGGACACTTCGGCCGGAGGCGGTGTGGCGGGCGCCGTGGCGGGCGGGGCGGGGAAACGCGCGGCAAGGCCTTCCAAAAGCCGGGCATAGGCAGCCCGCTTCGGCGGCCGCGGATCTGTCCTGCCGCTCTCCCAGTTCCCCACCGCTTCCCGGCGGGCGTTGAGCGCCGCAGCGATCTGGGCCTGGCTCAACCCGGCCGCCTCACGCAGGCGTCTGCGTTCCTCAGGCCCCGGAAGATCGTCCTGCGCAACCTGCTCCAACAGTGCATCGACTGCACCGAACAAGTCGTTCTCACCAGCGGACACCAAGATCACCTCCACCCCCACCCTATACACCAACCGCACATCGCATCGCGCATGAAACGCGCATCAACAACACTGAAAACTCGCGGCGCGCGCGGCAGGTGGCCCGTTTCCAGGCCACTGGAAGTACGCCTTCGGCTCGGAGTTCGCGAGTCAGAGAGAGCTCTTGTCCCACGCCCGGCGGGCGGTGAACGACCCTGGGTACCGGCGCGGTCTGCGTGCTGGTCCTGGCCGCCGTACTGCTGTGCGCCGTCGCCACCGGCGCACTGGCCCACTACGTGGGAGTCGGACCGGCCGGCTGCATGATCGCCGCCTCCGCCGCGGCCGCCGCAGCGAGCGCCCTGACCGTCTTCATCTTCACCCACCAGCGGCCGGCCCCGACCACCACCGCCAACCACACGCCCAAGACCAAGCCCCCGGCGCAGCAAGAGAACAACAAGCCCAAGGGGAAGAAAAACCCCAAGGGCGGCAAGAAGCGCAAGTAGCGCGCACCGCAGAGGCGGAGGGGCCAAGACAGCACACGCTGTCTTGGCCCCTCCGTTTTTTGCCGTCCGTGTTCGCTCCCGAGCGGACGATCTCCTGCCGTGCGCTGCGCTCCTTCACCCGCACCCCCGGCCTCGCGCACCTTCACAGCGCAAGGCCGTCCAGCCGCTCTCGACGACGGCGTCCACAACCGTCTGCGCGTCCAGGGCCAGGGTCCCGCGCACCGGCACGCCCGGCAGCACTCTCATCAAGTCGGGGTCGAAGAAGCGCTTGACGTCGGTCCGCAGAAGACCGGCCACCTCGACCACCACACCACGCCGGGCAGCCCTGCTCCCGTGATCCACCCGGGGGCGCCTGCCTCGAGCCCGACAGCACGATGGACACACGGCAGGCGCTGAGCGAGCAGAACAGCCCACACCTCGGCCCGGACGGCGAAGGCCATCAGCGGCGCAACGAGCCGCGTCCCGACCACCTCCCCCACCCGACCCCAACCACCAACACGACCACCAACACGCGTACGGGCACGACCACCAGCACGGGCACGACCACGCGTACGGACACAGGCATGGGCACGGGAGAGATCGAAAAGACACCTCACGGGGGCGGTACGGACTCGCACCACAGGCTCCCGGCGCGTTCACTGAAGCGAAGCAGCGACGGCCCGCGCGTGCTGAGGCACCTGGTCATCGCACGAAGTGGATCTCAGGCCCCTGCCCCGTTGTTGGTGCCGCTCGACGCCCGCGCCGGCCCGCCGCCACTCCCCCACCGGAGAGATCAGACATCCGGTCATGAATGCCTCATGCCACAAGACGGGGAAGCGCGCCCCGATGCAGCATCACCCTCGCCCCCGTCGATTGACGCAGGAGGACTCCCGGCACCGTGCATGAGGCCCCATGTTCTGCCCTACATGGGATCTTGCATGTTCTTACAGTCGCAGTGCGAGCACGGTTCCTGTTCACAGGGGCGGCCCGGATGGCAGGACCAGTCGTGCCCGCAGGTGCAGAGAATGCCGCCGTGGGCGGCAGAGACCGAGCAGACGTTGCAGGCCGCGGAGTCGGGCTGCGGGCCGGCCGGCTCAGAAAGCTGGCGCGGAAGATCCGCGAGCATCTCGCGGGGCACAGCAGCGCGGCCGCGGTTGAGGAGGATCTCGGTCAGTTCATGCTGCAGCCAGGCCCGGGCAGGGCTGGCCGTTTCGGTGAGCAGCCAGTCACGCAGGCCGGCTGGAACCGTGTCCAGCAACGCCAGGTCACCCGCCTCGACCGTCGCCACAAGACGCCGCAGGCGCGCGGTGAGTTCACGGCCCAACGCCACATCCGAGCCCTCGGCTCTGCGGGCGTTCAGCACGACACCGCTACCAGGAGGCTGAACGAGCAAGTGACCGGGCACCACACCGCCGCCGGCACCGCCCCCTGCTTCCTCGTGCCAGGGACAGGGCCGGTTCAGCACAATCCTGCCGACACACCAGTCAATGAACGCCTGCGGATCCGAACTCTGCCCACTCCGCCCCCAGTCGACGACACAGCCGCACACCTGCTCCAGCGGTGTCCACGCAACCTGCCCCGGCTGCACCGCCTCACCGCTGCGACGCCGCGCCTTGTTCTTCTTCCCTCGCCCCACCACAGCCTCCTCAACCGGAGACCGCCAGCCCCTCGACAACGGGCACCTCTCCGCGCCCTGCCAACGACAAAAGACCGGGACAGAAAGCAACCAGAGCCCACCTTCGTCAATCCGTGTGATTTTCAGTTGGGTGCGGCACCTTCTGAAGTGAGGGGCTGATCAGGGCCGATTGCCAGTGGCGGGTGCCACGATCGCCGCATGGGAGTTGTCTGTGGCTCCTTCGCTGCTACTGACGACGACGATGCGGTCCGGGCCGTGATGCGTGAGGACGAGCCTGTGAGAACGCCCGGGAACACCGCACCGAGGGCGCACGCCGCTCAACACCCTGCTCCCGGCTGGCGGCACCTGTCCGCCGGCCGCGCCCCAAAGCAGCCGGCACAGCGCCGGCCAATACCGAGCAGAGAGCAGGAAGGCGGCCCGGGGAGCAGAGTCCCCGGGCCGCCTTGAGTCCCGGCGTGTACGAACCGCCGATGTTCTCCTGCGAGGCTCTCGCGCCAACGTGGCCACCGCAGTCATCCCGTGTCGAGGTTGGAGCCACAGACCGGAGGGAGTGTCCGTTGCCTCGTTGTGTATCCACATACACAGCGAGGCAATAGCCAGGATCACGGGGTTGGGCGGGGTGCTCAACCGCGTTTGGGATGCTCCTGCGGATTCAGTTATGGATCAAGGTTCTGACGTGCGGGAACCACCTTTCAGCGGCACTTACTGGCTAGTCCCAGGCTGAGCGGCGCGTGCCCGCTATCGCAGCCTGCGGAGGTTCTCCCGACCGGAGTCTGCGCCCGGTACGACAACATCAGGGGGTGCCACTCACACGGGCGACGCCAACCGCCCCCGAGTGCACCCGAGTTGGAGCCACAACCGATGGAGGAACCGTGTCCCACCGTCCCATCCACGCCGAGTGCGTGGAGTCTGGTCCCGCCCCGCTGACCGTCCCCGAGGCGACCGTGGTCGTCATCGTGGTGGTCCTCGCCGCGATCCTTGCTCTGGCAGGCCTGCCGAGCCTGTCAGCCCTCGTTCTGATCGTCGAGGCCGCCACGACCGGCGTGAAGCTGGCCCGCAGGCTGTTCCAGCCCAAGGCGGCCGCGCAGGAGGTGAGCTGACCGTGGGACGACGCGAGAACCCCATCGCCCCGTGCGACAAGGCGCTCCATGCGCTGGCCCAATGGCTGCGGGACCGGCGCGAGGAGGCCGGACTGAACTACACCCAGCCGGCACGCCGTACGGAGCGGGTCCGCTGGATCTCACTGCCGCAGGGCGAGTCGGCCAAGTGCAGTGCCGACACCCTGCTGCGGGCGGCTTCCGGAGCCCGGGGAGTGCCGCGCCGCAAAGCGGTGCTGGCCTACGCCGCCGCATGCGGAGCGAACCTGGCGGAGGCGGACCGGCTGTGGAAGCAGGCCCGCTACCGGCAGGCCCAGGAAGCCGAGCCGCTGAAGGAGAAACCCAAGCACATCACCTACGTGCGGGACTTCGCCGATCTGCATCTGGCCATGGTCGAGCTGTATCGCACATCAGGCTGCCGTTCCTGCCAGGAACTGGAGGACCTCAGCGGCCAAAGGCTCAAGCACTCCACTATCTGGCGGGTGCTCAACGAGCAGACCGGGCGGCCCTCCCGGAGCTTCGTCGTGGAGTTCGCACAGGCCTGCGGTCTGCGCGGGATCGGACTCAGGGACTGGGCGCAGGCCTGGGACCGGGCGGAGGAGCGGCGGACCGGCGACACCAGCCGTAACCGGCGTGGCCCGGTGTTCGTCTCGGGGCGAGGCGCCGGGAACGAGGTCTACCTGGACCGCGGACGCCATCCGGGAGGGCAGGAAGTCTGGAAGCTCCAGACGAAGGCGGTCCCCGAGACGGTACTCGAGCAGAGGATGGAGGAGATCGTTCTTGGGCACCGAGTCCTCTCGCCCGCCGATCTGGCGGCCGCACGCAGCATCATGAACACCCAGCGGACCGCGCGCGCCCTCTCCAGGAAGCGCGCATCCGGGGCAGCCCCCAAATCCCAGGGAGAGCCGCAGCGAAGGGCCCGCGCCGCGTAGCGTGCCGGACTCGCGTACCGGCCGGCCGGGGCAGAGATCAGCGGGTGGCCAGGGCGGCTGCCAAAGATGAGCGGCCGCCAGCAGCTCGGCGCCGGGCTCCGGAAGCCGGGTATCCGCCCCGCAGGGATCAGACCGTCGAGGTCGTCGAGGTCGGTCCGGGGCGCGGGGCGTGGCTTCGGACTCGTCTGGTGAGTCGTCGTTCAGCACTGTGTGTTGCCGGTGACGGAGGCTCAGCGATGGGCGGGCCCACAGGTCAGTCGATGCCTTCGGTGATGCGGAAGTCGCGCTCGGCGCCGTCGGGGAGGGCCACCAGCGCATTCTGGTATGCCTCGCTCTCGTATGCCGCGACGGCCTGTTCAAAGTTGTCGAACTCGATCAGAACGACGCGTTGCGTGATTCCGGCCTCGTGGGCGACGACTCGAGCGCCGCGGGACAGGAGGCGCCCGCCCCCGGCCCGGACTGCCGGACCGGCCAGCTTGTCGTAGGCGGTCAGTCCCTCAGGGTCGGATATGGCGGGGTAGACGCTGACCCAGTAGCCCTTGGCCATGGAGACCTCCTGTGTGCGGCCGGATGCGTCCGGCTTTGAATTGGCACTCGGATCGATCGATCCCGGCGACGGGTAGTGCGGCCGGTTGGATCGTCGTATGCGCAGGTTAGGGCTTGGTGTGCGGTCCGGGGAAAGACCGGTTCGGGATAGGTTCAGAACGGATCGTTATCAATCGGCAGGGAGGGCACGTGGCGCCGGATACGGTGAGTCTGCGGTACTTCCTGGTGCTGGCGCAGGAGTTGAATTTCACCCGCGCGGCGGCACGGATCGGTATCGCACAGCCCGCTCTCAGCGCCCGGATGCGCCGGTTGGAGGCGGAGCTCGGTACGGCCCTGCTGGTCCGCACCACGCGTAGCGTCGTATTGACCACGGCCGGTGCGGCTTTGGCGGAGTCCGCGCCGTCCGCGCTGGCGGCGCTGGACCGGGCATGGGGCACCGCCCGGAGCGCGGCGGCCGGTGAACTGGGCACGCTGCGCATCGGATACAGCCTCAGCGCCGGGGCCGAGACGGCACCGGCCCTGGTGGACAGGCTGATGCGCGACAACAGCGGACTCCAGGTCGGTGCGATCCCAATGGCGACACCGGAGATCTCCCCCGGGGTAGCCGACGGCCGCATCGATGCCGGGATCACCCGTGGTGAACAGCCGGGCCGTGGCGTGCGCCGGTTGATGCTGCGGCGTTTGCGCATCGGGGTCCAGCTGGCGCAGCACCATCCGCTGGCCGACCATGCGGAGATCGAGATCGCCGACGCGGCCGCGTATCCGCTGCGACTCCCGGACCGTGAGGCCAACCCCGTGATCCACGATCAGTTGTCCGAGGTGTTCCGGGACACCCGACCACACCCCCGATTCCACACGCCCGCAGTCTCTTTCGACATGTCCCAGGGCGACCTGCGCGACGGGGTCACCCTCGCCCCGGCCGGAGAGGCCGCGGTCACGGCATCACCGGCCGGTGTCACCTGGCGACCGCTGCGGGGCGCGCCCAGCCTGACGATCCACCTGGTCCTCCCACGCGAGCAGTCGCCACTGCACCGACGCATCCGTGCCGTCGCCACATCCCTGGCGCACGAGTTGCACTGGTTGCCGGACTGACGCGCAGAGGTCAAGCGAGACGGACGCCTGATGATGCCCCCCGGGTCCGGTCCCAGTCGTACGTCGCGGCGAACGTCCTCGTCCAGCCCGAGATCTCGGCGGATGTGGGCCACCACTGCCTCAGGGACGCCGTACGGGGTCACTCCGTTACGGGCAGGCATTCGGCGAGCAGATCGACGATGTCGCGCCAGGCTCGCTGCGCATGTCGTGGGTGGTAGCCGACGCCCGGGGGTGTGGTGTGGTTGACCGGTGGGTGGTGGAAGGCATGCAGAGCCCCGCCGTAGACCACGCAACGCCAGTCGACGCCCGCGTCCCGCATCTCGGCGGTGAACGCTTCCCGTTGCGCGGGCGGCATGATCGGGTCCTCCGATCCGACCCCCGCCCACACGGGGCAGCGAATGCGTGCCGCCTCGCCCGGTCGGCCCGTGGTGAGTGCGTTGACCGTACCGATCGCGCGCAAGTCGACTCCGTCGCGCCCGAGTTCCAGCACAATCGCACCCCCGGTGCCGTAGCCGATTGCGGCGATCCGGTCGAGGTCGGTCCGTGGTTCGGCGCGCAGCACATCAAGTGCAGCATGGCCAATGCCCCGCATCCGGTCGGGGTCTGCGAGCAGCGGCATGCAACGGGCCAGCATCTCCTCGGGGTTGTCCAAATAGCGCCCGCCGTGGAGGTCAAAGGCGAGCGCGACATATCCCAGCTCGGCCAGGGCATCGGCCCGGCGGCGCTCGACATCGCTGAGCCCCATCCCCTCAGGCCCGATCAGGACTGCGGGCCGAGGCTCATCGCCGGCGGGGAGCGCGAGGTGCCCGACCATCGCGAGAGCATCGGCCGGGTATTCGACCGTACGTGTGGTGATCGTCATGAGGCTGGACCGTAGTGAGCATCCAGCCAGGTCGGGCCGGGGTTCACCGTCGGCAGAAGGTGGTCCGTCGCGGCTGGTGGGTTGCGGGCCCTGCCGGCCGGCATGCCCTTGCCGTGCTTCGAAGGCGGACGCCTGGTACTCGTGGTCGACGTGTCGCCCTGGCTGCGCTCGGATGCGCCGTGCCCGGGCCAGCGACTGTTCTGTGTCGTGGACATCAATCCTGGACGTGGTGCGGCTCGGATCCGAGGACGACGTGACAGCCGGCGCCACCGGGCACAGGGGATCTCAACTTTCGGGGGCGATGCTGGCGACGGTAGGCAGGCAGCTCATCACCGCCCCGGACCAAGCGCCCAGTAGTGAAATGGGTGGGTAGACCATCTGTCGCTCTGCCAGGATGACCGGCCATGACCGCAGCGCGAGCTACCGCCCTCTTCGACCAAGTGGCCTCGGTGTACGACGAGGTACTGCCGTTCTTCACCGGGTTCGGTCAACAGCACATGGAGTGGCTCGCTCCGGTGCCCGGCACCCGTGTCCTGGACCTGGGTGCCGGGCGCGGCGCCCTGACTGCTGCCGCTCTCGCCTGCGGCTGCCAGGTGACGGCGGTGGACTGCGCCCCTGCCATGATCGAGCGGATCTCGGCCCAGTTCCCGCAGGTTCACGAAGCACGAGTGATGGACGCTCACCGGCTGGACTTCCCCGACAGCTCCTTCGACCTGGTCTGCGCGGGATTCGTCGTCCATCTGCTCGATGATCCAGCTGCGGCAGCCCACGAGATCCGTCGAGTCCTCACTCCCGGCGGGGTGTTCTCCTTCTCCGTCCCCCGCGCGGTCGAGGACGCGCCGGAGTGGGAGTTCTACAGTGCCCTCTTCCGCGAGTTTCAGCCCCTGATACCCGTCGGCGAAGGACGGCTCAGTCGGCCTTTGGACGCGGAGCAGTTCCTCGCGACGGCGGGGTTCACCGGCGTCGGTGAGACCGCCATCGAGCAGCGTCTTCCCGTCCGCGACGCCGACACGTTCTGGGACTGGGGGCTCTCGCACGGCTCCCGCGCCTTCATCGACGCGCTCCCGGCAGATGCCCGAACCGAGTTCGAAGCCCGCGTACGAGCAGAGCTGTCCTCCGTGGACCCGATCGTATTTGCCGCCGGCGCCGAACTCTGGCGCGGCACCTCACCAGCCTGACCTCGCGCTGACGCCACCGATCCGCAGGCCGCTGGCTGTCCCGTGGTCCGTTACAACTTTCCGGTGCAGCGCGGTTCAACGAGCTCCTCGGCGGCTTCGAGGATGGCGGATCCGTATCCGCGGCGCCTGAACGGGGCGTAGACGTTGATGTCGTAGAGCCAAGCTGAGCTCGTGGTGCCCGCGGCTTGGCGCGGATCGGGGCCGATCCATGCGTTCCCCACAGTCTCGCCTGAACCGTTCTCCGCCACCACGAGATGATGCCCAGCTGTGTCGAGCCCGTCCGGAAGGAACTGAGCGGTGCCCTGCCGGGTCCGCTCTCGTGCCAGCTCCTGGGACATGAACTTGCCGAGTTCACGGGTCGTCTCGGCTTCACGATGCTCAGTCGCCGTGCCGTACTCCGACGGCGTCATCTTCCGCAAGGTGACCTTCTGCGCGTCCATGCCACCATCTTCAACTGGCCGCTGGTGACAGCAACACTGCGTTTTCTTGCCGTGCCCGGCGCTCTCGGATGTTCAGCGGCGCCTCAGCATCATGACGACGAGGATGATGACGAGAATGATGACTACGGTACCGATGCCGATGTACACAGGTTTCTCTCTCCTTCGGACGGCAGAACACCAGCAGGCGCTCCGAGTTGCCGAGTGCCCCCGTCGCGTTCTCTCACCGCCTCTGGGGGAATTCTTTGCCCGACCCCGCCAGGTCGCCCCGGTCAGGTACGCGAGAACCATCGTGACGGTGCCCGGCCTCAGGGGATGAGGACGACCTTGCCTCGGGTCCGGCCGGCGTCGCTGGACCGGTGGACGTCCGCGAGGTCGTTCAGCGGGCGTGACTCGCTGATGTCGAGGGTGACCATGCCCGTGTCCAGGAGTTTTACGAGTTCTGCCAGGTGGGCCACGTCGTTGCGGGCGACCATGTGCATCGCGGTCACTCCGCTGTCGGCAGCCGGTGTGATCGGGGTCGCGATCGATACGATCCGTCCGCCCGGTCGCACCAGAGACACAAGGGCCTGGGCGTCCGGCGGGCTCAACGGGACAAGATTGAGCAGAGTGTCCACCTGGCCGTCGAGCGCGGCACCGACTGGTCCGGCGGTGTAGTCGATCACTTGGTCCGCGCCCTGCAGCAGGACTGCCTCGGTACTGCGGGGACTGGCGGTGGCTATCACCTCGGCCCCGGCGTGCTTGGCCAGCTGCGTCACGAAGCCACCGACGCCGCCGCCCGCACCATTGACCAGTACCCGCTGGCCGGTGGCTGCCTTCCCGTACTCGAACACCGCCTGCCATGCCGTCAGGCCGGCAACGGGAAGGGCCGCGGCGTGCGCGAGAGGGACTGAGTGAGGCGCCGCGACCAGCGTGCCGGCGGGCGCACGCACGTACTCCGCAGCCGCACCGCCGCTGTCGAGCCGGCCGATGACCCGGTCGCCGACAGTGAACTCCTCTACTCCCGTGCCGATCTCGGCCACAGTGCCGGCGACGTCCCAGCCGAGCGTGTAGGGCAAGTCCACGGGGAGGAACGCCTGCAGCAATCCGGCGCGCAATGCGGCCTCGGTGGGATTGAACGAGGTCGCGGCAACTCGGACGAGTACTTCGCCGACGGCGGGTCGGGGTCGCGGAACGTTGTCGTGGCGGATCACGGACGCGTCGCCGTACTCATGGATTCTCGCTGCCTTCATCATCGTCATGCCGCGAATCTACGGCCGCATGCGGAGACGATCCATGCGTGATGAGGCCCAGTTCATACGCGTACGTCTCGCACACGTAGTGTCAGTGCATGGATGTACTCAGCGATGTGATCGCGGTGACCAGGGCCGGGCGGGCCCGGTCGGCACACGTGCGGTGGCATGCCCCGTGGGGGCAGGAGTTCACCTCCGTCCCGGGCTCGGCCGGCTTCCAGGTGGTCCTGCAGGGTTCCTGCTGGCTGCTGCCTCCGGACGCGGAACCCCTCCAACTGGGCGCGGGTGACGTGGTGTTCCTGCCCCACGGCAGCGGGCACACCCTGGCCGACAGTCCCGAATCGCTGGCAACGGCGCCCGCCTGTGGCCCCGGCGACCACCAGCTCTCCGAGCCCTACGCCTCGGACACTGTGGACCGGAGCGGCGACAGCGGTCCGGTCACCACAGTGCTCTGCGGGGCCTACCAACTCGACCCGTCCCGTGCCCACCCGCTGTTGCTGACCCTTCCGGATCTGATCCACTTGCCGGCCGACCCCGGCCACCGTCCCGAGCTGAGCTCGGCTGTGCAGCTGCTGGCCACCGAGGTGGAGAACCCCCGCCTGGGCACGGACGCGGCCGTCCCCGCGCTGCTGGACACCCTGCTCCTGTACATCCTGCGGCTCTGGTTCAGCGAACAGCCCTCCCAGAAAACCGACACCGGCTGGGCCGCCGCGCTGAACGACCCGTCGGTCACCGCCGCCCTCCACGCCATCCACCAAGCCCCGGGATCGCCGTGGACAGTCGCGGGACTCGCAGCGGAAGCCGGGCTCTCCCGGGCACCGTTCGCCAGGCGATTCGCCCTGCTGACCGGCCAACCGCCCCTCGCCTATCTGACCTGGTGGCGGATGACTACGGCAGCGCGCCTGCTGCGGACGTCCAACGCGCCCCTGCGGTCCATCGCCACCCAGGTCGGCTACACATCCGAGTTCGCCTTCGCAGGCGCATTCAAACGCACATACGGGACGGCTCCCGGCGCCTACCGGCGAGCAAGCTGAATCCGAAGGCCGTACCAGTGAGCGCTCCGCGGCCTGCCCGGGACTGCTGCCCGCCGGTAGAGTCAGCCGCCCCGAGACCGCGCCGGACCGACCGGACCCGGCGGCGAACCTCCCTCTCTGCGCCGGCCAGGGGAGACCATGAAGCAGGAGCCGCCCTCGGCAGCGGAACGCACCGTGCGGATACGCCGGCGCCTGGAGCGGCTGATCGGCATCGCGGCGACCGAAGGCAACTCGCTGATACCGCTGCGCAACGGCGACGAGATCTTCGCCGCGATGCTGAGGGGCATCCGCTCCGCCCAGCACACCGTCGACATGATGACGTTCGTGTACTGGCGGGGGGACATCGCCCGGCAGTTCGCCCTGGCACTGGCCGACCGTGCCCGCGCAGGTGCACGGGTGCGACTGCTGCTGGACGGGTTCGGAAGCCGCCTGATCGAGACGGATCAGTTGGAGGCAATGGAACGGGCCGGAGTGCTGGTGGCCTGGTTCCGCAAGCCGCTTTACCTGTCGCCCTTCAAGCAGAACCATCGCTGCCACCGCAAGGTCCTCGTCGTCGACGAGGAGATCGCCTATACCGGCGGGGTGGGCATCGCCGAGGAGTGGTGCGGCAATGCGCGCAACGAGAACGAGTGGCGCGACACGCACGTCGAGGTGCGCGGGCCCGCGGTCGACGGAATCGCGGCTGCCTTCGCCCAGAACTGGGCCGAGTGTCACGACGAACTGTTCGACGAGCGCGACCGGTTCGTCGGCCACGACGCGCAGGGTGATGCGATCGTGCAGGTGGTGCGCGGTTCCGCCAGCGTCGGCTGGCAGGACATGCAGACACTGATCCGCGTCATGCTCGAGTCGGCGGAAGAGCGCTTCCGGCTGGCCACCGCCTACTTTTCACCGGACCCCTACTTCATCGGTCTGCTGTGGGTCACCGACATCACGCAACACCGCACCAGGGAAGGGTGGGTGTACTGCGCGGCGGTCCTGGACGCGTTCAGCCGCAGGATCGTGGGCTGGTCCATCGACTCACGGCAGGACTCCACCCTCGTGGTCAACGCGCTGGACATGGCCATCCACAACCGCCGCCCCAAGCCGGGCGGAATCATTCACGCCGATCACGGCACCCAGTTCACCTCCTGGGTCCTCGGGGAGCGGATCCGCTCCGCCAGCCTTCTACCGTCGTTCGGCACCGTCGGGGACGGCCTGGACAACGCGATGATGGAATCGTTCTGGTCCTCAAAGCAGATCGAGCTGCTCAACCGCAAGCGGTGGAAGACCCGGGTCGAACTGGCCAACGCAATCTTCGAGTTCATCGAAATCTTCTACAACCGCCAGCGACGGCACTCAGCACTGGGCTACCGCACCCCCGTCGAGTACGAACTACTCTCCAAGAACGACACCATCCCGGCTGCCGGTTAGCCACCGCACCTGGAGCCCAAACGGTGGGGCAGGTCAACCTGTCACCCCATCGCGCGGCAGACCCGACCGCCTGCGCGACGCTGATCCACTGTGGCAGGAATTTTCCACGCATGTAGCGGTGTCCAGGGAGGCGGACAATGGGCTAGTGCAAATGCTCCGCAGGTACCTGCACAGTGCCGTTACGCCGAACCTCACGGAACCACGGACACCCCACTAAGTGACGCCTTTCACGCCAGGCTCATTCAAGTCACGGTTCTCAGCTTGCGACGAAAAGCCGCACAAGGATTGGGATCACGGCTACGATTGTGCGCTCCGGGAGGGACGCCCGGACATCCAATGGATCAGACAGGGGCTGACCCATGACAGACGCGTGGCACCTGATCGACGTATTTCCCAACGGGCAGCGATGTTGTCCCGGTTTGCGCATAACTCGAACATTCGCGCTTACTGCAGCACACCAGCTCACCAAAGGGGCTGGCCACAGAATCAAGGCTCGACTCACCCCCAATGGCAAGAAAATAGATGCCGTCGTGGCGAGGCGTCACCTCACGTCCGATCTCGCCTTGCTGAAGCTTGAGCTGAAGGACGAGAACTGCGCCTTAATCGGGGTGCGTTTCGATGATGTACGTCACGACGAGACCTGGCGAACAACCTTTGAGCATCCCGTGACGGGACTCCCCTTGACAGGCACAGTCGACGCGTCGTCAATCCTCTACAGCAAGTCCCAGGACAATATGGAGGTCCAGGCAGCCCGCCTGGAATGCGATGCATCACTGCAGGAGTCGTCCGCTTACGTCGGCAGCCCGATCGAGCGCGCCACTCGGCACCCTCTGCCAGTCGCCCTAGGACTTCTGGTGAAGCGCCCCGAACTGTCCACCGCGCAGCAGGACAAACTCTTCGCCATTACCATCCGAGAGGTCATCCGGTCGTTCGGATTCCTCGGGCTGGAGTCCGAGGCGAATGGCCGGACTCGTCACTCGATCAGCATTTCCGAGTTGTTGAATTCGAGAAGCAGAGTGAGGTGAAGCTGGTTTGGCACAACCGCTTCCCCAAGAACTGACAGGACGAAAAGCGGAGCGCCGATGAATCAGAACCTTGACAGTGCACTCAAGTTGGCGGAAAACGCACGGGGCGGAAAAGCTGGCTTGTCCCCCGCAGATGTCCTGTGGCTCACCCATGAAGTGGCGCATTTGGACGGAGATTCGGCTCCTCGTCATCTCGATTCCTTCACCATTCAAAGACTGGCACACCTGGCTGAAGTCCTGGCCGAACTCGGAATGCAACAGCTCTCCCTGGATGTCGTCGTCCTGGCCCTGCGTAACATGGAGCTGTCCGAGACGGGAAAGGAATGGGAATCATCGGCGGGTCTATGGAATCACCTCGGCGCGCTGCTGGCCGAGCATGACCAGCTGCCCCACGCCCGAACGGTTCTCACCTGCGCACTCCGTCGCGCGGACCGCTACGGCTCACTCGAAACACCGCGCATTCTCTCGAACCTGAGCGCCGTCAGCCTGCGGGCGGGCGATCTCCCGAGCGCCGGAATATGGGCCAAGAAGGTCCTGACGATGATCGGGGCCGACTGGAAGGAGAACCTGGAGGCTCGGCTCGCGGCCCACGCAGTCCTCATTAACGTCGCCACTGCCAGAGATGACATCCCCGGACTGCAGCATGCTGTCCTGGGCTTCCAGGAGGCTTTGAAGGCCCTCGTGAAGAGAGCGGGAGATAACGACGCCCAAGTCATTGCGGCACGCACAACGCTAGCCGACGCGAGATACAAGGTCGCCTCGGCCCTGAACGACACGGATGGGCGCAATCGCGAACTGACCGCCCTCGAGCTCAACTACCTGCATGCCGCAGCGACATTGGGCATGAATCATCGCGAGACCATCGTGGCCCAGGGTGCCCTGACTGCAGCCGAGTTCCACGCCGCCGGCGAGGCCGGCGACGGCGTCGAACGCATGCACGGCCCACGCAGGAGCCAAGCCATCCACATCGCCGAAGCGGCTATGACGCTCACCCAGCAAACAACCGTACTTGGCAGGGAGCATGTGCAGACCCACGCGCTGCGTCGGTCATTGGCCGGCATGCGCGCCGTGGCGAAACCAGAAGCCGATCTCCCGTACCAGATCGAGAAGCTCTACACGCCCTTGCAGAACGGCGAGCGTAACGAGGCGAAGAAGGCAGCGATAAAACGTGAGGAGGGCAACAGCACGATCCGCCTCATCGCGCACGCGGGTGCGTCCTATTTTCTCTACGATCAGAGCTTCTACACTGAGATTGTCAAAGCTCTCGATCGAGGCGTGAGATTCCATGCGATCATCAGCAATCCGTGGAATAATCTCGCCGTCTTAATGCAGCGCGATGCGGCGGATGATCCGCCAAGTGCGCAGAACATCGTGGAGTCAGTGAAACAGAGTACGTACTACGCGGAGACCTTCCGGAAGGTGACCGACTCCTACCAGGGCCTCCGGCGCGAGTACGCAGATCTCGTGGAATTGCGTTTGACCACCGTGGATATCCCTGCCTCGACACTACTCACCTCGGACATCGGTTTCCTTGAGCCCTACATCACCTCCAACCTCGAGGACCGAACCGGTCGCGGGCTTGGTGTTTTCGAGGCAAGGTTTGGGGAGATGAGTCGGTACTACGTGGACAGTCTCAGCGAATTCACGAGGCTATGGAAGCGCTCCAGTACCTGGCAACAGTTCAAGGACAATGAGGAGAGGCACAAAGCGAGCCTCCGCTTCCCCCTTGGACAACCTGCTCAACTCAATCGCGGGGAAGGTGAAAGACCCCGTTCCTGACACTGTTCAGGACACCGACGGACCCCACGAACAGGGCGTCGGGTAGAGAGTCCAGGTGCCAGAACACCCAGCGTTCGCACCGGTCGGGTTCCCGCACCTGGATCTCGCCCGTGCAGTCAGAGATCTCGACGCCGATCTGCATGTGATGGTTGGCCGCCAGGTCCGGGTCAGTGACACAGACGACCCGCGCACACCAGGCCTGGACGCCGGTCTCCTCCTTGAGTTCCCGGCAGGCGGCACCGATCAGCGTCTCACCGACTTCCAAGTGCCCACCGGGCAGCCCCCAGCTACCGGCGCCGAAGGTATTGGCCCGCAGCCCCAGGAGGATTCGGTCACCGGAGCGAACGATCGCCTGGACTCCTACCCGTATATGTGTAGCCATGGACACCTATTCCAGGAGATCGACGCTCAGAGGTCACTCGCTCAGGATAGTCATGAACAGCGACGAGAAAAGAAGAGCAAGGAAACATGCCGACAGTGTAAAAAAGAGCAGGCTGAGGGGAATCATCCACCCATACGGAGAGAACTGGTTCAGCTGTGGACTGACGAGGGAAAGAGCTGCGAACTGAGCCAGACGAATTAGCCCTGAAGCACCGCTTCCCACGCCCTCGCCAGCATTATCATTATGCCCCTCATAGGCCACTCCACTTTTTACTGAAACTGCAGATATCACCCAAGCCGTGAATAGAAATGTCGCATACAAAATGGCCAGGCTCCCGACCATGCGACACGGTCTCACGCCGTAGCCGCTCGAGAATTCAGCCAGATAGTAAAGCGCGGTGCGCGCGCGTCCCACCTTCGTGCGATCTCCAGGAATCTCGGCAGTCAAGACAGTGCGCTTGTAGCGTGAACGCGTGAGGTGACTGCGCGACTGGAAGTGGCACCGAAGAGCAGCGCGCCCATCGTGGTTCTCTCGATAGAGGCGCTTCAGAGTATTAAAGATTTGAGCATGGAGAAGGTGACTCTCGCCGTCATAGAGACTCCGGAAGGTGAAATAATTACCGTTGACTTGATAATCGGAAGCGCACAAATCACTTGAGTCGACCACTTCTCCGCCAAACCTTTTCTCCAGGTATTCAACGCCATCCTTCGCTTCGAAGGTGCCAGAGCGCCTCCGCTTCTCCAGTTGGAAATCCCGCAGGTCAGCATACGTGATGACCGAAGACGACCTGAACTGAAAGCCGTAAGCGAAGGCTCCACGAAATTCTGCGCGGGTTAAATTCGTCGAACCGAATTCAGTAACATAGAGGATCGCCCCCTCGAACTTCGCTTCATAGAGATCAGCACCCGTAAATTTTGCCAAGCTTAGATCGCTGCCTCGAAAGTCGCATGCACGGCAATCAGCACCTGTGAAGTCTGCACCAACAAGATACTTTCTGGAAAAATCTCGCCCTTTAAGATCCATGCCTGCAAACATTCCAGGTTGCCGCCCCCCTGAGAACCTTGGCATGCGCACGCAACCCCCCTTCCAGGCGCCCATCGCGCTGATGGACATAGCGCATTGTTCACCAATCAGCCACGAACGGCGAGGGGGCGTCACCTCTCCAATCCCCAGACCACTCAGTGGAGCTCCGCCGATATGGGCGGCCAGCGCTGCCTCGACCGCGGTCGCGTCCGCATCCTCCGCCGCCCGCGCCACACGCCCGTCCGGCCGTACCAGCACGGTCGTGCGGTGGCCTCTCGTCCAGCGTTTCACTGCGAGTCCGATTGGCGCTCACGTGTCGGATGGACCGCTACAGGATCCGGTACGTGCCGAATGGGTTCACCACGGATACCCGACTGTCCAGAACGCTCCTCGAGCCGACAGCCGTTCCGACCAGTGGGCCGCAGGACGAATCGCTGCTATTCGCACGGCCTTGCGTAGCCCAAAAACGCGTCCAGGGTGAATACGCCAGAGTGTCAGTGGGCACTGCGATGCTGCTCGCGCTCAGCTCGAACCGAAGGTTCCTGAGTAACCGAGACAGTCAACTTGTCTGCCATCTGCGGCAGGTGGAAGGGGTACGACGTGGGATTGAAGGCAACGGCGGAACAGGAGGCGGCGCGGGAGGCGTTCGCTGCGGGACAGGATCTGGCGCTGGTGGCCGGGGCGGGTACGGGGAAGACCTCCACGCTCGTGATGATGGGCTCGGCAACGCAGCGAAGGGGCTTGTACGTCGCTTTCAACCGGCCGATCGCGCACGAGGCCAAGGCCCGGTTCGGGGCGAACGTGCGGTGCAGTACGTCGCACGCTCTGGCCCACCGCGCGGTCGGCCGGCAGTACCAGGACCGGCTGGACGCCACCCAGCACATGCCGTCGAAGCGTACGGCCCAGCTCCTGGGCCTGGACCGGGACTTGGCGGTGGGCAAACGGCGTCTGGGCCCTACGACGCTGGCGCGGCTTGTGATGGAGATGATCCAGCACTTCTGCTACAGCACCGACGAGCAGATCGCGGCCCGGCACATGGGGAGGGTGAACGGGCTGGACGCGGAGGGTGAGCAGTATCTGTCGCAGGTGCTTCTGCGCCGGGCTCGGTGGGCGTGGGACGACATCTGCTCGCACCAGGGGCGGCTGCCGTTCAAGCATGATCACTACTTGAAGATGTGGGCGCTGACCCGACCCGTGCTTCCGGCGGACTTCGTCCTGCTGGACGAGGCTCAGGACACGAATCCGGTGCTGGAGGAGATTTTCCTGGCGCAGGACGCGCAGCGGGTGTGCGTCGGGGATCCTGTGCAGCAGATCTACGAATGGCGCCATGCCAAGGACATCATGAGCGGCTTCCCGGGGCAGCGGCTGGAGTTGACGCAGTCCTTCCGGTTTGGTCCGGAGATTGCGGAGGTGGCCAACCGGTGGCTGCGCAGGGCCTCGGCAAAGTCCTGTGATGTCCGTCTTGGGAGAGCGCTTGGTGTTGGGGTGTGCTCGTCAGCGCAGCGAGTGACGTTTTTGGTGCGGCTCGGGGAGCCCGAACGTCAGCCCGTTCTCGTCGAGGGCGTTGGCGATGGTCAGCTGTTCCTTGGGGAAGAGGAAGCTCACGTCGACCGACCCCTGGGCGGACTTGCTTTCCATCCATTCGATGAGCTCGACGTCCTGGAGGACCTGGCCCTGGAGGGCGTGCAGCTCAGCGCGCGCGTCGTGGCGCCACTGCAGGTCGAAGTCGGGCCACAGGACCGGCTGGTGGGGGTCGATGGTGTTCCAGGTGATGGAGAGGTCGTCGAACTTGTGGTGGTTGATCTCGACCTGCTCCCCGTCGAAGTCGAGCAGGACGGGACAGTCGGGGAACCATTCGTTGTCCTGGAGGTCCCAGACCAGCCAGGCACGGGTCAGCGTGCGGCCGATGAGCGCGCGCAGCCGTTCGCCTTCGGCGGACATGACGGCATTACGGCCGGTCAGCCACTGCGGCCGGTAGCTCTCAATCCCGAAGTTGAACACGCGAGGGTCCTCTCAGGGCGGTGCAGGTCCCGAACGCCCCCCGCCACCCGCCAGTCGGGGTGGGGTAGGACGGCAGAAACGAAGCAGGCACCGAATTCCATGATCATGTGAGTGTCGAGTTCCCATGATCCCTACGGAAGACCGTGCCTGCACCTGCATCCTCCCTGATCCCTCCCGTTCTTGACCAGCTCCGCGATCAGCCTCCCGTGCAGACGGCCGAACATCCTGGCCTGCTGGAACGCCTGGCCGAAGTCCCCGATCCGCGGGCCGCTCGCGGGATACGGCACGCTCTCGTCTACGTCCTGGCACTGGCAGCCTCGGCTGTACTGGCCGGCGCGACCTCGCTCCTGGCGGTCAGTGAATGGTCCGCCGACTCCCCGCAGACCGTCCGGGCCGCTCTCGGCGGACCGCTCGACGTACTGACCGGGCACTACCCGGTGCCCGGAGAGGCGACCTTGCGCCGGGTCCTTTCCCGCGTCAACGGCGACGCCCTCGATCAGGCCATCGGACGCTGGCTCGCGGACCGCCATCAGACCATCCCGCAGGCCACCGGTCTGCGCGGGATCGCCGTTGACGGCAAGAGCTTGCGCGGATCCGCCCGCGCAGGCGGTCGCAAGATCCACCTCCTCGCCGCGCTCGACCACACCAGCGGCCTGGTCCTGGCCCAGCTCGACGTCGGCGAGAAGACGAACGAGATCACCTGCTTCCAACCACTCCTAGACACCGTGGCCGACCTCGCTGACGCGGTGGTCACCAGCGACGCACTCCACACCCAGCGTGAGCACGCCACCTACCCGACTGGACGCGCCGCGCACTACATCGTGATCGCCAAGGGGAACCAGAAGAAGCTCCGCAAACAGCACAAAGCCCTTCCCTGGAAGGAGATCCCACTACAGGACCGCACCCGCGCAACCGGCCACGGCCGCAGCGAGATCCGGCGTATCAAGGTCTGCACCGTGAGCAACCTCCTGTTCCCCGGCGCCCAGCAGGCCATCCAGCTCAAACGCCGCCGCGTGCACCGCAAGACCGGGAAGGTCACCCTGCACACCGTCTACGCGGTCACCAGCCTGACTGCAGAACAGGCGACTCCCGGCCAGTTGGCAACGCTGATCCGCGGCCACTGGTCAGTCGAATCGCTGCACCACGTCCGGGACACCACCTTCGCCGAGGACGCCTCGCAACTACGGACCGGCAACACACCCCGCGCGATGGCCACCTGGCGCAACCTCGCCATCGGCGCCCTCCGACTCGCCGGCGCAACCAACATCGCCGCCGGCCTGCGGTACAACGCCCGCAACGCCCACCGCCCCCTCGCTCTCCCCGGGATCAGATGATCGCGAAACGGGCGAAGTTCCACTTTGCCGAGGCCCTGCCCTGTGACCCGAGGCGACCTATCGCAGACATCCGCTCCGCTGGCCGGGGAAGGCCCCCGGCCAGCGGAGCGGCACTCAGCCAACACCCAAGCAAGCCCTACGCGGCCCTGCGTCGTCCTGGGCTGCGGTCCCATCGCAGCGCGAAGGACTTAATGGAGTCGGCCGTGAACACTGGGCCCGCGCCAATGCGGCCGACAGGGCGTGGAAAGTCCGGATGGCTTCCGTCTAGTTGAGCCACCCTCTGCCGCGACACTTCTAGCGCCTCGGCGGCTTCCCGGTATCCCATCAACTCCTGTTCCCTGGGGTGATCGCGTTCAGCATTGGCCCGTTCCGCAGTGACGACCCGCAGATCCGTCAGCGCTGGAACCGCCCCGAGTACGGCCTCAAACGCCCGATTGACGACTTCGAGGGCATCTTGCGTGGCTGCCGTCAGATCGGATGCCCTCAGCCTCCACATCAGGAAGAGTTGTCGGTACTCCTCCTCGAAGCGGCTGGCGCCGGGGATGTGCTCGTGTAGTTCCTCGTATTGCGCTTCGTCCAAGGCATCGACGGCGTCAGCGGTGACCGACGCCCTCCACTCCTGTTCCATGTCCTTCTCCTTCTGCTTGGACGGGGTGGGTTCGTGTGATGGGTGTGGGATGGGCAGGAGGGCGGGGGCCCGGCCTTCTGGCCCCCGCTACCGCCTGGCTAGTCCTCCGGAGGGAAGACCAGCCCCGCGCCGTTCAGCATCTTGATCAGGTCCAGCCATTCGCCGAACGATTCCGGCGTGTAGTGGTACGTGATCATGGTGCCGTCCCGGGAGAACATCCACATACCGCTACGGGTCTGTCGGCTCTTGAAGCCCTGTGCATCGAGAGCCGCGAGGAGAGCGCCCATCCGATCCGTCATTCCGATTCCACCCCCAAACCTTTCCAATGTCAAGGGATAATGGAGGGCACCGTACCCTCAACCCTTTCCATCAGCAAGGCTTCCAGGTCGGAGCACTGTGCAGCTCCCGCCCATCGTGAAGCGCACCGCCCGCGACATGGCCGCAGGCAGCCCCGCAGACCGAACTTTCACGCCCCTCGCCCGAGCCGCGGCTTCCGTTGTTGTCATCCATGCGGCTTCACTGCGCTGCAGGTGCCGTGTCAGCGCGGGTTCACTGAGCGCCGACAGGCCCATGGGCCCTTGTTAGTACCGGATCTCTGTGGCTTTGTACCCTTCGAGCCCTGCCGGGACGAGGGGCGGGACAAGGGCATGGAGGTACCAGGCAAGGTCGGTAAATTCCGGCGCCGCCGGGATGCGGCGACGGTCGATGGTGGGCACGAAGGAGACGTCCGTGCGGCCGGGCAGGAACATAAGCATGCCGCCTGTCCCCGCTTCCCGGTGGTAGACGTTGAGGGCCACCGCGTAGGGCAGGTTCTCCGGCGCGTCCAGCAGCGTTACCACCTCACCGATGCCGTCGGGCGCGCTGTCGTGCCAGTCGTACATGTCGTCCGCATCGTTGAGCATGTACGAAACACCCCCAGGCTGTGCCACCGCGGACCACCCCGCCCCGGCGAGGGTGTCCAGAACGGCCCGCACGGTGGTCGGGGACGTGAAAGTGAAGTCAATGTCGGCATCTCTGGATCCCACGGGCCCTCCGGGCAGGGTGAGCAATAGTCCCGCATCCTCGCCTGTGAAGCACCGGGCCATCGATCCGTTTTCCCAGCCTGGCTCCGGCCACGCCCGAGCTCAGTCGTCTGCGTAGACCGCATCGTGAAGCGCTCAACCGACTCCCCCATGGCTAAGTCAACCGTTGCGAGGCCGTTCTAGCCGAGCCTTCCCTGACTGATGGTCTGTACGGTGAGCACTGGGTTCATGGGTTCGATCAGTTGTTCAACGGCGACAGCCACAAGGTGGGCTGGGGCGTTGGCGTTCAGCAACGCACTCACGTACTCGAGGGCCTGCGCTGGTGGCAGCACCGGCAGTCTCTGGCGCAGGATACGTACCGCTTGCATGCGTCCACGCATTGCGGCGTTTTCTCGTATTTCATCGTGCAAATCGTCCACAGAGGTGCGGACGGCCTGCCCACGAATACGAACGCGGTAGTCCGTCTCCCAGGCTCCCTCAAGCTCGGAGACCGCTCCAATTTGGTGGAGCCCACCGTCGATGCGGTCGACCAAATAGGGGCCATGGCCGATCAACATCGTGTCGGGGTCCCGAGTGCGGGCGTATTCCTCGGACTGCCAGTACACCTTCCAGACCAGCTCGTGTTCCTCTACACGCAGCACTGCCGTGCGGATCGAGGCCAAGCCCCGATACGCCCACTCCCGGTTCTCTCGGTCCAGCTCTTCCTCAACCATACGAACCGCGGTCTCTCGCTCGATCACGCGTGCAGCATCCACTATGGATCCGGTGCTGACCAGCAGGTTTCTAGGCCTGCAGCGACAACGCACCTTCACAGGCGGGCTCTACCGCTGGAGCTTGTGACCGTCCCCCCGCGAGGGCCGCTCGTTCTTGACGGCGCTGCACGCCAGCAGCTCGGTGCCGGTGGCGTCGAAATACAGGGTGAAGAACCAAGACCGGTCTGCTGGAACGATGTTGCCGGTACGCAAGCGCTCGTCGCGGTGCAGAGCCCGGAGGATCTCAACGCTCTCGTCAAGGCCGAGGGTCGTCAGGCCGATCCTCAACGACCGCCTCAGCCTTGTCGCAGCGATGCCAAGGACCATCCACTGTGGCGGCTGCCCGTCGTAGAGCATTACCTCGCCGCCGCCGGCGATGGCGGCGCGTGCCGCCTTGCAGGCACTGGTCTGGTCCTTGAGCAGCGCGGTGATGTCAGGCTGACTTGGGTTCTCGTCCTCCGTGGCCATGCCGCGACTGTAGAGATCCAACTGCGGCGTTGCTACAGGATTCTGCGTGGTCAAGCACGTCTGCCGCCCTTGGGAAAGCTCAGTGGAACCGAACAGGCTCACCCCAGCCCGAGTCCGCCGGGATTTCAGAAACCTCCGCCCCCACCTGCCCTGTCCGGCCCGTGCACCCAAAACCACTCGACCCGACCCTGGCAGACCCCTCGGCTCGCAAAACCAGCGACCGGCCACCCGCTACAACGTCGGTAAAACGGTCAAGCGACCCGAGAGCATCATCGACCGGAACCGAGCCAGACCCTGACGAGGCCATAGGCGATCGCCTGTTTCAACCTCGGTGGTCACGTCGCGGTGGGGACGTAGGGCGCTGCTGCGACCTGGTCCATCGTCCGAAGATTCACAAAGTAGGAGGCGCAGTACTCCTCGTTGATCAGAGGAACGATCTTGTCGAGGTCGGCGATGCAGCCCAGAGGTAGGCAATGCCAGTGCCGTCGAGCCCGCCCTTCAACTCCCTCTGCACGAGACCGGCGACGTCGGCGTCCAGGAGGACCAGATCCACGCCGTCGAAGTCCACACCGCGGAAGCCGTCGGGGAACAATGCGCGCAGGTGGTCCTCCCACAGACGGGCGAGTCTGCCTTCGAGCTGTGCTCCGTTCACGTCGGCGGCTGTCGCTTCTGCCGCGGACCAAGGGCGTCAACTGCAAGATCAAACTCCTCAAACGGCAGACCTACGGCCTCGCCGGCCACCCTCTCCTTCGCCAGCGGATCCTGCTCAGCTGACCGAAGCGCCGCCGCGATCAACGTCTACGAAAATCTTGGAAGAGCCCCGGATGGCTCATACAAGATTTTGGTAGCCGTTGATCGACTCCGTCAGGTCGTGACATCTCGCTGGTCCGGCGGGATGCTGCAGGTGTGTGATGACGTGTTGAAGTTGTTGCCTCAACTTGCTGCTGTGGAGGTCGGATCGGTCGAGGAGTTCGCGGACGTCGTGGTGATCTCCGCGCGGTCCCGGGCGGGACCGGCCGTGTGCACCGGCTGTGGCCGGGCCTCCGAGTGGGAGCACAGCCGCTACGTACGGCATGTTGAGGACGAGGCTGCCGGCGGCCGTCCGGTGCGAATTGACCTCTCGGTCCGCCGCCTGTACTGCGAGAACCCTGCCTGCTCAAAGACCACCTTCGCGGAGCAGATCGAGGGCCTGACCTTGCGTTACCAGCGCCGCACCGCCGGACTGCAGGCAATCGTCGCGGCCGTGGCGACGGCCCTGGCCGGAACGGCCGGCTCGAGATTGTTGCTCCACCTGCACCACGTTCTGAGCTGGGCAAGCCTGATCACGTGCCTGATGAAGACCCCCGACCCGCCGATGCCGAAGTTGCGGGTGGTTGCCGTGGACGACTTTGCGCTGCGCCGCTCCCGCCGCTACGCCACCCTCATGATCGACGTGGAGACCCGTCTGCCAGTCGACGCCTGGGACACCAGGGATATTGGCCCCACGAGCACCTGGCTCCGCGGGCACCCGGAAATCGAGGTGGTCTGCCGCGACGGCTCGGCGGCCTACCGCGGTGCCATCAGTGCAGGTGCTCCGCAGGCCGTCCAGGTCAGCGACCGCTTTCACCTCTGGCAGAACCTCTCACGCAAGATCTACGAGGTGGTCACCGCGCACCGCAGCTGCCTGCCCGAACCTGATGACGAAACGACCGCACCCCGGACGCCCGGCGGCGTCATGGCCGCCCGAACCCGCCGCACCCACACTGCAGTTCACGCCCTGCTCGCCGAGGGGATGGCACTGCGCGCGATCGGGCGCCACCTGGACCTGGACCGCAACGTCATCCGCCGCCACGCCCGCGCCGCCACCTGGCAGGAGGTCGCTCCGACCTGGCCCCACAGCCTCGGCATCATTGCCCCCTACCAGGGACACCTGCATCGCCGCTGGGCCGAGGGCGAACACAACATCGCGGCCCTCGCCCGCGAGATCACCGCGCGCGGCTTTCGCGGCAGCGAGGCCACCGTTCGCCTATACCTCACCTCCCACCGTGAGGCCCTGGACGCCTGCCTTCCCCCGCCCGCGCCCGCCCGCAGCGCGTTCGAGGTCACCCGGCTGCTGACCACCCGCCCAGAACAACTGGGTGAAGACCAGCGTGTCTTCGTCAAGCACCTGCAAGAACGCTGCCCGGAACTCCGCATCCTCCACGGACTCATAGACACCTTCCGGGAAGTCTTCGACAAGAAGCGCGCCCTCCTGATGGACCGCTGGATCACCAGCGCCCGCCAGAGCGGCATCGCACCGCTCGTCCGCTTCACCGCCGGCCTGCTGGACGACCTCGACGCCGTGCACGCCGCCGTAACCCTCCCTCACAGCTCCGGCGTGGCGGAAGGCAGAATCACGGACCTGAAAATGATCAAGCGCCAGATGGCAGGACGGGCAGGCATCCAACTCCTGCGCAAACGCGTCATCCTCGTCGCCCACTCACGCCGCAGCAGCGAGCCCCCGCCCGACAACGACCTCTGGTCGATCAACGGCTACCAAAATCTTGTATGAGCCACGAGCCGCACCCAACCAAGTTGGCCGTCGATTCCATCGCTGCGGGCTCTGCATAGGCTGTTGGGTGTGGATGTGACGGGGTGTCTTGGGTGTGACCTTCTGACTGGGCGCCGGGAGCTACCTGGCGGCGTCCTACACGAAACTGCTGCTTGGGTGGTGAACCACGTCGTCGGTCCGATGAATCTCGGCACCTTGATCGTCGGACCGCGAGAGCATGTCGTGGCCATCGCGGAGCTCGACGACACGGCTGCTGCGGAACTCGGCCCCTTGCTGCGCGTTACCGCTCGTGTCGTTGAGACGTTGTGCCGGCCTGAGCAGACCCACGTGTGCATGTGGTCGCATGGCCGCGACGCGCGCAAGCACCTGCATATCGCAGTCCAGCCGGTGACCGCCGAGGTGCGGGCCCGGTACGGCGGGCTGCGCTCCGAGCAGCTCCAGGCCCGGATGTTGGCCGACGGTCAGGAGCCTGACACTACGGAGGTCGAGCAGTTCTGCGAGCGGGCTCGTGAGCTGTTCCGAGCGATGACCAGCAGCAGTGCCGCACGCCGCGGCTGATCCTCGCGCGACCTCAACGTGAGGTTGGCAAAGGCTCGCTGCTGAACATTCTCGATAGCCGCTCTGTGTGACCGATGAGGAAGCCAACGTTGCACGATATTGGCTGGCTACTGGTCGCACCGTTCTGTCAGGGTGGCGGCCATAACACGTGTCTTCCTGCCCGGTCTTGAACTGGCGCGGCTGTTTCACACAGAGGTCGTCGCCCCCATCCTCAACACGGCGTTGGGCAAGGTCTCGTATTCGGCAGCTCTGATCGGCTGGGGCTCTGAAGTGCAGGGTTTCGACACCGTACGCTCAACCGACCACGCCTGGGGTCCCAGGCTGCAGGTATTCCTCAGCAGTCGTGACTTCCGCGCCCACGCGGACGAACTGGATGCCCTGCTGGCCCGCGAGTTGCCGCAGTCGTTTCGCGGCTACCCGGTCCGATTCCCCTTTCCTGACAACGCCCCGGCCCGGCACTGGGTTCACGTCAATGACCTCCAGGGCTTCTTCACCGAGCACCTCGGCGAGCACCCAGCCGCTGGCCTGTCGGTGTCCGGCTGGTTGACGACCCCGACGCAGGTGCTCCGCGAACTGACCGGAGGCACCGTATTCCACGACGGGATCAGCCTGCTGGATGCCTACCGCAAGGAACTGACCTGGTATCCGGAAGACATCTGGCGCTACATCCTGGCCTGCCAGTGGATGCGTCTGTCCCAGGAGGAACCCTTCGTCGGACGCTGCGGAGAAGTCGGTGACGACCTCGGCTCCGCAGTAGTGGCCGCCCGACAGGTGCGCGACCTGATGAAGCTGTGTCTGCTGATGAACCGGGTCTATCCGCCCTACAGTAAATGGCTTGGCACCGCGTTCGGAGAACTCTCGTGCGCCACGACGCTCACACCACTCCTCTGCGAGGCGCTGGCGGCGCGAAGCTGGGAGGAACGCGAGCGGCACCTGGCCCCGGCCTACGAGATCGCCGCAGACATGCACAACGACCTCGGCCTGACCGAGCCGCTGGATGCGAAAGCTCGCCACTTCCACACCCGGCCGTTCCTGGTCATCGACGGCTATCGCTTCACCGACGCCCTGATGGCCACGATCAACGACCGCCAGGTCCGGGCGCTGCCTCCCGTCGGCGCGATCGACCAGTACATCGACAGCACTGATGTGACCGACCGCAATTTCGCCGATCGGCGCAGGCAGTACACCACTGGACCGGCGCTGGCCGCGCTACACCGCGACAAGTAGGCAGGCGCGGCGGCCGACAGGACTCTGCCACTGGCCGGGACATGCACTCCATCCGGTAGAGCGCCGATTGCGCACGGAGAGTCGACCCTTGGCGTGCACACTTTGCGCGTTGTCCGCATTCTCGCTGGACTCAGTGCTCACGAGAAGCTCGGAACCTACGCTGGCGACGCGCTGGCTTCGGTGAACGGCATCATCAACGTCCAGCGAGCCCCCGTCCCAATCCTTTCGCCGTCCACGGGTGTCCTCCCACGGCCGCACTCGAACAATTCGGTTGCCAGCCGGCCCACAGCTTCGCGACCTTGGCTCCATGACATTGGACGAGGAACTGATCGAGCTGCGCCGGGAGTTCCATCGCCGACCCGAACTCGCGGGCGAGGAGCGGGAGACGGCCGGGCTGGTCGCGGAGCAGTTGCGTGCGGCGGGGCTGGAGGTGACTACCGGCATCGGTGGACACGGGGTCGTCGGGGTGCTCGATGGTTCTGCGGATGGGCCGACGGTGGCGTACCGGGCGGACATGGACGCCGTGGACGCGACGAGGAACGTCCTGCCCTTCCCGCGCTCGGGTCGGGTGTTCGACGAGGGGTTTGCCTCGCGCGTCCCTGGTGTCGCGCACCTGTGCGGGCATGACCTGCACACCGCAATCGGTATCGGCGTGGCCAGGACGCTGGCCCGCAGCTCCGAACAGGTACGTGGGCGGCTGGTGTTCGTGTTCCAACCGGCCGAGGAGCCCCTGCAGGGTGCCCGCGCGATGCTGGACACGGGACTGGTGCAGCGGCTCGCGCCGCGTGAGTTCTATGCACTGCACTGCAGCCCCTTCCCCACCGGAACCATCGCGGTGTCCCCGGGCCATGGGCTGCCCGGGCTCGACCATATCCGGATCAGTGTTCCCGGTGGCGAGGACGCAGCGACCGCCGTCGCGGCCGAGATCGCCGATCTCGGCACAGTCGGCTTCCCACAGAACCTCGCCGAGTACCAGGCAGGCTTCAATGCCCTGCTGAACCCCGACGTGGCCGCGTCACGCCAGGAATCCGTGTGTATCGGCACATGGACCGAACAGGGGTCTGGCGGGCAGTCCGTCGCCAACATCCTGCTGCGCGTCTGGCCGCAGGAGCGGCAGCCGGAAGTGCGCGCACAGGTCGAACAGCTCGCGACGGCCGCCAGCGGACAAGCCGAGTTCCAGGAAACCGCGTTCCCCGCGCTGGTGAACTCGGCAGAGCTCAGCACGGCGGCCGGCAGGTACCTCAGTACGACGCTAGGGCCGGAGTCCGTCCTGTGGGCCCGGGCATCGTGGCCCTTCAACTGCGAGGACTTCGCGCTGTTCCTCAATGAAGCTCCAGGCGCGCAGCTCTACCTCGGCGTCGCAAACACCGCTTCGGGGCTCAACGGCGCACCGCACTCACCTGAGTTCGCGGCCGACGAGCGCGCAATCGGCCACGGCGTGCAGGCCATGACCGGTCTCCTGACCCATCGGTTGGCAGCCGGGTCCGCCGCTCACCAGCACCGACCCTGAAGAATCCGTACCCGTGTTGAAGCCGACGCAGCCACCGCGCCCAGCGGCGGGCACTGAGGTCAGGCCGTCCGTTGCCCGAGCATCAGCGGGAAGGCATCTTGAAGACCAAGGTGAGGAATCGTTGCTCAGAGAGAAGGATCAAGCGCAGCATTCGTGTCCATACCGCTGCTACGACTGGCCGATGGAACCGGATGAAGTGTGGGTGGCGAGGTCAGGGAAGGTCGGCATATCCAGGGGAACAGCCTGCTGCTTGCGGACAACGACCGCATCAAGTTGAGCCAGCTTGTCCTCGGCTCCGGAAAGGCTGACCTGCAAGCCTTCGATCTCGCCGAGCCTCGACGCGCACGCCGCCTCCCGCCACCGCACCACCGCCGATCTCGAAACACTCGGACGCCGTCACGCCCGCTTCGAGTTCAGCCTCGATGACCTTCGCAACCGCCTGGTGGGAGCGGAGTGGTGGGACGAGCAGGACTTCACCGCCTACGGCCACACCGCCGAGCAGATCGGTGACCTGCGTTCCTGGGCCCTGGCCTGGGCCACCGACCTCGACCAGCGCCTCGCGCAGCACGAGAACCCGGACGACTACTGACCCGCCCACTGAGCAACCGCCCCGCCTCCCGCTGAGACGGCCGGGACGTCGGTCAGAGATCGAGCACGGCCCGCAGCGCGGCGTCCACGCGCGCCATGGCCGCGGCGTCGACGGGCCCAGCCAGCTTCGCACCGTCGAAGCGTGCGGCCTTGAACTGCTGAACGTTCACCGCGACCGCCGTGCACGGGAGCGGGTCGCAGACCACCACGGACATGGCGGTGTCGGGGAAGCGGCCCGAAGGGTGCAGGACGATGGCGAGCACCGCACCGAACGCCTCCTCCAGCCCGTCGAGAGAGACGATCAGGACGCTGCGGTCGTCGGCGAGGGTCCAGATCTCGCCGCGCCTCACAGACTGTCGCCCTCGCCCGCCAGGTCATCACCAGCCCCCAGGGCTGCCAGCTGCCGGGCGGCGTCGAGAGTGGCCTGGCGGCGCGCGGCCAGCACCACGTACGCGTTGACGCTCATGCCGGAGGCCTTGGCCCCGGCGCGGATGGACGGGTCTACCTCGTCAGGGATGCGCAGCGTCATCGTCACAGTCATGCCACCACAATAGACACCGCATGACGGTGGCGTAAGACAGTGGCGGATTCCGTACAGAGTGCTGCACGTCAGGCGTTCCCGTGCCTTGTCAGTGCTTCATGCCACCCTGAGTGGTGCCCGGCGGTGCGTCCGTGAAGCCGATGCTGCCGCCGGGCCTCACTGCGGTCGTATCGTGAGGGCCGACCGGGGCACAAGGCCGTCAGGCCGTGGCCGCGCCTTGATCTGCACACACCCCAGCGCAACCGGAAGATCCCCGCAGGGGCGGGGTCGACGTCGGTGGCGATCAGGTAGGCCCAGGAGACGAGGGAAGATCCCCGCAGACGCGGGGTCGACGGGCCAGGCGCCGGAGTACCGGTGGCGGCACGCGGAAGATCCCCGCAGGCGCGGGGTCGACTTCTTGGCCGCGCGGTACACGGCCCGTACGCCCGGAAGATCCCCGCAGGCGCGGGGTCGACCACAGGCTCGGCAGCGCAGACACTGACCATGCCGGAAGATCCCCGCAGGCGCGGGGTCGACGCCCGCGATCGACGCGGTCTCATCGGAACCGAGGGAAGATCCCCGCAGGCGCGGGGTCGACGAAATGCAATCGCTAACCGGAGAGTACCCCCGCGGAAGATCCCCGCAGGCGCGGGGTCGACCTGCCCCCGAAGTCATCGGTGACCTGGAACAACGGAAGATCCCCGCAGGCGCGGGGTCGACGTCAGGTACTGGCCTCCGATGGACTCGGTCCAGGGAAGATCCCCGCAGGCCCGGGGTCGACATACCGCCCCGGTAGTCCGGCCCCGCCGGCTGCGTGGAAGATCCCCGCAGGCGCGGGGTCGACGCAGACGTACGACCAGACCCGCACCTTGGTCGCGGAAGATCCCCGCAGGCGCGGGGTCGACGTTCGCCTGGTGGCGCATCGCGGCCGGCACAACGGAAGATCCCCGCTGGCGCGGGGTCGACTCACGGTCGCTAGTCCACGGCTACAGCGCCGAGGGAAGATCCCCGCAGGCGCGGGGTCGACAGCAGACGGAGCGTCGGGCACGGGAGTTCGTGCGGAAGATCCCCGCAGGCGCGGGGTCGACGCGTCCCAGGCCGCCGATGTCGCCGCCGTGATCGGAGGATCCCCGCAGGGGCGGGGTCGACGCCGCGTGATCCTCTACGTCGACGTTCCCTGGCGGAAGATCCCCGCAGGCGCGGGGTCGACGGAAGATCTCGGGAATCGGCTGGCCGAGGACCTGGAAGATCCCCGCAGACGCGGGGTCGACATCAGCCACGGGCGGCCGACGGCGTACGACTCGGGAAGATCCCCGCAGGCGCGGGGTCGACAACCCGGCGAACTCACCCGAGCGCATCGACTCCGGAAGATCCCCGCAGGCGCGGGGTCGACCCTTCGGCCCACTTCTCCTCGATAGCGTCCCAGGGAAGATCCCCGCAGGCGCGGGGTCGACATCAGCGGCGCAAGCTGCTTCTTGATGAAGCCAGGGAAGATCCCCGCAGGCGCGGGGTCGACAGCATCCCGGTCGCCGCGATGAGCACGGCCACCGGAAGATCCCCGCAGGCGCGGGGTCGACCGCGTGAGCGCCGACGGGGGCGCCGTTCTCCGGGGAAGATCCCCGCAGGCGCGGGGTCGACGAGGGCGATGGCGCCGCGCCGGTACCAGTCCTCGGAAGATCCCCGCAGGCGCGGGGTCGACGGCGCCCACACCCTCACCCCGTACCGCGGCCAGGGAAGATCCCCGCAGGCGCGGGGTCGACAACACCACGGGGCTGGGGCGTAATTGCTCGATCGGAAGATCCCCGCAGGCGCGGGGTCGACGTTCAACTACAGCCCCGTCACGGGCCTGCTCAGGGAAGATCCCCGCAGGCGCGGGGTCGACGAGGCTTGCGCGTCCGCGCGGAGCGGAAGATCCCCGCAGGCGCGGGGTCGACTTCAAGAGCACCGCGGGGGAGGTCCTCGCCCGGGGAAAATCCCCGCAGGCGCGGGGTCGACCCCCGCAAGGCCGCGCACCAGATGCCACGCCTCGGAAGATCCCCGCAGGCGCGGGGTCGACACCGCGCTCCCGCCCACCTGGCGCCTGGACCTCGGAAGATCCCCGCAGGCGCGGGGTCGACCCACCACACCTACCACCTAGGTCCGCCACCAGCGGAAGATCCCCGCAGGCGCGGGGTCGACACCGTGATCAGCCCCTCGGCTACGAGCCGGTCCGGAAGATCCCCGCAGGCGCGGGGTCGACACCACGTTGCCGTTGTTCGCGACGGAGTTCCCGGGAAGATCCCCGCAGGCGCGGGGTCGACCTCGGCGCCGCGATGGGCACCCTCCTCCTCGACGGAAGATCCCCGCAGGCGCGGGGTCGACATCGGCGCGATCACCGTTGCGAACGCCAGTGTCGGAAGATCCCCGCAGGCGCGGGGTCGACCGTGATCTTGACGAACGCGGCGGGCGTGTGGACGGAAGATCCCCGCAGGCGCGGGGTCGACGGGGCGTCCGCGGCGAACGTGACCGTGGCGGCAGGAAGATCCCCGCAGGCGCGGGGTCGACGCAGTACTCGAACAGCCGTACATCCAGGTCGCCGGAAGATCCCCGCAGGCGCGGGGTCGACTCGCCCCCACCCCCATCAGGGCCCCTGTGGTGCGGAAGATCCCCGCAGGCGCGGGGTCGACTCAAGGCGTCGTCCCCATCGGGGGCTGTCGTGTGGAAGATCCCCGCAGGCGCGGGGTCGACTCAAGGCGTCGTCCCCATCGGGGGGCTGTCGTGTGGAAGATCCCCGCAGGCGCGGGGTCGACGCCCCCTGTGGATCACCGAACCGACCCTGCGTCGGAAGATCCCCGCAGGCGCGGGGTCGACCGCGATCACGCCCGCGATCATGTTTCCGGTGTCGGAAGATCCCCGCAGGCGCGGGGTCGACAGGAACCGGTCGAGCCCGCCGTCCGTGACCCACGGAAGATCCCCGCAGGCGCGGGGTCGACTACGGACGCGCCGGGTCGAGCAGATGCGGCTGCGGAAGATCCCCGCAGGCGCGGGGTCGACGGAGTTGCTGACGCTGGCCGCTCATGACCTGGAGGAAGATCCCCGCAGGCGCGGGGTCGACGACCACGGCACACAACGCGGTCCCGCCCGATGAGGAAGATCCCCGCAGGCGCGGGGTCGACCCCGCCACGACGGGGGATGCATGGCGGGACCAGGGAAGATCCCCGCAGGCGCGGGGTCGACTCCGTCCACTCCGCCGCGGTCTCGTCCTCGGGCGGAAGATCCCCGCAGGCGCGGGGTCGACTCGCCATGCGACCCGCGGTTGTGAGTACGCCAGGGAAGATCCCCGCAGGCGCGGGGTCGACCTCGACCTCGTCGACCCGCGGGCCCCGTTCCACGGAAGATCCCCGCAGGCGCGGGGTCGACATCTGCAAGCTGTGCGACGTCAGGGCGTCCCAGTGGAAGATCCCCGCAGGCGCGGGGTCGACGCCCCGTTCGGAGCCCCCTTTCACGGGGGCCCCGGAAGATCCCCGCAGGCGCGGGGTCGACATGCGGTGGCGCTGGGGTGGCAGCAGGGGCTCCGGAAGATCCCCGCAGGCGCGGGGTCGACGGCTCCTCGGCGCCCATGGACTACGCGCCCCTCGGAAGATCCCCGCAGGCGCGGGGTCGACAGCCTCGGCAGCAGCCACCGCACCTGACCGGGAGGAAGATCCCCGCAGGCGCGGGGTCGACGAGCACCACCATGTCGCCTGCCTGCACCCGGTACGGAAGATCCCCGCAGGCGCGGGGTCGACCCAGCTTGAATTCGCCCATGTCAGTCGGTCACCGGAAGATCCCCGCAGGCGCGGGGTCGACACTTGCTGAGCTGGGCACTTACCGGCCGAGACGGTCATTTTCATTCAGTTGCTTTTTGGGGCGGGCTGAGAGGATCAGCCCGTCGAAGTCGACGGGCTGCCAGCGATCTCGGCCTGCCGTGCGTACAGCCCACCCCTGTTCGTTGGCGGCGGGTTCGATGAGGATGGCTTGGCCGTCCCCGATGCGGGTGGCCAGGAGTTCCCAAAGGCGGTCGCGGACGCGGCGGCTTGGGTTGCCTACGAAGACGCCGGCGCTTGCTTCGACCATCCAGCGGGTGAGGTGTCCACGGAGACCTTCCGGGGCGGCGATGAGAATGATGACGGTCATGGCCTGGGATCGGTTTCATTGATTTCAGGACCGATTACCGCGATGTGGTTGTCGGTCATTCCGTGAGACGAAAGGTCAGGCTGGCTGGCGTAGTTGGTGCCGCCTGGAACGGTGCCGAGGTGTTCGTCCCACAGGAGGTTGGCTTCGGTGTCGTCGTAGTCCATTCCTTCGGGGGTGAGCAGGTGCTTGACGTCAGCGACGATGCGGCTGAGGAGTTTGTCGCGGGCGATGAGATCGCGGAGGCCGAGTCGGGCATCGCGTTCTTCCGTGAGCCCATTTGCGGCGAGGTCGAAGGCGAGCGGAATGGTGTATTCGGCCTTGTAGAGGTCCGCGATATCCATGACGAAGGAGGTGGCTTTGCCGGTGTGGACGAAGCCGAGTCCGGGGCTGGCGCCGAGTCCGATGATGACGGCGTGGCAGATCCCGTAGAGAGCTGCATTGGCGGCAGAGAGGAGTCGGTTGACGTCGTCGCCAGCTGCGTGGGCGTCGCCGGCTTGGTAGACGCGGCCATTCCAGGTGACGCCGGTGCGATCTGCCTGGGCACGGTAGTACTTGCGAATGCGTGTGCCTTCTCGGCCGCGGAGTTGCTGCATGGTGAGCCCGGTGACGTCCTCGTTGGGGAAGCGCATGCCGTACATGGTGCGGGCGACGGCGAGGCGTTCTTTGGGCCGGGTGACGAGCCAGGCCTGGCGGTGGAGAAGGCCGGCTCCCCGGCTGGGGCCGAGGCCGGCTGCGTACATGCGGACGCCTTGTTCGCCGACCCAGCACACCGTGGTACCGGAGTCGGCTAGCAGGCGGACGGCACCGTGGGTGACGCGAGTGCCAGGGCCGAGGAGCATGACGGCCACCATGGCTGCGGGGACACGGACGGTTTGCCGCTTGTTGATGATGACGACGGCATTTTCGTCGCGGTCCAGGTGGCTGCGCTCGACATAGACGCTGGAGACGCGGTCGACAAGGCGGTGCAGATCCTGGGGGTCTGCCTTCCACCAGATGTCGGCCATGGGTGGTCAGGCCCCTTCGGAGAGCGGGGCGAGGGTGAGGAGACCGCATCCGTAGGCCTTGGAGGGGCCAATGCCTGCCAGGAGGCGGTCGGTGAGGAGCGTCGGGTCGGTGATACGCAGCCTGCCCTCGAATGTCACCGCGTTCATCACCACGTGGGCTTCCTTCGTGCTGGCGGCTCCTTTTGTGAAGGAGCGGCGTTGGCGGGTGGTGATGCGGATGTCGCGGGGTGGTTCGTCGTCCGTGTCGTGGGTTCCGGTCTGGTGCGGGGCGGCGGGGACGTCGAAGCCCCAGCGTGCGGTGCGGGAGAGGAACCAGTTGAGCTGTGCTGCGGCGGTGCGGTGGCCGAGGCGGAGGCCGCGCCGCTCGCCGGCGTCGATGCGTTCTTGCTGTCTCGTGGTGGTTTTGTCGGGTCGGTTGGTGTTCTGGACCGGGTTGGCGGTGAGCCGGAAGGCGAAACTGCGGCCTTCTGCCAGTTGCTGCAGGAGGGGGGTGTAGTCGCGTATGGCGTAGTGCTCGCCGTGGGCGTCGGGCCAGCCTGCTTGTTCGACCAGGTGGGTCCAGTCGGGCTTGTCGGTGGTGAGGACGAACAGTTGGGGGCGGTGGGGGTTGTCGGCGTCCAGGCGCCAAAGGGTGCGCTCGTGTTCGGGCAGGCCGGGGATGCCTCCCTGGACTGCGGCGTGCATGGCGCGCGGGCTGGCGAGGAGTTTGCGGCTTTCGGCGCGGAGGGGGTTGATGCGGATGCGGGAGAGATAGGGCATGTGGGTCACCAGCCGAGGAGGGCGAAGGGGTCGTGGCCGCCCGTGGTCGGGGGCTGTGCGGGGTCGGGTGTGAGGCCGGTGGGCGCTTGGAGGTAGGTGTGCCGGGTGCGGCGGGTGGTGAAGGTTCTGGTGGTGGGGGCGAAGGAGAGGGGGACGTCGTCACGGACGTCGTCCCCAGTCGGGTCGTCGAGGGTGGCGGGCAGATCGATGTGGGCGGCGTGGCCGTTTTTGCGTCCCCACCGTGCGCGCACGGCCGGGGTGGCCTGCCAGGGTTCCGAGCGCAGCGCTTCAAGGAGTGTTCCGTTGCGCTGTCCCAGGGTCAGGGGTTGTGTGGGCGCGCAGGAGCGTCGGCCGAGCGCGAGGGGGAAGGCGGGGTGGCGCACGGCGTGTTCGAGGGTGGTGATGAGTTCGTGGGGGCCTTCTACGGCGGCGAGGAAGATCGCGTCTTGCAGGTAGAAGCGGTGGGTGATGTGGGTGCGTTTGGCGGGTGAGGTGGGTTTCTGGACGCCCTTTGCCGTGACCGCAGCGGAGAGCAGTGGCTGGCCGCGGTAGTCGCCGACTGTGTGGTAGTCGCGCAGGATGCTGCCGGGTTGGTCGATGCGGATACCGAGTGCGAGCCCGGCCAGGTCGTCCAGGGCGGCGTGGCGGGAGCGTCCGGCTGCGGCGGCGAGGAGGCCGACGACGCCGGATTTGGTGGGTTCGGGCCGGGTTTCACGGCGGTTGAAGGTGCTGCGGTCGCCCCATGCCTGGAGTGGGGCGGAGAGTCGCAGCAACAGCACCGAGGTGGGCTCCGAGGGTGTCACTGTGTTCCCTCCAGGGCGGTGGTGATGCGGGCGCGCAGGGTGGAGCGGAGGTCGGCGAATGTGAGGGACTCGCCGAAGGCCTGGGTGAGGGAGTCCACGGTGTCCTTGGTGCGGGGTTCGCCAGCGGTGAAGGTGTGGCTGGCCGCCACGCACAGGGGCTCATCGCCCCATACCCGGGTGGCGGTGATGTGCTCTTCGGCCAGGCGGCGGGCGGAGTGGGCCTGGATGCCGGCTTCGGCGGTGACGGGCTCTTCGAAGGCGGAGACCAGGTTGACGGGCTGATCGGTGCGCACGACAACGGCGACGAGGCTGGGGCGGGTGCGGTGGGCGAAGGAGTTCTGGTAGCCGGTCGGTGCGGACAGCGTGAAGCTGTCGACGAATCGGTCCAGGGCGTCGAGGGCTGCGTCGGTGTCGCCGCCGAGGTTGTCGGTGAGCTGGGCGAATCCGACGGTGGCGTAGCGGTAGAGAGTGGCGGAGTTGAAGCCGATGGTGCCGATCATTCCGGCACCGGTTTCGTCCTTCTCGTTCTGATCGTCGACAGCGGTGAAGTAGTCGAACTCCAGCTGTGTTTCGTGGGTGGAGAGTGCGTGGGCCACTTGTACGGCGGCATCGACGTTCAGCTTGGGGATGTCGGCGACCATGCGGCCGAACAGGGCGACGCCCATGGGGTGTCCGGTCTCGAAGTGCTTGGCGACGGGCAGTTCGTTGACTGCTTCGGTGAGGGCCTTGTCGTCCAGGGCTGCGAGGTCGCCGGCGTGGTCGGTTACGAGGGCGGCCACGGCGTCGAGCTGGGCGTTGCCGTAGAAGAGAAGATAGGCAGTGTCGCCGGCTTTCTTTCCCTGGCTGAAACCGAGCTGGGCGAGCAGTTGTGTGGCGATCCTGTCGGCGCCTTCGCGGTCCAGGCTGGTGTTGCGCGTGATCCGGTTCGTCAGTTCCTGTGTGATGCGTTTGGTGCGGGTGGAGCGGTCGGGTTGGGGAGCTTGGGCGTCGAAGTGCTGTCGGGTGGCTCGCTTCCATGCCTGCGACGAGGCGCGGGAGCGGCGGACGCCGCCGTAAATGGCCTCTTTCGGGTTTCCCTGGTCGTCACGGTTGAGGTTGGCGGGCGGGACGGTTTGGACGACATGCACGTCGATGTAGAGGCGCCGGGTCATTTGGTTGCTCCTGGTCGTGTGAGTGAGCGGTGCCGGTCGGAACGGGGCCGCCTTGTTGGGAAGGCGGCAGGCGTATGCGCCGGGGCTGTGGTCAGGCGGGCTGCTGGCCTGCTGCCGGTTCGCGGGGTCCGGGGCGCTGGGTCCAGCCGTAGTAGTCCAGGCCCCAGCGGCGGCGCACGAGGGAACGGGATGAGGGCCGGTTCCAGTCGTGGAGGTCACGAGCCAGCCGGTTGTAGTCGAGGGGCTGTTTGATGTCCTTGAGCTGCGTGATCAATCCGCGTAGCCGGACCTGAAGTGCGGGCATCGAGGTGGCGGAGAAGGCTTGTTGGAAGCGGGAGTCGACTGCCTCGTCGCTGGTGCGGTCGTGGCGCCGGAGTTCACGCATGGCCCGGCCCAGGCCGACTCCGTCCCGGTGCATGGGCCGATCCTGGCTCTGCTGGTGCAGCCCGTAGAGAGCGAGGGCGATGTGTTCGGCCTCTTGCTCGGCCGACACCTCACCGCGGCGGGCGGCGAAGTCGTCGACCGGGCAGGTGTAGAACGGAAACATCTCCAGCACCGTGCCCGCGGGGCGGCCAAGTCCCCGGCGCAGGACCGCAAGATCCTCGCCGGACGGTCGCTGTGCGGCCGCAGTGCCGTCCTTACGCCGCCACGTGCCGTCCGCGGCAATGTAGCGGTGCCAGATTCTCTGCTTCGTACGGTCTTCGCTCATGCCCGTGTCCAGACGTGATGGGGAAGGGATGTCTCGAGATAAGCGCGCGGAGCGCCCGGCCGCCGTGGCCCGGCAGCCCGCGGGCTGAGGTGATGCGCAGATGAAGCACCGCGAGGTGCTCCACCGCCTACGGACTGGCGGGGAGAGGGGAACTGCGCCGGGCGGCTTCGGCCCGGTGGAGGATCTCGCCGCGGCGTGTCAGGAAAGAGGCCTCGGCCAGCGAGACCCGGTACGTGCGCTCGGGTTTCCCCTCCCCCTGGGAGACGGCTCTGCCCACGAACGCGCCCACGGGGACCGCTTGTAGGAGGCGGTCGGCGACCTCCCAGCTTGTGCGCCAGGCGAGTTGCTCCCACGCGAGCTGCCCGGCTTCGATCAGCTCCAGGTCCTCAGCGGATCTCATCCCGGTCAGCAGGCGCCGCACCAGCGGATCCAGGGCGTGCAAAACGAGTTCGCCGGGGCGTTGCCCCTTGTCCCAGGGGATCGGCTCCGCGCCGAGTGAACGCCGCAGGTCTGCCGAGAGGTAGTTGACAGCGGTGGCCAACTGCTCTGCCTGTTCCGTGACTTCCAGGAGTGCGGAGTGGACGTCGCTGTCCGCGCGGAGCGCGGCCAGCGGGAGGGGCAGTGCGTCGAACATCACGTCCTCGATGACGGCCGACTGATTCCCGTACGCGATGCCGGAGAGCTCCACGCGTAGGGGGTAGTTTTCGCCGAGCTCGGGCGCCAGGGCGCCGGCCTGGTCCAGGAGCTTGCTGGTGGCGAACCCGCTCGTTTTCTCCCCGGCATCCTGGGACTGCCGTTCGGGGGCCAGCAGCGCATCGAGCCCTCGCCATGCGGCCTTCCCCGGCTGGAGGCGCAGAGGACGGCGCGGCGGCGCAGTACGTCCTTTGCCCTTCGCGACTCCTCGCCTGCCGGTCGGCTCCACCCGCCACATGGTGTGCGGCTCGATTTCAGGTGTGTACGGCATGCGGTCCCCGGCTGCGACCAGAACGCGCGTCACCCGCAGACCGTCATCGGTAGCCTCGGGGAAGAGCCGGATGCGGCGGGACTGCCAGGTCCACAGGTCCAGGAGCCCTTCGGGCATCCGCTCCTGCCACGGGGAGGCTCCGGCGGAACGTCGGTCTGCAGGATCACGCCTCCGCCACTGCGGCAGGTCGGAGGAGACCGGCGGGGCACCGACGGGAACATTCAGTAGCAGCGTCTCGAACAGTGTCGCCCCGACGAGCAGGGTGATACCCATCTGTCCGAGTGGCCCGGTCGGATTCCCGGTGGTCTTGCCCGCTTTGACCTTCGGGTCTCCCACGGCGCCCGTCTTGATCGCTGCGGTGTCCCAGCACTGCGCGTGCAGCAGCCAGTGCGCCGCCTGCGCCGGCGTTAGCGAGAAGGTGTCACCTTCCGTACGCGAGGCGAACAGTGGCACGTTGTTACCGGTGGCGGCAGTCGCGACGAGCAGCCCGGAGCTCTTCGTCTCGCCCTTGGCCGTGCACAGCCCGGCAACCTGGCCGAAGGGGTTCACCTGGTCGAAGAGGTCGAAGAGAGAACCGTACTTATTCAGGTAGTCCTCAAGCTTCGATCGCTGTTCCTGCGACCAACGCCCCCGGGAGAACCAGGTCATCCACTCACGTTCGTCGGCTGGGCGGCCCAGAGCGTCAAGGACGACAGGGAGCAGAGCCTGGCGGAGCACGGCTGCCCGCTGGGTGGGCATTTCCACCACGAGGTTCCCGAACTCGTGCGCGTCCAACAGGGCGGCGCCTAAAGGGTGTTCTCGCGCAATGCCCCCTGCGGAAGGCGGTAAGAGTAACCAGGGTTGGTCCACCAGCGGAAAGCTCGGAGCCATCAATTCCCCCTCGAAGCAATCTTCTATGTTTTACGCTAGCAGTGTGGTCCGTCAGCGCGCCTGGAATCCGCACAACAAGGCGTGGAAGTACGGCTGTTGACCCTGCCGACGCTGGCCCATCGAGGCCGTCGACGCAGGGATGGTCCCCTTCTGTGTTTACACAGCGGAGTGGTCATCGCCTCGACCCCGCACGCGCGGGGCACGGAGCCGCCGGGGCACCTGCCCCGGCGGCTCCCCCACGCGCCTGGGCCCGATCCCGTCGACATCGCGCGCCGGCCACTACAGCTGCCGGAACCCGAACTCCTCGTCGTAGGTCACCGTGGCATCCCCGAGCTGGGCCCGGTGCGAGGCGTCCAGTACCAGAGCGCGGCACCTCCCCAGCCACGGATGACCGAGCCAGCCCGGCAACGGCTGCAGCTTCAATGCCGGTTCTGTGAATTTCGGCGGGAGCCGGACCACTGATCCCAGCACCTCGTCCAGCACGTCAGGGGCCACATCCCCGTTGACGCTCAACGCCCGCCCGGCCAGCGTCCGAAATACCGCACCCTCAGATTCCTGGGCCACCAGGACCACTTCAACGGACTCCTCGCCGTCGCGAACGGCCGCCTGCAGGGCCCCCTCGTCACTGCCCGCTGTGGAACCGCCGTAGTGAAGACCCACCAGAGTGCGCCTCTCATGCTCACCCTGCGGAGTCAGCAAGAACGTCCGTGCATTCTCAGCCCGGGCCCGGTCCCGGTCCCCCTGCTCCCGGCAGGCCACCTCACCGGCCTCCCGCCAGGCCTCAGGCAGCAGCGAGACATCCGCCCCGTACACCTTCTCCACCAGCCCGGGCACCTCCCCCGGAATCGACCACCCTGCCCCCGCGCCGGGCAGCACGGCAGCGGTCCGCATCAGGAGATGACGCCCGTAGATCATCTCGCTGGCGTACGGGAACGCCGGCTCGCGGCTCTCGCGCGGATCCAAGCCGGTGACGAACACCCGAGGAACCCGCAGCCTCTCCGGACGCCACGTGCCCGCATGCCGGTGCAGCCTGCCCACCCGCTGAAGCAACAAATCGACGGGGGCCAAGTCCGTGACCAGCATGTCGGCATCTACGTCAAAGGACTGCTCCGCAAGCTGCGTTGCCACCAAAATCAGCCGGCCGCCCTGGGGCCGCGGTGTACTCGGGCCCAACAGCCGCAAGCTGTCCTCGGTCAAGTCTGCCCGCCGAGCCACGGTGAACCGAGCATGAAGAAGACGCACCTCATGATGCGCGAATCGTCCGCGCAACTCCTCGTAGAGGGACTGCGCCCGCACCACGGAATTGCGGATGACCAGCGCAGTCCCTCCGTCAACGAGCTCACGCGCCAGCAACTCCCCCACCCGTGCATCGGCTTCGCCCTGCAACCGCTCCCGATCCTCACGCGAGGACCGAACAACAGGCACCGACTCGGGCACGATCCGCACTGCCACCTCGAGATCCTTGCGCCAACTGTCCGTCGACTGAACAAGAACCCGCGGCGCTCCCGCACCAGAGACCCATGCCGTCGTGACGCTCGGATAACCCGCCGCCGCGGGTACCTCAACACTCATCTCCTCACGTGAGGCCGCACCGGTCACGTACGCCTCGACCAGCGCCTGGCGCTGCGCGGGGGCGAGCGTCGCCGACAGGACAACCACCGGCACTCCTGCCTGGCCCAGCCAGCGCAACGCCTCTCGCAGGAACTGGCTCATGTACACATCGCACGCATGGACCTCGTCCAGAATCACGACCTTGCCGCCCAGACCCGCCATCCGAAGCATCACATGCCGTGTCCGGGTCGCCGCGTACAGAAGCTGATCGACCGTACCGACCACGAACGGAGCCAGTAGCCCGCGCTTCGGCCCCAGGAACCATTCGGCCGGCGCCTGCCGCTCGGTGGCGCAGCACGCCTGAGGCCCGACACCGTACGGGTCGTCGCCCAACCCGAACTCGTCCACCCCGCCAAACGCCTCCCCACCAGGAGGAGCGTCGCTTCCCAGCAGGTTCTTCCATTCCTGGTTGAAGGCCCTCTTGCCGTGCAGCAGCACCACCCTGGAGGCCAGGCGCCCGTCAATCGCCCCCACCCAGCGACGCGTACGCGTGAACATCGGGTCGCTGGTCGCCTGGGTCGGCATCCCCACGAACACACCATCCGCGCCGAACCTGGCCGCCAGAACTTCCGCGACCGCCTGAGCGGCCTCCGTCTTCCCCTCCCCCATCGGCGCTTCGATCACCTGGAGCCCCGGGCCGTCCATGTGGCGGGCCGCCTCAACCGCCATGGCCTGGAGCGGCCTCGGCGCATATCCGTACCGCTCCCGAAACGTCTCTGGCCCCGGTTCGGTCAGAGCGCCCCATCCGCTGTGCAGCCCCAGGGCCGTCCACGCAGCCGCTGCTCGCTCACGGGAAGCGTCCAGACTTACCAGTCGTAGATCGTCCATACCCACGAAGAAGCGCTCATCGCTGGCAATCCAGTCCGCCATCACCACCAGGCCGCTGAGCTGCAGCTGGAGTGCTCTGGACGGAACAGCCACCGGCTTCACCTCGTCGAGCGAGCCTAATCCGGCCTCTCGGGTGAACACCTCAAGCGCAGCCTGCTGAACTCGTCGCCACTCTCCGCGCCCCCGCAGCTGCCCCTTCGCGTGACTGGGCTCCTGCACGTCCCGCAGCGTAGGAAACGCACCGTGGTGCCCGGCCACCAAGGGCCACACCCAGTCCACCTGCTCATCTTCCCACCCAGCCTCAGCCAGCACATCACGCGCGATCAGACCACCGGCCCAGTCGTGCCGCCAGCGTTTCTGCTGCCTTGCCCCCGCCACAGCAGCTCGTTCGACCCACGTCATGCCCGCCCGCCGCACAGACTCCGCGCCTTCCGCCCACAACCGCTGATGCGTCGGCGTCGCCTTGCCGCAGTCGTGGATTCCGCAGAGCCAAGCGAACAACCGGCGCCCCTGTCCCGGCCCACCCGCCACCTCATCCAGAGCTGCCTGCACAGAGCGCGCGAGAAAGCTGTCCCACAGCACCTCCGCAACCGCCGCCGTATCCAGGAGATGGGCCATCAGCAGGTTCGTGGTGCCACCAGCCCGCTCCCGCGATTTACCCCACAAAGTCTCCAACGCCCGTACAACAAAAGGCTCGTAACGCTGGCTCAGCTGCAACCTGTCCACGCTGCCCCACCCCTAGTCGGAACTGAGCACCAGAGCGTACGGGCCACCACTGACAATCCCGCGTGAACTGCAACAACGCCCAGATTCCCGGTTCGAGGGGCTACTGCTTCTGACGGGCACACGTGCTGTCATGCGTTCGACGGCGCCCGATCTGTACAGGACCCGCCGAGATTCGTTGCACCCCGGCACCCCTGCCAGTGCGGGGTTGACAGAACCAGCAGCTGCGCGCCACCTGGTACCGGAAGATCCCCGCAGGCGCGGGGTCGACGGGACGAGGAACCCCTTGGGGCCGTACAGCAGGGGAAGATCCCCGCAGGCGCGGGGACGACTGCGCGGCGATGTGGTGTGCTCCGTCGTCCGCCGGAGGATCCCCGCAGGCGCGGGGTCGACACGGCCAGCCAGTCCGCCATGTCCAGCTCACACGGAAGATCCCCGCAGGCGCGGGGTCGACGGCAGCTGCGGGGGCGCGGAGAGTGGCGTCGGGGGAAGATCCCCGCAGGCGCGGGGTCGACTCCGGCTTCATCGGCAGCCTGTCGGGCCCTGGAGGAAGATCCCCGCAGGCGCGGGGTCGACGTGGGGGTGTACGGGGTTTCGATCTCCCCGTACGGAAGATCCCCGCAGGCGCAGGGTCGACCAAGGGGGCGCCTCCGACTCCGTAGCGGTGGCACGGAAGATCCCCGCAGGCGCGGGGTCGACGGCGCACTGTACGAGGACGTCGAGAACGACCGCGGAAGATCCCCGCAGGCGCGGGGTCGACGTTCAGGTCCCGCCCTTTCCCGGCCGCTCCGCCGGAAGATCCCCGCAGGCGCGGGGTCGACTGGTCGATGACCGCGTCCATCGCCCAGTGGTAGGGAAGATCCCCGCAGGCGCGGGGTCGACCGACCGTGACCGGGTGGTGGACTGACCCGGGCAGGAAGATCCCCGCAGGCGCGGGGTCGACCGGCAGTTGCGCCATCGTGTGCAGGTGGCCGAGGGAAGATCCCTGCAGGCGCGGGGTCGACGCCTGGTTGGCGTGGAGTGCGGCATCTGCCGCCGGAAGACTCCCGCAGGCGCGGGGTCGACGACTCGACCGTCCGTCCCTCCACGTCGCCCCACGGAAGATCCCCGCAGACGCGGGGTCGACGTGATCTTCACGCCGGAATCGCTGGTCTGCCTGGGAAGAACCCCGCAGGCGCGGGGTCGACCAGCCGAAACCCCAGATCGACGCGATGTCCGAGGGAAGATCCCCGCAGGCGCGGGGTCGACAGGCCGGCGGGCCAGACCGCGCACGTGAACGGGGGAAGATCCCCGCAGGCGCGGGGTCGACCAGCAGCAGGCGCCCGAGCCTGCCCGTCCTGGTGGAAGATCCCCGCAGGCGCAGGGTCGACATCGTGCGGAGCGTCGCCGGGGCGCTGGAGGTCGGAAGATCCCCGCAGGCGCGGGGTCGACACGTTGCGCGCACGGTCCACGGCTCGCGACTCCGGAAGATCCCCGCGGGCGCGGGGTCGACCTGAACGACGGCGACCTGATCTCGAACCTGACGGGAAGATCCCCGCAGGCGCGGGGTCGACATCCCAATCACTGGCGAGTTTTCCGCACGGCGCGGAAGATCCCCGCAGGCGAGGGGTCGACATCACCCTCGACGGACTGCGGATGCCGAGCGCCGGAAGATCCCCGCAGGCGCGGGGTCGACGCGGCGTCACGGAGTCCGCCGATGACAAGGTCCGGAAGATCCCCGCAGGCGCGGGGTCGACGGGGCCCAAATGGGGCGCGCCTTGCCCCACACCGGAAGATCCCCGCAGGCGCGGGGTCGACAGGACGAGACCGGCCGCCAGGTTGTTGCCCGGGGGAAGATCCCCGCAGGCGCGGGGTCGACCGGTTGATGAGCTCGAACCCGTAGAACCTCGCGGGAAGATCCCCGCAGGCGCGGGGTCGACATCCCCAGCCCGTACGAGTCGGCCCCCGGCCGGGGAAGATCCCCGCAGGCGCGGGGTCGACGGCAACCGGTTCGTCGCCGGGTCCGCCCGCACCGGAAGATCCCCGCAGGCGCGGGGTCGACCATGACAGCGCCCCGTCGCGTGGCCTGGGCGACGGAAGATCCCCGCAGGCGCGGGGTCGACCTCCGGGGTCTAGCTGCCAGGCTCACCCGGAGCGGAAGATCCCCGCAGGCGCGGGGTCGACACTTCTTGAACTGCGAATCTACCGGGTGGGTTGCCTGTTTTCATTCAGTTGCTTCGAGGGAGGGCTGAGAGCTGGCCGCCGCGCCACAGGCACGGACGGTCGGGCGTGGTTCGCTGGTCCAGGCCAAGGATTCGCAGCTGTCGGATCTCGGCGAGGCGCGCGGCACGCCGTGGCTCGTGCAGCAGGCGCGGAGGCAGCGGGACGACCGGTCAACGCATTGAAACGGCCGCTGTTCCTTCCTGCGAAGGGGGAGGATTGGCGGGTGTTGTGGTTCACGTGGTCATGCTGGCGGGCTGTCCTTGAATGTGTGGGTGCGGTGCCACTGGTAGTACTTCTCGCGGTTCTCGTTCCACCAGGTGACTTTCTGGTTGGTGAGCCACTTCTCGATGTGTTCGGCGACTGCCGGGAGGTGCTGGGCGAGCGGGCTTACCTGGATCAGGCCGTGGGGGGCTACGGTGATGTAGCCGTGCTCGTAGAGTGCGTCGCAGCCGAAGGTGCAGGCGAGCATTGCGATGTTGGTGAGGTCGCGCTTCTCTTCGTCGTCGCAGACCGCGCGCTTCTTGATGTGTGCCCCTATGAGGAAGGCGCCTGGGAGGTGGCGTCCGCATAGGGCGCACTCGCCGGTGTTGCCGGGCAAGAGTCGGCGCTTGAGGGCCGCTTGCTCGCCCCGATGGGCCCGCTGAGAGGTGCGCTCCAGCTCTCCGTCGAAGTTGGCGATGGCTGCTTCTTCCTCCTGTTCATCGACGGGCGCCAGCGCGGCTGGGGCTGGGTCGAGTGTCAGGAGTGAGTGGAGGGTGTCGCTGTCGGCGTCGTCGAGGATGGTGATTCCCATGACGTTTCGCTTTTCGTCCCATTTGAGGAGTTTTCGAACTTCCGTGATGGGGATGTCGAAGCCTTGGACGCCGGAGATTGCGTACATGAACTCCCAGGTGCTGCCGTCGTCCTCTGAGTCCCATAGTTGCTTGGCCATGGCTTTGTTGCGCCATGTCAGTGCGATGGTTCCGCCGAGGTACAGCTTGTTCTCGCCGGTGAAGACCACTCCGTCGCCGGGACGCATCTTCTTGATCTTGGAGGCGTTGGCGTCGTTCTTTCCTGGTGCCACTCCCCACATGGGGGCAGAGCCACCGGGGAACAACTGGCGCAGTTGGTCGAGGACATGTGCGTCAAGGAGGTGCGCGTAGTCGTCGAAGACCACCCAGTTCGCGATGGTGTCCAGGTAGTGCTTGTTGACGACCTTCCTCGCGCGCCTTGCCGGCTGCATGACGATGCGCATCGGCTGACTCATCCCCCCAGCTGTGTGTACTTGTCCGCCCGGCCTCGTGCGAGGTGTACCGGGTACTTTCGATCGTTGGTCTTGATCTTCTCAAGGAGGGCCTGCTCCAAGTCAAGATCGAGAACGTCGGCCAGCCTGAGCAAGTACGCGAAGACGTCGGCGATTTCCTCGCGCACCTGCGGCGCTCGGACGGGATCGTCCATCACGGCTGAGGACTCGTCCTGGGTCAGCCACTGGAAGATTGCGAGGAGTTCGCCACTTTCGCCGGCCAGGGCCATGGCCAGGTTCTTTGGGGTGTGGAACTGTTCCCACTCGCGTTCAGCGGCGAAGTCGGCCAGCGACTTCTGCAGTGATCCGATCGTCATGCTCCCAGGAATACCAGGTGGCACTGACATGTGGTCGCGGTCTGACCCTGCGCAGAGTCGAGTTGTCAGTCTCAGCTGGTATACGTCTGGCCATGCATCTTCACGGGGGCAGGGTTGCCGATGTTGCACGGGACGTCACACAGGCTGCGTTCATCGAGGCGTGTGAGCGACGGTTCCTCAAGGTGTTTGGCTTCGCGCCGAGCGCGGACGAGGTGCGCAGCTGGCGGCGTAGCTGGCCGGCCCTCATGTCTGCTTTGTGTAGTGCGGGGTTGGGTGAGCTTCGTGTGCTGCTTGAGTTCTCCCTTCCGGCTACAGGGGAGCGCATTGATGCGCTGGTCATCGGCGAGGCTCCCGATGGTCGTCTGTGCACGGTGGTGATCGAGCTGAAGCAGTGGACCACCGTCCAGACGAGCCGTTTTCGCCCTGGCATGGCGAAGATCGGTCAGCGTACGGTCCAGCACCCGGCGCGACAGGTGCGTGGGTATGTCCGTTACTTGGAGGACTGGGTTTCTCGGGACGAGTTCTCGTTGTGGGTACGCGGGCTGACCGTTCTTCACGATGCCGGCCCGGAGTTGATTGGCCAGTTGCAGGAGGGGGTGGTGGGTGGGGCGGCGGGCGCCTTTCCTCTGCTCGGCCGTGACGACCTTGCAGCCGAGCCTTCGCGTGAGGCTCTTGCCGAGCGCCTGGGATGCGCGAGCTTGCAGCCGGCCTCGCAGGAGAGCGTCAAGGTCTTCTTGGATGCTGAGCATCGCCCCTCCCCCGCTTTGCTGGCCAGGGCGGGCCAAGTAATCGAGGGCAACGATGCGTTCACGCTCCTTGGCGACCAGGACCTGGCACTCCAGGAGGTCTGGCACGCTGTCAAAGCCTCGCAGGAGCGGGGGAAGCGCAGCACGATCGTCGTGACCGGCGGTCCCGGCACCGGTAAAACGGTCATCGCCTGTCGGCTCCTTGGTGAGCTGTGCCGCGAGGCCGGCGCCAATCCGCGGCTGTTGTCGCCCTCCGGCACGCTCACCCGCCAGCTGCAGCGCACGGTCGGGGATACCTCTCGTGGCCTGATCGCCACGTTCACCGACAGGATCCCGGCCGGAGTAACGGCCGACAGCGTCGTGCTGCTCGATGAAGCCCACCGATCCCGCACCTACCCCGACCACAGTCGTGCTGCTTTCCCGTTGACGCTGGGAAAGCTCTTGAACCGGGCGTCAGTTGCCGTGCTCTTCCTCGACGAACAGCAGATCGTGCGGCCCACGGAAGGTGTCACGCTCGACGAACTCACGGAGCATGCCCGCGACCAGGACCGCTATCTCGGGCACATTGACCTCACCACCCAGTTCCGTTGCAACGGCTCCAGTGGCTACCACCGGTGGATCGATCAGTTCCTCCAGCCGCAGGGCCTAACTGCGCCCTGGTCCGGCTCGGACTACGACCTCGCGGTGGCCGGCGACCCCGACCAGTTCACCGCTTGGATCGGCTCCCACACGGACAAGGGCCTGACCGCCCGGATGACAGCGGGTTTTTGCTGGCCCTGGGAATCGCCAGACACTCCCCCGCTTCGCCCCGAAGTCGAGCTCACCTGGAGCGGGCCCCAGGGGCCGCGAACCTGGGTTCGTCCGTGGAACGCGCGTATGGACACGCCGGACCTCGACTACCCGCAGGTGCCGGCTCGACCGTATTGGGCCACTGATGAAGGGGGGCATGAACAGGTTGGCTGTATCTACACCGCGCAGGGGATGGAGTACGCCTACAACGTCGTGATCATCGGCAAGGATCTCGTCCGCCGAGGCGACAAGTGGGTCGCTCAGCCAGAGGAAAGCTGCGACAAGGCGTTCAAGGGCATCTCCCCGGAGCGCTATCTGCGCTTCGCCCTCAACACCTACCGCGTTCTCGCCACCCGGGGAACCAGAGGCACCCGCCTGTGGTCCAACGACGAACAGACGCAAGCCCACTTGGAGGCCCTGTTGCCGCATCATGATCGACGCCCTGGCCAAGGCTGAGTGTCAATCGGGTGCCGTAGGCTCGATCATCGGCTGAAGCCCTTTTCGACTGTGCGGACGGTTGTCTCGCTGGCCTCGGCTGCCCGAGCGACGGCCCGGATCCACCTCGGCCAGCGGAAGTGATCCAAACGAACCGGCCTAGCAGCCGCTGAAGAAGTCGGTGAGGGCGGCGGCGACGGCCTCGGGCTGCTCCTCGGGGATGTAGTGACCGGCGTCGGGCACGATGACGCCGGTCACGTTCTCGGCCCACGGGCTGATGGAGGCCGCCATATCCGGGATCGAGCCGTGGCTGCTGGAGATTCCGAGGACGGGTACGGTCAGTCGCCGTTGCTCGAGTGCCGCGTGGTTCTTGCGCGCGGACTCGGCGGCGTCGCGGTAGGAGGCGAGGCCGGCGCGCAGGCCGCCATCGACGGCGAGGGCAGCACCGTAGTGGTCGAGCTCTGCTTCCTCGAACGCGTCGGGCGCGAGGGACTTGGTCTTCAGGAACCAGCTGATGTACTCCCGCTCGCGGCCGGCTATCAGCGTCTCGGGAAGATCGGGCACCACGTGGAACGCGAAGTGCCAGGTCTTGAACGCCAGAGCCGGGTCGAGAGGGATCGCTTCCGGCATGGTGATACCGGGAATTCCGGCGTCGAGCAGCGCGACCCCGTGCAGTCGGCTCTCGTAGTTCAGGGCGAGGGAGAAGGCGACCCAGGCGCCGATGTCGTGCCCGGCGAGCCAGTAGTCCCGCACGCCGAGAGCGTTCACAGCGGCTTGGATGTGCGCGGCGACCGTGTGCGTGTCGTAGCTGAGCTCCGGATGCTCGGAATTGCCTTGGCCCGGCCGGTCGATCGCTATGACCCGGAACCGATCGGCGAGAGCAGGCATGACCTTTCGCCAGGCCCACCACGTCTGCGGGAACCCGGTGAGCAGGACGACGGCCGGTCCGTCCGGCCGACCGCCTTCGACGGCGTGCAGGCGGACGCCGTCGGCGTCGACCCAGCGGTGCGTGAATCCGGCCAGGTCATGCAGAGGCAGGGCGGGGACGGGGTTGGTCATGGGAATCCTCCATCGAGGCGGGTGGACCGTGATTCGACGCTAACACGTCTTGAACTGATCGGTCCAAGATGGGAGGATGGGCTGCATGGCAGGCAAGAAGCAGTTCGACATGGACACGGTGCTCGACGCCGCGATGATCCAGTTCTGGCGCTCCGGCTACGCCGACACCTCGCTCGACGACCTGTCCCGGGCGACCGGCCTGAACCGCAGCTCGATCTACTCCTCGCTCGGCGACAAGGACGCGCTCTTCCTTCGCTGCCTGGATCGCTACGCCACGCGCTACGGCGCCAAATTCGACGCCGCCCTCTCGTGCGCGGCCGAGGACCCCGTCGCCGCCGTCCGTGCGTTCTTCGATGTCACCCTGAGGCGCATCGCCGACCCCGCCGTGCCCGACGGATGCCTCATGGCCCAGTCGGTCATGGCGAGTCCGGCGCTGAGCCCAAGCGTCGCAGAGCACGTCAAAGAGTTGTTCGGCCTCCAGCGCCCGCGCCTGCGCACCGCGCTGAAGGCCGGCGGAATGTCCGACGAGAACGCCGAGAACTTCGCCGTTCACGTAGCGGCCGTAAACCAGTCTCTCGCGGTGATGGGCAGGGCCGGCTCGAGCCCGGAGCAACTCCGGGCGATCGTCGGTGTGACCCTCGACGCGCTCGCGCGGGCGCCGCGCCGATGATGACGATGCTGGCCGTCACACTGGCCCGCTCCGCGGTCGACGCCGGACACCGCGTCTACTTCCCTGCCGCCACCGAACTCGCAGCCAAGTGCCACGAGGCCGTACTTGAAGGCCGCTGGTCGAGCATCATGAGGTTCTTCGCCGGCCCCGCCTGCTCGTGATCGATGCACTGGGCTATCTCCCGCTTCCGGGCGATGGCACTTCAGCCCTGTTCCAGGTGATCAACCAGAGGTATCAGAAGTCGAGCACGATCCTCACGACCAGTGTCGGTATTGCCAAAGCGCACATGTTGCGGCGAACCCGTGCGAGGTGGTGCCTGAACAGCATGGGTTCGAAACGAATAGGCAGGCCGCCCGGGCGGACGTAGTCTGCGTGCCGTGACGGTGAGATATGTGTTGGACGGCAGCCAGGTCAGGACGCTGGAGGACTTCTGGCGGGTCGCCGGTGAGAGCATCGGCTGCGGCGGATACTTCGGACGGAATCTTGATGCCTTCGCTGACTGCCTCGGCGGCGGCTTCGGGACGCCAGACAGCGGCGACTTCAGGATCGAGTGGCGTGATCACACGGTCTCCCGTCAGCACCTCGGATACCCCGAGACCGCCCGTCAGCTGGAGATGCGGCTCGCTCGGTGTCATCCGACGAACAGGTCCCGTGTGAGCGCCGAGCTCGCAGAAGCCCGTGCTGGACGTGGCCCAACTGCCTTCGACTGGCTGGTCGAAATCATTGAAGAGGAACTTCCCGGGGGCCTGCGCCTTCGTTAGCCAGGCGGACCGGTCACGGAGCTGGCAGTCGGCCCGCATCGACGTGGTCGGCGAGATAGATCACGGCAGCCTGCGGGTCCATACCGAAGGCGGCCGCGACGAGTTGGGGGGTCCATCGTGTTCACCAGGTCGACCGTGATGAGCTTGCCGACGTCGCCGTCGATTCCACAGGCACAGAGCACGACGTACAGGAAGGACCTCTTGGCCTGCTGGTCGGACTGATCGCTCACGCGAGGACTCCCGGTTGACGGCTGCAATGGTGCAGTTCCGGCAGAGTGCGGCGGCGGTCGAGGCAGTGCTCTGCTCTACGGTGGCGGCCATGGCACCTTCTGAGATCACGCGTGCGGGCATCCTGCAGGCGATTGCCGAGCACGACCAACTCGGCCCGGAGGCTTTCCGGGACGCGTACGGCTTTCACGCCGCGGCGATCTACTTCCTCCAGTACGAGGGGAAGTTGTACGACTCGAAGGCCATCGCCGGCGTCGCCCACCGCTACGACTTCGGACGAGCGCTCAAGCCCTCACAGCTCAGCGGGGGCCTCAAGCACGCAGTGGCGTGGCTCAGGAGGGAAGGCTTCACTGTCGTGGAGCCGCCCAAGTCCTTCCACCGGCGGGTGGGAGACGTCCGTCCGGCACGTCGTGCAACCGGCCCTGCTCTGCATCGCCCCATCCTTCTGCTCTGGGCGATCGGACAGGCTATGGCTGGAGCCCCTCGCCTGCAGCCGTGGTCGTTCACTCGAGATGCGTTCGCGCCGCTGCTGGTGAAGTACGGCCAGGCTGAGGACGAAGCGGAGGGGGCTCGTTATCCGTTCTGGGCCCTGGTACGCGATGACCTGTGGATTGTTGAGACGGCGGACGACCTCACCCTGACCAGCCGAGGGCGGCGCCCCACCCTGGAATCTCTCAACGCAGTTGACCCCTCTGGAGGTTTGCGTGAGGACGACTACAACCTGATCCGCTCACAGCCCGAGGTGGCCGCGTCAGCGGCAGCGGGACTGATCATCCGCTACTTCCACCTACTTCCGGCAGGGTTGTTGGAAGACTTCGGCCTCCATGATCTGCTCGCCGGGAGATGGCCCGATGCGCTGCGTCCCCTGCTCGGAGAGACCTTCACAGACAGAGATGCCATCGGGCGGGTCCACGGTGGTCAGAAGAGGGCAGGCATCGGCTGTCTCGCTGATGGCATCTTGAGTGTCTTCTCCGATGACAAGGGGCCCTACGCCGACGGACGCATCCCCGATACCACCTGGATTGCCTATGTGAGTGATGGTCTGTCGGGCGACCAGAAACTCACGGACGGCAATGAGCTCATGGCCGAACATCAGGTCGCCGGACGCCCCCTGCGCTACTGGCACAAGCCGTTCCAGGGACAGTGGAGTTTCGAAACCTGGGCTGTCATCGTGCAGCGCCGACTGCGCTGGGGCACCGGAGACGACAAACAACCCCGCCGCGAGTTCCTCTGGGTCCTGGCGCCCATCCCCTCCCCAGAGCGCGACACCTGGCCCCCCGAGGTCCGTGAAGCTGTTGATGCCGATGCGGGCGAACTGCACGACGATACCGGCAACTACCGTCTGAGCGACCTCACAACCGATCGTGATGAGCCTTCCGACACCGGGGAGAGCGACACGGAGGCCTACAAGCGCCTGGCGCAAAAGGCGGAAGCAAACGCGGAGCGCCGGGGCCAGCTCAAGAAGCCCACACTGGCCGATAAGTACGTCCGCGACCCCAGTGCGCGAGGGGCCGTCCTCACCCGCTGCCAGAACAGGTGCGAGAGCCCTCAGTGCGCAGGCCATCCCAGCGAACGAACCAAAGCCGGGCTGCCGATCCTGCAGGTCGACCACGTCAAGGACCTGGCCAAGGGCGGGCCGGATGTCCCTTCGAACATGATCGCTCTGTGCCCGAATTGCCATGCCCTCAAGACCTACGGGGAGAACAGGGAGAAGCTCGGACGTCTCCTCGCAGCCACTGCACGCCGCCTGCATGAGGAGAAGCTCGCGTGACCCACACTCCACGAGATGTCGGCACCGAACCGGTGAACACCCCGGGCTCGTTGTGCTGACGCGTAGAGACGCCCGCACAGTCGTAGGCGGTGCGGGCGTCTCTACCCGTCAGCACAACGAGCCCGCCGGCAACCAAGATGTCTGGCATTTCCACCAGCATCTCTTCCCCCGCTACCCTGGCGACGATCTCTACGGCACGCCCCCACAGCCCGACTGGCTCCCCGCCGACCGGCGCCGCGCCTACGCGCAACGTCAGCGCACCGCACTCAACCCCTAAACCGCCAGGTCGTTGAGAGCCGCCGGCTGACGATGAACAAACGATCCGCGCTGGTAAAACACGAGATGTTCGTTCCCGGTCTCCGCGAAACAGTCGACTGCTGCCTCGCCTGCTGTCCTGTCCCGCTCAGAGGGAGGCACGGCCAAGGCCTGGCCTGCGGTGCCTCAGATGGAGCGAGTCGTAGGGATGCTGCTTGTCTCGCTCAATCTGAGGCAACTGGTGCCGTTTCGTGTTCGGCGGCGAAAGCGTCGAGGAGCTCGAACAAGACCTTGATCGCCTGCTTCTCGTCCTCGGGCGGTAGGTCCCAGATGCTGTCCCAGCCGCCCGGGATCGCGATGTGGAGGACTTGGCCGGGCCATGCATGGTTGCAGTCACGGCCGCGGCGCGCGACGAGCCATTCATGCCAGCCGGCAAGTCCGTGCCCGCCGTGTCGGAGGGCGTGCTGGTCGTAGCCGGTCAGGAACGCGGTGAGCATGTGGAAGGAGGTCTTGCCGACGAACATGCCAGGGCGTTGCCCGACGTTGGCGAAGTACTCGCGCTCGCTCATCTCCGAGAGCTGTGTCATGCGTTTCTCCTTGGCCTGACGCGCTTCCGACTTCTGGTGACCGGATTCAGCGGCAGGGTGTGCGGCGTTGTGAAGGTACCGGTGCTGGTCATCGCATCGTCGGGAAGATCCTCGATCAACTGGTCGGCGTGGGTGGGCGACAGACGTCGCTGAGCTCTCAGGTTTCCTGTGACTGCGGCATCGGTCCTGTGTCGGATCGGGCCTGGAGCAGTCTGTTGTGGATGTCAGCCAGGTGGATGAGGGCCTGTTCGGATGTGTGGGAAGCGATGGCTGCTTGGACGGCGGCTGTCGCTGGGCCGTTGGAGAGCCAGGACGAGAGTTCGGCGTAGGTCGCGCTCGTGGTGTCCCAGTAGGCGTTCTGTGCGACCAGCTGTCCCTGTCGGATGTCGGTCTGGGTGGTGACGAACTCGTGGAGGTTGGCGATGGACGCCGCGTTGTCGAGGGCGGACCAGGCGTGCAGGTGGTGGGCGATGCTCGGTTGGGCGCTGCCCAGTGCGCAGAGCAGGGTTCCGACGTCGAGCCAGGAGGGGTCCTGGGTGAGGATGTCGGTCCACAAGGCGTCCATCAGCTCTGTGAGGATCGCTGCTTCGGGCCAGGACTGCCAGTTCGCCTGGGCCAGTTTGATGAAGGTCAGTTCGAGGTCCGGCCAGTCCATGCCATCGATGATCAGCGACAGTTCCAGCAGGCGAGGTGCGAAGTAGCGGAAGTCTTCGGCGCTGCCGACCGTGTTCATGACGTTCAGGCCGTAGCTGACCAGATCGTCTGCCTGCAGTTGCTGTCGGGGCGTACTCAGCAGGACGGCGGCTTCCTCGGGCCAGAGGCAGCAGGGGCAGGTGCTGATATCGGTCGGGCGCGGGACGGCGGCGAAAGCGGTGTCGAGGGCCGCGACTACTTCAGCGTGAGGTCGAACCGTCATCTGGATATTCAACCCGAACCGGGTCCTGTTCGGTGATTCACGCTCACGTGATCTGCGCTTCGGGCTACCGGCCATAGGCGATCATCGCTTGGTACGGGCGAGGACGATAATCGCGCCGAGGTCCGTTGCTTGGTGCCAAACGACAGCACCCGCGACACGAAGCAGTGGCGGCCTGTCCCGCACCGCGCAGGACGGCGCCGAACGTGCCCTCCACGAAGCCGCCCATATCACCATGCTCCTGGAGGCCCACTCCCCCGCCCCCGGCAGCACCCCCGCTCCCGCCGCTCCCGCCCTGACCACCGCCCTCCAAACAGTCGGCCGACGAGGCGGCCCAAGCCGTACGCGACCGCCGGATCCCCGCCTGGCACCCGCCCCGCTTCGCGGCTGCGCCGGTTTTCTCCGCCAGGGCCTCAACGCCGTGTCCGCCGGACTCGCCCTTCCCTGGGGTAGCGGCAGCACCGACGGCACCGTTTGCAGAGTCAAGGCGATCAAGCGGCCCATGTGCGGCCGGGCGTCGTTCCGGCTCTTGAGGATCCGGATTCTCACCCGAGTTCGAGCCGACTCGTCCTTCGATCAGTAGTCAGAGCTGGCTGCTGATCTGCCGCGAGAACCCTTCGAGGAACTCCTGAAGAGTGGCCGCAGCGAGGTCGAACTGATCGAGCCAGGAGGCGGTGGTCGACCTCCAGACCTGCCCGGATCCGGCCAGTGCGAACAGATGGCCGCCGCCGTCGCTGGCGAAAACCAGGGCAGGCTCTTCCTCGTCGATCTGGACGGCCCCGTACTCGCGGAAGTGATCCGCGACCAGCGAGGCAGGATGGATGAAGTAACCGTTCTCCACATCGGGCAGGGAGACCTCGTCGACCACCCAGTACATCGTGGTCAGGTCCGAGGGAATCGGCGTCAGCTCCACGAGCGCGTCGGTGGCCTGGTGGCTCTTCTCCGTGGCGAGCACGACCGCGTTCCTGCCTGGCTCGAAGCCGTGCAGTGTTTGGAACGACTGCATCAGCTCCGCGAGCGCCGCATCCGCGTGCTCACACCAGCCGCGGAGCCACTCGGTATCAAGCCGTTCACCAGCCACGATCGCCCCTCAGGCTCCTGGGAAGTTCACCCTCTCGGAGTCGGGAAGAACATAGCAGGAGCGTCCACGCGGATCACGGGATCCAGCGGGCCACCACACGCTCGGCCACCGAGAAGCCGGTCCCGCAGTCCGGGCAGGCTGCTCGCCCGAACAGGCAACGGACGCCATGAGCCAGCCCCTCCTGGCCGTCCGCCATCGCCTGCGTGAACAGCCTCTGCGGCAGCTCTGCCAGCTCCTGCACTCGCGCCGGTTGGAGGGGTGACCTCTGCACTTCCTGCAGCGCGTAGTCGTCGGTGCAGGAGAAGGAGTCCTCTTGCCCGGTCACCACGAACATGTTGACGCCGCAGTGGGGGCAGTCGACCTCGTACTCCCCGGTCTGTAGACCGTCCAGGGAGCGATCCCAGATCTCGACGCCCTCGAAGGAGAGCAGGGCCTGCAGCAGGTTCACGTATTCGTCGGCTGAGGCCGTCTGGTTCAGACGGCGATCGGTGAGCTCGTGCAGAACCGCAATCGGAGCCGAATAGACCGTCAGGGGGCTCGCGGGCTCGGACAGCCCGGGCGAACAGGAGGCGATTGCTCCCGCTGCCAACAGCACCGGGCCCAGAGCCTCCCGGCTGCCCGCGGTCGCGATCTCGGCCAAGCGAGGAAGTGCGGCGAAGCTGGCGGTGAAGGCGGTGTCCCACTGCGGACACAGGTGGTCCATCAGCTCGGACCACACACCGGTCGGATCGGCCTCGAACCGGTCAAGGAGGCCAGGCAGGTGTTCCGCGGAACCGCACGCGTCGGCGAGTGTCGACCAATCCGTCATGCGGTCATCCAACCAGGAGGCTCTGGACGGGTCGCACCGGATACGCGACTCCAAGACCATTCACAACATGCCGGTCAGAGCCACGTTCACACGTACCCCGACAGCCGACCTGAGCTAGCCAGCCCCTCAACTGGGCGCCGCACCCGCATGCGAATGCTTCGGTCACCACCGCTCGTTGATGGCACCCGGCATCAGGTGCCGCACGAGCTGTATCACGCGGCCCGGACGAACCGGGAACGCAAGGCACTCACCCGCCCCTCGATTCCCTGCTGCCCGGTCCGCCCGGCGCGACGGGCGGTGCGACGGGCCCTGCGGGCCTCGCCGACGAGGCGCTGGCGGTCGGCGCTGCGGAGGAGCTCGGCCTGCTGAACCTGGTGGATCTCGTACTCGTACATGATGTGGATTCCCCTGCTGCGAAGGTGTGTTGTCGCTCTCTGCGATGTCTCTACCTTCGTCTCCCAGGGGGTTCTGCCACATCGGGAGAGTGCCCCATCTCCACGACGAAGGGGCCTTAGACGGCATACACGCAAGGGTGCGTACGGCCTAAGGTCCCACGGGGAGGAGTCACCGCCGCCATCCCGTCTGGCCCACCCCAGCGATTGAACCGTGCTGTTCTGATCAGAACGGCGGTTCGGAGCAGTCGCCCAGCCTGGGGGCAGACCGCGGTCGCGGGTGCGAGTCGTCGTGCTCGGGGGCGCAGACCGCAAATGTCTCCCGCTGCCCTTCCAGTCCGGTGGCGTCCTCGCCCCACCTAGTGAGGGCGTCGATGGCCCGCTCGCGGTACTGCCACAACCTGCTCACTCCCAACACGCCACGCAGCAACGGCACCAGAGCGGCCCGGCGAGAGCGCAGCAGGGGGTCATCGAGCAGCGGGATGCAAGCGGCGATGGCGGCCTCGCGCACGTGCAGGTCAGGGTCATCGAGACAGGCAGCGACCGCGGTATGGAGCAGCGGCCGAATCAACTGGGTCTGCACGAACGGCGGGTAATCCTCCGGTGGGAAGCCGTGATGACGGCTGATGGCTTCCGCCTCGTCGCCGGCCTCATCGGCGACCGAACCCAGCCAGCCCAGCAGTTCGGCACGCATGGGTCCGGGAAAGGTCTGCGCCTCCTTCTCGCCAGGCACCGCGGTCCGCGGATCGGCAAGGATCCCCGCGACGTAGAGCGCAGCTGGCACCGTCGCCGAGTACAGCGTGTTCTGGTGATGGACGTCGTAATGAAGATGGTCCAGGGCCCGCGCTCGCCCCCGGGGGTCGTCATCCAGCAACGCGGCCAACCAGCGCGGGGTGTCCTCAGCCGTCCCGTACGCGTGCTCCAGCACACCCCAGTCATACCCCGCCAACACCGCAGCAGGATCGGGCAGACCAGCAGACACCACAGTGCGTTCGTTCATCACTTCCGGAGTATGACAACACCCAACAGCAGCCGAACAAACAGGCCCCAGTGCCACACCACCTGTCCGATCTCAGGAGAAGTGGACCATCGTGAGGCGGTGGGATGGGATCGCGCGCGATCCCCGGGACTGGAAGGAGCACATGGGCCGACTCGCTCAGGACTGGGTGACCTACCAGCGGACGCGTGACTGAACACTCCTCGTGGGTCTGCCAGATGACGGGCGGGTCTGGTGAGGGTTGTGGCCTGGTGAGCTGCTCTGCATGATCGACGGCATGAGTACGGAATCCGTGGTCGAGAAGGCGTGGCGTCTGCTGTTGGCTCGCGACCCCAGCGCTCGCCGGGGCGATCCCGAAGTAATCGAGGCCGCGGCCGCCGAGCCACGTCTGCGTGCGCTGTTCCCGTTCCCGAGCCACGGCTGTCTCACCTTCCACCGGAACACGGACTTCCCCTGGAGCAACGACCTTCCGTTCATCGCAGGTGAAGCGCCGTACAAGGTGTACGCGATGGGATATGCGGAACTCCTCGGTGAGGCGGCAACCGCGCAAGAGGCTGCCGCGCTCCTGGTCGCCCATCTTCCAGAGGACTGCGGGCCGGCCGTCGAGGGGCCCTGGCTGCAGTGCAATGACTACCGTCCGGGCCCGTGACAGAGACAAGTGATGTCTGCCGAGATCTCGCAGCGCTGATGGTGCCGTCGGCGGGGTCTGTGGTGGAGCCGGATGACCCGTAGGAGGCGTACAGGCTTCTGGGTCCGGTGAGGTGGTCGCGCCGGTGGCGGACTACGTGAAGGATCTGCAGGCGACCGGGAGGCCCGCGAAGTCGCAAAGGTCTTATCCGCTGGCGCTGTTGCGGTGGTGTCGGCTCCTTCTCTGCACCAAGTCAGGTGGCAGCTGGTGGTTGATGAAGCGCTCGTTCTCCGAGCGCTTCATCAACCACAGGTCAGCGACGCAGTGGTCGCTCCGCATCCAGCAGTCGCAGCTCGGATTCGAGCGGCGGGCGGCCTTTTACAGGCCTGTGATGCCGGCCTGCTGTGCCTGTAGCTCCGAGCGGACGAGTTCGAGGAGTCGGCCTGCCCAGTTGCGGCCGCGTCCGGCGTTGTCCCCCCAGAAGCCCGAGTCGGCGTCGTCGTAGATCACGGTGGCGTCGTTCGTGGTCAGGAGGATCTCGGCCAGGTCGGGGTGCTGGTGATACTTCGCGCGCAGGAGGTCCGTCATCACCGCGGTGCGGGCGTGCTGCCAGCCCTCACGCTGTGCTGCCGCGGTCGCGGACTTGCGTGCGGCGGCATGGGTCTCTGCCGTGGCGATCGCGGTCCGGACCTCGGGGTCAGCGACTGACAGCGCCCAGTAGGCGTGGGCGGCAGATGGGTAGCCGGCCTCGCCGACGACAATCGGGGCCGGGTAGTCGTTGCGCAGGCCCCGGAATCCCGGGGCATCGACCGGTTTGCTCGGATACGTGTGGTACAGCTTGATCGCCGGGGCGAAGGAGGTCACGGGTCCGTCTGCCGGGGCGCGTGTGGCCCGTTCAGCAACCCATCGTGCCCGTTCCTCGAAGTAGGCGACGGCCCTGTCGTAGTCCTCCTGCATGATCGGCCCCTCGGCCGGGATATACGTTTCGCCGCCGGGTCCCGCCACCAGCACCCGCAGCGGCCAGTCTTTGCTGTCCATGTCGCCCAGTGCGTAGCGGCGCTGCGAGATCGGGATGGCCAGGAAGGCGTTGCGGGCTGCGGCGCGGTTTGCCTCGGTCCGGTCGGCGAGGAAGGTGTCGACGGCGGCGAGGCACCGGCCCGTTGAATCCGGGCGCCCGTTGAGTTGGTCGATGGTGTCTCGTATTTCGGCGACCAGCAGGTCGGGGGTGAGGTGGCTGTGGGGCTCGCTGAAGGTCCAGCTGGCCAGTTCGAACGCGGATGCCTTGGCGCCGTCGGGCAGGGTGGTGGCTACCCAGCCGCTGTCGAGCTTGTTCTGGAACTCCTCAAGGGTGACCAGTTCCCAGCAGTCGATGAGCCCGTCGGCATAGATGAACAGGTCGGTGAGGAAGTGCGTGCCGCCGTTGCGGATGAAGGCGTGGCGCCAGGTGCCGGGTATGCGAACACCGTCCACCGTGCGGTGAGTTGTCTTGTTACCGATCATCCGGCGATTGTGCCGCAGCTGCGGGGACGGGGAATTTCCGCACGGTCGAAGCCCCTCACCGCCGCGGAATCTCCTTCCAACGCACCAAGACCTTGAAGGAGTCCCCGGACCCGGACTTCGACGTCAAACTCGACCAGATCGAGTTCGCGCTCACCGAGCGGCCGGACCGGACATTCGCCCTGGACGAGTTCGGCCCGCTCGGCATCCGCCCGATCGCAGGATCGTGCTGGGCTCCCCAGCCCCATCCGGACCGGCTGCCGGCGACCTACCGCCGCACCCACAGCATCACGTACTTCCACGGCTGCTACTCGGTCGGCGACGACCGGCTCCGGGGAGTTGTCCGCCGCCGCAAGGGTATCGACCACACCTGGACGGCACTGCGGTCGATCCGCGCGGCCCGCCCGGACGGCGCCCCGATCCACGTGATCCTCGACAACCTGTCCGCGCACCTGAACCGGCGGATCCGCCACTGGACCGATCGGAACAAGGTCGAGCTCCGCTTCACCCCGACCTATGCGTCCTGGGCCAATCCGATCGAGGCCCACTTCGGGCCCCTGCGGCAGTTCGCCCTCGCCAACTCGAACCACCCCAACCACACCGTCCAGACCCGGACCCTGCACGCCCACCTGCGCTGGCGCAACGAGAACGCCCGCCACCCGGACGTCCTCGCCACCCAACGACGCGAACGCGCACGCATCCGCAGCGAGAAACACACCCGCTGGGGCGGCAGACCTCTCCAGCTTGCGGCCTGAATCGGCAGACGTGCTGATTACAGCATCAGTCGTCGAACTCGAAGCCTGCCGTCTCAGCGCGGGCAACAATCTCGCGAACCGAGCTGAGGCTCGAGATCACAGGCTCAAGGACAGTCTTGAGCTGCGTGAGGTCACTCAAGCTCCCGAGCGCACAGAACATGCCGCCCTCGCTGTCGAAATCGAGGCGCTCAGCAAGATCCGGCCAGGCGAACTGCACAAGACCTTCCCAGAAGTACCCGTTGGGCTCGTGTCCGGCGCCAACCACCGCCGCATCAGCGGCCAGGTCGCCGGCAGTGAGCGTCAACGAGTGCTCACCATCAAGGTCATGCAGGGTGATAGTCACAGCGCGATCTTCCCACTCCCAGTACACGGGCTGCCCAGCCCATTCAAACTGCTTGTCCGCTCCCAGCCCGGCGAACCTTTCCGGTCACAGCACTAGCGGCTCATCCGGCGCGGGCCCCTGTTCCACGGGTCCGCGACGGTGCCGCCCTAGGGTGGATTGATGATCCATGGCCCGTACCGGTTCTCCGTGGGCGAGAGCCAGTTCTACGTCCTCGAAGACGACGACCTCGACTACCTGAAGAACCGGACCATCACCGCGGCCGACCACGACGGCCTGGCCGCCGGCGGGAAGAACCACCTGTACGTCATCGCGGGCATCAGCGCCGGACACGCCATGATCTCCTTCGATCTCTCCCCCACTCCTCTCGCCCGCGACCAGACCCAGGCGTGGGACGACGTCACCGAGCTGTCCTACACCTCCACCCTGGGCATCGCGCACCTGACCGCCTGCATGGGACCCGACGAGAACAGCGACGACATGGACGCCTACGAGATCAACCTCGCCTTCACCGGCCCCGCCACCTACTGCATGCGCCTCCACGCCCACGGCCGCGACACCAACCCCGACGGCGTCCAAGAACCTGACGAACCCATCGCCGAGCACTACCTCCTCCAGGCCTGGCCGACACCCTGAACCGCGGAAGCCGCGCGAACAGAGCGTCACCTGACCCAGCAGCCCCCCTCAAGGTCACGATGGCCCGCTGCCCCCAGCGCTTCACCCGGGTGGGGCGCTCCCAGCGCCTCACGAACCCGCGATGGGGCGGTCCGTCTTCTCCGCGAGGGCACCGGGTTTGATCACGTGGTGTCCGTAGCGGGCGCGGGCCCGATCCGCGACCGCCTCGATCAGCAGCGGCTTCCCGTCACCCAGGTCGAAGGTGAGCTGGCGGGTGACAAGCTCTGCAGGCCGAGCGCGTCGTACAGCGTGGTGGCGGCGTCGGTAAGGTCGCGGCTGTGGTGGGTCGGCCCGGTCAGGGTGCGGCTGCGGGTGGTGCTGGTGCCATCTGCGTACCGCACCGTCAGGGACAGTCCGCCGGCTGCTTGTTGGTCGCTGCGGCAGCGGGCTCCGAGGTCTTGTGCGAGGGCGAGCAGCGCGCGCCGGTGTTCGGCGGGGTCGAGTTCGTCGTGGTCGAAGCGGTGCTCGCCGCTGACCGAGCGGGCGAGTTGTTCGGGGGCGACGGGGCGCGGAGCGCCAACGACTTCAGCAGCAGGTAGACGTCGCAGCAACCGTCATCGCCACCCTCCTCGCCGAGAATCCCGCCCTCAGTGAGCAACTCGCCAAGCGCTCTGGCGTCGTCGTCCCACTGCCTCTCGCCCGTCGAGAGTGATGTGAACTCGGCCCCACTAGATGAGCTCGGCCGCCGACCGCTGCGCACTGCCAACGACGCCACCCATTCCGTGTGAGGAGCCCAGGAACCATAGCAGCGCAGGGCGCGTTTCTTAAGTCACAGGATTTCGTGACCTGTTGGTACGAATCTTCGGTGCGTCAGCCGGTCTGGCGGGCCGTCGGCAACGAAGGGGGAAGCCCTACATGACCCAGAGACGGAAGATCGCGGTCATCGTGCTGGCGGTGGTGGGAATCCTCTCCACGCCGCTGATCTGGCTGCTGGGCAGCCCCGGTGCCGGGCAGCTGGTCGGCGCCTCCATCCAGGCCGCCGTCGCCATCGCGGCCCTGGTCTGGGCTCTGTTCCAGCACCCGTCCCCGGCCAGCCCCGCAGACAGGGCCACCCGAACCGGCAAGGCCAGCAGAGGCGGTGTCACCGGCATCAGACGGCCCGGCGGCCAGGGTCGCGGCTCGGCCACAGCCAAGCGGACGGGAGAGGCCAGCGGCAAGAACTCCGTCTCCGGCATCGACTACACCGACTAGGACACGCTCCCATGGCGAAAGAGTCATCGCGCAAGGCGCGAGATGAGGCGCCTGAGCCATCAGTGACCGCGGCGGATACCGGCAACGCCCAGGGCACTGACGACAGCACGGCCGTAACCGGCTATCGCGGTCCCGTCCCGGGAACAAGCGGCTCTGCCCCTGCCTCGGTCCACCTGTCCGACACCGGGAATGCGACCGGCGTCAGCGGCGGAATCGCCATCACCGGCCACGTGTCCATCGGCACCTTTGTCCTGCAGCAGCGAGCTTCCCAGGAACCGGCTCCATGGCCGCACCAGGTCGGTGTCATCCCGTCCGCCGCACGATCCTTCCAGCAGCGCGCTGAGGCGGACAGGCTGCGCACCACGGTCCAGCACGGCGGCACCGCCGTGCTGACCCAGCTGCTGACCGGCATGGGCGGCGTCGGCAAGACCCAGCTGGCCGCCGACTACGCCCGCGCCGCCTGGAACGACACCAGTACAACAGGCCGCCTGGATGTCCTTGTGTGGATCACCGCGAGCGCCCGTTCGCCCATCGTGACCAGCTATGCTCAGGCTGGCGTTGAGCTGCACCGGGCCGATCCAAACGACCCCGAAGAAGCCGCCCGCGCCTTCCTGGCCTGGCTCACTCCCAAGAAGGCGGAGGCGGAGCCGTGCCGGTGGCTGATCGTCCTGGACGATGTCGCCGACCCCGCCGATCTGCGTGGACTGTGGCCACCGGTCAGTCCTCACGGCCGCACCCTGGTCACCACCCGCCGCCAGGACGCCGCCCGCGTCGGCCCCGGCTGCCACACCATCGAGGTCGGCCTGTTCACCCAGGAAGAAGCCCTCACCTACCTCACCACCTCCTTGACCGGCCGCGACGAATCCGCCGACGAGCTCACCGCTCTGGCAGAAGATCTCGGACATCTGCCCCTGGCCCTCGCCCAGGCCTCCGCCTACCTCATCGACAACACCGGCGAGACCGTGGCCGGCTACCGTGATCTGCTGGCCGACCGCACTGCCGCCCTCGCCGACACCGCCCCCGATCCCCTCCCCGACGACCAGGCCCTGCCCCTGGCCGCCGCCTGGTCGTTGTCCATCGACCGAGCCGACACCCTGCGTCCGGCCGGCCTGGCTCGCCCTATGCTCCACCTGGCCGCCCTGCTTGATGCCAACGGCATCCCTGAGATCGTCCTGACCAGCCAGCCTGCCCTTGCCCACCTCACCGCACACCGCCCGCGCACCGGTACCGACCCGGCTGAAAAACCGGCCCCAGTCTCCGCCCGGGACGCCGTACGCGCCCTGGGGGCGCTGCACCGGCTCAGCCTCATCCACCACAGCCCCACCACCCCTCACCAGGCCGTTCGCGTCCACCAGCTCGTCCAGCGCACCGTCCGCGACACTCTCACCCCCAAGGAGCGCCACCAGGCCGCGCATTCCGTTGCCGACGCCCTCTTCGAGGTCTGGCCCGCGGTGGAAAACGACACCATCCTTGCTCAGACGCTGCGCGCCAACACCACCGCGCTCGTCTCCTCCGCCGAAGGCGCCCTCTATCAGCCCGACGCTCACGCAGTGCTGTTTCGCAGCGGCACCAGCCTCTCCAACACCGGACAGGCCGCCGCAGCCCGCGATTATTACCAGCGCCTGGCCGACACCATCCGCGGCCATCTCGGCCCGGACCACCCAGACACCCTCAATGCCCGGCGAGACTTCGCACTGTGGCGAGGGCACGCCGGGGATGCAGCCGGCGCCGCGGCTGACTTCGCCGTGCTGCAGGACGATGCGGTACGGGTACTGGGCGAAGACCACCCCGAGATCATCCAAATCCGCCATGAGCTCGCCCGATGGCGAGGAGATGCAGGGGACGCTGCCGCTGCCGTCACCGACCTGATCAAGCTGCTAAAAGACCTTGAGGATGCGCTGGGCCCAGATCATCCGGACACGCTCATCGGCCGCGCTCACCTGGCCCGGTGGCGGGGGCAGGCGGGGGACTTGGCCGGTGCCGTGGCCGACCTGACCGGTTTGCTGGAGCCGATGGAGCGGGTATTCGGCCCCGACCACACTCAGGTGCTCTCCGTCCGACTCAACCGAGCTAGCTTTCGGGGGAAGGCAGGAGATGCGGCCTCTGCCGCATCCGACTTCGCCCAGCTGGTGAAGGACTACAAACGAATAAGTGGCCCCAACCACTACAACACGCTCAACGCCCGGTGGAGCTTGGCCAGTTGGAAAGAGGAGGCTGGAGACGCAGCTGGTGCGTCTGCTGTGTACGCCGAGTTACTGGCCGACCGGGTGCAGGTACTGGGCGCCGATCACCCCGACATCATCCACATCCGCCACCGCCTCGCCAACGCCTACGAGTCGGCGGGAGACCTCGAGCGAGCCATCCCCCTGCACGAACAGAACCTCACAGACGCCCTGCAGATACTGGGTGAGGACCACCCCGACACCCTGATCTACCGCAACTACCTCGCCAACGCCTACGTGTCGGCGGGGGACCTGGAGCGGGCCATCCCCCTGTACGAGCAGAACCTCACGGACGCCGTGCGCGTATGGGGCGCCGATCACCCAGTCACCCTTACCCTGCGTAACAATCTAGCCGAGGCCTACGTGTCGGCGGGAGATCCGGGACGGGCTGGTGCCCTCTTCGAACGGACCTTGAAAGATCGGGTGCGCGTGTTGGGTGAGGACCACCCTGACACCCTCGTCTCCCGCAACAGACTCGCCCACGTCTACGAGGCGGCCGGGGACCTGGAGCGGGCCATGCCCTTGTACGAGCGGAACCTCACGGACGCCGTGCGCGTGTTGGGCACCGACCACCTCGCCCCCCTGATCTACCGCCACAAACTCGCCCACGTCTACGCGTCGGCGGGAGACCTGGAGCAGGCCATCCCCTTGTACGAGCAGAACCTCACAGACGCCGTGCGCGTGCTGGGTGAGGATCACTCCGACACCTTCACCATCCGTAACAATCTCGCCGAGGCCTACGTGTCGGCGGGAGATCCGGGACGGGCTGTTGCCCTCTTCGAACGGACTCTGAAAGATCGGGTGCGCGTGTTGGGTGAGGACCACCCTGACACCCTCGTCTCCCGCAACAGACTCGCCCACGTCTACGTGTCGGCGGGGGACCTGGAGCGGGCCATCCCCTTGTACGAGCGGAACCTCACGGACGCCGTGCGCGTGCTGGGTGAGGACCACCCCTCCCCCCTGATCTACCGCCACAAACTCGCCCACGCCTACGAGGCGACGGGGCACCTGGAGCAGGCCATCCCCCTGTACGAGCAGAACCTCACAGACGCCGTGCGCGTGCTGGGTGAGGATCACTCCGACACCTTCACCATCCGCAACAAACTCGCCGAGGCCTACGTGTCGGCGGGAGACCTGGAGCGGGCCGTCCCCCTGTGCGAGCGGAACCTCACGGACGCTATGCAAGTGCTAGGTGAGGACCACCCGATCTCGGTGAAGGCCCGAGACAATCTCATCACGGCTTTTGCCAAGCGCAACGGCGGCGTCGGACCGTCGTGACCTCTGTCTTCACCACCTGCAACGACCAACGCGGATAGGTGCATTCCGTGGTCGGGTAGCCCGACGGAATCGGGCCCGCGGGACCGAGAACCGCTGGCCCGCACTCCGCTACGACGTGGGCAAGAGCGTCAAACGTCCCGAGACCCTCAAGGCCATCTCTGGTAGGTAAAGGACAAGCTCGGTCCAACGGAGCCATCTTTCCTGACGGTCGAGGACGCTCCTGCCGGTGGGGGTTGGTGTCTCGTGAGACACATGTCAGCCTGGAGAACCGGGACTGACATGGCCCAGCGCCCGCAGGATCGTGGGCTGGTCCATCGACTCACGGCAGGACTCCACCCTCGTGGTCAACGCGCTGGACATGGCCATCCGCAACCGCCGCCCCAAGCCGGGCGGAATCGTTCACGCCGATCACGGCACCCCGTTCACCTCCTGGGTCTTCGGGGAGCGGATCCGCTCCGCCGGCCTTCTGCCTCGTTCGGCACCTTCGGGGTCGGCCTGGACAACGCGATGATGGAATCGTTCTGGTCCTCAATGCAGATCGAGCTGCTCAACCGCAAGCGGTGGAAGACCCGGGTCGAACTGGCCAACGCAATCTTCGAGTTCATCGAAATCTTCTACAACCGCCAGCGACGGCATTCAGCACTGGGCTACCGCACCCCCGTCGAGTACGAACTACTCTCCGAGAACGACACCATCCCGGCTGCCGGTTAGCCACCGCACCTGGAGCCCAAACGGTGGGGCAGGTCAACCTGTCACCCACCCCTGCAGCCCCCCCTACCTCCTCAACGTCGCCATCAGCCGCGCAAAGCGCCGCCTGTTCCTCATCGGAAACCCCGACACCTGGGGGCATCAGCGCTTCTTCGCCACGCTCGCCGACGCACCCCCGGCGCACACCTGGCAGTCATAGAGCCTCATCACGCCTCCCGGCCCCTGACCTGTGTGGCGCGCGGGGCGCATCGGTCGGCGGGCGAGCCCGGTCACCGCTTGTGCTGCTTGCGACCCTTCTGGCGGCGGGCGGCCTGGCGCGGTGGCGTGGGGTCCCAGGCCACGTACGCAGCCGTCAGCAGTCCTGCGGAGGCAGCCACGTGGAAGTGTTCTGCGAAGGCCCGGGGCGAGGCGAACGCGGCGCGCTCCTCGGCCGGTTCCTCCAGTCCCAGCCCGAATCCGTACACCACCAGTACGCGACCCCGGGCGATGGCTGCCTGGTGCCACCGGGGCGGAAGACTGGTCAGCGCGCGCGCCCATACCGTGCCGTCCTGGTCCCGCAGTTCCAGGCGGCCGCCTCTGCGGCGCAGCCTCCACCCGGGGGCAGTGGGGATCGAGATGACCTCGGGGTTCATCCGGCGAAATCCTGCGCCACTGATCCGGTGGACCTGGAACTCCATGGTCCCGCCCTGCGGAGCGGCCGCCGTCAGCGTGTGGCGGGGCTCCATCAGCATGATTGGCGTCGGTGCGTCTGCCATGCTGTCGCCGCTCATCGGGTTCCGGTTGATGCTCAGCGACTGGAATGGGCTCTCGCCGCTGAGTGCGCAGTGGACGAGGATGCGGGCCTCGTCAATGATCCGGCGGATCTCTGCACGCTGCAGGGCCGGCATACGGCTCAGATCGAACAGCCACTCCCCGTTCGCCTGGATCTGGTCGTGGATCTGCGTGCTAACGGTGATCTTGAGCCGGTCCACCAGGGATTGTAGTACCTGCTCCCAAGGGGAGGACGGATCGAGGCCCTCCCTGTCGAAAGGATTGGCGCCCAGTTCTCTCATCAGCGGGAGGAAGACGGCAGTGTCGCTGCGGGCTGCGGCATCGACCGCCTTGAGCAGGGTGAACCGAGCCCGTTCGTGGTCAGGCAGTGCTGCCTCGAGATGCTCGGTACCGCTCTCCGTCAAGACGCGGTGCAGCAGAGCCGCGGCCTGGCTGCTGACGAAGTGGAGCCACGCCAGTGCGCAGGCGAGTCCCACGTTGTGTACGAAGTCCTGGACGGAGGACCGGTACAGGGAGCGGGGGCCGGTATAGACGAGGTACTTCTCGAACTCGGCTTCGGCCTCCTGCCAGCGGTGCTGGTAGGCGAGCGCTTCTATGAGTTGGCGCTGAACTTCCGCAGCGTGGAAGGAGTGTCCGCTTCCGTGGAGCAGATCGCGGGCGGCGTGTGCGACGCCTTGGACGTCACCGTCACCGAACAGGCGCGCTATCCGGTCGCCCTCGATCAGTTCGGCGACGGCTGGGGTCTGGGGCAGTTGGGTGGTCACGGTGGTGAAGGCATTGAGCAGGGACCGCAACCGCAGGTCGTCGGGGTGCTGGTCGGCCAGGTTGTGCAGCAGCAGCCGGACCTTTGTGGCCAGCAGAGCGGCGGCCGGCTCGCCGGCGTCTTCGCGGCGCACGCGGTCGAGGTAGTCGATGAGCGGTGGCAGGAGAGTGAGGGCTTGGTCCGGGGCTTCGGACGATTCCTCGCGTGTGTACAACTGGGCCAGGGAGATGCGGGTCTGGGCGATCAGCAGCTCATTGGGGTCGGCCAGCTCCTCAAGCCAGGCAAGTTCCAGATGCAACAGCCTGAGCGCTCCGCCTGTCTGCCCCTGGACGTGCTCAAAACCGGCGAGGTTACCGATCAGGATCGCGGTGTGGTTGTCCTTGACCGCCTTGACCTGGATGTGGTCCACGAGGACCGCCGCGTGCTGGGCCACCTCCCAGGCCCGGTCGCCGTCGTCGGAGTCCAAGGCGGCACCGAGCCAGCGCGCGGTGTGGAACGCGCTGCGCGAGAGCGCCTCTTGGACTCCCGCTCCCTGTGCCAGGCGCTGGCGCAGCAGATGCTGCAGGACGGTGTTCATCGACACGGTGTCGTCGCTGCCGGGGAATTGAGGATAGAGGACGGGCAGGGGCTCGGCGTAGCGGACGAAGGACACTTGGATCAGCGATCGGATAATCTCCCGTACTGGAACGGTGGATTCGTCCAGGAAAATGGCCTCCGCGCCAGCGGGTACGGCATCGGGACCGATGAACGCAGAAGCCATGGCCAAGTGCACAGGGATGCGCTGGGATGCGAAGTAGCAGAGAAATCCGAGCACTTCTTGTACCTGGTAGGGGAACTCGCTGTCGTCGGCGGTGTTCTGGGCCAGTCGTTCCAGGCTCAGATCGATGGTGGCCGCCAGGGTGCGCGGGTAGCCCGAGGGAACTGATCTGCGGTCGTTCAGGGCTCTGTCGAGCAGGAGTGAGCGGTAGTGGTCAAGCCGCTCGACGGGAATGCTGCAGGTGCGCATGTATCCGCAGGCCAGCTCGATGGCCAGCGGCCATCCCTCCAGGGTGTCGGCCAGCGCGTCCAAACTTTCTTGGTGGGCGGTGGCCGCTTCGTTGCTCAGCAGGAGGCGGCAGGTGAGCAGTTCCACTGCCTGAGCGTGGTTCATCCGCGAGACACCGATGCTGGGGGCATGGTGCCAGCCTGCGCTGTCGATGGAGGTGATCAGTACGTCACCGCGGCCCAGTCGAGGGATCCACGGGTCGGCGGTGGTGGGAGAGGCGTCATCGAAGATGAGCAGCCAGCGGCCGGGCAGCGCGGAGAGCAGTTCGTGGACCTGTTCGCGCAGGTAGGCCGTGCTCGAAGACGTCGAACCGTCCTGCGCATGCCCGTTCAGGTGTCCCCACACGCGCCGGAAGGATGCGGTGAGGGCCTCTTCCGTCGCGGCCTCGATCCAGAAGACAAGGTCGTACCGGTCGGCGTGTTCGGCGACGTACGCGGCGGCCGCGCTGGACTTGCCGATCCCCGAGAGTCCCGCCAGCACACAGGAGTTGACCAACCGGGCATCGGGCGCCGGAGGAGTCAGCACCTCGGCGATGTCGCCGAGCAGGAGCGGGCGAGCGACGTCGGGCACCGGCGGGAGGGAACCGAACACGGTACCCCAGTCCTGCCGGCCCATCGCCCGCACCAGTACGTCGTCGTCGACCAGCGCTGCTGCGGTGAAGTCTGCGATCGTCCAGTACGCCTCGCGGGGTTCGGCTGCGCGGCGCATGATCTCGGCGACGAGATGCCCAATGATCAGGCCCGCCGAGCGGCCGCCCAGGCCGGCACGATGGCGGGCCCGCCTCTGGCGCAGTCGCTCCCGCAGGTCCTGGCGGATGGCCTCGGTGTCCCTGGAGTCGAAGACCATCCTGGCCCGACCCAGCCGTGCCAGGTCCTGTTCGGAGAGGGCCTCCAGGCGGGCCGTGGCCGACGGGGCCCTCTCCAAGAGTCCGGCCAGCACCTCCTTCAGCCGCAGGGGCGAGGAGGATGCTTCGTCCAGGGCCTTGGCCAGGGCCCGGCAATTGCGATCGGGCAGCGCCGCGGTGATCAGCTCATACGTCTCGGCCTCGACCTTGGAGACCAACTCGGCCAGGATCGTGAACGCATCTGGGGCGCTGACCTGGCGTCCCGGCGAGGCGCTCTTGACCTGCGCCGCCAGCACGCAGTCGCCGACCCCGTCCACCAGGTCAAAATCGACCACGTCGACGGCCGAGGTCGACGTGCTGTCGGCGGGCCCTTCGATCCGGCATCCGTGCACCTGTGCACAGTCGGAGGCCGTCAGCATCGCTTCGAGTGTGCGCAAGTACTGGTACTGAAACCCGCGAGCGGCCACCCGGCCACCGTCTAACCGCAGCATCTCGCCCCCTGATCGTCCGACACCGCACAGATCCCAGGAGATTAGCGAGGACCACTGACAACAGCCATGTACCTCACTAATCGCCCGCACAGACAGCCTGCTCCGGTTCCGTGCGCCGGTTCACACCACCTTCCCCTTCACAGTGCCAGGCGGCAGCATGGCGAGCAGGCGGCGGGCCTTCCGGCGGAGGTTCAGCGGCAAGAAGCCTTGCGAGATCGCCGAAGACCTTGCGGTGACGATCTCGCCGTCAACCGAGCCCCGCATGAGCCCGGCGGGGCTTGCTAAAGGTTGTCCCGTAAATGATCTTTGAGGTGTCCGGAGTCCGGTTGGCTGCTGCTGCAACCCGCGGCCTACCCAGCGAGGTTGAGGTTGTGCAGGCGGGCGATGCCGAGTACGGCGTGGTGGACGCCGGCGCCTTTGAGGCGGCAGTTGCGGAGGATCTTCCAGGTCTTCATGCGGGCGAAGACGTGCTCGACGCGGGCGCGGACCTGTTTGTGCGAGCGGTTGTGCTCCCGCTTCCACTCGGACAACTCCTCGCCCGGGGAGCGACGGTGAGGCATGAGAAGCCCGGTGCCCGGATAGCCGCCGTCGGCCATGACCAGGGTGTTGCCCACAGCAGCTTTCGCGCCGGACTCCTCCCATGCCTTGCAGTCGTTGCGGTTGCCGGGCAGAGGCGATCCGACCACGACCACCGCACGGGTATCGGCGTCGATGACGACCTGGTGGTTGGTCGAGTACCGGCAATTCTTCGATTGCTCGGCGATAATGTGGTCCCGGGTGGGAACCAGGGTGCCGTCCACGATCAGCACGGTGTCTTTGCGGAACCGCTTGCGTTGCTGGAGAGCGAGCGTGGGTCCGAGGTGGTCGATGATGCGGTAGGCCGCGGACTTGGACACCCCGAAGAGCGGCGCCAGCTGGCGCAGGGTCAGGTTCGTCCGCCAATACGCCGCGATCAGCAGCACGCGGTCCTCGAGCGGCAGACTCCACGGCCGTCCCTTGCGTAAGGGATCCGCACCTCCGCGCCGCAACGCTGTGATCAGTTTGCTGAACTGACGTGGACTCAGTCCGCTGAACGGGGCTATCCAGGAAGGTTCCGACGCTGTGATCACACTAGTCACTGCGTGATCATTGCACTGCTTCAGGTGCTCCCTGCTCGAACGTGATGCGGCAGCGTTCCACCTGCTCGGCCACATGCTCCATGAACCAGCGCATGATCTCGTAGGGGATGACGCGCTCGTCGTGGCTATGGATGTGGACGGTCGGCTCCAGGTCTGGATCCTCATCGGGTATCACCGCAACCAGGAAGGCCGGTCCAGGCAGATGCGTTGCCGCGTCGGGGATCTCAGCCCAGGCGGCCGGCGCCGCGACAGCCTCGCTCAGCTCCACACACCAGGCATCGTCCGGCAAGGCGTAGTGGAACTGAACAGCGAAGTATCGGCCTGCATGAAGGCGCAGCTCTGGCATGTTCGCAGGTTGCCACAGCCCCGCGTCGAAGTCCCACGACTATCCCACTCACGACCCGGCGCGGGGCCCGGTCGGCCTTTGCGGGACAGCCTTTCGGGTGCTGTAAGTGATGTCGAAGCGTACGGGCGAGTGCCTACTGCTGGTGCCACTTCTGGTAGTGGTCGTCGATGTCGCAGGGCCATGTTTGCACGAGCGTGCCGTTGCCCACGCTGGGCGTCGACAGGCAGTATCCGCTCGAGCGGTTCTGCCAGATCACGTACCACCCTGCGGAAGGGGAGGTGGGGTTGGCCACGTAGAGGGCCCGCCATTGCTGGGTGGTGGCGCCTGCGTTGCAGACGCCCATGATGACCGTGCCGGTGCCCGATGCGGGGGCGGTGATGCAGCGCCCGGTGTGCTGGTTGGTGAAAGTGAACATCTGGGTGGTCGTGTTGATCCCCTGGAGCCACCGTTGCTCGGAGCCGCCGGTGCATGACCACATGTGGAGCTTCGCCGCGTTCTCGGTGGCGTTGTCGAGGCAGTGGCTGGAGTTCCAGATGTTGATCGGGGTGAAGCCTGCGGCCTGTGCCGGGGCGCTGGCCATAGAGAGGGCAAGCAGGGCCAACACCGCGGTGAGGAGCGCGAGCAGCTTGCGTCGAATCGTCATGGGCCTTCTCCGGTTTTCTCGCTGAGAGATGGATGGAGAGCCCGAGCGACACCCGGTTCACGCGAAATGGTTGGGTCTGGGTCCCGCGGGCCGAGAGGCGGAGCGGTGGTCTGGCCGGCGAGGTGCTTCGGCCAGGCGGCCAGAGTCTTGCACCGAGGCCCACCGCAAACAATAGATTTAGAGTTTAATGTCCGATTTTTGCCAACCTTGGCCACCAAGGTGCGGTGCCTGTGAAACTGACGGCTCCAAGGGCACATGCGAGGCCAGTCGCGCCAGCCCGCAGCCTGGCCCGGCACCAAGGGCTACGTCCGCGTCCCGTTTGAACTCTTCCGAATACCGGGTGACAGCCACCTGGACACCTCCTCGTCGGATCCCACGATCCGACCTTCAAGAGATGTCCACATTTCGGGGCAAACCCCACCTTGGAGTTACACCGTAGCCGCTGGCGCGGTGCGCATTCAGGGCACGTTCTCGGGTCCAGGTGTGGGTGCGGATCCGGTTTCGGGCGCGGGGTTGGGCTCCGCCTGGAACATCCGCTGTGCGTCCAGGTTGTCGATGTCGATGCCGTACACCTCGGCGTATCCGGTGAGCCAGCTCATGATCTGGGTGTACAGCATGGTCTTGAAGTTGTGCACCGGGTCGAACGGGCGCTGGGTGACGTCGGTGACGACGATGCGGAAGTCGTCCAGAAAGGCTTCGAAGAGGTCGAGCCTCTTGTCTCCGATCGTGCCCTTCTCTAGCTTGGTCAGCTCGTCCATCTGCTCGATCAGCTTCTGCTCCCGTTCGAGCAGGGGCCGGGTGGCCGCCTGGTCACCCTTCGCCGCCTCGAGTTGGACGCCCAGCTTTCTGCGCTGCTCGATCAGTTCCCGCCACAACTCCAGCCAACGCGCCCGGAGTTTGGGGTACCGCTCGATGAACCTGGCGGTTTCGGTTCCCAGATCGCGGCCGTTCAGACCCGGCATCGGATCCGGCACTCCCTTGCGTGTCAGCGTTTTCATGTGCACCAGGAGGTCCTCGATCAGCTTCTTGACCTTGATCTGCTTCCTGGCGAAATAACGCCGGTCGGACCGCGGACGCTTGTCCGCGCGCAGCTCACGCTTCTCCTTCTCCGTGCCGGTCTCGCCTGTGGGCGGCCTCCTGCCCGTCGCCATTAGGTAGGGCGGAGACGCCACCACACCGCCGCCTTCGGCCGCCGCGGTCCCAGCGCCCCCGGCCACCACCGCTCGGCTCGGGGCCCCCGCGGTCACGGCCGCGGGCATGGGCCCATCCGGCGGCCCGGGCAGCGCCTTGGCCCCCGCTAGGGCAAGGGTGAGCATCCCCGCTTCGAGCCCGAAGGCCACCACCTCGACGAGCAGGCGCCGGATCTGGGCGACCGCGGCGTCCAGATGGCTCTGCGAGAGGTCGTCGACCGGTTTGCCGTCGACCGTGATCACCTTGCTCAAGTGCACTCCGGCGTCGAGCATCATCTGCGCACAGCTCGCGGTGAACGTGATCAGGAAGAACTTGCCAGCCGCGTGCAGGGCCACCATCAGGCCATGGCCGAAGGGCGCCGTGCGCTTGAACCTCTTCAGCACCGTCGCGAGGGCGTGCGCGCACAGAAAGAAGACGAACGGCCCATAGTGTTCGTCGAGCTTCTTCTTCACCGCCTCCTGCCGGTCCCAGTCCCGCATGACCTCCTTGGACGCGAGTTCGCCGTTGCGCCAGTAGCCGTCGATCGCCTCGCCCAGCGCGACGTTCTCGTCGGTCGCCGTCAGCCGCAGCGCGTTGAGGTACCGGGTGACGATGTTGTTCGGCGGCAGCGGGACACGGATCGCGAGATGGCGCCGGAATGCCTGGTAGAACTGGTCGCGCTCCACGCCTGCCTCGTTCATGCAGGGCTGCCCGTCCGGCCCGTAGTACATAAGCGGCCACTGCCGGTGGTAGAGGCCGAGGCCCTCCGCGCCCCGGCGGATCTCCAGCTGGTTGGTCAGCACAGTGGTGTTGTCGTACGCCCCCTGCGTCACCAGGGTCTCGGCCATCAGCGCGAACTGGTCGGGCTTGGCGCCGCGGGCCGCCTCGAACTGGGCCCACGCCTGCGCCGCACGATCGGCCACGGCCTTCGCGTCGGCGGACGCATGGGTGAGGGCCGCGAGCCGCTCGGTGGTCAGCTCGTCGGCCTCGGGCACGCGCACCTTCCCAAACCGTTGCAGCAGGTCGTGCAGCAGCTTGCGCAGCCTCGGGTCGAGGAGCAGCGGACGGTGATCGGCCTTCAGCGGATGTACGCTGCCGCCCTTGCCCTTGACTCCCACCGCGATGACGGAGACGGGCACGGCGCCCGGTGTGCGCTCCATCATTAGGCAGAATTGACGGTAGTTGGTGCCCTCGCCCCCCGTGGACCGCCACAGCAGGACGCCGCCGCGCAGCAGCCTGTGCACGCCCCGCTGGTACGTCCACGAGGCGGGCCCGGGGGCCCAGTCGTGCAGCCCTTCGACCGGGATCAGAAGCACGTCACCGGAGACCGGCGTCACCCGCAGCAGGCCCAGCCCCGTACTCGGCACGCCGAGCATCACGTCGACCCAGCGCACGGCGACGGCCGTGCCCGTGTCCGTGGTGCCCCGGTCCGCGGTCCCGGGGTTCCCGGTGCCGCGTCCCGCGCCGGGTGTCTGTTCGCCAGCCATGTGCGGCTACCAGGTGGGGTAGTCCACCACGGGCACCGGCTGCGCGGCGGGCTCGTCCGTCGCTCCGCGATAGCCCGTTTCGAGCAGCCCCAGCTGCTGCTCGAGCGCGGTGCGCTGCCGGTCCACGGCGTGCGCGGCGGCGGCCCGTCTGCGTTCGAGGTGGCCCCGGTTGAGGATGGCGCGGACGATCTCGCCCTTGGCGGCGGCGTAGGCGAGGCGGGAGGTGGGGTGCTGGGCGGCCGCAGCGAGCTTCTGCTGCCCGTACTCCTCGGCCAACCCCCGGTGCCGGCGCAGCTGTTGGCGCACCAGGAGCAGCCGGTCCCAGGCGGGCGTGGAGTGCGTGACGAGGTGGTAGAGCACGGTCCGCGGGTCGCCCCTGCCGACCAGGAGCATGCCCGGCTGGTTGCCGGCCTTGATGTAGACCCGCCCGGCCGCGAGCAGCGCGGCGAGCAGCGGGCCCACGGCCGAGGGGTCCGGCACGCCGAGCGCGATGTCGATGATGGGCTTGGCTACCAGGCCGGGCACGGAGGTGCTGCCGACATGGGCGATGTCTGCCTCGAGCCCGGCGTCGGCCAGGATCGCCCGCAGCTCGAGCTCTTCCGCGGCGAAGCGGTCGGGCCAGTCCTCCTGGTAAGCGACGACACGCACTTCGTCGCCGCGCAGGCCGGGACTGACGTCGGTGGACGGCACCGCCTGCCCGGGCGGCACCACGGGCGCCGCCTCGCGCACCCGGCGTTCCGCCGCACTCGCGCCGAGCCAGGCCACGGCCCCGCCCCTCAACTCGCGTGCCTCGTCAGACGGTTGCCGGTCCACGGCCGCCGCCCCCTTCCCGTGGCCCACCGTTCGACTCGGCGCGCGCAGTCCGCTCGCCGTCGTCGTCCCCGCCGAGCAGGTCGGCCAACGCGGCCTCGCCCAGCGCCCCTTCGCCGGTGACGACGGTCATCCGCTCGATGTCGGGGTCGCCGAGCAGGCCCTTGGCGAGCCGCTCGTTCAGCCGCTGGTTCTCCAGCCTGCGCCGGTGCCGCTCCTCCAGTTCCTTGAGCACGTCGAGGTAGCGATGCAGCCGTTTGAAGTCCTCGAGCGCCGGGGTGTCGCCGACGTCGAGGTCGACGACCAGGTTGTTGGTGTCGAGCACGGTTCGCCGGGTGGCGCCCCGGGTCATCAGGAATCGGTGGTAGTTCGCCCGGACGACGTCACGCTGCTCCTCGTCCAGCTGCGCCCAGCTCCGCTTGGCCGCGAGGGCGACCGCGACGGCGGGAACGTACCGCATCATCTCCTCGAGCAGCCCAGCGCTGAAGAACCCCGGCTGCTGGGTGAGCGGCGGCAGCGGGTCGGACAGCTTGAGCAGCCGCATTTCTGGGTCGGTGAGTTCACCGGTCACCTGCAGCACGATGCGCACGGTGTCACCGCTGGCCGGGGTGCCGTCGAGCCAGAGGCGCAGCCCGTCCAGATCGAGCCCGTGCCCCACCGCCCGCACATCGACCGGGAGATCGCAGGCCTTGCCGCCGACCGCGCTGACCCGCCCCGTCCACGTACTGCCGGTGGACTTCAGCTCGTACGTTGCGAACGGATAGCGCGGTTCGTACGCGACCGAGTCCAGGCAGACCAGGGACGCGGGCGGCGCCACGGTCACCTCGAAGCGGGCGTATCCGGCGCGCAGCGCGGAGAGCGCCTCGTGCATATTGGCCAGGCGGGCGGAGCCGCGCAGCAGGAACACTGCGTAGTTGCCCGCGTATCCGATCGGCCCGGCCGGGTTGATGATCTCGGTGAGCGGGCGCAGGCTCTCGGTCGCGTAGTCGGCGACGAAGCGGCCGTTGACCGGGTAGCCCTCGCGTGGAACGCCGTCGGGGACGAACACCCAGCGGGTGGGGACGAGTTGCCGCGAGTAGCGCAGCCAACGCTGGTCGGAGTCCTCGTCGGCCCAGACGGCGCGCAGATAGTGCAGGATGTGCCGCCGGATGTGGGCGAGCAGGCCCCCGCGCCGGTGCTTGCGGCGCTGCTTGTCGGCCGACTCGGCGCGTGCCGCCTCCAGGGCGCGGGCATAGGCGTCCTGCCCGGAGGCGAGCAGGTCGGGCATGTAGCCGCCGGTGAACTCCTTGTAGGTGCCGGTCGCGGCGTTCGCCGCCACGGCCCCGGCCTTGAAGACCCCGCCGTCGTCGGGCAGCGTCATCTCGTCGGGTTCGGCGACGATCGCCGCCAGCTCCCCGGCGAAGGCCGGGTCGAGGAGGACCTTCGCGATGATCGAGGCGTGCCGCTGCACCCAGCCGGTCGTCACGGCCCCGGGCGGGATCACCGGTTCCGGAACGAAGACGACGGAGTTGACCTCGGCCAGATGGGTGGTGAGCTCGTAGGCGCGCTGCAGCTTCGAGTAGACGTAGGTGATCGCGATCTCGTCGTTCGGGTTGACGATCTCCGAGACGCGGCTGGTCTCGTCGGTCACCGAGGTCTCCGTCGAGACGACGATCTTGGTATCGCGCTTCATCCGGCTGGCCGTCTTGGCCATGGTCTCGGTCAGATTGGCCTTGGTGTCCTTGCTCGACGAGCCCTGTTCCCCGCCCGCGCCGGCCGACAGCTTGGCGGTGACCGGGCCGAACCCGCCGCTCGCCTCCGCGTCGACATGCCACTTGAAGCTCGAGGAGGCCTGGTCGACGACCTCACTGGAGTCCTTGGTGGCGGTCGAGGAGTCCGTCGTGGTCTCGGTGGAGGTGACGTCCTCGGAGCTGCGGACGTCCTTGGCGGTACGGACGAGCTTGACCGAGACCTTCTCCGACTGCTTGGGGCCGAGCGGTACGGTGCGGACGATCTCGCCCGGCTGGTTGCCGAGCGGCAGCCACTCCTGCCGGTAGACCACGCGCAGCCCGAAGTTCACCCCGCCCGGGTAGGGCGTGAAGCCGTACTGCCCGGTGTCCTCCTCGGGCAGGAACTCCGAAGGCTCCGCGTTCGGGAACATCTTGTCGAACAGCGCCAGGACCTCCTTGGCGGCCTTGAGCCAGCGGGCCGGGTCGTCGAACGACGCGGCGATCTTGCCCGCGTTGTACGGCGTCAGCCGGCACAGCTCGCAGACCCAGTGGTCGAACGCCGAGAGCACGTCGTCCATCGGGATGTGCGAGCTGTTGGTGTACGGCAGGATCAGCGCGGCCTGCAGCTCGTACAGGTCCTCCGCCAGGAAGCGCAGGAAGAGCCGGTAGAGGGTGTCGATGAAACCGGGGAAGTACGGGGTGTAGGAGATGCTCGTGTACGGGCCGGTGTCGAGCTCCATGACGCAATAGGCCCACACCGCGTTGCTGATGATCTCGTGCGCGCGGTCGAGGAAGCGCTCGAGGGTCGGCGGGGTGACCGTGGCCGGGGTCCCGAGGCCGATGCTCGACCACGGGTCGCGGACGAACTGGTACTCGGCGAAGTCGTGGAAGGCGCTGCCGGGCACGATCGGGCCGCCGAAGAGCGGTGCGCGCACGGGGCCGCCGAGGAGGGTCAACGCCCGGGTGAGGAAGTCCGCTTCGGTGGCGTCGTGTGGCGTGTCCGCGCTCTCCTGCCGGTCCGCCAACGCCCGGCCGGCCACCTGCTCGGTCGCGGCCCCGTCCGTCAGTGCCTCGGCCGAGTGGGCCAGGGCGGACCGGGCGGCATGGCGCAGCACCAGCCGCTCGGCGGCGGTGCCGTGCAGGTCGCCGGCGTCGCCCGCGCCGAGGGTCCGCTCTAGGCCGGCGATCGCCTCGCGGGCGGCGTTCAGGCCGACCGCCGCGGCCCGGTTCGTGGCGGACATCGAGGACAGCGCGTCCGGGTCGACGAGGTGCGCGGGCGTGACGATCCGCCGCACCGCGACCTTGTCGCCGTCCTCGTGCGGCAGGCGGCTGGTGCCCAGCCATGCGCCGAAGGACTCCGACGGGGGCGGCTGCGAGGCCATCCGCCGGATGGCGGCGATGGCGGCCCGCACCGGCAGCGCGCCCGGCCCGCTCACCCGGGGCCCTTGGGTGAGCCGTTCGTCGGTCATGTCCTGGTGCCGTTGCCGGCCCGGTCCCCGTCGGTCTTGGGGCGGGCTGCCTTCAGCGTGGCGTGCCAGGTGTAGGCCCGGGTGATCAGGGCGTCCAGTTGCTCGTCGCCGTCCTCCTCGCGGAATTGCAGGACGGCCGCGAGGGCTTCGGCGCCGCGCAGTGCAATCCGTTGGCGTACCCCGAAACTCTCCCGGGTCAGCGGCTGGGCGGCACCAGTGTCGAGCTGCCCGGCGATCTGCTCCACCACTTTGTCGCCGTTGGCGTCCTCCCGGTACGGCCAAGCAGGGCCGGGCGGCTGGTTGAGGCCGAACACGGCGATCACGCCACGCTCCCTGAGGATCGGATAGGCGACGCGTTCGGCGAGGCCTCCGATGACCTGGCGGCTCCAGTTCACCGACGAGCCCCGTAGGCCGAGCAGAAACTCGCGCAGTGGACGGTGCGTGGTGCGTACCCGTTCGCGCAGCATCGGAATGCCGGAGGCCTGACTCCACTGGGCGAAGGCGGAGGCGGCCTCGAGGAAGGGCTCGCGCAGCCGAACGAAGTCGCCGCCAGCCTCCGGGTCGCCGAACAACGGCGTGAACAGGGCCCTGCGCTGGGCCGGGGCCAGGTAGTACTCATGGCTGCCGGACCGCGACTCGAGGCGGGCCAGCTCGGTGAGCACTTCGCTGTCGCTGATGTCGGTGTAGAGCTGGGGGCGTACGAAGAAGTCGTGGGCCACCAGTTTGGCCAGATCGACCAGGCAGTCGAGGTTGGCATAGGCGTAGAGCGCGGCGAGTTGACGGTCGTCGTCGGCCACGGCGGCGAAGCTGCCGGCGTCGTTGATGAAGGCGGGCGCGAGGGCCACCGTCATGGCGTCCTCGGTGCGTTTGGGCTGTTCGTCGGTCGTCTGGCGGTCGGCCGCGGATTCTTCCGAGTCGTTCACAGGGACCTCCCCGCAGGGTGGCATCGACAATGTGGAGCGGAAATGGGAGCGGGAGGCCCGCCGGAGAGAGCACGGCGGGGGCCGCCGACCTTTTGCCAGGTTCCTCGCGTTATCTGGGCGTTCGGGTCGCTCCAGTAGAGCCGAGGTTGGGGGCGTCGGCTAGTCCCGCGCCGGACATCCGTCTTCGCGCCGTACCGGCGCGTGCGCGCCTTCGCCCACCGCTGGCAGATCACGGGCCTGCTCACCGAGCTCCACGACCGGCTGCGCGACAAGACCCGTGAGAGGGAAGGCCGTTCACCGGTCCGACAGCCGCGATCATCGACTCGCAGTCGGTGCGGGCGGCAGCGAACATCCCGCGCTCGACGTCGGGATGGGATGGCGGGAAGAAGGTAGGCGGCAGGAAGCGGCACCTGCTCGTGGACTGCCTCGGCCTGGTCCTGGCCGTCCCGTTGCTCGCGCGGCTGCGGAAGATGTACTTCTCATCCGCCTCGTCTGGGCGGACGGCGCTTACTCCGGGAGCCTGGTCGACTGGGCGCGACAACAGTGCACTCATGGAGTGACCTGCCCCACCGTTTGGGTTCCAGGCCCGGTGGCTAACTGGCAGCCGGGATGGGTTGCGTTCACAGGTTGCCAGCGGACGTGGGCGGACTCGAAGCCCACCAGGGGGCGGAGGCTCGGGAACCGCCCCATGGCGGGCCGTGGCCTCAGGTCCTGAACACACGAGACCCTGGAGCGGTCGTGAGCCGAGATGAAGTCGGCTACTGCAGGTTGACCTTGTGCTCGTGCCTCGGGTCCGCGGGGCACGTGAAGATCCGCAGGGAGCCTGACCGGCCCACCAACACCTTGGTCGGGGTGCTGGCCCCGCGCACGTTGAGGGCGTCGCGGTCCTCGACCGGCACCCAGCTGCGGTTACCTCCGTCCCACTCTGAACTGGCGATGGTCACAAGTACCTGCATGGGGGTCCCGCAGTCGCAGACCATGGGGTGCGGGTCAGTTACATGCCATGACGCGAAGCCGCCAACTTTCCAACCCGGCGGGATGGAAAGGTCGTACTGGTAGAGCGGGGCGTCATCATCAGCCTCTTCGCTCGCCTCGTCCCATTCTTCGATGCGTTCCCGCAGCTCATCGTCCAGGAGGCCCAGGTACTCATGCTCCTGCACTTCTTCGGGATGCAGCACGCAGGGTTCTGGTACATAACCTGCATCGCCGACCACTGCAGGGGAAGGCGGTTCAGTCAGGAGTTCCCTGCGCTCTGATGCCTTGCGCCATTTCAGATGGACTCCGGGAGTCCTGGGGAATCCGTGTGCATCGAAGGGGCACCACAGAATCTGAAGCAGGTCGCAACCGTCGGGAGCTGTGAGGCCCGGAATGTCTTTGGTGTAGAGCTGCGCGAGCGGCAGGAGCGGGGTGGGGTCCGTATCGCGCAGGCCCTCGACGTGGTGCTCTTGCTCCAGTGATGTCAGGGTCTCCTGCTCTATATCGGTCAGTCCCGGTTCCGGGCTGCGATGCTCGGATTCGTCCATGATGTGACGCCACCGGTGGATATCTCCCATACGCCTGCCGGTATTCCGCTCGTGGGGTACCGAGCACTCCGGCCACGGCTCGTCCGCGGGCCACAGCAGGGGGCCGCCCACCGAGCTGTCGGCCGCCTCGGGTGTTCCGGGGCGTGGGTGGAGTCGCGTGCCGGTCCTCCGGTAGGCGGCCAGTTCGGGGAACTGCGCCTCAATGTCTACTGGGCGGGAAGGAGTTGTGCGTGTCACGTTCGTCCTTGCATCGCGTCGGAGGGTTTACCGGGACAGCCTACCGGCCGGTCCGTACGCCTGAAGCGGGATTCTCCAGGGGCTCATTCAGGTAGAACCCGCGGTCTCCGTGCGCCACCAGATCAATTCTGATGGGGACAGGATTCGCCCCCGCATAAACGGGGGTTACCGAATACTGCACGTTTTCCCCTCGGTCGACGGCCCGGTACACCTGGTCCTCAAATCCCTTCATGACGGGCGTGTTGACCGGATCCTGGGTGAGTGTGATGAGGTTCTGGTACGCCAGGGATCCCTTCCCTGGTCCGCCGAGACGATTGGCCAGCAAATGCCCCCGGGCCTCGTTGAAGGCCGTTCCGTGACCATTCCAGCCGGGCGGTTTTATCGTGCCTGCTTCGCTTCCTTTGTCCAGCATTTCCTTCCGGAGTGCTGCCCAGACTCCGGTGGGCCGGCCGAGGCCGTCCAGGGCCCCGTACCTGACGCTCCCGCCCCACCCGTATCTGTCGACCTTGCAGGCTTTCGGGGCCAGGCCGAGGGGATCGCTCGCCGTGTGGGGGTTGGAGACGTACGTGGCCGGGTTCGGGGCCGGCTCCAGACCGAGAGGGTCGGAGGTGAGGTATCGGGCCGTTTCGGGATCGTAGGTGCGGAAGTAGTTGTAGTGAAGTTCGGTCTCCGGGTCGAAGTACTGGCCGGGAAAGCGGAGAGGGGTGTGCGTGGTGGCGTCCCGGTTCCAGACCGTGGTGCCCCACAGGGTGGTGCGGGTGCGGGCTGCGATGGCACCGTTCTCGTCCAGGAGTTCGGTGGGGGTGCCGACCAGGTCGGTGACGATCGCGAAGAAGCGCTGGTCGATTTCGTGTTGAGGCAACTGAAAATCGGTGAGCCGTTCCCGTTGGATCAGGGGATACAGCCCCAGGTGGTCCCAGGTCAGAGCCAGCTGGGTTTCCCCGTCCGGGCTGCGCGTGCTCTGCTCGCAGAGCGCTGTGGCATCCCACGTGAAGTCGGTCTGCTCCAGCACGCTCTGGGAGTCCTTGTCGAGGCGCTGTTTGGCTATGCGGCGGCCGAGCGGGTCGTAGAGGTAGCGCCAGAGGGTGCCGTCGGGGGTGGTGCAGGCAGTCAGCCGGTCCTCGGCGTCCCAGATGTAGCGCCACGTCTCGGGTTTGCGGGAGAGGCGGGTTTTCTGGCGCAAGGTGGTGCGGCCGGCGGCGTCGTACTCGTAGCGGACGTTGCCTGCGCGGGTGATGCGAGTGCCGGTGTATGTGCGTTCGCCCCGGGCCTCGGGGGTGGGGGTTTTGTCGGGCCAGTCGGCGTGGGTCTGGTTGCCGGCCGCGTCGTAGGCGTACGTCTCGGTCCATCTCCGGGCTTCGACTGTGGTGACGCGGCCTGCCGCATCGAGCGTGAAGCGGCGCGGTCCGTTGAGGTGGTCGTCGACGGCGGTGAGGTTGCTGTCGTCGCGATAGGTGTAGTCGCGGCGCTGCACTGTTTCGGCGCTCGGGCCTGCCACGTGCTGGGCGATGAGGCGGCCGAGGGGATCCCAGGTGCTGGAGAGCGTGGTCGAGCCGCCGAGAGAGCGGGTCACCTCCCGGCCGAGTGCGTCATGGGTGAAGTCCATGATCCGGCCGGACGCGATGAGACGGTTGGGGCTGCCCACTACGTCGTACGTCCACTGGCTGAGCGCGCCGGCCGGCGTGGTGCGGGACGTGGGCCGCCCCAGCACGTCGTAGGTGTAGGCGACCTTGCGGCCGTTTGTGCTTTCGGAGGCGGTGCGGCCCATCGGGTCGTATGTGTAGGTCAGTTCGGCGTCCGGGCCGCTGATGCGCAGGGGGCGGCCTTCCACGTCGTAGGTGAAGTGTGTGTGCGCTCCGGCCGCGTTCTTGGCGGTGATGTTGCCGAGTGGGTCATAGGTGAGGCTGATGGTTTCGCCCAGCGGGGTGGTGCGCGAGGCGAGGCGGCCTGCCGCGTCATGGGTGTAGGTCCGGGTGCGGGTGTCGAAATCTGTCTCCGCGACGAGGCGGCCTGCCGGATCGTAGGTGTAACTCCAGTTCATGCCCTGGGGGTTGGTGACGTGGGTGAGCTGGAGTTCGGTGTCGTGCGTGAAGGCATGACGGGTGCCGTCGGGGTCGGTCCGGGCCGCCAGGAGATCGAAGTGGGTGTACTCGTAGGTGGTCGCCCGGCCCAGCGCGTCGGTGTGGCGTGTGCAGTTGCCCTCGCCGTCGTAGTTCCAGGTCTCCGTCGTGCCGTCCGGGGCGGTGGTGCGGGCGAGATGTCCGTCCGCTGTCCACTCCATGGCCGTGCGCTGGCCGAGCGCGTTGGTGATCGCGGTGGTGCGGCCGAAGGCGTCGCGCTGGTAGGTGATCGTCGCGCCCAGTGGGTCGGTGATCGTCCGGGGTAGCCCGGTCCGGTCGGTCGACACCGTGACGGTCTCGCCGAGGGGATTGGTGATCGCCGACAGGTGGCCCTCGTTGGTGTAGGCGTAGCGGGTCGTGGCGCCGGCGGGGTCCGTGGCGGTGGTGAGGCTGCCGCGTGCGTCGTAGGTGCGGTGCGCAACGGTGCTGTCCGCGGAGGCGATGGTGGTGGGCAGGCCCAGGTGGTTGTGGGCGGCGCTGGTGTAGTGCCCGTCCGGGCGGATCACCAGGTTCAGGTGTCCCGCCTCGTCGTAGCCGAACTGGGTGGTGTGACCGAGCGGGTCGGTGACGGCCTGCACCTTGTCGAAGCGGTCATAGACGGTGCGTGTCGTCGCTCCGGTCGGTCCGGTGGTGGTGACGATCTGACAGCGTTCGTTGACCTGGTAAAGGGTGGTGTGTCCCAGGGAGTTGGTCACGGCATTGGTGCGCAGACCGGTGTCCGGGTCCGGCTCGCTGTAGGTGAAGGTGTTCGCCATGTGGCCCTGGGTTCCGCCCTGGCTGACGCAGCGGTCCTGTTCGTCATAGACGTAGGCGTAGGACGATTGGTTGGTGTCGGTCCACGTCGTGATCCGGCCCAGCGCGTCGTTGGTGAACCGAGCCGGCGGGCCCGAGAACGCCGATACTTCGCAGAGATGGCCGCCCTCGTCGTAGCCGAAGCGGACGATCTCTGAGTCGCTGCCGTCGTCCGCTGCGGCCTTCAGGTGCAGAGCGGCGATCCGGCCGCCCTCGGTGGTGACCTTCAGGTGGTAGCCGGCGCTGTGGGCTATCGACGCAGGCGCGCCCTCGGCGTCGTACGAGAAGGTGATCCACTGGCCGGTGCGGTCGGATATCTGCGCGAGCAGTGCAATGCCGTCCCGGCCGCCGGTGGGGGCATCGAAGTGCCAGATGCGGCCTGCTTGGGGGTCGGTGAGTGTGTACTCGCCGTGTACGTCGATCTCCAGCGGCCAGCGTGCTCCCGCCGCGGGCAGCACCGGAAGTCCAGGAGCGGGGTGCGGGTAGGCGAGCAGGGTGCCGTCGGCGCTGAGGAAGATGACGCCCTCGGCATCGACCTCCAGCCGCTGGTCTGCGGTCGAGGTCCAGGTGGGGCCGAACCAGCGTCCTGCCCGGTAGGACGATTCGAAGTACCGCTCGAAGACCAGCGGCAGCAGGGCCGGCAGTGCAACATCGGTGTGCGGTAGCAGCATCCGGCCGGTGGCCGCGTCGACGGGGTCGCCGCACTCGCTCTTCTTGGCCAGCTGGCGGGCATTTTCAGCGAGCGTGTCCTTGAGGGACTTGCGTGCGGAGTTCTCCGCCGCGTCCTTGGCCCCCGCCTTCATCGCGCCCTTCAGCCCCGCCTTCGCGACGCCGCCTGCGCCTTTGCCGCCGATCAGGTTGGTGAGGAGGACCCCGCCGGCTTCGCTGGGGTCGCTGCTCCACCCGGAGCCGATGATCGATTTCGGGAGCTGTTCGGGGTGCGAGGCGATGCCGGTCAGTCCGGCCAGCACCATCTGCTGCTGGCCCATCATCTGGAAGGGGTGGGTGAGGTTGTAGGGGTCCAGCGGGTTGAAGGTGCGCGCCAGCTTGACCATGTCGGTGACGCCCTTGACGACGCCACCCGCCACATGGACACCGCTCAGCACGTTGCCGGCGACGAAGTCCTGGCCGTCCAGCTTCATCCGGTCGGTGAAGTCCGGCTTCTTCGGAGCCTGCTCCAATGCCGCGGCCACTTGCCGCTGGGCGTCCTGGCCCGCGTCGTTGCGCTGACGGCGCGCCTCGACGAGCAGATGCTCCGCAGCCGCCCGGCCCTCTTTGCCCGGGTCGGTGAACGGTCCGGGTTTCACCGGGGCACCGTCCGGCGAACCACCTTGCTCAAGGGCCTGGTTGTACTCGGCGGCCTGCGTGTTGTAGGCGTCGATGCGGGAGTTGTACTGGCTCACGGCCGTCTTCGAGGACTGCTCGGCGGCCTTCCACTTCTCGATGGCCTCCTGGGCCTGGCCCTGAGCCCAGCGGACCGTGTCCGCGTACGCCTCCAGGGCCTTGGCCGCCGCTTCGCAGGCGTCCGCGGCGGTGATCCACGCCTTGGGCTGGACGTCGAACTTCGCGCGGAAGGCGTCGCCGGCCTTGCCCTGCCAACTGCCCGAGTCCAGGCCGCGCATCCCCTGGCCGACGTTTTCGAACGCGGCGAAGAAGTCCCGCAGATGCTTCGCGGTCGCCTCGATCTTGCCCGGGCTTCCGTGGAGGAGTTCCTTCGGCTCATCGCTCTCGCCGAGGTTGCGCTCGTCGACCTGCGCGCCCAGCCGGTTGGCGACCGACTCACCGGCGTCGCGAACCTTCTCGGCCGCGCCGTCCAGGCCGATGTGGTCCAGGCCGTCCGCGGCCTTGTCACTGGTCCACTCGGCTGCCTCGCCGACCGCCTTCTTCGCCCCGTCGACGGCGCCTTCGATGCCGTCGCCGACCTTGTTGACGAGATCCCCGAAACCCATCAGTCCCGCGCCTCAAAGGTCTTGGTATCGGGGTGGGGAGTGCCGTCCCACTGCCAGTCGATGTCCGTGTCCTGGCCAGCCGCAGCCTCCGCCGCGCCCAGCAACGGCGAGGACTTCGCGTTGTCCGCCGCCTGATCCCACGCCTCGTTCGACTGCTGCTGCGCCTTCTCAGCGGACTCTGCCGAGAAGTCCGGGTTCAGCGCATTGGCCACCGGGGCCTTCAGCGTGTCGCTCCAGCCCTGCTTGGCCACCTCTTCCTCGGAAAGGTACGGATTGCCTTCCGCTCCCTGGTAGGCAACCTTCAAGGTCGTCGAGACGTACTGCTCCTGCTCGTGATACATCCCCGCCGACAACCCGAGCCCCGCCGCCAGCTCGTTCGCGTCCCGCATCAGGGAGTGCACGCCCCAGCCCCACCGGTCGCAGAAGTCCGCGAACGTCTCCGTCAGGCCCGCATGGCCCGACTCCAGGCCGGTCAGCTCCAGGTCGTCGAAGCCGCGCCCGAGATTCGCCTCGATATCGAGCCCCAGCTCCTTGAGCTCCGACATCGCGGCGTTGATCCCGTTGGTGATCTGCTGCAGGGCCGCCGGGTCGACCGCATACCCGTCCCCGCTCATGCCGCTCCCCCGAGATCAACATCCAGGTCCACGGCTGCAGCATCGGGCACGATGCCCACCACCGGCGGGAACAGCGCACCGTCCTCGGACCCCGGATCCAGGGCCACCCCGCACGGAACACCCACCGCGCCGACCGCCTCATCGAGCAACCGCGCACCCAGCACCTTCAGGTACGGCCACTCCCGCTCCGTCTCGCCGCGCGCCTGCGCGAACCGTCCCAGCGCCTCTTCGTGCGAGAACGCACAGATCCACCGCAACCCGCCGAACTCCGCAGACCACAACCCGTCCTGGTCATCCAGCGGCACCAGCACCGCGGTTCGCCGGAACTCTCCCAGCAGCGCCATGAACTCCCGGCGCACGGTTTCAACTTGCTCCTGCGAAACCGCTTCGGCTGCATCCAGCCGATGTTCAGGCCCCCGTATGCCATCCATGACGGACGATCCTGCCATGCGTAACTTCCCGCAAGCAACGCGTCACAGACGATTGACAGCGAGGTCACAGCGGCACATGAGCATGAGCAACCGGATCAGATTTCCTGCACGCTCCGCACCAGCCTGGTGATTCGTGCAGGAGCACGGAACCTGCGGTGTCTCGGTCGTGCCTTGTCCATACAGGGGCTCTATGTCCCACTGCTACCAAGTGCGGAACGTCTGCTGGTACTGGCTCCACCGGCCGAAGCGAGCCATCAGCTCAATGGCCGCGGCCTCGTTCAACCCCAGGGCCGCCGCGACTTGTTCAGGGCTCGTGTCTCCCCTGGAGTCATAGGCCGGCCAGTACGCGACCTCCACGGCAGTCACCTCCAAGCGGCGCGCCGCCCGCACCGCCGCCAGAGGCGAAGTCTTCGCCAATTTCTCAATCTCCTCCTGCAGCTGGGTGAGGAGCGAGGTGACTGTTTCCGGCAACGGGATCGCTGCCTGTTCTACTTCGACGATGTGAGCGTCCCAGTCCTGCGCGCAGTCATCCGCCGTGCCTCCGGCCGCCTCGGACAAGTCCTGCTCGCCGATCTGCTCCCAGTCCAGCCGGCGCTCGCTCCCGCTCCAGCCGCAAGCGCATACGGCCCGCAGGGAGGCGGCTCGCGGACCGTGAAAGCGACGGCCGTCATAGACGCTCCACTGCGACACGCTCCGCCCGCTCCCGCTGGAGTTCAACATGAGAGAAACCGGCGGCGGGACACTCCCGTCGGCCAGGAGCACACCGACGGCTCCTTCGTGCGAGGACCCGAACTCCTCTGCCGTCAGCGTCTCCCGCTCACCCTCGCCCATAGCCGCGCCCTCCACCGTTGATGGCTCCTCGACGCCACGGGCGAGGAGCGCCTTGTGCTGGGTATGACGATGCCGCAGCAAGCGTGAGCCCCACACGGAAACCGATAAAGAATTGAACCGGTGTGATGCCGTGTACTGGCGCGCGGCGCGGCCGCCCCCTACTCGGTGATCGGCTCGTACACCACCGCCGAGACGGCATACGGCTATACCGAGGACCGATAGTGACGGCCGCACGTCCGCGAACGCCTGCGCTGCGGCCCGTGCCATCGGTTCGTCCGGGGCGGTCAACTCCACGCAGATGACTCCCGGCCAACCCAGTGCCTCCGCGATCCGCTGTCTCGTCATCGTCGTCATGCCGGCGGCGACGCTCCCCGCGCGGGCTCGGATCCGGGATGCCCGGCAATCCACTGCGGCGAAGTCGGCAGTGATGCATGACAAGCGCGTCGTTACGAACCGTACGTGCGACGCCATCGCGCCGGCCGCAAGAGCCGCACTCGGCGGCGCGACCAAAGCCTGCGTGGAGACCAAGCCCCTGACCGACCTCAAGGCACTACCAGTCGCCGCCAAGGCTATTGCCGCCAACGATTCCTGCGACAGCACTCAGCCCGGCACCTTCACCGCCACCCGATTAGACATCTGCCTGAACGGCATGGAGGTCACCTATACGCTGCTCAGCGACAAGGGCGCCGTGCTCGGCACCGGCCTGATGAACGTCGAAAGCAGCATGACGCTCAGTGCCTCGAAGACCTCTTGGGACGAGACCACTACGGTCAAGGTCGTCAGCGTCACCGGTGACGTGAAGACCCTCAACATCTCGTACGACGTGGCCTGTACCGGGGGTTGCGGCATGACCGACGCCCGCCCGTGGGACGGGACGAAGAGTCTTGGCTTGGGTGGTACGGCGACCGGAACGGTCACCTACAGCACCCCCGTTGCTTCCGGAACCCGGACCAACGTCACCTCCAAGCACCACATGTATGTGGTCGCCACGGGTGCCATTCCCACCCAGCCCAATATAAACTGGGACAACCCCTGGCCCATCCGCTGCGACAATGAGGTCGGCGCCAACCCCGGCTGCGTTGTCCCGGACGTCCGCGCCAACTTCGAGTTCTCGCTCACCGAGCTCGGCGGCGCTGCAGCCACCTACGGGTGGGCCCAGAACGCACTGCGCGACGGTGCACCCCTGACCCGTGAACCGAGTGAAGCCGCGGCTACCTCGCGGCGCGAGTACACCTGCGGGAGCAACAGCTCCGACCCCTTCGTCTACATGGACGACGTGGTCCCGAACGACTCGTGCGACGAGTTCCCGTTCGCACGGTCCTTCGAGGGAGGCACGAACGGCGCACTGTGCGCTGATATCGTCCCGCTGTTCGAGAACGGGCAGTGGATGATCTACGAGGCGCGGGCGGACAAGCCGGTCACCGGCAATGAGCCCTGCGCCCGCGGGCACGTCGACAACAGCAACACCGGCCTGGCCCTTGGCCGATACGTGCAGAGGGACCGCGTCCTCGACACCGAGAAGTACAACGTCTACGCCGTCAACTAACTGAACCCTGGAGCCCGGGGTGCCCCCAGTCGCGGCAGGGGGCACGCCGGGCCCAGAAGAGGAGTCGCCGTGATCGGCGATCACTGGGACTGGGTTACCAGCCCGCGCTACCCCCTTTGGTGTGTGACGTTCACCAAGAGCCTTGCGCCGCCCGAAGTGCTGCGCCGCTATGGGGCAGAACCCGACCGCGCGCGAACGCTCGCCCACACCGAAGCAAGCGACCTCTACGACATGGCCCTGCGGGACAATGGCACGGTGCTGCGCGTCGGCGAGCTCGGAGAATGAACCTTCTGCTTTGAGGACGTAGGCGGAGACGGCTCTCGCCCAGGACCCCTCAGCGCGCTCTCGCAAGGCACCGAAGTGTTGTCTCTGCTGCGGGGCGGGGACGGCATGAACTGCTTCGCCCACTGGCGAGATGGGCAGCGCACCGAGGAGTTCGAGCCAGGCTTCTCCCACACTGAGCCGAAGCTTCCGCACCCCTGGTGGGATGTAGTGCAGGAACGGCTCGCTGCATCCGGTGAGGAATACCCCGACCTGGTTCCCGTCCTGGAAGCGGTGGCTCACTACATCGGGGCCGTACCCGACACCGACACACTCGAAGGCCCGCTGCTCACCCTGTGTCTCGCAGACAGCAGCCGCACCCCAGACCCGCCGGCTCGCCGCCCTGGACCCTTCCGGCCGCCAGGGCGTGCGCTGGGTCCCGCCCTGCTCAGTCCCCCTCCCCCGCCATCTGTAGGGAGGGCCGCCAACGTCCCTACCACCCAGCGCCCGTACGGGACCAGGATCGAAGAATAGACAACCCTGGTCTCCGTCCCGGCAGGTCATCCAGTCGTCGGCTCTCTCAGCGCGGGCTCCTGCGCGGGTACGAGCGGGGTAGTACGCGAGTACTGCCCCCGTTGTCTCTGGTGGCGTCGGCCAAGAGCCCGGCTGCGGCGAACGCACGGGCCTGGATGCGGTCGATGTCCTCTCTGGCTAGGTCGGCTTCGTCAGGGATCGGGCACGAATTCCGTGAGGACGATCAGAGTGGTTCGGCCTTGGTGACGTGGCGTTGTCTGGGACCGTGGTGCGGTGTGATGACCTGGTCGCCACCGCCGATCTGCCTCGACGCGAGTTGACGAGTTCACTCACGGAATTCGTGCCTGATCCGAAAACGGCTGTGGCGGATATTTCGTGACGGTCAGTTCTAAACATCCCGTGTAGTCCTTGATGCCCGTTCCTCAGCATGGTGTTCGTGGGGGACGAACAGTTCTGGGATCTGGTGTGGCCCGACGTCGAGGGGTTGGGCATCGATGCGATATGCGTCGTTGGGGATGCTGTGTGGATCGATCTGCATGCTCGGCAGCCGACGGTGACGTGCCCCTCGTGCGGCGTGACCGCTTCGCGCGTGCACAGCACGTACACGCGACGCCTGGCCGACCGCCCGCTGGGCGGGCGGCGGGTGCTGCTACGGCTGCGGATCCGCCGATTCTTCTGTGACAACGGCCTGTGCTCCCGCCGGACCATGGCGGAGCAGGTCCCGGGCCTGACCATGCGGTACCGGCGCCGGACCACATCCCTCGCCCGGATGGTGCAGGCGATCGGACTGGCCGTCGGTGGCCGGGCCGGTGCCCGGCTCGCCGCCTACCTGCCGGTGCGGACGAGCCGGGACGTGATCCTTGGGGAACTCCGGCGACTGCCGGACCCGCCGTCCGGCCAGGTCACGGTCCTGGGCATCGACGAGTTCGCGTTCCGCAAGGGCGCCACCTACGGGACCGTGCTGATCGACGTCGAAACCCGGCGGCCGATCGACCTGCTGCCCGACCGCACCGCGGACACCGTGGCCTCCTGGCTCGCCGACCATCCCGAGATCAGGGTGATCTGCCGGGACCGGTGCAGCACCTTCAGCCAGGCCGCCGCCCGCGCGGCACCCGACGCGATCCAGGTGGCAGACAGGTGGCACTTGCTGCACTCGCTCGCCCGTGCCGTCGAACGAACCGCCCACCAGCACCGCGTCTGCCTGCGCAAAGACGCCGAGATCGACGTTCTGGACCAGCGCCAGGGGCCGTCGAACCCCGTATCCCTGGCGGCGCTGATTGGGCCACCGGAGTCGAGCGACCCACCAGACGGGCAGCTCTTGGCCCGCGTCCGCCAGTGGCACACCGACATCCACCAGCTGCGCGAACGCGGCTGGACGATCAGCGCGATCGCCGACCGCCTGGGCCGGGACCGCAAGACGGTACGCCACTACCTGACCACCGACCTCGAGCAGATCCTCGCCTCCGCACGCGAGCGCCGCCCCAACGGCCACATCAACCGCTTCAAGCCCTACCTGCAACAACGCTTCCTTGGTGGCGCGACCAACGCCGCGGCCCTGTTCCGTGAGATTCGCGAACGCGGCTACCGCGGCAGTCGCGTCGTGGTCACCAAGTACATCGCGACCCTCCGTGCCGGCACCGCCGCCCCCGAACCACCGCGGCCGATTCCCAGTCCCCGCCGGATCACGACCTGGATCATGCGCCACCCCGACTCCCTGACCGACAGCCAGCGCGATCAGCTCGACCGCATCCTGGATCGCCTGCCCCGACCTGGCCACCGCCCGCGACCTCGCCCATGAGTTCAGTGCCATCGCTCGCGAACGCCGAGGTCACGACCTCACGCACTGGATGACACGAGCCCTTGACCACGGGCCATCACCGGTCCAGGGCTTCGCCTCCTTCCTCCAGAACGACTGGGACGCCGTCGTCAACGGCCTCACCCTGCCCTGGAGCTCAGGCGCCGTCGAGGGCCAGGTCACACGCATCAAACTGATCAAACGCCGGTCATACGGCCGAGCGTCCTTCTCACTCTTGCGAACCCTCGTCCTCGCACAGCCACCGTGACCTCACAGCTTCAGACGTGTCGCCCGCGTTTGGTCTTCGCGCGCATTCGGTCGCGAAGCTCGGCCTGGTAGAAGGCGGCTTTGTCGCCGCCCAGCTTGAAGTACTCGCAGATGTCGGCGACCGTTTCGGCGTCTTCCGCGGTACCCGTGAGCCCGATCTGGACGAGCCCCCAGAACCCCTCCTGAGCGTGGTGCCTGCATCTGTCGCCCAGACCCGCGCCTTCTGCATCCAGCTCATAGTCGCTGGAGCCCGCGGCCACGAACAACAACGTCTGCAGCAGCACGTCTCGGGCCAGTGTCGAGAGATCGCCCGCCAGCGCGGCCATGATCACGCCAACCGCGGGCGGAGTGCACTCGAAGATGATTGTGTCTCCCTCGACGTGATCATCGAGGGTGTATCCGATCATGTCCCGGGGCGTCTCGGCAGTGATGATCGCCTCGATCAGAAGAGGCACATGCTCCGCAGAATCGCCGCAGCCGCACTTCAACGAAGCCCAATCGACCCGTCGAAGCTCTGCGCGCACCAGCTCACTGACCACCACCGCGGACCCCCAAAAGCCATGCCGGACCCCGAGCCCCGGCGCTAGGGATCAAGCATGACCCAGCTGCCGGCCCCACTGCCATCACGTGCTTCACGAAATATCCGCCACAGCCCTGAAAACGACCAGCCCTGCACCCGGCCTGGCGAATGGCCCATCGGTGACGAACCGTTGGAGGTGGCCACCGAAGGCTGTCGCTTCGTCGGCCGGCCATGGTGTCCCCCGTTCGTCTCTCTTCTGAGAAGAGGGCGTTGTCGGTGGGTGCTGACAGGGTACGTGCATGACAGAGAGCGAGAGTGCCCGCCTGACGCGGATCCTGAGCGGGTTGCCGACAGCGGCCCGAGAACTGCTGTTGGGGACGGACTGGGAGTCTCTCCAGCACGCCTACGGCTCCGGCGAGGACATACCACTCTCTCTGTGCTCCCTCGTGGACGAAGATCCCGAGGTTCGGTCCGAGGCGTTGGCCGCGTTGGACATGGGCGTGCTGCACCAGGGCTCGCTGTACTCCGTCACCGCGCCCGCGGCGCTGTTCGTCGCCGCGATCCTCGACCACCCCGTGAGCCTCACCGAGCACGAGGGGCACTTCCCGTGTGACGACGGGCCGCCACGCAGCCTGCGGGCCGCCCTGCTCGTCTGGCTGGGGCAAGTTGCCGAGTCAGCCGCCTACGGGGAGGATCCGGTGCGCGACCGAACCAACTGGCAGTGGGAACCCTGGCACGACGAGACGCGACGCGAGTACGCTCCGGACGAACTCGCCGCCCTGTACGCGTGCCGGGAGACACGCCCCACGCTGTACGACGCCGTCGAGCCGTTCCTCTCCTCTCCGGATGCCCACGTCCGCGAGGCCGCGCTCGGCGCCGCATTGCCACTCCTCCTCGCTCCAGAGCTCGCCGACCGGGTGCCGTGGGCCGTCACGCTGCTGCGGGCACGGCTGGGCCCCGCGGCGGGGCGAGGGGAGCGAGCGAGTGTGGCGCGGGCCCTCGGCGTGTGGCGGATCGACACCTCTGACCTGCTCGACGACCCGGACCCGGCCGTGCGGGTCTGCGCCGCGCTCGGTCCCGCCCATGTTGATCGGCCACGCGCTCTCGGCGTCCTCCTTGACGCCCTGCGGGACCCGAGAACGACGGACGGCTGGTTCCCTGAGCCTCTGCCAGGACTCGACGGTTGGTTCCGGTTCACCGTGCTGCGCTCCGCGCTCGCCCTAGCCGAAACCTTCGAGGAGGTGGCACCAGTGGCGGTCGCCATTGTGGCCGCCGGCGGCACGTCGGTCACCGACCACGAACGCGGACCGATCCTGCTCAGAGCCTTCCCCGGTGGCTACGACCCGACCCACCCGCTCACCGCCGCCCAACGCGCCCTGTTGCGGGCCTTCGTGGACACCGACGAGACGACGGGCAGCATCGCTGGCAACTGGTTGTGGTTCCGCACGGCCGGGCTGCCCGAGAACCGGGAGGGCATCGCGGCGTTGCTGTGACGTTGCCCGCCACCGAACCCTGCACCCATGACGCTCCCCGCCCCGAACGAGATCCGAGGCGCCGACTGCAAGCAGTGCCACCCGTCCCCGCCTGCCCCCGACGAACTTTAACTGGCGGTCCTGGGGGCTTCTCGTGGAGATCCCCATCGGTCGCGAGCTGCTGCGGCGGGCGGCATGTGTCGAGGGACGGTGGGTCAGGGAGTAGGTGACGTGAAGGTGATGCCGACGTCGCCGGCGGACGTCGCAGCGAGGGCCACCACCTTCCAAATGGCAGCGGGGACGCCGTCGCGTGGGCCGTCCCACGTGTCGTTGAGGAGATCTACTGACAGTCCCACAGATATGCCGTCTGGCCCCTTGGCCGAGAAGCTGACCTTCTGCGCCACCCAGGGGCTCTCCCCCGGCGAGGCAAACTCCACGAGGGCGTGGTAGGCGACGAAGTCTGTCCCGTCCTGGGTGAGGATGAGCGTGCCCTGCTGAAGATCCAGGCCGACATGGACCTGTGGATCATCCTGCGACACAACGGGCTCGCCGTTGGCGCTCCAATCCATGTTGCTCTCCAAGGGAAGGTGGGGCCGTGTGCCGAGCATCGCAGCTGACTGTCCTCCGTGGGAGACGGCCATCCGTACTCGCGTCTGCAGACCTGTCAGCAAACGACCATCCTTGAGAGCAAGAGTCTCTGGACTGAGGTTGCTTCGCGGCACGTTCCCGCGCGCGGCTGGTGCTCGACGGGTCTGAAATCACCGGTGGGACGCGATCGCGCCGTACGCCGCGTCTACACCGGGGGGCCTCCGCCCGCCAGCTTCGCCAGCCACGGATGCCCCGGGTGCACACGCTGCAACCAACCACCCAGGGCATCCCTTCGTGTCCGGCCAAGCAGCGGCAGCACCCCGTCGAAGTCCACGAGGTCCTTGGGCCGTGCCGCCTTCGCCTTGAACAGCAGCACCAAATCCGGTACCAAGTACGGGATCCCGTCCGCGGTGCGCTCGATGACCGCGTCGTACGGCAGCCGCAGCGCTTCGTCCCGCCGACAGATCCACATCCCGTCCTTGTGCGGCTCGCGGAAGACGTCGAACAGGAACTGCCCACTGCCCGGATCCCGCACCCAGGTCTGATGCGTGGCCGCCAGCACGTCGCCTCCCGCTCCTTCCCACACCCGGCCCGAACCCACCGCATCGAACGCGAACTCCGGGAAGCGGTCCCGGATCTCCGCGAACCCCGCCGCGGGTACCGCGATCTCCAGATCGCCGTGCGGTCGCGTCTGTTCCCCGCGAAACAGATCCAGTGCCCACCCCGCCGCAACGCACCAGGGGGCACCGACCCCGTCCAGCCGCTCGGCGACTTGTTCCGGCCGCCAGGCATCTGCCCAACGGGCCTCCAGTTCCTCCGCACCGAGCACAACGCCACCGGGTGGCAGGGATCCAGTCATCGGCCCAACGTACTGCCGCCATCCGACCCGGGTCCGGTCTTTCTCCGCTGCGGCGGCTTTCCCCACGGGCGAGCCATGCCTCTGGCCGGTTCGCCCCCGCTCGGGCGGAGTTGAATCTCTTGATCGGCTCGCGGAGCACCGACGACCCGTAGCCGAGGCCCCCTGCCCGAATCGAGGGCGCGCGGCGAGTATGGCGCCATGCGCCTGATTCTGATCCGCCACGGCCAGACCCCCGCCAATGTCGCGTACACCATGCACACCACCATCCCCGGTCCCGAGCTGACCCGCCTTGGCCGCCAACAGGCCGCCGCCTTGGTCGGCACCCTGGCCAACGAGAAGATCGACGCCCTCTACGCATCCACCCACCAGCGCACCGAACTGACTGCGGCCCCGCTCGCCGCGGACCGCGGACTGCCGGTGCTGATCCGCGACGGAATCCGGGAGGTCTCTGCCGGGCACTGGGAAGGCGCCAGCGACCACGCCTCGCACACCGCGTTCCTGAGGCTCGTCTTCAACTGGCCCACCGATCCGACACCCCGCGTACCCGGAGGCGAGAGCGGCCTGGAGGTGCTGGAACGGTTCGACAACGTCATCGACGAGGCCGTCCTAAGCGGCCTGGAGACGGTCGTGATGGTCAGTCACGGCGTGGCGATCCGCGTCTGGCTGGCCGCCCGCACCGACAACTTCTCCGTCCACGACGCAAAGAAACGCGAGTTGGACAACACCGGTGTCGTGATCGTCGACCGCAGCGCTGAAGGCGCCTGGCAGGTCGTGTCCTGGGCCGGACTGCCGGTCGGACCATCCAGAAACGAGCCGCAGGACAGCGGACCGCTGGGTCAACCGGTATGAAGCGATCCCTTGGCGGCACGTGCTGACCTCGCCCGGTGGTGCCGCAAGGTCCGCCTTCCCGAGCGGGTGTACCTGGCCGAAGCGGACCAGGGCCTTGCTCTGGATCTGGCGGAGAGCTCCCACCGGGCCTTGCTGCGGGCTCGGTTAGACCGCGACGGCACGGTGATCCTGCACCCCGCTCCCCGCGCCCAGGACCTGGGCTGGACCGGCGGCCGGGCCCACGAAGCGGTGATCCCCCTGGCCGCAGTCCAGAACCGGGCCCCGGTGCGAACAACGACAGCCCCCGTCGTCAGCCGCGAGCACGGGCACCTGCCCGGCGGTGGGAACCGCCTCTATCTCCATCTCCACGGGCGTCGCGACCGGCAAAATCCCATCTTGACCCGGCATCTGCCGGCGCTGCTCAGGGAACTGGGCGATCCACTCTGCTGGTTCATCCGCTATCCCGACCCCGACGAACACCTCCGCCTTCGCCTTGTCTGCGAGCCCGACACCCTTGGCGCGGTCTTCGAGCGCATCGGCACGTGGAGCGAACAGCTCCGCCGCCGCGATCTGATCACCCACACCAGCGTGGAGACCTACCATCCGGAGACTGCGCGGTTCGGCGGCCCTGCGGCCCTCGACGCGGCCGAGCTCCGGGTGGCCCTGGCGACGCTCCCTGGACAAGCTGGTGACCGCCTTCCTCAACCGGCCAGATGCCCCGGGCATGGCCGTCTTCGACACGAGGCTCGGACTCACGCTGCTGGACGTGGCCGGCTCACCCGAGGACCCGGCCGCACGCCTGGTGGTGGCCAACTTGTACCGCAGGGCAGTCAGAACAACCGATGGTTACGTCGCCCGAGAGGCCTTTACGTACCCACTGTTCAGTGTCCTCGCCACCGGACAGGAGCAGAATGCCTGCCGCGCGCTGCTGCACGCCTGCGGGCTGGAATCCGGGACGCTCCCCGAGTACCTCAGCGAGCTACTCGCAGCCGCCTTGATCACGAGTCACGGGGTCATCCGCCGCAGCGTCGGCTTCCCAGAACACGCTTGCCCAATTGGGGAAAAATGATCTCTATCTCGCGTGGAACGCCCGGCATCCCCGGAGTTGGGCACCTCACCACGTGGCCCGACTCACGACTTCAGCTCGCCGGCCGCCCGACGGGAACCCGCAAGGCTCCGCCGCGCGACACGCCAGTCCTCGATCGGGTGCTTCACCTCGCGCGAGTGAATCGAAAACGAGATCACGGCCGCCAACCCCACCTCGGCCCGCCCGCACACATGCAATCGAACTTTCGAGCGGCAGATCGCACTCACGACACCGTTACGAGGCACGGATGGGCCCAGTTATCCGAGCACCTGTCCGGTTCGCCGATCAAGGAGGCCACATGAAGCGTCAACGAGATGTGACTGGAGTTCACCTTGTGTTCGAGCGACCCCATCCCTGCCCCACACGGACGCGACGACATCGCGCCGCGTTCCTGGCCGTCGCTCTCGTCGCGGGAGACCCGGATCGGAGGCGGGTGGCGTGAACCAGCACACACAGCCCCCTGCCACATTGCTGGCCTGGGTCGAGCATTTCGTCGAGCCGATCGACTTCGTGCAGGACGCGTCGATGCCCCGGAGCAACTCCCGGGTGTGGCGCATCACGTCAGGTCGACGCTCGGTGTTCTTGAAGATCTCGCCGACCCCGAGCTTCTTCGCCCGTGAGACGCGGGCATACCGATCCTGTGTCCCGGCATTGGAACCGCGCCAGGCGCCCCGCCTCCTTGCTTCCCGTCCCACGCACCTGGCTCTGCTCCTGACCCAAGTACCTGGCGAGCCGATCAAGACGCTGCCCCGTATCCCGTCAACGCACGGCGCGATCCACCGGCAGGCCGGAGCCTGGCTACGGAAGTTTCACGGTGAACAGGAACTCGTCCGGGACGAACGAGGCGAGGCCCTCGCCGAGCTGGCGCGTGCCGCGCAGGGAGCCGAGCGCCACCTGCAGGACGCTGGCACCCTGCTCACCGAGCCCGAGTACAAACTCGTTCGTTTGCATGCCGAAGCCTTGAACGAGCTCGGCCCATTGCCCCTCGGCTTCGTACACGGAGACTTCCAGGAACGGAACTGGCTGTGGCACACCGATGCCCGCCGTCTGGGAGTCATCGACTACGAACGCTCCCGCCCCTATGTCCAGGTCTACGACTTCATCAAACTCGCCGGAGGCCCCTGGGCCGATGATCCGGCGCTGCGGAACGCATTCTTCGAGGGCTTCGGCCGCGACCTCACCTTCGATGAACACCAGGCCCTGCGCTGCCTGGGCGCGCTCGACGCGGCGAGCGCCATCGCGTGGGGATCGGCCCACGGCGACCACACAATCGTGGAACGCGGCCACCGCACGCTCGCACGCCTCACCGCCGGGGAGGAACTGTGACAGAGGCATCACAGCGATACCGCACGATCGTCGATGTCCTGGCCGTACTGCAGCGCTCGGACGGACGCGTCCTGCTGGTACGCCGCGCAGCGGATGCGGAGTACGCGCCCGGACTGCTCACCGTTGTCGGAGGCCATCTCGAGGACGGGGAAACGGTCTCGGCCGGCGCCCTGCGCGAGGCCCACGAGGAAGTCGGAGTCACGGTCGACGAAGAGAACCTGGAATTCTGCGGGTTGATCCACTATCGCGGCGAAGCGGGCGGCCGGCTCGGCACCGTCTTCATGGCGCAACGCTGGCAGGGCGAGCCGTTCAACGCCGAACCCGACAAGCACACCGGACTCGTATGGGCACAGCCCTCCCAGCCTCCTGCCGACTGCCACCCCTACACCGCCGCCGTCCTGCGCGCCTTCTCTGCGGGATCCCTGTACACGCCGGTGAACTGGGCACCGGCAGCGACGGAGGGGCACCAATGAGGCTGTTGCGGCACCCTCGGATGGAGAAGGCCACCGTCTCCAGCTCGGAAATGGAGCTGTTCGGCGGGCCGTTGCGCTACGACTCGGGGTGGAGCAAGCACGAGTACTCCCGCCTCGACCTCACCTTGTGGGGTGCGCTGAAGTCCCTGCCCTTCCTCATCGGGCGAACCGTCGCCCTGGCCTGGCGCACCGACCGCCGCTCGCTGATCACCGTCGGCGTCACGGAAGTGGGCCAGGGCATCGCTGCCGCGGTCAAACTGGTCGCCATCAACGCCGTCTTCGACGGCGGAACCCTCACATCCGACCAAGTGAAGGCGATCCGACTGCCGCACGAGGAGCTGTCCGAGTACGCGTTCCTCGAAACCCGGGACGCGGTACAGCGGCTGCGCCCCGTGGATGGGCAGATCATGCTCGCCGCCTACCGTGCCCGACTCGGAAACACCGCTACCGCCCACCTCGCCGACGGCCGGCACCTCTTCGACGTGCCGGCGCTGGATCGACATGACGTCCACGTCCGCTACCGCCCTCTGTGGGACAGCCCCTTCAACCGTGCCCCCGTCCCTGAGCGGCTCGCCGTGCAGCAAGCCTGGGCGTGGTGCTTCGTTCCCGACGGCCGGGTCGTCCTCGTCGCCGACCCCGGCCCCCGCGGTGCCTTGCCCATGCTGCCCGGCGGCACCGTGGAGATGACCGTCAGGTCGCCCGAGGTCAGCCTCCACCGCGAAGCCGCCGAGGAAGCCCAGCACACCCTGAATGACCCGGTGCGACTGGGCTGGGTGCTCGATGAGGCAGGCGAGGTCTTCGGCGGAGTGGGGCCCAGCGCCAGGCTCCGCCTCGCCGCCCGTGTCACCGGCATCGGGCCGGCGGCCGTCGACCTCGCCACCGGCCGCCCGTTCGCCCGCCTTCTCGCCACCCCTGCCCAGGCAGCCGCCCTCCTGGGATGGGGCTCGCCGGGAGCGCGGCAAGCCCAACTCGCCGCTGAAACGGCACAGGAGCGCTGGGCCCTGCCCGTCGCTCGCCCCGCTGCCATCGAGGAATTCCGCGCGGAGGGGATGCGGCTGAGCTGACACGAACGACCGCCCCACCCCGTTCCGCTTACCGCCGCTGTGAGGTACAACCATGCCGCTGTCGCACCCCCACATCCGCACCACCGTCGAGACCTACCTCGCCCACCACCCTCACGAGCGACCACAACTCGGCGGCCTCCTGGAAGCCCTCGACCGGCCCGCCGACATCGCCAGCCGCTCCACCTTCTCCGGACACGTCACTTGCGGCGTCGTTCTCGTCGACCAACTCGGCCGCGTCCTGCACGTGCTGCACCTGGCGAGCGGGAGGGTTCTCGCGCCCGGCGGGCACACAGAACACGACGACGAGTCCCTGGCAGGGGCGGCGCTGCGGGAGCTGTACGAGGAGACCGGGATCCCACCCGAGGCTGTGGTGCCGTGGCCCGGCTATGAGGCCGTTCCCTTCGACATCGACATCCACGACACCGACGCCCGCCCGGGTGAAGGCGAACCCGGCCACCGCCACTTCGACTTCCGCTTCCTCTTCCGCCTGCGCTCGGGCGACCCGGTGTCGGTTGTGCTGCAGGAAGAAGAAGTCGGCGGCATCGAGTGGCGGCCTCTGGACCAGGTGACCCAGCCCTCCCTGCGCGAGAAGCTCCTCAAGCTCACGCCCGCCGTCGACCTGGAGGCCGCCAATGCCTCCGCTCTGATCTACAACGACCGCGGTGAATACCTGCTCCACCTGCGCGACTATTTCCCCGGCCGGATCTGGGAGCCGGGCATGTGGTCCCTGCTGGGCGGCGGCCGAGAATCCCAGGACGCCACCCTGGAACACACGGTGCGACGCGAACTCGGCGAAGAAGCCGGACTGCACATCCCCGACCTGACCTTGTTCGGCACCGAGGAGGCGGTTGACGACGCCGGTGTGACCCTGCCCATCGCTATCTACGCCGGCAACTGGAACGGCGATCCACGCGAACTCCACCTGACGGAAGGAGTGATGCTCGCCTGGTTCGCTCCCGATGACCTCCTTCGTCTGCGCATCACGCCTTCCACCAGCGACCTGGTGCGACGTCATGCCGCCACCTCGCAGGCCGTCGCGCCCGCGCTCGGCTCCCTGGCCGGTCACCCTTCAGAGACCGAGCGCCGACGGGCCTCTCCCACCGGCACCGTCCTCAACGTGGTCGGCGTCCACCTTTATCTGGAGCGCCCCGACGGAGCCGTGCTGCTCGGGCTTCGCCATCCCGATTCCGGGTTCGCGCCCTCCACTTGGCATGCCCTGGCGGGCCACTGTGAGCAGGAGAGCGCCATCGCGTGTCTGATCAGGGAGGCGCGCGAAGAGGCCGGCCTTCTGATCGAGCCGCATGATGTCGAACTCGTCCACGTCGTCCACCTCGTCGACCGAGTCGGGGATCAGCCTCGCATGGGGCTTTTCTTCCGCGCGCGGGTCTGGAGGGGCGAGCCGCAGCTATGTGAGCCGGACAAGTGCACCGAGTGGAGATTCTGGGACCCGGCCTCGCTCCCGGAGGCCCTCGTCCCCTACACCCGGGGCGTCATCGAAGCCATCCGCGCCGGTCACCTCTATTCGGAGATGGGATGGGCGTGAACTGTCGCCGCACGGTCCAAGAGGACTTTCGGCGTCGCATCCCCGCCCTGAGCCCGTGGGGCCTGGCCGTCTGAGCCGGCACCCCCGTCTGCTCTCCGTCCGTGTACCTAGCGCTTGCACTCACCGTAAGGACTTCGCCGTTGTTCACCACGCAAGATGAATGGAATCGCGGCTACGCCGAAGGCCGCCGTTACCGGCCCCTCGCCGATGACGAGCGATCGTTGCTCGCCCAGCACGTGCCCGTGCCCGACGAGGGCCGCGCTCTCGACGTGGGATGCGGTGCCGGCGAACTCGCCCTGTACTTGGCGTCCATGGGCTACGCCGTCGATGCCGTGGACTGGGCCGACGCTGCCTTCCCCAGTACCGACGCGCATCTCGACGATCCCTCCCACCGAGCCGTCAGCTGGCAGCAGCTGGACATCGAGCGTGCCAACCTCTCGACACTGCACTCAGACGGCTACGACCTGATCGTCCTGCGGATGGTGTACGCGTTCCTGCGCGACCGCACGCGCCTGACCCGCACGCTGGGCGGCCGGCTGCGCAAGAACGGTGCCCTCGTCGTCATCACGCCCCTCGCCGCGACCACCCCCGCCGAGCGGCGGGGCGTGGCCCTCGACGAGGACGAGGTCGCCCACCTGATGAGCATGTGGGGCCAGGCACAACGCTTCGACGCGACCGGCATGGCCGTTCTGGTCCTGCGCGGGCTGAAGAAGCCCGCCGTGCACATCACGAGCATCCCTCCCCCACAGCCGAGTTCGGTGACTGAAGTACGCACTGTGGTCACCGACGCCCAGGGCCGAGTCCTGCTGGGCCGTTCGCAACAGGGGTGGGAGCTGCCCGGCGCATCGGCCGTGCCGGGAGAAGGATTCGAGGACACGGCGGTGCGCGCCCTGGCCGAGCAGACCGGCGTGGTGGCCGAGCCGGGCGACGCGCATGTCCTCGGAGTGCACCTCGATGCCCCGGGGGGCCTGGCGAGGTCGAGCATCGTGGTCCGCATCTCCGCTCACACCGGGCAGGACCAGCATCTGAAGCCGGAGCAGTTCGGGCAGGTGGGCTGGCACCCGCTGCACGCCCTGCGCCGTCTTGACCGGCTGTCGGCCGCCGACGCTCGGGCTCTGGACCTCATCTGGCCGGGGGTCCTTCCGTACGTGCCCTCCGCGCCCATGTATCTGGTCGACAGCGTCTGCCCGCCGGTGCCCGGGGAGCCGGTTGAGGCGGTCGAGCGGCGCGAGCGGATGGCTGACCGGGTCATTGCCGGCGGCTGGGCTCCCTCCCTGCCGGTTCAGCGGGCGCTGCGTGCGGTGCCGCGGCACCGTTTCACGCCCGAGAGCCCTCTGCGGACCGCGTACCACAGCGACCTGGCCGTAGTGACCGAGCACAACAGCCTTGCCCAGCCGACTAGTTCCGTGTCCGCGGCCTGGCTCCAGGCCCGCATGGCCGAGTACCTGCGTCTGACCGAGGGGATGACGGTTTTCGAGGGCGGATCGGGCGGCTACAACGCCGAACTGATCGCGCACATCGTGGGCCAGGCCGGCCGCGTGATCACCGCCGACCTCGCCCCATGGGTCGTGCGCCGTACACGCCGGCTGACCGGTGAGGCCGGCAGCGGTCGCGTCACCGCGCTGCTCGGATCTGCCAGCGACGGCGCCGCCGAGCACATGCCCCGCGGTGGCTTCGACGCGTCGGTGATCACTTACAACTGCTGGGACATTGCCCCCGCCTGGCGCGACCAGCTCGCCGACGGCCGTTATCTTGTGCTCCCGTTGGAAGTGCACGGGTACACGCGTGCCACCGCCTTCCGCAAGCAGGGCCGGGTGCTGCGGGCCACGGACTTCCAGTTCTGCGGGTTCGTCCGCGACCGCGGTCCCGCTGCCCGCACCGTCCCCGTCGTCGACCTCGCCTCCGGCGAACTGCAACTGCGGTTCCCCGACGGCGCACCCGCCCAACCCGCCGGTCTGGACGAAGCTCTCGCGGGCGCGCGCCACGAAGTGGCCACCGGCGTGAGCGTGGCCGGCAACGAGTCGTTCGAGACTCTGCAGCTCTTCCTCGCCACCACGCTGCCCGGCTTCTGCCGCCTCGCCCGCAACCGTGAAACAGACAGTGGCATCACCACGCTCCCGGGGGGCTCGGACGCCGCCGCGATCACAGTGGACGACTCCCTCGCCTACCTGACCCTCATCCCCGTCCAGGAAGGCCCCACACCCGAAGAGCGCCGGGCAGAGTTCCTGGCCCACGGCTTCGGACCCTCCGGGCGCGCCCTTGCCGAACAGCTCGCCGCCGCCGTACGACGCTGGGACGCCCACGAACGCGCCCGTGGATACCCCGAGTTGGCGGTGCATCCCGCCGGAACTCCGGACGGCGAGCTGCCCGCAGGCCACGTGGTGGACAAGACCCACAGCCGGCTCGTGTGGACCTGGCGCTCCGACGTCGCCGACACCCCGGCCCTGCAGCCTGAGAAGGTGAACGCCCATGAGTGATCCGGTCCCCGAGCTGATCCTGCCGCAGCACCGGCTGGGCCTGTACGAGCGGTATTACGCCCAGGTGGAGTCCGGCCGCAAGACCATCGAAGTCCGGGTGCGCACGCCCCGGATGACACGCGTCGCGGTCGGCGACGTGCTTGTGTTCCATGGCGAGGAGTCGGGGCGCGAACTCGACGTGAGGGCCACGCGCATCACGCCGTACGCCTCGTTCGCCGAGCTGCTCGCCGCGGAGGACACCTCCCGCATCGACCCCGACGCCACGCGCGAGGAGCAACTCGCCAACCTGCGCCTCATCTACCCGCCCGAGAAGGAGGCGCTGGGACCGCTCGCGATCGAGTTCGATCACCGGCCGGCGCTCGCGGGCCAACCCATGCCGCTGTCCGCCGAGGCGTACGTCCAGACCGTTCCGCACCACACGGTGTACGCCTGCTTCTACGTGCGCGACGACCACGAACGGCCCGTTCAGCTGCGCTCGGTGTACGGCGGTCGAGCCTGGCAGTTTCCCGGCGGGAACACCGACTCCGGCGAGGACCCTCTGGAGACCGCGCGCCGTGAGACCGCCGAGGAAACCGGGCTCCAGCTCGGCCAGGGCCACCCCCGCCTGCTGCTCATGCACTACCTCCACCCCGGGCCCCGCTGGCCCATGGGCAAGATCGGCTTCATCTTCGACGGCGGCACCCTGACCGCCGAGCGGCTGCGGCAGATCCGCCTCGATCCGGCCGAGCACGACCTGTGGGCGATCCATGGCCTCGACGAGTGGCAACGTCTGATGGGCAAGAAGGCGTTCGCCCGCCTGGAGGCCGTCGAACGCGCCCGCGCCGGCAGCGGCCCGCACTACCTCGTCACCGGTCCCGCCTGACCCCACCCCTCCCCCTCTTGGAGTTCCCATGCCTGTCGAGGCGTACCCCAACCCCGAGACCTGGACTGCCTACGGCCAGTTCCAACTCGACCGGTCCTACATGCCACCCCTGCCCGAACAGCTGCGCTGGGGCTTCTGGGACGGCGTCGGCCCCGGCGACGACGTACTCGGCCCCGTAGCCGGAAAACGGGTCCTGGACATCGGCTCCGGAGCAGGCCACTACGCCGTCCACCTCGCCCGGCGTCACGGCGCACGCGTCGACGCGGTCGAACTCTCACCCACCCAACACCGGCGCGCCACCGGGCACTTCGGCGACGTACCCGGCGTCCGGTTCCTGAACGCGGACGTGATGGAGCACCTTCAGAATTCGCAGCCGTACGACGCGGCGTACGGCATCTGCACGCTGGCCGGAATCGACCCGCACATCTCACTGCCCGCGCTCCGCAACGGACTGCTCCCCGGCGCTCCTCTCGTCTTCTCCGTGCTGCACACCAATCTGCACGGGCACGGTCCCTCTGCCACCGTGGCCCCGCGCGAGGAGACGGTCGGCCTCAAGGGCATGGAGCGACAACCGCTGCAGACCTGGGTGCTGACCACGCAGGTGTGGGAAGACCTCCTGACGGACTACGGATTCACGGTGGAGGCGATCACCCAGCTCCCTGCGCCCGAGCCGGACAACCCGGTGATCTGCCAGCTCATCCAGGCCCGCCGCAGGACCGTTCTGCCCGCGCAGATCACCAGCCGTCCCCGCACACGTCGCCCGCCCGTCCCGCACGCGGCGATCGGCGTGGGCGCCATCGTTCTCGGCGACCGCGGTCTGCTCCTGGGCCGCCACCAACGCGGCACACTCGAGCTGCCGGGCGGATCCGTCGAGGTCGGCGAATGCCTGGAGGAGACGGTCGTGCGCGAGCTGGCCGAGGAGACCGGCATCTCCGCGCGACCCCAGGACATCGTGCTCCTGGGCACCCTCGTCGATCACGTCGGCAACGTCGTACGCGTCACCGTGGGCGCCCTCGTCACCGCCTGGCAGAACGAACCCGCCACCCAGCCGGACGAAAGCATCGGCGACTGGGCCTGGTGGCCGCTCGATGAGCTGCCCGACGGGCTGTTCGAGTGCAGCGCCCAGATCCTCGCCGCCTGGCGCCCCGACCTTCCCATCGACCATCCGCCGGCGCACTTCACCCCCTACGCCCGCCGCACGACGCCGTCATCCGACTCAGGAAGCGCGGGTACATGAAGCCGTCCCCGCGTACGAGCCTGTGGCGCCACCGGGACTTCCGCCTCTACTGGACGGGCCAAGCCACCGATGTGCTCGGCTCCTCGCTCAGCTCGGTGGCCATCCCGCTGGTCGCGGTCATCACGCTGCACGCCACGACCTGGCAGGCCGCCGTGCTCGCCGCCGTACAGAAGACACCGCCCCTGCTGTTTGCACTGCCTGCCGGCGCCTGGTGCGACCGGGTCCGCAAGCGCCCCCTGATGGTCGCCACCAGCCTGGTCTGCGCAGTGGCGATGGGATCCATTCCCCTGGCAGCCGCCTTCGGCAGGCTGACCCTCACCCAGCTGTGGGCGGCGGCCTTCGTGGTCGGCTCCTGCCATGTGCTCGGAGCATCGGCGGGCCTGTCCTACATCCCCCAGCTTCTGCCGGAGGACCGACTCCTGGAGGCCAATGCCAAACTCGCCAGCGCCAATACGCTGGCCGACATCGGCGGACCGGCCCTCGCCGGAGCACTGATCGGCGTGATCGGCGCCGCCCGCGCGGTCGCCGCAGACTCCGTCTCCTACCTCGTCACCGCCTGGTGCACCCTGCGCATCCACACCCCCGAGACCGCCCCGCCCCCACGCACAGAAGCCCCCTCACTGCGCCGCGAGATCCGAGCCGGCCTCGCCTACACCTGGCGCCACCCCGTCATCGGCCCCCTCGTGACCACCAACGCGATCACCTCCACCGTCCTCGCCGGCACCAGCGCGATCTGGGTCGTCTACCTCATCCGCGAACTCCACTGGTCGGCACAGGCATTCGCGCTTGTCATGAGCGTCGGCGCGAGCGGCGGATTCCTTGCCTCGCTCGCCACCCCACACCTCACCGAATGGCTCGGGGCAGGCCGGGTCATGATCACTGCACTCACTCTGGCGCCCACCAGCCAGCTGCCGCTCCTCCTCGCCCATCCGGGACTCGCCGGTCAACTCACCGTTGGTGGAGGCTTGTTCGTCCAGCTCTTCGGCGCGGTCACGCACGGCCTGACCCAGCGCACGGTCCGTCAGCGAGCCTGCGCACCTGACATGCAGGGCCGCATGCAAGCAACCGGCCAATGGACCGCTTTCGGGCTGCGCCCCTTCGCCGCGCTGCTCGCAGGATCCGCTGGCACCGCGCTGGGGTTGCGCACCACCTTGGCGATCGGCGCCTGCCTGCTCGTACTGCCACCACTACGGCTGGCCCTCACACCGATTCGCGCCCTGCGGTTCGCCACCGTCCCCTGACCGACGACCCCGCCCGGCGACCCCCACATGAACACCCCCACCGATGCCTTCACCGCGCTCGCCCTCGGGCCTTTTCCCGTCATCGAACCCGGCGACGACCTCGCCACCGCGATCATCCGTGTACTCGCCGAGACCGAGCAGCATCTGCAGGACGGAGACATCCTCGTCGTCGCCTCGAAAGTGGTCTCGATCTCGGAGCGCCGCTACGTCAACTTGGCCACCGTCTCACCGGGAGAGGAGGCTCTCGATCTCTCTGCCCGCACCGGTAAATCAGCCGAGATCACTCAGCTCATTCTTGACGAATCCCAGGGCAATTTCCTTGCCACCGAGCGCGGCCCTATCGTCGCTTGGCACCGGCTGGGCTTTCAGCTGACCTCGGCCGGAATCGACCGGGCAGGAACCGGCGGCGCTTGGCTGCTGCCCAGTAACGACGACGTCACCGGCCGTGGACTTCGCCTCGCGCGGTAACCGGCGGCTCGGCTTCGAGCGGGGCGAGCGATTCCGTGGCGCCCGTCGCCGCGATGACCACATCGGTGTGTTCGGGCAGACGCACCGGCACGGTCGTGCGTTACTCCCTTGCGTGGGCTTTGTCCGGTCATGCCGATGTAAGGGCGGGTGACTTCACCGGACTCTTTAGGCGAGGGCCGCGACCCAGTCGTCAAACGAGTCGTCCTCGTCCAGCCACGCGGTGAGCCGGCCGACAGTGGGCCAGAGGTTGGTCAACTCCCCTCCATACAGCGGTGGAGCGGCGTTGACGGGTGCGCAGCCCGGAACGCAGGCTCAGGCCATGCAGAGTGAAGAGGAGTGGGAAAACTTGCTTCGCCACCACGAGCCGCCTCATGATCCGGATGACCGGTTCACGGAATCGATGTGGCTCCTGCTCAACGCGGCCCGGCGCAATGCAACGTATCAGCCGCTCTATCCAGGTCTGTCTGTGTTCATGCTGACCGTGTCTCAGTACGGCGACTTCTTCGATCCGCGCAGGAATGTCGAGTGGTTCCCCATGATCACCGCGATCGAGCGTCATTACGGCGTGGTCCCCTACCCGGAGCGCGGGCCCAATCTGTTGCTGACCCCCGACCCTGATGAGGCCGTCACCTTCGCTGCGGACCTCATACTGAAGCGGATCCGTGAGCTGGACGGCGACGGCTGATCACGTTCCCTCTTTCCCTTGCTGATTGCGGTCGCCGGATCTCGCGGCGCACTCGCCCCGGCGACAGCAGCCGCGTCTGCCGGCGTTCGCGTACGCGCCTGCCATCTGGTCGATGACGTCCTACGGGGGCGGCTAGGAGTTCCGTACAACTCTGCCAGTGTCCCTGGATGGGTTGACTCAAGTCGGCGGAGCCGCCACCTCCACTCCGCAACAAGGCCGTCTTGAATGCCACCCGGCCCGAAACCCGGGCCGCCGTCACCCGCGCGATGGACGACATGATCGGCGACCTCGGAACCTTCGAGGACACCGACCCGTGACCGCCGCAGCCAGCGCCACGAAGCCGCCCCCGGTGGCGGACCGCCGGCAGCGCACTGTACTGGAGCGCTTCCCTGCCGGCGGCCCGTACGGATCGTGGCCCGCCGACGCTCACGCCGCGGCTCTGCAGGCCCAAGGCACCCGTGCACGGGTCGTCATGGACCTGCACAGCGACCAGTTCCTCGTGGTCACCGACACCCCACACCAGTAACACCTCACCCCGAGCGGCGTGTTCCGGCCCTCACCACGAAGCTGCCCGCCCTCCCCGGCGGGCCGCTTCGTCCCTTCTCCGGCCCGGGGCAGCCGCCGGCACTGAGCCCGGCCGCCCCGGATGCCACCCCTCACCCACGTACGAGACCACTCAACCTTCAGGAGAGATCCCCCGATGACACCCCCCACGGAACTGCACCGGACGCGAACGAAGCTGTTGTCAGGTGCGTACGGCAACACCGACATCCGCTACCAACTCCTCGCATTCCGGCTGGACCAGGCTCTCGCCGCACTGGGCCGGAACAACCCGGCAGAGACCGAGGAGCTCGCGGCCGTCTGCCCCCAGTGGCCCCTGCAGTGGTTGCGGGCCCGGGGCCCCGTCAGCCGCCCAGCAGTCGCTCCCCCAGATCGCTTCGGCCGTACAGGACCACGCGGCCGACGCGGGCGCGGGTCACCAGGCCGGTGGTGCGCAGGGTAGCGAGGTGCTGGGAGACGGCGCTCGGGGTGATCGACAGGCGGCGGGCGAGGGTGGCGGTGGTGGTGGGGGTGTCCAGGGCCGCGAGGACGGCGGCCTTGCGGGGGCCGATCAGGGAGCCCAGGGCGTCCGGGGCGGGGGCGGTGACCGTCTCCCACAGGGTGGCGACGCCCCGGGCCGGGTAGGCGACGCGCGGTACGTCACCGATGGGGGCGGTGGCCCTGCGGCCGAACAGGGTCGGGCACAGGGTCAGGCCCCGGCCGGACTCCACGCGGTGTGGGGCTGTCATGCGGTGCAGGCGCAGAATCCCCGAGTCCCACTGCACGTTGGAGTGGAGGCTGCCGAAGAGCGCGGCGGCACCGCCCTCGGCCAGGAGCTGGGCCCGGTGCAGGATGTCCGCCTCCAGGACCCCGCGCATGCGCGGCCAGTGAGGGGCTAGGGCCAGATGCCAGTACGACTCCAGGATGTCCGCGATGCGGTCGCGGACCTCTGCGGGGGTGCCTTGGAGGGTGGGCGGGAGCTCTTCGTCGCGGTAGGCGGCCGCGAGGTCCGCCGCCACCGTCGCCGGGTCGGTGCGGCGGACCGTCGCCAGTTCCTCGGCCAGGTCCGGCATCCGGGCCAGCGGGCGGGGTGTGATGAAGTCCGGCAGCCAGCGGCGCCGGCTGACCAGGGAAAGGAGCAGCTCCGTGTCCAAGGCGTGCAGGTCGTCGCGGATCAGGCGCAACCAGCGCAGGTGAAGCGGGAATTCGCCCGGGTAGTGCAGCGCCCACAGACTGAACGAAGTCTCCTGCAGCGGTGAGATCGCGAAGCGCACATGGGCCAGGTCGTCCACGTTCAGGAACATCTCGATCATGCCGCGAGCCTAATGGATTAAGACGTCGGCTAAATGTCTACCTCGTGTGCCGTGCCGGGCGGTGGACTGATCGGCATGTTCCTGCCTCCCCCCGGGCCCCTGCGGGCCTATGCCGTCATGTCCTTCTTCGACTCGCTCGCCCGTGGCGTGATGCTCGCGGGCGGCGTCCTCTACTTCACCCGAGTCGTCGGCCTCGGCGCCGTTCAGGTCGGGGTGGGGCTCTCCGTCGCCACCCTCGTGGGGCTCTCGGCGTCGCTGCCCACCGGGGTGCTCGGCGACAGGATCGGTCACCGAAGGCTCCTCGTCGGCCTCCATGCGGCGCGGGCCGCGCTGCTCGCGGCGTATCTGCTCGTCGACTCGTTCCCCGTGTTTCTGCTGGTGGTCGGGCTCGCCGGGCTCGCGGAGAACGCCGTGGAGCCAGTGCGGCAGGGCTGCCTGGGCACCCTGACCACGCCCGGCAACCGGGTCGAGACCCTCGCGTACAACCGGGTCGTGCACAACGTCGGTATCAGCCTTGGCACCCCCGCCCTGGGTGCCGCGCTCGTCGCCGGGACCGCGTTCGCCTTCCGGCTGCTCATCACCTTCGGAGCGTTGGGCATCCTGATCGCCTGTGCGGCGGCGGCCCGGCTGCCCGATCGCCGTCCGGAGAAGTCGCCCGGCTGCAGCCTGATGACGGTCCTGCGCGACCGGCCCTACCTCGGACTCGCGCTCCTCAACGGGCTGCTGAGCCTGCACAGCGAACTCCTGGAGATCGCCGTGCCGCTGTGGGTCGCCGAGTACACCGGCGCTCCGGAGTGGACCGCGCCCCTGCTTCTCCTCGTCAACGTCTTCCTCGCCATCGGCTTCCAGATGCGGGCCGGGCGCGGCGTCACCGAGGTCGGCTCGGCGGCCCGCGCCATGCGGCGGGCGGGTCTGGCCGTGCTCGGCTGCGCCCTCGCGTTCGCGACGACCGGCTCGCTGCCGTCGCCGCTCGCAGTGGCCGTACTCGTTGTCGCGGTCACCTTGCTGACGGCGGCGGAGCTGTTCCAGTCGGCGGGCTCCTGGTCGCTCTCGTACGAACTCGCCGCACCCGAACGGCTCGGCGAGTACCAAGGTGCCTGGAACGTCGGCACCCAACTCGGCCGCGCAGCCGGCCCGTTCGCCATCACCCTGGCCCTGAGTGGCCTCGGCGCGGCCGGCTGGGTCGTACTCGGTCTGACGTACGCGGCGGCCGCGACCCTCGCCCTTCCACTGGCCCGACGCGCGGCGGCGACCAGGCCCCGGGCGGCCGCGGTCCAAGAACGCGCCGCCGAGCAGTTGGCTGGTGTATGAGTGCCTGCTTCCGAACTTCAGCCTCAGATCCGCATGCGTCGTTGTAGCTCCGTCGCGTTGCCATGCCGCCAGTCCACCTGCGAACTTGCTAGTCAGAAATAGGTACTTGTTTGTAAAAAGCGCTATGGCTACACCTTGATCACATCACCGACCGACAGCACGTTGCCCGACCGAAAACTGAGGAACCACAGATGCGTACTCTGATCAGCTCCGCCTTCATCTCCCTCGACGGCGTCGTGGAGGCCCCGGGCGGCGAGCCCGGCTACCGGAACTCCGGATGGACCTTCAAGGACATCGAGTTCCTCCCCGAGGCCTTCGAGATCAAGGGCCGGGAGCAGCAGGAGGCCGCCGCGATACTGCTGGGCCGGACCAGCTACGAGGCGTTCAGCCCCGTCTGGCCGGACATGGAGGACTTCGCCCAGTACAAGGAGATGCCGAAGTACGTCGTCTCCGCCACCCTCGGTGAGGACGGCCTGGTGTCGAACTGGGGCGAGCAGACCATCCTGCGCTCGCTCGACGAGGTCGCCGCACTGAAGGAGACCGAGGGCGGCCCGATCATCGTCCACGGCAGCGCCACCCTGAACCGGAACCTCTCGGACGCTGGCCTGATCGACCGCTACCACCTGCTCGTTTTCCCGCTGCTGCTCGGCGCGGGCAAGCGCCTGTTCAGCGGCACGGACAAGGACACCCAGAAGCTGAAGCTGGTCGAGCACGAGGCGTACGCCAACGGTCTACAGAAGCAGATCTTCGACGTCGTCCGCTGATGCGGCGGGACCGCCCGGCGGTCCATGCAGGTCAGGCTGCCTGCGCCAGGCAGTCCGGGGTGATGTCGCGTCGTTCGGCGGGGCGGGTTTTGCGGCGGGTGAGTCGCCTCGTCATGAGCGTGATGGCCGACCAGGTGATGAGTGCTTCGCTCATCTCGGGGCGGCGTTCGTGGTCACGGCTGTGACGGCGGGCCCGCATGATCTACGACCAGGACCGTTCAAATGCCCTGCGGTGCGGCGGCCTTGATACGGCGTTCGGAGCGACACTTGTCCCCCGAACACACCGACATACCCACCGCCGAACACTGCATGGCTGGAATACCAGCCCTCCCCCAGTCGGCGAGGTCGACAAGTCGTACTACCTTGAGGTTCTTGCCGATCGTGTGGCCGTGGCGCACCGCCAGGAGCACCACGCCGCCCTCGCTGTCATTCGCTGACCCACCACCTCTGCGCGGTGGCCCGAACTCGGGCCGCCGCGCCTTCCGTTCCCGGGCCCGCCGCGGACCTCCTGCGGCGACCCAGCTCTTCACGACCAAGCATTCCCGGACTCGCCGACTCCTCGGTTCAATAGTCGTTCGGCTCACGTCCGTAGTGCACAGTGCGTAGCGGTCGAGCGGCTTCGGGGTCCGCTAAACCGAGGTCCTCCCGAACGGCGACTGTCAGAGCATGGTGGGCAGCCAGGAAGGCGCGATCCGTCTCCTGGAACTCGTCGGACGACAGATCGTGCCCCCGACCCACGACATCTCTGACCGCTTTGATTCGAGCGTGCGCCTCATCACTACACAGCAGCACTGCTGCAGGAGCGAGTATCAATAGTTGCTGGCGCGCCTCGTAGATGCCGCTTCGCTCAACGACCTCACGGGCCCTGGGGGCGTCGCGGTCGGCGTTCCGGTCAGCGCGAGCCAGCACGAACAAGGCTTCGTAGGCCCGGCTCAGCGTAGTGAAAAGTTCAATGTAGGCCTGCTTCCGAGCAACAAGCCCGTGGTGATCCCTCTCGCGTCGCCACCTCAAGTGGTCAGCCGTGAGCGTCGAGACGACGCCGATCACTGTTCCCGACAGCGTGGCCAGCAGCGTGGACCATTCCATGGGTGCTGGGCCTCCTCTTCGCCAGTTGCAGCGTAGAGACGAGTTGACCCACGGTGCCAGTTCCCGCCCAGCGTCTCGACGCGGGCCACGCCTGGGTTGTCGTCCACTGAGACTTCGGTGACCTGGACGTTCAGGTCGTCAAGGTGTGCTGGCACGTGCTCAAACTGCGATGGGTGTAGTTCGCGGCTCATACAAGATTTTGGTAGCCGTTGATCGACCAGAGGTCGTTGTCGGGCGGGGGCTCGCTGCTGCGGCGTGAGTGGGCGACGAGGATGACGCGTTTGCGCAGGAGTTGGATGCCTGCCCGTCCTGCCATCTGGCGCTTGATCATTTTCAGGTCCGTGATTCTGCCTTCCGCCACACCGGAGCTGTGAGGGAGGGTTACGGCGGCGTGCACGGCGTCGAGGTCGTCCAGTGCGTCATCCGGACGTAGAACGCGTCACGTGCCCCGGCGTTCGCCACGGCCGACAGGAAGGCCAGGCCGCTGTCGACCGGAAAGTCGATGAGCGTCCAGCCACGCCTGGACTCCACCCACTTCTCCATGTGCGGCAGCTTCTGGGGCCAGACAACGTTGCTCTCACCGACGTCCTGACAGCAGGTGAAGGTGTCGAACCCGCACTCCCATATCGCCTGGATCGTAGGTGCGAGCTGCTCGTCGATCTGTGCGTGCTGGTCGCCCACCCGGACGAGAACGGTGGGGTGGGTGCCTTCGTAAGACGTCATCGAGCGAGCATAAGAGCGAGGTACGACACCTGTCCGAGCAGGTGTCGTACCGTCCGCACCGCGGCCTACGGTCGAGCCCACCCGTCGTGCTCACGCTGGCCAACTAAGAGGTTCTGACCGCTGTTCCGTGAGAACCCCGCTCAGGTATGTACTTGCGGCCGTGGCAGCGTCGTAGCTGCTGCGTATGGGGCATCGCTCCCTGGAGGAGGGGCCTGAGATAGTCGAGGTATGGATCCCATTGCACCGGAGTCGGCTGGTGAAGTGTTTCTGACGGCTGAGGAGTACGAGGCGGTGCATGCGGCTGTCCGCACCGTGGCTGGGGCCTGGGGATCTGGCCAGCCCCGGACGCTCAACGCGCTTCTTGAGCAGTGGAACGAGTTGGTGCACGAGGTGGAGGAGGGCTACGGATGGTCGGCTCCAGAACTCTCAAACGATCTAGGATGTCGCACCGCGTTGGCCCAGATCTGGCGTCTGCTGCCGCCACGAGTCCGTGCCATCCGTCAGCCTGAACTTGATGAGATCGACCGCAGGTTCCACGCCACCACCGTGGGCTGGCCGGGTCGGGATGGCCAAGAAGGACAATGGTGGCTGCGGCGTGTGCCACAGCGCCTTGAAGCCGAGACCGCCCAGGGCAGTACGCACGGCTGGCCCATGGGGTGGGACGTCATGACCTTCCCAAAGCCGGAATCGGTAGAGATCACCCACTGCAACGCGGCAGAGCTCAGCGCATCCATCTCACCAGGTATGAAGGCTACGGCTGGGTGAGGATGCGGGCTCTGAGCAGGGTGAATGATGCTCTGCCATACATCTGACGCTTGATCGTTTTGATTCTGTTGACGTGGCCTTCGACTATGCCTGAGCTGTAGGGCAGCGTGAGGCCGGCGGTGACCGCGTGGAGGTCCTGGCGGATGGAGTCGGCGAAGATGCCGATGGCGTCGGGGCCGCCCAGCTCGGCCTTCTGAATCCAGTCCCGCAGCAGGTGGCCGCGGCGTTGGCGGAGCATGTCGGTGAAATCCCGTGCGAGGTCGCAGGCCTGGGCGATCTCCGGGCAGGCGCTCCGCACAGCGTCGAGCTGGGCAACATCGGCGCTGTTGAGTGACTCCTGGGGGCGCATGATCCATGAGGTGATGTCTCGAGGGCGGGGAGTCACCGAGCGCGCGGGGACCGCGATGCCTTTCCGGACGGTCACTACGTAGCGGTGCACGACGTGGTATCCGCCGGTGTAGCCGAGAGCGAGCACCTCGCGGTAGAGCTGCATCGGGCTGGTGCAGCCCGCATGAAAGCGGTGCTGCACGTGCTCAATGAATGGGTCGAGGACACCGTGTCCTCGGTCCTGCGCCGAGGCGAGAAGCCCTGCCAGGTCATTGTTCCGGTAGCGCCGGACTGTCTTGCGATCCAGCTGTAGGCGGCGGCCGATGGCGTTCAGCGACATGCCGGTGGCGGCGAGCTCGTTGACCTCCGCGTGGCGTTGTCGGATCCGGTTCAGGAGTGGAGTATCCGGTGCGGCTAACGGTGGGCTGGCCTCTGGTCCGGCTGGCCGTCGGAGGCAGTCACGGTGCTGGCGGCAGGTCTTCTCGATGGCCGTGGAGAGGTTCTGGAGGAGGTGCCAGCGATCTGCCACCTCCAGCGCGTCCGGGGCGGCCTGCCTGATGGCCTTGGTGAATGCCATCAGGCGGTCCCGGCAGATGATCTCGGCACCGGGGTGGTCCTGGAGCCAAGTGGCGACCGTGCTGGTCTCTCGATCCGGCAGCACGTCCACCGGCTGGGAGGACTCGACATCAACGAGGACGGTGCCGTAGGTCCGGCCCTTGCGGAACGCGAACTCGTCGATCCCAAGTATCCGAGGGGCCCGACTCGGCACGGGCCGAGCCGTTAACTGTCCCAGGAGGGCCGTCCGTCGGCCACGGATCCGCAGCTTCGTGCATAGGCGTTGGCCTGGCCGGCCACCGAGCTCGGCCGCGACTGTCCTCATCGCCGACCGAGCTGGCGTCGACGTACGCAGCCTCGGCTCGGTCAGGCCAGCCACCTGTCCTACGTATGTCCGGCGTCGACACTGGCTCTGATCGCAGAAGAACCGGCGAACACGGAGACGGACGATCATCTGGCGGCCGCCAGCGGGCAGCCCGACAACGTGACGCCAGTACCGGCTATGGACGCGTGCCGCAGGATGCTGACACTGGGGACAGGGGCCTGGCGATCCGCAGCAAGCCGCGGTGACCACCAAACTTTCCTCTACAACTGTGGCCTGGCGCACTACGAGATTTAGGCCCGGGAAGAGGACGTCTTCAAGTGTTTCCGTCTCCATGAAGACGTCATCCCCCGGTGAAACGGTCCTGCAGTCCTGCTCAGGCCGCGACGTCCAAGGTGCGCGTGACTTTCTGGGCCGTCGATTCCAGCACCCGCAGATGGCGTAGCCATCACGGAAGCGCGGTCAGACCCAACTAGAACGCTCAGTTGTCCTGCGCCATCCAACCTTGAGCGTGTGCCACCGAAAGATGATCGCTACCGGCGCCCCACCAGTCCGTTGGAGTGGATACGCCCTAGTCAGACAGTGTGTAGCCGTGGCCCCTTGTGAGCTTCCGGCACCTCAACTGGGGTGTCAGAGATGGCTTCTACCCCCTCCTCTGCCATGTCCTGGGCCGCGGGGCGGAACTTCGTCTTGAGGTGCGGCGCCGCCTTCATGGTGGCGACAGTGAGCCCGCTGGCCACTACTGCGGAGACCGCGACGAGCCCGGCGACGGCTCGCCACCCTTTGAGCAGGTCCGCATGGCCGACCAAGTTCTCGGCGCCGTCACGCAGGAGCGTGCTCAATCCGCCGCTCGCCGAGTTCGACAGGGCTGTCCCGACCGGGTGCTTCACCACCATCAGTTCCCAGACCGAGCCACCCCAGCGAATGTTCATGAGGTCACTGTAGGAGGCTCCGGGGCGAGGAAGGGGCGGATTTTCCGAGCAGCCCTGACCAGCATGACCAACCTTCGATGACACAAGCGAGCGTCGGTCAACGTTCGATGGCACAGGACAGACGGCTCTCCGTGACTGCGAGTGCACCTGATCTGTCCCGTCTCGAAGGATCTGGACCCCGTCTCAAGTGACCTGGTTCGATTCGTCGTTGATCTCAGTTGATCCGGTTCGTGATCCTGATCGCTGCACTACTCTGTCGAGCCATGAACGCGGACCTCTGGTTGGCAGACACCCGGACCTCCTACGACACGGTCGCGGTCAGCTATGCCGACCAGCTACGCGAGGCTTTGGCCGGGGCACCGTATCTTCGGGCGGCTCTGGCGGTGTTCGCCGACTTGGTGCACGTCGCTGGCGGTGGGCCGGTGGCGGACGTGGGCTGCGGACCTGGACACGTCACCGCTCACCTGCACAAGCTGGGTGTGGACGCATTCGGCATCGACCTTTCATCCGTGATGATCGACGTGGCTCGGCGTGACCACCCCCACCTGCGGTTCGAGGTGGGCTCGATGACCGACCTCGACCTCACCGATGCTTCAGTCGTCGGCCTACTCGCATTTTGGTCGCTGATTCACATCCCCGACGAAGCAGTCCCCACGGTCTTCGCCCACTTCCGGCGCGTGTTGCGTCCCGGCGGACCACTCCTGCTCGGCTTTCACGTCGGCGACGAGTCGAGGCTGAAGACGCAGGGCTACGGCGGCCACCCGATGAACGTCCACGTTCACCGCCGCCAGCCTGACCAAGTGGCGGCCTGGCTACGCGATGCCGGGTTCACCATCGAGGCCCAAATGCTGATCGAACCCGACAAGAGCGTTCCAGGTGGGGTCCTCTTCGCACGCCGTCAGTCCTAGCCACATCAGCGGTCCGGTTGCGGCCGACGACATAGGGAAGTCGGACCACATCAAGTGAGACAGCCTCCGGCATTCGCTCGCCAGGGACCACATCACTTGAGATTCCAGGCTTCCCCACGTCTCAACTGAACTGGTCGCCGCAGGCCAGCGGCCCGTCTCGGAACCAGATCATCTAAGACGGGACATGATTGTCCGCTGTCATCCAATCGAGGCGTTTGACAGCGAACCCAGTCGCTTTGGCTTTCTTGCCAGTGAACCAAGTCGTACGGGGCGAGGGACTGGGGAGGCCGAGTGGCCGTATCGGCTGGGGTGGATCTTGCGAGGCGTACGTCGAGCTGTCGTACGTGCCGCTGTACGTGAGCGACGACGGCGTCCACTGCTCGACGACTGCGTGACGGGCGAAGGTCCCGGCCGGCCGGGACGGGGACAACGCTCTGCCTACCCGAACGCGCTTCGGCCGCTGCGTCCGGCCTGCTTGCTGTACGGCCTTGTGGACCAACTCCTACGCGGATACGTGCTCGTAGGGCTCTGTGGCGGGCAGGCCCTGGCGGAGACGGCTTGAGAGGGCACGGAACCGCGCGCGTTCTTCGTCCGGCCCGGCAGGCAGTGGCAGGTGGAAGGCGGTGAGGAGGTCGAATCTGTGGAGATTCACGGCCGTGTTGACGAGTCGGCCGTAGTTCTCGGCAGCGCTAATCGCGCTTCGGTACGTCAGGGCGGAGGCGAGCAGGAACGCTACGGCCAGAAACGTCCACCGGCTGAACGGGAGAATCGCTGCCGAGAGGCCGCCCATCACGGCGAAGGCCGCGGTCATACGGCAGGTCATATCGAGCTGATCCCGGGCGTCGTCCACGAGAGACGCCGTCCGCTCCGGAAGGACCGCGTAGAGCTCCGGCCAGGCGGCCACCGTGTCGAGGCCATAGGTCTCAGCGGGCCGATCCTCAGCGGCACGGAGCACGTTTCCGAGCCTGGTAGGCATAAGCCGCTCCGGGGCGCGCGGCAGTTTGGCCAGACGTGCTGCGGCTTCGACCATCACGGGCAGGTCCTCAGGACGAGGATCGACCCGTTGCTGCAACGTATTCAGCCGCTCCCAGCGCCGCCGCCATCGCGCGATGAGCGGACGCCCCAGGAGCACGCCGACTCCTCGCGTCAATGGGTAGCCCTCAAGCCAACGCACCAACTGCTGCTGGAGGGGCTGGAGCAGGAGCGCGGCGATGGTCACGCCGAGGAAGAGCAGGACCCACTCGCCGGGAACCAACGACTGCAGAGAACTGACCAGCTGTTTCCTGCTGGGCATCTGTGAGGGCGCGCCCGCAGCGAGCTCGGCCAGCACGGTGAAGAGCACAGCCAGCGTGGGGATGGTGCCGGTGATCGAGAAGCGGCGTCCGTGGTCCTGGCCCAGGCCGGGTGGTGCCATGGCGTTCATCCGGCGACCACCAGCGTCTGTTCGGAGTGGACCGGGCATTGCGGCGGCTGGAGCGGATAAAGGATCAAGGCGAAGCGGTGGGAACAGTTCGTGACGGGACAGCGCATGTTGATCATCTCGTACCGCACATCGCCGAGCAGCGCCGCCTGGTCAGAAGCCCCGTAGTCCCGCGTACTCAGCAGGGGCGGCGGCAGGCTGTAGGCGTCACGGCGGTGGAGCAGGCCGAGCTCTTCTCCGGCCAAGTGGACCGTCACAGCTTGACGGTCGTCGTCCGCATCGAAGTACTGGAGTGCCGCTGTCAGCGCGCGGGAGGCGTCCTGTTTGTCGTCCACCATGACGCTGGGGTACGGGTTGGGGCTCGGCAGCGGCCGCAGCAACGCGGTGATTTCGGCGACGCTTGTCACGTGTTCTCCCTCTCTGACTGGTCGAGTTGGACAGGGCCGGGATCGCCCTGGCAGACGAACGCCGCCCAGTAGATGGGGTGCGGGTATTTCACGCGCTGCACCCTTCGGGCGGTAGTCAGCGCTTCCGCCACGGCCGCGCCGGCCATCACCCGGGCATAGAACTCGGTCATCAGCTCGCGGGTCTGCTTGTCGGGCACCTTCCATAGGCTCATCACCAGAGTGCGGGCGCCTGCGAGCGAGACCGCACGCCGCATCCCGAAGACCCCTTCGCCGGTCCGAGTCTCACCGAGCGCCGTGTCGCATGCCGAGAGCACGACCAACCTGGTCCCACTCAGGTCGGCGGCTGCCAGGTCAGCCGCAGTGACCACGCCGTTTCCCGCCTCGTGTGGCGGTTCTCCTCCGGCGAGCCATGTATTGGCACCGGCCAGTGCCAGGCCAGAGCGCAGCATTGGGTCGTCCAGGCCGTCGCCGGACAGGCGCCGGAACGCGCCGTCACGCTTGACGGTGAAGTGGATCGGCGTGGCCAGCGTCCCGTTCAGGGTCATCATCCGCCGGTCAGGGTCGGACGGCTGCAGGACAGCACCGCCTTGAATCGACTGGGGATCCAGGAGGTCCGGCGTGGTGGCCGGCAAGAAGAAGCCGTGGGTGGCGACGTGGAGCACCGAAGGACTGGACGCCCCGGTCACCCTGTCCTTCACGGCGTCGCTGCCCAGCAGAGATACGACGCCGAGCAGTCCTGCAATGTGCTCCGCCTCGGCACGGGCGGCGGGCAGTGGGCCGAAGACGGGTGCGGCCGACGCCGGTGGCACGTCGGTAGAGGATCTCAGGTCCAGGTCGGGATCGGCCACGACGAGGGGCGGGCCAGCTGGGGCCAAGGGCGCGCCGATCCGCAGGACGTCACGTGCACTCGCGAGGTAGCTCACCTCGTAGTCGTCCATGACGAGGCGGCCATTACCGAGAGGGACGGATTCGAACGGGAACCGGTTAAGTTCACCGTCTGGGGCGACCAAGACCGCGCGCGCTCCCTCGAGCTGCGGCAACAGCGGGTCGATGACTGCCTCGCGAACGGCGGAAATGGCAGTGTCATCGACTGTCTTCAGCCCGCTGAAAGCAGCGACCACGTCAACGACCATGGCGTCAATCTCGTCGGCTGCACCGAGCGGGACGAGTGTAGGGGGCCTGTGTCGGTGCAGGACGAGCGCGGCATAGCGATGATCGCCGGCAAGGGAGGCCGTCCGGTCGTCGCTCGCGTAATCGAATGAGGCGTAGCGCCGCAGGGCGACCAGGGTGGTGTCGGCGGGCAGAGCCTCCGCGATCTGACGCCACCGCAGGGCAAACGCCTCGATGCCGGAGCTCGCAAACAAACGGATTGAGAGTTCGGACTCGATCGCCTCTAATCGGAAACGGTCTTCGATCAGTCCTGTCTCATGGCCGCGTTCCCCTCCTACGGGCGGACCCGCCAGCCTCCTGCTCTCGATAGCCCTGCTCAGTTTCGTGTGGCTGTGTCTGAGTTCACCGATCCGGGGGTCCGTGCCGTACCCGAACGCGATGTCGCGCTGGAACATGCTCGTCGTGGTCGCAAGACCGGCGCGGTTCAACAGCACGTCTGCTGCCAACTCCACGCTATCGCGGGCGCCATGGCCAAAGGTCACGACCATGTCGAGCAGTTGGTCGACGCGGTACTGGGCGGCCGTGACCGCCTCAAGCCACTCACGCTGCGAACCTGTTCTGAGCATGGACGACAGCTGCGCGTCCTCAAGGCTCAGGCCCTCCTTGAACGTTGATACGGCCGAGGCGGTGTCGCCGAGTGCCAGTTGCACCTCGGCGAGATTGAAGAGGATGTGCCGCCGGTCGGGCTCATCGCCCTCATCCGCTCGGCAGGCGTCCAAAGCCTCCTGATAGAACCGTGCTGCCTCACGGTCCCGGTGGGAGTTGAAGGCCAGCCGTCCACGATTGTTCAGCAGGGCCGAGCGTTGCTGCGGCGGGGTCTCGCCCGTCAGGAACTCGGCGGCCTGACCAAACAGACTTCTAGCCTCGTCGAGGCGCCCCTCCTGCTCCCGCAGAGCACCAAGGTTGGAAAGAATCCGGAGTCTGGTCTGCGGCAGAGGCTCAGCGAGCCCGTCCAATATCGCAAGCGCGTGGTCGTAGTGTCGCTCTGCGGCCTCGAAAGCCCCGTGCGCCTGATAGGTATGCCCGAGTGCCACAACCGCGTCGGCCACCGACTCCCGCCTCGCGAGGGCTGAATACAGGTCGATCGCCTCCTGGAGCGCCCGCTCCGCGCCAAGGAGGTTATGCCTGCCGCGGTGAGCGATGCCAAGGTTGAAGAGCATGTCGGCCACGGCCGCCGCGCCGGTTGTCGGGGTGAGCCAGGCCGACTCTCCGGGAGAGTCGAGGATCAAGCGGGTTTGTTCGTAGGCTCTTTCAAGATGGTGCGCTGCTCCGGACGTATCGGAGAAGGCCAGCAACAACTGCCCGAGGCCGAGATGCGCGGCGATCCGCATCGGTCGGCTGTCGGCGAAGTGTTCTGCCCAGGCCAGTGAACGGGTCCAGTGCTCATCAGCTGCGTCTCCTTCACCGAAGCGCAAGCACAGCTCGCCCAACAGATAGTGGGCCGACGCCCGCGCGGATGCCTCATCGCTGTCCTGCGGGCCTTCCCCCGGCAAGCCCCCGGCCAGCTCTTCGTACAGCGGTCGAGCCGCGTCAACGTCGCCCACCGCGAGGTGCAGGCGTGCAGCGTCGTTCAACGCCAGAACGAGGTCGGGGTGCCGGTCGGGCAGATATCCCCGCCTCGCTTGAAGGACGTAATCCGCCATCTTCCGGGCAAGGTCGTCCTGTCCGACTCGCTCCGCGAAGAGCATGACCGTGGTGGCACGCTCCACGATCGGAGGGCTGTCGCCCTGGACGGCCCGTAAGAGGGACCACAGCGTACGAGTGAGGGACAGCACCGCGCCAAACTCACCGGCGCGAAATCCGGAGAAGACCAACTCGTCGGCGGCTGTGAGCAGTTCGACGTCGGGTGCGCGCCTGATCTGCTCTTCGAGAAGTGCCGACGCCTGTGCGTAGTCCCCTCGCACCTTGAACTTCGCGGCGCCCTTCAGTGCTCGCCTCTTGTCTCGCTCATCGCCAGCCTGCACCGCGAACCCCCTCCTCGGCCGCACCTCTTACGCGTTTGGAGCCTGGTAGCCCAGAAGACTAGGCGACCTTGGTGACTCGTGGTGCGGCTTCGGTCGGCACCCTTCCAGGAGTGGCTGACATGGTGATGAAACTCCTGCGTGTGGAGCTGTCGTCACCTCACGGAGGCAACAGACCAGGACTGATCGTTTGACATCCAACCTAGTCACCCCCGGCCAGGGCATCGCACCGGACTAACTTGGCTGTCAAAGGACACTGATCTAGATCGCCGGGGGTGATTCCTACGGAATCACCCCCGGGCCCTCGTAGACCGAAGCGGCTCTCCCCCACCGGGAGGGCCGCTTCTTTTTTTGCCCACTCCCAGAGAGGCACTGCCGTGACGGTTTCCAACAGCACGATCGAGACACTCGCCGCCGAAGCACCGGGTCACGACGGGCACCGTCAGGTCCTGCGCCTCGCCGTGAACACCATCGCTGCAGCCCGCTCCCTCCCGAAGCCCTGGGCGCTGGAACTGACCAACGACGCGGCCCAGCGGGCAGGCAAACTCCTGGCCGACCTCGGCAATCTCGGCGCGTGGGATGGTGTCAAGCTCGGCCGGCTCCGTGAGCAACTCCTGGCCTCCGCGGAGCGCACTGCCTCCGGTGCCTGGTACACCCCACCCGAAGTCGCCCGGCCGCTGACCCGCGCGGCACTTTCCGAGATCACCGACCTGCGCCTGGACGACGCCCCCGCGGATGTCCTGGACGTGTCGGTCCTCGATCCAGCGTGCGGCGGCGGGGTGTTCCTCGTCGCGGCGCGCCAACTGCTCGCCTCCGCGTACACAGGCCTGCTGTACGGAACGCAGAATCCCGCACCACTGACCGTCCGCGCCGTCATGGCCGACGTGCTGAAGGCCTGCGTGTACGGCATCGACACCGATCCGGTGGCCGTTGATCTCGCCAAGTCGGTGTGCTGGCTGGAGACCGGCGGTCTGCAGCCGATCGACTGGCTCGACGACAACATCGTCGTCGGCAACGCCCTCCAAGGTGATCTGCCGCCGGCGCTCGCCGCGCGGCTCAACACCGACGGGCCGCTCGCGATCGTGGGCAACCTGCCGTACAAGGACAAGGCCAAAGGTGCCGCACCCTGGATCGAAGCCCGGCGCCCGGGACCACGCAGCGTACGGGGCGAGGACGAGTTGTGGAGGCCGAGCCTGGACGAATTCAGGGTTCCGGGCCGCGGACGCACCGACTACACCCTCAGCAACCTCTACGTGTTCTTCTGGCGGTGGGCCATGTGGCAGGCCTTCGAAACACGCCTGAGCGCCGGAACGGTCGCCTTCCTCACCCCCAGCGCCTGGCTCTCCGCCCCTGCCTTCGACGGCATGCGCGCGCACATCCGGGCCGCCGCCGATCGCGGAGCGATCATTGATCTAACCCCCGAAGGGAAGACACCGCCCGTCCCCACCCGCCTCTTCCCTGACGTCACCCTCCCGTTGTGCGCCGCCGTCCTCACGCGCCGCGGCGGCCCTCAACCTCACCTGCCGGCCCACGTGATGTGCACGAAGGTCACCGGCAGCCGAGAAGAGAAGTTCAACCAGCTCGCCGACCTGCTGCGCCCGGGCAGCCAATGATTCGTTCGTCCCGATGGCGGGCGTTCATCGGTCGGTGACCCGGATGAACACACGGGTCACCGGTCCCCCAATAGAAGATGGAGCAGCGTCACCAGGCCGATGCCGACCAGGAGAGCAGTGCCGATCGGCGGGTGCTCGAAGGCCGCGTAGGCCGCACCTCCGCCAGCGACGAGAAGCAGTACCGTCCGCTGCTCTCTCTGACCGTTCATGCCTGCGGCTCCCTTTTCACGTTTGCCTGCCCACGTCCACGTCTCGTGGCATATACGAGATCGTGCTCTTGGTCTGCCTTGGTGCCCAGCAGCTTCCTGGGTGGCGGCATCCGTACGCCCTCCGGGACTTGCAGCGCGCGCACTCTCGTGTGCGCTCAGCTGGCCTGCAGCAATATCTGGTTGCACCCCAGGAAGCGCCGGGCATACGGCGCGAAGCGGCGTCGATCGTCGGGGCTGGGGAAGTATCGATGCATGGACGGCTCAAGCGAGTCGGCGTTCTGAGTCCATGCAGGCGACCAGCTGCGGGTCAGCTGGCACGAACTCTCGGCCCGCCACGGTTCGATGGCACCGGACACCTACCGAGCTCCGCGACCACGTCGGCCCGGATCGGGACCGTGGGGGTGATTCCGTAGGAATCACCCCCACGGCTCCTGGCCAAGAACACGAGCTGGTTGGTGGGCGGATGTCCTGTGCCACTGATTCCTAATGCCGTTCGTCAAGCCGCGGCGCACGCTTGAGGTAGCGGACAGGATGTGTCGGAGGTGCGCGGTACGGTCCGTTCATCCGACTGGGGAGGGCTCATGGGGACCAAGTGGAGCTTGACGATCGACTGCGCGTGCCCAGGGAAGCTGGCCGCGTTCTGGGCGCTGGCGTTGGGCTACGAGGAGAAGCCCGCGCCCGCAGGGTTCGGGAGCTGGGAGGAGTGGTTGTCGCATCATGAGGTTCCGGAGGACGAGTGGGATGACGGGGCGTACCTCTCAGATCCGGACGGCGTGGGCCCCACCTTGTCCTTTCTGAAGGTGCCGGAGCCGAAGGTGGCGAAGAACCGGCTGCATATCGACGTGCAAGTTGGTGGCGGCCGTGAAACCCCATGGGAGGTGCGCTGGCCGCGCGTGGTCGAGGCGGTGGAGCGGTTGACCGCTGCGGGCGCGACCGTGGTCCGCGAGGACGAGTTGCAGGGCAGGCCGGATCACGTGGTGATGGCAGACCCGGAAGGTAACGAGTTTTGCCTGGTCTGACGGGGTCGGTCAGACCACCTGGCCGCGCTCAGAGTGTCGCGTCCCTTCCTATGCGGCAGCCCTTGCCGGCGGAGCTGGCTCGTAGAGCCGTCCGTCTCGCAGGAGGGCCCAGAGACACCTCACGGAACTAAGTCGTCAAGCACCGATAGGAAGACCGGTGGGGAAGGCGTGGTGTTCTTCGAACAGGATGTGTCTTTGGAGGCAGCAGTAAAGCTGGCCGATCATCTTGTTGAACAGGTTCCTCTGAGCGGCAGCGTGCCAGTCTCCGGCCTCGCGGCGTCGGTCGTAGTGGGCCTTGGCCCCGGATGATGCGGTCAGGGCGGCAAAGGCCCAGAGGTAGCCGGTGTGGTTGAGCCGGTCGTTCTTGACCCATCGTCTGGTAATGCTGGACTTTTTGCCTGATGCCCTGGTGATGGGGGATGCGCCGGCGTAGGCCTTCATGCCGCGGGCGGTGGCGAAGCGGGTGTGGTCGTCCCCCATCTCAGCGAGGAGCCGGGAGCCGAGCTGGGTTCCGAGCCCGGGGAAGCTCAGGATGATCTCGGCGTCCGGGTGCTGGGGGAAAGCCCCCTCCACTGCCTCGACGAGCTGGTCGGCGACACTGCAGGCGGCGTCGAGCTGCCGCAGCAGAGCGAGCATCTGCTTGCCGAGCGCATCCTCGACCAGCGGTGGCTGGTGAGCGTACTCGGCCCGTAGGACCTCGCGGATCCGTTCGGCGTCGGCGTCGATCCGGCGTTGACGGCTGGCTCGCTTGAGTGCCGAGCGCAGTTGCGCGAGCGAGAGCCTGGCGGCTCTCGTGGGGGTGGGCGCGAGCTCCAGCAGAATGCGGGCCGCGGGGCGGCAGAGGCCGTTTTGCCAGTGGAGGTAGGCGTCGAGGGCGGAGGGGAAGTATTCGCGCAGGAGCGAGCGGAGCTGGTTGGCGAGCTGCTGCCGGTTCCAGACTGCGTCCTGTTGGGCTCGGACGAGGACTGCGATGGCGCGGACGAGGTCACTGTCGTGCGGTAGTGGCCGGTGGGCGTGGATGTCGGTCCGCAGGATGTTCGCCAGGACCAGTGCGTCGCCGGGGTCAGACTTCTTGCCGGTGGCGGCGTGGCGGTCGCGTTAGCGGGCGGCGGCCATCGGGTTGATGGCGTAGACCTGACCCAGCCGAACATCTGACGCTTGATCATCTTGATGTGGTTGACCCTGCCCTCTACTGAGCCGGAGTTCCAGCGGTCGTCAGTCCTTGGAGCACGTCCTCTCAGGCCCTTTCCAAGCCGTGGGCGACGGTGTGGAGTTCGGCAAGGCTTTCAACGCGGGCGGCGAGTATCCAGTCTTTGAGGTGCTGGCCGGAGTGGGTCGTGAGTATCGTGGCGAACGCACGCACATGTCCGTTGAGAGCAGTCAGCTCTGAACCCTTCGCCCCCCTCGAGCGTGACCAGCTTGTCCGGTATCGCCCTCGCGCTGCCATGGTGCAGCTCGGCAAGGGGCCGCCCTGGTGACGCTCCACTACACACAGACGGTCGTCATTGCCCGAGCCCCGTTCGTGGTGGACCGGCACGGCAGCGAGACCAGCGAGCGGGATTGGCTGAACGCGGCCACGACCAGGAGCCGTTCGCGCTCCGGGCGGTGGATCTACTCGCCGCGGAACTCCGGTGCACCAAAAAAGTAGGCGAGGGCGCGCGGGGGCCGCTCGCCGAGGATCACGTCGGCGTCGTGGACGGTCGCGGCAATCTCATCAGCAATTCCCTGGGCGAATGATCCACTCGGTGGACGCGGACGACAGTCGACGGCCCTGCCACGCAGAGCACGGGCATCACCGCGAGGGTGGCCGGGCGATCGCGGACGGTACGTCGTCGACCTCAAAACACAGGGTGCGGGTGCATTCGATGAACCAAGGGCGGCGCCGGCAACGCCGATCGCCTGGATGATCACGCAGAACGTCGGCTCCCATTGGAAACAAAGGCCTCGAAACCGACACAAGGTCGACGGAAGTGATCACAACTGTGCGGACAACATCGGAGTAATGAGCTCCATCGCTTCCTCCCAGCGGAAGCGATCGCCCCCACCGCCAGCCTTTGGCCGGTGGGGCTCGTACGAGCCGATCCGTACGCCCATCTCGCGCAGCCTCTCCAGGCTATGGCTGTACGCGGGATGGGAGGCCTGGGCGGAGTTCAGGTATGGCAGGACAGCAGTCGGAATGCCGAATCCGTACGCCTCGCACAGGATGCCCAGTGCCAGAGTGTCGGAGATCCCCGCAGCCCACTTGTTGATCGTGTTGAAGGTGGCCGGGGCCACGGCGATGGCATCGGCTGGCGGCAGCGGGCGAGGATCGCCGGGTGAGCGCCAGGCCGAGCGGATCGGATAGCCGGTCTGCGTCTCGACTGCGTCGGCGTCGATGAAGCTGAGGCCCTGTGGGGTGGCGATGACGCCGACGTCCCAGTTGGCTTCCTGGGCAGCCGTGATGAGCGTGCCGACGTCGCCGGCGATACCGGACGCGCACACGACGACGTACAGGAAGGGCCTTTTGGTGTGCTGGTCGGGCTGATCGCTCACGCGGGGACTCCCAGTTGACGGCTGAAGTGGTGCAGTTCCGGCAGGGTACGGCGGCGGTCGCGGGCCGCCATGTCGGCGATCATTTCCCGGACGGCCGGGCGGCGGACGTCCTGGGCCGCGCAGCTCTCGGCGATGCGCAGGGCCTGGTAGCCGTCGGTGAGGCGGCCTTGTTGGGTGTAGGCGCGGGCGGCTTCGACCCAGAGGGCGGCTCGGCGCTCGGGTACGGGGATGTGGCGCCGCATGAGAGGGCCGGCGGTCTCCAGTGCGACGCCTGCGTCGCCGAAGGCGTTTGCGGCGCTGACCGCGTGCAGGGCGACGTTGGTGGGGCTGAAGTTGGCCCGTGCGTCGGAGCGGTCGAGCGTGACGAAGCGGGCGGCGTCTTTCGCCTCGGTGAGGAAGTCCTGGGTGGCTGAGCGGTCTCCGCCGTTGCTGGCCGCGGTGACGCCGCGCAGGAGCAGGAGGCCGAGGGCCGCGAGGTAGCGCGGGGAGCGCTGGTCGTAGGCGCCGGTGAGTTGATCGGCGGTGTGCCGGACCAGGGTGACCGCTTGGGAGGTGTGCTTCTCGCGGGCGAGCAGGTGGGCGTGGACGCGGACGCTGGAGGCCAGGATGACCGGGTCGCCGCAGCGTTCGGCCTCGGCCATGGCGCGGCCGACGGCGAGCCAGGCGTTGCCGTGGTCGCTGAGTTTGAGGAGCAGGCTGGCGGAGGTTTGGTACGCGGTGGCCAGCAGCCCCGTCGCTTCGGTCGAGCCGGCTGCCTCGTGGCGGAGGTCGGTGATCAGGGCGGGGAGGGTGCGTTGCAGCTCTGCGTAGTCGCAGGTGCAGAACAGGCGGCGAACCGTGGACACCCGCGCGCCCAGTTTCGCCAGCTCCTGAACTCCATCTGCGGCAGGTGGAATTGGTCCTGGCAGGAGAGAGTGGATGAGGTCGTCGTGGGCGGCGGTCGGCGCGGGTGTCGCGAGGGCGGCGAGGCTCGCGGCGGACGCGGCCATGGCCTGCGGGTCTTTGAGCCACCGCTCGCCCGGGTCGAGGCGGCGGCGGTCGATGGGGCGCAGCAGGCGGGCGGCGTCCAGGACGTCGGCCAGGCGGTGCTGCTCGGCGTCCGCGTAGCGCACCGCCCCGGTCAGCACGGCGGGGATGTTCAGGTGGTCGGCGAGCTGCAGGGTCCGGCCGGCCAGCCGGAGCGAGCCGGGTCCGGTGCCGGTGCGGGCGTAGTCGATGACCTCCAGGCGCAGCGCCTCCCCCGCCAGCTGCTGCCACGGGGCGAGCAGCTGCTCGGCCAGGTCGGGGCGCCCCGCGCTCAGCGCGCGTTCCGGCTCCGAGACCGGGCCCAGCAGGAACAGCAGGCCCTCGCCCGTGTGGGTGTTCAGGTCGTCCCAGGACAGCACCGGCGCCCCGCCGACCGCGGCCGCGTGGGCGGCCGAGACCAGGCGGCACAGCCGTGCCCACCCCGCACCCGTCTGGGCGAGGAGGGTGATGCGCCGGGGCGGCTCCATCACGTGCGCTCCGCCACGGACCGGGGTCCGTCGGCGCTCGGCGCTCTGGCGGGGTGTGTACGGGGCGACGGCCATGTCGACTCCGAGGATCGGCCGCACCCCGTACTTCGCGCAGGCCTTGAGGAACCGGACGGTGCCGGTGACGGTGTCGCGGTCGGTCAGCGTGAGGGCGCCCATGCCCCGCTCGGCGGCCCTGCGGACCAGGTGGTCGGGGTGGGCGGCGCCGTAGCGGGCGGAGTACCCGGAGGCGACATGCAGATGGGTAAAACCGCCTCCCATGGCGCACCTCCGTTCACCCGCTGCTCCGTACGACTGGACACCGCCCACCCCACTTTTTCGAATGCCTGTACGAATTACTGTAGCCCGTGGGACGTCCCCGCACGAAAGGGACAGGCGACTGGTCGAGACAGGTGTCACCTGGTCGCGATGGTTGTCACCGGAGAAGGCCAGCCTCACGGGCGCGCGCCCCCGATCGGTTACGGGCCAGCTGCTCGGGCTGGGGCCACGTAGCGGCGCGGGTGTCGTCGATGTACGCGGCGAGCCGCTGCAGGCCCCCGTACCGTGCCCTTGCCGCGGCTCAGTCCCGGTGCAGGGTGAGCGCCGAGATGTGCGGTGTCCGTCGCGCACCGGTGACCACGATGCGTACCCGCTCGGTGGTGACCGGCCGGCGCAGGTGTTGGTAGCGCTGGAAGCCGATCCGCTCGTTGCGGTCCGGGATTTCCTGGTCCTTCTCGTTCCAGGTGGTCGTGGTCAGTCTGTGCCAGGCACGTCGCCGTGAGTCCCATGCTTCGATCCGGTATGACTCGACGCGCTGGCCGTAGTGGGCGATGTCCTCGCGCAGGCCGATCCAGTTCAGGGTTGTGGGCCTGGGGAGCCGCCGCTCGATCACCGTTCGGTGCGCGGAGAGGATGACCGGCGCTGAGCCCGCCAGGTCGCGGCCGAAGACCCGGTCGATCCGCTGCTTCAGCCCGTGCGCGCGATCCGCCTGGTCCGCGGGAATGCGGCCGGTGCGGTCCGGGCCGAAGTTCAGCAGCAGGCTGGCGTTGCGCCCCACCGACGCGGTGTAGATGTGCCACAGCGTCTCGGGGGACTTCTGCTCCCGTCCCGGGTTCCAGGACCAGTTGCCGCCGGCCGACATCGGTACGTCCACCTCGGTCGGCAGCCACACCAGGCGGGTGGCTTTCGCCCAGGTCATACGGTCGCCGGGTGCCCCGCCGGGCGCGAGTTGCGGCACCCCGGTGCCCGGCTTGTTGCGCACCGCGATGGTGGACCACTCGCCGCCGACCCGGGCGAACCCGGTCTCGTTGCCGACCCACCGGATGCCCCACCCGTTGAAGACCGGCATGGCGGGCTGGAGTGCGCGGGCCAGCCGGTACCAGGCGGCATTGTCGTAGCGCTGAGTGGGATCGCCGGGGAGTCCGGGCGGCGGAGCGTACCCGTCCCGGGGAGTGCTGCCGGGGGTCTGCGAGGTGGCGTTCTCGTCGATCCACCACTCGGCGACCGGCCCGTAGCCGGAGAAGATCTCGTACAACTCGCGCAGGAACAGGCAGTTGTACTCATCGGTCCGGAAGGAGAACGAGGGCTTGCCCGCGACCCGTCGCGCGGGCACCGGGCAGGTGCGGTTCCCCTTGAGCGCGCTGTACCCGTAGCGCGGGTAGCCCGGCTTCCACCGGCTGCGCTCGACGTTGAGTTCATGACGGTTGGGCGGCGAGAAGTAGAAGCCGACCGAAAGACCCGCGCGGTGCATCGAGTTGGTGAACTCGCGCAGCACATCGCCCTTCCCGTTCCGGTACGGGCTCCGTGCCACCGAGTAGGTGCTGTGCGCGCTCGGATACAGGAGGAAGCCGTCCCCGTGCTTGACGGTGAGAACGACATGCCGGTAGCCGCCCGCCTTGAATACCCGGGCCCACTGGTCGGTGTCCAAGTTCGTCGGGTTGAAGACGGTGGCCGGCAGGCGGCCGTCGGGCCCTGGTTTGTCGACGAACGTGCGGGTGGTGAAGTGGACGAACGCGGTCAGTTGTTTACGTTGCCAGGCCAGTTGCGCGGCGCTCGGTACGACGTGCGCCGCCTTGGCCTCAAGCATGGCGGCAGAGTCGCCGGGGGCGAGCACGATCACGGGAGACGGAGGAAGGTGCGGGTTGCCGTCGGCCGTGGCGGGACCGGGAAGCGAGGCCGCAGCGAGGCCCAGGAGGATGCAGGCTGCGACCCGCGGGTGTGTGGCTCGACTCTCTGGCACGGAACGACCTCGACTCCGGGAGGAAACTGCACGAAACTGGGGATACAAGTGCAAATCAGTGAATTTCTCGCAAAGTTTGCCCCTCTGGGGCGCGAGACCGGCGCATGCCACAAACTCTGAGTTGCTCAAAGGCAGCTTTGAGCAGCACTCCCTTGCGGGACTGGGGGTCATCCAGGCCGAAAATAGGCGTGGTGCCAACAAGGAACGACCTTCCGGCGCCAAGTAGAGCGATCAGCTCCCCAAGATTCCCGAGGTCGGCCGCGCACCCTGGTATCACCTATCGCGAAGAGTCGCAGGACAGGCGGTCACAACGGTGCAGGCCAGTGCCCGTACGGGATTCCCGTTCCCACGTGCGGCAGGGCAGATGGTCGGCGCGTCGCAAGAGACCGCGGTCCGCGCGGTGGGGAGGGTCACGCCTTGTTTGGTGTAGGCCGCCATGAGGGCTGCGTAGGCTCGAGTCCCCCTCTCACCGAACGCTCTGAAAGCCTCAGTCCGTATGTCACTCCGCCTGAACATTCCTCAGCCTGGCCGCGTCTCCTGCTTCGCTCGCCTCACCGGGGGCCGCCGTTGTGGACCCAGGTTCTTGGCGATCAACGCCTTTTCCCAGGACCGAGCCGTGTCGCGACAGCGTGGTTGGTGGTAGATCCGATGTTGTCCAACCCCTGGGCTCGCGTGACGGGGACGGCGCCATACGCGGTCCCCGAAGATCTGCCCCACTTGCAGGCCCTCAGGGCCACGACCACCGGAGCGAACCCGAAATACCGGCTCGACCTGGCGCTTCCGCCGGAACCGTTCCTCGGGCTGCATGACGCCCCACTGGTCACCCTCCTGGCGAACCCGGGCCGGAGCGAAAGCGACCCAGCCGCCTACGCACGCCCCGGGATCACTCCAAGGACCCTGCACAACATCGCCACCGACGGCGGAACGCCGAACCACTTCCTGTCGGGTGCCGAGCCCGATCACCCGGGGAGCCTGTGGTGGCGCAGGACCTTGCGCGGACTGACCACCCTCGGGCACAGCTATGAGGAGCTCTCCAGGACGGTCCTCGCCCTGCAGTTCCACGGCTACCACTCGCCCGAGTGGCGCCCAATCCCGTTCACGCTTCCCTCGCAGAGCTTCACCTTCGACCTGGTACGCCGTGCCATGTCCCGCGACGCAGTGATCATTCTCGGGCGCATCGCGGACGTATGGACGATCGCGATCCCGGAGCTGAGGTCGTACCCGAACGTGGTGACGCCGAAGACGCGCAGGAACGCAGCGATCAGCCGCGGCATGTTCACACCACAAGACTTCGAACGGATCACCGACGCCCTCGCCGTCTGAGCGTTTCGCTTTGCGGGTCAAAGGGCCTCTCTGCCTAGGTCGAACGGCTCTACAGGCCCTGACCAGCACGTGATGCCGTGGAGAGGCACACCCTCTGGCCTCGGGCAGTGCCTCCATGGCTGCCCCCAACCGGCAACGAGAACGCCATTCGGATCTCCTTGCCCGAAGACCTGGCCACCGCGATACCGACGTAAGGAACGAATGACTGATGCCTGAGACTCGATGCGAACGTTGCGAGCTGATCGTCGGTGCTGGGTGTGCGTGCCCGGCGAACGGGAGTGCGCCACGAGTAGCGCGGGGCGTTGCGACCGTGCGTGCGCACTGGGTCGGCTGGCCACAGAACTCGATCATTGTTTCCCCTGCCGGGAACGCCCACCTTCCGGGGTGTGGGCACCTCGAAGACAGCGAGATCGCCGCCCCGAAGTTCGGATGGGTCCAGGATCCCGTCCCGGGCGCCTGGGGGCGGATATCTGAAGGGAACCCGCTGCAGGCGACGAAGGGCAACGCGGATCGGGTAGCTGTCCGTCGTTGCGAGTCCTGTGACGCCGGCTACTGAGCGGGACATCGTCACCGGCCCCAGCCACGTTGGGCTTGTAGACGCTCTCTCGAGCGCGGTGTCGGCGATGGCGACCGGCCGCGAGGACCGTGCCCGCGCCACGATGGAATCGATTGCCTTCGTCCGGCCGGAAATCACACCGCGAAAGCAGGTGCCCCTTCGAAGCCTGACCGCGATCTACGACCGCGACCGGTACCTGTGCCGGTACTGCGGCAGAGCCACCGTGTGCCTGCCCGTCCTGCGCATGATGTCGGGTCTCTTCCCGCAGCAGTTCCCCTTCCACCCCAACTGGAAGGCCGACAGCTGCCACCCCGCATACTCGGAGATCAGCACTTCAAACGATCACGTCGTACCGGTGTCGCGAGGTGGCGACAGCCTGGACGAGACGAACATCGTCACCTCCTGCGCAGGCTGCAACTACCGCAAGTCTGATCTGCTCCTTGAGCACCTCGGGATGACCCTGCAGCCGATCGAGCACAACTCCGCGTGGCGCGGCCTGGCAGACATGTACCGGCCACTGTGGGAAGCGGCGGGACAGCCCACCCTCTCCACCAATGACAAGACCTGGATGCGGCTGACGGACGCGCTCTACAGGGAAACATGACCCCCCACACCAGCGTATCCACAGGCACCAACACACGTACACAACGGTGCAGGCCAGCGCCTATCGAGCTGGCGTTGCAGGTTACGGCGGTGCTGGAGGTGCCGATGGTGACCAGCTGGCACAGCGAGCGCCCCGTACGGCAGTGAGCCGAGCGCCACCTCCAGCCTCGGCGCGCACGGCTGCGCCGAGGCGCGCATCCTGAAATTGAGTCCCGAGGTTGTGGAGGGGTCATGCTCCAGAAGTGGGCCCAAAAGCGCTACGCGAAGATCCTCGATGAATACTGGTCCGCCATTGAACCCTTCATGCAACCCGGTGAACAACGGCTCGCCTATGCGCCGGCCATGAGCCTCACCAGCGACCTCCCGCCACGCGAGGGATACCTCTACCTGAGCAGTACGACCCTCTACTGGGGCGCCTACCTCGGCCAGGGACGCCACGTGAGACCTGCGTACGCCGAAAAGCACAGGTCGTGCCCGGGAGCACGACTCAGCAGGGAAGGCGTGCTGCAGGTCGCCTCGTCTACTGAGGAGGGCTGCTTCGCTGCGTTCACCGCCGCACGAGGTACGCAGCGCGCATTCAACGAGCTCTGCGACTTGTATGCCAGCACCCTGCGCATCGCAAGGACAGCCAGGTAAGGCGGTGCGTTAGCAATGGATCCCAAGCATGACGTCACACCGGAGGCCGTAGCGGCCCGCCGAGCGGAACAAGAGAAGAGCTGGTGGGGCCGCCGGAAAGCCAAAGCTCGCGCCAAGAGCGACGAGAGATGGGCTAACCGTGACGAGACAGTCGTCCGCGAGCGTTTCACCATCGAAGTGACGGAAAATCTAACTGGCTTGGGTGGGGCCCTTGAACACGAGAGAGGCCGAAATCAGAGCCTTCGCTACCGAGTCGTTGTAATCGACACCCAAACGGGTCGCCCGCAGCACGTCTCCCAGAGTTTCACGTATCGGATGGCATTTACAGACGGCGAAAAGTACGTCGGCAAGCTGGTCAACGGCACGAAGCTGGTGAAGTAGCCGCCGACGGCGTGGGCAACCCGCTCTTTGCGGGCTGGGGCGCCACCCCATCCACTCCGACGGCGAAGCCGGAGGGTGCGGCATCGCATCCACTCCGACGGCCGTACGGGAACACAGGGCGCAGAACTCGACCGTCTCGACATGCCGTCGCAGCGCCGGGATCCACCGTGCCCCCGATGCTCCGAATGTGTGACGTCGCATCAAGTGTGCTCCCCAGCACCGACAGCGCTCCGGCCTTCGAACGAACGGATCACGGACGCCTCGTGTGTTGCCCATCATGCGGTGTCATCAACTGGTGAAGTTGCTTCCTGTTCTCAGATGTAATTCCACCTTGAGCAGGCACGATGGCTTCGGCATCGGCGAACTTTCCTGAACTGGCTTTATTTTCCTCAGAGTTCACTACTCTGGTGGGAGCTGGAGCAGTGGAGGTAGAGATGTCGGAGAGCGAGGGGACCCCTCGGGTCCTGCGGATCAGCTTCGAGTTCAGGGTGCCGCGCGCGCTGAAGAGGAACATCCACGGCAGTCGGGTGGAGAAGGCGCTGGACGCGCTCACCGAGAGGGTTCTCGGGCTCGCGGAGGCGCACTTTCCGTGGGCGAGTGAGGTCGTCGTGCGCAAGGAGTGGCTCTACGACTGGATTGATGAGCGCGAGACGCACCCGCTGGCCGCCACCGAGTACAACTCGGCCCGCTGAGACGAACACCCGCCCGGCGGGCCGTCCGCACCCCAGGGCCGGAGCGTGGCCGGTGAATGGTTCATGCACATCGAGGAGGACTGGTTGAGAGACAGGGACGTCGTGCCTGTCGTGCTGTCCGAAGGTCAGCACCAGGACATCCTCAACACCCAGATCATCCCGGTCTTCACCGGTGGCGCCGTTGCGCAGAAGCAGCCGGTGAAGGTGCTGGTCGCCGGTCCCCCGGGCAGCGGCAAGTCCGAGGTCGCCGACCTGATCCACGCCGCGCTCGGCCGTCGGGGCGGGGCGGTGCGGATTGGCTCCATTACCGAGCGCCTCGTGAGTGTCTGGATCACTCGTTGGAGCGGTGTGTAGGCCCGTTGCGTTCTCTTTTACCGATCTTGGCAAGCCTCTTCGTGGCATCGGGCTGTACGGAGAGGGGGATCGGTGCGAAGCGTGATCGTCTTGGACGAGATCCGCGTGCAGCAAATGGTCCGGGGGGACGGCGGGTTGTCGTTCACGATCGTCTGGCCGGACGGCTCGGTGGATGAGGAAGCGGATAGCTTTCTGCGGATGTACGAGGGTTCGGGGACGCAGAGGACGTACGCGTTCACCCTCGTTGATCACCTGCGGTGGCGGGTGCGCGAGGGGCTGGTGACGGAGCGGGTCACGGTCTCCCGCGCGACGGTGTACCGGGTCCTGGAACGAGCACGAAGCGCCAGCACCGACACGCCGGACGATGCAGCGCCATAGCGGCTCACTCGGCACCCATGTCTTCGATGAACGCCAGCGTCTGGCGCGCGGTATCGAGAGCGGTGGCGAAGACATCCGGCCAACGACCCGCCAGCCCCTGATACATCTCCACCGCCCAGGTGATGGCGGTCAGGGCCTCCTCCCACCGCCCCAGACCCACCAACCGGATCGACTGGTCGCTCAACGCCATGGCGAGGTCCGGCAAGTCGGGATCGGGCGCCGTGGGTGAAAGGAGCCACCAGAACTGGAACCCAAGACATGGGGCAGGTCAAACTGGAACCCAAGGCGTGGGGCAGGTCAACCTGTCACCCAACCCTGCATCAGACCCGTTGTTGATCCCTCGTGGTCTGTGACGTTGGGGGCACACGAGCCGCTCGACAGGGTTTGGTGAGGTACGTCCACGGCGTGAGTGCTGTCGATATTCAGGGCTCCTGACCACGCACCTTCGCCCCTGTGACGCGGCTTCAGTGTCATTACCTCGTCGGTAGTTCGGCTACGGCAACACCCGTTGCCCCGGCGACCACCACTGCGGGCGAGCCGCTGACTAGGTATGTCATTGCAAGGTCATTCACCGCATTGTTGGTCAAGAGAGCGTCGCCCACAGCCTGTCTTGTTGCCAGATCCCACACCCGCACCCTCCCATCGCCACTTCCTACGACGGCCAGTGCACGGCCGTCCGGTCGCACTACCGCCGTAACTGCCTGCACATCGGTGTGGCTAGTTAGGAGTTCGCCGACTGGCTGGCTGGAGGTTAGGTCCCACACTCGCACGGTGTGGTCGTAGCTGCCGGTGACTGCCAGCGCGCGGCCGTCCGGTAGCGCTACCGCCGTAACGGCAAGCACCAGGTCCGTATGGCCATGCAGGGGTTCGCCGACTGGCCGGCCCGAGATCAGATCCCATACCCGCACTGTTCCGTCCGACCTCCCGGTGACTGCCAGCGCACGACCGTCCGGTAGCAGCACCGGTGCGACCGCAAGTACGTGCCCTGTGTGGCCGCGCGGGGGTTCGCCGACTGGCTGGTCCGAGATGAGATCCCATACCCGCAGGGATGTGTCGTTGCCTCCGGCTGATACCACTGCCACGCGGCCGCTCAAGAGTACGACTGTCGAGAGCGACCAAGCCGGAGCGTTACGACCGGTGAGGGGTTCGCCGATCGGACGGCCTGTAGCGAGGTCCCACACGCGTACCGTGCGGTCGTCGCTGCTTGAAACTGCCAGTGCGCGGCCGTCCGGTAGGACCGCTGCCGCCACTGACACGACCGAGCTGGTGTGGCCGGTGAGGGGCTCGCCTGCCGGATGGCCGGTGGCTAGGTCCCATATCCGAACCGTGTGGTCCTCACCTCCGCTGACTGCCAGCGCACGGTCCGGCGACAGCGAAATCGCCGCAACCGCGAGCACCTGTCCGGAGTGGCCGGTGTTGGGATCGCTGGCTGGATGGCCTGTTGCCAGCTCCTGCATCCGAACCGTGTTGTCTTCTCCAGAGGAGAGCACCGTTGCACGGCCGTTCGGCAGCACCACCGCTGACACCAGTCCAACATGGTCAGGAAGGTCGATGAGGGGTTTGCCTGCCGGATGGCTGGCGAGAAGGTCCCACACTCGCACCGTGCGATCGGCGCTGTTGGTGATCGCGATCGCGCGGCCGTTCCGCAACGCGACCGTCGACAGCGACGAAACCGGGGCAGTGTGGCCGGTGAGGGGTTGGCCGACTGGACGGCCGGTCGCCAGGTCCCACATTCGCAGCGTGCAGTCTTCACTTCCGGTGACCGCCAGGGCGCGTCCGTCTTGCAACACCACGGCCGCCAGCGCCAGTACCGTGCTGGCGCCTCCGGCCCGGGAGTCACCGACCGGATCACCCGAGGCCAGGTCCCACAGCCGCACGGTGTGGCCTTTGCCTCCGGTAATTGCTAGAACGCGGTTGTCCGGCAGCACGACCGCTGCTACTGGGGCGGTGTGGCCGGTGAGGGGTTGGCCGACTGGACGGCCGGTCGCCAGGTCCCACACGCGTACCGTGCGGTCGTCGCTGCTTGAAACTGCCAGTGCGCGGCCGTCCGGTAGGACCGCTGCCGCTACCGACACGACCGAGTCGGTGTGGCCGTACAGGGGTTCACCGACTGGCTGTCCCGAGATCAGGTCGCTCATTTGCACCGTGTTGTCTTCACCGGCGGTGAGCAGCAGGACGTGGCCGTTCGGCAATGCCACGCTCGCCAGCGCCCGCACCGGGCCTGCGTCGGTGGTCCGGGATTCACCGACCTCAAGGCCAGAGATCAGGTCCCACACCTGCACGCCGAGGTAGTCGCCGAAGGCGGCCAGCGCACGGCCCTCTGATGTCACCACCGTCGAGACCGCGAGTACTGGGGTGTGAAAGCTCGTGAGGACCTCACCTTTATGCGGATTTGGAGTGGCCCAATGGATTCGCCAGCCGTCTGGTGTGGTGCGTTCGGGGAAGGGGGTGCCGAGGCGGGCGGCGTGAAACTCCAGAGTTGCGGCGTTCTGTGTAGGGCGGTCGAAGTCCCATTGGTGGTTGGCGTGGCGGAAGGCACTCCATAGGCCGGAGGTGGTATCGGGCTCAGTCTCGCTCGCGGTGACGCTGCGCAGGCGAACGGCGTCGAGGTAGGGGAGGAGGCGGGGGGTGAGGATCCGGCGGTCGAGGAGACCAGCCGAGTGGGCGTGTTCCGTGAGGTGGCGGCGCAGGTAGGGGGACAGGTTGGGAGGGTCGTCGGCCAGGGCGTCGTTAGCCATGGTCAGGAGACGGTGAGTGATGCGGGCTTCGGTGTGCTGCGTGTCCTGAGTGATGTCGGTCATGGGGCGGCCGTGTGGAGGAGATTGCGCCAGTGGTCGCGCAGGGTGGCGCGAAGGGCGTCATGGAAGAGGCGGTAGACGGTGGTGTTGTCGGCGATGTCGGTGGTGAGGTATCCGCCGAGGGGTGAGGCGAGTAGGTCAGCGATGTCGGTGTCGCCGTATGTGCGGTCGAGGTCAACGGCGTTGGCGAAGGCCGGCCAGATGCGGTGCCAGGGCAGCCCACGGCCGCGGGCGAAGGCGACGGCGCGCAGGAGGTGGACCGCTTTGAGGCGATCTTCGGTGTGAGGGCGGTGGGCGTACAGGTCGGCGCGGAATACGCCCAGGACACCCTCGTCGACGGTGGCCAGCCACGCTGGGTCGTCAGGGTCGACCCGTACGGGGCGGGCCGCGAGGTTGGCGGCGGCGATGCGGGTGACAAGGAAGGAGGTGCCGGCGTGGTGGGCGAGAGCCTGGGCAACGGCGGCAGTGGCCTGAGGGAGAGTGTAGGGGGTGTTGTCGGTGGTGGTGAGGATGCTGGCGGCGTAGTTGGCGAGGTCGCCGTCGTGCCACCACGGGGTTTCGTCTGCTCGGATGCGGCGTGCGGTGAGCAGGCGTTCAGCCTCGTCAGCTAGTGGTATGCCACGTGACGGACGTGTGGCGGGTGGGGTGCCGTCGTCGCCACCGGGTGAGCGAACACCGATGATCAGCCGTATCCGCTCGCGTCCAGAGTCAAGGTGGGCCAGAACGGTCCTGAGAAGGGTCAGAGGGTCGTCGGCCTCATCGAGTGCGTCGACCACAATGGTCACTGGCATGCCGCGCGCGGCCAGCCAGTGCTGCCATGCGGTGATCCACTCATCCAGCGACGGCGTGGCGCCCGATGTCCGCGGTGTTGGGACGTCCAGAGCGGCGCATAGCTGCGCGATGACTTCATGGGCGGTCTTTCCCGTGGCCAGCACGGCCACATCCACCGCCCCTTCGTCGGGCTGTAAATCTTCGGGGACCTCGTCCAAGTACTCGCCGTAGCGGGCGCGGAACGCGGCGTCGCTCAAGGTCACCAGCCGCGCCAGTACCGCGGACTTACCGCTGCCCGCGCCCCCGGTGACCACCGTCGCCCCTCCAGGGCCGCTGGCTGCGGCAATCAGGTCTTGCATCAGTTTCTGGCGCCCGGTGAACAGCCAACCCTCCTCGCCGCTTTGAGCTACGCCCCGTGAGCGGGGCTCCCAGTGGGCGTCCACATCCTTCTGGGGCAGGGCCAGATCACTGCGCTGCTCGGCCACGGGGGTCTTGTCTGCTGAGCGGTAGTGGGGGTTGGGTAGGCATGGGTGGGGACCCGAAGCCTGACTGCCGGGTAGCGGGATCAACCGCTGTCCTTCGCCGAGTTTGCCCTGAACCCCGTCCAGAAACACTTGCACGTCCAGCAGCGGGATCTTCGGGCCAGCGTACGACTCGCCATTGTGGGATTGGAGCTCGGTTAGGAACGCAGTCACCGCACCGGTCAACGCACCCAATACAGCCTTCTGGTCCTTGGTGGCGCTGGGCAGCACAAACCAGGTGCCGGGCAGATCGGTCTCGAACGCGGCGATTTCGCCAATGGTCCGGCCAGCAAAGCACTGGTCCAGAATCAGGAACAGGTGCCGGATGCGCGTGTTTTTAAGCCAGTTGATGAGGTCCACCGTGCGTAGAGCCGTTGACTCCACGCGGTCAGACTCGGTGGCCTGCAGCACCGTCCAGTGCGCACCAGATTGCGTCACGCCGTGGCCGGTGACGAAGACAACCGCCGCGTCCGCTTCCCGCCACCGACGATGCCCTGGCGGATCCTCCAGAGCGTCGCGGACAGCTCCTTTGGTCGGATTGTCCGCCAGCTCCTCATACGCGGGAGCGAAGGCCCGCCCGCCAAGATCGAGGCAGCATAGCCACTCACGCAGAACACGCACCTCGACACCGACGGCTAGGGGCTCGTAGTCGGGGTCGTCGTACTCGGAGGTGGCGATCGCGACGAAGTGCCGGCGTTTGACCTCCCCATCCACCGGTGGGGAACTCACTTCGCCAACTCCGGCAGTACCGCCAGGACCGCGGCGCCCGTCTGCTTCTTACCCAGGTACCGTGACGCGGAGTGCGCATCACCCCCGTTGTCCAAGATCACGTCCTCTATCCCGGGCCAGTGCCGGGATAGAGCGCCGGCAAACGCCACGGGGTCTCGAAGGTCGCGTGCATTCACCCATGTCGCCGCCCCCTGTGGCAGGCCCTGCCGGCCGTGGCCGGAGTCGGGCAGCAGGGCCCGAACGAACCGCGCCCCGAGCGGCGAGCCGATAGTGAGCAACAGGTCCAGTCGGCGCTCGGGGTTCCGGCGGACAAACTCAAACGCCACCACCGATCCTAGGGAATGCCCCACCAGCACCCGACATTCATCCGTTACCACCTCATCGACGATCGCGTCGATGCTCACCTTCAAATGCTGATCGCGCAGGTAGCGGCGGACTTGCCGGAACGAGCCTGCGAACAGCAGTGCCGCCCCGGGGCCGAAGCGCCAGTCCAATGCCCGAAACAGCACCTGTAGTGCACGCGGCACTCTCGAATACCCCTTGGATACCTGCTCCTTGCCTATCAGCATCGCCTCCGCCCCAGCGGCCTCCTCGCCAGAGGCGATTAGCTCGTCCAGCTCCTCCGCCGGCAGGCTAGCCAGATCCGCCTCGACCGCGGCTGCTTTGCTGCCGCCTCCGGCCGAGCTTGTTGCGTCGAGGAACAAGCGCCCGTAGTAGGCAAGGTCGAACGGCAACTCGGCAACTCGCTTCCCATGCGCGGCCGCCTCCACTCCGTCCGCCAAAGACGGCCCCCACACCGCCATCAACTGCCGCCGCCCCAACTGCTGCTGAGCGATCCCATGCACGCCGACGATCACCGACACTTCACACCCCCGAATGCTCGACCCCAGATCAACCTGTTCAAGCCACCATGCGCACCGAAGCCACAGCCACACCAGTGCCACACAGCACGACCACTAGGTCCCCATCCACCACGGTTGCCGCCAACGCCCGCAGCCGCCCCGGCGCACGCAACACGGCACACGCTGGCAGGCCGGCAGCCAGGTCCCACACCCGCACCGTGCTGTCGTCGCTCCCGGAGACAGCCACAGCACGGCCGTCCGGAAGCGTCACCGCCGCAACGGCGAATACCGAATCGGTGTGGCCGGTCAGTGGTTTGCCTATCTGTTTGCCGGTAGACAGGTCCCATACCCGTACCGCGTTGTCGTCGCCTCCGGTGACCGCGGCCCACCGACCGTCCGGAAGCCCCACCACCGCAACTGACCACACGAAGTGGGCAAAGCCGGAGCGATGTTCGAAGAGAGGTTGGCCAGTTCGTAAGTCCCATGCCCGCACCGTCGCATTTCGGCTACCGGTCGTGACCACCACTGCACGGCCATCGGGCAGCACGTCTGCAGCTAGCGCCCACACCCCCTTGGTATGGCCGATCAACGGCTGGGCCGCCCACCGCCCGGTAAGAACATCCCAAATCCGTACGGCCGTGCTATCGCCACCAGCGATCGCTACCGCTCGGCCATCGGGCAGCACCACCGCAGCCACCGCATTCACATGCTTCCTGTGTCCAGTCAGGGGGCTGCCGATCTCCTGACCAGCAACGAGGTCCCATATCCGCACTTGGCCGTCACGGCCTCCGGTGACCGCTACCGTCCGTCCGTCCGCCAGCACCAATGCGGCCACCGACGCCACCCAGTCGATCGGCACGGTCAGAGGCTCGCTGAGCATCTGACCGGTGGCCAAGTCCCACACCCGCACGGTGCCGTCGTTGCTTCCGGTGACCACTGCCCTTCGCTCGTCGGGCAGTAGCAACACAGCAACCGAATGGTAGGAACTATCGGACAGACGTCCGACGACCTGCCCATCGGCAGTGAGGTCCCAGATGCGCAGTGTCTTGTCCATACTCCCAGTGATTGCCACCGTCTGGCCGTCGGGGAGTGCTACCGCCGCAGCAGCGAGCACCGTACCCTCGTGGCCAGTGAGGAGTTCGCCGACCTGCTGGCCAGTGACAAGGTCACACACCTGTACCCCGGCACCCTCACCGCTGACTACTGCGATTGTGCGGCCGTCTGGCAGTATCACCGGGGCAATCGCCCATATCCATGGCATGGCCACAGAGATCGGTTCGCCGACCTGCCGGCCGGTGGCAAGGTCACACACCCGTACGTCATTACCTCCGGAGACCGCCACCGTCCGACCGTCCGGGAGCACCACCACCGCAATTGCCAACACAGTCCCGTCGTGCCCCGTCAGGGCCCTACCGACCTGCTTGCCGGTATCCAGGTCCCATATCCGCACCTGGCCGTCGTCGCCTCCGGAGACCGCCACGGTCCGTCCGTCGGGCTGCACGACAGCTGCCACCGCCATTACCCGTCCGGTGTGACCGTCCGGGTGACAGCCGACCATCTGGCCGGTGGCCAGGTCCCATATCCGCACCTGGCCGTCGTCGCCCCCAGTCATCACCACCGTCCGTCCGTCCCGGCGAACTGCCGCTGCTGCCGCTGTCACCCGTCCGGTGTGACCGGCCGGGTGACAGCCGACCATCTGGCCAGTGGCAACGTCCCACAGCCGCACTGTGGCATCCCGGCCACTTGTGACCGCCACCGCGCGGCCGTCCGGCAGCACCGCCGCGGCCATCGCCCCAACCCACCCGACGTGACCAGCCAAGGGTTCACAGACCATCTGGCCGGTGGCAACGTCCCACACCCGTACTTCGCCGTCATCACCCCCAGCGATCGCCGCTGTCCGCCCATCCGGCAATATCACCGCCACCACTGACCGCACTGCGCCGGCGTGTCTGGCCAGGAGTTCACCTTGGCCCAGACGCCATGACGCCCACCGCCCGGTCCATTCCTCGCCGGTAAACGGACCAGCGGGAAGGCCAGCACACACCGCAAACAGGCTCAGCGTGCAGGCATTGCCCATTGGGGACTCCCAGTCCCATGCATGCGCAGTCTTGCGCCACACCCTCAGTAGATCCCGCCACGGCATTTTGCCCGTCTCTATCAGAGAATCTACTGCGCTAGTCAAAGCGCGCAGGCGACCAGCATCGACATAAGGCAGGAACTCCCACGAGATGAACCGCTCATCGAGCACGCCGCCCGCCTGCGCATGTTCCACGGCGTGCCGACGCACGTACGCCGGCGGAGCAACAGCCACGCCAGGCGGCCCAGCCGGTTGAGTGAAACGGGACAACTCATCAGCGATGCGTGCCTCCACCACGCGAATCTCCGCCAGCGTGTCCGCCTGCGCTAGACCACCGGACACGCTTTCGACTCGGTCGTCAGCCGCACTCACGTCCACCCCCCGGCTGTGCCCCTGCGTACAGGTCACTAGAGGCTGCAGCACACTGCTATTAAGGAGTTCAGTCAACCCATCGAGCCAAAGAGCTCGTAACGCCCAAGTTTCCTCGGTCGAGCGAGTACGGGCCATCGGCATCGAAGCCAAGATCGGACCGTTGGAGCTTGAGCGGTTTGTGCTGCCTACGATGGAACAGCTGGGCTGGGTTCAGTGCGACCGGCGGCCCGACGGGGGGCTGGTCAGCGTGGCGGCCTTCGTTCCGCCGAATGCCGAGCTGTTGGGTGCGACGGATCGGCTGCTGGGCATGCTGTTTGCCACGCCGACGCAGCCCGCCGGCTGGAGATCATGCGGGCGACCTCAATCCAGCCGCTGGAGCGCCCTGCGGCTCTGCAGGCAGGCTCTGGCTACGGGGATGAGTCTACCGAGCGGGCGTTGGGCTGCTTGACCACCGTCAGCCTCGTGCGCGAGGTGCAGAGTAAGGACGGCCGCGCGTTGGTCTTCAATCCGAACATCTGGGTCGGTGACGCCGAGGTGGTGACGGCCGCGCTGCACACTGAGGACGCGCGCGTGCAGCGAGAGGTCGCTGCGCTAATTGAGGAGGTCATGGCCTCGCCTGGTATTCCGGAGGAGCACGTCAAGAGCACCGAACAGCGGTGGATCGACTTCGCTGTCAGTGCCGGGTCCAGTGCAGTCACGGATGCCGACTGCTGTGCGGCGGCGGCCACCAGGTGCTCGTTTACGCCCTCCTCACCTCCTGCTCGCACTGCTGCGGGCTGTTGACAGCGCGAGCACCGCCTCCGAGCTCTCCACGGGGCGGGTCGACGCACACGCTTCCCGGCCATGGTGCACCAGCCCCACCGCGGCCTCCCGGCTCAGTACCACTCCACAGTCGAAACCCTCTGCCCCGTGCAGGCTGGGCAGCGGCACCACCGCCGCCGTCTCGGACGCCACGAAGTAGCGCTCCATCGCCGACCAGGGCTCCACCAACCCGATATGCAGCGTCTTGATCCCGTTGTGGCGTGCTCGCGGGTCCCGTAACTCCAGCAGCCGCAGCAGATGTGCCTGCAGTTCCTGGTGGCATGGTGGCCCGTACAGGACGCGGTAGTGCACCAGGTTGGGCCGCTGGGCCACCGCCGTCTCGATCGACGACAGGTACGTCTTCTCGCGGCTGTGCGAACCGGTCACCACCAAGTGCTCCTGGGCGCCGGCCACCACCTCGACCAGATCGGAGTACCGGGTCAGGACCCGAACCACCACAGCGGTCCCCGACTGCTCCAGGACGCTGGCCTGCGCACCGTCCTGATGCGCGAACAGCACCTCCGTGCGCTCCCGGTACAACCGGCACAGCGCTGCGCGGTTGCGTTTGCCTGTCCGCCGGCGCCCCGGCTCCCAGGCACTGAGCAGACTCGCGTCCGTGGAACCCCCAGTGAGAGCGTTCAGCGCATCGACGGCCGCCTCCTGCGTCAAGTTGCGGGCGGTGCGTGCCCGCTTCAACGCCGACTCCACGTGAGCATCTTCCGCCATGGCCGCCCTCCACATCCCTGAGCGAATCCGCGCGCTCCCCACTATCAACCTGCCCAGATCAGAGGGGAACTACAGGTATCAGCCTGTGCTGCCGACGAGCAGGACGGTGGTGAGCGGATGATCTCCTGCGCTTCCCGGGCAAGGAGTTCCTCCCGTACTTGATCCCGAGCACGCGCTCTTCGACTGCAGTCCACGGATGGAGTGGGGTGAGCTGCACAGAGCGCGTCGTCCCAAGAGCAGGGCCTCTCCTCCGCCTATCGCGGAGTAGAGGTGTCGTCAGACGGGAGAGGCTTGCCAACCGGCGCTGACCAGGCGCGGTGAAGGATGCGCGGAAAGGGGTGGTGCAACTCTCGGTGCAGCCCTCGGTACAGGTATCTAGCACCCGGCGCAGCCCACTGCCCAGCACCCTGTGGAAGCAACCTCCATTCGCCCGGCGCGGGAGCCCTCTACGGGCTGGGTCGGAAGCTAGGGGTGGTGGACGATGAAACGAGTGCGTCACCAGAACCCTCACGCAACAGCCGTCAATGAAAGACTGTTCGACTTAAAGGCGGCAGTCCATACAGGGGGCGGGATCTACTCGTGGCGACACCACTGCAGCTGACACGAACGCACCGGATACTCGTCGGTGTTGTCGTAGCCGGTGCGGTAGTGATCGCCGGGATCGGTTTCGCAGGGAGTTACGCGGCGGTCCGCGAGCTCGCCCAGGAGAAGGGCTTCGGGAACTTCTCGGTGGTCTTCCCCATCGGGATCGACGCGGGCATCTGTGTCCTGCTCGCCCTGGACCTGCTTCTGACCTGGATCCGAATCCCCTTCCCGCTGCTGCGCCAGACGGCGTGGCTGCTGACGGCGGCGACGATCGCGTTCAACGGCGCGACCGCCTGGCCCGACCCGCTCGGCGTCGGGATGCACGCCGTGATCCCGATCCTGTTCGTCGTCTCCGTCGAGGCCGCGCGCCACGCGGTGGGCCGGATCGCGGACATCACCGCGGACAAGCACATGGAGGGCGTGCGCCTCACGCGCTGGCTGCTCTCCCCGATCCCCACGTTCCGCCTCTGGCGCCGTATGAAGCTGTGGGAGCTACGCCGTTACGACGAGGTCATCCGCCTGGAGCAGGACCGCCTGATCTACCAGGCCCGCCTCCAGGCACGCTACGGCCGCGCCTGGCGCCGCAAGGCCCCGGTCGAGTCCCTGATGCCGCTGCGCCTGGCGAAGTACGGGGTCCCGCTCGCGGACACCGCCCCCGCAGGACTTGCCGCCGCCGGGATCGAGACACCGTTCGTGTCCGTCGTACGGGTCAGCGATGCTGCAGCAGAGGCTGACGGACAGCAGCTCTCCTACCCGGTCCTGGATTCGGCGCCCGGATCCGAGGAGTCGTGGCTCACCGGGCAGCAGGTGCACGACGGCGATCTCGAAAGGCCGGCGTACGGCTTCGTGCCCGGGCCGCGCGCTGCGGAAGCGGAGGCCGAGCCCATGCACCGGCCGGTCGAGGACGAGCCGACATTCGCGGAGGCTGCGGTCGAGGAGACCCGCGCCCACCGGGCCGAGGACTTGGGCTTCCCCGGCCCGGAGCATCTGGACGCGAACGGTGCTGAGTTCGCCGGCCCCGTCGGTCCCGTGAGGTCGCCGGAACCGGCTTTCTCTGAGAGCTCTCTGGAGGTGTTCTCGGTTGAGGCGGAGCAGCCGCTTGAGCCGGTCGCTGTGCAGGAGACGGTCGCTCCTGCAGCAGCTGCTCACGAAGGGGTGGGTGTCGGGGGTCAGCAGACTTCCCTCGATGTGCTGGGCGTGGCTGGGGATCCGCTGGTGTGGGAGGGCGCGGTGGCCGAGGCCGGTGCGGCGACGGCCCGGGTGCCGGAGGAGCGCCAGGAGCCGGAAGTCGATGCCGAGGAGCGGCGGGTTCGTACGGTCGCGGGATGGTTGGCCGAGGCCGAGGCGGAGGGGAAGAAGTTGTCCGGGGCGGAGGTGGCTCGCCGGTTGGAGGTCTCGCCGAGTACGGGTCAGCGTGCGCTGCGCAACGCGCGGAAGTTCGCTGAGGAGCAGGCGCGGACGCAGGGGCGTGCGCGCCTGCGATCGGTCAACGGCCGCTCCTGATCCTGCTTTCGTAGAGGTGCCGATGACCGGGACCGGTCATCGGCACCTGTGCGTCTGGGTTCCGGCGATGACCGATTTCCCCGGCTGTAGTGCGTGACCGGTCGCGGCGCGCGGTCGGTCGTGACCGGTTGTTGGGCGGGTGAGGGGTGACCGGTCCTCCCGCGGTCGGTCACCGGTCGTGACCGATCCGGCCGGGTCCGTGACCGCTGGCAGGCTAGTCTCGCAACGGCCCCGTGTGAGCACCGTGGTGCCGGATGCGCTTCGGCTTGTCACGCCCCTGGGGGGCTTGCCGGGGGTTGCTTCGCCCGGCTATCGGGGGCTTGCCGAGGGGGACATGGGGCTTGCCAATTGGCTTGCCAGAAGGCTCTGAGCTGGTCTTTTCGTGATTTCGGCAAGACGTTCGGCAACCCGGTGTGAGGAGAGTTCACGGCACGAGATCCGAAAGGAGCTGTGCCGTGCTGAACCTGAATCGCCCCGCCCCCGCCACCGGCCTCGCCGCTGGTGGAGTCTTCGCCGACCTGGACGCCGACTGGGCGCTGCTGTGCGCGGACACCTCCGTACGAATGGCGGTGACCGACTGGCTGACGACCGATCGTCTCGCCGAGGGCGTCGCCGCTGTGACCGATTCTTGGGTGCGCGCGCTGGGTCCCGCCGAGCTCCTCGCCGCGCTGCGCCCGCCGGCGGGAGCGCTGAGCGATGAGCTGACCGACGCCGTGCTGCGCAGTCTGCTGGAGCGCGCGGCCGGTCATGACCGGTCCGCGATCCTGGCCGGGCGGATCGTGGTGCAGGCGATGATCCCGGCCGCGGTGCGGATGACCCGCGGACAGGTTCGGCCCTTCGGCGGCCGCCGTTTCGACGACGTCGCGCCCATGGTGATCGCCGCACTGTACGAGGTGGCCCGCTCGGGGCGGATCCACGCTCGCCCCGGCCGCCCGGCGGCGAACCTCGCGCTCGATGCGCTGCGCCGGGTGTGCCGAGAGTTGGCCGCAGAACGCGAGGAGCGCGGGGAGGACCTGGCGGCCGCCGAGGATCTGGCGGACCCGTCGCCCGGGCCAGACGAGTACGTCGCCGGTCGGGAGGTCCGTACGGCGGCGGCCGCCGCCGGGCTGTCCGCGGGCGGCGACCCGTTCGCTGAGGAGCAGACGCACAGTGCGCGCCTTGAGCTCCTCGACCTGGTCCTGGACGCGATGGAGAACGGCACGCTCTGCGGCGCCGATGCGCGGGCCATCGCCTGGCACTACGCCTCCATCCCCGTTCCCGACTCCCGGGCCGCCGCCGTGGTCGGCACGACGCCCGCCGCGTGGCAGCAGCGGCGCAGCCGGGCGCTTGGCCGGTTGCGCTCCGCGCACCGCCGCGCGGCCTGACCACCCTCGCCCACCCCTTTTTGATGGTTGGAGTTCATTCGATGCCTCGCCGCGTAACGGTCCGACTCGACACCGGCGCAGAGAGGGTCACCCGCGCCCAGCGGACGCTGATCAACCTCGGTGCCGCTCTGGTGATTCATCCCTTCGACCCGGTGACGCACGACAAGCTGCGCCCCTTCCTCATGGACGAGGCCGCCGGGGTGCTGGCGTCGCTGCGGGTGCTGGAGCTGCGCCCCGAGGCGCAGTTGCGTGAGCGGATTGCAGAGTTGACCGGTCGGCGCCTTGAGCAGCCGTCGGGCGGTGCGGCATGAAGCGCTCTCTCCTGCGCCGTTCCTCTCGGGGTGCCGGCTTCGTGGAGGCTGGCCCCGAGCAGCTGACGGAGCAGCACCCCGACCCCTCGGACGGTTGGTCGACGGGAGCACGCGCCAACACCAGCACCTTGCTTCGGTGGGCCGCTTGGGCACTGCTTCTTGTCGGCCCGATGCTGGGGGCAGCCGCCTGCCTCTCCATCCCGTCGGTTGCCGCCGGCCCCCGGCCGGCCGCCGCGCAGGGCACCCCGGTGGCGACCGGGTCCCAGGGGGCGGCGGGCTTCGCGAGCCTGTTCGTCGCCGCGTATCTGCGGGCGGGAGAGGGCGATGAGGACACGCTCGCCGCGTTCTTCCCCGGTGCCGCCGACCTCCGCCTCGAGGGGGCCCCGAACCGGCGCAGCGGTGAGCAGTTGACGGTGGTGAGGCTGCGGCAGACCGACGCCGCCGTGTGGTCGGTGACGGTGGCCGCGCAGGTCACCACGGCGGCGCCGAGTGATGCCACGCCGACGCCGACTGCGATGGCCTCACCCGATGCCAGCGCCCGTGTGGGTGGTGAACTCCGCTACTTCCAGGTGCCGGTGGCGACGGGCCCGGCAGCGGGCGGGGCGACGGGGTACGTCGCGCTGTCGATGCCGGCGGAGGTCTCCGCACCCCCGAGGATCGCCGCACCGGATCTGGTCTACGGGCTCATGCAGCCGGCGTCGCCCGCCGATGCGCGGACCCAGGCCGTCATCGAGTTCCTCACCGCCTACCTGACCGGGAGCGGTGAGCTGGACCGCTACCTCGCCCCTGGGGTGCAGGTCTCGCCGATCCGCCCTGCTCCGTACACGGCTCTGTCCGTCGACCAGCTCGCCGTTGAGGGCGCGGGGGGTGCCGAGTCGGAGACGAATGTGCCCGTCGACGGCACCACGTTGCGCCTGCTGGTCAGCGTGCACGCCACCGGTTCCGACCAGGTGCGAGTCCCCCTGACGTACGCGCTGACCCTCAAGTCGAGGGCCGGGCGGTGGGAGATCGCCTCCCTGGATGGTGCCCCCGCACCCGCTCCTGCCGCTGGCGCCCGGACTGCTGCCGCACCCCTCTCGCCGTCGCCCACCTCCTGATTTTTCGACAACCGCAAGGAGTTCATCGTGCACACCACATCCGTCACCCTGTCCGCCGGCTGGATCTCCACGCTGACCCACTTCGGCACCGACACCAAGAGCCTCATCTTCAACATCGCCATCCCCGTGCTGTGCGGGCTGTTCGTCGTCGTGACCGGCTGGAAGTCCAAGGCGGCCGGGCCGACGATCATGGCGGTGATCCTGGCGGGGGTGGTGTGGGGGCTGTCCTCGGACATGGGGACCCTCAAGGACAAGACGACCTCGACCGTCAATGAGTACGACGGCGGTCCCACCACCCTGCAGGGCGACCAGTGAACGCCGCCGCTCCGGAGGGGATCGAGGATCTCGTCGGCCGCTGCTACACCAAGGCGCGCCGTGCCCCAACGGTCGTGGGCGTCATTCCGGGCGGCATGGGGCGCAGCATCCGCCTCCCGTTCGGGCCCTACACCCTCACGCAGCTCGGGGCGATGGTGGCCACCGCGGTCCTGCTGGTCCTCACGCGCCCGGTGTGGGGTGGTCACGGGTATGCGGACGCGGCGGCCGTCTTGTTGCTGCCGTTCGCCGCGGCGTTCGCGCTGCGCTACCTGCACGTGGATGGCCGCAACCCGTTGGCCGCGGTGCTGAGCGTGGGGCTGATGCTTGCCAGTCCGCGGCGCGGCCGCCTGGATGGCCGGTCGTGGCGGCCCGCCCCCGCGCGGCGCACGGACTGCCTCATCACCCTCGGCACGCCCGCAGAACCCGTTCGACAGCCGGCACCAGCCCCGCCCGCGGTTGCCGACCCGCCAACTCGCCCCGCACTGCGTACTCCTCACGCCCCGACCGCTCCGAGCCCCGTGCCCCCTGCCCCGGCCCCGGGTGTGCCCGGCCGTCCGGTGGTCTCCGGAGTGCAGGCCCTTCTCGCCCGCCGTACTGCGGCGCCGACATCGACTTCCCTGGAGGACTGATGCGCCTGCCCGTACGGCACATCGCCAACAACATCATCTGGACCACGCTAGGCACCTGCTGGGCGATCTGGCGGGTGGAGGCCGCGAACTTCTCCCACGCCCCGCACGCGGCGAAGAAGCGCCGGCTGGAAGCGCTGGAGGCCTTGTTCAAGTCGCTGACCGGGGAGCCGATGCTGCTCTCCCTGTGCCCGCAGGTCGACCCGGTCACCGTGGTGCGCGCCATGGTCGCCGACGTCGACCTGGCCCGCAGCCCGCGCTACGAGCAGCTCGGCCACACGGTCTTGGACCAGCTGGAGACGATGGAGCTCACCGGGCGCACCGACTGGCTGGCGATCCCCCTGCCCAACCTTTCCTTCAAGGACGGGCTGCTGAGCGTGCTGGCCTCGGCTCGGGCCGAACTGGCGCTGCAGTTGGGGCTGTTGCCCGCCGCGGTGGGCACCCGCGAGGTGGAGCAGCGCACCGCGCAGGCGGCCCGGATGCAGGCGCAGTGGCCCAGCGGGGTGGTGATGCGGCCTGCGGGCGAGGCGGAAATCTTGTGGATCTACGGGCACAGTGCCCGGCGTGGTGTTGTCGAGCCGCTGCTCCCCGACGACGCCGCACACAAGGCGTCGCGGCGGGGCCGTACAGCGGCGGGGGTTGGCCAGACGCTGCTCGCCGAGGGCGGAGCCGACACCAGGCGCACCGCGCTGCCCGCGAATCCGTTCAACCGCCGCTACCTGCAGGTCACCACCGAAGCGGGGTCCTCCTTCCAGGCGCTGCTCGCGCTGTCGGAGATGCCCGCCGCATTCGCCCTGCCCGGGGCCGCGTATCTGCAGCAACTCGATGACCTCGACTACCCGGTGGACTGGTCGGTGCGCCTGCACATCACGCCGGGGGTGAAGGCCGAACCGAAGATCCGGCGGCGTACCCGAGTCCTGGAGGCGCAGGCAGCAGAGTACGAAGGCGACCCGGCAGGGCCCCCGGCGGCGATCGAGGAGAACAAGCAGGACAACCAGGAGCTCGGCGAGCGCCTCAGCACATCGCAGCGGGAGGTGGAGCTCCGCGCCATGGTCACCCTCGCCGTCTGGGGAACCAGCGCGGACGAAGCCCAGGAGCGGGCGCAGTCCCTCGCGGCGGACTTCGGGGCGACCGGCTACACCTTCAACCGGCCGGTGGGCGAGCAGTCGGCGCTGTGGCACGGGATGCTGCCGGGCTGCCGCACGCCGCGGGTACTGCTCGGCTACGCCCAGTACCTCCTCGCGAAGGACTTCGCGATGTCGATGCCCTGGTCCGGTCAGGTACTGGGAGACGAGCGGGGCGGGTTGTACGGGTGGCAGGTCGTCTCCGGTGGGATCCGCCCGGTCCTGCTGGACGCATCAAGGGGGCCACGCGAGGACGCCTCGGGGTCGATGGCGTTCATCGGCGAACTCGGCGCGGGCAAGTCGACGGGTGAGAAGGCGGCGGTCTACAACGTGCTGGCCCGCGGCCATCAGCCGGGCCGGCCCGCCTCGCGGGGGCGGGTGGTCATCGTCGACCGCACCAAGGACGAGGAGTGGGTGCGCTTCGCGCAGGCCTGCCCCGGCACCACCCAGATCATCCGCATAGACCAGAGCGCGGAGGTCTCCCTGGACCCGCTGCGCATGTACGCCCACTCCCCCAAGGTCGCCTCCCGCTACTGCGAATCGTTCCTGACCCTGTTCCTCGGGGTGCGGCCCATGGACCTGGAGGGCGTCGCCCTCTCCGAGGCCGTCGAAGCCGTCCTGGAGCGCCCGAACCCCTCCATGCAGGCGCTCATGGAGGAGCTGTCTGTCCGCGGCGCCAACGACAGTGCCTCGCACACCCTGGCCCGCAAGCTCAAGGCCGTCGCGCGCAAGGACCTCACCGCGGTCGTCTTCGATCCCACCCTGCCGGTCGTCGACACCCAGAGCGCCGCTTCGGTGGTGTTCGCTGTGAACGCGCTGGCGCTGCCGAAGAAGGCGGAGCTGGCCTCCGCGCACCGCATCGAGCGCCTGGAGTTCGAGAAGGTGCTGGGGCGGGCGGTGATGTACCTGATCGCCGCCGTCGCGAGGGAAACGGTCCTGGCCTCCAAGGACGAGTTCGCGGTCGCGGTCTTCGACGAGTGCTGGTGGCTGACGAGTTCGGACGAGGGCCTGGACCTGCTGCTGGAACTCCTGCGGGACGGTCGCAAGAGGAACGGGGCCGCGTACGTCGGCAGTCACGACCCGGACGACATCGGGCCGGCCGACAGCGAGAAGGGCGTCATCATCCGGGGGCTGATCCCGCACCGGCTGATGTTCCGCCAGACCACCCGCACCCTGGCGATGCGCGGGCTGGAGTTCCTCGGTGTGGACGCCGACGACCAGGACCTCCTCGAGCTGGTGACGACCGGGCTGTCGCCCATCAACGTCTCCGAGCAGGAGAAGTCCGCCCGCGCCGGCGAGTGCCTCTACCGCGACCTGTCGGGGCGGATCGGGTTGATGAAGGTCGTCATCCCCGACGACCCACAGATCACCCCCGCCATCCACACCACGCCCAGCGACTACCGGAGCGCGGCATGAGGGCCGGGCGCGGCCGAACCGGGCTGAACTTGCGGGTCTTGGGGGGTGCGCGGCTGCGCTGGGCGCTGGTCGTCGCCGCCCTGGTGGCCACCGCGTTCACCTGGCTGTCCGTACTGCCCGCCCAGGCCGCGCCCACCCCGACACCGTCACCGTCTTCCACCGCGCCGGCGACCACCCCGGCGGCAGGGGCGCAGCGTGCGCCGAGTGCCGAGGAGATGGCGCAGATCGAGGAAGTCCTGCGGGAACAGGGCGAGCGGTTCTCCAAGGCGGCGCAGGAGACGTTGTTGCAGCAGCGCACCGATGCGCTGCGTAAGCGGTTGCCCCAGGAGGGCGGGATCCTGTCGGTGTTCAATGTCGTCGACTCCGGCGGCATGCCGATTTCCGCGTACACCGTGAAGTCGGATACCGGGGGCGTGCTGGACTGGAGCAAGGGGGTTCAGAACTTCCTGACCGAGCTGTGCTTCCTGATCACCAAGTGGGTGATCGCGTTCTGCTGCTGGCTCATCACCTGGGCGCTGTCCTTCGGTCTGGCGAAGCTCTTGATGACCCCGGTGCTGTCCGTGACGGGGAGTCTGCACGCGCGGGTGATCCTGGAGATGGGCCTGCCGGGGCTGTTTCTTTCGGTGTGCGCCCTGGTGTGTGTGGCCCGGATTTTCTTCGGTGACCGGACCCGCGGCTGGGGTGACGCCGCACTGTCCCTGCTGATCGCCGCCCTGACCTCGACGATGCTGGTCTCTACCCCGCAGACGTTGATGGGTGATCAGGACGGGGCCCTGGCCATGGCCCGCGGCCTGGCCCTGGAGGTCGCCGACGTCATCCTGGACGCCCACCCCAACGACACGTCCACCTCCCGTAGTTCACCCACCCAGGTCGACCCGGCCGCTCTGGCCCGCCCGCTGACCAACGCGCTGACCGACGCGTTCGTCGTCAAGCCGGCCATGCTCCTGCAGTACGGACAAGTCTTCGACGGGGACTGCGCGAAGCTGTACTCCGACACCAAGCTCTCCCAGCTCAGCTACGACCGCCAGGTGTCGGGCCGCATGTCGGTGCTGAAGAAGCTGACTGGGCTGGCCGACTACATCACCCCCAGCGGAACCGTCTCCACGTGGTACGACACGCAGATCGACATGTCGGTGCAGTGGGCCGTCGACCACTTCGGGAATCCGCCAGACGATGCCTTCGAAGCCAAGTGCGTGCCCGACGCGGCCAGTGCGAAGGAGGCGTCCCTCGACAAGATCGGCGGGGCCCTGTTCCTGCTGCTCGCCGCCCTCATCGTCACCGTGCTGATCGTCGCCCTCACCGGCCGCTTCCTCATCGCCCAGGCACGCATCGCGTGGGACGCGGTCCGCGGCGAGGCCGCCCTCGTCGCCGGCACCCTGCCCGGCTTCGGGCGCGGCATCCTGTGGGACTGGTGCGCCTCCGTGCTGCGCTCCCTGACCGAGATGATCTGGTCCGTCGTCGCGCTCGCCGTGTTCATCGTGTTCATCCAGGCCGTCCTCGACCCCGTGCAGAACCAGGGCACCGAGCTGACCCTGCGGTTTTTGACCGTCGACTTCCTGTGCATCGGTGCCCTCATCAAACGCAAGAAGATCACGACCAGTTCGCAGCGGATCGCGGGCAACTTCCGCTCCAAGATGAGCAGCGGGCGGATCGGCGGCACGCACGGAAGCATCTTCGCCCCGCCCGCCTCCACGCCGATCGCCAAGAAACCTCACCCCGCGCGGACTGTCGCTCGCGGCATGGTCCGCGGCGCGCTGGTCGCCACCTCCCTCGCCCAGGGCAACCCGGTCGCGGCCGCCGCGTACGCGCTGCCCAGCTCGGTCGGCGCAACCATGCTGATGTCGCGCCTCGGCTACGGCGGCCGCCACCGGCCCCGCGGGCGGACCACCGGTCCCGGCCGCGGCCCCACGCAACGGCCCCGGCCTCTGCCGAATCCGGGGCAGACGCCCGTGCCGCAGCCGACTCCGGGCGGCCACGGCCCCGGCATGGTTGCTGGCCCCGGCCTCCAGCTCATCATGGCGGGGCCGCAGCAGCCCAGTGGCCCCAATGTTCCGCAGTCGAACGGGCCTCCCGCCCGCGCGCCCGGCGTGGTCGGCGCGCGGGCCGGGCAGCGGCACACCCCCAACCATCCAGTGCCGACGCAGCCCGCGGCTTCCCCGCGACAGCAGCAGCTGCGTCAGCGCCTCAACCGTCGCCCCGCCGGGGGCCGTCCATGACCAAGACGGTCAAGGCCTGGGCGGTGGCAGGCTCTGCAGTCGTCACCCTTGCTCTGGTCCTGCTGACCGCGATCGCCGCGAACGTGGCTGGCGTCGGCAACGACCAGGCCCAGGCCGCCGCCCGCAACCGATCCCAGTGCACCACCACCGGCGGCGCCGGCGGTGAGGAAGTTGATGCCGCGCAGGTCGCTGCACAAGTGCGCGCCGTCCTCGCCGGGAGTACCAGCACGGTCACGGTCTCCGGGCTCTCCGCTCCTGCCGAGCAGATCCCCAACGCGAGGGTGATCGTCGCGACCGGAGTCCAGCTGAAGGTCTCCGCCCGCGGGCAGGTGATCGCGCTCGCCACCGCCCTGCAGGAATCGGGGCTGCGCAACCTGTCGGGTGGGGATCGCGACAGCCTCGGCCTGTTCCAGCAGCGGCCCTCGCAGGGCTGGGGCACCCGGGCGCAGATCCTCGACCCCGTGTACGCGGCGACGAAGTTCTACCGGGCGCTGAAGTCCGTGAAGCATTGGGAGCAGTTGCGACTCACCGACGCCGCCCAGAAGGTCCAGAAGTCCGCATTCCCCGGCGCGTACGCCCGCCACGAAGCGCTCGCCACCGCGCTGCAACAGGCCATCGCCCCCACCCTCGGCTCCCCCATCGCCAGTACGTACACGACGAGCTCCGCAACGCGGCGTTGCGGGCATGAGGTCAGCATCGATCCGGGGACGTCTGGTCAACTTCCGGCCGGCTACCAGATCCCCGCCGCTCCCGTGGCGGTGCGCACCGCGATCCGGTGGGCTCTCGACCAACTCGGCACCCCCTACCAATGGGGCGGCACCTGCACCAACCCGCACGGCAGCGAGCCCCGCGACCGGTGCGACTGCTCCTCGCTGATGCAGCGCGCGTACGGTGTCGCCGGCATCGAGCTCCCCCGCGTCACCTACGACCAGGTGAAGGTGGGACGCCCCGTCGCTGTCTCCGCGATCCGCCCGGGCGACCTGATCTTCACCGTGGGCGCCGCGTCACGGCCCGAGCACGTGGCCATGGCGATCGGAAATGGACTGCTCGTGCAGGCGCCCCGGCCGGGGCGGTCGGTGGACGTGGTCAAGATCGACCTGGAGTCGGTGCTCGCCGTACGCAGAATCACCGGGTGAACCCGAAGAGCACCGAGCGCCGGGCGGGCCTCCTCGGCCAACAGACTCCGGCATCCCTCAGTCCTCTCCGGTCCCGCCAGCAACTCGCGCCCGGTATGACAAACAACTAGATAGAGGGAATGCCGGTTCAGCCGCCTACTCCACAAATCTGCACATGTCACATTCCATGACATGAAGAAGGTCTCCGCACTCGTGTCCCCTGTCGCCGCGGCGACCATGCTCCTCGTCTGCTTCGCCGCCCCGGCCCAGGCAGGTCCGTACTGAACAAGAGCGTCAAGTGCAGCACAACCGACTCTGATGGCCGCCACATCCCCACCCGCGTCGGCAACGGCGAACTGGGCTGGAACCACTTCTCCGGGAAGTACAACCTCAAGAAGTGCGCCATCGCCAACATCCCGATCCAGGGCCACGTAGACAAGGTGCGGGGCGCCAACATCCAGTACTGGGGCTGGCCACGAACCGGGTCTAAGGGCGCGTGAAGCTCATCGTCAAGGTGCGGTACGCGCGCAAGACGGACGACGGAAGGTACCGACGCCGGACGCGGCCATGTGGTCGGCGTAATCACCGCGTACTGCAATGGCATGCAGAAGTGTCCAAAATGGGTGAATGAGTAACTTCGTGAGCGAGGACGACCGAGAGATCGAAGAGCTTCAGGTGAAACAGCCGGCCTCCTGCTGAACTTCGTCTACGCACCAGTGCTGGAGGACCAGTACGTACGCGGAATTCTGCCCGCACCGTCACATGCGCCGGCGGTGCGGGCCGTCCTCGGAGACAGAGGTGAGTGCGCACCGGACCAACTGACCGCGTACGAGATCCCGCTCCGCGACGGTGAGGGACTGCGCACCGCGCACGACGTCGTCGCGCTGCTTCGCGCAGTGCACACCGGCACACACATCTACCCGGCACACAGGGTCACTTCCACCATGGGGATGGACCTGTATCTGGTCGATCCGGAACAGGTGAAAGAGGCCCCGTTCACCACGGACGACTGGTCCGCCACTCTGCTGCGGTGCCTGGCCCACCCGTCAGAAGAGTCGGCCGGTCCGCATCTGCGCGGGTTCCTCTTCCTCGAAGGAGGCCTGCTGCGCCTGTACATGGACAGCGACGAGTTCCCCGGCGTGGTCGCCGCAGACGTGCGGCCGGGTGGTGCGCTGACCGCGCTGCTGGCAGCACTGCCCTCGTTGCTCGGAGAGGAGTGGCGAACTTCCGAGGCTTCCGAGGACCCGCACTGCCGCCGCCTGGTGGATCTCACCGACTGGTAGGCGACCTCCACCAAACGCTGAGCTGCTCAGAAGATCGGAGGGCGGCCCAGCCGGGTCATACGCCACACCGTGCGCCACTTCATCGCCTTGCGCGGTGGACATGACGTCCGCAGACCCTCAACGAAGCCGCCGCACCACGCTCTCAGTCCGGCCACGGATCGGATACGCGCCACGGTGAGGAGGATCCACACTCCGAGGTAGACGGGAATCAGCGGCCACGGCAGCCTCCGGCGCGCCAGCCACACCCGGTTTCGCGCCGTGAAGCGGTAGTAGACCGCATGCCTAGCTGGGGACGTCGCCGGGTGCTGCAGGACAAGCTCGGGTTCGTAAAGGATCTTCCAGCCCTCGTCCAGCGCTCGCCACGCCAGGTCGGACTCCTCATGCCCGAAGAAGAACTCCCCCGCCCACAGCCCGGTTTCCTTGAGCATCCGCATGGAAAAGGCGTGGCCTCCACCGAGGAACGCGGTCACCGGGCCGCGGCGCATCGGATCGTCGGCGCGCAGGCGGGGCACCCAGCGTCGCTCGGTGTGTCCGTGTTCGTCAGCCACCCTGAATCCGACAATCCCGAGCCGCGGTTCGGACGCGAACAGCTGCTGGACCCTTGCGAATACGTCCGCGTCGATGAGCAGACCGTCGTCGTCCAACTCGATGACGACATCGACCTCGCCGGAGTCGCGCAGCAGCTTCAGGCCGACGTTGCGGCCTCCTGGACAGCCGAGGTTTTCCTCGAGCGGGACCTTGGTCACGTTCTCCGCCACGTTCACGTCCGTGAGGGGCGTTGAGTTGCCGATCAGCATCACTCGAGCCGCCGGCGCATCCTGCTTCTCCACCGAAGTGAGTAGAGCCTCCAGTTCCCGCGGGCGTGTGCCCATGGTCACGATGACAACTCCGATACGCGGCAACGACACAGCGGCAAACTCCCAAGGGCGGTGGAGTGCCGATGCTAGCGCCGCGCGAGGTGCCCGCCGCACCACCTCGTACCAAGCAGCAACAGCCTTAAAGCGGGATGCCCCGTCGAAGTCAGATGCTCCAGGACCGGAGCCGGTCGGCGATGTCGTAGACGTCGAGGCGCAGGGCTCGGATGTCGGTGATGAGGTCGCGCCACAGTTCGTAGGCGGCCTCGATGGGTTGGGCCGAGGCTTCGAGGTATGCGGTGGCGACACCGTAGGCGAAGTACTCGTTGCGGGCCGGCAGCGGCCGTAGCAGGACGAGTTCTTCCACGAGCACTGCGGCGCGCCAGGAGGCGTCGGGTTCCTCGCCCAGGCGCGGGGTGTTCACCCGGTGGCGTGCGCCCATCCCGACGAAGATCGAGTAGTCGTGCACGGTGAGGTCTTTGCCGAGCAGTACTTCCTGCTGAGCCAGAAGCCATCGGTGGTCGATGAGCAGTTCCACAACTCAGGCCGCCTGGCCCGTGGTGTGGTCGGCTGTGGGCAGTCCGCCGAAGTCGCGGTCGAAGTTCTCAGCGATGCCGGGGCGCTCGACGGCCCGCTTGAAGGCGGCCGTCGCGGAGTCGAGGAACCTCTCGTGTTCTTCGCGTTCGGCGAGTTCGGCGAGGTAGTCGCGCATCGTGAGGCCTCGCCCCTTGGCGAGGGCCTTGAAGCGGTCCCTTGTGCTCGTGTCGATCTTCACGCTGGTGTCTTTGTCGTCCACCCTTCAAGTATGCCCCTCAGTATGCTGCTGGGCATACCGATTGGTGAAGTTGTGACCGGGCATCACAGTTGGCGGATGAGCGCTTGAGTTAGCGGGGCTGTGCGTCGGAGGTGGCGACAGCAGGCCCGTCGCGCTCCTGAGCGGGGAAAACTACCTTAGGGCGCCCGGTGAGCGTGGCAGGCTTGGGCGGTGATCGTTGAATTGGCTCCTCACCTCCTGAACTGGGACGACGTGGACCCCGCCCGTCATGCCTTCGACGGCGCGTCCGTAGCGCAGACGGTGCGCTCGCTCGGCCCGGCCCAGTGTGTACCTATCCGCCCGGACGTCCCTTTCGGGGACCCCGCGATGAGCACCTGGAGCCATGGCGAGGCCGAGCGCTGGGCCGACGCCATGTCGTACGCCCTTGTCCAGTACTACGGCGGATGGACCGTCGGGTGGCGCTGGTCGCACGACGAGGGGGATTTCGACGGTGGACCGGTAGGAAGCTGGTGCTGTCCGCGGGACTCGATCACGACGTCGGAAGAGACACTGGTCCGGGTCGAGGCGGCCCTGCGTGAGTGGCGCGAGTGGCTGGAGTACCTCGCCGACTGGTTCGAGGCGTACCCCCTGGACCTGACCGACATCGAGGATCAGCGGATCTTGTGGGAGCGCGCGGCGAGGAACTTGATCCTGCAGGTCGTCGACCGCACCGGGTGCGGCAGTGGCTGGCACGGCCACTGCCGCCAAGTGCTCACCTGGTTCCTCCATCGCTGGGGAGTCGCGCCCGACGTGGCCCGAGGCCTGGTGGACGAGGCGATCGGTGGACGGTTCCACAGCTGGACCGGTCCTGACACGGTGGTGGTCGACGACGTCGCGGAGCAGCTTGCGCTGTCTCTGCAGCCAGCCGACGGCCGTACCCGCGCAGACGCGCCGACTCAAGACCACTTGCAGCGCTGGCTCGCGGTGCGTGAATCGGTGCCGTGGCACGAGATCTCGGACAGTGGTACGGACGGACCGGTAGTGCCCCTTCGCGACGGCGCGGCGGAGGACATTCGGGCCTTTGACGGCGCCATCGACCCTGCCCGAGCCCAAGGCCTGCTCAGCGCCCTGGAATTGCTACGAGCCGATGCGGCACGCGGAGCGCGGCTCGACTTCGCACTGCTCAGCAGCTGGCATCAGCACCTCCTGGGTACTCCGCAGCCGCCACGGTTCCGCAACTCGCCCGCGTTCGCCAAGGGAAGCCGGGAGCGCTACGGCATCGGACCGAACATACCTGCCCGCTTCGACACGTGCCTGGCCGAGAGTGCATCCGACGTCGAGCGGCCTCTCGGCCTGACCGCCCGCGCCGCCCGCGCCTATCTCGACGTCTGCTTCTTTCATCCCTTCGGCGACGGTAACGCCCGGTCCGCGTTCCTCACTCTCGTCTTCATCCTCGCCCGCGAGGGCGTCGCACTCGACGGAGTCAGCCTGCTGCGCCGCATCACCTTCGAGGCCCACACCCCCCAGGACCCACTGATCCTCGGCCGCTACATCAACACCCATCTTGCGGAGACCCGGCGCCGCACCGCCAACTCGACCGGCTTGGCATCGAGGTGAGCGCTTCAGTTGGCGAACGCGGCCAACTCTGGCGCCCAGTCACAGAAGTCCGATGCACCAGCACCTGCGCCCTGCCCCAAGGGAGTTAGTCCTCCGCGCGAGGCTGACCTGCATGGACTGGATGGGATCAAACAGAGGGTTGCTGCTGTTGGGCGCGCCTGCGCGTCCAACTCACCGTTGCACGGCCAGCGTCGTTAACCGCGCAAAGCGACTGCCGGTGCGTCGTCGGAGCCAGGAGGTCGGCTATCGGAGGGCCTGGATGATCGCTGCTACCAGGCTGGCAAGGGCGGCCGTGATGGCTCCGGCCAGCAGCCACCGAATCGATTGGGTGTGTAAACGGGTATCCCGCTCGGCCCTTGCGCGTTCGGTCACGTAGTCGAGGAGCGCGCGGAGCGTTTCAGCATCCAATTCCTCTCCCGCCCCATCCTGAGTGGGTTCGGGGTCGCTGAGGGATGCCGCGTTGGGTGCACCAACTGGTTGGTTGGGGGTGGAGTTCTCCTCCCGAGGTCGGCGCCGCGCATAGCGCGCATGCAGGGTGAAGGAGTGTTGGGGCCCAGCGTCAGTCGGATAGAAGTCCGCACTCTTGCGGAACAAACCAGGAAACCCGTTCAACGCGCGAGTGACAACGTCCTCAGCTAGTCCAAGATCCTTTGAGAGGCCGTTGGGGGAGCGACTACGCCATCTCGTAAGAGCCATGTAGGTAATGAGCGCAATCAGCGTGTCGAGTTGCGCCTCATAGCGTGCCCTGTCATCCACGGATGCAGTGTTGCACCGTGTAGCTGGCCTTGGGAGGTGGTCTCTGTCCGCTCCAGGATCCACCGCCGCCAGTACCGCCAGCCAGCACCCCAGCGCATGTCCCATCGGAAACTCCCCGACCCCGCAGCGGCAGCTGCGACACAATTGCCGGATGATCGGCAACAAGACAACTCACCGCACGGTGGACGGTGTTCGCATACCCGGCACCTGGCGCCACGCCTTCATCCGCAACGGCGGCACGCACTTCCTCACCGACCTGTTCATCTACGCCGACGGGCTCATCGACTGCTGGGAACTGGTCACCCTTGAGGAGTTCCAGAACAAGCTCGACAGCGGCTGGGTAGCCACCACCCTGCCCGACGGCGCCAAGGCATCCGCGTTCGAACTGGCCAGCTGGACCTTCAGCGAGCCCCACAGCCACCTCACCCCCGACCTGCTGGTCGCCGAGATACGCGACACCATCGACCAACTGAACGGGCGCCCGGATTCAACAGGTCGGTGCCTCGCCGCAGTCGACACCTTCCTCGCCGACCGGACCGAGGCAAACCGCGCCGCAGCCCGCAACGCCTTCCTGGCCATCCCGATCTCGCAGCGCCGCTACGCACTGGGCGACATGGACAGCAAAGACTGGCCGCTGCGGGTGCTGGTGGCGGGACCCGGCGGCGAAACGTACATCCCGGCCGAGGGGCCGATCATGCAGGAGGACTACGACAGGGCCGTCGCCTACTTCGAGGAACGGGCACGATGGGTTGCTGAACGGGCCACACACGTCCCGGCAGACGGACCAGTGACCTCCTTCGCCCCGGCGATCAAGCTGTACCACACGTATCCGAGCAAACCGGTCGATGCCCCGGGATTCCGGGGCCTGCGCAACGACTACCCGGCCCCGATCGTCGTCGGCGAGGTCAGCTACCCATCTGCCGCCCACGCCTACTGGGCGCTGTCAGTCGCTGACCCCGAGGTCCGGACCGCGATCGCCACGGCAGAGACCCATGCCGCCGCACGCAAGTCCGCGACCGCGGCAGCACAGCGTGAGGGCTGGCAGCAAGCCCGCGCCGCGGTGATGACGGACCTCTTGCGCGCGAAGTATCACCAGCACCCCGACCTGGCCGAGATCCTGCTGACCACGAACGACGCCACCGTGATCTACGACGACGCCGACTCGGGCTTCTGGGGGGGACAACGCCGGACGCGGCCGCAACTGGGCAGGCCGACTCCTCGAACTCGTCCGCTCGGAGCTACAGGCACAGCGGGCCGGCATCACAGGCCTGTAAAAGGCCGCCCGCCGCTCGAATCCGAGCAGCCCGAGTACCTCGCCGCCCGGACCGAGGACCAACAGGAGAGCAGACGATGACCGACTCGACCGGCCACAACGGTGAGCGCTCCGTCCAAGTAGTGCTCGATTACCTGGTCAGGCACTTGAACAGCGCCTTGCGTCGCCCGGGAATGTATGGCGGCGAGATGGGGATCAGGCTCTACCTCGACGCAGTGGCGTTCGCAGACAGCGCCGAGGAGGCATGTCAGGAGGAACTGGAGGGTCTCCGAACCCGGAAGGCGTTCTTCTCCACTGGCGTGAGCGGCGCCTTCAAGGATCTCTGGAGTGATACGCACGAAGGCTCCATGGCCTCGGTATACGCCGAGATCGCACATCGTCAGGGATGGCTGGCCCTCGATCGAACCCTCACCGCGGCTGAGTACGCCATGCTCCGCCACAGCGGCGAGACCTGGTGCCGCGAGGATCGTCACCTCAGCGACGTTGTCACGGCGTTCGGCGAGCCCTCGGTCCTCTTCGGGGGCACCAACCCCAGATACCCCAAGACGCTGGCCTATGCGACCGACCGGCGTGACGATGCCCTCGTCTGCTTCCACCTCTGGAATGGTCTCTCCCCGAGTCCAACTTCACCGACGGCCTGCCTCCGCACCGAACCCGTCCTCTGGGCGATCCGAGCCGGGGGCACTCTGTTCACAGACGGCTTCACCTTCACGCCCGAGGGAGCGGCCCGCCTCTCGCCAGGCCCAGACCCGACCGAACCCGAGATCAACCGAGGGAATACTGCACGGTCGGAATAACCCCTCCCGCCAGTAGCCGAGCGCTTGGTCAACCACCACTCGCAGTTTGATCAAGCCCGGAAGGACTTCCGGAGCCGACCGCTTAGCTGTGCGGGACCCGAGCTCTCTCCTGCTGCGGCGTAGTAACCATTCCCAGCAGACGGCTTCCCTTCCTATGCTGGGCTTCCAGTTGGAACGCTCATGGGACTCCGGGGGTTGTGTGCCAGGAACAGCGGGGCCGCGCATGGCCGATCACAGGCCCTATTTCTATCTGAGCTATGCGCACACACCCCGTGGCGGGGCTGGAGCGATGGACCCCGACATGTGGGTGGAGCGGCTCTACGGCGATCTCTGCGCCCACGTGCTGGCGATGACCAACCTGCCGGCAGGCGCGCCTGCCGGGTTCATGGACCGGCAGCTGCGCGCGGGTGAGGACTGGTCCGAACAGCTGGGTGAAGTTCTGGCCACCTGTCGGGTGTTCGTGCCGTTGTTCTCGCCGCGTTATTTCGACAGTGAGTTATGCGGCAAGGAATGGCATGCCTTTGAGCAGCGGGCCATCCGTCATCGCGCGACGACCGCCGGGCCCGCCGAGGCAATTGTCCCGGCCCTGTGGGTTCCGGTCCCCTCTCACCTACTCCCCACTCCTGCGGAGCGGTTGCAGTTCAATCACCGTGACTTCGGGGACCGCTACGTCTCCGACGGCTTGTACGGGCTGATCAAGCTCCGTGCCTTCGCGGAAGAGTACGAGCGCGCAGTCTACGAGCTGGCTAAGCGCATCGTGAGCGTCGCCGAGGACACCGAGATCGCGCCGGGTCGCGCCTTGGACTATCGCAAGGCGCCCAGCGCCTTCGGGAGGGGTATGAGTCCCCGGGCGATGCACGTCACCGTGGCTGCGCCGACCGTGGACGACCTGCCGGAGGGTAGAGATTCCTCCTACTACGGCCACAGTTCCCTCGACTGGAACCCCTATTACCCGTCCACCGCACGGCCGTTGGCGTTCGTCGCCCAGGACATCGGGCATTCGCTGAACTATCAGGTCACGGTTTCCTCTCTCGATGAGGAGGCGCCGTACGAGGGTGGGAAACAGCAGGGTCCCACCCGGCCTGGGGTGCTCCTGGTGGACCGTTGGGCTCTCCAGGACCCTGCCCGGCGTGCCCGGGTTGCCGATTTCGGGGTTCATCGACCCTGGGTGAGTGTCGTTGTTCCGCGAAATCCTCACGACCTGCAGAGCGCGGCCGTGGAGGAGTCGCTCAGCAGGCAGTTGGCGGTGGCCCTGCCGTCGACGCTGCAGGTGCGCCCTGGCGCCGAGCAGGCTGCGGTCGAAGGCGTGTCCAGTCTCGAAGACTTCGCGCAGGTGCTACCGCAGATCGCCGAGGCGGCTGCCCAGCAGTACCTGAGGACTGCGCCGGTCTACCCGCCCCTCAGCGCTCGCATCGCCGAACGGCCACGTCTGAACGGTCCGTTAGGGCGCTGGTCGGCACCTGTCGCACTGCCGTTTGAAGCAGGTCCTGCTGCCCTGGCGGCTGCGGCCTCGCTTGGCGGCCAAAGTCGGGAGGAGCCCGAGGAGGTGTCGGCCGCGCGTGTTCGGGCCCATGTGATGCTCGTGGACGACGATCCCCGTACGGGGACTCCGGTGCGCTTGGCCGTGGAGCTGGTGGCGGAGCCCGCGCATCTGTGGGTGCGTCCGGACGTGCGGCCTGTGCTGGACGTCGTGGCCGTGCCGTTGAGCCGGGCGGACGTTGCTCCCGCCACGGCGTCCTACGGCCCCGGGGCCGCGGAGTTGGCGCAGTTCGCTCTCCTGGCTAAAGAGCCCGGCCGGCATCGGATTCGGTTCACGTTCGTGCACCACGACACCGGCGTCGTGCTGCAGCAGGTGGAAACGTACGTGGATGTCGCTGGGTCCGAGGGGACCCGGGCTGGGCGGGGGAGGTCCTGACCCGATGCCCCGTACGTTGACCACGCGTGTGGTCCAGGATCCCAGTGACGGTTTCCGTTTCCTGCCGCACCTGGAGACGGAACCTCCTGACCTGAGGGTGAGTTTCGATGTCCTGGGTGGAGGCAGGATTCGGGCGCGCATGTCGGGGACCTCCCTACCCTCGCTCCAGGGCACCGAGCACAAGGCCGACCTGAGCGCGCGGCCCGAGGAGGTCCACGGTGCGGCTGCCCGGCTGTGCGCACGTTGGAAGGAGAGGTTCGTCGACTTCCAGCCGGTTGACGAACAAGGCCGGGCGCTGCGAGTCCGGAACCGTCCCTATGCATCGTCCGCCGATCTGAGCACCGAACCGGAGGACCCTCTGCGCCAGGCGGTGAGCGATCTGGCCCGCAGCGGTGAGTCTCTGCTCTTCGACACCCTGCTGCGTGGAGATGACGTCCAGACCGAGGCTTTCCGCTCCTATCTGCGTTCTGCGCTGTTGCGCGATGGGCTTCGGGTGCGGTTCGATTCTGATCTGCATCTGCCCTGGTCCATGCTCTGTATCTCTGGTGATTCTCCTGAGCCTGCCGCGGGCTTGGATACTGTGTTCTCGCGGTTTCTTGGCTACCGGCACCAGATCGAGCACACCGGAGCCGCTTATGCGTGGCTCGGTCCGCGCCGTGCCCCGCTGCTCCAGCCGGTCGTGAGCCTGAATCACGACCCCCGGGTGGGTCGTGCGACGCGGGCGGATGACGTCGCCAAGGCGCTGGCCGCGGATGCCAAGTGCACGATCCGCACGACGTATGACGAGCTTGTTCGTGACTTTGGGGATGCGGACTTCGACGAGCAGTTGACGTACTTCTGGTGCCATGGCGAGTTTTTGAGTAATGAGCCCGAACCGCCTGTGCTGGTGATCAGGCTGGAGGACGGGGTCTCCTTCGACGGACACAGCGTCCGTGAGCTGCGTGCGGCGCACCGTCATAGTTCTTTCCGGCCGCTGGTCCTGCTCAACGCGTGCCATGCCGGCATCATCAGGGCGAACGCGGACCCTTCGTTTTTGGGGCGGATGCTCATCGACCACGGCGCGGAGGGGGTGCTGGGACCTCAGATTGCCATGCCGCAGGCGTTCGCCGCGGAGTACGCCCTGGAGTTCGTTACCCGGTACCTGCGCGGCGGGGTCACCGCAGGCAGCATCACCAACGATCTGGCCCGGCACTTCGCTACCCGCTACCGCAACCCGCTTGGTTTCGCGTACGGGTTGCACAGTGGGATGGACGCCCGTCTCGTCCGGGCGAGGGAAGGCACCACATGAACCACCCCCCTGTGGTCGATACTCTCGATCTGGATGAGACGGGCTGGCTGCTCGACGCCGACTCGGGAGTGCCTGTGCCCGGCCACAGGCTGCGCGCGCACTTCGCGGAGCACGTGGCCCCGCCCGCGTGGGCAACAGACATCTTCGTCTACGTGCACGGGTGGCAGACCTCGCCCGCCTCCGCCGTGCGCACAGCTACACGGCTGTTGGCCCTGGCGCAGAGCAACCTCGCTGCGGCACCGGACCAGTACCCGGCCCTCACAGCCAAGGGGTACAACCCGTGGTGTGTTGTGGTGCGCTGGCCCTCCTCAAGCCGGGCCACGCCCGCCGGCTATCGCCGGATCCGGGACCGGGCACATGCGATGGGGTCCCGCGACGGAAACGGGCACGCCGCCCACATTCTGGGCCGGATCCTCGGCTACCTGGATGGCGAGCGCGCCGATCCCGCGGCCTCGCCCGTCCTGGCCAACCGCGACGGCCAATATCTCCATCTGATCGGGCACTCCTTCGGCTGCCGGTTCCTGTGCGAGGCGGTGCAGTGGGCGGCCGACGCCCACCTCGAGGACACCCTTGGCTGGAGCACAGCAACCCACCCGACCAACCGCCCCTTCACCGCGGACAGCATGTTGCTCTTTCAAATGGCGGCCCGGCGCGACGCGTTCCTCTCGCTGTTTCCCCACGTCCTGCCGAGCGAGGCACACGACGGCGCTCCCCTGAGCGGCCCGGTGGTGGCCACATTTTCCCGCCACGACCGGGCGACCGGATTCTGGCACCTGCGTGCTGAACAGCAGCCCGGCATCGGGCACTCGGGGGTCGGACCTGCCCCGGCGCCCCCGTTCTCTACGCGTCTCCTGCCGGCCGACGAGCGGTACCCACTCTCCTGGCTCGACCACCGTTTCGTGAATGTCGACGCCTCCGACGTGTTTGCCCGGGGCCGTCGTCTCAATCCTGCGGGAGCCCACTCGGACTTCGTGCGTGTGGAGTCGGCGCACCTGCTCCTCACGCTTGCGGACTACTCCCGCTGAGCGGCACCGGTATTTGCAGGCCGACACGACAGGGCCCGGGCATCGTCTGCGCGCCGGGGCAACTGACTTCCTCCTTGTCGGCGCGTCACAGCAGTCGCGTCACTGAGTCTTCCAACCTCACGTTGACGCGTTGTGAAAGACGAGGACGGCCTCCCTGGTGTCGGAGATGCGATGGGTGCTGCAGCGGAGCTTCCGCAGAAGATGCCAGCCCTTGAGCGCGGACATCCGTCTATCGACGATGCCGCGGACGAGAGCGAATCGTCGATAGACGGATGTCAGCCGCCCCTGCACTACAGGCGCAACCGAAGTGGGCGATCAAGCCCCGGCCTCCCGGCCGGGGATTCGAGCCGTGGATCAGACCGACTCGGTAGGCGAGACCACACCCTCGCAGTCCCAGCCGAAAGGCACGTGGCAATCCCTGTCCGCCGGGCCGTGCGGAGCACCCGGCGGGAAGCGGTCAGGGTCGAAGATCCGTTCTCAGCTGGCCCTGGACTGGCTGTCTTTGCCATTCAGGCCGGTTGAGGTGCTGCGCTCGTGCTCACTCTGCGCGGTTTGGAGCAGGCGCTGCCAGGACGTCACCAGGGGGCGGCGGCGCAGGAGGGCCCGCCGTTCGCGTTCGGTCATGCCGCCCCAGATTCCGTGCTCGATCCGGTTGTCCAGGGCGTGGGCGAGGCATTGCGTGCGCACCGGGCACCCAGTGCAGAGGGCTTTCGCCCGGTTCTGGGCGGCGCCCTCGACGAACAGGTCCTCCGGATCGGCCGTCAGGCACTTCGCCTGCTCACCCCAGCCGTTGTCTTCGGATACCGCCATGGTGCCCCTCCCCCGGTCCGGCCTGCCACGACCCCCGTGCAGGCGGCACGTCACGCGACGGTACGACAGGTAGTACGCGGCAGGGAATGCCCTGGGTTTACGGCGGTCAGATCGGGTGCCTGCCCGGACTCCAGTGCGAGGCACACAGGTGGAGCCACTCCACCTGTGCAGGAATGAGGGAGTGGCCCGGCGCTCTGCGGAACCCGCTTGGTAGTCGGCTCGGGCCATGGTCCTCTGCGATGGCAGGCTCGACACAAGGCGGTCGACGCTGAGCGGTAGGGAACGTGCTGCGTGGTGCCTCAGCTGGCTCCGTAGGGCACAAGGAAGAGCGGATGTTGACGGATCTCAGCAGCGGTCCGGGTCCTGAGAGGCTGTAAATGGCGCTGAGAAGTAGGAGCACCTGATGTCACTCACGCTGTCGACCTCGTGTGGAAGCAGTCGTCATCTGAGCCGTCGTTTCCGCCAAGGCTCGGGATCAGACGTGAAGGGATCTTGCAGTGTCCGCGCCAGGACTCAGGCGTCCAGAGGGGCGACCGTTGCGGGGAGTTCGCGATGCGCCTTCCGTATGGTCTTGCAGCCGATCTCATGCTGATCGTGCGCGGGGCTCGGGAGGCTGGTGCGGGTGTCGTGCGTCGGTCGCGTCGATGACGACACCGGTTCAGCGCTCGGTGGGGATCTCGACGATGCCTGTGCAGTAGGTGCCGTATTCCAGCATGTTCGCGGTCAGGTGGACGCCGGTGAGCTCTTCCGCGAGTGCGATGTAGTTCTCCAGGTCGTAGGTGCCGGTTTCGAGGTCGAACCCCGTCTGGCCCATGAGGTCGAGGAGGTGGTCGGGTGTGCTGCCTTCTCGATGGAGGGGACCTTCGAAGCGAGTGCGCAGCTCACCGTCCTCCCACCAGGAGAACAGGGACATGGCGTTCGGGCTGAGGAAGTGCGAGACGCCGCGGGTGCCGCGAGTGGCGTGCTTCATCGCATCGGTGTGGATCTCGATGCCGCCGTTGATCTCGAGAGCCAGGACCCAGTCGGCGTCTTCGTGGTGGACCACAGCAGCGCCGACAAACATGCGGTCGCCCCAGTCGTCCTGATCGTCCTGGAATTCGCTGTCCCGGGCGATGAACTTGTCGAAGCCGTCACAGTCTTCTTGCGGCTGGGCGCCGATGCGGTCGAGGTACTCACGCGGAGTGAGCCCGCGAACCAGAGTCAGGGTGTAGCCCTCCAGCAGGAAGCCGCAGTGGAAGTCGCGGAGCCAGGAGCGTTCGGCCAATTCAGCGTTCATGGGTGGCCATGGTGCCAGGCGCCACTGACAGGCCACCGTCCAGCCACCGCAGCTCGTCACGGCCGGCTATCGGCCCCGCTTGTTCTCCCGACTGTTCAAAGGGCTCGGGGCGGTTGACGGTGATGCCGACGTTGTGGCGGGGTGTGGGTTCTTGGTGCCGGGTGGGCGTTCGGGGCTGGTGCCGCGGGCAGCACTGCGAGGTGTAGGCCAGAGCTACTTCCATCAACGCGCCCCCGGCCCGGCGTGCTTTGTAGGCGAGGGGCCGCGGTCGTTGCCCGGGTCCATCAGCACGGGGTTGCCCAGCCGCTTTCCGAGGCCGACTTGCGGGCGATCAGGGCTGCCGCTTCCGGCCGTAGGGGATCTTAGCCCTGGCCGTTGACAGTGTTTTCTGTCAGCGTGGGGACGAGGGTGGTCCTCTGGGGCTCCTGGCGAGGGGGAGTTGATGGACGACGTTCGCGGGCGGGTCGGCGAACTGGCGGAACTCGAAGCGTTCGCGTGCTCCCACGAGTCCTACCGCTGGGTTATCGGGCCGCCCGGGTCCGGCAAGACTGCTCTGGCCGAGCGGCTCGCCGCTCACCCGCCGGGGAATGTCGACGTCGTCGCTTTTTTCGCGTCGGGCGCCTCCGGCGGGCAGACAAGGCGGTTTCGACAGGAAGTCCACGACCAGCTCACGGCGATATTGGGCGAGGTGGCTGCGCCGCTCTCCAGAGCGAGCACGCTTGACGGCCTCTGGGCCCGTGCTTGCGCGCGGGCCGAGGCGGGCGGCCGACACCTGCTGCTGCTCGTGGACGGCCTCGACGGGGACCATGAGTCGCCCCCGATCGCGGCCCTGCTGCCTGCCGCGACGGGCTCCCACGGTCACGTTTTGCTCTTCAGTCGCGCCCTGCCCGAGATTCCGGGGGCCGTGCCCCGGTCGCACCCGCTGCGAGACGAACAACGCTGCCCTCGTGTCCTGTTGTCTGCGAGCCCCCTCGCCACCGTGCTGGCGGATGGTGATGCCCGGACGGTGCTGGGGGCTCTGGCCGTCGCCGGCCCCCTGAGCGCGGATGACCTCGAAGCGGTCATCGCCGCGCGAGGCGGCGGCATGGATGCGCACGACGTGCGGGCTGTGCTGCGGAGGGCCCCCTCTGGCGTACTGGCGTCGCGTGGCGACCCGGACTCGTCTCAGGAGCGGTTCGACCTCGCCGACGACGTGCGCCGAGAGACCCTCGCCGCGATCGGTCACGCCGAGACCGAGCGGCATCGTGGCGCTCTGCACGCCTGGGCCGAACAGTTCGCCCGTCGGGGCTGGCCGGACGACACCCCGGCGTATCTCCTGGACCATTACCCCGCGGTGCTCGTCGCGGGCGCGGATATCGCCGCGCTGGCCGCCCTCCCCTCGCCCGAGCGGATCGCGTTATGGCAACGCCGGGCTGGTCACCCCGCCGCTGCCTGGCAGGAAATCACTGATGTCCTGAACGTCCTGGCGGCGACGGAGGCGGACAGCCTGGGTGAGTCGTGTGTCCTGGCCATGCGCCGCTATCGGCTGACCGAACGTCCGGGGCATGTGAGCTTCGGCTTCCCGGCGGCTCTCCCGGTGGCTTGGGCCGAGCAGGGGCAGTGGTCCTGGGCCGAGTGCCTGGCATCGGTGATCTGGCACTCTGTCCGGGCGTACACGGGCATGGCCGAGGTGGCCGCACGCCGGGGGGACACCGAGCGTGCCCGCCGTTACGTCGCTCGAGCCCGGGCCATCGCCCTCGACGATCCGGGCGGCGGAGTTTGGAGCGCTCCATCCTTGGCCGGCCTGGCCCGCACCGCGCACGCGTGCGGTGCGCGGACGACGGCCTTGGAGCTGCTGCGGGAGGCGGAGCACCTCGCGTGTGTCGCACCGCCCAGCCCCGGGACGGATCTCATGGCTGTGGCCCTGGCCGCAGTGGCCGAGGCCCACTTGGAGATCGGCGACCGCGCCGACGCCCTGCGGATTCTCGGGATGGCCGAGGGCCTTGCCCACAGCACCAGCGGGCGAAGCGACGACGCCCTCGTCGGCATAGCCGCCCGCTCGGCCCAGGTGCGCGGGGCGAAGGAGTGCGTTGTTGCCTTTCCCCGGCCCCAGGGTGCGGGTGCGCAGATTCGTGTGTACGCCGAGTTCGCGCGGGGGGTCGCCCACCAGGAGGGGCTCAAGGCCGGTGGCGCGCTGTTGCGGGTCGCGGAGCGGATGCTGGCCAGGCTGCCCGCTCCTGTGGCGGAGGCGACGGACGCTGGCGTGCTGCGAGCGGTCCGGGAACGGTTCTTGGCCGTGCTTGGCCTCGCCGAGGCCGCGGCGCGTGTGCCCGATCGAGATCTGTGCCTGCGTCTGGTGGAAGAGGCGGCCGGGCAGGGCGGGCAGGGGGCCGCCCGCGTGGCGCATCTGTACCAGTTGCTCGACCTCCCCGCTCAGGCTTGGCATCTGCTCGACGGCCTCGTGGAGCCGCAGGTGCGGTTGTCCGCGCTGATACGTTGCGCCGAGGCGGCTCACGAGGGCGGCAACTCCGATGCCGCGTCGGTGTATCTGGAGAACGCCGTGCGGGCGGCCGCCTCGATCGAGGGTCCGCGCCATCATTCGGACAGCCGGGTCGATCTCGCCGTGGCCCTGGCCCAATGCGGGAGTCCGGGCCGCGCCGAACGGATCCTGCGGGATCTCGACACACCCGGCACGGGCCATTTCTGGGAGACCCTGGCCGTGGCCGAGGCCGTGGCCCACCACGGTCGGTTCGACCAGGCAGGAGCGCTGTTCGCGCTGGCCAACTCGAACGGTGACGCCGATGCGGTGCACCGCATCGCGGCGATCCTGGGGCGGGGTGCCGGACGCGCCGGAGACCACGCCCTCGCCCGGGAGTTTGCCTCGCACGCCGGAGAGAAAAGCTACGTCTTCGCCCTCGAACAGGCCACGATCGGAGCCGCCGAGGCGGGCCATTTCGCCCTGGCCGAGCGGTTGCTGACCGTGGCCCGGTCCGTGTCCAAGACCTCGGTCTCCAGGTCCCGGAGGGGCCTGGAGCAGGATCCCGCCACCGTTGCGGCGTCGGCGGCCCTGCGCAGCGGGGATCTGGAGTGGGCCGGGAGGTTCGCCGACCGGATCCAGATGCCCGACATGTTCAGCGACCAGTCGGGACCGGCGGTGAAGCACGCGGTCGGGGGAGATCTCGCCGCCGCCGAGTATGAGGCGCTGTCGGTGACGGTGCCGAACAGGGCGCAGGCATTGCTCAGAGTCGCGGAGATCGCGGCCGCCCTGGGGAGGAACGACCATGTCGAGCGCCTCCTCGATCTGGCCCGGCGGGCCGCCGAGGGATGGACGGACGCGACGAAGGGCGCCCGGGCGCAGCAAGGGGCGGCCGTGGCGGAGGTGGCCGCGCGCATAGGCCGTCCGGATCGCGCCGATGCGATGCTTCATCGCGCGGACGATGCGCTGGCAAACTCGCGGATCCCGGTGCTCGCCGCCCGTGCCGAGGCGCTGGCCCGTAACGGCGAGCAGGAGGCGGCCGTCGCCTTGTTGGAGGAAGCCTTTGGCAGCCTCGGTTCGCGGAGCTTGGCTAATAAGGAGCGCGAGGTGCGGGCGCTGGTGCTTGCGGCTGTGGCCATCGATCCTGCGCTCTGCCGCCGCCACATCGCGGGCCTGCTGGCGACGCGGACGAGAACCCCGGAATGGCTCGCGGCCGTGGTGTTTTGCCGGGCCGAGCTCGCTGCGCTGGTGGTCGCCCTGCTCGACGGCGAGGTGGCGTCTCATGGTGGGGTTGCGCGGTGAGGGGAGGGCGCGGCGGGGGACAACTTACAGTGGGTGGCGATACGTTGCGTGGCCGCGGGAGCGGGATCCGATTGAGGATGGCGAGGGAGCGTCGTGTTCGATGAGGTGGCTGCTTTGGCCATGAGCGGGGCGACAACGGTGGTGGCTGCTATGGCCACCGACGGCTGGTCGACGGCGCGCGCACGGATGGCCGGACTGTTCCGCCGCGCCGATGACGTTCAACGAGCTGCCATTGATGGGCAGTTGGATGGGCATGCCGCGTTGGTGGCGAGCTCCGACGATGCGGAGGCGGTCCGCCAAGACCTGGTTCCGGTCTGGCGGCTTCAGCTCGCGGCCCTGCTGCGGCAGCATCCCGATGCGGCGGAGGAACTTCAGCTTTTGGTGCGCGAGGTCCAGGAGCAACTGCCGTCGGCGCAACAGGTATGGCAGCAGCGACAGACGAATATCGCCCGTGATCGCGGGCGGGTGTTCGCCTCGCTCGGCGGGAATGTGATCGTCCATCACGGGCCGGAGCAGCCGCCGACCGCGCCTTCGGTCGTCGTCGGTGACGAGCCCGAGGCGGCTGAATGACCCAGGTGCCGTCCGGGGATTCGGCCGGTGTCCAGCAGGTCGTGCACGTCGAGAACGGCTTCGGCTATGGGTGCATCGGCGCGGACATCCACGTCTTCGGCGACGGCAGGCCGGTGTACCTGTTGTTCGGCCACCGTCGGCGCACGGGCCTGGAGTCGCCGTGGCTGCGGGCCCAGCCCAGCCGGATGCTCGATGCACGCGCGGAGATCGTCGACTTCACGGGCCGCGCAGCCGAGTTGGAGGGGCTGCTCACGTGGCGGGACACCGGGCCGCGGCTCTCGGTGCGGTGGTTGCACGGGAAGGGCGGCCAGGGAAAGACGCGTCTGGCGAACCTGCTGGCCGCCGAGTCCCTGGGCGCGGGTTGGAAGGTGGTCGATGCGACGCACGGCACCGACGCCCACCCGCCGGCGGAAGCCGGCGAGGACCTGCGTCTCGACGGGCACACCGGGGTCCTGTTGCTGGTCGACTATGCGGACCGTTGGCCCCTGGCGGACCTGAGCTGGCTGCTCCACAACCGCATCCTGCGCCACTCCGTCCCGGCGAGGGTGCTGCTGATCGGACGGTCGGCAACCGGATGGCCGGCACTGCGGGGAAAGCTCGGCCAGTTCCGGGAGAGCATCGACACGTCCGATCAGTTTCTGCCGCCGCTGCCCGACGATGGCAGCGCGCGCCAGCGCATGTTCACAGCGGCGTGCGAGTGCTTTGCCCGGCACTACCCGCAGATCGACAACCCTCGGGCGATCACACCTGCGGATGCGTTGGACGATCCGGACTTCGGGGTGACGCTGGTGGTGCACATGGCCGCCCTGGTGGCGGTGGACGCGGCGGCTCACGGTCGCCGTGCCCCCGCCGACATGGTCGGCCGGACGGTCTATCTGCTGGATCGGGAGCACGAGAATTGGCGCCAGTTGTATGAGAACGCCCGGCACGGCCTCGACTTTAGGACCTCCGACGAGGACATGGCGCGCGCGGTGTTCGCCGCCACGTTGATCGGACCCGCTGACCGGCGGACCGCCAGGAGCGTCATTGAACGGCTGATGCCGCACGCACCCGCCGAGCGGATCCTCCTGGACCACGGCGTCTGCTACCCGCCCGCAGACCCTGCTCGCGTCGACTCCTTCGAACCGCTGCTGCCCGATCGCCTGGCAGAGGACTTCGTCGCTCTCATGCTGCCCGGCAGCCCGATCACCGGGTACCCGTCGGACGCCTGGGCGGCTTCCGTTCCCGCCGCGGTCCTGCGCCGCGGGATGGATGGCGCGGCGCCGGCCTGGACGCCCCGGACCGTCGCCCACCTCGCGGCAGCGGCGGACCGCTGGCCGCATGTCGGGGAGGGGTACCTGTACCCGGTGGTGAAGGCCGATCCTCAAATCGCGCTGGACGCGGGCTCGGCCGGGCTCGGCGCCCTGGCCAAAATCGCGGACGGTGAGGTGCTGGACGGCAGCCTGCTCGGGGTCCTCGAATCGATCGACACGGTCCTGCCCGCAGGCCGGCACATCGACCTCGACGCGGGCATCGCCGCAGTGGCCGAGCGCCTCACCCACCGCCGCCTGGCGGACACCGAATCTGCCGTTGACCGGGCGATCCTGCACAGCCATCTCTCCGCGCGCTACGCCCATGCCGGTCTGGCCGACAAAGCGGTGGCCTCTGCGGAGCGTGCCACCACTATGTTCCGCTCGCTGGCAGAGGCCGATCCCGGGGCCCACCGGGCAGGCCTGGCAGGAGCTTTGGTCAACCTGAGCGCTTACCTGCCCGGCGTGGGCAGGGAGGTCGAGGAATTGGCGGTGGCGCAAGAGGCCGCGGCGATCTCGCGGGAGCTGACGGCGGCCGATCCGCAGAGCGACCCCAGCATTCTCTCCGGAGCCTTGATCAACGTGGGCTCCGCCCTCCTTCGGCGCCGACGGCCACAAGAGGCTCTGCAGGTCACGATGGAGGCGGCAGCCATCCTGCTCCAGGGCGACGATGCCACCCGGCAGCGTTACATCGTCCCGGTCGCCACCGCGTCGGACAATCTCGGGATGATCTTCTCCGCCCTGGAGCGGCCAACGGACGCGCTGGCGGCAGCCGACAGTGCCATCGAGCTTCTCCAGCTGGTCGCGGAGCGGAACCTCTCCGCCTACCTGCCCGATCTCGCCCGGGCGCTGCGCCACCGGGCGCTGTGGTTGCGGGAACTCGGACTGCCGCAGGAGGCGGCCCTGACTCTGGAGGAGGTCGTCACCACCGCAAGACGACTGGTCACTGCCAACTCCGATGCCCATGAACCCGGCCTCGCCACGGCCCTGGACAATCTCGGAAGCTACCAGGTCGATGCCGGATGGCTGGATGAGGCGGTGCCGACGCTTGAGGAGGCCGTGGCGCTCTTTCGCCGGCTGGCCACGGTCAACCCCGACGCCCACGAGCCCGACCTCGCCAAGTCGTTGAACAACCTCAGTGCCGTCTTCGCCCGCCGGGGACGTCTGGACGAGGCGTCGCAGGTGATACGAGAAGCGGTCGACGTGGGCCGCCGACTGGCCGAGGTGGAGCCCGCCGCCCACCTGCCCGACTTCGCGCTGGCCCTGGACAACCTGTGCGCCCTGCTGGGGGGCATGCGGCGCCCCAAGGTGCTGGCCGCCCTGCGGGAGGCGATCGACGTGCGCAGGCGACTGGCCGAAGCCGACCCGGACACCCACCTCGAGCGTCTCATCGCCTTGTTGGAGGAATCAGCCACCCAGCTGCGGGCCGCTGGGCGCTTGCGGGAGGCGCTGGTGCCCCTGCACGAGACGGTCGCCATCCACCGGCGGCTGGCCGCAAGCGGCTCCGAGGCCCACCAGGCGGACCTCGCCAGGAGCCTGGTCAACCTGAGCAGTCTGCTGGCCGACACTGAGGAGGACGGGGCACTGGCGGCAGCGCGCGAGGCACTGGCCCTCTATTGGCGCCTGGTCGCAGCCAATCCCGCGACCCATCTGCCGCATCTCGCCGTGTCCGTGAACAGGCTCAACAGCCTGCAGGTCAAAGGCGAGCGGTATGAGGAGGCACTCACCGCGGCCGACGAGGTCGTAGAGAACCTGCGCCGCCTCTCCCCCGCCGACCCGGCCCTCTACCGCCCCTTCATCGCTAAAGCGCTGTCGGGAGCGGGCCGACTGAGGACCGCCCGGGGCAGCGGGCTTCCGCAGGCCGAGGCCGCGCTGAAGGAAGCGGTCGCCTTGTTCGTGCAGTTGGCCGCGTACGCGCCGCACGAGTACGCGGACGACCTGAGAGACGCACTGATCACTTACGCCGCCGTGCTCGAGGAGCTCGGCTCCACGGCCAGGGCTGATCGCATCAGGAGGGTCACCCAGACAGAAGCCACCATGGATGCCGTATACGAAGTACTGGGGATGTGAGAGTGCGAGACGTGGGGGTCAGTGAGCTGGAAGAAGTTGCGGCGCTTGACGGCCAGGCGGACGGCATCGTTTCCGGCTAACAGCCCGGGCAGAGTGAGCGCCTCCCGACGGTCCAACGCGGCGGCGATCTGCGCCCCGTTGGAGTACGCGCCAGCGTCAGGATGCGCGTTCGAGTGCAGGTGTCAGAGGTGACGGCATCAGAGGACTCCCATCCGGCCCAGTCCCCACGCGCCCATTCGATGAGCAACCGCAGCATCGCCCTGGCGAGCTCCTGCGGCTGCCCATCCAGTAGATCATGGCGGGCCAGCACGGCCCGCTCCAGTTCGCTGCCGTCGATCGCCTCCAGGAACGCGGCCGCTGCCGGTCCAGGATCGGGCGCCTGACCGACAACCACCCTCGCCAGCCTGACGAAGTCCCCACCGGCGCGAGGGCTCAAGTGCAGGACCGCAGTGGGCGGTTCTCCGGCAACCTGCTGGAGGGAGCACGCGGCAACATACTGCGAGACGTCCACCCCACCGAGCTCGATCACAGAGCCAGTTGTGGACGGCGTGATCTGCAGCCGGTGGAGCTCCGCGTCTTCGGCCACGCGGGCCGGTCACAGCGTCACCCCATCGCTGCCACCCTGCTCGTCGAGCCGGGTGACGCGCACAACTTCCCATGTGGACGCCCGAGTTCGGGCCTCGGCGTACCGATCGCTGAGCCCGGCGACCAGGTCGAGGTCACCACCTCAGCGGATGGAACCTCCGTTGCTGTGGGCCGCCTGTGGGGCGCAGTCAGTGGGGTCAGGAACTGGTACCAGGCCGCGGACTCCCCCGCCCAGTCCACACCGGTCATCTGGGTCGCCATGATCTGCCCGTGGGTGGACAGCAGCGCACCGCGCCCCTCGTAGATGACCTCCCTTACGGGCTCTCCGGTGTCGGGTCGACGGGGGCGCCGGAGAGGCGGCTGATCCGGACCGTGTCGACGAGCAGCCCCTCCAGTTCGGCCTTCGTCGCGGCTATGTCGAGTATGGTCAACTCCCGTTGTTCAAGGTCGTGTCGTACTTCAGCCAGCTCACCCGGACTACCGGGGTGCTGGTGCGCTCACGCTGTCCAGGGTCCAGATGCGGCCCGCTGCGTCAGGGTCCTTGGGCTCGGTCAAGGTGATGCGGTGCTCGGCGGTGGGGGTCGGCGCACTGATCGGGGTGAGCATCCGGTACCGGCCGCTCGTGCCGACCGGTGTGCCCTGCCCGTCGGTGAGCCGTACGGTCACGTCCGCCCCGTGGTCGGGCAGGATCGCGCCGGGGCCTTCCCAGATGATCGTGTCCGGGGTCTGCTCGAACGTGTCGGGGTCGAAGACGCCAGGGATGAAGATCTGCACCGTGTCGGTGAGGACACGTTGCTCCACCACCCGGCGGGCGCTCTCAAGCGGCAGTCCCCCGACTGGTGTTGTCATGCAATCCAGCGTAGGGCGGCGCGCTGACACACCCTTCTGCGACTTGCCCCATTCTCATCCAACCCGGCCGATGCCTATCCGAACCGAACCGACAGGGATGAGAATCCGAAGATGGAGTTGGACCACCTGCTGATAGGTCACTGGAGCAGCCTCCCGTTCGCCTACGGAGCCATGGAGGCATCCGAGTTGGGTCTTCTCCCAGACCGTCGGGGATGGAGCACGTGGTTCAACTTTGGGGCGTTGTGGGTCACGCGCTTGAGCTGGGCGTGTCCCGAGCCGGGGGTTGTGGAGCTGCACACGAAGTGGATCGTGGAGGGAACTCCCAGACACGGCATCTCGCCGACGGCGTCGGTTGAGGAGATGCATGGGGTGACGCGTCATCACTACGTCGTGGGGCCGGTGGTGCCGATGCCTGGTGCAGAGGCGTTGTTGTCGATCTCGTTCGAAGAGCCGGTGGAGTTCAGTCACCGGTACGCCAGAGGGCGGAAGGAGATCCGGATCGAGGAGGATCCCGCCTACCTCGTACATGCAGGTCAAGAGCCCAACCCGACTGCTCGGCCCAGCTGAGCCGCAGTCGGTCGTCGCTCTGAGGGAGCGAGAAGTGCGGCCGCCATCATCTGCAGGAGGGACGGCATCACTGTTGTGGTGCAGAGAGGAACCCTCCGGGTCGCGATGACCTCACGTAGCTGCGCGGCGCTGATGCTGGAGACAGGGATGTCGGCTGCGTCGTAGTCGAGTGGCCAAGCTCCGGTCACCGCCCACCACACCCCAGCTGCGAGGGCGTACACGTCGTCGGCAGGCATCGGGGCGACGGGTCGGGTGCCTGCTTCGACGGAGGCGGCCAGCTCGGGAGAGAGGAGATGCGGCAGACCACCCCGGAAGACGTACGAGGGTTCGAAGCCGCGTCTCCAGGCCCAGGAGCAGTCGATGAGCCGCACACCGTCCTTGGTGTGGATGGAGTGCTGGGGTTGAAGGTCGCCGTGCACCCAGCCGGCCGCGTGCAGTTGGGTAACGGCTTCACATAGCTGGATGACACAGGCGAGCGCGGCCGATTCATCGCCTCTGCCCTCCCGCACCCCTCTGAGCGCATCCCAGGTCGATGGACCTTCGAACCAGGGCGTCACCATCCATGCCAGGCCCTGCCTGCGGTCCATCACCACGTCCCGGCCGGGCTCGCCCATGGCCTTGAGGACGTGAGCCTCGCGCAAGGTGATGGCCGCTCCCTCGCCGGTCCCCGCCTTGATCTCCACCGTTCCGGACGGCCCGGTCGCCTTCCACACGGCTGCCCCTCGGCGGTCGCTGATCACCTCCAGTTGTGCCCTCCCGCCACACCACCTGTTGGCCACAGCACGGGCCTCCACAGGACAGGGTGTTTCTTCCATCTTGGTGCGCCTCGCCTTCCTCAGTGCCCTATCGTGTCTCACGTTCCCGGCATCCGAATGCCGGGAATCAGTGCTTTCCGGGCCGGGAGTGATCTTGGGATACGTGACGCTTCTGCGCCGTCGCCGTGTGCTCACCCTGTGGGCCGCACAGGCCCTGTCGGTGTTCGGTGACCGCCTGTACGCCATGGCGATCATGTGGATTGCCTGGGAGCAGTCCGGGGCAGGCGCGATGGGCCTGGTCGCGATCGCCGAGTCCGTTCCGTACATCGTCATGGGCACCCTCGGCCGCCGCATCATGGACCGCTTCGCGTCCCTGCGCGCCCTGGCCCGCGTCGACGTCACCCGGGTCGTTCTCGTCGCCGTGCTGCCGTGGGCCTGGAGCGCCTTCGGCACCCCCGGCATGCTCGCCGTCGCCGCGCTCCTCGGTCTGGCCGGGGCCGTCTTCGACCCCAACCTCGGCGCCCTGGTCCCCGACCTTGTCGAGCCGGGTGAGGTCCAGGCGGTGAACGGCCTCATGGACCTGACCGGTCGGATCGCGCGTGTCGCCGGGCCCGGTGCGGCCGGCGCGCTCCTGGCCCTTGTCCCGCAGGGGGCCCTGTTCCTGATCGACGCCGTCACGTTCGCTGTGTCGGCCCTCGCGCTCGCCGCCCTTGGCCGCACGGTCGCCACTGCGGCACATGAGGGGCCCGTCCCGGCGAAGCCCGCCGTGTCGTTGAAGGCGCGGGCTCTGCTGCGCACGCACCCCGCGACGGCCGCTGCGCTCACGGTCCACGGCGCTGGGATCTTCGCCCAGGCGGTGGCCATGGCACTGCCCGCGCTCCTGGCCAGTCGGCTGGACGCCGGTGCGGGTGCGTACGGGCTGGCGCTCGCGGCCACCGGCGCGGGCGCGCTGGGCGGCAACCTCGTCGCGGGCAACGTGCGGCTGCCCGCCCGGCTCCCCGTCGCGTACTGCCTGCTGTGGGCGCTCTCTGGCCTGCTCCTGGCTGTCACCGGCGCCGTCACGAGCATGCCGATGCTGCTGGCGATCTCAGCGGCCTCCGGGGTGGTCGCCCCGTTCCTCGGCATCTCCTTGCAAACCCACCTGGCCGGGTTCCCGCCTGCTGCCCGCCGACGGCTCATGGCCTGCGACCTGACCCTAATCCGGACCGCCGGAACCACGTCGATGCTCGCCATCCCCGTGCTCGCGGCCTCCTCCCCGACCGCCGCCTTCTGGGCGGGAGGCCTGGCCACCGTCGCCGTCTCTCTGGCTGGGGCGGGCGCAGCATGGTGGTGGACACGGGACCGGCAGCCGCTACCCCTCACCGAGACCGCCGCCGAGTTGTCCCGGGACTGAGTAGACGCTGATGTGCCGCTCCTGCCCATCCTCGTACGGGGTGCGATCCCACCCGTTGTAGCGGGCCTCCAGCGTGAAACCGGCGAAGGCGGCCATCTGGTCCAGCTCGTCCAGGTGCACGTAGCGGCGGGTCACCTTCCGCAAGCTCGTCCCGTCCGCCGACAACCGGACCTCCTGCGAGTGCAGCAGCTGTGTCTGCGCCTCGTGCAGAACGATCGAGAGCTTCGCGACGCCCTCGTCCACGGCTCGGGGAATCACCCCGGACTCCAGCGGCAGCGCGGCGCTCCCGGGCACGGACGCCTCGACCACCAGGCGGCCCCCGGCCATCAACGCGCGGCCGCAACAGTTCAGGCACCCCTGCTGCCGCTCAGCAGACGCCAGCAGGTAGAAGGTGGACGCGACCACGTAGACCAGCGTGTGACGGCCGGGCAGCGTGAACGACGCCATGTCGGCCAGGCGGTAGTCGACGGGCAGGTCCCCGGTCCGTTCGGCCAGGTGCCGGACCATCTTCGTGGAGACGTCCAGGCCCGTCACCGGTACTCCGTGTCTAGCAAGCGGCAACGCCACTCTGCCCATGCCAATACCGAGTTCCAGGGCCGGGCCGCCCGCCGCCAGCTCTGCCAGCACGGCAGCGACCGGCGCGGCCGGCCCAAGGCTCTTTTCGTTGTAGGTGTCCGCCCACTCGTCCCACAGCATGGCGTCCTGGTCGAACATGTCCACAGCAGTCCCGTCCGTTCCGCGAGTAAGAGGAGCGGTCGGGCCCGCTCCCCAGGAGTGGACCCGACCGCGTTCATCGATGGGGCGTCAGGTCACGCAGTGAGGCGCGTCCAGTGTTCGACGGTGATGTTCTCCAACGGGATGCCGAGCTGCTTGTAGATCCGCGTGTGCATCGCCCCGAACCAGGCGTCGCGGCGGTCGTCGAAGAACTCCTGGTCGTACCAGGCCACTCCGAGGATCACGGTGCCGCCCCCGTTGGGGTTGTCCTGTTCGGCCTCCCAGTAGGTGGCCTGCCAGTCCCACAACATCAGCTCTTCGGGGCGCTCGCGCAGTCGCCTGTCCGACTCCTCCAGCGCGCTGATGCACCGGCGGGCCGTGGCCTCGTCGGGGCAGTAGTACGTGCACTCGCTTCGGGCGACGGCCTTCTTGTCGCCGCGCCGCTCGGCGTCGGTGTCCTCGCCGTTCAGCACCCGAATACGCGTCGGCGCATCCTGGTCGAGGAACTCCTTGAGGATGGTCATGGTGCACTCCTCTGCTTCCGTCCGGATGGGACTACCAGCCACTCCCGCTGACCGGGACGAGGCTGGGGCTTGAGCCGTCGCGCATCTGGACGCCGTCCGGCGCGACGAAGCGAATGTTCAGGCCGAGCCGAGCGCCCTCGCCCTGGTTCGAGCCCGACCTGTGCAGCAACTGGGGATCCATCAACAGCCCGGACCCGGCCATCACCGGAACGGGAACGCCCCGCACCCCAGCCGGGACAACCGCACCCAGCGCCCGCCCGCGCACCGCACCGGAGTCGTCCTCAGCGCCGTACGGGAGGTACCCGGCCCGCTGGGACCCTGGCATCACGTGCAGGCACCCGGAGTCCTGGCGGGCATCGGTCAGCGCCAGCCACGCGGCCACCGACCTCTTCGGGTCGAGTTCGATCCGGTCATTGATCCCGTCCTGGTGCCACGGAACCTCGAAGATCGACCCAGGCCACTTGATGACGAGGAACGTGTTCTCCACGGCAACGTCCGGACCGATCACGGCGCTCACCGCGGCAAGCAGCCGGGGCGAGCGCACAACAGCGCGAGCCCACTCCTCGCTCTGGTGCGGATTGCGCAGCACCTCGGTACGAGACGTCCGGTGCTCCACGACCAGGGCCGCGGCACGGGCGCGCGCAGCCGCAGCCGTGGCCCAGTCGGCCACGAAGCGGCTCCCGCCGGCACCCAGCAGTCCGTCCCCGCTCATCCCTCGTCCTCCTATCAGGCGGCCGGTGGTCGACCGGTCCGAACTCCGGCGCATCGTCGAGATGTTGAAGGAACGGGCTCTCCATGTCCGGCTGCGAGGGCCGGGAGACAGCAAGCCCCCGCAGCAGGTCGTGCAGAGCCCGCCCCTCAGGCCAACGGACGCAAATGGGCGCGCACTGTCTTGCCGCCCTCGCCTTGTCTCAGGAACCACCACAGGTCCCCGCCGACCGCGCGCACCAGGCGAAGACCGCGGCCCTGCTCATCACCATCACTCGGAGCAACCGACTGCCCGAAGTTGGAGAAGTCAGCCACCGGGTCGGAGACGTCGACGAGGAGACTGCCGTCCTCAAGTACCGCCAGACGTAGAGAGAGGAGCTCCCCGACCACGCGGGCATGGTTGATCGAATTCGTTACGAGTTCGCTGACTACCAAGACGGCGTCCTCGATGTCCCCGCACCAGTTCCACATCGTGAGGGTCCGACGGGCCTGTATCCGACTGAGCCCTACAGAGCGGTAGATCATCGGCACCGCCATCGCCTGCTCCCGCACAACGATCGCGGTCATGACCGCGGAGGCATCCACTCGCTGGTCCACGAGTGACGCAGTCTGCTGAACCTGCAAGTTCACGTCTGACTCCCTGATTCACGGTGCTCGTCCGTACGCGCTCAGTGAGGGCTGAATCGAGCGTGACAACCAGGGCCTTTCAGCTCTACCCCCACTTCCCCCTCGACTTGCGACCCTCGGATTGACGCGACCCTCGCACCAACCTCGGAATCTCCCCGGACTGTTCAAGTTCCTTCTACACAGGGCAAATTGACAGGGCGTTGGTCGTACCGTCGGTGATGACGCGCTAGACATACGGGATGGGGGGCACGATGCGTACGCTCTTCCGCTATCTCCTCGAAGAACGCGAGTGGCGCAGCCACGAGGCGTTCCTGCCGCAGTTCCGACAAGCCGCGAACAGGATCAATCTCCCTGGGATCGAACCGGCCCAAACAACGTTCGAGGCCTGGTTCTACGGAGCACGCCGGCCGCAGCGGGACGCCCGCCGAGTACTGGTGGAGCTCCTGGGATACAGCATCGACGCCCTCTGGTCGGAGATTCCTGACGGCACCGCTCCTGCCATCCCCGCTCTGAATAGCGCGCCGCCTGCAACACCCGCCGAACTCGGCGGGGATCTGACCGAGATGAAAAGGATGGGCGTCATGGCAGCGCGACGAGCAAAGGACTTCGTCCTCGGAACGGAAAGGGAGCGCGTGGGCGCTGAAGCGATCGGCTTCGTGAACGACGAGGTGACCCGCCTCGTCGCCGAGTACCCCCGCGTGCCCCTCGCAACGATCTGGGACGACCTCGCATCCGCTCAGGACGACGTATTCCGGCTGCTCGAAGGCGGGCGCCTGCGCCCGTCGCAGTTGCGCGACCTGAACTTTCAGGCCACGGTTCTGTCGTTCCTGATGGCCAAGGGCAGCAACGACATGGGCGACCCGAAGACAGCCATGGTTCAAGCGCGGGTGGCGCTCTCCTGCGCCGACGACGCCGAACACCCCGGCCTCATCGCCCTGGTGAACGGTCTCAAATCGCTCATCGCCTACTGGGCGAACCAGCCTGAGGACGCCCTGCACTTCGCCCGCCAGGGCGCAGCACACGCCAACCCGCAGCGCGGGACAGTAGGTCTGTGGATGCTCGGTCTCGAAGCAAGGGCCGCAGCCCTGTTGGGCGACGAGGCCACTGTTCGCACGGCCAACCGGGCGGCTACGGAACGACGTGACCGCGTCACGCCCGACGACCTCGACGCCCTCGGCGGCCTGCTCACCTACCCGGATGCCAAGCAGCACTACTACACCGTCGAAGCAGAAGTTCTCCTCGGGCACGGAGGCGAACCGCTCGCCACACAAGCAGCGAAGGCCGTACAAGGGTTCAGCGATCCGAACGCACCCGAGTGGGCCTTCGGCGATCTCGCGGGCGCGCAGTGCAACCAGGCCCTGACCTATCTGTACGGCGGCGACCTAGACGGAGCTGCGTCCGCGATTAGGCCCGTCCTCGACCTACCGGCCTCGCTGCGCAACCAGGGCATCGTCGTCTCCGCCGCACGTGTTCGCCAGGCCCTCACCGCCGGCACCGCCCGCGACGCCATCATCGCCCGCGACCTGGCCGAGGAAATCGCCGCGTACAAACCGCAGCGGCTGGCCCTCCCTCGGTAGAACCGGCGGCGATAGAGTCCCGGCATGTATCCGGTCAGCCGTCACAGCTCCCGCCTCGCCCTACGCGAACTCACCGTCGATGACGTGGCGGCTGTCCTCGCGATCTACGGGAGCCGCGAAGCCACGGAACACCTTTCGTTCGAGCCCCGGACCCGCGAGGAAACGGCGGCGATCGTGGCCCGGTCCATCGCCTCCGCAACCGCAACTCCCCGCAGCGAGTTCGCCCTTGCTGTAGTCGAGCGCGACGGCTCGGAACTGGTCGGCTTCGCCCGTCTCGCACTCGACCCTCATCAACAGCGCGCCGCCACGATGGGATTCGCACTGCGACCGGACTCCTGGGGGGTCGGTTACGGCGTCGAGGCTGTGCAGCTCGTCCTCGGCCTCGCCTTCGAGGAGATCGGACTCCACCGGGTGTGGGGGGCGCGATCCCCGCTCAACGAGGCTTCAGCGAAGACGATGATCGCCGCAGGGATGCAAGAAGAGGGCATCATCCGCGAGCACATCCAGAAGGCAGGGCGGTGGCGGGACTCCGTCGTTCATGCCGTCCTCGAACACGAGTGGGCAGCAGCTCCCACGCGATGACCGCTTGAGTCAGCCCACTGCGGCCGCATCGGGGCGCGGCCCGAAGGCCCTGCGACACCGGGGGTGGGAGATCGGCCAGGACGCCGCGTCGTCCACGGTGCGCAGGGTGCCGGTGGCGAGGTCGGGGTCCTGGTGGCTGGTCCATCCGCAGCCGATCCCGTCGAAGACCTCGACCATCGTGACGCTGGCCTCCCTGGCCACGTTCAGGGTGCCCGCGTTGTACGCCACCGCTGACTTCGCGAGCGTCGCCGCCTCCGCCCACACCCTCACCGGAACGCGGGCGCCGTTGCGGTAGATGACGTGCGTCAGCGACTGCGCGGCCAGCCGGTCCGCGAGGGACTTCGCGGCCTGGCGGGCCGTGGTGTTCCCCGCAGCCAGGAGCGGCACCTCCTCGCGCGCAGCGGCGCGCGCCATCCGGTACCAGCGTTCCGCCATGCGCTCAGCCTCCTGCGACCGGCGCAGAAAGTCTCCGTACGAGTCGGAGGCAAGGGCCTGGAGGGCATCGGCGTGCGGCTGCGTCCAGACGAACGAGCCCTCGCCGACCGTGCGTGCTGCGGCCTGGGCGCCCTGCTCGTAGAGGTGTGGCAGCTGCCTTCGTACGAACGCTTGCGCTTCGTTGTCCACACGGCTGTGGAAATCCGAGACGGCGGCCTTGAACTCCTCCAGCGTCGTCAGCACGTACGGGAGTCGCCACCGAGCGACGATCGACGCGACGACGGCAGTCTGCTTGTCGGCGAGGCGCTGCCAGGCGTCCTCCAGAACTGCGGCAACCCGGCGGGCCACGACATCGGGATCGCCGGGGGTCAGGGGCGGCCAGTCGTACGGCACCCGGTCACCGCCTGCGCCGTGCGGGAACCAGCGGGACCGCCACGAGCTCGGGCACGTCGTCACCGGCCACGGTGGTTGTCTCGTCCGGGCCCACCAGGTTGGCGAGTCCTGCAATCTGGCGCTCGGTGCCGGTGAGGTTGTTGGTCTGGTCGACGGTCACGACCCCGTCCACGGTGACGCGCAGCGGCTCGGCGAGCATCTGGGCCCGACGCTCGGCCAGTACCTCGAGCGCGACCGCCCGCGCGGTGCCGAGTCTGGCGTACCGGGTGTCGAGCTCACTGATCTTTAACTCGTGGTGTTCTGCGGGGTGATGACGTGGTCCGGCTGGTGGGCTATGCCCGTGGGTATGAGGTATGCGCAGGGCGGTGGGATGAGCGATGCGGAGCGGGCTCGGCGTGAGCGGGTGCGTTTGCGGGCGGCCGAGTTGTTCGCGTTGGGCCGCAGCGATCAGGACGTGGCCGGTGAGTTGCGGGTGACGCGGATGTCGGCGAACCGCTGGCGGCGGGCCTGGCGGAGCGGTGGCAGCCGCGCACTGGTGTCGAGGGGACCGGCCTGTCGGCCGCGGCTGGGTGATGCGCAGTTCGCAAAGCTGGAAGCCTATTTGCGGCAGGGTCCGGGAGCACACGGCTGGAGTGATCAGCGGTGGACGCTGGTGCGGGTGAAGACGGTGATCGGGCGGAAGTTCCATGTGAGCTATTCGCTGGCGGGGGTGTGGAAGCTGCTGCGGCGTCATGGCTGGTCGTGTCAGATGCCCGCCCGTCGGGCGGTGGAGCGGGATGATGCGGCCGTCGAGGTGTTCAAGAGCGAGGTGTGGCCGGCGGCGGAAAGAGGGCGGCAGACCTGGATGCCTGGGTCTGCTTCGAGGACGAGTGCGGCCGCACGATGATCCCGCCGCGGGCCAGGACCTGGGCGCCGCGCGGGCACACTCCGGTAGTGGCGGTGCCGGGCAGCCGCGGCGGTCGCATCTCGGTGGCCGACCTGGTCTGTTACCGGCACGGACACCGCTCCCGGCTGATCTACCGGCTGCACGTCTACCGCCGCCGGAGGGAGGAGGCCCCCAGCTTCACCTGGCGCGACTACCGGGATCTGCTGATCGCCGCCCACACCCAGCTGGGCGCACCACTGGTGGTCGTCTGGGACAACCTCAACCGCCACACCTGCGCACCGATACGCACGTTCATCGCCGACCACCAGGACTGGCTGACGGTGATCCAACTGCCGTCGTACGCACCGGATCTGAACCCGGCCGAGGGAATCTGGGCCGAACTGAACCGCAGCACCCTGGCCAACCTTGCCGTGCCCAGCCTCGACCATCTCATCACCGCGATGAAGCACGGCCTCAAGCGGCTTCAGTACCGGCCGGACCTGATCGACGGTTGCCTCACCGGGACCGGCCTGACCCGCCAACCACCGTAACTTCACGCATTAAAGATCAGTGAGCTGCGCAGCTGCGCCTCGTGCTGTTTGAGGAGAACCCTGCACACCCGCGCCAGGGCTCGAAGGTGCACCCAGTGCGCCATACGGATGCGGGCGCCAACCTCACCGTCAGCAGAGTCCCGCGGCAGCAGCAGATGCTCCGCATCGCTCAGCGCACCAATCAGCTGCGGGGAACGCTTCTCTGCAGGTATGCGCTCGGTACAGGGAATGAGCAGGCGAATGTCCGCCGTCACACGGTCCGTAGCAGCCCGCAACTCCTGCTCGGAAGGCACCGTCCTGCGCGTCCGCAGGGCGCTCTCGTAATGCGCCTCTATGGCCCTGCCGTCGACCAACCGCCCATTGGCGGCTTCAGCCCCGGCGATCCCCCCGGGAGGGTGTTCCATGTCGGCCTGATTCATACCAACGACGTTAGGGAGCACACCACTTGAGCCTCAACGAAGTTCTACGAAGTTGCGCAGATTCACCCGAGCGCGTCGATAGCCGCTGTGATCAACGCCCGCGCCTGCGGACCATACACAGCCATCCGCAGCACTGCCGCGAAGGCTTTGACGTACACACCCACCTCGTCAGGCACAGTGATGTTGATTTCCGCAGACAGGTTCTCCACCTGCACGCGTTCGTCGTCGAAGACCATGAACGTCTCCAGCGGCCACATCCTGCGCTGTGCCGCGAAGGGGATCACTCCGAAGGCCACGGAAGGAAGCGACATGACCTCCAGGAGATAGCCCAACTGCCCGGCCATCACGGACGCGCCGCCGATTCGGTAGCGCAGCACCGCTTCCTCGACCAGCAGAACAAACCGGTGATCCCCATCCCGGATGACATGCGACCGTGCGAGGCGAGCCGCAGCTGCCGCCGGCGCATCGTTCGGCGTTCCCTGGAAATTGCTGATGGTCGTGAGCAGCGACTCTGCGTACCCCTGCGTCTGGAGCAGACCGGGCACGACGTTCGAGCAGTACACCCGGAACAGGTGGGTGCGCTCGTAGAGCGGCACGTCGACTTCCTGACGGCGCTTGATGCCCGTCTGGTGGATCCGCTTCCACTCGACATACATCTGGTCAGCGACACGGGTCTGAGCGATCAACTCCGCCGTATGCTCCTGGGCCGCGCACACGGCCAGGTACTTCCGAATGTCTTCGTCAGTCGGCAGCGTCACGGCGTTCTCCAGCCGGGACACCTTCGACTTGTGCCACCCGCACCGGGCAGCCACCTCATACCCCTTCAGCCCAGCCGTCCTACGCAGGTCCACCAGGCGTGCAGCAACACCCTCACGGGCGGCCTGCGCAGCAGACGAGGGCGAAGCGTTCATCAGGTAGCTGTCCCGGTGGGCGCGTGCGACGTCTCAGACCTTGTACTCGTCGTGCGGAATGCCGAGCTCCCAGACAGCCGCGAACGCCTCAGCACACAGGCGTACGACCGCCTCCTCATGGGAGACAAGCGGGTCAACGGCATGGCCGTCACCAGTGAACAGGTTGAACCGGACGATACGCCGGTCGATCAACCAGAAGTCGTTGCCAGGAAGCGCCACACCTGAGGCCTCGCTGCGCGGCAGCCACCGAACACCCTCCCCCGCCTGGAGGTTGACACCAGTGATCGCGTGCTCGAAGCGAATGTATTCGGTGACCGGCTCGGACACGATGCGGGCACGGCGAACCACGACACCACGAGCCACGGTCCGCTCCACCAATGACACCCACGGGCGCCAGAACTCAGAGTCGTAAGCCGGAACCGTCCCGTCAGCCCGCCACGCCTCGACGACTTCCTTCTCCTCGTCGACACCGTAGTGGTCACGCATCTCCAGGTGGACCGCGGAGTGCCGTGCCGAATCAAGCAGTTGATCGAAGCTGGGCACGCTCGGCGGCATCGCACGCCTCCCTGATCAGCGGCACCATACGTGCCGGAACTCGGATTACCGCTTCAGTGTCCGGTCGAGGGCCATCCTGCTCACACTCGGCAAGCGTCGCCGCGTCGGCTACGTAGCCCTGAAAGATCAGGTCGGGCTCCACCGAAGTGGTGGTGTCCACCCAGACAGCAGGACAGTTGCCCCCACCCGTCTCCGGATCGATCCCAATGAAAGTTAGTGCCATGACTGCCTCCCGCGTCTAGATGGTTGCGCGATGTTGCAGAACGAACACTCCGGCGATCCCTCAACCAACAACCAACCTTGGCACGCAACTTGGTTCAGCGGCTACGCATAGGAACACTTCCAGCCATGTAGGTTCGCATTTAGCGTGTCCCTTTCTCACTCACCGTGGCCCTTGTCCGGCCCAAAGGACGCCGCGGTGAGACGAACTCCTGTCCTGTCGCATTGAAGCTGGTCGGATTCTCACGCAGCCTCAAGCGGTGTGTCGGATTCTCAATGGCACGCGGCCGGGGCGGAGGTTTTGCCTTCGATCGTGGGGTTCGATCTCACTGTGCTGGCCTCGTTCTCACCGCACCTGTCACCTTCGGTTTCTGTGGCGGCGGACTGGTGGTTCGTGTTGCGACCACCGACGGCCGAGGCGTCAGGGAACCACTCGGCGGGCGCGAAAGTCGTAGCCGTCCTGCTGGAAACCAGGGGCCTCCCATTCGAGCTGAACCTGCTGACCCGGGTCGAGGGTGCGGAAGCCGGCCATCTTGATGTCGCTGAAGTGCGCGAAACAACCCCCAGGCGTTTCAGCTGAGTCGAGCACTCCCCAGCCTTCTTCTTCGTGCCACTCGCGTACGGTCGCCGTGATCATGGACGCACCCCCTGGCAGGATGTTGGGCTGAACGAGGGTAGGTCCCCCGTGAGGGCCTCCGACGCACGCGAGTGAGCATAATTCGCCGCAGCAAGGCGCCGCGACCGAGTACGCGGGGGAAGCGCGGCTACGGCAACGGAAGGCCGGGCCTCGCCGCGGGTCGCACCGTCGTCGTTGAACCGGCAGCAGACTTCCGCGAGAGCCATGTCGTTTGAGAACGCCGGGGGCGATGTTCTCAAACGACGTGGCACCTCAGCAGGTCAGCAGCCCTCTGCCCGTGTCAGTGGCCACCGGATCTTCCCGGCTGGTGGCCAGCTTGGTGCGGGCGGGTGGCCACGTCGGCTCCAGGTGGACGGCCATCAGGTGACAGTGTGTGGTCAGCGTCGGTTGCTTCCGGGGCACTGAGGCAAGGAACATCCGAGCCTCGTCGGTTCGTCGGGCTCCCGGAATCAGATCGGTGGATTCGTCCTGGCCAGGACCGTTACCGACCCAGACTGCAGTCGTTCTGGATCATGGCCATCTGGCCGAATCCCTGAACGAAGGCACGATCCTCCGATGCCGGCAACGCCGAAGACCAGCCGCACGCCCCGCCCGCAGTCGGCCCAACTGCAGTCCGGTGGCGGCACCGGGCCGCTGGCAGTGCACCCGAAGGTGTTTCGCGACGAGTTGGCAGCGGCAGCGAGCTGGGTCGCCGATTACCTCGCCCAGATCACACTGCATCCGGTAGCCCGGCCCATCCCACCGGCGCACCGGCAGGCACTGGCAACCGGGGCGCTGCCGCAGGAGGGCCAGGACCTCGGCGCCCTGCTGGAGTTCGTCGAGCAGGCGATCGCCCCGTACCCGACCGGCAACGGCCATCCCGCCTTCTTCGCCTGGATCAACTCGCCGCCGTCCCCGGCCGGGGTGATCGCCGAACTGCTGGCCACTGCGATCAACGCGACCTGCGGCATGGGCGAGCACGCCCTGATGGACCTCGAACGCGGAGTGGTCCGCGACCTTGCCTCGCTGGCCGGCATGGCACCGACCACCGGCGGAGTGCTGACCAGCGGCGGCTCGATGGCTAACCTGCTCTGCCTGGGCGCCGCCCGCACCTGGTTCCTGCACCGCCACGGCGCCACCGACGGCCCCGAATTCGACCAGGCCCACGCGCGCCTGACCGCCTACCACAGCGACCAGGCCCACATGTCGGTCGCCAAGGCCGCCGCCGTGATCGGCATCCCACCGTGGCGGCTGCGCGCGGTACCCACCACGGCCGATCGGCGCATGGACGTCGAAGCCCTGCAGACCATGGTCGAAGCCGACCGCGCGAACGGCCTGCTGCCGTTCTGCGTCGTGTCCAACCTCGGCAGCACCGCCAGCGGCGCCGTCGACCCGATCGAGGCAATCACCCAGGTGTGCCGCCGTGAGGGCCTGTGGCACCACGCCGACGGCGCATGGGGCGGGCTCGGCGGCCTCGTCCCCGAACTGGCCCCCCTCTACCGAGGCGTCGCCGACCTCGACTCACTCACCGTCGATCCCCACAAGACCCTGTCGGTACCGGTCGGCTGCGGCGCCGCCCTCGTCACCGACCCCACCCGGCTGCGCGACGCGTTCACCTTCCGCGCCTCCTACCTGGAGGGTGACCAGGACTGGCCCTGGATGTCCGACTACACGATCGAACTCACCCGGCCAGGCACCCGCGCCCTCACCCTCTGGGCCACCCTGCGCCAGCTCGGCCGCTCCGGCGCGATCGCCCTCCTCCAGCACTACCAGGACCTCGCCCGGTACCTGCGCCAACGCGTCCAGGAGCACCCCGGACTCGAACTGTGCACCGACGGCCCCCTGCCCGTGGTCTGCTTCCGCCTGGCCGACAGCCCCGATACCGGCCGTCCGGACGCGCGAGCGAACCTGCACACGACAGTGGCCGCACGCGTCCAGGCCCGCGGCCACGCCTATCTCGCCACCGTCTGCCACGACGGCGAAACGGTCCTCCGCGCCTGCGTCTGCAACTACCTGACGACCACCGACGACGTGGACACCTTGCTCAAGGAGGTTCAGGCCGCCGCCGACCACCTCCGGAACAACTGACCCGCCGACACCCCACATCCGAGCACCAGATTCAGTCACGCTGCGTTATGCAATTCCAGGAACCCCCTGGTAACCACCGACCTGGACTTTCTCATGGCCACCAACAGCCCGCCAGATGTACTGCGACAGGACAACGCTCTCTATCAATGGGTCAGCCTAAGAAGGCCAGATGTTACGTCTCACATTGTCTCTGGCATGTTGGGCACGTGCCTGGGCAGACCGGCTGGGCCGATCGGTGCGAGGCCGCCGCAGCGCAGTCAAGTGCCCTTCCGAAGGGGCGGCTCCGCGATGAGTCGGGCCCGCCTTCAGCTGATGGCGAAGGGGCGTGGCATCGAGCTGCAGGCGGGCCCCGTATCGGGGAGGCGCCTATGTGGTGGCTACTTGGCCGGGAGCTGGTCGATGAGCCACGCGCAGAGATCGCGGGTGATCTCGGTGTGGCCGGTGTTGTCGGGCGACGTCTTGTAGACGTCGAAGGGGAGGCGGTCCGGGGTGAGGGCGTCGATATTCAGATCGAGGTCCTGCTGATTGCTGATGTCGGCGCCGTCGACGGCGAGGGCGCTGATACTGGGCACGAAGGTGATGGTCGGATACGGCGCCTCGGCGGCCTGCCCGGTGAGGGCGTTCAGCGTCTCGGCGGCGATTCCGAACGAGTCGAGGGTGCCGCCCGCGGCGCTGTCGAGCTCCGGGTAGCCGGAAGTGCGCTTGTAGACCGGGAAGCCGAGCAGCCTGCAGAGCTTGGCGACAGTTTCCGCTTCTCCGCTGGGCTGCAGGTACAGCTCGGTGTTGGTGTACAGCCCGGCGGTGACTTTGAAAGCGGCGCTGCCGGCCGGGTTGCCGTTGCCCTGGCCGTCGCCGCGGCCGTTCGCCAGGCCGATCTTCATCGGGCGCATCGGCCAGTCGCCCATGCGCTTCAACTGCGCCACGAACTCCGTGCGGTCCGGGTGCTCGACGGGTTCCGCGGCCAGGTTTGTCTTGTGCCGCCACAGCATCTGCCGGGCGGCGGGGCTGTCGATCATGTCGGCCAGCCCGGAGTACGCGGGCTGGATGTGGTACGCGAAGGACTGCAGGCTGACCGGGATCCAGGCGCCCGAGTGCGGGGTGTCGAAGGAGAAGTAGACCGAGACCCGGTGGTCCATCCTCATCATTTCGAGGCGCAGCAGCGCGTAGCGAAGGATCAGCCCGCCCATGCTGAAGCCCCCGACGACCAACGGCGTGTCCGTGAGGTTCTCGGCGTTCGCCCGCATGATCGCGGTGGTCGCCGTCCTGGTGTTGTCGTAGATCGAGGCGGTGCAGTCCTGGTAGCCGAGGATGATGACGTCGTAGCCCCGCTGGTTCAGTTCGTTGATCAGCGGGTAGCCGCTCGGGTCGTTGAACCCCAGGTAGAGCGTGTTGCGGTCGGACTCACCGGGGTGGAAGCCGTCGGAGAGGATGATCGGCTGCTGGATGGCGTCGTGGCCCTGGGCGAAGTACACCCAGCCCCAGCCGCCGTCGAGCTGCCACGTCGCCTCGGGTACGCGGATTCCGCCGCGTGGTTCCGTGGGGGCTTGCGTCGCACCGAGGGGATGGACTGCGAAACCGGACATGTGGAACCCCTTCCGTTCACCAGGGATGGTGCTTCCACGGGATGAACGTAGTCCCGCCGTGGAGGAAGGCAATGGGCGACGAGTGGGCGTCGTCAATTTGGCTGGAAAGCAAGATATTTGATGACTCATCGCTCAATGAGCATTTTCAGAGTGGCCACCGATGGGGTGACGGCGGGGTGGGCGCAACGCACGAGGCACCCGTGCCGTTGAGGGAGGTGTTCGACGTCTCAACTCATCAGCGCAGGTGCCTCGTTGGTCTCCTATCCTGCCGCACTTGACCTGCCTCATGCGCTGGTCGAGTGGGTCACGATGCTCATCGTCACCCGCGAGGGTGACCGCCGCTGCAAGCTCCCGCCGCACCAACGCGCGCTCGTCGGCCTGGTGTACCTGCGCAAGCACGACACCCTGGCCCAGATCGCGGCCGGCTTCGGCATCTCGGTCGGCACCGCCCACGCCTACGCCACTGCGGTGATCGACCTCCTGGCCGCCCGGGCACCGGGACTGCTCAAAGTCCTGCGGAGGCACGAACCGGAGTACGTACTGCTCGACGGGACGCTCGCCGAGTGCGACCGCGTGGGCGACGGAAAGGCCGACTACTCGCACAAGCACCGCCGCCATGGGGTGAACGTGCAGGTCGTGACCGACCCGACCGGGCAGATGCTGTGGATCTCGCCGGCCTTGCCAGGCCGGTGCCACGACCTGACCGCGGCCCGCACCCACCGGATCATCCGGATCTGCGAACGCCAAGGTGTCCCTGTCCTGGCCGACCGCGCCTACCAGGGCGCCGGCCCCTGGGTCACCACCGGGCGCAGACGGCCGCCCGGCGGGCAGCTGTCCCCTACACAGCAGACGGCCAACCGGGCGTTGGCCACGGCCCGAGCGCCCGTCGAACGGGGCATGGCACTGCTGAAGTCCTGGCGGATCTTCCGAAGATCCCGAATCAGCCCGAACCGCATGACGTCAGTCGCCAAGGCCGTCCTCACCCTGGAGAGGCAACGCTGAAAATGCTCAATGTCCGCGCGAAAAAGGGGGTTCCGCGACCGGTCCGTCGCCGGTCGACCGGCGGAAGACGGGCAGCAAGCACCATCTGATCTGCGACGGCAAGGGCACCCCGCTCAAGGTGATCACCACCGCGGCCAACGTCAACGACATCACCCAGACCCTCGCCCTCATCGACGGCATCCCGCCGGTGGCCGGACGCCCCGGCCATCCACGCCGACGCCCCAAGGCCGTACTCGGCGACAAGACACCCCATGCAGTTATCGGGTCAAGCAGCTGCTGTGAGAGGGGGCGGTGCGGGTGGGGCGAAGGCGATCGTTTCGTCGAACTTCTGGCGGGTCGTCAGGCAGTGGTGCAGTTGGCCGAGCATGCGGTTGAACAGTCGGCGGAGGGCTGCGTGGTAGCGATCGCCGGTGTCTCGTCGGCGGTTGTAGTGAGCATGGGCGCCGGGTGAGGCGGTGAGTGCGGCGAACGCCCAGTGCCGTCCGGTCGCGGCCAGGCGGCTGTTCTTGATCCGGCGGTGGCTGACGCGTCTGCTCTTGCCGGATTCGCGGGTCACCGGGGCGCTTCCGGCGTAAGCCTTGAGATCCCGGCCCGTTTCGAATCTGGTGCGGTCGTCACCGATCTCGGCGAGCATCCGGGCGCCGGTGAGCACGGCAAGACCGGGAAAGCTCGTGATGATCTCCGCGTCGGGGTGCTGGAGGAAGAGCTCCTCAGTGTCACGCGCGAGGTCCTCGCAGGCCCGGCATGCGGCGTCGAGCTGGGCGCGTCTGGCGCCCCATCGCGGTTTCCACCAGGGCCGGTTGGGAGAACCGAACCTGGCGGAATACTTCGAGGAGCCGGTCGGTCTCGGCCTCGATCCGGCGCTGGCGGCCGGCCTTCGTGACGGCGCTCTTCAGCCGGCTGCGGGTGAGACGGGCAGCCGTGGCCGGAGTCGGCGCGATCGCCAGAATCGCGCGGGCCTCGCGGGCAAGCAGCCGCTCACGCTTGTCTGTGAACGCCTCGAGGATCGCCGGGTAGTACTCCCGCAGATGCGACCGGAGCCGGTTGTGGGCTCGGGTGCGGTCCCAGACCGCGTCCTGCTGAGCTCGTGCCAGGACCGCGATTGCTCTGGCCAGATCGGAATCGTCTGGCAGCGGCCGGTGTTGCTCGGCGTCGGTCCGCAGGATGTTCGCCAGGACCAGTGCGTCCTGGTGGTCGGACTTCTTGCGGGAGACGACATGGCGGTCGCGATAGCGGGCGACAGCCATCGGATTGATGGCATAAACCCGGCGACCGGTGGCCCGCAGGCAGGCCACCAGGAGTCCGCGGGAGGTCTCGATCGCTATCGGGATCGGAGTGTCCGGGCTGTCGCCGTGCTCGGCGAGCATGTGCAGCAGATCCTGCAAGCCCGCCGCGTCGTCGCTGATCCTGAGCTTGCCGAGCAGCCTGGCATCGGAGTCGACCACTGCGACGTCGTGGTGGTCCTCTGCCCAGTCGATTCCGCAGGTCACGTACAACGTGCGCTCCTCTCGAGCCCTTCGCCGTCCTTGGTGTCGAGCCAAGGCGGGACCACCCGGCGACCTAATAGAAGCGCTCGTCGGCGCACCACCCCATCAGCCGTCCGTGGCCCCAGCTGAGCCCAGGGTCCTCGCTCTTGTGAAGAGCTCCACGGCTCCGGCTGATCGGGAGGTGGCCCTGGGGACGGCTCGAACCACGGCACGGTACGCCGACCGAATCCGAAACGGCAGGGGCCGGTCTGCGTCCCTCTTGTCGAAGCGCTCCAGGCGCTGCATACAGACCAGACGTCTCACCCGGCCCCTGCCAGGACCGGCCCAACGGCCAACCCACAGTGCCTATTAGGCGTACGACTCGAAGGCCGTGCGGCATGAACTGCAGCGCCGCCGGATCATGCCGGTGATCTCCCGCAAGGGCAGCCCGAACATCAAGGGCCTGGGCAAGCTCCGCTACGTCGTCGAGCAGACCTTCGCACTCCTCCACCAGTTCAAACGCCTGGCCGTGCGCTGGGAACGACGCCCCGAACTCCACGACACCTTCATCTCATTGGCCTGCAGCCTCATCTGCTGGAGGCGCCTCAAGAAGGCTCATCCATGATCCTGTTACGAGCTTTTAGTAGTCGAGGTTGGTTACGCCATGTACTGCCGAGTCGAAACATTGGACGAACGCGGATGCCACCCGCAGGGCATTTCGGGCCGAGTCAACCGAAAATGATACCTCCGTCCCATGCACCCTGACGTTTAGAACGGATTCCATCTGCTTTCTCAATTGTATGAACTTGCCGAAGCTGCTCCGCTGCCTCTTGGTTAGATTTCCAGACCCGTGGACGATCGCGTTCCTGCACTCAATGACCGCGTGGAAGTCTTGCTGAAACTTGGCGCCTTTTACCTTTACTCCGAAACCGTCAGAGAGCCATTCGTATCGAGCATCCCAACTTCTGCTCATATCCTCGCCGTAGCGAGAAAGGAAGGTAGCACCAATGGGGAGGCCAGATACCCCTGAATCGTTGATCAAGGATTCAAGGGAGCGGTCAACATGAACCTCGACGGCCGCCACAGCGTCTACTACTATCCACTCGGGACTCACTGCAGTCTGTTCCGACAGAGTGGACAAGCGCGCCAAGTCATGTAGGCACGACTCACCAGAGCTTGTTAGGCTATCGAAACTTACACGCCCTGAGCCCATTCGAATGCCTTCCTATTCAACGGGCCGTCTTGCCTAATAGCCTGGACGATCCCATTCCCCATTCCCCCTTGCTTCCCCATACAGGCCGCCAATGCATGCTGACTCAACGGTGATGCGTGAGTGTAGGCGCCCGTTAGAGCACTTTCGGATAGACGACCGTGACAACTGGCTGCCCAGGCGGCCTGGGCACGGACAACCTCGTGGCGATCCTCTACTTGAGCATCAACCCAATTCATTACGGGCGAGTAATTACAGGAATCCATTTTCCGAGTGTGCGTGCGCGCAATTGTGTCGAGCATCCAGATTTTAGCCCAAGGACTTTGCCTCCCCATGTTGGAGAGTATCCGCATGCTCTCCCATGGGTCCTCGCGGGATTCATGCGTATGCGCCCGAGTTGCTACGTATTCGCAGACTGAATCCAAAAATAGAGGATGCTTGAAAACAATCTCTTCGAGTATTGAGTCAGGTATGCGCTCGTCATGCCCACGGAGTCGGTCGACCGCAACTCCGAGGAAAGTTCGAAAATGCCCCTCAACACGGAACGAGTCCTCCGGTGCAGCCCTTTCCATAACCTCATACCAATCACGGACTAGTGACCACATGGTCCCTTCGGCGGCTTCCTTTTCACTGAAGGTTTCTAGCTCCTCTATGAATTCGCCATAGCGCCCAGTAGTGAATATGCGTGTCACTAGTTTATTCTCGGCCGTTTCAGAGTACCTGTTTATGAATCGCGCTTCCGATTCTTCAGTAGCGATAATTGTGGCGCGTTTTCTGATGTTGGTTTTTTCGCTAGATAGAACTAGACCCAAATCTCGCGCGTACTCGGCGGCCCTTTCAATAATTACATTCGCTGCCTCCCAGTCGGGACACGCCACGGTGAAGTCGTCGGCATATCGGACGACTGAGTACCCGTTACGAACAAGGCGGCGCTCAAGTGCGCTAATGTATGAATCTGAAAGGTGATCGCTTGCCGACAAAAGCTGCGGCAGGCCCCTAGCGCCTTTCGTCAAGGATTTCAAAATACGCATGAACTTTTCCACGACCTCTGAGTTCAGAGTGCGCGTCAAAAGTTGCTGGGCCAGGATGCCATGATCTATGTACTCATAGAATGAGGCAATGTCGAAATCCACAAAATAATTACTCTCATTCCTAACCGTAAAGGACTTATGTATCGCCAGATTCCCATCTTCCCTACTCTTGGGTCCCAAGGAATCGCTAACGCTATTAACCAAGGCCGCGTACGCCACTCGCGCAGGGGTGCTGGCCACTGTCACAGGGCGTGGCTCAAATTTCTTCTTCGGCATTGCGAGTGTTTCATAAGGCAAGTGAAAGTCTCCCAAGAGAATCATATCTGCGGTGGCAGATATCTCTTTTGCGCAATCCTGAAGACATTCATCAATTATGAGATTAGGTAGACGATCTAGCTGTACAGAACTTAGATCCTTAGCGACTGAAAATGTATCAATCTGGGAGCTCATTGCGTACCCTTCTCGCCGGTCACGCCTGCGCGGCTAACTGGCCAGCCACGCTGCTGACTACACAAGCATGAGCCACCGCAGCAGGGAGCGCACCGGGATAAGGGAAAATGGGTGATATCCGCGTTGCCTCGCTCAGTGAGTGTCCCCGTTGGGGCCCGACCCGTCAGCCCTCTGTGGATCCGCCAGCTCGCAGGTCCGCGCAGCCATGGTCTCGATGACTACTCGTCCCACCGCCATCCGTTGTCGTTGACGGCCGAGTGCCGAAGACTCGATCCTTCCGTACGAGTGGACGCTGCGGGCAGACTCGGGGGGCGTCTCGATCCTGGCCGTCCGTGGCAACCCACGGGGAGAGGTCTCCCGAAACGGGCGTCACGACGAAGGTGTTCGATGCATCGTGGCGCTGAGCTTCCAATGCAAGCCAGTTCAGAAGTCACCCGATCGTGCGGCAGACCCGAACGTGGATGAACGCAGGTAACTGGGCCTGTGCCACTCTCTGTAGCCAGTCACCAGACTTGGAAAGCGTGTTGGCTGTCCCGACCTTCAGCAGGCGTCTGGTCGTGGCGGGACAGGGCGAGCGTCTGCGTGATCCAGCGTGCAGGCACCTTGGCAGGAGTGAAGCTCCAGTGCTGGTGGCGGGTCTCCTCGCCACGCGCGTCGCGCAGCACGCCAAGAGTCGAAGACTCCCGGTAGTTGATCAAGCAAGCCTTTGGCAGCGAACAATGCCACGCTCGCCACGCCCGAGCCGGCCAGAACCCAGAGCGTGATGGTCACATCCACTGATTCCATGCTCCTCTCACTGTCTGACAACGCGCCCGTTGTTGGGGACACGCTCCAAGGGAAGCTGTGCGTCGCAGCTGTCCACCAGTACCTCGGACGTTCCTGCTGAACTCCGGACAGTCGGCTCATCACGCCCTAGTCTGAACGGAACTGAGCTGGACAGTTGTGGCCGATGCTGGACGACTCTGGACAGGCGGCAGCAATGGACCATGAGACGGGGCGGGACGATGGCTGATGACTCTCTGGCGAAACAGCTGGCTCGCTTGCGTGTCCGGGCTGGCAACCCCTCGCTGCGAGAACTAGAAAAGCTCACCGATCGCCAAGGCAGAAGGATGAGTCGGGCCTCCATCCAGGATAAGCTCTCCGGAACTAGTGGTCTGAAATTAGTCCAGGTGCTAGCTCTGGTTCGAGCTTGCGCCGAGTACGCACATTCGATCGGTGCTCCGCTTCCGCCTGAAGATACCGATGAGCAAATTTGGCAAGAAAAGGCATCGCGCCCCAATGAGCCCAAAAAGCGGAATGTCGTTGAACCGCCACGCGAGACTGACCATAAGGCATCTCAGGATCAAAAGCCCGGCGACCCATCTGATCTAGAGGCACTGATCCCGCCCCTCATCAACGCTGGAATGGACGATATTTTAAATCTCGTAAGACAGGGGGTAGGCCAACCCCTTGAAACCTGGCTGCCAGCTGTCGTTGTCGCACTCGGCTACGCACATATGGATTACCAAGGTTTCCTCAACATTGCAGCCCATGCACCCCCTGGCCAGATAGTGAAGATCCTCGAATCGATAGCTGATGACGGTCCCGAAAATATCGGCAATCGATACTTCCAGACCTGCCTGCTGGCTCAGCACCCCTCGGAGATACCCAAGCTCCTGGTGGCACTTCGACGGGCTGAAGGAGAGCTGACCTTCTGGTATGCGCATAATTTTGTTGACGCCATTCTCGGCAAAGGCGACTGGCTAGGGGGAACCAGGTCAGATCTAGCCGACGTCCTGCGAGCGCTGCGCGCGGCTACCTTGAAGGATGACGCCGATAAACTCGCAGAGAATATCGGGCTGCACGCATGGCCAAGAATAACATTGGCGACTGCCGGCGCTATCCCTGAAGCCTTTATGGGGGATCGAGAGCTCATCCTGCATGCAGGATCACAGGGTGGACCGCATCGACTCTTGAAGTTGATCGACTGCCTGAAAAAGGAGAAAATCCAGGGACTCGAATCGCACAGGGCGTTGGAATATCTACTGACAGCGGTACCTACAGGAAAGCATGCGGATTTTTCTCGCATACTCAACGGCGCCGGAATGAAGTCCGAGGCTCATCGCCTGCTGGAACTGGAAAAAGAAATCCCATTCTGAAACTCTGGCACCTGCGAAATGCAAAGAAGTTCGCCCGGGGGTGTGCGCGTAGATTTTCTTTTGGAGTTCTTAGCTATCGCCGAAGCCCAACCGTTGGTTAAATCCCTGGTCGTACCCGGGCCCCCAGGCAGAGTCGGAGATGCAGCTGCTCTACAGAGCTGAGACCTAGCCACGCCCACTGCCAACGCGCAACGCGAACGTGACATCTGACGTCTTGCCGCCTGGACACCGGCTGCACCACAAGCGCACCAGATAGAACGGGGAACAGCGGGGAATCACGGTGAAAGCCTGCGGACCCAACGAGGCTCCAGCCCAGCCGTTCGCCCAGGTCAGCAACGGATCCGCACCCAAATGCCCCCAGCTTCCCAAGCTGATGGCCCGCTGCCGGCCTTGACCCAATCGGCATGTCCTGATCGGCTGAGCCGATGGCCACGGACCCCAGCGAGTACGACAAGGCAATGCCGATCGTGGCAGCCCACCTCGCGAAGATCGAGCGGGCCGTTGACCGGACCCGCGCCTCACATGCCGGACAACCGTATGCGGCAGTCCATCAAGTACTTGTCGAAGCGCTACAGCATGAGGACGCTCAGCGTGTCGTCCCCCAAGTCGTCGAGGAGTTGGCGCGCCAAATCTCTGGGACACCGACCATGCAGCGAGGGGCAGCGGGGTGAGTGTCTAACTGCGTGACAACACCGGCGGACGCCCACGCACACCCACGGACCATCGCCGCGTCTCAGAGCCACGCCACCCCAAGGCAGCGCCCCCATCCAAGTTGCTTCGGGACGAAGAGGTCGTGGGTTCAAATCCCGCCACCCCGACAGCCATAACAGCAGGTCAGACCCGGTACTGAGCAATGAGCATTTTCAGAGTGGCCACCGATGGGGTGACGGCGGCGAGGGCGCAACGCACGAGGCACCCGTGCCGTTGAGGGAGGTGTTCGACGTCTCAACTCATCAGCGCAGGTGCCTCGTTGGTCTCCTATCCTGCCGCACTTGACCTGCCTCATGCGCTGGTCGAGTGGGTCACGATGCTCATCGTCACCCGCGAGGGTGACCGCCGCTGCAAGCTCCCGCCGCACCAACGCGCGCTCGTCGCTCTGGTGTACCTGCGCAAGCACGACACCCTGGCCCAGATCGCGGCCGGCTTCGGCATCTCGGTCGGCACCGCCCACGCCTACGCCACTGCGGTGATCGACCTCCTGGCCGCCCGGGCACCGGGACTGCTCAAAGTCCTGCGGAGGCACGAACCGGAGTACGTACTGCTCGACGGGACGCTCGCCGAGTGCGACCGCGTGGGCGACGGAAAGGCCGACTACTCGCACAAGCACCGCCGCCATGGGGTGAACGTGCAGGTCGTGACCGACCCGACCGGGCAGATGCTGTGGATCTCGCCGGCCTTGCCAGGCCGGTGCCACGACCTGACCGCGGCCCGCACCCACCGGATCATCCGGATCTGCGAACGCCAAGGTGTCCCTGTCCTGGCCGACCGCGCCTACCAGGGCGCCGGCCCCTGGGTCACCACCGGGCGCAGACGGCCGCCCGGCGGGCAGCTGTCCCCTACACAGCAGACGGCCAACCGGGCGTTGGCCACGGCCCGAGCGCCCGTCGAACGGGGCATGGCACTGCTGAAGTCCTGGCGGATCTTCCGAAGATCCCGAATCAGCCCGAACCGCATGACGTCAGTCGCCAAGGCCGTCCTCACCCTGGAGAGGCAACGCTGAAAATGCTCAATGGTCGGCGCAGCCAGGGCCGCCCCCTACCGCCCCCTACCAACCACCGAGCTGTGGGACGGCCGGGGCGCCACTGGGTTGTCGACGGCGGGTCGAAGGTGTAGCCAACGGAGTCGGCGCGGGTCAGGTCATCCTTGCCGCCCATTAGTGCGGAATAAGGACAGGGCGTGAGACGAACTGGCGGGGACACCGCGTGAGACAAGCGGTGTCACTGCTGGTCACCGACGCGTCGGAGGACATCGGAAACGGGAACCTACAAGCCAGGCGCTCGTCCCGGAGAAACAGCATCAGGGCGAGGCCCGAACGCCCTGCGGCACCTCGGGTGGGAGATCGGCCACGACGCCGCATCGTCCACCGTGGGCAGTGTGCCGGTGGCGAGGTCGGGGTCCTGGTGGCTGATCCACCCACAGCCGATCCCGTCGAAGACCTCGACCATCATGACGCCGACCTAACAGCCTGCGATCTGCCCGTCCTGTACCAGCCGGGCCCCGGGCTGAACGAAATGCTCGCCGCCACGGGCCTGGCCACCGATTTCACGAACCCGACCGCAGTCGCCCGCGACCTGGGCCGCCTCCGCATAGCACCTGGCCTACTGCCAGCCCTTCAGGCAGAAGGCCGAACTAACGCCGCCCGCTACCCACTGAGCAGCACCGCAGCCGCTCTGTCCGGCCTCTCGGGGTCTTCGACTGCCGAGCAGGTGAAGACGACGTTCGTGCCGTCGGGCAGGTGCGGGATCAGGGCCTGGGAGAAGGCGAACGGGCCGAGGTGGTTGGTGATGAAGGCCAGATCCCATCCCTGGTTGGTGCTGCTGGTCGCGGTGGCCATGACTGCGCCGCAGACTGAAGCTAACTCCAGTCATGAGCACGGCAGTTGATATGGCACGCTGACCTCAGCCGCTCACGCGCAACAGGCCGAGGCGGCCGTCGAGAGGAGCAACGTTGAGACAGGACGGCTTCCGCGCCGAGAACATAGACACCAGTAGGCCGCACCCTGCCCGGATCTACGACTACTTGCTGGGCGGCAAGGACAACTACGAGGTGGACCAGAAGGCTGCCGCCGAACTGGCCGCCGCCGCACCCGAGGTACGGATCGGCCTACAGGCCAACCGCGCCTTTCTGCAGCGCGCTGTCCGCTGCGTCGTCGGCAGTGGCATCCGCCAGATCCTCGACATCGGCACCGGCCTGCCCACCGCACCGAACGTGCACGAGACCGCTCAGCAGGTGGCCCCCGACGTGCGCGTCGCGTACGTCGACAACGATCCGATCGTGAAGACACACGCCGACGCGCTGCTCAGCAGCTCCGGCGCGACCAGCATCGTGCTCGGCGATCTGCGCAACCCGCAGGCCATCGTGGAGCACCCAGACGTCCGCCGGGTCATTGACTTCGATCAGCCGGTCGCCCTACTTCTCGTCGCCGTTCTCCACTTCCTCACCGACGCAGAGAAGCCCGAACAGATCGTTGCCACCCTGCGAGACGCCCTGCCAGCCGGCAGCTTCTTGGTGCTCTCGCACGCCACCGGTGATTTTGCTGATCGCAGCGCCGCGCAGGCCATCTACAACAAGGCCACCGCCACGCTGAACTTGCGCTCCCGCGCCGAAGTCGAGCACCTCTTTGACGGCTTCGAACTGATCGAGCCGGGCCTAGCCCAAGTCCCGTTCTGGCGCCCCGAAGCGCCGCCGCCGGAGCGATCCGGCGAGATCGGGTTCTTCGGCGGCGTAGCCCGCAAGACCGGGTGAGCGACCCGCCTCCACGAGCGTTTAGAGGGAGCGTTGGACGCAAGAACCCTCGGCATCAGTTGGAGACTGTCGGGTGCGCTAAGGGTGGCCTCGACGGGAGACTGTCACATGGTGGGCGGTTTGATGGCGAAGATCGTGCCGCGCTGGGACACCCCGTAGATGCGGTCATTGGTTGGCGTCGGAGACAGCGCGGACGGGGGATGGCTTCCGTCGCTGCGGGAGGCGCTCTGCCACAACACGTTGCCCTGTCGGCGGTCGAGGCAGAGGATGCGGGAACTCGTGGTCATGAAGTAGGCCCGGTCACCTGCAACGAGGATACGGCTGCTCCCGCCAGTGTCGGTGCGGCTGTCGGTGCGTGTTTCGGTTGACCACTGCTGGGTGCCGGTGGCGGAGTCGATGGAGGTGACCGTTCCGTTCGGCTCCAATCCGAGGAAGCGCTCGCCGTCGTAGGCATAGCTCGCCGGTCCAGGCGGCGCATGGGCGGTCTTGCGCTTGTGGGTCTTCGCGTCCAGCACGATGGCCTGGCCGCCGGATGACTCCCCGGTGCTGTCGACGGGCTGGAGCAGCAGGGTGTCATCCCCGGCAGCCAGGAGCTTGAAACCGGACAGGGGCAGCTGCCACAGCAGGTCCCCGGTGCGCGGGTTGATCCGGGCGATCTGGGTTTTGTCGCCTTCGGAACGGGCGTAGAGGGCGCCGCGTGATTCCAGCAGGCTCGAGATGGCATCCCCTGTTGGGTAGGGGCGATTCCACAGTCGCTTCCCCGAAGCCGGATCCCAGGCCGTAATCCCCTTTCCATGGGAGATGACGACGATGGCCTGAGGAAGATACACGGGTGCGGAGCCGTCGTACCCGTACGAGAGGGTGAAGCGCTTCTTGCCCGTGATCATATCGATTGCGGTGATTACTCCTGACTCGTTGGTCGCGTAGTAGCCGAGTCCTGTCACTTCATCGATGCCGACGGCTTCGGTACTTTCACCTGGTTCGTAGCGCGGTTCCCACAGGGGCCTGCCGGTGGCCGCGTTGTACCCGGAGACCAGCCCGGGCGCGCCCCCACGGTTACCGCACAGCAGAGCGAGATGGGACGCCACGCAGTGGTCTATTCCTTGCTGGCCCGAGCTGCTTAGTGCCCTCGTGGAGGCGATCTTCGTCTCCCAGATGCCCCAGCCTTTTGGTTGTTGCGCGGCAGTCGGCTCCAGTTGCAGCTTCGGGGGCCATGACGGGCCCAGCGTCGTGGGGTGGATGTCTTTCGGTCCCGCTTGTGGGTTACCGCTGAACTGAGGGATGGCCCAGGGCAGTGCGGCCAGGACTACCGCGCACACAGCGCCAGCCAGCACCAGCCGTGGCCGGGGCATGGCCAGGCTCCATCTGGCAGGCGGGCGGGAGGCCGCGATCAGGCGGTGCCGCGACGGTTCCAGCGTGTCGGGGCGCGGGCCCCAGTCGCAGGCCGGAACCCGGTCGAAGGCGGCGAACAGATCGGCGGGGGTGGGGCGCTCATGGGGTTCTTTGGCCAGGCACCACTGGACGATTTCGCGGACGGTGCCCGACAGGGCGGCGATTTTAGGAGGGTCATGAACAACGTTGTAGGCAGTTAGGTAGTGGTTGTCCGCGTCGAATGGGCCGTGGCCGAGGGCGGCGAAGACGATCACACTGCCCAGGGCGAAGATGTCGGATGCTGGGGTGACCTTGCGCGCCGACGACAGCTGTTCCGGTGACATGTACGGCGGGGTGCCCAGGATTCTGCCCGTCACAGTCAGCGTTTGCTGGTCCGTGACGCGGGATATCCCGAAGTCAATGACGCGAGGCCCGTCATCAGTGAGCAGTACGTTGTCGGGTTTGAGGTCCCGGTGGACAACGCCGGCCCGGTGCAGGTCACGTAGAGCCTCGACCAGGCCAACTGCCAGCTGGCGAAGTTCGGTCGGGGACAGTGGACCGTCCTGCTGCACGCGCTGGCGCAGGCTGACGCCTGGCGTGAACACGGTGGCCATCCACGGACGGTCCGCGTCCGGGTCGGCATCGACTACGGGCGTGGTGAAGGCGCCGGATACGCGGCGGGCTGCGGCAACCTCCAGGCGGAACCGCAGACGGAACTCGCGATCGTCAGCGATCTGCGGATGTACCACCTTCACCGCGACCAACCTGCCGGACTCGGCCTGCGCGAGATACACGGTGCCCATGCCACCTGCGCCCAACCGGTCAAGCAGGCGGTAAGCGGCGATGGACTCGGGATCCCCGTCGAGCAGCGCCACTGCTACCCCCATCTCGTTCAGCCGCCCCTAGCGTTGGCCAGAGAGTAGCGTGACCACGTCAATCTGGCAGCGATCGCTCGGTACTGCGCGCGCAGTGGGCGGAAGTGTTCTCAACGAAAGCGCGCGGAGCTGCAGCACCACCCAGATGCACCCGCCGCAGCCCAAGCCGGCCGGGCCTCCGCAGCCTGCCGCCGCGACCCGCTGCTCCGCTCCCTCGCAGCCGCTCGCCTCGCCGGCATCCAGGCCGGAACAGGGGAACGCACCGCCGCCATGCGCAACCTCGACCACGCCATCGACGCCTTCCACCGTGCCGAACAAGCCATCCCCCGCCCTACCTGGGTCGGCTTCTACGACCGCGCCGAACTCGACGGTCTCTCTGCACTGATCATGGCCCGCCTCGGCCAACACGACCAGTCCGAGGCCTACTTGCACCGCACCCTCGCCCGCCTCCGCCCCGAGTACCTCCGCAACCGCACGTACTACGGCGCGCACCTCGCCCTCGCACAACTCCGCCAAGGCGACGTCGAGCTGGCCTGCACCACCGCCACCTCTGTACCCCCCCGGAGTGGGATCTCGTGTCCACCGCAGTGCGCGCGAAGACGACCGGTGCGGTCAACGCGCGAGAGTACGGCGAGTTCTGCGAGGCCTACGGGTACGACGTCACCACATGGGAGGGCTATCCCATCCTCGCGGGGGCCCGCGAGTTGCGGATGACGACGTTCGCGGCCCAGCACGCAGCCAGCAATGAGGAGTGGATCGGCCAAGCGCAGTACCGGATCGACTGTCTTCGCGGTCGATCCGGTCCGCGACCTTGGCCATGGAAGGGAATTCTGTAGCTCCTACTAATCGTGCCGCTGATCCACTCTGTGCACGGGGACCTCATCGAAGCCGTCCTTCTTCCCGGTCTCGGCGGGGCAAACGTAGATGGGTGCGGGTCCTTTGAAGTGATGCTCAGGATTACGCGGTGAGGTTTTCTGTCAGCGGGACGATGCCCGCGGCCAGCGTCCGGGCCCAGGCCCGATAGCCCTGGGGCGAGGGGTGGAGGCGGTCCGGAGCGACCACTCCCCGGCGATGCGAGGGGGCCCGCCGGTGGGCAGGTGGAAGATCGAGGCCTCGCGGTCCGCCACGATCCTCAGCTGCCGGTCGAGGAGCCGGAGATAGCCGGCAAGCAGGAACCTGATCCCGGGTGTCAGGGCCTCGGCCGCGGGGACCCAACTGGTGATGCGGTCGTCAGGATCGTCAGGTCCTCAAACATGGTGCTGGCGTCCTCGATGCTGCGGCCCAGGAACCGATCCCCAAATCCGGGCATGGCCGCGTCACAAGTGCCCACCGGCCACCGTCCGACTCGGCTTCTCCATCATCTCCGAGGCCCGCAAGATCACCTCGGTCTCGGGGCTGACGTCCAAGTCCCGCTTGGTGTACGTCGGCATGACGGTCGCACGGGCGGCTCCTACTCGGGATACAGCACGGTGTTGTGGTCGACGAGCGGGCGTCGCAACGTGGGGCGCCAGCTCGCCGTCCTCGGCGTCGACGACGTGTTCGTCCCCATCGTGCAGGGGCATGCAGGGGGTGCCGAGCTTTCGCAGAGAGGAGATCGGTAAGTGTCCAGCGTCCAGGTGTTCACGGTGCACAGGGCATAAATCGCCTGGTTGGCGTCGCTCACAATGCTTTGCTCTGAGGAGCATGCCGCGCGACGGCGTCCCGCTGGGCGGTCGGCCTAAACGACATGATGCCGTCCAGCAGCGACTTCAACTGATGGATCGACCCGTTCGTGTTGTCATTCACGTCCTGGGTGGCGAGTTCATGGACCAGGCTCAAGACGTACCCGAGATTGGGCTGGTCCTTGTTGTAGAGGAGCACCTTGCAGGTGCCATCCGTGGGGAGCTTGGTCGGGAGGTGACCGATGTTGTTCTCGGCGAGTTGCTGCTCGACGCGCTCGACGATGCGGAGTCCGGCCTTCTGCGATCCAGCGAAGCGGACCAGCCTCTCGACGTCCCACAGGTCGTATCCGCCTGCGAAGTCGATGAGCGCCGGCAGCTCGGCCCACGCCTTTTCGGTGGTCGGTTCGGTCATCATGCTTACCCCGCCCTTGAGTTGCAGTTCTGACATTCCGCCAGGATTACCGAGAACTGTTGGAAGCAAGTTGGCCTTCCTTCAGACCTTCGGCACCCCGCCTGCTACCAGCAGCATGGCCTCAAGTACTGCTCCAGTCAGGGAATCGAGACATCACGCCTGTACGAGGAGATCCCAGGAGGCCGGTCATGAACCAGATGGTGGCCACCGCCCCTCGACCTTCCGTTCCCGAGCCCTGGCGGAAGCTTCGAACTCTTCTTCGACCTCTGCACAGTGACCCAACCGCGCATATCAGCAGGGGCGTTCATGCCCGCGCCGACAGGGCCCCGCCCCTGCACGCCATAAGGGTTGGATCTTCTGAGTGTCTCCGGCTAGTGCCTGACGGGGCTGGGCCTGCACCGGTAGGTCACCGATCTGCGCAACACGTTGACGTCTGCCATCGACCCCACCGAGATCGGCATCATTCACCTGCTTCATCTCTCATTCGGCGCGAAACCCGCGCTCCTCCGGACGCTGCCCGCACCGCCCCGCCTCGCCTTCGTCCACGGCACCGACCTTCTCTACGCCGAGCGGTATCCCGCCCAGCTCGACATCCTCCAGCAGTCGGCCCGTGCCGCCGACAGCATCGTGGTGCCGACCAACGCCATGGCTGACCGCCTGCTGAAACTGAGTCCCAAGACCAGCCGCCGGAAGATCGAGCAGGCCCCCTGGGGCATCCCCGACAACCTCTTCGGCCACCCGCCAACACGAGCGGGACACCGTGCGACGAGCCACCTGCGACTGCTCTACGCCGGCCGCCTCACGGAGGAGAAAGGAATCGAATCCCTGCTGCACGCGATCCCGCTCGCACCAGCCTTTGAACTGAGCATTGCCGCCCCGTCTGCACAGTTCCACGCCTTGACCCCGCTGATCCGAAGGTTGGGCGTGCACGTCCATTACCTCGGCTGACTGCGCCGCTCCCAGTGTCGCCCGCGAAGCCCAAGCCTGATGTCTGCCCGTCCTGTACCAGCCGGTCCCCGGGCTGAACGAAACACTCGCCACCACCGGCCTGGCCACCGACTTCACAAACCCCGACCGCAGTCGCCCGCGACCTGGGCCGCCTCCGCACAATGCCGGTCCTACTGCCCGCCCTCCAGGCAGCAGGCCGAATCAACGCGGCCCGCTACCCCCTGAGCAGCACCGCGACCGCTCTGTCCGGCCTCAGCAAGCAGCTCAGCTGACCCATCCGTGGCGCAGCCGGACCCACCCGGCCCTCTCACTACTCTGGCTGGCGGGGAATCCACGGCACACGATCGGGAGACCATGACGCTCGACACCCACCGCATCGAACAGCTCCTGCACGACGGCGTACAGGCCAAGGTCTACCCCGGCGCCGTCTGGGCAGCAGGCGACGCCACCGAGTCCACCGCGAGCGGAGCCGTCGGCCTCCTGGACCCCAACCAGCCAGACCAGCCGATGCGGCTCAACACCATCTTTGACGTTGCCAGCCTCACCAAAATCCTCGCCGTGTGGTCCACCATCGGCACCCTGATCGAAGATGGAAAGCTCCAACTCGACCAACCGCTGGGCAACTTCTGGCCAGAGGTGGGCGGGCATCCCCTCGGCCAGACCACCGCCCACCACCTGCTGACCCACACCGCCGGCCTCCCCCTGCGGGCCAACCTCAAGAACCTCTACGGCACCGACGCCCAGGACATCCGCGACGGCGTCCTGCACGAGACCCTGCACCGGCCGCCCGGCGAAGCCGTCGAGTACACCGACCGCGCCGCCCTGGTCCTCGGCTACCTCGCCGAATACATCTCAGGCCAGAGGCTCGACCAACTCGCGCACACCCGCATCTGGCAGCCCCTCGGCATGACCGAGACCACCTTCGGCCCCCTCGCCGCGTCAGCAAACGAGCGCTGCGCACCAACCGAACTCGACGAGACCACAGAACTCCACCTCAAAGGCACAGCCCACGACTTCTCCGCCCGCCTCCTGGTCGGCATCTGCGGCATCGCCGGCGTCTTCTCAACCCTCGACAACATCACTACCTTCCTCCGCTACATGCTCGACCCCGCCACCACAGCGGACCGGCCAGGCTTTGGACCTTTCTGGGTGAAGGAATCGCTCCGGCCCCACACGGGCGACCTGACGCCTGTACGCGGACTGTTCTGGCACCCTGCCCCCGGAACGGACCCCGCCGTGGACGACATCTGGGTGCACTACGGATTCACCGGCACCGGCATGTGGATCTCCCCCTCCCAAGGCCGCTGGGCGGCCCTGTTGACCAACAAGCTGTACTACACCCGCGACCGCCAGCCTCTAACCGACGTCCGTAACGCGTTCCGTGCAGCGACATTCTGCTGAGCCAGGGCATCCGCCAGCTATGGGCTGAAACACCAACCGCGCAGCATCAAGTCCGTCCGTAACAGCGAGGAGTCCATGTGACCGACCACCAGGATGACTTGATCAGCGAAGCGGACCAGGCCGACGCCCGCACCATCTGGGCCTTCCACCAGATGGGCCACGAGCTGCAGCCCTGTTCCGCCGCGATCACCCTCGGCAGCCTCGATCTTGGTGTCGCCGCCACCACTGCCGACCTCTACCACGCTGGCATGTTCCCGGTCGTGGTCTTCACCGGCGACACCAGCGACGCCACCAAGGAGCGGTTCCCCCGGGGCGAGGCCGTCCACTACCGTGAGCATGCGATCTCCCTCGGAGTGCCGGATGAGGCGATCCTCCTGGAGCCGAAGGCCACCAACACCGGGCAGAACATCGGCTTCTCCCGCGAGGTCCTGGAGCGCGCCGGCATCGCAGTAAGCACCATGCTCTTGATCTCCATGCCGTACATGCAGCGCCGCGCCTACGCGACCTGTCGCAAGCTGTGGCCCGAGGTGCAACCGGTCTGCGTCTCCCAGCCGTTGTCCTTCGACGAGTACGTCTCGACGCACGACCACGAGAAGCAGCTCATCGACATGCTCATGGGCGACATGGAACGGGTGATGGAGTACCCCAAGCGCGGCTTCGCTATCGAGCAGCACGTCCCGGAAAGGGTCCGCGATACCTTCAACCGTCTTCGTGCCCACGGCTACGACACCTGGCTCCTACCCGCCTGACCGTGTCGACAAGCAGCCCATCCAGTTCGGCCTTCGTCGCGGCGATGTCAAGCATGGTCAACTGCCGTTGTTCAGGGTGGTGTCGTACTTCAGCCAGCTCACCCGGATTACCGGGGTGCTGGTGCGCTCCACGCTGTCCAGGGTCCAGATGCGGCCTGCTGCGTCAGGGTCCTTGGACGCGGTCAGGGTGATGCGGTGCTCGGCGGTGGGGGTCGGCGCACTGATCGGGGTGAGCATCCGGTACCGGCCGCTCGTGCCGACCGATGTGCCCTGCCCGTCAGTGAGCCGTACGGTCACGTCCGCCCCGTGGTCGGGCAAGATCGCGCCGGGGCCCTCCCAGATGATCGTGTCCGGGGTCTGCTCGAACGTGTCTGGGTCAAAGACGCCAGGGATGAAGATCTTCACCGCGTCGGTGAGGACGCGCTGCTCCACCACCCGGCGGGCGCTCTCAAGCGGCAGTCCCCCGACTGGTGTTGTCATGCAATCCAGCGTAGGACGGCACACTGACACGCCCTGAGACGTGAGCGAGGCCCCCAGCACAGGCTGGGGGCCTCGCTCACGCTGGCTCTAACCGGCTACCAGCCGATGGTCAGACGGGTGTCCGGGCGGGCGACGTAGGTACCGGGCTGGAGCTGCCCGACGCGCGTGGTCGAGGGGTACGCCGTGACGACAGGCTGTGCGGGGCGGTCCTGGGCCCAGCGGCGGAGAAGGTCGCCGGCCTGCCCGCTGATCTTGTTGATGTCCGGGCCGTGGGTCACGATGCCCAGCTCGTCGGTGTCGTCGTCGACCCGGCGGACCGTGAGGTACGCGAAGGTTCCGCCGTTGTAGACGGCGGCACCAGACCAGCGCAGCGCGGGATCGGCCAGGCCCAGATCGCGGGCGGAGGCAGCGACGGCAAGCTTGCCGAAGCTCAGGCCGCTCTCGACCGTGGCGAGCCAGAGGTCGAGGTGGGCGGCGGGCTCGTTGTGCCGAACCTCGATGCCGGTCCACTGCCGGTGCGCGGGGTACGCGAGGGCCGGGGAGAGTGCGCCTTCGTCGGGGAGGTCATCGACGTCGACCTTCAGGATGATGTCCTCGGCGAGGCGGACGTGGCGCTCGCCCATCTCGGATGCGCCGCGCATGGGCACGAATCCGCACACGACGGCATTGGTGGAGATCATCAGCCCGTTGTCGGTGTGGTCGAGGGCCAGGGATCGCGTCAGCCCGCTGCCGTGCAGGCGCAGGGGGACGACGATGCGTCCACCGACGGCGAGTTGCTGCCACCAGGCGGCGGAGATGTCCCACGCGCCGGCGGTGACGATGATCCGGTCGAACGTCCCGCCGCTGGGGTCGCCGAGGGCTCCGTCGCCGCAGATCACCTGGACCTGGTTGTATCCAGCGGCGGCCAGGTTGGTGCGGGCGCCGTCTGCGAGGTCCTCGTCAAGTTCGACTGTGACGACCGAGCCGCTCGGCTCCGTCAGCTCCGAGAGGAGAGCGGCGTTGATGCCGGTGGCCGAACCGATCTCCAGGATCCGGTGGCCGGGGCGGACGTCGAGCTGCTCCAGCATCTTGGCGACGATGTTGGGGCTGGATGCGGAGGAGACTGCGGTGCCGTCGGCGGCTCGTTTGGTCACCACCTGCTTGGGCGCGTAGGCGGTCGCCAGGTCCACACCGGGCAGGAAGACCTCTCGGGGCACGACGCGGAAGGCGTCCCGGACGGCTGCGGTACGGAAGGTGCCGAGGCTCTCGATCTTGGCGCTGAGCGCCGCGCGGAGTTGCTGCGGGTCGAGGGCAGGGGCGTCGGTGGAGTGCATGGTCACTGGCCTGACGGTAGTGGGGTAAGCGGGTTCATTTCGGGCGCTTCGTGGGGCGTCCCCGGGTATGGACTCCCGGTGGAAGATCACGCGGCACCACGACGACGCTGGGACGGCCCTCCTCGTGATGAGCCGTCCCAACCTCCGCCTACCGAGCAACGATCACGGATATGCGAGGGCCAACCGTACGGACGGCTTGTCGATGACGAAGCCCTCGGTCAGCTGATCGTCAGAGGTGCCTGCGGGGTACGCGGTAATGGTGGGCCGAGCGGCGCGCTGAAGGCTCCAGGCTGTGATCTGGGCGCACAGTCGGCGGGCGAGGTCTTCCCCTGCCGGGCCGTAGCCGATCGCACCGAGCCGGTGCAGTGGTGCGCCAGGCTGCGTCACCCGGTCCAGGATCAGGTAGGCCATCGAGTCGCCCTCGACGAGGGCGGGTGTGCGGCTGGGGATCGCGGGTCGGCGCAGGCCGGCTTCGACCGCCTCGGGCTTCGTCTCGATACGGCAGGTCGCAGGGTCGGTTGCCGTCAGGCGCAGCCAGATCCCGTCGAAGGACTCCTCCCCGCCGACCGTGGCATCCGTCCAGACCGCTGTGAAGGGGGCGTCGGTCAGGCCGGACAGCGCGGCGGGGTTGATGGGCTGGTCGGCATCCCAGTACAAGGTGATGTGCCCGTCCTTGTCGACGGATCCCTGCTTCTCGCCGTCCTGGCCGATCATGGGGACGAAGCCGCAGAGTTCCACCGAGTCGGAGACCATGCGGTCTCCGTGGCGGGTGAAGGCGACTGATCGGGTCTGTCCTCGCCACCTGAGCGGGAGGACGAGCCGGCCGCCGTCGGTGAGCTGCTCCCACCAGGGGCCGGGGATGTCCCACACGCCGACTGTGGCGGTCATCCGCTGGTACGGGGCGTACTCGGGGGCTCCTTCGGCGCCGTCGCGGGTGACGACGTGGATGCGGTGGTGGCCGGTGGCGTCGAGGGCCGTCCTTGCGTGGGCGGTCACGTCGGCGTCGATGTCGATGGTGGTGACTTCCCCCGTCGGTCCGGTGAGGTGGGCCAGGAGGGCGGCGTTGTAGCCGGTGCCCGCGCCGATCTCCTGGATGTGGTCGCCGGGGTGGATGTCGAGTTGCTCCAGCATCAGGGCGACGACGGATGGCACGGACGCGCAGGACAGGGGCTGTGGGCCGGTGGGGTTGTCTTTGATGGTGATCGCCTCGTTGGCGTAGGCCTTCTTCAGGCGCACCCCGGGCAGGTGGGCTTCCCGCGGGACGGTGCGCATGGCCTCTTCGACGGCGGGCGACATCTTGCGGTAGGTGAGGAGGCTGTCGACGAGCTGGTTGCGCAGTTCGTCGGCGGTAGGGGCGGCGGGCGGGGTGGTCATGAGGGCGGGTCCTTCCGCGAAGGGTTGAAACGGGCGGCCGGTCATCCGGCGAGGAGCAGACAGGCGTCCCAGCGGGTGAGCGGTGCGAAGTTGGTGGTGGTCGTGTGCCGGGCCAGGTGCACACCAGCAGTGCCGTTCAGGAGCCCTGCGTCGGCGGGAAGGCCGTGGAGGGCCTGGTGCTGGTCCATGAGGCTGTGCAGGTAAGGGAGGCGTGTGGCGAGCGGGCTGTCGCGGCCTGCGTCAGCGGCGCACCGCCACACGCTCTGTATGAGTCCGGCCCAGCCGTGGCACAGCGACAGATCGCGGATCTGCGCGAGTTGCCGTTCGTCGGCCAGGCAGCCGGCGAGGGCGGTCTCGGCGAGCTGTTGGCGGCGGCGGTCACCAAGCGCGAGGGCGGCGAGCTGCTGGGCGCGGGCAATGCCCGGGGTGCCGTAGCACCAGGAGGGACGGGATGGACCCGGCTGGTGGAGTGTCCAGTCGGCGGCTTCACGGCGGCTGATCGCGCCAGGCCACCACGCGGCCGCTCCCTGTCCGGTCTGCCACTGGTCGAGCCAGTGACAGATCCTGATCATCGCTTCAGGCAGACCGGGGACAGTAATGCCTCTGCGGTGTGCGGTCGCCAGCAGTGCGAGGGGGCCGGTAATTCCGTGGGAGATTCCTAGGTCGCCGTGACCGCCGTCCCAGGCTTCCGGTGTGCTCGTGTCGGGGGCGTTGCCGCACCACCAACCCGGCAGTGTGCCGGTGGTGGTGGCCAGGGGATGGGTGAGTCGTACGAGATAGGACAGCACGCTGTGCACGATGTCGCTGTCGCCGTGCCTAAGGAGGGCGTACGCGCCGAGCCCGGTGAGTCCGCCGATCAGGTCGTACTCGCGCAGGGCGGGGAGCTGCTGGTCGTCAATGCGCTGGTGGGCGGCGGCCAGGCGTCGGCGGATCAGGGCGGTGATGTGCGGGTCGAGTGCTTCGAGCGCAGGGGTGTAGAGGGGTTGGTCGGCGGCGTTCATGACGAATGCGACGGCGGGGGCACCGCCGTACAGGCTGCAGATGTCCGGGTGTGCGATCACGGGATGGCGGACCATGGCGGCCGCCCACTCGTGCGCGGTCTCCCAGTCACCCGCGCCGGTGCGGACGTTCTCCAGGTGCCACAGCGCGATGCCTGCCGCCCCCACGTCGAGGGACTGCGCCCACTGCGGGGCGAAATCAACCTGGTGTGACGGACGTTGGGTGATCATCTGGTCTCCGTCCGGGCGCGAAGAGCTCGCGCGACCTTGAAGGCCAGGTGACGGCACGATTTCTCTCCGGCTGGGTCGATACCGAGGGCCCGGTTGTGGTGCATGTGCAGCAGAGACTCCAGCACGGCCGGGAGCTGGTCGTCATCGAGATGATGACCGTAGGTGGCAAGGGCGTTGGATCGTTCGTACCAGGCGTCCGTGACGGCGGCGGGCATTCCCGGCGCCTGCCACAGCTCAGTGTGCTCGGCGAGAATCACGGCCAGCGTCGCAGCCCTGCTCTCGGTAGGTGTGCCGGCCGGAACAGGGTGGTTCGCCATCCAGCGGAGTCCGGCGTCCGCGCCCAGCAGTCCCCGGGCGATGTTCACCATGTTGACCGCGGCCAATGCGGCCGGGTTGAAACGGTCGGATGGAAGGTGGTGTAGGGAGGCGGCGACGGTCCGGGAGTCGGCGGCGAACACCGTCTCGGCCGCGCCCAGGGTCTCCCCCGTGCCGTAGCGGCCCGTCTCGGGGCTGTACACGTCGAGGGTGAGGCGGTGCGTCATGCCCTGCGCACGTAGTTTCTCCGCCCAGGCCCCGAGCTGGGCCGCGTACAGGGCGTACTGCTCGGCGGTGTGGGTGCGCAGCCTCAACCGGAGGTGGTCGCTCTCGTGCGGGCTTCGGTAGCGGAGGAACCAGTACTCCGGGTCGACTCCCAGCTCGGCGAGCAGACGCGGCAGGCCCTCGGTGATGATCTCGTCCATGTAGTCGGGGTGCGTGAACACCTTCACGTTGATCCACGGCGTGGACGGGGCTCCGGGCATCCACCCGAGCAAGCAGTTCGCGCTCAATGGCAACCGGCGGCCAGTGAGCGGGGACTGTGCGGGCGGCCCTTTCCTGACCAGGGGCATGGCGACCTCGTGGACGTGCCCGCCGATCCACCCGTAGGCGTCCGCGTCGGCCGCCTCCGTCAGGACCGCGGTCCCCGACCGGGCAAGCTGGGTCCGAAGGATCCGCTGGTGCAGGGGGACATCGAGGTCCAGGCGCAGGCACCGCTCCTCGTCGCGGAGCTCGACATCGCGCGGACAATTCCACTGCTGACGCCACCTGTTGAACACTGCACACCACTGGGCCTCACCCTCTGCGGAGGGAAGCGTGTCTGGTGAGAGCTGCCATCGGGCCGGGCTCAGCACGGTGCGCCCATATCGAACCCTAGGCAGGTAGAGCAGCTTGAACGCGACGGGCCCCCAGTCGAAGCCTGTCCACGCGGGTGAGAACGCCCGGTTCAGGTTGGTGAGGAACCGGGCGAGTGGCGGCGGCTGCTTGTCGAGCGCGAGCGCATGGAACACCTGAGTTTCGATGACCTGCTGGCGCGAGCAGCTCACCAGATACAGCCGGTTATGGGTCGCGGTGATCGCCAGATCGTCCAGGGGAATGACCTCCGGCTCCTCGGTGCCGCCCGCCGGCCGGTGCTCGCCGAGGGAGACAACATGCGGAAGGTAGGCGGGGATGCGCGCGATGTTCTCCGAGTGGGGGAAGACCGGGGGGAACGACATCTGAACTGGCAACGCCCCGTGAACCTCGGTGGGCACCGTCCGGAACACCTCCCGCAGTCCCGAGCCGGCTGCCGTTGTGGTGAAGCGCGAGGTGAGTGTTCCCGCGCTCCTGGCCGGGGCGACGGCAAGGGTGAACTGGCCGCGCGTCAGGGCCTCCACGCTTACGGCGTGCACGCGGGTGGCCATCTCGACATGCGGGGGGATGCGCCGTTCGTCGAGTCGGTCCGCGGCGAGTTCGTCGACCAGCTGATCGGTCAGGATGACCTCGCCGGACCGCTCTACGGTTGCCTGCCAGGCCAGCGCGAGCAGCTGTTCGTCGCGCTCCGAGGTCCTGCTGGCGGGAGACGTCCGGGTGCTTCCGGGGTACTCGGCGGGGAAGCCGAGCCCCGCGGCTGGGTCGATGACCTCATTGACCGGGACCAGGGTTCCTGTCCCATACCGCTCCCAGAACTCCGTGAAGTACTGCGCCCAGACCGCCTGCCCGGTCGGCTGCCGGGTGAGACGCAGCAGAACATGCGCAGCTCGTTCCATCTCCCAGGCGACCTGTCGCGGGATCTCCACCGTGCAGTCCAGCCGGAGATCGACGGCCAGCGGGCTGCGCCCCGCCGAGGAGCCTTCCCGCATACCGGCGGCCAGGCGCCTCCTCAATTCGGCTTGGTTGCTGCTGTGTTCGTTGTGCCGGCGTAACCCAAAGTCCGCTGCTTCGAGAATCCGGAGCGTCGGGCCTGCGGCAGGGATTTCGTCGGCGCCCACCTGGCGCAGCTGTGCGATCACGTAGGCGAGAGGGGCCGTGACGGTGAGCGGGGCGCGATATCGAGTGATGAGGAACCCGCGCTGGACCAGTTCCGTGAGCATCGCGACCACCGTCGCCCGCTCCGCCCCGAAGGCCGCGGCAACCTTGTCCCCCAAGAGCGAGAACCCGACCGGGCCCTGCGCAGCCTCGCGTACGGCACGGACAACGGGCGTGAACCTGATCGAGGTCCTGTCCGTGCCGCTCCGCGGAACCTCAAGGCGCGAACCTCGGGCAGCCGCCAGGTTGTTGAAGACGACCTCCGTGCGCTCCAGCAGCTCCGGCAGCGCCTCGACACGGTCGACCACGGATGCCAGCCACTGCGTGTCCGCGCGCGCAATCGACCGATGCTCCTGCCCCCAGCGCACTTCGGCCCTCTCCCCGACCGTCACGTCAGCGACGCCGGCGAACCCGCCGAAGGGAGTGGGCCGCCCCGTGGCGCGCAGGTGATACCGGGCGACCGACAACACGACACTGTGGACCGCCTTCAGCGGCACGTCCTCGCCGCCCAGGATCGTTTCGACCCGTTCGGCAAGCCAGACGCTGGCATCGCGTACGGATGCCGCGAAGCTGGAGGCGCCCCAGACCTGCGCCAGCCACGTCCGGCAGTCCGCCGGATCAGCCATGTCCGGCCACCGCTGCGGGGTCTCGGTCAGTGGTGTCACAGCTGCCCGGAGCAGTGCCACCCCCGTGTGCCGGTAGTACGTGCCGCCACCCATAGATCCTCCAGCCTCGTGTCCGATGGAAAGGCCCAGGGACCGAGGTGGCCTCGGTCCCTGGGGCGGAGCGGTGTCACACGGCGCTGGTGCAAGACGACGCGCAGCTCGCCGAGCAGCCGTCGTCCGTTCCGCACGACAGGGCTGCGAGTCCACCGCGGTCGTCGGTGATCTCGATAGCCCCCAGGTTGAACAGGGACGACACGTCGGGCGAGGTCTTGGCCGGGGCGTCCAGCAGTGCCTGTTCCAGCATCAGTTCCTCCTGCATCAGAAAGTCAGCGGTGACCGCCGGGAGAGTTCCGCAAGGCGCGGGCCTCCGCGCCCGGCTGCGGGGAACGGGAAAGCCCTCAAGCTCCCCGCAGCCGGGTGCGCAAGCCCCCGCCGATCAGCCCAACGGCCTCATGAGGACCCGCACGGTCTTCCCGCCCGCGCCCTGTCTCAGGAACCACCACAGGTCCGCGCCGACCGCACGAACCAGCCGAAGGCCCCGGCCCTGCTCGTCCTCGTCACCCGGGGTGATCACCCGGTCGAAGTTGGGGAACGCCGTCACGGGGTCGGACACATCGACGAGAAGACTGCCGTCCTCCAAGACAGCCAGGCGCAGGTCGAGGAGCTCGCCGTGCACGCGACCATGGTTGATGGCGTTCGTTACGAGCTCGCTGACCACAAGAACGACGTCTTCGACATCGCCGGACCAGCTCCACATCGTCAGCAGCCGCCGAACCTGTATCCGGCTGAGACCCACCGAGCGGGTGAGCATCGGAAGCGCCATCGCGTGCTCCCGCACCACAGCTGCGGTGACGGTCGGGTGGGGCTCAGTCGTTGCCTCGGCCATTACTCCCCCTCTGTGGCGGGCGGCTCTGCCGCCGCCTGCCGTCGGGTCTCCAAGAGGCGCCCCGTGAATGAGGCACAGCAATAGCGAACCGGTCCCGGTCCGCCACGGACAGGCAATTGAAGGGGGCGTGCAGACTCCAACTACCGGTAATTTTTACCGTCTTTGAAGTCACAAGCCGCGAGACAGGCCGCTACCGTGTGTGCATGACGGGGAATGTGTTACTCGCAGCCCGCATGCATGCCGACGGCCTGAAACAGCACGAGCTTGCCGACGCCCTGAACAAGCGGATCGCCTCCTTCACCGGCAAGCCCGGCACCCTCCAGGACCGGCACGTCCGCAACTGGCTGACCGGTAAAACTCGATGGCCGCAAGGAAGACAACGGCGAGCCCTCGAAGAAGAATTCGGCTGTTCCGCCGTAGAGCTGGGCTTCACCAAACCGGCCCCGCGCCCTTCGGCACCCGCCCCGCCTGCACCAACGGAGGACCCCGTGCGGCGACGCACCTTCGCCAGCACCGCGACCGGCCTGGTCGCCGCAGCTGCCCTGCCACCCGCCCCCACCACGAGCGCCCTTCGCGTCGGCATGTCCGACGCCGACCGCCTCGAAGGCGCCTTCGCGCAACTCGTCTCCTCGGACAACACGCACGGCGGGACCATCAGCCTGGAAACTCGCGCCCTGGCCTTCGCCCACCACGCCAACGAGCTCCAAGCCGTCGGATCAGCCAGCCAACGCGTACGCAGCCGTCTCTACTACCTGGGAGCCGCCTTCACAGGCACAGCCCTGTGGGCAGCCGTCGACGCCCACGAACCAGAACGCGCACAACGCCACCTGGAGCGCGCCATGCGCCTCGCAGGCATGTCCGGGAACTCCGAAATGCAACTCCGCCTCTGGGGACACGCAGCGCTCCTGTCCTACCAGCTGCAGCACCACCCAGACGCACTCGCCGCAGCCCAAGCCGGCCGGGCCTCCGCAGCCTGCCGCCGCGACCCGCTGCTCCGCTCCCTCGCAGCCGCTCGCCTCGCCGGGATCCAGGCCGGAACAGGGGAGCGCACAGCCGCCATGCGCAACCTCGACCACGCCATCGACGCCTTCGACCGCGCCGAACCATCCATCCCCCGCCCCACCTGGGTCGGCTTCTACGACCGCGCCGAACTCGACGGCCTGTCCGCACTGATCATGGCCCGCCTCGGCCAACACGACCAGTCCGAGGCCTATTTGCATCGCACTCTCGCCCGCCTCCGCCCCGAGTACCTCCGCAACCGTACGTACTACGGCGCGCACCTCGCCCTCGCACAACTCCGCCAAGGCGACGTCGAGCTGGCCTGCATGACCGCCACCTCTGTACTCCCTGATGACGCCAGTGATTCACTGACCGGGCGGACCGGGAAGCTACTGCACACGTTCAACCACGAGCTCACCAGAACAGCCCCCGGTGCGCAGGCCGCCAGCCAATGGACAGACGAGTACACCAGCAGAAAGGGGCGCCCCCTGTGACCGTCGAGATTCGTCACTACACCGCCGAGCAGTTGGACGACATCCGGCAGAATCTCCTCGACATCCATGCCGAGGTACGTCACAGGGACTTCAACCTCACCGGCCCGTTCTACGACGTCGAGCGGTTCAACGAGCGCCTTAACAGCTACGCCTCCCGCCCCGGCTGGGCCGCCACGGTTGGGTTCGAGGAGGGTGAGCCGGTGGGCTTCGCGTTCGGTGTGCCGCTCGGCGCCGACACCCGCTGGTGGTCGTCGATGATCACCGAGCTTCCCGACGGCTACACCAGCGAGGACGGCAAGCGCACCGTCGCTCTGAACGAGATCGTCGTCCGTAAGCCCTGGCGCGGCCGCGGTGTCGCCTGGCAGCTCCACGAGGCCTGGCTCTCCCATCGTGCGGAGGAACGCGTCACGCTCCTCGTCAACCCGGCGGCCGGAGATGGTGCCGTGCAAGCCGTGTATGAGGCTTGGGGATACCGGAAGGTCGGCGACCAGCAGCCGTTCCCGGATTCTCCCGTCTTCGCATCGATGACCAGGCCCGTCACACGGGCCTGAGCCAACCGTCTACGGTGCCGCCGTGTCCGGCCGAGGCCCGAGCGCCCTGCGGCACATCTTCTGACGAGTAAGAGAGGGCCCTGTGGAGCAGACCGCGCACCCGACCATCCGCACCATCAGCGACCCGGCCGAAGCCAGCCGGATACTCAACGACCTGGCCCCCGTGTACGAAGAGGTGTACGCGGATCCGCCGTACAACGAAGGCCCTCGCGATGTCGCCGAATGGCTCGACCTCTACGCCAAGCAGATCCACATCGACGGGTTCCGCCTGGCCACCGCGCACATTGCTGATGAGCTGGTCGGCTTCTCGTACGGATTCCCTCTGCCGTCCACGTCTGGCTGGTGGCGGAACTTCCTTCCGCCTGCCCCTGACCTTGGCGAGGAGTTCACTGCGGAGAACGGCCGGCGGACCTTTTCCATACGGGAGTTCGCGGTACTCGTGTCTCACCGGCGCCACGGCATCGCCCGGGGGCTACACGCGGCACTCCTCCACGGCAACCCGGCCGAGCGATTCACGCTAACCGCTCGCCCGGAGGCTCCCGCAGCTCTCGCGCTCTATGAAAGCCTCGGCTACCAGCGGCTCGGCCTTGTGCGCCCCTGGGACACGGCGCCCGTCTACGAGTGCATGGTCCTTCCCTTGCGGTAGGTCCCTGACCGGATTCCGCAGTCTGTGCGTCGTGCTGTGCCGTCACGAACTGGGTGAGGTCCTCGGTCCTCGCGAAGCCGAGGCCCTCAAGGAGCTGCTTGATCCCGGTCCGTTCGCCCTGCTGCTTCTCGCGGGCCAGAAGCCACGACAGGGTGTCCTGGTCCACGGTCGTACCGCCCTGCGGGGACGGGTCGTTGGAGGGGTCGCGCTCATCGGCGCCAAGGATGGGGTGGATGGGCCAGCCGTCCTTGCGGAAGCCGAGTAAGGCGTGAGGGTGGTCCACGGGGCGGAGGACTGCTTCGCCCGCGCCGACAACTTCGGGACCCAGCCGACCACCCCTGAGGCAGCTCGGCGCGCCCTGACGGAGGGCAGCGTCACGGCTTGTGTCGTGTGCCGGCCGGACACCGCGCTCGGCATCGTCGACTGACTGCCCCGTCCGAACCTCAGATTCTGCTCTGAGTTCCACGAACCACGGCCGCCGGGACACCAACGCGAGCATGATGCCCATCATGAAACCGTGGCTGAAGCGGCCCGCCCTCACCACAGCACTCACCCTCACGTCGATCGGGTACGCCCTGTTGCTGTGGCAAGGACCCTGGTGGATCGACGGCGACCACCTCCGCAGCTCAGACCTCCAACCCGCCGACGGCGTGGTGATCACCGGCGTCCGTACGGCTCTTGTCGCGCTCGGGGCCGGTGCTATCGCCGCTCTCGGCCTGTACTACACACACCGCACACTTGAGCACACACGTCATCGCGACGCTGAAACCCTTGAGCAGACACGCAAGCGCGATGCCGAGCAAGAAAAGGCCGCCACCGAAGGGCAAATCAATCAACGCTACGTAGACGCAGTCAAGTTGCTGGCGTCGAATGACAGCCTGACTCAGCGCCTCGGCGGGATCTACGCGCTCGAACGCAACATGCACGAGTCCGAACGGGACCACCCCACCGTCCTTGCGATCCTTTCAGCCTTCGTCCGGGCCTCAGCACCCTCCGCCACCATCAGTACCTCAGGCGGCAGCACGGTGGGCAGACCAGCGCAAGATGTTCAAGCCGCATTGGACGTCATCGGCCGACGACCACCACGCAGCCCTTCGCCGCTCGTGAACCTGAGCGGAACGGACCTCAACGGCGCGGACTTCAGGGGGACAGACCTCAGAGGCGTCAACCTCACCGACACGCACCTCAGGGGGAGCAACCTCCAGGCCGCGGACCTCAGGGGGACGGACCTCAGAGGCGCCAACCTCGCCGGCGCGCACCTCAGGAACGCACGCCTACAGGAAGCGGACCTCAGCGGCGCGGACCTCCGGAGCGCAGACCTCAGGCTCGCAAACCTCAGCAACGCGAACCTCACCGACGCAAACCTGAGGGACGCAGACCTCGAAGCTGCCCAACTAGTAGAAGCGAGCCTCATGAAAGCGGACCTCACCGGCGCACGCTTCAGAGAATCGAACCTCAGTGACGCGTACCTCAGAGGCGCGAACCTCAGCAGCGCACACCTCCCTGGCGCGAGTCTCACAGGCGCCCAACTCGATGGCGCCAACCTCACCAACGCCGACCTCCCGAGTACAGACCTCACCGACGCGCGGTTGGACGGCCCCGCTCAGATTTGCTCCGCTCGTCTCTACGCCACAACCAAACTGCCCGAGTACTTGCACGCATCTCCCCTTGTACAGGAGCGCATTCAAGAGCGCGCGCGTAGGAAGTTCAAACCTGGCGAGACACCTGGTCCGCCAGCTCCTGCCTAGGCACAGGAGTGAGCCGTGCAGGGCCTCGTCACCCAACTCCCGGCGCTCCAGGGCCGACTCATCCCCGGTGGCGGCGACTGCGAGCTGCCCGGCCTGCCCCTGGTCGTACCCGGCGAGGAGCTTGTACGCGGCCAGGCGGCGCAGGTCCTCATCCGGAACCCACGTGGAAGCCAGCTCGGCGAGCGGCCCGCCCGGCCTGCGCGGGTTCGCCATGACCGGCTTGTAGTTGAGCCACGACCAGACGTCGATCACAACATCGCGGATGCGCACCGCGGGCCTCCGAGGACTGCACGCCCCCGCGCCCGCCTCCGACCAGAGTAGAGGCTCAGCCCACCTCGACGATCGTCCCGCCCGCGTCCACCTGCGCCAGCTTCACGTCGTGAGTGCAGCTGTAGACGAAGTCGATGCGGTGCTCGTCACCGAACTCCTCCGCCAGGTCCAGGGAATCCCACTGCTGGTCACAATCCGCCTCCGAAGGCAAGGCCTCCGCCCGGGTGAAGCCTCCACGGCGAAGACGCGCGTTGCGCATCTGCTCCCCCACACTCTGCCCGCGCTCCTGAACGCGGTGTAACTCGTCCATGCGGGTCTGAGCCTCGCCCTTGATCTGCTCGTTCTGCTGCTCGCGCGAGGACACACCGCCGACACCGTCCCCGCCTCCGCTGCTCGCGGCGAACGCGACAACTCCCCCTGCGATGACCAGCATCACCACCGCGATGACGATGGTCCATCCGTGCATCTGTGCGCTCAGTTCAGGATTTGCGGTCATGTCGTTACCCACAAGCAGCCTTCGTTTCCCACGAGTTGGGCGTGTGAGGCGTGCGGCCTCCGTATCGTCTGGAGTGCGTCGATGACGGACCTCCGATTCCCGCCACCCTCGAAGTGCACAGTGCGGCACGGGGTGACGGAGAACAGGAGGCCCGTATGGGACGCCGCGGTAAGAACCGCAAAGGGAAAGGCCCCAGCCGCTGGAAGGTCTGGCTCCCCGTGATCCAACTTGCGATCGCGATCTGGAACCACTTCTAGCAACTGGGACCTGGGAGGGGCGTCGGCCATGGTTTGGGGCCGGCAGTCGGCGCTCCTCTTCACCTTGCACACACCATCAGTGTGTGCACTGCCACTCTCTCGCAGATTCAAGTTTTACGCGCCGGAAAGCAGTACAGCGAGGGAAATCGGAGCGGGTTGGCCCGTTTCCTTCATGGGGCCGTAACGCGCAGTTTAGCGCCGCCCGTCGAGCCGTTTGTCGTTGAGGGCGCTAACCTCGATCTTTCGTGACGGCTCATCAGGTCAACTGGTGGGCCGTTGGGGGTTGTTCGCGTAATGCTGGGCAGGGTCGTGGCCCGGCTGTCGCGTCGGGTGGGCGCCGGGTTCCACGTCTCCGGTCGGGGTGGGGCTGCTCGTCGGGATGGGGCGCTGTTGGTCAGCCTGGGTTCGGGAGGGCTTCGAGCCGTGCCAGGGCATCGGTGATGATGTCGGTCCAGGGCCAGTGGCGGGCGAATCTCAGGTGCCGGCGGCGGGCGGTCGTGACGAGTTGGGCGGCGGCCGAGAAGAGTCGCAGCCGCAGTCGGCGGGGCTCCCACCTGCGGACTTTGCCGGTCAGGGCGAGCATCGGCATCCAGGCCAGCAGGTCGAGTGCGAGCTGGACGATCTCCAGCCAGATCCGGTTCTGTGCGGCGTCGTGCAGGGGGAGGTTGCGCAGGCCGGTGGCGCGGGCATTGCGGATGCGGTCCTCGGCGCGGGCCCGCTGACGATGGCGCAGTTCGAGTTCCGCGATCGGGGCGCTGGTGGTGTTGGTGGCAAACGCGGTGAGCCGCAGCCCGTCGGCATCGGTGAACCGCAACTGGGCGCCGGGGTGCGGACGTTCTTTGCGGACGATCAGCCGCATCCCTTTCGGCCAGCCTCTGAGGACGTCGCCGTCGAGCTCGGCGACCCAGGCGCCGTCGCGGATCTCGTTGCCGGGCTCGACGGCGGCCGTCCAGGCGGAGACGGGAACGTGCAGGACAGCGTGGTGGATGGCGTCGGTGATGGTCATCCCGACCGAGTACGACAGCCACCTGCCGCGCTTCGCGAGCCAGGCGAGGAACGTGTGGGTGCCGCCGCCGGAATCGGTTCGCATCAGCGTCTGGCGCCCGCGGCGGTACTTCTTCGGCAGCTGGGCCAGGGCCAGTTGGGCGGCCTCTATGTGATCGGCAGCGGTGTTGCTGCCCGCGTTGCCGGGCCGCAGCAGAGCGGCGACGGGCTCCCCGCTGCCGCCGCTTCCGTGGTCGACGAAGCCCATCAAAGGATGGTGCCCGAACGTCTTCTTCCAGGTCGCAGCGGCGTCCTGTTTCTCGGAGTGCGCCAGCACCAGCACCCCGTCGATATCCACGATCACCTGCCCGCCCGCGTCCGGAGCCGCCGGACCTGCCACCGTCCAGACCCGTTCGCGGACGTGCGCCCGCGCGGTGCGGATCGCGGTGAGGGCCTTCGGCCCGGCCGAGGCGAGTGTGTCGATGAGGCGGGAGACCGTGGGATCGGAGCCGACCGCACCGAACACAGCCGGCTCGGCCCGCAGCATGCCCACATCGGCCAGGCAGTCGCCGCCGAGTGCGACCGTCAGGGCCATATCGAGCAGGATTTTCCCCGGATCGTGCACCGCCCGCGGCTTTCGCCACGGAGCCAGGGCCGTCGATATCGCCTGATCCAGCCCGGTCTTGCGGACGGTCTCCACCAGTAGCGTCGCCCCCGCCTGCGAGACCACCCCGCGACCGTTGCCCTCAACGCGAACGCGCGGGTACGACCCGCTACTCTTCTTCACCTGGGAAGTGCCTCCGACGGTGGCGGGAACAAGGGCCTCAACAATCCTCATTCTCGCTGGTCAGGGGCACTTTCTGCTTTTCTGACCACCCGTCGGACAGCCCGCTTCATGAAAGCGCGAGGCTAACTCCGGTGTCGAGTTGGTCGGGGTCGGCGGGCTCGGTGAGGGCGTGTACGGCGGCGTCCATGCGGTCGGGTGAGTCCACGACCTCGACCCAGGTGAGCGCCAGATCTCGCACATCGTGCAGGAGTTGCTGGTTCACGGAGCCGACGCGCCAGACGTCGGCCATGATCTCGGTGGCGGCTCGGTCGGCCTGCCCGCGGAGGACCGTGGTGAGGTGGCCCGCGACCCAGGCTTCGGCCTTGGGCGTGCCCACCTTCTGGAAGCAGTGGGGCGCTGCCCAGACGTACTCGGCCACGTGCACGAAGTCGAGCAGGACGTGCACGTGATGTGGCACCGGTGGGCTTGCGTCTGGATCAACTCCAGCTGGCGGCGGGCGGCGTTTCTGTATGGCGAAGGGCCGCACGGTGGCGACCTTTCGCCATGTCCGGCTGCCGCTCCCACGGGTGCGTGCCTGTAGCGGCATCGGAAACGCCAGGGAGATCTCAGGTGAGCAGGTCCTACGCCGTACCACCACCTAAATCACGGTGCGGTCACTGTTGTGGGGTGAGTGTCTGAGCGTCGCGTCGCGCCTGACTTGGGCCGGGTGAAAGGGAAGCAATCCCCGCACTCATGGAGGCCCCGCGCATGAAGCACACCCTCGCCGCCCTTACAGCACACCGGCCTGCGTCGTGATCATCGAAACCCGTACGGGCGGCCTGGTTCTGGAGACCGCACACTGGATCGCCTGGTCCTCCCCGATCCTGGCCGCCCTGGTCCTGCTCGGGGGCATCGTCTGGGTCTGGCGCACCTGGGTTGGGGCGCGGCGAGTACAGGAGTCCCTTGCCGGTCGCGTCTGTGTGGAACTGGTCCCGACCTCGACGTTCGACCCGGGCGAGCGCGAGGTTGCCCGCTGGGCCCGCCATTTGGGGCGGGTGCGGTATGCGGTGGGCAAGACTCCGTCCCGCGGGGCCGGGGTGCGGCTGCGCTACAGCGCTGAGGCGGGGCGGATGCACTGCTACTTGGAGGGGCCAGCCGCGGCTGACGCGGTGTTGGCGATGCCTGGCTTCGCCGAGGTGGAGGTGCGCTCGGCGCGTTCCCGTCGTGACATTAAGCCCGTCACGTTCACGCTCCCTGCTTCGGTTCGGGGGGAGAAGTGACCACGGCGATCGTGGATTTCACGCAACCCGCCGCCGCCCCTGCATCGGCGCCTGCACGTCGCCGGTATGTCGAGCGTGCCGAGCTGGTGCTGGCGCTGCCTGATCAGCGTCCGCTGGCTGCGCTGGGGCTTGACCCCGATCCGTTGCAGCAGTTGGCGACGGCGCTCTGCAGTGTGCGGACCCAGGACGGCGAGCGCGCCGATGTCGTCCTGGACTTGATCCCTATCTCGGAGAGGCCGCTTGCCCGTCGCCGTCGGCGTCTGCTCGCGGCCGCCAAGCGCCGCGGTCCTTCCGCTTACGGCATGAAAATCAGCGGCGGCCTCAGTGGGATTGGTCTGCTGGAGTCGTTCACTTCGGCCTGGTCGGGAGGTAGAGCGAAGACCAGGTCGCGCGAGCGGGTGCCGCGGATGACCGATGTGCGTCAGGGGATGGGGAAGTTCGAGCCGGGTGCGGGTGCGGTGTTCGCCGTGCAGCTGCTGCTGCGTACCGAGGCCGGGCACCCGCAGGCCGCGCTGGAGCGCATGCACCAGCTTCTGGCGGTGTTTGCGGCCACATCAGAGGAGAACTATCTACGCCCTCACAAGCCGCGGACCCGCCGGGCCGTCGCAGGCTTTGAACGGCGCTTTGAGACAGGCGAGTTCGCTCCGCGCCGCCGGCAGTGGATCACCGTGCGCGAGCTGGCTGCCTTCCTGAAGCCGCCCACGGTGCGGTGTGGTGGTGCGGGGGTGGTGCGCTCTGGCGGTCAGGTGCCACCGGCTCCGGCAACCCTGCCCGTGTATACCGGGCAGCCGGGGCTGATTCCGCTTGGTGCGGTCGCCTACCCCGACGGGCGCGAGCGGATTGGCGCCGCCCGGGTGCAGGACTATCTGTTCGGACTGGCCTTGGGGAAGTCCGGTCACGGCAAGACGGAGCAGGCCCTCGTGGCGGCCATCGCTCTCGCGCATAACGGGTTCGGGACCTGGTTTTTGGATCCGCACGGTGAGGCATGGGCGCGAGCCAAGCCGTATCTGGCGCACCCTCATATCCAGTCGCGGGTGTGGGAGATCAATCTGGCCGAGGCTGAGCCGGACCAGCTGGTGGTGTCGTGGAATCCGTTGTCGATGGAGGGCCGCAGGTCCTGTGATGTGCAGAAGATCGTGCTGTCTGTCACGGAGGGCATCGCCGCTGCCCAGAACTGGGGTGACAGCGCGCCCAGGGCCCGCACCATTTTGGCGCGCACCGCGCAGGCGCTTGCCCTGCTCAACGTCAAGGCCGTCGGCGAGGGGCGGCCCGATCTGCAGTGCACGCTCTTTCAGGTGCGGACGTGGCTGACCGATGACGGATGGCGCGAGGTCCTGCTGCCGCACCTGCCCCGAAGGGTGCGGGCGTACTGGGAGCAGACCTTCCCCCGATTGGCCTCCGACGCTGTGCCCACCGTGACCTATGCCATCGACCGCCTCGATACGAGTGCGGCATTACAGGCGTTCTTCGGCAACCCGCGCTCCGGTTACGACGTGCGCACAGCGATGGACACCGGCCGGGTGGTGTTCGTGTGCCCCTCCGGGTCGGAGTCCGACGCCCTGGTCTCGTGCCTGCTCATTCATGACCTGCACCGCGCTGGCCTCTCACGCCAGGACACCCCCCGCGAGCTGCGGCGCACCTTCTTCTCCTGGGGTGATGAACTGACCGCTGTGGACTCCTCCTCCAAAGGGTTCCTCGCCGCGATCGCCGAGCAGCTGCGCAAGTACGAGGTGCGGTTCACTGGCATGACACAGATGGTGCTGCGCCTGTCTCCGATCACGCGTCAGGCGCTGCTGCAGAACCAGTCGATGCTCTCGACCTGCGCCGCGGACTTCGACGAGGCGGCCTTCATCGCTAAACGGTGGAAGGGCCGTGTCACCGCGGAGACGATCACTGAACTCCCCAAGTACCACTACGTCATGTCGGTGACCCTGGACGGCGTTCCGACCACCCCGTTTCGGGTGCGTGGCCTGCCGGTCGAGCGGATCTTCGCGAAGTACAAGAATCCGGCCGGGATTCCCGACCTGGACGCGGCGATCGACAGCAACCTGCGCCGCCGCCCGGTCGGCGAGATCCTCACCGACCTCGAGGAACTGGACGAGCTCATCCTCGCCCACCACACCGGGCGCCCCGCCGCGGGCGACAGCGGCGACCCCACCACGCTCACCGACCCAGCGGAAAGGCCCCTGCCATGCCCTACGCACACCCCGCACCTGCTGGCGTCGGGTCCATCGGCCAGCACGCCATGGACGTCCTCTACCAACACCGCCTGGTCTCCACCCGACAGCTCCACCGCCTGATCACCCCCCACCACAGCCGGGCCGAGTACCTGCGCCGCCAGCTCCACCAGATCCGCACCGCCGGCATGGCCGACTACGCAGCACGGCGGCTCCACGGCCAGAGCGACCTGCTGTGGTGGCTCACCCACAAGGGCGCCACCGCCGTCGAGGCGACCGGGCTACTCACCGCACGCCCCTACCGCATGAGCGCCGAGGCCGCGGCCGGTCCCCTGCAGGAACACACCCTGGCCACCGTGGAGACCGGCCTCGCGTTCACCGAATGGGCCCGCACGCTCGGCCACGAATGCGGACCGCTCGACTGGTCACCGGAAGTCGCCCACCCCTACCGCGACGACACCCGCCCCGGCGAAGACTTCACCCTGATCCCCGACGCCGTCCTGCACTACGTCCACACCACCCCCGCCCAGCGCACCCTGCTCACCCTGTTCATCGAGGTCGACCGCACCCAGATGACCGTCGCCCGCCTCGCCCAAAAACTCCACGCCTACGCCGCCTACCAAGGCCACACTCCCCAGCTCACCGCCAGCCGCGGGGCCCGCACCGTACACCGCACCTCAACCGTCCCAGCCTGGCGCTCCCGCTACCCCACCTTCCCCCGCCTCCTGCTGGTCCTCACCGGCGCCTCCACAGCCCGGCTCGCCCGCCGCATCGCCGACCTGCGCAGCCTCGCCGCCGCCGACCCCGCACTGAGCGCCGGCACGCTCCGCGCCGGAGTCACCACTCTCGAACAGCTCCAAAGCCAGGGCCCGTTCGCCCCGATCTTCACCCCCGTCCTTGGACCAGGCGATCTCACCGACGCACTCCTGCGCCCGCAGTCGTCCACCAGTACCTCCGCCGCCTGACCCGCCGCTGCGGATGCGCCCGACTCTCAAACCAGGAGGATCTATGCCCATAAACACTCTGCGCCCGCTCGAAGCAGCCGACTGCTCGCTCGTACGCCACCTCACCACTCTCGAATCCCCGCTGATCAACGAACTGGTCGCCGTAACGAGCCACCTCGAACGCGCCCAGCACCTCGCCGGAACGCCCGCCGGGCACCGGCTCCCCCACGGCGGCACGGTGCCTACTGACCGGATGAGCCAGTGGGTGATCGGGAACCTCGCCCAGATCCGCCACCTCCTCGCGCAGATCACCGACGCCCACCCCGCACAACAGCCGGCCGAGCTGTCCGCAAGCACACCCACCTGACCCCGGGGGGGGCGGAGACGGAGGTGCCATACGCACCCCGCCAGCGCTCCTTCCTCTCTTTCCAAGAACGCCAACCGATCTCAAGGAGCACCTGATGCGCTTCACCCCACGGAGGCCTTCTACGCCCCGCGCTGTTCAGCCTCCGTCCTGCGTGCCAGCCGCCTGCGCAGATCTGGACGCGATGCCGCGGGTGCTTCCCTCGGTGATCGCAGAATTCATGGCGGTGTTCTGCCACACCCGGATGCTCGCGGGGCTGTCCCAACGCCAGCGCTGCACCGAGGAGTACCGGCTGATGGCACGCTCCGTCATCCATCACGTCCTGGAAGGCTGGAAGCACCAGACGGATGGCACCGGGACGATAGACGACCTGCTCCTGGAGCCCGTACTTCCCCTGTGACGGAAAGTACGGAAACTCGCACCCCGCGAAATCCCACTCCACGGACAGATCACCTTGCTTCTTGAGCACACATCGGGTGCCGCCTGCAGAGTCAGCCCCGATCGTGATCTGAAGGACCGAGCCACCAACGTTATGCGGAATCGCGCCATTCAAATGTGTGCACGGACGATCCATTCCAGCCGCCGGGCTCACTCGCCAGGAGCGGACTGACTAGATGCCGAGAGAGGCATTACCGGTGTGTCCCTTGGTGCGCGATATGTGTCACGGGGTTTCGGCCAACTGTCAGAACCTGGTGCATCGTTGGCCAAACTTTGCGTAGCGTGTGCAGTTGCACGGCACCCAGACTTTTCCGCTACGGACTGATCACGTAGTGCAGTAGAAGCAGGTGACGGGCCCGACAGGGGCAACGTACGGGGAGGCGTAGTGGAACAGTCAACACGACAGAGGCGTGGACAGGTTTGCAACCGGAACCGCACACGCATAATGACATTGCTTTTCGCAGTTGGAACGCTCGCGGCAGTCACGGGGTGCAGCTCTGGAAGTGGAGATTCCGTTGCCAAAGACCCCAGCCCGTCCCCCTCCACAACAGCCTCCGCCACGAAATCCACTGACCCCACCGAGGCAGCCAAGATCACCGCCATCGGTGTGTACAAGCAGTTCTGGCAGGAGATGGAGGTCCTCTACGCCGACAGCACGGGCAAAAAGGCGAACCTCAAGAAGTACGCCGCATCCAACGCCCTGCTTCAGGCCAACGTGGACGCTAAGAGCGCCCACGACCGCCATCTCATCAATGTCGGGCACGTCGTCGTGGACAACCCGACCGCCACTCAAGCGAACCTCAATCGCCAAGTCCCCAACGTGGTCATCTCCAGCTGCCTGGACATCTCCCAGTGGAAGGCGATCAACGCCACCACCAAAAAGCCAGCGTCGCTTCCGTCCACGCGGCTCACGAAGTACGTCATCGTCGCCACGGTCGAGCACTTTCCTGAGGGGTGGAAGGTCACCAGAAACGACCCGAAGGGGCAGGCATGCTGACCTTTCGGCAGGCCCTCGGATTAGGCCTCTTGGCCCCAGCGGTACTCATAGCCGCCGGTCAGGCACACGCCGACGGTAAGCCGGGGACTGGAGTGCACGACTGCCAACGCTTCCTGTGCGTCGAAGCCGAGACGCCCGGAGAAGCTGGTGGCAGCGACTCTGCGCAGCAGACCGGGAGCTCAAAGAACACCAGCAAGTGGGTTTGCACTTACAAGCTCGTCGATCCGCAGCCCGGAGCGGGGAGCCTGGACTGGGAGGGGCACAAGCCGGGCGACGGTGCCGTGTACGAGAAGTCGTGCATCTACGACAACAACAAGCGCATGGTCACCGTCACGAACATCTGGTCCGCCGACCCTCCTGCGGGACAGGTCGACCCGGCGGTCCTGGCGCAGCAGGCGGTGGACAAGATGCTGCTGCGCGGCGCCGAGATCGGGATCACGCCCAAGCCTGGCGGCAAGGGCGTGGTCGGCATGCCGGTCTACCTGTGGACCGCGAAGAACAAGGAAACGTACGGACCCAACGTCGCTTCCGCGACGGCTGGCGCGGTCACCGTGACGGCGATCGCCCAGGTGTCGAAGATCGTGTGGGACATGGGTGACGGTAAGTCCGTCACCTGCACCACCGCTGGCACTCCCTACAAGGCGGCGTACGGCAAGAGCCCCTCCCCCGACTGCGGTCATCACTACACCCAGCCCTCCTCGACCACCCCGTCTGGGAAGTTCCACGTCACTGCGACGTCGACGTGGACGGTCGACTGGACGGGCGGCGGCCAGAACGGGGTACTCACCGAGGTCCGCAACAGCGCCGTGGACATCACGGTCGCCGAGGTGCAGGTCCTCAACTGATGTACCGCCAGAGACAACTGTGCAGAGCAGGCACCCCGAGTTCGAGAGGGCACTGACCGCCATGACTTCCCCCGTTCCCGCCCCCTCGGTGCCACGCCCGCCACAAGGGCCGGTGCGTACGGACGTTCCGATCACGACGACACCGCCGCCCACCGTCAAACGGGAGCGCCGCTGGTCGGTGGTCGCGCTGTGTGTCGTCCTGGCCGTGGTCGCCGCGCTCGGCGCGGTGTATCTGGCCACCTCCTCGAGCAACCGCGTCCCGGTCTTGGCGATCGCCCGCGACGTACCCGCCGAACAGGCCTTGAGCGATGGGGATTTGGTGGTGGCGGAGGTGTCGGCGGACGCGGTCCTGTCCCCGGTGCCGGCCTCCGAGAAGGCGGCGCTGATCGGACGGCGCCCCGCCGTCGACCTTCACCAGGGCGGTCTGCTGCAACTCGCGCAGCTCGCCACCGGATCCGGGCTGGGTGACAAGCAGCAGCAGGTCGGTGTGCAAGTGAAGCGCGGGCAGGCCCCGGCGGGCACGCTGCAGCCCGGTGACAAGGTCCTCGCTGTCACCACTCCGGCCCAGGGCGACACCCCGGACCCGGACAAGGCGGAGGCGCCGCCGACCTCGCTCGAGGCGACGGTGGTGTCGGTGTCGCGCCCGGACGCGTCGGGCACGGTCGTGGTCAACCTCGCGGTCTCCCCCACGGACGGGCCGCTGTTGGCCACCCGCGCCGCGTTGGGCCGCATCGCACTGGTCCGTCAGCCGCGGAGCAGTTGAGATGCCGGTAACCGCTTTGGTCTCAGCGAAGTCGTGCGGCGTGACGGTCTCCGCTCTCGCGCTGGCTCTGGCCTCGAAGAACACCACATTACTCGCGGAGTGCGATCCGGCCGGCGGCACGATCCGCACCGGATATCTGCAGGGCAGTCTCAGCGCCGGCTTCGGTCTGTCCCACCTGGCGGCCGCCGACCGTATCGGCCCGGCCCACCTCGCCAACGCCTTCGCCTCGCATCTGTGGGCGATGGACGAGGCGGGGTACCGGAAGGTTCTGCCCGGGCTGACCGACCCCACGCAGGCCGCGTCCCTGGCCGGGACCTGGGGCAACTTGGCAGAGTTGCTGGACGGGATGACCGAGGAAGGCGGGCACGAGGTGTACGTGGACGCCGGGCGCCTGGTGTTCGACGCCGGGCGCCTGCACCCCACGCTCACGCCGGCCCCGCTGCTGCACCGGGCCGACCTGGTCTTGATGGTCGTCCGCAGTGACGACCGTTCGCTGTCGCTGGCCCACCATCTGATCAAGCCGTTGCGCGCCGAGCTCCAGGAGCACGGCAACGGCTCCGATGCGCTGGGGCTGCTGGTCATCGAGGGCGGCCCCTACCGCACCCACCAGGTCGCCGCCGCCCTGCAGACACCGGTGGTGGCCGGCCTGCCCTGGGATGCGGAGACCGCCGCCTACCTGTCGGGCGGCGGAACGCCGCCGCGCGGCTATGCCCACAGCCCGCTGCTGCGCAGTGCCCGCACCGCAAGCGAGGAGATCTCCGCGGCCGCCTCTACGCGGCACACCCAGCAGAAGTACAGCCCGCAGCCCAACGGTGTCCTGCAACGTCTCACCCACCCCAGCAGAGGAGGGCAGAGCCATGGCTAACGGATACCAGCAGCCCGGCGTGAACGGGCACAGCGCCCCGATGGACCGCAGCGACCTCGCGGCGATGCTCACCCAGCGACTGGACCGGCTGCGCCCGCCCGAGCAGCACGCCGCTCCTCCCCTGCCGCCGACCGCAGGACCGGCAACGCCCGTGCTGCCGGCGGCGGACACGGTGTCGGCGGACCCGGGGGCCGTGCCGCTCCTCGCCGACCTGCCCGGCGATCTTCCGGTGGGCTGGGACATCATCCAGGACCTGCAGAAGAAGGTCTCCACCCAGGTCAGCCAGCGCGACCCCAACAACAAGATGGAGAAGGACGACCGGCGGGCCTACGCCCGCGCGGTGACCACCGAAGTGGTGGCCGCCTGGGCGTCGGAGTACGCGTCGGAGAACGTTCCGCTGGCCCGCGAGGAGGAGACCCGCATCGCGAATGCGGTCTACGACTCCATCTACCGCGGCGGCCGCCTGCAGTCCCTCTTGGACGAGGACGGCGTCGAAGACGTCATGGTCGACGGGCTGCGCGCGATGGTGGAGTACTACGACAAGCCGCGGCGGGTCATCGAGAAGATCGCCAACTCGCATGAGGAGGTGCTCGCCTGGGTGGACCGGATGGCCAGCCTGTCCGGGCACGGCGACCGCAGCCTGGACCTGAGCCGGCCCTCCACCGGATTCCGTCTGCCCGACGGGTCCCGGGTCACCGCCTCCCTGCTGACCTCCCGGCCCTCGGTCGTCATCCGCAAGCACCGCATCCAGAACCAAGGCATCCCCGAGCTGGTGCAGTGGGGCACCCTCAACCCGATGCTGGAGCTGTTCCTGCGGGCCTGTGTGCAGGCAAAGATGAACATCCTCATCGTCGGCGGCATGGGCGCCGGGAAGACCTCGTTGCTGCGTGCGCTCGGCCGGGAAATCCCCGAGGACGAGCGGCTGGTCACGCTGGAATCGGACCGGGAGCTGTACCTGGACGAGCCGGGCCCCATGCCGGGACCGCCCACCTTCGCGTTCGAAGCCCGGCACTCCAACGGCGAGCGGGACACTGCCGGAGAGGTCACCATCTCCGACCTGTTCGAGGTTGCCCTGCGGTACAACGCGACCCGGGTGATCGTCGGTGAGGTCCGCTCGAAGGAGATCAAGCCGATGCTCGACTCGATGTCGGGCAGCGGATCGGGCTCGATGTGCACGGTTCACGTACGGCGCCCGCGCGGCATCATCAACCGCCTGTCCCAGCTGTGCACCGGGGCGGGCATGAGCGACACCGAAGCCCACCATCTGATCGCTGCGGCCGTCGACGTCGTCGTCTATCTCGCCTACGACTGGTCGGACTTGAAGTACGGCGGCCACAAGCACCGCTACGTCAGTCACATCCTGGAGGTCCACGACGAGGTCGGCGAGAGCGGCCGGGCCATCACCACCGAGCTGTTCGCCCCCGCCGGAAAAGAAGTCCGGGCGGTGTATCAGCAGATGCCGACGTTCATCGACGAGCTCGAGGACCACTCGCGGTTCACCGATCAGTACGGGAACACCTTCGGCTTCAACCGCGCATGGCTGCTCGACAACCCGCACGGCGCGTGGCGGGCGCCGTTGCAGAAGGTCGGCCCCTGATGACCACCTCCCAGCTGGCCCTGTACGCCGCACTGTTCGCGGTCCTCGCGGTGGCCGCCGCGGCGCTGGCCGTGCGCGAGATCCGCGGCCGCATTCCCGACCCGGCGAAACCCCCCGCCCGCCTTGCGCTGCGGCTGCACCGGGCGAAGACCGAGCTGCCGGAGAAGTGGCAGCGCCGCTGGCGCCACCTGCTGGGGGCGGCCGGCGTGGTGACGCTGGTGGTGTGGGCGTACACCGGCTGGCCGGTCCAGGGTTTGATCGCGGGCGGGGCGGTGCTCGGCGCCCCGTATGTGTGGCATCCGGGCGGGTCGGCGAAGGTGCGGATCGAGCGCCTGGAGGCCCTCGCGCAGTGGCTGAACCACCTGGCGGGCATCCACACTGCGGGCATCTCCCTGGTGCAGACCGTACGGTCCTCCGCCAAGACCGCCCCGGCCCCGATCGCCCCCCAGGTCTCGGCGCTCGCCGACCGCCTCGGCTCGGGCCGCATGGACGCCCACCAGGCGTTCGCCCTGTTCGCCGACGAACTCTCCGACGGGGTCGTCGACCACGTGGTGCTGCTGCTGCAGTCGCACGCCGTGTACAAGGGCCGCGGTCTGGCCGACGCCCTGGAGGCCCTCGCCGTCACCATCGACCAGCAGGCCGCCGACGCCCGCACCGTGGAGTCCGACCGGGCCAAGGTCCGCAAATCCGCCCGTATGAACTCCGTCGTCATCACCCTGGTCGTGGTCGGCTGCATGCTCAACCAGGCCTGGTCTGCGTGGTACAGCACCCCGTTGGGGCAGATCGTTCTCGCCGTCCTGGGCTGCTGTTACGCCGGAACGCTGGTGTGGATGCGGCGCGTTGCCCGCTCCCAGCCCGACCCTCGCCTCCTGGACCCGCTCGGGTCGGCCGGTGCACTCCTTGTCCCCGCCGGAGGCCTTCGATGATCCCCCTTGATGTGGTGCTGCCCGCCGCTGCGAGCGGCGTCCTGATCGGGCTCGCGGTGGGGGCCGCCTGGCCTGCCCGCCCGGACCTGGCCGCCGCCCTGCACCGCCTGGACGCGGCGAACTTCACCCCCGGCTCCGCCCTGTCCCCCACCGCCGTGCCCGGCACCGGATCCTTGGCCGAGAAGGTCGGCTCCCGGTTGCTGGCCGAGACCGGCACCTCCATCACGCTGCCGTACAAGGACCTAAACCTGCTGCGGATCTCACCGGCCGCGCACCTGGGCAAGCGGGTACTGGCCGCCGTGTTCGGGCTGCTGGCCCCGCAGTTGCTGCAGGGCATGCTGCTCCTGACTGGTAGCCCCTTCCCGCTGTCCATCCCTGTGATCGGCTCTCTCGGGCTGGCGGTCATGTTCTGGCTGGCCCCGGGACGCGACGTGCGCAGGGATGCGGCCACGGCCCGCCTGGTCGTACGCCACTCCGTCGCCTCCTACCTGGAGCGCGTGGCCCTGGCGAGGATCGCCGGATCTGCCGCATCCCAGGCGTTGACCCGTACCGCTGAGGTCGGCGACGGGTGGATTTTCGTGCGGATCCGGCAGGTCTTCGACCAGGCCGAGCTGTCCGGTGTCACCGCATGGGACGCCCTCAAGCAGCTCGGCGAAGAACTCGACATCCCCGAACTCGCCCGCCCCGCCGACACTCTGGCCCTGGCCGGGGACGGCGCCGCCGTCTACACCACCCTCCAGGCCCAGGCCCGCCAGCTGCGCATCGCGCTGCTCACCGACACGAAGGCGGAGGCGAACGCGGCCTCCACCACGATGATCCTGCCCGTCATCGCAGGCGTCGTCCTCATGCTCGTCTTCATCATCGTCCCGATCACCAACAGCATTCTCGACAGCTGAACCACCGCACCCGCAAGGAGAGTTGATCCACATGAGTATTCAGGTCCTCACCCAACTGCTGCGCGCCCGGTGGGAGCAGCTCAAGTCCGCCCGTGATGAGGGGCAGTCGACAACCGAGCTGGCGGTGATCGTGGCCGTGCTGGTCGTCGTGGCCGGTCTCGTGCTGGTCGCCATCAAGACCAAGGTCGGGGAGAAGATCGGCATCATCAACGCCGGCTGACCCCGGGGAGGACGTACAGCGCCACATCGCACCGCATCGACGAGAACGGGGATCTGCTCCATGACACGGACAGCGCACCGTACGCGGTGGGCCTGGCTGCGGGCCCGTTTCGCGGCCCGCGGGGACCGGGGCGCGGGCAGTGTCGAGCTCGCGATCCTCGTCGTGGTGGTCCTCATCCTGGCGGTCGGCACCATCCAGGTCGGCCTCTACCTCCATGCCCGCAAGGTCGCCCAGTCCGCGGCCCGCCAGGGAGTCGACGCCGGGCGACAGTTCGGCGCCACCAACTCCGACGGTGTCGCCCAAGCGAGGCAGTTCCTCGACCGGTTCGGGAATTCGGTGCGCGGCGCCCAGGTCTCCGCGAACGGCAGCACCCCCGTGGAGATCCGCATCACCGTCACCGGGCACGTCGCCACCCTCGTCCCCGGCCTGGAACTGGACGTCACCCAGTACGCGGACGCCCCACTCGAGCGGTGGACGAACCCGTGAGCCGACTCGCGCGCTTCCTCAACCCGCGGAGCGGCCGGGACCTGGGCAGTTTCTCCGTGGAGGTCGCGATCCTGGCACCCTGCCTCATCGCGATCCTCTGCCTGATGATCGCGTTCGGGCGGATCACCGACGCGAAGGGCGCCGTGGACAGCGCCGCCCGCTCCGCCGCACGGGCCGCTTCCCTGGAGCGCGACGCGGGCAGCGCCCAGCAGCAGGCCCAGGCCGCTGCCGCACGCAGCCTGGACGGTGACGGGATCACCTGCCGCACCACCAGCGTCGTCGTCGACACCGCCGGATACGCCCTGGACATCGGCCAGGACGCCACGGTCACCGCGACCATCGCCTGCACCGCGGACCTCTCCGACATCGGCCTGCCCGGCCTGCCCGGATCCAAGACGATCACCGCATCCTGGACCAGCCCCCTGGACACCTATCGGGGGCGACAGTGACCCCTTCGGTTCACACACCCCGACGCTTCCTCAGCTTCCTCAACCGGTACCGCACCGCGGTTTCGAGAGGCGAGCGGGAGCGGGGCTCCATGTCGGTGTTCTTCGCCGTGGTCGCGGTCGCCCTGTTCATGGTGCTGGGGCTGCTCGTCGACGGCGGCGGCGCGTTGAATGCGGGCAACCGGGCAACCTCGCTGGCCCAAGAGGCCGCCCGCACCGCAGGCCAGCAACTCGACCCGGCCCAGGCCATCGAGGGCACCGCGATCACCATCGACCCCCAGGCCGCGCAGGCCGCCGCCCAGGACTACCTGGCGGCCGCGCACGTAGAAGGCGACGTGCAGATCACCGGCGGGGGCACCACCCTCACCGTGACCGTCCACACCACTTACAAGACCCTGTTCGCCCCGCTGGTGGGCAAGCCGACGATCAACGTGACCGGCAGCGCAACCGCCCATCTGCAGACCCACGCTGGAGGCTGAACCCCTGTGGCCCACCACACCCCCGGCCCCCTGCGCACCCTCGGCCTCCTCATCCGCGCGCTGTTCGGCCTCGCCGTGCTGGCCGCCCTGGTTGGCGGTGTGCCGTACGTGCTGCTGGCCATCGGCCACCAGCCGGCCGAACTCATCGGCAGCGGCACCGGGTTAATGTCCCGCGACGACGGCACCCTGCTCCTGGTCGTCGTCACCCTCATCGGCTGGGCCGCCTGGGCGGCCTTCACCCTCTCCGCCCTGGTCGAAGTCGTAGCCGTCGCACGCCGCCGCTCCGCCCCCCGCATCAAGGGCCTGAGCGGCCTGCAGTCCTTCGCCTCGTTCCTGGTCGGCGCGATCGTACTGCTCGCCCCGACCGCCGCCTCCGCGGCCACCTCCACCCCAGCACACGCAGTGACCCAGTCCGCCGGCCACCAGACACCCGGCACCACAACGAGCACCTCGCCGACGGCGTCCTCGGAGGAGAGCACCGCCTGGCCAACGCACACCGTCACTTCCACGACCGAGTCCCCCTGGGGCCTGGCCGTGGACACCCTCGGCAACGGACAACGGTGGAAGGACATCGCCGCCCTCAACCCCGACATCCCCGAACTCCAGGGCGGGGACATCTACCTGCCGCTCGGAACGGTCATCAAGCTGCCCGCCGACGCCCGCCCCCAGATCACCACCTCTCCCCCGGCCCCCCGTACGACAACTGCCGCAGCCGCCACGAGGACGGCCCCGGCCTCTGCCCACCAGTCGGCCACCCCCGTGCAGGACGCGGGCAAGGACCACAAGGAGAAGGAGGAGCTGTCCTCTGTGGAGAGCGGCAACGACTCCGCTCACACCACGGAGGAGACGGTCCGTAGCGGCAACACGCTCTGGGGCCTCGCGGAGGACGCGTACGGCGACGCCAACAAGTGGCCGAAGATCTACAACGCCAACAAGGGTGTGATCGGCGGGAATCCTGATCTGATCTTCCCGGGCCAACATCTCGTCATCCCTCCGCAGGACGGGCACACCACAGCGCCCGCACCACGCACCGGTCACAGCCCAACGCACCCTCCCAAAACCCAGACGCCGGACCAGGACAAGGCCACCCCGACCGCGCCGTCGGCTCCAGATTCGGGCAGCCGCCAGAACACGGCTCCCCCGTCCTCGCCCTCCGCGAGGGCCACTACCACTCCCGGTCCGGCCCCGAGCCGTACGGCCGGGCCGTCGGCAACCTCCCCGGCCCCCGCTCCAGCAGCCTCCTCCACCCCAGATCAAAGCGCGCACCGCACCCCGGTGCCGGTAGCCCGGGCGGCCGAGGAGGACGGCGAGCAGTCCGTGGCCCCGGCCACCCTGTGGCTTGGGGCCGGGGTGCTGGCGGCCGCCCTGGTCGGCACGCTGGCCACCCGGCGCAGGCTGCAGCAGCGCCGCCGCCGGGTCGGCCGGCGCATCCCCATGCCCACCGGGAGCGCGGCCGCCACCGAGCAGTCGCTGCGCGCGGTCCAACAACCCCTCGATCTTCTGGACACCGCGCTGCGTACGCTCGCCCTCAACCTCGCGAGCGTCCGACGTGAACTACCCGTCATCGAAGCGGTCGTTCTCCACGATGCGCGCATCGAGCTCCACCTGGCCGCCGACACGACCCCGTGCAAGCCCTTCACCGCCACCAACGGCCGCCAGGATCTGTGGACCTGCACCGCCACCAGCCCCGACCTCGCAGATGCCGAGGCCCTCACCACCACCGGCGCCCCCTACCCGGCCCTGGTCTCGCTCGGCTGGGACCCCCAGGGACATCTGGTCCTCATCGACCTCGAGCACGTCGGGATCCTCCACCTCGCCGGCGACGTGGACCTGGCCCGGCACGTTCTGCAGGCCATCTCCGTTGAACTCGCCAACACCCCGCTGTCGGACCATCTTGAGCTCACCGCCTTCGGAACCACCGCACCCGGCCTGGAAGCAGCGGCTCCCGAACGCGTCGCCCGCACCCAGGACATGGGCCAGGCCGTCACCGAACTCGCCGCCCATACCGCCGAGCAACGCCACGCCCTGACCACCATCGGCGCCAACTCCCTGCGAGCCGCCCGGTTGCAGGACGACACCGGGGGCGCGTTCACCCCGCACGTCGTCCTCGCCCAGGACCTGGACACCGCTGTCGCCGACCCCACTGCGGTCACCGCACTGTTCGATGCGCTCTCCTCGCTGCCGCGCACCGCCGGCGCGGTGGTGACCGCCGCCCCCACCCAGGACCTGTCCGCGAGCCGCGCCTGGACGCTCGACTGCCAGGGCGCAGATCAGCTGGTCGTGCTTCCCGGATCCGGACTGCCGGTGCATCTGCAAGGGTTGAGCGACAGCCACTTCGCTGACGCGATCGAGCTGCTCACCCTCGCCGCGAGCGACACCGACGTGCCCGCCCCCGCGTGGACCGAGGCCCAGCCCGCGCCCCAGGTCTGGGAGAACCCGTACGCGAACGAGGAGGAGGGCGCCCTGCCCACCGAGTACGCCGAACTCGAGCAGGACCTCCTGGGCACAGACGACCCGGAAGAACCAGAAGACCGGGACGTGGAGGAGGCGGCGGAAGATGCAACGGGCGCGCCGGAGGAGGCGAAGAAGGAGCCCGCGACCGGGCTCTCGCTCGCCGAAGTCCTCAACGACGACCCCGAGGCCTCGGCCGCGGCGGCGCCCGCGGCTCCCGGTGATGTGCTCCCCCTGACCAGTGCGTATGCCGCTCCCCTGCTGCAGGCGGTCAGTGTCACCGCCCCCGCGCCAACCGCGCAGGCCGTGACCGAGGCCTCGGCGGGCGCAGAAAGCCCCGTGTTGGAATCGGTCATGGTGGAGGGGCCGGGGCCGGTCCTGTCGCTGCTCGGACCGCTGCGCATCGACGGGGAACAGGGACGTGTCGACCCCAGCCGTAAACGCATCAACTTGGAGCTGGTCACCTTCCTCGCGCTGCACCCCGGCGCCGACCACCACGAGATCGATGAAGCGCTCTGGCCCGGCCAGGTCGGCGGCAAGCAGCGCCGCGATCCCGTCATCAGCCGCACCCGCTCATGGCTCGGGCGCGCCAACTTCCCCCGGATCCAGGACAACCCCGACCGCCGCTACCGCCTCGGCCCGAATGTCACCAGCGACTGGGAGAAGTTCAAGAACCTTGCTCTCCAAGGGAAAGCGGACCGTGGCGAAGACGGTGATCTCGCGCTGCGCCGTGCGCTCTCCCTCGTACGGGGGCGCCCGCTCTCCGCGACCGACACCACCCGCTACACCTGGGCCACGACCGACATCGAGGAGATGCTCGCCGCGATCGTGGACACCGCCCACCACCTGTCCACCCGACGGCGCGAGGCCGGCGACACCAGCGGCGCCCTGTGGGCGGCCCACCGCGGGCTGCTCGCCGACGACAGCAACGAAATCCTCCACCGGGCGATCTTCCGCGCCCACCACCAGGCCGGGGACATCGCCGCGTTGAGGGATGCCGCCCATCGCCTGCGCACCATCAACGACGGCATCGACGGCGGTGTGACCGTGGAAGACGACACCGCCGAACTCCTGCAGGATCTGCTGCCGCGCACCGCCACCCATCACTGAGAACACGGAGCTGCCCGATGTCGAACCTCCCTGATCCCCTGCAAGACGGGCACGCCCGCCTGGACAGCGCAGGACACGACATCCCCCTGGAGATAGCCGCCTCCCGCCAGGCCCGCACCCGCGGCCTGCTCGGCCGGACCGGATTCGACGGGGCGATCCTCCTCGCCCCCAGCTCCAGCGTTCACTCACTGCGGATGCGTTTCGCCATCGACGTCGCCTACGTCGACAAGACCCTGACGGTCATCGACGTCCGCACGATGAAGCCCAACCGGGTCGGAGTCCCCCGAGTCCGAGCCCGCTACGTCCTGGAAGCCGCAGCTGGCGCCATGGCGAGCTGGGGAATCGGTGCGGGGACTTCCCTGTCGATCGGCGTTGCTCCGGTCCCTGCTCCCTGACGGACACTGCCTGGCAGCTCTCCGTCGGGCATCGCTCGTCTCAACTCGCTGTGATGCTGTGTCGTCTGTCTGCACTGGGCTGCAACAAGGTCAGCAGAGGCTCACCCCAAGTGGCCCACCGCTTCAGTTGTGTCTGGCCCAGCAGGTGGATGTCATGCGTGTACGCGAAGTCGCGCGCGGGTTTGGTGAACGCCCCATTGGTCACGGCGATGACGATGTCAGCGTTGTGCTCCGGGCGGGCGGTGCCGTTGAGGGTCTGGATGTCAGGTGAACCGACCTTGCCGACGCCGGCCTGTCGGTGCTTGCACTGGAACACGATGCGCAGCTGATCGGGGGTTATCGCGATCACATCTGCTCCCAGGTCACGAGCGCCCCCGGATTCTCGAATGATTTGATGGCCATCGCGCCTCGCCAACGCCGCGACAGCCTGCTCGAACTCGTTCGGCGTCATGGCGTGGATGCGTTCCAGGGGCATGCTGTCGTCCGAGGCCAGGAAACGGTCCAGTGCCTCTTCGACCAGGGCGAGATGGTGCATCTCATCCCGGTGTCGCGCGTGAGCTCTCGCCACCCCACGTTCAAGGTGGAGCAGACCTGTTCTCAGCTTGCCGATGCACTCCAGCCCGGAAGGTGATGCCTCTGCCCCGGCTCTGTATCCGCTCGTGAGGTCGTGAACTGTCAGGTCCCGCAGGTGAAGCAGGACGTCCGTCGCTTGCCGACTGGCGCTCGCTACCGCATCCCCAGCCTCTTTGAGCACCCTGCGAAGAATTGCGTGTGCGTAGCGGTAGCCCACAGCGTTGGGCTTCCCTGCGGGCACCACCAGACCCTCCAACTGATCTTGTGCGGCTTGGACCTTCTCTGCGAAGAACTCTGCCTCCACCATGAAGTCCAGGGCTATCTGGCCCGCGGTCCAGTGGAGAAAGGCGGCCAGTAGGTCGTCGTCCGTCGCCTCTGAAACTCGGCGCTGCAAGCTCGTCTGGAGCTGGGACTCGGAGTAGTCAGGCAAGGACAGGGTCGTTGGCCAGTTGATGTGCATCAGGCGTCCGCCACCACATCGCGCAGCGGCATGCCCCAGTCGATCCATCGCTGAAGATCCGGACGCTGCAGCAGCGTCATGGAAAGGTCCGATGCGTCGAAGATCTGGTTGCCGATGCTGGAGATGAACATCAGGTTGGTGACGATCAACACGTGGCCGATGTCTCTGCTCCTCGCCTCCCGTTGCGCGGACAGAATGGCGCGAGCGTCCGTCACCGCATCGTGGCGCGGTCGTTGCACGTTGGCGCAATAGACGAGGCCCCTCGCGCCAGCGCCCACGAAGGTGAGAATGCGCGGTTCAAGGAGGAGCGGCTGAAAGCCGCCTCGTGAGAGGCCCCGGAACACGATCTCATCGAATTCGTGCTGGTCCATGGCGTCAAGTTGCTCGAGTGTCGCCAGAGACTTGGTTGTCCTGTGCCGCTGGCGCAGTTCCAACATCGCGAGTTGATGAAGGGATCCCCGGTTGTCCGCAAGCAGCTCCGCAAGCCGTTGCTTCGCGGGCCCCAGATGGTCACTCAGGACGCCCAGCGCGGCACGCGAGTCCAGGAGCAAGCACCGTTCATCGTCAAGCTCGTGCCGCCCCAGTCGTGCGGTGAACTCACGCACAATCACCTCGCACTGCTGCAGCACCTCCTCGGCAGCCGTTCGCTCACGCCACAGATCGTCAGCCAGCTTCGCGGCGGCTTCCTGGCATCCAGCAGCAACCTGATCACTGCGCTGCCAGTACCTGTCCCGCCGCTGTTCGGCCTCGCTCAGCTCCCGCTTGATGTCCTGGAGAAACTCACGCCAGGCGGAGGCGACGGCGCCCGCCATGCGAACCTCGCTCACCCAAAGGAGCGCCCGAAGCATGGCGTCGCGGTCGGCGCGGCCTATCCGTTTACCAACGGTGCGGCGCAGCCACGGGCTTTCGAAGCGAGTCGGTGTCACGCTCGCGTTCCGGTCAATGATCACCGCGTGAGAGTACACATCGCATCTGACAGTCGATGCAGGTCAGAGCTGTGCCCATGCGCGCCAACACCGCTGGGAAGCCCTACTGCTCGGACTGCAGCCGCCAGTCGTGCCTCTTCCCGCTCCTCCCTTGCAGCCCTCTGTGCTTGGGCTCCGAGGCCTAAATCGCTATCACGAGTGGCGGCCCGCCGACGGCCACTTCGCCAGCGGGCGCCTTGCTGACCAGGGCGGTTCACGGCACACGGCTCTACCGCGGCACCTCAACCACTCAAAGGAGTCGATTTACATGATGATGATGTGCCCTCGCGGAGTCCCTCCGCCTGCCCGCCGCAGAGTTTCGAGCCTGTCCTGCCCCAACCTGTTCAAACTCGGCGACGGAAACCTTGGCTGCGACAGCGCCAACTGGACCCGCGGATACGGACATCGGTGGCTCCGCTGAGTGTTCGAGGCGGGCTGAAGTGGCCCCGCAGTGCGCCTTGACCCGACTGGTCAGGTCGTTGGGCCACTTCAAGTCGTCGTAGTTCAGGGCGCCGCAGTGGGGCCACTTGTGTCCGTATCTGCGGGTCCGATTACGGCCGTCAGGGCCACGGCAACTTCACGCGGAGCAGTGCGAAGGGCGCTATTGCCGCACTCGACAAGGAGCTCCCCCTAGACGTAGCGCGAGACGTCTTCGAGCGCACTGAGATCAACAGGCATTCCCAGCCTGGACACCCCTGCTCAACCCACAACGGAGGAGAACGAGTCCATGCCCCCGCTTGGTCGAAGCACCGCACCTGCAACCTCCAACGCCGGCAGTTCAGCGCTCATCTGGATACGCGCTCTGTCCGTGCTCGGCACGCTCGCTGCCGTCATCGTGCTCGCACTGACCGGCAACGCTGACTATCTCGGCCCGGTCATCGCAATCGGCACTGCTGCAGCCGCGCTCGGTGGATCCGTTCACGTAAGGATCCGAATCCGCCGCTGAGCCAGCCCTGCACCGGCTCGATAGTGCGGAGACCTGCCATCGCCTCCTTCGGGCCGATGGTTGCCTCATCAAGATCCCCCGGAACCTGTACGGCTCCGTTCGCCACCGCTGGCGGCGGGGCCGTCTTGATGGCCAAGCCGCAGTCCGTTGCGGCCAAGGCAGCGACCGCGGGGAAGCCCTGCCGCCCGGACTGCAGCCGCCAGTTGAGGCAAGAAACGAACGTGGCTGTCCTGTGACAGCGAATGTTCAGCATGCGCCATCAAACTTTGAGTGACAGGCGAAGTCGCTCGATCGGTGAGGCGCGAGGCGAGCAACCGGTTCTGGAACCGCGGGCTTCCTACCGTCCGTCTGCTGCAGTACTCCATAGGTGAGAGCGCGTCCTCTGTTCTCCTCTCGACCAGCACCGGAGCCTCAGGCCATGAGTAGCGAACCAGCCTCAGCACCTTCTTGGCAGCACTGTGGACATGGTGCGGACCCCGCCAGCGATCCCGTCGGCTGCCGCGGCATCCACGTCTCTAACCACAGTGCATGCCTGGCCCACCTGCCCGATAGGGACCGCAATGCCCACTTGGCCAACCTGACGCCCGGTACCGCCATCGACTATCGCGGCACCCCTTTCACCGGGTCGCTCCTCGCTTCTCTCCTTCGCGCCCTGCGTGATCCCACTACTCGGCAACCCCGCCTCGGCCGCGCCCGGTTCGGCGAGGCGCAGTTCTCCGGCCCTGCCCAGTTCAATCGGGCGCAGTTCTCCGGCGACGCCCGGTTCGGCGGGGCGCAGTTCTCCGGCCCTGCCCAGTTCAACCGGGCGCAGTTCTCCCGCGATGCTCAGTTCGACGGGGCGCAGTTCTCCGACGCCGGGTTCAGCCGGGCTCAGTTCTCCGGACCTGCCCGGTTCGGCGGAGCTCAGTTCTCCGGACCTGCCCAGTTTGGCGAGGCTCGGTTCTCTCACTACGCCCAGTTCGGCGGGGCGCACTTCACCGACGACGCCGAGTTCAGCCGGGCGCAGTTCTCCGACGACGCCCGGTTCGTCGGGGCGCAGTTCTCGGGCAACGGTTGGTTCGACGATGTGCAGTTCTCGGGTGACGCCCGGTTTGGCGGGGCTCGGTTCTCCCGCTACGCCCAGTTCAGCCGGGCTCAGTTCTCCGGCCCTGCCCAGTTCGACCGGGCGCAGTTCTCCGACGACGCCGGGTTCAGCCAGGCGCAGTTCTCCGACGACGCTTCGTTCGGCGAGGCTCAGTTCTCCGGCCCTGCCCGATTCGGCGAAGCTCAGTTCTCCGGCCCTGCCCGGTTCGACGGGACACGGTTCTCCGGCGACGCCTGGTTCGGCGGGACACAGTTCTCCGGCGACGCCCAGTTCTTCGGGACGCAGTTCGCGGTGATGTCGTGGTTCGGGCCGGTCGTGTGTGGGCAGAGGGTTGATCTGTCTGGCGCGATATTCGAGGTGTCGGTGACGCTGGAAATCGCGGCGCGTGAGGTGCGCTGTGCCCGGACACGCTGGCAGTCGACGGCGATCGTGCGTCTGCGCTACGCCACAGCGGACCTCAGCCACGCGGCGCTGTCCTTCCCCGTAGCAATCACTGCTTACCCCGTGCCCTTCGCGGCCGAGGGCGACGCGCTAGTGAATGAGAGCCTGCTGACAGGCATCGCCGGGGTGCGAGTGGCTTCGTTGCAGGGGGTGGACGCTGCGCACCTGGTACTGACCGATATCGACCTGACCGACTGTCTGTTCTCCGGTGCCTTTCACCTTGACCAGCTCCGTCTGGTAGGCCGATGCTCCTTCGCCACTGCCCCCGTTGGCGTGCACCTCCACGGCATATGGCCGGTGCGGTGGACCCGCCGGCGCATCCTTGCCGAGGAGCACCACTGGCGTGCTCAGAACGCACGCCAGCCTCTCCCAGTACCGGGCCAAGCGCCCGCTTCTCTGTCCCTTGCCTGGCGCCCCGGCCCGCACCACCCCGACCCCGACCTCACCCCGGACCCGGAGGACGTGGCCGTCGTATACAGGCAGCTGCGCAAGGCATTCGAGGACGGCAAGGACGAACCGGGAGCGGCCGACTTCTACTACGGCGAGATGGAGATGCGCCGCCACGACCGCACCGGCACCCCGCCGGGAGAAAGGGGCTTGCTATTCGGCTACTGGCTACTCTCCGGCTATGGCCTGCGCTCCTCCCGTGCCCTGGCATGGCTGCTGGCCGCGATGTCCCTGACCGTACTGCTACTCATGGGCTTCGGCCTGACCTCCTACGAACCCGACCCCGCCACGGCTGGGACTCTCCACGGCAACAAGATCAACCTCACCACCAGTTCCCCCGCCCCTGCCCTCCACGGCGACTGGTCCCAGCGCATGACATGGCCCCGCACAGAGAAGGCCATCCGCGTTGCCATCAACTCCGTGGTCTTTCGCTCATCCGGCCAAAACCTCACGACTGCCGGTACCTACATCGAGATGGCCTCCCGCCTCCTGGAACCCACCCTCCTCGCCCTGGCTGTCCTCGCCGTACGCGGACGCATCAAACGCTGAACACCGCTCCGCGCCCCAGGGCTCTCGCTCAAAGCTCAATGACATTCACTCAAGTTTCGATGGCACGGGACAGAACCCTGTCCTGTGACAGTGATATTGAGTGAGTGCCACCGTCGGGTTCCTGGGTGCTGAGGCGTTCGATGTTGACCGCGATTGCGGTCAACACGTGCCTCCACCTACCGTCCGCGACCAGCAACGGCGTTCCAGCAGTACCTCGAAGCCCGCAGTCTGCCCCGGCCACTCTGGTGGCGCCAGGGCAAATGACCTTCGAGCCTCAAGATCCTCGACAGAGTCGCTCACTGTCAGAGGATCTACGAGGCAGTTGCCCGTAAGCTGACTGTACTCAGTTGCACGGGCGTCCTGGGTAATCTCTTTGCGCGACTACTCCGGCGTCTTCGAGCAGGCGAACCATTCGCTCCCGCTCACTTTGATCGGCCGGATCGTATGGAATGTTATCGATCATGTCAAAAATGATCAGGTCGCCCTCGACCTGCCACAATGCCCACCGACCGTATTTTATGTTCGGTTGTTCATCGGACTGACCGGAATTCCTTGTCATGACACCTTCGCTCGCTTCGTCACCCGCAGCGGGCCTTGCGCACAGGTTTCTTCTGTGCACGGCCAAAATGCGTTCTATCAAGCCTAGGCCATGGACCTTCCGAGGGCCAGGTTCTGTGCGCGCCTCGCACAGCGTATATGAGATCGCAAGTCAGCAACTTGAGACATTGGTGGGGCTCAGATGAGCCTACGAGGTTAGTGCGGCTCGGGCACAGAGGGAGAAGAATCTCCCTCTGTGCCCGAGAGCGGTAGTCCCTTAAGCTCAGGAGTCCTAGCACCGGCCCACAACAACAAGCGAGACGCCATGGCATCCCCACCACCTCTCCCAACACCGAATCAATGGTTGGACCGGAAACTGCGGGAACTTGGCTATTCAAATGCGCAATTCGCCCGCGTGTTGGGACGGAGTCGTACCGAGGTACAGCGATGGATCAACGGGCGCGAGCAGATTCCGAGGCACCATCTGGCGGAGATAGCTGCCTACCTGGGGAGTGCCGACGAGCTCGAGTATGCGATGAAAATCAAAGAATGCGAGGACTTCGGCGACGCGCTTCGCCGGAAATTGCGGGAAGTGGCCCGGATTAGCAATGCTAATCCGGAGACTCTCGTAAAGAGTGTGTTCGGTCTGCTGCACGAAAAAACTGCCGACACAAGCATGCAGAGCGGTGAGATAGGTTACGCGTCTGCGCTGCTCTATAACATCACGCGCGCAAACTTCATCTACCGTATCTGGACTGGCGTGGTGTATTCACGAGACTTTACAGATCTCATCGCTCCGGAACACATCAAACTTCATCTACAATACCCTGCCAACCATTTTCTGGGACTGGCTCTGCAATCGAACGAAAAAGGTAGCGTCGCATCTTCGCACGTACACGACGCGCTTGCTCACCTCCGCCGCTTGGCTTCGGATTCGCCTGCAAGCGAGGTCGGGGGGCTTCCTCGCCACCACGCCATCCACATGCTGGCCCGCGCTGGTACGCAAGCCGATCAGGCCCTAGTGCAAGAACTCGTATGGGACGCGACTAAGTCGCCTGACCCGCTCTCTGTCCGGTTAGGATATGTCGGTCTAATTGTGCGCACAGGGAATGAGGACGTGGCGGAGAAGTACCTGTGGCTGCTGCAGCACAGGCAGGAACTCGCTGTCGCCGACGTAATGTTTGAAGCATTGCACTACGGAGACACAGAATTGACCTCGAACTTTCAGCTCCCGACCTCATCACTAAGTTTCAGGCGATCTCTCGCCAGCATCGCCCGACGATTCCAAAACCCAGGTTCTTCGTCTGCGGTGCTCGAGCTCGAGGCTTTCAGATTACAGGGCATACTGGATCGCCTGGGCATGCACTATTTCGTCGATGACCCACTGTTATTACAAAAACTTTTAGGAGCGCTTCAGGAACCAGGCGATGTGCGCACGGGTCCGCATACCAAAGCGGTTACACAACGACTGCGCCGTATTGCCCCTCCGCTGGCATGAAGGCGTTTGTCGCTAATCTGGAGCACACTATGCAGGTAGGTCAGGGAACAGCACCTAAACGCGACTACAAGTCGGTCATGACCGCTTGGGACACCAGGAGCGCCGTGCGCTGCAAGCCTCGAAGGCTTCTCGCCGAGACGGACGCGGGGCTCGGCATGTTCTCGCCGTCCCTCACACCGATTGTGACCCATCCATTAGTTGTCGCACGCGGTGATGAACACGTGCGAGAGATCTTGACGCACCGTCTCTATGGCTACCTGGACTTCACTGCAGAACTTGAGCAGGGAATCGTGAACCCAGTCGTTCTGCGCCTCTCGAGAGACTCTTTTGGATTTCATCTTCCAACGAGTATGAAACTCGACGCCTATCGCATCTATTGCGACGAGGCGTATCACGCTCTTTTTTCAGCGGACCTGAAAAATCAAGTTGCAGATGTCTCATCCGTCACGCCTCTGCGGAACGGAATGTTTCCGTTTGGTTCCGCCCTGGAACGTGCGAAGAGTTATCACGCTCCCTCTCTCGGCAGCCTGATTGAGCTCTGTTCCGCAGTGGTTTCTGAGACGCTGATATCAGGGACTCTGACGAGTGTTCCCAAGGATCTCTCTGTTGTGTCGGCGGTTCGAGAAAGTCTGGCGGATCATGCCGTGGACGAGCGAACTCATCACGCTTACTTCACGCGAGTACTGGAGACCATATGGCCTCAGCTCCAGCCTGGTATCCGAAATCAGCTTGGCACGCATTTCGCCGATTTCATTTTGGCATTTCTGAGTCCAGATATGTGCGGGCAGCAGATGATGCTCGGGGCAGTAGGATTCACCTCCGTTGAGTCAGAGGAGATCGCCCGTGATTCCAATCCGCACAATCAGATAATTGCTGATGTTCGTCACGCGTCGCGCAGCACCATTGCCCTCTTAGAGCGCGTAGGGGTGCTAGCGGACAAGCGAACAAAGCAATATTTTATAGAGTGTGGCTTGCTATCGTGAGTTGCACGGTGCGTCCCGAGACTTCACGCTTTCTATAAGCGTGTTACTGAATGCACACAAAGAGAGGAAATGTGGCATGAAGAACCCTGTCCTGGCCTGGGATGAAGAGTATTCTCGTCAAGGAATTCCGTCCAGTCATCGAAACTCACCTTCAGGGGTCCTGAATTGGGCTCTAGTGAATCTCCCATATATCTCCGCGCGCAACATTGGATCTGCCGTAGACCTCGGGTGCGGTACAGGCCGCAATGCTATCGCCTTGGCAGACTCAGGAATCGACGAGGTTTGGGCCATGGACTTCTCGGCCGCGGCCCTTGAGGTGGCGGAGAGTAGATCAGGTGCCGATAGGGTTAACTTCACGCTAGGTAGCGTAGTAGACCCTCTCCCCTTCGTGGAAAATTCATTTGACTTGGCCACTGATGTTTTCGTCTATTTTCACCAACTTTCGGATGGTGAACGCAGATTCTATCGGAGTGAGATGCATCGGATCCTGAAACCGGGGGGCGTCCTTCTAGTTTCACTCGCCACGGCTGGCGACAAATACTATGGTCAATGCGGAACTGGCCCGCTCGGGAATGTAGTGGCCTCACCGAGACTCACATGGGACCCGATCGCCGAGGTCGGCAACATCCTGCCTACGTATGAGGAATTTTTGGCTGAATTTAATGATCTTTTTGACTTTCAAATGTCTTGGGTTAAACGAAAACAAGGTGTCATGCATGGCAGCGAGTACATGCGTGAAACGGTAGCAACTCTCTGGCGTGCCAAAAAGATCTGACGAAACTTTCTGTGCATGATTCAAAATACCCCTGTGAACTCCCGCCTGCTTGCCCCTGCCTCTCGGGATGGAGATTATTCCTCCGGGAGATAAATCTCCCGCTTTTGTGAATTCACTCGTCGCCCTAAGATAACGTCAAGGGAATGGGAGTAGAGGAGTGATGGCAGAGTGGATATTCTTTTCGCCGTCTTGGCAAGTGGTATCGCCTTTTCCTTGGGGCGGGCCTGGCAATGGGCGCTCGATGCTCGCACCGTCATGGGAAGCACCCGCAGGTCTTGCGGGTGTGGCCATTGACGCAGATCAAGAAACCTGTCCCCGCTATTCTTCCGCGACGGTGATCAGGATTTGATCAAATGGAGAAAGTGCCTTCCGGGCCGGGATGAGTGAAGCTTGTTTCAGGCGTCATCCATCACGCTGAGAAGGGACTTTTCATGCGCGACTGGCGCTCCTATTGATCCGAAATGCTGGGTCGTTGACCTGGATGTGAGTGATCTGGTGGGGGACGCGCGGCACTTGTCGCCGGCGGCGCAGGTGGTTTGGCGTCCTCGGGCGGTGGCCGCTCTGGCAGGGCTTCGTCACGGTCGCTTGGCGGGGTGTAGATGCAGGTGGGCGGGCATGAACGTCGTTGATCACGTGGGTTGTTGAGGCTCACATGATCGAAGGGGACGTCCATGCCCGCCTGTGTCATATCGTCGCATCCCGCACTTCGGCGACTCAGTCGGGTACGCGAGTCGGGCCGGGGGCAAGGGGTGTTGTGCTGGTTCGCCCGGATCCCGGATCCTCGTCGGCCGCGTGGGGTGCGGCATGCTCTGGTGGTCGTGCTGGTGATCGCGGCATGTGCGGTGCCGGCGGGCTGCCGGTCCCTGGCGGCGATCGGCCAGCGGGCCGCGGATCTGCCCCAGCAAATCCTGCGTGCGTTCGGCGCCCGGCGTGATCCGCGGACCGGCATGTGGGTGGCGCCGAGCGAGCCGACCGTGCGCCGGGCCCTGCAGAGTATCGACGGACAGGCCCTTGACCAGGCCGTATGCGGACGGCTGGCCGAACAGACCGGTCAGGAGCCGGCCCTACTGGAGGGGCTGCGGCCGGCGGTCGCGGTGGATGGCAAAAGTGTGCGCGGCGCCCGCACCAACAACGGCGGCCGGCTGCATCTGATGGCCGCGTGCAATCACGGCAGCGGCCCGGTTGGCCCAGGACCTCGCCGTACTCACGGGCCGGGAGATCACCGAGGTGCACCTGCAGCCGCCCGGCTGGGACACCCAGGTCCATCTCGGGGACCTTGAGCTGACGATCTTTCCCCTCTCTCACCATGACCCATCAGCGGCCCCGGAATGGACCTTCCGCATGCCGTCGGGCCGGCTGCTCGTCGTCGGCCCAGGGCCGCGCTGGGCGATGACCGCATGACGGCCGTCGACCTCACCGAGGCCCATCGACGGATCGGCCCCCTGCTCGGACAGCACGCATGGGACATCCGGCGGGGCATCGGTAGCTTCGTGACGATGGAGTTCGGTCAGCCACTGCCACCCGACCAGTCAGGCCGCGTATACGCATGCCGATCCATGGCAGCGCATTTCCTCTACGCCACCACCACAGTGGGGAGATGAGATGCCCCTCCGTCACCAGACCGGACGAGAACCGGTTTCCATGGTGTGAATCCTGAAGCGCAAGGTGAGGTCGTCCATGGTGCGTTGTCGGGTGGCTACTGGCTGGAAAACATGCGGCACACCCCCCGCGAGGACTGCCCATGCCGGGCAGGTCCCCTGCAGGCGCCACGGCAGAGGTCGACCTGGTGGATCAGAATCGTCATGACCGCACTCGCCGCCGCAACGATCATGACAGCGCTCGCCGCCACCTGGTGACTGCACACCTGGAAGCTCACCGGCGCCTACAGGGTCACCTTCCGCTTCTCCAGCCTGAGCCCTGACCTGTTCAAGTCGGCTCAGAACATGACGTCGAGGAACAGATCGCGTGCGCTCACGCGAATGATCCGGCGTGGATGCGTGCCCCTCCTTGCCGGCGGAGCAGGCCCAGGCCCTTGGTGCGTTGGGGTCCTGCCTGTGTGGCGATTTGGCGACCCGGCACGCTGAATGAACCGTGTTCCCCGGCCGTCGGCGGTCGGGGAACACGTGACCCCGCCTGTTCCAGGGGGCCAAGCCAGCCGCAGGCCCTGCTACTAAGTTGTGGCACCTCACCGCCTCCACCGGCCTCAACCGCACCGAGCTCCGTCACGTGCGAGCTTTTCGCCAACAAGCCGAACTACAGCGGGGGAAAGATCACGGCAACGGGTGGGATCTACTCCTGCACCCCGCACGCGCCGTACTCCTGCAGCTACACGGCAGGCGAAGCCAAGCCCTCCACCGCCCCCGCCGCACCGGCCTCCGCAATCTGCTCGATCTACATCTCCGACATCGAATTACGCGGCGCCGGCGCCAACGCCTGGTTCTCGTGGGTGACCTCACAGGCCTGCAGCGGATCGTTCGGCACCCAGAAACTCAAGACCCAGATGTGGCGCAACTCCTGGAGCGGCCAACGCGGCTACTCCGGCTGGGCCACCACCGGATCGACGGCCAGCAGCTTCATCGACTACCGATGGTCCTCCGACTGCAACGACGGCGGCGGCACCTACACCTACTACCCTGTGGTACAGAGCTACGCCAGCGGCATCGGCTGGGCCCCCACAACCCGCTCCGACAACGAACTTCGCCACGGGTGCGGGACCAGCGAACCGTAGGAGGCCACATGGCCGACGAGCAGCCGGAACGGTACGCGCGCGAAGGAACACCACTCGGGCGCACCGCCGATGACGTGGCCTTCGGCCCCAGCTACTCCACCGAAACCCCCCACCGGCGCCGACTCTGGTGGCGCATCAGGGACCTCCTCCGCTGGCCGATGAAGAACAGCAGCCGGCGCTGAGCAAGCCCGGTTGGTCTCCGTCGGCACCGTACGACGCCGGCGGAGACCAGCACCCCGGCGCGTCGGTATCTACCGACGTCGTTCAGCCGTGTGGACAATCACGTAATTCGGCGCTGTCGACGATCTTGTGAACTCTGCCGATCGAGCATGCTGAGCAGGATCATTGTTGTCCGGTGCTACGCAGTGCCACCCCGATGTGGCTATAGCTGGGTATGGACACTCCGTTGGCCTTCTCGTAACGGACTGCCTGTGCGAGCCCGAGCTTCTCCCCAGTGGACAGGGTCCGGTTGCCTGTCCACAACAGCACCTTCAGTTGCTCGTTCTGGATGGTGAGAAGCGGTTCGACAGGCTCCAACGGCAGGCCGATACGGGCGCACCAATCGGCCACTGCGGTCCAGAAGCCGGCCAGGGTGCCCCAGCAGACGGCGCTTCGGGGACCTAGCAGGGCGTACACCTCGTCGGGCGACCAGAACATGTCGAGACCGTGCGTCACAAGGTTCTGGATGTTCTCCAGCAGCGAGACGACGAACTCGTAGTTCGCCTCGTCCCCGAGCAGTTCCTCCACGATCGCCAGAACCTCAGTGATCGCGCCCGAGTGGCGCTGGGCGACGCGAAAGGCAACCTCTCGACCGACCACCTGGTCGTTGCCGTCATCTGTCGATCCGGGCCCGATCCCTGCAGCGTCAAGCAGTCGCCGAGATCGCGCGGTCGGCCGTCGGCGCCATGGAATTCGCATCGTGTCTTCTCTTCTTCCGCAGACTCTTCCAAATACGGTTCAGCCCTGGCGGCCGATCATCATGGCAGGGCGGTCACCGCAGACCCTATGCCGGGTGGGGAAGTTCGGGCTCTGTTGACGATCTTGAGACATCGGCAAGATCATGGACTGTGAAGTACGCGTCTGCGGAGGAGATCCAGGTTGGCCCGGCCAAATCCCATGCGCTTGAGGAGCTTGACGCGCGTCACGTGACCCTCGACCTGGCCTGAGCTCCAGAAGGTGGAAACGGCCGCGGTGACGGCGTCGATGTCGCGGCGCAGGCGAGACTGTCCGGAAGTTCGTGGGTTGATCTTCAAACGACCCGGGTCACACCAGGTCAGAGGTCACGCACCACCGCTGATCCACGATCTTTCGGACAGTCTTCGTCGGAAACGGACGAAAGGCAGCACGCCAGCAACGGGCCAGCGTGGTAGGCGCCCGGAATAAACCCGCGTGATCAGTTCCCGCCGACGGGAGGATGTGGGGGTGGCCCGTCGCGGGAGTGCTCCGGAGGTGGTGGTCTTGTCCGACAGCGTCCAGGGCTGGCGGATCCAGTTGCTCGGATCGTTCACCGTGACCGTGGACGGGGTCACGGTCGAGGCCGGGACGTGGCGGCTGCGGAAGGCGAAGTCGCTGGTGGCGATGTTGGCGCTGGCACCAGGTCAGCGGTGTCATCGTGAGCACGTCATGGACCGTCTGTGGCCCGATCTGGAACCGGCGGCCGCAGCCCGCAATCTGCACCAGACCCTTTACATAGCCCGGCGCACGGTCACCGGCGGCGGCGGCGCACAACCCGGACGGCTGTCGATCCGCGATGAGCAGGTCGTATTGGACGCCACCGGACCGGTCGAGGTCGACGTACTGCGGTTCGAGTCATCCGCACAGGAGGCCCTGGCCGGGGACGACGAGGCGCAGTTACGCGCCACGGCGGGCCTCTATGCCGGGGATCTGGTACCCGCTATGTCGGACGCCGACTGGATGCCGGACGCCGACTGGCTGACGGCGCGGCGGGAGCGGTTACGGAAAACGGCGCAGGAAATTTCGGTGAAGCTGGCGACCGTGCTGGCGCGGGAGGCACCGGAAGAAGCGCTGCTTCTCCTGACACGGGTCCTCGAAGCCGATCCCGTGCAGGAGGCCGCCGTCCGCGCGGCGATGGTGGTGCTGGCGGGCCTGGGCCGCAGGTCCGAGGCGCTGGCCCGCTACGAGCGCTTGGCCGAAGACCTTCTGGAGGCGTTCGGGACCGACCCGGACGCCCAGACGGCGGCGCTCTTCCGTGACCTGCTGACCGGTGCGTCCGCGGCGCAGCGGCCGCCGGCAACCGGCGTTCCTGCTGCCGCCGTGATCGCCGGCCGGCTGCCCACCTCGCTGACCAGCTTCGTCGGGCGTGAGCGTGAGATCGCCGACGTGGAGCGGTTGACCCGTCAGGCCCGGCTGCTCACCCTCACCGGAGCAGGCGGCAGCGGCAAGACGCGACTGGCCGTGCAGGCCGCGCAGCGCGTGCGCTCGCGGTACCCCGACGGGGCGTGGTTCGTCGACCTGACGGCCGTCGGTGAGCCGGTACTGGTGGCCGACGCGGTGGCCGGCGCGCTCGGGCTGGAGTCGGATGTGGCGGACCGGGAACAAGCACTGGTGGACCAGTTGCGCCACCGGCGGCTGCTGATCGTGCTCGACAACTGCGAGCACCTGCTCGCCGCCTGCGCCGGGCTCGTCGGTGTGCTGCTCGCGGGTTGTCAGGGCGTCGACGTGCTGGCAACCAGCCGTGAGCCGCTCCATGCCCACGGCGAGTACACGCTGCGGGTGCCCTCGTTGCCCCTGCCGTCCGCCGACTGGGACCGCACGGCCGACCTGGACCGGCTCGCGTGCCTCCCCAGTGTCTTGCTCTTCGTCGATCGCGCGGCACAGGTGCGGCCCGGGTTCACGCTCGACGCGGACAACGCGCCCGGGGTGGCCGAGCTGTGCCGGCGGCTCGACGGGATGCCACTGGCCCTGGAACTAGCGGCGGCCAAAGCCGCCGCTCTAGAGCCGGCGGAGATCGTCCACCGGCTGAGTGACGCGCTGTCACTGCTCGGCGGAGGAGCCGAACCCATCACCCGGCACCAGACGCTGCGCGGCACTCTGGAATGGAGCCACAACCTGCTCGCCGGCCCCGAGCAGGTACTGCTGCGCCGGCTCTCGGTGTTCTCGGGCAGCTTCACCCTCGACGCGGCAGAAGCGGCCTGCGGTGATCCGCCGCTGGAGCGAGGGGGGGTGCTCGGGCTGCTGGTCAGGTTGGTGGACCAGTCACTGGTGGCACCGACTAGAACAACCGCCACGACCCGCTACCGGTTACTCGAGACGGTCCGCCAGTTCGCCCGCGAGAAACTCGAACTCGCCCGTGAGGCGGAGCGGCTGGCGGCCGCCCACGCTGCGTACTTCCTCGCCTTCGCCGTCGCGCACAACCCCGAACGGGCCACCGGCGTCGTGATCGAGGAACCAAAGTCGCTAGACGGCGAACTTGACAATCTGCGTGCGGCGCTGGGCTGGGCCTGCAAGCACGACCCCCGGACGGCCTTGCGCCTGGGCGCCAACTTGTGGCGGTTCTGGTTCCTGCGCGGCCATGCCGTCGAGGGCGCGTCATGGCTTGAGCGGGCGCTGGCCCTGGCACCGGAGGCGACGCGGCCGCGCGCGGCCGCCCTCATCGGCCTGACCGGCCTGGACAGCCGTCAGGGGCGCGCCGACCGTCACCGGGCGCTGGGCGCGGAAGCGACGGCGATCGTCCGGCGAATCGGCGGCCCCGACGAGGTGGTGACGGCCCAGATCGCGGAGGCCATGCTGGTGTGGAGCACCTTCGGTCTGGACGAGGCCGAACAGATGGCCGCCGCGGTGCGGTCCGAGGGCATCGCGCGAGGCCGGCCGGAACACTCCGCCGCCGGCAGCTGGCTGCTCGGCCACTGCTCGCTGTTCCGTGAGGACGGCCCCGCCGCCGTCCGGCACCTGGACTCCTGCCTCATCGAGCTGGCCCGCTCCGACGCCAGCACGCCCCCCTTCCTGCCTGTGATCACGCCTTGCATACAGCTCGTCCCGATCGCCGGGCACCTGGTTCCCTCCATGGAGGAGACCATGCTGCTGGGCCGGCGGGTCGGTGTCGTGCAGGCAACCGGGTACGTGCTGTCCGCTCTGGGCTACGCATACCGGCTGACCGGGAACCGGCGATCGGCGCTTTCTTCCGTCGCTGAGGCCGCCGACCAGTTCGCCGACCTGGGGGACGGCCTGGCCAGGGCGCAGGTGCTGCACCACATCGGCTGCATCCACCGCGACCTGGGTGAATACCGCGAAGCCGGGCTGGCGCTGTCGCTGGCGCGGGAGATCCGCAGCACCCTCGGCGATCGCCGGGGGGAACTGCTGAGCGAGATCAACCTGGGCCTGTCGCACGCCATGGCGGGCGACCTCGAGGACGGTCTGGGCAGCGTCCGGCGCTCACTGTCCGGATTCGAAGCGGCCGGTGACGTGGTGGGGATCGGCGCGACACTGACCGCCCTCGGGGCCATCGAGCTGCTGTCCGGCGAGAGGCGGGCGGCGCGGGAGATGTACCGGCGGGCCGCGGAGAGGTTCGTTCCGTGGCCGCGGTTCGCCGGATGGCTGAGGCTGGTGATGGCCGAGTTGTCCACCGAGCTGGACGACCCTCGGCGGGCCGCCCGTGAGACGGCCGCCGCGGCAGCCGTTTTCGACCCCCTGCGGTGCGTCATCGCCGGCCGCCGGCTCGCCGTGCTGCGTGACGGTCAAGCGGGAGGTCAAGCGGGCGGTGATGCGGGTGGCGAGGGGTGGGCCGCGGCGCGTTGAGATCACGTTGAGTTTCCGTTGGGGCGGGTTCCTTAGCGTCAGTGCTCCACGTGACGGCCCATCGGAGGAACCATGACCACGACCCAGTCGGCGGCGAGCCCCCTCGGGGACGCCACTCTTGCCGAGTTCACCGAGGGTCTGCGGGGTACCGCGATCGTGCCCGGCGACGCGGAGTACGACCAGGCCCGCAGCATCTGGAACGGGGCGCACGACCGGCATCCCGCGGTCATCGCCCGGTGCGCCGGGGTGGCCGATGTGATCCGCACCGTCGACTTCGCGCGCAGTGAGGGGCAGCCGCTCGCGGTACGCGGCGGGGGTCATTCCATCCCCGGGTTCTCCACCCTCGACGGTGGCATCCTGCTGGACCTCTCCCCGATGACGGGGATCCAGGTGCGTCCCGACCGCCGGACCGTGACCGCGCAGGCCGGATGCACGTGGAAGGACCTGGACGCGGAGACCCAGCAGTTCGGGCTCGCGGTGACCGGCGGTCTGGTGTCGTCGACGGGTATCGCCGGTTTCACCACCGGCGGCGGCATCGGCTGGCTCATGCGCAAGCACGGACTTGCCTGCGACAACCTCGTCGGAGCCGATGTCGTCACCGCCGACGGCCAGTTCGTGCACGCGAGCGCGCAGGAGAACGCGGAACTGTTCTGGGGGCTGCGCGGCGGCGGCGGCAACTTCGGAGTGGTGACGTCCTTCGAGTACCAGCTACATGAGACCGGCCCCACGGTCCTGTCCGGCCTGGTCTTCTACCCGGCCGAAGAGGCCCAGCGGGTGCTGGCCGGATACCGGGCGGCGTGCGCGGCGGCCCCTGACGAACTGACCACCCTGGTCAATCTGACGACCGCCCCGGCGGCGCCCTTCCTGCCCGCAGCGGTGCACGGCGCGCCCATCATCGGTGTCGGCGGCTGCTGGTCCGGCGATCCCGATGCCGGCGAAGCGGCCACCGCGCCCTTCCGTTCGCTGGGCACCGTCATCGCCGACGTGTTCGCGCCCCATCCGTACGCGGCATGGCAGCAGGCCCTGGACGCGCTCTACCCGCGGGGGATCCACAACTACTTCCGCTCGGCGTTCCTGCGCACCCTCGACGACGATGCCCTGCGCGTCCTGCGGGACTTCTCCGCCGCGCTACCCAACGCGCTGACCGAGATCCACCTGCAGCATCTCGGCGGCGCCGTGGGCAGGGTTCCCGCGTCGCAGACGGCGTACGCGTTCCGCGACCAGGAGTTCATCGTCAACGTCATCGCCCGGACCATGGACGCCGACGGTTTCGGCAAGGTCGTCGACTGGGCACGGCAGTTGACGGCCGCGCTCGGGCCGGACGTGAGCGCCTACGTGAACTTCACCGGCGACTCGGACCCGTCCCTGGTCCGGGCCTCCTACCCAGCCGACACCTACCAGCGGCTGGTCGGGCTGAAGAACCGCTACGACCCGGCCAACCTGTTCCGGCTGAACCAGAACATCGTCCCCTCGGAATGATTGGGGGCCGGCCCGCCGCTGCCGGAGAGGCGCGGACACTCGCGCGGATCACAGCGCGGAAAACACACCATCCACGATGAGAGGATCCCTGTGAAAATCTTACGTTTCGCCTCCGCGGCAGCCGCCTTGGCGACCGCGATCGTCGGCACCGGGCTGACCTACTGCGCCACGCCCGCGGCGGCCGATGTGCCCGCCTCCCAGCCCATCACTTACGTGACCCAGTCCTTCTGGAGCGCTTCGAGCAGCGTCCCCGTGTTCGGCTCCGCGCAGTGCCCCAGTGGCAGCCGAGTGGTGTCCTCCGGGGCGTCCGCCCCCGGGGGGCAGCTCGTCGGACTCGCCCCGGACATCAACTTCTTCGACCGGGCCACGGCCTCGGCCAGAGTCCACGGATACCTGAACGTCACCGTCGGCTGTGAACCGTTCGCCGCCATCTCCGAGGTCACCACCCGGGTGGTCGGATTTCCGCAGGGGACCGGATTCCGACGGGGCGTGGCGTACTGCCCGGCCGGCATGCGCGCCTTCGGCGGGGGCGGTTACATGAGGAAGTACAACGGCGGCCTCTCGACGGACACCTACAGGATGGTGTCCAACGCGGTCTCCGCCGACGGCACCGGCTGGACCTTCGCGGCCACGACGACCGCCGCCAAGGAATCACTCGTCATCACCACCCAGTGCGCGCCGTTGCGGAGTTCCTACGTGTCCCAGAACAGCACCCCGGCCCCGCCCAACATGAGGGTGAACGTCTACGGGCCGTGCAATCCGGGATACATCGCGCTGTCCGGCGGCGTGTACCTCTCCAAGCAGGACGGCAACGAGGGAAACGGTTCCATCGACTACTCCGTCCCCGCGAGCGGCAACCACTGGTACACCGACGGCGTCTCCACCGACAGCGCCGGCAGTGGTGACAAACTGGTCTCCCCCGTGCAGTGCATCCTGTAGCGAAAACGGCCCACGGACCCGCGAAGCCAGAACCATGGGGCCAGCGGTGCGCCTTGCGATCGTTCCTTCGGCCCGCCGGCCCGCCCGGCGGACCGAAGTGCGGTCTCCCGCGGTGAGGGCACAGACGGCGGCGACGAACCGGTGCGGCAGCCGGCGGGAGCGGCGCAGCGCCTGTGTCACGTCGGCAGCTATGCCTGCGTAGTTCCAGCCGGAGTCGTCCGCGACGGCCTCGACCTTGACGGTCCTGCTGGTGCTCCACTCCTGTCACCCCCTGAATCCCGCACGAGGAAGAACTTCACCTTGCTCGTCGTAGTCATCGGATCGGCCGTCCTTCCCGCTCACGTTCAAGCTTCAACTGCTTCCTGGTCGCCTCCCGGGCCATGTCCCGCAGGTGGATCGCCTCCGTGTGCGTGATCGGCGCGTCGTGGAGGTTGTGCGAGCCCCGCAGGAAGTTCTCCGTACAGTCGGCGATGGAGTACGCCAGCGCCTGCTTGACCATCGCGCTGGGCTAGAGCAATCGAACGACACAGGCACTCTCCGCGACGACTCCCCAAGATCTGTGCCAGAGCCCACTGAACAACGTCACAGCCAGCGGAAGGGGCCGCCCGACCCGACCGCACAACACAGGCGCCCGCACCTCAGCGGACCGGAACCTGCCCCGCATACACCGTCTGCCGCCCGAGCGCCGTCAACTGATGACATACAGCCCGCCCCACCCGCCGCGTACCGATCAGACCGGCCCGACGCAGCACCGCGGTCTGGTACGAAACCGAGGCCGGGCTGATGCCCAGCAACTCGGCCAGCTCCCCGGTAGACCTTCCCCGCCGCACCGCCCTGAGCACCGCAGCCCGGGTACGGCCCAGCAACTCCTCAAGCGGATCGCCGTCAGCAGCACCACCGAACCCCAACGCCCCCTGTACCGGATAGGTGAGGAACACAATCGAGGACTCGGCAAGCACCTGCGGCCCCCGCCACAGGAACACAGCGGGCACCAGGCAGAGCGTCCGCCCGCCCAACACGATCTCTCGCTTATCCCGATGCCCGATCTCCAGCACAGGCGCCCGCCACCGCACAGCCGGATGCAACGAGCCGAACAGCCCGGCCAGCCCGTCGCGCCCCAGCACCGCACCCCGATGGGCGAGATCCGCCTCGGCCAGCGCCCGCATCGGCTGCACGAAGGCGTCGAATCCGGTCCGATAGGCCGCGATCGCGTCGGCCAACTCACGGCGCGCGGCGAACTCCCCCGAGGCGACACGGTGGGCGAACGCGGTGCGCGCCGCGTATCCGGCCTCCGCCAGATCGGCACGCCAGCGCTCCCGGGGTACGGACAGCAGATGATCGGTGAAGACCTCGGCGCTGTCGGTGCGTTTCACCATGAACATCGGAACGGGCCCGTAGGGGTCGAAGACCTCGAACAGCGGCTTGGCACGGGCAGGCACCAGCGGCCGCAACTGCCGCCGCCAGTCGCCGAACAGCGGCGCCACCGTGCGCTGCCGCAGGGCCAAGCTGCTGTAGAAGGCCTCGATGGCCAGGGTGACCCCGGCCGGGGACAGCTGCACCCGCGCCAGGTCAGCCATGTCGAAGACGATCCGCAGCACGAACCGTATGCTCTCAGCTCGTTGACCGGGTGTCGTCGTTTCGAGCCAGATTGAAAGGATTGCCGCAAGGCGAACGCGGTCCTCAGTCTGACCGAATGAGGATTGGTCATCGCACAGCCGCCACCGCGGCCGCCCTACTCCTGACAGCCATCAGCCTGCTCACCGCCCCCGGAGCCGCCGCCGACGACCCGGCCCAGCCGCAGCGCCTCACCGGCACCGTCGCCGGCGTACCGTTCGCGGTCCGGCTCCCACCGAACTGGAACGGCGAACTACTCCTGTGGAGCCACGCCTTCACCACCCCCGGCGGCAGCCCACAACTCATCGACACGGACGCCGACCACCCCCAGCTCACCGACTGGCTCCTGGCCCACGGCTACGCACTGGCCGGAACGGACTTCCCGAGCTCTCCCTGGCCCACCCCGGCAATGGCGGACGCCCAGCTCGCCCTCGTCAACTGGTTCACTGCGAACGTGGGCAAGCCCCGCCAGGTCATCGCCTGGGGCAAGTCCCTCGGCGGCGCACTGACCGCGGTACTGGCCGAGCGGCACCCGGACCGCATCACGGCCGCTCTGCCGATGTGCGGCGACGTGGCGGGCGCGGTGGCGGCCGACAACGCCCTGCTGGACGTAGCCTTCGCCGCAAAGACCCTGCTGTTCGAGAACGATCCGGTGCAGCTGACCGGAATCGAGGACCCGGCCGCCAACCAGGACCGAGCCAACACCCTGCTACGCGCGGCCGCCCTCGGCACCCCCCAGCAGCAGGCCCGCCTGGCCCTGGCGAACGCCTTCGGCCCCATACCCGGCTGGGCCGACTCGCTCGACTCCCGCCCGGTGGACCCGGCCGAGCAGGTCATCCACCAGTACCTCTACGACCGCTACCAGATCGGCGCGTTCCTCTTCGGCTTCGGCCGCACCCAGCTGGAGACGGAACTGGGCGGCAACCCATCCTGGACCACCGGCGTTGACTACCGCGCCCAACTGGCCGGGTCGAGCGGCCGCGACGAGGTGACGGAGCTCTACCGCAGGGCAGGCCTCGACCTGGACGCCGATCTCGCCCGACTGAACGCCGCCCCGAGAATCAAGCCCGATACAAAAGCAGCCGCCCGCCTGGCACTGGAAGGCAACCTCACCGGCCTGATCACCCGCCCCACCCTCACCCTGCACTCGAGCGGCGACGGCACCGCCCCCGTGGAGGCCGAGCGCTGGTACGGCGACCGGATCGCGGCACTCCACCGCTCGGAGCGGCTGCGCCAGGTCTACGTCGAGCGGGCCAACCACTGCTTCTTCACGGCGGCCGAGGAGCTGACCGCCTTGCAGTCGCTGTTCGACCGACTGCGCACCGGCCACTGGCCGGACGTGAGTCCGACAGCCCTGAACACCCGCGCGGACGCCTACGGACCGGGCTTCCGGACCATGTGGAGCTACTACCAGGAAGGCACCCGCACGGTGGAGAACGCTTTCACCGACCTCCGCCCCGGACCGTTCCCGCGCCCTTTCCCCTACTGAAGACCTCGCAGCCCCGGCCCGCCCGCCACTGAGCCCAGGAGGGTGGGTCGGGACCGACCGGAGTCGTGTGGCGCGCACACGATGAGCCTGGGCCGGACCCTTTCGGAGCCGCAGTCGACGCCGAGCCGGCCCGCCGCGGGATGCCCCTGCTGGGACGATTGCCGCAGGCACCGTGCCGCAGTCCGCGCCGGACCGACCGTACTGGACCAACTTCCCGAGCAGCAGCGAGCATTCGTGATGCGGCAGGCCGCCCAGATCCGCGAGAACTTCGGCGCCGCACACGAGAACGCGGCGGTGTTCCGCGCCGCCTTGCGCGAGTGCGCGGAGTTCTAAGGGAGCAACGACCCCAGGGAGGACAGACAGCGCCAGCTCATACCGCCGCCCGCTGTCCTGCTGCGCCAGTGTGGCTTCAGCCCTGCCACGAACGGAGCAGGTCGGCGGCAGCGAACACATCGACCGCCTCGGACTTCAAGTCCTTGGTGAGTTCGACGAGTTCGCCGTACGGCACGTCCATGCCTTCGCCGCTGAGGTGCATGTAGGCGATGGTGATCGCGCAGGCGAAGCGCACGTTGTACGCGGGCAGCGGCTTGAGCAGGAGCAGGGTGTGCAGGAGGGCTGCGGTGCGCCAGGCCGGGTCGGAGTCGATGCCGAGGCGGGGCGGGTCGACGCGGTGGCGGGCGACGGCGGCGACCAGGGCGGAGAAGTCAGTGACAGTGGCGTCCTTGAGGACGGCTTCTTGTTGCTGGAGGAGCCAGCGGACGTCGATGTGTACGACGGACGGCATGGATCAGGCGGCCCGGCTCTTGTTCGTGGGCCGGGGCCCATCGTCGATGCCGGCCGCGGTGATGGCGTCGGCCAGCGCGGTGTCGTTGAAGACCCGCTCGAAGAGTTCCGCTCCGGCTTTCAGCGCCCGGTGCTGGGCGATGGCGTCCGCGGTCGAGGCCCTCACGAAGGCCTTCATCGTCATGCCGCGTTCCTTGGCGACCTCGCGGAGCTCCTGGAGCTCCTCGTCGGGAAAGTCCACATTGAGAGCCGACATGCCTCCACGGTACTCACGAGGTACCACGTCGTAAATCAGTGGACGTCAGCGCCTTGTAAGCCGGTACCCGCATGTGACTGCCAGGCCTGCTAGGCGCCTTGTCACGGGTGCCGCGCACCCACGCCGTCTGAAATGATCAAAGGGACCGTACGGGCCGGATGCAGGGGTGGGAACGTTGGCTGTTGTGGTGCTGCTGGGGATCTTGGCCCTTGTCATCGTCGGATGCGTGTGCGTGGTGTGGGCAGAGCGCGGCGGTCCCCGCCCGGTGCGAGTCGTCGCGGCCGTCACCCTCGCCGCAGGCCAGTTGGTCCGCGGAGCCCAGAAGAACCACCGCCGCAACGGGTCCTCCAGCAGCGGCGACGACGGTGGCGACTCCAGCAACTAACGAGCCTCGGCGGCTGCGCATCCCGATATCGGGCTGCTCGCTTGTTACCGGGCCGACTCCGCCTTGACCAGGCGCCCGTTGAGGACGACCTCCAGCCAGGTGTAGCAGTCGCCGATCCACAGCCCGTCCTCTGCCCCGCACCCTGCGCACGCCAGATTCGGCCCGTCATGCGCCGCGGGTCCGCAGCAGCCGCCCCAGCGGCTGAGGATCTTCGTGGTACCCACCAGGTCGCCGGGGCTCAACAGCAGGTCCACCTCGGGCCCTTGGCCTGCCCGGGAACGTCCGAAGCCCTTGGGCGGCGCGCCCCAGGCGACGCGCCCGGGCTCCGGATCGACGGCGAAGGTGCCAGCCGCCATCCTCGGCGGGCAGGGGTCGACCAGGGAGTCGAGCGGCGTCCAGGTCTCGGCGTCGGCCGGCGGGGCGACCTCGCGCACCGCAGCGGACAGCCGCCCGTGGCACACGGCGCAGGAGAAGAGGACTTCGTCGTCTGCGTTTTGCATGCCGGGCTCAGAACTCGGAGTGGAGGTTGAGGAAGGGCTTGCCGCCGAACTGCTTGTCCGAGCGTGCGGTGTGGGCGAAGGGAAGATTCGCCTTGCCGCCGGAGTGGAATTCGACGCCCACCCCGGGGTGCATCGCCGGCACCGGCCGACCGGAGTAGCCGCTGGCGCGCAGGAGTTCCTCGGAGCCGCCGTTGGTCAGGAGCGCGGCGAGGTACAACTCGGCACGGGCTGGGCTGATCTTGCCGTCCTCGTAGAGGTCGGGCAGCGGGATCTCGGCGGGCTTCTCGCCGGTGACGGGGATTTCCGTCTGGTCGAGTTTCTGGCCGGGGGCGGCCACGGTGGTGAGGGCGAGGCCCATGGGCCGCTCTACCGTGTTGCTCCACGGCTCCACTGCCTGGATGTCGGGGCCCTTCGCCAGGGCGGTGAGGCAGTACTGCTGGAACCGTTCAGATCGCACTATTTCGATCTCCTTTTCGATATCGGTCCATCGCACGGGCCGCACCGGGAGGACGAACGGATTCCGTCGTCCCGGCCGCCGCGCCGTGACGGCAGGCGGCTGGCACGTCAGTCAGAGATCGAGTACGGGGAGCAGGACCTGGAAACCCGGGGAACCCCTCATGGTCCGGGCCCACGCAAGACACCCCCAACAGGCGGCGCCCGTCCGTACGATGGCCGTACGGGCCGCAAGGCCGGTGCCTGGCCTCAGGGAGGCTGCCGTGACGTCAGAACCGCGCGTAGAGAACGGCCGGGTCGAGGACGAGCGGAAGCCGCGCCCGGACTACCCGCCGAAGACCCCGCCACCGCCGAAGAAGCCGCCGTCGCCGCCACCCCCCGAGCGCGAGATGGTGCGGTCGTACGGACCGCTCGGAGCGGGCACCCTGGCAGGTGCCCGCGGGCGGATGACGGTGACGATGGCCTCGAGACAAGGCGCGAACTGGATGCTGGACGCTTCACCCTGGGGCGCCCCGTACGCTTCGGGCAAGGCCGTACGTCTGGTCGTCGACCAGCTCACCTCCTGGGGCTACCGGCCGGACACGACGACGGTGACCGCGGTGGTGAATCTGTTGGTGCCCGCGGCGCTCGCCGACGGAGGCCGGCGCATCAGCGTCCACCTCGCCGACCAGGACCACCGCGCACTGATCCTGGTCCTCTCCCACCACGATCTACATCAGGGTGATGACGACGCCCTGCTGCACGAGTTGGCGGCGGCCGGCGTGGTGTCGTGCGGCATCGACACCGACCGCGACGGCGGTGGGCACCGCCGGTGGGCACTCATCGAGCTGTAGACCGCGGTGCTCAGGGCTTCGGCTTCAGCAGGCCACCCTGCTTGGTCGTGGTGATCTCCACGTTCGTGCAGCCCTCCGCTTCGAGCCGGGCCTTGCGATGGTCGGCACTGGCCTCGTCGTAGGTGACGCCTTCCCTGCTAACTAGGTGAGTTCAAGCCGTAGGAGGGAGGCCAGTCGAGTACGTGGCACGTGGTGTGGGTACCGGATTCCGACCGTTGGCCGCGCCTGCCAGCAGTTGGTGTCCTGGGGATCAAGGACCTCCATGCTTCGGTGGTCGCTATCGGCCTTCGGCCCGGCGATCCGGTTGCTGCCCTCCTGGCGCTGGGAGCCCTCGTGGCTGGCTCGTGGCCGGGGACATCGTAGAAGCGGAGGTGTCGTTGACCTCGAATCGGGGCCTTACGCCGCGTGGGTGACCACCGCGTGGCGCACCGGGGAGGTGGAGTCCACGTGACGGAAGGTCGTTTGTATGAAAACTGCACGCTACGTGATTGTGGGCGCACTGGGCGCCGTCCTGCTGACCGCCGCCGCCGGCACGGCCAGCGCCAAGCCGACCCCCGAGGAGCGGGAGAACGAGCGGCGCGCGGAGAAGGTGATTGCCTACTTCTGCGGTACCCCGCACCACGACGACCAGTTCTACCGCGAGTACCACAAGGCCGAGTCCATGACGACGTGGGTGTTCTCCGTGAACCCCGCCGACGTGGCGCGTGATCGGGTCTCCGGGCACCACAGCAAGCCCGAGGCGGCTTTGGGTGTGGAGAGTCCGGCACTGAGCGACGGCATGCGCGATCTGATGTGCAGGCAGCCGACCAAGGATGAGTTCCTCAACGCGATCGACCACTACATCGGCTCGAAGGACGACCTCAAGCTGCTGCCCAAGTACCAGAACAACGACGCGGCGCTCAAAGCGTTCCCCGGCGAAAAGCTGACCGCCTACGAAGTGGCTATCACGGCGGAGAAGGCCAGGTTCAAGAAGAACCCGGCCGCCGCACAAGCTTCCTGACCGTCTGCTCCCGATGCCCACGAGCGCGGCCCTCCCACGGTCGTGGGCACACGGCCCACACGCAAAGTCCCCTGCACCGGCAGCTGGTTGAAGAAGTCCTAACGGACCTCCTGCCAGAAGTCGGCCGTCACTGTCGCAGCGGCCGCGGCCTGCGTCACCGGCCGTCCCGGAGCTCTCCACAGGGCCCAAGCGCCCGCTGGCATCGCGGGGAGAGAGCCGTCTAGCCTCCGCTCTCCCTCCGCGGGAGGCGGTCCCTCAGGGCCTCGAAGGTGCCCACACCACACACAGTCATCGGCGGCATGCACCGGCGAATCAAGCCAGTACGCCCCTGCCAACTCCGCCATCACCGCGTCGTTCTTCCCAAAGCCGTCCACGTACCGCCAACGATGAGCTGCCCCGGGCGGGAACGGCACGATCAGCACGCAAACTGACTTTCGTTCATCCGCAGCACCCCAACTCTGTCCTGTTGACGAGCTCGCGATCTCAAACGCTCACTCACCGTCGCCTCTGAGGGTCTCTTTCCCGGACCTCCACCGGTAGGTGCTTCGCCCAGGTAGGCCCATCATGCTTGTCACCAGCTTGGGTCGCTGGTCTTGTATCAGTCCGTCGCGGTGGCGATCGCGTCGAGCTTGGCGACCGCGTCCGCGGGCAGCTCAAGTGATGCGGCGGCGAGGTTGTCGCGGAGGTGGGCGATCGAGGACGTGCCGGGGATGAGTGCCATCGTGGTGGACCGCTGGAGCAGCCACGCCAGGGCGACTTGCTGGTGGGACGCGCCCACCGTTGCCGCGACCTCGGTGAGGGTCTGGGACTGGAGCGGGGAGAATCCGCCGAGGGGGAAGTACGGGACGAAGGCGATGCCTTCGGCCGCGCAGCGGTCGACGAGCGCGTCGTCCGCGCGGTGGGCGAGGTTGTAGTAGTTCTGCACGCACACCACCGGCGCGATCCTCTGTGCTTCGGCAAGGGCGCGTTCCGAGACGGTGCTCAGGCCGAGGTGGCGGATCAGGCCCTGCTGCTGCAGCTCCGCCAGGGCGCCGAACTGCTCAGACAGCGGCCCGTCGCTGACCGCGTCGAGGGAGTCCGCAAGACATCGCAGGTTGACGAGATCCAGCGTCCCCAGGCCCAGCTGTTCCAGGTTCTCGTACACCTGCTGCTTGATGTCGGCAGGGTCCTGTGCGGGCCCCCAGTTCCCCTCGTCGTCGGCCCGGAAGCCGACCTTGGTCGCGATCTGCAGCCCCTCGCGGTAGGGGTGCAGCGCGGTTTTGATGAGGTGGTTCACCCCGCCGGCGCCGTAGAAGCCGGCCGTGTCGATGTGAGTGATACCGAGGGCGACCACCTCGTGGAGCACCTTGGCCGCTTCATCAAGGTTCTCCGGCGGGCCTGCGATCCCGTGCTGGCCGAACTGCATCGCGCCGTATCCCATGCGGGTGATGGTGAGGTCGCCGCCCAGGGTGAGCGTGCCGCCGGGAAGGGGGGTGGTCATGTTGATCTCCATCGATAGCGAAAGGTGCTCCGGCAATCGCCGGATGTTGCGAAGTCGGTCTGTTGTGAGGTCAGTTGGGGGCTTACCGGTCGGTAGCCACTCCACGTTATTGCCGAGCGCTCTTCCATCCGGTCACCAGAGCTTTGACGGCATCGGCGGCACGGGCGGCGATGTCGTCGGATGTGTGCTGCGCCGGCGGGAAGTACCCGGCTTCGAACAGCGCGGCGTAGCCGTTGACCGTGGCCAGGTACTGCTCGAACAGCACATCGCGGTCAGCCGGATCGGAACCGCTCGCTTCCTGGATGAGCTGCTGAAGGGACTCGCGCATCTCCCGGGAAACCGAAGCGAGTTGGCCCTCTCGTTCGAGGCGCAGGCTCGTGGTGAGGATGGCGTCGATCGCTCCTCTTCGGGTGATGGCCTCGCGGGCATGGGCCTTGGCGGCCGCGGCCATCCGCTCACAGGGGTCTGATCCCGCCGCACGTACGGCGTCGGTGATCTGCGCGACGGCTTCGATGGAGGCTTGCTCCGTGACCGCGGCCAGCAGCTCCTGTCGGTCGCGGAAGTGCCGGTAGGGGGCGCCGGAGCTCACCCCGAGCCGTTTGGCGACCTTGGCCACCGAGAAGTCGGCCTGCCCGGACTCGGCGAGGATCTCGAAGCTGGTCTCGATCAGCGCCGCGCGCAAGTCCCCGTGGTGATACGGGCGTTTGGCCTCGGGGTCCTGCGACGGGGGCTGCACGATGATCTCCTCAACTGGTGCTGGTGGGTTCTGCGATCCAGGGGCGGGGCACCGGTGGTGGCCCGAATCTCCACGGCGCCCTCGGCGCCAGGTCCAGACGACGCCCCCGGTCCAGCGACACCCGTCGCGGGTGCCGCTGGACCGGGGCCTCTGGTTATGCCTGGCTTTGGGGTTCGCCGTTGGCTTCTTCGGTCAGGTCGGCGCATGCGTCCCAGGACTTGACCTTCTCGGCGTAGGACGCATCCACCATGGGGCGTACCTCTGTGCCGAAGAAGATGCGGCTCGGCGGCTGCTCCGCGTCGACGATCTTCAGCATGACCGCTGCCGCGGCGGCGGGGTCGTGGCACTCCTGGGTCTGCACGACCTCTTCGGTCTCCTGCCGCAGATGGGCGTAAGGCGCCATGATCTCAGCGCGGCCGGCCGAGCTGAGGGGCGCTTCAGTCCCGTAGCGGCCGGGTTCGACGATGGTGACCTTGATGCCGAGGTCCGTGACCTCTTGGGCCAGGGCCCCGGCAAGCCCTTCCAGGGCGTGCTTGGCGGCGTTGTAGGCGCCCATGCCGGGGAACGACACCAGTCCGGCGACGGTCGAGATCATGACGATGTGGCCGCTGCCCTGCTCCCGCAGATACGGCAGCACGGCCTGGGTGACATGGAACGGCCCGAAGAGATTGAGCTCGAGCTGGGAGCGGAGGTCGGCCTCGGTGAATTCCTCTACGGCGCCGTAGACCGCGCCGCCCGCGTTGTTGAGGATCACATCGAGGCGCCCGAAGTGCGCGTGTGCCTGCTCGACGGCTGCGAAGACCGCCTTGCGGTCGGTGACGTCCACGGCCAGCGGCAGGATCGCGTCGCCGTACTGCTCGATCAGGTCCTTGAGGCTGTCGGTGTTGCGTGCGGTCGCGGCCACGCGGTCCCCGCGGGACAGTGCGGCGGTGACGTACTCGCGGCCCAGGCCCCGGGACGAACCGGTGACGAACCAGATCTTGCTCATGGCGGATCCCTTTTCTTGCACCAGGTGACGGGTGCGGACATCCCCCCTGACAGCGGATGTGAGTGCTAACTTACATCACCCGGTGCCGTACCGCGCGTCGGTGCGATCACCACCGCCGCACCGCGCAGAGGATGCAGGGTCACAGGGGTACGACTGGCGCCCGAACCCGCCCAGCCGCAGGGGTGGGCAACGGATGCCCACCCCTGCTCCCGGGGTGATCATGAAGCCGAGGAGGTGCACCTGCCGTGCTCGGACTGGAACTCGTCGTTGTCCTCGGCATCGCCGTACTGATCTGCGGCATGCTCTCGGAACGGCTGCCCGTCAGCCAGCCCGTCCTGCAGCTCGCCGCCGGCGTCCTACTGGGGCGGCAGGACCTGGTCGGCTTCCTGAACCGGGACCTGCTCGTCGAGCAGTGGCCCGTCCTTCGCACGCTGGTCAGCCGCCCGCTCCGGGACGCCTGGGAACGGACCTTCCCCGAGCTCGCACCGACAACTGCGGCTGCTGGATGAACCTGAGCGGCCTGCACCGCCGGCTGCTGGCCGACGTCATGGATATCGGCACCCCGTTCCCGCTCGTACTCACCGGCGGCTACGCGGTCCAGGCCCACGGCCTGGTCGACCGACTCTCCCAGGACCTGGACGTGGCCACCGAGAACCCGGCTCCCCTCGAGGACATCGTCCGCGTTGTCGCCGACGGGCTCACCAGCCGGGGCTGGGGCGTACAGCACCTCAAAGAGGCGTTCTGGGCGCCGCCCACCCCCACCGAATACGGACCCGTCCTTGCCCTGGACGACGTGATCGGCACCAAGGTGCGCGCCCTGTCGGAACGAGGGGTCGTCCGCGATCTCATTGATGTGCACGCCGCCTCCCGCCACCGCCGATCTCGAAACGCTCGGACGCCGTCACGCCCGCTTCGAGTTCAGCCTCCACGACCTCCGCGACCGCCTGGTGGGAGCGGAGTGGTGGGACGAGCAGGATTTCACCGCCTACGGCCTCACCGCTGAGCAAACCGATGACCTGCGGTCTTGGGCCCTGGCCTGGGCAACCGACCTCGACCAGCGCCTCGCGCAGGACGAGACCCCGGACGAAGACCGACCTGCCCTGTGAGCAACCGGCCCGCCTCGCACCGAGACGGCAGGCGTCCGGGACGTCGGTCAGAGATCGAGCACGGCGCGCAGCGCGGCATCCACGCGCGCCATGGCCGCGGCGTCGACGGGCCCGGCCAGCTTCGCGCCTTCGAAGCGTGCGGCCTTGAGCTGCTGGAGGTTCACCGCGACCGCGGTGCACGGGAGCGGGTCGCCGATCACCACCGACATGGCGGTGTCGGGGTAGCGGCCCGAGGGGTGCAGGACGATGGCGAGCACCGCACCGAACGCCTCCTCCAGCCCGTCGAGGGAGATGATCAGGACGTTGCGCTCGTCGGCGAGGGTCCAGATCTCGCCGCGCCTCACAGGCTGTCGCCCTCGCCCGCCAGGTCGTCGCCGGCGCCCAGGGCGGCGAGCTGGCGGGCGGCGTCGAGGGTGGCCTGGCGGCGTGCGGCCAGCACCACGTAGGCGTTGACGCTCATGCCAGAGGCCTTGGCCCCGGCGCGGATGGAGGGGTCTACCTCGTCGGGGATGCGCAGCGTCATCGTCACAGTCATGCCACCACAATAGACACCGCATGACGGTGGCGTAAGGCGGTGGCGGATTCTGGGCGTGCGCACTGCGCGTCAGGAGTTCCCTGAGCGGCTCCCCGCTCGGTCGGCGAAGCTCTGCAGGATTCCGGATCCAGGGGCCAGGGGCCAGGCCGAAGCTGTCTCCTTCCTCCCTGCGGAGACTGGTGTCCAGGGCTGTGTCAGTGCCGCATGCCACCCTGGGTGGTGCCCGGCGGTGCGTCCGTGAAGCCGATGCTGCCGCCGGGCTCCCCACCACTCCGCCCCGTGCCGTTCCTGGCCGCTTCGAGCAGGGCTGGTGGGGACCAGAGCAAGTTGTTCGCTTGGCCGGATCTCCGGACCGCCGACGGACTACCGTGCGGATACGCCGCGAATCGGACTGCGGCCGCACGAGGAGGCCCTGTGACTTCACCCTGCGACCCCCAGAACGCCCCCGTCGGCGACGTCGCGACCGCCATCATGATCATCGATTCCAGGATCGCGTCCGTCCACAACGACGCTCCGGGGCCTGATCCTGAACTCGGCGTTCTGAGCGACCAGTTCATCGCGTCAGTGAGCGCCGAGGAGGCCGATGACATCCTGGACGGCGCCTGCACGCTCATCTACGTGTTCATGAAGTGGCTGCGCGAGTGCTACGAAGACCACGACCAGGAGGTCATCGAGGCCGTCGTCCCCCACTTCGTTGCCACGATGCGCATGATGCCCAAGACCTTCCCGCCCGAGGTCATCCCGACCATGGCCGGCCTGGTCATCGCCGCCGGCAACGGCCTGGGCCCGGGCCTGTGGCGCGCGCAGTACGGGGACTGGACCGCCGCCGAGATGACGCCGCTGGAGGCCACCGCGTTCCTCCTCGCGGAGCACATCAACCGGATCGCAGGCGACGACCACACCTTCGCCACCCGCATGGTCACCGACGCCCTGACCTCCATCGAAGAAGCCTGAACCGCCCGTACGAGGCCGCCGCATACGCCGCCACCGCACCGGTAAAGGATCTCCCGTGCCCATTCTCGGCCCCGGCCCCTGATGATCCCGAGTACGACAACTACGACCCCGCCTGGAAAACCCAGGACACCCCGTTCCGGCGGTGGCTGCTGGAGAAACTCACCGTGACCGGCTTCAGCTGCGCCGGCGACATGGCCACCTCCTACGCGCTGGCCAACCGGTACAACGGCCTCAACCACCAGGCCGTGGTCGACATCGCCGAGTTCACCGGCAGCAGCGTCGACGACGTGCGAGCCGCCCACAAGGCCGACCTCGCCGAATGGGCGCGCGAGCAGCAGCTCCGCGACCATCCGGACCTTGCCGTCCTCGACGCCGACCTGGACCGCATCCGGCACCGTTCTTGAACCGTCGAGTCCTCAGTCCTCTGATCCCAGAGAGAGGCAGCTGCCACAGATGGACTCCTCGTCCGCAGCACGAAACGGCTGACTGCAGATTTCGCAGAGCTCAGGAAACGCCAGGGCACAGTTGAAGCAGAAGTTGGTCGGGCGATCCGGCTGGGCCGCAGTGAGGGCGCCTTGCACCAGAGTGTCGGTCCCGCACTCCGGACACGGGTCGACCGGAGGGGTGCCCGGCTGACTGAACACATCCGTTGTGGGCCTACTGCGCCAGGGGAGGCGCAGGACGTACGTGGCGTAGGTCCATGCGGCCTGCTGAGAATCCGTGGCCGTGTGGCAGAACAGGCACGAGGTCGGATCGCCCACCTGCAGGGCCCACTGCCGACAGTCAGGGCACTCGAGTATGCGCTCCTCAACGGCTTCGAGCTGGCCCTTCAGACGCTCCATGCGCCGCTCGACGAAGGTACGGATCTGCCTGAGACCGCCACGGATGTGTTCGACGTCGTCATCGACGCCTTCGCGCTCCGCCTCATCAAGATTGGGCAGCAACTGCTCGTCGAGGAACCGGATGAGGAAGTCCAGGACCTCCACCGTGCGGACTTCGATCGTGCCGTCCGAGTCGGTCAAGCCGAAGTGCTGCAACGCATTCCGGGACTTGGCCAACGCGACAATCTGCTCCTGCTCCTGGTCGCTGATCGGCACCCCCAGGAGGTAGCGGAGCCGTTCCACCGTCTCCTCCGGGCCACAGCTGACGAAGTCGCCCCTGTCGAAACGGTCTCGGCTCATCTTCTTGTTCTTGTTCGCCCGGGACACATCCAGGTTCTGCAGGACCAGCGTCCAGTGTTCCTGGTAGAGCCGGTACTTCAGCAGCACCTCGGTTGCGGCCTGAAGGTGCAGCACGGCGTACTTCAGCCGCCGAGGGGTCACTTCCCCCGGTCCCCCGGCGAGGCAGTCGATGACATCGATCAGATAGTCGAGACCGTTCTGCACGGGCGGGAAGTGAACTATGCCGCCCGGCCTATTGGACTCGCGGACCAGTCTTCCGTGTGGCATGTGCGGATCCCGCCTCGTGAGAAGTACGCGCACGTCCGCGCCCGGGCCATATCCTCACGGCACCAACGGGGGTGTGGACGTGGCCATGGACGACATCGAGAAGTACATCACTGACGACATGCGGCAGGCCATGGCGGCCGTCCGCCGACAGGGGCTGCAGAACGACCTGCGTGTCCTGACCGACCGGCTGCGCAACGAGGCTCCAGCCGGATCGCCGGACTTCAACGCCGGGATCGGCTGGGCCCTCCTGTGGCTGGAGAACACAGCCAACACGATCACCAAGGGGGACGACCCGAGCATGCGGTAACTAGCCGTCCGTATCGGCTGCGCACGCTCCCGTCGGCCATTCCACCTCGATGACCAAGGCTGTGGGCGGCTGCTCGTCCGCAGACCAGCCGCCACGGCGACCTGCAAGAGACTCGGGATGAGACGGTGCAGGAAGCGGTCATGGCGGTGCACCTCGCATTGACGATGGTCCAGCTGTTCGCTTCAGGAGCCGTACGACGCGTCTGATGGGTGCACGGTCTCGTGACGGTCGATGTCCATGCCTGGTGGGAAGATCACGGGATGTCTCTGCCTGAGCCTTATGATCTGACCTCGCTGGTCATGCGTACCGACTTCGGTGACGAGGGAGCCTGGGACGCGGTTCGAGCCGCACTCGACGGGGCGGGCGAGTACCCCCTTGCCACGTATGTCAGCGAGCGTCGATTTGCTGGTGTGGAGGTCCAGGCGTTGGTGGATGAAGAGGCTGCCGCGGCTGAAGACGACCAGATCTTCTACCTGTTCCTGGCGGACGCAGTAACGATGAAGGATCCGGATCACGCGGTCCTGGCCGTGGATCTCTATGAGGAGCCCGGGCGGACGTTTAGGGTCCCCGCTCGTTGGTTTCCTGACATCTCGGCCAACCTCAGCATCTCCAACATGGACTTCGCGGAGTACGCCGACTCCGCTGATGGATCAGGGACCTTCCGCGGCTTTTCCAACGACTGACACGGATACCGCGGGGGGCTCGACTGCCCCGTGGGTACTGGGATTACGCGATGCTGGGCTGGGGCCCTTAGCGAGTTGAACAGGGCGTGGTGGGGGCCCGAGCCGGTCCCGGCCGGAGCGGAAGGTCAGTCGCTCTTCAAGGTGCGCCACTTGCGGTAGATGCGGACCGTAGCGGTCGGCGAGTCCAGGCGCGCGAGGGGCCGCTCGCAATGGATTCCCACCTCTAGCAGGGAGAGCTCCAGCTGCATGAGCCTTCCGGCGCTTGTCCGTGTCTTGCCCGGCCTGAGAAGTGTTGCCACCAGGTCCGTGCGGTCAGCCCCCTCGCCCGGGTCGGCCGAACTCGGGTCCGCCGTCCAGGCGAGCGCGAGGAGCTTCGTCTCGGCGGTGCGCCACATTTTCGTCAGTTCACTGCGGCGCAGGATGATCGATTCGGTGTCCGCGAGACGTTCCCGGAGCGCGTCCTTGATGATCGGCACGCAAGGGTCGTTAGGCATAACTCTCCCTGGACAGTAATCAGTTGGATATTTCCGCGCGGCTCGACTACTGAGCCTGAACTCGTGGTGTCGTAGCTGCTGACAGGGGTTGATCCTCGCGGTATGCCGTTGTCATGAGGTACGCGCAGGGCGGTGGTCTGACGGACGAGCGGCGAGAGTTCCGCGAGGGCATCCGGAAGGTGGCGGCCGGGCGGTTCGCCCGTGGCGAGCCGAGCCTGGTCATCGCGAAAGATCTGCGGGTCAGTGTCCGGTCGGTGCAGCGGTGGCGGAGGTCGTGGGCCAAGGGCGGCCCGCGGGCCCTGCGCTCGGTCGGATCGGCCTCCCCGCCACGCTTAAGCGAGGCCCAATTTCTGCAGCTGGAGGCGGAGTTGGCCAAGGGGCCCATGGCTCACGGCTGGCCGGACCAGCGGTGGACGCTGACCCGCGTGAAGACCGTGATCGGCCGCCGTTTCCACAAGAGCTACACCATCCAGGGTGTGCGCAAGCTACTGATCCGCCACGGTTTCTCCTGTCAGATTCCGGCCAGACGGGCCCTTGAGCGTGACGATGAGGCGATCACTGGCTGGGTGAAGGAGACCTGGCCGCTGGTGGAAACACCGCGGCGGCGCTCGACGCCTGGATCGTCTTCGAGGACGAGTCCGGCTTCTCGATGACGCCGCCGATCGCCCGCACGTGGGCCCGACGCGGGCACACCCCCGTCATCCGGGTCCGTGGCCGCTCCCGCCGACGCGTCTCCATCGCCGCCCTGACCTGCTACAAACCAGGCGAACGCTCCCGCCTGATCTACCGGCCCCGCCGCGACGACGGCCGGCGCGACGGGCGCAAGTCCTTCGCCTGGACCGACTACCGCGACCTGCTACAGGTCGCTCACCAACAACTCGGCGGCCCGATCGTGCTCATCTGGGACAACCTGAACGTGCACCTCGACGTTCGGCTCCGCAGGTGGACCGCCGATCGGGACTGGCTGACCGTCTACCAACTGCCGTCCTACGCACCGGATCTCAACCCGGTCGAGGGCATCTGGTCCCTGCTGCGGCGCGGCTGGCTCAGCAACGTTGCTTTCACCAGCCCAGACCACCTGGTCCAGACCGTCCGGCGCGGCCTGCGCACGATCCAGTACCGCAGCGACCTCATCGACGGATGCCTTGCCGGAACCGGCCTATCCCTCAACCCGACGACTTCACGAGTTCAAGCTCAGTAATTAGAGTCCACGGCGGACGATTGCGTCAACCCGTCGCCGACCGCAACCTGCCAAACGCAAGTTCTCCCAGGTCAGAGGCCTGACGAGATCACAAAGAGAGACAGCGTGCCCGTTTTATTTTCATCCCCAATTTCGAATTAGAAGTCTCGCTATCATTTCGGGGAGCCGACGTAATTACTGGCGAGGATATTTCGGACACGAGGCGCGGTGTCACCCACCTCGGGCGACGGCCCGCTGGGCATCCGCCTTGCGAGTTGTCCCTTGGGGAGCGGCGTCAGCACTGCGTCCGCACGCGCATCGAGCGCAACGCCAACAGCTGTACCGACATGACTACTCACCTCAAGGTCAAATCAGAACGCGTGCGCGCCCTCGCCGCTCCGCGACCAGGAGGACCTTGCCGTACTCGACGTCGGCCTGGACCCAGTTCGGGGGTTCAGCCGGTCGGGCCCCCGCGCCGGAGGCGCGCGACGCGGGCGTTGTGCGGACGGCCGTCCGGTGTCCTGCAACCCGATCCGGGCCTGGCCTTGCAGGTGGGGCAGGCAACATCCACCACGCGCTGGGGCCGACCTCGCAGCGGGGAAGCTGCTGGACGCTGCGCAGGCAGCTTCGCCTGGTTCTGCCGCTCGGTGATGAGGAGTTGGAACCGCTCGTCATGGGGTATCTGGCGCAGGCTCCCACCCCCGACACGTTCGTCGTTGAGACATGCTGCGCCCTTGGCGGCGCGACAGCGCGGGCACGGTTTCTTCAGCCACAGGCGGCGGGCCACCTGTTCATGCAGGGGTGGTTTCCGCTGTGGGCGCGCACCGCGCTCCCCGGGCGCCGCGGGCGTGCGGGGTCTTGGCTCTCGCGGCCGGGGTGCTTCGGCGCGGCGTCTCCAGATGTCGATCTGGTTCCGCTGCTGGGCATCGAGTTGCACGCCGATGGACGTTGCGGCCAACTCGAGTTCCTTCACCATCCTGCGCATCGGCTTCCGCGGCTGTCCGACCCCGCCGCGCTCCAGAGCTGCCAACAGGGCTTGCACCTTGTCAGCAGCCTGCCGGACTCGCTTGGCGTCTCGATCGGCCCGCTTGGCCGCCATCTTGGCCTGCCGGTGCCGTGCGTAGACCTCCAGGCACTCGGCGGCCGAAGCAGCGATGGCCTGCTCCGCTTCCGTACGGGCATGACCGGCGATCGCGTTGGCGCGGCTCAGCAAACGCCCCGCCGTGATGTTGTCTCCGGCGACAACGGCCTGCTGCAGACCTGCGAACAGCGCCCGGCGTGCTGCTGCCTGCTCCCCCAGCCAGCGCTCCGCAGTCGCGACCGCGGCCTGCAACCGGCCCTGAAGAGGCCCCTCAACGCCGGTCAGCGCGCTGATCTCGTGGCACACCCGGGTCACCACGAGCACAGACCCCAGCCTGCGGGCGTCTGCCAGCTTCTCCAGCAGCATCTCCGCCCGCGCCTGCGGAGCGGGAACCTTCCTGGTCCGGCCCGCCGTCCAGGTCGAGACGGGGCGGCTGGTCCGCGATCGGACGATCTCCTCCACCGCCGGTGTCGACAGGCCGCGCTGCGTCATGGCGCAGTCGTCGAGCGGGAACCACTCGGTGGGACGCGCGAAGGCCTCGGTGCCGATACGGACCCGACGGCTGGTGCCCTCAGACTCCAGCCGGATGCGGTGCACGTACCAACGGCGGATCAGGGTGTCGCGGTCCACGGGAACCGATACCCCGAGCACCGGCTCCTGGCCGTCCTCATCCCAGTCCGGCTCCACCTCCTGGTCCAGGTGCACACGCAGGCCGGTGTCCTTGAACCGGATGTCGACCACCGACCCGTACGCAGCGCCGCCGGGGCGGACGAAGTCAATGTCGGCGTGCTCGTCGCGATCGCGGAGCCAGGCCGTGGCCGCGGCCTTCACATACAGATGGTCGGCGCTGCCCACCCCGCGGGCCTGCCGGCCGCAGTGGTGCGGCTGTCCGTCGTGGCCTGGATGGTGCGCGAAGTGGCAGACCCGGTCCGTGTACAGCTTCGTTGCCAGCTGTGTGCCGCAGCCTCCGAGCAGAATCCCGCACCAGAACGTGTCGTGCTGGTGCTGCTGGCGGAAGGCGTTGAGCTCGATCGCCTCCAGCGGCAGCAGCAGCGGTATTTCCGAATCCGCGGTGCCCAGCACCGCTGTCTGGATCTGGCGTCGGTCTTCGTGCACGATCGGTCCCCCACTGTCGTCGCCAACTCATCGTGCCAGCAGGGGCGTTCACGGGACAGATCACCACTCGTGATCTATCCCGTGGCCTTGTGTCCGGTTCCAGGGCGGGGCGACCGGCGCCTTCGGGGTTGGGACCCAGCATGGCAGGGACCTTCTGCGTCGACTGGTGCGAGCGTGGGCCTCTCGGCTCCAGCCTGAGTCCGCACCACGCGGCGGGGCCGGCGGCACCAAATCGGCACCGGTACCGAGAATCCGGGGACAACCGGCACGGAGAGCCGGTACGACGGACACTTCGCCTCGCAGGCCCGAAGGGCACCCGATGTACCTGGCACAGTCGTGGCTCGACACTTCTCTCAAGACCATCCCGATCGCGGCGGCCACCACCGTGATCCTGGGCGCCATCCTGGCTCCATGGATCGCCCGCCGCCAGGAAGCAGGCAGGGCCCAGGCCGCGGCGGAGGCGCAGTTGCGCGCCATCGTCACCGAACTGCGCGCCGATGTGATGTATGCACGGACCGGGCTCGACACCAGCAACACCTACGACCCGACGCCGTTCAGCGGATTCCGTCTCGCTGCCTTCACCATCCGGGTTGTGGAAGGTGCCCGAAACCTCCCCAGTCGTCGGCAGCAAAAAGTGGCCGCCGCGCTCGTCGAACTCGTCGGCTCGTGGCGCCTGGAATTCGCCGAGGACATCGGAGCCGCCTGGGCGTCCCGGCAGGGCGAGTACGCCCACACGAACATGATCGACAGCACACGGCTGCACCGGGAAGAAGAACAGGTCACAGTGCTCTTCGCCTACAACAAACGCGCGCTGGAGAACGGAGACGAGAACAACGGCCTGCTCGGCCAGATGGAAAAGTCACAACTCCCCCACGAGGACCACCCACAGGCCGTGGCCGCGGTGGACCGGCTCCTGGACGCGGTCGGGGGAAGGCACCGTCTCGGGAGCCGCTAGGAGCCCCGCCCCGCAGCGCGGACGTGCGTCTGCTCTTGGTGGGCCTCAAGCGCGCGGCGCAGCGTCGGCCTGAGCAGGTCGTTGCGCCCCCAGTCAGGATCCACGACGGTGACTTGCCAGGCGGCAATGACCTGCCGTACGGCCTCAGTACGGCAGCCGCGGCCGCGCAGCCACATGTGGCTCGCCTGGAAGCCCCGCAGCCGCCCCAGGAAGGCATGACCGCACCCCGCAGGGGCCCGGGCGCGCCTCCAGCCAGGTGGCTCGTGCGGTTACGCCGGTGCTTCACCGCTCCGCGCCCGCGAGATGTCAGCCTGCTGCGATGTCCTGGAACCCGCCGTCGCAGTACCACGGGTTTCCTGCGAGAGCGCGGTACAGAGCGGCCATCCAGTTGTTCTGGCGCGGCCGGCTGCGCATGCTCATCCAACTCGTGAGTTCGGCCTGCACGTCGGCTGCTCCGCCGGCCACGAACAGCTCCTCCATGGCCAGGCCGACTGTGACGAGCTCGTCGGCGCACTGCTTCGCGTAGAGGGTGTCCAGCTCGAAGGCCTCGAAGTGGAACCGCACGCGGTCGGCGAGGTCCTCGCTCCATGTGGGGTGCGGGTCCACGTAGTAGCGGACCCGCCAATCCAGCGGGCCCGGGCCGGGGCTGACGAGGAGTTCAGCGCGCAGCCAGAGCTGGTCTTCGATGTCGTCGTAGTAGGGGTGGAGGCTCTGCTCGCCGCCGGTGGTGGGGAAGCGGTCGAGTTTCACGGTGTTGCAGTCGGCACAGACGGGAATGAGGTTGTCGGGTGCCACGGCCAAGAACGGGTAGTGGGCTTTCGGCAGGTGGTGGTCGACCTGCTTGATGCGGCCGATCCCGCACAGCGGGCACTTGCCCGGCGCGTTCCTGATCTGGTCGTAGAGGGACCGCCCCGGGTATCTCTTGCCGCGCAGCCGCCGGTCGTAGAGGCCGATCAGGACCTTGGTGTGCTCCTTGTCCGGTGGATTCGGACCGAACTCCGTACGGTCCAGTAGGTGCAGCACCGAGTCCTCGCAGGCGGCGCCGAAGACGTCCGCCGCCTGGACTATGGACTCCTCGTAGCCGGACAGAATCTCCTCCTGCACCGGGCCGACCATGGTGCTGGTGCAGAGCTGGAAGGCCTCGCGGGCGGTTTCCCGAACCGGGCGGTCGATGTGCAGCATCAGCGCCGGCCGTCCCGGTGGCGGCGAGCGGCGACGCGCGCCAGGGCGCGGCCCTCGGCTCCCAGTGCGCCCGCGAACGCGCCCAGGATGTCCTCGTAGTTGAGGTCCGCCCCTGCGAGTTCTTCGATCATGGCGTGGAAACCGGTGCGGGTGACCTCGAGGCCGAAGATCTCCCGGGTGATGACGCCCACGTTCTCTCCGAACGTCTCGATCTCGGGATGGTCGACCCGCACGTCGTCGCCGGCCCGGCGCAGCGCCCACACCGCGCGGCGGGGTGTCTCCTGGAGAACGACTGGGGAGTGGGTGGCGATGAGTGCGACCCCGTTGGTGTCCAGGAGCAGTTCGGACAGCACACGGATGAACGTCGACAGCAACGGCGGGTGCAGGTGGGCTTCGGGCTCGTCCATCAGGACCAGGGTGCGCTCGGTGGTGTGCTCGACCAGCCGGGCCAGGGTGAGCAGGACGATCTTGTGCCCCGAGCTCAGCGGGGCGAACAGGTCCTGCGCGTCGGGGCCTTCGGCGTTGGCGTCGGCCAGGAGCGCGATCTGATGGTCCTGGAAGATCGGGTCGGTGTCCTCGAGTCGCTCCAGGACCTTGCGCCAGCGGCGCGCGCGTACGGGGCCTTGAGACATGCAGGCACTCGCGCTCTCGGCGAACTCCTCCCCGAGCTCGGACGGCCCCTTCAGACCGCTCTCTCCGCGCTTCTTCAAGCCGACGTACTGGTAGCCGACGTCGCGAGTTGGGGCGAGCGGCTCCAGCGCGTCGAAGGCGCTGAACCCGACGGAGACCAGGTTCGCGAACGGATAGGCGTGGTTGTCCGCTCGGTCGGTGAGCCGACTGCCATCGATCGGTTGGAGGCGTGCCTTCAGCACAGTGCGCGCGAGGGTGTCCAGGAGGTGCGTCTTACCGACACCATTGCTGCCGATCAGTGCGTGCACATTGGTCGGCGGCATGGCATCGGGGTCGGCTTCAAGACCCAGCCGGACCCATCGCTGTCCGGACGCTGGGCTCCGCTGTCGGTATTCGATGTCGAACTTGGAGCGCGTCGGCCCGCCAGTCGCGATGCGGTGGAACTGACCGGTTACGGTCTCGGGTTCCGTGCTCCGCAGGAGCGATTTCCTCATCGCCCGTTCCGATGACGCGATCTCGAAAATGTAGTGATCGAACGCCGCGTCCTTCAGCGCCCGGAGGACGGTCTCGCGTGTGCTGGGGTCGATCTCGTCGCGCAGCTGTGTGTAGTAACTCTCGTCGACTCCCAGCGAGAAGTACTGGTCGGTCAGGTAGTCGAACGTTTCCGGGATGTCGACCCGGCCCCGTTCGATCCCAAAGCAGGCGATCTTGCAGGTGCCGATCTGGATCTGCCGTGAGCCGTTGGAACACCACAATGTGAAGCTGGTCTTGAACCCGAAGTCGTCCCACATGTCCTGGACGAGGAACGCGCCCGGCGCCGACTGCGGAGGCTCAAGAGGTGCCGATATCCGAGTGAAGAACACCCGCGCACGCTACCCGTACCGACCGCAGCACGTGCGGCCTTTCCACCCCACCGCCCGACTGGCATCCGGGCTCGCGGGAACATCGGCAGGAACGGGCCTCACCCCCATTCCAGGTGATCCAGCGCTCGGCCGCGTAACCCGCCACGGCCTCCGGCCGGTTGGCCGACCATGCGAGCAATGAAGACGCTGATCACGGCCTCGGCCATCGCGGCGGGTCGAGCCTCGCGGCCGTACTCGGCGCGCTGACCGCAGCCCTGCTCCGCCGCCGGCGACCTGCGGCCGCCCCACAGCCACTTCTTGCTCCTCCCGCCGAGGAAATGCGCGTGCTGCGCCGCTACACCCTGCTGCGCACCGCCGGTCAGGACGGCACCCCGGACCAGATCCCCACCACTCAGCCGCCCGGCACTGTCATCACCCACCTGGTGGGCGGCTGCCCGCAGCGCTTCGAACTGACCGACGCCCCGCTGGGCGACGGCACCTACGCCGCCGAACCGCTCGACTACCTGTAGGAGGATCCAGCCCCTCTCCCATACTTCGGCTGTCTCCCCTGGGAATGCAGCCGCGGTGGGTTCCGTGCGGAACCCGGGCCTCCCCGGGTTCCGGGAGCAACGCGACACGTGTGCGGCATGCCGCTGCCCCGGCAACCGTGGGTTGCCGGGGCAGCGTTGATCCACGCGAAGGGTTAGCCGGCGCTGCCGGTGAGGGCGACGGTGGCGGGGGTGCCGGGGATGCCGCCGACCTGTTCGGGGGCGTCCCACTTGCCGTTGGTGTGGCGCAGGGTGTGCTTGATCTTCCCGTCGGTGGTGACGATGGCAGCCTGGAACTCCCCGGAGACGGCGGCGGCGTCGACGGAGACGGCGGTGTCACTGCCGAGCTTGGTGCTGAGGCTGGCGAAGTCACTCCAGTGGCCTGCGCTGTCACGGATGCCGTGCTCGTTGAGGCCGGTGGTGCTGGTCATGATGACCTGGAGCTCTTCGCCGATGCCGGCGAAGGCCATGCCGTTCACGGTGCCGATGCCGGGGGCGAACTGGGTGACGTTGCCCCAGGTGCTCCAGGTGCCGTCCTCGTGGCGCTGGCCGTGGTAGGCCTTGCCGCCGGCGACGATCCCGACGTTGGTGTTACCGCCGGTGGTCTGCGAGATGGTGAGCTGGGTGGCGTCGGCGAGGGCGCCGAGCTTCGCAGAGGCGTCCGCCCACTTCGACCAGGTTTCGTCCGCGTCCATGGTGGCGTGGTAGACCTTGCCGCCCGCGAGGCCGACCAGGGCCAGGCCCGGTCCGGTGGAGGTGACCGCGACGCGGGTCAGTCCGGTCTTGGCTCCGAGGGTGGCGTTCATGTCCTTGAAGGCGTCCCAGCCGCCGGTGGCCCGGCGGGCGGCCATGTAGAGGTGGCTGTCGCCGCCGACGGCGAAGATGTAGTTCTTGCCCTTGATCGCTGCGTCCGCGGCGTAGGCGACGTCGGTGACCGACCCGGCGACCTTCTCCACGTCCGCGAAGCCGGTCCAGTCGCCGTTGCTGTTCCGCATGCCGTGGAACAGGCCGGTGCTGGTCTCGGTGACCATCTGCGTGTTCCACGTGTTGAGCGTGGAGGCGGTGTTCTCGGTGATCCAGGCGCGGATGTCGTCCACGCGGGAGGCGACGGCGCCGGTGCGGGTCTCGTCCGTGCCAAGGCAGCCGCCCTGCCAGGAGTTGGTGGCGATCGCGGCGAGCTCGGGGCGGCCGTTCTTCTCGCGGTAGACGGGGGCGCCGGTGTCGCCCTTGCAGACGGGGGTGCCGTCGATGTCGAGTGCGGTGGTCTCGACTGCGCCGGTGGTGAAGGCGGCGGTGTGCAGGGTGTCGGGCACCCAGGTGTCCTTGGTGCGCCCGTACCCGGCGCCCTTCAGCGCTTCGCCCGCGACGGGCGCGGTGGTGGCGGGGTGCAGGAAGGACAGGCCGTAGACCGGGGCGGAGAGCTTCGCGAGGACCAGGTCGCGGTCGGTGCGGGGTATCAGCTGGGTGATGTCACGGACCTCACCCGTCGTGGTGGTGAGGTCGGTACGGCCGATGGTGACCGTGGACTTGAGCTTCGGCGCACCCGCCACCAGCGACGTGGCCTGGGTGGGGTCGTCGACGAAGCAGCTCGAAGCGGTGATCATCCACTGGTTGTTGATGAGCGTGCCGGTGCAGGCGCGTGTGCCGTCACCGATATCGATCTTCGCGGTGAAGCTGGACGCACCGGCGGCCGCGGTGTCGCCGTCGAGGGCCTGTGCCGTGGTGCCGGTGAGGGCGCCGGCGGCCGAGACCACTGCGGTGAGCAGCGCCGCGGCCCACGCGGTGCGTGAACGCTTGCCAGACATGAGAGTTCCTTACAAGTTCGTGTGTGGGAGCAGGCCGGCGATACCCGGCCTTGGGAACCGGTGGGGGCAGGCGCCTGAGCGCTGCGGGTGTGCACGGCAGTCAGCTGGTGACATGAAGGTCGACGAGGCTCAAGCCTTGGTCGTCCTTGGGCCACGAGCTACACCATTAGGGGAGCCGCGCTGTTGCACGCGCGGGGCTATCCGATGGGGCCCGACCATGTGCTGTCCTCGTAGGCCAGGCCGGGACTCACCTTGATGCGCAGGATCTTGGCGGCTTCCGGTGTCACCACGTAGGGGTACTGGGCCGTGGTCTGCGCGCCGGGCGCCAGGGTGCCGTCGAAGTCTTTGCGCCCTTGCCGGGTGCCGAAGAGCGGGTCGATGCCCCTGCCGTTCGCGTCGTGGACCCGCGGGGCGACGGGGCTGAGGTCGAGGGGCTCGGTGGAGCCGTTGAAGATTGTCATCTTCACCCGGTAGGTCCGGTCCCCGGGACGTACGCCGACTGTGCGCGGCCCCGGTTGGAACTCGGTGGGCGCCATGACAGTCATCCTCGCGCCGTCCGCGTAGGCCCGGCTCTGGCCGAACTCCGCGGGCCCGGCGTCCGCGTCATCCGTGACCGGAGGCTGTGGTGCGCCGTCGAGCGCCGGAGGAGCACTGTAGGAAGAGGCGCCGTCGTGCTTCGCGCCACCTGCTGCCTTCTCATCGATGTTCTTGGCGAAGGCGGTGACGACGAAGGCCATCACGATGGTGAGCGCTATCGAGATGGCGCCGAAGAAGGCCCCGCCCAGCGCCGAAGTCCGGTTGGTGGCCAAACCCTTGCGGGCGCCCCTGTAGGCAACCAGACCGAAGACCACGGCGAGGATCCCCAGGATGCCCGCGATCCAGAACAGCACCGGGAAGAAGGCAAGGAAGGAGCCAATGGATCCCAGGACCATCGACGCCGTTCCCAGTCCGTTGCGGGCCTCCTGCAGCACAGGCCCAGAAACCCCGGGGGAGGTGGGTACTGGTGCCCCGTGAGGAGGCGGTGCCTCAGTCGAATCGGCGGGCGTGGTCATGGGATTCCTCTGGAAGGGGCGAGATGCTTCAGGGGCCCCGGTGGCTTCGGCCCAGGGGTGGCGTGCGTCGGTGCTCTTGGTGAGCTCGCCCTTGAAGTCGCGGCGTGAGTGATCCCGACGGCGGGCATGCGCAGGTGTGCAGCCGGGCCAGGTCAGCCGGTCACGCGGATCTCAACCAGGGTTGAGCGCAGGCCGGTGTCACCGGATTCACCGACGGACGTGAGGTCGTCCGCGGGGGCGTTGACAACGGTTTCCTTGCCCTCGGCAGTCAGCGTGGCCTGCACCGGGTGGTCCTGGGTCCAGATATTGAAGGCGTCGGGCAGCTCAAGGGTCAAGTAGCCGGACTTCGCGGTGGCCTTGAAGCAGTACACGACCGATGTAGTGGGCTTGCGAGCCTCAATTGCGATGTTCGAGGGGTCGACGCACTGATTGAGTGCGGTCGCAGGTGTGAGCGAGATGTGCCCGTCACCGCGCTTGAGGATGATGCCACGCTCCTGCTGGATCTTGGCGGCGTCGGGGTAGCTGAAGTCCTCGATCGCAACCGGCATGGTGTCGGCGGCCGCAGTGGCGCGCTCGGCTGCGGGTGCGCTCTGCGGGAGAGCGAGCGCGGTGGCACCAAGGCCCAGCACGAGTGCTGCCGTCAGGCCTCCCAGGAAGGTCTTCCGGGCAGGGGATATCGACATGGGTTCCTCACAGGGGGATGACATGTGGAGCAAATGTGATCGCCAGGAAACCATGATGGTTGACTTATGTAAAGTTCATGTAATCTGCACGCTGGCACGCAAGAAATGGCCCGCACCTGCAGAGATGGCATCGGCTGACAGCCCGTCAACTCGCGTGCCTGCACTCAGACTTCACTGCCGCATACGACTGGTCACGGTTTGCCCAAAACGGGCATAGAGTAACTTCTTTCAGTTTCTGGGCGATTCGTGGCCGGTGGAGATTGACCACCGAAGGACCGCAAAGTGAAAAAGCCCTTGCCGCCCCACGAAGCTGGGCGAGCGCGCAAAATAAGACAAAGAGTGTCGTTGAGGAAGCTTGGTCCTCGCGCTGCCTGCGCCACGCTGCTGTCCGCCACGCTGACTGCCACGCTTCTGGGCGCTTCCCCGGCAGTCGCAGCTGATGAGGAGCTGCCTGGTGCAAATCGCAGCTTGGTCGTGGGCTACTGGCTCGATGGCGGTACAGGCATCAAGGAAGCCGCTGAGCAAGCTCTCCTGGGGACGGACGATGACATCCGAACCTTCCTCACGGACGCCCCCGCCATCCAGCAGGTCGACGACCGGGTGGACGCCTCCCGCGTGGTAAACGCAGGTGGGCCGGCAGTTCGTGAGGCGGCGAAGGCCGCCCTGCAGGGGACCCCCGCAGACGTCGAGGCCTTCCTGGACACAGGGTGGAAGGCTCCCCAAGAGCAGGACCAGCGGGTGGATGCCAGCCGGGTCGTGAACTTCGGCGGCCCCGGAGTCCAAGACGCCGGCAAGGCCGCACTGCTGGGCACCCCCGAAGACGTCAAGCAGTTCCTGGAGGTCGACCAGTACACGGCACAGGAAGCTGACAACCGGGTCGAGGTCAGCAAGCTCTACAGCTCCGGTGGCACCAATGTGAAGGCCGCCGCCAAACTCGCCCTGCAGGGCACGCCCGACGACATCTTGGAGTTCCTGGATGTCGGGCAGTTCGTCGCGCGCAACCGCGACCAGGAATACGCCACGATCGCAGAGCTGACCGACCAGGCAGAGAAGGCCGGCAAGCAAGCCGAAGAGGCGACTGACAAGGCCGAAGAGGCATCCGCCAAGGCGGTCGCAGCTGCGGCACTTGCCCTGGAGGCTGCGGAAAAGGCGGCCAAGGAGACAGAGGCGGCCAAGAACGACGCGAATCGCGCCTCGCTGAAGGCCAACCAGGCCGCCGATGCCGCCCGCGCCGCGGCCGAGGCTTCCCAGCAGGCCATCGGCGCAGCGAACGCCGCAAACGCCTCCGCACGTCGGGCATCCCTTGCCGCAGCGCAGACCGCTAGCGCGGCTGCTTCAGCAGCCGAAGCAGCCGGCCGGGCATCGAACGCGGCATACGCAGCCGGCACGGACAAGAACAAGGCTCAGGCCGCTCGGGACCGTGCAGCCGAGGCCCGCAAGGCGGGCGAACTGGCGAAGAAGTCAGCCAAGGCAGCCGAGCAGGCAGGCAAAGCATCGCTGGCCGCCGCCGACGCAGCGGCCGCCTCCCGCAGCGCAACGGGCAACGCCGACAAGGCAGCTGCCGCCGCCGATCAGGCCGCCGACTACGCGGATGCAGCTGGCGGCTCCTCCTCCGAGGCGCGCGCCGCTGCCGCGGAAACCCGCCGGCACGCCGCCGAGGCGAACCGGGCCGCGAACGCCGCCGAAGCTCTCGCCCGCAGGTCGGCCACGGCCGCCAACGAAGCCCGGGACGCAGCCAACTCCGCCGCCACGCATGCCGAGAACGCCGCGGACGCGGCCGACGAGGCAGCCGAGCACGCCGGTGAGGCTGCCGACCAAGCAGCGGAGGCCGCCAAGCAAGCTGCTGCGGCCAAGGCTGCAGCAGACACCGCCACCGCGGCGGTGACGACCGCACAGAAGACCTTCGATCTCGCCCGGGAGACCGAGACTGAGGACCTCAAGACCCGCACCGACGCGGGCGTTGAGTCGGCGATGACGCAGAAGGCCGCGGCCGACACCTTCACCGTCGACCTCTCCAAAACGGTGGTCGAGGGCCAGGCAATCGTCGACGACACCAAGGCCCTGACCCTCGAAGCCTCCAAGCCCGACACCGACCAGGCAGCCATCGCAGCCAAGGGCCGCGCCGTAGCGCTCCGGGCATTGAAGTATTTCGGCTCATGGCGCAAGGACGCCGCCACCGAGGCCCTGTCCGGCACCGACGCTGACGTCATCACGTACCTGAAGACGGGCTGGGACCAGGCGGTCACGGATGAGACGCGCCAGCAGGTCTCTGACATCGCCTCTGGTAGCCCCTACGAGGCAGTACGCACCGCCGCGACTGCGGCACTCAACGGCACCGACCAGCAGATCCTCGACTTCTACACCACCGGCCAGTACGAGGCCGGCAACGCGGACTACCGCGTCGCAGTGTCCAAGCTCTACAACGACGGCGGTCCGGGCGTCAGGGATGCCGCGAAAGCAGCCCTGGAGGACGGGAGTGCTCAGGCGCTGGCCGGCTTCCTCAACAGCGGCCAGTACGCGGCCCTTCAGGCCGATGAGCGGGTGACAGCGAGCAAGCTGTACAACGAAGGCGGTCCCGAGGTGAAGGCCGCAGCCAAGATCGCTCTGGCTGGCTCCGCGGATGAGGTCCACGCCTTCGTCGACGCCGGACAGTACATGGCCGACCGCGAGGACCAACTCGCCATCAACCACGTGGCCCAGGTCGATCGGCTCATCGCCGAGGGCCAGGAGATCGCGGCCAATGCCCGCAGGAACAGCCACCTCGCAGCGCAGGCCGCCTTTGAGGCCAAGGGAGCTGCGGCCGACGCGGAGAAGGCCAAGAACGACGCAGCGCAGAGCGCCACGGACGCCGCAGGCTATGCCGCCGACGCTGATAAAGCCGCCGACCGGGCCGAGACCAGCGCCAAGCAGGCCAAGACGTCTGCGACCACCGCACGAGCCGCCGCCGACCGCGCGAACCAGTCGAGCATCGACGCTGAAGAGTCTGCAGCTCAGGCGGAGTTCTCGGCACAGTATGCGCACAACTCGGCGCGCGAGGCGAAGCAGTCCGCTGACGAGGCGAAGCAGTCCGCACTCGACGCCGGAAAGAGCAAGGACGAGGCCGAGAATCTGGCCAGTGCTGCCTGGAAGGATGTGACGGCCAAGCGTGCGGCGGAAGAAGCCGAGATGCGGCGCGAGGCCGCAGAGCTCCGCGAACGGCAAAGGGAGCAAGACGCCAAGCCCAAGTGCTATATCCCGATGAACCGGGACAATCTCCCCCCCTGCGCGCTGACTGGTCAGGAGCTCGTATTCCCAGGAATCGACCCGACATTGAAGGCGATCGTCTGGGAGGTCCTTGGCTTGAACGATGCCAGGGACTGCATCAAGGACCCCAGCATCGGCAAGTGCGCGCTCGCGGCGATGTCAATTCTTCCAGTGGGGAAGCTCAAGGCACTCAAGAGCCTCGGGAAAATTGACGACATCGTCGAGGCCACCCGCGTGGGGAAACTCGCGAAATGCGTCAAGCCCCTGGGACGTAGCCTGACCCGCAGCGCACCAGTCCCGTGTGTTCCGTGGATCACTGGCAAGCTGCCGGCCGCGGAGGAGACCGGCCTCAATGAGACTCTGGCGCACCTCGATGCAGGAACGGTGCCGAGCGGGCCTACGGCAACGAAGTGGGGCACCAAGTTCAAGAACTGGTCGGGAGACCTGCCTGGCGCCAAGGGACCGAACTCTCCCTACAAGGAGTACCGTGTCGCCAATCCATACGGCGACAGTGCTGGTGCACTGCGGATCGTCAAGAACACGGATACCGGCGAAACCTACTACACCTGGACGCACTATGGTGACTCGGGAAATCCACCCTTCGTGCAGATTCGGTGATTCTCATGGCACATAAGTTCGTGATCGTGTCGCATGACGCAGTTCCCGACATCCTCGGCTCGGCCGAAATCCAGAATATCCCGGCCCTGACCGTATCGACCAAAGGACGGGTAGATAGGCAGGCATTCTTCGCAGCAGTGGGTGAATCGCTTCCCCTGGATCCGCCCTTGGAGAGCTCACGAAGCTGGGACGCGCTCGCGGACTCCCTCTGGGAGGGCCTCCACAGGATGCGGGTTCCCCGCCTGATCCTTGTCTGGACTGATGCGGGCAGCGCGAAAGCTGAGCACAAGCAGGACTTCCAACATGCACTGTGGGTTTTGCGTGACCTGGCGGAAGAACTGTCCGATGCCAGATCAGCGGTCGGGGAACCCACGGAACTGTCCGTCTACGTGGCCGTCGACGCAGAGGACGAACCGATCACTCGGCGTTTGCTGCACCACCCGTAATACGACGGCTTGGACGAGGCCATATCGCGATGTAACAGGTGCGCCGCGAATAGGGCGGCTCCTTTTCCCCCACCAGTAGCAACGTGCGAGACTACAGTGCGACCGATGTGGCCCGTTTTGGGATTTTCCCTCAACGGGCCGCATCGTCTTCGTCGTTGACACGTATTGGCACGGATCGACACCATGACGCTCATCGAAAAACTCTTCACCTCCCAGGACAGCTATCCAGCCACGGGTCCCAGCAGCTGGGACCCGCTCAAGGAAGACGACGCCCTGGAGGACGTACAGTTCCTGGACAGCAGGGTGTGCCCGACCGCCAACCGTGCCGCGCTTCTCTTCGAAATGCGCACGGCATCGCACTATCCAACCGGCAACGCAGCCCTCCTCGTGGTTCGCGGACTGCAGGCCTTCCACTGGCAAGGATCGCCGCAGTCTCAGAACCTCATGGCGTTCACCGTGGTCTCCAGCAGACCCGCCAGGACCCCCGACAACGGTCTGCGGCTCGACCTGGAGTTCTTCCCGGACGGCGAATTCTCCGTGAGCGGGGAACACGCGGACTTCTACTTGCTGGAAGCCCCCGGCATCACCGGGGCACCACCGAACTACTCAGGTCATCATCTCGACCAGGTTCGGAACGGTCTCCCATGGTGGGACTCCCCATGCACAGTGCTGCAGTCGTCGACCACGAGCAGCACCTGACATAGCGGTACGCACTTCAGCGGCCCGCCGAGGCTAGTCCTCGGCGGGCCGCCCTGCTTGGCCTACACCGACGTCCGGGTCTACCCCACCCACACCACCAAGTAAGAGGGGGCTGATGCCGGGGCCTGTCACATTCCAGGCCACGCCCCCGAACGACACCCACACGATCCGCAAGGCAGGATCGAGCACTGAGCACCATCCGCCGTCCCGACGCGTCCATGTCTGGCGGCTCCGCCATCCCCCGTGGGGGATCGGGACAGCGAGGGTGGGCGATCCCGTGACCGCCACCACGCCTCCACCTGACAGCCACCGCCACCGACCGCTACCGTGGTCCGCAGCTGATATCACCCTGCTATCAAGCTCGCCGGGACCGGCCGCTCCGGCATCACTATGACGAAGGGGGCAGAAGATGAGCAGCACCCACGACTGGACGATCGACACCATCGTCCACGCCCTGCCCTCCGCAGAGCTGCGCCAGAGGTGTCTGCGTGAGGTCCACCTCGCACCCCTGGACCAACTCGAAGAAGTCCTCACCCGCTGGCAGGCTCTCGCCCTGCAGTGGTCGACCGTGGATGCACCGAACGTGGATGCCGCCCGTGCATACCTTGAGGAGCACGGCGACCTGCCGCCCGCATACCGGGCGGATGCCACCTCCCAGGACGCTCACCAGGAATGGCGTACCCGACTGCGGGCCACCCGCGAGCAGCGTGGCGCCGCGTGACCTGGTCCTTCCACGTCAGCGACCACACCCAGCAGCAGATCGAAAGCCTCCCCCTGGAGGGCCAGTTCGCCCTGCTGGACCTCATCGACGCCCTCGAGGCCGACCCGTTCACAGTCGTCGAGCCGTACGGCATCGCCGACAAGGTGATGTGGCAAGCCACCTTCGGATCCGGGGCCGGCCTGCTGGTGATGTTCATCAACATGCTGACGGGACGCATCACCCCGATCAGCTTCACCTGGGCCGGCTGACCCGATCCCACCGGCGTAGAGGGCGGCTTGCACGTACTTGGGTCGGTCGACCCCTGGAAGTGTTCATGCGTCGCCGGTCACCGGGCGCGATCAGGACGCGGCCGCCCAAGGGCAGCTGGGCGCTCCTCGACAGTCGCCCAGTCAATGCCGTCTGGAGCCGTGCCGAAGTCGAAGGAAGACGAGGCCGGGGCGGCCTGCTTCAGGGCTGCCCCATCGGGGCCGTCACCGGATCAGTCAGCCGCTGTCGAGGTGCTTAGGTGCCGATGAAAGCGTCCTCTTGGACAGCGTGAGCCTGCACGTACTCGCATCAACCCCGGGCGTGCAGAGTGAGTACGGCGCTCATACCGGTCCGCTTCCCAGGGCCAGACCCAGCCAGGCGCCGCCGGGTGGAGGGGCAAAGAAGTAGCCGCCTCCAATGGTCAGAACGTAAGAGGCCAGGGCTTCGCTCTCCAACCGCTTCTGTACTGCCTCGAATCCTCCTGCCAGATCTCTCTGGAAGGACGAGAAGATCAGTCCGGAGTCGCCGTCTCCGCGGTCGTAGTTGTAACTACGCCGGACCATGGGAGGAGGGTTCCGCCGGTCCGGAGCGGCGAGCCGGACATGCGAGTCGAGGGGTGTCAGTTTCCCCTGGGCATCAGCGCGGTAGTTCGGCTGCTCCCCGCTCGGGGTGCCGTCCAGCCATCGTCCGTCGCGGTGACGACCGACGATCCGCTCTTGGAGGTCGACAGAGTCCTTGTCCCACAACTCGGTCGCAAATTTTATGACCCGCACCACTTGGTACGACCCGCCGACAGCCCAGGCAGGCTCGCCCTGATCTGCCCGGACTATCGTCCTGTCCCACACTTCGCGGTCACTGTCCGGGTTTCCGAACCCGTCCGTGAAGTGGAAGGGGTTGCGCATCAGGCCTCGGCCACCTTCGATGCGGTTATCTGTTCTGAAGCCGCTGATACGCCAGCGAAGTTGCCAGACTGAGGCTGTACCCAGAACACCCTGTGCCGCTTCTTCCACCTTCGCGGGAGACGCTCCAGTGACCTGTACGAGGACGTCGCCGTGTACCTGTTGGGGGTCCAGGAGATCGCCCCGGAAAGTCGGCATCGTGGTGAGCTGACGAGGCTTCCGCGGCGACGTACCAAAGATCCTTGCACCGAGCGCTAATCCGACCTCGGTCTCCCCGCCCCACGCAGTCTGCGCCTGCTGCAGGAGTTGCTTGACCGGCTCCGCTGGATCGGCGGTGGGCCTTTTGAGATCGAGGACGAGGAGCACCGTGCGCTCTGCAGGGAGGGTCGAGCGGAGCTGGACGGGCGCTGCGCCTAAGTCAGGTTCGGACTTGCCCATATAGCGGGCCGCAAATCCACTGCCGCCCACTGCGAGTCCTGCCGCTGCTCCGGACAGGAGTACCCGCCGCCGTGCGAACCGTCGTGTAGCGAACAAGGATCCTCCCGGATGATGCATGGCCGGACCTAATGGAAACCTATCCTTCGGAATCTGGAAGATTTGACCATTCCCTGGCCCCTGCGGCTCTCATTATGTTTTCGCCTTCCGGCGTCATCATGAACGAATGGACGGCGGGGACGCACCCGACCTGATCGATCAGCGATTTCTTCAGCTGTTTGAGATTTCGGGCGCTGAAGGATATTTTGCCCCGCGATTCAAGGGTTCCTACGGCGATGGCAACGTCTTCTACGTCGCAAATCAGGGACGCGTCGCCGACGACCAGTTCAACGCTGGTGTTCACGCTTCCCTCGCGAGCATCCAAGCTGATCTCGTAGATGACCGAACCTTCGGCGTATTTGGATACCGGTATCACGAGCTCACTCTCGACAGGCCCATTTAGAGCAAGCTCGGAAACGACGTCTGCAAAGGCTTCTTGCACCTCGCGAAAGAATACCGCTTTGCTTGGCACCATTATCTTCTCCGCTTCTCAGGGCGTCATGGGCGGATTTTTACCACCAGCCAGTAGTTTTCGATCTTCCGGAATCCATATCCCTTGCCCATCAGATACCGGATCTCCCGCTGGGTTACGTTTCCACCTTTATAGAGCGCATTGTTCGGGTTCGTGACAAGCCTGATCGGTATCCCCTTCTTCAGCGCATGGTCGATGAATCTCTTGTTCAGGGTCCAGTTCCAGCGCCCCGATCCGCGCATCGGTACATTCAGTTTATAGAACCCGCCACGGTAATGATTTCTCTCAAGATATCGATTGATATCGACACTTGTTCCGAGTAGGCAGGTTTTGTTGTGGACGAGGACGTCTCGGTTTCCAGCGCCGACGAAATACGTGTGCAGGTCGTCGACGGTGAAGTTGTAGACCCTCGTCGACTCGCGGCGGTGGGTAGTGTGTTCGACCTGGACCCAGGTTCCGGAGCTGGTCTGGAGCCACTGCCCAGGTGTCAACTGGCTGGCGGGCACCCACTGGTGGAGTTCCGGGACCCAGAACGGGTGCCCGTCCGTGGCGGTCAGGAGCCCGGTCTTGGAGCCTGCAGGGCCGTCGGTGTCGATGGTGATGTCGACGAGTTGTTTGTCGCCGGTGCCTCGGATGAGGGTGCTGATGTTGTGGGCGCCTGTTTCGCCGGTCTCGGGGTCGGTGGCGAGCACCCGGTCGCCGACCTTGATGTCCTTGATGGGCCTGCGGGTTCCGTCAGCCATCACGACGGGTGTGTCGCCGGTGAAGCTGTTGGGTGTGCACACCCCGCGCGATGCCCAGCCGCCTCCGAATTCTCCTCCGATCATGCCGGCGAGGCATCCCATCACGGCAGAGGCTCCGACCTGTCCCCAGTTGACTTTGCGCCCGGACAGGCGCTGGGTGAGCCAGTCGATGGCGCCGTCCGTCAGTCCGCCGACCAGGCAGCCGACGAGCAGCGGGTTGTCGCCGCTGGGGTCGGTGTAGGTGGTGGGTGAGGACATGGCGTACTCGTAGAGGTTGGAGCCTCCGGCCTGGCCGATGGGGTCTTGGGAGATGAAGCGTCCGGTCTGCGGGTCGTAGTACCGGTCGCGGTAGTAGAGCAGGCCGGTTCCGTCGTCCTCGCGCCCGGTGTAGGTGTAGCGGTTTCCGGTGGCGGCCCCGGTGGCGGTGGCCTGGCCGGCGGGGTCGTAGGTGTAGGTGGTGGCGATGGTGCCGTCGCTGTTGGCCAGTCCCACGACACTGCCCTGGGCATCGGTCAGGTAGACCTGGTTCTTCCCACTCTCACTGCGGGTGAGGTAGTCGTCGAGCCCGCCGGTGACGACGGTGCCGGTGATCTGTCCTGAGCTGTTCTGCTCCACCAGTGGGTTGGAGCCGTCGGTGAGGAATTTGCTGGTGGCCCCGGCGGTGGTGCGGCTGGTCCTGGCCCCGAGCGGGTCGTAGCCGAAGGTGGAACTCTGGCCGGCCTTGGTCAGGCCGGTCAGCTGCCCGCGGGCGTTCCAGGTGTAGGTGCGGATGCCGTCGGCGGAGAGTTGCCCGTCCTTGTTGTAGGTGAAGGTGCGCCCGGCGTAGGTGCTGATCTGGTTGTCGACGCCGAAGGTCGTGCCGGTTTCGGCTGCGGGGAGTGCGATGTTGGCGAGGTTGCCGGTCAGGCTGGTCTGCAGGCTTCGCTCGTCGCGGCCGTACGCCAGGGTCCCGACGGTGGCACCGGCTCGGGTGTAGGTGATGTTTTTGGTGTTGCCGGTCTTGTCGTAGTCCGTGGTGCGGGTGAATCCCCCGGGCAGTGCGGCGGTCTTCTGCCGTCCGACGGCATCAAGGCCGAACACGATCTGGTCACTGCCTGTGGTCAGGGACGTCAGTGCACTGGACTTGTCGTAGCCGTAGGTGGTGGTGACACCCGCGGCGGCGAGTGAGGCGCGCCGCCCGTCGCTGTCGTAGCCGTAGGTGACGGTGCCGGTGGAGCTGGTGGCGGTCTTGACCTGGTCGTAGGGGTCGTAGGTGAAGCTCTCGTTGCCGGCCGCGGTGTCGGTGATGGTCTGGGGGAGGTCGAAGTCGTTGTAGGTGTAGGTGGCGGTCGACTCCGCGGTGCCGGTCGTGGTGACCCCGTAGGAGCCCTTCGTCTGCCGTCCGAGGAGGTCGAATTCGGCGGTGGCCACTTTCCCTGCCCGTGTGGTGGCCTTGGCGAGGTTGCCGGCGGCGTCGTAGCCGAAGGTGGACTGGTTGCCGAGTGCGTCGGTTGCCGACTTGAGCCGGTCGGCGTTGTCGTAACCCCAGCTGGCGGTGTGGGTGCGGGCGTCGGTGAGGCCCGTCAGGTTGCCGTTGTCGTCGTAGGCGTAGCCGGTGGTGAAGCCCATCGGGTCGGTCGTCTGGCGGACCTGGCTGAGCTTGTCGTACACGATCGCGGTCGTCGCGCCGGACGGGTCGCTGGTAGCGCTGGGGCGGCCTGCGGCGTCGGTGAACTGGCTCGAGATGCGGCCCTCGGCGTCTTTCACGGAGACCAGCTGGCCGAAGCGGTAGGTGAATTCGGTGACGCCGTCGGCGTCGGTGACGGTCTTGACCTGCCCGTCGGGCGCGTAGGTGTAGGTGGTGGTGCGCCCTTCGGGGTCGCTGACCGATTTCAGGTCCCCGTTCGTCTCGTACGTGTAGAGCGTCGCGTTGCCCAGGGTGTCGGTGCTCTGGGTCGGCTGGTCGAAGGGCCCATCGAGGGTTTCGGTGCCCGAGGAGCGGGCGTCGGCCGTGCCGGCGAGGTCCGTCGTGGAGGTGATGTTGCCGTTTGCGTCGTAGGTGAAGTCGGTGCGCCGGTTGTAGGGGTCGGTGATGGTGTCGACGCGGTGGCGTGTGCCCCGTCCGAAGAGGGTCTTGCGGGCCAGGGTCGTGTTGTACGCCTCGGTGTCGGAGGTGCCCATCCCGCTGGCGTCGAATTCCACACGACGGATTGATCCGCCGGGCTGGGTCACGTTGGTCGCGGTGACCTGGCCGGAGCCGTTCTTGTCGTAGGTGAAGGAGAACTTGGCGCCCTCGGTGAGCGTCTGGTCCTTGACCCGCCCGTCGGCGTAGTACGTGTTGGTCATGTAGGTGATGGCGCGGGCGTCGTTGGCGGTGGCGATGCGGTTGCTCGTGCCGTCGTAGGTGAACCGGCTGATCTTTCCTGCCGGGTCGGTGACGGTGTCCAGCCGGCCCGTCGTGTCGTACGTGTACGCGGTGGTGCGCCCGGTGTTGTCCTGGGTGGAGCTGACGCGGTGCTGGGCGTCGTAGGTGAGGCTGACCCAGCGTCCCGAGGAGGTGGCGGCCTGGATGACGTCTCCGTAGGGGGCGTCGGTGCGGGTCAGGCGCAGGTTGTTGCCGTGCCGGTCGCGGATCTCGGCCAGCGGCGCGTATTCGGGGAAGAACCAGACGGTCCCGTCGCGGAAGGTGAGGTTCCATCCGCCGTGGTTCGCGGTGTGGTCGTACTGGATCCGGGTGCCCTGGAAATCTGAGGACGAGTCGGTGGGTTCGAACACGGCGTCGTCGTAGTGCGTTCCGGGTGAGGTGCGCACGAAGTGGACTGTTCTGCCGCCGGGCAGGTACAGGTCGGTGTCCCGGTAGGTCGTCGTGTCGGCGCGGAACAGGCGGGCGTTGTAGCTGAGGTCGCGTCCGATACCGAAGGCGCGGGATCGGGTGTCGCCCTGCCAGTAGCTTCGGGTGACTTCGGCGTTGCCGAGTTCATCGCCGACGGCCAGGTCGGTGTGGGTGTCGGTGAGCAGACCGCTGTGCAGGTCGACCGGGTCGCCCGAGAGCCAGTCGACGACGTCGTCGAGCAGCGGGATGTCGAAGGGGATGGTGGCGGAGCCGCTGATCATTGCACCGTTGAACGCCCATACGCGGGTGTTCTTGTCCGGGATGACCTGGCGGCCGTCGGCGGAGACCTTCCCGTGCCCGTAGACGTGCCAGCCCTTGTCGGCCGGGTCGTAGTTGAGGAAGTCCATCTCGTGGCCGGGGGTCTGCTGGGTGTAGTTGGGATAGATGATCTGGGCGCCCTTGGGGAAGACGGTGGTCCCGCCGGGCTGGACGGTGAAGTAGACCGGGACCTGGCTGTCCTTGGGGAGGGGGAAGGGAGTGCGGTCCGTGGGGATAGCGGTGATGCCGAGCTTGGTGACCGTGTTCCCCTTGGCGTCACGGATGACGGAGCCCTTGGGAATGTGGACCTCGAGACCGGGGATCTGCGGGGTCTTGAGGACGACGTCCGTGCGGGCCGGGGCCGTGAAGGTGACGGTGTGCTTGGTGTCGAGGGGCGTCATCCAGACCGGGAAGCCCAGGTCGATGGCCCGTCCGGCGCGCGGGGTGATGCGGATGCTGTAGGTGCCGTACTGGCGGCTGCGGCTGTTCGCACTGCTGCCGTCGACCACTACGGTGCGGGCCTGGGCGCTGATGCCGGCCAGGAGGAAGCGCCCGCTGCTGTCGGTGCGTGCCGTCTTGTTCGCCACCGTGACGGTGACGCCGGGCAGCGCGGTGCCGTCGAGTTTCAGCACCCGTCCGGTGAGGGAGGTCTGCCCGGGCGGGGCCCGAAGTGCGGGCAGTGCGGCCGGGGCCGCACCTCGGTGGGTGGTCCAGTCGCGGCCGGAGAGGTTGCGCTGGTCCGGCTGCCAGGCATCGGCCCCCGTGGGCACGATGCCGGGGGCTGTATCGGTGTGTGCTCGTGCAGGCGGTGTTGTTGGCTTGTCCGCGGTGGCGGGGGTCTTCGCCAGGGTCCCGGTCACTTTGGCGCCCAGGGTGATGGTGCCGGTGGCCCGGGAGTAGGGGTCGACGGTCACGGTGTAGGTGCCGTCGGCCGTCAGCGCAGGAAGGTCGACCGACAGAGTCGCTTTCGCGACGTACCGGGCGTCGACCAGCCACTTGCCGTCCGGGCCCGCCACGGACAACTCCCAGTCATAGGGCGGAGCGTCCACGACGGTGGTGATCTTCTGGCCCTTGGTTCCGGCGAAGGTGTAGTGCGCGTTGCCGGCCGCCGCCGTGATGGCTGCGGGCACACGGGCTCCGCCGACCGTCAGTGTCCCGCCGTTGATGTCGTTGACGCGGCTGGCGGTGGCGTTCCCAGACACCGGCTTGGCCGGCTGGAGGAGGACCTGGTAGGTGCCGGCCTGCAGCGGCGGGCGCAGATCCGTCTCGCCGGTGGCCCCGGTCAGCGTCACGGCGGGCCCGGCACTGGCACCGGCCGACGTCTGGGTGACGATGTTCGTGACGCCGGTGAAGGTGCTGTTCGAGATCAGAACGGCGGCCCCCTCCCCGGCAGTGGCCTGCAGGGTGAACAGCAGTTGCTGGCCGGGCCGGGTGAGTGCACCGGTCACCGGTGAGGCGTTCGCGGGCAGCGCGCCAGCGTTGACCGGGGCGGAGAGCCACAGGGTGCCCGTACCGGTGGCGCCGTTGGTGGGCTCCAGGAGGACGGTGTAGGTCGCGCCCGCAGTCAGCGCGGCGAAGTATTTGGCCCCGTCCGTCGCCTTGGACACGGTGCCCAGATCCTTGACCAGTGCTCCGGACGCATCGAGCAGTGTCAGATTCGTGGTGTCGGTGAAGGTGTTGCTCGTCAGGGCCAGCCCGGCCATGCCGCCGGCCGGGGCGGTGAAGGTGGCGCGCAGGCGCTGCCCGGGCCGGGTGCTGCTCACCAGGGCCGAGGCGCCGTCGATCTGCACGACGTTGCCGATGTCCACCGACAGGGTCAGATAGAGCGACCCGGTGCCCCCTTGGTAGGGGTCGATGACGATGCGGTAGGTGCCTGTCTCCGGGAGATCGGAGAGGCCGATGGTGCCGGACTGCCCGGTGTACACCATCCGTTGGTTGATCAGCGTGCTGCCCGAGGGGTTGATGACGCTGACCAGCAGATTGGTGGTGACGGTGTTCGCGGAAAGCCCCAGCGATAGATCGTCGCCCGTGGTGGCCTGGAAGGTCGATTCGAGGTTCTGGCCGAACCGGGGGATGTCCGCCTTGGCCGGGGCAGCGCCGGTGGTCAGGGCAGCCAGTGTTGCTGTCTGCGACAAGGTCAGGGAGAGCTGCCCCGTTCCCAATGCGGTGGGGGCGACAACGATGGTGTAGGTACCGGTGGTTGGCAGGGTTTTCAGTTCCCATTCCGTCGGTGAGTTCCACCAGGCGGTCTGGGTCTCCAGGACGGTGCCACTGGGTGTCTTGATCGTCACGGGCAACGATGTGGTGAACCCGGTCGCCGCCATGCCGAGGGAGAGCTGCTGCCCCAGTTGGCCCTGGAAGGTGGCGGTGCCGTTCTGTCCCGGCCTCGATATGGGGACCTGCACGGCCGGTCCGGTGGTGGTGGCCACTCCCCCGGTGCTGTAGTTCGAGACGCTGGCCTGCGCCGTTCCGGTCGCGGCGTTGTACGGGTCCAGGACCAGTTCGTAGGTGCCGGTCTGCGGCACGGAATCCAGGTCGATGGAGTCGGCGCCCTTGTTGGGGATCAGGCGTTCGGTGAGTTTGTCGCCGTTCGGGGCGTAGAGCAGGGCGTTGACCGAGGTCATCTGTAACGCGTCGACGCCCAGGCTCACGGAGTCGCCTGCGGTCGCGGTGAAGGTCCAGCGGGTGTTCTGCCCGGCCCGGGTCATGGCGGCCGCGGAGGGTGCTGCCGCGTAGTCCAGGGCTCCCCCGGCGGCTTCGGACAAGACGAGACTGGCCGAGCCCACCCCGTTGGAGTTCGGTTCGACGTAGAGCGAATAGGTGCCGGACAGGGGAAGGTGGCGCAGGTCCCAGTCGTTCGGGGCGCTGCCTGCGATGGACGTCGTGTCCACGGTCGCGCCCTGCGGGTCGACCAGGCGCAGCGTCACCGCGCTGAATGTCGAACCGGTGAACCCGAAGCTGACGTCGTCGCCCCGGTCGGCCCCGAACAGCACCTGGTAGATCTTTCCGGGCTGCGACACAGCAACCGGCACCGGTGCGGTGTCCGTTGCCGTGGTGCGCACCGTTGCTTCCACGTTCGAGGTGCTGGGTACGGTGAAGTCTTTCGGGGCGTTCGTCTGCCCGTCGGGGGTGTCCAGGGTGACCTGCCCGCTCGAGGCACCGGGTGGCACCTTGACGGTGAGGGCCGTGGCGGTCCGGGAGACGACCACGGCGATCAGGCCGTTGAACCGCACCACGTTGTCCGTGTCGGCCGCGGCGAACCCTGATCCCGTCAGCGCCACTTGGGTGCTGGCGGGACCGGTAGCCGGACTCATCGCTGTGATCGCCGGACCGGGACCCGCCAGCGAGAACGGCTCCGAGGAGGAGACGGTGGTCGTGCCGGTCTTCACCGCGACCGTTCCCGTGCCTGCTGCGGCAGGGACCGTGACCGTCAGGCGAGTCGCCGTGGCCGTGGCGACGGTTGCCGTCTTTCCGCCGCCGAACGTGACGGTGTTGCCGGTTAACGACGGAGCGAACCCGGTCCCTGAGATGGTGACCCTCGTCCCGGCAGCTGCCCTGGCCGGAACGATCGACAGCACTGACAACTGGCTCGAGGGGTAGCGGTCCACACCAAGCCGGTTTCCGGTGGCGTCATACCGATACCGGGCTGTCTCCCCAGCCGGGTCCGTCACTCCGACCATCCGGCCGGCCGCATCGTAGGCGTACACCGCGGAGTTGGTCACCGCCGCCGCACCAGCGGCGCCACGGGCCGAGTTCTTTGCCGACACAGAGGACGAGGGGCCCGCGGGCTCCGCCTCCTGCGGTGGTGCGGAAGACGCCTGCGGCGTCGGCGAGGATGTGCTGTGCGGCAGGGAGGCTGCAGTTGGCGCATCTTGCGCTGCGAGACTTCCGCCGGCAAGCGCCATCATCACCGCACCGACGATGACCCGCCGGAATCTCATACCCAGCCGTGCATTGAGCCGTTCGCCGTGCTGACGCACCGCGCCCCCCGGATCTCCACATGAACCGCAGCAGGCCCATGTACTTCACGCACACCGCGCAGGGCGACACAACCTACACACAGGCCGCTTTCACATCCTGGGAATCCAGCACCTATTGACGTGCCCCCTTCATAAATGAGCCACCTCCACGATCACCAGAGGGCCTGAAACGGACCCCAAAACTCCAGCACAAAGACACCGATCACTCACGGTGTGCGGTCACCACGCCCAGCCCCACCGCGCTTGACCCGGCATCGGACGTCGCTCGCCAAACTGTCCGAAAGGCAGTACGAAGCGCCGCACCACGGTCGACCGTCAACTGGCGGTCAGCCGCGACGCCGATTGCGCCAGTCCGGCCTGCCCACAAGTGAGTGAGTTCCTTGAGGACCAGTACTTCACGACGCCAGGTCCCCACCCCGCGGCTGCCTGGCAAGCGCCTGTACCGACAAGGCGCCAGCCGCGCAACCGCCCTGCGGACACCCGTACAGCAGCCCACAAGTCGCTTACCACCTCAACGCCTCGTACGGTCGCGGTGGGCGTTCCGACAGGACGACCTCGCGGCCCCGTGGCCTTCGCACGTACACGGGGCCGCTCCCCTTGTTTCCTCTCACCGTCTTCCGGCCGCGGATGGTCGCGGATCGAATGGTGGTGCGGGGTGTCACCGCCTGGGGGCTGCCGGGTGGCGTTCCGGCAGCGGATCAAGGCCGGTCTCCCGGTGCGCCGCCCGTCGTGGTGCGGGGGTGGTCAGCGCGCTCACGCGGTCGGCGAAGTCGGGATCGGGCAGGGGCAGGGGGAGTTCGAGGTCGTCGTCGTCGACGAACGCCACGGCGGCCGGTACGTAGTGAAGTACGGCGTTGACGGTGTCGGGTACCGCCGTCGCGTCCTTCCTCAGGGCTCGGATGATGCGCAGCACGGTGGGGACGTCGACCTCGTCGTCATCGGCGTCGTGGACGGTGATCTCGGCGGCCTGGCAGTCCCACCAGTCGGCCTCGCCGTGCTGTCCCAGTGCCCGGTGGTGCAGGGAGAGGCAGTACGTGGCGGCGGGGTCGCCGGCACCGGCGGCGAACTGCCACCAGAAACGGGCGGACTCCTCACGGTCGAGGAGCTGGAGCATGCAGCCCAGTACCAGGGCTCCGGCCGGATCAGGGACCCGCTCGAAGAAAAGTTCCAGGTCGCCGAGGGCCTTGGGGTGGGTGATGACGGTACGGCACAGGACCGCCAGGTCCTGCTCGGCGGAAGCTTCGTCCGGCCGAGGGCTGGGTTCGGCGAGCAGTTCACGCCAGGCCGGTTCGAGTTCTTCGTCCTGTGCGCTGTGTGCGGTCGCGCGGGCGGCGATGCGCCGCTCCGCATCCTCGATATCGGTCTGGGTGCAGGGCCGGTGCAGCAGTCGGGCTCGCGCGAGCAGGTCATCAATGGGCGACGTCATCAGCGTGTCCTTCCCGGTGCTTGGCGGGCAGTCCGAAGGCCTCGCGCAGCCGGCGTTTGGCGTGGCGGGCGGTGGATCGCACGCCGGCGGGGGTGATGCCGAGCTCGTCGGCGACCTGGTCCACGCTCAGGCCCTGGAGGTGGAGGAGGATCGTCACGTCCATCTGGCGCGGCGGGAGCCGGCGGATCGCGGCAAACTGGTTGAGGCTCTCCTCGAGCTGGCCGATCGGGTCGACGCTGTGGTGCAGGGCTGCCGTCTCGAAGGCCGCCCCGATTAAGGCGATCCGCCTTCCGCGGGCTCGTCCCACGTCGATGGTGCGGGTGCGCAGGATGCTCCAGGCATAGCCGGCCGGGTTCTCCTTTGTCAGCACCGCACCCCAGGTGGTGAGGATCTACTCGAAGGCGGCGTCGACGGCCTCCTCGGCATCCGCGCGGTGGTTGAGGTAGGTCTCGGCCCAGCGCAGGTAGGTGGGCCGGTGCATCTGATGGAATGCCGAGAAGTCCACCGGCAGCTGCTTGTTGTTCGTCATCGGCGTGGAGTACGGCAGGCCCTGACTCACTGCTGCCCCTCCCGGTGGGTACCGCGCTGCATCTCGCTCACGCCCGCCCGCACCCCGGCCGCCGCGGCACGGCGCAGCAGCAGGGCCGCATCACGGCCGAACACCCGCAGCGCGAACGCCGCCATGACCACATCGCCCACACGTTCCATCGTCACGAGACCATCGGTCCTGATCCGTAGGTAGGACAGTCCAGGACGAGATCAGACTTCGTTACGGGCTGTTCGAGCAGTGGGACCGTGACGCTCATGACCACCCGGGCATCTCATGCCTCACCGTAGATCGGTGCGCGGTGCTGCTGCTCAGGGTGGTGGCGGTCGCGTGGGCGTCGGACGGACGCCTCGTCGGTCCCGGGCCTCAACGCCTCCCCAAACCTTCATGTCGCACCTCATAGAGGAGTGGTGAGTGATCCAGGAGCAGCGAGAGGCGCCCGTCAGGCTGGCGGGCGTCGCGCGCCGCCACCGCTTCCGTTCAGCGGGATCAGCGACTCCAGATGGGCGCCTTTGACCCAGGAGCCGAGCAAGTCGCGGTGCAGGGCAACGATGTCCTGGCGCACCGCCAGGCCGAGGGCGGCCTTCGTGAACGCGCGGCACGTGGTGACGAACAGGGCAACGTCCGCGCCGTACTCGAGGCGGGCGGTGCCGACGAACTTCTGCATGTCCTGGGAGGAGACGCTGCGCTCGGGCGCGTACTTCTTGACCTGGACGACCAGTTTGCGGCCGTCGGCGAGGTAGCCGACGGCGTCGGCCCCCAGGTCGCCGCTCTTGCCGCTCACGACGACATCTCGACAGCCGTCCCGCCGGCACAGGTCTGCGACGTAGTGCTCGAATTCCTGCCAGGAGAGTTTGTCGACCTCGGCCATGGACAGTTCCCGCACCCTGGTCTCTTCCTGTGCCCGCCACTGACGGTCTCCTTCGACGGCGTGCAGGTGCGCTCGCCACAATCCCCATCCGGCCCCGCCCAGCACGGCTATGCCGAGCACCGCCACCAGGACGGGCCACACCACCGCCCAGTTCCCGGCCACCCACACCCCGGCGATCACCGCCGCTACCGCACCCCAGCCCTGCAGTTGCCTGCGTGTGCGCTTCCTCATGCGTCGGCGCCGTCGTCGTGCTGCCATCACTTCCCCACTCCCCCACGCTCGTGATCCGCAGTGTGAAAGGCCGGACCTGCCCCGGCAAGAGGGCCTCGCCGCCGCGCCAAGGGACGCTCCGGCACCTATCAGTGGTCGAACCGGATCGGGTAGGAAACCGTCGGCCGCGGTGCCGGCTTCGGGTTCTGCCAGCCCTCGAAGTGCACCGGGTACGTGGCAGTCGACGCCGGCCGGGGCCCCGGCACTTGACCGTCGCTGCCGGCCGCACGCGACGCCCCTTCGTAGCCCGCGACCGCGAGTCCCAGCACCACCAAAATCGACAGATCCCGTCGTGCCCCCGGCGCCCACCGGAAATGCCGGCGCACTCTCGTCCCGCCCCGCTCGTGCTCCTCCACCATTGGCATGTCCCGCCCCTCCCCCAACACGGGCACGCTGGCGGCCCGTTGAAATGAGGACACCAGCCGGGACTGACAACACGTCACGCGAAGGCCACCTGCAGCGGCGGAATCCAGACGCCGATACCGCCCCTGCGTCCGCGACGGGGAGCAGCGACCAGGCTGTTTCCGTGATGCGGCGGCCAGGAATCAGCCGAATACTCTGCCCTGCACTCCAGGGCAGCTTCGCCTCCCCGCCCGCCGGGACCTCCAGGGCTCGGGGGCGCGCATGGAGCGGGCCGGTAGCGTCTGCGGGGTGATCGATGACGTTGTTGTCTGGCACCAGCTCGCCGCATTGCTGCCAGAGGCCGATGCCCAGGAGATCAAGGACTGCTGGGACATCGGCGAGCAGGAAGCGGGGCTTGGCCTGCTCGTCTCCGGGCTCCTCGCCCGCCGGGTGCCGATCAGTGAGACGGTCAGGGCGCGGATATCCGTGCTCGCAGAAGTCTGGGGCGAGAGGGAGTCGCTCACGCCCCGGCTCCTTCAATGCCGTAGGGACGACGCTCCGGCCCAGCTGAAGCTGATCGAACACGCTGACAACATCGTCAACTCGCCGGCAGTCGGGGCCGACCCGGACGTGGCCAACGTCCTCGTGCCGTGGATCGCCTGCACGCGATGTGGCCATGTCCTGACGCGGGCCCACACCCGAGAACACTGGGGAGACCTCTCCTACCTAGCGGGAAACTACGTGATCACATCGCCGGAGGGCGACGCGATCCAGCGATTCCTCCCCACCGACTCCGTGGGCACGGCCTTGGCCGCCCTCTTGGCTGGGTGTGCAGAGCCCACGAACGACCGCTGATCCGGAAGGCACACCGCCAAAAGAAACGACGTCTTGGCCACCAGAACTGGAACCCAAGGCGTGGGGCAGGTCAGCCTTCCCCCGATGCGTCGTGGAGTGTGTGTAGGACCCTGGCCATGGGTTGTGGCCAGGGTCCTCGTCTTCCTTGGACGACGCGCTTTACGTCGTCAGGCGTCGCCGTATGACCGGCTGTCTGCTTGATGCTTGCGTCGGCGCGGGGTGGCAGGCCGTACGCGCGCCGTGCACCATGCCTGGTGGGCGGCCAGGAGCTCGGCTCGTTGCCCTGGTGAGGCGTCTCGCAGTGCCATGCGAAGGGTGATGAGGTCGCTGATGTGCCGCAGCAAGCAGGCGAGCATGCCGGGTGCCAGCTTCAGCAGTTGTGTCAGCACGAGAGCCAGCGGGAAGGTACCAAGAAGCACCTTTTGGGGATCCATCGCACACTCCTGGTGTCGGTCACGGAACGATGCTTGACCGGCCGGTCAGCTTCAGGAGACCTCCACCTGGGCGTTCACAGCTTCAGGTGAACGAAGTGAAGATGTCCTTTCGTGAGGGGTGAGGCGGTTTGGACACGCATCCACAACCTGACAAGGACGCGGGCGCAGCGTTGAAACGCTGGCTCAGGGCTACTCTCGACGATAAAGGCTGGTCCCAAGCAGATCTGCGCCGCGAGCTTGAGCTCGACGGCGTCACCGTCGCGGCAGGGACGATCAGTCAGGCTCTGAATCCTGATCACAAAGGGCTTCCGTCAGCCCAGACCCTGACCAAGATTGCGACGGTTCTGGGCCTGCCCCAGAAGAAACGGCTCGAGTTGCAGCAGTTGCGCACACGTGCGGATCGTGAACACGGACCGTGGTGGGGCAGCTTCCTGGCAGCCGCGCAAGGGGCCGCTGCCGGGCATCTGTTGGACGCTCTGGGGGTAGGTGCGCCGAGGCTGTCAGATATATACGTCCGCCAGCGTGTGGTCGCCTACCCGGCAACGGCCGGGCTTTGCGGGAGCGTTGAGAGCGAGATCCTCGGGCTGGAGGAGCATTGCGTCGTGCTCGCGGATGCCGGCGGGGGGAAGACGAGCATGCTGCACGCGATCTGGTCCAGCTCGACCAGGACTTGGCTGGAGGAGGGCCCTCAAGCGGTGGTGCCGGTCCTCGTGACGGCGGCAAGTCTCACAGCGCACCGGCCGTTGCCTGAACTGCTGGCTCAGGCCGTGACCGCCGGGCTGAGCCCGTATGGGCTGCTCGAAGACCTTCCCGCCGCGGTCTTCCGCACCGCGCCACACCCCGGAACGCGTTGGCTGATTATGGTCGATGGTCTGGATGAAATCCTTGACCCGAAGGTGCGATGTGCTGTCCTGCGGCGATGCATTGCCTTCGGCAGCGGGCAACCAGACGACAGCTTCTACCGCTTCGTGTTTGCCACCAGGCCCTTGCCCACGGAGGAGATGGACATACTCGGTCCGGCGACGCGTCGGTACCAGCTGCAGCCCTTCCAGCTCAGTGAGATACCGGTCGTTGCGGAGAAGTGGTTCAGCTTCCTCGATCCCAGCGATGCTGAGCGCACGGCCTCGGCGTTCGTCAGTGAATTGCAACGTCGTCGTCTCTTCCCGCTGGCCGCCAACCCGTTGATGGCAGGACTGCTGTGTCAGCTCTACGGGGCACGTCCGGGGGGAGGGCTACCCGGTCACCGCAGTGACATCTACCGGGACTTCGTCGCGCATCTCTACCGCCGCCAGGCGCAGGGCGACGGTGTGGGCGACGGCGCACTCTTTCCTCAGGCGCAGGCGTCGCTGTCTCAGTACGGGCCGGAGGTCGTCGAGGCGGCCATGTCCACGCTGTCGCGTCTGCCTCATCTAACAACCTACGTCGCGGCCGAGCGACAGGACGGGAACACCGCCTCTCCGCTCGCCATCCTCCTGACCCGGCCCGAAGCCGCTTGTCCCGGGTGGGCCGCGGACGGCTTGCATCAGGTCTGGGAAACCTTCCTACTCGAAGGACTGCGCCGCAGCGGCTTGTTCACGGTCCGTTCCGGTGAACTCGGTTTCGCTCATCACACGTTGCAGGAATATCTGGCTGCCTGCTATATCGCAGGTGACCCCCCGGCCAGCAAGCGGGCGGTGAAGGATCTCTTCCAAAAACGCCTGAAGCGGCCCCGCTTCTATCTGCCAAGGATGTGGGATCCCCCCTACGAAGACGACAACGACTCCTTTCTGGGCTTCCTCATCGACGCCTGGTCAAAATCCAGCAGCAAGGTTGCAGTCGAATCTGCACTTCTGCGCATCGCCACCCGCGGCGGCGACGATTGGATCGTGGAACAGGCGATGATAGGGACCCAGTTACCGAAGGATGCCGTAGCCATCGTGGCAGAAATTTTTGTCGCACTGCCGAGTGAATTCCGCGATAGCTACTGGAACGTCACCTGCGCAAGCCAGGTGGCCAAGCTCGGCGATAGCCGCGGCTTCGAGACCCTTGCCCGTCTGGTCAGCGAGCCGTCGCTCGACGACGAGGACCGCTTCAAGGCCGCTTGGGAACTCGCCTACCTCTGCGATCAGCGAGGCATCGCCGGCCTCAGAGCGATGGCCGACAACACCGCGACCGCGCCCGAACCTCGGATTCGCGCAGCATGCGCCCTGCTGGAGTTCGCCGACCCCTATGGCGCCCAGGCGCTGGCCACTCTGGCCTGTGAGGATCGCGGCTCCGCGCCCTGGGCGCCCAAGCCAGAGCCCGTCCCCCGCACCCAGCTGGAACAGTTCGAACAAATGCGCCGCATAACCAATACCCTTCACCGGCACGCGAGCCAGATACGTTCGGATGAGGAAACCCAGCTCATGGTGGTTGCAGCCTTGTCACGGTCGAACGAACCACGCGACCGGGACACGCTCAGTACCCTGGCCTGCGACCCCACCCTCAGCCCCAAAATCAGGATCATGATGGCTGCGGTGCTGGCCCGACTCGGGGACGCCCGGGGGCGGGACACCCTGGAGACGCTGGCCAGTGACAAGTCAGCCAGCGAGTTTGAAAGGCTCGATGCCGCTGACGTGTTGGCGGAATGCGCCGATCCCCGCTATCAGCCGATCCTCGAGCAACTTGTCACCAGTTCCTCAACGGGGCATCCCTTGATGACAGGTGATGAGGGATTCCAAGCAGCCCGGCTGCTCATCCACCGCGGCGGCGAAGAAGGACTCAGCGCTGTCCACCAACTCGCCGTCAACCCCGCCGTTCACGCCGCGATACGACTCAAGGCCGCGATGGTGCTGACGGAAAGCACCGACTGGCGAGGGCTTCAAGCACTGGAAATCCTCTCCCACGACCCGCTCGCCCGCCCCGAGGACCGCACCTGGGCAAAACGCCAGCTCCGAGACGCGACACGTCCACAAGACCGGTAATCTGACCCGGGGTGGCCGGGGCCCGTCAGATCGTCCGGACGGTAGCAGGGGTTTGTGGCCCGGGTTGGCGCTCGTGGAGGTACCCGTGGGCGCAGGCTTCGATGACTCGGCGCGGGGAGACTGTCCGGAAGTTCGTGGGTTGATCTTCAAACGACCCGGGTCGCACCAGCTCAGAACTGACACACCACCGCTGATCCACGATCTTCCGGACAGTCTCCCCGTACTGGGTCTCTGAGCCGTCGACATCCTCGCCCGCGGCGATGCCGCCATCGCTGCCCCTCAGCCCCGGCGCACTCACGGGCGTCGGTGGCGCTGCGGGGGATGCCGGTCCGGTGTACTTGGCCGAGGATCGGCGCACTGTTCCCCGTGCCGCGATCCCTCCCCGTTCGGCGGTCACCGCCTCCGTCGGACTGGGCGGCGGAACGGGGCGGGTGGTGCCACAGGAGGGCCGCCCACCGGGGCGGGTCCGGGACCCGGCACGCGCAGTTGCCACAGTGACACCCCCAACGCGGCGACTCCGGCCACCGACCCGGCAACACCCCAGGCCTGACCGGATCCTTCCAGGTGCGCGGCTGTCACCCACACCAGCAGCCCCACCGCCGCACCGGCTCCCAGTAGAGCAAACCCCCACCAATACATCCGCTGCCAGCCCGTCATGCCCCACGGTCCCACCGAAGACATGGTCAAGTCTTCTCGGGAAGCACGGACCAAACGACTTGGGTGTAGCTCGTGGCTCATACATCCGGCCTCTGTTGGTGTTCTTTCGGGAAGCCATCAGGTCCGCGCTTCGGAGCGTGGCGGAAGGCCGAGGTCCGCCGCGGAAGCGATCGAGGGGGCGTCCCTGGCTGAGGTGCTCGCATCACTGGACACGCATACGCAACTCCGGCACGGTCGGTCGGGTATCCGACGAGGGGGCAAACGATGGTCGAGCAGACAGACTTCCGGGGCTGTGCGCTGGTGGCGAACGGCAAGTCGGTGGTGTACGAGGTCAGTCAGGGATTTGCGGATGCCCGGAGTGGTACGAGGTGTACCGCGGACACCCGCTTTCAGATCGCGTCGGTGAGCAAGCAGTTCACGGCTGCCGCGATCATGCTGCTCGTGGAGCGGGGCGTCGTCGCGCTGGACCACGAGGTGAGCCGCTGGATCGGTGACTGCCCGCCGAGCTGGCGCGGGATCACGGTGCACCACCTGCTGACGCACACCTCGGGTCTGGGGCACTGGGAGGACTTTCCGGAGCTGGACCTGACCGCTTGGCTGGCGCCCGATGAGGCGGTGAAGGTGTTCCAGGAGGCCTCGCCAAAGTTCAAGGTCAGTTCCGACTGGTACTACAGCAGCCCAGCGTATGTACTGCTCGCTCGCATCGTCGAGGAGGCCGGCACTGAGCCGTATCCAAGGTTCCTGACGCGGCAGATCTTCGAACCGCTCGGCCTGAGCAACACCTTCGCCGGCTCGCCCGCCGGCCGCTGCGAGGTGGCGACTGGCTACGCAGGGACCACCGTGGCCCCGTCGTTCGAGCTGGACTCGCTCGGAATGGGGGCGGGCGACATCTGGTCTACCACCGGCGATCTCCTCCGCTGGGACCGCGCACTGGCCACTGGCGAATTCCTCGGCGGCGAGTCCCGGCGGCTGATGTTCACGTCACACGCAGCGACCGGCATCGGGCAGCTGGATGCGTACGGTTACGGCTGGCAGCTCGGCCGGGTCGCCGGGCACGAGGTGCGCTGTCACAGCGGTGACAACAACGGGTTCAAGGCATTCAACGCCTGGTTCCCGAAGCTCTCGGCCTACGTCATCGTGCTCTCCAACCACAACGAGACCGACCCGGCCGCCCTCACCGTTCGCCTCACCGAAGAGCACATCATTGGCGCCAGGAGGTGACCGACCGGCTACGCGTATGGGTCTGGAGGACGTCAGGGTCCAGGGACCGCCAGGCCACAGCCCCTGCCCGATACCGGCAACGCACCGTAGCCCCAACCGCTCCCTCCTTCCTCGCAGGTCAGAGCGGATTCGCCCAAGGAGTTGCCGTGTCTCCAACGATGCGCCGCGCACTGCGGCGGGCGCACCTGCGCATCCCCCTCCGCGGCGAGCTCCGACTCCCCCTGTCCGACGAGCTCTTGGACGACGCCGTGCGCGCGCTGGGCTTCCGGCATTCGCGGCCGAGTCCCGAGTGTGCGCTCGAAGCCCTGTGTCATCTCCTCGAGAATTCCTCAGACCAGGCTCGCCCCACGAGGACAACCAGGACGATGCCAACGAACGCTCACTCATGACGCCGGACCCTGCCATGACCTGCAGACACTCGTCCCTACGACAGAGCTACACCCACGTCCGATAGCGTCCAGATACAGCGCTGGGTGGCCCAGATCCTGGACGAGGCCGGCACCGATCCGCAGCAGGACTACGTCACGGCCGTCAAAACGCTCCGCCAAGCCGTACCCGACCTCGGACGTGGCGCGGCGGTCCTGCCGGTTGGCCCCCTCACCACCACACTGGTTCCTTGACCTCGCCCGTCCCCGCCAGTTCACCGCGCCTGCCCGCTCTCGTATTCGGAGGCTCTCGTGTATCTGCGTATCCCCCTCACTACCCTGACCTTGGCCACAATGACGATCACTGCCGTAGGCGTGGCAACACCGGAAGCAGTCGCGGCAAGCCAGGGGAATCACACCGTCAAGCGCGGCGAGACCCTTGCCGCAATCGCCGCCACATACAAGATCAAGGGCGGCTGGAAGAGCCTGGCCAGCTGGAACAGGCTGAAGAACGCAAACGTCATCCACGTTGGGCAGCAACTCACCCTGCAAGCGCCCACCACGAAGCCATCGAGGACTGCCACGAAGGTACTGCCCGCGATAATGGCGAGGACAGGCGGCGGCACGCAGCTCATCACCGTGACCGGTACATCGTTGAAGTCGACCACCGCCACACTGACCTGGTGGACCAAGTCCGGGTCCACGTGGAAGCCGGACGGGAGCGTCCAGGCGCGCCTCGGCGCGAAGGGCATGGCCAACGGAGCCACCCGCAAGCAGGGGACGTTCACGACACCGACCGGGTTGTTCGGAATGCCGTTCGCGTTCGGCACGAGGAGACCGCCGAAGGGCACCACGCTGCCCTACAAGAAGGTCACCTCGTCCGCCTGGTGGTGTGAGGACAATCGGTCCGTCGCACTCAACCGGTGGGTGGACCCACTCCCCAAAGATTGCAGGGCCAGTGAGTCCGAACACCTGGTCAACTACCCAGTGCAGTACGCGATCGCGGTCGTTATCAACTTCAACTACACCCGGCCGGTGAAGAACCGAGGCGCGGGGATCTTTCTCCACATCAACGGTCGGGGATCCACCGCCGGATGCGTATCGGTACCCGCCTCGACGATGGCGAAGCTGACGGCTTGGCTGAAACCGTCCGCGAAGCCCCACATCGCGATCGGCACGACCGCCGGCGTCACTGCGATCACCCGGTACTAGTCGGCTTCGACGGGGTGGCAAGTGCCACAGCAGAGCGCGGCAAAGCTGTACCGGGGTACCCGCGCCCAGGACGGGACCGAAGGATCAACTGTGGCCCGCAGGGACCCACAGGCCCTCCCCCGCCTCGCGTCCCCTCGCACGGGTCGCTTCCGTCACCGTCTCAGACTGCCCGGCCGAGGAGGGCCAGCAGCCGCTCGTGTGCCAACGCGCATTCTGGGGCTGACTTCTGCGGCCCGAACATTCTGGGCCTGCGGAAAGCATCCATGTCCATTGGCCGCATGTGTGCGAGCAACTCCTCGCGCATCTGCTGATCAACGAGGTCGGTACGGTCAATGGCGAGCGCCAGGTCGATGCCGTGGACGAGTATTTCGCTGAGGTGGATCAACGCTGCCATTGGCCCGGGGACGGTCCCGAATCCGAGACGGACTTTGACCTTGGCCAGGTCGGTGTCGGTGTCGGTGTCGGTGTCGGTAGGGTCCGCATGATGCATCGCAGTGCCGACACAGTGCGACCGCCACCTCCGCCCGTTTCCGAACGGTTGGCAGCATCAGCACCCACAAGGCATCGGTTCAGCGCTCCATGGTGCATTCCAGGGTGATGAGCATCTTCATCAGCGTCCCCTTCCCGCCTCGGGGGCGCGGACGCGCGCCCATACGGGTGTCGCCGGGAGTGGGGGTGATGCTGATCGAGGCGAGTGCGCGGCAGGTCGCGGCTGACGGGTCAGGACTGGATCGGGGTGCTGTCCTGCGTCGACATTCCGGTGCGGAGCTTGGTGAGGGTACGGGCGAGGATCCGACATCGCTGAGCTTCGCGGAACGGGGGCGTCCCGGGCAGAGCGGGTCTTCGCGACCCTGCCCGTACTGTTACTCGGCCCTGCCAGGACTCACCCCGCCTGCCGCACATGGCTGGTGACGAACGCGGCGGCCTGGTCGAGGGCCTGGGCGGCCTCGTCGGCCATCGCGGCGAAGCCCTGGAAGACGTGCGGTGCCCCGGGGAAGGTCCGCAGGGTGACGGGGACGTCGGCGTGTGCGGCGTGCGTGGCCAGGCGCAGGGCGTCGTCGAGCAGGATCTCGCGCCCGCCGACCTGGATCAGCAGCGGCGGAAGTCCGCGCAGGTCGCCGTGGAGCGGGCTGGCCAGCGGGGTGCGCGGGTCCGCACCGGCGAGGTAGTCGGCGGCCCGGGTCCGCAGCGCGCGGGGGGTGAGCGCCGGATCGTCGTCGGCCCTGGCCGCCAGGGTGGAGCCGGTCAGGGCGAGGTCCGCCCACGGGGACATGACGGTCGCGGACGACGGCTGCGGCAGCCCCGCGTCGCGGATCGCGAGGAGCAGGGCAAGCGCGAGGCCGCCGCCCGCCGACTCACCCGTGACCGCGATCGACCCGGCGGGTACTCCCTGGTCGAGAAGTGCCCGGTAGGCGGCGAGGGCGTCGTCCGTGGCGGCCGGGAAGGGGTGTTCGGGGGCGAGCCGGTAGTCGACGGAGTAGGCGGTGGCCCCGGTGCGGCGGGCGATCTCGGAGACCAGGCCGACGCTGCCGGCGGCGGAGCCGATCGCGTAGGCGCCGCCGTGGAAGTACAGGACGGTGGCGGCCGTCGGCCCGGTGGTGCCGGCGCGCACCTCGACGGCGGGCACCCCGCCCAGCTCGGTGGTCCGGGTGCGAACGTCGCTGGGCAGCGGCACGGAGCCGAGCATCTGGTCGAAGACGACACGCATTTTCTCCACGTCACCGCCCAGGTCCAGCGGCGCGTTCCGCAACAGGTCGGATATGGAGTCCAGCTGACGTCGGGTCATGTCATCGGTTCCTTGCACTGAGAGACGAGGGAGGAATGAGAGGGGAAGGGGGTCAGGCGATGCCGCCGTTGCTGAACAGCACCTGGCCGTTGATCCAGCGGCCGCCGGGACCGGCGAGGAAGGCGACGGCTTCCGCGATGTCCTCGGGGGTGCCGAGCCGCTCCAGGGGCGCGGCGGAGGCGATCTTGGCGATCAGTTCCTCGCTCTTGCCCTCGACGAAGAGCGGCGTCGCGGTCGGCCCGGGGGCCACGGCGTTGACGGTGATGTCCCTCCCGCGCAGTTCGCGGGCCAGGATCAGGGTCATGGCCTCAACCGCGCCCTTGGTCCCCGCGTAGCCGCCGTAGCTGGGCTGCTGGAGGCGGGTCACCGAGGTGGAGAAGTTGATCAGCGCGCCGCCGGGGCGCAGGCGGCGGGCGGCGAGTTGGGAGACGACGAAGGTGCCGCGAACATTGACGCGGTGCATCCGGTCGAACGATTCGAGGTCCATCTCGGCGAGGGGGGCGAGCAGCATGATCCCGGCCGTGTTGACGACCGCGTCGACGCCGCCGAAACGGCTCTCCACGGTGTCGAAGAGACGGGTCATCTCGGCCGGTTCGGCGACGTCGCCGGGCAGAGCCACCGCCGTGCCGCCGGCCGCGACGACGGACGTGACGGCCGCCTCGGCCTTCGTCGCGCTTCCCGCGTAGTGGATGACGACGGTCATGCCGTCGGCGGCGAGTCGGTGTGCGACCGCGCCGCCGATGCCGCCCGAGCCGCCGATCACCACGGCCACCCTGGGCCGACTGGCATCGTTCCGCGTCGCCACGCTGGCTTCCGCACTGTTCATGGCTGCTCCCGTGATCCGATCCGGCCCCGGCAGGGCCTGGCGATGGGTCAACCCTCCGGCGCGGGCCGCTATTTGTCCAATGCATCACAAATATGTACGTTATTCAGATGGTGCATATGGAACGGGTCGATCTCAACCTGCTGGCCCCGCTGGCCGCGCTGCTGGAGGAGCGGCACGTCTCGCGCGCCGCCGAGGTCGCCGGTATGAGCCAGCCTGCGATGAGCCGGGCGCTGCAGCGGCTGCGGGACACGCTCGGCGACGAGCTGCTGGTGCGCACGCCGCGCGGCTACCGGCTCACTCCGCGGGCCGAGCGCGTCCAGCGCGAGGTGCGGGCGGTTCTGCCGCGCCTGGAGAGCTTGTTCTCACCGGAGGAGTACGACCCCGCCACGGCTGCCGAGACCTTCCGAGCCGCCGGGACCGACTACAGCAGGGTGTTCGCCCCGGCCGTGTTCCAGCGCGTCTTCCGGGAGTCGCCGCGCTCTACGCTCCACTTCCGCAGCTGGCACGACGCGATCCACGAAGACCTGGACCGGGGCGTCGTCGACCTGCTGTTCCACGCCAGGTCGGAGCCGGTCACCGCGCTGCGCACCGAGCACCTCTTCGACGACCGGTTCGTGTGTGTGCTCAGCGCGGACCACCCCCTGGCCAGGCTCCCGGAGATCACTCTGGACACGTACCTGGAGGCCACGCACGTGATCGTCGGCACCATCGGCGAGCGCCAGACCGCGATCGAGCGGCGGCTGGAGAAACTCGGGGCCCGCCGCCGGGCCGGGCTGACCGTGCCGTACCACTCCCTCGCCGCGCAGTCGGTCCCCGGCACCCGGCTGATCCTCACGCTGCCCGCACGACTGCTGACGGAAGAGCGTTCCGACCCGGGCATCCGGATTCTGCCCGCGCCCGAGGAAATCCGCTCGCTGCATTACGAGATGGCCTGGCATCCGCGCCTGGACGGCGACCTGGGGCAGCGCTGGCTCCGGGATACCATCCGGGCCGTCACCACCGAACTGCCGGACATCGATCGGGAGTTCATGGACTGATGGGATTAACGGCCTCTGCCATCGATCCGGTGATGGGAACTCCGTTCTTGGCCTGAGGCTGCGAGCAGCCACTGGAGCGCGCTCCACGCTTTGTGCCGGGATCCGCGCAAGACCTTGCTGCCCACGGCGACAGCCAGCACCCGGCTCTCGTTTGCGCCGCCTTCGACGGACACCGGGGCCCCTCGCAACCGCGAGGAGCCCCGGTCCAGCCTTCATGGCAGGTCATTGCCTCATGGGTAGGCGACCACATTGCTGGGAGTGGTGTTCGAGGCAGTGACCGCCCCGGTGTCGTTGATGACGTGGGTGATGGTGCCCACGCCGCCGAGTGAGACGGTCAGAGCGTTGTGGAACTTCACGCCCGGAGTGTTGGGCACCTCGAAGGCGTGGTAACTGTTGACCGCCGGGTTGACGTTGAAGTAGCAGTAGCTGCCGAGTCCCCACGCCTCATGGGTGGTGACGCCCGCGCCCACCTTGTAAGCGGCATATCCGTTGACCCCTGCCGCGCTCATCCACGCGCCCTGGTTGGGCACGTCGTACGGCATCTCGTTCTGGAAGAAGATCGTCTTGCCGTTCTGGCCGTTCCAGACGACCTCGTGCTTCTGGTAGTGCTCGACGAAGAGTCCGGTCGCCAGGACGCTGCCGCCGTTGACGATCACGCCGGTGTCCGCCGTGTTGGTCGTCCAGCCGAAGGTGCCCGCCTTGCCGTGGTCGGCTCGCCAGGCCCAGATGTGGTCGATGATCGTGTTGTTGCTGTTGACGATCAGGCTGGTTGTCGCCTTGCCGGCGATCTGGCCGCCGATCCGGAAGAACACGTCCTGGATGGTCGTCGGGTTGCCCGCGTGGCTGGCGGACGATCCGGTCGGGCCGACGGTCAGCAGCGCCGCCGAGTTGGTGGTTCCGGCGTCGATCAGCAGGCCCTTGAGACGGACGCCGTCCACGTCGGCGACCTGCATCGCGTTGACGCCGTTGTCCGGGACGAAGGTCGGGTAGCCGATGCCGAGGACGACGGTGTTGGCCCGGGTGATGTTCAGCGTCTGGTTCAGGTGGTAGACGCCCGGGGTGACGAACAGGTTGCAGCCTTGAGAAAGCGCGTTGTTGATGGTCGCCGCGGTGTCGCCGGCCTTGACCACGTAGAACTGGCTCATCGGCTGGGAAGTCCCGGGGGTGCTGCCGTTCGCCCAGCTCGCGCCCGAGGCGTTGGTCCGCAGCGACGGGAGGAACACACGGTATTTTCCGGCACCGTCGACGTACAGATACGGCACGTCACGGGAGACCGGGGTGGTGGCCAGAGTGGTCTCGGGCGGGTTGGGGAAGGTGTTCGCGGGAGCGCCGGTGGTGCCGGAGAAGACCATGTTCCACACGCCGCCGGCCCAGCTGCCCAGGTTGCTGTCCCGGGTGTACCACTGCTGCTGTGAGATGGACGCCGCCTGGCCGCTGACCTTGGTGTCGGCGATGTAGCCGCCGCTTGCCCAGCCGTAGCTGGCCGGGTAGAGCTGCAGGTCGCCGCGGACGTCGATCCGGCGGAACGGGGCGGCCTGGGCCACGGCCCAGCGGTTGCCGCCCACCGGATTGATGGCCAGGTTCTCGGCCGAGCGCCAGAAGTTCTGCGTCGCGTTGCCCGCGTCGGAGGCGTTGAAGGCGTCCACGGTGACGTGTCCGTTGATCGTCACGTCGTCCGGGTTCTGCCCGAGACCTGCCACCGAGGTGTAGTAGCCGACATTGTCGTCGACGGCGTATGTACCCGGCTTGAAGAGTTGTGCCACCCGGTTCTCGCTGAACTGCGCGGTGGCGGTGTCCTTCATCTGGGCGAACTGCGCGTCGAGCTGCGCCTGGATGGTGGCGCTCGACATGGTCGGGTCGTAGATGTGGACGTTTGGGCCGAAGTTCGGTGTGTCCGACTGGGTGGGGCAGCCGGCCGATGCGCCGATCGTGTACGTCGCGCTGGCAATCGCGGAGTTGGTGAGTCCGGACTTGATGGCGATGGCCTTGATGGTGGTGGTGGACGTGACGCTGATCGACGCGCTGTAGAGGGTGGACGCTGCGGTGGGGGTGGAGCCGTCACGGGTGTAGCGGATGCTCGCGCCCGGGGTCGCGTCGGCGAGCGTCACGCTCTGGGCCGATGCGTAGGTGCCCGCTGCCGGAGTGAAGGTGGGTGTGGCGACGGTGCCTGTTCCGCTGCCGCCCTGGGTGTACGTGAAGTGGGGGGTGTCGTACTGCGGTCCGCTCTTTTCGTAGGTGAACCAGTACTCCAGGACCGTTCCGTTGGCGAGCGAGCCGACGGTCTGAGTCCATGTGCCCGCATTGTTGGTCATACGGACGTTCTGTTGGTTGGCGCTGTTGACGAGGTAGTGCACGTCGACGTAGACCGCGGACGTGGTCGGTGTGAACGAGATCTGTGCCTGCGTCGAGCTCAATTGCGTGACGCTCTGGGTGTAGTCAGGCGCGGCTGCCGAGGCGGGAGCGGCGCTCTGGCTGAGGCCGAGCAGTCCGACGAGCGCGAGGAGGAGCGCACTCAGCAGGGCGATGACGCGATGGTGCGGACCTGGCAGGGGTCTCATGCGGCCGGGCGGGACGGTCGTGCGCATGGGCGGGGATCCTTTCGCCTGGTTTCGTGAAGTGAACACCGGATCAGCGCGGAAGAAGAGTGAAGACGGTCTCGACAATGCGCAGCGCATCGCCTTCCCAGGTCTGCAGACCTTTGAATCAACCTCTTGAGAACGCTCTCAATCTACGGATAGGCGAGGTGCTGGGTCTGTCAAGGCAGTGTTGAGTGACATCGGTGAACCGTCAAGACAATGGGCATACTTCAAGTCTTGAACGCTCATTACGCGCCAAGTCGAGCCGAGTTCGGCCACAAGAAAGGTCAGTTCGCGAGTTGCCGAAACTGACCTCCGGTGTCCGAGCCACCGAAATCTCGACCTCAAGGATCGACTTCCCGGCCGTCGGGACCTGCGCAGATGACGCTCTTCATCGGCATAACCAAACGGAAGACCCACTGGCCCGCTCCCGACGCGTGGGGCGTGAAGATCAAGCCGGTGAACGCCGCAATGCTCAAAGACCATTCCCGTCGCGTTCACCCTCCGGCGGCTCCAGGTGACCGTCCCGATCGCCGACCTGCCAGAACTGACCACGTACCCCACGATCACGTCGCTACCGCTCGATGCCGTCGCCCCCGCCGACTGGACTACCGTCGGCCGCTAAGGCTGTCCCGGAATGCGGTGCCGGGCTGCACGCCGTCACCGGTCAGCCCGAGCCAGGCCCTGCCGCCAGGAGGGCGCCGCCTGTCAGTCCTGCATGCAGACGAGGTATTTCATGCAGTGGAGGTTCCTGTCGGTGATGTTGCACGCCGTCATGGCGGCGGGGAAGATCGTGCTGCCGGGTACGGTCACGACGGATGCGGCAATGACGAGAGTTCGCCCGATACTTGGCAGGCGAACGGCGGGCGTCGGGGGCTATGCGCTCGTATCCCGAGACGTGGACCAGTGCCGGCATGCGTGCTCGAACACGACTCGGTCTGGGACCCAGCGGCGGTGGCGCCCAGCAGATGACATGGCGAGATATCCTCCTGCACCGGCAGCAGAGCGGCAGGTCCGACGCGTGATCACGTAACTTGGAGAATCTCCATGATCTTAGAAGCCGCACCCATCCCACATCTGAGTACTGGGCCGTGTCAGGCTCCGGATGGCAGGCTGGTGATGCCGAGCTGCAGGAGCATGTCGAGGATGTCTTCGACAAAGGTGCCCTCGGCGATCTTGCCGTCGCGGATGCGGTAGATCCCCACGCCGTTCCACTGTGCCGACTTGCCGGTGGCGGGCAGGCCCATGAACGGGCCGGTGTTGGCACCGCTGTTGGTGAAGAGTGCGACCACTGTGTTGCCGTCGGCAAGGAACTGGTGCACTTGCAGATTCATCCCGGAGAACGCACCGGTGGCGTTGGCCTCCGCGAACACCCGGTACTCGTCCAGGCCGTGGTGCTCGCCGAGGCTGCCTCCTCGCCAGATCATGTCCTGGGTCCAGTAGGTGTTGAGGACAGAAAGGTCGCCTTTGTTGACGACGTTGTCGAGGAACCCCTGGACGATGGCGATGTTGTCCTGCGTGCTCATGACGATGCTCCTTGGGTTGAGGATCGGGTGCAGAGGCAAGGGTGGAAGCGGGGCGAGATGAGTCCGACGACGGCGCGGCCTGCAGGGGGCCTGGTTGGAGCCGTGAAGGCTGCCGGACCGGAGACCGAGGGTGGAAAGAGCGCACCTGTTTAGTCGGCGGTCTCGGCTTCGGGGACGAAGGAGACTCCGGTGAGCTGTTCGCTTGCCGACCACAGGCGTTTGCCCTCGGTCGGGTCGTCGGCGCCCTTGGGGAGCTTGGTCGGCTTGGGGGTGCCAGAGGTCTGGTCGCGTCCGGCGGGGCCGATGAACTGGCCCGTACGGGCCTGCGGGCTGGTCGCCGCGTACAGCGAGGGCCAGGCGGCGCCGTCGGCCGATCCCATGAGCAGGCGTGCTGCGAGCGGAGTGAGGATGCGGCCGAGGGCGCCGGTGCCGTGCTGCTGGAGGCCTGTCATCGCCGATCCCGGGTGGACAACGAGCGCCTTGAGGGGACTGTTCGCGGTGCGGCGCGCCAGTTCGAGGGTGTAGACGACGTTGGCGCGCTTGGACTTCGCGTAGGCCCCCATGGCGCGGTAGCGCTGTTCGCTCATGAGGTCGCCGAGCCGGCCGATCGGCCATCGAGCGGCGATGGCACTGACAGTGATCACGCGCGGCGCGGCCGAGCGGCGCACGGCGGGCCAGATCTGGGCATCGAAGGCGAAGTGGCCGAGGTGGTTGGTTCCGACAGTCATCTCAAAGCCGTCGCGTGTGGTCTGCCGCTCGGGCAGGTTCATCACACCTGCGTTGTTGAACAGCAAGTCGATCGTCTCGGTTTCGGCGACCCTGGTGGCGGCCTCACGGACGGAGGCGAGATCGGAGAGGTCGAGGACGAGCGTGTCGACTTTGGCTCCGGGTCCAGACGCGCGCACGGCCTCGGCGGCCTGGTCGAGTTTGGCCTGGCTGCGTCCGGCCAGGATGACCCGGGCGCCGTGCTGGGTGAGTACGCGAGCGGTTTCCAGGCCGATACCGCTGTTGCCGCCGGTAATCAGGGCGGTGCGGCCGGTCTGTTCGGGGATGACATCGGGGGTCCAGTGGCTCATCACTGCCACGCTCCTGTCGGGTTCGTGCCCGGCCGCCGCTTGATGCGGCTCTCAGGCGTATCAGCTTTACAGACCGGGAGTCTCTTATGGCGTACCACCAAGTTAAGGGACCGGCGGTCTGATGTCAAAAGACCGCCAGTCTGTAACATGGCGGGATGACGAACTTCCAGCGCGCACGCAGTGAAGAACAGCGCGAGATCCGGCGTCAGACCGTTCTCGACACCACTGCCGACATGCTCGAGGAGATGCCCGTCGGTGAACTGAGCCTCAATGAGCTGAGCCGACGCGTCGGGCTGGCGAAGTCGAATGTGCTGCGCTATTTCGATTCGCGCGAGGCGATCCTGCTGGAGCTGCTCGACCACGCCTGGCAGCAGTGGACCACCGATCTGCCCGGCCTTCTGAACGCTGGGATCGATGCGGATGCCCCGCTCAGCCGGCGTGGAGAGCAGCTCGCCACCGCCATCGCCGCCTCCCTGGCCGAGCGCCGGATCCTGTGCGACCTCCTGAGCTCCCAGGCGAGCGTGCTGGAACACAACGTTTCCCCAGAGGTGGCCGCCCGCTCCAAGCGCGCGGCCGTGGCCAACGTCATCGCCATCGCCGAACCGGTCCGCCAGCACCTTCCCGAACTGGGCGACAGCGCCCCCCAATTGGTCGCGGCCATGATCATGACCATTGGTGCAGTGTGGACCCACGCACGGCCCTCCCCGGCCATGCTCGCCGCCTACAACGCCGACCCCTCCCTCACCGCGTACAAGCTGGACTTCCCGACCGCCCTGCAGGACATGCTGGCCACACTCACAGCAGGCACTCTCACCCGCATGACCGCCTAACAGGAGCCACGCAGTCGGGGACCCCCCGATTCCGTAGCCGCCGACAGGTGAGTGCTTCCACCACCCGAAACGTCAGCGGGCTCCCCGCCCACAAGCACGAGAAGCCCCAACTGCCCGCCTGTGCCGGTCAACCAGTCATCGCCGTCACGACCAGCGCAACAGCCGCACCGCACAGCAGCACCGCAAGCGGCCATTCCAGCGGGCCGCGCCCGGTACGCCTGCGCCACAGCACCAGCCACGTCTCTCGCGGCACGTGCTCGATGTGATGCTCACGCTGCTGGACGCGGCGCGGGAGGGTGCGGCACTTCCCGTACGGAGCAGCTGCGAACGCCCCGAGCCGGTGCACGCGCGGTAGCCGGGCACCGGCAGAATGACCGCCGTGCCCCGTACCACTGCCACGTCCCCCTGCCCCTGCGGACTCCCCGCCCCGTACGCCTCCTGCTGCGGCCGCTACCACTCCGGTGCGGCCGCGGCCCCCACGGCGGAGGCGCTCATGCGCTCGCGCTACAGCGCCTTCGTCGTCCAGGACGCCGCGTACCTGCTGCGGACCTGGCACCCCACGACCCGGCCGCCCGGCATCGAGTTCGACGCGGGTCAGCGGTGGCAGGGGCTGGAGATCCTGGAGGCGACGGAGGGCACCGCCTTCCACACCAAGGGGACGGTCACCTTCCGCGCGCGCTGGAGCTACCGGGGTGAGGCGGACTCGCTCCATGAGCTCAGTCGCTTCGAGCGGTACGAGGGTGCCTGGGTGTACGTCGACGGGGCCTTCGCATAGGCAATCCCCGACCAGGTCGCAACCTCGACCGGCGACGCACGTCTGGTGGGTTGAAGGCGCCCTTCAGACCCTGTTTCCGTCACCCCCTCGGGAGAACCTCATGTCCATGCACACCCGCCGGCGCACCTACCTGGGCGCCGTCACCGGTGTCGTACTGCTGGTCGGCGGCGGCTTCGCCGTGCAGGCCACCGCCGACTCCGGGGCGAAGGCGTCCCCCGCCGTGCAGCCCGCCGTCCAGCCCGCGGCGAAGCCCGCCGCGCCGGCGGCCACCGGCAGCCCGAAGGTGGTCGAGGCGGGCACGTCCGGCACCGGCACCGGCGCCGGGAACGCACCCCGGGTGATCGACCCCGGCCACGGCGTCAAGAAGTAACAGCGCCACAGGGGGCGGGCCGGTCCCTCCGCGGGCCGGCCCGCCCCTCCCGCAACGGATCGAGGCCCATGCAGTACGCCATACCCGCGGTGCGGCCCTGGTGGTCCCGCCTGCTCGCCCACATGTCCCAGACCGAGGGCGCACCCCCGCGAGGACGCCGCACACGGGTGACCGGCACACCGTACGACGACCGACCGCCGTCCACGCTCACCGAGCTCTACCGTGCGCGCCGCCTCGACATGGTGCGGCTCGCGCTCTTCCTGGTGGACGACCTGCACACCGCCGAGGACGTCGTCCAGGACGCCTTCGCCGCCATGTGCCGCACCTACGGCACATCGCTGCGCGGGCTCGACGATCCCCGGGCCTATCTGCACACCGCCGTGGTCAACGCGGCCCGCTCCGTGCTGCGCAGGCGGCGGACGGCCCGTTCCTACACCCCGCCGCACCAAGGGCACGGACCGCCGGTCGACGAGGCGCTGCTGCTCGCCGAGGAACACCGCCAAGTTCTCGCAGGCCTAGCACAACTGACACAGCGTCAGCGGGAAGTACTGGTGCTGCGCTACTGGTCGGAGCTGACCGAGGCTCAGATCGCGCAGACGCTCAATCTCTCGCGCGGCACGGTGAAGTCCACCGCGAGCCGCGCGCTCGACATGCTGGAGAAGAAGCTGGGGGACGACCGATGACGCCCACTGTCGAAGAGCGGCTGCAGGAGGCTCTTGCGGCCCGGGCCGCGCGCGTCACGTACGGCGGACTGCGCCGCGACGCACCCCCGCAGGGCCGGAGCTGGGGGATGCGCCGGGTGCGCATCGCCGCCTTCGCGGCGCTCGGCGCTGTGGCAGCGGCGGCGGCCGTCTGCCTGCTGGTCCTGCCCGGCGGCCCGCTGGACCCAGCCCCGGTGCCACCCGCCCGCACCCCGGGCGTCAGCGAACCGCCGTCGCCCACGCCCCCGGTCGGCCCCTCCAGCAAGTCCCCCCGCGTGATCGTCAGCCCGTAGGGCTCGTCGTTTGGATCTCCGGTAGTCGGCCAGGGCAACTGACCGGAGAGTCGATCGCGGTGTCGCTTGTGGCATCGGCGCGGAAGGCTACCGCACGAGCCCACTGCAGCAGTTCGAAGTGAGGGTGGTGCGGGGATGCCGGGCAAACGCGGAGCTGCAGGTTGTTGCCACCGGTGATGTCGATCAAGGTGAAGTTGCCATCCCGTGCGCCCAGGGCCGGCGGGCCCGGGGTTGGCCGGTCCTGCTCGGCGATCCAGGTCGCGCTGCCCCCGTCCCATTCCGATGAGGCGATGGTGAGGAGCGGGACCGCCTCGGTGCCGCACTCGGGGCAGGAGCGGTCGACTGGGTCGGTGGGGCTCCAGCGCGTCCAACCGCCGATCTTCCAGCCGGGGGCGGTGCAGAGGTTGTTCAGGTAGAGCTCGCCAAGGTCGTCCGCGTAGGTGTTATACCGCGCGGAGTCGATCGTCTCCCAGCGGCTCATGTCGTCCAGCTGGTCCCGAAGTTCCTTGCTCAGCTCCGAGGGGTTGGGGTATTCGACGACCTGCTCCGGTGAGAACAGGCACGGCTCTGGGAGGTACCAGCCATCCTGGACGATCGGCGGCTCGGGCGGTGCCTCGAGGACGTCGGTGACGGTTACGGAGGACCGCCAGAAGAGGGCGGTCCTCGGGTGTGCCATCTCGTGGTCGAAGGGGCACCAGAGGACTTGGAGCAGGTCCGCGTCGGACGGGCAGGGGAAGGGGATGTCGCGGGCGTACAACTGAGCGACGGGCACGAGAGAGATCGGGCCGTCGAACCACGGGCGGCCCACCCTGATCAGATCCAAGATCTCCTGTTCCTCAGGAGTCCGCTCGGGCGCCCAGGGATCGAGGTCAGGGCGCTCGGGCGCTGCGGTGAGGACTCGGCGCTGGAGCCGGATGTCGTCCGGGAGTGCAGACTCCCGCATCAGAACGCGTTGTGCTCGAGCAACTGACGAGGGGTGTGCAACTCGATCGCCTTCAGCGCGATTTCCGAATCCGCCTTCGCCGATGCCTCGCTCCCGCGCAGGGCATCGGACCGCACCGACCCGAAGCGGTTTAAAGCCCTAGGTCATGGCTGGTCTCGGTGAGGTGGCGGCTCATGGCTTCAGCTGCGGCGTCCGGGTCGCCGGCGACGACCGTATCGAGGATTTCCCGGTGCGCGTCGATGGTCTCCCCGTGGCTGCTGCCGCGCTGCTCCCGGCCCTGGAAGCTGGTGCGTCGAACATCCAGCAGGACGCCGTTCATGGCTGACAGGATGAAGGAGAGGACATTGGAGTTGGCGAGGTCGGCAACGGCCTGATGGAAGGCCAGGTCCGCGGCGATGAAGCCGTCGGGGTCGCCTGTGTGGTCGTGCATGGCGGCCAGCGCCTGCTCGGCCTCGTCGACCGTTCCGTGGCCGGCTGCGACTCGCGAGGCCGCGCGGCGGGCCAGCGCGCCCTCGATCACTTGGCGAGTATCGATCAAGTCGCGCAGGTCCATCGAGTTCTGGTTGAGGCGGAACTCCAGGATCTGCTCCAGGACCGCAGGAGAGGGCACCGCGACCCGGGCCCGCTTCCCCTGGCTGGAGACCAGGACACCTCGGGCTACCAGAGTGCGGATGGCCTCGCGGATCACCAGACGGTTCACCCCGTGCCGCTCGGCGAGTTCGCCCTCGGCCGGGACCTCGTCCCCGGCTTGGAGATCCCGCTGCTTGATCTCTGAGATGATCTCGCGCACGATCTGGTCACTCAGCGTGCTGCGCCCGATCGTCATGCGGCCTGCCCTCCGCGCCTGAAGGGCTGGAGCGCGGTGCAGATCGGCCAACTGCCGCCGTGCGGGGCCTGCGCCACCTGGGACACCTCACCGAGCATGCACGAAGCTCCTCTTCCTGGTACTGAGCGAGCATGACGATAACATTCGCTCCTCAACCTCGCAGCATAGCTTCCAGGTTGGTTCTTGGGCGGGCCTTTTCCCCGTCCGGGGAACCGAACGGGGTCCGGCCCTCTGCGGCAGGAGGGCCGGACCGGTGGGGACGGGTAGAAGGGTCAGCCGGGCAGACCGACGGCGCGTTCACCACTGCGGCGCTGCTGGATGACAACGGCGACGACCAGCAGGGTGCCCTGGGCGACGTTCTGCCAGAAGGCGTTGATGCCCTGGACGGTGAGTCCGTTCTCGAGGCAGCCGAGCAGCGCGACGGCAAGCAGGGTGCCGCCGATGCCGCCTTTGCCGCCCTTGAGGGCGCAGCCGCCGAGCGCGGCGGCGGTGATGGCCTTGAGTTCGAGGCCCTCGCTGCCGGAGGTGGGCTGCCCGCTGCCGGTGCGGGCGGTCAGCAGGATGCCGGCAACGGCGGCGACCGCGCCGATGAGGGCGTAGACGGCGACCAGGTACTTGTTGATGTTGATGCCGGACAGGCGGGCGGCGGTGTCGTTTCCGCCGATCGCGTAGATGTTGCGGCCGATGTCGGTGTACTTCAGGAGCAGGTGGACGGCGACGGCGGCCATGATGAGGATCCACACCATCACAGGCAGTCCGGCGATCTTGCCGCGGCCGAGGAAGATGAAGACGTCGTCGTTGAGGACGTATCCCTGTGCGCGACCGTTGGAGATCAGTTGGGCCAGGCCTTTGTACGCGGCGAGGCCGGCCAGGGTGGCGATGGTGGGGTTGACGCGTCCGTAGACGATGATCACGCCGTTGAGGATGCCGATCAGGATGCCGACGGCTATCGCTGCGGCCATGCCGGCGTAGGGGTTGGCGCCAGAGCTGGTGAAGGCCATGGCGGAGACGACGGAGGCGACTCCTGCCTGGGAGCCGACGGAGATGTCGAGGCCGCCGCAGATGATGACGACGGTCTGCACGATAGCGAGCAGTCCGGTGATGGTGGCGGCTTCGGCGATGACCTGCATGTTGGAGATGCTGAGGTAGTTGTCGTTCAGCACGCCGAACAGGCCGAGGACGATGACCAGGGCACCGATCAGGCTGAGGTTCTGTCCGCCGATGGAGGCCAGGAGGGAACGGGCGGTGCGGCCGGCGGGCTTGGAGGGCGCCGTCGGCCGGGTGGTGGTGATGGTCATGAGGTGGCTCCAGAGGCGGGTGGGATCGTGCTGAGGTCGTCGGCCATGGCGAGGGCGAGGATGGTCTCCTCGGAGGCGGCGTCCCTGCCGAGTTCGCCGGTGATCCGGCCGCCCTGCATGACGACAATGCGGTCGGCAAGGCCGAGGACCTCGGGCAGTTCGGAGGAGATCACCAAGATGGCGACGCCTTCGCGGGCAAGGTCGGCGATGATCTGGTAGATCTCCGCCTTGGCGCCGATGTCGATGCCGCGGGTGGGTTCGTCGAGGATGAGGAGCTTGGGCTTGCGGGCGAGCCAGCGAGCGAGGACGACCTTCTGCTGGTTGCCGCCGGAGAGCTTGCGGACTTCATGTTCGATGGAAGGGGTGCGCACCCGCAGGCGGTCGACGTAGTGCTGGGCGAGTTCCCGCTCGGCGCCGCGGCGTACGAAGCGCCAGCGGCGCAGCCGCTCCAGAACGACAGCGGAGGTGTTGTCGCGGATCGAGCGCTGCAGGAACAGCGCCTGGGCCTTGCGCTCCTCGGGGGCCAGGCCGAGCCCGGCCTTGATGGCCTCGCCGGGCCGTCCGGAGCGCAGTTGCTTGCCGTCGAGGGTGACGGTGCCGGAGCGGACGGGTCGGTCGCCGGCAAGAGCGAGGGCGAGTTCGGAGCGTCCGGCGCCGATCAGGCCGGCCAGGCCGACCACCTCACCGGCCCGGACCTGGAGGTCGATGTCGTGGACGTCGTCGGTGGAGACGCCCTGTACGTCGAGGACCAGTCGGTCGGTGGCGACGTGTTCACGGGAGAACATGGCGGACAGGTCTCGGCCGACCATCAGGCGGACGAGTTCACCGTCATTGGTGGCGTCGGCGTCGAGCACGTCGACCAGGGCGCCGTCACGAAGCACCGCTATCCGGTCGGCGAGGCGGAAGATTTCCTGCATCCGGTGGGAGACATAGATGACGGCTATGCCCTCGTCGCGCAGGCGGCGGATCAGGCCGAAGAGTGCCTCGACCTCGTGGTCGGACAGCGAGGAGGTGGGTTCGTCGAATGCGATCACCTTGGCTTGGCCGGTCAACGCCCGCATGATCTCGACGAGTTGACGCTGGGCCGGGGTGAGCTGGGAGCCGAGCAGGTCCGGGTCGAGGACGTCGGCAAAGCCGAGGCGCTCCAGATCGGCGGTGATGAGTCGGCGCAGTTCGGCACGGTCCAGGCGGCGGCCGGCACGGCGCGGCAGGGAGCCGGCGTAGACGTTCTCCGCGACGGAGACGTGCGGGATGATCTCGGGTTCCTGCGGGATGATCCGGATGCCTGCCCGGCGGGCGTCGGTGGGAGAGCCCAGGTCGATGGGCCGGCCGTGCAGCAGGACCCGGCCCTCGGTGGGCTGGTGGTCGCCGGTGAGGATCTTGAGCAGAGTGGACTTGCCGGCGCCGTTCTCGCCCATCAGGGCGGTGACCCGGCCGGCCGGGAAGTCGAGGGTGACGCCGGTGAGGGCCTGGACGGCGTCGAAGCGTTTGACGAGGTTCTCGACCCCGGCCCCGCTGCCGGGGCTGCCGGTGGCGGGAGAGGGGGGCCTCTCGGCGGGTGTGGTCATGGCAGGCCTCGCTGGAGAGTGTGGACGGTGGCGCGGGAATGGGTGCCGGGCGGCCCGCGAGGGAGGCGCGGTGCCGCACCGGCGGCCGGGGGTGTCAGCTGCAGGTGGCGCCGGCGCTCTTCCAGGTGGAGGCGTCGACCATGGTGGTGGGGGCGAACGCCTCGGCCGGCATCTCCTTGCCGTTCTTGAGCCGGTCGTACATGGTCTGGACGGCGAGCGCGCCCACGTCCTTGCCGTTGATGAACAGGGCGGCCTTCATGCCGGAGGCCTTGGTGCTCTGCCAGTCCTTGCAGGCCAGGTAGGCGCCGAGGCCGACACCGATCACGTCGTCGGCCTTGAAGCCGGCGTTGGCGAGCGCGGTGACGCCGCCCTGGACGTTTTCGTCATTGCAGCCCCAGACGATCCAGTGCTTGACGGCGGGGTTGGCGGTGACGGTCGCGGCGATCTTGTCCTGGGCGCCGGTCGGGGTGTTGTCGGTGGCGACGTCGATCTTCTTGACGCCGGAGCCTGCTGTGGCGGCGAAGGCGGTGTTGGAGGCCTTGACCCGGTCGCCGCAGACGGTGACGTCCTGCTTCCAGGCGGAGATGATCCGGGTGTCGGCCGCGCTCCAGCCTGCTTTCTTGTACTCCTGGGCGGCGCGCTTGCCCACCTCGCCGCCCATCTGCTGCCCGGAGAAGCCGATGCGGGGAATGAGCGCAGCCTTGTCGCAGGCCGCCGGGTCGGGGCCGGTGGCGCAGATCTGGTCGTCGGAGGTGAGCAGCGCGACCTTGGCGTCCTTGGCGATCTGGACGACCTGCGGGCCGGTGGCGGGGTCCGGCACCACGACGATCAGGCCGTTGGTCTTCTGCGCCACAGCGGACTGGACCTCGCTGATGGTCTTGTTGGCGTCATTGCCGAGGTTGACGATCTTCAGGTCGACGCCGAGCTCGGCGGCCTTGGCCTTGGCCCCGTCGGCCTCGCCGATGAAGTACTCCTGGTCGCCCTGCTTCTGCAGGTACGTCATGGAGATCTTCTTGCCGACGGGGGCCACGCTGGCGGAGGAGGACGTGGACTCCTTGCCGGAGGAACAGCCGGTCAGCACGAGGGAGGTGACCAGGGCGGTGGCACCGAGGGCGGCTGCTCTTGGGGAGGGTACGAGGGACATGTTCGGCTCCATGAGGGGTGAGAATCGTGCGGGTGGAAGGTGGTTGTGTGCTCCGGCCTGCGGCGGTGGTGCGCTCAGGCGAAGCGGGCGGACACGCCGCCGTCGACGGGCCAGTCGGCACCGGTGACGAAGCCGGAGGCGTCGGAGAGCAGGAACGCCACCACGGCGGCGACGTCCTCGGGGGTGCCGAGGCGGCCGAGGATGTGCTTGTCCAGGGCGTCCTGGCGGACTTGCGGGGGGTGCTGGGCGAAGTACTCGGCGAGCAGGTCGGTCTCGATGTAGCCGGGGCTGACCGAGTTCACGCGGATGCCCCGGGGTCCGACCTCCAGGGCGAGGCTGCGGGTCAGGCCCACCAGGCCGGACTTGGCGGCCGCGTACGGGAACATGCCGGGGCACGTCAGGGAGGCGTGCATGGAGGCGATGTTGACGATCGAGCCGTGCCCGCGGGCGAGCAGGTCGGGCAGGACCGAGCGCGCGACCAGCCAGGCGCCCTTGAGGTCGACGCCGAACACTTCGTCCCAGTGGTCGACCGTCATTGCGACGGGGTCGGCGTAGGAGTTGCGCCCGGCGTTGTTGACCAGGCCGGTGGCGGGCCCGATGTGGTCGCGAAGGGTGGCCACCGATGCCGCGACCAGAGTCTCGTCGGTGATGTCGCAGGCGGCCGCGGCGGCGTCCGGACCGAGGCGGTCGGCCAACCGTGCAGCCCCCTCGCCGTCGATGTCCAGCAGGCCGACCCGGGCCCCGGCGCCCACCAGGGTGGTTGCGATGGCCGCACCGATGCCCCGGGCGGCGCCGGTGACGAGGACGGTGTGGCCGGAGAGGTCGATCATGGGGTGATTCCGTTCAGGGCGGGGGTCAGGATCTCGTCGAACTCGGCGAGGAACCGGTCGACGCCGGCGATCTCGTGGGAGTCCAGGCCGCGCGCGGGGTGGCGGCAGTACGGGTTGTCGATCAGGCCGCGGCGGTACGAGATGAGCTTCTCCACCGCGATGATCAGCTCGACCTCCTGCATCCAGTACCCGAGGTGGGGCACGAGCCGGGTGTGCAGGTGCAGGGCTTCGTCGGGCGCGCCACCGTGCCAGAGCTCCCATATCCGCTGGTAGACCTCGGTGAAGGAGCAGCCCGGCTGTACCCCGGTGATGCCGCGCCGCAGGCCGTCGGCCAGTTGCAGGCCGGCGTAGCCGACAAAGGACCGCAGGGCGGGCGTGCCGCCGGAGAGGTCCTCGGCGAGGCGGCCGGGCAGCGCGGTCTCGATCTTGACCGCGACCAGGTTCGGGTTCTCCTCGGCCAGTCGTCGCAGCCCGTCCGCAGTGAACGACGAGCCGGTCTGGGCGGGCGCGTACTGAAGGATCACCGGCACGGGTGCGACGGCGGCCAGCACCGCGGTGACGTGGCGGCGAACCTCCTCGGCCGACGGCCCGAGGAAGTGGGGCGGCAAGAGGTTGATCGCGTCCGCGCCGGCCTCGACGGCGGCGGTGGCCCGTCGGACCGCGAGCAGGGTGGCGTGGTCGGGGATGGAAATCACGGCCGCCACGTCGGGCCGGGCACCGGTCAGGTCGAGGAGGCGGTGGGTGAGCAGTTCCCGCTCGGTGTCGTCGAGTTTGTGGAACTCGCTCGCGAAGCCGGGGAACATGACGGCACTCACGCCGGTGTCCAGGACGTGGCGCGCCATCCGGTCGAAGCTGTCGGGGTCGAGGTCGCCGTCGGCGGTGAACGGCACCTCGAGTACGGGCATGACGCCGCGCAGCAGATTCTCGGCCCCGGTCCGGTCGGTGTCGGTCGCACTCATCAGAAGGGGGCCTTTCCGGGCTGGTCGCCGCTGCGGCCGACCAGGAAGTCCAGGTCGACGCCCTCGTCGGCCTGCAGGACGTGGTCGACGTAGAGCCGGGTCCAACCGCGTTCGCCCTGCGGGGGGCGCGGCGGGGACGCCCAGGCCGTGCGGCGGGCCAGCAGTTCGGCGTCCTCTACATCCAGATGCAGGGTGCGGGCAATGACGTCGAGTTCGACGGTGTCGCCGGTGCGCACCAGCGCGAGCGGGCCGCCGACAGCAGCTTCGGGCGCCACGTGAAGGACAACGGTGCCGTAGGCGGTCCCACTCATGCGGGCGTCGGAGATGCGCACCATGTCGGTGACGCCCTGGGCGAGCAGTTTGGTCGGCAGCGGCAGGTTGCCGAGTTCGGGCATGCCTGGGTATCCGCGCGGGCCGAGGTTGCGCACCACCAGAACGGTGTCGGCGTCGACCGCGAGGTCAGGGTCGTCCGCGGCGTGCAGGTAGTCCTCGATGCTGTCGAAGACCAGGGCAGGGCCTCGGTGGTGGAGCAGTTCGGGGGAGGCGGCGGACTGTTTGATGACGGCCCCGCCCGGTGCCAGGTTGCCGCGCAGCACGGCCGTCCCGTTGTCGGCACTCTGGACGGGGTTGTCGAGGGCACGGATCACCTCGCGGTCCCAGATCTGGTGGCCGGCGAGGTTCTCGCCGAGGGTGCGGCCGGTGACGGTCGGCGCGGTGGGGTCCAGCAGGTTGCCGAGCTCGGCCATCAGGGCGGGCAGGCCACCGGCGTAGGCGAAGTCCTCCATCAGGAAGCGGCCGCTGGGCATCAGGTCGGCGAGCAGCGGGACGCGTCGTCCGATCTCGTCGATGTCGTCGAGCGCCAGCGGCACGCCGGCCCGGCCGGCGATGGCCAGCAGGTGCAGGACGGCGTTGGTGGAGCCTCCGATGGCTGCGTTGACGACCACGGCGTTGGTGAACGCCTTGCGGGTGAGGATGTCGGAGGGCCGCAGTCCCTCCCTGGCCAGCTCGACGGCACGGGCGCCGGACTGCTCCGCGAGCTGCGCGCGGCGGGCGTCGGCGGCAGGCAGGGCGGCGGCGGCGGGCAGTGAGAGGCCGAGCGCCTCGGTGAGGCAGCCCATGGTGGACGCCGTCCCCATCGTCATGCAGTGGCCTGCCGAGCGGGCCAGGCAGCCTTCGAATTCGTCGAAGTCGTCCTGGGTGATGCGCTTGGCCCGCAGGTCCTCGCTCATTTTCCAGATGTCGGTGCCGGAGCCGACCGTACGGCCGCGGAAGCGCCCGGTGAGCATGGGGCCGCCGGAGAGCGCGATGGCGGGCAGGTCGACGCTGGCTGCGCCCATCAGCTGGGCGGGCAGGGTCTTGTCGCAGCCGCCGAGCAGGACGACGGCGTCCAGCGGATTGGCCCGGATCGTCTCCTCGACGTCCATGCTCATCAGGTTGCGGAACATCATGGAAGTGGGCCGCATCAGCGGCTCGCCGATGGACATGGTCGGGAACTCCAGGGCCAGCCCGCCTGCCGCGGTGATCCCTCGGCGAACCGATTCGGCGAGGGTACGCAGGTGGGCGTTGCACGGGCTGAGTTCCGACCAGCTGTTGCAGATGCCCACCACGGGCTTGCCTCGCAACTGGTCTCGGGTGAGGCCGAGCTGGCGCATGTGGTGCCGGGCGATGAAGCCGGACTTACCGGGTTCGTCCCACCAGGTGGAACTGCGCAGGGGGCTCATGACTGACCGCCTGGGCGGGGTGCTGCGGCGTGCTGTCGGCGCATCGGTGCGCGCCTCCTCAGGAGTGCTCGGGATCCGGTCCACGAAAAGGAACCGGCGGACGACGAGGCCGACACCCGGAAAACGGGTGAGACGGTGGGCCGCCGGGTGGATGCGGTCGATCGTGGCGCTTAGCAGCTAAGCTGTCAATGCTTCTCTACATAACTTCTTAGCAGCTAAGCTCGGCCCGCTCCGACGCATCCGAACGAAAGGGGAATGGCCGTATGACCATCGCGAGGGGAACCCTGAGCGACCTCGTCGTCCGGGAGATCATCGGGGAGATCGCCCAGCGGCGTCTGCGGGCAGGGGACGAGATCCCCTCCGAGGGCGAGCTCTCCGAACGCCACGAGGTGAACCGGCTCGCCGTGCGGGAGGCCATCCGCATCCTGGTGGCCCGCGGGGTGCTGGCCTCCAGTCAGGGCAGACGGGCTCGTGTCGCCGTCCCCAGCCCGGAGGTCCTTGGGCAGATCCTGGAGTTCCGGCTCAATCAGAACTCCCTGGACGTACGGGACCTGCTGGACACCCGCCGGGTGATCGAGGGCGAGCTCGCCCGGCGCGCCGCGACGCGGATCAGCGTAGGCCAGGGCTCCGCCACCGGCGCGAAGCGCGCACTGGAGACCATGCGCGAGTCGGTCGCGGACAGCGAGGCCTTCGTCGTCGCCGACCTGGCCTTCCACGAGGCGGTGGCCGAACTCGCCTCCTCCGAGGTCTTCTCCTTCATCCTGGCGGCCATGAACGGCGCCCTGCTGGAAGCCCGGCGCGCCAGCTACCGCGGCCGGGAACGGCGCGGCAGCGGCCAGGGCGACACGATCGAGGCCCACCGGCGCATCCTCGACGCCATCATTTCGGGCGACGCCGAACGAGCCGCGGCCGCCATGACCGGCCACCTGGAGGAAACCAGCCGGGATCTCGGGCTCCTGTGAAGCCCCCGGATGGGCACTATCGCAAGACCCTTGGCAACTAGGCTGCTAAGAAGCTATAAGTGGACGGCCGGGGGCCCGTCGCGCCTTCGCCCCGGCGGGCCCGGTGACACCGCTGCCGGCATCCGCCGCCCCGCCGTGTCCGCCCCGGCCGCCGCCACGCCATCACCCAAGGAATCCGCCATGCTCACCGACCTGCCGTACCGGACGATCGCCATCGTGCGCGGGAACGACCGCCTTGCCGCACTGCGCACGGTCGTCGCCCTCGCCGAGGAGGGCATCACCGCCGCCGAAGTCTCACTCACCACACCCGACGCCCTCTGGGTGATCGAACAGGCCCGTCGCGAACTCGGCGCCGACGCCGCCCTCGGCGCGGGAACCGTACTGACCGCCGCCGACGCCGCCCGCGCCGCTGATGCCGGGGCGAGCTTCCTCGTCTCCCCCGGCCTCGGCACGGACCTGCGCCGCGCTGCACCCTTCGCGCTGCCCATACTGATCGGCGCCCTCACCGCCAGCGAGGTCATGGACGCCATCGAACACGGCGCCCTCGCCGTCAAGCTCTTCCCCGCCTCGCTCGGCGGCCCCGGATACCTCTCCGCCCTGCGGGACCCCTTCCCCCATGTCCCGTTCGTCCCCGTGGGCGGAGTCGACGCGAACATGGCCCGCGCCTACCTGGCCGCAGGGGCAACCGCCGTCGGTGTCGGCTCTCCCCTGATAGGCGACGCCGCCACCACCGGCGACCTCGCCCCGCTGCGCGCCAGGGTCGCGGCCTGGCGCACAGCGCTCACCGAGGAGACGGTGGCATGAGCGGCGCCGCCGCACCCGAGGTGGTGGTTGTAGGGGAGGCCATGGCCGCACTGCGGTCCACCGGCCCGATCAGGCTCGGCCCCACCATGGAAATGTCCGTCGCCGGCGCGGAGTCCAACGTCGCGATCGGCCTATCCCGCCTCGGCCACCGGGCCGCCTGGGTCGGCGCGGTGGGCAACGACGCGTTCGGCGCGCTGATCCTGCGCACCCTGCGCGCCGAGGGCGTCGACACCGCCCACGCTCGCACCGACCGGTGTGGGCGGCCCACCGGCCTGCTGATCCGCGAGAACTGCATCGGCGACGTGGCCAGGGTCGGCTACTACCGCACCGGCTCCGCCGGGTCCGCGATTCACGCCCGCGACGTCCTACCAGCGCTCGACCCTGCCGTACGGATCCTGCACCTGACCGGCATCACCCCGGCGCTGAGCGGGTCAGCCGCCGAATCGGCCCTCGCCGCCGCAAAGCGGGCCCGCTCGCTCGGCATCCTGGTCTGCCTGGACATCAACTACCGGGCCCGGCTGTGGAGTCCCGAACAGGCCGGGGAGGTCCTGCGGGACCTGTGCCGGTCCGCCGACGTCCTCGTCGCCTCCGCCGACGAACTGCACCTGGTCTGCGACGAGCCCGGTCTGAGCGAGGGCGACGCCGTCGCCGCGCTGCTCGCCCAGGGCTGTCGCGAGGTGGTGATCACCCGCGGCGCAGACGGCGCCGGCGTCACCACCGCCCTCGGCAGTGTCACCGTCGAGGCACGTCGGGTGCCCGTCGTCGACGTGATCGGCGCCGGCGACGCCTTCGTATCGGGCTACCTCTCCGGCATCCTCGACGGGCTCGACGCCGAGGCCCGCCTTCACCGAGCCGCTGCCACGGCCGCCTTCGCTGTCGCCACCCGAGGCGACTGGGAGGGCCTGCCCGTCCGGGACGACCTCGAACTCCTGGACCGGCCCGCCGGCACCACGCTGCGCTGACTGCCCCCTCCCCCAGGGAGCTCCACCGCCGACCACCGCCGCAGAACTTGCCGCGGTGGTCGGCGGCATGCTCGCGCACGTTCCGGCCAGGGCGTGCGGCGCCTGCGGCCGCCGAACCCCCGCAAAGAAACCTGCTGTGCGAGGTATTGCCGACGAGTACTCGCGTCCCTTATATCTGCTTAGAAGCTTAGCTGCTAAGAAAGGCATGTAGGTGACACCACCCCGCCGCACCACCACCCCGTCCGACTCCGACTCCGCCAGAGGTCTCCTCTCGCGGCGCGCCGCGCTGAAGGGCCTCGCCGCCGCAGGAATGCTCACCGCGGTCGGAAGCGGTGGCCTGTTCCTCGCCGCTCCCGCCGCAGCGGCAACAACCGCCCCCGAGATCCCGCCCCTGCCCGACACCGTGTCCGGTGTCGCTACCCCACAGGTGCCCGTCACCTCGGGCTGGCGCTACACCACGAACCCGCCCTCCTCGTTCTGGACAGTGGGCACCGACACCTCGGCCTGGAAGCAGATCAACGTGCCGGGCGAGCCAGCCCTCCAGGGCCAGACCGTCCCGTCCGGCACCGAATGCGCCTACTCCGTCAAGGTGACCGTCCCCGCTGACTACGCCGGCCGGCGCGTCATGCTGCGCTTCGACGGCGTCTACAACTACGCCCGGCTCTGGGTGAACGGCACCCTGGTCCGCAGCCACGACGGCGGCTTCACCACCTGGTACGCCGACATCACCTCACTGGTCACCCCCGGTCAGCAGGCCACCGTCACCCTCGGCGTCACCGACAAGCCCACCAGCATCGCCGGGCAATCCGACTACGCGCACCACATCATCGGCGGCATCCTGCGCGACGTGACACTGGTGGCCCTGCCCGCCGCCTACCTCACCCGGCTGCACGCCGACACCACGTTCGACTCCTCCTACGCCAACGCCACCCTCACCGTCACCGCCGCTGCCGCACTTCTACCGGCCGGCGCCAGCGGCAAGGTCGCCCTGACCCTGACCGCACCCGACGGCCAGCAGGTCGCCCTCTCGCCCGCCACCCTGACCCTCAGCGACACCGCGCCGCAGGCCTCAGTGGCGATCCCGGTGACCGCCCCGCGCAAGTGGGACGCCGAACACCCCAACCTCTACACCCTGAAAGCCACCTTCCAGGCCCAGGGGCAGAGCCAGACCGTCACCCGGCAGATCGGCTTCCGGCAGGTCAAGGTCCAGGGCAACCAGTTGCTCATCAACGGCAAGCCGGTGCACCTGCTCGGCGCCTGCCACCACAGCATCACCGAGACCCTGGGGCGCTCCACCACCCCCGCCCAGGAAGAACAGGCCGCCCGCCTCTACAAGGAGGCAAACTGCAACTTCATCCGTACCTCGCACTACCCGCCGACGCCGGCCCTGCTGGAGTGGGCCGACCGGCTGGGCCTGTACGTCGAGGTCGAGGCGCCCGTCTGCTTCCAGTACAGCACCGTCGACGACAGCGCCTACACCGATCAGTACATGGCGCAGTACGCCGAGATGCTGGAACGCGACCGCAGTCACGCCTGCGTCGTGGAGTGGTCGGTCGGCAACGAAAGCGGGATGGGCACCAACTTCGCCCAGGAGAACACCTACTCCCACCAGACCGACCCCTCCCGTCCCACCGTCTTCGAGGACGTCAGCCAGGCGAACGGCGGCAACCAGACCGACGTCTACAGCGGCCACTATCCGACCCTGACCAACTCCAACGGCAACGCCAACCAGCCCATCCAGTACGGCGAGTTCGCCCACGTGCCGTGCTACAACACCGGCACGCTGCGGGCCGACCCCGGCGCCCGGGACTTCTGGGGCCACAGCATCGCCAAACACGCCGCCAAGTTCCGTACCACCAACGGCGTGGTCGGCGGTGCGATCTGGGCTGCCATCGACGAGGTGTTCCACCTCCCCTCGGGGCCGGTCGGCTACGGCGAGTGGGGCATCATCGACCTGTGGCGCCGCCGCAAGCCGGAGTTCTGGCTGACCAAGAAGGCCTTCTCACCGGTGCGGATCGCCGACGGCGTGCTCACCGGACTCACCCCCGGCGCAGCGATCCCGGTGGCGGTCACCAACTGGTACGACCACACCGACCTCGCCGAACTGGCCATCAGCTGGCAGATCGGCAACAGGTCAGGCACCCTCACCGGCGTCAGCATCCCCGCGCGGCAGAGCGGGACGCTCACCGTCCCGGCCGGCGCCTGGTCCGCAGGCGACGTGCTACAGCTGACCTTCAAGCGCTCCGGGGCCCTCGTCGACGACTACAGCCTGTGGCTCAACACCCGCACCACACCCGACTTCCCTGCGGCCGGCGGCACGACCCCCACCGTCCAGGACACTACCGGCCGCATCACGGTCACCGGCGTCGACACCCCTTTCACTGTCGTCTTCGACAAAACCACCGCCCGCCTCGTCCAGGCCACCGCCGACAGCGCCCAGATCCTCACCGGCGGCCCCGACCTGGTCATCTCCCGCACCGTCCCCGGCGAGTGGGCGGGCAGTTCGGCGAGCGTCACCACCACAGGCGGTCAGGCGGTGGTCACCCTCACCGGCCGGTTCGGCCCCGTCAACACCACCATCAAAATCTCCATCGACGGCAGCGGCCTGCTCACCACCACGTACACCGTCGCCAACCCGCCCACCGGCTCACCCAGCGACATCGGCATCCGCTACACCCTCGCCGACGGCACCGACACCCTGGCCTGGCAACGCGATGCCCAGTGGACGGTCTACCCCAGCGACCACATCGGACGGACCACCGGAACGGCCACCAAGACCCGCGCCTCCGGCACCGACGGCTACCGCACCGAGCCGACCTGGCCGTGGTCCCAGGACACCCACAGCTATTTCCTGTTCGGCAAAAACAGCACCGCCCACTGGACCAACGACTTCCGCAGCACCAAGGCAAACATTCGACTCGCCAAGGCCACCGCCGGAACCTCCGGACCCGGCGCCCAGGTCGAATCCGACGGCAGCGACTCGGTCCGCCTCGAACCCGTCGAACCGATCGTCATCGACGACTCCTCGTCCCAGATCGTCTACACAGGAGCCTGGACCCACGCCGACGCGTCAAGCGGATACACCAGCGGGGACCTCTTCTCCACCGAGTCCTTCAGCAACTCCGCCGGGGCGACCGCCGAACTCACCTTCACCGGCACCGGCGTCGGTCTCTACTCCGCCCTGGCCGACAACCTCGGCATCGTCAAGATTTCCATCGACGGCGCCCAAGCCGCCACAGTCGACCTCTACGGCCCCGGTAAGGCCGCCGGCACGCTGGTCTTCCGCAGCACGGCCCTCACCTATGGACAGCACACCGTCAAGGTTGAGTGCACCGGCACCAAAAACAGTGCCTCCAAGGGCACTTACGCCCTGGTCGACGCGTTCAAGGTGGTCAGCTCGATCATCGACGACGCCTCGGGCCAGATCACCTACACCGGCACCTGGAGCCACGGCGACTCCTCCCAGTCCTGGACCTCCGGCGACCTGGGCCGCACCGAATCGTTCAGCCGGATCGAAGGCGACAGCGCCACCGCCACCTTCCGAGGCACCGGCATCCGGGTGATCGCCCCCAAGAGCTACAACCAAGGCATCGCCAAGATCTCCGTAGATGGCGACACCCCCACCCAGATCGACCTGTACGCCGCCACCAAGCAGTTCGTCCAGACGGTCTACGAGAAGACCGGTCTCGACGACGGCCTGCATACGGTGACGATCCAGGTCACCGGCACCAAGAACGCCTCGTCCTCCGACTCCTATGTCGTGCTCGACGCCTTCGACGTCATCACCGCCGACCCGTTCACCGGAGCCGTTCCCGGCGTCAACCTCGTCATCAGCTCCAAGCTCAACTACCCCGACCTCGCCTGGGGCAACTACACCGACCCGGCGATCACCCTGCCCACCAACTACAGCGCCACTGCCAAGCTGCGACTGCTCGGCTGACGAACCATCCGGGCATCTCCCACCTCAGGCCGAGGCTGCGGCCGGTCCCACGAGGCGACCGGCCGCGGTCCGCCCCTCCGCCCCTAACACCCTGTGTCGTCGGCCCCAACACCAGTCGGCGGACGGCAGTCGGCGGAGTGTGGGGCAGGAGGCCCTAGGAGACTAGGCGGTACATGATCTGCCGGAGCGACATCGGGAGCAGCTGCGCGTAGCGGGCCCCTTCCTGTAATGCGTGGCTCCTTGCCCCCGAGCCGATCGAGGCCGACGGGAGCCGTATCGCCGACAACACCGCTCCCGCCACTTGTCCTCACGGCCGTTCGAGACAGAGGGGAACTCCCGCTCTCCCTCTGTGGGTCGTTGAGGACAGCGAGCGTGGGGGTGACACCCGGGGGGCGCCGTCGTCAGGTTGGCGCGACGCTATGCGGGCCCGCGCAGTCTCGTCGCTCCTCGTACTCCGGAAGCGGTCACCCGACGCACTCCCCACACCGCGAGTCCCGCTGCCACCAGCGGTGCGATTCTCCGGCTGAGGATCCCGTTGCCGTCGGTGCCGATGCCGTGCCCGGGGAGCAGGCCGACCCGCATGGTCAGTTCGCGGTTTGACGCGTCCCGTAGCAGCGAGCGGAGCTGGTCGACGGTCGAGTTTCCCGCGACGATGAGTTCCAGAGCGCGGCGCGCTGTCTGCTCGCGGGAGAAGACATCGCGGGCCAGCTCCACCATTACGTCGGTGAGGGCGTCCTCGAAGACGTCCAGGGCCGAGAGTTCAGGGGCGATGCGGCGGACCGAGCCCTCGATGTTGGTGATCGATTTGCCGAGCATGCCGACCATCGGGCTGGTGCGGATGCCGCGGTGGGCGGCGCAGCGCAGGACGTTCGTGATGGCGATGCCGAAGTCGAGGTCCTCCAGGGCTGCCGAGGCGATGAGCGGGACGAGGCGTGCCAGGTCCTGCTGGAAGCCGGGCAGGTCGGCGAAGGGGGTGGTGCGGCCCATCTCGGTCCAGGCGGAGGCGAGACCGCGGGCATCGTTCTGGGCGAGGCTGGTGAGGGCCATGACGCCGAGCGAGCCGAGGTTGCGGTCGATGCGGCCGACCATGCCCCAGTCGATGAGGGTGGCGCCGTGGTCGGGGTGGACGAAGATGTTGCCGGGGTGCGGGTCCGCGTGGAACATCCGCTCCACGAAGTAGCCCCGGTACATGAAGGAGAGCAGGTCGCTGCCGATCCTGCGGCGCTGCTTGAGCGAGTACGCCGACAGGTCCGTATGGTTGAGGGACGTGCCCGGGGCCAGGGACTGGAGCAGGATCTGCGGTGTCGCCCGATGGACTTCTGGGACGTGGATGCCTTTGAAGTCCCGTGCCATACGCCGCCCTTGGGCCATGTGGCGGGCCTCGGCGGTGAAGTCGAGTTCGGGCTGCATGCAGTCGAAGACGACCTGGAGTGTGGCTTCCACGTCCAGGACCGAGTCGATACGGGGAACGGCGCGGCCCACGATCCTTGCCGCGCGCCGCAGTTGGGTCATGTCGGCGTAGACCCGGGCACGCGTGCCGGGGCGTTGGATCTTCAGCACCGCCACCCGGCCGTCGGCCAGGACGACCCGGTAGACCTGGGCGAGCGAGGCGGATCCCAGCGGCGTATCGGTGTCGATGTCCCGGAAGAGCGAGCGCCAGTGCGTCCCCAGCTCCTCGCGCAGCACCGGCTCGAAGACGGTGAACGGTTCCGTACGGACCGCGTCCTGGAGGTGCGCCAGTTCGCCGAGTACCGCATCGGAGACGACGTCCGAGCGGGTCGCCAGGACCTGGCCGACCTTCACCCAGAACGGGCCGAGTTGCTCGATCGTCTCCCGGATGCGGCGGGCCCTGCGCCGCTGGCCGGCCAGCGCCACCCGGTCGACGTCGATGCGTTCGCGCGAGGCGAGCACGTCGGAGACGAGGAGGGTCATCAACCGGGCGACCAGGAGATTGCGGTTCATGGAGCCGCCTGCTCCCCCGGTGCCCCGAACAGGCCGCGCTGCACCGGCAGGAACGCTGCGATCACCTGGGCCACCGTATCGAGCGTGCAGTCGGCGCCCGTGGACTCGTGCCGCACCCGCAACCGCTCGCCCGCCTGCAGCCGGGCCCTGAATTCCTCGGGGCTCACGAACTGGCCGCTCCCCCCGGTGTCCTTGAGCCGCCCGTCGCGGGTGCGCAGCAGTACGCGCAGAGGGCGGGGGTCATCAACATGTGCCATGGGGTCCTCCTGTCGGTGCGATGCGCCTCAGCGACCGAACAGGCGTGCGCCTGCTTCGAAGTCGGCCCGGACGGTGAAGAACTGCGTGAGGGCGTCGAGGAACTCGGGTTTGGTGATCTGCCCGTCCCCGTCGCTGTCGAGTTCGTGAAAGGCTCGGTTGAGGTCGGCCGAGTGCAGCTTGGGGCCGAAGACTGTTCGGTATTCGGCCATGTCCAGGTGCCCGTTGCCGTCGCTGTCCGCTGCGTCGAAGACTGCCGCCATCGCCGGCAACAGACCCTGTTGTACGTAAGGGGAGGCGGTGCCTGCGACCGGAAGGGTGGCTGTGAGGAACTCGGTCCGCGAGACGCGGCCATCGCCGTCGGCGTCGAGTGCGGACAGCTGTGTCCACCAGGCGTCGAAGGCTTCGTACACGCGCTGTTCCGCAGTGTCGCTCAGGTCGAGTGGCCAGCAGACGCTGCGAGCCATCGCGTAAAGGTCCTCGCGGGTGATGAAGTTGTCGCCGGTCTGGTCGAGGACGTCGTCGAAGAAGGTGGCCACGCGCGCGGATCGTACGTCGCGGGGTGTGCGGCGCGGTGTGGGCAGAGGGCGGCGGGCCGTGTGCGGCTGGAGCTGGCCACCACCGAGGGCAGTGGCGGCCAGCGGGAGGTAGCGTCGGCGCGCCGGCTGTCCGACCAGGGCCCAGCGGGCGCTGTGATGCACGAGCCACGACACCGCACGGTCATGGCCGTTCGCGCGCAGCCCGAGCCGACGGCGGTAGGTGTCCGGCAGGTCGGCCCGCAGGACGGAGCCCATGACCGCCCCGGCGGCGCGGGTGGCCAGATGCCACAGCGGCTTCGGGCAGCGGGCGAGCCAGTCCGGGGCGGGCACCGTGGCGTACAGCGCGCCCATCAGATGGCGGACCTCCGCGTTGTCTTCCAACTCCTCGGCGACCACCGCGTCCCAGTGGGCGCGGCACGCTGCCAGATCGCGTGGTACGACTTCGTCGGCGATGCCGAAGGCGACGGTGATCGTGCGCCACTCCGCCCACAGTTGCGACTCGGCGGCCGGGGAGAGCGGCCGGCCGCCGAGTCGCTCCATCTCCACCATCGCGTCGAAGAGGGTGAGGGCGATCCACAGGCGGCTCTCGTCATGCAGCCCGCTGTAGGAACGGCCCTGTTCATCGGTGCCGTTGATGTGCCGGTGCACACGGCGGATGCGGGCGAATTCCTTCTCCCGGGTGTCCTCGTCGCCGTAGGTGAGGCGCTGGAGGCTGTCCAGGGTCAGTTCGAGGCGGCGCAGCGGGCGGGTGCGGTACGTGGAGTGCTGGGCCAGGGCCGCTCCCCCGGCGGGCAGTGCCGCCTCCAGGACCAGGGCTCGGCCGGTGACCAGCAGCATCCGCCGCTGTCCGAGCAGCCTCCAGCACAGGGAGCCGGGGCCGGGCAGGGATTCGGGGTCTTCTTCAGGAAGTTCGGGGCGTTCGCTCACGCCGTGCAGGCTCCCTTCACTCCGCTCTCCACAAACACAGAAATACCAACTCTCCAGCTTTTTAACTCTATAGAGGTACAGAACACCAAAATTCTCTTTTGTTCGTCTCTGTACGCTTGCCCACAAATCAGCCAGGGTACAACCGAGTTGTCCACGTGCCCGCTGCTCACCGACTGGACAGGTATTGATCGACACCCGTGTCATGGAAACCCTGAAGAGCACGAGCAGGACGTTCTTCCTTCCGATCATGCGCCTCGACGGGGAGCTGAGAGAGACCGTCGCGGCCTACTACCTCGCCAACCGCGCTCTCGACGAGATCGAGGACCATCCCTGCCTGCCGCCGCACGCCAAGACCCGCCTACTGCGCGGCGTAAGCCGCCTCCTCCAGCAGGAATCCTTCACACCGGATGACCTCGATGAGTTGTTCCACCCGCACCTCGACCACCTGCCACCCGTCACCCGCCGCTTCCACGAGTGGGCCGTCACCCTCCCTCCCGCCGACGTGGCACCACGCCTGTGGGACTCCCTGGCCGCGCTCGCCGACCGCATGGCGGTCTGGGTGGATTCCGGATTCAGGATCCACGACGAGGCCGACCTGGACCGCTACACCTTCGCCGTGGCAAGCTCCATCGGCATCACACTCGCCGACCTGTGGACCCGGTACGCCGGAATCGTCACCTCACAGTCCGGGGCCGTCGCCTTCGGCCGCGCCGTGCAAGCGGCGAACATCGCCTGGAACCACGACGACGACCTGACCCGCGGCGTCGACTTCTTGCCGCCCGGCTGGACCGCCACCGACATGAGCCATTACGCGCACCGTCATCTCCCTGCCGCCCGCGCCTACACCGACTCCATCGCGGCCGGGCCGATCAGGGACTTCTGCGCACTCACCCTCGACATCTGCGACACCACACTCACCGCCCTCCAAGAGGGCACCCCCCTGGACCGGGAGACCATCACCTCACTCGCGGCCCGGTACGCGATCCGCGTACCGGAGACAACTGCGGAAACCGTCGCGAGGAAACGATGACCCGCGCCACAGCGCTCAGCACAGCTTTCCGCCGCCGGTCGCCGTGATGACGCGCAAAATGACCGAAGCGCCCATCGCTCCGCAGCCTGTCCCGATATGGCGGGTCGCCCGGGCCGGAGCCGCCCAAAGGGAGCCCTGGTTTCAGCGCAGCGGGTTGTGGTCCCGGATCTCGCTCAGCAGCGCAGCCCAACAACCTCGGCAGCCGCAGCCGCAGCGCGCAGGACGCGCCCCCACCAGATGCCGAGGATGCATCGCGTCCGCGTGAGCGAACACGACCTCTAAGGGGTTCGAATTCTCACGGGCAAAGGGCTACAACCTGGTTCGCCGGGGGCAGTTCCCGTGCCGCGTGCTCCGCATCGGCCGCAGCACGCGCGTCGTCACCGCTTCTCCACTCCGAGTCCTCGAAAGCGGCGAGCCGGAGTACAACAGCGCCCACAGCTGACACCGCACAGGATGGCGTCCCGCTGAGTGGTATAGCCGGTCTGTTTCTTGGAATGCGCGGGTGTCTGCCCGGGGCATGCACCCGCTGGTGGTGACTGCTTCCTGGCCAAGGGGCAGGCCATCGCGTAAGTCTCCCTTGGCCGCGGCCTCAACTTCCTGACGTGCTGCTGGATTCGGTCAGCTGACTCCGGCGCACTGGGCATACGTTCACTTTTCGCTGCCGGTGGAGTCAGATCGAGGAGCGCTACGGAGGCAGGTATCTTCCCTGTCACCCCCGAGGTGGGTCTGCGGGCGACCCTCGGCATTCTCGGAGCGAAACGTCGAGTGACGAACGTGTTGTCCGGCGCCGCCCTCCAGACCGCACCGGACAGACTCCTGTGATGGCGGAGCCTGGTTTGCATCCCGACGCCCAACGTCGCAGCCGGACGAGGGCGGGCGATGCGACGAACACTTATGCGTCCCGTTGGCGGGGAGTGGACGGGTGGACGCGCGCGAAAGATGGAAGAGATGTGACACCGTGGAGTGGGGAGAGCTCGTGAGCGGATCGAAGGCTGTCCGTGGCTCGGCCCTGTGGACGTGCGAAACACTGCGCCCCCAAGACTGGCTCCTGCCGACCATCCCGTCCCGAACGCCTCCAGGGCGCGTGTGGCCGGAAGCCCTCGCCATGGACGTGGACCGACGTCTTCGAACAGGGCCCGGCGTGGTGGTGCTGCGGGGACTGGACCTCGACGGACGCACCAATGAGCAGTGCGTCGAGCTGTGCCACCAGTTCCTCGCAACGATCGGGACGCCCTGGCCACGTTCAGGACGCAGCGCGGACGAACTACTGACCGCGGAGACGGCACCAGCCGCGCCGGTATCCCCGGCGTCGAGTCCTCGGGCTTCAGCGGGTGACACCCAGATGCTGGCCTTGCACACCGACCGGGCCACCCGCACCTACCAGCCCCGACTGCTCGCCGTGCTCTGTATCCAGCCTGCGGCTCATGGTGGGGAGACGATCCTGGCAAGCGGAGCAACGGTGCACGACCGAATCCTGGAACGGGATCCTGGGACAGTTCATCAGCTGACACACGACTTTCAGTTCGGCCGGGAAGACACTTTCGCACGGTGCTACCCGGTCTTCCAACGTGACTCCACAGGTCTACAGGTTCACTTCAACCGCTACTGGATCAGCCGCGGGCACCTGGAGGCGGACCTTCCGCTGACCCCCGCACAGGTAGCGGCTCTCGACTTCTTCGATCACCAACTCGCCGATGACCGGCTGCGCGTCCACATCCCATTACGCAGAGGAGATCTCCTGATCGTCGACAACTGGACCGTTCTCCACGGCCGCGCCCCATTTGTTGATCATCAGGGTTCCGGGCTGCGCCGCTGTTTGGCCCGCGCGTGGGCAGACTGACCCGCCAGGCCACTCCGCCCGCCCCCTCCGTCTCACGCAGTCGATGGATTGCGTGAGCAGAGCCAGTGACGAAGAGAGCCCACGGAACTCGATCAGTCGGCGATTGCGGCAAAGGAGCAGGTATTTTGGAACCCATCCCCACAGGCGAGCTTCGGATCGCGAACGGGTGCCTGTCGGACCCGGACCAGCTGCGTGCCCGGCTCGACGAGGACGGTTACCTCTACTTCACGGGGGTTCTCAACCGAGCAGCGATCCGCACCACAAGGACGGAGGTCCTGAGGGTCCTTATCGAGCAGAAGTTGGCCCACCCTTCCTTGCTCGAGCCGGTGTGGGCGGGGCCGGTCACGGCAGAATTCATGGAACACCACGAAGGGCCGCTCCAACGCCGCTTAGGTGAGCTGAGGTTGTGGGAGAACCTGGTCGCCTGCCCACCGATCGAGGTGTTCTTCGCGCGGCTCACCGGAGGGCCGACCGCATTCATCCCACTGGCGCGCTACAGGGTCGCACCGCCAGGCGGACTCACTGCCATCCATCGGGACGTGACCCTCAACCCGGGATTCAATATGGTCACGGCGTGGATTCCGCTGATGCGAACTGATCTGACGCTGGGGGGTCTTGCCCTCGTGCCGGGCAGCCATCGCGAAGGGATTGTGCACTCGGGGCTGGCAGCGCCGGCCGCAGCGTCTCAGGATTGTGCAGGGCAAACCCCTTCGCCGACCCCGCCAGGTCCATGGCTGCGGGCCTCGTACAAGCCGGGTGATGTGGTCCTCATGCACGAGGCGCTCCTGCACACCGGTCTGGCGAATCGGTCCCGCAAAAGCATCCGTCTCTCCGTCGACGTACGATTTCAGAACCCGGCCGCGCCAAAAGCCGTCATCGGCCGGATCACACGCCTCGAGACGGACCTGATCTACGTCCGCTGCGACGATGGGGACATGGCGATCCTCGCAGTCGACAGCTCAACCCTGCTTCGAGGTAAGGACGGGCGGTCCATTCCCCGCTCGGATCTGGCGAAATCGGATCTCCAGCCCGGTCTGCGTGTGCTGGCTGCACGCCGCGAGACAACCGCTGTCGTCGTCCGACCTCTCTAGTGTCGAGATCGAGCTCTACCTGGACAGCGAACCCCGCGAGGTCACCATTCCCGCCGACCTCGCCGCTGCCTTGGACCGCGAACCGGCGACGCAACTCTTCTTCGAATCCCTGTTCGTCCGCTGCCCCGGCCTCAGCCCGCTGCCGGGAGGCCTCCCTCAGCAGCTAGATCCGGGTTGAGCCCGGATCCTCTGAAGTGACGGTGTGGGGATCAAGCGGTGAGGCTGTAGTTCCGCTGATCGGGGCTGGGGTACAGGCGTTCGTGTTCGCGGGCCGCGTGGAAGTTCCAGTAGTCCTCGAAGTCGCCGTTCGTGATCAGTCCGCGAAGTCGGAGAACGGCTTCGGCGCCGTCGAGTCCCCAGCGGGCGCCGGTGATGTCGAGGCGGTCGGCGATCAGGTGGCGGCAGGCCCCTTCGACAGAGTGTCGGCATACGACGTGTTCGAGCAGACCTGGAGCCCGCCCATGCCGTTTCTGTTCCAACGCCGGTACGGCACCGAGGACCGGCCGCTGACCCGCAGCTACATCCGCGAGTGCCTGGTCGCGACCTCTCAGTCCGCTCAGATCACCGTGACCGGCGATCCACTCGAATGGCGCCCCCACGACTTCAGAAGAATCTTCGTGACCGACGCCATTCGCTCCGGACTGCCCGCGCACATCGCCGCGACCACTCCGCGCCCCTCTGAGTCGTCCGGGACTCCGGAGGAGAAGGCGCAGGACCCCAAGACGTCCGAGAACAAGAAGCCGGCTTCCAAGAAGTCTGCTTCCGGGGCGTCCGCCGCCGAGGCGCCCAACACGAAGGTCAGCGCGGACCTGGACGCTCCGGTGATCACGGAGGCGGTACGGCGTCGAGGCGCCGGTCGTCGAGACGGCCACGAAGAACTGGGCCGAGGAAGCAACCGCCTACTCCGCCACCGGCACGGGCACGCCCGACGCCGAGATCCAGGTGTGGGACGCGGCCAGCGACAGCGGGAAGGCCCCGGGCGGGGGCGTCACCGTCGACAAGCAGGGCCAGTGGTCCATCCCGCGTACCAGCCTCACCTCGGACGCAAAGGGCATGAAGGTCCGTCAGGTCCTCGACGGCGGTGAGTCGGACGCATCCGCGCTCCAGCAGTACACGCTCACCGCGCCCGTCGTCGACTCTCCCACCGAAGGCTCCGAAGCGACGGACCGCAAGCCGGAGTTCAAGGGCAAGGGCGCCAAGGGCGGCACCGTCACCATCGCCGACGACCAGGGTGCGACCCTGGCCACCGGCGCCATCGGCACCGACGGCACCTGGTCCGTCAAGGCGAAGAAGGACCTCCCACTGGGCGACCACACCATCACCGTCACCCACACCGCCGACGGCCTGACCTCCAAGGAGACGAAGCGCTCCTTCACCGTCAAGACCGACTCCGAGACGCCGGTCATCACGAAGGCGACGAAGAACTGGTCCGGCTCCGGCTCCTACTCCGCCTCCGGTACGGGCACGCCCGGTGCCACCATCGAGGTGAAGTGGAACGACCCTTGGGTCTCCCCGGGCGGCGGCACCACGGTCGACGGTGAGGGCAACTGGTCCTACCGGAACGCCTCCTACACCACTGACGGCGAAGGTGTGAAGGTCCGTCAGGTGACCAACGGCGAGGCTTCGGACGCGAGCAAGTACATGCAGTACACCCTCGCCGCGCCCACCGTCCTCACCCCCGGGAACGGCTCCGAAGTGACCGACCGCAAGCCGCAGATCACGGGCAGGGGCGCCAAGGGCGAATCCGTCGAGATCAAGGACCAGGACGGCAAGCTCCTGGCGACCGCGCTGGTCGGCGACAACGGTCTCTGGGCTACCGTCCCCGACGAGGAGCTCCCCCTCGGCACCATCACGATCACCGTCGCCCACTCCGCGGGCGGCCTGATCTCCGAGACGACCCAGCGGACCTTCACCGTCACGGAGTAATCAGCTCCGGGAACCAGGTCTGACGGAGTGCGCCGCCGGTAGTTCCGGCGGCGCACTCCGCGTCTGGCCCGAACCGTCGGCGCGTACGTCACACAGCCCGGCCTTGAAGGCGTGCTGACCAGTTGCGGCCGCAATGCAGACGTACCTACCGCTGACGGTGTCTCGCTGCGTCGACTCTCCGCGCACCACAAACCGGCTCTTGAGGGAGGCCCACAGCACCGTGCCCCAGCCGTGCCTCCCGTTTCGGGGCGGGCTCTTCAAAGTTCGCCCTCGCCGGTTTGCCCGATTCGCCCTTGAGTGGTGTGCATCGTGAAGTCGCAGGTCACGGGTCTGGGGCGGCAGCGGATCACCGCCCGCCGGAGTGAACTGGGCGCTCTCGCCGAGGAGTTGGGCAGCAACTCCAGGCGGCAGACCGAGCGGCACGAACTGGCGATCGCGGAGCGGAGTGTTGAACCGCCCGGCCGAGTAGGCCCGGGCCGATGCCGGGCTGTCGCTTCGGCATCGGCGAAGGTGGCCGGGCGGGCAGTCCTGCTCATCCCGCACCGCGGCGACGCGGTCGACGAGGGCGGGCGGCCCGGTGCAGGTCAGGGCGGTCGGCGAGCGGCTGGGGCTGGACGCCTCGGTACACAGCAAGCTGGAACCTTTGCGGGCGAAGATGACCAAGCTCGCCGCCTGGAGCGGGCCTGTCCTGATCTTGGGTCTTCCAAGAATCAGACACTGCCCCGTCAGAGCCATCCTTGCGAAAATCATTGGTGCCCGGCTTGCTCCGCTGATGGACTGACGTCCTACCGTGAGTCTGCCGCGTGACGGAGGTAGTGGTTGTGACAGGCTATGACGTGCTTGCCGAGGTGTACGAATGGCTCATCTCGGATGCAAAGTTGCCTCCAGCCGAGTTCGCCGCGTCGTTCGACGACGTGCTCAATCTCCTGCCGTCGAACGCTCACGTCCTCGACTGTTCGTGCGGAACCGGACAGTTGGCGGTTGGCCTCGCCGGTCGTGGCATGCAGGTTGTCGGAACTGACGCCAGCGAGGCGATGGTCCGTCGGACTGCAGAGTTGTCTGAGGAGTTCGGGGCATCCGTCCGGGCCGTACGGGCGAACTGGGAAGAGTTGCCCGACCATTTCCAGGACAACACGTTCGACATGGTGTTCTGCGTTGGCAACTCGCTTCACCATTCCGCGGGCGCGACAGGCAGGGGTGCTGCTCTGGAGTCAATGTCACGGCTTCTGCGCCCCGGCGGGCGCTTGGTACTCACATCCCGCACTTGGGAACTCGTAAGGGCCAGAGGTTCCCGGCTGGAGATCAGTGACCGACTCGTCCGCCGGAACGGTCGCGATGCCGTCGTGGTCTACCGCTGGGAAATTGCGCCGCATTGGGAGGAGGAGCACCGAATCGAGATTGCGATCGCGCAAGTTGATGCGACCGGGTTGGTTCTTGTCCGCTCGGAACTGCTGTCCTGCTGGCCCTACCAGTACGAGGAACTCGAAGTCGACCTGCACCGGGTCGGACTCCAAACGGAACTGAGCACGTTCGATCTTGAGGCCGAAAACTACATGGTGGTCGCGAGCAAGGTATAGACACCGGACTCTCAGTCCCTGGCCGAACCGCGCGGTTGCTCACAGGACGCTTGCGCCCTCTCATCGGTGCGGGTCCAAGTGGTCAACGCAACGCCTCGGACGAGGAGTGCTCGTCGATCAGACGGCGGTGGATCCGGGGTGACGGTGTGGCGCTGTTTCCTGGTCGCATCCAGATCAATGAGCAGGATCTCGTCAATCAGCAGCGTGAACAAATCCACCTTCGACAACCGCGCCGAAGCGGTTGTCGTGCGCGGCTGCGGCCAAGCCGCGGTCAGGGCCTTGTTGACCGTGCTCCAGGTGACGCCGTACTCGCACTGCAACGCCCGGTTCGACATGCCATCGCGCGAATCGCGCCGCAGCGCGGCGTACAACTCGACCTTCGACTGGCCAGGCGGCATCGGGGGTGCTCCTTTACCCAGCTTGACACCGCAACCCCGATGGTGACGTCAGAATTCGCGAACACCTTTCTGGGCCATCACCTGGTGCCGTCAGCTTTCACTGGTTCACGAAGCCTTCCTCAAGCTCGTCTTCGGCTGGCCCACCGACTCCACCACTCGCGTGCCCAGAGGCGAGAGCGGCCAGGAGGTACCGGAACGCTTCGACGTCGTCTACGAAGCCGTCCGCAGCGGCGCAGACACCGTGGCCATGGTCAGCCACGGAGTCGCGATCCGCGTCTGGCTCGCCGCCCGCGCCACAAACGTCCCCACGCACGACCTGGCAGACCGCGAACTCGACAACACCGGCATCGCCATCGCCGAACATGACGGCACCACCTGGCGCATCACCTCACGGGCCGGGAAGCGCCTGGGACCGTCTGGTAACGAGCCACACGGCAGTGGGCCAGGAGGCCGCCGGCTGTAGGGTGCCCGGCCCGCAGTGTTCTCCCAGCTCCCTGCCGTGCCTGCTCAGGCGTCTTGTTCCTCCCACTGCTGGGAGGAACCGCCCGAGCACGGGACGAGCTTGACGAGGTGCTTGGCCGTGTTCCCCTCGCCAAGACAGGTGTCGGTCACGTTGTTGACCAGCTGGAAGCCGACAGTGGTGGGGCTGATGATCCACAGGGCGGCCGGGTCATCGGCCAGGCACGGCTTCATGGTGGCGGCGCCGTTCCGGGCGACCAGGCACAGCCGGTCGCCCGCGTTCTGGCGCATCGCGGACAGCTGGAACGACGCTTCGTTGACGAGCCAGGTCTGGTAGCCGCCCTGGTTGCAGTCGGTGGCGTAGACGCCGTAGTCGGCTCGGTAATCCAGGCAGCGGCCCGTGAGCTTGTTCTTGAAGTGCACGTAGATGGATGTCGCGTTCGCGTCCGTCGTGCCCAGGCCCCATGCCAGAACCGCGGCCGCGCCCACTGCGGCAGCTCTCTTCAGCACAGCTGTCTCCTTTGCCCTCGTCGAGTGCGCAGAATGCGGTGCTCAGTAAACCAGTGACGGTGGCCGCCGGGTGGGGACCACGGCCGATCCGAGCGCTCGCGGCCCCTCCCCTGCTCCAACCGGCAATGGCATACAACAGCACAAGGCAGCAATGGCGTGCCGGTTCATTCATTGCGGCGGGCAAGACGCTGGGCCCAGCCGTGCCTCGCCGAGGTACGACACACGAGGAGTTGTGTCCCATGGTGATCATGCACATCGACACCCTTCGCCACGTCCTCGACGGCCGGCTCCCCACCCTGCACACCGTCCGCGCCCTCGCCCACTGCCGCTCTCTCGACCGCTTCGCACTAACTGTCCCGGTTCTGTCACAGCGGCGTCCCCCGGGGCAACGCCACGCCTCGGTGCCGGGTCTGACGACACATGGTGCGGGTGACTCGCCCGCGCCCTTCGGGGACAGCATTGAGGTACGGGGGAACAGAGAAATGAACGCTCTTGGACGGATCATGGCCGTGGCCACTGCGGGACTGGGCGCGGCCTGGCTCGCCGGCGGCACTGCTGCAGCCACCACACCGCTCACCGCGCCCACCGCGACCGTCAAGGCCGCAGCCGCCGTGGCGGCCTACAACAGGTCCTGCGGTGCGGGATACGCCGTCGTCAACTCCGCCGACATCGGCAAACTCGGCACTGTGTACCTCACCTACAGCGCCACCACCGGAGAGAACTGCGTCGTCACCGTGCGCGCGGTCAAAGGCGCCGCAGTGCACATGATCGCTTCGTTGGGGCTGGGCACCAATACCGCAGACGTCATCGACGACGGCTACTACACCAGCTACGCCGGGCCCGTCTTCCTCGACGGCCGCGGGATGTGCATGAGCTGGCGCGGCGAGATCAACGGTGAGGTCGCGGGGAAGAACTGGACCAACTGCGAAGCGCGCATCCGTTAGGCCTTGGCGGCCCGGGGAGCCTGGGGGCAGCCGAATGCCGTACGGCGCGCGTTGTCGACAGAGGCTCTCGGCACCCTTCCGACGAGGGGGGACGCTGGGCCGGCCCGGGAGTTGTTGACGTTCTCCACGCCCCGTGACCCGATCGAACTCGCACGGTTCGTGAGGCTGCGGGTACTGGACTCGGAGAAAGAAGTACTGGCTCAGCGGCCTCACAGCCGCGACCCGGTGGGTCAGGAGGAAGCTGGGGGGTGTTGCGAGTGGCGCACGACGTCGTCACCCCGGCTCATCTGACGCCTGCCAGCTTCCCGCTGGGCCCACCCGGGCGCGGGAACTCGACGCGCTGGGGATGGTGTGGTCGCACCAGGACCTGGCGTTCGAGGAATGCTTCAGCGCTGCCCGCAACTCGGCCAAGGTGGACGGGCGCTTTCCCCCCGGGTTGACGCCGGAATGATGGTCTCCACCCCGCCGGGAAGCAGGTCCAGCGGTCGGCACCACTCCGCCAGCGCCTCCGCGCCGACCTCGTCCGCGATCAGCTTCGTGGCATGCCGCTCAAGGGGCGACGCGACGAACACGTGGATGACGCAGCCACCCCCGAACCCGCAGTGTAGACAGCGGCGGTCGACGAAGGCGGTGCGATTCAGGAGGCGTGCACGCCGGTGGCCACAAGTCCTCGGCTGTGAGGCGGTCGTGGCGGCAGCAGCCGGCGCAGGGGCCGCCCTACGGTGTGGGGATGCGTGTTGTGGCGTTCGACATCGGCGAGACCCTCACCCGTGACGACCGGTACTGGAATGCGTGGGCGGACTGGCTGGGTGTTCCCCCGCACACGGTGTCCGCGCTCGTCGGTGCTGTTGTCGCGCAGGGCCGGGACAACGCGGACGCCCTGCGGTTGATCTCCCCGGGGATCGACCTGCCGGCGGCGTATGCGGCCAGAGAGGCGGCCGGCCGGGGCGAGTACCTCAACGAGAGCGACCTCTACCCCGACGTACGACCCGCTCTGGCCGGGCTCCGGGAGCGAGGTCTGCGGGTGATCGTGGCCGGCAACCAGACCGTGAAGGCCGGGAAGTTGCTGGAGGCCTTGGATCTGCCGGTCGATGTGCTCGCCACGTCCGCCGACTGGGGGTTCGCGAAGCCCGACCCAGCGTTCTTTGACCGGCTCATCGAGGAGGCCGCGGTCGACCCGCAGGACATCGTGTACGTCGGCGACCACCCGCACAACGACGTCTTCCCCGCCCACACGACAGGCCTGCGCACCGCACACCTGCGCCGCGGCCCCTGGGGCCACCTGTGGGCCAACGACCCCAAGGTGGTCGAGACCGCCGACTGGCGGATCAACTCCCTGACAGAACTCCTCGACCTGTTCTGACTCTCCGCCCACACGTACCGGCCACCACCCCCGACCACCCGTGGGTCGATGTACGCCCCCTGAGCCGCCCCACACCCGCCCAGGCCGCCAACTTCCCCACCCGTCACGCCCGATCCGCCCCTGTACCCGCCCACGAGCCCGCGCGCACGCTTCGAGGATGGGCGCTGGGGAGCAGCTCAATGCGTGTGACAACTGCGATGGGGACGGTGGACGCCTCGGAGTACACGACTGCGGGCTGAGCACCGGGCCGTACGCGCTGTGCGGTGACTGCCTCGATGGGGTCGTTGCGCACTGGCTCCGGCAGCGCTCCCACCCGCTGATGACGACCAGCACCATCGATCTGGCCCGCGGTCTCGGGATGGACCCACGGATGCTGAAGCGGCGTCTGGACGTCGCCGGCGAAGACGACACCGGCTGAGAACGGTCAGTCGACGAAGGAGCCGGCCTGGCTCCCTTGGTGTGTTGTCTTCTGAGGAAATTGGTTGCGGCAGGCTGTGCGGATGCGGGGATACTCCGTCATGAGTAGAGATGCCGAGGCCATCGTGCTTGCCCGTGGATCGAACGAGGTCATGCAACCGCTGACCCAGGACGACCCGGAACGCACGTGGCGAGGCCGCTTCGTCCCGATAGCGGGGCACTAGGGCTATGAGTTCGGATGGGCTCTGGAGCTCGAGAAGGAGCGTGCCCGCAAGGGCTTGCTCAAGCATCTGGAGTCGCTTCCGTGGCCGTATCCGCACACGGTGCAAGTCCTGCTTCGAGACCAGGACGACGACTGCTTCGGCCTGTGGACGTTCCAGGAGGGCCGGCTAGCGGAAGTCGCCATCCCGCGGACCGAGCGTTTCCACCAACCAGCACCGCCCAACGAGGACTTCGAACCCGACCCGGGCATGCTGCTGCGCACCGGCCAAGACACGAACCTGCCCGACCAGACCCCGGAATCCCTCCGCGACACCCGCCCACCTTGGTAGACCGCAGGCCCGACCTACAACGATGCATTCATAATGACCGCCGAGGAGGGGAAAAGATCCAGGAGGACCTTCAACAAGGCCCGGGTGGGAGGCCCTCGCTTGAGGGGGGGCGGAAACCGGGCCGCGGACACCCCTTGGAAGTAACTCAGACCCGCGTCGGCCGCACCGCCGAGGTCTGCGTCGGCAAAGGGCGCTGAGTCGGCGGTCAGCGCCTGAGTATGTAGTGCAGCACCCGGGTGCTGGCGTCCCGCTCCAGCAACCCCAGCGCTGTCGAGCAGTTCTATGACGTCCCTGGGGACGTAGACCGTGCGCGGCCGGTTGCATTTCGCGCACTCCGCCAGATCGACCTCCGTTGCGGGAGGGCACCGTCCGTCCTCCAAACCGAGCTCGGGCAGCAGCAACGTGGACCACTCCTGGATCCGCATGCCAGTCATCAGCGCGGGTTCGCTCGTCTCCCTGTTGCGGTGCGGACACCAACCGCCGAACGACTCATCCAGGACCGCGTCCGGCGTCAGCCCGCCGAATCCGACATCCCGCAGGAACGGGTACTGAACCAGCTCCATGTGACGGACCCGCAGGTCACGGCTGATCCCGCTGCCCAGCGCAGTGCTCTTCCCCGATGACCGCCAGGGCCTGTGGGCGACAGAGCCGTTGTCGTTCAGGAACCTGTAGAAGGTGCCGAGCGCCGCCGAGTCACGGTCCCAGGACACCTCCTCGACCGTCTCCTCGTCCTCGTCCGGGCGCTACTGCCGGAACTGCTTGATGTCCGCCTCCGTGGCCGACAGCAGGTCCGACCCCCTGGCCATCAGGAAGTGGAGCAGCATCAACAGGGTGAGCGCGTACGACTTCATCGTCTTCCGCGTCCATGCGGTCCAGAGCCATCGACCGGAACCACGTCGACAGCGGCTCGACCGGACGCATCGCGTCATCTAGCAAGATCGACGTACCCCGGGGAAGGCGATACCGCTCAAACAGCCGGGCCAGCTCCGCGCACCCCAGGCCCGCGACCTCTCCGGCCTTCCAGACCTTCCGCGTATCGGCGTAGAACAGCTGCACTTGATCTCCGGGGCGTCGGCAACGTTCCCAGGAACCTTCCGGTCGACCAACCGGATAATCACCCAACTGGCCACGGGGAGCCCACGGGACTCACCCGAAGGAGGCACCTTTCAAGTGTCTGGAGAACCATTGTTCTCCAGACTTTGACGTGACTCATGAGGCGTCGCGAGCACGAACGAGGCAGTTCCGGAGAGCGGCTTGAGCGAGATGAGACAGGTCCTCGCCGAGAAGGCGCGTGCGCGATCGCAGCAGCGAGGTACCGCGGCTACAAACTCACCCACTACCTGGTTGAGCCGCGCAGGCGAAGTAGGCGGCTGACGCCGCCATTGCCGTTCTTTCCGTTCCAAATCACGGCCCCAAACCAGAGAGGGAACCAGCGAATCGACTCCGGCAGGGGATACGTGAGGACGAGCCACACGCGGAACAGCGCGTTACCCACCACATAGCCGCCACGCTCTGCCTTCGAGCTGGCAGCCTGCCGCATCGATTGGGTCTGCTGCAGGGTTGGGTGACAGGTGTGGTCACGCGGCCCGGAGGGCCGGTGCAGTCATGACGATCTCGAACTCGACGGGGGTCAGCCGGCCGAGCGAGGTTTGTCTGCGGCGTCGGTGGTAGGTCCTCTCGATCCAGGTCACGATCGCGATCCGCAGTTCCTCGCGGGTGGCCCACTGCCGGCGGTCGAGGACGTTCTTCTGCAGCAGACTGAAGAACGACTCCATAGCCGCGTTGTCGCCCGCCGCCCCGACCCTCCCTATCGAACCGGCCAGCTGGTGGCCGGCGAGCGCCCGGACGAACTTCCGTGACCGGAACTGCGATCCGCGATCGCTGTGGACAATGCACCCGGCCACGTTGTCGCGGCGGGCAACGGCGTTGTCCAGGGCCGCGACGGCCAGCCGGGACTTCATCCGATCGTCGATGGAGTAGCCCACAATCCTCTTGCTGAAGCAGTCCTTGATCGCGCAGAGATACAACTTCCCTTCCCTGGTGGGATGTTCGGTGATATCGGTGAGCCACAGCCGGTTCGGGCCGTCCGTCGTGAAGTCGCGGCGGACAAGGTCGTCATGGACCGGCGGCCCCGCCCTCTTGGTCCGCCCGCGCCTCTTCCCGAACACGCTCCACCAGCGGTTGTCCCGGCAAATCCGCCAAGCGGTCCGGTCGCACATGCCAGATCCCACACTCCGGGCCTCGTCGGCCAGGAAGCGGTAGCCGAACTCGGGGTCGTCACGGTGGGCAGCGAACAACGCGTTCGCGCGGGCGGCCTCCTCGAACTCATCATGGGTCACCGGCTCCTCGAGCCAGCGGTAGTAGGGCTGCCTGGCGAGCTTCAGAACCCGGCACGTCACCGTGACGGGCACCCCGTCTCCGGCCAGCTCTTTCACGAGCGGGTAGATCCTTTTCCCGGCAGATTCGCCTGGGACAGGTAGGCCGCGGCCCGGCGCAGGACCTCGTTCTCCTGCTCCAGCAGCTTGATCCGCCGACGCGCTTCCCGTAGTTCCGCGCTCTCCTGGCTGGACGTTCCGGGCTTTGTCCCGTCGTCGATGTCCGCGCGGCGCATCCACTTCCACAGCGTCATCGCGTGGACCCCGAAGTCGGCGGCCACCTGCTCGACCGTTACGCCCGGGCCGCGGTTCCTCGCGACGCGCACGACATCCTCGCGGAACTCCTGGGGATAAGGCTTGGGCACAGCGACATCCTTCCCACCTGCCCTACAGGGCAAGCCAGTTCAGATGTCACCCGATCGTGCGGCAGACCCATTTCATGGCCATCCTGCGACGGTATGCGGCACCCCCACCATGCGCCTGAGTACGCCTACTCAACGGGCTTGCAGGTTGGGTGTGGTCGCCCCCTCAAGGGAGCACTCATCGGCTCCCTCATGCTCAGGACCACCCAGCCCGAAGCCCCCTGCTCGTGGCCGCCGTGATCCTCGCGGGCATCGCCGCCTTGACCGCTGTGCGGTGGGGGTGGTCTCGCCGTGGGCGTCTACCGTTGCGCGTCGATCTCCGTGACCAGCGACTCGATACGTGTGCGGATTTCGTCGCGGATGGGGCGTACGGCTTCGACTCCCTGTCCGGCGGGGTCGTCGAGCTGCCAGTCGAGGTACTTCTTGCCGGGGAAGATCGGGCAGGCGTCGCCGCAGCCCATGGTGATGACGTAGTCGGATGCCTGGACGGCCTCGGTGGTCAGCACCTTCGGCTTCTGGCCGGAGATGTCGATGCCGATCTCGCTCATCGCTTCCTCGGCGGCCGGGTTGACCTGGTCGCCGGGGAGGGAGCCGGCGGATCGGACCTCGATGCGGTCGCCTGCGAGGTGGGTGAGGAATCCGGCGGCCATCTGGGAGCGCCCGGCGTTGTGGATGCAGACGAACAGCACGGAGGTGAGCGGTGCGGGGTTCATGGCGGCCCTTCAGGGAGGAGGTCAGGGTGGACTGGTATCAGTCGAGGATGATGTGAAAGTATCAGCCCATGCTGACATCAGTCGATACTGACCTGATGCGGGTGCTGGCCGACCCGCTCAGGCTCCAGATCGTGACCCTGCTCGCCCACGAGACGCTGTGCACCACGCACCTGGTCGCCGAGACCGGAGCCAAGCAGACCAACCTCTCCAACCACATGAAGGTGCTGCGCGAGGCAGGTGTGGTGGACACCGAGCCGTGCGGCCGGTTCATCTACTACACGCTGAAGCCCGAGGTCATCGACGCGCTGGCCGGCTCTTTCGCCGCACTGGCTGCTGCCGCCCGGCAGACCGTGGAGACCGGCAGGAAGCGGGCCTGCTGATGACCTCCACCGAACCCGCCACGACCCGCACCACGAGCGGCGAGGAGGACGGGGGCGTCGCGAAGCTCTCCGCCCTGGACCGCTTCCTCGCCGTATGGATCCTGCTCGCCATGGCCCTCGGCCTCGGTCTCGGGCGCCTGATCCCCGGTTTGAACGACGCGCTCGCGAAGGTCGAGATCGGCGGGATCTCCCTGCCGATCGCCGTCGGTCTGCTGGTGATGATGTATCCGGTGCTGGCCAAGGTCCGTTACGACAAGCTCGACGCCGTCACCGGCGACACGAGGCTGATGGTGTCCTCGCTGGTCATCAACTGGATCGTCGGCCCTGCGGTGATGTTCGCGCTGGCGTGGATCTTCCTGGCGGATCTGCCCGAGTACCGCACCGGGTTGATCATCGTCGGGCTCGCCCGCTGCATCGCGATGGTCATCATCTGGAACGACCTGGCGTGCGGCGACCGCGAGGCAGCCGCCGTGCTGGTCGCGCTCAACTCGGTGTTCCAGGTCCTGGCGTTCGGCCTGCTCGGCTGGTTCTACCTCGACCTGCTGCCCGGCTGGCTCGGCCTGGGCAACGGCGAGCACCTCGACATCTCCCTGTGGAAGATCGCCCTGAACGTTGTCATCTTCCTCGGCGTACCCCTCCTGGCCGGGTTCCTGACCCGCCGGATCGGCGAGCAGAAGCTGGGCCGCGAGCGCTACGAGTCCAACTTCCTTCCCAAGATCGGGCCTTGGGCGCTGTACGGGCTCCTGTTCACGATCGTCATCCTCTTCGCCCTGCAGGGAAAGACGATCGCCTCGAAGCCGTGGGATGTCGCACGGATCGCACTGCCGCTGCTCGTGTACTTCGCGGTGATGTGGTTCGGGACCTTCGCGCTCGGCAAGGCGATCGGCCTCGCCTACGACCGCACCGCCACGCTCGCCTTCACCGCGGCCGGCAACAACTTCGAGCTGGCCATCGCGGTCGCCATCGCCACCTTCGGCGTCACCTCCGGCCAGGCGCTGTCCGGTGTGGTCGGCCCGCTGATCGAGGTCCCCGTGCTGGTGGCGCTGGTGTACGTCTCGCTGGCCTGGCGACGCCGGTTCAGGGTCTCCGCCTGACACTGTCGTCGGCCCGTCGCAAGGACGGGCCGACGACAGTGTCAGGGCAGTTCGACGGTGGCGGCGTCCACCCACGGGGCCAGAACACTGAAGGCGGCGAGCTGTTCCAGCGCCTCGTGCTCGGGAAGTTCGGGCAGGTCGGCCTCGTGGCTGTTGGGGTTACGGATCCCGGCGAAGCACCCCTCCCCAAAGGCCATCGCGCCGCGGTGGATGCTGCGGAAGGCGTCTCGGCGTCGACCTTCCTGGCGGCCGCCGTGACGGCCTCCCGGAAATGACCGCTCTGCCACAAAGACCGGGCACCCTCCCACACCCACGAAGTGGGGCGGCCGCACTGAGCTGCGGGGCCATGTCGCCCAGGTGCTCGCGGATCTCCGCATCGCGCCGCAGCACGGCCTCCGCGCGCTGGGCGGCCTCACGGTGCTGACACCAGCGATTGACCTTCTTGTTCCGCTCAACGCTGATCTGGGTGCGCCGGTTGGGCAACACCCGCGCCAGGATCAACTCCGCCACGTGCGCCCGCTCCGCGATCTCGGATGCCGGGCCACGGTTGGCGCGCTTGCTGGTGAGGACGCTCACTCCCGGCGGATCCGGGGGCCGGCACAGCTGCGTCAGGTCGAGGAACATCTTCAACTCGTTGCGCGCCCAGGCGACATCGATGCTCACGCCCCCAACATCGCGGCGGTCACTGACAGCCGAGCCCCTTTCCGCAGCGTCCCTGCAGCGGCTCCTCGTCGCGGGCGGTCAGACCCCAGCGCCCGAAACGGCGAGAATCTGGCCCATCGCGGCCAGCACGGACGGTTCGATGCGGTAGTACACCCAGGTCCCGCGCCGCTCGGAGGAAAGCAGTCCGGCGTCCTTGAGCTTCTTCAGGTGGTGGGAGACGGTCGGCTGCGAGACGCCGACGTCGGAGATGTCGCACACGCACGCCTCGCCGCCCTCGTGCGAGGCAACCAGGGAGAACAGCCGCAGCCGCACCGGATCGCCGAGCGCCTTGAACATCGCAGCCGTACGGACCGCCTCCTCGGCGCTCAAAGGCCGCTCGTTCAGCGGCGGGCAGCACGGCGCTACCGCCTCGTCCGGCTGGTTCAGGACCGGCAGCTCCACCACACTCGAATTCGACATGCATCAATATTGACATCCGTCGATGTCGCATGGCAACCTTCCTCATATCGACAGACGTCGAAACAGAAGATCGACGCCTCCTGACCTGCCCCTGGAGAACGTGATGAGCCAGAGCACTCCCGACGCCCTGCCGACCGTGGTCATCGGCGCCGGCCCCATCGGCCTGGCCGCCGCCGCCCACCTTCTCGAGCGCGGCATCGAACCGCTCGTCCTGGAAGCCGGACCGACTCCGGCCAGCGCGGTACGCGACTGGTCGCACGTCCGCCTCTTCTCCACCTGGGCCGAAGTCGTCGACCCGACCGCCGAGAAGCTCCTCGCTCCCACCGGCTGGACCCGCCCCGACCCCGACACCTACCCCACGGGCGGCGACTGGGCCGACGCCTACCTGCAGCCGCTCGCCGAAGCCCTCAGCGACAAGGTGCGCACCGGCACACGGGTCACCGGCGTCTCCCGCTCCGGGCGCGACCGCATCGTCGACGCCGACCGCGAGGCCCAGCCGTTCGTCGTCCACGTCGCTCACGCCGACGGCCGCGAGGAGCGGATCTTCGCCCGCGCCGTCATCGACGCCTCCGGCACCTGGGACACCCCGTCCCCGGCGGGCGGCAGCGGACTGCCCGCCCTCGGCGAGAAGGCCGCAAGCGACCACATCGCCTACCGCGTGCCCGACCTCAACACTCCTGCCGTACGCGCCCGTTACGCGGGCAGGCGCACCGCCGTCATCGGCTCCGGCGCCTCCGCCTTCACCGCCCTCGCCTCCCTGGCCGACCTCGCGAAGGCCGACGACGGCTCGGGCACCAAAGGGGTGTGGATCCTGCGGCGCGGCATCAGCAGCTCCACCTTCGGCGGTGGCGAGGTCGACGAGCTGCCCGCCCGCGGCGCGCTCGGCCTGGCCGCGAAGGCGGCCGTCGACGAGGGGCACGCGCATGCGGTGACCGGCTTCCGCACCGACGCGATCGAGCGGGATGCGGAAGGCCGCCTGGTCCTGGTCGCCGAGGACGGCCGCCGCCTCGATGCGGTGGACGAGGTCATCGTGCTCACCGGCTTCCGCCCCGACCTGACCTTCCTCGACGAACTCCGCCTCGGCCTCGACGAGCGCCTGCAGGCCCCCGTCGAGCTGGCCCCGCTGATCGACCCCAACCAGCACTCCTGCGGCACCGTCTACCCGCACGGCCACCGCGAACTGTCCCACCCCGAACAGGGCATCTACCTGGTCGGCATGAAGTCCTACGGCCGCGCCCCGACCTTCCTCGCCATGACCGGCTACGAGCAGGTCCGCTCGGTCGTCGCAGCCCTCGCCGGAGACACGGAGTCCGCCGACCGCGTCGAACTCACCCTCCCCGAGACCGGGGTGTGCGGCGGCGCCGGCCTCTTCGACACCCCCTACACCGAGGGGGCCGACGGCGGCGGCTGCTGCGCCCCGGCCCCCGCCCTGATCCAGCTCGGCGCTCCCGGCTCCGCCCAGAGCTCCGCCTCCGGCGGTTGCTGAACCGCACCTCGCACACGCCACCCACCACAACAGGAGGACTGTCATGTCCCGAGTGCAACTGGCTCTGCGCGTATCCGACCTCGACGCCTCGATCGCCTTCTACAGCAAGCTGTTCAACACCGAGCCGGCCAAACTCCGCGACGGCTACGCCAACTTCGCCATCGCCGAGCCCCCGCTCAAGCTCGTCCTCGTCCAGGGGGAGACCGGGCAGGACACCCGCATGGACCACCTCGGCGTAGAAGTCGCCTCCTCCGAAGACGTCCACGCCGCCACCACCCGCCTCGCCGGCCAGGGCATGGACACCACGGTGGAGAACGACACCACCTGCTGCTACGCGCTCCAGGACAAGGTCTGGGTCCACGGCCCCGGCCAGGAACCCTGGGAGGTCTACGTCGTCAAAGCCGACGCTGACACCCTCACCAAGCAGCCGCAGAGCACCTGTTGCACCACCACGACCGAACCCGCGGTGGCCGAGGCCGGCACCTGCTGCTGATCACCTCGATGACCGCCCTGCACACCGGCCAGGCCGTGCCCGGCACTCGGCGTCGGGCACGGCCGCGCGCCGCACTCCCCGCTCTGCGTGCCACCCAGATCACCAGCTGGGGCATCGTCTACTACGCCTTCCCCGTCCTCAACCCTCAGATCACCGCCGACACGCACCGACCCACGGGCGCGATCACCGCGGCGTTCTCCCTCGCCCTGATCGTCTCCGCCTTCGCCGGCATCGCCGTCGGCCGGACCCACCGTGACACTCAAGGAAGACCTCTTCTGGTCTGTCTCAGCCGACGAGCTGTTCAGCGTTGGCGCCGAGCCCCAGGCCCTCACGATCGTGCAGCTTTCGGAGTCGTGGCAACACCTTGAGGATCTACTTGCTCACGAGGACCGGGCCGTGGGTTACCACTTGGTGTGGCTTGCCAACGTGATCCGGGCGATCGGCCAGGACATTCCTAAACAGGGCTGCCGCGTCACAAACAGAGCATCAGGCGAAGCGCGCTTCATCCCAACCGACGGGCGGCGCCGGGCAGGGCGATGACGCTCATGCACACCGAGCGTGACCTCGGCGCTCACGACGACGCCAGCCTGCACGGTCACCGGATCGCGCCGGTGACTGTCCCTCTCGAACCGGTTCACCCTTCCCGATCCCGTACCCCAAGGTGTCCGCACCCCTGCCGCATGTCGCAGCGAGTAGGGCGCGTAGTACGCCGGTACCACCCTCGCGAGCACTGGTTCCATCCCTGGTAGCACGAGTCTCGACGCCTGCGCCCGTAGCGTTTCGACCGAGAGGCCGGGACGGTTCGGCCGCCACGACGTGAGGGTGAGCAATGATCGAGGCACACGGTCTGACGAAACGGTACGGGGAGAAGACCGCGGTCGACGGGCTGGAGTTCACCGTCCGGCCGGGGACCGTCACCGGGTTCCTCGGCCCGAACGGCGCGGGCAAGTCCACGACGATGCGCATGATCGTGGGACTGGACGCTCCCACGAGCGGCAGCGTGACCGTCAACGGCAAGCAGTACGCCCAGCACTCCGCCCCGCTGCAGGAAGTCGGCGCTCTGCTGGAGGCCAAGTCGATCCATCCCGGGCGCTCCGCGTTCAACCATCTCAACGCCCTCGCCCTCTCGCACGGGATTCCGCGCAGCCGGGTGGAGCAGGTGATCGAGCTGACCGGTCTGCAGTCGGTGGCCAAGCGGCGCGCGGGCGCCTTCTCGCTCGGCATGGGCCAGCGGCTGGGCATCGCGGCCGCGCTGCTCGGCGATCCCGCCACGGTCATGCTCGACGAGCCGGTCAACGGTCTCGACCCCGAGGGCGTGCTGTGGATCCGCAACCTGCTCACCGGGCTCGCCGCCGAGGGACGCACGGTCTTCGTCTCTTCCCATCTGATGAGCGAGATGGCTCTGGTTGCCGATCACCTCATCGTCGTGGGACGCGGTCGCCTGCTGGCCGACACCACAGTCAAGGACCTGGTCCGTGAAGCGGGCGGCGACTCGGTACGGGTGGCCACCGACGACCCCGCCCGTCTGCGAGAGCTCCTCGCGGGACCTGGCATCGCAATATCTGGGCAGGCGGGTTCCGAAGAGCTGAACGTTATCGGCATGACCGCCCGGGCCATCGGCTACAAGGCCGCCGAACACGGCATCGCCCTCTTCGAACTCACCGATCGCACGGTCTCACTCGAGCAGGCGTTCATGGACCTCACACGCGACGCTGTCGAGTACCACGCAACCACCGGCCTCGACCTCACCGGGAGTGCCGCCTGATGTCCTCCGCAACTGTCACCGATACCACCACAGTTCCCGCGCCGCCGACTGCCCATCCCGCGTACAAGGTCACCGGCCCCCGTGTCGTGCGCTCGGAGTGGGCCAAACTCTGGACGCTCCGCTCCACCTGGATCACCCTCGGCCTGGGACTGGTGTTCCTGGTGGCCTTCGGTCTCATCGCGGCCGCCCAGTACAAGTCGCGCATCGACTCCGGTCGGCACATGGACCCGGACTTCGCGTCGTCCACAGCATTGAGCCTTTCCCTGTTCGGCACCAACTTCGCTCAGCTCGCCCTCGGCGTCCTGGGTGTCCTGGTCACCGCGGGCGAGTACTCCACCGGGATGATCCGCTCCACCCTGGCCGCTGTCCCGCGCCGTCTTCCGGTGCTCTGGGCGAAGGCCGCGGTCTTCGGCGGAGTCGCTTTCCTCATGGCGTTGGTGGGTGTTTTCGCCACCTTTCTGATCGGTAGTGGCATCGTCGACGGCACGCCCGCAGCGCTCACGATCTCCGGCGGCGGCGTGGTGCGCGCTCTGCTGGGTGCCGGTCTCTACCTTGGCCTCGTCGGGGTGATCGGTACCGCACTGGGGGCATTGCTGCGGTCGGTGGCCGGCGGGATCTCCGTACTGGTCGCCTCGTTGATGCTGGTTCCCGGTCTGGTCTCCCTGCTGCCCACCTCCTGGCAGGACAACATCAGCCCCTACCTGCCGAGCAACGCGGGCGAGGCCATGTTCACCCTGCACCACGGCACCGACGTACTCTCGCCTGGAGCGGGACTCACGGTCTTCTTCGGCTGGACCGTGCTGGCGCTGGCCGGTGCCGCATGGCGCCTGGTACGCACGGACGCCTGACATTGCAGTTCTGAGGTGCCGTACCGCGGGGCTGTCCTCCGGGCAGGCCCGCGGCGGCAGTCGCCCCCTCACAGAAGACAGAGTCACCTTGACGAACGACGCCGCCGTCCACGCCGGAACGCATGGCGATCAGCCGTACGCGGATGCGGACCTCCTCGCGGGCCATCCGCTGGTCGCGTGGGGATCCCGCGCCGCTCAGCGGCTGCGCCGCGTCGATCGCAGGTGCCCGTGGGGCCTCGACACGGCGGTCGTGGTCTGCGCGTTCCTGGTGCTGTGCGTGCCCGATCTCGTCGGACATCCCGGCGGCCCGGACGAAATCCGCATCGACTTCACCCACCTCCCGCTGGCCGGGACCCTGGCGCTGCAAGCCGGGCTCGTACTGCCGCTGCTCTACCGACGCAGGAACCCCACAGTGGCATTCACCGCCATCTTGGCGGTGTTCCTGCTCCAGTGGTCGCTGGGAGTCTGGTTGCGCGCGGATGCAGCCCTGCTCGTCGCCCTCTACAGCCTGGTGCTGCACGGTCGTCTGCGTCACCTGCCCTGGGCGTGCGCCGGTATGGCAGGCGCCCTGGGTCTGGTCGCCTGGCGTTTCGCCGGCGCCGTATCCACGCCGGACGCTCTGTTCTTCCTGTGCAGCACCGCGGTCGCCGCCATCGCGCTGGGTTTTGCCGTACGGATCCGCCGTGCACAGCTGGCCGGACTCCGTGAGCGCGCGGCGCGTCTGGAGATCGAGCGCGACCAGCGCAGCAGGCTGGCTGCCATCACCGAACGTGCCCGGGTCGCCCGGGAGATGCACGACATCGTCGGTCACAACCTGTCCGTCATCATCACGCTGGCCGACGGTGGCGCGTACGCGGTCGAAGCCGCCCCCGAACAAGGCAAACAAGCCCTGGTCCTCATCGGTGACACCGGCCGCACGGCCCTGGGAGAACTGCGCCGTATGCTCGGTGCGCTGCGCGAGCGTACGGATTCCCTTCAGCTTGCCCCACAGCCCGGAGTCAGCGACCTCGAAGAGCTGTTCAGCCGTATCCGTGCAGCTGGACCGCATGTTGAATACCGCTTCAACGGCGACCCGGGAGCCCTGGACCGGGGCTTGCAGTTGATGGCCTACCGGATCGTTCAGGAAGCCCTCACCAACACTCTCAAACATGCCGGCCCCCACGCACAAGCGCAGGTCAGCGTCAGCGTCGAGCCCGGTCAACTGCGCATCCGTGTCGAGGACTCAGGCCCTCCTGGTGGGGCCGGCCGACTCCGGCCACCGCAAGCCGAGGGGCACGGGCTGGCCGGGATGACCGAACGTGCTGCCCTGTACGGGGGCACGCTCAACGCAGGACCCGGCCCCGGCACCGGGTGGACCGTGGAGGCCGTTCTCGATCTCACCCCGCTCCCCGAACCGTCAGGCACCACCACATGACCACTGTTCTGATCGTCGATGACCACCCACTGCAGCGTCTCGGCTTCCGCATGCTCCTGGAGAACGCGCCCGAGACCGACGTGGTAGGTGAGGCCGCTCACGGAGCCGAAGCCGTACGTCGCACCGCCGAGTTGTGCCCCGAGGTCGTCCTCATGGACATCCGTATGCCGGGGATGGACGGTATCGAAGCCACCCGCCGCATCGTCGCCGAAGGAGGGCCGTCCAAGGTCCTCGTGCTCACCACTTTCGACTTGGACGAATACGCGCACGCAGCACTGCGCGCGGGCGCCAGCGGTTTCCTGCTCAAGGACGCCCGTCCGGAGGAGCTGTTGGCCGGGATCCGATCCGTCGCCAAGGGGGATGCGGTCATCGCGCCGGCCCTGACACGGCGTCTCCTGGACACCTACGCCGACGGCCTGCTGGCTGGGCCCGAAGGACGGCAGGCCGAGGCAGACCCGCGATACCGGGCCCTCACCGAACGGGAACGGGAGATCCTGGTCGCCGTCGGTCAGGGCTGGACCAACGGCGAGATCGCCGAGCGTCTGGTGCTCGCCGAGTCCACGGTCAAGACACACGTCGGTCGCGTACTTGCCAAGGTAGGAGCGCGAGATCGCATCCAGGCCGTGATCCTTGCGTACGATCTCGGCCTCACACGGCCCCAGCCGCCCGATTAGGACGCGTACGCGTCCATCGGTCAGGCGTTGAGGACGCCGGTGCCCAGCAGAGCGAGCAGCAGGGCGCCAATGATGATCCGGTAGATGACGAAGGCGTTGAAGCTGTGCCGTGCGACGAACTTCAGGAGCCAGGCGATCGACGCATAGGCGACGACGAACGACACCACGGTGCCGACGATGAGTGGTGTGACGTCCATGCCGGCGCCGACTGCGTCCTTGAGTTCGTACAGGCCCGCACCGGTCAGGGAGGGAATGCCGAGGAAGAAGGAGAGCCGGGTGGCGGCCACGCGGTCCAGGTCGAGGATGAGGCCGGTGGACATGGTGGCCCCGGAGCGGGAGAAGCCGGGGAAGAGCAGGGCCAGGATCTGTGAGGAGCCGACCAGCATGGAGTCCTTGAAGGTGATGTCCTGCTCGCCGCGCTTGTGCCGGCCCATCTGGTCGGCCGCCCACATCAGTATGCTCCCGACGATCAACGAGGCGGCCACCACCCAGAGGGAGGCCAGCGGCCCGTCGATCAACGGCTTCGCCGCGAGGCCGACGATCACGATGGGGATGGTGGCGTAGATGACCCACCAGGCGAACTTGTAGTCGTGGTGCTGACGTTCGGAGCGGTTCGCCAGCCCTCGGCCCCAGGCGGAGACGATCCGCACGATGTCCTTGAAGAAGTACAGCAGGACTGCGGCGATGGCTCCGACCTGGATCACGGCGGTGAAAGCGACCACCGACGTGTCATCCACCTGGATGCCCATCAGCCCCTCGGTGATCTTGAGATGTCCGGTCGAGGAGACCGGCAGGAACTCGGTCACCCCCTCCACCACACCGAGGATCGCGGCCTGACCCACATTGATCGCGCTCATGCGCCGACACCTTCACTTGACGTAGCCATGGCGGACTTCTGATGCCGGAGACGATGGGTTCGAAATCGAGCGGCCCCGCCGACCGACCAGCGTGCGCGGCACGCCGGACGCACAGCGTATCTTCGATTCGCGAATAGAAGTCCAGTGGGTACGGTGAAGACCGCTCATGCAGGGAGGGCACCGTGAACGCCAGCCATCGACCGCCGGGCACAGGCGGCAAACGCCGCGCCAACGGGGCGCTGGAGGCGGAAATCCTCACGCTGCTGCAGACCTCCGAAGTGGCTCTGACCCCCGGCGAAGTGACGGAACGCCTGACCACCCCGCTGGCTCACACCACGGTGGCCACCACCCTCGCCCGTCTCTTCAACCGCGGAGTGCTGAAGCGCACTCCGCTCGGGCGCGGCTACACCTACACACCCGTCACCGATGAGTCCGGTCTGACCGCCAAACACATGCACCAAGTCCTGCGGAGCGGAAACGACCGGACATCCGTCCTGGCCCACTTCGTGGACGAACTCTCCGACGACGACGAGGAACTGCTGCGCCGGCTGCTGGACTCCACCGAGTCGTAGGTGAAGGGTGCCGCACCTACTCCTGGTGACACCAGTGAGGGCGCTGCGCGTGGGATCGGGGTTCTTGCTGCGAGGTGGTGACGTGGCAGGGGTGTTCCGGTGAGGCCGTGTCGAAGACCTGGTCGATGTCGCTGCCCGCGTGGGCGAGCGCGAGGCAGCAGATCGCCATCAGGGCGGCCAGGGATGTGACCACTCCGCGGCGCAGCGGGGCCGGCGGGGTGAGCAGGGCCTGGACGCGCTGCGGGACCGGGCCGCCGACCGCTGCCAGGGCTGCCGTGGGGGCGCGTTTGGCAGCCAGGGCGGCTCGGGCGACGGCGTGCGCCACGAGTTTGCGGCTGCCGACCGTGGTCGCGGCGGACTCGTCCGCCCAGCGCTCCATGACGTACGTCCCGGTGCGGGTCAGTGGACGGAGCAGCGGGTTGAGCGCCGCCGCCAGTTGCAGGACGAGGAGGAAGAGGTGGTGGCGGTGGCGGAGATGGGCACGTTCGTGGGCGAGCAGGGCGCGGCGTTCGTCGGCGTCGAGCGCCCGGAGCATCCCGGAGGAGACCACGACGCGGCCCGGGGCTCCGGGCAGGGCGAAGGCGGTGGGCACCGGATCGTCGACGACGGCCAGGTCGCCGGCAGCGGGCAGGGCGCGGCACTCGCGCCAGGCGTCGAGGAGGACGCGGACGTTGCGCCAGGAGACGACGGTGAGGGTGATCGCGCAGGCCAGCACCGCGCCCGCGCAGGCGGCGGCGACCGGCCGGTCGACCGGGGTGGCCCGGGCGAGGGCGCTCGGTGACCACTCCCCCTCGGCGGCGATCAGCGGGATCTGCCCGATCAGGGTCAGCGCGAGCATCGTGAGGACCGTCGCCCAAGCGCCGGCCGCGACCACGGCCGCACAGGTCAGGGACCAGGCGGCGGTGCGGGGCGGCAGTCTGCGGGCGGCCGCGGGGGCGGCGAGCGCGAGGGCAGCGCTGCCCAGGAGGGGCAGGGTGAGGCTGATCAGCACGGGTCAGTCCTCGCTCTGGCCGCGCAGCAACTGCTCCAGCAACTGCTCGTCCTCGGCGGGGAGTTCGGAGACGAAGCGGGCCAGTACGGCGGCCCGGTCGCCGCCGCGCTCCAGGAGGTCGCGCATCCCGGCGGCGGCGTGTCCGGCCTCGTCGCGTACGGGGGTGTAGAGGTAGCCCCGGCCTGCGCGCTCGCGGGTGACCAGCCCCTTGTCGTACAGCCTGGAAAGGATGGTGAGCACGGTGGTGTACGCGGGGTCGCCGGCCACCTTCTCCCGTACGACCCCCGCGCCGACCGGCTCCCCCGCGTCCCACAGCGCGGCAAGGACTTCGCTCTCCAGCTCGCCGGGCGCTCGTCGTCCTGTCTCCATGGGTCCGCTCCCCTGTGTTCTCGCGGTCGTCACCGCCAAAACTACTACGCCGTGTAGTGCTCTCGGAGCGGGCCGACCTCCCAGCCGCGCTCCGCGCAGGTGTCGAGAAGGCGGGGCAGCGCGGCGAGGGTGGTGCGCCAGGAGCCTGTCGTCGAGGTGCAGTCCGAGTCGTGGAGGAGGATCGTGCCGCCGCCGCGCAGATCGCGGACGACCGTGTCGTAGACGGAGCGCGGGGTGGCTTTGGCCCGCCAGTCCTCGCCCCAGGTGGTCCACAGGACGGGGGTGAGATCCAGGCGGCGTACGGCGAGATGGGCTGGGCCGGTGAGGATTCCGTACGGCGGCCGGAACAGGCGGGACGGGGTACCGGTGAGGTCACCGATGAGGCCGTCGGCGCGGGCGAGGTCTTCGTACGTGGCGCGGGGACCACGGAGCAGGAGGGGCTTGTGGGCCCAGCCGTGCAGGGCGATCTCGTGACCCGCCGCGGACATCTCCTGCACGAGGCCCGGTGAGCGCACCGCCATGGAACCGAGCAGGAAGAAGGTGGCGCGGATGTCCCGGGCGGCGAGCAGGCGCAGGAAGTGCGGGGTGGAGAGGTGGTCGGGTCCGTCGTCGAAGGTGAGGGCGACGTGCCCGGGGCGCCCGCGGCCGGAGAGGCCGGGCATGAGGCGGTTGCGCAGGGGGCCGAAGGTGGAGATCAGCGGACCGGCGTGCAGGGCGGTGGCGGCGAGGGCCGTCGTGGCCAGGAGGCGGCGGGCGGTGGTCATCGTACGTGTCCTTGAGGTCCTTCGTGATCGTCGTGATCTTCCAGGAAGCGCGTCACCGCGGCGAAGTGGGAGGGTGCGTCGGCGTAGGCCTCGGCCAGTGGAGCGCCGATCCCGAGGAGCGCGGTGAAGGCGAGTGCGGCAACCACGAGGGCGGGGCGTCGGAAGGTGCGGCGCGACGGAACAGGCACCGGTGCGGTAGCTGTGGCGGGGCGCGTCCTTCTGGTGCGCAGCCGATTCATGTACTCGGCCGCGAACACCGTTGCCCTCTCCGGGCTTGTTGCGGGGATCGGGGATGCGACGGTCGCGGCGGGGCGGAGGCAGTGCCTGGCTATGGTCTCGGCGGGGCCGCGCATTCCGGTGAACAGGGCCAGCCCCTGGGCCCGTTGGCGTTGTCCCGCCTCGCCTTCGTGGAGGTCGAGGAGTACGGACTTGAGGTCGGCCGGGTCTCGTATCCAGGCCGCAAGTCCCGCTTCCTGCAAGGCTGCCGCGTTGGTCCGGCCGTGGCCCGGTATGCAGCGGTAACTCGCGGTGGGGAGGCCGGCGGCGAAGGCTTCGAGCGAGGTGAGGCCGCCTGCGTTCTGAACCAGGACGTCGCAGGCATGCATCAGTTCGGGCATGTCCCGGATCCAGCCGAAGGCGTGGTCGATGCCGTCGGAGCGCAGCCGCTCGGCCAGGGCCTCGTTGCGGCCGCAGACCACGACGGGCACGGCGACACCGCTCTCGCGTATCTCCGCGGCCGCCTGCCGAATCGCGCCGACACCCCAGGAACCCGCCACCAGCAGGGCAAGCGAAGTGTGCGCGGGCAGGCCGAAACGAAGGCGGGCCAGGCGCCGGGTCTCCGCATCGCCGGGAACGAACCGCGGGTCGACCACCGGGCCGGACACCCGCACGCCCGCCGCACCGAGGGCGTGCGCCTGTGCTGCGGGGATCGGGTGAGCGGCCAGGTGGGCGTCGATGCCGGGGGCGACCCAGAGGCCGTGCACGGAGAAGTCGGTGAGGTACGTGAGCGCGGGTACGTCGAGCAGACCGCGCCGCCGCAGGGCACCGAGGACCTGGCTGGCGCCGGGGTACGTGGAGATCACCGCGACCGTGTCGGAGGTGATGGCACGCAGTGTGCGGCGCTCGGCGGCGCGCAGCAGGGGGCGGATCGCGGGGCCGGGACGGCCTGTGGACCCGGTGGCCGCGTAGATCCGCTGATAGCCGGAGGGTGCCCAGGTCAGGAGGTGGTGGTAGCTCCCGGCCAACAGAGCACCGAGGCGGGCGGGAAGCAGGTCGAGGAAGTCATGCCGGTCGACTTCGTACCCCAACAACCCGAGCCTGTCGGCGAGTTGGGCCGCAGCACCGTCGTGCCCCGCCCCCACACTCGCCGAGATGATGACGATACGTCCGTGCACAGCGGATCAGCCTCCGGGGGTTTTCGGCCTCGCAGGCAAGGAACAGGCAGGAGCGTGGGCCGTCCACCTGAAACTACTACACGTTGTAGAGCTAATGGAATACGCACCCCCCTGACGCATCGCCAGACCTGGGACGACGCAGAAGCACTTCGGCTCCGCCGCGATCAGCCTGTGGACGTACGCCTACGGGCGAAGGCTGCCGCGCGATTGCCGCCCACAGCCCCATGACCGGACGGGGCCCTCCCGGCAGGGTTGTCCCTGTGATCGAAGTCAACGAACTCACCAAGCGCTACGGCGGCAAAACCGCCGTCGACCAACTCTCCTTCGCCGTGCGACCGGGCCAGGTCACCGGATTTCTCGGCCCCAACGGAGCCGGAAAGACCACCACCCTGCGGATGATCCTCGGCCTCGACGCGCCCACCGGCGGACACACCAGCGTCAGCGGCGTTCCCTTTCGCAGCCACCCGCGCGGGCTGCGGCACGTCGGCGCCCTCCTCGACGCCGGCCAGGTACACGGCGGACGCACCGCCACGGCCCACCTGTCCGCACTGGCTCACAGCAACGGGATTCCACGACGCCGGGTGGACGAAGTTCTGCACGAGGTGGGCCTGGCCGAAGCCGCACCCCGCCGCATCAGCGGATTCTCGCTCGGCATGAAGCAGCGGCTCGGCATTGCCACCGCGCTGCTCGGCGACCCGCCGGTGCTGATGTTCGACGAGCCGGTCAACGGCATGGACCCAGAAGGCGTCCTGTGGATGCGCCGCCTCTTCCGGCGCCTGGCAGCCGAGGGCCGTACGGTCTTCCTCTCCAGCCACCTGATGTCGGAGATGGAACACACTGCCGACCAGCTCGTCGTCATCGGTCGGGGCCGGCTCATCGCCGCCGAGTCGGTACGGGACTTCGCCGCGCGCAGCACCCGCCTCAGCGTCGTGGTAGGCACGCGGCAGACCGCCGTGCTGACGGAAGTGCTGACCGCCGCAGGAGCAGAGGTCAAGCCGGAGGGGCCGGCGGACGCGGAGAAGCTCACCGTGACCGGTCTGTTGGCGGACCGGATCGGGGCACTCGCCTTCGAGAACCGGATCCAGCTCAGCGAGCTGACCACACGGACCGCCTCCCTGGAGGCGGCCTTCATGGAACTCACCACCAACAGCGTCGAATACCAGGCAGGACAGCCCCGATGACCACACCATCCTCGGCCGCCCCGCACATCTCGGCCATGGCTGCCGCCGAGCCGGCCGTCCGGTTCCGCCACCTGCTCGTCTCCGAATGGATCAAGGTACGGTCCCTGCGTTCCACCCCGTGGACCCTCGTACTGACCACCCTGTTCGTCATCGGATCCGCCGCTGTAGCGGCGCTGGCGGAAGCCGACAACCTACGGTCGCTGAGCCCGGCCGCGAGGGCCGATCAGGGATTCCAGGTGTTCGATGCTTTCCCGGCCCCCGGCTACATGACTCTGATGCTGGTTGCCGGCAGCGTCGGCGCCCTCAGTATCGTGAGCGAGTACAGCAGCGGCCTGATGCGCACCACCACCGTGGCCGTCCCCGCCCGTGGCGCGGTCGTACTGGCCAAGGCAGTCGTCACCGCCGCACTCTGGACCGCAGTCGGCACTCTCGTCTCCACCGGTTGCTTCCTGATCTCCCAAGCCATCCTCAACAGGCAGCAGGCGGGGGTTGCCCTCACTCATCCCGGAGTGCTCCGAGCGCTGGTGGCGTCCGCCCTGCTGGCCCCGGTCTGCGCACTGATCGGCCTGGGCTTCGGAGCTCTGATCAGACACAGCGCCACCACCATGGTCACCAGCGCCTTCATCCTGGTGATGCTGCCGACGATCTTCTCGGAGCGCACACGCTGGTCCGCCGCGATGCGTCACGCGATGCCGGCCACAGCCTGGAAGCGCTTGGTTCAGAACTGGCCGCCGGATCCCCATTCGCTCGCCCACAGCGCTTCCGTCCCCGGTTCGTGGGCCGTGTACGCGCTCTGGCCGCTCATCGCGGTCGTACTCGCTGTGGTCGTCGTGCGGCACCGCGACGTCTGAAGACGCTCAGGATGTGTTCAGGTTCGCGATGACAGGAATCGCCCCCCTCCCGAACTGGGTCCGAGTCGAACCTCCGCCAATTGTCTGCCGTGCCCTCTGTAGCCGCAGAACCTACGCACGAGGGGCGACGCACCGTTTTCGGACGCGGGCGGCGCCTACCTCCCGGACTGCTGCATCGCCGCGACGTCGGAAGACGACACACCTGGCACCTGCTGAGCAGTGCTGTCCAGCAGGCCGAGTGCCGCGGAGACGGCGGCCGTTGCGTCGCCCGTCTCGATCGCACTGGCGAGCGCGTCGTGTTCCGAGGCGCCGTCGGACGCGAAGTTGTGCAGGCGGCGGTCGTCGCGGACGCTCTCGGCGAGTGCGCGGCTGAAGCTCGCGTACATGTCGATCAGCAGGTCGTTGTGGGAGGCACGGGCGACGCCCAGGTGGAAGTCGACGTCCGCCGCGACGAACGCGGCCTGATCCCGGACCGCACTCGCCTCGGAGCGCTCGGTGAGCGCGCGCCGCAGCTCGGCGATATCCCCTGAAGTGCGGCGTTCCGCCGCCAGGTTGGCCGCGATGACGTCGAGGCCACGGCGGACCTCCAGCACGTCGCGTTCGCTCGCGTCGGTCAGCCGGCGGCGGAGGGCGACGTCCGCGGGGTCCGTAGCCACGACGAAGGTGCCGTCTCCCTGGCGGGTGGCGAGCAGGCCCGCGTGGACGAGGCCGCGCACGGCTTCACGGACCGACGCCCTGCTGACGCCCAGCCGTGTGACCAACTCCGCCTCGGTCGGGATGCGATGGCCGAGAGCCCAGTTTCCGCTGGAGATCTCCTCGCGCAGTTCCTGGGTGACTGTCTCGACCAGCGAGACGCGCTCCACTTTTTTCATCCCCGACCCCTCCCGGAAACATCAGACGACTGATAATCATACCTCCAGGCGGCCGAATTGAGGCCGCGCACCGCCCCGCGAACTACGGGTGGTGAGGACCGAGATCCCGGCTCGGCTGTCATGTCTGCGCATCCTCTCGAAGGGGGTCGGTCCGATGCATGATGCCTCGGAACCTGCAACGCACAGCCCGGCGGACCACGCCACAGCCGTGGACACCCGCCCCGCCCCGGTCACAGCGGACGCACTCTCGTCCGTCGGCCGGGCCCTTGACACGATCGGTCTGAACCGGGCCCACAAGCTCATCCTCGTGATGGTGCTGCTCGGCGCCTTCTTCGATGTCATGGAGGAGAACTCCCTCGGCGCGGTCGGCCCGGCGCTCAAGGACGTCTGGCACATCTCCACCACCGAGCTCGCCTTCCTGCAGACGGTCACGATCACAGCCATGATCGTCGGAAAGGTGGCCACCGGCGTCATCGGGGACTACAAGGGCAGGCGCTTCGCCCTGGCATTCAACCTCTTCCTCTACTGTCTGGGCGCCCTGCTCTGCGCTCTCGCCCCGAACTACGCGGTGCTCGCCGTCGGCCGGTTCGTGGTGGGCGTCGGCCTCGGCGGGGAGATCGCCGCCGGCATGACACTGCTGAGCGAGCTGGTGCCGACCCGCTTCCGCGGCGCGGTGGTGGCCTCCCTCAACGTCGGCGCCGGAGGCCTGGGCAACATGCTCTCCTTCGGCTTCGCCGCCCTCGTGCTCGGCCCGCTCGGCACCTTCTTCGGCGGCCCGGACAACAGCTGGCGGTGGATGTTCGGCCTCCTCGTGCTGCCCGCGGTCCTGGTGGTCTTCTACCGCCGCTACCTTCCGGAGACCCCCCGCTACCTGGCCTCGCGCGGCCGCATCGACGAGGCGAACCAGGTACTGACACGGCTGGCCTCCGGACGCCTGAAGGACACCGGTGCCAAGGTCATCGAGTATGTGCCGCAATCCGCCGTCGGGTCCGCGAAGCCGGAGAAGGTGCGGCTCGCGGAGGTCTTCCAGGGACGCTTGCTACGCCGTACCGCGGCGCTCGGGGTGGCGTCCTGGATGAGCTTCGGCGCGCAGATCACCGTACTCGTCCTGATGCCCACCATCCTGGTCGACCAGGGCTACTCGATCACCAAGAGCCTCACCTTCACGATGGTCATGAATGTCGGCAGCCTCCTCGGTGCCGCCGCCGCCACCTACGCCGCCGCGCACTGGCCGCGCCGCCTTGTGACGACGAGCGGAGCGGTCGCGGCCTGCCTGACCGCGCTCGCCTTCGGCTTCCTGGCACATGGCACGGCCTTGATCCTGCTGCTCGGCGGGCTGTTCCAGTTCTTCGTCCTGATGCTGAACAGCACGATCTTCGCCTGGGCACCTGAGCTGTACCCGACCCGGGTGCGCGCCTTCGGGACCTCCATGGTCGCCGTGCAGGGCAACATCGCCGGCGCCCTGGTCCCACTCGGGGCGGGTCTGCTCCTGGACAGCTCCGGCGTCGTCGCGGTCTTCATGGTCATCGGCGTGATGTACGCGGTGATGGCCGTCGCGACCCGGTTCGCTCCTGAGACCCATGGCAGGCCCCTCGAAGACATCAACTCCGACGCCGTACGCGCGACATGACAGTCCCAACAGTCCCGCGTGCCGGCCTGACGACCACTCCACACCAACCCGCACACCGAAAAGGAACACCGATGGAACGCTTCCATGTCTCCGCCACCTCGCACTGGGCCAACTACCTGCCCGAGTACATCGCCCGCGAGTTCGGCTACTACGAGGACGAAGGACTCGACTTCTCGCGCTCGGCCCCGGACGACTGGACCCAGGTCCTGACCGACCTCGCGGACGGGAGCGCCGACGTGGTGCTCGGCGGGCTGTGGGTGCCGGCGATGTACCACGGGCGCGGGCGCGAGTACGTCCCGTTCGCCCAGCTCAACGGCCGTAACCCCAAAGTGCTCGTAGTCCGCGAACCAGTAACGGACTTCGATTTCAAGGACCTTGAGGGCAAGACCGTGATCGCCCCCGGCGCCGGCGGCACCGCGCCCTATGTCCACACCGCGGGCCTGATGCGCCGCGCCGGCGCCGACGTCTCCATGATGCGCTGGGTGCGGGATCTGTCCGGCTCCATGCTCACCGAGCTGTTCCTGGGCGGGATGGGCGATGCCCTGGTCACTGATGCCATCAACGGTGCATTCCTGGAGCGGACGGGCAAGGCGCACATCGCCGTCCGCCACCACGAGGTGGGCGGCGCGATGCCCAACAGCGTCTACTACACGACCCGGCAGGTACTGGAGCGCGACGACAAGATCGTGTGGCGGTTCTGCCGGGCGCTGCAGCGCGCATACGACTGGCTCAAGGAGCACGAGGCCGCCGAACTCTCGGACCTGCTGAGGCGCGAATGGCCGCAACTGGACACCCCGTTCCTCGCCACGGTCATCGACGAGCTGCGGGCCGGCGGCATCTGGGACGACATCCAAATCGACGAGCAGGGCTACGCCGAGTGGATGCAGATCCTGGCAGAGGACGGGCTGATCGACGAGCCCATCCCGTACGCCGACCTGGTCGACCCGCGGCCGGCCGCGGAAGCCGCGGTGGCGCGCTCATGACCACGCTGTTGGCGCTGAACACGGCCGAGATCCGCGACACCCTCGACATGGCGCAGGTGGTCACCGCCGTGGAACAGGCACACGCAGCCTTGTCATCGGGCACCGCGGTGCAGCCCGAGCGCTCCGTCGCCGAGGTGCCGGGCACCTCGACGCTGCTGGTGCCGATGCTCGCGGCGATCGGCCCGCAGTCCGCCGCCGGCGTCAAGCTGCTCGCCGACACCCCGGACAACAGGGCGCGTTCGCTGCCCACCCAGCAGTCGCTGATCCTCCTTGTCGACCCGGTCACCGGGTCCGCCGAGGCGCTGCTGCACGGCGCGGCCATCACCCAGTTCCGCACCGCTGCCGCCTCGGCGGTTGCGACCCGCCACCTGGCCGACCCGTCCGCACCGGCTCGTACCCTCGGCCTGGTGGGGGCCGGCAACCAGGCGCGTACGCATCTGGCGGCCATCCGCTGCGTATGCGACATCGAACGTGTCGTGGTGTGGAGCCGCAGCCCGCAGACGGTCGCGGCATTCCGTGAGCACGCCCAGGAGCACGCGCCAGGTGTCGAGATCGTCATCGGTGCTTCTCCGGAGGAGGTGGTGCGCAGCGCGGACATCGTGTGCACGCTCACCCCGTCGCACACGCCGCTGGTGAAGGGGGCGTGGTTCCGGCCGGGTCAGCACATCAACGCCGTCGGGGCACCGCCGCGCCCCGAGTACCGCGAGATCGACACCGAGGGGATCGTCCGCAGCAAGGTCGTGGTCGACAGCTACGGCACGGCGCTCGCGGAGTCCGGCGACGTACTGATCCCGGTGGCCGAAGGGGCCATCACCGCCGAGCACTTCCGCACCGAGCTGGGTGACGTGATCACCGGCGCCGCGGCCGGCCGACAACGGGCGGACGACATCACCCTCTACAACTCGGTCGGCGTCGGCATCCAGGACATCGCCACCGCCCGCCTGGTGGTCGACATCGCCCGGAGCAAGGGACTCGGCACCGAGCTGAAGCTGTCCTGACCGCGCGGCGCCGCGAGGCGCCTGCCCCCTGAACGTGCTGCCCGCCGCTCGCCGGGATCGAGTCGGCGGGCAGCACACACCTCAGCGTTCGCCCCAGCTCCACGACCACCCTGCGGAGGCAGCCGTGAAAGTCCTCGTCGTCAACGTGAACACCACCCAATCCATGACCGAGGCCATAGCCGCCCGGGCACGGCAGGCAGCCGCACCAGGCACGGAAATCGAGGCGCTGACACCGCACTTCGGACCCGCGTCCGTGGAGGGCAACATGGAGAGCTACCTCTCCGCGGTGGCCGTCATGGACCGGGTGCTCGCCTACGACGGCCCGTACGACGCCGTGATCCAGGCAGGCTTCGGCGAACACGGACGCGAAGGTCTGCAGGAACTGCTCGACGTCCCAGTGGTCGACATCACCGAGGCGGCCGCCCACCTGGCCATGCTCATCGGCCGTACGTACTCCGTGATCACCACACTGGATCGGGCCGTCCCGCAGATCGAGGACCGTCTCGCGCTGGCCGGCCTGCTCGGCCGCTGCGCCTCGGTCCGCGCCAGCGGCCTGCCCGTTCTGGAGCTCGAACAGAACCCGGACCGCGCGGTGAAGGAGATCGCGGAACAGGCCGTCCGCGCGGTCCGCGACGACCGGGCCGAGGTGATCGTGCTCGGCTGCGGCGGCATGGCAGGTCTGGAGGAAGCGGTACGCGAACGCGCCGGCGTCCCCGTCCTCGACGGAACGGCCGCCGCCGTGAAGCTGGCAGAGTCACTGACAGGCCTCGGCCTGTCCACGAGCAAGATCCGCACCTACGCTCCGCCCCGCCCGAAGCCCATGACGGCCTGGCCACTCGGCGCCCAACTCGGCCTGTGGCACCCTCGCGAGGCGCGAACCCGCTCCTGATCCTTTCGGTTCGAGGTGACGATGCCCCTGACGGTGGACGTATCCCGGTGGCATGAGGGATGCCGATGGGTTGGCCCGCCCCCGATCGAGCGGGCCCGCCGGGAGCGTGTGCGGGTTCCAGGCTGCTGAGATGTTCGCGGCGGGGGCGCGTCCGCGTACTTCCCTGCTTTGGCCCACAACTGCCCCAGTCACGAGGTGACCCATAACGGCACCGGCATCACATTGACCCGCTCTCCGATCACGTCATAAGCCACCAGCCACCCAACCCTGCATCAGACCCGACCGCCATCGCGTGGCTCCGAATATCTGACTCTCCGTGACAACTGCACGGAATGTGAGCCAGAACCACTTCTCACGAACAACTTCCCAGCCAACCAGCCGGTGACATCCACTCAGACGGACAACTGACAAACACCGTCAGAGCCATCCTTGCGAAAACCATTGGTGCCAGGCTTGCTCCGCTGATGGACTGACGTCCTGCCGTGAGTCTGCCGCGTGACGGAGGTAGTGGTGGTGACGGGCTATGACGTGCTTGCCGAGGTGTACGAATGGCTCATCTCGGATGCAAAGTTGCCTCCAGCCGAGTTCGCTGCGTCGTTCGACGACGTCCTCAATCTCCTGCCGTCGAACGCTCACGTCCTCGACTGTTCGTGCGGAACCGGACAGCTGGCGGTTGGCCTCTCCGATCGTGGCATGCAGGTTGTCGCAACTGACGCCAGCGAGGCGATGGTTCGTCGGACCGCAGAGTTGTCCGAGGAGTTCGGGGCATCCGTCCGGGCCGTACGGGCGAACTGGGAAGAGTTGCCCGACCATTTCCAGGACAACACGTTCGACATGGTGTTCTGCGTTGGCAACTCGCTTCACCATGCCACGGGCGCGACAGGCAGGGGTGCTGCTCTGGAGTCGATGTCACGGCTTCTGCGCCCCGGCGGGCGCTTGGTACTCACATCCCGCACTTGGGAACTCGTGAGGGCCAGAGGTTCCCGGCTGGAGATCAGTGACCGACTCGTCCGCCGGAACGGTCGCGATGCCGTCGTGGTCTACCGCTGGGAGATTGCGCCGCATTGGGAGGAGGAGCACCACATCGAGATTGCGATCGCGCGAGTTGATGCGACCGGGTTGGTTCTTGTCCGCTCGGAACTGCTGTCCTGCTGGCCCTACCGGTACGAGGAACTCGAAGACGAGCTGCACCGGGCCGGACTCCAAACGGAACTGAGCACGTTCGACCTTGAGGCCGAGAACTACATGGTGGTCGCGCGCAAGGTATAAACACCGGACTCTCAGTGAGCCTTTTCCAACCTCCTGGTTGGGTCCGTGGCGGCATGCACGCAGACATGCCAGCAGCCCAGTTGCTGGGCTGGACCGAGGAATCAAACGAGGTCCCGCACGGTCCGGAATCAGGAGACCTTCGGGCGCCCGGCCGCCTCGGGTCGCCAGACATCAAGGTCCAGGGCCACCGTGAGGAAGTCACTCTCCACACGGACGACAACGTCGGGATCCTTGATCCCCGCGGCGAACTCCTCGGCCCGGGCATCGTCGAGCAGGAAGACGAAGTGCTCGATCACCACGGGCTGATTCCTGAGGTCACCATCCGGATCCACCGCGGTGTTCGCACGGTCTGCTGCGAGGCAGAGCACCATCATGAACACCTTGAGGTGATCCGCTCCGAGCAGCAGATCGGCTCCGTGGACAACCATGACGATGCCCACCCCGCCCGTGACGGCCTCGTGGAGGTCATCGTGGCAGTCGACCAGAGCATCCCAATTCCAGCCGAAATAGCCGGGGACTCCGACCGCCCGAGCAAAGGCGTCAAGCACACCGGCCTCATCTGTCAGATCGCGAGCATGCACCTCGTACACCCGACCACCCGCAGCTCGTAGAGCCGCGATCTGCTCTTCGAATTCAACCGCCTCGCGAGGCCCGAAGATGACCCAGGGCGTCTCCGGCTTGGCTACATCGAACGAGGCCACATCTGACCCTTCCTGGCGCATTCGCGTGCAACCTGACAGCGACGTCCGCCTGTTCGGGGTCGAGGGCTGTACGTAGCGATGAAGCTCCTGGTAGACGCGTTCTCGACCAAGATCGCCCGTGCCCGCCAGGAGCTTCCTGTGCTTACTTACCCCTCGTCGATCGATCTGTCCAGCCGTGGCCTGCAGCTCCTGACTGAGCGGCTCGCTGTTCGGCGACGGGAGCTCGGTACCCGGTGGCGATGACTACCTACCGACCGCCAGGGCCTGCTCGCCCTGGCCACCTCTGGTGCGGTGACACCTGTGCCCAGCTTGCCGCTGGGTTCGGAATTGGTATCGCGATCGCCTACCGGTACATACGCGAGGCCATCGAAGTCTCGGCCGCTCTTGCACCGACCCTGGCGGAGGTGATGGAGACGGCCCGGGCGAAGGCGTTCGTGATCCTGGACGGCACGTTGCTGCCGATCGATCGGGTCGCCGCCGACACCCCCTAATATTCGGGAAAACACAAGCGGCACGGCATGAACATCCAGGTCCTCACCGACCCGTTCGGCCGACTGCTCTGGGTATCGCCAGCCCTGCCCGGAGCCACCCACGACCTGACCGCTGCCCGAAGCCATGGCATCGTCGACGCGCTCGCCGCCGCGGGACTGAAGTGCTGGGCGGACAAGGGCGTACCAAGGCACTGGCCAGCACATCCGAGTCCCCTACCAGGGCCGCCGACGCAACCGCTGGAAGCGGCGGCACAACAGCCGTCACGCCAAGATCCGCTGCGTCGGCGAGCAGGCCATTGCCGTGCTGAAGGGCTGACGACTCTTGCGGAAGCTCCGCTGCAGCACCAACCTGATCACCGGCATCGTGAAGGCAGTCGTCCCCCACCAATTTTCAACGTGAGCTTGGAAAAGGCTCCCTACGCTTTCCTGCGGGATGTGGTGAGCCATCAGCAGCCTCTATCACCTGGTCGTCACCCGCGCCCGCACCGAAGCAACTGCCGCGAGTTGACAGCGCACCCCGACCCGGCGCGATGCCGAGTAGGATCCTGCCCGGCCGCAACTGGCGAAGGTGGACAACCACCGGGGAGCGGCCGTTTTCTCGCGTAAGCGTCGACCGCCTGGGCGCCAGCGTCAGTGATGTCCAGCTGACCCAGGAGGCTATGACGTGGATCTACGTTACGGAATCAACCCGCAGCAACACACTGCCTATGTCGCACCAGTACGCCCTGGGCAGTGGCCGGTTCGCGTGCTGCAGGGCAGCCCGTCCTACATCAACATGCTGGACGCGCTGAACAGCTGGCAACTGGTCTTGGAGGCCGCCCGAGCTCTGCACCGGCCTGCCGCCGCCTCCTTCAAGCATGTCTCGCCGGCCGGCGCGGCGGTGGCCGGGCCCGTCGATGACGTCACGGCTGAGCTCTACAGCATCGACCGCGACGGTGTCGGAGCGCTCACCAGCGCTTACCTGCGTGCCCGCGATGCCGATCCGAGATCCTCCTACGGCGATTTCGCCGCAGTCTCGCACCCGGTCGACACCGAACTCGCCGAGCTGCTGACGGGTGTGGTCTGCGACGGCATCATCGCCCCTGGCTACGCTCCCGGCACCGTCGCGGCGCTCAGCCGGAAGAAGAACGGCCGTTTCCTGATCATGGAAGCAGATGAGGCGCTCATGCCCCCTCAACATGAGACACGGGAGATGTTCGGCCTGCGGCTAACCCAGCAACGCGACGAGGTGACGCTCTCCACCGAGCTGCTGGACAACGTCGTGTGCGGTTCGCTGCCCGCGACGGCAGCGGAGGATCTCCTGCTGGGCTTGGCCGTCCTGCGCTACACCCAGTCCAACTCCGTGTGCTTCTTGCGCGGCGGGACAACCCTGGGGATCGGCGCAGGCCAGCAGTCCCGCGTGGACTGCACCCGCCTGGCCGGCGCGAAAACCGACACCTGGTGGCTGCGACGCCACCCGGCGGCCCGCACGCTCACCTTCCAGCCGCACATCCGGCGCCAGGACCGGATCAACTGGCAGATCCGCTTCATCGAGGGCGACCTCACCCCGGACGAGAACGTTCGGCTGGCGAAAGCACTCTCCGCACCCGCACCCGAGCTGACTGACGACCAGCGCAGGCAATGGCTGACTGGTTTGAGAGAAGTCGCGTTCGTGTCGGACGGCGCCTTGCCGTTCCGCGACAACGTCGACCATGCCCACCGGCATGGCGTCGGCTACATCGCCGAGCCGGGTGGATCGATCCGTTCCAGCGAGGTCGAGGACGCCTGCCGCGAGCATCGGATCGCTCTCACCCGCACCGGGCTCCGGTTGTTCCACCACTACTGAGCCTGAACTCGTGGTGTCGTAGCTGCTGACAGGGGTTGATCCTCGCGGTATGCCGTTGTCATGAGGTACGCGCAGGGCGGTGGTCTGACGGACGAGCGGCGAGAGTTCCGCGAGGGCATCCGGAAGGTGGCGGCCGGGCGGTTCGCCCGTGGCGAGCCGAGCCTGGTCATCGCGAAAGATCTGCGGGTCAGTGTCCGGTCGGTGCAGCGGTGGCGGAGGTCGTGGGCCAAGGGCGGCCCGCGGGCCCTGCGCTCGGTCGGATCGGCCTCCCCGCCACGCTTAAGCGAGGCCCAATTTCTGCAGCTGGAGGCGGAGTTGGCCAAGGGGCCCATGGCTCACGGCTGGCCGGACCAGCGGTGGACGCTGACCCGCGTGAAGACCGTGATCGGCCGCCGTTTCCACAAGAGCTACACCATCCAGGGTGTGCGCAAGCTACTGATCCGCCACGGTTTCTCCTGTCAGATTCCGGCCAGACGGGCCCTTGAGCGTGACGATGAGGCGATCACTGGCTGGGTGAAGGAGACCTGGCCGCTGGTGGAAACACCGCGGCGGCGCTCGACGCCTGGATCGTCTTCGAGGACGAGTCCGGCTTCTCGATGACGCCGCCGATCGCCCGCACGTGGGCCCGACGCGGGCACACCCCCGTCATCCGGGTCCGTGGCCGCTCCCGCCGACGCGTCTCCATCGCCGCCCTGACCTGCTACAAACCAGGCGAACGCTCCCGCCTGATCTACCGGCCCCGCCGCGACGACGGCCGGCGCGACGGGCGCAAGTCCTTCGCCTGGACCGACTACCGCGACCTGCTACAGGTCGCTCACCAACAACTCGGCGGCCCGATCGTGCTCATCTGGGACAACCTGAACGTGCACCTCGACGTTCGGCTCCGCAGGTGGACCGCCGATCGGGACTGGCTGACCGTCTACCAACTGCCGTCCTACGCACCGGATCTCAACCCGGTCGAGGGCATCTGGTCCCTGCTGCGGCGCGGCTGGCTCAGCAACGTTGCTTTCACCAGCCCAGACCACCTGGTCCAGACCGTCCGGCGCGGCCTGCGCACGATCCAGTACCGCAGCGACCTCATCGACGGATGCCTTGCCGGAACCGGCCTATCCCTCAACCCGACGACTTCACGAGTTCAAGCTCAGTAATGTCATCGAGGCCCCCGCACCAACCAGCGGTGGGGGACCTTAAAGCCGGTGAACCCACAATTCATGAAGTGCGGACGGATGAACGGGAATCTGTCGCTGGCCTTGTGACGAAGTTGGGTCAGGTTCTCATGAAAATTCCGATGCGTGTCGTTTTCTCCGGGTATCGCGGTGGGCCGGGGTGCGCCCCCGGTACGAGCTCGTACTGCCTATCCTTGAAAGCCCGCACCGGAGGCCACGGTTCGGGCCTAGTCGGCGAGCTGGACCTGGAAGACGGCCTGGTTGAAGTACGCCTTGGCGTCCTGGATGAGGCCGTCCTCGCCGAGTTCGTAGATGTTGATGCCTGACCCGGAGCCATCTGACGCATCGTCAAGTTCGTTCGTCAGTAAACCGTGACGAGCAGAATGCGATCCTCAAGCAGGAGCCCCCAGGGCCGACCGCGGTGGAGCCCGGCCGCGGTCTCACGCCTCACAGCGGCCACCAATTTGCCGAAGCAGCGCGGGGCTCAGCCCGCTGAACGGGCCTATCCAAGACGGCTCAGACGCCGTGATCACACCAGCCACGCGAAGATCATCTCGGTCGTGGTCGGCCGTCCGGGGGCAGGTTCAACTACCGCTCAGGGGTGAACCCCATGTGGGATCGTGCCACGATCTGTCCGTCAGGCGAGCGAGTAGGTAGTCCGCCGTGTTGGACGCGGCGCCTTGCGGGACTCCGACTGCGGCAAGGGCGGCGCTCACCCGCCCAGAGGCACCGTCCGGAACGTCGGGATCGCCTAGGAGGGGCAGGACCAGAAGGAGGCGGGCGGCGCAGTCCTCGACCCCGACCGCCCCGGGTGCTGGATTGTCCGCCATGTTCACCAGGTCTTGCCACATCAGCCCTGTTCCCGACAATTCCCCCTCCCAGCCGGTGATCCGTTGTACGCCGCTCTGACCTTCGGGGACGAGCAGGAAGTCGGTGCGGTAGTCGCCGACCAAGTTGCGGTACACCACGACGATTCCGGGACCAGCCGAGGCAGGCACCCGGAACACAGGCCACCATTCGGGGTCCATGAGGGTCTCGGACAAGGCTTCGGTATCAGCGCCGTCATCGCCGAACCACTCCGGGGCAGCACGCTCAACATCCGTCCCGCCAGCGCAAAACTCCAGCAGGTAATTCGACCAGAACCCGGGGCGAGTCAGCAGACACTCCCCGGCAGCCAACGGGCCGTCGTCGTATCCCTCGATCAGCATCCCGCAAGCCTGTCACCTGCCGCTCACCAGGCGCGCACCAGGGACAGGCGAAGGGAACCACCAGTCACGGAAAGCCCCTAGTGTTGCGACGTGCAATACCTGGCAGGGCCATTCCTCCTCAGTGTCCTCAAGCGGGGACGTGCCATCGAGCAGCTCCTCGGGCCATCCGAATCTCCCGACCGGATTGGTGTCTCCTACGTCGAGGTACGGCCCGCCGAGGGCAACTACGAGATCTACCTCCACGCCGTTCTCGACACCGAACCCCAGACCTACGACCTGGTTTCTCTTCCTCCGCTGTTCGATGCGGAGGAAGAGGACTTCGGCCTCCTGGTCGCAACCACTAGCGACCCAGCTGCCGCACTGGACGCTGCCGCAGACCGAACTGGAGCCGTGCGCGAACGCTGGGTGAACCAGTCCATGGCTGGCGACGGCTACCGCGACTACGTCCTCGCCGGCCGCCCCGGCCAGGCACCTGACGGCCGACCCTGGCCTACTCCGCAAAGCTCCTGACACCACCGACTTCACGGAGGTACGGACAGAACCCGTCAGCCTGAGTAGTCCAGAGCAGTGCCCGCCGCTGCCCGGCATTCTGCTGGTGTCCTCTGTGTGACTTCTCCGCGCATGGGTGAGTATCCGCTTGAGGCACGGTCCAACCCTCGCTCAGATTGCCTTGCCTGTCAGGCGAGTTGGCGTCGGGTGCGGTGGTGGCGCGACCCCGGATGAGGTCGCCGGTTGCGGAGTCTGTGTTCGCGGGTGGTGTGCACCGTGTGGTTCTCGCATCACTGGGTGAGGTCGCGGAGGCCGTCGATGACTTGCGTGCCGGTGGGGGCGTTGTCGGGGTCGACCAGCCATTGCAGCATGAGGCCGCCGAGAAGGGCGAGGGGGACTGATCCGCCGAGGCCTTCGCGCGCCCGTCGTTGGCCCTCGGCGAGGTGCTCGCGCACTGTCTGGGAGCGTTCGGCCTGGACGACGGCCTCCAGTTGGGCGACCCATAGTGCCCGGTGGGTGGTGAAGCTGTCGATCAGTGCCTGCCAGCGTTCTTGCGGGTCGGTCGCGCCGGGGCTGGCGGCGAGGGCGGCGTCGAGTTCGTCGACCGCCTCGACCAGTGCCTGGGTGAGTAGGGCTTCGCGTGAGCCGAAGTGGTAGCCAATGGCGGCGTGGCTGACGCCGGCGGCGGTTGCGATGTCACGGACGGTGGTTCGTGCCCAGCCGCGCTCGATGAGGCACTGCTTGGCGCCGTCGAGCAGGTCCTGCTTGTTTCCCATCATCCAAGCATAGCGTCGAGTTGACCATTTGGTTCAGACACTCGACTAGACCGTTTGGGCAATTAGGCGTACGGTCCTTGCCATGACAAAGAAGACGGTCCTCATCTCGGGTGCCGGTGTGGCGGGTGCCGCCCTCGGACACTTCCTCCACGCCGACGGCTACCAGGTCACGGTCGTCGAGCGGGCTCCCGGCCTGCGCGGCAGCGGCTACGCCGTCGACTTCCGCGGCGCCGCCTTCGACGTCCTCGACGAACTCGGCGTCCTGGACGAGATCCGCGGTCACGACACCGCGATGCGCGGCACCACACTCGTCGACGCGGACGGAGGCGAGATCGGCAGGCTGCCTGCCGAGACGTTCGCCGGGGAACTCGAGGTCCCCAAGCCCGAGTTGACGAAGATCTTGCACCGTCTGACCGAGTCTGAACTCACTTACGTCTTCGGTGACTCCCTCACCTCGCTCACCCAGCACGACGACGGTGTCGCGGTCGAGTTCGAACACGGCGCGCCCCGGTCCTTCGACTTGGTGGTCGGCGCGGACGGGCTCTTCTCCAAGGTCCGCCAACTGGCCTTCCGCCCCCACGAGCAGACACTGCGTCACCTGGGCATGTCGGGCGCCGGGTTCACGGCCGACAACGTCCTCGGGCTCGACCACACAGGGGTTCTGCAGAGCGGCGAGGGCACCGCGGTGTACGCCTTCAGCGCCGCCGATCCCGGCCGGATGTCGGTCAGCCTGTCGTTCGCGACCGCGGCACCCGTCCTGGACCGTCGGCCGCGGACCGAGCAGGAGCAGGCGCTGCGCGACGCGTTCGCCGGAGTCGGCTGGATTGCACCCGACCTGCTCAAAGCGATGACGGCCGCCGACGACTTCTACTTCTCCTCCTCCGCCCAGGTACACCTGGACGCCTGGTCGACCGGCCGGGTCGTCCTCGTGGGAGACGCCGGATACTGCGCCGCACCGACCGCCGGCATGGGCACCTCACAAGCCCTGATCGGGGCCCGCACCCTGGCCCGCCAGTTGACCGCCGCAAACGGCGACCACACCGCCGCATTCACCGCCTACGAAGCCGAGCTGCGCGAGTACGTGACGGAGAACCAGATCAAGGGGCAGGAGGGCGCTGCTGCTTTCGGCGGCAGCACCCAGTGACTCCAAGGCCCCGGCCCGAGCAGTCCTCGGCAACGAACGGCGAGCAGGTGGAACACCTGAACACCGGGCTGAAGTAGATCACTTCAGCGAAGGCGGGACCCAGGCGTAGTGACGCAGGATCATACGGGTGGCGACCCGGGACGGGGTCAGTCGCATCGCCGTGTTCCGCAGGGGGACGGCCAGCGGGTGGGACAGTGGCTGGCCCATTCTCCCGGGCTGCCGGGCGGCTGCTGCGACGACCTGGCTCCGCGGTCGGCGCTCGGCCTCGTATCGAGCGAGCGCAGCCTCGACGGTGGACTCCGAACCGAGGGCGGCCGCCAGAGTGACCGCGTCCTCCAGTGCCTGGCAGCGCCCAGTATGTTCGCGCGCTGCCAAACCGGCTTACCCAGCCGCGACACTGTGCGCGGCACCGGCGGCCTGGAGGACTCGCGCCCACGACCGGACGCCAGGGCGGCGGCGCAGCAGGGCCCGCCGCTCTCGTTCCGTCATGCCGCCCCAGACCCCGAACTCCACCCGTGCGTCCAGGGCTTCGGTCAGGCACTCGACGCGCACCGGGCACCCGTTGCAGAGCGCCTTCGCCCGCTTCTGCTGAACTGAGTCCGCGAAGAGCTGCTCCGCATCAGTCCCCCGGCAGGCAGCCTTCTCCCGCCAGGACGGCGTCTCGTCCACCATCATCATTTTCTCTCCCCGTTTGTATCTTCCCTGATCACGACGCTAGTTCCCCCGACACCGGGTGGCCAGCCCGTTTCCTCAGGATTCACCTCGCACTCCTTGGAGGCGGCTTTGCCATCGGGCGTCGCGGGATCACATCCTGCCGACAGTCGACTGGGCCGAAGTGCCTGTGACAGAACGAAGACCTCGCGGAGAACCGCCCGTAACTCGGTGCGAGATACAAATACTTCAGACCGCAAACGCACCGCACCGCACCGCATACGGGGGAACACCATGAACAACAGCCGCATCGCCGCTCTCGCCGCCATCAGCCTCGCCGCCACCCTCTCCCTCACCGCCTGCAGCAGCGACGGCTCCGGCAAGGACTCCGCCGCCCAGAACGCCTCCACCCCGGCCTCGGCCTCTCCGTCCTCGGACAGCGGCTCGACGTCTGGAGGCAGCTCGGACTCCGGCGCCTCCACCGCCAACAACACGAAGCCGGACTCCGCCGGCCAGGACACCCAGACCGGCACCAGCACGAGCGGCGCCACGCAGACCGGCAGCAAGGTCACGTTCTGCAAGACCCAGGACCTGGCCATCGACGCCGAGTACGCCGCTGCCGGCACGGACGAGGGCCGGATCAACATCACCATGATCAACCGAGGTTCGACCACCTGCTCCGCCACCGGCTTCGCCGGCGTCGACATCAAGGACGCCGACCACACCTCCAGCCCCATCGCGCGCGGCCAGGCCCAGCCGCGCATCACCGTCCTCAAGCCCGGCGACGCCGCGGTCTTCGACCTCGCCTACACCATCGACTCCACCGGCCACAGCCTCGCGTCCCCGACCAACATCCTGGTCACACCCCCGAACGAGACGCACACCATCAGCCTGGAGTGGCCTTCCACCGCCGGTCAGATCAAGGGCGCCTACACCGACGTCCGGGTCTACCCCACCCACACCACCAAGTAGGAAACAGTGACTGCCAGTCAGCCACGTTCAACGGCAGCCTGGTTAGGGACTTGTGCACGGGCCCCGTTCGTCTCTCGGTTCTGGCCGCCCCACCTCCCTGTGATCAAGGAGGTTTGTGTTCCTCGGTTCTGGCCCCATCTCCGGAGGATGTGATGACGTATCGAGGTGGGTGATCCGCGGTCCGGTGGGAGGTGCGTTCCGTATCTCGCTGGGACTGTCGGGCTCGTGCCTGGGTGAAGCGGTAGGGATTCGGTGCCGGTCTCGCCACCGTCGCCGCAGCGGTCGGCACGACGGCCGTCGCAGGCGTCGGAGTCCTCACGCGTGACGCCAACGCCGAGTCAAAGAACCGAGCGGCGGCGTCCAGCTATCCCTTCGCGGCGGCGGCCTCGCGGCTCAAGAACGCGAGGCGGGCCCGCTTCTCCGGCTTGTCGATCTCCGGGCCGAGCACGAACCCGGCTCTGAGCATGCGCGTGAGCGCCTTCTCGTTACTGACGTCGGGCTCGACGACGACGCGCAGGTTGGCCGGGTCGCTGAAGACGTAGGCGATCAGGACCGAGAGCAAGGCCCCGGTGAAACCCGGTTCGGGCACCGCGCCCCGGTGCGGGGCAATCAGCAGATGGACGCCGTAGTCGCCACGACGCACCTCGTAGCACTCGCCGACCGGGTCGGCGGCCGGGTCGTATGTCTGGAACAGGGCGACAGGGACACCGTCCCTCACTGCAAGCAGAGCATGGTGCGTGGCCAGCGAGTCGAGGAACTCATAGGTCTCCAGGACCTGTTCGCGGCTCTCCTGCCCCATTCCCCAGAACCGGGCGCGCTCCTCGGTGACCCACGAGTACAACAGGTCCAGGTCGGTAGCCGGGTGGACGGGTACGAGGACGATCGTTCCAAATCCGTCGATCTTCTGTTCGTGCAGGGGGGTGCGCCGGGCGGGCGGGAGCGCAGCGGGGGCGGGCGACATGGGAGTTTTCTCCTCGGTTCGATGCAGCAGATTCCAGTCGGTGGTCACGGGGACGAGGGCGCCCTCCACCCAGAGCGGGAGCTGGTCGCGGTGGTGGGCGTCACCGGGGACGCCGGATGCTCCCAGTGGGACGATCCAGAGGCTGTCCTCGCGTCGCGCCAGGTCCCAGACGTAACGGGCGGCGGGGCCGCGGGTGCTGTGGTGGGTGATGCCCGGGGTGCTGGAGGTGGACAGTACGCAGTCGTGGTCGCCGGCCAGTCCTGCCGAAGCGGGTGCAGCGCTGCTGCCCGCCGTGCCGGGCAGGGCCTGCCAGGTGACGAGCTGATGTGCTGAGGCCCACGGCCCTGGGCCGCTCTTGTGCGGTTCCGCGAGGGATCTGGCGATGCTCTCTGCGGCGGCTGCCACCATGGCGATGCGTTCGCCGTGCGGGACAGGTCCGCCGTCCAGCAGGAACTCCAGGGCGAACCCGATGCGCGGCAGCGCCGCCAGCCAGGGAAGGAACAGCCCTGGGTAGGCGCCGGGCCTGGCGGGCCGTCCGGGACCGACCAGTGGAGCCAGCGAGGGGTGTGCCGCGAGCCGGTGCACGACGTGCGCGCGCACGGCCGCGTACAGGGAGGCGTCGGTGGACGCGGCGTCCATGTGCCGGTCCCAGGTCAACAGCCGGTCGCGCAGTCGTACGGCATCGGGGCTGAGGCCGGGGGCCGCCGCGAGGAGGCCCAGCAGAGGGCCCGCCGAGGCCAGGAGCGTGTCGGTGTGGATGGCGGCCATGTCCGTGGCCGTCCAGTCTGTGGAGGTGGCCAGAAGTTCGCCGATGCGGTCCGCTCGGTGCGGTGGCGCGAACTCGACGCCGAGCGGGGCGGCGAGACCGCGCTCGTTGGCCATCACAGCGAGGCCTTCGATCCGCTTCCTGGGAGTCGGTGCACGGCCGGCACGCCAGCCGTGCACCGACTCCCAGGCGGGCACCGGCCGCAGGCTGTTGACGTAGGGACGCCGGGGGACGTAACCGGCGACACGGTACAGGGTGGCGCCACTGGTGTCCGCCGCGAGTACGACGTTGACGGGCTCCACCCAGCGGTCGAGCGCGGCATCCACGTCGGCGACGGTACGGGCGCGGAGCAGGGCCGGGAGCGCGTCGAAGCCAAGCTCGCCTGTGACGCGGGGCAGTTGACGCAGGCTCAGCGTTTGGACGGATCCGAACGGCTGCGCGGCGTGCTGCGGATTCTGGTCGTCGTCGCCCGCCGTCTCGACCATGTCCCGCCGATCGCTCGGGGCGGAGGGCTCCTGTGGCCCTCCGGCGATGACGGGGCCCCGGTCGGTCTCGATGATCTCGACGGTTACGGGTGCGGCGCCCGCGACGTCAATGGTCTCGGTGTGTGCGGCGGCGGGACGCCAGCCGTCGGGGCCCAGTGCTTCGACACGGCCGTCGCCGGTGCGCCGCAGCTGTTCGCGGTACAGGTCCTGGTAGTCCGCCATGGCGTTGGTGATCGCCCAGGCGACGCCGCCGGTGTGCGCGAAGTGGGCGATGCCTGGTACCCCCGGGACGGCGAGTCCGACGACGTCGAACTCGGGGCAGGCGAGCCGGATCTGCTGGTAGACGCCCGGGTCCTCGATGTACCGGTGCGGGTCACCCGCGATGATCGGGGCGCCGGTCGCGGTGCGTTCTCCCTCGACGAGCCAGCCGTTGCTTCCGGTGGTGCCTGGGCCGTCCGTGGCGAAGAGCCCGATCGCCTCCTCACCCAGCAGCCGGGCGACTTCGTCGCGCCAGATCTTGGTGGGGAAACCGGCGAACAGGATGTGGGTGGCGAGCCAGACCCCCAAGGGGGTCCAGGGTCTCCAGGTGCCGGGAGCGAGTCCCATGGCGGTGAATTCCGGTGCTTGCGAGGCGCCTTCGGCCAGCGCGGCGTTGACGCCGTCGGTGTAGGCCGTCACCCAGGCCGCGGTCTCCGGCTCCAGAGTCCGGAAGCAGCGCTGTGCGGTGTCGTCGAGCCGGGACTGTCGCGCGAACCGGTCCCAGTCGACTGCTTCCTCTCCGAGGAACGCGGCCGTGGTGCCCTGCACTCGGTGCCGGTCGAACTCCAGCTGCCAGGCGCGGTCCAGAGCCGTGGCGTGCCCTTGGCCGTAGGCCAGCGCAAGCGCGTCGTCCGCCCGGAGGTGAGGTATCCCCCAGTCGTCCCGCATGTGCTCGTACCGCGCCTTGAATGTCATCCCGCTCCCCTACTCCGGTGCACGTCAATAACCGGCCACTCCCCCAGCAACCACATTTAGGTTAGCCTACCCTTACTTGCACTTCTGGAGAGGAGACAGCTGTGGGCCATGGCTGGGAGGGCGTTGTCCTCAAGCTCATGCGGGGACGCGATTTCACGTTCACCGTGACCGGCGTCGAACAGGTCACCGAGCACTTCCGTCGGGTGCACTTCTCCGACGGAGGACTGCTCGCCGCGACAGGCGGCGCGCACCCGACCATGTGGGTGAGGGTCTGGTTCGAGCGGGCGGGAAAACCTCACCAGCGCGCGTACACACTGGTCGACCCGGACCCGTCCGCGGGGACGTTCAGCCTGGAGTTCGCCCTGCACGACGGCACGGCGAGCGACTGGGCCCGCGCCGCTCAGCCGGGCGACAGCATCGACGCGACGCTCCAGGGAACGGAATTCGCCCTGCCAAAACCGGCGCCCGCACGGCTCTTCATCATCGGCGACGCGGCGTCCGCGCCGGCGATCAACTCGCTACTGGACGCCGTCCCGCGGACTCCGGCCACCATCTGGTGCGAGACGACGCACACCTCCGACAAGAAACTGCCGTTCCGCCTGGACCCTGCCCACCACACCCTGCGTCATGTGGAACGCCGGGAAGCCGGACAGCACCTGGTCGAGGACGTCAAGGCCGAACTGCCGGGTCTTCTGGGTGAGGACACGTCCGATGCGTACATCTGGATCGCCTGCGACACGGCAACCACACGCGCCTTGGCCGCGTACGCGCGCAAAGAGTTGAACGTGCCGAAAGATCGGGTGAGCGCGCTGGGTTACTGGCGCAGCAGCTGACCTGCAGACGCCCGAAGCGGGACTGCTGGCTCCGTTCACCCAGTGAACGTCTTCAGCTTGATCTAGCGAGGAACCCCGGGCCTTCAGGACTCCGTTGGGAAATCCGTAAATCGGCTCTCGGGTTCGGGTCATGCCGCGAGGGTGAGGCGTGCGAGGTGGGAGACGCGGGTGGCGCCGAGTGGGGTGCCGTTCAGCCAGGCGTCGACTCGGGCGATGTTGAGGGCGGTGGCGGAGAGGACATTGGCGAGGTGCGTCTTGCTCTGGCCCCGGTAGGGGGTGCGTCGCAGGTGAGTGCGGCGGACGGCCTGGGAGATGGTGCCCTCCACCCCGGCGCGCACGTCGTAGCGTTCCTTCCACGCGTCGGTCTGCTGCTCAGCGCGTCGTTCTTCGAGGATCTGCTGCTGCTCGCGAGGCAGCAGGGTCAGGCTGCGGCCCCACTTGCCGTTGGCTGCCTTGGTGCACCTCTGCCTCAGTGGGCATGGGTCGCAGTCGGCGAGTGCGAAGTGCACCCGGACGAGCGGGGTCCCGCTGGCCTTGCGCTGCTGGGACCAGCTGATGCTGGATGCTCCCTGGGGGCAGACGACCTTCCTGGCCTCCCAGTCCGTTTTGAATGCGGCCTGGGTCAGGTCCGGTGCCTGCGTATCGCGTCCGCTGTGGTGGGTGTCGAGGCCGACGGGGCCGACCAGGTCGATGCCGTGGTTCTCGCGGGCGGCCAGGATGTGGGCGGCGGTGACATATCCGGCGTCGACCACATGCTCACACGGTTTCAACTCCCGCTCTGCCAGGTGCTGGTGGACCTCTGCGGTGACCTCGGTGTCGTTGACGGTGGCGTTCGTGGTCTCCACGTTGGTGATCAGATGCGGTGCGTCCGGCTCGCAGGTCTCACTCAGGTGGACCTTGTAACCGCACCAGCCCGAGCCGCGTTTGATGCCGTAGTGGGCGTCGGTGTCATATGGCGAGGACAGCCGGTCTCTAGCCGGCGGGAGGTCCTTGCCCTCCCGCCAGCACACCTCCTGCCCATCCCGGTGATACTGCTCCGACCAGGCCCGGCGCAGAATGCGGACCGCGGGGACCTCACACAGCCAGGCCGGAGCGGTCGCCGCATCGACGGCGTCAAGGAGAGCGAACCCGTCCCGGCCAACCTGCTCGGCCCACTCCCGGCGGACGTTCTCCCCTTTCGGGAAGCGGTAGTTGTCCACCTTGGCCCCGTAACGCTCCACCCACGCTGGGCTGATCAGCGGCGTCAGCCAGTTAGGGGCGGCCGCGGCCAGCACCTCCAGCGCCGCCCGCAGCGTCTCGCCGACGAACTCCATCCGGTTCAGCGTGCGCACCGCGGCCAGCACGTGCGTGGAGTCGGTGCGCTGCCGGCCGCCAGCCCGCAGGAGTGCGGCCTCCGAGAGTCGGGCCAGCACCACCTGAAAGACTCGCTCTTCCAGCCCGTGCGTGATGAGACGGGAGCGGAAGTCTCCCAGGACGGTGAAGTCGAACCCTGGATCGTCCAACTCCAGTCCCAGCAGATACTTCCAGTCCATCCTGGCCCGCACCTGGTCAGCGGCCTGCCGGTCGGACAGTCCCTCGGCATACTGCAGCACTGACACCAACGCCAGAGACCCCGGCGAGATCGCGGGCCGACCTCGACCGGAGAAGGCCTCGGCGAAGTCCTCATCCGTGAACAGCGCACCGAGGACTTCCCGGATCCGGATGGCCAGGGTCCCCTTGGGGAACGAGGCCCTCACCACCCGGGCCGTCAGCTCAGGCACCCCATCATCGGCCCGCGATTCCAGCGACATCCCGCTCTCCCCACCCCGCCAACGACCATAGCCATCAACAAGGCAAACGACATGGACCTGCTCGAATCACGAGTTCCCCAACGGAGTCCTTCAGGCCCGGGAGGAATCGCTTCTCTGGATTGTTCTGATGTGCAGGTCAGTTCGGGCGTTTTTGCTGCTCGATGTAGTCCTTGATGATGCTCAGTGGGGCGCCGCCGCAGGACGGGGCGAAGTAGGAGGGTGACCAGAAGTGGGCGTCCCACAGATATGTACGGACGTGGTCGGGGTACTCCTGGCGGAGTCTGCGGGCGGAGACACCCTTGAGGGAGCCGACGAGTCGGGACAGGGCGATCTTCGGCGGGTAGCGCACGCGGAGGTGGACGTGGTCGCGTTCGCCGTTGAATTCGACTAGCTCGGTCTCGAAGTCGGCACAGACGGTCCGCGTGATTTCTTCGCAGCGGTTGAGGATCTCGTCGGTGAAGGGTCCACGTCGGTATGTGGGTGTGAAGACCAAGTGGGCGTGGAGGGTGTGGACGACGCTACGACCCCTGTGAATGTTGGGGTTTGGCTCCCATCAAGGTGACATAGATCAATATAATCAGCTACGTGAAGATCGTGACGCAGGTGAAGCTGATGCCGGAGGCCGACCAGGCCGCCGCGCTCCGCTCCACGCTGCGAACGGTAAATGAGGCGGCGTGCTGGGTTTCCAAAGTGGCGTTCGAGCGTGGGGTTCCGCGTGAGTACGAGCTGCGGAAGCACGCCTACGCCGAGCTGAAGGCCCGTGGGCTCGGCGCTCAGGCCGCGCAGCACGTGATCAAGAAGACGCGGGATGCCTACACGACGTTGAAGGCGAACATCCGGGCCGGGAATCTCGGCGGGGAGGGCTCGAAGAGGCGGGTGAAAGCGGAGTCGAAGCCGATCACGTTTCGGCCAAAGGCGGCGCAGCCGTTCGATGACCGGTCTCTGTCATGGCAGTTGGATGCCCAGACAGTGTCGATATGGACGACGGCCGGGCGACTCAAGAACGTCGGGTTCGTCTGCTCCCCGGATGCTCTCAAGGTGCTTCGTGAGCATCGCAGGGGTGAGTCCGATCTGGTCGAACGTGAGGGGGTGTTCTACCTGATCGCGGTCTGTGAGGTCCCCGAGAAGCCGGTCAACGAGAACCCGGCCGACTGGATTGGCGTCGACCTCGGGCTCGTCAACATCGCCACCACTTCCACCGGCTACCGGGCCGCCGGGCGCGGTCTGAACCGGCACCGGAAGCGGCAGCTGGACCTGCGGGCCAAGTTGCAGGCCAAGGGAACCCAGTCCGCAAGACGACGGCTCAAGCAGCGCTCCCGCAAGGAAGCCCGTCACACCGCCAACGTCAACCACATCGTCTCCAAGACCATCGTCACCATCGCTGAACGCACCGGACGCGGCCTGGCTCTCGAAGAGCTGACCGGCATCCGTGACCGGGTACGGCTCCGTAAAGGACAGCGTGCACAACTGCATTCGTGGAGCTTCCACCAGCTCGGCTCCTTCCTTGCATACAAGGCACGCCGGGTTGGGGTGCCGCTGGTGTATGTCGATCCGGCATACACCAGCCAGCAATGCTCCGAGTGCTACCACATCGACCGGAAGAACCGGATCGATCAAGCAACGTTCGCGTGCAGGGCCTGCGGGTTTCTCGCCAACGCGGACGACAACGCATCCCACAACATCGGCCGCAGGGCCGAGCCCGTGTGGATCGCGGGGCGTGAGTCACGCGTCCCTGACAGCCCATAGGGGTGTCTGAACGGAGGGATCACCCAGCAGCCAGTTGGGACGACCACCTCCAAGCCTGGCCCTTTAGGGCCAGGTCAAGTTGACCCCGGTTGGCCTTGGTTGTCCGCCTCGAGGACCGCTCGGAGGGAATGCAGAGTGGCGGCGAGGCGTCTCAGGTCGGCAGCGGGAACCGTCTGCGTCAGTGAAGCGAGCGTGCTCTCGACCACCGGGCGGGCAGCCGCCAGTACTTCCTCGCCCTTGGGTGTGAGGCGCAGTACGGAGGAGCGGCGGTCCTGAGGGTGCGCGATCCGTGCGCACCAGTGTGCGGCCACCAGTCGGTCGACGGCCTTGCTGACGGCCCCCACGGTGATGGCCAACTCGCCGGCGATGTCGAGCACGCGGCATCCGTCCGACTGGTCGATGATCTGCAGGAACTCGAACTGACCCAACGACAGGCCTTGTTCTGTGCGCAGGCGGGCGCCGACCGCGTTGTAGAGCCGGGTCTCCACGCGGACGAGATCGAGGAAGACTGATGTGGTGTGGCTCACAAAACCTCCAGTAGATTCCTGGGAATCATCTTCCCTGGAAGGTAGTTGGATGCGAACAGATAGATTCCTTGGAATGCATCCTTGCACGTCAACTTGATGGAGGCTCACCATGTCCCAACAGCAGCGCCAAGCTCTGGACGCCCTGCTCCGTTCCGCCCCGCGCAGTGAGACGCCGCCCACCCCCGCGCAGCAGCGGGCCTTGTTCGCCACGGTCATGACGCGACCGGCACCGGAGGGCGTGGTCACCCGTAAGACCGTCCTGGGCGGGCGGCCCGCCCTGGATCTGGCACCGGCCAAGGCGGCAGACCGCGGGCGGCTGCTCTACTTCCACGGTGGTGGCTACGTCATCGGCGCTCCGGACACCCACGTCGGCATAGCGGGCGAACTCGCCGCCCGTGCCGGGATCCGGGCGACATCGGTGGACTACCGGCTGGCTCCCGAGCACCCCTTTCCCGCGGCCGTCGACGACGGGCTCGCCGCCTACCGTGACCTGCTGGACACCGGAGCAGACCCGCGCGAGGTCGTCGTGGCCGGTGACTCCGCCGGTGGCGGCCTGACCATCGCCACTCTGCTCGCCGCCCGCGAGGCGGGACTGCCTCAGCCGGCCGCCGCCGTCGTTTTCTCCCCGTGGGTCGACCTCACCCTCTCCGGAGCGAGCATGCGCACCAAGGAGGACGCTGACCCGATCTTCACCGCGGCCGACGTGCGCGCGTACGCGGATCTCTACGTCGGGGCGGGCGACCGGAGTCACCCCCTGGCGAGCCCGGTGTTCGCCGACCTCTCCGGCCTGCCCCCGCTGCTCGTACAGGTCGGGGCGAACGAGGTGCTGCTCGACGACGCGGTCCGCCTGGCCGGCCGTGCGGGCGCCGCCGACGTCGAGACCACACTGGAGATCGGGCCGGGTCTCCCGCACGTGTACCAGAGCGAGCACGGGCGTCTCGACGAGGCAGATGCCGCCCTCGACCGCGCCGCCCGCTTCCTCGCAAGCCGCCTCAACGCCTCCGCTGCACAGCAGCGCTGACCGGATGTTCCCAACGCCAGGCGTATGTGGCTGCTCCCCGCACCTCCAGGGCGGGGAGCAGGAAGAAGGTCCAGAATGCTCACCCAGAAGCGGTCTTCGGTCGCTGCCCCGCCGCCGACCGCCCCGAAGGTCTGGGATGGGCAGGAGCGTGCGCAATCGCAGATCAATTTCGGATGCGTGCGGGCGGTACGGACGTCCTCGCCTTCGGGGTCGCCCGTGTTCCACTGGGGCCAGCCCCACGGTGAGCGCACCGCGATGTCGAGCACGTCGCGGACCATCTCCCGGGCGGGCGAGGGGAGTTCGCCGAGGGTCTTCACGGCCTGCTAGGACAGCTGCAGCGTCCCGGGGGCCACCGCTCACGGGCGGGCGCCGAGCACGCCGTCCGGGTCGACGAAGCCAGTCTCGTCCCGGCCGGAGTCCAGATAGGCGTCGACAGCCGGGGCCGCCGCGGCAACACGTAACTGCCAGCTGCGGACGGTGTCGTGGAGCGGGGTGAGGCTGAAGCTGTGACGGGAGTCCTCCAACACCCTCGCCCAGTCCCGCTCGAAGGCCAGCACCCAGGCCTCGGCCGGACAGTCCGGCCGCCGCCACAGTTGCCGCACGATCACCGCCCCGACCTGCTGCAGGGTGCAGAAGGTTTTGAGCCCCACAACGTGTAGGGTCTCGCGGCTCGTGTCGGACACCGGTCCCGAAAGCAGCGGGTCTGTCCGCTGTCTCACGTCGTGTCGGACGCTCGGTGTCTCTGCTTCGTATCGTTACCCCGGCGGCGCTTGGGCCACCACCGCGCCATAGGCCGATAACGAGTTCGGGCAGTTCTCGTCGCTTCCCGTGGCGATGCCCAACTTCGTGCCTCGCCGTGGTAAGTGACGCCGTCTCATACCCGCGGCCGCGGCCCATCGGGACCAGGGTGACCACTTACAGAGGGGCAGGTGACCTCCCACGCCGCCTCGATCATTTGGAAGATCTCGTCCAGGGCGGCCTGCGGGTCGGCGGCTTCGCGGGCCAGCGAGTAGGCGTCGATCACGAACCTCGCGATGGTGCGGGTGGCGGTTTCGCTCAGCGTCAGGTCGGGATCGGCGGCGATGGCTGCGGCCAGGGCGTCCGCGTGGCGTAGGCGGAGCGACTCGTCGTACTTCCGCAGGGTGGGAGATCCGTCGATCATGCGCCAGATCGGTGCGGCGCTGTCCGCTGTGCAGTGCCGCACCAGGGCCAGGATCTCGCGGCGCAGCGCGGGGATGAGCGGCTCGTGCGGCGCCCGGCCGGTGACCGCCTGCGTGAGGCGCTGCTCGAAGTCCTCGTCCTGCTCGAACACCAGGGCCTCTTTCGAGGCGAAGTGTGAGAAGAGCGTGGTGACGGCCACGTCGGCCTCGGCTGCCACGTCACGGATGCCCACCGCGTCGTAACCGCGTTCCAGGAAGAGCCGCAGCGCGGTGTCGGCGATCTTCTGGCGGGTCGCGGCCTTCTTGCGCTCACGGCGTCCGGACTGCACGGTCATGCTCGTAGGCTATCAGGTATGAAAGAGTAACCGTTATGGAAAGCTATCTGGTAGTGCTACGTTCGGCGGCATGAAGAAGGTGAGCTTCGCCGAGTTCGGCGGTCCGGACGTTCTGCAACTCGTTGATGCCGATGAGCCCCACGCGGGTGCCGGCCGCATACGCATCGCCGTGCGGGCGGCGGGCGTGAATCCCGTCGACTGGAGGATTCGTGAAGGCCAGGTGCTGGGGGCCCATCCGATCGAGTTGCCCTCCGGCGTCGGGCTGGACGCCGCCGGGGTGGTGGACGAGGTAGGCGAGGGAGTCGTAGGCGTTGAGGTCGGTGATCGGGTGTTCGGCGAGGGCGCCAGCACCTACGCCGAGTTCGCCGTACTGTCGGCCTGGGCCCGGATGCCCGAAGGGCTGACGTTCGAGGAGGCGGCCGGGTACCCCTCCGTGGTGGAGACGGCGCTGCGCGTCATCCACGAGGTCGGTGTGCGGCCCGGGCAGACGCTCCTGGTCAGCGGCGCGTCCGGAGGAGTCGGATCGGCCGTGCTACAGATCGCCCGCGACCGCGGCATCACGGTGATCGGCACCGCCGGTGCCGCGAACCAGGAGTATCTGCGCAGCCTTGGCGCCCTCGCCACGACGTACGACGAGGGCTGGGGCGAGCGGGTTCAGCGGCTCGGCGACGTCGACGCGGCTCTCGATCTGGCTGGTTCGGGCGTGATCCGCGAGCTCGTCGAGCTGACCGGGAGTCCGCAGAAGGTCGTCTCCATCGCCGATCTCGGTGCGCCGGAGTTCGGTGTCCGGTTCTCCGGCGCGGCCGGAAGCGTGTCGGCGGCGCTCACCGAGGCCGTTGACCTGATCACGCGGGGCCGCCTCCACATCCCGGTCGAGAAGTCGTACTCGCTGGCCGAGGCCGCGGCGGCCCACGTCGACAGCTACGCCGGTCACACGCGCGGGCGCCGAGTCTTGGTCATCTGAGCCGCCTCCGGCGCCGTCACACGGCACGGCAAGCCGAATTCCTTGCAGCGCTTCTGTCGGGGCCCACCCGGAACCTGCGCACCAACCCGCACCCTCGGCACACACCGGGCCCCCGAAGACACCCTCGACTGCGCCTGCGACTTCACCTCACCGCCGCCGACACCCGACGAGGCAACACGCCACCGGAACCGAAGCTACGACTGCGCGCTTCAGCAGGTCAGTTGAGCACTTTGCTCCGAAGCCATGGCCGGGAGCGGCCACCAACTGGCGAGGACGTCGCGCATGACCAGAGCGCAGTCCAGGGTCGCGCTCCCTGACGGGAAGCGGTCCGGGTCTTCGAAGAAGGACGAGGCAACGGAGCGAACCCGGCCGGCTTCCACATGCCATGCATTGGTCCGCAGCTCCATGCCGTCCAGGTGACGGCCGGAGCTGGTGGCCGAGAAGCCCTTCGTCCCGCCTCGAAAGAAGCGGGAAGCCTCGGCAAGATCGGCGAAGAGCTCGCTGCCTCGCAGCTCGTCGGCCAGCTCGACGGTGGCATCCACTCGGGTGTCGCCATCCCATGTCGCCAGCGCGACGCGCATCTGACTGGGTGTCTCGTGCACCTCGAAGTCGGCTCGGCCGTGTTCGCCGGGGAAGAAGCGTCCTCCTGCCCAGACGTTGAGTCGCGAGGCGGAGTCGCGCCGTGGAATATAGACGCCGGTCTCCACGCCGTCCGGCCCGTCCCACTCGACGGCGATCCGATGTGCCGCGTTCTCGCTCCGCAGTCCGAACGCCTTGGGCGCCCAGGCCGGCCGGACACTTCCCAGGCGCAGCAAGCAGATGCCCGCGACCGCGTAGCCATGCACCAGTTGCGGGCGCAGTGGCCCGGGGAGCAGGCGTGCCGCGACATCCGACGCGACTCGGTAGTTCACCAGTAGCCGTCGTTCAACGACACTGGACAGTCGCGGCTGCCTCATGATCCCTCGCTCTGCACCCCAGGGCGCCATTTGGTGTGGCGAAGCACGAACTGCTCGGGGCAGACGGCGCTGAGGAACCGACCGATGCAGGTGGCCAGGCGGTCCTCGGCGAGCGCGTAGACAATCCGGTTGCCCTCCCGTCGCTCGGTGACCAGTCCGGCTCCCTTGAGCACACCGAGATGTCGTGAGATGGAAGGTGCGCTGATCGCGAATCTGGCGGCGATGACGCCAGCCGCGAGCTCACCGCCTCTAAGGTCCTCGAGGATCTGGCGCCTCGTCGGATCGGCGAGAGCACGGAAGGCTCCTGCCTCGTCCTGAGCTTCTGTCATGCCTTTTATTTAGCATCTTAGCTAAACATCTAACAAGGGCCCCGCGACCTCCGCCGGCAGTTAACGCTGGATCTCACCACCGCCGAGCCACGCACCACTACCATCCGCGAGGTACAGGCCCTGGAGAGTGCGATGGGCTGAACTGCCCGACCATGTGGTCCTGCGCTACGGCACCTTGTACGGCCCCGGCACCTGGTACGCGCGGAACGCCCCAATGGCCACCAAACTGCGTGCCGGGGAGGTGGCCGCGAACGACGCTGCGAATTCCTTCACCCAGGGAGAATGCCGCTCCCTCCACCTGGAGGTGTGCGTGTTCTCCTACCTGGCGGCCGAACTGCGGTCGGGCGATATCGCGGCGGCCGGGGCACGTCGACCCTGCGGTCGTCGACGAGATCGCAACCTGGCTAACCAGACGAACCCAGTTACTCGACGGCATGCGCGGCCCGGGGGCGATGAGTTCTGCTGTACAGCACCGTCTGAACTGGTGAACGGCACACGCAGAACCCTTCACCCGAAGAGGTCGTCGCTTTCCCCATGAACAGGGAGATCCGCCATGAAGTTCCAGACCACCGTCCTGCTCGCCGGAAAGACCGCGACCGGTGTCGCCGTCCCGCCCGAGGTCGTCGAGGCACTCGGCGGCGGAAAGCGACCGAAGGTCCGCGTCACCATCGGGGACCACACCTTCCGGAACTCAGTGGCCCCGATGAACGGCACCTACATGCTCGGCCTGAACGCCGATGTCCGCCAGCAGACCGGCATCAGCGGCGGGGACGTCATCGAGATCGAGCTCCACCTGGACACCGAACCCCGCCAAGTCACCGTCCCCGCCGACTTCGCCGCAGCTCTGGACGCCGAACCGGCGGCCCGACGCTTCTTCGACGCCCTTTCCTACAGCAACCGCCGCGCGCACGTCCTGTCGATCGAAGGCGCCAAAACCGAAGCAACACGCCAGCGGCGCATCCAAAAGTCCGTCGCCACCCTCGCCGCCGGCAACGCCCGTTAGCAGAGTGCCGGGCCGGCCCGAAGAAGCGAGTCCCACGCGCAGCTGCGTCAACCGACGCAACGGGTGGGAATCGAGTAGCCGGGCTGTCCACGGTAACGACGACAATGCCTACGAAAATCTTGGAACCCTCTCCTCCGGACAGTTCCTCACCTGAGTCACGGTTCAGGTGCAGGTCGGTTTACCTTCTCCGTCAGGTGAGCTGATGGCGGTGCAGCGGGTCAGCATCTCGTCGTTGAAGACCTCGCGCCGGTACTTGGTCACGAAAACCAAGTGAACGTGGAGGGTGGAGACGACGTGACGGCCCCGGCGGATATCGGTATTTTGTTCCCAGCGTGGTGACATACACCACGCGCAGTATGGCCAACGAAACAACTGCGGGAAGGGGTGGGCCAGATGATCCGTGCGTACAAATTCCTCATGCGGCCCACCGTGCGCCAGACGATCGCGCTGGGCGAGATGCTGCGCGATCACTGCGGCCTCTACAACGGCGCACTCCAAGAGCGTCGCGACGCCTACCGGCACGTCTCCAGGACGAGCATCACGTACGGACAGCAGTCCGCGCAGCTCAAGGAGATCCGCGCCTTCGACCCCGAGCGTCACGGCCGCTGGTCATTCAGCTCGCAGCAGGCCACCTTGCGCCGCCTGGACAAGGCATTCGCCGCGTTCTTCCGCCGGATCAAGGCCGGTGATGCACCGGGCTATCCGCGCTTTCGTGGCGCAATGTGGTTCGACACGGTGGACTTCCCCAAGGACGGCGACGGCTGCCGGTGGGATGCCACCGCGCACGACCCCGTCACCCGCGTCCGCTTCCAAGGCGTCGGTCACGTCAAGGTCAACCAGCACAGGCCGGTGGTCGGCAAGGTCAAGACCGTCTCGGTCAAGCGCGAGGGCCGGAAATGGTTCGTCGTGCTCACCGCCGAACAGGCCCGGCCCCAACCGCTGCCCACGACAGGCAGCGTGGTCGGCATCGACATGGGCATCGCCTCGTTCCTGACCGACTCCAACGGCGCGCACATCAAAAACCCGCGTCATGCCCGCAATGCAGCCGCGAAGCTCCAAGCAGCACAACGGGCGCTGAGCCGCTACCCGCGTTGCAGGGCGCACCACCGCACCCGCAACCACCAACGGGCCGTCGAACGCGTCGCAGCCCTGCACGGCAAGGTGCGACGCCAGCGACTCGACCACGCGCACAAGACCGCGCTCGACCTGGTCCGTGAGCACGACGTCATCGCGCACGAAGACCTCAAGATCCGCAACATGAGCAAGACCGCCCAGCCGAAACCCGACCCCGACCATCCGGGCGCGTTCCTGCCTAACGGGGCCGCAGCCAAGTCCGGGCTCAACCGGGCGATAGCCGACGCCGGTTGGGGGGTGTTCCTGACGATCCTGCACGCCAAGGCTGAAAGCGCCGGACGAGAAGCAATCGCCGTGGACCCCCGCAACACCTCCCGCCAGTGCCCCCAATGCGGGCACACCGCGAAGGAGAACCGGCCCACACAGGAAAAGTTCCACTGCGTCTCGTGCGACCATCAGGCGCACGCCGACGAAGTCGGAGCAACCAACGTTCTACGGGCCGGGCTGGTCCATCGCAATGCCAACCAGGCATAGCGAGAAGCCACCCCCTTCAGGGGGTGGAGGAGTCACAGAACCGGGCTCCCTGAAAAGGCAGTTGCTCTGCGTCCGTCTGGACGACGGCAGATATGCGGGGAGCGCGGGGATCGACACCGACACTGGGGAGATCGGCGGGCAGCTGGCGCCCCATGCGCGAGGACAGGGGCTCGGCGCGGAGCTGTTCTGGGCCGCGACGGTCCTCGGTCACCAGCATCTGGGCCTGCGCACCGTGCGAGCCGGGCACGAGTCGGCGAACATCGCTTCGGCACGGTCGCTGGCCCGCGTCGGTTTCGTCCCTGCCGACGGGCCGGCCCGGCACATGCTCCCCAACGGACGTGAGATCGAGGCCCGTTGGATGAGCCACACCGCGACGGAGCGTGTCTCCCGGTGCGCCGGGCACAGCGGTTAGGCCGCGTTCTGGAAGTGAACCCTATGTCTCATCAATGCTGCGGCGGCCCAGGAGATCCGTCGAGCCCTCACTCCGGCGGGGTGTTCTCCTTCTCTGTCCCCGGCCCGGTCGCGGACGGACCGGAGTGGGAGTGGCGTGGCCGTCGGTCCCACCGCCCTCCGGCACTGCCCGTCGGGAGGTTGCTCAGTCGGTCAAGTCGATCCGGATCGTCAGGAGTTGGGTACCGAAGACGCGCACTGCGGCGCTGTTGTAGCGGGGAAGCTGCTTGAGCCGGGCTCGGGCATCGTCCTCGGGGAGCAGGTGCGCGGTGCCATGGTGCCAGCGGCCGCGCAGGCGGATGCGGACCGTCGGATCGGCCTGGATGTTGCGCACGTACTGCGACGTGAAGCCGAACTCCGAGACGAGCCAGAAAGTGTCGCCGACGCGGCGCCCGCCGACCGGGGTGCGGCGCGGCAGGCCGGAGGTGCGGCCGGTGGTCTCGACAACCGCTTGGCCCGGCAAGCGGGTCGACAGCGGGTTGGCGACCCGGCGCTGGAACGTCGTGACGATACGGTGCTTGGTCTCTCGGGGGCGCGACATGGCGGCACCTTAGCCGCTCTACCGGTCCGTACCCCGTCTGCGCCGTACGGGCGGTCGGGTTAACCCCCCTGTCGATCAACCGGGCCGCCGGATGGTTCCCTGACGTCCCATCGGCCATCGTCGGAGGCGTCAGGCAGTGATGCGTACGGGGAGAGGACACCGCGGTGCGACACAGGACTTCCAGGGCTGCGACGGCGATCGTGACACTCGCGCTGATCGGGGGAACAGTCGCCGTGACGCCCGCGGCGGCGACCGGGACCACGGGTTCCGAGGGCGTCTGGCGTGTGGACGGCTACGGCACGGTGCTGTCGATCGCGGACGGGCGGCTGCGGGAGTACCAGACGTCCCGGGCCGGCTGTGTGCTGGGCGACACCGCACGGCGCACCGGCCCCGGCACCTACACCGACTCCGAAGGGACCGTTCTCACCGTACGCCCGGGGACACTGAGCCTGTCCGGCTCGCCCGGCCACCGCGAACTGCACCGGCTGGCGCATCTGCCGGAGGTCTGCACGCGGCCGCTGCCGAACGACCCGGTGACGGCGTTCGACGTCTTCTGGCAGTCCTTCGAAGAGAACTACCCGTTCTTCGCCGCCAAGGGCATCGACTGGCACGCGGTCCGGGACACATACCGACCCCGAGTGCACGCCGACACCACGCGCGACGAACTCTTCGCCCTGTTCACCGGGATGGTGAAGCCGCTGTACGACGCGCACGTCGCGGTCATCGACGGCGACCGGCACTTCGGGCAGGGCCGCCCCGGCACGGTCGTGCCAGGACCCGAACTGGACGCCAAAGTGCAGGAGTTCGTGGAACGCCGCGACCTCGGCGGCCGCGAACTGCGCCGGTTCGCGGACGGCCGTATCGGCTACGCGGACCTGCCCGGCGGGCAGGGGTATCTGCGAATCTCCGGATTCGCCGGATACGCGGGCGACGAGCGGTCGTACGCCGTCCACCTCGCGGAGCTCGACAAGGCGCTGAACGCCGTGCTGACCGAGCGCCGGACACACTCCCTCAAGGGCCTGGTCATCGATCTGCGGATCAACGGCGGCGGCTACGACTCGCTCGGCCTGCACATCGCGGAGCGCCTCACGGACACCCCGTACACCGCGTACCGCAAGCGCACGCAGTACACGCGCCCGCAGCCCATCGCTGTGCGGCCCGCACACGGCGTACCGCGCTACACGGGCCCGATCGCCGTGCTCACCGGCGGGTCGACGGTCAGTGCGGGCGAGACGTTCACCCAGGCGCTCATCGACCGGCCCGGCACCACGGTGCGCATCGGGCAGCCCACGCAGGGCGTCTTCTCCGACACCCTCACGCGCACGCTCCCCAACGGCATGGAGGTCTGGCTGCCGAACGAGCTGTTCCTCAACCGCTCGGGGACGACGTACGACGGCACGGGCATCCCGCCGAACGTCCGCACGCCCGTCTTCACCGACGAGGAGTTCGCGAAGGACCGCGACTCGGCCTTCGACGCGGCCCTCGCCCTGCTGCGTCAGTCCTCGTCGCCGGTCGGCACTTGAACTGATCGCCGCCGCATCAGCCGACGGTAAGGACTGCGTTGCCGCGGATCCTCCGGCCGCGCAGTTCGGTGATGACGTCGGCGGTGCGGCTCCAGTCGCGTACGGTGCCGATCTCGGGGTGCAGGCGGCCTGCGGCCACCAGGCGGACCAGCGCTGTCAGGTCCTGGCCGTACGTCGTGTCCGCTGCCGTGTAGTCGAAGTGCGCGATGCGCGCCTGGTTCGGCCCCTTGAAGAAGTCGAAGAAGTCGAGCGTCACGGGCTCGCGGCTGGCCTGGCCGAACCAGACCAGCAGCCCGCCCGGCTCCAGGCGGGCCAGCGCGGCGGGCAGGGAGGCCCCGCCGACCGATTCCAGCACCACGTCGTACAGGCCTGTCGCGTCGGCCGCCGACGTGACCAGTTCGGTGGCGCCGAGCTGGAGGAGTTGCGCGCCGCGTTCCGCCGTGGCGGTGACTGCGGTGAGGTCCGCGCCGGAGGCGGCGACCAGTTCGGTCACGTAGTGGCCTACTCCCCCGCTGGCCCCGGTGAGCAGGACGCGGCGGCCGGCGAGCGGGCCGGCGGCGCGCAGCAGCCGCAGTGCGGTGATCCCGGCGAGCGGGAGGGCCGCGGCGGTCACGGCGTCGACGCTGTTGGGGAGTTCGGCCAGGTTCGCGGTGGGCACGGTGACGCGCTCGGCCCAGCCGTACGCCGGCGGGTGGGCCACCACGCGGGTTCCGGTCGCTGGTCCTGTGCCGTCGGCGGCCGCCCGTACGACGGTGCCTGCGACGTCCTTGCCGGGGCGCCATCCTGCCCAGCGGCGGTCGAGGCCGCCGTCGAGCTGGAAGGTCTCGCCCCGGTTCACGGAGTACGCCTCCACCGCGACGACGGCCTCGCCGGCGGCGGGCTCGGGCTCGGCGACTTCACCGAGTACGACGGGCTTGTCGGCATCGGCGGCGGATCCGGGCAGCATGGCCTTCATGGTTCACAGCTCCTGTTGAAGTACGCGGGTGTTCAGGGGACTCGGGGTGCGGCTCAGGCGAAGACGACGGTCTTGGCGTGGAGGGTGTCGAAGTGCTCACGCACGGCGGTGATCCGGCCTTCCCGGACCGTGAAGATCGCCAGGCAGTGCTGGTCGTAGCGGCCGCCTGCCCGCGCCAGGCCCCGGGTGTTCCATTCGGCGAGGACCCGCTCGCCCTCCGCGATCAGTCCCTCGAACTCGAACTCCATCGACTCCGGCACCAGCCGGGCCACCATCGCCGGCACGAACGTGCCGAGGATCTCGTCCGGGCCCGTCCACGTTCCCGACAGCGGCAGATCGCCGGCGAGCGTCCAGGTCGCGTCGGGCGTGAAGAAGTCACGCAGCGCGTCCATGTCGCCCGTCATCAGTGTGTCCATGTACGCCTGGACAACTGTCTTGCTCGCTCGGGTGATTTCCTGCTGGTTCATGGTGAGTCCCTTCTCCGTGTTCGAGGCGTCGGCTTTCCGACGCCTCGAACACTAGGAATCCCCCACCGTGGAAGGGAAAGACCTGTTCGCACCGGGTCCAGAACAGACCGGCATAAGTCCAGTTCAGGGCGGTTGTAGGGTGCGTGGCATGGCAGATCTTCGACGTCTCCGTTACTTCCTCGCCGTAGCCGAGGAGCGGAATTTCACCCGGGCCGCCGAGCGCCTGCACATCGCCCAGCCCGCCCTGAGTCGCCAAATACGCCAACTGGAACAGGAGTTGGGCGTACGACTGCTGGAGCGCACCACTCAGCAGGTGGAGCCCACCGAGGCCGGCCGGCTCATGATGGAGCGCGGGGCGCCCCTCTGCGAGGAGGCCGACCGGCTGTGGCGGGACGTGCGCGGCTTCGCGTCGGGCGAGTGCGGCAGCGTGTCGGTGGGCTACAGCGCGAGCACCGGATACGAGACCGCGCCCACCCTGCTCGCCGCGCTCGCCGAGGCCCATCCCGGTATCAGCGTCAGCACGCGGTTGCTGCCCACCGCCGAGATCCTGGCGGGCGTCGCCGACGGCACACTCGACGCCGGCCTGGTCCGGTGCCCGCCGCCGACCCCGCAACTGGTCCGCACCCTGGTGCGCCTGGAACCCCAGGGCGTACTCATGGCCGAGGACCACCCCCTCGCCGCCGATCCGGACGAGATCGCCGTCACCGCGCTCGCCGACAAGACAGTGCTCGTCCACAGCCGCAGCGACAACCCTGGCCACTACGACGCGATCACCGGCATCTTCGAACGCGCCGGAATCTCACCGAGGCTGCTCGAGCGCCAACTGTCCTTCGACGCCTCCTACATGCCCGTCGCCCGGGGCGAGGCCGTCTCTGTCGTCGGCGAGTCCGCCCTGCCCGGCCTTCCTGCCGGGCTGGTGTGGTGGCCGCTGTCCCCGGCGGCGACCATCGAGATCCACCTGCTCACGCGCGGCGGCACCGGCCGCCCCGCCACGGCCCGGCTGCTGCAGGTCGCCTCCCGCACCACCCGCGACCACGGCTGGCTCCGCCCACCGGCGTGAGTCCCGCGCACCGGGCCCTCGTACGTACGACTCCCGGCCTGCAGCTATGCCGGTTCGTTCTGAACCGATCCGGAACAGGTCTTTCCCCTGCCGCACCGGCCCTTCCTAGGGTCGGGGGTGTCCACAATCACCCCCCGAACAGGAGCACTTCACCATGACCACCTCCGAGACGCGGCAGGTCGTACTCCGCTACTTCGATGCCCTGGCCGCAGGCGATCAGCAGACCATCCGCGACAGCTGGGCGGAGGACGGCTCCTGCTGGTACGGCGGCGACCTCCCGATCTCCAGCACCTGGCAGGGCCGGGATCAGGTGATCGACGGCTTCCTGGCGACGGCGTTCGCCCACCTGGACGGGGAGAAGGAGATCGGACTGAAGGTCACCAACGTCTTCGGCGAGGGCGAGCAGTTGCTCGTCGAATGGGACTCCTGGGCGACCGGCAAGACCGGTCGCCCGTACCACGAGAAGAACATCGGGGTCTTCGTCGTACGTGCCGGGAAGATCCGCACGATGCGCGAGTACGCCGACACCCAGCACTGGGAGCGCGCCCTCGTCGCACCCGCGTAGCGGACTTGCCGCGGACCACACCTGGCGGCCCCTGCGGGGCGTTCGGGCCCCGCCGTGCGTCGGGTGGGCAGCGAGATGGGTCAAATGGCCTTTTCGCTCGTGCCGGACGGTGAGGCGGCGGTGTGCGCAGGGCGGGCGGAAGTCCGGCCCAGATGGTGGAAGAACAGGTTGAGCAGGACGGCCGAGAGTGTGCCGAGCATGATGCCGCTCTCGAAGAGCACTTGGAGCTGCCGCGTGGGCATGTGCTCCGCGAACTGCGGATAGGCGGTGGGGAGGAATCCGATGCCGAGGCTCGCCGCGACCAGCACGGTGTTGCGGGCATCGGAGAGGTCGGCCTTGACGAGGATCTGTACGCCGACGACAGCGATCGTGGAGAACAGGACGATGGTCGCGCCGCCCAGCACGTCGGCCGGCATGGCGGCAACCACCGCACCCACCTTGGGCATCAGGCCGAGGACCAGCATGAGGACGCCGGCCGCCGCGACGATCCAGCGGGAGGTGACGCGGGTCAGCCGCAGCAGTCCGACATTCTGCGAGTAGACCGTGGTCGGGAAGGAGTTGATCAGCCCGGCCAGGACGGTCGCCAGTCCGTCGGCGCGCAGTGCACGGGTGATGTCCCGTTCGCCGACCTCCCGTCCGGCGATGTCTCCGACAGCGAAGAACTGGCCGATGGACTCCACTGCGATGATCACGAGTACGAGGACGATCGCGAGGACGGCCATCACGTCGAAGCGCGGTGCGCCGTAGTGCAGCGGGGCCTGCATGCCGACCCAGTCGGCCTTGCCTATCCCGGAGAAGTCCGTACGTCCCACGGTCGCAGCCAGTGCCGTTCCGGCGGCGAGGCCCACGAGCACGGCGACGGACGCGAGGAAACCCTTGGCGAACCGGGACAGCACCACGATCACCGCCAGCGTGGCACCGGCCAGGCCGAGATGCGCAGGGGTGCCGAAGTCGGGTGCGGAGGAGTCGCCACCGCCGACTTGCCGCGCCGCAACACCCATGAGGGTCACGCCGACGATGATCACGATGGTGCCGGTGACCAGCGGAGGGAAGAAGCGTATGAGTCGGCCGAAAACCGGTGCGACGAGGAAGAGAACCGCTCCCGCCGCGATCACCGCTCCGAAGACCGTGGGCAGTCCGGCCTTCCCGCCGCCCGCGACAACACCGACCGACACCAAGGAGGGCACGGCTGCGGTCGACATGCCCTGGACCACGGGCAGTCGGATTCCGATGCCCGGCAGGCCGACCGCCTGCAGAAGCGTCGCAGCCCCGCAGGCCACCAGCGCGGTGTTGATCAGGGCCGCCGTATCAGCAGCGGTCAACCCCATCCCCTGAGCCACCAAAAGCGGCATGACCACCGCACCCGCGTAGAACGCGAGGACGTGCTGCAGGCCCAGCGCACCCAGTCGCCACCATCGCGGCACTGCTTCGACCGGGTCGACGGCAGGGCCTCCGGCGCTTGTCCTGTCCTGCACCTGCACCTGCGCCGCTTGCGTGCGTGTGTCGGTCACGATGTCGCCACCCTTGTCCGCCGGTCCTGATTCCCGTTGCCGTTACGCCATGGCTCTGTCAGGGCCCCGAATCCCGCCCGCCGCACCAAGTGCTCCGCCCGCTCCCGCGCGTGCGCGACCAGAGCTTCCTCGTCGACGCCCGGGCAGTGGCCGTTTTCGTACACGATGCGCCCGCCCACGAGCGTCATCGCGACGTCCGCCGCACGGGCGGAGTAGACGAGTGCGGACACCGCCCGGTGCAGGGGCTGTACGGCTGTTCCCTTCAGGTCCACCACCACCAGATCGGCCAACGCGCCCGGCCGGATCACCCCGCCGCCTTCGACACCCGCGTACCGGGCACCGTCGCGCGTCGCGGCTTCAATAACCTCCTCGCACCGCACGGCAGTTGGATCGAGCCTGCTCAGGCGCTGCCCGAAGAGGGTCTGCTTCATCACCTCGAACATGTCCTGGCGACCGCCGGCGCTGGGGCCGTCCGTACCGAGCGCCACCATCGCGCCCGCGTCGCGCAGGCCGCGCCAGGGCATCGCGCCGGAGGCCAGGTACGCGTTGGAGCAGGGGCAGTGCGCCACTCCCGCCCCGTACGCACCGACCGCCTCGGTCTCCTCCTCGTCGAGCCACACCGCATGGGCCAGCGTGGCGTGTTCGTCCAGCAGGTTCTCGGCCGCCAGCCAGGCCACCGGCCGTTCCCCGTACCGGCCCAGGAAGCTCTGCGGGTCCTTGGGCCCCTCGCTGCAGTGGGTGTGCCAGCGCACCCCGTGCTCACGGGCAAGGGCGACGGCTCCGCGCACCAGATCCCGGTCACCGTAGGAGAGGTTGAGAGGGGCGGGCCAGACGCGCACCATGGATTCGGCGCCACGCGCGGACATGCACTGCCGGGTGAGGTCGAGTTCCTGCTCGGTGCTGTAGCGGTAAAGGGCTGTGGGCAGGCCCCGTGCGTCGGCGACGGCAGTACGGTCACCGAGCATGCCGCGGGCGACTGCCCCGCGCAGCCCGATCTCCTCGATCGCGTCGGCGACGGCCAGGACGGTCTCGGGGTCGCTGGGCGCGTAGTGGTGGTCGACGACCGTGGTGATGCCGGCCCGGGCGGCCTCCACGGCACCGAGTCGGGCGGCGATCCGGGCATCCTCGGAGTCGAGGTGAATGGCGTACGGCCACATGAACTCGTTCAGCCACCGCCCGATGGCGAGACCATCGCCGATGCCGCGGGCCAGGCTCTGGAACAGGTGTGTGTGAGCGTCGGTGAATCCGGGCAGGACGGCGCTGCCGCGGCAGTCGACGGTGCGGAGCGGCCGCCAGCGGGCGACCAGGTCGGTGGTGGGGCCGACGTCGACGATGCGATCGCCGTCGACGGCCACCGCGCCGTCGGGGTGAACAGTGCGCGCGTCATCGACGGTGACCACTTGGGCACCGGACAACAACAGCGTGCACGGACGTGGTTCGGACATGAGGGACCCCGCTTTCGTGCGTGGGTGTAGGAGAAGGGCCGCCGTGACCGCTCGCGCGGCCACGGCGGCAGAAGCCACCCCCGAGGGCGGCTTGCCGGTCAGCCGGCGAAGTTGGCAGCGATGCGCTGCCGCAGGTACTCCTCGGCGGTGATGGGTGCGTGGCGCCCGTCCGGCGCGGCGATCACCGCGTCCCGGTCAGCCTGCGCGAAGTAGGCGATGGAGTAGCGCGGACCCTGGTCGTCCTGCGGACCGGGCGCGGCGACCCGGTGGAAGTTGGACGGCAGGAGATCGCCGCTCCACCGCATGAGCATGTCGCCGATGTTGCAGGTGATGAGGTCGGCGCGAGCCGGTACGGGCGTCCAGGCGCGGCTGTCGGCCTCCTTGCCCGGGCACACCTGGAGACCGTCCTGCCCATCGCGCTGGAAGAGGAGAGTCAGGCAGTCGAAGTCGGTGTGAGCTCCGGCGCGCCACCCGCCCTCCGCTGTGCCGCGTGCCTTCTCGGGGACGGCGTAGTAGTGCAGCAGCCGCAGGGTGCTCTGGTGCAGGGGGCTCGCCGGATCATGCCGCCGGGCGAAGAAGTCACGGGCGAGGCCGAGACGTTCGGCGAAGCAGGACAGCACCTGGTGGGCGAGCGTGTGACAGCGGCGCTCGAAATCCAGCAAGGTCTCACGGAATCCCGGCAGTTCCCCCTCGTCCGGCCACAGCCCGTCCATGTGCGGCCGGGTGAGCTGGTAGGACTCCTTCTCGTCCGGGGTACCGGTGGAGGGGCGTACCTGACTGCGGTACTCCCAGCCCGTGTTCAGACCCTTCTTGAGCGCGTGGCCGCTCTTGATGCCGACGGGCAGATCGAAGTACGCCTCGGCTGCGGCGAACGCCTCGTCGATCTCGGCCGGGTCGAGGCCGTGCCCGGAGAGCTGGAAGAAACCGATCTCGGTGGCGGCCTGCCACAACTCCTCGGTGATGTCGTCGCGCCGGGCTTCGAAGTCGGTCAGATCGACGACCCGGATGTCCCGGGTGACGGTCGCTGTCCCGGGCGCGGCACCCATCCGCCGCTCCCGGTCGAGCTCCTGCTCAGCCCCGGGCTCTCGCTCGACGGGTATGTCGTACGGCTGTGTGGTCAACGTGGTTCTCCCTGGTCACTACGTACGCGGCCGCTGAGCCCGTACGCGGGGGAACGAAGCGCGGTCACCGCCCCCGGCGCTTCCACCGTCCCGCACGCGGCGGGCCGGGCACGCACGCACCGGCCTTGCTGCCGGACGCGTCGTGAGCTTGCAGCCCCGGCGGGCGGATGAGCCCGTCGATCCCGGGAGCTGCGCGATGGCGAGAGTCTTGCGCCCAGGTGTTACGTGAGTGCTACGGAAGGTGTCTCCTGCGTTAAAGCCGGTCGGTGAACGACGGTGAGCATGCTGGGCAACTGGGCCCTGATGCCGCTCGACGCCACGATTGAGGTCCACCGGTTGCAGATGCGGTTCCAGGAGGAACTGGAACGCGACGTTGCCTCCGCGCTCGGCGGCACGTCATGGTCCAGCCCGGCCGCAACCTGGCACCGGACTCATGGCCGATCCTCGCGGTGGCTGGGCGGCGGGCGGGCCGTGACGCCCGCGATCATGAGGTCGACGCCGACCGGGAACTGTGCACGGTCGTCGTGGTCGAGTCCCAGGTCGGCGACAGCTCGGGATGAAGGGGGAATCCTCGGGGCTGCGGGCGCGAGGCGTTCTGGATGCATCCGATCGAGCGCGTCAACTGGGGAGTGTGAGGCGGAAGGCGGTGTGCCCGTGGCTGCTGGTGACGGTGGCGGTTCCACCGTGGGCCGTGATGACTGCCTGGACGATGGCGAGGCCCAGTCCGGTGCTGCCGGTGCTGCGTGAGCGGGCATGGTCGGCTCGGACAAAGCGGCCGAAGACCTGGGGTTGGAGATCTTCGGGGATGCCAGGGCCGTTGTCGCTCACGTCCACTCCTACGCCGGTTGGACCGACGGCCAGCGTGATGGTCACCTCGGTGCCGGGTGGGGTGTGGATGCGGGCATTGGCGAGGAGGTTGCCGATGGCCTGCTGGAGACGGTGTGCGTCGCCGGTGACAGTGACGGGTTCTTCGGGGAGGTCGAGGAGCCAGTGGTGGTCGGGGCCCGCGGCGCGTGCGTCGTCGGTCGCGTTCAGGATCAGCAGGGTCAGGTCGAGCGGCTCGTGGTCGAGGGGGCGTCCGGCGTCGAGGCGGGCGAGGAGAAGCAGGTCGTCGACGAGGCGGGTCATGCGCTGGGACTCGCCGTTGATGCGTTCCAGAGCGTGGCGTACGTCGCCCGGGACGGGGCCGTTGTGGCGCAGGGCGAGTTCGGCGTGGCCCCGGATGTTCGCGACGGGGGTGCGCAGTTCGTGGCTTGCGTCGGCGGCGAAGTGGCGGAGTCGTTCCTCGCTGGCCTGGCGGCGGGTGAGGGCGTCTTCGACGTGTCCGAGCATGTGGTTGAGGGCGGTGCCGACCTGGCCGACCTCCGTGCGCGGGTCGGTGTCGGAAAGGGGGCCGGGCATCGCGACTTCGCCGCTGGCGAGGGGCAGTGCGGCGACCTCGGCCGCTCGGGAGGTGACGCGCTGGAGGGGGCGCAGGGAGAGGCGTACCCACAAGGCGCCGGCGATGCCAGTGGCGAGCAGCGCGGCGCCGAAGACGACGGTTTCGACGGCTTCGAGGCGGTGGACGGTCTCTTCGACAGGGTGCAGGGGCAGACCGGTGATGAGGATGTCCTGGTCGTCGCCCCGGACGGCCGTGACCCGATACTTGCCCAGCGTGGACAGGCAGATGCTGCGCCCGTTTCCGTCCGCGGGGACTCCGGCCAGGGCGTGGCGGTCATCGGCGGTGAGCCGGAGGGGGCGGTCGGTCGAGTCGTCGACCACGGCGGCCTGGGTGACGGTGCCGTCGAGGAGCCGGGCGCCGAAGGTCGTTTCGGACTGGCCGCGGGTGTCGGGGCGGTTGTCGGCGTCGGGTTTGGCTTCGTGTTCGAGGCTTGCGGCGAACCGGCCGCCGGATGCGGTGAGTTGTTGGTCGAGTCGTCCCATGAGGAATCCGCGCAGGGCGAGGGCGGTGGTGATGCCGACGGCGAGGCAGGCCAGGGCGAGCAGCGTGACGAGTCCTGCGGTGAGCTGGCCCCGCAGCGTACGGGGTCCCAGGCGTCTCACGATGCTTCCGGCTTGAGGACGTAGCCGACACCGCGCACGGTGTGGATCATCGGAGTGCGGCCGGCGTCGATCTTTTTGCGCAGGTAGCTGATGTAGAGCTCGACGACATGAGCGCGGCCGCCGAAGTCGTAGGCCCAGACCCGGTCGAGGATCTGGTCCTTGGACAGCACCCGGCGCGGGTTGCGCATGAGGAAACGCAGGAGTTCGAACTCCGTACGGGAGAGTTCGACGACGGCACCGCTGCGCCGGACTTCCCTGGCTTCTTCGTCCATGGTCAGGTCCCCGACGGTCAGCCAGTGCTGGCCCGGTTCGGTCGCCATTCCCGCCCGCCGCAGGAGGCCGCGCAGGCGGGCGAGGACTTCTTCCAGGCTGTAGGGCTTGGTGACGTAGTCGTCGCCGCCTGCCGTGATGCCCGCGATGCGATCCTCGACCGCGTCGCGGGCGGTCAGGAACAGCACGCACACCCGGGGCGCCTCGCGTCTCAGCGCGCGCAGGACCTGCAGCCCGTCGAGGTCGGGGAGCATCCAGTCCAGAACCACCGCGTCGGGCCGGAAGTCACGCGCTGCGGTGAGCGCGCTCGAGCCGTCGGATGCTGTACGGACCTGCCAGCCCTCGGTGGTCATGACACCGGCCAGGACGTCAGTGACGTCGGGTTCGTCGTCGACCACGAGGATCCGTACGGGGCCTCCGTCGGGGCGGTGCAGAAGCGATGTGGTGCGCGGCTCGTCCATGGTCCTTTCAGCATCCCCTGCCGTGGGCCGCGACCGGACGTCCCGTGCCTCTGAGTTTCCTCTCAATCGGCACAGAGGCCGACGGGTGGGGCGGATTCAGAAGGTACACAGAGCTCGGGCTGTGAGGCTGACCGCCCCGTACGGGATTGAGCAGTCGCCGGAGGAGCCATGACCACCACGTTCAGCCGCACCGCCTATGCGGGCCGCGGGATGCGCCACCGGCGCCCGCACCGCAGCGTCGTGCCCCTGCTGGCACCCCTGGTGATCTGGGCCGGTGCCGCGGGGGTGCTCGCCCTCTGGTGGGCCGACACGACCTCGGTGGTCGGTCCTGCAGGCTGGCTCACCGGCGCGGGGCGCATCACCGGCCTGCTGGCGGGGTACGCCTGCGCGGTCCTTCTGGCGCTGATGGCGCGCATACCGATCCTGGACCACACCATCGGCACGGACCGGCTCGCCCGCTGGCACGCGTGGGGCGGCCGCTGCACGGTGTCGCTGGCGCTCGCCCACACCCTCCTGATCATCTGGGGCTACTCCCTGTCTTCCCGTACGGGCGTGGTCAGCCAGACAGCCACGCTCGTCCTGCACTACCCCGACCTGTTGAAGGGCACGGCCGGCTTCCTGCTGTTCGTGGCCACGGGAGTGGTATCGGCTCGCGCGGCCCGGCGGAGAATGAGTTACGAGACCTGGCACTACCTGCACTTCGCCACCTACCTGGCCGTCTTTCTCACCTTCGGGCACCAGCTCTCCAACGGGGCGGACTTCGTCGGCAACCGGCTCGCCCAGACTGCCTGGTACACCCTGTTCCTCGGTGTCTCGGCGCTGCTCGCCTGGTACCGGTTCGCCCTCCCTGTACGGCGCGGCCTGCGCCACCGGCTGCGCGTCGCGGCCGTGCATCCCGAGGCGCCCGGTGTGGTCTCCGTCCATCTGACCGGTGAGCGCCTGGACGAACTGGGCGGTGAACCGGGGCAGTTCCTGCGCTGGCGGTTCCTTGCCCGCGGGTTGTGGTGGACGGCGAACCCGTACTCCCTCTCGGCTCCCGCGCGCCCCGGCCACCTGCGCATCACGGTGAAGACCGCGGGCGGGCACAGCGCCGCCCTGGCCCGTCTGGCGGTCGGCACCCGGGTGTGGGCCGAGGGGCCCTACGGGGGTTTCACCGCGAGCCGCCGTTCCACCTCCCGGGTCCTGCTCCTGGCCGGCGGTGTCGGCATCACCCCGCTGCGGACGCTGTTCGAGACGCTGCCGGGCGACGTGACCCTGATCTACCGGGCGCGCCGCGCCCAGGACCTCGCGCTGCGCGGTGAGCTCGACGCGATAGCGGCCCGCCGGCGGGCGACCGTGCACTACGTCGTCGACGAACCCGCCGCGTACTCCTCTCCCCTCACTGCCCGTGGTCTCAGCTCCCTGGTCCCGGACCTGGCCGCGCACGACGTCTACCTGTGCGGTCCGCCCGGCATGACGCACGCCGCGATCCGGGCCCTGCGCGAAGCCGGCGTCCCGGCACGGCGCATCCACCACGAGTCGTTCGCGTTCTGAGGAGAACCCCTATGCGCCGTGCCGTCCTCGCGACCACAGGGATCAGTGCCCTCGTCGTCGCGCTGCTCGCCCTCAAGCCCCACCAGCTCCCCGCTCTCGCCGGGGTGGGCCCGCGTACTCCCGCTTCCTCGCCAGACACCTCGTCGGGCACTACAACCGGTTCGGGCACGGGGACGGGCACGTTCACCGGCGATCCGATCGACACCCAGTACGGAACCGTGCAGGTCGCCGCCACCCTCTCGAAGGGGAAGATCACCGGCATCAAGGTTCTCCAGGCCCCGGACCAGAACGGCCGCGACCAGCAGATCGCCTCGTACGCACTGCCCCGCCTCACCCAGGAGGCGCTCGGCGCCCAGAGCGCGCACATCGACGCCGTCTCCGGAGCCAGCTACACCAGCCAGGGCTACATCCAGTCCCTGCAGAGCGCTCTCGACCAGGCCCGTGCCTGACACCGCGCGCGGACTTCGCCACGTCGAGCACGTCATGGGCACCGTGTTCTCCTTCGACATCCGCGACGAGCCGACCTCAGCGATCCGCAGCGCGCTCGCGGAGGCCGTACGGCAACTCCACCGGGTCGACGCCGTGTTCTCCACCTACCGGCACGACAGCCACATCAGCCGACTCGACCGGGGGGAGATCCGCCTCGGCGACTGCCCGTCCGAAGTACGTGAGGTGCTGTCCCTGTGCGCCGAAGCCGCCCATGTCAGCGACGGCTGGTTCAGCGTCGTCCCCGCGGGAACCCTCGACCCTTCTGGGCTCGTGAAGGGCTGGGCCACCGAAACGGCGTCCCAACTCCTCTACGAGGCAGGCGCCCACCACACCTGCATCAACGGCGGAGGCGACCTCCAGCTCCGCGGGCAGGCCGCCCGCGGCACACCGTGGCGCATCGGCATCGCCCACCCGCTGCACCCCGGGGAGCTGCTCACCGTCGTCACCGCCCCGCACGACCTGGCCGTCGCCACCTCCGGCACGGCCGAACGCGGTGCCCACATCCTCGATCCGCACCGCGGCACACCCGCCACCGCCTTCGCCTCTCTCACCCTCGTCGGCCCCCGGCTCACCTTCACCGACACCTACGCCACCGCGGCCTTCGCCCGGGGCGAGGGTGCACAGGACTGGGTGGAAGGTCTCGCCGGCTACGAAGCGCTGGCCGTGCTGCCCGACGGCCGCCAGTGGAGCACATCGGGATTCCACCGGTACGAAGCCTGAGAGGTGGGAACCACGACAACGGGGCAACAGCTGTGCCTGATCAGGAGGTCCCGCGTCGTGGGACGGGGGTGGAAACGCTGGAGCGGCGCGTGGTGCTGCCGCATGACCAACAGGCCGGCGCTGCCCGTCGCGTCGAGCAGCCTGCGCATGCGGTCCGTGCGGGTGCTCCGTCGCACGGCCCCGAGCAGTGCGGAGCCGTCGGCCGAACGTGCGGGGGTGCCGTCCGCGCGGAAGCAGAGCAGTGCCACATCGCGGCGGGCCGCCTCGGTGAAGGCGAACAGGGCCGCGTCGGCGTCTTGTTCGTCCTCGTGACCCAGGAGAAGGATCACCGGGCCCGGCGCGGTCGGCGGGCGGGTGTGCGGGGTGTTGGCCAGCATCAGCGGAGTGCGGGTGCGGGCCGCGGTGCGGCGGGTCACCGAGGGCAGCACAGCGCCGGTGAAGCGGCCGGTGCGGCGGGGACCGACCACGATGAGCGCCGCTCCGGCCCCATGGCGTACGAGCGCCGCGGCCGGGCCCTCCCTCACCGCGGTGGCGTGGACCTCGAGGCCCGGGTGGCGGGCGCGCACCCGTGCTGCACACGCGGTCAGAATCGGGGGTGCCTCGTCCGGATCGGGTACGGCGTAGAGCAGTTCCAGCGGGACTCCGCGCAACACGGCCTCGACGGCTGCCGCGTCCTGTGCCTGAACGGCTGCCGGAGATCCGTCGACGCCCGCGATGACGTGTCCGCGCAGCATGACTGGTGTCCTTTCTCGCGCGACGGCCTGCCGGTGCGGTGCTGTCGCGCGCTGGCGTGTGGGGCAGGGCCCGTGGGTTCAGCGGGCGGGGGCGAAGGTGTGTGCGCCGTTGAGGAGGACCTTGAGGGCGCCGGTCTCCGCCGCCCGGTGGAAGGTGTCGTACGCCTCCTCGATCTGGCCCAGGGCGAAACGGTGGGTGGCGAGTTCGGCTGCGGGCAGGCGCCCGGCGGCGAGCATGTCGAGCAGGACGGGCGTCGAGTAGGTGTCGACCAGTCCGGTCGTAATCGTCACGTTCTTGATCCAAAGGTCTTCGAGGTGGAGCCGGGCGGGCTTGCCGTGCACGCCGACGTTGGCCACGTGTCCGCCGGGGCGGACCATGCGGGTGCACATCTCGAAGGTTTCCGGGACGCCGACGGCTTCGATGACGACCTGGGCCCCCAGTCCGCCGGTGAGGTCCTTGACCACGTCCACGGGCTGTTCGACGGCGTTGACCACGATGTCGGCGCCGAGCCGGGCGGCTGCCCGGAGGCGTGCGTCGGCGAGGTCGACCGCGACGATCTTCCCGGGGGAGAAGAGTTTCGCCGTCGCGACGGCGGCCAGTCCGATGGGGCCCGCGCCGACCACGACGACGGTGTCGCCGGGCTGGACACGGCCGTTGAGGACGCCGACCTCGTAGGCGGTGGGGAAGATGTCGGAGAGCAGGACGGCGTCGTTGCTCTGCACGGTCTCGGGCAGACGGTGCACGGACAGGTCCGCGAAGGGAATACGGACGTATTCGGCCTGGGTGCCGTCGATCAGGTGGCCCAGGATCCAGCCGCCACTGCCCAGGCACTGGCCGTACGCCTGCCGCCGGCAGTAGTGGCAGCGTCCGCAGGAGGAGATGCACGAGACGAGGACCCGGTCGCCGCGGTGCACGGTGCGCACGTCGGCGCCGGTCTCGACGACTTCGCCGACCGCCTCGTGGCCCAGCACGGTTCCGGGGCGTACCTCGGGGACGTCGCCTTTGAGGATGTGCAGGTCGGTGCCGCAGATGGTGGTCGTGTCGACACGCACGATGATGTCGGTGGCCTGCTCGATGCCCGGGTCGGGGACCTTGTCCCAGGACGACTGGCCGGGGCCGTGGAACACGAGTGCCTGCATGGCGAACGCTCCTCGTCTGTACGCCGGTTGGTCTCTGTGCCCACCGTGCGCCGGGCCGGGGGGCGGCGCCCAGGGGCCGGTCGGTCCCCCTTCGCCGCTGCTGGTCCCCGTTGCGCGAACTCAACCTCGTACGCTTGCCTAAGAGTTGGCCGGAGGCGGGCGCAGGTATTGCCTCACGCTCTACGGTGAACCGAGGTACGCATCGCTGGTGCGTCCGAGGGTGGAGGATCCGTTGAAGCAGGACAACGAGCGGAACCCGGAGGCACTTCCCAAACTGCGCCTGGATGAACTGCTGGAGGAGCTCCAGGTCCGTATCAACACGGTGCGCGGCACGCGTGATCGTGTACAGGGGCTGCTGGAGGCGGTGTTGTCGGTGGGGCGGGAGCTGGATCTGCCCCAGGTGCTGCACGGCATAGTGGAGGCCGCGGTCGTGCTGGTGGATGCCGAGTACGGGGCTCTGGGGGTCATCAGCCACGACCGCAGGCTCGCCCAGTTCCTGCCCGTCGGCATCGCGGAGGAACTGCAGTCCCGGATCGGAGACCTGCCCAGCGGGCACGGCCTGCTGGGCGAACTCATCCGCCACCCCGAGCCCTTGCGCCTGGCGGAACTCGCCGAGCACCCCTCATCCTCGGGCTTTCCCGACAACCATCCGCCCATGCATTCCTTCCTGGGTGTCCCGATCCGGGTGCGCGACGAGGTCTTCGGCAACCTCTACCTCACCGAGAAACGCAGCGCGAAGGAGTTCGACGCCGAGGACGAGGCGGTCCTCGCGACGCTGGCCGTCGCGGCGGGAGTCGCGATCGAGAATGCCCGGCTGTACGAGGAGGCCAGGCGCCGCGAGCTGTGGATGGCCGCGAGCGCCGAGGTGACCCAGAGCCTGCTGTCGGGCGTGGCGCAGAAGCAGGTGCTGGCCCTGGTCGTCGACCATGCACGGCAGTTGCTCACTGCCGACCTGGGGCTCGTGGCCGTCCCTGAATCGGGGCGCCTGCGCGTGGAGTTGGCGCTCGGCCGCGGCGCGGAGGCGCACCTCGGGCTGCTGGTTCCGGACGGTGAGAACTTCCTGTCGGCGGCGTTCCGTACGGGCGAGCCGGTCCTGAGCCAGGACATCGCCGCCGACGCGCGTACGGAGGCGAAGGAGCGGTGGGCGGGCATGGGTCCGGCGGTGGCGGTTCCGCTGGGTTCGGGGACGGGGGTGCGCGGGGTGCTCCTGCTCGTAAGGGCTACGGGGCGGGCCGCGTTCGGTGTCGCGGAGTCACAGCCTCTGCTGGGGTTCGCGGGACAGGCGGCACTGGCTCTGGAGCTGGCCGAGCGCCGCAGTGACGCCGAGCAGATCGCCCTGCTGGAGGACCGCGACCGCATCGCCCGCGATCTGCACGACCTGGCGATCCAGCGGCTGTTCGCGACCGGGATGACCCTGCAGAGCACCCAGCGGTTCGTACAGCATCCGGAGGCGTCCGAGCGGCTGGAACGGGCTGTCGGTGATCTCGACGACACCATCAAGATCATCCGCTCCACCATCTTCGGGCTGCGGTCGCACGAGTCCGGTCCCGGGCAGGGCGGTCTGCGCCAGCGGCTGACGGTCACCGCGGCGTCAGCAGCCGCGTCCCTTGGATTCAGCCCGTCACTCCGCCTCGATGGTCTGATCGACACCGATGTCCCCGCCCCGCTGGCCGACCATGTCGTGGCCGTGGTCGGTGAAGCGCTGAGCAACACCGCCCGCCACGCCCGCGCCCGGCACGCGGACGTGCATGTGGTGGTGGCCGCGGGCGAGTTGACGCTGACGGTCGGCGACGACGGTGTGGGGTTCTCGGCGGGCTCCGAGCGCAGCGGGCTGAAGAACATCGCCGAGCGGGCGAGTGCGGTCGGCGGGGACTTCCGTCACGAGGGCCGCCCCGGCGGGGGCACTCTGCTCGTATGGAGTGCCCCCGTGCCGTGAGCCGGGGGTCGGGGGTCGGGGCAGCACTGTCCGCCGCCCTACGTGGTGGCGGGCCGTTGGTGGATGCGCAGCACCTGGGAGGGGTCCCGGCGCGGGGTGGGGCTGCCCGGCGGGCCGTAGCCCAGACGGATGAGCATCTGGACCTGAGAGTGCAGGTCCGCCGGGCCGCGCAGGGAGCGGCGCAGGTGGGACCATTCCAGCGGCTGATGGAGGAGCGAGGCACGTACGTCGTGCACGGTGGCGACCAGCAGGACGTGTTCCAGAGCTTGTCCGGCCCTCAGCCAGTCCACCCGGCGGTCGTGCGCGGTCGCCAGGACGGCGATCAGGGGGTGCTGCTCGAACGCGGCTGTTTTCAGGGCGCGGCTCCGGCACAAGCCGGTGAAGGTGCGCATGGGCAGACGGCTGGTGGCATCCTGCCGGCCGAAGGCCGTCTGCGGGAGGCCGTCCGTACGACCGGCCCCGGCGGGAGCCCAGTTGAGGTTCTCGGCGGCGCGTTGTCCGTCGTGGGCATTGCGGAACTCGGCCTCGGCTGCCAGTCGCAGGAGGCGTTCGGTCTCCTCCACGCCGGGGTAGCTGAGGGTGGCGCCTTCGGCGTGGGCGGCTTCGACCAGTTCCGCGCGTACGACGGGCGGTGGCCAGCGGTCGGCGAAGGGGAATCGGCTGGTGTGCCGGCGTTCGATGCCGGCATAGAGGTCCGGCCGGTGGGCCGCGGCCTGCTTCGCGGTGGCTGCCAGTTGCACGGTGGCCAGCAGAGCCGGATCGGCCGGGGACGGCAGGAGCCGGGTCAGGGGCCGCCAGCCGAAGTGGGTGACGGCGACGCGCAGGTTGAACAGAGCGGCCCCGACGGAGAGATGGAGGGCGCGCCCATGCGGATCACTGTGGTGCAGGGCACGTTCGGGGGCGGCACTGATGGTGAAGGTCAGGGTCTGCGGGTCCAGGCCGAACCGCCAGGGCTGGGTGTTGTGGATCGAGGGCGCTGCGGAAGCAGCGGTGATCAGCGCTTCGACGGTTGCGCCGTCGAGGGTCGCAGGGGGCATGACTCCCACCTCCAGGTTGCCTTTCGAGCCTGACCGGTGACCGGGCAGGGATCGAAGGGGCCGGGCGGTTCACCCCAAGGGGCCGAACAGGCCTTTCCTGGGCGGCCGTTCAGGGGGTGCGGCGCTCGAGCTGGGAAGCGAGCACGGCGGCCTGGACGCGCCGGTGGACCCCGAGTTTCGCCAAGAGGCGGGAGATGTTGTTCTTGACGGTCTTCTCCGACAGGAACAGCTGCTCGCCGATCTGCCGGTTGGTGAGTCCTCCGCCAATGAGCTCAAGGATGTCGCGTTCGCGCGCCGTGAGACCGGCGAGTTCGGGCGGCTGGGCGCCCTCGGGCGCCGGTTCGGTGCGCAGGCTGTTCATCAGCCGGGCCGTGGTCGCGGGGTCCAGCATGGACTGCCCTGCGGCCACCGTACGCACCGCCGAGAGCAGGTCGGCCCCGCGGATCTGCTTCAGCACGTATCCGGATGCGCCCGCCATGATCGCGTCGAGGAGGGCGTCGTCGTCGTCGAACGAGGTGAGCATCAGGCAGGCCAGCTCCGGCATGTCCGAGCGCAACTCCCTGCAGACGGTGATGCCGTCCCCGTCGGGCAGACGTACGTCGAGGACGGCGACATCGGGGCGCAGCGCCTTGCCGCGGTTCACGGCGTGTTCGACCGAGCCCGCATCTCCGACGACCGCGATGTCGGGTTCGGCGTCCAGCAGGTCGATCAGACCGCGCCGGACGACTTCGTGGTCGTCGACGAGGAAGACCCTGATCGGGTGCTCGTCGGAGAACTTGTGGGCTGATGCGGTCATGGCCGTCCCTCACTGGAGCGATGTGCTTCGTCCTGAAGGAATCCTCGCCCGCGTACAGCCCCGTCGGCCAGGGCCTAACAGCCCATTGTCCGGGGCGCGTTGAGACCTTTCGGCCCCGTGGGGGCGGCGTATCGGCCCCTGCCGGAGCGTGTGCATGCCTGGCACGGTCGAAGGATCCCGAGGAGGCGTTCCACGATGGCATTCACGAAGCGGACCGCTGTGCGGCTGTGGCGCTGGCGGAACAATCCGCTGAAGCGGCGCAGCGACATACTGGAGGCCTGGGTCGTGGCCGCGACCTGGGCGCTGGTCGCGGTGGCCGTTGTCGCGGTCGGCGCGGCCACGGCCGGTTGGGTCTCCAGCAGCATCTCCGCACAGCAGAGCGACCGACATCGCGTCCCTGCCGTGCTGACACAGGCGGCACCGCCGGCCGTGGCCGCGGTGTCGGGCGCCGGCTCCGAGCAGGTGATGGCGCGGGTCCGCTGGGTCGACGCGCGGGGCGCCACCCGCACAGGCACGACCCGGGTGCCGGCCGGGGCCGCCGCGGGCACTTCGGTGACCGCGTGGGCGGGTCCGCACAACTCCCTGGTGAGCCCGCCTCCTTCGGACTCCGACCGCATCGTTCGGGCGGGCTACTCCGCGGTTCTGGCCGGATCGGGGGCCGGTGCGCTGGTGTTCCTGGTCGGCCTCGGCCTGAGGGCCCACATCGAGGTGCTGCGGATGCGCGGCTGGGACGCAGAGTGGCAAGAGGTGGCACTCGTGTGGCGGCGCCAGATTCTTTGAAGGACCGTTCCCGTGCCGCAGCGGCACAGTTGACAGGTCAGCGGGCCGTACCCGTTTCCAGGGGCGACCCGCTGTGCGATGGGGGCAGGAGGACGGAGAACCATACGGCTTTGCCGTCCTGGGTGGGCAGCGTGCCCCAGGTGGCGGCCAGTTGGTCGAGCAGTGCCAGTCCGCGGCCCGACTCCTCGTCGAGCGCGGCCGTTCTGGCCCGGGGCAGGACCGGGCTGCCGTCGCAGACTTCGATGGTGAGGTCGTCGCGTGTGCGGCGCAGCCGCAGCCTGAGCGGGTCGCACGCATGGCGGACCGCGTTCGTCAGAAGTTCGGAGGCGAGCAGGCAGGCGGTGTCGGTGAGGTCCTCACATCCCCAGTCCTCCAGAGTGCGGCGCAGGAAGCGCCGCCCCTCCCCCACGCTGACGGGCAGGGCGGGCAGCTCTGCGGATACGGCGGTGAGCGGGGCGAGCGGGATCCGGGCGAGGAGCAGGGTCACGTCGTCGGCGTAGCCCACCGGGTCGGGCAGCAGTGCGGCGAGGATGGAGTCTGCCGCCAGGTCCAGGCAGGGTGAATCCGCGATGGCCTTCTCCAGGGCGACGGTCAGGGCGTCGATCTGCTCCTCGATGTCGCTGGTGGGGGTCTCCACCAGACCGTCGGTGTAGAGGGCCAGCACGGAGGACGGCGGGACGGTGAGCCGGATTTCCTGGTGGGGTACTTCGCCGACGCCCAGGGGCACGCTGACGGGTACCGGGAGTCGGCGGACCTGACCGGTGGGGTCCACCAGCAGGACCGGCAGATGTCCGGCGGAGCACACGGTCAGGGCGCTCTCGTCCGGGTCGAGGATCAGGTAGCAGCAGGTGACGAGTTGGTCGGGCAGTTCACTGACGACCGCGTCCAGGGCCCGCATGAGCTGCCACGGCGGCATGCCGGTCTTGGCCAGGGCGTGGGAGGCCGAGCGGAGCTGTCCCATGACGGCTGCGGCCTCCAGGCCGCGGCCCATGACGTCGCCCATCAGTACGCCCACCCGGCCGCCGCCCAGGGCGATCAGGTCGAACCAGTCGCCGCCCACACCCGGGCCCTGACGTGCGGGGAAGTAGCGGCTGGAGGCGTCCATGCCGGGCAGTGGGGCGGGCGAGCCCATCAGGCTGCGTTGCAGGGTGAGGGCGACGTGGCGCTGCTGTTCGTAGAGTTCGGCGAGCTGGATCTCGGCAGCCTTGCGTTCGCTGACGTCGCGGATCGCGGCGGAGATCAGCGTGCCGTCCGGGGTCTCCAGGGGGCTGAGGCTGATCTCGACGGGGAACTCGCCGCCGTCCTTGCGCAGCCCGTGCAGGTCCAGGCCGGCGCCCATCGGGCGCACACGGTGGTTGTCCACGTAGCCGTGGCGGTGGGACGGGTGGTGATGGTGGAAGCGCTGGGGCACCAGAACTTCCACCTGGCGTCCCAGGAGCTCCTCACGTCGGTAGCCGAATAGAGTCTCGGTCTGCGCGTTGACGAGCTGGATGGTGCCGGCGTCGTCCACGATGACGATGGCGTCGGGGGCGGCTTCCAGCAGGGCGCGGAAGCGAGCCTCGGCGGCCTGGCGCTCACTGATGTCGCGCACGGCCGCCGAAATCAGCAGCCCGTCGGGGGTCTGCAGGGGGCTGATGCTGATCTCGACGGGGAACTCACCGCCGTCCCGCCGCAGTCCGTAGAGCTCGAGGTTGGCGCCCATCGGGCGGACCTGCTGATTGGCGGAGTAGTCCAGGCGGTGGCCCGGATGCTGGGAACGGAAGCGCTGCGGGACCAGGATCTCGATGGGACGCCCCAGCAGTTCATTGCGGGGGTACCCGAAGAGCGCCTCCGTCTGGGCATTGACGAGCCTGATCACGCCGGTGTCGTCCACGATCACCATCGCGTCGGGAGCCGCCTCCAGCAGGGCACGGAACGGCTCCTCGGCCGTGGCGTGCCTGCGGGGTTCTGTGTTGTTCCGGCCCGTATGCATGGAACATCTCAGCATCGGCGCAAGGGGACGAGGGGGACTTGTCACCAAGTGACCGTTGCTGCACCTTCTCTGCCCCCTTGAGGTGCGCGCGTGTCGTGTCGGCGGCCCTGGTCCGGCGGAGCGGTTCAGTGGGCTGTGGGGTGGCCGTTGGTGAGAGCGCTCCGTACGTCCACGATGCCCTCGACAGCGCGGGCCAGGCGGGTGGCGAGAGGGATCAGATTGGTGTCCTGCACGGTTCCTGTCAGGTAGGCGATGCCGTCGTGGACATCCACGACGATCGGTGTGGTGGTGTGCGGAGCGAGGGCGGAGAGGACCGAGTGCCGGATCTCCTCGGCGAGTTCCTCGTCGGAGCGCAGGAAGACGGTGAGCAGGTCGCTGCGGCTGACGATGCCTTCGAGGAGTGCCTCGGAGTTGACGACAGGGAGCCGCTTGACGGCGCGGCGGGCCATCACCCGGGCGGCCTGGGCGAGGGTTGCCGAGGCGTGGATGGTGGTGGCCGGGGCGGTCATCAGCTGTCCCGCGGTGAGCCCGTCGGCCTTGGTGAGATCAGTGAGGCTGCGGAGTTCGCCGAGGCGTCCGGGGTCACTGTCGTGGAAGGCCTCTTTGGGGATCAGATCGGCCTCGGAGACCACGCCGATCACGCGTCCTTCGCCCTCCAGGACGGGCAGCGCGCTGATCTTCCACTGCTGGAGTCTGTGGACGATGTCCTTGAAGGTGGCCTCGCGGCCTACGGCGATGACGGTGTGGGTCATCACGTCGCTGACCGTCTGCGGTCCGGGGTACACGGTGTCCTCCGTACGGGGTGTCGGGGCAGGCAGGGGTGGGCGGGCGCGGTCAGCGGGGCAGGCCGCTGCCGTAAGGGGCGTAGAGGTCGAGCAGTCGGGTCCGGGCGGCGAGCAGCCTGCGGGAGAGGACACGGCCGACCCACAGGGCGACGGCGGTTCCGAGGACGGGGTCCTGCCGGCACAGGGTGCGGACCGTCTCCGCGTCCAGTTCGTAGGCGCGGACCGGAGAGACCGCTTCGGCGCCCATCTGCCAGGTGTAGGGGGCGTACAGCCAGGACCAGCCGAGGAGTTCGCCGTGGCCGAGCGTCTCGATGATCGCGGGGCGGCGCCCGGGCACGTGCAGGTCCAGGGCGACGGTGCCGGTGCGAATGACCCAGAACCGGTCGGCGTGCTGGCCCTCGGAGAACAGACGCTCGCCCTGGGCGAAGGACACCTCACGGGCGCCCTGCATCAGTCGCTCACGGTAGGGGGCGGTCAGTGCGCTGGTCATCCGGGTGGTCGCGTTCATCACAGAACCTCCTTGTGCGGGGCCCCGGAAGGGAAAGGGGCCTTCCTCTGCCAGCGTGCTCGGACGGCCGCCCGTCCGGTACGGGCCGCGCGGTCCAGGCACGAGGTCCGTCCGGCCCCGGCCGGGTGCCGGGTGCCGGGCGGACGGTGCAGTCATCCGGCCCGGAGGGCGGCATGGGCTGCGTGGGCTGTTCGCCGGTGTGGCCCGGGGTCGGCGGGGATGCTCACGACAGGGACGGTGGCCGCGCTCAGACAACCCCTCGCGACGGCTCCGACCGCCGGTGCCGCAGTGCCGGCGTGCGGGCGGTGGCCCAGGGCCAGCAGCAGGGCTGTGCGGGCGTGTTCCAGCAGGACCGCGACGGCGGGTCCTTCGGCGACGACCGTACGCACGGGCACCGGGGGTCTCTCGCCCAGGGCGCCACGGACCACGTGGTCGAGCAGCTGTTCAGCGTACCGGCGCTCTTCGCCGGGCGTGGGGTGGGCGGGTACGTGGGCGTAGGGGGCCAGTTGGCAGGTGGCCGGCTGCCACGCGTGGACAGCGATGATCTGTGCGTGCAGTGCGGCGGCCTGGGCGGCGGCCCAGCGCAGTGCGGCAGTTGATGCGACGGAGGTGTCGATGCCGACGACGATGCGCGGCGGGGCGGGGCGGGCATGGTATTTCCTTTCCGGGCGGGCGGCGGTCATCGGTGAGGGCGGCCGCCGCGGAGGGAGTCAGGGGTGGGTCGCCGGGCTGAGAGCGCCGGCGATCCGGGTTGCGAAGGTGCGGATCTGCTCCGGGTCGCGGAAGTCGCCGCCGCGGCCTTGGGCCAGGAGCATGCGGGCCATGCGGCCGGTGGCCCCTGCTTGCAGGGCGCCGCCGATCGTGATGTGGCCGCGGGCCCGCAGACGTCGTGCGGTGCGGGCCACGCCTGCCACCGGCGGGATGGAGCGGGTGGTGGCGGAGTCGTCCAGGGGGCCGCTGCTGAAGAGCCACAGGGGCAGTTCGGCCAGGGCGCGGCGGTGGATGCGGGCGAAGGTTCGGGCGTCCTTGAGCCAGCGCCCGGCGTAGAGGGCGCTGCCCAGGACGACGGCGTCGCAGCCGTGGAGGTCCTGGACGTCGGCGGCGGCCGTCACCCGGGTGTGCAGGCCGTGTTCGTCCAGAGCCGCCGCCAGCGTACGGGCGATTCCGACAGTGGCGCCTTCCCTGGAGGCGTAGGCGATCAGGACGGTGGCAGTCATCGAGGGCCCGCCTTCCTCAGAGTTTCCGCAGCCAGGATTCGGTCACACCGTGGACTGCCAGTTCGGCGGGCTGCAGGTGTGAGTCGTCCAGGCGGTAGGTGAGCCGGTCGACGACCGCGACGACGCCGTCGACGAGACTCGTCATGTGCAGGGCGATGGGCTTCTCGCTGAGTCGTTCGACCTGCCCGTGCAGGGTGACGACCCCGTTGTGAACACTCACGTTGATGGTCTGGGGGGCCAGCCAGAGAGCGCCGACCACGACGTCCTGGAGAACGGCGGTGCGGATCTCCTCGTCCGGGCGCAGGAAGACCTGCAGGATGTCGCGGCGGGCGACGATGCCGACCATGCGGTCCTCCGCGTCGAGGACGGGGAGGCGCTCGATGTGGTGCTCGGCCATGGTGCGGGCCGCTTCGGCAATGCTGTCGTCGGCGTGCACCGTGACCGCCGGGGTGGACATCAGTGATCCGGCGTTGGTCGCCCGGGACTTGGCGAGCCGGCGGCGGGCCGTGCCCGACACGAGGAGCTTCCACCGGCGCAGCGCGGGGTGCCGTACGGGGCCGGGATCGCCAGCCTGGTGCTGCATGAGGTCGGTCTCGGAGACGACGCCGATGACGTGCTCGTCGTCGTCGAGGACGGGCAGGCCGCTGATGCGGCTCTCCTCCAGCAAACGGGCGACCTTCTTGAAGGGGGTGCTTTCGCGGACGGTGACGACGTCACGAGTCATCACGGTGCCGACCTTGGTGTGTTTCATCTGGGGCCTCCTTGGAGGGTGTTCAGCGCAGTCGGCGCAGGTAGGGGTCGTGGGCGGCGCGGGGAATCAGGCGGACACGGGCATCGAGAACGGTGACTCCGCGAGGTCCGGCAAGGACTGGATTGAGGTCGGCCTCGGCGAGCTGCGGCAGGTCGAATGCCATGCTCGACAGGCCCAGCAGCAGCTGTTCCAGGGCGTTCAGGTCGACGGGCCCGCTGCCGCGGTGGCCGAACAGCAGCGGGGCGCAGCGGGGCGAGGTGATGAGGTCGTGGACGTCGCCGGCGGTGAGGGGGGCGAGGCGCGCCGCGTGGTCGGTGAGAAGTTCGGTGGCGGTGCCGCCGAGTCCGAACAGGACCAAGGGGCCGAATACCTCGTCCTGGGTCACGCCGGCGAACAGTTCGGTGCCGCGCTCGGCGAGCGGCTGGATGACCACTCCGGTCATCAGATCGCCGAAGCGGGTGGCGAGGTCCCGGTGAGCGGCCCTGACTTGCGCTTCGTTCTGCAGGTCGAGCAGGACGGCGCGCTGCTCGCTCTTGTGGATCAGCCCGGGCCAGTACGCCTTCATCACGACCCGGCCGTCGGGACCGGCCAGCCGGGCGGCCGCGTCGGCCGCTTCGTCCTCCGTGGTGGCCCACGCCCAGGGAAGCTGCGGAATGCGGTAGTGGGTGAGGAGTTCGGCGGTGGTGCGGGGGTCGAGCCAGCCGCCTTCGGGGTGGGTCTGGAGGTAGCGGCGCACCGTGGTGGCGGCCGCCTCGGTGTCGGCGTCGAAGGGCGGAAGCGGGGCCTGTGCCGGGCGGGCGCGCCACTGGGCGTAGGTCGCCGCGTGGGCGAGCGCCGCGGCGGCGTCCTGGGCGTCGGCGTAGGAGGGAACGGCCCTGCCGCCGTGGGCGGGGAGCAGTTCCGTGCGGGTCGCCTGGGCGGGCAGCACCAGGGCGACCGGGCGCGCGGGGCGGGCGATGTGGGTGAGGGCCCGGGTCAGCTCGTCGCCGGTGGCCAGGGCCACGGCGGTGGGGACGAGGGCCACCAGGACGGCGTCCACCGCGCCGTGTGCGCTCAGCCGGTCGATGCAGGCGGCGAGTTGGCTCTCACCGACCGCCGGGGTCACGTCGACGGGGTTGGTTGCGGTCGCCCCGGCGGGGAGCAGGGCCAGCAGGTCCGCAATCAGGTCGGCTCCGAGGACGGGCAGAGTGAGTCCGGCCTCGGTGAGTGCGTCGGCGGCCAGTACTCCGGCGCCGCCCGCGTTGGTGACCACCGCGACGCGGGCGCCCTGCGGGAGGGGCTGGGAGTGCAGGAAGGCCGCGGTGTCCAGGAGTTCGCCGATGGTGCGGGTGGCAATGATCCCGGCCTGGGTGAAGAGCGCCTGGCGGGTGAGGGTGGGGGTGGCCGCGGCGGCGGAGTGCGTGGCGGCGGCCCGGCGGCCGGCGGAGGTGCGCCCGGCGTCGACGGTCAGGACTGGCATGGTGCGGGCCAGGCGCCGTGCTGTGCGGGAGAAGGCGCGGGGGTTGCCGAAGGACTCCAGGTGGAGGATGGCCAGGTCGGTGACCTGGTCCTGCTCCCACCACTGCAGCATGTCGTTGCCGCTGACATCGCGCTTGTCGCCGAGGGAGACGAACGTGGACACGCCGATTCCCAGCCGGCCCAGGCCCTCCAGGACGGCGATGCCCACTCCCCCGGACTGCACCGCGACACCGGCGGTCCCCGGCAGCAGGCGTCCGGCGGCGAAGGTCGCGTTGAGTTTGAGTGCGGGGTCGGTGTTGGCGACGCCCAGGCAATTGGGTCCCACCAGGCGCATTCCGTAGCGCCGGCACGCGGCGAGCAGGTCGTCGGACTCCTGCGGACTGAGCCCGGCGGAGACGACGACCAGGGCGCGTATCCCCTTGGCGCCGCACTCGCGTGCCGTCCGGGAAATCGCTGCGGCCGGAACGGCGAGCACGGCGAGGTCGGGCACCTCACTCAAAGCCTGCACGTCCGGGTGGCAGCCGACCCATTCAATCGCTGCCGCGCTGGGATTGACCGCCTGCAGGAGACCGGTGAACGCGCCGGTGCGCAGGTTGCGCAGCACGGCCCGCCCTACGGATCCGGCGCTGCGACCTGCGCCGATGACCGCCACGGAGCGGGGCGCGAGGAGCGCGCGCAGGCTTGCCACGTCCGCGACGGCGGACCGCGCGTCCACGGCCGCCAAGTACTCCTCGCCGGGCTCGAGTTCCACGGTGCACTGCACGTCGGGCCCCTTGAACCGGCGGCGGGAGTGCAGGCCCAGATCAGCGAACACCTTCAGCATCTCGTGGTTCTCCGCCAGGGCGTCCGCCGTGAAGGAAGAGACCTTCTCGGTGCGGGCGGCGTCGATGAGATGCTCCAGCAGAAGAGTGCCGATGCCCTGATGGTGGTGGTCGTCGGCGACGGCCAGGGCGATCTCCGCCGTCCCCGCCTCGACGAGCTGGTACTCGGCCAATCCGATCAGGCTCCCCTCGCTCTCGGCGATCAGCGCGCAATAGCCCTCGTGCGCAGGGGCGGCGACCCTCTCGGCCGCCTGCTCCCCCGAGCGATGGCTAAGCCCGAAGAACCGCAGTCGCAGGTTCTGCGGCGACATCGCCTCGTAAAGGTGGAGCACAGCTGCACGGTCACCGGGACCGCCGCGACGAATGTGAGCGGTGGTCCCGTCCATGAGCAGCGTGTGCACCCCGTCGTGCCGGGTCTCGGTCATCTCTGAAGCCCTTCTCGAAGCGTGCGGGTCCGATCTCAGCGTCGGCCCGCGCACCGGCCCGGACGAAGGGGCTGCCCGGGTCCGTTACAGGGGCCGACCGGCCCTCACCGGGGCGGTTCACAGGTGATGCGGTGGCTGGAGAGTTCCTGCGGCCGGCGCGGGAGTTCCGGCCGCAGGAACTCGCGGGGACCCGCTCCCCCACGGATGAGCCTCGCCACCCGGGCCTCGCGCCGGGTGTCCAGAGGTCCGGGTGCTCCGGCGGACGGACATTGCTTCGTCCCGTACGGAAACACCCTTTGCGGTATCGCTCTTTGATACGCGGGCCGGTGAACTCCCCGACAGAGCCACTGGGTCATACCCCGGGGGCCGAAGGGCCCCTGCCTGCGCAACCCGGCAGGTGGGAGTTTGCAAGTGCCCCGATACGAGGATCAGGGAAGGCGGCGCACACCATGGAACTGCCCGTGGTCGTTGGGACAGACGGATCCGATGCGAGCCTGCGTGCGGTCGACTGGGCCGTGGACGCGGCCGCCCGCCACCACCTGAAGGTCCGTCTGGTGTACGGATCGCTGTGGGAGCGCTACGAAGGTCCGCTGCTGCAGTACAACGCGGGGCGCTCCTTCGAACAGCGGCTCGCCGAGGAGATCGTGGCCGCCGCCGTGGAGCATGCGCACCGGCGGAACAGCAACGTCGAGGTCACCGGCGAGGTGCAGGGGCAGGATGCGGTGGGTGCGCTGGTGCGCGCGAGCAACTCTGCGTGGGCGGTGGTCACTGGCAGCCGCGGGCGCGGTGCGCTCGCCGCCACACTGCTCGGCTCGGTGAGTCTGATGCTCGCGGCCCGGGCCCACTGCCCGGTCGTCGTGGTGCGTACGTCGCCCGCGCGCGGGCCGGGGGCAAACCGGCGGATCGTGCTGGGTGTTGGCGAGGAGGCGGGAACCCGTGCCGCAGCATTCGCGTTCCGGGAGGCCGCGGTGCGCGGCTGCTCGCTGGAGGCGGTACGCAGTTGGCGGTGCCCGGCCTATGAGGCCGCCGATGTCCCGGTGCTGGTGGAAACGCCGGCCCATGCCCACGAGCAGCTCGCAGCCGAGCTGATCGAGCAGACCGTCCAGCGGGCTTCGAAGGACGAGCCGTCGGTGGTCGTGGAGCGCTCCACGGTCGAGGGGGCGGCGCACAAGGTGTTGCTGGACCGTGCGGCCGCGGCGGATCTGGTGGTCGTGGGTGTGACGCGGCGCAGCCACCGACCGGGGCGTGTGGCGCACGCGTTGTTGCATCACGCCGACTGCCCCGTCGCTGTCGTCCCGTAGCGCGGGTGGGCCGGTAGGCCCGGAACAGGACCCAATTGCCCCTGCCGGTCCTGCCCCTGGGGGGGGCGGGACCGTTCGCGGGTGTCACGCCGACGGCGGGGCACCCGGGGAGGGCGGTGAGGAGCGTGGGCCGGGCAGGGGCGGAGAGGTGTGCTTCAGCCACGCAGGTGTGCGGCGTGGTCGGGGACGTACGTCTGCAGTTCGCGCGGCGGACGCTGGTAGCCGGTGGCGGGCGGTCGCGGAGGGAGCGTGAGCCGCGGCGTCTCCTGGGCCTGGTAGGGCACGCTGGACAGCAGGTGGGCGATCATGTTGAGGCGGGCGGAGCGTTTGTCGTCGCTCTCCACCACCCACCACGGTGCCTCCGACGTGTCGGTGTGGACGAACATCTCGTCCTTGGCCCGGGAATAGGCTTCCCAGCGGGTGATCGACTCCAGGTCCATCGCGGAGAGTTTCCACCGCCGGGTGGGGTCGCTCAGCCGGCGGGCGAAGCGCTGTTCCTGGACGGCGTCGCTCACCGAGAACCAGTACTTGCGCAACAGAATGCGGTCCTCGACCAGCATGCGTTCGAACTGCGGGCACTGGTGGAGGAACCGCTGGTGTTCCTCCTTGGTGCAGAAACCCATGACGTGCTCGACACCGGCCCGGTTGTACCAGCTGCGGTCGAAGAGAACGATCTCCCCGGCGGCGGGCAGGTGCTCGACGTAACGCTGGAAGTACCACTGGGTGCGTTCGCGCCCGGTGGGTTTGGGCAGGGCGACGATGCGGGCGATCCGCGGGTTGAGATGTTCGGCGACCCGCTTGATCGTGCTGCCCTTGCCCGCCGCGTCCCGTCCCTCGAAGACCACCACCAGCCGGGCCCCTTCGGCGCGCACCCACTCCTGCAGGGTGATCAATTCCTGCTGCAGGCGCGCCAGTTCACTCTCGTAGAGCGCACGCGGCAGCCCCCGGGCACCACCCGGATCCTCCGTGGTCTTCCTGCCGGCCATCGCTTCAGTCCCGCCGTTCGGTGAACACCCCCATCTCACAACGACGTTACGGAGAAAGCCATGCGCACGACCGACCCCTTCACGAGCGACGCACTCGACGCCCAGGAGCTCCGGGAGCTGGACGCCCACTGGCGCGCGGCGAACTACCTGGCCGTCGGGCAGATCTATCTGATGGGCAACGCACTGCTGGAGCGGCCTCTGGAGGCCGGCGACATCAAGCCGCGGCTGCTGGGGCACTGGGGCACCTCGCCGGGCCTCAACCTGATCCACACGCACCTCAACCGCATCATCTCCGCGCACGATCTGCCGGCCCTGTGCATCTGGGGCCCCGGGCACGGGGGTCCTGCTGTGCTGGCGAACTCCTGGCTGGAGGGTACGTACAGCGAGATCTATCCGAGCATCGGCCGGGACGCGGTGGGGATGGCGAAGCTGACGCGCGGACCCGTCACCACGCCTGGATCCTCCGGCACGGCACCGACCTCCCCGAGGTCGCCGACTGGAGGTGGGAGTCCTGAGCACACCCGGTCCGTGCGGCCCGCGAATTGAGGGCCGTTCGGCCCCCTACGAGGGCCCCGCGCCCCCAGCCGGGGCCGCCGCACACGCGGGATGGTGAACCTGCAACCACACCGGGCCAGTTGAAGGGATGAGCACCATGGCAATCCACGAGCATCCGCACCGGACCTTTGGCTTCGGTCACCGCTCGCGCAGGAACGGGGCCGCAGCCACCACCGCCACGACGACCGCAGCCCCCGCCGTGGCCAGCACCGCCCTGGGCCGCACGCTCGCCGTCGTACGGGTACTGACCGGCGGGATCTTCCTGTGGGCGTTCTTCGACAAGACCTTCGGCTGGGGGTACGCGACCCCGGCGGGCAAGGGCTGGATCGACGGTGGCTCGCCCACCAAGGGCTTCCTGAGCAGCGTGTCGTCCGGACCCCTGCAGTCGACGTTCCACGACTGGGCAGGCGCCCCCTGGGCGAACTGGCTGTTCATGCTCGGCCTGTTGGGGATCGGCGTCGCCCTCGTCGCCGGAGTGGCGATGCGTTTCGCCGCCGTGGCGGGCACCGTGATGATGGCGCTGATGTGGACGGCCGAGTGGCCGCCTGCCAAGCACGTGTCCGGCGGTGCGCCGAGCATGTCGTCGAATCCGCTCATCGACTACCACGTCATCTACGCGGTGATCATCATCGCGCTCGCGGTCGCCGGCGCCGGCCTCACCTGGGGCCTGGGAACGCTCTGGCAGCGACTCCCCTTCGTACGTGACCACCGCTGGCTCCACTGATCCGACACGCACGATCCCGAGGACGGGGGCCAGGACACACGCCGTGTCCCGGCCCCCGTCCTCTGCCCGTTCACCGCACTCTCCACAGTCTCCACAACGGAAAGGATTGCCATGACAGTCCGTGTGGGCATCAACGGATTCGGCCGGATCGGCCGCAACTACCTGCGCGCCGTACTGGAGCGCGCAGAGTCCGGCCGGGACCAAGTCGGCCTGGAGGTGGTGGCCGTCAACGACATCGCCCCGCCCGCGACCCTGGCTCATCTGCTGGAGTACGACTCCACCTACGGCCGTCTGCACCGCAGGGTCTCCTTCGACCACGAGTCGCTGACCGTGGACGGACACCGCATCGCCGTCACCGCGCAGCGCGACCCGGCCGCGCTCGACTGGAGCACCGGCGGAACCGACGTGGTGATCGAGTCGACGGGACGCTTCCGGGAGCGCGAGGCGGCTGCCGTGCACCTCAAGAACGGCGCCCGCAAGGTCCTGCTCTCGGCGCCGGGCAAGAACGCGGACGCCACCATCGTCATGGGCGTCAACGACGACACGTACGACCCGGCCCTGCACCAGGTCGTCTCCGCGGCGTCCTGCACCACCAACTGCGTGGCCCCGATGGTGAAGATCCTGCACGAGCAGTTCGGGATCGAGCGCGGGCTGATGACCACCATCCACGGCTACACCAACGACCAGGCACTGCTGGACGGCCCCCACAAGGACCTGCGCCGGGCCCGCTCCGCCGCCCTGAGCATCATCCCCACCAGCACCGGCGCGGCCCGGGCGGTGGGCATGGTGCTGCCCGAACTGGACGGGGTGCTCGACGGCATCGCGGTACGCGTACCGGTGGAGGACGGCTCGCTCACGGACCTGGCCGTGGTGCTGCACCGCGAGACGAGCGCCGAGGCGGTCAACGACGCGTTCCTCACGGCGTCCGAGGGATCTCTGCGCGGCATCCTGCGGGTGACCGGGGCACCGATCGTCTCCCGCGACGTCATCGGCGATCCGTCCTCGTGCATCTTCGACCCGGCGCTGACCCTGGCCCACGGGCCGCTGGTCAAGGTGTTCGGCTGGTACGACAACGAGTGGGGCTACACCCAGCGCCTGCTGGACCTCACCGCCCTGGTGGCCAAGGACCTTTAGGCGCACCGGTGTTCAGCAGGAAACGACGGCCACCGGGCAGGTGCTGTACGCGAGTACGGCCTCCCCGGTGGCACGCAGTCGTGTCCCTGATCGCCCCACCACCAGCAGGTCCGAGCCGGCCGAGGCGCGCACGAGAGCGCCGGCCGGCTGTCCCAGGCGTGTGCTGCGCCCTGCCGGCGGGCTCGTGCGGCACGAGGACGACTGGCCCCCGGCCGGTGACCCTCTGCCTGGTGCGCTTGAGGGACGGGTACAGGACGGTGAGGGCCTGGTACAGCCGGTTCAGCTGCCGTCAACTTGACCCGGCCCTAAAAGACCGGGTTTGGAGGTAGGGCGTCACTGGCTGTGACGTGGCCTCCTCCGTCCAGACACCCCTAGGGTGCAGGGACGCGTGACTCACGCCCCGCATTCCACACGGTCTCGCCACGAGTGGCGATGTTGTGGGAAGCATTCCGGTCGGCGTGGGTAACGACCCCGCACCCCCGGCAGATGAAAAGCCCCTGGTCGACACGGTTGCGCTTGTCGACGTGGCCGCACTCGGCGCACGCCTGCGACGTGTACGCGGGATCAACGAAGACCAGGGGCACGCCTGCCCGCTTGGCCTTGTAGACGATGAAGTCTCCGAGCTGGGCGAAGGCCCAGGAGTGAAGTGCGACCCGTTGGGGCTTGCGGAGCCGTACCCTCTGCCGGATTCCCTTGAGTTCTTCCAGGGAGATCCCGGCCGAGGTGCGTTCAGCCTCGGTCACGATCGTCTTGGCGATGATGTGGTTGGTGTTCTTGACGTGCCGCTGTTCGCGGCGAGAACGCTCCTTCAACCGGCGCTTCGCGCTCTTGGTGTGCTTCTTCTGGAGCTTGGCCCGCAGGGCAAGCTGACGCTTACGGTAGCGGTTGAGGCCGCGCCCGGCGGCCTGGTAGCCGGTGGACGTGGTGGCGATGTTGACGATGCCGAGGTCGACGCCGATGAAGCCGTCCGGCTCGTACGTCTCGGCCTCGGGGACATCGCAGGTGGCGACCAGGTAGAAAACGCCGTCACGCTCGATCAGATCCGACTCGCCTTTGCGGTACTGCTGGAGCACCTCGAGCGCGTCGGCGGAGCAGGCGAAGCGAACGTTCTTGATGCGCCCGGCCGTCGTCCAGATCGACACGGTCTGGGCATCCAACTGCCATGACAGAGACCGGTCATCGAACGGCTGCGCCGCCTTTGGCCGAAACGTGATCGGCTTCGACTCCGCTTTCACCCGCCTCTTGGAGCCCTCCTTGCCGAGATTCCCGGCCCGGATGTTGGCGTGCAGCGTCGTGTAGGCATCCCGCGCCTTCTTGATCACGTGTTGCGCCGCCTGCGCCCCGAGCCCTTCGGCCTTGAGGCGCGGGTAGGTGTGCTTGCGCAGCTCGTACTCACGCGGAACCCCACGCTCGAACGCCACTTTGGAAACCCAGCACGCCGCCTCATTGACCGTTCGCAGCGTGGAGCGGAGCGCGGCGGCCTGGTCGACCTCCGGCATCAGCTTCACCTGCGTCACGATCTTCACGCGGCTGATTATATTGACCTATGTCACCACGCTGGGAACCAAACCCCAACATTCACAGGGGTCGTAGCGTCGTCCACACCCTCCACGCCCACTTGGTCTTCACCCCCAAGTACCGGCGCGGACCGTTCACCGACGAGATCCTTACGCGCTGCGAAGAGATCATGCGGGCTGTGTGCGCGGACTTCGAAACCGAACTGGTGGAGTTCAACGGCGAGCGTGATCACGTCCATCTGCTCGTGCACTACCCGCCAAAGGTCGCCATCTCCCGGCTGGTCGGCTCCCTCAAGGGCGTCTCAGCCCGCAGACTCCGCCAGGAGTTTCCCGACCACATCCGCCGGTACCTGTGGGGCGCGCACTTCTGGTCGCCGTCCTACCTCGCCGCGTCCTGCGGCAGCGCCCCGCTGTCGATCATCAAGGAGTACATCGAGAACCAGAAACATCCCGGCTGAGACCAACAGGGCAGACCCGTGCTCCGGTGCGGGTCACCCCTATCTTGAGAAGCGATTCCTCCCGGGCCTGAACGCCCGGGGTTCCTCGCTAGATCACGCTGAAAGCAGGTCTGCACCGTACGTGCCAGCCGTGGCGGGCGGCACGGCGCACAGCACCTGCAGCGGGACATCGCGTACGAGTGCCACTGCCGCGGCCCAGTGAGCGGCCCGCGCGCCGGCCGGTGACCCGTCGCACCCGGCGACCACATGGTCCTGCATGAGTGCCCCACCTCCCCGGTGGCGAATGCCGGTCTCCACCGTCGCCGGTCGGCCTGCCCGTGCGCAGGGGCCGTTCGGACCCGCACCCAGGCCTGGCGGCCCCTGCTGCGGCAGGAGCTGCGGGCGCAGGGTGAGTGGTGAGACCCAACAGTTCGTGGACACGCCGCCGCGGCGGCGTTCGGGAGGTGGCTGTTCATGCTTCGACCGGTGATCGTGGGAGTGGACGGTTCCGCCGAGAGTCTGGCCGCGGCCGGATGGGCCGCGCGGGAGGCTCGGCTCAGGCAGACCACCTTGCAGGTGGTGCACGCATGGTCGTGGCAGCCGCACCCCGGTGCCACGGAGGCCGACCGGGCAGTCCAGCGGCACTGGGCCGGGCGGATCCTGCGGGAGGCCGAGGACCATCTCAGGGCCAGGTATCCCCAGGTTCCCCTGGTGAGCAGGCAGGCCGACCGGCCCGCTCTGGAGACTTTGCTGCGCTGCGCGGACGAGGCACAGGTCCTGGTACTCGGTTCGCTGGGGCTGGGAGGGCTGTCCGGATTCCTGATGGGCTCCCTGGCCCTGCAGGTGGTGGCCCGCGCCCGGTGTCCGGTGATTCTCGTACGGGCCGGGGAGCAGGAGACCGACGAGCATCTGCCCGATCCCCGGGGCCACTCGTCGACCAGCACGGGATTGCGTGATGTCGTCCTGGGCCTGGATCTCGACCAGCCGTGCGACGAGGTGATCGCCTTCGCCTACGAGGCGGCCGCGTTGCGCGGTGCCCCGCTGCGCATCGTGCACGTCTACCGGCCGCCGTCCCCCTACGCCATGGCTGCCGGTGCGGACCTGACGTCGGGATACGACCTGGCTGCCGAGCGGGAGAAAGCCCTGTCGGCCGTGGTGCGGCAGTGGCAGGAGAAGTACCCGCAACTGGCGCTCAGCGCGCAGGCGGTGGAGGGCCGGGTCGCGTACCGCCTGGTCCACGGCGCAGCGCAGGCCGGGCTGTTGGTCGTCGGCCGCAGGCACCGGGCGGCGTCCGTCGGCCCGCGCATCGGAGCCGTCGCCCACGCGGCGCTGCACCACGCCAAGTGCCCCGTCGCCGTCGTGTCCCACTCCTGAACCCCACACTCCGCCCGCACACCGAAGAAGAGGCCGACCATGACCAGTTACGTCTCCGCATTCGCCCGGGGCAGCCGCGATATGGCCGGCCTGCTCGGTGGGAAGGGGGCCGGCCTGGCCGAGATGACCCGCCTCGGTCTGCCCGTGCCGCCCGGGATGACCGTCACCACCGAGGCCTGCCGCGTCTATCTGGACTCCGGTACGGAACCGCCGGAGATGGCCGGGGAGCTCGAAGAGGGCCTGCTCGCCCTGGAGAAGGAGACCGGACGCACCCTGGGCTCCAACCAGGATCCGCTGCTGGTGTCGGTCCGCTCGGGCAGCAGGTTCTCCATGCCCGGCATGATGGACACCGTCCTGGACATCGGCCTCAACAACGTGAGCGTCCTCGGGCTGGCCGCCGCCTCGGGCAAGGAACGGTTCGCCTGGGACTCCTACCGCAGGCTGTTGCAGATGTACGGCCGCACCGTGATGGGCGTGGACGGCCAGCACTTCGAGGACGCTCTCGCTCACCTCAAGCACGACCGTTCCCTGAAGCAGGACCAGCAGCTGGACGTGGCCGATCTGCAGGAGATCGTCGGGAGATACCAGGCGATCATTCTCCGGGAGAGCGGCGAGGAGTTCCCGCAGGATCCCCGCGCCCAACTGCGGTGCGCCGTACGGGCGGTGTTCTCCTCCTGGAACGCGGAGCGGGCCCGCCTGTACCGCCGCCGTGAGCACATCTCCGACGCGCTGGGCACCGCGGTGAACATCCAGGCGATGGTCTTCGGGAATCTGGGGGCCGACTCCGGAACCGGAGTGGCCTTCACCCGCGATCCGGCGACCGGCAGTGCCGGTGCCTACGGCGAGTACCTGAGCGATGCGCAGGGCGAGGATGTGGTCGCCGGCATCCGCGATGCCGTGCCGCTGGCCGAACTCGAGCGTCTCTCCCCCGCTTGCTACCGGCAGTTGCTGGGGCACCTGCAGACCTTGGAGGGACACTACCGGGATCTGTGCGACGTGGAGTTCACCATCGAGCGCGGCCGGCTGTGGCTCCTGCAGACCCGTGTCGGCAAGCGGACCGCCGAGGCGTCATTCCGTATCGCCTACGCGCTCGTGGACGAGAAGGTGATCAGCGACAGGACGGCGCTGGAGCGGGTCGACGGTGAGGAGTTGACACGGCTGATGTTCCCGCAGTTCGCCGCGGACCCCGCCCGCGCTCCCCTGGCCCGCGGCCTCGCGGCATCGCCGGGCGCCGCAGTGGGGCGGGCCGTCTTCGACTCCGCCGCCGCGGTACGCAGTGCAGGCCGCGGCGAGGCATGCGTCCTGATCCGCCGGGAGACCACCCCCGACGACCTGCCGGGCATGGTGGCCGCCGAGGCCGTGGTGACCAGTCGCGGAGGAAAGACCAGCCATGCGGCCGTCGTCGCCCGGGGGATGGGCAAGGTATGCGTATGCGGTGCGGAGAACCTCACCGTCGACGCTGCCGGGCGGCGGGCGACCACCGGAGCGGGCACCGTGGTCGCCGAGGGCGACCTTCTGTCGGTCGACGGAACCACCGGCGCCGTCCACCTCGGGGCGCTGCCCTTGGAGTCTTCCCCGGTCGGGTCCTTCCTGGAGAACGGACGCAGCACCGGGGCGCTCACCGATGCCGTGGCCCGCTCGCTGCGGCACGCCGACTCCGCCCGGCGTCTGAAGGTCTACGCGAACGCCGACACTCCTCACGACGCCGCTCTGGCCCGACGGCTCGGCGCCGAGGGCATTGGGCTCTGCCGCACCGAGCACATGTTCCTGGGCACCCGGCGCCCCCTGGTGGAAGCGATGATCCTGGCCGCCGACGAGGCAGCCCGCGCCAAGGCCCTCGATGCGCTGCTGCCGCTGCAGCGCCAGGACTTCGTGGGCATTCTGGAGGCCATGGACGGACTGCCCGTCACCATCCGGCTCCTGGACCCGCCGCTCCACGAGTTCCTGCCCGACCGCACCGCGCTGAGTCTGCGCCTGGCCGCCACCCCTTCCCCCGCCGCGCACGACGTGGAACTGCTGGCAGCGGTCGAGAGGATGCACGAAACCAACCCCATGCTGGGGCTGCGAGGCGTACGCCTGGCCCTGACCGTGCCCGGCCTCATCACCATGCAGGTACGTGCGGTCGCCGAAGCCGTCGCCGAGCGCCTGCGCGCAGGGGGCCGTCCGCGCGCCGAGATCATGGTGCCCCTCGTCGGGGCGGTGGAGGAACTGCGCCTGGTCCGCGACCGGGTCGAGCAGGTCCTGGCCGAGGTCGCGGCAGAGACCGGAACACGGATCGACTGCCCGATCGGCACCATGATCGAACTGCCGCGCGCCGCGCTGACCGCAGACCGCATTGCGGAGGCCGCCGACTTCTTCTCCTTCGGCACCAACGACCTCACCCAGACCACCTGGGGCTGCTCGCGCGACGACGCCGAAGCCGCGTTCTTCCCCCTGTACTTCAAGAACCACATCTTCGAGACGTCGCCGTTCACCAGCCTCGACACCGAGGGGGTGGGCCTGCTCATCACGATGGCGCTGGAAAAGGGGCTGGCCTCCCGCCCGGGCCTGACCACCGGTGTCTGCGGGGAGCACGGCGGCGATGCCCGCTCCATCCACTTCTTCCACCGGGCCGGCCTCGACTACGTCTCCTGCTCCCCCTACCGCGTCCCGGCCGCCCGCCTCGAAGCGGGGCGCGCCACGCTCCGCCCCGCCGAACACTCCGACAGCCGCTGACGGCGGTTCAGTCGCGGCCTCGATCACCGTGATGGTGGCGGTATCCGTCACCGATGTAGTGCCGCTCCTCGACGACCGACCCGGTTTCGCCGGGCTGCCGGTGACCTGCGCCGGTGGTGCCGAGGAAGACGATCAGCCCCAGGATCCCGAATGCCAGGAGCCGGGCGTTCGTCGCTGTCGCCGAGCCGGTCTCGAGGCGGGGCTGAGGACGCGCACCCTCATGGGCGAACGCATGCCGGCCTGGACTGTCAGCTGTCGCGCCGTGCCCACTGCGCGGACCGGACCGATCCCTCCTTAAAGTCTTGGCCCGCTCCCCCGAGGGAGCGTCAGGAGCGGCGGGCGAGGGTGCTGAGGAAAAGGGCCAGGGCGAGGGCCTGTATCGCGGCAACCACCGCCACCAGAACCGGAATCGAGTACGCGTACAACCACCCGACGAGCGCCCCGCCGGCCAGACTCGCGCCGCCGACGACGCCCGCGAAAATGCCGTACGCGGTAGCCCTCCTGCCGGGAGGGACGAGGTCGGCGACGGTGGCGCGCAGGATGGATTCCTGGATTCCCGTGGCCGCCCCCCACACCACCGCCCCGAGCGCGGCCGTCGTGAGGGTACGGGTGAAGGCCAGCGCGGGCACGGCGGCGGCAAGCAGCGGCAGCACCGCCAGCACACGTGGCCCGATGCGGTCGTACGCCCAGCCCGTGGCCAGCGCCGCCAGCGCGTCGACTGCCATGGCACCCGCGTAGAGGACCGGAACCCAGGCCGCCGCCAGCATCCCGCGCTCCACCAGATGGAAGGAGAGCATGCCGAATGTCGCGAATCCGGACATGGTGGCCGCGGTGAAGGCCGCGTATCTCCAGAACGCGGCCGGCATGGGCCCGGCGGACCGCCCGCCCGGCGTCAGCTCCCCAGACGCGTCCGCCTCCGCGCGCTCGTACAGCGCCGGCTCCGGCACCCGTCGGCGCAGCCACACCAGCAGGCCGAGGACGGCGATGCCGGGGAGGGCGAGCACGCCGAGCGCGGGCGCGTAGTTGTCCCCGGTGAGCGCCAGGATCCCGGCCACGGTCAGCGGCCCGACAAGGGCGCCGATCTGGTCCATCGCCTCGTGTACAGCGAAGCCGCGCCCACGTCCGGTCGCGGCGGTGGCGTACGAGAGGAGGGTGTCCTTGGCCGGCGACCGGACTGCTTTGCCCACCCGTTCGGCGACAACCAGCGCACAGGCCGCCCACACCACGCCGACCAGGCCCAGCACGGGGACGGTGGCCACGGTCAGGGCGTAACCGGCGATCGCCCACGCCCAGAACCGGCCCGACCGGTCCGCCAGCGGCCCGGAAACCAGGCGCAGGCCGAGGGCGGCCGCCTCCCCCGCGCCGGTGACCACGCCGACCACCAGGGCCGAGGCGCCCAGCGAGGCGAGGAGCGGTCCGGTGACCGAACGTGCGCCCTCGTACACAAAGTCCGCGAGCAGACTGACGGTCCCGAACCAAAGAACGAAGCGCCACGGCCGCATTCCCGCCTCTGACGGCCTCACGCCCACGGAACCTCCGCGATGCGGTCGTAAAGCATCAAAGTTCGATCACGAGCGCGAGGGATGGAGAAGGCCGTGGCAAGGGGATCGCTGGGTCCTGCAAACAGGGCTGGTCGAGGCATCGATCTTCCCCCCGCTGAGATTGAACGTACGGCTCGTGCCACGTTATCCGGGTCCACACCCTCAGCACCTCGTATCGATAATCGAGCGTGCTACGGCTCAGTGGAATGGGGTCCACGGTGGGAGTTCCAGCCCGTTGCCCCGGACCGCGCCGCCTGGGGACTTGACCAGGAAGAGGTACACCTGGCGGATGACAAGCGGCTAGCACTTTGGTGCCAACCGCAGAGACGCATTCACCTCCCTGGTGCGAACGTCCGGCGAGAAAGCGGTCCTAGCGTGAAGCCAAGGGGCCTCGAAGCCCCGTCACGCGTTCTGCGTTCTCACCCTCTTTTTTGCTTCCCGGGAGTTTCCCTTGGCCACCTTCCTCTATCGCCTGGGCCGGTTCTCCTTCCGGCGACGACGGCTCGTCCTGATGCTGTGGATCGCCATGCTGGCTGCTGTCGGAATAGGTGCCGCTGGTGTGTCCGCGAGTTCATCGGAGTCCTCCGGCATCCCCGGCACCCAGTCCCAGCGGGCGATCGACCTGCTGGCGAAGGAGTTCCCGCAGGCATCGGCCGACGGTGCCACGGCCAGGGTGGTGTTCGAGGCGCCGACCGGGCGGACGTTGACGTCCGCGTCCCAGAAGGCCGAAGTCGAATCCCTCGTCACCGCGTTGAAGTCGGGGACGCAGGTAGCGAGCATCACCGACCCGTACGCCGGCGGCACCGTCAGCAAGGACGGCACCATCGCCTATGCCCAGGTGACCTACAAGGTGCCGCAGTCCGAGGTCAGCAACGCCTCGCACGACGCGCTGAAGGACATCTCGGCACAGGGCGAGAAGGCCGGTCTCGCGGTGAGCATGGGCGGCAGCGCCGTCGCCGAAGAGGCCGGGCAGAGCGCGACCGAGCTCATCGGCATCGGCATCGCCGCAGTGGTCCTGGTCATCACGTTCGGCTCGCTGGTCGCGGCGGGACTGCCGCTGTTGACCGCGCTGTTCGGCGTCGGCACAGCGATCGGCGCGATCTCCGTCGCAAGCTCGGTCATGAACCTCAGCTCCAGCACCTCCACACTGGCGCTGATGCTCGGACTCGCGGTGGCCATCGACTACGCCCTGTTCATCGTCTCCCGCTACCGCGGTGAGCTGGCGGAGGGCCGCACACCGGAGGAAGCCGCCGGGCGGGCCCTCGGCACGGCCGGGTCGGCGGTGGTGTTCGCCGGGTTGACGGTGGTCATCGCCCTGGCCGGGCTGAGCGTCATCGGCATCGGCATGCTGACCGAGATCGGTCTCGGCGCCGCGTTCGCGGTGATCGTCGCCGTGGTCATCGCCCTCACGCTGCTCCCCGCGATGCTCGGATTCGCCGGTACGCGGATCACCGGCAGCAAGGCCAGGGCGCGTCGCGGGCGGTCGTCGCGAGACCGGGGGGAGGGCGAGCCCGCCGGGGTGCGCTGGGCCCAGTTCGTGCTGCGCAACCCGGTCAAGGTCCTCGCGGTCTCCGTGTCCGGGCTGCTTCTGCTCGCGATCCCGGCCCTGTCACTCGAACTCGGCATGCCCAGTGACGCGACGGCTGCTCCCTCCAGCACCCAGCGCGCTGCGTACGACACGGTCACCGACGGTTTCGGCGCCGGCTACAACGGACCGCTCAGCGTGGTCGTCGACGCCCGCGGCAGCGACGATCCCAAGGCCGCGGCGGCCGACGCGGTCGCCCTGCTCGACAAGCTGCCCGACGTTGCCTCGGTGAGCCCGGTGGTCTTCAACGCGACCGGCGACGTGGCCATGATCAGTGCCGTTCCGAAGAGCTCCCCCGACAGCAGGCAGACCGTCGACCTGGTCTCCGACATTCGCGACGGAAGCGCCACCCTGCACGGTGACACCGGCGCCGAGTTGATGGTCACCGGGACGACCGCGGTCAACATCGATCTGTCGAACAAGCTCAACGACGCCCTGATCCCGTACCTGTGCGTCGTCGTGGGCCTGGCCCTGGTCCTGCTGATGCTGGTCTTCCGCTCGATCCTCGTCCCCCTCAAGGCCGCCGCCGGATTCCTCCTCACCATCCTCGCCACCCTCGGCATCGTGGTAGCCGTCTTCCAGTGGGGATGGTTCGCGGGCCTCCTGGGTGTCGACCAGACCTCGCCCATCGTGAGCATTCTGCCGATCTTCATGGTCGGCGTCGTGTTCGGCCTCGCCATGGGCTACCAGGTCTTCCTGGTGACCAGGATGCGGGAGGAGTACGTCCACGGGGCCGAACCGCAACAGGCGGTAGTCGCCGGGTTCCGCCACGGGGCCCGAGTGGTCACGGCGGCTGCGATCATCATGATCGCCGTGTTCTCCGGGTTCATCTTCAGCGACACCGCACTGATCAAGTCGATCGGCCTGGGTCTCGCCGCCGCCGTGTTCCTCGACGCGTTCGTCGTCCGGATGACCATCGTCCCGGCGGTGATGGCCCTGCTCGGCCGCCGCGCCTGGACGCTGCCGGGCCGGCTCGACCGGATCCTGCCCCACGTGGACGTGGAGGGCGAGAAGCTCCGCCATCTGCTCGACCGGTCGAAGGACACCGAAGACGCCGCCGGGCTGGGCGCAGCACCGCTCGGACGTCGCGGTCCTGGAGTGGCTCTCCCGGGTGCGGCAGGCCGACCTGGCTCATCCGTGGATGCGACGATGGGCCGCCCCACTGCTCTGCACGGCGTTCGGCTCCCCGGCCCTGCGCAATGCCAGGGACGGCATCGGTCCCGGGGTCCTCGTCGTGCTGGCACTGACCGTCGCCTTCTGTCTGCCGCTCCTGTGGCGGCAGAAGCGACCCGTCCTGGTCTTCGCCCTCACGTCCGCCGTCTCCGCTGTCGCCCTCGCCATGAACGTCGAGACGGGCGCCGAGGCCGCGCGGGCAGTGGCGCTCCTCAACGTGGGCCGCAGCGTCAGGCCCGCGCAACTGGTGATCTGTACGGCGATCGCCGCCCTGCAGACGGCCGTATCGGTCTTCGTCCGCGCCGACGGCCCACCGTCCGATCTGTTTCTGCAGACCCTTGTGCTGGCGATCGTGCAAGCGGCGCTCGTGGCAGCGGTCGCGCTGGCGGGCCTGGTCGGCCGCGTCGTGAACGCGTACATCGCGGCCCTGCACGAGCGTGCCGCACGTCTGGAGGTCGAGAGGGACCAGCGCACCCGTCTCGCAGCCGCCGCCGAACGGGCCCGCGTCGCCCGGGAGATGCACGACATCCTCGGCCACACCCTCTCCGTCATCGTCAGCCTCGCCGGCGGTGCGGCCGGACTCACCGAGGCGAAGCCGAAGCGGGGGGCCGAGACCCTGCGCATCATCGCCGACAGCGGTCGCGGCGCCCTCGCCGAACTGCGCCGCCTCCTCGCGGTCGTCGGTGAGGAGCCCGGCTCCGCGGACGACACCCCGCTCGCCCCCCAACCGGGCCTGGCGGACCTCGAACCTCTTCTGGACCGCGTCCGAGGCGCGGGCCCCCGCATCGCCCTGCGTACCGAGGGTGACCTGACGCCCCTCGCCCCCGGCCTCCAACTCGCCGTCTACCGCATCGTCCAGGAGGCGCTGACCAACATCCTCAAACACGCTGCCCCAGACACCACCGCCCAGGTCACAGTCATGGCGGTCGAGTCCGCTGGACCGACCGCCGACGACGACACCGTGCACGTCACCGTCGAGGACACCGGCCCACCACGCAGCCACACGGCCGCTTTCAGGAGCGACGACGGGCGCGGCCTGGTCGGCATGCGCCAACGGGCCGCCCTGTACGAAGGCAGCGTCGCCGCAGGGCCCAATGCCCGAGGCGGCTGGACCGTCCACGCCCGCCTCCGGACCACCTTGTCGCACAGGGAGACACACACCGCATGACCACTGTCCTCGTCGTCGACGACCAGCCGCTGCAACGTCTCGGGCTGAGCATGCTGCTGGAGCAGTACCCCGACCTGACCCTGCTCGGCGAAGCCACGCACGGGGCCGAGGCCGTCCGTATGACCGCCGAACTCCGGCCCGACGTCGTCCTGATGGACATCCGTATGCCCGGCATGGACGGCATCGAGGCCACCCGGCGCATCGTCGAGTCGGGCGAGCGCTCCCGCGTGCTCCTGCTCACGACCTTCGACCTCGACGAGTACGCATACGCCGCCTTGCGGGTCGGTGCCATCGGCTTCCTGCTGAAGGATGCGGATACCGGCGAACTGGTCGCCGGTATCCGCGCGGTCGCCGCCGGAGACGCAGTGATCGCCCCGAGTCTCACCCGCAAACTCATCTCGTCCTTCACCGACCGCCACGTGGACCGCACGCCCGAACAGGCCCGCCGGCTGGCCGGCTTGACCCCGCGCGAACGCGAAGTGCTCACAGCGATCGCCACCGGCAGCAGCAACGCCGAGATCGCCGAGAACTTCCACCTGGCCGAGTCCACGGTCAAGTCCCACGTCAGCCGCGTGCTCGCGAAGATCGGGGCGCGGGACCGGGTGCAGGCAGTGATCTTCGCGTACGACACGGGCCTGGTCACACCGGGCTGATACCCGGCGTCCTCCTCAGCGCGACTGCACAGAGCGGGCGGATCGGGCTCTCTCCAGAGCGTGCTTCCACGACGTCACATCGGGTCGGCGACGCCGGAGTGCACGCCGCTCCCTCTCCGTCATGCCGCCCCAGACGCCGAACTCCACCCGCTCGTCCAGGGCTTCAGCCAGGCAGGCCAGACGGACCGGGCACTGGTTGCAGACGACTTTCGCCCTCTTCTGTTGTGCGGACTCGGCGAACATCGGCTCCGCATCAGCGCCCCGGCAGGCAGCCACTGCCCGCCAGTTGGATCTCTCGTTCTCCATCGCCGTACCCCCCGTTGGCCTCGTGCTCTGTCCCGGAGCCCATTGTCCTTCGGCGGAGTACCGGATTCCTCCCCGCCTGCATATCCACGCGTGTGGTCAGGTCGCGGTTCCCGACCAATCCCAGTGGCCCGGATCGGCGGGACGCGCGGCGTACCGTGCCCGGCCCTCGGGGCCGGTTTGCCCGAGCACCGTCATCAGGACAGCGCCGGAATCGATCTCTTCCTGAGTCCAGTTCATGACGTCCAGGAGTGAGCCGTCCAGCCGCCACCGACAATGCCCGGTTGGCTGGGCCGCTCCGGCGGTGACACGTACCTCCGCCGATAGCGCCGCACCGTGTGATCAGACGTCGGCGGCACCTTCACCGTCGTCCGCAGTACCCTGTGCACTGAGCGCGAGCAGCCCCGTCGGCGCCGGCGCACCGGGGACCGATCCCGAACACGAAGCACTGACAGAGCGGTTCATCGACCGACCAGCGCATCACCCCACTGCTGGCCGTGCCGTGATGCTCCTCCCGCGCCAGGTCGTCAGTGACTACGCCAACCGGTCCGACCAGTGGGACCAAGATTGTGTCCGCTACCACTGGCGCAACGGCGGGGCCCTCATCCCCCAAGACTGGATCGAGACGTGACGGTGTCGCGACCGCGTGCCGCAGCAACGGCTCAGAGTCAGAGGTGGCCGTCCAGGAGCTTCCGCACCTCGGCGATGCCCATGGGCCCCGTGTCGTGCGCCACCGCCTCTCCCTCCTTCAGCAGGACGTAGGACGGGGCTCCGGTGATCCCGTATCGCTCGGTTGCCGCCGGACAACGCGTGATGTCGGCGCGGACGACCGTCAGGCGGCCCGCGTAGTCGTCGGCGATGCCGTCCACGACGAGATCCATCACCCGGCAGGCCTCGATCGCCTTGGGCCATGTCCCGGTGAAGTACGCGAGGACTGGAACTCCGCTCATCCCAAGGATGAAATTGAACTCCGCGTCCTCACGGGGTCGGTGAACCCGCTTCGCCATTGCAGCTCCTGACCTCACGTTCCACCATGTCATCCCCATCATCCTTCGCGATCATCCTTCGCGCAGTGGGCCAGGCCGGCTCGGTCGGCCGTCCGGCTGGCCTGCCAGAAGGAACGCACGGGGACGTCGCTGAACCACGGCGGTCCCCCCGCGAGCGGCCCGCCCTCCCCTGGCGTCGTCCCCGCCGACGCCCGAGTCCGTCCTGGGCAAGTACGCAGTCACCGTCGGCGGCGAAAGACCAAGGCGGTGAACGGTCTCGCGCTCGGCCTGCTGCCGAAGGGTTCCAGCGCCTGTACGACCGGCACGCCGATATCCAAGGGCGGGGCATACAACCTCTGCGGTCACAGCAGTTCGGATTGGAAGGGAATCACGTACAAGGGCATCCGCGGCTGGATTCCCTACTACTGCACGCGCGGCGTGTAGGAGGCACGAGGCCGGCGCATCGGCCGGGTCAGGTCACATGCGCCAGGAGCGGAGGCGGTCCGCGATCTCAAAGATGTCGGCTCGCTTCGCGTCCACATCCTTCGCGAGTTCCACAAGCGCTCCGTAAGGAGGATCGACCACTTCCCCGGAGTCCTGCATGTAAGCGAGCGCCAGCACGCATCCGAACAGCCGGTTTCCCCGGGTCAGAGGTTCCAGACGGACCACGGTGTGGAGCAGTGCGGCTGCCCGCCAGGCAGCATCCGGTTCATGGTCGAGGTTGACCGGGTCGAAGCAGTGCCTGGCCACGGCGGCACCGAGCGCCGAATAGTCCCGGATTTCCAGCAGGTCATGGAGTTTCCGGGCCTGGATGTCGAGGATCCATTCCAGGTCGATGCGCAGGATCATCAGGCAGCGGCCTGTCCCTGCTGGGGCGCGCCCAGGTCTTCGGGGTCGAGGTCGAGGAATTCCGGGCGGAGGCGGTCGTACGCCTTGAGCGCGGTACTCACGAAGTGGCGCCGCTGGTGGTCACGGACCGCGGCGGCCGCGATGTAGGCGCCGAGGGACTGGCCGGCGGCAGCGGCCTGGGTTCGGACGGTGTCGAGTTCTTCCTCACTGAACTTCACATTCACGGCTGGCATGAGCCCACCGTACTCGCCACCAGTACTAGATCGGTACTGAATCGGTGCTAAGGCGTCGGGCGACTCAATGCCTGCGTTCCTATGACGGACAACAGCTGCAGCTTTTCGTAGCTGTCGCTGCCCGGAATTTCGGTGTAGACGAGCAGGTAGTGCGACTGGATCGGGCCGAGCAGTGTCTGGCAGGTGAGCTCCAGGGCGCTGAGCTCGGCGTGGGCGAAAGCTTCACCTCGTGGGGACGAATGCCGACCTCATGGGCGTTCCACACCTCCCGGAACTCTCCGCTCTGAGCGAGAAGCAGGTCGGCTCGGCCGCACAGGAGAGCGGCGGAGCCCGGGCGACAAGGTGCGCGCGGTCGGCCGCGCCATCGCTGAGGGCATCAGGTCGGAGGGCTTTCCGCGGCTGCGCCTTCCTCAACGCCGCGGCCGAGTATCCCGATGCGGCGCACCCGATCCACCAGGCCGTACTCACGCACCGGCAGTGATTCCTCGACACGGTCACGGACCTGCTGGCACAGGTCGGAGACGCGCCCGCCGAAGCGGCGGGACGGCACTTCGTCATGCTCCGGGACGGAGCCATGGCCGCAGGATGCCTCTCCGATCCCTGGCTGATCACCGAGACGTTCCTGGAGGGCATCGAAGGGATCCTGCAGGGGCGATCCACGGCACCTTCGGCAGGCTGAGTCCGACCAAAGTGCCATCGCCTCGTTCCATGAGCCTGACCGCGGGCTCATGCGTTCGGCGCCGCGTCGGCTCGCTTCTGCAGATCGACGCAGAGGAAGGGCTCAAGGAGCGCGAACAATGCGTCGGGGCGGTCGAGGGGGATGATGTGGCCGCAGTCCTGGAGGTGATGTCCGATCAGGTCATCAGCAATGGGGCGAAGTTGGTGTTCGAGCCCGGGGCCGACGGGGTGAGAGCCGATAGCCATGGTGGGCATGGTCAGTCGAGCCGTCGCGGCGGCGTCCTGGAGCTGCTGCGCGCTGGTGGGCAGGGCCCGGTAATAGGAGAACGCGCAGCGCAGGGCCTCGCTCCCGGTGTACGCGTGGACGAAGGCTGCGCGGATGTCGTCGGGTACTCCTCGCCCGAGCGTTCCCGAGTCGAGGAAGAAGTCGATGTACGGGGCCTCATTGCCGGCCAGGACGGTCTCGGCGAGGCCGGGGACGGCGTGGAATCCGAACCACCACGGGGCGCCGGTTGCGACGGTGTGTTCTGCTCCGGGCAGGCGGCCGAGCAGTGCTTCCATCACGACCAGGCGCCGGACGAGGCCGGGGCGGCGCAGCGCGAGCAGGACGGCGGGGGCGGTGCCCGCGTCGATGCCGACCACCGCTGCGGAGGGCTCGCCGAGGGCGTCGAGCAACCCTTCGGCGTCGGCGGCGAGGGTACCTGCGTCGTAACCTTCGGCGGCTCGCGTACTGGCACCGAAGCCTCGCAGGTCCGGGGCGATGACCCGGTACTGCCCGGCCAGTTGCCCCATGATGCCGCTCCAGAGTTGCCAGGTGTGCGGGAAGCCGTGCAGCAGGAGTACTGCAGGCCCCTCCCCGGCGATGGCGACGTTGAGCTGGACGCCGTTCGTCGCGATGCGACGCAGTTGATGTGCGGCGGTGGCGGGCATGACAGCTCCCCCGAGTTGGTTACCATTGGTGACCACCAAACGATAGGTAACTGCTCGGTCGATGCCTAGACGGCACTTTCAGGGAAGGTGGTGAGCCACAGGTGACCACCCCAGGAGCCCGGGCCAAAGGCCGTGGGGCACGCGGTGATCTCTTCGACCCCTGCTGCCCGACGCGGCAGTTGCTGGACCGCATCGGTACGAAGTGGACGTCCATGGCCGTCAAGACGCTCGCCGATGCCGCACCGGACGAGGTGCGCTTCGCGGAGCTGAGACGCCGGATGCCCGGCGTCTCGCAGAAGATGCTGTCCGTGACCCTGCGCAGCCTGACCCGCGACGGGCTGGTGTCCCGGCGGGTCGAACCGACCGTGCCACCGCGGGTCTTCTACCGACTCACCGGACTCGGACTGTCGTTGGAGGTCGCGCTTGCGGGGCTGCGGACCTGGGCGGAGGAGCATATGACCGAGATCAACCGCGCCAACGAAGCCAACGACCAGGAGGTCGATGACCTTTGAGCAGGCCGGTCTCGACGACTGCTGAGTCGCCGGCGGCCCTTTGGGCCGCCGGGTGCTTCACCAGGGCACTACGCCGGCGTCCTCGAAGAACTCGCCGGTCGGACCGCCGTCGGGCAGGGTCGCGAGTTTGATGGCGATCGCCGCGCCCTGTTCGGGGGTACGCACGCCGTGGAAGCCGTTGAGGTCGGTCGCGACGTAGCCGGGGCAGCCGGCGTTGATCAAAATGTTCGTGCCGCTCAGTTCCCGGGCGTACTGGAGGGTGACGGCGTTCAGGAACGTCTTCGACGGTGCGTACGCCGCGGCTATCGGCCCCGTCGTCTGCTCAGCGGCGGTTCCAGACTGCCGGGTGAGGGAGCCGACACTGCTGGACATGTTCACGATCCGTGGTGAGGCAGAGCGGCGCAGCAGCGACATCATCGCGTTGGTGACGCGGATGACGCCGATCACGTTGGTCTCCACGACCGTTCGGATGGTGACGGGATCGACCCGGGTGGGCTCCTGCGGCATCCTGCCGGCGATGGCGGCGTTGTTGACGAGCACGTCGAGGTGCCCCGCCCGTTTCTCGATCAGCCCGGCGGCGGCGGTTGCGCTCGCGTCGTCGGTCACGTCCAGTGGTACGCCGAACGCGTCGACGCCGGCCGCGCGCAGTTGCTCCACCGCTGTCTCACGGCGCCGATCGTCTCGGGCGCCGACGCCGACGCTCCAGCCGAGGGCGCCCAGGCCCACAGCGATCTCGTAGCCAATTCCCTTGTTCGCACCGGTGACCAGCGCAATCGTTTGTTCGCTCATAGGGGCCATGCTGCTCTTGGACCCCGCCTGGGGTCCAAGACCGATCGAGTGGGCGGCGATACCGTCAGGGTATTGATCCGGAGTACCGTAGCGGGATGGAGACCCGGGAACTGCGCTACTTCGTCGCTGTCGCTGAAGAGCTGCACTTCGGGCGTGCCGCGCAGCGGCTCGGGATCGCGCAGCCGCCCTTGTCGCGGGCGATCCAGCAGCTCGAACGCCGCCTCGGGGCAGCGTTGTTGGACCGGACCAGCCGCACGGTCACGCTGACCGAGGCCGGCTCGGTGCTCTTGGTCGAGGGCCGGGCGGCCCTCGACGCGGTCGACGCCGCCGAGCGCCGGACCCGCCGCGCCGCCCTTTCCGTGACCGGCGGCCCCGGCCTGGTCCTGGTCACGAAGGCCAGTGCGTCCCGCGAACTGCTGGCGAAACTGCTCGACGCGTATGCCGCCGAACCCGGCGCGGTCCCCGTCGACGTCATCCTGTGCGGCCCGGCCGAGCAGCAGCAACTCCTTCGCGAGGGCCGGGCCGACGTGGCGCTGCTGCACCGGCCGTTCGACTCGACGGCCGGGTTCGACGCAGAAGAGCTCGGCACGGAGGGCCAGGTCGTGGTCCTGCCGTCCGGACATCCGCTCACCGCCCGGGCCCATGTGCGCATGGCCGACATCGCCGAGCTGCCAGGCCTGCCCCTGCCGCGCTGGCCCGACCCCGACGGCACCTATCCGCCCGGCCCCGGCCCGCAGGTCCGCGACCAGGCGCAGTTGTTGCAGCTCGTTGCGCTCGGCCGTGCTTGCGCGGTCTCACCGGAGTCGTGCCGAGGCCAACTGCACAGTGACCTCGCGGCCGTGCCCGTACTGGACGCGCCGGCAGTCACCACCGTGATCGCCTGGTCACCGCACAGCCGGTCCAGAGCCGTCGCCGACCTTGTCCGGACTGCGACACGCCTCTGACTTGCAGGGGCTGACTGTCTTTGGTGTGACGGGAGATAGCCGAGTGACGGAACAGTCCTCGGATGGCCGAAACCATATTCCCCGACAGGTCATCTGGCGCATCTACGCGTTGACCGCGTCGCTCTGTGACGCTTGCATGTCGATGGTTCTCCGAACGGGGTACTGAGGCGGAAGTTGTCTGGGGGAGACATGCAGCGGATTTCGAACCGGGTTACAGCCAGACGTGGGCGGGTCGTTCTGTGCGCAGCGGCCGTGGTCTGCGTGATCACGGCGGTCACGCCTGGAGCGGCCTGGGCCGGGCCCGTCGACGGCGCGGATGGTGTCGAGAGGGTCAGTGTCGCGGCCGACGGCACTCAAGCCAACGATGATTCCGCCCAGGCGTCGATCACTCCAGCCGGCGACCGCGTCGTCTTCTCCTCGTACGCGAACAACCTCACCCCCGGTAACACGGGCAGGAACGACCGGGTGTTCGTTCGCGATCTGGCGACGGGACAGAACCGGCAGTTCGACGGGTCGCCGGTGGGGCCTCCCATGCTCAGTAGCGACGGGCAGGTCCTTGCCTATCTGGGGCCCAGGTTCGACCATATGGCCCTCTATCAGAACCATTTGAGCCTGGGATGGTCAACCTCCTACACCTGCTCGCTCCTCCGCTGCGAGGCTTCCATGGGCGCGAGCGAGCGCCAGCAGGCGTTTGGTGTCAGCTTCAGGTATCCGGAGCAGAATCAGCGCGTCGAGGTCCGCAGCCCGGACACCGGCGAGCTGCAGACCGTGGACATCATCCACAACACCGCATCGATCCGGCCGTCCCTCAGCGGCGACGGGACCCGTCTCGCCTACCAGGACGGCGGCGAGCAGGACATCCTCCTGTGGGACTGGGCAGACAACACCGTCGTCTACCCGATCGAGGGTCCCGGCAAGGCGGCCGAGCTCGTCCAGCTCAGTGACGACGGCAGCAAGGTCGTGTACCTCTCGGGCCCCGACACCTACGTCTACGACGTCGCCTCCGGCACAGCCCTGCAGGTACCCGGGGCCAAGGGCATCGCCATCGACCCCACCGGCCGCTACCTTCTGCACACCCCCTCCGGTACGACCGGGCCGGCACCGCTCACACTGCGCGACCTGGAGACGGGCACCGACGAGACCGTCACCGACCGCCCCGCCACGGCCGGGATCGACACGGTCAGCGCCGGCGGGCGCCAGGTGATCTTCCAGTCCACAGCCGAGGACCTCGTCCCCGAAGACACCAACGGCAAAGCGGATATTTTTGTCCGCACCCTCCGCTGACCACCCCGACTGCCGCAGGCACCGGAGTATCGGGGTCACCGACCCGTCAGTCGTACGCACGGCCGCCCGCAGCCCGGTCCGTCACGCTGTTGTCCCGGCCTGCACCAGCGCCCCCTCCTCAACAACACCGCCAACCTGTGCGCAGGTGCTCGCCGTCGGGCGCGGACTTTCTACCGCTCCCGAATGCATGCCTGCCGGCCGGAGCCGGTCGCGCGTTGCCCCGCAAACCAGGGGCTACTCTTGCCCAGTTGCGAAACATGACCGTAACGGGGGGTGGGGTGTGGCGCAGGTCGTCGACGTGTCCGTAACAGCAGGAAACGGGCATCAATGGGGCGTCGATTGCAGGCAGTTCGGGGTGCGCGTGCTGCGCGGGATCGGGCAGGTGACCTTCGTGTCCCGCGCGCTCACCGGGGTGCTGTTCGCGTGTGCCCTGTTCACCGGCGGGTGGGGGTCCGGGGTGTACGGGGTCGGGGGCGCGGCCCTCGGCACCGGTCTCGCCCGGGTGCTCGGGGTGGAACGCGAGCGGCTGGCCCAGGGCCTGGAGGGTTTCAACTCCTGCCTGGTGGGCGTGGGGTGTGCGGCCCTGCTCGGTCCGGCCCGGGTGTCGACGGTGCTCGTGGCACTGCTCGCGTGTGCCGTGGTGACCGTGGCGACAGCCGCGGCCGGGCGGGTGCTCGGGGCGTGCGGGCTGCCCGCGCTGACGTCGCCGTTCTGCGCCGTGGTGACGATGGTCGCGCTGATCCGGCCGCACGGTTCCGGTGCCGGGTACACCGCGGGTGCTCCGGGCCTCGGCGGTCTTGGGCGCGGGTTCCTCGCCGGGTTCGGGCAGATCTTCCTGCTGCCGCACTGGTACGCGGGCGCGTTCGTGCTGGCCGGGCTGGCGGTGGCGGGGCTGCGGGTGGCCGGGGTCGCGTGTCTGGGCAACGCGGTCGGCATGGCGGTGGCGTGGGGCCTGGGCGCGGCGGTCCATGACGGGACGGGCGGGTACAACGCCGTGCTCGTGTCCGTCGCCCTGTGCGGGGTGTTCCTGCCGTTCGGCGGGCGCACGTTGGCCTACGCGCTGGTGGGGGCGGTGGCTGCGACCGCGCTCGCGCCCGTGTTCGGTACGACCGTCTTCACCTGGCCGTTCGTGGTGACAACGCTCGTGTTCCTGGGCGCGGCCCGCTCGTTTCCGGCCCTGTCCCGGCCAACCCCCGCGACTGGCTCACCGAACGGGTCCCCCCGCCTCGCACTGTCACATGACCAGCCCAGGGGCCGTCGCGAGGAGGCGGGTCGAGTTGTCGCATGAGGATGTCCACGCCGGTGAGTACGGTGCTCGCACGCGATGCCTGCCCGAGCCGTGGATGTGCGAGGTCTTTTATCTCGACGGCAGTCTGAGGGACATCCGGGTCCTCGACGTGACCCGGGTGGAGTGGATCGCGGTCCTCGAGCACCTGCTTGTCGTGTCCGACGAGAGTGAGGTGGAGCACCCGTACCCTCAGCTCGATCCCGTACGGCCGGGCGTTTCCGACCTCTTCCGCGTCTGGGCGGACGAGCCGGAGGGCCAGGGGACGAGTTTCGCCTTCCGGGCCCGCTTTGGCACCGTGTGGTTCTTCGCCCTGCCCTGTGACGAGGAGGAGATCGAGTTCTCCGTCTGGCCCGAGGACGTGCGTGACGGGGCGGGGGTGGCTGCCGTGCTGCGGTTCCTGGTCGAGGTTGCGACAGCCAGTCAACGACCGGCGCTGCTGACCGCCGAGGTCGTCCGGTATGACCTGGGGCTGCCGACGCTGATCTCCCACGACCCTGCCACCGGCCTCACTTCCCACATCTGAAGCGGGGCGGCACAGAGAGTGGTGCCGGTGAACCCGGAGAACTTCCCGCTCAACGTCTCCTACGGCGATCCCGAGCAGCGGCAGTTGGGGCCGGTGGACCCGCTCGCGGGTGACGATGCCGTCGGACACCTCGTGGACGTCGGCGACCTCCGTGACGGTCCAGTACTGGGGGTCGTCCCACTCCAAAGCGGAACCACGGGCCACAGAGGCGCGTCGTTGAACGTATTCAAATAGGCACCGCTGGAAGGTTGTTCTGGCCCATGCCACGAGGTCAGCGCATCGCCATCTGGCTCGCGATCACATCGGTGGCAGCAGTATTGGCACTCGGCGGCTGGTTCGCCTTCCAAGTGATGTCGGCCTTCAACGGCACCCTCGGCGTGTCGTGCGACGAGGCAGCTCGGTTCTTCCGGGCCGCCGAACTGCCCGCAGGGGCACGCGACCGAAAGTGCACCACGGGTCAGTGGATGAGCATCTCGTACGAGCTGGACTTTCGGGCGCAGAAGGAGGAGGCGGAGGCATGGCTGCGCACCTCGTATCCCGGCACAGAGCTCTCCCGGGGCTTCTGCGGTCACGCCGACGCGTGCGCGGACCCGAAGCAGGACCCTGTCCCGTTCACGGATCAGGACGGCCACCGGCTCGCAGACTCGGTGGCTGTCCAACTCACCTACGAGGAAAGCGGTGTTGCGCACGTACGGATGTCCGGGTCGACCGTCTGAGGGCGACGCACGGGGGGCCTACGTGATCCGATCGGGAGCAGGCGGCGTTCTTCGGGACGTCGCTGCGCCGACGTCCCGAAGAACTGTGGGCAGTCCCACTCTTCTGCCCGCGTCTCAGTGTGCGGGGCTGACGCCCTGCCGCGCCGGGGCGCCCACGTCAGCGGACGCCCTGCGACCGCGACCTTCGCACAGCCAGGAACACCAGCGCGCCGCCCGCCGCCACCACCAGGACGGCGGTGCCCGCCCGCAGCAGGACTCCGTCCGTGCCCGTGGCGGCGAGCCCGCCACCAGTTGTCGTCCCGCTGCTGGTTCCCGCCCCGGAGCCGGACGGGCTCGCGGTGGCCGTGGCCGATGAGGACGCGGAGGCGCTGGGCGACGAGTTGGACGTCGCCGAGCCGGTGGCCTTCACCGCAATCGCCGTGGTGTCGTTCGCCGCGTCGTCGTCACGATTGGGGTACTTGGGGTTCTGCACCGCCCGCACGCTGCCCTGTGCGCCAGGGACGACCCGGTCGATCCGCACCGTGAACTCCTGGGACACGGAGTCGCCCGGCCGGAAGTCCGTGCTGCCGATGTCGCAGGTGTACTTCTTCGCGCCGGCCTTGCCCGGTGTGCAGTTCCACCGCGGCCCGGGGTCGCCCTGCTCGCCGGGGCCGGGGGCTCCGGTGATGGTGGTGCCGGCGGGCGGGGTCACCACGAACGTGCCGGAGTTGTCGGCGTCCGTCCACTGGAAGCCCATCCGGCCCGGCCCGTTGTTCCGCACGCCCACGGTGATACTCACCGTCTCGCCGACCTTGCCCTCGACCGTGTCACCGAGCGCCTGGAAGTCAGCGTGCTGGGCGGTGGCAAAGGTGCCGTAGCCAGGGCCGGTGAATCCGGAGCCGGAGGCGACGGACTCCAGACCGAGAGGCGTGCCGGTGCCGGTCTCGGGGAACTCCGACGGGTCGAAGGAGTCGGGCGCCGTGCCGCCGACCGGCCACGCAATGTAGGTGTTGTAGCCGTACATCGTGTCCTTGGTGGCGGTGTAGCGCAGCGGCACGTCTGTCTCGTAGGCCGCACCGGGCGCAATCTTGGTGTCGAACCGGCACCAGGCGCCGACGTCGGGCCGGGCCGAGTAGTGACAGTTGGAGTGGTCACGGGCCAGAGAGACGCCGTCTGAGTCCTGCACCAGCAGCATGACGCCCTTGTCCGCGGGGGCTGCGCCGGCATTGACGAAGGCCGGGGTGCGCTCGAAGACGGCGCCGGGCGCGATGCCCGTCAGCGCCGGGTAGGGCCGGGCGGCAAGCTTCGGCCCGCCCACCAGGACATCCGTCTTCCCCGTCACGGTGGCTGCGTCGGAAGCGGTGGCGGAGTAGGTGATGGCACCGGTGTCGCCCGCCTTCGCGGCCGCGGTGGGCTTGAGGAAGAACGGGTCGATCGACTCCCCGCCCGACAGCGGGCCCACGTCGCACCTCACCTTCAGGGTGCCGGTGCTCACGCAGTCCCCCGTGACCACCATCGTCGCCTTCCCGGCGAGGGACGACGCGTCGACCGCGATCGAGACGTCATGGGCGTCCCCGCCCGAGGCGGTGATGCCGAGGCCCAGGCTCGGGCCCTCGCCCGCGGTGGGGAGGTAGTAGTTCTCCTGGGAGTTCAGGACGAGCGTCGTTCCGGCGGCGTGCGCGGCCGGCGTTGCGAGCGCCATAGCGGCGGTCGCGACAGCGGCGGCCGCCGCTGTCCTCCATGTTCTGCGTATCGTCAGCACACTACGTGGACACGCCAGAACACTGGAAGGTTGCATCCGAGCGTCCGTCATCTGACGTACGGGTTCCGCTCTGGGAACCTCTCTGGAGCAGCAGGTGTCGGCGTCCACCTGAACGTGGCCCTGGCCGTGCACCGTCGCGATCGGGACCGGGCACTCCTCTGCGCGCAGCACCGCCGAGGGCAAGTACGGTCATCTCCGACGCTGCGATCCTGCCGGCCGCTGAGGTCTGCTGGAAGTACACGGAGACCACCTCATGACCTCTCGCACCACCCGCTTCCTGCTGACCGTAGGATGCCTGCCCGCCCTTGCGGTGGTCGGCTGCACGTCCACCACGCACACCAGCAGCACTCCGAAGGCGCCTGCCTCGTCATCACCGGCGAAGGAGCAGGCAGCCCAGGAGAAGAAGCACGGCGATGCCGCCGAGGCGGCCGTCTCGGGGGCCTCTCCCAGCGACGAGGCGAAGCTGGTCGCCGCGAGTGTGGAGGCCCGCGGCGGTGACACCGCCACCGATCTCGGGGTGCTGAAGAAGGGCACCGAGTACCGGCTCCTGCTGGCCTGTTCGGGCGGGACCGGCAGCGTCACCGCGACAATCAGATCCGCTGCCCCGGCGGCAAAGCCACTCTCGGCCGACTGCGATGCCGGTGTGCAGAGTCTGCGGTTCACTGCGGCGAACGACAGCGGCATGCTGGAGTTCTCCTCCAGCGGCGGTGGCACCGGCGCCTACGCCTGGCGCGTGACCCGCCTGTAGAACACTTTGGTGGACGACGCGGGTGGAGCACTGTCATCACCACGGCGCCGGTATCGATCTCGTCCTGGGGCCAGCTCGTGACATCCAGGAGTGAGCCGTACACGATCGCGGCCGCCCGTACGCCGACGACCTTGCCGGGTGCGGCGAACGCGCAGACCCCGTCGACGTGTCCGTCGGTCTCGGTGTCGAGCAGACCGCCGTACGGAAGCCCTCGCTCAGGGAAGTGCGGCAGGCAGCGACTACAGTGCCACACTGACTGATTTTTCAGCCAAGAGTCTGGGAACAAAGAAACCCACCCGTCGAGAAAGCCGGATGGGACAAGGGCAGCTGGGGCTACTTCGCCCGCAGCAGCGCGAGTTCGGCCTCGATGGCGCCGCGCATCAGGTCACGCGCGTGACCGAGCTGCAGCCCGCCACTGAGCCAGCGCATGCTGAGCCCCTCCAGCAGGGCGGTGAGCCGCTCGCCGGCCGCGGCGAGGGCGGGCGCCGGGGCCGTCGGGTACACCTGGCCGATGAGGCCGGCCATCTCCTGTACCCAGGTCAGGGTGGCCCTGGCGAGGTCCTCGCGCAGCACTTCGTCGAAGACGGCGCTCGCCCGCAGCTCGCCCCAGGCGGAGCTGTTCTCCCTCACCTCCGCGGTGTCCTGCAGTTCCAGGAGGAGGACCTCTTCCAGCTCCTCCTCCACGGAGAGCGGTTCGGCGTCCGACGCGGCGCCGGTGGTGTAGCGCTCGGCGCGGTCGTTGATGAACTCGAGTGTCTGCCGCAGGATCCCGGTGCGGTCCTTGAAGTGGTAGTAGATCAGCCCGGTCGACACACCGGCCTCGGCTGCGAGCTCTTCGACGCGCAGGCCGCGGACGCCGCGACGGGCGATGAGCCGTGCGGCTGCCTGGAGGATCTGAGTATTGCGGGACGCCATGGATCTGAACCCTACCGCCTCCATCTTTGACTGAATTTTCAGTTTGTGCGAAAGTCGAGATCGAGATCACCTTGGTCTTGTCGCGATGATCGGAGTTCGCCGTGTCCCCGCTCCTCCCCTCCCGCCGCTCGGCCCTGCACACGCTCGCCGGAATGGGCGCGGTCGTCCTCGGCGCCTCGGCGTGCGGAGCTGTAGGCGACGAGGAGACCCCGAAGACCAAGAAGACCGCGCAGACCGCGGTCGAGGGGCTGCGCATGGGGGCCGAGTGGGAGAGTCACACGCGCACCTTCATGTCGTGGCCCGCCCTCGCGTCGGTGTGGGAAGGAGACCTCCCCTACGTCCGCGAGGACATCGCCCGCCTCGCCCGCGCCATCGGCAGGTACGAGTACGTGGTGATGATGGCCAGGCCCGACCAGCAGGCCGCCGCCCAGAAGGCGTGCGGACGCGACGTCGAGGTCATCCCCCTGGCCGTCGACGACCTCTGGGCCCGCGACACCGTGCCGGTCTTCGTGGAACAGGACGGCGAGGTCACCGGCGTCGACTTCAACTTCAGCGGCTGGGGCAACAAGCAGGAGCACACCCACGACGCCCTGGTGGGCCGCACCCTCCTGGCGAAGTACGGGATCCCCCGCCGAAAAGCCCCTCTGGTCGCCGAGGGCGGATCCTTCGAGACCGACGGCGAGGGCACCCTCCTCGTCACCGAGAGCTCGATCGTCAACGACAACCGCAACCCCGGAAAGACCCGCGACCAGATCGAGGCCGAGCTCAAGCAGACCCTGGGCCTGAGGAAGGTCATCTGGCTGGCCGGCGTACGCGGCCAGGACATCACCGACGCACATGTCGACAGCCTCGTACGGTTCGCCGCGCCCGGTGTGGTGCTCCTGGACCGGGCGCATCCGAACACGCCCGCGGACTCCTGGTCGCGCGCAGCCGACCAGGCGAAAGCCGTGCTCAGCAAAGCGACCGATGCCAAGGGGCGCCCCTTCGAGATCGTCGATCTGCCACAGCCGGACCTGGACCTGATCACCGGTGAGGGCGACGACTTCGTGTCGACGTACGCGAACTTCTACGTCGCCAACGACTCCGTGTTCATGCCCAGGTTCGGCGACCGCAAGGCCGACGACCACGCCCGGGGAATCCTGCAGGAGCACTTCCCCGAGCGCGACGTCGTGCAGGTACGGATCGACACCATCGCCTCCGGGGGCGGCGGCATCCACTGCTCCACCCACGACGAACCGGGCAAGCCCGCCTAGGCGGCGCAGCCGGAGTCGGCGATCACAAAGGTGCCGGCGGCGGTCTCCTTCAGGGTGTGGGTGACGAAGGTGTTGTACAGGCCCATGTTCTGGTTGGAGCCGTTCGCGTACGTGATGCCGCCGGTCTGATGGGCGCGGCCAGCGGCGACCTGCTGGTAGTTGTTGTCGGTGAAGCACTGCGGCTGGAAGCCGGTGGTGGTCGCGGACACGGCGGCGGAGACGGTGCCGGCTCTGCCGGACGCGTCGACGGCCGCGACGGTGTAGCTGTACGCGGTGCCGGAGGCGAGTCCGGTGTCCGTGTACGAAGGGGTGGACGCCGAGCCCGTCTTCGTACCGCCGCGGTAGATGTTGTACGACGCGGCGCCGCTGACTGCGGTCCATGACAGTGACGCGCTGGTGTCCGTGGTGGCGGTGACCTTCAGCCCGGCGGGCGCGGGAAGGCTGCCTGTGCCGCCGCCCGAAGTGCCGTCCAGGCCCCAGAACTTGGCGGTGTAGTAGCTGGAGCAGATGTAGTTGAGGTAGTACGTGCCGGTCGTGCCGCACTGGTCGGCGCCGGAGCCGGGGCTCACTGCGAGGCCGTGCGCCATGCCGGAAATGGTGAACGTCTCGACGGCAGGTGCGCCGTTCGCGCCGTTGTAGACGGCCTGGGTGGTGCCGCCGGGGAGCGTGGTGGTCGACGACGGGGTCTGGCTGATGCCGTGGAGGTTCGTCCACTGGTCGCGGGATTCGGTGGCGTTGGCCGGATTGACGGTCGAGTCGCCGGTTCCCTGCCAGACGGCGACCCGGGGCCAGGGACCGGTCCAGCCGCCCGATGCGCTGCGCGCCGCATCGCCCCACTGCTGCGGAGTCTTGCTGACAGGGTTGTACTCGCAGGTGAGCCCGGAGCTGAGGTCGGTGGCGCAGCCCATCGGTATCCCGGAGTCGATGGATCCGCCCGCGAAGACGTCTGGATAGTCGGCGAGCATCACGGAGGTCATCGCGCCGCCGGCCGAGAGCCCTGTGATGTACACGCGGCTGGGGTCGCTGCCGTACTGCGACCTGGCGTAGTCGACCATCTGCTTGATGGACAGCGCCTCGCCCTGCCCGCGGGTGTAGTCCCCCGACTGGTACCAGTTGAAGCAGGAGTTGGCGTTGTTGGCGCTCGTGGTCTGCGGCAGGACGAGCGCGAACCCGTAGGCGTCGGCGAACTTGGCCCAGCCCGAGTGGCTGTAGTAGTCGCTCGCACTCTGGGTGCAGCCGTGCAGCGCCACCACGAGGGGCGCGCCGGTGGGCAGGTTGTCGGGCACGTACGAATACATCGACAGGCTGCCCGGGTTGGAGCCGAAGCCGGTGACCTGGGTGAGCGAGGCCGCCGACGCGTTCTGCGGCGCGGTGAACAGGGCGAGCAGCAGGGCAAGCAGTGCGGCCCAGCAGGCGTTTCGGGTGCGGTCACGAACCGGCATGTGGTCCTCCCGTGGTGAAGGGGGTGGGGGGCGGACCGCCGCGCCGGCTGTCCCTCCGGAGCGGGCGGTCGGCTGCACCGTAGAACCGCGGGGACCGCCCGCCAGCGGAGGCGGACCACACTTCCCGATCACCTCAGGTGTCGGCCGCGTCCACGGATGGGTCACGGACAGCGGTGAGTGACGGCTCGTCCGGCACGGCCATCGGATCTCCCTGTCCCGCAGTAGTTCCCTTGTCCAGATCTCCGGGCCGGCGACGGGCTACCGTGCGGATACGCCGCGACTTCTGTCCGCGGCCGCACGAGGAGGCCCCTGTGACATCACCCTGTGACCCTCAGAACGCACCCGTCGGCGACGTCGCGACAGCAATCATGATCATCGACTCGAAGATCGCAGCCGTCCACAGTGACACCCCAGGACCTGATCCTGAACTCGGCGCGCTGGCCGACCAGTTCACCGCCTCCGTAAGCGCCGAGGAAGCCGAAGACGTCCTTGACGGCGCCTGCACGCTCATCTACGTGTTCATGAAGTGGCTGCGCGAGTGCTACGAAGCCCACGACCAGGAGGTCATCGAGGCCGTTGTCCCCCACCTCGTCGCCACGATGCGCAGGATGCCCAAGAGCGTCCCGCCCGAGGCCATCCCGACCATGGCCGGCCTGGTCATCGCCGCCGGCAACGGCCTGAGCCCCGGCCTGTGGCGCGCGCAGTACGGAGAGTGGACCGAGGCAGAAATGACGCCGCTGGAGGCCACCGCGTTCCTCCTCGCGGAGCACATCAACCGGATCGCAGACGACGACCACACCTTCGCCACCCGCATGGTCACCGACGCCCTGACCTCCCTCGAAGAAGCGTGAGCCCGGCGTCCTATGTGATGGGGAAATTGAAATAGGTGTCCGGATAGGGTTCGCCGTCGAGCGTGTAGTGCCACCACTCGCACTCGTACGCACTGAAACCGCACGTCTCCATGAGGGAACGCAGGTGCTGCCGGTTCCGTGCTTCGGTTGGTGTGATTCCTTGTGCGCCATGGTGCGAGATGGAATCCATCAGGTCATGGTCGCCACCCATGGGAACGAGCTCACCGGTGGCCAAGTCGTAGAGGGTGAGGTCGACGGTGCTGCCCCGGCTGTGGCCCGACCTGGCAGCCACATACCCCTTCTCGAACATCTCGGCCCTGACAATATTGGGATAGTGCCGCGACTTGGTCCGGCCGTCCTCCGGCTGCTGCGACCAGCGCAAAAAGCAGTCGACTGCGTGCTGCGGGCGATAGCCGTCCCAGAGCAGCAGGCCGAACCCCAGTGTCTCGGCCTGCTCTCTGGCCCGATCCAGGGCCGCGCACAGAGCCCTCGTACCGACGACTCGATTCGCCAGATATCCGTCCACCGGCTTCCCCGTGAAGTTGTCCCACGTGGCGTACTTGGCGTCCCAGCGTATTCCGGACGCCAGCTCGTCCACAAAGACAAAGTCGCCCTTCACGGACTCCACCGGCCTCATCGGATTTTCCCCGTCAGGGCGAGGGACACCGTCCGGTCGATCACTTCTGGAAGCAGCAGTCCCGCCGCGGCCATCATCCTCGGATAACGGCTGTACGACGTCATGCCGGGGAAGGTGTTGACCTCGTTGAGGACTACTTTTCCGTCCTCCTTGAGGAACATGTCCACTCGCGAAAGACCGCTGCATCCCAAGGCGCGGTACACGGCTTTGGCCGTCTCCTGGACGAGTAGCCGTGACTCTTCCGGAATGTCGGCGGGAACGATTGCCATGGAGTTCTCGGAACCGGTCTCAGGGGCGTCCTCCTGGTGGATCCTGAAGAATCCGTGCGAGAGCGCGATCCGGTCAACCTCGCCCGCGATCAGATCCGAGTCGTTCCCGAGGATGGCGCAGCCGATCTCGCTGCCGACGACCGCCTCTTCGATCAGCACCTTCGTGTCGTACTGTCGTGCCGTTTCCACCGCACTCGGAAGTTCCTCTTCCCGGGACACCTTGGTCACGCCGAACGACGATCCGGATCGGGCCGGCTTCACGAAGACCGGATAGGCGAACCGGGCGGGATCGACGGTTTCGTCCGCCGTGAGGGTCCAGAAGTTCGGCGTGGCGATTCCCTCGCTTCGCGCGACCACGTAGGCGAGGGATTTGTCCATGCACAGAGCGGAACTCTGGATGTCGCAGCCGATGTAGGGGATGCCGGAGAGTTCCAGCAGTCCCTGCATCGCGCCGTCCTCGCCGAGCGTGCCGTGCAGCACCGGTAGTACGACGTCCAGGCGGATCGTTCCGTAGCTCCCCTGCCCCAGGACGAGCAGTCCGTGCACGTTGCTGTCCGGCGACAGGACGACGGGGCGGCAGTTCCTGTTCTCCCACTCCGCTTCGGGGCTGTCACAGAGCTTCCACGTGCCGCTCTTCGTGATCCCGATGTAGAAGGGTTCGTACTTCTCGAGATCGAGGTTCCGGGCCACTTCACGCGCCGACTTGACGGAGACGAGGTGCTCCTCGGAACGGCCACCGAAGATGATGCCGAGCTTCAGCTTAGCCATGGTGATTCCTGCTTTCGAATGTCAGACAGTTGGTGAGGGAGTTCTCCACGGTGTCGCGCAGGGCGTGGTCCGTGTAGTAGGCGGTGTGCGGACTGATGAGCGCATTCGGCAGCTCCTGAAGTCGCAACAGCCCTTTGCTTTCTATGGGTTTGTCTCTGCAGTCGGCGTAGAAGATGCCTTCCTCCCCTTCGACGACATCCAGCGCTGCGCCGCCCAGCCTGCCGTTCTCCAATTGCTGCACCAGTGCCTCGGTGTCAATGAGCGCACCACGTGCGGTGTTGACGATCAGGGCGCCGTTCTTCAGCTGTGACAGGCGCTGCCGATTCAGCAGATGGTGCGTCTGCGCGGTGAGCGGCGCGTGCAGCGTGACCAGGTCGCTTCGCCGCAGCAGTTCATCGAGCGAAACGAGCTCGACAGCGGCACCGGGGCGGTCCACGGGACGATTGTCATGCGCCAGGATGCGGCAGCCGAAACCCCGCAGCCGATCCATGACCGCCGCGCCGATACGGCCCGTCCCGATCACTCCGACCGTCAGATCACGCAATTCCCTCCCGCGCGCATCGCTCAGCCGGTAATCGTGCATGTCGGTGCGACGGACGATGTCTTTCGCATCCCGTACCGCCATCAACATGAGCATCAGCGTGTAGTCGGCCACGCTGTCCGGCGAGTAGGAGACGTTTTCTACGAAAATGCCGATGCTCTCCGCGTATTCCACGTCGATGTGGTTGTAGCCGATGCTCCGCGTGGAGATATAGCCCACGCCGGCTCCACCGAGCGCACGCAAAGTGGCGTGAGTGATGGGCGTCTTGTGGCCGACGCTGATACATCGGCTGCCGGTGGCCAGTTCGGTATTGGCTTCGGACACTGGTGCGTCGGTGATGGCCGGCTGTATACCGAAGCTGGGCGCCAGCTCGCGGAACAGAACGGCTTCGTCCGGGCCGCACCCGTACATGGTGATGCGGGTCGTTTCGCTGTGGGTCATGCCTCTAGTCAAGGCGGCGTGCTGTTGCCGGAACGTATGTGGTTTTCGATATGCCCGCGATACGTCCCAATGCCTTGACTGGAGCCATGACTTACAAAACACCAGGCAAGACGTCCAGGGAATCGACATGATCCCGCTCAGCCTCGGCCGGATCGCCGAAATCGTCGGCGGGACCGTTGAGGGTGACAGTGCCGTGACCGTGACCGCGCCCGCCGTGCTCGACAACCGGCAGGCCGAGCAGGGCGGCCTCTTCGTCGCCTTCACCGGCGAGCACGCCGACGGCCACGACTACGCGGAACAGGCCGGGCGGGCCGGCGCGGTTGCCGTACTCGGCTCGCGGCCGACGCCGCTCCCCACCGTCATGGTCGAGGACACCCAGGCCGCGCTGCAGTCCCTCGCCGCCCACGTCGTGGCCCGGCTGCGCAACAACCTGACCGTCGTCGGGCTGACCGGTTCGCAGGGCAAGACCAGCACCAAGGACCTGCTGGCGGCGGTACTTTCACACACCGCGCCGACGATCGCCACCATCGGCTCGCTCAACAACGAGCTCGGCGTGCCGCTCACCATGCTGCGCGCCGACGCCGCCACCCGATTCCTGGTCCTCGAGATGGGAGCCCGCCACGTCGGCGACATCGCCGAGCTCACCGGCCTGGTCGCACCCGACATCGCCGTCGTACTCAACGTCGGCCAGGCCCACCTCGGCGAGTTCGGCTCACGCGCGGCCATCGCAACGGGCAAAGGCGAGTTGGTGCAGGGGCTGGCGTCCGGCGGCACCGCCATCCTCAATGCCGACGACCCCCGGGTGGTCGCGATGCGCGCGCTCACCGACGGCCCGGTGCTGACCTTCGGCAAGGCGGTCCACGCCGACGTACGGGCGCTCGACCTGGAATTGGACCGGCTCGGCCGGCCTTCCTTCACGCTACGTATCGCCGGCGCCTCGGCCCCCGTGGCGCTGCCGCTCCTGGGCGCGCACCAGGCGCTCAATGCGTCGGCCGCCGCGGCGGCGGGGCTGGCGGCCGGCGTAGCCCTCGACGCGTCCGCGGCGGCGCTGGCCGCCACTTCGCTGTCGAAGTGGCGCTTGGAGCTGCGCACCCTCGCAGGCGGCGCGACGCTGCTCAACGACTCCTACAACGCCAACCCCGACTCGACCCGCGCCGCCCTGGACGCGCTGGCGGCGATCGAGGGCGGCCGCCGTATCGCCGTCCTCGGCGAGATGCTCGAACTCGGCGCCGAGAGCGTGGCCGAGCACCGCGCCGTCGGGGAGTACGCCGCCTCCAGGGCAGATGTGGTGATCGCGGTCGGCGAGGGCGCCCGGCCGATCGCCGACGGCGCGGGAGAGCGGGCGGTGATGCTGGCCGGCAACGACGCGGCCGTCGACTGGCTGCGCGACCACATCACTGCAGGCGTTGTGGTGCTCGTCAAGGCCTCCCGAGGGGCGCGCCTCGACGAAGTCGCCGCCGCGCTCGCGTAGTTCGGACGCATCTGCCGGTGGCGGCGAAGGACTCCGCGGCCACAACGAGTTGAGAGCCGACACCGCGGCCGCGCGCCCGACCGCAGACGACCAGGGCTACGGTCCGGCCCCAGGAGCCGTCACATTCGAAGAGCGGGCAGACATGGACGGCGATGACCCCAAGGAGGTCTTCGCCGGCCTCAGCCACATAGGCCGCGCTGGACGGATCCTCATGCTCATCGCGCGCGCCGCCTCATGTAGAGGTCGAAGGCCCGGTAGATCATCGGCCGCAGCGGCAGGTCCCACTCGCCGACGTATCTCACTGCCTGGCCGCCGGTGCCGACCTTGAACTGGACCAGCCCGACATGCGCGTCGTCCGCATCGAGGGTGGGGGTGATGCCGCGCAGGTCATAGACGTCGCAGCCGGCCGCGAGCGAGTCGCGGATCATCGCCCACTGGCAGGCGTTGGAGCCGCGCACCTCGCGCTTCTCGGTGGCGGAGGCCCCGTAGGAGTACCACGCGTGGGCGCCGACGCGGATCAGGACGGCAGCGGCCACCAAATCGCCCTGGTGGCGGGCCAGGTAGAGCTTGATCCGCTCGGGATCCTCGGCCCGCATCTCCGCGAACATCGTCTCGAAGTAGCGCAGCGGCCGGGGCGTGAAGCGGTCGCGCTCGGCGGTGTGGACGTAGAGGTCGTGGAACGCCTTCAGGTCCTCGCCGAGCGTCACCTCGCCGACCGCGACCTCGACCCTCGCCCTGGCCGCCTTCTTGATGTTGCGGCGCCACTGCTGGTTCATGCCCCTGAGTACGTCGTCCTCGGTCCTGCCCGTCAGCGGAATCTCGTACTTGAACTGCGGATGTCCGACCCCGAAGCCGCCCTCGGGACTCTGCGGAAGCCAGCCGCCGCCGCTGAGCCGACCGGTCACCTGCGCGCCGACCGGGTCGCCCCACTGTCCTGGCAGGTCGGTCAGCCGACGGATGTCCGGGGCGGCGATGCCCTCCTTGACCTGGGCGGCGCTCCAAGTGTCCGTTACCACCGGCGGGCCGAGCCGGATCGCGAACGCCCCGTGCTCCTTGAGGTACGCCGCCAGGGGGTCGAGCCACACACCGATCTCACCGCTCCAGTCGATGACCGGGCCCTCGGGCAGATACGCCAGCGTGAAGCGGTCGAGCCGCGGCACCGGTCGGTGCAGGACGAGTCCCGCACCGACCAGGCGCCGGCCGTCGAACCAGCCGAGGGACTCGCTGCGCCACTCGGTCTTGACGCGGCCCCACGCCGGTGTCTGCAGAAAGCTGACCGACCGCTGGGCCCGTACGAACGCCAGATGCTCGGCGGCGTTGATCGGCCTGACGACCGGATTCCCGGCTGCTGCTCGTACTGGTTGGCTGAAGGACATGCCACCAGCCAAGGCGGCGAAGAGTTGCCCGAGCGTATGCAGATCTCGATACGCCGACGATATGTGCCGACTCATAGCCTTAAGAACATGCGTGTCTTGATCGTCGGGGACGAGCCCTGTATTGAAGGCGGTGTCGTCAGCGCCGCAGAGCTTCTGGAACGGGCGAGGGACAAGAACGCCGATCCGTTCACCAACGTCGTTCCAAGCGCCGGCTGCCGTATCGGCACAAGGCCCGTCACCCGGCATCGGGGCGGTGACCGTGGATAGACGGCCCGGCCTGAGCATCCGCCTCAAATTCACCCTCAGCTACGCCGGACTCCTCATGCTCGCGGGGGCCTTGCTGCTCGTCGCCGTGGGATTGTTCCTCCTTCGATCGGGGTGGTTGAGCACCAACGAATCGGGGGCGGTGCAAGCGAATCCGGTCATCCAATTCGTGCGCGCCTTCGCCCCAACGGCAGCCGCGGTCATGGTGTTCCTCCTGGTGTTCGGCCTCCTGGGAGGATGGATCCTCGCCGGACGCATGCTCGCCCCTCTGGACCGAATCACCCGCGCCACCCGCACGGCCGCGGCCGGATCGCTGTCCCACCGGATCCGACTGCCGGGCCGCAAGGACGAGTTCCGCGAACTCGCCGACGCCTTCGACATGATGCTCACCCAGCTCGAAGCACACGTCGCGGAACAGCAGAGATTCGCCGCCAACGCCTCGCACGAGCTCCGTACCCCGCTGGCGATCTCGAAGACGCTCATCGACGTCGCCCGCGCCGATCCTGACCACGACACCGGCGAGCTCGTCGATCGCCTCCACATCATCAACACCCGGGCCATCGACCTCACCCAGGCACTGCTCCTGCTCAGCCGCGCCCAGCGGTCGTTCACCCGAGAACGCGTCGACCTGTCACTCGTCGCAGAGGAAGCAGTCGAAACGCTCCACCCGCTCGCGGAAAAGCACGGTGTCACCCTCGAAACCAGCGGCGACTTCGCCCCCACGAGCGGTTCGCCCGCGCTCCTGCTGCAGCTCACCACGAACCTCGTCCACAACGCGATCGTCCACAACCTGACGCAACAGGGCAGCGTTCGGGTTCACGCCGGCATCCGCCCCCGGTCCGTGGTGCTCACCGTCGAGAACACCGGCGAACAGCTCACCCCCGAGCTGGTCGCGACCCTCACCGAACCCTTTCAGCGCGGCACCGAGCGCATCCACACCGACCAGGCAGGCGTCGGCCTGGGCCTGGCCATCGTCAAGACCATCACCGAGGCACACGACGGCACCCTCACGCTCACCCCACGCCCTGCCGGCGGTCTCCGCATCACGGTGGAACTGCCCGCGGCATCAGGGGGGTGAGCCGAACATCGGGGTCTTCGTCGTACGTGCCGGGAAGATCCGCACGATGCGCGAGTACGCCGACACGCAGCAATGGGAGCGCGCCCTCGTCACACCCCCGTGACGGATGGGCCGGCCAGCATGCCGGCACCGCCACTCATCCCACGCGGGAGGCTCCCCGACTGAGCGCCCCGCTGTGTGTTGGGTCGGGGCACCATGCGAGCGTGGTCGTCATGAGCACTGACACACCAGCAGATGCGCGAGTCACCCGGGTATGGAGCCGGAGCGTGGAGTGGCTGGCCGAGTACGCCCCGCCGTCGTACGCGGCCCTCATGCCCGGCGCCTCCGACGACGAGATCGTGGCTCTGGAAGAGGCCCTCGGCGTGAGCGTTCCGGAGGAGTTGAAGGCGCTGTGGCGGCTGTCCGCCGGTGAGGACGGCGTAGCCGGTTCGGGGCTCATGATGGGCAGTTGGGCGCTGATGCCGCTCGACGCCGTGATCGAGGTCCACCGGCTGCAGATGCGGTTCCAGGAGGAGAGCGGCGAGGACTCCTTGGTGCTGTGGGGGCCGTCTTGGATACCGTTCTGCTCCCTCAGCCCCGACGACACCGTCTACGGCCTCTACTTGAACGGTGAGACCGGGGAAGTCTGCCGGTGGACCAGGTACGGGGATCGCGAGCGGGAGTACGAGTCGCTGCCCGCCTACCTGGAACTGATGGCGGTCAGCCTGGAAGCCCCCTTGGCGACGGCGGGCCCGGAGAAGCCCGGCATGATGGGCGGCGCCCTGGTGTGGGGACCCCCTCCTGACGAGGAGCGCAAGGACCAGTGGGTGCGCCACCTCGGCCAGGCCCCGCCGCGCCATCCCGCGAAGACTCTCGGTGCGATCCGGGAAGCCCTGCCCGGCGATGAGCGTGCGGAGTTGGACGAGCAGCGCGATGCCCTCGACCTGGCCGACCCCGAGGCCGTCGCCGCCTTCCGGGACCACTGGTGGGAGCGTGCGGTGCAGGCCCAGGAGGAACTGGAACGCGACGTCGCCTCCGCGCTCGGCGGGCACGTCATGGTGCAGCCCGGCCGCAAGCTGGCGCCGGAGTACGAGGCCACGCTGCCGCCCGCCATCCGCCACCGTCCGCCGTCCATGGACGACATCCGCGCCGCCCTGCGCCATGAGAGCGTCCGCGCGCGGTTCGACCGGGAGTTCATGGACGCGATCCCGCCGCACTATCCGGCGCTGCAGCTGCGCTGGTGGGACATCGCCCGCCTGATGGCCGATCCTCGCGGCGATCGGGCCGTACGCGCGGTTGTCAACGGCCGCCGCACCTCTGGCTAGGCCGGGCCAAAGGGCACAACCATCGGCCTCAGGATGCGGCGCGTTCGGCGAGTGGGCGGCGCCGCAGGGTGGTCTCGGTCAGGGAGCGCGCGGGGAACGAGGCGGCGGGGTTGTACAGGTTCGTGCCGGGCGGCACGATTTCGTCGATCCGGTCGAGAGTCGCATCGTCCAGGGTGAGTGCGGCGCCCTTGAGCAGGTCTTCCAACTGCTGCATGGTGCGCGGTCCGATGATGGCCGAGGTGACGGCGGGGTGGGCCACGGTGAAGGCCACGGCGAGCTGCGGGAGGGTGCAGCCGATGCTTTCCGCGAGTTCGGCGAGCTGTTCCACGGCGTCGAACTTGGCGGCGTTCGCGGCGATCGTGGGATCGAAGTTCGCCGGCCGCATCGCTGCACGGCCCGTGTTCAGGTCGGCGGGCTTGTCCTTGCGGTGCTTTCCGGTGAGGAAGCCGAAGGCCAGCGGGCTCCAGACCAGTACACCCATGCCGTAACGCTCGCAGACCGGAAGGAGCGAGGACTCGATGCCACGGGCCAGGATCGAGTAGGGCGGCTGGTCGGTGCGGAAGCGTCCCAGGCCGCGGCGCTCGGAGACGTGGTGCGCCTCGACGATCTCCTCGGCCTGGTAGTTCGAGCAGCCGAAGGAGCGGATCTTCCCCTGGCGCACGAGGTCGTCGAGGACGGAGAGCGTCTCCTCGATGTCGGTGGTGTGGTCGGGGAAGTGGATCTGGTAGAGGTCGATCCAGTCGGTGTTCAGGCGCCGGAGGCTGTCCTCGACCGCCTTGAGAATCCAACGCCGGGAGTTGCCACCGCGGTTGGGCCCCTCCCCCATCGGAAAGTGGACCTTGGTGGCGAGTACGACGTCGTCACGGCGCCCCCGCAGCGCCTTGCCCACGATCTCCTCGGACTCGCCCTGCCCGTACATGTCGGCGGTGTCGACGAAGTTGATGCCCTGGTCGAGGGCGGTATGGATGATACGGGCACAGTCGTCATGGTCGGAGTTGCATCCGGCCTGGAACATCATGGTGCCGAGGCAGTGGACGCTGACCTCGATGCCGGTTCTGCCGAGAGTGCGATAGCGCATGGTGGTCTTCCCTTACATTCCGATCACGCGGGGCGACTGGAGCGTCGGCCGCACGAGGCACCCTAGGAACTAGAGTCCCCTCTAGATCAACCCCGTTACTCTGAGCGGCATGGTCGAGGTCCCGGAAAGTCTGAGCATCGGACAGGTCGCCGAGCGCTCCGGTCTGAGCGTTCACGCGCTGCGCTTCTACGAGCAGGAGGGCCTCTTCGTCAACGCCGTGCGGCGCGGGCCCGGCGGGCGCCGCGTCTACGGTCAGGACGACGTGGACTGGCTGACCGTTTGCATCATTCTCCGCGCCTCCGGCATGCCCCTGACCGTGCTGCGGCGATACACCGACCTCGTCAGGGAAGGCGCGGACAACGCGGAGGAGCGTCTCGCGCTCATGCGCGAGCACCAGGAGCGGGTCACCGTCCAAATCGGCCGGCTCACCGAGTCCCTGGACCTGATCAGGTTCAAGGTCGGGGTGTACGAGGACCTTGTCGGCCAGGGCGACGCGGCCGTCCAGCACTGCCACGGCCCGTCCCTTTCGCCTGACGAAACGTCGCGTGCAAATACCTAGGCGGCGTGGTTCGCGGCGCGCTTCACGTGGCGGACCAGCCACATCAGCAGGGCGTCCAGGTCGGCAGCGGCCGCGAGGACGCGGTCGACCGCTTCAGGGGTGTGCAGCCACTCCTCGCAGCCGAGGGGTCGGGCGGCGATCAGCGAACGGTGGCGCAGCAGGTGCGTACGGGGATGGTCCGTCGGATAGCCGCGTGGAGGGCGTTTCATCATGTCCCCGGAGATGTCGTAGCCCTTCGTCCTCAGGTCCTCGACGATGGCGGACAGTTCGCGGCCGCTTCCCTCGGAGGCCACGGCTTTGCGGAACATGTCCACCTGGCCGGGATCGGGGTACCACCAGGCGCCCTGGATCCGCAGGCCGTCAAGATCGAACCGGAGACCGATCTCAATCTTGCGGCCGAGCCGGATGACCGCGCTCTGGTGCTGCCACCACCAGGAGTTGGTGCGGTAGTGCCAGACGGAGAAGTCCTCGTACCGGGGGTCGGCGTCCGCGACCTCGTTGAGGAGGGCGATCATCGGCTGCCGGACCAGGCGTTCGCGGTCCGCGCGACAGCGCTCGCGGGTCTCGTGGCTCGGCTCGCCCTGGAGTTGCCACAACACTTCCATGGCCTGCTCTGTCCAGCCTGTGAACCCTCCGCGCATGCGCGCAGGATAGTTCAACCCTCGAGCGTGTAGGCCGGATGGCAGACTGAACAGATGATCGACGATCTTCCCGCCAGCTTGACGGCTCGGCACCTTGCCGACGAAGACCATCTCCGGGTGCTCGCCGTACTGGACACTTGGTGGGGTGGGCTGAAAGGGAGGGCAGGGTCGACGGAACGGGCACTGCTTCTGCCACGGCTGTATTTTCAGCATTTCACCGGATCTGTCGAGGAGGCCCCGGCGTTCACGCCGGGGAGGAATCGACTCCTGGTCGGGTGACGCGGAGCGTCACCGTATCTGGTCTGTTCTGGGAGGGCGCGGAGCGGTCTGGAATACAGCATCTCCCTGCGGAGCAGGGAGGATACGGGCCATCACCCCTGCTGTCTCGGGTTTGTGCGCAGAGGTCGGAAAGATTGTGGTGCGCACGGGTTTTGGTCGTAGCGTCGGTCGTGATGAAGCTGGTGGTGCGGGTGAAGCTGCTGCCGTCGCCCGTACAGGCCACGGCGCTTGAGGCGACTCTGCAGGCCTGTAACCGGGCCGCGAACCATGTTTCCAGGGTGGCGTTCGAGCGGGGTATCAAGGACCGCAACGGTCTGCAGAGACTCCTGTACGCGGACGTGAAGAGCGTGTTCGGGCTGTCCGCGCAGCCCACGGTTCGGGCAATCAAGAAGGTCGCCGACGCCTACACCGCCCTCAACGCGCAGGTCAGGAAGGGTCTGTTGGGCCCCACCACCAAGCGCTACAACGCAGCGATGTCCCACCCGATTGCCTTCCGACCGGAGGCGGCGCAACCCTTCGACGACCGGTGCCTGTCGTGGCAGCACGATGCGCGGACGGTGTCGATCTGGACCGTGGGCGGCCGGATGAAAGGCATCCGCTACACCGGTTCCGCGGACCAGTTGAAGATGCTGGACCAGTACCGCAAGGGCGAGTCGGACCTCGTGCACGAGGGCGGGAAGTGGTTTTTGATCGCGACCTGCGACGTCCCCGACCCCGATGTGGCCGAGCCGGTGGACTTCATCGGGGTCGACCGGGGCATCGTCAACCTTGCCACCACCTCCGACGGCACCAACTACCAAGGGCGGGGCCTGCGCCGCTACCGCAACTGGTGCGCCCGCAAGCGGGCCGAGCTGCAGAAGAAGCAGACCCGCTCGGCCAAACGCCGCCTCGCCCGCAGGGCGAAGAAGGAGCAGCGCCATGCCACCCACCTGAACCACAAAATAGCCAAGGAGATCGTGTCGGTCGCACAACGCACCGGTCGCGGAATCGCCGTCGAGCAGTTGGACGGCATCCGGGACCGGGTACGGCTTCGACGTGACCAGCGCGGCACGCTCTCCTCCTGGCCCTTCCATCAACTCGGACAGCACCTCGCCTACAAAGCACGCCAGGCCGGGGTCGCGTTTATGGAAGTGGATCCGGCCTACACCTCGCAGCGCTGCCCGCGCTGCGGGCACACCGAGAAGGCCAACCGGCCGACCCGGGATGAGTTCTGTTGTCGTCGGTGCGGTCTCGCTGGACCTGCCGACGTCGTCGCCGGGGTCAACGTGCGCAACCGCGCACGCTCGGCGTGGGCATTCGTCACCATGCCCGTCCCCAGCACAGCGTAGCCACGCAGAGCCGGGGAGATGCGACCCGTGACCGCCCCTTCGTAGCGGGCAGTCGGGAGCGCGACAAGGCGTGAACAACCGAGCCCCCAAGCTCGGCCGTTCACGACTCCGTTGGGAAATCCGTAAATCGGCTCTCGGGTTCGGGTCATGCCGCGAGGGTGAGGCGTGCGAGGTGGGAGACGCGGGTGGCGCCGAGTGGGGTGCCGTTCAGCCAGGCGTCGACTCGGGCGATGTTGAGGGCGGTGGCGGAGAGGACATTGGCGAGGTGCGTCTTGCTCTGGCCCCGGTAGGGGGTGCGTCGCAGGTGAGTGCGGCGGACGGCCTGGGAGATGGTGCCCTCCACCCCGGCGCGCACGTCGTAGCGTTCCTTCCACGCGTCGGTCTGCTGCTCAGCGCGTCGTTCTTCGAGGATCTGCTGCTGCTCGCGAGGCAGCAGGGTCAGGCTGCGGCCCCACTTGCCGTTGGCTGCCTTGGTGCACCTCTGCCTCAGTGGGCATGGGTCGCAGTCGGCGAGTGCGAAGTGCACCCGGACGAGCGGGGTCCCGCTGGCCTTGCGCTGCTGGGACCAGCTGATGCTGGATGCTCCCTGGGGGCAGACGACCTTCCTGGCCTCCCAGTCCGTTTTGAATGCGGCCTGGGTCAGGTCCGGTGCCTGCGTATCGCGTCCGCTGTGGTGGGTGTCGAGGCCGACGGGGCCGACCAGGTCGATGCCGTGGTTCTCGCGGGCGGCCAGGATGTGGGCGGCGGTGACATATCCGGCGTCGACCACATGCTCACACGGTTTCAACTCCCGCTCTGCCAGGTGCTGGTGGACCTCTGCGGTGACCTCGGTGTCGTTGACGGTGGCGTTCGTGGTCTCCACGTTGGTGATCAGATGCGGTGCGTCCGGCTCGCAGGTCTCACTCAGGTGGACCTTGTAACCGCACCAGCCCGAGCCGCGTTTGATGCCGTAGTGGGCGTCGGTGTCATATGGCGAGGACAGCCGGTCTCTAGCCGGCGGGAGGTCCTTGCCCTCCCGCCAGCACACCTCCTGCCCATCCCGGTGATACTGCTCCGACCAGGCCCGGCGCAGAATGCGGACCGCGGGGACCTCACACAGCCAGGCCGGAGCGGTCGCCGCATCGACGGCGTCAAGGAGAGCGAACCCGTCCCGGCCAACCTGCTCGGCCCACTCCCGGCGGACGTTCTCCCCTTTCGGGAAGCGGTAGTTGTCCACCTTGGCCCCGTAACGCTCCACCCACGCTGGGCTGATCAGCGGCGTCAGCCAGTTAGGGGCGGCCGCGGCCAGCACCTCCAGCGCCGCCCGCAGCGTCTCGCCGACGAACTCCATCCGGTTCAGCGTGCGCACCGCGGCCAGCACGTGCGTGGAGTCGGTGCGCTGCCGGCCGCCAGCCCGCAGGAGTGCGGCCTCCGAGAGTCGGGCCAGCACCACCTGAAAGACTCGCTCTTCCAGCCCGTGCGTGATGAGACGGGAGCGGAAGTCTCCCAGGACGGTGAAGTCGAACCCTGGATCGTCCAACTCCAGTCCCAGCAGATACTTCCAGTCCATCCTGGCCCGCACCTGGTCAGCGGCCTGCCGGTCGGACAGTCCCTCGGCATACTGCAGCACTGACACCAACGCCAGAGACCCCGGCGAGATCGCGGGCCGACCTCGACCGGAGAAGGCCTCGGCGAAGTCCTCATCCGTGAACAGCGCACCGAGGACTTCCCGGATCCGGATGGCCAGGGTCCCCTTGGGGAACGAGGCCCTCACCACCCGGGCCGTCAGCTCAGGCACCCCATCATCGGCCCGCGATTCCAGCGACATCCCGCTCTCCCCACCCCGCCAACGACCATAGCCATCAACAAGGCAAACGACATGGACCTGCTCGAATCACGAGTTCCCCAACGGAGTCGTTCACGGCCGAGAAGGTGACCACCACCAGTTTCCTGGTCGAACAAGACAGTGGAGAGGTCGCCGCCTTCCTGGTCGGCTTCATGTCACCGACACAGTCCGACACCGCCTATGTGCACTTCGTCGGCGTAGACCCGGCACTGCACGGTCAAGGCATCGGGCGCTCCCTCTACCGGGCCTTCTTCGCTCTCGCCCGGTCCCATGGGCGTCGCTACGTGCACTGCATCACCAGTCCGGAGAACGCCGCGTCTCGGGCGTTTCACACTCGGCTCGGATTCGCGTCCTCAACCGTGAAGCCGGACTACGACGGCCCCGGACTCGATCGGGTGGCGTTCACCATCGACCTCACCGCGGATCCGGCGGCCGCCCCCTAGCGGGACGATGCCCCAGTGCGCCTCCGTCGATCGTCCGACATCAGCCACGCCTCCGCGTCCCGTCGGATCCGCGCCGCGTCGAAGTTCTCGTACTCCCGGATCACCGACCTGGTCGTGCCTCGGTCGCGGTACTCGTCCATGATCGCGACATGCTCCGGCAGGCGTACGAACGCGGCCAGGGCCCGCCGCTCGGTCCACACCGAGACCGATCCGCAGCGCCGTGCCAAGGGCGCGGCCCACAGCCACATGCCCACCGCTCCGTCGAGATGCGGCCAGTGGCGCCGCAGTGCGAAGCCGTGACGCGCGATGCCGGGCAGGTCTCGGTACGCGTCGCTGGTGAAGTCGGTGACGCTGACGATCAGCGGCCCGCTCCGGCCACCGCGTATGCCGCTGTCGACACCGACGCCATGCGCTGCGACGCGGTCGTCAAGGGAGTCCCCGGCCGGGCCCTCGCACCAACGGGTCCTCAGCATGGCGCCGGCGTCCATGACGGGTCGCGGCCCAGCAGGGCGAGTAACCGGTCGCCCTGCGGGGCGTCGTCGGGGACGGCGATCCGTCGACGGAACGCGGCACCGGCCCCGCGGCCCTCGTCCGGGATCAGGGCGGCGAAGTGCAGCGCGGCGTCGGTGAGTTCGGCCGCCGGCTCCCACGGAGCGCCGATCGTCACCGCGACATCCCAGGCGTGCGCCACGTAGTCGAGCAGGTGGAAGCCGATCGCGATCTGTCCGGGGACGGCGAAGCCCTCACTCACCTCTGGCAGCGCGAACCGCCGCTCCAGCACGTCGTCTTCCGCGAACGCCGCGGTGACCTCGCCCACCGACGTCTCGTACGTTTCGGCCGGGTCATCACCGAAGTCGCCGTCGCGCCATACGGCCCACGGCTCGCCCGCGCCGCGGGCGGAGGCGGCGAACCCCTCGTTTTGGCTGACCAGATGGCGGACCAGGCCGTACAGGGTCCAGTCCGCGCACGGTGTCGCCGACCTCAAGTGATCGGTCTTCACCTGGGAGATCACCTCCCCGGTCAGCAACAGCGCCTGGCGGTCCAGTTGTCGAATGTCCATGGCAGGAGCCTAAAATCCCACAGTGGTTCAGCCCTAGTGCCAATAAGCTGCCAAATGATTGAGCCAATTGCCGGACCGAAAGCGGAAAGCCGAGATGGACGTCCACGTCAGGCTCGACGGGCAGCGCGACCTGTCCGGCCAGATCTACCGCCAGCTCCGCACCGCGATCCACGAGGGACTGCTGAGGCCCGGCGATACGCTGCCCCCGACCCGGGAGTTGGCCCGCCGCCTCGCGGTGGCCCGCAACACCGTCGCCGTCGCCTACGAGCGGCTCGTCGCCGAGGGCTACGCGGACAGCAGGGCCGGCTCAGGGACCTATGTGAGTACGACGGGCCTGCCCACGCCCGGGCCCGCGACCGCCGCCGACACCACCGGCCCGGGACTGCGCCCCCGTGCCCTGTGGGCGGGCTTGTCCCCATGGGCCGCCCGGAAGACCACGGAACCGACCACGTCGGCCCACGACTTCCGGGTCGGCCTGCCGGACGCCCGACTCTTCCCGTACGACGCCTGGCGTCCACTGATCGCCCGGGAACTACGCCTCTCAGCAGCCGGGTCGGTCGGGTACGGCGATCCATCCGGCCACGCCGGGCTGCGGGCCGCACTCGCCCGGCACATCGGACTCTCGCGCGGCGTGCGGACCGGCCCGGACGACGTCCTCGTGACCACCAGCACGCAGCAGGCCCTGGACCTCATCGGGCGGGTACTGCTCGAACCGGGCGACCGCGTAGCCGTAGAAGAGCCCGGATACCCGCCGGCCCGGCTGCCATTCCTGACGCAGGGCGCCGAGGTCACGGGCATACCGGTGGACTCCGAGGGCCTGATCGTGGACGCCCTCCCGCCGGACACCCGCGCCGTGTACGTCACCCCTGCCCACCAGTTCCCGCTCGGCATGCCGATGTCCCTGCGGCGCAGAACGGCACTGCTGCGGTGGGCACGGCAGCACGGCACGGCAGTGATCGAGGACGACTACGACAGCGAATTCCGGTTCGGCGGGCGGCCGGTCGAGACGCTGCACAGTCTGGACCGGGACGGACACGTCATCTATGTGGGGTCGTTCTCCAAGGTGATGCTGCCCTCCCTGCGCGTCGGCTTCCTGGTGGCGCCCGCCCCGCTGCGCAGCGCACTGCGCACCGCCAAATACACCGCGGACTGGCACACTTCGGTCCCCACACAGGCGGCGCTCGCCCGCTTCGTCGACGACGGGTTGCTCGCCCGGCACATCCGCCGCATGCAGCACACGTACGCGGCCCGGCACCAAGCCATCACCCGCACGCTCACCGATCACTTCGCGGACCTGGTCGAGCTGGTGCCGTCCGCCGCGGGCCTGCACGTGACGGCGTTCACCCGAGGCCACCTCGCCGACCCCGATGCCCTCGCGGACCGAGCCGGCCGGGCGCGGGTATCCGGCGTGGCGGTCCACACCCTGGCGGAGGTCGCCGCGAACCGCTCCGCGCGCCCGGGCTTCGTTTTCGGGTACGGCTCGATCAGTGCCCCGGACATCGAGGCGGGCCTGCACTGCGTACTCGGGAGCTCATCCGGCCGCGAATCCACTGGCCGGGCAGGTGGTTGACGCAGGCTCCGCATCACGGCTGCTCAATGTGGGCACGGACCTGTGCGTGCGAGCGATGTCAGACCCGGAGGGCCCGACCACTACCAGCCGCTCCTGGCCCACCTCGGCGCCAACCTCGATCTCCTGCAACAGAGCATCAAGGTTCGCGGCGTTCCTGAGAAGTTTGCTCGCCTGACCCAACCGCCCACACCACGCAGCCAACGAGCGCGGAATTCCGGGGCGGAGCAGCTCGACCGGCCCGCTCCGCCCCGTGGTCCCGCTCCTACCGGGAGCACACGCATCATCCCGGCATTGGCACGATCAGGGGGTGTTGTTGGCCAGGGCCAGCAGGCGTGAGCGGTCTCCGCTGAATCGGTCGCGGTCGACGTTTCCGGAGATGCCGCTCACCGAACCGGTGGACGTGTACTGCCACACGGTCCAGTAGGGGAAGCCCTTCGGGATGCTGGGGCTGCTCGCGGAGGTCCAGTGGGCCACCCACAGCGGGCTCCTGGCGGACATGCCCGTCCAGCCGCCGGTGCAGGAGTTCCACCAGCTCGCACTGGTGTAGATCACGACGTCACGGCCGGTGCGGGCCTTGTAGGTGTTGTAGAAGTCGAGGATCCAGGACTGCATCGCCGCGGCCGTCTTGCCGTAGCAGCTTCCCTCGATGTCCAGGACGCCGGGGAGCGTCAGGTTGTCGCGGGACCAGGCGCCACCACTGCTCGCGAAGAAGTTCGCCTGTGCCGCGCCACCGGACAGATCGGGCCGCGCGAAGTGGTACGCGCCCCTGATGACGCCGGCGTTGTAGGCGCCCAGGTAGTTGGCGCTGAAGCGAGGGTCCTTGTACGTGGTGCCCTCGGTCGCCTTCATCCAGCTGAACTCGATGCCCGCGCCGCGGACCGAACCCCAGTTGATGGCACCCTGCCAGTTGGAGACGTCCACACCCACGGGGTTGGCCAGCAGGTTCGCGTCCGGCGTCGCGTCGAGGCGCAGCTGCCGGGTGTCCGGCTTGAAGTCCTTGCTGTCCTGCACGTAGCCCACGCCCATATAGCCCTGGCCCAGCGGGACGCCGCGGTCCGATGGCGCCGGCGCTGCGGAGGCGGTACCTGACACCAGGGTGAGGGTCAGTGCGATGCTCGTGGCGGCGACGCCGGTGGCGGCGAGTCTTCGCTTGGCGGATCCGAGAGTGAGGCTCCTGAGGGACATGGCTTCCTCCTGCGTGGTGGGGGTGAGGTAGCTGCAGTGGGGTCTACGCGCGTCCGCTTGTCGAGAACACGACACAGTGAGCCATAGATGGAGCCCTGCGGGAATGCCTTTCCGGTTCATTAGAGGTCTAGACCGTTCGGCGTGCGGGTGATCTGCGGAAACCGGGCGCCGACGACAGAACTTTCTTCAGCTGATGGCCGAAAGGGGAAGCTCCGCAAGCTCCCGCCATCCAGCGGGAGTCAGAGTGACCACGGACAGCGCCGTCACCTCGGCATCGATCGGCAGGAGTACAGCCGTTCGCTCGGCGATGGCTGTCGCGGTGTGCGCGTCGGCGTCGAGGGCCACGGTCAGATGCACCGGCGGGTCCTGCCCGAACCGGCCGCCGTAGGGGACGTGTGCCGGATACAGCGCGCGCAAGGCAGTGGCTACGGCCCGCAGTTCGGGTAGTGCGACCGCAACGAATCCGTCCCGCCGCTCCACCGCGGTCAGTCGCAGCCGCACCGGGCCCGTCGGCACTGCGGCGCGCAGTCTTTCCAGTTCCCGATCGTCGACGTCGTCGGCGGGCAGCCACGGGTAGAGCAGCGCGGCGTGCGCGGGTACGCCGGACCGCACCACGCGTGGATCCGCTTCTGCGGCCATCTTCAGCAGCGGTCCCGCCTCCGGCACCACCGCCAGCACTGCCGTGGTTCCCAGCTGGGCCATGGACCGTCCCTTCGAGCGTGATTCAGGCGCCGGGCACGCTGACCGGTGAAGCAGCGGGCACCGGGCCGAGGTCACCTGCAGCGCCTGTGACCTCGGCCCGGCGGTCCCTCACCTCTTGCGCCACTCCTCGGCCAGCAGCTCGTAGGACCGTACCCGGTCCTCATGGCCGTGAGTGATCGTGGTGATCAGCAACTCATCGGCCCCTGTTGCCTCCTGCAACTGGGCGAGTCGGTCGGCAACCCGGTCCGGGGAGCCTACGAACTGGGTGTCGGTCCGGTCCTGCACCAGCGCCCGGTCCTCATCCGACCAGGTGTGGGCGCGCGCCTCGTCCGGCGTCGGAAACGGGATGGCCCCCTCCGCCGTACGGATACTGCGGACCCAGAGGCCGTAGCCGGTTGCCAGCTCGCGGGCGGTCTCGTCGTCCTCGGCGACGACGACGTCGGCCGACACGCTGACGTAGGGCTTGTCCAGTACGTCGGACGGCTGGAAAGCGGCGCGGTAGCCCTCTGCCGCCTCCAGCACCGTGCCCGGGCTGACGTGGTAGTTCGCTGCGAACCGGAGCCCATTGCGGCCTGCGACCTCCGCGCTCTCCCCACCGCTGCTCCCCAGGATCCAGACCTGCACGTCGGCGCCTTCGCCCGGCACCACGTGGGCCTCGATGCCGTCCTCGGAGCGGTACGTGCCCGCCAGCAGCGCCAGGATGTCGTCGATCTGCTTCCCGTACTCCTGTGACTGGGCGTCCGGCAGCAGGAGCAGTCTCCGCTGGAGCGCGACGCGGGGTGAGCCGAGGAGATACGCGAAGGAGAACCGGGGCGGGATGCGGAGCCCGTTCGGGGCCCGGTTGTCGATGACCGGGGTGGCACCCGGGAGCGGTGCGGCGGGGGCTCCTGGCGGGCGGCCGCCGGAGCGGCCCAGTCCCAGATCGAGGCGTCCGGGGTGCAGTGCGTCGATCAGGCCGAACTCCTCGACCGTCGACAGGGCGGTGCGGTGGCCGAGTTGGACCGCACCGGACCCGATCCGGATGGTCGAGGTCGCGGCAGCGGTCAGCGCGAGGACGACGGCTGGAGAGGTGCCGGCCACTCCTGGGTTGAGGTGGTGCTCGGCGTACCAGTAGCGGTCGTACCCGAAGCTCTCGGCCCGTCGGGCCAGGTCGATGGTGTTGAGCAGCGCCTCGGTGGCCGTGGAACCGGACGATATCGGGACCAGGTCGAGGATCCCGAGAGGGATGTCGGACATGTGCGGTGGCTCCTCAGTGGTCGTCCAAGGCGTGCACGATCAGGGTGGTGGCCAGGTGCTTCATGACGCCGTCCGTACGCCGTTCCGGTCGTCGGGGTGGGCCAGGCCCAGGTGGTCGCGCAGTGTGGTGCCTTCGTACTCCGTGCGGTACACCCCCTGCTCCTGGAGCAGCGGGACGACCTGGTCGGCGAAGGTGTCCAGGCCGCTGGGGGTGATGTGCGGGACGAGGATGAAGCCGTCGCTGGCATCGGACTGGACGAAGTGGTTGATCGTCTCGGCCACGGTGGCGGGTGATCCGACGAAGGTCTGCCGGTTGCCGGTCTCGATGACCAGGTCGCGGATCGACCACTTGTTGGCGGCGGCGCGTTCGCGCCACTCGCGGGCGGTGGCCAACGGGTCGCGGTACATGCGCACTTGGGCCCGGCCGCGGGCGAGGGTGTGTTCGCCGAGGTCGGGGTCGATGTCCGGGAGAGGGCCCTCTGGGTCGTACGCGGACAGGTCCCGGTTCCAGACGAATTCCAGGTGCTTGATGGCGGTGGCCCCGCTCACCTGCTGCCTGCGGACCTCGCGGGCGGTCTCCTCGGCCTCGGCGTCGGTGTCACCGAGTACGAAGCTCGCGGCGGGCAGGATCAGCAGTTGGTCACGGCTGCGGCCGTATCGGGCCAGACGCCCCTTGACGTCGGTGTAGAACTCCTGGCCCTCCTTGAGGGTTGCGTATCGGCTGAAGATGGCGTCGGCGCTCGATGCGGCGAATTCACGTCCCTCGTCGGAGTCTCCCGCCTGGAAGATGACCGGTCGGCCTTGCGGTGAGCGCGGCACGTTGAACTGGCCGTGGATGTCGAAGTGTTGGCCGGTGTGAACGAAGGAGCCGGCCTTGGCGTCGCTCAGGAAGGTGCCGGCGGACTGGTCGGCGACGACCTCGTCCCCGCGCCAGGAGTCGAGGAGCTCGTTGGTGGTCTCCAGGAATTCCTTGGCCCGCGAGTAGCGCTCCTCCTTCGGCAGGAAGCCGCCGCGCCGGAAGTTCTCCCCGGTGAAGGCGTCCCAGGAGGTGACGACGTTCCAGGCGGAGCGGCCGCCGGAGAGGTGGTCGAGGCTGGCGAACTGGCGGGCCACCTCGTAGGGCTCGTTGAAGGTGGAGTTGATGGTGCCGGTCAGGCCGAGGCGGTCGGTGACGGCGGCGAGGGCGGCCAGTACGGCGAAGGTGTCGGGGCGTCCCACCACGTCCAAGTCGTAGATTTCTCCGCCCTGTTCGCGCAGGCGCAGCCCCTCGGCGAGGAACAGGAAGTCGAACTTGGCACGTTCGGCGGTCTGCGCGAAGTGCGCGAACGAGCTGAACTCGATGTGGCTGCCGGCGGCCGGATCGCTCCACACGGTCGTGTTGTTGACGCCGGGGAAATGGGCGGCCAGATGGATCTGCTTCAGCGGCTTGCTCATGGTGTGCGGTCTCCGTCCGGCTCAGGCAGTGGCGGTGGCGGTGGCGTAGCGGTTGGCGGGGCGGGCGAGCCCGAGCAGGCCGCGCAGGGTGTCGGCCTCGTAGGCGGTTCGGAAGGCGCCTCGGCGCTGGAGCTCGGGGACCAGGCCTCGGGTGATCGCCGGGAGGTCGTGGCCCACGACGGCCGGGCGCAGGCGGAAGCCGGACAGTCCCGACTGCTGCAACTCCTGGAGGAGGTCTGCGAGTTGTGATGGAGTGCCGGCGAAGATGCGGGCGTCGCTGGTGTACTCCTGTCCCGCGAGTGCGTCGAGGCGCTCCCTGCGGGCGGCGGCCTCGGCGGGCTCCTCGTCGAGGAAGACCACCAGGTCGCCGAAGAGGTGCACGGTCTCGTCCGCGCGGCCTGCCGCCGCCTGTTCGGCCCGGATCTCGTCCACGATCGCGCGGGCCTGCTCGGCGTCGTGCGGGGTGACGTAACCGATGTCGGCAGCCCTGGCCACCAGGCGGTACGGGAAGGTCGCATGGGCGAGCGCGCTGACGACCGGCTGCCCCTGCGGCGGGCGGGGGGTGATCGAGGGGCCCTTCACGCTGAAGTGCTCGCCCTCGAAGTCGATGTAGTGCAGCTTCTCGCGGTCGATGAACCGCCCGGTGGCCGCGTCCCGGATCTCCGCGCCGTCCTCCCAGCTGTCCCAGAGCCTGCGCACCACTTCCACGTAGTCGGCCGCCTCGTCGAAGTGCGCGCGCACCGCTTCCTGCCCGGCCGGGGTGTTGTAGCCACCGGCGGGCAGCGGCGCGATCGTTCGGCGCCCGAAGTGCGCGGCCTCGTTGGGGCGTGCGTCGATCTGTACGCGTACGCCCGCACGGCCCGTGCTCACGTAGTCGAGCGTGGCGATCGCCTTCGAGATGTGGAACGGCTCGGTGTGTGTGGTCACCACGGTCGGCACCACACCTATGTGCCGGGTCAGCGGCGCGATGCGCGCGGCGATGAGCACCGCGTCGAGCCGGCCGCGCACCTGATCGGTACGGTCGTCGGGGTCGGTGAGGAGCGAGGACTGCAGTCCCAGCCCGTCCTCGATGGTCACGAGGTCGAGCAGCCCGCGTTCGGCCTCCGCGACGAGGTCGGCCCAGTACGCGGCGGTGAGCAGGTCCCGGGGCCGGGCCACCGGTTCGCGCCAGGACGCCGGGTGCCAGCCGGTGCCGTCGAGAGCGACCGCGAGGTGCAGAGGTGAGGGTGTTGAGGTCACGGCAGTGACGCCTTCCTGAAGATTCCGTATCGGCAGAAAGCCCGCCCGTACGAGGGGCGCGGCTGCGAAGGAACGGGTCAGGGGCGACAGAGCGCGCCGGCGACGCGCAGCAGGTCGATGTGGTGGCGGGAGTACAGGTTCAGGCGGCGGGGCGGCACCGGGCTCAGGGGGTGTCGACGGGTCAGCGGACGCATTCGCCTCACCTTCCCTTCCCCTCCAGCGGTACCAACAACACAACTACGTCTTGTCTTCCGTACCCCTGCGGTGACGATCGGAAAGCCGTCAGCCTCGGCAGGGAGCGCAGGGAGCGCTGCAGGCGGCCGTACACAGCGCGCTGCTGACGCGCAGCAGGTCGACGGAGCGGTCCGTGCACAGCAGGACGCAGCCGGGGTGCCGCCGAGCGGCCGTCCCGTCAGCTGCGCGCATCGCTGTCACCGTCACTTCTCCGGCCCCTGGGGATCACGTTGTTGGCGAAAGGTAGGCAGGCGCCGAAGGGAATGTCAACGCGCCGGACCACTGGATGAGACCACCCGCCCGGACGTCTTGACGGCGTTACCGAGCCTGCTCAGACTGACGTGGACAAGCGTGGCCTCGCGTCCCGCGAGCCCCGACGGTGAGACGGGTGGACATGCCCAGGAGCGGCTTGACCAGGCGCCTGCACATCGATCTTCTGCGCGTCTCCAGCGCTTACTGATCCGCGACCGGTCCGCGCGATCCGGCCGGTCTCCGGCCAGCGCATCCACCCAGCTTCCGGCCACCGGCGCGCCCCAGACCGCAGTGGCCTCTCATCTGACCGGGAGAGTCATGCCCAAAACAGCTTCACGCAGTTCCAGCACGGCCACCTCCATCACAGCGTCCCCGCACCCGCACCGTCTCCACAGCCGCATCGGCGTCGGTGCAGCCGGGGGCTTCTATCCCGCGCCCGGCCGCTACGACCTTTTCCTGTCGCAGAGTTGTCCCCGCTCCCTGCGCATCTCGCTCACGCTCGACCTCCTCGGCCTGCGCGACACCGTCGCCACCACGGTCCTGGCCTCCCCCGGCGAAAGCCCCGCCGCCTACGCGTCCCTGCGCCGTGCCTACGAAGCGACGGTGCACCATTTCGACGGGCCGCTCACGGTGCCCGCGCTGCGCGACCGCTGGAGCGGACGCATCGTCAGCAACCACACTCCCGACATCCTCAGCAGCCTCGCGGGCCCGCTCTCCGGGGACGGCGAGGGCCGGTCATGCACGCTCCGACCGCCGCACCTCGCAGCGGACATCGATGCCCTGTGCGAGGTGCTGGACCGGGATGTCGCACCCACCGCACGGCCCTCGGCGCGACGTTCGGCACTGAACCTGCTGGACCGCCGGCTCAGCCGGCACCCCTTCGCACTGGGAGAGTCGCTGACGGCCGCGGACGTAGACCTGTGGGTGGCGCTCGTCCACCTCGACCGGTCCGAGACGCTCTGCGCGTTCCCCCGGCTCAGCGCATACGTACAGCGCTTGGGCGGCCTCCCTGCTTTCCGCGGTGCGGTCGGGGCGGTTCCGGACGCGGCGTAGACCCGCGCCTGGAGCGCACAGCGCCTCGGCGGTGGAGTGCCACCGCCGAGGCGCCGCACATCGGTCGGCCGCGTCTACTCGGCTGCCGTCGGCCGGCGGGAGAGCGCCGTCGCCTGCCGCACGTCCGTGAGTGGGCGCAGCCGGTAGGTGTACGAGTAGTCGCGGTCGGCCGGCAGTTTGTACGCGTCGTGTGTCTGCGCACCCCAGCTGTCGTCGCCGCCGATGCCCATCTGCCGGTGGTTGACCCGAAGGATCACTTCGTCGCGTGGCGTGAGCTGGTAGTCGTGGCGTGCGCCCACGGACAGGTCCTCCGGTGTGAAGTGCGAGGCGTTGACCTCAAGGAGTCCGTCACCGCTGACGAGCAGGCCGTGGCCGCGGCTGTCCGTCAGGGCCGCCCAGCGGACATCGGTCTTGTTCCCGTTCTCCTGCGGTCGCAGGTAGGGAGACCACTGCTCGGCTACGGTGCCGGACCAACGCCCCACATCTGTACCGTCGTTGCGGTCCCAGTGGTTCTCCTCCGGGCCGCGCCCGTAGTAGTGGAGCCGGTCCAGAGCCGCGGGCAGGTGCAGGATCGTACCGATCTCCGGGAGGTAAGGCAGCGTTGTCGCGCCCGGGCTCAGCGTGTTGTCGACTTTGATCTCTCCGTTGCCGAAGACAGTGCAGGTCGTGGTGTACGCCGAGGTGGTGGCTGTCGGCAGCGTCCCCTTGACCGTGATCTCGACTGCGTGACCGTCCAGTTCGCGCACGGTCACGCCCGTCACCTCGCGTCGTGCACCCGCGTCCCGCCATGTCTGGTTGCGGGTGTGCTGGCCGCTGCCGCGGTCGTTGTCGGTGGGTGCGCGCCAGAAGTTGGGAATCGGTCCTGAGGTGAGGAGCTTGGTGCCGGCCGCCTCGTAGGAGCTGATGAGGCCGGTCGCGGTGTCGATGATCACCTCGAAGCCGCGGCCGGTGACGGTGACGGCGGTGTCGCTCCTGCGGTACGTGAGCTCCGGCACGCTCGTGAGCGGTGCCGGCACGACTTCGGGGCTGCCGGCGTCGAGTGGCAGCTGGATTCGCGCCACCTCGAAGCCCGCGTCGGCCCAGGGTGTGCGTTCCTTTGTCGTGAAGGACAGTTGGAGGAAGTACTCGGCTCCGGGTGCGGGGTCGCGGGGCAGTTCTATGGGCAGCGTGATGCGTTTGCCGGTCATCGGCGGCACGTCGAGTTGCGCGCGGCTGAGCTTGCCGTGCGCCGTGATTTCGCCGTCCAGCGAGACTTCCCAGTGCCCTTCGTAGGCTCGAAGACCGGTGAAGAGGTTGTCGTTGGTGAGGGTGATCTCTCCGGGTGCCGCGCCCTCCTGCCGAGTGGCGGTGACCGGCTGGTAGATCCGCTTGACCTCGGCGGACTTGCCGGTGAGGCGGCGGTCGGGCAGGACGATGCCGTCGCCGCTGAACGCACCGTCGTTGGGGTTGTCGCCCCAGTCGCCTCCGTAGGCGTGGAAGGTCTTCGTCCGGGCCTTCTTCTGCGTGTAGCGGGCTGTCTTCGCGTCGAACCAGAACAGCACGCCGTCGTCACCGGGGCCGCGCTTGTCGTCGGCGAGTTCGGCGGCCTTCAGGGCACGTGCGTACACCCGGGCCCGGCGGACGGTGCCGCTGAACTCCCGGGTGGGGTTGTCCACTTCACCGGCGAGCGAGAGGGGGGCGGTGTTGCTGCTGGGGCCGTGGGCACTGGCCTTCGTGGCCTTGGCCTCGCCGTCCACGTAAAGGGTCAGTGTCCCCGCGTCCGCGTCGTAGACGCCCGCGATGTGGTGTTCCTTGTCCGTCCAGCCGTCGTCCGGGGTGGTCCAGGAGGCGGCGCTCCACTGGCCGGCTGTGTAGATGTAGAACTCCAGGCCGTTGTCCGCCTGCTTCAGCGCGTACTGGGTGTCGCCCTTTGCCAGGATCGGCTGGTGGGAGCCCCGGATGTGCGGGGTCATCCAGGCCTCGAGGGTGAGCGACCCGGTCAGGTCGTCGAGCTGCTGGTCGCGGGCGAAGACAGTTGCTCCGCTCACGCCGTGCTCGGCATCGTACGAGCCCGAGGGATTGATGACCTCGCCCTTCAGGCCGGCGGGTCCTGTCTCGGTGAGCAGCTTGCGCGTGGGTGTCGGCCAGGTGAGCGCCTGGTCGACGAAGTCCCAGATCCAGCCGCCCTGCAGGACGTCGTAGCGCCGGATGACGTCCCAGTACTCCTTGAAGTTGCCGGTCGAGTTCCCCATCGAGTGGGCGTACTCGATCATCACGTACGGCCGGGTGTCGGAGGTGTCCTTGGCCCGCGCCTCGACCCTGCTCGGCGGCTCGTACATCTTGGAGCGGATGTCGCTGGTGCCCGGGGAGTTGTCGCCTTCGTACTGGATGACGCGCGTCGGGTCGTAGGAGCGGATCCATTCGTGCATGGCTCGGAAGGAGGAGCCGGAGCCGGCCTCGTTGCCGAGCGACCAGATGACGACGCTCGCGTGGTTCTTGTCGCGGTGGACCATGTTCTGCGCGCGGTCCACGCACGCTGTCGTCCAGTCGGCGTGGCTGCCGGGGTACTGGCCGTTCACGCCGTGTGTCTCCAGGTTGGTCTCGCCGACGAGGTAGAGACCGTATTCGTCGGCGAGTTCGAGCCAGAGGGGGTTGTTGGGATAGTGCGAGGTGCGGACCGAGTTGATGTTCAGCCGCTTGATGAGCGTGATGTCGTCGACCAGGTCGGCGCGGCTGAGGGCCGAGCCGCGGTCGGGGTGCATCTCATGGCGGTTGGTGCCGCGGAAGGTGACGGGCTGTCCGTTGATGCGCATCAGGCCGTCGGTGAGTGCGAACTCCCGCAGTCCGATCCGGTGCGAGAGCGTCTCCACGATCTTGCCGGCCGGGTCGCGCAGCTGCAGGACGGCGGTGTACAGGTACGGGTCCTCGGCGGACCACAGGCGAGGTGAGGGAACGGACCTTGAGGCTTCGACGGTCACCTCGCTGTCGGTGGGCGTCGCGCGCTGGGCCAGGGGACGCGCCCACACCGCGTGCCCGTCGGCGTCGTACAACTGGGTTTCCACCGTGTACGACGCCCCGGCGGCGTCGCCCGCATAGTCCCGCACGTGCGCGGTGACCGACAGTGCGGCGCTGGTGAAGTCGTCCCCGAGCGGGGTGTCGAGCTTGAAGTCCCGGATGTGGACGCCGGGCGTGGAGTACAGGTAGACGGACCGGAAGATGCCGCTGAGGCGGATCATGTCCTGGTCCTGGAGCCAGTCGCCGTCGGAGTAGCGGTAGACCTCGACGGCGATCTGGTTGGTGCCGTCCTTGAGGTAGGGGGTGATGTCGTACTCGGCGGGTGTGTAGGAGTCCTCGTGGTATCCGGCCAAGTGGCCGTTGATCCAGACGTAGTGGGCTGCCTTGACGCCCTCGAAGTGCAGGAAGGTACGCCGGTCCGCCCAGCCCCTGGGCGCGGTGAAAGTGCGCCGGTACTGGCCGACGGGGTTGTAGCGGGTCGGCGCTGCGGGCGGCTGGGCGTTCTCGCCGAGGCCGTTGGGGCCCCACCACGGGTAGGTGATGTTGATGTAGATCGGGTAGTCGTGGCCGTGCAGTTGCCAGGCCGACGGGACCGGTGTGGTCTCCCAGCCGGAGTCGTCGAGGTCCGTGCGGTAGAAATCCTCGTTCTTGTCGGCGGGACGGTCCACGTACGCGAACTTCCAGTCGCCGTCGAGGCTCTGGCGCCATGGGGAGGTGGTGCGGTCGGCGGCGAGGGCTTGTTTGAGGTTCGCGTACGGCATGAGCGTGGTGTGCGGCGGTTCGGTGCCGAGCCGGACGACGTCGATGCGGCCGTTCCACTCGTTGCCGTCGGCGTTGATGCCGCCAACGCTGCCGGCGGGGCCGGCGGCCAGCGCGCGGGTCCCCGGAAGAGCGCCGGCCAGGGCGAGCCCGCCGAGTGCGGCAGCGCTCGCCTGCAGGAGGCGGCGGCGGCTCACGGGGCCGTGGTGCGGGGGCAGTTGTGGGTTCGGGGCCGAGTTCGGATGCGAGTGTGCCATGCGGGGGCCTTCCTCGTGTGCCGATATGTGTCACTGGTGGGGCAGGAAACACCTCAAGAGCCGCGGCCACCCTAGGTATGGAACACAACCGCCCACAATGATGGCGTCAGATTTTGTTGATTTCTGGTTCAGGGGGTTCTGGGGCAGACGTTCGCTTGCTATGACCGGCAGACACTGAAACGTTCCATCGCATCTGAAGGATCACGCCCTCCCGCGGCAGTGAGGTCGCGAATATCACGCATGCGGCCACTCCTGTGAGGACATGCTCGTGCGTATGAGTCGGAGCCGTACTCGCGCCCTGGTGCTAGCACTGATGGTCGTCGCCTTCTTCGCCTACGCCCTGTTGTTGTGGCAGGGCCCGTGGTGGCTGGACGGCGATCGGCTCCGCCGTCAGGACCTCCAGCCGGCCGCCGGGGTAGTGATCACAGGGTTCCGCACGACGCTGGTGGCCGTCGGCGCCGGTGCGCTCGCCGGGGCCGGCCTCTACTACACCGACCGCACGTTGCGACACACGCGTGACCGGGACCGCGAACAGGCCGAGATCGCTCGTGACGGCCAGGTGACCGGCCGCTACGTGGAGGCCATCAAACTGCTCGCATCGGAGCGTACGGTCGAGCGCCTGGGCGGCCTCTACGCGTTGGAGCGGATCATGCGGGACTCCGCCAAGGACCACCTCACCGTGGTCGAGGTCCTGGCCGCATTCGTCCGAGACCAGACCGTGGTGGCACCCGACGCGGAGCCAGACCCCACCGTGCCGCTGGAAGAGTCCGTCCAGGCCGCTTTGACGGTTCTGGGGAGACGGCCACCGTTGAATGAGCCGTTCCGCATCGACCTACGGCGTACGAATCTGCGTGCAGCGGACCTTCAGGACGCCCGGCTGGAGCGCGTGCGTCTCGCCGGTGCCTGTCTCGAAGGAGCCAACCTGATCGGCGCACACCTGGAGGAGGCCTGGCTCAAGGAGGCCCGCCTCGGTGGTGCGTGGCTCGACCGCGCCCACCTTGAAGGGGCCTTCCTGCGCGGGGCCGATCTCCACGGCGCCAGCCTCAAGGAGACTCACCTCAAGGGAACCCGCCTGTACAACGCCGACCTGTCGACAGCAGTCGGTCTCAATCCGGATCAAGTGAGAGAGGCAGTACTCAACGCAGAGACGAAGCTGCCTCCCGCGGTGGCGAGCACGGTGGGCGCAATCACGTGATCACTTCTGTCACCCAACCCTGCATCAGGCCCGGGTTGCGACATTTCGTGGCGGCTCCGTCTGTCGGCAATCCGTGTCGGTTGAGCATCAACACCATGTCAGGTGTGTCAGAGCTGTCTCGTAGTGAAGAGGTTGGTCCCGTGCACCGGGTCCACTTCCTTGCGCTCGGTCTCGGTGAACCCGACCTTGGCCAGCACACGGCGCGAAGCGGTGTTCCAGTCCCAGACCGTGGCCCACAGCCGTTCGTACCCGGACGACCTTGCCCATTCCAGGACCGCCAACGCGGCTTCGGTCGCGTAGCCCTGACACCACACTCGGCGCAGCAGCTCGAATGCCAGTTCCGGTTCTCCAGCCGATTCCCGCCCGCTGTCGACCAGCCCGCAGTAGCCGATGACGTCGCGGGAGTCCTTCCGCTCGACCGCCAGCAATCCGGTCGACCACAGCTGGTTGGTGCGGATCGAGTCCTCGAGCTCCGCGACGGTCGGGTGTCCGTCTGCGTCGATCCGGCGATGCGGCGGCACGCGTGGATCGCGTTCGGTCCACAGCTCACGTTGGACGACAGCCTCGGCCACCCGCCAGGGCCTGAGCAGCAGGCGACTCGTCTCGAGTACAACTTCGCTGCCTGGAGTCGCGCCATCTGTCATGACAGCAACCATCGCACGGGCGAACGCGCTGTCCTGGTACGGGGGGGCGCGGTCGGTCCTGCTAGTAACTGTCGTACCCGGGCTTCCCGCTCGGCCGGTAGACGCCGACGACGGTGCCGCCCTTCGTCGTCGAGACGCTGACCGGCTCCAGCGCGGTGGGGATCGCTCCGTCGGCGAACAGCCGCTTGCCGGTGCCGATGATCACCGGGTGGATGGTCAGCCGGTACTCGTCGACAAGGCCGTGGCGCATGAGGGTCTGGGCGAGGTCGCCGCTGCCGACGACGTTGATGTTGCCGCCGCCGGACGCCTTCAGTGTGCGTAGGGCATCGACGATGTCGCCCTCCAGCAGCGTGGAGTTCTGCCACTCGACGGACGTCAGGGTCCGCGACGCCACGTACTTGTGCGTGCTGTTCATCCGATCGGTGAACGGGTTGGCTGGATCAGCGGCCGGCCAGTACGACGCGAAGATCTCGTACGTCTTGCGGCCGAGCAGCATCGCGTCGGAGTGCTGGTACCAACCGGCGATGGCCGTTCCGACCTCGTCGTCGGCCACCGGCTTCTGCCAGCCGCCGTAGTTGAAGCCGCCGCCCGCATCCTCGTCCGGGCCTCCCGGCGCCTGCATGACACCGTCGAGCGTCAGGAACGTGCAAATGATGATCTTGCGCATGGTGTGCTCCCTTCATCGAGGGGTGGACCGCACCACCGCCGGAAACTCATCGACGGAACGTGTTTTTGCGCAGGAAGGTCTCGAGTCGTTCGGCGAAGCCCGGTGCTGCGGCGACGAAGTGGCCGGCGCCCGGGTGCACGCTGCGCTCGCCGCAGAGCGCGGCCGCGAGGGCGTCGCAGATCCTCTCGAACGTGGCCGCGTGGTCTCCGGACACGACGAGCACCGGGACGCCGGCATCACGGATCACGTCGAGCTGCGGGCGCGCCTCGCTGGTCGGCCGGCCACCGTGCGCCCGTCGTACGCCGGCGACCACTTCCTCGGGGAGGGGGCCGTCGCCGATGGGCGCTCCCGCGAGGCGCAGGAACTCGCGCAGTTGGGCCGGGGGCGTATCCATTCCGTGGGCGAGGACCGTGTCGCCCAGGCGCTCGAGCCGTGCCACCTCGGCGTCTTCGGGGACAAGGTGGTTGAGCGGCGGCTCGATCAGGGTGAGTGAGCGCACGCTGCCCGGTGCGGCAGCGGCTGCGATCAGCGTTCCGAGGACGCCGTAGGAGTGGGCGACAACGTGCGGGCGGCCGGTGAGCAGCGGTGCCAGGTCCAGGGCGTCCACGGCGAAATCTTGACGCTCTTGCGGTGGTGGGCTCGGCGGATAGCCGCGGCGGTGGACGTATGCCAGCGTCCACCGCTCGGCCAGCGGAGCGAGAGCGCCCCACGTCGTCCGCGGGCCCGCCCCACCGTGCACGAGCAGGACTTCCGGCCCGGAGCCATTTCGTACCACCACGATCTCGCCCACGAGGCGAGCGTAGTGCCGCACTGCGCCATCGGCGGGACAGCCGGCTTGCACCTCGCTTGATCGCTTCGGGCACGGGGTAGCAGGGCACCATGGTCACCGACTCCCCCACTCCCCAGGACGGCTCCGTGCAGCCCGACATCGATGTCCCGGCCCTGCGCGCGGTGCTCGACGGCGAGTACGCGCAGATCCGCGATCTGGTGCGCACGAATCTGGCCGCACACGCCTCCGTCCTCGACGCGGCCGAACAACTGGGTATCGACGAGTTCCGCGAGCACGTGCGGGAGTTGGTCGTCGAACTGGCGGCGACGGGGCAGACCGGGATGGGTTTCCCCAAGGAGTACGGCGGTGGCGGCGACATCGGCGCCTCCATCGCCGCGTTCGAGACGCTCGCCTTCGGCGACCTGTCGGTGCTGGTGAAGGTCGGTGTGCAGTTCGGTCTCTTCGGCGGTGCGATCCTGCAGCTCGGCACTGAGCGCCACCACGCGCTCTACCTGCCGGACCTGATCACCGGGGAGCTGATGGGCTGCTTCGCCATGACCGAGACCGGCCACGGATCCAACGTGCAGTCGCTCGGCACGGTGGCGACGTACGACGTCGACTCCCAGGAGTTCGTCATCACCACCCACGGCGACCAGGCGCGCAAGGACTACATCGGCAACGCCGCCCGGCACGCCGAACTCGCGGTCGTCTTCGCCCAGTTGGAGGTGGGAGGCAGGTCCGAGGGCGTGCACGCCTTCGTCGTACCCATCCGCGTCGACGGTGCGCCGGCACCTGGCGTCCGGATCGAGGACGACGGCCGCAAGATGGGACTCAACGGTGTGGACAATGGCCGGATCTGGTTCGACGACGTGCGCGTTCCCCGTGAGGCGCTGCTCAACCGGTTCGCCGACGTCACCCCGCAGGGCGACTACGAGAGCTCGATCGAGAGTCCCAGCCGTCGCTTCTTCACCATGCTCGGCACCCTGGTCCAGGGAAGGGTCAGTGTCGGCGGTGGCGCCATCAACGCCGCCAAGGTGGCCCTGACCATCGCCACGAAGTACGCCTTGCGCCGGCGGCAGTTCTCGGCGACCTCCGAAACCGAGGAGCAGTTGCTGCTCGACTACGGCATGCACCAGCGCCGCCTCCTTCCGCTCCTCGCCCGCACCTACGCGCTGCACTTCGCCCAGGACGTGGTGCGCACGGACCTGCACGAGGTCCTCTCGGGGAACAAGGACGACGCCCAGTCGCGCAGGGAACTGGAGTCGCGGGCCGCCGGCACCAAGGCGCTCGGCACCTGGCACGCCACCCACGTGATCCAGGAGTGCCGCGAGGCGTGCGGGGGCGCCGGATATCTCGCCGTGAACCGGTTCGCCGCGCTCAAGGCCGACAGCGACATCTTCACGACATTCGAGGGCGACAACCACGTCCTGCTCCAGCTCGTGGCCAAGGGCCTGCTCACGGACTACGCCAGCGAGTTCGAGGACCTCGACCAGCTCGGCATGGTCCGATTCGTGACCGGTCTGGCTGTCGAGACGGTCATTGAGAAGACATCGGCCCACAAGCTCCTCGAACGCGTCCGGGATCTGCTGCCGGGCGGCGACTCCTGGGACCAGCAGGCGGGCCTGCTCGATGCGGAGTACCACCTGGCCATGCTGCGTTTCCGCGAGGAGCACATGCTCGCGGGGGTCGCCCGGCGGCTCAAGCGCGGTGTTGAGCTGGACGGGAATCCCGGAGCCGTCTTCTCCCAGGTGCAGGACCATGTCATTGCGGTGGCCCGCGCGCACGTCGAGCGGCTGGTGCTCGAGGCGTTCGTCGACAAGGTGCGGACGATTCCGGACGGGGGCAACAAGGTCGCGCTGGAGCTGCTGTGCGGTCTCTTCGCCCTCTCGTCGATCGAGGCAGACCGTGCGTGGTTCATGGAGCACGGCCGGCTGACGGTCCAGCGCTCCAAGGCGATTACGCGTGAGGTCAACGATCTCTGCCGCCGGATCCGGCCGATCGCGGACGATCTCGTCGACGCCTGGGGCATCCCGCCTCAGATGCTTCGCTCGCCGGACCTGTTGGGGTAGCGCACGGGCGCGGGAAGTGCCGCTGCCCTCCACCGGCTTGTGGGCCGGTGGAGGGCAGCTGTGCCCGTGGCGCATGGTCAGGGGCAGGTGACGAGGATGACGGAGACGGCAGTGCAGGTGGCAGTCGCGCTGTCGTTGGCGGGGTTGGGGTCGGCGGGTGCGGAGGTCGTACGCAATCCGGTGACCGTGACCTTGCCGAGGGTCAGCAGATGCAACGGGACGCGGAAGGTCTTGCTGGCGCTCGCGTTCTTGGCGATGGCCCCGTACGTGCAGGTCACTGTGGGAGCGGCCAGCGTGCATCCGGCGGCCAGGGTGGTGGCGGAGGCGCCCGGCGGGAGCGTCGCGGTCAGGGTCGCGGAAGTGACGGCGCCGGGGCCCGTGTTGTGAGCGGTGAGGGTGTACGTCAGGTAGGGCACGAGGATGCTCAGATGCGGCTGAGCGGTGAGATCGACGTCGATGTCCGCGCCTGCCGGTGGCGACAGGGGGGCGAAGGCGACGCTGAAGGGGTCGTTGAACCCGTTGATCGTGTTGGTGACGGTGTTGGTCGTCGTGTCGATCACCGAGACGGATCCGCCGGCCCGGTTGGCGGCGTAGACGGCAGTGCCGGACGGGTTGACCGCCACCTTGCCCGGGAGGGAACCGATCGGGACGGTCGTGGTCACGGTGCTTGTCGCCGTGTTGATCACCGACATGCTGTTGCCGCTGCTGTTGGTGACGTAGGCCGTCGTACCGGACGGGTTGATCGCGACGCCGTTCGGGCCGGTTCCGACGGGGATGGTGGCGCTGACCGTGTTGGTCGCGGTGCTGATGACCGAGACCGTGGCTCCGCTGTTGTTCGTGAGGTACACGGAGGTTCCGGAGGGGCTCACCGTCACATCGGTGGGGCCGCTCCCGACCGGGATGGTGGCCGTCACCGAGTTGGTCGCGGTGTCGATCACCGACACCGTGTCGTCGACGTTGTTCGCCACGTAGGCGGTGGTGCCCGACGGGTTCACCGCCAGCCCGTACGGGCCGCTCCCCACGGGGATGGTGACGCCGACCGTGTTGGTCGCGGTGTCGATCACCGAGACCGTGTTGGCCACGTTGTTCGTGACGTACGCGCTGTTCCCGGATGGGGTGAGCGCCACCTTGAGGGGATTCCCGCCGACCGGGACGGTCGCGGCCACGGTGTCGGTCGCGGTGTCGATCACCGAGACGTTGTCATCGGCGTTGTTGGTGACGTAGGCGCGCGGTTGAACCGGGTTGACCGCCACAGAGGTTGGACTGTTGCCGACGTTGATGGTGCCGGTGATGGCGTTGGTGCTCGTGTCGACCACTGAGACGTCACTGCCGCCGAAGTTGGCCACGTAGGCCGGCGGGCCGGCCGCGGCGTGGGCAGGCACGGTGAGCGCCACCAAGCCCGTCAGCGCCAAGGCGCCACCAGCGGCCAGTGACGTCAGCCGCCGCCCCCAGCGGGACAGGGAGCGGCGGGGTCTGGAAAAGGCAGATGTCAAGGAACTTCCCCCTCTGTCGGTTCCGCACCCTGTCGTTGGATCCGGAAGACCTGGAGGCGAACGCCGGCCGAGCCGGCGACCCGCGCAGACATCAGAAGCATCCCGCTCCCCCACCGCCCCCGACACGGAACCTCCGCAGTTGTCCGCATTCAGTCAAAAGCTGACTGTCCGGCACCTTGACACTCTCAAAATCCCGCAATTCCGGGGGCTCTCGGGGTGACGCGCTAGATCAGCTCCATCGACACCGCTTCGTCCACGGGATGCATCCGCGTGTAGCAGTACGAGGCACGGCGAGTCGAGAGCATGGGAAGTTCATTGGTGCGGGCGAGGAGCCGTGCGGAACACGCCGCCAGGACCTCCGGCCCGACGACCCGGTGGTCCGTCAGCGCGCTGTAGAGCCTGGCTGCGGCAACCGACTCTGCCACCGTCGGCTGAATCACCCCGAATCCGTGTTGTTCGTAGAACTCATGGATGCGCCGTCCGGCGACGTCCGGGTGGCCTCTGTCGCAGTCCTCGTCCCAGCAGCTGCGCATTGCGCAGGCGACGGTGAAGGCGAGAGTTGAGACGAGAATCTCCAGCCGGCCCTCCACCGCGGCACGGCGCATCGCGGTGCCCCTGCGGGTGTGACCGGTGGATATCTGGTAAAGGGCAAAGGAGTCGGCGACTACTGTGCGCTGCTTGTCGACTTCCACTCTGCATCCTTCATCGATGAGGTTCTTGGAGAATGGACATGATGCGCTGCAGGAATTGCTCGATGTCCTGGCTTGCGAATCTGACGGGGTGATAGGAGCACTCGAGCGTCAGGGCCTGGGGAGTCTGGCTGAGCTGGAGGTGCAGACCCTCCTCGGGGAGGAATTCGGGTACGTCGAGTACCGCTGCCTCCTCGCCGAAAGCCGATGCGGCCGTGGGCGTACTGAACGAGTTCAACGTGACGATCACCGGACGGAACGGAAGTGCGGATCCGCCGGCGGCCTGCCGTACACATCGGTAGGGAGTGAACTTGTGGTCACCGAGTTCGTCCCAGGCGTGCCGCGTGGATGCGAGCGCGTCGGCCAGAGCCACCTGGTGTGTGGGAAGTCGCAGGGTGACGTCCTGACCGAAGCAGCCGATCGTCCTCTCGAAGCCCGAAGGCCGTCCGTGGAAGGTGGCACGGACCAGATTCTCCGGTGCCTCCGTCGCCTCGCCCAGTGCCACCGAGAGCGCGGCGAGAACCTGCATGAACAGGGAGACACCATGCCGACGGCCCCATCGCAGGACCTGCCATGTCGCGACGCCCGCGAGCCGGACCGCATGGTGGCGGCACGAGTTGTCCAGCGGCTGGTCGAGGTTCTTCGCGAAGCCGAGCGGGACGTGCTGGTTGTGCGCCCACCCCTTCAGATAGTCGCGCCAGAAGCGCATGTCCTCGCCGTCCGCGGTGAAGCGCTCCCGCTGCCAGTGCGCGAACTCGGCGTACGGAGCAGCGCTGTTGGCGGAGTTCGCATGTGCGGCGGACGCAAGGGATCTGAGGAAGAGCCCGCGTGAGACTCCGTCGAAGACGAGGTGGTGGAAGTTGAGCGACAGGGTGGTGGTCCGGTCGGCCGTTCGGAGCAGATGGGCTCTCCACAAAGGTTCGCCCGCCGCGAAGACGTGCTGGGTGTCGTGCTGCACCTGTTCCCCGACGACGGCGGGATCCAGGCCGTCGGTCACCGAGAGCGGTACGCGCGGACGATCGTGAATCGTCAGCGTCGCCGGCTCTGCCAGGTCCAGGGACGCGCGCAGCAACGGCTCGCGCGAACAGATCGCCCTCAGGTGTTGCTCGATCAGCTCGGAGGGCGGGTCGTCCAGGCCGAGAGCGAGGGTGACGTTCACCGGGCGCTCGTCGAGTCCGCGCAACCGTGTGGAGTAGCTCTCCTGCGTCAGGCTCAGCGGCCACCGGTCCATCGTTCCTCGCCCCTTCCGGATTACGCGTCCTGCTCTTGCATCGGGCTGTGGCTCTTCACGGGGTCGGCGGAGAGAACCCCGGCGGGAAGCCGGCTGCGCAGGCGCATCAACACCGGTGCGGTGGCCAGGGTCAGGGCGGCGAGCGTCAGCCAGAGCACCTCGTTGCCGACGCCCAGAAGGGTCGTGTAGACGAGGGGGCCCAGAACGTTGGCCAGTCCCCAACCGGTCTGGAAGGCAGCGCTGTACCGCCCCTCGTGTCCCTCGGGGGCGCTCGCGTTCGCCGCGGAGATCATGAGAGGTGTGGAGATCAGCTCGCCCATGGCGGCAAGAGCCGCGGCACCGAGGACCACCGGTACGACGAGGCGGTGCCCCATGGCATCTCCCGGAGCGAGCAGCAGGAGCGCCGGTACGTAGAAGAGGACGCTGACCGCGAGCATGCGCGCCCGGGGTCGTTTCGTCGTCCAGGCCAGTACCGGGTGCTGCAGCGCGGCCAGGACGACGTTGCCCACGACGATGGAGATTCCGGCGAGCCACGTCGGTCCGTCGAGTTCATCGCTGATGACCAGCGGAAGGATCACCACGAAGGCGGATGCCGCAAGGACGAACACGATCTGCAGCAAGCAGAGTTGAAGATAGGGCCGGTCCCTCCACACCGACACGTCTCGGTCGGGGCGTACCGAAGCGTCCGGGGCCTCTGCCTCGGTCGTACCCGGGGAGGTGCTGCGGGGGGCGAAGAAAGCCGGCCCGAGTGCGGTGACGAGAAGTGCCCCGGCCGCGGCGAAGGTGATGGCGTTGCAGTACGCGACCAGGTGCAGCCCCGCAGTGCTCTGGCCGAAGGCGCCGGCCGCTGCGGATCCGATGCCGAGCCCGATCACCCGGGCCATGCCAGTGGTCCCGAGGAATCTGTCCACTTCCCGCGCCTGGACCACCTTCGCGATCAGGGGTGCGTTCGCCGTCCAGAAGGCCCGGTCCGCCGCCGACGTCAGACCGACCAGAAGCATCACTGCCCAGAGGGAGTGCGCGAAGGGATAGAGCGCAAAACTGACCGCTCGCCCCGCGTTGCTCACCACCACGGCCGGACCGGGACCGTACCGGTCGACGAGACCGCCGCTGATCTGTCCCACGCCGAGGCCCAGCAGGGAACCCACCGTGAGTGCCATGCCGATGGTGCCCAACGACTGCCCTTGGGCCCGGACGAAGAACAGCAGGCTGAACGGCATCCACAGGCCGCTGCCCAGCGAGTCCACCAGCATCGCTCCGAGGACGACGCGACGCTTCGCCTGTTGCCGCGTCCCGGGGCGATCGTCGGTGTCCTGGGTTCCTTCGCTGCCCGGTTGGGCGGAGTCGCTCGTGTCGTCGTCAAGCATGAGAGCCCCTTTTGCCGCTGGAGAGCAGGAGGACACCCCTCCGTAATTCACTTGGATTCCAGCGCTGATTTCCAGCGGGCGATCGCTACCCCCATGGAAGGTACGCACGGCCCGCGCAGGGGCCGACACGGCACACTCCCACTGGGGGTAGGCGATCGCTGTCTGAGAGACAAAGGTAGGGGCTTCTCAATCCATTGACAATGCCTGGCCGTTGAATTCATCGTTCGAGTTGGGCTCCGTTGCGGCTCTAGTTTCGAATGCTTGGATACCGGACGGAGTTGTTGCTCCAACCTTTCATCGAAACTCCGGTCCGATTCTGCGTACCTTATTGATGGGGCAAGCAATGGAACGCTTCTTCCGATGCAGCAGTCCGATTCAATGACGACAGCCGGCTACAAGGCGACGTTCCACGACCGGTTGGTCGTGGACGGGAAGAACGACTTGTCGGGAACGGTCGAAGTCGGCGGGTTCAAACACAGTCTGGTGACGGTGACCGCGGCCGCAGCGGTGGCGCAGGCACCCGTGACCCTCCGCAACGTACCGATGATCGCCGAGACCGAAGGCCTGACCGGTTTCCTCACGGCTTGCGGAGCATCGGTGACGCGTACGGAGGGAGCGCTGACCATCGACGCGTCATCCCTCGCCCACCATGCCGACGCCACCTTGGCCCTGGAGGCCATTCACGGCGGTGTCTACCTTCTGCCGGGGCTGCTGGCCAAGACGGGCAGGGCGAGCCTTCCGGTGGCGGGCGGCTGCCAGATCGGCGACGACGCCGTGCAACAGCGCCCCGTTCAGCAGTACATCGACGTACTCAGGCGCTTCGGCGCCGAAGAAGGGGTGGCAGCCGACGGGTGGCTCACCGTACGGGCCCCAGAGCTGCGTGGCTGCGACATCGACCTGCTGGACTACTGCACGGACCGGCGACTCAAGACAGGTCCGCTGTACTCCGGGGCCACCAAGATCGCCCTGCTTGCCGCTGCCGTGGCCAAGGGCCGTACCAGGCTGTCGCATCTGTATCCGAAGCCGGACGTGCTCGACCTGATCGAAGTGCTGCGCCGGTCGGGGGCGGACATCACCACGGATTCCGAGGGCGTGGTGACCATCGCGGGGCAAGGCGGGAACGATCTGACACGTCCCGCCGAATTCACGCTGCCCGCCGACCTGATCGAGATCGTCACCTGGATCTGCGCCGGCGCACTCGCCGCCGAGTCGTCGATCACGGTCCGGGGCACAGGCTTGGACCGGGCGCTCGCAGGTCTCGCGCCGGAGCTGCAGCTGCTCGGCGAGATGGGCGTCGACCTCGCGGCACGTCCCGGCACACTCACAGTCCGCCGCGCCGAAACGCTCAAGCCCTTCCACCTCACGGTCAGTTCGCACGGGGTGTACAGCGACAGCCAACCGTTCCTCGCTCTGCTCGCGGGGCGGGCCGACGGTCGCTCCGTCCTCGTCGAGACCGTGTGGAAGCGGCGATTCAGTTACGCCGAGGAGCTGCGCAAGCTCGGCATGCGGACCACCTGCTCGAACGGAGAACTGGCCGTCAGCGGAGGCCACATGCCGAACCGACCGGGCCGCACGGTGTTCGGCTCCGACCTGCGCGCCGCCGCGGTCCTCACCCTCGCGGCACTGGGTGTCGAGGGACGTACCACCGTGCTCGGCGCCTCACACCTGCGACGCGGATATGCCGATTTTGACGGAAGCCTCCGACGGCTCGGTGCCCGAGTGACACAAGGAGATGCAGCATGACCGACGACAGTCCGGTCCTCAAACACCGGCCGGCCGACTTCCTGGTCCGGGAGAACCTCCTGGTCCCGCTGACGCAGGAGGGGGACGCGTCCTACCGCTACCTGCTGCTGCGCAAGAGCGGATACACCACGTTCGAGGCGCTGGCGCTGCTCGCCGAACACCTCGACTGCCCGGTACAGCAGGTCACTTACTCGGGGCTGAAGGACGAGGACGGCATCACTGAGCAATTGGTCGCGGTCCCCCTCGCGGCCGGCGGTGCTCTCCCTGGTGACGGCTGCGCACGTCTGTCCGGGCCGGGCGACCCGCGTACGTTGTCCGTACTGCACTACGGATACGGTGCGGAGCCCCTGGAGGTGGGACGGCTCGAGGGAAACAGCTTCCGCATCGTGGTGCGGAACCTCGCGCCCACGGTGGCCGAACGCCTCCGTTCGATGCGCAAGATCTCCTTCTACGCTCTGAACTACTACGACACCCAGCGCTTCGGCGTGCCCGGCGGCCCCAAGCTGACACACGTGCTCGGCGGGCAGGTGCTCAAGGGAGACTGGGGCGCGGCGTTTTCGACCCTGCTGCAGCTCCAGGCGCCGGAAACCTCCCTGGCCCGCGACTGGGACGGGTCGCCCGAAGAGTTCTTCAGGCACAAGCTCGACACCCGCGTGGTCAATTTCTACCTTTCGGCCTGGGCCTCGCACGAGTGGAACCAGACGCTCGCTCTCATCGTGAGCGACGCTGCCGCCGGCGCGTCGTACGTCCAGACCGTCGACGGGATCGATTTCCGATACCTGGAACACGCCGATGCGACGGCCCAGGTCCTCAACATGTGCCCCTCGCTGCCCTATCGCCGTCACTCCTTCGACCCGAGGGTGCCCGAGACGTCCTCGCGCCGGGCCACCGCCGTGCAGATCCAGATCATCACCGAGGCCGTCCAGGAGGACGAGTTCCATCCGGGCCGCTCGAGCGCCGCGGTGCGGTTCGCGCTTCCGTCGGGCTGCTACGCCACCTCGGTGCTGCGCCAGTTGCTCACACCGATGACGGCACTCTGCCAGGTCGCCTGAGAGTCGTCGGGTCGCTACGCCCCAGCGCGCCGCACCACCAGCCAGACACTGCCACGGCACGACTCAGAGGAGTGGACATGCTCGACACCGCCCAGGACATGACCGAGGTCACGGATCCCTTCACCTATCACGTCATCTCCGATGTGCTGACCCCACAGGATGTGGCGCTGCTCGAGACCACGGCTCCCGTCGACGGCGCCGAGCCCGCCGTGGCGCTCCAACCGGGGCGGGAGAAGAACTACCGCATGAACATCCTCTACCTGATGTACCAGGACGAGACCCGGCCCGCCGCCGATGCACTGACCGGCCCCTGGGAGACCCTGTACGACGAGTTGACGGGTGACGCCTTCCTCGACTGGCTCACGGACAACACCCGCCTCCCGCTGCGCGAGGCGAAACTGGATCTGGCCGTCTACCGGCATGTCGAGGGCGACTTCATCTCCGTGCACAAGGACAAGACCGAGAAGCTCCTGACGGCCATCGTCTATCTCAACTCCTCCTGGCCCACCGACGGCGGCGGCGCCTACGAGGTGCGCAGCTGCTCCGATCCCGCGGTGCCGCCCGCCCGTTCGCTGCCGCCGCGCGGCGGCAGCATGCTCGCCTTCCCTCCCTCCGAGCGGTCCTGGCACAGCGTGGGGAAGGTGAAGGCGGGGACCCCGACCCGACTGACGGTCCAACTGGAGTTCTGGAAGCCGTAGGCGGACGACTGTTTCGGCCTTGGGGATCTCGTGCGACAACTACTGGTGAACAGACGCCCCTTGCTCACCGAGCTCGGTGGCTGGGCGGACCGGAGCCCGGACGACGTCGGCCTGCTGACGGCCGCGTCCAGCGTGACCTGCGAGGCGGCACTCGCCCGGGCACGCGAGCAGTTCCTCTTCGTAGAGGTCGTCGAGGACTACGCATCCACGGAGGTGGAGGCCCTCATCCTCGACCTGTGCCGCCGATGGGACATGGCCGGCCTGGTCTCGACCGCGGAGATCGACGTACTGCGTTGCGCACGCGTACGGGAGCGACTGGGAATCCCCGGCCAGCGCGTGGCGAGTGCCGAGGCCTACCGCAACAAGTACGTGATGAAACAGCACGCCGCACGACAGGGCGTCGCAGTGGCCGACATGGCCCTGCTGACGGACTCGCGGCAGCTCGCACGGTTCATCGCCGACGACCCCTTCCCCGTCCTGCTCAAGCCGCTCCGGGGTGCCGCGTCGATCGGCATCGTGAAAGTCGGCTCGGCCGCCGAGTGGGACCGGGCGCTGGCAGGGCGGGCGCCCGCGACGGAGTACCTCGTGGAGAAGTTCGTCGTCGGCGAGATGTACCACGTCGACGGACTCATGCGGGACGGACGCGTCGTGCAGAGCTGGCCCTCGCGCTACCTCTACACCCAGTGGGAGACGATGTACGAGTCCCGCCCCAATCTCAGCGCCATGCTGGCACCACCGGACCCGCGCACGCCCCTCCTGTGCGACGCGGCGGCCTCGGTGGTACGTGGACTGCCCGCCGCTCCCGAACTGCTTCCGTTCCACGCCGAGTTCTTCATCGATGCGGGCGGCCGTCCGGTGCTGTGCGAGATCGCCTGTCGCGCGGGCGGCGCCGGCATCACGGACGCCTACGAGCTGTCGTACGGCCTGGGGATGAACGAAGCCTCGGTCAGTGACCGGCTCGGGATGCCCGTGGAGCCGACGCAGAGTCCGCCCGGGCTTCTGCACGGATGGGGCTGGTTCCCGCCGCGCCGGGGAGTGCTCGCGCGGTGCCCCGACACATGTGGACTCCCCGGAGCTCGACGTTATGCACGCAAGGGGCGGATCGGGCAGCAGTACGCGGGCCCGACCGCTGTGACGCACTCCGTCGCCGAACTGGTCTTCGCACTGGACGACGGCGATGTCGAGAAGCAACTGAGGGAGGTCGACAACTGGTGGGCAGAGGAATGCATCTACGCGTGAGCACCCCGGCCGCGGCGGACCACCGGGGAGCCGGGCCCCTCCCGTCCCCCGCTGCCGGACTGCGGCAGCGCAAGGCCCCCGATCCGCGCATCAACCTGAGCAGCAACGAACTCGGACACCCTCTCGTACTGGACGTGTTGGGCGACGCGTGGTCGTCGCTGTCGCCGGACCAGGCGCGCCGCTATCCGCGCGGTGCTCAGGACGTCGAGGAGATCGGCCGTCACTTCGGCCTGGACAGCAGCGAGTTCCAGCTGACTCCCGGCTCGGACTGCGCGCTCCGCCTCATCTGCGCACGGGCCAAGGACCTCTTCCCCGACGGGCCCCGGCTGATCCTGCAGTACCCCAACTACCCTGCCTGGGAGGAGGCGGCCCAGCACCACGGGATCCCCGTCCACCGGATCGGGCCGCTGCGCGGTGACGTCACCCAGCAGGTGGAGCTCCTCGTCAGCGCCGCACGTTTCGCGCCACCCGGTCTGATCGCGGTGAGCGTGCCCAACGGCCCGGTGGGCTGGGGGATGGACTCCGACGCGCTCGACGCCCTGCAGGCCGTGGCGCGCGACCGGGGGCACCTGCTGGTGATCGACGCGTGCTACCAGGTGTTCGCCGGCCCCTTGGGTTCGGCGCTCGCACGGCGCGGCGACCATGTGGCCGTCGTGCAGACCTTGTCGAAGTCCCATGGGCTGGCCGGCGCACGGGTCGCGTTGCTCGCGACATCCGCCGATCGCCTGGCCGTCATCGGCTCCGCCTCGCTGGAACAGGCGGTATCGGGCCCTTCGCTGGCATTGGCCACAGCCGTACTGCGCCGTGAGGACGCCCTGGCGACGGTGTGGAGCGAAATCGTACGAGCGCGCACCGAGGCTGCGGAGCGGGTCTCCGCGATGGGGTTCGAGCCACTGCCCTCGCAGGCCAACTTCCTGTCCGTGCGCATCGGACCCGATGTGGACGGAGTGATCGGCCGACTCGACGCGCGCGGATACCGGGTGAGGTCCATGCAGGGCCTCGGGAGCTACCTCGACGGATGCCTGCGCTTCACCGTCACGTCCGAACAGGAGTGCCGGGAATTCCTCGAGGCGCTGGAGCAGGTCGCCCGAAGGGTGCCCGCATGATGTCCGTCCTCGCCCCCGGGTGGCATGAAGTCGCCAGAAACGACAGGCCGTTCCCCTGGACGCTCACCCCTCCCGGCCAGGTCTTCGCAAGCGCCGTGCAGTCGGAGCTCGCGACGACGTTCCCCGACGGTGGCCTTGCCAGGCGGGACACCAGCACCCGCACGTCCGGCAAGACGTACCGCAACTGGTCGCGTCCGGCAGCCCCGGACGACGCGCCCAACGGCACATGGGCCGGACTGCTCACGGACCTGCTGTCCCGGGAGTACCGGCAGCAGGTGGCGGCGCTGCTGGGGCAGCCACAGGCCGCCGACGTGGAACTGCGCTTCGTCCAGCACGCGCGCGGGGACTGGCTGGATGCCCATGTCGACTCCGCCGACAAGGTGTTCAGTCACATCTTCTACTTCGCCGACGGCTGGTCCCCGGAATGGGGCGGGTGCCTGGAACTGCTCAACTCCGCGGACCCGCAGGACGTGGCCTTCAGCATCCCGCCGGTCACCGGTCAGAGCGTGCTGATGGCCCGGACGGACCACGCCTGGCACCAGGTGTCACCGGTGGGGCCCGACGCCTCTGCCGGCAGGTCGTCGTTGCTGGTCCACGGGTGGAGGTGACCCGGTGACCCAGGACGCCCCTCTTCCCGGCGAGCTGCCACCGAGCCTGCGCACAGCCCGGCGCATCGCCGTCGTCGGCAGCCCCGGAGCGGGAAAGACCACGCTGGCCCGGCAGTTGGCCGGCGTGACGGGCCTGCCGCTCGTCCACCTGGACGACCTGCACTGGCTGCCCGACTGGCGCCGCCCCGACCGTGCACGGTGGCAGCGGATCCAGGCCGAAGCGGCCGCAGCCGACCGGTGGATCATCGACGGCCACTACGAGAACGACCTCTCCATCCGGCTTCGGCACGCCGACGTCGCGGTCGTGGTCGACAGCGGCCGGCTCCGTTGCCTGTTGCGTGTGTTGTGGCGTGGGGGGCGGATCCGGACCGGCTCCCGGGAACTGCTGCCCCTCCGGATACGGCAACAGGCCAAGGACGGTGTGCGGGTCGCCGCGCACGCCGACCTGTCCCGCCTGGTGCGCACCGTCCTCGCGTACCGAATGGACCGCTGCCTGCGGACCGTCACCGCGGCGCGAACGCACGACGGATCCCCCCTCGCCGTCGTGGTGGTACGGCCGCACACCCCGACGCGTCGCCGCCTCGTGCGGCGCGCCGCACGGAGTCACTTCACGTTCACCGTCGTGGTCGCGACGCCCGCAGCATCATCCGCCGCACCGAAGGAGCCCGCCCCATGAAGGTACTTGTCGCCTGGCCGCCCCACGTTCCCAGCTACTTCAATGCCGGACATCACCTGCCCGTGTTCAGCATCGCCGCGTATCTGCGGGCGCAGGGACACGACGTACGGGCGCTCGATGCCGGAGCGCTCAACAACACATGGCGGGAATTCGGGCAGATACTCGTGGACCACCACTACGACGCGGTGGTCCTGGTCAACGATTTCGACGTGGTGGAGGGCATCCGCCGGGCCGCCGAATACACGCGGGCCCTGAGCCCCTCCACCTTCCTCATGACGGTGGGCAGACTCAGCTATCAGAACCCCGGCTACTTCCGCACCCTGCCGCTGGACGCGATCGGTGTCAGCGGCGACTACGAGTCGGGCGTGGCCCAGGCCCTGTCGCTCCTCGACGGCGACCGGGGACCGCGGCCCGGCGTGGAGGTCAGGAGCGAGGAGGGCTGGCTCCCCGCCGGCCCCGGGGAGCGCCTGCCGGTACAGGAGTGGGTGCTGCCCGACGTCACGGAGATCCCGTACGCGGCGTACGACAACCTGTACGCGGACGACAGCAACAAGTTCTGCGGACTCCCCGGCAGCCGTGAACTGGTCGTGCCCGTCGCCCGCGGCTGCCCCGTCAACTGCTCGTTCTGCGACGTCCCCGTCATGCAGGGTCTTGCCGAGCGCAGGATGTCCGTCGACCGCACGGTCGCCTACATCGAAGAGTCCTTCCGCAAACTGCCCTTCGAGTACGTGTCGTTCTACGCCCCGACCTTCACCCTGCAGAAGAAGTGGGTCCACGAACTGTGCGACAGGCTTCGCACCGGCAGCCGCCGCTACCCGTGGAAGTGCGCGACCACCCTGAACCACCTCGACGAACAGCTCGTCCGGGCAATGGGCGAAGCGGGCTGCGTACGGGTGAGCGTGGGCGTGGAGACCTTCGCCCCCACATCCGGCGGCGTACTGCCCCGCATCAAACAGGACGCCCGGGCCCGGTTCGAGCAGGTGCTGGAGTGGTGCCGGGCAGCCCGGATCGAACTGAACTGCTTTGTCATCGTGGGACTTCCGGGAACCTCTGCCGACGACGCCGCCGCGACCATCGCCCATATCGCCGCCGCGGGGGCACGCCCGAGGCCCACTCTGTACACCCCTTACGAGCAGATGACGGCCACGATGACCGAGCGTGAGCTGAGCGGGTTCAACCGGCAGACATTCGTCGACCCGGAGCCGGTCGCCGCCGGGGGCGACGATCCGGTCGACCATCTGCACCTGGTGTTCGGGCGCGACGGCTATGCGACGTCCAGCAGGAGCGCCGTCGGGCGGGTGGCGCGGCAGAGCGTGCTCACCACGCCATGAGCGGTCCCACGGCGCTGCGGCCACGACCCGTCAACCTCCGTCCGCTGGTGCCGGGCTGCGCACCGGGCCCAGGCCCGATGTTCCGGTCCGCAGCGGTACTGGCCACCTCACCGGAGGGTGTCGGGGCGGAGCTGGCATCCCTGCCTGCGGGGCGCTACCTGGACCTGCGTACCGAACGCGAAGTCCGGCGGGACGGGCCTCCCGACGGACTGCTGTCCTTGGGCTGGCGGTGGGTCCGGTTCCCCATCGACGACACGGGCAACGCCTACGGGACGGTGCGGATGCTCGAGCGCACGCGGCAGGCGGCCCGTCTGGCCTGGGCCGGCGGCCGCGCCGGCCCGCTGGTCGTCGCCTGCAGCCTGGGCAAGGACCGCACCGGGCGCGTCGCGGCGGTGGTCCAGCACTGGTACGGACTGCCTGCGGCGGCGCTGGTCGCCGACTACCTGTACAGCAACGTCGAGTTGACGCGCTCCAGGGACGAACTGCCCGAGCGCTGGAGAGCACCGGGAGCTGTCACCGAGGCGCACGAGCCCGATCTCGGCCGGCTCCTCGATCTGCTCCGCAACGACTCCACGTGGGCCGCGCCGTCCACCGCGGCCGGACAACACGGCTCCATGAAGACAGACGAGTGAAGAGAGACCTTCGGTGAGAATTTCGCAGGCGTCGGCCATGGCGCTTCCCCGTTCGACCGTGGACCGGGAGCAATGGCGCGATTTCGGCAGCGCCCTGGCAGGAATGCTGACAGCGGCCGGTGACGAGGGCCATGTGGTGCTGCCGGGGCTGCTGTCCCCCCTGCTGCCGCCGCAGGGCACACCCACGCCCGAGGCCTGGCAGCACGCGGATGCCTCCACCCCCGAACTCGACCACACCCTGCAGGTGATGGGGGAATCGCTGGGATCCGTACTGACCTGGAAGAACCAGCAGGACGGTGCCGTCGTCCACAACATCGTGCCCACCGCGGGCTCCGAGCTGTCGCAGACGGGCGCGGGCAGCGCCAGCGAGCTGGTCCTGCACACCGAGGACGCGTTCCACCCCGACCGGGCGGACCTGGTCGTCCTGGCGTGCGTGCGCAATCCCGGCCACGTGCCGACGCAATTGGCGAGTGTGCGCAATGTGACCCTGCCGCCGGAGCAATGGCTGCAGTTGGCACGGCGCGAAGTGGCCATAGCCGTCGACACTTCCTACGGGCAGCCGGCGGATGCGCACTCCACCGCGCCCGCCGTCGCGACGGTCTGGAACCGCGAGGACGGACGGGTACTGCGCTTCGACCCCGCCTACAGCGCCCTCCCCGACGACGAGGAGTTCCGGGCGGCCTACCGCTCGCTGGAGCAGGGCCTGGGCGCAGCCCGCAAGGACGTCGCCCTCGACCCCGGTGACGTGCTGGTCATCGACAACAACTGCGTCGTCCACGGCCGGTCGGCCTTCAGTCCCCGTTTCAACGGCCACGACCGATGGCTCAAACGTGTCCTCGTGGGCACCGGAGCGGAACGCCACCCGGCCGAACGCTGGGAGCCGGCGCACGAGCAGACACCCGTGGTGGCCTCCAGGACCGGAGGCACGTCATGACCCCCTTGGACGATCTCCTTCCGTACGACGTGGCAGCATTCCTCAAGCGCCCCGCGCCCGAGCAGTTTCCCGGCCGCCGCCCGCAGCAGCACCGCTTCGACGCCCCGGGGGGCACCTTGGTGCACGCCGCCGTCGGCGATGCCATGAGCGCCTATCTGCGCGGTGGTGAAGTGGCCAACGACGGAGGGGCGTTCCCGCAGAGCCGTTACACCGACGCACTCGCGGAGTGGGCACACTCGGAGGTACTGCAACTCCTGGGGGCCGAGTCCGGCAGCACGGTGTTCGGCGCCAACATGACCACTCTCACCGCACTGTTCGTCCGAGCCGTAGGGCCGACGCTGCGTCCCGGGGACGAGATCGTCTGCACGGGGCTGGACCATGAGGCCAACCGGCAGCCGTGGGGCACCCTCGCCGATTCCGCGGGCGCCCGGATCCGGATCGCCGAACCGCGCTCCGACGGCGAGCTGGACACCGAGGAGCTGATCGCCCAACTGGGGCCGCGCACCCGGTGGGTGGCGGTGACCGCGGCGTCCAACGCACTCGGCGTCGTCCCCGATCTGCGGGCGATCACGCAGGCTGCCCACGCGGTCGGTGCGCGGGTCTTCGTCGACGCGGTACAGGCAACGGCACACCAGCGGGTCGACGTGGCCGCCATCGGATGCGACGCGGTCGTCACCTCCGCCTACAAGTGGTACGGCCCGCACCTGAGCGTGCTGTGGCTGTCCGAGGGGCTCTCCCCCGACCTGCTGCACCTGGCCGAGCAAGTGCCGAGCGCAGGGACCACCGGTGGCGCGCAGCTGACCCTCGGCACACAGAACCACGAGGGAATCGTCGGTCTGGCCACTGCGGCGTACGTCCTGCGCACCTGGCCCTTCGAGGCCATCCATGCCGAGGAGCAGCGGTTGTTGCGGCTGCTCGTCGACGGTCTGCGCGCCCGCCCCGGAGTACGCCTCCTCGCCGATCCGACGACCGCCGCACGCCGTGTCCCCCTGGTCGCCTTCCAGCTCGTGGACCAGCCCGTGCACCGTACGGCTCGCGAACTGGCAGAGCAGCACATCAGCGTGTGGCACGGCTCTTTCTACGCCTCCACGGCACTGCGCGCCGTCGCCCCTGCCCGGCCCGAAGCCGTGCGCGCGGGCATCGCCGCCTACACCACACAGGATGACGTGCAGGCTCTCCTGGCAGGCATCGACTCGTGTCTGTGACGCGGAGCGGCATGCCTGCCGCCGCCCGGGCCTGGGCATCCGATCTCACCCGGCTGTGGTCGGGCCGGGCGCTGGTCCTCCTCGTCGAACGCCTCGGCGCTACGACGGATGCGCTGCTCAAGGAGGCGACGGCGGTCGGTGCCCGCGTACTCGGAGTCGTGGCCGCCCACGGAACCGGCGCCGGCGGTGCGGTGCCCGTCTTCCGGGTGCTGGGCGGGGCCGACTTCGATCGTGTGGCCTACGCCCGGGCGTTGGCGTCGCCGTCACCGCAGCTGCGCGAGTGGTTCGACCATGTCGACCCCGACAACCGTGCGCTCGTCCTCGGGACCAATCAGACGGAGTCCATCACGGTGTGCGGCCGTCCCGTGCACGGACGCAGGCTTCCGGCGTGGGCCGTGTGGGAGGACAAGACCCTCATCCACCACCTGTGGGAGGAGGCCGGTGTCGCGACAGCGCCCTCCCATGTGACCTCCCTGGACGGGGAACGGATCCGCGCCCGTGCGCAGGACGTGGACACGGGTGCCGGAGTGGTGCTGGCCATGGATTCGAGTACGGGCCACCGTGGAGACTCCCACGGCCTGGCCTGGCTGCACCATGCCGAACAGATCGCGCCGACACTGCACACCTGGCAGGGCCTCACCCACAAGGTGCGGGTGGCGCCCTTCATGCCCGGGGTGCCCTACAGCGTGCTGGGCATGGTGACGGCGTCCGGTGTCGCCGTCTTCGACCCCATGGAGATCGTCACTCTGAGGTCGGACAAGGACCGGCGGTTTCTCTTCTGCGGCTCGTCCACGGCCTGGCGTCCCGCGCGCGACGTCGTCGACTCCATCCGTGGGCAGGCCCGGAGGGTCGGCAGCGTGCTCGCGGGCCGCAACGGCTACCGCGGCATGTTCAGCGTCGACGGCATCAGCACCGCGGACGGCTGTTTCCCCACCGAGGTGAACCCGCGCCAGGCGTCCGGCCTCGGCCTGCGGGCCGCCTGGCCGGACTTCCCCCTCTATCTCTTCAACCGGGCCGTCCAGTCGCAGGCTCCGGCGTTCGAGTCCCTCGACCCGGCCACCGTCGAGCACCTCGTCCGGCAGGCCACGGGAACCTGCCCCTCGCTGTCGGTACGCCTGCGGCTGCCCACAGGGGCTGCCACGTCGCGCCGTGGCGGAGTCCGCACGTACCACTTCGCCGGCACGACCCACTGGGCCGAATGGGACGCCGCGGACGACGTGTTGACCCTGCGGGCCGTGGGCGGCGATGCGGGGACGGACGCGACGGCCGGTCCCCTTCTCGCACGGCTCGGCAGGACCTTCGGCCTGGACCTGCACAGCCACGACACCCGTCCGGTGCTGGAGCGCTCATCACTCCTCAGGAGGAACATGCGATGAATTCGATCATCAGGCGGCTGGAGCCCACGACCCAGGCCGGCGCCGCGCTGTGTGCGGCGGTCGACGCCGGCGGCGGGTTCCTGGCAGCCAGGGCAAGAGAACACGACCTGCACGGCACGTTCGCCGCCACCAGCGTCGACCACCTGCGGGAACTGGGCGTGTTCGGCGCCTGTGCCCCCGTGGAGCACGGCGGCCACGACCTGTACGCGCTCTACGACGTGACCCTTCTGGTGAGCCGCATCGCCGCCCATGACGCCTCGCTCGCGACGGCTGTGTCCATGCATCTGGCGCTGTCGTGGTACTTCGCGCGCTCCGTTCGATGTGCACGGCCGGACCAGGCGGCCACGCTCCCGGAGGCACGCTGGCTGGAGGCCCTGGGCCGGGAAGGCATGCTCGTCGCCTCCACCGTGGCCGAACCCGGTGTGCCCGCCTGGAAACCGGAGACCGAGGCCACCGATGACGGCTCGGGATGGGCTGTGCGCGGCCGTAAGGCGATGGTCTCGCTCTCGCCTGCGGCCACTCACCTGTACACCCGGATGAAGGTGCTCACACCGACCGGGCCGATGCTCGCAAGCGCCATGATCCCGGTGAAGTCGGCCGGAGTCACCGTGATCGACGACTGGGACGGACTGGGGCTGAGGGGCTCCGGAAGCGGTCGCGTCGTCTTCGACGACGTCCATCTCGACCGGGACGCCCTGCGCATCCGCGGGTCCTGGGGAGAGCGGGAGCCTGCGGGTTTCGAGGGCCGTGCTGCGTCCTCCGCGCCTCTCGCCGGAATCTATCTGGGCATAGCCGAAGCCGCGGCCGCGACGGCAGTGCGGCGGTACGCGACGATCAGCACCCCCTCCGCGGGAATGCAGGGTCAGATGGCCGACCTCCGCCTGGCGCTCGCCACGCTGCGCGGAACGCTCCACACGGCCCTGGGCGAACTCGGTGAGGGTCTCGGCGCCCGAGCCCCCCGCACCATCGACGCCGAGGAAGGCAGCCGGCTGCTCGAGGCGTGTGTCCTGGCCTCCATGGTCACCGAGCAGCAGGCCGCCGTCGTCGTGGATCGCGCCATGCAGATCTGCGGGGGCAGGTCGTTCACCGCGGGAAGCGAACTGGCACGGATGTACCGGGACGTACGAGCCGCCGGGTTCATGCGGCCGTACGCGCCGCCGGAGGAATGGGTTGACTTCATCGCGCGCACCGCGACGACCGTTGGGGAGAAGTAATGGAGAAGCGGACTGTCACGGTTCGGGGGTTCGACGTCGAACCGGCGGAGATCGAGCGGGCGTTGGAGGCCTGGCCCCTGTGTGCGGAAGCCGCGGTGCTGCCGCGTCGGTCTGCCGATGGCCCACCCGTACTGGCAGGGTACGTCGTCCTGACGCAGCAGCCCGCGCCGTCTTCGTGGGCTGCCGAACTCGCAGCGTTCTTGCGGGAGATGCTCCCCGCGCACATGATTCCGACGGCCTGCTTCGCGGTGGAGCGGTTGCCCCGTACGGCGAGCGGTGAGATCGATGCCGCGGCTCTGCCGGTTCCGGACGTCCCCGAGAACTCCGTGTCCGCGCCGGAAGCCCTGCTGGCCGGGGTGGTGACCCAGCTGATCGGCCATCTCCGGGCACCGCTGGGGCCGGACGACGACTACTTCCTGCTCGGCCTGGACTCCGTGGGCGTGATCCAGATCCTGGCGCTGGTCGACGTGTGGACCGGTCACGAAGTGGACATTGCCCAGATGTTCGAGATCAGTACGGTGCGTCAACTGCGGGAATTCCTCGACTCCTTCGCCCCGGACTGGTTCCGTGCCGCAGCGGAGCTGAACCCGCAGGGGGCCCTGCGATGACACCGGCTGTCGGCACGGACCACCGTACGGAATCGGCTTCGTGGGTCCCGCGTTTCATCGCTCTCGACCTCGACGGGACGATCGTCGACCGGCAGGGGCATGTCTCCCGCCCGGTCATAGAGGTCTTGCGGGAAGCTTCGGCGCAGGGCTGGGTGGTGACACTGGCCACCGGACGCTCATGGGCCCGCACCGTCAAAGTGCTCGACGCCCATCCGGATCTGAGCTGGCACTGGGTGGTGTGCAGCAACGGCGCCGAATTGCGCGAGCGGGGGTCGGCAGAGCCGGTCATGACGCGCGGCGTCGGCTGCGACGCCTCGGTGGCCGCGTTGAAGGACACGGTCTCCGATCTGATCGTGGTGGCCGAGCACGTCTCCGGTACGTATCTGACGACCCATGTGCTGCCCGCAGGGGAATTCGACGGGCCACAGCAGCAGACCAGTTGGTCCGAGCTGGCCGTCACCCGCTGCATACGGTGGTTCCTCACCTCGCAGACCGCCAGTTGTGAACAGTTCGAGTCGTCTCTGGGCCACTCGGACGCGTACGACCGCCTCGTCTACCGGCTGCGGGAACGTACGTGGGCCGACCTCCAGGCGGCGAACGTCTCCAAGGCGGACACGCTCGAGCAACTGCGCCGGCGGGTCGGCGTCGGCATCGACCGCACGCTCTGCGTCGGCGACAGCTGGAACGACATCGGCATGCTCTCGTGGGCCGCCGTGGGGGCGGCCACCGAGGATGCCCCCGAAGAGGTCACTTCTGTGGCCGACCTCCTCATCCCGACCTGCACCGAGGACGGGGTGGCCCAGCTGCTGCGGCGCTACCTCGACCGGGCGGCCTCTCTCTCGCTCTGACACACCGTCGCGGCCCATCGGTCCCTCGACAGGAAGTGACCTTCCATGCAGATCAGTTCACTGAATCCCGCAACCGGCGAAATCCTGGAGGAGTTCGCGAACACCGGCCCCGCCGACGTGGAGCGCGCGGTCGCACGGGCCGCGCGTGCCCAGACGTCATGGGCGAAGGACAAGACGGCCAGGAAACAGGGCATCAAGGATCTCGGGGCCGTACTCAGTGACCGTGCCGGAGAGATCGCCGCACTGATCACACTCGAGACCGGCAAGGTGACGGCGGATGCCGAAGCCGAGGTCGCCGAGGTGATCGACGCCGTGGACCACTACCTCGCCTGCCTCGAGGAGACGACCGCGCGCCCCATCGCCGTACCCGCCGATGTCTTCCCGGCCACGGACGTGTCGTACGAAGCAAGGCCGGTGGGCGTCATCGGCATGATCATGCCGTGGAACTTCCCCTTCTACACGCCGATGATGTGCCTCATTCCCTGCCTGCTCGCGGGCAACGCGGCGGTCCTCAAACCGTCGGAGTACGCCACCCTGTGCGGCCGCCTCATCCTCGAACTGACGGAGGCTGCCGGTCTGCCGCAGGACCTGGTCCAGCTCGTTCCCGGAGACGGCGACACCGGGCAGGCGCTCGTACGGTCGCACGTGGACAGGGTGTTCTTCGTCGGATCACGCACCACGGGGCGCAGCGTCGTCGCCCACGCCGGGCTGACGCCAGTCCACTACGAGCTGGGGGGAAACAGTGCGGCGGTCGTGCTCTCCGACGCCGACCTCGACCTCACCGCAGCGGCCATCGCCTGGGGAGCCGCGTACCACTCCGGGCAGGACTGCGCGGCCGTCAAGCGCGTCTACGCGGAAGCAGGGGTGGCAGAGGCCCTGATCGACCGGCTCGCCGCCGTCCTGGGCACGCTCACGCCCGGCGTGGACTACGGCCCCTACATTCGCCGCCCCTTCCTCGACTTGGCCCAGAGGCGGACCGCGGACGCGGTCGCGTCGGGCAGCCGGCTGGTGACCGGGGGCCAGCGGCTTTCCGAGCCTCACCCGAACGGCAACTGGCTCGCGCCCGCGCTCGTCGAACTCCACGCCGACACCGTGCCCCTCGTCATGGAGGAGACCTTCGGCAACGTGATCCCGGTACTCGCCGTCCCGGACGCCGACTCCGCCGTGCGCCACGCGAATTCCTCGCGCCAGTCGCTCTCGGCCTCCGTGTTCACCTCCGACACCGGGCGCGCACGGTCCCTGGCCGAGGAGCTGGAAGCCGCGATGGTGTTCGTCAACGACCCGTTCGTGAACCTCCCAGGAGCCGACCACTGGACCGGCTGGAACGACTCCGGAAGCGGATCCATGGAGTCGAGGTGGCAGCAGTGCCACCGCAAACGCGTGCTCTCGGTCCACTCCTCGAGCCGCCCCCGCGACTTCTGGTTCGGGGGCGCGGGCACATGAGCGAGCGCACATCCGGGACACCACGCAGGCCCTCGTCGCGGGCCGCACTCACCAAAGTCTGGAAGCCGTCACCGGCACCTGCCGCCAGGGGCTACGCCTTTGCGCACGCCGGAGCAGGAGCTCTGAAACTACGGTCCCTGGCCCTGGCCGCGCCGGACTGGATGGAGATCGTCGCCATCCGACTGCCCGGCCGGGAGGGACGTCTGCACGAACCGCCCCTGGTCGACCTCGACCATGCGGTGGGAACCGTCGGGCACGCGATCGCGGCAGCGGACGACGGCGGATGCCCGATCTTCTTGTTCGGCGCCTGCGCGGGCGCCGTCCTCGCATTCGAGACCGCAACCCTCCTTGCGCGCGAAGGGCGTGCCGCGGGCCTGATCGTCACCTCGCGCAGTGCTCCGCACCTGCCGGTGGCTGCCGCACCGCCGGACGACGAGACCGCGCTCGAGGAACTGGTGGCCCTGGGCGGGATCCCGTCCGCGCTCCTCTCCTCGCCGCCGGCGCTCGCCCTGCTGACGTCCGCGCTCAGGGCCGACCAGAAGTTGGTGGACGGCTACCACAGGCCCGCGCAGGCGCGTTGCCACCTTCCGGTCCTCGCCCTGTACGGAGCCGACGATCCCCTGCTGTCCGCGGAGCAGCTGCAACCGTGGCAGGAGCACACCACGGCGGTCACCCAGGTGACCGAGGTGCCGGGCGGACACTTCCTCCTCGACGACTCGCCGCAGCAACTGGCCGCGGCGATCGGTGCGTTCACCGCACCCCTGCTGTCCGGAGCCGGTGCCCGCAGAACCACCGGTGATCATCAAGAACGTCTCTCCGCGACCCGCGGCACCCCAAGGAGCTCCTGACGATGAGGACCATCTCCCACGCCCCCGCGCAGACCGTGGACACCCTGCTGCGTGAGACCTGGTCGGCCGCGGGGGACCGTATCGCCGTGGAATCGGAGGACGTCACCCTTTCGTACGCCGAACTGCTCGACGCAGTGGACCGATTCGCCGCCGCGCTCACCCGCAACGGCGTCCGCCGCGAGCAGCGCGTGGCCATCCTTCTGGACCGCTCGGCCGACCTGGTCGTCGCACAACTGGCGGTCGTCTTCGCCGGAGGAACTCAGCTGGCAATCGACCCCGACGACCCGGACGAGCGGGTTCTCTTCATGGTCGAGGACAGCCGACCGGCGGTCGTGATCACCTCCGGCGCCCACCGTTCCCGCATCGGAGACCCGCCCTGCCCGGTGCTGCTGATCGAAGAACTCGACACCTCCGAACCAGCCCCCGCCGGCCCGCTCCCGGGGCGGAACACCGCGGACACCACGGCCTACGCGATCTACACTTCCGGTTCGACCGGCCGCCCCAAAGCGTCACTGGTCCCCCACCGGGCTCTCGTCAGCCGGCTGCGGTGGCTGCAACGGACCTACGGCCTCACCCCCTCCGACCGCGTTCTGTACAAGACAGCGTGCGGGTTCGACGTCTCCGTCGCCGAGCTCTACTGGCCGTTGTCCGCCGGCGCCCAGCTGGTTGTCGCGGCACCCGGCGGCCAGCGCGACCCGGACTATCTGGCGGACGCCGTTCTCCACCGGGGAATCACCACCCTGCACTTCGTACCCTCGCTGCTGGATCTCTTCCTCAACTGCCGTCCCCCTCACGAGCAGTACCCCGGACTCCGGCTCCTGCTGGCCGGCGGTGAAGCGCTCTCACCCGACCTCGTGCGCCGCTTCCATGCCAGGACCCCGGCCGCGCTGCACAACATGTACGGGCCCAGCGAATGCGCCGTCTACACGACATCCTGGGAATGCCCGCGCGACCCTGCGCCGGACCTGGTGCTCATCGGCTCGGCGGTCGACGACACGGAACTCCTCGTCCTCGACGGCATGGGCCGGGAGGTGCCGCCGGGCGAGACCGGGGAGCTGTACATAGGCGGCGCCGGGTTGGCACGCGCCTATCTCAACCGGCCCGCGCTGACCGCCGAGCGCTTCGTCCCTCACCCGCAGAAGGGCAACGGCCACCGGCTGTACCGGTCCGGCGACCTGGTGCGCGAACACCACGACGGCGGCATGGAGTTCATGGGGCGAAGCGACACCCAGGTCAAGGTCCGGGGCAACCGGGTCGAGCCGGACGAAGTGCGGAACGCACTGCTCCAACTGCCCGGCGTCGCGCAGGCTGCGGTCATCGCGGTCACCGAGGGGGAACGCACCGAGCTGGCCGGCTTCTTCGTCCCGGCGGACGACGTCCGTCCGGCCGTGGACGCCCTGCGAGCGGCACTGCGCAAGATCCTGCCCGGCTACATGGTGCCTGCCACCCTGACCTCTCTCGACGTACTCCCCCTGACATCCAACGGGAAGCTGGACCGCGCCGCTCTCGCGCAGCTGACACGGGACCTGATCGCCGCGGCCGCGTGCCTGCCCGACGCGCCCGAGACGGTCGGCGACCCTCCGCAGGGCCAGTGGGAAGAGGCGATCGCCGAGGTCTGGCAGGAAGTGCTCGCGGCCCCGCCGCTCGGGCGCGAGGACGACTTCTTCGACGTGGGCGGAGACTCACTGACCGCCGTCACGGCAAGTCAACGCCTCGGCCACCGGCTCGGCCACCGCATACCGCTGGAGATGATCTACGAAGAGTCGACCGTCCGGTACTACGCCGAAGACCTCGCAGCGCTGCTCGCGGGCGAAGCGGTCGCGGACGGCCGGGCCGGCTGACCGACGGCCGTAGGGAAAGGTAAAGGACCACCCACAATGCCGCATACACCACGCATAGTTGTCGTCTACGATCTCAGCGCCGCGAGTCCTGTCGACATCGTCTCAGGCCTCCAGCCGCTGGCCGACATCACCTTCGCAGTCAACCCCTCACCCTTCACCCTGCCGCTGCTGCCCCACCTCGAAGAGCTCGCGGACGTCGTGATGCTGGGCGAGCCGGACAGTCTTCAGCTGCTGAAGGCCTCATCGCCCGACGCCGTCGTGACCTTCAGCGACCGGGTCGTGCGCGCGACCGCACAGCTGGCGGAGGAACTCGGGCTCCCCTACCACTCCCGCGCATGCGCGCAGTTGCTGACCGACAAGTACCTCCAGCGCAAGCGGCTCTTCGAACAGGGCGTCGGAACCACCAGAAGCGCCCTGGTGGCAAAGGCTTCGCAGCTGTCCGAGGCAGTGAGACGCGTCGGCCTGCCCGCGGTTCTCAAACCCGTACACGGGGAGGCGAGCCGCAACACGTACAAGATCGAGGACGAAGCCACGGCGCGCCTGCTCGTCGAAGACCTGCTCCGCGAGCGGAATCCGGCCGACGAACCGCCCCTGGCAGCAGGTACGGAGACCGAGCTCGTCCTCGAATCGTTCATCCCCGGCAAGGAGACCGCTCCGTTCGCCGACTACGTCTCGGTCGAGAGCGTCGTCAGCCACGGAGCGGTGTCGCACCTCGCCGTCACCGGCAAGTTCCGCCAGCCCCCACCGTTTCGCGAAGTCGGACAGTTCTGGCCGGCACTGCTCGATCCCGGCAGCAAGGCGGACGTCATCGACCTCACCGACCGGGCCATTGCCGCGCTCGGTGTCCGGACCGGCGTGCTGCACACCGAGATCAAGCTCAGCGAGCACGGTCCCGAGGTCATCGAGGTCAACGGCCGGCTCGGCGGCATGATCGACAAACTGTGCTCCACCGCCACCGGCGTCAACCTCATCGAAGCAGCCGGTCGGCTCGCGCTCGGGGAACACCTCGCGATGGCTGAACTCGCCCTCGACAGCGTGACGTTCCAGCACTGCACGCTGACGCCGACCGAGGGCTTTCGCCTCGAACGCGTCCACGGAGCGGGCACAGTCCGCCGAACCCTCGGAATCAGTGCCTACCGTGCGCGCGTGGGCGCCGGAAAGGAACTCGGGGCGAGCGTCGGAACGCGCTACCTGGACTACCTGTGCGGCACCGCGCCCGACCACGAGGCCATGCTCGAACTGCTCGACCGCGTCCTGCACGAGCTCTCGTTCACCTTCACGCTCGCTTCGGGGCGCACGACTCTGACCGCGTGGGACCTGACCGCAGGGTGAGCCGTGCGGGGCTTCCGACGGCGCGACCAAGGACGTGGGACTGCTCGCGCCCGGCGGATACGCCGACGCCGCCGCCCAGGACACGTTCTGCCAGAACTCCACCTGCGCGATCTCGAAGGTCTACCGGCAACGGACACATGGATGCCGTCTCCATCGCCACCACCTGCTACTTCGCCCCGTGCACGGGGTCGGGTCCCTGGGTCGAGGCGGACCTGGGGAACGGCATGTTCCAGGGAGCCAACGGCTCCAACACCGCCAACCTCGCCAACAGCACCCCGTACGTCACAGCGATGCTGAAGAACAACGGGGGCCCTGCCCAACCGCGGTGGCTACCAGCCGATGCAGCAGGAGGGCGGCATCACCGCTGTGGGTTATTCGGGCCAGAACCAAAGTCGAGCTCTGGGACTGCAACGGGTCCGCCGCCCAGAAATCCAAGCTGAACTGACGACGCCGTACCGGACCTTCTCCTTGTGACACCGGGAACACCGCAGGCAGAAGGTCCGACACCGAGTGGAATCAGCCGCTGCGGGCACACGTCCACAGGATGTCCGCAGATGAGAAAAGAGCCACCGTGTCCGTTTCCTCCCACCCCTTCGACAAGGAAAGCCGCCGCGACCGCACGACCGGCCTGCTCCTGAGGCTCCGTACTCAGCTGCGCAAGACCGCTGCCTCTCTGTGGAACGACAACATCTCCGACTACGCCGCCGCTCTCACCTACTACGCGGTGCTCGCGCTGGTCCCGGCCCTCCTCGTCACCGTTTCGGCCATCGGCCTCGCCGCACCCCAGGCGACCGGCCGGCTCATCGACGACCTCACCTCCTACGCGCCGGCGGAGTCCGCGAGCGCGCTGCGCGGCGCGCTGCGGGAGATGACACAGGACCGGTCCACGGTGTGGGTGCTGGTGGTGACCGGCAGCGTGAGCGCGCTGTGGTCCGCGTCCAGCTACCTGGCGGTCTTCCGCCGAGCCCTGCACGCCATGCACCGCATGCCGGACGCCCGCCCCGCGCTGCGCACTGCCCACACGATCGTGCTCACGGCGACGCTGCTGCTGGTCCTGCTCGTGACCGGTTCGGCCGCGATCGTCGCATCGGGCCCGCTGGCACGCCGGGCCGACGTGCTGGGAGGGAACGAAAGCGCGGCGATGCTGAGTGGGCTGCGGTGGCCGGCGATGCTGTGCGTCGTCGTCGTGCTGCTCATGGTGCTCTTCCGTACGGGCCCATCCCAGGCCCGCGGTATCCGCCGGGGACTGCCGGGAGGGGTGCTCGCGGTGCTGCTGTGGTCGATTGCGACGGCGGGCTTCGCGCTCTACTCGGACACCTTCGGGTCCTACAGCCGCCTGTACGGCTCACTCGCCGGGACGGTGGTCTTTCTCGTCTGGCTGTGGCTCACCAATCTTTCGCTGCTCGCGGGCGCTCAGTTCAATGCCGTGCTGAACCGTCGACCGCAGTGACACTTGCTGCCTCCTTTCTTCACCATTCCTTCGCAGGGGAGAGTCCGTGTCCCGCCGGCGGGACACGGAAAGCCACCGCCCAGGCTCGTGCCCCCCGCAATGACTCGCCGCCGGTTCTGCGGCCTTAGCCGCTGCGGCGGATTCCTGGAACCAATCTTCAGCGGCCGGACCGGAATTGCGCGCACCCGGCGATATCTCTCGTTGCGCCCGTCAGCATGGCTCTGATCTGGGAGAACTGCCGCCCGGTTCCGCACACCATTTGATTCCCGAGCCGATTGGTATGGGAAGGGCCGAAATCCACCCCCCGCAGCTCAACAAGATGACCGTGTAGGAGTAGCTTCAATGATTCCTTTGTCCTTCGCTCAGCGTCGGTTGTGGTTCCTGCACCGTCTGGAGGGGCCGTCCGCGACGTACAATATTCCGTTCGTGCTGCGCCTGGACGGGCTGCTGGACACCGCGGCCCTGGCGGCGGCGGTGACGGATGTCGTCACCCGGCACGAGAGCCTGCGCACGCTGCTGGTCGAGAACGCGGACGGCACGCCGGAGCAGCGGATCCTTCCGGCCGAAGAGGCAGAGATCCCGTTCCGGGTGGTCGACGCGGCCGCCGACACCGTGGACGCGGCGATGAGCGAGTTCGTGGACCTGGGGTTCGCGCTGGACAGCGATCTGCCTTTGCGTACGCGGGTGTTCCGCGTGGGGCAGCAAGAGCATGTACTGGTCTTCGTCTTCCACCATGTCGCCTCGGACGGGGCGTCGATGGGCCCGTTCATGCGGGATCTGCTGACCGCGTACGCCGCACGGCAGAAGGGTGGGGCGCCGGGCTGGGAACCCCTTTCCGTGCAGTACAAGGACTACACGGTGTGGCAGCGCCAGATGCTCGGTGACGAGGACGACGCAGAGAGCATCGTGGCGGAGCAACTCGACTTCTGGCGAGGCGAGTTGGCCGGTGTTCCACAGCCGGTACAACTGCCGCTGGACCGGCCCCGGCCCACGCTCGCCAGCCACCGCGGGGGCCATGTCGACCTGGAGCTGGAGCCCGAGCTGGTCGCCGGGATCGGAAAGCTGGCTGGGGAGTGCGGGGGTACTGCGCCAATGGTGGCGCAGGCTGCTCTGGCTGTGCTGCTGCACCACTTCGGTGCGGGCAACGATCTGACGATCGGCAGTCCGATCGAAGGTCGGGGCGACGAGCAGTTGGAGGACCTGATCGGGTTCTTCGCCAACACCTGGGTGCTGCGGGTCGACCTGTCGCAGAACCCGACGTTCAGTGATCTGCTGCTGCAGGTACGCAACCGGGCGCTCGGTGCGTACGACAACCAGGACGTGCCCTTCGAGCACCTGGTGGACCTGCTCAACCCGGATCGCACGACGGCCTATCAGCCGCTGTTCCAGGTGATGCTGGCCTGGCAGTTCGCCTGGTCGCAGATCGAGGTCCCGGGCCTGGAGGTCACTCCTGTTCCGCTGGGCACCGAGACCGCCAAGTTCGACCTCTTCTTCAACATCGTCCCGGACCCGTCCGGGCGCGCGTACGGGCGTCTGGAGTACGCGACCGAGCTCTTCGACCACACCACCGCCGTCAGCCTGGTCGAGCGGTACGTCCGCGTCCTGCGCCAGGTCGTCGCCGACCCCAAAACGCGACTGGGCGCGGTGGACGTCCTCACGCGTGCCGAACACGACGGCCTGACGCAGCTGAACGCGACGGCCTCGAACGTGCAGGCTGGGTCGGTGCCCGAGCTGGTCGCCGCGCAGGCGGCACGCGACCCCGAGGCGACGGCTGTCGTGTGCGGTCAGGCGTCCTTGACCTACGGGGAGCTCGACGCCCGGTCGGGCCGATTGGCCGCCGTGCTGCGCGAGCGCGGGGTGGGCCCCGACGTCCTGGTGGCTGTCGCGCTGCCACGCTCGGCCGACCTCGTCGTCGCCCTCCTCGCCGTGCTGAAAGCGGGCGGCGCCTATCTGCCGATCGATCCCGGCTTCCCGTCCGCGCGCGTGGATCTGTTATTGAGCACCGCTGATCCGGCTCTGGTACTCACCGACCGCAACACGGCGCAGACCGTGGCCGGTTGTCTGCCTCCCGTCGTGCATCTGGACGCCCTGGAGCTGGACGGGCCCGCACCGGAGGCCCCTGATGCCCGCATCGAGCAGGACAATCTCGCCTACGTGATGTTCACGTCCGGCTCGACCGGCACGCCCAAGGGCGTCGCCATCACCCACGCCAGTGTCGTCAACGGCGTGCAGGACCTGCGCCGGCGGACCGGAGTCGAGGCGGGATCGCGGATGCTGGCCGCGACGTCGGTCAACTTCGACGTCTCCGTCTTCGAGATCTTCACCGCACTGACCGCCGGTGCCAGCGTCGAGATCGTCCGCGACGTCCTGGAACTCGGCGAACGCGAACAGTGGTCGGGCACCACCATCAGCGCCGTCCCGTCGGTGTTCTCCGCCTTGCTCAATGATCCGGGATCTGTCGACCTCGATGTGGAGACGGTCGTCTTCGCCGGCGAGGCGCTCTCCTCCGACCTGGTCCGCAAGGTGCACGAGGCTCTTCCCGGAACCCGGGTGATGAACGCCTACGGCCAGACGGAGAGCTTCTACGCCGCCGCCTTCACCGTCCCCGAACCGTGGTCCGAGTCCGGTGCCGTGCCGGTCGGAACGCCTCTCGCCAATATGCGGGCCTACGTTCTGGGTCCTGAGCTCGCACCGGTTCCGCAGGGAGTGATCGGCGAGCTGTACGTCGCCGGCCGTATCGCCCGCGGCTACTACCGAAACGGCGCAGCCACCGCTGAGCGCTTCGTCGCCTGCCCCTTCGGCGAACCCGGAACCCGGATGTACCGCACCGGAGACCTGGCCCAGTGGGACAGGAACGGACAGCTCAAGTACGCGGGACGGGCCGACCACCAGGTCAAGGTCAACGGCATCCGCGTCGAGCCCACCGAGATCGAAACGGTCCTGGCCCAGCATCCGGCGATCAGCCGGGCCGCGGTCACGGTCTGCGAGGACCCGTCCGGCACGATGCGTCTCGTCGGCTATGTCGCACCGGTGGGTTCCGGTGCCGGAGACGGCGACGTCGCTCTGGACGCCAGTGTCTCGGTGGCGGATCTACGGCGCTTCGTGGCCAAGCGGCTGCCCGACTACATGGTGCCCGCCCAACTCGTCGTCCTCGACGAACTGCCCCTGACCGCGAGCGGGAAGCTGGACCGGGCGGCGCTGCCCGAGCCCGAGTTCGCCGGGGCAGAGTACCGGGCGCCGCGGGGCGAGACGGAGAAGGTTCTGGCCGCGGTGTACGCCGATGTACTGAGCACCGAGCAGGTGGGCGTCGACGACGACTTCTTCGCTGCCGGCGGCGACAGCATCCGCTCCATCCAGGTCGTCGCCCGCGCCAAGGCACGCGGCGTCGTCGTCAGTACGCGCGAGATCTTCGAGCACCGTACGGTCGCCCGCCTCGCGGAGCTGGTCGAGGGCCGGGCCGAGGAAGAGCGGGTCGTCCTGGCCGAGCTCCCCGGTGGCGGCGTCGGCTGGGCACCACTGCCACCGACGGCGGCGCACGTACTCGCCCTGGGCGGCGGCATCGGCCGGTTCTGCATGTCCGCACTGCTGACCCTGCCCGCCGACATCGACCGCACCGGACTGGTCGCCACCCTGCAGGCGGTACTGGACCGGCACGATGTGCTGCGCGCCCGCCTCGACCGGGAGCGCCCGGGCCTACGGATGGAGCCGGTCGGCAGCGTGGACGTGGATGCTCTGGTGCGGGAAGTCGCGTACGACGGGGCGGATGCACAGGCTGAGCTGGATGCGGCCGCCGACCGCCTCGACCCGGACGCGGGCGTCATGGCGCAGTTCGTCCGGTTCACCTCCGACACCGAGGCCGACCGGCTGCTCATCGTGCTCCACCACCTGGTCGTCGACGGGGTCTCCTGGCGGATCCTCGTACCGGACCTGGTGTCCGCCTGGAAGCAGATCAGTAGCGGGCGCACCGCCGAGCCGGTGCAGCCCGGAACCTCGTTGCGGCGCTGGGTACATGCTCTGTCGGACGAGGCGACCCGCCCCGAGCGCGTGGCGGAACTGCCGCTCTGGCAGCAGATCCTCGCCGACGACGAACCCGTACTGGGCGCTCGGGAAGTGGACCCGTCGCGCGATGTCACGGCCACCGTCGACACCGTCCGCATCCGGATACCCGCCGACGTCACCGGCACCCTCCTCAACACACTGCCCACCGTGTTCCGCGGCGGCGTCGACGACGGTCTCCTCACCGGTCTCGCACTGGCCGTGGCGGGCTGGCGCCACGCCCGTGGCGTCCCCGGGGCCTCTACGCTCGTCCGGCTCGAGGGACACGGCCGGGAGGACCATCTGGTGCCCGGCGCGGACCTCTCCGGCACCATCGGCTGGTTCACCGCGATGTACCCCGTCCGTCTCGACCTGGCAGGCATCGACGTTGCCGACGCCCTAGCCGGAGGCCCCGCCGCCGGGAAGGCGATCAAGGCCGTCAAGGAACAGCTCCGGGCGATTCCCGACAACGGAATGGGCTACGGCCTGCTGCGCCACCTCAACACCCGGACCGCCGAAGCCCTTTCAGGGGCCGGCCGCCCGCAGATCGGCTTCAACTACCTCGGCAAGGCCTCCGCCGCCGACATCCCCGAGGAACTCCGCGGCCTGGGCTGGGCCCCCGACACCACCCACCCCGACCTGATCGCAGCACCCGACGCAGACATGCCGGTGCTCTCCGCACTGGAGATCAACGCGGTGGCCACCGACACCGGCAACGGTGACGAACTGACCGCCTACTTCGGCTTCCCCACCGGCATCCTCACCCGCGAAGAGGTCACCGAACTGGCCGGACTCTGGGTCCAGGCACTCACCGCCCTCGCCGACCACGCCACCACCCCGGACGCCGGCGGGCTGACGCCCAGCGACGCTCCCTTGATCCCCGTGGTGCAGCACGAGATCGAGGCCTGGGAGACCCGCTTCGGCAAGCTGACAAAGATCTGGCCCGCGACCCCCGCCCAGTCCGGACTGCTGTTCCACACCATGCTGGTCGGGTCGTCCTTCAACGCCTACCACATGCAGTTGGTGTTCCATCTGTCCGGCGAGGTCGACCCGGGGCGGATGCACCGGGCCGGGCAGGCTCTCCTCGACAGGCTACCCGCGCTGCGCGCCGCGTTCGTCGACCGGGCCGACGGCGACGTGGTGCAGCTCGTACCCGAGACTGTGGCCCTGCCCTGGCAGCATCTCGACCTGACCGCGGTCGACGAACCCGAGCGCACCGAGCAGTTCGAGCGGTTCCTCGAGCAGGACCGGACCGCCCACTTCGCGATGGAGACCCCGCCGCTGATCCGGCTGACGCTCGTCACCCTCGAGCCCGGCCGCGCGGAACTCGTACTGACCGCCCATCACATCCTGTTCGACGGCTGGTCCACGCCTCTGCTCATGCGGGATCTGCTCCTGCTGTACGCATCCGACGGCGACGCCTCCGGCCTGCCCCCGAGCCGCGACTACGACGACTTCCTCGCCCTGCACGCCGCCCAGGACCACGAGGAGTCCGCGCGGGCCTGGGCGACCGAGCTCGAAGGCTTCGAGGAGCCCACGCTGCTCGTACCGGACACGGAGTCCCGGCACGCCGCCGCGGGCATCGGAAACCTGGAGATCGCCTTCGAGGACAAGCACGGCCTCTCCCGCCGAGCCGCACAGCTCGGTGTCACGCTCAACACCCTTCTGCAGGGCGCCTGGGCCGTCCTGCTCGCCAACCTCACCGGGCGTTCCGACATCGTGTTCGGTGCGATCGTCTCCGGGCGACCGCCTGCGGTGAAGGACGTCGACGACATGGTCGGGCTGTTCATCAACACCATCCCCGTCCGGGTCAGCTGCGATCCGCAGGCCACCTTCTCGGATCTGATCACCGAGCTGCAGAACCGGCAGGCCGCTCTCCTCGACCATCACCAGCACAGCCTCGCGGAGATCCAGCAGGCCACCGGTCTGAACACCCTCTTCGACACGATGGTCGTATTCGAGTCGTTCCCCGTCGACCGGGAAGCCCTCGGCGAGGCCAACTCCTCGGCCGGTGTCGCCATCACCGGGCTGCGCCCGTTCGCGGGCTCGCACTACCCGGTGATGCTGGCCGCCGCGGCGGACCCGCAGCTCCAGCTCGCCCTCCAGTACCAGCAGGACCTGCTGGACCAGGGCGCGGCGACGGACATCGTCGACCGGTTCGTACGCGTGCTGCGTCATGTGGTCGCCGATCCGTCGGTGCCCCTCGGCGCGATCGACGTGCTCGGTGCGGACGAGCGGGACTGGCTGATGCGGGGGGTCAACAACACCGCCCGTCCGGTGACCGTGGACACGCTGCCGGGAGCCTTCGAGGCGCAGGCGGAGCGGACCCCGGACGCGGTCGCACTGATCGGCGAGAGCGAGACGCTGAGCTACGGGGAGTTCAACCGGCGCGCCAACCAACTGGCGCACTGGCTGGCCGAACAGGGCGCAGGACCCGAGCAGTTGATCGCGGTGAAGATCCCCCGCTCGGTGGAGCTGATGGTGGCCATCTACGCGGTGGTCAAGGCCGGCGCCGCGTACGTGCCGATCGACCCGGAGCAGCCCGAGGACCGCGTACGGCACGTACTGGACAGCGCGAAGCCCCTGCTGATCCTCGACGAACAGCTTCCCGACGTAGCGGGGTATCCGGAGACGGATCCCCAGCGGACTCTGGTGGCGGACAATGCCGCGTACGTCATCTTCACCTCGGGTTCCACCGGCGGCCCCAAGGGCGTCCCGGTGTCGCACAGGTCGATCATGAACCGGCTGAAGTGGGGCCTGGCGCAATTCGGCGTCACCGACCAGGACCGGGTGATGCTGTCCACGACGGCGAGCTTCGACGTATCGGTGCCGGAGCTGTTCGGACCGCTGCAGGTGGGTGCGACCGTCGTCATCGCCCGACCGGACGGGCGCCGCGACCCCGCCTATCTGGCGGAACTGATCCAGCGCGAGCAGGTCACCGGAGCGGACTTCGTACCGTCCCTGCTGGAGGCGTTCGTCGCCGAGCCCTCGGCGAGGGGGTGCACCAGCCTGCGGTGGATCGAGGTCGGAGGAGAGGCGTTCCCACCCGCACTGGCCAACCGCTTCGTCGAACTGCTGCCGCAGTGCTCCGCCAACAACATGTACGGCCCCACCGAAGCCGCGGTCGAAGTCACCGCCTCCCAGTACGTCCCCGGAGCGGACCGCCTCCCGATCGGCGCACCGGTCTGGAACACCCAGGTGTACGTACTCGACGGCGCACTCCGTCCCGTCGCACCCGGAGTCACCGGCGAGCTGTACCTGGCCGGAGTACAGCTCGCGAGGGGCTACTTGGGGCAGACCGCGATGACCGCGCACCGGTTCGTCGCGTCCCCCTTCGGCGAGCCGGGATCCCGCATGTACCGCACCGGTGACGTCGCGCGCTGGGGCAAGGACGGCCAGGTCGAGTACATCGGCCGCTCCGACCACCAGGTCAAGGTCCGCGGATTCCGCATCGAGCTCGGCGAGATCGAACAAGCCCTCACCGCGCACCCCGGAGTGGTGCAGGCGGCCGTCGTGGTACGCGAGGACCAGAAGGGCGATCAACGCCTCGTGGCCTACGTCGCGCCCGACCCGGAAGCCGCGGTGGCCGATGCCGTCGCACAGGTCGACGAATGGCGCGACGTCTACGACGACACCTACGCCGAGGCCGGCGCCGAAACCCTCGGCGAGGACTTCCAGGGCTGGAACTCCACCTACACCGGCGAGCCGATCCCGCTCGAGCAGATGACCGAGTGGCAGGACGCGGCGGTGGCCCAGGTGCTGCGGTTCGCTCCCCGGCGGGTGCTGGAGATCGGGGTGGGCTCCGGCCTGCTCCTCGCGAAGATCGTCGACAAGGTCGACGAGTACTGGGGCACCGACCTCTCCCCCACCGTCGTCGACCGCGTACGGCAGCAGGCGGACCAGGCCGGCCACGGGAAGCGGGTCCGGCTCAGCGCCCAGGCGGCGGACGACATCACAGGGCTGCCCCGGGGCGGGTTCGACACCGTACTGCTCAACTCGGTGGCGCAGTACTTCCCGAGCATCGACTACCTGGGCCAGGTGATGCACCAGGCCATGGAGCTCCTCGCGCCGGGCGGACGCCTCGTCCTCGGAGACATCCGCAACGCCGCCACCCACCGGATCCTGACGACCGCGGTGCAGCGAGCGACCCATCCCCATGCGTCTCATGACGAGCTACGGGCGCTGGTGGAGCAGGCGCTGCTCGCGGAACGGGAACTGGTGGTCGGACCGGACTGGTTCACCGAGTGGGCGCGTGACAACGCCTGTGCCGTGGACATCCGGCTCAAGTCGGGGCAGGCGCACAACGAACTGACCCGCCACCGCTACGAAGTCGTCCTGCACAAGCAGCCGTCCGATGTCCTCGACCTGGCCGCAGTGCCGTCGGTGACCTGGGGCCGGGAGGTGTCCGCCCTCGCTCAGCTGCACCGCCACCTCGAGAAGGCGGGCGACAGCCCGGTGCGCATCACTGGGATACCCAACGCGCGACTGGTGGAGGAGGCCGCGGCGGCTTCCACCGGCGTACGCGGTACGGCCGACCCCTCCGGCAAGCCGCTCGACCCGGACGAGGTCGCCGTGTGGGCGCGGGAGCAGGGCCGGAACGCGGTGCTCACGTGGTCGGGCGACGCCGTGCACGGCTTCGACGCGGTCCTCCTGCCCGAACAGGCCGTCGGCCGGCGAGCTCTCACCGGAGGCTTCGTTCCCGGCACGGCGGCCGGACGGATCCGGGCGAACGCCCCCGCTCTCTCCAAGGTGATCGGGCCCCTGCTGGCCGAGCTGCCCGAGTTCCTGCGGACGCGTCTGCCGGACTACATGGTTCCGGCCGCGGTCGTCCCGCTGTCGCGCCTGCCCCTCAACCAGGCGGGCAAGATCGACCGACGGGCGCTGCCCGCGAAGCACACCACCACCGTGAGCAGCCGCAAGCCGCGCAACTCCAAGGAAGAGACGCTCTGCGCACTCTTCGGCGAGTTGGTCGGCCTGCCACGCGTCGGCATCGACGACGACTTCTTCGAACTCGGCGGACACTCGCTCCTGGCCACCCGCCTGATCAACCGCGCCCGCGCCGAGGCGGGCATGGAGATACCGCTCCGCAAGCTCTTCGACCTGCGGACGGTGGCCGCGCTCGTGGAATGGTCCGAGGAGTCGGCCGCTCCCCTCCGGCCGGCTCTGCGCAGGATGGTCGCAGCGGAGTAGAGCCAGGGAATCTCGTACGTGGGCGGCACCGTCGCGTGTCGCCCACGTACGAGGAGCTGAGCCCTGACGCGTTCACTGGTGGTCGAGTCCCTCGCCTCCCAGAGGCTTCCGGCGAGCCAGCATCTTGCGATGGCTGATCCTCCATCCCCGGTCCTCACGCCGGAAGGTGTCTTCGTAGACCACGCTGCCGCTCGTGCCGTCGGCGTTGATTCCGATTCCCTTGGACCGGCCGTGCACCACGTCGTCGTCCACGGCGGTGAGGACGATGTTCGTGACGTGGTGACCAACGGGATTCGCGTCCCCCAGGGTGAGCGCCGCGTCCTGGATCGCGGGGATGCCCTGCAACGAGCCGAAGCCGAAGTCTGCAACGTCGTAGATGACGTCCGTGGTGAACAACTCGTCGTACCGGTCGAGGGCGCCGTCGTCGGTCAGGTGTCCGTGCATGGCGATCAACTCGCTGATGGCGGAATGGTCTTCGGGGGTGATCCGTCGGCGGGCCGGCATGGTGACTCCCTTACGGCAAAGTGGGGTGTTCCCCGTTTAGCTGCGCCAGTAGAGTAAACGGGGAGTTCCTCACTTAGCAAGGGAGAGTCATGCCATCGCGGGACACCACCGCGTCGCGCGACGCTGCACGGCCGCGCCGACGCGCCGACGCGCAGCGCAACTACGATCTGGTCCTGGCCGCGGCCAAGGAGGTTTTCGAGGAGCAGGGCGTGAGTGCCCCTCTTGACGAAATCGCTCGCCGGGCCGGAGTCGGCAACGCCACCATGTACCGCCATTTCCCCGCACGCAGAGACCTCGTCATCGCTGTCTACGCCGACGAGGTGACGGAACTGTGCACGCTGGGTGAGTCTCTTCTGGACGAGGAATCCCCCGGCGACGCCCTGTTCACCTGGCTACGGGCATTCACCCTCCACATCGCCACCAAACGAGAGCTGCCGCTGGCACTCACCGATGATCCACAGGGTCAGCGTTCCGAACTCTTCGACAGCTGGCACCAGGCCATGCGTTCAACGGCGTTCGCACTGCTCGCCAGTGCTCAGCAGTCCACAGACATCCGTGCCGATCTCGATGTGTCCGACCTCCTCGCCCTGGTGCACGGGGCAGCCCTCACCGGCGCAGACGCCGGACAGCGCGAGCGCCTCCTGATGCTCATCAGAAACGGCGTCGAGCCACGCTGATCAGTTCCGGATCTGCCAGGAGGGAACCAGCGCCCGGCGCCGGATCGTGTCCTGGTACGGGCGGTCAGAATGTCGGGCGAGGAGCGCGGGGGGACCATGCAAATCGTCGAGGTAACCGGTTATGCCATCAGATCTGCTGTGATCACTATGCGGCGGAAAGAGACACCACTTGAGTTCGTGATCTTCCCGATGCTGCATGTGGCTTCGCCGACCTTCTACTCCCAGGTCCGCCTCAGGCTCCGGGAGTGCGACCTCATCGTCCTCGAGGGAATCCGAGGGAAATCGGCCGGAGTGAGTGCCCTCACGCTGGCCTACCGGTTCGCACCCCGCCGAAGACGCAATGGCCTCCAGGAACAGCGCGACGAACTGCTGCTTCCCAAAGATGTGCCGGTGATCAACCCGGATGTGACCGCGGCGGAGGCGATCTCGGACCTGAAGGCGCTTCCGCGATGGACGTACATACTCCTCATGGTCGCTGCCCCGGTCATGGGCCTGGTGTTCGCGCTGCGCGGCCCGCGCGCCTTCTTCCACGAGGACCAGGTCGTCGAGGATCTGCCCTCGACGCTGCGGGCGGAGGAGATGGCCGACAACCCGGTGGAGCACGCGATGACCGACCGGCGCGACCGGCGGTTGCTCGACGCGCTCAGTGAGATCCACGCGGAGCGCAGCAGCGAACCGATCCGGGTGGCCGTCGTCTACGGAGCCGGCCATGTCGCGGCGATCGTGTCCGGGCTGAGGGACCGTAACGGATACCGGGCGCGTGAAGCGGAATGGCTTACCGTCCTCGTCTCGGACTAGGTGTGTTGCCCCGCAGGGTTGTTGGCGCGGCTGATGGGGCGGTCGAAGTAGCGCACGAGTTCCGGATCGAGTTCGGGGACCTCGACGGTTGTGCCGTTCGAGCGCAGCGATGTCGTTGCCGCCGCGGCAGTGGCGACCGCCTCGCGTGCGGCCACTGGTGAGGTCTCGGTCGGGCCTCCGGTGGCGGCGAAACGCAGGAACTCGTCGACGAGAGCCGCGTCTGCGCCTCCGTGCAGTCCGTCCGGTGGTGTGGGGATGGAGACGGAGAGGTCGGCGTCGCGGCGGTAGCCGGAGCGGTGGTGGTTCCAGACGTTGATCGTCGCGGGGTCGCCGTCGACGCCGTCGCCGAAGTTCTCCAGGCGGCCCTCGTCGCCTATGACGGTGTAGTTGCGCCAGTAGTCGGGGGTGAAATGGCACTGCTGGTAGCTGGTGAGCACTCCGTTGTCGAGCCGGCCGAGCATCATGCTGAGGTCTTCGACGTCGATGACGGGGTTCAGGTCGCGCAGTGCGGAGGGTGGCCAGATGGCAGGGTCGAACCAGTCGGGCATCCGCTGGTCCGGCGGGGCCGGCGCTGTGCGGCGCGGGTTGTTGCCGTAGACCGCGAGGGTGCCCTGCGCGGAGACGCTGCGTGTGTAGCCTCCGGCGAGCCAGTGGATGGCGTCGAGATCGTGTGCGCCTTTCTGCAGCAGCAGTCCGGTGGTGTTGGCCCGCTCCGCGTGCCAGTCCTTGAAGTAGAAGTCCCCGCCGTGGCCGACGAAGTGGCGGCACCACACGGCGCGCACCCTGCCGATCGCGCCGCTGTCGATGAGCTCCCGCATGCGCCGCAGCATCGGCAGGTGGCGCAGGTTGTGGCCTACGTACAGCCGGCTGCGGGAGCGGTGGGCGGCCGCCAGCAGCGCGTCGCAGTCGGCGACGGTGATCGCGAGGGGTTTCTCCACGAACACCGCGACTCCGGCTTCGAGGAAGAACAGCGCGGGCTGCGTGTGGAGATGGTCGGGGGTGAGGACGAAGACCGCGTCCAGGCCGTCGTCGAGCATCTGCTCGTACCGGTCGCGTATCGCGACGTCCGCTCCGAAGAGGTGTCTCGCGTCGTCCTGCCCTCTGGAGCTGGGATCGGCACAGGACACGATCTTGGCCGTTCCCGTACGGTTCGCCAGCGTCGCCAGGGGCGCACGCTGTCCGACACCGACCACTCCGACGCGCAGTTCGGATCCCGGGGCCTGGGAATGGTCGATCACTGGGCTGTCCCTTCGTTGCTATCTGCGGGGGGCGGTGGGAGCCGCAAGGAAATCGCTCAGGAGGCGGCTGTCGACCTCGTCGAGTGCCAGTCGTACGGCTCCCAGGGCGACGCTTTCGTCGCCGAGGGTGGAGGTACGCAGTTCGGGCAGCCGTAGGCAGTGCTTGGCGAGTTCACGGTGGAGGGATTCGATGATGACGTCGGCGGAGCGGGAGAACCCGCCTCCGTAGACGACGACTTGGGGGTCCAGCGCGAGCACCAGGGCGGCGAGGCCCACGGCGAGGTCACGGGTGTAGCGCCGGACTGCGGCTTTCGCATCCCGGTCGCCGTCGCGGGCCGCCTCGAACACCCAGGCCGCTGCCTCGCCAGGAGCAGCAGTGGCGGGTACGCCGGGGCAGGTTTCGAGATGGCTCGGGGCGGTGAGCCAGCGCACGGCCTTGAGCGCGCCGATTTCTCCGGCGGCGCCTCCGTGCCCGCGGCGCAGGGTCCCGTCGAGGATCAGTCCGGCTCCGGTACGCAGGCCTGCCAGCAGGAAGACGATGTCGTCGGCGTCCTGTGCGACTCCTTTCCAGCGTTCCGCGACGGCGGCGAGTTTGCAGTCGTTCTCTACCTGGATCGGGCAGGGGAAGCGGGTCGCGAGGTGCGCGGCGGGGTCTGTGGTCTGCCATCCGGGGAGCGGTGTGGACAGGCTGGTGCGGCCGCTGGCGTCGACCGGACCTGTCACTCCGACCGTCACCGCCCAGATGTCGGCCGGTGTCATGCCGACGTCCCGGAGCACCTCGTCGATGACGCGGTCCACGTCCGCGAGACGCGCTTGGGGCGCGGCCTCGGGGTCTGTCGGGCGGCGTACGGATTTCACCAGGTTGCCCTCGAGGTCGCTCAGGACGACCAGGACCTTGTGGACGCCGATGTCGATGCCGAGCACGTGGCCGGCGTCGGCCCGGAACCGGAAGCGGCGGGCGGGGCGCCCCACCACGCTGCTGGCTCCCGGCTCCTCGACTTCCGCCCAGCCGTCGGTGACCAGGGTCTGCACCAGTACGTCCACGGCAGGACGCGACAGACCGGCTCTGCCCGCGAGCTCGGTGACCGTCGAGGGCGGGTTTCCGCGCAGCGCCCCCACGATCAACAGCTGGTTCATCTCGCGCATCCGGGACAGATCTGTTCCGGTCGTCGTCATGTGGTGCTCCCTGATGAGGTTCCGGTGCCCGCCGCTGGATAATGCTGAGCAGTTTACTAACTCATGGTGGTGTCGTGCGGGCTGTCGAGGTCACGCAATCGGATAGCGCTGTTCCGCATCGGGTGAGACCGCTGCGGTGAAGTCCACCTCGCGTCCGTCGAGCGCGAACCGGTAGCGGCCGAGCCTGCGCACCTGCGGTCGTACGGTCAAGTACGCGGTCATCGCCTCGAGTTCGTCGGGGTGCAGCCACCCGGGCGGATCGGAGATCGCCCGGAAGCCGCACACGTCGGCGAGGTCGCGGAGCCATGCCTGCTGCTGCTCGGTCAGCAGGTTGAGGCGGCTTCGGAAGTAGACGACGTCCGGGTCCACCTCCACCAGCGGCGTCTGCCACAGCCGGTGCAGGGTGTTCACGACGGCGTTGCGGGCCAGCGCGTCGGAGGGGTCCTGTGTCGCGTAGTGCTCCCACAGCGGGGCGACGTCGGGGCCGGAGCGGATGCCGTCGGCCAGACCGAGTGACGGCAGAAGCGGGGCGCCGCTGGCGAGCAGATAGGCGTCCGCGCCCGCTTCTTCCCTGATGATCCGCAGTCCGAGCCGGTACGTCTCCTCCCGGCCCATGTCGACGAGGCGCGCTCCCGGAGCCGCACCGGCACCGATGAAGTCGAGCTTGAGATAGGTGAAACCCCACTGGTGGACGACCCGTCGGATCATCTCCCGCAGGTGGTCCTGCGCTGCGGGCCTGGTCAGGTCGAGCGCCCAGTACCCGGTGCCCCAGTTGTGGCCGGCGACCACCGGATCGCCCCGGTCGTCGCGCAGCAGCAGGTCCGGCCGCTCCCGGGCGGTGCGGGAGGCGGGGTGGAGGATGAAGGGGGCGATCCACAGACCGGGGCGCAGTCCCGCGTCCGTGATCCGGTCGGCCAGGGCGCGCATCCCGGAGGGGAATTTGGCGTTGGGTTCCCAGTCGCCCACCAGGTGTTCCCAGCCGTCGTCGACCTGGACGACGTCGAAGGGCAGGCCGCGCAGTGCGGTGATGTCCTTCGTGAGCTGTTCCTCGGTGATGTTCTCGTAGTACGCGTACCAACTGCACCAGACATTGCCCGCGCGCTTGCCGCTGCGCCCCAGGCGGGTGGCGAGGTGGCGGGCGTAGGCGGCGAAAACCTCCTCCTCGCTGCCGTACGCCAGGAACCACGGCGCACCTTCGCGCTCGTACCACCCTGCCAGGGTGTTCCCGTCCGCGGTCAGGCGCGCTATGTCGAGGCCGAGCGCGCCGAGCAGCAGCACCTGCCCGTCGGCTCCCTGGAGGGCGGCAACGGCGGAGGAGTGGTGGCGGGCGGGGTCGTCCCACACGGTGTCGTCGGCAGTGAGGCGGCGTTCCGCGCTCTCGATGCGCAACGGGGTTTCGGTGAGCCGGCGCCAACCGCACGGACTCCAGGAGTTGTGTCCGTGGCGGTAGAAGTGCGCGTCGTCTCCCAGCCCGTGCAGCAGGGCCACCCTGCCCGGGGGCAGCAGCAGTCCGCCGTCGACGGCTTCGGGCGGTGCGTCGCCTTCGAGCTCGACGGCGACAGTGCGCCCGCCGAGTTCCAGGAGCTGGACCATGGATCTCCTTGCGTGAGGAAGGGGTGAACGAAAGGGGGCGAGCGACTACTTGAACAGGCCGTTGACCTTGTCGTTGACGTCCTTGAGCGCTGCGTCGGGCTGCGCCCGGCCGAGCATCACCGACTGGATGGCGTCCTGGACGAGGGGATTGATCTCGGTTCCGTGGTCGGTGACGGGCAGCATGAAGGTGCCGTTCTTCGCGGCGGCCGCATCGGTGAAGACGCTCACGTCGTGGCCCTTTGCCTTGTGTACGGCGAGCGCCTTCTGCGTGGCGCTCTTGAGCGCGGGGAAGACGACGGCCCGGTCGGCGACCAGGTTCTGGCAGTCGGGCGAGGCGAGGAACTTGACCCACTTCCAGGCCTGTTCCTTGTGCTTGGTGCCGGACCAGATGGCGTCCGACAGGCCGTTGATGGCGCTCTTGCGGCCCTGCGGACCGGTGGGCAGCGGCGCGAAGGCGAGCTTCTGCTGCACCTTCGGGTCGGTGAAGGTGGAGATGGTCCAGGAGCCCGCCACCGTCATGGCGCCCTTGCCCGCGATCAGCAGTTCGGAGTTGGCGACGGTGGACTGCTTGTCGAGGCGGGGCGTGTAGCCCTTGTCGATCAGGTGCTTGAACCAGGCGATGGTCTCGGCGAGTTTGGGGTCGTCGTACTTGTAGTGCGTGCCCCAGGGGTTCTTGTCCAGGTAGGTGAAGCCGTTCGAGGCGGCGAGATCGCCCCAGCCGTTCTGGCCCTGGGACCCGTCGTTCCACTCGGCGAGGAACCCGTAGGTCTTCACGTGATTCTTGTCGAAGGCGGGATCCAGGCCGTTGCGGCCCTTGGAGTCGACGGTGGCCTTGGCGATCGCCTGCTCGAGAGTGCCGCCGTCGGAGGGGTTCCAGGTCAGGTCCTTCAGCTGGGCGGCATCCACACCCTGGGCTTTGAGCATGGTGGTGTTGTAGACGAGGGCCATGGTGTCCCAGTCCTTCGGCAGCCCGTAGCGCTTGCCGTCCTTGACCCAGGTGCCGACGAGGCCTGCCTGGTAGGCAGTCAGATCCACCTTGTCCCGGTCCACCAGGGGCTGCAGGTCCATGAGCTGGTTGCTGGCGGCGAACTGCGGATAGTAGGTGCTCTGGTCGGTCCACACGTCCGGGGCCTCACCGGCGGTCAGCTGGGTGGTGAGGTTCTGCCAGTACTGCGCCCAGGCGGTCTGCGTGATCTTGACGGTGATGTCGGGGTTGGCCTTGTGGAAGGCGGTCGCGCAGTCCTGGTAGGCGGGCAGTTGCTTGTCGTCCCACAGCCAGTAGTTCAGGGTCGTACGCCCGTCGGCCGTGTCGTCGGAGCTCCCGCAGGAGACGAGGGTGGAGGTGGCGGCCAGGCAGAGCAGGGCCGCGCCGGCCCGCAGGTGGGTGGATCTCATCGTGAGTGACCTCTCTGGATCGGAATGACGCAGGAGTTGCTGAGAGCGGTGCTGTTCGCGGAGACGCCGGCGCTACTTGATGCCGGTGAAGTTGAGCGATTCGACGAGCCGTCGGCCGAACACGATCAGCAGGACGAGGACGGGCAGGACGGAGAGCGCCGATCCGGCCATCAGTCCGGTCCAGTCGGGCTGGGTGTTGGGCGACTGCTGCTGGAAGATGCCGAGTGCGACGGTCAGTACGCGGGTCTCTTCCTCACGACCGGTCAGCAGCGGCCAGAGGTAGTCCTTCCAGGCCCACACCGTGGTGGTGAGCCCGATGGTGATGAGCGGTCCGCGGCTCATGGGCATGACGACCCGCCAGAAGATGCCCCAGGCGCCCACCCCGTCGAGGACGGCCGCCTCTTCCACCTCGCGGGGGATGGAGAGGAAGAACTGCCGCAGGAAGAACACCGCGAAGGGCGTCATGAGCACGCTCGGAGCCACCATGCCCGCGAAGGTGTTCATCCAGCCGAGGTCCTTCACCAGGACGAAGTTGGGCAGCACGGTGAAGATCGGCGGAACCATGAGTGCGGCGATGAGCACGCCGAAGACCGCGTCCCTGCCGGGGAAGCGCAGCCGGGCGAAGGCGTAGCCGGCCATCGCGCAGAACAGCGTCTGCAGGACGGCGATCAGACCGCTGTAGACCACGGAGTTGAGCAGGTAGCGCAGGAAGTCCACCTGCGCACCCGAGCCGCCGGCGGCCCGCGCCTCCTCCTGACTGGTCAGCCCCAGCACCCGCAGAAAGTTGATCATGGTGGGGTGGTGCGGGACGAGGCCGGTGGAATCGGAGTAGATGTCGGCCGCCGGCGTCAGGGCGGTGCGGATCATCCAGTAGAAGGGGAAGACCGTCGCCACCAGTACGGCGATCATCACCGCCCAGGCGGCCACTCGGCCCGGTGAGAGGCGGGCGCGGGCACGGGTGCGGATGCGGATGCGGATGCGCTCTTGGGTCATGGTCACTCCTCAGGCCAGGTCCGAGCGGGAAGCACGCAGCAGGCGCATCTGTACTGCGGTCAGTACGCCGAGCAGCAGCGCGAGGACCACGGCGATCGCCGAGGCGTAGCCCATGTGGAAGTTCGTGAAGGCCTGTTCGTAGATATAGAAGTAGATGACCCGTGTGGAACTGACCGGGCCGCCCTTGGTGGTGACGGCGATCGTGTCGAAGATCTGGAACGAGCCGATCAGGGAGACCACCAGCACCAAAGCCAGGACCGGGCGCAGCAGCGGCAGGGTGATGCGGGTGAACATGCGCCACTCCCCCGCTCCGTCCAAGGTCGCGCTCTCGTAGAGGTGTTGGGGGATCTGCAGCATCCCGGCGTACAGGAGCAGTGCCGTGTATCCGGTGTAGGCCCAGGTGTTGATGCCGGCGACGGTGGGCATCGCCCACGTCGGTGAGGTGAGGAAGCCGGTGGTCCCCATGCCGAGTGCGTCGAGGATGTGGTTGACGAAGCCGAGATTGGCATCGAGCATCCACATCCACAGCAGGCCGACGGAGACGTTGGGCACCAGCCAGGGGACGAGCAGCATGGCGCGCAGTGCGACCGAGCGGGTCAGCCGGTGCATCAGAGTCGCGAGGCCGAGGGCCAGGACGGTCTGCGAAACGATGTTGAGCGCGACGTAGTACCCGGTGACCTTGAGCGCGTTCCAGAACTGCTCGTCGCCTATCAGGTGCCGGTAGTTGTCCGTGCCGGTGAAGTTCGGTGCGCCCAGCAGGCTGTAGTCGGTGAGCGAGTAGTAGACACCGCGCACCGTCGGGTACGCATAGAACAACCCGAAACCGGCCAGGGCCGGAACCAGAAACAGCCAGGCCGCCCTGCGGTCGTCGCGGACTTTGCGAGGCCGTCCGGCGCCTCCCTTCTTCTCCGTGCGGATGCCGACGCGTCGGCGCGGCGGCGCAACTGTCGTGTTGGCGCCCATGGTTACGCCTCCGAAGAGATCTGCGCCGCACCTCTTGCCAGTGGAGCGCTGTGCACACATATTGATGTGCACCAGTGAAACTTTGTCAATGCTGGCGCACAACAGAACGAGATCCGGCCATGTCCTGCAGTGATGGCCCACCCCATGCCGACCCGGCTTCGCCCCGGCCGCCGGGCTGTCCAACTGCAGTCGCCCCTACGGAGGTTGACCATGCGCACGTTCACGTCCAGACGCGGCCGAGAGCTGCTCACCGCTCTCTGTGCCGCGGCCCTCGCGGTAGCCCTGACAGCGCTCCCCGCCGGTGCCCGTACCGCCCCCACCGCCACGGGCAGTCCACGGATCGCATCCGCGCAGGGCGCTCCCGACCGCCCCGCGCCCGGCCCGAGCCCGGACCCCACGCTCCCCGCCCACGCCCTGGCCGCCGGGGACGCGCCGCTGGACAACCCGCTCAAGGGATTCGCGCGCTTCTACCAGCCCGGCAGCGACCAGAACACGGGCTACCCGCACTCGCTGACGTGGGGCTACTTCGGCCTGTCAGAAGTCATGGACAACGCTTCCAACTGCGGCGACTACAACTGGGACGCCCTGGACAGCACGCTCAACGCGATTGCCGCGGCGGGGAACCAGGCCGCGATCCGCCTGTACATGGAGTACCCCGGAGGCACAGGCAGCCACCCCGCCAACGCCATCCCGCCCTGTTTCGCCGGGCACGTCGACAACCGCACCAACGCCTACTGGAACACCACCAGCCCCGACTACAACAGCCCCTATCTGCTGGACGCCCTCAAGAACTTCATCGCCGCCTTCGGCGCACGCTACGACGGCGATCCGCGCCTGGGCTACATCCACCTGGGCCTGATCGGACTGTGGGGCGAGTGGCACACCTGGCCCTACGACACCGACACCACCAGCGACTCGTACCCCAACTACATGCCCACCGACGCCCACGCCGCTGAGATCATCAACGCGTACAACAGCGCGTTCACCCACACCAGATTGGAACTGCGCTACGCCGACTCCGCGGGCGGAGCCGCCGACAGCCTGCCGGCCATCGGCTATCACGACGACTCCTTCTGCTACCGCGAGGGCGACCCCGCGCAAGGCGTCACCCTGCCGCAGTCCATGGGCGGAGCCCCCTGGGCACAACTACAGAAAGCCGTCGAGCACGGAGTCGAGAACCGGTGGACCACGGCATCGATGGGCGGCGAGGTACGCCCCGAGATCCAGTCCACCGCTTTCAACGCCTGGCCCGGCGGTTCCGGCTCCGTGGACAACATGAAGGCGTGCATCGAACTCGAACACACCACCTGGAAGATCAATGAGGGCAGCTCCGGCTACTCCCCCACCGATCCCAACGTGGCAGCCGCAGTACGGCTGATGGGCTACAACCTCAGCGTCAAGAACGCCTACTTCCACGACACCGCACAGGGCACCACCAAGGTCGGCGTGCAGATCGCCAACACCGGTGTCGCACCGTTCTACTACCCCTGGACGGTCAGCCTCGGCCTCAAGGACTCGCCAGGCAACGTCGTCAAGACCTGGGACACACCCTGGGACCTGCGCAAAGTCATGCCCACCAAGATCCGCGCATTCCCGGACTGGGGAGTGGGATCCGACCCCACCTACCTCGACTACGGCTATCCCCAGTACTTCGACACGTCCGTCGACCTCTCCGGGCTGAACACCGGCGGCTACCAGCTCGTCATGAAGGTCAAGAACCCGCTGGAGACCATCAGCCCCAACGCCAAGAAGCTTCGCTTCGCCAACACCGGCCAGAACAGCGACGGATGGCTCGATCTGGGCGGGATGACCGTCGGCTCGGGCCAGACCCCCGGTCCGACGAGCTACGAAGCCGAAGCCCCGGCCAACACACTCACCGGCGGCGCCGCCACCGCCACCTGTGACGGCTGCTCGGGCGGCAGCAAGGTCGGCTACATCGGCAACGGCGCCACCCTCACCTTCAACCACGTCGACGGCGGAACCGGCGGCACACACGTCATCACCCTCCACTACGCCTCCCAGGCCTCACGCACCGCCACGGTCAAAGCCAATGGCGGCACTCCCCAGACCGTCGACTTCAGCCCGACCACCGACTGGACCACCCCCGGAACGACAACGGTGAGCATGAATCTGAGCGCGGGCACAAACAACACCCTCACGATCGCCAACCCCTCCGGCTGGGCACCGGACATCGACAAGATCACCGTGAGCTGATCCCGTACCCCACCACACTGCGGCGGCGTCGCCCCTCGACCCGGAACCGACGCCGCCGCCCGTACCCGCGGCCGTGAAGTCCGCGACGGGCACTTCGCCGCAGGCCGGTGCCCGCCGAGCGTTACCTCTTCCGCAAAGGTATAGACCAATGTTAGGTTCGTTGCGCATTCCGCACACACAGTTACCGTCCGTACCTGCAATGTGAGAGAGGTCCCGTGCCACACCTCGGTCCCCGGCGCGCTTCCCTGCCCACCTACCAACGGATAGCCGCGCACCTCGCCCAAGAGATGAAAGACGGCAGCATCGCAGCTCATTCCAGCCTTCCGGCGGAACGGACCCTCGCCACGACATTCGGCGTCAACCGTCAGACCATCAGGGCCGCACTGCAACTCCTGCGAGAACAGGGCTTAGTGGTCACCGACCGGCGCGGCACCCATGCGACCGGGTACCGGTCCCCCGAGGAATCACACACCGGCGATCAGCGGACCGGCAGGGCGCAGCCCCCCGCACTCCTTGCCTTCGCTCCCGGAACCGGCGAGGGACGTGTCTTCGCCGCGTCCGTTCCACCCGACCTGGCCCTGATCCTGGAACTCTCACCCGGACAGAGGACGCTGATCCACCATCACCGAACGCTCAACGCAGCGGGCGAGAGCATGCACGACACCGTCACCTACTTCACCGCCCACTGCATCAGAGCCGTTCCAGAGCTTGCCCGTTATCTCAGGAGGCCACTGCCGGTCACCGCCCCCGACCTGATGCTGCTCGACCTGTGGATGGACCGCGCGGGACTCTCCGCTGTCGCCCGCGAAGCAGTCACTTTCACCCGCAGTGCACCACCTCATGCCTTCGCGGCCCAGCCACCGATCAGCATCCGCCGATACCTGCATGATCAGCAGGGGCGCCTGCTGACTCTCACCGACATCGGCTTCACCGACACGTGGCAAACCATCACGCTCGAATATGAGACGCCAGTACGCACCGGACCATCGGCGGCCCGTCAAACCACCTGTTGACCGACCCGCCGCTCAGGGGCGGGCCTGACGAGCTCCATCGGCCCCCGCCGCCTGGGTCGCGGCCCGGGTGATGTTGCGCGCCATACCGCCGAAGACGACGGAATGGAAAGGGGCGACGCTCCACCAGTACGCGTGCCCGAGCAATCCGCGGGGATGGAAGACGGCCCGCTGCCAGTAGCGCGTACGGCCATGGACATCGCGATCCGCGCCCATCTCGAGCCAGGCGAGACCGGGTAGTCGCATTTCCGCGCGCAACCGCAGCAGACGACCTGGCTCGATCTCTTCGACACGCCAGAAATCGAGCGAGTCCCCCACTCTCAAAGAGAGTGCGTCGCGTCGGCCGCGGCGCAGCCCGACGCCGCCGACAAGGCGGTCCAACCAGCCCCGCACAGCCCAGGCCAGCGGGAAGGAGTACCAACCGTTGTCACCTCCGATGCCCTCGATGACGCGCCACAGATCCTGCGTCGAGACGTCCACGGTCCGCTCACGACGATCCGTGTACAGGCTGCCGCCGGCCCAGTCGGGATCTGTGGGCAATGGGTCGCTCGGTGCGCCGGGCAGGGCCGCGGAGGACCAACGGGTGGCGACCTGGGCGTCTTGGACCTTCCGGAGCGCGAGTTCGAGAGCCCGCGTGAAGGGCAGCGGCCGGCCGGGGAGATCGGGCACGTACTGGGCGATGTCGTGTTCGTCGCAGACGACTTCATGCCGCAACGATTCGGCGAGCGGCCTGGCGATCGAGCGGGGGACGGGAGTGACCAGTCCGATCCAGTGGCTGGACAAGCGCGGCGTCAGGACCGGTACGGGCACGATGAGGCGATGCGGCAGGCCGGCGACTGTGGCGTACTGGCGCATCATGTCCCGATAGGTGATGACGTCGGGACCACCGATGTCGAAGCTGCGATTGACACTGTCCGGCAGCGCGGCGCACCCCACGAGATAGCGCAGGACGTCACGGACGGCGATGGGCTGGATCCGGGTCCGCACCCAGCTCGGCGTGATCATGATGGGCAGTCGTTCCGTGAGATAGCGCAGCATCTCAAAGGACGCGGATCCGGATCCGACAATCACCGCGGCGCGCAGCACGGCGGTCGGGACCCCTGAATCGAGGAGGATCCTGCCCACTTCGGCACGTGAGCGAAGGTGCGGAGAGAGCTCGTTCTCCGGGAGTCCTGCCGGAACGAGGCCGCCCAGGTAGACAATCCGTCGGACGCCTGCGGCCCGGGCCCGCTCGGCGAAGTTCCGCGCGGCCAGACGATCGGTCTCCTCGAAGCCAGGGCCGGTTCCGAGTGCATGAACCAGGTAGTAGGCCACGTCGATGCCCGCCATCGCGTCCGCGAGGGAGGACGCCTTGGTCACATCGCCGCGAACGACCTCGACGCGGCCCGCCCAAGGATGGTCCCGCAGATTCCCTGGAGTGCGTGCCACGCACCGCACTCGGTGTCCGGCGTCCAGCAGTTCGGGCACCAGCCGGCCGCCGATGTATCCGGTCGCACCAGTGACCAGACAACGCAGGGGGCGACTGGGGGCGGCGTTGAGGGTCAAGGATGACTCCGCTTCGTGGGCCCGCTCTGGGCGCGCCCTCTCAGATCTGGCGAGCGACGGTCAGCAAGATCACCGAGTCTTCCACCGCCTCCAGGCCGTGTACGGCCTCCGGCACCGCGAGCAGTTCAAAGGGTGTGCCCTCGCCGAGCACCTCCCCAGCGGTGAGCCGCACCCGCCCACGTACCACCAGCACGGTGGCATGACCGGGATTCTCATGGTCGGACAGGCTGCTGCCCGACAACAACGCGATCATCGTCTGGGCCAGGGCGCTGCCATTCCCCCCGTACACCGTCCGCGCGCTGCGCCTGCCATGCGCCCCGGCGCGCGCCTCGGCCAACAAAGCGTCCGCCAAGGGACCCAGCGAATTGGTCTCCATGCACGAAACCCTAGGCACCGCTCCCGCCCACCGCACCCGGTGCACCGACGCGTACCGCTTGTTCGCCGCGTGTGATGTGGCCGAAGCCTCGATCGCCCACCACAGCTTCGGCCCGTTTGCGAAGCGGGACGAGACTGGCTAGTGATGACTACACGGCTCCGCACCTCAAAGATTTTCAGGGCCGGATCGAGGCCGGCTGATGCATGCGTCGGGCTGCCTTCACAGCCCATGCCATTCGAGGAGCCCCATGTCCCAGCCCGTCAATGAGTACGACCAGCCCATCGGCGCCCCCGTGCCCGGCTGGTCGCCACGACCGCTGCCCGCCGAGATCGTGCTCAAGGGCGACCATTGCCGACTGGAGCCGTTGAACGCCAACCGGCATGCCGCCGATCTGTATGCGGCCAACCGCAGCGAGCCGGACCAGGGGGCATGGACGTACATGTTCGCCGGGCCGTTCGAGAACCCGCAGGATTACCGTCGCTATGCCGAAGAAGCAGCAGCAAGTAGTGACCCGCGGCACTACGCGGTCATCAGCCTCGCCGACAGCACAGCCGTCGGAACCCTCTCGCTGATGCGGCAGGACCCCGCCCACGGTGTGGTCGAGATCGGCAACGTGATGTTCTCCCCGCGCATGAAGCGCAAGCCAATCTCGACGGAAGCCCAGTTCCTGGCCATGCGGTACGTCTTCGAGGACCTCGGCTACCGACGCTACGAGTGGAAGTGCGACAGCCTCAACGCACCGTCACGCACCACGGCCGAACGCCTCGGCTTCACCTTCGAAGGCATTTTCCGGCAGGCGGTCGTCTACAAGGGCCGCAACCGCGACACCGCCTGGTACTCCGTGATCGACATCGAGTGGCCCGTCGTCAAGCGGGCCTTCGAGGCTTGGCTCGCCCCGGACAACTTCGACGATCAGGGTCTCCAACGCCACGCGCTCGCCGACCTGCGCCGGACTGGGGCCACCGGATAGCGGCACGCGTACTCCGCGGCGGAGCGCCAGTCCGGGCGCCGATTTCCGCGCAGGCGGGGCCGGATCCCGACCCGGCGGCCGTTTACAGCAGCCCGGCCGTCGGCGATCAGCGCGCCGACGAGGGACGTGCTGACCGCGCGGCTCGTACCACTCCACGGGGCGCGACCGCAGGCATGATGTGGGCCATGACTCACACCGCCCGCCGCATGTACGAGCTCCTGGAGCCGATCTGCCTGGTCACCTTCCTCGCCGAGGAGTGCAACCGGGAACTGGCCGCGCTCGGCCACCGCACCTACTGGGACGGCTATTTCGCCAGCCGTGCAGCCCCTTTGGGGCGCGTGCCGGCGCAGGTCGTGCACGCGGCCTTCTACAGTTTTGCCGACGGGGAGGCCGCGCGGCACATCCCGAGTGCGTGGGCGACGATCCCGCCCGAGGCATCCATCGCTGCGCGCGAGCGCGGCAGTGCTGCCTCCCTACGGCGGATCCTCGGCGCAGAACTCGCCGAGGATCCGGGCCTGGTGCGCGCTGCCGACCTGACCGCCAAAGCCGCGACCGGCGCCCCCACCGAAGGCCGGGTGATGTACGCCGGGATGCGCACCCTTCCGGTGCCCAGCGACCCAGTCGCCCGGTTGTGGCATTCCGCCACGATGCTGCGCGAGCACCGTTGCGACGGACACATCGCCGCTCTCGTCGGCGCGCGCATCGGTGGCACGGAAGCCCACGTGTTCTCCGCGCTGGCGCAGGGCATCCACCCGGCCGAGTCGTTCGGACGCATCCATCACCTGCCGAAGGAGCGGCTGGCCGCGGTGATGGGTGGCTTGCGCGAGCGTGGTCTCGTCGGCGCCGACGGCCGGTTCACCAGCGCCGGCCGCGAGACCCAGCAACGTATCGAAGTCCTGACCGACCAGCTCGCGGCCCCGCCCTACGACGCCCTGTCCCCCGCCGAACTCGACGAGCTGGTCACCCGCCTCGAACCCATCACAGCAACGGTCGTGGCCGCAGGGTCACAGTAACGAGCAGGGACCGGCCTACCGGAGAGCACGCCTGCCGGATGGGGCCGTCACCCGAGCAGGGGTGCACCAGCGCCCGTGCATCTCCGTCCGGGCCGCTGCCCGCGGCCACCCTCGCCAGGCCGGCCCGTTACTCGTAGCGGTACTTCAGGGAGTCCGCCTCAGCCTGCTTGATGTCGGCGATCGTCAATTCCGGCATGCGCATTTGGGCCGGCGTCACCTCGGCCGATGCCGGCTGGGCGTCCACCGAAAGCCACTGCTCCGGCTTCCAGGCCCCGCTGCGCAGGAGCGACTTGGGGCAGTGCGGTTGACATCCTCTCCGCCCTAAGGACGGAGACCGCCCGGCGGTTGATCTCTCGCAGACCGGGCCCTGGTGCGATGATTCGTGGCCCGCTCAGGAGAAGTCCGCTGCGGTGATGCCGCCGGGATGTCCGGGCGGCCACTCCACCAACTCGATCCGGTAGCCGTCCGGGTCGGCGAGCCACGATGTCTTCGGGCCGTGAGGCCCTCCCGGATATTGAACGGGTCCCGGCTCCAGGCCGGCACCGGTCAGCCGCACCAGGGTGGCGGCCAGTGCGTCCACCTGGATCGCGAGGTGGTCGAAGCCGGTGCCCACTTCGACGCGTCCATCGGCGGGGCGGTGGACCAGTTCGAGCGAGGCCGCCGGTTCGCCGGGGAAGCCGAGGATCACGAGATGACTCCCGTTCCCGGCGTCGACCGTGCCCAGCTCGACGTAGCCCAAGGCAGTGTAGAAACCGAGCGAGCGGTCCAGGTCGGTCACGCGGTAGGAGACGAACAGCGTCTTCACGCGGCCTCCTCGGGACGGCGTACCCGGAAGCGGAGGTGCGTGACGTCTCGGTCCTCGAGCCGTCGGACGAGGTCGAGTTCGATGTGATCACCGCCCAGCTGGTCGAAGAGCCGTCGGCCGCCCCCGAGGAGCACCGGAATCAGGTGGATCTCCATCTCGTCGATATGCCCCGCCCGGAGAAGTGCTCGGGCCGCGCCCGCCCCATGGACCATGACCGGCCGGCCCCCGGCAGCCTCGCGAGCCTGACGGGCACAGTCCTCGACGTCGGTGACGAAGCGCGCGTGGCCGGGTGGCACGTCCCCGTCATCCACCTGGTGGGTGAGGACGAAGATCGGCACGCCGTCGTGGTGGTCGCCCTTCCAGCGACCGGCGAGTTCGAAGGTCCGTCGGCCGGAGATGACCGCGCCGGTCGCCAGCGCCTCGCGATAGACCTGTCCGCTGGGACCGTCGGATTCCCGGTCGTCGAGCCAGTTGAAGAGGCGTCCACCGTCGCGTCCGAGCTCCTGGCCCGGTCGATCGTCCGGACCGGCGATGAAGCCGTCGAGCGACATCGACATGTAGAGCCGAATCGGATTGTTCATCCTGGCTCCCACCTCTCCTCCATAGAACGGGGACATTCCAGAGGGGAGGACTCCAGGCAACAGGAAAACTCATCGGATCATGTCGCCGTCCGCCTCGACCAACCCGGCTGCGCCGGAGGCCGCCAGTTCGGCTGTGACCAGCGGCCCGATACATTCCGCGTGAAGGAGTAGTCCCTCCAGGAGCAGGCGAAGTAGGCAAATGGGCTCGAGTGATCACATACCAACCGTAGACATGTCCGCACAGCAGGGCCAGATCCGTCCGTCGAAATGGAGCTGACTCCGTGGGAACCTTCGGCCGGTTGCCGGACACGTACAGAACATGGAACTGAAAGACGCTGGTCCCGCCCCGATCGGGGGGATTTCCGACCGAGAGCTGTGGGCGAGAGCCGTCGACGGCGACCGTGAGGCATTCGGCCGGATCTTCGACCGCCATGGGAAAGCCGTCTACAACCACCTGTTCCGGCGCACGGCCGACTGGGCCGAGGCCGAAGACCTCACATCGACCGTGTTCTTGCACGCCTGGCGTCGGCGGTCGGAGACGGTGCTGGAGCGCGACTCGGCCTTGCCGTGGCTGCTGGGCATCGCCGACCGGCTGCTGTCGAACACCTGGCGGCGGCTGAGGCGGGCCGAGGCGTTGCTGCGTCGGCTCGTCTCGCACGACGAGCCGGTGGGCGACCACGCGGACCGCGTCGCCGGTCTGGTCGACGACGAGCGTCGCATGTCCGAAATCCACCGGGCGTTGGCTCGGCTGCCGCGCCACGAGCGCGAAGTCGTCGAGCTCTGCATGTGGTCGGGCCTGGATCAACAGGCGGCCGCGGCAGCGCTGGGGGTGGCGGTCGGAACCGTGAAGTCCAGATTGCACAGGGCCCGGCGGAGGCTGGGGGCCGATCTCGTGGGCAGAGCCGCGGCTCCGGCGTCATTCAGTTCCAGGAATCCCGTCAACGCGGAAGAGGTCGCACGATGAATCACAACCGAGGCATCCCTGCGGCTCCTTCCGATCGTGATCTGCCGAACCATCGGCGGACCCGAGAGGAACTCCTGATGAAGATCGACTCAGAGAACGACCGTGGTTCCGTGCGACGCGGTTGGGGGGTACCGCTCGCCGTCGCCGCCGGCGTCGCGGCGATGAGCGTCGCGGCCGTGACCGTCCTCAGTGGCACAGGGGACGCCAAGCCGCAGCTCGCCGAACCCGCCGGAAACCCGACGAGAGCCGCCTCGTCGTCGAGCCCGAACACCTCGCACACTCGCGAGAGTTCCGCCCCGTCCACGTTCTCCGTCACCAGCGTGAAGACGACCCCGATCGACGCCGGGACCGCCGCCAGGATCCTGGCCTCCTGCCTGGGCTCGGACGCATCGCGATTCCACTCGGTGGTCGCGGTCCGCACTCCCATCGCCACGGAGGACTGGGACGGCGTGGTCGTCGCCGTCGACTCGGCCGGTCAGTACGTGCAGTGCCAGTCCAAGGGAGACAAGGGAAGCAGCGAGGCGCACCCCGCCACGTTCATCAACAACCGCCTGTGGGGCACCGGCAAGACGATCGGATACTTCGACTCCTTCGGCGCGCCTGTGGGCAAGAAGACGAGCAAGAAGAGCCTCGTGCTGGGCGCCGGACACTACACGTCCGGCATCGCCAAGATCACGATCAGCTACGGCAACGATCCCAAGCAGTACCCGGCGGACATGGCAGGCGGCGCGTTCGTCTACGCGGCGGCGCTCTACACCGACCACCCCGATCCGCGCGATGCGGGCCCCAGCCCCGTCGTCCATGCCTACAACGCATCAGGCGAAGAGGTGTACAACCAGGCGAAGGACCCGCAGTTCGCCGACCAGCCGTAAGTCGGCCCTCCGACGGACCTCGGTGCTGCCCCGGCGTTCTGCCGGGGCAGCAGGTTCAGTCAACGACGTCGTGCAGCAGCTCCCGAAGTGCCAGTGCCGCCGGCAGCGGGGCGGCAGGCAGCGCCACATGGACGGTCCGGCGCAGGGCAGGGTCCGTGAGGCGGCACAGGACGAGTTCGTCGGGTACCGCCCGGGCGGCGAGCGAGGGGACCAGCGCCACCCCCAGACCCGCGGCCACGTAGCCGAATTTCCCGGTCCATTCCCCGATCCGGATGATCTTCCTGGGGGTGAAACCCGCCCGGGCGCAGGCATCGGCGAGCATCGTAGGACGGTCGCCGTACGCGCTGTGAAGCCATGCCTCGTCCTGCAGTTCACTCAGGTCGACCTTCAGGGATCCGGCCAGGCGGTGCGCGCGCGGGAGGGCCACGAGCAGATCGTCCTCGCACAGCACGGTCGTCGTGACACCGTCGGCCGACGGCAGACCGGACGGGTAGTCACTGACGACGGCGAGGTCCAGTGCCCCGTCCGTGAGGCGCTCCATCAGCATGTCGGTCCCGCCTTCGACCGCTATCACCTCGACGTCCGGCTTGGCGTGCTGGAGTGCCCGCAGTGCAGTGGGCAGGAGCGAGATGTTGGCGGTGGCGAAGGCTCCCGTGTGCAGCAGTCCGCCGGTCCCCGCGTGCAGCACGGCCAGTTCCCGCTCCGCCCGCGCCAGTCGGTCGAGCACCTCCACGGCGTTCCGGTGCAGCGTGTGGCCGGCGGGATTGAGCCGTACGCCGCGAGGCAGCCGTACGAACAGCGGTCCGCCCGCCTGCTGTTCCAGCGCTGCGATCCGCCGGGACACCGCGGATTGCGTGTAGTTGAGCCGGACCGCCGCCTTGGTGAACGATCCGGTCTCTGCCACCGCCACGAGCAGACGTAGCGCGTCGACCTCGAACATGCCCCTCCCCCTCCGCGACCCTCCGGGCAGCGCCCGCTCCCCCGCGACACATTCTCCAGATGCATGGCTCCCATGCAATCCAGTCGCTGGTGGAATGCCTCGGCCCACCCTAACGTCGTTGGCAAGGCAAGGCTGAGGTCCGAGGGGGAAATGTGTTGTCACGACGGGGAGTTGGCACGGGGCGGTATCGATGACTCGGGGGACCGCTGTCGTACTGCCGGAGATGCTGGCCGATCTGGAGGAGCTCGTGCGCTGCGAGTCCTTCTCGGCGGACCACGCGGCGGTGGCGCGAAGCGCCGAGGTGGTGGGCGCGCTGGGGAGCAGGCTGTTGGGGGCCCGGCCGGAGACGATGGTGATCGACGGTGTGACCCATCTGCGGTGGGCGTTCGGCACCCCGCGGGTCTTGCTCGTAGGACACCACGACACGGTGTGGCCCATGGGCTCGATCAAGAGCCACCCCTGGTCGGTGGCCGATGGGATCGCCCGCGGCCCCGGGGTCCTGGACATGAAGGCGGGCCTGGTGCAGATGTTCCATGCCGTGGCCTCCCTTCCGTCCCCGGACGGGGTGGGCATCCTGGTCAACGGCGACGAGGAGGTGGGCTCGGCGACGTCCCGGCAGCTGGTCGAGGAATCCGTGCGGGGGTGCGCGGCCGCCCTTGTTCTGGAAGCGTCCGGGGACGACCGGGGCGCGCTGAAGACCGCCCGCAAGGGCACTTCGCGGTACGAGGTCGTCGTGCACGGCAGGGCGGCGCACGCGGGTCTGGAACCGCAGAAGGGGATCAACGCCGCGATCGAGGCCGCCCACCAGGTGCTGTCCATCGCCGGTCTCGGGACCACGATGGAAGCCGCCGGCGGCGCCGATTCCGTCCTTGGCCCCGCGACCGTCACGCCCACCCTGCTGTCGGCCGGCAGCGCGCGCAACACGGTGCCCGCGCTGGCGCGGGTGTCGGTGGACGTACGCGTGCCGACCTCGGCGGCACAGGAGCGGATCGACGCACTCATGCGGGGGCTCACGCCGCGGGAGCCTGGCTCCCGGCTGGAAGTGCTGGGCGGCAGCCAACGGCCGCCCATGGAGCCGGAGTCCTCCGCCGAACTCTTCGCCCTCGCCTCCCGGCTCGCCCTGGAACTGGGTCATGAACCGCTGCGGGGGATCGCCGTCGGCGGTGCCTCGGACGGCAACCACACCGCGGCTGCGGGCTGTCCGACCCTGGACGGCCTGGGCGCCGTGGGCGGTGGCGCCCACGCGGACAGCGAGTACGTCGACATCGGGCAGATGGTCCCCCGCACCCATCTGCTCGCTCAACTCATCATGCGGACCAGGCGCAAGGGAGACGATTGATCATGCGACAGGACGTGGGCAGGCTCGCCCTCGGCAAGAAGCTCGGAAGCTATCCCGTCGCGGGAGTGGCAGGCGCCCTGGCGCAGGTGGCGCGGCGGCTCGGCGCGGTGCTGTACATCATCCTGATCGTCTGCCTGGTGGCCAAAAGGCCCCCGACGGCGTTCGCCAAGGGCGCCGTCATGACGGCGGTGGTGTTCGCCCTGTTCGGCCTCGTACTGGCCTGGCGTCGTATCTCCGCCAGGTTCGGACTCAGACGGTGCCACCTCCACGCGAACGGCCTGGTCGTCACCAATCTGTTCGGCGGCATACAGGACGCGGTGACGTGGCGTGAGGTGACCGAACTGAACCGGCTCAGAGCCGCGTCGCTCCTCATGGCCTTCCACCGGTTCGAGATCTCACGGCACGGCCGCAGACCCCTGGCGTTCCTGGCGCCGGGCCTGGAGCCCCCACTGGTGGACGCGCTGCAGGGCGAGTTGGCCAAGAACGGTATTCACTGACCCAGGTCGGTGTAGGCGCGGAGCGCGTTGCGGTCGAGCTTTCCGACTCCGGTCAGGGGAAGTTGATCGAGTACGTGAATCTCGCGCGGGTACTTGTGGGCCGCCAAGTGGTCGCGCGCGTACGCGATGAGCTCTGCCGGCTCCGTCCGGCAGCCGGGGTGCAGTGCGACGAAGGCCACGACTTCCTCGCCCAGCCGTGGATCGGGGCGGCCGACCACGCCGGCCCGGGCCACGGCCGGGTGCGTGATGAGCGCGTCCTCGACATCGCGGGGGAAGACGTTGAAACCACCGCGCAGGATGAGGTCCTTCTTGCGGTCGACGACGTACAGGAAACCGTCCGTGTCGAAGTGGCCGATGTCGCCGGTGTGCAGCCAGCCGTCGCGCAGGGTCTGGGCGGTCAGGGTGGGAGCGTGCCAGTAACCGCCCATGATTCCCGCGGAGCGTACGCAGATCTCCCCGTCGCTGCCGGCGGGCAGGGCGCGACCCGTGTCGTCGCGGATCTCGACGGTGTAGCCGGGCAGCGGTTGGCCGACGGAACCGGGGCGGATGGCGTCGGGCCGGGTGGCGGAGGTGACCGAGCCGGATTCCGTCAGGCCGTAGCCCTCGAGAATGCGGCTCTGCGGGACCCGCTCCTCCCAGGCCAGCCGGGTCTCGTACGGCAGAGGGGCGCCACCGCTGTTGACCAGGCGCAGCTCCGACAGGTCTGCCTCCTCCAGGGGCTGGTCGAGCAGCATCTGGATCATGCTGGGGACCAGCGTGGTGCGCTGGATCGCGTGTTCCTGGGCGAGGGTGAGCCATTCGGAGGGGTCGAACCAGCGTTGCAGTACGCCGAGTTGGGGGTGGGGCGACTGCCAGCCGGCCAGGGTCACGATCAGTCCGTAGGCGTGTGACAGGGGCAGGGGGATGAGGGTGCGGCGGATTCCGTCGGTCAGGCCCGGGGATTCTCCTGCCTCGTAGGCGGCGAGTGAGCAGGCGTGCAGATTGCGGTGGCTGAGCATGACGCCTTTGGCGCGGCCGGTGGTGCCGCCGGTGTAGAGCAGGGCTGCCAGCTCTTCGTTCGACCGGGGGACGATTCCCGTGGCGTCTGTGGCTTCGAGGTCGGCGAATGTGGCGACGGCCAGGTTCCGTGGCAGGCCCGGAACTGCCTCCTGCGGGAGGTCGTCCACCAGGAGCACGTGCCGTAGCTCGGGTACATCGGCCTCAACTGCTGCCGCGGCCACGGTGGCGAGCAGGCCCGAGGCGGTGATGACGGCGCGCGCTCCGGAGTCGGCGAGGATGTGGGCGAGTTCGGCCGGGCTCACCAGGAACATGACCGGGGTCACCACGGCGCCGGCCCGCCAGACGGCGTTGTAGGCGATGGACACCTCGGCGCGGTTCGCCATCAGCACGACGACCCGGTCCCCCGGGCGGATGCCGAGCCCGCGCAGGGCGCCGCCGATCCTGGCAGCCCGGTCCTGCAACTGTGAGAAGCGGTGGGTCTGCCCGTCGTACACCAGGGCGTCGTGGTCCCCGCGCCGGTCGTACGCGGCCTCGGGGAGCAGTGCCAGATTCAGTTCGTGGTGGATCGGCATGGGCGTTCCTGCTTTCTGTACGTGCCGGGCGGTCAGGCTGTCGTCGAGAGGCGCTGCATCTCGCGGTCGACTGCCGACTGGTGCGCTTCTGCGTCCTCACGCGCGCGGCGCGGGCTCCACCGGCCCTTCATGACGAAGACGAAGGGCAGGAACAGAATCTGCCCGCCCATGCAGACGAGCCACCAGGTGCGCCACTGCCCCGGCCCGTCCTTGGCGGCCCTCGCCACGTCGTCCCCGTGCTCCTGCAGGACCTTCAGCTGCGGTTGCGCCTTCTGTACGACGGCGAGATCCGGGAGCCCCACTTCCTGTGCCGCCTTCGCCTGGAGTTCCGCAGGGGCCTTCCCCGGCGGGTACTTGGCGAGTTCGGCGAAGATCGGCTGGTGGGCGTTGATGACGGCCAGGGCCGGTCCTGCGGTGGCCTGTGCGACCTGGACCTCGTGCCCGTGCTCGACGATCGGGGTCACCGAGGCCACCGCGACGGGCAGGAACGCCGCGGAGACGGCGACGACGACGCGCAGAGTCCATCCCCACACGGCCAGGCCGGTCGCGGTCGCGGCAGGGTTGCGGCGCTCGACGGTCTCGGTGAATCCGGCCATCCACGGCGCGTACGTCACCCCGCTGAAGACGCCCATCACCGCGAAGAGCCACGCGAAGGTGTAGTAGCCGGTGTCCTGGTGCGTGGCGAGGACGGCGAACACCGCCGTGCCGGCCACCGAGCCGATCCCGCCCACCAGCATCAGGGGCTTGCGGACCCGCAGCCGGTCGGAGAGGAGTCCGGCCGCGATCAGTGCGACGGCGGTGGCGGCCCAGTACCAGTTGGCCAGGGCGTTGGCGCGCTGCTCGCTGTAGCCGAAGGTGGCGGAGTAGTAGATGACGAGGTTGCCGACCGCCGCGTAGTAGAAGAGCAGGAAGACGCTGATGGCGAAGGCCGGACCGATGACGTCCAGGCGCATCATCTGGCGCCAGTGGCCGCCGGTCCGGACGTCGTGGTCGATGCCCCGGGCGCGTGCCTCGACCAAGGCCCGGTCCCGCAGGCTGACCATGATCTGGTCCCGCAGCCGCGGCGCGAGCTCCCTGAGCCCGAACAGGGCGACGACGAAGACGACCAGAGCGCTGACGCCGGCGTAGCGCAGCTCGTCCTGCCAGCTGGACGTGTCGAGCGTTGCGCTGGTCACCGAGGTCACGACGAGGCTTCCGACGACGGGGCCCATGGTCCACGAGCCCATGGCCGTGGCCCGACCGAGCTGCGGTGAGAAGTCCCGGATCAGCGCGGGGGTGGCCACCAGGACGATGCCCTCGACGAAGTAGAGCGCGGAGAACAGGACGAGGTAGGTCGTCTTGTCCTGAGCGCTCGGCAGGAACAGGACGAGCACCGCGGCCAGGAGAAGTCCGTAGACGACCATGTTCGCCCGGCCCCAGCGGTCCGCGAGCCCGGCGATCAGGGAGGCGAAGGCGCCGATGGCGTTGCCGATGACGGACAGCAGGACGAAGTAGCCGAAGGTCATGTCGTAGTGCGCCATGATCGAGGTGGCGACCGCGTACTGCACGTAGAGCAGGTAGTAGAGGACGATCGTCGTGGCGATCACGATGCCCAGGCACGCGTAGCGGCGGGCCGGATCCGGGTAGGCGCCGAGATCCCGGCGCCAGAGCCGGGAGACCGCACCGGGCGGGGCTTCGTCGGTGACGAACGATGAGACGGACACGCGGCAGCTCCAGAAGAGGGGTGGGCACCCTGGATCGCTCATGCGGTCCAGGACTCTTGCGCGGTGCACCGGCCTAGGTGGCAAGCAGTATGCGAGCAGCCGGAAGGCACGCACAAGGTTCTGGAACGTACGCGTTCTTGATTCTTTTCGGACCTTCCTGTCCCGGGATAAGGTCGGGCGACCATCCGCGGCAGCTCCACGGCGGGACGTGGGGACGCGGCGCGAGAAGGGGTTGCGGTGTGAGTGAGCGTGCAGGGGCGGCAGCCTCGCGGGGAGAGAAGTACGGCGGCCAGTCACGCGAGGAGCGTGCGGCCGACCGGCGCGGCCGCATCACTCAGTCGGCACTGGAACTCTTCGCCGCGCGCCCGTACGACGACGTCACCGTCGCGGAGGTGTGCACCCGGGCCAAGGTGTCCAAGCGCTACTTCTACGACCACTTCACCGACCGCGAGAACCTGCTGCTCGCCGTCCACCGGGAACGCAACGACTGGCTCCTGGCCGAGGTCGCCCAGGCGGCCCCCGAAGAGCCTGCGGACCTCGACGCCCTGTTCCGCCCCATGATGACGACGCTGGTGCGGACGCTCTTCGAGCACCCCGAAACCGCCCGCGTTATCTACATCAACGCGCCGCGCATGGAGCTGCGCCGCCGCGGGCTGCTGCGCAAGAACGCCGAGTTGTTCGGCGGAATGACCCGTCGCGTCGTCGCGCGCCCAAGCGACAAGGTCCGCTACGAACGAACGGCGCTGGCCCTGGTGGCAGGCGTCAGCGAGGTGATCATCGACTGGCTGGAGCGCGGGATGACGGACGACATCGAAGAACTGGTCGACCACCTCACCGGGATCGCCACGGCTCTTCTCGCCGGCCTGGATTGACACGACAGCGCCTGGTACACCGGCGATCCTGCCGCAATCTCCAGCTCCTGATCACTCATCACCCGTTCAGTGGCCGCTCCCCTACGACGATCCCGCGCTCGTCGTACCGCTGTCACCTGCGGGCATTGCTCATCAGGGGGATACCGATGTACCACGTTCGGCGGAAAAGGGGAGGCAACCTGATCGTGCGTTTCGTTGCCCGTGGCGTCTTGATGAGGGGAGCAGGGACGACTGCGGCGCACCGGGCGCCGCACCTGTTTGGCGAAAGCAGAGATCATGCGTTCTATCCGGTACACCCTTCCCGCCGCAGCAGCTCTCACCGTCGCCCTGGGGTTCGGTGCGCCGATAGCCCACGCCGCCCCGCAGGCCTCCGCGGCGTGTGACGCCGCGACGACCAAGGCCAACCAGGCCCAGGCGGACTCCGATGCTGCGGCGGCGGACCTGAAGAAGCAGGAGGAGGCAGGCGGTCACCCGGGTACGGCCGAGGAGGAGAACGCGTCCTCGCTGGCGAACGCGGCAGCCCTCGCCACGACCGACGCGCAGCGGGTCTGCGCGGGTACGAGCCCGGTCGGCCCGATGAAGACCGGCGTCGGCGGCACGAGCGAGGGCTCGAACACGGCCTCGCTGGCGACCGGTGCCGGACTCATCGGCGCGGCGGGCATCGGCGTCATGGCCATGCGACGCCGCCGGGCCGACTCGACGAAGTAGCGCTCACTCCCCCGGTGCCCGCGCGACCACTGAAGCTTCCGGCCGCGCGGGCCTCGTGCGTCAGGCCTTGAGCACCTTCCGTGCACGCGATGTCGCAGCTAGGGTTCCCGAGGCATAAGCGGTGCCGCAGGAACGGATGTTGCGTGAAGTGCAGGCGCCGCCCCTGGCGGGAGGGACAACAGACAGCATGCAGATCAGCAAGGCCACCGGCGCAGACACTGAGGTCATCAGCGAGATCCTCGGCGAGATCGCGGAATACTACGGCGACGAGCCAGTCCCCGGTGACCAGGACCAGGTCAGGCGGGCCCTCTTCGACGAGCAGCCCGCAGCGACGTGCCTGCTCGCGCGGGACGGCGACGAGGTCCTCGGCCTGGCGTCCTACAGCCTGCTCTGGCCGGCGGCGCACGCGGGCACCAGCCTCTACCTGATGGAGCTATACGTCCGGGAGTCGGCGCGGCGCCGAGGTGTGGCGTCGGCATTCATGGCCGCGCTGAAGTCCGAGGCGCTCGCTGCCGGGTGCTCACAGATCCAATGGACCGCGGACGCGGACAACCCCTCAGCCCTGGACTTCTACGAGTCGCTCGGCGCGGAACAGAAGGCGAGGAAGGTGTTCTACCGGCTCGGGCTCTGACACGCCGGTGACGTCCCGAAGAGCGGCACACCGGCGCCGACGTGCGAGTGTCTCCGTTCCCGAGTGCATCAGAGCCGAGACGAGGCCGTGGAACTGACGTTGATTGCCGTATTCGGAGTGCTGAGCATCGTGGCGGTGGCGGCGCTGTCCCGGCGGATCTGAGTGACTGCGCCGCTTGCGCTCGTGCTGGTGGCGCGGCGGGATGGTCATCGGCTGGTCCGGGATGCGCGGCGCGATCACGGTGGCCGCCGCCCAAACGCTGCCCGCCGACACTCCCTACCGGGCCCAACTGCTCCTGATCGCATTCGTCGTGGCCATCACCACGCTCCTGGTGCAAGGCCTGACGCTCCCCCGGCTGATCCGGGCGCTCAGGATTCCGGGCGACGACAGCACCGCCGACCGCGCCGCCTTGCACCAGCTGTCATCCGATCTGTCCGTCCGAGTGGCCGACACCCTGGCCGATCCCCAGCTGACGATGAGCGACGGCACCCCGTACGATCCGACGACCTTGGATCAGGTCCGTAAGTGGACCGCGCCCCGCCGCCGGTTGCCCGCCCCCTCGGGCAGCGAACCTGACGGTGTCAACCTTCAGGAGAAGTTCCAGGAGCTGATGCTGGCTGCCACGACAGCCAAGCAGGACGAACTGCTGTCTCTTCGCTGGGCGGGCACCTACAACTCCCGCGTTCTCACTCAGGCCCAGTCAATGATCGACAACGAATTGTCGCGCTTCCAAGTCCCCGAGGGTTAGCAGGGACATGAGTCCTGGCCCCAGTCCGGTCATGCGCCGAGCTCACTGAGGCCGAGGTCCTGACGCGCTCCGACCACCACTTCCACCTCGCCTGCGACGAGGCGGTTCTCCCGGATCTGCCAGATGCGTTCGGGCGCAGCAGTGCCTGCGGCGGTCGTGTGTTCCTCCACGACCAACGCAAGGTCTCCCCTGTCGGCGACCAGAAGTTCAGCCGGAACGCTCACACCGTCGGAGAAACACAGCATGACGCCGAGCGGGACAGGGGCTTCGACGAACCCCTGGGGATCGGGCAGGTTCCGGATCCGGCAGCGAGCGCCTGCGAAGAGGTGGGTATGGGCGCACTCCGCCGGGAAGGAGCGGCCGCCCTCGGAGTCTGGAACTGGCCTGGACAAGGAACTCCTCAAAGTGCAGCAGCGGTCTGCCCCTCCCTCACCCGCAGCTTAGCCCCGCTTCAGGGTGACTCCCCGTAGCGGGTGACAATCGCGGCGGCACGGTTGCGCAACGAGGTGCGCAACGACTGCGGGGCCAGGACTTCCGCGTCCGTGCCGAGCTGCCACAGCGCCCAATCAGCGTGACGGGAATCCTGAAAGGTGACCTCCAGGCGCAACCACTTGTCTGCATCGGCTCCCTCGGAGAGAACGGTCAGTACGGTGCCAAGCAGGTCCTCGCGCCGTGTCGGCTCCACCCGTACCAGCGCGGCGACCTGGTCGCCGCCGGTTCGAAACCGGGTACTGCGCTCCCGCCAGGCACGGTCCAGATCGACCGCTTCCGCTCGCTGTGCGGGCTCGGCAAGTTCCTCGGCGGCTACGATCCGCGACATCCGGTAGGTGCGATCCGCGCCGGACCTCGTGGCCAGCAAGTAACCCTGCTCGCGTACGGTGACGAGCCCGATCGGGTCCACCGAGCGCCATTTCGGGGCCTGACCCACTGCTGCATAGCGGATGCGCAGTTTGTGTCCGGCAAACACCGCGCGCCGGACTGCGGTCGCGACAGGGGCAGGTATCTCCTCAGCCGCGAGGCGACGCGAGAGGAGATCGGTCTCCGGGTCAATCAGCAAGCGCTCGGCCACACCGGCCGCGGTGTGGCGATGGGTTTCGGGCAGCGCGTCGACCACCTTGAGCATGGCCGAGGCGAGCGCTGAGCCGAGGCCGAAAGCCTGCGCGCCGCGCCGCGATCCGGCGACCAGCAGGGCGAGGGCTTCATCGTGATTCAGGCCGGTGAGTTCGGTTCGGAAACCGGACGACAACGCGAAGCCCCCGTGCCGACCGCGTTCGGCATAGACCGGTATACCGGCTGCGGACAGCGCCTCGATGTCTCGCAGCACGGTGCGAGTGGATACCTCCAACTCGCGGGCCAGTGTGTCCGCAGTCAGCCGACCGCGCTGACGCAGCAGCAGTACCAGCGAGACCAACCGGTCGGCGCGCATGAGAAAACCCTATCGAAATACATGACGAAGGGTGTCGTGATTTGTTGGGAGGCTGGTCAGCAAGACGTCGAGGCGGCGGGTTCAGAGCCGATGGACGTACGCACTCCCCATGAGTCGAATGGAGCTGACGTGACAGTGGAACGAACGGCGGTCAACCCGGTGACGTGGTCGGTGGATCTGGGATTCAACCAGGGTGAGGTCGTCTCCGGGCACAACCGGACCCTGTACATCTCGGGGCAGACCGCCATGAACAGCGACGGCAAGCCTCAGCATGACGCTGACATGGCAGCGCAGTTGGCTCTGAGCATCGACAACCTCGAGGCCGTGCTCGCCGAAGCCGGCATGTCGCTCGCACACCTCGTCCGGCTGGGCGTCTACACGACCAACATCGATCTGCTCTTCCAGCATTACGGCGTGCTGGCAGCACGGTTGGGCGCCGCCAACGTGGCTCCGACCTCCACGATGCTCGAAGTGGCACGACTCGCGGTCCCCGGCCAGATGGTCGAGTTGGAGGCGACCGCCGTCGCATAGCGTCCGGAGATCCTGGCCTACTCTGCCTGGTGACGGCAGATCTGTACCGAGCGGACGCGGCCGAAGCAGGGAAGACGAGGAACAGATGACACTCAAAGCAGGCCAGCGGGTGGTGCTGGCAGCGGACACCCGACTGACCGATTCGGCCGAGGTGTCAGGGGTCGTCGTCGGGTTCCTGTCCTTGGCAGCGGGCACCGGCGGGACCGTCGAGCAGGTGCTCGGCCACCAGGACGAAAGCGACGGCGTGCGCGAGTACGAGCGGCTCAAGTCGCTGCTCGACTCCTTCGGGCGCGAGATGCCCACGGAGAGCAGGAGGCAGCTCGAAGAGAAGGTCGGCTCCCTGGAATCCGAGTGGGCCGCCTTCCAGGAACGCGGGCCTCGCGTGAGCGTGCGGGTCCGCTTCGACAACGGGTTCATCCTCGACGGGGCCCAGGAGGACATCTTCGTCCTGGCCTGAGGTCGTCGGTGCCACAGGTGTGCGGGTGTGTTCGGACGGCCGATATTGTGGCGGGATGGTGGACAGAACCGGCGGTGAGCCACAGGTCGATGGACGCTCCACCCGGTGGGACGAGCACAAGGCGCAGCGTCAGATCGAGTTGGTGGACGCGGCGGTCGAGCTCATCGAGGAGGAGGGCACGCAGTTCCGGGTGCAGCGCCTGGCGGAGCGTGTGGGGTTGTCGCGGTCGGTGCTCTACCGGCAGTTCAAGGACCGCGCTTCCCTCGACGAGTTGATCCGCCGCCGGGTGGTGGAGTCGTTCATGAAGCGCATGGAGCCCACTCTCACCTTCGAGGGGACGGTCGAGGAGGCCGTGCACCGTGTGGTGGGCGCGCATCTGGACTGGGTGTCCCAGCATCCGCGCCTGTACGCCTACATGGGCGTCGGAGAGCACGCGATGGGTGACGGGTCCCTGGTGGCGGACACCAAGACGGCCATCGCGCTGATGCTCAGCGAGCGGTTCGGTGACGTGTTGAAGGCCCTGGGGCTGGGGGACGCACCGATCCGTTCGGTGGCTGTCGGGATCGTGGGGTTCGTGGACACCGCGGTCAACCAGTGGATGCGGGACCCCGAGCGTGAACTGTCGGAGGATGAGCTGCGCGCGATGCTGTGCCGCTCGGTCTGGGCGGTGCTGGACGCGACGCTGCGGGACTTCGGCGTGGAGTTGTCGCCGCAGCAGCGCGTGGCGGATCTCGAAGGGGCTTGAGCGCGCTCACCGGTTTCGGGGTGGGTTGCCGTACAGGCGTCAACCGACCGCGACCATGGTGTCCTTCGCGGCGCGCCGCAGGGAATCCGCATCCGTGAATTTGACGCGGGGGCGTCCCTCGGCCTCGCCCGCCGCCCGTTCCGCGCGGTCTATCGCCTGCCAGGCCTCCAGGCCCAGGGCGTGCGGCGTCTGGTTGACGTCGGTCACCGGCTGCGCGAGGCGTCCCTCGGTGAAGTCCTCGATGAGGGACTCGACCGTTTCCTTGGCGCAGGTCTTGTTCGTACCGATGAAACCGGTCGGGCCGCGCTTGATCCAGCCCGCGACGTAGACGCCGGGCTCGACCCGGCCTGCCTCGTGCGGGACGGTCGCGCTGTCCTCGTCGAAGGGCAGGCCGGGGACGGGGCGGGCGCGGTAGCCGACGGAGCGCAGAACGAGTCCGGTCTCCAGGAGCTGTGTGTCGCCGGTGGGCAGGGCTCGTACGGTGCCGTTTTCGTCTGTGTGGAGGGTGGTGCTGGTGGTCTCCAGGGCTTGTACGCGGTTCTCGCCGGTGAGCCGTACCGGGCTGGTCAAAAAGCGCAGCACGATACGGCGACGTCCCTCGACCCGTGTGCGGGCGGCGAGTTCCGACAGCAGGCGGGTCTTCTCGGTGGTGTCCGCTTCCAGGTCGCCGGGCCAGCCCTCGACGCTCACGTCCACGTCCTCGAGGGCGGACAGTGCGAGGAGTTCGGGCACGGTGAACGCGGCCTGGGCGGGACCGCGCCGGCCGAGGAGGACGACCTCGCGGATCTTGCTGCCCCGGAGCGCGGTGAGCGCACGGTCGGAGATGTCCGTACGGGCCAGGGTGTCGGGGTCGGAGGTGAGGATGCGGGCGATGTCGAGGGCGACGTTGCCGTTGCCTACGACGACCGCGCGTTCGGTGTCGAGGTGGTGGTCGTCGTGCGCGCGGTCGGGGTGGCCGTTGTACCAGGCGACGAAATCCGTTGCAGAGACGCTTCCGGGCAGGTCCTCGCCCTCGATGCCGAGGCGTTTGTCGGTGGCGGCGCCGACGGCGTAGAGCACGGCGTGGTGTTCGCGCAGCAAGTCGGTGTGGGTGAGGTCGGTGCCGACATCGATGCCGAGCCGGTAGCTGAAGCCGGGCTGGGACTCGACGGTCCGGAAGAGCCGGGTGACCTGTTTGGTGTCCTGGTGGTCGGGTGCGACGCCGGCCCGTGCGAGACCGTACGGGGTGGGGAGCCGGTCGTAGACGGTGACGCGCACACCCGGGTGGCGCAGCAGTTCGTCGGCGGCGAACAGACCCGCGGGTCCCGCACCGACGACGGCCACGCTCAACTCGCCTGCAGGGAGGGCGGGTTGTCTGGGCACGACATACATGGGTGTGCGGTCGTCGTGCGGGTTGTCCTTGTAGTAGGAGGCATTCAGCTCCAGGAAAGGCAACTCCCCCGCGCCGAGGGCCGTATGGGGCTTGAGCGCGTCCACCGGGCAGGCCGTCGTGCAGGCGCCGCAGTCCACGCAGGTCCGCGGATCGACGTAGAGCATCTCGGCGGTGTTGAAGCCGGGCTCACCCGGTGCGGGGTGGATGCAGTTGACCGGGCAGGCCAGCACGCAGGAGGCGTCGGCGCAGCAGGATCGGGTGACGACGTACGGCACGGCGGGCTGGTCTCCGTTCGGGCGGTTCAGGGGAGAGCGATGCGGGGGCGTACGGCCCTAGTCGGTGAGCGGGGCGGGCTCGCCGCGGAAGCGTGCGGGGCGGCCGTCGATGCGCAGGGCCTTCCACAGCGGGCGGGACACCTTGTTCATCAGGCCTATGTCCTGGGCGAGCATCCGAACGTCGGAGAAGAGCTCGTGGAGCATCTTCTCGCCGGCCTCGGACTTCCAGAAGACCTCCTTGATCACCCAGTCCGGGATGCCGGCCTGCGCGGCGGACTTCCGGTCGGGGATCATGATGACGTCGCACAGGACCCGCATGATCAGTGGGAAGAGGACGGACAGGGCGCCGCGACGGGCCTTGCCGAAGCGCGGGACGCGCAGGCGCAGGAACTCGTGGGCGAAGGAGATGTGCCGGGCTTCCTCGGCGATGTGGATCTGCATGATCCGCTGCGGGAGGGGGTGGACCGGCTCACCGCTGCGCAGGGCCCCCTTCTGCAGGTGGTCGATGGGCTCCTCGCCGGCCAGGATGCCGGTGAAGAACGCCTCGGGGTACAGGGAGCCGGCCAGCGGCAGGATGCGGCTGAGCTGGCGGAACCAGCGCTTGCCGCCGGCGGTGTCCACGCCGGTGCGGTTGACCAGTTCCTGGAACATCTGGGTGTGGTGGGTCTCTTCGGTGATCTCGTGGGTGAGATACCTGAACTCCAGGTTCTGGTTGCCCAGTTGGTAGACGTAGTCGAGCGCTCCGCGCATCAACAGGTTCTCGAACTGCATGCCCACCTTGGCGATCACCGCCCAGCGCCAGATCCCGATACGGATCCGGGTGTCGAGCGGCTGCTCCTGATACCAGGGGTGGGCACCCAGGGCATCCGCGGAGGTGAGCACCCAGCGCGGGTCGCTCGTGTCCACGGCGAACTCGGGGGCGTCCCACTTGATGTCGGTGAAGGCGTTGAAGTTGATGTTGACGGAGCCTTCGGACAGGGTCCGCAGGCGCTCGTCGTAGACCTTCCGGGTCAGGTGTGAGGTCATCTTCGTCCTCGCTTGTCTGCTCGGCCGCCCCGCAGGGCGGGGCGGATGGACGGGCCGGCCGGGCGGTCAGGCCGCGCGGGTCGACTCCGGGGCTGTCTCGGTTTCCGCGCGGGACGGGCCCGCCGTGTCGAAGCGCAGGTGACTGTCTTCGATGGGGGTGTTCTGGAGCATGGCGCGGTCGCGGTAGTAGTTGTTCCACAGCCTCCACGGGGCGCGGGCGCCCTGGCGCGGCATGACCTTGTCGGCCCGGGCGATGTAGCCGGAGGTCAGGGCCTCGCCCATGACGGAGAAGTCCGTACGGTCGCCGTCGGAGGCCACCGGGGTGGCGATGTCGTGTCCGTGGGTCCGCATGTGCGCGAGCAGGCGAGCGGTGTAGTCGGCCGCCAGGTCCGCCTTCAGGGTCCAGGAGGCGTTGGTGTAGCCGATGACGAGGGACATGTTGGGCACGCCCTCGAGCAGAACTGCCTTGTAGAGGACGCGGTGGGTGACGTCCACCGGGCGGCCGTCGACGGTGACTTCCATGCCGCCCATGAGGCGGACGCTCAGGCCCGTCGCGGTGACGACGATGTCGGCCTTCAGCTCCTCGCCGGACTTCAGGCGGATGCCGTCGGTGGTGAACGTGTCGATGTGATCGGTGGCGATGGATGCCTTGCCGCTCTTGAGCACCTTGAAGAGGTCGCCGCCCGGGACGATGCACAGCCGCTGGTCCCACGGCTTGTAGTGGGGGCTGAAGTGGCGCATGTCGACGCGCTTGCCGAGCCGGGCGCGTACGAGACCGAGCAGTGCCTTGCGGGCGAGGCGGGGGTACTTGCGGCAGAAGGCGTAACTCCCGCGCTGTAGCGCGATGTTGCGGGCACGGACGACGGAGTGGGTCAGCCGGGCAGGGACGCGCAGCTTCTGCAGGACGAAGGTGAGCGGGTCGGTCTCGGGCAGGGCGAGGATGTACGTGGGCGAGCGCTGCAGCATGGTGATGCTCGCGGCCTGGTCGGCCAGCGCGGGCAGCAGGGTGATGGCGGTGGCGCCGGAACCGATGACGACCACGCGCTTGCCGGTGTGGTCGAGGTCTTCGGGCCATTGTTGGGGGTGGACCAGCGTGCCCCGGTAGTCCGCCTCGCCGGGGAACTGGGGGCGGTAGGGCTTGTCGTAGTCGTAGTAGCCGGTTGCGCCGATGAGGTAGCCCGCACTGTACGACTCGCGCACGCCGGTGCTCTCGTCCTCGACCTCGACGGTCCAACGGCCGGTGGCGTGCGAGAAGTCGGCACTGACGGCCCGGCGGCCGAAGCGGACGTGCTCCAGCACTTTGCCGTCTGCTGCGGCGTCCTCGACGTACTGCCGGATCTCCGCGCCGTCGGCGAGGATGCGGGCGTCGCGCCAGGGGCGGAACCCGAATCCGAAGGTGGGCATGTCGGAGTCGGAGCGGATGCCGGGGTAGCGGAAGAGGTCCCAGGTGCCGCCCACGCGGGCTCGGCGCTCGAGCACGACGAGCGACGTGTCGGGCCTGTCACGCAGGACGTGGTGCGCGGCGCTGATGCCGGATATTCCTGCGCCGATGACAAGGACGTCGATGTGCTGCTGCTCCATCGCGGAGGGTCCTCACTCTCGCTCGTACGCCCCTGGGGAAGACGGGGGCGGAGGGGGCACCGCCACTCATGGCGCTGACGGTCGCTCAGGTACGTGGTTCCACGTATGGGCGATACCCGCAATTTACCTGCGACACTCTGTTTCACATACCGTCGGTAACGTGAGGTGGGCCACACCCAAAGGGATGTCAATGTGGATGAACTGGCACAGGTGTCACAGATATTGAGCGGGCGTCCCCCGTCACGGGAGACGCCAGAGGGTGTACTGGGCAGCGCCGATCTTCGAAGCTGGTGTCCACCGGAACGGAATCAGGGGGAGATCATGGCGACTTACTCGGTGTCAGTCAGACTGCAGCGCACGACTGTTGAGGAACGGTACGTCTCGGTCCCGATCACCAACGCGGTCATGCAGACGGAACCGGACGAGGACGGCGCCTACCATCTCGACCCGGAAAAGTTCTCCGCTGCCGCGATCGCGCTCGGTCAGGACGACACGGACTGGTCCCTGGAGAACCGAGGAGTAACGCTCCATCCGATCCAGAAGGCACCCGACCGCGTGCAACCTCTCCCCGACGCGGCGCAGGACTCCCCGTAGATCGGCGCAGCTCAGCGTCCGTAGCGGCTGTACTTCAGGCTAGCGACGAACCTTGAACCGCAAGTGGAGCACCCTGTCTCCCTGGATGACCACATGCGGGTCCTCCAGCAGGTGCTGTCCCTGGATGCCGCCGAAGTAGCGCCTGCCGGATCCGAAGACCACCGGGACCACATCCATCGCCACCTCGTCCACGAGGCCGGCCGCGAGGATCTGGGCGCCCGCATCGCCGGCGTTGACCGCGACGATCCGTTCCCCTGCGAGTTCCCGGGCCTTGTCGAGCGCAGCCGTTGCGCCGTCCACGAAATGACAGGACGCCTCGGGGTGCCACCCTTCGGGCTTGGGCCGGTGGGACACCACGACCACGTGGTCGCCCGCAGGCGGCTTGCCCTCCCAGCCGTTCACCTGGTCGAACAGGTTGCGCCCCATCACGATCGAACCGATCGACTCCCACGTCGACCGCACGTACTCCGCCGACGCGCGCGAGACCTTGATGCCGCTGCTGTCACCGGAGTGGTCGTACTGCTCGCCCCCGCCCACGACGATCGGGACGTCCCCGCTGAAGTACCAGTCGTGAAGCGGCCCGACCTCGCCTTTGTCATCGGCGATGAAGCCGTCCACCGACACCACACTGTGCATGATGACCTTGCCCATGGGCTCTCCTCGGAAGTGCCTTGCAGCTGTGCCGCAATCCTTTCGCACCGATCGCATCCGGGCATGTAAGAAATCAATCGGACGGCATCGGGCCGAGGTCCTGTGGCCCGGCCGGCGGGAGGGGGAACCTACGTCGCAGGTCCAGGTAATCCGTCGGTGTGTGTCCGGTGAAGTCCTTGAACTCCCTGCTGAAGTGGGCGTGGTCGAAGTAGCCCGCGGCCTGGGCGAGTCTCGACCAGTCGACGGGGCGCAGGGCGTCCACGGAGACAATCAGCCGCGCGAAGCGGTAGATCCGCGCCATCCGCTTGGGGGTGACTCCGACATGCTGCTTGAACATGTCGGCCAGGTGATTGCCACTCACTCCGGCGGCCTCGGCCAGTGATCCGACCGGGACCGTGCCGTGTGCGGTCTCCAGACGCAGGCCCGTGTGCTGGACCAGGTCGAGACCGCGCGCCGGGGCCTGGGCGAGTCGCGACCGCAGCTCCTCTTCCAGCACACGCAGGGTCTCGGCGGCGGACGTGACGTCGCCGACCCGGTTTCGCATCCGGTCCCCTGAGCGTTGCCAGACAGCGTCGACCGGTACCCACCGGTTACGCAGTTCCGCCGCCGGAATGCCGAGAAACGGCGACATCCCCCAGGGCTTGAAGTGCACCCCTACCAGCCGCACGTAGCTGGGGTACTCGAAGAGGAAGCGCCTGGTCCACACGCCCATGAACCACGCCTCGGTGAGTACGGCGGGCGGCACCGAGAGGTCGGAGTCCCATAGCCGGACGGGCCCGTCCAGGTGAAGGAACAAGTGTCCCGACGGCATGGGCGGGACGTTCATCCGCCGGTGCCGCGGCACACCGGTCAGGCAGTAGATGTCGTCGATGAACCGGTCGAGCGGTGGGGCGGGCACCCGGCCGACGTATTCCATGAACCCAGTGTGGCCGCCTTGAGTTCAGGTGCAGGCCTGTGCATGTAACAGGAATGTATTAGAGGGCGGTCGGGTGGAACGGGAGACCGGGCCGGGCGGGTCCTGGTGATCAGAATCGCTTGCTCGATCCGTCCCGTACGGAGCGGCCAGGCCTCCATCCAATGCTGAGGAAGAATCGATGCGCGTCCACAAGCTCACCTTCACCGCCCTGGCCGTTGTCGCGGGTCTCTCGCTCACCGCCTGCCAGAACGGTGATGACGGCACAGCGCAGAGCGCCCCGTCTTCCGCGGCCACCGCGTCTTCCTCGGGGGGCAGTTCGGGTACGGGCGGTTCCGATCAGGGTGCCGGGAAGAGCTCCGGCGGACAGGACACGGACGCCGGGAGCGCCTCGAACGGGAACGGCAAGGTCGGCAAGTGCCGTACCGACGAGCTGGAGATCACGGCGAAGGAGCGCACGATCGGCGGCGACACCGATGGCACGGTTGCGGTGGAGCTGAAGAACACCGGTGGCCAGGCCTGTGCGATCTCCGGGTACGCGGGCGTCGATCTGAAGACCAGTGCGGGACCGCTGTCCGCGAAGCGATCCGGTGAGCCCGTCGTCCCGGGGGTCCTCAAGGACGGTGAGACGGTGGCCTTCGGCATCAGTTACCCGCTGAACACTTCTGGCGGCTCCGGCGTCCGCGTCACCGGTCTGCTGGTGACCCCGCCAAACGAGACGAGGACGGTCGCCCTCGACTGGCCGGGCGGCGCCACGCTGCCCGTCACGGACGGCTCCGGCTCTCCGGTGAAGGTCGGCCCGATCGGCAGCGCCGGCCAGGGCGGCTGACCGCACCCGGACAGGTCCTAGGCGGCCCGATGGGTAACGGCCTCTACCGCTGCGGCGAGTTGTTGCTGGAGCGGCACCGGCAGGGGTCCTTCGCTGATCGTGTCCAGCAGGTCCTTGGCGAGCTGGTGGAGTTTGGTGTTGGTGCGCTGCGAGACCTCGACCAGGACGCTCCACGCGTCTTCGGCACTCAGGCTGAAGGAGGCCATGAGCAGGCCGCGGGCCATGTCGATGTCCGGCCGGGTCTGCATCGCCCGTCGTAACTGGATCACTTCGGCGATCAGGTCCTGCACCGCGTCCTCGGGCAGGACCTGGTACTGGGCGAAGTGCGGGGCGATGTCGGGACCCGTGTTCTGGGCGGGGGCGGTGTCGCCGACGTAGTCGGGAGAGGCGAACAACAGCAGGGTGTGCGTGGTGTCCAGCAGCCTGCCCACAGGGGTGCTGGCGGCATGGACAGTGACCGTTTTCCCTTGCTTGAGAGCGCGCTGGCGGACGCGCAGCAGGACGTTGAGACCGGAGCAGTCGCAGAAGTCGACCTTGCTCAAGTCCAGGTCGACGCCGCTCTGAGAGCGATCCAGCGCCTCGCGCAGCGTTCCGTACAGCAGGTGGTCGGCGTGGATGTCGAGCTCGCCCGTGACCACTACCAGCCGACGGCCACCGGCAGGGCGGACCGTGATCTCCACGGGCGGTGAGCTGGACGACGACACAGCAACGCGTGCTGCGCCGTTGACGATGCCCCCGGCGGGGGCCTGCGCAAGTTCAAAGTGATCCGGCATGGCGTTGGCTCCCGAGGTGTCCCCGTCTGCCTTGCAGCTCACTCCATAGATTCGGTCCGCCCCTCGGGCACGTCAAGCGATACCGGAAAATTGTTTCACCTATTGGTATGCGTGAATGGCACGTCCTACGCTGGCCCGATGGGCTCCGTACCTGAACCGCATGCTGGATGGACGTTTCTCACCAACCACGCCCGCGTGCTGGCCGCGATCGCCGACGACCCCTCCACGCGCATCCGCGACATCGCCGCGCACTGCCGACTCACCGACCGTGCTGTGCAGAGAATCATCGCCGACCTCGAAGAGTCGGGATATCTCTCCCACACCCGGCAGGGACGCTCCAATACCTACCAGATCGAATCGGGCACCCCTCTGCGCCACCCGGCCGAGGCCGGACTGACCGTGGCGACGCTCCTCGCGGTCCTGGCCCAGCACGACGAGCAACGCGGACAGCTCCGGCCCAGAAGTTCGTGAAGAGGAACACGAGACGAAGGCCAAGAGAACGAATCAACGCTTCTTGCGAGGAAATTGCCGATTCTTGCGTCCAATGCGCAGAGTGTTGCGCACTGTTGACCGCGTTGTTACTGTCCCCCGCGACGAACCCCCAGTGCGCTGCAGGTCATTGACGCCGATCGGAAAAGAGTCCGACATGAGTGTGTCTCGTCGTAGGTTCCTTGCTGCGTCCGCAAGCGGCTCCGCCGCAGCGGGCCTGGCCGCACTGGGACTGGCCGCCGGCGCCGGTCGGGCGTCGGCCGCGAGTGGGCCGGGTGACGTGGTCGGCAAGGTCACGGTCGGCTATCAGGGCTGGTTCGCCTGCATCGGCGACGGTGCCCCGATCAACACGTGGTGGCACTACTCCGCGAACGGCGGCCTTCCTCCGTCGCCGTCCAACACCACCATCGTCGCCTGGCCCGACGTACGGGACTACACCCGCACCTACCACAGCGCCTACGCGAACCTGGGCAACGGCCAGCCCGCGAACCTCTTCTCCTCCTACGACCAGCAGACCGTGGACACCCACTTCCTGTGGATGCAGCAGAACGGCATCGACACCGCCGCTCTCCAGCGCTTCAACCCCAACGGCAGTGAAGGTCCGACCCGCGACGCCATGGCCACCAAGGTGCGCAGCGCCGCGGAGTCCCACGGCCGGAAGTTCTACGTCATGTACGACGTCTCCGACTGGACGAACATGCGGTCCGAGATCAAGACCGACTGGACCGACAGGATGAAGGCGCACACCGTGTCTTCGGCGTACGCGAGACAGAACGACAAGCCCGTCGTCTGCATCTGGGGTTTCGGGTTCGCGGACAATCAGCGGCCGTTCGACGCGGCGTCCTGCCTGGAGGTCGTCAACTGGTTCCGCTCCCAGGGGTGTTACGTCATCGGCGGCGTGCCCACATGGTGGCGGACCGGCGACCGGGACTCCCGTCCGGGTTTCAGCGACGTCTACCACGCGTTCGACATGATCTCGCCGTGGATGGTGGGCCGCATCGGCAATGTCGCGGACGCCGACAACTTCTACAACGTGGCGACCGTCCCCGATCTCGCCGAATGCTCCGCCCGCGGCATCGACTACCAGCCGTGCGTACTGCCCGGCGCGGTCACTCTCCGCCAGCGCGCACACGGCGACTTCATGTGGCGGCAGTTCTACAACATGGTGCGCGCCGGGGTGCAGGGCATCTACATCTCGATGTTCGACGAGTACAACGAGGGGAATCAGATCGCCAAGACCGCGGAGTCCCAGGCGTTCGTGCCCGTCGGCTCCGGTCTCCTGGCCCTCGACGAAGACGGCACTGCCTGCTCCTCCGACTACTACCTGCGGCTGACGGGCGACGGCGGCAGGATGCTCAAGGGGCAGCTCGCACTGACGGCAACGCGCCCCACCGCGCCCATGGTCGGCGTCGGGGACACCGTCCCACCGACCGCACCCGGCGGGCTGCAGGTCATCGGGCACAGCGCCACCAGCATCTCGTTGGCCTGGACTGCCTCGACCGACAACAGCGGGGTCTCCGGCTACCGGATCATGCGGATCACCGGCTCGACCAGCACCCAAGTGGGCAGCACCGCGGGCAACGTCACCACCGCCATCGTCAGCGGCCTCACCCCGTCCACCGCGTACACACTCTACGTCCAGGCCCTCGACGCGGCCGGCAACGTCTCCCCGCAGTCCAACCAGGTCGGCGTCACGACCGACACGGAGACACAGCCGGGCACCAACCTCGCCCTGGGCAAGACCATTTCGGAGAGCAGTCACACCCAGATCTACGGCTCGTCCAACGCGGTGGACGGCAACCCGAACACCTACTGGGAGAGCAGCAACAACGCCTTCCCGCAGTGGCTCCAGGTCGACCTCGGCCTCGCCACCACCGTCAGACGACTGGTGCTGAAGCTGCCGCCGGCCACCGCATGGGGCACTCGTACCCAGACCCTCTCGGTGCAGGCCGGACCCACCACCCCGCCCACCGCACAACTCTCCTCGCTCAACTGCACGTTCAACCCTGCGACCGGCAACACCGTGACGGTCAGCCTGCCTTCGGCGGTCACCGCCCGCTACGTGCGCCTGAGCTTCGAGGCCAACACCGGCTGGCCCGCGGGCCAGCTCTCCGAACTCGAGGTCTACAGCGCCTGAGGACACGCCTGCATCGGCCCTTCGGGGGCACTCGGAGGTGGACCGGCTGCGCATGTCGTGCAGCCGTAACCCGCCGCGAGGCACCGACCTGTGGGAGCCCCGATGCCGACCGCAGTTCCGGAGAAGGACGCAGGAACGAGGGGAGACGGACCCGGTGGACCGAACCGGTCCCGGCACATGTCCGTCCTGCCCCCCGGCACCGGCAAGACCGCCGCACGCATCGGCGCACTGACCGTCTGTCAGGCCGCCCTGGTGGTGGGATTCGGTCTCCTGATCACCGGCCCCGCACGCAATCTGTGGCCGCTGACCGCCGAGGACAACGTCAACGAGGGCCTCGTACGGATCCGCACTGCCCCACTCAACGCCTTGTCGTACGTCGGCTCGGAGGCAGGCAACACCCTCACGGTGGTCGCCATCACGCTGCTGAGCTGCCTGGCCCTGCTGCTCGTTCCCCGGCTGCCGATGTGGCGCCAGGCGATCTTCCTCGCCGTCGCCGTCTCCCTGCAGGCACTGGTGTTCCTGATCGTCACGGAGTCGGTGGACCGCACCCGCCCGGACGTGCACCGCCTCGACGACTCCCCGCCCACGTCCAGCTACACCTCCGGCCACACCGGCGCTGCCACCGCTCTCTACGCCGGGCTCGCCGTGCTCGTACTCTCCCGGGTCCGCAGGCCCTGGCGGTGGCCGCTGGCCGCGCTGCTGTTCCTCGTACCCCTGGCCGTCGGCACCGCCCGCCTCTACCGGGGTATGCACCACCCCACGGACGTGATCGGCGGCACGGCCAACGGCGCCCTTTCCCTGCTGATCGTCGGCCGCGCCCTGTTCACCGACAGGTCCGTGGCCGCCGTCCCCTCGCCCAGGCCCGGGACCGAACACGCGACGGCCCGGACCGTGGAGCGCGAGTCCGGCGGCACTGCCGTGATCTTCAATCCGACGGTGACCGACGAAGCGGCCTGCGAGAATCTACGGGGCATCCTCGAAGAACACGGCCACCGTGCACCGGTGTTCATCGAGACCACCGCCGACGACCCCGGCACCGGCCAGACGGCCGGCGCGCTCCGTGACGGTGCGTCCCTGGTCGTGGTGTGCGGCGGCGACGGAACGGTCAGGGCAGCCGCGGACGCCCTGGCAGGCAGTGGCGTACCGCTCGCCGTGGTGCCCTGCGGCACCGGCAATCTGCTGGCCCGCAATCTGGGCCTCCCGCTCACCCCCGCCGACGCGCTGCATGCCGCACTGTCCGGCGCCCCGCACCGTCTCGACCTCGGCCGCATCGAGGGCGACGGCCTCTCCCCCACCCACTTCGCCGTGATGTCAGGGGCCGGGCTCGATGCCGCGATGCTGGAGAACACCGGCGACCGCATGAAGTCCGCCGTCGGCTGGCCCGCCTACGCGCTCTCCACCCTCACCACGCTGCGCACGCCCCGGATGCGGCTGACGGTCCGGCTCGACGGCGCGGCCGTCCTGCGCCGCACGGCCCGCATGGTGCTCGTCGCCAACGTCGGTACCGTACAAGGCGGTCTCACGCTCCTCCCGGCGGCCGAGCCCGACGACGGACTCCTCGACCTGCTGATCCTCGACCCGCGCGGCCCCGGCGGCTGGATGCGCGCCCTCGGAGTCCTGATGCGCCGCCGCGGACGGAACACGCGCCCCACAACCGTGGACACGCACGCGCCCGGGGGCAGCGGAACCAAGGGCATTCCCGTCGAGTTCCGCACCTTCCGGCGGGCCGAACTCACCTTCTCCGCACCGCAGTCCCGTGAACTCGACGGGGATCCCGTGTCCCACGGCCGGCGTCTGACCGCCGAGGTCAGGCCCGGCGCCCTCACCATCCTGCTGCCCGCCCGGGAGAAGTGATGGGTACCGCAACCAAGGTCCCCGAGACCCACAGCATGGCCGGCGACGAACTCTCGGCCGACGAAGCACTGACATCGCTGCGCCGCTACGGCCGCTGGCCACTGCTCCGCGACTCGTTCATCCGGTTCCGCTACGCCGACGGCTTCAGCCACTCCCGCGCGCTCGCCCTCCAGACGGTGCTGGCGGTGATCCCGCTGGCGATCGCCTTCGTCGGGCTCTCCACGGCGCTGCACTCCGAGAACATCGGCAGATTCGCCGAACTGACCATCCACCGGATCGCCCAGGGGCCCAGTTCGGACGTCGTCGACGACGCACTGGCCCGAAGCCGCCGCACGGCGGGCGACGGGGCCCAGCTCGCCCTCTGGTTCGGCCTCGCCTTCTCCCTGGTGAACGTCACCACCGCGATGTGCCAGATCGAACGCGGCGCCAACCGGATCTACGGCAACGAACGGGACCGCCCCTTCCACCAGAAGTACCTGCGCGGGCTCGTCATGTCCCTCAGCGCCGGAATCCCGCTCGGCCTCGGGTTCATCGTCATGGTCGCCGGCGGCGACGTGGCCGCTGCGGCGGTGACGGTGTATCACCTCGACGGCGACGCCAGGACGGTGTGCGAGATCCTGCGCTGGCCCTTCGGCCTGCTGCTCGCCCTCATGTCGGCCAGCGCGATCTTCCGCCGCTCCCCCAGGCGCCAACAGCCCGGCTACACCTGGCTGGCCTTCGGCGCCGCCGTATACCTCGTACTGTGGACGGCCCTGACCTGGCTGTTGAGCCTGTACTTGGGCATCAGCGGCTCCTTCGACACGGTCTACGGCCCGCTCAGCGCCTTCATGTCGCTGCTCCTCTGGGCCTACCTCACCTCGATCGCCCTCTTCCTGGGACTGTCCTTCGCCGCCCAGCTGGAGGCCGCGCGAGCACTGCGTCCCGGTCCGATCACAGACGACCCGGGGGTCTGAATGGTGCTCCGTGCCACGGCCCAGCGGCTTCGCGACCGTCGCCGCCGGGAAGCCGACCGTAAATTCGGTGTCCATCTGCTCGGCTCGGCCGCCGTCGCCGCCGTCGCCGCCGTTCCTTTCGGCTTGCTGCTCGTCCTGGTCGAAGGTCACTGGCAGCCGCTGCGCCGACTCGACGCGGGCGCGGCACGGCGGTTGAACGAGACCGCCCTCGAACACCCGGCGTGGACGGATACCCTGCGCCTTCTGTCCGACCGGGTGTGGGACCCGGTCAACCTGCGAGCGGTCGTCGCGCTGCTGACCGTGTGGCTGCTGTACCGGCGGGCCTGGCGGCTCGCCGCCTGGTCCGCTGTGACGGCCGTGACCGGCGGGCTCGTCGGGCTGCTGGTCAAGACGGTGGTCGAGCGGACCAGACCGTCGCTGGAGGACCCTGTCGCGCACGCACCGGGCTTCTCCTTCCCTTCCGGGCACGCGATGACCGCGACCACCTCGTTCGCCGTCCTGCTGCTGGTTCTGCTGCCCCTGGTGCCGCGCGGCCTGCGGGCGCTCTGCTGGTGCGCCGCGGTCGTGTCCGTACTCGGTGTCGGGTTCACCCGGATCGCGCTCGGCGTGCACTGGTTCAGCGATGTCGTGGGCGGATGGCTCCTGGGCCTCGCCGTCGTCGCCCTGACCACCTGGGCCTTCGAGATCTGGCGCACCGACGCGGGCCGCGGGCGCGCCAGGTTGCGGCAGGGGCTGGAGCCCGAACTCACCGGCGCCCACCCCGAACCGGGCCCCTCCGGCCGGGAACAGTAGCGCCTCACCCGTCTGCCAGCAGCCGACCTGCGTCCGGGCCGGAGAGGACTTGCCTATCGTGTGATCGTTGCCGACACGTTCCGACCCGAAATGAGCACCCCATGAAGATCCACCTGACCAGCGTCTTCGTCGACGACCAGGCCAAGGCCGAGCACTTCTACACCGAGATCCTCGGCTTCGTGAAGAAGCACGACGTCCCCGTCGGCGAGACGGACCGCTGGCTGACTGTCGTCTCTCCCGACGAGCCCGACGGCACCGAGATCCTCCTGGAGCCGGCCGGCCACCCGGCCGTCGCGGCCTACCGCGACGCGCTCATCAAGGACGGCATCCCGCTCGCCCAGTTCGCCGTCGACAACGTCCACACGGAGTACGAGCGACTGCTCGGCCTCGGCGTCCGGTTCACCCAGGAGCCCATGGAGATGGGCCCTGTCACCACCGCGATCCTCGATGACACCTGCGGCAACCTGATCATGATCGCGACACAGCCGCAGTAGTCAGTCACTCACGCGACGGCTCGGCGACGTAAACGTCTGGACCAATGCATTGACGTGTCCCTGAAGATTCACTAATTTCCTCAGGGCACCCTGAGAGCGCTCTCAAGACGGGTGCAACGCGCAAACCCCCCGCACAGCACAGCACTTCCACCGAGGAGGAAGAGCTTGTCTGCTCACCGCGCCCCATACCGCTCGCGCAGAAAGCCGTCGGCGGCACTTGCCGCCCTGGCCGTCGCCGCCGCCCTCTTGATCGCTTCGCCGTCCGTCCCCGCCGCCGAAGCCGCCGTTCCCACGACCATTCCCCTCACCCTCACCAACAACTCGGGCCGCGGCGATCAGGTGTTCGTCTACGTCATCGGCACCGAGCTCGCCACCGGCCGCCAGGGCTGGGCAGACGTCAACGGCACCTTCCATCCCTGGCCGGCCGGAGGCAATCCCCCGACCCCGGCCCCCGACGCGTCGTTCACCGGCCCCGCCAACGGGCAGACGAAGACGATCCGCATGCCGAAGTTCTCCGGACGCGTCTACTTCTCCTACGGGCAGAAACTCGTCTTCAAGCTGACCACCGGCGGCCTGGTACAGCCCGCCGTACAGAACCCGAGCGACCCGAACGTGAACATCCTCTTCAACTGGACCGAGTACACGCTCAACGATTCCGGACTGTGGATCAACAGCACCCAGGTCGACATGTTCTCCGCTCCCTACGCGGTCGGGGTGAAGATCCCCAACGGGACGACGAAGAGCACCGGTCACCTCAAGCCCGGCGGCTACAACGGCTTCTTCAACGCCCTGCGCAACCAGCCCGGCGGCTGGGCGAATCTCATCAGGACCCGCTCGGACGGCACGATCCTGCGCGCTCTCGCGCCCGGGCACGGCATCGAGGCCGGTGCGCTGCCCGCCACGGTGCTGAGCGACTACGTCAACCGGGTCTGGACCAAGTACGCCTCGCAGACCCTGACGGTGACGCCGTTCGCCGACCAGCCGTCGGTCAAGTACTTCGGCCGGGTCTCGGGCAACTCCATGAACTTCACGAACACAGCGGGCGCGGTCGTCACCTCCTTCCAGAAGCCCGACTCCGACAGCATCTTCGGCTGCTACAAACTCCTCGACGCACCCAACGACCTGGTGCGCGGACCCATCTCCCGCACCCTGTGCGCCGGTTACAACCGCTCGACGCTGCTCACCAACCCCAACCAGCCGGACACCTCCGACGCCGGCTTCTACCAGGACACGGTGACCAACCACTACTCCCGCAAGATCCACGCCCAGATGGCGGACGGCAAGGCCTACGGCTTTGCCTTCGACGACGTCGGCGCCCACGAATCCCTGGTCAACGACAGCAACCCGCAACAGGCCTACATCACTCTCGACCCGTTCAACTGAGCACGGACGGGGTCCCGTACCCCGGCGTCCTGCGGCGGGCCGATTGCGGCCCGCCGCAGCAGACCGATCAGGACCTCGCGTTCACTCCCGACCGCACACCGCTCGTTCTGCTGCGGCGACCATGAGGTCGGCGACTGCTTCAGCCGGCAGAGACCGTCCCGCGTACAGCTGGTCGAAGAACTCGAAGCCCGTAACCGCCCACAGAAGATGAGCCGCGTCGATGGCGGTGACGTCGGCGCGCAACGCGGCCTGCTCATCGAGTCGTTGCGCATGCCAGGCCATCCCGGCAGCGCGAGCCTCGCCCATCCGCCGCACCGCGCCGCCGACACTCTCGGGGTCGAGCTGAGCCATGGAGTAGAGCGCTCGCAGCACCTGGCGGTGCTCGGCGAAGACCGGCACCGAGGTACGGATCGCCTCGCGGAGCCCTGCACGCGCATCCGTGTGACCTGCGGCATCGGCAGTGCGGTCGAATCCGCCGCGGCTCCGCAGATCGTCCCCGAGGGCGTCGAACAGCCCGGCGCGTGAGCCGAATACCAAGTAGACCGTCGAGCGCGACACTCCGGCCATGGCAGCGACCCGCTCAATGCTCACCTGCTCGGTGGGCGCCTCGCACAGACGCTGGTAGACCGCATCGAGGATGCGGCGGCGGGTCTCCTCTGCGGCGTCTGCGCGGAGACGTTGCTCGTACTTACGCGGGGCCATGGGCCGATCCTAACTTTCCCTTGACAGCCAGTCCATCGAAAGACAATCTGTCGTTTGAAAGACAGCCTGTCCGATGAACAATCACCGTAGGAGAACGGCATGGAGCTTCAGTTGCACGGACGCCGAGCCCTCGTCACCGGCAGTTCCAGCGGTATCGGGCGAGCCATCGCTCTCGGTCTGGCCCGGGAGGGTGTCGCCGTCGTGGTCCACGGACGTGATGCCGCACGGGCACAGGTCACCGTGGACGCCGTCGTCGCTGCCGGAGGCAAGGCGGTGGCCGTGGTGGGCGACTTGACCGACGACGAGGCCGTACAGCGGGTCGCGGCCGAGGCCACTTCGGCCTTCGGCGGGATCGACATCCTGGTCAACAACGCCGCTTCGGCAGGCAGCGACGACGGCGGATGGACCGCAGGCGGACCCGGCGAGTGGCTCGGGCTCTACGACACCAACGTCGCCTCGGCCGTACGCCTGATCGGAGCGCTGGCACCGTCGATGCGCGAGGCCCGATGGGGCCGCATCATCCAGATCGGCAGCGCCGCGCACCCGTTCCCCCTGCCCATGAAGGCCGCCTACAGTGCGGCCAAGGCCGCGCTGGCCAACCTCACCGTGAGCCTGTCCAAGGACCTGGCCGCCACCGGAGTCACGGCGAACACCATCAGCCCCGGCCCCACTTCGACGGACGGCTTCCGGGAGTTCGCACTGGACTTCGGCCGGCACCACGGGATGGGCTCCGACGCCGACGCGGCCACCCGCGCGTTGATCGACGGTCCGCTCGCCAACCCCTCGGGCCGGCTGACCGAGCCCGACGAGATCGCCGCGCTGGTCGCGCTGGTGGCCAGCCCGCTCGGCGCTTCGATCAACGGCGCCAACCTCCGGATCGACGGCGGCTTCACCCCCACTGTCAACTGACCCGCACCGGGCCGGGCAGCCGGTCCGTGATCCAGCCGAACGTCAGAGCTGTGGCAGCACCCGGTCGAAGAACTCACGGTCGGCCGCGAAGACGGGCTGAAGCCGCGAGAACTCCGACGGAGTGACCCACCGCGCGTCACTCACTTCGCCCGGATGCATGACGACCTCGCCGGCCTCGGCCTCGGCCGTCCACCAGTGCAGGCGGAACAGGCCGTCGGCAGTCTGCGATTCCCAGACCTTGGCCACCGGTGAGACCCTCAGGCCCACCTCTTCGTGAACCTCCCGGACCAGGGCTTCCTCCTGGCTTTCACCAGATTCCAACTTGCCGCTGAGCGGGGCCCAGTACCCCGGCAGCCGGGCCTGCGGGCCTCGCTGGATGACGAGGACCCGCTCCCCTCGGCGCACCACCGCGACGATCGCCTCTCGCTGGTCCATCCCGCACCCCTCTTGGTCGCCGCTCAGCTCGTCGCGCTGGTCTCCGGCTCGATCAGACCCTCGCGGTAGGCGATGCCCACGGCTTCGGTACGGCTCGTGGCGCCCAGCTTGGTGAGGATGTTGGAGACGTGGACGCTTGCCGTCTTGCCGCTGATGTACAGCTCTTCGCCGATCTGCCGGTTGGTGCGGCCCCGACCGAGAAGCCGCAGGACCTCGCTCTCCCGAGCGGTCAGGGCGGCGATCCGGTCGTCGCCAGCCGGTGCGTCGGCGAGGCGGCCGCGCCGCATCAGGGCGTCGAGCGTTTCGCGCAGCGGCACGGCGCCGAGCCGGTCGGCCGTGTCGCGGGCCGCGTGGGCCTGTTCGGCGGCCTCGTCGCGGCGGCCGGCGGTGAGCAGGGCCTCTGCGAGCCGCCGTTGGCAGCGGGCCAGTTCGTACGGTTCTCCGTAGCCGAACGCGTTCACGGCTCGCTCCCAGGCGGCGACGTCGGGGCCGGTGTCAGCGCGTACGGTCTCGGCCTCGGCACGGGCCAGCCAGGCCAGGCCCTCGGGTCCCTGCTCGGTTCCGTCCTCGCCCTGGGCCGCTGTGCTCCGGGCCAGTTCCACCAGTTCGGCCGCGGTGTCCGTCCAGCGCGCGACGCCCGTCACGTCGCCGGACAGACGGGACTCCTCCGCCGCGTCCGCGACGGCCGACAGGGTGAGGGCTGCGAGCCGCACCATGGCATCGGGCCGCTCGGATCCCGCGTTCTCCGAGAGTGCCTCGACCGCGGCGTCCATCTGTCGTACGCAGTCCTCGGCGTCGCCGCGCAGCGCCGCGGCGTCGGTCAGCACGATGCTCGCGACGAGCGCGGCCATCCAGTCCGGGGGGCCGTCGAGCAGGGCGCGGGCGCCGCTGACTGCTGCATCGAAGTCGCCCTGCGCCAGGGCGACGTACAGCGCGGGTGCTGTCGCGAACCCGGAGGAGGCGGTGAGAAGGGCGACGTCGGCGGCGGCCGTTCGCGTGCACTCCTCCCAGCGACCCAGCGTGTAGAGCAGCAGGGACTGCAGATAGCGCAGCTCCACGGCGTACGGCGAGGAGACGAGGCCGGCGCGGCGGGCGCGGTCCAGTCCTTCGCTGATCCAGGTCAGGCAGGGGTCGAGTTCACCGCACTCGTAGCAGCCGATCGCGAGGTTGTAGAGCGCCCGCATCTCCACTTGGAGGTTCCCGGCGGTGCGGGCGAGGTCACGGGCCCGCAGGAGCTTTTCCCGGCCCTGCGGCGTACGCCGGTTGTACGCCTCCAGACCGACCAGCGAGATCACCAGATCGGCCTGGGCGTCGGCCAGTCGCAGATGCTCGGCGACGGCCAGGGCCTGACGGGCGACACGCTCGGCGTCCTTGTCACGGCCCACGTAACGGGCGGCCATGACGTGAGTCGCAGCCGCCCATACCCAGGTACGCGTGGGCGGTTCGGCCGGGATCAGTCCGAGTGCCTCGCTGCTGTACGTGAACGCGGCCTGCAGGTTGTCGATCCGTATCAGGTTGCCCGCGAGGGTGTAGCGCACCCGGGCGGCGAGTTCGGAGTCGGCCTCGGATCCGGCCCGGGCGAGCGCGGCGCGGGTGAGCTGGACCGCACGATGGGGATCGCCGGCGTGTGCGGCGGCGGCCGAGGCGCGCAGGGTGAGCGTGACCGGGTCGCCGGGTTCGGGGTGGGCGGATGGGTCCACCACGGCCCACAGTTCGAGCGCAGTCTCCAGGTGGCGCAGCTCCTCGGCGGGTGCGTGGAGGCGCTGGGCGTGGTCGGCGGCTTCGATGGAGGCCGCCAGCGCGTCGGCCAGGTCGTGGCTCTCGCGTGAGTGATGGGCTCGCTGAGCGGCGCTGCTCGCCGAACGGCCTTCGCCCGCGAGGAGGGCTGCGAACACCCCGTGCAGCCGGACGCGTTCGCCGGGCAGCAGATCCGAGTAGACGGCCTCGCGGGTGAGGGCGTGCCGGAAGGAGTACGTCGCGTCGCCGTCGGGCAGCAGCAGTTGGTGCCCGACCGCCTCGCGCAACGCCGACTCCAGTTCCTCCTGGGGCAGTTGTACGGCGTCGCGCAGCAGATCGTGGCCGACCCGGCGTCCCGCCACGGCGGCCGTGCGCAGGACCTGCTGGGCGGTCTCGGTCAGCTGCTCGATCCTGATGAGGAGGACGTCGGCGAGGGCACTGGGCAGGGCGGCGGAACCGGCGCTCTGCTGGTCGCCTTCGGGAAGCGCGGCAAGCAACTCCTCGGCGTAGAAGGCGTTTCCCTCGGCGCGGTCGACGATGCGGCGAACCGTACTGTCGGAGACGGGCCCCGTGTGTTGCGCGTACACGAGCCGGGCGACGTCCTCGTCGGCCAGCGGGCGCAGATCCAGCCGGTCGACGGCGGGCAGCCTGACCAGCTCGGCGAGCAGGGGCCGCAGCGGGTGACGGCGGTGCAGGTCGTCGGCGCGGTACGAGGCGAAGACCGCGAGCCGGTGGGGCGGGCCTCCGGCCGTGGGCCGCTGGAGGACGCCCCGGCTGAGCAGAAAGCGGAGCAGGTCGCGGGAGGACTGGTCCGCCCAGTGGAGGTCTTCGATGACGAGGAGGAGCGGGGCCAGGGTGGTCAGGTCGGCGAGGAGGCCGGCGATGCCCTCGAAGAGCTGAAGGCGACTGCCGGCGTCGGGCGCCGTCCCGGCCCCCGCGGCCGTGCCGATGAGACGTTCCACCGCGGGGTACGCGGCGAAGGCCGGGGCGAGCTGTTGGTCGGCGGCGGCCGCGCCGAGGATCTCCGTGAACGGGAGGTAGGGCAGGCCGACGTCCCCAAGGTCCACGCAGTGGCCGGTCAGCACGGTCATCCCGGTGGCGGCGGCGTGGGCTGCGGCCACCGTCAGTGTGCGGGTCTTGCCGACGCCGGCGTCACCGGCCACGAGGACGGCGCGCGGGTCGCCGGCCGTGGCCCGTTCCAGCACGCCGGTGAGCCGGGCGAGTTCGTCCGCCCGGCCGACGAACGGTGTATCGAATGTCTGGGCCACGGCCCCATCCAAGCACGTCCGGCCAGTGCGGCCCGTGGGTGGGCGGATGACGGACTTCATGCGGGGTCCGTGTGGTCGCCTGCCTTCCCCTTCCAGATCGGCGAGCGGCGCTCGCGCCATGCCGCGGCTCCCTCCCCGGCGCCGTCCGTACCCAGGAGGACGAGGTGGGCGAGCGTCTCCTCGTGTTCGACGGCGTCGAGATCCAGATCGGCCCACAGCAGTCGTTTGCTCAGGGCGACCGAGGCGGGGTTGGCCTCGGTCGCCACCTCGCGGGCGAGCGCCATCGCCGTCGGCAGTACGTCGGCGGCCGGCAGAGCGCGGCTGGCGATACCGCGGTCTGCGGCCTCCTGTCCGGTCAGTGTCCGTCCGGTCAGCAGCAGGTCCGCGGCGACGGCGAGGCCGACCGCATGACGCAGAGTGAAATGGGACTGGCAGTCACCGATCATGCCGCGCCGCACCTGCGGGACGGCCAGCTTGGCGTCTTCGGCGACGAGCCGGACGTCGCACTGCAGCGCGATCGTGAGGCCGATACCGATGGCGTGACCCTGGATCGCGGCGATCACAAGTTTGCGCACCCGCCAGGCCGGTGGCCGTACCGGCGAGGCCGTGAAGTCGCCCGTCGGTGCATCGAAGGACCGTGCCTGTGCGGAGAGGTCGGCGCCTGCGCAGAATGCCCGCCCTGCACCGGTGAGGACGACGGCGCGCACGGCGTCGTCGGCGTCGCAGCGGCGATAGGCCGCACCGAGGTCGCGAAGGGCTGCGCCGGAGAGCGCGTTCAGCCGCTCCTCGCCGTCCAGGGTGATCACAGCCACCCCCACCGGATCGACCTCGACGCGCACCTCAGTCACGGATCGCCGCCAAGAGCTCCCCGGTGGTGTCTGGGTCGGCGGCGTACGGCTGGTAGAAGGCCAGCCGGGTGGCCAGCCCCTGCCAGCGGGCGTGGATCTCGGCAGCCACCTCCTTGGGCGAACCGACCGCGGCGAGGGTGTGCAGCATGGTGTCGTCGATCGCGTCGGGCAGTTCCCTCCACCGGCCGGCACGGGTCAAGTCCTGGAGTACGGGCTGGAGGTCGGCCCAGCCGTGCACCTCAAGTACCGGACGATAGGCGGGAGTCGAGGCGTAGAACGCCAGCAGGCGGCGAACGCCGGCCTTCGCCTCGGCCAGTTCCCGCTCGTTCCGGCCGCACCCTACGATCACCTCGGCCACCACCGTGAAGGTGTCTCCTTCGCCTCCCAGCGGAGGCCTCCCTGCCGCGGCGAGACCCTTGGCGAGCGCGGGGAGGGTGCGCTCGCGTACGTGCCGGGCACTGTTGAACGGCATCACCAGCAGCCCGTCGGCCACCTCCCCGGCGGCCGCGGTCATCTTCGGTCCGAGTGCCGCCAGCAGCACAGGCGGAACTGAATGCGGCGAGGGCGCGGGCCGGAAGGTCGGCGGCATGACGGTGTGGCTGGTGAAACGGCCCTCGAAGGCGAGCGGTTCGCCGGAGGCCCAGCAGTCCAGTACGGCTTTGGTCGCGGCAATCCATTCACGCATGCGGCCGACCGGCGGGTCGAACTGTGCCCCGTGCCTGCGGGCGACATGCGTCTTGACCTGGCTGCCGAGGCCCAACCGGAAACGTCCTCCGGAGAGTTGCTGGAGATCCCACGCCGCATGCGCCAGATGTACGGGTGAACGAGGCAGCGCCACCGCGATGTTGGTCATGAGGTCGAGGCCCGTACCCTCCCGGGCGGCGGTCACGAGAGGGAAGAACACATCGTGTCCGCCCTCGAAGGTGAACGCGCCGTCGAAGCCCTGCTCCTTGAGGCGCCGGGCAGCGGTGCCCTCCTCTCCGAGCGGGGCCACCAGTTGCGTGTCGACGGGCAGGCGGTTCGTCACGGTCTTCTCCCACGCATCGTCGCAGTGGTCAGGCAGGGCAGTCGCCGACCAGTGTGACGCGCTCCATGACCCGGCGGTCAGGGAAGTAGTCGGACACGGCGTAGTGCTGCGTCGCCCGGTTGTCCCAGACGGCCACCGTGCCGGGTTCCCAGTGCAGGCGTACTTGGTATTCGGGGTAGTCGGCCTGGCGGGTCAGGAGGTCGAGCAGTTCCCGGCTCGCCTGCGTGGGGAGCCCTACGATCCGGGACGTGAAGACCCGGTTGACGTAGAGGAGTTGGCGGCCGGTTTCCGGATGCGTCCGTACCACCGGGTGCTCGACGGGCTGCAGCCTGGCCCGTGCGGCGCCGACAGCACCGGGGGCCTGCGGGATCTCGTGCACGGCACGCAGGTCCGCGATCCGCCGCCGTACCGCGCCGGGCAGCCCGTCGTAGGCGGCTGCCATGTCGGCCCACAGGGTGTCGCCGCCGGTCGCGGGCACCTCCACGGCGCGCAGCACCGACCCCCGAGGCGGCTGCGGCGAGAAGCTCATGTCGCTGTGCCAGATGTTCTCGGTGCCGGGGTGCTGCCCGTCGTGCGACAGCCTCACGACATGGGGGTCGCCCGCGCTCGGCAGGAAGGGGTGGTCCCGTTCGGGGGTGCCGAACACCCCGGCGAAACCCCGGTGTTGACCGGCCGTCAGCTCCTGCCCGTAGAAGAACAGGACCTTCCACTCCAGCAGCGCTTGCTGCAGCTCGGCCCGGGTCCCGGCATCCAGCGGTGCGGCCGGGTCCAGGCCGTCCACCCGAGCGCCGATCGTCCGCGTCTGCGGGGTGAGCCTCAGGTGCTCGTACGTGTGCGGGGTGGTGTCGGCTCCCCCGGGCCGGAACTTCCGTGGGGTCAGGGGCGGGACGACCGTGTGGACAGGGGCAGCGGTGGTGGCGGTGTCAGGCGGGGTGCCGGTCATGCGGGCGTCTCCTTCGTGGCGGGAGAGGGTGCGTACGTGGTGGGAGAGTCGGGGTCCCGCTGGGGCGCGGCGCTGCCGCCGGTCGCCGGCGTTCGGCCGTGGCGCATCAGTGCGGCCGTCGTGAAGGCGAGTGCGCCGCAGACCGTGCAGGCCAGGTAGCCGTGGCTGTACGCGGCGGGTGAGGAAGGCCCGGTGGTGCCGCGCAACCCGCCGAGCAGGACGACTCCTGCCCCGGCGCCGAGTTGGCTGCAGGCGGCGAGCAGGGCCGTGCCGATGGCGGCGCGGGCGATCGGTACGGCCTCGGTGACCAGATTCGACAGCGCCGGGTACTGCAGGCCGAGGCCCAGCCCGAACACGGCCGAGAGCAGCCCGAGTTGGATCCGGTCGTGCGGCAGCACGGCGAGGCCGAGTGCTGCCGTGGTGAGCAGGGCGGTGGCGGACATCGCCGCACGGCGCGGGCTCTGCCGCCGGGCGATCATGCCGCCGAGCGGACCACCGATCAGCGTGGTCACGCCGAGGGGAAGGGTCCACAGCGCCGCGTCCAGTGCCCCGATGTCCTGCTCGTTCTGGATCATCTGCGGCAGCAGGAAGCCCACGGTGGCGACCACCGCCGTCCCGAGCGCGGCGAGCGGCAGCGTGAAGCGCATCCCGGATGAGGTCAGAAGTTCGAGGTCCACGGCGGGTTCGACGCCGGCCCGTGCCAGGCGCCGTTCGCGGCGTACGAAAACCAGGCCGAGGAGGATCGCGCCGGTGAGAGAGGCGGGCACCTCCCTGGCGGTCCAGCCGACGGTGGAACTCCGCCCGATCCCGATCAGCGCGGCGCACAGCGCGGCGCCGAGCAACAGCACCCCTGGCATGTCCAGTGGTTGCCGTGGGCGGGAGGCAGATCCGGGCGTCGGCCGGTCGCGCGGCAGGACCAGGGCGGCACACGGCAGCATCACCAGGACGAGGACCAGCAGGAACCAGAAGACGCCGCGGAACCCGTACGCATCGGTGAGGCGACCGCCGAGGAAGGGGGCGGCGACCCCGCTCACGCCGATGCCCGTCGCGGCGATGCCGAGGACGAGTGGCACCTCCGACGGCGGGAAGACCTTGCGCACCAGGGCGTACGACAAGGCGAGCAGCCCGCCGATCGAGCCCTGCAGGATCCGGCCCGTCACCAGCATCGGAAGCCCGTTGGCGAGGGCGCACAACAGGGAGCCGGCGGCGAATGTCCCGCTGCACGCCAGCATCAGGCGCTTGATGCCGAGGCGGTCGGCGAGCCTCCCGGTCAACGGGATGCTCATGGCAGCGGAGAGGCTGACCACGGCCACCACCATCGCGGCGGCCGCAGCCCCGAACTCACGGGACAACGACGGGACCGCCGGATAGACCAGGCTGATCTCCAACGGGGCTGTCTCGGTCAGCAGGACCAGGACCACGAGGACTGCGACGCGGCGGATCGCGGAAGGGGGTGGCACAGGCGTCGTCCCTTCTGCCGGGGAGCGTTGGGGAGTTAACTCGCCTGAGTTAAAGATGTCCATGGGCGCGGCACGACAGGTTCCCGTACGGCTCCCGCTCTGCAGCTGCGCCGTACGGCGCGCTAGATTCCCGCGCATGAACGCGCGCACCCGCACCACCCGGCAGCTGCTGCTCGACGTGGCGGAGCGCCTGTACGCGGAGCGCGGCGTGAACGGGGTGTCGCTGCGCGAGATCGGCGCGGCGGCCGGACAGCGCAACACCGGGGCCGTGCGCTACCACTTCGGCTCGAAGTCGGCGTTGCTGGAGGCCGTCATCGCCCGGCGCATGCTGCCGGCCGACGAGGCACGGACGGCGTACCTCGCCGAGGCCGAAGCAGAGCGAAGCGAGGGTGCGGCCCTCGAGGCCCGCACGCTCGTCGAGGCCCTGGTCCTGCCCCTGGCGGCGCACCTCGGTGAGCCGGGGCGGCCCAGCTGGTATCTCCGGTTCCTGGCGCAGGCGTTCAGTGACCGCGAAGTCGGGCAGCTCATCGCGGAACTGCGCTACGGGCAGGGCCGCCCGGGCCAGTGGACCGAGGTGCAGCGGCGCGTGATCGGCGGACTCGGCCGGCTCCCCCCGCAGCGGCGTCATGAACGCTGGATGTTCCTGGCCAGCTTTGTCACACACGCGCTGGCGGACCGGGAGAGCTTGATCGCGACAGCCGACTCGGGCCCGTTGACGCCCCATGACGACTTCGTGGCTCACCTCGTCGACGTGGGCGAAGCGATCATCACCGGGCCCTGAATCTGCCCGCGACCGCCGGTGGGGCAGAATCACGCCGTGAAGTCCTTGGAGGTACTGGCAGAGCTGGAAGCCGGCCTGGCGGAACTGTCCACACCGATGCGGGTGTTCGTGGCAGCCGGTCGCTTCACCGAGCCGCAACCCGATCTGCCCGAGCTGGCGGGCCGCATCCGCATGCTGCTGGCCGCGATCGCCCAGGACGAGTCCTGGCAGCGCTTCCTGACCGGGTACGCACCGCCGCCGGTCCCCGAAATCTGCGCCGCACTGGAACCGGTGGAGACGCCCGAGGCCGCCTCGTTTCTCGCCCGGGTCGCCGCCGTCGACCTGCTCTGGCCCAGTCACCGGCATCTGCCCCTCGAGACCGCGGAGCGCGCCGCGGAGCGGGTGGTGTCTCTGCTCGGATCGCAGGGATCGGAGGCCACCTGGTGGACCAACCACGACATCGAATGCGGCGCCGTGAACGGGCTCACCCCCTTGTTCGACAGCTTGCTCGCGGGGACGGACGGCGAGCACTTCGTGCTGGCCCTGCAGATCGCCGACGACTGAGCGCTCCAGCCCCCATCCCACAGAATTGAACACGTTCACTTCCTCTGGCAGGATGGCCCTGCCGCGGTCGCCCGGTTGGTCGTCCGCGTTCCTGCGGTGTGCCCGAGGGGGGTTCGGCGATGGCGGGGCGGATACAGACCGTTGGGCGGATGCAGCTGATCTCGATGGCGGTGCTGCTCGCCGAAGTGCTGTGCGTGCTGGTGGTCCACGGGTTTTACCTGCTGACCCTGGAGTCGCCCGACACCGGCATCAACGCGCTGGGGTGGGTGATCCTGCCCGTCTTTCTGGTGATGCCGGGCACGATGATCGGCGCGTTGATCTCGTTTGTCCTGGTCCTTCCGGCGGTGTGGCTGAGCGGCGCGCTCGGGCGCCGGTTCGGCGGGCGGGAGGTGTGGTGGTGGGTGGCGCCGGCATCGGCGGCCGTCGCCTTGGCCGTCTGCATCGTGGGCTTCGCCCTGGCCGGTTCCGCGGAGGTGTCCGCCTTCCTCCTGTGGTGGGCGGTGACCGCGGTCGCCCTTGCCGTACCTGCTCTGGTGTGCCGCTCGCGGAACCCGCGCGTGTTCGTCCCGGTGGCCGGCTGGGGCGTGCTCGCCGTGCTCTGCACCGTCGTTCTGGGAACCGTCGCCTTCGCGACGGGCCTGGTGCACGAGTACCGCCCGCCGGCGCTCTCCCGGGCAGCCCTCGTCGGGGAGTGGTCGGACGGCCGGGGCGGAACCCTGACGTTCACCTCGGACGGACGCCTCACCGCGCGCCGGGTGGAGCAATACGACTTCGACGCCGTGGTGAAGAAGTGCGCGGGCGAGGGCACGTGGACGTACAGGACGGGGAAAACCACCTGGGACCAGGAGGCCGACATCGACGTGCGAGAGTGCTCGAACGAGCCCTGGAACGTGGGCGGAACACCGGAGCGGCCCACTCTCTACCGGTTCATCGGGGACCCGGACTCCGAGGACCTCTACGTCCTGAGGAAGGCCCCCTCCAGCCCGTGACGCTCGTACGAGGTCCGCTGCCGGGTGGTCTGTGTCGACTAGCTTGGTCGGCATGGTGCATCGGGTTCGTGGTCTGCTGCTGACTGTCCTGCTGGTGCCGGCGAGCGCGGTGATGTCGCCGTCGCCGGCCGCCGCCGTCATCGGCGGGGCGAAGAGCACCTACGCGCCGTGGGCGGTACGCACGTTCATCGACGGCAAACCGACGTGCACCGGAACGGCGATCACCCGCGAGTGGATCCTCGGCGCGTCGCACTGCTTCTTCGAGCAGGGACAGCCGGTCGCCGCCCTGCGGATCTCCTTCCGCGTCGGCAACCTCGACGTGAGGAAGGGCGCCACGGTCCGTCCGCTGCCCGGGAAACGGGCGGGGAGCGCGCAGGCCGACATGCTGCTCATCAAGGTTCCGCCGATGAAGATCCGTCCGGCGCGACTGGCCACAGCCCCTGTCCGCCCGGGGCAAGAGGTGCGGCAGTACGGGTGGGGCGCCACCTGCGCCGGGGACGAGAACACCTGCCAGTCCCCCGTCCTCAAGCAGGCGCAGCTGAGGGTCGTACGGACCGACGACCCTCGCTGCGCGGGCTACACCGCACCGGGCGGATCAGACTTCTGCATGGAGAAGGTGTCCGGAATCCCCGCCGGCGGCGACTCCGGAGGCCCTGTGATGAGCATCGCGCCGCGCGGGCGGGAGACCCTGGTCGGTGTCTTCGACGGCTCCGACCGGGAGAAGATCGCCGAGGCCGGAGAGATCTCCCAGCAGCTCTCCTGGATCCGCTCCGTCACGCGTCCGGCAAGGCTGCCGCATGCTGCGCCCGCATCATGCGGCAGCCTTCCTCACTCCTACTCGGTGACGGAGTAGAGCATGCGCTTCTTCGGAAATTCGGTGACGGTCCAGATGATGTCCGTACCGGACTGCGGCCACACAGAGAGGTCTTCGACCCCGATCGCGGCGCGACGTGGTTGCCCGGCGGCGGTGAGATTTCCTGTGCTGGAGCCGGGCTGGTTCGCCACGATCAAGTGTCCGGTGGTGCCGGAGCCGTAACTCTGGCTCAGATACCAGGTCTTGTTGATCACGGCTGCGCCCTGGACGGTCCCGTTCTGGGCCCAGCCCGCCTCATAGGGGATGCGATAGGCCGCGTCGGCCCGCCAGTTGCCGCTTGCGTCCGTCTGCGGAATGCCACCGGAGGTCTGCATCGGCCAGCGGATGACCCGGCCCGTGGTCTTCGCGTTCACCGCGTTGCCCTGTTCGCACCACTCGCCGCTCACGATGTGCCGGGTGGCCTCGGAGCGGTCCAGGCTGGCGTAGCTGGTCCTCGGGGTGATGTCATTCTCGGTGCACTTCACCTGCTCGTCCTGCATGTCGCAGACGGGAAGGCCGTTGGGGTAATCAAGGTCGTCACAGGTGGTGTTGGTCCAGCCGGAGCTCTCGGGCAGGACGTAACGGTAGCCGTGGGAGTAGTAGACGTTGTCCTGGCGGCCGACCATCAACTTCTTGCTCAGATCGGCTTTGTCGCCGGCTGCCTTGAGGTCCATGATGTCGCGCAGGTCGAACACGCGGAACCCACGGGCGGTGTCGGGCACGTACAGCTTGTAGCCGTACCAGACGATGCCACCGGCGTGCAGGGAGCCCTTGCCGTAGTGCTGCGAGGTGCGCAGGCTCATGTAACTGGCATTGTCATTGACGTTGTCGTAGGGGTACACAAGCAGGACATGCGCGTATTTGCCGGTGTTCCGGTCGATGATGCTGATGCGCGCGCCCTTGACGCTGGTGTCCTTGCCGTCGTTGTCAGGGGTGGAGGCACCTTCGTCGTCCAGGTGGTACCAGGTGACGATCATCGGCTTGTGGTCGGCCGGGTTCCAGCCGCCGGCGGGATCGCCCCAGATCTGATCCTCGTCGGCGTCGGCGACGCTCGTCACGCCCTGGGGCCGCCACTCCGAAGTGCCGACCTCCCCCGCATCGTCGTCGTCGAAGCAGAAGCTGCTGCTGAACCCTTCCGGATCCCCCGAAGGCGTCGCCGCCTTGTTGCAGACGCCCGTCGACCACGTCCCCTGGTTGCTGTCCGCGTCCTGAAGGATCTGATTGACCCCGACGGTCGGGAGGTCCGCCTTCAGGTCGTTGTTGAGCTTGACCAAGGAAGCTTCGTTGTGGATCGGCCGCAGTACGAAGTTGTTCAGCGCCAGCCCCGGGTCGTCCGCGGCCTGGGCCGGTGCGCTGTTCGGCCCGAGCAGAGCGAGCGCGGCCGTGGCCGCGCTCGCGAGTATCGCTGTGAAACGTCTCTTCAAGGGTGGTTCCTTCCCCGTTGCCCGCCGCGTACGTACTCGTCGGCGGTTACATCTGCACAGTGGTGGCACGGACATGTCATGCCGCCGATGACCCTATGCAGCCGGGGTAGTTGAGTCCAACTCGGAGTCGCCGCGCGGAGGTTTACGCGCCGGCGCCGCGCCGGAAAGGTGCGATGGCCTTCCGTACGGCGTCGACCGCACCCCAGCTGTCGTCGCCATGGGCAATGGCGCTGAGATGCTCCCGAAGATGGAGGAGGGGCATCCGCTCCTGCCAGCCGTCCTGGAGCGGGGCAATCTCCTGGTACACCGCGAAGAAGCGCTCCGTCGCGGCCGAACGCGGTGAGCACCACAGCATGCTGAGGTCGGCCTCGGGCCAGCTGTAGGACACGGCGGGGTCGATGAGCACCGGCGCCCCCGTACGCGTGGCGACGATGTTCTCCTGCCACAGATCGCCGTGGGTCAGGCATGCGGGCTGAGGGGGAATCAGTTCGGGCAGGGCCGCGCACAGCCGTTCCAGAGCCTGCCTGTCCTCACGATCGAATGTGGCCTCGACCAGCGGCTCGGAAAGCCAGCGCAGGATGCGGCGCTCCCCGAAGAAGGTGTGGCCGTCCCTCTCCCAGGTGTTGTCCTGGCGCAGGCGGCCGAGCCAACCGTCGCGGTGCCAGCCGAACCGGTCCGAGACAGTGGACTGGTGCAAGGCGGCCACCATCCGGGCCAGTTGCTCCCAGAAGTCCTCGTCGTCCCCTCGGCGCGGCTGCATCTTCTCGAGCACCAGCAGGCGCGGCGAGGCCCACAGGACCTCCGGTGTGCCGGCCCCACCCACGTTGCGGAGTTCGGACAAGCCGGTTGATTCGACCGGGAATACGTCCTGGTCCGGTCCTGTCAGAGTCTTTGCGAACAATTCGGTGCCGTCTTCGAGCGTCACCAGTCCCGCGACGGCGACCGCGCCACCGACGGCCCCCCGTACCTCTTTTGCTGCATATCCTGCTTCGCGCAGGCGGTCGGCGAGTATCTGTTCATTCGGCACGACCCGATTCATAGCATGGGCAAACCGGCGCCTCTTTCATCGGCCTGGGCGGCGCCCCTCCCGCATTGCTTGACCCTCACGCGGCGTGAGGCCGCATAGTCGGTGCCGTGGATGAGCACCTGACCGTGGGACGCGTGGCCGAACTGGCCGGAGTGAGCGTCCGAACGCTGCATCACTATGACGAGATCGGCCTCGTACAGCCGTCCGCGCGGACCGCGGCCGGGTACCGGGCCTACTCGGCGGACGACGTCGAGCGACTGCGGGAAGTGCTCGCCCACCGGCGGCTGGGCTTCGGACTGCGCGAGATCGCGGATCTGGTCGACGACCCGGCCACCGACGCGGTCGTGCGCCTGCGCCGGCTGCGCGGCCTGATGCTGGAACAGCGCGACCGCGCCGCGGCCATGGTGACGGCCATCGACAGGGAGCTGGAGGCGCGGGCCATGGGGATCAGGACAACACCAGAGGAGCAACTCACAGTGTTTGGCGCGCAGTTGTACGACACCATCGGATCCGCCTACCCCGCGACGCGGCGCACCGAGCCGCGGATCGCCGCGAAGGTCTGGGACGCGCTCGGCGACGCTCGTACCGTACTGAACGTCGGGGCCGGCACCGGCTCCTACGAGCCCACCGACCGCGACGTGACCGCGGTCGAGCCGTCGGCGGTCATGCGGGCGCAACGCCCCGCGGGCGCGGCGCCGTGCGTGGCCGCCGCCGCGGAGAGCCTGCCGTTCGAGGACCAGTCCTTCGACGCCGCGATGGCCTTCAGCACCGTTCACCACTGGCAGGACCCGATCGCGGGCCTGCGGGAGATGCGGCGAGTGGCCCGCCGGGTGGTGGTGTTCACGTACGACGCCAGTGACGCCGGGCGGCGTGAGAGGTTCTGGCTCACCCGCGACTATCTGCCTGAATTCGCCGATCTGCTCGTCGACTGGCCTTCCCTGGCCGACCTGACCCGGGCGATCGGGGGCCGGGCGGAACCGGTGCTCGTCCCGTGGGACTGCGCCGACGGCTTCTTCGAGGCGTACTGGCGCCGGCCCGAGGCGTACCTGGACGAGCAGGTGCGCCGTGCTGTTTCGGTGTGGACCAGGGTCGGGCCGGAGGCCGAGCAGCGGGCGGTCGACGGACTCCGCGAGGACCTTTCCTCCGGACGGTGGGCCGAGCGCAACCGCGACCTCGTCGCACTCGACGCGGCGGAACTCGGGCTGCGTCTGCTCGTGGCCTGAACTGCCTTGAGGGCGGAGGCCGTCGGCCGTGCGGGGCTGGCCTCGGTCCTTTGGGGTGGGCTAGGTTGTGCGGCGATGACTACCGGGACGGCCTCGCGCCACACACGGATTGGTGACCCGGCGCTCCTCTGAGCGCCGTACGGGCCGGTGCCGGCGCTGTTGCGCGGGCACCGCCTCCTGTCGTGTTGACCACAGCTCTGCACGTCAACCACGACAGGAGACCTCATGCCCATCAAAACGCTGCACATTCCCACCGCGGACGGCCGGGCCGACGCATTCGCCGCCTTCCCCGACCACGGCGGCCGGCATCCCGGGGTGCTGATGTACGCCGACGGCTTCGGCATCCGCCCCGTGCTGCGCGAAATGGCCCTCGAACTGGCCCGGCACGGGTACTACGTGCTCGTCCCCCACTACTTCTACCGGCACGGCCCGGCACCGCTGATCGACCTTCCCGAGCACATCGGCGAAGAGGTACGGGCCTCGGTCATGCCCCGGCTGATGTCGCTGATCGGGACGCACACCGACGAACGGATCCTGAGCGACGCGGATGCCTTCCTCGGGTTCCTCACGACCCGGCCCGAGGTCGAGGCCGGACCGGTGGCGGTGACCGGATACTGCATCGGCGGCCTCCTGGCGATGCGTACCGCCGCGGCCCACCCCGATCAGGTGGCCGCTGTCGCCGGATTCCACGGGCCGGTGGTGGCCGGGGGATCCGACAGTCTGCACCGCTTCCTCTCCAGGATCACCGCGCAGGTCCATCTCGGTCATGCCGAAACCGACCTGACGCCCGCGGCCCTCGTCGAGCTCAACCAGGCCCTGGACGCCGCGGGGGTCGAGTACACCTCCGAGATCTACCCCGGTACCGTCCACGGCTTCACGATGTCCGACACCGACGCCTTCGACCCCACTGGGGCGAAGCGTCATTGGGACCGTCTCCTGGCCCTCCTCGACAGCACCTTGGTCACCGGCTGAGGTTTCTCATAGTTGTGGGGATGCGACAAGCCCGCGCCTGCGAGTCGGTCGTCTACGGCCCTGAAATCGCTGCTGGACGCTGACATGATCGCCTGAGGGCGGTCAGAAACCATGTATGACCTGCACAATTCGAGGAGGCTCGCGTGACCCGTAACGATCATGTGCTGGTGACGGGCGTCGGCGCGATGACACCACTGGGAGCGGATGCTCCGTCGTCGTGGTCCGGGCTGCTGGACGGCAAGTCGGGGGTGCGATTCCTGGAGGAGGAGTGGGCCGCGGACCTGCCCGTGCACGTTGCGGCCGGGCTCACGGTGGACCCTGCCTCCCTCCTTCCGAGGACGGAGGCCAGGAAGCTGGACCGCGGTGAGCAGGTCGCTGTCCTCAGTGCGCGCGAAGCCTGGCAGGACGCCGGTGCGCCCGAGGTCGAGCCGGAACGATTCGCCGTCGTCATCGGTACGGGGACCGGTGGCGTCCTGACCACCTTGGGGCAGGACGACATCTTCGAACGCGCCGGGATTCGCCGGATGTCACCGTTCACGGTCCCCATGCTGATGCCCAACGGTCCCGCTGCCTGGGTGAGCATGGACCTGGGCGCGAAGGGAGGCGCCAGGACTCCGGTGAGCGCCTGTGCGTCCGGGGCGGAGGCTCTCGCCCTGGGGCAGGATCTGATCCGGAGCGGGCGGGTGGACGTGGTGGTCGCGGGTGGGGTGGAGGCGTGCCTGCACCCCTTCACCCTCGCGGCGTTCGCCCAGATGAAGGCTCTGTCGACGCAGTCCGTGGACCCTGAGTCCGTGTCCCGCCCGTTCGACGTCAAGCGGTCCGGGTTCGTCATGGGCGAGGGTGCGGGAATGATGGTGCTGGAGCGTGCCGAGTTCGCCCGGGGCCGTGGAGCGCGTACGTACGGCGCGCTGGCCGGCAGCGCCGTGAGTTCGAGCGCGAACCACATCTCGGCCTCCGACGCGGAAGGCCAGGTCTTCGCCATGGAACTGGCTTTGCGCGACGCCGACTTGACCCCGGCGGACATCGGCGTCGTGCACGCACACGCCACCTCGACGGAGTCCGGTGACCTGGCGGAGGCCGAGGCGATCGGCCGTGCGATCGGCACCCACGCCGCAGTGACGGCGACGAAGTCGATGACGGGTCACATGATGGGGGCGTCCGGAACGGTGGGCGCCATCGCAGCTCTGCTCGCGCTCCGGGACGGCACAGTGCCGGCCACGCGGAACCTCGACGAACTCGATCCGCGCGTGGAGCTGGACGTCGTGAGCGGCGAGCGGCGCACCGGTCGGTGGTCTGCCGCGCTGGCCAACTCGTTCGGGTTCGGCGGGCACAACGTCAGCCTCGTCTTCACCACGACCCGCACGGTGGGACCAGAGGAGACCAGCCGCTGAGCCTGAGGCCTACTGCCGGACGCGGACGACGAGTTTGCCCGTGGCGCGGTCGTGCTCCATGTCGTCGTGCGCCTGCGGCACCTGCTCCAGGCCGTCGTACACGCGGTCCACCGGGAAGGTCAGATCGCCGGCCGCGACCGCGTCGACGATCTCCTGGAAGACCTCCTGTGGCAGGTCGGAGGCGTCTCCGAAGTACCCCGCCAGGCGTACGCCCCTCGGCAGGTACTCGTTCGGGGAGAAGTCCCGCACCGTCCACTGGTTGGAGAGGCTGCCGCCGAAGCAGCCCGTGCCGTGCACGCGTACTGCGCGCAAGGTGTCGGGCAGGGTCGGCGTACCGACGAGATCGAGTGCGGCGTCGACGCCCTCCGGAAAAAGTTCGCGTACGGCGGGCGCGACCTCGCCGGTGTCGAGCAGCGGGTGGTCGACGCCGTGCGCCTTGAGCGAGGCGAGGCGGTCGGCGCGCCGGGTGGTGGAGAGTACGGACGCGCCGCGCCATGCGGCCAGGGCGGCAGCGGCAAGGCCCACCGAGGAGGTGCCGCCCCGGATCAGCACGGTCTGGCCCGGCTTCAGGTCCAGGCCGACAGTGAGCGAGCCGTACGCGGTCTGCACCATCTCGGGCAGGGCGCCCAGCACCTCCCAGGGCAGATCGGTGTCGACGGGGATGACCTGGGACAGCGGTACCGACGTGTACTCGGCATAGCCTCCGTCGAAGGTGCGGCCCATGTCCCCCATCATGGCGACGACCTTCTGCCCGGGAGCCAGCCCACTGCCGGCCGGGGCCGCGTCGACGGTGCCCGCGGCCTCGATACCCGGCACGCGGGGAAACGTGACGCCCACGCTCAGCCCCAACCGGAGCTTCAGTTCGGAGCGGTTGAGACCGAAGGCCTCGACGCGGATGCGCACCCAGCCGTCCCGCTCGGGCGGGAGCGGGAGGGTGGTCAGCCGCAGGTTGTCCACGGGACCGGGTGCGGAGAGCCGGACGGCGCGCATGGAGGTCGGTGGGGGCGTCATCGGCCTGCGCATCGGTGCCATGCGCCCACGGTAGCGCCGCCAATATGCTGCGTTTGCAATTAACCCGCGTCTGCAATTATTGTTGACGCTTGTAAGGCGCTACCGCACATGCCTCCAGAGAGTACGTGATCACCATGAGCTCCGTCCCCCGCATCACTCTCAACAACGGCGTCACCATGCCGCAGCTCGGCTTCGGTGTCTTCCAGGTGCCCGACGAGGAGACCACCTCCGCCGTCGGCAGCGCCCTGCGCGCCGGCTACCGCAGCATCGACACCGCCGCGATCTACGGCAACGAGCGGGGCGTCGGCAAGGCGCTCGCCGACTCCCAGATCGCCCGCGACGAGCTGTTCGTCACCACCAAGCTGTGGAATGCCGACCAGGGCTACGACGCCACGCTCGCCGCCTTCGACTCCTCCCTGGACAAGCTCGGGCTCGACCACGTCGACCTGTACCTGATCCACTGGCCGACCCCGGCCCGCGACCTCTACCTCGACACCTGGCGCGCCCTGGAGAAGCTGTACGCCGACGGGCGCACCCGCGCCATCGGCGTCTCCAACTTCCAGCCCGCACACCTGGAGCGCCTGCTGGACAGCGCCTCGGTCGTGCCGGCCGTCAACCAGATCGAGCTCCACCCGGGCCTCCAGCAGCGGGAGTTGCGCGCGTTCCACGCCCGGCACGGCATCGCCACCGAGGCCTGGAGCCCGCTCGCCCAGGGCGCCGTCCTGGCAGACGAAGCGGTCACCTCCATCGCCGCGAAGCACGGCAAGAGCCCGGCCCAGGTCGTCCTGCGCTGGCACCTGCAGACCGGCAACGTGGTCATCCCCAAGTCGGTGACCGAGGCCCGCATCCACGAGAACCTCGACGTCTTCGACTTCGAGCTGAGCGCCGCCGACATCGACGCGCTCACCGCCCTGGACCGCGGCATGCGCACCGGCCCGGACCCCGACACCCTCAACTGACGTCTTCAGGACGCCACTCCCCCACCCCCACGCAGTCACGATCGAGGCACCACCATGAGCATCCGTTCCCTGCTGCCCGGCCGCATCGGCTTCGGCACCGCACCCCTCGGCAACATGTTCCGCGCCATCCCCGACGAAGAGGCCGCCGCCACCGTGCAGGCCGCCTGGGACCAGGGCATCCGCTACTTCGACACCGCACCGCTGTACGGCGCCGGTCTCGCCGAGATCCGTCTCGGCGACGTCCTCGCCGACAAGCCCCGCGACGAGTACGTGCTGTCCACCAAGGTCGGCCGCGTCATCCTCGACGAGGTCGAGGACCCCGCGAGCCGTGAACTCGGCGAGAAGGGCGCCCTGTTCGAGCACGGCCGCCCGAACAAGATGGTCAACGACTACAGCGCCGACGCCACCCTGCGCTCCGTCGAGGACAGCCTCAAGCGGCTGCGCACCGACCGTCTCGACATCGTCTGGGTCCACGACGTCGCCCAGGACTTCTACGGCGACGACTGGGTCGGCGTGTACGAGAGCGCCCGTACCGGAGCCTTCCGCGCCCTGACCCGGCTGCGCGAGGAGGGCGTCATCAAGGCCTGGGGCCTCGGCGTCAACAAGGTCGAGCCGCTGGAGATGACGCTGGACCTCGACGAGCCGCGCCCCGACGCGTTCCTCCTCGCGGGCCGCTACACGCTGCTCGACCACTCGCGCGCCCTGCAGCGCCTGCTGCCCGCGGCGGCCGAGCGGGGCGTCGACATCGTCGTCGGCGGCCCCTACAGCTCCGGCATCCTCGCCGGTGGCAGCCACTTCGAATACGCCGAGGCTCCGGCCGACATCGTCGAGAAGGTGGGCCGCATCAAGGGGCTGGCGCAGGAGCACGGGATCGGCATCAAGTCCGCCGCCCTGCAGTTCGTCCTGGCGCACCCGGCCGTCGCCGCCGCCATTCCCGGCGCGACCCGGCCCAGCCGTATCGCCGAGGACCTCGGCGCCCTCACCGAGGACGTCCCGTACGCCTTCTGGAAGTCCCTGCGCGACCAGCAGCTCATCGCGCACGACGCACCGGTTCCCGTGAAGGACGCCTCATGAGCTCCACCGTCGTCACCCTCGACGTCCCGCAGAGCGCCGACCGCGTCTGGCAGCTCATCGGCGGCTTCGGCTCCCTGCCGGACTGGCTGCCGTACATCACGGAGAGCCTGCTCGGTGAGGGCGGCCGCGTGCGTACGCTCACCAACGCCGAGGGCGGTGTCATCGTCGAACGCCTCGAATCCTTCGACGCCTCGGCGCGCAGCTACGAGTACTCCATCGCCCGGGCGCCCTTCCCAGTCACGGGCTACCGGTCCACGCTCACGGTTCTCGACCGCGGCGCCGACGGGGCGCGGGTCGAGTGGTCGGGCAGCTTCACCCCGGACGGTGTCAGCGACGCCGAGGCGGTCGCCCTCTTCGAGGGCATCTACCGTGACGGACTCGCCGCTCTGGAGCAGACGCTGGCCGCCTGAGCCCGGTCATGCAGCACATGCGAGGGGCGCCCGCGTACTGCGGGCGCCCCTCGCGCACGTGTCAGGCCTGCACCTTGACGGCGGTGCCCACCTCGGGCTGCGCTCGCACGACCCGGCGGGCCCGGGTCGGCATCGCGAGCGTCGGGTTGGCGACGGCCCAGGCCGCGCTCTTGCAGATCAGTTCCTTGTAGACGGCGGCGAGGCGCCCGGTCAGGGCCGCCTTGACGGCCCGGTCGTCGGCGGTGACGTACTGGATGAGGCCTTCCTTGCGTCCCAGCGAGATGCACTGGTTGAAGTAGCGCAGCGGTGTCTTCGGGAGCTTGCCGCCGGTCAGGCGTGCCGCGAGGGAGTCCGCGGCCTGCCAGGCCATGGGGGTGCCCGATGCGCACGACATCCGCAGCGGCTTGTCGCCGGGGCCCATGGCCATGCCCGCGTCGCCGACGGCGTACACGTCCGGGTGCGAGTGCGAGCGCATCGTCCCGTCGACCATGATCTGGCCCGTACCGCTGACCTCCAGGGTGGTGGCCTGTGCGATCGGGTGGACCGCGAAGCCGGTGGTCCAGACGGTGGCCGCGCTCGGGACGAAGGCGCCGTCGGCGGTGGCGATCCGGCCGGCCTCCACGGCGGTGACGTCGGTCTGCTCGTGGACGGTGATGCCGAGCTTGTCGAAGACCTTCCGCAGGTGCCCGCGCCCCTTGGGCGAGAGCCAGTCGCCGAGCCCGCCGCGGACGGCGATGGCGACGTCGAGGTCCGGGCGGGCCTCGGCGATCTCGCTCGCGGCCTCCACGCCGGTGAGGCCGCCGCCGACGACGACCACGGGCTGTCCTGCGCCCAGGCCGGCCAGGTGCTCGCGAAGCCTCAGTGCTCCGGGGCGGCTCGCGATCTGGTGGGCGTGCTCGGCGACGCCGGGCACGCCCTGGTCATTCCAGCCGCTGCCCAGGGCGTACACGAGGCTGTCGTACTCCAGCTCCTCGGTCCCTTGCGCACCGCTCACGGCGACGGTCTTCCGCTCGACGTCGACGCCGGTGACCTTCGCGATCTTCAGCTCGACGCCGGTGCCCGCGACCATGTCGCTCAGGGGGCGGGGCGCGAGGTCCTGGCCGGCCGCGAGCTGGTGCATACGGACGCGCTCGACGAAGTCGGGTTCGGCGTTGACGAGGGTGATGGCGACATCCTCGCGCTGCACTCGCTTGGCGAGGCGCCCGGCGGCGCTGGCTCCGGCGTATCCGGCTCCGAGGACAATGATGCGATGCTGCATGTCTGGGCTCCTGTCTCGCGGTCTCGACACTTGAACCGGACAGCCCGCCGATTCCTGACAGACCTCGATGTGAAGCACGTCACACCGGCATCAGAAGGCGTTGAACAGGGGTTCCCCGTGGCCGGTGGCCGCCCACCGACGGGACGCGCGTCCCAGCTTGTCGGGGTTGACCTGGTTGCGGAACGCGGCGATGCCCTCGTCGGTGATCTCCAGGCAGAGAACGCCGACGACCTGGCCCTCGAACACGGCCACAACGGCGGGGGCTCCGTTGGCGGTCGAGATGTAGACCTCCGGAGAGCCGCCGACCAGGGAGCGTTTGGCCACGCTGGGCTTGAACAGGCCCCGCATGAACTTCGCGACCGCGACGGCACCCTCGAACGCCTTCGTCCGGGCCGGGATCTTGCCGCCGCCGTCCCCGATCGAGATGGCATCGTCGGTGAGCAGCCGTACGAGCGGCTCGGTCCGGCCGGTCGTGGCAGCCGCGAGGAACTCCTCGACGATCCGCTTGGCGGCCGCCTCGTCGATCTCGGTGCGGGACTTCCCGTCCGCAATGTGCTTCTTCGCGCGGTGGAAGATCTGCTGGCTGGCCGCCTCGGTGATGTCGAGGATCTCGGCGATCTCCCGGTGCGAGTAGGTGAAGGCCTCGCGCAGCACGTACACCGCCCGCTCGTTGGGCGACAGGCGCTCCATGAGGACGAGGACCGCGTACGAGACCGATTCGCGCTGCTCGACGGTGTCGGCCGGGCCGAGCATCGAGTCCCCTTCGAGCAGCGGCTCGGGGAGCCAGTGCCCCACGTACGTCTCGCGCCGGGCGCGGGCCGACGCGAGCTGGTTGAGGCACAGGTTGGTGAGGACCTTCGTCAGCCAGGCCTCGGGGACCTCGATACGGTCGACGTCCGCGGCCTGCCAGCGCAGGAACGTCTCCTGGACCGCGTCCTCCGCCTCACTCGCGGATCCGAGAAGCCGGTACGCAATGGCTTCCAGACGGGGCACAGAAGCCCCGAAACGGTCCACGTCCTTCATGTTCAGCGGCATGACCAGGATCTTAACTCGCACCACGGACAAGGGCCGTTGAGGGCCCGGCGATTGTCAGTGGCCCGGCGTACGTTGCCCAGATGATCGGGAAACGAACCTTGGACGCCGCCGCCCTGGATGCCCGGGAGGCAGCGGCGGAGTACGACAACGCCCGTGCCTGGCTCGCGAGCTCGGCACGGACGGCGACCGCACCGCTGGCGGCCGATGTCTGGGTCTTCGACCCCGGCCTGACGCATGTCCTGTTGGTCGACCACCGCTGGCGCGGATGGGTCGCACCGGGTGGAAGCGTTGATCCGGGCGAGACGCCCCGGGAGGCGGCGGCCCGTGAACTGTGGGAGGAGACCGGTGTCAGAGCCGAGCTCCTCGCCGTCCCGGCGGCCGTCACCGTCCGCTCGTACCACGCGGACTGGTCGGCCACGATGGGCGTGAGCTTCGCAGCAGTCGTCGACCGGTCGACGACGCTGGTTCCGGAGGCCGGGCAGCCCGTGGCATGGCTGCCGCTGGGTGAGGCCTGGCAGGGGTACTTCCCCGAAGACCGCCTCAGGATGAGGGAGTTCGCCGCGTCCATCGCCGTGGAACGGCACGGCGTCGCCCCAGCCACGGATTGATTACGGCCTCGCCTTCCCACCTCCGTCATCTCCGCGCTGCGGCAACATCACGCACCATGAGCAGAGACCGGTACGTCGACTTCCTGCGCGCGTGGGCGATCGTCCTTGTCGTACTCGGGCATTGGCTGATCACCGCCCTGGTCCGGGAGCCGGGCGGGGAGATCACCGCGCCGGAGCTGCTGGCGACCGTCCCCTGGACCCAGTGGCTGACCCTGGGATTCCAGATCATGCCGCTGTTCTTCCTCGCCGGCGGCCATGCGGCGGGCGGCTCATGGGCAAGGGCTCATGAAGCAGGCGGATCGGCAGCCGGGTGGGTGGGGCGGCGGGCGTTGAGGCTGCTCCTCCCGGCCGCCGCGTACAGCGCTCTCGTGCTGCTCGCCGTGGGGGTCTGCTCGGCCGTCCGCGTGGATCGCGACACCCTCGCGCTGGTGGGGTGGGCCATGGCGATGCAGTTCTGGTTCCTGCCCGTGTATCTGCTCCTCAGCGCCCTGACTCCGGCACTTCACGCGGCCCACCGGCGCTGGGGACTCCTGGTCCCCGTGGCCCTGGGAGCAGCCGCGCTGGCGGCCGACACGCTGGTGGTCGCGGTGCACGCCCCGTACATCGGGCTGCTCAACTACGTGCTCGTGTGGGGCGTGGCCTACCAGCTCGGCTTCTGCTGGCACGACGGCCTGCTCACGGAGCGCCGCCCCGTACCGGCCACGATGGCGGCCGTCGGTGGGCTGGCCTTCGCGGCGCTGATCACGGTCGGGCCGTTTCCGGTGAGCCTGATCATGGTGACGGGCCAGGACCCCAGCAACACCAATCCGCCGTCGGCGGCGATGCTGGCGTGGGCGGTGGCCCAGGTCGGTCTGTGCCTGCTCGTCGCGCCGGCGCTCCGGCGGCTGCTGGGCCGGGCCCGCATATGGAAGGTGGTGCGCCCCGTGGGCGGCGCGAGCATGACGCTCTACCTCTGGCACATGCTGCCGGTGCTGGTCGTCGCCGCCGCGTTCTACCTGACCGGGCTCGCGCCGGAACCTTCCTTCGGGTCCCCGGCGTGGTGGGGACTGAGGGTGCCGTGGCTGCTGGTGCTCGGTGTCGTACTGGCCGGGGTCCTGCTGGCGCTCAGGCCGCTGGAGTACGGGCTGATGCACGTGTACGAGCGCACCCTGGCGGCCGGTGAGGCGTACCGCCCCTGGCAGTTGTGGCTCGGTCTCGCGGCGAGCGTCGCCGCTCTGACCCGCTTCGCCGTCCAGGGTTTCGCGTACGAGGGCCGGTTTCCGCTGCTGCCCACGCTGGGCCTGGCACTCGGTACGGCCCTGCTGATGGCACCCCGCCGCAGGCCGGTGCGACCCCGCGTCGAGGAAGCGGACGGGGAAGTACAGCCCAGCGAAGGCGTGGTCAGGCTGCCTGCCACAGCTCGACCCGGTTCCCCTCGGGATCGGTGACCCACCCGAACCGGCCGACACCGTCCATGTCCTGCGTCTCGTCGGCCACGTCCGCTCCTTTGGAGCGCAGCTGCGCGAGCATCGCGTCCAGGTCGCGGACCCGGAAGTTCAGCATGGTCTGCTGACCACGGGAGCCGAGGTAGTCGGTCTTCGACTCGAACGTCGCGAACACGGTCGGCCCGGCGCCCTGACGCCACAGACCGTGCTCGTCGGCATCCAGTCCCAGGCAGTCGCGATACCAGGCGCCCAGGGCTGCCGGGTCGGCTGCCCGCACGAAGTACCCGCCGATTCCAAGCACACGTTCCATTCCGCCATCCTGGCAGGACGGTCGGCCGGACCTGGCGGCGCCACACCAGCGGTCAGACGGGCGGGCGGTTCCGTGCGCCGATGAGAGAGACCCGGGTGGGATCCGAAGCGGTCTGGGCGGGCACCAGGAGCGACGGGACGAGGCGCCCTTCGGACTGCCCCGCCTGCGCGGATTCCGTGTCCCACGATCCGGTGGTCCGTACATAGCCGTAGACAACCGAAATCATCGCAACAACCAGAAGCGGACCGAACACCCACGGGTTCTCGGCCATCACCATCGGCAGATACCGGTAAGCCACAAGGCACAGAACGAATACCGTCGAACCATAGGCGATCAGCCGAATCGCCGACCAGTCCCAGCCGCGGTCGAATGCGCGCATCGCCGCCTCGACCGTGAGCGCGAACACCACGCCGACAATGAGATCCGAGCCGTAGTGGTAGCCGAATCCCAGTGTCGCGGTGAGCGTCGCAATCAACCAGAACGCTCCTGCGCAGCGCATCATCCGTGAGCCCTTGCGGGAATGAATGAAGAGCGAGGTGGCCCACGCCGTGTGCAGGCTGGGCATGCAGTTGCGGGGGGTGATTTCGTCGAACGGGATCGGATACGGAGCGGCACTGATCACCGGTGCGGTGTCCGGCCACACATTGGCCACCGCCCAGTGCCCGCCGTCGGCTCCGTACGCGAAGATCGGCCCGACCACCGGGAAGAGCATGTAGACAGCCGGTCCGAGCAGGCCTATCACCAGGAAGGTGCGTACCAGGTGGTGGCGCGGGAAGCGGCGTTCGACCGCCACGTTGCGCAGCTGGTAGAGAGCGATGAGGGCTGCTGCCAGCGGGAGTTGACCGTAGACGACGTGAAGTGTGTGGGAACCGATCGAGCCGGTCGACTCCACGAGCCGGCCCACCAGCCACGACGGATTGCCCAGGGCGTGATCGGCGGTTGCCACGTACGGGTCGAGCACCGAAGGGCGTGTCTCCGACGTGATCAGCAGCCAGGTGTCGCCGGTCTTGTGGCCGGCCACCAGCAGCAGGCCGAGTCCGACGCCTTTCAGCATCAGGAGGCGTTCGCTGCCGATCAGGCGCGTCATCGCGATGACGGCGCAGCCCAGAATCACCCACAACGCGCCGTTGCCGAAACTCGGTCCGACTCCGAGCGCCCACCGCACGAGATTGAAAACAGCGTCGATTCCGAGCGCGGTACCGGCCGCAATGAGTCGTTGCCGCCAGGTGAGCACCACCATCATCAATGCCAGACCGGCATAAAGCAGCGGCCCCGACTTGGGTGCGAATATCACCTCTTGCGCCTGATTTGTGAGGGGCCCCGGAATCCCGTAGTGGCGCGCGGAAATCTCGAGCGCGATCAGGAATCCGAGCACGGCCACGCCCGCGGTGGCCCACAGGATCGCCCGTGGCTCACGCGGTGCGACGGAGATCGCCCCGCGCCTTATACGCGAAAGTATTCGCGAAGTTTCGAGTGTCAATTTCGGGCCTATTTGTCAGACGGGCGGGCAGAACGCGGTCGTGAGTTCGATCATGTTATCGGAGAGGTGCAAGCGGCTCATACGACGGGTTCGGTGCGTATGAGGATCGTCTCGGCCAGGCGTCTGCTGTGGGCGATCGCTTCGGCGGCAGTGGTGCCGCGGGCAACGACATGACCGACCTTGTCCTCGTTCCAGGTCAGCGGTGGCACCACGTCGCCGGGCCGTAGATCGAGTTGGAGGTCGGCGCATGCCGGGTCCGCGCGTACGGCGTCGACGCCGGTCACTTCCACGACCCGTCCGGGCTCCGGCGTAAGGAAGCGGACGGCCGCTCCGCCTCGCGGTTCCGGCGACGCGGTCAGCGGTTCCACCAGGCCGAACCCTGCGCCGAGTGCGTAGCGCTCCATGTCGACGCCGTAGGCGATCTCGGCCAGTTCGTTGATCCGGTCACCGCCGATGCGGTTGTGCGACTCGATGATCCGCGGTCCGCGCGAGGTCAGCTTGACCTCCGTGTCCTCCATGAGGAACTCGTCGAAGGAGTCGGTCCCCGTCAGATCCCTGGCGTCCCAGTGCCGGTCGCCGAGGGAACGGAACCGGTCGGCGACCGCGTCCACGTCGGCACGGTCGTGGATACGGAAGATCCCCAGGCTGCCCGATTCGCGGATCGGCTTGACGATGACCGGGAGCCCGTGCGCCGCCACGAACGCCCGGACGTCCTGCGCGGATCGGCCGACCGCGGAGGCCACGGGGCTGATCCCCTTCGCGGTCAGCTCCCGGCGCATCTGCCACTTGTCCAGCAGCAGCTCCACGGTGGCGACGGATTCACCACCGAGACCGAGCGCCTCGTTGATCCTGGCCGCCGGAAGCAGCCCGAGCTCGAACAGCGAGACTGCGGCCTGGAACGGGTATGCCGCATGCAACGCCCGGACCATCGGCAGGAGCCGGTCGGTGTCGCCGTAGTCGAGCAGCAGTGCCTGATCGACATAGGGCCAGTGATCGCGGTCGTACGCATCGGGGAACTGCGCGAGGACCACGTCCAGGCCGAGCTCCCGCGCCTTGCGTACATGCTTCGGGCTGCCGCCGACGACCAGGATGCGAGGCCGCGGGGCGGTGGGTGCCGCGTACACGCTTGCGGATCTCATGTCTCAACACTGAAGCAGGTCACGAGGCTTGGCATGCCAATTGACGAACGTCGTTAACTGGGGCGCCTGCTGGACACCGAGACGGGGTCGGAGTCTTTCGGGCCGCGTAGGGCGATGTAGACGAACAGTGCGCCCATGACCGCGACTCCGGCCCACATGGCCTGCTGCCAGCCGTCGACGAAGGACTGCTGGGCGGCCTGGACGATCTGCTGCGCGTGCGAGGGCGTACTGCCCGAGACTTCGACGGCGTTGGCGATGCCTTCGCGGGCGGTGTCTGCAGCTCCCTGGGGGACGCCGTCGAGCTTGCCGTCGATGGCGCTGCGGTAGCCGGTCGCCAGGAGCGCGCCCAGCAGGGCGACACCGAGTGCGGTGCCGAACTCACGGGTGACGTCGTTGAGAGCAGAGGCGACGCCCTGCTTCTCGCGCGGCAGCGATCCGGTGATGGCCTCGGTGGACGGGGTCATCGACAGTCCCATTCCGATACCCATGGCCAGCATGCCCGGCAGCATGGACGGATAGCCGCCGTCCACGGAGACGAAGAGGGCCATCAGGACCAGGCCCACGCCGGCCAGCGCGATTCCGGCGGCCATGGTGGAGCGGGCGCCGACGCGGGCAGTCACCTTCGGCGCCAGCCCTGAGGCCGCCATCATCATGACGGCCATGGGCATCATCGCCACCGTGGACAGCAGGCCCGACCAGCCGAGCACGGCCTGGAAGAACGGGAACAGGACCACGGCGATGCCCGCCTGGACGCCGAAGACCACCAGCAGTGTGAGGGAACCGCCGGCCAGGCCGCGCTCCCGGAAAAGGCGTACGTCCAGCAGGGACGCGTCGCGGCGGTGCAGCTCCCAGGCCACGAAGGCGACGGCGGCGATGAGGCCGACGGCAAGGCTGATCAGCGTCACGGGGGCGGTCCAGCCGCGCTCGGGGCCCTCCTGCAGCACGAAGATGAGGCCGATCACGGCGACGGTGGAGACCAGCGCGCCGATGGTGTCGAAGGAATGGGCCGATCGCTCACGGGAGTTGGGCACCACCTTGAGCGTCATGGCCAGGGCCACGACGACCAGCGCCACCGGCAGGACGAACAGCCATCGCCAGTCCGCGACGTCGACCAGGAGCGCGGAGAGGAACATGCCCAGGATGCCGCCGCCTCCGGCTACGCCCGTCCACACGCCGATCGCCTTGCCGCGCTGCTCCTCGGGGAAGGTGGAGGTGATGACGGCGAGCGTGATCGGCATGATCATCGCGGCGCCGACTCCGCCCGCCACCCTGGCCGCGATCATGACCTCGGCGGTCGGGGCCAGGCCCGCCACGACATTGGCGACGCCGAAGATGCCAAGTCCCGCGATCAGCATGGGCTTGCGGCCCAGACGGTCGCCGATCGCGCCCAGCGGCAGCAGCAGTGCGGCCAGGGCCAGGGTGTAGATGTTGATGATCCACAGAACCGTGTTCTGCGAGGCGCCGAACTCGACCGCCATGTGCGTCTGGGCGACGTTCAGTCCGGACACCGAGGCGATGACGGCCATCAGCGCGATCGAGACAGCGATGAGGATGGTGCGCAGCTGACGCGCGTCCGGCTGGTTCGTACTCATGGGTTCCTCTCAAAACGCCAGGCGGAAGGCGGCGCCGGACGGGGCATTGCCGCTCCGGGCCTTCCGTCGTCGACGCTAGGCCCGCTTTGCATCATGGGCATACAATGTTGCCTATGACGCAAGAAGAAGGCGATCTGGACAGCCTCGTACGCAAACGGATCCGCGCTCTGCGGGTCGCGCAGGGCTGGTCACTGGAGGAATTGGCCACCCGCGCCCACCTCAGCCAGTCCTCGCTGAGCCGGATCGAGAACGGTCAGCGCCGGCTCGCGCTGGACCAGCTCGTCACCCTGGCCCGCGCCCTGGACACCACCCTCGACCAGCTGGTGGAGAACGCCGCCGACGATGTCGTGATCAGCCCCATGGTGCACGGCACCCACGGTCTGAGCTGGCCGGTGAAGGGCGACCCGACCACGAGCGTGATGCGCCAGCGATTGACCGAGCCGCCGCCCGACAACCCCGCCAAAATGCGCGCCCACCCGGGCCGGGAATGGCTCGTCGTACTGTCCGGCACCGCGATCCTGATGCTGGGCCACCGCCGCTACCGCGTCGAGACCAACCAGGCCGCCGAGTTCCCGACCATGCTGCCGCACGCCATCGGCGCGGACGGCGGCCCCTGCGACATCCTGGGCATCTTCGACCGCGACGCCCGCCGCGGCCATCGCGAGCCCGGCGACCGGCTCGCGATCGGTGACTGCGACAGGGAAGGCAGCTAGCGCTCGACGGCGCCAATTTGCGTACCCGGCAGCGAATCGGGGCATCCTCTTGCGTTATCCGCAAGGGGTGGTGCCCATCGCGCATGAGCCGCTTAACGTGGCGGTATGACCCAAACGCACACCCCCCACCACGGCCACTCCGAACACGGTCACCACCCGCAGCACGGCTCCGACAGCGGGCAGGCGGAGATCCTGGACCTGGATGCGGAAGTCCTCGCCGAGCACATCGCCGCCATCATCCAGTGGCTGCCGCTGACATCCGGCCCGCGGGAGATCGTGGATCTGGCCTCCGGTACCGGAGCGGGCGCCTTCGCCCTCCTCGACCGGTTCCCCGAGGCGCACGTCGTCGCCGTCGACGCCTCGCCCGGACATCTGCAGCGGCTGCGCGAGAAAGCGTGCGCCCTCGGTCTGGAGGACCGTGTTCGCACCGTGCAGGCCGACCTCGACCACGCCACTTGGCCCGACCTCGGCTCGCCCGATCTCGTATGGGCGTCGGCCTCCATGCACCACATGGCCGACCCCGGCCAGGCCCTGCGCACCGTCCACGACCTGCTGGTACCCGGCGGCCTGTTCGCCGTCGTCGAACTGGCCGGCTTCCCCCGCTTCCTGCCCGAGAACGCGCCCGCGGACCGGCCCGGCCTCGAAGAGCGCGTCCACGCAGCGACCGACCGCTTCCACGCCGAGCACGTGCCCCATCGCGGCGCCGACTGGGGGCCCATGCTGAGCGGCGCCGGATTCGACGTCGAAGGCGAACTCACCGTCGCCGTCGACATCGACGGCACGGGCGACGCGGCGATCGGCCGGTACGCCCTGACTTCCCTGCAGCGCATCCGCGGCGCAGCCGCCGAGGCGCTCTCCCCGGAAGACCTCGGCGCGCTCGACCGCCTCCTCGACACCAGCGGCCCGCACAGCATCCTGCGCCGTGACGACCTCGAGGTCCGTACCGAGCGCACCGTCTGGGCCGCGCGCCGCAACTGACGCGCCCTCAGTCCACCTCGGCGATCGTCCCGTCCGGTTTCAGCTGCGCCAGTCTCACTCCGGTCGTGCAGGCGTCGACGTACGAGGAGCGGTTGACGCTCCCGAACTTCTTCGTCAGGTGCTGGACATCCCACTGGTGCCCGCAGTCCGCTTCTGTCGGGAGTGCTCCGGCGGGGGTGACTCCGCCCCGGCGAAGGCGCGCGTCGCGCAGCAACTTCCCCTCGTACTGCCCTTGCTGCTCAGCGTCGGCTGTCACAGCGAACCGGGCTCGTTCCTCCCGGTCGGCCCGCTGGCGGTCCGTCTCCCGACCCCCCGACATGCGCCCGTTGTCGCCAAAGACGACCATGTCAACCGTCACCGCTGCGATGGCCAGCATCCCCAGCACGACGAGAACCACGCCCCACCCGCGTCTCCCCATGGCGCGGAGCGTAGCAGTGGCCAGGGCGTTGCTTTCCGGCCCGGGCCAGAGCCTCCTCCGCCTGGGCGGCAAGGGTGGCGACGAGATCGGCCGCGGGCGGCAGATCCGTGATGAGGTCGACCCCCTCTCCCGCCCAGATGGGCAGGGGTGGGATCACCCCTCGCGCCACATCGTCCTGGTAGGCGCGGCGGGCCTCGGCGTCGCCCGCGAGTTCGGTCTCGCGGCCGCGCCACCGGTCGAGATAGGGGTGGCCGAGCGTACGGGCGGCGTACTTGTCCGTGGGCCAGCTCGCGCCGCGGGCGAGGTCCAACACCGTGTTGCGCTCCGTGTCCTGGCCGCGCCCTTCGACGATGGCCCTGCTGATCGCCGGGTCGACCAGCGCCTCGGCAGAAGCCTGGAAGCGGGTGCCGATCAGTGCTCCGGCAGCCCCCAGCGCCAGTGCCGCAGCCACACCGCGGCCGTCCGCGATCCCGCCGGCAGCCAGGACCGGGACCGGCGACACAAGATCCACCACCAGCGGTACGAACGGCAGCGTGGACCGCCCTCGCCGGGCACCGTGCCCACCGCTCTCGCTCCCCTGTGCCACGACGACGTCGGCACCCGCGTCCACGGCCCGTTCGGCCTCCTCCACATCGGTGACCTGAACGATCAGCACCGCGCCCGACCGCCGGATCCGGTCCGCGTACGGGCCCGGATCACCGAAGGACAGCATCACCGCCGCCGGACCGAACTCCAGTGCCTGCTCCACCGCTTCGGCCTCGACCGCCCAGGTGAGAAAGCCGACGCCCCAGGGTTCGTCAGTGCCCTCGGCGACGATCGGCAGTTCGCGCTCCAGCCACGCCCGGTCCCCGTACCCGCCTCCCAGCAGCCCGAGACCACCCGCCCGAGAGACAGCCGCGGCCAGCGCACCCCCGGCTGAACCCCCCATCGGCGCAAGCACAATGGGGTGCCGCACGCCCAGCAACTCCGTCAACGCCGTCGACATCGTCATGCCCCCATCCTCCCTCCCCCGCCGTGGGACACGAGAGTGCGGGCAGTCCGATGCCCGGCCCGTCCGCATACCCTCTTCCCTGTGCCGGCCTCTCCCCTCCATCACGTCGCCGTTCTCGTACTCGACGGTGCGAAGCCTCTCGATGTCGGTATCCCCGCGCAGGTCTTCACGACCCGCGCGAGCATGCCGTACGAAGTACGGGTGTGCGGTGCCGCACCCGGTTCGGTCTCGGGCGGCGACGGCTTGTCGTACGACGTCGCCCACGGCCTGGAGGCACTTGAGTGGGCCGACATCGTCTTCATCCCCGGCTACCGGTTCCCCGACCGCGACGACCCGCCGAAGACCGTCGTCGACGCGCTCATCGCCGCCCACGACCGAGGGGCACGGCTCGCCGCGATCTCGACGGGCGCCTTCGCGCTGGCTGCCACCGGCCTCCTCGACGGCAAGCGCGCCACGACGCACTGGCATTACACGCGGGCGCTCGCGGCGAAGCGTCCGCACGTACAGGTCGACGAGAACGTTCTGTTCGTCGACGAGGGCAGCGTGCTGACGTCGGCGGGCGCGGCCTCGGGCATCGATCTGTGCCTGCACATCCTGCGCGGCGATCTCGGGGTGTCCGCGTCGAACCATGCCGCGCGGCGTCTGGTCGCGGCGCCGTACCGTAGTGGTGGTCAGGCGCAGTACGTACCGCGCAGTGTGCCCGAGCCGCTCGGCGAGCGGTTCGCCGCGACCCGGGAGTGGGCACTGCACCGGCTCGACGAGCCCCTCACGCTCGACGCGCTCGCCCGGCATGCGGCGGTGTCGCCACGCACGTTCTCGCGGCGCTTCGCCGAAGACACCGGGTACACGCCGATGCAGTGGGTCATGCGCGCCCGGATCGACCTGGCCCGCGAACTTCTCGAACGCTCACAGAGGGGCATCGAGCAGATCGCAGCCGACGTCGGCCTCGGGACCGGTGCGAATCTGCGGATGCACTTCCAGCGGATCCTCGACACCACGCCGAGCGAATACCGGCGCACCTTCACCCAGGGCGAGTAGTCCTCGGCCGTGTGGCGCGATCCTTGCGGACCCTGGCGATCCCGCCGCTGTCACCGATGCGGGCCGCGCGAGAGCCTGGTGGTGAACCGGAAGGGACACCACCATGACTCGCATAGCCATCAACGGATTTGGCCGCATCGGACGCAACGTGCTCCGCGCACTGCTCGAGCGCGACAGCAAGATCGAGGTCGTCGCCGTCAACGACCTCACGGAACCCGCCACCCTCGCCCGGCTTCTCGCCTTCGACACGACCGCCGGCCGTCTCGGCCGCCCGGTGACGGTCGACGGTGACGCCCTCGTCGTCGACGGCCGTCGTATCGCGGTGCTCGCGGAGCGCGACCCTGCGCAGCTGCCGTGGGCCGAACTCGGCGTCGACATCGTGCTGGAGGCGACCGGACGCTTCACCTCGGCCGCGGGCGCCCGTGCCCACCTGGAGGCGGGCGCGAAGAGGGTCCTCGTCAGCGCGCCTGCGGACGGCGCCGACGTCACGCTCGCGTACGGCGTCAACACCGGCGCCTACGACCCGGCCGCGCACACGATCGTCTCGAACGCCTCGTGCACCACGAACGCGCTCGCACCGCTGGCCGCCGTACTCGACGAACTCGCCGGCATCGAACACGGCTTCATGACGACGGTGCACGCCTACACGCAGGAGCAGAACCTGCAGGACGGCCCGCACCGCGACGCCCGCCGCTCGCGAGCCGCCGCGGTCAATATCGTGCCCACCACCACCGGTGCGGCCAAGGCGATCGGCCTCGTGCTGCCGCAGCTCGACGGGAAGCTGTCGGGTGACTCGATCCGCGTTCCCGTGCCGGTGGGTTCGATCGTCGAGCTCAACACGACGGTTGCGCGCGACGTGACGCGCGAGGACGTTCTGGCGGCGTACCGCACTGCTGCGGAGGGGCCGCTCGCGGGCGTACTGGAGTACTCGGAGGACGCACTGGTGTCCTCCGACATCACCGGCAACCCGGCCTCCGCGATCTTCGACTCGGCGCTGACCCGCGTCGACGGCCGTCACATCAAGGTGGTCGCCTGGTACGACAACGAGTGGGGTTTCTCGAACCGCGTGATCGACACGCTCGAACTCCTCGCCGCGAGCTGAGCGCAATCCGGGCTGTCAGCGCTGCAGTTGGCCCACGGAGCCGGCTGCAGCGCCCTGCCCGCTGAGGGGATACGGCCCTCTGCCAGACTGCAGCGGTGAGCGCCGAGCAGCGCGGCGGAACGCTTCGACGGTGAATTCAGCGACGCCTACGGGCTCGACGACGTCAGCTGGGAGACCTTGCACGAGGTCACCCGCCACACCCCTGGCTTCCTCGCCTGGCAGGATCCGCACTGGCTCGTCCACTGCCGGGACGCAGCTGCTTTCCTCGGGGAGGTCGACCACGCCGGTCTTGCGGCGCACCCCGAGGCCCTCGAACACCTCCGTGCCGAGCTGCGTCTGAGCGGCTGGCACGACGCGGCTCAACTCGAGGACTTCCTGGCGAACCTCGGTGGCGGAGCGACCGCCATGCTCTTCCGCTGCACCGTGTGCGGCAGCCATCTCGCCTACGCCGACGCTTCTTGACCCGTCAGGACTGACCTGCCATGCGGGCACTGAGTGTCCGGACCACCTCGGTGAGGACCTTGTCCCGCCAGTTCTTTTCGGCCTGCGGGTACTTGCCGACGCCGTCCGCCGTCGACAAGCCGCTCACCTCGAACTCGTACGGCCCCTGGTGGCAGACCAGTTCGTGGGTGCGGTCCTGGGTGTAACACCCCGGCGCACCCAGCGAGTTGCCCAGGTCCCGGAACGCGTCGGTGCCTTTGCCCGCGTCCTTCGCCTCGTCGTCCCGGTCCTCCGTGTAGGCCTTCGTGACCAGGGCAGGGTCGGCGATGGTCTTGAAAACGATTTTGATGCTGCTGTTGTGCTCGCTGTCGTACTTGGCAGGCAGCCCGAACTTCGTCTCGCAGCCGCCCTTCGGTACGTCGCCCGTGGTGCCCGGGTCCGCGTCCTGGAGCGGGTTGAAGTTGATGATGGTGACCTTGATGGGCTCGCGTGCGAAGTCCTCGGCCTGCGGCAGGATCGCGCGGACCTCCTCGTCTCCGAGCACCTTGCACGCATCCGGCCACTGTGCGACAGGCAGCGAACTCCCCTGCGGGGGCTGGTCGTCGAGGCGCGCGCCGGAGGCCTTCGCCGTTCCGAACTTCAGCGCAGGCGGCGACTCGTTGCCGCTGCAGCCGGTCAGCACCGCTGCGGTGGATACGGCGACCGCACAGGTCAGGACACTGCGACTCAGGTGGATCTTCGGCACTGACGGCTCCCGTTTTGCAGACACGGGGGATCCCCCTCCCCCGGTCTCATTCTCAGCGCCCTGCCGTACCTGCCGCTCGCGATCTTCGCGATGCGTCCTGTGATCTTCCCGACAACGCGTGTCTACTTGTTCGGGTCGCGGAAGCGGCCGAACGCCTTGGTGAGGGCGCTCAGGGGTGAGCCGTCCGGCTTGGCCGGGCCCTGCGCGGACGGCCGGGGCACACCGTCTCCTCCGGTCCCGTCCGCCAGGGCGGCCTGTGCCGCCTCGGCCGCCTCCCGGTACCGGTCGCGGGAGTTGGTCATGGCATCGAGCGCCTCGGCGTACCTGGTGACCATGGACTGGGCGTGGACCAGCTCCTCGTCCGGAGTGAGCAGGTGCCAGCCCCGGCGCAGCCGCGTCAGCGCCTGCTCGGCGTCGGCCAGCAGCGGGCGCGGGAGAGCCGCGAACTCCTGGATTCTGTCGAGGAGTTCGGTCGGCTCCGAGCCGTCCAGGAAGACGCTGCGGACCGTGAAGCGCTCCGCGTCGTAGCCCGGACCCTGCGGTGACATGGGCAGGACGACCGCGCCACCGCGCGGCATCCGCACGTTCAGCTCCTTCTTCATCGCGAAGTCGGCGATCTGCGCCTGCTCCGGCGTCCCCCGGTGCTCGACGACCCGGTGCCGCAGGCTGGGCGGCAGGAATGCCGAGACCGGCTGCTGCCCCCGCGCATCCGGTGTCATCGCCTCGTGGACCACGACGTGGATGTACCAGCTCTGGCGGGCGACGTCGCGCAGCCGGTGGCGCAGCTCGTCGTCGTCCTTCGGCAGGTGGTTCGTCGTCCGCAGACGCAAGCCCGGCACCGTGTCGTGGTCCCAGGCGACCCGGTCGCTGTCGGGCCAGAAGATGGTGGCGGGTGAGGGCCAGTGCGGGTGCCATGCCCGCTCCGCTTCGGCGGCGAGGACCCAGGTGACGCCTTCGGCGTCCTTGCGGCGGGTTTCGGGCTCGTACGTGGCCAGCTGTGCGCGCACGGTGATGTCCCCGGTGACGCGCCAGCGCGCTTCGAAGAGGCGGCGGGCCGTCGGGCCGGGGTCGGCGGACTCGTCCCGCGGGTGCAGGACGGTGGAGCGGGCCGCCTCGACGGGGTCGAGGTCCAGGAAGTCGTCGATCACCCCGGCCGCCTTGAGGGCGATCAGGTTGCGCCGGACGTCCTGTTCGGGCTCGGGCCCGAGGTGGCGCCCGCGCCCCAGCCACGCGGTGTCGGGGACGGTGGTCGAGGAGCTGCTGTTTTTGGCCATGGCGTCGTTCTGTGGGTGATCGGGGCCTGACCAGTATGGTCCGTAGCCCTGTCGATGCAAGAACAGGCGTGCGCGCGGCGGGTACATGCCATGCCCGGTTACCGCCACCCGCAGACCTGGCGCCTCCCAACTCCCAGCCTCCCCAATGGTGTTCACCAAGCACGTGCACCACGCGCGAAGGGGTTGGGATGAGACACAGATCGACGACAGCAGGGGTGGTGGCCGCCACGGCCATCGCCCTGCTCGTGACGGGACTGCCCGCCGCGGACGCCTCCACCGGGGCCGCCGGCCCGGGAGGCGTGCGGCAGGCGGGGGCGCCGGAGGCGGTGCCCGGTGCACGCACCGTGACGCTGCTCAGCGGGGACCGGGTCACGTACACCGGGAGCGGGAAGTCGTTGCAGGTCAGCGACGTCCGGGCGGGCGAGGGGCGGGAGCAGATCGCATTCTCGCGCGCCCGGGTCAATGATCATGAGTATGTGATTCCGGTCGATGCCACCGAGGCGCTGGCCGGCGGACGGCTCGACCGGCAGCTCTTCGACGTGACGGCCCTTGCCGGCCAGGGCTACGACGACGCCGCCCGCACGAGCATCCCGCTCATCGCCACCGACGAGGCGGGGCCCGCTCTCAGGGGAGCCACCGAGCAGGGGCGGTTCGCCGGTCTCGGCCTCTCCGCACGCACCGTGCAGAAGGCCGATGCCGTACGCGCCTGGGACGCCTTCCTCCAGCAGGGGAACTCCCGTACGGCGAAGGCCTCCAAGCTCTGGCTGGACGGCAGGGTCAGCGCCACGCTCGACAAGAGCGTGCCGATGACGGGCGCGCCCACCGCCTGGAAGCAGGGCCTCGACGGGAAGGGTGTCAGGGTCGCGGTGCTCGACACCGGCGCCGACACCACGCACCCCGACCTGTCGGGCCGTGTCGTCGCGCAGAAGGACTTCACCTGGGACGAGGACCCCAAGGACTTCAACGGCCACGGCACCCACGTCGCCTCCACCATCGCCGGCGGCGGCGAGGCATCGGGCGGTCGCTACAAGGGAGTTGCCCCCGGCGCCGAACTCCTCAACGGCAAGGTTCTGGACGGCGGCGGCTCCGGATACATCAGCTGGATCCTCGAAGGCATGGAGTGGGCGGCCGCGCAGAAGGCGGACGTCGTGTCGATGTCGCTCGGCTCGGATCAGCCCAGTGACGGCAGCGATCCGCTCTCGCAGGCCGTGGAGACCCTGTCAGCGAACGGCGGCCCGCTCTTCGTGGTCGCCGCGGGCAATGCGGGCGCACCGGGCACCATAGGCTCCCCGTCGGCGGCCCCGAGCGCGCTCACCGTCGGCTCCATCACCAAGCAGCGCGCGATGTCCGGCTTCTCCTCCCAGGGCCCCGCGCTGACGGACGGCGGTGTGAAGCCCGAGATCACCGCCCCCGGCAGCGACATCACCGCCGCCCGCGCCGCAGGCACCCTGGAGTCCGAGGCCGTCAGCGAGCGGTACGCCACGCTCAGCGGTACGTCGATGGCGACCCCGCACGTCTCCGGGTCGGCCGCCATCCTCAAGCAGGCGCACCCCGACTGGGACGCCCAGCAGCTCAAGGCCGCGCTGGTCGGCAGCGCCGACCCGGTGCGCGACGCGAGCGTCTACGAGCAGGGCGCGGGCAGCGTCGACATCCCCGGCGCCCTTCAGGAGCGCGTGCAGGCTTCCCCGGCCGCGGTGTCGGCGAAGCTCGCCTGGCCGTACGCGAAGGAGGTCAGCCGCACACTCACGTACCGGAACACGGGCACGAAGGACGTCCGGCTGACGCTGGGCGTCGACGGCACCGCGCCCGTCTCCCTGAGTGCCACCCGGCTGACCGTCCCCGCGGGCGGCAGCGCGGAGGCCACGGTGCGGATCGACACGGGCAGGGCCCACCCGGGCACGTACGGCTCGTGGATCACCGCTCGCGGTACGGACGGCACGCAGGTGCGTACGCCGGTGGGCATCGAGGCGGAGGCCGACAGTGCGACCCTCACCCTGGCGCCGGGTGCGCTGCGGACCGGCGTCGACACCGCGTACACCCATGTCGTGATCCAGAACGAGCGCACCGGCGCCTCGCAGCTCGTCGGCTTCACGACGGGCACCGAGCAGGTGCGGCTCCCGAAGGGCACGTACCGGCTGCTCGCGGACGTCTGGGAGTACCACAACGCGGGCAAGGTGACGGTGGCCCGCTCGACCGTGTCGCTGGCGCGCCGCATCACCCTCGGCGGCGACCGCACGGAGACCTTCGAGACCGCCGACGCCCGGCCGGTGACGCTCGGCGTCGACGACCCGGCGATGCGCATCAGCGCGGGCGGCTCGGCGCAGGGCATCGTCTCCAAGGCCGACTCGGGCACCACCGGGCTGCTCACCCCGCTCTTCGACGGCCGGTTCACGGCGTACGCGGTCGGCAGCGGGCGCATTCCCGGGGTGACCTACTTCGCGGGGGCGACCTGGGAGCAGCCGGTGCTGCTCGCCTCGACGAGCGGCAGCGACTCCATCGACATCCCTGTCGCCCCGTACTGGTACGCCCGGATCGGCTGGGACGTGCACGGGCGGGTGGCGGACGTACGGGACGGGAGCGATCTGACCGGGCTCGACCTCAAGGACAAGGTGGTGCTGTTCGAGCCGGGCTATGGGGTGCCGAGTGCCGAGGTCGCCAAGCGCTACCAGGCGATCATCGCGCAGGGGCCGGCCGCGGTGATCGTCGGCGCCGGATGGGTGCAGGCGGGCGAGAACGATCCCGTGCTGACGACGCAGGAGCCCGGTCCGACCCTGCTTCGGCAGCGGCTGGCGCAGGGCCCGGTCGACCTGGACATCACCGGGATCCGCAACGGCGACCGTTCGTACTTCACCTTCCACACCTCCGAGAACGGGGTGCCGGCCGGCGCGAAGTGGACGGACCGGCGGGCGGATCTGGCGCCGGTGGAGCACACCTTGCGTACGACCGGGTTCCCCAACGATCCCAAGGCGCTGTTCGGTTGGGTGACCTACGAGGGCCTCATGCTGGTCCAGCAGTTCACGACCTTCCGGGCGCCGCACCACATGACGGCGTACTACACGCCCGGTGTGCCGTGGACGACGGCGACCTACGAGTACGGCCTGGACGGCGGTATCGCGCTGGGCGCCCAGTACTCGCAGCCGACGGTCTACCGGAAGGGGCGGACCGGCCACGACACCTGGATGACGGGGCCGTTCAATCCCTCCCTGTCGGCCACCGGCGCCGACGGCAGCGCCCCCGCCACCCGCGACGGCGACAAGGTACGACTGGCGCTGCCGATGTTCTCCGACGCCAAGGGGCATCGAAGTGACGCGGTCGCCGGGATCGAGGACGGCGAGACGGTGCTGCGGGACGCCTCCGGCACGGTGGTGGGCCGCAACGACTCCGGTGGCCGGGGTGTCTTCGACGTACCGGCTCGCAGCGGTGTCTACGCACTGACGTCGACCGCCGCCCGCCCCGACCTCTACGAGTGGGGTCTTGGCACCCGGATCTCCGACACCTGGCGCTTCCGCACCGGCCACACCTCGGGCGAGCGTGCACTGCCGCTGCTGGACACCCGGTACGACCTGTCGAAACTGGACGGGGACAACTCGGTGTCCGCAGAACTGCCGTTCACCTTCGGTGTCGACTTCAGCTACCAGCCGGGCGCGCACGGTGGCGACGTCGACCGGGCGAAGGTGGAGTACTCCACGGACGACGGCCGGACCTGGGCCGAGGCCGCAGTACGCGCACGGGGCGGCGCCTGGCAGGTGACCATGCCGGGGCTCCCCCAGGGCTGGGTCTCGCTGCGGGTCTCGGGCGAGGACCGCGGCGGGTCTGCCGTGACGGAGACGATCACGCGGGCCTACCGGGTGGGATGCCCGGAGGACTGGTGCAGTTACGCCCCTGAGTGGCCGCACTGGAACTAGGCGGCCGCCTTGCCCGGCCGCGTTCCGCCCGTCCTCGGGCGGAGCGCGGCCGGGTGATTCAGCTGAAGGTGCGGCGGTACGTGTGCGGGCTGACGCCGGTCGTGCGTTTGAAGCGGTCACGGAAGGCGGTGGGCGAGCCGAAACCGACCTGGGTGCCGATGCGTTCGACAGTGTGGTGCGTGGTCTCCAGGAGGTGCTGGGCCTGGCGGATGCGGGCGCGGTGCAGCCACTGGAGCGGGGTGGTGCCGGTCTGTTCGCGGAAGCGCCGGATCAGCGTCCGGGTGCTGGTTCCCGCGTGGGCGGCGATGTCGGCGAGCGTGAGGTCGGAACTCAGGTTGTCCTGCAGCCAGTTGAGGAGCGGCGCCAGGGTCGAGCCCTGGGGGCTGGGCGCGTAGTCGTGCACGATGAACTGCGCCTGCCCGCCTTCCCGTTCCAGGGGCATGACGGAGAGCCGGGCGGCGTCGGCGGAGCCGTAGTCGCTGCGGATCATGTGCAGACACAGGTCCAGGCCGGCGGCGGCGCCGGCGGAGGTGAGGATCTGCCCGTTGTCGACGTACAGGACATCCGGGTCGACTGTGACGTCCGGGTGGGTGGCGGCCAGCAGGTCGGCGGCGATCCAGTGCGTGGTGGCGCGCAGACCGTCGAGGAGCCCGGTGGCGGCCAGGGGGAAGGTGCCGGTGCAGATGGAGGCGATGCGCGTGCCGTGCGCGGCGGCTGCGCGCAGCGCATCGCGTACGGCGGGGGCGAGCGGCGCCGTGGGGGCGTCGGTGCCGGGCACGATGATCGTGTCCGCGTCCTTGAGCCCCTCCAGCCCCCAGGGTGCGCGCAGCGTGAAGGCACCGGCGTCGATGTCGATCTCGGGCTGCTCCGCGCACACGCGGACCTGGTAGCCGGAGCGGCCGTCCGGGAGACGGGTACGGGCGAAGACCTCGATCGGGGTGGAGAGATCGAAGGGGATCACCCGGTCCAGGGCGAGAACGGCAACAGCGTGCATGGCCAGAAGATACCTTCCCGCCCTGCGAAAACCCCCGGCCTGGAGCCCGTACTGCGCTTGTCGTCCCAGCTCAGAGCCACATTTTCCACAATGGCGTTATCTCGTTGGAAGGTGTCACTAATGCCACTGGGTCGTGAGCCAGGAGCCGATTAGCGTCGGGGGCGAGCCCGGCACACACCGGCCTTTCGCACACAAAGGAACCGCCCATGCACGCCCAGATTGTCCTGTTCGACGGCGCCGATCCGCTCGATGTCATCGCCCCCTACGAGGTGCTGTACGCCGGCGGCACCGCCTCAGGAGGTGCGGTGAGCGTGGAACTGGTCTCCGCCGAAGGACCGCGCGAAGTGGTCAGTGGCACCGGGGGCCTGGCGCTGCGCGCCACGGGAACGCTGGACCCGACGCGCGCGGGACTGGTCCTGGTGCCCGGCGCCTCGGGCCGCGTCGGGGACCCGGCGAGGTCCCCGACCACGACGCGGGCGACGGCGCGTGGCAACAGGACGAGTTCATCCCCGTACTGCTGGGCCGCACACTGACCACCGAGCTGCCCACGCTGCTGAAGTCCGCGATGGACAACCCCGAGGTGACGGTGGCCGCGGTCTGCGGCGGCTCGCTCGTACTGGCCATGGCCGGGCTCCTGGAGGGGCGGTACGCCACCACCCACCACCTGGGTCTGGACATGCTCGATGCCACCGGCGTCCACGCGGTGAGCGCCCGCGTCGTCGACGACGGCGACCTCGTCACCGGTGCCGGCGTCACGTCCGGGCTCGACCTCGGCCTCTACCTGCTGGAACGCGAAGTGGGACCGCAGATCGCCCGTGCCGTCGAGGAACTGTTCGCTCACGAACGCCGGGGCACGGTGTGGCGCAACCAGGGCCCGGCGCCCGCCGCCCTGTGAATCACCCACCGCTCCCCCGCTCGTACCGCACCGTGAGGAATCCGCAACTCCATGTCTGTTGAAGGCACTTGGGACCTGTCCATCTCCACCCCCATCGGCAAGATCAGGGCGGTCGTCGACCTCGCGCACCGGGACGGAGCCCTGACCGGCACTTCCAAGGCCGGACACCTTCCCGCGTCCAAGGTCACCGGCCGGCGCCGCACCGACCGAGTGGTCACCGGAGGCCGACCGTGACGAAACTCCTCCTCTCCCTGCACGTCCTGGCCGCTGTGCTGGCCATCGGTCCGGTGAGCGTCGCCGCGAGCATGTTCCCCAGAGAACTGCGTCATCTCGACGGCGACCGGAGCGGCCCCCCGGACTTCACGACGCTGCGCCTGCTGCACCGCATCTGCCGTGTGTACGCAGCCGTCGGCATCGCTGTCCCCCTCTTCGGGTTCGCCACGGCCAGAAGCCTCGGCGTCCTCGGGAGCGGGTGGCTCATCGCCTCGATCGCGCTGACCGCTGCTGCCGCCGGCGTCCTGATCCTGCTGATCCTTCCGGCCCAGGAGAGCGCGCTCGCCGACGCGGATACGCCCGGTCCGCGGCTCGGGCCCGGTTTCCGTACGCCCGGCCGTCTCGCCATACTGACCGGTGTCTTCAACCTGCTGTGGGCGACGGTCACCGTCCTGATGATCATCCGGCCCGGTTCCACCACCCTGACATAAGGGACCTATGGCCCTCGAAGCCGTTCGCCCGTCGATGTAAGCCTGGGGGGATGCGTAAGTTCGAGGGACATCAAAGGAAGCGGTGCCTGGCGGCAGGCGCCCTGGCCCTGGCGACCGCGGGTGTGGCCGCGTGCGGACACGGCGGTACGAAACCGCACGCCCACGCGCCCCGCCCGTCCGACACCACTGCCGCGGTGGACGCGACCATCGCGCACGCCTCGGAGCGACCGGGCAAGAGCCTCAACCTGACGTTCGACGACGGCCCGAGTCCTGAGTGGACGCCACAGATACTCGCCCTCCTGAAGCAGAACCGCATACAGGCGACCTTCTGCATGATCGGCCCGCAGGCCAAAGCCCATCCCGACCTGGTGAAGCAGGTCGTCGCCGAGGGCCACCGGCTGTGCGACCACACCGTGCACCACGACGAGAGCATGGACAAGAAGTCCGAGGGCTATCAGTCAGCGGAGATATCCGATGCGCAGAAGATGATCGAGGATGCATCCGGCGGCACCGCACCCCTCTACTTCCGCGCTCCGGGCGGCGCGTTCGACCCGTACAACCGGCACGTCGCAGCCGACCACGGCCTGCGCCCGCTGGGCTGGAATGCCGACAGCAAGGACTACACGAGGCCCGGCGTCGCGGCCATAGTGAAGACGGTCGAGGACGAGGTGAGCTCCTCGAGTCCCACCGTTCTCTTCCATGACGGTGGTGGCGACCGGTCCCAGACCCTCGCAGCCCTGGAACAGCTCCTGCCCTGGATGAAGCAGCAGGGTTACGGATTCGGCTTCCCGCAGCACTGAACCGTCAGCGCGCATCGTCGTGGGCGAGGCGGTCGAGCCACTCCCTGAGCAGATGCTGCTCCCCGTTGCTGAGGATCGTCTGCTCCGGCAGCGCGGCGCGCAGGGCGCGCGCGGCACCGGCCGGTCCGGCGTCCTGCACGGCGGGCTCCTCATGGGTGACAGCGGTGACCATCGACTCGCGAAGAGTGCTCAACAGGGCCGGATCGCGCCGGTCCTCCGGCAGGGACAGCCAGGTGAGCACGGCACCGCGCGCCGTGGCGTGGATGATCGCCGCCGCGAGTTCCTCGTCGACGCGCAGCCAGCCGCCGGCCGCGAGGCGCCGGAGGCGGCCCATCAGGACCTCCATGCCGGCCCGGTACGCGGCCGTCGTGGTGCTGCTGGGCTCGCTGTACATCAGCGTGTAGAGCGCGGGATGGGACAGACCGAACTCCACGGCCAGGTCCCAGCCGGCCCGGAGGTCCTCGATGGGGTCCTTCGGGTCGGGGTCGACCTTCTTGGCCGCGAGGAACGTGACGAAGCCGTACTCGGCCACCGCTTCGAGCAGCCCGTCCTTGTCGCCGAACAACCGGTAGATGGCCGGCGGCTGCAGACCGGCGGCAACCGCGACCGCGCGGGTCGTGACCGCGTCGCGGCCCTCGCGCGCCAACAGGTCGGCCGCGGCTTCGATGACCCGCTGCCGGGGCTCTTCGGCGGCGGCGTCTCCGGAACGTGAACTCGATGGCATGTATCAACGATACAGCCCAAACGATTCCGTCGTTAATATCGGTGATACTATATATGCGATTCCATTGATAACAACGCATCGGAGATGCACCATGATCATCGTGACCGGAGCCACCGGACAGCTCGGACGCCAGATCGTCGACCAGCTGCTGACCCGCGTCTCCGCAGACCGGATAGGCGTCAGCGTCCGCGACCCGAAGAAGGCGCAGACACTCGCCGACCAGGGCGTACGGGTACGGCAGGGCAGCTTCACCGACCCCGCCGGCCTGGCGTACGCCTTCGAGGGCGCCTCCCAGGTGCTCGTCATCTCCGCCGACAAAATGGGCGACGAGGTCGTACGACTGCACCGCACCGCGATCGACGCCGCCGTCGCGGCGGGCGCCCGCCGCATCCTCTACACCAGCCAGATGGGCGCCGACGCCACCTCGCACTTCCAGGCCTGCCGCGACCACGCCGCCACCGAGGCGGCGCTGGATGCCAGCGGCGTGCCGTACACCTCGCTGCGCAATGGTTTCTACGCCAGCAGCGCGCTGCAGTTCCTCGGCCGTGCCGCGGAATCGGGGGAGGTCGCCCTCCCCGCGGACGGGCCGGTCGCCTGGACCGCCCACGCCGACCTCGCCGAGGCGACGGCCGCGATCCTGGCCGACGAAGGCCGCCTCGACGGCCCCACTCCCCCGCTCACCGCATCGCAGGCGCTCACCTTCGACGACATCGCCGACATCACCACCGCCCTCACCGGCCGAGCGGTCAAGCGGATCACCGCGTCCGACGAAGAGTTCCGACAGCAGCTGACGGGCCACAGCGTCCCCGCCGAGTCGGCAGACCAGCTGCTCGGCATCTTCGCCGCAGCACGCGGCGGGGAATTCGCCACCGTCGACCCGACACTGGCCACCCTGCTCGGGCGTGAGCCCGTCTCGCTGCAGAGCGTCCTGAGCGAGCACTTGTCCGCCGCCGACGGGCACTGAGTCCGGCCCGCCTCGCGGCAGCCAGCGTGGCGCGGCGGAGCCAACGCCCCTGACGGAGAAGATGAGGAGGTGAACGGCGTTGATGTGATGAGTGGTACGCGCATGCCCACCGCGGTCGCGGCGAGTATTCGGTGAATCCCGTACGGACGTTGGACCCGAAGCTGTTCGACGAGACGATCACAGCGGTCGCGCTCTTCGCCGGGCCGGATCACACGCTGATCTACGTCAATGCCGCGTACGCCCGCATGCTCGGGCCCCGGCCCGTAGGCCTTCCGGCGCGCGAGGCGTTCGCCGAAGCGGCAGCCGCGGAGTTCCTGACCGTACTGGACGAAGTACGGGCCACCGGCCGGGCCTGCCAGCTCACCGACACCCGCGAGCCCGACCCGGGCGCCCCCGAACAGGCCCTCTACTTCGTCTACTCCTGCACCCCCGTCGACATCCCCGAGGGAACCGGTGTCCTCGTCGTCACCATGGACACCACCACGGAGACCCGCGCGCTCCAGCGCTACGAGGCGCTGGTGTCCGCCGTCTCCCAGATGGTGTGGGTGATGCACACGGACGGCTCCGCCGAGGAAGTCGTCCCGGGCTGGGAGCAGTTGACCGGAGCAGCCTGGCACGGGAGGGCGGACGAGGACTGGTACGCGTACATCCACCCGCGCGACCGGGAGGGTCTGCGCGCCCTGTGGCACTCGGCTGCGCTGCCGGACCCTTCGAACGTCGTCCAGGGCGAGTTCCGGATCCTCGCCGCCGACGGGGCGTACCGGCACATGGACATGCGGTGCGTGCCCATCCTGCGCAACGGCCGGGTCGACGAATGGATCGTCGCCACCGCCGACGTCGAGGACACCTGGGGTGTGCATCTGCGGGAACGCCTGCTCGCACAGGTGGCGGAGGCCTCGGGCGGGAGCCTGGACGAGGCGTTCGCCGCAGTGGTGAACGTGGTCGTCCCCGAACTCACCGACGCATGCCTGATCCTGCTGCTCTCCCACGAGGAATGGCCCCTGCCCGAGAACGCCGAGGTCACGGCCAGGCGCGTCGCATCCGCGACCCGTCCGGGCCTTCCCGCCCCGCCCGCCCTGCTGAACCAGCAGGTCAACGTCACCGACACCGTGCGCGCCGTACTGGAACGCCGCACTCCGCAGACGTTCTCCCTACCGGCGGGCGGCCCGGTGCCCCCGGGTCTGGTCCCGGCGGTCACCGAACGGTGGCTCATCGCCGCGGGCGCCACGAGCCTGACGCTCATTCCGCTCGTCGTCGACGACATCGTCCTCGGCTACGCCGCCACCAGCACCAACGGAGACACCCCCGAACCTGCGGCGACCGACATCGCGCTCCTGCGCGAAATCCTGCATCGCGCCCAGCGGCCGATCCGCAAGGCGCTCGACCTCCAGCAGGCCCGCCGTACGGCACTCGGCCTTCAACGCGCCCACCTCACACAACCGCCCGAGGTACCCGGCGCGAGCATCGCCGCCGGGTACGAACCCGCCCGTTCGGCCAATGAGATCGGCGGCGACTGGTACGACGCCCTCGTCCATCCCGACGGAACCCTGGTCCTGGGGATCGGCGACGTCGCCGGCCACGACCTCCGGGCCGCCACCGCCATGGGGCAAATGCGCAGCATGCTCCGCGGGTTCGCCTGGAGCATGGGGCCCGACTGCCCGCCATCGACGGTCCTTTCGACGCTGGACGACGTCGCCGAGGGACTCGACGTCACGCCGTTCACCACGGCCATCCACGCGCAGCTGCGTCGACAGCCGGACGGCCGCTGGCATCTGACCTGGTCCAACGCCGGACACCCGCCGCCCCTGCTTCTCCCCGCGCAGGGCGCCCCGGCCTTTCTGACCGGTTCGGGGGAAGACCCGCCGCTCTGCGTTGTCCCGGACGTCGTACGCACGAGCCACACCCGCGTTCTGGAACCGGGCGACACCGTCCTGCTCTACACCGACGGCCTCATCGAGACCGCCACGGCTCCCCTGGACGACGGTCAGCGGCGCCTGCTCCGGGCGGCCGCCCGCCACCGGTCCGAAGAACTGCCCGAGTTGCTCCGCAGCCTTCAGTGCCTCTCCGACCGCCGGGACGATTCCGCCATGATCGCCCTCCGTACAGGGGAAACCTCTGTAGCGGGCGCCACGGCCTCCCTGCCAGCGTGAGTGGTGCCGGCTCCACCGTGGTCCGGCCCGGAAGCGGAGGCCGCCACGTGTCGAGCAACACCCGTGACTTCGTCGGTCAGCAGCTCATTCGACCCGCGGAGCTGGAAGACGCCGAGCCGTTGAGCGCACTGATCAACCAGCGCCTGCTGCCCGGCCAGCCGGCACTGGGACCAGGCGCCTTGAGGAGCCTCCTCGCGGGATGCCCGCCGCGCCATCTGGCCGGCCTCAACGTCGCGGTGGCGACAGCGGGCAGAGGGCTGACCGCCGCGGTCGTCTACGCGCTTCCCGCGGCAACGGGCGGAAGGCCCGCCATCCTCGCACTGCAGGCGCAAGGGTCGCCCGATCCGTTGCCGGAACTGTTGCGGTGGACGCGTGACCGGTTCCCCGCCAACTGCCCGGTGGAGGCGTTTCCAGCAGGGCGTGGATGGCAGGTTCCGGGGGGCGTGCCGGTCAACAGTGAGCAAGGCACCGTGCGCGCACTGCTGAGAGCGGGGTTTCGCGTGGCCGGTCGTACGCCCTACTGGTACCGCCGTCTTGAACACACCGTCGTCTCGTCCCTTCGCGTCGGGCGGGTGACGTGGTGTGCCGACATGCCGGGCTGGTCGGTCTCGTACCGGACCCGCGAGGACCGGTACGTGGGCGAAGCGGTGATCTCCGCCTCCGAAGAAGACCGCGGCACCATCCTGCGCTGGCATCTCCACGGACTGCAGCACAGCGTCGGAGACTTCAGGCTCCTGGGGACCGGGATCCTCAACACCCTGCACCGTATGGGCGCGCGCCACGTCGTATGCCTCTCGCCGTCGACCGGCGAGGGCGTCTGGCGGCTCGACGAATGGGGCTTCGGCTCCCATGACACGATGCTCCACCTGATCTCGACCCCGGGTCACCGGTGAGGTCGGGCCCGGCGCCGTCGGCGCCGGGCCCCGCCTCGGTCACCTGGTGCTCAGTCGACGTCTGCCCGGCTGGTGCCCATCGTGAGGCCCGCGACCCAGTTGATGGATGCGGTACTGGTGTCGGTGCCCCAGTACGTGCCCCAGCGAGGCTTGTTGCCGAGGTCGTCCCAGGTCCGCGCCTGGGTGCGTGACGCGAACTCGGAGCCGTCCTTGTACACCGAGAGGGTTCCCTGACCGGAGGCGTCCGTCGTGATGCCCAGTTGGATCGAGTGCCAGGCGCCCGCCGTCCACGGGGTGGTACCGATGGAGATCCACTGCTCGCCGGGGGCCACGTACCAGGCCTTGAGCTGGTCGTCCTCGACCTTCATCAGGACGGGGTAGTTCTGGCTGTTCTGGTCGTTCGTACCGTTCGACTTCCACTGGAAGACCGTCTGGGCGTCGCCCGTCTTGGTCATCGAGTCCCAGCCGAACCAGTAGGTGGCGGAGTCCTTGAACGCGTACTCGCCGGAGCCGGTGCGGACGCTGTGCGCCTCACAACGTGCCACTCCCACGGGCTTGTTGAACTTGAAGAAGTCGCCGTGTCCGTCGTTCCAGTTCCCGACGGTGACACTTCCCGGGGAATCACAGAGCGCCGTGACGAAGACGCCGGTCCCCTGGGACGCGTCGGCGTCCCAGATGACGGATGCCTGGGCCGGCGCGGCGGCCCAGGCCACGGCTGCGGCGGCGACCGCGGTCACGCAGATTGACGCACGCAAGGGGGAACGCGACATACGCACCTCTCTCGAAGGTGGGGCTTGAGCGAGTACGCATGTTGTAGCAGGGGGCGTTCAATGCGATCAATCATTACGACTGGATTGATCGTCTTGACCCAAGACGATCGAAAGCGTCATGCGCGAGTGCGCAAACCGTCGATCACCAGATCAAGGATTCGTGCGGCGCGTTCCTCGCTGCCGGGGCCCGGCGGAATGCGCCACAACACGCTGAGCTGCAGAAGCACGTCCTCCGGGTCGATCGCCGGCTTGAGGCTCCCCTCGGCCGCACCGGCGTCGAGGAGTGCGCCGATCGCACCGAGAAAGGGCTCGTAGTTCTTGTCGTCGAGGCCGCCGTTCGTGGCCGCATGGATGACTTCGGCCGCGCCGTACTTGAACAGCCCGTAGCGGGCGACCTCGTCGAACCAGCGGCGCAGGGCTTCGAGCGGAGGCAGCGAGGAAGCCAGAGCGTGCGCGAGGTCGATGACCTTCTGGATCTCCTGGTGGTAGAGCGCGACGACGAGCGCCTCCCTGGCGGGGAAGTGCCGGTACAGCGTGCCCACCCCGACTCCGGCCCGCTTGGCGATCGAGGTCATGGAGGCGCTGGACGACTCGGCGAACGCCTCGCTCGCCGCGGCCAGGATTCGCGCCTGGTTGGTACGGGCGTCGGCGCGGGTCGCTCGTTGCGGCGGCTGGTTCACGGGTGGATCCGTTCGGCGTGAATTGCAAAGCGGAAGGGCTTCCGTTACGTTCGAAGGATAAGCGGAAGGGCTTCCGTTTAATCTTCGCACATCTGGAGGATAGCCATGCCGGAAACGGTTCTGGTCACCGGCGGCAGCGGATACATCGCAGGCTGGTGCATCGTCGAGCTGCTGCGAAGCGGCTACGACGTGCGTACCACCGTGCGCGGCCGCGACAAGGAACAGGCCGTCACCGACGCCGTGTCGACCGCCGTCGCCCCCGCCGGACGGCTGAGTTTCGCCGTCGCGGACCTCACCGCGGACGAGGGGTGGGACGCTGCCGTCAAGGGTGTCGACCACGTCCTGCACGTCGCCTCCCCGCTCGGCCTCTCGGCATCGGGCGACCCGGAGGCGATGGCCGCCGCGGCGCGCGACGGCTCCCTTCGGGTGCTGCGCGCCGCGACCACCGCAGGCGTCAAGCGCGTGGTGATGACCTCGGCGGCCAATACCGCCAGCCCTTCCTCCTACGCCACGGAAGGCGTCACCGACGAAACCCTGTGGACCGATCCCCAGGACCCCACCCTGAGCCCCTACCGCCGCTCCAAGACGCTCGCCGAGCGGGCCGCCTGGGACTTCATGGCCGGCCATCGGGGCACCACCGAACTGACCACGGTGCTCCCCGGCGCCGTGTTCGGCCCCGTCCTCACGACGGGCAACATCGGCTCCGTCGGCATCGTGGGGCGGATGATCTCGGGCGAGATGCGCGGCGTGCCGCGTATCGGGCTGGAGATCGTGGACGTACGCGACCTGGCCGATGTCCACATCCGGGCGATGACCTCCCCCGATGCCGCAGGTCAACGCTTCCTCGCCACGGGAGAGTTCACCTGGATGTCGCAGATGGCGCAGATCCTTCGGGAAGGTCTCGGGGACGAGGGCCGGCGCGTCTCCACCCGGCGGGTGCCGGACCTCGTGGTGAAGCTGCTGGCGCGATTCCGTGACCCCTCGTTGCGCGAGATCACCCCCGCGCTGGGCCGGCGCAACCGCCACAGCACGGACAAGGCCCGCCGGGTTCTGGGCTGGCAGTCCCGCCCGGCCCGGGAGACCGTCCTGGACTGTGCGCGGAGCCTCCTGGCCCACGGCGCTCTCTAGGCCGGCGCCACTCGGCCGATCGCCTTCCGCACGAGGTCCCCGATCCGTGCCTCGGTGGCGGCGTTCAGCTCCGTCAGGGCATAGACGGTGGGCCACATGTCGCCGTCGTCGAGGGCCGCCTGGTCGCTGAAGCCGAGCGTGGCGTACCGGGTCTTGAACTTCTGTGCGCTCTGGAAGAAGCAGACGACCTTGCCGTCCCTGGCGTACGCGGGCATCCCGTACCAGAGCTTCGGAGCGAGGTCCGGGGCGGCCGACCGGACGATCCTGTGGATTCCCTCGGCCAGAACACGGTCCGCGTCGCCCATCTCGGCGATCTTCGCGAGGACGTCCTTCTCCGCGTCCGCCTTGGCCGTCTGCGGCTTGCGGCGTGCGGTCGTCTTCAGCTCCTGGGCGTGATCCTTCATCGCCTGGCGCTCTTCGGCCGTGAAGCCGTCGAACTTGTTGCCGGCCGTGGTGGTGCTCCGTGCGGGCTGCTGAGTGTTCGTCATGACAGTTTCTCCTTGCGGAAGTTGGAAGGTCGTACGGGTGGACGGACGGGGCGGTCAGCCGAGCCAGTGGCCCTCGCGCAGGAGCTCGCGTCCCGACAGCTCGTCGGCCTCGCGCCAGGCCTGGATGCGGCGCGGGGAGATGCGGAACCACCGGTAGGAGGTGGTCAGTGTGCGCGGGTCGAAGCCGGTGCGCGCGGCGAACCGGTCGCCCTGTTCCTGCGGAAGGCCGTCGATCTCGATGACGTCGACATCGCCCTCGATCATGGACACGTCGCGGGTCTCACCGAGCGCCACCCGGACGGTCCGGGAGGCTGCCAGGTTCTTGCCGGTCGGGCTGTTCGTGGGGGTGGCCACCAGCAGCGCCTCGTCGTCCCAGTCGAAGGACAGCGGCACGAGATAGGGCGTCCCGTCCTCCGAAGCCGTGGCCACCCAGACGTCAACGTCGTGGCTGAGCCGGTGCTCGGTGTCGCGACGACGCTGGGCGAGGGGGCGGGGGGCGGCGTTCGTCATGCTGACTCCTGCGGTCTGGGGCGGCGACCGGTGCGCTGTGCTCTGCCGGTCCCGCTCGGTGTGCTCACAGCCTCTCTCGGCACCGGTGGGGTACGCCTCCGTGGTGACCACGGAGAGCTCCACGGATAATGGCTCGGTGCCCACTCCAGTGATCTCAGCCCGGGAGACCGACGTGCTCACCCTCCTCGGGGAGCACCTCAGCAACGCGGAGATCTCCGCTCGGCTGTTCATCTCCGTACGCACGGTCGAGTCCCATGTCTCCGCGCTGTTGCGGAAGTTGGAGGTGCCGGACCGGCGTGCGCTCTCGCGGTACGCGGCCGAACTCGCCCGGGCCGAGCAGTCCCGCCCCGCACCCGCCCTGCCGGCACCGCTGACGGCCTTCATCGGCCGGATGCAGGAGCGCGCGGAGCTGGCCGAGGCGGTGAAGGTCCACCGGCAGGTGACCGCGGTCGGTCCGGGCGGTGTGGGCAAGACCCGGCTCGCGCTGGCGGTGGCGGCCGAGGTGGCGGGCAATTTCGCCGACGGCGTGTGGTTCGTCGACCTGGCCCCCGTGACCGATCCGGGGCGGGTGGGGGCGGCGGTCGCGGCCGCCGTGGGGGTGGGCGAGCCGCCCGGGCGCAGTGTCGACGAGGCGGTGCTGACCGCGCTGGCGGACCGGCGGGCGCTGCTGGTGCTGGACAACTGCGAGCAGGTACGTGACGGGGTGGCGCCTTTTCTGGAACGGCTGTTGGTGTCCTGCCCGCAGCTGCGGGTGCTCGCGACGAGCCGCGCCCGGATGATGGTGCCCTTCGAGTGGGTCTACCCGGTTCCTGCGCTGTCCTGGGCCGACGGTGGCGAGTCGGAGGCCGTCACCCTGTTCATGGAGCGGGCGGCGGCGGTCGGCCGGCCACCGGAACCTGCGGCTCGTGAACAGATCGCCGCCGTCTGCGCACGGCTCGACGGCATGGCCCTCGCCATCGAACTGGCGGCGGCGCGCTGGCCCACGCTCGGCCTGGACGGTCTGACGGCCGGCCTCTCCGACCCGTTGCGGATCCTCGCCGGCGGTCCCCGCGCGGACGACCGCCACCGGTCGGTGCGGGCGGCGCTGGACTGGAGTCATGACCTGCTGGAGCCGCAGGACCGGGCACTGCTGCGGCGGATATCGGTGTTCGTCATGCCGTTCACCGCCGAGGCGGCCGCTGTTGTGGCGGGGGACGCCCCGCTGGATCCCACCGTGGTCACCGACGGGCTGGGCAGGCTTGCCGAGCAGAGTCTGCTCGCCGCGACGCCGTCCGCGTCCGGCACGCGGTACCGGGCGCTGGAGACGATCCGCCAGTACGGAACGGAACAACTCGCCGCGACGGGGGAGCTCACGGATGTCCGCTCTCGACACCTGGTGTGGTGCCTCGAGGGTGCGGCCACTCTCTCGGGGGTCGCCGACACGGACTGGCGCGCGCGGTTCGACGCGGTGGCCGAGGAGCTCCGGTCCGCCCTCGCGTGGGCCGCCGACCGGCCGGAGCGGCGCGCGGAGGCGTGCCGACTCGCGCTGTCCATGGCCGGGTTGGCCTTCAGCCGCAATCTGCTGGGCGAGTCCCAGCAGCGGTTCGAGCAGGCGGCCGCGCTCGCCGGCGACGCGGCTGCCGCGGCGCTGCGGGAGGCCGCCGGGGTGGCCGGGTGTCGCAGGCTCGGCGACGACATGTTCCGTCTGCACCGGGCCGCCGCCGATGCCGCGCTCGGGGCCGGTGACACCGCGGGTGCCGGTCGCGATCTGGCGGCTGCCGCCACTGTCGCGTACCGTTTCTCCAGTGAGTTCGCTGTGGTCCCCACCGCCGGTGAGGTGACCGCCGTACTCGCGACTGCCCGCGAGCTGTCCCGCGACGGTGACCCGGCCGCCGAGGCGGCTGTCGCGCTGGCCGAAGCCGCGGTGCTGCACGACGCGTTCGGTGCGGTGCAGGGGGATGCGCACAACTCCGTTCAGGAGACCGTCGGTTGCTCGGAGCGGGCCGTCGAGCTGGCCCGGCTGGTGGGCGATCCGATCGCCGAGTCCGCCGCCCTCGACGCACTCTCCGGCGCTCGTACCTGGGCCGGCGAGTCCTTCGGCGCGGCCGCTGCCGCCCGGCGGCGGATCGAGATCCTGGCTCCGGTCCCGCCGGGCCCGGCAAGCACCCACGAGCGGATGGATGCGCTCGCCATGGCCGCCGGAACAGCCCTGGGCACGGGCGAGTTGGCGCAGGCCCGCCGGTGGGGAAGGGAGCTCGCCGACCATCCGCTGTTCGCCGAGGTGGGCCACCACGCGACGTCCTGGCTCCTGATCGCGGACGCCTTCGCGGGCCGCGGCGACGACGTACGCACCGGCAGCGTGCGTTTCCTCGACGCTTGGCAACGGAGCGGCCGTCAGCGCTCGTTCTCCCTCGGACCGGCAGCGGCATCGGTTGCGATGATCCACGGTCTGCGCGGTGACCACGGCGCCCGGGCGGAGTGGCTCGCGGTGGTCGGGCGCGCGGGCACCGAGGCGGAGCACCGTCATGGTTACGGTGCGGTCTTCGACGCCATGGTCCTGCTCCACCACGGCGATCCGGACGCGGCCCTGGAGCGGGTCGCGCCGGCGCCGGACGAGGTGTGGAAGTGGGTCTCCTGGATCTGGCTGCACTGGTACGTGGCGGTCCGGGCGGAGGCTTCGGTACTCGCCGGGCACCCGGAGGCCCGGGAGCGGGTCGGTGCGGGACGGATTCTGGTGGCGGGCAACCCGGTCGCCACCGCCCAGTTGAACCGGGCGCAGGCGCTGCTCGACGGCGACCCGTCGGGGCAGCTCGCCGCCGGTGCGGCTTTCGACGCGGCTGGCTGCCCGTACCAGTCGGCGCGAACGCTTCTTCTCGCGGGGAACGCCCATGCCGCCGCGGGCAGGACGACGCTTGCCGAGCTGGGTCTCGTACCCGGCCTTCAATGAGCGTCCAAGGTTCCACCGGACCGGCCGAGCCCGGCGAGCACAAGTAGCCCGAACCGCGTGCGGGCAGCGGTGTTGACGCCTCGGTGAAACAAGTCAATAGTCTTTGTAACTTTGACTCTCCAGATCCGACGATCCGTCATATCCCTTGCTGGACAAAGGAGTTCGGTCCATGGGCCGTTACAGCCGCCTTCATGCGATCCGCGCGATGGATCCCGCGCGCGACTACGCCGAGATCCTCCGGCTCATCTCGCAGTACGAGTTCCCCTGGGACTACCGCCAGGGCGTCAGCGTCGCCTTCCTCCGCGACTTCGGCGTCCCCCGGATTTCCGTACTCCTCGACCGCACCCAGGAGTTCGAGCGGTCCGGTCAGAAGCGGTACGACGATACCGTTCTGATCGGGTACGAGATGGCCGCGGACGGCTTCGACTCGGAACGAGGTCGCGCCGCGGCCCGCCATCTCAACCGGATCCACGCCAAGTACCGCATCGCCAACGAGGACTTCCTCTATGTCCTCGCCACCACGGTCGTGGGCCCGAAGCGCTGGATCGACCGGTTCGGCTGGCGTCCGCTGTGCGCCCAGGAGATCGAGGCGCTGACCCGGGTCGGGCAGAAGATGGCGGCGATGATGGACATCCAGGGAGCGCCCGACACGTACCGCGGCTTCGAGGAGTTCCTCGACTCCTACGAGGAGCGGATGTTCGCCTACGACCCGGCGAACCGCCGGGTCGCGAACGCGACGTTCCGCACCATGGCGAGTTGGTACCCGCGCCCGTTCCGACCGCTGGCCGCGCGTGTCACGCTCGCGCTTCTGGACGAGCAGTTACTGCGCGCCCTGGGTTTCCGGGCACAGCCGCGCTGGGCCCGGTCGGCCGCCGCGGGTGCGCTGCGGGCCAGGGCCCGGGTGCTGCGCCTGCTGCCGGCGCGGCCGGGATGGCTGCCTTCGCGTCCGAAGCCGCGCTCCTATCCGTTCGGCTGGCGGCTCGACGACCTCGGGCCGCACTGGGCACGGGAGCGCCCGCTGGAACCGCTGCCCGACGAGGTCGCCGCAGCCGCCGAGCCGACGCCTAGGGACACTCCCCTGTCCGGTGTCCGGCACCCCAGAAGAACGGGCCGGCCGTCGGCGTGACCGTGATGTCCCAGCCGAGCTCGCGGAGTTGCCCCTCCAACTCCACCGGCTCATAAGGGACTTTGACGATCCGATAGGCCCTCCCGTCAGGGATGCGCCGCTGGATGGTGGACGATGCCGGGCCCTCGACCAGCTCCTCCGGCGTTCGGTAGTGGTCGTCGACGAAGAACACGCGCCCGTGCGGCGCGAGCGCGGCGGCCACGAGCGACCAGAAGGATGCGAAGCGTCCGGCCGGCACGTGCGACAGCCAGCACCCCATGAAGACGACGTCGTAACGGCGATCGGGTTCCCAGACGAAGAGGTCGGCCTCGACGAACCTCACCGGGGCGCGATCGGGAACGCGGCGCGCTGCGCTCGCGAGCATCTCCGGGGAAACGTCGACGGCGGTCACCTCGTGGGCGTGGCGCAGTAGTTGAGGGGTCCAGGTGCCGGGACCGCAGGCGAGTTCCAGGACGCTGCCCGACGGCCGGAACGCGTCGAGCGCCTCGGTCGTCTCGGCGCCGCCGGGCAAGTCGAGGAGCTGGTCGAGATAGTCGGGGGCGAGCGCACTGTAGTAGGCACGCTGTTCGGACAGGAGCTGTTCCTGAGCTGATGCGGTGTTCATGGCTTCACCGTGGGACGTGCCCCCAGGGCAAGGTCAAGCCTCGGCGAGCAGCGGCAGCAAGTACCGGCGCGCGAAGGCCCGTACCTCCGTCTCGTCGTCGAGCGCGAAGCAGCTCACGGGGTTGAGGAGGAAGGAGACGGTGATCCGAACCATCAGTTCGGCGACCGGCGTCGGGTCGCTCGCCGGCCTCCCCTCGGCCAGGCGCGCCTCGCGCAGCCGGTCCGTCAGATAACTGCGCATGGCGAGGAAGGCGGGCCCGCTCTCCAGGGTGAGGAAGGGAAGCATGGTCTCCGGTTCGAGCCGGAGCAGTCCGCCCACCAGGGGATGTTCACGCACGTGTCGCAGGACGGCGACGAAACCCTCGACGAGGCGGTCCTCGACGGTCGGCAGAGCGGCGACCGCGGCGTCCACGTCCACGACGAAGCGGCGGTACTCCCGGAGCAGACAGGCCTGGACGAGGCTGTCCTTGTTGCCGATCCGGCGGTAGACGGTGACCCGTGAGACCCGGGCGCGCTTGGCGACGTCGTCGACGGTCGAGCGGCGCAGGCCGAACGTCATGAACTGCTCGCGGGCCGCGTCGAGTATCTGCTCGCTCAGCGCGTCGGACGGCGGGAGATCGGTGAGCGCTCCGGCGAGCAGCGCCTCACTGGTACTCGGTGCCGCCATGAGCCCTCCCCGTCCGAACAGTCCCCCTCCCACCATAGTCAGGTCGGGAGGATGCGCCTCAGCCAGCGGGTGCGGGTGTCACGGGCATCCCGGCTGAGAGCGGCACCCGGTGCGAGGGTGTCGAAGCCGTGGAACGCCCCTGGCCATACGTGCAGTTCGGCCTGGCCTCCGGCCTGCCAGATCGCGTGGGCGTACGCCACGGACTCGTCCCTGAGCGTCTCGGCCGACCCGACGTCGACGTAGGCCGGAGGCAGTCCGGAGAGGTCCGCGGCGCGGGCGGGAGCGGCGTACGGCGACAGGCTCGTGGCGCCGTACTCGTCGCCGAGCAGCGCCTGCCAGGCAGTGGTGTTGGAGGTCCGGTCCCAGGTGTCGACGCCGGACATCTGGTGGCTGGAGAGGGTGTTGCTGCGGTCGTCGAGCATGGGGCACAGGAGCAGTTGCCCGATCGGCGTGGGCCCTCCCCGGTCGCGGGTGAGCAGGGCGAGCGCCGCGGCGAGTCCGCCCCCGGCGCTCTTCCCGCCGATGACGATGCGATCCGCGTCGATGCCGAGTGCGGATGCGTGCTCGGCGGCCCAGACGAGTCCGGCGTAACAGTCGTCCACCGGCCCCGGGTACCGGGCCTGCGGTGCAAGCCGGTACTCGACCGAGATGACGGCCAACTCCAGTGGGAGCGCCCACTCCCGGAGCGCTTTCGGCAGTACGGACCAGGCGTTGCCCATGACCATGCCGCCGCCGTGCATGTAGTACAGCAGGGGCAGCTGCCCGGTGGCCCCGGCGGGCCGTGCGCTCACGAGCGTGACATCGTGTCCGCCCGCCGCGGCCGGCACACGGAGTTCCTCCACCTCGAAGCGGCCCTCGGCCCGCAGGTCATGGACCGTCGGCCTGGAACGGGTCGCGGCGTCCTGCTCCTGCCGGGCCGCGAGGTTCTCCAGGGTGAGAGGACCTCTCGCTACGTCCCCCAAAGCGTCGAGCGCCAGACGCAGTTCGGGATCGAACGGGGGCACAGAGTTCATGCGGTGCAGTCAACCTCAGGTACGGCGTCCCCAGGCGGAGATCATCGGGGCCGTCGCCAGATCGAGTTGTCCGGTGACGACGTTCGCCAAGTGGCGGTCGATGTCCTCGTCGGTCGCGATCCCCGCCGCCACGAGCCGGCCGCGGATCTGCCGGACGGTCGCCGCCTCGAGAACGGTGCAGGCCGGTGAGGTGATCGGGAAGTAGGCGTCCGCCCGCACATCGTGAAGTCCCGCTTCGCGCAGCAGCCGGGGCAGCGTCCTGCCGTACGAGAGGTCGGCGCCGCGTTCCGCCATGAGCTCCCGGAACCCCGACCTGAGCCGGTTGGCCAGCCGCTGCTCGGGGCCCGACTCGTCCGGGCACAGCAGCGGCTGCAGACCGGGATCCGCATCCTCCAGCAGCAGTACGCCACCGGGTCGCAGCGCCTGGACCATGCGGCGCAGCGCCTCGGCGCGGTCGACGACATGCACCAGCACCAGCCGGGCGTGCACCAGGTCGAATCCGCCCGGCGGCGGAGGATCGGCCGCGACGTCATGGCGCAGGACCTCGACGACGTCGGAGGCAGCGCCCTGCGCCCAGGACACGTCGATGTCGGTGCAGAGCACCCGGCCGGCGGGGCCGACTCGTTCGGCAAGGCCCTCGGGTACGGAAGGACCGCCGGCGCCGACCTCCCAGCACCGCATCCCCTGGGTGATCCCGATCCGGTCGATGTGCCGGAAGGTCACCGGATCGAACAGCTCGGCCAGCGCGCCGAATCGGATGCCCGCCTCCGACTGCTGGTTGTCGAGCAGGTACCCGTGGTCGCTGCCGTGCTCGGTCATGTCTGGGCCGCCTGTCCGCGGCGGGCCGCGGCCACGCTGCGGCTGGTCACCAGGTGCTGCAGCGCCAGCTCCTCCACGCGCTCCACGTCCCGCGCCTCGATCCCCCGGTACAGCTCTTCGTGCTCCCCGGCGACGACGTCGAATGCGTCGTGCTGCCCCAGCAGCCAGCGCATCCGGCTGCGGAGCGTCCCCTCGAGCTCGCTGAGCAGCGCGTTGTCGGCCAGTTCCGTGACGGTCTCGTGGAAGTCGGCCGCGGCCCGCCGCGCTGCCACGCCGTCCCCGGCCGCGGCGGCCTCCAGCTCGGCGTCGAGGTCGGCTCGGAGGTCGGCCAGGCCTGCCCTGGTACGGCGCTGCGCGGCGAGGCGGAAGGAGAGGATCTCCAGCGCGGAGCGGACCTCGATGAGGTCGGCGATGTCGGAGGTGGAGAACTCGCGGACCACTGCCCAGGTGCGCGGCCGAGGTGTCACCAGGCCCTCGTTGACCAGGTCCCGCAGAGCATCCCGTACGGGCAGCCGGCTGACGCCCAGCTCGGCGGCGAGTTCACGCTCCACCAGCTTGCTGCCGGGCGCCCGGGTCCCCTCGATGATCTGATCGCGCAGGGTACGCGTGACCCGATCCGACTCGGGTGTGAAGTCCTCTGAACCTGTCATCCCGCCATTCTCACATCGCGCGCACGTCGCGCTCCCCATCCCCCGCCCGGCACAGAGTGCTCGATCGAGGCGCATGTATTGGTATACCGGTTGACCTGCGGAGTCGCCTCCATGGCCATTCAGCAGGAGCCCAGCCCATAGATTGGTATGCCAAATGCTAGGGTCGCGGCAACCGACCGCGAGGAGATCCATCGTGCGCACCCGCTGGCGTGCCGCCCACGTCCTCGCCCACCAGGGCGGGCGTCATGCACTCCTGCGCGGGGGCGAGGTCGTCTGGGAGGACGACACGCTCGTCCATGTGGGCCGCGGCTGGAGCGGACCCCTCGACGAGGACATCGACCTCGGCGACAGCCTCGTCATGCCGGGCCTCGTAGATCTCGACGCGCTGGCCGACATCGACCATCTCGTACTCGACTCATGGGCCTCGCCGGACCGTGCCCCCGGGCTCCAGTGGTCGCGCGCGTACGCCGACCGCAGCCGCGACGTCTTCTCCCCGGCCGAGCGGTCGACGATCCGTACCTACGCACTGGTGCAGCTGGCTCTGCACGGCATCACCACCTATATGCCGATCGCCTCCGAGGTCCACAGCTCCTGGGCCGAGACGTTCGACGAGCTGGCCGACATGGCCGAGTCCTCCCGGCGGATCGGGCTGCGCGGCTATCTCGGTCCCAGCTACCGCTCCGGGGTGAACGTCGTGCACCCCGACGGGCGCCGGGACGTCGCCTTCGACGAGGAGCGGGGGCGCGCCGGGCTGCGGGACGCCGAGCGCTTCCTCGACCACGTCGAGCAACTCGGCGACCCCTTGGTCCACGGGGCTCTCCTGCCGTGCCGCATCGAGACCCTCACCCCCGAGCTGCTGCGCGCCACCGCCGAGCTCGCCCTGCGCCGCGACGTGCCGGTCCGCCTCCACTGCCTCCAGGGCTCCCTCGAACGCGATCTCGTACGCCGCCTCCACGACTGCACCCCGCTCCAACTCGTGGAGCGCACCGGCCTGTTGGAGACCCGGCTTCTCGTACCGCACGGCCTGGTCGTCGACCGTCACCCGTCCGTGCAAGGCGAGGACCGCGGCGACCTGGCCGTCCTCGCCGGCGCCGGGGTGTCCGTCGTGCACTGCCCGCAGACCTCGCTGCGGTACGGCGACGTGCTCCACTCCTTCGGGGCCTACCGCCGCGCCGGCATCAACCTCTGCCTGGGCACCGACTCCTTCCCGCCCGACCTGATCCGCGGCATGGACACCGGCGTGCACCTCGCCAAGGTCGTCGACGGACGCGCCGACGCGGCTCCCGCCGAGGCGTACGTCGAGGCCGCCACCCTGGGCGGCGCCCGCGCGCTGGGCCGCGACGACCTGGGGCGTCTCGCCCCTGGCGCCCGCGCCGACCTCGTCGCGTTCCGCCTGGACGACATCCGCGACGGCGTGCAGGACGACCCCGTACGGACCCTCCTGCTCAACGGCAGCGCCCGCCTGGCCACCCACTCCGTGGTCGACGGCCGGCCCGTGCTCGTCGACGGTCGGCTGCCCGGCATCGACACGGAGAATCTGCGCCGCAGGGCCCAGTCGCTGTTCGACAAGATGCGAGCGGCATACAGCGAGAGGGATGTTCGCGGCCGTACTGCCACCGAGCTCTTCCCGCCCACCTTCCCGGACTTCCTGGCCGACCCGCTGCCGCCGACATAGCGGCCGCGGCATCGTAACGACACCCAGCACAAGGAGCCACCACTCATGCTCATCAGGAACGTCCGCCCCTGGGGAGGACAGGCCTCCGACATCGAGGTGCAGGACGGCAACATCGCCTCCGTACAGCCGCACGACCCGTCGCGCGCCTACGAGGGCACCGTGGTCGAGGGCCGCGGCCGTCTCGCCATGCCGTCCTTCTCGGACGTCCACTGCCACCTGGACTCCAACCGCATCGGTCTGCCCTTCCGCCCGCACACCGGCAAGCCGGGTGTGTGGGGGCTGACGATGAACGACCGCGAGCACTGGCGCGAGGACCCGCCGGTCGCCGAGCGCACCACCTCCCTGCTGGGCCGCATGATCGAGCGCGGCACCACGCGGGTGCGCAGCTACGCGCAGATCGACGCGGACTCGGGCCTCGAGCGCTTCGAGGGCGTCCTGGCCGCCAAGGAGGCCCACAAGGACCGTGCGGACGTCGAGATCATCGCGTTCCCGCAGGCCGGGCTGCTGCTGGAGAAGGGCGTCCCCGAGCTGATGGACCAGGCGCTCGCCTCCGGTGCTGCGGTCGTCGGCGGGATCGACCCCTGCACCCTCGACCGCGACCCGGTCCGGCATCTCGACATCGTCTTCGCGCTCGCGGAGCGCCACCAGGCTCCGGTCGACATCCACCTGCACGAGCCGGGCCATCTCGGGGTGTTCAGCACCGACCTCGTCCTGGAGCGCACCCGTGCGCTGGGCATGCAGGGCAAGGTGACGCTGTCGCACGCCTACGAGCTCGGCACCGTCAACGAGGCCACCACGCGCAGGCTCATCGAGGAGTTCGCCGAGTTGGACGTGTCGATGGCCACCATCGCACCGTCCCAGCAGGCCAACGCCCTGCCGCTCGCCGACCTGACCCGGGCGGGCGTCCGCGTGGGTCTCGGCGAGGACGGACAGCGCGACTACTGGTCGCCGTACGGCAACGGCGACATGCTCGACCGCACGTGGCAGCTTGCGTTCACCAACCGCTATCGCCCGGACGAGCTGATCGAGCACTGCTGGGCCGTCGCGAGCCGCGGTGGCGCCGCGATCCTCGACCCGTCGCTGCAGCGGCTGACGTCGACCGCCGACCGTCCAAGCGTGGACGTCGGCGACGCCGCCGACCTCGTCCTGGTGGACGGCGACACGGTCGCTTCGGCAGTGATGGACCGCGGGGTCGACCGTACGGTCATCCACGCGGGCCGCGTCGTCGCGGATCAGCTCCAGCTGGTCGGCTGACTCTCACCCGCAACGCTGAAGGCCCTGTGCGCGTCGGGCGCTGTGCCGTCCTCCGCGACCCGGTGGCAGGCGACCTGGCGCGGAGCTCCGCCGGGTTCGGCCGCCGGCAGCGTACGCAGCGCGGGCACCTCCGTACGGCAGCGGTCCGTGGCGAGTGGGCACCTGGTGTGGAAGTGGCAGCCCGGCGGCGGGTCGAGCGGGCTCGGGAAGTCGCCGCTGAGCACGATCCGGCCGCGCCCGTGCTGCTCGGCGGGGTCCGGTATTGGTGCCGCGGAGAGCAGGGCCTGGGTGTACGGGTGCTTCGGGTCGGCGAACAGCTCCAGGGCCGGGGCCTGTTCGACGATGCGGCCCAGGTACATCACGGCGATCCGGTCGGCGAGGTACTCCACGGCGGCCAGGTCGTGCGTGATGAACAGGCAGCCGAAGCCACGCTCACGCTGCAGGTCGGCCAGCAGGTTGAGCACGGAGGACTGCACCGAGACGTCGAGCGCCGACGTCGGCTCGTCCGCGACGAGCAGGGCCGGCTCGACGGACAGGGCGCGCGCGATGGAGACACGCTGGCGCTGGCCGCCGGAGAGCTGGTGCGGATTGCGGTCCGCGAGCTCGGGGCGCAGCCCCACCTGGCCGAGGAGCTCGTCGACGCGCCGTGAGGCCTCGGCGCGGGTGGCCAGACCGTGCAACCGCAGGGGCTCCGCGATGATCTGACGGATCGTCATGCGCGGGTTGAGCGACGACGACGGGTCCTGGAAGACCAGGTGGACCTTCTTGCGCAGGGGTCGCATCGCGCGGGCGGAGGGCGCCGTCACGTCCGTACCGTCGATCACGACCTCGCCGCCGGTCGGCTGGTCGAGGCGGACCACGCAGCGGCCCACGGTGGACTTGCCGCTGCCGGACTCGCCGACAAGCCCCACGACCTCGCCGGGACCGATCGTCAGCGAGACACCGTCCACGGCGCGGACCGAACCGCCGGCCGAGGGGAAGTGCCGCTTCAGGTCTCGTACGTCGAGGACCGGGGTGACAGGTGCTGCGGTGTCGGTGCCGGTCATCGGGCTTCCTCCTCGGAGGCGGGGGACGCTGGGTGGTGGCAAGCGATCAGGTGGGTGCCGGACGCGGTGCGCAGGGCCGGACGGACCGGGTGGCGACAGCGAGCCGCATCCGGTGGCGAACGTCAGCAATGCGGCCGCCGCGAGCACAGCGGGTAGGTGACGCACGGGACCACACCTCCTTCAGGTACGGCGGGAGTGACGCCCGGTTGGGTCGCACCTGTCGGACGGTATACCGAATGAAGGTTTCACCAGTTGGACACCGGCGTCGACCTGGAGGTGTTTGCCCTAATTTCCCGCACAAATAGGAGCGTTGGGCGCCCACACAAACGGAAGGATCGTTACCAGTTCGCGATTGGTATACCAGATTGGGTTATACGGGGTCGGCCGGCCAGTGCCCCGCCCACGGCGCCGCCCGCTCGAAGGCCGCGGCGACCCGCAGCACCTGCGCATCGGCGAGGTGCCGGCCGGTGATCTGGAGGCCGACCGGCAGCCCGTCGACGGTGAAACCGGCGGGGACGCTGATCGCGGGCTGCCCGGTGAGGTTCTGCGGGAAGGTGAAGCCCGTCCAGGCCGTGTCGGCGACGGTGCGGCCGTCGATCACGGTCGGCCCCTGGATGCCGACGGGGAACGGCGGCACGGCGGTGGTGGGGGTGACGAGGACGTCGTAGTCCGCCATGAAGCGGGCCATACGGTTCACGACTGCCTTGCGGACCATGTTGGCGTCCGTGAACTGCTCGGCGGTCCACGGGAGTTGCATCATCTCGACGAGGTGCGGGGACATGCGCTCCCCGTGGATGCCGATCAGACGACGCATTCCCGTCAGATCCGTCTCGGCCGCGATGAGGGCGGCGAACGCCTCGCCGGGGTCCTTCCAGCCGGGGTCTGCGGCCTCGACGTGGCAGCCGAGATCGGACTCCAGGGTGCGTACGGCAGCACCCACGACGCGGCGCACTTCGGGGTGGACGGGCAGATAGCCGAGGTCCGCGCTGTAGGCGACGCGCAGGCCCGCGATGTCCCCGGGCTGCGCCGCCAGGACCCAGTCGACGTCGCCGCACGGGATGGAGTGCCGGTCGCGCGGGTCGGGTCCGGCCAGCACCGACAGCATCAGCGCGGTGTCGGCGACCGTGCGGGTGAGCGGGCCGAGGTGCTCCAGGGACTCCCAGCCCGAGACGCCCGGATACCGCTCGTCGCGGCAGCCCGGCCACACCGGTACCCGCCCCATGGACGCCTTGAAGCCGACGAGCCCGCTGTGCGCGGCGGGCACGCGGATCGACCCGCCGCCGTCGGATCCGAGCGCGACGGGGCCGAGTCCGGCCGCGACCGCGGCGGCCGAACCGGCGCTGGAACCACCAGGGGTCAGAGCGGTGTTCCACGGGTTGCGGGTGGCAGGGAAGAGCGGGTTGTGGCCGGTCGCGCTGTAGCCGAACTCCGAGGCGTTGGTCTTGCCGAGGACCACCGCCCCGGCGGCGACGGCCCGTTCGACCACGATGTCGTCCTCGTCCGGTACGAAGTCCTCGTAGGCCGGGGATCCTGACGTGGTGCGGATGCCCTGGGTGGTGATGAGGTCCTTCACCCCGATCGGCACACCGGCGAGAGGGCCGACCTCCTCGCCGCGGGCGAGCCGGTCGGCGACGGCGCGGGCCTGCGCACGGGCGAGGTCGGGCGTGGGGGTGCAGTAGGCGCCGAGGGCGCCGTCCAGGGCGGCCATCCGCTCCAGTACGGCGTCGGTGACCTCGACGGGAGAGATCTCGGACGTGCCGATCCTGGCGGCCAGTTCGGTGGCGGGAAGGCGGCAGATCTCGTCTCGGGCGGCTTGGTCCATCAGGCAGCTCCTCGGTCGTCGAATCTCGTACGGCTCAGGCGCGGACGGTGGTCCGTACCGGGTCCGTCCCCGGGGCGGCCGGGCGCAGGGTGCGGTCCATGGCCGCGTACGCACACGCCGCCACGACGATCCCGACCAGCGCGTCGACCGCGCCGGGCAGCAGATAGTGCGTGGCCGTCGCAGCGCCCGCGCCGAGGGCCCAGCAGATGAGGGCGGGCAGCCGGTACGCGGCAGCGGGGCGGGTCGCGGTGCGGCGGCGCAGCAGCACCTGATCGGTGATGAGGACCGCGCCGATCGGCGGGACGAAGATGCCGAGCAGGTTGAGCCAGTCCACGAAGTGCGCCCAGATTCCGGTCAGCGCGGCGACCAGTCCGACGGCGCCGAGCACCAGGGCGAGCGGGCGCATCCGTGCGGGGGTCAGCGCGGACCAGCCGACGGCCGCGTTGTAGAGGCAGTGGGAGGCGACCGAGCCGAGGTTGACGAAGACGAGGACGACGGCGCACGTGGTGAGCAGCGGGCCGTGTCCCATCAGCAGGCCGAGGAATCCGCCGCCGTTGTTGCCGGGGTCGTCTGCTCCGCCGACGGCGACGACGAGCCCGCCGACCAGGAAGGAGACGCAGTTGGCGAAGGGAAACGCGCAGAAGGTGGCGATCACCCCGGCCCGCCCGGTCTTCGCCCACCGGGTGAAGTCCGCGGTCATCGTCCCCGAGTCGGAGAACCCGGCGATGACGATGCTCATGGCGGCGCCGAACGACATGGCGGCGCCGGGGCCGTCGTAGGACAGGGCGGACCCCAGGGACGCGTCGCCGAGTCCGTATCCAAGGGCGACGGCGGCCAGCACGACGAACAGCGGGGTGGCGACCATACCGAGGAAGGACAGGGCGCGGATACCGACGACGGTCAGTACGACGAAGAAGACGCCGCCCGCGAGCGCACCCCACAACGTCGCCCAGCCGAGGGCCTGTTGGAGGTTGGTGCCGGACAGTCCGATCTGGAAGGAGTACCAGCCGATGACGACCGTGGAGAGGAAAGCGGCCGGCAGGCGGGCGCCGAGGGTGCCGAAGGTGCGCGCCGTCTGCTGGGTGAAGTTCTCGCCGGTGCGACCGGCCAGCCAGCTGAGGGCGCCGACGTAGCCGAACAGGACAAGGTTGCCGAGGACGATCGCCGCGGCGCCGGTGAGGAATCCCAGGTTGTAGACGATGACGCCGCCGAAGACGGCGTTGCCGAGGTTCATCGGGAAGCCGAACCAGACGGAGCAGACCGACAGCAGGCTCTTGCGGGCATGCAGGGGAACCGGCTCGTGCTCGTACTCCTCTCCCAGGTCGACAGCGGTGCCGGCGGCCGGCGCGGGCCGGCTCTCGGTTCGATTGGAGGTCACGGAAACTCCCGGAGGACAGTGGTATACCAATGACAATGCCGGGACGCTAGGCGGCACTTGTTACGTCGGAGGGCGTGGGACGTAACAGGGGACCGCGCGGTCGGTGCACCGCGTCGTGCGCCGTACGCCCTGATGGTGCGTGTGACGGCAGGCTGGTCGCTGAGCGGTCCCGCGTCACTGTCAGCAGGTACCTGCATAGGGCCGCCGGATACTGGCAGCTGCGCACCAAGACGCGGGTGGGGGGTCCGCTCGTAGGCTCGCCGCATGGTGGAACCCGCGCTGAAAACCCCGGCCCCCGTCAATGCCGTACGGCCCAACACCTACGTGGACTCCGTCGCTCTCATGCGCATCTCCGGCGCGCTGACCGCATTCCCCCACGTCGAGGCCGCCAGCCTCGTCATGGGCACTCCGGCCAACCGGCGGATCCTCGCCGACGCGGGGCTGCTCGCCGACGAAGGTGCACGCGCCCGCCCCAACGACCTGCTGATAGCGCTGCGTTGCCCGCCCGGAGCGATCGAGGAAGCCCTCGCCGAGGTGGACCGGCTGCTCCAAAAGGGCTGGGACGGCGACGCCCAGGCACCGCCCCCGGGGGCCGACGAGCCACCTCGCTCGCTCGCCACCGTGCCCGAAGGCGCCCGGCTCGCGCTCATCTCCACGCCCGGCCCGTACGCCGCGGCCGAAGCGCTCAAGGCCCTGCGCCGCGGCATGCACGTCTTCGTCTTCAGCGACAACGTGCCGGTCGCGGAGGAGGTGCTCCTCAAGACGGAGGCCCACGCACGCGGTCTGCTCGTCATGGGCCCCGACTGCGGGACGGCCCTCCTTGACGGCATACCGCTCGGCTTCGCCAACGCCGTGCGGCGCGGCCGGATCGGCCTGATCGGCGCCTCCGGAACGGGACTTCAGCAGGTCTCCACCCTGCTGCACTCCTACGGCGCCGGGGTCAGCCAGATCATCGGGGTCGGCGGACGCGATCTGTCCACGGAGGTCGCGGGCACCTCCATGCTGGACGCGCTCGACCTGCTCGCCGCCGACCCGGACACCGACACGATCGTGCTGGTGTCGAAGCCACCGGCACCCGAGGTGGCTCGCGCTGTCCTCGCGCGGGCGGCAGAAGCGGGGAAGCCCGTGGTGGCTGCGTTCCTGGGCGCAGCCGGCGAGGACGTGCCCGGCGTACGGACGGCAGGCACACTGCGCGAGGCCGCGCGGGCCGCCGCCGGGGTGACGGGCGAGGACTCCCCCGACACCGCCTCACCGGCGGCCGGATTCGGTGCAGGGCGCAGATGGCTGCGGGCGCTGTACGCCGGCGGGACGTTCGCGTACGAAGCGAAGCAGCTCCTCGCCGGGCACGAAGTGGCAACGACCGCGACCCACGGATCATCGCCCCAACTGCCCTCCGGGCACTGCGTACTGGACCTGGGCGACGATGCCTTCACCGCCGGACGCCCCCATCCGATGATCGAGCCGGCCGTACGCACCCCCTGGCTGGCGGCCGCGCTGCGCGACCCGTCGACGGCCGTCGTGGTCGTCGACGTCGTCCTCGGGCACGGGGGCGCCGACAATCCCGCGGGCGCGGTCGCACGGGTGGTCTCGGCCGAGCTCGGCGCACTCCGCGCGGCAGGAGCACCGCCGCCCGTGGTGCTCGGTTTCGTCGTGGGCACGCCCGAGGATCCGCAGGACTTCCACGGGCAGGTACGGGCACTGCGGGAGGCGGGCGTCGTGGTCCTCGACAGCAGTACGACGGTGGCGGAGACGGCCGCCGACATCCTCGCCAAGATCGACGGAGGCGCTCTGTGAGCCGGGCCGGTGGACTGCTCCTGGGAGCCGATCCGCACCTTGTCAATGTGGGACTCGAGTCGTTCGCCGGACCCCCGCGCGCCGCCGGTGCTCGCGTCACCTCACTCGACTGGCGTCCGCCCGCCGAAGGCGACAGCGAACTAGCCCTGAAACTCGCCAGGTTGACCGCACATCCCTTGGTGGAGGCCGCCAACGCCGAGGCCCTGCGGCGCATCCTGGACGTGACTCCGCTGTGGACGGATGTCGTCACGGCGCGCGATGCGCTGCCCGTCCTCGCGGGACCCGACAAGGCGCTGCTCCACGCGGGACCGCCGCTCGCCTGGGCGGAGATGTGCGGGCCGATGCGGGCCGCGGTCGTGGGAGCCGTACTCCTGGAGGGATGGGCGTCCGCGCCGCCCGAGGCAGAGCGGCTCGCCGCCTCGGGGGACATCGCCTTCGCCCCGTGCCACGACCACGACGCGGTCGGCCCCATGGCAGGGATCATCTCGCCGTCCATGCCGCTGCTGGTGGTCGAGGACGCGGCGAGCGGCCGGCGCGCGTACAGCAATCTCAACGAGGGCGGCGGCCGCTGTCTGCGCTACGGCGCGCTCGGCGCGGACGTCATGGACCGGCTGCGCTGGATGGGCGAGCGCCTCGCGCCGAGCCTGCGTGCGGCGCTGCGCTCGCTCCCCGAACCCGTGGACCTGCGGGCGGTGACGGCGCAGGCGCTGCAGATGGGCGACGAGTGCCACAGCCGCAACACGGCAGCGAGCGCACTGCTGCTGCGCGCGCTGGCCCCCGCGCTCGCCCGCCAGGAGGCGCTCGGCGGGCACGAGGCGCTGGATTTCCTCCAGGACAACACGTACTGGTTCCTCAACTTCTCCATGGCGGCCGCCAAGCTGGCCACGTCCGCCGGGCACGGGGTGGCGCACTCGACGGTGGTGACGACGTTCGCCCGCAACGGAGTCGACGTCGGCATCCGCGTCAGTGGCGGGGGCGACGACTGGCACCGGGCACCCGCGGCCGAAGTGGACGGGCTCTACTTCCCCGGTTACGGCCCCGAGGACGCCAATCCCGACATCGGCGACAGTGCGATCACCGAGGTGTACGGGCTCGGCGGCTTCGCGCTCGCGGCGGCGCCCGCGATCGTCGGCTTCGTCGGAGGCACACCGGAGGGGGCGCGGGCCACCAGCCGGCGGATGGGGCTGATCACCGTGGGCCGCCATCGCGAACTCCGGCTGCCCGGGCTGGACTTCGAGGGCAGCCCGGTCGGCATCGATCTGCGGGCGGTGACGGACACGGGCGTGGAGCCGGTGATCACGACGGGCATCGCCCATCGCGAACCGGGCATCGGTCAGATCGGGGCGGGCCTGACCCGGGCGCCGATGGAGTGCTTCACCCGGGCCCTGCGCGCCTTCCCCGAGCCTCCCGCTCCGTGACCGTTGCCTCGGTCAGTACGTCCGTCGCCCCGCTGGTCGCCGGACCGCCGCGCACCGGGCAGGTCGTCGCCGTCACCCGGCACGCCCTGTACGTGGCCACGGGCGTACCGGCGCTGCCCGCGCTCGCCGTGGTCACGTGCGACGCGGTCGCGGTGCCGTGTGCGCTGGTGCTGGCCGAGGCGGCGGGTGCGGGTCCGCTCGGCGGGGTGCGGGCGGGTACGGCCGTGCGCTTCGGCGCGGGCCGCATGACGGCCGGGGCGCTGTGCGTCACGGCTGGGGGGTCCTGGGCACCGCCCCGTGTCCAGGGCCTCCTGCACGACGGCGTACGCACCGACCGACTCCGGGAGCTGGTGGATGCGACGGCGTTGCCCCTCGCTCCTGAAGTGGCGCCGCCGGCCGAGCAGTTGGGCCGGGCGCTCGCATCCGGGGACGCGGCGCGCCTGTACGCTGCCGCCCTCGCCCTGCTCGGCGCCGGCCCCGGGCTCACCCCCTCCGGCGACGACGTCCTGTGCGGCGTACTGCTGGCGTGCCACGCGCTGGGGCGGCCGATTCCCGGGCCGCTCAGGGACGCTATCGCCCGGGCCGAGGAGCTCACCCCCTTGGTTTCGGCGGCACTTGTCCTCCATGCCGCGCGCGGCGAGTGCGTGCCGCAGGCGGCCGCACTGCTGCGCGCGGCGGCCGCCGGACACGACGCAGCCCCCGCACTGCGGGGGCTGCTCGCCGTGGGCCATCATTCGGGCAGTGATCTGGCCCGGGGGCTTGTACTGGGGCTGGAGTTCCTGACGGTCAGGAGGGCTCGGGACTCACGGTCTCGCCCGTCCGCGCCTGCACCACCTGCGTCTCCACCTCCTCCTGGACGGGGAAGGTGAGCCGCATCGACAGATACGCGAAGACCGGGCCGAGCGCGTTCATGGCGACGACACTCACCCACGCCGCCCACGCGTTGCCGGCGTCGTAACCGAAGCCTCCGAAGAACGTGGCGAAGTAGCTCGCGAACCCGAAGAACATGCCGGGGATGAAGGCCAGGAGCTTGAGCCGGCCCGCGTACATGAGGGCCGAGTTGAGGACGAGGATGACGAGGGCCTGCATGAGGTTGCGGGCGAACTGGCTCTCGCCGAGAGCGGTTCCGGCGTGCTCTTCGATGAGCACGATGGCCAGGGCGAACGCGGACCCGGCGGGCATGGCGAGCCAGAGCCGTTTGGCGTTGGCCAGGCTCGGGCCGCCGAGCAGGAACGTCCCGGCCCAGGAAATGAAGATCGCCCAGGGCGGGAGGTGCAGGGCGTTGCCGCCGATGAAGGCGGTGGCGCCGGCGAGCAGGGATGCAACGATCTCGTGCGGTATGCGTTCGCGCATGACGGACTCCTGTTCAGGTGGAGGAGGACCCGGGGGTCTGGGGATGCGTACGGCCCGTGGTGCGGGCGCGTCGGGCGAACGAGCCGAGACGTGCGTGCGGGTGCCGAAATACAGAAGCCATGAAGTGGTGCGGCGGCCGTCAGGCCGCAGGGGCGTTCACCAGTTGCCGGGTGCGGGTGGTGCGGGCCACGACGCGGCCCGCCTTGATGACGTAGGCCCGTTCGGGACGGTCCAGGACGATGTCGTCGTAGCGGGTGGTGTCGAGGACGACGAGGTCGGCCACGGCTCCTGCGCGTACGCCGTAATGCTCGGCGATGCCGACGACGCGTGCGGCGTCGTGCGTGACCATGCGCAGGACGCGGCGCAGGTCGTCGGGGCCGGAGAGGTGGCCGGTCTGGGCGAGGAGCAGGGCGATGTCGAGGAGGTCGCCGGTGCCGTAGGGGGTGAAGGCGTTGCGGATGTTGTTGCTGGCGGTGGCGGTGACGACGCCGGCCTCCCAGAGTTCGCGGACGGGTGCGATTCCGCGTCGTACGGCGTGTGTGTCCGAGCGTCCTCCCAGGTGCAGATCGGTGGCGGGGAGCGGTACGACGTTGACGCCGGACGACGCCAACGCGCCGATCGCCACCGCTCGTTCGGGCTGTGGCCGGCCTGCGAGGGACGTCATGTGGCCGAGGGTGACGCGGCCGCCGAGCCCCCGCTGCCGGGTGGCTTCGGCGACGTACTCCGCCATGGTGTAGCGGGGGTCGCCCGCGTCGTCGGCGAAGTCGGCGTGCAGATCGGCGGGGACGCCGTGCTCGACGGCGAGGTCGAGGACCAGGTCGACGTGGCGGCGGCAGTCCTCGACGGACTCCTCCTGGTAGGCGCATCCGCCGACGACATCGGCCCCGGCGGCGAGTGCGGCACGCAGGAGTTTTTCCGTGCCGGGCGCGCGCAGGATGCCTTCCTGAGGGAAGGCGACGATCTGAATGTCGATGAAGTCCCGGTATTTCTCCCGGAGTTCGATGAGCACCTCGACTCCGAGGATTCCTTCCACCGGGTCCACGTCGGGGTGGGCGCGCAGGGTGGTGGTGCCGCTGAGGATCGCGGACTCGATGACGCGCCGGGAGCGGTCGTACACGTCGTCGTGGCTGAAGTCGCGCTTCAGGTCGAGCGTGACCGCGATGGCGTCGGCGAGGGTGGTGCCACGCGGTGCGCGCAGGCCGTCGAGGAGTGCCTTGTCGGGGTGGATGTGGGCCTCGACGAAGCCGGGCAGGACGACGCGTCCGGCGCAGTCGATGCTCTCGTACGCCGTGTCCGCACGCGCCCCTGTCGGGCCGACGGCGGTGATGCGGCCCGCCTCGACCAAGATGTCCGAAGTGGTCGCCGCGTCCTCGACGCGGGCGTCGCGCAGTATCAGTCCGGTCATGGGGTGCCTTCCTTGTCGGTCATGAACTCGCCTTTCTCTGAGGGGATTTCGCTCGGCAACTCGCCGATGTCGGACTTGCGGATCAGGCAGTGCACGCCCTGCACCTGGTCGACGACCTGGGAGATTTCGAGGTCGGCGGCCGCGCTGAGGTACGCGTACGCACTCGCCGCGTCCATGCCCGCACGGGAGGTGAGGAACGTGAGCGCGGCGCGGACGGACGCCCGCATCGCCTCGTTGAGGTCCTTGTGCAGGCCGATGGCGACCCAGTGGGTGTCGCTCTCGCCGAACGGGGTGTCGATCAGCCCGACCGCCCGCCGGGCGGCGGCGCCCTTCAGGACGGTGAGGCGGAACGTGGCGCGCAGCGGCGCCTCCAGTGCGGTGAGCGCGACTTCGCCATTGCCCTGCGCGTAGTGCGGGTCGCCGGTGTAGAAACCTGCGCCGTCGACCTGGACCGGAAGGTAGAGGGCGGTGCCGGTGTCGAGGACCTTGACGTCGAGATTGCCGCCGTGGCTCCCGGGCGGCACCGTGCTCAGCGGCAGTTCGTCCGCCGGGGTGACGCCCATGACGCCCATGAAGGGGCGCAGCGGGAAGCGGGCGGCGCGGCCTGTCGTCCCGTACGGAATGACGCCGAGCGGCCGCCCCTTGCCGTCGACCCTGACCTCGCAGAACGTGGACACCGTTCCGGAGGGCAGCCGCCGGGTGGCGGCGGTGTCCACGGTGTCCGGGGCCGGGAAGGCGGCGGGGAGTGCTCCCCTGCCGTGGCGGCTGGAGACGATGCCGTAGTCGGCACGGCGGTAGAGGGAGAGGGTCTCCACTTTGAGGAGGTCGCCGGGGACCGCGCCGGTGACGGAGATCGGGCCGGTGACGACATGCGGCCCGTCCGCGTCCGGGTCGCGCTCGAGGGCCGAGGCGGCGATGTCGCGGGCATCGGTGAGCACGTCGCGCTCGGCGACTCCGTAGGCGCCGAAGAAGGCGACCGGATCCCGGCCCTGGTCCTCCAGGATGCCCTCGTGGGAGACCGTGTCCACGGTGACGGTCTCCCCGTCGCCGACGATGAGGACGGGGCTGGAGCCGGGATGCGGGAGGGTGCCCCACCGGCCGGTCTTGGCGGTGGTGGGGAGGTGGAAGTGGCCTTCTGCGGTGGGGATGTGAGGGGGCATCAGTCAACTCCGGGGGCGGTCGGGGTGCCGGGTGGGGTGGCGCGTGATCGGAGCCGGGTCAGCGGGTGCCGTCGGGCGGCACCGGCGCGTCGTCCCGTACGAGCCAGGTGCCGCCGCTCCCCCGCATCGCACCCGCCAGCGCTGCGGGCGAGGTCACCAGGACGCGGGCGTCCCGGGTGGTGGCCGCGTCCAGATAGGCAAGGGCCGCTTCGACCTTGGGGCCCATGCTGCCTGCGGGGAACTGGCCGTCCGCGAGGTGACGGCGGGCCTCGGAACAGGTGAGGCGCGCCAGCGGGCGCTGCGTGGGCCGGCCGTGGTCGACGGCTATCTGCTCCACGCCCGTCGTGACGGCCAGGAGTCCCGCACCGAGGACGGTGGCCAGGAGCGCGGACGTGGCGTCCTTGTCGATGACGGCCTCGACTCCCTTGTACGTACCGTCGGGCGACTCGACGACCGGGATGCCTCCGCCGCCGCCCGCGATCACCACGTATCCCTGGGCCAGCAGTCCGGCGACGGCGTCCTGCTCGACGACGCGGCGCGGTGCCGGGGAGGGGACGATGCGCCGCCAGCCGCGACCCGAGTCCTCGGTCACGTGCCAGCCGTGCCGGGCGGCGAGCTTGCCGGCGGTCTCCTCGTCGTAGAACGAGCCGATCGGCTTGGTGGGGTGGGCGAAGGCCGGATCGGCGGGGTCGACGACGGTGTGCGTGACCAGGGCCGCGACCCGGTCGCCGTGGCCGACCGTCTTGAGGTGTCCGGCGAGCGTGGAGGCGAGGATGTAGCCGATGCTGCCCTGCGAGTCGGCGACGCACATGTCCAGGTCGAGGCTGGGCAGTTCGGGTGCGAGGTCGGCCATCAGGTCGGAACGGCGTTTGATGAAGCCGACCTGGGGGCCGTTCCCGTGCGTGACGACGAGGCGGTGCCCGGCGGCGACGAGTTCGGCCAGCGGCCGCGCGAGGGTGCGGGCCGCCTCGAACTGCTCGGCGATGGTGGCGGTGGGCCCTCCGCGCAGGAGTGCGTTCCCGCCGATGGCCACGACGGTGACACCGGCGGAAGCGTTCCGGATCTCGGGATTTGGGGGCATGGCCGCAACCTTAGGAACTGGCCGGTTTCGGGTCATGAGCAGCGGCTGCCAGCGGCGGAGGCAGTCCGTTGACGCCGGATGACAGCGGGGCCGACTCGGCCTCGTTTCCGCCTGGTTAACGTCCCATTACCAGCCCGTACTCCGTTTACACACGCCCCTGACCTGCGCATAGTGAAGGGCGTGGCAGGCACAGCGCACCTCACGTCAGCGGCGCCGACGGCGCCTCCCTCCCCACTTCAGCTCCCGGCGCAGCCGCCAGGAGCGGGTCCTCTTCCCGGCGCCGGCATCACGGTCGCGGAGGCCCTCGCACTGCCCTGTCTCGCGGGGGCGCGCCTGGTGGCCGGACGGCAGGGCGCGGAGCGGCGCGTGCGCGTCGTCAACATCATGGAAGTGCCGGACATCGTGCGCTGGATGCGCGGCGGCGAGCTCCTGCTGACGACGGCGTACGCGCTGCGCGGTGACGAGGACGCGCTCAGCGCGCTCGTCCCTTCGCTCGCCGCGCGCGGTCTGGCGGGGCTGGGCGTGAAGGTCGGCCCGTACCTTCCGCGTCTGCCGCAGGCGATGCTGGAGGCCGCCGACGAACTGGGCTTCCCCGTCGTGGAGTTGCCCGGCGAGGTGATGTTCAACGACATTCTCGCCGAGGTCATCGGGACCGTGCTCAATCGCCGGGCGCTCTCCCTGGAGCGTTCCCAGGAGGTGCACGAGCGGCTCACCACGGCCGTCCTGCGCGACGGGGCGTACCAGGAACTGACCACCGTCCTCGCCGATCTGGCTCAGTGTCCGGCCGCCGTACTGGGGGCCGACGGCACCCTGCTCGCCTCGGCCGGCAACCCTCCCGGGGACACCGGTGCGTCCACCCAGCGGGCGATCGGCGCGAACGCCTCGCCCGCGCACGGCAGTGTCGCCCTGTGGTGCGGGCAGCCGCCGACCGAGGACCAGCTGGCCGCACTCGAACACGCCGCGACGCTGGCCGCGATGGTCGCCGTACAGGAACGCGCGGTGGCGGGCCGTGAACGCCGCTCCCGCGCGCTGCTCCTGACGGAGCTGGTCTCGTCCGCCCCGCAGGACCGCGCCGAGACGGCGCGCAGGGCTGCCGCCATGGGCTGGGAACTCCAAGTGCCGCGCGCCGCCGTGCTGGTGGAGCTGGGCGACGTGCGCGAGGGAACGGAGACGACGGAACTCAGCGCGGAGGAACGGCTGTTGCCGTTCGTCCGGGCCGTCGTCGGGCCGCGGGCCATCGGATGGGGGGTGCCTTCGGGGCTGGCGCTGCTGGTCGAGCCCGGCGAGTCGCTCCGCTCCGTCGTACGGGCCGTGTACGACGCCGTGGCGACGGCGCTGCCCAAGACGCAGGTGCGGGTGGCGGCGGGCGGCGTACAGGCGGACTTCGCGGATCTGCACCTCAGCTACCGGGAGGCCGTCACCGCCATGACGCTCGGCCGGGAGCTGCACGGCACCGACTTCGTCTGCGAGCACCGCGACCTGGGCGTGTACCGGCTCCTGGACCAGCTCCCGCGGCGCGAACTGTCACGGCTGGTCGACGAGGCGCTGGGCACCCTGCTCGCCTACGACAGCCTGCACGAGGGCAGCCTGGTGCACAGCCTCGGCGTATATCTGGCACGCGACCGCAATGGCGTGGAAGCCGCCGAGCAGCTCCATATCCACTACAACACCCTGCGCTACCGCCTGAAGCAGATCGAGCGGCTCACCGGCGGGTTCGACCGCGACCCGATGAGCCGTCTGCAGACGGAACTGGCCGTGCACGCCCACCGGTTGCTGACGGCGCGGGCCCGCGGCTGAGTCGGCGATCATGGGACGGTAAGCAACGTGCGTCCCGTAAGGAATCGTCCGACATGCCTGTACCTGCCGACCCGACCGTCCTCCACCCCATGCCGTCCCAGCCCCGGGTGGTTCTGCTGAAGCCGCTCGTGAAGTCCCCGCTGATCGAGGTCGGGGAGTACTCCTACTACGACGACCCGGACGATGCGACCGCGTTCGAGGCGCGCAACGTGCTCTACCACTACGGGCCGGAGAAACTGGTCATCGGCAGGTTCTGCGCACTGGGCACGGGGGTGCGCTTCATCATGAACGGCGCCAACCACCGTATGGACGGCCCCTCGACCTTCCCCTTCCCCACCATGGGCGGCTCCTGGTCCGACCACTTCGACCTCCTCACAGGACTGCCGAACCGCGGGGACACCGTCGTCGGCAACGACGTCTGGTTCGGCCACAGCGCGACGGTGCTGCCCGGCGTACGGATCGGGCACGGCGCGATCATCGGCACCGGCGCCGTGGTCACGGGAGACGTACCGGACTACGGAATCGTCGGCGGCAACCCGGCCCGCCTCATCCGCACCCGCTACAGCGACGAGGACGTGGCCCGGCTCCTTGCCGTTGCCTGGTGGGACTGGCCCGCGGAGCACATCACCGAGCACGTACGGACGATCATGTCGGGCAGCGTCGCCGACCTCGAAGCCGCAGCCCCGGACGCCGGAAACTGCTGAAGATTCAAGAATCCGCAATGGTCTAGTCCAAGTCATTGACGTGTCTCCGTCACTGCTCAATTCTTGCCGCACCGTCCCCCGACAGGAGACCCCCCATGAAGCGTCTTCGCGCTCTGCTGTGCGGTGCCGCCACCGCCGCGCTGGCCACCGCCGGACTCACCGCCTTCGCCACGGACCAGGCCGCCGGTGCGACGGCCGACGCCACCGCGCTCAGCAACCAGTGGTACGCCGCCGCTCCCTATCTGATGCCGAACGACAACAACCCGCCGAACGCGGGCGCCATCATGGACGCGACCGGTCTCAAGGCCTTCCAGCTCGCGTTCATCCTGGCGCCCAACGGCGGTGGCTGCAGCCCGACTTGGGACGGCACGTCGGCCGTCTCTTCCGACACCGCCGTAGCGTCCGTGATCAGCGGGATCCGCGCCAAGGGCGGTGACGTGTCGGTCTCCATCGGCGGGTACGGGGGCACCAAGCTCGGCCAGGCCTGCTCGGACGCGGCATCCACCGCGGCCGCCTACCAGCAGGTCATCACCAAGTACCAGCTCAAGGCCATCGACTTCGACCTGGAGGAGCCGGAGTACGAGAACACGGCCGCCATCGCGCACGAGATCGGCGCGGCCAAGATCCTCCAGCAGAACAACCCGGGCCTCTACGTCTCGGTCACCACGGCGGGGACCGCCGACGGCACCGGCTGGTTCGGCAAGCAGATGCTCCTCGAGGCGAAGGCGCAGGGCTTCACGCCCAACAACTTCTCCATCATGCCGTTCGACGGCGGCTTCAACGGAGCAGCCTCGCAGACCAGCGCGCTGACGAACTTCAACTCCATCCTGCAGTCCACCTTCGGCTGGGACGCGGCGACGGCGTACGCGCACGAGGGCTTCTCCGGGATGAACGGCCGCAGCGACACCGGCGAGTACTTCAGCCAGGCCGACTTCCAGACCGTGCTGGACTTCGCGACCGGCCACCACATGGACCGCTTCACCTTCTGGTCCCTCAACAGGGACCGGCAGTGCACGCCGGTCGACAACAACGGCCAGACGTCCGGCACGTGCAGCAGCGTGGCCCAGTCGGACTGGGACTTCGCGAAGTACTCGGTGAAGTTCGCCGGCGTCACCCCGCCGACCTCGCCGCCGCCGACCACAGCCCCGCCCACGACGGCCCCGCCGACCGGCACCTGCTCGGCCACCGCGTGGAGCGCCACGGCCGTCTACACCGCGGGCAACCTCGTCTCGTACGCGGGACACACCTGGAAGGCCCAGTGGTGGACGCAGAACGAGACGCCCGGCACGACCGGCGAATGGGGCGTCTGGAAGGACCAGGGCGCCTGCTGATCACCGGCCGGGCATGACAAAAGGCCGGTTCCGGCAACCACGGGGGTTGCCGGAACCGGCCTTCGGCCGTTCAGCGAATGGTGACCGAGACCGTGGGCGAAACCGCTCCGCCGCCCACGATCCGGATCTTGTTGGCACCCCGGAGGCCGAGCTCGACGCGCAGGTTGTACGCGCCGGTCCGCGTGGTGTTCATGTGGATCGGGAGCGAGACCCAGTGCTTGCGCTGCAGCTGCTGCAGCGTGACGCGCGTGCCGGCCCGCATGTGGCCGCTGGAGCCGTAGACACGGAACTGGTGCCAGGCCGCGATGCTCTTGACCGTCGCCTTGGCCGACAGCGTCGGCCGCGGCGCGGCCGTGGGAGCGGCGGACGCCTGTACGACGGGTGCCGCGGCCAGCAGCAGGGCGGTCGCGGTCAGCGTTGCGGTTCGGGTCAGGGAGTGACGCATGAATCGGGCTCCTCACAGCCGGTGACGGACGGTGCATCACATATTAGGAATAATCGGCACGTTCACGATGATCCGCCACGCCCGCACCACTCGACTCTCTGACGCGGGGTCAGAAGTCCACCGGTTCGCGGATGATGGGGCAGGTCATGCAGTGACCGCCGCCCCTGCCGCGGCCGAGTTCCGCTCCGACGATGGTGATGACCTCGACGCCCGCCTTGCGCAGGAGCGTGTTCGTCTGGGTGTTGCGGTCATAGGTGAAGACCACGCCGGGTTCGAGAGCCACGGCGTTGTTTCCGCTGTCCCACTGCTGGCGCTCCGAGGCGTACACGTCGCCGCCGGTGGCGATGGTGCGCAGCTCGGGCAGGCCGAGCGCCTTGGCCACCACATCGGTGAACGCCTTCGGTGCCTCGTCGATGATCTCGACGCCGGGGGCCTTGTCGCTGGGGCGCAGGGAGAAGGTGTGGACGGAGTCCATGATCGCCGGGTAGAGGGTGGCGATGTCCCGGTCCACGAAGGTGAACACCGTGTCCAGGTGCATCGCGGCGCGGAGCTTGGGCATGCCGGCGACGATGACGTGCTCGGCCGCCCCCTGACTGAACAGCGCTGCGGCCACCTGCGTGACGGCCTGCCGGGAGGTGCGCTCGCTCATCCCCATCAGGACGACCCCGTTGCCGACGGGCATGATGTCGCCGCCCTCGAAGGTGGCCTGGCCCCAGCTCTGCTCGGGGTCGCCCCACCAGACGGTGGAGCTCGCGTAGTCGGGGTGGAAGGTATAGATCGCCTTCATCAGCAGCGTCTCGTCGTGCCGCGCGGGCCAGTACAGCGGGTTGAGGGTCAGGCCCCCGTACAGCCAGCAGGTGGTGTCGCGGGTGTAGAGGGTGTTGGGGAGCGGCGGCATCAGGTACTCGCGTACGCCCGTCGAGTCGCGGGCCAGGGCCAGATAGCCGGAGCGGTACTCCTCGGGCAGATCGGTGGTGGCAAGGCCGCCGATCAGGAACTCGGCGAGCTCGCGGGGCGCCAGGGATTCCAGGTAGGCCAGGGTGCCGTCCACCAGGCCGAGACCGACCTCGTTCGCGACGATCTTGCGCTCCAGGAGCCAGGTCTTCGCCTGCGGGATGGCCATCGTCTCCGCGAGCAGCTCGTGCAGTTCGACGACGTCGACACCGCGCTGGGTGAGCTTGTTGACGAAGTCGGCGTGGTCACGCTGTGCGTTCTCCACCCACATGACGTCGTCGAAGAGCAGGTCGTCGGAGTTGGTCGGGGTGAGCCTGCGGTGTGCCAGACCGGGGCGGCAGACGAGGACCTTGCGCAGCCGGCCGACCTCGGAGTGCACACCGTGGGCCGACTGCGGAGTGGATTGCTGACTTGTCATGGTGGTGCCTTCCGTGGCTCGGCGCGGTGAGTGGGGGGATGCGGAGGTCAGAGACTGATCCAGCCGACGGCCAGGGCGATCACGCCCACGACGGCTCCGGCGATCGAGACGGCGAAGATGACGAGTTCGCCGGGGCCGAAGAGTTTGCGGCCCTGTTCACGGCGGGCCATCACGAACAGGACGGTCGCCGGGGCGTAGATGATGAAGGAGACCAGGACGAACTTCAGTCCCGCCGCGTACAGCAGAAACGCCGTGTAGAGCGTGGCCAGCGCGGCGACCGTGAGGTCGCTGCCCTTGCGGGCCGCCGCCCCGGGGGGACTCGAGGTGCCCCGGAACCCGGAGGCCAGCTTCACCGCGTAGCCCGCTGCCAGCAGGAACGGGATCAGGCTGAGTGAACTGGTCAGGTCCAGCGCGAAGTTGAACGCGTCGTCGGAGAACATCGTCACGACGAGCACGATCTGCGAGAGCAGCGTGGTCAGCGCCAGCGCGGGGACGGGGACGTCCTCGTCGGTGGCCTTCCGCAGGAAGCGCGGCATGTCGTCGTCCTTCGCCGCGACGAACAGCACCTCCGCGGCCATCAGCGTCCAGGCCAGATAGGCGCCGAGCACCGAGACGATCAGCCCGACGCTGACGAACACCTTCCCCCAGGTCCCGACCGCGGCCTCCAGCACGCCGGCCATGGACGGCTGGCGCAGCTCGGCGATCTCGCTCATCGGCATCAGGCCGTACGAGACGATCGTGACCGAGGCGAAGATGGCGAAGACGCTGAGGAAGCCCAGGATCGTGGCCCGCCCGACGTCCTCGCGGCGCTGGGCGTGCCGGGAGTAGACGCTTGCGCCCTCGACGCCGAGGAACACGAAGACGGTGGCCAGCATCGTCCCGCGGACCTGGTGGAACAGGGAGCCGGCATAGTCGGCGCCGCCGAAGTTGTCCGCGAAGACGTGCGGCTTCAGGTAGAAGAGCGCGAGGACGATGAAGACCAGGATCGGCACGATCTTGGCGATCGTGACGATCCGGTTGATCGCCGCGGCTTCCTTGACGCCCCGGCGGATCAGCAGGAAGAAGCCCCACAACCCGAACGAGGACAGGATCACCGCGATCAGCGTGTCGCCGTCGCCGAGCGCCGGGGCGATCGCCCCGATGGTCGACATGATCAGGACCCAGTACGTCACGTTGCCGACGCAGGCGCTGGCCCAGTAGCCGAAGGCGGCGAAGAAGCCCAGGTACTCGCCGAATCCGGCCTTCGCGTAGGCGTACACCCCCGCGTCCAGGTGGGGCGCGCGCACCGCCAGCCGCTGGAAGACGAAGGCGAGCATCAGCATTCCGGCGCCGGCGATGCACCACGCGATGAGAGCGCCGGCGACGCCGGTCTCCTGCGCGAAGCGGCGGGGCAGTGAGAACACTCCGGCGCCGACCATCGAGCCGACCACCATCATGGTCAGCGTCGGCAGGGTCAGTTTCGCGGCCCGTGGAGCGGAATCCGCACCGGCCTGAGCTGTGCCGTCCTGGGTCATCCTCTGGCTCCCTCTGCCCCTCGGTGAGGCCGGTGATGCCGCGTCAGGGAGTGCTGCGTGGGGTGGTGTTGCTCCACCTTGTGCGGCCGGCAGGGGATCGCGGGGCACATGCGATCACCCGGGACGGTACCAACCGATGACCGCAATGCCCCGTTTTGGCCAGTTGGAATCGTGCCGGTGTTGAGCACACCCGCAGTTTTCTGTCCGGGACGTCCCACCAATCCGCCCCCTCCGCGGCTCCGAATCACCAGTGACCTGCGGCACGGCCGCATCGCAGGGGTTACCGGAGGGAGCGGCATGGCAGAGGGCAGACGGCGCATCGCGGTCGTGGGTGCCGGGGTGGCCGGGCTGACAGCGGCGTACATCCTCAGGAACGCGCACGAGGTGACGCTCTACGACGGGGACGACCGGCTCGGCGGGCACGCCCACACCCATGACGTGCTCTCGCGTGACGGCCGGGTCCATGCCGTCGATTCGGGATTCATCGTGCACAACCGCCGCACGTACCCCCATCTGCTGCGGCTCTTCCGCGAGCTCGGTGTCTCCACCCAGGAGTCCGAGATGAGCATGTCGGTACGGTGCGACGGCTGCGGACTGGAGTACGCGGGGGCCCGCGGCCTCCCGGGTCTGTTCGCCCAGCCGCGCAACGCCCTGCGCCCCGCGTATCTGCGCATGCTCGCCGAGGTTCCGGCCTTCCACCGGGCCGCGCGCCGGGTTCTGGCGGCCGGGTCTCCGGGGGATCCGACGCTGGGTGAGTTCCTGACGGCCGGCCGCTACTCCCCGTACTTCGTCACGCACTTCATGACGCCCCTGGTCTCCGCTGTGTGGTCCTGCGATGCCACCGACGCCCTGCGCCATCCGGCCCGGTATCTCTTCCGGTTCCTGGAGCACCACGGGATGCTGGCCGTCACCGGGTCCCCGGTCTGGAGGACGGTGACGGGCGGCTCGCGTGCGTATGTGGAGCGCGCCGCCAAGCAGCTGCCCCGGGTCCGCACGGGCGACCCGGTGCGCTTCGTCCGCAGGCTTCCCGGCGGAGGAGTCGAGCTCGGTACGGAGGACGGCACGACGGCGCCCTACGACGCGGTCGTGATCGCCGTCCACGCCGACCAGGCCCTGCGGCTGCTCGCCGATCCGACCGCGGCCGAGCGCAGGGTGCTCGGTGCGTTCCGGTACTCCCGCAACCCGACCGTCCTGCACACCGACACCGGCGTGCTGCCGCGCAGCCGACGGGCGCGCGCCTCCTGGAACTATCTGCTGCCGTCCTGCGACACCCCCGCCGACCGTGTGCGGGTCAGCTACGACATGAACCGGCTGCAACGGCTGACCGCGCCCGAGACGTTCGTCGTCACCCTGAACGCCGAACAGCGGGTGGCCGAGGCCAAGGTGGTGGCCCGGTCCACGTACGAACATCCCGTGTTCACCCAGGACTCGGTGGCCGCCCAGCGTGAACTGCCCGACCTCAGCGGCCCGGTCACCGCCTTCGCCGGCGCCTATCACGGCTGGGGGTTCCATGAGGACGGCTGCCGCTCGGGTGTCATGGCCGCGGCCGCGCTGGGGGTGACGTGGTGATTCCCGCCCTCTACCCCTGCACAGTCACGCACCACCGCACGTCGCCGCGCCGCTACGCCCTGCGGCACCGCACCTATCTGTGGTGCGTCGACCCGGACCGACCCCCGCGCCTGCCCCGTCCCTTGCGGCCGCTCGCCCGGTTCGATGCCCGGGACCACTTCGGCGGCCGCTCCCCCACCATCCGGGCCGGCCTGGAGCGCTATCTCACGGCCGAGGGCGTCGACCTGGCGGGCGGGCCGGTGACCATGCTGACGCAGGCCAGGGTGTTCGGGTACGTCTTCAATCCGCTGACCCTCTACTGGTGCCACGACCCGTCCGGCGCACTGGTGTGCGTGGTCGCCGAGGTGCACAACACCTACGGCGAGCGCCACTGCTATCTCCTGCGTCCCAGCGGCTCACAACTCGGCCCGGTGGAGAAGGAGTTCCACGTCTCGCCCTTCTTCCCCGTCGACGGCGAGTACCGCATGCGGCTGCCCGAACCCGGCGACCGGCTGGATCTGACGATTCGTCTCATACGTTCGGGGAAACCCGTGTTCGCGGCGAAGGTGCGCGGTGAACGGCGGCCCGCCACCGCATCCGTGCTCCTGCCGCTGGCGGTACGCCGCCCCTGGTCGACGGCGGTCGTCTCGCTCGCCATCCGCGTGCACGGCATCCGTCTGTATCTGCGCGGGCTGCCCGTCCGGCCCCGCCCCATTCATCGCCCCCAGGAAGGTGTCGAGTGAGTACGTCCCTGAGCCGTCGCCCCGTCGTCGACGACCCCGAACGCTGGCCCGATGTCGTCCGTCCGCCCCGGACGTCCCGGCTCCGTACCGCCGTGGCCGAGCGCCTCGTGCGGCGGGCTCTCGTACGGCTCCCCCTCTATGTGCGGTTCGGCACCGGTGACGCGCTCGGCCCGGGCGGTCCGCTTCTCGAGGTCCACGACCCCGACGCCTTCTTCCGCCGGATCGGGGCGGGCGGCCTGATCGGGTTCGGCGAGTCGTACCAGGCCGGCGAGTGGGACGCCCCCGACCTCGTCGGCGTACTGACGGTGCTGGCGCAGAACGCGGCCGACCTGATCCCGCGCCCGCTCCAGCGGCTGCGCGGCATGTGGGCGCTGCGGCAGCCGGACGCCCTGCGCAATACGCCCGACGGGGCCAGGGCCAACATCCGCCGACACTACGATCTGTCCAACGAACTCTTCGCCCTGTTCCTCGACGAGACCATGACGTACTCGTCGGCCGTGTTCCGGGGTTTCCCCGCCGAGTGGCCGCTGCTCGCGGCGGCCCAGCAGCGCAAGATCGACCGGCTGCTCGATCTTGCCGCGGTCCGCGAAGGCACCCGGCTCCTCGAAATCGGCACCGGATGGGGCGAGTTGGCGATCCGGGCCGCACAGCGCGGAGCCCGCGTCACCACGCTCACCCTCTCCGCCGAGCAGCGCGCGCTCGCGAACGAACGCATCCGGGCCGCGGGCCTCGCCGACCGGGTGAGCGTCGAGCTGTGCGACTACCGGGAGGCGACCGGCCGCTACGACGCCGTGGTCAGCGTGGAGATGATCGAGGCGGTGGGCGAGGAGTTCTGGCCCGTGTACTTCAAGGCGCTGGACGACCGGCTCGTCCCCGGCGGGCGCGCGGTGGTGCAGGCCATCACCATGCCGCACGAGCGGATGGTGGCCAGCCGGGACACGTACACCTGGATCCAGAAGTACATCTTCCCCGGCGGTCTGCTGCCCTCCACGGAGGCGATCGAGGAGGTCACCGCCGCCCACACCTCGCTCCGCGTCGCACAGCGGGACGGTTTCGGCGCGCACTACGCCGAAACGCTGCGGCTGTGGCGCGAGAGGTTCACCGAGCGGGCCGACGCCGTGGCGGCGCTCGGGTTCGACGCGGTCTTCCGCCGGATGTGGACGTTCTATCTCGCCTACTCCGAAGCGGGGTTCCGGTCGGGCTATCTGGATGTCCAGCAGACGCTGCTCACCCGGGAGGGGACGCTGTGACGGCGGCCGGGCGGCTCGCAGCTCGGAGGACACGGTGAGCGGCTACTCCTGGGGGCAGTTCGCACTCGGTCTGCCCGTGACGGGGGCGGCGTCGCTGGCCGTGCTTCTCGCCACCTTCGCCGTCGCCGTACGCAAGGGGGTGCACCGGATCGTCGACGCCGCCTGGGGCTTCGCCTTCACGGCGGTCGCGCTCGTCTCGTACGGCATGTCGACGGGCGAGGGCGATCCGGGCCGGCGGCTGCTGGTGACGGCCCTGACCTGTCTGTGGGGGCTGCGGCTCGCGACCCATATCGTGCGCCGGGGCCGGGGACACGGCGAGGACCCGCGCTACGAGGCGCTGCTGGCCAAGGCCCCCGGCAGCCGCAGCCTGTACGCGCTGCGCATGGTCTACCTGCTGCAGGCCGGGCTGGTCTGGCTGGTCTCGCTGCCGGTCCAGGCCGCCATGTACGTACGCGCGGACCTTGGTCCACTGGTGTGGGCCGGGGTGCTGCTGTGGGGCGTGGGGTTCGTCTTCGAGGCGGTCGGCGACCGGCAGTTGCGGCGCTTCAAGGTCGACCCGGCCAACCGGGGCGCGGTCATGGACCGCGGCCTGTGGAGCTGGACGCGGCACCCCAACTACTTCGGTGACTTCTGCGTCTGGTGGGGTCTGTTCCTGCTGGTCTGTGATGCGCCAGGGGCGGCGGCTGCCACCGTGGTGTCGCCGCTGGTGATGTCCTTCCTGCTGATCCGCGGCAGCGGAAAGGCGCTGCTGGAGCGGCACATGTCGGGGCGGCCCGGCTACAGCGACTACGTGGCCCGCACGAGCGGGTTCGTGCCGCTGCCGCCGCGCCGTCCGCGGACCTGACGTTCAGACTCCGCGCGCCTGCTCGAACCGGGCGCGCCCTTCGGCGAGTTCGACGACGGGGTCGGGGTAGTCGACCCCGGCCCGGTCCAGGCCCTCCAGTTTCCAGGGTTCGTGTACGTAGCGGTCCTCGACGCCCGCCAGTTCGGGCACCCAGCGGCGTACGTAGGTGCCCTGCGCGTCGAAGCGTTTGCCCTGCACCACGGGGTTGAGGACCCGGTTGGGGCGGGTGTCAGTTCCTGTGCCCGCCGCCCACTGCCAGTTGAGCTGGTTGTTGGCGACGTCCCCGTCGGCCAGGAGGCTCAGGAAGTGCCGGGCGCCGACCCGCCAGTCGACGTACAGCGTCTTGGTGAGGAAGCTCGCCACCAGCATGCGGCCCCGGTTGTGCATCCAGCCTTCATGGGCGAGCTGTCGCATCGCCGCGTCGACCAGCGGATAGCCGGTGCGGCCCTCCCGCCAGGCGGCGATCTCCTTGTCGTCCGAGCGCCAGTGGTCACCCCGGGACCGGTAGTCCTCCGCTGCCGCGTCCGGCCGGGCCGCGAGGACTTGATGGTGGAAGTCGCGCCAGGCCAGCTGCCGTACGAACGCCTCGGCGCCCACCGAGTTCTCCCGCCGGGCCAGGTGGACGAGTTCGGCCGCGGACAGGGCGCCGAAGTGGAGGAACAGGGAGAGCCGTGACGTGGCGTCGCCCGCCAGGTCGTCGTGGCCGTCCGCGTACCCGGCGAGACCGCCCGACAGCCACTCCCAGACCCGCTGCCTACCTGCCCTCTCGCCTCCTTCGGCAAGTCCCGGGGAGACCCCGTCGATTCCAGTACGCGGATGGAGCGGCTCGGATGCGATCTCGGCGACCTTCACCTTGCGCGGTGTCGGGACGGGGTCCCGGGCCCCGACTTCGGTCCAGCGCCGGAAGTACGGGGTGAAAACGGCGTAGTGGTCGCTGCCTGCGGGGGTGACGGCGCCGGGCGCGACCGCCGTCAGGACGGCTTCGTGCACGGCCAGGGTGCATCCGGTTCCCACGAGGGCCGATCTCAGGCGCCCTTCGCGGCGGGTGGCGTACCGGCTCACTCCACCCGCGACATGAACGCGCGTCGCACCGACGGTGCGCACGACGGAGCGGACCTGCTCCACCACGTCACCGCTGCGGACCACCAGGCGACCGCCTTTCGACCGCAGTCCGGCATCGAGATCGGTCAGACAGTCGGCGAGGAACGCCCGCCGGTTGGGGGCGTCGAAACCCGCTCGGTGCACTCCGGTGTCGTACACGAACAGCGGGACGATGCGATCGGAACCGCGGAGTGCGGCGGCGAGCACCGGATTGTCGTGCAGGCGGAGATCGGAGGTGAACAGGGCTACAGAGACCGTCACTTGGCGGGGCTCCTCATGCTGCGGGGAAGTTCATCAGTGCGAGCGGCGCGGAGGTCGGTGCTCTCGATCCGCCGGAGGGTTCGACGGTGATGCCCATGCCCGACGCCTGGTCGACAGGGCCTGCGAGCAGGACCGCCTCGGTGGTCTGCGACGGGTCCATGAGACCTGCCGAGCGCATCGTGCCCGCGTCGTTGAACCAGAGCTGGTAGACCTTGCCGGCCGGGGGCCTGGGCATGCCGGACGCGACGAAGACGGCCTGGTTCTTGCTGTGCGCGACGACGAGAGTGCCGCTTGCGCCGCCGGCGAGTTGCCCGGTGGTGGCCTTGGCGTCGGGCGCGGCGAGCACGCTCGCAAGCTGTTCGGACTGCTGCTGTGCGGCGCGGGCCTGCTGGTGGGCCTCGTCGGCGCTCCGGTGCTGCCAGACCGCGATCCCGCCGCTGACGGCGGCCACCGCCACGCACGCTGCCAGCAGGAACCGGGCAGCCCTGCGACCGCGGAGCCTGGCCCCGACCGGGCGGACCGGGGCCGGGGCGAGCGGGGGTTCCTGGCGCACCGTGCCGATCCGACGCATCACCGCGGCCTTCATCTCGGGCGGCGGGGTGACCGAGACGGCGAGCCCGAGACGGGCGGCTGTGGCGCTGAGTTCCTGCACCTCCAGGGCGCAGGCCGCGCAGTCGCCGAGATGCCGCTCGAACTCTTCACGTTCCTCGTCCGACAGCGCGTGCAACGCGTAGGCACCGGTGAGCGTGTGCAGTTCCGCGTTCATGTGCTCACCCCCAGGCAGTCACGCAACCGGATCAGGCCGTCGCGCAGCCGGGTCTTGACCGTGCCCAGCGGTACGGTCAGCAGCTCGGCCACTTCGCGGTAGGTCAGCCCCTGGTAGTAGGCCAGCGTGACCGACTGGCGCTGCAGTTCGGTCAGGGACCGCAGACAGCGCCTCACCTGCTCGCGCTCCAGCCGGGCCTCCACCTGCTCGGTCACCTCGTCGAAGGCGGGCGTCCGGTCGAGCAGGGCCGCCTTGTGCTCGCGGTCGGCCGACGCCTGTGCGGAGCGCACCCGGTCCACCGCCCTGCGGTGCGCCAGGGTGAGCACCCAGTTCATGACCCCGCCCCGGTCCGGCTGATAGCGGGCGGCCGTGCGCCACACCTCCGTGAGGACCTCCTGGGCCACCTCCTCGGACTGTGCCGGATCGCGCAGCACGCTCCGGACCAGTCCGAGCACAGGGCCGCAGACCACTTCGTACAGCGAGCCGAAGGCCTCCTGGTCGCCCCTGGCGACCTGGCCCACCAACACGGGCAGATCGGGCCCGGCAGGCAAGGGCCCGCTGATGTACACCACTTCTTTCACCCGCTGATCCTCCTGGAGACTCGTCTCTACGGAGGTGATTCGGAGCCGGTGCCCCGGGGGGATTGGTCATCCGGCCGAATTCTTTCGAATGACGTCAGCTCCCCGTGTCGCCGCCGACGGTGTAGACGTCCTTCACCTTTACCTCGGCCACTCCCCGTCCCTCGGGAAAGACCCGGCGCCAGTCACCGAGAAGGTGGAGTTCGTCGGTGCCCATGGCGCGCACCACGGTCAGATTCTCGTTGTGTGCCTTGAAGGCCTTGGTCCAGAGGTTCGCGAAGGCCTGGGAGCGGATGATGTGCATCCAGTCCGGGCGGTAGAGCTCACGGTTGTAGTTCGACTCCCCCATCGTGGAGACGAACTTGGAGTACATCGCCTTCACGTATTCCAGGGTGACTTCGTCGTCCTCGGCAATGGCGCGCTCACGGGCGTCACGCAAGGTGCCGCGGAACTTCTCCAGGAGATTCTCCGTGGCGCCCGAGGTGAACGACTCATGGATGACCGGTGGTTCGCACAACCGGTATTTCGTACCCGAGAGGCGCAGCAGGAGGCGCAGCGTCGGCTCGGTGATCCACAGGGGACCCGGCTCGTCACGATTGCCGATCGGGTTCGGCAGTACGTCCTCGTACTCCCAGGCGGCCGGGGTGATGAGATGGATGCCGGCCCGGCGCCGGTCGTGGGTGTCCCCGGAGGAGTGCTCAAGGGAGCCCAGCGGAAGGTGCGTCTTGAGTGCCGACAGATAGGCGCCGTTGATGTCCAGGGCGGTGATCTCGTGCGCCCCGGGCGGGAGCTCGGCCCGGGTCCACTTGGGGCGGGCCTCCCAGATCTCGTCCGCTCCTCGGGCCGTCTTCTTCTTCAGCACGTCCGGGACCCAGGGGTGGGCGACGATGTCGTACCGGGCGCCCTTGCGGCAGGCGTCCAGCAGGCTCATCGCGTCGGGAATCGCGCGCTTGAGCAACGCCGCGCTCGCCGCCTCCATGTCGCCCTGGGCCTTCTCCATGGCCGCCTGTACCGCCTGCCCGATCAGATCGGGCATGTCCGACGACTCCTGGAGGGCGCGACGCGCCTGCGTCGGCGGTGTCTTGGGCGTGTGTGCACGGGGCTCCGGCCGCGGCGTATCGGCGGGCGCCGGGGTGCTCTGCGGAGGGGCGGCCTCGGCGCACTCCTCGGGTGTCAGATGCTGCGGGAAGCCCTCGACCTGATGCCTCGCCGGCTGTCCGCACAGTACGCACGGCGCGGCCACCGCCAGCTCCACGTCCTCCGCGCCGTCGCCTTCGATGTCGCCTTCGCCGTCGGAGTCCTCGGCCGTCTGCTCGTTCTCGGGGTGCAGTTTCGCGCGCAGACCGTCGAGCAGGTACGCGTACTTCGTCCGGATCTCCCCGGCCGGTTCGCGTCCGGCCTCCCAGCCGCGCACCGTGCTGGGGCTCACCCCGAGCGCCTCGGCGACCTGCGCCTGGGCGAGGCCCAGGCCCTCGCGCAGGAGGCGTCGCTCGGCGGCCGGGGGAAGTGCTGCCTCGAGCCGGACGGAGGCCAGCAGCGCGTCGAGGGCATCGAAGTCTGTCAACGCCCGGCTCCGTTCGGCTCGTCGGTGGTGGCCTGCTGACCCCTGTGCGCTCTCCACATGCCCGCAAGCTTAGGTGTTTCCTCCGCCCCATCTCCGTCACCGCGAAGCCGTGGTCCGGCCGCGGTGACGGCCGGACCTTCCCCCGCTACTCCTTCGCCCTCAGGCCCAGCAGGCTCCGCCAGCCTTTCTGGGGCGGCTCCGCCCGCACCGTCGGCGGCAGTTGCGGCGGTGCGGACGCGTTTCCGTCCGGGTGCGGTGCGCTTCCCGCCTCCCTGGCGTCGTCCAGTGCGAGGACCAGGCTCATCCTGTGCCACAGCAACTCGTCCGGGTTGTCGGCGGCCAGCAGACGCTGCGTCGCTTCCCACGCCGCCGGAGACGGGGGACGTCCCGGGGCGAGATCGGGCTGGAGCTTGCGCAGATGGGCGCGTTCATAGGGGTCGTCCACGACTTCCGCCAGTTGTACGGGGTCGAGCACACACGCCATGACGGCTGCACGCTCCCATGCGCCCTCCGTCTGGCGCAGGAGCATGCCGAGGCGACGGCCGCGCCAGTTGCGGGGGCGCCAGTCCTCACCCGCGTCGAGCTGCGCGCGACAGCTCTTGGGCATGGTCCCGGTGAGAAGTCCGGGTTCTCTGGACGCGAAGGCCCTCAGCTCCTCCGCCAGGTACAGCCAGACCACCGCCCGATACCTGTTCAGATAGAAGCGCACGGGTGTGACATGGCCCGTACGGGCCAGCGCGGTGAAGCGTGTTGTGCTGATGCCGAGCAGCTCCGCGCCGTCCGCCGTCCCGACGGTCCGGATCCGCTCCCGGAGGGTGTCGGGGAAGCCCGGCTGCGCCTGCAGTCGCTCGATTTCCTCAGGGGCGACACGACGTCGCGCGTCGCCCGGCTCCGTCACCGTCCGGATATGGCCGAGCTGCACGGCGAGATCGAACTCGCCCCGCTTCAGCATGAGTTCCTGTGCGGCACGTGCGGCGGCCGGCGCTTTCCTGCTGGTCCCGGCGGTCGTCGTGCGCTGCTGTTCCTTCACGGTCATGCGGTCCTCCCCCGCGAGCAATGAATACTCTCAGTGACGACCGTAGCCCGGCGGGAAGAATCCCGCCGGGCCTGTGGATAACTCTGCGGCAGGCCGCTCGGGCGGCCCGCGTCTACTGCCTGGCCGAGACCCCCAGGTGCTCCCCCACCCGGTTGACCAGACGGGTCATCTCGTACGCGATCTGCCCGATGTCGGCCTCCGCCGCGCTCAGCACGCACAGGCAGCTGCCGTCGCCGGCCGCGGTGACGAAGAGGACCCCTTCGTCGAACTCGACCATCGTCTGCCGCACCTTGCCGGCGCTGAAGTGCCGGCCCGAACCCTTCGCGAGGCTGTGCAGACCCGACGAGACCGCGGCCAGGTGCTCCGCGTCCTCGCGCGCCAGCCCGGTGCTCGCGCCGGTCACCAGGCCGTCGTTGGACAGCACCAGGGCGTGCCGTACGTGTTCGACCCGCTTGGTGAGATCGTCCAGCAGCCAGTCGAGTCCTTTGTCCAGCGCCATGTGCCGGCCCTCCCCGTTCATTCGTTCCCCGTGTCCCTCGTTCGGCTGCCAGCCTTCACCACGGCAGCTCCGCGGGCAAGCGGCTCCACACTGGTTGATGATGTGCGCATGGCACAGAAAATGACCGATGACCAGTGGCGGGCGTTCGTCTCGGAGTCCACCCGTACCGGAAAACTCTCGACCGTACGGGCCGACGGCAGCCCGCACATCGCGCCCGTCTGGTTTCTCCTGGACGGCGACGATCTCGTCTTCAACACAGCGAAGGAGTCCGTGAAGGGACGCAATCTGGTGCGCGACGGACGGGTCGCGCTGTGCGTGGACGACGACCGGCCCCCTTTCGCGTTCGTCGTCATCCGCGGACAGGCCGAGATCGTCGAGGAGTTGAGCGAAGTCCGTCACTGGGCGGCACGCATCGGTGCGCGGTACATGGGTGAGGACCGGGCCGAGGAGTTCGGCGCGCGCAACGGCGTGCCGGGTGAACTCCTCGTGCGGGTGAGGATCGAGAAGGTGCTCGCGCAGGCCGCCGTCTCCGACTGATCAGCCGACCGAGTCGAGCAGCCGGGCGGTGTGCATCCGCCCGGCGTACTCGACCAGGCGGACCAGGACCTCCTTGCCCGAGTCCTTGTCGCGCGCGTCGCACAGGACCACGGGGGTTCCGCGGTCGAGGTCGAGGGCGCGGGACACTTCGTGTGCGCCGTAGGTGCGGGCCCCGGTGAAGCAGTTGACTGCGACCACGAACGGGATGTGCCGGTGCTCGAAATAGTCGACAGCCGGGAAACAGTCCTCCAGGCGGCGGGTGTCGGCGAGTACCACCGCTCCCAGGGCTCCCTGGGAGAGCTCGTCCCACAGGAACCAGAAGCGGTCCTGCCCGGGGGTGCCGAAGAGGTACAGGGACAGCCCGGACCGGATGGTGATGCGGCCGAAGTCCATGGCGACGGTCGTCGTGGTCTTGTGGTCGAGGCCGTCGGTGTCGTCGATGGTCTGCCCGGCCTCGCTGAGGAGTTCTTCTGTACGCAGGGGGCGGATTTCGCTGACGGCTCCGACCAGGGTCGTCTTGCCGACGCCGAAGCCGCCCGCGACAAGGATCTTCAGGGCGAGGGCGGTGTTCTGCCCCTCGGTGGTGTCAGAGCGCTCGAAGCCCATCGATGACCTCTCTCAGGATCTTCTCGTCGGGTAGCTGTGCGGGCGGTACGGGGTGGGCAACGGTGACCTGGCCCGCTTCGAGCAGGTCACCGACGAGGACGCGGACGACGCCGACGGGCAGGTCGGCGCCGGCCGCGAGTTCGGCGACGGACTGTGTCTCGGTGCGGCACAGGGTGAGCAGAGTCCGGTGTTCGGGGCCGAAGAGCGATTCCTCGGAGGCGGGGGGCGCGTTGCCGTCGAGGGTGACGAGTGCGATGAGGTCCAGGCGCACCCCGCTGGGACCTGACGTGGTGCGGCCGCCGGTCATGGCGTAGGGGCGTACGAGAGGGCCCGCGTCGGCGTCGTACCAGCGGCTGCCCGGCTGCCCCTGCCCCTGCTCCTCGCCCGGTGCGCTGCCGGCGGTGTCCTGGGTCATGTCAGGCGCGGCGGGGTGCGGAGGTGTTCGCCGACGCGGGTGACGAGGCGGGCCATTTCGTACGCGATGAGCCCGATGTCGGCGGTGACGGAGCTCAGTACGGCCAGGCATGAGCCGTCTCCGGCGGCCGCGACGAACAGGAATCCGTCGTCCATCTCGACCAGGGTCTGGCGTACCGCACCGGCGTGGAAGTGCCGGCCCGCGCCCTTGGCGAGGCTGTGGAAGCCGGAGGCCACGGCGGCGAGGTGCTCGGCGTCCTCGCGTGTCAGCGCGCTCGAAGCGCCCACGGCCAGACCGTCGTTGGACAGGACGACCGCATGGTGCAGTTCCCTCACGCGGTCCACCAGGTCGTCCAGCAGCCAGTCGAGATCGCCGGCGCGTGGCTGGGTGTCGGCCCTCTGGTACTCGATCATGCTCGGTCTCCTTCGCCGGCCGTATCGGTGAGACCCGTGGCGGTGCCGCGGGCCCAACCGCCCATGTAGGCCGTCATACGGTCTCTGACCTGTTCCGGGGTGCGGTGTGCGGTGTCTTCGTCCTCGGGCGGTGCGGCTCCGGCCGGCGCGGCCGGGGGTGGCGCCTCCCTCAGCTGTGCCACGAGGTTCGCCTGCCTGACCCTGCGCGGGAGTTCGGCATCGTCGTCGCTCTCCGCCGCGGACCGGGGGTCCTTGTCCGCGGGGGCCTCGGCCGGGCGGGTGCGCGGCCGAAGCGTGGCGACGCCGGGGGGCGGCGGGGTGTCCTCGGCCGGCGCGGCGAGTGCGGGGCGTGGTTCGCGCGCGGGGAACGCGGTGGTGGGGGTGTCGGCGCGGACCGGTCGCGGTCCGGGAGCCGGGAACGCGGGTGTCTCCTCGGTGGGTTCGGGGGCACGCTCCGGGGCGTCCCGGTCGGCCGGGCGTGCGGTGAGCGCGCCGGGAAGGATGGCGGTCGGCAGGAGTACGACGGCGGTGGTCCCTCCGTAGGGAGAGGCCCGCAGATGGACTTTGATGTCGTGGCGTGCGGAGAGGCGGCTGATGACGAAGAGGCCGAGGCGCTCGCTGTCGAAGAGGTCGAGCGACTGGGACTGTTCGATCCTGCGGTTGGCCTCGGCGAGCGCCTCCGGGCCCATTCCGAGTCCGCGGTCCTCGATCTCCAGGACGTATCCGTTGCCGACGGGCTCGCCGCTGACCCGGACCTTGGTGTGGGGCGGGGAGAACTGGGCGGCGTTCTCGACGAGTTCGGCCAGCAAGTGCGTGAGGTCGGCGACGGTGGTGCCGGTGACGGCGGCCTCGGAGAGCTGGCGGACCTCGATGCGTGCGTAGTCCTCGACCTCGGAGACAGCGGCCCGTACGACATTGGTGAGGGGTACGGGCTTGCGCCAGGCCCGGCCGGGTGCGGCGCCGGAGAGGATGATGAGGCTTTCCGCGTGCCTGCGCATGCGGGTGGTCAGGTGGTCGAGGCGGAACAGGTCACCGAGCTCGTTCGGGTCCTCCGCGCGGCGCTCCATGCTGTCGAGCAGGGCGAGTTGGCGGTGGACGAGGACCTGGCTGCGCCGGGCCAGGTTGACGAAGATCTTGGAGATTCCGCCGGCGAGTTCGGCGCGTTCGGCGGCGGCGCCCAGTGCCGCGCGGTGCACGGTGTCGAGGGCCTCGCCGACCTGGGCGATCTCGTCCTGGGCGGGCGGTCCCTGTGGGGCTTCGGCCTGGATGTCGATCTCTTCGCCGGAGCGCAGACGCTGCATGGCGTGGGGCAGTTTGCTGCGGGCGATCCTCAGCGCGCTGTTGCGCAGGGTGAGGAGTTCGACGACGAGGCTGCGTCCGATGCGTACGGAAATGACCAGCGAGGCGGCCACCGCGAGGAGACCGAGCAGGACGGCTGCTCCCGAGGTGGTGAGCAGGCCGCGGGCCACGGGGTCGGGCCTGCTGCCCGCGCCCGCCGCGATGTCGCGCAGTTCGCTCTGCACCGCCGCTGAGGAGGGGTCCCACGCGTCGGAGGGGGCGGCCTGGGCGGCGGCGCGGCCGGGGGACGCGGCGAGGACCTTGTCCTCCGCGGTACGCAGCCGGGTGTAGTCCGCCGAGGAGCTGAGAGCCTGCCAGGCGGAGCGGGAGGCGGCCGGGAGGTCGGCGGCGGACGCGGTGAGGTCACGGCGGGTCAGGACGGCTCCGGTGAAGGCGCGCAGACGCTCTCCGGACAGGGAGTGGGCGAGCTGCGCGGAGGCGAGGAGCGCGTCCTCCTGGGAGAGTGCTTCGCCCGCCCGGGAGAGTTCGTACTGGACCCGCAGGCCGGAGGTGTCCGCTCCGCCCTGCGCGCCGGTGAGGGCGCCGTTGACGCCGAGCCCGGTGGCGATGGCGGCGTTGTACTGCTCGTACGCGGTGTCGCCGTTCGCGTGACGGTCGAGAACTGCCGTCCGCAGGGCGTCGAGACGTGTGGCTCCCCGGACGAACGCGCCGAGCCGGTCGACGACTTCGGCGGGCATGCCGCCGGCGTCGGCGACGGTGTGGCTGCCGCCGACCTGCAGTGCTGCCACGGCGGTTTCGGTGCGCCCCGCCTGGCGGCGGAGTTCGGCCCCGGCGTCGCTGCCGGGGGCCGCCGCGTACCGGAGTGCCGCGCGCCGCTCCGCCTGGAGCTGGACGACGGCGGAGGTGACGGGGTTGCGGATCTGCTCGTCGACGCGCTGCAACTGCCGCAGCCCGGCCACGTCCTGGGCTGTCGTGACGGTGGCGAACCCCCACAGGGCCAGCAGGGAGACGACGGGCACCATCAGCAGCGACACGATCTTCGCCCGTACGGTCCTCGGGCGCAGGGTGATGCGGCCCGGGGCTGCGGCCATCGGCGGTGGGAGCTCCGGCGGTTCGCCGACCGGGTGCTCCTCGGCGGGCGGACCCGCGTGCGCGCGCCGTCCGCGCGTCTGCGGCGCGGGCGGCTGCGGGGCGGTGTCGCCCTGGTTCTTGCGGGGTGTTCGCACCGGCTCTCCTCGATTGCGGATACGGAACTGGCGGCCGGGGCCGTTGGCCTCGGTTACGGCGCTGCGGATTCGGTGAGGCGTTCCGCGGCGGCGTAGGCCGCGCGTTCGCGTGCCGTCGGGGAGAGCGCGACGAAGGCGGAGGTGACGAAGAGGTACGACCCGAGGCCCACGGCGAGGGGGAAGATGAACTGCATCGCCGTGGCCCCGGGGAGCACACTGCGGGAGGGGGTGACCTGCACGCTCACGGCGAACATTCCGGTGTAGTGCATGCTGCTCACCGCCAGTCCCATGACGAGCGAGGCGCCCGCGACCGCGACCGGCGCCTCGATGTTGAGGGCCGCCCAGAGCGCGGCCGTCGCGGCCAGCACGGCGATGAGGACGGAGAGTCCGACCAGCATCGGGTCGTAGTGCACCGTGCCGTGGAGCCGCAGTGCCGCCATGCCGAGGTAGTGCATGCTCGCCACCCCGAGTCCGGTCGTCAGTCCGCCGATCAGGAGGGATCTGACGCGGTCCTGGCCGTAGCCGACGGCGAAGACGCCGACGCCGACCACGAGGACCGCCACGAGCAGGCTGAGGAGGGTCAGCGGCACGTTGTAGCGGATGTCGGTGCCGCTGACGCCGAAGCCGAGCATCGCGACGAAGTGCATGGTCCAGATGCCGGTGCCGAGCGCTGTCGCCGCGGTGACCAGCCAGTTGCGGCGCGATCGGCCGCTCGTCTCCAGTGCCCGTACGGTGCAGCGCAGGCCGAGGGCAGAGCCGATGGCGGCCATGACGTACGACAGCACGGGGGTCAGCCATCCGAAGGCCGCGTGGTCCAGGTGTCCCATGGATCCGGGACGCTAGACCCGTTGGGGGCGTGCGGTGGGGGCGCATTTCGAAAGCGGCCGGATTATGGCGAAGGCGTGTTCCATGACGATCGCGCCGTGCTCGAACGTGCGCACAGTTCGACGCCCGATCGGGTAGGGGATCATGTCCGTATGGCCGATGACCACACGCACGTTCAGGAGTTCTTCGGTGCCCGCGCGGCGGACTGGGACACCCGGTTCCCCGACGACGGTCCCGCGTTCGCGGCCGCCGTCGGCGCGCTGGGGCTGCGGCCGGGCGACGCCGTGCTCGACGCCGGCTGCGGCACGGGTCGCGCCCTGCCGGCGCTGCGCGAGGCCGTGGGCGAGCGCGGTTCCGTACTCGGAATCGATGTGACGCCCGGGATGCTCGAGGCGGCAGTGCGCGCCGGGCGCGACCGCAACGGGCAGCTGCTGCTCGGCGATGTCGCACGGCTTCCGGTGCGGTCGCAGTCCCTGGACGCGGTGTTCGGCAGCGGGCTGATCTCGCACTTGCCTCAACCGCAGGAGAATCTGGGCGAGTTGGCCCGGGTGGTGCGCCCCGGCGGGCTGCTCGCGCTCTTCCACCCCATCGGCCGTGCGGCGCTGGCCGCCCGGCAGGGGCGCCGGATCACCCCCGACGACCTGCGCGCCGAGCCGGTCCTGCGTCCGCTGCTCGCCTCCTCGGGCTGGCGGCTGGTCTCGTACACCGACGAGGACAGCCGTTTCCTGGCGGTGGCCGTCCGTCAGGACTGAGCGGCCAGGACCCGGGTGAAGGCCGCCGCGTTGTCGAACATGACGTTGTGGCCCGCGTCCGCGACGGTCTCCACCCGCACGCCCGAGGCGACCAGTTCCTCGTGGCCGGCGAGCTCGCCGCTGAGCGCACCCTGCAGATAGGTGCGGTCGGCGGTGATGTCCATGAGCATGCGCCGCATGGTGGGTTGCGTGCCGCTCATGAGGCCGATCGCCGTACGGTGCAGGGCCAGCGGGTCGGCGAGCCGCATGGTCGCCGCCCAGTCGGGCCCCACCCGCCGCAGGACCTTCCCGAAGCCCCCTCCGTGGACGAACTCCTCCTCGGTGTACGAGGCGATGCCGCTGCTGCCCGCCTTCACCGGAGGATTGGCGTCGAGATTCGCCTCCGTGAGCACGAGGCGGGAGACCAGGTCGGGGCGCCGGTACGCCAGGACGACGGCGACCGCGCCGCCCATGCTGTGCCCGACGAGCTCCGCGCCCTCCACGCCTGCCGCGTCCAGTGCGGCCGCGAGTGCCTGCGCCATCACTTCGAGGGTGTAACCGAAGCCGTCAGGCCGGTCGCTGATGCCGTGGCCCGGCAGGTCGACGAAGAGCGTCCTGCGGCCCGCCAGGTCCGGGTGGGCGGCGATGTGTGCGTGGTAGACGGTCGAGGCGGAGCCCAGCCCGTGGACGTAGACCCGCGCGGGACCGTCCCCCGGGGCCTCGGTCCACCGGATGAGGCTCCCCTGTGCGTCGAAGCGTGCCTTGTGCATGTCGCAACTCCCTCTGCTCCGGTCCTGCCGACGGCCAGACAATACATCGGTGCCGATGTATGACGCTACCGAGGTACAGCGGGAGTGCGGCAGAATGCGGGCATGCTCGAACTCGCCATCCTCGGATTCCTCTACGAAGCACCGCTGCACGGCTACGAACTGCGCAAGCGCATCACCGCGCTCACCGGCCATGTCCGCCCCGTCGCCGAGAGCACGCTCTACCCCGCGATCAAGCGGCTGGAGAAATCCGGGTGGCTGGCCCGCGAGACACAGCCAGGAGCCGTCGCCGCACCCCGGCACGTCCTGCAGCTGACACCCGAAGGGCGGGACGAGCTGGAGCGGCGGCTCGCCGAGCCGGCCCGGGGCGAAATCACCGACGAGAACAGGTGGTTCACGCTGCTCGCGTTCCTGCGCCACCTCCCCGGCGCGGAAGCGCAGTCGAACGTACTGCGGCGCCGCCTCGCCTTCCTGGAGGAACCGGCCAGCTTCTTCTACGAGGGCGACCGGCCGCTGCGCGCCGAGGAGTTGGACGACCCCTTCAGGCGAGGCATCCTCACGATCGCCCGGGCCACCAGCCGGGCCGAGATCACCTGGCTGCGCTCCACGCTCCGCGCTCTCGAAGCGGACGGCTGAGTCTTCACAGCCCCCGTCCTCTATCAGACCGCGGGGGTCCAACCCTACGTTGGAGGAGCCGACTTGAAAGATCGGCGGACATGCACCACGCACGGGGACGGTGGGTCTGATGTTGAGCAGATTGAGGAAGTTCTTCACGCCGGACAGCAACGCGGCAGTGCCCGCCGCCCGGCGGGAGAACCCGCAGCACAATATTTTCGAGGCGGCCGCGACTTATGTGTCGGCCTGCGCGGAGGACGACGACGACCGCAGCGACGAGGCCGCCGGGTGGGTCTCGCCCGAGGCCCTCTCCTTCGGGATCAGCGAGCTGGCCACCCGGGCGGTGATCGCCCTGGCCCGCGAGCGGGACGAGAGTCCCCAGACCGTGGCGCGCTCCCTCCTCGGTCTGCCCGTGGCCTGAGGGACGGGGGCCTCGACGGCCGGGTTACTCAGTGGTTAAGGTGCGCCGACGACTGATCACTTAGGGAGTGCGGCGTGGCCGGGACGGAAGATGTCACAGACGATGCGCTGTATGTGCTCACGGCGCTGCTGCTGACCCCCGCACAGTTCCCGAGCGTGCTCGGGGACGACTTCCCCGCGGCCTGCGCCACGCTCGGCATCGCACCGCATCCCGAGGGATACGGACTGGTGCTGGGCCAGGACGAGAACGGCGCGCGCTGGACCGTGGTGGTCGACGACGTGTCGCTGGTGGCGGTCGCGATCGCCACCTGGGACTGCGGCATCGAGTACGACCTGTCTCCCGACGAGCGGAGCATCGTCGCCTCGCTGCCGGGCTGGCCCCTCGCCGTGGCGGTGTCCGCGCCCGGCATTCCCGAGCCGCACGACCCCGACGATCAGTCGCCGCTGGTCCCGCCGGACACCGAGCAGTGGGGTCCGGCCCAGCGGCGGCTGGGCGCGGACGAGATCGCTCTGCAGTGGGCCACCTGGCGTGAACAGCTTTCCGGGGACGAGGCGTTCGCCGCGCCCGACATCGCACCGGACAAGCCCTCGGGTCCCGCGGCACGGGTGATCGAGGAGCTGCACGGCTATGTGGCGTCGCCGCCGCCGGTCGGCCGGGTGCGCTCCACGTACGCGCCGGACGGCGCCCGCACCGTACGGGCAGACGGCCCCGGCTGGTCGATGGTGGCGCGTACCGACGACATCGCCTTCCTCCTCCTGGACGAGGCTCCGGGCGAAGTGCTGCCGCTCGGGCGCGGCGCGAAGCTGCCCGCGCTGCTCGAGGCGCTGGAGGCACTGGCCGTACGGCCCGCCTGACGACGAGGACCGCCCACCCGCACATGACCCGGTCCCCCGCCGTGTGGGGCGGACCCATGGCCGTGACGAATGCGCGACTGGAGCATATGGCGCTGCACCCACTCTTCCCGCTGCTTCTCCTCTCGTGCTCCGGAGGCCGTCCATGCGCCTGTCCAGAAGTGTTCCGCTGTGCGCCGCCCTGCTGCTGGGGCTGACCGCGGCCGGGCCCGCAGCTGCCCGGCCCGCCCCGGCCGACGGTCATTGCGTACGGCTCGACCGGATCGATGTTCCTGGTGCGGAGCGCCAACAGAGAGCCTGCCTGGGCGATTTGACCACGGCCGCGCTGGCGGGAACCCCGTACACCGACACGGCCGACCAAGCGGGTCTCGCCGCCAGGGGGACGAGGAATCCTTCGGGGGTGCCGGGGGTGCAGATCGACGGCTACTTCCCCGACACCTCGCACTTCAACACCACGCACGGCTGGAACCACGACGCCCAGTTCGTGATCCGCCTGCCCGACCGCTGGAACGGCGGTCTGGTGGTGACCGGGGCGCCCGGCACACGCAAGCAGTACGCGACCGACGCCCTGATCTCCGACGCGGTGCTGGCGCAGGGGTACGCCTATGCCGCCACGGACAAGGGGAACGCGACCGCGGACTTCTACACCGACGGGAAGCGGCCCGGGGACGCGGTGGCGGAGTGGAACCGGCGCACCACCGAGCTGACGCGCGCCGCGACGAAGGTGCTGGGGCAGCGGTACGGGCACGGCCCCCGGCACACGTACATGACGGGAATCTCCAACGGCGGCTATCTGACGCGCTGGCAGCTGGAGAACCGTCCTGAGCTGTACGACGGCGGGGTCGACTGGGAGGGCACCCTGTGGACCGCCGAGGGGCCCAACCTGCTGACGTCGCTGCCCGTGACCGTGGCCCGGAGCCTCGGCGCGGCGGACGACCAGGCCCTGCTCGACGCCGGGTTCGCGCAGGGCTCGCAGTTTCTGTGGCCGTACCACCAGCAGGCGTACTGGGGAGTGACGCAGAAGACGTTCCGCGCCGAGTTCGACCCGTCGTACGACGTGAACTGCCCTGGATCGTCGACCGGTTCGACGGCCGCGGAGATCCTTGCGCCCTGCGCGTCGGACGCCCTGTACGACTACGCCTCGCGACCCGCGTCCGTGCACCGGGCGGTCGCACGCGTCGCCCTCACCGGGCGGATCGGGAAGCCGCTGATCACGCTGCACGGGACGCTCGACAGTCTGCTGCCCATCGCCACCGATTCCGATGTGTACGAACGGATGGTGACGCGAAAGGGGCGCGACCGGATTCACCGCTACTACACCGTGGAGGCCGGCACGCACACCGACGGGCTGTACGACACCTATCCGGACAGGCTGCGACCGGTGCTGCCCTGCTACCGCTCAGCCTTCACGGCGCTCACCGCATGGGTGGAGGACGGCACCGCACCGCCCGCGGACCGTACGATCGCACGGCCCGCGGAGGGTGACGTCGTCAACTCCTGCGCGCTGAGCTGAGACCGGCGGTCAGACCCGCTCCAGAGGGCGGTGCGGCTCGGCCGGAAGCTCGACCCTGATCGGGTCGCCGGGCCGGACCTCGCCGCCCGCCTTCACGATGCTCATGATTCCGGCCTTGCGGAAGATGTTGCCCGCCTCGTCGCGGCCGACGACCTGCTTCAGCAGCCCGTCCTGGAAGTTGTCGATCTGCAGGCACGGGTTGCGCAGTCCGGTGACCTCGACGACCGCTTCGTCGCCGACGTGCAGCAGGGTGCCGGCCGGAAGGGAGAGCAGGTCGATCCCACTGGTGGTGATGTTCTCGCCGAGCTGGCCCGGCGCGACCTCGAAGCCGTCGGCGAGGACCTCGGCGAAGAGCTCCTGGTGGATGAAGTGGACCTGGCGCAGGTTGGGCTGCGTGGGGTCCTGGGCGACGCGTGAGCGGTGCTTGACCGTGACCCCCGCGTGCACGTCGCCCTCCACACCGAGTCCGGACAGCAGAGTGATGCTGTTCCGGTTCGGCTTGGTGAAGGAGTACTCCCCGTTGCTGCTGACCGCTGTGACCGTCCCGCCCATCGCGCGGAACTCCCCTCGTCCGTGCCGGTGATCCTTCGTCGATCCTATCCCGGCACGGATGACAAGAGCCTGGTCAGCGACCTATCTCCTTGCGCGCGACCCGGCGGAGCCTGCGGCGCTGGCTGGGGTCGAGCATGAGGTATGCGATCACTGGCACCCCGATCAGCACCAGCAGTGCCGGGAGGAAGCCGATGATGGGAATCAGGATGAGGCCGGCGACGACACCCCCGGCGGCAATGACTGCGGTCCTTGACATCTGCGACGCCTCCTTCGCGGCGACTGCCGCTCTCTGACTGTTGAACGCGCATGCGCGCCCGTCGGTTCCACTATCCGGCACGAAGCGGCTCACCGACCTCGTGCATGTGCGTCAGCGCCTGCCGGTAGGAGTCGACGAGCCCGGTCTCGGTGTACGGAATCCCCAGCTCACGGCAGTGCGCGCGCACCAGCGGCTGGACGAGGCGCAGATGGGGCCGGGGCATGTTCGGGAACAGGTGGTGCTCGATCTGGTAGTTGAGCCCGCCGAGGAACCAGTCGGTGAGCAGCCCGCCGCGGACATTCCGCGAGGTGAGGACTTGGCGCTTGAGGTGGCCCCACCGCTCCTCGCTCTCCGGGTCGGGCATCTCCATGCCCTTGTGGTTGGGGGCGAAGGTCATGCCGAGGTGCAGGCCGAACAGGGCGTGGTGGAGCAGGGCGAAGACGATCGCCGTCGGGACGGACATGGTGGTCAGCAGCAGGGTGAGGTAGCCGCCGAGGTGGAGCAGGAGGAGCGCGCCCTCGACGGCGCGCTCGCGGGCGGGCTGGCGCTTGAGGTCCTGGAATCCGTAGATCTTCAGCGCGATGCCTTCGAGCAGCAGCATCGGGAAGAAGAGCCGCGCCTGATTGCGGGTCAGCCAGCGGGCGAATCCCTCGCGCTGCGCCGCCTGCTTCTGGGTCCACACCATGGCGCCGACGCCGACGTCGGGGTCCTTGTCGACGTGGTTGGGGTTGGCGTGGTGCCGGTTGTGCTTGTCGTTCCACCAGGCGTAGCTCATGCCCAGCAGCAGGTTGCTGTGCAGCAGACCGACGGCCTTCGCCGTACGGCGGTCGCCGCTGATCTGCGCGTGTCCCGCGTCATGTCCGAAGAAGGCGGTACGGGCCGAGAGCACGGCCAGCGGGAGGGCGAGCAGGAGCACCCACCATGAGCCGCCGAGGAGTGCCATGCCCGTGATCACCGCGGAGAGTGCGACCAGATTGGCGAGGATGCCGACGGCGTACCAGCCCGTACGGCGCTCCAGGAGCCCCTGCGATTTCACCGTCCTGAGGAGCGGCGCGAAATCGCTGCCCGTCCGGGGCTCTCGCTCCGGCCTCGTGAGCGTTGAGGCGGCCTGTGGCATGACGGTCTCCGGTCTGTTGGCCCATGCGCTGACCTCATAGAACGTACGGATCAGTGACCGTCGGCGACCATGGCGCCACCACCCGGAACCGGCGGGGGTGTCCCCCGGTGCCATGGTGGGGCTGGCTACACCCCCCTGATCCGAAGTGACGTGGATCACGGCGGTTCGACTCCCGTCGGGTACCACCCGTCAGGTACCCTCGGCGGCTCCGGCCTGCAGTAGTCAAGTTTGAGGAATGCGCTATCGCTGTGCACCGACTCCCCCTGGCAACGCCCTCCCAGATCACCGAACTCTCCCGCTGCTCCACGGTCTTCCTGCCCTCCGACCCCTCGCGCACCGGACGGATCGCGTTCTGGCACCCCGACAGCACGGAGCCCCCGGAAGGCCCCGGTTCCGTCGAGGACCTGACCGTGGTCGCGGACGACGCGACGCCTTGTTCCGTACGGGCGTTGCTGCTTCCCGTACGCGACGCTCTGCCCGTCCTCACCCGCGCCCGGGCTTCGGCGCACGCCTCTCCCGCGGCCGCCTTCTGGGGAACCGCCGCGGTGTTCGCGCTCCAACTCGCGGCGCGTGGGCGCCTGTTGCCCGGACTCACCGCGACCGACCACGACGCCTGGCGGGCCGGCCCCTTCACCGCCGACGACCTGGAGCGCGTACGGGAACTGGCCGCGGCGATGCCGCCCACCGCGCACGCGGTCCCGCTCGGCGGTGTCGACGACGCCGAGGCCCCGCTTCTGCTGCCCGCGCCCGAGCCGCTGCTGCGCGCCTTCCTCGACGCGGTCGCCGACGGCCTGCCGCGCACACCGGCCGCCGCGTTCGCCGCCGGGAGTCCCGCCTTCGCCGCCGACACCCCGCAGCAACTGCCCGCACAGCGCGCCTGGGCGGCCGACGTGGCCTCGGGGCACGACGCGGGTGTCCGGATCTCGCTGCGCATCGAGCTGCACGGCCTCGACACGGCGTCCGCAGGTGATGCGGACGGTCCCGGACCCGTCTTCCGTGCCGTACCGCAGGTGCACAGCGTCAGCGATCCGACGCTGGTCGCCGATGCAGCCGACGTATGGTCGGGCGCGGCCGCCGGTTTCGGCCCGCGCCCCCAGATGGACGCCCTGCTCGCGCTGCGCCGCGCGGCCCGCGCCTGGCCTCCGCTCGCTCCCCTGCTGTCGGCCGCCGTGCCCGATGTGATCGAACTGGCCGACGAGGAGGCCGCCGAGCTGCTCGGCGAGGCGTCCCGTGCGCTGGCCGCGACGGGCGTGCAGGTGCACTGGCCCAAGGAGTTGGCGCGCACCTTCACGGCCCGTGCGGTCATCGGCCCTCCCGACGAGGCGGCGGACGACTCCCCCGCCGACAGGACCGTCTCCGGCATGCCGTCGGTGCTGTCCGCGGACGCGCTGCTCGGCTTCAACTGGTGGTTCGCACTGGGCGACCAGCAGCTCAGCAGGGCCGAGCTCGATCGGCTCGCGGAGTCGAGCAGACCGATCGTACGGCTGCGCGACCAGTGGGTGCTGATCGATCCGGTGGAGGCGCGGCGGGCCCGCGAGACGCAGGACCGCAAGGTCACCCCCATCGACGCGCTCGGTGCCGTACTGACCGGGTCGACGGAGGTCGACGGGCGGCGCGTCGAGGTGCGGGCGACGGGCTGGCTGGCGCGGCTGCGCGACCGGCTCGCAGACCCCGAGGGCGCGGAACGGCCGCCGGTGGAGCAGCCGGCGGCGCTGACCGCGACCCTGCGCGACTATCAGCTCCGCGGTCTGGGCTGGCTGGACCTGATGACGTCGCTCGGGCTCGGCGGCTGTCTCGCCGACGACATGGGGCTCGGCAAGACGATCACGCTGATCGCCCTGCATCTGCACCGGCAGTCCGACACGGCCACGGCCGGGCCGACCCTGGTGGTCTGTCCGACGTCCCTGATGGGCAACTGGCAGCGGGAGATCGAGAAGTTCGCGCCGGGCACCGCGGTCCGCCGCTTCCACGGCTCGTCCCGCTCCCTGGAGGGCCTGGCCGACGGGGAGTTCGTCCTCACCACGTACGGCACGATGCGGCTCGACACCGAGCGGCTGGCCGGGGCGGAATGGGGCCTGGTCGTCGCCGACGAGGCCCAGCACGTCAAGAACCCGTACTCCTCGACCGCCAAACAGCTGCGCACCCTGCCCGCCCGCGCCCGCGTGGCGCTCACGGGCACCCCCGTCGAGAACAACCTCTCCGAGCTGTGGGCCATCCTCGACTGGACGACCCCCGGACTCCTCGGCAAGCTCGGCACGTTCCGCACCCGCTACGCCCACGCCGTCGAGGGCGGACAGGACCCGGCGGCCGCCGAGCGGCTCGGCGCGCTGGTCCGCCCGTTCCTGCTGCGCCGCCGCAAGTCGGACCCCGGGATCGCCCCCGAACTGCCGCCGAAGACGGAGACCGACCGGGCCGTCTCGCTCACCAAGGAGCAGACCGGTCTGTACGAGGCGGTGGTGCGCGAGACCCTCGCCGAGATTGCGGAAGCCGACGGATTCTCGCGCCGCGGACTGGTGATCAAACTGCTCACCGCGCTCAAGCAGATCTGCAACCACCCCGCGCAGTACCTGAAGGAGGACAAGCCGAGGATCACCGGGCGTTCGGGCAAGCTGGAGCTGCTGGACGAACTCCTCGACACGATTCTCTCCGAGGGCGCGAGCGTGCTGGTCTTCACCCAGTACGTACAGATGGCGCGGCTCGTCGAGGAACATCTGGCGGCGCGCGGTGTGCCCACCCAGTTCCTGCACGGCGGTACGCCCGTCGCACGCCGCGAGGAGATGGTGCAGCGGTTCCAGGACGGTGAAGTCCCGGTGTTCCTGCTGTCGTTGAAGGCGGCGGGCACCGGCCTCAACCTCACCCGCGCCGAGCATGTCGTGCACTACGACCGCTGGTGGAACCCGGCCGTCGAGGCGCAGGCCACCGACCGTGCGTACCGCATCGGGCAGACCAGGCCCGTCCAGGTGCACCGGCTGATCGCCGAGGGCACCATCGAGGACCGGATCGCCGAAATGCTGCTGCGCAAGCGGGAGTTGGCGGACTCCGTCCTCGGGTCGGGCGAAGCCGCCCTGACCGAACTGACCGACGCCGAACTGGCGGATCTGGTGGAGCTGCGAGGGAGCGCACGATGAGCGATGCCATGGACGGTACGCACGGCATGGAGCGCACCTTTGCCGCGCTGGCACCGGTGCACGGCCGGGGCTTCGCGGAGACCTGGTGGGGCCGGGCGTGGCTCACCGCGCTCGAAGAGACGGCGCTGGACAACAAACAGCTGAAGCAGGGCCGCAGGTACGCACGCCAGGGTGCGGTCGGCGCGGTGTCGGTACAGCCCGGGCGGATCACGGCCGTCGTCCAGGACCCGGACGGAACCGGTCAGCGCAGCGATGTGCTGCTGCAGCGCCTCAGCGAGGAGGAGTGGGACCGCTTCCTCGGCATGGCGGTCGAGCGGTCCGGGCACATCGCGGCGCTCCTGGACCGGGAGATGCCCCCGGACCTGGTGGAGGACGCGGCGGCCGCCGGGGTCGAACTGCTGCCGGGCATAGGCGACTTGGAGCCGGAGTGCGCGTGCGAGGCGTGGGACCACTGCCCGCACACCGCGGCGCTCTGCTACCAGGTGGCACGGCTCATGGACCAGGACCCGTTCCTGCTCCTGCTCCTGCGCGGCCGGGGCGAGCGGCAGCTGCTGGACGAACTGCAGGCGCGCAGCGTCGCGCAGGCGGCACCGCAGGAGCCGGCCGACGAGGACACCGAACCACCGGAGGGCGTACGGGCGGACGAGGCCTTCGCCGCACGGGACATCCTCCCGCCGCTGCCCGCCCCGCCTCCGGTGCCCGACGAGCCCGGGCAGCCGCTCTCCCTCGACACGGAGACCGGTCCGGCACCGGGGGTGGAGGCGGCAGCCCTGGAGTTCCTGGCGTCGGACGCCGCCCGACGGGCGCGGCTGATGCTGCTGGACGCGCTGTCGCCGGGGCATGAACAGCAGCCTGTGGAACCGGAGTTGACGCCGGAGCAGGATGCCGTACGGCTGGCTGCGGCCGGTGCGGATGCGCGGCTCTCCGCACGGCTGGCGGAGGGTTCGCAGCGCGAGCGGGCCGAGCTGGCGCTCGCCGTGCGCGCCTGGGAGTACGGCGGGGCCGCGGCTCTCTCCGTACTGGAGGAGGAGTGGACCCCGGAGCCGGAGAGCCTGGCGCGTGCCCGCACCCAGCTGGACCAGGCCTGGGAGGAGGGAGCGCGGCCGTCGCTGCGGGCCGGCCGCAACCGGTGGACGGTGACGGGCACCGATGCGCAGTTGCGGTACGGACGGGACGGGCGGTGGTGGCCGTACCGCAAGGAGCGCGGCCGCTGGACTCCGGCCGGGCCTGCTGATCACGATCCTGCGGCGGCGCTGGCCGTGCTCACGGGCGAGGAGTGACGTACGACAGCTCGTCCCGCCTCCCCTGATCCCGGCGGCAGTTGACGACGGCGCCTCCGCCCTTCGCGGGAGGCGCCGTCCGTACGTCGTCCGGTGTTCACCCTCCCGTGGTGCACCGTTGGGAATGAAGGCCCAGCCTGGCCGCTGTCCGCACCTTTGCGCCCCAGGAGGCCTCATGTCCCCGCGTGTTCTCAAGCGTTCCGTCGCTGTGGGACTGCCGCTCGCCCTGCTCGCCGCCGTCGCGGTGGCCGGCACCGCCACCGGAGCCCCGGGACACGGGCACGGCACCGCCCGGGTCACCGGCACCGCGGTGCTCGGCGACATCCCGCTGGGCACCTTCTCCAACACGCTGCTGCCCGGGACCGTCGGCAACGACAGGGGCGTCGACCTCGGCGGCATCGGGAGCGACATCTACCCGGCGGGCCGCCAGGGCGAGTTCTGGACGGTGACCGACCGCGGCCCCAACGGACAGATCAAGATCGACGGCGCGAAGCGGCGCACGTTCCCGGTCCCCGGTTTCGACCCGGCGATCGTGAAGGTGCGCACGGAGCACGGCAAGCTGAAGGTGCTGCAGGCGATACCGCTGACCACCCGGTCGGGCGCGGCCGTGACGGGCCTTTCGAACCAGCAGGGCCGCGACGAGGCTCCGTACTCCTACGACGCGAAGTCCCCGCTCTCGTACAACCCGAACGGTCTCGACACCGAGGGCATCGTGCGGGCGAAGGACGGCAGCTTCTGGCTGGTCGACGAGTACGGCCCCTCCCTGGTGCACGTGTCGGCGCGCGGGCAGGTCCTCACGCGCTACGTCCCCAAGGGGCTGCACCTGACCGGCACCGACTACCCGGTGGTCGAGTCGCTGCCCGCCATCCTGCTCCAGCGCAAGATCAACCGCGGTTTCGAGGGGCTGGCCCAACTCCCGGGCGGCGACCTGGTGCTGGCGGTGCAGAGCCCGCTGTCGGTGCCCGACACCGCGGCCGGTGAAGGATCGCTCAACGTCCGGCTGCTGCGCTTCTCGACCAAGCACCGGGCCGTCACGGCCGAGTACGCCTACCGGTTCGACCCGGTGAACGTGGTCGACCCGAGCGAGGACGACACCTCCGAGCTGAAGGTCTCCTCGGTCGTGGCGATCGGCGGCGACAGCCTCCTGGTGGAGGAGCGCACCGACAAGGCGGCCCGGCTGCAGCGCGTCACCCTGCCGCACGGCAAGGGCATCCTGGGCAGCGCCTGGGACTCCGCGGCGACTTCGCCCTCGTACGAGCAGCTGGCCGACCCCTCGGCCGCGGGCGTGCCGGTGCTGCGCAAGCGCCTGGTCGTTGATCTCGGTACGGTCCCGGGCGTGCCCGGAAAGATCGAGGGAGTCGCCCTGGCCGGGCACAACACCCTCGCGCTGATCAACGACAACGACTTCGGGATGACGGACGGGGCCGGCGCCTTCGACGCGCAGGGGCGCCTGGTCGACAGCGGGATCAAGACGGTTCTGACCTACCTCCGACTGCCCGAGGGCCGCTGATCAGTCAACCAGGACTCCGTGGCCGACCCCTTCCGGGATCGGCTGCGGATTCTTTGCGTCAGGCTCCGGCCTGGATGCGGAGGCCCGCCAGCGTCAGATCCAGCGCCGCGAGGAACTGCTCCTTGTCGTCGTGCCCGTCGAACTCCTCGACGATGTCGCGCACGAACGGATACTCCTCGGCGTCGAGCTCACGCCACGTCTGGGCGTAGCGACCGAGGAACTCCTCGCGGCCCACGATGCCGTCGACCACCTCCGCCGGCGGCTCCTGCCCCAGGTCGGCGGCGTTGGCGACCACGACCCCCACGATCGCCGACACGGCGTAGAACCGCTCCCGTGGTGTGAGGTCGAGTCGCAGCGTCTGCCGCCCCAGCTCTTCGTAGAGCCGCAGCGAATTTCCCTGGACGTTGATGTCGCGCATGAAGCGCCCGCCCAGCCAGGGCCGGTCCACGATCGCGTCGAAGAGCTTTTCGGCCATCAGGCGCAGGTCGTCGATCGGGTCGCCGCTGTCGGTCTGCCCCTCGACGGCGGTCAGCACCCCACCGAGCACATGGTCGATGGCCCGGTCGAGCAGCTCGTCCTTGCCCGAGACGTACCAGTAGATGCTGCCGACGCCGGTGCCGAGCCGGGCCGCGAGGGCGCGCAGGGTCAGCGCCGGCTCACCCGCCTCGTCGAGGAGGGCCACCGCCGCACCGAGAACGGCCTCGATGGAGTGCGAGGCGCGTTGACGCCCCCGGGAAGGACGGTCGGCGGGTCGTGGTCGCGGGCCTGTCATGGTCCACATCCAATCACAGCTTGCACATTTATCGAACTGCGTTCTATTGTAGAACGTCGTTCGATAGTCGGCGACGTCACGAAAGGAGGCCCGCCATGACCACCACAGCCACCGCGCCCGCCGCGTCGCGCACCTATCCGTCGCTGCGCGCCGCATGGATACCTTTGGCCGCGCTCTGCCTGGCCTTCTTCGTCGAGATGGTCGACAACACGCTGCTCTCGATCGCCCTGCCCACGATCGGCCGGGACCTGGACGGCAGCACGACCTCGCTGCAGTGGGTCACCGGCGCGTACTCGCTGACCTTCGGCGGGCTGCTGCTGACGGCAGGATCGATGGCCGACCGGCTCGGACGCCGACGCGTGCTGCTGGTCGGCCTCGCGGTGTTCGGGCTGCTGAGCCTGGGCGTCGTCGCGGTCACCAGCGCGGGGCAGCTCATCACCCTGCGGGCCGGCCTCGGCGTCGCCGCCGCGGCGATGGCCCCGATCACCAACTCGCTGGTCTTCCGGCTGTTCGACGACAAGGCGCTGCGGATGCGCGCGATGACGCTGATGATCGTCGTCGGCATGTCCGGCTTCGTTCTCGGCCCGCTGCTGGGCGGCACCGCCCTGGCCCACGTCTCGTGGCAGTGGCTCCTGGTCGTCAACGCCCCGATCGCCCTGATCGCGGCCATCGGCGTCCGCCTCGGCGTGCCGGCCGACCGGCCGGAGGACCTGACCCGCGACAAGCTCGACCTGCCGGGCGCCGTCCTCAGCGTCCTCACCATCGGCCTCGCCTGCTACTCGCTGACCAGCGGCGTCGAGCACGGCTGGCTCTCCGCGGCCACGCTCGCTTCGGTCCTCGGTGCGATCGCCGCAGGGGTCGGGTTCGTGTGGCACGAGCGCCGCAGCGCATCGCCGATGCTGGATCTGCGCCTCTTCTCCAACGGCACCGTCCGCGGCGCCGCCATCGCGCAGATCGGCACGGCCATCGCGATGGCCGCCGTGATGTTCGGGCTGATCCTCCACTTCCAGTACGCCTACGGATGGAGCCCCGTACGAGCCGGCCTGGCGAACCTGCCGATCATCGTGACGATGATCGCCGCAACGCCCCTGTCCGAGTGGCTCGCGGCAAGGTTCGGCCACCGCATCGCCTGCCTGGTCGGAGCGGCCTGCCTGGCCGGCTCGCTGGCGGGTCTGTCCTGGGGCGTCGACCACGGGTACGCCGCCATCGCGGTCTGCATGGTCGTGATGACCATCGGACTGCGTACCGTCATGACGATCTGCGCCATCGCCCTCGTCGACGCGATGCCCAGCAACCGCACGTCGATCGGCACGGCGCTCAACGACACCGCCCAGGAGGTCGGCAGCAGCATCGGCACCGCCGTGGTCGGCACCATGATCGCGGCGCTGGTCACCACACAGCTCCCCGCGGGCACATGGAGCGACGCACTCGTGGCGTCGTTCTTCCACGGCGAGCGGATCACCTACGCCGTGCTGGCGGTCATCGTCGGACTGATCGCGGCAGCTGGTGCGCTCACACTCACCGACTCCCACGCCACCGAAGAGCACGCCTGATACGGACCGCTCAGAAGGAGGGGAGCAGGGAGTCCAGGTCCGACGGGAACTCCGAGGGGAGCTCTGTCGGGATGCTGGTCGGGATCTTGGTGGGCAGTTCGGTGGGGATCTCGGTGGGGATGCTCAGCGAGGGCGTCGGGTTCGGCGAAGTGGTGCCGGTGCCGGGCGACTTCTTGCCCGACGAACCGCTCGTGCTGATCAGCACGACGACCACCACGACGATCACCACCGCGACGGCGGCGGCGATCGCCAGGAACCGACGGTTCGGACCGCCCCCACCGCGATGCGGTGGGGGCGGTCCGTATCCGCTGGTCTGCGTCGGTGGTCCGTACCCGCCACCCTGCGGCGGCGATCCGTACCCACCGCCCCGCGGTGGACCGGGCGGCTGAGGGGGCATCGGCGGTGTGGCCATACCCTCCAGAGTCGCCCCGAAGCGGTCATCTCGCCATCCCTTCGGGCAAGTTGACCGCTCCTGGGGCAGATCAGCCGCGTGCGGCGAGCAGGTGGTCCATCGCCAGCTGGTCCAGGTGCTCGAACGCCATGGACCGCTCGGCGGCCTCGGTGACGTCGAACTCCTCGAAGGCGCCGCGGTCGGCGAGCAGACCCGCGAGCCCGTCCGCCGCCGTGGGCTGCGCCAGCTGGTCGAGGCGCGAGGCGCGCAGCGCGTCCTGGACCTCGGGGTCGGCGCGGAACGCGGCCGCGCGCTCCTTGAGGATCAGGTAGTTGCGCATGCAGCCCGCGGCCGAGGCCCAGACCCCGTCGAAGCCCTCGGTGCGCGGCGGCTTGAAGTCGAAGTGGCGCGGGCCCTCGTAACCGGCGCTCTCCAGCAAGTCGACGAGCCAGAACGCGGAGCGCAGGTCGCCCGCGCCGAAGCGCAGGTCCTGGTCGTACTTGATGCCGGTCTGACCGTTGAGGTCGATGTGGAAGAGCTTGCCGGACCAGATCGCCTGGGCGATGGAGTGCGTGAAGTTCAGCCCGGCCATCTGCTCGTGGCCGACCTCCGGGTTCACGCCGTACAGCTCCGGTCGCTCCAGGCGCTCGATGAACGCGAGGGCGTGGCCGACGGTGGGCAGCAGGATGTCGCCGCGCGGCTCGTTGGGCTTGGGCTCGATGGCGAAGCGAAGGTCGTAGCCCTTCTCGGTGACGTACTCGCCGAGGAGGTCGAAGGCCTCCTTCATCCGGTCCAGGGCGCAGCGGACATCCTTGGCGCCACCGGACTCCGCGCCCTCGCGGCCGCCCCACGCCACATAGGTCTGGGCGCCGATCTCGGCGGCCAGGTCGATGTTGCGCATCGTCTTGCGGAGCGCGTAGCGGCGTACGTCGCGGTCGTTGGCGGTGAAGCCGCCGTCCTTGAAGACCGGGTGCGTGAAGAGGTTCGTGGTGGCCATCGGCACGATGAGGCCGGTGGCGTCCAGCGCCTGCCGGAAGCGCTTGATGTGGGACTCGCGCTCGGCGTCCGAGGACCCGAAGGGGATCAGGTCGTCGTCGTGGAAGGTGACGCCGTACGCACCGAGTTCGGCCAGGCGCTGTACGGACTCGACCGGGTCGAGTGCGGGCCGGGTCGCATCACCGAACGGGTCGCGTCCCTGCCATCCCACGGTCCACAGGCCGAAGGAGAACTTGTCCTCGGGGGTCGGCTGGTAGTTCATGTCGTGCTCCTTTTGACGGGCCCGGCTATTTCGTCATGGCCGTTAACAAATTAGTATCCGGAGGCATCGTTGTGAAGTCGCGGAACGGAGTCAAGTGATGGCAGCACCTCACAGCCCGCTGGTCATCGGGGTGGACAGCTCCACCCAGTCCACCAAGGCGCTGGTCGTGGACACCGAGACCGGCGAGGTCGTCGCGAGCGGCCAGGCCCCGCACACCGTCTCCGGCGACGCGGGTGCACGCGAGAGCGACCCCGCCCAGTGGTGGCAGGCCCTCGCCGCCGCCCTGCAGGCCTGCGGCGAACCCGCGACGCGGGCCGCCGCGATCTCGGTCGGCGGGCAGCAGCACGGGCTCGTCACCCTGGACTCCGCCGGCAATCCCGTACGCCCGGCGATGCTCTGGAACGACGTACGGTCGGCTCCGCAGAGCGAGCGCCTCATCGGTGAACTGGGCGGCCCCAAGGCCTGGGCCGAGCGGACCGGCAGCCTGCCGGGGCCCGCGTTCACCGTCACCAAGTGGGCCTGGCTGCGCGAGAACGAACCCGAGGCGGCGCGCGCCACGGCCGCCGTACGCCTGCCGCACGACTACCTCACCGGACGCCTCACCGGCCGGGCCGTCACCGACCGGGGCGACGCTTCCGGCACGGGCTGGTGGTCCTCGGCGACGGGCGCGTACGACGAGGAGATCCTCGCCCTCGCCGACCTGGACCCCGCGATGCTCCCCGAGGTCCTGCGGCCCGACGAGGCCGCCGGCACCGTACTGGACCTGCCCGAACTCCCCCTGCGGCCCGGCATCCTCGTCGCGCCGGGCACCGGCGACAACGCGGCTGCGGCCCTCGGCCTCGGCCTGCTCCCCGGTCAGCCGGTCCTGAGCCTCGGCACCTCCGGCACGGTCTACGCGGTGTCCGGACACCGCCCCGTCGACCCGACCGGCACCGTCGCGGGCTTCGCTGACGCCCGCGGTGACTGGCTGCCGCTCGCCTGCACCCTCAACTGCACCCTGGCCGTGGACCGCATCGCCGCCCTATTCGGCCTGGACCGCGAGGCTGTCGAGGCGGGCGGCTCCGCCACCGTCCTGCCCTTCCTCGGCGGCGAGCGCACTCCCCAACTCCCCCACTCCGCCGGTCTGTTCTACGGCGTGCGGCACGACACCACCGGCGGGCAGCTGCTCCAGGCGGCCTACGACGGGGCCGTCTTCGCGCTGCTCGCCGCCCTGGACGAGGTGCTCGACCATGACGCGGACCCGACCGCTCCGCTCCTGCTGATCGGCGGCGGCGCACAGGGCGCGGCCTGGCGCGAAACCGTACGACGGCTGTCGGGGCGCGCCGTACAGGTTCCCGCGGCCAAGGAGCTCGTGGCGCTCGGCGCGGCCGCCCAGGCGGCGGGTCTGCTGACCGGCGAGGACCCGGCCGCGGTCGCCCGGCGCTGGGGCACGGCGCAGGGTCCGCTGTACGCTCCCCTCCCGGTGGACGAGTCCGCGCTGCACAGGATCGGATCCACGCTCACCGGAGCCGATGCACTGCTGCACCAGGAGGTACGGACATGACCGCTCCCCTTCCCAACACCCAGCAGGGCATGCGACGGCGCAATCTCTCCCTGGTGATGCACGCGGCAGCCGGGTACGGACCGCTGTCCCGGGCCGCCGTCGCAGGCCGTATCGGCCTCACCCGGGCAGCCGTCTCCTCCCTCGTCGACGAACTGATCCGCGGCGGGCTCCTGGTCGAGCTCGGCCGCGAACAGTCGGGGTCGGTCGGCCGCCCCGGCAGTGCGCTCTCGCTGAGCGGGCGCGGCCCGGTCGGCATCGGGGCGGAGATCGGCGTCGACCATCTCGCCGTCTGCGCCGTCGATCTGCACGGCAAGGTGCGCGCGCGGGCCGACGCGCAAACCGACAACCGCGGCCGCCCGGCCGAACCCGTGCTGAAGGAACTCGCCGAGCTGATCCGCCAGGTGACGGACAGCGCACGCGGCGAGGGGCTGCGGCCCGCGGGGATCGCGGTCGCCGTCCCCGGTCTGGTGGCGCGCGACACCCAGACCGTCGTCCGCGCCCCCAACCTCGGCTGGGAGGACGTCGATCTGGGCGCCTGTCTGCCGTACGGGGCGCAGCTGAGCGTCGACAACGAGGCGAACCTGGGTGCGCTCGCCGAGCTCTGGCTCGGCGGCGACCCCGCCCCCCAGGACTTCGTCCATGTCTCCGCCGAGATCGGCATCGGCGCCGCGGTGGTCGTCGAGGGCCGCCTGCTGCGCGGAACCCACGGCTACGCGGGCGAGTTGGGCCACGTTCCGGTACGCCCCGAAGGGCCGGCCTGCGCCTGCGGCGGCCGCGGCTGCCTGGAGCAGTACGCCGGCGAGGAGGCGGTGCTGCGCGCCGCCGGGCTCACCGCGACCGGCCGCTCCGTGGACCTGCTCGCCGAGCGCGCGGCGGACGGCGACCGCGCGGTGCGGCGCGCGCTGAGCACGGCGGGAGGTGCGCTCGGCATCGCGCTCGCCGGGACCGTGAACCTGCTCGACCCGCAGGCGGTCGTCCTCGGCGGCGCGCTCTCGCGCCTCGCTCCGTGGCTTCTCCCTTCACTGGAGCGGGAGTTGACACGGCGCACGGCCGAGCCCGCCCGCCCCTCGCTGACCGTCTCGCGGCTCGGCTCGGAGGGCCCGCTGCTCGGCGCGGCACACTCGGTGGTCCGTGCGGTATTGGACGACCCGGCCTCCTACACGGGCTGACCGTACGCCCCGGTCTCTTCCGCCCCTTGCGCGCCGCCCCGTACCGTGTGGCCCGCGAGACTCTTGTCGGTTGGCGGACGCAAGGAGTCGAAGGATGTCGGGGGATACGAATCCAGGGCTGCGCCGCGACGCCGTAGGGCTGCGCGAGGTCCTGTTCCAGAGCATCACGGCGATGGCGCCCGCGGCTGCCGTCGCCGCTTCCATACCGTCGGGCGCCGCCTTCGCGGGCGGCAGTCTGCCGCTCTCCGTACTGGTGGCGCTCGTCGCCTGCCTCTTCACCGCCTCGTGCATCGCCGAGCTGGCCCGGCATCTGCCGGCCGCGGGCTCGGTGGCCACGTACTCCTCCCAGGGTCTCCATCCGGCGATCGGATTCCTCGTCGGCTGGGGCTACGTCTTCGTCGAGGCACTGGTGCCCGCGCTCCTGCTGCTCCAGCTGGGCTTCACCACGGCGCCGACCCTGCACCGGCAGTGGGAGTCCTACCCGGCGGGCCTGTGGTGGCCGTGGGCCGTCGCCGGAGCGGTGATCATCGCGCTGGCGGGATTCTTCGGCGTACGGGCGTCGGCACGCTTCGGAACGATCCTCGGCCTCTTCGAGGTGGCGGTGTTCCTGGTTTTCGCGGTGATGCTGATCGCGAAGGCGGGCGACGCCAACACCCTCTCGGTGTTCGGCACTTCGCACACCGCGGAGGGGCACTCGGGTCTCAGTGGCGTCTTCGCGGGCTCCGTCTACACGGTGCTGGCCTTCGCCGGATTCGAGGCAGCCGCCCCGCTCGCAGAGGAAGCCAAGGACGCGCGGCGCACGATGCGGCGGGCCGTGCTCGGCGCGGCGCTGTCGATCGGGCTGTTCTACGTCCTGACGACCTATGCCATGTCCGTGTACTTCGGACCCGACAAGTTCGCCGGCTTCGGGGTGTCGGGCGACGCCTCGTGGGAGGGCGTGGCGCGCGCCTCGTTCGGGCTGTTCTGGGTGCTGGTCTTCCTGGCCGTCGTCAACTCGACCATCGCCAACGCCAATGCGTGCTCGAACGTCTCCACCCGTACGGCCTTCGCGCTCGGCCGCGCCGGAGTCTTCCCGCGCCCCTTCACCCACATCCATCCGCGCCACCGCTCCCCCGTGGTGGGCGTTGCCGTGCAGTTCGTCGTGGCGCTGGCGGCCGTGCTCGGACTGGGCTTCGGCTACGACCCGGTGACGGCCTTCTATCTGCTGGCCGCGGTCATCGTGACCGTGGTCATCGGGGTGTACATCGTCGTGAACCTGGCCTGCGTCGGGTACTTTCTGCGGCGCAGGCGCGAGGCGTTCAACCCGGTGCTTCACCTGCTCTTCCCGCTGCTGGGCATCGTCGCCTTCGTCCCCGCGCTGCTGACGGCCGCCGGGATCCCCGTCTTCGACTTCGTCACCGAGCTCACGCCGCCGGTCTCGTACGCGGGTCCCGTGGTCGGCGTGTGGATGCTGATCGGCGTGATCGTCCTGGCCGTACTGGTACGCCGCCATCCCGGGCGGCTCGCGGAGACCGGCCGGATCCACCTGGACGAACCGCAGGACACCCCGGTCCGCTCCCCCGCCGGTAGGCCGCGTACCGTTCCCGCACCGAGACAGGAGAGCCTCCATGCCACGCGAAAGAACAGGCCCCAGCCGCAGACGGCTGCTCCAGGGAACCGCCCTCACCGCGGCCGCGGGCATCCTGCTGCCCGCCACGCACGCCGAGGCGGGCGCGACGGCCGACACCGACTACCTGCTCGCGCACTGGAAGCCCGGCTCCACTTCCAACTACACGGCGTCCACCCGGCCTTCGGCGTACACGATCGACCGGGTGATCATCCATGTCACCCAGGAGACCTTCCCCAACACGATCTCCATCTTCCAGAACCCGGCGAAGCAGGTCACCGCGCACTATGTGGTGCGCTCGGCCGACGGGTACATCGCCCAGTGCGTGCGCGAGCGCGACATCGCCTGGCACGCGGGGAACTGGGGGTACAACACCCGCAGCATCGGCATCGAGCACGAGGGCTGGGTCGATCAGCCCTCGTACTTCACCAACGCCCTGTACGAGCAGTCGGCGGCGCTCACCGCCTCCGTCTGCGACCGGTACGGGATACCGAAGGACCGCGAGCACATCCTGGGCCACTACCAGGTGCCGGGCACGGACCACACGGATCCCGGCCCCGAGTGGGACTGGGTGCGCTACATCCGGCTGGTCAACTTCGCCTGACCCTACGCGCGTTCATCAGGAGGGGTACTGCCCCGGCGGGACGTCGGAGACGGTGGCGTTCCCGCCGAGGCCCATCTTCAGCGTCAGCGTCCAGGTGCTGTAGATGATCTGGGTGGAGGTGGTGGTCGTCTCGAACTTCGACGTCCGGTCGAACTTCTGGAAGGTGCACCCCCTGGAGAACTTCTTCGCCCCTCGGTCCCAGTCCTCGCCCGACGCGTAATAGATCGTGTAGGTACCGTCGTTGATGTGCCTGACCTTCACGTCGGAGTGCCTGCGCACATAGACGGTGAAGGCGGGCCGCTTGCCGCGGGCCACGGTCAACGCCGTATCGGTGGAGCCCGAGTTGACGACGGTGAGGATGCCGCGGCCGCTGCGGTTCCCGTCCCGCAGGAAGGTGCCGTTGCCCAGGCTGCGGTGCTGCTCCTTCGGCATCCTGGGCAGGACGAGCCCCGGCCTGTAGCCGCGGGCGGCGAGCGCCGCGTCCGCCGTCCGCAGGGCGGCGAAGCTCTTCTCGGTGCCGATGTGCGTGACGGCCGCACCCGGGGTGCACAGGCCGCTGGAGGCGGGCGTGCGCAGGCCGGTGCTGGTGTCGAGCAGGTCGGAGTGCAGGTCGTCCATCGCCTGGGCCAGGGCCGTGTGATCGCTGCGGGCCCCGTCAGGGGTGCGTACGCCGTCGAGGCGTGTCCTCGCGCTCCCCGTGGCGTCCGTCGCTTTCGCGAGCGCCTTCTGCACTGCGCCGCCGGACCGCGCCCTGGCCAGGTCGGCCAGGGCCTGGTTGACCGGCGCGGTCGCCCCGCTCAGCGACGTACGGTACTCGGCGGCGGTGACGGGCGCGGATGTGGTCGCGGACGGCATGGGAGTCGCACCTCCGCTGCCGCCCTTGGTCTGGCCGTCGCTGCAGCCGCAGAGCGTCAGCGCGGAGCCGGCCAGCAGGGCAACTGCCCCTCCCGAGAACCTTTTTGACCCATGCGCAACACTAAGCACGTTTCGTTGCATGAAATCCCCCGTTGTGTTACGTCGTGCCTTTCGTGTCGAGAATCCAAGAGGGGCACCATGCCGTCAATGGGGGCTGTCGTGACGCTTGTCGTACGCGCTGCACACGACAACGATGAGGAACATCCAAGCGCCGTCCAACGGCGGGCGGCGCCTTGAGGGAGGCCTCGGAGATGACCCGTTACGCTGCGCCCGGCACCGACGGCGCGATCGTCTCGTACCAGTCCCGCTACGACCACTGGATCGGCGGGGAGTACGTACCCCCGGCCCGCGGCCAGTACTTCGACAACCCCAGCCCCGTCAACGGCCGCCCCTTCACCGAGATCGCCCGCGGCACCGCCGAGGACATCGAGACCGCCCTGGACGCCGCACATGCGGCGGCACCCGGCTGGGGTCGCACCGCGGCAGGCGAGCGCGCGAACATCCTCAACAAGATCGCGGACCGCATCGAGGCGCATCTCGAAGAGCTCGCCGTCGCGGAGAGCTGGGAGAACGGCAAGCCGATACGCGAGTGCCTGGCGGCCGACCTCCCCCTGGCCGTCGACCACTTCCGCTACTTCGCGGGCGCCCTGCGCTCCCAGGAGGGAACGCTCAGCGAGCTCGACGACGACACGGTCGCGTACCACTTCCACGAGCCGCTGGGCGTCGTCGGACAGATCATCCCGTGGAACTTCCCGATCCTCATGGCGGCCTGGAAGCTGGCGCCGGCCCTGGCCGCGGGCAACGCGGTGGTGCTGAAGCCGGCCGAGCAGACGCCCGCGTCGATCCACGTCCTGATGAGCCTGATCGCGGACCTGCTGCCGCCGGGCGTCGTCAACATCGTCAACGGCTTCGGCGTCGAGGCGGGCAAGCCGCTGGCCTCCAGCGCGCGCGTGGCGAAGATCGCCTTCACCGGCGAGACGACGACGGGGCGGCTGATCATGCAGTACGCCTCGGAGAACATCAAGCCCGTCAGCCTCGAACTCGGCGGCAAGTCCCCGAACATCTTCTTCGACGACGTCTGGTCGGCCGACGACGACTTCCGCGACAAGGCACTCGAAGGCTTCACGCTCTTCGCACTCAACCAGGGCGAGGTCTGCACCTGTCCCTCGCGCGCCCTGATCCAGCGCGGCCACTACAGCGAGTTCCTCGAGGCGGGCATCGCTCGCACCGAGGCGATCAGGGCCGGGCACCCGCTGGACACCGACACGATGATCGGCGCACAGGCCTCCAACGACCAGCTCCAGAAGATCCTCTCGTACCTCGACATCGGCCAGCAGGAAGGTGCGAAGATCCTGACGGGTGGTCAGCGCATCGAGTACGACGGCGAGTTGGCGGGCGGCTACTACGTCCAGCCGACGATCTTCGAGGGCGACAACCGTATGCGGGTCTTCCAGGAGGAGATCTTCGGCCCGGTCGTCGCGGTGACGTCGTTCACCGACTTCGACGACGCGATCAGGACGGCGAACGACACGCTCTACGGGCTGGGCGCGGGTGTCTGGACACGGGACATGAACACGGCGTACCGGGCGGGCCGGGCGATCCAGGCGGGCCGGGTGTGGACGAACAGCTATCACACGTATCCGGCCCATGCGGCGTTCGGTGGCTACAAGCAGTCGGGGATCGGCCGCGAGAACCACAAGATGATGCTGGACCACTACCAGCAGACGAAGAACCTTCTGATCTCGTACAGCCCGAAGAAACTCGGGCTCTTCTAGAGGCTGAAGTCGGTCTGCCAGGTTTCCCCGTGATCTTGGACACGGGGAAACCTCACAGGCAGGGATGGACGGTGCCGCGTTCTCAGCTGTGCGGAGGGAAGGACTTCACTCGATGAAGACCTTCACGGAGTCGGCGCTCCCGCCGTTTTCGTTGACGCCGATGAAGAAGTCGCTCCCAACGTGGGTAACATCTTCGATCTCGTCGGCCAGGTTGTTCCCTGGAATTCCGATGTCGCTCTCCACGTCACCTCCTGACCAGTTGTACTGGTACACCCAGTTCCACCCGGTTTCGGGCGTTGAAGTGTTGATGGACCTGGTGCTCCAGATGTAGTTCTCGGAGCAGTCAATGCCTTGGTCGGAACGATTGTCGTGACTCGTCAGGTTGCTCTTCACCAGCGTCCATCCGCTCGTCAGCGAACCGGCACCGGGATGGGTCCACAGGTTGCCCAAGCGGCGGGCGGCATATTTGCCGGCTCCGTCGGCCGCCGTCGCGCTGTAGCAGAGGCCGCTGATATTGCCGATGGGCAGATGGACCACCTCGCTTGCGCCAACAGATCCCGACGAGTCCAGGTGAATGATCGTCACATCAGGGCTCGGGTACGCCGATTGGCTTCCCTGGGTGGCAATCAAGGCAGCACCCTGGCCCCGATAGTCCGGATGGTAGGCGAGGTCGTTGCCGTGGCCGAGTGCGGGTATGGAGGTCGGCGCCCCGGCGCAGATCCAGCTGGCACCGTCCCAGGTCGAGCCGTCGCGCAACCATCTGGACAGGACCGGCTCTTCACCGCCCGCTTTGGTGAAAATGATGTAGAGCTGGCCGCCCGACCCCGCGACCATTCCTTCCATGACGGTGCGGCCCGCCCTGCATGCACTGCTGTTCGGGATGTTCAGCCGTTCCGCCCCACTCCTGTCCGTAGCGGCGTAGGCGGACGTTGTCGAGGCAATGGCGATTCCGGTCAAGAGTGCCAGTACGGACGCGAAACTCAGTAGTTTCTTCACTCGGTACCTCTCCCTTGTGGATAAGGGGAGGAGGCTAGCATTTGACGTGCACCCTGCATCCGATGTGGCATCAACTCGCGGCAATGGCAAGGGCTATGACCGTCAGTCAGTTCTGCGGACGGCGGCAGCAGGCCGGGGTCTTCGACCGGCTGCACCGCAGCGAACGTGAACGTGACCCGCCCATCTCGCGCCTTCAGGACTCGCCAGCATGTTTTCCTCATATTTCAGGCGTTGGCGATGGTGTTCGGGGATCCTGTTGAGGTACCTCTGAAACCACTGCAAGGAGACCCCAGTGCGCCGCCCGACCCGCAAATCCTTCGCCGCCCTCATCGCCGCAGCCGCCCTCGCCCTCCCCCTCCTCACCCCCACACCCGCCTCGGCTGCCACCGCCACCAGCCGCTTCGCGAACTACCGCTACGGTGACTGCCTGCGCGAGACCGACGAAACCGGACTCAAGGGCGACCGCTGCACCACCGGACGCGGCAGCCTCCTGTGGCAGTGGAACGGCCGCCTCAACACCAACACCACTCTGAAGAACAACTACTGGGGCCGCTGCCTCGACAGCAATGACCGGGGCGACGTCTACCCCCTGCGCTGCAACGGCGGCTCATACCAGAAGTGGCGCACCGTCCAGCCCGCCGCCCGCAGCGCCGTCATGCTCCAAAGCGTCGGCACGGGCCGCTGCCTCTACCAGCAGGACAACGGCCTCTACCGCACTGCCCGCTGCGACCGAGGCGCCCAGAACCAGCGCTTCACCATCGGCTGACCGGATGGCCCTGCCCGAAGTCGTGAAGACTGGCTGAAGTTCCTGTGCGGCGAGCAGCGTTGCCCACGCGTCGGCCGACACCAGCCCGATGACCAGCACGGTCGCCGACCTGCCGCTCCCGCCCGGCGCCACCTCAAGCTACCCCGCCGCGATCAACGACAACGGGGTGATCGTCGGCTACACCAACGGTCCCAACAACCAAAGGCTTCCCACTCGTTGGAACCCGGAACTCAGCCCCACGACACTCCCGCTGCTGCCCGGGGACCCGATGGGCTATGTCGAGGCCGTCAGCGACGACGGCACCGCCGCCGGCTGGTCGGGAAGCCACCCGGCGCGCTGGGCGCCCGACGGCACGCTCACCCAACTGCAGCCGCTACCCGGCGACACCAGAACCACCTTCCGCGCGATGAGCCGCACAGGTATCGCGGCGGGAGACGCCCGGACGGCACTCCCGTCCCGCTCGACCCGAGCTCGGCCTACTCCACCGCATGGGTCGTCCAGATCAACGACGCCGGCACCGTGCTCGCACGGGGGGCCGTGCCGACCGGCGGCACGATCCACCAGTCCCGCTCCGTGACCTGGAGCCCCGACGGCACCGCCACGGCGATCGGCTCCGCGTACGAGTACACCACTGCCGTCGCCGTCAACGACGCCGGTGTCTCCGTCGGGCACACCGGGGACAAGGTCGCGTCCGATCCGCACCGCTTCGCCCTCCGCTACGAGGCCGACGGGAGCCTGACCGAACTGAACGTGACACCGGACGGCAGCAACTCCTACGCCACGTTCATCAACAGCGCCGGCGTTGCCGTCGGCGTCCGGATCGCCTTCCCGACACCGGGAAGCCCCACGAGCACCGCGGTGATCTGGCGGCCGGAGCCCCGCCCACCCGTCCGGGGCCCACCCACGCGAGGCGGGCCCCGGGCAGTTCGCCACCTACCGGTGCAGCAGGCCCGCCGCCCTCATCGCGGCACCCGCACGCGCTCGCGAAGACTCACAGGCTGATGCGCACTGATACCTCATCAGTAGGGGGCGCACACATAGATGTCGTGCCCACAACACACCAGATGCGCCGGCCGCCACGTGGGCCGCCACGCCCGGGGCAACCATGGGCACGGCAAGGCCCCGGTCGTCGCGCCACGGGGCATGTTCCCTTCTCGACTCTCGACGGGAGAAGACCGTGACCGTATTGCGCCTTCGAAGACGCAGACGCCCAAGGAGCGGACCATCGCCCCGCACGGCGGGATTCCTGCTCGCCCTGTCCCTCATCGGTGTCGCGCTGGCGGCCCCCGCGCAGGCGCGAGCCGACACCACCTTCTCGGCGAAGATCGATTTCGCCACCGCCACCACCGCGCCGGTGAGCGGATACGCACTCGACTACGGGCAGGCCTTCGGCGCCCGTACCGGAGCCGGCCAGGGCACCGGACTCACCTACGGCTGGGTGGGGCTGACGAACACCACCCCGCTCGACCTGACGGGCAACGGCCGGGACAGAGGCACCGCCGAGCCCGACCGGCTCCTCGCCACCTTCGTGCACATGCAGCTGCCCGCCTCGTCGGCCGGCGTGAAGACCCCGGGCCGGTGGGAGATCGCCGTACCCAACGGCACCTACACGGTGACGGTCGCCGTGGGCGACGCGACGAGCGTGGACAGTTCCCACGCCCTCCAGGTCGAGAACCAGAACGCGGTCGACGGGTTCGTCCCCACGTCCACCACCAAGTACCAGACCAGGACCGTGCAACCGACCGTTGCCGACGGCCGGTTGACGATCAGTCCGCTCGGCGGCAGCAACACGAAGATCGCGTACGTGACCATCGCCCCGCTAGCCGACGCCGCCGTCCACCCGGAGGTCAGAACGGTGACCCCGGCGAACACGGCGACCGGCGCGGCACCGACCGGCAGCGTCGTCGCGGACCTCCGCCTGGTGGGCCCCGGCGTCGACGCCACGAGCCTCACCGCCAGTACGGTCACCCTCAAGGAGTCGGTGACCGGCGCAACCGTTCCCGCCCACGTGATCACCAGCGGCGGTGGCGACGTCATCAACCTGTCGCCGACAGCGGGGCTCAAGGCGAACACCCGCTACCGCTTCACGGTCACCGGCGGCGCCCGGGACCTGGACGGGCGGACCTTCACACCATGGAGCTCGGTGTTCACCACCGGGGCGGGCACCGGCACGGGCACCATCGCCTTCGACAAGGTGGCGACGTCGGCGACGGGCAGGAGCTTCGCCTCCGTGGTGAAGGGCCCCGACGGCAAGCTGTACGCGTCCACGCTCGACGGATACATCGTGCGGTACGCGATCGCCGCCGACGGCACCCTGAGCGGGGCCGAGACGATCTCGACCGTACGCACGGACGCGACGGCCCGCGGCCTGCCGGGAGCGCCGAATCGCTCCGTCATCGGGATGGCGTTCGACCCCTCCTCCACGGCAGCCGCCCCGATCCTGTGGATCACTTCCAACACCATGTACGCCGGAGGCACCCCGAACGAGCCGGACTGGTCCAGCAGCATCGCCAGGCTCAGCGGCCCAGGCCTCGCCACGTACACCGAGGTGATCAGCCACCTGCCCCGGTCCGTGAAGGACCACGAGACCAACTCCCTGGCCTTCGGTCCGGACGGCGCCCTCTATGTGACGCAGGGCGCCAACAACGCCATGGGCGCCGCCGACCCGACGTGGGGCAACCGCCCCGAGCACCTGCTCAACGCCGCGGTGCTGCGCCTGGACCCGGCCAAGCTCCCGGCGTCCGGTGCCGTCGACGTGCGGACCGAGAGCCCGGGAACGTACGACCCCTTCGCCGCCAGTGCACCACTGACCCTCTACGCAACGGGCGTACGCAACGCCTATGACCTGGTGTGGCACACCAACGGCCACCTCTACACACCCACCAACGGGTCCGCGGCCGGCGGCAACACGCCCGCCACGCCCGCACCGCTGCCCGCCGCCTGCTCCCGCCGGATCGACGCGGCGACGGCCGGGGCCTACACGGGTCCGACCGTGCCGGGGATCACGTCCAACCCCGTGGCGGAGACCGACTACGTCTTCGACGTGAAGAAGAACCGGTACTACGGGCATCCGAACCCGGCGCGCTGCGAGTGGGTGCTGGCCGGGGGCAACCCCACGTCGGGCACCAGTCCCTTCGAGGTCACCGGCTACCCGGTGGGCACACAGCCCGACCGCAACCTGGACGCGGCCGGGATGTACGACGCCGGGCTGCACGCCTCCGCCGACGGGGTCGTCGAATACCGCGGCAACGGCTTCGGCGGCGCGCTCAAGGGCAAGCTCCTCGTGGTCCGTTACAGCAGCGGCCAGGACATCGAGGTGTTCGGCGTCGACGCACAGGGGAAGCTGTCCGCGCCCACCACAGGCATCACCGGGTTCACCGGATTCCAGCAGCCACTGGACGTCACGGAGGACACGGCCAAGGGCAATCTGTACGTCACGGAACAGGGTGCTTCGAAGATCACCCTGCTGAGGCCCAGGGTGTAACGCCAACAAGTGGCAGTGGTCCTCGCCGGACTCGGTTGAATCATGCTTGCCGGTCATCGTACAGGCGACATTGATCAAAGGCTTTGCGCCTCTTGACAGTTGATGGGGCCCATACCCGATGTCGAAGGAGCCTTGCCGTGCCACTACGGCGCCAAGGACATGTCCGTGCAAGCGGTCCGGCGATGACCACTCCCGCTGATACGTCTTCCACCACCTCGGCGCCGTCCGCCCGGCGCGGATCGCCCGCGGTGCTCGGCGCCGCGCTGCTGGGCTTCGTCCTGATCTCTCTGGACGCGTTGATCGTCACGGTCGCGCTGCCCGACATCGGCCGCAGCCTCGGCGGCGGCGTGTCGGGCCTGCAGTGGGTGGTGGACGGCTACACCTTGATGTTCGCCGCTCTGATGCTCTCCTCGGGCGCGGGCGATCGCGCTGTGGACCGTGGGCGGCGCCGTCGCGGTGGTACGGCGTGATCGAGGGCGGCGCCGAGGGCTTCGGCCACCCGCTCGTGGTGGCATCCCTGCTGGTGGCCGTCGTGGCGGCCGCTGCCTTCCTCCTCGCGCAGGCCAGGGGTACGCATCCGATGCTGCCGCTGCCGCTGTTCCGCACCCGGGTGGTGGCGGTGTCGCTGGTGGTCGGCTTCATGCTCAATGCCTCCTACTACGGAGGGGTGTTCGTCTTCAGCCTGTACCTCCAGCAGGAGCGCGGACAGTCGGCGCTCCAAGCGGGCGTCCTGTTCATCCCGATGACGGCGCTGGTCGCGGTGGTGAACCTGGCCTCGGCACGGCTGGCGGCGCGGTTCGGGCCACGGGTTCCGATGGTCTCGGGCCAACTCCTGGGCACAGCCGGGCTGTTGGCCCTGCTGACCGTCGGCGGACACACCGGCGTATGGGTGGTGGCGGCGCTGATGGTGCCGGTCGGTCTCGGCGGCGCACTCGCGGTACCGGCACTGACCGCCATGCTGCTCGACGCCGTACCCGCGGACCGGGCGGGCACCGCGGGCGCGGTGCTCAACACCGCACGCCAGGTCGGCGGGGCCATCGCGGTGGCCGTCTACGGAGCGCTGCTGGCGGGCGCGGACACGTTCCTGGCGGGGATGCGCTGGAGCGTCCTGCTCGCGGGCGCCGGGCTGCTGGCGACGGCGGCCGCGACCCTGACGCTGCCCCGGGTCGAGATGAGGAGGTAGCGGGCGCGGGCTTGTGCGGGCGCCCCGCTCCCGGTCCCGCTGGTTGCCTCCCGGGACCACCGGATACAGTGCGCGTTTCGGCAGTCCGGTTTCTTCAGGAGGGGAAGCGTGACCGACACCAGCGAGGCCAGGTCCACGGACGGTACGGCGCAGGCCGCCCAGCAGAGCCGGCTGCGCCGCCTGATGCGCTACCTCCCTCTGATCGCCCCCGTCCTGCTGTGGGCCGTGCCCTGCTGGGTGCTGCTGCACGCCGGCCAGGACTGGCCGCTGCCTGTGGCGCTGGGTGGCACCGCCCTGTTCGTACTCGGTCTGATCACCATGCCGATTGCGATGATGCGCGGCCACGGCAAACGGCAGCAGGACCGGGCGGCGATCGTCGGGGACACGCTCCTCGGGACCGGCTGGGTGCTGTTCACCTGGTCCGTGCTGCTCGGCGTCCTGCTGCGTCTCGCGCTGACCGTGGCCGGTGCGGGCGACGGGCAGAGCCGGGCGCGGATCGTCACCTGGGCGGTTCTCGGTGTGGCCGCCGTACTGCTCGCCTGGGGGTACGTCGAGGCACGCCGGGTGCCGCGGGTGCGCGAGCTCGACGTACAACTCCCGCGGCTCGGCCCCGGATTGGACGGCACCCGTGTCGCTCTCATCACCGACACCCACTACGGCCCGCTCGACAGGGCCCGCTGGTCGGAGAGGGTCTGCGAGAAGGTCAACGCGCTGGAAGCCGACCTGGTCTGCCACACCGGCGACATCGCGGACGGCACGGCCGAACGCCGCCGCGCCCAGGCCGCCCCGCTCGGCACCGTGCGGGCCACCCGGGCCCGGGTCTACGTCACCGGGAACCACGAGTACTACAGCGAGGCCCAGGGCTGGGTCGACCTGATGGACGAACTGGGCTGGGAGCCGCTGCGCAACCGCCATCTGCTGCTCGAACGCGGCGGCGACACCCTGGTGGTCGCCGGCGTGGACGACGTCACCGCCGAGTCCTCCGGCCTGGCCGGACACGGCGCCCACCTCACCGGAGCCCTGGACGGCGCCAACCCCGAACTGCCCGTCCTGCTCCTGGCCCACCAGCCCAAGTTCATCGACCGGGCCGTGGAAGGCGGGATCGACCTCCAGCTCTCGGGCCACACCCACGGCGGCCAGATCTGGCCCTTCCACCACCTCGTCCGCATCGACCAGCCCACCGTGGCCGGTCTCAGCCGCCATGGCACCCGCACCCTCCTCTACACCAGCCGCGGAACCGGTTTCTGGGGCCCGCCGTTCCGCGTCTTCGCCCCCAGCGAGATCACCCTGCTCGTACTGCGCTCCCCGCAGCGGCCCACCACGCCGTAATACGGAACGGGCCGCCGCGCCTCGCGCACACGTGAGCGCGTTCAAGGCACTGTCGGGTTCGTGACGGACACGAACGCATTCGACTGGCGGCCCTTCCTGGTCAAGTGGAGCGGGGAGTGGGCAGATTCCCAGACGGACGACGAAGAACGGTACGAGCACGACGAGGCCGCGCGACAGGCGCGGTGGCTGGGGTTTCCCCCCGCGTCGGAGGAACGGATCGCGATCGCCGAGGAGCACCTCGGACGGCAAATGCCCCCTTCGTACCGTGAGTTCCTCAAGGTCAGCGACGGCTGGCGGCACGCGGGCGGGTTCGTGTCGCTGCTCGCGGGCACCCAGGACGCGCACTGGCACAACGACGAGTTTCGTATGGCCAGGACGTTCGAGAGAGACCTCGACAAGAACTCCGACACCGAGGAACGGCGGGGGGGCGGACGTCTGGCGACACGGGCTGCAGCTCGACGTCGAGTCCGACGCCACCCACGTCTTCCTGCACCCCGGGGACGTGGGTGACGACGGCGAATGGGCCGTGTACACCTGGTCGAGTTGGCGGGCCATGGCGCCCGAGCGACACGCGAACTTCGCCGCGTACATGCAGGAGATGTACCAGGAATTCCTCAGCTTGAGGGAGCCGTGACCGCCTGACTCCTCGCGCGGACGGGGCTGGGAAGCCCCGTCGAAGGGAATCTGTACGTGAGCATCATCGCGCTTGCGTTCAGTGGGGGGTGGCACGGCGTGAAAAGGTTCTTCGTGCGGGTACGGATGGCGGAGCCGACGGTCTCCGCCGCCGAGCAGGAACTCTTCGGCGGACCACTGCGCTACGACATGGGCTGGTCCGAACACGAGCGGGCCCGGCTCGACTTGACGATGCTCTCCGCGATCCGCGCGATGCCACGTCTGGTCGGCAGCACCCTGCGCCGGGCCTGGGGCGCCGACCGCCCGGCGCTGCTGGCCGTGTGGGTCAGCGAGATCGGCCAGGGCATCGCCGCCGCTGTCAGTCTCCTCGCGGTCAATGCGGTGATGCACGCCCTGCTCGGCGGCGGAGCTCCGGTCGCGCGGATGCACGAGGCAATGCCCGCGCTGATCGCTGCCGCGGCCGTCGCCGTGGTCAATGCCGGTCTGGCCGGCTGGTCGACGTCCCGTGCCGGGCGGCTCGAGCCGCTGGTGGAACGCATCGCCACCACGGAGTACCTGGCGGCGGCAACAGCCGTGGAACTGGAGGCCATTGAGGATCCGGAGTTCCGGCGGCTGATCGACATCGCCCAGTACGGAGCCGCTTCCGCACGGCGCATGATCAGCGCCTGTGTCGCCGCCCTGAACGGTTCCATCTCGCTCATCGCCACCGCGAGCGTGCTGACCGTCCTGCATCCCGTGCTGCTGCCGATGCTGCTCCTCATCGCCGCGCCGCGCGGCTGGGGGGCGATGCGGGTGGCACAGGAACGGTACGTGTCGATGATGACGTGGGTGGAACACGTACGCGCCAGCCGTCTGATCGGGAATCTCCTCACCGAGCGCAGTGCGGCCCAGGAGGTACGCATCCACGCGGTGGGCTCCTTCCTGCTGACGAAGTACCGGGCCATGGCGGAGAGCGCCGAGGAGGAGCAGAAGCGCCTCGCCAACGGGAAGGCGCTCACCGAGTTGGTGGCCGCGGCGCTGTCGGGGGTGGCGATGGCCTGTACGTACGGGCTGATGATCTGGCTGATCGTGGCCGGTCACATGAGCCTTGCCGTGGCGGGTACGGCGGTGGTCGCGGTGCGGTCCGGATCGGCGAGCCTGGGGGCGCTGGTGATGAACATCAACCAGTTGCACGAGGAGTCGCTCTACGTCCAGGACCACGACCGCTTCCTGGTGGAGGCCGCGCAGCGAGCCATCCCCGCGGGCGGCGACGGTCTGCCGCTGCACGTCGGCCAGGTCCACCTGGACAAAGTCACCTACTGCTACCCCGACCGCGACACTCCCGCTCTCGAGGCGGTGTCGATGACCCTGCCCATGGGCACGGTGACCGCGGTGGTGGGCGAGAACGGTTCGGGCAAGACGACTCTCATGAAGGTGCTGGCCGGGCTGCTGCTGCCGCAGAGCGGCACGCTCCACTGGGGTGATTCGGCGGAGATGCAGGACCTGGACCGTTCCCAGGTCTTCTCCCGGGTCTCTCTGCTGACCCAGGACTTTCAGCGCTGGCCGGTGACCGCGGCCCTCAACATCCGTATCGGACGCCCCGACCAGGACGCCGGGCACGAGGAGCTGCAGCCCTCGGTCGACTACGCCGGCGCCGCGTCCGTGATCGACAAGCTGCCCCACGGGTTACGGAGCCTGCTCGCCCGCATGTTCCGCGGCGCTTCGGAGATCTCGGGGGGCGAGTGGCAGAAGATCGGGCTGGCACGGACGCACTGGCGCAGTTCGACGAGCGTGGCCGACAGCGTGCTGATCGTCGACGAGCCCACGTCCGCGCTCGACCCCGAAGCGGAGATCGCCGCATTCGAGCGGATCCGCCGCCTCGCCGGACCGCACCGGGCCGTAGTCCTGGTCACCCACCGGATGTCCGGAGTGCGCGATGCGGACACGATCTACGTCCTGAGCCGGGGCCGGCTGGTGGAGCACGGCAGTCACGACGAACTCATCGCGGCCGACGGCCGGTACGCCGCGATGTTCCACACCCAGGCGGCCCAGTACCAGCGCCCCTCCCGGAGCATTCCCAAGCCCGCTCCTCCCCCGGTCGCGGACCTCGCTTGACGCACATGCGGCACCGGTCCGCCGCGGCGGACCGGTGCCGGACGGGGTCAGCCGTCGATGCGGTGCGTGGTCCAGAAGGAGCTGAGGTTCGTGGTCGTGGCGGCCTGGGCGGCCGCCTTGAACTCGGCGGTGGTCGAGACGCCGTACCAGTGCGACGTCGCGTAGTCCTTCAGCAGTTTGGCCATGACGGTGTCACCGAGGAGGCGCCGCAGGTCGTGCAGCGCGCACTTGCCGTATCCGTAGACGACGGTGGAGTAGCGGGACGAGTGGGTGTCCCAGTACGCCATCGAGTTGGTGATCTTCTCCGCCGTCGAGGCCCAGGAGACGTTGTTCCAGCAGTTGGTGCCGGACAGTCCCTGCGCGAGGTCGGTGGCGTAGTCGGTGAACGCCTCGTCGAGCCACGGGCTGTTGTACTCGTCGTCGCCGACGATCCCGTAGAACCACTGGTGGCCGATCTCATGGGTGAGCGCCGTGGTGCTGACCAGGTCCAGGACGAACCCGGGATACTCCATGCCGCCGAACCAGAAGTTGTTGTCGATGACCGCGTCCAACTCCCCGTAGGGATAGGCGCCGAAGCGGCCCGCATGGGCATCCACCGCGGACTTGGCGGTGGTGAGCATCGACTGAGCATTGGCGGAGCTGATGCCCGAGACCGAGTAGATGTTGATGGGTGTTCCGGCGGTGGAGGTGCCGGAGATCTTGGCGAACGGGCCCGCCGCCCAGGCGAAGTCACGGACCTTGGAGGCGGTGGCCGTGGTGATCGTACGGCCGCTGGATCCGGCGGTGTCGACCGAAGCGCCGGTGGCCGGGACGAGCAGGGTGGACGGGTGGTCGAGGGTCACCTTGAAGTCGGAGGCCAGCGAGTAGAACGCCTCGCCGTTGTTGGTGTACGGGTCCAGGTGCCAGCCCGATCCGTCCTTGACCGCGAGGACGGGCAGCGCGTTCCCGATCATGCTGAAGGCGCCGTCGTGGCCGAACCGGTCGGCGCCGCTGGGCACGGTGATGGCGAGGTCGAAGCCGATGGTGGTCGACTGCCCCTGTGCCAGCGGGGTCGGAAGGGCGACCTGCAGGGCCGTGCAGGCGACCGAGAGGGCGCCCGCGGTGCCGCCGGTGACGTTGCTGACGGCGATCGGCATCGCCGAGCAGGTGCCGTGGTAGTTGTCCCACAGCCTCAGGTAGACCTCGGTGAGCGGGGTGGACGAGGCGTTGGTGAAGGTCGCGCTCTCGTGCCCGGTCCAGACGGTTCCTGCGGTGTTGCTGCTGAGACTGACGGTGTACGAGGGCGAGGCCGGCGTACGGGTGGAGTCGGCCGGCGGGGTCGTACCGCCCGAGGTGTTGAGGGCGATGTCGTCGAGGACGAAGCTCGTCTTGAGGCTGGAGTCCTCGGTGCCGGTGAACGCGACGGTGACGGTCTGGCCCGCGAAGGACGACACGTCGAACGACTTCTGTACGTATCCGGTGGCCTTGTTGAGGTTCGAGTACGTCGCGAGGGTCGTGCTGCCGATCTTCGCCGTCAGCTTGTCGTAGGCGGTGGACGAGGTCGTCTCGGCGGTGTCGATGTGCAGCCAGAAGGTGAGGGTGGCGCTGCTGCACCCTGCCGGGACGGTGACGCTCTGCGAGAGGGTGTCGGTGTGGGTGCTGCCGACGCCGTCGAGCCAGGCGAAGCTGGTGCCGCCGTGGGCGGTCTGGCCGGTACGGCTGGTGATGACGGTGGACGACGACTGGGTCCAGGGTGAAGTGCCGCTCTCGAAGCCGCCGTTGGTGACCACTTGGGCCGGCGTACAGGCGGCGGGCGCCGACGGGGCGCTGGGCGCCGCCACCGCAGGGGCGACGGGAAGCAGTACGGCTGCCAACGCGGCGACGACGAGCGCCGCGAAGGTCTTGTGGGGGGTCGGTCTCACACGTAACTCCTTTGAGGCGGCCGGGATTCCGGCCTGCTCGGTGGCCGTCCGGCCGGCATGGGTGCGCCGGTGAACGGCCCTGGGGTGCGCATGGGTGGTGCGATCGCTGGGTGAGACCCTGACAGATTTGACCGGGTCATGCCATCAAATGCAGGGAAATGGACGTGCTGCATAATCTGAGCGCCATCCGCACTATCGGGGAGAGACATGACAAGCAGGTTCACCGAGTTGACCGTCGACTGCCACGATCCGGAGACGCTCGCGGCCTTCTGGTCCGCGGTCCTGGACTTCAAGGTGATCGACCGGAGCGAGGACAAGGTCGAGATCGGCTCCTGGATGCCGACCGTGGAGGACATCCGGGCCCGCCAGATGCCGCCCACCCTGCACTTCATACGAGTGCCCGAGGGCAAGGCCGTGAAGAACCGCCTTCACCTCGACGTCAGCCCGATCGACGGCAGCACCGAGGACGAGGTGACCCGACTTCTCGGCCTCGGCGCCACCAAGACGGACGTGGGCCAGGGATCGGACCGGAGCTGGGTGGTCATGGCCGATCCCGAGGGCAACGAGTTCTGCGTCGTGCGCAGCCTGGCCCCGGGCCTCTTCTAGCGCCGGCCGGATGCGAGCAGCGCGACGGCGGGCAGTTCGATCAAGCCGTCCTCCGCGACGCGTTCGGCGACCAGGCGGTCGTACGCAGCCTTGACCCGGGCGAACATCTCGGGGGTCTGTCCGGCCACCAACAGGCCGATGTGGGCCACGCCGCCGGCCGGTCCCGACCACCAGACTTCCGGGTCCTCACGGTGCGTCCAGGCGCGCTCGCCGCTGACCACGTCGGCCCAACCCGCCTGTTCCAGCAGCCCGCGGAGGCCCTCGGCCGTCCGGAGGAAATTCACCGGCGGGCCCGGGTACACCGGGCGCTCCACGCCGGCTTCGTCCACCGCCAGGTTGAGCAGGGACATCGCCTCGTTGCTGGTGCCGTGCCAGATCGTCACCGCCACGCGGCCACCAGTCCGGACCACCCGGCGCAGCTCGGTCAGCGCCGCCCACGGGTCCTCCACGTGGTTGACCACGAAGTTGGCCACCACGGCGTCGAACGAGCCATCCGCGAAGGGGAGTTCGGGCAGCACGGCATGCCGGACCTCCGCCCCGGGGGCGTTCGCGGACGCCAGCTCCACCATGCCCGGTTCGGCGTCCACTGCCACGACGTCGGCACCTCGGGCCAGCGCTGCAGCCGCGACCGTTCCCGGCCCGGTGCCGACATCCAGTACGCGCGTACCGGCGCCGACCTCGGCCGCGTCCAGCAGGGCCTCGGCCGTCGCGCCGCACAGAGCCGCGAAGCTCCCTGCGTACGCGTCGGCCGCGCCCGCCCACATCTGCCGCTCGTGCACGTCGAATTCGCCGGCCATGGTGCGCCCTCCCCTGGTTCGGATCTTGCCGCCAGGCTAACCGGGCCACCGGGCTGCAGGCCTCGCCCAGGTCAGCGGTAGAGGGCCCGCAGCTCCTTCTCCAGCGTCTTGACTTCATCGAGCCGCGAGCGGCTCCTGGGTGCGAACAGGCCGTCCCGCTCCCAGCGTTCCGGGTCGAGGCTCAGCGCGGGGACGTTGAGCCAGCCCCCGCGAGCGGATCGGGTATCTCCTCTCCCGGCAGGTTCTGTTCGAAGAGCCGAGCGCGCTGAGCGTGGTGCTCGCCGACTCGTCCAGGAAGGTCTTCCCGTAGAACTGCGGGTCGGAGAAGGACCATCCGACGTAGTAGTCCCAGATGGTCTTCAACGACATGATCACGGCGTTGTCGTGGAAGGCGTAGGACCCCTGGATGTTCAGGGTGAGGCCCTCGGCGAGCGAGAGGAACCAGCGGTTGGCGGGGGCAGACGCGACGTGAACCGCTCACCGGCGATCGTGACGCACCTCAGGGTTTTCGCCTGCCGGCCGCCCATTCCCTCCAGCAGGCGTTGGTGCAGCATGGGAGTGATGAGGAAATGAGTGACGCCCCGGCGCTCCATCAGGCCGGTGAGACAACGCCGGTCGGTGATGCGGTCGCGGAATGGCCAGAGTCACATCTTCGGGACCGAATCCGTCTTAGGAATTTCGCCACATCAGTGTGTTGACGATCGCTCGGTGTTCGACGGCAACGCCCTTGGGGGCCACGTCCTCGACGATCCGCTGGGTCACCCCGGGCGGGTTGTCGGGGTCCAGGGGGACATAGGCGCCGCCGGCCTTGAGGGTGGCCAGCATGGCGATGACGACGTCCGGCGGGCGCCGGACCAGAATCGCCACCCGGTCGTCGGGGCGGACTCCACCGCTGTTCCGCAGGAAGTGGTCCAGTCTGCTCGCACTGCGATTCAGCTCGCCGTAACTCAGTAATTCACCTTCGAATTCCAGGGCGGCATGACCCGGCAATCTCCTGGCACATTCCTCGAAAAGGAACGTCAGGGTCCGCGGATCGCCATGGTTCATCAGTAAATGCCCCCTGCCGAATGATCGTTGGTTCTCGACGCGAGAAGACTCAAGTGCACGGCCTCGGGCACCGGCCGTGACCGGGCGGGGCGTTGGGCTTGCGGAGTCCTGAGATAGTGGACCCCGCACGTAATAGGTGTAACCAACAGCGATCAGGGAACCCGTGGACACCAGCGAGAACAGCACCGGTACCGAACCGCAGGACGCGGCAGCCCCGGAGACCGCGAAGCCTCCGCGGCAGGGGTGGCGTCGGTGGGCCATCGACACCCGTCCGCTGCGGATCCCCGCGTACCGGCGGCTCTGGTCGTCCACGACCGTCACCGCCGTGGGCAGCCAGCTCACCGCCGTCGCCGTGCCCAAGCAGATCTACGACATCACCGGCTCCTCGGCCTGGGTCGGCGCGGCAAGCATGGCCGGACTGCTGCCGCTGATCGTCTTCGCTCTGTGGGGCGGAGCGGTCGCCGACACGATGGACCGCCGCAAGCTGCTGCTGATCACCAACTGCGGTATCGCCGTCACGTCCGTCCTGTTCTGGATCCAGGCCGCCGTAGGGGTGGGCTCGGTGGCTCTCCTGATGGTTCTGCTCGCGGTGCAGCAGGCGTTCTGGGGCCTCAACGCACCGGCACGCAACGCCTCCATCGCCCGTCTGGTCCCCACGGACCAGCTGCCCGCCGCCAACGCACTGGGCTCGACCGTCATGCAGACCGGGCAGGTCATCGGCCCCCTGCTGGCAGGTGTCCTCATACCCGTCGTCGGACTGCCCGAGCTGTATCTGATCGACGCCGTGGCCCTGTGCTTCACAGTGTGGGCGGTCTACCGGCTGCCCTCCCTTCCGCCTCTCGGCGCCGCGGCGAAACGTCGGGCGGGCGTACGCGAGATCGCGGCCGGATTCCGCTACATCTCCGCGCACAAGGTGCTGTTGCTGTCGTTCCTCGCCGACATCATCGCCATGGTCTTCGGCATGCCCCGCGCCCTGTTCCCGCAGCTCGCCACCGAGACCTACAGCCCGTACGGCGAGGGGCTCGCGCTCGGCCTGCTGTTCGCCGCGATCCCCATCGGGGCGGTGGTCGGAGGACTGTTCTCCGGCACGTTCTCCCGCATCCGTCATCACGGCCGGATGGTGATCGGAGCGGTCGTCGCGTGGGGCGTCGCCATCACCGGTTTCGGACTGAGCAGCAGTCTGTGGCTCGCGGTGGCCTTCCTGGCCCTGGCCGGAATCGCCGACATGGTCTCGATGGTCTTCCGCGGCGCGATCCTGCTGTCCGCGGCCACGGACGAGATGCGCGGGCGCATGCAGGGCGTCTTCACGGTCGTGGTCGCGGGAGGTCCCCGGCTCGCCGATGTCCTGCACGGGTCGGCCGGTTCGGCACTCGGCCCCCGTACGGCGGTGGCGGGCGGCGGGATCCTCGTCGTCATCGCCATGACAACCCTCGCCCTCGCGGTGCCGGCACTGCGCCGCTACCGCTCCTGACGCTTCGACCAGGGCCCCGTTCCCGTCCCCTTCCGGGGCGTCTACACTCACTTGCTGGATACAAGCAATAATGCGAGTGCGGAGGCGGAACATGGACAGGGGAACGGTCCATGACCACGACGAGACGGCCGTACCGGTGACCGGCAGCGCGAGCGCCGCGGAAGCCGCGACCGGGCTCGGCAGCGAGATGGTCCGGTTCTTCCGGCTCCTCTCGGCCAGCAGACAGCGGGCCAAGTTCGAGCAGGGCGCCGGCGAACGCGTGCTGCTGGCCCGGCTGGTACGGGACGGCGCACAACGGGCCACCGACCTGGCCTCGGCGACGCTCCTCGATCTCTCGACCGTCAGCCGACAGGTCCGGTCGATGGTGGAGCGCGGGCTGATCGAGCGCCACCCGGACCCCGACGACCGGCGCGGAACTCTGCTGCACGCAACCGAAGCCGGTGTCGCGGCGTTCGAGGCGTACCGGCGGCAGCGCGACGCGGATCTGACACAACTCCTGGAGCCCTGGTCACCGGAGGACCGGTACCAGCTCATCCGGCTGATGTCCCGCCTCAACGACGATCTCGTACAGCATCAACTCACACGTCACGAACCCGGATCCCACTCCGGAACAGCGGCGCAGCAGGGAGCAAGCAAGCATGAGTGAGGCCGTGTCCGCACCGAGCGGAGACACCACAACGAAGGCGATAGCCACCCCCGGCGGCCTGAGCCACCGGCAGATCCTGACCATTCTGAGCGGCCTCATGCTGGGCATGTTCCTGGCCGCGCTCGACCAGACGATCGTCTCCACCTCGATCCGCACCATCGCGGACGACCTGCACGGGCTGAGCCAGCAGGCGTGGGCGACGACCGCCTATCTGATCACCTCGACTATCGCCACACCGCTGTACGGCAAGCTGTCCGACCTCCATGGACGCAAGCCGTACTTCCTGGGCGCGATCAGCGTCTTCATCGTCGGCTCGGCGCTGTGCACCTTCTCCACGTCGATGACCGAACTGGCCGCCTTCCGCGCCCTGCAGGGCATCGGCGCGGGCGGCCTGATGTCGCTCGCCCTGGCGATCATCGGCGACATCGTGCCGCCGCGTGAACGGGCCCGCTACCAGGGGTACATGCTGGCCACGTTCGCCACCTCCAGCGTCGCCGGACCGCTGATCGGCGGCTTCCTGGCGGGGCAGGACAGCATCCTGGGCGTCGTCGGCTGGCGCTGGGTGTTCCTGGTCAACGTCCCCATCGGCATCATCGCGCTGTTCGTCGTCGCCAAGGTCCTCAACATCCCCCACACCCGCCGTGACCGCCGTATCGACTGGTGGGGCGCGGTCACCATCGCGCTCGGTGTGGTGCCGCTGCTGCTCGTCGCCGAACAGGGCCGCGAGTGGGGCTGGGACTCGACGAACTCGCTGGCCTGCTACGGCATCGGCGTGGTCGGCATCATCGCCTGGATCCTCGTCGAGCGGCGGATGGGGGACGACGCGCTCATCCCGATGCGGCTGTTCCGCAACCCGATCTTCAGCAAGACCAGTCTGCTGTCCGTGCTCATCGGCGCGGGCATGTTCGGCGGGATGCTGATGATCCCTCAGTACCTGCAGATCGTGAAGGGCGCCAGCCCGACCCGGTCGGGCCTCGAGATGCTGCCGCTGATGGTCGGCATGATCATCGCGTCGATCGTGGCCGGGCAGATCACGGCGAAGACCGGCCGCTACAAGATCTTCCCGACCATCGGCACCGTCCTGATGGTCGTGGCGCTGCTGCTGTTCCACTTCAGGATCCAGTGGGACACGCCGCTGTGGGAGGCCATGGTCTTCATGCTCGTCTTCGGCCTCGGCCTGGGCGGCTGTATGCAGACACTGGTCCTCGCAGTGCAGAACGCCGTACCGCCGCAGGACATGGGAGTGGCGACCGCCTCTTCGACGTTCTTCCGTCAGATGGGCGCCACCGCAGGGACCGCGATCTTCCTGTCCGTGCTGTTCAGCAACGTCGGGGACAAGATCTCGTCGGCCTTCAAGTCCGCTGCGGGGACACCCCAGTTCCAGGCCGCGCTGCACGACCCGTCCGTCCTGTCCGACCCGGCCAACAAGCCGGTGCTCGACATGCTGCAGCACCCCGGCGCGGGCGGTGGCGCGTCCGTGCTGAGCGACTCCTCGTTCATCCAGCAACTGGACCCGCGTCTGGCCGAGCCGTTCAAGCAGGGCTTCGCGAGCTCCATGCACGTGGTGTTCCTGATCGCGGCCGGAGTGGTCGCGCTCGGCTTCCTGATGGTCCTGTGGACCAAGGAGGTCCCGCTGCGCAAGATGTCCGGCCTCGAGGCTCGGGCCGCGGAGGAGAGCGCGGGTTCGGCCGCCGTACCCCTGCCCGAGGCGGTGGCCGAGGCCGTCGCCACCGTGGACGCGGTCGCATCGGGCACCGGCGTCCGGGGGCACATCCGCGACAGCGACGGCTCGTCCGTGGCGCAGGCCGTGGTGACCCTGATCGACCTCCAGGGCCGGCAACTCGGCCGTACGACAACGGATGCCGACGGCCGGTACTTCGTCACGGCCCCCTCCGGCGGGACGTACGTCCTGATCGGTTCCGGAGGCGCGCGTCAGCCGCAGGCGACCACGGTGACGGTCGGCGACTCCCCCGTCGACTTCGACCTGATCCTCAGCGGCGCCGCGGGGCTCACCGGAAGCGTCATCAAGGCGTACGACGAAGGGCCGGTGCCGGCCGCGCTCGTCATCGCCACCGACGTACGGGGCGAGGTCGTCGCCTCCGGAACCGCCGACGCCTCCGGTGAGTTCGCGTTCGGTGATCTGGTCCCGGGCAGTTACACCCTCGCGGTGAGCGCCACCGGGCACCGACCCACGGCCGTGCCGGTGGAGGTCGCCGCCGCAGGCGCCAACCACTACGCGGTCCGGCTCGATCCCGGCGCCCGCCTCCACGGCATCGTCCGCAACAACGCGGGCGACCCGCTGGACGAGGCGCGGGTGACGCTGCTCGACGCCGCCGGGAACACGGTCGGGTCGACGGTCACGGAGGCGGACGGCGTGTACGCGTTCCACGACCTCGACAGCGGCGAGTACACGGTTCTCGCCAGCGGCTACGCGCCCAGTGCCGTGCCTCTTCAGTTGGACCGCGAAGGCAGGGACGATGTCGACGTGAATCTGAGTCACTCATGAGGTGACCACAGGCGCCGTCGGCCCGCACAGGCCGACGGCGCCTCCCGGAGGAGGGGGCGGGGCATGCTGCGGGTGTACTTCACCGCCGAGGATCTTGCGCGAGTCCGGATCGCACCGGGCCCCGACCATCTCTGGGAGATCAGCAACAGCTTCCAGACGCTGCAACGCCGCGACGGCACAAGGGTGTTCGGCGAATGGCGCCGCTGGGCGCGCCCCCGGCTCTCGGGAAGCTGCCGGGCGCTGTCGCCGCTCCTGCCCCCGCGCGGCTACTCACCGGATTTCCTCACCCCCACGCAGGGTGACAGCGGCACCCTGCAAGCGGCGGTCGACCGGCTGGTGAGCACGCCGGAACCGCGGCTGCGCGCCGATCTGACACGCATGACCGCATCCAGCCAACTCCCGCTGTGGACACAAGCGTTGGCCCATGGCGACCCCCAGGCCCTGCGGCGACTGGGCCTGGCGCTGCGCACCTATCACGCGGAGGCCCTCGCACCGTTCTGGCAGCGCATCCGCGCCCATGTCGACGCCGATCGCATCGTACGGCTGCACAGCCTGCTCGACGGCGGCACCGAAGGGCTGCTCGCCGGGCTCGGGCCCCGGTTCCGCTGGCGCGCTCCGGTCCTCGAAGCGGACTATCCCGTGGACCATCAACTCCGGCTGGGCGGGCGCGGTCTGACCCTGCAGCCCTCGTTCTTCTGCTGGCCCACACCCATCACCCTCGCCGACGGCGACCTGCCGCCCGTCCTCGTCTACCCCATCGAGCACGAGACGGACTGGACGCATTCCCCGACGGGCAGCCGTCCCGGCAGCGACACGCTCGGGCCGCTGTTGGGACACACCCGCGCCGCCGTCCTCAGGGCGGTCCGTACCGGCTGCTCCACCGTCGAGCTCGCCCGGCTGCTGGCGGTGACCCACCCCGCCATCAGCCAGCACCTGAAAGTGCTGCGCGCGGCGGGCCTCGTCACCACGGTCCGCGGGGCGACGCGGTCCCTGCACGTCGCCACTGCGGAGGGGCGGGCCCTGCTGCACAGCGCTGAGCGGCCCCCTCCTCCGTAAGCCACACCTTTCATGTCTTGCGGATGGCATGGCCACGTCGGGACGCTGAGCTCTGCCCCTCCCCTCCGAGCTCGCCCCCAGGAGCCCCCATGCGCAAGAGACTTGTCGCCGCAGCCCTCGCAGCCCTCGCCGCAGGCGCCCTCACCACTCCGGCCGCCGCGCAGGCGCCGCGCCCCCTCACCACCGTGTCGGTACTGGCCCACGGTTCGAAGGCCGGCACGGCGGTCGTCAGCGGACAGAACGCGCCGGGTACGCGCCTGGACGTCGGCGGCGTCCACACCGCGAGCGCGCACACCCTCCAGATCGACTACCAGGTCCAGCAGACCGGTTACTGGTGCGGCCCCGCCGCCACCCGTATCGCCCTGTCCGCACGGATCTCCCCGCCCAGCCAGAGCACCCTGGCCGCCCAGCTCGGTACGACCGTGAACGGCACCGATCACATCAGCCAGGTGACCGGCGTACTCAATGCCAACCTCGGCACCGGCTGGTACGAGACCAAGGAGATGCCCAACGATCCGCCCACCCAGGCCCAGCGGGACCTGCTCTGGTACGACATCGTCCTGGACATCGACCACAACTACCCGCTCGTGGCCAACATCGTCGCGCCGCCCGGCAACCAGCCCCCCGGCTACCCCTCGGACCAGACGATCTACCACTACTTCACGGTGATCGGCTACGACGACGCGAACCGCACCGTCCTCATAGCCGACCCGGCTTCCTTCAGCGGCAACCAGATCTACTGGCTCTCCTTCGACCAGCTCGCCACCCTGATCCCGCCGAAGGGCTACTCCGCCTGACCGAGATCCTGGATCCGGATGTCGTCGTGGTACACGACGCGTGTCGGAACGTCTCCGTTCTCGATCGATTCACTGGGACGGTAGAGACCCCACTTGATGTAGCCGAAGGTTGTCGGGTTCCTGGGGTGGAAGGTCTGGACGTTCTCGTACGTGGCACGGAGCGTGAAGTCCTGCTCGCCGGGCAGCCGCGCGGAGACCTTGTAGTAGCCGGTCGCGTCGTCCGTCCAGCGGACGTCCACCCGGAATCTCATCCACCGGTTGATCTGCGGACGGAAGTCCTCGACCACCGTGGACTGCAGCCCGAGCGTCGGCGAACGGAAGGCGATGCTGTTGCGCTTGGTCATCAGGTAGAAGGAGGGCCAGTTCCCTCCTGCATGCTTGCCCTGGAAGATGATGTCGCCGCTCTCCGAGTCCCCCGGCTCATAGGTCTTCCAGTCCTTCAGGAGAACGCTGAACTCGTATCTGCGGGTGTCGCCCACGTGGAACACCCCCTGAGGGATGTCGTTCGTGGCGCTTTCGCTGCGCGGGGCCCCGTCGGACACATAGCCGGGGTCCCCCAGCGTCACCTTGTGCGAGACCGCGTGGTCCTCGCCGGAGGGGACGACGGCGGACGCGTCCGGCGAGGTGGCGTGCGTCGTCGTCAGACCGGCAATGCCCGAATTGAGGCTGCCGTCCTGGTAGTTGACGTCCAGCACCACCGCATCCGCGCTGCCGGCGGCCGGCCACGTCGCGGTCAGAGTCCCCGCCAGCGCCAGGGCGGTGAGGGCCCGCATCATCGGCCGGGCCTGTCGGTGATCCGCACCAGGTTGCGGCCGCGCAGGGTGTAGAGGTGTCCTGCCTCGTCGTTGGTCAGGTGGGAGCCGCTGTACCAGGCGCCGTTGATGGCGGCGACGACGGTGGTGACGGCGAAGGTGCGGGGGTCGAAGCGGAACACGGTCGTGTCGGAGACGCCGTACACCACACCCTGGTTGGTCACCATGGCCGCGAAGCCGTTGCAGACGGTGCGGACGTCCGCCGTGTGCACCAGGGTGCGCGTACGGAGGTCGATGACGAAGAGACCGCCCTTGCGCGACAGGCCGTAGAGGTGCCGCCCCCGGACCGCCAGCGCCGCGCATCCCGCCGTCTGCTGCGGGTCGATCCGCCACAGCTCCTTGCCGCGGACGGGGTCGAACGCCACCACCGTGCTGCGCGGTCCGGTGGCAAGGGTGTTGTCCCCGCCGAGGTAGGCCACACCGTCCTGGCTCGCGATGCCGCGCAGGCACTGCATCGCGTCGATGGGGTTGACGAAGCACTGGGACCGGCGCTTCCTCGGGTCGTACGTCCACAGCGAGCCGCCGCCCTCGGTGTCGCACTGCACACCGGCGAGGACGAGCCCGTTCTTCCGGTCCAGGGTCACGTCCAGGGGCCGATTCTGCCCGGAGGGGAAGGCGGCCACCTGGCTGATCGGGTCGCCGCCGTCGGGGTCGTAGCGCCAGATGCCCTGTGCGTTGTACTGGCCCGTGTACAGGGCTCCGCCGTAGATCACGGAATCCTTGGCCTCGCCTGGCGCGTGCAGGTTCACGATCGCGCCGGAGCGCAGTGAGTGGCGGGCAATGGTGCCCGTACCGCCGACGTACACGTATCCCCCGCCGGCGGCGAGGCCCATGGCGGTCTGCGCCGCCTTCGGGGCGCCCGCCTCACCGAGGTCGGTGACGGTCGAGGTGCCCGCGCCCGGGTCGATCTCCGCCACGAAGCCGAAGGCCGAGGTGACGACGACCTTGCCGTCCCGGCTGTCCACGCCCCAGATCTCACCCAGGTCAGGGCCGTCGAAGACGACCGGGGAGACGGAGTTGGAGCTGGTGTCGTACGCGAGGATCCCGGACTCACTGGCGTAGTACACCGTGTCGCCGATCGCCGTGAACGACTTGACGACCGTGCCCGACGACGTCGCCACGGCGTACGAGGACAGGTCCTCGAGGTCCATGACGCCGACCTTCGCGGACTCCGTGGACGCGGCGGTGCCGACGACGAGTTTGTCACCCATCACCGCCAGGTCCCGGATGCTCGGATCGCTCTCCATCTCCGCGGGTGCGACGGAGGTGAAGGCCCCTGTGGATCTGTCGTACGCGTAGAGGGTGGCCCTGCCCGAGTCGCCGCCCCCGTTGAAGGTGGTGCCCGCGCCGAAGAACACCGTCGTCGCGGTCGCCGCGACGGCGCGTGCGAGCGTGCCCGGCGGCCCCGGGGTGCCCGCGTTGCGGACGGTGAGCGTCGCGGGGTCCAACTCCCACAGAGCCGGGGCGGTGTCGGCGCCGCCGCCCACGGCGTAGAGGAATCCGTCGGGCGCGACGGAGAGGGCGCGTACATCGCGGTCGCCTATGCGTCCTACGGGCTCGGCGGGGGTGCCGGGCGCCGTCAGGTCCCAGCGGAAGAGGTTGGGTTTGCCCACGTCGGCCTTCTGCAGCACGCCCGCGTACAGGTACCGGCCGGTCGGGTCGGCAGCAAGGGCCTGGATGGAGTGCCCGTTGGTGATGTCGGTCTGGGCCACCACCCTGCGCGTGGGCAGATGGAGCGCGATGATGCGCACGGGGTCGATGTTCCGTGAGCCGATGTAGACGGTGTCACCGATCAGCACAGAGCTCATGAGCGAGAACTGCACGACGGCCGGACCGAGATCGGTGATCCTGGGCGTGGTTTCCGCTGCGGCCGCGGCCGGTTGTGCGGCGAGACCGAGCGCTGCGGCCAGTCCGGCCGCGCCTCCTGCCTGCAGTACGTGCCGTCGGCTGATCTGCGGGTTGGGCATGACTTCTTCCTCCAGTACCACTCGCGCAACGAGGTGTTCGCACACTTCAGCGCCCACGGAAGACCCGGGTCAACGAGAACGAAAGAAAGCGATCAGGATCGATAGGGAAGGAAAGCTTCCGCACCGCCGGGACCATGCGATAGAACGAACGGACCGGTGGGAGGGGCAGCATGGCGCTGGCGTCAGAACGGCAGGAACTGATCCTCGCCGCCGTACGGGAGCGGGGCACCGTACGCCTGGCCGATCTTGTCGCACGCCTCGGCGTGACCGCGGTGACCGTACGGCGCGACGTGACGATCCTGGCCGACCGGGGCCTGGTGGTGAGGGTCCACGGCGGGGTCACCCTGGCGCATCGCGGACCGACCGCCGAACAACGCCCGCCCGCTGCCTCTCCCTTCGGCCGGCTGCCCGGCCAGGCCCTGGTGGGCATGGTGGTTCCCACGGTCGAGTTCTACTGGCCGCCCGTCATCCAGGGCGCCCAGTCGGCCGTGGCCGCGGCCGGCGGAAGACTGGCACTGCGGGCTTCCGCGTACGACGCCGGAGAAGACCGGCGGCAGGTCTCCGCTCTGCTCAACCGCGGGATACGCACCCTGATCGTCGCGCCCACCACAACGGGCGACGCGGGCCTCGATCTGCTGCGCTGGCTCGGCGGCCTCCGTATCCCGGTCCTGCTGGTCGAGCGTCTGCCGCCACCGGCTCTGCCCACGCTGCCGCTCGACGCCGCAACGACCGCACACAGCCTGGGAGCAGGGCTGGCGGTGCGGCACCTCGTCACCCTCGGCCACCGCCGCATCGCCTTCGTCACCGCACGCTTCAGCCCCACGACGCAGGCCCTGCTCGAAGGATGGCGCGAGACAGGCGAATCCCTCGCCCTGCCGGACCGTGCGGACCTCGAGTTCGACGTGCCCGCCTACGGCTCCCGCGGCTGGACCGACGCGTACGACGCCGTGCTGCAACGGTGCCTCGACGCAGGCGTCACGGCCCTGTTCGTGCACTCCGACCGCGAGGCCATCGGTCTGACCGAGCGCGCCCGCGACCGGGGGCTCGTCGTACCCGACGACCTGGCCGTGGTGTCGTACGACGACGAGGTCGCCGCGGCGTCCGACCCGCCCCTGACGGCGGTCCGCCCGCCGAAACACCGGCTGGGCGCCGTCGCGGCCGAACTGGCCATGGCCCGGATGGCGGACCCGGCCGAACGCCCCGTGCACCGCGTGCAGTTGTGGCCCACGCTGATCGTACGAGAGTCCTGCGGGGCTGCCCGGAGCTCAGGACCGCCGACCGGCTGACGACCGGCCGGCGTCCTGCTCGTACTGGATTCAGCCCTGGCCGCCCGCGAACCATTCGGCCAGGTCGGGGGCGACCCGGGACACCGTGACGGGACGGCCGTCGGCGCGCAGCGACTCCGTGGCGGCAACACCTGCGGCGACGGCTTCGCGGGCCGCGACCGGGCTGGTGTCCGTCGCGCCGCCGGAACGGACGAAGCGCAGGAACTCGGCCACCAGCATCGGGTCCGAGCCGCCGTGCCCTCCCTTGCCCGGGGGCGGCATCGGGACGACGCGGTCGGCGTCGGCCCGGTAGCCGCTGCGCCGCTTCCACACCCGGACCTCGGCGGTCTCCCCGTGGTCGCCGAAGTTCTCCAGCCGCCCCTCGGTGCCGATGACCGTGTAGTTGCGCCAGTAGTCGGGGGTGTAGTGGCACTGCTGGTAGCTGGCGTGCACGCCGCCCTCCAGCCGCATCACCATCATCGACAGGTCCTCGACGTCGACGACGGGGTTGAGTCCGGTGTTCGACAGCGGGGGCCAGTTGTTCTCGGGGTCGTACCAGTCGGGCATGACCGCGCCCGGGGCCTGGCCCGAGCGGTCGGCGATCTGTCCGTACACCGTGAGCCCGCCGAGCGCGCTGACGCGCTCGGTGTAGGCGCCCGCGAGCCAGTGGATGACGTCGAGGTCGTGGGCGCCCTTCTGCAGGAGAAGGCTGGTGGTGTTGCGGCGGTCGGCGTGCCAGTCCTTGAAGTAGAAGTCGCCGCCGTGGCCGACGAAGTGGCGGCACCACACGGCCTTGACCTCGCCGATCTCGCCGCTCTTGATGAGGTCGCGCATCACGCGGACGACGGGCATGTGGCGCATGTTGTGGCCCACATACAGGCGGGCGCCGCCGGTTCGTGCGGCCTCCAGGACGCGGTCGCAGCCCTCGGTGGTGATGGCGAGCGGCTTCTCCACGAAGACGGCGACACCGGCCTCGAGCAGCTCGACCGCGAGGTCCTCGTGGGTGTGGTCCGGGGTGATGACGAAGACCGCGTCCAGCTCTTCCGCGGCGAGCATCTCCCGGTGGCCGGCGTAGACATGGACGTCCTCGCCGAACCATGCGCGGGCCCGGTCGTACCTGTCCGGCGCGATGTCGGCGGCCGCCACCACGACGGACCCTTCGCCGGGGTGGTGGGCCTCCTGCGCGAGGGTGGCGCGCAGGCCGAGGCCGATGACGCCCAGTCGCAGGTCGCGTGTGTGCACACCGCTGTCCGCGGGTGCGGTGGTGCCGTGCAAGGTGTCGGTCATGCGTGTTCAGCCCTTCATGCCGGAAAAGGCGATGCCCTGGATGAACTGACGCTGCATCGCGACGAACACCACGATCACCGGGAGAGTTGCGAGGAGGGACCCGGCCATCAGGACCGGGTACTCGGTGAGATGGGCGCCCTGGAGAGAGGCGAGCCCGGCCGACAGCGGCATCTTGGCCGGGTCGGTGTTGACGATCAGCGGCCACATCAGGTCGTTCCAGGACCAGAGGAACGTGAGGATGCCGAGCGCCAGCAGTCCGGGCCGGGCGAGCGGCAGGGCGATGCGCCAGAAGACGGTGAACGGGTTGGCGCCGTCCAGCCGCGCCGCCTCTTCCAGCTCCTCGGGCAGTCCCATGAAGAACTGCCGGAGCAGGAACGTGCCGAAGGCGGAGAACATGCCGGGGACCACCAGCGCCTGCATGGAGTCCAGCCAGCCGAGGTTCTGCATGATCTGGTATTGCGGCAGCAGGAACAGCTGGCCCGGCACCATCAGTACGGCGAGGAACCCGAGGAAGATCGCACCGCGTCCGGGGAAGCGGATCCGGGCGAACGCGTAGGCAGCCATCGAGCACAGCAGCAACTGGGCCGCGGTGCGCAGCAGGGACATCACGACGGTGTTCACGAACTGCTGCCCGAACGGGATGCCGTCGAAGACCTTCGAGTAGTTCGACCAGTCCCAGTGCGAGGGCAGGATCGTCGGCGGCACCTGTACGGACTCGCCGAAGCTCTTGAAGGAGGTCAGCACCTCCCACACGAGCGGGAAGACGGTGATCACCGCGCCCAGTGAGAGCAGGATGTGGGCGGGCCACAGCCTGCCTTCACGACTTGTGTCACGCATAGTGGACCCACCTCTTCTGCAACCGGAACTGGACGGCGGTCAGCGCCATGATCAGGACGAACAGCACACAGACGATGGCCGCGCCGTAGCCGCGCTGGTTGTCGAAGAACGCCTTCTGGAAGAAGAGCATCACGACGGTCTGGCCCTCGCCGTAGGCCGGATTCTGGAGGGAGACGTTCGTATTGGCGCCGATGATCAGATACACCAGGTCGAAGACCTGGAGGGACTGGATCACCGAGAGCACGGTGGTGAAGAACAGCGTCGGACTCAGCAGCGGCAGGGTGATCGAGAAGAACTGCCGCAGGCGTCCGGCGCCGTCGAGCGATGCCGCCTCGTAGTAGTCGCCCGGAATACTCTGGAGACCGGCCAGCAGAAGGATCATGTTGTAGCCGACGGTCATCCACACACCGACGACGGCGACCGCGATACGGATGGTGTCCGGGTCGGACACCCAGTACACGCCGTTGATGCCGATCGCCGACAGAGCGTGGTTGAGGATTCCGGCGTCACCGTTGTAGAGCCAGCGCCAGACCACGGCGACGGCAGCGGGCATCGTGACCACCGGCAGGAAGTAGAGCGTGCGGTAGATGCCGGTGCCGCGAAGGCCCTTGAGGTTGAGCAGCACAGCCAGCGCCATCGACAAGGGGATCCCCAGCAGCACGAGGCCGGTGTAGATGCCCGTGTTCATCAGCGAGTGCCAGAACTCCGGATCGTCCACCAGCGTGCGGTAGTTGGAGAGACCGATCCAGGTGGTTCCCCCGAAGGCGCCCCACTCAGTGAAGCTGTAGTACACCGTCTGCACCACGGGCCACAGGTAGAAGACCGCGAGGCCCAGTCCGGCCGGGGCGATCAGCGCATAGCCCCACCATTTGTCCCGGTGCAGGAAGCGGCGCTCGCGGCGACGCATTTCACGCTGGGTGAGGATGTCCGGCCGCGTGCCCTGCGCCGGTACGGCAGTTCTCTCACGCACATCAATACTCATCAGGACCGGCCCTTCCTCTCCTGTGCGAGCAGTTGGTTCATCGCGTCGGACAGCGAGTCGGTGGCGCTCCTGAGACTCACGTCGCCACTCCACGCCTTGGCGAGCCACATCCATTCCTTGTGGTTCCAGGCGGCGCTGTTCGCGGAACCGGGGAACGGAACCGCGTAGTCCAGTGCGTCGAGGTGCACCTGGAGGTCGAACTTCGGCATCCCCTCGGCCCAGGGCTTGGCGGTGCCGTTACGCGCCGGGATGGCGGTGCCGTACTTGCCCTGGAGGAGGGATGCCTGCTCCCCGCCGAGGAACCGGACGAATTCCCGGGCCAGTTCGGGATGGGGCGTACGGGCGTAGACAACGTTGGCAAGGCCGTGCAGAACGGTGGCGCGCCGGCGGCCCTTGGGCATCGGCGCGACGTCGATCTTGGCCCGGAGCTCGGGGTCGGCGTAGAACGTCGCTGCGTTGTACGACGCTTCGTACGTCATGGCCAGCGTCCCGGACTGGAACATCTGGGTGGGGTCCGTGTCGGTCATCTGCTGGAGGGACGGCGAGGCACGGTAGCGGTGGATCAGGTCGATCCAGAGCTGCAGCCCCTCGCGGGTGTGCTCGTCGGAGAAGCCGGAGCGCGTCTTGTCCTCGGAGATGACCCAGCCGCCGGCCTGGGGTATCGAGTTGTAGTAGTTCTCCTGTGCGCGGACCGGAGCTCCGACGCCGTAGATTCCGCGCTTGCGGTCGGTGAGCCGCTGGGCGTTGTTGATCAGGGTCTGCCAGGTCCAGGTGGAGTCCGGGTAGTCGACCTTGGCCCGGTCGAAGAGCTCCTTGTTGAACCACAGGGCGACGGTGTCGAAGTCCTTCGGGGCGCCGTACTGGGTGCCCTCCCAGTTGTAGAGGGAGATCAGGTCCGCCGGGAAGTCGGCGGGGCTCAGCACGGCTTCGGACCCCTTCGTCTCCAGGGGGAGGAGCTGTCCCGCGTCGGCGTAGAGGCCGAAGTTCGGCCCGTTCATCCAGAAGACGTCCGGGGCGGATCCACCGGTGCACGCGGTGCGCAGTTTGGTCCAGTACGTGCCGTTCGGGGTGAGTTGGACGTCGACGGTCACCCCCGGCCGGGTGCGCTCGAACTCGCGCGCCGCCCGCTCCATCGCGGGCACTTGGTAGACGTCCCAGACGCCGTAGGTGAGATGGCCGCGCCGCGAGCCGCCGCCGGATGCGGCGGAGGGTGACGGCGAGGAGCTGCATCCGGACACGAGCGGGGCCGCCGCGAGCGTCGTGGCGGCAGCCGCCGTGAAGAGGGAACGTCTGCGCACGCGGAGCCTTCCTTGGGCGAGGGGGGTCGTTCCGCGGGGACGCTTCCCCACATGCGGAATGCCACGACGCTATTTGCTCGAAGATGACTGGTCAAGGCCTGTTTGAATCAACTTTGCGCATCCAGCACTCGCCGATGAGGCTCCATCGGCGTCCGAACTCCCCGGCCCGTCAACCTCGGCTCCCGGATTCGCGCGCTGCGCAAGGGAGTTGAAGAAACGGTGACCGTGGCGTGCAGACCTGCGGCCCGTCCGCGCCCTCCCGGCCGTCGCCGCGACAGCGTCCTTGACAGGGGCACGCCCACTTGTATGGTCTAGTCCAAGCGGAATTCACCACTGCGTTCACGGGAGTTGTCCAGCCGTGCCCGTACGGAGAATTCCGTGCCACCTTCGCGCCTCTTGGCCCCACCCTCGAGAGGCCGGCCTGAGGCGAGCGGCCCCCCACATATCCGCTCGCCATCAGGAAGACCTGAAGTGAAGGAGTACGCATGAACGCCAGAAGGAAGACCGTTGCGCTCATAGGCGCCGCGCTCGCGCCGGTCATCGCCGTAAGTCTCCCCGCGAGTTCGGCGAGTGCCCACGGATACATCTCCGATCCGCCCAGCCGGCAGGCGCAATGCGCGGCGGGAACGGTCTCGTGCGGGGACATCACGTACGAACCGCAGAGTGTGGAAGGCCCCAAGGGGCTCACGAGCTGCAGCGGCGGGAACAGCCGTTTCGCGGAACTCGACGACGACTCGAAGGGCTGGGTCGCCACCCCCGTACAGAAGACCACGACGTTCAAGTGGTCGCTGTCCGCCCGGCATTCGACCAGTACCTGGGAGTACTACGTCGACGGAAAGGAGATCGCCGTATTCGACGACCACGGCGCGCAGCCCGGCGCGACGGTCAGCCACAATGTCGACTTCGGGTCTCTCACCGGCAAGCAGAAGGTCCTGGCCGTGTGGAACATCGCCGACACGACCAACGCGTTCTACGCCTGCATCGACGTGAACGTCAGCAGCTGAGCATCTCCCCCACACCCCCCACCACCAGGAGCGTCACCATGCGCCGCCGTATATTCGGCCTGCTGACCGCCACCGGATCAGCCGCCGCACTCTGCCTGCTCACCCTCACCTCGACGGCAACAGCTTCGCCCCCACAAGCATCCGCGGACGACTTCGTCGTCAGCCAGGCGCAGTTCGACCAGATGTTCCCGAACAGGAATGCGTTCTACACCTACAACGGCCTCACCGCCGCTCTGGACGCCTATCCGGGATTCACCGGAACGGGCAGCGACACCGTCCGCAAGCAGGAGGCGGCCGCATTCCTGGCGAATGTGAGCCACGAGACCGGCGGCCTGGTGTACGTCGTCGAGCAGAACACCGCCAACTACCCGCACTACTGCGACACTTCCCAGTCCTACGGTTGTCCTGCGGGCAACGACAAGTACTACGGGCGCGGCCCCATTCAGCTGAGCTGGAATTTCAACTACAAGGCTGCCGGCGACGCCCTGGGCATCGATCTCCTCAACAATCCGGACCTGGTCCAGAACGATGCGGCCGTCGCCTGGAAAACCGGTCTCTGGTACTGGAACACGCAGAATGGTCCCGGCACCATGACTCCGCACAACGCCATGGTCAACGGCGCGGGATTCGGTGAGACCATTCGCAGCATCAACGGAAGCCTGGAATGCAACGGGGGAAACCCCGCCCAGGTGCAGAGCCGCATCGACAGCTACAAGAACTTCGCCGGAATTCTCGGCGTCGACCCCGGAGCCAATCTGAGCTGCTGACACAACTCACCCGCTGTGTCCCGCCCGGTGATGTCACCGGGCGGGACGCAGTCGCAGGTGTGGCCGGTCAGGCGGTGTGCAGGGTCAGGCCGTACCGGTTGAGGATTTCGTTGATCGGCTGGTGCCAGGTCTCGCCGCCGCTGGTGCAGTTGCCCCAGCCTCCGGAGGTGACACCCTGCGCCTGGTCGCCGCTGATGAAGGAGCCCCCGGAGTCGCCGGGCTCGGCGCAGACGCTGGTCTTCGTCATCTCGTAGACCGCGCCCTGGCTGTAGTTCACGGTCTCGTTGGTGGCGAGCACGTTCCCGCAGTGCCAGTGCGACGTGGAGCCCGAGCGGCAGATGGAAGCGCCGATGGGTGCCACGGCGGAGCCTCGCACCAACTGGTCGGAGACCGTGCCCCAGCCGAGTACGACCGGAACGGTCCACCAGCCGTTGCCCACGCTCACCCAGGAGTAGTCGTTGCCGGGGAAGGACGAGCCCTGGAAGTTTCCGATGAGGGAGCCGTCCCAGCCGCGGACCTCCGCGCCCGCCTGACCGCAGTGTCCTGCCGAGACGAAGCCGCCGTAGACGGAGAAGCCTATGGAGCACCGGACGTTGCCCGTGTAGTACGGGTCGCCGCCGACCGTGCCCGCGGCGAAGGTCCGCGGCGCCTCGCTCACCTGGCGGACCGTGACGGGGCCTGCCTTCGCGGCCCGTGCGACGAACGTTCGGACATCGTTGTCACTCTTGCGCGAGGCGACGACGTTCACGACGACGCTGCTCGCCTGCGGGTCCACGTGCCAACTGCTCACCCCGGCAGGCGCCTTGAGAGTGTCGATCTTCTTCTTGGTGCTGTCGAGCTGCCGTTGGGTGTGGGACACCAGCCGGACGGCGGCTCCGCTCGCCCGGACGGCGTCGGCCTTCCCGCTGTCCGTCACCGCGACGGTCAACTTCCCTGCTGCGGCGTCGAACCAGGCACCGCCGAAGGAGGCTCCGGCCGCGTTCCGTGCCTTGCCCTCGACCGCGGTGGCCTGCTTCTCGGCCGCCAGACGCTGCACGGCTTCGGACTTCGAGAGGCCCAAGTCCTTCTGCATCGCGGCCAGAAGACCGGTCGAGGCCGGCGCCACAGCGGTGGAAGCGGTGGGGGAATCGGCCGCGGAAGCGGAGGGGAGGCCGACCGAGGCGGCAGCGCCGACGAGCAGGGCGCAGAGTCCTGCGCCCAGGGCTGCTCTACGTCGTTTCGCGGCTGCGCTCGTGGGGTGCGTCAGATTTCTCACGGCAGTTGGCCCTTCTGTCGTTCCAGCTCGGTGGGGGGTGGAACGGGCGAGATCCGAGAACGCAGACTGAGAGCGCTCTCAGAGCGACCCGGACCGGAGCGTAGCGCCGCCTTGATGGTCAGGTCCATGCCAATGCGGGACCGGATCCGCTTCTGGCCGGATCCGTACGGCGCGCGTCAGCAGGTCTGCCGTACGTGTCCGCTGCCGCCCGCGGGCAGGACGTCGTGGTCACGGCGGACGATGCTGAGCCGGTCGCCCCAGCCCGAGCAGGCCTTCGCCAGACCCTTCGCCGTGTACTCCACGACGAGGACGCGGTCCTCGAACGCGTCGGCGAACTCACCGCATTCGTCAAAGGTGGCGCACTCTTCGGTGACGGCGAAGTCGAATCCCGTCTCGTCACGGGCACCGGCCAGGTCGACTGTGTTCTTCTGTCCGACGGCCAGACCCTTGGCGTGGGCGTGCGCCGACAGCAGGCCGGCGAAGGACGTCGCCTGGTCCGCGTCGAGGTACGTCGGGAAGCGTTCGTAGGTGTCGAGGTTGTCGGGTTCCACGGCCTGGTAGCCCTTCGCCGCACAACCGTCGATCCAGGCGTTCACCTTGGCTGCGATGCGCTCGCGCTTCCCGGCCGTCCGCAGGTCGAGGACGGCTTCGTCCCAGTCCTTGTCGTAGACGATCTCGCCGTCGGCCGTACGGAGGAGGAGATCAGGCTCCCAGTCGTCCTCGTCGCCCGGCTGGGCCTGGAAGGCGTTGACGTAGCAGATGTTGTACAGGCCCGGAGCCGGTGCCGATGTCCGGTCACGGCTCACGATCTTCGCCCCTGCGGGCGGCTCGTAGGCCCCGCCGATCTGGTAGTCGAAGCCGCCGTGCAGCGGCGGGAGCGCCACCGGGTCGGACGGCGTCGACACGCAGGCGGCCAGCAGGACCGTCGCCGTCGCGGCGGCGACGGCAGCGGCGAGGGATCGGCGTGCGCCGATGCGGAGAGTCATCGTCGAGTTCCAGTCACGGGGGCACACCCCCGCCCCGGACGGGACTTGAGGCCTGCCCACCCTACAACCGTTCCTTTGCCAAATATTGGCACAGGTAGGGTGACAACCGGTGCCGAAAGATGCAGGCGCCGTGCATCAGCCTGAAACAGGCCGGACAAGGGAGAATTGTGACCGCTTCACGCCTGAGTCGGACCCCGCTGCCAGGAATCGGATACCGCTACGACCTCACGACCCGCGACCAGAAAACGGTGTCGGTCGTCGCGCACCGCGACGGCGGGCGCACCCTGAGCGCGTACCGGCCCGAAGCCGACGACCCGGATGCGTGCGCGCTGTCACTGAAGCTGACGGCCGGTGAGGCGGACGCCCTGATCGACGCCCTGATGCCCTCTCACCACAGTCCGAACCTGCTGCACACCACCGACCTGGGCCTGGTCGCGGAACGCATCGAGATCGCGGCGACCTCGTACTGGAACGGACGCCTGATGGGCGAGACCCAGCTGCGGACGGAGACCGGCGCCTCGATCGTGGCCGTACTGCGCCGCGCCGAAGCGATTCCCTCACCGACCCCGGACTTCCGGCTCGCGGGCGGCGACACCGTCATCGTGATCGGCACCCGCGAGGGCGTCGAGGCGGCGGCTTCGATACTCGGAAGGGAGTGACCTGTGCACTCCGCGGTGTTTCTCATCGAGTTCGGGGCGATCATTCTGGCGCTCGGCCTCCTCGGCCGGTTCGCCGGGCGCTTCCGCTTCTCGCCCATCCCCCTCTATCTGCTCGCGGGGCTCGCGTTCGGCGAAGGCGGGCTGCTCCCGCTGGGCGCGAGCGAGGAGTTCGTCGCGATCGGCGCCGAGATCGGCGTGATCCTGCTTCTGCTGATGCTGGGCCTGGAGTACACGGCCAGCGATCTCGTCAGCAATCTGAAGACCCAGTACCCGGCGGGAATCGTCGACTTCACGCTCAACGCACTGCCGGGAGCCGCTGCCGCTCTCCTCATGGGGTGGGGGCCGGTGGCCGCAGTCGTCCTCGCGGGCGTCACCTGGATCTCTTCGTCCGGGGTGATCGCGAAGGTCCTCGGAGACCTCGGCCGGGTCGGCAACCGCGAGACCCCGGTGATCCTGAGCATCCTGGTCCTGGAAGACCTCGCGATGGCGGTGTACCTCCCGATCATCACCGCCCTGCTCGCCGGGGTCGGCTGGGCGGCCGGCGGTCTCACCCTCGCCATCGCGCTGGGGGCGGCCGGTCTTGTCCTGTTCGTCGCGGTACGCCACGGCCGGCTCATCTCCCGCTTCGTCTCCAGCGACGATCCCGAGAAGCTGCTCCTCGTGGTGCTCGGGCTGACGATCCTGGTCGCCGGGCTGGCGCAGCAGCTCCAAGTGTCCGCCGCCGTGGGCGCGTTCCTCGTCGGCATCGCCCTGTCCGGCGAGGCGGCCGAAGGCGCCCACGCACTGCTGCTGCCCCTGCGTGACCTGTTCGCCGCGGTGTTCTTCGTCTTCTTCGGGCTGCACACCGACCCCGCGAGCATCCCGCCGGTCCTTCTGCCCGCGCTGGCCCTCGCGGTCGTCACGGCCTGCACGAAGATCGCCACGGGCTACTGGGCGGCACGGCGCGCGAAGATCTCCGTCAAGGGTCGCTGGCGGGCCGGTGGCGCTCTCGTGGCGCGCGGGGAGTTCTCCATCGTCATCGCGGGTCTGGCCGTCACGGCCGGGATCGAGCCCCGGCTGGGGCCGCTGGCCACGGCGTACGTCCTGATCCTCGTCATCGTCGGCCCGCTGACGGCCCGTTTCACCCAACCGGTCGCCGAACGCGTGTCGTTGTGGCGCCGCGCCAGGGCGGTCTCAGCCGCGGCACTCCCGGCAACGGTGCCCGCACCGGCGGTCGGCCCCGAGACGACCGGTCCGCACGAGGAGGCGGACGCGCACGACCCCTCCCCGGGTCGCGCGCCGGCCCCCTAGCAGGCGGTCACTGCGAGGTCGTCGCCGAGAGCGGTGTGGCGATGTCCTCCAGGGACCGCCCCTCGGCCCGTACGGCGAGAACAGCGGCGACGAGGCCCGCCGCGCACATCAGACCCGCGCCGACCTGGAAGGCGAGCACCGTGTCCCCGACCACGCCCGTCTTCGTCAGGTCGGCGAAGAGCAGCGGGCCGCTGATGCCGCCGGCCGCCGTCCCGACGGCGTAGAAGAAGGCGATCGCCATGGCACGCGTCTCCATGGGGAAGATCTCCGACACCGTCAGATAGGCGCTGCTCGCGCCCGCCGAGGCGAAGAACAGGACCACGCACCAGCAGGCCGTGAGCGTGACCGCGCTCAGCGAACCGCGGCCGAACAGCCAGGCGGTACCGAAGAGAAGAAGGCCCGAGAGCAGGTACGTCGACGAGATCATGACCCGGCGGCCGACGGTGTCGAAGAGCCTGCCGAGGAACAGCGTGCCGAGGAAGTTGCCGGCAGCGATGACCGCGAAGTAGTAACCCGTCCTGCCCGAGGGAACGTCGTAGAACGTGGTAAGGATCGCTCCGAATCCGAAGGTGATGGCGTTGTAGAGGAACGCCTGGCCGACGAAGAGCGACAAGCCGAGCGTGGCACGCTTGGGGTAGTCGCGGAACACGGTTTTCGCGATGAGGCCGAAGCCGATGCTCTTGCGCTGGTGGACGGTGATCTCCCGCTCGGGCGGCGGGAGTTCGACCTGCGTCTCCTGTTCGATCTCCCGCTCCACCGAGGTGACGAGCCGCTCGGCCTCCTCACCCCTTCCGTGGATGAACTGCCACCGCGGGCTCTCGGGGACATGACGGCGTACGAGCAGGATGACCAGGCCGAGGACGACGCCCAGGGCGAAGGTGAGCCGCCATCCCAGGTCCTTGGGGAAGATGCCGGTGTCGAGCATCACGATCGACAGGAGTGATCCGCCGATGGCGCCCAGCCAGTAGCTGCCGTTGATGATCAGGTCGACGCGGCCCCGGTATTTCGAGGGGATCAGTTCGTCGATGGCCGAGTTGATGGCCGCGTACTCGCCGCCGATGCCGAAGCCCGTCAGGAAGCGGAAGAGGAAGAACCACCAGGAGCTGAACGAGAGCGCGGTGAGCGCGGTCGCGGCCAGGTACACCACGAGCGTGACCATGAAGAGCTTCTTGCGGCCGAAACGGTCCGTGAGCCATCCGAAGAAGAGGGCTCCCACGCATGCGCCCGCCACGTACAGGGCCGCCGCGACTCCGGTGATCTGTGCGGAGGAGATGGCAAGACCGCTGCCGTCCTCGGAGAGCCGGCCCGCGATGTTGCCGACGGTGGTGACCTCGAGGCCGTCCAGGATCCATACGGTGCCCAGGCCGATGACGATCATCCAGTGCCAGCGCGACCACGGCAGTCGGTCGAGGCGGGCCGGCACTGCCGTGGTGACGGTTCCTGCGGGTGCGGGCGCAACTTCGGGTTCGGGCATGGGGGTTCCTCCTCGTCGGTTCCCTGCCCGTGCGGGTCCCCCGATCAGGGAGGATCTACCCACCCGCCGTTCTCACGGGTTCAGCTGCTGCCCGACCTCCGCGACGTCGGGGCCGGAGTCCTGCGCGGGGATCGCCCAGCGGTACGGTGCCTTCGTCCCGTCGGTGTAGAGAGCGCTGCCGTTCTTGGCCTGGGCCGGGGTGAGGTCGAACACCTGGGCCCGCAGCTGGGAGTCGCCGGGCTGGATCGGGCCGTGGTTGTTGTACTTCGCCAGGACGACCCGGGCCGCGTTGCCGTTGCCCGCGGCCGTGGTGCGCCCGCTCGGCTCGACCCACTTCCAGCCCCCGCCCGCGGCGGCCGTCTCCTCGTCCGCGGGGTTCGCGGTCAGTGACTTGTCCCGCATCGTCACCACGACGAACGTGCCGTATTCGGCGGTCACTTCGCCGCTCTTGGCCGCGTGGACGACCGTCATCGGCGTGATCTCCAGGATGCCCACGGTCTTGGCACCCACGGTCCGCGCGGGCGTGCCGAGGTCCAGTGCGGCTCCGCCGGGCGCGGGACTCGCGGTGGCCGAAGGCTCAGGTGTGGACGGCCCGTTGCCGGAGTCGGTACCGCCGGTGCTGCCGTCGCAGCCGGCCAGGGCGAGGCACGTCACGGCGGTGGCGGTGAGCAGGATCTTGCGCATGGTTCCCCCAAGGTTTCGACACGCTCGGTGACCGTACCGCTACGCGGTACGGTCCTGGTGAGTCGGTCGCGGAACCGGTACGAATGCGGTAGTCCTGTGACGTTTCCAGGCAGCGCGGGGCGGCGCGCCCGCCTCATCCGCCGAGCAGCCTCCGGGCGCCGAGCGCCAGGGACACCTCGACCATGTCGCCGACCCTGGTGAGGCTCCGGCCGGTCAACTGCTCGAAGCGGCGCAGGCGGTTGAGGACGGTATTGCGGTGGCAGTACAGGCGGGTTCCCGCGCGCTGCGCCGAGCCGTCGGACTCCAGCCAGACGGTGAGCGTGTCCAGCAGAAGGTCCCGGTCCACGGGATCGAGGGAACGCAGCGGGCCGAGGACGCGTTCGGCGAGGGCGGCGGCGAGCTCGGGCGACGAGACGACGAGGGCGTCCGGCAGGCGCTCGTCCAGGAGTACGGTGCCGCCGCTGCGGGGGCATGCGCGCAGCGCCGTGTCGGCGAGCCTGCGCGCTTCGGGGACGGCGGCCAGCCCTTCCACGGGTGTGCCGATCCCGGCGCGGGCCCCGGGCGGCAGGGCCAAGGTGGCGGCGAGCGCGGCCAGTTCGGCCGCCGGGTCGCCCTCGGCGTCGCCGAGCAGCACCAGAACGTACTGGGTGCCGGACTCCGCATGGTGCAGCGATCGTGTGCCGGCCGGCAGTACGGGCCGCGCGCCCTCCCCCGCCAGGGCGATCACGGCGTACCACCCTTCCTCGGGCAGGCCGAGCGCGTCCGCGGCATCGGGGAGGTCGGTGAGGCGGGCGCTTCCGTCGAACAGGCCGGCGGTCAGCAGGCGCAGCCGGTTCTCGTGCTGCCAGGCCATGCGCCGCTCGGTGCGGCGGTACGCCTCGGCGACGACTCCGCAGTGTTCGTCGACGAAGTTCCACACGTCCGTGGCGACATGGATGAGCAGCCGCATGTCGTCGGGGTTGCCGCGCGAGGTCTCCTCGACGAGGCCCTGCCAGACCATCGCGCCGCCGAGCCGGAAGGCGTGGAGCAACGCGTCGAGCGGCAGGCCGCGTTCGGCACGTAACTCGGCGATCTGCGCGGAGGTGCGGTGTGCCGCCGCTCTGGTCTCGCCGGGCTGGAGGAGCGAGGTGACGCTGTGCCGCAGCGAGCGGTGCACCTCCTGCCACACCTCGGTGGGGTGCGAGGCGATGGCCGCCCGGTAGGCGGGCTCCTGTTCGCGCAGTGCAGCGACGAGCCCGTCGGTCAGGGTGGGCAGGTCGTCGAGGAGGACACGGGCCGCACGGTGGAGCACGGCGACCGCCTCGGCGTCGAGGAGCGAGCGCGTCCCCGGTGCGAGCGGGGTGACGGCGGGCACTTCGTACAAGGTCCTGACCCGCGACCGCAGGACGTGTGGCATGGGGCCTCCCCGGGGAGTGTGCTCGCTGCCGGAAGTTCCTGTCGCCCGAAGAATGGCATACCGCCCGGTCGGTACCTAGAGCTGTGCGGCAATCTCCACACCGCGGTCCCGCCGTCCGCCGTCCCCGGCGAGCAGCCTCGACAGCTCGACACGCGACCGCACACCCAGTGCGGCGAAGACATTGCGCAGGTGGTGGTCGACCGTGCGGTGGCTCACCGAAAGGCGTACGGCCACTTCCCGGTTGGTGGCGCCCTCCGCCACGTGGCGGGCGATGCGCTGCTGCTGCGGGGTCAGGGATTCCAGGGGCCCCGGGCCCGGCTCCCCCGCCGTCGTCTCGCCGGCGGCGCGCAGTTCGCCGCGGCTGCGCTCCGCCCAGGCCCGCGCCCCGCAGCGCTCGAAGACGACCAGTGCGTCGCGCAGCGGTTCGCGGGCCTCGCGGGTGCGGCGTCTGCGGCGCAGCCACTGCCCGTAGAGCAATTGGGTGCGGGCTCGCTCGAACTCGCCCGGCATGCGGTCGTGGTGCGCGAGCGCGCTCTCGTACGCGGCTGCCGCGCTCTGCGGCGGCGCCAACAGTGCGCGGCAGCGGGCCAGTTGGGCGGGCGCGAGCCGGTCGGCCGTGGCCGCGGTCCACAGCGCGAACTCCTCCGTGGCCCGGCGGGCCTGCGGGTGGCGCCCGGCCTGGACGGCTGCTTCCACGAAGCAGGGGACGGCCAGCATGCGTACGGCGAAGTGACCGCGCCGCGGCCCGGCTGCGACCAGTGGCTCCAGCCGTGCCGCGGCGTCGCCCGGACGCCCCGCCGCGAGATCGGCGCGGGCCACGGCCCAGACGGCGAGGGTGGCGGCCTGGGTGAGGCCGTGCGGTCCTGCGCCCGATGCCGCGGCGTCGGCGTGCACGGCGCAGGCTTCCGCGTCGCCCTCGACGGAGGCGGCGAGCGCGAGGACGGCGTGCAGACAGACCGCGACGTTGGGCTGCCCGATACGGTGCGCGGCCCTGAGCCCTTCAACGGCGTGCGCCCGCGCCCGGGTGTGGCGGCCTGCGCGCAGTTCGCCGTACGCCAGGTGTTCCAGGGCGCGCGGCAGCAGGACTTCGGGGCCGTACGCGCGTACGGCGGCCAGCGCCCTGGCGCCCGCCGCACAGGCGGTCTCGACCTCGCCGACCACGAGTGCGGCGGCGCCCGCGCGCAGCAGCCTCGCCGGATCGCCCGTCCCGGGTACGTCGTCCAGGCAGCGGCGCAGCAGAGCGTGCCCCTGTGCGGTCCGGCCCGAGAGGACCGCGCACATCCCGGCGCGGTAGGCCTCCAGTGACGGGTCGTCCGCGCAGACGGGAATCCGGGTCATCGCCTCCAGGTACGCGGCCGCGTCGCCCCTCGCCCACCCCGCCTCCGCCGCGCCCAGCAGCGCACGGCGGGCCGGTTCGGGCGGAAGCAGTGCGGCGGCGGTGAGCAGCGCCTCCCCCGCGTCGGCCGCAGGCCCGTCGGCGAGGGCGAGCAGCCCGCGCACCCGGTGGATGCCGCCGTGGGCGGGGGCCGCTCCGGCGCGCGCCAGCAGGGCGCGGGCCCGTACGGGGTCGCCCGCGAGCCGGGCCGCTTCCGCCGCGTCGGCGATCCTGTCGGTGCGCAGCGCGGGGTCGGCGGTGAGTGCGGCGGCCCGGGCCAGGGCGTCGGAGCGCTCGGCGTGCGGGCGGGGCACGGCCGCCTCCGCGGCCAGGTCGGCGGCGAGCCGGGCGTCGTACTCTCCTGCCGCACACGCCAGTTGGACCAGTCGGGGCAGGCGGTCGGAACACACCGAGGCGAGAGCGGTGTGGGCCGCCCTGCGGTGGCCGAGCGGGGCGCGGCGCAGGACGGCGCGGCGCAGCAGGGGGTGGGTGAAGCGGATGCGTCCGCCCGCCCCGACGATCGCCCCGGCGGCTTCGGCGGGCCCGACACCCGCGAGGTCGCCACCTGCTCGCAGCAGCAGGGCGAGGTCCGCGCCCGTGCCGTCGGGCTCGTGCTCGCCCGCCGCCGCGGCGAGCAGCAGCAGGGTGCGAGCACTGCCGGGCAGGGCGTCGACGCGGGACGCGTAGTCGTCGAGTACGTCCTCGCCTCCGGGCAGCGGATCGGGCAGCGGTCTGCTGCCGGACAGCTGGCCGGGCGTGAGGTGGGCGACGAGTGCGGTGAGCAGGCGCGGGTTCCCCTCGGCCTCGCGGATCAGCCAGTCCCTGACGGCCGGGTCGGCGGAGCCGCCGGTGAGGCGGTCGAAGAGGGCGGCCTGCACTGCGGGTTCCCAGGTGTGCGCGTCGTCGAGGACGAGCACGCCGCCGCGGCCGGTCCGTAATCGCTCCACCATGGCTTCCACGGCGGCTTGTTCCTCGCGTCGGCCGTGGAGTGCGGTGGGCCCGGGTGCGTTTGTTTCCGTCGTGGAAGAGGTCACGCCCGCACGTTACTTCCGCGTAAATCCGCCCGGAAGGCGCGCGTCCGCAGGAGTGTCCCCTGGGCACGCGGTGCTGGGCGCGCCCCCAGGCGCGGCCGTATCACGGTGTGCGCGAGCACAGTCCGCGTTGTCCGTCGCCGGGCTCCCGGCGACGGACAGTCAGGATCAGGACGTGTGCGGGCAGTTGCCCCGGTACTCGTCGATCGTGAGGCTCGGCCGCGGGAGCGGGCAGAGGAACTGCTCGTAGCGGGTGTCGTTGTCGATGAAGCGCTTCAGCCACGAAATGCTGTACTTCGCGATCGTCGTGTTGGACGAGTTCGGGGTGAAGTGGGTGGCGTTGTTGAGCTCCAGGTACGCCTTGTCCAGCGTGCTGGGCAGCGACTGGTAGAACGGCTCGGAGTGGGTGGCGACGGGGGCGATCGTGTCACCGTCCGCGCCGATGATCAGGGTGGGGGTGCGGACCTCGGGCCAGGTCGTGTCGAGGTTCCAGCCCGTCAGCGGTATCGCCGCCTTGAGCGAGGTGCGGCTCTTGGCCGCTTCCAGGGTGCCCCCGCCGCCCATGGAGTGGCCCATCACGCCGAGCCGGGAGGTGTCGATCCGGCTGCGCACCGAGCTGGTCTTGGTCAAGTAGTCGAGTGCGGCGAGGAGTTGGCGCCCCCGGCTGTCGGGCTGGTCGAGGGTGGTGAGGGTGTCGATGGTGAAGACCACGAAGCCCTGCGAGGCGAGCCGCGGCCCCAGCCAGGAGATGCTCGACTGGTAGGCGGTGAAGCCGGGTGCGATGACGACCGCGCCGAAGGTGCCGTCGGCCGTGGACGTCGGATAGTAGACGGTGCCCCCGCCGAATCCGGACACGCCGAGCGCGGAAACGCTGGTCTGCGAGACGGCGTAGGAGCCGCGCGTGGCCTCGATGCTGGAGACGGTCGGTGCGGGGCCGCGCTCGTAGGGGTTGTCGGCGGCGGCGTGCGCACCCGGGGCGAATGCGGTGCCCAGAAGCCCGGCGGCCGTCAGCGTGGCGGCGAGGAAGGCCCGTACCAACGGGCGGGAAAAGGCGTGCAGTTGCAGATGCACGGAGGGGTCCTCTCGGTCGTGGCGGAGCCACGCGGGAGAGAGGGTCACACCCGGGTGGGGACCGCCGTGTGCGTTGGCGGTCCCCACCGTGGCCGTGCCGGCTGTGTGTCGGCATCGGCGATTTCACCGGTGTTCTGCGGAGGTCAGGGAGTGATGACGATGCGCCGGCCGGGCTCGGCCGGGGCGGTCCACGCCTGCTCGACCTGCTCCAGCGGTACGGACTGCACACCCACGGCCAGCGCGCCGGAGGCGATCTCCTCGGCGAGCGAGGGGAGTTCGGCGAGGATTCCGGCGGTGGTCACGGAACCCTGGCCGCTGCCCATGATGCTCAGGTTCCCCGCACGCAGCAGGTACGAGGGCAGGGCGATGTCCTGTCCCGCCATGGAGCCGATCTGGATCCATGCGAGGGCCTTCGAGCGGTCGGTACGGGCCTTGAGCAGGGCGGGCATGGCCTGCTCGGTGGGGCGGCCCCACAGGTAGTCGATGACGACGTCGACGTCTCCGGCGGCCCGGCCGAGCCGGTCGGCGACGGCGTCCTCGTCACCACCCAGCGCGATCACCTCGTCGGCGCCGAGCCCCGTGAGCAGATCGAGGCGCTGCGGGTCGCGGCCCGCGCCGATCACCCGGGAGGCCCCGAGGCGCTTGGCGATCCGGACCGCGAGCTGCCCGGCGTTGCCGGTGGCGCCCATCACCAGGACGGAGCCTTCGGGCCGGAAGGCGACGCGGCGGCGCAGGGCCACCCAGGAGGACATGCCGGGGTTCATCGCCGCGGCGACGGCGGCCGGGTCGGTGCCGGGAGGCAGGGTGATGGCCCGTCGGCGGTCGACGACCGCGCGTTCGGCCATGGTGCCGATCCCGTCGTCGGGGGCGACGAAGTAGAGCAGTTCACCCTCCGGCGTCCGGCCGACCGCGTCGACGCCCGGGACCATCGGCAGGCTGCCGTCGGAGGTGTAGTGGGTTCCGTCGGCGGCCGAGCGCACGCGCGGGTGCAGGCCTGCCGCCAGAACGTCGACGAGGATCTCGTGCTCCCCCGAGACGACCGGCTCGGGGAAGGTGTCGAAGCGGGGAGGGGAGTCGAAGGAGCGGACGACTGCGGCGCGCATGGGAGGTCTCCATCTGGTTTGCGGCACGTACTACTTTCGAAGATAGTTTGCGCCGCGTACTAGGTCAAGTAAGCTCACCCCCATGACCCCCGAATCCACCCCGGCCGGCCTCGCCGACGACCAGCCGCTGAACACGGTGGACGCCCTCGTACAGCTGTCGTTCCTGACCCAGCGCGTCCTGGCGGCCACCGGCACCGAGCACGATCTGTCGATCATCCAGATCAGGCTGCTGGGCATCCTGCGCGACCGGCAGGCCGGCATGCTGGAGATCGGCACCCACCTGGGCCTCGACAAGTCCTCCATGACGGGCCTGGTCAGCAGGGCCGAGAAGCGTGGCCTGGTCCGGCGCTCACCCTCCCCGCACGACGGCCGCGCCGTACTGGTCTCCCTCACACCCCTCGGCAGGGAGCTCACCGAGCGGTGCACCGCCGAGATCAGCGGCCGCATCACCGCGCTCACGGACCACCTCACCGCGGCCCGGCGCACCGAGCTCACCGAGTTGGCCGCCGAGGTCGTGCGCGCGGGCAGGAATCCACTGATCGCCTAGACTCGACCAATGGCGAAGTACTTCGACGTGCACCCCGAGAACCCCCAGCGGCGCACCATCACCAGCGTGGCGGACAGCATCAGGTCGGGTGCGCTCATCGCATACCCGACGGACTCCTGCTACGCGCTGGGATGCCAGCTGGGCAGCCGTGACGGCATCAGCCGCATCCGGTCGATCCGCAACCTCGACGACCGGCACCACTTCACGCTCATGTGCCAGAACTTCGCCCAGCTGGGCCAGTTCGTGCACATCGACAACGACGTCTTCCGCGCGGTCAAGGCGGCCACACCCGGCAGTTACACCTTCATCCTCCCGGCGACGAAGGAAGTGCCGCGTCAGCTGCTGCACCCCAAGAAGAAGACGGTCGGCGTCCGGATCCCCGACCATGCCGTGACCCAGGCACTGCTCGCCGAGCTCGGTGAGCCGCTGCTCTCCAGCACGCTGCTCCTGCCCGACGAGGAGGAGCCGCTGACGCAGGGCTGGGAGATCAAGGAACGGCTCGACCACGTGGTGGACGCGGTCCTGGACTCGGGCGACTGCGGCACCGAGCCGACCACGGTCATCGACTTCTCCGACGGCGACCTGGAGATCGTGCGCCGGGGAGCGGGTGACACCGCCCGGTTCGAGTAACTCCGCAGCGCCGCGCCGGGGCCGTGTACAACTCCCCCGCATGCTTGGGAGAGTTGAGGCTGCTCCCGTTTCCCCGCTCACGAGAGGGGCAGCACATGCAACCGTACGAGAACACGGAACCCCCGGCCGGCGCCGACGCCCCACGCGTGGCCGTCACTCCCGCTGCCGCCACGGTCCTGCGGCGGCTCCGCGAGGCCCACGGGCCGCTGATGTTCCACCAGTCGGGCGGCTGCTGCGACGGCAGTTCGCCGATGTGCTTCCCCGAGGGCGAATTCCGTACCGGGGAGTCCGACGTACTGATCGAATCGCTCTCCGTCGAGGGGGTCGAGGAGCCCGTCTCCTTCTGGATCTCGGCGAGCCAGAACGAGGCGTGGGCGCACACCCGGCTGATCGTCGATGTCGTGGAGGGGCGCGGCAGCGGCTTCTCGCTGGAGGCGCCCGAGGGTGTGCGCTTCCTGATCAGGTCGAAGGTGATCTGACTCAGGGCTTGATGTTGCCGACCATCTGCGCGGTGGCGCTCAGCCCGTTCTGGATCGTCGGCGCGACACTCGTACTGGCGAGGTAGAAACCCAGTAGCACGCAGACCAGTGCGTGCGAGACCTTGAGCCCTCCGCTGCGCAGGAAGATCACTGCGAGGACCAGCAGAAGCAGCACCAGTGAGATCGAGACAGCCATGGTCACCCTCCTCCGCCGCGCCGGATTTGCGGCATTCGGCGGCCAGTGTGGCGGAGGAGGGTGACCGATCAGGCGGAAGAGCTGTCCGCCGTACGGGTGTTGTTGGCTATGCGTCGTGTGTACGGAGGAACCGTTCGAGTCCCGCGAGGTCGTCCGTGTTCAGGTGATCGACTCCCGCGGCCAGGAGTTCGGCCCAGAGCGCCTCGCGGTCGGCGCCCGGCAGGTCGGGGGTGGCCCAGAAGCGGACGCGCTGGCCGCGCGCATGGGCGGTCGAGACGAGCGCGTGCAGCTTCTCCCGTTCCGCTGCCGGGAATTGGCCGGTTCCCAGCCAGCTGAAGCTCTCGGTCCAGTTGCTGCTGATGAGCGGGATGAAGGAGGCGGGGGCGGTCGTCGCCAGATCGTCGAGGCGTCCGTCGTAGAACGCGTGGCGCACCTTCTGGGCCTCCATCGGCACGCGTGCCGCGCGGTCGCCGGAGATGACCGGGGTGATCGCGCCGGGGATCACCCGGCCGTTCGCGTACGTACTGAGCATGCGGCGGTACGGGCGCAGCCGCCGGTCCAGCTCGCGGTACGCGGCGTCCCCGTCCTCCTTGATGTCGACGAGCAGTTGCACGGGGCGGCGGTAACCCCGGTAGACGAAGCCGTGGTTGGCCTTCACGCGGGCCAGCAGCGGGTCCAGGTAGAGGGATTCGAGGGTGCGGGTGGGGTCCAGGTCGATGCGGTCGTGGGAGACCAGGAGCTGTCCGTCGACGAGGTAGATGTCGGCCTCGACGCTGGTGAAGCCGTGGGACAGGGCGTCGAAGAGCGGGTGTTCGTGCTCGTAGTCGTTGTGGGCGTGCGCGCGGCGCAGCGGTCGCGGCTGCGGTCTGCGTTCCTGGGCCGACGCGGCCTGAAGCGGCACTGCGGCGCCTGCGGCCGCTGCGGCGACGAGGGTGGTGACGGCTCTCCGGCGGGTCAGGTGCACCATGGTGGCTCCCGGGACGGGCGTGACGGACGGGCGGACGCCATCGAGTATCCGGGCCGGGTCTGCTCGCAGGCAGGTCCCTGCCAAGAGTTGGCCGGTACGTCGCCCGCCCGCCGTATGCCGTTTCCGGTCAGGACGGGGTGACCCAGCGCTGGTTGGCATTGCCCGTACAGGTGTAGATGCCCAGCGCGGTGCCGTCCGCGCTGCCGCCGCCGGTCACGTCGAGGCACTTGCCGGTGGCCGGGTTGACCAGGGCCTCGCCGCTGATCTGCCACTGCTGGGCCGCCGCGCCCGTGCAGGTGGAGAGCTGCACGGTCGAGCCGCTGACGGTCGCGCACTTGAACTCGGCGCGCAGGGTTCCGTCCGAAGCGCGCACCCAGTTCTGGTTGTTGCCGCCGTTGCAGGTCCACAGCACGAGCTGGGTTCCGTCGGTGGTGGCGGGCGCGTCCGCGCACTTGGCGGCGATGCCGGTGACCGAGCCCGAGGAGGAGTTGCCGATGCCGTCCTCCTGGATGCTGCCGCCGCTCTGCGTCGTGACCTTCGCGCCGTTGGGGCAGCTGCTGCTCACGGAGGTGGAGCTGACGGAGGCGGTCGCCGTGCCGCCGCCCGTCTTCGTGCCGGTCGGCAGGTCGAAGACCGCTTTGGAGTACGGTTCGTCGGCGCAGGTCGCCGCGTTGTTGTTCCAGTCGAAGTACTCGACCCAGTTGACCATCCCGCCCGTGTTGACCTTCGCGCCGGAGCCCACGTTCAGGGAGCCGAGGACGAAGGACGTCCCTGCGGTGACGTCGGTGATGGTGGCCTTGTACCAGCCGGCCGTGGTGTCGGGCGCGATGCGGTAGCGGTACTGATGGCCCGCGGTGAACCGCTGGTTGAGGCGGCAGGTGTATCCGCTGCCGGTCTCGTCGAAGGTCTGGCAGTACGTACCGCTGCTGCCCGCGGTGCCACCGGTGGAGTCCCAGAGCGAGAACAGGAACATCCCGCCCCCGTCGCGCCACCGCTGCATGCCGATGTAGCCGCCGACACCGTTGGAGAAGCCGAACTGGTGCGACCAGAAGACGTTGGCCCGGCCGGGGTCGGACTGGACGGTCACGCCGAAGGTGACGTCGTCCAGGGTCGAAGTCCCCGACGGGAAGGAGTAGTTGGTGTAGGTGCCGGGGGTCTGGCCGGTGGCCGCAGCCGGTCCGGCCAGCCCGAGACAGGCCGCCAACGCAACGATCACCACAAGGGCGACCGCTCTCGCTCTGCGCATGTCGATCTCCTCTGCTCGACGGGCCCATGGACATGAACCCGTCAAACAGAGTGGGGTGGCCCGGCCACCGGCGACATGGACTATCCGCGCGGGCTCTTGGACTGAGCGGGAGCCGGCAGACCGACCAGTTCCGCCACCGTGTCGCGGTGGCCTCCGGCCGAACCCAGCGCGATCTCGTCGGACTTGGCGCGCTTGAGGTACAGATGCGCGGGGTGCTCCCAGGTCATGCCGATCCCGCCGTGCAGCTGAACGCACTCCTCGGCCGCGTGGACGGCGACCTTGCCGCAGTACGCCTGCGCCACGGCTACCGCCAGGGCGGTCTCGGGGCTTCTCGTCGCGAGGGCGTCGGCGGCGTTGCGGGCGGCGGCCCGGGCCGAGACGACCTCCAGCCAGAGCTGCGCCATACGGTGCTTCAGCGCCTGGAATCCGCCGACCGGGCGGTTGAACTGGTGCCGCTCGCGCGTGTGCCGGACGGTCTCCTCCAGACACCATTCGGCGAGGCCGAGCTGCTCGGAGGCGAGCAGTCCGGCTCCGGCGAGGAGCCCTCGGCGCACCGCGGCCTCCGAGGCCGGCGCGCCCGCGAGGAGTGTGCCCGTGGCGCCGTCGAGGGTGACGGCGGAGAGGGGGCGGGTCAGATCGAGAGCGGTGAGCGCTTCGACGGTGACACCGGGGGCCGACGTCTCGACCGCGTACAGACCCTCGGCGGTCGGTACGAGCAGGACCTGGGCGGCCGCGGCGTCGGCGACGCCGGTGACCCGCCCGGTGAGCCCGGTCAGCGGGACCGGCGCGCCGGGGGCCGCGGACAGCGGTACCGCGAGGACGGCGACCGTACGGCCGGCGGCGAGGTCCCCGACGAGTTCGGCCGCGTCGCCGCTCGCCCCGGCCAGCGCGAGAAGCGTCTCCGTGGCGACGACCGAACTGGTGAGATACGGAACGGGGGCGACGCTGCGCCCGAGCTCCTCCAGCACCACGGCCGCCTCCCGGTGGGTGGCGCCCTGGCCGCCGAGCTCCTCCGGTACGAGCAGTCCGGCCAGGCCCATCTCGGTGGCGAGGGACTTCCAGAGCTGCGGGTCGTACGGCGTGTCGGACTCGACGCGCGCAAGGAGGCCCGGCGTGTCGCCGCGGTCGGCGAGCAGGGACCGTACCGCCGAGCGGAGGTCGTCCTCGGTCTCGGAGTAGAGCAGATCTGTCATCGAGCCAGGTCCTTCCAGGCGACGTCCTTGTCGTTGCGCGGCTCGGTGGGGAGTCCGAGGACACGCTCGGCAACGATGTTCAGCAGCACCTCGCTGGTACCGCCTTCGATCGAATTGCCCTTGGAGCGCAGATAGCGGTAGCCCGCGTCGCGGCCGGTGAAGTCGACGAGCTCGGGCCGGCGCATGGTCCAGTCGCTGTACAACAGCCCTTCCTCGCCGAGCAGTTCGACCTCCAGACCGCTGATCTGCTGGTTGAGGCGGGCGAAGGCGAGCTTCATACCGGCGCCCTCGGGGCCGGGCTGCCCCGCGACGAGCTGCTGGCGCAGCCGCTCGCCGGTGAGCCGTGCGACCTCGGCCTCGACCCAGAGCGTCAGGAGGCGCTGGTGCAGGTCGTGGGTGCGCAGTTCGGGACGTTCGCGCCAGGTCTGCGACACGGGCCCGATCATCCCGCCCTCGCGCGGGATACGGGCACCGCCGATGGCGACGCGCTCGTTGTTGAGGGTGGTCTGCGCGACCTTCCAGCCGTCGCCGACCGCGCCGAGGCGATGGGCGTCGGGGATGCGTACGTCCGTGAGGAAGACCTCGTTGAACTCCGCCTCGCCGGTGATCTGGCGCAGCGGCCTGACCTCGACGCCCGGGTCGGTCATGTCGCAGATGAAGTACGTGATGCCGCGGTGCTTGGGCACGTCCGGATCCGTACGGGCGATGAGGATCGCCCAGCGGGCCAGGTGGGCGCTGGATGTCCAGACCTTCTGACCGTTGATGACCCAGTCGTCGCCGTCCCTGACGGCGCGGGTGGCGAGGGCCGCGAGGTCGGAGCCCGCGCCCGGCTCGCTGAAGAGCTGGCACCAGACTTCTTCGCCGACCCAGAGGGGGCGCAGGAAGCGCTGCTTCTGCTCGTCGGTGCCGTAGCCGAGGACGGTCGGGGCGGCCATGCCCAGGCCGATGCCGATCTTGCGCGGGTCGTTGTCGGGGGCTCCCGCGGCCGCGAGTTCGGCGTCGACGACGGACTGCAAGGAGCGCGGTGCGTCGAGTCCGCCGAGGCCGACCGGGTAGTGGACCCAGGCGAGTCCGGCGTCGAAGCGGGCCTTGAGGAAGTCCGCGGGCGCGGTGCTGGCGACCGGGTGCGCGGTCATCAACTCCTGGGTGCGGCGGCGCAGTTCGGCGGCGTCCGTGAGCGTCATCGGGTCTCTCCTTCCGGGATGACGACCACACGTCCGGTGGTCGTGCCGTCGGCGACACGCTGGACGGCGTCGGCCGCGTCCTTCATCGGTACGCGCTCGCTGACGAGCGGCTTGATCGCGCCCTCTGCGGCGAGCCGGGTGAGCTCCTCGTGGCAGGCGAGGATCGACGCCGGGTCCTTCTGGTTGTAGAGGCCCCAGTGGAGTCCGACGATCGAGTAGTTCTTGACGAGGGCGTGGTTGAGGGCGGGCGTCGGGATGCTCCCGCTCGCGAAGCCCACGATGATCACGCGTCCCTCGAAGGCGATGCACTTCACGGACTTCGCGTACGCGTCGCCGCCGACCGGGTCGTAGACGACGTCGGCGCCGCGCCCGCCGGTGGCTTCCTTCACCGCGGCGACGATGTCCTCGGTGTGCCGGTCGATGACCAGGTCGCAGCCCAGTTCGCGGGCCACGCGCGCCTTGTCCGCTCCTCCGACCACTCCGATGACGGTGGCACCGGCCGCCTTGCCGAGCTGCACGGCGGCGCTGCCGACTCCGCCGGCGGCCGCATGGACGAGGAGGGTCTCGCCCGCCTGGAGGTGGGCCCTGCGGTGCAGTCCGAACCAGCCCGTCTGGTAGCCGATGTGCAGTGCGGCCGCCTCGGCGTCGTCCAGTGCGTCGGGTGCGGGCAGCACGGTGTTCGCGTCCACGGTGACGTACTCGGCGAATCCGCCGTGCGGGAGGGCGGGGTTGGCGATGACGCGCCGCCCGTCCTCGGTCTCGCCGCAGATCTCGACGCCGGGGGTGAAGGGCAGCGGGGGCCGGACCTGGTACTGGCCGCGGCAGAGCAGCGCGTCGGGGAAGTTGATGTTCGCGGCGCGGACCTTCAGCAGGAGCTGCCCTTCACCGGGCACGGGCCGGTCGATTTCTTCGAGGCTCATCACCTCGCCCGGCTCGCCGTTCCGGTGCACTCGCCATGCCTGCATTCGGGGCCTCCACAAACCGTCGGCTGTTCACGCTGAGTGCATACTAAGCGGTCGCTTGCCACGCTGTGAAGGGCTGGAGGCCGCCGGGCACAGACCCGGCGGCCCCGTACCGGATCAGCCGACGATCACCTCGGCGATCTGCGGGGATCCACCCGAGGACCAGGCAAGACGCACCGCGTCGGCGCTCACCGCACCCACCCTGATCCGGGTGTACGAGCCGGTCAGTGCTCCCACGGTCCGCCAGCCGCCGTCGGCCGCACGCAGCTGGACCGCGGCCTTCGCGCTCTCCCCCTCGGGCCGCAGCACGGTCACCGTCCCCACGGACTGCGCCCGGCCGAGTGCCAGGTCGAGGCTCTCCCCCGCCTCGGGCGCGCGGGCCGCGCGGTAGACCGTAGCGAGGTCGCCGTCCGCCGCCGCGTGGAGCGACGAGCCGGCCGCCGCGGGCGGTCCGCCGGTCACGGCCGCCCGTGCGGTGACGACGCCGAACTCCCTCACCACCACCCAGTTGTCCTGCGCCGCGGTCGCCCGCGCCCGTACGAACCTCGCGGTGGTCCCGGCCGGCGGCGTCGCGGTGACGGTCGCCTGCCCCGAGAAGGCTGCCAGCTGCTGCCAGGTGGTGCCGTCGGCCGAGTACTCCAGTACCCCTGCGTGGAGGTAGTCGTCCACGCTGCCCGGCTTCCCCATGGCGAGCGTGATGTCGCCGATCGGCTGCTCCTTGCGCAGGTCCAGGGTCACTGTGTCGCCGGGAGCCGGGGTTCCGTTGCTCCAGAAGTACGTGGAGTCGTCGCCGTCGGCCATCCGGGCGGGCGTGTTCGTCTGGTACGTACCGAGACTGGTCAGCGCCTTCGGCGGGCCGGTGACCCCGAGGAGCCGGTCGTGCTCTGCGGTCGCGTCGTCGATGAACGTGTCGAGCACTCCGTCGCCGACGAGCACCGGGATCTTGCGCCCGTCCAGCCCGGTGTAGGTGAAGGACTGCGCCGTCGCGACCAGGGCGGGGAGCTCCTGACGGAGCTTCCAGGCCTCCGCCCCGTGACCGTCGCGCGCGGCGTCGAGCATCCGCAGCGCGGTACGGGCCGCCGCACCCCAGGCCGCGGTGGCATCCAGCCACGGTCCTGCGTCGTCGGCGAAGGCACGGTCGGGCAGCCGCTCGCGGAGCACCGCGGGCGCCGACTGCAGGGCGGCCAGGGTCCGGTCGAGGCGGCGGCTGTCGCCGGAGCTCCAGAAGGACGCCAACTCGCCGGCCAGTTCCGGGGCTTGCTGCCGGTTGAGGTCGGAGCTGTAGCTGAGGTCGGCGAAGCTCCGCAGCGCTGCCGCGGTGCGCGGGTCACCGCCCGCGTACTCCTTGACGGCCGCACCCCAGGAGGCGCGTGGGTCGTACGCGCTGTCGTTCCACGCGTAGTCGGCGACGGTGAAGAGGGCGAGCTTGGAGGCGTACGGCTGGATCATCGGGTTGGCGGTGATGCCCGCGAGCTCGCCGGGGAGGCCCTTCTCGCGGCCGTTGAACGGGCCGAGCAGCAGCCGGTTGGTGATGTAGTCGTTGACCGGGTAGTTGTCCCAGGTCAGGATCGGGTGTCCGAAGACGGTGCGGGCGGCCTTCGCCTGGGCGACCGTCATGGTCGGCGCGATGACGCCCACTCCCGTCCATTCGACGAGAACGTCCGGGTCGAGCTGGTCGGCCAGGGCCTTCTTGTACGGGGACGGGCTCACGTTGTAGTACTCCGTCGGGACCATCTGGAGCGGCTGGGCGCCGGGGTGGGTGGCGATGAACTCACGGTTCACCCGGTTCAGGAGGTACGACTGCGCGGCGCCGGCCGCGCCGCCTCCCGTGCCCCAACGGTCCTTGTCCGCCTGGCAGTTCCAGTTGGTGTAGCTGATGTCGTCGAGCGGAACGGCGAAGGTGCGCACCCCGATGTTCCAGAGCGTCTGGAACTTGTCGACGAGCGCCTTGATGTCGGCGTCGGCGCTGTAGCAGACGGAGAGGCCGGGCGAGAGCGCGTAGGTGAAGTCGACGTGGTCGGCGGCCGAGCGGTCGACGAGTTCCTTCAACTGGGCCAGCTGGTCTGCGGGGTAGGCCTCGCGCCAGCGGGCGCGCAGATAGGGGTCGTCCTTGGGCGAGTAGACGTAGATGTTCATCTTGTGCTCGCCGTAGAAGTCGAGCTGGTCGAGGCGGGCGGCGTGCGACCACGGTGTTCCGTAGAAGCCCTCGATGACTCCGCGCAGCGGGGTGGCGGGCCAGTCGCGCACTTCGAGACCAGCGACGGTCGCACCGGGGTGCGTGCGGTGCGGGAGGACCTGGCGCAGGGACTGTGCGGCGTAGTACGTGCCCGTGGTGTCCTTCCCCGCGAGGACGATCCTGCCGGAGCCGATGGCCAACACGTAGCCATCGGCGGGGAGTTGGGAGGGGCCTTCGACGTGGAGCGGTGCCAGGGGCGCCGCCGATCCGACGTACACGGTGAGGCCGCCGCGGCCCGGCGCCGTGCCGCGTACGATCCGGTGCGCACCGGCGGCGCGCAGAGCATCTTCCGTGACCCGTACGGCCTGGTCGTCCGAGGTGTCCCCGGTCACCAGGGTCACCGTGGAGGCGACGGTCGCGCGGTCGCCGCGCGGGTGCACGGACTGGGGTGTGGGCGTGATGGCCAGGGTGGCCGCGGGATCCGGATGCTGTGCTTCGTGGGCGGCTGCGGGGAGTGCGGGAGCGGCGAGGAGCAGGCTCAGGGCCGCGGCGAGAGCGGCGAGACGGGGCAGGCGAGGCGTCACATGTCCTCCATGGGCCACGGGGGTCTCACAAGGAAGTCGCGCATCACAACCCCCGCAATTCATCAGGGTCCTGACGGCATGTCAATGTGGCGTGCACGGATCTCTTCGTGCACCTGGAGGTTTCTGCCCGTACGGGGTATCGATTCGGCCATGACGGAGAACACGTATCCCGGACTGGCCTCCCCTCCCCCGCCGGGCGCGAGCGCGCTGCCTCCAGGGACGTACGAGGGCCGCCTCGTCCTGGTCACCGGCGGAGGTTCGGGGCTCGGGAAGGCGGTCGCCGCGGAGTTCGCGCGGCTCGGCGCGGATCTGCTGATCGTGGGCCGTACGGAGGACCGGCTCAAGGCGGCGCAGAGGGAACTGGGTGCACTGGGCGGGCGGGTGACGTTCGCGGCGTGCGACATCCGGGACCCCGACCGGATCGCCGAGGTCTTCGACGCCGCTCCCGCACTGCCCGACGTGCTGGTCAACAACGCGGCCGCCAACTTCCCCGTCCCGGCGGAGGACATGTCGCCGAACGCATGGCGGGCGGTCGTGGACATCACGCTGACGGGGACCTGGTTCATGACCCGGGAGTTCGGGCGGCGGCATCTCGGTGCGGGGACACCCGGCTCGGTGATCAACGTCGGGGCGTCGTACGCGTGGACGGGCGGTCCGGGGTTCGCCCACTCCGCTGCCGCGAAGGCCGGGGTGAAGAACCTCGTGGAGACCCTGGCCGTCGAGTGGGCTCCGTACGGTATCCAGGTCAACGGTCTGGTGCCGGGCCTCTTCCCGCACGAGGACATGCCGGAGGCGATCCGGGGGAATCTGGAGGGCACGGACGACGACAAGGCGGGGCGCCAGCCCGCGTTGCGGGTGGGGCAGCCGAGGGAGCTGGGGTGGGCGGCGACCTTCCTGGCCTCTCCGTACGCCCGCTTCATATCCGGGCACACGATGGTCGTGGACGGGGCGAACTGGCAGCGGCGCACCGTGGTGAACCCGCAGGTGGTGCCGGTGCGGGAGCAGCTGGGGCACGGCCCGTACGGGAGTTGAGACGGTCAGCCGGCGGTGGCGAGCAGCCCGCTCAGCGCGGGGAGCACGTCGCGCAGGTCGTCGCCGTCCACCGTCACGGTCGCCGCTTCCCGTGCCCCCGCCGAGGCGTTGAACGCCACGCTCACACCGACGGACGCGAACAGGGGCAGGTCGGAGCGGCTGTCTCCGACGGCCCCGCACGAGCGGGGGTCAACTCCCAGCTCGCGGGCGGTCGTCAGGGCGAAGTCCCGTTTGCCGTACTCGTCGAAATGGCGGGCGACGCGGCCCGTGAACCGACCCTCGACGATCTCCAACCGGGGTCCGCTGAACGTCTGGAAGCCGAAGCGCTCCGTCAGCCAACTCCCGACCGGAGACCAGGCGAGCGTGGCCAGCACGGGCACCAGCCCGTTCCGTCGGCACCAGTCCACACTCTCCGCGATCCCCGAGACCAGAGGCAGCCCGTCGAGCCGGCCGGAGACTTCTTCCTCGGTCGCGCCCGCCCAGCCCTTGGCATCCAGCTCGGAGACCTGCCGATTGTCCAGGTCGCCGGAGGCGTAGGCGTCCTCGGCCCGGGCCAACTCGTCCTGGTGGCCAAGGAATCCGGCCAGAAAGACCGACGAACTCGTACCGGGCACGAGGGTGCCGTCGACATCGAAGAACACGACGCCCGTGTGGTCCATCCCTAGCGGCCCTCGAAGTCCGGGCTACGGCGGGACGCCTTCGCGGAGTAACCCTCCCGCGCGTCCTCCGAGGTGAGGGTGAGCGCCGCGGACAGGGCCGTACGGTCCAGGGCCTCGGCCATCCCGGAGTCCGCGTACGCGTCGATGCTGCGCTTGACGGCCCGGACGGCGAGCGGTGCGTTGGCCGCGATCTCGGCGGCGATCTCCTGCGCAGCCTTTTCCAACTTCTCGCGTGAAGTGACCAGTTGGAGAAGTCCGAGGCGCTCGGCGGTGCCGGCGTCGATACGGCGTCCGGTGAGCGCGAGCAGCTTCGCCCACCCCGCCCCCGCCTCCCGTGCGATCCGCATGTCGCCGCCCGCGTCCACCGCCACGCCGATCTGCGCCTCCGGCAGGGCGAAGACGGCGTCGTCCGCAGCGATGCGGATGTCCGCCATCAACGCGAGTTCGAAGCCGAACCCCAGGCAGTAGCCCTGCACCGCCGCGACGACCGGCTGCGGCAGCCGGGCGAAGGCCGCGAAGCGCTCATGGACCCAGCGGATGCCCTCGTAGTAGTTCTGGGTCCGCTCGGCCGGGGAGCGCCCCGTGATCGCACCGCCGGGTGCGGTGACGTCGATGCCCGCGCAGAAGGCACGGCCCTCGGCGCGCAGCAGCACCACCCTGATCGATTCGTCGAAGCGGATCCGGTCGGCCATCAGCCCGAGCTGGCGGCTGGATTCCCAGCTCCAGCCGTTGAGCTTCTCCGGACGGCAGAGCGTCAGGATGCCGATGCCGTCCTCGACGCGGAGGGACAGCCGTTCCTCGCCCTCGGGTATCTCCCTGCTCAGCGTGTCGATCACGGGGCGCCTCAGCGCCCGAAGAGTTCGAAGGTGACGGCGGGCCGGCCCCCGAAGCGCTCGGCGGCGGCCTCCGCGTTCCCGGTGAGGAACGTACGGCAGTACGTCTCGGGGTCCTCGTCCGTCAACGCCTCGATGTAGGTGCGGTGTTCGAGGAGGGAGAGCACAGAGCGCTCCAGTCCCGGGGTCGCGTCGACCGCATGCGTGGGAGACACGGATCCCGCGACCGCGACCCAGCGCACCCCGTCCCAGGGCTGGAGTCCCTGCTCGGTCAGCTCGGGGAAGATCCACCGGTTTCCGGCGTCGCCCGCGGCATCGAGGACGGCCCTGCCGACGGCTTGGTGATCCGGGGTGTTCCACACGATCCCACCCCACGTATCACGGTGGTTGAGGGTGATGACGAGCTCGGGCCGGTGCCTTCGGATGGCCCCCGCGATATCGCGGCGCAGCCCGGTTCCGTACTCGATCACCCCGTCCTTGTGGTCGAGGAACTCGACGGCGCTCACTCCGACGACGGCCGCGCTGGCCCGCTGCTCCTGTTCGCGCAGCGGGCCGCACTTGGCGGGCTCAATGGTGTCGATACCGGCCTCGCCCCGGGTCGCGAGCACATAGGTAACCTCGCGCCCCTCGTCGGTCCAGCCGGCGATCGCCGCCGCGCAGCCGTATTCGAGGTCGTCGGGGTGGGCGACAACGGCGAGGGCGCGCTGCCAGTCCGTGGGCATCGGTTCCAGCTGATCCGTCATGGCCGCAGGATAGGCCGTACGGGTCAGATTTCGTCCCGTACGAGCGCGAGAAGCCGGTCCAGCACGCGCGGACCCCCCGCCCGCAGCCCGTCGTGCTCGAACTCGTCGGTGACCCAGGTGCGAAGCCCGCCGATGGCCCGCGCGGTGCGCAGGGAGTGGTCGGCGTCGACGTACATGTCGTCGTGGTAGACGGCCGCCGCGACGGGGACCTCGTTGGCGGCCAGGCGCTCGGTGTCGTAGAGCGGCGGCCAGTCCGTACGGGCGGCCAGCAACTCCGCGGTCTCGCGCAGCGGGCGCAGCGCCGGGTCGACCTCGAAGTGCCAGGGGTGGATGGACTCGCCGGTGAGGGGCAGCGGGCCCTCGGTCCCGGCGTCGAAGGCGGGGAATTCGGCGCGTACCCGCTCGGCGGACCAGGCGGTGGGCCGGGTGTCCTGGCCGTAGATGGACTCGTGGACCAGGGCGTAGAGCGGGTGTCCGGCGAAGGACAGGGCCGCGTGCATCTGCTCCTGGAAGGCGTCGGAGAGCTGGCGGCCCTGCGGGGTGGGAACGAAGGCGTCCTCGAGGAGGTGGTGCAGCTGGTGGCTGCCGTCGCTGCCGCCGAGCATGATGCCCAGCGATTGGAAGGCCTCGACGGTGAGGACGTAGCCGCTGGGCAGGGTGACCGGGTTCTGCTGCAGATGGGCAGCGATCTCGCGGGCCCGCGCGATGTCCTGCGGGTAGCGCTTGTAGTGCGCGGCGACCTTGCGGGCGATGCGCGGGTACGCGGCCCGGTAGACGTCGTCGGCGTGGCCGTCCAGGGTCGGCAGCCCGCCGGTGATGACGGCGGCGGTCAGGCCCTCGGGGGCGGCGGACAGATAGCGGACGGCGCAGAATCCGCCGAAGCTCTGCCCGAGCACGGTCCAGGTCTCGCCGCCGGTGAGCTGCGGCCGGATCAACTCGCAGTCCCGGACGATGGAGTCCGCGCGGAAGTGCGCGAGGTAGTCGGCCTGCTCCGCCGGTCCGCCGCGCAGCGGCAGGGTCTGCCGGTTGGCGGGGGTGGAGGCGCCGGTGCCGCGCTGGTCGAGGAGCAGGACGCGGAACTCCTGGAGGGCGCGGCCGAGCCAGGCCTGCTGCTTGCTCGTGAACCGGTTGGCGCCGAAGCCGGGGCCGCCCTGGAGATAGAGCAGCCAGGGCAGCTGCGCCCCGGCCTTGTGCGAGGCGACGGCCTCACGGGCGTACAGCTCGATCTGCTCGCCACCCGGGTCCGCGTGGTCCAGGGGGACCTGGAATCGGTGGTCGGTGAGGACGACGCCCGGCTGGCGGTAGCTGGTCACAAGGTGCTCCTGGTCGTACGGACAACACCTCATGATCCACCATCGTGGAAGAGCGTGCCGCAGCCCGTCCGGCTAGCGTGGATCCATGATCAGGTTCGAGCAGGTCGCCAAGGTCTATCCGGACGGCACGACGGCCGTGGACGATCTCTCCTTCGAGGTCGCCGAGGGCGAACTGGTCACGCTCGTCGGCCCTTCGGGCTGCGGCAAGACGACCACGATGATGATGGTGAACCGGCTGATCGAGCCGACCGCGGGCCGGATCCTGGTCGACGGCGAGGACATCTCGGGCGTCGACCCGGTCAAGCTGCGCCGCCGGATCGGGTACGTCATCCAGCAGGTGGGACTCTTCTCGCACCGCACCATCCTGGACAACACCGCGACCGTGCCCGCCCTGGTCGGCTGGAAGAAGGCCAAGGCCAGGGCGCGGGCGGCGGAGCTGCTCGATCTGGTGGGCCTCGATCCGAAGACGTACGGCTCCCGCTATCCGGCCCAGCTCTCCGGCGGGCAGCGCCAGCGGGTGGGGGTGGCCAGGGCGCTGGCCGCGGATCCGCCCGTACTCCTGATGGACGAACCGTTCGGAGCGGTCGACCCGGTCGTCCGCGAGCGGCTGCAGAACGAGTTCCTCAAGCTCCAGGCGACCGTGCGCAAAACGGTGCTGCTCGTCACCCACGACATCGAGGAAGCGGTGCGGATGGGTGACCGGATCGCGGTGTACGGGCAGGGGCGCATCGAGCAGTTCGACACTCCGGCCTCGGTCCTGGGCACGCCGTCGACGCCGTATGTCGCGCAGTTCGTGGGGGCCGACCGCGGGCTGAAGCGGCTGTCGGTCACCGAGATCGAGGAGGACGACCTGGAGCAGCCGCCGGTCGCCTATCTCGACGTACCGGCGCAGACGGCGGCCCGGGAGCTGAGCGTGCTGGGTGCCCGCTGGGCGGTGGTGCTCTCCCGCCACGGCGAGCTGCACGGCTGGGTCTCCGCCGAGTCGCTGCAGGGGGCTTCGGGCACGGTCGGCGAGCTGGCCCGGCGGATGGAGGCCTGGGTGCCGGTCGGGGCGCCGCTGAAGCAGGCGTTCAGCGAGATGCTGCAGTACGACGCCGGGTGGGTGGCGGTCCTCGACGGCCCCCGCTTCCTCGGCGTACTGACCCCGGCGAAGCTGCATGAGGCGCTGCGCCGCTCGGTGGACGCGGACGCGCAGGGCGTCGCGCGGGACGAGGTGGAGTTCGATTCGGTCTCCGACGCATGAATTTTCCCGACCGCCGATGAGTTCCGGATCCCGGCACGGTCTGCACTCGTGCAGCAGTCTGTGACGCGTGACGAGGAGCAGCCAAATGCGGTACATGGTGCAGACGTTCGTGACCGGCGACAGCTGGGAGACGGAGCTGTCCGGCTTCTCCCGGGGCGACATCGAGACGATGATCGAGTACTGCCACGAGCTCAACGACGAGCTGGTCGGGGCCGGCGAACTGGTGGAGACGCGGGGCCTCGGCGGGCCGGGCACGATCACCACCGTCCAGTCCCAGCCCTCCGGCGAGCCGGTGGTCTTCGACGGCCCGAGCGCACCGGGCGACAAGAGCCTGATCGCCTACTGGGTCGTCGACGTGGCGACCCATGAGCGTGCGGTCGAGATCGCTTCGAGGATTTCCGCGACACCGGGACCCGGCGGCAAACCGTCGAACCAGGTCGTGGAGCTCCATCTGGTGCCTTCGGGGCCGCCCGAGGCGTGACCGCAGCTACTGCGGAATCAGCTTCTTGGACTGCAGATAGGCGCGGGCGACGTCCTGGGGCAGCCGCCGCCAGCTGTCGACCTGCTCGTTCATGGAAGCCAGATCCGCGGTGGTCAGTACGGTGTTGAGCTTGTCCAGCGCCCCCGTCACCTTGCTGCTGCCGGCCTGGGACCGGTTGACGACGGGCACGATGTAGTCGGCGTTCTGCAGATGCTTGTCGTCCTCGAGGAGGACCAGACCGAAGTTGTCGAGCGTCGCGTCGGTGGAAGTGGTGAGCACCATCTGGTCCGTGCCGTTCTGCACGGCCTGCTTCGACGGGGTGGTGCCGACGCCCTTGGGGTCGACCGCGGTGATGTTGATCCCGTAGGTCTTCTTCAACCCTGGTTCACAGTAGGGGCGTTGGACGCACTCGTCGCCCGCGGCCAGCCGCACCGGCAGCTTGGAGTCGCCCAGGTCGCTGAGCGTCTTGAGCTTGTGCTCGGTGGCGTACGAGGAGGTGACCGCGAAGGCGTTCTGGTCGACGGCCTTCCCCGGGTCGAGGACCGTGAGGCCCCTCGGGGTGGCGAGGGAGCGGAGGGCGGTCATGGTCTGGTCGAGGTCGGGAGAGCCCACGGGGGGCGCGTCGGGGCCGTTGGCCTTGGCGTTGAGCCAGTCCGCGAAGGTCGCCGCGTACTCCGGAACGACGTCGATCTGCCCGCTCTCCAGGGCCGGTTCGTAGAGCTCGCGGTTGGTGACGGACAGGATCTGGGTGCTGTATCCGGCCTGGTCGAGCAGGAGCGCGTACATCTGGGCGAGGAGGTCGCTCTCGGTGAATCCCGCCGAGCCGACCGTCAAATGCTTGCTGTCGCCGGGCGGCGCGGTGACGTCGCCCTGGTTCTCCAGGGTGGGCCCGGTGGTGCAGGCGGCGGTGAGGAACAGCAGCGCGGGCAGGACGTGACGGAGTCTCATCCCATCCTGCCTCTCGCCCATTCGGGTGCCAGTCGCTGCGCGATCTCGAAGAGGCCTTCCACCAGCAGCGCGAAGGCGGCGACGAGAACGGCGCCCGCGACGACCTGCGGGGTGGAGGCGAGGTTGAAGCCCGCGGTGATGATCCGGCCGAGTCCTCCGCCGCCGGCGAGCGCGGCGAGGGTCGCCGTGGCGACCAGCTGCACCGCGGCGATACGTACGCCGGTGAGGACCAAGGGGAGCGCAAGGGGCAGTTCCACGTGAAACATCAGTTGTCGCCCGGTCATGCCCATACCGCGCGCCGCGCGCACCACGTCACGGTCCACCTCGCGCATCCCCACATAGGCGTTGGTGAGCAGCGGGGGCACGGCGAAGACGACGAGCGCGATGATCGTGGGCCACTGGCCGTGGGTGCCGAGCGGGGTGAGAAGCAGCAGCACCAGCACGGCGAAGGTGGGGACCGCCCGGCCGACGTTGGAGATGTTGACGGCGAGCGCACCGCCCTTGCCCAGATGCCCGAGAACGAGCGCGATGGGCAGGGCGATCAGACAGCTGAGCAGCAGACAGACGACGGTGAGGAACAGGTGCTCGCCGAGGCGGTGCCAGATGCCGTCGTCGCCCGACCAGTGGGCGGAGCTGGTCAGCCAGGACCAGGCGGAGGAGAGGGTGTTCATGACTGCACCGCCCGGGTCCACGGGGTGAGCAGCCGCTGTACGCCGAGGAGGACGAGGTCGGCGGCGATGGCGATGACGACGCAGAGAACGGAGGCGGTGAGGACCTGCGCTTTGAAGTAGGTGTTCATCCCGGTGTAGATGAGGTTGCCGAGGCCTCCGTAGCCGACGATCGCACCGACCGTGACGAGTGAGACGGCGGAGACGGTGGCGATGCGCAGCCCGGCCATGGCGGCGGGCAGCGAGAGGGGCAGTTCGACGGCGAAGAGGAGGCGGATCGGCCCGTAGCCCATGCCCCGCGCGGCCTGACGGGTCTCCTCGGGCACGGCGCGCAGTCCGGCGAGGATGTTCCGTACCAGCAGGGTCAGCGAGTAGAGGACCAGGCCCGCGATGACGAGCGAGGCGGAGAGTCCGTACACCGGCAGCAGCAGCGAGAACATCGCCAGCGAGGGGATCGTGTACAGGACGGTGGTGAGCCCGAGGACTGGTCCGGAGGCCCAGCGCCAGCGGCGGGCGGCGACCGCGAGGGGCACGGCGAGCAGCAGGCCGATGAGGACCGAGACGAGCGTCAGGTGAAGGTGCTGGAGGACGGCGTCCCAGAGGATCTCCCGGCGCGTGGTGAGGTATTCGCCGCAGATCCAGTCATTGCGCGCGAGGCAGTCGTCAGGGGGCGCGGTCACCCGTCCATTGCAGCCCGAGGGGAGGGGTGACCGCGCGTCCTGGTGGACCGTACGGGGGTGTCGGCGCCCCCGTACGCGCTCAGCTGTGGGAGACGGTCAGCCCGTAGAAGCCGACGCGGGCGCCCTTGGTGGTGCTGCTGGAGGACGACTGGTTGTACGAGCCGGCCTTGAAGTACTGCTTGTAGCTGTTGAAGGACGACGGGATCGCGTAGTGCGTGGTGGACCCGTTGACGGTGAGGTCGATGGTGTGGCCGCCCGAGACGGCGATGGTGTAGCTCCAGGTCTTGCCGACCGCGACGTGGCCGACCGTGTGGGTCGTCTGGCCGCCGGAGGGCGAGTTCTCCGTGCCGACGACGATGTCGCCGCTCGACCGGTAGTACAGCTCCACGAGGGGCTTGGTGGAAGTGCCGCCCGTACCGAGGTGGATCTGACCCACGCAGACGTTCGACGTCACCGACACCACGCGCAGGGTCGCCTTCAGTTGGTGGCTTCCGCTGAGCGACCAGTTGGCGGCGCTGCCGTCGCGGTTCATCTCGCGCAGTTCGGAGCGCGCGTAGTTGGAGTTCGGCGTGGTGACGCCCTTCTCGGGAGCCCAGAACGTCATCGCGCCGTCGCGGGTGTCCGTGTAGAAGTACGAGTCCTGGAACCCGTTCGCCCCCTGCAGCCGGGACGACGAGATGGTGGTCGGCGAGCCGGGTGAGCCCACCGGCTCCTGGAGCTGCCAGACCGACAGGTCGAAGTTTCCGCCGGGAGCGACGGACGGATCCGCGAGGACCGCGGCCGAGGTCGCCGGTGCGGCGACGGTGAGACCGCCGGCTACGGCGGTGGTGACGGCCAGGGAGGTGAGGAGCGTACGCAGGCGCATGGGGGGTGCCTTCCCGTCGACTCGATGGAGTTCATCATCGTGAACGTCGTGTTCTGATATGAACAGCAAGTGACAGTAGGGCTGTGGCGTGTGCGCGTCAACGCCTCTGGCGGACCGCGGTCCGGGCCGCCCCCGCGCAGGCCGCCAGCCATGCCGCGACAGCGACCCACAGCAGGACCCGTCCCGGGCCCTCCAGCCAGGGGACGTTCGCGGCGCCCGCGACCGACAACGTGGCCACCGATGTCATCCCCATCGGGAACACCGTCGCCCAGCGCCGGACGTCGTAGTGCGGACGCGGCCAGCGCACCTCGCCCCAGAGGAGTACGCAGTACCAGGCCAGGTCGAGGGCGAGCACCACGAGCGTCGCGCCGCGGAGCACGTCGTGAACGGCCGTGCCGAGCTGCAGGACCGCGAGCAGCTTGGCGCCCGCCAGGGCCGAGATCGCCAGCGCGCCTCCCGCGACCCACTGGTCGCCCGCGCCCGTACGCAGGTTGCCGAGATCGAAGCGTATGAACGCGTCCACATACAGGAACAGGCCCAGACAGAAGAAGACCGCCCCCAGGCGGGCGAGCCACTGCACGGACTCGGCGGACGCCAGCGTCGCGGCGAGCACGACCAGCCCCTGCGTGGCGACGCACACGAGGAACACTCCCCCGGGCATACGGCGTCCCCACTGGCGCGTCACCGCGAGCATCAGCACCGGCCACACCACGGCGGAGAGCACGAGCAGCGCCACCGCCGGCGCCTGCCACCCCAGCAGGGACAGCCGGGTGCCGAGCACGGTGGTGGCGGCGACCGCGGTGAGGGCCGCCGGGGTGCCCGCCTCGGCCGTCCACCGGGCGCGATCGCCCACGAGCCGGACCGCGAAGTCCGCCGCGAGCAGCAGCCACAGCACTCCGGCCAGCACGAGCGCCGTGCGCGACAGCGTCTCGTGACCGGTCAGGTGCAGTCCGACGGAGATGATGCCGGTGGCCATCACGACGGCACCCTCCGCGGGCGGCACCCTGCGCCACCACGCGCCGAAGACGGCCTGCGCGCCGGCCACGCGTCAGCTCACTCCGGTGAGGTGGGCGTAGACCACGACGTTCCCCGAATAGCCGTTCTTCTTGGTGTAGTTGCCGCCGCAGGTGATCAGCCGCAGTTCCGCACGCGTGGCGTTCCGGTACACCTTCTCGCTGGGAAAATCGTCCTTCTCGTACTCCTCGACCGCGTCGACGGTGAAGACGGCGGTACGCCCGTCGGCGCGCGTGACGTCCACCGTGTTGTCCTTGTGGAGCGAGCTGAGGCCGTAGAAGGCGGCGGGGCCTTCGGCCGTGTCGAGGTGTGCGGCGATGACGGCCGTTCCCGTGCTGCCGGGGGTGATGCCGTTCTCGTCCCAGCCGGCCAGGTTCGCGTCGTCGTCGGGCGGCGCCTGCAGTGTGTTGTTCGCGTCCCGATCGAGCCCGGTCAGCGGGGCGTCCACGTCGATGGCCTTGATCTTGACGCGTGACGGCTCGGAGGGCGGCAGTGACCCTACGGCCGGAGCGGCGCCCTGGCCGCCGGTGGTGCCGAACGCGTCCGCGGCAGAGGGCCTGGGCGCGTCCCCCGTGTGCGCGCCGCCGTCGGCGATCATGCGCCCGCCGGCGAGCAGCGCCAGGACGACGAGTACGACCCTCGGCCAGAGGCGGACATCGGCGGCGCTCCGGGAGTTCGTCATGGCGATACGGGTTCCTCGGTGGGGTGGGAGACGGCCGCCTCCCCGTGCACCGGCCTCCCGAAGGGGCCGGTGCACGGGGAGGCGATGGCGATCGGTCAGCGCTCGCCGGCCGCGCGGCGGCGGATGATCATCACGCCGCCCGCGGCACCCGCGGCGAGCAGTGCCGCGCCGCCCGCGAGCTCGCCCGGGCCGGTGCCGCCCTGCGTGCCGCCCAGACCCGCCTTGACCGAACCCGTCACCGCCGAGTCCGTGGAGTCACAGAATCGCTGAGCCGTCGACGCGGTCATGTTGGCCTCGTCCTCGGCGTTCTTCTTGTCCTCCTCCGAGGTGGTCGGGTCCTTGCTGATCGTGTCGAAATTGCGCTGAGCAATCTCAGCGTCGTCCAGTGCCTTCTGGCAGCTCGCCGACACCGCGTGGGCATTGGGCGCCGCCATCGCCAGGACGGCACCGGCCAGGGCGAGACCCGAGAGAGCACGTATCGAACGCATGAGACCAACCTCCATGGAGTGCGCGGCCTCGTTGCTCTGGTGCCCCGAGTGACTGCTGTACCGGAACCGCGCCTCTACCAGGAGGTGTGCGGTGTTCCGCCGTTCCCCTATCAGGAACACGCCCGGATTCCCCCGTCCGGCCCACGGAACACCGCTCGCCCGGCCGATCCTTCCCTCCGTCAGGGCCGCGCCTCGAAGGGGGGCTTCGGGGCGGGCTGGATGTTCTGGTTGAGGCGGAACAGGTTCTCCGGGTCGTACTCGGCCTTGATACGGGCCAGCCGCGTGTAGTTGTCGCGGTAGCTGGCCCGCACCCGCTCCTGCCCCTCGTCCATCATCATGTTCACGTAGGCGCCGCCCGCCGAGTACGGGTGCAGTGCGTCGAAGTAGTCGACCGTCCAGCGCTTGATGAGGTCGGCGTTGCCCGGGTCCCCGTCCACTCCCGCGTAGACGGAGGCCCAGCCCGAGTCGCGGTAGCTCCACGGAGTGTCGGCCGGTGCGTGGTCGTGGACGGCGCCGTCGATCGGGTACAGGTGCATCGTCGACTGCGGGGTGGGCAGTTCGGCCCCGAACTTGGCGTGCAGGGCGAGGGCCTCGTCGGGGATCTCGTTGACGAAGTCCGCGCGCCAGTACCACTGGTCGCCGGCCGGGTAGAGCCCGTCGAAGGCCGACTGGAGCGCGGGGTGCGGCATCGGTCCCGGGCCGTGCAGCATCGGTTCGGGCAGCGCCGAGAGCAGCGGGGCCATGGCGCGGGCCGCCGCGTCCGTGTCGTCGCCCGCGTAGCACCAGACGACGCCGCACGCTTTGCGGAGCTGGAGCTCCTCGGGGTACGGAGGGGCCGGCGGGACGCTGCCGTAGAGGAAGAACCCGTTCAGTTCGCGCGGTGCCGAGGGGAGGAAGTCCCGGTAGGCGGCGAGGACTTCGGCTCCCAGCTCGACGGGCCAGAAGGTGGGTCCCGCGACGACCGTGCTCAGCTCGTGCAGCCTGAAGAGGAAGGAGATGACGACGCCGAAGTTGCCTCCGCCGCCGCGGATCGCCCAGTACAGGTCGGCGTGTTCGTCGGCGCTCGCCCGTACGCGCTCGCCACTGGCCAGCACGACGTCGGCCTCCAGCAGGTTGTCGACGGTCAGTCCGAACTTACGGGTCAGATGGCCGATGCCACCGCCCAGGGTGATGCCGCCGACCCCCGTCGTGGAGACGATGCCGCTCGGAGTGGCCAGTCCGTGCTCGTTCGTCGCCCGGTCCACCTCGCCCCATACGCAGCCGCCGCCGACGCGCACGGTCCGGGCGGCCGGATCGACGTGCACCTCCTTGAGCGGAGACAGGTCGGCGACCACTCCCCCGTCACAGGTCCCGAGACCTGCCCCGTGGTGGCCGCCGCCGCGTACCGCGAGCAGCAGGCCGCGGTCGCGTGCGAAGCCGACGACGCGGGCCACGTCATCGGCGTCGGTGCAGGTCGCGATGAGCCCGGGCCGCCTGTCGATCATCGCGTTGTAGACGGCTCGGGCCTTCTCGTAGCCGGAGTCCTCCGGTCCGGTCAGTTCTCCCTTGAATCCTGCGAGCTCCTGGCGCGCCGCTTGTGCAGGCGTCATGGCCATGTGAATCCCCCGTGTGTCCGGTGTTCGGTTCGGATTCGTCTGTTCTAGTCCGGACCGCGGACGCCGGTATCCGTGCCGGACACCTAGCTCGCGCCCGCCGGGTACCTACTTCTCGCGTCCCGGCAGCAGCCCCAAATCAGCCGCACGGAGCGTGGCCTGGCGTCGGGTGCGGGCGCCGAGTTTCTCGAGTACGGCCGAGACGTGGTTGTCGACGGTACGGACCGACACCACCAGGCGGTGCGCGATCTCGGGATTGGTCAGGCCCTCCGCGAGCAGGCGCATCACCTGCAGCTGGCGCTCGGTGAGCCCGGCGGGGTTCTCCCGCGTCGCCGCCACCGGGCCGCGCGGGATCCGGCGCACGCCGAGTGCGCGCAGCTCGGCCCTGACCCGGCGGGCCAGCGGCTCGGCGCCGAGTGCGTCGAGCTCGGCGAGGGCCGCCAGTTTGTCCTCGGGGGCCGGGCTTTCGGCGAGCGCCGAGGCGTGCTCGTAAGGGCAGCCCGCCGCTTCCCAGGCGTCGGCCGCCGCCTGCCACCGGCCCGCGGCCTGGAGCGCGTACGGATGTCCGGAGCCGTCAGGCGCGACGGGGTGCCCGGCCTTGCCGAGCCAGTATCCGAGCTCCGACTGGTGCGCCGTGTAGGTGAGTTGGCGCGCCTGGTCGTGGACGGGGCCCGCGGCGGCCACCGCTCCCTCGTGGTCGCCGCGGAGCCAGGCAGCCTCGGCGCGGGCCGCTGCCACGGGTCCGGTGCGCTGGAGTTCACGGGTGCCCACCGCCATCTCCCAGGCCTGGGCGAGGAGTTCGTCGCCGCCGGGCGTACCGCGCCGGATCCGCACCCGCCCCAGTACGGTCAGGGCGGGGCAGCGGCCCGGTACCGGATCGTGGACGCCGAGTTCCGCGTACCGCTCCGCCTCGCCCCACTCCCCCGAGGCGAACCGCCGCAGCGCCGTCTCGACCTGCAGATAACTGAGAAATCCGAGGTGCTCGGCCCGGTCCGCCAGTTCCAGTGCCGGACCCAGGAAACGGTCGGCCTCGTCGTACTGGAGGTTCTCCAGGAGCGTCCAGATGATGTTGGCGTACGCCCGGCAGGCATGCTCGACCTCGCCTGCGGCCAGCGCCACCCGCAGACTCTCCTCCAACTGGGGCCGCCCGCGCGGGTCTCCGCTGCGCCAGAGTGCGGCGCCGACGTTGTTGAGGGCGTGCGAGAGGATCGCCGCGTCGCCCTCCTTGCGGGCCAGGACGATGGCGCGTTCGCCGAACTCGACGGCCTCGTCGGTGCGGTCGGCGAGCATGTGGAGCTGGGAGGTGTTGCTCAGCGCCAGGGCGAGCAGCCGCCCGTCGTCCGTCTGCTCCAGCACGGCGATGGCCTCGCGCGCGGACTCCTGCGCCGCGTCGGCGTCCCCCGCCCACCAGTGGATCCTGGAGAGCCAGCGCAGATCGGCGCCGAGCGCCCGGGTGTCGCCGAGGGACCGGCGCAGGGCCACGGCTTCGCACTGCGCGCCGACGGCGGCCGCCGAGTCGGCGATGGTGTAGCTCTCCACCGCGTACTGCTCAAGAAGCGTCGCCAGAGCTGCCGGACCGTAGCGCTGCCGTTGGCGCAGTACGAGCCTGAGCTGCGCGGCGGCTTCGCGGTGGGCACCGGCCCGGGAGGCATCGCGGGCGGCGTCGGGGCCGTAGTGCGCGATCGCGTCCTGGTCACCGGCCTGCGCCGCGTGGTGGACGATCCGGGACGGGTCGGCGCCCGGCTGTGCGATCAGCGCGTCGAGCACGTCGCGGTTGAGCGCGATGCGCCGCGCGGCGGGCAGCGAGTCGGCGACGGCACGGCGGATGATCTCGTGCCGGAAGCCGGCCCGCTCCGGGGTGACGGTGAGCAGTCCGCGCTGCTCGGCCTGGGCGAGTACGGCGTCCCCGTCCGTCAGCAGCGCGTCCACCAGGCCCCGCTCCACTGCGGAGGGCACAACGGCGAGTTGTTCGAGGGCGTCGCGGGTACGGGTGTCGAGGCCGCGGAGGCGGGCCAGCACGGCGTCGACCACGGTCGGGGGAACCGACCCCGTACCACCGGCGGCCAGGACCGCGGCCACGAAAAAGGGGTTGCCGGACGTCGCCTCGTACACCTCGACCGCATCGGCAGGTCCGGCCGCGCTCAAGGTGCGTACGGCTTCCCGCGACAGCCGGGAGAGGGGCAGCCGGTGCACACGGTCCACACGGGAGACCTGGCCCAGGAGATGGCGCAGGGGGTGTTCGCGCCCCAACTCGTCGTCCCGGTACGTCAGTACGAGCACAGCGGGCAGTCGGCCCACCCTGCGCACCAGGAAACGCAGTGCGTCCAGTGACGCCTCGTCCGCCCAGTGCACGTCCTCGACGACGAGTACCACCGGATGCGGAGCCGCCGTCAGCTCCGCCCGCAGGGCGTCGTAGACCCGTTGCCGGTCCCCGCCCCCTTTGAGCGCCTGCGCGAGTTCGGTCCCGACACCGCCCACGCCGCCGACAAGGTCGCGGAAAGGGCCCAGCGGGCGCCGCATCACCAGATCGTCGCATTCGCCCACGAGCAGCCGCGCCTGCGCGGGAAGCACCCCGGGCGCCGCTCTGACCAGGCTCGATTTCCCGATTCCGGCCTCACCGGAGACAAGCACGACCGACCCGGCACCGCCGGCCGCTTCCCGTGCGGCGGCGCCCAGTTGGGCCAGCTCGTGGTCGCGTTCGAGGATCTCCCCGTACACAGGGCAATTCTGGCACTGGGCGCCGCGATACGTCCCCCGGATCCTGTACCGGCCCGCGATGCGCTCGCGGCCGGTCTCGGCCTCTCGATCGCTCTCACCGCCGTAGGCCCCGCCCGGGCGCATGTCGTGCCGGGCATCGACACCGAGTCCGACTCCTGGGGCCCCTCGAGTCCCAGATCGCCAAGGCCTCCCCGGCGAAGGCCGACGCCTGGGTCGCCCGGGTCAACGGGATGAAGAAGGTGAGCGGCACACCGCTTCTGGAGTCCCGCTTCCCGGCGACCAGGAAGACGCCCCGTCTCCATGTCTCCGGCAACAAGGTCACGGCCCTCAGCACAGCGCCGCCGCGGTGGCCAGGCTGAGCGGGGCGGCCAGCTGAGACGTGCTCAGCCTCAATCGGCGCCGGTCGTCACACGCTGGGCGGCCCGCCGACCAGGTCGATGACACGACGGCGGAGACCGCTCCAGCGCCGGTCGTGGCGGTAGGCGCGCTTCACGGCGCGGGCGCGGGCCCGAGGGCGATCGCGGTAGAAGCGCTTCGCCCATGCGGAGCCCGGACGGGCCAACCGGACCGCGCCGACCAGTGAGACGAACGGGATGAACACGCCGAGCACGGCCATGCGGAGTTTGCCCTTGAGCAACGCCCCCAGCGAGAGCACCAGATGCAGTCCCACCGTGAGAATCACCTGCGTACGGCTGTGGAGTTCGGCTTCGCTGAGTCCGTCGACGCCGAACGGTGCGAATCCGACGAGCAGCAACCCCGCCAGGGACACGGTGACCAGGACGACCTCGACGCTCTTGGTGCCGTCCTGGGTCCAGTAGACGTCGCTCAGGTAGAGGACAAGCGCAAACTCGTCCAGCACCAGGGCTGTTCCGGCCCCGAACAGGGCGGCGGCCACACCCGCGCCGAAGCCGTGACGGCCGCCGGCGATCGCGGAGAATCCTCCGACCGCCATCAGGACGATGCCCGGCACGACATGGTGGACGTGCAGACCGCCGGGCGTGACATTGCGGAAGGGGCCCTTGCCGGCGCGGATCAGCCGGGTCACCAGGCGGGTCACCGTGAAGGTGATGACGAACGCGATCAGGGCCAGGAGCAGCGGGAGTTTCCCCGGCTCAACGATGTTGCGGTACCACCAGCCGTCGTCCACACCGGCCATCGTTCCCGAACCGGGGCGCCTGTGCAGGTCGAGCGGTCGCGGTCGGGGGGCGTCTTCCCCGTTGCACCGGCGTTCCAGGCTGAGCCGCAGGTGCTCGGACATCGCTTCCGACGCCCGCTCGGGGCTGCGGCGCAGCCCCGCCCGGACGATGCGCTCATGTTCGGCGAGGGTCGGTTCGCCCGCACCGGGGATGGAGCGGAGCCGGAAGATGTACAGATGGGAGTGGAGTCGCTCGATGGCGTCCGCGTGGAGCGGGCGCCCGGCGCCGGCCGCGACGGCGTCGTGGAAGCGCTGGTCCAGTGCCACGAATTCGCGGTAGGCGGCATACCTGCCGTCCGCCCCGGGGCGAGGTGGGTGAAGGACGACCCCTTCGGCATGTTCATGCACGTCAACATGCCGACGTACCAGGACGCCCAGTGGGCCGACCCCAACGGCAACCCCGCCGGCTTCAACCCGACGACTCTATTTCTCCATCTGGGACCGGCACAACGGCGACAGAACGGAGCTGATCGAGAATCGGCTCCGTGAGCTGCTGACTCAGTACGGACAGATCGACTACCCCTGGTTCGACGGCTGGGGCTGGAACATCCCGTACTCCCAGATCCCCTACCAGCCCGTGCGCGACATGATCCGCAAGACGCCGCCGCACACGGTCGTCGCGAACAACGACCACGAGGACACCCTGCGGACCACCGACGTCATCGTCTACGAAGCGCCCGTTCAGGGCATGCCTCCCGCCACCAACCCGCGGCCGGCCGACGAGATCGTCACCATTCTCAAGATGGCCAACGCGGGCAATGCCCTGTTCCCGCTGAACGTCGCGCCTGACCTCAGCGGCCGCATCCCCGATCCGTACGTCGACCGCCTCAAGGAGATCGGTCAACTGCACTGATCTGCGGCCGGGTTGACCGGCAGGCGAGTACGGTACTCACGTGCCATCCGCCGCCGGACTGCCTGTCGCGATCGTCCACGCGTGCCTGCGCGACGGCCGGGGCGGCAGTCCCACGGCGGTGCTCGACGAGTTGCCGTTGAGCGACGACTCGCGCCGCCGGGTGCCGGTTCTGGCGGGCACGTCGCACGCCGTCTTCGTCTCGGCGCACGACGACTCGGCCGGCGTGCCCGCGGTCTCCCTCCGCTTCTTCACCGCGGAGGGAGAACTGCCCGCGTGCGGCCACGGAACCGTTGCCGCGCTGGCCCTCCTCGCCCGACGTGCCGGGCGCGCGGAGTACGGGGTCACACTGCGCGCGGGAGGCCGGGTCTTCGCCGGCCGGGCCGTACGGGAGAGAACGTACGTCCGTGCCGCCTTCGTGTCCGGCCCGGTCGACCTGCGCGAACCCACCGGGATCGAGCTCGACCTGGTACTCCCTGCGCTGGGCCTCACCTCGGCCACGCTCGCTTCGGGCATCCGGGTCGCCTCGGTGGGGCGACCCCGGCTGCTGGTACCCGTTGCCGGAAGGTCCTCACTCGCCGCGCTCGCCCCGGACTTCGACGCGCTCCGTACCGCTTGCGACCGGCTCGGTCTCCTGGGCTGCTACGTCTACTCCCCGCCGACGCCCACCGGCCGTCTCGCGGCCCGGATGTTCGCCCCGTCGATCGGCGTCGAGGAGGACATCGCCAACGCCAACAGCACCGCCTGTCTCGCCGCCCACCTGGCCGGGGCGGGCGTCACCGACATCGCCGTGGACATGGGTGACTCCCTCGGCAGTCCGTCCACCGTCACCGCGGAGCACAGCCCGTCAGGGCCGCTGATCCATCTGGGCGGCACCGCCGAGGTCACGCGCGGAGTCCGGGTCAGGCCATGAGGTCGTGGTGGATGTACCACTCGGTCGCCATCAGCTCCTCCCTGGCGGTTCTCGGGAGGGCGGCGAGCCTGCCCGGCAGAGCTCCCCTCGCCACCTCGCTGCGGTGCGCCATCACGGCACCGAGCTTCTGCTCCAGCCACGGCCGTACGTCGACGGCTGCCGTGACCCGCTCGTCCGGAACGCTGAACATCTGCCCGCCCGGCCGCATCAGGCGCTCGCCCAGCAGCCGCGCAGCGGAGTGCGGGTGGGTGGCCAGATGGAGGGCACGCGGCCGCCAGGGGTCGCCGGCCTCCGGATAGAGCAGGCCCCAGCCCGCGGCCTGGACGGCGAGTAGGGTCGCCCGGTGGGTGTGCACATGATCCGGATGACCCGTCAGCCCGCCGTACGCGTCATGAGTGATGACGATGTCCGGTCGGAACTCCCGGATGTGCGCGACCAGCCGGCGTACGGACTCGTCGAGCGGGGCGTCGCACCAGCGCACGCTGTCCGGGGCCGATTCCGGCACCTTGGCATCGGCGTACCCGAGCAGGCGCGGACCGCCGGCGCCGAGGACGCGGAGTGCCTCGGCCAACTCGCCCGCCCGGTGCGTGCCCTCGGCCCAGGTCGCCGTGACCACTGCGGTCCGTGCCCCCGCGGCCGCCTGCCGAGCGAGCACACCGCCGGCCGACAAGGACTCGTCGTCCGGATGCGCGAAGACTGCGAGCACGCTCGGCACAGACATGTGGCGGCCACCTTTCCCCGGGCTTCCCGGGAATCACCAAGGAGGAAATCTTGTCATCGCTCGCCGTCCCCCTGTTCGACCCCGCAGCCGGTCAAGGGGCACGCCAGTTCGCCGAGTTGGGCATCGCGCTGTTCCTGTCGACGCTGATCGGCGCGGAGCGCGCCATCCAGCAGAAGAGCGCGGGGCTGCGCACCCACACTCTCGTCGGAGTGGGCAGCGCCCTGTTCATGGAGGTGTCGCAGCACGGGTTCAACGCGGTCCTCGCCCTGGACCATGTCTCGTTCGACCCCTCACGGGTCGCCGCGCAGATCGTCTCCGGGATCGGTTTCATCGGCGGCGGCCTCATCTTCGTACGGAGGGACGCGGTCCGCGGGCTGACCACCGCCGCGACCATCTGGCTCACCTGCGCCATAGGAATGGCCTGCGGCGGCGGCCTGCCGCTGCTCGCGATCGCCGCAACCGCCGTGCACTTCCTGGTCGTCCGCGGCTATCCCTGGCTGACCCGGCGCGTCCCCGCCCTCACCTCGGCCGAACGGTCCCGCCTGCAGCTCGCGTACCGCATCGGCAGCAGCGTCCTCACCCGGGTCCTCGAACACTGCACGAGTCGTGGGTTCCATGTGGTCGAGGTACGGGCGGACCGCACCGAGTGGGGTTCGGGCGCCGAGTCGCGCGGCACCATGGCCGTCCAGTTGGAGATCGAGGGGACCGGCAGTGTGCACGAACTGGTTGCCGCGCTCACCGAATTCGACGGCGTCCTCGACGTGGCGTCGCTGGAGTCGGAGCCGGCCGACTAGTTCACGCGGCCGCCGCGGCGACGATCCAGTTCCTGAACTCGACGGCGTAGTGCCTGAGGTGGTGGTCCACGACCTCGTCCGGGCACGTGACGGGGAAGTACACCGTCAGGTTCGCCGTGAAGCCGTCGGTGGTGTCACCGAACTGGATCAGGGCTCGCCCGACGACGGTGCCGTCGGCCAGGAAGAGGTTCGAGGACATCTTGCGCGGATATTCGGCTTCCGGGAGAAGCTCCTCCGCGTCCGCGGCCCAGGCCAGCTCGTCCGTTCCCCAGCCGCCCATGTAGAAGGAGCAGACGTGAGGACCGATGTTCTCCACCACGCGCGCCCCGATGGTGTCGGTGCCCATCACATAGTGCTCGGGGTGCGCCGCGAGAAGTGCCTTCTCGTCGCCCGCGAAGGCTTTGTCCATCCAGGCCAGGAAGGCGGCCGAGGTCAGACCCCGGGTCGCAAGCACCGTCGTACCCGCCTTGAAGCGGCCGCCGGACGTACGAGCGCTCTCGTGCAGGAAGGCGTTGCCCTCCTCGATGTCCTCCGCCAGCAGGTCGAGCAGACCCTGGCGTCCCAGCCGCGTCCGGAAGCGGTCCAGGGCGCGGCGCGCGTAGAACAGCTCGAAGTCGTCGATGCTCCCGCCGCCGGCCGGCCCTGATGTGAGAGTCACTGTTACGTCCGTCATGGTCACGCCTCCATTCAAATGCGAATGTAGATTCACATTTGCATTCGGAGCGTACGCCGACAGGGGCACCGGTTGTCAACGGCTCCTGCCGGGTACGCCGCCGATACGATGCGGATCATGACCGTCGAACCAGACCGCCCGTCGTCCTACCGGGAACCCCGGCAGGCGCGCAGCGCCGCGACACTCGCTCGTGTGCTGCAGGCGGCCGAGGAGATCGCCGCTTCGGCAGGCCTCGACGAGATGACGATCTCCGGCGTCGCGGAACGGGCCGGTGTCTCGGTCGGCACGATCTACCGCCGCTTCGAGGACAAGGAACAGCTGGTCAACGCCCTCACGGAGCGAATGCTGGTCCGGCGCGAGGAGTACGTGGCCGAGCAGCTGCGAACCGCCCGGCCGTCACTCTCCGGCGTCCTGGGCGCCTACGCCCTCGCCCTGTTGCAGTCGTTCGCCGACAGCAAACTCTTCCCCGAACTGCTCCGCGCCCGGGGCGCAGGTCCTGGGGAGCGCGGAGCGCGCACGATCATCGAGATCCACCGGCTGCTGCTCGAAGCAGCCGGCCCGTACACCGACCGGATCCGGCGCTCGCACCCGGAAGCGGCGCTGGACACCGCGGCCCGCACCGTACTCGGCGCCTGCTTCCACAACTCCGTACGCCCCGATCCGGTGGTCGGCGAGGCGGCACTGCGCCGGTTCGCGGACGAACTCAGCGACATGGCGACCGGCTATCTCCTCACACCCGACCGCCGGGACGGCGCCGACAGCTGAGCCCCCCGTCCCCCGCCCGCCGCGCTGCATGACAGGCTCCACGTATGCCGATCGTTGACGTGTCCCCCAAGGTGTCCCTCTCGTACGAGACCTTCGGCGACCCCGGGGATCCCCCCGTTCTGCTGGTGATGGGCTTCGGCGCACAGATGCTCGCCTGGGACGAGGACTTCTGCCGGGAGCTGGCGGATCACGGCCGTTACGTGATCCGTTACGACAACCGCGACTGCGGGCTGTCCACCCAGTTCGACGATCACCCCGTCGACGTGGGCGAGTTCATCGCCGCCGTGAGCTCGGGCGACATGGCCGCCGCGCTCGCGATGGTTCCCTACCGGCTCGGCGACATGGCCGACGACGGCCTCGGGCTGCTCACCGCGCTCGGTGTCGAACGCGCCCACGTGGTCGGTGCCTCGATGGGAGGGATGATCGCCCAGACGATGGCCCTCTCCTCCCCGCAGCGGGTGCTGACCCTCACCTCGATGATGTCCTCGACCGGCGAGAGCGCATACGGCCGGCCCAGCCCGGAAGCGCAGGCGGCGCTGTTCAGTCCGAGGCCCGCGGACCGCGCCGGGTACATCGCGACGGCGGAGAGAGGGCTGATCTGGTCCTCCCGGCGGTACGGCGACCCCGCGGTGCTGCGCGAACTGGCGGCCGACAGCTATGACCGTGCCTACTGTCCCGCGGGGACCGGCCGTCAGCTCGGCGCGATGATCCTCAGCGGTTCGCGCGCGGACGCCCTCCGCGAGCTCCGGGTGCCGACGCTGGTGATCCACGGCCTGGACGACACGCTGATCGACCCCAGCGGCGGCAGACGCACCGCGGAGCTGGTGCCCGGCGCCGAACTCCTGCTGATCCCCGACATGGGTCACGACCGCCCGCGCGAACTGTGGCCCACGCTCATCGACGCGTTGGTGAAGCACACCGGCTGACCAGTGGATGTCGTCACTGCACCGCCGGCTCGAGCAGTGACAGCGTCCGCTGCTGCGCGTCCAGGGCGACGCGGATCCCCACGGGCATCGGCAGGTTGGGGCCGGCGTGTCCGAACTCGACGTTGCCCAGAACCGGGATGTCACGGTCGCCGAGCACGTCGAGCACGATCTCGGGCAGCGTCGGGGACGCCTCGGGCGTGCCGAGTCCGTCGATCGCGTACGGGACGCCCACGACCATGCCGGCGATCCGGTCGAGGATGCCGGCGTGCCGCAGCACCTGCAGATAGCTCCACACATGCGATGCGTGGCCGCCCATCTCCTCCCAGAACAGCACCGCGCCGTCGAACCGTTCGAGCGGCAGCGCGTAACGCGTCGCCTGGTTCAGCACGATGCGGTTGATCACCCCGCCGATGAGCCGGCCTTCGGCGCGACCGGCGCGCCAGCACTCCCACGACGGGGTGGCGGGCAGCGCACCGATCGCTTCCGTCCCGGTCAGGAGCGTCGAATAGAGCCTCTCCAGCTCTGCTCGGCGCGCTGCGGACGCGGCCTGCCAGTGCCCGCCGAGGCCGGGGGTGGCCACGTCGGCGTGGAAGCCGACCAGGCCCGTACGCGCATGGAGCACAAGATGCAGCAGCGAGATGTCGCTGTAGCCGAGGATCGGCTTGGGGTCGGCGGTGATCGCTTCGATGTCGATCAGATCGAGGTATCCGAGCGCGGTCTGGCCGCCGTCATGAGCGACGATCGCGCGCACTTCGGGATCTCGTAGCAGTACATTGAGTTCCTCGGCGATCTCCTCGGGCCGGGCCGCGCTCCACCAATGCTTCTCACCTGCCTTGAGCAGCGGCGCGAGACGGACGCGAAATCCCATCCGCTCCAGCACAGTGACCGCCCGCTCGAGATCGGGCACGTAGCGGGCATCGAGCGGCCCTGACAGCGATGCGACCACGACGAGATCTCCGGTCGCCAACGCACGGGGTCGAAGCAGTTGAGGCTGTTCAGTACGGATCATCGAGGCAGTATCCCGGCGCCCGCACCACCGGGCGACACATTTTCCGTGCAGCTCAGTGGTGTTCGACGCCGGCTGAAGCGTCGCGGGTCATACGGAGGTTGGGCAGCCGTCCTTGCCACGTCGTGCGCTCACCCGTGACTTCGAATCCGTGGCGTTGGTAGAAACGGACCGCGCTTTCGTTGTAGTCCGTGACCCAGAGGGATACGGGTGCGGGTTCGGCCCAAGCGAGGAACTCGGTCATCATGCGAGCACCGAGTCCTTGCCCCTGGGCGTGGCTCAGCAGATACATCGGTCCGAGCGTGACCACTTCGTCGCGGCGACCGCAGATGACGCCGACGTTCTCGGTTTCGGAACGTACAACGCGGCAGAACATCCGGTCCGGTTGCCGGTTCGCTGCCTCGATGAACTCCCGCCACCGCGTGACGCCTTCCACGGTGGCCGAGGGGCCCCGATGCTCGCGGATCCAGTCCTCGTCGATCCCCGACTCCGGGTTCGGGTACGTCTGCAGCCAGGCTCTCAGCAGGAACGGGCCCAACCACACGCAGTCGTCCGCGCGAGCGGCTTCGATCACGTAGGTCATTCAGGCGACTCCGAGGAATCCCGGGTCCGCGCCGTCGAACTGCAGGCAGGAGTCACGGCTCACGCCGAGGAGTTCCGCCATGGGCACCGCTCGACGGCTGGTCGCCGACAGATCTTGACGGCCCTCGGCCGACCATAGCGGCGGGTAGAAGGACAGTCCCTGCCGGCCGTTCAGTACGGAGACTTCATCGCCCCAACCGTCCCACCGAAGGTCCGCGTAGAACTCCTGGAGCCCTCCGGAGAGAATCCAGGACAGCCACGCCGAGTGGCCGGCGCCGAGTGCCAGCCAGCGCAGGGAGTCAGGGGCGAAGTAGAGGATCTCGCCCGGGGCGCCGGGCCGTCCGGCCTCGCGGGGGTTGCCTCCGTTGAGGGCGAAGACTCCGCCCAGCACATCGTGCGCGACCACGAGCCCCGGCTCCGCCCGCCATGCGGGGTCGAAAGCCGCAGGCATCGCGTTGATCTCGGCGAGGCCCGGCATTCCTCCGGGGCCGCCGTGGCCCGGGCTGCCGAAGATCCGCAACCAGCCCCCGTCCACGAGCAGTCCGCCGCAGTTCAGTGCGATCCCGCCCACGTTCGACCGGGCGGAGACCTGCAGTTGGCGCAGGGCGACGCGGCCGGCCTCGCCGTCTCCGGGCAGCACCTCCACCGGTACGTCGGAGCCGGACAGCTCCTGAAGGAGGAGCGGCCAGGCCGGATCCTCGACATTGATCAGCTCATCGACCTCACGCATCCCCGCATCGTCGCACCCGCCCCCGGACGCTCCGCCGGCCACCCCGCTTCAGCGCACCCGGCCCCTGGGTTTCAGCGGTACGGCGGGGAGTTCGGGGGCGGGCAGCGGGGCGCCGTCGTAGCCCTTGACCTCGCCGAAGCGGGACCCCGTCATCCAGTCGGTGCGGGCCTGTGCGATCTCCTCGTTGGACCTTCCGATCCAGTTCCAGAACATGACGATCTCCTCCTCGAACGGCTCTCCGCCGAGCAGCATCAGGCCTGCGTCGGAGACCGCGCGGAGCGGGAGTTCGGTGCGGCCGCAGCCGAGGTAGAGCATCGAGCCGGGGAGGACCGGGACGCCGTCCACGTGGGCTTCGCCGGACATGGAGAGGACCGCGTACTCGAAGTCCGGGTCGAGCGGCAGGTTCGCCTCTGCGCCGGCGGACAGCGACAGGTCGGCGCCGACGAGCGGGGTGTACGTGGTGCCGGGCGAGGCCGCGCCGTCGAGCGTGCCGAGGATGACCGTTGCGGTGAGGCCGGGGGCGGTGACGGTCGGCAGGTCGGTGTGGTGCTGGAAGTGGGGCTCGGTGTTGCGGTGGGCGTCGGGCAGCGCGACCCAGAGCTGCGCGCCGTGCAGGAACTTGGCGTGGGACTTGGGGCTCTCCTCCGCATGGCTGATGGCGCGGCCCGAGGTCATCAGGCCGAGCTCCCTCGGCCGTACGGTCTGGAGCGAGCCGAGGCTGTCGCGGTGCAGCACCTCGCCGTCGTGCAGCCAGCTGACCGTCTGCAGACCCATGTGCGGGTGGGGCGGGACCTGCATGCCCGGCTCGTCGGCGATGTCGTCGGGGCCGTAGTGGTCGACGAAGCACCAGGCGCCGACCATACGGCGGCCCAGGTTGGGCAGCAGCCTGCGCACCTCGGTGGACTCGCCGAGCTTGACGGTGCGGGGGCTCAGCAGTTCGCGCACCGGCTCGGCGGCGACGAACCCGCGGCCGCCGCAGACGGAGAGTGCTGCCTGACTGTCGAGATTGCTCATGGCGCTCAACTTAGCGCCGCCCGGACCGGGAACAGCAGTACCGGGGCTGTCGGCGTTGTAGTGGAATGTTCAAGCAGGTGCGTGCGTTACCGCCCTCGTGAACATCATCGAGACATACCTCACGGAAGGAACCGCGACCGAGCGCTGGGAGCGTGCGCACCTCTTCTTCGACGCCAAGGAGTACGGCAAGGCCGCGCTCATCCTGCGCGGACTCGTCGACGAGGTCCCCGAGCAGGTCGCTCCGCGGCTGCTGCTCGCCCGCTCGTACTACCACTCCGCCCAGCTCGGCCGCGCCGAGTCCGAGCTGCGCGAGGTGCTGGTGCGGGACCCGGTGGAGCAGTACGCGCTGCTGATGCTCGGCCGCACCCTGGAGCGGCAGGGGCGTCACGGCGAGGCGGGTCCGCATCTGCGGATGGCTGCCGCGCTCGCCGGCGACTTCTCCTGACCGGAGGCTCCGGAGGCTAGAGCGCGCTGCGTTTCTGCAGCCACGTGGTGGCCAGCCAGCCCGGGACGATCGGCAGCCAGAACGTGAAGAGGCGGAAGAGGATCACCGCTGAGAACGCTGTCGAGGCGCCGATGCCCGTCGCGGTCGACAGACCTCCGGAGAGCAGGGCCTCAACTGCGCCCAGCCCTCCGGGAGTCGGGACGATGGAGCCCGCCGTCTTGCCGATCAGGAAGACGACGGCGACGGTGGCGAAGGAGATGTCCTGGTCGGGTACGAAGGCCCTGACGGACGCCCACAGGGCCACGCTCCCGGCCAGCGGCAGCAGGAACGCACCGCCGAGGCCGACGAGGAGTTTGCGCGGGTCGCTCAGCAGTTCCAGCATGCGCGGGCCGACGCCGGAGAAGAACGGCTTGACCCTGGTGGTGACGAATTTCCGTACGGGCGGCACGGTCGCCGCCACCAGGCCGAGCACGCCCACGGCGAGCAGCACGGTCACGATGACCGACGACGGGGGCAGGTACGAGGACCCCTGGGCCGATCCCGAGATCGAGCCGAGCAGCATCACCAGGATCAGGAACGCCCCGAAGGCCGCCACCTGCGAGGCGGCCATGCTGGTGACGGCGAGCCCCGAGGCGACCCCGGCCTTCTGCAGGAAACGGGTGTTGAGCGCGACCCCTCCGACGGCGGCCGGTGTCACCAGCGTGACGAACGAGGCGGCGAACTGGGCCAGGAGGAGGTGCAGTTTGTTCAGTCGCTGGGGGACGAATCCGCCGAGGCCCATCGCCGCGGCGACATAGGTGAGCGCGGAGGCGCCGAAGGCCGCCGCGGCCCAGGGCCAGTACAGGCCCTTGAAGAGGCTGCCGAGCGGCTGCCCCGAGAACTGGCTGATCAGGAAGTACGCGGCGATGACACCGCCGAGGCCCGAGAGGATCGTGCGCGGACGCAGCCGTTCCAGGACGACCGTCGGGGTCTGCGGGGCCTCGGGCTGGAAGGCGAGGATCTCCTCGGTGATCCCGCCGACCACACCCTTGTGCCGGCGCAGCTCGGTGCGGGTCTCGGAGCTGACGACCGCGGGCCGCAGCAGCGGCAGGATCGCGCCCATCGCCGTGTCGCCGAGGACCGTCCTGGCCGTGCGCACCGCACGTTCAGGACCGGCCAATACGCCCAGTGTGGACAGGAGTTCGACGTCGTCGAGCCGCTGCTGGAGCTCGGAGGCGGCGACCTCGCCGGCCTCGAGCCGCAGCAGCCACACCTCCCCCGCGTCGTCGACGAGGAAAGCGCCGGCGGACAAACGGCGGTGGCTGATCTGGTGGCGGTGCAGTTCGGCGGTGAGGCGCCAGATGCGGCTCAGGAGCGCGTCGGTGATGTCCTCGGGCGGCAACTGGTCGAGGGTGCGGCCTTCGATCTGTTCGTACGCGAGCATCACCGCGTCGGTGCCCAGTTTGCGGACGGCGGCGAGCTTGGGCGTACGGATGCCGCTGTCGCGGACGGCCAGGGCGAGGAGGGTGCGCTGCTCGACGATGTGCTGCAGCGAGACCAGGCCCTGGCTCTGGGCCGGGCGGCGCAGCCGCAGACGCTGGTAGAGGCGGTAGGCGAGGCCTACCGCGAGCCGGTCGCGGTCCAGGACGGTGACGGCGAGGCGGGTTCCGGCTTCGGTGGTCGCGGCGTAGCGGCGTGCTCCGTCGGCGCCGTCGGGAGTGCGCGTCCAGTCGGCGACGGCCAGATCCGCCCCGGCGAGCGCGGCCATGACGCTCTCGCCGGTCGGCCGGGTGTCGGCCGCGCCGCGCGCCCAGCGGATTCCGTAGGCGACGGTGCGCCCGAGCGCGAAGCTGACGAGGACGCCGACCAGGGTGGCGCGGTGTTCGACCAGGGCGGCCGCCGCGGTGATGGTGAGGCTGAACCAGGTGGCGTTGCGGACGAGGAGCCGGTCGCCGAATCCGACGATCGAGACGAACGCGACGACGGTGGCGATGTAGAGGTGTACGGGGGTGCTGCTGCCGTCGGAGTGGGTCGTGGTCAGGGCGAGGCGCAGGGCCTCCGGCGCCGGACCGAGGACGTAGACGTTGATGGCGAACGCCAGCAGATACGCGACGAGCGCGGCCAGCACCCCGTCGGCGACCAGCCGCCCGCCGTGCCGGACCAGGCGTTCCACGGCGGCGACGGCGGGCGCGACGGCCATCACCACTCCGGCGGCGAACACCACAGGGCCGATCAGGATGTCGGGCGCGGCCCGCTGCAGAACCGCCAGGCCGACGAGGAGCGCGATGCCGACCGCTCCGGCGATCAGGCGGGCCCGGTCGGCCGACTGCCGTGTGAAGGTGTGCAACTGCTGTTCGGGCCCGCCGTCGTCCGTCGGCCCACCGATCGCCGTCACCTGCGTCTGCCACCCGCCGTCACTCGTACCCGGTCAACGATTCCGTGATCGTCGCACGGGGGAGCCGTGTGCCGATGGCAGCGCAACGGTGCTGTCGGGGCGGATCAGCCGTCTTCAGCCGCGGTACGTCTCCAGGAGGCGCAGCCAGACCTCACTGATCGTCGGGAACGCGGGGACGGCGTGCCACAGGCGGTCGATGGGCACCTCGCCCGCGACGGCCACGGTCGCCGAGTGCAGCAGTTCGCTGACGCCGGGGCCGGCGAAGGTGGCTCCGACGACGATCTCCCGGTCGAGGTCGACGATCATGCGGGCGTGGCCGCGGTAGCCGTCGGCGTACAGGCCCGCGCCGGAGACCGAGGAGAGGTCGTAGTCGACGGCCCGTACGCGGGTGCCCGCCGCTTCGGCCTCGGCGAGGGTACGGCCGACCGAGGCCACCTCGGGGTCGGTGAAGACGACCTGGGGGACGGCGGCGTGGTCGGCGGTCGCGGTGTGGGCGCCCCAGGGGTCCGACTCCAGGATCGGTACGTTCTGGGCCCTGGCCGCGATGGCCGCGCCCGCGATGCGCGCCTGGTACTTGCCCTGGTGGGTCAGGAGCGCCCGGTGGTTGACGTCGCCGACCGCGTACAGCCAGGTGGAGCCGTCGACGCGGCAGCTGTCGTCGACGGGCAGCCAGGCGCTGGGCTCCAAGCCCACCGTGTCCAGGCCGATGTCGTCGGTACGGGGGGCGCGGCCGGTGGCGAAGAGGATCTCGTCGGCGGTGATGCTCTCCCCGCCGTCGAGGGAGACGGTGATTCCCTCGGCGCCGCGTTCGACCGCGGTGACCGAGACATGGGTGCGGACGTCCGCGCCGGCCTCGGTGAGGGCTTCGGCGACGAGGCGGCCGGCGAAGGCCTCCATCCTGGGGAGCAGACCGTCTCCCCGTACCAGCAGGGTCACTTGGGAGCCGAGAGCCTGCCAGACGGTGGCCATTTCCACGCCCACCACTCCCCCGCCGACGATGACCAGCCGCTCCGGCGCCTGCTGCGCGCTGGTGGCCTCGCGGCTGGTCCACGGCCTGACGTCGTCCAGTCCCGGCAGATCGGGGAGCACGGCACGGCTGCCGGTGGCGACGACCACGGCGTGGCGGGCGGCCAGGACGTGGTGCTCGCCGTCGGGGCTGGTCACGGCGATCTTCTTCGTGCCGTAGAGACGGCCGTGGCCGCGGTAGAGGTCGGCGCCGATGGAGTCGAGCCAGCCGACCTGGCCGTCGTCCTTCCAGTGCGAGGCGTAGTAGTCGCGGTGGGCGAGGACGGCCTGGGCGTCGAGCGGACCCTGCACCGACTGGCGCAGTCCGGGGACGCGGCGGGCGTCTGCGCGGGCGATCACCGGGCGCAGCAGGGCCTTGCTGGGAATGCAGGCCCAGTACGAGCACTCGCCGCCCACCAGCTCGCTCTCCACGACCGCCGTGCTCAGGCCGGCCGCCCTCGCCCGGTCCGCCACGTTCTCGCCCACCGGACCGGCCCCGAGGACCACCACGTCGTACTCCGTCGCTTCAGTCATGGGCCCAGTCTGGTGCCGGGTGTACGCCGTGGCCACAGGGGCAGGCGGAATACGACAGCACACAGCACGGTTGACCGGGGCAGCAGCACCGGGAAGCCCAGGAAAGGGGCACAGCATGAGCACCGTCGAGCTCACCAAGGACAATTTCGACGACGTCGTGACCGACAACGACTTCGTCCTCATCGACTTCTGGGCGTCGTGGTGCGGTCCGTGCCGACAGTTCGCCCCGGTCTACGAAGGTGCCTCGGAGCGCCACCCGGACCTCGTCTTCGCGAAGGTCGACACCGAGGCGCAGCAGGAGCTGGCCGCGGCGTTCGACATCCGTTCGATCCCCACGCTGATGATCGTCCGTGACAACGTCGCGGTCTTCGCCCAGCCCGGCGCCCTGCCCGAGGTGGCGCTGGAGGATGTCATCGGCCAGGCCCGGAATCTGGACATGGACGAGGTCCGCAAGTCGGTCGAGGAGCAGAAGGCCCAGCAGTCCCAGCAGGACTGAGGTCAGTCGAGCGGCAGCCCCGTGTAGTTGGCGGCGAGTTCGGCCGCTGCTGTCCTGGAGTCCGCGATGCGGTGCAGGCGTGCGAGCTGCACACGGTGGTCGAAGGCGTTCTCGTCCGGCCCCGTGTGCAGCATCGTCGTCATCTCGTACGAGAAGCGCGTCGCCTGCCAGACCCGGCGCAGGCAGTCGTCGGAGTACGAGTCGAGGAGTGACGCCGATCCGGTGCGTCGCAGATGGGCGAAGGCGCGGGCCAGGATCCGTACGTCGGAGACGGCCAGGTTGAGGCCCTTGGCGCCGGTGGGCGGGACGATGTGTGCGGCGTCGCCCGCCAGGAGGATGCGGCCGTACCGCATGGGTTCGGTGACGTGACTCCGCATGGGGGTCACGGACTTGGCGGTGATCGGGCCGCGCTCCAGGTGCCAGTCCCCGTCGACGGCGAACCGGGCGTCGAGCTCGTCCCAGATGCGGTCGTCCGGCCAGTCGGCGGGGTCGGTGCCGTTGGGTACCTGCAGGTAGAGGCGCGAGACGGTGGGGCTGCGCAGGGAGTGCAGGGCGAAGCCGCGCTCGCCGCGTGCGTAGATCAACTCGTCGCAGGAGGGCGGGACATCCGCGAGGATCCCGAGCCAGGAGTAGGGGTAGGCGCGTTCGTACGTACGCCGGACGGCCTCCGGGATCGCGGCGCGCGCGATGCCGTGGAAGCCGTCGCACCCGATGACGTACTCGCACTCCAGCGTCTGCTCGCGCCCGCCGTGGGTGAAGCGGATGACGGGGTGATCGCTCTCCGGCTTCTCCACGGCGATTGCCTGCGCCTCGAAGAACAGCGGTGGTCCTTCGGCGAGTTGGAGCGCGACGAGGTCCTTGACCACCTCGGTCTGCGCGTACACCATCACCTTCCGGCCGCCGGTCAGGCCGGGGAAGTCGATGCGGTGGCGCTGCCGGTCGAAGCGCAGCTCGATCCCCTCGTGGACCAGCCCTTCGGCGTCCATGCGATCGCCCGCGCCACACGCACGCAGCGCGTCGACCGTGCCCTGTTCGAGGATCCCGGCGCGCTGGCGCTGCTCGACGTACTCCCGGGTCCGGTTCTCCAGCACGACACAGTCGATGCCTTCGCCGTGGAGGAGTCTGGCGAGCAGCAGCCCGGCCGGTCCGCCTCCGATGATTCCTACTGTCGTGCGCACCTGCGGGGCTCCTTATTCAGCTTCTTCAGCGTTCGAGTACGAGAGCGAGGCCCTGACCGACCCCGATGCAGAGCGCGGCGAGGCCCGTTCCGGAGCCCGCTGCGGCGAGTTGGTGTGCGACCGAACCGGCGAGGCGCGCACCCGAGGCGCCGAGCGGGTGGCCGATCGCGATGGCGCCGCCGCGCGGATTGACGACGGCGGGGTCGAGTCCCGGCCACTCGGCGAGGCAGCCGAGCGACTGGGCGGCGAAGGCCTCGTTGAGTTCGAAGGTGGTGAGGTCGGCGAAGGACTTGCCCGCCTTGGCAAGGGCCTTCTGGACGGCCTCGACCGGGCCGAGGCCGAAGAGCTGCGGTTCGACGCCGGTCACCGCGGAGGCGCGGATCCGGGCGAGGGGCTCGCGCCCGGTGGCCCGCAGCCCCTCCTCGTCGACCAGGAGCAGGGCCGCAGCGCCGTCGTTGAGCGGGGAGGCGTTGCCCGCGGTGACCGAACCGGTCTTGCGGAAGGCGGGCTTGAGTTTGGCGAGGGCTTCCATGGTCGAGCCGGGCCTGATGCATTCGTCGCGCAGCAGATCCACACCGTCGTACGGGACGACCTCGCCGTCGTAGAGGCCCGCGTCCCAGGCCGCCGCCGCCTTGGTGTGGCTGGCGAGGGCGAAGGCGTCCTGCTGTTCGCGGGTGATCCCGTGCTTGTCGGCGATCAGTTCGGCACCCTCTCCCAGGGGAGTCGTCCACTCCTCGGGCATGCGCGGGTTGGTCATCCGCCAGCCGAGCGTCGTCGAGTACATCTGCTGATGCCCTGCGGGGAAGGCGCGTTCGGGCTTCTGGACGACCCAGGGAGCGCGGGACATCGACTCGACGCCGCCCGCGATCGCGACCGAGGCGTCGCCGACGGCGATGGCGCGGGCCGCCTGGATGACGGCTTCGAGGCCCGAGCCGCAGAGCCGGTTGACGGTGACGCCGGGCACGGAGACGGGGAGTCCGGCGAGGAGCACCGCCATACGGGCCACGTCGCGGTTGTCCTCGCCCGCGCCGTTGGCGTCGCCGAAGTACACGTCGTCGATGCGGGACGGGTCGAGGTCGGGAGCGCGGTCGACGAGCGCCTTGACCACGTGGGCGGCGAGGTCGTCGGGGCGTACGGAGGAGAGCGCGCCCCCGAACTTTCCGATCGGGGTGCGGACCGCGTCGACCACGTACACGTCTCGGATGCTCATCAATTCTCTCCCACGCCACCATGTGTTCGCCTGGTGAACTATCGTTCAGTCATGACCTCGCCCGAGTCTCTGCCCGATGCGACCGACTGTCAACGGGTCGGCCCCCTGGAACGCGGCCTCGCCGTCCTGCGCGTGCTCTGCGCACCGGACGCCGACCGGCTGCGCCACAGTGATCTCGTACGGGCCACGGGCCTGGCCCGCTCCACCGTCGACCGTGTCGTCGCCACGCTGGAGCGACTGGACCTGGTGCGTGTCGACGGCCGCGAGGTGTCGATCGCGCCCCGGCTGATGGAGGTGTCCGGCGCCTATCTGCGGGCCTGCGGGATCCCGGCGGCGCTCGGCCCACTGACGGAGCGTCTGGCCGACGAGCTCGACGAGTCGGTGTCGGTCGCGGTGCCCGACGGCGAGGACGGGGTGCGATTCGTCCTGCAGACCAGACGGCGGCGGACGATGGCGGTCTCGTTCCGTATCGGCGACCTGCTGCCGGCCGGACGGTGCGCTCCCGGCGCGCTGTTCGCGGCCCCCTGGAGCGAGGAGCAGTGGGCGGGCGACGACCAGCTCATCGAGCCGGGCCTGATCGCGGTGGCGCTGCCGGTACGCGGCCGGGCCGGGCGGACGGTGTGCGCGGTGAGCGTGGTCAGCCACACGAGCCGGCACACCCTTCAGTCGCTCAAGGAGGCGGTGCTGCCGAGGCTGCGCGAGGTACGGACCGAGCTCGAGGCCGCGCTGGCCGCGCCCCGGACGGAGGCCGCGCCCGCAGCCGCGGTGGACCTGACCCTGGCCGTCAAGCGCGAGGTCGGCCCGGGGTTCCTCCAGTCGCTGGCGCGCGGGCTCGCGGTGCTCGTCGCGCTCGGCGGCGACCGGGGTGAGGGGATGACGCTCAGCGGGCTCGCGGAGGCGACCGGGCTGGCCCGGGCGACCGTACGGCGCTCACTGCTCACCCTGGAGCAGCTGGGCCAAGTGGCGTGCGAAGGGCGGCAGTTCAGGCTCGCACCTCGCGTCCTGGAACTGGGCTGCGCACGGCTCTCCGAGCTGACGCTGCCCGAGATCGCCGGGCCGCATCTGACCGCCCTGGTGGGGCGGGTGCACGAGTCGGCCTCGCTGGTGGTGCTCGACGGCACCGACATCCGCTACGTGGCCCGCGTCCCCACGGTGCGGATCATGAGCGTCAGCATCACGGTGGGGACGCGCTTCCCCGCGTACGCGACCTCGATGGGGCGGGTGCTGCTCGCAGGACTCGCCCCCGGGGAGCGGCCCGAACTGCCGGACGTGCTGCCCGCGCTCACCCGGCACACGGTGACCTCGCCCCAGGAGCTCGACAGCATCGTCGACCGGGTGGCCGCCGACGGCTTCGCGCTGGTCGACGAGGAGCTGGAGGAGGGGCTCCGGTCGCTCGCCGTCCCGGTGCGCGACGCCCGGGGCCGGGTCGTCGCCGCGCTCAACGTCGCCCAGCACGCAGGGCGCGGGACGGCCGAGGAGGCGCGGAACGCGCTCCTGCCCGCCCTGCGGGAGGCGGCGGAGCTCATCGAGGCGGATCTGCGGGCGCTGCGGTCCTACTGAGCCGGCCTAGGTCGACTCGCGGGCGATGGTCCTGGCGATCATCAGATCGTGCCGTTCGGGTTCGCCGTCGGGATTGCGGACCACACGCTCCACGAGGTCGGCGAGATGCTGACCGGTGGCCATGTCGAGCTGGACGGTGGAGAGCCGGGGGCGCAGCAGTCGCCCGAGCATCAGGTCGTCGGCGCCCATCACCGCGCACTCGCCGGGTACGTCGAGGCCCTCGTCCTGGAGCGCGCGCATCAGGAGCATCGCGTATTCGTCGTTGTACGCGAAGACCGCGTCGAGGCCGAGCGTTCGCCAGCGTCCGGCGAGGGCGGCGGCCGACGCCTCCTCGTAGGAGAGCGCCAGCGGCACGACCGTGCCCCCGCCTCCCTCGACGGCGGCCCGCACCCCGTCGAGGCGCGGCTGGGAGAACATCTCGAGCCCCGGCTCCTCCGGGATCACCACGCCGATCCGGCGGTGGCCGCGCTCCAGTAGATGGGTCCCCGCGTGCAGGCCGACCTGGCTGTGGTCCATCGCCAGCGCATGCGCCCCGGCGACCGGCTCCGGCGCGAGCGTGATGACCGCCTTCGCGCCGGAGCGGCGCAGCAGCTGGATACCGGTGGGGGTGAGCTGGGGGCCGCCGAGGGCGATCACCGCGACGGGGCGCAGCTCCGCCCAGGCGCGGGCGGCCTCGTCGGGGCCCATGCCGAGGCTGCCGTACTGCACGACCGTGTAGTCGAGGCGGCGCAGCGCCCACTGGAACTCGTTGAAGAAGCGGCTGTAGAGCGGGCCGACGGGGACGGCGGCCGCGGGCAGCAGCACCATCCGGCTGCTGCCGGAGCGCAGGCTGCGGGCGGCGGCGTGCGGGACGTATCCGAGTTCGTCGGCGGCCTCGCGGACCCTGAGGCGGGTGGCCTCGCTGATCCGTACGGCGGAGGTGCTGTTCAGTACGTAGGAGACGGTGGCCCGCGAGACACCGGCCAGGCGTGCGACATCGGCGCTGGTCGGGACGGGTCGCTCGGCTGAGGTGTGCGGTATTTGGCTCATCGGATTCCGTATCTTTCCAGACTCCGGCGCTCCCCTTACGCTCCACCCATGGACGATGCGTCGATGGTGGGGCTGACCGGGCGGGTGACGGGCACGATCGGTCCCGGTCTGGTTGGTGAGGTGATCGTCCGGGTCCGGGGCGGGGCCGAGCATTTTCTTGCGTACCCGGTGGACACGGGCGAGCGGATCGAGTCCGGAACGGTCGTCACGATCGTCGAATATCTGGCGCCGCGGACGGTCTATGTCGCCTCCGCGTACGGAAGTTGAGCGTCCCGTACGCAGTTCGTATCAAGAACGCGACAAGGAATCGTCAGCGTCTTCTCGGTGGTCTTGCGCAGGCGCACACTCCTCTCCAGTCGGTGCCGTCAGGGCACCGCGTGAAGGGGGCGTATGCCGATGGTCATCGGCGTTGCGGCGGGTGTGGTGCTCGCTGCCATCATCGTTCTGATCTGTCTCTTCAAGCTCATGTGGCGGGTCGCGGAGCCCAATGAGGCACTCGTCATCTCCGGTTCCAAGCACAAGACCGAAGGCCTCGAAGAAGGCATGGGCTTCCGCATCGTCACCGGGCGCGGCACTCTCGTGCTGCCCGGTGTGCAGGCGGTCAGGAAGATGTCGCTCGATCTCAACGAGACCGAGCTGCTCGTGGACTGTGTCACGCACCAGGGCATTCCGCTGAAGGTGCGCGGCGTGGTCATTTTCAAGGTCGGCGACGACTTCGTGTCGATCGCGAACGCGGCCCGGCGCTTCCTCGACCAGCAGAAGCTGATGTCGGAGCGGGTCCACAACGTGTTCGCCGGGCACCTGCGGTCCATCGTGGGCGGGCTGACGGTCGAGGACATGATCCGCGACCGGGAGAAGCTCACCGGGCAGACGCGTGCCGCGTGCGGTACGGAGATGGAGAAGCTGGGTCTGATCGTGGACTCGCTGCAGATCCATGAGATCGAGGACCCGACCGGGTACATGAAGAACCTGGCGATGCCGCACGCGGCAGCCGTGCAGCGGGACGCGCGCATCGCCCAGGCTCAGGCCAATCTGCAGGCGACCGAGGCCGAACAGGCCGCGTTCGCCAGGATGTCGGAGGCGACCAGGGACAGCGAGATCCTGCAGGCCGGTTATCAGGCGGAACGCGACAAGGCCGCCGCTTCCTCGCGTCAGGCGGGTCCGCTCGCCGACGCGGCGGCGCGCCAGGAGGTCGTGGTCCAGGAGACCAGGGTCGCCGAGCTGGAGGCGCACCGCAGGGAGCAGCAGCTCCAGGCGGACGTACGCAAACCGGCCGATGCGGCGGCGTACGAGCGGCGGACCAGCGCGGAGGCCGAGCGCGATGCCCGCATCTCGGCGGCCGAGGCCAAGGCGAAGGAGACGGAGCTCGCCGCGTTCGCCGAGGCGAACCGGGTCAAGTCTGCGGCCGCCGCCGAAGCCGAGGCGACCAAGGCGCGGGCGTCGGCCACCCGGGCGACCGGTGAGGCGGAGGCCGCGGCGACGCAGGCGCGCGGTCTGGCGGAAGCGGAGTCGGCGAAGGCGAAGGGACTGGCCGAGGCCGAATCGATCAAGGCGCGGGCGGAGGCCCTGGCGCAGAACCAGGAGGCCGTGGTCGCCCAGCAGCTGGCCGAGAACTGGCCGGAGATCGTCCGGGCGGGCGCCGAGGCCTTCGGCAATGTCGAGCACATGATCCTGCTGAACGGCGCGGACGGGATGGCGGACATGTTCGCCAAGGCGCTGACCATGGGCGGTACGGGTCTCGGCCTGGCCCGCCAGCTGCTCGCGACGATGAACTCCGGGGAGGCTCCGACGGCACATCTCAACGGCGCCGCCACTCCCCCGCCGCGCAGCGAGAAGATCACGGTCCAGGGCGACAAGTAGCCCTGCCCGTAGGCGTGTTGCCACCGCCCGGTCCGGGCGGTGGCAACACGCCTCAGCCCCTGGCAAGGACCTTCCAGAGGGCCGGATCCTCGAAATTCAGCGCCCACAGGCCCGTGTTGGCGACTCCGTACTTGCGCAGTGCGGGCAGATGGCCCGCCACTCCCCGGGCGTCCTGGTACCAGACCGTCCGCTTCACCTTCCCCTGCTTGTACGTGAAGTGCGGGGTGCGGGACGCCGGGTCGAGCCGGTAGGGCGCGTGCTTCTTGCGGCGCAGCGCCTCCGCCTCCTTCCAGGTGACGTGCTTGGCCCTGCCCTTTCCGTCGGCGCGCCAGTCCCAGCCGTACGCGGGAAGCGCCATCTCGATCTTCCGGCGCGGGATCAGTGCCGTGGCCCGCCGCAGGATCTCCTCGTACCAGCGCTCTCCGGAGAGCGGACCCGACGGCCCGCCCTCCCAGTGGAGGTTGTACGCCATGATCCGCACCCGGTCGGCCGCCCGGCCGATCACCGGGTAGTTCCAGATGCGGCCCGTGGCGGCGGTCTGCGGGGAGACGGTGATGATGCACTGCTTGTGCCGGGCGTGCAGGGCCTTGCAGAGGGCGGTCACGAACGACGCGTAACCGGCGCGGACCGTGCGGTACTTCGCGGTGGGGGTCGGTGCGATGGTCTCGTAGTCGATGTCGATGCCGTCGTAGCCGCGGGTGCGCGCGAGGGCGGCCAGCGCGCGGATGTGGGTGGCGCGCTTCGCCGGGCTGGTGAGGATCGCGGCGAGGACGCCGGGGCCGAGCGTCTCCATGACGGTCGGCACGACCTTGATGCCGGCACGGTGCAGCCCGTCGACGATACGGCGGTCCCCCGCCCCCGGGTGGCCGTCGATGCGGGCCGCAGACTTGGCCTGGTACCAGAAGGGGCTGACGGTGTGCAGTTGGCGCGCGTGCCGCAGCGCGTCGCGGTAGGCGCCCTCCTGGTCCCAGTACGGGAGCCAGGCGGAGACGGTGCGGTGAGTCGCTGCGGAGGCCGCGGGGGCGGGCGCCGGTTCGGGGGCCGGGTCCGGCGGACAGGCGGCCGCGACCAGCGAGGCGGAGGCGGCGAACAGGGCGAGACGCGATATGACCATGGACCGAGCCTGGTGCCCGATCGGCGCGCCCGCTCTGCGGAGTAGTCCGTACAGGTCCTAACGTGGCCCGTGTGACGACCTCTCTGAATGACAACGAGACCGACCAGTCCGACCTGCCCGGCGCGACCGGACCGACCGCCACGACCGAGGCCGACCCCCACGGCATCGGGACCGTCCACACGTCCTACGCCCCGGACCGCAACGGCGATCCCGACCCGGGCGAGATCGTGTGGACCTGGGTGCCGTACGAGGAGAACGACGGCCGCGGCAAGGACCGCCCGGTGCTCGTGGTGGCCCGTGAGGAAGCGGGCACGCTGCTGGCCGTCCGCCTCTCCAGCAAGCGCCACGACCTCGACCGCGAGTGGATCGCGATCGGGTCGGGCGGCTGGGACGACGCGGGCCGCGAGTCCTGGGTGGATCTGGACCGGGTGCTGCGGGTGCACGAGGACGGGATGCGGCGCGAGGCCTGCGCGCTCGACCGGCCCCGCTTCGACTCCGTCGTCGAGCGGCTGATGGAGCGCTACGGCTGGGACTGACCGGCGAACGCGTCGGCGAACGCGGCCCGGGTGGCCGATGCGGGATCACGGTCGAGTACGGCGAAGACGACCTGCTCGAAGTGTCCGCCGAACCGGCCCGCCCCCGTGAGGTGGGCGTGGAACGCCCCCGCCACCCGGGCCGGTTCGTTGCGGAAGACCCCGCACCCCCAGGCGCCGAGCACCAGGCGCCGGTAGCCGCAGGCGACCGCGGTCTCCAGGACGCGTTCGGCCCGTACGGCCAGGGCGTGCGGGATCCGGTGGGCGTCCTCGGGTGAACGGGCCCTGATCACACCGGCGTTGGGCGCGGGCGATGTGAGAAAGCCCACGGAGAACGGCTCGGGGAGCAGTGCGCCGCGGTCGTCCCTGAAGACCGGGACCTGTGGCGAGTGGATGACGCGGTCGGTGTAGAACGGGCTGCGGTCGGCCCGGTGGTGGGCGTAGAACTCCGGCGCGCGCAGCAGGGTCGTGTAGAGGGCCGAGGACCGGCAGAGCGCTTCCTCCTGCGCCTGGGCGCCGTTGAGGTAGCCGCCGCCCGGGTTGCGCGCGGAGGCGAAGTTGAGGATGGCGACGGCGCCGGGCCGCTCGCCGGTCATCCGGGCGGCAGCTTCGATGCTGCTCTCCCCCGTGACCTCGAACTCCGTGCGGGCATCGGCGCGTTCGGCTGCGGGGACAGGATCGGGTCCGTACATCCGCACCCCGGTGAGCGCAGCCTCCAGGGCGTCGGCGATGGACACCTCCCGGCCTTGCGGCGAGCGGTAGGAACCAGCCTCGACGATCTTCTCCGTCTCCTTCGCGATGCCCCGCAGTCGTGCACTCATAAGCCGCATCATGAACGGCCAACGAACGTCTCCGCAACGGAATTTGTTCCCCGGAAACGCACTCTTGTGCGAACGCGCCGCAGTGGCTTAGGTGGGACGGAACACCTCGGAAGGAGGCAACCGATCATGACCGTACAACCGCTCAGCGAGTCCGCAGCGGAGGACTTACTGCGATGTATCTGCTTCAAGACCGGGCCGCCCCGCACGCTCGGCGTCGAGCTCGAATGGCTCGTCCACGACCTGCGCGATCCCCGGCTCCCCCTCTCCACCGGCCGGCGTGAAGCGGCGTACGGCGCACTGCGCGCCCTGCCCCTCGCCTCGGCTCTCACCTTCGAACCCGGCGGCCAGCTGGAGCTCAGCTCGCTCCCCGCCGCATCCCTGACGGAGCTCATCGACTCCGTCTCCGCGGACCTCGACGCCGTACGCGGCTCGCTGCGGACCGCGGGTCTCACCCTCACCGGCAACGGCCAGGAACCCTGGCGCACACGGGACAGAGTGCTGCGCGCGCCGCGGTACGACGCCATGGAGACCTACTTCGACCGGCACGGCACAGCGGGCCGCGCCATGATGCGCGGCTCGGCCTCCGTCCAGGTCAACCTGGACGCGGGGCACGAGGAGCCGGGACCGCTGGGGCACGGCAGACGGTGGCAGCTCGCGCATCTGCTGGGTGCGGTGCTGGTGGCCGCCTTCGCCAACTCGCCCCGCTCCGACGGCCGTTCGACCGGCTGGCGCTCCACCCGGCAGGCCCTGTGGGCCGACCTCGATCCGCTCCGCTCGCTCGCGCCGGCCGCACAGCGTGAGCCGCGGGCGGCCTGGACCGAGCAGGCGCTCGACACCCCGGTGATGTGCATCCGCCGGGACGAGGGCCCCTGGCAGGTGCCGACGGATCTGACCTTCCGCGGCTGGCTCCGGGGCGGCGGTCCGCGGCCGCCGACGCGGGCCGACCTCGACTACCACCTGACCACCCTCTTCCCGCCGGTACGGCCGCGGGGCCACCTCGAGCTGCGCATGATCGACGCCCAGCCGGGCGAGGACGGCTGGATCGTGCCGCTCGCCGTCACGGCGGCGCTCTTCGACGATCCGGCGGCGGCCGAGACGGTGTACCGGGCGGTGAAGCCCCTTGCGGAGACGGCCGGTTCGCTTCCCGCCCCGCGGAATCCGCTGTGGCGCAATGCCGCGCGGCGCGGCCTGGCCGACCCGGAGCTGCATGCCGCTGCCGCCGTCTGCTTCGCCACTGCCCTGGAGGCACTTCCCCGGCTCGGCGCCTCGACCGCCGTCCGCGACGCGGTGGCCGAATTCGCCGCCCGCTATGTCGTACGCGGCCGATGTCCCGCCGACGACCAGCCGCACGAGACGAAGGACCTGACCCTGTGACCGACCCGGAGCTCCTCAGACAGCGTGCGCTCGACGCGCTCACCACCGCACGCGACCGTACCGCCCTGCTCACCTCCTGCATCGACGACCGTGAACTGACCTCCCAGCACTCGCCGTTGATGTCGCCGCTGGTCTGGGACCTGGCGCACATCGGCAACCAGGAGGAGCAGTGGCTGCTGCGGGCCGTCGCCGGGCGCGACGCGATCCGCCCCGAGATCGACTCGATCTACGACGCCTTCGAGCACCCGCGCGCCGCACGCCCCTCCCTGCCCCTCCTCGCACCCGCCGAGGCCCGCCGCTATGCCGCGGACGTACGGGGCCGGGTCCTCGACGTACTGGAGAAGATCCCGCTGCACGGCCGGCCCCTTCTCGACGCGGCCTTCGCCTTCGGGATGATCGCCCAGCACGAACAGCAGCACGACGAAACGATGCTGATCACCCATCAGCTGCGGTCGGGACCCGCTGCCCTCACCGCGCCCGAGCCGCCGCGCGCCGACACGACGGGCCTGCGGGACGAAGTCCTCGTCCCCGGCGGGCCGTTCACCATGGGCACCTCGACCGAGCCCTGGGCGCTGGACAACGAGCGGCCCGCGCACCGCAGGGACGTGGCGGCCTTCCACATCGACACGGCGCCGGTCACGTGCGGCGCGTATCTGCGCTTCATGGAGGACGGCGGGTACGAGCAGCAGCGCTGGTGGGCGGAGCCCGGCTGGGAGCAGATCAGGACCCATGGCATCCGCGCACCCCTGTTCTGGCATCAGGACGGCGGCCAGTGGCTGCGCCGCCGCTTCGGGGTGGTGGAGGCCGTACCGCTCGACGAGCCGGTGCTGCATGTGAGCTGGTACGAGGCCGACGCCTATGCCCGCTGGGCGGGGCGGCGGCTGCCCTCCGAGGCGGAGTGGGAGAAGGCGGCCCGCCACGACCCCGTGTCCGGGCGCTCACGGCGCTACCCGTGGGGCGACGAGGACCCGACCGCGGAGCGCGCCAATCTGGGCCAGCACCATCTGCGGCCCGCGCCCGCGGGAAGTTATCCGGCCGGTGAATCGCCGCACGGCGTACGGCAGTTGACGGGCGACGTGTGGGAGTGGACGTCCAGCGACTTCCTGCCGTACCCGGGATTCGCCGCCTTCCCGTACCGCGAGTACTCCGAGGTGTTCTTCGGCAGTGACCACAAGGTGCTGCGCGGGGGGTCGTTCGCCGTGGACGAGGTGGCCTGCCGGGGCACCTTCCGCAACTGGGACCTGCCCGTACGGCGGCAGATCTTCTCCGGGTTCCGTACGGCGAGGGATGCCTGATGTGCCGTCATCTCGCCTACCTGGGCCCGTCGTTGCCGCTGGACGATGTGCTGGTGAAGCCACTGCATGCGCTGTACCGGCAGTCCTGGGCGCCCAGACTCCAGCAGCACGGCACCGTCAACGCCGACGGTTTCGGCGTCGGCTGGTACGCCGAGGAGGATCCGGTGCCCGCCCGCTACCGGCGCGCGGGCCCCATCTGGGCCGACCAGTCCTTCACCGATCTCGCCCGGGTGGTCCGCACCACGGCCCTGCTCGGCGCCGTCCGTGATGCCACCGAGGCGGGCGCCGACGGGGAGGCCGCGGTCGCACCCTTCGCCGCCGGGCCCTGGCTGTTCAGCCACAACGGCGCGGTCAGGGGCTGGCCCGGCACACTGGCGCCGCTCGCCGAGGGCCTCCCGGCGGCCGAACTGCTCTCGCTCCAGGCGCGCTGCGACTCCGCGCTGGTCTGGGCGCTGGTCCTGCACCGGCTGCGGGACGGCGACGAGATGGGCCAGGCCCTCGCGGACACGGTCACCGAGGTGGCCGAGGCGGCACCCGGATCGCGCCTCAACCTCCTGCTGACGGACGGCGAGGCGGTCTGCGCGACCGCCTGGGGCGACACGCTCTGGTATCTCGCCGAGCCGGGCCGCCGCACGGTGGTCGCCTCCGAACCGTACGACGACTCACCGCACTGGCAGCAGGTGCCCGACCGCACCCTGCTCGCCGCCACCCGCACCGACGTTCTTCTCACGCCGCTCAAGGAGCCCGCCTAGTGCCCCCGTTCCAGCTCACCCGCACCCTGCCCGAGGACGCCACCGGCGCCGCACTGCGCGCCGATGTCCTCGGCGGACTGACCTCCGTACCGAAGACACTGCCTCCCAAGTGGTTCTACGACGCGCGCGGCAGCGAACTCTTCGAGGACATCACCGTTCTCCCCGAGTACTACCCGACCCGCGCCGAGCGCGAGATCCTCCTCGTACGCGCCGGGGAGATCGCGGCGGCGACGGGAGCCCGCACCCTGGTCGAGCTGGGTTCGGGCTCGTCGGACAAGACCCGCCATCTGCTGGACGCGCTGCCGGACCTGCACAGCTACATCCCGGTCGACGTCAGCGAGAGCGCCCTGACAGCTGCGGCCGAGGTGCTCCTCGCCGAACGGCCCGGGCTCACGGTGCACGCGCTGATCGCCGACTTCACCCGCTCGATCGCCCTCCCTCAGGCTCCCGGGCCCCGTCTGGTGGCGTTCCTGGGCGGCACGGTCGGCAATCTGCTCCCCGCCGAGCGCGCCGTCTTCCTGAGGTCGGTGCGCGCCCTGCTCGAACCCGGCGACAGTCTGCTGCTCGGCACGGACCTGGTGAAGGACGAGGACGTGCTGGTCGCCGCGTACGACGACGCGGCCGGGGTGACGGCCGAGTTCAACAAGAACGTCCTGACCGTCATCGACCGCGAGCTCGGTGCGGACTTCGACGCGTCCGACTTCGACCATGTCGCCCGCTGGGACCGGGACAACGAGTGGATCGAAATGCGGCTGCGCGCCCGCACCGCGCTCACGGTGAAGATTCCCGAACTGGACCTGGTGGTGCAGTTCGAGAAGGGAGAGGAGCTGCGCACCGAGGTGTCGGCGAAATTCCGGCAGGACGGGGTGAGCGCCGAACTGGCCGCAGCCGGTCTTGAGCTGCGGCAGTGGTGGACGGACTCCGAGGGGCGGTTCGCCCTGTCCCTCAGTAGTCCGCCAGCAGGTCGGTGATGCGTGCCGACGCCTTCTTCGCGGCCTTCTCGGGGTCCCCGCCGATGAGGACCTCCGTCATATAGGTCTTGATGGGGTTGGCGGCCTCGACCGCCGCCCAGTGGGGCGAGTTGGGGGTGGCGCGGCCGTGCGCGGCGGCCGCGGCCATCGCCGCCGCGCCCGGGTCGTCGGCGAGGACCCGGGCCAGGGTCGTCTTGTTCGGTACGTAACTCATGGTCTGCGCCAGGTCGGTCTGCCACTTCTCGCCGGCGAGCGCCTCGACCACCTTCACGCCTGCGTCGCCCTCCGGGGCCTTCTCGGGGACGACGAGGTCGGAGCCGCCGATGAAGACGGCGCCCGGCTTGCCCGCGTGTTTGCCGGGGATGGGGAAGTAGCCGAGTCTTCCCTTCATCTCGGGGTTGAGCTGCTCGATCGACTTCGCCGTGCCGGGGGTGGCGATCAGCTGGGCGACGTCGCCCTTGGCGAAGACCTTGTACTGGAAGGGGTGTGCCTCGTCGGCGCTCTTGGGGCCCCGGCCGAGCGCCTGGAGCTGCTTGTAGAACTCCATGCCCTTGAGTGCGGCCTTGCTGTTCAGGGCCCCGACCCAGTTGCCGCCCGAGCCCTCGGCGAGCTGGCCGCCCTCCTCCCAGATGAAGCCGGAGAGGGTGTACCAGTCCTGGCCGGCCAGGTAAATGCCCTGCTGCTGCCCGGTGTTGAGCCTGGCCGTGTCCTCCAGCCACTCCTCGCGGGTCCTCGGCGGGTGCTTGATCCCGGCGTCGGCGAAGAGCTGCTTGTCGTAGATGACCACACGGTTGGCCGCGTACCACGGGACGCCGTACTGCGCGCCGTCGATGGATCCGGGGTCGGCGAGACCGGGGAGCCAGTCCTGGCTGTGGAGGTCGCGCATCGACTCCAGCGTGAGGTCGCGCAGCCCCTTGCTGTCCGCGTACTGGGCGACCTGGGTGTTGCCGACCTCGATCACGTCGGGCACCCCCTTGCCGTCCTTGCTCTTCAGCGCCGCGGTGACCTTGTCGCCGATGCCGGCCCATTCCTGGATGCGGATGTCGAGCTTGATGTCCCCGTGCTCGGCCTCGTACGACTTCTTGAAGCGCTGCACGAAGTCGTTGGTGGCACTGTCCTTCATCAGCCAGACGGTGACCGTCTTGGTTCCGCTGCTGTTGCCGGGGAGATAGCCGCAGCCGGCGAGGGCGGCGGAGGACACGAGAGCTATGCAGCCCGCGATGTAGCGGTTCTTCACGGAGGTCACCTCTGTCGTACGGGCACGGCAGTACATGACCCGACGTGGGGGAAGCGCGAATGGCTTGTTCGGGTGTGTGGATGGATTTTGGTCTGTACCAATGCGTAGGTCAAGGGGTTACCGAGCGTTGTAACGCCCGATCTCTCGCGCACCGCGCCGCGCTGGGGCACCGTGGAGTGACACGACGAAAGGAGTGCGACCCCATGTCGGACCACACCTACCGGGTCACGGAGATCGTCGGCACCTCGCACGAAGGCATCGACCAGGCCGTACGCAACGGCATCCACCGCGCCTCGCAGACTCTGCGCAACCTCGACTGGTTCGAGATCACCCAGGTGCGCGGCCACATCGTGGACGGCGAGGTCGAGCACTACCAGGTGGGCCTGAAGGTCGGTTTCCGTCTTGATGACGGCGACGGAGCCGCGGGCTGACCCGCCCGGGGAATGCGGGCGCCTCGATGACGTTGAACCCTGTGTGAGCACCGTGATCGCAGGCACCCGCTTCTCCGTACTGGACCGCTCGCGCACCCGCGAGGGGCACCCGGCCCCGCAGGCGCTGCGCGACACCGTGGCCTTCGCCCAGGAGGCGGAGGCGCTCGGGTACCACCGCTTCTGGGTTTCCGAGCACCACAGCGTGCCCGGTGTCGCCGGCTCGGCGCCCACGGTGCTGGTCGCCGCCGTGGCCGCCGCGACCTCCACGATCCGGGTCGGCACGGGCGGCGTCATGCTGCCCAACCACCAACCCCTCGTCGTGGCCGAGCAGTTCGGGGTCCTGGAGTCCCTCTTCCCCGGCCGCATCGACATGGGCCTGGGCCGCTCCGTGGGGTTCACCGACGGGATACGCAAGGCGCTCGGCCGGGACAAGGGCGACGCCAGCGACTTCTCCGCGCAGCTCGCCGAACTGCTCGGCTACTTCACCGGGGACCAGACCGCCCACCCCCAGGTCCACGCCCGCCCCGCGGAGGGGCTGCGGATCCCGGCGTTCGTCCTGGCCACCGGCGCGGGCGCCCAGGTGGCCGCCGAGGCCGGGCTGCCGCTGGTGATCGCAGCCGTACGGGGCGAGGACGCGATGCTGCGCGCGATCGACGGCTACCGGGACGCCTTCCGGCCCTCGGCGTGGGGCGAGAGCCCGTACGTCGTCCTCTCCGGGACCGTGGCCGTCGCACAGACCACGGAGGAGGCCCGGCGGATCCTGCTGCCGGAGGCCTGGTCCACGGCGTATTCGCGTACGCACGGGGAGTTTCCGCCGCTGATGTCTGCCGAGACCGTGCTCGCCACCTCGATGACCGACCGCGAGCGCACCCTCTTCGACGAGGCCCTGCGCGGGCAGCTGCACGGCACCGAGGAGGAGGTCACGGACGGCCTGGAGAAGATCATCGGCCGTAGTGGCGCGGACGAGTACCTGGTCACGACCAGCACCTTCGACCGGGGTGCGCTGCTGGACTCCTATCGGCGCCTCGCGCGGATCACGGCCTAGAATTCCGGTATGCAAAGCCCTCACGACTCGTTCGTCCGTGTCCGTGGCGCCCGCGAGCACAATCTGCGCGGCGTCGACGTGGACATCCCGCGCGACGCGTTGGTCGTCTTCACGGGGGTCTCGGGCTCCGGCAAGTCCTCGCTCGCCTTCGGCACCGTCTACGCGGAGGCCCAACGCCGCTACTTCGAGTCGGTCGCCCCGTACGCACGCCGACTGATCCACCAGGTCGGGGCGCCGAAGGTCTCCGAGATCAGCGGTCTGCCGCCCGCGGTCTCCCTGGAGCAGCGCCGCTCGGCGCCCAGCTCGCGTTCCTCGGTCGGCACGGTCACCACGCTCTCCAACTCGCTGCGGATGCTCTTCTCTCGTGCGGGCGACTATCCGGCGGGCGCCGAGCGCCTCGACTCGGATGCCTTCTCGCCGAACACGGCGGCCGGAGCCTGCCCCGAGTGCCACGGCCTGGGCCGCGTCCACCGCACCACCGAGGAGCTGCTCGTCCCCGACCCCGCGCTGTCTATCCGCGAGGGCGCGATCGCCGCGTGGCCGGGCGCCTGGCAGGGGAAGAACCTCCGCGACGTACTGGACACCCTCGGGTACGACGTCGACCGGCCGTGGCGGGACCTCGACCAGCAGGACCGCGACTGGATCCTGTTCACCGACGCGCAGCCCGTCGTCACGGTGGAACCGGTACGGGAGGCGGGACGCATCCAACGCCCGTACCAGGGCACGTACATGAGCGCCCGCCGCTACGTCCTGCACACCTTCTCCGACTCCAAGAGCCAGACGCTGCGCGCCAAGGCCGAGCGTTTCCTCACCAGCGACCGCTGCCCGGTGTGCGGGGGCAGCAGGCTGCGCCCCGAAGCCCTCTCCGTCACGTTCGCGGGCCGTACGATCGCCGGGCTCGCGGCGCTGCCGCTCTCCGCGCTCGCCACGGTCCTGGGCGCGGAGCAGAGCGACGAGACGGCCCGCGTGCTGACCACCGACCTCCTGGCGCGCATCGAGGTCGTCACCGAACTGGGCCTGGGCTACCTCAGCCTGGACCGCACCACCCCGACGCTGTCCTCCGGCGAGCTGCAGCGGCTGCGGCTGGCCACTCAGCTGCGCTCGGGGCTCTTCGGCGTCGTGTACGTCCTGGACGAGCCGTCGGCGGGGCTCCACCCGGCCGACACCGAGGCGCTGTTGGTGGTGCTGGACCGGCTCAGGGCCTCCGGCAACTCGGTCTTCGTCGTCGAGCACCATCTGGATGTCGTACGGCGTGCGGACTGGCTGGTCGACGTGGGACCGCTGGCGGGCGAGCACGGCGGCCTTGTCCTGCACAGCGGTCCGCCCGCCGAACTGGCCGGGGTGACGGAGTCGGTGACCCGCCGCTTCCTCTTCGAGGAGGGACCGCGAGCCGTCCGTACGGTGCGCACCCCGTCGCATTGGCTCAAGCTCGGCCCGCTCACCCGGCACAACCTCGACGGGCTCACAGCGGAGATCCCGCTCGGCACCCTCACCGCGGTCACCGGTGTCTCCGGCTCGGGGAAGTCCACGCTCGTCGGCGAGATCACCGAGGAACTGCCGGGCGTGGAACGGCTGGTGAGGGTCGATCAGAAACCGATTGGCCGTACACCCCGGTCCAATCTCGCCACGTACACCGGTCTCTTCGACGTCGTGCGGAAACTGTTCACCGCCACCGACGAGGCGAAGGCGCGCGGCTACAAGGCGGGCCGGTTCTCCTTCAACGTGCCCGGCGGCCGCTGCGAGACCTGCCAGGGCGAGGGGTTCGTCTCGGTGGAGCTCCTCTTCCTGCCGAGCACGTACGCACCCTGCCCCGACTGCCACGGGGCGCGCTACAACCCACAGACACTGGAGATCACCCATCAGGGGCTGAACATCGCCGGGGTCCTGGACCTGACCGTCGAGGCCGCGGCCGCGTTCTTCGCCGACTCCCCCGCCGCCGTACGCAGCCTGCGCGCCCTGCTCGACGTGGGTCTGGGCTATCTGCGGCTGGGGCAGCCCGCGACGGAGCTGTCCGGGGGCGAGGCACAGCGCATCAAGCTGGCCTCCGAGCTCCAGCGCACCCGGCGCGGCCACACCCTGTACGTACTCGACGAGCCGACGACCGGACTGCATCCGGCCGATGTCGAGGTGCTGATGCGGCAGTTGCACGGGCTGGTGGACGCCGGGCACTCGGTGGTCGTCGTCGAGCACGACATGGCCGTGGTCGCGGACGCCGACTGGGTGATCGACCTCGGTCCCGGCGGCGGCGACGAGGGCGGAAGGATCGTCGCCGCCGGTACGCCGGCCGAAGTGGCCGGCGCCCCCGGGAGCCGCACCGCGCCCTATCTCATGCGGGTGACAGGAACTGCGCGTCCAGCTGGATCTTGACGACGTCGCCGAGCAGGGCGTCCGCCGCACCGAAGTTGAGGCCGAAGTCGCTGCGCCGGATCTCGCTCTTGGCCTCGAACCCGGCGTGCTTGCGGTTGTCGGCGAAGTCGACGGCGCCGCCGAACTCGACCTCGAAGGTGACGGACTTGGTGACCTCACCGATGGTCAAGTCCCCCTCCAATACCCACTCTTCACCCTTGCCGGACGCCTTGGTGGAGCGGAACGTCATGGTGGGCCGGCTCGCGACGTCGAGCAGCTCCGCGGAGCGGACGTGCTCGTCGCGCTGCGGGTTCCCGGTGTCGATCGAGGCAAGGGCGACGGTCGCGGTGATGGAGCTCCCCTCGATCGTCTCGCCGACGACGAGTTCCGCGTCGACCTGACCGAAGTGGCCGCGGACCTTGGAGATGCCGAGGTGGCGAATGGTGAAGCCCACCTCGGAGTGGTTGGTGTCGATCTCCCAGCGGCCGGCGGCCAGCGGGAGCGGGGACGTCTGGGTACCTGCTTCTGAAGTCATGGACCCACCCTGCTCAGTGTGCGCCGATCGAGGAAGGCCCGGCTGAGACTGGTAGTGGCAGGGCCACGATCCGCGGAGGGGTGCACAGGTACCATCTGCCGGTGAGCGACAACGAGTTGGGGACCTTCCTGCGTTCGTGCCGCGAGTCCGTGACGCCTTCGGAGGTGGGTCTCCCCGAGGGAGCGCGCCGCCGCACTCCCGGTCTGCGGCGGTCCGAACTCGCGACGCTCGCGGGGATCAGCGTCGAGTACCTCGCACGCCTCGAACAGGGACGTGACCGGCATCCGTCCACCCAGGTCATGTCGGCGCTCGCCGACGCGCTGCGGCTGTCGTCCGACGCCCGGGTGCGCCTGCGGCATCTGCTCAAGAACGCGGAGAGCGGTTCTCTGCTCTGCCCCAGCGCCGAGTCCCCGGTGCGTTCGGTGCGTCCCACCGTGCAGGCGCTGCTCGACCGGCTGGAGCCCGCGCCGGCCGTCGTACTCAACCGCCTGAGCGAGGTGGTCGCGTACACCGGCGGCTACGAGCGTCTCGCGGGCCCCCTCGGCATGCTGGACGGCCGCCCGCCCAGCCTGATCCGGTACATGTTCACCCACCCCAAGGCCCGGGACGCCTACCCGGACTGGGACCAGGTCGCGAGCGCGCACGCCACCGGGCTGCGGTTCGAGATCGACCGCAACGACCAGTACGCGCTGGAACTCGTCAACGAACTCACCGTCACCGCGGGGCAGGCGTTCACCGCACGGCTCGAGGGGCAGCCGCTGATGCCCACCAGGACCGGGGTCGAGCGCCTGGTGCACCCCGAGGCCGGCGAGCTGAGGCTCGCGTACGAGACCCTCGAACTCGCCGGACCCGACGGTCAGCGCCTGGTCGTCCATCTCCCCGCGGACGAGGCGACGTCCGCGGCGCTGGACCGGCTCGGCGGGCGCCGCCCCGGCGCGCTGCGCGCGGTCAGCGGCTGACCTTGCGGGTGGCGCGCAGCCACTCCTTGTTCATCGCGGCGATCGACGGCAACGGGATGCCCTTGGGGCAGGCGGTGGCGCACTCGCCGGTGAGCGTGCAGCCGCCGAAGCCCTCTTCGTCCATCTGCGCGACCATGTCCAGGACGCGGGTCTCGCGTTCGGGTGCGCCCTGCGGCAGCACATTGAGGTGGTTGATCTTCGCCGAGGTGAAGAGCATCGCCGAACCGTTGGGGCAGGCCGCCACGCACGCCCCGCAACCGATGCACTCGGCGTGCTCGAAGGCGAAGTCGGCGTCCGGCTTGGGGACCGGCGTGGAGTGCGCCTCGGGGGCGGCGCCGGTCGGGGCGGAGATGTAGCCGCCCGACTGGATGATCCGGTCGAAGGCCGAGCGGTCGACGACCAGGTCCTTGACGACCGGGAAGGCGGAGGCCCGCCAGGGCTCGACGTCGATCGTGTCGCCGTCGGAGAAGGAGCGCATGTGGAGCTGGCAGGTGGTGGTGCGTTCGGGGCCGTGGGCGTCGCCGTTGATGACCAACGAGCAGGCCCCGCAGATGCCTTCGCGGCAGTCATGGTCGAAGGCGACGGGTTCGTCTCCCTTGAGGGTGAGCTCCTCGTTGAGGGTGTCGAGCATCTCCAGGAAGGACATGTCCTGGGAGATGTCGTCGACTTCGTAGGTGGTCATCGCGCCGGGGGCGTCGGCGTTCTTCTGGCGCCAGACGCGCAGGGTGAGCTTCATGCGTAGCTCCGCTGGGTGGGGTGGACGTACTCGAAGACAAGGTCTTCCTTGTGCAGGACGGGGGCGACGCCGGTGGCGGTGAACTCCCACGCGGCCGCGTAGCTGAACTCCTCGTCCCTGCGGGCGGCTTCGCCGTCGGGGGTCTGGGACTCCTCGCGGAAGTGGCCGCCGCAGGATTCGGCGCGGTGCAGGGCGTCGAGGCACATGAGCTCGGCGAGCTCCAGGTAGTCGACGATGCGGTTGGCGCGCTCCAGCGACTGGTTGAACTCCTCGCCGACGCCCGGGACTTTGATGCGGCGCCAGAACTCGTCGCGGATCTGCGGGAGGCGGTCGAGTGCCTTGCGCAGCCCCTCCTCGGTGCGGGCCATTCCGCAGTACTCCCACATCAGTTCGCCGATTTCGCGGTGGAAGGAGTCGGGGGTGCGGTCCCCGTCGACGGCGAGGAGGCGCTCCAGGCGTTCCTGGATGGCGGTGACGGTCTCGGTGACCGCGGGGTGCGCTGTGTCGATCTCGTCGTGGTGCGGGTTGCGGGCGAGGTAGTCGTTGATGGTGGAGGGGAGGACGAAGTAGCCGTCGGCGAGGCCCTGCATCAGGGCGGAGGCGCCGAGCCTGTTGGCTCCGTGGTCGGAGAAGTTGGCCTCGCCGATGGCGAAGAGGCCGGGGATCGTGGTCTGGAGGTCGTAGTCGACCCAGAGTCCGCCCATCGTGTAGTGCACGGCGGGATAGATCCGCATGGGGGTCTCGTACGGGTCCTCGGCGGTGATCCGCGCGTACATGTCGAAGAGGTTGCCGTACTTCTCCTCGACGGCCTTGCGGCCCATGCGTCCGATGGCGTCGGCGAAGTCGAGGTAGACGCCCTGGCCGCCGGGGCCCACGCCCCTGCCCTCGTCGCAGACGTTCTTGGCGGCGCGCGAGGCGATGTCACGGGGCACGAGGTTGCCGAAGGAGGGGTAGATGCGCTCCAGGTAGTAGTCGCGCTCGTCCTCGGGGATCTCGCCCGCGGGGCGGGTGTCGCCCTGGGCCTTGGGCACCCAGATGCGGCCGTCGTTACGGAGGGACTCGCTCATCAGCGTCAGCTTGGACTGGTGGTCGCCGGTGCGCGGGATGCAGGTGGGGTGGATCTGGGTGAAGCAGGGGTTGGCGAAGTGGGCGCCGCGCCGGTGGGCGCGCCAGATCGCGGTGGCGTTGGAGTTCATGGCGTTGGTCGACAGGTAGAAGACGTTGCCGTAGCCGCCGCTGGCGAGCACCACCGCGTCCGCGAAATAAGTGTCGATCTTCCCGGTGATCAGGTCGCGGGCGACGATTCCGCGGGCCTTGCCGTCGATGACGATCAGGTCGAGCATCTCGGTGCGCGGGTGCATCTCGACGGTGCCGGCGGCGATCTGCCGTGACAGCGCCTGGTAGGCGCCGAGGAGGAGTTGCTGGCCCGTCTGCCCGCGTGCGTAGAACGTGCGCGAGACCTGGACGCCGCCGAAGGAGCGGGTGTCGAGGAGGCCGCCGTACTCGCGGGCGAAGGGCACGCCCTGGGCGACGCACTGGTCGATGATCTCGACGGAGATCTGGGCGAGCCGGTGGACGTTGGACTCGCGGGCCCTGAAGTCGCCGCCCTTGACGGTGTCGTAGAAGAGGCGGTGGATGGAGTCGCCGTCGTTGCGGTAGTTCTTCGCGGCGTTGATGCCGCCCTGGGCGGCGATCGAGTGGGCGCGGCGCGGGGAGTCCTGGTAGCAGAACTGGACGACGTGGTAGCCCTGTTCGGCGAGGGTGGCGCCCGCGGCGCCGCCGGCCAGGCCCGTGCCGACGACGATGACGGTGTGCTTGCGGCGGTTGGCCGGGTTGACCAGCTTGGCCTCGAAGCGGCGGGTGTCCCAGCGCTCGGCGACCGGCCCTTGCGGGGCCTTGGTGTCGGCCACCGGCGCACCGGTGGCGTACTGCGTGTACTCGCTCATGTCAGCTCACGACTCCGGTCATCACGGCGACGGGTACGGCGATGAATCCCACGGTCAGCACCAGCGCGAGGACGTTGGCCGTGGCCTTGAGGAAGCGGTCGCGGGTGGCGCGCCCCGCGCCGAGGGTCTGTGCGGCGCTCCAGAACCCGTGCCTGATGTGCAGTCCGAGCGCGAGCATCGCGACGATGTAAATGACGTCGCTGTACCAGGTGTTGAAGGTGTCGATGACGTTCTGGTACGGGTGCCCCTGCTGGAATCCGCCCGGGTGCACGGTACCGGTCGTCAGGTCCAGGACGTGCCAGACGATGAACAGCGCCAGGATGATCCCGCCCCAGCGCATGGTGCGCGTCGCGTAGCTGCTGCGGCGCTTCTTGTGCGCGTACGCCACCGGGCGGGCCCTGCGGTCGAGCCTGCTGAGCTGGTACGCGGAGACGGCGTGCGCCACGACGGCCACGACCAGCACCACACGGATGAGCCAGAGCGCCCACTCGTAGTGCAGGAAGGGCTCGCCGAGGGTGCGCAGCCAGTGTGCGTAGTGGTTGAACTCCCCCGCCCCGAAGAAGATCTTCAGATTCCCGAGCATGTGGACGACCAGGTACATCAGCATGATCAGGCCGCTCACCGCCATGATCGTCTTTTTGCCGACGGTCGATTTGAGAAGCGTCTGCGCCATCGACGGCCGTCGGTCCGTCCGCGTTGCCAGTGCCATGACCACAGACGTTAGGCCTGTCAAGGGCCAGAGGTCCAAGACATGGTCCGGCTCATGTCCATAGCCATGGCCTATCGTGGTGTTCATGCAGTTCCAGCAGCTCACCTATTTCGTGGCCGTCGCCGAGTCCCGGCACTTCACGCGCGCCGCCGAAGAGGTGCACGTCTCCCAGCCGTCGCTCTCCCAGCAGATCCGGGCGCTGGAGAAGGAGCTGGGCGCCGAGCTCTTCAGCCGGGCCCGCGGCAACATCACGCTCACCGACGCCGGGGAGGCGCTGCTGCCGCTCGCCCGCCGCATCCTCGCCGACGCGGACACCGCGCGGCACGAGGTCCTGGAGCTCGCGCAGCTGCGGCGCGGCAGGGTGCGCCTGGGCGCGACGCCGAGTCTCTGCACGGGGCTGCTCCCCGACGTGCTGCGCGCCTTCCACGACCAGCACCCCGGGATCCAGCTGCTGATCGAGGAGGGCGGGTCGCACGATCTCGTACGGGAACTGGCGCGCGGCGCCCTCGACCTGGCCCTGGTCGTGCTCCCGCTGCCGACCCCGTCCCCGGCCCTGACGACCGTGGAGCTGCTGCAGGAGGACCTGGTCGTGGTCTCGTCGGCCGGCTCCCCCGCGCCGCGCTCACCGCTGCGCATCTCCGATCTGGAGGGCGAGCCGATGGTGATGTTCCGGCACGGCTACGACCTGCGCGATCTCACCCTCTCCGCCTGCCGCGCGGCGGGCTTCGAGCCGTACTTCACCGTGGAGGGCGGCGAGATGGACGCCGTGCTCGGTTTCGTACGGGCGGGCCTCGGCGTCGCCGTGGTGCCGAGCATGGTGGCGGCGCGGGCCGGGCGTGACCTCCTGGTCACGCCCCTCGCCCGCCCCGGTCTTCGCCGTACGATCGCGCTCGCGCACCGCAGCGACGTGGCGCCGCCGCGCGCGGCCCGCGTCCTGCAGGACGTCCTGCTGTCGGGTCACACGGCGTCGGCCAGCAGCAGGCTGTGAATCCGGTCGGGGGCGCCCGGCCTGGCGTAGTACCAGCCCTGTGCGGTGTCGCAGCCCAGCTCCCGCAGCTGGTCGGCCTGCGCGCCGGTCTCCACGCCCTCGACGGTCACGGCCAGTTCCAGGCTGTGCGCCAGCGAGACGATCCCCTCGACGATCTTCAGGTCGACGGGGTCGGCCGGATGCTGCTGCATGCCCTGGGTGAAGGAGCGGTCGAGCTTGAGAACGCTGACGGGGAGTCTGCGCAGGTTGGCGAGGTTCGAGTAGCCGGTGCCGAAGTCGTCGAGTGCGATGTCGATGCCCATCTCGGCGAGCTGCCGCAACGGCTTCAGCAGGTCGTCGTCCGCGCCGATCAGCGCGGACTCGGTGACCTCCAGGCAGAGCGCGCCGGGCGAGAGCCCCGACCGCTCCAGGACCGCCACCGTGTCGGCGACAAGACCGGGGTGGTGGAGCTGGGTGGGTGAGAGGTTCACGTTGATCCGCAGCGGCCCGCCGTCGGTGTGCGCGGGGTGCTGCTGCTCCCAGAACCTCGCCTGCCGTACGGACTCCTCCAGGACCCAGCGGCCGAGCGGCACGATCAGCCCGGTGTGCTCGGCGAGCGGGATGAAGCGGTCGGGGCCGAGCACACCGTGCTGCGGGTGCGACCAGCGCACCAGCGCCTCCGCCCCGTGCACGCTGCCGTCGCCGAGGTGCACGAGCGGCTGGTACTCGATGAAGAACTCGCCGCGCTCCAGGGCGGCCGGCAGCGCCATGGTCAGCCCGTGGCGGGTGATGGCACGGGCGTCGGCCTCGGCGTCGGCGATCTCGTAGCGGTTGCCGCCGGCCGCCTTGGCCCGGTACATCGTGATGTCCGCGCTGCGCAGCACCTCGGCGGCGGTGCGCTCCCCTGTCGGGCCCTCGACGATGCCGATCGAGCCGCGGACGGTCAACTCACGGCCGTCCAGGCGGATCGGGCTCGAGAGCACCGAGAGGATGCGGGAGGCGAGTTCGCCGACCTCGCGCTCGGTGTCGCGCCCGGTGGTGAGGGCGACGAACTCGTCGCCGCCGAGGCGGGCGACCATCTCGCCGGGTGCGGTGGCGCAGCTCTGCAGCCGGTCGGCGATCTCGACGAGCAGCCGGTCGCCGGCCGAGTGGCCGAGGCTGTCGTTGATGGATTTGAAGCCGTCGAGGTCCAGATAGCAGAGGCCGAAGCGCATGCCGTCGCCGGTGGCCAGGACCTTGTCGAGCCGCTCGAAGAACAGGGTGCGGTTGGGCAGCCCGGTGAGCGCGTCGTGCGTCGCCTCGTAGCGGAGCCGCAGATTGAGCAGCCTGCGCTCGGTGGTGTCCTCCATGAGCGCCAGCTGGTACTGCGGCACGCCTTCGGGGTCACGGAGCAGGGAGACGGTGAGGTTGGTCCACAGGACGGTGCCGTCACTGCGGTAGTACGGCTTCTCGACCCGGTAGTGGTCGCGCTCGCCCCGCACCAACTCCCCGTACAGGCCCCAGACATGGGGCGCGTCCTCGGGGTGGACCCACTCGCTCACGTTGCGGCTGCGCAGGCTCTGGCCGAACCCGCCGAACATCCGCTGGAGGGTGTCGTTGAGCTCCAGGACGTTGCCGTCGAGGTCGGCGATGCCTATGCCGATGGCCGCGCCCTCGAAGACCGCCCGGAAGCGTGCCTCGGTGGCGTGGAGCGCCTGTTCGGCGGCGCTGCGCGCGGAGAGCGCGGAGCGTGCGATGGCCTCCTGTTCGGCGAGGGTGCGCTCGCGCAGCGCCTGGGAGAACCCGGCGGCCAGTGCGTGCTGGAGGCGGGAGCAGTGGGCGCGCGCCTCCTCCGGGGTGAGTTCGTCACCCGCGGCGCAGTACAGCACCAGATAGGAGTCCACGACGCCGAGGGTGCGGCTGAGTGCGTCCGGGTCCGTGCAGTGCAGCGCCACCAGATCGGCGCCGATCCGCTGCGCGGGCGCCGCGTCGAAGGGCAGGGCGTGCAGGGCCTCGCTCAACCGGTGGGCGAGCGGCAGCAGATGCTGCTCGAACTCCGCCCGGGTGAGGGAGGTCGCCGTCGCCGGGAAGATGGCCCGGCTCCAGATCGTTGCGAACCGCCCGATTCTGTCTGCGCTGCAGTCCTGTCCGGTCGGGGGGCCGGACGCCTGCGGGGGTACGCTCACGCCTTGCGTCCCACTCCTGCGAAGCCCGCGAAGGCGAATGGGTCTTCCTGGTCGACCGGCGCCTCCGGACGCCAGTCCGGCATGGTGACGAGTCCGGGCTCCACGAGGTCGAAGCCGTCGAAGAACCCTCCGATCTCCTCGTGGGTGCGCATCACCAGCGGGTTGCGGATGTTGTTGTAGAGGTCGACCGCACCGCCGGCCTGCTCCTGCGGGACCGGAATGGTCTCGTACGAGGCGTGGCAGAGGATGAGGAGGCTGCCGGGCGCGAGAGCGTCGCGCAGGTGGGCCACCGCGCTGTACGGGTCGTCGCTCTCCTCGATGAAGTGGAGCACGGAGACCAGGAGCAGGGCCACCGGGCGGTCCAGGTCGAGGAGTTCGGCGACCTCGGGGCTGTCCAGGATCTCCTGGGGCTTGCGCAGATCGGCGGCGACGATCCGGGCCCGGTCGTTGCCTTCGAGTACGGCCTGGCTGTGGGCGACCGCCACCGGGTCGTGGTCGACGTACACGACGCGGGACTCGGGGTCCGCGGCCTGGGCGACCTCGTGGACATTGCCGAACGTGGGGATGCCGGAGCCGATGTCGAGGAACTGGGAGACGCCCTCGTCGGCGGCGAAACGTACAGCCCGGCGCATGAAGGCACGATTCGCCTGCATGACCTTGGGCAGCCCGGGCACGAACTCCATGGCCTTGCGGGCGGCTTCCCTGTCCACCTCGAAATTGTGCGATCCGCCCAAGTAGTAGTCGTAGATCCGCGACACGCTCGGCACCGATATGTCGATGCCCTGCGGGGCCCAGGCAGGACGCTCCATCAATGTCTCCAACAAGTCGCCACGACGGTCACGGCCATGTCCATGGCCAGTGTTCGAGCCGAGGCTACTGACCCTCCGGCAGGAGAGCGAGCAAAAACGGAAATTGGCGGTCCGTTATTGGTCACACGCCTCCGGCATGTGCGACCGGCCCGTCGCCGCAACGGGGGGTGCGGCGACGGGCCGGAAGTCCGTGGGGGAAGACTACTTGGAGGCGCCGATCAGCTTGGCATCGGGCGAGATCGCGTACCAGGTGCCGCCGATGCCCTGCCCATTGGTGTCGCCGGGCTTGGTGTCGCCGGAGAAGGTGTAGGTCGGCCAGCAGTTGAGGGACTGCTGCTTGAGTCCGTCGGGCCGGTTGAAGGTGACAAATCCCTTTTTGATGATGCCGGCGGTGTCGCTCTTCGCCACGGGGGCGACTACCGGCCACTTGTCGAGGCATGCGCCGGTGCAGGCGGACTTCATCGGCCAGGCGGAATCCTTCTTGAAGCGGTACACCGTCATTCCGCGCCGGTCCACGACGATGTCGCCGAGCTTCGGGTCCTTGCGGACGGAGAGGCCGGGCAGCGCGGCGACGGCTGCGGGCGCGGCCGCCGCCTTCTTGCCGTCGGGCGCCGAGGCGAACCAAGTACCGCCCACACCCTGCCCGTTGGCGTCGCCCGGCTTGGTGTCCTTGGCGAAGCGGTACATGGGCCAGCCGCCCAGAGTGAGCTGCTTGCTGCCGTCCGTCCTGACGACCTCGCCGATCACCGACGCATCGGTTCCGGCCGCGGCGGTGACACTGCCCGCGGGAACAGGTGGCCACACCTTCGCGCAATCACCGTCGCAATTCGATTTCGGCGGACTCGCGGTGTCCTTGTCGAAACGGTAGAGAGTGAATCCGGCGCTGTCGGTGACGACCTTGCCCAGTTTCTTGCTGTCCCAGACCGCGAGTTGTCCGGCGGGTTTCGCATTCCCTGCCGTCGCGTCCGAGCCGTACCCGTCCCCCGCACCGTATGCGCCGTCGCCGGCCTGCGCCGCGGGGCTCGCATTGCCCACGGCCTGCCCGTTCGCCGTCGAGGCGCCGTTGCCCTGACCGCACGCCGTCGTCAGCGCCAGCACTGCGACCGCCGTCACCGCGAGCGAGGCGTTCCGCCAGGTATTCATGTGAACTCCAGCTGTCCGTTTGTGGGTTGCGGCGCGAGGGGTGCGCCGTTCATGGCCCTAGGTACGGTCCGCGGTGCCGCTCGTGTTCAATGCGCGCCCAGAATTTTTTCGGGCCCCTGTTGAACACCTCCGGTCTCAAACGCAAAGCCGCAGTTCTCCCACCTTCCGGGGGAATCCGGGTCAACCCCGGAGTGTTTCCCTCCACTTCAGCTCATGCTGCTCGTCGTGTACCGATCGCAGCTGACCCTCATCCCGCTCATCGGGCGGCTGCTCGCCGCGGCAGCCTTCACGTGTCTGCTTCTCACCCCGCTGCCCGCCGCGGCGGACAACTGCTCCTTCGCCTCCGTGTCGCAGAACGGCGAGGCGGCTTCGGGTACGGCGATCGCGGTGTCCGGGTCGTCGAGCTGCAAGGCGGAACACCGGCCGCCCGTACGGAAACCGCCTCCGGTCCGCCACGCGCCACCGCCCCCGCCGCCTCCTCCACCACCGCCTCCGCCGCCGCCGCCTCCGCCCGTACCGGAGCCGCCGAAGCCGTCGCCGACTCCCACGGTCCGCCCGAAGCCGCCCCCGCCGCGGCCCGTCGAGATCCCCACGTACCGCAAGCCTCCGCGCAAAAAGGCTTCGACCAGCCCCTCACTCGTCTCGTTGACCCTGCTCGTCACGGCTCCCGCGGTCTTCGCGGTCGCCGTCCTGCGCCCCCGTTCCTCCCGTTGACCTGACGGAGATGTCCCATGTCGGAATGGCTCGTTCTCTCCATCGCGATGGCTGCCGCCTGTGCCGTCGTGCTGACGATCACCCTCATCAACAACCGCAGAATCGGCGATGACGACGACCCCACCGAAACCCCGGACGTCATCGAGTACATGACGATGATGATCGGCGTGGTCTACGCGATCGTCCTGGGACTGGCCATCGCCGGCGTCTGGGAGGCGCGCAGCGCGGCCCAGGAGTCCGTACGCCAGGAGGCCCAGGCCCTGCACGAGGTCGACGTCCGCTCGGAGGTCTACCCGGCCGAGGTGCGCGGCCGGATCCGTACCGACGTCAACGCCTATGTCTCCTATGTGATCGACACCGAGTGGAAGCACATGGCCGAGCACGGCGAGCTCACCGACAAGGGGACCGGGCTACTCACCCAGGTGCGCCGCGACGTCACCGACTACCAGCCGAAGACCGACCACGAGGGCCAGGCGTACCAGCCGCTGGTCGACCAGGTCGCGGCCGCCGACGACGCCCGCGGGGCGCGCGGTCAGAGCGCGGGCGCCACGATGCCGGGGGTGGTCTGGTTCGGCCTGATCACCGGAGCCCTGGTCACGGTCGGGCTGATCTTCACGCTCCAGATCCGCCGCTCCCCCAGTGAACTCCTCCTGGCGGGCCTGTTCTCCGCGCTGATCGCCTTCCTGCTCTTCCTCATCTGGGACTTCGACTCCCCCTTCGGCCGCGGCATCGCAGCCACAGCCGCGCCGTTCCTCGACCTTTTCCCGGGGGTCGGGACCGGCTGACCTACAGCAGCCGGCCCTCGGCGTACGCCAGTGCCCGCCCCGGAAGCGGAGCCTCTCGTCCGCCGAGGAGAACGGTCAGGGCGCCGTCGGCGGGCGCTCCGGGGTCGGGGCGCCCGCCGATCCGGCGCAGCGCCTGGGCGGCGACCGCGGAGGCGGATCCGTACAGGGTGGGAGGCGGCGTGTGCGGCCGCCGGAGGGCCGCGCGGATGTGCTCCGCGACGAGTTCGTAGTGCGTGCATCCGAGGACAACGGCCGTGGCGTCACCGGGAGTCCGCTCGGCCGCGGCGTCCACCATGCGGGCGACAGCCTCCTCGTCCGCGGCCTCGACGGCGTCCGAGAGTCCGGGGCACGGGACCTCGGTGACCGTCGCGCCGCCGGCGAACTCCCGGATGAGTTCGCGCAGATACGGGCTGCCCGTGGTGGCCGGCGTCGCCCAGACGGCCACGGGACCGCCGCCCGCCGCCGCCGGCTTGATCGCCGGGACGGTTCCGATGACCGGCACGTCGGGTTCAAGGCGGGCGCGCAGCGCGGGCAGAGCGTGCACGGTGGCGGTGTTGCACGCCACGATCAGTGCGTCGGGACGGTGCGCGACAGCGGCTTCGGCCACGGCGAGGGCGCGGACCGTGACGTCACCGGGGGTACGCGGCCCCCAGGGCATCCCGTCAGGGTCGCAGGAGAGGACAAGATCGGCGTCGGGCCGCAGCCGGCGTACCGCGGCGGCTGCCGCGAGGAGGCCGATTCCGACGTCCATGAGAGCAATCTTCAAGGGTGCAGCCTTCCGGTGTGCCGGTCTGTCCCGATGGGGTCGCCGGCGAGTCTTGCCGCCTCCCCGGCCCCACCGGCACAGCCAATCCCGGCCGAGTGGCCCGCTGCGCGCCCGCAGGCCCGCGTCGCCTACCGTCCATGGTGTCGGGACCGCACCGGACCACGGAGGCTCTCATGCAGACCGCTTCGCTGCCGTACGTCGACGAACACACAGCCGTCGTCTCGGCGGACGCCGACGCCGTCTGGCGCGGCGTCGGCGAGACGCTCGACCGGTCCTTCGCGGGATCCGCGATGGCCCGCTATGCCCGCCTGATCGGCGCATCCGAGACCACGAAGTCCGGACCGCGGCCCTTCGCCGAGAGCTCGACGGTTCCCGGGTTCCGGGTGACCCGCGCGGTGCCGGGCCGCGAGATGGTCCTCGAGGGCCGTCACCGCTTCTCGACGTACGCCCTGACCTTCCGTCTCGAACCCGCAGGACCGGGCAGGACGCTCCTGCGCGCCGAGACCCGGGCCGCCTTCCCCGGTCTGGCCGGCGGCGTCTACCGGGGGCTCGTCATCGGGACACGCGGTCACGTCCTGGGGATGCGCCGCATGCTCGCGTCCGTCCGCCGCCTCTCGGAGCGTTGACGCCGCCGGTCAGTGCGCGATGCCGTCGATCAGGTCGCGGGCGCCCTGGCGGAGGAGTGCCACCGCCACCGAGGTGCCGAGGGTGGCCGGGTCCAGGGGGCCCGCCCATTCGTGGGCGTTGAGGACGGTCTTGCCGTCCGGGGTGAACACCCGGGCGCGCAGGGAGAGTTCGCCGCTGCCCTCGACGTGTGCGTAACCCGCGATCGGGCTGTTGCAGTGCCCCTGGAGGACATGGAGGAACATACGTTCCGCGGTGGCCTCCTTCCACGACGTGGGGTCGTTCAGGCCGGTCACGGCGTCGATCGTGTCCGTGTCGTCCTCGCGGCACTGCAGGGCGAGGATGCCGGCGCCGATCGGCGGGCACATCGCCTCGACGGAGAGGGTCTCGGAGATCACGTCCGTACGGCCGATCCGCTCGAGACCGGACTGCGCGAGGAGCAGCGCGTCCGCGTCGCCCGCCGCCAGCTTCTCCAGGCGCCGGTTGGCGTTGCCGCGCATCGGCACGCACTCCAAGTGCGGGTGCGACGAGGCGAGTTGGGCGATGCGGCGGACCGCCGACGTACCGATCCTCGTCCCGGCGGGAAGTTCCCCGAGGGTGCGGCCCTCGGGGTCGATGAGCGCGTCACGGATGTCGTCGCGCTTGAGGAACGCCGCGAAGACGGTGCCCGCCGGAAGGGGACGGTCGGCGGGGATGTCCTTGACGCAGTGCACCGCGAGGTCGGCCTCGCCCGCGAGCAGCGCGGCGTCGACCTCCTTGGTGAAAGCACCCTTCCCGCCCAGTCTCGCCAGGTCGCCCATCCAGCGGTCGCCCGAAGTGGTGACAGGGACCACCTCGGTGCGCAGTCCCGGGTGAAGTACGGCCAACTCGGCGCGTACGCGCTCCACTTGGGCGAGGGCCATGGGAGAGGAGCGGGAGACGATACGCAGCGCGGCGGTGGACATGCACCCACGATAAAGGCGCGACGCACCGTGTATTGACCAGGGGGCTTGAAACGTCACAGACGGGGCAGGCGCGTGGTACGGAGTTGCAGGCACTGGTGGAGGTGTGGTCGTCATGGCGTCGCGGCGAGTGCTGGAGAAGTTCCCTGCCGGTGGTCCCCACGGAAGCTGGCCCGCGGAGGAGTTCGCGGCGGAGCAGCGCCGTGCCGGGGTCAAGGCGACCGTGGTGATGGATCTGAACGCGGACGCGTTCCTGGTGGTCGCTTCCCAGCGTGAGGGAAACGAATAGAACACCTGATGGGGACGGATGCGCGATCAGCCGATAGCCTCCTGCCGTGACAGATCAGCAGCATGAGCGGCAGCAGTTCGAGCGCGGCACGGACGGCCCCAAGGTGATCGTCGTCGGCATCGACGGGTCCGAATCCTCGATGCGCGCCGCGGCGTACGCCGGTGGCCTCGCCAGACGGCAGAACGCGTTGCTGGCCATCGTCTACGTACAGCCGGTGCTCTCCGCGGGGGCCGCGATGGGCGCCCCCGTCGCGGACACGACCTCGGAGATCGCGGAGGGGCTCGTGGCGGAGATCCGCAGCGCCCTCGACCGGGTGAAGGGGATCTTCGACGTGCGGTGGGAGTTCCACACCTTCCGCGGCGATCCGTACAACGGCCTGGTCACCGCCGCCGACGAGCTCAAGGCGGACGCCGTGGTCGTCGGGGCGTCGGAGTCCGCCGGCCACCGGATCATCGGATCCGTGGCCGTGCGTCTCGTCAAGGCGGGCCGCTGGCCTGTCACGGTCGTCCCGTAGCGGTCAGCTCCTGGCCATGGTCAGGCCGTCGGCCGCCGCTCCCCTGCTCAGCACCGCCTTGCGGATCGCACCTGCCACGGGACAGTACCCGGGGCTCCGGGGCCTGCCCCCGGGCAGGCACAGCACGACGCGGCCGGTGCGGAGGTTCATCCACTGCGGGACGAACTCCGCCTTCGCCACCGTCCAGCGGCCGCCCTTCTTCGCGGGCGGAGCAAAGGTGAAGCGGCCGATGGAGCTCTCGTTGCCGCGGTCGTCCTGGGCGCCGGTGGGGTTGAACATCTCGCCTGCGATCTGGTCGCCCATGCCGTAGATGATCCAGGTTCCGTTGACCTTCTCGTACGCCTGCGGGATGTGCGCGTGCGTGCCGAGGATCAGATCGATGTCGGGGCGGCCCGCGGTCTTCGACGCGGTGAGCGCGCGCCCGAGGCTCAACTGCTGGTCGTTCGGGGCGTCCTGCCACTCCGTTCCCCAGTGGATGCTCACCACCACCACGTCCGCGCCCGCCTTGCGCGCCGCCCTGGCATCGGCGACGATCTGCCGCTCGTCGATGAGGTGGACCGCCCAGGGCTGTCCTTCGGGGGCCGGGATGCCGTTCGTGTCGTAGGTGTACGCGAGCTGGGCGACCTTGGCGCTGCCGCCCTTGAGCCAGGCGGGCCGCGCCGATTCGGCCGCCGTACGGCCCGAACCCGTGTGGGCGATGCCCGCCGCGTCGAGTGCCCCCAGGGTCCTGCGGATCCCGGCGGACCCTGCGTCGAGGGTGTGGTTGGAGGCGGCCGAGCAGGAGTCGTAGCCGGTGGCCGCGAGCGCGGCGGCCACCTGGGGCGGGGACTTGAAGGTGGGCCAGCCGGTGTACGGGCCGCCGTTCGCGCCGTACACCGTCTCCATGTGACAGATCGCCAGGTCGGCGTGGGAGACGAGGGGTTTCACCGCGGCGAGCATGGGCCGGAAGTCGTAGCCGCGGCCGTGCGCGTCCTGGTGCGCGCGCTCGATGACCGACGTGTGCGGAAGTACGTCGCCCGTCGCCACCAGCGTGAACCCGCGCTGCGCGGCCGGTCCGCCGCCCGCGCCCGGTGAGGCCGGGCGTTCGGAGTCCTGGTGCGCGTGGTGCGGGGCGGGGCGTGCGGTCTCGTGCCCGGCGGTGCAGGCCGTCGTGGCCGCAAGGAGTACGGCGGCCGCCGCGGCCAGCCGCTGTGGCATGCGCTTCGTCATATCCGAATTGGGCCGGTGGGAGGGCCAATGGTCAAGCATCACGGCCGACGCTGCGACCGTTCGGCGTGCCGCTCGTCGCACCGTTCAACCGCTTGTCGCACAGCGTTGCGCAAGCGCTGTCGCCGACCGCCCTGCTGCGCTGCCATACGCCCGTGACCATCACTTCGACATCCCGAGGCACCGACGAACACGCCCTCGTCGAACTGCAGCGTGTGCACGGGCGGGCACTGCTGCACTTCCTGCTGGGTCTCACCTACGGGGACCGGCAGCGCGCCGAGGATCTGCTGCAGGAGACGCTGGTGCGCGCCTGGCAGCATCCCGAGGCGTTCGACGGGCCCCACGAGTCCATGCGGCCCTGGCTGTTCACCGTCGGACGCAGACTGGCGATCGACGCACGGCGCTCCCGGCTGGCCCGCCCCACCGAGGTGCACGACGGCGTCCTGGAGTCCACCGCGGCCGCCGGGGACCTCACGGAGCGGTCGGCTGCGGCGCTGGACGTACGGGAGGCGGTGCGGGCGCTGAGTCCCGAGCACCGGGCCGTGCTGGTGCAGATCTACTTCCGCGGGCTGAGCGTCAACGAAGCGGCCGAGGTCCTCGGGATACCGGCGGGGACCGTCAAGTCCCGTTCGTACTACGCCCTTCGGGTGCTGGGGCGCCGGCTGCCCGGTTACGGCTCCTCGTCCCCGAGCAGTTCCTCCTCGCTGGAGAGCGCGAGCAGTGACGGGGCCTCGGCGACCTCCAGATAGGCGGCTCCGCAGGCGTCGCAGGCCTGGAGATGGGCTGCCACCCGGCTGTCCTCGTCGGGCGCGAGCGCGCTCAGTACGTACGCGCCGAGGAGCGGCCGCACATGGGGGCCCGGCGGGGGTGCGTCGGTCATGGGCATCCTCGCCTTCGATGACGAATCCTGTCCTTCTGGCCACGGGGCGGCTCCCGTCCCGGTTCAATGCTCCACGGAGTTGCCTGGTCGAGAGATGAAAGAGGCGAGACGGGATGCGTCCCGAGAGTAAGAACGGGACCAGTGGTGAAGGACTACTGGTGCCGATGGCATGGATGTACGCCGAGTACATCGCCGACGAATTACTGCGCACGGGTGATCTGATGCCGCCCACGACACTGGAGTTCCGGGCGGGGCGTGATGCGCTCGCGCTGACGATCTTCCTGTCGGACGGTGCGGTCGGCGGTGCCCGGGTGGTGGCCCGTCTCGACGAGTGGCTGGCGCTCACCGCGTACAACACCCGGTGGCGTGAGTGGGTCTGCCGACGGCTCGATCAGCTGCAGGAGCGGGAGGACGGGAACGGGCCCGATCTGCCGCTGGCGCGGACGGCCTGGCGGTGGCTGGAGGAGACCGAGCTGCTCGCGGCCGATCTCGACGCCGTGGTGCCCGGGGTGGTGCCCGAGGTCGAGGACGGACCGCAGGTGTGGACTCCGGCCTGGCAGCTGGGGCTGCCGCTGGGGCATCTGGCGATCACCCTGTTCTGAGCAGGCCGGGGGGGTTACGAACCGTGCACGCCCGCACGGTACTTCGGTATGCGCAGCGTGACTTTCATGCCCGCTCCGGCGCCCGTGTCGATGACCAGGCCGTAGGCGTCTCCGTAGACCTGGCGCAGCCGCTCGTCCACGTTGAGCAGGCCGATGCCGGAGGAGGCACCGCCCTCGCCGCGCAGGATGGAGCGCAGCCGCTCCGGCTCCATCCCGGTGCCGTCGTCCTCGATGACCACTTCGGCCTCGGCTCCGGCGTCGAGCGCGCTGATGGTGATGCGGCTGCTGTCGACGGCGCCTTCGAGCCCGTGTTTGACGGCGTTCTCGACGAGGGGCTGCAGACAGAGGAAGGGCAGGGCGACGGGCAGGACTTCCGGTGCGACCTGGAGGGTGACGCTCAGGCGCGATCCGAAACGGGCCCGTACCAGCGCCAAGTACTGGTCGATGGAGTGCAGTTCGTCGGCGAGGGTGGTGAAGTCGCCGCGCCTGCGGAAGGAGTAGCGGGTGAAGTCGGCGAATTCCAGCAGGAGTTCGCGGGCGCGCTCGGGGTCGGTCCGTACGAACGAGGCGATGGCGGCGAGGGAGTTGAAGATGAAGTGCGGGGAGATCTGGGCGCGCAGCGCTTTGATCTCCGCTTCGATCAACTGGGTGCGGGAGCGGTCAAGTTCGGCGAGCTCCAGCTGTACGGAGACCCAGCGGGCCACCTCGCCGGCCGCGCGGGCGAGGACCGCGGACTCGCGCGGCGCGTAGGCGACCAGCGAGCCGAGCACCCGGTGGTCGACGGTCAGCGGAACCGCGACCGCCCAACGCAGGGGGCAGTCCAGGTCGTCGCAGGCGCTGGTGAACGCCGTGTCGCGGCCGGTGTGCAGGAGGCCCGCGACCTGGCCCATGAGCTGCGGTGCGTGGTGGTCCCCCGCCCCGTCCCAGGCGAGGACCTGCTCGCCGTCGGTGAGGCACAGGGCGTCGGTGCCGAGCAGGGAGCGGAGCCTGCGCGCGGCCTTGCGGGCGCTCTCCTCGGTGAGCCCGGCGCGCAGCGGAGGCGCGGCAAGGGATGCGGTGTGCAGGGTCTCGAAGGTGGCGCGCTCCACGGGGGTGCCGACGTCGCTCGTACGGGAAGGACGTGCGGTACGGCGCCCGAGGACGAACCCTCCGGCGAGCAGCAGCGGGCCCAGCACGATCAGCGCGGCGGCCGCCTCCCCGCTCATCGCAGCGCCTCGGGGAGGTGGAAGCGGGTCATGGCGGCGTGCGTGCCGGCCGGTATCCGGGCCGGGGTGGCCAGCGACACCAGCACCATGGCGAGGAAGCCGACGGGGACCGACCAGACGGCGGGCCAGGCGAGCAGCGTGTGGGCCCAGCCCGGCGGGACGGCGCCGCTCATCGTGACCGAGACGGCGATCAGTGCGGAGCCGCCGCCGAGGAGGAGTCCAGCGACGGCGCCCGGCGGGGTGAGCCGCCGCCACCAGATGCCGAGGACGAGCAGCGGGCAGAAGGACGAGGCGGAGACGGCGAAGGCCATGCCGACGGCGTCGGCGACCGGGACACCGGTGGTCAGCAGGGCCCCCGCCAGGGGTATCGCCATGGCGAGCAGGGTGGCGAGGCGGAAGTGGCGTACGCCGCGGGACTCTTGGGTGAGGACGCCCGCGACGGCCATGGTCAGGCCGGAGGCGGTCGAGAGGAACGCGGCGAAGGCGCCGCCCGCGACCAGTGCGCCGAGGAGGTCTCCGCCGGTGCCGCCGATGAGCCGCCCGGGCAGGAGCAGTACGGCGGCGTCCGCGTCCCCGGTGAGGGAGAGCTCGGAGGCGTACAGGCGGCCGAGCGCTCCGTAGACGGGCGGCAGCAGATAGAAGACGCCGATGAGGGCGAGGACGACAACGGTCGTGCGGCGGGCGGAGCGACCGTCGGGGCTGGTGTAGAAGCGGACGACGACGTGCGGCAGACCCATGGTGCCGAGGAAGGTCGCGACGATCAGTCCGTAGGTCGCGTAGAGCGGGTGGTCGGCCCGGCCGAGGCTGCCCGCGATGGCGAGTGCGGGGACGGCGGCGGGTGCACCGGCCGGGATGTGCGGGCGGCCGTCGTGCTGCCAGGCCAGGACCAGGAAGAGGGCGGGGACCAGGAGGGCGGTGAGTTTCAGCCAGTACTGGAAGGCCTGGACGAAGGTGATGGAGCGCATGCCGCCTGCGGCGACCGCGAGGACGACGACGGTGGCGACGATGGCCGGACCGAGCCAGTCGGGGGCGCCGGTGAGGATCGCCAATGTGAGCCCTGCGCCCTGGAGTTGGGGCACGAGGTAGAGCCAGCCCGCGCCGATGACGAAGGCGCTCACCAGCCGGCGTACGGTCTGCGACTCCAGGCGGCCCTCGGCGAAGTCGGGCAGGGTGTACGCACCGGAGCGGCGCAGCGGGGCCGCGACGAAGAGCAGGAGGACCAGGTAGCCGGCGGTGTAGCCGACCGGGTACCAGAGCATGTCGGGGCCGTGGACGAGGACGAGGCCCGCGATGCCGAGGAAGGAGGCGGCGGAGAGGTATTCGCCGCTGATCGCGGCGGCGTTGAGGCGTGGGCCCACCGTGCGCGAGGCGACGTAGAAGTCCGAGGTGGTGCGGGATATGCGCAGGCCGAAGCCGCCGATGAGGACGGTGGCGAGGACGACGACGGTCACCGCCACCACCGCATAGGCCTGGCTCACGCGGCGGGGCGTCCCTTCACGAGTCGGGCGAAGTCGCGCTCGTTGCGCTCGGCCCTGCGGACGTACCACCAGGCGATGAGGACGAGCAGCGGGTACGCACCGAAGCCGAGGACCAGCCAGACCGCGGTGGAGCTGCGCAGTGCGGCGAAGGCCAGCGGGAGGGTGCCGGCGAGGAGGGCGAGGAACGCGAACGCGCTCAGTCCGGCTCGCAGTTGGCTGCGGATGAGCGAGCGTACGTAGGCGCCGCCGAGTGCGGTCTGTTCGTCGATCTCCGACTGGGCGCGGTAGCGGGGCAGCGGTCGCACGCGCCGGGGCTCGCCCGTCACGCGCTCGCGTCGGGGTGCGGGCTCTACGGACATGGCGCGGAGTGTACGCAAGCGGTCGGGGTGTCGGGAAGGGCCTGGTCAGCGACCGGCCTGCCGCAGGAGCAGGTCGCGCAGGGTGCGGGCGTGGCGGCGGCTGACGGGGAGTTCGGCCGCGCCGATGCGGACGCTCATGGAGCCCGCGTCGAGGCGCAGTTCGTCGATACGGGAGAGCGCGACGAGGTGGCTGCGGTGAATGCGTACGAATCCTCGCGAGCGCCAGCGCTCCTCCAGCGTGGTGAGCGGGATGCGGACGAGGTGGCTGCCTTCGGCGGTGTGCAGGCGGGCGTAGTCGCCCTGGGCCTCGGCGTAGGCGATGTCGGCGACCGCGAGGAAGCGGATGATTCCGCCCAGTTCGACGGGGATCTGGTCGGCGGCGGTGTCCAGGACGGGGGCCGGGCCGCTGCCGACTTGTTCGGCGACGCGTCGTACGGCCTCGGCGAGGCGCTCGCGGCGGACGGGCTTGAGGACGTAGTCGACGGCCTTGAGGTCGAAGGCCTGGACCGCGAAGCCCTCGTGGGCGGTGACGAAGACGATGAGCGGGGGCCGGGCGAAGCCGGCGAGGAGGCGTGCGATGTCGAGTCCGGTGAGGCCGGCCATGTGGATGTCGAGGAAGGCGACGTCGATGGCGTTGTCGTCTTCGGGTCCGGCGCCGAGGGCGTCGCCGATACGGCGCAGCGCCTCGGTGGCGCTGGTGGCGCCCTCGGCGCTGCGTATCCGGGGGTCGGAGCGGAGCAGGTAGAGAAGTTCTTCGAGGGCCGGTTCCTCGTCGTCGACGGCCAGTACGCGCAGCATGAGGCCGGAGTGTAAGGGGTGAGTGATTCGGCGGCCGGGTGCGTACCTGGTGGTGAGCTGAGAGGACGAGGCATGAGGCCGCTGGAACCGCATCACGACGTCGGCGCCTATGCGCTCGGTGTACTCGGCGAGGCCGAGGCCTTCCGCTTCGAGGACCACCTCATGGACTGCCCCTACTGCGCCGGGCTGTTGGGCGATTTCGGGCGGATGGAGGCTCATCTCGCCTGGTACGCGCGGAGCACCCCGCCGGGCGCGGAGGCGATGGCCTCGGACGGCGGGCGGCTGCTGCACCGGGTGCTCGGCCTGGTGGAGGCCCGCCAGAGGACGGGCCGCAGACGGCGGTTCGTGCTGCTGGTGGCGGCCGTCGTGCTGGCCGCGGGCGGTGCCTTCGCCCTCGTACGGACCGGGGCCGGCGGGGCGGAGGGCGGGCAGCGGTGGGCGGCCACCGACCCGGCTTCGGGGGTGTCGGCGGTGGTCGCGGCGCGGCCCGCCGCCTGGGGCACGGAGGTGGGTCTTGACGTGCGCGACGAACCCCGGGCCACGACCTGTGTCCTGGTCGCCGTCGGGCGCGGTGGCGAGGAGCAGACGGTGGCCACCTGGTCGGCGTCGGACGGGAAGACCGTCCGGGCCGCGGGCGGGGCGGCCCTCCCGCTGGAGCGCATCGACCACTTCGAGGTACGGACGGCCGCGGGAGAGCGCCTGGTGTCGGTCGGGCCTCAGACTCCGTAGACGCGGGCGGCGGTCGCCCCGAAGACGTCCGCACGCTCGTCCGGGCTCAGTCCGTCCGTCAACGTGCGGGCCACTTCAAGGACTTCACCGTACGTGGCCGCCAGACGGCACACCGGCCAGTCGGATCCGAACATCAGCCGGTCGGGACCGAAGGCGTCGAGCACGGTCTTGGCGTACGGATGGAGGTCCTCGGCCGTCCAGGTGTCCCATGCGGCCTCGGCGACCATCCCGGACAGCTTGCAGACCGTGTTGGGGAGGGCGGCGAGCGCCCGCACCTGTTCGGCCCAGGGCTCCAGTGTCCCGGACGCAATCGGCGGCTTGCCCAAGTGGTCCAGCACAAAGGTGAGTTCGGGGTGCTGCGCCGCGGCCTTCGCCGCCGCGGGCAGCTGGTGCGGCAGGACCAGAAGGTCGTACGCAAGCCCGGCGGCGGCCACCGCCGCGAGCCCGCGCTGTACGTCCGGCCGGAGCAGCCACTGGGGGTCGGGCTCACCCTGCACCTGGTGGCGGATGCCCACCAGCCGGTCCCCGCCGGGGAGTTCACGCAGGGCGGCGAGCGTGTCGGCCACGTCCGGGGCGGTGAGTTCAGTCCAGCCGACGACCCCGGCGACCAGGTCGCTGCCGTCCGCGAGCGCGAGGAATTCCGGGGTCTCCTCGGCCACGGTGACCGTCTGTACGAGGACCGTGGCCGCGACCCCGGCCGCGCGCGCCTCGGGTTCGAGGTCGGCAAGCGTGAAGTCGCGCCTCAGTGGGGCAAGTTCGGGACCGGTGATCCAGTCCTGGTCCCGTACGGACAGATCCCACACATGGTGGTGGGCGTCGATGATCCGCATGCGCTCAGAGCTCCCAGGCGACGGGCAGTCCGGCCGAGGACCCCTCCGACGAATAGTCGTGGGCGACGTCGAGGAGCTGGTCCATGCGGGCCTGCCAGGCGATGTTCACCGGCAGCTTCTCCAGCTCGGCCAGCATCCGCGCGTAGTCCTCGCACTCGATGAGGTGGAAGAGGTCGGTGCCGCTGCGCCAGATCGTCCAGGAGGTGGCGCCCGCGGACCGTATCGCCGCGGTCAGCTCCTCGGGGACCTCGCGGTGTGCGGCTTCGTACTCCTCGATCCGGTCGGCGCGGACCTTGGTGTGCAGGGCGACTCTCAACTCGGCTCCTCGGTGTGCAGTTCGTCCCAGAGCGCGGCGGGGGTCTCGTGGCGCATCATGGCGGCGGCGTCGCGCACCTCGTCGGCCGACCGGGTGCCGACCAGGACGCTCGCCACGGCGGGGTGCCGGGCGGGGTAGCGGAGGGCCGCGGCCCGCAGCGGGACTCCGTGGCGGCCCGCGACGTCCTTCAAGTGCAGGGCACGGTCGAGGAGTTCGGTGGAGGCGGCGGTGTAGTTGTAGGTCGCGCCCGGCCGGGGGTCGGCGAGCAGCCCGGAGTTGAAGACGCCTCCCACGACGACGCTCTTGCCGCGCGCGGTGGCCTCGGGCAGCAGCTCGGCGAGGGCGGTGCGGTCGAGGAGGGTGTAGCGGCCCGCGCAGAGCACGGCGTCGACGTCGGTGTCGCGGAGGAAGCGGGTGAGCATCGCGGTCTGGTTCATTCCGGCGCCGATCGCGCCGACGACGCCTTCGGCGCGCAGTTTCTCCAGGGCCGGGTAGGCCTGGCCGAAGGCGGCCTCCGCATGGTCGTCCGGATCGTGCAGATAGACGAGGTCGATCCGGTCCAGGCCGAGGCGCAGCAGGCTGTCCTCGATGCTGCGGCGGATCCCGTCGGCGCTGAAGTCCCAGACGCGTCGGGCGTCGGCGGGGACGGCGAAGCCGTTGGCCAGGTCGTCACCCCCGCCCGCTGCGGGCTCAAGGATTCGTCCGACCTTGGTGGAGACGACGTACTCCTCGCGCGGCCGGTCCCGCAGCGCCGCGCCGAGCCGGCGCTCGGAGAGCCCCAGTCCGTAGTGCGGCGCGGTGTCGAAGTACCGAATGCCTTCGTCCCAGGCCGCGTCCACCGCGGCCCGGGCTTCCTCGTCGCCGACCGGGGTGAAGAGATTGCCGATCCCGGCCGCGCCGAAGGAGAGTTCGGTGACTTCGACCCCGCTGTGTCCGATCATGTTCCGCCGCATGCGACGAATATTCATCGGATCACTTCAGTGCGTCAACACCTCTGCGAGCAATTCTGCGAGCTCCTCCTTCATGCACGCCGCGAGACGGTCGGCGTCCGGCACCGCCTTGCCGTCGGCGACCAGCCCCACATGCACCCGACCGCCGTACGTGGAGAGCGCGACGGCGAGGGCCTGCCCGCGTGCCAGCGGGGCCATCGGATAGATCTCGCGCAGCGGGCAGCCGCCGAGCGAGAGGGTGGAGCGCGGCAGCGGGACACTGGTCACCAGTACGTCGAAGAGCACCCGGGCCGCACTGCCCGCCAACGACGCCCCGAACCGGTGCGCCAGCGGCGGCAGTTGATCGGCGAGAACGGCCACCGCACCGGCCCCGCGCGAGGGTCCGGCCGCCTTGTTGCGGTCCATGGCGTCACGTACAACACCGAGCCGCAGCCAGGGGTCCGGTTCGGAGACCGGCAGACCGACAAGGTAGGCCGAGAGCTTGTTCCCGGAGCTGGGAGGTGCGCCCGGGCGGCGCCGGGACACCGGCACCAGCGCCCGCGGGTCGGCGCCCGGGAGCTCCTCGCCGCGCTCCAGGAGCCAGCGCCGCAGCCCTCCGGCGACCGTGGCGATCAGCACGTCGTTCGCCGTACCGCCCACCGCGCGCCGGACCCGCAGCACATCGGTCTGGTCCAGTACGGCCGTCGCCATCCGCCGCGTCCCGCTCGAACTCGCGGTCAGCGCCGAGTCCCCCCACAGATCGAGCCTGCTGGCCCGCATCACCGAGGCCCCGATGCCCACCGCCTGCCCGAACTCCTCGATCCTGTCCCGTGCGAAGCCCGCGACCTGCCGCGGCCCCGGCAGCCACGAACGGGGCGGTACGGCCTTCCTCCGCCGGGTGCCGGCCACGGCACGCGCACCCGCGATCTGGTCGAAGATGCCGGCCCCGATCGCCACGGCGCGCATTCCGTCGGCGAGCGCGTGATGCATCTTCACCAGGACGGCGAAGGAGCCGTCTGCGCCACCCGTCAGCACGTACATCTCCCAGGGCGGGATCCCGCGCTCCAGCGGGCGCTCCATCAACTCCCCCGCGAGATCTCTGACTTCTGCGTCGAAGTCGGCTGCGGACAGCCGTACGAGCCGCACATGGCGGGTCACGTCGAAGTGCTTGTCCTCGCTCCAGGCGGCCCCGCCCACGGGCAGCCACACCCCCCGTACGCACATCCTCAGCCGGGGGATGGCGGCGGCCCGGGCGGCGAGGACGTTCACCAGTTCCTCGTCGCCGGAGCCTGGTGCGGGATCGAAGACGGCGAGCGCTCCCAGATGCATGGGGTGCTCGGCGGATTCGAGGTGCCAGAACGCGAGATCAAGCGGTGCCAGAAGCTCGGTGCTCAACGGATCCTCGATGTCATCGGAGGCGGGTGAACCAGCAGTCAATCGCCCACGGTCGGTTACGGTCAAGTACGTTCAGGATACGGACCGTTACCAGCGCGTATCCATCACATTGCCTCGCGCCGCGGCACGATGAACTCGCACCACACGCATTTACCGCTGCCTCGCGACTCGACTCCCCACACCTCCGCCAACCGGTCCACCAGCATCAGCCCGCGCCCCGAGACCCCCGACTCCCCCGCCTCACGGCGGCGCGGCAGAGCGCTGGACCGGTCCTCCACCTCGACGCGCATCCGGCGCTCGGGACCCGCGAGAACCCGGATCGTGACGATGGCCCCGCCGTCGGTGTGCATCAGCGCGTTGGTGATCAACTCGTCGGCGGCCAGCTCGATTTCATCGGACCTCTCCCGGGCGCCCCAGGCCCGGACCGCCGCACGGATCATGTGCCGCGCCGAGCTCAGCGCCTCCGGGTCGGCGGCGGCCACATGCTGCCGCAGCCGGCCGCCCGACTGCGGCAGGTCCCCGACCGTACGGCGCAGAAGCAGCAGCGCCACGTCGTCCGCGCCGCTGCGGTCGTCGACCACCTCGCACAGCCGGTCGGCCAGGAGCTGCAGATCCCTCGGGCCGCTCTCGACCGCCATCGACAGCGCCTGCATGCCGTCGTCCAGGTCCGCGCCGGGCTGCTCCACGAGGCCGTCGGTGTAGAGCAGCAGGGCATGTCCGGGGTCCAGCTCCACGGTGGTGACGGGGTATTCGAGCTGCCGGAACTCGGCGGAGAGCCCGAGCGGCAGTCCGCCCTCGACGGGCAGCCGTCGGCAGCTGCCGTCGGCGTGCCGCATCAGGGGGTCGACGTGCCCGGCGCGCACCACCTGGATGACGCCGGTGGACAGGTCGACCTCGGCGTAGGTGCAGGTGGCGAAGCGGTCGGTGTCCAGTTCGTGGAGGAAGACGGATGCGCGGGCCACGACGGTGGCGGGGGTGTGCCCCTCGGCCGCGTACGCCCGCAGCACGATGCGGAGTTGGCCCATGACGGCCGCCGCATGGGTGTCGTGCCCCTGTACGTCGCCGATGACGGCCCCGACCCGGCCGCCGGGCAGGGGGATCACGTCGTACCAGTCACCGCCGATGTCCCGGCCGAGCCGGGCGGAACGGTAGCGGACGGCGATCTCCGCCCCCGCAACCTCGGGGATGCGGCGAGGCAGCATCGCCTGCTGGAGCCCCTGGGCCAGGTCGTGCTCCTGTTCGTAGAGCATGGCGCGCTGCAGGCTCTGGGCGATGGAACTGCCGAGGGCGACCAGAAGGTTGCGCTCGTCGCTGGTGAAGCCCGTCTTGTCGCGGTAGAGCAGCCCGAGCGCGCCGATGGGGCGGGCCTGCGCGATCAGCGGCAGATACGCGGCGGCGGTGATGCCCAGGCCGCTGATGTGCGGCCACAGGCCCGGGTAGGAGGTCGCGAAGTCCTCGGGCGACTCGATGAAGCGGGGTGCGAGGGTGCGGATCACCTCGCTCATCGGGTACGGCTCGTCGACCCGGGTGTAGCGCGTGCCGGGCACGAAGCTGTTCTCCGGCCCCTCGGCGACGAGGTGGATGCGGCCGGCCTCGTGCAGACCCATGACCAGGCTGGTGGCCCCCAGGTGTTCGAGGCCCTGCGAGTCCTTCAGTACGTCGATGACGTCGCGGACGGTGCGGGCGTGCGCCAGGGCCGCGGTGGTCCCCTCGACGAGGCTCGTACGGCGGCGTCGCTCGGTGTCCAGCTCGTGGCGGGCGGCGGACTCGGCGAGCTCCTGGGCCGCGTCGCGGACGATGCCGATGATGCGGTGCGGCCGGCCTTCGGCGTTGCGGCGGATGAAGCCCTGGGTGTGGACCCAGCGCAGGAAGCCGTCGCGGCCGCGGACGCGGAAGTAGGCGCCGTAGGTGGTCGCGCCGTTCTTGAGTGCCTGGGAGACCATCGCGTCGAGCCGGGTGCCCTCGTCGGAGGGGACGCGGCGGCCGAGGGTCTCGGGGTGGCCGTCGTACTCGTCGGCGTAGAGGTCGAACACGTCGAGGGCGGACTGATCGAGGTGCATCAGTCCGCTGTCGAGATCCCAGTCGAAGCTGCCCATCCGGTTCAGGGCAAGGCTCAGATCCGGGTGTGCGGGCCAGTCGTCCGGAAGGGACGAAGTGCCCGCCGTCCGATCCACCATGGAGCCACTCTGCCACGGTTTGTCCCATTACTCGAACGGTCGGGGATTCGGACTTGAACACGTTCAATTCACGGTCTACGCTCAAGCTGCGTCTTGAACGCGTTCAACCAAGGGGTGGGGGGAACAGATGTCCGTACTGGTCGATCTGATCGTGATGCTGGGGATGCTGGTCGTGGTCCCCGCGGGGCTGCGGCTGATCGGCGACCCCCGGCTGGATCCGGTCCGTCGGCTCTGGCCGCTCGCGGCGGTGCCCGGCGCCCTCTCGCTCTGGCTGGAGCGCGGTCCGACGGCGACCGCCCTGGCCTCGGTCTACGCCCTGGCCACCGTGTTCCTCGCGGCGCACGCGCCACTGCGGCTGTACCGCAACCGCTCCCTCGCCGCCGCCGAGATCGCGGTGCTCACCGCGCTGGTCACCCCGTCCGTCGCCGGCCTCGCCCTGGTCGCCGAACGCTCGGGGCACGAACTGTTCGGCTTCGGCCTGGGAATCCTGGCGCTGACCGTGCCGCACTTCCACTTCGCCGGATTCAGCGCGGCCCTGGTCGCGGGCCTCTGCTGCCGGACGAGCGGCGGACGTACGGGAAAGCTGGCCGCGCTGAGCGTGCCACTGGGAACGCTGCTCGTACTCGTCGGCTACTTCGTCGACGACTGGGCAGAACTCGCAGGGGCACTTGTCCTCACTGCGGGCATGTGGGCCGTTTCGCTGCTGACCTGGCGGGACATTCGTACGCGCGGCCGGGACCGGCTGACGCGGGCGATGCTCGCCACCGCCGCCGGTGTCCTGGTGGCAACCATGCTCCTCGCGCTGAGCTGGGCACTCGGCGAGGCCACCGGAATTCCGCATCCCACCCTGACCTGGATGGCCGCCACTCACGGCCTCGGCAACGCGCTCGGCTTCGCACTCTGTTCGGTGCTGGCCTGGCGTCGCATCAAGGAGACTGCTGCCGTATGAATCTTCTGAGCCGGATGAACCGGACCGACCGCTCGGGCGCCCTCAACTACGAGGAGCGCGGCGCCACCCGCCTGCTCCCGCTGCCTCCCGGCTACCACCACCTCCAGGTCCGCTCCCCCGTCGGTCACGGCCGCGCGGCGTTCGAGGCCGCGGGCTCCGCCGTGACCGGCTGGCGGATGCACCGCGCCACGGGTGCGCGGGTGACGGCGGAGGTTCCGCGCGTCGAGCCGGAGACGTTCGTCGAGGTGTCGCTGGGGTTCGGGCCGCTGCGGTTCCGCGCCCCCTGCGAGGTGATCTGGACGGCGTACGAGAGCGAACGGACCGGGTTCGCGTACGGCACCCGCGCCCGCCACCCGGAGTGCGGCGAGGAGTCGTTCGTGGTCGAGCTGGCCGCGGACGGGACCGTGTGGTTCACGGTCACTGCCTTCAGCCGGCCCGCGAGCTGGTACACCCGGCTCGCGGGCCCGCTGGTCCCGGTGCTCCAGCGGGCCTACGCCCACCGGCTCACCGCGGTCCTCCGGCGGATCGCCGACGGCGCTACCTGATCTGCTCGATCTTGAAGACCCAGGCGTAACGGCCCGCGGCCCTGGCACCCGCGGGCACGTCGATCACCATTTTCCCGCCGCTCGTACGCCAGTTGAGCGGCCGGCCGTAGCCGAGCATGGTCACCTTGTCGCCGCTGCGGACCGGTACCGGCGCCTCGACGGTGAGCATGGCGCCGGGCTGTGCCAGCGAGTGGATGTAGAAGGCCTTGCCCGGCTGGACGGTGAACCGCAGGTCCTCGCCCAGCTCCGGCATCCGCGCCCAGTACGTACTGCCGTAGATCGCCTCGCCGTTGACCTTCAGCCACTGGCCCGTCTCGCGCAGCCTGGTCTGCATGATCTCGGGGATGGTGCCGTCGGCGCGCGGCCCGATGTCGAGCAGGAAGTTCCCGTTCTTGCTCGTCGCGTCGACGATCGTGTGCACGATCTCCTCCGCGGACATGTACATGCTGTCGGGGGTGGCCTGGTTGTACCCGTAGCTGAACGGGTCGAGACCCCGGCTGGCCTCCCACTTGTCGGTGACGACCGAGTCGTACGTCGTGTACTCGGGCGTCGTGAAGTCGTGCGGGCCGATGCCCGAGCGGTTGTTGACCGTCACCTCGATCGGCCGGTTGCGGTTCTTGGCGTGGTTGAAGTACTCGGCCAGGACCCGGTGGCTGTCGTTCACGCCGCCGATGTCGCACCAGATGATCTCGGGGTCGTAGCCCTCGATCAGCTCCAGCATCTGCGGGGCCTGGAGGTCCTTCACGTAGTCCTTGCCGGCGGTGTAGCCGGTGTACGGGACGGGTTCCAGGGTGTACGGGTTGCGGGGCGCGTGGCCCATCCAGGGGTTGTCGGGGTTGAACCACTCGGGCATCGAGAAGTACAGGCCGCGGTGGAGTTCGGGCGCGTACGTCCGGGACGCCTCGAAGAGCTCCTTGATCAGGTCGCGCCCCGGGCCCATCTTGACGGCGTTGCGGTCGGAGACCTTGGAGTCCCAGAGCGCGAAGCCCTCGTGGTGCTTGGAGGTGAGGACGTGGTACTGCGCACCGGCGTCGCGGAAGAGCTCGACCCAGGAGCGCGGGTTGAAGTTCTTGGCCGTGAACTGCGGTATGAAGTCGTCGTAGTTGAAGTTCTCGCCGTACACCTCGCGGTGGTGGGCGTAGGTGGGGTTGTTCGGGTCCTGCATCTGGTCCCAGTACCACTCGGCGTACTGCTTGCCGACCGGCGCCCAGGCGGGCACGGAGTACACGCCCCAGTGGATGAAAATGCCGAATTTGGCGTCCTGGAACCAGTACGGGGCCTGGTGGGTGGAGAGCGAGGCGTCGGTGGGCTGGAAGTCCGGCACACCCAGAGTGAGTTGACTCGGTGATGCCGCCGCCTCCTGGCCGCGGCCGCGGGCCACGACCCGGCCCGACTGCTGGGTTCCCGGCTCCACGCCGGGCCTGCTGCGGATGCCGATGCGCACTCTGGCCTGGTCGCCGGGGGCGAGCCGCGGGATCCGGGCGGGCTGGACCGTACGGGCGCCCGCCACGTCGACGGAGACGGTGAGCGCGTCGGAGGCGAGGATCCCGACGGTGCCCGCGTTGACGACGGTGGCTTCCACGCTCTGGGCGCCCGAGTCGAGGGAGCTGGTGGTGGAGTGGGCGGCGCGCAGGGTCAACGCCCGCCCGTCGGCGGCCGGTTGGAGCGAGAGCGCGAAGACGTGGAGCGATGACTTGTTGGCCTCGGCCGGGTTGGTGGTGGGCAGGGTGACGCCCACGATCTCCTTCGACGGGTCGATCGCGACCTCGGAGACGCCGAAGGAGACGCGGTTGGCGTCCTTGCCGCCGGACGGGTTGTAGCGGTAGGGGGCGGAGAGCGGTCCGCTTCCGGAGTACCAGTCGGGGCCACCGAGACCGGCCGTACCGGTCGAGCCGTCCGCGTAGTGCAGGGTGGCAGGACCCGAGGCCGCGCCGTAGCTGCAGGCGACGAGGAACGAGCCGGAGAGATACCGGCCCCGGGGAAGGTCGATGCGCTGCCCGAGGGCGACGATGTTGTTCTTGGCGCCCGCCGTCGAGGCGGGGAAGAGGAACGGAACTCCGTCCAACTGCACTGGCCCTGCGGGGAGTTCCTCACCGGGGAAGGTGTATCCGGAACCGTCGAAGTTGCCGCCGCGGGCGTCCGCGGTGTCGATGCCGTCGTTGTCGAACCACTGGTCGAGCGGTACGGGGACGGCGGCCGGGACCGTGCCCCAGTCGCCTCTCACTTCTCCGACCGTGTCTGCCGTTCTTGGATCCGCATCGGCCGTTGCCGGGGTGAGAAGGGCGGCGCCGACTGCCGCCCCCGCCGTCATTCCGAGTACATGGCGCCTGGGAAGTTCGGTCATGAGGTCCGATGATTGGAGCGCGATGACCGCCTGTCAATACACTTCACCGCACAGAAAGGAACTTCCCTCACTCTGACATCCGATGACTGCTGAGTGTCAGTCAGAAGCCAGGGCCCGCTGGAACACCAGGTCACGCGCCTGACGCAGCCCGGTGGCCAGCGCCCCGAGAACCACCGCGTCGTCGCCCAGCGCCGACGCCTCGATCCGCGGCGGACGCAGGGGCACCAGGTCGCCGAGCCGCTCCCGCACCGGACCCACGAGCAACTCCCCGCCGTGCGCCCCGATTCCGCCCCCGAGCACCACCAGTTCCGGGTCGAGTACGGCGATGACACTGGCCAGGGCATGGGCGAGATGGTCCGCCTCGGCCTCCACGACCCGTAGTGCCGTCGCGTCCCCGGCCCGTGCGGCATCGAAGATCCGCTTCGCACTGATGCGCCCGCTCATGCCGAAGCGCCGGGCCACGGCGACCACCGCGTCGGCGGAGGCGACGGACTCCAGCAGCCCCCGGCGGCGGGACACGGGCCCGGCGGCGAGGGGATCGCTCTCACCGAACGGCAGATACGAGATCTCGCCAGCCGCACGCTGCGCACCGCGGTGGAGCCGTCCCCCGAGAACAACTCCCAAGCCGATGCCCGTGCCGATCGACATGAAGACGAAGTCGTCGACGTCGCCGCCCAGGCCGTGCGCCTGCTCGCCGAGGGCGGCCAGATTGATGTCGTTCTCGACGAGGAAGGGCGATCCTGTCACTGTACGGAGCCGGTCCACGGAGCCCGGCCGGTTCCATCCGGGCAGATTGGGCGCGAGACGCAGCACTCCGGTCCGCTGGTCGTGGGTGCCCGGGGTGCCGAAGACGGTGAACGTGACGGCCTCCGGACCGATGCCCGCCTCCTCGGTGATCTCCCGTGCGAGCGACTCCAGTTGGGCCAGCAGACCCACGGCGCTGCGCGCCCTGGAGCGCACATCGCGGCGGACCACGGTCTCTCCCGTGAGGGTGGCGAGGGCGATCCGCACGAACGACCGGCCGACGTCGAAGGCCATCACCCAGCCGGCCTGCGGATGGATCTCGTAGAGCTGCGCCGCCCGGCCCGTTCCGCCGGTCGCCAGACCCACGGACCGCACCACGCCCACGCGTTCGAGATCGGCGAGTGCGACGGAGATCGTGGGCTTGGAGAGACCTGTGGCGGCCGCCAACTGGGGCCTGGAGACCGGGCCGTGGCGCAAAAGCTGCTCGAAGAGCGCCCGTTCGTTCATGATCCGCAGCACGCTGGTCGAGTTGGCCGTCGGATCGTCGTGTCCGGTCATCGCTGCCCCCTTCGTGAAGGACTCTCCCTTTCTTCGGCAGAGACCTTGCCAAACTCTGCCAACGGTCCCACATTCGAAGGGAACTCAGCTCAGCCTTCGGCCCTCACCACGAGGAGAGGCTCATGCGCGGTGGATGGATAGCCTTGCCGGCCGTGGCGTTACTGCTCGTCGCCGGCTGTTCCGACAGCGGAAACTCTTCCGGCAGCGGGAAGAACCCGACGATCGCCCTGCTGCTTCCCGAGTCCAAGACCACGCGCTACGAAGCCGTGGACCGCCCGAAGTTCGAGGCGAAGGTCAAGGCCCTCTGCCCCGGCTGCAAGGTGCTGTACTTCAACGCCGACCAGGACGCCCCCAAGCAGCAGTCCCAGATCGAGGCGGCCCTCACCCAGGGCGCGGACGTCCTCGTCCTGGACGCCGTGGACGCCGCGGCCGTCGCCCCGCAGATCCATGCGGCGCAGCAGAAGGAGGTCCCGGTGCTGGCGTACGACCGGCTCATCACGGGGATTTCGTACGACGCCTTCGTCTCCTTCGACAACGTCAGGGTCGGCGAGATGCAGGGGCAGGCCCTGCTGGATGCCATGAAGGCGCGGGGCGTCACGGGAAAGCCCGGGATCGTGATGATCAACGGGGCCAAGACGGACCCCAGTTCGGCCGATTACAAGAAGGGTGCGCACAGCGTCCTCGACGGCAAGGTGACCATCGGCCGGGAGTACGACACCCCCGACTGGAGCCCGGACAAGGCTCAGGACGAGATGGAGCAGGCGATCACCGCGCTCGGCCGGGACTCCGTGGCCGGAGTCCTCTCCGCCAACGACGGGATGGCGGGCGGCGCCATCGCCGCGATGAAGCGCGCCGGATACGCAAAGCTGCCGCCGATCACCGGACAGGACGCCGAACTGGCCGGTGTACAGCGCATTGTGACGGGCGATCAGTACATGACCGTCTATCTCGACATCCCCGCGCAGGCCGCACAGTCCGCCGAGACCGCCGTGGCGCTCGGCCGCGGCGAGAAGATCAAGGCGCCCACGACCGTGAACAACGGCACCGCGGGGATCCCCGCGTACATGCTCAGCCCCACCGCGGTCACCAAGGAAAAGATCAAGGACACGATCGTCAAGGACCGCTTCTACACGGTGGACCAGATCTGCACCGCCGCCTTCGCCACCGCGTGCACGGCAGCGGGGCTTCGGTAGTGGCGGCCCTGCTGGCCGTGCGGAACGTGGTCAAGCGGTACGGTCCGGTACGCGCCCTCGCCGGGGTGGACCTGGACGTCCGCGCCGGTGAGGTGGTGGCACTCGTCGGGGACAACGGCGCCGGAAAGTCCACCCTGATCAAGGTGGTGTCGGGGGTCACGCACGCCGACGCGGGCGAGATCACCCTCGACGGGCGCCCGGTCACCGTCCGCGGCCCGCACGACGCCCAGGCGCTGGGCATCTCCACCGTCCACCAGGACCTGGCGCTCTGCGAGAACCTGGACGTCGTCGCCAATCTCTTCCTCGGGCACGAGGAGCGCCGCTTCACCTGGCTCCGTGAGCTGCGCATGGAGCGCACCGCCCGCGATCTGCTCGCCTCCCTGGACGTACGGATACCCGAGATCCGCACCCCCGTCGCGGCGCTCTCCGGCGGTCAGCGCCAGTCCGTCGCCATCGCCCGTGCACTGATCGGCGCACCCCGACTGGTGATCCTCGACGAGCCGACCGCCGCCCTGGGGGTGGAGCAGACCGCCCAAGTCCTGTCCCTGGTACGGCGATTGAGGGACCGGGGTCTTGCGGTGCTGCTCATCTCGCACAATCTCGTCGACGTCACCGCGGTGAGCGACCGGGTCGTCGTGCTCAGGCTCGGCGCCAACGCGGGCGAGTTCCGGACGCGGGAGGCGACGCAGGAGATGATCGTCGCGGCCATCACGGGTGCGGGGTACGCGTCATGAAGGCGTACGCGGCCGCCGCCCGCCGGGGGCTGGCCGGGCGGGAGCTCGGGGCGCTGCCGGTCACCGTGGCCCTCGCCGCCGTCATGGCCGTCTTCTCCTCCCTCAACAGCCACTTCCTCTCCCCCGAGAACCTCACCAACCTCGCGCTGCAGATGGCCGCGACGGGCACCATCTCGCTCGGTGTGATCATGGTGCTGCTGCTCGGCGAGATCGATCTGTCGGTCGGTTCGGTCAGCGGTCTGTGCGCCGTCGTGATGACGATCCAGACGGTCCGCCACGGCCTCCACCCGCTGCTCGCCGTCCTGCTGGCGCTGGCGGCGGGCGCGGCGATCGGGCTGCTGCACGGGCTGATGTTCACCCGTATCGGCATGCCGTCCTTCGTCGTCACCCTCTCCGGACTGATCGGCTGGCAGGGCCTGTTGATCTATCTCCTCGGCAAGGGCGGCACCATCAATCTGCCCTTCGACGGATCGATCGCGAAGCTCAGCGACACCTGGCTGCCCGACGCCCTCTCCTGGACCCTGGTCGCGGTGATCACCGCGGCGTACGCGGCAGCCGCCCTGCTCACCCGCCGTGCACGGGCCGCGCTCGACCTCCCCGTGGAGCCGGTGCACCGCCCTGCCCTGCGCGTCGCGGCCCTCGCCGTGCTGCTGGCGGTCGTCGTCCGTATCCTCACCGCCGACCGGGGCGTCCCGCTCACCCTCGTGATCTTCGCCTCGCTGGTCGTCGTCCTCGACGTGCTGGTCCGGCACACCGTGGCGGGCCGCCGGATGTACGCGGTCGGCGGCAACGCGGAGGCCGCTCGCCGCTCCGGCATCAACGTCCCCCGGGTCCGCACCCTCGCGTTCGTCGCGTCCGCCACGATCGCCGCGTTCGGCGGGGTCCTCGCGGCGAGCCGCCTGTCCGCCGTCAACCAGAACTCGGGCGGCAGCGACATCCTGCTCAACGCCATCGCGGCCGCCGTCATCGGCGGGGTGAGTCTCTTCGGCGGGCGGGGGCGTACCTATGCCGCTCTGCTCGGCATTCTCGTCATCCAGTCGATCACCAACGGCATGCTGCTCCTGAGCGTCGACTCCTCGGTCCGCTTCATGGTCACCGCGCTGGTGCTCGCCCTGGCCGTGGCCCTCGACTCGCTGGCCCGCAAGGGCCGTCCGGAGGGGCTGGGATGACGCCCGGCTTCGTCCTGGGCATCGACTTCGGCGGTACGAAGGTGGCGCTGGCCACCATGGACACGGCGGGCCCGGTCCCCCGCGTCCTCGGCCGGACCCGCCTGCCGACCGCGGGCCCCGGCGGTGCGCAGGGGGTTCTGCGGCGCTCCCTCGCCGCGGCCGGCGAGCTGGTCGCCGGGACCGGAGGAGCACTGACGGGGGTCGGTGTGGCCACGATCGGCGTGGTCGACGGCGAGCGGATCCGGCTGGCCCCGACCGTGCCGGGCTGGGAGGACCTGGACCTCCCCCGGCTGCTGCGCAAGGAGTTCGGGGGACTGCCGCTCCGGATCGACAACGACGTCAAGGCGGCCACCGCCGCGGAACTGCGCTGGGGGCGGCTGAGCGGTGTGAGCAGTGGCCTCTACCTCAACATCGGCACCGGTCTGGGCGCCGGGATCGTGGCCGGGGGGCGGGTGGTGCCCGGCGCCCACGGGGCGGCGGGCGAGATCGCCTATCTGCTGCGTACCCCGGACGAACCGGGCTTCGCCGCGGGCCGCGCCCCGCTGGAGGAGCATGTCTCGGGCGCCGCCCTCGCTTCCCGCGGTGCACAGCTGCTCGGCGCCCCCGTATCGGCGGCCGCGCTCTTCGCCCGGTGGCGCGAGCCCCAAGTGCGGTCCCTGCTCGACGAGTCGGTGTCCGCGCTCGCCGCGGCGGTGGCGAATCTCTGCATCGCACTGGATCCGGAGCGTGTGGTGGTGGGCGGCGGTCTGATGGGGGCGGGGCGGCCCCTGCTGAAGCGGTTCCGCACGGCGCTGGACGCCGCGGTCCCGTTTCCGCCCGAACTCACCCCGGCCCGCTTCGTGGACGAAGCCGCACTGTACGGGGCGGTGTCGCTGGCGATGGACGTCAGGAGTTGAGGAAGCCCCGGCCCCCGGCGGATGCCGGGGGCCGGGGCGGGCGAGTCGCTGCTAGTCGATTCCCTGCAGGATGTGGGGCTCTGCCAGGTCTTCCTCGTAGCCGGCCAGCCGGATGGGCGCCGATCGGGCCCAGACATCGAGGCTGAGGAGCTTCTCGGGCCCTCGGGCCCGATCGCTTCGGTCTGCCGGACGCTTCTCGCGTTGTGTCGTTTCAGGTGTCACCGCGCACTCCTTTGTGCTCGCGTAACCGCATGGGCAAGGGCAGTTCGGACGCGGTGGCGCCGGTTGTCGGGCGGGACCGCGGCCGTGGTGCGTGCCTGTCCCAGAACGGGCCGGGGAGACTGGTAGGTCTCCTCCGGCTGTCCGTCGAGAACAGAGTAACCAAATGAGCGGGGTACCGCTCGATGATGCACGCCACCGCTGGACGATGCCTGGGGAACTGCTCGAATCGGGCCGTCCCTTTCACGCCAATTTTTCCGCTGTCTGCCCTTTCGGTGGGACGCCGGATTCCGGTGTCAGCCGGGAAGTTTCGCCGCAGGCTCCCTGTTCTCGGCGGGGGCATGGTGCCGGCCCACCGGGATGACCAGCGGCGTTGAGCTGACCGGGTCCGTCGTCACCTGGCAGCGGAGCCCGAAGACGTCCTCCACGGTGGTAGCGGTGATGACGTCGGCGGGGGCGCCCTCCGCGACGATCCGGCCGGACTTCATGGCGATCACATGGTCGGCGTACCGGCAGGCCTGGTTGAGGTCGTGCAGCACCATCACCACCGTGCGTCCCTCGCGGCGGTTGAGGTCGGTGATCAGGTCGAGGACATCGATCTGATGGGCCAGGTCGAGGTACGTGGTCGGCTCGTCGAGCAGCATCACCGGGGTGCCCTGTGCGACGGCCATGGCGATCCAGGCGCGCTGGCGCTGGCCGCCGGAGAGTTCGTCGACGGCGCGGTCGGCGAGCTCTGTGGTGCCGGTCGCCGCGAGCGCGTCGTGCACCGCCTGCTCGTCGGCCTTGGTCCACTGCCGCCACCAGGTCTGGTGCGGGGAGCGTCCCCGGTTGACCAGGTCGATGACGGTCAGCCCCTCGGGGGCGACGGGTGACTGCGGGAGGATGCCGAGCCGCTGGGCGAGCTCGCGGGTGGGGATGGAGTGCAGGGCGCGGCCGTCGAGGGTCACCGTCCCCTGGCGGGGTGTCAGCAGTCTGGCCAGGGCGCGCAGCAGCGTCGACTTGCCGCAGGCGTTGGCCCCGACGATGGCGGTGATACGGCCCGGCGGGACGGCCAGGTCGAGGCCGGTGACGACGGCCCGGTCGTCGTAGCCCAGGTGCAGGCTCTCGGCCCGCAGTTCGGGATCGGCGGTGGACATCGGTCAGCCTCCTGAGCCCGCGCGGTTGACGCGGATGAGCAGCCAGAGCAGCACCGGGGCGCCGAGCACCCCGGTGACGATCCCTACGGGCAGTTCGGTGCCGGGGATCAGTTCGCGTGCGACGACGTCGGACGCGAGGACGACGAGGGCGCCGGTGAGTCCGGCGGCGAGGGGTGGCGGCCAGGCCGTACGGCAGAGCCGCTGGGCGATCTGCGGGGCGGCGAGCGCCACGAACGCGACGGGTCCCGCGGCGGCGGTCGCGAAGGCGACCAGGCCGACCCCGGTGAGCAGGACGACGAGGCGCACCGCCTGGACCCGGGTGCCGAGCCCCTTGGCGACGTCGTCGCCGAGCTGGAGCGTACGCATGAGCCGGCCGATCAGCAGGGCGGTGGGCGCCAGGACGGCGAGGGCGGCGGCGAGCGGTGCGGCCTGCTGCCAGTCGCGGCCGTTGAGGTTGCCGACGAGCCAGCCGAGCGCGGCCTGGGCCTGGAAGCGGCCGCCCCTGGCGAGCAGGAAGTCGGTGGCGCTGAGGCAGACCCACGACACCCCGATGCCCACGAGGATGATCCGGTAGCCGGTGGTGCCGCGCCGCCAGGCGAGCCCGTAGACGAGCAGTGCACTGGCGAGGGCGCCGAGGAGTCCCAGTGCCTGGGTGCCGAGTCCGAAGTCCCAGCCCAGCACGATGCCCGCGACGACGGCGGTCCCGGCGCCCTGGGTCAGTCCGATCATGTCGGGGCTGGCCAGGGGGTTGCGGGTCATGGTCTGGAAGAGGGCGCCGGACATGCCGAACGCGATGCCGGCCAGGAGGCCCACCATGGCGCGGGGCAGGCGCAGTTCCTGGACCACCAGGAGCGTGCCCGGGTCGCCGGATCCGGTGAGGGCGCGGGCGACGTCGGCGAGCGGGATGCCGTACTCGCCGACGGAGAGGTCCCAGCAGAGGACGAGGAACAGTGCGACCACGAGCCCGGCGCAGACCACGAGTTGGCGGGGCCGGAGGAAGCCGGAGACGGGCGGGAACGTGAGCCGGAAGGGACGGCCGGCACCCGCGGGGGCGCGGGGTGCCGGTTCGGCCGTCGCGGGTGTGAAGTCGGTGGACACGGTCAGACCTCCGCGAGCCGGCGCCGGCGGACCAGGGCGATGAAGAACGGTCCGCCGATGAACGCGACGATGATTCCGGCCTGGATCTCCACGGGCCGGTCGACGACCCGTCCCAGGATGTCGGCGGCGAGCAGCAGACCGCCGGCCAGCACCGCCGAGAGCGGCAGCAGCCAGCGGTGGTCGGGCCCGAGGCCCGCGTACTGGGCGAGCACCCGGGCGACGTGCGGCACGACCAGGCCGATGAAGACGACGGGGCCGATGACGGCGACGGCCGCACCGGTGAGCAGGGTGACGGCGACGACGCCCTGGAGCCGGACCAGTCCGAGCCTGCGGCCGAGCGAGGCGGCGACGTCGTCGCCGAGCGCCAGGCTGTTGAGGGCCGGGGCGCTCGCCAGGGCGAGCAGGGCGCCGACCGCCAGGAAGGGCAGGATCCGCAGGACGGTGGAGGCGTCCTGGTCGGCGAGCGAGCCCGCCGACCAGAAGCGGTACCGGTCCAGCGCCTCGGGGTCGGTGAGGACGACGGCACTGGTGAGCGACGACAGTACGGCGGTCACCGCGACCCCGGCGAGCGCGAGTTTCACCGGGGTCGAGCCCGAACGCCCCAGCCGGCCGAGGAGATAGACGACGATGCTCGCCGCCATCGCGCCCGCGAAGGCGAACCAGACGTAGCCGAGGAGCGAGCCGATTCCGGCCACCCCGGCGGCGAGCACGATGGCGAAGGCCGCGCCCGCGCTCACCCCGAGGATGCCGGGGTCGGCCAGCGGATTGCGGGTCAGCGCCTGCATCACTGCGCCGGAGAGGCCGAGCGCGGCACCGGCCACCAGACCGAGGGCCGTGCGCGGTACCCGTACCGACCAGACGATGTCCTCGACCCGGGTTCCGACCGGCTGACCGGTCAGTGCCCGGATCACCTGGCCGGGCGGGATCTGCAGGGCGCCGAGCCCCAGCGACAGCAGGCACAGCGCGAGCAGCCCGAGGGTGAGAAGGGCCACGAGCAGGGCGGGGCGCCATCGGGCGGGGCGGGTCACGGGGCTGACTCCACGACGGGGTTCCTCACGGGTGGTTCGCTGGGGTACGGAGGCGCGGCGCGGTCAGGACGCGGGTGCGGAAACCACGGTCGCCGGCTTGCCGTCGACGGCGGCCGTCAGCATCGGGACCAGCCGGTCGACCGTGTAGGGCAGGCTCAGCGGGCTCACGAAAGAGATCGCGCTGCCGAAGGTGCTGCTCTCCTTGACCAGCACTTCGCGGCCCTGCTGGGCGACGGCGAGCTTGCCGTAGAGCGGGTCGGCGTGGAGCTTCTTGCCGTCCTTGGCGGGGTCGGTGACGATCCAGACGATGGCCTTGGTGTCGAGCAGGTCGGTGCGCTCCTTGCTGATGTTGGCGCCGAACGCGTCGCCGACGACCTTGCTCAGATCGGTGGGGAGCGTGAAGCCGAGGGCGTTCAGGAGGCGGGAGCGGTTGTCCTGCGGGCCGTAGACGTACATGCCCTCGTACGGGGTGGCCATCACGGCGGTCGCGCCCTTGAACTCCGGGTGCGCCGCTGCCGCGTCGGCGATGTGCTTCTCGGTCTTCGCGACCAGCTGCTTCGCCTCGTCGGGCCGGCCGAGCGCCTTGCCGACCTGCTCGGTCTGGTCCTGCCAGGAGATGCTCCAGTCCGGACCGTCCTTGGGCTGGGCGACGACCGGAGCGATCTTGGAGAGGGTGCGGTACTGGTCCTTGGTGAGGCCCGAGTAGAGGGCGAGGATCAGGTCGGGGCGCAGGGCTGCGATCTTCTCGACCTGGGGTCCTGTGCCGTTGTCGTGCAGGACGGTGGGCAGCGGCTTGTCGCCGAGGGCCTCCTTGGCCCAGGGTCCGACGGCTCCCTTGAAGTTGCCCAGCCACTCGGTCGTGCCGACCGGGACCTTGCCCAGCGCGATGACGGCGTCCTGGTCGGAGAGACCGACGGTGACGATCCGCTGGGGCTCGGACTTCACCGTCGTGGTGCCGTACTTGTGCGTGAGGGTCGCCGGGAAGGCGCCCTTCTCCGCCGAACTGTCGGACACCGGGGCGGTCTTGTCGTCGCTCGAGCCGGAGCCGCAGGCCGCGGCTCCGAACAGCAGCAGGGCGGACGCGGCCACGGCTGTCAGCCGGGTGCGCTGGAACAAGCGGAACATGACGGAGTCCTTCGGGGTGGTGGGTTCAGGAGTGGGTCGTGCTGCGGCTGCCGGACCAGGCCTGCCAGAGCGTCGCGTACGGGCCGCCCGCGTCGCGGAGTTCGTCGTGCGTACCGCTCTCGACGACCCGGCCGGACTCCAGCACGACGATCCGGTCGGCGGCGACGGCCTGGGTGAGCCGGTGGGCGACGATCAGGGCTGTGCGTCCTGCCAGGGCGGCTTCGGCGGAGCGTTCCAGGTCACGGGCGCCCGCGCTGCCCGCTTCGGCTGTCGCCTCGTCGAGTACGGCGACCGCGGGGTCGGCCAGCACGAGGCGGGCGAGGGCGAGTTGCTGGGCGCGGGCGGGGTCGAGACGGTGGCCGCCCTCGCCGACGACGGTGGCGAGGCCTTCCGGCAGCGCCTCGGCCCAGCGCAGCGCGTGCACCGTGGTGAGAGCGGTGCGCAGTTCGTCGTCGGTGGCGCCTGGCGAGGCGAGACGGAGGTCGTCGGCGAGCGTCCCGGTGAAGACATGGACTTCCTGGGTGACCAGGGCGACGGACGTGGTCTCGCCGTGGCCCGTCACGGTGACCGTGCCCTCGGTGGGCTGCTGGACGCCGGCGACGAGGCGGGCGAGGGTGGATTTTCCGGCCCCGCTGGTGCCGACCAGCGCCACGTGCTCGCCCTGCCCGAGGGCGAGGGAGACCTGGTGCAGGACGGGGCGGCCGGACCCGTAGGCGTGACTCACGGCATTCACGGTGACGGCGGCGCCTGCCGCTGCGGGTACGGTCCGCTGTCCGTCAGCTCCCTGGTCCTCGCCCAGATCGGTCACCCCGACCAGCCGCGCGAGTCCGGCCGCCGCCGACTGCGCGTCGTCCAGGAGCACCAGTGCGGCGTTGACCGGTCCGAAGAGGCTGTGGAAGTAGAGGGCGGCGGCCGTCGCCGTGCCCACCGAGACCGCCCCGTCGTCGACGAGGAGGTATCCGGTGACGAGTACGGCGGCCAGGCCGATGTACTCGGCGATGTGCAGGCGCTGGTAGAAGCCGAGGACCAGGTCCACGCTGCGCATGGTCAGTTGGACCGCCTTGCGGGAGCGCCCCGCGGTGCGCTCCGTGTGCTCCCTCTCGAGCTGATGGCCCCGTACGGTCGCCGCGCCGCCGATGGTCTCCAGGAGCTGTTGCTGCTGGGCGCCGTTGGCGACGCGCTGTTCGGCGTAGAGGGAGACGGCCCGGCGTACGTACCAGCGCGCGGTGAGCACTTGCACGGGTACGGCGAGGAGAGCCGCCAGCAGGAACCGTACGTCCAGCAGTGCCATGGCCACGAGGGTGAGCACGATGGCGAGGACCGAGCGGGCCATCTCGGGCAGCGCCGAGCGGACCGCCTCGGCGACCCGGGCGACGTCGCCGGTGACGCGGGCGGTGAGGTCCCCGGAGCCGGCGCGTTCCAGGCGGTCGGCGGGGAGTTGGAGCGCGCGGTCGACGAACTGCTCGCGCAGGCGGGCCAGTACGGTCTCGCCGAGGCGGGCCACCTGGGTCAGCCCGAACGTCGTGGTGATCCCCTGGCCCACGGCGACCAGCACCAGGAGGACCACGGGCAGGGTGAGGGCGGAGGCGGGACGGCTGTCGGCGACGATGTCGACGATGTGGCCCAGGATCGGCTGGACGAGCAGTCCGATCGCGGTCGCGACGACCAGGAGACCGAGCCCGAGAACGGCCCGGCCCCGGTCCGGGCGGACGAGCGTGCGCAGGGCGGCCCGGGTGCGGGCTGCTGTGGCGACGGGCAGGAGTTCCCGTTCGACGGCAGAGGTGTCTGCGGCGCCTTCGGTCACGGTGTCGCTGTCGCTGTCGGGGAGGGCCGGTATGCCGGAGACCGTGGTCATGTGAGTACCGCCGCACGGTAGACGGGATGGTTGCGTACGAGGTCCTCGTGGGGGGCCTCGGCGGTGACGGTGCCGCCGTCGATCAGAACGACGCGGTCGGTGGCGGCGAGCAGCGCGGGGCTGCTGGTGATCAGGACCGTGGTCCGGTCCGCGCGGGCGCGGCGGATTCCGGCGGCGATCCGGGCCTCGGTCGCGGCGTCCACCGCGGTCGTCGGGTCGTGCACGACCAGGACGCTGCGGTCGGCGGTCAGGGCGCGGGCCAGGGCGACGCGTTGGCGCTGTCCGCCGGAGAGCGAGCTGCCGCGCTCGCCGACCCGGCCGTCCGTGCCGCCGGGAAGGGCGGAGGCGACTTCGTCGACGGCGGCCGCGTCCATCGCGGGCCGGGGGTCGGCTCCCGGGGGTGCGGCCGCGGTCACGTTGTCCATGAGGGTTCCGTCGAAGAGCTGGGCGTCGTGCTCGGCCACCAGCAGGGCCGAGCGCAGGGATGCGGGGGCCAGTTCGGCGAGGGGTACGCCGTCGAGTTCGACGCGGCCCCGGTCCGGGTCGCAGCGCCTGGCCAGGCAGTTCAGGAGGACCGTCGCGTGCGCGGGGTCGGTGACGACGATCCCGAGGTGTTCGCCGGGCCGTACGGTCAGGTCGACGGAGTGAAGCGCCCCGTGGCCGAGTCCGTGCAGCCGCAGTTCACCGGTGACGGGTGAGCCGACCTCGGCGGTGCCGCCGGCTGTTTCGCCGGGAGCGCTCAGCACGTCGGCGATCCGCGCGGCGGAGGCGCGCGCCTTGGCGAACTCGGCGCCGACCCAGGCCAGCATACCGATGGGGCCGGGCAGGAAGAGGGCGAGACCGACGGCCGAGACGAGGGCGCCGAGGCCGATGGTGTCGTTCAGCACGAGCCGTCCGCCGACGAGCGCGACCAGGGCGATGAACGACCCGGTGAGGGTGAGCATCAGCCCGGTCTGCAGGGCTTCGGCGCGGGCGGCGCGCACGTTGGCCGCCAGGGAGGCCTGACTGGTGTCCCGGTAGCGGTCGACGGCGGCGCGTTCGGCCCGCAGTCCCTTCAGTACGCGGATCCCGGCGATCAGGTCGGCGGCGACCCCTGAGGCGTGCGCGGCGCGTTCCTGCTCGGCTTCGCTGCGGTGCTCCAACGGGCGGGCCAGGAAGTGGCCGAGGGCCATCAGGACCGGAGCGCCCACCAGGACGAGCAGCCCCAGCGGCAGGGAGGCGCGGAGCAGGAGCACGGCGCCCGCCACGACTCCGACGACGGCCGCGATGCCGAGGGTCAGGGCCATGTTGAGCGCTCCCACCCTGCGGGCGTCCTCGGTGGCCACGTTCACCAGCGCCCCGGGCGGCCGTCCGGCCTCGGCGCCGCCGTGCGGGGCGAGGACCCGTCCCACCAGGTCCAGGCGCAGCTCGTGCGCGGCCTGTTCGGCGGCCCGCTCTCCGGCCTTGCAGCCGAACCGGAAGCCGAAGGAGAGCACGGCGTAGACGGCGGCGAGCACCACGAGCCAGCCGGCGAGGGCTCCCCCGTCGGGGCGCACCACGGCCCGGTCGACGATCAGGCCGATGAGGACCGGTACGAGCGCCTCGCCGGTCTGGTGCGCGGCGCCGAGCACCGATCCGACGACGACGTCCCTGCGCTGTCCCGCGACGGCACGGCGTATGACGCCGCGTCCGGACTCAACTGCCCCCACTGACCTGCCCCTCAGCACTCACCCCCGACCAAAACGAAGGCAAGGCTAACCTAAACATCAGGGGATTGGCAGCCCGGCCCCCGCGGGAACGAGTAGGGAGGGTTAAGGCCCCGTTGGCCCGGGCGACAGATGGCCCTGATCTGCTCGGCGAGGACGCCGCCACCCATGGGGAGGAGCAGAGATGTCGCCGGCCACCGTCGATGAGCTGATGGAGTTGTTGCACGCCTGCCGGAATGCCTGGGACGCCCCGGACCGCAGCGGCGACCCGGTCGATCTCTACGACCACGCACTGCAGACCGCGCACCTGCTGCGGCGCTCCTACCCCAGCGACAAGGAGCTGCAGGTCGCGGGCCTCGTCCACGATCTGGGGCATCTGCTCTCCCCCGGCGACGACGCGGGCCACGCGGACCGGGCCGCGGATGCGGTGCGCGGGCTGCTCGGGGCGCGGGTGGCCGGGCTCGTACGGCTGCATGTGCCCGCGAAGCGCTATCTGGCGACGGTGGAGCCGGGGCGGGCACTGTCCCCGCAGAGTGCGCTGACGATGGGCGTGCAGGGCGGGGTGATGACATCCGAGGAGGTCGCCGCCTTCGAGCGGGATCCGCTGTGCGAGGCGGCGGTGACGCTGCGGCAGGCAGACGACGCGGGGAAGGTCGTGGGGCTGGACGCCGGGATCATGGAGGACTGGCGGCCCGTACTGGAACTCGTTGCCTCACAAGCTTCCTGACGGTCCGTCATGAGATTGTGAGGGGATGGACACTCAGATACTCGACGGCAGGACGGCCCTCGTCACCGGCGCCTCGCGCGGCATAGGGCTGGCCATCGCGCAGGCGCTCACGGCGGCCGGGGCGCAGGTCTGCGTCACCGCGCGCGATCCTGACGGAGTGGCTGCTGCCGTACGGGAGTTGACCGCCGCCGGAGCGCGGGCGGTGGGCTGCGCGGGCACGGTCGCCGATCCGGGGCACCTCGCGGACTGCGTCGACCTGGCGGTGCGGGAGTTCGGCCGGGTGGACGTCCTGGTCAACAACGCGGCCACCAATGCCCCGTTCGGCCCGCTCATGGACGCCGACCCGGATGTCTGGCGCGAGGCGTTCACGGTGAACGTGGAGGCGGCGCTGCGGCTGACGCAGCTCGTGTGGCGGGCCGGAATGCGTGAGCACGGCGGGGCGGTGGTCAACATCTGCACCGAGGGCACGCACGGCGTGGGGCCGCAGGTCGGTGCGTACGGGACGAGCAAGACGGCCCTCCTGCGCCTCACCCAGCAGCTCGCGGGGGAACTCGCCCCTGCGGTACGGGTGAACTCCGTCTCGCCCGGCCTGGTGCGCACCGAGATGGCGCGCTTCGTGTGGGAAGCGGAGGAGAAGCGGATCGCCGAGGGCCTGCCGATGGGGCGGATCGGGGAGCCGGAGGACGTGGCGCGTGCGGTGCTGTGGCTGGTCTCCGACGAGGCCCGCTGGGTGACGGGAACCGACCTGCTGGTGGACGGCGGGACCAGGGTGCGGGCGGCGAGCTCGGGACCGTACGCCGTGCACGAGGCGTTGCGCGGCGCGAAGACGACCAGCCTCAGCACGACGAACCGGCCGACGCCGGCGAGCGCCGACGCGGAGAGATAGACCGCCTGCTCGCACAGGGCGCCGGGGTCGGGCCGGAGTGCGTGCAGGAGGAGCATCGAGCCGCTGGTGACCACGTATGCCGCTGCGACCGTGGAGCCGCACCGGAGGTGGTGGCGCCAGCCGCCGCGCCGGGAGCCGAAGGTGAAGCGGCCGTGCAGCTCGGTGGCCAGGACCGTCGAGGCGACGGTGATGACGGCATTGGCGACGATCCACGGCATCACCAGCGCCAGACCGGCGACGGCGGCGCTGGAGGCGACGCCGACCCCGCCACCACAGAGCACGAAGCGCGCGAAAGAGGCGAACGGCCCCGGACCGGAGGGCAGTTGACGTGCGGAACGAACGACTGGCTGCGTCATGGCCACAACCATACGGTTGTTTATGACGCTTGTATAGGTCGTTCGTCTAAGACGCCCGTCTACCACTTCCCGGGCGCGTAGTCCTTCAGGAAGATGCCGTACAGGTCCTCGCCCGCCTCGCCGCGCACCACCGGGTCGTAGACGCGGGCGGCGCCGTCGATCAGGTCGAGCGGGGCGTGGAAACCCTCGTCGGCGAGGCGCAGCTTGTCGTAGTGCGGGCGCTCGTCGGTGATCCAGCCGGTGTCGACCGACGTCATCAGGATGCCGTCGGCCTCGAACATCTCCTGGGCGCTGGTTCGCGTCACCATGTTCATGGCCGCCTTCGCGGCGTTGGTGTTCGGGTGGCCCGCGCCCTTGTAGCCGCGTCCGAAGACGCCCTCCATCGCCGAGACGTTCACGACGTACGCGCGCCCGCTCGACGCCTGCTTCGCGGCCGCCGCCATCAGCGGGCGCAGCGCGCTGATCAGGATGAACGGCGAGGTGTAGTTGCAGAGCTGCGTCTCGAGGAGCTCGACAGGGGAGATCTGGTCGATCGTCTGCACCCAGGTGTTGGTGTCGACGACGTCCGGGACCAGCCCGCCCGCGTCGATGGCGCTGCCGTCGCGGTGGCGCGCGATGCTGGCGTTGCCCGCGACCAGGGCCAGGTCGGCGACCTTCTGCGCGTCCAGGCCGCTGACGCCCAGGGGCAGTGCGGCCAGGCCGTCGACCGCTCCGGAGTTGAAGGCGCCGATGACGTGGTGGGTGGGCAGCTCGCCGGCCGGCAGCGGGGCGCTCTCGCCCTCGACCAGGGCGGCGTATGCGGACGGCAGCCGCCGTACGGTCTGCGTCGCGTTGTTGATCAGGATGTCCAGCGGCCCGCGCTCGGCGACCTGCTCGGCCAGGGCGACGGACTGGGCCGGGTCGCGCAGGTCGATGCCGACGACCTCGAGGCGGTGCATCCAGTCCGCGGAGTCGTCCATCGCCTTGAAGCGGCGGATGGCGTCCTTGGGGAAGCGGGTCGTGATCGTCGTGTGGGCACCGTCACGCAGCAGGCGCAGGGCGATGTACATGCCGATCTTGGCGCGGCCGCCGGTGAGCAGGGCGTGCTTGCCGGTGAGGTCGGTGCGGGCGTCGCGGCGGGAGCGGTTCAGGGCGGCGCAGTCCTGGCAGAGCTGGTGGTAGAACGCGTCGACCTCGACGTAGCGCGTCTTGCACGTGTAGCAGGAGCGGGGGCGCTGGAGGATCCCGGCGATCTCGCCCTGCACGGACGACGACGGGAGGAGGCCTTGCGTCTCGTCGTCGATGCGCTCGGCGGAGCCGGTCGCGGTGGCCTCGGTCACCGCCTTGTCGTGGGCGGTCTTGGCGGCCCTGCGGTCCTGGCGGCGGCGCTGCTTCACGGTGCGGTAGATGCCGGCGGTGGCACGGCGTACGGCGATCGCGTCGGGGTGGTCGACGTCGATCTTGTCGAGTTCGTCGAGCACACTCAGGCAGAGAGCCAGCCGCTCAGGATCGATGCCGGGGCCGAAGTCCTGGCTGTCCTCTGTCACCGTCATCGTGCGTCCTCTGTCGTTCGTGCCGCATGCCGCTGCAGGCCCAAAACCTCGATTTTACGGAGTGGTACGGCCATACACCAAAACGCCCGCGCCCCTCAGCAGGGACGCGGGCGTTTCGGCCGGGGATCAGCCGATGGCGGGCGGGGCCGCCGAGGCGTCCGTACCCCAGTCCGAGGGCTTGGCGCCCACGGTGAAGGAGAGGGAGCGGCCGGAGCGGATCTCGTCCGTCGTGAGGTACGTCTTGGCGTGCGCCTTGCCGTCCAGGCTGGCCGACTGGATGTACCGGTCGCTGTCCGTGCTGCCCGGCGCGGTGATCGTGAGCTTGCCGTGCGGGTAGTAGCGGCGGTCCAGCTTCAGGTCGACGCGGTCGAAGACCGGGGTCGACAGGCCCCAGGTGTCGGTGCCCGGCTGGACCGGGAAGACGCCGATGGAGGAGAGGACGTTCCAGGCGGACATGGTGCCCAGGTCGTCATTGCCCGTCATACCGGTGGGCGCGTCCGTGAAGAGCGTCAGCGCGGCGTGCACCACGTCGGTCGTCTTCCAGGGCTGGCCGGTGGAGAGGTAGGTGTACGGGGCGATGAGGTCGGGCTCGTTCTGCGGGTTGTACTTGTCGGCGTTGTAGTACGCGTACGGGCCGTTCACCCAGACCTCGCGCGCCGTCTTGGCGGGGTCGGCCAGGAGCTTGTCGTACGCGAAGAACGAGTCGAGGCGCTGGTTGGCCGCGTCCTTGCCGCCGATCAGCGAGACCATGCCGGGCAGGTCCTGCGGGACCAGCCACTGGTACTGCCAGGACGTGCCCTCGTGGAAGCCCTCGCTCTGGGCCGGGTCGGCGGGTCCGGTGAAGGCGCCGGCCGCGTCACGGGCGCGGAAGAAGCCGGTGGAAGGGTCGAAAATCGTGCGGTAGTTCTGGGCGCGGGCCGCGTAGCGCGCCGCGTCGGCCTTGTGGCCGAGGTCGCCCGCCATCTGGCCGAGCATGGCGTCGGAGAGGGCGTACTCCAGGGTCGCGGAGGCGCCGTGGTCGAAGTCCGAGTCGCCGGGCTTCACATGGGCGCGGTCCTTGATGTAGGGCGCGTAACCGTCCTTGAGGTACTGGATGTTGGCCTCACGGCCGACGGCCGGGGAGTCGGCGGGCGGGACGCCGTCGGCGTTCTTCTTGAGCGCCTTGTACGCCTCCTCCTCGTACCCCTTGAGCAGCCCCTGCTGGTAGGCGTTGGTGAGGAACGGGGTGACCGGGTCGCCGGTCATGATGTTCGTCTCGACCGTGCCGTAGCCCCACTTGGGCAGCCAGCCGCTCTCCTCGTCGATCTTGATGACGGAGATCGCCATGTCGCGTGCCTCGCGCGGGGCGAGGAGCGAGAGGAGCTGGGTCTGGGTGCGGTAGGTGTCCCAGAGCGACCAGTTCTGGTAGTACGCGAAGCCCTTGGCGCGGTGGATCTTCTGGTCCCAGCCGGTGTAGCGGCCGTCCACGTCGCTGCCGATGTTGGGCGCGAGGAAGGAGCGGTAGAGGGAGGAGTAGAAGGTACGGCGCAGGGTGTCGCTGCCGCCCTGGGCCTGGACCTCGCCGAGCCGGCTCTCCCAGCTCGCCTGTGCCGCACGGTAGGTGCGGTCGAAGCTCTTGCCGCCCTCGGCGCGGAGGTTGGCGGCGGCTCCGCGCGCGTCGACGTAGCTGACGGCCGTGGTGGCCTCGACGGTGCGGTCCTTGGTGGTGTCGAAGCGCACCCAGGCGCCGTTGCCGCCGGTGCCGGTGGAGGCCTTGGTGCCCTCGGTGACCTTGCCGTCCTTCCACGTGCCCGACGTGGTGAAGGGGCGGTCGAAGTGGGTGACCGTGTAGAGCGTGTACGGCTTGGTGTCCTGGCAGAAGCCGCTGCCGGTGATGGCGGTGCGGATCGTACGGGAGTCGAGCACCTCGACCGTCGTGGAGACGGTCTTGTGCAGCGACTGGCCCGCGTTCAGCAGGACGTTGGCCTTGTCGGTGGCCGGGAAGGTGTAGCGCTGCACGCCCGTGCGCTGTGTCGCGGTGAGCTCGGCGGTGATGCCGGAGTTGAGCTCGGCCTTGTAGTAGCCGGGGCTTGCCTTCTCCGTGTCGTGGCTGAAGGTCGCCGCGTACTTGGCGTTGTCGGTCTCCGTGATGTCGCCGGTGGTGGGCAGGGTCGGCAGGTCGCCGCCGAGCCCGCAGCCGACGCCGGAGATGTGGATGCTGGAGAAGCCGCGGATCTGGTTCTGGGCGTGGTCGTAACCGGTGTTGTGGCCGGTGTCCGGGGAGAGCTGGACCATCCCGAAGGGCACGGCGGCGCCCGGGTAGGTGTTGCCCTCGTTCTCCGTACCGATGAACGGGTTGACCAGATCGGTCAGTTGCCCGCCGCTGTGCCCGGTGGCCTGGGCCGTGGGTGCGGCGAGGACTCCGCCGAGGAGCGCGACGGCGGCGACAGCCGTCGCCGTGCCGCGCAGCCGTTGGGTCCACTGCATGGGTGAAGACCTCCTGAGGGTCGTTGGCATCAGATCAGGCTGAGGGAGACGACGCGGGCGTCGCCGTGCCGCCAGTCCGGGACGGCGAGCGCCACATAGCGCGCGCTGCCGGAGGTGGTCAGCGTGGAGCGGCGCGAGAGGGCGCCTGCCGGTGTGTAGGTGACACCGTCGGTGCTGAACTCCACCTGGGCGGACGGGGTGCGGCCTCCGGTCCACCGCACGCGCACCCCGCTCACCGCGCGCACCGCGCCCAGGTCGACGACCATGCGGCCGCCGGGTCCTGGGGTCCAGGAGGTGCGGGTGTCGCCGTCGACGGCGGCCGCGGGGTCGGACATGCCGGGCGGGAGCGGTGCGGTGGGGAAGGTGGTGCGGCCCAGTGCGGCGTCGGTGAGGGGGTGGGGTGTCACTCCGGTCAGCCGTACGTCCTGGGTGCGGCCGGAGCGCAGCGAGACGTGCGCCGTGCGTCCGTTGGGGGCGGTGACGTTGAGACGGCAGGCGGGGCCCGTGAGCCGTACGGTGCTCGCGTCGGTGACTTCGGCGCGGATTCCGGCGGGCAGGCGGCGGCCATCCGCCGCGCGCAGGGTGAGCCGGGGCGGGAGCAGGACGGCCTGTGCGGCGTCGGTGGCCGCGTGGAACTCGGTGCCGGTCGCGGTGACGGTCTGCTCGCCCTCGTAGAGCCGTACCGCTCGGGTGTCCTGCGCGATGGCCACGGTGGTGGCGACCGGCCGGTCGGAGAGGTTGAAGAGGCTCAGGTGGTTCTCGGCGGTGCTCGCGCGCAGGGCGGCGTTGCCGCTGGTGGGGGCGGTACGCGCGGCTGCGGCCCGGGTCCGGGAGGCGTCCGCCGAGGGGTAGCCCTCGACGAGCAGGGCTGCGGCCGGTCCGTCGGCCAGGACGACGGTGTCGTCGTAGACGGCGATCGGGTGCGCGTCGCCGCGTACGACGAGGCCCGCCCTGCCGTCCACGGAGATCCAGCCGCCGGTGCTGGATAGTTGAGGGGTCGGGTAGCGCACGAGGTCGGTCCAGGTCTGCCCGTCGGCCGAGCCCTGGACGGCGTACGCCTTTCCGGCCGCGGACTCCCAGCGCAGGGTGACCCGGTCGAACGCGTGCGGTGCGCCGAGGTCCAGCGTGAGCGAGCTGTCGGCCCGGGGGCGGTCGGCGCGGGAGACCGCCCAGCGGGTGACGGGGTCGCCGTCGACGGAGAGGCGGGCCTCCTTGCCGGTGTCGGCTGAGGAGGCGGTCGCGGTGGCGGTGCGCGCGAGGTCGGTGCCGTCCGCGCCGTCGCGGACCTCGAAGGCGTAGAGGGAGTAGCCGTAGGTCGGGGCAGGGGTGATGCCGAGCATCCGTACGTAACGGAACTCGGCGCGCTCCAGGGCGAGTTCGTCGGTCCGCGCTCCGCCGGGGGCGGTGCCGCCCGCGTCCTTCGCCCGTACGGTCGTGGTGCCTTCGGCGGTGGTGTAGGTACGGGACCCGGTCAGCCCGGCGATGCCTGGCATGGTGAGGTTGCGGACCTCGATGTGGCCCTCCCCCGCGCCGGTGCCCGAGGTCGCGTAGACGACCGCGCCCGAGGGCAGGGTCGTGAACCCGGCGAAGCCGGTGGCGAGCGCCAGCATGCTCGCGCTGCCGTCGAAGCCGTCGCGCAGTGCGCTGTAGGTGGCGGTGGAGCGGGTGGTGACCTTGCCGGTGGAGGCGGGCAGGAACATCGGGGTGTGGCCGCTGAGGGCGAACAGCCAGTCGTCGTGCGCGGGCTGCCAGGCGAATTTCACGAAGCCGGGCTTGGTGACGGTGGCCGCCCAGGCGCCGGGCGACTGATGGGCGAGGATGCCGGGTCCGGTGCCGAAGTCCTTTGCACCACTGGCCCGTTCGAAGAGTTCCGCTGCGGTGAAGGGCTTCACCGGGGAGCCCTGGCGGGACCGCCACTCGTGGAGCAGATAGCTGATGGCGATCTCGGCGCGGGCCTCCGGCTCGTACTTGGGCTCGCCGGAGAACTTCGCCATGCGGTGGACCGGCGGGTACGCCTGGTAGGCCTCGAGCCGTTCCGCGAGGGCGACTTCCGCGCCGGCCGCCGACCGGTCACCGAGCACCTGCGCGAGGAAGGCGAGGGGGATGACGTCGCGGCCGTAGAGGTGCTCACGGTCCTCGACCATGGGCATCAGCGGCTCGCCCGCGTCGCTCATCATCATCAGGAGGGTGTCCCAGAGCGGTCCCGCGTTCGGCTGCGAGGTGAGGATCTCGGGGAGCGGGCGGCCCGCGGTGATGAAGTGCGCGGAGTTGCGGCCCGAGGTGCGCCAGAGCTCTTCCTGATAGTGCGGGCCGAAGGACATGTGGTTCTCGACGATGAACGTGTCGTAGAGGTTCTGAGCGGTGTTGTCGCTGATCGGGACGCCGTCCACCCGCGCCGGGTTGGCGAGGTCGGCGGCCGGGAGACCGGCTTCGTTGCGGCTCCATCGCCCGAACGTGGCGTGCCAGTCGCCCTGTTCGGGGTGGTCGGGGGCCCAGGCGATGCCGGGGGCGAGGGACTGGGCGTAGACGCCCATCTCCTCCAGCTTGGTGTCGCCCTGGAATCCGCCGGTGGCGCCGTGCGGGGTCCAGCCGCCGGAGGCCGGGTCGTCGGCGGTGCCGAGCGAGGTGGTGAACCGCGCCTGCTCGATCGCGATGGTCTCGACGTAACCCTGGGTGATGGTGTCGAGCTGGTCCCAGAGCAGCCGGGCGGCGAGAACGAAGTACGACTGGAAGGTCGTGTCGAAGAAGAGCTTCTTGCCCCATTCCGTACCGCCGTTGAGGCGGTTGGACGCAGCGAAGTGCTGGAGCGTGACCAGCGTGCGGGTGCGCAGGGTCTCCTTCTCGACTCCGGCGGCCTCAGCGTCGTAGGTCCCCCGGGTGAGGAGCAGCGCGTTGCCGAGGACGACCGCGAAGCCGAAGTCGGTCGCGGTGTAGTGGCCGGCCGCCGCGTCCCACTGCGTCTCGGACCAGCGGGTGTGGTCGAGGAGGACGCGGTAGTACGTGGCCGCGACGTCGTCGGGGGCCGACGCGCTGTCCGCAGCCGTACGGTCGGCCGCAGAGGCGGTTCCGGCAACGGCTGCGGGGGCCGCCACGAGGGCGGCGGAGAGGCCGAGGAGCTGGGCGAACCGGCGCCGGCTCAGCTCGGACGAGTGGTGCGACACGCTGGGTCGTTCCCTTCGACTGCGATCTAGACAACGTTGTCAGAATCGCGATCATTGTTGATTCCTGTCGCGCCCCCGTCAAGGGTTGTGGCAGGAGCATTCCGGCCCGCCCGGGGAGGGGCGGGCCGGAATGCCGCACGGGTCAGGCCGCCGGGCACCCCGCCGGGGACGCCTGCGACGCGTCACGGATCAGGGCGGTCTGGGCCGCCTTCAGACGCTGGACATCGGGCTTGACGATCTTCCTGTCGTAGGTCATCAGCCCGTTCAACTCGCCCTCCACATCGGAGATCTGGGTGTAGACGGCGCCGTTGTCGCCCTTGCAGACCAGGGCGCGGACCTCGGCGAGCCGGGCGAGGTAGTCGTCGGTGTACGCCGAGGGATCGACGTCGACGTAACTCTGCTGCACGGCCCAGGCGTGTCCGGGCACCGCGAGTCCGAGACCGCCGTACTCACCGCTGACCAGGGCCCGCTTGCCGTCCGCCTGATGGATCGCCGGGCTGGGATAGCCGTGTTCGTCGGCGATGTCACCGGTGCCGCCGTCGGCCCCCAGGTTGAGGCCCGACATGCTGTTGACCAGCCGGGTCGGGTCCCACGCCTTGGCCTGGTCGGCGATGCGGGCCTCGTCGTACTGCCCCCAGCCCTCGTTGAAGGTCACCCACATGACCACCGACGGGTGGCTGGAGTGCTGGTCGATCATCTGCTTCATCTCGTGCTCGTACTCGGTACGGGCAGCCGGCGAAGGGTTGACCCCGGCGGCCATGGCAGGCATGTCCTGCCAGACCATCAGACCCAGCTTGTCCGCCCAGTAGAACCAGCGGTCGGGCTCGACCTTGATGTGCTTGCGCACCGAGTTGAAGCCCATGGCCTTGTGCATCTTCAGGTCGTACGCGAGCGCCTCGTCGGTCGGCGCCGTGTGGAGACCGTCCGGCCAGAACCCCTGGTCGAGGGTGGCCATCAGGAAGGTCGGCTTGCCGTTGAGCAGAGTGCGCGGCGTGCCGTTGACCTTCTCGACGGAGACAGACCGCATCCCGAAGTAGCTGCCCACCCGGTCGGATCCGACGGTGACCTTCAGCTGGTAGAGGTGCGGATCGTCGGGTGACCACAGATGCGGGTTCGGCACGGGCAGGCTCAGCGCACTACCGGTGCGTCCGGTGACCGTGGAGACCTTGCGCTTGCCGTCGTACGCGGTCGCCGTGACCGGGACACCGTCGCGCACTCCGCGCACCTCGACGGCGAGCTTCTTGCCCGGGACGTCAGGGGTGAGCTTGAGGTCGGAGGCGTGGTCGGAGGCGACCGGCTCCATCCAGACGGTCTGCCAGATGCCCGAACTCGGTGTGTACCAGATGCCGCTGGGGTCGAGGCGCTGCTTGCCCATCGGCGGGTTCTCGCCGTTGGCCGCGTCGGTCGGGTCATAGACGCCGACAATCAGCTCCTGGGTGCGGCCCGGCTTGAGCGCGTCGGTGATGTCGGCGCTGAACTTGTCGTAGCCGCCCTTGTGTTCGGCCACCTTGGTGCCGTTGACGTACACCTCGGACTGCCAGTCGACCGCGCCGAAGTTGAGCTGGAGGCGCTTGCCGTCGCCGACCTTCCAGCCCTGGGGGACGGTGAAGGTCCTGCGGTACCACATGCGGTCCTCGTGCCGTTCGATGCCGGAGAGCTGGGACTCCACGGGGTACGGGACGAGGATCTTCTCGGCGAGCTGCTTGCCGACCGGAGGCTGCTCCCCCGCCGTGGCGGCCGCGAACTGCCAGGAGCCGTTGAGGTTCTGCCAGTTGTCGCGGGTGAGCTGGGGTCGCGGGTACTCGGGCAGGGCGTTCTTCGGACCGACCTCGTCGGCCCACTTGGTCTTCAGCTCGTAGCGGGAGTGGTTGGGCCCGCTGGACCAGAAGGCTCCGACCGCCTTGCCGCTCTCGCCGGTCAGGCCGCCGTTGCCGTCGTAGCGGATGTCGGCGAGACCGTTGGCGTTGCCGGCCTTGTTGCCGACGACCGGCTCCTTGAGCGCGACGGTGAGGCTGCGGAGGTCCTTGGGGTCGGCCTTGATCGCGCCCAGCGGCCAGGTCGCGCCGCCGATGACCGCGTTCAGGTGCGACGCCAGATCTGCGGGGATCGCGGCGAGCTTCTGGGCGAAGTCGAGCTTGAGCGTACGGCCGTCGGCCTGGACGGTGGAGGCGATGGCTCCGTCGTAGTCGTAGCCGTCGGGCAGCAGGAAGGCGGACTGGGGCACGGGAACCTTGGTGCCGCCGGGCTCGGTCCACCTCAGATGGAGGTTGGAGCCTCCGAAGTGCTCGAAGTACTCGACCTTGATGTCGTAGGCCTTGCCGGCGGTCAGCTCGACGGGCTGGGAGGTCTGTTCCTTGTCCCAGTCGTCGACCCAGTGGTCGATGACCGGCTGTCCGTCGATCCAGAGACGGAAACCGTTGTCACCGACCATGGAAAACGTTGTCAGGCCGGACTTCTCGGGGACGATTCTTCCGGTCCAGCGGATGCTCGCGTCGTCGGCCTGCCCGGTGGCCGAGGTGAGCCGGGACTCGAGGGACTGGAAGTCGATGGACGGGTCGAAGCCGGTGGCCTTGAGCTGGGCGAAGTCGAAGGCACCGGGGGCGGATTGGGTGTAGTACTCGCCCTTCAGCCCGTGCACGGCGACGGGTTCGTCGGCGGCCGACGCGGCGGGTACCGCGGACAGCCCGGCGACGCCGAGGGCGGCAGCGAGGAGTAGGGCCAGTTTGCTTCTGATGCGCACGGATCCTCCTTGGTGAGGAAGGGTGGCGGCTCGTTGCAACAGTCTGTACAACGTTGGAAGGAACGGCAGTTGGCATGACAGCACGACTCCGGTCCGCTGTCCAGGTGCATGACAATTGACAGGGGAGAGTCAGTGGGGGTCAGCCTCAAGGACGTCGCCGAGCACGCGGGCGTCTCGATCAAGACCGTCTCGAACGTCGTGAACAACTACCAGCACGTCACGCCGGCCATGCGCGCCAAGGTCCAGGCGGCGATCGACGAGCTCGGTTACGTACCGAACCTGACCGCCCGCCACCTGCGAAAAGGCCGCACCGGCATCCTCGCGCTCGCCGTCCCCGAGCTCGGCAACCCCTACTTCGCGGAGCTGGCCGGCGCCGTCGTCGACGCGGCCGCCGAGCACGACTACACCGTGCTGCTCGACCACACCCGGGGCGAGCGGGCCCGCGAGATCCTGGTGAGCCAGGGCTTCCGGGCCCGGGTGATCGACGGGCTGATTCTCAGCCCGATCGAGCTGGAGGCGGAGGATCTGCGCAGCCGCGACCACGACGCACCGCTGGTGCTGCTCGGCGAGCGGGAGTACGACCTGCCCTTCGACCACATCGCCATCGACAACGTGGCCGCCTCCCGGCTCGCCGTACGGCACCTGATCGGCCTCGGCCGCACCCGGATCGCCTTCCTCGGCGCACGCACCGACCGGAGCAACCGCCCGGCCCATCTGCGCCTGCACGGCTGGCGCGAGGAGCTGACGGCTGCCGGGCTGCCCGCGCCGGACAGCCTCGTGGCTCCGACCAGCGGCTGGGACCGTGGGGACGGGGCGGAGGCGATGGCGCGGCTGCTGGAGTCGGGGCAGCGGCCCGACGCGGTGTTCGCGTACAACGACCTGGTCGCGATCGGTGCGATGCGGGTGCTCTCGGAGCGGGGGCTGCGGGTGCCGTGGGACGTGGCGGTGGTGGGTTTCGACGACATCGCCGAGGGGCGGTTCGGGGCGGTGACGCTCACCACGATCTCGCCCGACAAGCAGTCGATCGCGCGTCTCGCCGTCGAGTCCGTACTGCGCCGCCTGGAGGCCCCGGGACCGCTCGGCGGACGTGAACTGGCCGCCGAATTCAGGCTGGTGGAACGGGAGAGCACGCTGGGGCGACGCTGACCCCCGGCCCGTCCCAACCCTGACGCGGGGGGTTTACAGCGCTCTTCCAACGATGTAAAAAGTGCCCCGGAACGCCGAGTTGACTCATCTTGAGCCCGTCTCCCGTGCGCCTCAGCCACGGGTCAGTGCAGATCTGGGGACGCCATGAAGCCGACCGCTCTTCGTCGACGCACCACCACCAGGACCCTCGTGGCCACCGGCCTCGCCGCCAGTCTCGCGCTGGCGGCGGGGTGCGCCAAGTCCGAGGACTCCGGCTCCAAGACTCCGACCGCATCGGACACCGCCGATGCGGGCCAGAAGGTCGCCACGCCCACCGCAGGCGATGCGAAGACCTGCACCATCGACCAGTTCGGCGGCTCCAAGATCGACCTCAAGGGAGCCACGATCGGCTTCTCGCAGTCCGAGAAGGAGGCCAACCCCTTCCGGATCGCCGAGACCGCGTCGATCAAGGCCGAAGCGCAGAAGCGCGGCCTGAAGTTGCTCACCGCCAACGCCCAGTCGCAGTTCTCCAAGCAGATCAGCGACGTCCAGGACCTGATGGCCAAGGGTGCGAACCTGCTGGTCATCGCCCCGCTCAACTCCGACGGCTGGGGGCCGGTGTTCAGCAGCGCCGCTGCCAAGCACATCCCGATCATCACGATCGACCGCAAGATCAACGCCACTGCCTGCAAGGACTACGTGAGCTTCATCGGCTCGGACTTCATCTCGCAGGGCAAGCGCGCGGCGGACCAGATGATCACGGCCACCGGCGGCAAGGGCGAGATAGCCATCCTGCTGGGCGCCGCGGGCAACAACGTCACCACCGAGCGCACCAAGGGATTCAAGGACGAGATCGCCGCGAAGGCCCCGGGCCTGAAGGTCGTCTTCGAGCAGACCGGTGAATTCGCCCGCGAGAAGGGCCAGTCGGTCACCGAGCAGCTCATCCAGTCCAAGCCCGGCATCACCGGGATCTACGCCGAGAACGACGAGATGGGACTCGGCGCGGTCAACGCCCTCAAGGGCGCGGGCAAGAAGGCCGGCGCCGTCAAGATCGTGACGGTGGACGGCACCCGCAACGCCGTCCAGGGGATCGTGGACGGCTGGATCAGCGGCGTCGTCGAGTCCAACCCGCGGTTCGGTCCGCTGGCCTTCCAGACCCTCGACGACTTCACCAAGGGCCAGAAGGTCTCCCAGAACATCGTGATCCAGGACTCCGAGTACTCGAAGGACAACGCCAAGAGCGACCTGGGCAAGGCGTTCTGACCGTGCTCTCCGTCTCCGGCCTGACCAAGGTCTTCCCCGGCGCCCGCGCCCTCGACGGGGTCGACTTCACCGCCGAGCCCGGTGAGGTCCACGCCCTGATCGGGGAGAACGGCGCCGGGAAGTCCACCCTCATCAAGGTGCTGACCGGCGTCTACCGCCCGGACGAGGGCGAAGTGACGTACCAGGGCGAGCCGGTGCGCTTCGCCACCCCGCTCGACGCCCAGCACGCGGGAATCTCCACCATCTACCAGGAGGTGAACCTGGTCCCGCTGATGAGCGTGGCCCGCAACCTCTTCCTGGGCCGCGAACCGCGCGGCAGGTTCGGCCTCATCGACTTCCGCCGGATGCACCGCGAGGCGGACGAGGCGCTGCGCGCGCTGGGTGTACGGGTCGATGTGCGCAGGCCGCTGCGTTCGCTGGGCATCGGGGCGCAGCAGATGGTGGCGCTCGCCCGCGCGGTGTCGGTCGACGCCCGCGTCGTCATCATGGACGAGCCGACCTCGTCCCTGGAACCGCGCGAGGTGCAGACCCTGTTCGGGGTGATCCGGATGCTGCGCGGGCGCGGCATCGCGGTGATCTTCGTCAGTCACCGGCTGGACGAGCTGTACGAGATCTGCGACGCGGTGACCGTGCTGCGCGACGGCAAGGTCGTGCACACGGGCCGCATCAAGGGCCTCGACCGGCTGAAGCTGGTCTCGCTGATGCTCGGCCGGGAGATGAGCGAGGTACGGAGCGAGGGGCTCACCAAGTTCACCGGGGACCACGACACGGGCGACGAACCCGTACTGCAGGCAACAGGATTGACGGTACGTCACACACTGCACGACGTGTCGCTGACGGTCCGTCCCGGCGAGGTGGTCGGACTCGGCGGGCTCCTCGGTTCGGGGCGCAGCGAGACCGCCAAGGCGATCGCGGGAGCGCTGCCGCCCGACGCGGGCAGGGTGTCCGTCTCGGGTGTCGCGGTCCGTACCGGCTCCACCCCCGCGGCGATCAGGGCCGGCATCAGCCTGCTCCCCGAGGACCGCAAGGCCGAGGGCATTGTTCCGGGGCTTTCGGTACGCGAGAACATCGCGCTGGCCGCGCTGCCCGGACTCTCCCGCTTCGGACTCGTGGACGAGAAACGCATCGACCGGATCGTGGAGACCTTCATGAAACGCCTCCGCATCAAGGCGTCGGGCCCGCACCAGAAAGTGGGTGAACTCTCCGGCGGAAACCAGCAGAAGGTCCTGCTGGCCCGCTGGCTGGCGATGCAGCCCAAGGTACTGCTGCTCGACGAGCCGACCCGGGGCATCGACGTCGGGGCGAAGGCCGAGGTGCAGAGCCTCATCGACGAACTCGCCGAGGACGGCCTGGGCGTACTGCTGATCTCCTCCGACCCCGAGGAACTGATCGAGGGATCGGACCGCGTGGTCGTACTCAAGGACGGAGCCGTGGTGGCCGAACTCACCGGCGACGGTGTCACCGAGGACGCGCTGCTCCGGGCGATCGCCACGCAGGGAGGACACGATGACTGAACTGGCACTGCGTCGCGAATCGCTCGACAGGCAAAGGCTGCTGACGCTCCTTCAGGAGTACGGCGTGTACGTGGGCGTGGCCGTCCTCATCCTCGCCAACATCGCGTTCACTCCGCTCTTCCTGTCCACCGAGAACTTCCGCACCCAGGCCGTCCAGGTCGCCCCGGTCATCATCGTGGCGCTCGGCATGGCGCTGGCCATCGGCAGCGAGGGGGTCGACCTCTCGGTCGGCTCCGTGATGGCGCTCTCCACCTCCCTGCTCTCCCTCTATCTGGGGTACGGGGTGTGGGTCGCGCTGATCGTGGCCGTGATCGGCGGCGCCGTGGTCGGCGTGGCCAACGGGGCCCTGATCGCCTTCATCGGCGTGCAGCCCATCGTGGCCACGCTGGCGCTGATGGTCGCGGGCCGGGGCATCGCCCAAGTACTGCTGCCCCAGCTCAAGGACATCCGGGACCCGTCCATGGCCTCGCTCGGTTCGGGGGCGCTGCTCGGGATCCCGTATCTGGTGCTGATCGCGGCGGCGCTCGCCCTGGCCGTGGCCTTCACCGTCCGCCGTACGACCTTCGGACGGCAGTTGCTGGCCATCGGCGACAGCAGGCCGGCCGCCCAGCTCGCGGGGCTTCCCGTGCGCCGGGTGCTGATCCTGGTGTACGTCGTCTCCGGTGTACTGGCGGCCCTGGCGGGTGTCCTGGCTTCGGCACGCCTCACGGCGAGCGACCCGACGTCTCTGGGCACGCTCATGGAACTCTCGGCGATCACCGCTGTGGTCGTCGGCGGCACACCACTGAGCGGCGGCCGGATCCGCATCGGCGGAACGGTGGCGGGCGCCGTCCTCATCCAGCTGCTCACCGCCACACTCATCAAGCACAATGTGCCGACCTCATGGACGCAGATCGCCCAGGCCGTGGTGATCGTGCTCGCTGTGTACGTCGCACGGGAACGAGGGAAGCGGTGACCGCCGTGCAGACCGTGGAGGCCGAGAAGCCCGCCGCAGACGAGGAGCCGATCGGCTCCGGCCGGACCGAGCGGCTCAGTGCGCTCGCACAGCAGCACGGGGCGCTGGTCACGCTCGTCGTGGCGGTGATCGTCGCCTCGCTCTCCTTCGGCTCCTTCCCGACCACCACCAACTTCTCCAACATGGCGCTCTCTTCGGCCTTCCCGGCCGTCATCGCGCTCGGCATGACCTTCGTCATCATCACCGGCGGCATCGATCTCTCGGTCGGCTCGCTCTTCGCCCTCGGCGGTGTGCTGGCCGCCTGGGGTTCGCAGTACGGGACAGCCGTGGCACTCCTGCTGCCGCTGGCCGTCTGCGGACTGATCGGCCTGGTCAACGGGTTGCTGATCTCCCGGGCGCGGCTCGCGCCGTTCATCGTGACGCTGGCCTCGCTCCTCGCCGCGCGCGGCATCCTGCTCGCGATCACCGACGAGGGCGCGACCACCTACCTGGTCGACAAGGACTCCGTCTTCGCCCGCATCGGCCAGGACAAGCTCCTGGGCATCGGCGTTCCGGTCTGGATCACCGTCGTGCTCTTCGTGCTCGGCGCGGTGGTGCTGCGGCGGACCCGCTTCGGCCAGTACGTGTACGCGGTCGGCGGCAACGAGGACGCGGCGGCGCTGATGGGCGCCCCCGTCGCCCGTACGAAAACCTCCGTCTACACACTGTCCGGGCTCTGCGCCGGACTGGCCGGCGCGCTCAACGCCGCCTGGCTGATGTCCGGTGTCACGATCCTCGGCACAGGCATGGAACTGGACGCGATCTCGGCCGTGGTGATCGGCGGCACCCTGCTGTCGGGGGGCTTCGGCTTCATCAGCGGCTCGCTCGTCGGCGTACTCCTCCTGAAGGTCATCCAGAACGTCATCAACCAGATCGGCTCGCTCGACTCGGCCTACCAGCAGGTCGTCAGCGGCGCCTTCCTGGCCGTCGTCGTCATCGCCCAGACGTGGCTGGGCCGCAGGCGCCGGATGCTATGACACCGGCTGGCCCTTGCCGAGCGCGATGACACCGTTCTTGGAGACGGTGTAGAGCTCCTCGTCCCGTTCGGGGTTGACGCCTATCGTCGCCCCGGGCGGGACGTCGACGTTCTTGTCGAGGATCGCGTTCCGTACGACCGCGCCTCTGCCGACGCGCACCCCGTGGTGCAGTACGGAGCCCTGCACGACGGCGCCCTGCTCGACGACGACGCCGGGCGAGAGCACGGATCCCGTGACCTGGCCGCGAATGACGCAGCCCGCGCTGACGATCGACTCGCCCGCGATGCCGCCGGAGACGAAGCGCGCCGGGGCCTGCGGTCCCGCGTGGGTGTACATGGGCCAGCGGCGGTTGTAGAGGCTGAACAGCGGCTGCTCCGAGATGAGGTCCATATGGGCCTCGTAGTAGCTGTCGAGGGAGCCGACGTCACGCCAGTAGCCGTGCTCGCGCGGGGTCTCCCCCGGCACGTGGTTGTCGTCGAAGTCGTAGACCTGCGCCACACCGCGCTCGGTGAGCATCGGCAGGATGGAACCGCCCATGTCGTGGACGGAGTTCTCGTCCTCGGAGTCCTGGTGAAGGGCGTCGACCAGGACCTTGGTGGAGAAGAGGTAGTTGCCCATGGAGGCGAACACCTGGTCGCGGTTTCCGGGGAGCCCCGGCGGATCAACGGGCTTCTCCAGGAAACGTTCCACGCGCATGCCGTCCGACGCTGGGGTGATGATGCCGAAGGACGATGCCTCGGCGCGCGGGACCTTGATGCCGGCGACCGTGACGCCCGCGCCGCTCTCGATGTGGCGCTCCAGCATCTGCCGGGCGTCCATGCGGTAGACATGGTCGGCGCCGAACACCGCGATGTAATCGGGCTGTTCGTCGTGGACGAGGTTGAGGGACTGCAGGATCGCGTCCGCGCTCCCCAGATACCAGCGCGGGCCGAGCCGCTGCTGGGCCGGGACCGGGGTGACGTAGTTGCCCAGCAGGCTGGACATCCGCCAGGTGGTGGTGACATGCCGGTCCAGTGAGTGCGACTTGTACTGGGTCAGCACACAGATCCGCAGGATGTCGGCGTTGACGAGGTTCGACAGGACGAAGTCGACGAGCCGGTAGGTCCCGCCGAACGTCACCGCGGGCTTCGCCCGGTCCGCGGTGAGCGGTAACAGCCGCTTGCCCTCTCCTCCCGCCAGTACGATCCCGAGCACCGAAGGTCCACCCCGCATGGCCGCTCCCCCTGCTAGGACTTGCCCTGCTACGACTGCGACTTGACGATCTCCTCGTACACCTCGAGCGTGCGCCGCGCGACCATGTCCCAGCCGAACTCACGCACCGCCCGCTCACGCCCCGCGTCGCCCATCCGCTGCGCCGCCGAACGGTCGGCGAGTACCCCGTTGAGCGCGTCGGCAAGCCCCGCCTCGAAGGCCTCCGGGTCGTCGCCTCCGTACGGTACGAGCACACCGGTGCGCCCGTCGGCGACGACCTCGGGGATGCCGCCGACCGCCGAGGCGACGACGGCGGTGCCGCAGGCCATCGCCTCCAGATTGACGATGCCCAGCGGCTCGTACACCGAGGGGCAGACGAACACCGCTGCCCTGCTGAGGAGTTGGATGACATCGGGGCGCGGCAGCATGTCGGAGATCCAGTGGACTCCGTCGCGGGTGCGGCCCAGTTCGTCGACGAGCGTACGGAACTCCCGCTCGATCTCCGGGGTGTCGGGAGCCCCGGCACAGAGCACCAGCTGCGCCGCCGGATCGAGGCGGTGCGCGGCGCGCAGGAGGTGCGGGACGCCCTTCTGGCGGGTGATGCGGCCGACGAAGAGGACGAAGGGGCGGTCGGGGTCGATGCCGACGCGGTGCAGTACGTCGACGCCGGGGGCCGGCCGGTACAGGCGGGTGTCGATGCCGTTGTGGACGACGCGCACCCTGGCCGGGTCGAGCTGCGGATAGCAGCCGAGGATGTCGGTGCGCATCCCGTGGGAGACGGCGATGACCGCGTCGGCGGACTCGATGGCGGTGCGCTCCGCCCAGCCGGACAGCGCGTAGCCGCCTCCCAGTTGTTCGGCCTTCCAGGGGCGCAGGGGCTCCAGGGAGTGGGCCGTCATCACATGGGGGACGCCGTAGAGCAGCTTGGCGAGGTGGCCGGCGAGGTTGGCGTACCAGGTGTGGGAGTGGACCAGTTCGCGCCCTTCGAGCGCGGCCGCGATGGAGAGGTCCACGGAGAAGGTGCGCAGCGCGTCGTTGGCTCCTTCGAGGCCCTCGCAGGGCCGGTGGCGCACCAGTCCGTCGGATGCGCCGTCGCCCCAGGAGTGGACTTCGAGGTCGGTGAGGGCGCGCAGTTCGCGGGCGAGGAACTCGACATGGACGCCGGCCCCGCCGTAGACGTCCGGCGGGTACTCGCGGGTCAGCAGCCCCACTTTCACGCCTGTCCCCCTGACGTCGCCCGTGACCGACCGTCCTTTGATGGTCACGTACTTGAGGCCGTGGGGGAAGAGCACGGCAGGGCACGGTCCCTTTTCGCCCGAAGGTGGGGTTTAGGTGGAGATTCGGCATGTCTGTGACGCGTGAACCGTTCCCTGATCGGGTGAGATCCCGCACCCGCAGATCGTTTCTCGCCCTGACCGCCGCCGCCTCCGCACCCGTTCCCGCAGCGCTCCCCGCGCATGCGGCCCCGGCCGCCGACCACCCCTCGTCCGCAGCCCGGGCCCTGGCCAGACTGCGTGCCGGAAACCGCCGGTACGCCGCGCTCCGCGCCCGCCATCCCCGTCAGGACGAGGAGCGGCGCCGTACGGTGGCCCTCTCCCAGCGCCCCTTCGCCGTTGTCCTCGGCTGCATCGACTCCCGCGTCCCGCCGGAACTGGTCTTCGACGTCGGCCTCGGCGATCTCCTCTGCGTACGCACCGCGGGCCCCTCCCTCGACGAAGCCGCCCTCGGCTCACTGCAGTTCGGGGTGGAGGAACTGGGGGTGCGCCTGGTGGTGGTGCTGGGGCACGAGCGGTGCGGCGCGATCTCCGCGACGGTGGAGCTCGCACGGACCGGCACCACGGTCCCCGGCCATCTGGCGCGCGTGGTCGACGAGATCGCCCCTGCGGTCTGTTCGGCGCGAGCGGCGGGCGGGGACTGGGTGGAGAACGCGGTGCGCGCCCATGTGGCCCGGGTCGGCCGCACGCTGGCCGGAGATCCGGCCTTCTCGCAGGCCGCGGTGGTCGGAGCCCGCTTCGACCTCGACACGGGGAGGATCTCGTTCTCCCCCTTCTGACCCCGAACACGTCCGGGAGGACGACTTCAGGAGTACGGCCCTACTACTAGAGCAGTACGACCGATTGCCTGCTCAGGTACGACGACTTCTCCACCGGGACGGGACATCGTGGACACCATGAGTGCCCTTGCGTTGTCCGTGCTTCTCTCGCTGGTCTCCGCTGTCGCCTACGCGGCAGCGGCGATCATGCAGGAGCGCGTCGCCGCGTCCGCACCGAGCAGTCAGTACGCACCGCTGCGCCGCGGCGTCTGGTGGGGCGCGATCGCACTGAGCGGTCTCGGTGCGGCGCTGCATGTCGCGGCTCTGGCGTACGGTCCGCTGAGCCTGGTGCAGCCGCTCGGTGCGCTGACGATCGTCTTCGCGCTGCCGATGGCCTCGCTGCTGGTCGGGCGCAGGGCGGGGTCCACCGCCTGGCGCGGGGCGATCATGGCGACCGTCGGTCTCGCCGGTCTGCTCTCGCTGACGGGTTCCGCCGACTCCGACACCCTGGCGGGCGGCGACCGGGTGCTGCTGGCGCTGGTGACCACCGGCGGGGTCGTCGCGCTCTTCCTGGCGGCGCAGCGGATGCACCGTCCTGTCGTACGCAGCGTGATGCTGGCCGCGGCCGCGGGGGTCGCGTTCGGTGTCGCGTCGGTGTTCACCAAGACCGTGGCCGTGGACTTCACTTCGCACTCCCCGACCGCCGAGTGGCCGAGTCTGCTGACGATCGCGGGACTGGCCGGCGCCGGGGTGCTGCTCTCCCAGGCCTCGTACCGCGGCGCCGGTCTCGCCGCACCGCTGGCGACCGTCACGGTGGTCAACCCCGTGCTCGCGGCGGCGATCGGGCTGACCCTCTTCGGGGAGCACTTCCGGTACGGGACCACCGGCACGCTGCTGGCCCTGGGCTGTGGGGTCGTCGCGGCGGGCGGGCTGATCCTGCTCACCACGGAGCGTCTGCACACGGCGCCGAGCCGCAAGGTCGCCGAGTCGGCGCCCGCGATCCCCGCGCAGCGCGGGCCGTCCGAGGACAGGACCGAGACCGGCGGGAGCGGTCAGACGGTGACTCCGCCCGCCCTGAGGTAGGCCAGCGGGTCGATGTCGCTGCCGTAGCCGGGCCCGGTCCGCACCTCGAAGTGCAGATGCGGGCCCGTGGCGTTGCCGGTCGATCCGGAGCGTGCGATCCGCTGCCCTTCGCCGACCTTCTGGCCGTCGCGGACGGTGAGCGCGGAGAGATGGGCGTACTGGCTGTACTTGCCGTCGGCGTGCCGGATGACGATCTGGTACCCGTACGAACCGGCCCAGCCCGCCGAGACCACGCGGCCCGCGGCGACGGCCTTCACCGAAGTGCCGGTGGGGACAGGGAAGTCGACCCCGGTGTGATAGCCGCTGGCCCAGGAGCTGCCGGAGCGGTGGTAGGGGGTGCTGGGGCGGGCGTCGACCGGGGCGGTGAAGCCGGTGGTTTTCGCCGCCTTGGTGACCTTGGTGACCTTCTTCTGCCCGGTGGAGGTCTTGGTGGTGTGCACGGTCTTCTTGGGCGTGGTCTCGTGCTTCTTCGGTGCTGTCTCATGCTTCTTCGGTGTGGTCTCGTGCTTCTGGGGCGCTGCCTCGTGAGCGCCGAGTCTGAGCCGCTGCCCGGGGAAGATCAGGTCCGGGTCCGCGCCGATGACCTGGCGGTTCGCCGAGTAGAGCTGGTGCCAGCCGCCCCTGACGTGCTCCGTCTCCGCGATCCGGGAGAGCGAGTCGCCGCTGGCCACGGTGTACGTCCCGTGGGCGGTCTGCGGCGTCGAAGCCGTGCGCGTGGCCGTGCGCTTCGTCTCCTGTTGCTTCGTCTCGCGTTTCGCGTCGTGCGCACTGGCGGTTCTGATCGCCGGGGCGTCGCCTCCCCGGGTCAGTCCAGCCCGTACCGAACAGACCGGCCAGGCCGTCGGGCCCTGCCCCTTGAGGACCTTCTCGCCGACGGCGATCTGCTGGTCCTTCGTCGCCAGGTCGGCGCGCGGGGCGTACGCCCCGCCGCCGTACGCCTTCCACGTCGACTGACTGAACTGGAGTCCGCCGTAGTACCCGTTGCCGGTGTTGATCTTCCAGTTGTTGGTCGACTCGCAGTTCGCGACCTTGTCCCAGACACCGACGGAGGCCGCCGACGCGGTGCCCGCCGACAGCAGCGGCAGGGCGATCCCGGCACCGCCCACCGTCACCGTCAGCGAAGCACGGTTGATACGGCTGGGCTGGTACCGGCGGTGACGACCTGATGCGGCCATGGCTCGGCTCCCCCACTCACACGTCGGGCACAGCGGACACGCGCAAGCGGCAAAAGTACGACTGTCGAAGAGACCATGACAAGAGCACGCACCAAAACGGACTGCCCTACAGCGACCGCCGTTCGACCACGACCCGGCGCCAACTCCCTTCCTGTGCACGGTCGGTGGCGTCACCGGCCGCCTCCTCCGCGTCGAGGCGGCGGTGCCGGCCGCCACGGGCGAAGAAGTCCGCGAGGGGCAGTGTCGCCGCGCCGACGGTGACGGCGTCGGGGCCGAGTGTCCCCAGGTCGATGGTGGTGCGTTCACCGGGGTGACGCAGGGCGTACTCGGTCGCGTAGCGGCGTACGGCAGGCAGCAGCCTCGGGCCCAGGAGCAGGCCGGCCCAGCCGCCGACGAGGATGCGCTCGGGGCGGAAGAGGTTGACCAGGTCGGCGAGGGCCGCACCGAGGAACTCCGCTGTCTCGTCGAGGAGTTCGAGGGCGGCCGGGTCAGGATCACCACCTTCACCGGGGTCGGCGGCAAGCAGCAGGGAGGCGAGTGCCGCCTCCTCCGTGTCCGCCGTGCCCTTCCCGCCGCCGGTCTCCAGCCAGCGTTCACGGATGGCCTCGGCCCCGACGTAGGCCTCCAGACAGCCCGGCGACCCGCAGCGGCAGCGGCGCCCGCGCACGCGCACCGTGGTGTGACCCCACTCGACGGCACGGCTGTCCGCACCTCCGTACGGGGCGCCGTCGACGACGATCGAGGCGCTGACGCCCGACCCGAACAGCACGATCACGGCGTCGCTCGCACCGCGGCCGCCGCCGAACCACATTTCGGCCTGACCCAGGGTCTTGGCCCCGTTGTCGATGAAGAACGGTACGTGCGGGGGCAGTTCGGCGGACTCGCGCAGCATCGCCTCCAGCGGTACGGCGTCCCAGCCGACGGTCTGCCCATGCACCACCACGCCGTCGGGCGAGCTGCGGTCGATGATCCCGGGCACACCGACGCCCACACCGATCAGCTGGTCGGCGGGGACGTCGGCCTCGCGCAGGACCTCGGCGACGGCGTCGCGGATGTGGCTGACGATGCGGTCGACGTCGTAACCGTGGTGCACCAGGGGACGTTCGGTGCGGCCGAGTTCGGTGAGCGCGAGATCGAAGAGCTCCACCCGGACCCGGGTCTCGCCGACGTCGATGCCGATGAGGTGGCCGCTGCCGGGGGCGACGCGCAGCAGGGTGCGCGGGCGGCCTCCGTCGGAGTCGACCACACCGGCCTCCTCCAGGAGGCCGTCCCCGGCGAGTTCCGCAACAACATTGCTGATGGAACCCGAACTCAGGCCGGTGGCGGAGCCCAACTCCTGCCGGCTGAGCGGACCTTCGAAATACAACCGTTGCAATACCTCTGCGCGGTTGCCTCGTCGCAGGTCACGCACGGTCCGTCTGTTCTGCTCAGCCATGTGGCTCCTTCCCAAGAGGCAACATACCCCTGCGCAAGCCCTTGACGCGACCTTCTCTCACTACTTAACTCACGCTCTGAATTAAGACGTGAAGGCCGTTCGACCACTGAACGCAGCCGTCCCCCTGGAAGGGGCCACCGAATCATGCGCAGAATCCGAGCCGCAGCAGCAGTTGTCGTCACCGTCTCCACCCTCGCCGCCGCCACGGCGTGCGGCGGCGGATCCGACTCCGGCGGCGGGGGCGGCAACGACTCCCCCAAGACGCTCACGTACTGGGCGTCCAACCAGGCGCCCGACATCGCGACCGACAAGAAGATCCTTGCGCCCGAACTGGCGAAGTTCGAGAAGCAGACGGGCATCAAGGTCAAGCTCGAGGTCGTTCCGTGGTCCGACCTGCTCAACCGGATCCTCGCCGCGACCACGTCGGGACAGGGCCCCGATGTCCTGAACATCGGCAACACCTGGTCGGCCTCGCTGCAGGCGACGGGCGCCCTGCTCCCCTGGGACGCGAAGAACTTCGACGCGATCGGCGGCAAGGACAAGTTCGTCGAATCCGCCGTCGCCTCGGCCGGCGCCGCAGGCAAGGACCCCTCGGCGGTGCCGCTGTACTCCCTGGCCTACGCGCTCTACTACAACAAGAAGATGTTCGCCGACGCGGGCATCTCCAAGCCGCCGGCCACCTGGGACGAGCTGGTCGCCGACGGCCAGAAGATCTCGAAGAACGGCACCAGCGGCAAGTGGGGCCTGGGTGCGGAGGGCGGCAACCTCTCCAACAACATCCACCAGGCGTTCGTACTCGGCAAGCAGCACGGCGCCGACTTCTTCGACGCCTCGGGCAAGCCGACCTTCACCTCCGACGGCGCCGTGGCGGCCGTGAAGCAGTACGTCGACTTCATGGCCAAGGACAAGATCATCGCCCCGGGCAACGCCGAGTACGCCCAGAACCAGTCGCTCAGCGACTTCGCCAAGGGCAAGACCGCGATGGTGCTCTGGCAGGCCGCGGCCACGACCTTCGCCGCCCAGGGCATGAAGCCCGAGGACTGGGGCACCGCCCCCGTCCCGGTCCCGTCCGGTGCGCCCGGCCAGGACAAGCAGGTCAACTCGATGGTCGCCGGCATCAACATGGCCGTCTTCAAGAACACCAAGAACACCAAGGGTGCTCTGGAGTTCGTGAAGTTCATGACCAGCACCGAGGAGCAGAAGACCCTCAACAAGGCCTTCGGTGCGATACCGCCGGTCAAGGCCGCGCAGTCGGACGCCGCGTTCTCCGCGCCCGACCTGACCGTCCTGAAGAACACGCTCACCACCAGCGCCGCCCCGCTGCCGCAGGTCGCCGCCGAGTCCCAGTTCGAGACGACCGTGGGCACCGCCATCAAGGAGCTGTGGGCGGAAGCAGCGGCGGGACACGCCATCACCGACGAGCTCGTCAAGTCCAAGCTGACCAAGGCTCAGCAGCAGATGCAGCAGTGAGGCACTGATCCATGACGTCCACCGTGACCCCTTCCAAGGTGCCATCGGCGGCCGGCGACGATGTTCTGAAGTCCGGGGGTGTGCGCGGACGTTTCCCGCACATCCCCGACCGGATCCGCCGCGGCGGCCTGCCCTACCTCCTGCTCCTCCCCGCCCTGATCCTCGAACTGCTCATCCACATCATCCCGATGGTCATGGGCATCGTGATGAGCTTCCGCGGGCTGACGCAGTTCTTCATCCGCAACTGGAACGCAGCCCCCTGGAAAGGGCTGCACAACTACGACGTAGCCGTCGACTTCAACGCCCCCATCGGCAAAGCCCTGTTGCACTCCTTCTACGTGACCTGCGGATTCACCGTCCTCGCCGTCGGCCTCTCCTGGCTGATCGGCACGGCGGCCGCGGTCCTGATGCAGGAGAACTTCCGCGGCCGGGGCCTGCTGCGGACCATCTTCCTGATCCCGTACGCACTCCCCGCGTACGCCGCGATCATCACCTGGGTGTTCATGTTCCAGCACGACAACGGGCTGGTGAACCATGTGCTCCACGACCAGCTGGGCATCACCGACAAGCAGTCGTTCTGGCTGATCGGCGACAACAGCTTCTACGCCCTGGTGACCGTCGCCGTCTGGAAGTCCTGGCCCTTCGCCTTCCTCATGGTGATGGCGGCCCTCCAGAACATCCCGCGCGAACTGTACGAGGCCGCGTCCATCGACGGCGCCGGCATCTGGCAGCAGATCCGCCGGATCACGCTGCCCTCGCTGCGGTCCGTCAACCAGGTCCTGGTCCTCGTCCTGTTCCTGTGGACGTTCAACGACTTCAACACGCCGTACGTCCTGTTCGGCAAATCGGCGCCCGAAGCCGCGGACCTGATCTCCATTCACATCTACCAGTCCTCGTTCGTCACCTGGAACTTCGGCAGCGGTGCGGCCATGTCCGTCCTGCTCCTGCTCTTCCTCCTCGTGGTGACGGCCGTGTACCTGATCTTCACCTCGCGCGGAAGGAAGAGCGCCGATGTCTAGTTCGACGGTCAACCGCCGCTCTCCCACGGCGCCCCCGCGGTCCTTCCTGTGGACCCGGCGGATCGTGCTCACCCTGATCACGCTCTTCACGCTGGTGCCCGTCTACGTGATGCTGAGCAGCTCGATGAAGTCCCTCGCGGACGTCTCGGGCAAGTTCTCCTGGATCCCGCACGAGATCACGTTCAGCCCCTACGTCGACATCTGGACCACCATCCCGCTCGCCAGGTACTTCATGAACTCGCTGATCGTGGCGGGTACGGCGAGCATCGCCTCGGTGGTGGTCGCGGTCTTCGCGGCGTACGCGGTGAGCCGCTACCGCTTCCGCGGCAAGCGGGTCTTCACCATCACGGTGCTCTCCACCCAGATGTTCCCGGGCATCCTCTTCCTGCTCCCCCTCTTCCTGATCTTCGTCAACATCGGGAACTCCACCGGCATCGCGCTCTACGGCTCGCGCGGCGGTCTGATCCTCACCTATCTGACCTTCTCGCTGCCGTTCTCGATCTGGATGCTGATCGGGTACTTCGACTCCATCCCCAAGGACCTCGACGAGGCCGCGATGGTCGACGGCTGCGGTCCGCTCGGCGCGCTCTTCCGGGTGGTGGTCCCCGCGGCCATCCCCGGCATCGTCGCCGTGGCGATGTACGCGTTCATGACCGCCTGGGGCGAGGTCCTCTTCGCCTCGGTCATGACGAACGACACCACGCGCACGCTCGCCGTCGGACTCCAGGGCTACTCCACCCTCAACGACGTCTCGTGGAACCAGATCATGGCCGCGTCGCTCGTCGTCAGCGTGCCGGTGGTCGCCGGGTTCCTGCTCCTCCAGCGCTATCTCGTCGCCGGCCTGACCGCCGGCGCCGTCAAGTGACCCTTAGAAAGGCAGTCCGTGAGCGACTTCAACTCCCTTCCCCCCGACTTCGTCTGGGGCGTGGCGACCGCCGCGTACCAGATCGAGGGAGCCGTGGCCGAGGACGGCCGTTCGCCCTCCATCTGGGACACGTTCTCGCACACCCCGGGCAAGATCGACGCCAATGAGAACGGCGACGTGGCCTGCGACCACTACCACCGCTGGCGCGAGGACATCGCGCTGATGAAGCAACTCGGCGTGGACGCCTACCGGTTCTCCGTCGCCTGGCCGCGCGTCGTCCCCGGCGGCGACGGCCCCGTCAACGAGAAGGGCCTCGCCTTCTACGACGAGCTGGTGGACGGCCTCCTGGAGGCGGGCATCACCCCGTATCCGACCCTCTACCACTGGGATCTGCCGCAGACCCTGCAGGACCGCGGCGGCTGGCCCGCGCGCGACACGGCCAAGCACTTCGCCGCGTACGCATCAGCGGTGGCCGGCCGGCTCGGCGACCGCGTGGAGAACTGGACGACGCTCAACGAGCCGCTCTGCTCCGCCTGGATCGGGCACCTCGAAGGACGGATGGCCCCGGGCCTCACCGACATCGAGGCCGCCGTCCGCACCTCGTACCACCTTCATCTGGGCCACGGCCTGGCGACCCAGGCGATCCGCGCCGCCGTGCCCGGCGCCCGGGTGGGCATCGTCAACAACCTCAGCCCCTGCGAGCCCGCGACCGAGCGCGAGGAGGACCAGGCCGCGGCGGTACGAGCCGACGGGCACACCAACCGCTGGTGGCTGGACCCGATCCACGGCCGCGGCTACCCGCAGGACATGGTCGACCTGTACGGCGTCGACCTGCCGATCCGCACCGGCGACCTGGAGACGATCGCCGCACCGCTGGACTGGCTCGGCCTGAACTACTACTTCCGCAATGTCGTCGCCGCCGACCCGGGCGGCTCCATCCCGTACGCCAAGCAGGTCTATCTGCCCGGCGCCCGGCACACCGCGATGGACTGGGAGGTGAACGCCGACGGCCTGGAGAACATGCTGGTGCGGCTCTCGGAGGAGTACGGGCCGCAGCAGATCTACATCACCGAGAACGGCTCCGCCTACCCGGACGTGCTGCGCGCCGACGGCTCGATCGACGACACGGAGCGGGTCCAGTACCTGGACGAACATCTGGCGGCCTGCGCCCGCGCCGTCCGCCGAGGTGTCCCTCTCGCCGGCTACTTCGCCTGGTCGCTGCTGGACAACTTCGAGTGGGCGTACGGCTACGACAAGCGCTTCGGCCTGGTCCACGTCGACTACCCGACGCAGCGCCGCACCATCAAGGGGAGCGGTCACCGCTACGCGGACATCATCCGCTCCTCGCGCGGCCACGGCCGCGGCCGCCGGGCGGCGTAAACACGGTGCCCGCCCGGCTGACGCGTCACCACGACACGTCAGCGGGCCGGAGCGCCGGCTGATCGCCTACGCACCGAAGGCGGGCTCCAGCTCCGGTTCCGGCGACGGTACGGGGTCGGGGCCCGGCGGCTGCGGAATCGGGTCGGGCAGCGGCGGAGGCAGCGGGCCGGGCATCGGGCCGGGATCAGGGCTGCCGGGGCCCGGCGGCGCGGGGGGCACGGGATCGGGATACGGCTGCGTCACGGTGGACACCTCCACAGTGCTGGCGGACGCGCTCCGTCCACTCTGCCCCTCCGCGCATGCCCGCGCCTCCCGGATCACCAGGTGCGCGGGTCGGCGGCCAGCTGTTCCTTGGCCGCCTGTACGAGCTCGGGCGGTGCGGCCGGGGCCTCGTCGGGATGCCGCTCGGCCCACTTGGCGGCGTACGGACAGAGCGGTACGACAGCGAGGCCCTCGCGCCCGGCCGTCGCGTAGAACTCCCTCACCAGCGAGCCGGCCACACCTTTGCCCTCGTGCGCCGGCTCCACGATCGTGTGGACGGCAACCAGCGCGGACGGGTCCGCGTCCAGCACGAAGTAGTCGATATGACCGACGCCCCGGCCGTCTTCGTAGGCTTCCATGCGGCCGTGCGGCCGGTCGTCCCGGATCTCCGTCATCGGACGGTGTCCTTCCTTGTCAGGCCCCCGCCACCACGGCGTGCGGGCTGCGTTCCTGGTCGGTGCCGGGGACCGGCGCGGAGGCGTCGGCGCCGAGGGCGACGATCCGGTTGTCCGCGTCGACGTGCACGATGCTGGGCTTCAGGGTGCGTGCCTCGGCGTCGTCGACCTGGGCGTAGCTGATGAGGATCACCAGGTCGCCGGGGTGCACGAGGTGGGCCGCCGCGCCGTTGATGCCGATGACACCGGAGCCGCGCTCGCCCTCGATGACGTACGTCTCCAGCCGGGCACCGTTGTCAATGTCGACGATATGGACCAGCTCGCCGGGCAGCAGGTCGGCGGCTTCCATCAGCTCGGCGTCGACGGTGACGGATCCGACATAGTGCAGGTCGGCCTGGGTCACGGTGGCACGGTGGATTTTGGACTTGAACATGGTTCGCAGCATCGGACTACTCCCAGAGTCGGGCTACCTGCCTGCGTTTATGCAGGTCAAGTGCACTTCCCCCACTTTACAACCAGTCCGGTGCACGAGGGGCTCGCCCGGGCGGAAGCGCGTGCCGGACCGTAGGGCGGCCGACGGCTACCCTACGGGCCATGCAAAATGCGGCATCCTGGGGCAATTCACTCCGGCAGCGGTTCGTCGGGGTCGTGCAACAGCCCTATTGGGAGCGGCCCGACCGTTCGTATCTGGTCAGGCGATGGCCCGACTTCACCGCGGTCTGTTTCGCGACCGTCTTCTTCTGGATGTCGCTGACGCCGTCATTGGTGCCGCGCCCCTGGCTGCTGCAGGGCGCCGTCGGCGGGATCTCCGCTGCGTTCGGGTACGCCGTGGGATCGGTGGTGAGCACGGTGTGCCGCGCCCTGTTCCGGTGGCGGCCGGCCCGCGCGACGCGCGCCAGACTCTGGCAGGCGTACTGGATCCTCAGCCCGGTGCTCGGCGTGCTGCTGATCGCCGAGAGCGCCCACATGCAGCGCAGGCTGCGTGAACTCCAGGGCCTGCCACCGGCGTTGACCTGGCACATCCCGGTGATCGCACTGATCGCCGTGGTGCTGTGGGCTCTGATCCTGCTGGTGGCGCGCTCGATCCGGCTGGGGTCCCGACGGCTGATCCGGCTGCTGAGCCGCATCGTGCCGCTGCCGGTCGCGATCGGTGTGGGATTCGCGCTCAGCGCCCTGATCGTCACCGTCGGGCTGCGCAACGTCGTGTTCCAGCGCGGTGTCATCGACATCGCGGACCGGATGGCGTACTCGGTCAACGGCGGGACCAGGAGCGGGATCGAGAAGCCCGTGTCGCCGCTCGTGTCCGGCGGACCCGGTTCGCTCATCGCGTGGGACGACCTCGGATTCCAGGGACGCAACTTCACCGGGTCCGTGCCGACCAAGGCGCAGATCAGCGCGTACACCGGCAGACCGGCGAAGGATCCCGTACGCGTCTACATCAGCGCGTCGGCGCCCGAGGCCTTCAGTGACGAGGACCCGTTCAAGGCCAAGGCCGCCCTTGCCGTAAGGGAGTTGGAACGGACCGGAGCGTTCGACCGGGACGTCCTGGCCGTCGCGGGGACCACCGGCACGGGCTGGATCAACTCCAACATCAGCGAGCCCCTGGAGTACATGCACGACGGGAACACCGCTTTCGTCGCGGTGCAGTACTCCTACCTCCCCAGCTGGGTCTCCTTCCTCGTTGACAAGGAGCGGGCCGCGCAGGCCACCCGCGACCTCATGGAGGCGATCCTCGCGAAATGGTCCGCGCTCCCCGAGGACCACCGCCCGAAGCTCGTCGTCACCGGCGAGAGCCTGGGCGGATTCGCCGTCGAGTCGTCGTTCGACGGTGTGAAGGACCTGCTCGCGAAGACCGACGGGGCACTGATCCTCGGCACACCCAACTTCGCCCCGATGTCGCAGGAGATCAGGGACCACAGGGACGCGGGCAGCCCGGTGTGGCGGCCCCAGTACGACGGTGGCAGGAACGTGCGTGTGGCGCAGTTCCCGGCCGAGGATCTGCGGCGGCCCGAAGCGGCCTGGGGACATCCGCGGGTCGTCTCCCTGCAGAACGCCTCCGACCCGGTGGTGTGGTGGTCCACGGACCTGCTGCTGCACCGGCCCCAGTGGCTCGACAAGCCGCTCGGCCCGGACATCACCTCGGAGATCCGCTGGTTCCCGCTCGTCACGTTCTGGCAGACGACGATCGACATAACCGTCTCGTACGGGGTGGAGCCCCCGCACGGACACCGCTACGGCGCAGGGCCGGTGGACGGCTGGGCGGCGGTGGTGCCGCGCGACGGGTGGACCGACGAGGACACCGCGCGCCTGCGCCGCCACATCGAGCAGCGGGAGTCTCCGTACTAGCGGAGCAGGAATCCGAAGATGTAGCCCAGGGCGTTGGTGGCCCAGTGCAGTCCCATCGGGGCCAGCAGGCTGTCGCTGCGGCGGCGCAGCTCGCAGAAGACGCAGCCGGAGACGGCCGTGAACAGTACGGCCCCGGCGTCGACCAGAACCGTGCCGAGGAGCGTGCCCCCGAAGCCCGGGTCGAGCGCGGGTTTCGCGGTGGCGAGGGAGAGGCTCGGAAGGATGTGCCACAGGCCGAACAGCGCCGAGGAGATCAGGGTCGCGCCGAGCGGGCCCCGGATGCGCAGGAGGAGCCCGTACAGCACGCCGCGGAACGCGACTTCCTCCAGCAGTACGGTGCCGAACGGTACGTCCACCAGCGCGCGCCACGCGACGTCACCTGCGCCGAGCTCGCTGTAGCGCTGGTCGGAGAACAGGTCGCTGGTCCAGGGCAGCGCCGCCGCACACGCATAGCCCGCGGCGACGACAGCGATGATGGCGGCCGCCCAGCGCAGTCCCCGCCCCAGGCTGCTCCGCGCGAGCCCGACGTCGCGCCACCCGCCGCCGGCCCAGTACATGATGCCCAGCAGCACACCGGTGGCGAGGAGCGAGACGGGCAGGCTCCAGGACCGGGCCCACCGGTTGTTCGCCAGATTGGTGAGGACCAGCACGGCCACGGTGACCCCGACGGCGGTCCCGGCCGGGACCGGGCGGCGCAGCCGGAGGGACCACGCTCTCTCTGACGTCGGCACGAGGCCATCCTGCGGCAGGGAGCCGGCGGCGGCCATTCGGGCGCCTCCGACGGTGTCGGGACTCGAATGCGACATTTGACGCGATTCATTTGATAAAAGGCCATTTGTGTACGAGATCCGAAGCCTGCCCCCGTTGCGGAAGCGCGACCTCGCGCTCGCGCCCCTCGCCCTCGCGGCCGTGCTCGCCCTGTCCGGCGCCGGAGTCCTGCCGGCCGCCGCCGCGGACCCGACCGTGGTTCATCCCGGCGGTCTCGGTGCCGCAGGGCCCTGGTTCAGACTCCAGGACGACCCGGGTAACGCCGGGATCGCCCACGGGACCCAGGAGGTCGCCGCCTTCGCCGATGCCACCTGGCTCGACGGCAGTCTCCATCTGGGCATCGGGGGCGACGAGACGTCCCAGGCGGCCCATGCTTTCGCCGCCCCGGTCACGCTGACCTCCCTGCTGACCTCGGGGGTCTCCTACTCCACCTACCAGAACTCGGCGCGTTCCACGGCCGGCAACGTCGGCGCCAACCTGCAGTTCCCCATGATCTGCGGCGGAGTCTTCACGACGATCAGCTTCGAACCCGGGCGCCATACGGACACCGAGGGCAGGCCCGGTGTCGTCCCTGACACCTGGCAGACCTTCGAGTCCCCGGGGACGACGCTGTGGCGCACCTCGCGCGCCGTGGCGGGCGTCCCGGCGCAGGGCGACGCATCGCTCGCGACCTTCGCCGCGGCCTGCAACGCCCCCGGGGACGGCGCGCTCGGCGTCATCGCCCGGGTGGGCCGGCTGGGGTCGCCGACGGCCACGCTCGACACCTATGTGGACGGCATCACGGTGGCCGGGAACACCTACAACTTCGCCGTCGAGGGCCGGGCCGCAGCGAAGGTCACCGCTCCGGCGCGCATCGTCGCAGGTGCGGCGCCGGCTGCCGCTTCGGTGACGTACACGAATCCGGCGGACGGACCGGAGTACCCGGACACGGGTACGGAACTGACGCTCAAGGGACCGCAGGGACTGCGCGCCGCGGACGTGACGGTGATGGCGCAGGGCAAGAGGATCGCGCTGACCGCCCACCCCGACGGCACACTGACCGGAACGCTCCCGAAGGGGACAGTCCTGGCGCCGTCGGGCTCTTCGGCAACGCAGTTCACCATTGCGGTGGCCGAGGGGGCGCCGGCGGGACCGCTGACGGTGAGCGCCGAACTGACAGCGGCCGCGAACGGCGGCGAGCGGACACCGACCGGCGTCGAGGCCCTGGCCGCACTGCGGATCGAGCCGAAGCCGGCGGAGACGCCCCCGCCGACTCCGCCGACCACCGCCCCCGACGAGCCCTCGAAGCCGACCCCCACGACCTCGCCGAGCACCGTGCCGCCCGCCCCGGGTCCGGCCGCACCGACCGGCCCGAGTCTCGCCGAGACCGGGGCGGGGAAGTACGACCTCCGGCTGGGGATCGGCGCGGTGTCGCTGGTGGTGCTGGGGTCGGGCATCGTGCTCTGGGCGCGGCGCAGGTCCAGCTGACGACCGTCGTACGGCATCGGGGCAGCCCGGTGCCGTACGGGACGGTCAGGCCCCGGACAGTGTCTTCCGCAGCACCTCGGCGAACTCCGCCGGGTGACCGATGAACCCTCCGTGGTCGCCGGGGAACTCGACCGGCGGGCGGCCGAGGAGGTCGGCGAGTGCCGTGGACGTACGGACCGTCTCCAGGCCGCCCGAGTCGGCTCCGATCCCGACCTCGACACGGGTGGGACCGGACTTCAGCGCGTCGATGTCGGCCCGGTAGAGGCTGGTGGCGCGCAGCTCGTGGCCGAAGAACCGGGCGCTGTTGGCGAGGTCCTGGAGCGAGGGCTCCTGCGGCGCCGCCGCGGGGGCGCCGTCGTCGCCGTCGTCGAATCCCGCGCCCGCCATGAACTTCTTCCATGCCGCTTCCAGCCCCTCGCGGTGGAAGGTGGCGACCAGGTCCTCGACCTTGGCGCGCTGCTCGGCCGCGTCGGGCAGCAGCTCCAGCAGCGGCGGCTCGTGTGCGACGAGGGTACGGACCCGGCCGGGGTGCCGGGCGACCAGTGCGAGCCCCGTCACCGCGCCGCCGCTGCTGCCGAACACGTCCGCGGACTCGGCGCCGAGCGCGTCCAGGAGCGCGGCCGCGTCGTCCGCGCGCAGCTCGGGTGTCGAGTCCTGCTCCGGGTCGTCGAGGACGCTGCCCGAGATGCCGCGCGGGTCGTGCGTGACGACCGTGTGGTCTCCGGCCAGCGCATCGGCCAGCGGCGCGAAGGCACCGGCGCCCATCGGCGCTCCCATGACGAGCAGGAGCGGACCCTTGCCGCGGATCTCGTAGTGCAGGCGGACGCCGGAGGCCTCGAGGGTGTGGACGGAAGTCATGGCAGGTGGTCCCTTCGTGCAGGGTCGTCCGCGGTGGCGGTCTTGGAGGAGGGACTCCGGACGGCCCGGAAACTCATCGCCCTCCCGTCATCCCGTCAGCTCCGCGGTCTCCCTGCCCGGGCGCTCGAACTGGGTCCGGTACAGCTCCGCGTACCTGCCGCCCGCGGCGAGGAGGTCGGTGTGGGTGCCGCGCTCCACGACCCGGCCTTCCTCGACGACGAGGATCAGGTCGGCGGCCCGTACGGTCGAGAGCCGGTGGGCGATGACGACCGCGGTCCGGCCCTCCAGGGCCTCCCCCAGCGCTTCCTGCACGGCCGCCTCGGACGTCGAGTCCAGGTGTGCCGTGGCCTCGTCGAGGATGACGACGCGCTGGCGGGCGAGGAGGAGGCGGGCGATGGTCAGGCGCTGGCGCTCGCCGCCGGAGAGCCGGTAGCCGCGTTCGCCGACGACGGTGTCGAGGCCGTCGGGCAGCGAGGTGACGAGAGCGTCGAGGCGCGAGCGGCGCAGGGCGTCCCAGATGTCGTCCTCGCTCGCCTCCGGCCGGGCGAGCAGCAGGTTCGCGCGTACCGACTCGTGGAAGAGGTGGCCGTCCTGGGTGACCATGCCGAGGGTGGCGCGGATGGAGTCGGCGGTGAGGTCGCGTACGTCGACACCTCCCAGCCGTACGGCGCCCTCGTCGGTGTCGTAGAGGCGGGGCAGCAGTTGGGCGATGGTCGACTTGCCCGCGCCCGAGGAGCCGACGAGGGCGATCATCTGGCCGGGTTCGGCGCGGAAGGAGACTCCGTGGAGGACTTCCGTGCCGCCCCGGGAGTCGAGCGTGGCGACTTCTTCGAGGGAGGCGAGGGAGACCTTGTCGGCGGCCGGGTAGCCGAAGCGGACGTTGTCGAACTCCACGGCGACGGGCCCCTCGGGGACCGTGCGCGCGTCCGGCTTCTGGGCGATCAGCGGCTTGAGGTCGAGGATCTCGAAGACCCGCTCGAAGCTGACGAGTGCGCTCATGACCTCGACGCGGGCGCCGGCCAGTGCGGTGAGCGGGGCGTACATCCGGGTCAGCAGCAGGGCCAGTGCGACGACGGCGCCGGGTTCCAACTGGCCGCGCAGCGCGTAGAAACCGCCCAGCCCGTAGACCAGGGCGAGCGCCAGGGCGGAGACGAGGGTGAGCGCGGTGACGAACACGGACTGCGCCATGGCCGTACGGACCCCGATGTCGCGGACTCTGCGGGCGCGGGCGGCGAACTCGGCGGACTCGTCCGCGGGCCGGCCGAAGAGCTTCACCAGGGTCGCGCCGGGGGCCGAGAACCGCTCCGTCATCTGTGTGCCCATGGCCGCGTTGTGACCTGCGGCCTCGCGCTGGAGGCGGGCCATGCGGGAGCCGGTGCGGCGGGCAGGGAGCACGAAGAGCGGCAGCAGAACCAGCGCGAGCAGGGTGATCTGCCAGGAGATGGAGAGCATCACGGCGACCGTCAGGACGAGCGTGACGACATTGCCCACGACCCCCGACAGCGTGCTGCTGAAGGCGCGTTGGGCCCCGATCACATCATTGTTGAGCCGGCTCACGAGCGCCCCGGTGCGGGTCCGGGTGAAGAATGCGACCGGCATGCGCTGCACGTGGTCGAAGACCGCGGTCCGCAGATCGAGGATCAGTCCCTCGCCGAGCGTCGAGGACAGCCAGCGGGTCAGCAGCCCGAGCGCCGCCTCCGCGAGGGCGATCCCGGCGATCAGCAGAGCGAGGGCGGTGACCGTGCCGGATGCCTTGCCCTTGACGATCGCATCCACAACCCTCCCCGACAGTACGGGAGTTGCGACGGCGAGCAGGGCGGTGACAACGCTCAGGAGAAGGAACTGCACGAGCTGCGTGCGGTGCGGGCGGGCGAACGCGGCGATCCGGCGCAGCGTCGCGCGGGAGAAGGGCCGCTTGTCCTGTTGCGCGTTCATCACGCTGTGCAGTGATGTCCACGCGGTGACTTCCATGCTCACGTAGTGCCTCCGAGGGTGCTGTTGAGGGACAACGTGAACGCTAAAACCCCAACCAAGATAGAGGTCAAGCAGATACCTCTGGGCGCAGCTGTGCGATAGGTTTTGCGCTTCCTTGACTTGATCACCCTTCACGTGCGGAGACAGCCCTCACCATGAACGACATCGTCAACGGACTTGGCCGCGCCGCCGCCTACGGAGCCCTGGGCGTCGTGCTGTTGATCCTCGGCATCTTCCTGGTGGATGCCCTCACACCGGGCAAGCTCGGCCGTCAGATCTGGGAGGAACGCAACCGCAACGCGGCGCTGCTGCTGAGCTCCGCGCTGCTCTCCATAGGCGGGATCGTCTTCACGTCGATCTGGACGACGTACGACGACTTCGGCAAGGGCCTCGCCTCGACGACGGCGTTCGGGCTGCTGGGCCTGGTGATGATGGCCCTCGCGTTCTTCGTCGTCGATCTCGTCACGCCGGGCAAGCTCGGCGCGACCCTCGTCGACCCCGAGCCGCACCCCGCGGTATGGGTGACGGCCTCCTGCAACCTCGCGGTGGCAGCCGTCATTTCGGCCTCCATCGCCTGAGACCGCCTGCCGCTACTCCTCGTCCTGGGCGGCGTTCTGCGCCCTGTTGCGGCGGCCGACCACGGCCGCTGCCGCGAGCGCGCTGCCGACGAAGGCGACCGCGACCGTCCACGGCTGGTCGAAGACATGGTCCGTCGCATGGTCGAGGGAGTAGCGGCCCGCACCGGCCACGCCGATGGCGGCCGCGGTGAAGCCGAGGAAGGCGGGGTACTCGAAACCGCCGCCCTGGGCGAAGAACCCGGCGGGCGCGTGGACGGCCACCGCCCCGCCATCGTCCCTGCGGCCGCGGCCCCCGCGGCCGGAGTGGCGAGGCCGAGCACCAGCAGCGCTCCGCCTCCCGCCTCACCGAGCCCGGAGGCGATCGCGCTCTGCCTGCCGGGCCGGAAGCCCATGTGCTCCATCGCCGCGCTGGTGCCTTCGATACCGCCGCCGCCGAACCAGCCCAGCAGTTTCTGCGCGCCGTGCGCCATCAGCACCCCGCCCGTTCCCGCCCTCAGGACGAGCAGACCGAGGTCACGCCGGTTCATACAGGTCATCGCGGTCTCCAGGTGAGGGGCTACGGGGGTACCCCTCCACTCTCCCTGCGCTCCGCGCCCGCCCACATCGGTGCTGGGCCATTCGGGCGAGGACGATTTTGGGCCTCCGGTACGTTGGCCCATCGTCAGTACCAACCGACGAAGGGACATCTGCCATGCCTCTCGAGGGCGAGTACGCACCGAGCCCGACCGCGTGGGTACGCGAGCAGGTCGAGCGGATCGAGAAGTCCGGCGGCACCGAGGGCATGACCATGCGCGGCATGTCCGTGATCCTGCTGACCACCCGCGGCGCGAAGACCGGCAAGCTCCGCAAGTCGCCCCTGATGCGCGTCGAGCACGAGGGTGCGTACGCCGCGGTGGCCTCGCTGGGCGGCGCACCCAAGCATCCCGTCTGGTACCACAACGTCGTGGCCGACCCCCGCGTCGAGCTCCAGGACGGCACCGAGCACCAGGACATGACGGCCCGTGAGGTCACCGGCGAGGAGAAGGCCGTGTGGTGGGAGCGTGCCGTAGCGGCGTTCCCCAACTACGCCGACTACCAGGAGAAGACGGACCGGCAGATCCCCGTCTTCGTACTCGAACCTGCGGAGCACCCGCACTCGTAAGCTGTTGGTCATGGACACCCCCATCAACGAAGCGGCGGCCCGCGCGATCCAGGACGAACTCCGCACCCGGGTGGTGCTGGACGAGCCGGGACCGCCTCCCGGGACGGGTCTCGTCACGGGTGTCGACGTGGCGTACGACGACGAGCGGAACATCGTCGCCGCAGCGGCGGTCGTCCTCGACGCGGCCACCCTGGCCGTCGTCGAGGAGGCCACGGCGGTGGGTCCGGTGGCCTTCCCGTACGTCCCCGGGCTGCTCGCCTTCCGCGAGATCCCCACGGTCCTGGCCGCCCTGGAGAAGCTCTCGCACGGTCCCGGGCTCGTGATCTGCGACGGTTACGGCCAGGCGCATCCGCGCCGCTTCGGCCTCGCAAGCCATCTGGGCGTGCTCACCGGACTGCCGGTGATCGGCGTCGCCAAGAATCCCTTCACGTTCACGTACGAGCAGCCCGGCAATCGGCGGGGTGACTCCTCGCCGCTGGTCGCCGACGGCGGTGACGTCGTCGGCCGCGCGCTGCGCACCCAGGAGTCGGTGAAGCCGGTCTACGTCTCGGTCGGCCACCGGGTGAGCCTCGACAACGCCTGCGCCCACACGCTGCATCTGGCCCCCGGCTACCGCCAGCCGGAGACCACCCGTCGCGCCGACGCGCTCTGCCGCAGGGCGCTGCGCGAGGCGACGTCGGTGACCCTCGACGCGTAGGCGGTCACGCGCGTCCGCCGCGGCGGAAGCCCGCCCAGAACCGCCCGCCGGCCGGGGCGAGCACCTCGTCGGCGAGCGCGACCAGCGCGTCCGTACGGCCGCCGAGCGCCTCGCCCACCGCCTGCGCCAACTGCCCCGAGAATCCGGGGCGTACGGCGTCCGTACGCCGGGCGAGCCACTTGCCGCCGCCCAGCCAGGCGCCGTGTGTCAGCAGCAGAAGCCGACCGGTTTCGCGCGCGATGTCGGTGGCGACGCAGAGGCGTTCGCCGGGGTCGGTGCAGCCCGCGAGGTCGTCGAGGAGGTCGGTCAGCCGGTAGCGCTCGGCCTCCAGTTCCTCCGCCGTCACCGGTGGCGGGCCCGCCGCCACGAGGCGCGCCGCCTCCGCCGCCAGGAGCGCACCGCTCCCGTCGCGGTCCAGGAGCAGTTCGCCCTCGGCGCACATGAAGAGCAACGGCGAACGGCGCTGGGCCAGTTCGCGGTCCACGTAACCGTGCCAGCTGGCCTCGGTGTGGACGAACATCTCCACCGGCCAGGGCTCGTGGCGGAAGCTGTCGCGGTACACGCGCGGATCGCCGTCCGGCAGCAGCACCACGATGTCCAGGTCCGAATGGGCCGTGCGCCGCGCGGTCAGCACGCTCCCCCCGAGGAAGGCCGCACGGGCCTCGGGATGGCGTTCGGCGACGACGGCGCGTGCTGCATCACTGGGGTTCATGATCCGCAGGCTACGACGCGGCCGGCACGGGTCGCCGCTCAATTTCCCGGTCGATTCCCTTGACGGCACTCGGCGGTGGGCCTGACGATCATCCGGACCTTCCGGATCGAGGACCCCCAGGTGAACGGCACACGCCGCACGGCAATCCCCGCGATGGCCGTGTCCCTGGTGGCCCTGCTGGCGGGCACATGGCTGCTGTCGGGCGCGCTGGTCGCGGGCACCGCACCCCTCGGGGTCGCGGCGGGCCGTACCGCGGTCTGCTGTCTGGCGCTCACGGCCGTCGCGGCCTCGACCGCGTCCGGCCGCGCGGATCTCCGCCGGGCCGCGGCCCGCCCCGGCACGGTGTGGCTCCTGGGGCTGCTCGGCTTCGCCGGGTACGCGGCGGGCACCCTGCTCGCGATCCCGCGCATCGGCACCTCGCTCACCAATCTCGTGGTGGCGCTGATGCCGTGCTTCTCGATGGTGATCGGCGGGCTCTTCTTCGGCGAGCGCTCCGGCGTCCGGAAGGTGAGCGGGGCCGCGCTGGCCGCCGCCGCGGGCGCCGGATATGCGGCGCTCGGCGCGGAGGCGGGCGACTTCGACCCGATGGGACTGCTCCTGGCGGCTGCTGCAACCGCCGGGTTCGCCGTCTACGGCTTCCTCTACCGGGCCAGGCTCTCCGGACTGCCGCCGCTCGCCGTCCTGCCCGTACTGCTCGGCGCGGCGAGTGCGGTGCTGGTGCCGATGGCGCTGCCCGCGCTCCTGTCGGATCCGCCGTCCGCGGCGCAGGGCTGGGGCATCGTCCTGCTCGGCGCGGTGGTCTATGCCCCGGCCTATCTCGTCCAGCACCGGTTGATCCTGCTGACAGGCCCCGTCTTCACGGCAGCGGTGCAGCTGGCCGTCCCCTTCACCGTACGGCTGGGCGACTGGGCGCTGGGCACGGCTCCCGCGCCGTCGTCCGCCGAGGTGGCGCTGCTCGCGGTGTGCTGCGGCGGCATCGCACTGGTGACGCTCCCGGCCCGTCGTGCGGGGAATCCCGTACGGGCCCAGGATGGTCTTGCCGAAAACCGATGAGTTACGGCGGCGGGGCCGGTCCACCCATCGAAAGCATCCGCACGCCGCCTCTCCAGGAGGACAAGCCATGCAGAAGATCACGACGCACCTGTGGTTCGACAACCAGGCCGAGGAAGCAGCGAACTTCTACGTCTCCGTCTTCAAGAACTCCCGCATCGTCGAGGTGATCAACTACGGCGAGGGCGAGCCCGGCAAGCCGGGCGGTTCCGTCACCGTGGTCACCTTCGAGCTCGACGGGCAGCAGTACTTCGCCCTCAACGCCGGCCCCATGTTCCACTTCTCCGAGGCCATCTCGCTGTATGTCGACTGCGATTCCCAGGAGGAGGTCGACGAGCTGTGGTCCAAGCTGACCGCCGACGGCGGCGAGGAGAGCCAGTGCGGCTGGCTCAAGGACAAGTACGGGCTGTCCTGGCAGATCATCCCCAGGGAGCTGACCGACCTGATGAAGGACCCGGACGGCGCGAAGGCCGGCCGGGTCATGGCGGCCATGATGGGCATGCAGAAGATCGACGTACAGGCGCTCAGGGACGCGGCGGCGGGCTCGTGACGCGATAGCGGTGTTTTCCGGGGCCGGGGTGCGCGTCGGGCTCCGGCCCGAGGCAACGCAGGACCGCCGCGGACGGCCCGAAGAGCTCGGCCGGGATCTCGTCCCGTGCGAACCATTCCCAGCGCTCGATCTTGTCCGGCTCCGTGACGCGGGCGCTCCCGCGGGCGGCGGCGGTCCGGGCGGCCGCGGTCACCAGGGTCACCCCGTTGAGGTTGCTGAGGAGTACGGCGAGGACCTCGACGTCGGCGGCGTCGGCCCGCAGTCCGGTCTCCTCGGCGAGCTCCCGTACGGCCGCCTCCTCGAAGCCCTCGCCCGGATCGACCTTGCCGCCGGGGAGCTCCCAGCGCCCGTCGTGGCCGAGGCCCAGCAGGATCCGGCCGTCGTCGCGGGTGACGATCAGCCCGACGCCGGTGAGGCTGTTCGGCAGGGGAAAGCGCCGCTCGGCGCGCTCGGCGGTCACTCCGCGGCTCCGCTCGTCTCGCTGCGGACGAGCGCGGCCAGGGCTTCGGCCAGCGGTTGGAGGCCGGGGCCCGGTTGTCCGCCGGGCTCCGCCATGTAGAGGTCGCGCCGGATCTCGATCATGAGGGCGCTGACCCGCCGGTCCATGCCGTAGTGCTTCAGCGGCACATAGGCGCCGGCGAAGGGGGTGTTCACGGCGGTCGTACCCAGCGGTGCGAAGGCCGCTCGGGCGCGGGCGAGCAGTCCGGCGGGGGTGTGGAAGCCGTCGGTGCCCAGGCAGACGGGCGGGCGGGGGCCTTCGCCGTGCAGTTCGTACGGCAGCGGGTCGGTCGGGTACGAGTGGACGTCGATCACCACCACCCTGCCGGCGGCCTGCAGCCGGTCGTCGACCGCCTCGGTCATCGCGGCCGCGTAGGGGTGGAAGTAGGCCTCGATCAGGGGGAGTTCGGCGGTATCGGGGGCGCGCAGCCGTTCGCGGTGGGTGGTGTGGGTGTAGACCGCGCCCATGCCTACCGCCCGCATCTCCTCGCGTTCGTCGGGGAACCGCTCGGGGTCGACGACCAGGCGCGAGAGCCGGTTGACGAACTGCCAGGGAGGGAGGGGCGCCGACGCGGCTGCCGCCTTCGCGATCTCGGCAGTGTGCGCGTCGGTGATGTGGTCGAGTTCGCGGCCGAGCGCCGCGTCGTCCAGCACGATGTCGCGCCGCACCTCGGCAGGCACGGTGCGCGCGGAGTGCGGCACATGCAGGATGACGGGCGATGCGGCCGCGCCCGCGATCAGTTCGAAGGGTGGGTGGGACGCCTCGCCCATCAGGTGCTCCTCTGCTCCGTCGAGAAGATCACTGTGCCACCTCGGGGATCGGCTCTGTCCACCCAGTTCCCGCTGATGGTGAGGGAGCGGTTCGGTACGACGGTGCGCGGCAGTCTCTGGTGGTGGAGGATCCGGCCGTCCTGGCGTACGACCAGGTGAGCTCTTGTGAGGAACTGCGCGGTGCGCAGGAGGAAGTGGTGGGGCGAGCCCGGGGAGATGCGCTGGGGTGCGACCCAGAGCAGCGGGTCCTCGGCCCGTACCGGAATCTGTTCCGCGGGCCAGGGCGCGCCGTCGAGGTGCCGCAGTACGGCGGCTGCGGCGCGTGCACCCTCCCGGGCTGCGGACAGGGCCGGTTCGGCGCCGTGGAGCAGATTGCCGGCGGCGAAGACGCCCGGTCCGGTGGTTCGGAAGGCGGGGTCGACGGTCGGTCCTCGTGTGCCGGGGTCGAGCAACAGGCCGCCGCGCCGGGGCAGTTCGTTCTCGGGTACGAAGTCCCCGGTGAAGACAACGGTGTCGCAGGCGATCACCGCCTCCCTGCCGTCGGCGTGGCGTATCGCGACGCCCGACAGCCGTCCGCGGCCCAGGAGTTCGGCGACGGTGGTGCGCGTGAGCAGGGGTACGCCGCGCCGAAGCCGTGTGTCCGCCGCATCCGTGGGCGGCGCCTGGTGGTGCGGCAGGTCGGTGACCATGGCGGCGACCTCGACGCCCGCGCCCAGCAGGGTGCGCACGGCCGAGTGGGCCACCGGTTCCGCTCCGACCACGACTGCCCGGGTGCCGGGGCGGCGGCCGTGGAGGTGGACGGTCTGCTGGAGCTCGCCGGTGGTGAGGACTCCGGCGGGTCTGGTGCCGGGCACCAGGCGTGCGCTGCGCGGGCGTTCGCGGGCGCCGGTGGCGAGGACGACGGCGCGGGCGGTGATGCGTTCGAGGCCGTGGGGTCCTGTGGTGTCGAGGGTGCGCGGGCCTGCCCAGTCGGTGACGGTGACCGAGGTACGCAGCCGGGCGCCGGCCCGAGCCGCTTCGCCGGTGAGCCTGCGGGCGTACTGCGGTCCGGTGCGCAGGCCGAAGCCGCCGAGGTGGCAGTGGCGCGGAATGCCGCCGGTCTGCGCCTCGCGCTCCAGGACCTCCACGGCGCCGACGCCGGCCAGCCGGGAGGCGGCGGTGAGGCCCGCAGGTCCGGCGCCGACGATCAGGACGTCGACGGTGCGCTCGCTCCTCGTCATCCTCTCAACTCCGCGCGTCGTACGAAGAGTTCGCGGACCGCGGCCCCGCAGTAGAAGCCCTGGCAGCGGCCTCCCCGGGCTCGGGTGCGCCGTCGCAGTCCGTCGAGCGAGGCGGGTGGGACCGGCCCGGCGAGGGCGTCACGGATCTCGCCGCGCGACACGCGTTCGCAGTGGCAGACGAGGACGCCGTACTCGGGGTCGGCGGCGATGAGTTCGGCCCGCTGGTAGGGGCGCGGGAACGCCTCTCCGAGGTTGGGCATGCGGACGGGATCGAGGTCCCGCGCCTCACCCAGGTCGAGGCCTGCTCCGGCGAGCAGTTCGGTGACGTACGCGGCGATCGCCATGGAGGCGGTCAGGCCGGTGGAGCGGATTCCGCCGACGGTCACGTAACGCTGTTCCGGGTGGGCGTGGATCTGGAAGTCGTCGTGCTCGGTGGCGGCGCGGAGCCCGGCGTAGACCGTGGTCACCTCCTCGTCGAGGAGTGCGGGGACGATCCGGCGGCCCTTCTCCCTCAGGAGCGCGATGCCCTCGGCCGTCGTGTGGGTCGCGGTCCGGTCGTCTCGGTTCTCGGCGGTGGGGCCGAGCAGGACGTTGCCGTACACGGTCGGCGCCACCAGGACGCCTTTACCGAGCGCCGTGGGCACCGGGAGAAGGATGTGGTGGACCAGCTCGCGCGCGAATTTGTCGAAGACGAGGAGCTGGCCCCGGCGCGGGGTGACGGTGAAGTCGTGATGGCCGAGCGCCCGGTCGACGGTGTCGGAGTGGAGTCCTGCCGCGTTGACCAGGTACCGGGCGCGGACCGTTCCACGGGCAGTGTGCAGCCGGTGCAGCTCCTCCGCCCGGCCGAAGCCCTCCACACGGCAGTTGAGGTGCAGGTCGACGCCTGCGCGGACCGCTTGGGTGGCGTACGCGAGCGTGGTCGTCCAGGGGCAGATGATGCTCTCGCCCGGGACGTCGAGGGCGGCGAGGGCGCCGGGGCCCAGGTGGGGTTCCCGGCGGTAGACCTCGTCGGCGCCGATGATCCGCGCGTCGCGGTATCCGTTGCGTTCGGCCTTGTCCGCCAGTGCGGGGAGCGCGGCGAGTTGTTCGTCGTCCCAGGCGACGAGCAGCGCGCCGACGGGTTCGACGGGGATGCCCGACTCGGCTGCATACGCGGCCAGGCGTTGCTGCCCTTCCCGTACGAGACGGGACTCCAGGGATCCCGGGACGGCGTCGAAACCGGTGTGCAGGATCGCCGTGTTGGCCTTGGACGTGGCGTCGCCGACGTCGTCCGACGCCTCGACGACGGCAGTGCGCAGGGGGTGACGGGCGAGCTCGCGGGCGATGGCGCTGCCCACGACTCCGGCTCCTACGACCACGACGTCGTAGATCTCCTCCGGCAGTGCGCCGGCGGTGGTGACGGTCACGGGGCGGTGGGCGTGCGGGCGAGCAGGGCGGCCACCTCCGCGCGGAAGACGCCCAGCCGCTCGGCGGCCTGGTCTGCGCTGATCTGCGGTTCGTAGACGGCGGACGGCTTCCCGGGGGCCACCACCTCTCGCAGGCTCAGTCCCGGGTTCAGGCCGAGCCGGGTGACCGCGGCCACCCCGAGGGCGGTGGCATCGGGCAACTCGGCGACCTCCACCGGGAGTTGCAGCAGATCCGCCTGTGTCTGCATCAGCAGGGCCGAGCGGGTCAGTCCGCCGTCGACCCGCAGTACGGACAGGGGCGCCCCCAGGTCACCTGCGGCTGCGGCGGCCACTTCGGCGACCTGGGCGGCGATGCCCTCGCAGAGGGCGCGCACCAGATGCCCGGGGGTCGTGTCGAGCCCGAGGCCGGTCACCGAGCCGCGCAGGTCGCCGCGCCACCAGGGGGCGGCGAGCCCGGCGAGCGCGGGGACGAAGGTGACGCCGCCGGAGTCGGGCACGGCGGAGCCGACGGGGTCGATGTCGCGGGCGCCGGAGATGACCCCGAGGTCGGCGAGCCAGCGGACGGCGGAGGCGACGGTGTAGACCTGCCCGTCGAGGCAGTAGCTGGTCTCACCGGCGAGCCGCCAGGCGACGCAGCCGACCAGACCGTTGGTGGAGCGGCGCGGCCTGTTGCCTGTCTGCGCGAGGAGGAATGCCCCTGTTCCGTAAGTGCACTTGGCCGTCGAGGGGGCTGTGACGTTCTGGGCCAGGAGCGCGGCCTGCTGGTCCACGAGAAGCCCTGTGAGCGGGATCTCGGGGCCGAAGGCCGTGGTGGTTCCGACCGGCCCTGCCGCGTCGACGATGCGCGGCAGCAGCTCCGCTCCGAGCCCGAAGAGATCGAGGGCGCGCTCGGACCAGGACACACGGTCGAGGTCGAGGAGCTGGGTGCGTCCCGCGGTGGACGCGTCGGTGACGTACGCGCCGGTCAGCTGGTGGATCAGCCACACGTCGCTCGTGGTGACGGTGCCTTCCTGCGTGAGGAAGCGGCGGATCCAGGCCATCTTGGGGGCGGCGAAGTACGGGTCGAGCGGCAGCCCGGTCAGCTCGCGCAACTCCTCGTCGTACGCGGCCAGTTCGGTGCAGAGCGGTTCGGCACGGCGGTCCTGCCAGACGATCGCGTCGGTCAGCGGCCGCCCGGTCGCGGGATCCCAGGCGAGGACGGTCTCCCCCTGGTTGGCCAGTCCCACGGCGGCGACCGCCTCGCCGGCCGCTGCGAGCGCCTGCCGTCCGGCGTCGACGACGGAGGAGAGCAGGGCGGCCGGATCGACCTCGACGAGTCCGCCGGGGAGGTAACGCGGGCGGACGTCTGCCGCACCGCTGCCGATCACCCCGCGTTCGGGACAGACGACGAGCGCCTTCGTACCGGAGGTGCCTTGGTCGATCGCCAGTACGGGGCCGTCGTTCGTGATCACTGCGGCAGCCTGCTACACCGACCGCGGAGACGTCAAGGTTCTCTGACAGGCCGTCAATTTCCCACATTTTCCTTCCAGTTGCATAAGATCAGCTCCGCCCCGGGAGAACCGGAGCCTCCGCCTCTGTCGCTTCCCCCCACAAGGAGCCAGGTGTTAGCACGCCCGGTGTATCACCCGGCCGGCCATGACGACGGATTGCGCATCGCACTTCAGGACCTCAGGACGGGGCGCTGGCGGTCCATGCGCGATCTGCTCGCCGACACCCCCGACTGGTCGCGGTGGACACAGCGCACCCAGGTGCTCGCGGCCGCGGCGGCGGGCACGGACGTGGTGCAGACGTGGCGGGCCGAGGAGCCGCGCAGCGCGACAGCGGCCGTCATGCACACGCGGGTCCTGGTGGAACGGACCCTGCGCGCCCACCGTGCGGGCCACCGGTCGACCAACGATCTGTGGCGCGAGGCGTGGGAGGCGTGCCAGATCGCCGCCCACGCGTCGCCGCAGGATCCCGTGCCGTGGATCTGCCAACTGGCTCTCTCCCGGCTCGACGAGCGCCAGCAGTGGGAGGAGCACCGGCAGCCGGCGCCGGAGCAGATGCTCTTCCCCGGCCCGTGGGGGCTGCTGGCCGAGGCCGACAAGCGCGACCCGTACAACCGCGAGGCCTATCACCGGATGCTGCAGTTCGCCTACGCGCGGAGACCGGGCGGGCATCTGTCGGAAGCGGTCGGTTTCGTTCAGTGGGCGGCCGCCCTGGCCCCCGAGGGTTCCGCGCTGCTGGCGCTGCCTCTGTACGTACGCGTGGAGCGCTATTTGCGGGAGGGCGGCCGCGAAAAGGCGCTGGACCTGCACTGGGTCGCGGAGGACTCCACCCGGGAGGCCCTGCGCGCCCTGCACGGATGGTTCGACCGCTCGTCCCCGTCCGCGCACTCGCAGCTCGACCTCAACCACCTCGCGCACGCCCTGTGGGGATCGCTTCAATTCCACGACGCGGTACGGGTGTTCGACGCGCTCGGCCCGTACTTCACCCCCACTCCCTGGTCGTACCGCACGCACGATCCCGGCGACCAGGACCTGGCCGCGGAGACCTTCGTGCAGGCGCGCACCCGCTGTCTGGCCGCGGCGCACGGCCCGGCCTCCGGCCCCCGGAACTGAACCACCCCCGTCCCTGTCCCCCCGCCCCTGGAGGCACTTCCGTGTCGCGTACCACCTGGTCGAGCACCGGTCACCCACCGCAGCAGCAGGATGAGGAGCAGCGCCTGCGGGAACTCGGCTACCAGCCCGTACTCGCCCGCCGCATGGGTAGTTTCGGCAACTTCGCCATCAGCTTCTCCGTCATATCTGTGCTCTCCGGATGCATGACCCTGTACGGCTTCGGGCTCGGCACCGGCGGCCCCGCCGTGATGCTGTGGGGCTGGGCGGGCGTCGGTCTCTTCGTCCTGTGCGTCGGTCTGGCACTGGCCGAGGTCACCAGCGCGTACCCCACCTCGGGTGCGCTGTACTACATGGCCGACCGGCTCGGCGGCCGCCGTTGGGGCTGGTACACCGGCTGGCTGAATCTGCTCGGCCTGCTGGGCGCGATCGCCGGGATCGACTACGGCGCCGCCCTGTTCACCGGCGCCTTCCTCAACCTGCAGTTCGGCTTCACCCCCACGGCCGGCTCGACGATGCTGATCTTCATGGGCATCCTGCTGCTGCACGCGGTGCTGAACCTCTTCGGCGTACGGCTGGTCAGCGTGCTCAACTCGGTCAGCGTCTGGTGGCACCTGGCGGGTGTCGCCGTGATCGTGGGCGTCCTGGCGATCGTCCCCGACCACCACCAGTCGCCGTCCTTCGTCTTCACCCACTTCGTGAACGACACGGGCTGGTCGAACCCGCTCTACGTGGCCGCGATCGGCCTCCTGCTCGCCCAGTACACCTTCTGCGGCTACGACGCCTCCGCCCACCTCTCGGAGGAGACGTCCAACGCCTCGGTGTCGGCGGCGAAGGGCATCGTCCGCTCCATATGGGTGTCGTGGATAGCCGGCTTCGTCCTCCTCGCCGGACTGACCTTCGCCATCCAGAACTACTCGGGCACCCAGAACAGCGACACCGGCGTTCCGCCCGCCCAGATCTTCATCGACGCGCTCGGCAACGGCGGTGCCACCGCCCTGCTGCTGGTCGTGATCGTGGCGCAGCTCTTCTGCGGCAACGCCGAGGTGGCCGCGGCGAGCCGGATGGTGTTCGCCTTCAGCCGCGACAACGCGCTGCCGGGCTCCAAGCTGTGGCGGAAGGTCAGCGGCCGCACACAGACCCCGGTCAACGCGGTCTGGCTCTCGGTCGCGTTCGCCTGCCTGCTCGCGGTCCCCTCGCTGTACTCGGCGACGGCGTACGGCGCGGTGACGGCGATCAACGTCATCGGCATCACGCCCGCGTACGCCATCCCGATCTATCTCCGTCTGCGCGCGGGCAGCCGCTTCCAGCCGGGCCCGTGGAACCTGGGCCGCTGGAGCAGGCCGATCGGCTGGGTGGCCGTGGTGTGGGTGGCGCTGGTCACCGTGCTGTTCTGCCTCCCCCAGAAGTCACCGGTGAACATCGACTCGATGAACTACGCCGTGATCGCGCTGGCAGCGGTCCTCGTGCTCGCCAGCATCTGGTGGTACGTCGCCCGCCGCACATACAGCACTCCGGCCGCGTACGGCTCGGACCGCGAGCAGGCGGAGATCGCGGAGGGAATTGTCTGAAACTCCGTCAGGGGCAGTTCTGTGAACGGCCCCTGACGGTACGTCTGTGGTCAGCGCGACTTGGCGCGGTCCAGTCCGGCGACGCCGACGGCGGCGAGACCGATCTGGATCAGCCACTCGATCCAGTCGACGCCCTTGGTGTCGTCGACTCCGACGGCATGGGCGATGAAGGCACCGATCAGCGCGGCCACGATGCCGATCAGGATGGTCCAGAGAATGCCGATCCGCTGGCGGCCGGGGACCACGAGCCGTCCCAGTACGCCGATGATGATGCCGATGACTATCGCGCTCAAAAGGCCGGAAATCTCCATGATCGCCTCTTTCGGCAGGAATGTGTACCGCACCTACGCGTCTGACCGGTACCCCCGGAATCGGGCGCTACTCCACCGCCCGGGGCGTAGATGCGTTCAGAGGATCTTCAGCTGCCGTATAGCGAGTTGAAAGAGGCCGCCCGTAGCCTGGTCGGCATGTCCCACTCCGTACCTCCCGCCGACTCCGCGCGTCCCGCATCCGCGGTGAACGCGGAGATCCGTGCGCTCTGGTCGCGCACCCGCGGGACCTTGTCGGAGGTGGAGGCCGCCCGATACGAACGGCTGCTGGTGGAGTGGGCCGCGGCGGTCCGGACCGACGCGCAAGAGGCTGCCTGAGCACCACGGCCGTCACACGGCCCTCCGCCTCCCGACCTCGGGGAGCAGGGCGGGATTGACGATCGCGACGATCGATTCGACCTGTGCGAGGTCGGCGGCCGCCCAGAGGACGTCGCGCGCGGCACGGTATTTCGCGGCGAGCCGGTCGCGCTCCGCCTCCGTAAGGCGCGCGGCACGCTCCGGGATGCTGTTGTGCGCGTTGTCGGCGATCTTCACCAGGGTGGCGTCCCGGCTGCGGGTGATGCGGCGGATCTTCTCCTCGTACGCCATGCCGGGCTGGTTGGTGACGGCTTCGACGATACCGACGACGCGGTCGGGGATCCCGGCGGTGCGAAGCTTCTCGGGCGTCCAGTCCGTGTCCTCGACGATGTCGTGCAGCAGCCCGGCCATTTCGAGTTCGGGGCCGAGGTGCGCCAGTCCGGCGGCGACCCCCCGCACATGGTCCACATAGGGCACACCGACCTTGTCGAGCTGCCCTTCATGGGCAGTGGCGACGAGCGCGTCCACTTCCTTCACCGACTTCACGGACTTCACCGGTTGCCTCCTCGGCTCTCTCATCCCACGGCCTTCACCGTAAACGCCGCGGTGCGGACCTTCCCCTCGTGCTGGAAGTCGAGAAACAGCCGGTAGGTGCCCGCACTTGGGGCGGTCGCAGTGAACGACACCACCGGGCCCGGCCCTCCCGCGTTGGGGTGGACGTGCAGATACGCGAGGTCGCCGGAGCGCAGGGCGACCAGGTGCCCGTACGCCCCCAGATAGGGCTGGAGGTCGGTGACGGGCTTGCCGTCCTTCCGTACGGTCAGCCTCAACTCGCCCGCGCTGCCGGAGTGCAGGGCGCCCGAGAGAGCAACCTGATAGCCGTCGACCTCGGCCGTGGCGCGGACGGGCGGCAGAGGTGCCGGACTCCCCGTGCCCGAGACCGTGAGGCCGGCGCCCAGCGTGTGCCCCTCGGCGCCCTCGGCAGCGGGCGTGAAGTCGGCGAAGACCCGGTACGCACCGGCCTTCGGCAACCGTACCGGCGTCGACCAGGTACTGTCGGCAGCGCGCACCGGATGCAGATGGCGGTACTCGGTCAGGTCGCGCGAGGCGACGATGAAGTGCAGCTCCTTGCCGTGCTCGCGGCGGTAGGCGGTGACATTGCGGCCGTCCTCGCCCTTGACGGCGAACCGGATCTCGGCGGACGCGCCCGCGGCGACCTCGGGCGTCTCCAGCGCCAGGGTGTAGCCGCCCTCCGAGCTCCTGAGCCCGGTGGCCGCAGCGCCTCCCCCGGCGGCCGGCTCCTCATGTCCCCCGTGCTCACCGCCGGCGTCGTGGCTGTCCTGCGCGCCGTGCCCCCGGTCGACGGCGACCACCGGGTCGACCGCCTGGCCCACTCCGTAGGCGGTGCCGAAGGTGGCGGCGATCGCGGCTGCGAAAGCGGTGATCTTCAGTCCGGTGTTCATGACGCGTCCCCTGCTCCTCGGAGTGGCTTCCGATACGCCACACTATACCCCTAGGGGGTATCCGGTCCACGGTTCGCAGCTCAGGAAAACGCACGGCGGCGGGCCCGCCGCATCCCTTGCGAAACACAGCAGACCCGCCGCCACCCCCGGCTCAGTGGCCGTGCGTCCCCCCGCCCGACGCCCCCGTGAGCCGGATGTCGCGCGAGGACGCGCCCACGTACACCGGGCGCTCCCCCCGGGCGCGTACCCAACGGCCGCGGCCCGTGTCCCAGTAGGAGAGCTGCCGTGCGTCGATGCGCACGGTCACCCGGCGGGACTCCCCCGGGTCCAGTTCGACGCGCTCGAAGCCGGAGAGGGACTTCACCGCCATCTCCACGGGCGCTCCGTGCGCCGCGCCCAGGTACACCTGCGCCACCTCGGCACCGGAGCGGCGGCCGCGGTTGGTGACGGTGAAGCTCACCGCGAGACCGTCGCCGTCCTGGCGCACGGAGAGCCGCCCGTACCCGAACTCCGTGTAGGACAAGCCGTGTCCGAACGGGAAGAGCGGTTCGGTGCCCGCCTTGTCGAACCCCCGGTAGCCGGTGAAGATGCCTTCGCTGTACGTCACGACCTCGTCCACGCCCAGGTAGCGCTCGGGGTGGCCGGGCGCGTGCGCGGGGTGGTCGGTGAGCTGCTTCGGGTACGTGACCGCGAGCCGCCCGCTCGGGCTGACGCGACCGAGCAACAGGTCCGCCGTGGCCCAGCCGCCCTCCTGGCCCACGTATCCGGCCCGCAGGATCGTGCCGACCTGCCGGCGCCAGGGCATGGTGTTGGGGGTGCCGGTGTTCAGGACCAGGACCGTGCGCGGGTTGGCCGCCGCGACGGCGGAGATCAGCTCGTCCTGGTGGTCGGGGAGGGCGAGCGAGCCGGTCTCGGTCGCGCCGCCGAAGGAGCCGCCCGCGCCGTTGTACGCGAAGACCACCGGGGTGTGCACGCTGCGGGCCAGGGCGGCAGCCTCCCGGATGTTGGCCGCGCGCTGCTCGGGGGTGACCCAGGCGAAGCGGACCTGGACGGGGCCGCGGTCGGCGATGTTCTCCGCCCAGCCCGTCGCGGTGATCTTCAGTGCGTAGGTCTTTCCGGCGGTGAGCGTCAGTGACGTGCGCCCGTTGTCGAGCCCGTCGGTGGTGGGCACGATGCTGCTCCACTTGCGGACGAAACTGTCGCGCGAGGTGGCCGCGGAGACGAGCTGGGTCCCGTCGAGCGCGAGGCTGACGGCGGCGCCCCAGCCCTGGATGTGCAGGGCGTACTCACCGGTGGTCGGCGGAGTGAAGCTGCCGGTCCAGGTCTGGGTGGATCCGGTGGCGAAGGCCTTGGAGCCGGTGAAGTCGACGGTCCTGTCGCTGATTTGGGCCCCGGTGGCGGAGGTGCGGGTGAGTCCGCCGGGGAACGCGGAGGCGGGCACAGCGGTCCCCGTGAGGTCGAGTCCGGCCGCGTAACGGATGTGCGCGTCGCGTCCCGCGGTCCGCCGCAGCGCGTCGAGCGGGCCCACCATGCGGTCCTCGAACCCGTACGCCCGCTCCCCGGAAGCGGAGATCGCGACCTGGGCCCCGGTCGGTCCGATGAGGGCGAGATCGCGGAGTGCGGAGCGGCTCAGCGGGAGGCCGCCGTCGTTGGCGAGCAGCACCGCACCCTGCGCGGCCACTTCGCGGGCGACGCGCGCCCCTGCCTCGACGTCGATGCGGCGGCGTGCGGGCACCCGGGTGGAGTCGAGCATGCCGAAGGCGTCGTACTGGCCGAGGATGCGGGCGACCGCGGTGTCGAGCGCCTCCTGCGGGATCGATCCTGCGGCGATCGCGGCCTTGAGCGCGGCGCCGAAGTAGCCGCCGTCGGGCATCTGCATGTCGAGACCGGCCCCGATGGAGGCGCTGCTGTGGGTGGCGCCCCAGTCGGAGGTGACGAAGCCGTCGAAGCCGAGTTCGCCGCGGAGGATGCCGGTGAGCGTGGTGCTGTTCTCGGAGTTCCACCGGCCGTTGAGGTGGTTATACGCGGCCATCACCGAGGCGACGCCTGCGCGGACCACCGCTTCCCAGGCGGGCAGGTAGATCTCGTGGAGGGTGCGGTCGTCGACCCGGAAGTCGTAGGCACCCTCGCCGGTGGTGAAGTCGCCGTTCTGGCCGACGGACTGGTTGTTGGCGAGGAAGTGCTTGGCCTGGGCGAGCATGCCCTGCGCCTGTACGCCCTCGACCTGCGCGACACCGATGAGCGCGTTGAGGTACGGGTCCTCGCCCGCCTGGTCCTTGTTGCGGCTGAAGAGCGGGGTGCGGGAGAGCTCGATCTGCGGGGCGAGGAGCACGTCCATGCCGAGCGTGCGGCCCTCGCGTCCCATGACGGCCCCGTACTCGCGGGCGAGGCCGGGGTTGAAAGTCGAGCCGAGAGTGGAGACCGGGGGAAGTCCGGTGGCCGATCGGGCGACATTGACGCCGGCCGGGCCGTCGGTCAGCCGCAGTTCAGGGATGCCCAGGCGCTCGACGCCGGGCAGATAGCCGGCCTGACCGAGTCTCTGAGGGTCGGTCGCGCCGTGGACCAGGGATATCTTCTCGTCGAGCGTGAGACGGGCGAGCAGTGTGCGCACCCGCTTCGAGCCGAACGCCGAGGCGGGGGCTGCGGCAGCGGCGGGCGCCGCTGCGGCGAGGGGGCCGGCGGCGGCCAGGAAGGCGAAGGCAGCTGCGGTACCACCGAGTTGTTTGAAGAGATCGCGTCGGCTGGTACCTGAAGTGGTGTTGTTCGGTGCGGCGGACATGACGAAACAACCTCCGGAGAAGGAGTCGCCGCGCAGCACGCGGTGCGGGCTCCATCGCCCGCGCGGCTTGGGGTCCGGATCCCGCAACCCGGACAGAACTTGAACTGCTCACACGTGTAAGTGCGGTGTTACGAGGAGCGAGTCTTGGTCGCGCGCAACGTCTCGTCAAGACATGTGACAGAAGAACTTGTCCGAGGATGCGATGCGTTCAGGAAATGAACACATCGTTCAGAGGCGTTCGGCCACCACCAGCCGCCAGTTGGGGCTGCCGTCCTCGCGGCGCCCGAACTCCTCCATCGGCAGCAGCCGCACCGCGAAACCGGCCCTCTCCAGATCCTCGGACACTCCCCGGAGCGGGAAGGTCCGGTAGTACATGACGAACGAAGGACGCCACAGCGCGTTGCGGACCCGCATCACGGAGTCGAAGCCGAGCATCGCCCAGTAGAGCGGGGAACTCAGGGGCTGGGGCGCCCCGATAGGGAAGGCGAACACACCGCCGGGCCGCAGCGCCCGGTGCACGCCGGCGAACACCGCGGGCCGCTCGGAGGGCAGGAAATGTCCGAACGCCCCGAAGCTCACGGCAAGATCGAAGTCCCCCTCGAACGGCAGCTCGCGCGCATCGGCCCGCACCCAGTCCACCGCGGGCGCCCCCTCGGCCGGTACGGATTCCCGCGCGGCCTCCAGCATCCCGGCGCTGAAGTCGACTCCCACGACGCGCTTGCGGCAGACCGGCTTCAGCATGCCGACACCCGCGCCCGTCCCGCAGCAGACGTCGAGTCCCGCGTCGAAGGGTCCCAGCGCCTCCAGCATCTCGCCCGTGGCGTCGAGGAACCGCTCCGGGGTACGGAACGGGGTGTGGTCGAACTTCGGAGCCAGCAGGTCGTAGCCGCGCTCGATGGAGGAGAGCGCCTGTACGGTGAGCTCGCGGAATGTGGGTCCCTCAGTGGTGAACACCGGCCCCAGCGTACCCAGTGATCCAGCCCCCGCCCCGTAGATCCGCACCACGATTCCACAAGTCGTGCTATGGTGCGTACAGCACTTGTGTACGCCGCGATGACGGCGCCGGTGCTTGTTCCTCTTCACCCCGCTGATGCGCCCGTCGTTTCCGACCCGCGATCCAGCACCTCTGCACTACCTCTTCCTTCCCGGCCCAGGGCTTCTCTGCCCGTCGTCCGGGGCGTGATGTCACCGCCCCCACCCCCGCCGGGACTCACTTCATCCTGTCCGCGAAAGGACATCCATCATGACCACCACACTCGAACACCCGCCTGTCCAGACCCCTTTGACCCAGGTCACCGGCGTCCTGGACGTCACACGCCAGGGGAACGGTTTCCTCCGTTCCGCCAACTGCCTTCCCTCGTCCGGCGACACCCAGGTGTCCGCCGCCCTGATCCGCCAACACGCCCTGCGTACGGGCGATGTCGTCGAAGGCGCCTGCGCCAAGCAGCGCATCCTCAGCCGAGTCGAGCGCGTCAACGGCCGTGAGCCCGGAGCGCTGCGCGGCCGGCCGCACTTCCGCGACCTCACCCCGCTCCACCCCGACCAGCGGCTCCGGCTCGAAAGCCCCGCCGGGGGCGTGACGACCCGGCTGGTCGATCTCGTCGCACCGGTCGGCAAGGGCCAGCGCGGACTCATCGTCGCGCCGCCCAAGACCGGCAAGACCGTACTGCTGCAGCAGCTCGCCGCCTCCATCGCCGCCAACCACCCGGAGTGCCACCTGATGGTGGTGCTGCTGGACGAGCGGCCCGAGGAGGTCACCGACATGCGCCGTTCCGTACGGGGCGAGGTCCTCGCCTCCACCTTCGACCGGCCGGCGAAGGAACACATCGCCCTGGCCGAACTCGCCGTGGAGCGTGCCAAGCGCCTCGTCGAGCAGGGCCAGGACGTCGTGATCCTGCTCGACTCCCTCACCCGGCTCTGCCGGGCCCACAACAACGCGGCCTCGACCGGTGGCCGCACCCTCAGCGGCGGCGTCGACGCGGCCGCCGTGAACGGCCCCAAGCGCCTGTTCGGTGCCGCGCGCAACACCGAGGAGGCCGGTTCCCTCACGATCCTCGCCACGGCGCTCGTCGACACCGGCTCCCGGGCCGACAACTACTTCTTCGAAGAGCTGAAGAGCACCGGCAACATGGAGCTGCGCCTGGACCGCGCTCTCGCGGACAACCGGGTCTTCCCCGCCGTCGACATCACCCCGTCCGGCACCCGCCGCGAGGAACTCCTGGTTCCCGCCGCCGAGTTGAACGCCGTACGCGGACTGCGCCGCGTCCTGCACACCCGGGACAACCAGGCCACCCTGGAGACGCTCCTGAGCAAGCTCCGCGCCACGCCGGACAACGCGACCTTCCTCCGGCAGATCCACCAGACCGTCCCCGGCGCCTGACCCTCAGTCCGCCGCTTTGACGACCCGGCCGTGGTCGTCGGGACCGTCACGCTGGACAGGAACCCGCGTGTCGGAATACCCGCCACCGCCGGCCAGCGCGGCATCGAGACGCCGCCGCAGATTCTGGTTCTCGGCGTAGAGGTCGGCCAGCACCCGGACCTTGGCCCGTACGGCCCAGGGATCGACGGGCTTGACCAGGAAGTCCGCGACACCGAGGTGGTAGGCGCGGGCCGCGAGATCGTCGTCCCGGCCCAGACCGGTCATCAGGATGACCGGCAGATCCCGCGTGTGATCCAGCTTCTTCAGGTACGCGAGCACCTCGAGGCCGTCCATCTGCGGCATGATCACATCGAGAACGATCACCGCTATCCCGCCACGCATGACCGTCTTGAGCGCTTCGTCCCCACTGCGCGCACAGATCACCGGGCGACCCACGGGGCGCAGCACGCTTTCGACCGCGAAGAGGTTGTCCTCGCGGTCGTCCACCACAAGGATCTTCCAAGCAGTGTCCACGCCGCCACACTCCCCCCGACCGGAAGTCCCACGGTAAACCGCACCCGGCAGCGGCGGCAGTCTCGCACCAGGAAAGATGGGTCGTTATGCCGCGTTATGCATGAATCATCCCGGAAATACCGCCTCCGGATCGGAGTCCAGCACCCCTCCACCCACCAAGGTCGCCGGGTGCCCGCCGCGTTCCGCCCGTGCCAGCGCCGCCCGCAGCAGGCGCGCCGCGAACGGGTCGACGCCCGTGACGGCCGTCAGGTCGAGCACCAGTCGGCCACCCGGCTCCGGCGCCCCGGGCGCCAGGCCGTGGAGGAGCCGCTCCACGGCGGTGAAGTCGAGGAATCCCCGTGCCACCAGGCGCAGTTCGCGATCGCCGTCCGCGGTGGCGCGCGTCAGCGTCGGGGAGAACTGCACGGGACGGCGCATCAGATGCAGTCCGTACCGCTCGGACAGGTCCCGCAGCGCGGCAACCCCGCGGACCGAGTTGCCGTGCACGTCGAGCAGCGGGCTGAAGACGGCGACTCCGAAGCGGCCGGGGCCGGCCGCGACCAGTCCGCCGGAGACTCCGCTCTTCGCGGGAAGCCCCACGTGCAGCAGCCAGTCGCCGGACGCGTCGTACATGCCGCACGAGGCCATCACGGAGAGCACCTGCACCGCGACCTCCTCGGCCACCACCGTGTCGCCGTTCACCGGGTTGACCCCGCCGTTGGCCAGGGTCGCGGTCATCACGGCGAGGTCGGCCGTGGTCACCCGTACCGAACACTGCTGGAAGTAGGTGTCCACCACCTCGGCCGGATCGCCGGGCAGCGACCCCGCGCTGCTCATCAGGAAGGCCAGGGCGCGATTGCGGTCCCCAGTCTTCGCCTCCGACGCGTACACGGCTTCGTCGACGTCGAGGGGGCGTCCCGCGAACCGGCTCAGACAGTCCAGGATGTGGCCGAACCGCTCCTTCTGGGTGGCTCCGGACACCAGGCCCGTGGTGGCGATCGCCCCCGCGTTGATCATCGCGTTCGCCGGCCTGCCGGTACGCGGCTCCAGGCTGATGGCGTTGAACGCGTCGCCGCTCGGCTCCGTACCGACCCAGCGGGTCACCTCGTCCAGGCCGAGGCAGGACAGGGCGAGGGCGTAGACGAAGGGTTTTGACACCGACTGGACGGTGAACGGGGTCTGCGCCGTTCCTGCCTGGTAGCAGTGGCCCTCCATGCTCACCAGGGCGATCCCGAAGGCTTCCGGGTCGGCCAGTGCCAGCTGGGGGATGTAGTCGGCGAGGCTGCCCTCGCGCAGCGGTGCGAAGCGCTCGTGGAGCTCTGCCAGCGAGTCGGTCACCACTCCGGGCATGGGGCGGTACGTCACCATTTCGTCATCGTAGGCATGAAAAGGGCTGGTGCGCCTGCGCCCGGGTCGCCACCGCGGTGCAGCAGGCACAGCATGGATCCATGGGTCTGCCAGCCTCTGTCCTGAGGGTGCTCCGCCCGGTCCTGTGTGTGCTCGCCGTCCTGTGCGTCGTCGCCGTGGCCGGGGCGGCCACCGCGCGCAGCACCGTCCTCAGCGCCGGTTTCTACCGCTCCGCGCTCGACGACGAGCACGCCTGGGACCGGGTCTACGACGAGGTGCTGGTCGACCCGCAGATCACCCCGGTGACCAGGAACCTGCTGGGGCAGCTGCCCGTGCCCGAGGCGATCCTGACCTCCAACCTCAAGATCGTGCTGCCGCCGGAGACCCTGCGCTCCGTGGCCGACCAGCAGATCTCGGAGGTGATCGGCTATCTGCGGGGCGAACACGACACCCTGCGGCTGACGGTCGACGTGCGGCGGCTGAGCACCAATGTGGGCACTCTCGCGCAGATCTACTTCGGCGACCTGGTCGCCTCCCTGCAGCAGCAGCCCGAGCCCGACTTCCAGGCCTTCGTCCAGGGTCTCGACCAGGCCACCCGCGACATCGCCGCCGGCCGGGCGCCTGCCGGGCTGCCCAAGCTGGCCCTGTCCCGCGAAGAGGCCGCAACGGCCACCGACGCCCTGCTCAGAGCCGTACCGGCGGCCGACCGTGCGGCGCTGCGCCCCGAGGTCGAGGTGGCGCTGGAGAGCGGCGACGTCGGTACGGCACTGGCGGCCGTCGGGCCCGCCGCGTTCTCGGGCCGTACGCAGGATGCCGCCGCACAGCTCCGGGAGGCGGCGGACGGCGGCAACTGGAACATCACGGCGGACCTCGACACCTCCGAGGGGGGCCTCGCCACGGTGCACCAGGTGCGGTCCGCGACCCGCCTGGCGCTGGGCGTGGTGGAGCCCGTCGCCGCCGCCCTGGGGCTCGCGGCGCTGGCGGCGCTCTGGCTGACCGGGCCCGCCTCGCTCTCGCGCCGCCTGACGCTGCTGGGCTGGACGCTCGCCGCGGGCGGGCTGCTGTACGCGCTCGCTGTCGCGGTCGTCCGGTGGAGTACGGGCGGGTCGGTCGTCGAGCCCTCCGCGTCCTGGCCGGAGTCGGTGGCCCGGCTGGTGGACGACGTCCAGCGGACGGCGGTGAACCGGGCGCTGACCGTCGCGCTGGTGACGGCTGTGATTCCGGTCGTGGCCGGTGCCCTGCTGGTCACGCTGGCCTGGGTGCTGCGCACGCGCCCTGCGCTCGGTGCCGCTCCGCGCCGGCCGGTCCGGGCCGCGGCCGGAGCGACGGCGTTCGCGCTGGCCGGGATCGCCCTGGTGCCCGTCGCCTTCTCCGGGCAGGGTCCTCGTATCTGCCAGGGCAGCAGCCGACTGTGCGACCGGCCGTACGACGAGGTCGCCCAGGTCACCTCCCACAACGCGATGTCGACGACCGCCGACAAGTTCATCGGTCCCCTGCAGGACCCGCTGATCGTCGGGCAGTTGAACGGCGGCGTGCGCGCCCTGCAGATCGACACCTACCACTGGGAGAGCCCCGAGGACGTCACCGAGCGGCTCCAGGACTCGGGGCTGCCCGAGGAGCAGCAGCGCCAACTCGCCGCCGCCATCAACCGGTTCAACCCGCCGCGCGAGGGAACCTGGCTCTGCCACGCGGTCTGCCGGGCGGGTGCGATCCCGCTCGTCCCGACGCTGGAGCAGATCGGCGGCTGGCTGCGCGCACACCCCTCGGAGATCCTGACACTGATCGTCCAGGACGCCATCAGCGGCGAAGAGACCGAGCGCGCCTTCGACCAGGCGGGGCTGAAGGATCTTCTGTACGTACCGGACGAGGACCCCGACCGCCCGTGGCCGACGCTCGGCGAGATGATCGACAGCGGCAAGCGGCTGGTGGTCTTCGCCGAGCAGGCGGACGGGCCCGCGCCCTGGTACCGGAACTTCTACCGCTACGGGATGGAGACGCCCTTCTCCTTCCAGAGCCCGGAGGAGCTGAGCTGCGTCCCGCACCGCGGGGGCACCGGCAAGCGGCTCTTCCTGCTCAATCACTTCATCACCGTCGCCGGCGGCAGCCGCCTGGACGCGGGGAAGATCAACACCAAGGCGCAGGTGCTGGAGCGCGCGCACGCCTGCGAGCGGGAGCGCGGCCGGCCGGTGAACTTCGTCGCCGTCGACTACACGACGATCGGGAACACCCGAGGCGCGGTCGACGCGCTCAACGCCGAGCGGGGCTAGGACTGCGGCTGGGATGCGCCCAGGAGCGAACTGCGGGCCACCAGAGCCGCGTTGAGGTGCTGGAGGTCGGTGGGGCGGGACGGTGAGAGGCCGGTGAGCCGGGCGATGCGGCGGATGCGGTAGTCGACCGTGTTGGGGTGGATGTGCAGGGCTGCCGCCGCTGACCTGCGGTCGAGGCCGCAGCCCAGGTACGTCTCCAGGGTGTGCAGCAGCTCCGGTCTGCTCTCCAGCGGGGCGACCAGCCGGGCCAGCCCGTCGCGGGCCACGCTCGGCCGGCTCAGCTGGTAGTCGAGGAGGACGTCCGAGAGCCGGTAGAGGCCCGGACCGCGCCCGGTCGACCGTACGACGTCGACGATCTCCGCGGTGTGCGCCACCGCGCCGGGGACGGCAGCAGGCTCGACGACATCACCTGCCGCCGTGACCGGTACGGAGGCCGAGCGCGCGGCCCCGTCGATCAGCACGCAGAGCTCCTCCCAGGGCGGCGGGGCGGCCACCGGCAGCAGGACGGTGCCGCCCTCGCTGTCGAGCGCGGTCAGGGCCGGCTCGCCCGCGTACCGGTCGAGTGCCGCCCGTACGCGTCGGATCTTGCGGCGGGTGGCGATGCGCGCGCCAGGCCCTGGCTCCGCCTCGTCGGGGTGCGCGCCGAAGGAGACGGTGAGGGCGGCGTAGAGCGCTGCGGGGCGGGGTCCTGCCCGCAGCAGTCCCGGTGCGTCGCCGGTGAGCAGCGCGGCCATCAGGGCGTGGCGCCCGCCGTGCTCCTGGCTGTCGAGGATCTGCCGCGCCTCCAGGTAGGCGGCGCTGACGGCCGAGGTCAACTGCCGCTGCAGCACCATGATGTGGGCGACGGCCTCCTGTACGTCGGCGAGTTCGCCCGGGCCCGCTTCCGCGGAGATCTCGTCCCAGCACATCGCCGTGCCGAGGTGGTACGCGGTGAGAATGGCGTCCAGCGGCACCCCCTCCTCGGCGCGCTGGGCTGCGGAGTCGCGCTGCTGGTCGAGTTCGGCGTCGGTGGCGGGGCGCCGGTGTTCGACCACGTCGGCGAAGAGCCGCAGATTGTGCTGGACGATGTCGGCGATGTCGCCCGCGACCTCCTCGCTCGGCAGGCCCGCGTAGACGGGCAGTTCGGCGAGGAGCCGGTCGACGACCCGGCGGGCGAGGACGGGAACCCGGGCCCTGAGGTACGGAGCGACCGGGCGGCCGCCGATCCACAGCGCCCTCCCCGGCCCGGGCGGTCCCGCTTCTTTGTCATGCGTCACAAAGGCCCCCGCCGAAGTCTGCGTTACCCACCAGTTAAAGAGCGTCACTTGAGTCTGCAAGATAACCGGCGGCACAGTCCATCACCGCAGTGACAGCAGCCGGGAGCCGCAGTGAACTCTCCGTACAGCAAAGGGAATTGCCCGAGACTCCGCCGACTGGCCAGGACGGCCCTGGGCGTGGCCGCACTGGCGGGCACCGCGCTGGGTGTCGGCGCGTCCCCCGCGTCGGCCGACACCGCGGCGCGACAGGTCTATGTGGCGCTCGGCGACTCGATGGCCTCGGGTCCGCTGGTGCCGCCCATCACCGGGCCGCTCGCCTGCGGCCGCTCGACGCGCAACTACGCGCACCTGCTGGCCGCCCGGCTGAACGTCGACGAGTTCCGAGACGTGACGTGCAGCGGCGCGGACACCGGTGACATGACGCAGCCGCAGAAGCTCTCCCTGCTGGGGGTGGACGCGGGCACCGCCCCGCCGCAGTTCGACGCGCTGAGCGCGGACACCACCCTGGTCTCGCTCACCATCGGCGGCAATGATGCCGGTCTGGTGGGCGTCGCACAGAACTGTATGCAGCTCAACCCGTTCGGCGACCACTGCAAGGACTCGTACGTCCAGGACGGGGTCGACCAGGAGGCGCTGCGCATCGACGCGCTGGGGCCGAAGCTCGCCGCCGTACTGGACACCATTCACCAGCGCTCCCCGCAGGCCCGGGTCCTGGTCACGGGGTACGGCGACTACATCAAGAAGGGCGGCTGCTGGCCGGTCGTGCCGGTGCTCGGCAGTGACGCCGACTGGCTGCAGGGCAGCGTCGACCGGATGAACGGGGTGATAGCCGCGCAGTCGGCCGACCACGGCGCCGAGTACGTCGACGTACGGACGCCGAGCAAGGGGCACGACGCCTGCCAGGTGCCGGGCGTGAAGTGGCTGGAGGGCTTCGTGCCGACCAACCTGGCGGCACCGCTGCACCCCAACGCGCTCGGCGAGGCGGCGTACGCGAACTTCGTCGCCGCCCGGATCGGCGGCTGACCGAACTCATGCGCATCCGTGTTCTCACGGTGCTGGCGGCGGCGCTCGGCGCCGCCGCCGCACTGCTGTCGCCCACCACGTCCCAGGCCGCCGCCACTCACGCACAGGTGCGCGGCTGCGACCCTCTCGCCCCCGCCGAGTGCCTGCTGCCGTTCCCCAACGACTGGTTCACGCGCGCCGATTCCTCCACTGCCACCGGGCGGCGGGTGGACTTCACCTCCGCCACGCTCCCCACGAACGCGGCGGGCGTCCCCGCGGACCCCACCGCCTGGAACCGCTCCGACGGCTTCTCACCGGGTTCGGCGTTGATCGTGCAGGTGCCCGGGCTCGATCTGAACGCCACCGGCGCCGCACCGCTCACCGACATCGGCCGCTCGCTCGACGCGAACGCCCCCATCGTGCTGATGGACGCCGCGACGGGCGAACGGTGGCCGTACTGGGCGGAGTTGGACTCCAATGCCACGAGCCCCGACCGCCAGGCGCTGCTCGTCCACCCGGCCCGCAACTTCCGCGAGGGCCACCGCTATGTGGTGGCCCTGCGCTCCCTCAAGGGCTCCGACGGCCGTACGCTGCCGGCCTCCGAGGCGTTCAGGGCGGTGTCCGGCCACCGGCTCCCCCGCAGCAACCCGCTGTACGAGCGTCAGCGCGCTCTGCGGCCCGCGCTCGACGCGCTGCAGCGCCGCCATGTGACGACCAGGGGTCTCTACCTGGCCTGGGACTTCACCGTGGCCAGCGCCCGCAGCCTCACCGGCGATCTCTTCTCGCTGCGCGACGACGCGTTCCGCCGTCTCGGCTCCGGAGCACCGGAGTTCAAGGTCACCGGCGTGAAGGACTTCACCGCCGCACAGGATCCGTCCATCGCCCGCGAGGTCTCCGGCCAGGTCACCGTCCCCAGCTATCTCTCGCTGCCTGGCGGACTCCCCGGATCCACCCTCCACCGCGGCCGCGACGGCCGACCGGACCGGTTGCCGGGCAACACCCAACTCGCCCTGTTCCGCTGCGAGATACCCCGCTCGGCCTTCACCTCGCCGTCCCGCCCCTCGCTGTACGGGCACGGACTGCTCGGCAGCCGCAACGAGGTCGGAGCGGGCAACGTCAAGGCGATGGCCGCCGAGCACAACTTCACCTTCTGCTCGACCGACTGGATCGGCATGGCCCAGGAGGACATCCCCGTCGTCCTCGGCGCCCTGGCCGACCTGAGTCTCTTCCCCGCCGTCCCCGAGCGCTCGGAGCAGGGCATGCTCAACGCCCTCTTCCTGGGACGCGATCTGATCCATCCGCACGGGCTGACCGCCGACGCCTCCTTCCGCACTCCCGACGGGCGCCCGCTGCTCGACACCGCGCACGGTCTCGCGTACGACGGGAACAGCCAGGGCGGCATCCTGGGCGGCGCACTCGTCGCCGCGTCGAAGGACATCCGCCGCGGGGTCCTCGGCGTCACCGGGATGAATTACGGACTGCTCCTCAACCGCAGCGCCGACTTCGCCCCCTTCCAGCAGGTCCTGGACGTCGCCTACCCGGACAAGCTCCGGCAGCAGGTGGTCCTGCAGCTGTTCCAGATGGTGTGGGACCGAGGCGAGACGAACGGTTACGCCGCCCAACTCACCGACCACCACCAGGTATTGATGCACATCGCGTACGGCGACCACCAGGTGGCCAATGCCGCCGCCGAGGTCGAGGCCCGTACGATCGGCGCCCGGATCGTCACGCCCGCACTGGCCCCCGGCCGCAGTCCCGACCGGGTGCCGTACTGGGGCATCCGTACAGTCTCCGCCGCTCAACTCCCTTATCAGGGCTCGGCGATGGTGGTCTGGGACAGCGGCACACCGAGCCCGCCGGTCACCAACACCCCTCCCACGGAACCCGCCTACGGTCACGACCCGCACTCGGACCCCCGCAACTCGTCAGCCGCCCGTCAGCAGAAGGCCACCTTCCTGACCACCGGGCAGGTCATAGATGTCTGCGGCACCCTCCCCTGCACCGCCATCCCCACACCCTGACCGGAGGATCACCGTCATGCGTACGCAACGGAAGGTGACCGGCGCCGCCCTCGCCACACTCCTGCTCATCGGCGCCGGCCCGGCCCTGGCGGCCCCCGCGGCCGCCGCACCCCTGTCCGCCGCAGCTCTGTCCGCCGCTCCCGCGCCGTTCACCGCGGCCGAGGCCCACCTCACCGCCGACGGCGGCTACACCCTCGCCTGGGCGTCGCCCGCCGCCTCGGTCACCGTCACGGCCGTCACCGACCCGGCGGCCACCACCGGGACAACCCTCGGCACGGCGGCGGGTTCGGGCTCGCTCACCGTCCCTGCGGGGACGCTGCCGGCCGCGGAACGCTGGTACTTCCGCCTCACCCCCGACGGCGGCACCCCGCTCGTCGTCGCCGAGCGTTCCCTCTCCATCGCGTCGGCGAAGAACTTCCGGGACGTCGGCGGCTACCGTACGACCGACGGCCGCTGGGTGCGCACCGGCCTCGCCTACCGCTCCAACAAGCTGTCCTCGCTCACCCCCGCCGAGCAGCAGAAGCTCCTCTCCCAGCACATCACGCTCGACGTCGACCTGCGCAACTCCTCGGAGCGCAAGGACGATCCGGACGCGCTCCCTGCCGGAATCCGCTACCAGGTCGCCGACGTCGTCTCGCTCAGCCACGGCATCGGCTTCCACAGCTCGGCCCTCCTCACTCTCGCCGGCGCCCTGGCCGCAGGCCTCTTCTCCGGCTCCTCGGACCTCGGCCAGTCCATCGGCTACCCCTTCATGGTCGACTTCAAGGGCGCCGACTACGCCTTCCACGATCTGCTGACCGCCGTGGCCACCAACGACGGCGCCACCGTCTACCACTGCTCAGCGGGCAAGGACCGCACCGGCTGGAGCACCGCCGTCCTCCTCACGCTCCTCGGCGTCCCGCGCGCCACCGTCGAGGCGGACTTCCTCGCCAGCAATACGTACACGGGCGACCCCAAGGCGGTGGAACTGTCCTGGCTGCGCGCCGCGTTCGCGGAGGTCGACCACATCTACGGCAGCTTCGACGCGTATCTGCACCAGGGGCTCAAGCTCGATGACGCCACGATCGCCACGCTGCGCGCCAAGCTGCTCACCTGACGAGAAGGCGAGGGCCCCGACCGATGAACCGCATCCGCACGACACTCACCTGCACCGCACTGGCCGTGGCGCTCGCCCTGCTGCCGCAGTCGGCTAGCGCCGCCACCTGGTCCCGTACGCCCGACTACCAGCGATGGACGGCCCTGACCGCTCTCACGCGCGGTCAGGGCATCGCGACGGACAACACGTCCTTCTACTACTCGGGCACCTACAGCCTGGTCAGAACGACGGTCTCCGGCGACCACGAGACCGCGTCGAACCCCTTCGCGATCCCGCCGGCGCTCAGCAGCAAGTACGGAACCGACCACATCGGCGACATCGACTACGCGGACGGCCGGATCGTCGCACCCCTGGAGGACGGCAAGAACTACCAGCACCCGCTCCTCGCCCTCTTCACCACCGACCTCGCCTACACCGGCAGTTACGTCCAGCTCCCGCACGACCTCTTCCCCGACGGCGTCCCCTGGGTGGCCGTCGACGCGGCGGCCGGACTCGTCTATGCCGCCGCCTGGAACCAGGACTCCGCCCACTCCACCGACCAGCTCGTCGTCTTCGGCCTGAACGACCTGCGGACACTGCCGGCCGGTTCGGCGCTCCCCGTGCTGCGTACGGTGAAGCTGTCGCGCCCGCTGAGCAGGATCCAGGGCGCCACGCTCTTCCGGGGCAGGCTCTACGCCTCGGTGGACATCTCCGGCGACAAGTCCGTGTACGCGATCGATCCCGTCACGGGCGCGGTCACCCGGGAGTTCGCCCAGGACGTCGAGGCGGACGACGAGACCGAGGGCATCACCGCGCTCGATCTCGGGCCGTCCGGAGGCCAGCTCCACATCCTCAATGTGGGCTCCGGCTGGAAGTCGGTCTTCCTCTATCTGCAGCACTACGCCACGGCCGGCTGACGTCCGTCTTCCACCACCGGATTCCATACTGTATACAAAAGGAGGTAGGTGGCGGCCCCTCACCGGGCCGCCGCCAGGAGTCCGCCCTGCCCAGGAGGCGATCCATCAGCATGCCCCCAACTGCCACCACCCGGAGCGGCGTTGCACCGACGGCTCCACCACCGTGGTACCGGAGCAAGGCCCCGTCGCGCATGCCGACCCGGTCGCTCCTGATCGCCACCGCGTCGTCGGTCGGCGCGCTCGTCCTCCTGGTCGTGGTGGGTGTCTGGTGGGGTCAGACGCTGCTGATTCCCCCGCTCGCGGCGAGCATGTCCCTGGTGACGGCAGCATCGGCGACGCCGCTCGGGCAGCCGCGCAATGTGATCGGCGGTCAACTCGCTTCCGCGGTAACGGGCTTCCTGGTCCTGTACGCCGGCGGTGCCAACAAGTGGAGCGCCGCGGTCGCGGGAGGCCTGTCGGTGGGCGTGATGCTGGTCCTGCGGATGACACATTCGCCCGCGGCGGCCACCGCCGTCATCGTGGCGCTCACCGATCCTGCCCCGGCCCCTTTTCTGGGTCTGCTCGCGGTGGGTTCGCTGCTGCTGGTGACCGTGGGAGTGGTAGCCGCCCGCGCGGCCCGTCAGCCGTACCCCGTCTACTGGTGGTGAGTGCCGCGCTCGAGCTCAAGTCACGCTCCGCCGGGGCTGTGTGACGCCCTCTCAGACTGATGCGGTTCCGGTACACCCCTGAGGCCACACCAACCCCGGAGGCACCCCTTGAACCGTCAGCTCGTCAGAGGCATCGGCGTGTCGGCCACCGCCCTGCTCGCCGTCACGGCACTCAGCTCGACCGCCACCGCAGCCCCCGCCGACAAGCCGCAGGTGCTCTCGTCCTGGACCCAGACCACCGCCTCCAGCTACAACGCGTTCATCGCCGCCCGCAACAACCAGGGGGCCTGGTCCGCGTACGGATTCAACTGGACCACCGACTACTGCTCGACCTCTCCGGACAACCCGCTCGGCTTCAAGTTCGAACTCCCCTGTGCGCGGCACGACTTCGGCTACCGCAACTACAAGGCGATAGGCACCTTCGACGCCAACAAGGCACGCCTCGACAGCGCCCTCTACGAGGACCTCAAGCGGGTCTGCGCGCCCATGAGCACCGTGCCGAAGGCCGCGTGCAACTCGCTGGCGTGGACGTACTACCAGGCGGTCAAGGCCCTCGGCTGATCGTTTCCGGTCACGAGCGCCCCGCCGGACGGCGGGGCGCTCGGCTCAGGAGCAGGTCGTGCCGCGTTCGGGGAGCCGGCCGTCGAAGAGGTACGTGTCGATGGCCTTGGCCGCGCACCGGACTTGGGGATACGACCCGTGCCCCTCGGCCCGCACGGTCAGCAGCACGCCGACACCCGTCCCCAGCTCGTTCACCATGTGCGGTCCGCCCTCGTACGGGGTCGTCGGGTCGCCGGTGTTGGCGACGACGAGGATCGGGGCGGCGCCGGGCGCGCTGACGTCGGGGGTGGCGCTCTCGCCTGCGAACGGCCAGTCGAAGCAGAGGTAGACGTTTCCGGAGAGTGCCTTGCCGAAGACCGGTGAGGCCTCGGTGACCCGCTCGGCCATGTCGTCGTACTGCGTGAATCCGGGGCGCAGGTTGGAGTCGGCGCAGGTGATGGCGACGAGGGCGGACGTGCCGTTGCCGCCCGATGACGAGCCCTGCCGGGCCCGCGCGCCCGGCTCGTGGTCGTAGGCCTTGCGCATCAACTGGCTGCCGGATCCCTGCTCGACGACCTGCTTGAGTGCCTTGATCAAGGACGCCCAGCTGTCCTCGCCGAGGTCCAGAAAGTTCGCGATGGCGAGCGCGGTGAGTTCGCCGTTCAGCTTCTCCTTGCCGCCCGTGGGGGCGGGTGTCTTGTCGAGCTTGTCCATCAGCTCGATGACGCGCCGGTCGGCCTGCCCGGGGTCGCTGCCGGTGGGGCAGTCGTCGTCGCTGCTCGCGCAGTGCTGTGCGAAGCGCTCGAAAGCGCGCTGGACAGCCTTGGCCTGGCTGACGTCCGCCTGCGCGCGGTCCTGCGTGGGGTCGACGGGCGCATCGAGCACGAGTCTGCCCACGTTCTTCGGGTAGAGGTGGGCGTAGACGGCGCCCAGCTTGGTGCCGTAGGACACGCCGAAGTAGTTCAGCTTCTTGTCACCGAGGAGATAGCGCATCAGGTCCAGATCGCGCGCGGTGTGCGAAGTCCCCACGTACGGCAGGAACTTGCCGGAATACCGCTTGCAGGCGTCGCTGCCCTCGTACGCCTTCGCACCGCAGTTGACGGGAATGGTCCCACCGACCCCTCGCGGATCGAAGCTGACCAGGTCGTACCGCTCGCCCAACGACCTGTACATCCCCTCGAACTCGGGGAGCTCCATGACGCCCGACACTCCGGGTCCTCCGAAGTTGAGCAGCAACGACCCGAGGCGCTTGTTCTCCGGACCGGTGGCCCGCTTCCGTATCAGCGCGACGCCGATCGTTTCGCGGGCGGGCTTCCGGTAGTCCAGCGGCGCCTTCATCGTGGCGCATTCCCAGCCGGCGCCCGGGGCGTCGCCGTTGCCCTGTGCAGCGGTCGGTGCCGGGCAGGCGGACCAGTGGAGCCGCTGACCGGCGGTCAGGGCGGCGGGCAGCCCCGGTGGCGGATTCGACGCCTTCGCCTCGACCCGGCGTCCCGTCCCGCCGCCTCCACCCGGCCCCGCGTGCTTGCCGGGGTCGCACCCGGCGCCTGCGGCCGTCACGACGGCCGCCAGCAGGGTCGCGGCAGCACGGCGACGGAACATCCGGGCCGAATCCCCTGCATTCCAGACCCACTTGTACATACGGAGCCCCCTGCTCTTCACACGTTCCACTCGCGTACCGTACGGTCCTTGCCGCCGCACTCGGCGGCACCCTGGGGAGGAAGGCACGATGACGGATCCGGCGGCGCAGCCGTGGGAATCGAAGCTGACGTCGGTGGTGGTGTACGCACGCGGCGCGGTCTGCCGGCGGCTGGCCCGTGGAGTCGTGCCGTCGGACGGCCGGGTACGGGTGAGCGGACTGCCGCGGTCGCTGGACCGGGACTCCCTGCGCGCCCGCGTCGTGGACACGCCGGGCGTCCGGGTCAGCGAGGTGCGGCCGGCCGTCGAGGCCGAACCGGTGGCGCCCGGCACCCATCACGAGCTGTACCTCGAGGTGGAGCGGCTGCACGAGGCGCAGCGCGTCGCGCAGGTACGGCGGGACCGGCAGGCAGGGCGCATCGAAGCGGTCTCGGCGCTGCGCCCGGTCCCGCCGCCGCGCAAGCGTGAGGATCCGCACCGGCGCACTCCCGTCGACGCATGGCTGGATCTCGCGGGCTTCGTCGACGGGCGGCTGACGGCTCTGCACGACGGGCTCGCGGAACTGGACGCGGAGCTCCGCCGGATCGAGCACGAACTCGGCCTCGCCACGGACCGGCTCGCGCGCGCGTCCACGGACGCTCCGCACACGCCTGTGCATACGACCGTCCTGGCCGAACTCACCGTGGACGGAGCCGAGTCGGACGCCGACGGGACCGCAGTGGAGGTGGAGCTGGAGTACCGCGTGCCGGGCGCGGTCTGGGTTCCGGCCTATCGATTGACGCATCGTCAGGGGGAGGGCGACGCACAGCTGGTGCTCCGCGCCACCGTCGCGCAGCGCACCGGGGAGGACTGGTCGGATGTGCAGCTCGGTCTGTCCACCGCCGATCTGCTGCGCCCCACCGGCGTCCCGAAACTCCGCTCGCTGCGGATCGGGCGCCGGCAGGCCGTCCCCGAGCCGTCCGGCTGGCGCGAGCCTCCGGCGGGGCTCGCCGACCTGTTCACCGGGTACGTCGCGGCGGGGCCGCGCCCTGCCCCTGCCCCTGTCCGGAAAGCTGTGGCGTCCGTCGGCTACGCGGAGGAGCCCGCGGGGTTCGGCGCGCCGTACTCCCTCGCACCACCCGCGCCCGGCGCAGCGGCCGACACCGCACCGCAGGGCTACGGGGGTGCCGCGCCCCTGCCACCGCCATCGGCTCGTCCTCGTACGGGCGGCGGCGCCAGACCCGCCGCGCCCGCTCCCCCCGGCCAGGCCTCGGCACCGCCCCCTCCCCCGCCGCTGGGGCCGCCGCAGCCCAGCGCCTCGGAACTCGACTACTCCGACCTCGTCCTGTCCGGACCCGATGAGCACGGCGGCCGGCGCGGTCTCCTACTGCCGGGCTCCCCCACCGACGCGGTGGCCTCCGAGTACCGGCGCCGCGCGGAGCTGCCGAGCTCGCTGCCGCTGCCCAGTCATGCGGTGCGCCCCCGCGAGTCGGCAGGGTCGTTCGACCACCGCTACGACGCCTCGGACCCCACGGACATCCCTTCCGACGGCACCTGGCACACCGTCACCGTCGCCCGGCTCCCGATGGGCCTGCGCACCGAGTACGTGTGCGTGCCGTCCGTCGACGAGACCGTGTACGCGACCCTGCTGGTCTCCAACACCACCGACCAGGCGCTTCTGGCGGGCCCCGTGGACATCACGGTCGACGGCGAACATCTGCCGACCACGGCACTTCCGACCCTGGCGCCCGGCGCCACCGGCCGGGTGGGACTCGGACCGGCCGAGGCAGTCCGGGCCGCCCGCCGTACGGAGCTGCGCGAATCCACCGCGGGGCTGCGCAACACGACCGCGGTGTTCGACCACCGCGTCCATGTGGAGCTGGCCAACCGCCTCGCCCGGCAGGTCACCGTGGAGGTGCGCGAGCGCGTCCCTGTGACGTCCGAGCCCGACGTACGCATCGAGGAACGAGGCAACTGGCAACACCCGGTGGACGGTGAGGACGGGCCCGAGCATCACGTGCCCGGCACGCGCCTGTGGCGGGTGGACGTGCCCGCGGGCGGCACCACCGTGCTCGACGGCGGCTACGAGATCCGCATCCCGGCCGCCAAGGCCCTCACCGGCGGCAACCGGAGGAGCTGACACCCGCCATGTACGAATCACCGACATCTCCGACCCCGACTCCCCTGCCCGTGACCGCGGTGACCTGCCTGGAGGACCGCGCCCACGTCGAGCGCACCACCACCGTGGAGGTGGCGGCCGGAGTCCAGCGGCTGCTCCTCGGCCCCGTCAGCGCGCTTGCCGTCGACCGCAGCCTGCACGCGGAACTCACCGGCGCCCCGGACGCCGCCGTCGTCGACGTACGGCTGGTGCGGGCCTGGACACCGCGCAGTCCGCAGCCGCCGACGGACGAGGACTCCCGGCTGCGTCGCCACGCCCACGCCCTGGAGGAGGAGCGCCGTCCGCTGGAGCAGCGGCGCGACAGGCTCCGGACCCGCCTCGACGTGCTCGGGAAGCTGTCCGCCGATCTGCTGCGGGACATCGGTGAGGGCGCCGGTTCGGGCGAGACCGAGGCGGAGCGCTGGGAGCGCGAGCTGGACCGGGTGGATGCCGAGATCGACACCCACGACGACGAACTCCGGTCCACAGAAGCCCAGTCGGCGAGGCTCGCGGCCGAGCTGAAGCAGACCTGGCAGGCGCTGGACCTCGCCGAGGAGGAACCCCCGGCGCTGACCGCCCACATCGAACTGACGGTGCGCGCACGATCCGCCGGTACGGCCCACCTGCGCCTGAGCCATCTCACGCCCTGCGCCGCGTGGCGCCCCGCCTACCGCGCCGCGCTCGGCGACGGCGAACTGACGCTGCAGACCGACGCGGTGGTGTGGCAGCGCACCGGCGAGGACTGGACCGACGTACGGCTGACGCTGTCGACGGCCCGGTCGGCCCACGCCACCGCCCCGCCCCGGCTGGTGGCGGACCGGCTCACCCTCCGGGACCGGTCCACGGCCGAACGCCGCACGGTCGACGTGGAGTTGCGCGAAGAAGACATCACGGATCTCGGTCCGACTCCGGTCGCCGGTCTGCCGGGCGTGGACGACGGCGGCGAGGCACGCGTCCTGCACGCATCCGCACCGGTCAGCGTGCCCAGCGACGGACGCGCCCACCGCACACCGCTGACCTCCGCCGTCTCGGCGGCACGGAGCGAGTACGCCTGCGCGCCCGAACTCTCCCCGCTGGTCACCGAGGTGGTGCGGTTCGCCAACACCTCGGGCCATGCGCTGCTCGCCGGTCCCGTGGACCTCGTCCGCGGCAGCGGGTTCACCGGCCGCGGCACGCTGGCCTTCACCGCCCAGGGCGCCCCCGCCGAGCTGGCGTTCGGCAGTTCGGACACCTTCCGCGTGATCCGTGAGACCGACGAGTCCCGCGACACCACCGGACTCACCCACCGTACGGTCGTCACCCGTACGGTCCGGCTGCATCTCTCGCGGTTCTCCGCGCCGGACGAGACCGGAGAACGCGTGGTCGGCCTACGGGAGCGGATCCCGGTCTCCGAGGTGTCGGAGGTCGAGGTCCGGCTCCGCAAAGAGGCCTGCTCCCCCGCCCCGGACTCGCTCGACGCCGAGGGCATCGCCCGCTGGAACGTCGCGCTGCCGCCCGGGGGCCGGCGCACGGTGACGCTCGTCTACGAACTGTCGTCGAGCGGAAAGGTGACGGGGGTATGAGGGCGGGGTTACGGAAGGACGTGCCCGGCCGCGCGGAAGAGGCGGTACCACTCCTCACGCGTGAGCGGGAGGTCCGAGCCCGCCGCGGACTCCGCGACCCGGCCCGGGTTGGTGGTACCGAGCACCACCTGCATGTGTGCCGGGTGCCGGGTGATCCATGCGACCGCGATGCCGGTCGGGGTCACCTCGTACTTCGCGGCCAACTCCTCGAGGGCGGTGTTCAGTTCGGCGAAGTTCTCCCGGTCGCCGATGAAGACCCCGTCGAAGAAGCCCTTCTGGAACGGCGACCACGCCTGCAGGGTCATGCCGTGCAGCCGCGAGTAGTCGAGGAGGCCGTTGTCGCGGTCGACCGACTGGTCGAGGCCGCCCATGTTCGCGGCGATGCCCGAGGCGATCATCGGGCAGTGGGTGATGCTCAACTGCACCTGGTTGGCCACCAGCGGCCGGCGCACCGCGGTCTTCAGCAGTTCGATCTGGCCCGGGGTGTGGTTGGAGACGCCGAAGTTCACGACCTTCCCCGCGGCGTGCAGCTCGTCGAAGGCCGCGGCCACCTCCTCGGGCTCCACGAGGGTGTCGGGCCGGTGCAGCAGGAGCATGTCGAGGTAGTCGGTGCGCAGGGCCGCGAGCGACTCGTCGACGGTGCGCAGGATGTGCTCTTTGGAGAAGTCGAAGAAGCCGGGCCGGATACCGACCTTGCTCTGGATGACGATCGATTCGCGCTCCGCGGCGGAGAGTTTGACGGCCTCGCCGAAGCGCTGCTCGCAGGCGTGCCGCGACGGGCCGTAGATGTCCGCGTGGTCGAAGGTGTTGATCCCGGCGTCACGGGCGCTGCCGTACAGGGTGCGGATGTCGTCATCGGCCATTTCGGCGATGCGCATCAGGCCCAGGACGACGTTCGAGGACTGCAGTTCGGTGTCGGGGAAGGTGATCGTCTTCATGGGTCCATCCTCGTCGAGCGGGCGGCCGCGGCGCCAGTCACCGAGTGCCGCCGTCGAACATCTCAAGGAGTACGTCGACGACCTCGTCCGTCTCCGCGTCGGCCAGGTCGTCGAACGCCCCGGAGTGACGTGCGAGCAGGACCCCGGCGACGGCCGCCACCAGGACATCGGCCCGCAGCCCGGGACGGTCGCGGCCCTCGCGTTCGAAGCGTGCGCGCAGCGGTTCCACGAGGCGGGCCGTCAGCGCGGCACGGGTGGCGTCCTGCGCGGCCGGGTCGCTCAACGGCTGGACGGCCACGCGCAGCAGCGGCACCGGGCCGCGCCGCTGCGCACGCTCGGCGATCTCCCGCAGCCGGGGCTCGGTGAGCAGATCGTCCGGCGCGGCGTCCCCGTGCTCGGCGCGCAGCACCTCCACGTACAGCAGGGGCTTGCTGCCGAAGTAGCGGGCGATGAGCGCCGGGTCCACCCCGGCCCGCTCGCCGATCTCGCGGATCGTGGTGCGGTCGTAGCCGTGCTCGGAGAACAGTTCGGTCGCGGCGCGCAGCAGCGCTTCGCGGCTGCGGGCGGAGTTGCGGCGCGGGCCGGCGGAGTCGCTCGCGTTCACGGGCGGCCGGCCTCGGTACGTACCTCGGCACCCGACGAGGCGGGCGTGCCCCTGTGCACGGTGACGACGGACGGACGCTTCACCCCCGCGCGGGTGAGCACCACGGCGAGGATGCCGGTGAGCAGGAACGCGGTGCAGCCCGCGAGACCCGCGGTGCGATAGCCGTCGTTCGTCGGCAGTTGCGCACCGGGAGCCGTGGCGGCCTGCAGGATGACCGCGCTCAGGGCGCTGCCGGTCGAGTATCCGATGTACTTCACGACCTGATTGAAACTCATCGCACTGCCCGTCTCCTGCGCGGGCACTCCGCCGACGATCAGTCCGGGCGTCACGGCGAAGGTGACGCCGACGCCGAGTCCGGCGAGCGCCATCATCGCGCCGATGCCCCACAGGCTGGAGCGGGCGAGCAGGAAACAGACGAGGGAGGCGAGCGAGAGCAGGCAGCCGAGCGGCAGCATGCGGGCGGGCGTCGCCGCGCGGCCCAGCATCCGCACGAGACGGCCGGTGATCAGGCTGGCCGCGGAGAACGGTACGAGCAGCAGACCCGTGACGACGATGGAGGCGCCGAATCCGTATCCGGCGGACGTCGGAGTCTGTACGTACCGGGTCACCAGGGAGATCAGAAGGTACGTGCCGACGCCGCCGACCATCACGGTGAGGTTGGCAAGGAGCACGCCGCGGTCCTTGACGAGCCGGATGCGCACCAGCGGGTGTGTGGAGTGCAGCGAGTGCACGACCCAGCCGGTGAGCAGGACGACGGCCGCGGCGGCGAGCCCGAGGAGCGCCGCGGAGCCCCATCCCCACCGCCCCCCCTCGGCCAGCGCCACCAGGAGCGCCGCCATGCCGCCGGCGAGCAGCAGTCCTCCGGGGGAGTCCATGGGGGTCGAGGGCCGGTGCGGAGGTGCGGGGACGACGAGCACGGTGGCTACGAGCGCGGCGGCAGCCGTGGCGGCCGCGAACCAGAAGCCCGCGTACATGCCGAGATACTCCGCGAACATCCCGGTGATCGGGTACCCGAGACCGATGCCCGCGGCAGTGGTCAGCGAAAGCGTCGCCACCGCCGAACGCGCCCGCTCGGGCGGCAGTGCGTCGCGCGCGGTGGCGATGGCGAGCGGCACGAGTCCCAGCCCCACGCCCTGCAGCGCCCGCCCGGTGAGCAGGCAGGCGAACCCGAAGGGCAGGGCGGCGAGAAGGCTGCCTGCGAGGACGGCGGCGAGGCCGATGAGGATGACGTTCTTGCGGTACGGGCCGTCGCCGAGGCGTCCCATGACGGGCGTGGCGATGGCTCCGACCAGCATCGTCACGGTCAGGGCCCACTGCGCGGTGGAGACCGGAACGTGGTCCTTGGCGGCGATGGTCGGGATGAGGGGTGCGCCGAGGCTGCTGACGACGGCGACGAGCATGCCGAGCGAGACGAGTACGGGCACCAGGGCGCGTGGGTGGCGGAGCGTGGACGCCGGTATGGAGGGTTGCAAGGGGTTTCCCGATCAAGTCATCAAGCGATGTCATTGCATGATGACATGGTGCAGCCCGTGGCCGGACGGCCAGGTGTCTACTCGCAGGCCATCGTGACCTGGGCACGGAACACATGGCCGAAGTACGGGTCGTCGAACGTCTCGAAGACCTCCGGTTCGCCGACGAGTTCGCAGCGGTACTGCCCCGATCCGCTCGCCGAGACCTGGGCGTCGTCGACCGCGCCCTGGATCGCGCTCTGCGCGGTGAGCCCGCGTCCGGCGCCGCACCACAGGGTCGATAGGTCACGTGCCCAACCGCCGTACGGCGGGAGCCAGTTGCACCTTGGGGCATCATTTCCGCCACCGCAAGGCTTCCGCGGGCCAGCGCACCACGCGGTGACGGAGGTAGACGACCTTCTCGAAGGCGCGCATCTCGACCAGGTCGAGATCCACCCGGCGCTCGCCCCGAGGATGGAACGGTGTGCCACCGCCGACGAGCACCGGGTACACCCCGGCCCGGTACTCGTCGATCAGGTCCAGCGCGGCCGCTTCGGCCTCACTTCAGGTGCCGGGTGAAGAACTGCGCCGCAGCATCACCCGCGGACTGCGGGACGCCGGTGTGCCCGCCCATATTCGCGTTGAGGCACTTCTCCTCGGAGCCGAAGGCGTCGAAGAGGTCCAGGGCCGCCTGCCGGTCGTTCCCTTCGTCGTCCCACTGCAGCAGGACATGCAGCGGAATGGTGACCTGGCGGGCCTCCTCGAACATGGCGCGAGGCACGAAGCTCCCGGCGAAGAGGCCTGCGGCCGCGATGCGCGGCTCGACCACCGCAAGTCGGATGCCGATGGAGATCACTCCCCCCGAGTACCCGACCGGGCCGCCGACTTCGGGCAGTGACAGAAGCGCGTCCAGGGCGGACTGCCATTCCGGGACCGCCTGGTCGACGAGCGGGAGGATGAGGGCGTCGATGATCTCGTCACCCACGGGCTCACCGGCCTGCAGCGCCCGGCGCAGGTCGGTGCGCGCCTGATCGACGACGGCCAGACGCGGCCGGTCGCCGCTTCCGGGGAGCTCGATGGTGGCCGTGGCGAAGCCGTCCGCCGCAGCGTGCCGGGCCCGGGCCACCAACCGGGGGTACATCTTGCCCAGTCCGAGCGTCGGATGGCCGAGCAGGATCAGCGGCGCCGGTGCGGAGGCCGACGCGGATGCGGGTGTCCACAGGAAGCCGGGGATCTCGCCGAGGGTGAATTCGCGTTCGAGGACGCCTTCGTCGAGGCGTTGCTCAGAAGTGAAATGCATGGTCGTGCCTTTCGGGAGTGCACAGAGACGGCGCTCCCGGACGACCTATCGCCCGGCCATGACCTCTGAAGGGAGCACCCATGTCGATACTGCGTTCACGGGTACCACCTCCTCTTTCTGTCGCACGGCCTCGGGGAGAGTAACATGCGGGCGCCGGAACGATCATTGGGGGCTGTGTCGTGGGTGAGCCATTGCTGGCCGGGCGCTACCAGCTGAAGCGACTGGTCGGACGCGGCGGGATGGGCGAGGTGTGGGAGGCGTACGACGAGCGCCTGGGACGCACCGTCGCCGTCAAAGTCGTCTCGCTCCTCGCCGGCGGGGGCAGTGCGGCCGGTGAACTGCGGGCGCGGTTCCTGCGGGAGGCCCGGATCACCGCGGCGCTCCAGCATCCGCGCATCGTCGCCGTCCACGACCTCGGCGAGGCGGTCACGGCAGAGGGCAGCGCGCCGTTTCTGGTGATGGAGTTCCTACGGGGCGAGGGGCTGGAGTCGGTCGTACGCCGCGGACCCGTCCCCGGGCCGGAGGCGGCACGGTGGGGTGCGCAGATCTGCGAGGCGCTGGCCGAGGCGCACGCCGGCGGCGTCCTACATCGCGACATCAAACCGGCGAACGTCTTCATCACGGCGAACGGCGGGGTGAAGGTCCTGGACTTCGGGATAGCCCGCGCCGCGGATCCCTCGGGGACCGGGGAGCTGCTGACGCGCACGGGCACGGTGGTCGGTACGGCCGCTTACATGGCGCCGGAGCAGGCCCGCGGTCGCCCCGAGGAGCGCAGCGATCTGTACGCGGTGGGGTGCCTGCTCTTCGAACTGCTCACCGGCACACTGCCGTTCAGCGCTCCGGACACGCTGTCCTATCTCACCGCGCACCTGAACGACACGCCGCCGGCCCCCAGCAGCGTCCTGCCCGGTGTCCCGGCCGCCTGGGACGAGCTCGTGCTGCGGCTGCTGGAGAAGGAGCCCGGCCGGCGTTACGCATCGGCCGCTCAACTGGCCGCAGAACTCACGGCGTTGAGCGGTGGCGCCGGGCAGCACCTACCGTCGCCGCGCACACCGACGGTGCTGGACCGCGGCGGACCGTCTCCCGATGCCACGACGGCCACATCGGATCCGCAGCCGCCTCGCCCGCCCGAGTTCAGCCGGCGCAACGCCCTGCGGTGGGGCGCCGGGGCGCTCGCCCTGGGGGCGGTCGGCACCGCGGCCGCCGTGTATTTCTCCGAGGACCCCGGCAAGGGCCCGGTCGCCTGGTCGCAGCCCGTGGGTGACGCGCAGAAGCTCGACAGGAACAATCCCACGTCCGTGGTGAGCGACGGCCGCTGGTACATGGCCTCCGGCGACAGCCCGGTAATGGTGCACGCCTTCGACGCGGCAAGCGGCAAGCTCCTGTGGAAGGCCACGCAGAACGCGCCGAACTGGAACGTGGGCGGCAGCCCGCAGTTCGCCGTGGCCGGGCCCGCCGCCATCGTCCGGACCAAGCAGACCAGCGACCGCAACCCCTGGCTCGATGCTTACGCCACCGCCGACGGGAGCCGTTTGTGGCGCCTCGAGCTCGACTCGGAGCGCTGGGACGTGCACCGGCCCAGCGGCCTGGTCGTGGTGTCCGGCGAACAGGACGTGATCGGCGTCGACCCCCGCACGGGCCGTGACCGGTGGAGGTTCGAGTCCGATGTGTCGGGCGAGGCGGTGTACGCCGGAGATCTCGTGATCAGCGGCGGCACGGCGCTGCTCGGCAGCACGGGGAAGACCGTGTGGCACCAGCCGGGCCTCACCGCGACGGGCCCCCTGACGCATCCGCTCGGAAAGCTGTTTCTCTGCTACGAGGCCGGCAAGCACGCCGCCACCGATCTCGTGTGCCGCTCGATGCAGACCGGCAAGGAGGTGTGGCGCCAGGCGTTCAACGACACCAAGGAAAGCGCGGCCTCGGCGGGATCCGCCTGGGAGGCCGTTGTTTCGGGCACCACTGTCTTCCTGCCGCTGGCAGCGGGCGGGCGCCGCCGACCCACGGCCTTCGACGCCACCACCGGCACGGTGAAGTGGACGTACGACGGCCCCTACAAGCGGGCCACCGAATTCGGCGACGACGGCTCGGCCAAGCAGATCGAAGGCGTCCGGGGCGTGCTGGGCGTCGAGGGCGGCTTCGTCCTGCCGACCGGAAACGGCACGGTGTGCCTGGACGCCGGCACCGGCCGGGAGCGCTGGCGCTGCTCCGGGGAGAACGCCGGCCTCACCGGCACGTACCTGCTGTTCACCGGTACCAGCGAACGGCTCTTCACCACCTGGGGGCACCTGACCGTCCGCGATGCCGGGACCGGCCGCGAGCTCTGGACCGGGGACTTCACCACGACCCTCGCCACGGACCCACAATCCGGAGACGGCCGCGTCTACGTCGCGGACAAGGAATCCAGATTGTGGGCCCTGCGGATCTAGCCGGTTCAGCGCAGGCCGGCGAAGAGGTCAGTCTCGGGCAGGGCCGCGCCGGTGGTGTCCTGGACTCGTACGAAGGTCTCCGTGCCCATGAACTCGCCGAACCGCTCCTTGCCCATCTTGAGGAAGAAGATGTTCTCGCCCTGGCTGGCGTGCGCGGCCAGGGCATCGAACTTCTGGCCGCTGAATTCGGTGGCGTCCACCCACGTGGTGATCTCGTCGTCGGGGAGGCCGATCTTGGCCATGGCCTCGGCCTCGGCGGGGTCCGGCTCCGGCATGTCCGGGTGAAACTCGCGGATGAGCTCGCCGAACCGCTGCATCCCCGAGCGGGGCATCGTCGTCCAGTACACCTTCGGTGTCAGGTCGGTCATCTCCACCGCTGCCATCGTGATGCGGTGGGCCTGGATGTGGTCGGGGTGTCCGTAGAAACCGTTCTCGTCATAGGTGACGACCACATCGGGCCGGTAGTGCCGCATGAGTTCCGCGAGCCGGGCGGCGCCCTCCTCAACGGGGGTCTGCCAGAAGGATCCGGGGGCGTCGTTGCTCGCCCAGCCCATCATCCCGGAGTCGGCATAGTCCAGCAGCTCCAGATCGCTGATCTTCAGTACGCCACAACTCGCCTCGAGCTCCTCCCGGCGCATCACGGCGACGGCGGCCGGATCGTGGCCGGGATCGCCCGGCTTGATACCCCCCGGTCCGTCGCCACATCCGCCGTCGGTACAGGTCACGAGCACCGTGCGGATTCCTTCCGCCGCGTACCGCGCGAGGACCCCTCCCGTTCCGGTGGCCTCGTCGTCGGGGTGGGCGTGCACTGCCATGAGCGTCAAAGGCCGGTCAGCCATGAAGAGTCCTCCTGCAGAAATACGTCGTGACCAAATGGGCGGCGGCGCACGGCGCCGGACCCCCGGTCGGTGCAACAGTGCCAGACGGACCGACTGTTCCCGCCGCGGCCGACGGACCTTCAGGCGTCGAGGCGGTGTGTGGCGAGCCGGGTCACCATTTCGGGGTCGTGGTGGTCGAAGAACAGGGAGCTGCCGGTGTCGAGGGTGGCGATCTGTGCCATCTGCTCGTCCGTGAGCTCGAAGTCGAAGACGTCGATGTTCTCCGCCATTCGCTCGGCGCGCACCGACTTGGGGATGGCGACGACGCCGCGCTGGGTCAGCCAGCGCAGCACGACCTGCGCGACCGACTTGTCGTACTCCTTGCCGATCTCGGCGAGCAGCGGGTTGGCGAACAGGTCGTTCTTGCCTTCGGCGAAGCCGCCCCAGGACTGGATCTGCACGCCGTGCTCGTTCATCAGGGCCTGGTAGTCGGCGCGCTGGAAGAAGGGGTGGGTTTCGATCTGGTTGACCGCAGGGGTGATCTCGTTGTTGACGATCAGGTCGATCAGGCGGTCGGGGGGCGAACTCCTCCTCAAGAGCCCCGAGTTCGCGGGCCCTTGGGAGCGCTACGAAGTGACCGGGCGCAAGCCCGCCCACAAGACCTTCCAGCACCCTCAGGTCGGAACGCTCACCCTCACGTCCCAGTCCCTGCACGTGGAAGGGACGCCCGGTCAGCGCATCGGCGTCTACACCGCCGAACCCGGCAGCCCCGACCACGACGCCCTGCTCCTCCTCGACATGACCGCACCCCGGCCGGCGTCCACGTCCGCGCCGGCCGGATGAGAGTCAGCGGCCGCGGGTGCGATCGGCCTCGTACTGCCCGTCGGTGACGTGCTCCAGCCAGGTGGTCTCGGGCCGGTCGTCGTCGGGGGCGGTGCCTTCCCACAGGGCGAGGTGCTGCATGAACCGCTCCTCGGTGGCGCCGTGCCAGTGCTCCTCGCCGGGCGGGCAGGTGACGGTCTCGCCCGGGTGGGCCTCGTAGACGGTGCCGTCGCGGGTGCCGATCAGGGCGGTGCCGGCGACGACGTGGAGGGTCTGGCCGACAGCGTGGTGGTGCCAGGCAGTACGGGCGCCGGGGGCGAAGCGCACCATGTTGGCGCGGATACGGGAGGGCTCCTGGCCTGCGTGAATGACGTCGAACCAGACGTCACCGTTGAACCAGTCCTGGGGTCCCTTGCCGGTGGCCTGGGGCTTGACGAATTCCATGGGGGGCTCCTTCGAACGTAGGGGGTGTGCTTCCGGGTCTCAGGCTGCGTCGTGGTGCGAGAGGCCGGTGCCCAGGACACGCGAGGCAGTGGCCTGCTCGGCGATCTCCCTGCCCTTGGCTTCGATGGCAGGGACGGCGTCGTCACCGGCGACGAAACGCAGCGGCGGCTCGTCCAGGTCGATGACCTTCAGCAGCGCGTCGGCGAGCTTGTCGGGGTCGCCGGCCTGCTGACCGTTCATCGACTGCCACATCTTCTTGGTCTCGGCGGTCCGCTCCGCGTAGTCGTCGATCGACAGCTCCGCCCAGCTGGTGGAGGCGTCCACGAGGAGCTCGGTGCGGAAGAAGCCGGGGTCGACGATCGTGGTGCGGATGCCGTACGGCTCGATGTCGTGGCGCAGGGACTCCATCCAGCCCTCGACGCCGAACTTGGCGGCTGCGTAGGCGACGCAGAACTCCTGGCCGATCACGCCGGCCAGCGAGGAGATCGTGACGACATGGCCCGAGCGGCGGGCGCGCATGGCGGGCAGCACGGCGCGGGTGACGTTCATCGGTCCGAAGAGGTTGGTCTCGATCTGCGCGCGCATCTGGGCGTCGGAGATCTCCTCGAAGTACCCGGCCTGGAAGCTGGCCGCGTTGTTGATCAGTACGTCGATACGGCCGAACCGGTCGACGGTGGCCTGCGCCGCGGCGGCGGCCGCGTCCGGGCTGGTGATGTCGAGGGACAGGGCCAGCAAGTTGTCCTGTTCGCCGCCGAGGGCGTCGAGGACCTTCTGCGGGTTGCGGGCGGTGGCCGCGACCCGGTGGCCGGCGGCCAGGGCCTCCCGGGCGATGTTGATGCCCAGGCCGCGGCCCGCGCCGGTGATGAGAAAGACCTTGCTCATGGGGTGCTGCTTCCGTGTGTGGGGAGGGGGTTCAGACGGCGTTGCGCTCGTCGGCGATCTTCTTGAGCCGACTGATCGCCGTCATGGCGCCCGGCCAGCCCGCGTAGAAGGCGAGGTGGGTGATGGCCTCGGACAGCTCCTCGACGCTCAGGCCGTTGTCCAGGGCCACGCCCAGGTGGTGGCCGAGCTGCTCGGTGCGGTAGAGGGAGGCCAGCACGCTCACGGTGACCAGGCTCCGGTCGCGCGGGGACAGTCCGGGGCGCTCCCAGACGTCGGCGAACAGAACCTCGTCGGTGAGTTCCACGAGCTTCGGGGCAATGGTGGCCAGTTCCTGGGGTGCGGCCTGCTTCGGCATACGACGACTCCTCGATCCAGACGGGGTGGGCTAGCTGATATCGATGAAACCGCAGCTCAGTGAGGTGGAGGAGGGCCTGGGCTGCCAGGTACTGACAGGACCCCCCACCCGGGCGCAGTCCGGCTTAGCCTGGAATGCGTGAGTACCGAGAGCGACATCCGCGCATTCCTGGCCTCGCGCCGCGCCAAGATCACCCCGCGCCAGGCCGGGCTGCCCGCGTACGGCGGCAACCGGCGCGTGCCGGGCCTGCGCCGCGAGGAAGTCGCCCTGCTCGCCGGTGTCAGCATCGACTACTACGTCCGTCTGGAGCGCGGCCACATCGCCGGCGCCTCGGAGGAGGTCCTGGACTCCGTCGCGAACGCGCTGCAGCTCGACGACGCCGAACGCGCGCACCTCTACGACCTGGCCCGCGCCGCCGCCAAACGCCCCGCCCGCCGCACCAAGCGCGCCCGCGGTCCCCTGCCGGACAGCGTCCTGCGCATCCTCGACTCCATGACCGACGTCCCGGCCTTCATCCGCAACGGCCGTCTCGACATCCTCGCCGTCAACCGCCTCGGCCGCGCCCTGTACTCACCACTGTTCACGGACGACGTCCCGCGCCCGGTCAACATCGCCCGTTTCCAGTTCCTGAGCCCGGACGGCCCCGACTTCTTCCCGGACTGGGATCAGTCCGTGAACACGACTGTCTCCCTGTTGCGTACGGAGGCCGGCCGGGCCCCCGGCGACAGTGAGCTGACCGGGCTGATCGGTGAACTGGTCACCCGCAGCGAGGAGTTCCGCACCGCGTGGGCCAAGCACAATGTGCGACTGCACCACACCGGACGTAAATCCTTCCGCCACCCCGCCGTCGGCGAGATCACCCTTGACTTCGACGCCCTGGAGCTGCCCGCCCAGCCGGGCGTCACCCTCACCGCGTACAGCGCCCCGCCCCACACCCCCGACCACGACGCGCTGCGCATCCTCGCCAGCTGGGCCGCCCCCGAGAACACCCCCTCCACCAGCCAGTGACCGCAAGGCGGCGACTCGCGCCTGGCGTTCCGGCGGCCAGCAGGCTGCGTTCAGCTGGAGTACACGCCGTTTCAAGATCGTGTCACCAGAGTCTTGTCCCGTGCCTACCTCACACTCGCGTTCCGGCGTCGCTTCCGTATGCGCCGCGGCTCTGACGCTTTCAGGACTACTCGCCACCGGGATGCTGGCCGCCCAGCCCGCGGCTGCCGCAGACCCGGCCGGCTACCCGAACGTCCGGATCAACGAAGTCACTTCGTCGAACAACGACACGGTGGAGCTGTACAACTCCGGGTCGACCGCAGTGAGCCTCAGCGGCTGGAAGATGTCCGACGACGGCTTCTCCCTCCAGACGTTCAGCCCGTCCGCCGGCACGATCCCGGCCGGGGGCTTCGTCACCTTCAACTCGCCCAAGGGGCTGGGTGATTCGGACAAGGTGGTGATCTACACGTCCGGCGGCACCGTGGTCGACCGCGTCGAGTGGGCGACCGACAAGGCGAAGCCCGCGATGGCCCGTTGCGGCGGCGACGGCACCGGGGCCTGGGTGACGACGACTTCGGCGTCCACGTTCGGCGCCGCGAACGCCGCGGGCTGCCCGTCGTCGGTCCCGGCCGCGAGCCGGATACGGATCAACGAGGTCACCTCGGACGGCTCCGACACCGTAGAGCTCTACAACGGCGGGACGAGCACGGTCAGCGTCGGGTCGTGGAAGTACGTCGACAGCGACACCTCCCACTCCCCCGTGTCGGTCTCGTCCTCCTCGCCGAGCGCGACCAGCATCCCCGCGGGTGGCTACCTCACGTTCAACTCCACCATCGGTCTCGGCGACAACGACGCGGTCGCCCTCCTCGACAGCAGCGGCAACACCGTCGACTCGGCGACCTGGGCGACCGACGGCGCCAAGCCGTCGGACGAACGCTGCTCCAACGGCACCGGCTCGTTCCGGACCGCCACGACCGCGACGCTCGGCAGTGTGAACTCCTGCTCGGGCAGCACCGGAGGCGGAACCGGTGGCGGTGGTACCCCGACCGGCCAACTCCTGGGCGGAGGAGGCTCGCTCACCAGCGGCTGCACCCCCGAAGCGGCTTCCGGTACGGGTTCGACCCCGTCGGGCACTCTGGCGTGGCCGGGCGGCCTGGACGTCACCATCGCGGACAACGTCTGCGCATTCACCACGTCCACCGGCCCGGAAGGCCGGGATCTGAGCGGCCTGGCCTTCGACCCGGCGAACCCGTCGGTGCTCTGGGCCGCCAAGAACAAGAACTGGCTCTACAAGCTGGTCAAGAGCAACGGCAAGTGGATCCCGGACGCGACCTGGAGCGCGACCGGAAAGCAGCTCCGCTTCGCGGGCGGCTCCGGCGAGCCGGACTCCGAGGGTCTGACGATCGGCAGCAACGGCCACCTCTACGTCACCTCCGAGCGCGACAACACCAAGAACACGGCGCCTAAGGACACGATCCTGGAGTTCGACCCGGCGGCGACGGGGTCGACGCTGACGCCGGTTCACCAGTGGGACATGACCTCGCAGTTCCCGCAGCTCAACACCGGCGACAAGGACGACGCCAACCTGGGCTTCGAGGGCGTCGGTTACGTACCGGACAGCTGGCTGACCACGAACGGCTGGAGGGACCCGCTCACCGGTGCCGCCTACAACCCGGCGAACTACCCGCTGCACGGGTCGGGCCTGTTCTTCGCCGGCCTGGAGTGGGACGGCTCGCTGCACGTCTACGGTCTGAACTCGGACGGCACGTTCACCACGTTCGGCACCATCGCCACGGGCAAGGCCTCCGTGATGGACGTGACGTTCGACGCCGGCACCCAGCGTCTCGTCGCGACCTGCGACAACACCTGCGGTGAGACGCACACGTTCATGAAGGTCAACACCTCCGGCGCGATCGTCCCGGACGTGACCTACACGAATCCGGCCGTCATGCCGGCCGACAACCTGGAGGGCTTCGCGATCGCGCCGACCTCGACGTGCGTCAACGGATTCCGTGAAGCGGTCTGGAGCGACGACGGCATCTACGGCTTCGGCTCGGGAAGTTCCTCCTACGGACACGCGCTCTACAGCGGCACCTTCCCCTGCTGATCCCACCTGCCACTGATGGGGCGGCCCTCCCGAGGGGCCGCCCCATTCCTGTCCGTACCGGCCTGCGGACCGGGCATCATCCCCGATGATGGAGATCGCACGGAGTAACGGAACGAGCAACGCGGGGAGTACGTGCATGGTGGCCGAGTCACAAACGCAGGAGGAGCGGGTAGCAGGGCGCGTGTGGACAGTGCGCCTGGACCCGTACGGCCGTCTCTCCGCCGGCACGGTCCGGCTCACCTGCTCCCGCCCGGCCTGTGCCGACCAGCACTTCCCGCAAACGGGCGAGGGACGCAAGGCCGCGGTCGGACACGTCAACTCCCATCTGGCACACATCCGTACGGGTGGTGGCCCGCGAGGCGAGGCGTGGTGCAGCTGCCGCGCCGCCGACTGCGCGTGGCACACCCCCGCCCCGGACACGCGCCCACGAAATCGGCCTGCGACGGGACGCTGCGGCGGCCCGGTGGTCCTCGCGGTGTACGCGGACCGGGCCGGACGGCTGTGGCGGATCGCGGAGATGTGCGCGAGCTGCGCGGCCGCCGTCCCCGGCTGCCGCGTCCTGGACACCGCGCCACCGCCCAGCCGCCCCACGCCTGTTCCCTCCCAGGGCGACCACGGGACAGCGGAGGCCGCCTCCAGTGCGGCGCCCCTGTTCTCGGACCAGCAGCCCGCCCCCTCCGCTGCTGTTCCGGTGCCCGCTGCCCGTAGGACCAGGCGGCAGGGCACGATCGCGCAGCGGATCGTCCCGCCCGACCTCCAGCCCGAAGTGCTGCGGGACGAACTCATCGAGCTCGGCGACGCGTTCCGCGCCTACCAGCAGTGCGCCGAACCCGATCTCGCGCGTCTGGCCACGCTCCATGAGCGCAAGGCCCGCGCGTTCGCGCTGTGGGCCGATCTCACCGGGGACCGCACGCTGCGCCAGGAGGCGGAGCGGGCCGAGAGCGCGGTCCTGACCACCCGGGAGATGCACTTCCAGCGCACCGGGCAGTCCGCGGACGGTACGGGTGGAGGCGCACCGGCGGTGGAACGGCTGCTGACCCGGGGGCAGGCGGTGCGCGCGCGCGAGGTGCTCGCCCACGTGCAGGAGCACGCCCCGTACCCCGACGCCGAAATGCGCCTGGCCACGCTCCTGTTCACCTTGCGGGCCGCCCGTACCGGGGCGGGGAACGTGACCGGCCAGGATCTCACCGGCTGGCTGCTCGGCGACACCGAGGATGTACTGGAACGCCTTGTCACGTCCGGCTGGCTGCAGCTCCCCGGCACCATCCCGGAGGCGCTGGCCTCCCGGCCCGAGGAACCCGCCGTGGTCACGGTCCCTCTGCTGCTCCCCGGAAGCCCCACCGAACTGTCCATCGGCAAGACCAACCGGGCCCGCATCTCCGGCTGGGCACAGAAGGTGGTGGGCGACCGGAAGATCCGGAAGAAGAAACTGGGCGCCGCCACCCGGCTCCTGGCCCTCTATACCGCCGTTCACACCCGCCCGGACGGGCGCCTCGGCACTGCCGAGGACAACGGGCTGCCGCTGGACGCGGTCGCCGCGTTCTGCACGCTGCCCCCTGCTGAGGTGGGCGAGCATGCCGATCTGCTGATCGCTGCCGACTGGCTGGCCGAGGCCGACGTCGACGGAGACAAACTCCGCGGACAACTGGCCGAACGTTCCCTGCCGTTGGGCGGCCTGCTGTAGCTTCCACCATTCAGGCGGGCAGCCAGCCCTTCCGCACCGCCTGAATGCCCGCCTGGAAACGGGTGTCGGCGTTCAGGCTCGCCATCAGGCTGGTGATCCTTCGACGGACCGTGCGTACGTGTACGTCGAGGCGCCGGGCGATGGCCTCGTCCTTCAGGCCCGACGCCAGCATGGTCAGGAGTTCCTTGTCCTCCTCCGTCACGGTCCCGGTCTCGCCGAGACCGATCGGCAGAGCACGCTGCCAGACCTCCTCGAAGAGCGGCATCAGCGCGTTGCCCAGCAGCGCGTCCTTGACGACCATGGCAGCGCCCGTCGGGTCGGCGGCGTCGGTGGGCGGGAGCAGCGTGATCTGACGGTCGACGGTGATGAGTTTGGTCGGCAGGTTGGGTGCCAGGCGTATCTCCACGCCCTGTTCCGCCAGTTCTCCCAGTCCGCGCGCACGGCCGGGGAAGTCCAGGCCCGCCCGGTCGACCACCACCCGCACCCGCACGCCCCGCTGGACAAGGTCCGTGACGGCGAGCGGCGCCGGCTTCCCGCCCGCTGCGGTCGAGGCGTAGGGCGGCCGGTCGAGCAGGTTGACCTCACTCTGCGCCGACGCGAGAAGCGCAGTCACCCGCTCCGATATCGCCCCTCGGCCCCGTACGGTCTCGATACCCACGTTCTGCGGATCCGCCCCCGAGCCGAGGACTTGAGAGGCCAGGCGGTCCGCCGAGGCTGTGAGCACCTCGAGCTCCGACGAGGCACCGAGGAGGTACGCGCGCCGCAGGTGGATCCGGTTCCTGATGGCGGTGGCCGGGCTGACGGCGATCGGCAGTCCGCTGTCACCAGCCGGTGCCGGATGGGCGAACCCGAGCTCGCCCAGTGCGTCAAGGGCTGCGGTCACCTGCGGGACGGTCAGGCTCACGTCCAGCGCGAGTGCCGCCCGGCTCTCATACCGGACGGAATTCAACAGCGCCTCGTAAACGAGGAGTTCCCGCTCGCCGAGTCCGAGGACCCGCCACTGTTCGGCCGCCTGTTCCATGCCCATGCCTTTGCACGCTAGTCAGAGGCCGTTACTCGGGAGTTACTCGACGCCGCGGAGCGATCCGCCCGTCGGCGCGGAGAAGTGGACAAAGGCTCAAGTGCACACCCGGAACGCATTGTTCACACACCCGCACCGGTACTTGCATGTCCGTATCCGATATCCGTTCATGCATCAGTGGCACCGGAGGAACACCGTGCGGAATTCAGCGCGCAGGAGAGCAGCCAGAGCAGGAGGGGTGCCCATGGTCGGGCGCCGGGCCGTCGGCCAGGGTGTTGCGGCCCTGCTCGCCGCCGCCGGCCTGCTGGTGACCGGGATACCGGCGGCCCAGGCGGCCACGGACTCGACGGACACCACCGCCGCCGCGTCCGACGTGACGCCGGGCACCGAGACCGACACCCCGTCGCTCGTCACCGACCTGCACGAGGAGGTGGCCGCCACCGGCAGCGCCGCCGATGCGGCGCGTGGCCACCTCAAGGCGAAGAAGAGCCGCTACCACATCGCGGACACCTCCTCGAAGGACCTGTCGACCGTCAGCACGCAGAGCGAGGGCGGCAAGGAGACCGTCCGTCTGCAGCAGAAGTACAAGGGTGTCCAGGTCCTCGGCGGCGAGTACGTCGTCCGTATGGAGAAGAAGAGCGGCAAGCGCTCCGTCACCGGTACCTCCGGCAAGTACTACACCGACCTGAAGCTCGACTCGGTGACGCCCAAGGTCTCGGAGAAGACCGCGATCGAGCGTGCGGTCGCCGCCGTCGGCACACAGCTTTCCGAGGGCCTGCTGAAAGCGCCGGCCAAGGGCGAGAAGCCCGGCGGGCAGCAGCTCACCGGCACGGCCACCGGCGTCACCATCCTCCCGCAGGGCGCAGGCGTGCTCACCCGGCACATCACGGTCACCGGCATCAGCCCGGTCGACGGTTCGCCGGTGCAGCAGGAGGTGTACATCGACGCGAATGCCGGCTTCCCGGTGATGCAGTACAGCGGCATCCAGACGTTCGGCGCGACGGGCACCGCGACCGGCGCCACCGACGAGGCGCGCGCGACGGGCGACGCCGCCACCACGGCCGCCGACCAGCAGGTCGTCAAGGGCACCGGCATTCGCTACAACGGCGAGAAGACCGAGGTGAACCTGTACAAGGACACCAAGGGCATTTACCAGATGATCGACTACAGCAAGCGGTCGGCCGACTCCCCGTACCAGGGCCCGATGCTGTCCACCTACGAGGCCCGCGGCCGCGAGGTCGCCTCCGCGTCCGGCAACTGGCCCTCCGGCATCAAGACGTTCCAGTCGACCACGCCCGACCTCGGCGCCGACTTCACCGACTCCGGTGCGGTCGACGCCCACTGGGCGGCCGGCAAGGTCTACGACTACTACAAGAACCACTTCGGCCGCGCCGGTCTCGACGGCAAGGACGGCTACATCAACTCCCTGGTCGGCGTCGTCCAGAACGGAAAGCCGTACAACAACGCGTTCTGGGACGGCACCAAGATGGTGTACGGCCAGGGCGGCGACGGCTACCGCACGTTCTCCGCGGACACCGACGTCGTCGGCCACGAGATGACGCACGGAGTCGTCGAGCACACCGCGAACCTGGTCTACGCGGGCCAGTCCGGCACCATGAACGAGGCCCTCGCGGACTACTTCGGCAACGCCATCGACCTCGAGGCCAACAACATCTCGATGGACGACCCGGACGCGGGCCTGCTCGGCGAGGACCTGTGCACCACGCTCGGCCCGCGCGAGTGCGCCCTGCGCGACCTCAACGACGGTCACACCACGTCCAAGGACTTCATCGGCGTCACCTACCGCGGCGACAACGGCGGCGTGCACCTCAACTCCACGATCTTCTCCGGCGCGCTGTGGGACATGCGCCAGGACCTCGGCGGCGACCTCGCCGACAAGATCGTCTACCGGGCCCTGTCCGCGTACATGACCCCGCTCGACGGCTTCACCGAGGGCCGCGCCGCGGTCATCGCCGCCGCGCAGGAGCTGGGCGCCACCAAGGCCCAACTGAACATCGTGAAGCGCTCCTTCGCCGCCCACGGCATCGTGCCGGGCTGGGAGCAGGCGCTCGGTGTCGACACCGACACGCTGCTCGCCAAGGACAATGTGGCCGGCACAGGCGTCGGCGCGGGCGGCGGCAAGTACGCCGTCTCCCGCACCAACGAGGACGCCAGTGAGCCGTACTCGGTGTGGATGGGAAACACCAACGGCAAGGGCACGCCGCAGCTGGTGAGCGGCAACACCGGCGACTACGCCGTGTTCGCGGACACGGACGGAAAGACCGTCGCGTGGGCCGAGTACGGCGCCAGCGCCATCACGATCAAGGTCCGTCCGGTCAGCGGTGGGATGACCAAGACCATCGGCGGCGAGGGCTCCGACATCTCGGGCCTGACGGTCGACGGCGACCTCGTCGCCTACACCGTGATCGACCCGACCACCGGCGTCGTGCACGTCCGCTACATCAACATGAAGACCGGTGAGAAGGCCCTGGTCGACCCGGGCCTGCCGTACATCTCCACGGCCGTGCCCTCCGTCAAGGACGGCAAGATCGCCTACGCCAAGCTGTGGTACGAGGCCGACGGCCCCAAGCTCGGCGTCGAGGTCTTCGACACCGCCACGGGCACCAAGACCCTGATGCCGGTCACCGACGGCAACGTCGGCATCGGCCAGACTGCCATGACCGACGACGGTGTCTTCTGGATCGAGGACAACGACGGCACCGACTCCGGCCAGGCCGCGGTGCGCCGCGCGGACTTCGACGGCAAGAACCCCGTCACCGTCACCCCCGAGTCCGGCACCGGCTCCCTGTACGCGTACTCACTGACGGCGTCGGACGACGCGGTCACCGTATCCACCCAGACGCCGGCCACGGACTGGGCCAACGACTCGCTGCCGAAGCTGTTCCAGGTGGCGCCCGACGGCAAGGGCGGCCCGCAGCGGGTGTCCTGCAACCGCGGCGACCAGGTCTACGCCGCCGCGGACGAGGGCAAGCGCGTCCTGTGGCTGGACGGCACCACCGGCTACACGAACCTCGTGAAGCGGGACCGTCCCGCAGGCAACTGCTGACCTCGCTCTGACATCGGCCCCCGGGACTTTTGCCCGGGGGCCGATGTCGTCGTCTGCTTCAGAACGGCCCCGCAGGACCGGTCACTGCACACCCTGCGGCCGGAACTGGATACTGATCCGGCCGCCGGCGGCCCTGGTCGTCTTGGGGACGGCGTGCTCCCACGTCCGCTGGCAGGAGCCGCCCATCACGATCAGGTCGCCATGGCCGAGCGGACGCCGGACGGTCTCGCCGCCGCAGAGTGGACGGAGCAACAGGTCGCGAGGTGTCCCCACGGAGAGGATGGCGACCATCGTGTCCTCCCTGGCGCCCCGTCCGATGCGGTCGCCGTGCCAGGCCACGCTGTCGCGCCCGTCGCGGTAGTGGCACAGCCCGGCTGTCGTGAACGCTTCGCCGAGCTCGGGGGCGTAGTGCGCGGACAGGGCGCGTCTAGCCTCGTCGAGGACGGTGTCGGGCAGCGGTTCACCGGCGCGGTAAAAGGCGAGCAGACGCGGTACGTCCACGGCCCGGTCGTACATCTGCCGCCGCTCGCTCTTCCACGGGACGTCCGCGGCCAGCCGCGCGTACAGCGCATCGGCACCACGGAGCCATCCCGGCAGGAGATCGATCCACGCTCCTTCGCCGAGAACCGTCCTGCGGATGTCGGACAGAGTCCCCAGACGCACGTCGTCACCCTGATCGAAAAGCGATCCCTGGAGCTGGTGCATTGCCATGCCACCAGCGTACCCATAAATCGAACACACATCCTATTCGGCATGTTCGAGCGGCACGTGCGGGGTGACGTTTGAGTGCGGGAGCCGCGGGGACCCGCGAGGCGGCTGAGCGGCCATGAAGACCGCTGGGGCCGCAGACCGATGCGCCTGCTGCTCGTCGTCTTCGCGGGCACGTCGGCCTCGGCCCTGCCCGCCCTCTTCGGCTACCTGGGGCCGAACAGACTTCGGCCCCACCAGCAGGGGGGGGCGCTGGCGGGGCCGAGAGCCTCGGCCGGCCGGGGGGGGTGGCCGGGCGAGCTCGGGTCTTTGCTCTGGTACCCCCGGATTCACATGCCATGCATCGCAGACGGAACAATTCAAGGAGCGCTGTTGCGACCCACCTTCAGAGCCCAGAGGTTCAGTGGCATCTGGAGGGGCAGTCTCGCGAGCGCGGCGGCCTTCAGGCGGCGCCGGCCGGTGCCTCCAGTCGTACGCCATCTGCACATTCGCCGGGAAGACAGCGGCGAAGAAGGCCGCCGCCGTGGACGCGGACCCGGTGAACCCCACCGCCGACTCCGGCTCCGCGGCCAACTGGTACGCCCGCCACCTGCGGTTGCGCGGCCGGATGTCCCTTGACCAGATCGAGGCCGCCGCATCCGCCGTCCTGCGCGGCGACAGCGACCGCGCCTCCATGGTCAAGCAGGGCCGGGCCGGCTCGCTCAGGCCTTGTCCGCGCGCACTCCCTGCTCGATGCGCTGCCCGATCGATTTGTCGATGTTCGACCAGTAGGCGAAGGCACGGGCGAGGACCGGCTCGCTCACGCCGTTGAGCAGATGACCGACGACGTTGTCCACGAGCCGGTCGCGCGCGGCGTCGTCGAGGACCTCGCGGACCATGGTTCCGGCCTGACCCCAGTCGTCGTCCTCGGCGTGGTCGACGTAGGCGGCGCGGGTGATGTCCCCGTCCGCGTACCAGCTGGGCGGGTTCCCGAACCGCTCGGTGTCGGCCGCAGGGCCGCCCTTGGAATTCGGTGCATAGACCGGGTCCGTGGTCTTGCGGTAGGCCATCGCCCCGTCCTTGGAGTACGTGTGGACGGGCGCGACCGGGGCGTTGACCGGGAGCTGCTGGTAGTTGCCGCCGATGCGGTGACGGTGCGCGTCGGCGTACGAGAACAGCCTGCCCAGCAGCATGCGGTCGGGGCTCGGCCCGATGCCGGGGACCAGGTTGTTCGGCTGGAAGGCGGCCTGCTCGATCTCCGCGTGGTTGTCGGTGGGGTTGCGGTTCAGGGTCATCCGACCGACCTCGGTCAGCGGGTAGTCGGAGTGCGGCCAGACCTTGGTGAGGTCGAACGGGTTGAACCGGTAGGTCGCCGCGTCCTCGTACGGCATGATCTGCGCGTGCAGCGTCCAGCTCGGGAATTCGCCGTCACGGATGTGCTCGAAGAGATCACGCGTGTGGTAATCGGTGTCGGCGGCGCACATCTGGTCGCCCTCGTCCTGGGTGAAGAACTCGATCCCCTGGTCGGTCTTGAAGTGGTACTTCACCCAGAAGCGCTCGCCCTGGGCGTTGATCCACATATACGTGTGGGACGAGTAGCCGTTCATATGGCGCCAGCTGCGCGGGATGCCGCGGTCGCCCATCAGCCAGGTGACCTGGTGCGCGGACTCCGGCGAGAGCGTCCAGAAGTCCCACTGCATGTCGTGATCGCGCAGGTTGTTGTCCGCGCGGCGTTTCTGGGACCGGATGAAGTGCTGGAACTTCATCGGGTCCTTGATGAAGAACACCGGCGTATTGTTGCCGACCATGTCGTAGTTGCCTTCGCTGGTGTAGAACTTCACCGCGAAGCCGCGCGGGTCGCGCCAGGTGTCCGGGCTGCCGCGCTCACCCGCGACCGTCGAGAAGCGGATGACCAGGTCGGTGCCGGTGCCCGGCTGGAACAAGGCGGCCTTGGTGTAGGCGCTGACGTCCCCGGTGACCTCGAATCGGCCGAAGGCGCCGCTGCCCTTGGCATGCGGCTGGCGCTCGGGGATGCGCTCCCTGTTGAACTGCGCCATCTGCTCGATCAGATACGAGTCCTGGAGCAGGATCGGGCCGCCCGCGCCGACAGTGAGCGAGTGCTCGTCGCTCTCCACGGGGGCGCCGGAGTCGGTCGTGGTGGCCGGTGAGATGTCCTCGGTCATGACTCTGCCTTTCGTCGTGGCGTGCAGCCGGTCACATGTCCACGTGGATCGGTTGACCCCTTTCGTCCTCGGCAAACACACCCACGGTGTCACCGCACGACCTTGATCGCAGCTTGTGGCATGCCTCGGAATCGCAGGCAACTCGTGGTGTTTGCGAGGCCCGCACCAGGACACCCGCCCTGGGACCGGAACCGAGCAGTCCCGACGAGAGGATCCGTCATGTTCAGGGCCATAGCCGACGTACTGCGTTCCATCGGCGGTGCCATCGCCACCGTCGTCACCCTCCCCTTCCGTGCCGTCGCCCGACTCTTCGGCGGGGCCTCGGACACGGCACACGGTCGCCACTGACTGTGACGGTGAGTGATGCCGGGCCACCCCCTCGTACATCCACATCCGTGTCGATCTTGTGTCTCTTTGCCGTCAGGGCAACGGAAACCGGGTGAGACCTCCCAACTCGCAACGTATCGACTTCGGGCAGCGTGATAGCACGGAGTAATCACATCCGAAGGAGACGACACCACCATGGGCATCTTCAGCCGTCGCCCGACCGCGATCCTCGAGCCGACACCGGCCGTCGGCCCCAGTACGCCGTTTCCGGCGGGCGCCGGTACCTCACTCGACCCGAAGCTTCGCGCGCTGACCGGGCAGTGGACCATCGACCGCCCGCACAGCCGTATCGGATTCTCCGTACGGCACGCGATGGTGACGACGGTGCGAGGTGCCTTCGCCGACTACGACAGCACGCTGTACTTCGACGGCGCACGGCCCGCCGATTCGCGGGCCGAAATCGTCATCCGGGTCGCCAGTGTCGACACGGGTGTCGAACAGCGGGACGGTCACCTGGTCGGGCCCGACTTCTTCGACGCGCGCCGCCACCCGGAGATGGTGTTCCGCAGCACGTCCACGGTCTACGAGGGCGGGGAAACCTTCCGTATGGCGGGGGAACTGAGCATTCGCGGCATCACCCGGCCCGTCCAGCTTCAACTCGAATACCTGGGTTCGGTCGTGGATCCGCTCGGCTTCGAGAGGACCGGCTTCGACGGGACCACGACCATCGACCGCACCGAATGGGGCCTCGTCTACAACCAGCGCCTGGAAGCGGGCGGCGCCATGGTGAGCGAGAGGGTCCGGCTCCAGTTCGACATCTCCGCGATCCGGGCCGCACCCGGGGCATAGCGCCCCGGACCCGGGTTCAGGACGGGACCACGAGCTGGGGAGGATCCTGGAGCAGCCGGGTCGGGGCCGCCTGGCGCCAGGAGTCGGTGACGATCGCGCGGAGCTCGTCCGCATCTTCGAGTGCGGCGAGCCGTACCCTCACCCAGGCGGACGACGCCTCGTGGTCCGCGACCCAGAACTTCTCCGGCTCGGCGAGGACCAGTTCCTCGCGCTCGTCCTTGGGGCAGCGGACGGCCATCGATGTCTCGTCGTCGGGAATTGTCAGGAACATCTTCCCGGCGACCCTGAAGGTGGGCATGGACCAGGCGACCTTCTCGGTCGTCTCCGGCAGGGAGAGGGCGATCTCTCGGACTTCGTCGGACGTGCTCATGGACCGACCGTACGACAGCCCACTGACAACCCCGGTGCCGTCACGCAGCGGAAGCCGATGTTCCCGGCGCTGCTGTCCGGTGTGTTGGAGCTGCGGGCGGCCACGCGATAGCGGAAGCAGTAGCTGTCGTGGCAGAGATAGGAGCCGCCGCGCATCGACTTGCGTCCGGTGCGCCGGGGCCCGGTCGGGTTGGTGCGCGGGCCGGTGCGGTGCCAGGTGGGGTGGAACCAGTCGGCGCACCATTCCCAGACGTTGCCGCAGGTGTTGAACAGTCCGTGGCCGTTGGGCTCGTAGGCGTCGGCCGGGGCCGTGCCGAGGTGGCCGTCCGCGGCCGCCTTCCGAGTGGGGAAGTCTCCCTGCCATACGTTCATCCGGTGGACGCCGGCCGGCTCGCGCTCGTCGCCCCAGGGGTACCGGGCCTGCACGAGTCCTCCGCGTGCGGCGTACTCCCATTGCGCCTCGGTGGGGAGCCGTTTGCCGGCCCACTTCGCATAGGCACGGGCGTCGCGCCAAGTGACGTGAACGACCGGGTGGTTCATACGGTCGTCGATGCCGGTCCCCGGACCCTCGGGGTGGCGCCAGTCGGCACCGGGCACATCGCGCCACCAGGGAGTGCCTGGTACGGCCGGGGCGGTGCGCAGCCGATCGGGCAGCAGGCCCTCGAAGACGAAGGACGTGCCGAAGCGTTCCGCCAGGGTCACCCAGCCGGTCGCGGCGGTGAACGCAGCGAACGCCGCGTTCGTGACCGTCGTGGTGTCGATCCAGAACGGATCGAGTTCGACCTCTCGCACCGGCCCCTCACCATCTGCCGGGTAGCCGTCGTCCGCGTCCGTGCCCATCAGGAACGGACCGCCGGGCAGGCGCACCATTCCGGTGCTGTCCACCGCCTCCGGCTGCCTCGGACGGTCCTTGAGTGTTCCGAGAGGAGCCGGCGCGGCAAGTTCGCGACTCGCCGCGCAACATGGCCGGGGTACTTCCACGAGGTGATTCATCGCGCGCCCGGCGCGACCGCTGCACCGGTGCTCCGGCTGCGCTGGGCGGCCTCCACGATCGCCACGATCTCCAGTACCTCCGCTGCGGGCACGTTGGGGAGGCCACTGCGGCATGAATCGACAATGGAGGCGAGCAGCCCGGTGAGCATGGGCTCCCCGGCCACGATGGAGAACTCCCGCTCTCCGTACGGGCCGTGGACGCGCCCCGTGGTGAGCGGCGACCACGCCTCCTCCCCGCCGAGCACCGCGGTCCGTCCGCCCGGCCAGGTCAGCATCACGCGGTCGCCAGACGAGGCGTCCACCCTCACGCATCCCGGGCCGAGCGCCGCGACGGCCAGGTCGACCAGATGCACTCCGTACCAGGCCAGGAAGGGGTGGCCGGGTTGTGTCGGCAGTGGACCGGTCAGTTCGATGCGGTCGATCCGTGAACCGTCGACGGCGTGCCGGAACTCGGACGTGAACCGCTTCGGTGATCCGGCCAGTGGCAGACATCCGTGGTCCGCGGCCTCGGCCAACATCGTCCGGGCGTCGCCGGTGGCGAGGGCGAAGCGCGTATCGACGTAGACCGGCTTGCCGAACGGAGCCAGCCGACGGAAGTACGCGGGGTGGGTCCGCGCGTCCGACGCCACGACGAGCAGCACGTCGCATCGCACCGCCACCTCTTCCGGCGTCTCGTACGACGGCACCCCGAGGGCCTGTACTTCCTCGGCGAACGCGTCGATGCGGTCGCGGCCGGGCGGGAAGTCCGCCGCCGCCACTCCCTTCCACGCGGCGACGATCGTTCCGCCCGGCACGGTGCCCGACACCCCGTCGCCCAGCAGGCGGGTGAAGGACGGCGCGTGCGGGGAGTCGACGCCGATGAGTCCCAGGCGCAGCGGCGGACGGCCCGTCATCCCTTCACCCCCGAGGAGGTGATGCCGGCGACGATGTGCCGCTGCAGCACGATGAAGATCACCAGGCAGGGGAGGAAGCTGACGAAGGCCGCGGACATGATGCCCGCCGTCGAGACCGTCTCCGTGTGCAGCGTGGCGAGTCCGACGGTGAGGGTGCGGGCGTGGTCGGTCTGGCCCACGATCATCGGCCAGAGCAGATCGTTCCAGTGCCACAGGAAGACGAAGATGGCGAGCGTTGCCAGCACCGGGCGGATCAGCGGCAGCACGATCCGGGCGAAGGTGCGCCACTCCCCCGCTCCGTCGATCCGCGCCGCGTCGAACAGTTCGTCCGGCAGATCCCGGATGAACTGCCGGATGAGGAACACCGCCTGCGCGTTGGCGAGCGTCGGCATGATCAGACCCCAGAGGGTGTTCGTGCCGTGGATGCGGGCGACGAGGATGAACGTGGGGATGAGAGTGGCCTGCATCGGAACCATGAGCGTGGCGACGATCGCCCAGAGCAGCGCGTTGCGACCAGGGAACCGTTTGCGCACCAGGGCGTACGCGGCCATCGAGGCGGTGAGCAGGATGATCACCACGGAGACGGCAGAGTAGACGAAGGAGTTGAAGAGCCAGAGGGGGAATTCGCCCACTGCGAAGATGCTCGTGATGTTGTCGAGGGTCAGCGAGTCCGGGATCGCGTGCGGCAGGGTCGGGGCGTTCTCGGGCGAGAGGGCGAGGACGAGCACCGCCAGCAGCGGCGCGACGGTGAACAGGCTGATGACGAGGAGCGCCACGGTCGGCAGCCAGCCCCGGCGCCGTGTCCGCCGGGGGCTGCGGACCCCGGGTGTGGCAGTTGTGGTGGTCACTTGGACTCCTTTCCTTCGACGAGGCGCCGCTGGACCAGGGAGAGGACGAGCACGATGGCGAACAGGACCATGCCGACCGCCGATGCGTAGCCGAAGTCGAGGAACTTGAAGGCTTCGTCGTAGAGGAAGTAGATGAGGCTGTGGCTGGCCAGGTTGGGGCCGCCTCCGGTCATCACGTAGACGGTGTCGAAGACCTGGAAGCCGGTGATCGTCTCGATGACAAGGACGAAGAACAGTACGGGCTTCAGCAGCGGCAGTGTCACGTAGCGGAACGCCTGCCAGGTGCCGGCGCCGTCGAGGCGGGCCGCTTCGTGCACCTCGGCGGGCTGGGCCTTCAGGCCGGCGAGGAAGACGAGCATCGAGTACCCGAAGCCCTTCCATACGGCGACGAGCGCCAGAGAGGCCAGGACCAGGAGTTGGTCGCCGGACAGGAAGGGGACGGTGCCGAGGCCGAGGCCGCCGAGCGCCGCGTTGAGCGGCCCGTCACTTGCGAAGATCCACGACCACACGATGCCGGCCATGACGAACGAGCTGAGGTAGGGCAGGAAGAGCACGGCCCGGAAGGTGCCGGAGAACCGTACGACCTTGTTCAGGAGCAGTGCTCCGACCAGCGAGACGACGATGATCAGGGGCACGAAGAGGAGCACATAGCTCACCGTCACACCCAGGCTCTGCCAGAAGTGCTCGTCGTCGAACAGGCGGCTGTAGTTGTCGGTCCCGAGCCAGCTGAAGTCGCCGTTGAGGCTGTACCGGGTGAAGCTCATGGCGCCGGCCCCGGCGATGGGGAGGAACTTGAAGACGCCGAAGATAACGAGCGTGGGCAGCACGAAGAGCACGCCCGTGACCGCTTCACGGCGCCGGCGTCGGCGGAGCGCGGCCTGGCCTTTTGCTGGATCCCGGCCGGCGGATACGGTCGCCGGCCGACGGGGCGGCGGGCTGGCCAGGAGTGTGCTCGCAGATGTGCGCACGGGCATAGCAGCCTCTCAACGGGGCGGAATCGGAAGGGCGGTTCTGTGCGGGGGACCGTCCGGTCAGGTGCGGGACAGTTCCCCGCGTGCCTCTTCGGCGGCCTTCTTCAGTGCGTCCTTCGCCGAGAGATCGCCCTTGAGGGCGGCTTGTACGTACGGCGCGAGCGTCGCCATGACCTGGCGGGCGGCGGCTGACGGTTCGCCGGGGTTGGCGTACCGCAGTGCGTCGTTCAGGGCCTTGAAGTCGGGTCCGCTGCCCGGTGCCCTGACGTCCTTGCGGGTCGGGAAGCTGCCGGCGGCGGCGTTGAGCGCCCGCTGCTGCTCGGGGGAGCTCAGATAGTCGAGAACCTCGTAGGCGGCGTCGCGGTTCTCGTTCTTGTTGATGGAGGTCAGCGAGAGCAGTCCTGGATTGCCGTACGTGGCGCGGACCGCGCCTTGCAGGGGGAGACCGAAGGTGGCGTTCTCCTTGCCCAGAGCGGCGCGCATCTGCTGCAGCTCTGGGAGCGAAGTGACGGGCCGCAGGGCGACCTTGCCGTCGGCGATCGGAGCGCCTTCGATCGCGGGGCCCTCAGTGACGGCGTCGGGAGGCAGACCGCCCTGCTTCTTCAGGTCGACGAGGAACTGCAGCGCGGCCACCCCCGCGTCCGAGTCGAACGCGACGTCCTTGCCGTCCTTGCTGAACACGGTGCCACCGGCCTGCCACAGCAGCGGATAGAACGTCATGTTGAGGGTCTGCTCGGGGCTGCCCGCGTAGTCCATGACGGCGACGCCCCTCTTGGCGAGCACGGGGGCCGCCTTCAGCACGTCGTCCCAGGTCCGGGGTATGCCGAGTCCGGCGTCCTCGAAGACCTTCGTGTTGTACGCGGTGGTGTTGATGTTCTGGAAGATCGGTACGCCGTACAACGCGCCGTCGAAGGTGGCGGCCTTGAGCGTCTCGGGGAGGAAGGACGCGCGCCCGCCCGCGATGGCCCTGTCCACGGGCAGGAGTCCCCCGACCTTGCTGTAGGTCGCGGCCTGGTCGGGTGTGATGAGCACGATGTCGGGCCCGGAGCGCGCGGCGAGGGCGGCCGAGATCTGTGCGTCGCGCTTGTCGAAGGTCTGCAGCTGGATGTGCAGGTCGACATCCGGGTGGGTCTTCTCGAACGCGGCTTCGGTGTCGGCCCAGTACTTCTTGCTCGCCGCCGGGTCCTTGATGACGGGGTACATCCACAGGGTCACGTCGGCCCTGCCGTCGTCCGCCGAGGAGGAGCAGGCGGTCAGCACGAGGCCGACCGCGGCAGCGATCGCCGCGAGGCGAAGTGGTCGGGTTCTCATGCTGATTGCCTCTCTCGGGGTGGGGCGGGGGCGGTGCGGGCGGCACGCGTGAGAGCGGTGACGGCATCCTGGTGGCGGGCCAGCAGGGGCTCGGCTACCAGGAGCGGGTCGCCGTTGTCGTGCATCCAGCCGAGGAGGGCGGCCGCCAGGTGGCCCGCCACGGTTTCGTACGCGGGATCCCCGGCCCGGTTGACCCGTTCGCCGGGGTCGGCCTCGAGGTCGTAGAGCTCCAGTACGGGGCTGGTTTCGACGGTGGATCCCGTCAGGTCGGCGGGGAGGCTGCGGCGCACCCAGGACTGGGTGGGGTCCATGGCCCGGGGCGCGTTGCTGAAGTTGGCGACGAGTTTGTGGGTGGCCGAGCGCACCGAGCGCTTGGGGTCGTAGTAGATGTGGTGGTTGAGCTGCCCGAAGGTGTGGGTGCGCGGGGTGCGGCCGTCCTCCACGAGGCCGGACAGGCTGGTGCCCGGGAGGGCCGGGGACGGCCGGTCGGCAAGACCGACGAGATCCAGCAGTGTCGGGATCACGTCGACATGGCTCACCATGGGCGCCATCCGCCTGCCGTGCCAGGCGTCCCGGCCGGGTACGCGCATGATCAGGGCGACTTCGAGTCCGGGATCGTAGAGCGTGCACTTGGCCCGGGGCAGCGCCAGCCCGTGGTCGGTGGTGAACACCACGACGGTCTCGTCGCGCAGGCCCAGCCCGTCGAGGTGGGCCAGGATCTGGCCGACGCCCTCGTCCATGTGCCGTACGGCGCCCTGGAGTTCGGCCATTTCCTCGCGTGCGCCGGCGTCGTCGCGCAGGTACGGGGGCACGGTCAGTCCCCGGGACGTGTCGGGGCGCACGGCGTCGCCGAGGAAGCCCATGACGCCCGGCCGGTCCCGGGCGGACGGGGTGCGGTGCGGCTCGTGGAAGCCGACCTGGAGGTAGAAGGGCTCGTCGCGGCCCGCGACCCGGTCGAGGGCTTCGGTCGTACGCGTCACGACGACATCGCGGTCGCCGCCGGTGCGCACCCGGTCGAAGCCCAGGCGTGCGGCGACCTGTTCGTCCGGGAGAACCCTGGACTCGTGGTGCACGCCGATGAGTTCGGTGTAGTAGCCGGCGGTGCGCAGTCTCCTTGCGAGATGGGAGCCCGGGTCGTCGAGATCCCAGCCGAAGGGGTCGTGGGTGAGCCCGAGCACCCCGCTTCTCTGCGGGTACATGCCGGTGAACAGCGAAGCGCGCGCCGGGCTGCAGTGCGGGGCGGTGGCGAAGGCGTTCTCGAACAAGGCGGACTCCTCCGCCAGTGCGTCGAGGTGCGGAGTCACCACGGTGGGCACGGCGTACGCGCCGAGGAAGCGGCCGAGGTCGTGGCAGTGGAGCAGCAGGATGTTGCGGGGCGTCGGAGCGGTCATCCCATCCTCCCCAACGCCTCGCGGGTCACTGCGTGTTGCAGGGACTGCCCGGCGAGGAATCGGCGGATCTCGTCGACGACGATCCACCCGGCGCGACGCCGCGAGTCCGCGGTGGCACCGGCGATGTGCGGGGTGAGGAGCACGTTGGGCAGGGCGCGCCAGCGATCGTCCACGGGCAGCGGCTCACTGTCGTACACATCGAGCGCCACGTCGATGCGGCCCTGTGCGGCCGCCTCGTACAGAGCGTCCATGTCGATGAGCGCGGGGCGGGCGGTGTTGACGACGAGGGCACCGTCCTTGAGCGCGGCGATCTCTGCCGCACCGATCATTCCCCGGGTCTCGGAGGTGTCGGGGGCGTGCACGGCGACCACATCGCTCCCGGCGAGCAGTTCGGGCAGCCCGCAGGTCAACGCGGCCAGTGGATCACCCGCACCGACATAGGGGTCGAAGACCTGCACGTCGGCGCCGAGCGCCCGGCACATGTCGATGTACTGACGACCTGTGCGGGAAGCGCCGACGACTCCGATACGAGCTCCGCGGATCTCCCGCGCCCGCTCGACGCGCCTCGCCGACTCCCAGTCCTGGCCGACGCGCAGCGCGTGGTCGAAGCGATGGGTGCGGCGCAGCAGGGACAGGGTGAAGGCCAGGGAGAGCTCCGCCACGGCGGGGGCCATGGCCGCTCCGGCCTGGGCAACGGGCAGGCCGCTCGCCCAGAAGTCGTCGCTCACGAGCCCGCGGATCGAGGACGCCGAATGCATCACGAGCCGCAGATCGGGCGCCAGGGCGAGTCGGGCCTCGTCGAGCCGTGGGAAGCCCCAGCCGGTGATCAGCACGTGCACGCCCTGGAGCGCCTCGCCGAACGCCTTCACCGGCTGAAGGACCTGCGGTTCCCACTCGGTGACCCGGCCGATGCTGTCGAGGGCCGCCCTGGTCTCCGGGGGGAAGAAGGCGCCCTTTTCGGCCGGCGGGACGCTCAGCAGGATCCTCGTTCCCCCGGGGCCGGGGACGCCGTCGGGCCATTCATTCGGTTGGCTCATGCAGCGGAAACTAGCCAGCACGGTGTATTTTTGTCAATGACCGAATTAAAGATGGCGTGCCAGAATGCGGACGCCAGATGTCCAGAGCTCGCCCCCCACCACGAAGGGATCCGCACGCGATGAGGCCTCGCGCCGGCAGCAAGGCCCTGATCCGCGAGATCAATGAAGCCCTGATCCTCGACGTCGTACGCGCACACGCCCCCGTGGCGCGGGCCGCGATCTCCACGCGCACCGGTCTCAGCCCGGCCACGGTCACCGGCATCACGACCAGGCTGCTCCAGGCAGGACTGCTCACCGAGACGGACATCGCGCCCAGCCCGCGCGGCCGTCCCGCGCGGCTCCTCGAACTCGGCAGGGACACGGTTCTCGCCGCGGGCGTCAGACTGTCGGCCACCGAGGCCTACGCGGTTCTGGTCAACCTGCGCGGCGAAGTGGTCACCTCCCACCGGGAACCGCTCGCGTCGACGACTCCGCAGGACGCGGTCCGAGCCGTCGTCGCAGCCGTGCGCACGGCTGCAGCGCGCAAGAAGTCCGCGGCCCTGACCGGCGTCGGCGTCGCCGTGTCGGGCGTCGTCGACCACGCCGGGGGCGTCGTACGCCACAGCGGTTCACTGGGCTGGAAGGACGTCCCGTTCCAGGCACAGCTGGCCGCGGCCCTGAACACGCCTGTGTCGGTGGACAGTTACGTCAATTCCGTGGCCTCGGGCCTGCTGCTCTTCGACAGCCGGCTGGCCGGCCGGGACCTGCTGGTGTTCAGCGTCGGGATGAGCCTGGGCGCCTCGATGGTGGTGCGGGGCCGGATTCACCGCGGCTACAACGGCACGGCGGGCGGATTCGCCCACACGCACGTGAACATGGGGGCGGACCGGCCCTGCCACTGCGGCGCCGCGGACTGCCTCGAGACGTGGAGCAGCCGCTGGGGAATCGACCGCGAACGCGAACGCCGCGCCGCCGCGACCGCATCGACATCAACATCGGCATCCGCGCCGGCCTCGGACGACGACCTGACCACAGCGGCAGGCGAGGTACTGGGTACTGGCATGGCGAACGCCGCCAAGACGTTCGGCCCGGAACGAGTCGTGGTCGCCATCGGCCGCGAGATGGACCTCCCGGGCCTCCCCGCCCTGACGGCGGAGGCCTTCCGCCGCCAGTACGCGCACGAGCACTCCCCCGCGCCCGCATTCGAATCGGCTCCGGCCGATGAATCCGCCCTGGCTCAAGGTGCTGCGTACACCGTCCTGGCCCGTATGTTCACGACCGACATCGCACAGCCGGACGATGGAGCTGGGCAGCCAGGTCAGGGTCCGGTGCGATGAACGCTGACGGCGTAGCCACCGCCGTCGTAGACGTCCGCGTCCCACGTGGCGAAACGGTCGACGAAGGCGAGGCCCGCCGCCGTGCAACTCGCGTCGTACTCCGCCAGCGTGATGCCGGGCGGCACAGGCAGGTGGGCGGCGTCCAGGCCGAAGCCCGCGACCAGCAGCCCGCCCGGACGCAGGACCCCGGCGAGGCGCTTGACCACGCCACCCTCGGTCCCGGCTGCCAGCAGTGGGAAGACATTGCCGGCAGCGACGACGAGATCGAAGTCCGCGGCGATGCCGAGCAGCGCCGGATCGAACTCGGCGAGATCGGCACGGAACCACGGCAGATCCGGTGCGTGAGCCCGCGCCACGTCCAGCATCGACGCGTCGAGGTCGATCCCGACGCAGTCGTACCCCAGCTCCGCCAGCCGGATCGCGACCCGCCCGGTACCGCATCCGGCGTCGAGCACCCGCGCGCCGGCGGGCACCAGGGCCGCGCAGAAGCGCGCCTCGCCATGCACGTCCTTCCCGCTGCCGGCCAGTGCGGCGAAGCGCGCGGCGTACTCGTGTCCCGACGTGCCACCGGTCAGTTCCTGCCAACGACTCATGAGATCGACTGTACGGGAGCCCACCTGCGCGAATGCTGGACCGGTTCAGTGCTTGACGGTGAATCCGGCCCGCAACAGCGACTCCTCGCGGGAGGACGGGCCGACCAGGAGCTCGAAGGCGCCGGCCTCGACGACACGCTCGCCTTCCGCGTCCACGAGCGTGCACGCCGCGACCGGCAGATCGATCAGGACTTCGCGTGACTCCCCCGCCGCGATCGCCACCTGCTGGTACGCCTTCAGTTCCTTCTCCGCCCACGTCACCGACGTGACGGTGTCGCTGACGTATGCCTGCACAGTTTCCAGGACGGGACGCGTGCCCGTGTTGGAGACCGTGACCCGTGCGCGGACCGTGTCGTCCACTCCGAGCTGTGCGTCGGGGATGTGAAGGTTCGTGTACTCCACGGTCGTGTAGCTCAGCCCCTCGCCGAAGACGAAGGCGGGATTCTGCGTCAGGTCCGCGTAGCGATGGCCGTGCTGGCCGCGCACCTGGTTGTAGTACGTGGGCTGCTGCCCCGCGTGACGGGCGAAGGAGATGGGCAGCCGGCCGGTGGGCTCGATGAGGCCGAGGACCAGCTCGGCGATCGCCTGCCCGCCGCGCATGCCGGGGTTGAAGGCGTGCACGATCGCCGCTGCACCGTGCGCGGAGGGCGGCAGGACCAGTGGTTTGGAGCTGATGACCACCACCACCAGCGGCTTGCCGGTCGAGGCCAGTGCGTCGAGGAGGGCGACCTGCCCTCCGACCAGTTCCAGGGTTGCCGTCGACCTGCCCTCACCCACCAGTTCGACACGGTCGCCCACGACGGCGACGACGTAGTCCGCTGCCTCCGCGTGCGCCACGGCTTCGGTGATCATCGTCGGGGAGGGTTCCGCGGGGAGCACGACTTCGGGGCGGGGCTGTCCGTCGGGGAAGAACGCGCCCTCCGGGTCGGCCTCGACGGTCAGGATGTCCGCACCCTGGGCGTACGACACGCTCCAGCCCTCGGGAACATGCGCCCGGAACCCTTCGAGCACTGTCGTGATCATCTCGCGGGGCTGGCCGTCGGGGAGCCAGTCGGCCTGGCCCGAGGAGCCGGCCCAGTCGCCGAGCTGGGTCTGCGCGTCATCGGCGTTGGGCCCGATGACGGCGACCGTACGCGGTGCGCTTCCCGCGACGGCAACGGCACGGCCTTCGGCGTCCGCCGCACTGCCGTCCGCCAGGGGCAGGGTGCCGTCGTTGGTGAGCAGGACGAGCGAGCGGCGGGCCGTCTCGAGATTCAGCGCGGCGTGCTCCGCGCTGCCGATCACCTCGGCCTGCCGGGCGGGCTCGGGGCGGCGCGGCCGTTCGAACAGCCCGAGTTCGAACTTCAGGGTCAGTACGCGGCGGACCGCCTCGTCGATGTCCGCCTCGTCGAGCGTTCCCTGCTCGACGGCCTCCTGCGCACCGCCGAAGAATTTCGGCGTCGTCATGACCATGTCGTTGCCGGCGCGGACCGTCGCCGCGGACGCCTGTGCGTAGTCGCTGTGGATCCGCTGCTCCCACACCATGCGGCCGACGTTGTCCCAGTCGGTCACGAGCGTGCCCGTGTATCCCCACTCACCGCGCAGCACGTCGTTGAGCAGCCAGTTGTTGACGGTGATCGGGACGCCGTCCATGGACTGGTAGCCCAGCATGAACGTACGGCACCCTTCGCGGGCGACGCGTTCGAACGGGGGCAGGAACCAGGAGCGGAGTTTGCGCCGCGAGATGTCGGCCTCGCTGGCGTCCCTGCCGCCCTGGGTCTCCGAGTAGCCGGCGAAGTGCTTGGCGCAGGCGAGGATCGCCGTAGGGTCGGAGAGCCCGTCGCCCTGGTAACCGCGGACCATGGCGGAGCCCAACTCGCCGATGAGGAAGGGATCCTCGCCGAAGGTCTCACTGATCCGGCCCCACCGCAGATCCCGTGCGATGCACAGGACAGGCGAGAACGTCCAGTGCACGCCGGTCGCCGACACCTCGACCGCCGTCGCCCGGGCAACCCGCTCGACGAGGTCCGGGTCCCAGGTCGCGGCCATGCCCAGCTGGGTCGGGTAGATCGTCGCACCCTCCCAGAAGGAGTGTCCGTGGATGCAGTCCTCGGCCACCAGCAGCGGGATGCGCAGCCGTGACCGCTCGGTGATTTCGGCCGCCTGGAGGAGCCGCTCGGGCGATGCGTGGAGGATGGAGCCCGCGTGCATGTCCTCGACGAGGTGCACGCCGTCCTTCGCATTCAACTGCAGCATCTGGCCGACCTTCTCGGGCAGCGTCATACGCCGGAGAAGATCCTCGACCCGCTCGGTGACACTCAGAGTGGGATCGAGGTAGGGCGAGAGCGAGGGCACGCGAGTTCCTTTCACAGCATCCGGCCGGATCCGAGGTCGAGGCACATCCGAGGCACACCCTACGCGCGCTCCCACCAGGGGCGGACGGCGTGCAGGGCTGTGATCACTTCCGTACGGGAGCGGCGGGTCCTGCGTGGCGGAGGCAGCGCGGCCATCACATGCCGGCTCCCCTCCGCTCAGAGCTTGTTGCGAAGGGGAGCCGGCATGTCGGGGACGAACGTCAGCCGTCGGAATCCGGCGACGGCAGATAGGCGCCGGGCACGTCATCCGGTCCGTAGAACTTCGTCTCGCCGGGGTACGGCTTCGTGAATCCGTAGGTCTGGTACCACGTGAAGTGGTTCATCTGCGCGGGGTTCGCGTAGTCGGCCTTGGCGTGAATGCCCGTCAGTGGCTGTTGGGACTGCCACTTCTGCCACTGCGCCGCGAGCTGCTTCTTGTCCGCGGGCACCTTGCCCGACGGTACGGCGGCCGCCTTCGGGTCCTGCGGAGCCGGGGTGTCCTCGCCGCAGGACGGCGGGGTCTTCAGGCCTGCGGTGAGCGAGGTGCGGTTGGGCACGGCGTTGAACGGCGTGTAGTCCGGCTTGGACCTGAACGCCCCGGTCATCGGGGTGGCCGCGCTGTCCTTCTGGTTCATCGGGTGGATCCCGAGGATCTGCTCGATGGTGCGGACCATGGTGATCTGCGAGTAGTAGTGGCTGTCGACCTTGCCGTGCTGGGCCCAGGGGCTGATGATCTGGATCGGCGCACGGTGGCCGTCGACGTGGTCGAGTCCGGCCTGGGAGTCGTCCTCGACGACAAAGATCACCGAGTCCTTCCAGTACTTGCTGTGCGAGATCTTGTCGACGATCTTGCCGGTGGCGAGGTCGTTGTCGGCAACCTGGGCAGGGGCGTTGGCCGGGCCGCCGGTGTGGTCGCTGGAGAGCCAGAACATGTTGAGGTCGGCGGGGCCGTTCTTCTCGAAGTCCTGTTTCCAGATCTGGTAGCGGTACTGGTCGGGGATGCTGGTGTCGAATTTCGGGAAGCCGGGCACCGACACGCTGTTGAGCGAGGGGATCGGTGAGGACGAGGTCAGCTTGTAGGCCGTGTCCGTGCCGGTCGTGTCCATGGTCTTGGCGTCGCAGTACAGGTTCTGCCAGCTCGCGTCGGCGGGCTTGGTCAGGAACTGGTGGAACTCGCCGAAGTCGCGCACGGACTTGCCGACCGCCTGGGCGCCGCTCCAGATGAACCCGGTGCGCTGGTGGCCGAGGGCGTCGTCCTCGGTGTCGTAGCTGCGCTGGTACTCACCGGCCGAGGACTCGGTGTACTCGGGGTTGTCCGACTGCATCAGCCAGTTGTGGCCCTCGGCGGAGTTCGTGCCGATGTCGTAGGTGTTGTCGTAGAGCCCGAACTGTTCGGCCATCGCATGCTGATTGGGCGTGACGTTCTCGCCGAACTCGGTCAGCGCCGGGTCGCCGTCGCCCTGCGGCATGTCGCCGAAGAGTTGGTCGTAGGTCCGGTTCTCCTTGACGATCATGAAGACGTGCTTGATCGTCGACGGGTCGCCGAGGCGCGCGGGGACGGGCACCGGCTTGGCGTGTCCCTTGCCCGCCCTGACCGCGCCCTTGGTCCAGCCGTTCTGCTTGAACACCTTGGCCGTCTGCGACTTGACGGTCCTGTCGTCGGGGAGCGTGAAGTGCGTGAGGCTCGACGTGGTGTCGTGGGTGGCGTGCCCGGCCTTGGTCGTGGGGCGGCGGGCGTCGATGCCACGGGTGTTGGAGACGATCACCTGGTCGCCGACGGCTGCGATCTCCGCCGGGAAGTAGTCGGTGGGCAGGAGTCCTACGTAACCGACCGGTTCCTGCGCGGACTTGTAGCGGTAGACGGCGATCGCGTTGGCGCGGCCGAGCGTGACCAGGAGCCGGCCGTCGTCGGTGAGCGTGACCGCGTCGGGCTCGTAGCCGACCTTGGCCTCGGGCCACGGCTGGGTGGCGATGGTCTGTACGACCTTGTCGTTCGCGGTGTTGATGACCGAGACGTTGTTGGATGCGGTGTTCGTGACGAACAGTGCGCCCTTCTTCGCGTACAGAGCCGTCGGGTGCAGACCGACGTCGATGCTCGTGGGCGCGGCGGAGGGCGTGGCCAGGTCGATGACGCTGACGGTGCCTGTCGTGGTGGCACCGGTCTTGGGATCGGCCGGCACCTGCGTGTTGTAGGAGTTGATCGTGGTCTCGCCCGGTCTGGCCGGGCGGCCGCCCTCGTTGCTGACGTAGAGCTTGTCGCCGACCGCGACCATGTCGCGCGGGGCGTTGCCGACGGCCCAGCTCTGTTTGACGGCGCCGGAGGCCGCGTCGAGCGCGACGACCCGGTTCTGGCCGTTGACCGCCGAGTAGACGGTGGAGCCGTCGGGCGAGAACACCGCCTCGCCCGACAGCGCGTGCTTGGCTCCGTCCGCCGGGATCTTGATCGCCGTCGGGTCGGCGACGCTGCCGTCGGGATTGACCGTGAACCGGGTGTAGCCGTCGGTACGGCTGAGCCACAGCTGCTTGCCGTCGGGCGAGTACGTGGGGCCTTCCTGACCCACGTCGTTGCCGTCGAGCTGGAGATTCGCGGCGGCGGACTTGCCGACGAGCTGCTGCACCTTCCAGTTCTTCAGGTCGATGACCGACAGCGCGCCCGGGCCGTCGGTGATGGACGCCGCGAGGTGGGTGCCGTCCGGGCTGACCGTGGACGACATGATCTTGCCGTCGTTGTCGACCAGGCGTTCGCCGTACGGGGCCAGATACTGGTCGCTCGGCAGAACCTGGCCCCGGTCGGTGATGTCGCCGACCTTGTCCGTGCCAAACTGGTGCGTGGCGGCCATCGCGGTGCCGGTGGCGACGAGGACGGCGACTGCGGTGACGCCTGCCGTGATCAGGGGTGTACGGCCGGCGTATCTGCCGAACAGGCCGGTGGGTGCCTGCTTCGCACGCCGGCGGCGTATGACATGCATGGAGAGGGTCATCCTTTCGCGGTGGCAAGGAGCGCGACGTTGCCGTCGAACTGCCAGAGGGGGTTGGGCGTATCCCCTTGGGGGGTGCTCAACAGGAAGTAGCCGTTGACTTCCTTCGGACCGTCGCCGTCGGCGACGTAGCGCCCGTCTGCCGCGAGATCAAGCTGGTAGACGGCCTGTCCGGTGGCAGCGACGCCGGGCAATTGCCAGGAGACGACGCAGCGCCAGCCGTTGCCCGGGCCCACGGGCGAGGCCTTCGCGTCGCCCTTCGTACAGACCGCCGAGGTCTTCAACTGCGCCTCGGTGACGGCAGGACGGTGCAGTTGCTCGGTCTGCATCCGGTACAGGTGAGCGAAGGCCGTTGCCACCGAGCGCTGCACCTTCTCCTGGTCGATGCCGGATCCGGTGGCACCGTGCACCGTGGTGAGTGCCGCGATCGTGACGGCCAACAGCCCGGCCAGGGGCAGGGCGCCGGCGGTGACCGCACGGCGGCCCGTGCCTTCGACGTTCGGGTTGGTGAAGTCGCGCCGCAGGAAGAGCAGATACGCCAGGACCGTCGCGAGCACCGCCCACACCAGGCCCACCGTCACACCGATCAGGAGCGGGCCGAGCTGCGCCGGGGCGGTGAACAGGCCGTTGAAGGAGATGAAGGCGTATCCCGGCAGGGCCAGGCGCACGGCGACCGGCAGCGGCATCAGCTGTACGAGCTGCATCGCGAGCGCGACGAGCGCGGGGAGGAGCAGCCCCATCGGCGACCGGCCGAGGGCGACGGAGCCGAGAAGGCCGATCGCAGCGAGCGCCAAGGTGGGCGCGAGGGCGGCCGCCCAGGCAAGGAGGACACGGACCGCGGTGTCGCCGGGTGTGAGGAGGTGTCCGTCGAGGCCGACGAGCGGCTGGTTGCCGACCGCCAGAAGCCCGCCGACCGTACTGGAGAGGGCAAGGCCCACCACGAGGAGCAGGATGACGCTGAGGCTGGCCAGCGCCTTCGCCACGAAGATCCGCCGTGGTGAACGCATCGCGACGAGCAGGTGGCGCCAGGTGCCGAGCCGGTCCTCTGCGGCGAACGCGTCACCGGCCACCACCGAGGTGAGCAGCGGCAGCGCCCAGGAGCCCGCGAATCCCAGCAGGACGAGCGGTCCGGCCCAGCCGGTGGCGTGCATCCAGCGGCCGAAGAGCGTGTCGGTGGGCAGGGTGCTCTGCTCGCTCACCGCGGCGACGAACAGGCCGGGCGCGAGCCAACAGGCCAGTGCGAGAAGCCGGATCCGCCACTGCGAGACCAGCTTGACCAGCTCGAATCGGTAGCCGCGGAACATCGGGACGGCGGATGCAACGGTGGCGGGGGCGGCAGCGGGAACCACGGGCGAGGGCGCGGTGATCACGATGCCTCCTGATGCTGGGTGAGGGCGAGGAACGCGGCCTCCAAAGGGGAGACGACCGGGGCGAGTTCGCGCAGTGCGATCCCCTCGCCCACCAGGCGCACCACGAGGTCGTCGAGGGCGGGTATCAGCGCGCGCACGACGAGCGCACCGGCGTCTCCCGGCGCACCCGCGTCGTCCACGACACGGATGCCGTCGGTGTCCGCGGCGATCCGGCGGGCGGCATCGGGGTCCGAGGTGCGCAGCCGGTAGTCGAGTTCGCTGCTCTCGGCGGCGAGTTTGCTCAGGGGCCCCGAGAAGACGGCACGCCCTGCGGCGAGGATGGTGACCTCCGAGCACAGCGCCTCGAGGTCGTCCATCCGGTGACTGGAGAGCACCACAGCAGTGCCGTCGGCCGCGAGGCGGGCAAGGACGCCGTGGACGTGCTTCTTGCCTGCCGGATCCAGACCGTTGGCAGGCTCGTCGAGTACGAGCAGCCGGGGCTTGGTGAGCAGCGCCGCGGCAAGCCCGAGCCGCTGGCGCATGCCGAGCGAGAAGCCGCGCACCCGCTCGTCGGCGACGTCGGTGAGCCCCACCTGTTCCAGTACGTCGTCAACGGCCGTTGCGCGCCGGTCCAGACCGCGCAATGAGCCCAGGGCGGCCAGGTTCTTGCGGGCGGTGAGCGAGGGGTAGAGCCCGGGGCCGTCCACGAAACCGGCCACGCCGTCGGGTACGGACGATGCCGTGCCGGACGACGTACCCAGGATCTCCAGGCTGCCCATGTCGGCGACGGCAAGCCCGAGCAGCAGGCCGAGGAGGGTCGTCTTCCCTGCGCCGTTGGGTCCGACCAGACCATGGATCCGCCCCTGCGGCACATCCAGGTCTATGGCATCGAGGGCGACGACGTCGCCGAAACACTTACTGAGCCCGCGCGCCCGGATGGCAAGGAGTGTGTCCATGGGTCCCCAACTCTTGAAGCCTTTGGGGACCCTAGGGACAGAACACTGCGTACGCGTCGACGGTTGATTGAACGTACATGGAACGTCAGGTCATGGAATTGCCATGTCCATGGAGCACCAGACCCACTCCCGGCGCACTCCTGCTTCCGCCGGCCCATCCGCGGTGGAGTGACTGTACGTACGAACTCGCCTCCCTCACCGCCCACGGGGCGGTAACTTCCTGTACTGCACCGACAGTTGTTCCCAACCCATTGCCGTCTCGCGTGTCGCGCCTCCGGCTCACACGCCGTTCTCGGGGAAACCGATGCCGAACAAGATCGTCAGTTACACCCTCGATGACGGCTCCGAGGTCCGGTTCGAGATCGAACCGGATGGCGGACCTCATCAGGTGGGTCATGGAGGCTCGGTGGGCCGCATCGCGGAGGCTGTGCAACCGGCCGTAGCGGCGGCGCAGGTGGTGCTTCAGCAGGTCAGGAGCCTGCAGCCGGGCGAGGTTACGGTGAAGTTCGGCGTGAAGGTCTCCGGCACGGCGAACTGGCTGGTGGCCAAGGCCGCCAGCGAGGCGAATTTCGAGGTCACCATGGCCTGGCGGCCCTCCGGAACAGATGGCGCCGGCAGTCTCAACCGCGCCGCCGACAGCGCGGAAGGCGGTGAGGGAGATACGAGCGGCAACGACCAGGACGAACCACCGCAGTCATGAACAGGGAACCGGCTGACCTGACCTGGCTGGCCGCAGTGCACGAGCAGGCCGAAGGGGCGGATTCGCCTGTCGGATCCGGCTTCCTCATCGATGAGAACCGAGTGCTGACCTGTGCTCACGTCGTGTACAGAACGCTGGACAACACCGACCCCCACGAACAGCTGTGGGTCGCCTTCCCGCGTAACCGTGCCCTGGGAGATCAGCGCCTCCGAACCTCCCGCATCGTCCTGCCGCAGCAACCGATGCCCTACCGCGACCGCAGGAGTGGGCGGGACTTCCTCCTCAACGATGTCGCGGTGCTCTTCCTGGCCGAACCGCTCGACGCGCACTGCGCCGCTCCGCTGCGGCACCCCGAGGACAACGACCTGGCGGGCCGGACCTGGTGGGCGTTCGGGTTCCCCGACATGTTGGGAGACTCAGCCGCCGGGACCGTGGCCAAGGAGCTCGGCCACGACTGGCTGAAGCTGAAAGTGACCGAGGACACAGTCGAGGACGGCTTCAGTGGCACCGCGCTGTGGTCGCAGGAGTACCAGGCCGTCGTCGGCATGATCAGTCACAGCACCGGGCAAGGCGGCACGGCGGACGCGCTCAGCCTGCGCCGCATTGAACAGGCCCTGCCCGAGGAGAAGCTCCATCTGCTCTCGGCCGGCCGCCACTTGGAGGCCGCCGGCACCGATGCCCTTGCGCACTGGGGCTGGCAGCTGACCGACGACCCGGAAACCGGTCGGCACTGGCACCCACGCGCTCGCGGCGTCACCACCGACGCGGACCGCGGCCACCGCTTCCGCGGGCGCAGCAGCGCGCTCACTGCCGTGCGGGACTGGCTGGACGGGCAGGGCGCCGGCCGGCGTGTGCTGGTGGTCACCGGCTCACCGGGAGCGGGCAAGTCCGCACTCCTGGCACGGATCATCACCACCGCCGATCCGCAGCTCGCCGACGAGCTGCCACCCGGCGACGACGCCGTACGCGCCCTTCCCGGATCGGTCGCCTGCGCAGTCCACGCCAAAGGCAAGACCGCCCGTGACGTCGCCCGCGAGATTGCCCGTGCCGCCTCGGCCGAACTCCCCGAACGCCCCGAGGACTTGCCCTCCGCGCTTCGCCGGGCCCTGGAACGCGACCGCCGCGACCACCGGTTCACCGTCATCGTTGACGCCCTGGACGAAGCCGCGACCCCCGCCGAAGCCCGCGCGATCATGCGCCACATTGCCCGCCCCTGCGCCGAAAACCTCGACGCCCTCGGAGTACGCATCGTCGTCGGTACCCGGATCAGCGACAACGCAGGCTCTCTGCTGAACGAGTTCGCGCCCAGCCTCACCATCGATCTCGACGACCCCGCGTACTTCGACCGCGACGACTTGGTCGCCTATGCATGTGCCACCCTGCGTCTCGAGGGCAGCGAGCGCCCAGGAAATCCCTACAACGACGACACGGCCGCCCGCTCGGCCGCCGACCAAGTGGCCAGGGCCGCCGGCCGGAACTTTCTGGTCGCTGGACTGATAGCCCGAGCCCACGGCCTGTACGACACCGAACCGGTAGGCGCTTTCGCCCCCGTGTTCCCCGGCGGACGCGAGAGTATGTCCGGAGTGGACGCTGCGGGCCGTCCGTTCGGCGCACCCGGCGATACCGTCCGCTCCGTGGATTCCGCTCTCGACGCCTACCTGGAGCGGATACCCGCCCAGGACGGCGTTCCTGCCAGAACCCTCCTCACCGCACTGGCCTACGCCGAATCCCCCGGCATTTCGGCCGACTTGTGGTCAGCCTTCATCCAGGCGCTGGGCGACGTGGCCCTTCCGCCCGCACGCATCCGGGACTTCGCCCGTACGGACGCCGCCAACTTCCTCGTCCAGACCAGCGACGACCATGGTCAGGCGTGCTACCGGCTCTTCCACCAGGCACTCAACGACGCCCTGCGCCGCGTCAGCGACGTAACGGACGACCAAGCGCGTCTCGCACGCGACTTGATTGCGCGGGGCAGGGCAGCCGACACATGGCGGAGCGCACCGGGCTACCTGCTGCGCAACTTGCCGACCCACGCCGTCCACGGCAATGCCATGGATCTGCTTCTCGCCGAGGACCACTACCCCCTGTACGCCGACCTGCGCGCCTTGCTGCCCGCTGCACTGACGGCTGCCTCCAGCCCCGAAGCCCGCGAACGCGCCCTCCTGCTGCGCCGCACGCCTCTGGCCATCGACGAGAGCCCGGGCACACGCGCAGCCCTGATCAGCCTCAGTGAAGTGACGTACGGGACGGGGACGTTGTACCAGTCGGACACCTCACCGGCACCTCCGTGGCGGGCCCTGTGGTATCGCGGCGAGCCGCGTACGGAGGTTGCCGTCCTGGACGGCCACACCGGCTCGGTGAATTCGATCTCCGCACTGCCGCAAGCCGACGGCAGCACGCTCCTGGCCACGGCGAGTTCCATGGTCACGGGCGGGGGTGAAGGCGACGGCACCGTTCGGATCTGGGACCCCGCCACCGGGGCGCTCCACCACACCATCGACGGGCACATCGATTTCGTGGCGTCGGTCTGTGTGCTGCCGCAAGCCGACGGTAGTTCCCTCCTTGCCACCGGCCAGGGAGGGCTTGAGGGCAGTTTCGAGGACGAGGGCGAGGGGGTCGTCAGGATCTGGGACCCGGGCACGGGGGAACTCCGTCGGACTCTCGCAGAGGGGACGGGCTGGGCGCGCTCGGTCTGTGCATTGCCGCAAGCCGACGGCAGCACGCTCGTAGCGGTCCTTGCGGGCATCTCCGACACCACCATGACCAGTTCGGTTCGGATCTGGGATCCGGCTACCGGGGAGCACCACACCTTGGAAGGAGACAGCAACGAGTGGGGCTCGATGTACGGGGTGCCGCAGGCCAATGGCGGAACGCTCCTGGCCGTCGGTGGGCCCGAGGGGTTCGTAGAGATCTGGGATCCCGTCACCGGGAAACTCCGCCGCACGCTGGAGGGGACCGGCTGGGCAGAGGCGTTGTGCGTACTGCCGCAGACCAACGGCAGCACACTCCTGGCCGTCAGTGGGCGCGAGGGGATCGTGCGGATCTGGGATCCCGTCACCGGGAAACTCCGCCGCACGCTGGAGGGGACCGGCTGGGCAGAGGCGTTGTGCGTACTGCCGCAGGCCGACGGCAGCACGCTCCTGGCCGTCGTCGTGAACGATGTCCGAGCCACCAATACGAGCACCGTTCGGATCTGGGACCCCTCCTCCGGGGAACTACGCCACACACTGCCGGGCGGCACCCATGCGGAGATCGTGGTGTGCGTAGTGCCGCAGGCCGACGGCAGCACGTTTCTCGCCACCGGCATCGGCAGGGACGAGGACATAATCGACCGTGAGGGCGAGGGGATCGTCCAGATCTGGGATCCGGTCACCGGGGAGCTCCGCCACACGCTGGAGGGGCATATCGGCTCGGTGTGGTCGATGTGCGGGGTGCCGCAGACCGACGGCAGCACGCTCCTCGCCACCGGCGGCGACGATCACACCGTTCGGTTCTGGGACACCGTCACCAGGAGAATTCACCGCCCGGTGGAAGGCCAGGACAGTTCGGCGGTGGTGGTGTGTGCGCTGCCGCAGGCCGACGGCACCTCACTCCTCGCCATCGGCGGATCCGACAAAGTCCGGATCTCGGATGCGGTCACGGGGGAGATCCACCGCACCCTGGAGGTCGACTTCAAGTACTTGGGAGCGCTCTGTGAACTGCCACAGACTGACGGCAGCACGTTCCTCGCAACCGGGGCCCGCGACGGAACGGTTCGGGTCTGGGACCCGCTCACCGGGAAGCCCCGCCACACCCTCAGAAAGAGCACCTGCCCAGTGAGGGTGGTGCTTGTGCTGCCGCAGGCCGACGGCACCACACTCCTCGCCATCAGCGACGAACGCGACAACCACTGGGTCTGGAATCCCGGCACAGGGAGAACCCGCAACCTCAAGCAGGCTCGCTGGGGGAATACGGCGTGTTCGGTGCCGCAGGCGTGCGGAAGCACACTTCTCGCCACCCGTAGGGACGGGGGATCGATCGAGGTATCGGAACCGGTCGCCGGGAAGTTCCGCCACACCCTGGAGGGACGTTTCGATTATGTGGGGACACTTTGCGCGTTGCCGCAGGCCGACGGCACCACGCTCCTCGCAACAAACAGCGACCACCGCACCATTCAGATCTGGGATCCGGTCACCGGGGAACTCCGGCACACGCTGGAGGGTCATCGTGAACGGGTGACAGAGATGTGTGCCGTACCTCGAGCCGACGGCACCACGCTCCTCGCAACGTACGGCAATCGCGCCGTCGTACGGATCTGGGATCTCCACGAGAAGGAATGCGTGATGTGGATACCCGTATCCATGCAAGTGAGGTCCCTGTGCTGGATACCGAACCCGGGCGCTTTGGCGGTGGGCAGCGAGCAAGGAGTACTGGTGATCGACGTGGGGACGGCTGTTACAGGACGGAAGAGGCCCGGCTGATCGAAAGTCCCTACGGCGCACCGGCCCGTCTGACGAGCCATCACCGAATAGCGAACCGCCCTTCAAACACGCGCACGTCGCCGCAAGTCGGGACGGTTCAGATTCTTTTCGCGCATGCCCGTGCGGGTGGGAGCCGGGATGGGAGCAGAAGAAGGGCCGTTCGAGAACGACCCTTCACCTGCGACGTTCGATTGAACGAACTGTCGGGACGACAGGATGTGAACCTGCGACCTCTTGCCCCCAGCGCTGCGGTCGCTCCTAGTTCAGAGTCTCGAACGCCGCATTTCGGGCATCCGCCGGCACGGCGGCAGGCACGATCATCTGCGCCGGAGTTCGTGTCCCGCCTCCGGTGGACGTACTCCAGGTGACAGGAGTCGCTGCGGCGAGTCCCCTCAGGTGCGGGTCCAGTGTTGGTTGCTGCCGTTGGAGCAGGTGTAGAGCTGGATCAGGGTGCCGTTGGCAGTGCCGGCACCGACGGCGTCGAGGCAGAGACCTGACTGGACGCCGGCGATGGAGCCGTCGGAGTTGAGACGCCATTTCTGGTTGTCGGCGCCCCAGCAGCTGTAGATCTGGACCCTGGCACCGTTGCCGGTGCCGCCGGCGTCCAGGCACTTGTTGCCGTACACCCTGAGCTCACCGGCTGCGGTGTACGTCCACTGCTGGTTGGTGGAGCCCGAGCAGTCCCACAACTGGACCTGGGTGCCGTCGGCAGTACTGGCGTTGGGCACGTCCAGGCAGCGGCCCGACCCGGCCCCCTTGACCGTTCCGCCGCCCGTAGGGGGCGTCGTGGTGGAACCGCCGTTGAGCGCGTTGAGGACGGCGGTGTATGCGGGCTTCTTGCTGCCGTCGCCGTTGAACAGCAGCGGCGTGTCTCCCGATCGCCAGGAGTCGGTGTCGCGCACACCCCAGACGGTGATGCCGAGGCAGCGCGAGACGGCCAGGCAGTCGTTGGTCACGCCGGCGTACGTCGTGGACGAGGCGCCCTGGATGTCGAGTTCGGTGATGGCCACGTCGACGCCGAGGGCGGCGAAGTTCTGCAGGGTGGTGCGGAAGTTGCTGTTGTACGGGCTGCCGCTGTTGAAGTGCGACTGGAAGCCGACGCAGTCGATCGGCACGCCGCGCTGCTTGAAGTCCTTGACCATGTTGTACATGGCCTGGGTCTTGGCCCAGGTCCAGTTCTCGACGTTGTAGTCGTTGTAGCAGAGTTTGGCGGCCGGGTCGGCGGCGCGTGCGGTGCGGAAGGCGACCTCGATCCAGTCGTTGCCGGTGCGCTGCAGGTTGGAGTCGCGCCGGGCGCCCGAACTGCCGTCGGCGAAGGCCTCGTTCACGACGTCCCACTGGGCGATCTTGCCCTTGTAGTGGCCCATCACGCCGTTGATGTGACTGATCATCGCCTGGCGCAGATCGCTGCCACTGAGGCTCTGCATCCAGCCGGGCTGCTGGGAGTGCCACGCCAGGGTGTGACCACGCACCTGCTTGCCGTTCTGCACGGCCCAGTTGTAGACCCGGTCACCGGAAGTGAAGTTGAACTGGCCCCGCTGCGGTTCGGTGGCGTCGGGCTTCATCTCGTTCTCGGGCGTCACCATGTTGAACTCACGGCCGGCGATCGACGTGTAAGCCGAATCGCCCAGCCTGCCCGAGGCGATGGCGGTGCCGAAATAACGGCCGCTCTGCGCCGCGGCGGCGCCGAGCGTGCTCTCGGCGGCGTGTACGGGCGGCGGCGCGATCAGCGTGCCGGCGGAAACGAGGATGCCGATGAGCACCGCCGGCAGCAGACTTCGGATCTTCTGGCGGGTAGCAAGTCCGGGAAGGGCATATGAGCCCATGGCTGTGCCTCCTAGGTCGAAATCACGGAAAGACTGAAGCGCGGGAAATCTGCGCCGTTCCCTCCCTCTCGGCAGACGGACGGAGCGGGCCGGAACCCGGGCGGCATGGACCGCCCAGGGTGGACGTCGTTCGGCATCCCGAACTCCGGCCGGTGTCTCAGACAGGGATGATTGAGGCGTTGACGAGGACTCGTCAATACTTCCCGCAGAAATAGTTTCCGTTTCTCATCCGAAAATTTTCGGAACCCCAGCGGGCCGGCCGACGAGCTCGCGGCACCATCACCAACGGATACCACAGGGCCCGGGACGTGCCTTTTCCAGGCGACACGGCAGCCCAACAAGCCCAAGAGGAAGGACTGTTTGCGGACAGATCGGTAACAGGCCTTGACCGAAGGGCTCCGCATTCCTACCTTGTGGCATCGGAGAATCCGGGAAATCTCCGAAAACTTATCGGACTGCTCTCTGCCCCGACAGAGCCGCTCTGCGGTTCACCGGGGCGACCTCACCCTCCGCCCCCACCAAGGAGGCCTCTGATGCAGACGGCGCGAACATCACCTAATGGCTGTCCCGTGACGATCTTGGAGGCGGGGGCAAGGTCTGTTGCCGCACTGTCCGTTCGGCCTGTCCGACGACTGTGAGGAACCTCGCGTGAGACTGGGCCTGGGTTGCGCCATGCTCCTCTGTGGGCTCGTCCTGATAGCTAGATCGCGTTGGACCCGTTGGAACGGAGTGCACCAACGCTGGCAGGGCGGACTCAGCCCGGGATCCACCGACTGGCGTTGGGCGGTGCCAGGGATAGTTGCAGCCCTGGCCGGAATCGTGATCCTTGGTTGAGGGCTGTCCCATGATCGAGCTTCGAATCGATACAGACGTGGGCCGGTCGCGCGAGAAGGCCCCTCGTTCCCGGCCCACGGCCGGACCGGCGGACCGGGGTCTCCCAGGTCGGTGGCCGTGCGGTCACGGAGGTCGTCGGTGAAGCGGGCGACGCTGGGGCGGACGAGGTGCGGAAAGGCGGCCCCGGAGCGGACCGGACTCATATGATCACCGCATGTCTGACATTGCGATCGAGAGTGCGACCGGCTGGCTGTCCGACGACGAGCTGGAGACGACCCGTGAACGTATGCCGATCCTGTACGTGGAGGCCATCCCCGTACGCGTCGACGAGCACGGCGAGGTGACCCACGTCGGGCTGCTGCTGCGCATCGACCCCGAAGGCACGGTGAGCCGCAGCTTCGTCTCCGGCCGGGTCATGCATCACGAGCAGCTGCGCGCCGCGCTCCTGCGCCACCTGGAAAAGGACCTCGGCCCGGTGGCGCTCCCCCGCATCCCGGTCTCGACCCAGCCGTTCACGGTCGCCGAGTACTTTCCGACGCCCGGAGTGACACCGTTCCACGACCCGCGCCAGCACGCGGTGTCCCTGGTCTACGTGGTCCCGGTGAGCGGCGACTGCCGCCCCCGGCAGGACGCCCTCGACCTGGTGTGGTTCACCCCTGGGGAAGCCGCCTCCGCATCGGTCCTCGACGAGATGCAGGGCGGCCGGGGAGCCCTCCTGCGCCAGGCCCTCGCCCACGTCGGCGCGGCGACCTGACCGGCGGTCACAGCCCTCACAGCCGGACCACCCGTGCCCACGAGCTCGAGGACCTGACCGATGACCAGTCGTCGCGGGCATGGGCGTGCCTGTCGTCCTCTCAGCCCGCCCGGCAGAACGGCCTCTTGCCCATGGCGGATTCGATACCGCCGAGGATCAGTTTCTGGAACTGTTCGGCGCCGGCGTATGAACCGTCGGTGGAGAAGTCCTTGGCGTCGTGGCCGAGTGTGGTGAGCCAGGCGCGGCCGCCGTCGTAGTACTGGCACCAGGCGACCGGGTGCACCTTGCCGTGGCCGGGGTGGCCGTAGTTGCCGGTGACCCCCTTGGCGAGCGTCGATTCGTCGACCGTGGCGAGGAGGCGTACCTCGGTGGGTGCGGGGACCAGGTTGTACCACTCGTCGGTGAAGGCCCAGCGGGCCGGGAGGTTCGCGGTGGAGGTGTCCTCACGGTTGGTGGTGACGACGGTGCCGGGCTGTTCGGGGCCGTGGTCGTAGAAGTTGGCGCCGCCGAGGAGGCCCTCGTACCAGGGCCAGTTGTACTCCGTGCCGAATGCGTTGTGGATGCCGACGAAGCCTCCTCCGCCTCGGATGTACTGGCGCAGTGAGGTCTGGGCGGCATCGTCGAGCGCGTCGCGGCTGGTGGAGAAGAAGATGACCGCGTTGTACTTGAACAGCTGGGCGGGGGACGACAGTTGGGCGATGTCCTCGGTCCAGTCGACAGTGAAGCCGTTCGCCTTGCCCATCGCGATGAGGGCGTTCTGTACCACGTTGGCAGCGGTCAGTGCAGGGTCGAGGCCGCCTGCGAGTGCGGGACCGAGGTCGGCGTGACGGGGGCCGGCGGTGCGGGTGTAGAGGAGCACCTTGTAGCCGGTGGCGGACGGGGTGAAGTTGCCCCAGTCGTGGTAGCAGGACGGGCTGGTGCCGCGGCAGACGCCGTAGTCGGGGGCGCCGAGCTGCCTGGCACCGGTGGACTGCGGTCCGGCGTGGGCGGAGGCCTGGAACTGGCCGCCGAAGAAGGCGGCCAGGGCGATGAGCGCGATGGTCATCGCCAGGGCGAGCGGGGCGCGGGTTCGGGGTCTTGGCGTCATGACGGTCGGTCCCTTCACTGGACGACGATCTTGCCGGTGGACTGGGGGAAGACCGGGTCGTTGTAGAAGTACTCGCCGGTCTTGGTGAAGGTGTGTGCGTACGACTGGCCTGGCATCAGCAGTCCGGTGTCGAACTCGGCATCGAAGAAGGCCGCCGCGCCGTGCGCCTGCTGGTTGTCGGCCGGGTTGACGAAGGTGACCGTGGTGCCGGTCGGGACCGTCAGGTTCTGGGGTGCCATGGCCGTCTGGGCGACGGTGTTCTCGGCGGTGCCCGGTGCGCCTGTCCTCGTGTCCCAGATCCGGCCCAGGGTCACGGTGTTGTGCGCGGCCTCGCCCGTGACGGCGGTGGTGCGGATCTGGTTGCGGCGCGAGGGCGGGGTGGGTGCGGTGGCGGGCGGGAGTTTGCCGCCGAGTTTGAAGGCCCAGAGATGGTCGCCCTTGGGGATATCGGGAAAGGGCAGTCCGTTTCCGCCGGCGAGCACGGCGACGTACTGCTCGCCGTCGATCTCGTAGGAGACCGGGATGGTGTTGACTCCGGCCCCGCACTGCCAGGTCCACAGGGTGCTGCCGTCGGTGTCGTCCATCGCTTCGAGTACGCCGTCGGGGCGGCCCTGGAAGAGAACGCGGCCCGCCGTGGTGAGAATGCCGTTGCCGTGCGCCAGCGACCAGTCGCCCTCCTTGCGCCAGGCGACGGTGTTGGTGCGCGGATCCATGGCAACCAGGCCGCCGCCGAAGAGTTCACCGAGCGGGCGGGCGGTGTTGACCCGGCCTCCATGGGTGTTGGAGTACGAGGAGTTGACCAGTCCGTAGCCGATGTAGACGTAGCCGGTCTTCGGGCTGAAGGACGGGAAGCCCCAGTCGCCGCCGCCTCCTGCGCCCGGGAAGATGATGGTGGCGCGGTCCCAGAAGACCGAGTACAGGCCGCCGGCCGGGTAGAAGGGGACCGGCCTGGTGGGTTTGTCGAGCCGGGGGAAGGGGTCGGTGAAGGGCTCGCCGCCGGGGAAGGGCTGAGTGGGAGAGGTTTTCTGCTCGGCCTGCTGGGGAACGTCACGCTCTTCCATGCCGTGGATCGCCTCGCCGGTGCGCCGGTCGAGTATGTAGAAGTGGCAGGTCTTGGAGCCGTAGACGACGACCTTGCGTCTGCGTCCTTCGATCAGGAGATCGGCGAGGACCGGCGCCATGACGTTGTCGGCGTCCCAGATGTCGTGGTGGACGGACTGGAAGTGCCAGCGCCGTGCGCCGGTCTTGGCGTCGATGGCAACGATCGAGTTGGCGAAGAGGTTGTCGCCGCCCCGGGACGATCCGTCGGTACGGGGGTAGGGGTTGCCGAACGTCCAGTAGACCAGGCCGAGTTCGGGGTCGACGGCGGGATGGATCCAGGGGACGGCGCCGCCGGTTTTCCAGGAGTCGCCCTCCCAGGTGTCGTGCCCGTACTCGCCCGGTCCCGGTGGCCCCCAGAAGGTCCAGGCGACGTCTCCGGACTTGGCGTCCAGGGCGTAGCCGCGGCCGCGCGCGCCCGCTGTGGAACCCTCGGTGCCGATATAGATCAGCCCGTCGAAGTGCACGACCGCGCCTGCGAGTCCCCCGCTGTTGCCGCCGCACTGGCCGCTGTTGTCGTCGCAGCCGTCATCGCCTCCGTTGTCCTCGACGATCAGGGGTTTCTGCCAGACGACGGCCCCGGTTCTCTGGTCGAGGGCGTAGACGATGTTGGCGCCCGAGATGGAGAAGACCAGGCCACCGGCGACGGCCACGCCCCGCATGTTGGTCGTCTCGGTGCCGAGGCTGGTCTTCCAGATGACCTCACCGGTGCGCCCGTCGACGGCGAAGACGTTCTGCTGCGTGGTCTCCACATACAGCACGCCGTGCTGCACGACGATCGTGCACTGCTGGTACTGGGCGGTGGAGCCGCCCTCCAGGTTGAGGTGCCAGGCCCCGCCGAGTTTGGCGATGTTCTTGGGTGTGACGGCGGAGAGTGCGGAGTGGTTCTGGTTGCCGTAGTTGCCGCCGGCTTTGGGCCAGTCACGGGCGCTCACGCCCAGGGCCGCCGACTGTGGTGGTACGGGAAGCGCGAGGCCGGGAGTCCTGCCGGAGGCCTCTGCGGGGCCGGCCAGGGAGGTGGCCGCGGTGGTGCCGGTCGCTGCGGCTGTCAGGAGGAAAGTACGCCGTTCCATCGATCCCTCGATTCGATCAAGGTCCGCCAGGTGGTTCGTACGATCCGCAGAATGGTCACGCGGACAGGGGGTCACGCTAGGGACGCCGCTACGCCCGTGGCAAGACCTGCGGCAAAGGAAACTTGTCCGGGCGACAGTTCAACTTCGGGTCAGGAATGCCCAGTTGGTACCACCAGGTGGACCGGCACCATGCTGGGCGGCATGGGGCTCTTGTTGCGGCGCCCCTGACCGCTCTCCTCCCAGGCGTGCGCCAGGATGCCGACGCTGCGGCTGAGCACGAACAGGCCGCGGGCGAGCGGCGCCTCGAAGCCCAGCTCGGCATAGATGACGGCGGTGGCACCGTCGATGTTCATCGGGACGGGCTTCTTCCCCTCGCGCCCCTGGTTGAGCTGCGCCTCCACGGCGAGCGCTGCCCGCAGGTGTGCGCCCTCCACCAGCCCGTCGGCCACGGCACGGTCCACCAGGGCGAGCAGCGGATCACGGCGTGGATCACGGGGATGGAAACGGTGCCCGAAGCCCGGCAGGTAGCGGGAACGGGTTCGCCATTCGCCGATGACCTCGGTGACGACTGCATCGAAGTCGCGGCCCTCCCGGTGGCGTTCGCCGATGTCGCTGAGCAGTTGTACGCACTGCTGCCCGGCCCCGCCGTGGACGTCACCGAGCATGTTCACGCCGGTCGCCATCGCACTGTTGAGACCGATCCCGCAGGTGGCGGCCATCCGGGCGGCGGCGATGGAGGGCGCCTGCGGTCCGTGGTCGACGCCGGCGACCAGGGCCGCCTCCAGGAGCCGGGCCTGCTCGGCCCTGGGCAGGGTGCCGCGGAGCATCAGCCAGATCGTCTCGGCGAAGGTCGCGCGGCCGATGAGGTCCTGGACGGGGTGTTCCCGCAGTTCGATGATGCCGGGCTCGACACGGCTCACCGCGGTGGCCCACCACTGAGCGACCAGGCCGTCCTGCGGTCCGGTGTTCTGCCCGTCGCTCATGACCCCAGCACCCCGGAAGCCCGGCTCTCCGCGCGCCAGCGGGCAATCAGCCGGTGACGCTCCTCGTTGTGCTCGCCCAGCAGCGGCGGTGGCTGGTCCGGGTGCGGGGGCCGTCCGTCGACGAGCACGCCGTTCCCACTGATGCGCAGGGTGCGGCCGGATCCGTCCGGGTAGGGCAGATCGGTGAAGAAGCCGCGATGGCCGAGCTGTTCCAGCTCCACGGCCTCGGGAACGCTCAGTACGCGGGCGGCGGGGACCCCGGCGGCGGAGAGCGTCGTCTCCCACTCGGCGGCGGTCTTCTGCCGCAGCGCAGCGTTCAGCTCGGCGTTCAGCTCGGCGCGGTGGATCTTGCGTGCCTCGCGCTCGGCGAAGCGCGGGTCCTCCAGCAGGTGCGGCAGCCCGGCCAGTCTGCAGAGCGTCTCGAACTGCTCCTGCCGGTTGGCCGCGATGTTGAGCCCGCCGTCGGCCGCCTCGAAGGTTCCCGAGGGCGCCGCGGTCGCGTTCTGGTCGCCCATCGGCTCCGGATCCACCCCGCTGATCAGGTAGTTGGACACGGCCCACCCCATGGCGGAGAGGGACACCTCCAGCATGGAGACATCCAGGTGGGCCCCCTCCCCCGTCCTTTCCCGCCCGAGCAGGGCCGCGCTGATGGCGAGCGCCGCCCCGAGCCCGCCGAGCGAGTCGCTGACGGGAAATCCCACCCTGAGCGGCGCGGTGTCGGTGGTGCCGGTAATGCTCATCATTCCGGACAGACCCTGGATGATCTGGTCGTAGGCGGGGGCCGAACTCATCGGTCCCGACTGCCCGAAGCCGGTGATGGCGCAGGACACCAGCCGGCCGTTGAGCTCCCGCAGCCGCTCGGGCCCGTATCCGATACGGTCCAGGACCCCGGCCCGGAAGTTCTCCAGGAGCACATCGGCGCCGCGCACAAGGTCCTCGAAGTCCGCACGGTCCGCAGGGTCCTTGAGATCGAGTACGAGAGACTTCTTGCCGGCGTTCTGGGCGAGGAAGGAGGCGCCGATACCGGCCCGGTTCAGCTCGGGGTCGGGCCCGAGGCTGCGGGCGAGGTCGCCCCGGCCCGGCTGTTCGACCTTGACGACCTCGGCGCCGAGGAGCATGAGGTGATAGCTGCAGTACGGTCCTGCGAGCACATTGGTGAGATCGAGTACGCGGATTCCTGAGAGCGGTCGTTCCGTCATGCACCGGCTCCTTCTGCGGTCGGATCACATCGTGGGGCTGAGGGGGTGGGCGAAGCCCTGGTCCGACATCCGCCGGGCGACCTCCTGCAGAGCTCCGGCGAACCGCTGGACGGTCTCCTCGGGAAAGCGGTGGCTCGGCCCGCTGAGCGAGAGCGCGGCCACCACGGCTCCGCTCCGGCCCAGGACCGGTACGGCAACGGCCGTCAGGCCCTCGTCGCGCTCGCCCCGGCTGACCGCGAAGCCGTGTTCGGCGGCCGTGTCCGCCCACACCCGCAGCTGCCGCGCGTGCAGTTCGCCGTACGGGGAGCCCTGTGCGATCCGGTGGAGCAGGCTGTCCGGGGCCGTACCGAGAAGGATCTTCGACGAGGCACCGGCCCACAGCGGCAGTTCGTCGCCCACGCCCACAACATGGCGCAGCGCCTGAGGGCTCTCCTGCTGCGCCACGCAGACGCGGTGCTCGCCGCGCAGCATGAACAAGTTGACAGTTTCCCGCTGTTCCTCGGCGAGTTCCCGCATCAACTTGCGTGTCTCGCGCGGAAGTTCCCAGCTGGTGTGGGCCAGATGCGCCCAGCGCCACAGGCCGGGGCCCGCGGTGTAGCCGGCCGGGGTGTCCCAGAGCAGGCCGCACTGTTCGAGCGTCTGCACGAGCCGGACGGCCGTCGTCTTGGCGAGACCGGTTGCGTCGACGATCTCCCGCAGAGTGACGGTCGGCCGGTCCTCGCTCAGCAGCCCCAGGATGTCCAGCGCCCTGCGCACACTGCGCACCCCCGTCGCCTCTGCGGACCGCTCCTGCTCGGACCGTTCCATCGGCTTCCCCCTTCGCTTGAAAACTTCCTCGAACTGCCCTCTTGCCAGGGCGAGTTCGGCGCCCGTACGTTACACGCCGACCCACAGAGCAGTCCACCGGTACCACTGAGCGGTTCTTCGGGAGATCTCATGCTGGAATCCCTCCTCAAAGCGGGCACCGAGGCCACGGTCGCCGAAGCTCCCGCATTCATCGCCGGCGCGTGGGGTGGCGAGGGTCCTCCCCTCATACGAACAGGGCCGTATCTGCGCCGTGTTGTCAGCCGGACGACCACCGCGACCGGCGAGGAGGTAGCCCGGGCTCTGGCCTACGCCCGTCCCGCTGCCCGGGCCGTGGCCCGTCTGACTCCCGCCGCCCGTGCGGAGATCCTCGAGCGCGCCTCCCGCGCGGCTTCCGAGAACCGCGAGGGCCTGGCCAGGCTGCTCGCCCTGGAACTGGGCAAGCCGCTCAAGGACGGCCGCGGCGAGATCGACCGGGTGGCGGACACCTTCGCGGTGTGTGCGGCCGAGGCCCGCCAGATCGGTGGTGAGATGCTGCCCGTCGCCGGCTGGGCGCGCGGGGCCGGAAACACAGCGCTCACCTACCGTGCACCGGCCGGAGTGGCCCTCGCCATCACCCCCTTCAACGCCCCGGCCAATCTCCTTGCGCACAAACTCGGCGCGTCCTTCGCCGCCGGCAACACCACCCTCGTCAAGGCACCACCGCAGGCCCCGGCCTCCAGTGCCGCGATCGTCGCCCTGCTTCTGGAGGCCGGACTGCCGCCGCAGGCGGTGCAGTTGCTGCACGGAGGCGGCGAGGTCGGTGCGCTGCTGTGCGCGGCCGACGAGGTAGCCGTCATCAGCTTCACCGGCAGCGGGGCCACCGGCCAGGCGGTGGCCCGCGCCGCCGGCGCCAAGCGACTGGTGCTGGAGCTCGGCGGGAACGCCGCCACCGTCGTCTGCGAGGACGCCGACATCGCGCAGGCCGCGAAAGAGTGCGCCCGTACCGGATACAGCAACTCCGGGCAGAGCTGCATCTCCGTCCAACGGGTCTACGTCCACCACTCCCGCTACGAGGACTTCCTCACCGCCTTCGCCCAGGGCGTCGACGCCCTGAAGGTCGGCGATCCGCTCGACGCCGCCACCGACGTGGGTTCGATGGTCGACGACGACGCGGCCGAACGCGTGGTCCGCTGGTCGGCCGAGGCGGCTGCCGCGGGCGCTCGTGTCCTGCGCGGCGGCACCCGCGAAGGCGCCACCGCCGCGCCCACGATTGTGGCCGGCCCCACCCGCGACGCCCAGGTCGTGGTGCAGGAGATCTTCGGCGCACTGGTCACCGTGCTCCCCTACGACGACTTCGACGCCGTCATCGCCGAGTGCAACACCAGCCGCTACGGCCTCCAGGCCGGGCTCTTCACCCGGGACATGGGGCGCATCATCACCGCCTGGCGGGACCTGGAGACCGGTGCGCTGATCGCCGGAGGTACCTCCAACTACCGCCTGGACCATGTTCCGTTCGGCGGAGTCAAGGACTCCGGGTTCGGCCGCGAGACACCCCGGTCGATGATCGAGGACTACACGGTCGTCAAGACGCTGATGCTCCGCGGCATGTCCGTATGGGGCGCATCGGCCTCGCTCGACGAGGAGTCGGACCGATGACCGTGACTGCCGCGGAAGCCCTGGTCAGCCAGCTCGAGTCGTACGGAGTCGACCACGTCTTCGGTACGTGCGGACACACCAACATCGCCCTCCTCGATGCGTTGGGCCCTTCCTCCATCACGTTCGTGATCGCCCGTCACGAGCAGGCCGCCGCACATGCCGCCGACGGCTACGCCCGCGTCTCCGGCAAACCCGGCGTCCTCCTCACCCACGTCGGCCCCGGCATGATGAACGCGGTCACCGGGGTGGCCACCGCCGCCCTCGACTCGATCCCGTTGGTCGTCATCTCCGGCGACATCCCCTCCTATTACTACGGGCGCCACCCGCACCAGGAGGTCAACCTCCACGCCGACGCCGACCAGAGCGCCGTCTACCGGCCGTTCACCAAGCGCGCCTGGAACGTGCACCGGGTCCAGGACCTGGCCCGCACCTGCGAGCGCGCCTTCTGGACCGCGACCTCCGGCCGCCCGGGAGCCGTCCTGATCAATGTCCCCATGGACCTCTTCAACCGGCAGACCGACCCGTACGAAGGCCAGAACCCCCTGCCCGGCGGCTCGGCAACACCCGGCCTCGACGAGGTCACCGCCGAGCGCGTCGCCCAGGCGCTCCTCGCCGCCGAGCGCCCGCTGATCTACTTCGGCGGAGGACTGCGCGAACCGGCCGCCAGGGAAGCGTTGTTGGAGCTCGCGGAACATCTGGACATTCCCCTCACCCACTCCCTGATGGGCAAGGGCCTCCTGCCCGACAGCCACCCCCTCCTTCTCGGCATGCCGGGCTTCTGGGGCCTGGAGACCACCCACGCGTACACCAAGGGCGCCGATGTGGTCCTCGCCCTGGCCACCCGCTTCGCCGAGACCGACGCCAGTTCGTGGGATCCCGCCTACACCTGGACCTTCGGCGACCGGCACAGCCCGCCGAGCCGGCTCATCCAGATCGACATCGACCCGGCCGAGATCGGCCGCAACTACCCCGCCGACATCGGTGCCGTGGCCGATGTGGGCCTCGCGGTGCGGGCCATCGGCGCTGCTGTCAGGGCCGTGCGGCCCGAGCCGCTGGTGCGTTCCGGACTGCGCGACACCATCACCACCGCCCGCAGGAGCGTTTTCGACTCCGCCCGCGAGGCCGGGCTCAGCGACAGCTTCCCGCTCCGCCCGCAGCGCATCCTCGCCGATCTGCGGGACGCGATTCCCGACGACGCGATCCTGGTGACCGACGTCGGCTGGAACAAGAACGGTGTGGCCCAGTGCTACGAACTCCCCGAGACCGGACGGTTCATCACCCCCGGCGGAGCCTCCACCATGGGCTTCGGCCCCGCCGCGGCCATCGGCGTGCAGATCGCGCAGCCCGAGCGCGTCGTGGTCGCACTGGTCGGCGACGGCGGGATGAGCGCCCAGCTGCCCGCGCTCCCCATGGCCGTGGAACAGGGCCTGCCCGTGGTCTTCGTGGTGATGAACAACCGCGCCCACGGCACCATCGCCGACCTCCAGACCTCCTCCTTCGGACGCTCGTACGGCTGCGAGTTCACCGACCCCGAAGGCAGGCCCTACAGCCCCGACTTCGCGGCCCTCGCCCAGTCCTGCGGCGCCGAAGGACACACCGTCACCACCCCTGCCGATCTGCCCAAAGCACTCGCCGAAGCGATCGCGCGGCGCAGGCCCGCGGTGATCGACGTACCCATGGTCAACGAGCCTGTGCCGACCCCCGGCCACTGGAACATCAAGGACATCTACCGCGGGTCATTCACCGACTGACGGCACGGAACGCATCCGACCTTCCTTCTCCCTACGAGGTGACCCCATGCCCCGCACTCCGCGACCAAGCATCCTCACTCTCTGCGTGACCTCCGCACTAGCCACGGCCCTGGCCGCGTGCAGCGCCCCCGGTGACTCCGGAGACAACGACAAGGCCACCACCGGCCCCATCAAGGTCGCGGTGGTGAACGCGCAGAGCGGACAGCTCAGTTCGCTCGGCGACTGGGAATACAAGGGCGCCAAGCTCGCCGTCGCCGAATGGAACAAGAAGGGCGGCATCGACGGCCGCAAGATCGAGCTGAAGCTCTTCGACGACCAGGGCGATCCGACCACCGGCACCAATATCGCCCGCAAGCTCGCCAGCGAGAAGTACGTGGCCATGCTCGGCACCGCCGAGAGCGCGGTGACCGTCGCCATGGGGCCCGTGCTCCAGCAGGAGAAGATCCCCAACATCACCTCGGGCCAGTCCAACGCGTTGGTCGCGCTGAAGAGCCCGTTCCTCTTCCTCAACGGGCCGACCTCCACCACCTACGACACGACGCTCGCCCAGTACCTGGTGACAGCCAAGGGCCACAAGAAGATCGCCATGATCACCAACAACGGCTCGTTCGGGAAGGGCGAACACGACGCCTTCCTCAAGGCCGCCAAGGACCTCGGTGTCACCCCCTCCACCGACCAGGTCGTCACCACCGACCAGAAGGACTTCAGCGCCGCACTCACCACCATCCGCGCCAAGAAGCCCGACGTGATCTTCATCGGCTCGGAGGAGGTGGAGGCCGGACTGATCGTCAAGCAGGCCCGGGACCTCGGCATCACCGCACCGTTCGCGGGCGCCGCACCGCAGGGCACCCCCGTCTTCATCGACACCGCGGGCAAGGCCGCCGTCGAGGGCACGATCGTCAGCTCGCCGTACCTGAGCAACGACACCAGCGACGCCTCGAAGGCCTTCGCCGCCGCCTACAAGGCCGCGTACGGCAAAGAGGCCGAACTGCACGGCGCGAAGGCCTACGACGGGGCGAACATCCTGCTCACCGCCCTCAAGACCAGCAAGGGAGCGACCGGCCAGAAGCTCGCGGACGCGATCCGCGCCACCGCGTACCAGGGCCTGCTCGGCACTTTCCAGTACGGCGAGGACGGCGTGGGAATCACCAAGACCACCATCGGCGTGATCCGCGACGGCAAGCTCGTCCCGCAGAATTAGGCCCCGGGGAGAACACCGTGCAAGAGACACTGCAGACACTCGTCGGAGGCCTCAGTCTCGGGGCCGTCTACGCCCTGGTCGCCATGGGATTCTCCCTCGTCTACCGCACCATGGGCCTGGTCAACTTCGCCCACGCCGACATCGCCATGATCGGCGCCTACGCCGCCTCCACCTTCTACCTCACCTCGAAGCTCCCCTTCGCCGTCGCCATGCTGGTGGCGATCGCGGTCACCGCGGCCATCGGGCTGGTCATCGAGCGGGTCCTGCGCCCGCTGGAGAACAAGGACTTCGACCTGATGCTGATCGGCACCATCGGCTTCGGCATCGTCCTCCAGGCCGTCGCCATCCTCATCTGGGGCACCACCGGAAGGGCGGTTCCCTCCCCGCTGCGCTCCGCCCCCCTCGATCTCTTCGGGGTGCGTGTGCGCACATACGACCTCCTCGTCATGGGCGTCGCCGCACTCGCCGTCATCACGCTCGCCTGGTTCCTGGCGCGCACCAAGCGCGGGGCCGCCATGCAGGCCGTCGCCATGGACCACGAGGCCGCCACCGCGGTGGGCATCAACGTCGGCCGCAGCAACGCGCTCGCCTTCGCCATCGGCGCGGGACTTGCCGCGCTGGCCGGCGGTCTGGTCGGACCGATGCTGTACGTCGACGCCTCGCTCGGCGGCGCCCTGGGCATCAAGGGATTCGCCGCGGCCATGCTCGGCGGCTTCGGATCCATCCCCGGCGCCGTCGTCGGGGGCCTCGCCATCGGCGTCCTCGACTCGTACGCCGCAGGGCACTTCCAGGGCTACTCGGTGCTGGTGACGTTCCTCGTCTTCACCGTCGCCATCATGATCCGCCCGACGGGCGTCTTCGGCGAGAGGACGGTGAGCCGCGCATGAGCAGGCGCTACCGGCTCTCCGGACTCGGCGCACTCGCGGTGGCCGGCTGGCTGCTGCCGTACGGTCTGGGCAGCTACACCATCCACGTGGTCAACATCGCAGTGATCTATGCCCTGTTGGCGATGGGAATGGGCCTGGCCATGGGGGTGTCCGGGCAGATCAACCTCGCCCAGGTCGCCTTCTTCGGCGCGGGCGCGTACACCGTCGCCATCCTCACCACCCACTACGGCTACGGATTCTGGGCCGCCGCCGCCCTCGCCCTGCTCGTCACCACGGCCGTAGGACTCCTCGTCGGCATCCCCGCCCTGCGCATGCAGTCCCACTACCTGGGCATCGTCACGCTCGGCCTGGCGCTCGGCTTCATCAACTGGATCACCAACGCCACGATCACCGGCGGCGCCGACGGCATCTCCGGCATTCCGCAGCCCACCCTCCCCGGCATCGACCTCTCCAGCGAATACCTCTACTACTACCTGGAGCTGGTCCTCTTCGCGGTCAGTCTCGGCTTCGGCCTCTTCGTCGTCCGCACCTCACTGGGCAGGCGGCTGCGCGCCATGCGCGACGACCCCCTGGCAGCGGGCGCCATGGGCGCGGAGATCCCGCTGCTGCGCATGACAGCCTTCCTGCTCTCCAGCCTCTACGGGGGACTCGCCGGAGTGCTGTACGCGGGACTCATCCGCTACGTCGCCCCCGAGACCTTCTCCATCGCCAACATGTTCATCCTGCTCGCCATGGTCGTCATCGGCGGCCGGCGTTCACTGGTGGGCTGCGTCGTGGGCGCAGTCGGACTGACCCTGATCCGTGAATGGCTCTCCGACTTCTCCACGTACGCACAGCTCGGATACGGCGTCGTGGTCGTCCTCATGGTCGTCTTCGCGCCCACCGGACTCGCCGGAATCCCCTCCCGTACCGCTGAGTTCGTGAGCCGCCGGCGCGGCCGTGTCGGCGACCGCGCCGAACTCCGCCCCTTCCAGCCCTACGACAGGGCGCCGGCCGCCACCGGCGGCGATCCGCTGCTCGACATCCGCTCCGTGACCAAGGACTTCCGCGGCCTGCGCGCCCTGGACGGTGTCTCGCTCAGCGTCGCCTCCGGAGAGATCCGCGGCATCGTGGGCCCCAACGGCTCAGGGAAAACCACCCTGTTCAACGTGATCAGCGGCTTCAACCGGGCCACCTCAGGCGGGGTGCGCTTCACCGGTACCGACACCACGGCCACCCGCACCTACACACTGAGCCGCCTCGGCATGGCGCGCACCTTCCAGAACCTGCGCCTGTTCGGCCAGTTGACGGTCCGCGAGAACATCCTTGTCGCTCTCGACCGCACCCGCACCCATACGATCTGGCAGTACGCCCTGTGGCAGCCCGGCGTCGTACGCCGCGAGCGCCGGCTGCACCGCGAGGCCCGGGAGACCCTGGAGCGTTTCGGCCTCACCGACTTCGCGGAAGCCGCCCCGAGCTCGCTCCCGTACGGCATCCAGCGCCGCATCGAGATCGCCCGCGCCATGGCCTCACACCCCCGGCTCCTGCTCCTCGACGAGCCGGCCGCCGGACTGAACGGCGAGGAGGTGCAACAACTCGCCCGCATCGTGCGCTCCATCCGCGACAGCGGCACCACGGTGATCCTCATCGAGCACAACATGGGCCTGGTCATGTCCCTGTGCGAGCGCGTCACCGTGCTCTCCAGCGGAAAGATCATCGCGGAGGGCGCCCCGGCCGAGGTGGTCACCGTTCCCGAGGTGATCGAGGCCTATCTCGGCGACTCCGCCCTGTCCCACGTCCCGCTCCCGGAGCCCACCGCCCCGGCCCCGGCGCCCAAGGAGGCAACCCGGTGAACCAGGCGCCCACCGTACGAACAGTCTCCGCGGCTGCGCTCGCCGTCGACGGCCTCTCGGTCCACTACGGAGGCATCTGCGCGGTCCGCTCGATCAGCTTCGACGTGGCCCCCGGCGACTCGGTCGGCATCATCGGAGCGAACGGCGCGGGGAAGACCTCCACGCTCAAAGCGCTGATGGGCCTGGTGCAGCGCAGCGGCGGGCGCGTCACCCTGGGCGAGCACGACCTCACCAGAGTCCGGGCCCGCGACATGGTGCGCCACGGCATCGGCTACGTACCCGAAGGCCGCCATGTCTTCCCCGGCCTGTCCGTGGAGAAGAACCTTCTCCTCGGTGCGTACGCCCGCCGCTGGAACGCCGAGACCCGCGCCACGCTGGAACAGGAGGTGTATGCGCTCTTCCCCGTACTGCGCGAGATGAGCGGACGTCTGGCCGGCGCGCTCTCCGGAGGCCAGCAGCAGATGCTCGCCATCGGCCGCGCCCTGATGGCCAGACCCCGCATTCTGCTGCTGGACGAGCCCTCCATGGGGCTGTCGCCCAAGCTGGTCGGAGAGATCCTCGAAGTGCTGCGACGGCTGCGCGAGGAAGGCCTCAGCCTCCTCCTCGTGGAACAGAACGCCACCCTCACGTTCGGCGCGACCAGCCACTGCCTGGTGATGGAGAACGGCTCCGTCGCCATGACCGGCACCTCGGAGGAACTCAGCAACGACGCCCGCGTCCGCCGTATCTACCTGGGCCTGTGAAGGGAGGTACGGCCATGCCCCAGCCCTCGTATCTCGTCGGTCTGATCGGCTCAGGTATCGGCACGTCCTTCAGCCCCGCGCTCCACGAGCGGGAGGCGGACCGCCAGAACCTGCGCTATCTCTACCGGCTGATCGACATCGAAACCCTGGGTGTCGCCCCCGGCAGAGTCGGTGAACTGGTCCGCTGTGCAAGGGACATGGGCTTCGACGGCCTGAACATCACCCACCCCTGCAAACAGCTCGTCCTGAAGCACCTGGATGCGCTCGCCCCGCAGGCGGAAGAGCTGGGAGCAGTCAACACGGTGGTGTTCGAGGGCGCGCGGTCAGTGGGCCACAACACCGATGTCACCGGATTCGCGGCCTCATTCGACCGATTCCTGCCCGACGCCCGAATTCAGCGGGTCGTTCAGCTCGGAGCAGGCGGAGCGGGCGCGGCCGTCGCCCATGCCCTGCTCGCCCGGGGCTGCGGGCACCTCACCGTCCTGGACACGCTGCCCGGGAAGGCGGCCGGGCTCGCAGCATCCCTCACCCGGCACTTCGGGACAGGGCGTGTGTCCACCGCGGAACCACACCAGCTGACAGCCCTCCTGGCCCACGCCGACGGCCTGGTCCATGCCACACCCACCGGGATGGCCACCCACCCCGGCCTCCCCCTCCGGGCCGAACTGCTCCGACCCCCGCTGTGGGTCGCCGACATCGTGTACCGGCCACTGGAGACGGAACTGCTGCGCACCGCCCGCGCGCACGGCTGCGCCACCCTCGACGGTGTCGGCATGGTCGTCCTCCAGGCTGCCGACGCCTTCAGGCTCTTCACCGGCCACGAACCGGACCGTACGCGGATGTTCACCGACGCCGCCGAGCTCGCCCACGCCACCGAAGGGGAACCCCTGTGCGTACGTCCATCGCCACCGTCTCGCTCAGCGGAACACTGACCGAGAAGCTGTCCGCAGCGGCCCGGGCGGGCTTCGACGGCATCGAGATCTTCGAGAACGACCTCCTCGCCAGCCCCTGCACCCCGGAGGAGATCCGGGAACGCACCGCAGATCTCGGCCTGACCATCGACCTCTACCAACCGCTGCGGGACATCGAAGCCGTGCCCGAGGACGAGTTCGCGCGCAGCCTGCGCCGCGCCGAGCACAAGTTCCGTCTGATGGGGCGGCTGGGAACGGACCTGGCCCTGGTGTGTTCCAACGTCTCACCGCTCGCCGTGGACGATGACGCTCTCGCGGCCCGCCAACTGCACCAACTCGCCGAACTGGCAGCCCAGTACGGCATCCGCATCGCCTACGAAGCACTCGCCTGGGGCCGCCACGTCAGCACGTACGACCATGCCTGGCACATCGTCGAAGCCGCCGACCACCCCGCCCTCGGAGTCTGTCTCGACAGCTTCCACATCCTCGCCCGGGGCAGCGACCCCAAGGGCATCGAGTCGATCCCCGGCGAGAAGATCTTCTTCCTGCAACTGGCAGACGCCCCGCTGATGCAGATGGACGTACTCCAGTGGAGCAGGCACCACCGCTGCTTCCCCGGCCAGGGCGGCCTCGACCTCACCGGATTCCTCACCCATGTACGGGGCGCCGGATACCGCGGGCCTCTCTCCCTCGAGGTGTTCAACGATGTCTTCCGACAGACCGACGCGGGTCCCACCGCAGTCGATGCCCAGCGCTCGCTGCGCCTGCTTCAGGAGAGCACCGGGGTCCGGCCACCGTCCGCTGCCGCGGTGGAGCCCACCGGGTTCGCCTTCGCCGAACTCCTCACCGGCGATGCCGAACCGGCATCAGCACTTCTTCACGCGCTCGGCTTCGCCCGCACTGCCAGGCATCGCGGCAAGCCGGTGGACCTCTGGGAACAGGGCGGGGCCCGCATCCTGCTCAACACCGCCTCCGACAGCGGGCGCGCCACGCTCTCCCTGACAGCGATCGGCCTGGAATCCCCGGATCCTGCCGCAGCGGCGCTGCGCGCCGAATCCCTGCTGGCGCCCGTACTGCCACGCCGCCGCGCCCCCGGCGACGCCCCCCTCGACGCGGTCGCGGCACCCGACGGCACCGAGATCTTCTTCTGCGCGCCTCCCGAGCCCGAAACCCCAGGCTGGACGGACGACTTCGCGCCGGTCCCGCATGAAAGCCCCGCAGGAACGGACGTCCACGGCATCGACCACATCGCCCTCACCCAGCCCTGGCTCAGGTTCGACGAAGCAACGCTCTTCCAGAGCGGCGTGCTCGGGCTGCTCCCGCACGAGAGCGTGGACGTCGCCGACCCCTACGGCCTGCTCCGCAGCCGCGCCGTGACCAACACCGACGGCAGCGTGCGCATCGCCCTCGCCGTCGGACCCGCCCCGGAGCACGAAACCGGCGGAGCACAGCACGTCGCGCTCGCCACCGCCGACATCCTCGCGGCCGCACGCCGTTTCCGTGACGCGGGAGGCGAGTTGCTGACCGTACCCGCGAACTACTACGACGACCTCGCCGCACGCCATGAGTTCGGCGACGCCGAGCTGGAGACCCTTCGCGAGCTCGGCATCCTGTACGACGAGGACACCAGCGGCACTTTCCGGCACTGCTACACGCGGACAGTCGGCCGCGTGTTCTTCGAACTCGTCCAGCGCGACGGCGACTACCGCGGCTACGGCGCCCGAAACGCACCCGTACGACTCGCCGCGCAGCACGCACAGCATTGAATCGTTGCTGGGCTGCGCGCCACCGCTCCGATTTGACCGGAGGGTACCTCCGTTTTATGCTCGAGAGCATACGGAGGCAGCATCCGTTTTGATGCGTGCCCGTACTCACCGGAGAGCAGGAGGACGCATGGCCGCCGGCGGACACCAGGGGCGCAAGCCCCGTGCGGACGTCCAGCGCAACCGCGCGACTCTCCTCGAGACCGCGCAGCGCCACTTCCTGCGGCACGGGGTCGGCACCTCCCTGGAGGCGGTGGCCAAGGAGGCGGGAGTCGGGCCCGGCACCCTGTACCGGCACTTCCCCACCCGGGAAGCACTGCTCGCGGCCGTGCTGCAGACCCGCTCCGAGGAACTCGTCGCCCGCCAGGCGGACATCGAGCAACTCGGCGACCCGGCCGAGGCGTTGGAACAGTGGCTGCGGGCAATGGAGGAGTACCTCAGCGCCTACAGCGGCCTTCCGGAACCGCTCATGGCCGCGACCCGGGCGCAGGATCCGGACAGCCCACTCACGATTCCCTGCGACACCCTCATCACCGCCACCGACCAATACGTGCGAGCGGCGCAGCGCGCCGGGCACGTGCGGGCATCGGTGCAGGGGTACGACCTGTTCCTCGCGGCCTGTTCCGTTGCCTGGATCAAGGGCACCGGCACCGACGAGGAGTCGCTCGGCCGGCTCCGCACGCTCCTCGCGAGCGGCTACCGCGAACACAACGCCCAGGCGTAACCGCCGCACGATCCGGTCCGGCCGCAGCCATCACATGGCGCCACCTTCACAGGTGGCGCAGCACAACCCAGCAAAGGACACATCATGAAAATAACGGTCATAGGCGCCGGTGCCATCGGCGGGAACCTCGCCTCCAAGCTCAGCACGGCCGGTCACGAGGTCCTGGTGGCCAACGCCCGTGGCCCCGAGACCGTGGCGGCCGAGGTGCTGGAGTCCGGAGCCCGCGCGGTGGCCCTTGAGGACTCGGTCCAGGGCAGGGACGTGATCGTCCTCTCGATCCCGTTCGGCGTGGCGGGCCAGCTGTCAGACCTGTTCGCATCGGTGCCCGACGAGACCGTGGTCATCGACACCTCGAACTACTACCCGGGCATGCTCAGCGAGCCGATCGAGGCGGTGGACAACGGCCAGGTCGAGAGCGTGTACACCGCCGAGCTGCTCGGCCGCCCCGTCGTCAAGGCATGGAACGCCGCACTGGCCGAAACCCAGCGCACGAAGGGCGTCCCGGCGGGAACCCCCGGCCGGATCGCCATCCCCGTCGCCGGTGACTCCGACGCGGCGCGGAAGGTGGCCATGAGCCTGGTGGACGACACCGGCTTCAACCCCTACGACGCCGGCGCACTGGCCGAATCCTGGCGCCAGCAGCCCAACGGCCCCGCCTACTGCACCGAGTTGACCATCGACGAGCTGCCCGCGGCCCTGGCAGCAGCCGACCGCGACAAGGACACAGCCATCCGCGACAGCCTCCCGCAACGCTTCGCCGCCCTCCCGGCCAACCCCACCGTCGACGACGTCGTCGAGATGAATCGCGCAGCCCACCGCTGAACCACGCCCTGGCGAGGCCACCGGGCAGTCACGCAATGTCCTACCCCTGCCGCTTCCCTCTGCGCCGCTCAGCCACCGCCACGGCGGTGGACATGGACGGCCAGCAGCCATCTTCTGTCGCCAACAGGGCAGGAGATCTCGCCGGCGGTGCCGAGCCGGTCGATGGCCCGGCCCGTTGCGGCCTGGCCGCGGTCGAGTCCTCCGGGGGCACGTTGGCTCCCCCATGGCTGCTCCGGAGCGGGGATACGCATGGCTCGTCACTCGTTCGAGTCTGAGATCCCACAAGCCACTTCGCTTCAGTGCATGGCGGCGTAGCTTCGGGTGGTTGGCTCGGGCCCCGGTCCCTGGTGAGGGCTTTCACGTCCCACCCATTCGTGCACCTCTCCAGGGATCGAGGGCGTCATGCCCAACCCTCCGCGCACATCACTACTCGACACCCAAAGTCGTGGACCCGGTGTCGTCGCCACGCTGCACGGCGAGATTGATCTGCTGACGGCGCCGGCGCTCGGCGCCCTTCTGGCGCCACTGACCGCGTGCGTTCGGCCGGATGTTCTGGTCGACCTGAGGCAGGTCGCCTTCATCGACGGAACGGGCCTCGCGGTCCTCGCGGTTGCCCGCAATGCCGCTTCGGCGCACGACGGGCGCCTTCGTTTGATCTGCACGCACCCCCTCACCCTGTGGATCTTGCATCATCCTGCGCTGGGACTCGACTTCGATGTCCTCGAGGGCCTCCCTGCAGCAGCTTGATCAGGCAGGGAAGGAGTGCCGTGGGAAGGGGTCCTGCTCAAGGGGCGGGCAGGGGCCGAGGGCACGAGGTCAGACCAAAGCCGGGCGCCTTGCCCACGACTGGGCGCACCACGCCTCGCTCGACGCGGGAGGTGATCTGGCGGAGCGGGTCTATGCCGGCGCGCCCGCCCTACGCCATCGAGACGACGACCTTGCCGGCCTTCGCCCGGCCCTTCTCGACGTACTCCATGGCCTGGAGGGTCTCGTCGAACGGGAAGACGCGATCGACGAGGGGGCGGATCTTCCCGGTGTCGATGAGGGGGGTGAGTTCGCGCAGCTGGACGCCGCTGGCCTTCATGAACAGGAAGGAGTACGTCACGCCGAGGCGCTTGGCCTGACGCCGGGTCCTGGCACTGAGCGCGGTCATGGCCAGGCGAAGAACCGGGTTCGCGCCGAGTTCGCGGGCGAAGGCCGGGTCGGGCGGGCCCGCGACGCTGATGGCGATGCCGCTGGGCTTGAGTACACGCAGGGATTTGGCGAGATTGTCGCCGCCGAGGCTGTCGAGGACGACGTCGTACCCGTCGAGGAGCTCCTCGAAGTCCTGGGTGCGGTAGTCGATGACCTCGTCCGCGCCGAGGTCCCTGACCAGGTCGACCTTGGCGGTGCTCACGGTGGTGGCCACGTGCGCGCCCAGCGCCTTGGCCAGCTGGACGGCGATGGAACCGAGGCCGCCGGCACCCGCATGGATGAGGACTTTCTGGCCCGACTGTACGTGGGCCCGCTCGGCCAGGGCCTGCCACGCGGTCAGGGCGACCAGGGGAAGGGAGGCGGCCTCGGGCATGGTGAGCGTGGCCGGTTTGAGTGCCAGGTCGTCCTGGTGGACAGAGACGAGTTCGGCGAAGGTGCCGATGCGGTCCTTGTCGGGCCGGGCGTAGACATCGTCGCCGACCGCGAAGCGGGTGACGGACGCTCCGACTTGGGCGACCGTACCGGCGAGGTCGTTGCCCAGGACGAGCGGGAGACGGTAGGGCATGAACGCCTTGAAGTCGCCATTGCGGATCCTGATGTCCAGCGGGTTGACGCCCGCCGCGTGGATCTTGACCAGGACGTCGTCGGGCCCCACCTGCGGGTCGGGTACCTCGGCGGCGCGCATGGTGGTCGCGTCACCGTACTTCTCGACCAGGAAAGCCCTCATCGTCGTCTCCGTTCCATGTCCCGTCCGTGGAAGGACGAGGTCTCCGCTCACCCCGGGCTTCTCCCAGTACGAGCTAGTTTGTGTTGTTCTTCTGGGTGCGGCGCGGGCGCACTGCACCCTCGTCCGCGTCCGGCGATCAGGCCACTGGCACGATCCGGTCGGCCGCGCCTCCCTGCAGGGTCGCGCTGGGGTGGAGAGAGGTGAGCGTCAGCCCGCGTTCGGCTGGGGTGCCCCGGACAGGCTCTGCTTGACGTACCGGCTGGTCTCGTCGGCGAGGATCTCGGGCAGGCCGGTCTCGATGCCGTGCAGGGCCTGGGCTGCGACGTCGGCGGCGGCGACCTTCTGTTCGGCGGGCACGCCGGCGGCCATGTCGGTGTCCATGTAGCCGACGTGCAGCGCCGAGACGGCGATGCCGCGCGGTGCCAGCTCCTCACGGGTCGCGTCGCTCAACGCCCAGGCGGCGGCCTTGGAGGCCGCGTAGGAGCCGAGGCCGGCCGGGTGGAACCAGGACAGGGCGGACAGGACGTTGAGTACGGAGCCGCCGCCGTTGCTCTCGATGACGGGGGCGAAGGCCCGGGTGGCGGCAAGCGGGCCGAAGAAGTTGGTCTCCATCTCGCGACGTACCTCGTCCAGGTCGCCGCCGATCAGCGTTGCGCCGGTGGAGATGCCCGCGTTGTTGATCAGCAGCGTCGCATCGGAGGCGATGCGGGCGGCCTCCCGTATCGACTCCGGGTCCGTCACGTCGAGGCGCAGCGGGGTGACGCCCGGCAGGTCGACCGTCTCGGGGCGGCGGGCCGCCGCATAGACCTTCGCGCCGCGCTCGACGAGCTGGGCGGCCAGGTGCCTTCCGAGTCCCCGATTGGCTCCGGTGACGACCGCGACCGCGTTCTTGAGTTCCATGCCTGCTCCTGGTCCTGGCGGGTGCCGTCGGCCGCCCGCAACACGTTAGATTACGACTCCAATCTAAACACGGGCCTATGATAGATGCCAGTCGACATCCAAACGGGAGGTGGTCATGAGCCGCGTATCGCAGGCACAGGCGGAGGAGAACCGAAGGCGGGTGGTGGATACGGCATCGCGGCTGTTCCGGGAGCAGGGCACCCACGTCAGCGTCGCCGACCTGATGAAGGCGGCCGGTCTGACCCACGGCGGCTTCTACAAACAGTTCGCCTCCAAGGAGGCGCTCGTCGACGAAGCCACGGCCCATGCCTTCGATGAGCGCGCTCGGCGCTACGCGGTCGAGCTCCAGCGGTACGACGGGCGGCGGGATGCCGCTCAGCGGACCCTGATCGACGCCTACCTCTCCGTCGAACACCGTGACGACGCGGCGGACGGCTGCCCGGTCGCAGCCCTCGCCGTCGACGTCGCACGCGGGGGTGAGGATCGCGAGGCCCGCCGCGTCTACACGCAGGGCGTGGTCGACTTCGCCGCGTTCCTCGCCTCCGTCGGGGACGAGGAAGGGGACGCGGGCGGGGACGGTACCGCCCGGCTGTGCACTTTGTTCGGCGCGCTGGTCCTGTCCCGGGCCACCAAGGGCTCCCCGCTCTCCGAGGAGATCCTCGCCGCCGCGCACGCGGCCCTGACGGAAGCCGGCTGACCGCGCCCCGCCGGCCGTAGCGCTGCCGATGGGGGCGTCGCCACCCTTGTGGCCCACCCCGACAGTCAAAACAGTAGATCAGGCCCGGCACTGAGAAATCAGTACCGGGCCCGATACGCGTCAGGGGCCGTTCTGGGAGCGGCCAGGCTCTTGGCGAGGCCATCGAGGACGTCTGGTCCGCAAACGCGTGTCGAGACGGGTTACGGCTCACGGAAACGCTCCCCGTCTCGTTTCCTCAGGACAAGAACGGCAGGGGGAATGGTGCGGCAGCAGGTAAGCGTGGTGCTCAGCGCGTGGTGGGACACCTGGGGCAGAACCAGCCGAGGCAGACGACCAGTTCGTCGTCGGTTGCACTGTCGCCCCGATGTTCGGCCAGTTCGCGCAGGACAGCGCGCGGGACTGCTGCGGCCGACAACAAGCTGGCTGCCTGGATGCCCTCGCCCATGCCATTGGTGACCCCCGCACGGGTGCCGTATGGCGGAGTTAGACCCCGGCCGACGGGGCAGAAGTACGGTTCACGAGACCAGAACTTGTCCTCGACGGGAGTTCAGCACATGGGTCAGCTCTATGTCATGGAACGGCGAACCGACCGCGTGCAGCGGACGACCCACCCAGCCACGGCGACCCAGGCGCGCGAGGACATGCGTGAGTTCTTCGCCGAGCTGTCACCCGCCCCCACGCCCGAGTGCCTGGACAACGCCGTTCTGGTGGTCTCCGAGCTGGTCACGAACGCACTGCGGCACGCGGGAGGGCTCACCGCTCTGCGACTGGCCGCGGACCGCACCACGCTGGAGATCACCGTGCGCGACCCCAGCCGCGCCACGCCGCGCGAGCGCTCGCCGGACCTCACCGGGGCCAGGGGCGGATTCGGCTGGCCCCTGGTCCGCTTCCTCGCACGTACGGTTACGATCAGCCGCTGCCCCCAAGGCGGAAAGAACGTACGCGCCGTCCTCACCCGCTGACGCGGCCGGGCGGCCACACGGGGCGGCACGCAGCGGGTACGGCGGTGACAGCCAGAGAGCCTGTGTGCGGCATCGCTCCGCCATGGGGTCCGTCGGCCGACGGCTCCACCCACCGGCCGGAGCCGGCGCGGCTGGCCGAGTTCCCCCTTCGGGCCGGCCCACCCCCACGCGCTTCGACCGAGAGATGCCCCAGAGTCAGATCGGCGAGGAACTCGGCGTCTCTCGGATGCAGATCTCCCGGCTCCTCTCCATGCCGTGACCAAGCTCCGCACCGGAACGTCAACGGAGGACAGCACCCCAGCCCAGTCCTGAACCGCCTCAGCCGCAACGTACAGAGCGCTCCCCTCGACCCGCATCACCCGGCCCCGGCGACACTCGTATGGGCGCGCGTCCGAGCCTCCATGGCGGGAAGGGGACGCTGATGAAGATGCTCACCACCCTGGAATGCGCCATGGAGCGTTGGACCGATGCCCTGTGGGCGCTGATGATGCCGCCCGTACGGAAACAAGCGGAAGTGGCGGACGCGCTCCGTCGGCAATGCGATGACCGCGCCCTGATCCTGGACCGCCGGCGCACTGTGGTGCCCAATGCCTTCGTCGTCGAGCTTCCTGCCGAAACGCACAGCCAACTCGGGCCGAGCGAAAGCCAAGTGGTGATCCAACTCGCGCGAGGGGTGCGCCGCTACGCGGCAGAGCAGGGGTACACCTTCGCCGGACCCGTGGCAGTGCGTCTCGCCGCAGCCCACGGCGCCGACGTCGGCCGCTTCCGCGTACGAAGCCGCATCGCACCCGCACAAGGTGAGCCGCGGGTCCGGGCCGTTTCAGGTTGAGGTCGTGGGTTTTGCCGCTTCGGCGGTGCGGTGATGTTCGGCGTTGATACGCCGTGCTTCCTCGAGCTGGTCCTCGAGGATGACGATCCGGCAGGCGGCCTCGATAGGCGTGCCCTGGTCCACGAGTTCCCGGGCGCGGGCAGCGATGCGCAACTGGTAGCGGGAGTAGCGGCGGTGGCCGCCCTCGGAGCGGAGCGGGGTGATGAGGCGGGCTTCGCCGATGGCGCGGAGGAAGCCCTGGGTGGCGCCGATCATCTCGGCGGCCCGGCCCATGGTGTAGGCGGGGTAATCGTCGTCATCGAGACGGCCGAACGAATCGTCTGCTGTCATTTGCACCTCTCTGTGGAACGCGTGGAGGGGCCTTGGTGCCATATGGCACCAAGGCCCCGAAGGAACTGCTACACCATCTGCCGGCCCTCGTACTGCACCGGCCTTCTGTATCCGCATGCCCACCCGGGAGAGGGCGGGAACTGCGGGGATCGCGGTTGCTTGACCGGAGACCACCTCACTATCGATGTCCTGCGGTACCCGGGCTCAGCGATTCCGCCCGGGCGATCCTGATGGCGCTCAACTCCTCCGTTCTTCCCTCTTGATCAACATTTACCGAAGGGGTACTGCGCACTGCTGGTGATGCGAACTGCTGGTGACCTGAGAAAGCGCCACGCTCCGGCAGCCAGCCCCGTCGCCGCTCCTGCATCCGCTCTGGCTTAGAACCCCACTGCCGAACTTCCCGGTGCGCGCGCCCGCAGCCGACGCCTTCACCGAGGTGCTGCTCACTCAACTTCACTGCCGGGTAATGCACTTGCGGTACTGCGGTACTGCTCGCGGCGGCCCCTGATCACTGCGGGCCACCCGGTCCGGTCGTCAGCCCCGTCGCCGTCCTGCAACAACCCTGGCTTCGAAACTCCACCACCGCACCGCACTGCCAACTTCATCTACTGCGTGTACTGCTGCCTGGCAGTTCGTGTCTGCCAGGCCCTGCGGTCCTTCTTGGCTACGAGAGAAACCATAACCACACCACCGCCCAATGTCTACTCCGGCCGACACAGGTTTCCGCGTGTCCGACAGAGAGGTAATCCAGCCGCGTCGAGCCAAGAGGGCGGGAGGTGGGGCGGACGGCCAGGCAGGAGCGTGACGGAGCGGCTCGATCAGTGCCATCCGGCGTCGGGTCATGCCGGAGGGACAGCGGGCCTGCGGCCTTGACCCCTCCCCGCAGGCCCGTGACATAAGCCGGGAAAGACGCAGGCGCACGTGTCCGTACGGCCCGGGAGCCTCGGCCTCGCAGGCCAGAAAGTCGGTTTCGGAGTCACCCCACCCGCCCATGCGGCGCCCGCCGTCATCACCGACGCGATCTTGCCGTGCCTCGCCTCAACCTCCTCCCGAACGCCGAAGGGGCAAGTCCAGGAGAAGGACAACGACAGAAGGATGACTCAGGAGGCGGACGGCTCGATCTCCCCCGCGAAGACGATGACCTGGTCGATGAGACTCCGTCGCAGATGGACGACATCTGTTCCCGCCAGGCGGGGGCCTCCATCAGGCGTCGTGAAGACCCACTGGTACCGGGCCCACTCGTCAGGCATGTCCACCGCTGAGCAGCGCACCATCGTGCCGGTCCCCGCCGGGTGGCGCCGGATGTCCAGCACGAACCGCTCGACCGCCTCGATCCCCTCACTGCGGCCCAACGGTCCCCAGAAAACCACGTCTGAGGTCAGGGCTTGGGAGAGCAGCGCAGTCACATAGCTGTCGTCCGAGGCGTTGAACGCGGAAATGAACGTGTCGATCGCGGAGCGTGCCGTCTCTTCCTGCATGCCCCAGTAATATCAGTCGTTTCGCGTGCGCTCGTCCTTCCGATCACGGTGAACCATCCCGGTCACAGCACTGGACGCCCAACATGGCACGCATGGCCGCAAGTTCCCTTCCCCCAATGACCGAACCTCACTGCCACAGCACCGGGTCGAGCCGTCAACTCGCTCTCGGATGCAGGCCGTTCGGGAACGGGCGAAACAACTAGCCGGGTGATCCGGCGATGCAGATACGGGTGCACGGGGCCCTCCCCGCCATCAGCCGCGCGTCCTCCAGCCGGTAGCTGCGCTCGTCAGCGGCATGGGCCACGGTCCTGATCCGGCCCGAGGTGATCAGGCCGACTCCCAGGCCATCCGCGCCCACATCCTCCACACACGCCGTCACAGCAGGCGGCAATACCACCGCACGATCGGCGGCACTGGGTCACCCGCCGGGCCGTCGGCCGCAAGACGGTGAGCGCCCGACTTCTCCGGTAGCACCGCAGCACGCTGCCCCAGCAGCTGGCCGGTCGGCGAATATAATCTTCCGCATGTCGAAGCCTGACGAGTTGCTCGTTGACGTCGCCGCCCTGGTGGAATCCGAGCAGAGCAACCAGATGTCCCTGACCGTGGTCACCGGTGGTGCTGTCATCACCGGCCGTCTTGCCCCCGAAGCGGTGTGGAGGCAGAGGGTGTCGGAGGTGCTGACGGACTCGGACCGCCTGGCAGAGTTCTCCGCCGTCTTCGATGCTCCCGTGAAGAGGGACGGGCCGCCTACGCATCTGCACTTCCACGTCGCCCGGATCCTGCAGGGCACGGTGGGGATTCCCGAGACGGGTGGGATGTACCGCGTGGCGATCGAGGACATCAGCACCTGGACCGTGGGCGATTTCAGCTATTCCGACCACTGAGCAGCCACTCGGCACCAACCCTGTTGAGCGCAGTGTGGGCCCGACCGGCATCTACCGGTCGGGCCCACATGACGGTCCAGTCGCCGCGCTGTTCGTGCTTCCCAGCTCAGGCGGGTACGGGAGCGCCGAGCATCGCGGAAGCCTGCTCGAGCGAGGTGAGGTTGTGCACAGGTACGGCAGTGGGGAGGTCGCGGCAGGTGAAGCCGAGTTGCGCCATGGCCCGAAGGACTTCGGCGGCGCTGAAGTCACGGCGGTCCTGGCGCGTGATGACCTGGCCGACTTGCTTGACCGGGTAAAGGCGGCGGCCGATGATCACCGATGCGCCGCTGCCCGGTTCGGGTTTGATGCCCTTCATCGCTTCCAGCACGCCGTTCTTGGTGAGGTCGAAGGGGAAGCGGGCGATGACACAACGCATGTGGCCTCACAGAGACAAGGAGTGAACGGTCCGACCTGGGTGAGCGGCTCAGTGGGAGAGGGAAGGGACGCCAAGGCCGCTTCCTCGCCCCTCGATCGCCGGCAAGATGCCAAGCCGGCGGGAGCGCATCGAGTGGTCGGCATCGGGGGCGACGCTCATGGGCGAGATGGGCGCCCCGTGGTCGCCGATGATGTCGCGCAGGCGGACATGGTCCGTGTAGGCGGAGTGCTCGCGAGCGGCGGTCAGTTCGGCCCGGGTGACCAGGCCGGTGCGCCGGCCGTCCTGGTCGCAGACGACCAGCCGGCCCGTGCGGGCGGCGGTCATGACGGCGAGCGCCACTTCCACGCTCATGTCGTCCCAGACTTGCGGTCCGCCCACGACCCTGGTCTCGGCCGTGTTGTGCGCGGGGCCGGCGCTCGCCGTACGGGGCCGCATCTGAACCAGCGTCAAAAGGTGCCTCCTGCAGAGATGGGTCAGCTTCCTGGTCACGAAGGTTCTAGGCCGCCGCGTCGCTGACGGGCCGGCGTGCGGGTGCGCGCCGCGTTGCCGAAGCGGGGCGGCGTCGGCCTCGGGACGAGGAGGCGCTGCGCTGGGGGCGTTCGGTTACCGGTGCGGTGATGACGACCGGGATGCCGGAGGGGGTCTGGGCGCCGGTGATCCGGCTCAGCGCCTCCTCGCCCGAGCGGACTTGTGTGGTCTGCGGCCGGATTCCGGCGTCCGTCATGAGGCGGACCATGCTCCGGCGCTGGCTGGGTGTGACGAGGGTGACAACGCTGCCGGACTCGCCGGCGCGGGCGGTACGGCCACCGCGGTGGAGGTAGTCCTTGTGGTCGGTGGGCGGGTCTACGTTGACGACGAGGTCGAGGTTGTCGACGTGGATGCCGCGCGCCGCGACGTTGGTCGCCACCAGCACGTTGACGTGGCCCGTCTTGAACTGCGCCAGTGTGCGGGTGCGTTGCGGCTGGGACTTGCCACCGTGCAATGCGGCGGCTCGGACCCCGCTGTTGAGCAGGTCCTGGGTGAGCCGGTCGACGGCGTGCTTGGTGTCCAGGAACATGATCACGCGGCCGTCGCGAGCGGCGATCTCGGTCGTGGCGGCGTGCTTGTCGGCGCCGTGGACGTGCAGGACGTGATGCTCCATCGTGGTGACCGCACCGGCCGACGGGTCGACCGAGTGCACGACGGGGTCGGTCAGGTAGCGGCGTACGAGCAGGTCGACGTTACGGTCCAAGGTGGCGGAGAACAGCATCCGCTGGCCCTCCGGGCGCACCTGGTCGAGCAGCGCGGTGACCTGCGGCATGAAGCCCATGTCCGCCATCTGGTCGGCCTCGTCCAGGACCGTGATGCCCACCTGGTCCAGCCGGCAGTCACCGCGGTCGATGAGGTCCTTGAGCCTGCCGGGCGTGGCGACGATGACCTCGGCCCCGCCTCGCAGCGCGCCGGCCTGGCGGCCGATCGGCATCCCGCCCACCACCGTGGCCAGCCGCAGCTTGACGGAGCGGGCGTACGGCGTGAGCGCATCCGTTACCTGCTGGGCCAGTTCACGCGTCGGTACGAGGATCAGTCCCAGCGGCTGGCGGGGCTCAGCACGCCGCCCAGCAGTGCGGGCCAGCAGAGCGAGGCCGAAGGCGAGGGTTTTCCCGGAGCCGGTGCGTCCGCGGCCCAGGACGTCACGGCCCGCCAGCGAGTTCGGCAGCGTTGCGCCCTGGATGGGAAACGGTGCACTCACGCCCTGCCTGCCGAGTTCGGCCAGCAACTGCGAGGGCATGCCGAGATCGGCGAAGCCCTCAACGGCGGGCAGCGCGGGGGTGATCGTCCTGGGGAGCGCGAACTCACCCTGCACCGCGGCGGGCCGACGGCCGTAACCGCCGGATCGGCGCGGCGCCTGTGAACCGAAGCGGCTGCCACCCCTCCCTGCGTTGGCAGTGCCGTTACTGGTGCGGGCAGAGCGGTCGTTCGTGCGTGTGCGGTTCATGCGGAACCTTCCTCGATGCGGCACATATCAAGGAATTCCCGCAGCAATGAGCCGCGTGGAGAATTACAAGTATGGACCGAAGAAAAAACAAAGCACATCTGGCCGACAGAAAACCATGCGGGCACGGGTGCCGAAATGTGTGACGCAGTAGGGACGTAATATCCGGGCGTCGACTGCGGAGTTGCTTTCAGGATGCGTCTGCACTGCCGAGGGAGAACCCGCACGGGGTGAGACCGCGGATTCCTCCGCGTCGTCCCGCAGGTGAAAGCACCGCGGGAAATGCGTGTAGCTGGGGCCCGCACCCCGAGGGATGCGGGCCCCAGCTACACAGTCAGCGTCAGGCCGGAACGATGTTCTCGGCCGTCGGGCCCTTCTGGCCCTGCGCGATGTCGAAGGTCACCTTCTGGCCTTCGAGCAGCTCGCGGAATCCCTGGGCGGCGATGTTCGAGTAGTGGGCGAACACGTCAGCGCCGCCACCGTCCTGCTCGATGAAGCCGAATCCCTTTTCCGCGTTGAACCACTTCACGGTACCAGCAGCCATGTCATATCTCCTTTGGGGCAGTACATCGGAACCCACACTGCGCGGACACCGTGTCGCCGCGATGATTACCCCGCCCGGAAAATGACCGGAAATACAAAGTGCTCCCACCGGAAAAAACCGGGTGGGGGCACTTGAAGCTTTGGGAACCACAACTGCAACTGAGATGGACAGTAGCACGCTGCAACGACCTGCGTGCGTTGCGCAATTCCATTCCGCTCACCACGGCATAAACTCTCACTGCGCGTTCCATCAAACCTTGATCTCTCGGGCACAGATATTGGTTCACCCGGAGTGCAATGTTTCCGAAGAGTCGCACGTCCCGGTTCATCCGCCGAGCGGTGGGGGCAGTCTCGACCCGACGCGCGCTGCGGTCTCCCGCAGCCAGATATGAGCGGCGTCGTGCGTGTGGACCGGGTGCCACCACAGGGCCTCCTGCAGGGGCACAGCCTCGTAGGGAGGTTCCACGACGCGGACGGCGGCGATGGGTGCGAGCAGTCGGGCGAGCCGGGCCTGGACCATGGCGATGCGCCGGGTGCCGGCCACCAGCTGCGGCAGCAGCTGGAAGCTGTCGACGGACACCTCCACGCGCGGCTCGACGCCAAGCATCCCGAGCTGGCGCACGGCGGGCGCGTCGTAGGTGCGTTGGTAGGTGACCCAGGGCAGTTCCGCGAGGTCTTGTCGAGTGAGTCCGTCCGAGATGGTCGGATGGTCGTCGGCGACCACGAAGACCCAGCGGTCGTCGTAGAGATCGGTGGCGGGGAAGTCGCTGATGACACCGTGCGGCATGAGCAGTCCGTCGACGGTGCTGAGCAGCGTGGCGGTGTCGTCCACCACGGTGGGCGGCGTCTGCGCGAACCGCAGCCGAATGCCAGGGGCCTCCTCGTGGACAACGCGGGCGAGTTCGGCGCCGAAGACGGCGACGGCGTAGTCGGAAGCCACCAGCTTGAACTCGCGGCTCTCATGTGCCGGGTCGAACGTGGCCTGGCTGGAGAAGAGCCGTTCGATGACGTCGTAGGCGGTGGAGGTGCGGTCGAGGAGAACCTGCCCGAGGGCGGTGAGTTCGTAGTGTCCACCGACGCGGGCGAGCAGGTCGTCGTCGAAGTGGCGGCGCAGCCGGGAGAGGGCGGCGCTCATGGCGGGTTGGCTCAGTCCGACGCGCTGCCCGGCACGGGTGACGTTGCGCTCCTCCAGCAGGGCACGCAGGGCCACGACGAGGTTGAGGTCCAGGCGGGCCAGATTCACGTTCTTCCCCCTTGCTGTACGGCGCCGGTACGGCGCTGACCAGGAGAAATCCATCGAGTGGATAGCTTCCATCCATGCAATCTATTTCCCTGATCGTTGGTGGCGGGTCCAGATTAGTCCCACCGCAATCAGGAGGACATGTCCGTGAAACCCGCTCCCGCATCCGCGCCCTTCGCCGGCCCGTTCGCCCTCGCGACACTCTCGGCCCCGGACAGCCCGGCGTTCCCCGCCCTGGTCACGGCCGACGAGCGCGTCGTCGACCTGCGCGACGCCCTCGGCGACGAGCAGTTGACCGTCCGCCGCCTCCTGGAGGACTGGCCGGCGGTACTGCCCCGCCTGCGGTCGCTGGCCGACGACGATTCCGTAGAACGCAGCCCGCTGGCGCAGTTCCGGGTACACGCTCCCGTCGAACCGCGGCAGGTCTTCCAGTCCGGCGCCAACTACCGGCAGCACGTCATCGATCTGCATGTGGCACACCGCGCGCCCGGTGACGACCGGCCGGAGGACGAACGGCGCGCCGAGGCGGCGGAGATCATGGACCGGCGGGCGCAGGAGGACCTGCCGTACGTCTTCATCGGCCTGCCGAGCGCGATCACCGGACCCTACGACGACGTCGTACTCCCCGAATGGGCCGAAAAGCCGGACTGGGAACTGGAGTTGGCGGCCGTGATCGGCCGCCCCGCGCACCAGATCTCCATCGACGCGGCGCTGGAGTACGTCGCCGGGTACACGATCGCCAACGATCTCACCGACCGCGCGACCGTCTTCCGCCGGGACATGCCGCAGATCGGCACCGACTGGCTGCGCAGCAAGAACGCGCCGGGGTTCACCCCGCTCGGCCCGTGGATCGTGCCCGCCGAGTCGATCGCCGGCCCCGGCGACCTGCGCCTGGTGCTGAAGCTGAACGGCGAGACCATGCAGGACGAGTCCACCAAGGACATGATCTTCAACGTGGCGCGGATGGTGTCCTACGCCTCACAGTCCGCTCAACTCCTCCCCGGCGACCTCGTGTTGACGGGTTCCCCGGCCGGGAACGGCATGCACTGGGGGCGCCTGCTGCGCGACGGAGACGTGATGGACGGCTCTGTCACCGGGCTCGGTGCACAGCGCACCCGCTGCGTGGCTGAGGTGGCGTCGTGACGGCTCCGGACCGGACCGACCCGGAAGGCGCGATCGCCGAGGCCGCCAAGGCGTACTCGAACTGGGGGCGTTGGGGCGAGGACGACCGTATCGGCACCCTCAACTTCATCGACGAGGCCAAGCGCCGCGAGGGCGCCGCGCTGGTGCGGCGGGGCGTCAGCTTCTCCCTCTCGCAGCGCTTCGACATGGACGGGCCACAGAAGGGCTGGCGGCGCCGGACCAACCCCGTGCACACGATGCTCGACACCGGCACCGATGCCGCCCTCGGCAACCAGGGCTTCCCGCACGGGATCGGCGGCGCCGACGACGTGATCGCCATGCCGCTGCAGTGCTCGACGCAGTGGGACGGGCTCGGCCACATCTTCGACCACGGCAGGGCGTGGAACGGCCGCCCGGCCGAAACGGTCGTCACCTCCGACGGTGACCTGGTCACCGGCATCGAGCACATGGCCCCGTACGTCGCCGGGCGCGGCGTCCTTCTCGACGTGGGTCAAGTGGTGGGCGAGGACGGCGAGTTGCCGGACGGTTTCGCGATCACCGAGGAGCATCTGAGCGCGACCGCCGACGCCCACGGGGTGCGGATCGGGCGCGGCGACATCGTGGTGGTACGCACCGGTCAGCTCGCGCGGGCCCGGCGCGACGGCTGGGGCGAGTACGCAGGCGGCTCGGCCCCCGGCCTCTCCTTCACCACCGCCGGCTGGCTGCACCGCACCGAGATCGCCGCGATCGCCACCGACACCTGGGGCTTCGAGGTCCGCCCGAACGAGTTCGAGCACGCCTTTCAGCCGCTGCACCAGGTCGCCATCCCCAACATGGGCCTGCTCATCGGCGAGATGTGGGACCTGGACGCGCTCGCCGCCGACTGCGCACGCGACGGTGCGTACGACTTCTGGCTCACCGCCGCTCCCCTGCCGATCACCGGCGCCGTCGGCTCCCCGGTCAATCCGATCGCCGTCAAGTAGCACGCCCCCAACCTGCCAAGTCACCAGCGGAACGAAGGAGTTCCCCTCATGAGCACACCCAGCACGGTTCTCGTCATCGGCGGCGGCGCGGCCGGCAACGCCGCGACGATCCTGCTGCGCCGCGCCGGGATCGCGGTCGACCTGATCGAAGTCAAGGACGACTGGAACGCCACCGCAGGATCCGGCATCACGCTCCAGGGCAACGCCCTGCGTGTGCTGCGCGAGCTCGGCGTGTGGGAGAAGGTGGAGAGGTCCGGCTACGGCTTCGGCGCGGTCGGCATCACCGCGCCCGACGGCACCGTCCTGCACGTCGCCGAGGATCTGCGCACCGGCGGCGACGACCTGCCGGCCACCGTCGGCATGCAGCGCCCACAGCTCCAGCGCATTCTGATCGACACGGTCCGCGCGAGCGGTGCCACCGTACGGCTGGGTGTTCGCGCGGAGTCCCTGCAACAAGACGGTACTGGCGTCACCGTCGCCTTCGACGACGGTAGCCAGGGCCGCTACAATCTGGTGATCGCCGCCGACGGCCTGGGCTCCACGACGCGCGCGGCCATCGGCATCATGGACAGACCGGAACCCACCGGCATGGCCATCTGGCGGATCGCCGCCCCACGCCCGGCCGGCCTGACCCGCACGGACCTCGCCTTCGGCGGCCCCGCCTACATCGCCGGCTACTGCCCGACCAGCGAGAGCACGCTCTACGCGTACGTCGTCGAGGCCAAACGCGACCGTGCCTCCATCCCCACCGCCTCCTACGCCGACGAGATGCGTGCCCTCGCACAGCACTACGGCGGCCACTGGCCCGAGATCACCCGGCACATCACCGACCCGACGCAGGTCAACTACACCTGGTTCGACCGGATGCTGGTCGAGGGCTCCTGGCACCGCGGCCGCGTCGTCCTGGTCGGCGACGCCGCGCACTGCTGCCCGCCCACCCTCGCCCAAGGCGCGGCCCTGTCGATGGAGGACGCCTGGGTCCTCGCCCAGATGCTGACCGCCTCCGACACCTGGGACGACGCCCTGTTCCAGGCGTACTACGAACGGCGGATCCACCGCGTGCGTCCCGTCGTCGAAGCGTCCGTACAGATCGGCCAGTGGCAGCTCGACGGAGTCCGCGACGCGGACATACCCGGGCTGATGGGCCGCACCATGACCATGCTGCGGGAACTGCCGTGACGACACCGCCCACCGTCGACGTGCACGCCCACGTCCTGCTGCCCGAGGTCGAGGCGCTGGTGGACGGCCTGCCGGGCCTTGCCGAGGCGAAGGGCCTGGACGCCCGCCGCAACGGACCGGCTGCCCTGAAGGTCAACGGCCCGATGATCGGCGAACGCATTCCTCGCCTCACCGATCCGGCCGTCCGGCTCGCTGCGATGGACGCCGCGGGCGTGGACGTCCAACTCGTCAGCCCCTCCCCCTCGCACTACCACTACTGGGCCGACGAGGAGACGGCCGAGAAGGTGTACCGGCTCGCCAACGAGGCGACCGCCGCGCACTGTTCGGCCGCCCCCGACCGGCTGCGCGGCCTCGGCCTCGTACCCCTGCAACATCCACAACAGGCGGTGCGCGCGATCGACCACGCGCTTGAGCACGGCCTCTCCGGGGTGGAGATCTCCAGCCACGCCCCGGGGCGCGAACTGTCCGACCCGGCCTACGAACCCTTCTGGTCGCGCGCCGAAGAGACAGGAGCGCTCGTCTTCCTGCACCCCTTCGGCTGCACCCTCGACGAACGCCTCGACCAGTGGTACCTGTCCAACTCCGTCGGCCAGCCCACCGAGAACGCCGTCGCCCTCTCCCACCTCATCTTCTCCGGCGTCCTGGACCGCCACCCCGACCTGAAGATCATCGCGGCGCACGGCGGCGGCTACCTGCCCACCCACATCGGCCGCGCCGACCACGCCTGGGCAGCCCGCTCGGACGCGGGCGCCGGCTGCACCCAGCCGCCCAGCAGCTACCTCAAGCACCTCTACTTCGACTCACTGGTCCACGACCCGCACGTGCTGCGGGAGTTGGTGCGCGTGGCCGGAGCAGACCGGGTGCTGCTCGGCTCCGACTTCCCCTTCGACATGGGCACCGACGACCCACTCGGCGCCCTGCGCTCCGCGCACCTGCCGGCCGCCGACTTCGACGCCATCCGCGGCGGCACCGCTGCCGCACTCCTCCGCCTCCAGAAGGGCTGACCACCATGAACGGACGTCTGCTCACCCACCTGCGGCACGTCGACCTGGCCGTGCCCGACTACGACAAGCAGCTCGACTTCTACGCCGGTGTCTGGGGCCTGACCAAGGTCGCCGAGGACTCCGGCATCTCCTTCCTCGCCGCCGAGGGTTCCCCCGAGCAGTACGTCATACGGCTGCGGAAGGCCGGCGAGAAGCGCCTCGACCTCGTCTCCTACGGAGCGGCCTCACCGCAGGACGTCGACACCCTCGCCGAGCAACTCCTCGCCGGAGACGTGCAGTTGATATCACGTCCGGGCAAGGTCGACACCCCTGGCGGCGGCTACGGCTTCCGCTTCTTCGACATCGACGGCCGCACCATCGAGGTCTCCGCCGACGTCGAGGTACGACAGCACCGCAAGATCGAGGAGAAGGAGGCCATCCCGGTCAAGCTCTCCCACGTCGTCCTCAACTCCCCCGATCTCAACCGAACCCGGCAGTGGTACGAGCGCCACCTCGGCTTCGCCCTGTCCGACACGCTCTCCTCCCCGCACATGGGCGAGGTCATGCACTTCATGCGGATCTCCAACCAGCACCACTCGATGGCGATCGCACAGGGCCCGCACACCGCACTGCACCATGTCTCCTTCGAGATGCGCGGCATCGACGAGTACATGCGCGGCTCCGGCCGGGTGATGCGGGCCGGCTTCAAGAAGGTCTGGGGGCCGGGCCGGCACATGGCGGGCGACAACACGTTCACGTACTTCCTCGACCCGCACGGCAACACCGTGGAATACACCACCGAGCTGGAGTGCCTGGACGAGGACACCTGGCATCCGCACGTCTACGACTTCTCCAAGCCCGAGGTCACCGACCAGTGGGGCACGGCGAACGCGATGAACGAACTCGTCGCCAAGGAGTCCTTCAACGACCCCGACCGCGGCGTGTTCGTCGCCCCGCCGGTCTGACCACCCCGAGTCCCGGGGGCGCGACGGCCCTGTCCATGCCCTGACTCCGCCCTCCGCGCCCCCGGCCCCTGTTCGCGCCAGGAGCCCCCATGCGATTCGCCACCTACGCACACCAGCACCGCACCCGCGTCGCCGTCGTCGAGGCGGACGGCACCCTCTACCCGCTGCCCGGCACCACATCTCTCACCGAGCTGATCCACACCTGCGGCGGTCTGCCCGCCCTCCTGGATGCCGGGGCATCCGCGCTCGACGTACCACCGGGACCGCACGTCTCCCAGGTCCGGCTGCTGCCCCCGCTCCAGCCGTCCTCCGTACGGGACTTCGTCACCTTCGAGGAACACGTCGAAGGCGTACGCAAGGCCGTGGACGGCGTCGCAGGAGTGCCCGAGCAGTGGTACGCCGCGCCCACCTTCTACTTCACCAACCCGCACGCCCTATTCGGCGCGCACGACGACATCCCCATGCCCCCGGGCTCGACCGCCCTCGACTACGAACTCGAAGTCGCCGCTGTCATCGGCCGCGAGGGCAGCGACCTCACGCCCGAGCAGGCCCGCGACCACATCATCGGCTACACCGTCTTCAACGACTGGTCCGCCCGGGACCTCCAGTCCGCCGAGATGAAGGTCGGCCTCGGCCCCTGCAAGGGCAAGGACACCGCCACCACCCTCGGCCCCTACCTCGTCACCGCGGACGAACTGGAGCGGTACCGCGACACCGACGGTTTCCTGCGCCTGGCGCTGACCGCCGAGGTCAACGGTGAAACGATCGGCAAAGACCTTCTCTCCAACATGAGCTGGACCTTCGAGGAGATGGCCGCCTACGCCTCGCGCGGCACACGCGTCGTCCCCGGCGATGTCCTGGGCTCCGGCACCTGCGGCAACGGCGGCTGCCTCGCCGAACTGTGGGGCCTTCGCGGCGAGCAGACCCCACCGCCGCTGAAGCCGGGCGACACCGTCACCCTCACCGTCGAAGGCATCGGCACGGTCTCCAACACCGTGATCACCGGCGCCGCCCCGACCGCCCTGCCCTCCGGCCGGCGCCGCTCCCGGGAACGGCCGTGAACTGAGGGAGTCGTACGGGCCTCGCCCGACGCACGAGACACGGGTCCCGCGATGCCTGTTCGCATCGCGGGACCCACTGGAATGCTCGTCGCGTCCCTCAGTGGCCGGCCGCCTCCGGGTTGCGCCGTATACCGGCCGCGGCGAGCAGGACGCCATCACCATGCCGACCCCCGGTCAGCAACAGATCGGCGCTACACCGTGCCGCTCGCGGTGGAGGGGATGACGACGACAGGGCAGGGTGCGTGCTGCACGCAGTGCTGGCTGACCGAGCCGAGCATGATGCCGGTGAAGGTGCCGTGGCCACGGCTGCCCAGGACCAGGACCTGCGCGTTGCGGGCCGCGTCCATCAGCACTTTCACGGGGTGGCCCTCTGCCACGCGGAGGGTCACTGCGGCGGGTCGGTCGAGCTGGTCCCGTACGTTGGCCACGGTTTCCTGCAGGGCCCGCTCGGCGGCTTTGGCGAAGACACCGCCCTCGGGCATCGACGGCACCCACCCGTAGGTGTATCCGTACACCTCGGGGTACTGCCACGCGGCAACGGCTTCAATGGTGCTGCCGGTCAGTCCGGCCTGGGCCAGGCCCCACCGCAGCGCTTGTTGTGAGCAGGTCGAGCCGTCCACGCCCACGACGACGGGCCGGGGCTTCGAATCGTTGTGCTGAGCCATGTCGTTGTTCTCCTGCCGATCGGTTGTGAACGGGGAGCCGACTTCACGCTATGCACCCGCGCCCAAGCCGTGACCGGGCCATCCGGCCCTGGCTTCACGGCCCGATCGGCCCCTGCCCGCGCCGCGCGCAGCGGGCCATGCTCGGGGGACGGTACGAACTGCGGAGCCCGGCCGGGCCCGCCACTGCGGGTCTCCACTGTCCGCTTTGGTACAGGGGTTCAGTCCGGCTCCTGTGCCCGTCGTGCTCCGGCTGGAGTGCGCAGGGCCGGAGGCCTCGTGCCCTAGCTGAGGAGCAGCACATGGGCGTGCTCATTTTCCTGATCGTCGTGGTGGCCCTGCTGGTCGTCGTGGCGTTCGCCATGGCCATCAAGGTCGTCAAGCAGTTCGAGAAGGGGGTGCTGTTCCGGTTCGGCCGGCTGGTGGGTCCCCGCTCCCCCGGCCTGCGATTCATCGTTCCGTTCGTCGATGTCCTGCACCGGGTCTCGCTGCGGATCGTCACGATGCCCATCCAGTCGCAGGGGATCATCACCCGGGACAACGTCAGCGTCGATGTGTCGGCGGTGGCGTACTTCCGTGTCGTGGACGCCGTGAAATCGGTCATCGCGATCGAGAACGTGCATGCCGCGATCAACCAGATCGCGCAGACCACGCTGCGCAAGGTCGTCGGACAGCACACGCTGGACGAGACGCTGTCGGAGACCGACCGCATCAACCTGGACATCCGCGAGATCCTCGACGTCGCCACCGTCGAGTGGGGCGTGGAGGTCACCCTCGTCGAACTCAAGGACATCCAGCTGCCCGACAGCATGAAGCGTGCGATGGCCCGCCAGGCTGAGGCCGAGCGCGAGAAGCGCGCAAAGATCATCAACGCTCAGGGGGAATCACTGGCCGCAGCGGCGCTCGGGGAAGCGTCCGACATCATGATGGAGCATCCGCTTGCGCTCCAACTGCGCAATCTGCAGAGCCTGGTGGAGATCGGCGTCGACAAGAACACCACCGTCGTCTTCCCCGCCCCGCTGATGAGCACGATCGGCGAGCTCGGCTCCTTCCTCGCCCGCGAGACCGCGGCCGCCGCGTCCAAACAGCGGCCCGGCGAGGTCGCCAAGCCGGAGATCCTCCCGCTGGCGAACGGAGCACGGGAGAACGTCTGAGCCCGCAACGACGTGCCCGGCCCCCTCCACGGAGGGGGCCGGGCACGTCGTTGCGGGCTTACGAGTGCCGTACGGGAGGCGTGGCGGCTGCATCGGCGGGCAGTTCGTGGACGGCGACGACGCCGTCGACCGACTGGCACAGCCGCAGCACGGTGGAGTGCAGTGCGGGCTGCTCGATGCGGCCCCTGAGTGTCACGATCCCGTCGGACACCGCGACATGCAGCGTCTCCGGGCTGATGGCGAGGGTTCGGTGCAGGACGTCGTAGGTGATCTCCTCGCGGATCACTGCGTCACGGCGAAGGAAGATTCGCAGGAGGTCGCTTCGGCTGACGATGCCGACGAGTTTCCCGGTCTCGTCGACGACGGGGAGACGTTTGACCTGGTGCCGGTCCATGGTCCGCGCCGCCTCGACGACATTCCACTGCGGCTGTGCGCAGACGGCTGGTGAGGACATGAGCTCGCCCGCCGTCTCGCCCTGCCCGCCTCCCCCATCGTGCGGCCTGCCCGCCGTGGCGGAGTGGCCGTCGGGATCGGGCTGGACTGCTTCACGGCGGAGCAGGTCTGCCTCCGAGACCACGCCGAGGGGGCAGTTCTGGTCGTCGACGACCGGCACGGCGGCGATCGAGTTCTCGGCCAGTTTCGCGGCGACGTCCTTGAAGGTGGTGTCGGTGCGGACGCTGATGACGGCGTGCGTCATCAGGTCGGCAACAGTGCGGTGTCGCATGGTCATTGACCCCTTCCGGGCGGAGCACGGGCAAAGCGCACAGTGGCCCCGCCACCCCCACCTTCGCTCCGATCGCGAACCCCGGGGCAGGGGACAAAGGTCCCTCGTTTCAGATAAGAATCCGCACGTCAGGTGTCATGGAGAAGGCCGGAGCTTCAGGGGCGGCCTTGTGCCCTGTGCGGCACGGCGCCCGAGGGTGCCGCGGAGCACTCCCTCCAGGCTGCCGGGGCATGGGACAGTCCGGCGTCGGTCTGCTCCGAGGGACTGCCCCGCTTCGAAGTCCCCTCTCCCTGGCGTTGAGTTCAGCCGGTCCAGGTCCAGTCGGCGACCTCTGGGAGGTCGGTGCCGTGTTCGCGGATCCAGTCGTGGTGGCGCAGGCGGGTGTCCGACAGTTCCTGGCGGATCGTGGCGGCTCGCTCGGCGAGGCCGGGGACTCGGTCGATGACGTCCATGGCCAGGCGGTACCGGTCGAGGTCATTGCGTACGACCATGTCGAAGGGCGTCGTCGTGGTGCCCTCCTCCTTGTAGCCGCGGACATGGAGATGGGCGTGGCCGGAGCGCCGGTAGGCGAGGCGGTGGATCAGCCACGGGTAGCCGTGGTACGCGAAAATGACCGGTTTGTCCGGGGTGAACAAGGCGTCGTACTCGGCATCGGGCATGCCGTGCGGATGCTCCGCCGTGGGGAGGAGGCGGGCGAGGTCCACCACGTTCACCACGCGCACCGCCAGCTCGGGAAGGTGGCGGCGCAGCAACTGGGCCGCGGCCAGTACCTCCAGCGTGGGAACGTCACCGGCGCACGCCAGAACCACGTCCGGGTCCCGGCCGCCGTTTTCCGTGCTTGCCCAGTCCCAGATCCCGGCTCCGCGGGCGCAGTGGCCGCGGGCCTCCTCCAGGGTCAGCCAGTCGAAGCACGGCTGCTTGCCGGCGACGACGACGTTCACGTAGTCGCGCGAGCGCAGGACATGGTCGGCCACCGCGAGCAGCGTGTTGGCGTCCGGGGGGAGGTAGACCCGGACGACTTCGGGGGATTTGTTGAGGACGTGATCGATGAAGCCCGGGTCCTGGTGGGAGAAGCCGTTGTTGTCCTGGCGCCAGACGTGCGAGGTGAGGAGGTAGTTGAGGGAGGCGACGGGACGGCGCCAGGGCAGGCGGCGGGCGGTGCGCAGCCACTTGATGTGCTGGTTGACCATGGAGTCGACGATGTGGACGAACGCCTCGTAGCAGGAGAACATCCCGTGCCGGCCGGTGAGCAGGTAGCCCTCCAGCCAGCCCTGGCAGGTGTGTTCGGAGAGGATTTCCATGACCCGTCCGTGCCGGTCGAGGTGCTCGTCCACCGGCAGGGTCTGCGCCTGCCACGCCTTTCCGGTGGCGCGGTAGACGGATTGCAGGCGGTTGGAGGCGGTCTCGTCCGGGCCGAAGAGGCGGAAGTCGCGCCGCTCGGCGGTGTTCTCCATGAGGGTTTCCAGGAGATCGCCCAGTACCCGGGTGGGTTCGTGCATCGTCGTGCCGGGCTTGTCGACCTGCACTGCGTAGCGTTCGAGCGGCGGGAGCGGCAGGGCACGGACCAGGAGTCCACCGTTCGCGTGCTCGCTCGCGCCGAGGCGCCGCACGCCCTGTGGCACGCACTCCAGGACCTGGGCGCTCGGCCTGCCCCGGTCGTCGAACAACTCCCGCGGCCGGTAGGAGCGCATCCACTGCTCCAACTGGCGCAGGTGGTCCGGGTTTTCGCGTACGCCGGCCAGCGGGACCTGATGGGCGCGCCAGGTCCCCTCGACCGCAATCCCGTCCACCTCGGCCGGTCCGGTCCAGCCCTTGGGCGTACGGAGCACGATCACCGGCCAGGGGCGCCGCTCGGTGACGCCCTCCTCGCGCGCGCCGCGCTGGATGGCGCCGATCAGGTCCAGGGCCGTGTCCATGGCGTGCGCCATCGCGTCGTGCACCTGGAGCGGATCGTCGCCCTCGACATGGATCGGTTCGTGGCCCAACCCGCGCAGGAAGTCGTCGAGTTCGGTCTCGGGGAGCCGGGCGAGCACGGCCGGGTTGGCGATCTTGTAGCCGTTGAGGTGCAGGATCGGCAGGACCGCTCCGTCGCGGACGGGGTCGAGGAACTTGTTGGAGTGCCAGGAAGCGGCCAGCGGTCCCGTCTCGGCCTCGCCGTCGCCGATCACGCAGGCGACCAGCAGATCGGGGTTGTCGAACGCGGCGCCGTAGGCATGGGAGAGGGAGTAGCCGAGTTCGCCGCCCTCGTGGATCGAACCGGGCGTCTCCGGGGCCACATGGCTGGGCACCCCGCCGGGGAAGGAGAACTGCCGGAAGAGACGAGCCATACCGTCTGCATCCCGGCTCACGTCCGGGTACGTCTCGGAGTACGTGCCCTCGATCCAGGAGTTGGCGAGTACCGCGGGCCCTCCGTGGCCGGGACCCCAGATGCACAGGATGTCCTTGCCGCGGTCTGTGATCACACGGTTGAGGTGGGTGTGGACGAGGTTCAGCCCGGGCGACGTCCCCCAGTGACCCAGCAGCCGGGGTTTGATGTGCTCGGGGCGCAGCGCCTCGTCGAGCAGCGGGTTGGCCATCAGATAGATCTGGCCGACCGCCAGGTAGTTCGCCGCCCTCCAGTGCGCATCGAGCGCGGCCAGTTCCTGCGCGCGAAGATAACGTGCCGATTCCTGCTGGATGTCGGGCATCTCGCACTCCCTGCATAGACCGCCGAGCGGGCGTCATCGCCGGCATGGGGTCCGGCCGTCTGGGGCCGGAGCCTCGTTTCGCAGCCTAGGACCACGCCCGAGCAAGCAGCAGGTGCCGGATGGCCCTGTCCCCGGACCGGCCTGATGCCTGTCCCGGGCCGACTGGCGCTGTGCAAGGCCGTATCCGGGGACTAGCGTGGGTGATGCCGCCCTGGCCCCCGGCCGCGCCGCTTTCACCGCGATGTCGCACCGGAGCACTCCGCACCATCTGCCGCAGGGTCCGCGTCTCCCTATCTCCACACGGGCTCCTGAGCACCCCCGGTGCGTCCAGCGGGGCATGTCGTCCGGCCCCGCGCCCCTTGACAGTGCACCGAGATCCCGGCGGTAGGTCATGTACGCACTGTTCCTCCCCGCTGCGCTCCCACTGGCCCTGCCCGGCACGGTGATGGGGCTCTCCTGCCCGGAGGACCTCCTACTCCCACCCCGCCGTATCCGACAACACCCCAGAGAGCCGAGGGAATCATGAACTGTTACGACTGCCTCCAGCGCGGCATCACCACCGCTGCCACCGCCGTGTGCACGCGCTGCGGCGCCGCCACCTGCCTTGAGCACACCAAGACCGGCGCCGCCGAAATCCACCGCGAGGAGGGCACGGGACTCACCACCCTCAAGATTCCCGCTCGCCGCCTCACCTGCCTCACCTGTCATGACGCGGAGCACCAGTTCTGACGTGGCGGCACCGCCCTTCCAGGCCGGCCGAGCGAGCGGAGACCACAGTTGAACGCCGAGGAACCCGCACTGTCCGAAACCGTGCCACGGCTGCGCCTGGATGTGCTGCTCGAAGAACTCCAGGCGCAGATCCGGGCGGTCCTCAGCACTCGAGGGCGTCTGCACAGCCTGTTGGAGGCGGTCCTGTCGGTGGGACGCGAGCTCGATCTCTCACAGGTGCTGCGGCACATCACCGAGGCCGCGGCCATCCTGGTCGATGCCGAATACGGCGCACTGGGAGTGATAGGGCCGGATCAACGCCTCGCCCAGTTCGTCACGGTGGGTATCAGCGACGCCGAGCACACGCAGATCGGGGCACTGCCCGCCGGCCACGGGCTCCTCGGCGAGCTGATCAGCCATCCCGAGCCGCTGCGGCTGAGAGAACTGTCCGAGCACCCGGCCTCCTACGGTTTCCCCCCGCACCATCCACCGATGCACTCCTTCCTGGGCGTGCCCGTGAGCGTGCGCGGAGTGGTGTTCGGCAACCTCTACCTCACACAGAAACGAGGGGGTGCGCAGTTCGACGCGGAGGACGAGGCCGTCCTGTCGACCCTGGCGGTTGCGGCCGGGGTGGCGATCGACAACGCCCGCCTGTACGCGGAGGCACAGGTGCGGGGGCGTTGGCTGGCGGCCGGCGCCGAGCTCACCAGCGGTCTGCTCTCCGGCGCCCCGGAGACGACAGTCCTGGAGCTGATGCTGGACCGGGCGCGGGCCATCACCTCGGCCGACCTGGGCGTGGTCGACCTCTTGACCCCCGATACCCAGGAGTTGCGCGGGGTACTCGCGCTCGGTGAGGGGGCCGCGGTGCACCGTGGGATGCGGATGCCGCGCGAGGGAACCCTGACGGGGTCAGCGCTGGTCGCAGGACAGCTGATTGTCACCGCGGATGTGGCGACGGACCCGCGGGTGACCTACCGTCCCGAGCGCTGGAAGGGGCTGGGGCCCGCGCTCGCTGTTCCGCTGAGTACGAGGGACGGAGCTCGTGGGGTCCTCCTGCTGGCCCGCGCCGCGGGACGCACACCCTTCACCCCGGAGGAGATCGCACCGCTGCCCGGCTTCGCCGGACAGGCCGCCCTCGCGCTGGAACTCGCCGACCGGCGCAAGGCCGCGGAGCAGGTGAGCGTACTGGAGGACCGCGACCGGATAGCGCGCGATCTCCACGACCTGGCCATCCAGAGGCTGTTCGCCACTGGACTGACCCTGCAGAGCGCGCAGCGTTTCGTCGAAAACCCGGAAGCAACCGAACGGATCGGCAGGGCGGTCGACGACCTCGACACCACCATCAAGATCATCCGCTCCACGATTTTCGGACTGCGGGCCCACGGCGCGACCGCAGTCGGTCCCGGCCTGCGGGCCAACGCCTCCCGGACCGCCGAAGAAGCCGTCCCCGCACTCGGATTCACCCCGTCCCTGCGCATGGAGGGACTGCTCGACAACGACGTCCCGCACACCATGGCCGACGAGGTGGTGGCCGTACTCAGCGAGGCGCTGGCGAACGTCGTCCGCCACGCACACGCGTCGTCCGCGGAGATCGCGCTCATCGTCCGCAAGGAGCAACTCACCCTCACGGTCACCGACGACGGAGTTGGCATCGGCGCAGGCGGACACCGCAGCGGGCTGCGCAACCTCAGCGAGCGGGCGCTGAACCTGGGCGGCGACCTCACGCTGACCGCGCCGACCGAGGGCGGCACCCTTCTGTGCTGGACCGTACCGCTTCCCGATCGCCGCTAGCGGTTCCGTGCCAGCCCTCACGATGAGCGCGCACGTGGGGGCGACTGTTCCCCCCGGATACGTCGCCCCCACGTGCGGTGTCCTCAATCGACCACAGGGGTGCGGGAGTTCCCCCTGCCTCGAGCGGCCGCGAGGACGGAGGCTGGAGCCGTGATGTCGGCGATACGGCTCCGGCCGGCCTCGATCAGCTCAGGGGCAGGGAGCCTCGCTCTACGGAAAGGGAGGAGATCCCTTCCCTTCACCTTGAGCGTAGAGCGTCTCCACACCGGGCGGTAGGGCGCGTTGGACCACACCATCCACCCTCTCACACCACGGTGCCGGGTCCGTGATTGCGATACCCGCCAGGGCAGGGCTCCGTCGGCTCTGCCGAGTCACGCATCCCTGCGAGGCAGAGGTTCCATCCGGACGGCCAGGACCGCCGCCTGCACCCGGCGTTCGACGCCGAGCTTCGCCAAGAGCCGCGAGATGTGGTTCTTGACGGTCTTCTCCGACAGATAGAGGCGTTTGCCGATCTGCCGATTGGTGGGCCCCTCGCCGATCAGATCCAGTATCTCCCGTTCGCGCACACTCAGCGCATCCAACTGCCCTGCCTCTGAGGGAGGTTGCACGGGAACGGCGGGTCCGCGGAGACTACTCATCAGGCGCCCGGTGGTCGCCGGGTCGAGCATCGACTGCCCCGCCGCCACCGTCCGCACCGCCGTGACCAGATCCGAGCCCTTGATCTGCTTCAGGACATACCCGGCGGCCCCAGCCATGATCGCGTCCAGCAGGGCGTCGTCATCGTCGAACGACGTCAACATCAGACAGGCCAACTCCGGCATGCGGTCTCGGAGTTCGCGGCAGACGGTGATGCCGTCGCTGTCCGGGAGCCGGATGTCCAGGATCGCGACATCAGGGCGCAGCGCCGGACCACGGACCAGGGCCTGCGCGCTGGTTCCCGCTTCGCCGATCACGGTGATGTCCGGTTCCGAGTCGAGGAGGTCGTGCACGCCTCGTCGTACGACCTCGTGATCGTCGAGCAGGAAGACCCGGATCGGCGATTCCGCTGAGAAGACGCGTTCCTGGCTCACATTGCCCTCCGGGCGTCGAGTGTCGTCAGCGCGGTGGTCCACTGCCGGCGGGCCCGTAAAGATCCAGCAGGCGGATTCTGGTGGAGTGGAGCCGGTGGGCGAGCACCTGGGCAACCCACAGCCCCACCGCCGCTCCCAGTTCCGGTTCGCTCCGGCACAACTCCCGCACGGCAGCGGCGTCGAACTCCGCAGCACCCACCGGCCGCAGCGCCGTTGCCCCCAACTGCCACACATACGGCGCGAACAGCCATGACCATCCTACGAGTCGACCTGGCCCCAGAGTCTCGATGACTGCTGGAGACCGCCCGGGAACATGCAGGTCGAGAGCGACCGTACCGAACCGAACGACCCAGAACCGGTCGGCATGCTGCCCCTCGTTGAACAGGCGTGCCTGGGCAGGGAAGGACACCTCGTGCGCAAGATCCGCCACTCGCGTACGGTGCTCGGTGGGAAGCCCGCTGAGGATGCTGGTCAGGACAGACATGGATTCTTCCCTTCATCGCAACTGTGCCTCTGCGGCGCACTCCTCGGCGATACCCGTGGCCCACGCGGCGATCCGGTCGAAGTCCCGGTAGTCCCCGCCGCGTCCGGACTCGACGATCATGCGTGCCATGCGGCCTTGCGCCCCGGCTTCGAGCCGGCCGCCGAAGGTCACATGCCGGCGGGCGTCGAGATGCGCCGCCGCCCGGCGGGCGCCCCGTACCGGAGGGATGTCCCGCTGTGTCGCCGACGCGTCGAGCGGACCGCTGCTGAAGAGCCACACCGCCCGCTCCAGCAGCGCGGCACGATGCCGGCGTGCGAACCGCACGGCATCCCGGTGCCAGCGCCCCGCGTACAGGGCGCCGCCCAGCACCACCAGGTCGTACGGGCTCACGTCCTCGACTTCGGATGCCGGATGTACCTCGGTCTCAACCGTGTGGGTTCGCAAGGCGGCTGCGACAGCCTCGGCTATCCCCTGGGTCGAACCGTTCTTCGTTCCGTACGCAACAAGTGCTCGCCGTGCCATGGCCGGTCCCCTGCCGTCAGAGTTTGTCGATCCAGGCATCCGCGACGTCCTTGAGTTCCGCGTCCACCGTTTCGCCGACGCTGTCGTCGATACGCCAGGTCAGTTCGGAGACGACATCGATGACACCGTCGATCTGCTGGGCCATCCGCTGAGCGACCGTGGCCTCGATGCGCCGCTCCACCTCACCCGCGAGGCTCACCACCCCGTCGTGGACATCGACGGAGACAGCCGTGAGCGGCAGGCGCAGCGCCCCGTCCAGGACGTCTTCCACAACGTCACGGTGCAGGTCCGCGTCCGGACGCAGGAAGAGCTGGAGAAGATCCCGCCGGGTCACGATGCCCACCAGGCGGTCCTCCTCGTCGACGACCGGCAGCCGCTCCACCCCGTGCTGCGCCATCATCCGCGCAGCCACAGCGACGGTGTCCTCGGCATGCACCGTCACGGCCGGCCTCGACATCAGCTGACCGGCCGAATGCGCCTGAACGCTGACGTTCCTGTCCCACTGGCTCCGCCCCTGGGGCAGGAGCCGCAGCCGTGGCCGCTGCCGCGGCTCGGGGGATGGTGCGGTGCGGGCCTGGTCGCGCATCAAGTCGCTGCCGGAGACGACCCCCATCACTCGCTCGTCGCCGTCCACGACGGGCAGACCACCGATCCGATGGTGGGCGAGGAGACGGGCCACTTCCTTGAACGGGGTGCCGAACTCGGCGCACACCACGTCACCCGTCATCACCGAGCCGATCTTGCTGTGCCGCATGAGGAGTGCCCTCTCAGCTCAGCCAGCGGTTGTCGCGCACGATCGCTATGCGCTCCCAGCCGCGGCCCAGGCCCCAGACGCGGCCGGCGTGGCCGAGTGCGAGCGCGATGAGGATCGCGGCGTACAGGACGTGATAGTCGACCAACGGATTGGACGACATGCTCGGCTGACCGTTCGAGAGGTGCTGGGCCGGCGGCCACTCGGCAGCCCACATCAGCGCCATCATCACGGTGCCGGCCACCGCGGCGAAACGCAGCGCCAGACCGGACATCACGGCGACGCCGATGGCCAACAGCCCCAGCATGAACAACCAGTTCACCCAGGCATCTCCGGCCATGCTGTGGAAAGTGGACTGGAGCGGACCTGCGGCAACTCCGCTGAGGAAGCCCTTGGTCGGCGAACCGCCGTCGATCCAGCCCTTGCCCGAAGCCGTCGCGTAACCCCAGCCGAACGTCTTGTCGAGGAAGGCCCAGAGGAAGACGAACCCGGTCAGAATCCGCACGCCCGCGAAGACCGTGGCGAAAGCCGTCGAGCGGGTGGTGTCACGCGCGGCAACCGATGCCGCTGAGGCCGGTGCCTTGCGGTGCGAGGGGAACCGTAGGCCGGCCCGCCCGCTCGAATGATCGTGAACTGCCATGGCGAACCCGTCTTGCCGACACTGCTACCGCGAATGCGGTGGCTTCTTCAATGTCGCGCGCCCACAGTGGTGGCGCTGTGGGCCGAAGGACCGTACAGAGGGCCAACCGGCCCTAAAACGTGGCCTTTCAGGTTCCGAACCGAAGCGGCGGGTGCGGTGGACTCCTGAAGTGCCACCCTGCAGCATCTACCGCACAGTGACGGCCCTCCATGGAAGCAGGCGCGTTCAGATGAACGACCGAGCGGACCCGCAGCAGCACCATCCCGTCGTTGCTGCACACCGGTCCAAGCGCGCGGGCGACGTCCAGTTGCGCATCGCTGACGGGCTTCCTGCTCTGGATGCTGTTCGTGGAGTCCAACCCGTGGCCCATGCTGACCCTGGTCGTATCCCTTGAGGCGATCTTCCTGTCGACCTTCGTCATGATCGGGCAGAACCGGCAAGCAGAGTTCCAGCAGGCGAAGGCCGACCACGACTTCGTCGAGCAGGAACTGGAGCTCAAGACGAACACCGAACTCACCCGGGCCATCCACGCCATGACCACGGAACTCCACCACCGGCTGATGGAAAATCCTGACCCGCGGTAGCGCGCCCGGTACGGCAGGAGAGCGGCAGCTCGCCCGACGAAGGACAGCGGCCTTTGAGAGCTGTGATTCTGACGGGGGACGAGGCTCTCGCGGCCGAGGTCCTCGAACTGCGGGCCGAGAAGGACCAGTTGCTCAGGACGCTGTCGACCCGCGCGGTGATCGACCGGGCGCGCGGCATGGTGATGGTCCTGGGGCCGTGCTCCAGCGAGACGGCTCTGGTCGGCTCGGCGCAAGATCAGCCGCTCCCCGAGCAGATGCACCGCGAGCTGCGCCGCGCACTGAAACTGCGGACGGCACCGGGAGCTGTGACCTCAACTCGCCGGTGCCTTCGTCCGAGCCGACCGTCGGACGCTCCTGTCGAGTAGCCGGCCACGCGGAACCCAAACACAGGCCCAACGGCGACTTGGCCCTTCTTACTGGTCAAGGGTCATGGATGGTGGAGGAACAAGTCGATGAGCAGGGTGAGGTCGTCGATCGGGCGCCGTCGAATCCATCCCACCAGGAGCCGTCGCGCGCCACCGGGGCTCCGTATACGCACCCGGTGAGCGCCTCCGATTCGGCGACCAGCATGTCGAAACCCGGCAGCTGTACGTCATCCGCCAAGCGGTGCAGAAACTCCTCCCGCCCGTGGAAATCCTCACCGGGCGGAGCAGGGGAGGATTCGACGTACAAATCCGCCAGATCCTCTGACCTGGAGACGAGCCGGCAGTGCACCGCCGGGTTCTGGGACGTCTCCCCGCAGCATAGTCCCGGATCGGCATGGGGTTGCCGTCCGTCGGCGGCACGAGAACACTGCGCTCAGCGGGCCCGCTTGTGCGTGGGGCGGTCACGGCGGCGGCGCGCCCGGAAGCGTCCGCGACCCCCGTCGCGATGGTCGTGCCGGTCGGCCGGGGAGGCCGGCGGGAGAGACCCAGGAAGCGGCGTGCCGGCGCCCCTCAGCTCTTCGGCGGCCCAGCGTCCTGTAGGGGGACGAATGTAGGTGCGCAAGGTGGTCCTTTCGGCGTGCTGGGTACTGCGGCGGTGGGTCACATACGCGGCGATGGTGATCAAGAGCAGGACGGCGGCGGTGAGTGCGGCGCCCATGGCGGTTACCGCCCCGCGGCCGTCGCAACGGCACGAGTGGAGGCCGCACCGCCCTCGTACTCCCACCATGCCTGCGCACTCTGCAGCCGGTCGCCCTCGGCGACATCGTGGTGACGTGCGGTCTCAGCGGCGATGAAATCCGTGGCAGTCAGCGCGGGCCCGTCCACGGCGCAGGCGGCGGCCATGAGCCGGGCTGCAGCCGCGGCACCCGTCTCGGGCGGGATCACCAAGAGGTCCCACCGGCCGGTCGAGTAGGACAGCAACAGCAGCTTGTGCGGGTCGAGTTCAGGAGTGAACCAGCCGACCTTGAGCACGCGGTCGCGGATGGCCACCTTGCGCGGGACGACGGGCCAGAACATGGGATTGACGGCGACGCGGGTGATGCGCCCCCACAGCGGATCCAGCACGTCTGCCAGGGCGGGGAGTTCGGCGGCCAGGTCGCGCGAGCGGGGCCACCAGGCGCCGTCGAGCAGGCCGCTTCCCGTCAGAGACTTCAGCGCCAAGCGGGCGACGGGAGTCACAGGAGGAAGGGTGGTGCGGGTGGACGTGGTGGTCGCGGTCATGATGCGATCCCGCCTTCGGAGCGACGCGGCGGCCGCCCCCGATGCCAATGCTCGCCGAGGACGAGACCCGCGTGGATGCCGGAGTACGAAGTGCCCTTGGTGCCTTCACGGTACTCCTGCGGAGGAGATCGGCCACGAGCATCGCCGTACCTCTCGGTGGCCCGTACAGGCCACCACCCCCAGGTGCTCCGACGGTCACCTCACCCGGCCTGAACCTCGTCCACACCCACCTCAACCGCGTCATCCAGGAGCGCGGCATCGACGCGCTCTCCGTGTGGGGCCCCGGCCATGTCGCCCCCGAGACGCCCGGCTCGATCCACGAGGGCGGCGAACTCGGCTACTCCCTCGCCCACGCCTACGGCGCCGCGCTCGACAACCCGGACCTGCTGGTCGCCTGCGTGATCGGCGACGGCGAGGCCGAGACAGGACCGCTCGCCGCTTCCTGGCATTCCAACAAGTTCCTCGACCCCGTGCACGACGGCGCCGTCCTGCCGATCCTCCACCTCAACGGCTACAAGATCGCCAACCCCACGGTGCTATCCCGCATCCCCGAGGGGGAACTCGACGCTTCCGTGCACCTGCGGACGGACACACTCAGCAGACGAGGACTCCTCATCAGCTCCCTAAGAGCCTTCAGGTCCGGGCCAGATGCCGTCCGGTTCATATCGCCTACCAGCGGTGCAGCCTCGCGACCTGCAGCACGTCAAAGCCGGGCCGCGGAGCGCCAAGTCAGCGTGATGCTTCCTCCCGTGCCCCCTCATCGTCGGCCGTGGCGGGGATGGCGTTGTCGATGAGGACGGCGGCGATGGCGGCGGCGGTGGGGAAGGCGTCGGCGTTGAGGACGCGGGTGCGAGCCGCGGCGCCGTCGATGAGCAGGGCGAGCTGCTCGCCGAGCTGTGCGGGTGCGATGCGGCTTCGTACGCGGAAGCGGCCGACGTCGGCGCCGTGGGCTGCGGCGAGACGCACTGCCACGGGTCCGGCGAATGTGTAGCCGCGGGTCCGGGCCGTCTCAGGTTGAGGTCGTGGGTTTTGCCGCTTCGGCGGCGCGGTGATGTTCGGCATTGATACGCCGGGCTTCCTCGAGCTGGTCCTCGAGGATGACGATCCGGCAGGCGGCCTCGATAGGCGTGCCCTGGTCCACGAGTTCCCGGGCGCGGGCAGCGATGCGCAACTGGTAGCGGGAGTAGCGGCGGTGTCCACCCTCGGAGCGGAGCGGGGTGATGAGGCGGGCCTCGCCGATGGCCCGGAGGAAACCCTGGGTGGCGCCAATCATCTCGGCGGCCCGGCCCATGGTGTAGGCGGGGTAATCGTCGTCATCGAGACGGCCGAACGAATCGTCTGCTGTCATTTGCACCTCTCTGTGGAACGCGTGGAGGGGCCTTGGTGCCATATGGCACCAAGGCCCCGAAGGAACTGCTACACCATCTGCCGACCCTCGTACTGCGTCGGCCTTCTGTATCCGCATGCCCACCCGGGAGAGGGCGGGAACTGCGGGGATCGCGGTTGCTTGACCGGAGACCACCTCACTATCGATGTCCTGCGGTACCCGGGCTCAGCGATTCCACCCGGGCGATCCTGATGGCGCTCAACTCCTCCGTTCTTCCCTCTTGATCAACATTTACCGAAGGGGTACTGCGCACTGCTGGTAATGCGAACTGCCGGTGACCTGAGAAAGCGCCACCCTCCGGCAGCCAGCCCCGTCGCCACTCCTGCATCCACTCTGGCTTAGAACCCCACTGCCGAACTTCCCGGTGCGCGCGCCCGCAGCCGACGCCTTCACCGAGGTACTGCTCACTCAACTTCACTGCCGGGTAATGCACTTGCGGTACTGCGGTACTGCTCGCGGCGGCCCCTGATCACTGCGGGCCACCCGGTCCGGTCGTCAGCCCCGTCGCCGTCCTGCAACAACCCTGGCTTCGAAACTCCACCACCGCACCGCACTGCCAACTTCATCTACTGCTGCCCGGCAGTTCGTGTCTGCCAGGCCCTGCGGTCCTTCTTGGCTACGAGAGAAACCATAACCACACCACCGCCCAATGTCTACTCCGGCCGACACAGGTTTTCGCTTGTCCGACAGAGAGGTAATCGAACCCCGGCACGTGAACAGGGTGGGACGCGGGACGAATGGCCAGGCAGCACGCCCCGCATCGAGCGACCTCTGTCGAGACTGTCCCTCTCGCGCTCGCCAAACCAGGCTCAGCCCGCTGCGGAGGGTTCGGTAGTTTCGGCATCTCGGGTGGCGGCCCAGGACGCGAGGAGGCGCAGCCCCTCTTCGGAGGGTGAGCCGGGTTCGGCGGTGTAGACGGTGAGGGTGAGGCCGGGTTCGGCGGCCATTTCCAGTCCTTCGTAGGCGAGGGTCATCTCGCCGACGGCGTGGTGGTGGAAGCGTTTGGTGCCGGTGCCGTGGTGGCGGACGTTGTGGGCGCCCCAGCGGGTGCGGAAGTCGTCGCTGCAGGTGGAGAGTTCGCCAACGAGGTCGTGCAGGCCCTTGTCGTGGGGGTTGCGGCCGGCTTCTGTGCGCAAGATCGACACTGCGATGTCGGCGGCCTGGTCCCAGTCGGGGTAGAAGCGCCGTGAGGCGGGGTCCAGGAAGTTGTAGCGGGCCAGGTTGGCCTGGTTGTGGGGCGTGGCGTAGACGTCGTCATAGAAAGCACGGGCGAGCTGGTTGGTGGCGAGGAGGTCCATGCGGCCGTTGCGCACGAAGGCCGGGCCGGCGGTGACGGCGTCCAGGACCCACTGCAGGCTGCGGTGCGCCTTCCACTGCGGGGGACGCCGCCGGGGGCGGGTGAGGGCGCCGGAGCCGTCGGCTGCCTGGGCGAGGTTCAGCAGGTGAGCGCGTTCGGCGTCATCCATCTGGAGTGCGCGGGCGAGGGCGTCCAGGACGGCCGGGGAGGCGCCGGCGAGGTTGCCTCGTTCGAGTTTGGAGTAGTACTCCACACTCATGTCGGCCAGGGCGGCGACCTCGCTCCTGCGCAGGCCGGGAACCCGGCGTCGGCTGCCGGAGGGCAGGCCCGCCTGCTCTGGGGTGATCTTCGCTCGCCGCGAGGTCAGGAACTCGCGGACCTCTGCTTGGTTGTCCACGCCTTCGACGGTACGTCCCGCCCGCGACGGAAGGGATGTACGGGCAGTACACCCTTTGACCGTGCCTCGCTCCGCGCGCCCGGAGCGGGTTACCTGGATGACGTGGTGCTTTTCGCCCGGCTGTGAGTCGGCTGGGTGGAAATCCACCTGGCCCTGCACTCGGCGACGGCCGCTCCCCTGGTACGGCGCCTCGGCTCGCAAAGGAACCCCTCATGCGCGGCGCAATGATCTATGCCCCCGGCGACATCCGCTTCGAGACCCTGGACGACCCCAAGGTCCTCCACCCCACCGACGCAATCATCCGCACGGCGGTGACGTGTGTGTGCGGCTCGGATCTGTGGCCCTACCGCGGCGCCGAGCCGACCGATGAGCCGCATCCGATGGGCCACGAGTACGTCGGCTTCGTCGAGGAAGTCGGCTCCGAGGTCACCTCGGTCAAGCCGGGCCAGTTCGTGATCGGCTCGTTCGCCACCTCGGACAACACCTGCGTGAACTGCCGAAACGGCTTCCAGTCCAACTGCCTGCACCGCGAATTCATGTCCACCTGCCAGGCCGACTACGTCCGCATCCCCAACGCCCAGGGCACCCTGGTCGCCACCGACCAGGTACCGGGCGAGGAACTGTGGCCGAGCCTGCTAGCGGTCTCCGACGTCATGGGCACCGGCTGGTGGGCCGCGGACGCGGCCGAGGTGAAGCCAGGCTCGACCGCCGTGGTCGTCGGCGACGGCGCGGTCGGCCTCTGCGCGGTGATCGCCGCCAAGGAGATGGGCGCGGAGCGCATCATCGCCATGTCCCGCCACGCCTCCCGGCAGCAGTTGGCCCGCGAGTTCGGTGCCACCGACATCGTCGCCGAACGCGGCGAGGAAGGCATCGAGCGGATCAAGGAGCTGACCGGCGGAATCGGCGCCGACAGTGTGCTGGAGTGCGTCGGTACCGGTGAGGCCATGCGGCAGGCCCTGAACTCCGCCCGGCCGGGCGGAAACGTCGGCTTCGTCGGCGTCCCCCACGAGGTCGCCGTGGACGGGCAGGAGCTGTTCTTCTCCCACGTCGGCCTGCGCGGCGGTCCTGCCCCCGTACGCCGCTACCTGCCCGACCTCATCGGCCTCGTCCAGTCAGGCCGTATCGACCCGGGCAAGGTCTTCGACCTCACCCTGCCGCTCGACGAGGTCGCCGAGGGCTACCGGGCGATGGACGAGCGCCGTGCCATCAAGGCCCTCCTGAAGCCCTGACCCACACCTCACCACCGCACACGGGACCGCGCCTCGCCCTCGGGGCGGTCCCACGAAGGATTCGTCATGACCACATTCGCTCTCATCGGTGCCGGCCCCGGCCTGGGGCTGGCCACCGCTCACCGCTTCGGCAGGGCCGGGCACAGCGTCGCACTCATCGCGCGCAACGCCGATCGCCTATGCCACCTCGGCGGCAAGCTGCACGGGGACGGGATTCAGGCCCGCGGCTACACCGCCGACGTCCTGGACGCCGCCTCACTCACCCTGGCCCTGAAGACGGCAGCCGCCGAGCTGGGGCCGATCGAGGTCCTGCAGTACAGCCCGGTACCGCAAGCCGACTTCATGAAGCCCGTCCTGGACACCACCGCCACCGGCCTCGACGCCCCACTGGCCTTCTCGGTCAAAGCCCCGGTCGCCTGCGTGAACGCGGTCCTGCCCGGCATGCGGGCCCTGGGCCGCGGCACCCTGCTGTTCGTCAACGGCTCCAGCGCAGTGCGCCCGAACCCTGCGGTGGCCGGCACCTCGATCGCGTTCGCCGCCGAGAGCGCGTACGCGGCGATGCTGCACGACGCACTCGCGCCGGAAAACATCCACACGGCCCAGCTGATCATCCCCGGTGCGATCCGCCCCGACGCCGAGCACTCCAGCCCCGCCGTCCTGGCCGAGCGCCTGTACGCGATGCACACCGAACGCGACGGGTTCCGGCACTACGCCGAATCCCTGCCCGAGTGAAGGGACGGACCACGCCGATGCCCTCCACACTCCGGCGGACTCTGCTTCGCGCCGCCCCGGCCGCCGCCCTGCTGCTGGCGCTCGCCGCGTGTTCCAACGACGCACCGGACGCGACCTCGCCGTCCGAGTCCTCCTCTACGGCTACGGCGGGACGGCAGGAGACCACGGCGTTGCGCGCCCCCTCCGGATCCGACAGGAACACTGCCATGGACATCCGTGTCACCCTCGACGGCCAGCCCGTCGACGCGACCTTGAACGACAGCCCCGCCGCCCACGACCTGGCCACCTTGCTCCCGCTCACCGTAGATCTGAAGGACTTCCACGGCACCGAGCGGATCGGCGACCCGCCACGCAAGCTCACTACCGACGACGCCCCCGAGCCGTCTGCGCCCAGGGTCGGCGACATCGCCTACTACGCGCCGTGGGGCAACCTCGCCCTCTTCTACCAGGACGGCCCCTCCGCCTCCTCGGACCTGCTCGTCCTCGGTCATATCGACGCCGACGCCGGACAGCTGGCCAGGGCCGAGCGGATCACCATCGAGATCGCCTCCTGACCGCACCCACCACTCGTACGGAAAGAAGTCTTCGATGCCCGCCGCAGCCAAGGCCGCCCCCACCAAGCTGCCCTTCGTCGTGTGGGTGCTCGCCGCCGGCACCTTCCTGATGGGCACCACCGAGTTCGTCATCGCCGGCATCCTCCCGGACATCGCCCCCGACCTCGGCGTCAGCGTCTCCCACGCCGGACTGCTGATCACGGCCTTCGCCGTCGGCATGATCGTCGGCGGTCCGACCATGGCCCTGGCCACCCTTCGCATGCCCCAGCGCCTCACTCTCGTCCTCGCCCTGGCCGTGTTCGCCGCCGGGCACGTCGTGGCAGCCCTCACCAGTTCCTTCACCGTCGTCTTGGCCGCGCGGTTCGTCACCGCGCTGGCCACCGGCGCGTTCTGGGCCGTCGGCTTCGTCATCGCCACCGCCGCTGCCGGGCCCGCGAACGCCACCCGGGCGGTCAGCGTGATGATGGGCGGCCTGACGCTGGCCAACGTCGTCGGCGTCCCCGCCGGGTCCCTCGTCGGACACGCCACCGGCTGGCGCGGACTGTTCTGGGCCCTGGCCGTGCTCGCCGCCCTTGCCGCCGCCGTGATCGGGCGCTTCATCCCCCGAACGGAGCAACCCACCCAGGTTTCCGTACGGGACGAAATCCGGGCACTGCGGCAGAGCCGCCTGTGGCTGGCACTGGCCTCGGCCGTGCTGATCATGGGCGGTGTGCTGGCCGTCTACACCTACATCACGCCGCTGCTGACCGACCGTGCGGGCATCCCGACCGGTGCCGTGCCGCTGGTGCTGGTCGCGTTCGGCGCCGGCGCGCTGGGCGGCACCGCGATCGGCGGCCGGTTCGGCGACCGCCGCCCGATGGCCACCACGATCCCTGCCGCCGCAGCAACCACGCTGATCCTGCTCGCGCTGATCCCGCTGTCCACCACCCCGGTCGCCGCCATCACCCTGATCTTCCTCATGGCCCTGGCCGGGTTCACGATCAACCCGGTCGTCACCGCCCTCGCCGTCCGCGTGGCCGGCGACGCCCCCACCCTGGCCTCCGCGCTGACCACCTCCGCCTACAACACCGGCATCGCCGCCGGCTCCGCGCTCGCCGGGCAGGCCCTCGCCTCCCCTCTCGGTGTCACCGGCCCCGCCCTGGTCGGTGCCGTCTTCGCGGGCCTGACCCTGCTGCCGCTGATCACCCTGGCCGTCACAGCCAAGCGCGGCACGACGCGCACCGTCGCACTGGGCGGCGCCGACACGCCCATCCCGACAGCACGCAAAACCGCTGAAGCGACGTCGGCGCGGAGCTGAGCCGGTCCGGCCTCCCGGGCCACCCCCATGGTCGACGCCATGGTCGAAGGCGGTGAACTCGACCGCACCCAGGCCGAGACCGGCCAGGCCATCCACCGGCTCGGCACCGCCGACGAGATCGCCCAGGCCGTCCTGTGGCTGTCCAGCCCCGGCGCCGGCTACGTCACCGGCATCGCCCTGCCCGTCGACGGCGGCTACACCGCCCAGGAGCCGTCCCGTTTCCACCGCACTATCAGACCGTCGCAGAACCAGGAGACCCTCCATGCCCGAGCAGTCCGCCCCCGAAGAACTAGAGACATCGCCCCCAAGCTCGTCGAAGTCACCAACGACGTCCTCTTCGGTCACATCTGGAAGCGCCCCGGTCTTACGCCCCGCGACCGGAGCCTGGTGACCGTGAGCACGCTGGCCGCCCTCTACCGCAGCGAGCAACTCGACTACCACCTGGGCGTTGCACTGGACAACGGGCTGAGCGTGCAGGAGCTGTCTGAAGCCATCACCCATCTCGCCTTCTATGCGGGCTGGCCCAACGCCATGACCGCGATCAACAAACTCAAGAAGATCGCCGACCAGCGCGACTCCTCCTGAACCTGCCTCCTCTCTCCCCCTAACGCCCCCACCTGACAAGGATGACGACCATGGAGCACATCACCTCGACCCCGACGGCCAAGGCGCCCGCCGAGCGGTTCACCGGCGACGTCTACCTCAACATGATCGAGGCCCCTACCGACCCTGCCCGCCTCGCCGCCGCTCTGGTCCGCTTCACCCCTGGCGCCCGCACCAACTGGCACAGCCACGCCAACGGCCAGACCCTCTACATCACCGACGGCATCGGCCTGGTCGGCACCCGCGATGGCAACGTCGTACGCGTCAGCGCAGGACAGATCATCAAGTGCCCGGCCGGTGAAGAGCACTGGCACGGCGCCACCGACACCAATCTCATGGCACACATCGCCATGGTCGTCGGCGGCGGAACTGGCGACGGCACCACCTGGCTGGAGCCCGTCACCGACGAGCAGTACACCCACGCTCTCAACAGCACCAGCTGATTCCGAGACCTACCCAGTCCTGAACCACAGCGGGTCTGGGTGCATTCACCGAACGGACACTCCCACTCGCTCTGCCCACAGGGGGCGAAACTGAACTCCAAGTGCTCGCCGCCGGGGCCGCCACCGAGGCCCCGTCCGCATGCGCCGAGCACACCCGAAACCCCTGAACGCCCTCCGACCCAAACCCAACCTCCCCATCCCGCACAAGGAGCCTCCACGATGCACACGCGTACCCTCGGCCAGGGTCTTCAGGTCTCCGCGATCGGCCTGGGCTGCATGGGCATGTCCCAGAGCTACGGCCCCAACCCCGGCGACCGCGGCGACATGATCAGCGTGATTCGCACGGCCGTGGACCGAGGCGTCACGTTCTTCGACACCGCCGAGGTCTACGGCCCGTACGCCAACGAGGAATTGGTGGGTCAGGCGCTGGCGCCCGTACGCGACCAGGTTGTCCTCGCGACCAAGTTCGGCTGGCGCATCGAAAACGGCACACCGGTCGGCCTCGACAGCCGGCCCGAACAGATCAAGCGGGTCGCGGACGCCTCGCTGCGCCGCCTGCGCTCGGACACGATCGATCTCTTCTACCAGCACAGGGTCGACCCGGACGTCCCGATCGAGGACGTCGCGGGCGCGGTCGCAGAGCTCGTACAGGCAGGAAAGGTACGGCACTTCGGCCTGTCCGAGCCGGGCGCGGCGACCATCCGCAGGGCGCACGCCGTGCACCCCGTCAGCGCCGTCCAAAGCGAGTACTCCCTGTGGACCCGCGACCCCGAGCCCGAGGTGCTGCCCACGCTCGCCGAACTAGGCATCGGATTCGTGCCCTTCAGCCCGCTCGGCAAGGGCTTCCTCACCGGCACCGTCGACACCACGACGGCGTTCGCCAAGGGTGACATCCGTTCCACCATCCCGCGGTTCGACGAGGACAATCTCGCCGCCAACCAGGCCCTGGTCGACCACGTCGCCGCGCTCGCCCGCGCCCATGGCGCCACCCCCGGCCAGGTCGCCCTGGCCTGGCTCCTCGCCCAGCAGACCTGGATCGCGCCGATCCCCGGAACCCGCAGGGCCGAGCGTTTGGAAGAGAACGCCGATGCCACGCAGGTCGCCCTGTCCGCCGACGACGTCGCGGACCTCGACGCCACCGCGGCCCGCATCGGCGTGCACGGCGACCGCTACAACGAGATACACCTGGGCCTAGTGGGCAAGTGAGCCGACCTCCTCTACCCGAACACTCCGCGCGGCTCCCGATACCAGCAGAGGAGCATCGACCCGCCCCACCGCGCAGCCCAGGATCGCGCGGGCGGACGGGCTCCTGGGACGGCTTGCTGCCACGACGGACGCGCTGGGCGAACACCGCACAGACCAGAGGGAACCGACCGGCCAGTGGAAGCACTTCTAGGCGTGCGGGAGGAAGGTGAAGACATGATCGAGGCCCGCGATTCTCAGGATCCTGAGAAGGTTCGCGGGGACCGCGGCCAGGGCGGTGTCTGCACTGTGCGCTCTGGCCACACTGCGCACCCCGAGAAGAGCATTGATCCCGCTGGAGTCACAGAATTCAAGGCCGGCCAGATCCATGACCAACAACTGCCCGGTCCGCAGGGTGAGTTCGCTTGCAGACTCCCGGAGTTCGGGGGCAGTGAAGTAGTCGAGGTCACCGACAATCTGCAGGACGGGTCCGGTGGACGTGTTCTGAGTGACGATGTTCAGCGGGCTCATGTCTGTTCTTCACGCGTCGAGTGGGGAACGCCCAGGGCGAGCAGCGCGGTGTCGTCGTCGAGGCCGGTGCCGAAGCGGGCGAGGAGTTCGGTCAGGGCGCCTATGAGGGCTTGCGGGCCCGCTGCGGGACGGCCGTTGACGAAGGTGCGCAGGGCGTCCTCTCCGTACAGGTCGCGTGCGGGTCCGGTGCGGGCCTCGGTCAGGCCGTCGGTGTAGAGCAGCAGGGTGTCGCCGGGCAGGAGCCGGGTGTGGGCGGTGGTGAACTGTGCGTCTGGCAGTACGCCGATGAGCATGCCCCCGGGGGTGGGCAGGTAGTCGGCGGTGCCGTCGGCACGCTGGATGAGTGCGGAGGGTGCCCGCCGGAAGCGAGGTCCACGCCCACATGGTCGTCTCTGAGTGTCAGGACACCATAGATGGCGGTGCAGTAGCGGGCGTTGCCGCTGGTGTATCGCTGGTTCAGTACGGTATTCAGGGTGTTGAGCACGGTGACGGGGTCGGAATCGTTCACGGCTGCGGCGCGCAGCGTGTAGCGGGTGAGCGAGGTGACCGCGGCGGCCTGGGGGCCTTTGCCGCAGACGTCGCCGAGGAAGAACGCCCACCGGTCGGCGTCAAGGGGGAAGAGGTCGTAGAAGTCTCCGCCGAGGAGGTCGGGCGAGGCCGTGTGGTAGTGCGAGGAGGCTTCCAACCCTGGGACGGGAGGGAGTTCGGCGGGAAGCAGGCTCTGCTGGAGGACGGTGAGGGCTTCTTGGAGACGTGCCCGGTCGGCCTCGGCCTGCTGGCGCGCCTCGTCGGCTTCCCGGCGTTCACGCAGCAGTTCGGTCTCGTAGGAGCGGCGGGCTCGGGCGTCGAAGACGGTAGTGCGGATCAGCAGCGGTTCACCGGCGTCGCTGGTCTTCACCTTCGAGGTGACGAGCACAGGTATCCGTTGACCCGCTGCTTTGATGTCCAGAGCAACGCCGCTGACCTCACCGTGCATCTGCAGTACCGGGGCGAAGTGCGTCTCGTGGTAAAGCTTGCCGCCCACGGTGAGCAGATCGGTGAACCGCATGCGGCCCACGACCTGCTGGCGGTCCAGGCCCAGCCAGTCCAGCAGCGTCGTGTTGATCTTCGCGATGGTGCCGTCCAGCAGGGTCGAAAGGTATCCGCACGGAGCCTGTTCGTACAGTTCCTCCGCGCTGTCTTCCAGCAGTGCGCTGAAATCCGCCCCGGTGCCGTCTTCGGGGTGCTCCACGCCAGGGAGCGGGCTTGCCGGTGAGCCTTGTTCCCGGTGCGGGTCCTGGCTGGTGCACATCACCTGGGCGTCCCGAGGAAGTCAGTGATTGCCTCGGCCGTGGCTTCCGGTGCGCTCAGCTGTGGGCAGTGTCCGGTCGCGTTCAGCGTGATCAGACGGCTGCCGGGGATCGACGCGTGGACGTATGCGCCTACTTCAGGAGGCGCGATGACATCCTGTCGGCACTCCAGGATCAGGGTGGGGACCTTGACTGTCTTGAGGTCCTCGCGGCTGTCGGAGAGGAACGTCGTGCGGGCGAATACCCGGGCCATGGCCGGATCCGTCGCGCAGAACGACAGGGTGAGTTCCTGGCCGAGCTCGGGCCGTTCCGCGTTGCCCATGATCACCGGGGCCATCGCCGCCGACCAACCCAGGTAATTCGATTCCAGCGACTCCAGCAGTTCACCGATGTCCTCCGCGCTGAAGCCGCCCCGGTAGCCGTCCTCGTCGACATAGCGGGGTGAGGGAGCCACCATCACCAGGTGCGAAATGCGCTGCGGTTCCCGGGCCGCGGCGAGAACACCGACCATGGCACTGACGGAATGCCCCACGAAGGCCACATCATGCAGGTCCAGCTCCGCACAGACCTCCAGCACGTCATCGGCGTAGCCATCCAGCGAGCTGTAGCGCTGCTCATCCCAGGCTCCGGGGTCCGCCTTGCCGGAGCCGACGTAGTCGAGGAGGACCACCCGGAAGTCCTTGGTCAGCAGGGGAAGCACCAGACGCCACATGTTCTGGTCACAGCCGAACCCGTGCGCCAGCAGGAGCACCGGTCCGTCTGCCCGTCCGGTGACAGTGACGTTGTTCCTCCGCCGGATGTCCATGATCTCCCATTTCTCGGCCCAGAATAAGTACTTCCGCTCTCACGGAGATACCTGACGAAGCAACCGCTTCTCCAGGCATACACAGTGTCGGATACTTAGACATCTAAACCGTCAGTCGATATCCGCTTCCGGAACAGTAGCGATATTTTCAGCGATAGGACTCTTGGGTCCGTGCGCGATATCGAAAGTGACTTTCTGACCTTCGATCAGCGCCCCGGCCGCATCGTTGGCGATGTTGGAGAAGTGGGCGAACACGTCGGAACCTCCGTCATCCTGTTCGATGAATCCAAAACCCCTCGCCGCGTTAAACCACTTCACGGTGCCGGTTGCCATGTCTCATCCTTTCTGGGCCGCAAACCGGCCCGCAGGAAAACCCGCTACGGAAAACGCATGTAGCTGGGGCCCGCACCCCGAAGGATGCGGGCCCCAGCTACAAGGTGTGCGTGAGCGTCAGGCGGGAACGATGTTCTCGGCCTGCGGGCCCTTCTGTCCCTGCGTGACATCGAAGGTGACCTTCTGGCCTTCCTGAAGCTCACGGAAGCCCTGGGTGGCGATGTTCGAGTAGTGGGCGAACACGTCAGCGCCGCCACCCTCCTGCTCGATGAAGCCGAAGCCCTTTTCTGCGTTGAACCACTTCACGGTACCAGCAGCCATGTCATATCTCCTTTGGGGCAGTGCACCGGAATGCGCGCTATACGAATTCCGTGTCGCCGCGATGATTACCCCGCCCGGATATAACCGGAAATAAAAAAGCGCTCCCACCCGGATGAAACCGAGTGAGGGCACTTGAAGTTTCGGGAACCACAACTGCAACTGAGGTCGACAGTAGCATGAACGCAACGGACCGCGTGCTCTGGATAATCGCGCCTTCCTCACCGCAGCAAAAACCCTCACCGCACGATCCGCCAAACCCTCACCTCACGGGAATAGATATTGATTCGCTTGGAGTGCAACATTCCACCCATCGCATGCTGCAACCCGTCGCCACATGCAGACCCTGTCGGCCACGGGGTTGGCGCAACTACAGCCCGCGGCCCTGGACGTACGGATCGCCGAGCTCCTGCGCAACGCCGTAACGGAACCGGCCGTCGAGGAGCGGGCGCTTGGCTGGCGACCGAGATCAGCCCATCCGGGCTACTGTGCATGCAGGCCAAGTTGGAGCTGGCGCGCGCCTTCCACCGCGCGGTCCGCGACGAACAGGCAGCCGTTGTCGCGTGCATCACCGCACGCCAGAGCCTGCTGCGCTCCGGGCAGTAGGGCAGCGCCCCTCCCCCGCTGGCGCCCATGCGCGAGCGGCTGCTCAGATCTGGCGTCCTTCCGTACTGCAGGAGCGAACCGCGGGCACCTCGAGCGAAGCCGCGCCACCGGCTCGTGGGTGACTCGTTGGTCGTATCGAGGTGCCGCCCGCACCGGATGCAGCGCGCGCGGCGAAGGTGCCGGCCGTGTTCTCCCAAGCTGCGCCCGGGGAGCTGCTTGCACTGGTCGAGGAGCACGCGCGGCGCGGCGGGTGTTTCCTGCACGAGGCGTTGATGCTCCGTCACCGGACCCACCGGTATCTGAGGACGCCCGATGCTGACCGCTACATAACGCAGGAGGCGCTCGATCTCCTGGCCGGTCTCCTGGGCGACCCCATCTCCAAGCGAGCATGATGCCCGCCTCGGTAAACCGAGGCGGGCGTCACGGAGTTGGACAACTCAGGCGGGAGTGATGTTCTCCGCCTGCGGGCCCTTCTGGCCCTGGGTGATGTCGAAGTTCACCTTCTGGCCTTCCTGCAGCTCACGGAAGCCGGAGGCGTTGATGTTCGAGTAGTGGGCGAAGACGTCCGGGCCGCCGCCGTCCTGCTCGATGAAGCCGAAGCCCTTTTCCGCGTTGAACCACTTGACGGTTCCGCTGGCCATGTTGTCCTCCAAGGGACTCGAAGTCGCCTCCCGCACTTTGCGGGAGGCGGAGGTGGTCGTCCTGGTCCTCAGAGGCGCTGAACAGCAAGCTGCCCGTGAACTCGCGTCCACGGGCGGTACTTCGGAACCACGACTGCCGGCCCGGACGCTACACGGCCCCGTGCGGTCGAAGCTACGGACAACAGGAGTGCCCTGCCCATAGCTTCGACAGACCACGACCGGAACGGACAGTCAGGCTGTGTGCACGTCGTCCCCCGCAATCTCCTTCGCGGTCCCGCAAGAGGGCTGCTGGCCTAAATCTGGCTCTGCTGGTCAGGGGGCAGCCCCGCGTCGCACACGAGGAGACCACGCCAAGCACGCCGCGACCTGGCCGCGCACTTGCCTCGCCGCCGCGCACCGGGCGGCGAGCCCCTGGGGCATCGGGCCCGCTGGCAGCCCCCGTCACCGCACCGTCCCTGCGGCCGGAGTTGTACGCGAACACCGGCATCACGCCCCTCGACGCCAGGGCGCCCCGGACTTGTGGCGCGCCTCCCCTTATCAGGACATGTGCAGTGCGGGGGTGGTGCGGTCGGCCTCGTCCCGAGCGAGCAGGGCCAGCAATGACGCCACGCTCACGTCGGCCTCGGCGGGGTGCCGCAGGATCTTCGAGGGATCGATCTCGTAGACGTTGCCGCGACCCTGGCGCATATGGGAGAGGTAGCCGGCCTCTTCGAGGTCGGTGATGATGCGCTGCACGGCCCGCTCGGTCAGCCGGCAGTGCGCGGCCAGATCCCGCATACGGGCGTGCCGGTTGTCGGCGATCGCGGCCAGGACCCGGGCGTGGTTGGTCAAGAACGTCCATCCAGCGGGGGACGTGGTCTGTTCCTCCATGCGACCAGTCTAGAACGTGATCCACCACATGAAACACGAATCGTGTTTCTGGTATCAGTTGACGTGATTCAAAGTTCGTATCAAGCTATGGGGCGCCAAAGGACCGAGCGGGAGGTGGGGGCAATGCTCGACGGCACGGAGCCTGCGATCTGGACTGCGCTGTGGATGAACGGGGATGCCCGGTCCCTGCGCATCGCCCCCTGGGCCCCTCTCATCGAGACCTACGAGCGCGGTGAGCGCACCCGGGTAGTGGTGCACGGTGACATTGACATCGATGTCACCTGCGCTTTCCACGAGGCACTGCGCGCAACCCTGGACCGGTCGGTCGCAGGGCTGGATCTGGAACTTGCGCCCCTACGGTTCTGCGACGGTGCCGGCCTCAGAGTGCTGCTCACGGTTCGCGAAGCAGCGCTGGAAGCGGGCAAGACCGTGCACAGCTCGGCCAGTTCCCTCGTCGCGCGGCTGCTGCACATCACACGCACCGACACCCTGTTCAGCGCGACGGCAGCCACCGGGACGGCAACAGGCCGCTCACCCATCGAGGCGGGCGTGCCCGCCCACCGCCGTGCCACCCCGTGTGCGGCCAACTCCCGCACCGACAGAGCACCTTGAGGCAGCACGCAAGAGCCGGCAGTCCCAACGCAGTCCGATTAACACTGCACTCCACCACCACGACCGCCCAAGGGGGACATCCTCATGAACACCGTGACGGCACCCGAGCACACCCATCACTCGGCGGCACGGACCCAGCACGACCTGTTCGAGCGCGCCTACGCGGACCCCGCCTCGATCGCTCCGCGCGACGCCCGCGACGTGGGCAAGCACTTCTTCGACCGTCTCGCCCGGCTCGAGGAGGGAACCCACGAGTACCAGTACGTGCGCAACGCGCTGATCGAGATGAACCTCTCCCTCGTCAAGTACGCCGCCTCCCGGTTCAAGCTCCGCGGGCCGCAGGAGATGGAGGACATCGTCCAGGTCGGCACCATCGGCCTGATCAAGGCGATCGACCGCTTCGAGCTGTCCCGCGAGGTCGCGTTCACCTCCTTCGCCGTCCCTTACATCACCGGCGAGATCAAGCGGTTCTTCCGCGACACCACCTGGGCCGTCCACGTACCGCGGCGCTTGCAGGAAGCCCGCGTCGAACTGTCCAAGGCCACCGAGGAGTTGCGCACCCGCCTGGGCCGCTCCCCCTCCACGGCCGAGCTCGCGGAACTGATGCAGCTCGACCCGGCAGAGGTCACCGAGGCTCAGAAGGCGTCCAACGGCTACAACAGCATCTCCCTCGACGCCGCGATCAACGGGGCCGACGACGAGTCCGAGACACCACTCACCGACTTCATCGGCATAGACGAAGACCGCTTCGAACTCGTGGAGAACTTCCACTCCCTCGCCCCGTTGATCGCCGAGCTGGAAGATCGCGACCGTCGCCTCATCCACCTGCGGTTCGTGGAGGAGCGCACCCAGCAGGACATCGCCGACGAACTCGGCTGCTCGCAAATGCACGTCTCCCGCCTCATCGCCCGCGTCGTAACCAAGCTCCGCACCGGGCTGATGGCAACCGAATAGCCCTCCTCCGCCCCTGTCACCGAGTACGGGACCAACTCACCAAGACACTGAAGTCGATGACCGTCGCGTCCAGGGGAATTGAGCCCGACGCGATCGGCACCGTCGCCCTGCTCAACGCGACGCCCAGGGCAAAGACTTCAAGAAGAAGCTCTGAACTGTCCCGGGTGAAGGCTGTGCCGGGAGTCAGGCGGCGGGTATCCAGATACGGGCTTCATGACCTCCTACTCGAGGAGAGCCACACCCCTCTCCACAGGGGAACGGGTAGGTGGCGTGGGCCGGATCCGGTCGAGACTTCGCTCGACGGGTCCCCCGTGGACGCCCAGCCCCGGCGCGACGCCGCACTGGCCGCCGCACGGCCGACCCGACCGGCTTGGGAGGGGCGCTCGCGGCTGCGTCGCATAGGCTCACACCCACGATGAACAGCAGCGATCCATCCGCCACCCCGCTCAAAGCCGACAAGGCGACGGTACGCAGACACAACCTCAGCCTTGTTCTGCGCACCGTTCACAGCGAGGGCGAGGCGACCCGGGCCGGGGTCGCGGGTCGGGTCGGGCTGACCCGGGCCGCCGTCTCCTCACTCGTCGACCAACTCATCGCCGATGGCTTCCTCACCGAATGGGGCAAGACCTTGAGCGGTCAGGTGGGCCGCCCCGGTACAGCCCTGAAGGTGGCGCGTACCGGTCCTGCCGGGCTCGGCATCGAGATCAACATCGATTACGTCACCGTGTGCGTGGTCGATCTGGCGGGCACCGACCGCGTACGCCTCGTGGAGCGGAAGGACAACCGGGGTGCCGCGCCCTCCACGGTCCTCGCCCAGGCGGCACAGATCGCGGCGCGCGCCTTGGAGTCGGCGGCCGAGCAGGAACTGCACCCGGTCGCCGCCGAGTTGGCGCTGCCCGGACTCGTGTCGGGCGGCACGATGCGGCAGGCTCCGAACCTCGGGTGGAGCCGGGTGCCGGTCGAGGGGCTTTTCGCTCAGGCGCTCACCGCGCTGCGGCCCGCGCACCGTGCACTGCCGGTCAGCGCGGACAACGAGGCGAACCTGGCGGCGATGGCCGAGCTGTGGTTCGGCGGCTGCGCGGGCGACGGCGGACGGGACCGGGTGAACAGCTTCATCTATCTCACCGGCGAGATCGGCATCGGTGGCGCGCTCGTTCTCAACGGTCAACTGCTGCGCGGAGCCCATGGATTCGCCGGTGAGATCGGGCATGTTGTGGTTGATCCGGACGGTCCTGACTGCCGGTGCGGCGCACGTGGATGCCTGGAACAGTACGCAGGGCAGGCCGCCCTTCTGCGCGCGGCGGGACTCGACGAGGCAGCGGGGGCCGCAGGCATCGATGAGCTGGAGACCCGGGCACGCGCGGGCGACGATCGCGCCCTGAGCACGTTGGAGAGCGCCGGACGGCGTCTTGGCCAGGTACTGTCCGGCGCGGTGAATCTGGTCGATCCGGACGCGGTGATGCTCGGCGGAGTCTTCCGCCGCCTGACACCATGGATGGCGCCCGCCGCGGACGAGGAGCTGACAGGCCGTGTGGTCTCGGGCCTGTGGTCACCCGGCAACGGCCGGCTGCGCGCGTCGTCCTCGTCAGGCGACGCGGCGCGCGGCGCGGCCGCCCGGGTCGTCCGCGAGGTCCTGGCCGACCCGGCGCCGTACGCCAAACACCGGGTGGTCTGAAGGCAGCGGTGCGTCACACCCGGTGCGCCGCGATCAGCTTCCGGTACCAGTGGTAGCTGTCCTTCGGCGTGCGCCGCAGCGTGTCGTAGTCGACGCGGATGATGCCGAACCGCTTCGCGTAGCCGAGGGCCCACTCGAAGTTGTCCAGGAGCGACCAGACGTAATAGCCGCGCACGTCGACGCCCGCGTCCATGGCGGCGCGCAGGGCCGTGAGGTGCTCGTGCAGGTAGGCGACGCGGTCGGCGTCGTGCACCGCGCCGTCCGCGGCGACCTCGTCGTGCTCCGCCGATCCGTTCTCCGTGATGTGGATCGGCGGCAGCGCGTCGCCGTACGTCTCCTTGAGCGAGGTCAGCAGGTCCGTGAAGGTCTCGGGGACTACCGGCCAGCCCATTGCCGTGTGGCGCACGCCCGGATACTTCCCCTCCGCGTACCGGTTGTCGGTGGCGACACGCAGCGCGGGGTCGGGTTCACGGTGCGGGGCGTCGGCGATGACGATCGGCCGGTAGTAGTTGACGCCGAGGAAGTCCATTGGCTGGGCGATGAGTTCGAGGTCGCCGTCGCGCCGGAAGTCCTGCCGGGTGATGAGCTCGCCCCAGGTGTCCTCGTCGGTGGACGGGTAGCGGCCCGCGAGGAGCGGCTCGGTCCACACGAGGTTGTGCTGGGTGTCGGCGCGGACGACTGCGGCGCGGTCGGCGGCGGAGTCGGTGGCGGGGACGTTCCGGTCGAGGTTGAGGGTGATGCCCGCCTCGCGCACACCGGCCGCCCGCAGCGCCTTCATGGCCAGGCCGTGGCCGACCAGAAGATGGTGTGCGGCGGCGAGCGCACCGGTTCCCTCCTTCGCGCCGGGCGCATGGCGGCCCACGGAGTAGCCGAGGAAGGCGCTGCACCAGGGCTCGTTGAGGGTGATCCAGCGCGGGACCCGGTCGGCGAGGTGCTCGGCGACGATCGCGGTGTACTCGCCGAATCGCTCGGCGGTCTCACGGACCCGCCAGCCGCCCCGGTCCTCCAGCGCCTGCGGCAGGTCCCAGTGGTAGAGAGTGGCGGCCGGTTCGATGCCCGCCTCCAGCAACTCGTCGACCAGACGGGAGTAGAAGTCGAGGCCCTTCGGGTTCGCGGGCCCCTGCCCGGTCGGCTGGATGCGCGGCCAGGCGATCGAGAAGCGGTACGAGTCGACGCCGAGTCCGCGCAGGAGTGCCACGTCCTCGGGGTAGCGGTGGTAGTGGTCGCAGGCCACGTCACCGGTGTCACCGCTGTCGGTGCGTCCGGGGGTGTGACTGTAGGTGTCCCAGATGGAGGGTCCGCGTCCGTCCTCGTCCGCGGCTCCCTCGATCTGGTACGAGGCGGTGGCCGCGCCGAACACGAAGCCGGACGGGAACGAGGGGAAGGGGGTCGAGTCGCTCATGAGCAGCCTTACTTGACGGATCCGCCGGTGATGCCGGCGGCGATGTACTTCTGGGCGAGGACGAGCAGTACGGCGGCCGGGATCGCCGACAGGACGGCGGCAGCCATGACCGAGCCCCAGTCGCCGACGTGGGCGCCGATGTACTGGTAGATGCCGAGCGTGACGGGCTTGACGTCGTCGGTGGTGTTGAGGGTGAGCGCGAACATGAAGTCGCTCCACGCGTACAGGAACGAGAACAGCCCAGCGGTGATCAGGGAGTTGCGGCTCATCGGCAGCACGACCTGGACGAAGGTGCGCAGCTTGCTCGCGCCGTCGACCTCGGCCGCCTCGATGACTTCCTTGGGGATGGCCACCATGAAGGAGCGCATGAGAACGATGGCGAAGGGGATGCCGAGCGAGGCGTCGGCGAGCATCAGGCCGAAGTAGGAGTTGACCAGGCCGAGATCGACGTACGCGCTGTAGAGGGCGTTGGCGATGACGATGCCCGGCACCATCTGGGTGATGAGGGTGCCGAAGACGATGGACTTGGTGCCGGGCAGCTTGAACTGGGCGAGCCCGTACGCGGCGGGCGCGGCGATCGCCAGACAGATGACGACGGCACCGAGCGCGACGGCGAGGGAGGTCAGCAGATGGCCGCCCTGCTCGCTGAGGGCGGAGGTGAAGCCCGACAGGTCCAACGAGTGCGGTACGGGCGAGACTTCGAGGAGCCCGGACTCGGGCTGCAGTGCCGTATTGATCATCCAGTACAGCGGGAACAGCATGACGCACAGGATGACCGCGCCGGCGACGGTGGCGCCCCAGCGGCGCCTCGGCTTCTGCGCGACGGACGGGTGGGTGGTCGTCATGCCGGTCACTTCCCCTCGGAGCGGTTGGCCCGCAGGTAGAACACTGCGAAGACGGCGGAGATCAGGATCAGGACGTTGCCGACGACGGCGCCCGCACCGAAGTCCAGCTGCACGAAGGAGTTCTGGTAGGTGAGCGTGCCGAGCGTCTGCGTGGAGTCGGCCGGGCCGCCGTCGGTCAGGGCGAGGATCAGGTCGAGGATCTTGATCGTCGACATGAAGCCCAGCACGAGGACGACGGTGATGACCGGCTTGAGCAGCGGCAGCGTGATGGAACGGAAGGTGCGCCAGGCGGAGGCTCCGTCCAGGGACGCGGCCTCGTACAGCTCCTTGGGGATCTCCTGGAGTCCGCCGTAGAGGATCACCATGTTGAACGGGATGCCGATCCAGATGTTCACCAGGATCACGGAGAACAGGGCCATGCCGGGGCTGGTCAGCCACGGGGTGTGACCGCCGAGGCCGAGGGTGTCGGCGAAGGAGTTGAGAACGCCGGTGTCCTGGTCGAGGATGCGGCGCCACACGATGCCGGAGACGACCATCGGGACGAGCCAGGGCAGCAGGATGAGGGAGCGCAGGAACCCGTTGAGCGGGAACCTCTTCGTGAAGAAGACGGCGAGCGCGAGGCCGACGCCGAACTGACCTATCAGGGAGCCGATCGTGAAGACGATGGTGTGCCACAGCGCCTTGCCGAAGAGGTCGTCCTTGAAGACCTTGCTCCAGTTGTCGGTGCCGTTGAAGGGGGCCTTGCCGTCGAAGAAGGTGGACGGCGAGTAGTGCTGGAAGCTCATCACGACGTTGCGGACGAGCGGGTAGCCGAAGAACAGCAGCATGAAGACGACGGCGGGGGCAATGAAGCCCCACTGCGAGAGCCTGCGGCGGCGCCGGGCGCGCAGCGGGTCGGTCTTCTTGCCGCTTACGGCCCGCCGGGCAGCGGGAGCGGTGACGGTGGTGGTCGACATGGTCGTGGTTCCCCTCAGTTCCCGCTCGTGGCGCGGGCCTGCGCCTTCTTCAGCGCGGCCTCGCTGTTCTGTCCGGTGAGTGCGGACTGGAAGGCGCTCTGCAGGGCCAGTGACACGGAAGTCCAGCGGGCACCGACCTTGGTCGTACGCGAGCGGGCGGTGGCCACCTGGTCGGCGAGCGCGTCCAGTTCGGGCACTTCCTTGCGCCAGATCGCGGCGGCCTTCTCGTTGGCCGGGACCATCCAGCTGTTGCGCGCGTAGCTGATCTGTTCCTTCTCGGAGGACATGCACTGGACGATCTTCGCGGCGGTCTTCTCGCGGGCCGTGTCACCGGTGTTGGGGATGGTGAGGATGGCGCCGCCGAGTGGGCCGACGGAGGCGTCGCCCGCCTTCGGGACGGGGATCCGGGCGATCTGCCAGTGCAGATTCTTCTTGGTGTTGAGAGTCTCCACCTGCCACGGCCCGTTGATCATCATCGCGGCGTTGCCGGCCATGAACTGGTCGTTGACGTCGGCCTGCGTCCAGTTGACGGTCGACTTGGACAGCGAGCCGTCCTTGAGGAGGCCCTTCCAGTAGTCGAGCGCCCCGGCGACGTTCTTGGTGGCGAGGTCGGTCTCGTCACCACCGTTGGACCACATGAACGGGGTGAACTGGAAGACGCCGTCCTCGGCGCCGCCCGCGCTCAGGGCGATGCCGTACTGCTTGCCCCGAGTGAGCTTCTTCGCGGTCTCCTTCATCTCGGCCCACGTGGTGGGGACCTGAAGGCCGGCTTTGTCGAGGATGTCCTTGTTGTAGAAGAGGGCGAGGGTGTTCACCGTGCGCGCGGCGCCGTAGTACGTGCCCTTGTACGAGCCGAAGTCGACGATGCCCTTGGGGATGTCCCTGGTGGACAGGCCGAGGGAGCGCAGGTCGACGAGGCCACCCGCCTCGGCGAACGTCGGCATCTCGGAGGCGTCGAACTGGATGACGTCCGGGAGTGACTTCGACGATGCCATGCGCAGCGACTTGGTCATCACCTGCGCGGCGGGGACGCTCTGCTGCTCGATGCTGATGCCGAGTTGCTTGCTGCAGCGCCCCAGCGTGGCGGCGTCCCAGCCGTGGTACGAGTCGTCCGTCGAGGAGTTGAGGACGGTGTAGACGTTCGCGTCGCGCTGCTGGCCGCAGCCCGCAAGGGCGGCGCCTGCGACGAGTACGGAGACGACGGTCAGCGGGGCCATGGCCCGCCGGCCGGAACGTGGACGCCTGGCGCGCGTCGCGTCCGGAGGGGAAGCTGCTGTCACGGTGGTTGCCCTTGACTGGGAGGGGTGGCCGGTCCCGGCGGAACGCCTGTGTCCCGTCGGGGTGTTCGCGGTGGCCCGTACGGCGCCGGCCTGCGCCGTACGGTCTGATGCGCGAAGGGGCCGGCGTCAGCGGACGCCGAGCAGGTGCTCCATGGCGAGCTGGTCGAGGCGCTCGAACGCCATGGACTTCTCGGCGGCTGCGGTCACGTCGAAGTCCTCGAACGCATCCTTGTCGGCGAGGAGTCCTGCCAGGCCATCGGCTGCAGTGGGCTGCGCGAGCTGGTCGAGCCGGGAATCGAGCAGCGCCTGCTGCACCTGGGGGTCGGCGCGGAAAGCGGCCGCACGCTCCTTGAGGATCAGGTAGTTTCGCATGCAGTTCTTGGCGGACTCCCACACCCCGTCGAAGCCGTCGGTGCGCACCGGCTTGAAGTCGAAGTGGCGCGGGCCCTCGTATCCGGCGCTCTCCAGGAGGTCGACGAGCCAGAAGGCCTGGCGCAGGTCACCGGCGCCGAAGCGCAGGTCCTGGTCGTACTTGATACCGCTCTGGCCGTTGAGGTCGATGTGGAAGAGCTTGTCCGCCCACAGGGCCTGCGCGATGCCGTGCGCGAAGTTGAGCCCGGCCATCTGCTCGTGGCCCACCTCCGGGTTGACGCCCACGAGTTCGGGTCGCTCCAGACGCTCGATGAAGGCGAGAGCGTGGCCGATGGTCGGCAGGAGGATGTCGCCGCGCGGCTCGTTCGGCTTGGGCTCGATCGCGAACTTGAGGTCGTAGCCCTGCTCGGTCACGTAGTCGCCGAGGAGGTCGAAGGCCTCCTTCATACGGTCGAGCGCGTCGCGCACGTCCTTGGCGGCGCCGGACTCCGCACCCTCGCGCCCGCCCCACGCCACATAGGTCTGGGCGCCCAGCTCGACGGCGAGGTCGATGTTGCGGATGGTCTTGCGCAGGGCGAAGCGGCGCACGTCACGGTCGTTGGCGGTGAAACCGCCGTCCTTGAAGACCGGGTGCGTGAACAGGTTCGTCGTCGCCATCGGCACGACGAGGCCCGTCTCGTCGAGGGCGGCACGGAACCGCTTGACGATGGCCTCGCGCTCGCTGTCGCCCGCCCCGAAGGGGATCAGGTCGTCGTCGTGGAACGTGACGCCGTGCGCACCGAGCTCGGCCAGGCGGCGCACCGACTCGACGGGGTCCAGGGCGGGGCGGGTGGCATCGCCGAAGGGGTCGTTGCCTCGCCAGCCGACGGTCCACAGACCGAAGGTGAACTTGTCGTCGAAGGCGGGAGTGAAGCGATCGGACATGGTGCGACCCTTTGCTGCTTGCTGCGGGTGGCGGCTACTGCGGCTGCTTGAGGCTGCGTGCACGCGCAGCCGCGTGCCGACCCGGCGTCCACCGGGTGGTTTGTTTTCTGACATGACTAATACGCCATGCATCGTCGATGCGCTAGCCCCCCAGACGTAGACACCCTTTAGGAAATGCCCTCCCACCTGGTGTTATAGAAATCGAAGCGCTTCGACAGATGACCGTCTTGCACCCCTTGCCCTTTTGTTTTTCATGCGATCAAATGGCGGCATGAAGTTCACCGACGGCTTCTGGCTGATGAGCGACGGGGTCCAGGCCTCGTACGCCACCGAAGCCCGAGACATCCGTACAAGCACCGACCGATTCACCGCGTACGCCGCAACCAAGCGCGTCGAGCGGCGCGGCGACACTCTCAACTCACCCCTGCTGACCGCAGATTGCTTCTCCCCCGCCGAGGGCGTCATCGGCGTCCGCATCACGCACCACTCGGGCAAGCGCCGCCCCGGCCCCGACTTCGTACTGCCCGGAGCGCACGCCCCCGCCGGGCAGGTGCGCCGCGATGGCAACGTTGTCGAGCTGACGAGCGGCGCCCTGTCCGTCCGCCTGGACGCGGCCGAGCCCTGGACGCTTTCATTCCGCGACGAGCACGGACGTGAGGTGACGCAGGCGGGCCGCAAGGGCACGGCCTTCTTCACCACCGCCGACGGCACCCACCACATGGCCGGACAGCTCGCGCTCGGCGTCGGCGAGCAGGTGTACGGCCTCGGCGAGCGCTTCACGCCGTTCGTGAAGAACGGCCAGGTCGTCGACATGTGGCAGGCCGACGGCGGCACCAGTAGCGAACAGGCCTACAAGAACGTGCCGTTCAGCCTCCACCTCTCCCCCGCCGGCGCGTACGGAGTATTCGTCAACCACCCCGGCAGGGTCGGCTACGAGATCGGCTCCGAGTCGGTCGGTCACATGCAGTTCAGCGTCGAGGACCAGACACTCGAGTACTACGTCGTCGCAGGCCCCACCCCCAAGGACGTACTGCGCCGCTACACCGCGCTCACCGGCCGCCCGGCTCTGCCGCCGGCCTGGTCCTTCGGTCTGTGGCTGACCACGTCGTTCACCACGCAGTACGACGAGGAGACCGTCACGTCCTTCGTCGACGGCATGGCCGAACGGGACATCCCGCTGAGCGTCTTCCACTTCGACTGCTTCTGGATGCGCGAGTACCAGTGGTCGGACTTCCAATGGGACCCGGCAGTCTTCCCCGACCCGGAGGGCATGCTGGCCCGCCTCAAGGAGCGCGGCCTGCGAATCTCCGTCTGGATCAACCCGTACATCGCTCAGAAGTCCGCCCTGTTCGACGAGGCCGCGCAGCAGGGGTATCTGGTGCGGCGGCCGAACGGCGACATCTGGCAGTGGGACCTGTGGCAGGCCGGCATGGGCCTGGTCGACTTCACGAACCCCGACGCCTGCGCCTGGTTCCAGGGCAAGTTGAAGGTGCTCCTCGACCAGGGGGTCGACTGTTTCAAGACGGACTTCGGCGAACGCATCCCCACCGATGTCGTGTGGCACGACGGCTCCGACCCGGAGCGTATGCACAACTACTACACACACCTGTACAACCAGGTCGTCTTCGAGCTGCTGCAGAAGGAACGCGGCACCGGCGAGGCGGTGCTGTTCGCGCGCTCGGCCACGGCGGGCGGCCAGCAGTTCCCGGTGCACTGGGGCGGCGACTGCTGGTCGTCGTTCGGTGCGATGGCGGAGTCCTTGCGCGGCGGGCTCTCTCTGTCTCTGTCCGGTTTCGGCTTCTGGTCGCACGACATCGGCGGCTTCGAAGGCACGCCCGACGCGGCCGTCTTCAAGCGCTGGCTCGCCTTCGGCCTGCTGTCGTCGCACAGCCGCCTGCACGGTTCCAGCTCGTACCGGGTGCCGTGGGAGTTCGGCGATGAAGCAGTCGATGTGACACGGAAGTTCACTCGGCTCAAGCACCGCCTGATGCCGTATCTGTACGGAGCCGCGGCCGAGGCCCACCGTGACGGTGTGCCTCTGATGCGGCCGATGCTCCTGGAGTTCCCCGAGGACCCGACGTCCCGCACGCTCGACCGGCAGTACATGCTCGGCCCGGACCTGCTCGTGGCGCCGGTGTTCACCGAGGACGGCGACGTCGAGTTCTACCTCCCCGAAGGCACCTGGACGCATCTGCTGACGGGCGAACGGGTGCAGGGTCCGGCCTGGCGCCGTGAGACCCATGGCTTCGACAGCCTGCCGCTGTACGTCCGCCCGGGCGCAGTGATCCCCCTCGGCGCACACGAGCAGCGCCCCGACGGCGACTGGGCCGACGGCCTCACCCTGCTCGTCGCGCCCGGAGTGCACGACGCGACCGTCAGGCTTCCCGACCATGAAGGCTGCACGGCCGCGACCTACCAGGTGAGCCGGGACACGGGAGGCGGCGTCGTGACGGTGACGGCGCCGGACGGGGGCGCGGTGCCGCACGTCAGGGAGCTGTGAGCAGCTGATCCGAAACGCCGGGGGTGGCTCGGGGGGCGACCGAGCAGCGTTGGCCTGCCTGATCGGCGCTGATCGCGATGCGGTCGGTGCACCTGTCCGCCCTCCTCAACCGGCAGTTGAGGAGGGCGGAGCTGTGACCGAGTGGTTCCCGAGTTCACTGTGATTCGGTGGCGGGGGCCGCCGGGGCGTTCGGTCAGGAGACGGTCCACGTCTCGGTGTTGGCGCTCGCGCTGCCGCCGAGTTCCTGGTCCACCGCAGCTCCCTGGACGGTGGAGCCCGCGACGCCGATGTGCAGCCCGCTGCCGATGCCCACCAGCATGTAGTTACTGCCGGTGTAGCTTCCGGTCAGGTCGAGCGCCCACTGCTGGTTCGGCTGGCCGTTGCAGGTCCACTGGTGCAACTGGACGCCGGTGGTGGTCGACTTGCTCGGGACGTCCAGGCACAGGCCGCTCTTGACGCTCTTGAGCGTGTAGATGTTGTCCGCCACCCGCGTGAGGGTCCACTGCTGGTTCGCAGCGCCGTTGGACGCCCACTGGATGATCTTGGAGCCGGTTGTCGTGGAGCCACCGGCGACGTCCATCAGCATCGAGCTGCTGACGTTCTTCAGAGTGTGGACGCCTTCCGACGGGATCCCGCTGCCGGCCGTCCACGTGCCCGCATCCACGTCGAGGGACCAGGTCGGGTACTGGCCGAGGTTCACCGTCGTGCCCCGGATGGTCAGCGGCAGCCAGATCAGCTTCGACGCACCCAGGTTGGTGGTGTCCCAGCGGTCACCGGCGTAGATGTACGTGGTGCCGGAGGTGCCCTGGACCGTGATGACGTTCGCCGTCTGGCTGCCGTAGGTGCGGGTGCCGGGGGCGGCGAAGTTCCGGAACGCCGACCACGGGCCGCTCAGTGACGTGGCGGTGGCGTAGACGTTGTCGTTCAGGCTCCAGCCCGTCAGGTGGGAGCCGAAGACGTAATACATCCCGCCGATCTTCACCATGGCGGGCGACTCGACACTGCCACTGCTGCCGGCGCTGCCCAGCACCGCCACCGCGCTGTCCACGGAGAGGTAGTCGGCGGACAGCTTGTAGATGCGCAGGCCGTTGTTGCGGTCTTCGCTCAGCAGGTAGCCGGTGCCGTCGGTGTCCTGGAACAGGCCGATGTCCCGGCTGAGATTGCCCTGCGGCCGGAAGCTTCCCCGGTACGTGTACGGGCCGCACGGGGTGCTGCTGGTGGCCACACCGACCTTGGCCTCGGCGTAGTTGGTGCTGTCGATGTGCAGGTACATCACGTACGTACTGGTCGACTTGTTGTAGATGACCTTCGGACGCTCCACGATGCGGCTGGGGCCCAGGTCACCGTCGGCTTGCAGACTCAGGGCCTGGCCCCGGTGGGTCCAGTTCGCCAGGTCGGTCGAGGAGTAGCAGGCGATGTCCTGGAACGACGTGTCGCCCCCCGTCCTGCCGGTCTTGTCCTCGCCGAAGCCGAACCAGGTACTGCCCACCTTGACAATGCCCAGACCGTGCAACTGCAGGGTGTTGCCGTTCTGGTCGGTGCGGTCGGCGCCCGTCGTGAACGCCACCGGGGCCGCTTGTGCCGGTGTGGCGGGGACCAGCAGGGCGGCGAGGCCGCCGAGCAGGGTCAGGAGCGTGACGAGGGCAGTCCGCCACCGGGCGCGCGCCGGCGGTGTGCTGTGCGATGTGGTGCCTGGCATGGTCTTGCCTTTCCGTTGAGGTCCGGGGACGGAGCGGGGGCACATCCTGGAGCCGCTCACGGGGCGAGCGGGATGGTGATGGTGTTCCAGGACATCGGTGGCAGCAGCGCGGCCAGCCGTCCGCCGTCCACGACGGTGCCGGTCATCTGCTTCGGCGTCACGCGGTCCTGATGGTGGAGCGTGTTGGCCGCGTGGCGGTCGGAGTCGGCCAGAGCGGTGTGCGTCACCTGCCCGGCCACCGGGCCGAATGCCCGCAGGTCTGCGGTGAGTTCGAGCGGTCTCGTGGTGTCCCGGTTGACGGCGAAGACGGTGAGCGTCCCGTCCTCCTGCTGGACGGCGGTCGCGTGCAGCAGGGGCACCTCGCCGTAACGGACGGTGTCGTGGACGGGGCTGTCCAGGGCGAGCCGGAGCACCTGGCCGCGGCCATAGCGGGCCGCTTCGGCGAAGGGGTGGAAGATGGTCTGCCGCCAGGCCGGGCCGCCGGGCTCGGTCATGATGGGAGCGATGACGTTCACCAGCTGGGCGAGGCAGGCCGCGGTGACGCGGTCGCAGTGGCGCAGCAGGGTGATCAGGAGGCTGCCGACCACGACGGCGTCGGTGACGGTGTAGACGTCCTCGAGCTGGCGCGGGGCCACGCTCCAGTCGGGGGTGTCGGTGTTGTTGACCGGCCGGCTCTGGTACCAGACGTTCCACTCGTCGAAGGAGAGGTTGATCCGCTTGCCGGAGTGACGCTTGGCTCCGATGTGGTCGGCGGTGGCGACCACCCCGTCGATGAAGGCTTCCATGTCTGCGGCCGAGGCGAGGAAGCTGTCGACGTCGCCGTCGCTTTCCTCGTAGTAGGCGTGGCAGGAGATGAAGTCGACGAGGTCGTAGGTGTGTTCCAGGACCGTCGCCTCCCAGGCGCCGAAGGTCGGCATGGAGCGGTTGGAGCTTCCGCAGGCGACCAGCTCCAGACCGGGGTCGACATCGCGCATGGCCTTTGCGGTGACGGCGGCGAGGCGTCCGTATTCCTCGGCGCTCTTGTGGCCGAGCTGCCAGGGGCCGTCCATCTCGTTGCCCAGGCACCACAGCCGGATGCCATGCGGTTTGTCCACGCCATGCGCGCGGCGCAGCTCGGAGATGGCCGTGCCGCCGGGGTGGTTGGTGTACTCCAGGAGGTCGAGTGCTTCCTGGAGCCCGCGGGTGCCGAGGTTGACTGCCTGCATTGGTTCGACGGCGGCCTTGGCCGCAAAGCGCATGAACTCGTTCAGCCCGAACTGGTTCGTCTCGACGGTCTGCCAGGCGCCGTCCAGTCGGCGCGGCCGCTGCTCCGCCGGGCCGACTCCGTCTTCCCAGCGGTAGCCGGAGACGAAGTTGCCCCCGGGGTAGCGGACCATGGTGACGCCCAGTTCCCGGATCAGGGCCAGGACGTCGGTGCGCAGTCCGTCCTCGTCGGCGCTGGGGTGGTCCGGTTCGAAGACGCCGGTGTAGACGCAGCGGCCGAGGTGCTCGACGAAGGAACCGAACAGTCGCGGATTCACCTCGCCGACGGTGAAGTTCGGGTCCAGATGTATGGCCGCTGCGAGCGGCGGGTGGCTGACGGGGTTGGTCATGGGTCACTCCGAGGTGGATCGGTGCGAAGAGTGGCGTTCGGTACGGCTACCGGGACGCTCTGCGGTCAGCCCTTGATGCCGGTCTGTGCGACGCCTTGGACCAGGTATCGCTGGAGGAAAAGGAAGACGAACACCAGCGGCAGGATGGACACGGTGGCGGCGAGGAACAGCTCGTGGATGTTGACGGTCTGTGCGGTGGTGAAGGTCGACAGGGCCACCTGCACCGTCCAGCTGGACTGGTCCTGGCCGATGACCAGCGGCCACAGGAAGGCGTTCCAGTTGGTGATGAAGGTGATCACCGCGATGGCCGCGAAGAAGCCGGTGGAGTTGGGGACGACGATCCGCCAGTACGTGCCCCAGCTGCCGAGACCGTCGATCCGGGCGGCCTCCTCCAGTTCCTTGGGGAAGCCGAGGAAGTACTGGCGGAAGAGGAAGGCGGTGAAGCCGCTGAACAGGCCGGGCACGATCAGACCCTGCAGGCTGGAGACCCAGCCCAGTGACGACACGAGGACGAAGCTGGGCACGAAGGTGACCGCGCTGGGGATCATGAGGGTGGTCAGCACCGCGTAGAAGATCTTGTTGGCGTGCCGGTACGGGATGCGGGCCATTGCGTAGCCGGCCAGGGAGCAGACCAGCAGCTGCCCGGCGGTGCCGAGCACTCCGACGACGAGCGAGTTCCACATGCTGTGCGCCATGGGTACCGCGGGGTCGTTGAACAACTCGGAGATGTTCTCCCAGTGCAGCGAGGTCGGAAAGAACTTCCACTTCGCCCCCGTGAGGTCGGCGTCGCTGGCCAGGCTGTTGCGGATCAGCAGATAGAACGGGACCAGGAACAGCAGCGCCGCGACGGCGGCGACGGTGTAGACGGCGACGCTGCCGCCCCGTCCGCGCCTCGCGCGTGAACGGCTGGGGGCATGGGTGGTGGTGGAGGAGGTGGCCATCAGCTGTCCGCCTTTCCGAAGCCGAAGATCCTGCCCTGCAGCAGCGTCACCATCGTGATGAGCGCCGACAGCACCAGCGCCCCGGCGCTGCCGTGGCCGAAGTCCTGCCCCTGTCCGAGTGCCGTGTAGTAGAGGTAGACCAACGGCGGCCGTGCGTAAGGGGTGTTGGGCAGCAGGTTGTAGAACTCGTCGAACGCCTGGTAGGCCGCGATCAGCAGGAGGAGCACCACGGCGACCGAGGTCGTGCGCAGTTGCGGCAGGGTGATGTGCCGGAAGGTCTGCCAGCCGGGCCGGGCACCGTCCGTCCAGGCAGCTTCGTACAGCTCTTTGGGGATCTGCTGGAGGGCGGCCAGGAAGAGGATCATGTAGAAGCCGAGCTGGAGCCAGAGCCGTACGGTGACCAGCACCAGCCAGTACCAGGGCGGGGAGACGGTGCCGATCCAGGCGACGGGTTCGATCCCGAACCAGCTCAGGACGGTGTTGGCGAGACCGAAGCGCACCCCGTTGAAGATCGACAGCTTCCACACCATCGAGGCCACGACGTACGAGCAGGCGGTGGGTATGAAGAACACCGAGCGGAAGAAGGCGCGGGCGACGCGGATGCGGTGGACGAGCAGCGCGAGCGCCAACGCCAGGGCGTAGGTGAGAGGGACGACGATCAGTGCGAAGAGCGTGAAGGTCCACAGGCTGTCGGTGAACGGTCCCTCGGTGAGGATGTCCTTGTAGTTGTCCAGGCCGACGAACTTCGTCGGGGCGACCGTGTTCTGGGCCTGGAAGAGGCTCAGGTAAAAGCTCCAGCCGACCGGAACGTAGACGAACAGCAGGAGACCGGCGAGGAAGGGACCCGCGAAGAGCCAGAAGGTGAGGGTGCTGCCTCGCGCCCCGTGCCTGGCACGTATCGCCTTTGCCGCAGGGGCGGTTGGCGCGGTGGCGCCCGGCCGGGTGCCACCGGTGGTGGTGGTTGTCATGCTGGTCGGGGCCCCTCAGGCGATCTTCTTGAGTTCGGCCTCGACCCGGGTGCGGGCCTTGGCCACTTCGGACTCGGGGTTCTTGCCGCTGACCACGGCGTTGTTCACCATGTCCTGGGAGATCGTGGCCATGCCCTGGGTCCAGTACGGGTCGTCGTAGTGCCCGTTGGAACCGAAGAGCTGCACCGCCTGGGCGGCGGTGCCGCTCTGCAGCTTGGTGGCCTTCGCCGCCAGGCTCTTGCGCGGGGGGATGTGGAAGCCGTAGGAGGTGCACCAGTCCTCCTGGAGCTTCGTCTGCTCGATCCACAGCCACTTCACGAACGCCTTGGCCGCGTCGACGTCCTTGGCCTTGGCGCTGACGTACGTGGACCAGCCGCCGTTGTAGACCACCGGGCGGCCGGCGCTGCCGATGCCGGGCAGTGGGACGATGCCGAAGTCGTCGCCCAGCGCCTTCTGGATGCCGGGCATCGCCCACAGGCCGCACCACTGCATCGCCGTCAGGCCCTGAATGAACGCCGACGGGTCCCACCAGTCGGTGGGGGCGCCGAGCAGCAGTGTCTTGCTGGTGTAGAGCTCGCGCATCTTCTTCAGGCCCTCGACAGTCGCCGGGGTGTCGAAGGCGACCTTGTGGTCGGCGGTCAGCAGTTCGCTGCCGGTGGCCCAGACCAGGGGGCTGGCCAGGATGTCGCTGCCGGCCTTCAGGCCGAGGTACAGGCCCTTGACCCCGTCCTTGTTGAGCTTGCGTGAGGCGTCCATCAGCTCGTCGAAGGTGGTCGGGGGCTGGACGCCTGCCTTTTCCAGCAGGCTCTTGCGGTAGTACAGGAACTGCGGATCGTCGATCATGCGGATGCCGTAGACCTTGCCGTCGACCGAGTTGGCGGCCAGGTCCTTGTCCGTGAAGTCGGACTTGACGTCCGCGATGATGTCGTCGAGGGGCACGATCTGCCCGGACTTGGCCATCTGGACGTCGGGGTGGAACTCGAAGACGTCGGGGCCGCTGCTGGAGACCAGGCCGCTGGAAAGCTTGGAGGCGTAGTCACCGGGGATCCACTGCACCGACACGTCGGCCTTGGTGTACGCCTTCGCGTACCGCAGCGCCGCCTGCTGGGTGCCTGCCTCGCCGTACTGGTGGTACCACTGGCTCATCGCCGCCTTGCCGCCGCCGCGACCGGTGTTCCCGCCGCACGCGGCGAGGAATCCCGCCGCCGCCACGGTGCCGGAGGCGCGCAGGAAGGACCTGCGGCCGAGGGATCTGCTGGGGTTCAGCTCAGGAGACATGGGCTTCCTCTGCTGTGAAGGTACGGGTGTGGGTCCGGCCGTTGGGGACGAGGCCGCGACCGGCGGGTGATGGCGCTGAGCACGGCCGCACAGTGCGGCCGGTAGGAGCGCGACGCGAAGCCCGCGGGGTGGGGGCACGCGGTCGGAGGGGGGAAACCCTGCCGCTGACGGGGTCGTAGCGAGCCGAGCGAGACGCAGGTTATGCGCGCTACACCCCTTCGTCAACAAGTCAGAAAAAGTCTGTGCACGACAGTTCCGGCGGCGTGCAACCCGTGGATACGATCGGGCGCCCCAGCCCCATCGAGCACAGGACAACGTCGTTGAAGCGGACGTACCAGGACATTCGACGGACCAACCGTTTCGCGGTGATGCGGCATCTCATCGCCTCGGCGCCCGTCGTCAGACGCGACATCGCCGCCGCTACGGGCCTGTCGGTGGCCACCGCCTCCGACATCGTCAGCGAGCTGCACGAGCTGGGGCTGCTGGCCGAGATCGGACAGCAGGCTTCGGGAGGCGGACGCCCTCGGAACCTTCTCGCGCCCGCCCCCGAGGGCCCCCGGCTCATCGGCGTCGACATCGCCGAGACCTACGTCCACGTCGAGGTCTTCGATCCCGCTCTGCGGGTTCTGGCCAGAGCCGAGTACGAACTGCATCCGCACGCCAACTCGCCGGAGTACGTCGTGGGCCGCATCGTCCGCGGAGTCGACGACGCGATCGCGCAGGCCCAGGTGGAGCGCGGCAGGATTCTCGGGATCGGCGTCAGCATTCCCGGCCAGGTTCGGCCGGACGGCACGGCTTCCGTCTTCGCCGCCAACTGGCGGTGGAGTGACGTGCCACTGCTGGCCCTGCTCACCGAGCGGCTCCCCGATGTGCCGGTCATCCTGGACAACCCGCTGCGTGCGAGTACCGTCGCCGAACTGTGGTTCGGTGCCGCTCGCGGCCACGACGACGTCGCCGTTCTCACCCTGGGAACCGGCGTCGGCGCGGGCCTTGCCGTCCAGGGGACGCTCTACCGCGGGGCCACGAACACGGCCGGCGAGTGGGGCCACACCAACCTGGTCATCGACGGCCGTACGTGCCGCCGCGGATGCGTCGGATGCGTGGAGACCTACGTGGGCGCACCCGGCATCATGCAGCACCTCGCGGAGACCGACGCGGACAGCCCGCTCCTGCACCCCGACGACCAGATGGCGACCATCAACGCCCTGGCCACCGCCCACGCGGCCGGCGACCCCGCCGCACAGCAGGTGATCGCCACGACCGGCCGCTACCTCGGCATCGCCGTCGCCAACCTGATCAACATGTGCAACCCACAGATCATCGTGCTCACCGGCTGGGTCGCCGACAGCCTGGGAAGCACCGTCCTGCCGCACGTACGGGCCACCGCCGCCCGCTACGCACTCACCGAAGCCTGGGAAGGCACCGAGATCAGTCTCTGCCCCATCGACCGCAACCCGGTCAGCCTCGGCGCGGCGACCCTCGTCCTGGAAGGTTTCCTTTCCTGACCTTCCCCGGCGTTCCCAACTGCATCTGACACCAGGCGCGTTGGGTCTTGTTGTGCTGCGCTCAAGTCGAACTACCCGCAACGGAAAGGTATACGTGTCATGGCAGATTCAGCGAGCCACGCCCTGCCCGAACAGCCGTCGGCCGGTGCTCCGGGAGGGCTCTCACGGCGCGGACTCCTCAAGGGCGCCGCGGTCACCGTGGGAGCCGCGGCGCTGGGTGCGGGCGCCGCCGGGACGGCCGCGGCGGCCGACGCCTCGGTCACCGCGACGGCCCCCGACGGCAGCAACACCCTCACGATGTCGCTCACTTCGGGCACGCTCAGCTGGTCGGCGAAGCGAAGGGGCCTGACCGTGGTCGGCCCTTCGGCTCTCGGGCTCGAGCTGAGCGACGGGACGTCCCTCGGGACCGCCGGCACGGTGATCACCAACTACCAGCACTGGACCGTCGACCACACCTGGACTCCGGTGTACGGCCGCAACGCGACCGTCCGCGACCGGTACCAGGAGATGCGCTGGAACCTCCGGGACACCGCCTCGCACATCAACTTCAGCATCCAGATCCGTGCGTACCCGACGGGCGTCGCCTTCCGGTACGTACTGCTCGACAAGGGCACCGCCACCATCTCCGACGAGCTGACCACATTCGCCTTCCCCGACAGCACCCTGGTCTACAGCGCGCGCGACGAGGACCCCTACAACCCGGTCGCGCCCGGCTCGATCCCCTCCACGGGCACTGCGACCACGGACACCGGTCCGCTGACCGACCTGCCACTGACCGCCACGTACGCGAGCGGCAGCCTGATAGCCAGCATCTGCGAGTCCTCCCGTCTCAACTTCCCGCGGCTGATGCTCAGTTCGGTGTCCGGGCAGCCGGGCACCCTCGCCGCCCACCTGATGGAGTACACCGCCCGCGGCGCGGACACGGTCCAGACGATCTCAACGGTCACCACGCCGTTCGCCACACCCTGGCGGGCGGTGGTGACCGGCTCCACCCACGCCGAACTGGTCGACAACGCCGAGCTGGTGCTCAACCTGGCCCCCGCGAGCGCGCTGACCGACACCTCGTGGATCAAGCCCGGCAAGGCCTTCCGCGTACAGCTGACCACCGCCGCCGGGATGGCGGGCGTCGACTTCGCCGTGGCGCGCGGCCTGCAGTTCATCGAGTACGACGGCGGCTGGTACGGCGACCCCGACCACAGCACCGACGCGACGAAGCCGATACCGGGCATCGACCTGTCCTCGGTCATCTCCTACGCCACGAGCAAGGGCATCGGCGTGATCCTCTACGTCGACCGCAGAGCGGCCACCGCCGACCCCGAGGGCCTGTTCAGCCTCTACAAGAGCTGGGGCGCCGAAGGCGTCAAGCTCGGATTCATCAGTGACGGCACCCAGGCGATGACGAACCGGATCGCGAACTGGGCCAGAACGGCGGCCAAGCACCACCTGCTGATCGATATGCACGACGACGTGCGCCCGTTCGGCCACGAACGGACGTACCCGAACTGGGTCAGCATGGAGGGCGTGCGGGGCAACGAACAGTTCCCGACCGCGAGCCACAACGTGACCCTGCCGTTCGCCCGCAACATCGGCGGGCCGATGGACTACACGATCTGCTACGGCCAGTCGCGGGACCGGACCACCAACGTCCACCAGATGGCCATGGCGGCGGTCTTCTACCAGCCGCTGAACTTCCTCTACTGGTACGACTCACCGTCCAAGTACGCCAACGCGTCGAACTGGCCGGGACTGCCCTGGTTCGATGCCGTCCCCACCTCCTGGGACGAGAGCCGCACCCTCGCCGGATCGATCGGCCAGTACGTCGCCGTCGCACGCCGCCACGGCGACACCTGGTACCTCGGGGCGATGACCGACGAGACGCCCCGGACCCTCTCGCTCCCGCTGACGTTCCTGGGCGGCGGCACCTACACGGCGACCGTCTACGCCGACGGCACCCCGGGCACCAGCCCCTTCCGGACGCCGGTCGTGGTCAGCACCCGGACGGTCACCGCAGCCACCACGCTGGACGTGGCGATGGCTCCCGCGGGCGGCCAGGCGATCATCCTCAAGCAGACCTGACAGGCGTGGCTGCCATGACGGTTGCAGCCCCCGTCTCACCGACGCTGGCGAACCCAGCCCGCCCGAGGCGATGGCGGTGCCGAAGCAGCGCCCGGTCCGTGCCGCGGCGGCGCCGAGCGCGCTCTCGGTCGACTGTGCCTCCAAGGTAGAAATCGCGGAAGGACTGACGCGCAGCTCAGATGACTCACCGCCACCGTGGTTCGACATCTCGAACCACAACCGGCTGTTCAGACAGTGATGATTGAGGGCTTGACGGTGAATCGTCAATAGTCCTCACAGAAGAAATTCCCGTTTCCCGTCCGACACTTCTCGGAACCCCGATCTGGCGGGCCACTGAACTCCGCCGCTGCTGACGGCAGTTGAGAGACGCTGTTTATGGACAGGTCAGTGAAAGACCTTGACCGGAACGCCTTGCCTTCCTAGCTTGTGGCGTCAGAGATTCCGGGAATCTTCCGAAAAGTTTTCGAGATGGATCTCTTCGGCGTGTGCGGCCGCCTCACACTTCTCTTCCCCCAAAAAAGGAGACCCTCTGATGTGGTTTCGCCATCCGTCCCCCGTCCGGCTGAGACGCTTGCTCGCCGCCCTCGCACCTTTCCTGCTCGTGGCGACCTTCCTCGGCGCCCAGCCCGCCGCCGCGGCGACCGTCGACCCCAACGCGTCGTATGTGCTGGTCAATCGCGGCAGCGGCAAGGCGCTGGACGTGTCCGGTGCGGACACCGGCAACGGCGCTGCTGTCCAGCAGTGGAGCCGTACCGACGCCGCCAACCAGCGGTTTCAGTTCGTGGATTCCGGCGGCGGCTACTACCGGCTCAAGGCACAGCACTCGGGCAAGGTGCTGGACGTCTACAACTACTCCACCGCCGACGGGGCAGCCATCGTCCAGTGGAGCGACCTCAACGGCACCAACCAGCAGTTCAAGCTCACCGATTCCTCTGACGGGTACGTCAGGTTGATCAACCGCAACAGCGGCAAGGCCGTCGAGGTACAGGGCGCTTCCACCGCGGACGGCGGCAAGGTCGTGCAGTACGCCGACTGGGGTGGCGCGAACCAGCAATGGCAGCTCGTCAAGGTCGACAGCGGCACCCCCGGCGCGTGCGATCTTCCGTCGGCATACCGCTGGACATCGACGGGCGCGCTGGCACAGCCCAAGCCTGGGTGGGCCTCGCTCAAGGACTTCACCGTCGTCCCCTACAACGGCAAGCAGCTCGTCTACGCGACGACGCACGACACGGGGACGAGCTGGGGTTCGATGAACTTCAGCCCGTTCGGCAACTGGTCGGAGATGGCGTCGGCCGGCCAGAACACGATGTCGTCCGGCACCGTCGCGCCCACCCTCTTCTACTTCGCGCCGAAGAACATCTGGGTGCTCACCTACCAGTGGGGCGCGACCGCCTTCTCCTACCGGACGTCGAGCGACCCCACCAACGCCAACGGCTGGTCCGCACCGCACGAACTCTTCTCCGGAAGCATCGGCAGCAGCGGGACCGGACCCATCGACCAGACGGTCATCGGCGACGGGACGAACATGTACCTGTTCTTCGCCGGCGACAACGGCAAGATCTACCGGGCGAGCATGCCGATCGGGAACTTCCCCGGCAGCTTCGGCACGTCCTCGACCGTGGTCATGAGCGACACGACGAACAACCTGTTCGAAGCCCCGCAGGTCTACAAGCTCCAGGGCCAGAACCGCTACCTCATGCTCGTCGAGGCGATCGGCTCGCAGGGCCGCTACTTCCGCTCGTTCACGGCCACCAGTCTCAACGACTCATGGACACCCCAGGCCGCGACCGAGAGCAATCCGTTCGCCGGCAAGGCCAACAGTGGCGCCACCTGGACCAATGACATCAGCCATGGCGAACTGATCCGCACGAGCGCCGATCAGAACATGACCGTCGACCCCTGCAATCTGCAGCTGCTCTACCAGGGACGCAGCCCCAGCTCCGGCGGCGACTACGGCCTTCTGCCCTACCGTCCGGGCCTGCTGACACTTCAGCACTGACGGCGTGCCCGCGTCCGGCTCCGGCGGGAGCCGGACGCGGGCTGCCCGGCGAAAGCCCGGCCGACTCCCCCCGCTGACCACCTCGACACCTTGGAGCCGCTCATGCCCCCCACCTCTTCGTTACGCCGCCACAGACGCCTCTCCGCCGCTCTGCTGACGGGATCCCTCCTCGCCGGCGGCCTCCTTGCCGTGCCGGCCGCGGCAGCTGTCACCTCCGCGGCGGCGACCACGGCCGTACGCGTCAACCAGGTCGGCTATCTGCCGGACGGTCCCAAACGCGCAACCGTGGTCACCACGGCGACGCAGTCCCTCACCTGGCAGTTGCGCGACGCGTCCGGGACGGCGGTCGCTTCCGGTGCGACCGCCCCGCACGGCGCGGATGCCCCCTCCGGACAGTCCGTCCAGGTGGCCGACTTCTCCTCGTACAAAGGATCCGGCTCGGGATACGTCCTGTCGGTGGACGGCCAAGGCAGTGCGCCCTTCGACATCCGCGCGAACCTGTACGACACCCTGCGCTCCGACTCGATGGCGTTCTTCTACCACCAGCGCAGCGGCATCCCCATCGACGCCTCCCTGGCGGGCGCGGCCTACGCTCGCCCGGCCGGACACCTCGGCGTCGCACCCAACAAGGGCGACACCTCCGTCCCCTGCCAGGCCACCGTGTGCGACTACACCCAGGACGTACGGGGCGGCTGGTACGACGCGGGCGACCACGGCAAGTACGTGGTGAACGGCGGCATTTCCACCTGGCTGATGGTCAACTCCTTCGAGCGGGCCAAGCGCGCGGGCAAGGATTCGGCGCTGGGCGACTCGACCCTGCGCGTCCCCGAGCGCGGCAACGGCACACCCGACGTCCTCGACGAGGCGCGCTGGGAGCTCGACTTCCTGATGCGGATGCAGGTGCCCGAGGGCAAGCCGTACGCGGGCATGGCGTTCCACAAGGTCCATGACGCGGCCTGGACCGGAATGCCGCTCCGCCCCGACCAGGACCCCCAGCCCCGCGAGCTGCACCGCCCGTCCACTGCGGCCACCCTCAACCTCGCGGCAGCCGCCGCGCAATGCGCCCGGGTCTTCCGGCCGTACGACGCCGCGTTCGCCGACCGCTGCCAGTCGGCCGCCCGCCGGGCCTGGACGGCAGCCCGGGCCAACCCCGCCCTGTACGCGTCCGCTTCGGACAGCACGGGCGGCGGTGCGTACGAAGACGCCCAGGTCACCGACGAGTTCTACTGGGCGGCGGCCGAGCTGTACGCCACCACCGGCGAGAGCGGCTACCGGGACGCAGTCACCTCCTCGCCCTGGCACACCTCCGCAACCGCCTTCTCCCCCTACGGGTTCGGCTGGGCGGACACGGCCGCGCTCGGCCGGCTCACCCTGGCCACCGTCCCCAACGGGCTCCCGGCCGCGGATCTGGCCCGTGTCCGTTCCTCGGTGACCTCGGCCGCCGACGGTTATCTGTCCCGGATGGCCGGCCAGGGCTACGCGGTGCCCGTCCCGGCGGACGGCTACTTCTGGGGCTCCAACGGCGAAGTGGCCAACGACGCGATCGTCATGGCCGTCGCCGGGGAACTGACCGGCGACGGGCGCTACCGCACGGGCGCGCTGGAGACGATGGACTATCTGCTCGGTCGCAACGCCATCGGCCAGTCCTACGTAACCGGCTACGGCAGGACGTTCTCGCAGAACCAGCACCACCGCTTCTGGGCCCACCAGTTGGACGCCTCGCTGCCCCACCCCCCGGCGGGGTCACTGGCGGGCGGCCCCGACAGCGGGCTCGACGACCCGGTCGCGAAGGAGAAGCTCCCGGGCTGTGCGCCCGCCGCCTGCTACATCGACGACATCGGCTCCTACTCCACCAACGAGGTGGCGGTCAACTGGAACGCCCCGCTGGCCTGGCTCTCCGCCTACGCCGCCGAGCGGACCACCACCGGCGAACCGCCGGCCGCCGGTGCCTGCGCGGTGACGTACAAGACCGACAACGTCTGGAGCAATGGCTTCACCGCGACGGTCACCGTCAAGAACACGGGCACGGCCGCCGTGGACGGATGGCAGCTGAAGTGGGCCTACCCGGGCGGCCAGCACGTCACGAGCGCCTGGAACGCGACCGTCACCCAGAACGGCACCGACGTCGTCGCCCGCGATGCCGGCTGGAACGGGACCGTCGCCCCCGGTGCGACCGCGAGCTTCGGAGTCCAGGGGACGCACAGCGGCACCAACCCCTCGCCCACGGCCTTCACTCTCAACGGCAGCACCTGCACCTGAGCTACGGGCGGCCGGGTCCGGGGCGCACGATCCACCCCGGGCCCGGCCGCCCCTCACCTCCCAAAAAGGATCGCGTTGACCCTCGCACCCTCCGGTGTCACAATCGGGGACTTCGACCAGCCGTACGACGTTTGGCATTTCGAACCAGTCGGCGTCGTGTGCGCACCTCCCGCCCCCCGGAGTCGTACACATGCGTCACCAGCGCACCATCCGTTACCGCTCAGCCCGCCACGCGACTCTCCCCGCCGTCCTCGGGCTCCTGGTCTCACTGACGCCGTGGCACAGCGCGTACGCCGCGTCCGGCAGCGGCGACATCACCGCCGAGATCGTGGCGGGCCGCGATGTGACGCTGACCGGCGACGCGGTGGTGCGCGTCCCGGCGGGGACCACCACGTACGGGGGCGTCATCCACGGCGAGGGCACCCTGCGGATCGCCGGCAGCGGCACCCTTGTCCTCACGAAGGACAGCGACTTCACCCTGCCCAAGGCGCGGCAGCGGCAGTCCGTGAAGACGCTGGGCGGGAACCATCCCTACGTCACCGTCAGCAACCCCGATCAGCCCGCCGTCACCGTCGATCGGGGCGCCACGCTGCAGTACGGGACGGGCGGCGGCGCCGGGCTGATCGGCCGATTCCCGTACAACACCCCCGGCTTCGCGCTCAATCAGGACAATATCCGCGTCGACGGCACCCTGCGCCTCTCGCTGCAGCGGACCTTCAACCTGGGCACCCTCAGCGGCGCCGGCCTGATCACCCAGCCCCGCGCCATGTGGGGGACGCTCCAGCTGGCCGGGACCCACCCGTTCTCCGGTGTGATCGACAACGGCACGGGGGCGGCCGCCGGGGCGCCGGAGTTCCCCGTGGCGCTGCCGAACGCCCGCGCCGTCCTCAACCAGGGCACCTGGACCGTCGACACTCCGCTGAACCAGACCATCACGCTGCGGCAGAACTTCTACCAGCGCGAGTACGGCAGCGACATCAACGTCCAGTCCCGGCCCGGCAGCAAGGTGATCCTGACCGGCCAGTACAGCTATACCGACCAGGGCGGCGACACCCACCCCACGCTCAGCGACCCGGACATCAACTGGCATCCGGTACCGAAGAACGTCAACAAGCGCGGCACCAACATCAAGGGCGCGAACGTCCAGTGGGGCGACGGCACCACGGACAAGATCTTCATGCCCGGCACCGCGCAGACCGTCTACATCAATCTGCTGGCGGCCAGGTCCCGTTCCACCCTCGCCTTCGCCTACAACGGCCCGGTGACGCTGGGTGCCCCGATCGGCGGCGGCGTATTCCACGACACACTGTCCGCGCCGGGGCAGGGCGACATCGTCATCAAGGGCGTACACGGGAACGACGTGACCTTCGCGGCCGTCCAGTACTACAACGGCTCCACGACGATCGAGAAGGGCGCCACCCTGCGGCTCGGCAGCGGGAAGGCGAGCGGGGACGGCGCTCTGCTGACTGACGCGCCCCTCTACCAGGTCGTCGACAACGGCGCCCTGATATCCCGGAACACCGCAAAACCCCTCTCCCTGTCGAAGATCAGCGGCAGCGGCTCCTTCACCCAGGCCGGCGCAGCCACCACCAGCCTGACCGGAGCGCTCTCCTACACCGGGCCGACGAAGGTCACCAAGGGCACCCTCGCTCTCACCGGCGGCAGCCTGAAGTCGTCCAGCGCGGTGTCGCTCACCGCGGCAGGCACCGCGCTGGACCTGGCCAAGGCCGGTGACCAGACGCTGCGGAACGTCGGCCTGGTGAAGGGCGCCACGATCCGCTACGGGAGCAAGGCGACGCTCACCCTCTCCGGCACCTCTGACGCCGACGGACTGTCCGGCACTTTTCAGGGCGGCGAACTTCGGTCCACCGGAAGCACGGCGGGAGCCTTCACGGTCAAGGGCGACTACACCCAGACCCGCGAGGCCGGGCTCACCGTCCGGGCCGACGGCAAGCCGCTGCACGTCACCGGCAAGGTGACACTCGCCGGACAACTGCGCATCGACCCGAAGGCGACGCCGCCCACCGGCGGCACAGAGACGGTCATCCTCGCCAACTCCGGCACCGACAAGATCTCCGGCACCTTCACCGGGCTCGAAGAAGGCGCGAAGGTCACGGTGCACGGCACCGAGTACGCCCTCACCTACAAGGGCGGCGACGGCAACGACGCGGCCCTGGTCGCCACCCATTCCTCCGGGGCACCCGCTGCCGCAGCCAAGGGAGCGCCGAAGGCAGCCGGCGGCTCCTCCGGAGGCTCTTCCTTCCCCTGGTTCGCCACCGCCACCGCCGTCACGGCCCTCGCGGCCGCGGCATGCGCCCTGCTCTTCGCCGGCCGCCGCCGTCGCGGCCGGCGCCGTCGCGGCAGCCATCGCGCCGGCTGACGACTCGGCAGCGGACCGCGGCGGCTCATCTCGACCGTACGCTCGAGGACTACCGGCGGGAGATCCGGCGCCGTCTGTTCGGACAGCCCTCCGCGAATCCATCCCATGCAAGCGCTTCGACAGTCAGTACGCCGGCCCAGGCAGCAACCTAAAACTCATCGCCAGGAGAAGGTGGCACCGCTGCGTGGATCGAAGGCCCACACTGTGGTCTACGCGCGCCGAACTGCCCTCATGGCACCCAGACTTGGCGCATCAACCCTGTTCAGGGGCGCGCCTCCCGGGAGTCCAAGCGGTCCCGACCCGGCTCGGCACGAGGGAGCGCCGGCCCTGCTCCACCGCGCCGGTCTACGAGAATCAGCCATTGAAGCGATTCCGCGCCAAGGTTGCGGCAACCGCGATCCGGCCCTTGACGCCCCGCAGAGATGGGACCACCGTCTCCTCCGAAACCTCTCTGCAACCCCACTGCAATAGCGGCACCTCCAAGCGCTTCCGACTCCTCAGCGCTACCCGCAGGACCCGACTGGGTTACGCCGGCAAGGGAGATCCGATGGGAATCACACATGCAAGACACCGCCAGCTCTTCGGGCGTGATGGCATCAGAGCCCTGCTCGCGGCGGTCGTTCTGATCGCCGGTGCACTGATCGGTACCAGCGCCACGACCGGCACGGCCCAGGCCGCAGGGTCCGGGCCGTGCGACCTCTACGCGGCAGGCGGTACGTCCTGCGTGGCGGCACACAGCACGACGCGCGCGTTGTACGCCTCGTACAGCGGGCCGCTCTACCAGGTCCGGCGCGCCTCGGACCAGTCCACCCGGGACATCGGCGTCCTCAGCGCGGGCGGGTACGCGGACGCGGCCGCACAGGACTCGTTCTGCTCTGGAACGAGCTGTGTGATCACGATCATCTACGACCAGTCCGACCGCCACAACAATCTCACCCAAGCGCCCGCAGGCGGCGCCGCGGGCGGCCCCGACGATCTCGCGAGCGCGACCGCCGCGCCCACAACAGTGGGCGGTCACAAGGCCTACGGGGTCTTCGTGGCACCCGGCACGGGCTACCGCAACAACCACACCAACGGCATCGCGACCGGGGACAACCCCGAGGGCATGTACGCGATCTTCGACGGCACGCACTACAACGGCGGCTGCTGCTTCGACTACGGCAACGCCGAAACGGACAGCAACGACGACGGCAACGGCACCATGGAGGCCATCTACTTCGGCAACATCAAGGTCTGGGGCTACGGCGCGGGAAACGGTCCATGGATCATGGCCGACCTGGAGAACGGCCTGTTCTCCGGGGTGAACCAGCACTACAACGCCAATGACCCGACGATCAACTTCCGGTACACGACCGCCATCGTCAAGGGCGGCCCGAACCACTGGGCGATCCGCGGCGGCAACGCGCAGTCGGGCGGCCTGTCGACCTTCTACGACGGAGTCCGGCCCAATGTCGCGGGCTACAACCCGATGCGCAAGCAGGGCGCCATCATCCTGGGTATCGGCGGCGACAACAGCAAGGGCGCCCAGGGCACCTTCTACGAGGGCGTGATGACCTCCGGCTACCCGTCGGACGCCACCGAGAACGCCGTCCAGGCCAACATCACGGCGGCCGGATACAGCAATTCCTCCGGCGGTACGAGCACCGGTGCCCTGCACGCGGTCGGCGCCGGCAAGTGCCTGGACGTACCCAGCGCTTCCACCACAGCCGGTACGCAACTGCAGATCTGGGCCTGCAGCGGCGCCGCCAACCAGACCTGGACCAGCACGTCGTCCCAGCAGCTGACCGTCTACAGCGGCAACAGCCAGCTGTGCGCGGACGCGTACAACAACCAGACCACCGCCGGCGCCAAGGTCGTGACCTGGCCCTGCAACGGCGGAGCCAACCAGCAATGGCAGCTGAACTCCAACGGCACCATCACCGGCACCCAGTCCGGACTCTGCCTCGACGTCACCGGCGCCTCCACCGCCAACGGCGCCCTGGCCGAACTCTGGCCGTGCAACGGCGGAACCAACCAGCAATGGAACCTCAGCTGACCTGAGCGGCTCACGGCCGCGGCCGGCCCTCTCCACGCCACCCCCCAAGGATGACGATGTCCAGACCCAGAGTGCTCCGCGGCCGCTGGGCCGCACCCCTGGCACTGCTCGCCCTTCTCGCCGGCAGCGTCGCCGCGGCCGGGTCCGCGAACGCCGTTCCGCCCGTACACCGAGCGGCGGCAGCGGTCGCCGACCTGTACGTGACGCCGGGTGCGGCTCCCGGCGGGAACGGCTCGGCCACGCAGCCGTACGCCACCATCGACCAGGCGCAGCAGCCCGCGCACCGTCTTTCGGCCGACTCGGACGTCGTGGTCCACCTGGCTGGTGGCACCTTCCGGCTGTCCAAGCCGCTGGCCTTCGGCACCGACGACGGCGGCCAGAACGGCCACACCATCACCTACCAGGCCGCGTCCGGGCAGCAGCCGGTCGTGTCCGGCGCCCAGCAGATCACTGGTTGGCAGGTGCATGACCAGTCCAAGAGCATCTGGTCGGTCCACGTCGGCACGGGCATCAACACGCGCCAGCTCTACGTGAACGGCAAGGACGCACCGCGGGCGGCGATCCAGGTCCCCCGCTCCGGCTTCACCTTCACCCAGACCGGCCTGACCGTGAACGACTCCTCCCTCGACTACCTGGCCGGCCTCTCGGACCTGAACCACATGGAAGTCGAGAGCCTCAACTCCTTCACCGACCGCTACGCACCGGTCCAGTCGATCAGCGGCAGGACCATCACCATGCGGCAGCCCGCGTGGAACAACAACTCCTGGGGCTACGACACCATCAACGCGCCGTTCGCCGGCGGGACGATGTACCTGGAGAACAACTACGCGTTCCTGCAGCAGGCCGGACAGTGGTATCTCGACTCCTCCGCCGGCGACCTGTACTACCGGGCGCAGACGGGGCAGAACCCGAACAGCCTGGACGTCGAACTGCCCCGACTGCAGAGCCTGTTGGGAGTCAGCGGCAGCTACGGCTCACCGGCGTCCAACCTGGGCTTCGCCGGCATCCGGTTCACCGGAACGTCCTGGCTCGGCCCGAGCGGACCCGACGGCTACGCGGACCAGCAGAGCGGCGCACACATCACCGGTGCCTACTCGATGCCCGCCAACTGGCTGAGCACCTGCAAGTCGGGGTGCACACAGTTCGAGGCAACCCGTAATCACTGGACGCAGATGCCCGCGGCCGTGCAGGTCTCCGCCGCCCGCGGCATCACCTTCTCCGGCGACACATTCTCCGAACTCGGCCAGGCCGGCCTCGGCGTGGGCAACGACGGTGTCGCCACAGCCTCCGGGACCGGACTCGGCGCCAACGGCGTCACCGTCACGGGCAATACGTTCACCGACCTCGCAGGCAGCGGCATCCAGGTCGGCGGGATCCAGCCGGACGCGCACCACCCCGGTGACCCGCAGATGACCAACCAGAACATCACCATCAGCAACAACAGGGTCAGCGGGGTGGGCACCGGCTACAAGGAGACCGCCGCGATCCTGTCCACGTACGTCACCAACGCGACGATCACCCACAACCAGTGCGACCACCTGCCCTACGACGGGATCGACATCGGATGGGGCTGGGGCGTCAACGACCCCGGCGGCAGCCAGGACTACGTCAACCGGGGCACGTACAACTACCAGCCCGTCTACAGCACCCCCACGACGCTGAAGAACACCACCGTCACGCACAACCTGATCTACGACACCAAGAACGCGATGTTCGACGGCGGCAGCATCTACAACCTGTCCGCGAACCCCGGCTCGGTGATCTCCGACAACTACATGTACGGCAACCACCGCACCACCGCGCTGTACCTCGACGAGGGCTCCCGGTACCTGACGGTGTCGCACAACGTGGTGCAGGACGCGGGCAACTGGGCCCTCACCAACGCCGGCGCCAACAACCACACCGACGACAGCACGTTCTCCGGCAACTGGTACAACGGCGGCAACACCTACGTGGCCACCGGACCTCCCCACAACAACGTACTGACGGGCAACGTCCAGGTCAGCGGCACCAGTTGGCCGCAGGGCGCCCAACAGGTCATCCAGCAGGCCGGCGTCCAGACGTCGGGCGGTGCCGGATTCCCCGCCGGCTACCACCACTTGGTGATCGGCAACGACAGCCTGTGCCTGGATGTGTACGGCGCCTCCGGCAGCGCGGGCGCCGCGATCGACCAGTGGACCTGCAACGGGCAGAACAACCAGCAGTTCCAGTTCGTGCCGGTCGCCGGGGGTTACGGGCAGCTGCAGGCACAGAACTCCGGCCTGGTCGTGGCGGTGGCGGGCGGCTCAACGACCGCCGGCACCCCCGACATTGTGCAGCAGGCCCCGGGCGGGGCCGCCGCCGGGCTGTGGCTGCCGGTCGAGCAGTCCGACGGCTCGTACTCCTTCCAGAACCAGAACAGCGGCCTGTGCCTGGACGTCTACGGCGGCAGCAGCAACGCGGGGCAGCAACTCGACCAATGGCCCTGCAAGAACACGGCCGGCAGCAACCAGGACTTCACTCCGCGCTGACCGGCTCACGCTCTCGTTCTCCCCCACCCACTGTCCCGCACCAGTGAGGAACACCGATGAAAAAGTACGCGTTACCCCTGGCCGCAGCGCTCACGGCCGCACTCGGCATCGGCACCGCGTCACCCGCGGCGGCCTCCCCCGCCACCGCGCCGGAGCAGACCGCCGTACGGACCGCCGCCGCGCCCACCGCTCTGCGGCTGATGCCCTTGGGCAATTCGATCACCTGGGGGGTGGGCAGCCCGTCCGGGAACAGCTATCGGAGCTTCCTGGGGAACCAGTTGTCGGCCGAGGGACACTCTCTGGACTTCGTCGGCTCGGGCCGCAACGGCACCATGTCCGACCCGGACAACGAAGGTCACTCCGGCTGGCGGATCGACCAGATCGCGGGCATCGCCGACTCCGTTCTGGCCCGCTACCGCCCGAACGTGATCACCCTGGAGATCGGCACCAACGACCTCAACGGCAACTACCAGATCCCCACCGCCCCCGACCGGCTCCGCGCACTCATCGACCAGATCACCCGCGACGCCCCGGACGCGACCGTCCTCGTCGGCACCGTGATCGTCTCCACCAGCGCCACCGAGGAGGCCAACCGGCCGGCGTTCAACGCCAGACTCCCCGGAATCGTCCAGGCCGCGCAGGACGCGGGCAAACACGTACGCCTGGTGGACATGAGCGCCCTGACCGCCGCGGACCTGTCCGACGCCCTGCACCCCAACGACAACGGCTTCCGCAAGATGGCGGACGCCTTCAACGCCGGTGTCCAGGCGGCGGACGCGGCAGGCTGGATCAAGCCTCCGGTCTCCACGGGCGGCCAGGTGCGCTCCGGCATCGCGGGGAAGTGCCTGGACGTCAACGGCGGCAACAGCGCCAACGGGACCGCCGCGCAGCTCTGGGACTGCAACGGAGCCGACGCGCAGGTGTGGTCCGCGCGCTCCGACGGCACCCTGAGGGCGCTCGGGAAGTGCCTCGACGCCACCGGCCCCGGCACCGCCAACGGCACCAAGATCGAGATCTGGGACTGCAACGGCGGCAGCAACCAGACGTGGCAGGCCTACAACGGCGGCTATCGCAACCCGGTCTCCGGCCGCTGCCTCGACGACCCCGGCTCATCCACCACCAACGGCACCCAGTTGATCCTGTGGGACTGCAACGGCGGCGTCAACCAGAAGTGGACCCCGCTGCCGGTCGCCTAGCCCATGCCTCAGCCCCTCCCCCGTCTGCACAAGGAGATCGATCCCGCATGCCCTGGCACAACGCAACGCACCGTCCGCGCAAGGTCCTGACTCTGGTCGCCGGTCTGACAGCCGGCACGGCACTGGCCCTGGTCGGCCCGGCGAGCCCCGCCGCTCACGCGGCCTCCGGCACGCTGGGCGCGGCCGCGGCCGACAGCGGCCGCTACTTCGGCACCGCCGTGGCCGCCGGGAAACTCGGTGACTCGACGTACTCGACCATCCTCGACCGGGAATTCAACATGATCACCCCGGAGAACGAGATGAAGTGGGACGCCACCGAACCGTCCCGCGGCAACTTCAACTTCGCCCCCGCCGACCAGATCGTCAATCACGCCACCGCGCACGGGCAGCGGATGCGCGGCCACACCCTGGTCTGGCACTCCCAACTGCCCAGCTGGGTCAGCTCCATCAACGACGCGAACACCCTGCGCAGCGTGATGAACAACCACATCACCACCGAGATGAACCACTACAAGGGCAAGATCTACGCCTGGGACGTGGTCAACGAGGCGTTCGCCGACGGCGGCAGCGGCCAGCACCGCAGCTCCGTCTTCCAGAACGTCCTCGGCAACGGCTTCATCGAAGATGCCTTCCGCACCGCCCGCGCCACCGACTCCTCGGCCAAGCTCTGCTACAACGACTACAACATCGAGAACTGGACCGACGCCAAAACCCAAGGCGTCTACAACATGGTCAAGGACTTCAGGGCACGCGGCGTCCCCATCGACTGCGTCGGCTTCCAGTCCCACTTCGGCGCCGGCGGCCCGCCCTCCAGCTTCCAGACCACCCTGTCGAACTTCGCCGCACTGGGCGTCGACGTCCAGAGCACGGAGCTGGACATCGCGCAGGCGTCACCGACGGCATACGCGAACACGGTCAAGGCCTGCATGAACGTGGCCCGCTGCACCGGCATCACGACGTGGGGGATCAGGGACAGCGACTCCTGGCGGACGGGCGAGAATCCGCTGCTGTTCGACAACAACGGCAACAAGAAGTCCGCCTACGACGCGACTCTGTCCGCTCTCGGCGGAGGGACGGGGAACCCGGGAGGCGGCATCGTCTCGGGGACGGTGTATTCGCTGACCGATGTCGCCGCGGGCCGGGTCCTCGACGTACCGGCAGGACAGACGGGGAACGGCACACCCGTGCAGGTCTGGGACGCCAACGGCACCGCGGGCAACCAGCAGTGGCGGGCGAACCAGAACAGCGACGGCTCCTACACCCTGACCAACATCGCCGACGGGCGCGTTCTGGACGAGCCGGGCGGTCAGACGGGCAACGGCACGCGGATGGAGATCTGGGACTCCAACGGCGGCGCCAACCAGCACTGGCGGGCGAGCCGGAACGGCGACGGTTCGTACACCCTGATCAACGTCGCGTCCGGCCGGGCGCTGGAGATCCCCGGCGGCCAGACCGCCAACGGCTCTCCCGCCCAGGTGTGGGACTCCAACGGCGGCGCCAACCAGCACTGGAACCTCAAGTGAGGTGACCGACGCCCGGCACCGGCGTCCGCCGCTCCCCCAACTCGGCTCAGGAGTCGATGACTTATGCCCACGTCCACCAAAGCCCTGCGCAGAACCCTGGCGCTCGGCTTCTCGGCCGCGCTGCTCACCGCGGCTCTCCCCCTCCTCTCTCTCGGTACGGCGCAGCCCGCCATGGCGCTGGGCAACGGGCTCGCGCCGACCCCGCAGATGGGCTTCAACGACTGGAACGCGTACGGCTGCGATGTCTCGGAGTCGCTCATCAAATCCACCGCCCAGGCGATGCACACCAACGGCATGCAGGCGGCGGGTTATTCGTACGTCAACATCGACGACTGCTGGATGACCCACAACCGCGACTCCAGCGGCCGCCTGGTGCCCGACCCGGCGAAGTTCCCCGACGGCATCAAGGGCACCGCCGACTATGTGCACTCGCTGGGTCTGAAGCTGGGGATCTACGAGGACGCGGGCACCGCGACCTGCGCCGGATACCCGGGCAGCCTGGGGCACGAGACCACCGACGCGCAGTCCTTCGCGTCGTGGGGCGTGGACTATCTGAAGTACGACAACTGCAACAACACAGGGGCGCCCGCGCGGTCCCGGTACACCGCGATGCGTGACGCCCTCGCGGCCACCGGCCGGCCGATCCTGTACAGCCTGTGCAACTGGGGCCAGGACAACGTGTGGACCTGGGGCGCCGATGTGGGCAACAGCTGGCGCACCACCGGAGACATCAGCCCGACCTTCTCCAGCATGCTGTCGATCTTCCACAGCAACGTGGGACTGGCCTCCTACGCCGGCCCCGGCCACTGGAACGACCCGGACATGCTGGAGGTCGGCAACGGCTCGATGACGACGACCGAGAGCCGCAGCGAGTTCAGTCTGTGGGCCGAGATGGCCGCGCCGCTGATCGCGGGCACCAACATCCCCCAGGCGAGCGCGGACACCTTGTCCACGCTCACCAACTCCCGGGTGATCGCCGTGGACCAGGACCCCTTGGGCCGACAGGGCACCATGGTGTCGTCCTCGGGCGGCCTGGACGTACTGGCCAAGCCACTCGCCAACGGGGACGTGTCGGTGGCGCTGTTCAACGAGACGGGTTCGACGGCGACCATCTCCACCACAGCGGCCGCGATCGGCAAGTCGGGCGCGTCCTCCTACGCCCTGACCGACCTGTGGTCGGGCGCGTCCTCCACCACCTCCGGCACGATCAGCGCCTCGGTCCCCGCGCACGGCACGGTGATGTACCGGGTCGCGGGCGGCACCAGCGGCGGCACCGGTGCGACCGGCGCGCTGCACGCGGTCGGCGCGGGCAAGTGCCTGGACGTACCGGACAACACAAAGACCGCGGGCACCCAGGTGGAGATCTGGAGCTGCAACGGCGGTGCCAACCAGACCTGGACGCACACCGACGACCAGCTCTCCGTCTACGCCGGCAGCAGCCGGATGTGCCTGGACGCCTACAACAACCAGACCACGCCGGGGACGAAGGTGGTGATCTGGCCGTGCAACGGCCAGCGGAACCAGCAGTGGTCGCTGAACTCCAACGGAACGCTCACCGGCGTGCAGTCCGGTCTGTGTCTGGACGTCACAGGTGCGGCCACGGCCGACGGAACCCTCGCCCAGCTGTGGACCTGCAACGGCAGCAGCAACCAGCAGTGGGCCCTGAGATGAGGCGGCCCTCCCTCGACTCCCCCGAGAGGCTCATATGACTTCCTCTTCACTCCCGATCAGCCGGCGCCGGCTGCTGGCGGCGACCGGCGCTGCCACGGCCCTGGGCCTGCTGCGGTTCGCCCCCGAGGCGGCCGCCGCGACCGACGGCCCCGGAAGCTACACCGCGAGCTGGCCCTCCGTGGACCAGCACCCTCCGGCCCCGGCCTGGTTCCAGGACGCCAAGTTCGGCATCTACTACCACTGGGGCGTCTTCAGCGTCCCCGCGTTCGGCAACGAGTGGTATCCGCGCAACATGTACATAGGCGGCTCGTCCGAGAACCAGCACCACACCGCCACCTATGGCGACCCCTCGGCCTGGCCGTACAACAACTTCATCGACGGCGCCCGCGACAAGGCCGGCAACCATGTGCAGTTCGCCCCCAAACCGGTCTCCCAGGGCGGCAGTTGGGACCCGAACGCGTGGGCCCGGCTGTTCAAGGCGGCGGGCGCCAGATTCGCAGGACCGGTCGCCGAGCACCACGACGGCTTCTCCATGTGGAACAGCCGCGCCAACCCGTGGAATTCGGTCCAGCACGGCCCGAAGCTCGACCTGGTGGGAGCGCAGGCGCAGGCCATCCGCGGGCAGGGGCTGAAGTTCATGGCCTCCCTGCACCACGCCTATCACTTCAACGGCTTCTACGACCATGTGCCGTCCCAGTCGGACCCGGCGCTCCGCGCGCTCTACGGTCAGCAGGGCTCGGCCGCCGAGAACAAGCTCTGGTTCGACAAGCTGGTCGAGGTCATCGACGGCTACCAACCGGACCTGGTCTGGCAGGACTTCGACCTCGGCCTGGTGCAGGAGTCGTACCGGCTGCAGTTCCTCGCGCACTACTACAACCAGGCGGTCGCGTGGAACAAGGACGTGGTCGCGACCTACAAGGACGGCCTCAACAACAAGGGTGAGGTCTTCGACTTCGAGCGCGGCGGCCCTGCAGGGCTGCTCACCCCGTACTGGCTGACCGACGACAGCATCTCCTCCTCCAGCTGGTGCTACACGGAGGGCATCGGCTACTACTCGACGCAGGCCCTGCTCCACTCGCTGATCGACCGGGTCAGCAAGGGCGGCAGCATGCTGCTGAACATCGCCCCGATGGCCGACGGCACCATCCCCTCCGGCCAGCAGTCCATCCTGCTCGCCATGGGCGACTGGCTAGGCCGCTTCGGAGAGGCGGTCTACGCCACCCGCTCCTGGAGCAGTTACGGCGAGGGCCCCACCAAGATGGGCGGCGGCTCGTTCAGCGGACCGGTGGCAGGCAAGCCGCAGGACGTCCGGTTCACTCGCAGCCGGGACAACAAGGTGCTCTACGCGACCGCGCTGGGCTGGCAGGGCGGCACCATGACCGTCACGACGCTGAACTCGAACCAGATCAACCTCAGCAGCCTGACCGGCGCGCAACTGCTGAACAACACGGCCGGCACCTACACCAACCTGCCCGCACCGACCCAGGATTCCTCCGGCCTGCACTTCACCATGCCCTCGTCCAATCCGCCGTTCAGTGCCCTGGCGTACACGGTCAAGCTCACCTTCTCCGGTGAGATACCCGTCCTGGGCCCGCCGGGCGGCTCCACGACCTGGGTGAAGATCGCCAACGTGGCCAGCGGGCTGGTGCTCGACAGCGGAGGCAACGTCGCTTCCGGCTCCGACCTCAAGCAGTGGAACTACGACGGCAGCTCCAACCTGCAGTGGCAGCTGATCGACGTCGGCAACGGCTACTACCGCCTCATGAACCGCACCAACGGCATGGCCGCCGACAGCTGGGGCAACTCCGCCAACGGCGCTCCCGCCCGCCAGACGGCGTGGAACGGCGGCAACAACCAGCAGTGGTCGCTCACCAGCCTCGGCGCCAACCGCTACCAGATCGTCAACCGGGGCACCGGCACCGCGCTCGACGGCAGCGGCAGCACCGCAGCGGGCTCGACGACCGTGATGTGGACGCCGAACTCCAGCACCAACAACGAATGGACGATCACCGGCGTGTGAACCACCCGGTCACCAACGCTCCGTCCCCATCCCCACGCACGGAAGAAGGAGTGCATGAGACGCACACCGCTCTTGATGTCCATCGCAGCCGCGCTGATTCTCGTCCTGTCAGCCGCGGGCTCCTCGTTCAGCAGCGGCCTCGGCGCGAAAGCGTCGGCCACCACCACAGCAGCAGCCGGGCCGACAGCCGGCTGTGGCAAAGCCCCGACGCTGACAAGTGGGACACACACGATCCAGAGCGGCGGCCAGAACCGGAGTTACATACTGCGGGTCCCCGTCGGCTACGACAGCAACCACCCCTACCGGCTGGTCTTCGGATTCCACTGGCGGGGCGGTACGGCAAACGACGTCGATTCAGGTGGAACGGACGGCTACAACTGGTCCTACTACGGCCTCCGACGCCTGGCGGACAGCGCGAACAACGGCACGATCTTCGTCGCACCCCAGGGCATCGGCAACGGCTGGGCCAACTCCGGCGGTCAGGACGTCGCCTTCGTCGACGCGATGGTCAGCCAGATCGAAGCAGGTCTGTGCGTCGACACCACCCAGCTGTTCTCCGCGGGCTTCAGCTACGGCGGTGCGATGTCGTACGCCCTCGCCTGCTCCCGGGCGACGGTCTTCCGCGCGGTAGCGGTCTACTCCGGCGCGAATCTCAGCGGCTGTAACGGCGGCACTCAGCCCATCGCCTACATGGGTCTGCACGGCTTGAGGGACAACGTGCTGCCCATCGCGTCGGGACGTGAACTGCGCGACACCTTCGTCCGGGCGAACGGCTGCACCCCACAGAACCCGCCCGAGCCGGCCAACGGAAGCCTGACGCACATCATCACCACCTACTCCGGATGCAAGTCCGGATACCCCGTCGTCTGGGCCGCGTTCGACGGAGCGGGACACGACCCCGGTCCCATAGACGGCTCGACCGGCGACGGCTGGCAGACCTGGACATCGGCAGCGGTGTGGCAGTTCTTCAGCCAGTTCGGCTCGAGTACGCCGCCGCCCTCCGGCAACCAGGAGATCGTCGGCCAGCAGTCGGGGCGCTGCCTGGACATCAACAACTCCAGCGCGGCCAACGGCACGCAGGCACAGCTGTGGGACTGCAACGGCGGCTCCAACCAGCGGTGGACCTACACCGCGGGAAAGCAGCTCGTCGTCTACGGCAACAAGTGCCTGGGCGCCTCCGGCCAGTCGGCGGGCAACGGCACTCCTGCGGCGATCTGGGACTGCAGCGGGCAGGCGGACCAGCAGTGGAACGTCAATCCCGACGGCACGATCACAGGAGTGCAGACGGGGCTCTGTCTGGACGCCAACGGCCGGGGAACGGCCAACGGCACGAAGGTCCAGCTGTGGAGCTGCACGAGCGGGGCGAACCAGCACTGGAGCCTGCAGAACTGACACCGACCAGACCTGGACAACGTCTTTTTCACCCCGCACATGGCCCGCTCCGTCGGCAACGACCTGCACCGGTCTACCGAAGGGGCGGGACCGCGCCGGAGCGCAGGTGTTCTCTGAGCCACTGTTCCGTGGTGTTCACATGCAGCAGTGCGGCGGCCTGGCTGAGGGCCGCGTCGCGGGCGGACAGCGCGTGGAAGATCGCCTCGTGTTCGGCGAGGGTCCGGCCCGAGGCCTGGGTGTCGACCAGACCGCGCCAGATCCGGGCGCGCAGAGTACGGCCGGAGATGCCCTCCAGGAGGGTGAGCAGGGTCTCGTTGCCCGTGGCCGAAATGACGGCACGGTGGAAGGCGGCGTCGTGAAGGTTCAGCAGCTCGACGTCTTCGCGAGCCTCGCGCATGGAGTCCAGATGCCACTTCACCTCGGCGAGCTGCTCGGTGGAGATCCGGGTGGCAGCCAGGGCAGTGGCGACCGGTTCGAGGAGACGCCGCACCTCCATGAGGTCACGCAGGGCCGCGGAGTCGCCCTGCAGCAACTCCACCGCTCCGCCGAGACCTTCCAGGAGCAGGCTCGGCTGCAGACTGGTCACATAGGTGCCGTCACCCCGCCGGATCTCCAGAATCCGCGCGACGGCCAGCGCCTTGACCGCCTCACGGGCCAAGTTGCGGGACAGACCCAACTGGGCTGCCAGCTCCGGCTCCGGCGGCAGCTTGGAACCCGGAGGCAGCGCACCGCTGCGGATCAGCTCGCGGATCTGCGCTATGGCCTTGTCCGTCAGAGACACTGCGAACTCCTTCCAGGATGGTGCTCCATGGGCCCGTCCGACCTGATCGGTCCTCGGGCACGGAGATGATCGCAGAGATCTTCAGCCGGCAGGTTCGTGCCGTGCGCCGCGTCGCGTGGCCACGGCCAGGTCGGCGCCTTTCATCGGCCGGGCCATCCGCCGTCGACGGCGGATGGCCCGGATGCGCTCCAGGATCTCCTTACTGGCGTACGCCTCAGCCGGGCGGCAACACCGCGGCCAAGGCGGTCGACGGAGCCACCGCCACCCCCAGTACGCGCCAGGTCCGGACGGCCGTGTTCCAGGCCTAGGCACGGTACGTCCGCGTCACCGGGCTGCCCGCCGGGGTGTACGCGTCGATCCGCAACCTGGAGGTCTACGACCGCCCCCTCACCGCGGACCTGGGCACCTACAAGGTGGTCAACCGCAAGAGCGGCAAGGCGCTGGACGTCGCCGACGCCTCGACCGCAGACGGTGCTGTTCGGCTGAAGGCCGGACTGAATAGGACGGTCAGGGCGTGCTCAACTCGAAGCTTTCCACCAGCACTTCGCCGCCGAGAGCCCGGGTGGCGTGATTGAAGACGGCGAAACGGTAGCCCAGGAAGAACTCCCACGCGTTGGTCATGGTGAAGGCCGGGCCGAGCGGGGTGAAGGTGGTGCCGTCGGTGCTGTAGGAGAACGTCGCCTGGCGGCCCGGCCCCGGGCTGATGTCGGCGGCGGCGCGCAGCCAGACGCGGCTTCCGGATGCGGGGAGGTCTGCGCCGGCCTGTTCGGTGCCGGTGCCGCTGGTGTTCCAGGCGGTGTCCATGGTCAGGCCGTCGAACATCACCAGCCTGCTGACCCCGTCCTGCCGCGTGACGCCGATCCAGGCCGAGGAGTCCCGCAGCATCGCCAGTCCGGCCCGGTCGCCGTCCGCCATCCCGGAGCAGTCGAGTACGACGGTCGCGGTGGAGGCGGGGCCCTGGATGCGGCGGGTGAGGGTGTTCCGGGCGTTGTACAGGTCCTCGGTGACGGTGGCGGCTCTGAGGGTGAGCCCGTTGTCGACGGTGAACGCGGCGGTGTCAGGGTTGTGGTTCCACTCCCAGTACGGCGCCAGCGCCGTCCCCTCGAAGGTGTCGGCTCCGGTCATGGGCGGGAGCGGGTGCGGGGTGACCGGGTAGGGGTATGTCTTGCCCCACGCGCCGTCGACGGTCTGGAGCTCGGGCCACCCCTCGGCGTTCCAGGTGACCGGGGCCAGGGCGGGGACGCGGCCGCCGGGATAGGCGTCGATGAAGCCCATGTAGTACCAGTCGCCGTTCGGGGTGTCGACCAGCGCGCCCTGGTGCGGCACACCGCCGCCGGGGATCGGGCGGGGCAGGTCCCACAGGACCTCCCGCATCTCGTACGGGCCGAAGGGGCCCGAGGTGGACTTCCAGATGTACTGCCCGGCGGTGCCGTCGGCCGGGCGGGTGACGAAGATGTAGTAGTTCCCGTTGATCTTGTAGAAGCGGGAGCCCTCCATCAGGCCGAACTCGTCGGGCTTGGTGAGCACATGCTCGGACCTGACCTCGGTGCGCATGTCCGGGGCGAGCTGCGCGACGTGGATTTCGTTGCTGCCGTACGCCACGTACGGGGTGTCGTCGTCGTCGAAAAGCAGCCCTGCGTCGTAGTAGATGCTGCCGATCTCGGCGTGCCGGGTCCAGGGGCCCGCCGCGGCGGGGGCGCTGTACACGTACGACCGCTGGAAGCCGATCTGGCCCACCCAGTAGAAGGTCTCGTCGCTGGGGCGGTGGCGCATCGAGGACGCCCAGATACCCCCGACGTACGCCCGTCCGCCGTTGAGGTCGTACGCGTCGCCGAAGTCGAGGACCGGTACCGAGTGGCCGATGAACTCCCAGTTGACCAGGTCGTAGGAGCGCAGGACGGGCGCGCCCGGCGAGTAGTGCATGGTCGAGCCGGTGTAGTAGTAGGTGTCGCCGACGCGGATGACCTCGAGGTCGGCGAAGTCCTGCCAGATCACCGGGTTGGTGAACCGCTCGTGCGGGGCTGTCGTGCTCGCCGCTGCGCGCGTCGCCGGCAGCGTGGCGGCCGCAGCCAGGCCGGCGGTGGCCGCCATGACTTCCCGGCGGCTGTGGGGCTGTTGGAACCAGGACATTCGGGATCAGCTTCCTCACGTGTGGGGGACCGAGAGACGGAGTTCGAAATATCGGACAGAATTCCGAATGTCAGACGGGGATATAGAGCCCGCGTCACACCATCGGCTAGTGCTGCAGTGTCAGCACGCCCGGCCGGTAGGGCAGGAGGCCGTAGTCCGTGCCGTCGGTGCCGGGGTCGCGCCCCTGGTAGAGGAACTGCAGGTTGCAGGGGTCAATGGTCTTGGTCTGGTCGGGGTTGGTGCGGACCAGATCGCCGTGGCTGATGTCGTTGGTCCAGGTCGCGCCGCTGTTGGCCTTGCCGGCAAAGGGGTTGGTCACGGTGTCGGCCTGCGGTGTCCAGGTGCCGTCGAGGCTGGTGGCCGTGAACGAGCGGAAGTAGCGGCCGTACCCCGTGTAATTCTGGGCCTCGACGATCATGAGGTACTGGCTCTGTCCCTGGACCTTGTAGACCTCGACGGCCTCGAACAGGTTGAGCGGCGTGTCGCTCATGATCTTCGTGAACGAACCGAAGGTGCCCGGGAAGTTGCCGATGGGCATGCTGGCGCGCCAGATGCTGCCCTCGTCGTCAGCGAAGAACATGTACATGTTCGTGTCGTCGCCGATGAGGGTCACGTCGAGGGGCCCGCCCTTCGGGAGGGTGCCCGTGAACAGCTCCTGCTGCGCGGACCAGCCGTTGGGATCGGTGGGGTCGCTCGAGGTGCGGTAGCCGAAGCTGTATGGCCAGGCCCCGTTGTAGGCGAGCACCCAGAGGTTCTTCGGGGCGAAGTAGAACAGTGTCGGCGCGATGCCGTCGAAGGGAATCGTGTTCTGGGTGGCGGTGGCCATGTCGGACCAGTTCGTGAAGGGGCTGAAGGTCGTCAATCCCCAGCGCCCATCGTCACCGGCGAGGGTGTTGTGCGTCGTGGCATAGACGACGTGCTTGCCGTTGGAGACGACGCTGGTGAAGTCCTTCAGCGAGGCCCACCCCGCCTTCGGCTCCGCCAGCGGGGCCGACGAGGTCCAGTGGTAGGTGGACGGGAGAGCACATGCGTTGCTCGCCCCGGAGAGGCCGGTCCACTTCTGGTTGGCGCCGCCCTGGCATGACCAGAGCCGTGCCTGCGTGCCGTTGGCCTTGCCCCAGCCTGAGGCCTCCAGGCACAGTCCGGACCGCACGCCGACGATCGTGCCGTCGGGGTTTGCCCGCCACTGCTGGTTGTCGCTGCCGTTGCACGTCCAGATCTGCACCGGGGTCCCGGGCGTGGTGGCGGCGCCCCGGGCATCCAGGCACTTGTCGCCGTACACGGTCAGCTGGCTGCTGTCCGTCAACGTCCACTGCTGGTTGGTCCCGCCGTGGCAGTCCCAGATGTGCACGTTCGCGCCGTCGGTCCGACTGAAGCCCTCCACATCGAGACACCGGCCGGAATCCACACCGCGCACCTCGCTGGTGGTGGCCGCCTGAGCCGGGCCGGCGACAAGCAGCGACACCAACGCGACCAGGGCCGCGGCCGCGGCGGCGAGCACCACCGACGGGCGTCTGAGGCTGAAACTACGTCTGCGCATAAGGACCTCGTCATCCTTGAGTTAGCGACTCCGGTCTGGCCCGTCAGAGGCTGCCCGGATGCCGGTTTGGTACGACCCTGACCGTCCGACTTGTCGAACAAGGGTCGAAGTATCGAGCAAGTGGATAACCTCGCCGGCGATTCCCTCCAGAGCGATCAGTTCGCGATTCCCAATTGGCAGCCGAGTCGTCGTGGGGTGTCAGGCGGCCAATCCACGGAAGCCATAGACGGCAGAAGACGTAGAGCCACACCCGACACCCCTGGGCGGGTCAACCGAACGAGTTCGGCGTCATTGTTCAACCCTTCGTGACGCGACGCTTCGAAGCGCTTCGATGTTGCAGCGAGGTTAAGGGACCGCCTGTGGGGCCACAAGGCTCGCGTCAATTTCCCCTGAGGCCATTGGAGAGTGGCAGGTTGACGGGGTCTGCTGCGGATCGGTGTGAGCTTGGGTGAACGCCTTGACGTCTGGGTCGGGGCGACGGAACATCGAAGCGCTTCGAACCTCGACTCATCTGCTCCTGCACCACCTCCAGCTCGGCCTCCAGGTCTTCTTCCTGCTTCGCATCCTGCTTCTCCTCTTCAAGGGATCTGAGTACGTGACCGAAAGCTCGCCGCCCTCCGCTCCGTGCAGGAGGCCCTGCACGGAGCGGCCTGGATGGGGCCCGGCGGCCGTCTTCCCGCAGGCGGTGGGGCTCAACGTGTGGGCGCCGACGGTCAGTCTGCTGCGGCACCCGTTGCGGGGCAGGAACGAGGAGGGCTGCGCCGAGAACCCGCACCTGACGGCGGCGAACGCCACGGCGTACACCTGCGGCCTACGCGGCGACGACCCGGCGTACTGGATGACGGCCCCGTCCTCAAGCGCCGGCCGGCCCACAACAACGAAACGGACAGATCGACTTCGTCCTCCTCGGTACGGCCGAGGGTCCTCCACTAGTCCGACATGCTCGTCAACGGGCGGCCGAACAATGTCTCGCCGTACCTGCGGGAACACCTTCGGACCTGGACGGACCAGGAAACTGCAGCCTCTGGGCAGACGTGGCCCTCCGATCAACACAGGCATCCACGGCAACCTCATCCGCGACAGCGGGGGCAAGCCGGCCTGGTAACCGGCCTCGGACGGCGTGCCCATGTTTGCCAATGAGCACGGGTCGGTCGCGTCAACCAGTTCCTCGACAGCTGTCTCGAAGGCTCTGTACGGGGAGGTGCTCAGCCGCCCTTCACCCCGGTCTCTTGACGGCCTCCCCTCCAGGCACCCCTCAACTCTCTTACCGGTACAGAATTCTCCCGAGCCTCTTGGAGCCCCCATGTCCACCGTTACCGCCATCGTCGACCTCGACATCGAGGGCCCGACGATCAGCCGACATCTCTACGGTCACTTTGCCGAGCACCTCGGCCGCTGCATCTACGACGGCTTCTGGGTCGGGGAGGACTCGACGATCCCGAACGAGGGTGGCATCCGCCTTGACGTCGTCCAGGCGCTGCGTGCCCTGAACATCCCCAACCTCCGCTGGCCCGGCGGCTGTTTCGCCGACGAGTACCACTGGAAGGACGGCATCGGCCCGCGCGAGGAGCGCGCCCGGATGGTCAACACCCACTGGGGCGACGTCGAGGAGAACAACCACTTCGGCACCCACGAGTTCATGGCGCTGTGTGAACTCCTGGGCACCGAGCCCTACATCAGCGGCAACGTCGGCTCGGGCACCGTGCAGGAGATGAGCGAGTGGGTCGAGTATCTGACCCGCGACGGCGACAGCCCCATGGCCAGGCTGCGCAGGGCCAACGGCCGCGACGAGCCCTGGCGGGTGAAGTTCTGGGGTATCGGCAACGAGACCTGGGGGTGCGGCGGCAACATGCGTGCCGAGTACTCCGCGGACCTGGCCCGGCAGTACGCCACGTACTGCCGCGACCACGGCGACAACAAGCTGTACCGCATCGCCTCGGGCGCGGCCGGCGACGACTACAAGTGGACGCGCACCCTGATGGAGCAGATCAACTGCTTCGGCTGCGTGGCCACTCCACGCACGTTCTTCCAGGCCATATCCGTGCACCACTACACGATGATCGGCACCTGGGAGTCGAAGGGCAGTGCCACCGGCTTCGACATCGAGGGCTACTACCGCACCATGGCCTCGGCACAGCAGATCGACCGTATCCTCACCGGTCACTCCACCGTCATGGACATCTACGACCCGGGCCGGAAGGTCGGCCTGGTCCTGGACGAGTGGGGCACCTGGTGGGACGTGGAACCGGGTACCAACCCGGGCTTCCTGTTCCAGCAGAACACCATGCGCGACGCGCTGGTGGCCAGCACCCACTTCGACATCTTCCACAAGCACGCGGCACGCCTGTACATGGCGAACATCGCGCAGACCGTCAACGTCCTGCAGGCCATGATCCTCACCGACGGCGACGCGCTGGTCCTCACCCCCACCTACCACGTCTTCGAGATGAACAAGGGCCACCAGGACGCCACCTCCCTCGCCGTGCACCTGCGCACCGAGGATGCCCGGCGCCGGGTGGGCGACGCCGAGCTCGACACGCTGTCCGCCTCGGCCAGCGTCAAGGACGGCGAGGTGCTGATCTCAGTGTCCAATCTGGACGCCGAGGAACCGGTCGAGGTGACACTCGACCTGCGCGGGGGAACGGTCGGCGAGCCGACCGCTCGTCTGCTGACCGCGGACAGGCTCCAGGTCCACAACTCCCCGGACTCGCCCGAGGCGGTGGTTCCGCGCCCGTTCGACGGCGTGAAGCCGACAGGTCAGGGGCTCGTTCTGACGCTGCCTCCCCACTCGTTCGTCACCGTCGAGGCCCCCGTGGACCGCGCGCACTGAGGCGCCGTCATGACGTGCCGGACGCCCGACACCGCCGTGGGGACGGTGATCCACGGCGACACCGTGGCGTCCGGCACCGCCAACTCGTCCCTGGACACGAACTCCGAGCGCATCCTGCGCTACGACATCGACATCTCCGCCGCCCCCTGGCTGACCTGGAACGGCTCGCCGTCGCTTCCCGAGATCGCACCGAAGCTGGGCTGGATGATGGAGTCCGTCCAGATCGACCCCTTCGACTCCGGTCACTTCATGGGAGACCTCGATCGGCTGCGTGATCAGCCCGCCCGCCGGTCCGGCGCACCTCTTCTCGGGCGTGGGGGACGTCGGCGGCTTCCGGCACACGGATCTGAACAAGGCCACGCAGATGTACGACAATCCGACCTTCGTGACCACGCCTGCCCTGGACTACGCGGAGCTGGCGCCCCACACCATCGTGCGGGTCGGCAACCCCGCCGGCGGCTGGACCCAGCACTTCGGCATCTCCACCGACGGCGGCGACACCTGGACGCCCTCGCGCAGTGAGCCGTCCGGCGTCACCGGACCCGGAGTCGACGACCAGGCCGTCGCCATCAGCGCCGACGGCAGGCGGATCGTCTGGTCACCGGCGGGAGCTCCGGCGGGCTGGTCCGACGACCACGGAGCCACCTGGACGGCGTCGGAGGGGCTACCGGCCGGGGTTTCGGTGCGCTCCGACCGGGTGAACCCCGCGAAGTTCTACGCCTACGGATCCGGCGTCTTCTACCTCAGCACGGACGGCGGCAAGAGCTTCAAAGCCACGGCGGCTTCCGGCCTGCCCACTGCGGGGAACGTCCGGTTCAAGGCGGTGCCGGGCCAGGAGGGCGGCATCTTCCGGTCCGACGACGCGGGCCGGACGGGGATCCGTATCAACGACGACCGCCACCAGTACGCCTGGACGGGCAACACCATCAGCGGAGACCCCCGGATCTACGGCCGCGTCTACTTCGGGCCCAACGGACGGGGAGTCATGTACGGAGACCCGAAGTGACGTCCGACTCCGGTCACAGCGATCCGCACCTGCCGTGACCGGATGGTCCGTACCGAGAATGAATGGCTCCGCACCTCCCCGGTGCGGAGCCGTCGCTCTTTGTTCTCTCGGTTCACTCCGGGCGGGTGGAGAGACGGAGCAGCACCGCCGAAGGGGCCGACGGGAGGGAGACGTCGAGCGTTGCGGCCTCCGGGTCCCACGTGGCTTGCGCCTTCGTGGTGGAGGGGTACAGCACGTCGACGCCGGCCCGGGCGCCGCGAAGGGTCGGGAACGGGAGAACGGCCGACTCGTCGGAGTCGTCACCGGGACGGCGCCACACGGTGACGTACGTGGTGTCGGGTGTGTGCAGAGCCAGGGCGATCCACGGGTCGTACCAGCCGGGGAGGCCCAGTGGCCAGGCGGGGACAGCGGTGGCCAGGTCACTGCGGATCGCCTTGTGGACGGCGACCGCCTCGTGCGTCAACGCGAGGGCATCGGGGGCGAGTTCGGGGAGGAGGCCGGAGAGGTGAATGCGGCCGAGAAGGGCGCTGGCCATGGTGAAGGCGACCTCGTCGAGGGAGTCGTCGGGCAGCGGGTAGGCCCACACCGCCCCTTGTTCCGGGGTGACCGCGGTGGGTGCGGCCGCCGCGATCGGGGCGTACAACTCCAGGTTCTGCTGGTCGCTGGTGGAGTGCAGCTGGACGCGCGAGAGCAGGGCGTAATCGGCGCGCTTGCCGCCGGAGGCGCAGCTCTCCAGGACGAGGCCCGGGTGGCGGTCCAACACACCGTCCAGCCAGTCGAGGAAGGCGCGGTTGTGGCCGAGCAGGCCGTCCGCCGGGGCCTCACCGGGGTGACTGCTGGTGCCGGAACCAGCGTCCACGTTGTAATCGAGCTTGAAGTAGCCGACGCCGAAGTCGGCTACGAGCCGGTCCACCACCGCGTCCAGGTGGGCGCGGGCGGCGGGATGGCGCAGGTCGAGGTGGAAGCGTCCGTTCGCGTTGACACGAGCGCCGTTGCGGCGGAAGAACACCTCGTCGGGCAGGGTGTCGGCGATCGGGCTGTGCACGCCCACCACTTCGGGTTCCAGCCACAGTCCCGGCACCATGCCGCGCTCCCGTATCCGGTCCATGACCTCCCCCAGGCCGCCCTCGCCGGGAAAGCGGGAGGGGGCGGGCTCCCACGCGCCGACGGTGGTCCACCAGCCGCCGTCCCCGTCGTCGTACCAGCCGGCGTCGATGACGAAATACTCGGCGCCCGCCTCGGCGGCGGCATCGATGTGCGGCAGCAGGCGGGCCGTGGTCGGGTCGCCCATCAGGCAGTTCATGTAGTCGTTGAAGATGACGGGGAGGTTCTGGTGGTCGGGGTGCGGGCGGCGGATCGCCCGCCGGTAGCTGGTGAGCGCGGCGAACGCCCCGTCGATGCCGCCGGTCTCGGCGAGGGCGAGGGCCACGGGGACGGTCGTGAAACCCGCCCCCGGCTCAAGACGGTGCGACCAGCCGTGCCGGACGTTGGTGGGGCCGGACAGGGACAGGAATCCCGTGTCCATGTTCTCCCCGCAATCCCACTGCCAGCCGCCGCCGTTGGTCTCCAGCTGCCACAGCCAGGTCCGCCCCGTCTCGCGGTCGCTCAGCGCGCCCATCGGCAGGTGACCGCCGCTGGAGCAGGAACCCTTCCCGGCGACGGTGAAGGTCCCCATGCGGTAGGACTGGTGGACGCGGCCGCTGATGTGCGGGACGGCCTCGCGCAACGGGCGCCGCTGCCAGCGGTGCTCGTCCATCCAGTCGCTCTCCGCCCACAGCAGGTCCGCGGTCGCCAACTGAGCCGGGTCCGTGGTCAGTACGCCGAGGACGAGGGAGGTGACCGACTCCAGGTCGAGCGGGTTGCTGCCTCCGTTGCGCAGCTCCACGTGTGCGCGCAGGACCGGGATGCCGTCGGGCGAGCGGTAGACCACGTCAGCGGCGAGGTCCGTCTCGGGGTCGTGCAGGCGGACGGTCAGCTGGTGCCAGTCCCCGTCGCGCCGGGCGTCGTGGCTGAGGTAGCGCAGCCGTTCGCCAACACTGTCGACCAGGCGCCGGCTCGACGGATCCGGACCCCGGGCACCCACGACGGACCCGACCAGCGGCAGCGACTCCCTCGAACCGGCCGGCCTGGGCACGGCATCGGGGGCGCCCAGGTGACGGAGTCGCGGACGGCCGTCCTGGTCGGCGTCGATGATCAGGCGCAGGGCGTCGTGGCCCCAGTCGAGGAGAACGCGGGTGTCCATCATAATGCGTGTTCCTTCGCTTCTTCGGTGTCAGCGGCCGGTGTGCGCGGCGAACGCCCGGCCCGCGTGCGCCGGTACGGCAGCGGGCCGCACGGGGGTGCTGGTGATGTGGACCGACTGTCCGGCTTCGGCACCCGCACGGGTACGTCCTCCCAGTCCTTGGTCTCCGCGCCGGCCCGGAAGAGGCGCACCGGGCCGTCGAAGTGGTTGGGGTCGGGGACGGACAGCGAGCCTTCCGTTCCGTAGATCTCGATGTGCGGCAGGCCCGCTGCCCAGACGTCGAACGACATCACCAGCGTCGACAGCGCCCCACTCGCGTGCTCCAGAACGCCGGCGACGTGGGTGGCCACCTCCACCGGGAATGTGGTGCCCGCGCGCGGACCGTGGCCGACGGTGCGCTCAGACCGCGAGGCGGACGTCATGCCGACCACCTTGCGCACCGGACCGAGCAGGGTGACGAGCGCGGTGATGTGCGAGCGGCGGCCGGCCAGCGCCTTGGCGCCGGCGTTGGGGTGGTAGCCGAGCTCGACCATGGAGCGCTGCACACGGCGCCGGGCCACGTCGGCGATGGTCGCCATGGTGGTATCTCGGCTTCCTTCCTGTCGGCCGGGGCGGCCCTTCCCCGAGGGAGAGCGCGAGAGTGTCGAAGCGCTTCACTTCACAATGCAAGCTAATGAGGTCTTTCCAGCGAGACAAGGGGTTGGGCTAAAAGAAGCTTTCTTCATTTCGGGCATTGACACCCGATCAGGGGCGATGGCAGCGTCGAAGCGCTTCACCACTGCTTTGGTGCAGCGCGTCGACGAGTGGGTTGGCAAGATCGGGCCGTCGAGAGATTCGGCCTTCGCCGAGAGAACGGATCCGAACCCCGTGACCGAGCCGCACACCCCCTGGTCCCCGGTGGACATCGCGTTCGAAGCCGCGAAGGACCACCAATTCCCGTACACCGAGGTCGAGTTGGAGGCCGAGTTCAGACACCCCGCCAGCGGAACGGTCGTCCGCAGGCCGGCCTTCTGGGACGGCGGCCGCCGCTGGGCCGTCCGCTTCGCCTCACCAGGACTGGCCGGTGAGTGGACCTGGCGGACCGTCAGCAGCGTGGCGGATCCGGGACTTCACGGCCGTACGGGAACCCTGACCATCGGCGAGACGGACCCCGCCGCCGCCTCCCCCTTCCGCCGCCACGGCTTCTGGCGGATGTCACCGGGCGGCCGCAGCCTCGTGCACGCCGACGGCGCGCCCGCCCTCATCGTCGCCGACACAGCTTGGGGCCTGCCCTGGCGCGCCACGGCCGAGCAGGCCCGCACGTACGCCGCCGACCGCGCCGCCAAGGGCTTCAACGCGGCGCTCCTGATGAGCGTCATGCCCGACATGGACGCCCGCGGCCCGCGCGACCGCACTGCCGACGGCGGCTTCGACATCGCCTTCGAGGACCTGCGGGACGGGGGGCTCGACCGAATGGTCCCGGCGTACTTCCAACGCCTGGACGAACTCCTCGGCATCCTCGACGCGCACGGGATCGTGCCCGTCCTCCAGCCCGTCTTCCACGGCTTCGGCTGGAAGGGCCTGCGGGTCGCCGGCCCTGTCGTGCCGCCCGCCTCGTACGCCCGCTACTGCCGGTATCTCGTCGCGCGGTACGGTGCCTCGCCCGCCGTCTGGCTGGTCGGCGCGGACGGGCGCGGCGACGAACCACAGATCGCCGCCGGTGGCCGCGAGATCGAAGCCTGGGACGGCTACCACCAGCCCACCGGCATCCACTACCGCCCGCACGGCCCCAACAACGCCTCGCAGGAGGCCAGTTGGCTGGACTTCCAGTGGTGCCAGACCGGTCACCGCGGCGAGCATCTGCCCGAGCGCGTCGCCGACATGTGGCGCAACCTCCCCGTCAAGGCCGTCGCCAACGGCGAGCCCAGCTACGAACACACCGGTGGGCGAGGCGTGGCGGCCGGCTGGTGGCAGGGGCACGAGGCGTGGAGCAACCTGTGCGCGGGCGGCACGATGGGCGTCGTGTACGGGGCGGGCAGCCTGTGGCAGTGGGTGCAGCGCGTGGACGAGCCTGGCCAGGCCCCGTTCTTCATGGCGCCGGGTGCGAGTTGGCGCGAGGCCCTGGACTTCGAGGGGTCCACGTACGTCGGCCTGCTGCGCCGCATCCTCGACGGCGTCCCGACCACCGACATGGCCCCCGACTGGCAGACCTGCCTCGCCACCCGCGGGCTCCTCTCCCCCGGCCGCCTCTTCCTCGCCTACAGCGAGCACGGCGGGACGCTGCAGTTCAGCCCCGACGCGGGTGACACGGTGCCGCTGCCGTACCGCGTGATGGACCCGCGCACGGGCAAAACGATCGCCTCCGGCGCACGCACCGGACCGCTCGCCCCCGTCGAAGCGCCGGAGGGGGAGCCGCTGGTCTATCTGTGCTTCGAGGGGGCGGACGCGTAGGGGGCTGCGTCAGGTTGCGGCCGGCGGGAGAGCGACTGTACGGAACCGGGCGTTGCCCGTGCCGGACGCTCGCCGCCGGCGTCGCGTTGTCGCGCCGGTCCCGTGACGTGATCACGGGAGTCGGCAGGGAGAACAGGACCGTCGCGGCCGCGTCTCGGAGAAAAATGATTGAGGCGGCAACCTTTCTGCTCCGGGTGGCCACTTGGGGGTGTACCGACGAGGGCGAGCCGTGGTCAGCGGCGCTACGCCCTCTGTGTCAACACCCGATCGGAGCCCCCCACATGTCACCAAACGACCCGAGAACCGCCGAGCAGCCGATGCCCTGGCGCCGCACGCCTCGCCGTAGCCGGTTGCGTCGGCGCTTTGTCGCGGGGGCGGTGGCGGTGCTCGCCGCCTCGGCCGGTGTCGGCGTCCTGGCGCCGAGCGCGGGCGCCGCGCCGACCGTCGACATCCGTGTGAATGCCGGTACCTCCCTGGGCACCGTGCCCAGCAGTGGTACCGGCCTCAACACGGGCGTGGGCGACGATCACATGGGCACCGCCAAGGTGTCATCGCTGATGAAGGCCGCGGGAGTTCGGCAGCTGCGCTATCCCGGCGGCTCCGGCGCGGACGTATACCACTGGAAGACCCACACCATGGACGACGGCTACAGGAACCCGTCCAACACCGACTTCGACCACTTCATGGCCACCGCGAAGACGGTCGGCGCCCGGCCGATCGTGACCGCGAACTACGGTTCCGGCACCCCTCAGGAGGCCGCCGACTGGGTCAAGTACGCCAACGTCACCAAGGGTTACGGCGTGAAGTACTGGGAGATCGGCAACGAGGTCTACGGCAACGGGTACTACGGCGACGGCAAGGGCTGGGAAACAGACAAGCACGCCGACAAGAGCCCGAGGGAGTACGCGAAGAACCTGGTCGCCTACGCGAAGGCGATGAAGGCCGTGGACCCGAAGGCGAAGATCGGAGCGGTGCTCACCACCCCCGGCGGCTGGCCGGACAAGGAGAAGGCTCCCGGTGACAGCGCCGACTGGAACAACACGGTGCTCTCCATCGCGGGAAGCTCGATCGACTTCGCCATCGTCCACTGGTATCCGGGCGGCACCACCACGGACGACCTGCTGAAGACCCCCTCCCGGATCGCCGGTGTCACGTCCGAGCTGCGCTCACTGATCGCCAAGTACACGGGCTCGCACGCCGCTTCGGTGGAGATCGCGGTCACCGAGAACGGCGCCGTCGGCTCACCCGCCCAGACCAGCCAGGCCGCGGCCCTGTTCGCGTCGGACACCTACATGACCTGGTTCGAGCAGGGTGCCACCCACGTGGACTGGTGGAACCTGCACAACGGCACGGACCAAGCACCCACCACCGTCAACGGCCAGATCGACTACCAGGACGGGGGCATCCTCTCCGCCGGCACCTGCGCCGGGGGGAAGTGCGAACCGGCACGCGACACCCCCTTCCCCATCTACTGGGGCATCCGCTCGCTGACCGCACTGGCAAAGCCCGGCGACACCATGGTCAAGGCGTCCTCGGGCAACACGTCGGTCGCTGTGCACGCGGTGCGCAGCAGCAACGGCGCTCTGAACGTCATGCTGATCAACAAGAGCCCGCAGAACGCGGCGCCGGTATCGCTCTCCTACGCCGGATACACCCCGGCCGCAGGAGCGGTCACGACCGTTTCCTACGCCCAGGGAGACACCGCCCTGACCACGACGAAGAGGGGCACGGCGGCCGCACAGACGCTGCCGCCGTACTCGATCACGACCCTTCAGCTGAAGCCCGCGCCGGGGACCGCCGGCGCCGCCAAGCCGACACCCGCCCCCACTCCGACCGTCGCCGCGCCGGTCGTCTCCGGCACGACCGGCACCCGCGCGCAGGGTGAGATCGGCGCACGCGTCGACGGGACGACCCCGAGCAGCACGTCCGGCGACCTGGCTTCCACCGGGGCGAGCACCACTGTCACGTACAGCGCCGTCGGTGGCCTGCTGGTCATCGCTGCCGGCGGCATGCTGCTGCTTCGCGGACGTCGCAGCAGGGCTCTGCACAGGAAGTGAGACCGCGTAAGTGACTGACGGCCCGGCAGCAACGCCACCCACCGTGACATGCGCGCCGGGCCGTCGGCCTCCGCCGTGGTCGACGAGTTCGGCAAGCTCCACCACGGCGTCCGACCGGCTTCCGCAGGTGCCGACCGTCTCGCTCCCACGCGGTATCCGAAGGTTGTGGTCGAGCCACCCCGCCGTTCCACCCCAAGGGCCCCGACCTTCCCTGGCCGGGGCCTCAAGAGATCACAACTCCACGCAGACCCTAATGCCCCACTGCCTTAAGTGGGTTGGCCCTGTCACTGGATCGTCCAGGCCTGGTTGGACTGGTTCAGGGCCATCCACTGTGCGATGGCGGCTCCGTTCGCCGTCGATCCGCTGCCCACCTCCAGGACCTGTCTGCTCTCGAAGTTGCGGATGAGATACCCGCCGCTGGTCGGCTCGAAGTACCACAGCTGGTTGTTGCCACCGCCGTAGGTCCGCTGCAGCGCCGCGGTCCCCTTCCAGTGGCTGGAGAAGTTCATCTCGAGGGCCTTGCCGCTGTTCCTGTTCACGATCCTGTAGAGCTGCCCGGTGACCGGAACGACGGTCCACTGCTGGTTGGCGCCACCGGTGCTCGGCCACTGGACGACGCTGCCGCCGTCGGCGGTGGACCCTCCGTAGACGTCCATCATCTGACCGCTGTTGACGTTCTTGATCGTGTAGAACGTCGACGGGTTGATGGTCGGCCTACCGGTCGCGTCCTCCAGCGCCCCGTCGGCCCGCTGCACACTGAAGTCCGTGATGTAGAAGTAGGCGCCGTCGGTCTTGGCGACCCGCACGTAGCGGAACTGCTGGCGGACGTCGACGTTGCTCGTGAGCGTCGCGGCGAACGGCAGGGTGTCCGTCTGACGTCCCAGGACGGTGTAGCTGCCGAAGGAGGGGTCGTTGGAGGCCCGGATCTCGAAGTTGCCGCGGGTCTCGGACTGGTCCAGGTTCTGGCGGGTTGTCAGTGAGAACTGACCGAGCTGGTAGGCCTGCCCCAGGTCGACCTGCCACCACGCCGACGAGTCGCTTCCGGTGGGCGACCAGCCGGTTGAGTTGTTGTTGTCGACGGCGTTCGTGGCCGGCGTGCCGGAATCGTAGACCGACGAGGCGGACGCCGACTTGTTGTAGGCGAGGTCGAGCTTCGTCGCCAGCCCCTGGTAAGCGGACTCAAGACCGGAGGCCTTGATCACCGAGTCGCCGGATGTCGTGTTGTTGGTGAGCGTGACATTGGAGCCGTTGCGGTTCTGGTTGATGAATCCGTCGGTACGCGACAGCACGTTGTTCGAAAGGGTCATGTTGTCCGACCCCTCGTCCAGGTAGACACCGTGCACGGCGTTGCCGCAGGCGGACGGGGCTCGTATCGCGTCGTGGACGTAGTTGCCGCTGATGACCGTGCCCGGGTCGTTCGAGAGGTGGTAGATACCGGCGGAGTCGCACAGCCGGTTCATCACGTTGCCGATGCGGTTGTAGCTGATGCTGTTGTTGCCTTCGGCGTTGGCCGCCGACTGCCAGCCCCAGCCGAGCGAGATGCCGGCCCACGGAGTGTCGGAGATGTCGTTGTGGTCGATGGTGGTGCTGTTGACGAAACCCGCGTTGATGCCCGCGGTTCCCAGGTAGTCCTCCCCGATCCGGGTGATCAGGTTGTTCTTGACGGTGACGTTCTTGACCACCTCCCGGGCGTCCTCACCAGGCGGCGAGCTGGGCGGGTTGTAGACGGTGTGGTACTCCACGGTCGGGTCGGAGAACTTGCCGACCATGATGCCGTTGCCGGCGATGTCGTGGATCAGGTTTCCGGTCACGGTGCTGTCGTGCACGCCGTGGTGCAGGTCGAGCGCGGTGGCGCCCATCTGCGTGAAGGTGTTGCCAGTGAAGGAGACGCGGTCGGCGTACGAGGCCTGGACCCCGGCCGGCGGACGGTCGACGTACTGGTTGTTGGAGTTGTCGGCCGAGAGGTTGTAGTTGCCGCCCTGGGCGTCGAGGTAGCCGTTGTCGGTCGCTTCCATCCAGGTGGTCTGGGTGAAGGCGATCCCGGAGAAGCGCAGGTCGTGGACGGGACTGCCGAGGTTCGTGCCCTTGATGTCGAACAGTGTCCTGAGCGTCGGCGCCTGCACGGTGGCCGTGGACATGTCCTCGCCGGGACGGGGTTTGTAGTAGACGGTCTGCGCGGCTGTGTCGACGTAGAACTCGCCCGGCTCGTTGAGGAACTCGTGGGCGTTCTCGAAGTGCAGGGGAACGCCGTCGGAGAGCACCGGGAAGGGGCGCTGGAAGAGGATGCCTGCCTCGTGGTCCTGGATCGACACGTTGGCGGTGCCGTTGCTGGAGCTGATCGACTTCAGCCGCAGGAAGCTCTCGCCCCACTGCGTTTCCAGCATCATCTCGACCTTGCTGAGCTGGTTCCAGTCGGAGACCTGTGAACTGAGCACCTTCAGCAGCTTGTTGGGCTTGTCACTGCCCTGGAGCTGGAAGTCCGAGCCGATGTCGGGGAAGCGGGACCGGGTGGCGCGGACCCCGTTGACGTACAGCTGCCGGAAGTTGAAGGCGCCCACGGGCGCCTTGTACTCGCCGTTGGCAGCCGCGGTCCAGCCGGCGATCGCCTTGCCGCTGGTGATCACGGGCTTCTCGCCGTTGTAGGCCTGGTAGACGACCGTGTGGCCGTTCGTGCCCGAGTCGCTGGCGCCGAAGGTGATCGGGGCAGTGAGGGGGTAGGTGCCTCCGCGCAGGTTCACGACGATGTCGTCGGACATGCTCGCGTTGACGGCTCGGACCGCGGCCTTCGCGGCCTGGACGGTCTTGAACGCCGCGGCGGTGCTGGTTCCCGAGTTGCTGTCACTGCCATTGACAGGGTCGACGTAGAAGTTCGTCGTGGCCGCGTAGGCGGGTTGAACGGGCAGCACGGCCGCAAAGACGACAACTGCCGCTGCGAGCGCCTTGACCGTCCCCGCGCAGATGCGCATGGGTCTCATCTGGTGGTGTCCTCCTCCATACCCCCGCTGCTTATGAGTTGCATTTATCGAGGCATGAGGACATCTACGTCAAGACGATAGGCGTACTTATTTTTCATTGGTGCAACATCGATGACATGCGGACGCATCAAGGATCGATGCCCTGAGCGCCACCCGCAGCCAAGAAAAGTGCCAGGTCGGGACACCATCGGCTTTGCCGATCGGCACCCTTACCGCGCCCGTCCAACCCGTCCAGCGAAACCACCACCTCGAAATGAATACTACTTATTTCAGGGTGAGTTATCGCCGTCTATGCGGCTCAGTACCAGACGGAGAACGTGGCGTCAGCCCTGCCGCCGGCGGTGGAGATCGGGTCGATGCGCAGCACGTAGTCGTAGTGCCGGATGTAGCGGTCCGGGTAGTTGTACGAGCGGAACGACGACCAGGAGGGGTCGGCGAGCCCGGCGGTCTTGTAGAAGGTGGCGTCCTTGGCGAACGTCGTGGTGCCGTCGTTGACGTCCAGTCGCAGCTGGTAGTAGGAGTGCCGCAGGTAGCGGGGCGAGTTGTCGACGGACTGGAAGGAGACGCCGGAGGGGTCGGCCAGCCCCGGCACCACCTTCCATTCGGAGTCGGTGTACGGGTCGAACGGGTACGGGTCGATGCGGCCGATGTCATCGGCGTGCCGCCAGTATCTGTCCGGGAAGTTGTAGGACTTCAGCCGGTTCCAGGCGGGCTTGCCCCACTTGGCGACCATGTTGTCGTACACCGCCTGGGGCATCGACTGGATGGTGGCGTGTTTGGAGTTCAGCGGCTGGGTGTAGGTGCGCCGGTCGGTGGCGGTCCAGGTGCCGGTGGACAGGTCGCTGGTCTGCCAGGCGTAGAACACCGCGTTGGCGTCGCCCCACAGGTACCAGGTGCCGGAAGGCTGGGACTTGACGAGGATCGGTGCCTCGATGCCTCCTTGCGGCGCCAACCCCGAGGTGAAGACGGTGAAGCTCCCGGGATCGAGCGAGGTGGACTTCGCGCCCACGAGGCTGTTGCGCGCCTTGAAATACAGGTAGTTGACGCCGTTCACGTTCATGGCCAGGGATCCGTCGATGATGTCGTAGCCCGGGTCGAAGAAGACCTGCGGCGACGTCACCGTCTTGAAATCCGTGGTGTAGTTCACCATGATCACGTTGTGTCCGCTGCTGTTGACGGACGAGTAGATGATGGCGTACTGGCCGCGGGAGGCGTCCCAGAAGGCTTCGGGCGCCCAACTGTGGGTGGCCATCGAGTGCAGCTTCAGCAGGCGGTAGTTGTCGAAGGAGCGCAGGTCGGCGGAGTCCCAGACGTGGATGTACTGGCTCCGCAGATTCCAGTTGGTTCCCTTCAGGTCGGTCGCCATGACGACGTAGGTGCCGTCCTGCTTGGGCAAGATGAAGGGGTCGCGCAGACCGCCCGTGCCCCCGGTCGGGGTCACGACGGGGCTGTTCTGATTCAGCGGCATCCATTGCAGCGCGTCGGTGCTGACGGCCAGGTGCAGGCCGTAGTCGGTACCGAGGCCGTTCCGCGACTCGGTGAAGTAGCCCATGACGAACGGGGAGCCGGTCGCGGCCGCCGCGGACTGGCTACCGATGGTCGACGCGCCGGTCACGGACAGCGGCATGGCAGCGGCCATGCCGAGGAACAACCGGCGTGACGGGAGGGGGGTTGCGCTCATCTGGTGTCTCCAGGGGGTACGCAGAGCCGGGGTAGTGGTCGCATCGAACGAGTTGTCGGCGGGGATTGCTTTGACGCCTCAGCGCCCCGGCGCCGACCGCGGCGTCTTGCAGTTGCTCGCCCTGTGATGCGGGCTACGACAGAGCCCACTTCTGACTGTTGCTGCCGTTGCAGGTCCACAGGACCAGCTTGGTGCCGTTGGCGGTTCCCCCGCCGGTGGCGTCAAGGCAGAGGCCGGCGTTCACGTTGGTGATGGTGCCGTCCGCGTTGACGTTCCACTGCTGGTTGTTCTGGCCGTTGCAGTCCCAGATGACGACCCTGGTGCCGTTGGTCGTGCCACGGTTGTAGGCGTCCAGGCACTTGTTGCCGTAGACCACGAGCTGCTTGCGTGAGGTGTTGTTCCACGACTGGTTCTCACCGCCGTTGCAGGTCCACAACTGCGCGTCGGTGCCGTTGGTGATGGTGTTGTTGTTGATGTCGAGGCAGCGGTTCGACTGCGCTCCGACCGCCTGGGCGCCGTTCGCGCCGGGCAGCGGGCGGACCTCGATGGCGTCGAAGTCCGGTGTCCAGGCAGATGAGTTGGAGAACGTCAGCGTGTTCGACGAGCCCTTGGCCAGGGACACCTCGACCGAAACGGTGCCGGGCGTGGTCCACGAGCCGGTCGGCGGGAAGGACACCGTGGTGGCCTGCTGCCCGTTGACCTGGAGGACGGCCGTACGGGCCGCGTTGCTGCCGTTGGTGTAGGCGACGTCGACGACCTTGGCGCCCGTGGCGTCGGCCGTGACGTTGTTGAAGCGGAGGGTGTTGGCGGCGCCGTCGCCGACATTGCCCACCTTGGTGGCGCCGGAGCAGTTGGCGCAGGTGGCGTTGGCCGCGGAGCCGCCCTTGGTGTTGGCGGTGGCCTCGGCCTCGTACGTGGAGCTCGCCGCCTCGGTGCCGCCGGTGACCGTGAGCATCACGGAGTCCTTGGCGGGGACGGAGACGGTGTAACTGGTGCTGAAACTGCCCGCGTTGGAGCGCGTCCAGAGGTTGCGGACCGTGGCGGAGGCGCCGGTCAGGCCGAGGTCGGACCAGCGGACGGTCATGTTCTGCGCGGTGGAGGTGCGGTTGAGCAGGACGACGGCCCGTTTGCCGGTGCCGGACAGGACCTTGCCGTAGACCTGCAGTCCGGTGGTGTCCTCGGCGACCTTGACGCCCTGGAGGCCGCGCGGGTCCTGGTCGACCGCGACGACCTCGGGGTTCGTGAGGATGTCACGCGTCTGCGTGCTCATCGTGGCTATGTTGTTGCCGGCGAGGAGCGGGGCGCCCGAGATGGCCCACAGGTTCATGTGGCTGCGGTTCTGGGCGGCGGTGAAGCCGTCCATGCCGACCATGAGCATGTCCGGGTCGTCGTAGTAGCCGGTGTGCTGGGCCGAGGGGTGCACGTTCGTGTCGAAGTTGGCGAGCATGCTGTCCCACGACGGCGACTGGCCGTAGAAAATGATGTCGGTGTTGGTACGCCACAGGGACGACATGCCTGCGCCCCAGTTCCAGGGGTTCTGCTTGCCCCAGTTGCAGATGGACAGTTTCAGCTCGCGGCCGGTGGTCGCCGAAGCCTTGGCGGCGGCGTCGCCAATGGCCTGGTACGTCGTCTTCGCGTCGAGGCCCTCGACGTCGCCGCCGCACCAGTCGACCTTGACGTAGTCGAAGCCCCACTGGGAGAACTGGAGCATGTCCCGCTCGTAGTGGCCCTCGCTGCCGCTGCCGGGCGCGGCCGGGCGGCCCGTCGGGTAGTAGTAGCCGCAGCCGTCCTTGCCCGCGTCGGTGTAGATGCCCGCCTTGAGGCCCTTGCTGTGGATGTAGTCGGCGATGGCGCTCATACCGCCGGGCCACTCGGACTCGTCGATGGTGATGTTGCCCTGGCTGTCGCGGGTGCCTTGCCACCAGCCCTCGTCGAGGTTGATGTACTTGTACCCGGCCTGCGGCAGTCCGGCCGCGACGAACGCGTCGACCTGCGCCTTGATCACGTTGTAGTCGATTTTCGCGGCGAAGGTGTTCCACGAGGCCCAGCCCATCGGCGCCGGGGGTACCGCGACCTGATGGGACGTCACCGCGACCGGTTCCGCCCGGCCCAGTTCGGTGGCCTGCTGGTTCTGGAGGCCGACCAGGGCACCGGCGGCCATCGCGAGCACCGCGGTACGGACGAGGACGGCTCTGCACAGGCGCCTTGTTCGGGGGGCGAAACGCTGAAGGGGCATACGGGTTCCTTCCAGGGCGTACCAATCGAACACCGAAGATTGTTCGAGATGTCGAACAATGCACGGGTTTCCGAACAGGTCTCGCCGAAGCTAGGGTTCCCGTTGCGCAGAAGTCAACGGATCGTTCTGGCTTTTCTGAGGCGTCTTGGCGGCACGGGACATCCGCGACGCACCGAAGGGTGCGTCCGCGTCGATGCGCCGGCAAGACGAGCCCGGGGCGTGCGCTGGCGCGGCGGCGCTACCCGAACAGGCGCCGCTGGATCTCGCGCCGGTAGTCCTCCAGGGTTCTGTCGAGGTGTGCCGCGGTGGCCTGCGCCGCCTCCTCGGGGCGGCCGTCACGGATCGCCCGGTAGATCGACTCGTGCTCCTCGACGGCCGCCGCCGTGTTCTCTCCGAGCGTGTCGTGGATACCGATGGCGCTGGACTGGCGCTGCAGTCGTCGCGCGTCCCGCACGGCGCTCACGAGGAAGGTGTTGTGCGAGGCCGCGGACACGGCCGCGTGGAAGTCCTCGTCAGCCTGATTGAACACGTCGACCTGGTCATGGACGAACCCATGCCGGCACTCCTCCATGGCCACCTCGATGGTGCGCAGTTCCGAAGGAGTGGCGCGGGTGGCCGCCAGACTGCTGGCGGACATCTCCTGGACCCTGCGGAACTCGAACAGCATCAGCACGTGGTCGATGTCGACGGGACGGAAGAAACCTCCCCACCGGCTGGTGACGAGCATGCCCTCGTCGTCCGCGACGAACAGGCCCCTCCCCTTGTGGGCCCGTACCCGGCCCAGTGCCGAAAGGATCTTCACGGCTTCCCGCACCACCGCCCTGCTGGTACTCAGAATCTGGGCCAGGTCAATCTCGGTGGGCAGCCGGTCACCCGCCACCAGCCGCTCCTCGGCGATGTATTCGAGGATCCGCTCCGCCACGATTTCGTACCCGGGACGGTAGTCGCGCCGCTCGTCCGAGCCGCTCACTGCCGCCGGCGCAGTGGGAGGGACCTGAACCGGCAAGGCCCCTTCGATCGCTGGCGTGTCGTCCATCTGTGCTGCCTCCCGGGTAACTGCGGCGTACGCGACTGACGTGCTGTGGAGCCGACAGGATCGTAGCGCAGGCGAACTATAAGTCCTACTCATTCCGACCAGGCCCTACGACGCATGCTCGGGATTTCCAGGCACACAAATGCCCTTTAACGGCCATAACCGCGCGTGAACGCTCTGTCATCGCCCCCAAATTCCGCAAGTAACGCCGTACACACCCTTGACGGATCCCTTGATGAGGCGGCTAATTTCTTCCACATCGGTAGCAGTACAGCCACCTCAATTTCCGACGCTCGCCCGGGACGGCCCGGCGTCGACCCATCCCCGCTCCCCCCGACCCGCTCGGGGCACCTGCAAACCCAGTGGAGTCATTCATGACCGTCAACAAGCCTTCGTCCAGTCCGAAGAGAGCGCTCGGCAAGAAGCGTTCGGCGTTGCTGACCGGGTGTGCTGCCACGGTGCTGCTGACCGTTTCCGCCTGTGGCGGCGGCACCGCCGCCACGACCGACAAGGACGGCTTCGCCCAGGCACCGCAGAAGGACGGCGCGTTGACCGTCTGGGTGGACGCGACCCGCATGGACGCCGCGAAGCTGTACCAGCGGCAGCACCCGGACGTGAAGATGCACATCGTCAGCTACGACGGCGACGCCAACGGCTCGAACTACCTCCAGACCAAGGTCCAGTTGTTCAACCGCACGCACAAGGGCTGGCCGGACGTCGTGTTCAGCTCCCAGAACAACGAGGCCAGTTGGGCGGTCGACGCCGGCTTCGCCGCACCGCTCAACAAGGGTCTGATCCCGGACGCGACCCTCGGCGGGTTCGCCAAGGGTGCCAACGACGTCTGCACGGTCAACGGCAAGCTCTACTGCCTGCGCAACGACCTCTCCCAGGCCGTGCTCTGGTACAACGCACCATTGCTGAAGCAGTTCGGCTACACGGCGCCGACGACCTGGGAGGAGTACCAGCAGCTCGGTGAGAAGGTGGCCAGCGAGCACCCGGGCTATCTCGTGGGTGACGCCGGTGACTCCTTCGCCCCCGAGATCTACCTGTGGGCGAGCAAGTGCGGCGCCAACCACATCACCGGTCCGAAGGCCGTCTCGGTGAACACCACCAGCGAGGCCTGCACCAAGATGGCCAAGCTCATGGACGTACTGATCAAGAACAAGTCCATGTCCATCACCGGGGTCTTCAGCACCGACTTCGGCAAGAACAAGGCCAAGAAGGTCCTTCTCATGCCTGGCCCTGCCTGGTTCGGCGGCGCCGTGTTCAGGGACACTTTCAAGACCCCGGCCAAGCAGATCGCGGCGGCTCCGATACCGCAGTGGCAGGGAGACAGCGCGACCTCCACCGGCAACGTCGGCGGCGGTACCTGGCTGCTGTCCCAGCACTCCACCCACATCAAGGCGGCGACCGACTTCCTGAAGTGGGTCACCACCGACAACGCCTACCAGGGTGGGAAGGCTCCGGGCTACCCGGCCTACGCGCCCGCGGCAGAGGTCTGGCTGAAGGGCCAGGACACCTCCGGCTACTTCGCCAGCGACCTGAGCGCGCTCAAGACCGCCTCCTCCCAGGTCTGGTCGGAGTGGGGTTCGGGCCAGTTCAGCCAGGAGGCGATCTGGGCCGCCACCGTCAAGCCCGGCATCACCCAGGGCAAGTCCATCGAGTCCCTGCTGCCCGCCTGGCAGGACTCCATCGTCAAGTACGCCAAGTCCAACGGATACAAGGTCTCCCCGTGACCCTCACGCGCTCATCAGCCGGCTCCACCACCCGGCGCTCTCGCGGCGGCTCCCGGCAGAGCCGGGCCGGCGTCGCCTTCGTCGCCGGCTACGTTGTCCTGCTGATCGCGTTCGGCATCCTGCCCACCGGGTACGCCGTGTACTTCGCGTTCACCGACGCCGGCGGCACATTCAGCGGCTTCAGCAACTTCATCACCACGGCACAGGACTTCCGCTTCATGGACGCCGTGGGCCATGTCGCGCTGTACCTGCTGTTCTGGCTGGTCTCACTCGTGGTGTTCGTGGTCGGCCTGTCGCTGCTGCTGCACCGCATCTCCTCGGGCACCGTCAGCAAGAGCCTTCGCTTCTTCTACTACATCCCCGGAGCCCTCGCCGGCGCCGCGAGTGTGCTGGTGTGGCTGTTCATGCTCGATCCTTCGGTGAGCCCGGTCAGTTCCCTGCTGGGCACCCTGGGATTCCACACCTTCGGTGAGGTCATCGCGCCGGGCAACCTGGCCCTGCTGTTCACGATCATCGCGTTCTGGACCGGGGCGGGCGGCTGGATCGTCGTCATGTACGGCGCCCTCAACAACATCCCCAAGGACGTCATGGAAGCCGCGCGCATCGACGGCGCGAACGCCTGGCAGACCGCATGGCGCGTGCAGATCCCGATGCTCCGCAAGTGGATCGTGTACATGGTGATCCTGGCCTTCGCGGCCGGTGCCCAGCTGTTCGTGGAGCCGCAGTTGCTCTCGCTCGCCAGCGTGGGCGTCGCCGGACGCGACTACTCGCTGAACCAGCTGACGTACGACTTCGCCTTCCAGATGAACAACATCAACGGCGCCGCCGCGGTCTCGGTGGAGCTGCTGGTCGTCAGCGTGTCGGTCGCCGGGGTCTTCGTCGCACGGTCGGGGTTCTTCGATGCCGACTGAGACCGCTGCCGGACCGGCCGCCGCCACACCATCCACGAAACAGGGACCGAGCTTCATGAGCCGAACACACCTCCAGGCCCCTGCGCGGCGAAGTCCCTCGCATCATCTGGTGCCACGCCTGCTGACCGGCTCCGTACTGGTCGTCTTCCTGGTCTTCTTCGTGCTGCCGGTACTCTGGCTCGTCCTCGCGGCGACCAAGACCGACCAGCAGCTCGTCCATGGAAACCCGCTGTCGATCGGCTCCTGGCACGCCTTCAAGGCCAACTGGGACGCTCTCACCGCGTTCCAGGACAACACCATCATGCAGTGGCTGGGCAACTCCACGCTCTACGCGGTGATCTCGCTGGTCATCACCCTGTGCGTGACCATCCCCGCGGGGTACGCCCTGGCGATGACGGAGTTCCGTGGGCGGCACAGCCTGCTCGTCGCGACGCTGGTCGTGATGCTCATGCCGACCGCCACGCTGGTGGTGCCGCTGTTTCTCGAGGTCAACGCGGTGCGTCTGATCGGCTCGATGTGGTCGATCATCCTGCCGTACTCGTTCTACCCGTTCGGCGTGTACCTGACGTACATCTACTTCAGCACCGCCGTACCGAAGGACCTGTTGGCGGCGGCACGGATTGACGGTTGCTCGGAGCTCGGCGTCTTCCGGCACATCGCGCTGCCGCTGGCGACACCTGTCATCGCGCTCGTGGGCTTCTTCAGCTTCGTCGCCAACTGGACGAACTACTTCCTGCCCTACGTGATGCTCCCCGAGAGCGACCAGATGCCCATCCAGGTCGGTGTCGGCAGCCTGCTCAGCAACGTGCCGTCCTTCAACCCGGCCGTCGGCACGACCGCGATCGAGCGGCCGCAACTGGCGCTGGCCACGCTGCTTGCCATCACACCGGTCCTCGTCGTCTTTCTCTTCGCCCAGCGCTTCCTGGTCAGCGGGATGCTCGCCGGAGCCACCAAGGAGTAGGCCGGTCCGACGGCCCGCGGCAGCCCGCGCTCGGCCGACGCCCGTCCACCCGCCCGCTGTACCCGGCGTGCGCTCCGCGCCGCCGCCCCGAACGGAGATCTTCGCCATGCCCTTCAGCCCTCCCGGCAGCACGCCGGGCGACGATGCCGCGGCCGCCGCCCGGCCGGCACCGCCCGAGGTCCAGGCCCAGGTTCCGGTGCTCGAACCACCGGGCTGGGCTGTGTCCCAACGAGCCCTGTTCGACCTGCTCGACCACGCGTGGCGCCGCTTCGACCGTGACTTCACCGGCCCGGACGGACGCCTGAATTACACCCAGCCGCTCACGTCCCGCGATGGTGTGGACGACTTCTACGAAGTGTTCTTCAACTGGCCCCAGTTGTACCTCCTCGGCGGCGCCGACGATCTGCTGCCCGCCAGCGAGAAACACTGGGAAGGCGTGACCCGGCAACTGACCGAGCTGGACATGCTGCGCGACGAGTACGAGCGCGGCTACGACTGGTTCCACCAGGGCGAGAGCCTGCTCCTGCTCTTCTTCCTGTGCATGGCCGCCCCCGACCGCTGGTCCGAACGCGCCCTGCGCTTCGCGGAGTTGTACGTCGACCCGGCCAAGGGCAACTACGACCCCGAGCACCGCATCATCACCAGCCCCCACAACGGCAGCGACCCCGACCGCACGGGCCTCTTCGACGGCGACGTCTACCCCTGGCTGCAGAAGGAGGCCGACACCTACGGGTACCCGCTCGAGTGGATCCCCGAGGCCGCGGGCGGTCCGTTCCCGCTCTCCGCGGATCCGCGTCTGGGGGCGCAGATGCGGGACCGGATGGGCGTCGGTGACACCGCGCTGAACCTCGGTGCGGCCGGACTGGTCCTCAACGCCTGGATCCTGTCCGGCGAGGAGCGCTACCGCGACTGGATCGTCGAGTACGTGGGCGCGTGGCGTGAGCGTACGGAGGCGAACGACGGTCTCATCCCCGACAACGTCGGCCCGGACGGGGTCGTCGGCGGTCTGCTGGAGGGCCGTTGGTACGGCGGCCACTACGGCTGGTCGTGGCCGCACGGCTGGCACAGCATAGGGAGCGCGGCCTGCGTGGCGGCGCTCGCGGCGGCGACGGTCACCGGGGACGACGACTACCTGTCCATGGTCCGTACCTCCCTCGACGCCCTCATTGCCCGCGGCAAGGTGATGCCCCACACCGCGGCCGACTCCAGTCTCCCCTCCAAGTGGCGAGCCGAGCTCGGCCCCGACGCCACCACGCCCACGCTCCACCTTCCGTTCCGGCACAACGACACGGGCTGGTTCGACTACAACCCCGCCACCCCGCCCGTTCCGGTGGCCCTGTGGCACCACTCGTCCTCCGACGCCGACCGCAAGCGGCTGGAGGAACTGCGCGAAGCCGAGGCAATCGACTGGCGCACCGTCCGGCCGTTCCGTGCCAAGGAGGAGTCCGGGCACGAGAAGGCGTGGTTCGCCTTCCTCGCCGGCGACGACCCCGAATACCCGGAACGCATCCTCGCCACCGCCCAGGCCCAGATCCGACACCGGCTGCGGCGCATCGACCGCTACCGCGAACTGGACGTCCCCGAGGCCGACATCCACGTGTGGCAGCAGTCCAACCCCGTCGCCACCGAGGCCCTCGTCCAGCTCACGTGGGGCGGCCCCCAGGTGCTGTACAACGGCGGCCTGCAGCAGGCCCGGCTGCGCTACCACGACGCCGAGGCCCGCCGCGCCGGCCTGCCCCCGGAAGTGGCCGCGCTGGTCACCTCCATCGACCCCGAAGCGACCACCGTGGAACTGGTCAACCTCTCCCCCGAGGCCGAGCACACAGTGATCGTCCAGGCGGGCGCCTTCGCCGAGCACACCATCTCCGCCGTCCGCTACACCACCTGCCAGGACGACACCTGGATCGGGGACATGTACGACTACGGCCACACCGAGCCCGTCGTCACCGAGTCGGAGCAGGTCTGCGACAGCACTTTTCTGACGGTACGGCTGCCCGCGTCCACCCGCATCCGGCTCATCCTGCGGCTCCGTCTGCGCACCAACACGCCCAGCTACCGCACCCCGTTCGACACCCGGGACGACGAGCTCTCCCCGGACACGGAGGAGAACACGGCATGAAACGCATGGCCCAGACGATCAGACTCCGCCCCGAACACCGCGAGGAGTACCTCAGACTCCACTCCGCCGTCTGGACCGGCGTCGAAGCGGCTCTGCACCGGGCGAACATCGGCAACTACAGCATCTTCCTCCACGGCGATGCGCTGTTCGCCTACTTCGAATACCTCGGCGACGACTTCGAGGCCGACATGGCCACCCTCGAAGCCGACCCCGAAACCCAGGAATGGTGGAAACTCACCGACCCCTGCCAGGAACCCTGGCCCGACCGGGGCGACTCACGCCAGTGGACGGAACTGACCGAGATCTGGCACCTCGACCCGACGTGGAACCTGCCATGACCCCCGCCCCCGCCCGCGTCCTCATCGATGCGCACCACCATCTCTGGGACCTGGACCGGCGTCCGCAGCCCTGGCTCGACGACCCCGGCCTGGCATCGATCAGCCGTACCTTCACCCCCGGCGACCTGCGCTCCACCGCGACCCGTCCCATCGCGGGCCGTCACCTGCACAGCACGGTGACCGTGCAGTGCATGCCGGACGTGCCCGAGACCGAGGACCTGCTCGCCCTCGCGGAGCAGGAGCCACTGATCGAGGCCGTGGTCGGCTGGGCAGACCTGACGTCGCCGGCGATCGGTGAGGTGCTGGACCGGATGATCGCCGGACCGGGCGGCGCGTATCTGCGCTCCCTGCGCCATCTCGTCCAGGGCGAGACGGACCCGGGCTGGCTGCAACGCCCGGATGTTGAGCGGGGGTTGGCTGCGGCCAGAGACCGCGGGCTCTCCTACGACGTACTGGTCCGCAGCCACCAGCTCGACCAGGCGATCAACCTGGCCGAACGCTTCCCCGACCTGCCCCAGGTCCTCAACCACGCCGGCAAGCCGGACATCGCCCGGCGCGAACTGGCGGACTGGCGACGTCAGGTGCACCGGCTGGCCGCGCACCCACAGGTGGTCTGCAAGCTGTCGGGACTGATCACCGAGGCCGACCACGACCACTGGACCACCGCCGACATCCGCCCGGTCTGGGACATCCTGCTCACCGCCTTCGGCCCCGACCGGCTGATGTTCGGCTCCGACTGGCCGGTCGCCAACCTCGCCGGCGGCTGGAACCGCTGGGCCGCCACCGTCGACGAACTGCTCGACGGCTGTGCCGAACACGAGATCCACGCGCTCCTCGCCGGCACCGCGACCACCTTCTACCGCCTCCCCGCCCGCAGCTGACCGTCGGCGCCCGGGCTGAAGGAACTCTGGAGAACACGATGACACTCGCCGTCCGCTATACGGCCGCCCGCGCCCTGGACACGGCTCCCGCCGAGACCCGCTCCCCCGGTCCCGGTGAGGTGGAGCTGGCCCCCGCCTATGTCGGTATCTGCGGCACTGATCTGCACATCTTCCACGGCGACATGGACGCCCGGGTACGTATGCCCGCAGTCCTGGGGCACGAGATGTCCGGCCGTGTCCTCCGCGTCGGCGGGGGCGTGGACGGCTGGCAGCCAGGCGATGCGGTCACCGTGATGCCGCTGCGCTGGGACGACACCTGCCCGGCCTGTCTCCAAGGCCATCAACACATCTGCCAGCACCTCGACTTCATCGGTATCGACTCCCCGGGCGCCATGCAGCAGCGCTGGATCGTGCCCGCCTCGACGCTCGTCCGCCTGCCCGAGACCCTGCCCCTGGACCGCGCCGCGCTCGTCGAGCCGACGGCGGTCGCCGTGCACGACGTGGGCCGGGCCCAGGTCACCGAGGGCGAGAAGGTCGTCGTGGTCGGCGGCGGCCCCGTCGGCATCCTCATCGCGCTGGTCGCGCGGGCCGCGGGCGCCGAGGTCCGAGTGGTGGAACTGAGCGCCCACCGAAGGCTGCTCGCCGAGGAGTTGGGGCTGACGGCCTGGAATCCGGCCGACGTCGACGTGCCGGCACTGGTGGGGCAGTGGACCGGGAACGCGGGGGCGGACGTCGCCTTCGAGGTGTCCGGCGCGGCGGGCGGCGTGGAGACCGCGGTCGACGTGCTGGGTGTACGCGGCCGTCTGTGCCTCGTCGCCATCCACCCCCGCCCCCGCGAGGTGAACCTGCACCGCTTCTTCTGGCGCGAACTCACCCTGGTGGGAGCCCGGTTGTACGACCGCTACGACTTCGAGCGGGCCGTGGCCCTGGTCGCCGACGGCACCATCCCGGCCGAGCGGCTGATCAGCAAGGTCGTCCCCCTCACGCAGGCGCCCGCCGCTTTCGAGGCGCTGGAGGGCGGCGGTGACGTCATGAAGATCCTCGTGGACTGCACCGACACCACCAGCACCACTGACGACACTCAGGGAGTCACCGTATGACCGCCTTCGACCTCACCGGGAAGCTCGCCGTCGTCACCGGGGCCCGGCGCGGAATCGGCCGGGCCATGGCCCGCGCGCTCGCCGAGGCCGGAGCGGACGTCATCGGCGTCAGCGCGAACCTGGAGGGGGCCGGCAGCGATGTGGAGAAGGACGTGCGTGCCACGGGCCGCAGCTTCGAGGCGATCCGGACCGACTTCGCCGACCCCGCAGCCGTACGGGCTCTGGGCGCGGACCTCGCCGGGCGTGAGCGGGCGGTGGACATCCTGGTCAACAACGCGGGCACGATCCGCCGCGCCCCCGCCGCCGAACATACGGACTCCGACTGGGAGTTGGTGCTCCAGGTCAACCTCAACGCGCAGTTCACGCTGACCCGTGCGGTCGGCGGGGCGATGGTGACCCGCGGCCAGGGAAAGGTCATCTTCACGGCGTCGCTGCTCAGCTTCCAGGGCGGCATCACCGTCCCCGGCTACACCGCCGCCAAGCACGGCATCGCCGGACTGACCAAGGCGCTGGCCAATGAGTGGGCCCCGCACGGCGTCAACGTCAACGCCATCGCCCCGGGCTACATAGCCACCGACAACACCCAGGCCCTCCAGGACGACCCTGCCCGCAGCAAAGCCATCTTGGACCGCATCCCGGCCGGCTGCTGGGGCCAGGCCGACGACCTGGCGGGTGCCACGGTCTTCCTCGCCTCCGACGCCGCCGCCTACGTCCACGGCGTCGTCCTGCCCGTCGACGGCGGATGGCTGGGCCGATGACCGTCGGCATCCACGAGGAGGACGTCATGCAACGCCGGAACATCCACCACACCTCCGTCGAACTCACCGAACTCGGATTCGGCGCGTCGGTCATCGGCAACCTCTACCGGACCACCTCGGCGGCCGACGCGTCGGCCGCCGTCGACGCGGCCTGGGACGCGGGCATCCGGTACTTCGACACCGCACCGCACTACGGCCTCGGACTCTCCGAACAGCGCCTCGGGGCGGCCCTGCGGCAGCGCCCCCGGGACGAGTACGTCGTCTCCTCCAAGGTCGGCCGGCTCCTCGTCCCCAACGAACGTCCGCAGGGCGTCGACAGTGAGGGCTTCGTCGTACGGGACGACCTGCGCAGACAGTGGGACTTCAGCCGCGACGGCGTCCTGCGGTCCATCGAGAACACCCTGGAGCGCACCGGCCTGGACCGGCTGGACGTCGTCTACCTGCACGACCCCGACGACCACTGGCGGCAGGCCGCCGACGAGGCCATGCCCGCCCTCGCCGACCTGCGCGACCAAGGAGTCGTCGGCGCGATAGGCGCCGGCATGAACCAGTCCGCCATGCTCGCCCGCTTCCTGCGCGAGACCGCCGCCGACGTGGTCATGCTCGCCGGGCGCTACACCCTCCTCGACCAGTCCGCCTTGGACGACGTCCTGCCCGCCGCGCAGGAATCGGGCAAGAGCGTTGTCGCAGTCGGCGTCTTCAACTCCGGCCTGCTCTCTCGTGAGTGGCCCGACGAAGGCATGAAGTACGACTACCAGGACGCCCCACCGGAACTGGTCGCCCGTGCACGGGCGATCGCAGACGTCTGCAAAGAACACGGCACCAGCATTCCCGCCGCCGCCATCGCCTTCCCTGCCACCCACCCCAGCACCGTCAATGTCACGCTGGGCATGCGCGATCGCTCACAAGTGACACGGAATGCGGAGCTCCAGCGAAACGCCGTACCCGGGGCGCTCTGGGACGATCTCCTGCACCAGGGGCTGATCAGGTCCGACGTAGTGATCACCAGCGGTACTCAGGGGACGGCTGACCTCCCCGCACCCGATGGACGGTCCGCGGCACACGATGGCGGCACTCGCGGGGGTGGTCCCCGATGCCCCTGATCGACAAGGTGACCACCACGGGCAGCCACCTGAGCGAACTGCTCCACAACCTCGCAGAGGACAAGATCAACGCGCTCACCACCGGCGCCGCGACCGCCTTCTGTCGCCCCCATACGCGAGGTTGTGCCACTCACCGACGCTCCTGAGTCCTCGGGCCACCCAAGGGCTCGGGCCGATGAAGATGCACGTCAACCACACTGACAACACACCCTGGAGCCGCCCCGTGAACGCGTTCCCGACCGCCCGGACCAGCAGGAGGGGCAGACGATGAAGCCCGTCACCTCCACCATCGGCAAGTTGCCAGCGGTGCTTGCGATGGCTCTCTCCACCGCGCTGCTGACCTCCCTCACGACACCGACCCCGGCTTCGGCCGCGACCCAGGCGACCTACTACGTCGCCCCCGGCGGAAACGACGCCAACGCCGGGACGATCACCGCGCCGTTCAAGACCCTGCAGCACGCCCGGGACGTCGTGCGCACGGTCAACAGCAACATGACCGGAGACATCAACGTCTATCTCCGCGGCGGCAACTACCCGGTGAGCAGCACCATCACCTTCACGCCGGCCGACTCCGGAACGAACGGCCACCATGTCGTGTACGCCGCCTACCAGAGCGAGAAGCCGGTGCTGAACGGAGGCGTTCAGGTGACCGGCTGGACACAGCACAGCGGGAACATCTGGAAGGCCCCGCTGGACCGCGACAACAAGCTCCGCGCTCTCTACATCAACGGCAAGCGCGCCCAGATGGCCTCGAAATCGATCAACTCGGCCGGGTGCTACGGCAACTACAGCATCACGGCCGGCCAGGCTCCCTGGGCCTGGGAGTCGGGATCGCAGTGCGACGGAGCCAAGTACAGCCTCTCCGATCTGCCCGCTGTCGCCTCCAACCAGGACGACGTCGAGATCAAGTCGGCAACGACCTGGACCACGGCCATCGTGGGAGTCCGTCAGATCACAACGAGTTCGGACGGCGCCAATCGCGTCGCCCTGTTCCAGCAGCCGGGTGCGGCCATCGCCCAGGGGCCGCCGAACGGCAACTTCAACGCCGCCGGCGGCACGCACACCTTCATGAACGCGTACGAATTCCTGGACCAGCCGGGCGAGTTCTATTTCAACAAGACGAACCACACGCTGTACTACTACAAGTCCGGCTCCGAGGACATGACGTCGGCGCAGGTCTTCGCACCGAACAACGTGTCCACCCTCATCAAGATCGCCGGAACGTCCACGACCGACCACGCGCGGAACATCACGTTCTCCGGGCTCACGGTCGAGCACTCCGACTGGAACCTGACCAATGTCGCGGGCTCCGTCTTCCGGCAGGGCCAGCAGGGCAACTCCAGCTCGACCGTGTACGCGAAGAAGAACTTCCACGCGTACACCTACCGCAACGTCGACCTGCCGCCGGGGATCATCCACATCGAGAACGCCGACGGGATCGTCCTCCGGCGCAACACGGTGCAGCATTCCGGCGCCGACGGAATCAACATGGTCAACGACGTGACGGACTCGCAGTTGACCGGCAACGTCACGAATGACATAGCCGGATCCGCCATCACCGTGGGGCACCCCCAGCACGTGTACATCGGGGACTACACCTCGACGAACAACGAGAAGTACCCGGTAAACGTCGAGGGCGTCTGCAAGAACATCTCGATAACGGACAACTACCTCTACGACAGCGCAGTGCTGTTCCAGGGGTCCAGCGCCGTGTCGGCATACTTCGTCGATTCCCTGTCCGTGCAGCACAACCGGGTCGAGAAGTCCCCGTGGGCGGGCATCACCCTCGGTTGGGGATGGTGGAACTTCGACGGTTCGGCGAACTCGATCCGACCGGGTGTGCCGACCACCACAGCGAAGAACAACACCATCAGTCACAACCAGCTCGTCGACACGATGCAGGTGCTCGGCGACTCCGCCCCCATCTACACGCTGGGCAGCCAGCCGGGAACCGAGATCAGCAACAACTACATCCAGGGCGTTCCGGCCGGCCACAAGTACGGACTCCACCCCGATGAAGGCTCCGCCTACATCAAATTCCACGACAACGTTCTCGACGTCGACCCGAACGTGGCCTACACCATCAACTCCGGCACCTGGGGCCGACAGCACGACCTGAGCATCACCAACACCTACGGCACCGTCAACAAGATCGCCGACAAGAACGTCCCGAGCAGCACCATCGAGGACGTGCACGCGTACGCGGACAACGTGTGGCCGTCACAGGCGTACAGCATCGCCATGAACTCCGGCCTGGAATCCGCCTACAAGGACATCGTCCCCTGGAGCCACCTGAGCCGGCAGGACTACGCCCTGCCCGCCGGCACCTTCACCGACAAGGGCGAATCGTCCATCCCCGTCCGCACCATCGGTGACGCGACCAGGACTCTCTGGCTGGCTCCCTCCGGTACAACGACGTTCACCGTCGGCCCCACGATGACGAAGGCAGCCGGAACCGCGACGACCATCAATGTCCCGCCGACGGTCGGCGACTACCGTCTCTACGTCGTGGACGCGCAGGGGAACGCTTCCGCCGCGTCGAAGTCGCTCGTACGCCGGCTTTGGGCCTACGTCGACGACAAGGACGCCGGTCTCACCTATTCCTCAGGCTGGTCGAACTGGAACGACTCGCAGGACTTCAAAGGGTCTGAGAACTACACCGCCAGGGCGGGCGACTACGTCCAGTACTCGTTCACCGGCCAGGGCATTCGGTATCTCGGCATGAAGCAGCCGAACATGGGGAAGGTCGACGTCTACATCGACGGCGCCCTGACCCAGACGGGCATCGACGCCTATGCCTCGACGGTGACGAAGCAGGTGCCGCTGTTCGAGAGTACGGAGCTCGCTACGGGTCCTCACACGATCAAGGTCGTGTGCGCCGGGACGAAGAACCCGGCCTCCTCCAACACGGTCTGTGCGCTGGACGCGTTCGCCTCCAACCCCTTCTCGGCCACGAACACGATCTCCAAGGTCCTCAACAAGAACAGCGGCAAGGTGATCGACGTCTCGGGCGGATCGACGAGGTTGTCCCGCAGGACCGGGTAACGCAACTCCACGCTCCGGGCCCTGCGCCAAATTCAAGCGCACCCGCCCGGGGCGTGGGTCCTATCTGTTGGATGCCGTGCCGACCGGGTGCCCTCTTCGCGGCAGCGGGGGCGTCCGGCAGACCGCCGGCGCGCAGGCCCCGCAAGAAGATGGAAGCCGTCCACCGGGCGTGGACCTCGAAGCCGTCCGGAGCGGGCTCCACGGTCGATTCGGCCTGTACGGGAACTTCCCGGACACCGCCAAGTCCCTCGGCCGCACCGAACTAGACGCTCTGCGCGGCTCGTTGCTGCCTGCGCCCTTCGGACCGCGGCCGGATCAGCGATCACGGGGTTCAGCGCTACCGCCCATCCGGCGCCGCTGAGCTGGGCGCCTTGGTGCGCCCGGCTCACCGAAGGCCGCCCCTCAGGCAACGAGATTCCCGGTCACGGCATGGTCCCCGGACACCGCGATGGACTCCGTCTGCGGCCTGCGCCGGCGCAGGTACGCGATCAGGATGAGCGCGGCCCCGATGACGACCAGAACGAGCGGCGCGATGTCGCTCATGAGTGTCAGCATCAAGCCGGCTGATGCCGCTTTGTCACCGAGCTCGCTCATGCTCGCGGGCGTGATCTTGAAGTTGAAGGCGGACACCGGCAGCAGAGCGGTCCGGCTCCCTCCGAGGACGGTGTTGGCGATGACCTGCTGGTCGATCGTCTGGTCGATGGCGATGCCGGTCTGCTGGTCGACATAGGCCAGGATCGTCGTCCGCCCCGAGTAGGTGAGCGGCACCGGATCCGGCAGAGCGGCGACCGCGGCAGGCGTGAACTTGGCCTGGGTGGCCGCAGGCAGGCTCGGTGCCAGGCCGGCGGCGAGCTTCTTCGGGAGGGCCTTCGGCAGTGTCCTCAGCATCGTGGGGTCCTTGACCGGACCAGTGGCCGTGATCTTGTACACGTTCACCGAGCGTCCCGCCCGCTTCGCGCTCCCCGCGTAGTGGGTGGGCACGATGGCGCGGGTGGTCGAGTCGTAGAACGAGTAGGAGTCGTCCCTCTTGCCGTCGGCAGGGAAGGCGGAACTCAGGGCCCCCCTTGACGGCTCCACGCTTGTCCCGGACGGCGGCTTCGAACCGTTCATGTCTTTCCGGTCGATGGCGTACGTATGGGAGCTGGCGAGGTTCTGATTACTGGCATGTACTGTCAGATCGTCCTTGATGATTGCCGTGTCACCGTGTGTCGAGGTGACCCGGAGTCGCCGGTCGACGGTGATGGGCACGTTCGAGTTGATGGCGTGCGCGGTGTCTCCTGATTGCAGGGCCTGGCCGTTGAGCATCGTCGCCTTGCCGGAATAGCGCACAGTTTCATCCGTGTCGCCAGGCAATTTTGTGGCGATCGGAACGACGACGTAGCGGACCAGCACCCCCAGGACGACCAGGACGAGACCCACGGCTGCGAGCACGATGGATGAGCGGCGAATGGACATGATGTCCTCCTCCGTAAGGTGGGAAGCTGCACGCCGATTGCATGACATGGAAGTCAGGAGACCGGCGGTTCGGAGTGTGGAGCGCTGAGGACGGATCGGGAGCGGTATGCGCGGCATCGGCCGTCGATTGCTCGGGTTCGACACAAGCAGGTCCTACGGTTGACGCTTTTTGCCCAACCCTCGGGACCGGTGCATTCAGCACCTTCCGCACCCCCGGTCACACAGCCGGGTCGAGCCCGGGGCACAACTGGCAGCACGGTGATGTCGTGATGGCCCAGCTCCCGAACGGCTTGGAGAGCCTGGCCGCCCACGCCACCGTTCTGTTGCGAGGCGCCGTCCTGCGACCCGCCGTGAGCATCCCGATTGGCGATCGCGACAAGAACACGGAGATACTCGCCCTACGCCACCAGATCACCGTCCTGGAACAACAACTCGGCACGGATCGCATCAAGTTCACGCCCGCAGACCGGGCGTTCCTCGCCGCTCTGCTGATCCCCCTGCCACACCAGGCCCTGCGTCGGCTCCGGTTACTGGCCCGGCCGGACACCGTGCTGCGCTGGCACCGCAACCTGACCAAGCGACGTCACGCCCCGCGCTCACCCAGGCGTTTCGCCTTCGAGCGCACTCCCTCGACCTGTGACGGCACCAACGAGTCGAGCCCAAGAGCCGCCGCGATGCCCTTGGCCCGCACCGGCTCGCCGCCTGGCCGGTCCTGCAGCACGTTCAGGATCCGCTGATTGTCCAACGAGAGCAGTGACACCGGCAGTTCCTCCCGCCAGGTGGCACGGTCACACCCGGAACCGGCACGGACACCGGCCCGGGAAGAACGATGGGCGCTACATCTTCTCCGCCCTCGGCTTCCGTCGCGGCAGTACTCTCGGTGGCGGACGCGGCCAGGGCCTCGACGAGCTCCTCTCGTGCGATCACCCGCCGCTCCAGCTCGACCTCGCGGGCCTCCAGGGCCGCGGCCGCGCGGGCCCGACGGTTCAAGCCGAGAGGAAAGGTGCCTGCCCGAGCGCCCGCGCGCGGAATGCGGCCGGAGTCGTACCCGTCCGGCGGCGGAAGAACTTCGTGAAATCGCTCGCGTCCTCGAAGCCGGCCTTCCCTGCGATGTCCTTTGCCGGCAGGGTGCTGTGCTGCAGGAGGCGCTTGGCCTCGAGAAGAACCCGCTCGTCGATGAACTTCTTCGCGCTCGCGCCGGTGACTGCCAGCGTCGCCCGCGACAGCGTGCGAGGGCTGTAACCGAGCGCGGCCGCGTAGTCCTCCACCCTCCGAGTCACCGCGTGGTCCCGCTCCACCGCGTCGTGAAACCGGCGGAACACCTCGCTCACCGGGCCCTGACGCGGCGCCGAGCCCCGCTCCGACGCCAGACGCAGCAGTAGTACGGACACCAGGTGCCGCAGCACCTCCACGTGCGACTCGAGCGGCAGTGAGGCCATTTCGCTGTATTCGTAAGCGAGATGGTCGAGGGCCCGTTGCAGCGCCTGAGCGTTCTCCCCTTCCGGCAGCAGCGGCTCCTGCTGGTACGGGGGGTCCATATGCGCCGCCGCCACGGTCGCGGGCGGCAGGAATCCGGGCTGGAACAGGACGATCACCCCGTCCGCGGCCACCAGATCCCGTCCGAAGCGCTGCACCTGCCCCGGCCGGATCCACAGCCAGGAGCCGGGCGGCAGTTCGTACTCGACGAAGTCCACTGCCATTCGCAAGGGCCTCGAACGCGCTGCGATCAGCTGGTGGAAGGCGGGACGCAGAGGCGCGTACGGGTCGTTGCCGTGCCGTCGCGAGCGATCGAAAAGGCTGCCCAGCTCGACCACCTCGACGCCGGTGGGCGCACCCACCGCCGCCGTGTACTCCAGGTCCCTGACATCAAGGTGTCCGTTTTTCCCCATCGCAAGTCCCAAGCGTACCCCTGCCCCTCGCGATCATCCTCTTAGCGTGGAATCAGCAGCGCGCAGCACAAAGGCGCAGGTGATCCAGGTGCGAGGAGTGGGCAAGTGCGACTGATCGTGGGCATGACCGGAGCTACAGGGGCACCCATCGGAGTGCGGCTCCTGCAGAATTTGGCGCAGCTTCCGGGCATCGAGACCCACCTCGTCCTGTCCCGCTGGGCCCGCACCACCATTGAGCTGGAGACCGGCCTCTCGGCCGCCGAGGTGAGCGCGCTCGCCGATGTCACCCATCATCCCGACGACCAGGGCGCCACCATCGCCTCCGGTTCGTTCCGCACGGACGGCATGGTGATCGTCCCCTGCTCCATGAAGACGCTGGCCGGGATTCGTGCCGGATACGCGGAGGGGCTCGTGGCTCGCGCCGCCGACGTCGTCCTCAAGGAGCGACGCAAACTCGTCCTCGTACCGCGCGAGACACCGCTGAGCGAGATCCACCTGGAGAACATGCTCGCCCTGGCCAGGCAGGGCGTGCGGCTGGTGCCGCCGATGCCCGCTTTCTACAACCACCCGGCGAGCGTCGACGACATCGTCGACCACATCACCGCCCGCGTCCTCGACCAGTTCGACCTGCCCGCGCCTGCCGCCAAGCGCTGGGAGGGCATGCGCGCCGCCCGTGCCTCCGCACTACGGACCGCCTCCTGAAGGCTATTGCCCCATGTCCACTGCACCATAAAGGAGTTACTCATGGCCCACGACGATCTGCGCAGTTTCCTCGACACCCTGGAGAAGGAGGGACAACTGCTGCGCATCACCGAAGAGGTCCTTCCCGAGCCCGACCTGGCAGCGGCCGCCAACGCGACCGGACGCATCGGCGAAAACGCCCCCGCCCTGTACTTCGACAACGTCAAGGGCTTCACCGACGCCCGCATCGCCATGAATGTGCACGGCTCATGGGCCAACCACGCCCTTGCCCTCGGCCTGCCCAGGAACACTCCGGTCAAGGAGCAGGTGGAAGCCTTCGCCGCCCGCTGGGACGCCTTCCCCGTCGCCCCCGAGCGCCGCGAGGACGCCCCCTGGCGACAGAACTCCCAGGAGGGCGCCGAAGTGGACCTCTTCTCCATGCTGCCCCTTTTCCGTCTGAACGACGGTGACGGTGGCTTCTACCTGGACAAGGCCGCAGTCGTCTCCCGCGACCCCGAGGACCCGGAGAACTTCGGCAAGCAGAACGTCGGTACGTACCGCATCCAGGTCATCGGCAGCAATCGTCTGGCCTTCCAGCCCGTCCCCATGCATGACATCGCCCAACACCTGCGCAAGGCCGAGGAGAAGGGCGAGGACCTGCCCATCGCCATCACTCTCGGCAACGACCCGGTGATCACGATCGTGGCCGGTATGCCGATGGCGTACGACCAGAGCGAATACGAAATGGCGGGAGCTCTGCGCGGGGCGCCCGCGCCCATCGCCACCGCGCCGCTGACCGGCTTCGACGTGCCGTGGGGCAGCGAGGTCGTCCTCGAGGGCGTCATCGAGTCCCGCAAGCGTCAGATCGAGGGCCCCTTCGGCGAGTTCACGGGCCACTACTCCGGCGGTCGCCGCATGCCTGTCATCCGGGTCGACCGGGTCTCGTACCGCACCGACCCCGTCTTCGAGTCTCTCTACCTGGGCATGCCGTGGACCGAGGTCGACTACCTCGTGGGTCCCAACACCTGCGTCCCCTTGCTCAAGCAACTGCGTGCCGAATATCCCGAGGTGCAGGCTGTCAACGCCATGTACACGCACGGTCTGATGGTCATCATTTCCACAGCCAAGCGCTACGGCGGCTTCGCCAAGGCAGTCGGCATGCGCGCGATGACCACCCCGCACGGCCTCGGTTACGTATCCCAGGTGATCCTTGTCGACGAGGACGTCGACCCCTTCAATCTGCCGCAGGTCCTGTGGGCCATGTCCGCCAAGGTCAACCCCAAGGACGATGTCGTCATCATCCCCAACCTGTCGGTCCTGGAGCTCGCTCCCGCCGCGCAACCGGCAGGTATCACCAGCAAGATGATCATCGATGCGACGACCCCGGTCGCCCCCGACGTACGCGGCAACTTCTCGACGCCGGCCAAGGATCTGCCCGAGACGAAGGAGTGGACGGCAAAGCTCCAACAGCTCATCGCGGGCCGCCAGTGACCTGCCAGCCCCGCCCGTTCCCTGCTTCCCGGAAGGAAGTCCCGTCGTGACTGACGACCTCACCATCTGCCCGCGCTGTGCCTTCAAGACCATCGACAAGCTCGCCACCTCGCCCGTGCCCGGCGTCTGGGACGTTCTCCAGTGCCGTCAGTGCCTCTACACCTGGCGCACCATCGAACCCGCCCGCCGCACGCAACGCGATGCCTACCCCGAGCAGTTCAAGTTGACCGTCGCGGACATCGAGAACGCGATCGAGGTCCCGGCCGTCCCGCCGCTGCGCAACGTCGGCTGATCCCGGTTCTCCTGAGGCGCCCAGCGTGGTCTCGCCAGTAGGGGCCGGTCTTCGAGCAGCCGGTGTGCCGGGGCTGCCTCACAGGATTCTCCGGGAATCTGCCCAATATCAGCGACCAGAGGCCTGCTCTGTCGCGTCAACCCGCCCCACCCGCACGGAAACCGTCGTTGACGCCCTGCCTTCCGTCTAGACCGGCGGCTGGAATGCCCAGACCAGCGGCACCAGCGCCATCGCGACGACCAGGTACCAGAGAAGGATCGGGGCGCCGAACTTCCAGTAGTCGCCGAAGCGGTAGCCTCCCGGTCCCATGACCATCATGTTGGCGGCCGTCGCCACGGGGGTCAGCAGCGCGGCCGCCGCGGCCACGGCCACACACATCAGGACCGGTAGCACCGAGATCCCCGCGTCGTGGGCGGCGGAGACCGCGACGGGGGTGACGATCAGGGCCGTGGCCATGTTGCTGATGAACTGTCCGAGCACCGAGGTGAGCACGAAGACCGCGAGCAGGAGCAGATAGGCGTTGCCGCTCGCGGCGGAGACGACCACATGCGCGATGTCGTCGGCGGCACCGGACTCCTGGATGGCGACGGAGAGCGGGAACATGCCGCCGACGATCACCAGGGTGGTCCAGGAGATCCCGTCGTACGCCTCGGTGACGGTCACCACCCGGCAGGCCACGATGGCCAGCGCGGCGAGCAGCCCGGAGACGGGCGGCGGGACCAGTCCGGTGGCCAGCAGCACGACCATGGCGGTGAGGATCATGGCGGTCCGCCAGGCGTCCGGGCCCAGTCCGGTTGCTTCGCGCCGGATCTCGGTCGGATGGTCGACTGCCAAGAGGTCCCTGCGGGCCTGGGTGCGCTGCACGGCCTGCCAGGGACCCTGCAGCAGCAGGCTGTCTCCGGACTGCACGACGGTGGGTCCGGGGCCGGTGTCTCGTCCGCTGCGGCGAGCGGTGATGATCACGAGTTCGCCGTCGGCACTGTTCATGCCGGGGAAAACGGTGGTGCCGATCAGGGGTGAGCGCGGGCTGACGACCACTTCGACCAGTCCGGTGTCGCTGTTCAGTACGGCGTCGGCCAGGTGGGCCCGCAACGGCGGCGGCAGCGCCACGAGGCCGGTGGCGCGGGCGAAATCCTCGACCCGCGCGAGGTCCCCGCGCACGATCAGGACATCGCCGGGCTGCAGCGGCGCGTCCCCGCGGGAGTCGTGGCCGTCCGCGGTGAGCGCGCCGACGACCAGGAGCCCGGCAGGAGCCAGGGCGGTGACGTCCGGCGGCGGGGTACCAACGAGCGAGGAGTCCGGGCCGAGTTGCAGGCTCGCCGCGTCCCGCTCCAGGCCGTAGTAGGTGACGAGGGTGTGCGCATGGCGGCTGAGGTCGGGCGGGATGGCTTCGGGTTCGCGCCGGGGCAGCAGCCGGGGCCCGAGGAGCAGTGCGATCGCCACGGTTCCGGCCAGGATCGGCACTCCGATCAGGGCGAACTGAAAGAACCCGAAGGGCCCAGCCCCGCTCTCGTCGGCCGCCTCGGAGACGATGAGGTTGATCGGCGAGCCGATCAGCAGGAGCAGTGATCCGGCGTGGCCGGCGAAGGCCAGCGGCATCACCAGGCGGGATGGTGTCTGGCCCGACCGGATGCCGAGCATGACGACCAGGGGCAGCAGGGCGGCGACGGCTCCGTTCACGGTGATCAGCGCGGCCAGCGCCCCGGCCAGGAGCATGGTCGCCGTGGTCAAGCTGCGCGGTCCCGTCCCGACCTGTGCGGACAGTCTCCGTCCGGCCCACGCGGTCAGGCCGGTCGCCTGCAGCGCGGTGCTGACCACGAACAGCGAGGCGACGAAGACGACGACCGGGTCGCCGAAGCCCGCGAAGACCTGATCGGCCGTCAGCAGGCCGGTGGCGTAGAGGACGACCGCAGATCCCAGTGCCACCAGCTCCACAGGGAGCCTGTTCCACACGAAGAGGCCCACCACCACACCCAGCAAAGTCAGGCACAGCGCCGCGTCGCTCACCTGTGAGCCTCCTCGCTGGTCGTACGGGACAGTCCGGGGTCAATGAAGTTGGACGGGTGCTCCCGGGCCCAACGGGATGCCGATCAGGTACCAGGCGATGAAGAAGATCAGCCAGGTCACGGCGACGATCAGGGTGTAGGGCAGCATCATGGACACGACCGTGCCGACGCCCGCTTCCTTCTTGTACTTCTGGGTGAGCAGCACGATGAAGGGGATGTAGACCATCAGCGGGGTGACGATGTTCATCGGTCCGTCGCCGACGCGGTAGGCGGCCAGGATGGTCTGCGGAGCGACCCCGAGCCGGATGAACAGCGGGACGAAGATCGGCGCGAAGATCGCCCACTTGGGGATGACGCCGGGGATGATGATGTCCAGCACCAGGGTGACCAGGACGAACCCGATCAGCAACCAGACCGCCCCGACGTTCGCCTGTTCCAGCGCATCGGCGAGCTTCACCGCGATGACCGTGGCCATATTGGTGTAGTTGAAGTAGGCAATGAACTGGGCGATGATCAACAACAGGAAGATCAGCCCGCCCAGACCGGAGAAGGTCTTGGTGATGGCAGCCATCGCGGCGGCGCTGCCTTTGAGGGTTTTCGCCCCGGCCCCGTAGCACAGCCCGGTGACCAGGAAGAGCAGCATGATGATGAAGATCAGGCTGTCCATGAACGGGGAGTCGTCGAAGACGCTGCCGGTGTCCGGGTTGCGAAGCACCGCGCCGGACGGGGCGGTGAGCAACACCAGCAGCACGAGGACGGCGAGCAGGCCGTAGACCGCGAAGCGCAGGCCACGGGCCTCGGCATCGGGGCTGAGAGCTTCCTTCTCCGCGTCCGCGTCCTCGCCCTTCCCGTGCGGGACGTAGACGCCGAGGCTGGGTTCGATCAATTTCTCAGTGACGACGGTGATGACGATCGCCAGGAAGAACGTCGAGGCGATACCGAAGTAGAGGTTGGACGTCAGGTCGATGGTGCGGGTCGGGTCGACCAGGTGGATCGCCTCGTTGGTGATCTCGGTGACGATCCCGTCCACCGGGGTGATCAGCACGTTCACCCCGAAGGTGGCCCCGACCGCGGCGAAGCCTGCCGCGAGTCCGGCCAGCGGGTGCCGCCCGACGCTCTTGAACGCGACCGCCCCCAGCGGGATCAGTACCAGGTAGCCGGCGTCGGAGGCGATGCTCGAGAGGATGCCGATCAGCACGATGATGAAGGTCAGTGTCGCCGGTGGTGAGACGGCCACGAGTTTTCGGATCAGCGCGCCGACCAGTCCGGCCTCCTCGGCCAGCCCGACGCCGACCATGGCCACCAGGATCACTCCCACCACGCCGAAGTTGGTGAAGTTGTCGACGGCGGAGGTGAAGATGAAACGGATGCCCTCGGTCGTCAGCAGCGACTCGACGTGTGTGGTCACCTCGTGCATCTCCACCGGGGGGTGGTGCAGCGCGTCGGGCGGGTAGCTGACGGAGGGTTCGGTCGTGCCCTGCGCGTACTCGATCTCCCCGACGACCGGTCCCGGGGCGGCCGACTCGTAGGTGACGTGGATGTCGATGGCCGACAGGATCGCCGACAGGACGATCACTACGGCGATCAGCAGCAGAAAGATGACGGCCGGGTGCGGGACCTTGTTTCCCGCCTTCTCGATCCCGTCGAGCAGCCGCTGGGTGAAGCCGCGTTTGGCGGGCACGGGAGCGTCGGTGGCGGTGCTCATGCGGAGGCTCCCAGGCCGGAGGGACGGGTGAAACCGAGTGCGAGTTCGGTGAGCAGGCGCGCGCCGAAACCGGTGCAGCCGCGGGGACGCCAGGAGGCGGATACGTCGTTCTGGGCGGGGCCCGCGATGTCGATGTGCGCCCAGGGGCGGCCGGCGACGAAGTCCTCCAGGAACAGGGCCGCGTGGATCGCGCCCCCGTTGGGGCCGCCCATGTTCTTGATGTCGGCGATGTCGGAGTCCAACTCGGCGCGGTAGCGCCGGGCCAGCGGCAGCTGCCAGGCGGGCTCGTCCGTGAGCCGCGCGGCGGCGAGAACCTGGTCGATCAGCGGCTGCGCGTTGCCGAACAGCCCGGCGATCTCCGCGCCGAGCGCACGCAGGCTCGCCCCGGTGAGAGTGGCGATGTCCACGATCGCGTCGCAGGACTCCTCGGTGGCCAGGACCAGAGCGTCCGCCATGACCAGGCGCCCCTCGGCGTCGGTGTTGATGACCTCGACGGTGGTGCCGCCGCGGATCGTGAGCACATCACCGAGTTTGGTGGCGCTTCCTGACGGCATGTTGTCGGTGCACATCAGCCAGCCGGTCACCGCAGTGGGGCAGTCCAGTGCCTTCAACGCGGTCATCGCCGCCAGGATCGCCCCGGCGCCGGACATGTCGTTCTTCATGGTGGCGTGCACCGCGTCGCTCGGCTTGAGGCTGATGCCACCCGAGTCGTACATGATGCCCTTGCCCACCAGGGCGAGGCGGGCGGCCTGGGCTCCTGCCGGCGGGGCATAGCCGACCTTGATCATCCGCGGTTCGTCCACACTGCCCGCGTTGACCCCGAGCAGGCCGCCGCAGCCCAGCTCTCGCAGCGCCGCCCGATCGAACACCTCGACCTCAAAGCCGGCCTCCCCGGCCAGCGCCAGGGCACAGTCCGCCATCACCGCGGCGGTCATCAAGCTTGGTGGACAGTTCGCCAGATCACGGGCCAGGCACTGGGTCCGGGCCAGGATCCTCCCGCGCTCCGCTCCGCGCTCCACCTCGGCCAGCCGGGCCGCAGGCGCCAGCAGCACCAACTCCTCCAGCGCGGGCCGGCCCTCCGGATCGTCTTTGAGTACCGGATACCGGTAGCGGGCCAGCAACACCCCCTCGACGAGGGCCTGCGCGGCCGACTCCGGCGGCACCGCAGTGTCCTCGGGCAGAACCAGGACGAGCCGGGAGTGCCGGGCGGCGGCTGCGAAAGCGGCGGCCGCGTCGCGCACCCCCGCGGCGTCAACTCCGGCCTCGGCGCACGCCGCTCCCACTCCGTACAGGACGACCGTGGCGCCGGCCGGTCCCGGGTGGACCAGCGTCTGACCCACTGTGCCGTCAAGCCCCGCCGCTCGCAGGGACTCCGCGGTCAGACCAAGCCCGTCAACGGACTCCGCGGGGCTCAGAACCGGGATGCCCAGCGCGACACCCTCCTGCGCGGCCTGCTGCCAGTCCCCAGGCAGGACCGACACCGACACCCGCACCTCCCGCCCCCAGGACGGAATCAAGTCGAGCACGTCATCACTGACAGCCGTCATGCGGTGGGCTCCTCACAGCCAGGGGCACAGGGCATCGGCGCTACCGCCACACCCTCACAAGTGGCCCCTGTATCGCATATCGCACCTCCCACCGGCATGCGGGCACGCCCCACAATCACCCACACGGCTGGAGGGGTAGGACCGAATGGGCAACGGCTCAGCAGCGCCTGACCCGGACGACCGAGGGCGCCGGGCCGGGGGTGTCGAAGGATGAGGCCAACCCGCACTGGCGCTCGCGCCCGCTGGAGGCCGCGGTCGCACAGGCGCGGATCCGGTGACCCGGCACCGGTGGGCAGCCATACGGTCAGCGAGTTTCCTGCTGGGGCAGGTGCTGATCAGCGGAGCGTACGAAACGTGACAACTTTCGTGCCCACCGAGAGCGACTCGACCGCGGGTCGTCGGCTGTGACGATGTGGCCCTCGGAACGGAGGAATCCACCCTGTCACGTCCAGCGCGGGTTGCTTGTCCCATGGGCGTCACCGACACCGAAGTCGGTGCCCAACCTTGGGAGATCGAGATGAGCAAGGGCCACGGCGCCGACGTTGATCCCGCACACCACGAGCAGCCGCCCGTGCGCCCTCGCCAGGTCTCCGCGAGCGCCTGCCCACCCTCCCAGAACAGCGAGCCGCCCGCATGGCCGCGCTCGACCTGGCCCATCACGAGGCGCACACCGACGTTGCCCCAGCGGTCGAGCATGCGCGGCACGAGCGCGGGACGGCGGCTCTTGGCCGGAGCCTTAGAGGACGCGGCCGCGCCGAGCCGCACCGCACGAAAGAAGGGCCCGCGACCGTGCACCTGATATTCGGCCTCGGGGCTGAACAGGTCGAGAACCGCGTCGCATCCGAGACGGTCACAGGGGTGGAAGGAGCCGGCACTGAGCCGGGCCGGCGACCAGGCCGGGCTGCCGTCAAGAGCCCTCCGCCACACCGGAAGCCACAGGGGCCCCGCACCCTTCACTGTCCCCGCCGGCCCGGGCGTGCGGCATGATCAGTGGGCATGGCCGTGGGCCGACGATGATGGGTGGCGGGACCGTGGATGAGCAGGTGGAGATCACGACGGCGAAAGACGCCGCCGACCATGAACTGGTGCTTGCCTTCGGCCGGTTGCAGGGAGCGGCTAACCGGCTGGAGTACATCCTGGGGCGTTCCCTGGAGCGGGAGTGCGGCATCAGTCACCTCACGTACGAGGTACTGCTCATCCTGGGCCGGGCCGATGAGCCGGGCCTGTCGATGCGGGCCATCGCGCAGGAGCAGGTGCTCACCACGGGCGGTGTGACGCGCCTGGTGGACCGGATGGCGGCAGCTGGGCTCGTCGAGCGGGTCGAGGACCCCGGCGACCGGCGTGGACGACTCGTACGCCTCACCCGGAAGGGAGCGGAGACCGCGGTCGCTGCGTCGCGCGTGCATGTGGAGAACATCCGGCGCTTCTTCCTGGAGCCGATTCCGCCGAAGGACCGGGAGCGGTTCGCCGAGGATCTGCGGATCCTGAGCCACTCGGCGCGGGATGAGCTGCCTCGCCTGCCCTGACGTCGAGTCGCGGCCCGACGGCACCGCGGCTGTAATGGCAGGAAGGCGCATGTCCGGACGCGAGCGCGAGGACATTCGCCCACAGGGAAATATCTGACACGTCAGATACTGTTGTGTCAGATGAACCGCTTGCATCCGGCGAGCGCCGCATCCCATCGAGGTCCCCCGATGAAGCTCGTCCATGTCTTCGACGCCTACTGCGGCTGGTCGCACGGGTTCTCCGACACCCTGCGCGAGGTCGTCGCCCGCCACCCGGAGCTGGAGGTGGAGGTGGTCTCCGGCGGGCTGTTCACCGGGGAGCGCCGGGTGCCGGTCCGAGAATTCGGCTACGTCCAGGGCGCCAACGCCAAGATCAGCGAACTGACCGGTGCCGCGTTCGGCGACGCGTACGACCGGCTGATCGCCGACGGGTCGTTCGTGATGGACTCCGAGGACGCCGCCCGCGGCATAGCCGCCCTGCGCCAGGCAGCCCCGGACCGGGTGGCAGAGCTGGCCCCCGCCCTCCAGCGCGCCTTCTACGTCGACGGGCTGAGCCTGTCCGAGCCCGCGACGTACCGGAAGGTCGCCGAGGCGGCCGGCCTGGACGCCGACGCGGTCGTCGCCGCCTTCGAGGCACCCGGGTCGCGGGCCGCCGCCGAAGCCGACTTCCGCCGCTCCGCCCAGCTGGGCGTGACCGCCTTCCCCACCCTGCTCGCCGTCGACGACGACCGGGTCACCGTCCTGGCGCGCGGCCATGCCACTGCCAACGAAGTCGACCGGCGTCTCGCCAGTCTCGTTGCCTGATCCCCCTCGCCCCCACTGCGCAAGGAATCCCCATGAGCACCCTGTCCTTCAAGATCCTCGACCTGGACTTCCCCGCCGGGTCGAAGAACAAGACCGCCACCCTGGTCACCGGCGAGAACGAAGCGCTGCTGGTCGACGCTGCCTTCACCCGCGCCGACGGCCACCGCCTGGCCGCCGAGATCCTCGACTCCGGCAAGACACTGACCACCGTGTTCGTCAGCCACGCCGACCCCGACTTCTACTTCGGCGCCGAAGCGATCGCCGACGCCTTCCCGGACGCGACCTTCGTCGCCACCCCGATCATCATCGACCACATCAAGGCGTCCTACGAGGGCAAGCTCAAGGCCTGGGAGGCCCTCGGCCCCAACCTGCCCACCCGCCTGGTCGACCTCAATCCGCTGACCGGCGACCTCACCCTGGAAGACCACCGTTTCGAGCTCAAGGGCGGCCCGGCCGCCCTGCCCGACCGCCACTACCTGTGGCAGGCCGAGCACCGCGCCCTGCTCGGCGGCGTCCTGCTCTTCCAGCAGGAACACGTCTGGGTCGCCGACACCGCCACCCCCGAGTCCCGCTCTGCCTGGGTGAAGCTGCTCGACGAAATGACCGCGCTGAGCCCGGAGTTGGTCGTGCCCGGCCACCGTCTGCCCGACACCGCGGCCGACGCCACCGCCATCACCGCCACCCGCGACTATCTGATCGCCTTCGAGGAAGAGCTGGGCAAGGCCGCCGACGGCGCCGCCCTCACCGAGGCGATGGTCAAGCGATACCCGGACAACGGCATGCTGATCGCCGCCCAGCTCGGCGCGAAGGTCGCCAAAGGTGAAATGAAGTGGGGCTGACCCGTCCCGGCCACGGCCCGGTGGGCGCCTCTCTCGCCGGGCGCCGACCGGACGGTGCACGCCGAGCCTTGCGAGAGCCCGATGAGCGCCACCGCCCGCGACACCCGGACCCGCCGACGCCGGATCCTCCGTCCAACGCGCCTACCCGCTCTACGAGTTCGCCCTGACGACGGCGCTGCTGACCGTGTTCGGCGTGATGGTGGGCGTGGTGGTGTTCGATGGCGCGACGAACCCGGCGCACCAGTTCAACCCCGCGCTGCTGTGCTGTCCGGGACCTACGGATACCTCGCGGTGCATCCCATCAGCGCCATCCTCGCTGTCCCCCAGCACCAGATCCGAACCCACTTGGAACCCAAGAAGGGCCCCATCACATGTGCGAGACCACCGACTTCGCCACCTCCACCGCCCCCGCTGACGTTGTACGCCGCCAGTACCTCGCCTCCGCCGCCGGCGACCTCGAAGCCCTGCGCGCCACCCTCGCCGACGACGTCGAGTGGACCGAGATGGCCGGCTTCCCGCTGGCCGGCACCTACCGCACCCCCACCGGCGTCACCTCCGCCGTCATGGAGAACCTCGGCAAGGACTGGGACGGCTGGACCGCCCACGACGACACCTACGTCGTAAACGGCGAGAACATCGTCGTCCTCGCCCGCTACACCGCCACCAACAAGGCCACCGGCAAGGACATCAACGTACGCGTGGCGCATCACTTCGTCGTACGTGGCGGCCGCATCGTCCGTTTCGAACAGTTCGTCGACACGGCACTGGTCCGCGACGCCATGCAGCCCTGACACCGCCTCGTCGCGCACATGCTCCGCTCCTTCGCCGCCCCGCTGCCCGAGGCACCCGGGCGCAATGCGGTTACCGAGGGGCAAGAGCGCAACCGGGAGCGGATCATCGCAACCGCACGCACGGTATTCGGGCGCGACGGACTGAGCGCGTCAATGGCCTCGATCACGCGGCAGGCCGGGATCGGGATCGCCACCCTCTTTCGCCACTTCCCCGGCAAGGAGGAAACTGGTCGCCGCAGTCTTCGCGGACCGCATGGAGGCGTACGCACGGGCCACCGCCCAGGCCCTGGCCGACCCGGACCCGTGGATCGGCTTCGCCGGCTACATCGAGAAGCTCTGCGCGATGCAGGCCGCCGACCGCGGCTTCGCCGACATTCTGACCGTGAGCTTCCCCTGCGCCGAGGCCATGGAGACCCGGCGCACCGAGGCGTTCCACGGCTTCCTCGAACTCATCGGCCGCGCCAACGACAGCGGGCATCTGCGCGAGGACTTCACCAGTCGGGATCTCGTCCTGCTGCTGATGGCCAACGCCGGCGTCCTCAGCGCCACCGGTGACGCCGCCCCGGACACCTCCCGCCGCCTCGTGGCATGGATGGTGCAGTCCTTTCAGGCCCCCACCCGCGGCCCGCTCCCGGATCCGCCCGACGACGCCGCACTGTACGAGGCCATGCGCCGCGCCAGCCACAGCGTCAACTCCTCCGAGACCGGGAAGCGGCACTGAGCGACCGGCCGGTGGCCCAGCGATTGCCACGGTGTCCCGCCGACCAGCCGACGCGGTCTGCGTCAGGCTTACGCGCGGCCGCCACCTCCTCTGCCAGACGCCGGGCCCGCCACAGCGTGCGCCAAGACGACGGCCGACCCGACACCAGCCGCACCGTCACCGTCCTCGAACCCGCAGCCAACCAGCCCCCGCTGCCCACCACTTCGCGAGACGACCGGCACACCCACCGCACACCGCACAGCCGCCGCGAACACGTCCTGGCCCTGCTCCTGGCGGACCCGCAGCGACACTGGCGCAGCCACGAACTCGCCCACCACCTCGGCGATATCACCCTCGCCACCATGTACCGACAACTCACCAGCTGGGCCCGGGCCGGACTACTCCGCAAATGCGGACCCGGCGTCTACACCGCCAGCACACGCTCCGGTTGCGCTTGCGTACGCGGACACCCAGCTACCGCAGCACCACAGAAGGCACCGCGCCCCACGTACCCAACTGCATTACCCCGGCGAGGACTTCGATGTCGCCATGACGGCGGTCGCGGCCGCCCTCCACGGCGACACCATCGGCATGGCCCCCTCCGCGCCACCCCCTGCGCGGGGTCCGCGCCCCCTCAGGGTTCGTGTCACACAGGGGGTGGCAAGGTCGCCAAGCACCAGCGGCGTCATCTGATTGTTATGGGCGATAACAAATGGAACCTTCCCGCATCTGGCACTCGAGCCGAGGGGCGCCGTAAGTTGCCGCTCACAACATTCAGCCGGTGGGCAGACGACAACCGGCGGTCTCCCGAGTGCGCACTCGCCCCCTCTCGTCAGCTTCGTGCGTCCGGTCGTCCGGCCGTAACACCAGAAAGGACCCTGCACATGCGCAAGGGACTCCTCCTCACCACGATCTCGGTGGCCCTGGTCAGTTCGCTCACCGCCTGTGGCAACTCTTCCTCGAGCGGCAACGACTCCGCTTCCAAAACCACGCCGAAGGTCGGCGTGATCCTCCCGGACAGCAAGTCCTCGGCCCGCTGGGAGACCGCGGACCGCAAGTACCTCTCCGAGGCGTTCAAAGCGGCGGGCGTCAAGTACGACATCCAGAACGCACAGAACGACAAGCAGGAATTCCAGACGATCGCGGACCAGATGATCACCAGTGGCGTGAACGTACTGGTGATCGTGAACCTGGACAGTGGCACCGGCAAGGCCGTTCTCGACAAGGCGAAGGCGCAGGGCGTGGCCACCATCGACTACGACCGGCTCACCCTCGGCGGCTCCGCCCAGTACTACGTGAGCTTCGACAACACCGAGGTCGGCAAGTTGCAGGGCGAGGGCCTGAGCAAGTGTCTGAGCGACATGAAAGCCAAGAAGCCGATCGTCGCCACGCTGAACGGGTCCCCGACGGACAACAACGCCACCCTCTTCGCCAAGGGTTACAACAGCGTCCTGGACCCGAAGTACAAGTCGGGTGAGTACGTCAAGGGCCCCAACCAGTCCGTCCCCGACTGGGACAACACCCAGGCCGGCACCATCTTCGAGCAGATGCTCACCGGCGAGCCCAAGATCGGCGGCGTGCTCGCCGCCAACGACGGCCTCGGCAACGCCGCCATAGCCGTCCTGCGCAAGCAGAACCGCAACGGCGAGGTCCCGGTCACCGGCCAGGACGCCACCGTGCAGGGCCTGCAGAACATCCTCGCGGGCGACCAGTGCATGACCGTCTACAAGGCGGTCAAGAAGGAGGCGGATGCCACCGCCAAGCTCGCCATCGCACTCGCCAAGGGCCAGAAGAGCGAGACGAACACGACCGTCGATGACCCCGTGGGCAAGCGCCAGGTGGCGTCCGTGCTGGAGACCCCAGTGGCCATCTACAAGGACAACGTGAAGGACGTCGTGGACGACGGCTTCGTCACCAAGGAAGATCTGTGCGCAGGAAACTACGCCGCCCTGTGCGCCAAAGCCGGCATCAAATAACTCCCCCGACCGGCCCGTTGGAACGATCCTGACTGTTTCCAACAGGCCAACCGCGGGCCCTGTGGCCCTGACGCCCTGGGGCCCGCGGCCCCACGGTCCGAAAGGATCCGTCTTTCATGACAACGAAGCCGATCCTCCGACTGCGCGGGATCGACAAGAGTTTCGGCCCGGTGCAGGTACTGCACGACGTGTCCCTCGACGTCCACCCGGGTGAGGTGACCGCTCTCGTCGGCGACAACGGCGCCGGCAAGTCCACCCTGGTCAAGTGCATCGGCGGGATCCACCCGACCGACGCCGGCGAGTACTGGTTCGAAGGTGAGCAGGTCCAGGTGCACAGCCCTCGTGACGCGGCAGCTCTGGGCGTCGAGATCGTCTATCAGGACCTGGCGCTCTGCGACAACCTCGACATCGTCCAGAACATGTTCCTCGGCCGGGAGAAGCGCCGGGGTCTCGTGCTCGACAATGCGACGATGGAGGAGATGGCCGCCAACACCCTCGAAGGGTTGTCCGTCCGCACTGTCAAGTCCATCCGCCAGCAGGTCTCCAGTCTCTCCGGCGGCCAGCGGCAGACCGTGGCCATCGCCAAGGCCGTTCTGTGGAACAGCAAGGTGGTCGTCCTCGACGAGCCGACCGCTGCGCTCGGTGTCGCCCAGACGGCGCAGGTCCTCGAACTGGTCCGGCGACTGGCAGACAACGGCCTCGCCGTGGTCCTGATCTCACACAACATGAACGACGTCTTCGCGGTGTCCGACCGGATCTCCGCCCTCTACCTGGGCCGAATGGCCGCCCAGGTCAGCACGTCGAACGTCACGTACTCCCAGGTCGTCGAGCTCATCACCGCAGGCCGCAGCGGGAACCTCGGCCTCGCACACAGCAACGGAGACACCGTATGACCGCCGCCGTCGCGCACGAAAAGCCGGGCGACCGCGGTGGATCGAAGAAGAACGGAACCGCCGGGGTCAAGAGTCTGCGTTCCGTCGCCCGTCTATACGTCGAACGCGTACGTGGGGGCGAGTTGGGCGCCCTCCCCGCTGTCCTCGGCCTGATCGTCCTGTGTGTGTTCTTCGCTGCCCTGCGCCCGGTCTTCCTGTCCGAGCTGAACTTCGCCAACCTGCTCACCCAGGGCGCGGGCAGCATCGCCATCGCCATGGGGCTCGTCTTCGTGCTCCTCCTCGGCGAGATCGACCTGTCCGCCGGGTACGCCAGCGGAGTCTGCGCCGCCGTCCTGGCCATCTTGCTCACCGATCACGGATGGCCCTGGTACGGCGCGGCCGCCGCTGCGATTCTCACCGGCACGGTGATCGGCTTACTGCTCGGCCTGCTGGTGGCGAAGGTCGGCATCCCCTCCTTCGTGGTCACCCTGGCCGCCTTTCTGGGGTTCCAGGGAATCGTGCTGATGCTGCTCAAGGAAGGCACGAACATATCCATCCAGGATCGGACGATCCTGGCCGTCGCCAACAACAACCTCTCCCCCGCGCTGGGTTGGGTGCTGCTCGCTGCCGCTGTCGCGGTGTACGCCGCGACACAGTTGCGGCAGAACCGCAACCGGCGGCAGCGCGGGCTCGTCACCGCTCCGTTCACCCTGCTCGCCGTAAGGATCGGCGGGCTGGCGGTGCTCGGCGCACTCGCGGTCCACCTGCTCAACCAGCAGCGCAGCCGCAACGTCATCGTCGACTCGCTCAAGGGCGTACCGATCGTCGTGCCCGTCATCGCCGTCCTGCTCGTCGCGGGTACCTTCCTGCTCCAGCGCACCTCATTCGGTCTGCACATCTATGCAGTCGGCGGCAACGCCGAGGCGGCCCGCCGGGCCGGCATCAACGTGGCGGCCATCCGTATCTCCGCGTTCGTCATCTGCTCGTCCCTGGCCGCGGTCGGCGGCATCATCGCCGCCTCGCGCGGCAACTCGGTGGACCCCAACACCGGTGGCAGCAATGTGCTTCTGCTGGCGGTCGGCGCTGCGGTGATCGGCGGGACGAGTCTGTTCGGCGGGCGCGGCAGGGTCGTCGACGCGGTCCTCGGAGGCATGGTGGTCGCGGTCATCCAGAACGGTATGGGCCTGATGGGGTACAGCTCAGGGGTCAAGTACGCTGTCACGGGTTCGGTCCTGCTGGTGGCCGCAGGCGTGGACGCGCTCTCCCGTCGCCGGGCCGTACAACGATGAGGTCTTTGGCTCCATGAAAGCCGGTCCCTCGCAGGAGGAGATTCGTCGGCACAACCTCGGCACCCTGCTCCGTCATCTGCACATCGGCGGCGCCATGTCGCGGGCCGTCCTGGCCGAGCGCATGGGTCTCAACCGCAGCACCATCCTGGGTCTGGTCAGCGAGTTGGCCTCGGTCGGCCTGGTCCGTGAGGAACTGCCCCGTGACACCGGCCGGGCGGGCCGCCCGTCCCTGGTCGTACGGCCCGAGTCCGACCGTGTGTACGTCCTCGCCTTCGACGTGGGCGTGGACCGGCTGGCCGCCGCGCGCATCGGTTTGGGCGGGGTCTTCCTCGACCGCAGGGAGATCCCCCTGCCTCCCGGCTCGCGCGATGCGGACACCGTGGCCGGGCTCCTCGCCGGATCCGCGCTGGAGATGGTGGACACGGCGCCGGAAGGAACGTACTGCGTCGGCGTGGCCGCCGCCGTCCGCGGGATGGTGCGCCGCCCCGACGGTCTGGTACGCGCCGCCCCCTACATCGGATGGCAGGATGAGGAGTTCGGCGGGGACCTCATGCGCCGACTGGACCTCGGCCTTCCCGTCTCGGTCGAGAACGAGGCCAGCCTGGGTGCGCTCGCGGAGCATCTGCGCGGGGCGGGGACCGGCTGCCAGGACCTCGTGTACCTGCACGGCGACATCGGTATCGGCGGAGGTGTCATCACCGGCGGCCAACTGCTGGGCGGCGACCAGGGATACGGCGGGGAGATCGGGCACATGCTCGTCAACCCGCACGGCGGCCGGGCCTGTGGCTGCGGGGCGCGCGGCTGCCTCGAAGCCGAGGCCGGCGAGCGGGCCCTGCTGGAGACTGCGCACCGCGATCCCTCGGCCACCGGCCGAGACGCCGTACGCGCCGTCGTCGAGGCAGCCGACCGGGGCGATATTGCCGCCCGCGCCGCCCTGCACGACGTCGGCGACTGGCTCGGCATCGGCGTCGCCAACCTGGTCAACGTCCTCAACCCTCGCGCCGTCATCTTCGGCGGAACGCTCCGCGAGGTGTTCCTCGGCTCGGCGGCCCAGATCCGCAGCCGTATCAACCTCCATGCCCTCGCCGCCTCCCGCGAGAGCCTGCGGCTGCGCGTGGGGGAACTCGGCGACGACGCGGTGCTCATCGGCGCCGCCGAACTCGCCTTCTCCGAGATCCTGGTCGGCCCTCTGGAGACACTGGCCCGCGCCGGTTCACGGGGCGCTACGGCGACGCGAACGGTACGAAGGCAGGACCGCGGCGAGTACGTGGGCGACGCGATGAGCCATGGACTGACATCGCGGTCATGAGAGCGTCGGCCGACGGGGGTGCCCTGCCGCAGGTCACGGACCTGTCGTTGATGTCCGGCCTATCTATTCCCGGCCTCGGAACGGCACCCGGACGGGCCCGCCGGCACCCTGATACGCCTAATAGGCGCTGTGGGTTGGCCGTTTGGCCCGCTCTGGCAGGGGCCGGGTCAGACGTCTGGTCGATACGCAGCGCCTGGAGCGCTTCGACAAGAGGGACGCAGACCGGCCCCTCGAAGTGTTCCGCCAGGTTCGGTTCTGCCAACCAACCCTGGTGGAAACCGCGATGGGGCGCCAGACACTCGCCCTGCTCGCCCAGCTCGACGCCGCATGCCGAGCCTGCGAGGACCTCGCACGCAACACTGAAGAGCTCTTCCTCCAGCATCCCGACGCCGAGATCATCACGAGCTTCCCCGGCCTGGCCACACTCACCGGCGCCCGGATACTCGCCGAGATCGGGGACGACCGCACCAGGTTCGAAACGGGCCGGGACCTCAAGGCTTACGCCGGAAGCGCCCCGGTCACCCGTGAATCCGGCAAGAGCAGACGCGTCAGCCACCGCCGGATCAAGAACAGCCGCCTGGCCGCGACCGGACGACACTGGGCATTCGCCGCACTCACTGCCTCACCCGGAGCCCATGCCCACTACAACCAGCGACGAGACACCGGCGATCGGTACCACGCAGCCCTCCGCCGCCTGTTCAACCGCATGCTCGGCCAGCTGCACCACTGCCTGGCAACCCGCCAGAAGTTTGACGAATCGATCGCCTTCGCACCACCCGCACCGCCCCCTCTCACAGCAGCTGCTTGACCCGATAGCTGCATGGGATGTCTTGTCGGCCCAGCATTTGAGGTCTGCTTCGGCGAGGGCTTCGATGATCCGTGCCGCCGCGCGGCGGTGAGGTCGTGGCTCGATCCGGGCAAGGCGGGCGAGGGCGGCCAGTACCTCGACAGCCTCGCGTATGCAGCGGAAGACGGTCGCAATCCCGACACCGAACCCTGCTGCGAGCTGCGCATAGACGTCACCGCACCGCAGGTGGGCCAGGGCAAGCAGGGCTTGGCGGCCAGCCGTCAGCCGACGCCACCGCGTCCCGATCTTCTACGACGGGTAGACAAGCACGCGAAGCTCCTGGCAGACACGGGTGATCTTGGTCGAGAACCCATCTACCAGGAGCATCGTCGTTGCGCAGGACCGTCCAACTTGCCATCAGCACCAGCAGGCTGGAAATGGCTCACGGAATCGAGTCTCGACCTCACCCGGGGCGGTTCACCAATCCCTGCCCGGTGCCGTGAAGTGCCACAATGGCCCAGGCAGACAGGCCGGGCCTGTCCGGCAAGGGCGGCGGTCGTGGACGCACCGGCGTGAACCAGGAGGCGAATGTGACGGACAAAGGCGAGGGCGAGAACCCGGCCGCTCCGGGCGACACCCTGAGCTCCATCACGATCGCCTGCATGACCGATCCCGCCGACCTCCCGGCTCCGACCCCGGCCCCGCAGCCGCCGACGCCGACACCGTCGGACGACCACCACGCCCTGCCGGAGCGCACCCGCGCCTGCGTGGAGGAACTGCTGCGGCACCACGGCGCCGACCAGCCGGGTGACAACAGCGAGCTCGTCGAGCTGGTCTTCCACGAGCTGACGAACATGTGGAGCGAGGAGATCCTGCACGGTATCGAAGCCGTCGCGCGGGAGCAGCGGGTCGGGCTCGTGGTGAGCGGATTCGCGGCCCGTTCCGGTGAGCTGCTGCCCCTGCGCGCCGGAGCCCCCTGCCTGTCGGTGCGGCCCCTCCCGGCCTGGGCGCTCGAGCGGCTGACGGCGCGGGGCATCCCCTTCGTCGTCTACGACCCGATCACCGAGCTGTCGCAGGGCACGCCCTATGTCGGCTCCACGAACTTCCGCGGCGGCCAGGCGGCGACGCGGCACCTGCTGGGGCTCGGGCACCGCCGCATCGCCATGATCAACGGCCCTGACCACCCCTACTGTGTGGCCCGGCAGGCCGGCCACCTCGCCGCGCTGGCCGAGGCCGGCCTGTCCCCGGAGCCCGGGCTGACGCCCCAGACGCCCATCACCTTCGAGGACGGCCATGCGACCGCACGGCAGCTGCTCTCGCTCCCCGACCCGCCGACCGCGATCTTCGCCGCTTCCGACATGCAGGCGCTCGGCGTCTACCAGGCCGCCAGGGAGCTGGGGCTGTCCATTCCCGGCGATCTGAGCGTCGTAGGCTTTGACGATCTGCCGGTCGCGGCGCTGCTCGATCCTCCGCTGACCACGGTGTACCAGCCGCTGCGGGAGATGGCAGCCACCGCCGCCGGCCTGGCGCTCGCGCTGGGCCGGGGCGGGGAACTGCCCCAGACCGGGGTGGAGATCGCCACCGCACTGGTGGTCCGCCAGAGCACCGCGCCTCCGCGGCAGCACGGCGGCACGACGAACGGGGCGGCATGAAGGCGACGGACGACCGGGCGGAAGCGGGCGCGGAAGCGGGCGCCGTCACGATCGCATACATCGCGGAATCGGCGGGCGTCTCCATTCCGACCGTGTCCAAGGTGCTCAACCGGCGCGGCGGCGTCTCGGACCAGACCCGCGCGCGCATCGAGGAACTCATCACCCTCCACGGCTACCGCAAGCCGATCGGCAATCGCAGCAACGTCGTGGAGCTGGTCTTCCGTGAGCTCGACAGCCTGTGGGCGGTTGAGGTCATCCGCGGGGTGGAGCGGGCAGCGCGCAAGCACAGGGTCTTGGTGATGGTCTCCGAGGTCCGCAGTGACGGCCCACCGGGGCGCTCGATCGAGGAGACAGCCGGCCGCAGGCCGAACTGCGTCCTGGCGGTGAACCGGCTCTCGCCGGAGGAACGCGAGCAGCTGACCGCGGCGGGCATTCCCTTCGTCATCATCGATCCGCTCGACGACCTCCCCGACGAGGTGCCGTTCGTCGGTTCCACCGGCTTCCGCGGCGGGCAGGCCGCGATGCGGCACCTGCTGGACCTGGGGCACCGCCGCATCGCCATGATCAGCGGCACCGGCCAGCCCGTCATCGTGCCCCGGCAGTCGGGCTTCCTCGCGGCGCTCGCCCAGGACGGACTGGCGCACGATCCCGAGCTGCTGGCCGTCTCCCCCTTCACTCGCGAGGGCGGCCGGGCCGCCGCGCTCGAGCTGCTCGCCCTCCCCGAGCGGCCCACCGCCTTCGTCACCGTCTCCGACCCGCAGGCGCTCGGCGTCTACCAGGCCGCCGGAGAACTCGGGCTGTCCGTCCCCCGCGACCTGAGCGTGGTCGGCTTCGACGACCTGCCGATCGCCTCATGGGCCGAGCCGCCGCTGACCACGGTGCACCAGCCCCTCAACGAGATGGCAGCCGCCGCGACCGAACTGGCGCTCGCCCTCGGCCGTCGCGAGGAGGTCCAGCAGGGCGGCACCGAGATCGCCACGACGCTCACCGTCCGCGGCAGCACGGCCCGGCCGAAGCGCTGAGCATGTCGTAGTGGTCCTCCCAGCCATGTGCCGGGAAGGCGGGGGCGTCAGGCCGGTCCGGCCAGCACCCGCACGTCCCAGGCGTCCAGACGCAGGGCCGTGCCGAGGGCTACCTCGGCCCCGGAGAGGACGTCCGTCAGGTCGGCCGGAACCTGGACCTCCACGGGCTGCCAGCCCCAGTTGTGGACCACGTGCACGCGGCGGCCGTCGGTTGCGGTGCCGGTCGTCGCGGTGGCGGAGACGGGCAGACCCGTCCATCCGCTGCGGGGGACGGGCGCGAGCCAGGCGGCCAGCGCGCGGGCGAGTTCGCGGTCGGGGACGGTCCCGACACAGGTCACCCGGCCCGTTCCGTGCCGACGGGTGGTGACGGCGGGCCAGCGGCCGAAGTGCGGGTGGTTGTAGCCGGCAAGCACCTCGGTGTTCTCGGCGTCAGTGACGGTCAGTCCGTCCACCCAGCGGGTCGCGGTCGCGGATCCGGAGAGCGTCAGCGGGCCGTCGGTCGCCGCGTGCACCGGCAGGGCAGTGGGGAGGTTGCTGAACTCCTCGTAGTGGACGCCCGCAGCCTCGGCCAGACGGGCAGGTGCGGGCTGGTGGCGGGCCCGTGCCTCCTGGTCCGCGTAGCCGGTGCGGGGACCGAGCACCAGATGTCCCCCGGCCTGCGCGTAGGCGGCGAACCAGTCGAGCAGGGAGTCCTCGGCAAGGTACAGGCCGGGCACGACCAGCACCGGGTGCCGCTGCGCGGCGGCCTCTGGCGCCATGCCCTCCCGCTCGCCCCTGGCGTCGTGCAGCTGGCGGGCGTGCAGGATGCGCAGCTGGCGCCCCGCCTCGAACGCGCCCCGGTAGAAGGGGTCGAAGAGCCCGTGGTACGAGCTGCCGTCCGCTCCCCCGCCGGGCGTCGCCAGCGGCGGATACTTCTGCATCAGCCATTTGCTGGGCATCGAGTACACCATCGTGATGTCGGCGTCGGGCTCTATCCCGGCGACCAGCTCTCCCGCTGTCGCGAACTCCGCTCCCAGTCGCGCGATCTCGGCGTACATCCGTCCTGGCCGACCGCTGTGCGGCAGGACGCCGCCCCAGTAGGTCTCGGTGCCGAAGTGCAGGGTGTGCCAGTGCCAGTACTCGACCATGCGCGCGCCCCGGGAGACCAGCGCCCAGGCGGCCTGCCGCCACTGGCCGTCGAAGGCGGGGCGGTTCTCCTCCGTGCCGCCGATGGCCTGGGCGTTGGTCTCGGTGACCAGGAACGACTCCTGCCGGGAGGAGAACATCCGGTCGGCACTCTGGTACAGGGCCCAGACTCCGGCGGTCTTCCAGCCCTGTGCATGGCCGTCGGGCGTGGGGTCGGGCAGCGCGAGGGCGTCCTGCATGTCGTAGTAGGGGTTGCCCGACGTGACATCCAGCCTGTCCGTCAGTTCGTCGTCCTCGACCGCCGGGTGGCCGTAGTGGAGGCAGGTGGTGACGAACTGCTCAGGACGGGCGTACTCACGCACGATCTCGGCCTGCCAGGCGATGAACTCGGTGGTCTGCCGGGCCTGGAAGGCCCGCCAGGCGACGTCGTACTGCGGCTGGGCATTGCCGTCGGGGGTCCACAGGTCCTCCCAGGCGGTGAGCCGGTGGGACCAGTAGACCAGGCCCCATTCCCGGTTGAGCGTCTCCACGTCGCCGTACTTCTGCCGCAGGTCGTCGACGAAGCGCTGGAAGACGCCCCGGTTGTACGGCAGCCGGCAGCCCGGCTCGTTGTCGACCTGGTAGCCGATCACCGCCGGGTGCCCGGCGTAGCGCTCGACGATGCGCCTGACCACCCGTTCGGCGTGGAACCGGAAGCCGGGGTGGGTGAAGTCGACCTCCTGCCGGCCGCCCCAGTGGGCGCGCTGTCCGGTGCCGGTGTCGGCGACGATCTCCGGGTACAGCCGGGCGAGCCACGGCGGCACGGCGTAGGTCGGCGTGCCGAGCACCACCGAGATGCCGCGCTCGTGAGCGGCGTCCAGCACCGGCTGCAGCCAATCCAGGTCGAACGTGCCGTTGGACGGCTCCCAGGTGGACCAGACCGACTCGCCGACCCTGATAACGGTGAACTTCGCTCCCGCCATCAGGTCGAGGTCTGCCTTGAGCCGGTCGTACGGCTGGTACTCGGGATAGTAGGCGGCGCCGAAGAGGACGCGCGGGGGCAGGGCGAACATGGGAACTCCTCGGGACATGGGGAGTCCCGGCCGCCGGGAGTTACCGGCGGCCGGGACGGTGAGGACGAATCGATCAGCCGACGGTGCCGGTAACCGTGCTGCCGTTCTTGGTGACCTTGTAGGTGGCGGTCTGGCCGCTGTAGAAGTAGAAGACCAGCGTGGCCGTGTCGCCGTCACGCAGCGAGTTGAGGAACAGGGGGGTCAGCACGATCGTGCTGTTGGGGTAGTCGGGCGAGAACGACTCGTTGAACGCCTGGTAGGGGGTCCAGTTGATCGGGCCGGCGTTGGTGCCGTCGGCGTAGGTGGCGTGCATGGTCGCCAGGTTGTTGCCCCGGTACTGGGTGGGGATGGTCAGGCCGTCGGTGGTGCCGGTGGCCGCCGCCACCGTCGGGTTGTCGTTGGTGACGATGTCGATGTTCCACGGCACCCCGGTGGAGAACCGGGCCTGGAGCGTGGCGTCGGTACCGTAGGCGCGGTCGCCGACCAGGCGGGTCAGCGCACTGGCGGTGAAGGTCAGCGTGGTTCCGGAGACGGTGTAGTCCCGCCCCGGGAGCAGCTTGGTGTTGCCCTGCCACACGCCCAGGAAGTGGGTGCCGTTGAGGTTCAGGGTGAGCGACTCGGCAGTGATCGGGGCGGACTTGGAGACGAAGACCTTGTCGAAGGAGGCCGTGCCCGAGCGGGTGGTCCAGCTCGACTTGATCACCGCGAAGAGGCCCGGGTCACGCCACTGGAGCGTTTCACGGTTCAGGTAGTTGAAGGCGTCCCACAGGGCGGTGGTGACGCCGTACTTGCGCGCCGCGTATCCCAGCTGCTCGTAGTACTTCAACTCCTCGCCCCGCTCGACGGTCTCGGGCCAGAAGTAGTTGGGGCTGGTCATCAGGCCGTACTCACCGAGGTAGACCGGGATGCCCTTGGCGACGAAGGTGTCGTGCATCCACTTGAAGGAGTCGTCCGTGTACTTCTGGGCGATGTCGCCGTACAGGGTGCCTCCGGCGAGGTTCATGCTGAACGGGTAGTAGCTGTAGAAGTGCACGGTCGCCACCAGCTGGCTGTCGTGCAGGGAGTTGATGGTGGTGGACAGGTCGTCCAGGAGGGGCTGGGCGCCATCGCCGCCCTGGGTCGGCAGGACGAGCATCCTGGTCGCGTTCGCCCCGCCCGAGGCACGGACCACGGTGTGGAAGGAGACGTTCAACTCGTTCAGGAGCGCGGTCTTCTGCGCGGCCGTGACGTCGTTGAACCGCGGTTCGTTGACGCTCTCGAAGAGCAGCGTGCGCGGCTCGGACTTGAATGCCTCGGAGATCTGCGACCAGGTGGAGTCGAAGCGGGCCATGATGTTGTCATGGTCCGTGACGATGTTCGAGACCCATACCTCCGAGTCGTGGTGGATGTTGATCACGACGTACAGACCGTCGGCCTGCGCCCAGTCCACGACCTGCTTGACCCGGGCCATGTAGGTGGCGTCGATGGTGTACGGCGCGGTGGCGGACTGGTGGTCATTCCAGGTCACCGGGATGCGGACACTGCGGAAGCCAGCCGCGGCGATGGTGTCGAAGGTCGCCTTGGTGGTCAGGGCGTTGCCCCAGGCGGTTTCGTCGGGGATGGCGTCCAGGGTGTTGCCCAGGTTCCAGCTGGGCTGCATCTGCGCCACGGCGTCGATGGCCTTGGCCGGGACGCTGACGACCGGGTGCAGTGCCTTGCCGTGGACGTCGGTGGCGCCGAACGCGGCGGTGCCGGACAGCCCCAGCATGACGGCCAGGGCCGTCAGCAGGGCGGCCAGGCGGCCGAGGCCGCGGCCTCTGGCGCGCCGGTGCGCGGGTGGCTGGATGTCGCTCATGCCATGTGCCTTTCTCGAGATGAGTGGATCTCTGGCGCAGTGCTGGTCAGGAAGTCTGTGCGGGGCGGGCCGGCTGCCGGAGGCGCAACAGCACGGCGGACGGTGCCGCCGGCAGGGTCACGGTGAGCTCGGCCGCATCCGGATCCCAGGCGCAGTGCGGTCGCCCGCTGCTGGGGTAGAGCAGGTCGGTGCTGACATCGGCTCCCCGCAGCCGGGGCAGCCGCAGGACTGCGGTGTCCTCCGCTCCGGGGCGGCGCCAGACCGTGAGGTAGGTGGTGGCCGGGGTGTGCAGGGCCAGGGCGATCCATGGGTCCTCCCAGGCCGGCAGGCCGAGCGGCCAGGCGGGGACGGCCTGCGGCAGGTCGGCGCGGATGGACTTGTACACCGCCACCCCCTCATGGACCAGCGCTCGTTCTCCGGCCCCGAGCTCGGTGATCTTCCCCGAGAGGTGGATGCGGCCCAGGAGGGCGTTGGCCATGGTGAAGGCGACCTCGTCGGGGGAGTCCTTGGCCTGCGGGTAGGCCCAGACCGCACCCTGTTCGGGGGTGACGGCGGTGGGCGCGGAGGCGGCGATCGGCGCATAGAGCAGCAGGTCCTCCTGGTCGCTGGTGGAGTGGAGCTGCAGCCGCGAGAGCATGGCGTGGTCGGTGCGCATGCCGCCCGAGGCGCAGCTCTCGATCACCAGGTCCGGGTAGCGGTCCAGGACGCCGTCCAGCCAGTCGAGCAGGGCCCGGTTGTGGCCCAGCAGCCCGTCGGCCGGGGCCTCCCCGGGGTGGCTGCTGGTGCCGCGGGCGAAGTCGGTGTTGTGGTCGAGCTTGAGGTAGCCGACGCCCCACTCGCCGACCAGGCGGTCCACGACCTGGTCGAGGTGGGCCCGGGCGGCGGGATGGCGCAGGTCGAGGTGGTACCGGTTGCCGCCATCCCCCTCACGCTGCCCGTCGCGGCAGAAGAACGCCTCCTCCGGCAGGGACTTGGCGACCGGGCTGGACACGCCGACCCCCTCCGGTTCCAGCCAGATGCCGGGCACCATCCCCCGCTCCCGGATGCGGTCCAGGACCTCGTGGATCCCGCGCGGCCCGGGGAAGCGGCTGGCGGCCGGTTCCCAGGTGCCGACGGTGCTCCACCAGTGGCCGTTGTCCTCGTCGTACCAGCCGGCGTCGATGACGAAGTACTCCGACCCCGCCTCGGCCGCAGCATCGACCAGCGGCAGCAGCTTGGCCGTGGTGGGGTCGCCCATCAGGCAGTTCATGTAGTCGTTGAAGATCACCGGCAGGTGGAGGTGGTCCCGGTGCGGGCGGCGGGTGATCCGGCGGTATCGGGTGAGCACGGCGAACGCCTCGTCGGGGCCGCCGTCCGCAGCGAAAGCGAGCGCCACCGGCACCGTGCGGAACTCGGCCCCCGGCTCCAGCAGGTGCCGCCAGCTGTGATTGGCGTCGGTGGGACCGAACAGCGCCACGTAGGCCGTCTCGTCGCGGACGCCGCACTCCGAGCGCCAGCCTCCGCCGTTGTGCTCGATCTGCCACAGCCAGGTGCGACCCGATTCACGGTCGGTCAGGCCCCCCATGGGGAGGAACCGGCTGCTGGACCGGACGCCCCGGCCGGTCATGACCCGGCCGTTGAGGGCGGGCGAGGAATCCCGCAGCTGCTCCCGCTTCCAGCGGAGCTCGGTGAACCACTCGTTATCCGCCCACATCAGGTCGGCGGAGTCCAGGCCCGCTGGTCCGTCCTGGGTGAGGCCGCCGGTCACCAGCGAGCTGACCGACTCCAGTTGCAGCGCAACCGGCCCATCGTTGCGCAGGAGCACCTCGCTGCGCAGCACCGGCAGGCCGTCCGGGGAGCGGTAGCGGACCTCGGCGGTGAGCCCGGTGCCGGGGTCGTGGAGTTCGACGCTCAGCGTGTGCCAGTCGCCGTCACGGCCCGCGCGGTGGGAGCGGTGCCGCAGCCGCGAGGCGAGGTCGGTGCCGATGAGGTGCCGGCCCTGGCCCCCCGCCGTCACCTCGACCAGCGGCAGCGGTGCGCCGGGGCGCCTCGCGCCGACCGCCTCCCCGGGTGTCCCGAGGTGGCCGAGTCGGGCGGCGCCGTCCTCGTCCAGGGCGATCTCCATGGCCAGGGCCGGGTGGCCCCAGCGGATCGTCTGCGCTGTGCCGTGCATCACTGGGATATGTCCTCTCGGGTAGCCCCGGGCGCCAGTCCGCGCTCGCGCAGCCAGGCCAGTTGGATCCCGGGGGTGGAGCCGTAGCCGCCGCCGTGGTCGGCGAACGGCCAGACGGTGATGGTGCGGTCCACGCCTGCGTAGTGGTTGAAGGCGGCGTAGACGGTGGACGGCGGGCAGATGGGGTCCATCAGGCCGACGCTGAACAGCGCAGGGGCGGTGGCCCGCTGGGCGAAATGCACACCGTCGAAGTAGTCGAGGGTGGCAAAGGTCGGCTGCACCTTGTGGCGGCTGTGCCAGCGCAGGTACTTGACGAGCTCCTGGTAGGGCCCTTCGAAGGCGATCCGGGCGCCCTGGCGGAAGTGGCACAGGAAGGGCACGTCAGGGAGTACAGCGGCAATGTGATCAGTCATCAGACCGGCCACGGCGAGGGAGAGTCCGCCGCCCTGGCTGCCGCCGGCCACGATGATCCGGCCGCCGTCGATCCCGGGAAGCTCGGCGACCGCGTCCACCGCGCGCACGCAGTCGGTCATCAGCCGCCGGTAGTAGTAGTTCTCGGGCGAGTCGATGCCCTTGGTCATGAAGCCCTCGGACCACTGCGTGCCGTCGCCCATCCCCCGGTCCGGGGTGTCGTGGCCCTGACCTCGGGTGTCGACGACCAGCTGGGCGTACCCGGCAGCCGACCAGAACAGGTGCTCGGTGGGCAGTCCGCGGCCGCCGCTGTAGCCCTGGTAGGTGACGACCACGGGCAGCGGGCCCTCCACCCCGCGCGGGCGTAGCAGCCAGGCGGCGACCGGCTCGCCGTTCCAGCCGGGGAAGTGCACGTCGTCGACCTCGACGGTGCGCAGTCCGTACTGCTCGGTGACCCGCTCGGTCTTCACCGCGCCGCCCTGGGCGCGGGCCTCGGCGAGGGTGCGCTGCCAGAAGGCGTCGAAGTCGTCGGGGGCGGGCGACTTCGGACGGTAGCCGACCAGGTCTTCGGGGCCGAGGTCAGTCAGGGGCATGTCGTGTTCCTCACGTCCTGGATCGGGGGTGGGCCGGTGTGAGTCGCTGCGCTTCACGGCAGCCGGAGCACCGCAACGCCGCCCGGAGGCAGCGTCACGCCACCGTCCGCTGCCTGACGATCCGTCAACAGCTCCCAGCCGACGACCGGGACGTGCCAGGGCTCACGGCCGTGGTTGAGCAGGAAGAGCCAGGAGCGGCCGTCGTCGGCGCTGCGGCGGACCGCCTCCACGCCGGGCGGCAGACCGGGAACGACGGGTCGGACCTCGGCTTCGGACAGCAGGCGGCGCACCAGTGCGGAGTAGCCGGCATCGTCCAGCCTGGTCGAGAGGTACCAACCGGCGCCCTCGCCGTAGGCGGCGCGGGTCAGTGCGGGGCGTCCGTCGGCGTAGGCGGCGATGGTGTCCGCGCCCTCGGTGCGGAGGTACTCGCTCCAGGCGCCTGCCGCCATGCCGTCGGACAGGTTCAGCACAGCCCCCGCCGCCAGCGGGCGGTGCTCCTCGACCCGGATGCCCAGCGCCTCACGCAGCGGCTCGGCCGGGTAACCGCCGGTCCTGGCCCGGTAGTTCTCGTCGACGACGCCGCTGAAGTACTGCAACAGCAGGGTGCCGCCCTGCTGGACGTAGCCGCGCAGGTTCTCGGCCGCGGCGTCGGAGAGCAGGTGCAGTGCGGGCGCCATGACCAGCCGGTACGCGGACAGGTCGGATTCGGGGTGGGCGAAGTCGGCAGTGACGCCGGCGTCCCACAGGGCGCGGTGGGCGCGGCGCAGGGTGCCGGGATAGTCGAGATCCTTGGACGGCAGGCCCTGGCTCTCGAGTCCCCACCAGGAGTCGGTGTCGTGCAGCACGGCGGCCTCGGCGACGACCTTGGAGCCGGCCAGCTCGGCCAGTCGCGCGACGGCCTCCCCGGTTTCGCAGACCTCGCGGAAGATCCGCGAGTCCGCCCCGGCGTGCGGGACCATCGCCGAGTGCCAGATCTCGGCCCCCGAGCGGGACTGGCGCCACTGGAAGAACAGCGCGCCGTCGGCGCCGTGGGCCAGGTGCTGCACCGAGTGCCGCAGGATCTCGCCCGGCTCCTTGGGCAGGGTGGCGTTCTCCCCGTACACCGTGGAGGTTCCCTGCTCCATCAGCAGCCAGGGCTTTCCGCCGCCGAAGGAACGCGCCCGGTCGCCGCCGAAGGCGGTGTCGGCGGCGGCGTCCACGCCCGGCGCGATCGGGTAGTGGTCGATGCTGACGAAGTCCAGCTCACGGCCGAAGGCCCACAGGTCCAGGTTCTGGTAACCGGGCAGCATGAGGTTGGTGGTGACCGGCAGGTCGCTGTGGACACGGATGGCGTCACGTTGCTCGCGGTAGGCGGCGAGCGCCTCGTCGGACCAGTAGCGGCGGAAGTCGAGCACCTGGGCCGGATTGTGGTGCCACTGGGTGGCCCGGGGCGGCAGGATCTCCTCCCAGCTGCCGTAGCGCTGGCTCCAGAAGGCGGTCCCCCAGGCCGCGTTGACGGCATCCAGGCTGCCGTGGCGCTCGCGGAGCCAGCGCCGGAAGCCGGCGGCGGCGTGATCGCAGTAGCAGACCGTGGCGTACTCGTTGTGGACGTGCCACAGGGCGAGCGCCGGGTGCTCGCCGTAGCGGGCGGCCAGGGCGGTGGCGATCCCGCGCGCGGCCCGCCGGTAGGCGGGAGCGGCCAGGCAGTAGGTGTCCCGGCTGCCGTGGACGAGCCCGGCTCCCTCGGCGGTGACCGGCATCGCATCCGGGTGCGCCAGGGTGAACCAGGGCGGCGGGGAGGCGGTGGGGGTGGCCAGGTCCACGGCGACGCCGTAGCTGTGCAGCCGGTCCAGTTGCTGGTCCAGCCAGGCGAACTCGTACCGGCCCTCCTCGGGTTCCAGTAGCGCCCAGGAGAAGACGCCGAGGGTGGCGAGGTTAACCCGCGCCCGGCTCATCAGGGCGTCGTCCTCCTTCCAGGTCTCCTGGTCCCACTGCTCCGGGTTGTAGTCGCCACCGAAGGCGAGGCCGCCCAGCCGGGCGGTGAGTCTGCTGGTGCTCACTTCACACTCTTTCGGGTAGGGGCGAGGCCGGGGACGGGCTGCGTGCGCGGTGCCGGACCGGTGACCGCGGTGAGCCGCGGTGAGCACTGCTCGGCCAGGGCCTCGGGGCACAGCGCCACCACCGAGACGTCCTCGGGGACGACCCGCCCGGAGGCCCGCAGCAACGAGAGCAGCGGCTGGATCGCGCCCTCGTTCTGGACGACGAATCCGGTGGTGTCGGGACGGTCGGCCAGGATCCGGCTGACCACCCCGGCCACGAACTCGAAGGTGCCCTCGCAGGGACGGTGCAGGACCCGCAGGCCGAGGGCCGCGCCGCGTCCTGGAAGCCGGTCAGGGTCCGTTCCGCGTAGCCGATGAACGCAACGTCGTGATGCCCCAGCTCGGCCAGTGCTCGTCGCAGAGCGCGCCGGCGTGGGCGAAGTCGTGGTCCACGCAGGCGAGTCCGACGGGGTCGCTGGGCAGGCCGATCAGGGCGGCGGGGATGCCGGTCTCGCACAGGACGGCGATGCGGCGGTCGTCGAGCTGGACGTCCATGAGGATGACGCCGTCGGCGAGACCGCTGGCGGCGACGCTGCGCACCCCTGCCGATCCCTCGTCATGGGTGAGTAACAGGACGTCGTAGCCGAAGCGGCGGGCCGCCGTGGTGACCGAGATGGCGATCTCCATCATCACCGGCGCGTAGATGTCGGTGCGCAGCGGGACCACCAGCGCGAGGATGTGCGAGCGTCGTCCGGCCAGCACCCTGGCACCGGCGTTGGGGTGGTAGTCGAGGCGGGCGATCGCCTCCTCGACCCGCTTCTTGGTGGGGGTGGAGATCGCCCGCTTGCCACTGAGGACTTCTGCCAGTGTCACCATGCCGGTCAGCCCTTGATCGCGCCGGTGAGCATGCCGGTCTTGAAGTGCTTCTGCATGAAGGGGTAGACCATCAGGATCGGCACCAGGGTCAGCACGACCACCGCCATCTGCAGGGAGAGCGGCGCGGTCTGGGTGTGCAGGGAGCCGAAGCCGCCGTTGGTGGCGCCTGGCATGGTCATCCCGTTGTTGACGTACTGGAGCAGCACGTACTGCAGTGGCCATTTGGTGCTGTCGGTGGGCATGTAGAGCATCACGTTGAAGAAGGAGTTCCAGTAGCCCACCGCGTAGAAGAGCGCCACCACCGCGGTGACCGCGCGGGAGGTCGGCAGCACGATCGACCACAGGATGCGCCACTCGGTGCAGCCGTCCATGCGGGCGGCGTCGATGAGGTCGGAGGCGGTTCCGGAGTAGAAGGAGCGCAGCACCAGGATGTTGAAGACGGAGACCGAGCTGGGCAGGATCAGCGCCCAGTACTGTCCGTAGCCGCCGAGGGTGGTGACGACCAGGTAGGTGGGGATGAGGCCGCCGCCGACGAACATGGTGATGACGAGCACCAGCAGGATGGTGCGGTGGCCGAAGGAGCGGGAGCGGGACAGCCCGTAGGCGCACAGCACCGAGACCACCATGGAGAGCAGGGTGCCGACGACGGTGATGCCCAGGCTGACCAGGACGGCCCGGGTGACCGGCCCGTCGACGAGCATCTGGTGGTAGGCAGCCGTGGTCAGTCCGTCGGGCCAGATGACCAGGCCGCCGGCCCGGTTGATGGCGCCGGGGGTGGAGAAGCTGGTGACCACGACGATCCACAGCGGCACCAGGACCGCTGCGAGCACCAGCAGCAGCACACCGCCCTTGAGGCCCTGCCCGACGGCCGTGGGCGGTTCCTCCCACACCGGGCGGTTGCGGTGCCGGTCAGGACGGAGTGTCAGGGCCGGGGTCGGGGTGTCACTGAGTGTCTGGCTCATTTGCGGTACAACCCGTCCTCACCGAAGGCGTGTGCGAGCCTGTTGGCTCCCCAGATCAGCAGGAGCGAGATCACGCTCTTGAAGAGTCCGGCCGCCGCGCCGTAGCTGTAGTTGTTGGTGGCGATGCCGTAGTAGAAGGAGAAGGTGTCCAGGACGTCGGCGGTGTCGTGGCCGACGGCGTTGCGCTGGATCAGGAACTGCTCGAAGCCGACGCTGAGCGCGTTGCCGAGCCGCAGTACCAGCATCAGCACGATGACGCCGCGCATGCCGGGCAGGGTGATGTGCCACATCCGCCGCCACCGGCCGGCCCCGTCCACCGCGGCGGCCTCGTAGAGGTTCTGGTCCACCGCGGCCAGCGCGGCGAGGAAGACGATGATCCCCCAGCCCGCTTCCTTCCACACCGCTTGGCCGGAGATCAGCAGCGCGAAGGTGTGAGGGTTGGTCATGATGTCCCAGCTGCCCAGGTTGTGCTGGGCGAGCAGGTGGTTGAGCACGCCGGCCCCACCGAGCATCTGCTGGAAGACGGTGATGGCCAGCACCCAGGAGAAGAAGTGCGGCAGATAGACCACGGACTGGATGAAGTTGCGGATCCGGGGGCTCATCACCGAGTTGAGCATCAGCGCGAGGGCGACCGGAACCGGGAAGAAGAGGACCAGCTGGACGAAGCTCAGCCACACGGTGTTGCGCAGCGCCGCCCAGAACACCGGGTCGTTGAACAACTGCTGGAACTGGTCGAGACCGGCCCAGTCGCTGTGCATCACCCCGACCAGCGGGTCGTAGTACTCGAAGGCGGTGATCAGACCGAACAGCGGCGCGTAGTTGAAGACCAGCAGCAGTGCCACGACCGGGAGGGTCATGATGATCAGTGACTTGTCCCGGCGCAGCCGGATCCGCCAGGTCATCCTGGTCCCCGGGAGGCTCTTGTCTGCCCGGCCGCTCCGCGCGCCGGCCGCTCGCTCGGCTCTGCGGCTCCCCTGGGTCTTCTTGGGTTTGATGGTGGATGTCACGGTCACGGTTTCTCCTTGCGTGGCGCCGCCTGCTGGTGCGGACTACTGACCCGTGCCGAGCTTGTCGAGGATCTCGGTCTGGTACCACGCCTTGAGCCGGTCGCCGCCGCTGCTCTTCCAACTGGCCAGTACCGCCTGGTAGTCGGAGACCTTCTTCAGGCCGTGGGTGACGTCCCTGATGGTGTCCTGGACGGACTGGGCGTTGGCGATGGTGCTGTAGCGCGCCGGCAAGGTGATGTTCATGCCGTAGAAGACCGGCTTGTAGGCGTGCTTGCTCGCAGCAGTGCACCAGGCGAGGGAGTCGCGGGTGACCTGTTCGGCACCCGGATTGAACACCACCGAGGGACCCGCGCCCAGGAACGGGAGGGTCTTCGGCAGAGCGGTCTTCTTGCCCTCGGCGGTGTACGTGGGCAGACCGTTCTGCAGGGTGTAGTGGACGCCCTCGACGCCGTAGGTGGCCATCGTGTACTCGGCCGAGCCGAAGGGAGCGGACAGGTAGTCGGCGACCGCGAGCAGTTCCTGGATCTGGTCGCCGGAGAGCTTGGCGTTGAAGTAGCTCAGCATGCTGGTGGAGGCGCCGAGGAAGATCTTCGGGTCGGACTTGCCGTCGGCGGCGATGATGTTGAAGGCGTCCCGGCGGTAGTTCTTGTTCGCGGCGGTTCCGGACTGGTAGTCACTGAGGCTCCAGGCCCCGGTGCCGCCACCCTGGATCAGGCACTTGCCCGAGAAGAAGCGGGTGCCGGCGTTGTTCGTGTTGCCGGCCAGTGCGTCGGGGTCCACGTATCCCGCCTTGGCCAGCCGGTAGTGCCAGTCCAGGGCCTCCAGCATTTCGGGCATCTCGTAGAAGTGGACCAACTTGCCGTCCACCACCGTGTACTTGTCCGGGAGTCCCCATGCCTGGTACAGGGAGGTCCAGACCTCGCCGAACGCCCAGACTCCGCCCTTGGCATTGGTCAGCTCCTTGCCCAGGTTCATGTAGTCCTCGGCGGACTTGACCTGGTCGGCGGTGATCCCCTTGGCCTCCAGGATGTCCCGGCGGTAGAACACCGATCCGGACAGCGGCATCCCGCTGGCGAAGGTGGGAATGCCGTAGATCTTGTCTTCCCAGGCGCTGACCTGCCAGGCGAGGGTCGGGATCGCCGCCAGGTTGGGGTACTTCTTGATCTTCTCCCCGGCCAGGTAGGGCGTGAGGTCCGCCAGCTGGTTGCCGACCAGCCCACCCATGTTGAAGTTGTTGTTCCACCAGCTGGGCAGGTTGATCCAGTCCGGCAGCTTCTTCGCCGCGGTCATCGTCGGGATGATGGTCGCGTAGTCGTTGCCGTTCGCCGGCTTCATGGTGAGGTTGATGCCCAGCGCCTTGTTCATGGCCTTGTAGAACGAGTTGCCCGCCGGCGGGAGGGCGTCCCACATGGGGGTCACCGCGGTGTAGCTGCCACCCTTGCCTGGTATGCCGGAGACGGTGGCCACCGGGTGGGCCGGGTAGGTCAGGTAGCCCGGGTCGGTGAAGGAACCTGCGGCCCCGGTCACCGAGGGGATGTCCGGCTTGACCGCCGTGCTCGCCACGTAGGCGGGAAGCACCGATGCCAGACCGGTCTTGCTGTTGGCGCCGCCCTTGCTGCTGGACTTGCCCCCGCCGCAGGCGGAGAGCACCGGGGACAGGGCGGCTGCTCCCGCCACAGCGACCGCGCCGTTCACGAAAGTTCTACGACTCATGGCGATGCTCATGGGCTGCCCTTCGAGGGTGGGATGAGGAGTCGAGCGTCGTGCAGATGCGCTGTAGTGCAGCCGGACCCTTGCAGGGAACTGACGGCCTGCCCGCCGGAAGCCGTCGAAGCGCTTCGATGTTGCCGAGAGGTTAAGCGCCACTTTCCCCGGAGGGCAAGGCATGTACAGAGAAACGGCAACTTAAAGTTTCCGGCCGCTACCTACGAAACTTTCTCTTGACGCTGGCGTGATCGCCTGTCAGCGTCGAAGGGCTTCACCACCGGCAGGGTTGCGCGACCGCGCCTGTCGGCCCGACTGCCCGTTCTGCAAGGGATCCTCACCTGTGAGCACTGCCGCCGTGTCCGCCACGCCCCATTTCCGCGATCCCGGGCTTCCCCTGGCCGAGCGCGTCGACGAGCTGCTCTCCCAGCTCACGGCCGAGGAGCGAATCGCCATGCTGCACCAGTACTCCCCGGCGATCCCCCGGCTGGGAGTCGGCGAGTTCCGTACCGGCACCGAGACCCTGCACGGCGTCGCCCGGCTGGGCGAGGCCACCACCTTCCCGCAGGCCGTGGGCCTCGGCGCGAGCTGGGACGAGAGCCTGGTCCGCGAGGTCGCCGAGGCCGTCTCGGTCGAACAGCGCGCCTTCCACCACCACCGCCCGCCGGCAGTCGGCACCGGCCGCACCAGCCTGCAGGGCTGGGCACCGGTGGTGAACCTGCTGCGCGACCCCCGCTGGGGACGCAACGAGGAGGGCTACTCCGAGGACCCCGCGCACTCCGCCCGGCTCGGCGACGCCTTCTGCCGGGGCATGTCCGGCGACGACCCGGAGCATCTGCGCACCGCCCCCGTCCTCAAGCACTTCCTCGGCTACAACAACGAGGACGAGCGCTGCACCACCTCCTCCGGGCTGCGCCCCCGGGTGCTGCACGAGTACGACCTGGCCGCCTTCAGGCTCGCCATCGCCACCGGCGCCGCCACCGGCGTCATGGCCGCGTACAACCTCGTCAACGGCCGTCCCTGCCACGTCAGTCCGCTGATCGAGCAGCAGCTGCGGCGCTGGGCCGAACCCACCGGGCACGAGCTGTTCGTGGTCAGCGACGCCGAGGCCCCGTCCAACCTGGTCGACCCCGAGCACTACTACGAGGACCACGCGGAGTCGCACGCTGCCGCCCTCAGGGCCGGCATCGACTCCTTCACCGACCACGGCGAGGACTCGTCCGTCACCATCGGCCGGATCACCGAGGCCCTCGAACGCGGCCTGCTCACCATGGACGACGTGGACCTGGCCGTGCGCCGTCAGCTGGCGATCCGCTTCCGCCTGGGCGAGTTCGACCCCGAGCACGATCCCTACGCCGGCCTCGGCTGGGAGGTCGTCAACTCCCCCGCCCACCAGGAGCTCGCTCTGCGCGCAGCCACCGAGTCCGTGGTGCTGCTGAAGAACGAGGGGCTGCTCCCACTGCCCGCCGACCGCCGGGTCGCCGTCGTCGGCCCACTGGCCTGCACCCTGTTCGAGGACTGGTACAGCGGCAGCCACCCCTACCGGATCACCGTCGCCGACGGCCTCGGCGTCCAGGGCGTGGAGGGCGTGGACCGGATCGTGCTGCGCACGGCGGACGGCCGGGCGCTGACCGCCACAGGCCCGGAAGGGATGCTGACCGTGGCGGATACCCAGGACAGCGACCCGTCCGCACAGTTCGACCTCTTCGACTGGGATCTCGGGGTGCTCACCCTGCGCTCGGCCGCCACCGGCCGCTACGCCTCCCTGCGCGACGCCGACCGCCGGGTAGCCGCCGACCGGGACCAGCCCGGCGACTGGTACGTCCGCGAGACCTTCCGGCTCGAACCCGACGGCGACGGGGGCGAGTTGCTGCGGAGCGTCCTCACCGGCCGGTACGCGCAGGTCCACGCCGCCACCGGCGTTGTCACCATGTCCGGAGAGTCGCCGGCGGTGGCAGCGGTCCTCACCCGCACCGTCGTCCATGACGGCATCGCCGAGGCCGTCGCCGCCGCAGCCGCGGCGGACACCGCGGTCGTCGTCCTGGGCAACGACCCGCACATCAACGGCCGGGAGACCCAGGACCGGGCCGGACTGAACCTCCCGCCGAACCAGGACCGCCTGCTGCGCGCGGTCCTCGCCGCCCAGCCGGACACCGTCCTGATCGTCATGTCCAGCTACCCCTACGCGGTGGACTGGGCCGCCGAGCACGTCCCCGCGATCCTGTGGACCTCCCACGCCGGCCAGGAGACCGGCCGCGCCCTCGCCCGCGTGCTGCGCGGGGACGCCGACGCCTCAGGCCGCCTCCCGCAGACCTGGTACCAGGGCGACGACCACCTGCCCGAACGCCTCGACTACGACATCATCAAGGCCGGCTGGACCTACCAGTACCACCGCACCCCCGCCCTCTACCCCTTCGGCCACGGGCTCTCCTACGCCGACTTCAGCTACTCCCGACTCGCCCTCGACGCCGACCGCCTGCCCCAGGACGGAACGGTCACGGCCCGGGTCTCCCTGGGTAACCGGGGCGAGCGGGCCGGAATGGAGACCGTCCAGCTCTACGTCCGCGCACTGGACGCACGCTACGAGGCACCACTGCTGCGCCTCGCCGACTTCCGCAAGGTCCGGCTGCAACCCGGCGAATGGGCCGAGCTGGAGTTCCGGCTGCCCGTCGAGCAGGCACTGGCCCACTGGGACGTCGCCACCGGCGACTTCACCGTGGACCCCGGCCGCTACGAACTGCTCGTCGCCCGCAGCGCCGCCGACCCCGTGCACACCGCCCGGTTCACCGTGGACGGACCGGCTCCCGCTCCCCGCCGGGCCGTCGGCCGGCCACTGCGTGCCGTGGACTTCGACGACTACCGCGACGCCGTCATCGTCGACGCCGGCCACACCGACGGGGACGCGGTGACGCCTGCCGCGAACCAAGCCGCGCGACTGGTCTTCCGCAACGTGGACCTCACCGGCGCGGCCACGCTGACCGCCGAGGTCTCCCGCACCGCGCCCGGCCCGGCCGGCCTGGACGTCTACGCGAACGGACTGCTGCTCGCTGCACTGCCGGTGGACTCGACCGGCGACCGGTACACCTGGACCACCGTCAGCGCCGCCCTGAGCCACCAGCACGGCACGGTCGGCGAACTGACGGTCGTACTCACCGGTGAACAGCGCCTCGCCACGCTGACGTTCGCGCTCTGAACTGCGCTCACTCACCCGCCCACCACGCCGCCAAGGACTTCACACCGATGACCTCCGCCACCAGCCCGGTGATCCCGGGCTTCCATCCCGACCCCAGCGTCTGCCGGGTCGGCGAGGACTACTACCTCGTCTGCTCCAGCTTCGAGTACTTCCCCGGCCTGCCCGTCTTCCACAGCCGCGACCTGGTCAACTGGACCCAGATCGGCAATGCCCTGGACCGCCCCAGCCAGCTCGACCTCCCTCCGGACACCCCCTCCTCCGGAGGCCTCTACGCCCCTACCCTGCGCCACCACGACGGTCGCTTCTGGCTGATCGTCACCAATGTCGCCTCCGGCGGCGGCAACATGGTCTACACGGCGGCCGACCCGGCAGGCCCCTGGTCCGATCCCGTCCGCGTCCCCGGCGTCCCCAGCATCGACCCCGACCTCGCCTGGGACGAGGACGGCACCTGCTGGTGCACCTACGCCGGGGTCGCCCAGGTCCGCCTCGACCCCTCTACCGGCGAAATCCTCGGCGAGCCCTACCCTGTCTGGTCCGGCACCCCCGGCTCCATCGCGCCCGAGGCGCCGCACCTCTACCGCATCGGCGACCACTGGTACCTCATGCTCGCCGAGGGCGGCACCGAACGCGGCCACAGCGTCTCCATCGCCCGCGGCCCCTCGCCCAGCGGCCCCTTCGAGCCGTGCCCGGCCAACCCGATCCTCACTCACCGCGGCACCAACAAGCCTGTCCAGAACACCGGCCACGCCGACCTGGTGCAGGCGCCCGACGGCAGCTGGTGGATGCTGCTGCTGGCCGTCCGGCCCCAGGGCGGCACCCCCGGCTGGCACGTACTCGGCCGCGAGACCTTCCTGGCCCCGGTCAGCTGGGAGGACGGCTGGCCCGTGATCGGCGAGGTCGGCGTGGAGCGCGCCGAGCTGCCCTGGCTGGTGGCGGCCCCCACCCCCGAGCCGGAGCGGGACGACTTCGAGCCCGGCGACCTGGCACACCACTGGATCTCCCTGCGCGACCGGCCCACCGAGCTGGTCAGCACCAAGGAGCGCGACAGCTGGCTGACCCTGCGCGCCCGCGGCGCCTCCCTGGACGAGCCCGACGTGGTCCTGCTGGGCCGCCGCCAGCAGCACCTCGCCTTCCGTGCCCGCACCCTGATCGATACGGCCGAGGGCAGCGGCGGGCTCGCCGTGCGCCTGGACGAGTTCCACCACTACAGCATCGAGGCGACCCCCGGGGGCCGACTCTCGGTCATCGCCAGGATCGGCTCGCTGCGCACCGTCACCGCCGAACACACCCTCCCGGCAGGCCCGGTGACCCTCTTCGTCCGCACCGGACCCGCCCCCGAGCCGCACGGCGCGCGCACCGGCCCCGACTCCCTGGTCTTCGGCTTCGAGTCCGCCGACGGAACGGCGACCGAGCTGGCCACCCTGGACGGCCGCTACCTCTCCACCGAGGTCGCCGGCGGCTTCACCGGACGCGTCATCAGCCTCTACGCCGCCACCGGGACAGCCCACTTCGACTGGTTCGACTACGCACCCCTGGTTCGCTAGTGCCTGCAGACACCTGTGGCGGTCCCGGTGCCTCCGGACCGCAGCCGTCGGCGCAGGGCCGCCGCGGCCGGACCGTGCGTCGGTTCACGCGGGGGTGAGGATGACGGCCTGGCCGCCTGCCGGGGCCATCGACACGTTGAGAACGGTTGCAGGGGTGACGTTTCGGGTGCTGACGGTGAGGGGGGTCGTACAGGGCCTGGTTCCCGGGGTTCCGTCGGCATAGATGGTCGCGGTGTAGGTGCCACGGGCCTCGTCGAGGAAGGACAGCGGGATGGCGAGGGTGCGGGGGTTCTCGTTGGTCATCGTGCCGAGGTACCAGGTGGCGCCCTTGCGCCGGGCGACGGCGATGTACTGGCCGATGGCGCCGGTGAGGGTTCGGCTCTCGTCCCAGCTGGTGGGGATGGCGTCGAACCAGGGCAGACCGGGCCAGTTCGCGGTGTTGGCGTACTTGGACGGTGAGTCGTACCAGTAAAGGAAGTTCAGCGGTTGGTAGTAGACCGCCGCCATCGCCATCTGGTGCGCGTTGGTGGTCTGGTCGCGGGACTGCCCGTAGCAGATGGTGTAGTCCATCGGGCCGCCGATGTTGCGGGTGTAGGGGAGGGGCAGGTTGTGGGTGGCCGTGGGGAAGTGCTCGTTGCCGCGTACCCCTTCCATGCTGATCCAGTTGGGGTAGGTGCGCTCGAAGCCGAACGGCCGGACGTCGTCGTGCGAGTCGACCAGGAGGTGGTTGGCCGCGGCGGTCCGCACCCAGGAGATGATCTGCTGGGTCATGGCCTGGGTTCCGTCGTTGATGAAGCCGAGTTTGACGCCGGCCACTCCCCAGCTCCGGTAGAGGGCGAAGAGGGCGTCGGAATCGCTCATCGCCAGGGGGTTGATGTAGAGGAGGACACCGATGTCCTTTTGCGCCGCGTGGGAGATCACCGCGGGCAGGTCGAGGGCGGGGATCGGTGCGGTGGCGTCGGTGCTGCTGTGCTCGGGCCCGTACCAGCCGGAGTCGAACTCGATGAACTGCATGCCGTGCGAGGCGGCGAAGTCCACGCCGGCCAGGCCCGCGCCGGTGGTCAGGGTGACGATGCGCAGCACCTTGCCAGTTCCCGGTCACGCTCGGATGCTCGTGCCAACTCGCCCCCCTGTTTGCGATGTTCGCACTCTCGCGCGGGCGTTCGTCCTTGATACCCATGGTGATCCTTCCCGACAGAGACGACGTCTCATTTCAGACGGGTCGCCCCGGGGCATACACGAAGTTCAGGACAGCCTCCGCTTATCAGTTAAGGGGGTTCCCGCCAGTCAAACGACCAACGGCCGGTTCGAGTAACCTCGAACCGGCCGTTGACCTGCATGTTTTACCGACTAAAACTGTCGAGACGACAGGATTTGAACCTGCGACCGCAGGACTACTTCCGGCGGCGCACGGCGGTGGTGAGGAGGGTGCCGGCAGTGAGGGCGAGGGCGGCGGCCAGGACCGTGTACCCGATGAGGGGGCCGTTGCCGGTGTCGGCCAGCGAGTCCGGGCCCGGTTTCGGGCTCGGGCTCGGTTTCGGGCTCGGGCTCGGGCTCGGGCTCGGTTTCGGGCTCGGGCCCGCGCTGGGGGGGACTCTCCCGTGGGTGGAGCAGCCGGGGTCGGTGGAGCCGGCGGCGCAGTTGGAGACGGTGGGGCCCACGATGGTGTTGTCGAGCCGGTGGTTGCCGGTGTCGGGGTTGTTGACGGTGACCGAGTAGGTGATCGTCACGGTTCCGCCCGCGGACACGTCGCCGGTCCAGGTGAGTACCGGGGCCGCGTAGGTGGCGGTGCCGGAGGTCGCGGTGGCGTCGTTGTTCCAGGTGGCGTCGTCAAGCACCTTCGTCAGGTCGTCGGTCAGCGTGGCCCCTGAGTAGGTATTTCCGTTGGGGTTCGTGACCTTGAAGGTGTAGGTGACCCGCTGGCCGGGGTCGGCCTTCGAGACATCGGCGGTCTTCGCCACGACCAGGCTTCGGACGGTGAGGTCGCTGGTGCAGCCGGCCTCGGTGCCCGTGCGGCAGTTCGAGTGGCGGTCGCCGGTGACGTGGTTGTCCAGCTTTCCGTCCCCGGTGTCCGTGGAGTTCACCGTCACCGCGTAGGTGATCGTCGCGCTGTGCCCGGGTTGCAGCGTCCCCGACCAGGACAGCTTCGGGGCCGCATAGGTGACGGTGCCGGAGGTGGCGTGGGCGTCGTCTTGATAGGCCGCGTCGTCGAGCACGCTGCTGAGGTCGTCGACCGCTGTGGCATCCACCGGCACCGTGCCGGTGTTCTGCACGACCACCGTGTAGGTGGCCTTGGTGCCCGGCGCGATGCTGCTGCCCCGGGCCGGGTCCGCGGTCTTGGTGATCTTGTACTGGGGGATGGCGAAGACCACGCTGGCGCAGGCCGGCGGCAGGACCCCGATCAGGTCCGAGGTGTTGGCGGCGCAGTTCTGGTAGGTCCCGGCCGTGCCGGAGGTCACGTCCACGCTCAGGGTGCAGGACGTCTGGCCGGCGTCGAGGTCGCCCGCCAAGCCGACCGAACCGCCCCCGGCGGTCGCGGTGACCTTGCCGTTTGTGCAGCTGGTGGCGGATTTCGACGGGTCGGCCACGGTCAGGCCCGGCGGCAGGTGGTCGGTGAACGACCAGCCCTGCTTCGTGAGCAGGTCCGAGGTGTTGGTCACGGTGAACGTCAGCGTTGAGGTCGCGCCCACCGCCACCGGCGACGGCGAGAATGCCTTCTCCACCTGGGGAGTCACATCGAGCACCTGGATGTCGTCGAACGCCCCGTCGTTGCCGCTCGACGTCGTCTCGGCGTTGCGCATGATCACGCCGACCGAGTTCCCCGGAAAGATCTTCGGCTTGTCGGCGGCCTTGTGCACCACGAAGACGGGACTCTGGATCCCCGGGTACTCCTTCCGGTCGGCGTCGGTGCAGGGGTTGATCGGATCGACGGTCACCGGGTACTCGGTGACACCGTTGACCAGGTCGAACTCCAGCTTGGGGCCGGCGAGGTCACAGTTTCCGGCGCCGGAGGTCACCGCTGCCGTGAGGAACCGGTTGGCGGAGCCCAGGGGGATCGGACTGACGGTCTGGAACTCCACAGCGCCCACCGGGACGAAAAGGTTCTTGGTGAACCCGGCCACGGCGTGGTTGGTGTCGGGGACCGGGCGCCCCTGGTAGGACCCGATCCCCGCGGTGATGTCACGCAGCTCGGTCCAGAAGAACGAGTTCTCGCACTCCCTCAGTCCCGGCGCGAAGGTCTCCGAGTCCGCCTTGTTCAGCACCCATCCGTTGCAGTCCTGGAGCCAGGCGGGGTCGGCGGTGTACTTCATGCCCGACGTGCCCTGGTAGGAGGTCAGCAGCACCGGTTCCGAGCCTGCGGCGACGTTCTCGAAGTCCTCGGCGTACACCGTGACCGGTGCCGACGGAACGTCGGCCCTGCGTGCAGCCCGCGAGCCTCCGGCCTTTCCGGCGGCGGCGGTGGTCACGGCAGACTTCGCCCTCGGTCCACGGTCGTTCGGCTTGAGCGCGGAAGCGGAGGGCACCACGCCCGCAGAGGCGACTGCGACGCCGAGTGCCAGCGCTACCGCTGACGCCCATCTGGGGATTCCGTATCGACGCCTGCTCGACGCTTTTTGGCGCATAACCTGCATTACCTCCGCATACCGGACAATAGGCGAAAGCTCTCATGTGTCCGTAATTAGGCGTGCGCGAACACGCTCGCTATTCCCGGAGCCGCCTGATTGCCCCATGCTCGGCACGCTGGACCCCACTCGAACGGCGGCCGGATGCTGCGCGAGCCTGCCGAGCTCGCCCTTCTTATGATCTTGGTGTTCGGTTAGCCGTTGGTCGCGTCGTCTCATCGGAGCTCGACTGCCGCAGTTGATCGAGCCGGTCGGCTCCCTGCCTTCCCCTCGCCTGGAAGAATTGCTCCACGGCCGAACGACTGGCGAAGCGGTCCCTGTACTACAGGGGAGTTTCGAGAGCTCGTTGTCGTCGCTGCCGGCAGTGGATGCGTTTTGCGATGGTTTGGTGGGTTCTGCGCCAAGCGACTGGGCGGCGATCACGGCGGGGTGCTGGTGGACGTGCCGTACGGTCTGGTGGAGCAGTCGGCGGATCTCCTCAGCCGTGTAGTCGATCAGGCGTTCAACGGGGGGTGCGGGGTCAGCGGCAGCCAGGCTATGGCCTCGAACACGCTCAGCACGGGATGCTGTGCCGCTCGAAAATGCGATTCAGTGGTGCGCGCTGCGGCGATGCCGTTCCATCAGGCGGCGTGGTGGTACTCGTTGATCAAGCCCCCCAGGACGGACCGTCGCCGGATCCCGTGGGTCTGGAGGTCGGTCACGGTGACCGGGGCGGGTGATTCGGGCCTGTCCGGGGGCAGTTGCTGCCGGGATTGGTGGGGGCGGTGCCGGTTGTAGTGCCGGATGTACTGGGTCATTACTGCCACGGCGTGGGCCTCGTTGTAGATCAGGATCCGGTCGAGTACCTCGCGGCGGAGGGTACCCACGACTCTCTCGCAGATCGCGTTGGCCCTCGGCGCCCGGGGCGGACTGAGCAGGATCTCCACGTCGTCGGCCTTGAAGACGGCGTCGAAGGTGCGGGTGTACTTCGTATCCCGATCCCGAAGCAGGAAGCGCAGCGAGTCCATGCGGCACCCCAACGTCATGGTGAGGTTCCTGGCCTGCTGGGCGGTCCACTGGGCGGTGGGGTGGGCGGTGACGCCGGCGAGGTGGGCGCGGCGGGTGCCGTGCTCGATGAAGACCAAGGCGTACAGGCGCTGGAGCGAGATGGTGTCGAGGTGCAGGAAGTCAGCGGCGAGGATGCCGTGGGCCTGGGCCTTCAGGAACTGGCGCCAGGTCGGGCCGGAGCGCTGCGGGGCCGGGTCAATGCCGGCGTCCTGCAGGATCTGCCAGACCGTGGACGGGGCGATCGGGTGGCCCAGGCGCGCGAGTTCGCCCTGGATCCGGCGGTGGCCCCAGCTGCTGTTCTCTTGGGCCAACCGCAGGATCAATTGCCTGATGGTGGGCGCCGTGCGGGGTCGGCCCGGACGGCGACGAGAGGTGAACGTCCACTTCCCGGCGACGAGTTGGCGGTGCCAGGCCAGCAACGTGGTCGGGGTGACCGCGAAGACCTGGCGCCAGCGCTCCCGCGGGACCAGCCCGGACAGGACCGCCAGCCAGATCCGGTCGGCGGGCTCGTAGCGGACCCGGGCGATCTGACGGCGCAGCACCGCGTTCTCGTGGCGCAATGCCAGCACTTCCGCGTCCTTGGCCATGTGGCTGCGCAGCACCGCAGCAGGCACCGTGATCAGATTCCGGACCAGCGCGGTGACAACCGACATCGACATCCGCAGATCGTCCCAGAGCAGTCGAGCCCGCTTCGCCGGGATCAGCAAACGTGCAGGCCACAGCCGCGAATCGTATTTTCGAGCGGGACAGGCCCCACGTAGACCGCTATCGCTCCATGCCCACGTCCGGCCCCGGCGCTTGGGTCACGCGTCCGTTGGCCCGCCTGATGGGCTGCCAATTCCCCTCAACCGCGCAGTATCTCCTGCAGCAGCCGGCGCCTAACGCCCAACCGCCCCCGCAATACCCCATCGTCGCCGCAGGTCGCCGAACCGCTCCCACCCGCGTTCAACCTCTCGATGCATCCCGCAATGGCCGACCCTGAAAACCGGCATACCGCCCAGACGAAATCAGAACTGGGGTCAAGGATTCGCATGGCCCCATAACTCGGATTCCAGCCATGGGGTCGTCGCTCCCGACCCCACTCCCACTGGGAGCGAGTGCGACCTGCCGGAAGAGCGGAAGCCCTTAACCAGAAAGCCACCCGGACGGGTGGGACCCTCGGTCACAAAACGGGCACGGATGTGAACGTCCGTGCAGGGAAACGAATATGGGTGCAGCGGGGTGAGTGGGAGTGAATCGGTATGGGGGCGGTGGGAGCGTGCTCCCAGTCCGTCCGCTCCCAGTGGGAGCGTGGGAGCAACAGGAAAAGGGCCGTTCGAAAACGGCCCTTCAGCTGCGACGTTCGATAGTTCGAACTAGTCGGGACGACAGGATTTGAACCTGCGACCCCTTGACCCCCAGTCAAGTGCGCTACCAAGCTGCGCCACGTCCCGGTGCCTGTCTGACCTGGGGTTTCCCCTGGCCTGACCTGCATGAGAACCATACATCAATCGAGGCGTGCGACGGACTTCGCGGGGGACACGCGACAATCGGTGGATGAACGACGAGCGCGACAGGGACGAAGAGGGGCGGGCGCGCAGCGCGCGTCCCCGGGACGGGCTCGGGCGGCCGTTGCCGTACGGGGCGGCCGGTGTCGAGCGGCAGCCCGAAGGGGGCGTGCGCGGGCCCGGCGAGACGGTGCGTGAGGCTCAGCGGTTGTTGGACGCCGGGATGCCGTTCCATGCGCACGAGGTGTTCGAGGACGCCTGGAAGTCGGGGCCCGAGGTGGAACGCGACCTGTGGCGTGGGCTGGCGCAGCTCGCCGTCGGGCTCACGCATGCCGCTCGGGGCAATTCCTCGGGCGGGGCGCGACTCCTGCGGAGAGGTGCGGCGTGGATCGACGGGTACGAGGATCGTCTGCCGTACGGGATCGGACTCGAAGAGCTCTCCGTGTGGGCACGGGAGCTCTCCGCGCGCCTCGACGCGCCGGACGGCGTGCGAGTCGATGCCGCGCAGGAGGCTCCTCGGCTGCTGGGCGGGTAATCTGCGGGCAGTACAGGGAGGGGGCCAGCTGGTGCTCAACTCACTGACATCTGGCGGGACTTCGGGACTTCCCGGGTTACGTGCTGCCTAGTTCGCGCATCTCGACGCCGAGCGGCACGTCTATCTCGATCACACGGGTGCCGGCATTGCACCGCGGTCCCTACTGCTGGGGCACACCGAGCGCCTGACCCGTGGCTGCTACGGCAATCCACACTCGGAGAATCCCTCGTCCCGCGCCTCCGGCGAGCTGGTCGCGCGGGCGCGTGCCGCCGTGCTGCAGCACTTCCGCGCCGATCCCGCCGAGTACGCGGTGATCTTCGCCCCCAATGCCACCGGGGCCATGAAGCTGGTCGGCGAGTCCTATCCCTTCGGGCGTGGCAGCCGGCTCGTGCTCCCGATCGACAACCACAACTCGGTGAACGGGCTGCGCGAGTACGCCCGGACGCGGCATGCGCGGACCGTGTACGTGCCGCTCGCCGGGCCCGATCTCCGCGTCGACGAAGCGGCTCTGCGCGGTGCACTTCCGCGCGGCGGCCGGGGTCTGTTCGCCTATCCGGCGCAGAGCAACTTCACCGGAGTGCAGCATCCGCTGGGGTGGATCGGCGCCGCACAGTCACGCGGGTACGACGTGCTGCTGGACGCTGCGGCATTCGTACCGGCCCATCCGCTCGATCTGAGCCGGGTGCACCCGGACTTCACCGCCGTCAGCTGGTACAAGGTCTTCGGGTATCCGACAGGGATCGGAACCCTGATCGCCCGGCGCGAGGCCCTCGCCCGGCTGCGGCGGCCGTGGTTCGCCGGTGGGACCATCCAGGCAGCCAGTGCACAGGTCGCGTGGCATGTCATGGCCGGCGGCGAGGCCGCATTCGAGGACGGCACCGTCAATTTCCTCTCGATCCCGGATGTGACCGCCGGGCTGGAGTGGATCGGCTCTGTTGGCATCGAGGCCGTTCGCGGCCATGTCACTTCGCTCACCGGGCAACTCCTTGCGGGGCCGGGCGCGTTGCGGCATTCGGGCGGGCAGCCGATGGTGCGGCTGTACGGGCCGAGGACCACGCAGGGGCGCGGGGCCACCGTCGCCCTCAATCTGCTGCGGCCCGACGGCGGGATCATCGACGAGCGAATCGTGACGCGCGACAGCGGGCGGCGCGGGATTTCGCTGCGTACGGGCTGCTTCTCAATCCCGGGGCCGGCGAGGCCGCGTTCGCCCTGACGGGGCGGCGGATGCGCGCTGCCATACGGCGCGGGCCCCGGTCGATCGACGGCTATCTGGAACAGCTGGGGTTGCCTACGGCAGGGGCGATCCGGGTGTCCCTGGGCGTCTCGTCCAACGCTGCCGACGTCGCCGCTTTCCTTGCCTCCGCCGACGAGACCTACCGCGACAGGAACCCGGATCCTGCCGGACTCAGTCCCCGGACCGGCTGCTGAGGAGGATGACTTCGAGGGTGCGGGGGCCGTGGACGCCTTCGACGCGGTCGAGTTCGATGTCGCTGGTGGCGGAGGGGCCTGAGATCCAGGTGAGGGGGCGGGTGGGGTCGAGGCGGGGCATGGCCTGGGGGAGGGAGGCGACGATCTGGTCGGGGGCGCGGACGATGCAGATGTGGTGGTCGGGGATGAGGGTGATGCGGCGTCTTCCTTGGTCGGGGCTTGCGTCCAGGACGAGGGTGCCGGTCTCGGCGATCGCCAGCGCGCAGCCCGTCACCACACTGTCGACCGTATCCAGGTCGTGGGGGGTGTGCGTTGAACTGTCCTCGATTTGTTGGGCGTTGGATGCCTGCAGCCAGTGTTCCGGGAGCCCGGGCGGGACCAACACCGACTGTGTTCCGTGGGCGGACAGGAGTTGGTTGAGGAGGTCCGGGAGGGTGTCTTCGTAGGTGTGGTGGACGATCGCCCGGTAGTCGGTGAGGTTCTCCGCCAACAGGTTCACGAGGGTTTGCGGGTCGTTGGGGGTGTGGCTGGGCAGGTAGTCGCGGGCCGGTTCGGGCACCTCCGGTGCCTGGGCTACCGCTTCACGGATGCGGGTGAGGATGGTCTCGCGGGTGTTCATGTGCGGTTCTTCTTCCACCAGTCGCGGAACGGTTGCTCGGGCAGGGCGGGCAGGTCACGGCTGTCCGTCCACGCGGAGGCACCCGGAACGGTTTTGGGGTGCAGGGCCCGGGTCTTGGAGGCAATGCGTTCGCCCGCGGTGAGGGCGGCGGGGTGGTTGAGGATCCACCCGGCTGCTTTCATTGCGGTCTTCTCCAGGCGGTGGCCCTTGCCGCCCTTCTCCGCGACCTGTTCCCGCAAGTGGACCAGGACCTCGGGAATGTCGATCGCGACCGGGCACACCTCGTAACACGCCCCGCACAACGACGACGCATACGGCAGGGAGGCATCGATGTCGCTCTGGGTGCCGCGCAGTTGAGGGGAGAGGATCGCGCCGATCGGGCCCGGATAGACCGAGCCGTAGGCGTGTCCGCCGGCCCGCTCGTAGACCGGGCACACATTCAGACACGCCGAGCAGCGGATGCACCGCAATGCCTGGCGCCCCACCTCGTCCGCCAGCGTCGCCGTGCGCCCGTTGTCCAGGAGCACCAGGTGGAAGGCCTTGGGGCCGTCGGAGTCGGTGGTGCCGGTCCAGGTGCTGGTGTAGGGGTTCATCCGCTCGGCTGTGGAGGAGCGGGGCAGGGTCTGCAGGAACACCTCCAGATCCCGCCAGCTGGGGATGACCTTCTCGATCCCCACCACCGAGATCAGGGTCTCCGGCAGGGTCAGGCACATCCGTCCGTTGCCCTCCGATTCCAGGACCACCAGCGTCCCGGTCTCGGCGACCATGAAGTTCGCCCCCGAGATGCCGACCTTCGCGCGCAGGAACTTCTCCCGCAGATGCAACCGCGCCGCCTCCGCCAACGCAGCGGGGCTGTCGGTGAGATCGTCGGGGGCCGGGCGCCCCCACTCGCCCATCGTGGTCGCGAAGATGTCGCGGATCTCGCCCCGGTTGCGGTGGATCGCGGGCACCAGGATGTGCGAAGGGCGGTCCTCGCCCAGTTGCACGATCAGCTCCGCCAGATCCGTCTCGTAGGCGGCGATCCCGGCAGCTTCCAGGGCTTCGTTGAGGCCGATCTCCTGGGTCGCCATCGACTTGACCTTCACCACCTCCCGCTCCCCGGTCTCCACCACCAGCTCGGTGACGATCCGATTCGCCTCCTCCGCATCCGCCGCCCAATGCACCACCCCACCCGCCGCGGTGACCTTCTCCTCCAGCTCCACCAGCAGCGTGTCCAGATGCCGCAGGGTGCGGTCCTTGATCTGCTTCCCGGCCTCCCGCAACAACGCCCAGTCCGCGAGCTCCGCCACCGCCACCGCCCGCTTCGCGCGGATCGTGTGCGTGGCATGGCGCAGATTCGCCCGCAGCGTCGGGTTGTTCACCGCCTCACGCGCCGCCACCGGAAACGACGGCATCCCCAGATACGTCCCACTCATCCCAGCGGCTCCTCTTCCGTACTCGCCAAAATCTCCGCCAGATGCAGTGCGCGCTGGGGTGCACCCTGGCGGTGCAGCAGGCCATCGAGGTGCATCAGGCAGGAGTTGTCCGCTCCGCACAGCACTTCGGCTCCCGTCGAAGCCGCGTTGCGCACTTTGTCCTCGCCCATCGCCGCCGAAACATCGGAGTTCTTCATCGCGAAGGTCCCTCCGAAACCGCAGCACTCCTCCGCCCCCGGCAGATCCCTCAGCTCCAGCCCCTTGACCGCTTCGAGCAGTTTGCGCGGCCGCTCCCCCAGGCCCAGCATCCGCAGCCCGTGGCAGGAGGGGTGGTAGGTGACGGTGTGCGGGAAGTACGCACCGACGTCCGTCACCCCCAGCACGTCCACCAGGAACTCCGTCAGCTCGTACATCCGTGGCACCAGCGTGTCCGCGACCTGCTGAAGCTGCGGGTCAGAGCCCTTGTGGGCGATCCGCGGGTAGTTGTCGCGCACCATGGCCGCGCATGACCCCGAGGGCGTCACCACGTGGTCGTAACCCTCGAAGACGCGGCCCATGCGCCGCACCAGCGGTTCGGTCTCCCGCCGGTAGCCGGTGTTGAACTGGGGCTGTCCGCAACAGGTCTGGCCGGGTGGGAAGTCCACCTCCACGCCGAGCCGTTCCAGGAGTTTGACGACGGCGATGCCCGTGGACGGGTACACCGCGTCATTGACGCAGGTGACGAAGAGTGCGACACGCATAGGTCGGAGGATATGCCGATGGCAGCGGCCTCCGTAAGAGGTCAGATGACCATGGTGCAGACTCGGTGCGGTGAGAAAGATCTATGTCATCGGCATCGGGGCGGGCGACCCCGACCATCTGACCATCCAGGCGGTCAAGGCACTGAACCGCACGGATGTCTTCTTCCTGCTCGACAAGGGGGAGGAGAAGTCCGATCTGATCCGGTTGCGCCACGACATCCTGGAACAACACATCCAGGACCGTGAGTACCGTCTCGTCGAGGCCCGCGACCCGGACCGCGACCGCAAGGCCGGTGGTACGGGGTACTCCCCCGCCGTCGACGACTGGCGGCGTGCCCGTGCCGACATCTACGAGCGGATGATCACCGATGAGCTCGGCGACGCGGAGTGCGGCGCCTTCCTCGTCTGGGGCGATCCCGCGCTGTACGACTCCACGCTCGGCATCCTCGAGGAGATCCTGGAGCGCGGTGGCGTCGCCTTCGACTACGAGGTGATTCCCGGGATCAGCAGCGTCTCCGCTCTCGTCGCCAAGCACCGCACCGGCCTCAACCGGGTCGCCCGCCCCGTCCAGATCACCACCGGCCGGCGGCTGGCGGAGGGCTGGCCCGAGGGGGTGGACGACGTGGTCGTCATGCTCGACGCCCATCAGTCCTTCCGGCACCACATCGAGCAGGACCCGGTCATCTACTGGGGCGCCTATGTGGGGACCGCGGACGAGATCCTGGTCTCCGGGCGGCTGTCGGAGGTCGCCGAGCGGATCGAGGAGGTGCGGGCCGAGGCGCGGGCCCGCAAGGGGTGGATCATGGACACGTATCTGCTGCGCCGGGACTGAGATGGCGCAGTACCTCTGACACGTCCTGCGCTACCAACACCCCTTGAGGCGCGGGCGGGCGGCGTACGACCACGACGGGCAGGCCGAGTTGACGGGCCGCCGTGAGCTTGGCGGAGGTCGCCGGGCCGCCGCTGTCCTTGGTGACCAGGACATCGACAGTGCGGGCAAGGAGCAGGTCCCGCTCCCCCTCTACCGTGTACGGGCCTCGGTCCAGCAGGATCTCGGAGTCGCGCGGCAGCGGCGGGTCCGGGGGCTCCACCGACCGTACGAGGAAGTGGAGTTGGTCCAGCTCCGCGAAGGCGGCCAGGCCCAGGCGGCCCGTGGTGAGGAAGATCCGGCGGCCCAGCGCGGGCAGGAGCGACGCCGCGTCCGCGAGGTCCGCCGCCGGGTGCCAGCGGTCGCCGGGGGTCGCCTCCCAGCCAGCGCGGCGCAGGGCGATCAGCGGAATGCCCGTGGAGCGTGCCGCCGTGGCCGCGTTGGCGCTGATGATGGTGGCGAAGGGGTGCGTGGCATCCACCAGGGCGTCCGCCCCGTGCTCGTACAGCCAGGCCGCGAGGCCTTCTGCGCCGCCGAAGCCGCCGATCCGCACCTCGCCCGCGGGGAGTCGGGGCTGTGCGACCCGGCCGGCGAGTGAGGTGGTCACGCGCAGGCCGGGGCGGCGGTCGAGCTCGGCTGCCAGCTGCCGGGCCTCCGCCGTTCCGCCGAGGATCAGGACGTGCATGGGGCGAGGTTACGTCCAGGTGAGGTGCAGGGCTGTCGGCGCCCGGTGGATCAGCGTCGGGCGGAACTCCGCGGGGGGCTCGTCCGCGAGCCGCAGGCCGGGCAGGCGGCGGGTGAACAGGCCTACGGTGATGCGGAGTTGCTCGCGGGCGAGCTGTGCGCCGGGGCAGCCGTGGACGCCGTGACCGAAGGCGAGGTGGCGGGAGCCGCGGCGCGTGATGTCGAACACGTCGGGACGGTCGTAGCGCAGGGCGTCGCGGTTGGCGGAACCGTACGCGACGAACACGGATGTGCCGGGCGGCAGCTCGGTGCCGGCGAGGGTGACCGCGCGCGTGGTGATGCGGCGGAAGCCCTGCAGGGCCGTGTCGTAGCGCGCCGCCTCCTCGACTGCTTGCGGGATCAACTCCGGCTCTGCGCAGAGGCGTTCCCACTGCTCGCGGTGGGAGAGCAGATGCAGGAGGGTCGTTCCGGTGAGGGCGGTGGTGGTGAGGTGGCCCGCCAGGAGGAAGTTCTGCAGGTGCGCGACCATCGCGTGGCGCTCTTCGAGGGTGAGGTCGCCGGATCCGGGGGCGAGGGCTTCGAGCAGGCCGGAGGCGAGGTCGTCGCGGGGGTGGGCGCGGCGGTCGCGGAGGTGGCCGTCGAGGAGTTGCTGCATGGCGACGACGTCGCGGGCGGCGGCGATCTGCTCGTCGGGGTCGAGCGGGCGGAAGAGGAGCTCCTCCGCCCGGAGTCCGCCGTGCACGGCCACGGGGACGTCTGCGGGGTCGAGGCCGATCAGTCGGCCGATGACCCGGCCCGGGAGCTTTGTCGCGTATGTCCTCATTAGCTCGACGGTCGCGCCGTCCTGTTGGATCAGTTCGTCGATGAGGAGTTCTGCCTGTTCCGTCGCGTACGGGACGATCCCGGCGACCCTCGCGGGCGAGAGACCCTGGACGACGGGAGCCCGTAATCGCTGGTGCGCGCTCCCGTCGGAGGTGACGACGACCGGCCGGCCGCCGAAGCCCTTGCCGAACTCCGCCAGTGCGGCGGGTGTGGGGAGCACGTCGGGCCGCAGTGCGTTGGCCGAGGAGAACTCGTCCTGTCTGCGCAGCACTTCCCGTACGTCGGCGTCCCTGGCGATCAGCCAGGCGTCGAGTTCGGGCACGAAGACCAGGCCTTCGGTGGTGCGGGCGCGTGCGTAGAGCGGGTAGGGGTCGCGCATCAGCGCGTCGAGCCTGTCGTGCTCATGCCTCTCCACCAAACCATCGTGGCACGGCTGTCAATGTGCCCGGTCTCATGTGTTTTTCACGCAGCGCGTCTACCGTGACGCCGTGACCCAGACAAGCCCGCCCGGCTGGCACGCAGACCCCGGGCACACAGGTGCAGGACCCCTCCAGGAGCGCTGGTGGGACGGCGAGCAGTGGACCGACGCGCTCCGCCCGATGGAACTCTCCCCCTCCCAGCTGACCCGCCGGCGGGTGCGCGCGGGAATCGCCGTCGTCGCGGGAGTCGCGGTGGTCGCCGCCATCGCAGGCGGTGTCTTCCTGCTGACGAAGGACTCCGGGAACGACAACACCGCGTCGGACAGGGCGGGCTCCGCGCCCTCGACCGCCCCGACGCAACCCGGCGGCCCCGGCGGACAAGAGGGGCAGGGCGGACAGGGCGGTTCGAGCGGCGGTGACAACCAGGCACCCGAGCAGCAGCAGCCTCAGACCGAGGACGGTTACGCCACCGACCTCGCCAGCGGGATCAGCATCCCGGTGCCCGACGGGTGGACGGGCGAGTCCGGCCAGGTCGGCGCCGGAGTGTCCACGGGGACGTACAAGTGCCCCGGGGACACCACCGCGAAGTGCTCGCGCGGCGGGGTCTTCTCGGCCCCGGCGCTCGCCTGGAAGATCCAGGCCACCACGGCCAAGGCGGCCGCGGAGAAGGACATCTCCCCCAACGCCACGGCTTCGTACGGCGGGAAGAGCTACGGCGCGATCACCTCGCACCAGCAGCTCAAGTCCGAGGCCGTCACGGTCGCCGGACAGCAGGGCTATCTGGTCCGCTGGAAGGTGGTGACGAAGACCGGCGAGGACGGGTACGTCCAGTCGCTGGCCTTCCCCTCCCCCGGCAACTCGGGAACGCTCGTCGTCGTACGTTCCGGATTCGACGTCAGCAGCAAGGCGCCCTCGCTGTCCGTCATGGACACCATCACCAAGGGCATCAAGGCCGCGTCCGTGGACGGATCCGGTTCGGGCGAGACGACCTGAGTCAGGGCAGTACGAGCCAGTCGGCGGCCACCGCAGCGACCAGCCCGGCACCGAGCAGCCAGCTCGCGAGCCGGGTGCGGCCGCTGCGGCTGAGCTCGATCACGAATCCGCAGAGGATCAGGGCGAGTCCGTAGTCGGCGACGACCAGCAGCGAGGCACGGCTGGCGAGGCGCACCCACAGCACCACGGCCATCGCGACCATCAGCACGGACGCCACGGCGATCCGCACCCGCCGCGCCTGACGCGGTGTCAGCCCCTGACGCTCGGGCTCCGCCTCTGCCTCTGCCTTGAATTCGGGCTCGGGCTCGACCTCGGGCTCAACCTCGTTCTCCGGCTCCCGGTCGGATATGGCTGCGTCCACGGCCTGGCTCTGGTCAGATGCGCTCATGGGGCGGAATCGTACCGGCGTTCCAGTGATCGCTCAGCCCCGTCCCCGGTTTGCGTACGTCCCTGTCGACTCGGGCGGCCGCGAGGTTGCCGAGGACGGCAGAAACGGTCTCGTCCGGCGTCTGCTCCGTGGAGTCGAGCCAGAGTCCGATGCGGGGAGTCTCGGCGCGCAGGTCGCGATCGAGCGATTCCACCGTCCACGCGCCGTACCCGTTCTTCTGGCGGCCCGACTCCCTGGTGTGCACCGCGGCGGCGGACGGGGCCAGGACGACGACGTACAGCGGGCGGGTGCGCAGCCGGGCGACGTACGAGGAGAGGTCGGGCCCCAGGATGATGTCCTGCACGATCGCGGTCCAGCCGTGCGACGCGTACTCGTCCGCGACCAGTGCGGACATGCGGTAGCGCAGGTCCAACTGGGCGCGGGCTTCTGCCGTTTGCTCGGGCAGCAGCTGCTCCTGGCCGGAGACCATCATCCTGCGGAAGGCGTCGCCGCGGACATGGGCGGCTCGGGGCAGCCGTCTGGCGAGCAGGTCGGCCACGGTCGACTTTCCTGCCGCCATCACCCCCGTGACCAGGACGACCGCGGAATCCAGTTCCTTCATCACCTTGTCCTCTCGCTCACGGCGGCGCCGCGAAACGGCATGCGCTGGACGGCGCGGCTGACGATCGCCGTTTCGACCTGGGTGATCCCCAGACCGATCAGGTCGCGGGAGAGGAAACCGTACAGGGCGGCCAAGTCGGGGAAGTACGCGGCCGCGTGGAGGTTCGAGGGGCCCGAGGTCGCGAAAGCGCCGTGGACCGAGGGGTGGTCGGCCATGGCCTGCCCGGCAGTGGCCAGGTGGTCCGGGGCCACGTGCAGCATGAGTTTGGCCTCGATGGGGAGGCCGAGGCGGTGCGGGTCGACCAGGACCTGGGTGATCAGACGGCTCTGGGCGGCCAGTTGGGCGATGCGGCGTCGCACGGTGGTCTCCGCGTGTCCGGTGCTCGCGGCCAGGGCGGCGGCGGGCAGGCGCGCGTCGGGGGTGAGGGCGTCGATGAGCGACTGTTCCAGGGGATCGGTGTCGATGCCGTACGGGCCCGGGGAGCCAGGCGCTCCGGCAGAAGGGTCCGGCGGGCTCAGGGCCTCGCGTTCCGGTGCGGTCAGTACGTCGTGTCGCCACTCGGAGGTCAGCCGGAAGACGTGCAGGACGGTGGCGCTCTCCAGCGATGTGACCGCCTGCGTGGACGGCAGTTGACGGAAGACCAGCGGGTCGCGCGAACCCGGCTCGGTGCGGGCGACCGCGAAGATCTCGTCTCCTGCAGTGGAGACGTCGATGAACGGGATGTCCTCGCGCGCCGCGAGTGCGGCCACGATCGTGTCGAGCTTCCCCCGCAGGACGCGGATGCGCAGGAACAGGGCCCCGGCGGAGCCCCCGTTGCGCGGGCGGGCGACCGGTGAGATCACCACGCGCACGGTCCCGTCGGCGCCGAGCGCGTGCAGACGGCGGCGCACGGTGGCGGCGCTGAGGCCCAGGATCCGGGCCGCCCTCTCCGCGGTGACGCGGCCGTCGCACTGCAGCGCGGCGACCAGCCGCTGGTCCTGGAGGCTCAGTACGGAATCCGCCGATGCGCGTGCCATGGGCGCAAGTTTCGCCCATTTCGGGGCCGCGCGATGCCTGTTCCGGTGGACGCGCGCCAAGGATGGAAGTCGTCCGCCCGTCCCGTCCCTGACGTTCGTCAGCGGACCCGAGGCACGAAAGGAGCAGCCATGATCCTCGACCCGCGCATCTGGTTCCCCACCCTGGTCGGGTGACCGCCACCGCATCCGGCAACGGGGGCTTGCGGGACGCCACGAGCCCCCCTCACCGCCCCGCACGCTCGACTACGGAGGCCCTCGTGCCCGTCATCAAGGAACGCGAAAAAGTACGCTTCGCCAGCGGAGACACCTCGTGCGTCGCCTGGCACTATCCGGGGTCCAACGGCGGCTGCGTGATCATGGCCGGCGGGACCTCGGTGACGAAGGAACCGGCCTCGGACCTCTTCGCCGCACGCTTCAACGCCGCCGGCTTCGCCGTCCTGGCCTTCGACCACCGGCGGTTCGGGGAGAGCGGCGGCACACCGCGCCAGGTCGTGCGCTTCGGTGAGCAACTCGCGGACTGGCAGGCCGCGATCGGCTTCGCGGCCGGTCTGCCCGACGTCGACCCGGACTCCCTCTCCGTCTGGGGCTTCTCGCTGGCGGGCGGCCACGTCTTCCCCGTCGCCGCCGGGAATCCGCGGCTGGCCTGCGCGATCGCGCAGACGCCGCTCGTCGACGGCCGCGCGGTCGCTCCGCACGCGCTGCGCGCCATGACGCCCGCTGCCCTGTTGCGGCTCTTCGGCCGGGGCGTCGCGGACGCGCTCGGGAGTCTCGTCGGACGGCCGCCGTTGCTGGTCCCGACCTCCGGAGCACGCGGCGACGTCGCCTCGCTCACCACGCCCGACGCCATGGACGCCCAGCGGGCCCTGGATCCCGGACACCGCTTTCCGGGCTGGGACCAGACGGTCGCCGCGCGGATCGTGCTCAAGCTCGGCGGCTACCGGCCCGGCCGCCATGCGTCGCGGATCCGGTGCCCGCTGCTGGTGGTCGTGTGCGACCAGGATCAGAGCGTGCTCCCCGGCCCCGCCGTGCAGGCGGCGCACAACGCACCGGATGCCGAGGTGCTCCACCTGACGGGACGTCACTACGCGCCCTTCCTCGAGTCGCACGAAGAGGCCGTCGCGGCGGAGATCTCCTTCCTGGAGAAACATCTCGCGCACCGGTGAGCAGACACCTTGTGGGAGCGCTCCCAACTCCCGCAAGGTGTACGGCATGACCACGTCCCCCTTCATCAGGCCCTACCGCCCCGACGACCGCCCCGAGCTGTACGACATCTGTGTGCGCACGGGCCACGAGGGCGGCGACGCCCGCCCCCTGTACGACGACCACGACCTGCTGCCCAGCCTCTTCGCGGCGCCCTACGCCGAGTTGGAGCCCGGCCTCGCCTTCGTCGCCGACGACGGCGGGGGCCGGGCCGTCGGGTACATCGTCGGGACCGCCGACACCGCCGCCTTCGTCGAGCGCTTCCGTACGCAGTGGCTGCCCCCGCTCGCCGGACGCTATCCCGACCCCGCCAGCCCCCTCCTGACCCCAGACGACCAGATGGCCGCCCTGCTGCACCGGCCGGAGCACATGCTGGTCCCCGCGCTCGACGGCCACCCCGCCCATCTCCACATCGACCTCCTCCCCGGCCACCAACGCAGGGGCCTGGGGCGGGCGTTGATGACCAGGTTCCTCGCCGCACTCGCCGCGCAGGGCGTGCCCGCGGTCCACCTCGGGATGGTCACGGCCAACACCAAGGCACGTGCCTTCTACGACCGGGTCGGCTTCCGCGTAATCCCGGTGCCCGATGCGGGTGAGCTGACCTATCTTGGCCGCACCACAGGAGGTGTCGTGTGAAGGTGCTCACCGTCAATGTCGGCAGGCCCCGGCCCAATCCCTGGAAGGGAATCTCCGCCACAGGAATCGACAAACAGCCCGTCGAAGGGCCCGTCGCCGTCACGGCCCCCGGCCCGAAGGGCGACGGCGCGGTCGGGCTCGCCGGGGACCGGGTCTACGACGTCAAGCACCACGGCGGCACCGACCAGGCCGTCTATGCGTACGCACGGGAGGATCTCGACGGCTGGGAGGCCGAGCTCGGCCGGGAGCTGCCGAACGGGTCCTTCGGGGAGAACCTCACCACCCTCGGCATGGACCTCAACTCCGCGCTGATCGGCGAGCGTTGGCGCATCGGAAGCGATGTCGTGCTGGAGGTGGCGGTCCCCCGGATTCCGTGTGTGACCTTCCAGGGGTGGCTGGAGCAGGAGGGCTGGCTGAAGCGGTTCACGCAGGCTGCCGTTCCCGGGCCGTATCTGCGGGTGATCGAGCCCGGTGAGATCAGCGCCGGTGATCCGGTCGAGATCGTCCACCGGCCCGACCACGACGTGACCGTTGCCCTCACCTTCCGCGCGTTCACCCTCGAACCGGAGCTGCTGCCCAGGCTGCTCGTCGCGGACGCGCTGCCCGAGGAGGACAGGGAGATGGTCCGTCGCCGTACCGCGGACCGATCTCAGGGCTGACCCTGATGACCTGCGGTCCCGCCCCGCCTAGCGTGGGGCGGACCGGCACCGTTCCGTGGACGCCGTACGGGGGACACTCGGGGGAGGTCGCTGTTCACGGAGCGGTGCGTCGGCATGCCAGGGGTGCGCCGTTCAGGCCCGCAGGTACGCCAGGACCGCCATCACGCGTCGGTGGTCGAGCAGGTCCGCCGCAAGACCCAGCTTGGTGAAGATGTTCCGTACGTGCGTCTCCACCGTCTTGCCGCCGATGACCAGCCGCTGGGCGATGGCCTCGTTGGAGCGGCCCTCCGCCATCAGGGCCAGCACTTCCCTCTCGCGCGCGGTGAGTTCGTCGAGCGGTCCCGCGGTGCGCGGAGCCCGCAACAGCCTCTCGACCACCAGCGGGTCCACGACCGTCTCCCCCGCCGCGACCCGCTTCAGCGCACCGGCCAGTTCGCCGATGTCGGCGACGCGCTCCTTGAGGAGATAGCCGAAGCCTCGCGCGTCCTCGGCCAGTGCTCGTACGGTGTCGGTCGTCTCGACGTACTGCGACAGCAGCAGGACGCCCGTCCCCAGGTGCGCGGCGCGGATCGCGGCCGCCGCGACCAGTCCCTCGTCGGTGTGGGTCGGAGGCATACGGATGTCCAGCAGGACGGCGTCGGGACGGTGTGCGGCCACCAGACCGAGCAGCGGCGCACCCGCCTCGCCGCACTCGGCCGGCACCTCGAACCCCTCGTCCAGGAGGAGCCGTACGATGCCCTGCCGCAGCAGCGCCGAGTCCTCGGCCACGATCACCCGCACGGCAGCTCCGCCCTGATCCTTGTCCCGCCACCGGCGGGCGAGTGCACCTGCAGCACACCGTCGACGGCGGCGAGCCGGTCGGCGATGCCGCGCAGTCCGCTGCCGCGCCCGGTGTCGGCCCCGCCTATGCCGTCGTCGACCGTCTCCACGACCAGCGTTCCGCCGCTGTGGTGCGCGGAGACGCTGACGGCCCTGGCCCGGGCGTGCTTGGCGGCGTTCGCGAGCGCCTCGCAGACGGTGAAGTACGCGGTGGACTCGACGACGGGGTCGTAGCGTCTGGGGTCGGCCGCCACCACGACGGGCAGTGCGGCCTGCTGGGCGAGCGCGGCCAGTGCGGGGCCGAGTCCCTCGCGGGTGAGGACCGCCGGGTGGATGCCGTGGGCGATGCCGCGCAGTTCCTCCAGGGCGAGCTTCAGGCTGGTCTCGACCTCGGCGACCGACCGGCGCAGCGACGGGTCGGGGTGGTCGGCGAGCCCCTTGTCGACGCGGCGCAGCGCCATCAGCGCGAAGACCAGGCGCGCCTGCGCGCCGTCGTGCAAGTCCCTTTCCAGGCGGCCGCGTTCGGCCTCGGCGGCCTGCACGATCCGGCTGGTGACCTCCTTGGCGCGGTTGCGCAGCCAGAGGTTCTCCAGCGCCAGCCGCAGCGCCGCCCCGACCGCGTCGAGGAGCTCGGGGTCCTGGGCGAGTACGGGGTCGTGGACCAGCAGGGCGAGGGGTGTGCCGCGCGAGGAGTCGACGCGGGTGGCGCCGCCGTGGTCTTCGCGTACGGGGCGGTCGTCCGCATCGGTGTAGCGGCTCCGCTCCTCCTGCCACAGGCCGAGCCGCAGCCCGGGGTCGCCGAGCACCCGCGCCAGGGCCTGGCGCAGCCGGGCCGGGTCGGGGTCCGCGCCCACCTCGATGACGAGGCCGCCGACTTCGGCCCGCTGCAACTGCATGCGCAGCAGTCCGGCGAGGAACGCGAGCGGGACGGCGGCCTGGGAAAGGTCGGAGAGGAGGAGGACGGCGGACTCGGCCGTACCGTTCAGCGCAGGCAGCGCGTAGTGGATCAGGTCCCAGAGGAGGAACGTGGTGGTGATCGCGACGGCGATCCAGGCCGGCAGGAGCGCCCTGCGGCGTGCGACGGAGGCGTGCTGCCAGCGTCGTACGAGCGCCACCAGCATCACCACCGTGATCGCCCAGCCGATGGCACGGTAGCCGCCGTCGACCGCGTCGAAGAGGTGCGTGGCGCCGGGCACGAGCAGCGGGTTGGGGCCGCAGCCGTGGCAGGCCAGATAGGTGGCGTCGGTGGCGACGCGGGGGTCGAAGGCCAGCGTCCGCAGCAGACCGCCGACGGCGACGAGTCCGTACGAGAAGCCGACGAGGCGCCGTGCGGCCGTGCTCCCCAGGCGCCCCTCGGGGAAGGCCAGCACCAGGTGGACGAGGACCGCCATGTTGAGCGCCTCCCACCAGGCGCCGACGGCGAACAGCGCGGGGACGGACGTGCCCTGGAGGTTGCCGAGGAACCAGGTGACGCCCTCGGCGACCATGAGGAGTCCGGTGCGGTTGCCGGGCCTGCGCCACCAGGCGACCAGACCTGCACCCGCGTACGCCCAGCCCACGGCGAGGTCGCGTGCGATGTCCGTACCGGATCCGCCCGCCTGTGCGTACGCCCAACTGCCCGCCGCCCCCGAGACGACGGCCGCCGCGGCGGCCGCGCTCCACTGGATGCGTAGGGACCGCTTCCCCTGCCTGTTCACGCGCCACACCGTAAGCCATGGCGGCGAGGGGCGGCAGCGGCCCTCTATCGGCAGGCGACGAGCTCGGTGGTGCCCGGCCACCGTTCGATGCCGTCAGGTGTACGGACATAGGCGCTGGTGCCGTCGGCGGCGAGCCAGAGTGCGCGGTCGCCTTGGCGGTACCCGGTGTCGGTGGCACCGGAAGGCATGGTCACGTCACCCGCGTAGGCGGAGCGAAGCAGTTCGCGTGGGATCGCGCCCGCTGCGTCCCGTACGTACTGCCGCTTGCCGAGCGACAGGAACTCGACGTCCTGCCAGTCGCAGTGCTCGGGACCCAAGTTGCTCTGCACCTTGGTGACCGGCACCGGGCCGCCCGCCCTGTCCTCCCAGATCCGGATGGGCAGCTTGTCGCGTACGGGCTTCGGGAGCTCGGAGGGGTCGCATTGCGCGTACGTCTCCCAGCCCCATCCGGGACGGTGCGGCAGATCCTTGGCGACGATCACCGCGACCCGTGTGCGGCCGCCGGTGTCGAAGGAGTACAGCACGCGCGTCGCGTCGTGGTGCTCGACGCGGTAGCCGGACTCCGGGAGCGTTCCGAAGTCGTCGCGGAGGAACAATTGCAGTGCCTGGGCTGCTGTTTCGCCCCCGTCTCCCTCGCCCCACTCGCCCTCGCCGGGGCCTCCGAGGTAGGGCTTGCCCGTGCACTCCAGCGCCTGCAGGGCGGCGCCCGCTCCCCCGAACGGGTCGTCGTCGCGCTGCGCCGTGGCCTTCAGCCGCAGCGGACCGGCGTACGGGGACGGCGGCGCGCTGCCCTTCACCACCAGACCGTCGGTCACCGGGAGGGAGTTCCCGCCGCCGCATCCCGCTGTGGCGGCAACGCCTGCCATCAGCACGCCCCATATCCGTCTCTGCACGTCCCCACCCCTGTCACTCGCGCGGTGTCGGCGCTCCGACGTGCGACGTCGGTCTGTGGTTCCACGGGCGGACGGCTCCGGTTACGCGGTCCAGTCGGGGCGGCGGCCCAGGTAGCGCAGCAGTTGGGCCGTGGCGTCGTCGCCCTCCTGCGGCTCCAGCGCGGGCGCGAAGGCGAACGCCCGCAGCGGCTCGACGAGTTGGCGGGCAGCACCGAGGAGCTCCGCGGCGAGTTCCGGTGCCAGCGGGGAGGGCTGTCCGGCGGCGCGGGCGATGTCCCAGGCGTGCACGGCGGCATCCAGGGCGCAGGCGCGGACGCCGAGTGCGGCCGTCACCTTGCCGGGCGGGATCGGGACCGACACCTCGCCGGTGTCGGGGGCGACCGACGCCCAGGCCAGCGTGGTGGCGGTCAGGGCCACCTCGGTCAGCGCCTCGGGGTCGTCGCTCAGTTTCCCCGACGGTTCGAACGGGTTCTCCGACGGGCCCGGGCCTCCCGTGAGGGCCGCGGCGTAGGCGAGCTGGTCGCCCGTGGCGTGCTGGAGCACCTGGGTGACGTTCCACTCCGCACAGGGGGTCGGCGCTCCCCAGCTGTCTGCGGGAACCCCACGTACGGCGGTGCGCAGCGCCTCATGCGCCTCGGTCAGTACGGCCCATTCGGTTGCGCCTGTGCCCGTCATCGCTTCCCCGTCCCTGGTTAACTCGCCGTCGTTCACGCCTGCTTGGCGCCGATCCTAGGCACGGGTGCCTGCCGTGCGCGGGCGATCCCGTGTTCCCAGAGCGCCAAAGCACCCACCATTGCGGCGAGTCCCCGGACGGCCAGGCGCTCGCACTGTTCGGGGGCTCGCAGGCGTGGACGCCGACCGCGAGGAGTGCGTCAGTGGCGTCGCGTACGCTGCCGATGTGAGCGCTGAACTGCAGGAACGCCAACCGGACATACGCCCCTACGCGGCCATCGACCTGCCCGGAATGTACCGGGTGTGCCTGCGGACCGGGGCCTCCGGCCAGGATGCGACCGACCAGTACCGCGATCCGGATCTGCTGGGCCACATCTACGCGGGCCCCTATCCGGCGGCCGACCCGGGCCTGAGTTTTGTAGCGGCCGACGAGCAGGGCGTGCTCGGCTACGTCGTCGCGACGGCCGACAGTCACGGCTTCGACGCCTGGCTGGAGAAGAACTGGTGGCCCCCGCTGCGCCACCGCTATCCGCACTCCTTCGCTGCAGATCCGGGTGACGGGACCCTGGACTGGCAGCGAGTGGATCAGATCCACACCGTCAAGGAGCCGGGACCCGACCCGCTCTACGACCGCTACCCGGCCCATCTGCACATCGACATCCTCCCGCGCGGCCAGGGCACGGGCCTCGGCCGCAGGCTGATGGGCGCACTGCTCGACGCCCTGCGCGAGCGCGGGGTCCGCGGTCTGCACCTGAGTGTCGGCGCGGGCAATCCGGGGGCGCGCGCTTTCTACCTGCGGCTCGGGTTCACCGAGGAGGAGCGGCAGGACTGGGGTTCGGTCATGGTGATGGACCTCTAGCGCAGCAGGAGCTGGACGCCGCCCAGTACGGTCGCGCCGATCACGAGCCGCTCGAAGAGCTTCTGGTTGATCCGGTCCACGCAGTAGCGGCCGATGAGCGCTCCGGGCACGACGAAGGCGACCAGGATCGCGTCGAGGAGCAGGGACTTCGCGTCAATGAGACCGAGGCCCACGCTGAAGGGGACCTTGGCGGTGTTGACGATGAGGAAGAACCACGCCGAGGTACCCAGGAAGCCGAGCTTCCGGAAGCCGGCGGAGAGCAGATAGAGCGACATGACCGGGCCACCGGCGTTCGCGACCATGGTGGTGAAGCCGCCGAGGATCCCGTACGAACGTGCCTTGACGCGTCCCGCGCGGGTCGCCCCGTCGTCCTCCGCCTCCTCCCCCGCCCCGCGCCGCCGCCACAGCGTGACGCCGGCCATCAGCAGCAGGATCGCCCCGATCGAGGTCCGTACGGCACCGTCGTCGGCCCAGAAGAGGAAGACCGTGCCGATCACGACGCCCACGGCGACGGCGGGGAACAGCCGCCACAGGGTGGGCCAGTGGGCGTGTCTGCGGTAGGTGAGGACGGCCAGCACGTCGCCTGCGATCAGGATCGGCAGCAGTACCCCGGTCGATTCACGGGCGGGCAGTACGGCGGCGAAGACCGCGAGGCTGACGGTGTTGGCGCCGCTGACGGCGGTCTTCGAGAAACCGACGAGTGCGGCTGCCGCGGCGAGTGCGATCAGTCCCCAGATGCTGGGTGAGCCTATGAGCGTGTCCATGTCGGTTGCACATACTAGGGGGCCGCCCGGAGGCGGCCCCCCGCTGAGGTGCTGTTATCGGAGTTCGACGGAGAGGGCGTGGCCCGTGGAGAGGGACCGCGTCTTGATGTGCGTCACTCCGGTCGCGTCCGTGTACCAGCCGGATCCGGCCGACGCGAACGCCGTCGCGTCGGCGAGGTGCACCAGCTTGCCGCCCGCCGCGACGACCTGGTGCGGCGCGGTCGCCCCGTGCACGGTGAAGCCGTACGACCGGGAGGCCGCCTTGCCGTCGTAACTCCCCACGCTCGCCCCGACCTTGATGGAGGTCGGCCGGCCGTGGCCCGGTGCGCGCACCTCAACCTGCTGGGTGGCGGAGGAGCCCTTGGTGTACTTCCGGGTCACGCCGTCGTCCTCGTACAGCGTGTACTTGGTCGTGCCCTGCGGGTAGATGTCGTAGTCCAGCTCGCCCTTGTCGCGGGTCTGCCAGGACGTCGTGCCCTTGGGCCACATCGGCACGATCGCACCGCTCCTGACGAACAGCGGGAGGGTGTCGAGGGGCGCCGCGTAGTTGTTGACCGTGGTCGGGCCCTGGTACGTCTTGCCCGTCCAGTAGTCGGTCCAGGTGCCCTTGGGCAGGTAGATGCCGTTGCGGACCGAGGTGTCGCTGTAGACGGGCGCGACCAGGAAGTCCGGGCCCGACATGAACTCGTACTTGGCGTCGGGGCCGAGCGTCGCCGGGTCGTCCGGGAACTCCAGGGAGAGCGGGCGGACCGCGCCGACGCCGGTCTTCGTGGCGTCCTTGGAGAGCGTGTACATGTACGGCAGCAGCCGCTCCTTGAGCTGCAGGTACTTGCGGTTGATCGAGGTGTACGGCTCCCCGTCCAGCCAGGGCTGCTGGTCGATGGGCTTCTTGGTGGTGATGTCGCTCGACCAGCCGTCCATCGTCATGATGGCCGGGAGGAAGGCCTTCCACTGCAGGTCACGGGCGTACATCTTGGCATCGTGGCGGTAGATGGAGCCGACGTCACCGGTGTTGTACGCGATGCCCGACAGGGTCGCCCCCGCGTAGGTCGGGATCTGCCAGCGGATGTAGTCCCACGACAGGGACTGGTCGCCGCTCCACAGGACGCTGCAGCGCTGGGCGCCCGCCCAGGAGACGGGCATCCAGACGAATCCGCGGGCATCGCTGTTGTCCTCGATTCCGGCCTTGGCCTGGTCGCAGGCGTCGAGCGCCATGCCGTAGCCGCTGCCGACCCAGGCGACGTCGAGCTTGCGTACGCGGACGCCCGCCTTGGCCTCCTCGGCCTGGTTGGGCAGGCCGTTCTGGGTCCAGAGGCCGAGCTGGGCGTTGTTCTTGTTGAGGCCCGTGCCGGTCTCGGGGAGGTTCTCGTAGCCGCAGCCGTAGCCGTCGTTGACGAGCATCCAGCCGAGCGGCATCTGGTTCGCCACGTAGCCGTCGGAGACCTTCAGGGCGTCCAGGGTGTGGCGCTCGCCGCGGTTGGCGTTGTGGAGGTAGCAGTCGGAGTCGCCGGGCTCGAGGCCGTAGACCGGGGGCATGAAGGGCTTGCCGACGAGGGAGGTGTACTTGCCGATGACCTTCTTGGTGTCACCGGTGAAGTAGTACGCGTCCAGGCGGCGTTCCTGCTGGCCGGTGCGGACGTGCGGTCCGAAGTCGTAGACGCCGGGGGTCATGGTGTTGCGGAAGACGCCGTAGCCGGCGGTGGAGATGTAGAACGGCTGCGAGTTGTTGTAGCCGCCCTCGTTCCAGTTGGTGTTGTTGCCGACGTTCATGACCTGGTCGCGGTGGGAGAACGACCCGTTCTGCTCGCCGCCGCCGAAGAACTGCTCGCTCGCGCCGCGGTCCAGGCTCTGGCGCATGCCGCCCGACGTCCAGCGCAGAGGTGCGTCCTCCTGCCAGATCGGGGTGCGGTTGTCGGCCTTGTAGAGGCCGAAGCGCAGGGGCTTCTTGTAGACGCGCAGCACGCTGCTCTTGGAGCGGATGCCGTAGTAGGTGCCCGCGTCGAAGGAGGTGGTGTGCCGCTGGGCAGCGGGCTGCTTCTGGATCATGTGGCTGCCGGCCGGGTCGGCGAAGACGCCGTCCGGGGAGGCCTGGAGGCGCAGGGTGTCGTCGGCGAGGAAGTCGGCGCGCGCCTTGAGGGCACCGGCCGCGATCTCGTACGTACCGTGCGAGCCGCCGAAGCTCGTGAGGTTGCCGGCGTCGGTGGCCTCGGGGAGATAGGCCTTGCCGGTGAAGGAGTTGTTGTGGACGTCGTAGGGGACGACGACCACGTGGTACGTGCCCGATGCCTTGGGGATGACCGTGGCTTCGGGGTCGGCGGTGCCCGCGCTGGAGGCGACTTCCTTGCCCGCCGCGTCGTAGATGTACATGTCGAAGTCGTCGGTGGGCGTCTCCCACTGGATCGAGACCGGGACGCCGCCCTCCGGGTTGTCGTCCCACTGTCCGGCCGGCGGGTTCACCGTCAGGTCGAAGCGGTCGCAGACGGCGTTGTCCGGGTCGTCCGCTGCGGCGGGGCACTTGTCCGGGGAGCCGACGGTGCCCTTGGGGTAGACCGGGCTCTGCCAGCTGACGCTCTTGCTCGCGCTGTCCAGGGTGCCGGACGGCGGGGTCGCGGCCTGGGCCGAGGAGACAGGGACGGTCAGGAGGGTGAGGGCGAGAACGGTCGCGGCCGCAGCCGCGGTCGCCGCTCGTCTGGGCCGGTTTCGGAAGATCCGCAAGGAGTGTTCTCCGTTCGTACCGCACAGCAGAGTGGACGAGATGTGCTCAAAGGTGCTTGGAACGCTGGGATTTCGAGCATCACGATTCACCTCGCGGTCAGTACATGTCAAGGGAACTTCGCTTCGCAGGACTGCCACACAGCCTTAACTCGCCGCCGTTGACCACCCGTTGTCCGGATTGCCAGCATCACCCCATGCCGCCCGCCTTCGACATCGCCTCGCATCCGCCTCCCCTCCTCCGCGCCCTGCCCACCCCACTGGAAGGTCCTGGCCGGACCGACGGCACCGGGCCGTCCGCCGTGCTGCGTACGGTGCTGCGCGAGGGCCCTCTCGCCCGTACGTCGCTCTCACGGACCACCGGCCTCAGCCCGGCCGCCGTCTCCCGGCACACCGCGGACCTGATCGGACTCGGCCTCCTCCGTGAACTCGACCCGCCCGCAGGGCCACCACGCGCGGGCCGTCCACAGATCCCCGTCGGCATCGACACGGCCCACCACGCGGTCTGCGGGGTGCACATCGCGCTCACCCACACCACGTTCGCGGTCCTGGACCTGCTCGGCCGGGTCACCGCCTTTCAGCGGATCCCGCACAGCGGCGACGCCCCCGGAGTGCTCGACCAGATCCTGCACCACCTGCCCGCCTTCCTCGCACGCCGGGCCGCCGGCCGCTCCGTCCTGGGCATCGGGGTGGTGACGGGAGGCTGGGTGGACAGCGCCCAGGGTGTCGTCGTCGAGCACGATCCACTGGGCTGGCGGAACATTCCCGTACGGGAAACCCTCGTGGCAGGCACCCGGCTCCCCGTCCATGTCGACGGCCACGCACGCGCCCTGGCCCAGGCCGAGCTGCTGTTCGGAGCGGCGACCCGCCACACCGAGACGGTGCAGCTCTTCGTCGCCAACGTGGTGGACGCGGCGATCGCCACCGGCGGGTCCGTACTGCGCGGCCGCAGGTCGGGGGCGGGCGATGTGGCCCATCTGCCGCTCGGCGACCCGGAGTTGAGGTGCGGCTGCGGGCGGCGCGGATGTCTGCAGGCCGCGGTCTCCGACCGTGCCGTCGCCGGGCGGGCGTTCGAGGCCGGGATCATCCCGGCCCCCCTGTTCCCGCTGCTGCTGGAGCGGGCCGGGGACGGCGACCCGGCGGCGCTGCACATCCTGCGCGAGCGGCTCCGCACCACCGGCCGCGCCTGCGCGCTCCTGCTCGACGTCATCAACCCCGAGGTGCTGGTGCTCACCGACACGACCGCCATCCACCTGCCGCAGCTGCTTCCCGCCCTGTACGAGGAGATAGCCGCGCACTCCCATCTGTGCACCGACCCGGAACGGGCCGTCGTCCCGACCCCGTTCGGCACCCAGGTGCTCGGGATCGCCGCCGGGGCGGTGGTCCTGGACGCGGTCTACCGCCGGCCGATGGAGCTGCGCACCGCTCGCTCCGCCTGAGACCCCTCAGGGGTTTCTTCCACGGCGTCGCCAATCATTGCCGACCGCCTTCCCGAGAGCCGAGAATCAGGACATGGACGCAACAGTGAGGGCCGCGGCGCGAGACGCCGCAGGGCGGGAGACGGTCAACGCCTTCCGCGCCCATCACTTCGCCGGTCTCGGCTGTCGTCGCAGCGCCGTGCGCTGATCACTGACCGCTGACGCGCGCACACTCCTCGGTATCCCCCAACAGCCCCTTTCCCTGGGCCTGTTCACCCCTGCCTTCTTCCCCTGGAGCTGAGCTCTGCCATGCCCCGATCCGTCATGCGCCACCGTCTGCTCGCCACCGCACTCGCCCTCGCGCTCCTGCCGCTGGCCGCCGCCTGCGGGGGTGATTCCAGCGCCGCCGAATCCACGGGCCACGGGAAGGTGACCTTGCGCATCGGCGACCAGGGACAGAACATCCTCACCACGCTCAAGGTCTCGGGACAGCTCAAGAACCTCCCCTACGACCTCAAGATCAACCAGTTCGACAGCGGCCCGCTGGTGAACCAGGGACTGCAGGCGGGCGCCATCGACTTCGGGGTCCTGGGCGACACCCCCACGGTGCTCGCGAAGGCGAGCGGCATCCCCGCCAAGGTCGTTGCGGTCGCCCGGACCGTCGGCCCCGGCTACACGCTGGTCGCCCGCCCCGGCAGCGGCATCACCTCGATCGCCGACCTCAAGGGCAAGAAGATCGCCTTCTCCAAGAACACCGCCAACCACGGGTTCCTGCTGCGGGTGCTCGACAAGGCCGGGCTGAAGCAGAAGGACATCACGCCCGTCGACGTACCGCTGCAGAACGTGGGCAACGTACTGGAATCGGGGACCGTCGACGCCGCGACGGTCAGCGAGGAGACCCGCGCCAAGTACCTCCAGGAGCACCCGGACGCCGTCCAGGTCATCAACGGCCGCACCGTGACGCCCGGTTACTCCTTCCGGATCGCCACCGAGAAGGCCCTCGCCGACCCGGCCAAGCGCAAGGCGCTCCTCGACTTCGCCCAGCGGCTGGTGGCCGCCAACACATGGATCGCCGGCCATCCCGACGCCTGGGTCCAGGCGTACTACGTCAAGATCCGCAAGCAGACTCCCGCCCTCGGCCGACAGGTCTTCGAGGCCGTCGGCCGCACCTCCTACGTGCCCATCGACGACGCGGTGATCCAGGCCCAGCAGAAGCAGGCCGATCTCTTCACCGCCAATGACCAGCTGCCCGGAAAGGTCGACATGTCCGGTCAGTTCGATCCATCCGTATCCAGGGATTTCAACTCCCGCACCGTACAGAAGGGTTCCTCCTCATGACCGCCTCCGCACGCCCCGCATCCGGCCGCACCGGCGCCGACATCTCCGGCGTCGACCTCTCCAAGCCGCTCTCCGCGGACGACTTCACCACCATTCAGCAGGCGCTGGACCGCTGGAAGGTCGTCTTCTTCCGGGAGCAGGACCTCGACCACGCCTCCCAGATCGACTTCGCCCGGCAGTTCGGCGAGCTCACCTACGCCCACCCGCACGACGACGCCCCGCCGGCCGACCACCCGGAGATCTTCACGATCGACCCGCGGCGCTACGAGGAGCGGTACGGCAAGGGCTTCCGCGACGCCGTCAAGAAGCGCCAGTACAGCTACTTCTCCGGCTGGCACACCGATGTGACGGCCGCCGTGAACCCGCCCGCCGGGTCCATCCTGCGGGCCGAGACGGTCCCGGAGTTCGGCGGGGACACACAGTGGACCAACCTGGTCGCGGCGTACGAAGGCCTCTCCGAGCCGGTCCGCGCCTTCGTCGACACCCTGCGCGCCGAGCACCGCTACGGCGGCTCGGAGAAGACCGACGGCAACAGCGAGTACGCCAAGCGCATCAACGACAACCTGCTGGTCGCCGTCCACCCGGTCGTCCGCGTCCACCCGCGCACCGGCGAACGCGCCCTGTTCGTCAACCCGGGCTTCACGAGCCACATCGTGGGCGTCTCGGCGCGCGAGAGCAAGGCCGTACTGGACCTGCTGTACGGGGAGATCACGCGCCCCGAGTACACGGTCCGCTTCCGCTGGGAGCCGGGCAGCGTCGCGTTCTGGGACAACCGCGCCACCGCGCACCTGGCCCCGCGCGACATCGAGCACCTGGACGTGCAGCGCACGCTGCACCGCGTCACGCTGATCGGCGAGGTGCCGGTCGGCCCCGACGGAACGGAGTCGGAGCTGGTGTCCGGCAAGCCCTTCACCGCCGATCACAAGGTGGTCGTCGGTGCCTGACGCACTGACCGTCCCCGCGGCGCCGTCGTCCCTCACCGGGGACGGCGGCGCCGCGGGCCCTCCCGGCCCCGGTCCCGGGAACGCACTGGTCGACGCCACGTCCCTCAACACCCCGCGCCGCACCCGCATCCCGCTCCCCCGGCCGGTGCGCCGGCTGGCGGGCCCGCTGCTGCTGGTCCTGGTCTGGCAGCTGCTCGGTACGTTCGGCGTGGTCGGCGAGCGGGTCCTCGCCACACCCAGCTCGGTGTTCTCCGCGGGCTGGGAGCTGACGAAGACCGGCGAACTCACCGACCATCTGCTGGCCTCGCTCACCCGGGTCGCCTCCGGTCTGGCGCTCGGTGTGACCGCCGGGCTGGTCATCGCCGTGGTGGCCGGACTGTTCCGGCTGGGCGACGAACTCCTCGACTCGACGATGCAGGTACTTCGCGCGCTGCCCGTCCTGGGTCTGCTGCCGCTGGTCATCATCTGGTTCGGGGTCGGCGAGACCCCGAAGATCGCACTGGTCGCCTTCGGCACGGCCTTCCCGGTGTACGTGAACACCTATGCGGCGATCCGCGGTGTCGACCACCGGCTTGTCGAGTCGGGGCACACGGTGGGGCTCGGCCGGCTCGGTCTCGTACGCCATGTGATCCTGCCCGGCGCGGTCCCCGGCTTCCTCGTCGGGCTGCGCTTCGCCCTCACCGGCGCCTGGCTCATCATGATCATCGCTGAGCAGCTCAACGCCACCAACGGCATCGGCTACCTCATGAACCAGGCCCAGAGCTGGTACCGGACCGACATCATCGTCCTCGGTCTGCTGATCTACGGGCTGCTCGGGCTCGGGGCGGACGGCCTCGTCCGGCTGTTGGAGCGGCGGCTGCTGTCGTGGCGGCGCGGATTCGACGGGGGTGCGTGATGGCGACGGCCACAGCTGAACTGGCAGTGTCCGCGCAGAAGGTGACCCGCACCTTCGCGGGCCGCGAAGTCCTCTCCGGCATCGAACTCGACATCTTCCGGGGCGAGTTCGTCGCACTCCTCGGACGCAGCGGCTCCGGCAAGTCGACGCTGCTGCGCGCGATGGCGGGACTCGACCCGGAGACCGGCGGGCGGCTGCTCGTACCGCGGCGCAGGGCCGTCGTCTTCCAGGACCACCGGCTGCAGCCCTGGAAGCGGGTCCTGGAGAACGTCATCCTCGGGCTGCCCCGCCAAGGGGCGCGCGAACGCGGCCGGTCCGCTCTCGCCGAGGTCGGTCTCACGGACCACGAGCGCGCCTGGCCGGGGACGCTCTCGGGCGGCGAGGCACAGCGGGCCGCGCTGGCGCGGGCGCTGGTGCGCGAACCCGAACTGCTCCTGCTCGACGAGCCGTTCGGGGCGCTGGACGCGCTCACCCGGCTGCGGATGCACACCCTGCTCCGCGAGCTGTGCGCGGTGCACCGCCCCGCCGTGCTGCTGGTCACCCATGACGTGGACGAGGCGATCCTGCTGGCCGACCGGGTCCTCGTACTGACCGACGGCAGGCTCGGAACACCGAGGACGGTGGACCTCCCGGAGGGCCGGCGGCGTACGGATCCGGACTTCGCGCGGCTGCGCGGTGATCTCCTCGCAGAGCTGGGGGTGGCCGACGACTGACAACAACGCGGTGGTGGGCCGGGGTCTCCAGGGCGGCAACACCTGCGCCCCGGTCGGCACTTGACCGTGGCCTTGCCACCTATTTTGCGCCTGTTCATCAACAGCCCCTTTCACCCCTCCCGCCTTCCCGGAAGAGTCTCGACGGGTCCACGACAACGGACTCGTTCACGGCTCTCGAAGGGATGTTCATGGCTGAGTTGACACGACGCAGACTCCTCGGTTCCGCGGCCGGGGCAGTCGGCGGCGCAGCAGCGCTCAACCTCCTGCCGCCCAGCGTGCAGAAGGCCGTGGCTGCCGGACCGCCCCGTCACGGTTCGATGCGCGACATCGAGCACGTCGTCATGCTGATGCAGGAGAACCGGTCCTTCGACCACTACTTCGGCACTCTCTCCGGGGTGCGCGGCTTCCGTGACCCCGACGCGCTGCGACTCGCGGACGGCCGGTCTGTGTTCTACCAGCCCGACACCGTCAACCCGGACGGCTATCTGCTGCCGTTCCACCTGGACACCCACAGCTCCAGCGCCCAGGCCATCCCGTCGACGAGCCATGCCTGGTCGGTGCAGCACCAGGCGTGGAACAACGGCAAGATGGATCAGTGGCTACCCGCGCACCGCAAGGCGGACGGCGTCAACGGCCCCTATGTGATGGGGTATTACACCCGCAAGGACATACCCTTCCAGTTCGCCCTCGCGGAGACCTTCACCATCTGCGACAACTACTTCTGCTCCGTCTTCGGGCCCACCTGGCCGAACCGGCTGTACTGGATGACCGGCACCATCGACCCGGGCGGCACGCAGGGCGGACCCATCCTCAACAACACCGCGCCCAAGCCGTACCGGTGGACGACGTACGCCGAGCGACTGCAGGCCGCAGGCGTCAGCTGGAAGGTCTACCAGCAGGACGACGACTACGGCTGCAACCTCCTGGAGCAGTTCCAGACGTTCAAGGACGCCAAGCCGGGCGACGAGCTCTACGAGCGCGGGGTGCGCCCCCAGCCCGAGGGCACCTTCGAGGACGACGCCCGCAACGACCGGCTGCCGGCCGTCTCCTGGATCATGCCGACGAGCTACCAGTCCGAGCACCCGGACTATCTCCCGGCGGCCGGCGCGGACTTCGTGGCGCAGAAGATCGAGGCGATCGCGTCCAACCCGAAGGTCTGGGCGAAGACGGCCTTCATCCTCAACTACGACGAGAACGACGGCCTGTTCGACCACGTGCCCCCGCCCACCCCGAAGGCCGGCACGGTGGACGAGTTCGTCCAGGGGCTGCCCATCGGCGGCGGGTTCCGGGTCCCTGCCATCATCATCTCGCCCTGGACCGTGGGCGGTTGGGTGGCGGGCGAGGCCTTCGACCACACGTCGGCGCTGCAGTTCCTGGAGCGGTTCACCGGCGTCGAGGAACCCAACATCACCGAGTGGCGCCGCCGTACCTTCGGTGATCTGACGTCCGCGTTCCGCTTCTCCCACAGCAGGCCGCGCCCGCCGCGTCTGCCGCACAACACGGCGGAGCAGCTGGCGCAGGCCAAGGAGGACGTGGCGACCCTGCCGAAGCCGACCCTGCCGGGCGCCGACCAGACGTTCCCGAAGCAGGAGAAGGGCCACAGGCCGCACACGTAACAGCGGCACCGCCCGACCGGCTCCGTCCCGGCGTCAGCCGAAGAGACGGAGCCGGTGGGCGAGGGCGGCGGCTTCCGTACGGGAGGTCACGTCCAGTTTGGCGAGGATGTTGGAGACATGGACGCCCGCCGTCTTGGCGGAGATGAACAGCTCCTGTGCGATACGGCGGTTGCTGTGCCCCTCGGCGACGAGGCGCAGCACTTCCGTCTCGCGGGGTGTGAGGCCCAGGCCGTCGGGCCGTCCCTCGGCCGGTACGTCGAGGGCGAGGCGGCCGCGGGCGGCGAGGAGTCCGATTTCGCGAGCGAGCGGGGCGGCGCCGAGAGCGGCCGCGAGCGTCTCGGCCTCGCGGAGGCGGTCGGCGGCCGTGGCGCGGTCGCCCGCGGCGAGCGCCGACTCCGCCGCCCCGAGCAGAACGAAGGCGAGCTGACCCCGGTGGCCCAGGGTGCGCCAGGCCTCGGCCGCGGAGTCCCAGGCCGCCTGTTCATTGCCGTACCAGGCTTCGAAGGTGGTCCGGTGGGCGGCCTCGACGGGTCTGTCCGACGGGAACGCCTTTGCGTGCACGGCCAGTTGGGCGCGGAGTGCGTCCGCGCGTACTCGGTCGTGCGCGCCGAGCAGGTCGCAGATCTGACGTCCGGTACGGAGCAGCGGCCAGGCGAGCGCCGCATGGGCGGGCAGTTCCGGGTCGGCGAGAACCGTGCCGAAGACGCGGTTCGCCTCTTCGTGAAGTCCGTCGGCGAGCGCCACTTGGCACTGCAGATCGTGCAGCGGAAGGAGGAACTCCCGCCCGCTGTACTCGCCCCCGATGAGCCGGGCCGCCTCGGTCGCCGCCGTCCGTGCCGCACCGGTCTCGCCCTGTGCGACGTCGACCGTTCCGAGGTTGGTCAGCAGCACCGCGCGGTAGAGCGGCGGCGGATCCTGGGCCAGTGCGTCGCGTACCGTCGCGCGCGCCTCGGTCCAGTCGCCCAGGGCTATCAGGGCGTCCGCGTAGACGGCGGACAGGACCGCGCCCCGGTTGCCCGCGATGCCGGTGCGGCGCGCGCGTCCGAGTTCGCTCCTGGCGACGGCTGCCGCATCCGCGTACGCCCCCGCCGCCTTGAACGCGATGGACTCCATGACGGCGGCGAGCACCACCGTCTCGTGCCGCCCCGCGAGCAGGGCGAGCCGCGAGCCTTCGCGGCAGAGGTCCACGGCGCCCGCCGGGTCTCCGTTGCGGGCCGCGTGCGCGCCCAGCGTGACCAGCGCGAGGCCCTGGGTTCCCGGGTCCCCGACGGCACGCCCCAGCCGCAGCGCCTCGGTCGCGTGCTCGGCGGCCTCGTCGGTGCGCGACAGTCCGGCGAGCCTGCTGGCGAGTGTGGCGTGCAGTCGGCCGCGTACGGTCTCCGCGTGCTGCGGCAGCAGGGCGAGCGCCGCCCGGAGGTCGTCGAGACCGTCCCGGCCGCGGAGATGGCCGAGCAGGCTGCGGGTCTCCAGGAGCAGGGCCGAGGTCTCGGGGTCCCCGCTCTCGTCGAGTGCGGCGGTGGCCAGTGCGGTGCCGCGTTCCGCCTCGCCCGCGCAGAGGGCGGCTTCGGCCGCCGCGCCCAGCACGTCGCCGAGCTCCGGCAGTTTCGGGGTGAACTCGCCCAGTTCCAGGACGCGTTCGAGGAGTCGGAGCGCCTCGGCGTACGCATAGCGGTGGCGGGCGCTCTCGGCCGCGTACCAGGCGGCCTCCGCGGCCCGGACGCGGTCGCCCGCCGCGTACCAGTGGGCGGCCAGTGCGGCCGGGGCCCGGCCCGGCGGCAACAGGCCGGGGTCCGCCTCCAGGGTTCTGGCATATCGCGTGTGCAGACGGATCCGTTCGCCGGGGAGCAGGTCTTCGTAGACGGCGGACCGGATCAGCGCGTGCCGGAACGTGTAGCCGTCGTCGGCCGGTACGAGCAGCCGCCGCTCCACCGCGGGCCGCAGCGCGTCCTCCAGCTCTCTGTCCGGCAGCCCGGTGACGGCCACGAGCAGCTCCTGGCCGACAACGTCGTCGACGGCGGAGGCGGCACGGACGCAGCGACGTCCGGCGTCGGACAGCTCGTGGAGCCCGGCGAGCAGCAGGTCCCGGAGCGGCGCCGGGGTCGCCTCCCCGGCTCCGGTGTCGGCCAGCGCCTCGACGAAGAGCGGATTTCCCTCGCTGCGCCGGTACACTCTCTCGGCCAACTCGACATCCACAGATGTCTTCTGACGTACGGTCAAGAGCTGCTCGACGTCCGCCCTGCCCAGCGGCGCCGGGTCGACGCGCCGGACGGGGCCGAGCCGTCCGAGTGCGCCGAGCAGGGACCGTACGGGATGCGTCGCGTCGAGCCCGGTCGACCGGTGGGTCACCAGGAGCAGCACTCCGGGGTGCGTGAGATTGCGGACCAGGTAGAGCAGCAGCTCCTGGCTCGACGCGTCGGCCCAGTGCAGGTCCTCGACGACCAGCACCAGCGGCCCCTCTCCCGCCGCCGACTCGACGAGCGTGAGCACCTCGCCGAAGAGACGGGCCCGGCCGTACGAGGGATCGGGGACGCCGTCCGCTTCACCCAACTCCGGCAGCCAGTGCGCCAGTCCACGCCGTCCGCCGCCCGGCAGCAGCTGCGCGGCGACGGACACGCCCAGGCCCCGTACGAGCCCGCGCATGAGGGCGACGAAGGGTGCGTACGGCAGCCCGTCCGCACCCAGCGGCAGACAGCCGCCCGTCACCACCCGCGCGGTGAGTGACGCGGTGAACTCGTTCACGAGCCGGGTCTTCCCGATGCCCGCCTCGCCGCCGATGAGCACCGTCACGGGACCGTCCGACCGCGCACGTTCGTACGCGTCGGTGAGCCGGGCCATCTCCTCCGCCCTCGCGACGAAGACGGCCGACGGTATCGCGCTGGTCACGGCCCCGATCCTACGCAGCCCAGGAATCTGAAGAGGCAGCTAGGGATTCTGCCCCATGTGCGGTACCGGGGCGCGAGGCGAACCTCTCCGTACACACCCCGCACGAGAGGCCGCCCACATGAGCGCCGTGTCCACGCACCCCTCCGACCGCCGCCGCTGGCTGACGCTTCCGGTGATCCTGCTCGCCACCTTCATGGCCTCCTTCGACTACATGGTGGTCAATGTGGCCGCCCCGTCCCTCTCGCACGATCTGCACGCCGGGCCCTCCGCCCTCGAACTCGTCGTCGGGGGCTACGGGTTCACGTACGCCGCCGCGATGGTCACCGGCGGCAAGCTCGGTGATCTCTACGGCCACCGGCGGCTGTTCACGCTCGGCATGACCGGCTTCGCGCTGGCCTCGCTGCTCTGCGGTCTCGCCCAGTCCCCCGCGCAGCTCGTCGGCGCCCGCCTGCTGCAGGGGCTGACCGCGGCCGCGATGGCGCCGCAGGTGCTGGCCCTGATCACCGCGCTGTTCCCGGTGCAGAGCCGGCCGCGCGCGATGTCCTGGTTCGGGGTCGCCATCGGCACCGGCGGCATCGCGGGGCAGGTGCTCGGCGGGCTGCTGCTGCAGGCGGATCTGCTCGGGCTCGGCTGGCGGGTGATCTTCCTGGTCAACGTCCCGGTGGGCACCGTGGCCGTGGCCGCTGCCCTGCGGCTGCTCCCGGCCGGCGAACCCGGGCGTCGCTCGCGCCTCGACCCGCTCGGCGCCCTCGGCGTCTGCGGGTCCCTGGCGCTGGCCCTGGCACCGCTGGTGCTCGGCCGGGACCGGGGCTGGCCGCTGTGGTGCTGGGTCTCCCTGGCCGCGGCCGTCCCGGCGCTGTACGCAACGCTGCGGTGGGAGCGGGGTCTTGCGCGTCGCGGCGGTGAACCTCTGCTGGACCCGGCCCTGTTCCGCTCGCGTTCCTTCTCGGCGGGGCTGACGGTCAATGTGGCGCTGATGGCGAGTTTCGGCGGCCTGATGTTCGTACAGACCCTGTTGCTCCAGTCGGGGCTCGGGCTCGGTGCGCGATCGGCGGGGCTGGTGTTCCTGCCGATGGGCGCGGCGTCGATGGCCGCCTCGCTGCTCGGGCGGGGACTGGTCGCGCGGTTCGGCACGCGGGTGCTGTACGCGGGGACGGGGATCTGCGCCCTCGGCATGGCGGTCCTCGCCGTCTCGCTCCACCTCACCGGCGGCGGGCTCCACGCCTCCCTGCTGATTGCCCCGCTCGGGCTGTTCGGCCTGGGGAGCGGCCTGGCCGTGCCCTCCCTGATGGGGACCGTCCTCTCGGGGGTCCGCCCCGCGCAGGCGGGCTCCGCGGCCGGCGTGCTGACCACCGCCCAGCAGTTCGCGAGCGCGACCGGGGTCGCCGCCCTCGGCGCGGTCTTCTTCGCCTCGCTGGGCGCGCATCCGGGCCGGAATGCGTACGCTTCGGCCGCCGAACTCACCACCTGGATCGGTGTGTTCCTGCTCGTCGTCGCCACCGCGCTGATCGCCCTGCTCCCCCGCCCGTCCGCCACGACCGCACCCGCCCGTCCCGCGCCGGCGAAGTCCCCGGCCTCCGCCTGATTCGCCCGAACCTCTCTTTTCGTCGTCTTGACGATATTGAAGCGAACCAATATCGTCTTACTGACGAGAAGAGAGGTCTTCCCATGGCAGACATCACCCGGCGCCTCGGCTGGCGCCACCTCCGCTCCGCACCCACCTCCCACATCCGCCACCACAAGCAGGGCAAGGTCGCCCACGACGGCACCGGGCTGAGCTTCTGGTTCCGCCCACTGTCCGCCGCACTCTCCGAAGTACCGGTCAACGACCGCGAGTTGGCGATGGCCTTCCACGCCCGCACCTCCGACTTCCAGGACGTCACCCTCCAGGCCACGGTGACCTACCGGATCAGCGAACCGGCCACCGCCGCCGCCCGGCTCGACTTCTCCGTCGACCCGGACACCGGCGCCTGGCGCGGCGCCCCTCTGGAGCAGCTCGCCACCCTCCTCACCGAGACCGCGCAGCAGCACGCGCTGGACGTACTGGCGCGAACCACCCTGGCCGCAGCCCTGGTTGACGGAGTGTCAGCCGTACGCGACCGGATCACGACCGGGCTCACGGACGAGCCCAGACTCCCCGCCACCGGCATCGAGGTCGTCGCCGTCCGGGTGGTCGCCGTGCGGCCCGAGGCCGAGGTGGAGCGCGCGCTCCGTACCCCCGCACGGGAGCAGATCCAGCAGGAGGCCGACCGGGCCACGTACGAACGCCGCGCCGTGGCGGTCCAGCGCGAGCGCGCCATCGCCGAGAACGAGCTCGCCAGCAAGATCGAACTGGCCCGCCAGGAAGAGCAGTTGGTCGACCAGAACGGCATCAACGCCCGCCGCAAGGCCGAGGAGAACGCGGCCGCCGACGCGGTTCGGGCCACGGCCGAGGCAGCACGTACCGTACGGCTCGCCAAGGCCGAGGCCGAGGCCGCCCGCGAGGTCGGCGAGGCGCGCGCCCAGGCGCAGGCGGCCTGGCTGCGCGTCCACACCGAGGTGGATGCGGCGACCCTGAACGCACTGACCGCGGGCCGTCTCGCCGAGAACCTCCCGCGCATCGACAGCCTCACCCTCTCCCCCGACGTCCTGACCGGGCTCCTCGCCAAGCTGGGCCGTCCCGCCGCCGACGCGTCATGAGCCTGGCCCCGCGCGCGGTGCTGGTCCACCGCACCACCGAGTACGAGGAGTTGCTCGCCCGGCACGGTACGCACGGGCAGGCCGCGTTCTTCCTCAGCGGGCGCGGCCGGTCGATCGACGAGGTCGCCGAACGCCACCACCGCACGCAGCGAGCCCTGGTCAATGTGGCGGCGGCCGTACCACTGCAGTGGCGGCAGACGACCGTGGAACGGGCCGACCTCGACCGGTTCCTCTTCGGCCCGGAGGACGTGGTGGTCGTCGTCGGCCAGGACGGGCTCGTCGCCAACGCGGCCAAGTACCTCTCGGGTCAGCCGGTCGTGGGCATCGACACCGACCCCGGGCGCAATCCCGGAGTGCTCGTACGGCACAGCCCCGTCGACACCGCGAAGCTCCTCGCCCACGCCGTCACCCCCGGAGCCGCCGCCGACGAACTCACCATGGTGGAGGCCGTCGCCGACGACACCCAGCGGCTCCTCGCACTCAACGAGATCTACCTCGGCCCGCCCGGACACCAGACCGCCCGCTACCGCCTGGGCCCTGACGACGGCACGACCCCCGCCGAACCCCAGGCCTCCTCAGGGGTCCTGGTGGGCACCGGGACCGGCGCCACGGGCTGGCTCCGCTCCCTGTGGCTCCAGCGCGCGAGCGCCCTCGCCGTGCCCGGCCCCACCGACCGCCGGCTGCTGTGGTTCGTACGGGAGGCGTGGCCCTCCCCCGTGACCGGGACGACGTACGTGGAAGGGCTGCTCACGCGGACGGACCGGCTGCGGCTGACCGTCGAGTCCGACCGGCTGATCGCCTTCGGCGACGGGATCGAGACCGACGCGCTGCAGCTCACCTGGGGCCAGACCGTCCGCGTGGGCGTGTGCGCCGACGCGCTCAGACTGCTGTGAGCTTCTCGAAGAAGAACTCGTGCTTGAGGAAGGACGTGTCGTACTCGTGGCCCGCCTGCGGCGGGAGCAGCTGCGAGGCCTGGAAGAGCCGCCAGCCGTCCTCCAGCGCGGCCACTCCCGTCGGATACGGCGGCTCGTCGCTGTCGCCGGTCGTCGGGCGGGTGCGGCCGGTGCCGTCGTAGTTCGCCCAGCCCACCACCTCCGCGTCCAGGGCCGACGTGGCCAGGTACAGCACCAGGACCTGCTGACGTGTGCTCATGCGTTGCTCCCGAGAGCCGGGCGGTTGGCCACCCGGGTGGTCCACTGGTCGAGGTCGAAGGAAGGGTCGCCGGTGAGAGCGCGCCAGAGATGGATGCGGTTGTAGATCTCCAGGCGCCCCGTGGCGTGCTCGTACCACGGGAACTGGGTGCGCAGTTCGGCCGCCACCGCCGGATCGTCGAGATCGGCGGTGTCCCAGAGGCGCACCTGCGGCACGGTCGGATTGAAGCGGATCTTGAACATGTAGCGGCGTACGGCGCTGTCGTTGCGGCGCCCGCCGTGCCACAGCCCGTGGTGCAGAAGCACCACGGTGCCGGCCGGGCAGACGAGCCGTGTCTGGCCGCGCAGATTCTGGTAGCGGCCGGTGTCGCTCTCGTTGGTACGGCGCAGATGGCTGCCCGGGACGCTCAGGGTGCCGCCCATGTCGGCGGTCACCTCGTGCGGGTAGTACATGAGCTGCACGTCGAAGGCGTCGGGCCGTACGTCGATGATCGCGTCCCCGTGCAGCGGCTGGGCGGTGCCGTTGAGGGGCTCGCGGATGTGCACGGCGTGGTGGTCCACGGTCGGGTCGGGACCGACGAGGCTGGTCAACGCCCCGGAGACGGCGGGGAGTTCGAGCAGTTCGCGGACGAAGGAGCCCTCGGGGAACGCTGTGTCGACCGGTGTCCGGTGGGGTACCGCCGGGATCCCCGCATCGAGGATCGGGATCGCACGGTCGTTCATCTCCCGGGGTACGACCGCATCCAGGCGCAGGGAGCCGTGCGCGACGAAGCGCGCCATCTGGACCGAGGACAGTGGCTCGGTGCTGGTTGTCATGGACCGACCGTAGAAAATCAACTGGCGTGCTGTCGTGGGCTGCAATCCTCCACTGCTGGTCAATTTTCACCCCGCCCTGCACACGGACGGAGTCCGTCACGCACGCCCCATGGACAACTCCCCTTCCTCATCGCTACGTTCACTGGCTGTTGACAACGATGTCACGCCTTCCCAGAGGAGCAGTGATCGTTGATGGTGTCCCGACGAAGCTTCCTGATGGCCCCTGGCGCGACCCTGGCCGCCGCCGGTCTGGGGATCTCCCTGCCCGCGTCGTCCGCAGCGGCGGAATCCCGGTCCGCCGCCCGGCTGCTGCCGTCCTTCGGCAGCCCCGTCCACCTCGATGTCGCCGACGCCGGCGCACTGGGCGGCGACGACCAACTGCTCCTCACCACCCTGCAGGGGGTCGTCAACCGCAAGAGGCCACGCCTGTACTTCACGTACGACACCTCGGGCCTCGATCAGCGCTGGCTCGCCTCCACCGGCGTCCCGGTCACCCACCACGATCACGCCGTCGACCTCATCGACCGCTACCGCGGCGAGATACGCGGCGCCGTACTGCACGACCCCGCGGTCCCGGACTCGGTGAACGTGGCCACGACTCTGGCCGGCCTGGAGAACGCGGTGGCCGCCACGGCCGAGCAGGCCCGCACGTACGGGCTGAGAACCGTCGCCGACCTGCGCGGCCGCTTCGACGACGACCCCGCAGCCGTCTACCGGTGGCAGCTGGACAACCTCTTCCCGCGCTGCTCGCACACCTTCCTGACCGGGCTGCCGCCGACCAGGACCGTGAAGGCCGACGGGGTGCAGTGGCGTGAGGTCGCGCGGGAGAGCGTGCGGGTCCGCGACTCCTCCAACCGTGCGGTCCGCACCTTCGACCTCAGCGCCGAACTCCCGGGCGCGGACGGCGTGTTCCTCCGGTTCCAGGACTCCTTCGGGGACGACGGCTGGGGTGCGTCGGTCCACCAGGTCACGGTGAAGGCCGACGGCCAGGTCATCGCGTCCTTCACCGCGGGCACGGACGGCGAGGCCCCGTACCTCTTCGACGGCCTCAACTCCGCCCTCGGCGGGGACGCCAACCGCTTCGGCGACGGCGGCGGCTACTTCATCTACCGCTTCGCCCCGCCGGCCGGCACCGGGCAGCTCGTCGCCGAGGTCGACGTGTGGAACCAGTACCTGGTCACCGCGACCACCACCCCACCCACCCGCGTCGAGCCCTTCCCGTACTTCCGCGACTACGCGGTGGCCGGACGGGCGATGGTCCTGTGGCTGCCACCGGCGGGCGCGACCGGGGAACTGCTCGACGAGGTCTTCTCCCGGGTCACGCCGACGACCCCGTACTGCGGCTGGTTCTCCAACGACGTGGCGGGCGAATGGGGCGGCGTCGACCGGGCCTCGCGGCACGGCATCGAGGTGATCGCCACGGACTTCTACATGAACGGCACCGTGCACGCGGGAGTCCCGGCGAAGATCTCCTCCACGGTCCGCCCCCGGCCCAAGGCCTCCCTCCGCAACCGCGTCTACCTCACCCTCACCGTCGGCGAGGGCGACAACGCGCAGTACTGCCAGCGCCGTATGCGCGACCTGTGGGACAACCCGGCGCGCGGCCGCGTCCCCGTCAACTGGACGGTCAGCCCGCTCCTGGCCGACCTGGGGCCGGCTCTCCTCGCGTACTACCAGCAGACCGCGACGGCCAACGACCTGCTGATCGCGGGCCCTTCCGGGGCGGGCTACACCTACCCCGGTTCCTGGCCGGCGGAGGCCCTGGACTCCTACACGGAGCTCTCGGGCCGGTTCCTCCGCCGTACCGGAATGGACCTCGTCTACGCGTACAACCAGCGCAGGCCGGACGGCGAAGGGTGGGTGCCCCTCGACGAGCGGGTGGTCTCCTCGTACCGCAGGAACACCCCGCTGCGCGGCATCGTGCAGTCCTGGGAGACGGGCGACCTGCAGACGCGTCCCGCGGGTCTGCAGGTGATCGGCAACTTCTCGCCGCAGGGTGATGCCGCCGAGTACCACGCCGCGCTGGTGCGGCACATCGAGGGCTGGGACGGCGCCGGTCCGCTGTTCGTCGCCGGGGCCGTCAACGCCTGGAACTGGACGCCGGACGACATCGCCGAGCTGGGTGAACTGCTCGGCGACCCCTTCGAGCTCGTACGGGGGGACACCTTCTTCGAGTTGCTCGGCCGGACCGTCTGACGGCGCATCTCTACCAGTTGGTGAAGGCACCGTCCGCCGTGCGCAGATGGGGGCGCTCGGCGGCGGTGGCCTGGTACTTGCGGGCCTCGTCGCGGTCGATGACGACGCCGATGCCCGGCAGGTCGCTGTACTCGACGCGTCCGGGCACGACCGTGGGCCGCTGCGTGAAGAGGGCGGCGATCGCCGGCTCGGGGTCGGTCTGGTGCTCCTGGATCGCCACGTTGGGGCAGGCCAGGTTGAGCTGCAGGGACGAGGCCGCGGTGACGGGGCCCAGCGGATTGTGGGTGGCGAGCTTGATGTGGTGGGTCTCCGCCATCGCCGCGATCTTCTTCGCCTCGGTGAGGCCGGCGGCGACGCCGATGTCCACGCGGGCGTAGTCGATGAGGTCGCCCTCGATCAGGGACCTGAACTCCCATTTGGATCCGTACTGTTCGCCCGCGGCCAGCGGTACGCCGGTGCGCGTCCGCAGCATCCGGTAGCTCTCCGGGTTCTCGCAGCGCAGCGGATCCTCGACGAAGTACGGGCGTGCCGCCTCGATTTCACGGCAGAGCGTCAGCGCCTCCGGCGGGTCGAGCCGCGTGTGCACGTCGAGGATCAGCTCCACCTCGTCCCCGACGGTCTCGCGCACCTGGTGGAAGAGGGCGACGGAGTCACGCAGACAACGCCGGGCGTCCAGTACGTCGTTGGCGTCGTGGGGCGCCGCGAAGCGCAGATGCCCCCAGCCCTCGGCGACGAGGTCGCGGCAGCGGGCGAGGAACCCCTCGCGGTCGTGGTAGCCGTCGCCGACGTGCACATAGGCGGGCACGTGGTCGCGCACCCGGCCGCCGAGCAGTTCGTGCACCGGCACACCCAGAGCCTTGCCGCGGATGTCCCAAAGTGCCACGTCCACCGCGGCGATGGCGGCTCCGAGGATGCGGTCCGCAGGGAAGAAGCCGCGCCGGAACATGACCTGCCAGAGGTGCTCGATGCGCGTCGGGTCCTCCCCGACGATCAGCTCCGCAAGGTGCTCGATCCCGCCCGCCACCGCCTTCTGACGGGACCTGATACCGACCTCCCCCAGTCCGTGGATGCCCTCGTCCGTGTCCACGGCGACCAGCATCATGCTGTCGCCGTGGTCGGGGAGAGTCAGCACTTCCAGGCCGGTGATCTTCATGCCACTCCTCTATGAAAACGTTCCCGCAATTTCAGAGATGTTGCCGAGAAGGAATCATTGGCGGGGACACGCGTCTCGCGCAAGTCCCCTGTACCCAGAGGATTTTCCTTGTGGAAACACTCTTGACACGTCCGGGAACGTTCGCAAGGATCCACCGCATCCAGCAGGTGTACGACGACGAGGAGGCCGTCCGTGGCAGTCACGATCCGGGAGGTGGCGAGCGCAGCAGGCGTCTCGGTCTCGACGGTGTCCCGCGCCTTCACCGCCCCCGACCAGGTGCAGCCGAGGACGAGGCAGCGCATTCTGGACGCGGCGGCCAAGCTCGGCTACGCCCCCAACCCGGCGGCCCGCAGCCTGCGCGGCGGCTCCACCGGCACCCTGGGGATGATCATCCCGGACATCGCCAACCCCTTCTTCCCGCCGATCGTCAAGGCGATCCAGGCCCGCGCCCGGCGCCAGGGCTTCACGGTCCTGGTCGCCGACAGCGACGAGCACGAGACGGACGAACTGGCCACCATCGCGGCCGTGTCCAAGCGGGTCGACGGTCTGGTCCTCTGGGCCTCCACGCTCAGCGAGGACCGGCTGCTCGAACTGGCGGGCCAGATGCCCCTGGTGATCGTCAACCGCCACGTGCCCGGCATCCCCGAGGTCCGCATCGACCTGTCCGCCGGGATCACCCAGGCGGTCGAGCACCTGCGGGCGTACGGGCACCGGCGCTGCGTCTTCATCAACGCCTCGCGCGACGAGCTCACCCGCGGCAAGTCCATCCACGAGTCGTTCGAGGCCCTGGACCTTTCCGTCGTCGAACTCGGCCCCTACGAACCGCGGTTCGAGACCGGCGTGCACGCCGCCACCCTCGTCGCCGCACACGGGGCGACGGCCGTGATCGCCCACAACGACCTGGTCGCCCTCGGCGTACTGCACCAGATGAACTCACTCGGAGTGAGCGTGCCCGGCGACGTCAGCGTCATCGGCATCGACGACACGCTGCTCGCCTCCGTCTCCACCCCCAGCCTCACCACCATCAGGATCGATCCGGAGGAGATCGCCGCCAAGGCCGGAGACCTCCTCATCGAGACGATCGCCGGCCGGGCGAACGGCGCCGGCGGGACCCCGGTCGTGGAGATCGGCTCCCGGCTCGTCCCGCGCGCCTCCACGGGCCCCGCGCCCACCCGCTGACCCCTCGTACGACCTTCAGGCACGCCCTCCCTAGGTACCCCCTGCTCTTCTTGGAGTCGAGATGTCCCCAATATCCCGTCGTGCAGCCGTACTCGGCTGCGTGGCCGTCACCGTCGCCCTCTCGGGCTGTGCCGCCGTCACGCCCAGCAAGTCCGGTTCCAACGGCGATGTCGTGCTCCGCGTCCAGGGCATGCCGCCGGCCACCGACAAGCCGGGTCTGGCCCTGTTCAAGAAGCAGGTCTCCGACTTCGAGAAGGCCAACCCGGGCATCAAGGTGCAGGGTTCGACCACCGTCTTCGACCCGCTGACCTTCTCCGCCAAGCTCGCGGGCGGCAGCGTCGAGGACGTCATCAAGGTCCCGCTCACCGAGCCGCAGCGCCTCATCCAGCAGAAGCAGGTCCAGCCCATCACCGGCCAGCTCAAGGCCTGGGACCACTTCAAGGAGTTCAACCCGCAGATCCTCAAGCCCCTGAGCGACACCGCGGGCGACGTCTACGGCGTACCGCAGAACCCGTACGCACAGGGCCTGGTCTACAACCGTGACCTCTTCAAGAAGGCCGGCCTCGACCCCGACAAGCCGCCGGCCACCTGGGACGAGGTCCGCGCCGCCGCCAAGGCGATCAGCGAGAAGACCGGCAAGGCGGGCTACGTCCAGGAGTCCAAGGAGAACCAGGGCGGCTGGCAGCTGACGATGCTCAGCTACGCGTTCGGGGGCGACCTGGAGACGCAGCAGGGCGGCAAGTACAGCGCCACGTTCACCGGTGAGGCCACCCAGAAGGCGCTCGGTCTGCTCAAGGACATGCGCTGGAAGGACGACTCGCTCGGCAAGAACCTGCTCAACAACCAGACCGACGTCATCAAGAACTTCGCGGCCGGCCAGATCGGCATGTACATGGGCAGCCCCGGCACCTACCGGCTCGCCAAGATGCAGTTCTCCATGGAGAACACCGACGCGTTCGGGGTCGCCCCGCTGCCCCAGGCGGGCGGCAACGCCACCCTCACCGGCGGCGACATCTACATGGTCCCCAAGTCCGCCGACACCAAGCACGCCGCAGCCGCCGTCAAGTGGCTGACCTTCGCCTACGCCGAACCGCAGTACAGCACCGACGCGGCCGCCACCCAGGCCAAGGCCCTCTCCGCCGACCCCAAGTCCGCGGTGGGCGTGCCGACCCTGCCGGTCTTCGACGCCGCCCGGCAGACCGCGATCAACGCCGCGATCAAGCCGTACGTCAATGTGAAGCTGGACCACTTCAAGCCGTACATCGACGGCCTGTCGAAGCTGGAGCTCAAGCCGGAGCCCTCCTACCAGGCGCAGCAGCTCTACACCGCGCTCGACACGGTCGTCCAGGCAGTGCTCACCAAGCGCGACGCCGACATCCCCTCGCTGCTCGCCGCAGCGGAGAAGGACGTCAACGCCAAGCTCGCCGCGGCCCAGAAGTAGCCGGTCATGACCCTGCTCACCCACCCCCGGCGCGCCGAAGCCGTGTCCAAGGAGCCCGCGGAGCGGGCCGTGGACCGCAGGCGCACAGGCGGACTGCGCAAGCAGCTGACGGCCTGGCTCTTCCTCGTGCCCACGCTCATCGTCTTCGGGCTCTTCGCCTGGTGGCCGATCGTGCGCAGCCTGCTGATGAGCTTCCAGAAGACCAACCTCGTCGAGCCCGCCACCTGGGTCGGCCTGGACAACTTCCGGGCGCTCTTCGACGATCCGCTGCTCTCCACCGCCGTCGGCAACACCCTGTTCTTCGTCGGCCTCGGCCTGCTCATCGGCTTCCCCGCCCCGCTGATCCTGGCCGCCGTCATGTCGACGGTGAGGCGCGGCGCCGGGGTGTACCGCTTCCTGGTCTATCTGCCGGTCGTCATCCCGCCGGTGGTCGCGATCCTGCTGTGGAAGTGGTTCTACGATCCGGGCACCGGCCTCTTCAACAGCGCGCTCGGCACGATCGGCCTCGGCCCGTACCCCTGGCTGGAGTCCTCGGACTCCGCGATGCTCTCGCTGGTCCTGGAGTCCACCTGGGCCGGCATGGGCGGCGCCGTACTGATCTACCTCGCCGCGATGGTCTCCATCCCGGGCGAGCTGTACGAGGCGGCCGAGGTCGACGGCGCCGGGATCTGGCGGCGCATCTGGCACATCATGCTGCCCCAACTGCGGTCGGTCATCGGCCTGTTGCTCCTGGTGCAGCTCCTCTCCACCGTGCAGGTCTTCACCGAGCCGTACGTCTTCACCGGCGGCGGCCCGGAGAACTCGACCCTCACCGTGCTGCTGCTGATCTTCCGTTACGCCTTCCAGGACGGCCAGTACGGCCAGGCCGCCGCCCTCTCCTTCCTGATGGTGCTCACCCTCGCCCTGCTCTCCGCGGTCTATCTGCGGGCCACCCGCAGCTGGAGCAAGTCATGACCTCGCTGACCACCTTCGTCTCCACCAACGACCGCCAGCGGCCCGGCGTACGGGCAGCCGTGCGCTCCATCCAGGGGCTCACCCTGGTCCTGCTGCTGCTCATCGGCATCGGACCGCTGTACTGGATGGTCAAGGGCGCGGTCACCCCGCCCACCGAGCTGAGCAACCACCCCCTGGCCCTGTGGCCGGACCGCCCGCTCCTGGGCAACTTCTCGACGGCGTACACCGATCTGAGCATCGGCCACTACCTCATGAACACCTTCCTGGTGGTCGGCGGATCGTGGTTCGTGCAGCTCTTCATCTCCGCGACGGCGGGCTTCGCCCTGTCCGTGCTGCGGCCGAAGTTCGGGAAGGTGATCTACGGGGCGATCCTGGCCACGATGTTCGTGCCGTACTCGGTGAACATGGTCAGCCTCTTCATGACCGTCATCGACGTGCCCTTCCTGCACCTCAACCTCGGCGACACCTACTGGGCGATCTGGCTGCCGGCCGGAACCAACGCCTTCACCGTGCTGCTCGCCAAGCAGTTCTTCGACGCACTGCCCAAGGAGCTCTTCGACGCGGCCAGGGTCGACGGCGCCAACACCTGGCAGCTGCTCACCAAGATCGTGCTGCCGATGAGCCGTCCGGTGCTCGCCGTGATCAGCCTGCTGGCCGTCATGCACAGCTGGAAGGACTTCATCTGGCCGCTGGTCGCGATCACCGATCCGGAGAAACAGCCGATCAGTGTCGCCCTCGCCCAGCTCGCCACCCAGGCGCCGCAGGACCAGCTCATCGCCGCGATGGTGCTCGCCGTCGCGCCGCCGGTCCTCGTGTTCGTCGTCTGCCAGAAGTACATCGTCGCCGGACTCGGCTTCACCGGCGTCAAGGGCTGACGCCCGCACCACAGCGCAACTCCCCCATCGCAGCTTCCTCTTCGGGACAAGAGAAAGGCACTGCCATGTCTGTCGCACGCCGCAGATTCCTCCAGGGCACCGTCGTCGCCACGGGCGCCGCCCTCCTTCCGGCGGGTGTCGCGCACGCCGCGGACCCCGTCACGCTCACCGCCGAGGGCATCACGCTCGTCGGCGGAACCGACGGGAGTGTGCTGCTCAAGGACGCCGCCGGCACCAGCCGTCTGCTGCTCACCCACTTCATGATCAAGGACAGTGTGCTGGGCCAGCAGCGCACCTTCGGCGGCACTCCGTCGCAGATCACGCTGGACGACGGCCGCCCCGCGCTGAAGATCACGTACATCCTGGGCGGCGGCGCCCCCGGCATCACGGTGACCGGCACGTTCGACGTCACCGCGCACAAGGCGCACCTGAAGTGGGAGGTCGCAGGCTCCACCACGCTGACGCCCACCGGGTTCCTGTTCGCCCGCGCCGCGCAGGGCACCGGCGCGACCGAGTCGTACGAGGCGCTGACGGTCTGGGAGAAGGACGCCCGAGGCGGCATTCCGTACGAGGTCAACGCGGGCGCCGTCTACACCGACACCTGGCCGGACGCCACCACCTTCACCTGCCTGTCCGCCACCACCCCCTCGTACACCAACGCCACCTGGGTCCACGCCCCCGGTACGTCGACGGGCACGACCTCCGCCGTCACCGAGGCCGACATCGTGCTCGGCACCATGCGGCCGCGCGGCGCGGGCGCCCTCGCGAAGGGCCGGCCGCTGGGCGTGGAGGTGTGGACCGACCAGCCGTTCAACCTGTACAAGGCCGCCGGGCAGACCATGACGCTCAAGGCGCAGGTGGTCAACGGGGCGGCCGCGGACCGGCCGGTGACCCTGAACTGGTGGGCGCGCGACTTCGCCGGCACGCAGATCGGCGGCGGCACGGTCTCCCGTACGGTGGCCGCCGGTACGGCGTGGGACGCCGCCTTCACGGTCACCTCGCCGTCCCAGGGCATTGTCTTCACCGAGGTGGAGGCAGTCGCGGGCAGCGACACCGCGTTCGCCCGGACCAACCTCACGGTCCTGCCGGACTTCGCGTACCAGGCGGGCGACGAGTCGATGTTCGGCATCGCCAACTACCCGTGGCTGCTGAAGCCGAACCAGGACGCGGTCCTCGGGCTGATGAAGACGCTGGGCATCAAGCGTGTCCGTAACGCCTACGCCGGAGCACCCGGCATCGACATCGCGACCCTCGACGCCCACGGCATCGGGCACAACGTCGAGCTCAGCTCCATCCCGCTGGGCGGCACGGCCGAGCAGATCGCCGCCTGGGCCGACACGAACGTCGCCAAGGCGATCGACTCGAAGGCCCCGTACTTCGAGGTCGCCAACGAGGTCAACACCCCCTGGATGTCCGGCCGGGGCGCCGATGTGTACGTCAGGGACGGACTGCGCCAGGTCACCGACCGGCTGGCCGCCGCGGGCTCGACGATGAAGGTCATGAACGCGGGCCTCGGCGGCATGGACTACGTCTGGACGGAGAACTTCCACGCCGCGGGCGGCTGGGACCTCATCGACGCCTTCGCCATCCACCCGGGCCGCGGCAACTTCACCGCCGACTACGCCCCGCCCGTGGAGGAGTGGAGCCAGGGGACGAACGGTTCGTACTGGAACTTCCTCGGGGCGGTGCGCAAGGCCAGGGAGACCGTCGACACGTACGGCGGCAACAAGGAGCTCTGGCTCAGCGAGGCGTACGCCCCCACCAAGCCCAACTCCTGGTGGCACGACACCTACCGGCACGCCGCCGAGAACGTCCTGCTCTCCCTCGCGCTGGCCAAGTCCGAGGGGGTGCGCGGCGTCAACTGGTACCAGCTGCACGATTCGGTCATCAGCCACCCGCAGTCGGCCGACCCGACCAACGTCGAGTACCACACGGGCCTGATGAACCGCGACACGAGTGCCAAGCCCTCGCTGCTCGCGTACGCGACGGCCGCCCGCGTCCTCGACCGGGCCACCTACGTCCGCCCGCTCGTCTTCGCAGACCCCGACGTCAAGGGCCTCCTCTTCACGACGCCGGACCGCGGCCCGGTGTCGATCCTGTGGAGCCGCAAGGACGGCTACGTCCTCAACGCCGACCACGGCGACGACGCCTGGTACGCGTCCCCCGAGCCCTGGACCGACACCTGGGCGACGAAGACGGCCGTCGTCGCCCACTCCGGCGCGGTCGCGGGCACGGTCACCGTACTCAACTGCATCGGCCAGGAGAGCACGCTCACCGCCGCCGGCGGCAAGGTCACCCTCACCCTCGACGGCGCACCGCGCATCTTCTACGGTCTCGCCGCCAACCCCGACTGGAAGTAAGCCATGAGGAACGAAACCGCACGACACGACATCACCGTCGTCGGCGGCGGCCTGGCCGGGGTCTGTGCCGCCATCGCGGCCGCCCGGCTGGGCCGGACGGTCGCGCTCATCAACAACAGGCCGGTGCTCGGCGGCAATTCGAGCAGCGAGGTACGGGTCTGGGTGTGCGGCGCGACCGGGCACGGCAAGAACCACCACGCCCGCGAGGGCGGCATCATGGGCGAGCTGCTGGTGGAGAACCAGTTCCGCAACCCCGACGGCAACCCGTACTACTGGGACACCGTGGTCCTTGACGCCGTACGCGCCGAGCCGAACCTCACCCTCTACCTCAACACCGATGTGCGCGAGGTCGACGCCGAAGGCCCCGACGACGCACGGCGGATCACCGCCGTCACCGGCTGGACCATGGGGTCCGAGCGCCGTATCCGCTTCGAGAGCGAGGTGTTCCTCGACTGCACGGGCGACGGCCTGATCGGGCATCTCGCGGGGGCGCACCACCGCATCGGCCGCGAGGCGTTCGCCGAGTACGGCGAGGCGTGGGCGCCCGAGACCGCCGACGACATCACGCTCGGCTCGACGCTCCTCTTCTACACGAAGGACGCAGGGCGGCCGGTGAAGTACGTACCGCCGAACTTCGCCAAGGACATCACGAAGACGTCCATCCCGCAGCGCCGCATCATCAAGGCGGGCGACAACGGCTGCGCGTACTGGTGGATCGAGTTCGGCGGCGAGCTCGACACGGTGCACGACAACGAGAAGATCCGCGACGAGCTGTGGGCGGTCATCTACGGCATCTGGGACCACATCAAGAATTCGGGCGAGTTCGACGCGGAGACGATGACCCTGGAGTGGGTCGGCTCGGTGCCCGGCAAGCGCGAGTACCGCCGCTTCCTCGGCGACTACGTCCTCCACCAGGGCGACATCCTCGGCCAGAGCGAGTTCGCCGACCGCGTCGCTTTCGGCGGCTGGTCGATCGATCTGCATCCGCCGCAGGGCGTGTACGCGGCCGAGGACGGCGCCAAGCAGCGCTACGCGGACGGGATTTACCACATCCCGTACCGCAGCCTTTACTCGGTGAACACCACGAATCTCCTCTTCGCGGGCCGCAACATCTCCGCGAGCCATGTCGCCTTCGGCTCGACCCGGGTGATGGCGACCTGCGCCACGATCGGGCAGGCGGCGGGGACGGCGGCCGCGCTCTGCGCCGAGCAGGGCCTGACCCCGCGTGCACTCGACGTCCCCGCTCTGCAGCGGACGCTGCTGCGCGAGGACGCGTCGGTGATCGGCCTGGCCTGCGCGGACACCGCGGACCTGGCGCGGCACGCCACGGTGACGGCGTCCTCGACCCTCACGGGTATCGCGGCCGAAACACCCGACGAGCAGTGGCAGTTGACCGCCGACGCGGGCATCGTGCTGCCCGTGGACCCGCAACTCACCGGCGTGGAACTCCTCCTGGACGCGGAGCGCGACACCGACTTGGTCGTCGAGCTGTACGACCCGGAGCTCGGCCAGAACTACGTCCCGCGCCGCCTGATCTCCACCGCCACCGTGCCCGTGTCCGCCGGCGCACAGCAATGGGTCAAGACGGGTCTGGAGTGGTCCCCCGACACTCCGCGCAACGCCTTCCTCCTCGTACGCGCCAACGAAGCACTCACCCTGCGCCTCGCGGACCGCCCGACCCCCGGCGTCCTGTGCTTCACCCGCATCCCCCTCCGCCCCCAGGACGAGACGCCGCAGCCGCTGCGCGAGTGGACCGACGCCGGACTGCTGCGCCGCACGTTCTGTCTCCGTACGGGAGAGACGTCCGCCTTCGCCCCGGCCAAGGCTGTCGACGGATATCTGCGCCCGTACGCAGGACCGCACCAGTGGGTATCGGAGCCGCAGGACACCGGCGCCTGGCTGGAGTTGGCCTGGCCGGAGCCCGTCACCCTGGGCAGGATCGACGTCATCGCCGACGACGACGTCAACGAGGACCTGATCAATCTGCACCACCACAGGACCCCGTTCGACGTACTGCCCACCCTGCTGCGCGACTTCCGCATCGAGGCGCGCGATCCGGACGGCTCCTGGCGGACGCTCTCCCGTACGCAGGACAACCGTCGCCGCCGCACATCCCTCACCCTGGAGGAGTCGGTGACGACGGACGCGCTGCGGGTCGTCGTCGAGGCCACCAACGGTTCCGCGTCGGCGCACATCGTCGCCGTACGCGCCTACGCACAGGAGTAGTCGGAATGGTCAGCAGAGTCATGGTCACCGGGGCGGCGGGCAGGATCGGCCGCGCCGTGCTCGCCCTGCTGGCCGAGCACGGCATCGAGGCGAACGCCCTGGTCCTGGACGACCCGGGCGACCTCGCCGCACGGCTGGTGGTGACGGGGGACGCCGCCGAGGAGAAGAGCGTCCGGGCCGCGCTGGAGGGCGCGGACGCGGTGATTCATCTGGCGGCGATCCCGACTCCGGAGCGCAACACTCCGCTCGAGGTCTTCGGCGGCAACACCAAGGCCACTTTCGTGGTCCTCGAGGAGGCGGGCCTGGCGGGGGTCCGGCAGGTGGCGCTGGCCAGTTCATGGGGTGTGACGGGCCTGCCCTGGACGTCGGTCGAGGACCCGCACCCCGCGTACGTACCCGTCGACGAGGCCATGGAGTCGCAGGTCGAGGACGCGTACGGCCTCTCCAAGCAGGCCGACGAGCTGACCGCGCGGATGATGGCGCGGCGGCACGGGATGAGTGTGGTCGCCCTGCGCTACCCGTTCGTCGGCGGCTTCGACGAACGCCTGCGCGCGCACGCGGCCCGCGTCACGGCCGAACCGGCGCTCGGGGCGCGGGACTTGTGGACGTACCTGGAGGTCAGGGACGCGGCCCGCGCCGCCCTCCTGGCACTGGACGTCACCGAGCCCGGCGCCCACACCGTGCACCTCTGCGCCCCCGAGACCCTCGTCCCGTACGACACAGAGGACCTCCTCCGCCGCTACCACCCCACCACCAGACGGCTGCGCCCGCTTCCCGGGCGTACCGCCCCGGTGGATCTCACGGCTGCCGAACGGCTGCTCGGCTTCCGTGCGCAGCACCTGCTCGACTGAGACGGGTTGTAGGTGGACTTGCCGTCGATGTGCTCCGACCAGTTGGCGATGGCACTGCTGGTGGACGGCTGGCGCGAGGGCGCCGTGGCGTTCGGGGAGTCGCGGTCCGGGAGATCTGTGCGGAGCCAGCCGGCGGTCGACTTGCGGTTGATGTCGATCAGCCGGCGATCACCGGCCGCAGTGTCGATGGTGCGACGGGTCGCCACGGCTGCGGCATTGAGCCGACAACACCGCCGCCCGCCACGACCACCTCCTGGCCCACCTGCGCGCCGCCGGCCTCGGAGCCCTGCCGGACCTGGGCTTCCGCGGCCTGGACAACGACGTACTCGACCTCAAGAAGGCAGTCGCCCACGGCGAATTGGAGTGTCCCGGTAACCGTGCGTACTGGCCCATCGCCTGTGACCCATTGAGCCGGCCCCGTCCGGTCCCCTGGAACCGGCGTGCGTCAGGGCTGAATGTTTTCCAGGTCCTCGAGGAGGCTGGAGTGGGTCGGCTGCCACCCGAGGGCGTTGCGGGTGTGGGCGCTGGACGCCAGCTGGTCCATGGCGAAGATCGGGCCGAACGGGCCGAAGGTCTCCTCCGACACCGCCTCGACCGGCAGACCCAGTCGCCGGCCGATGACTGTGGCGATGTCCCGCACCGCGTCGCCCTCGTCGCCGACGGCGTGCCAGGCTGTCCCGGCCGGTGCGGACTCAAGGGCCAGACGGAACAGGACGGCTGCGTCGAGTGCGTGTACGGCCGGCCAGCGCTGGGTGCCGTCGCCCGGGTAGCCGGCCACCCCGGTGCGGCGCGCTTGATCGGACAACAGGCCGGCAAAACCGCCCTTGCCCTCGTTGTGGACCGTGCGCGGCATGCGGACAGCCGTGCTGCGCACACGACTTGAGGCGAGGTCCAGCAGTGCATTGACCGAACGGCCCCGACCGCCCACCGGTCCGTCGGTCGGCAGCGGATCGGCCTCGGTGGAGGCGCGTCCCGGCACCCAGGGCGTCCCGGAGACCGTGACAATCGGGCGGTCGCTTCCGATGAGTTCCTGCCCCAGCGTGGCGAGAGCAGCGCTCTCCTCGGCGATGGCCTGCGCGAGAGCGTCCGGACTGCTGTAGTCGCGTCCGAACGCCAGACTGATCACGCCGTCGCACTGCGCTGCGCCGGACCGCAGGACGTCGAGGTCCGCCAGGTCTCCTCGCAGCACCTTGGCACCAGCACTTTCAAGGGTCTGCGCGGAGCCGTCCGAGCGGGCCAGTGCGAGAACGGTGTGGCCGTTGCCGAGGAGTTCGGCGACGACGGCGGAGCCGATGGTGCCGGTACCGCCGGTGACGAAGACATGCATGAGCTCTCCCTGAAAGTGATGGGACTGTTGTCCCATCACTGACCCTACATGGTGACGGGACAGGTGTCCCATCACCTATCCTGGTCGCATGACCAGATGGCAACCGGGGGCGACCCAGCGACTCGTCGTTGCGGCCGTCGACCTCTTCACCGAGCAGGGTTACGACGCCACCACGGTGACGCAGATCGCCGAGCGCGCCGGTGTCACCAAGAGCACCTTCTTCCGGCACTTCTCCGACAAGCGCGAGCTACTGGTCGCCGGCCAGGAGACGCTCAGCAGGCTGCTCGCCGATGGCATTACCGAGGCCCCTACGAGCGCCAGCCCGCTCCAGGCGGTAGCAGCCGGTCTCGAGCGCGCATCGAGCGCCATGGGGCCGGCGAACCGCGAACTCGGCCCCCGCCTCAAAGCAGCCGTGGCAGCCAGCACCGAACTACAAGAGCGCGACGCCCTCAAGAGCGTCGGTCTCGCGGCCGCCATGACAGCCGCGCTCATCGCCCGTGGCGTCGCCGACCCGACCGCGCACCTCGCGGGCGAGCTGGGGGTCCTCGCGTTCAAGCGGGGATACGCCCAGTGGTCCGAAAGCGATCGCGATGACACAGAAGGGCTCGCGCCACATGCACTGGCAGCCCTGGAAGACCTGCGTGCGGCAACGGCATCGCTGGGCTGATCCATGCCGCCCGGCTGCCGGCGCCATGGGCGCTGCGGCGCCCGTCGACTGCCTCCGAGACACCGAGCTCTTCCTGACAGACCTCCAAGCCAATTGCTGACAGATGACCTACTGCGCAGACAGCCCCCCAGGACCAGCGTGAGCACAGCTTCTGGGGCTGGACCAAGCTGAGCACGGTCACATGGGCGGAGGGGCGGCCGTCACCGCGGACGGCGCTCGGCCGGGGACGCCGGCCGAGCGGGTTCTCAGACCGTGAACTCCCTGATCACCGTGTTCCTGAAGACCGCGCCGCCGTCGACGCTGAACAGTGCGAGCCCCGTGTCGACGAGGTAGGGGAACGCCTCCATCGAGTGCACATAGCGGCCGTCGTCGAAGAACACCTCGACCGTGGTGCGGTCGACCAGTATGCGCATCGTGACCTTCCGAAGCGACGGGTCGAAGGGCGTGTGGCTCTCCTGCCAGTTGCCCGAGGTGTCGGGGTTGGCGGCGCCGCGCCGGTTGACGAAGGCGTAGTCGTTGTAGACGCCCGCGTCGATGTGGCGGCTTCCGTCGCCGGATCTGCGCAACTGGACTCCTGCGCCCCTCCGGCCTGGATCGGCACGTCTCGCGCACCGTGGACCTCGGCGACCTCGCCGTCGACGGCCAGCTGCTGCTCGACTAACCCGACCAGATGTCACCGTTCGCGCGTGTCTCCTGGCCCTCAACTCGACCCTGGTGGCCGCACTGACCGCCACCGGCCAGATGATCACAGCCGGTCTTGCCGGCTAAGCCTTCGCCCGCCTCGAATTCTGCTTCAAGAAGCCGCTGTTCGGCCTGGTCCTGGCGACCATGACGGTGCCGCTGCAGGTCACGATCGCGCCGGTCTTCCTCGTTCTCAAGTCGATGGGCCTCACCGACACCCTGCTCGGACTGATCGTCCCGGCGTTCCCGACCGCTTTCGGCACGTTCCAGATGTGCCAGTACTTCCTCGGCATGCCCAAGGACCTCGGGGAGGTCGCGATGATCGACGGCGCGGGTCCTTGGCTGGTCTTCCGCTCGGTGTACGCACCGCTCGCCGCCCCGGCCTGTCCAGCATCGGCGTACTCGCCTTCAACTACCACTGGAACGAGTTCTTCCGGCCGTTGGTCTTGGAGACCTCGCCCCAGAACTTCACGCTGCCGCTCGGCCTGGTCTCCCTCCAGGGCAATCTCGGCACGTGTTCCATCTCCGTGGTCCTTGCCGGAGTCGTGCTCTCCATGATCCCCGCCATCGCCGTCTTCGCCATCGGCCAGCGCCCTCTCCGTGAGGGCATCACTTCCGCAGGAGTCAACAGGTCACCTTCTTGGCCGTGAACGGACCGGGCTTGGGATCTCGGTGGTTCACGCCTTGTCGCGCTCCCGACTGCCCGCTACGAGGGGGCGGTCACGGGTCGCATCTCCCCGACCTTGCGTGGCTACGCTGTGCTGGGGACGGGCATGGTGACGAATGCCCACGCCGAGCGTGCGCGGTTGCGCACGTTGACCCCGGCGACGACGTCGGCTGGTCCAGCGAGACCGCACCGACGACAACGGAACTCATCCCGGGTCGGCCGGTTGGCCTTCTCGGTATGTCCGCAGCGCGGACAGCGCTGCGAGGTGTAGGCCGGATCCACTTCCACAAACGCGACCCCGGCCTGGCGTGCCTTGTAGGCGAGGTGTTGTTCAAGCTGGTGGAAGGGCCAGGAGGAGAGCGTGCCGCGCTGGTCACGTCGAAGCCGTACCCGGTCCCGGAAGCCGTCCAACTGCTCGACGGCAATCCCGCGACCGGTGCGTTGGGCGACCGACACGATCTCCTTGGCTATTTTGTGGTTCAGGTGGGTGGCATGGCGCTGCTCCTTCTTCGCCCGCCGGGCGAGGCGGCGTTTGGCCGAGCGGGTCTGCTTCTTCTGCAGCTCGGCCCGCTTGCGAGCGCACCAGTTGCGGTAGCGGCGCAGGCCTCGGCCCTGGTAATTGGTGCCGTCGGAGGTGGTGGCCAGGTTCACGATCCCGCGATCCACTCCGATGAAGTCCACCGGCTCAGACACCTCGGGGTCGGAGACATCGCAGGTCGCGATCAGGAACCACTTCCCGCCCTCGTACACCAGGTCAGACTCGCCCTTACGGTACTGGTCCAGCACCTTCAACTGGTCGGCGGAGCCGGTGTAGGCGACGCCTCTCATCCGGCCGTGCACGGTCCAGATCGAGACCGTCCGCGCGTCGTGCTGCCACGACAAACACCGATCATCAAACGGTTGCGCCGCCTCCGGACGGAAGGCAATCGGGTGGGACATGGCCGCCCTGTACCGCTGGGAGGTGGGCTTGCCCAGCAGACCATTCCTGGCCTGCGCGGTCAGGGTGGTGTAGGCGTCGGCGACCTTCTTGATCGCCCGTACCGTGGGCTGCGCGGACAACCCGAAGGTGCTCTTCACGTCCGTGTACAGGAGTCTCTGCAGACCGTTGCGGTCCTTGATACCCCGCTCGAACGCCACCCTGGAGACATGGTTCGCGGCCCGGTTGCAGGCGTGCAGGGTCGCCTCAAGTGCCGTGGCCTGTACGGGCGACGGCAGCAGCTTCACCCGCACCACCAGCTTCATCACGGCCGACGCTACGACCAACACCCCCGCGCACCACAATCTTTCCGACCTCTATACATAAACCCGAGACAACAGGGATGTAGGTCCGTATCCTCCCTCCGCAGGGAGCTGCCGCTTCGCCTCGCTCTTCTCCACCACCGCCAACGGCAACCGGATGTTCAGCGACCTCAACTCCGTCCAGCTCTTCCTGGAGGCGGGCGGCATGGCGCTCGCGCCCTTCCTGGTCAACCGGCTCGGCGCGAAGAAGTCCCTGCTCGTCTCCGGCTGCATCATGGCGACCCGGATCCTCCTCTCCGGGCTGGTCACCGACCCGGCCGCGATATCCGCGGTCAAGCTGCTGCACGCGGCAGAGCTGCCGATCATGCTGATCGCCGTCTTCAAGTACATCAACGGCCACTTCGAGTCCCGGCTGTCGTCCTCCATCTATCTGGTCGGCTTCCAGCTGGCGACGCAGATCGGCGCGGCGGTCATCTCCCCGCTGGCGGGCGTCGGTTACGACCGGATCGGCTACCCCCACACCTATGTGATCATGTCGCTTTTCGTGGCCCTCTTCACCTTCGTCTCGGTCTTCACCCTCCGCTCCGACACCAAGGTCCTGACCGGCACACTGCCCGTTCCGGACCCGCAGCCCGCCCGGGTGCCCCTGAACGTCTGACCGCGCTGGTCCACCGCGGCCGGAGCTCGTAGGCTCCGGCCGTGCCGCCGTACCTCCGAAAGGAAAACCCTGTGATCGTCGTCGCCGGTGAGGCTCTGATCGACCTGGTGCCGCAGGCCCGTGGTGACGTGCTGGCACCGCTGCTGCCCGCGCGCGGCGGCGGCCCGTACAACACCGCCGTCGCACTCGGGCGGCTCGGGGCGGACGTCTCCTTCTGTTCGCGCGTCTCCACCGATGCCTTCGGCGGGTCTCTGGTCGCACGGCTGGCGGAGGAGAAGGTCGACACGGAGCTCGTGCAGCGCGGGCCCGAGCCGACCACGCTCGCCGTCGCGTCGCTCGACGCGGGCGGCTCGGCCTCGTACGGCTTCTACGTCGAAGGCAGCGCGGACCGGCTCTTCGAGGTGCCCGGTCAACTGCCCGACCGGACAAGGGCGCTGTCGCTCGGCACCTGCTCGCTGGTGCTCGAGCCGGGGGCGAGCGCGTACGAGGAGCTGATGCGGCGGGAGGCCGCGCGCGGGGTGTTCATCGCGCTCGACCCCAACATCCGGGCCGGGCTGATCCCGGACGCGGACGCCTACCGGGCCCGGTTCCGCAGCTGGCTCCGTCACGTCTCCCTCCTCAAGCTCAGCGAGGAGGACGCCGAGTGGCTCGGGGCCGACGTCCCGGGGTGGCTGGCCGCCGGGCCCGCCGCGGTCGTGGTCACCCGGGGCGGGGACGGGCTCACCGTCTTCACCCAGGGCGGCGCCGAGATCTCCGTACCCGGCGAGAAGGTCGAGGTCGTCGACACGATCGGCGCCGGAGACACCGTCAACGCGGCCCTGCTGCACGCGCTCGACCGGCGCGGTCTGCTGGCGCCCGGCGCCCTGGCAGCCCTGGACGACGACGGCTGGTCCGAGGTGCTCGGCTTCGCCGCCCGCGCCGCCGCCGTCACCTGCTCGCGTGCCGGCGCCGAGCCGCCGTACGCGGACGAACTGCCGCCGCCGCTCGCCACGAAGGGGTAACCGTGGGGCCATATGCCCCGCCACGCCACCGCCTACCGCCGCGACCGGCCCGCCTCCAGTGAATGATCAAGGGCCGAGGGCGCGGGACGTCCGCGTCCCGCAGCCCTCTGGAGGTGACGTGCGGCATGGCCCGCCAACAGACCGTCAGTCCACGTCTTCGGTACTGGTTCGACAACACGATGTCCCGCGGCACACCGGCCCTGATCGGCTGGCTCTCGGCGATCAGTCTGGCCATCGTGATCCCCACGAGCGCCCTGCTGGTGTGGGCCGACGTCCACACACCGACCACGGTGCACAACCAGCTCCTCCAGATCTGGCGCACCGTCGGATCGACCTTCAAGCTGGGCGGCGCGGTCGGCACACCGGCCTTCGTCCTGCTGTCGGTTCTGCTGGCCCTGGTCGGGCTGTTCTTCGCCTCCACCCTGGTCGGGCTGATCGCCGCGGGCGTCAACCGCAAGATCATGGACCTGCGCCGCGGCAGATCGGTGGTCCTCGAAGAGGAGCACACCGTGCTCCTCGGCTGGTCGGAGCAGATCTTCCCGATCGTCTCCGAACTGATCGAGGCCAACTCCAACCAGCGCCGTTCGACCGTCGCGATCCTCGCCGAGAAGGACAAGATCGCCATGGAGGACGAGATCCACGCCCGGGTGGGCAGGACCGGTTCCACCCGGGTCATCTGCCGCACCGGCACCCCGACCGACCCGTCGGACATCGACCGGGTCAGCCCGCACAGCGCCCGGTCGGTGATCGTCCTGACGCCGGGCGGCGAGGACGGTGACGCGGAGATCGTCAAGACGCTGCTCGCGCTGACCAGGAGCCCCCGCACCAGGACCCGCGAGCGTCCGCACCACTTCGTCGCCGCCGTACAGGACGGGCGCAACCGGGAAGCGGCCCGGCTCGCCGCCGGATCGGGGGCCTGTGTCCTGAGCGTCGACGACACCGCGGCACGCCTGATCGTGCAGACCTGCCGTCAGCCGGGCCTCTCGCTCGTCTACATGGACCTGCTCAACTACGCGGGCGACGAGTTCTACATGCTCACCGAGCCCGCGCTGGTCGGCAGGACCTTCGGCGACGCGCTCCTCGCGTACGACACGTCGTCGGTGATCGGGCTGCTCCGCGCCGACGGCTCGCTCGCCCTCAACCCGCCCTCGGCCGCCCCCGTGCGCGAGGGCGACCGGATCATCGCCATCTCCCGCGACGACGACACCGTCGTCGTCTCCGGCCGGGACCACCCGGTCGACGAGGCCGCCATCGTCGAGCCGAAGGCGCGCGAGCAGCAGCCCGAGCGGATCCTGATGCTCGGCTGGAACCGGCGGGCGACCGCGGTCATCACCCAGTTGTACGACTACGTGGCCGACGGCTCGGTCCTGGTCGTCGTCGCCGGGGACTCGGCGATGTACGAACAGGCCGAGGCCCCGGGCACCTCGGCGGAGCGCCTCAAGGTGTCCTTCCAGGAAGGCGACGTCACCGAGCGGGAGTTGCTGCGCAGCCTGGACATCGGCGCGTACGACCACATCGTCGTGCTGAGCGAGGACGACGAGGAGTCGGGCCGCAAGGCGGACAGCCGCACGCTCGTCACCCTGCTGCACCTGCGCGACATGGAGACCGCCGTGGGACGCGACCTGCCGGTGGTCGCCGAGCTCACCGACGACCGCAATCGTGCCCTCGCCCCGGTCAGCGAGGACAACGACTTCATCGTGAGCGGCAAACTGATCAGTCTGCTGATGACGCAGGTCGCCGAGAACCGGGAACTGGCCCGGGTCTTCGACGACCTGTTCCGCGCCGACGGCAGCGAAATCCATCTCAAGCCGGCGGAGGACTATGTCGTCCTCGACCGGGAGATCGCCTTCTACACGGTCGTGGAGTCGGCCAGGCGCCAAGGCCACGCGGCGATCGGCTTCCGGCGCCAGTCCGGAGAATCCGGTACGCGCCTCAACCCCGACAAGCAGCAGCGGCTCACCCTCAGCGCGGGCGACAGCGTCATCGTCCTGGCCGCGAGCTGAACCCGCCGCGTCAGGCGTTGACGTCCACCACCGTGCGGCCGCGCACCTGCCCGGCGAGGATGCGGTCCGCGACAGCCGGCACCTCGTCGAGACCGACGACCGTCGTCATCGATTCCAGCTTCTCCAGGTCCAGGTCGCGCGCGAGACGGTCGTACGCCCTGATGCGGCGCTCCATCGGCGCGTGGACGGAGTCGATGCCCGCCAGCGTGACACCGCGCAGGATGAACGGCAGTACGGTGCCGGGCAGTTCGACCCCCTGGGCGAGACCGCAGGTGGTGACCGTGCCGCCGTAGCGGGTGGCGGCCAGCGCGTTGACCAGGGTGTGGCTGCCGACCGTGTCGACGGCCCCCGCCCAGCGCTCGGAGGCGAGCGGGCGGCGGCTCGGCTCGGAGAGGGTCGTACGGTCGATGATCTCGGCCGCGCCCAGGGCCCGCAGATAGTCGGCGGTCTCGGGGCGGCCGGTGGAGGCGAGCACCCGGTGACCGAGCTGGGCCAGGAGCGCGACGGCGACCGAGCCGACGCCGCCCGCCGCGCCGGTGACCAGGATGCCTCCGCTCTCCGGGGTCACCCCGGCGTCCTCCAGGGCGAGGACGCTGAGCATGGCGGTGTATCCGGCGGTGCCGATGGCCGCCGCCTGCCGGGTGGTGAGCCCGGCGGGCAGCGGGACCAGCCAGTCGCCGCTGACCCTGGCCTTCTGGGCGAGGCCGCCGTCGTGGCTCTCCCCGACTCCGTAGCCGTTGAGGACGACCTTGTCGCCGGGGGCGAACCGGGCGTGCGTGGAAGACTCGACGGTGCCGGCGAAGTCGATGCCGGGGACCAGCGGGTAGCTGCGCACGATGCCCTTGTCGGCGAGCGCGAGACCGTCCTTGTAGTTGACGGTGGAGTAGTCCACCGCGACGGTCACATCGCCCTCGTGCAGATCGTTCTCGTCGAGGGTCACCGTCCCGGCGCGGCGGCCGGCCTCGTCACTGACGATGCGGATGGCACGGAATGACATGGTTCGCTCTCCTCGATTCGACGTGCGGTCTCAGCCGTTGGGAAGGATCACGGCCCGGCCGTTGATCTTCCCCGCGTGCAGTCTCTCGTACGCGAGAGGCGCCTCGTCCAGCGTGTACGTCTCGACGTGGACGTCGATCGCCCCGGCCCGCGCCAGGTCGAGCACCTCGGTCAGCTCCGCCCTGGATCCCCAGTAGGGAGCGGTGACGGACACTTCGTACGGCAGGACACCGAAGCCGACGGGCAGCGTGCCTCCGCCGATGCCGACGATGGTGACATCGCCCTCGACGGCGGCGCAGGCGCCCGCGATCGCGGTGGTGGGCGGGGCTCCGACGAAGTCGAAGACCGCCTCGGCGCCGCGTCCGCCGGTCAGTTCGCGTACCTTCGCCGCGGCGTCGGCGTCGGAGATCACGGTCTCGTGCGCGCCGACCTTCCGGGCGAGGGCCAGCTTCTCCTCGGTGACGTCGAGCGCGACGACGCGCGCGGAGGTCATGGCGCGCAGCAGCTGGACGGCGACGTGGCCGAGTCCGCCGGTGCCGATGACGACGGCGGTGGAGCCGGGCACCAGCTTGGGCAGTGAGCGCTTGATCGCGTGGTACGGGGTGAGCCCGGCGTCGGTGAGCGGGACGCTCTTGACCGGGTCGAGGCCGTTCAGCGGGACGAGGTGGCGCGGGTCGTCGACGATCATGTACTCGGCGATGGCGCCGGGCGCACCGAGTCCGGGCGGGCGGATGCCCAGCTCGTCGGCGCGCAGGCAGTAGTTCTCCTTGCCCTCCGCGCACTTGGCGCAGCTGCCGCAGCCCCAGGGGCCGTAGACGGCGACCGGGTCGCCGATCTCGAAGCCCGTGACACCTGCGCCCAGGGCGGCGACGGTGCCGGCGCCCTCGTGGCCGAGGGTGAGGGGCAGCGGGAAGGGGAGCGCCTCGGCCGGCCAGGACATCACGGCGATGTCGGAGTGGCAGACGCCTGCGGCGGTGACCTTCAACAGGACCTGTCCGGGGCCCGGTTCGGGGTCGGGGACGGTGACGACCTCGGGGGCGGCGCCCACCTGACGGTATTGCAGAGCCTTCATGGTGCTTCGTACCTCCTTGTACGGGTGCGGGGCGGGGCGGCGGCCGGTCAGCGGGCCGAGTAGCCGCCGTCGACGAGGTGGTAGCTGCCCTGGATGAACGAGGCCTTCTCGGAGAGCAGGAACAGGGTCAGCTCGGCGACCTCGTCCGGGAGGCCGAGGCGGCCCTGGGGGTGGAGGGAGACGAGGTGGTCGTGGGCCACTCCGTCGGAGCCCGCGAGGAGCGGGGTCTCGATGAAGCCCGGGCCGACGGCGTTGATGCGTACGCCCTGGGCGGCGTACTCCAGCGCGGCGGTCTTCGTGAGGCCGACGACGCCGTGCTTGGCGGCGACGTAAGCGGGCGATCCCGCGAAGCCGTTGGTGCCGAGGATGGAGGCCATGTTGACGACCGAGCCGCCGCCGGAGGCGACGATCGCGGGCAGTTCGTGGCGCAGCGAGTAGAAGACGCCGCTGAGGTTGGTGGCGACGACGCGGTCCCAGTCGGCGATGTCGTACTCGCCGGTCGGCCGCGAAGGGCCGCCGATCCCGGCGTTGTTGACGGCGAGGTGGAGGGCGCCGAAGGTCTCGACGGTGAAGCGGACGGCGGCCTCGACGGAGGCGGCGTCGGTGACGTCGAGGGCGACGGCGGCGGTACGGGCGCCGGAGGCCGCGAGACGGTCGGCGGTGTCCTTCGCGCCGGTCTCGTTGTAGTCGGCGATGACGACGGCGGCTCCGCGCGCGGCGAGCTTCTCCGCGATGGAAAGACCGATGCCGGAAGCGGCGCCGGTGACGAGGGCGACCTTGCCGTCGAATTCGGGGGTGGTGCTCATGTTCTTCACGACCTTCTGGAATTACTGGTGTTACTCGTGTTGCGAGTGGTGCTGATCGGCGCTCCCGACGGGCAGCAGCCCGGCGAGCGCTCCGAAGTACTGCTCCGCCAGGGCGGAGAGGGCATCGGGGTCGGTCCCGCGCGACCAGGCGCGCAGCACGGCGGTGAGGGTGCCGGCCCCGGTGCCCACGGTCACCGCGGGACGGGGGTCGGTGGCCGGGTCGACGCCGAGGCGGTCGGCGATGATCCGTACGGACTCGGCCTCCGCGTCGATGCGCAGGTGCTGGAAGGCGGCGAAGAGCGCGGGCTCCCTGTCGATCCTGCGGAACAGCTCGAGACGGTCAGGCAGAGCGGCCGCACCCTCACCGCCGAAGTCGTCCGCGAGCCAGGTGCAGACCGCCTGCCAGTACGCCATGAGCGGCGACTCGTCGGCCGGCCGGCCGCGGAGCGCGTCGTTGATGCGGTGTCCGGTCTCGGCCACCTCGCCGAGGATCGCCTCCTCCTTGCCGGGGAAGTGCCGGCTGAAGGTGCGTCGGGTGACTCCGGCGCGCTCCGCGATCCCCTCGACGGTCACACCGTCGAGGCCGCGTTCGAGCAGCAGGTCGGTGGCCGCGGCCACCATGGCCTCACGGCTGCGCTGCGTGCGCTGCCTCCGGCCGTCCGGGCCGGTCTTTTCGATGCCCATGCCATGGACTGTAACACTAATGTCCCAGTGGGACATAACTGTGCCGATCGCGTACGGCAGGATGACTGATCGTTTCGCCCCCGAGAATCGAGCAGGTAAAAGGTGACGACACATCACATACCGTCCGCCCAGGCGTCGTCGTCGGCGGGAGGAGGCCGGTGAACCGGGCTCTGACGCTGCACGATCTGATCGTCGCCGGGATCGCCGTGGCAGCCGGGCTCGTGGCGGGGCTGCTGCTCCGGGCCGCCATGCGCTGGCTGGGCGAACGGGCGCGCAGGACCCGGTGGAGCGGTGACGACGTCATCGTCGACGCGGTACGGACCCTGGCGCCGTGGGCGGCCTTCGCCGCCGGAGTGGCCGTGGCCGCCGCCGCACTGCCGCTGACCTCGCGGGTCAGCCACAACGTCAGCCGGACCCTGACCGTGCTGCTCATCCTGGTGGCGACGCTCACCGCGGCCCGGGTGATCACCGGCCTGGTGAAGTCCCTGGCCCAGTCCAGATCGGGGGTGGCCGGATCGGCGACCATCTTCGTCAACATCACCCGCGTCGTGGTCCTGGCGATGGGTTTCCTCGTCGTACTGCAGACCCTCGGGATCTCCGTCGCCCCGCTCCTGACCGCCCTCGGCGTGGGCGGCCTCGCGGTCGCGCTGGCCCTTCAGGACACCCTCGCCAACCTCTTCGCCGGGGTGCACATCCTGGCCTCCAAGACGGTGCAGCCCGGTGACTACATCAAGCTCAGCAGCGGGGAGGAGGGCTATGTCGTCGACATCAACTGGCGCAACACCGTGGTGGAGCAGCTGTCGAACAACCTCGTGATCATCCCCAACAACCGGCTCGCGGGCACCAACATGACCAACTTCAACCGGCCCGAGCAGCAGATGTCGGTGCTCGTCCAGGTCGGTGTCGGCTACGACAGCGACCTGGAGCACGTCGAGCGGGTGACCTCCGAGGTCGTGGAGAGCGTGATGCGCGACATCGACGGCGGCGTCCCCGACCACGAACCGGCCGTCCGCTTCCACACGTTCGGGGACTCCCGGATCAACTTCACGGTGATCCTGCGGGCCGGCGAGTTCAGCGACCAGTACCGGATCAAGCACGAGTTCATCAAGCGCCTCCACCAGCGGTACCGCGCCGAGGGGATCAAGATCCCCGCCCCGACGCGCACCGTGGCGGTGCAGCAGGCCGAGACCGAGGCCGTGCTGCCGATCCCGCATCAGCGCACCGTCACACCCAGCCGTCCAGCGACGCCATGAACCCGTCGAAGTCATCGCGGTGCACCGTGTGTCCGGCGCCCTTGACCGTACGGACCTCGAACCCGCGGCCCGCCAGGTCCTCCTTGAGGTCCTCGGAGATCAGGAAGCTGGGGTCGGCGGCCTGTACGAGCGAGGGCACGACGGGCCGCTCCGGGATCCGGTCGATCGCGTTCTCCCCCGCGAGGGAGAGCGCGGTCTGCGGGTCCCAGGCCGCCAGCGTGGCGAGTTCGACGTCGATGTCGGCCTCCTCCCAGCGGGGGTTGAGGCCCGCGATCATCTCGCGCGTCGCATGGCGGAACTCGACGAAGACGGCCGGATCCACCGACATCCCCTGACCGAGCGCCCAGGCCGGGTCGGAGTAGACGGCACGCACCGGGGCGAGCCGCTCGACTGCGAGGGAGAGCGCCATACCGCCCAGCGAGTGCCCGATCGCGAGCTCCGCACCGGCCGGCAGCGTCTCGACGAGGTCGTCCGCGAAGATCTCCGCGCTGTACGCGCCCCGGCCGCTCTCCCCGTGACCGCGCAGGTCGACGCCGATCACCCGGTATCCCAGGTCCGCGAGAGCGGGTCCCACCCGGCGCCAGGTGCGGTGGTCGGACATGATCCCGTGGACCAGCAGGGCGGTCCGGTCGCCGGAGCCCCATACGTGGGTGTTCAGCTTCATGGTCGTGCCTTTCTCATTGCGTACGGCTGTGGGCGGATGCGTGCGCCGGTCAGCGCACGCCACGAATGGGCCGCACCGACAGTGCGCCGGACACGGCGAGCACCGCGCCGGCGACGAACAGGGTGGTGTAGCCGTCGGAGACCGAGACGATCACCGAGGCGACGAAGGGAGCAAGGATCTGCGGGCCCGCGCTGGCCATGTTGAGTACGCCCAGATCGCGGGCGGCGTCCTCGGTGCTCGGCAGGATCATCGAGACGAGCGCGTTGTCGACGGCCATGTAGCAGCCGAAGCCGAAGCCGTTGAGCACGGCGAAGGCGATCATCGCGGGCCAGGTCGGCGAGAGCGCGGGCAGCAGCAGAGAGACCGCGGAGATCAGCGCGGAGGCTCCGACGAAGACCTTGCGCCGGTCCATCCGGTCGGAGAGCAGACCTCCGACGACCGTCGACACGGCCATCGCGACCGACGAGAGCGGCGTGAGGACGGCGACGGCCCCGGTGGGCGAGAGACCGGACGGCAGATCGATGTGGTCCTGAAGGATGTAGAGCTGGTACCCGAAGACGCAGAAGTAGCCGAGGACGAGCAGCGCCCGGCCGATGAACGCCCAGCGGAAGTCGTGGTGGCGCAGCGCCCCGAGGAACGCCGCGAACTGCGCCCGGAACGGCACGGCGGGACGCGCCGGGCGCCTCTCCTCGCGGGTGCAGGCGGTGAAGAGCACGGCGGCGACGGCGACGATGAGTCCGAAGACCAGATATCCGGTGGCGATCCGGTCCTCGAAGGCCGATCCGAGAACGGCGCCCAGCGTGGAGCCGAGCGGGATGCCGAGGCCGACCGCTGCCGAGGCCTTGCCACGCGCTCCGAGCGGGACCCGGTCGGGGACGACCGAGGTGAGCGCGGCCTGGAAGACGTTCATCACGGCCTGCCCGATGCACCAGGCGATGCCCACGAGCAGCGCCGTCTTCACCCCTCCCAGCAGCGCCATCGCCCCGACGGCGGCGATGCCGCCGCCCAGGATCCAGGGGTTGCGGCGGCCGGTGCGGTCCGAGAGGGCGCCGGCGACCGGGTTGAACAGCGTGGCGAAGACCGCGCTGGCGCCGCTGACGATGCCGAGCAGGGCGACCTTGTGGGCCTTGTCGATGTGCTCGATCTGCAGCGGCAGCAGTACGCCGCCGACACCGATGTAGAGCGAGTACATCGCGGTGTTGCCGACGGCGAGCAGCGGCAGCAGGCCGCGCGGAGTGCGCTGCTGCTTCTGGTGGTCCTGATGGTCCGGCTGCTGGACCTGCGGGGCGGAAAGGGCCACGGTGCCCTCCTCCTCGGACGGTCGGTCGACGGTGACCGAGAGCGAGTGGTTACACGTGTCAGTTGACACGTGTAACGGATGTTTAGCACCCACCCCTCCCCCTCCACCAGACCTCCGGGAGAAAAGATCGCTGTGAAAGAATGCACAGCACGATGAACGACAGCAGCGGCGCAGGCCCGGCCCCCCACCCGGGCACCGCAACCGCCCCCACCAGCGCGGCAGTCGCACAGCTCGCCGGCGTGTCCAGGGCGACGGTCAGCTACGTGCTCAACGGCCAGGCCGCAGGACGCGTCAGCGAGGCGACCCAGGCCAGGGTTCACGCCGCCGCCCAGGCGCTCGGTTACGTACCGCATGCGGCGGCCCGCTCCCTGCGCTCCGGGAGCAGCAATCTGGTCCTGATCACGGCGCCCGCCGACACGGTGCCCGCCTTCGGGCCGCTGTTCGCGGCGTTCGTCGCCGACTTCCAGACCGCACTGCAGGGGTACGGGTACACCGGCGTCCTGCACGGCGCGAGCATCGGCCAGGCCCCCGAGGAGGCCGCGCGCGCCTGGGCCGCGCTGCGCCCGGCCGCGGTCATCGCCACCCTCGGCACCCCGCTCACCGAGCGCTCGGTCGAGATCCTCAAGCGCTCCGGCACGTCGGCGGTCGTCTCGCACGGCCCGCCGCCCGTGCCCGGCTCGCACGGCATCCCGCTGGACCAGGAGTCGGTGGGCGCGGCCGCGGCCGAGCACCTCCTGGCCGGCGGGCGGCGGAGCATCGGCGTCGTCGTGCCCCAGGAACACGGGCTGCAGATGTTCAGCGCGCCGCGTCTCGCCGGTGCCGAGGCCGCCGCCGCAGGGGTTCCCGGCGCCCGGGTCGTACCGCTGGAGCTCTCCTGCACCGAGGAGTCGGCGGCCGAACTCGTCGCGCGCTGGCCGCAGTTGGGGCTGGACGCTGTCTTCGCGTACAACGACGAGTACGCGATGCTGCTGATGCGCGCGCTCCAGGACGCCGGGGTCGACATCCCCGGCGCGACCGCGGTGGTGGGCGCGGACGATCTGCTGCTGGCCCGGCTGCTGCGGCCGCGGCTGACGAGCGTACGGATCGAGCTGCCGGGCGCTCAGGAGATCGCCGCCCTGGTGGACCGGCTGATCCGCGAGCCGCAGACGCCGCCCGGCGTCCACTTCAAGTCGTCCGTGCACGTCGAGGCGAGGGACTCCAGCCGCACCGCGTGAGGACCGACGGCCCGGTCAGCACTGCCTCCTTCTACCCAAAAGATCACAGATCGATAACAACACCTACCATTCACTCGGCATTCGGGAGCAGGATGGAGGAGCCCGCACGCACCGACCAGCGCACCACCAGGAGCTCCTCATGACCACCCCCAGCACCAGCGCCGCCTGTGAGGCCGCTGTCGAGACCGCGCTCGGCGCGCTCGGCCTGGACGACAAGGCCCGCCTCCTCGCCGGGCAGGACATGTGGTCGCTGCCCGCGCTCCCCTCGATCGGGCTGAAGTCGCTCGTCATGTCCGACGGCCCGATCGGGGTGCGCGGGGTGCGCTGGACCGCGGACGACCCGTCGGTCGCCCTGCCGTCCCCGACGGCTCTCGCCGCGACCTGGGACCCCGAACTGGCCCGCCGCGCAGGGGTGTTGCTCGCGCAGGAAGCGCGCCGCAAGGGGGTCCACGTACTGCTCGCGCCGACCGTGAATCTGCACCGGTCGCCGCTGGGCGGCCGCCACTTCGAGGCGTACAGCGAAGACCCGTACCTGACGGGCGAGATCGCGACCGGCTATGTCACGGGCGTCCAGTCCGGGGGCGTGGGCACCACCGTCAAGCACTTCGTCGCCAACGACGCGGAGACCGACCGCTTCACGGTGAACAACCTCGTGGGCGCGCGGGCGCTGCGCGAGCTCTACCTCGCGCCGTTCGAAGCGATCGTCAGGAACGCCCACCCCTGGGGCATCATGTGCGCCTACAACTCGGTCAACGGAACCACCATGTCCGAGCACCGCTACCTGCAGAACGAGGTGCTGCGCGGCGAGTGGGGCTTCGACGGGTACATCGTCTCGGACTGGATGGCCGCCCGGTCGACGAACGGCACCATCACCGGCGGCCTCGACGTCGCCATGCCGGGACCGCGGACCGTCTACGGCCCGGCGCTCGCCGCCGCCGTCCGGGCAGGCGAGGTCGAGGAGTCCGTCGTCGACGGTGCCGTACGCAATGTGCTGCACCTCGCCGCCCGCGTCGGCGTCCTCGACGGCGCCGAGCCCGCCGTCACCGAGCTGCCCGCCCCCGTCGACGGCGAGGCGCTGGCCCGCGAGATCGCCCGCCGCTCCTTCGTTCTCGTACGCAATGAGCGCCGCACCCTCCCGCTGGACGCGTCCTCGGTCCGCCGCGTCGCCGTCGTCGGCGCCGCCGCCCGTGACGCGCGGGTGCTGGGCGGCGGCTCCGCCCAGGTCTTCCCCGACCATGTCGTCTCCCCGCTCGACGGGCTGACGGCCGCCCTCCCCGAGAACGCCGTGCACTACGTCGTCGGCGCCGACCCCAACGACGAACTGACCGTCGCAGGGCAGGGGTTCACACTGCGCGCCGTCTGCCGAGACGCGGCCGGCGAGGTGATCGGCTCCTCCAGTGCCCCGAACGGGCAGATCCAGTGGATCGGCAACGATCTCCCCGAAGGGGTCACCCACGAGACGCTGCACAGCGTGGAGCTGACCGGCACCTTCACCCCGCGCGAGTCCGGCACGCACCACTTCGGCACCCGGGGCCTGGGCGGATTCGCCCAGCGCGTCGACGGCCGGGTGCTCTTCGACGGGGAGAACCTCCCCAAGGCGGGCATCGACCCCTTCGAGGCGTTCTTCGGGGCGCCCGTCGAGCGCGGCCGGGTCGCACTGGAGGCGGGGAAGCCGGTCGAGGTCAGCCTGCGGTACACCGTCCTCAAGGACGCCGGGTCGCCCATCCAGGCCGTCGGATTCGCCCTCGCCCACCTCGGCCCGCAGCGCGACGCCGACGAGCTGATCGCCGAGGCGGCCGAGGCCGCGCGCGGGGCGGACGCGGCGGTCGTCGTGGTCGCCACCACCGAGCGCGTCGAGTCGGAGGGCTTCGACCGCAAGGATCTGCGGCTCCCGGGCCGCCAGGACGATCTGGTGCGCGCGGTGGCGGCGGCCAACCCGAACACGGTGGTCGTCGTGAACGCGGGCTCCCCGGTGGAGCTGCCGTGGCGCGAGGAGGTCGCGGCGGTGCTGCTGAGCTGGTTCCCCGGCCAGGAGGGCGGGGCCGCGCTCGCGGACGTGCTGCTGGGCGCCGAGGAGCCGGGCGGGCGGCTGCCCACGACCTGGCCCGCGGCGTTCGAGGACGTCCCGGTGACCCAGGTGACCCCGGCGGACGGTGAACTCCCGTACACGGAGGGCGTGTTCATCGGCTACCGCGCCTGGGAGAAGAGCGGCAGGACGCCTGCGTACGCCTTCGGTCACGGACTCGGATACACCGACTGGGCATACGAGTCGATCACCCTCGAAGGGACCACGGCCGTAGTCCGCGTCCGCAACACCGGAGAGCGCACCGGCCGCGAGACCGTCCAGGTCTATCTGGCCCCGGCCGAGCCCGACACCGAGCGCCCCGCCCGCTGGCTCGCCGGTTACGCGGGCGCCGAGGCGGCCCCCGGCGAGAGCGTCGAGGTCCGGATCGCGCTGCCCCGGCGCGCCTTCGAGATCTGGGACGAGGCGTCCGGCTCCTGGGCGTACATCAAGGGTGCGTACGAGGTCCAGGCCGGCCGGTCCGTCGCCGACCGCAGGCTGACGGCGGTCCTGGAGGCCTGACTTTCAGGAGAATCTCACCTGGCCCACCGGCCTCTCACAGAACGCCCACATCTGCGCGGAGCACGCTGAACCGGCAGCAGTCGGACGTACGAAAGGCGCGATGTGGGCACGAATGAGACCGCTGGTTCCTCGCGGACGGCGGCCCCGGACCGGAACTGGAGCCGGCGCGGCGTCCTTGCGGCGCTCGGCGTCGTCCCGCTCGCCTCACTGGCGGGATGCGCCGGGTCCGCCGGAGCGGCCGGCCAGGACGGGGCCGCGGCGTCGAAGTCCGCGGCAGCGGCGGCGACCGTCACCGTCACCCCGGCCGACGGGTCGGGCAAGGCCGACTTCGGCGTGCCGGTGACGGTCGCGGTGGCGGGCGGCACCCTCGCATCCGTGAAGGTCGCCGACGCGAGCGGCACCGCCCTGGCCGGGAAGCTGAACGCGGCGCGGACCCTGTGGACGTCCTCCGCGCACCCGTACTCCGGTACGAAGTACACGGTGACGGCGCAGGTCGACGGTGCGGGCGCGCACACGTCGACCTTCACCACCCGCTCCCCCGGCTCCACCTTCGTCGGCTACTTCACACCCGAGGCGGACTCGACCTCGGGCGTCGGCATGCCGGTGTCGCTCAACTTCACGCACGCCGTCACCGACCGCGCCGCCGTCGAGAAAGCGATCACCGTCACCGCCGACCCCCCGGTCGAGGTGGTCGGGCACTGGTTCAGCGACACCCGGCTCGACTTCCGGCCCGAGGAGTACTGGGCCGCGGGCACGAAGGTCACCCTGGGGCTGCGGCTCAAGGACGTCGAGGGTGCGGACGGGGTGTACGGCAAGCAGTCGAAGGACGTCGTCTTCCACATCGGCCGCAACCAGGTGAGCACGGTCGACCTCAAGGCGAAGACCATGACGGTCAAGCGCGAGGGAAAGACCACCGCCACCTACAAGGTCAGCGGCGGCGACTCCGAGCACGCCACCTGGTCGGGCAAGATGGTGATCAGCGAGCGGTTCAAGCAGACGAAGATGGACTCCTCGACCGTCGGCCTGGGCGACGAGTACTCGATATCCGACGTCCCGCACGCACAGCGCCTGACCACCTCGGGCACCTTCGTCCACGGCAACTACTGGGCCTCGACCTCGGTCTTCGGCTCCAGCAACACCAGCCACGGCTGTGTGGGCCTGCACGATGCGAAGGGTGCGAACGACAAGTCGGTACCGGGCGCCGAGTTCTACAACAGCTCGATGCTCGGCGACGTGGTGGAGGTCGTCAACTCGACCGAGGACACGGTGGATCCGGCCAACGGCCTCAATGGCTGGAACCTCTCCTGGGACAAGTGGAAGGCGGGCAGCGCCCTTTAGCATGACGGGGTGGCCCTACGCGTCCGCTGGTTCCTCGCCGTTGTCGTCGCCGCGCTGGTGCTGACCGGCTGCGGCGGCAGCGCCGCGTCCGGTTCCGCATCCTCGGCGCCGTCCTCCGCTGCCTCTGCCTCTGCCGCTGACGCGGGCGTCGTGAGCCTCAACGTCAGCGGCGGTTTCGCCGGCGTGCGGCGCGGCATCGAGATCCGTCCCGGTGGGAAGGTCCTCGTCACCGACCGCAAGGGCGGCCACACGTCCCGCGACCTGTCGGACGCCGAACGGACCCGGCTCGGATCGCTCCTGGACGCCGTCGACTTCGCCGCCCTGCCCGCCCGCAGCATCGACGAGCGGTCCCGGGACCGCTTCGAGTACCGACTGGTGCACAACGGCCGCACCCTGGTCACCGACGGCAGCCGGGACCTGGGTGCGGCCGACGATCTCATCGCCCAACTGGAGCGCTGGATCAGCGCGCGGACCTGACCGTGGTTCAGGGGCGCAGGGTCACCTTCTTGCCCGGCCTCAGACGGACCGTCCGGTTCCATGCGCCTGTCCGTACCTCGGTGGTCGCCCCACCGACGCTGTGCAGCGTCGCCTCGGTGACCTTCCCGTCCCGCCAGGCGAGGTCGACGGTGATGCCGCCGCGGGCGCCGATGCCGGTGACACGCCCTGACGCCGCCCAGGCCGCGGGCAGGGCGGGGAGCAGTTCGACGACGCCCGGGCGGGAGTAGACCAGCATCTCCAGCATCGCGGTCGGGGTGCCGAAGTTGGCGTCGATCTGCAGGGTGGCGCGGGACCCGAGGTCGTACATGTCGAAGAGGTTGGGCGAGGTGCCGTTGCTCGTGTTGACCGACGGCTTCAGGTTGGTGCGGATCAGCTGGTACGCCTTCTCGCCGTCCTTGAGCCGCGCCCAGCAGGCGGCCCGCCAGGCGCAGGCCCAGCCGTAACTCTCCATGCCGCGCGCGGTGAGCAAGTTCCTTACGCCCGTGACCAGTTCGGCGGGGCTGTCCGCGGGGGTGATCCTGTCCCCGGGGAACAGGCCGACGAGCGGCGAGAGGTGGCGGTGCGTGGTCTCGCCCAGGTTGTCGGGGCTCATCCACTCCTCCAGCCAGCCGGTCGTGGGGCTGACCTGCGGGAGGTAGAGGCGGGACTGGAGTCCGGCGATCGTCTTCGCGTAGGCGGAGTCGCGGGAGAGTGCGGCGGCGGCCGCGCGGTAGCTCACGAAGAGGTCGCGGACCAGTTCCTGCGCGTACGTGATGCCCTTGGCGTCGGTGGGGCCCTGCTCGGGCGACCAGTCGCTGTCGTCGATCAGGACCTCGCGGCTCGCGCCGGTGCCCGGGTCGGTGACGGTGGTGGTGATGAGCCGGGCCTCCCAGAACTCGCAGGCGCCCTTCAGCAGCGGGTAGATCTTCTTCAGGACGGCGCGGTCCTGGGTGAACTCGTAGTGCTGCCAGAGCGAGTTGCACAGCCAGGCGTTCCCGGCCGGGTGCCACCACCAGCCCATGCCGCCGTAGATGTTGGTGGAGATCGCCGTCGTCCAGCCGGCCACCTTGCCGCTGGAGTTGCGGAAGCCGTTGCGGGGGTCGTTGAACACCTTCTGTGTGGTGCGGGTCCAGGAGGGTATCTGGGCGACGCAGTAGTCGAGGAAGGCGTCGAAGCAGTCGGGCAGACCGGCGCGTTCGGCGAGCCAGTAGTTCATCTGGACGTTGATGTCCGTGTGGTAGTCGCCCATCCAGTCCGGGTCGGTGCGGTCGATCCACAGGCCCTGGAGGTTCAGGGGGACGCTGTCGCGCGAGCCGCTGATCATGAGATAGCGGCCGAACTGGAGGTAGGCGGCCTCGAATTCGGGGTCGGCCGGGGCGCCCGCCGCGCCGAGTGCGGTGAGGCGCGCGGCGGTGTCGAGGGCTCGCTGTGCGTCGCTGGAGGTGCCGAGGTCGACCGTCATCCGGCCGAAGAGGGCCTGGTAGTCGGCGAGATGCGCGCTCAGGAGGCCGGCCGCGCCTGCTGCTGCGGCGGCCCGGATGCGGCCGGTGGCGACGGTACGCGGGTCGAGCGCCGCGTCCTTGAAGGCGGTGGTGTCGTCGGGGGTGTAGTTGGTGCCGCCGGTGAGGAGGAGCGTGACGTCCTCGCAGTCGGTGAAGGTGACCTTGTTGCCGGCCGCCGTGATGCTTCCGGTGGTGCTGACGGCGGTGACCGCGGCCGCGTACTTCAGCTGGTTGGGGAGCGCGGCGGCGAACGAGACCGTGGCGCCGTCGGCCGCGGCCGTCTCGCCGTGCCATCCGGCGAGGGTGAGGGAGCCGGTGTACCGGCCGCCGCCGCTCTGCGTGAGGCGGACGACGACGACTTCGTCGGGGTGGCTCGCGTACGTCTCGCGGTGGTGGGTCACGCCCTCGTGTTCGTACGAGACCGTGCTGAGGCCGTTGCTCAGGTCGAGGCCCCGGGTGTAGCCGGTGACGGCCGCGGGGGTGTGGCCGGGGAGGTCAAGGGTGGCCTTCGCGAGCAGGGTGAAGGAGCCGAACTGTGTGGTGTCGTAGGGGAATTGACCGTCGCTCTGCAGGGCGTCGTTCAGCCCGCCGGTCCACAGGGTGGCGTCGGTGAGGTAGAGGACGTCGCTCGCGGGGCCGCCGGTCGTCAGCGCTCCGATGCGGCCGTTGCCGACCGGCAGCCCCTGCTCGATGATCTTCGCCTCGTCGGCGGGGGCGGGGTAGCGCAGCGCCACGGCGCCCGCTGCGGACACCTTGTGCGCCTTGGCCGCCTCCGGGCGGCGGGTGGCGGCGGCCGCCGTGAAGGGCCGCATCCCCCCGCCGAACGCGAGCCCCGCTCCCAGGGCTCCTCCTGCCGCACGCAGAACGGTGCGGCGCGAGGTCGAGGACTGCTCGGCGGGGCTCGTCATCTTCCGGTCCCTTCGACATGGGGTGCCGCAGCGCTGCGGCGGGCGTCGGAAACGTACGAGCTCTGTGGGGCCACGTCAACGTTCTGCACCGAATAAGCCGCCGTGAGGCGGCAATTGAGCAAGATAGCTCCGATGTCTTGACGTGCTATCCGTGCTGCCGCTCATACACGGCGGCCGCCACCGCCAGGTCCTCCCACGCCATTCCGGCGGACTTGAAGAACCGCGGACGGTCCTCGGGGACAGCCGTTTCGCCGCGTACGAGAGCGTCCAGCGTGTGCAGCCGTGCGGGATCGAAGGCGCCCGCCGCCACGGCCAGGACGATGTCCCCGCACTCGCGCAGCGCCACCGAGCGCGACTCCACCACCACGGTGGCCCGCGCGACCAGTTGCTCGTCCACCTCGCGCGCATCGGGTTCGTGCGACCCGACCGCGGCGACCGCGGTGTGCGGGGCGAGCAGAGCGCTGTCGAACAGCGGCTCGCGTGCGGTGGTGCAGCAGCAGACGATGTCCGCGCGCGCCACGTCCTGCGGGCCGGCCGCATCCGCCGAGAGCCCGGCTTCGCGGCAGCGCGCCACGAAGGCCGCGACCCGGACCGGGTCGCGGCCGACCACGTCCACGTGCTCCAGCATCGGCCGGACCGCCCGTACCGCCTCGACATGCCCCCACGCCTGCGGCCCGGTCCCGAACACCAGCATCCGCCGGGCGTCCGCCACGGCGAGCCGGCGCAGCGCCGCCGCGGACACCGCGGGGGTCCGCAGCGAAGTCAGGGCGATGCCGTCGAGGAGCGCGACCGGGGTGTGCGTCACCCCGTCCAGGAGGAGATAGAGCCCCTGGACGCGCGGCACGCCACGCCCGGGGTTCTCCGGAGTGACTGTGGCGATCTTCACTCCGGTGTACGCGACGGTGGACGACGGCATCAGCAGCAACTGCCCACCGGGTACGCCGAGAACGGATCGGTCCGGTTCGCCTTCGGGGTCGAGGCCTGCCGCCAGTACGGCCTCGACAGCCTCCACGGCGGCGGACATCGGGACATCGGTCAGCGGCAACGACTGCGGCTGGTGCACGGGACTTACCTCACTCAACTGGCGAACGGGACAGTACGTCCCTCATGTATCCGACTGCTTGCCGATGTTCACGCCCGCCACACAGGTACATCGTCCATAATGCGCACCGTGGAACAGCGTATAAGCCCCGACAGTCCGACCGTTCACGCCGCCGCGATCGACCCGGCGTTCGTCCCCGGTCTCATGCCCGCGCGCGCCGCCGCGCCCGACGATGCCGAGGCCGTCGCGCCCGAACCGGAGGAAGCGGCGACCGAGTCCGTGGTCACCGAGCCGGAGAAGGCCGAACCGCAGGACGTGGCTCCCGCCGAGGATGCTGCCGACAGCGACGCCTCAGACAGCGACGCCTCCGACGACGAAGGCCCCTCCTGCGACGCCTCCGACCGCCGGGCCTCGGCCGTCGCGGACCGCACCGGTGTCCGCCTGCGCCAGGACGATCTGGAGGTCGACTTCGACTGGAAGGAGATCGGCGCGGTCGAGTACAACACGTCCCGCAACGGCCGCCGCCTCACGGTCACCGTGCACATGCCGAACCGGCACCAGTACTGGGTCGAGATCACGGCGAGCGGCAAGGACGTCGTCCAGGAGTGGACGGCACAGCTCGACGCGGTCCTGGACGCCTACTTCGAGGAGTGACCCCGCCGGGGGGGCTACGGCTTCCCCGGCGGAGTGAGGTCCTGCGCCAGTACGAAGTCCACGCGGTCGCGCAGGGTCGCCAGGCCGTGCCCGGTGAGCTCCTCGATCCGCTGGACGCGGTAGCGCAGGGTGTTGACGTGGATGTGCAGCCGCTCGGCGCACGCCTGCCAGGATCCCGAGGCGTCCAGGAAGGCGGCCAGGGTCCCGACGAGGTCGCTGCGGTGCCCGGCGTCGTACTCCTCCAGCACGCCGATCAGCCGCTGCCGGAAGAGAGTGCGCACCTCGTCGGGCACGGAGGCGAGCAGCAGATGGTACGAGGAGAGGTCGGTGCTGCCCGCGCTGCGCACGGTGCCGGTGCGGGCGGCGGCGACCCCGTGGGCGAGCCGGGCCTCCTCCAGTGACCGGCGTACCCCCGCGGCGGGTGCGCCGTGGCCGATCGCGGCCCGGCCCTGGCCGAGCAGCGGGGTGAGCAGTGTGGCGGCCTCCTCCGCGCGGGCCGCGGCCGAGGCCGCTTCCGGGCCCGGGACCAGGATCAGGTACGTACCGTCGGCAGCGATCGGCACGGAGCAGCCGGGCAGTTGGCCGGCGACCTCTTCGAGGACGACGCCCGCCAGTTCGGCCCCGTAGGCGCTGCCCGTCGTGGAGACGACGAGGGCCGACAGCGGGAGCTGGAGGCCCAGGCTGCGCAGTCTGCCCTCGGCCGCCGCGTCCTGGCCCGCCGTGAGCAGGTCGAGGGCCTCGCGCAGGAAGCGCTCCTCGACCCGGCGGCGCTCCGCTCCGGCGATCCGGTCGAGGGCGAGGAGGGCGCAGACCTCGTCGGCGCCGTCGGCGGTGCCGGGGGTCCAGTCGCGGTAGTCGCCGCGGGCGACGAGGTAGGCGGCGGGCGGGCGCCGGGCGACGGGTGACTGGACGGGGAAGAAGGTGAGGCTGCCGCCGCCGGGAACCGGGCGTACGGCGGGGAAGGCGCCGGCAGCGAGCGCTTCGCGGTGCACCAGGGCGAGTTGATGGTCCGTCACATCGGGCAGGTGCCCTGCGGTGGGCCTGCCGGTCGCGGAGAGCACCGCACACCACACCCCCGAGGCGCGGGCGAACACCTCCACCAGGCCTTCGGGCCCCTCCCCCGCCGCCATGCTGGCGACCAGCGAACGGTGCAGCCCGGCGCCCGGGGAGCGGCGGTGCGGGCCTGCGAGCGCGGCCAGGACGGTCTCGGTGACGGTGGCGAAGGACACCTCGTCGCCGACTGTGAAGAGGGCGAGCCCGTGCCGCGTACAGGCCTCGACGACCGGCTCCGGCAGCTCCCCCACGCCCGCCGTCCCCGCCACCAGGGCGGTCGCGCCCGCGCCCTTGAGCGCGGCGACGAACACTTCGGCGTCGTGGGCGCCGCGGTACCAGGTGGTGGAGGTGAGGACGAGTTCGCCACCGCCCAGATAGCGCCCGGGGTCGGGCAGATCGGTGGTGTAGACGCCGCGCACCACTCCGTCGCCGTGCCCGTCCACGAGACGGACGAGACCGATCCGGGGATTGTCGAGCAGTTCGGCGAGCAGCACCGGGCGTCCTCCTTGTGTTACAGGCATGCACGCCGGTGTGCACTTCGTTCGGAGGATAGTACGGGTCCGGAGCCCGCCGCACGGCGCGGTGTCCGGAGGTTCGTGCGGGTCCCGGGGCCGGGCCCGCGGAGGTTCAATCTGCGTACCCCGCAAGAGCCGCACGCCCCACGTCCTCGGACGCCCCCGCAACACACCGCCCCGCGAGGAGACCGCCATGCGTGCCGAACCGCCCCGTCCCCAGCCGCCGTCCGCCGTACACGCCCTGCGCATCGAGCAGGCGGGGGCGGAGCCCGTCCCCGCCTCCGAGCGGCACGGCCGCCCCTGGTCGCTCTTCACCCTCTGGTTCGGAGCGAACGTACAGTTCGCCACCCTGTCGGTGGGTGCGCTCTCCACCGCCGTCTTCGGCCTGGACCTGCTGCCCGCCGCGCTGGCGATCACCCTGGGCGCGCTGCTGGGCTCGGCACTCATCGGCCTGCTGTCCACGCGCGGCCCTGGCACCGGCGTGCTTCAACTCATCCAGTCGCGCGGCCCGTTCGGGCGCCTCGGCAATCTGCCGTCGGCCGCTTTCACCGTGGTCAACGGTGTCGGCTGGTGCGTGGTCGACACCGTCCTGGGCGTGTTCATCCTGCGCCGTCTCTTCTCGCTGGACTTCACCCCTGCGCTGCTGGTGATGGTCGTCGTACAGATGGCGATCGCCGTCGTGGGCCACCGGATGATCCATTACGTGGAGCGGGTGCTGGCCGCCGTCCTCGTCGTGGTCTTCGCGGTCGTCTCCGTCTACGGCTTCGGCGACGCGGCCTCCTCCCCCGCCGCGACTCCCTTCGCGGGCGCGGCCGGTGCGTTCGTCCTGACCGTCTCGGTGACCTCGGCCCGCTGTCTGGGCTGGGCGTCGTACGCCTCCGACTACAGCCGCTACTTCCCCGAAGCAACCTCCAAGAAGCGGGTCTTCGGCGCCGCGTTCGGCGGGGCCGCACTCGCAGGGGTGTGGATCGGGGTGCTGGGTGCGGCGCTCGGCACGCTCTCCGTGGTCTCCGACCCGTCGGCCATGGTCAGCGGGGTCCTCCCGGCCTCGCTGGGCAACATCACCCTGTTCTGTCTGCTGCTCTCCACCCTCGCCTCCACCGTCATCGACCTCTACTCCGGCTCCATGGCGGCCCTGGTCGCCGGGGTACGGGTGGAGCGCTGGGTGTCCGTGGTCTGCGTGGGATCACTCGGTGCGGTGCTCGCCTGGTTCGCCGGCCGCCACGACTGGGCGGGCCAGTTCCAGGACTTCCTGCTCCTCACCGGCTACTGGCTCGCCCCCTGGGCGGCCGTGATCATCGTGGCGTACTGGTGGCGCGAGCGCTCCACGCCCGTCGCCCGGCTGTACGACCCGGCGCACCGCTACGGCTGGGGGCTGCCCGCCGTCCTCGTCGGCGTGCTGACCTCGCTGCCCTTCATGAGCCAGTCCCTCTACACCGGCCCCATTGCCGCCGCCCATCCAGGACTTGGCGACATCGGCCACTTCGTCGGCTTCGCCGTCGCGGGCCTCGTCTTCGCCGCGCTCACCGCCTGGAAGCCCGCCCCGGTGTCCGCTCAGGCCACCGCCCCGCTCATCAACGTATAAGGAGAACCCCCTGATGCCGTCGCCGTACGCACCCACTCCCGAGGACAAGAAGCACCTCGTCGCTGCCGTCGAACTCGCGGCCCTGGCAAGGAAGGGCGGCAACCACCCCTTCGGCGCGCTGCTGGTCCTCGACGGCGAGGCGGTCCTGACCGCCGGGAACACCGTGGTCACCGAGCAGGACGCCACCGGGCACGCCGAGACCAATCTGGTCCGCCTCGCCACCCGTGCGTACACCCGTGAGCAGCTCGCCGGCGCGACGCTCTACACCTCCACCGAACCCTGTGCGATGTGCGCCGGGGCCGTGTACTGGAGCGGCATCGGCCGGGTCGTGTACGCGCTCGGTGAGGACGAACTCCTCGCCCTCACCGGAGCCAGCGAGGAGAACCCGACCATGGCGCTGCCCTGCCGCGAGGTCTTCGCGGCAGGCCAGCGGGCTGTCCGGGTCTCGGGCCCCTGTCTGTACGAGGAGGCCGTCGCCGTCCACGAGGGCTTCTGGAACTGAACACCCGTACCGCACAAGGAGAGCCGCACCATGACCCACTCCCCCCGCACCCTCGTCCGCAACGGCATCGTTATCCCCTGCGAGGGCAGGCAGACGGTGTACGACCCGGGCTCGGTCCTCATCGAGAACGGCCGGATCACCGCCGTGGGCACCGTCGCCGAACTGGACGCTGCGGCCGCCGACGCGGTCGTCGTGGACGCGACCGGGCACGCGGTCCTGCCCGGTCTGCACAACACCCATCTGCACTCGGGGCTGCTGCGCGGCACCGCGGAGTCCAAGTCGCTCTGGGACTGGCTGCGCGACTACGTCGACCCGGCACACAAGGCGCTCACCCCCGAGATCGCCGAGACCGCCTCGCTGCTCTGCTACACCGAGTCCCTGGCCGCGGGCACCACTTCGGTCATGGACATGTGGCGCCACATGGAGGGGTCCGCGCACGCCGCCGAGCAGGTCGGCATACGGGCCACGCTCGTCCCGTACGTCGCGGACCTGCCGGGGTACGACTACTTCGAGACCCTGGAGACCAACCGCCGCCTCCTGGAGAAGTACCGCACCTTCGCGGACGGCAGGGTGCGCTCCTGGGTGGGGCTCGAGCACCTCTTCTACTGCAGCGCCGAGGCGTTCAGGGCAGCGGCCGCTCTCGCCGACGAGTTCGACACCGGTCTGCACACCCACTCCTCCGAGACCACCTGGGAAGTGGAGGAGTCCCTGCGGCAGTTCGGCCGCCGTCCGATCGAGGAGTTCCACCACCGGGGCATCCTCGGGCCCCGTACGGTCGTCGCCCACTGCGTCTGGCTGGACGACCACGAGATCGATCTCCTCGCGCAGACAGGGACGTCAGTCGCGCACTGCCCCTGCTCCAACATGAAGCTCTCCTCGGGGCCCGCCCGGGTCATCGACATGCGGGCCAAGGGCATCGCGGTGGGTCTGGGCAGCGACGGCGAGAAGGAGAACAACAACCTCGACCTGCTGGAGGAGATGAAGTTCGCCTCGCTCCTCCAGAAGGTCTCCACGCTCGACCCGACCACCGGCGACCCCTGGGACATCCTCACCATGGCGACCCTGGAGGGCGCCCGCGCGCTGGGTCTGGACGGCGAGACGGGGTCGCTGGAGGCGGGCAAGAAGGCCGACCTGGTGACCGTGGACCTCCGTAAGCTCCACACCACCCCGCTGCTGCACGGGGCGGACTTCAACGCCGTGGCCCACCTGGTGTTCTCGTCCGCGGCGGCCGACGTCGACCAGGTCTATGTGGACGGCCGGCTGCTGGTCGACGGCGGCCGCGTGCTGTCCGTTGACACCGAGCGTGTACGCGTCCGGGCCCAGTCCGCGGCGGAGGAACTCTTCGCACGGCGTGCCGCGCTCACGGCGGCCCGTTAGAGGGCGATGCGGAAGCCGATGTTCCCAGCCGAGCTGTCGGGAGTGTTGGAGCTGCGGGCCGCGACCCGGTAGCGGTTGCAGTACGAGTCGTGGCACATGTGGGAGCCGCCCCGCATCACGCGGGTCTCGCCCGATCCCGGTCCCCTGGGGTCGGTGCGTTCCCCCGTCACGTGGTGGTCGCGGCTGAACCAGTCCGCGGTCCATTCCCAGACGTTGCCGACCGTGTTGTGGAGCCCGAAGCCGTTGGGCCTGAAGGAGTTGGCGGGTGCCGTCGCGCGGAAGCCGTCCGCCGCGGTGTTGACCGTGGGGAAGGTTCCGCGCCAGATGTTGCACTGGTGGCGGCCCCCGGGGGCGAGTTCGTCGCCCCACGGGTAGCGCTTCTGGACCAGTCCGCCACGGGCCGCGTACTCCCACTCGGCCTCGGTGGGCAGCCGGGTGCCCGACCAGTCGCAGTAGGCGAGCGCGTCGTGGTGGCTGATGTGGGTGGCCGGGTGGTTCTGGCGTGCGTCGACGGAGGAGCCCGGGCCCTCGGGCCGCCGCCAGGTCGCGCCCTGTACGCCGCGCCACCACGGGGTGGCGGGGACGCGGGGTGCGCGGGCGGCCAGTTCGCGGCTGAGGAAGCCCTCGAAGACGTAGCTGAAGTCGAACTTCTCGGCGTCCGTCACATGCCCGGTGGCCTTCACGAAGGTGGCGAACTGTGCGGTGGTCACCGTGGTCGGCGCGATCCGGAAGGGGCTCAGGGTGATCTCCCTGACCGGGCCTTCGCCGTCCGCGCGATAGCCGATCTCGTCGTCCGTGCCCATCAGGAAGCTCCCGCCGGGCAGTTCGACCAGACGCCTGGCGATCCGGGCCGCCGCCTGGGACGGCGCGGACACCCCGGCGGGAGGCATGGCGAGCTGCACCGTGGCGGGGCCTCGGCCCGGGGCGCAGCAGGCCTTCTGCTCGTGGCTCATGCACGGACCGTACATCGGCGTCCCGGAACGCCCGCACGAGGGACCGGGACCGCGTAAATCCCGTGGAACGGGGGCGGGCGCCTGTGCCAGGCTTGCGTTCACGAGGGGGTGTAGCTCAGCCCGGCCAGAGCAGCGGACTCCAAACCCGCACGCCGCAGGTTCAAATCCTGCCGCCCCTGCCACGACCTGGCGTCCGCCGTGTCACCAGGTGTTGTTCGGATTGACCTTCATACAGGCCGTCTCGTCCGATGCGTTGACCGCGGCGGCCTCGGTGAGCGTCTGTTTCGTGTCGCTGCTGCTGGTCTTCGGGTACGTGGTGCCGGTGGTCCAGTCGGCGCCGACGACCAGCGTGATCCCCTGGGCGGACGACGACTTCTTCACCGCGCTCGCGGGCAGCCCGAGCGAGCCGGCGACGGCCTGGGCGTTGCCCTTCTGGTCGTCCGACGGGTAGCTGACCGTCGTACCCGACCGGGAGACCAGGGAGTCGTCGACCTCGGTCTTCGCGTAGCCGAGCGAGGTCAGTTTGCCTGCGACCTGGGCTGCCCGTCCGCTGACCGGACTCTGGGTGTCGGTGGAGGTGCCGTTCTGCACGGTGACGGCGATGTCGGCCTTCGGTGCAGCACTCGCGGACGGCGCGGGGGTCGCCGTGCCGCTCTTCTTTCCGTCCACCGACTGGTCGTTGCGCAACATGGTGAACAGCTGCGTCGCCGCCGCGGTCGGCACCACATGGGCCGTCGGGTTCTCGGGATCGGCGCCCCACGGCATGGTCGTCATCGTGATGCCGGAGGTCGGCACCTTCTTCAGGTCCGCCGCCAGGTCGTACAGCTTCTTGACCGAGCCGAGCCCGTTGTCGACGGTGAGCGCCTTGGTCGCCGCCTCGGCGAGGTCCATGAGCTTTCCGGGGTCGGTGAGGCTGGTGCCCGCCTTGAGGCGGCGCACCATCGAGTTCATGTAGAGGTGCTGGGCGTGGGTGCGGCCGATGTCGCTGCCGTCCTCGAAGCCGTGGCGGGTACGGAGCCACTGCAGCGCCTGCTCGCCCTTGATGGTGTGCGTGCCCTTGGTGAGCTTCAGGCCCGACAGCTTGTCGGAGACGTTGCTCTTCACACAGACCGGTACGCCGCCGACGGCATCGGCCATCGACACCACTCCCGAGAAGTCGATCATCATGAAGTGGTCGACGGATATCCCGGTGAGCTTCTCCCAGGTGGCCACGGTGCAGCCGGGACCGCCGTGCTGGAGGCTGGTGTTGATGGTCTGGGTGCTGGTCGCGGGGTAGACCGTGCCGTCGGTGCCGGTGCACTTCGGGATGGTCACGCGGGTGTCGCGCGGCACGCTCACCACGGTCATGTTCTTCCGGTCGGCCGAGACGTGCAGCAGCATCTGTACGTCGGCGAGCGGCTTGCGGGTCGCGTCGCCCTTCGCCCCGCCCAGCTTCTGGTTCTCCTTCGAGGCGCGGCTGTCGGAGCCGAGGAGGAGGATGTTGAGCGGGGTCTGTCCTGCCGCGTTGGCCTTGGTCTTCTCGGCCTTGGTGGCGGAGAGGTTGAGGGTGTCCTTCTTCAGGTTGCTGTTCAGGTGCGCGTAGTACGCCCAGCCCGCTCCGGCCGCGCCGACGACGCACAGCGACGTACCGGTGGCGATCCAGCGCCCGACGTGCCGCTTGCGCTTCTTGCGCCGGCCGCCCTTCGTCCGTTTCGTCCGCGATTCACCGCTCGGCCGCATCGGCCCTCCCGCTTCTCACTGCCTGTCCGCGGGGAAGTCTTGGTCACTTCCCTGTCGATGGGCTGTGAAAACGGACTGCGGTTGCGGTGTCAGCGTTCGTCGAAGACCAGGTCCTCCGGCGGGTGGAGCATCCGTACGGTCTGGTCGGTGATCTCGACGACCGTCGACAGCCCGGTGAACTGCCCCTTGGAGATGATGAGTACGCGGTCGGCGCGCTGTTCCAGGAAGGCGCCGAACCCGGCGAGCGACGGGTCGCCGTCGCCGAGCGCCAGGTAGTCGGCGAGGCGGCGGAAGAGTTTCGGGAGCAGTACGACGCTCTCCGTGAGGGATGCGAGTCCGTCGATCTTCGCGCCGGTAGTCGTGGTGTCGACGGGCCACACGCCCTTCGCAGTGGTCCTGGCCTCCTGCACGGCGGTGGTCAGCGCCGCGCGCAGCCCGACGTAGAGCTTGGTGTAGTACGTCGGGTAGGCGAGCCCCTCGGCGACCTGGCTGTGGTTCGCGGTCTGCCGCAGGAGTGCGGTGTCGACGTGCAGCGGCTCTCCGTCCGGTCCGGGCGCCGAGCCTCGGCCCACGAGGGCGACGCAGCGGCCGTACATGTCCGCGCCGCGGGTCAGGATGAAGCCGGGAGCCTGTGCGGGCTCCGCCGCGGTGATCGTGCCGCGGCCGTCACGGGCGACGGCGGTGAAGCCGAGCCATGCGATCAGGGCGTCCGCGGCGCGCCCGGCGTACGGGGGCGGCTGGTGCAGTTCATGGCCGTGCGCCGGTATGTAGTGCGTCTCCAGGGCGTCGATCGCGTCCAGCCGCAGCTGCGCACCGCCGGCCTTGTTCCGCTGCACCTTGTGGGGTCCGGGCACCAGGTCCCAGTGGCTGGGGTCGGTGGGGTAGAAGCGGACGGAGTCGCCGTCCGGCCGGGCACCGATCACCCGGTACGTGCCCTCGATCACGAGCATCGGCATGACGGCCTCCGTCAGTTGATGTGCGCTGCTGGTGTGCCCTGCCCACCAGGGCTTTCCAGCATCCTCGGCACGGGCCGCCACGAGAACCCGGCGGCAACAGATCCTTCTGCGGTGCACTGCTACGCGGCGCCCGGCCGATGCGCGGCGGCCGGCTGAGCCGCGCCGGGGCCGAACTTGCTGCGGGCGCGGTCGGTGGCCGCCTCGATGAGGCGGGCCTTCTCGTCGTCCGGGTCGAAGAGCAGTTGGCGTGAGGCCAGTTCGGCGGTGATCAGGTTCTCCGCCCGCAGGGAGAAGACGCGGACCCTGGCGCGCTGCAGGGCGAGCTGGTCGTGGAACGCGTAGGCGAGCGCCGTCAGGGACGGTGTGTGGGCGGTGGGTTCGCGCAGCTTCCGGGTGCGGGTCGTCGTCGACCGGTCCGCGTAACGGACGGTGAGGGTGAGGGCCTGGGCGGCCTGGGCCTCGGTCCGCAGCTGCAGGCCGAGGCGGTCGGTGAGCGCGAGCAGGGCGGCGCGCTGGCGGCCCGGGTCCAACTCGTCCTGCTCGAAGCGGTGTTCGGCGCTCATCGAGCGGGGCGGGGCCGCGGGGATCACCGGCGTCGGATCGAGGCCGCGGGCCGCGTCGTACAGCCGGCGGCCCGCGGTGACGCCCAGGATGCGCTGGAGCGTGCCGAGCGGCGCGGAGGCGATCCGGCTGACGCTGTCCAGACCGTACGAGGAGAGCGTGCGGGAGGTCGCCGGGCCCACGCCGTGCAGGGCGGCGGCGGGCTTGTCCGCGAGGAAGGCGGCGACGGCGTCGAGGTCGTCGGGCAGGGTACGGACGGCCGAGGGCGGCCCGTCGGCGGCGACCATGCGCGCGAGCAGCGGGTTGGCGGCGACACCGACCGTGGAGTGGAGCCCGTACAACCCCCCGGTGCGCGCCCGGATGCGCTGGGCCAGCCCGGCGGCGTCCGTGCCGAAGTAACGCAGACTGCCGGAGACGTCGGCCAGCGCGGCGTCGGGCGGCAGCGCCTGCACGAGGGGGGTGTACTCGGCCAGCAGGCCGAGGAGATGACGGTAGAGCCGCTCGTCGAGCAGGTCGTGGAAGTGGATGTAGAGGATGTTCATCCCGCACTCCCCGGGATGCGGGACGAACAGGCCGGGTAGCGTGTGGCGCGTGGAGTGCTTTGCTTCCCGGCGTACTCGCCGCTGAGGACAGGCCCGCCGCCGCGACGCGGCGTGAGCGGGCCAGAGGCGTCCGTTTCCTCCTTCGGTTCCGAGAGGCACACTCCATGATCGTTCGCGCATTCGTCCCCGCCGACCTGACGCAGCTGATCGAGCTGACCGTCGAGACGTTCCGTCCGTCCTTCGAGGAGTCCTTCCGCCCGCTGATGGGCGAAGTCGTCTTCGGCATCCAGCACGGCAACTGGCGCGACGACTACCGCCGCGAAGTCCCCGAACTGCACGATCCGGGGCAGCACAAGTACGTGGCGGTCGCCGAGTCCAACGGCCGGATCACCGGGTACGTCGGGTGGCGCGTCGAGCCGGCACGCGCGTACGGCAGCATCACCCTGCTCGCCGTCGCGGCGGATCACCGCAGGGGTCGCGCGGGGGCCGCGCTGTGCGAGCACGCCTTCGGGGAGATGCGCGGGCTCGGCGCGAGGATGGTCGAGATCGGGACCGGTGGCGATGCCTTCCATGCCCCGGCACGAGCCCTGTACGAGAGTCTCGGGTGCGTGAAAGTCCCGACGGCGGTCTACTTCCGGGAGCTCTGAGAGGTGGGTCATCCCGCGCTCCCCGGGCTCTGGTGCCACAGCTTACGGCCCTGTTTGACGGACTCGCCGGGCGGCTGCAGGTCCGCCCAGGGGTGCAGTGCGTAACCGGTCTCCAGCGTGATGCTTCGGCTGTCCGGGGCGGTCCTGGCCGGGGGCGGGCCGTTCTCGGTGAGGCGGTCCGTCACCGCCGACAGGCCGCCCTCGCGGCGCAGTTCGGCCAGTTCGGTGAGGTCCCAGGCCGCTGAGCCCGTCACCGACAGGGCCTTGCCGCTGCCCTCGCCGCGGCGCTGCACCACTCCGCGGACCAGCAGCAGCCAGGAGTGGAAGACCGTGTGCGCGCTGGCGTCGTGGCTGTCCTCGAAGAACGCGCAGTCCACCAGACCCGTCGTGTCGTCGAGCGTCGTGAAGATGACGCGCTTGCCGGAGCGGACCGGCGGGGTCTGGACCGCGCCCTTCGCTCCGGCGACGAGCACCACCTGCCCGTGCGGCAGGTCCTTCAGCCGCTTCGCGGTGATCACGCCGAGCTCGTCCAGCAACTCCCGCTGGTCGTCCATCAGATGGCGCGAGGTGTCCATGCCGAGCACCCCGAGCTCGGCGCCGAGCCGTTCGGGTCCGTCCAGGTCCGGCAGGTGCGCGGGGGCCACCTCGCTCCGGGTTCCGTCGCTCTCGCCGAGCGTCAACTGTCCGCCGGATGCGCTGCGTTGGCCGCGGTGCAGTTCGGCCAGGTGCAGCAGCAGGTCGCGGCGGTTGCGGCCGAAGGTGTCCAGCGCGCCGACCTGGGCGAGGCGTTCGGCGACCGGACGGGAGGGGCGGGCCCGGGAGACGAAGTCCTGGAGCGTGGCGTACGGCCGTCCCGCGACGATCCGTTCCGCCTCGCTCCCGCTCATTCCGCGTACGTCGCACAGGGCCAGCCGGACCCCGTGCAGAGGCCGGCCACCCCCCACATCAGACACCAGTTCGATTTTATAGGCGGAGTCCGACGCATTCACATCCAGCGCAAGGATCGGTACGCCCCACCTCCGCGCGTCCGACAGCAGCAGCCGTTTCGGGTACATCCCCGGGTCATGGGTGAGCAGCCCGGCGTAGAAGGCCGCCGGGTGGTGCGCCTTCAGCCAGGCCGACTGGTACGAGGGCACGGCGAAGGCGACGGCGTGCGCCTTGCAGAAGCCGTACGCCCCGAACGCCTCGATGATCTCCCACGTCCGCCCGACGACCTCCTCCTCGTATCCCCGCTTCCGCGCCTCCTCCCTGAACCACGCCCGCACCCGCCCGATCTGGTCGCCGCGCGACAGCGCCCGCCGCGTGTAGTCGCCGAAGGCGAGGCTGCAGCCGGTCATCACATGCAGGATCTGGATGATCTGCTCGTGGAAGACCACCACCCCGTGCGTGTCGCGCAGCGCGTCCTCCAGGTCCTTGTGCGGATAGTCGGGCGCCTGCCGTCCGTGCCGGGCCTTGATGAACGGCTCGACCATGTTGGCCGCGACCGGCCCCGGCCGGAACAGCGAGATGTCGACGACGAGGTCGTGGAAGGTCTCGGGCTGCAGCCGGGCGATGAGGTCGCGCTGGCCCGGCGACTCGGTCTGGAAGCAGCCCAACGTCTGCGAGGACTTGATGAGTTGGTACGTCTTCGGGTCGTCGGGCGGCACCTGCGCGGCGTCGTCCAGGTCGATACGGCGCCCGGTGGCCCGTTCGATCTCGGTGACGGCGTGCGCCATCGCGGACTGCATCCGCACCCCCAGCACGTCGAGCTTGAGCAGCCCGAGGTCCTCCACGTCCTCCTTGTCGAACTGGGACATGGGGAAACCCTCGCCGCTGGTCGGCACGGTGGGGGTACGGCGCAGCAGCGTCGTGTCGGAGAGCAGGACACCGCACGGGTGCATGGCGATGCCGCGCGGGAGGGCGTCCAGGGCCTCGACGAGGTCCCACAGCTGCGGGTCGTACGCCTCGGGGTCGATGCCCCGCAGTTCCGGCAGCTCCCGCAGGGCTGCGCGGGCGTCGCGGGCCCGGATGTGCGGGAACGACTTCGCGAGCCGGTCGACCTCGGCCGGGTCGAGGCCGAGCGCGAGGCCGGTGTCGCGCACCGCGTGCCGTACGCGATAGGTCTCGGGCATGGACACGGTGGCCACCCGCTCCGGGCCGAAGCGGTCGATGATCGCCCGGTAGACCTCCAGGCGGCGCGCGGACTCCACGTCGATGTCGATGTCGGGCAGCTCCGCGCGCCGGCCGGAGAGGAAGCGCTCCATGAGCAGGCCGTGTTCGACCGGGTCGGCGGTGGCGATGCCCAGGAGGTGGTTGACCAGGGAGCCGGCGCCGGAGCCGCGGGCGGCGACCCGGATGCCGAGTTCGCGGGTGTCGTCGACGACCTGCGCGATGGTGAGGAAGTACGAGGCGTACCCCTCGCCCTCGATGAGGCGCAGTTCGTCTTCGAGGCGGTCCCAGTGGCGGCGGGACCGGTCGTAGCGGCGCAGCAGCATGGCGGCGGTGCACTTCGAACGCAGGACGCGCTCGGGGGTGCGCCGGTGGGCGCCGACGAGTTCCGGCTCGGGGAAGTGGACGCGGCCGAGCCCCAGGTCGTCGTCGGGGTCGACGCGGCAGGCGGCCGCGGTCTCCTCGGTGACTTCGAGCAGCCGGCGGGCGGTGTTCGCGCGGTAGCCGGCGGCCTCGGCCACCTGCTCGGCGATACGGGCCATGTCCGCGGCGGGCTTCAGCCACCGCTCGCCGCTGTCGCGTACGCCGCGCGGGTCGATCGGGACCAGTCGGCGCGCGGAGTCCAGGACGTCGGCGACCGGGCCCTGGCCTTCGTCGGCGTAGCGTACGGCGTTGCTCAGTACGGGGGTGATGCCCTGCTCGGCGGCGAAGCCGAGGGCGCGGGCCGCCAGGCGCAGCGAGCCGAAGCCGGTGCCGGTGCGGCCGTGGGAGACGACCTCGATGCGCAGCGCCGCGTCCCCGTACCGTTCGCGCCAGGGTGCGAGCAGCCGGGCGGCGCGGTCGGGGCGCCCGGCCGCGAGCGCGCGGCCGACGTCGGAGGAGGGGCCGAGCAGCACGGTGAGGTGGTCCCCGCCGAGGGCGTCCCACGGCAGCAGGGGCCGCTTGCCGCCGGCCGTGTCCAGGTGTGCGGCGCTCACGAGCCGGCACAGTTCGGCCCAGCCGCGGGCCCCGTCGCGGGCGAGGAAGACCACGCGCTGCGCCGACTCGTCGACGAAGGCGCCGCCGCGGGCCGGGGTGCGCCGCCGCTCCGTGCGTCCGGCCGCTTCGGGGGGCGCCTGCAGCGCGAGGTCCACTCCGAACAGGGGTCGGATGCCGGCGCGGCTCGCGGCCTTGGCGAAGCGGACCGCGCCGCCGAGGGTGTCCCGGTCGGTCAGGGCGAGGGCGTCCATCCCCCGTGCGACCGCCCGCTCCGCGAGCTGCCCGGGATGCGAGGCGCCGTACCGCAGGGAGAACCCTGAGACGGCATGCAGATGCGTAAATCCGCGCATCCCAACCACCTCGCCACTTACGGCCCCCTGCCTGTCCCTTGCCACTCCCGTCTCTCCGGGACGGTGACACCACCATAGACGGTTTCGAACATGTATGCGATTCGAACGGAACGCCGTTTCCCCCGGTCACAGGGCGTCGGGTGGGCAATCACACACCCGCCGCCGGATCTCGGTACGTCGTACCCATGGACCCTTCTCGCGAACTGGTGCATTCTCCGCCCACCCGCAAGGCGTGACGTGCACCGAATTGAACTTGGAGGCCTCCTCATGGAGTTCGGACTCTTCCTCAATGGATTCATTCCCGGCAGGGCGGCGCACGACCGCCCCTCCGAACACCTCGCCCTGAAGCGGGAGATGGACCTCGCCATCAAGGCGGACAAGCACAACTGGAAGTACGTGTGGTTCGGCGAGCACCACTCGCTGACCGAGTACAGCCATATGTCGGCGCCCGAGGTCGTGATGGGCTACGTCGCCGCGAAGACCGAGCGGATCCACCTCGGCACCGGCATCAACAGCCTCTCGCCGCGCAAGGAGCACCCGGTCCGCTACGCCGAGCGCGCCGCGATGCTGGACCACATCACCGAGGGCCGCTTCGAATGGGGCACGGGGCGGGGCGCGGGCAGCCACGAGGTCGCCTCGTTCAACATCATGGACACCGCTTCGACCAAGGCCGAGTGGGACGAGGTGGCGCCCGAGATCGTGCGCATGTGGGAGCAGTACGACTACTCCTTCCACGGCGAGCACTTCACGGTGCCGACCCCGCACAACATCCTGCCGAAGCCGTACGGGCACTCGCACCCGCCGATCTGGATGGCGTGCGGCAACCCGTCGTCGTTCGCGAAGGCCGGGTCGCTGGGCATCGGGGCGATCGCCTTCAACTTCGAGCCGATCTTCGAGCTCAAGGGGCGGATCGACGCGTACAAGGAGGCGGCCGCGAACCCGGTCCAGATCCTCGGCGACTACCAGAACAACAACGTCATGATGACCAACACGGTCATCTGCCTCAACGACCGCAAGCGCGCACGCGAGATAGCCATGCACGCGGGCCTCGGCTACCTGGTCACGCTGGTGAACCTGTACCACGACACCATGCCCAAATCGATGGACGAGAGGACGTGGCCGACGCCGCCGATCGCCTTCAGCGAGCTGGGCGGGGAAGAGATCCTCGACGAGATCATCAAGGCGGGGCTGCTGCTGTGCGGCACGCCCGACGAGGTCAGCGAGCAGGTCGCCGCGTACCAGACCGTCGGCTGCGACCAGCTGGTCTTCGGCATGACCGGCGGCATGACCTTCGACGAGCACCTGGAGATGATCGAGCTGTTCGGCGACAAGGTCGTCCCCCAGTTCGACACGAACCCGGAGCACTCGACGGCGATCTACCGGCGGGGCGCGCAGGGGCCCAAGTACCCCTCGCACAACAACCCCGTCCCCGCGGACCTCAAGCACACCGTGCTGCCGCCGAGCGCGATCCTGCCGCTGGAGGACTGACCCCGCACCACACCACCTACGGGCAGTGCGCGACCGGTCTGCGGATCAGTTGCGCGCTGCCCGTACGCCGTCCAGGGCGATGCCCACGACACGGTCGCGCTGCTCCGTGGTGGGGAAGACGGTGGCGGCGATGCCGGAGATCATCCGGAGCAGGTCGTCGAAGTCCACGTCCCTACGGGCCTCGCCGGACTCCTGCGCGCGGCGGAGCAGCGGGGCGCCCGCGGCCATCATCGAGACGCGGCAGGAGACGAAAATGCCGGACTCGCCGTTGAGGCCCTCGCGGACGGCCCGCTTGGTGACGGTGTACTCGACGAAGCGGTCGATCCACGTGGTGAGGGCTTCCCACGCGGGCCTGTCGGCGAGTTCGTCGGCGAGGACGCAGAGCGCGTCGACCTCCTCGGCGTAGACCGTCTCGAAGAGGTGCCTGCGGGTGGGGAAGTTCCGGTAGAGGGTGCCGATCCCCACGCCGGCGCGGCGGGCGATGTCCTCCAGGGAGGCGTCCGCCCCCTGTTCCGCGAAGGCCTCGCGCGCGGCCGCCAGGAGGGCGTCGAAGTTGCGCCGGGCATCCGCGCGGCGCGGGCGCTGGGCCGCCACGAACTCCTCGACAGAAGCCCTGTCCTTGACTGCTTCTTCTCCCACTGCATCCTCCCTCGGGGATCCGGGGTTGAACCGGAGGCATGCCTCCGCTAAGGTGGAGGTATGCCTCCACTTTAACAGTCGAGCCATCTCCGCGTACCGGCCCGTACGGCCGGACCCACCACTTCCGCACCTCCCTGTTGCCCGGCCTGCGGCGTTCCCGCACGGCCCGGCGACGGATCCGTACTGCCTCAAAGCCCTCAAAAGGCCTCACAGAGCTGACAGAGAGTCCTGAAATGAACCGGAACTCCAACCGCCTCACCTTCGCGGTCCTCGCGACCGGTGCGGGCGTGTTCTCGATGATGCAGTCGCTGATAGCGCCCGCCCTGCCCACCGTCCAGCAGGCGCTGGGCACTTCGCAGGCCACCGTCACCTGGGTGATGACCGCCTATCTGCTCTCCGCGTCGATCTTCACCCCGATCCTCGGCAGGGTCGGCGACCTCATCGGCAAGAAGCGCACCCTGGTCGGCGCGCTGTTCGCACTCATCGTGGGATGCGTACTGGCCGCCCTGGCCCCCAACATCGCCACACTGATCGTCGCCCGCGCGATCCAGGGCATCGGCGGGGCCCTGTTCCCGCTGTCGTTCGGGATCATCCGCGACGAATTCCCCGCCTCCCGGGTCAGCCCCAGCATCAGCAACCTCTCGGCCGTCATCGCGGCCGGCGGCGGCTTCGGCATGGTGCTCGCCGGTCCTGTCGTCGGGGCGCTCGACTACCGGTGGCTCTTCTGGCTGCCGACGGCGGTCGTCGCCGTGACCGCGCTGCTCGCACTGCGGTACGTCCCCGAGTCCCCGAGCCGTTCCGCCGGAAAGGTCAACTGGCTTGCGGCCGTGCTGCTTTCGGGCTGGCTGGTCGCGCTGCTGCTGCCCATCAGCCAGGCCACCGTCTGGGGCTGGGCCTCCACCAAGGTGATCGGCCTGCTCGTCGTGGCCGTCGTGCTCTTCGCCCTGTGGGCGCTGGCCGAGGCCCGGTCCGCGAGCCCGCTCATCGATCTGCGCATCATGCGGCTGCCCGCCGTCTGGACGACCAACACCGCCGCGCTCCTCTTCGGCGCCGGGATGTACGCGGTCTGGTCCTTCCTCCCCGCCTTCGCCCAGACGCCCACGGTCGCGGGCTACGGCTTCGGGGCGACCGTGACCGGCGCCGGGCTGCTGATGCTGCCGATGCTGGTGGCCATGTTCCTCTCGGGCATCGTCAGCGGGCGCCTCGAGCCGGTCTTCGGCGCCAAGCCGCTGCTGGCACTCGGCGCCGCGCTGGGCACCGTGTCCTGCACGATGCTCGCCCTCTGGCACGGACAGCAGTGGCAAGTCGCCCTCGCCGCAGGTGTGTTCGGCCTCGGCATCGGGCTCGCCTTCGCCTCCATGGCCAACCTCATCGTGCAGAGCGTCCCCGCCGCGCAGACCGGCGCCGCCACCGGCATGAACGCCAACATCCGCACCATCGGCGGTTCGCTCGGCGCGGCCGTGATGAGCTCCATGGTCACCGGGCACGTCCAGGCGTCCGGGCTGCCGTACGCCTCCGGCTACACCCACGGCTTCACCCTGCTGGCCGTGCTCTGCCTGGCCGCCACCGGAGCGGCACTCCTCGTCCCCGCCGTGAAGCGCGGGCAGCGGAGCCAGGGCGCCGTCGCGGCGGGCCGTCCCGCAGCGGCGAGCGACGAGCAGCGGCTGGAGTCGGCCCGCGGCTGACCCGCGTACGGCATGGTGAAGGATCGGACACGCCAGGCCGCCCGACCCTGAAGGAGTACGACGCATGCCTCCACTCTTCCCCGCCCTCACCGCGGGCTCGGCCGACCAGGCGCTGGCCTTCGGCGACCGGTCGCTCAGCCACGCCGAACTGGCGTCAGCGGCAGGGGCGTTGGCCGCCCGGCTCCACGGAGCCGGGCGGGTGGCCGTCTGGGCCACGCCCACCCTGGAGACCGCGGTGGGCGTGGTCGCCGCGCTGCTGGCCGGAGTGCCCGCCGTACCGCTCAACCCGAAGGTCGGCGGGCGCGAGCTGGAGCACATCCTGACCGACAGCGCGCCGTCGCTGGTGCTCGCGGCGCCCGGCGACGAACTGCCGTCGGCACTGCGCGCGTTGACCCGTCTGGACGTCGACGTACGCCCGCCCGCCGAACCCCTGGCGCTCCCCGACGAGCCGTCGCCCGAATCCCCGGCCCTGGTCGTCTACACCTCCGGGACCACGGGCCCGCCCAAGGGCGCCGTCCTGCCGCGCCGGGCGATCGCCGTCACCCTGGACGCGCTGGCCGACGCCTGGCAGTGGACCGGCGACGACGTACTGGTCCACGCCCTGCCCCTCTTCCATGTGCACGGGCTGATCCTGGGCATCCTCGGCCCGCTGCGCAGGGGCGGCACCGTGCACCATCTGGGCCGCTTCGAGACGGCCGCGGTCGCCCGCGAACTGGCCGCCCACGGAACGATGTTCTTCGGCGTCCCCACCATGTACCACCGCATCGCCGAGGCCCTCCCCGACGACCCGGCACTCGCCAAGGCCCTCGCCGGCGCACGGCTCCTGGTCTCCGGGTCGGCCGCCCTGCCGGTCCACGACCACGAGCGCATCGCCGCCGCGACGGGACGGCGGGTCGTCGAGCGGTACGGGATGACCGAGACCCTGATGAACACGAGCGTCCGCGCGGACGGCGACCCCCGGCCGGGCACGGTCGGGGTGCCGCTGCCCGGGGTCGAGCTGCGGCTGGTCGAGGAGTCGGGTGAGGAGATCACCGCGTACGACGGCGAGAGCATCGGCGAGATCCAGGTACGCGGCCCGAACCTCTTCACCGCGTACCTGAACCGCCCGGACGCCACCGCCGAGGCCTTCGACGGCGACTGGTTCCGTACGGGCGACATGGCGACCCGGGACCCGGACGGCTATGTCAGGATCGTCGGCCGGAAGGCCACCGACCTCATCAAGAGCGGCGGCTACAAGATCGGCGCGGGCGAGATCGAGAACGCCCTCCTCGACCATCCGGCGGTGCGCGAGGCGGCGGTCACCGGGGAACCGGACGCGGACCTGGGCGAGCGGATCGTCGCCTGGATCGTGCCCGCCGACGCCCAACAGCCGCCCACAGCAGAGGAGTTGGCGACTCATGTCGCCCAGCAGCTGGCCCCGCACAAGCGCCCCCGCGAGGTGCGGCTCCTCGACGCGCTGCCCCGCAACGACATGGGCAAGATCATGAAGCGCTCCCTGAAGAGCTGAGACCCGGCCTGGTGCGGCGGTGGCCCGGGCGGCCGCCGCACGAGGCGCGCACGACCAGCTTCGGCCGCAACTGCACCTGGTGCACCGGGGACGCGTCGCCGTCCGCGAGCCGGCTCAGCAGGATCTGCGCGGCGAGGCGGCCCATGTGGAACTTGGGCGGCGCCACGGCGGTCAGCGGGATCTCCGCGACGTCCGCGAACTCATTGTCGTAGCTGACCAGCGCCAGGTCCTGCGGTACGCGCAGACCCGCCCGGCGCGCGGCGGACTGCAGCAGGGTCGCCTCCCGGTCGCCGAAGCAGAGTGCGCCCGTGACGGCGCCGTCGAGGAGGGTGCGGACCGCGTCGTCGGCCCGGTCCGCGTCCCAGCCCTCCATCGGCTCCCGTACGTACACGGGCCGGGGCAGCCCCAACTCCTGGGCCGCGCAGGCGAATCCGTCGGCGATGAGCGCGGCGGGCGGGCCGTCCGAGCGCAGCACGAGCGCCTGCCGCTCGTGGCCCAGGGCGTGCAGATGGCGTACGGCGTCGTAGGCGCCGCCCGCGTGGTCCGTGCAGACGTGCTCGGTGGGATCGCCCGGCCCCGCCGCCGTCAGCCGCCGCTCCACCAGCACGACCGGCACCGGCAGCTCCATCAACTGCCGGGTGCGCAGCGCCGGATCGTCCGCCGTGTGCAGTCCGGGCACCAGCAGCAGCCCGTCGGCGCCGGCCGACTGGAGCTCGGCGATGGCGGTCTCCTCCACGGCGCGGTCGTAGTACGAACAGGCCAGCACCAGCCGCGCCCCGGCCCCCGCGAGTTCCTTCTCGATGCCCTGCAGAACCCGCGGGTAGTAGAGCGCGGTGTCCGGTACGAGGACGCCCACGACCCGGCGCCCGGCCGGCTCAGGAGGGCCGCCGCGCGCGGCGAAGGTGCCCGCGCCCTGGCGCCGCTCCACCAGCCCCTCGGTGACGAGTTCCTCGTACGCCCGGCGGACCGTGGTCAGGGAGAGACCCGTCTCGGCGGCGAGCGCGCGCTCGGTGGGCAGTTTGCTGCCGGGCGGCCAGGTGCCGTCGTGGATGCCGCGCCGCAGATCGGCGGTGAGTCTGCGGAACTTCAGCTCCGGTGCGGTCACGGTCCCCCCAGATGATCCGGCCGGGCGGTCCGCCCGTGAGCGCATCATGCCGGACCGGCGGGTGCGCTTTGAAGGTGCATTCGGCAAGCAGGCGGTGATTGCTCATTGATTGCTCCGCTGCGACCTCCCTAACGTCCGTGCGCAATCACCTACTGAGCCCGAGGTTCTCCATGAGCGCGCACCCCTCCACTCCCCCGCTGAACCGCCGCAGACTCCTCGCCTACGGTGCGGCCGCCACCGGCGCCGTGACCCTGCCCTTCCTGCCCGCGGCCACCGGGACGCAGCGTGCCGCCGCCGCGGAGGCGGACGGCGCGCAGGACGCGACGTACACGGAGCTGGAGGCGCGCGCCCTGGCCCTCACCCCGCCCGCCTTCCTCCTCGAGTCCGCCGTGCCGCCGCAGTTCAGCACGGGAGACGGCGCCGGGCTCGCTCTCAGCGACGCCCGTTCCGTCTGCGGCAGGCACTCGCTGCGCTGGGACCACGGCCCGCGCTCGACGGTGAGCGTCCGGGCCGACGTGGGCTGGGCCCCCGACCCGTACTGCACCCGGCCGCTCGCCGACCAGGCCTGGCAGGGCGCGGTCGACACCTTCTCCATGTGGATCTACAACGAGAAGGCCACCGACGACGTGGTCCGCTTCGAGTTCGGCCGCGGCGAACGCACCGACTGCTGGTTCGAGTTCCGGCTCGACTTCACCGGCTGGCGCACCACCTGGGTCCGCTACGACTACGACATGCACGGCCGCCCCCGCCCCGGCATGGACACCCTGCGCATCGTCGCACCGCGCCGCCCCGGCACCCTCTGGATCGACCAGCTGCTGCTCAATGTCGCGCTGCGCCCCGACGCACCCACCCGTGACGTCCAGGTCCCCGAGATCGGCATCGAGGGCGACGACTGGGACCAGCAGCACTGGCAGGCGCTCTACCTCTACGACCGTCTCCTGACCCGCGCCAGGATCCCCGCCCCGTCCCCCTCGCAGGACGAACTCACCGATCTCGACGCCCTGTTGACCCGCTACCACGCCGACTACCTGGCCGCGTCCCCGACCGTCAACGACGCCTATGTCGCCTCGCTCACCGCGACGGCCGCACCGATGCTCGACGGGCGCCCCGTCTTCTCGTACCAGTCGCAGATCTATCCCCCCGCGATCAGTACGGACCTCAAGGCGTTCGTCGGCGCGAGCACCCTGCGCGCGGTCACCGACCATCTGCAGAAGATCGCCCAGGCCTACGACCGGGCCAGCGCCGCCGCCCACCGCGAGGCCCTGGCCGCCCTGTACGTGCGCCTCGTCGAGCTGCTGCGCGAGCAGGGCTGGACGTACGGCAGCAGCCAGGGCACCATCCACCACCTCGGCTACGACATCCGCGGCTACTACGACTCCGTGCACCTCATGCGGGACGTCCTGCACGACGCCGGGCTCCTGGAGGCCGTACGCACCGACCTCACCTGGCTCACCGGCTTCGGCCGGATCTTCCGCGGCTTCGACTACCGCAACGCCCACGGCTCCACCGCCGACATCCTCAACACCACCGTGCGCGGCATGCTCGCGGTCGCGCTCCTGCAGGACGGCGACGGCCGCCGGGTCGCGTACCTGAAGGTGCTGCGCGACTGGCTGAGCCGCTATCTGCTGCCCACGCCCGGCATCCAGGACGGCCTCAAGCCCGACGGTCTGACCTTCCACCACGTCGGCTGCTACCCCGACTACGCGCGCGACGGTTTCATCGGCCTCACGCCCATCGTGTACGTGATGAGCGGCGGCCTCTTCCGCATCGAAGCGCGGGCCCACGCGGCGCTCAAGCGCGCGGTCCTGACGATGCGCGTGATCACCGGCGGCCTCCAGTGGCCGATCTCGCTCAGCGGCCGCAACCCGGCGGGCACCTCCGCGATGACCGTCGCCCCCTTCCAGTGGCTGACGATCGCCGGGACCCCCGACGGCAGCAGCGCCCTCGACCCGGAGCTGGGCGCCGCGTTCCTGCGCCTGCTGCCCGCCGCGCCGACGACCGCACAGAAGGCGATCACCGCCCGGCTGGCGGCCGCGGGCGTCACCGCGGAGGCGGCGCCGGCCGGGGCGTGGGCGTACAACTACGCGGCGCTCGCCGTGCAGCGCAGGGACAACTGGCAGATCACGGTGCGCGGCCACAACCGCTACCTCTGGTCGACGGAGGTCTACGACGGCTCCAACTGGTACGGCCGCTACAACACCTACGGCCAGATCCAGGTACAGCACCGCGGCGCCCCGGTGACCAACCTCGACAGCGGCTACAGCGCCGACGGCTACGACTGGAACCGCCGCCCCGGGACCACCACGATCCACAAACCGTGGGAGCTGCTGAAGGCGGATCTGACGGGGACCATCGAGGAGATGCTGCTCACCGAGGAGCGCTTCGGCGGCGGCCACACCCTCGACGGGCGCAACGGCATGTTCGCGATGCGACTGCGCGAGCACCCGAAGTACGACGGCACCCACCGCGCCCGGAAGTCGGTGTTCCTCTTCGACAACCGCGTCGTCGCGCTCGGCACCGGCATCCAGAACCGCGACCGGGACCACGAGACGGAGACCACGCTCTTCCAGACCCGGCTGGCGGCCCCGACCGACCCGACGTGGCTCGGCGGACCGGAGGCGCTGACGGCCTTCCCGTACGAGAGCGGGGCGGGTCAACTCACCGGCTCCACCTGGCTGTTGGACGACAAGGGGCTCGGCTACCACGTGCCCGCAGGGCAGCGCCTCTCACTCACCCGCACACAGCAGACCTCCCGCAGCCACGCCACGGACGCGGAGACCACGGGCGCCTTCGCCACCGCCTGGCTGCGGCACGGCACCGCGCCGAAGGGGGGTTCGTACGAGTACGCCATGGTGGTCGGCGCCACCGCGGACTCGATGGCGGAGTTCACCAGGGCGATGCGGGACGCGGATCTGGCCCCGTACACCGTGCTGCGCGCCGACGACACCGCGCACATCGTGACGGACCGGGCGACGGGCATCACCGGTTACGCGGTCTTCGAGGAGACCGGCGCGCTCGCCACGGGCCCGGTACGCGGCACCGACACGCCCGCGCTCCTGCTGACCCGCACCGACGGCGCCGACGGCCTGGTCCTTTCGGTCTGCGACCCGGACCTCCGGTTCCACGAGAGCCCCGACCGGGACCAGTACGAGAAGGGCGAGTACACCGGCCACTGGAGCCCGTTCTCCCGCTCCTGGCTCACCACCCCGAGCGCCGCGCACACCGTGCACATCACGCTGGCCGGCCACTGGCGCGCGGAGAAGGACGGCGCGTGCACGGCCAGGATCCGGGGTGGCAGCACCGTCGTCGCGTTCACGACGTCGGACGGCAGGCCCGTACAGGCACGACTCACCCAACTCGCCCGAACCAACGAGGAGTTCTGATGCGACGACGCACCTTCACCACCGCACTGCTGTCCACGGCCCTGGCCGGCGCGGCCGGCACGGCCCCCGCGCACGCCGCGTCCCTCGTCGACCCGGCGACCCCCGCCGGTGCGCAGCCGCTGGCGGGACCGGCCGGAACCCTGGTGTTCAGCGACGAGTTCACCGGCTCGGCGCTGGACACGGCGAAGTGGAACGTACGCGACCAGGAGCGCACCGAGACCGACCGCACCGACGGAATCCGCTGGTGGTACAAGCCCGCCAACGTCCGCGTGCTCCCCACCAACGGCGGCAACCTCGCCATCGACCTCAGGAAACTCGCCGACGGCCAGTACGCGGGCGGCCGCGTCGACACGGACACAATCTTCGACTACACGCACGGCACGATCGAGGTGAACGTCCATGTCCCGCCCACCCAGGGCCACTTGGGCGCGGTCTGGCTGCAGACGCACTCCTTCGGCTCCACCCTCGGCACGGCGGCCGACGGTGCGGAGATCGATCTGCTGGAGAGCGCGTACGCGGACGGCAGGTACGCGATCACCATCCACTACGACGGTTACGGTGCCGATCACAAGCAATCGGCGCAGGTCGTCTCGGCACCCGGGCTCCATTCGACGTACCGCCACACCATCGGGCTCAACTGGACAGCGTCGAAAATGGAGTTCACCTACGACGGCACCGTGGTGCGCACCGTCACCGACCCGACGCTGATCAGCCAGGTTGCGGAGTACCCGATCCTGTCGCACGAGGTGCTCCAGTGGGCCCAGGGCGATGTGACCCAGGCCCCGCTCGACTACAACTCCACGATGTACGTCGACTACATCCGCGTCTGGCAGTGATCCTCGGGCCAATACTGCGAACTGCTGACATGTCGCGCCGTAAGCCCCATTATGGGTGAGTGATGGGGGAAACATCGCGCACGTCCGATGTACGCCGCCGGGGCCATGTGCCGCCGGTGGCGACGGTTGCCGCTGTCCGCGCGGGGTTGTTCTCCGTGCTGGGGACCTTCGTCACGGTGATCGTTCAGGATCTGGCCTTCGAGTCGAGCCCGTCCGCGGCTCTCGCCGGATGGCGCGTGGTGGTCGGGCACATCGTGCTGGCCCTGCTGTGCGCGGTCCTGCTGCACGGGCTCGACAACAGTTGGCGCCGCGTGCTGTACGCGGCCGGGCAGGAGTGGTGCGCGTTGCGCGCGCTGCTGCGCCGGCTCCTGTCTCCCTGCTGCACCTCGTATGAGGTAACGGAGTTCGGCGCTGCCTGGCGCGTGAGCTCCGGGCCGACGAGAGCGCCCCCGACGTCGGTTCTGTTGGCCGGCGCGGTGGTGCGAAGAGGCCCGCCGCAGCTTTCCCCGCCGTACACCGCCGCCTGATCTGTCGCCGCGGCACCCGTACGGCTTCCGGCGTGTTCACCCGTCCCCGTCGAGGACGGTTCTGTTCGCCATTTCCGGTACGCGGGCTCCGCGCGAGACCCGCGTCAGGAGGGAAGTCTCTTGACCCGCAAGACAAGGACAGTGGTGAAGTCCGGCGTGAAGCAGCTCCTGGAGCGCGCCGGGTTCGACATCGTACGCAGCACCACCCCCCAGGGAGGGGTCGACGACTTCATCCCGTTCGAGGCGACGACGAGAGCCGCACGGGCGGCCGGACTGTCGGTCGGTGACTACATCGACGAGGTCATGAACGGGACACCCGGCGCCACCCGGTCCACCGTCGACGAACTCCGCGCACTCGGCGTCTTCGCCGTGAAGCCGGACACGATCCTGGAGATCGGCCCCGGATCCGGGCGGTATCTGGAGAGGACGCTGGAGGAGTGCTCACCGGGCCGCTACGAGATCTATGAGACGGCAGCCCCCTGGGCCGACTACCTGGTGGACGCTTTCGGTGTGGTCGCCCAGCCGGTGACCGGATTCAGTCTCGACGCGACGCCGGACAACAGTGTTGACCTCGTCCAGGCCCACAAGGTCTTCAACACCCTGACCTTCCTCGGTACCTGCCGCTACTTCTTCGAGATGGCGCGGGTGACACGGCCGGGTGGCCGGATCGTCTTCGACGTCATGACGGAGACATGCCTGGACCCGGCCGCGATGCGCACCTGGGCGACGGAGGGCGGCGCGGGACACGACTCCTTCCCCGCGGCCATGCCCCGCCGTACCTGCGTGGACCTCTTCGCCGACCTCGGCTGCAGTCTGGAGGCCAGTTTCCTGGCGCCCCTGGGCGTCGCCTCCACGGAGGTACTCGTCTTCAGACGGACGGCCTGACCGTCGGCAAGCCCCGCGCGGCCCGCGAGAATCCACGAACTTCGTCATGGAGGTACCCATGTCCGCACTGGCTGCAGCGCGCGGCGGAATGAACCGCGTGCTGCGCCCCTTCGGGGTGCAGATGGTCCGTGGGCGCAGCGATGATCCAGCGATCCAGCCGTTCCTGTCCGCTCGCAGGACCTTGACCGCGGCCCGTCGGGCGGACCTGTCGATCGAGGACTACATCGACCGCCGCAGCGCCGTTCCCGGCGCGACCGTGGAGACCGTGAACGCCCTGTTCAGGCTGGCGGATTCCCGCGAGAAGATGCAGCGCATATGCGAGATCGGTGCGGGGTCGGGCCGGTACGCGGCCCGGGTGATCGTCTCCGAGCACCCGGACACCTACGAGATCTACGAGACCGCAGGGGACTGGCTGCCCCGTCTGAGGTCGCTGCCGAACGTCGTCCTGCAACCCGCCGACGGGCACACGCTGAGCGCCACTCCCACCGGGTCGGTGGATCTCGTGCACGCCCACAAGGTCTTCGTCTACCTCCCGTTGGTCGTGACCATCGGCTATCTCGACGAAATGGCCCGGGTCGTGCGCCCGGGTGGGATCGTCGCGTTCGACGTGGTGAACGAGGACTGCCTCGACGACGAGATGACGAGGAACTGGGTCTCCAGCCGGGCGACGCTCTACTGCATGATCTCGCGCTCATGGCTTCTCGGGCATCTGGCGCAGCGGGGCCTGTCCTTGCTGGGTGGCCACTTCGTGCCGCTCAGCGGCGGTCGGACCGAACTACTCGTTTTCCGGAAGGCGTAAGCACATGAGCATGGCCTACCTCGCCCAGTCCGCTCAGCAGCAGCAACTCGAATGGCTCGACGGCGGAACGCTCGCCGTACTCCTCGACAGCGCGGCCACCGACGGACAGCTCACCGTCGGCAGGTTCTCCCTCGCCAGGGGCGCGGCCTCGCCGTACCACCTGCACACCCGGGAGGACGAGGTCTTCGTACTGCTCAAGGGCAGCGCGGTCGTCTGGGCCGGCGACCGGGAAACGGAGCTGTCCGAGGGCGGTGTCGTCTTCCTCCCCAAGAAGCTCCCGCACAGCTACCGGATCACCTCCGACACCGCCGACATGCTGATGATCTGCACCCCGGCCGGCATCGAGGGCATGTTCCGCCATGCCGGCCGGGACCGTGCGACGCCCCGCCCCGACGGGTTCCGGATCGATCCGGAACTCCTGGCCGAGGCCGCCGGCACGTACGGGCAGATCGTCGTGGGACCGCCCCGCTGACGACCCCACCGGCTGGACATACGCGCAGGCCGGGCTATTCTTTCGGCCGAACCGGACACGGGGTGCCCCGCACGGGGGCTGAGAACACACCCGTCGAACCTGAACCAGTTAGAACTGGCGGAGGGATGTCTTCATGTCGTTGCCGTATGCCCAGGGTGAGCTCGCAGTCGCCGACCCCCAGACCGCTTTCGGCGGGCGTATGCCCACCGCTCCGGGAGATCTCCGTGTCGAGGCGCACGGCATAGCCCCCGTTCCGGAGGACCGCCGCTACGGCGGCCCCGGCCGGCTGTTCACGGTCTGGTTCGCCCCGAACCTGACCATGACCGGCGTCTTCACCGGCACCGTCGGCATCGCGCTCGGCCTGGACTTCGCGACCGCGCTCGCCGCCGTCGTGCTCGGCACCCTCCTGGGCGCCGTGCCCGCCGCGTACCTCGGCACCTGGGGCAGTCAGACGGGGGCCGGTCAACTGCCGCTCGCCCGGCTCGCGTTCGGCCGGGGCGTCGTCCTGCCGGGCGCGCTGCAGTGGCTGTCGTCCATCGCCTGGGACGCGCTGATCGGGCTGTTCGGCGGGGACGCCCTCGCCCAGCTGTGCGGCTGGCCGTTCTGGGTGGGCGTGCTGGTCATGATGGGCGCCCAGGGTGCGCTCGGTGTGCTGGGGTACGAGGCGATCCACCGGCTCCAGACCGTGATGACCTTCGGTCTCGCGGCCGCCTTCCTGGTGCTCGCCACCAAGCTCCTGCACGGCGTCCACCCGGCCGCGACAGGTGCCGCGCACGGCGCCGACCGGGCGGGCGCGTTCGTCCTGACCTGCACGATCGCCCTGAGCCTGGCGTTGTCCTGGGCCCCGTACGCCAGTGACTTCAGCCGCTATCTGCCGCGCACCACCTCCCGGCCGCGCATGTTCCTCTTCACGCTGCTCGGCATCAGCGTGTCGTTCGTCGCGGTCCAGACCCTCGGCCTGTGGGGTGCGTCCGTCTTCACCGACCAGACGGCCCGCGGCATCGACACCCTCCTGGGCGGCGGCGCGCTCGGCGCGCTCGGACTGCTCGCCGTGGCCCTCGCCGCGCTGTGCAGCAACGCCATGAACGACTACAGCGGATCCCTCGCCCTGCAGACCATGGGCGTCCGCATCCCGCGCCCCCTCGCCGCGGCGCTCGCCGCAGCCCTCGGCTTCCCGCTGGTGCTGTGGATGCACGCGGCGGACACCACGACCCGCTTCCAGAACGTGCTGCTGCTCGTCGGCTACTGGATCCCCGGCTTCGTCGCGATCGTGGCGGTCGACTGGCTCGTCCGCGCCAGGACGCGCGGCGGCGCCCCGGTCGACCTGGCCGCCGAGAGCGCCCGCCGTCAGCCCTGGTGGCCGGCGGTCACCGCCTTCGCCGTCGCGTTCGCCGCAGCGGTCCCGTTCATGAGCACGAGCCTGTACGTGGGCCCGGTCGCCGAGGCGCTGCACGGCGCCGACCTCGCCTACGGCGTGGCGTTCCTGGTGGCGCTCGTGGTGTACGCCCCGCTGCGGCTGCGCCTGCGACACTGACCCGCCCGCCTCCCCCTCGTACCGTACGGAGTGAGACCGCATGCCCCCCACCGCGTCCGACCACGCCGCCTTCACGCCGCACGCCCTGGACCGGGTGCGTGCGGACGCGCCGCTGGTGCAGTGCCTGACCAACGCGGTCGTGACCGGGTTCACCGCGAACGTGCTCCTCGCCCTGGGCGCCGCCCCCGCGATGGTCGACATCCCCGACGAGGCGGGCCCGTTCGCACAGCTCGCCTCCGGCGTCCTGGTCAACCTCGGGACCCCGCACGCCGATCAGCGCACGGCGATGCTCGAAGCGGCGCGGGCCGCCTCCGACGCCGGGACCCCGTGGGTGCTGGACCCGGTGGCCGTCGGCGGCCTTCCCGTACGCACGAAGCTCGCGCATGAGCTTCTGGCGCTGCGCCCGACGGTGATCCGGGGCAATCCCTCGGAGATCATCGCCCTCGCGGGTGCGGGCGGCGGGGGCCGCGGGGTGGACTCCACCCACGGGGTCGAGGCCGCCGAGCACGCGGCCCGCACGCTGGCCGAGTCCGCCGGGTGTGTGGTCGCGGTGTCGGGGCCCGTGGACCTGGTCACCGACGGACGGCGCGATGCCCGTATCGCCAACGGGGACGTTCTGCTGACCCGGGTGACCGGCGGCGGGTGCGCGCTCGGTGCGGTGCTGGCCGCGTTCGCGGCCGTGGACGAGGATCGGTTCATGACCTCCGTCGCCGCTGTCACCGCGTACACCGTGGCCGCCGAGCTCGCCGCGCTCACGGCGGGCGGCCCCGGCAGCTTCCCCGTCGCCTTCCTCGACGCGCTCGACGCACTGGACGGATCCGCGCTGGCCGGGCTGGCGGCGGTCTCGTGACCGTGGACCTGTCGGTGTACCTGGTCACCGACGCCGGCCAGTGCGCCGCGCGCGGCCGCAGCGTCGCCGCGACGGTCGCCGATGCGGTGGCCGGCGGGGTGACGGCCGTGCAGATCCGCGAGAAGGACGCGGACGGCGGGGCATTTCTGCGGGCCGTGCTGGAAGTCGCCGAGGTCCTTCCCGAACGGGTCGCGCTGATCGTCAACGACCGGGTGGACGTCTTCCTGGCGGCCCGTGCCGCCGGGGCGAGGGTGACGGGCGTCCATGTGGGCCAGTCGGACCTTCCGCCGGGCGCCGTACGGGAGTTGATCGGCGAGGAAGCCGTCCTCGGGCTGAGCGCCGCGACCCCCGCCGAGCTGCGGGCCGCCGCGCAGGATCCGGCGCGCGTCGACCATGTGGGCATCGGCGCCCTGCACGCGACCGGCACCAAGGCGGACGCACCGCCGGCCCTCGGGCACCCGGGTTTCGCTCGTCTCGTCGCACTTAGTGCCCTGCCCGCGGTGGCCATCGGCGGCATCACCCCGGCCGACCTGCCCCTGCTCCGGTCCGCGGGCGCCGCGGGCGCGGCGGTGGTCTCCGGCATCTGCGCGGCCGACGACGCGCGCACGGCGGCCGGGGAGTACGCCCGCGCCTGGGCCACTCCCCTCCAACACCGGTGACCTGCCGGTGGGGGCGGTGCGAGCGCACCACCCCCACCGGGCGTCTCACTGCGAGGCGGCCGCCTTGCGGAGTGCGGCGATGCAGGTTTCGAGGGCCTTCTGGAGGTCCTCCAGGCGCTGGACCATGTCGTCCTCGTAGATGTCGTCGGCGTCGTCCAGGGTCAGCTCCTCGAACACCCGGGTCGCCTTCTGCAGGCTGCTGTAGAACTTCGTACGCCGTTCCTGGACGCGCAGTTCGGGGTCGGCCTCCACGGCCTGGACGACGAGGTTCTTGACGGTGTCGTACGCCTCGGTCGCCCACTCGCCGGCCTCTTCGCCCTCCTCCAGCTCGTCGATGAGCGAGAGGTGGCGCTCGGCCTCGGCACGCAGCTCGGCGGGCGCCTCGACCGTCTGACCCGCGGGGGTCTTGATCTGTCCGTTGTCGACGATCTGGCGTACGTAGCCGATGCGGTCGGCGGCCCTGGCCTCGCTGGCCACGGCCTTCTTCAGCTCGTCGGTGCGGGCGATGTCGCGGGCCAGTTCGGTCTGGAGCGCCGGGTCCTCCTTGATGCGGTCGAGGAGCGCGGACCGGGCGGCCTGGGCGGTGGAGGGGTCGGCGAGGATCGCGGCCCGCAGTGCGGTGGGGTTCTCGGCCACTTCGAGAGCCTTGGTCGGCCTGATCCCCTCGGCCTCGGCCGCCGCGGTGATCGCCGTACCGCGCACGGACGTGGCGCTGTTGCGCGAGGAGTAGTACGAGAGCCACACGTCGGCGTCGGGCAGCTCGATGTCCTCCCCGACGGCCAGCGTCTCGAACTGGGGCACCAGGCCGTCGTCGGCGGCCATGTCCCAGGCCTTGTAGTAGCGCAGGACCCGCTCGGCCGAGCAGCCGGCGAGCTCGCTGAACTCCTTCGCGGAGACCTTCGGCGACTCCCCCGACGGCTGCCCGCCGGGCCGTACGCTGCGCGCCACCTTCAGCGCGAAGGCCCAGCCGCCGGTCCGCGCGTAGGCGCCGAACTCCCGGGCGTCCCGTACCACCAGGTCCTGGCCCTCGGCGGACAGGGCGGCTGTTTCGGACGGAGCGAGGGCTACAGACACAGGGACTCTCCTGGAGCTTGCTGAGGACAAAGAGACGAAGCGCCCATCCTATATGGGGCAGTTGGTGCGGTTTGCGTACGGGGGCGACACCTCTTGACCTGGACAGCGCTCCAGCACCTACCGTCGCGCCCATGACCACACCTCAGCACAGGATCGGCTCGGGTTTCGGCGCCAGGAGCACCGTCGACGACGTTCTGTCGGGAACGGACCTTTCAGGAAAGATTGCGGTCGTGACCGGTGGCAGCTCGGGCCTCGGCCTGGAGACGACACGGGCCCTGGCCGGCGCGGGAGCGCGAGTGATCGTCCCTGCCCGGAGGCGGGCGGCAGCACAAGAAGCGGTCGCGGGCATCGACGGCGTCGAGACAGACGAACTCGACCTCGCCGACCTCGACAGCGTCCGTGCCTTCGCCGAGCGCTTCCTGGCGTCGGGCCGGGACATCGACATCATGATCAACAGCGCCGGGGTGATGGCGTGCCCCGAGACCCGGGTCGGCCCGGGCTGGGAGGCGCAGTTCGCCGTCAATCACCTCGGCCACTTCGCGCTCGTCAACCACCTCTGGCCCGCACTCGCACACGGCGGCGCGCGCGTGGTCGCCGTGTCGTCCGGCGCCCACGGGATCACCGGGATCCGCTGGGACGACGTGCACTTCGCGCAGGGATACGACCGGTGGCAGGCCTACGGCCAGGCGAAGACGGCGAACGCGCTGTTCGCCGTACAGCTGGACGCGATCGGCCGCGACCACGGCGTACGCGCCTTCTCCCTGCATCCCGGCAGCATCCTCACGCCGCTGCAGCGCCATCTGCCGGTCGAGGACATGGTCGCCGCGGGCTGGATCGACGAACAGGGCCGCCCCACCGATCCCACCTTCAAGACGCCCGCCCAGGGCGCGGCGACCCAGGTCTGGGCGGCGACCTCCCCTCAACTGGCGGGCATGGGCGGCGTGTACTGCGAGGACTGCGACATCGCGGAACCCTTCACCGAGGACGGCTCGGGCGACGGCGTACGCACCTATGCGACCGACCCCCAACAAGCCGCGCGCCTGTGGCAGTTGTCGGCGGAACTGACCGGCGTCGACGCGTTCGCGGCCGCGCCCTGACGTCTTGCGTGCCGGACGGGTGTTGACAGGTCCACGGGGGCCGCGCCACCCTTCCGGATCATGCAGCCCCTCCGTGACCGCACGGTCACCCTTGTGGAGCGCCGCCACGTCGACCTGGTCCGTGTCGCGAGCGCCATCTGTCGCTGCGCCTCCTGAATCCCGCAACTCCCCTTTCCCACCGGGCCGTTACCGGCCTTTTCCCGCATGGGCACGTGTGTGACGCCGTCACGCACGTGCCCTGCTCAGGAGCGCACGCATGTCTTTGCACGACGAACCCCAGCCCCGTCTGTCCCGGCGCGCCTTCGGCGGCGCCGTCGGAGCGGGCGCCGCCGCCGCGGCGGTCGGTCTGCCCGCCGCCGCGGCGGTCGGTCTGCCCGCCGCCGAAGCCGCCGCCAGCACCCCCGACGTACCGCAGGAGCGGCCGTTCCGGGCCGCGCACAACCGCCCGTCGCGCCGGCCGAACATCCTGTTCATCCTCGGCGACGACCTCGGCTGGGCCGATCTCTCCTCGTACGGATCGCCGCACATCAAGACCCCGAACCTGGACCGCCTGGCCCGCCAGGGCGTCCGGTTCACCCACTCCTACTCAGGGTCGGCGACGTGCTCGCCCACCCGCTTCAGCCTCTACACCGGCCGCTATCCCGGGCGTACGGCAGGCGGCCTCGCCGAGCCGATCGCCGACCGGACGGTGGGGCTCGACCCGACCCATCCGACGCTCGCGTCGCTGCTGCGCGACACCGGGTACGCGACCGCGCTGATCGGCAAGTGGCACTGCGGCTATCTCCCCGACTACTCCCCCACCCGCTCGGGCTGGGACGAGTTCTTCGGCAACTTCGGCGGCGCGCTGGAGTACTACTCGAAGCTGGGCCTCGGCGGCGAGTACGACCTCTACGAAGGCGACGCCGAGCACAAGGACCTTCGCTACTACACACGGATCCTCACCGAGCGCGCGCGTGACTATCTGCGCCGCGACCACGACAAGCCGTGGCTCCTGAACCTCAACTTCACCACCCCGCACTGGCCCTGGATCGCGGACGGCGACACGGAGGTCAGCGAGGAGATCGTGCGGCGGATCAAGGCCGGCGACAAGAGTGCGCTCTGGCACCAGGACGGCGGGTCGGTCGCGAAGTACACGGAGATGGTCGAGGACCTCGACCGGTCGGTGGGCGAGGTGCTGCGCACACTGAAGGAGTCCGGTCAGGAGAAGGACACCCTGGTCTTCTTCGCCTCCGACAACGGCGGTGAGCGCTGGTCGTACCAGTGGCCGCTCTCCGGCGAGAAGGCCTCGCTCCAGGAGGGCGGCATCCGGGTCCCGGCGATCGTGCGCTGGCCGGCGCGGCTCGACGGCGGCCAGGTCAGCGACGTACCGCACTTCAGCCCCGACTGGACGGCGACGCTCCTGGAGCTCGCCGGGGCCAGGCCGCACGCGGCGTACCCGCTGGACGGCACCAGTCTGGCCGGGTACCTGCTGAGGGGCGAGGAGCCGAAGGAGCGCGACTTGTTCTGGCGGGTCCGCGGGGAGCGGGCGCTGCGCCGCGGGGACTGGAAGTACTACCGCGGCAAGACCGGCAAGGACCAGCTGTTCAACCTCGCGGAGGACCAGCGGGAGCTCGCCGACAAGGCGGCCGACGACCCGGAGCGGGTGGCCGCGCTGCGGGCCGCGTGGGAGCGGACGAACGGCGGACTGCTTCCGTATCCGTCCTGATTCCGGCCCGCCTCCGGGGAGCCGGCCGTCAGCCCGAGGCCGGCTTCCCGGGCGCCGCCGTGCTGTTGCGCACCACCAGCCGGGTCGGCACCAGCGTCGTGCCCCGTACCGTCTTCTGCGCGTCCGCCGTCTCCTCCCGCCGCACCTGGCCGAGGACGCTCGCCACGCAGCGCCGGCCGACCTCGGCGAAGTCCTGGTGGACGGTGGTCAGGGGCGGCAGGAACGAGCCGGACTCCGGGATGTCGTCGAAGCCGATCACCGACACGTCCTCGGGGACGCGGCGGCCTCTCTCGTGCAGGGCGCGCAGCAGGCCGAGGGCCATCTGGTCGTTGGCCGCGAACACCGCGGTGCAGTCGGCCTGTTCGGCGAGCTCAAGGCCTGCGCGGTAGCCGGACTCGGCCGACCAGTCGCCGCGTACGAGCTCGGGCGCCTCGCATCCTGCCTCGGTCAGAGCGGCCCGCCAGGCACCGGTGCGGCGCTCGGCCGCGTACGAGTCCTCGGGCCCTGCCAGGTGCCAGACCGTGCGGTGGCCGAGGTCGAGGAGGTGGCGCACGGCGGTGCGGGTGCCGCCCGCCTGGTCGGTGTCGACGACGGTGTAGCGGTCGCCCGCGTCGGAGTCCACGACGACGACCTTGACGTGCGGCGGCAGCGAGAGCCGGGCCGCGTGGAGGAGGTGGACCTCCATGATGACGATGACCGCGTCCACCGCCAGCTCGCCCAACCGCGAGAAGGCGCCGCGCAGTTCGTCCTGGGTGGGCACGGCGACCGGCAGGAGCGTGACCGCGTACCCCTCCTCCGCGGCGGAGGCGGCGATCGCCTCCAGCGTGCGGACGTTTCCCGTGGTGGAGAGGGTGAACGTGATGACGCCGATGGTGCGGAAGTCGCCGCGCCGCAGTGCGCGCGCGGCGCTGTTGGGGCGGTAGCCGAGCTCCTTCATCGCATTGCGGACCCGCTGCCTGGTCTCCTCGTTGACGCCGGGGAAACCGTTCGAGACGCGGGAGACCGTCTGCGACGAGACGCCCGCGACCTGGGCGACGTCCGCCATCGACACGTTCTGCGTACGGCGTCCGCCGCGCGCTGCCGAAGCGCTGTCCGCTGCTCCCACCGTCTCTCTCCCTCTGCTCGCACCGGGCCGAACTGTGCGTGTGGTGACGACCCTTGACCGCCGTCCTCGGGGCAGTGTAGACATGCCGCCACCGAATGTTTACGTAAACATAGCAGCCGACGATCATCTGTACGCCGGAATGTTCACGCAAACATCGGCACGTGAGGATGCACGAGCGAGGGACGCGAGATGACGACGCTTCAACCGCCGGCGGCCGCAGGGGCCCGCCCGGCCGGGCCACCGGTGCGCAGGGCGCGCCGCTCATGGGCGGGGTGGGGGTTCATCGGCCCCTTCGTGCTCGTCTTCGCGCTGGTCTTCCTGGCGCCGCTCGCGTACTCCATCTATCTGAGCCTGTTCCGTACACAACTCATCGGCGGCACCACCTTCGTGGGCCTCGACAACTACCAGCAGGCGCTGCAGGACAGCCAGTTCTGGGAGGGCGTCGCCCGCGTCGGGCTCTTCCTCCTCGTCCAGGTGCCGATCATGCTCGGCATCGCCCTGCTGGTCGCGCTCGCCATCGACAGCGGCCGCCTGTACGGCAAGGACTTCTTCCGGATATCCGTCTTCCTGCCGTACGCCGTGCCCGCCGTCGTCGCCACGCTGATGTGGGGCTTCATGTACGGGCCGCGCTTCGGCCTCGTCGGCGACATCAACAACGCGCTCGGCACGCACCTGCCCGACCCGCTCTCCGCCGACCTGATCCTGGCGTCCATCGGCAACATCGTGACCTGGGAGTTCGTCGGCTACAACATGCTGATCTTCTACGCCGCGCTGCGCGTCATCCCGCACTCGCTCTACGAGGCCGCGGAGATCGACGGCGCCGGCCAGTGGCGGGTCATCTCCGCGATCAAGATCCCGGCGATCCGCGGCGCCCTCGTCATCGCGACGATCTTCTCGATCATCGGCAGCTTCCAGCTCTTCAACGAGCCCGCGATCCTGCAGAAGCTCGCACCGAACGCGATCACGACCGACTACACCCCGAACTACTACACGTACTCGCTGTCCTTCTCCGGCCAGCAGCACAACTACTCCGCGACGGTGGCCATCGTCATGGGCGTCATCACGATGATCGTCGCCTACGTCGTCCAGCTGCGCGGCATGCGCAAGGGAGCGTGACCCACATGAGCACCACCACCTCCCGACCCGCGACACCCCTGAAGTCCGCCGCCCCCAGGCTGCGTTCCCCGCGCCGCCCGCACAGCATGCGCCGCCCGAAGCGCAGCGTCCTGCTGACGCTGCTCACCGGTGTCGTCATGCTCTACAGCCTGCTTCCGCTGCTGTGGCTGGTGATCAGCGCCACCAAGTCCCAGGAAGGTCTCTCCCGTTCGTTCGGTCTCTGGTTCGACCGGGACTTCGACCTGTGGCACAACATCAGCGAAACCTTCACGTACCAGGACGGCGTCTTCGGCCGCTGGCTCCTCAACACCCTGATGTACGTGGTGCTGGGCGCGGGCGGCGCCACCTTCCTCGCCGTCCTCGGCGGGTACGCGCTCGCCAAGTTCCGGTTCCCGGGCAAGAAGGGCGTGTTCGCGGTCGTCATCGGCGCGGTGGCGGTGCCGACGACAGCGCTCGCCGTGCCGACGTTCCTGATGTTCAGCAAGATCGGCCTGACCGACACCCCGTGGGCCGTCATCATCCCGTCGCTGATCTCGCCCTTCGGCCTCTATCTGATGTGGGTGTTCGCCAGCGAGGCGATCCCGAACGAACTGATGGAAGCCGCCCGCATCGACGGCGCCGGCGAGATCCGCACCTTCTTCCAGGTCGCCCTGCCGCTGCTCGCACCCGGCACGGTCACCGTGCTGCTGTTCACCACGGTCGCCACGTGGAACAACTACTTCCTTCCGCTGATCATGCTGAAGGACCCCGACTGGTACCCGCTGACCCTCGGTCTCGACGCCTGGAACAAACAGGCGGCCACGGCCGGCGGCGAGGCCGTCTTCAACCTGGTCGTCACCGGCTCGCTGCTCACCATCGTGCCGCTGATCGCCGCCTTCCTCCTGCTGCAGAAGTACTGGCAGTCCGGTCTTTCCGCCGGAAGCGTCAAGGAGTAACCGCAACCCCGGCCGCCGGCCGCCCCGCGTTCGCAAGCGCACACCCTCTGTTGGACCACGACGAAGTGGAAGCATCGCCATGCCCAAGCACTCCCGCCGCCTGCTCGGCGGCATCGGTCTCGTCGCCGCTCTCGCCCTCGGGGCGACCGCCTGTGGCGGTTCCGACGACGACAGCTCCGGTGGCAAGAAGGTCGGTTCGTCCGACATCCAGGCCGCTCTGAAGAAGGGCGGCACGGTCACCGTGTGGGCGTGGGAGCCCACCCTCAAGCAGGTCGCCGCCGACTTCGAGACGAAGTACCCGAAGGTCCACATCAAGCTGGTCAACGCCGGTACGGGCAACGACCAGTACAAGGCCCTGCAGAACGCCATCTCGGCGAAGAAGGGCGTCCCTGACGTCGCGCAGATCGAGTACTACGCGCTCGGCCAGTACGCCCTGACGAAGGACCTCACCGACCTCACGTCGTACGGCGCCGACAAGCTGGCCTCCTCGTACTCGCCGGGCCCGTGGAACTCGGTGAAGTCCGGCGACGGCATCTACGGCCTGCCGATGGACTCCGGCCCCATGGCGCTCTTCTACAACAAGAAGGTCTTCGACAAGTACAAGATCGCCGTCCCGACGACCTGGGACGAGTACCTCGACGCCGCCCGCAAGCTCCACAAGGCGGACCCGAAGGCCTACATCACCAGCGACACCGGTGACGCCGGTCTGACCACCAGCCTTCTGTGGCAGGCGGGTTCGCACCCGTACAAGGTCGACGGCACGAAGGTCGGCATCGACTTCACCGACGCGGGCGCCAAGAAGTTCACCGACGTCTGGCAGAAGCTGATCGACGAGAAGCTCGTCGCGCCCGTCACCGGCTGGACCGACGACTGGTACAAGGGCCTCGGCGACGGCACGATCGCCACACTGCCCTCCGGCGCCTGGATGCCCGCCAACTTCGCCTCCGGCGTGAAGAACGCCGCCGGCGACTGGCGCGCCGCCGCCCTCCCGCAGTGGACCGCCGGCGCGAACACCAGCGCCGAGAACGGCGGCAGCTCGCTCGCGCTGCCCACGCAGGGCAAGAACTCGGCGCTCGCCTACGCCTTCACCGAGTACGCGGACTCCGGCGCGGGCGTCCAGACCCGTATCAAGAACGGCGCCTTCCCCGCGACGACGAAGGACCTGGAATCGCAGTCGTTCCAGGACACCGCGTTCCCGTACTTCGGCGGCCAGAAGGCCAACCAGATCTTCGCCGCGTCCGCGAAGGCCGTGCCCACCGACTGGAAGTACCTCCCCTTCCAGGTGTACGCCAACTCGATCTTCAACGACACCGTCGGCAAGGCCTACATCTCCGGCACGAAGCTGACCGACGGCCTGAAGTCGTGGCAGGACGCCTCCGTCAAGTACGGCTCGGAGCAGGGCTTCACCGTCGAGAAGTGATCTGACCCGCACCACCTGAGCACCCCCGGAAACACCCCCGGAAGGACCCGCATGACCTCCCCCCTCACCTCCCGATTCCCGTACGCGAAGGGCAGCGACGGCGCCCGCCGGCTCGGCTACGGCGCCGACTACAACCCCGAGCAGTGGCCGCGGGAGGTGTGGGCGGAGGACGTCCGGCTGATGCGCGAGGCCGGAGTGAACACCGTCTCCCTGGCGATCTTCTCCTGGGCCAGGATCCAGCCCACCGCCGGCACCTGGGACTTCGGCTGGCTCGACGAGATCATGGACCTGCTGCACGCGGGCGGCATCGGCGTGGACCTGGCCACCGCCACCGCGTCCCCGCCGCCGTGGCTCACCACCGCGCACCCGGAGATCCTGCCGGTGACCGCGAGCGGCGAGACCGTGTCGCCGGGCGCCCGCCAGCACTGGCGGCCCACCTCACCGGTCTTCCGCGAGCACGCGCTGCGTCTTGTACGGGAGCTCGCGACGCGCTACGCCGCCCATCCGGCCCTGGTCGCCTGGCACGTCAACAACGAGCTCGGCTGCCACAACGTCTACGACTTCTCCGACGACGCCGCCACCGCGTTCCGCACCTGGCTGCGCCGCCGCTACACCACCCTCGACGCCCTCAACCACGCCTGGGGAACGGCCTTCTGGTCGCAGAGATACAGCGACTTCGACCAGATCCTCCCCCCGCGCCTCGCGGCCTCGCACCCCAATCCGACCCAGCAGCTCGACTTCAAACGGTTCTCCTCCGACGCGCTCAAGGAACACCTGACAGCCGAGCGCGAGGTGCTGCGCGAGCTGACTCCGGACGTCCCCGTCACCACCAACTTCATGGTGATGGGCGGCACCAAGGGCATGGACTACGCGGACTGGGCCGGCGAGGTGGACTTCGTCGCCAACGACCACTACGTCATTCCCGGCCCGCAGGACCGCGACGAGCTGTCCTTCTCCGCCAACCTCACCAGCGGCATCGCCGGCCACCGGCCGTGGTTCCTGATGGAGCACTCCACCAGCGCGGTGAACTGGCAGCCGGTCAATCTCGCCAAGACACCCGGTGAGCTGGCCCGCGACTCGCTGCTGCACGTCGCACACGGCGCCGACGCCGTCTGCTTCTTCCAGTGGCGGCAGTCGGCGGCCGGCGCCGAGAAGTACCACTCGGCGATGGTCCCTCACGCCGGTGAGGACAGCGAGCTCTTCCGCTCCGTCGTGGAACTCGGCCAGACCCTTGAGGCACTCGCGCCGATCGCGGGCAGCGAGCGCGAACCGGCCCGGGTGGCCGTCCTGTTCGACTGGGACTCCTGGTGGACCAGCGAGCACGACTCCCACCCCACCTCGCGCCTCGACTACCACCGCGAGGCACTCGACTGGTACTCCGCGCTCCTGCGCCTCGGCATCCGCGCGGACGTCGTACCCGCCCACCGGGCGGACCTCGCGGCGTACGACGTGGTCGTCGCGCCCGTGCTGCACATGGTGTCCCGGACCCTCACCAAGGAGCTCACCTGCTACGTCGAGGGCGGCGGCCACCTCGTGACAACGTACTTCTCGGGAGTCGTCGACGAGAACGACCACATCTGGCTCGGCGGCTACCCCGGCGCCCTGCGCGAGCTGCTCGGCATCCGCATCGAGGAGTTCGGCCCGCTGCTCGACGGTGACACGGTCGCCCTCGACAACAACACGACCGGCAGCCTGTGGACCGACCGGATCACCGTCGAAGGCCCCGATGTCGACGTCCTCGCCGGCTATCGCACCGGCGCGTACGCCAACCGTCCGGCCGTCACCCGCCGCACCACGGGCCGGGGTTCGGCCGCGTACGTCTCCACACGCCTGGGCGCCGAAGGCCTCACCGCCCTCCTGCCCGAACTGCTCGCACCCGCCGGGGTGAGCAGCGAACTCCCCGACGAGGCCAGGGGACTTGTGGAGACCGCCGTACGCAGGGACGCGGACAGCCGTTACCTCTTCCTGATCAACCGGAGCGACACCCCGGTCCCGCTGCCCGGCGTCACCGGTGACGTGCTGATCGGCCCGGCAGTCGCGGGCGACGGTCTCGTCCTGCCTCCCCGCGAGGTGGCGGTCCTGCGCCAGGGCGCTCACTGAACCGCACCATCAACTGATCACCCGTACAACGATGTTGGGAGCACACGTTGACGCGCTTGACCCGCAGACGGTTCATGGCAGTCGCCGCCGCCACGGCGGCGGCCGCCGGGACCCAGCTCTCGGCCGCCCGGCTCGCGGCCGCGGCGACCCCCGACTCGGTCACGGTGACCCCCGATCCCTCGTATCTGCAGGACAGGTTCGAGGGCTGGGGCACCAGCCTGGTCTGGTTCGCGAACGCCACCGGGCACTACCCGGACGAGATCCGCGAGAAGATAGCTGAGCTGGTCTTCGGCCGGGACGGCCTCGCCCTGAACATCGCCCGCTACAACATAGGCGGCGGCAACGCCCCTGATGTGAAGGACTACTTGAGGCCGGGCGGCGCCGTCGAAGGCTGGTGGAAGGCCCCTGCGGGCACCACCCGCAACGACACCGACTGGTGGGACCCGGCGAACCCGGCGCACTGGAACGGACAGGCCGACGCCACCCAGCGCTGGTGGGTCGACCGGATCAAGAAGGACATCACCCACTGGGAGACGTTCTCCAACTCGCCGCCGTACTTCATGACGGTCAGCGGCTACGTCTCGGGCAACTTCAACGCCTCCCAGGACCAGGTCAAGACCGACTCGGTGGACGACTTCGCCGCCTACCTGGCCGGGGCGACCCGCCGGCTCGAGAAGGCGCACGGTATCGAGGTCAAGACGGTCGACCCGTGCAACGAACCCAACACCTCCTACTGGGGTACGCAGTTGGGTGCCGACGGGGAGCCGACCGGCGGCCGGCAGGAGGGCGCGCACATCGGCCCCGAGCTCCAGCAGAAGATCGTCCGCGCTCTCGCCCCCGCCCTGGCGCAAGCGGGCACCCGCGCACAGGTCTCGGCGATGGACGAGACCAACCCGACCACCTTCGCCACGAACTGGACCAGCTACACAGCTGACGCGAAGGCCCTCGTCGGGCAGATGAACGTCCACACGTACGGGACCGGCGGCCGCACCGCCGTACGCGACCTCGCGAAGGCGGCGGGCAAGCCGCTGTGGATGAGCGAGGTCGAGGGCGACTGGGGCGACGGGCAGTCCTTCACCGACATGCGTCCGGGTCTCGGGCTCGCCCAGCACATCGTCGACGACCTGCGTGAACTCGAGCCCACCGCCTGGGTGTTCTGGCAGCCCGTCGAGGACTACGACAACATGAAGCCGGGCGGCGAGTCGGCGAAGGGCGGCAACTGGGGCTCGGTGCAGGTCTCGTTCAGCGCGACCGCCGACGACACCCTGGAGACCTGCCCGGTCTACACGAACACCAAGTTCGACACGGCCCGCAACTTCACGCACTACATACGGCCCGGCGACCGCCTGGTCAAGGTCGACGACACCAACACCACGGCGGCCGTCAGCCGGTCGGGCCAGGGCGCCACCATCGTCCACGTCAACAGCACCACGGACGTCCGCACCGTGACCCTCGACCTGTCGAAGTTCGCGACCGTACGCCGGGGAGCGACCGTCACCCCGATCGTGACCAGCGCCGACGGGAAGCTCGCGGAGCAGGCGCCGATCAAGGTGACCGGCACCTCGGTGAACTTCACCGTGCCCGCGCAGTCCGTGACCTCGTTCGTGATCAAGGGGGTGTCCGGGGCCGCGAAGGACGCGGCGACCCTGCGCAGGGGCCGCACGTACGAACTGACCGGCGTGCAGAGCGGCAAGGACGTCACCGTCGCCGACGACGGCTCGGGTCTCGTCATCAGGTCCGCCGCGGGTACGGCCGGCCAGCAGTGGCGGCTCGTGCAGATCTGCGGCGACGGCGCGGGCAACCGCAAGCAGTACGTGTTCACCAGCGCGGTGGACGGCAAGCGCCTCGCCGTACGGAACGACGTCCCGGTGGTCGAACCCGACACCGGCGCACGCGACGCCGCCGTGCGGTGGATCATGTCGTCGACCGGCGACGGCACCTGGACCCTGGTCAACGCGGCGACCGGCAGGGTCCTGGAGGTCGGCGGCCAGTCCACGAACGACGGCGCCGCCGTCACCACGTGGCAGCCGAACTCGGGCGCCAACCAGCGCTGGAGGCTGACGGATGTGAGCGGCAGCTAGCCAGGTCTCACGCACGGCGCGTGCGAGCGGGGCGGCCCTCCGGAGCCCGCCCCGCTCGCACGCGACCCTCAGTTCCCGACCGCCTTGCCACGCCCCCACGCCCAGGCGAGCCTGTCCGCACCCGACTGATTGGTGGTGGCCAGCCAGGGGCGGTCCTCGGTGCCGGTCAGGGTCTGCAGCGAGTACGTGTCGTCGGTGCGCAGGCCGGGCCAGTAGACCGAGCCCATCTTCAGCTCGCGGAAGGTGTCGGTGACCGCCTGGAGGTAGTTGACGAAGTTGTCGTCCGGAGTCGGCACGTTGTAGTCGAGTCCGGTGGTCATCGGGGAGCCGAACTCGTCCGCGACGGTCCGCCCGGCGCAGTCGCCGATGCGCTCCTTGAGGTCGGCGACCCACTGGTCGTAGGTGGCGTACTCCTTCCAGAACCCGTAGTGGTGCAGCGACAGATAGGTGCCGGCCAGACGCGGGTCGGCGCAGACGGAGGTGACGTGGTCGTTGTAGCCGGCGCCGCTGACGAAGACACGGTTGCGCGGGACGGAGGAGTAGGTGTCCAGCCACTTCGCGGCCAGGTCGGCCCACTCGGTCTCGGTGTAGCCGTGCGGCTCGTTCATGGGCTCGAAGTAGACCCGGGGGTCGTGCTTGTACGTGGCGACGACCCTGTTCCACATGGGCCAGTAGGCGGCGGGGTCGTCGATGAGGCCGTCCTTGCGCTCGCCCGTCCCCTCCCAGTAGGAAACGATCACCTTGAAGCCCTGGTCGGAGGCCGCGTCGATGACTCCCCGGTAGGAGTGCCAGTAACTGCCGTTCACCGTGTACGGGTTGACCGGAAGCCGGACGGTGTTGGCCCCGAGGTTGGCGCGGAACGCCGAGATGATCCGCTTCGCCTTGCTGTACGTCTTGCCGTAGCTGTCGGTGGTCAGCAGGCCGGAGAGCTGGAGCTCGTCGTCTGCGTAGTTGTCCCGCGGGTCTGCCCAGTTGACGCCCTTGAACTGGGTGGTGTCCGCACGCGGGGCAGCGGTGGCGGGTCCGGCGGAGAGCGCGGCGACGCCGAGAGCGGCCGCTGCGACGGCCACGGCGACGGTACGTATGGAAGAGACAGGACGGGTTCGGGCCATGCGCACAGAGATTCCTCTTCAGGAGAGAGCGACTTGGTGAACAGCGGTGCCACATCGCCGGGTTGGGCGCGGGAGACACGCGTGGAGATGCTGGGACAGGCATGCGTCCGGCAGTGCGGGCAGGACCGGCCCACGCCTATGTTTACGCAAACATCACAGCGCCGGAATCGTCACATCCGACTCCTGGGCCGTCAAGACCTCACACCTGGAAGGCCGTTGAAGGTTCCACAAGATGCCCCTTATCGCTGATGATCCACCATTTGTCGTTCGGAGTATCGATCAGCCTTCGAGTTTTCGGACCAATCCTCGTCAAGGATCTTGACCGGGCCCCCGAGGACTCCTTCACTGGCCACCACCCCACCCCCACGAGCCACAGGCTCCCCCACACCCCGAGGACCGGTACGTATGCCCCGTAACGGAATATCCCGTCTCCCCGCAGCCACCTTGTCGCGGCGACACCTGCTCGTCGCCGGAGCGCTCACCCTGGGAGCCTCGGCGCTCGCCTCGCCGACACCCGCCCGCGCGGGCACCAGGAGCGCCGCCGCCCACGAGGGCTACCTCTTCGTCTACTTCACCGGCGAGGGCACCGCCGACGGCGAGCAGATCCATCTCGCACTCAGCCGGGGCAACGACCCGCTGCACTGGCGGGAGTTGAACGGTGGTGAGCCCGTGCTCACCTCCACCCTCGGCGACAAGGGCGTACGCGATCCCTTCGTCATCCGGTCGCCCGAAGGGGACAGGTTCTTCCTCATCGCCACCGACCTGAAGATCTACGGCGGGGCCGGCTGGGACGACGTCCAGCGGCACGGCTCACGGTCGATCATGGTGTGGGAGTCGACGGACCTGGTGAACTGGTCCGAGGAGCGTTCGGTGCAGGTCTCGCCGGCAACGGCCGGCAACACGTGGGCGCCCGAGGCCTATTGGAGCGAGGAGGAAGGCGCGTACGTGGTCTTCTGGGCGTCGAAGCTGTACGCCGAGGACGACACGGAGCACACCGGGGACACGTACAACCGGATGCTGTACGCGACGACCACGGACTTCGTGACGTTCAGCGAGGCCCAGGTGTGGAACGACCCCGGGTACTCGGTGATCGACTCGACGGTGATCGCGCACGACGGGACGTACTACCGGTTCACGAAGGACGAGCGGTCGGCATCGCAGTCGCCGTACGGGAAGTTCATCCTCCAGGAGAAGGCTCAGGACCTGCTCTCCCCGGCGTGGGAGACCGTCGCCGAGGGCATCGGCATGGGCTCCATGGCACAGGGCGAAGGACCTCTGGTCTTCAAGTCCAACACCGAGGAGAAGTGGTACCTCTTCATCGACGACTACACCGCCACCGGCTACATGCCCTTCGAATCCACCGACCTGGCCGGCGGAGTGTGGACCAAGTCCGCCGCATACCAGCTGCCCTCGGCCCCTCGGCACGGCACCGTGCTCCCGGTGACGAAGGACGAGTTCGACCGGGTCGACGCCAAGTGGGGCGTTGCCCCCGTCCTGGCCGACGAGGACGGGCTCGTGGCCCACTGGCCGCTGGACGGAAGCGCTAACGACGCCTCAGGGCACGGCTATCACGGCACCGCCACCGGGGACGCGGGCTGGGCCGACGGAGCTCTCGTGCTCGGCGGCGCGGGCGGGCACGTCAAGCTGCCCGACAACCTGCTGTCCGGGGTGGACGCCGTCACCGTGGCCGCCGATGTGTGGGTGGACAGCGATCAGGCGACGCCCTACTTCCTCTACGGGTTCGGGAACACCGCCTCCTCCACCGGCTACGGCAACGGCTATCTCTTCGCGACCGGCGGCAGCACCTCCGGCGGGTTCCGGGCCGCCCTGTCCGACGGCAACTGGAGCAAGGAGCAGGAGGCGAGCGCCAACACCGGGCTCGGGCGCGGACGTTGGGCCAACGTCACGTACACCGTCGAAGGAGACACCGCGCTGCTCTACCTCGACGGCGCCGTCGTCGCGCGCAACACCGCGATCACCCTCATGCCCTCGGACATCGGCGGCGGCCGCACCACGGCCAACTACCTCGGACGGTCGCAGTACACCTCCGACCACACCCTCAAGGGGCGGCTGCGAGACGTACGGCTGTACAACCGGGCCCTGACGGACGACGAGATCGCCGCGCTGCCCGCCAACGCCACCCGCGTACGCGGTGTGGAGATGAAGGAGCTCAAGGTTCCCGCCGTCATCGAGGGGGAAGGCGGGACCGTCGTCCTGCCGGTCGTTCCGGGTACTGATCTGCGGCGGCTGCGACCCGAGTTCACCCTCGCGCCGGGTGCGCGGATCAGCCCGGCGAGCGGGAAGCGCAGGGACCTGCGCAAGCCGGTGACCTACACCGTCACCTCCGCGGCGGGCGTGCGGCGCGAGTGGAAGGTGTCCGCGGTACAGATGCGTACGCCGGTGCTGCCCGGGCTCAACGCGGATCCCAACATCGTGGCGTTCGGCGGGACGTACTACATCTACGCGACCACCGACGGCTTCGCCGGCTGGAGCGGCACCACCTTCAGCGCCTGGTCGTCGAAGAACCTCGTCGACTGGAAGGACGAGGGCGTCATCCTCGATCTGGGCAAGGACGTGAGCTGGGCGGATGCGCGCGCCTGGGCGCCCACCATTGCCGAGAAGGACGGCAAGTACTTCTTCTACTACTGCGCCGAGGCGAAGATCGGCGTCGCGACCGCCGACTCCCCCACCGGCCCCTTCACGGACTCCGGCAAGGCCCTGATCGCGGCCAACCCGGACGGCACGGGACAGGCCATCGACCCGGCGGCCTTCACCGACCAGGACGGGCAGACGTATCTGTACTGGGGCAACGGGTCGGCGTGGATGGTCCCGCTCAACGACGACATGGTGTCCTTCGACTCGTCAAAAATCCGACAGGTCAAGGGACTTGATGACTTCCGCGAGGGTACGTTCGTGGTCCGGAGGGGAGACGTGTACCACCTGACGTACTCGATCGACGACACCGGAAGCGAGAACTACCGCGTCGGGTACGCCACCTCCGACTCCCCGTACGGGCCGTTCACGTACCGCGGTGTGGTCCTGGAGAAGGACCCGGCCCAGGGCATTCTCGGCACCGGCCACAACTCCCTGCTCCAGGTGCCAGGGACGGACGACTGGTACATCGCCTACCACCGCTTCGCGATCCCCGGCGGCGACGGCACACACCGCGAGACGACCATCGACAAGGTGACGTTCGGGGCGGACGGGCTGATGCGCGCCGTCACGCCGACGCTGGAAGGGGTGCGGCCGCGGCGCATCCCGTAGAGCAGGAGTGTCCATGACAAGAAAGCCGGTCACACCTCTTGACGGTGTGCCGGCTTCTTGGCTTGATGGGGGACAGTAGCGAGTGGGAGCGCTCCCATGCAGCTCCGTCGCGCTGCGGACGTTCGCCGGACCACCTGCCCGGCGAAGAGACCGGCTCTCAGCAGAGGAGCGCACCAGCGATGTTCCACAGTCATGCCCGCAGACGGCGATGGGTCGCCGTACTCGCCACCCTCATCACCATGTTCTGCCTCGCGCCCTTCATGGCCGCAGGTTCCGCCCAGGCCGCCCCCGCCGCCGGCTCGGGCTACTGGCACACCAGCGGCCGCCAGATCCTGGACTCCGCCAACCAGCCCGTACGCATCGCCGGCATCAACTGGTTCGGCTTCGAGACGACGAACCTCGTGGCCCACGGACTGTGGGCGCGCGACTACAAGAGCATGATCGACCAGATGAAGTCGCTGGGCTACAACACCATCCGGCTGCCGTACAGCGACGACATCTTCAAGTCCGGCGCAACGCCCGACAGCATCAACTTCTACCAGATGAACTCCGACCTCCAGGGCCTCAACTCCCTTCAGGTGATGGACAAGATCGTCACCTACGCGGGGTCCGTCGGCCTGAAGATCATCCTCGACCGCCACCGCCCCGATTCCAGTGGGCAGTCCGCGCTCTGGTACACCAGCTCCGTACCGGAGTCCACCTGGCTCAGCGACCTGACGGCCATCGCCACCCGTTACGCGGGCAACTCGGCCGTGGTCGGCATCGACCTGCACAACGAACCCCACGACCCGGCCTGTTGGGGCTGCGGCAACGCTGCCACCGACTGGCGGCTGGCCGCCCAGCGGGGCGGCAACGCGGTCCTCGCCGCCAACCCCAACCTGCTGATCTTCGTCGAGGGTGTGCAGACCTTCAACGGCAACTCCACCTGGTGGGGCGGCAACCTGCAGGGCGCCGGCCAGTACCCGGTCCAGCTGAGCACGGCGAACCGCCTCGTCTACTCCGCCCACGAGTACGGCACCAGCGTGGCCTCACAGCCCTGGTTCACCGACCCGTCCTTCCCCAGCAACATGGCCGGCATCTGGGACAAGAACTGGGGCTACCTGTTCCAGCAGAACATCGCCCCGGTGTGGATCGGCGAGTTCGGCACCACCCTCCAGTCCACCACCGACCAGACGTGGCTGAAGACGCTGGTCCAGTACCTGCGCCCGACCGCCCAGTACGGCGCCGACAGCTACCAGTGGACCTTCTGGTCGTGGAACCCGGACTCGGGTGACACCGGCGGCATCCTCAACAACGACTGGACCACGGTCGACACCGTCAAGGACGGCTACCTCACGAGCATCAAGTCCCCCGACTTCGGCGGTGGTGGCAGCGGCGGCGACACCCAGGCCCCGACCACACCGAGCGGCCTCAAAACCACCGGGACCACTTCCAGTAGCGTGTCGCTGTCCTGGACCGCCTCCACCGACAACGTCGGCGTGACCTCGTACGACATCTACCGGGGCAGCACCCTGGCCGGCTCCACCGCCACCACCGCTTACACCGACACCGGGCTGACCGCCTCCACGAGTTACAGCTACACCGTCCGGGCCCGGGACGCCGCGGGCAACAGCTCGGCCGCCTCGGCGGCGGTCTCCGCACAGACGGCCGGCTCGGGCGGCGGAAGCAGCGGCTGCACAGCGAGCTGGCGCATCGACACCAGCTGGAACAGCGGCTTCAACATCACCGTCACCGTCTCCAACCCGGGCACCACACCCACCTCCTCCTGGACGGTCGGCTGGACCTGGCCGGGCGGGCAAACAGTGGCCAACGCCTGGAACACGACCCTGCAGCAGAGCGGCACCGCGGTCACGGCCAGGAACGCCGCACAGAACGGCACCCTGGCGGCAGGCGGCTCGACCACCTTCGGCTTCCAGGCCAACGGTGCGGCGGTGACGCCGACCCTGAGCTGCACCGCGGCCTGACCGGCCGGCAGGGCATACAGAAGGGGCCGTCCGCAGACGGCCCCTGAACTGCTCAAACTTCCGACATCGCTGTCGGGACGACAGGATTTGAACCTGCGACCCCTTGACCCCCAGTCAAGTGCGCTACCAAGCTGCGCCACGTCCCGGTGCCCGTGTGACCTGGGGTTTCCCCCTGGCCGAACGCGCATGAGAACGATACCGCACTTCGGGCGGTGGTTACGAACCCCTTTCCCCCTTGACCTCAAGTTTGCTTGAGGTAGCACTGTCGTCTCCATGACAAAGGACCTGTACAGGCTGATGGCCCGGATGACGGGCGACGAGAAACACGGACCTGCCGCGACCTCCACCCTGGATGCGATCTGGGTCCTCTACGACCGCGTCCTGCGCGTGACACCGGAGACCGCCGACGCACCGGGGCGCGACCGGTTCCTGCTCTCCAAGGGGCACGGGCCCATGGCGTATTACGCGGTCCTCGCCGCGAAGGGGTTCATCGACGAGGCGCAGCTCGCGGGGTTCGGTTCGTACGACTCCCCGCTCGGACACCACCCCGACCGGCTGCTCGTGCCCGGCGCCGAGATCGGCAGCGGGTCGCTCGGGCACGGGCTGCCGATCGGGGTGGGCAGTGCGCTCGGGCTGCGGGCGCAGGGGCTCACCGATGCGCGCGTATGGGTGCTGATCGGGGACGCCGAGATGGACGAGGGGTCCGTGCACGAGGCCATCGCCTACGCCGGGCCCGCCGGGCTCGAGCAGCTGCACACCATCGTCATCGACAACGCCTCCGCCCGGTATGCGCGCGGCGGGATCGCCGCACGTTTCGAGGCGGGCGGCTGGTCCGTGCGGACCGTCGACGGACGCGATCACGAGGCGCTGTACGACGCGTACACCGCACCGCATCCCGGGCGGCCGCACGCCGTCGTCGCCCGGGTCGAGCCGAAGAACGCCTGAAGGACCGAGAGAGGGAGTCACTGTCGTGGACACCATGCGTGAGCGTTTCGTCTCGACCATGTCGGGGCTGCTGGACGAGGACCCCCGGCTTGCCGTCGTGCTCGCCGAAATCACCACCGACGCCTTCCGCGAGACCGCGCAGAAGCATCCTGACCGCGTGATCAACATGGGGATCCGGGAGCAACTGCTCATCGGCACCGGCGGAGGGCTCGCACTGACCGGGATGCGCCCCGTCATGCACACCTTCGCCAGCTTCCTCGTGGAGCGGCCCTTCGAGCAGGTCAAGCTGGATCTCGGGCATCAGGGGGTCGGCGGGGTGCTGGTGAGTGCCGGAGGGTCGTACGACTGGCCCGCCGGTGGCTTCACCCACATGTCCCCCGGCGACGTCGCGCTCCTCGACACCCTCGACGGATGGACCGTGCACGTGCCCGGGCATCCCGACGAGGCCGAGGCGCTGCTGCGCGATGCGGTGCGCGGCGACGACCGGGTCTACGTACGGCTGTCCCTGCAGAGCAACCGGCAGGCGCGGCCCGCGACCGGGTCCGGCTTCCTGACCGTGCGCGAGGGGCACGGCGGTGTGGTCGTGGCCGTCGGGCCGATGCTCGACGCGGTGCTCGCCGCCACGGAGGGCATGGACGTCACCGTGCTGTACGCGGCGACCGTGCGGCCCTTCGACGACGCGGCGCTGCGATGGGCGGCGGACGCTCCCGACCGGGCCGACGTCGTGATCGTCGAGCCGTATCTCGCCGGGACCTCGACGGCCGCGGCGAACAACGCGCTCATCGATCTCCCGCACCGCGTCCTCGGGCTCGGCGTCGGCCGGGCCGAGCTGCGGCGCTACGGACAGATGGACGAGCACCTCGCGGCCCACGGCCTCGACCCGTCCTCCCTGCGGGCGCGCATCGACGCGTTCCTGCGGCCGGCCGGGTGACATCTGGGTTCGTGCGGGGACGGCCGGGGGACTCTCCGCGACGATCTTGATCCATGGGGACCGGGACCGTACGCGAGAGGAATTGAACAACCGTGAAGAGGATGCTCGGGGCGGCCGTGGTCGCGGCCGCCGTCATGGCGGTCGCCGCGCCACAGGCCGGCGCGACGGACAACGTGCCCTGCCACAGCCCGCGGGACAAGGTCCTGGTCAATCCGAAGGACGGACGGCAGTGGCCGTCCACCGTAAGGACCTGCAATCTCACGCGCGGGCACGTCCCCGTGTACGAGAGCCGGAACCCCGGCAGCAGGGTCGTCGGCGAGCTGGTCCAGGGCGGCGGCGCCAACTGGTTCGTCTTCGAGAACAAGGGCGCGACCTTCAAAGACGGGTCGGCCGAGAACAACTGGTGGGCCTCGACCCAGGCCGACAACGGCGCCTGGGGATGGGTCCCGGAGGTGTACTTCGCCGGGGGTGACAACTACGAGGACGACGCCGGCCTGCTGATGCCCGGTGGCTACACCTGCGCCAACGTCTGCCCGCCGGCGCCGCCCTGGATGTGGTGACCCGCTAGGCCCCCGGGTTCGGCTTCACCGAGATCGTGAAGACCGCCGGCCCGGCTGCGGAGCCCGACAGCCGGAGCCGGTGCACGGACCCCTGCGGTCCGTGATGGCCGGCCGAGGGGATCTCTTCGGTACGGGGCTGCCAGCGGCCGGCGTCGTAGTGCAGAACGGCGGCGGCCGCCGCCCCCTGCCACCGGACCGTGCCGTCGCCGACTTCGGGCGCGATACGGCTGATGAACAGCTCCTCGGCCGTGGTCACCCCCTCGAAGGTGTCGGTGAGGGTGAGCGTCCCGTCGGCGCGCCAGTCGAAGGTGCGGCGGAGTTCCGTGTCGCCCTCGTACGCCGATGACAGGTCGAGCGCGAGACGGGCCCCGCTGTCGTCCGTTCGTACGGAGAGAACCGACGCCTCCGCGTCCCGGCCCGCGCGCTGCGGCCGGCCGTCGAGGACCGGAAGGGAGTGGCCCTCCGCCGAGGGGTGGAGGTGGGCGGTGTAGCGCTCGGGGCCGAAGTAGCCGTCGCGGTACTCCCCCGCGCCGAGGTCGGCGAGGAGCTGTTCGCCGCCCGCGGTGAGGACGAAGTGGCCGAGGTCGTTGTGGTTGTGCGGTTCGTCGTTGTGGCCGCCCTTCGCGGCGAAGGCGACCGGGAGGCCGTCGAGCGTGCGGCGGTCGGTGAGCCAGGCGAGGGCGGGAAGCCAGTCGGCGCCCTCGGACGGTGCGGAGCCGAGGACCGCCGGGTCGGTCCAGGCGAAGGTGCGCGAGAGGTGGCCCCAGCGGTAGCAGTGCTCGGCGTCGAGTGCCGGGACACCCGACAGGGACGGGAGGTCCACGGGGAAACGGGCGAAGAGGCGGGAGAGGAGACCGGTGGGGAGCGCCGCGTGTTCGTTGGCGTCGGAGAAGGGGACCCAGTGGCCGCGGCCGATCGACACCGCGGCCGGGAAGCCGGCTGCCGCCGCCGCGAGGGGCTCGGTGGCCAGGAGGTCGTGGCCGGTCCGGGCGTTCAACGCCTCGGCGAAGTACGTGAAGTAGCCGAATCCGTAGACCCAGTAGTCCAGCCCCTCCGCGCAGCCGCCGTCCGATCCCAGACTCGTGAGGTAGACGTCCATGGCGCGCAGACAGCGGTCGACGGCCGCGGCCAGCCGCGCCGGGTCGTCCTCGATCAGGAGGGCTGCCATGCCGGCCGCGCCCGCGCAGACCGAGGCCCAGTTGGAGGCGAAGGACTCCCACGCCCAGGGGCGCGGGTCGGCGAAGAGCGGGTCCAGGACGCGGGCGCGGATCTCCGTGCGTACGGCCTCGCGCACCGCGGCCGGGATCCGGTCCCCCAGGACGGCGGTGATCTCGGCCAGGGCGTGCGCGGTCTCGGCGGCGAAGAGGTCCACGCACTCGCGCAGGGGCCTGCCGAGGGCCGTGGCATGACCGGTGTGCGCGGGCAGCGCCCAGGTGAACTCGGCGCACACCGACCAGAGTTGGTCCGCGAGCGCCGCGTCCACGGCCGGGTCGTCGCCGGTGAGGGCCGCGAGGGCGAGGCAGTGCAGTCTGCGGCGGACGGCGAAGTAGCGGTTCTCGTAGCCGAGCCGTTCACCCGTCTCCTCGAAGAGACGGAACAGCGCATAGGGCGGCTGCGGGAGCGGGCCCTCGGCCACGGCCTCCGCCGCCGCCTGCCGGATCTCCTCGGCGAGCGGCGCGAGATGCGGTTCCTGCGCCGCCTTGCGCAGCGACTCGGCGGTGAAGGGGAGCGCGGGGGGCGTGGTGGCGAGGCGGGCCTGCAGCGCCGCCAGGGAGGGCCGGGTCATGAGGCGCGCACCTGACCGCGCTCGAAGTAGGCGACCAACTCGGGGTCGAGCGGCTCGACTTGGCGGGGGGTGCCGCCGTCGCGGAGCGACTCGGTTGCCCGTACACCTGCCGCCACGGCCATGCGGGCCGCGACCGGCGAGGTGTCGGTCAGGCCGCCCTCGCGCACGAACCGTACGAACTCGTCCATGAGCAGCGGGTCCGCGCCGCCGTGGCCCGCGTTGTCCTGGGCCTCGGGCACGGGGTGGATCTCGTCGGCCTCCCGGTGGACCGAGCGGTGGGTGTTCCAGACCTTGACGTGGCTTCCGGGGCCGTCGCCGAAGTTCTCCAGGCGGCCCTCGTCACCGATGACGGTGTAGTTGCGCCAGTAGTCGGGGGTGAAGTGGCACTGCTGGTACGAGGCCAACACCCCGTTGTCCAGGCGCATGTTGAGCAGGGAGACGTCCTCGACGTCGATGACCGGGTTCAGGTCGCGCTGGGTGTGCGGCGGCCAGTGGCCGTCCTTGGTGTACCAGTCGGCGGACTTGGGCTCGCCGGGCTCGCGGCGGTGCTCGTTGTCGCCGTAGACCATCAGGTCGCCCATGGCCTGCACGTCGCGCGCGTAACCGCCCGCGAGCCAGTGCAGGACATCGATGTCATGCGCGCCCTTCTGGAGGAGCAGACCGGTGGTGTGGCGGCGCTCGGCGTGCCAGTCCTTGAAGTACCAGTCGCCGCCGTAGGCGACGAAGTGCCGCACCCAGACGGTCTTGACCTCGCCGATCGTGCCCTTGGCGATGAGGTCGCGCATCAGGCGGACGACCGGCATGTGGCGCATGTTGTGGCCGATGTAGAGACGGGTGCCGGTCTCGTAGGCGGTGCGCAGGATCTCGTCGCAACGCTCGACCGTGATGTCGAGGGGCTTCTCGACGAAGACCGGCTTGCCCGCGCGCAGGGCCTCGCAGGCGAGGTCGGCGTGGGTGTGGTCGGGGGTGAGGACGAGGACCGCGTCGACGTCCGGGTCCTCGATGACCTTGTGGTGGTCGGTGGATATCAGGGCGCCGGGGAAGGCCAGGGCCGCCTCCGTACGGGCGGCGGGGTCGAGGTCCGCGAGAGCGCTGATGCGGGAGCCCGCCCCGGGCTGGTGGGCCGTGCGGGCGATGCTGCCGCGCAGGCCGTAACCGAGGACGCCGATACGGAGGTCGGTCATGGATCTTCCTTCGTTTGTACGGGTGTTACGCGGGTGGCGCTGATCTTGTGGACTCTACGGGTGGACGTTGACCTGGGCCAGAGCCACGCGACCGGTCCCTGTGAGCTTGATCCGTACGAACCTGCCGTGGGTGTCGGTGTTCAGCAGGCTCGGCCCCTGCGCCTTGCCGGCGATGTGGACGGTGGTCGCGTTCGCGTAGTCGGCGGTGTCCGCGTACTGGACGTCGAAGTCGCCGGTGGGCATGCCCGACGCGTTCCAGATCTCGGTCTGGCCGATGTGCTGGACGCTGCCGAGGTCGACCTGCCACCAGGCGCCGGGCTCGGAGAGCGTCTTGGTGGCGGTGTTGGTGATGTTCCCGTCGAGCGCCAGGTCCGCGGTGTTGGCGCCGTCCGTGGAGGACTGGGTGGCCGTTCCCGTACGGGCGAGATCGCGGCGCAGCTGCTCGACCGGGCCGCCGTGCGGTCCTGCCGAGGCGGCGGCCTTCAGCGCCTCGGCGGGCAGGCGGTCGAGGCCCTCGTGGTTGTCGACGAGCTGGGATCCGGTGCCGGAGAGGGGCGGGACGACGGTCTCGGCCCAGTTGGCGCGGGCGGTGTTCTGGATGCCGTAGTCGGCCCAGTTGGAGACCCACTTGCCGCCGGTCCGCGTGATCACGTTATTTACGACGAGGATGTGGGACGACTGCTCGTCGAGGTAGATGCCGTTGCCGTCGCGCTCGGTGTTCTCGTACGCGCTGCGGTTGATGTAGTTGCCGGAGATCACCGTGCCGGGCTGGGCGCCCTGGGTGTAGATCGCGCCGCCGTCGTGCTGGGCGTCCTTGACCTGCATGACGTTCGTGATGCGGTTGTTCGTGATCTTGTTGTCGCGCAGGACGGACTGCTGCGCCTCGGGCTGGTTCCAGCCCCAGCCGACGGAGATCCCGGCGTACGGGAGCTGGTCGAGGCTGTTGTGGTCGAGGGTCAGGCCGGCCTCGTACCCCGCCCAGATGCCGACCGCGTCGGTGTACTCCACGCCCGTGCGCCGGATCGTGTTGTACGCGAACGTGTTGTCCACGCCCGCGAGTTCGGGCGCAGGGTTGGGCTCGGTGTCGCCGATGTACGCGGCCCCCGAGGACAGGTCGGTGAAGGACGAGCGGGTGACCCCCGACTCCTGGGTGCCGGCTTCGAGGATCACCCCCGCCCCACCGAGGTGGGTGAACGACGCCCGGTCGACGGCGACGTCACGGCCGCCGCGCACGGTGAGCGCGGCGGACGGCTTGGTGTAGTAGCGGCCCGCGTGGTCGACGGGTCCGGTGGCGCCGGTGAGGGTCAGGCCGGACTGCATGCCCGCGTATCCCTCGTCGGTGGAGGGCTGGCGGTAGGCCGCGTAGGCGAAGCCGATGCCCCGGACGGTGATGTCGTGCGCGCCGTCGATGGTGAGGAGTTGCTCGGTGGAGGGCGTGACGGCCGTCGCGCGGCGCATGTTCTCGCCCTTGCGCGGCAGGTACGTGACCTTGTGCGCGGCCGAGTCGTAGGTGAACTCCCCCGGCTGGTCGAGGAGTTCGGGTGCGTTCTCGAAGAACGCGACGCCCGAGTAGCGCGAGGAGTCCACGGTCGTGGTGTCCCACGCCGGGCCTGTGCGGTCGGTGCCGCCGGAGGAGTTGGTCCAGCAGGGCTGGGCGAAGGTCATGAGGTCGCCGGTGACCGCTGCGATACGGCAGTGGTAGTTGCGCCAGCGGACCTTGATGACGGCTTCGGCGTCGGTGGGGCGCTTCCAGGCCGCGATACCGGTGCCTTTGGCCCCGGTCATGCCGGTCTTCGTCGCGTCGCAGACCGAGGCGGCGCAGGCCGCGCCGCGCGCCGGGGTGGCGCGCTGCCCGTCGACGAAGAGCTGGCGCGGGGTGACGCCTTCGGGGGCGCGGGCGCTCCAGGTACCGTCGGCCGCCTCGCTCCAGCCGGTGAGCGTCACTCCGCCGGAGAGGACCGGGTGGGCGCCGGGGGCTGCCGCCCAGGTGGTGCCGGAGTCGGCGGAGGTCAGCTTCAGGGCCTCGGTGCGGGTGTACGTACCGCCGGCGAGCTCGATCCGTACGCCGCCGTGGAGGGTTCGGGCCTGGTCGCGTGCGGCGTCCAGTGAACAGGGCCGGCTGTGGGTACAGGCCGTGCCGGTGCCGTGCGGGGAGGCGTGCAGGACCGGGGAGCCGGCGGCCTGGGCGACGGGCGCAGTGGCCAGGAGGGCCGCGGCGGCGGTCAGTGCGGTGGCGAGCCGGCGGTTCATACGGCGGCCTTCCAGTCGGGGTGGCCGGGCATCGGCGGGTTGACGGCGCCGAACAGCCAGTCGCGCAGGAAGGGGTCGAGGGTGCGGTCACCGGTGACCTCCACCGCGTGCTTGATGAAGAGCTCGCTGGTGTACGTGGAGTCCTTGTAGCGCCTCACCCACTCGCGCATGATCCGGTCGAACTGCCGTTGTCCCGCTTGGAGGTTGAGGGCGTAGAGGACGAGGGCGCCGCCGTCGTAGATGTTGGTGCCGCCGAGAGCGTTCGGGAGTCCGGGCGGGCCGTCGGCGGCGCGGACCGCGTCGAGCTTCTCGTACGTCGCCTTCATCTTGTCCTCGACGACGGACCAGCCGCGCTCCTGGCTGTAGACGGCGGCGTAGTAGGTGGCGGGGCCCTCGTTGAGCCAGGCCTGCTGCCAGTCGTTGGGAGTGACGGAGTCGCCGAACCACTGGTGGGTGAGCTCGTGGACCATCGTGTTCTCGTACGAGGGATTGCCGTCGGTGTTGAGCTTGAACCAGCTCGTGCCCATGAGGGTGAGGGTCTGGTTCTCGAGCGCGTCGGTGTAGCCGTCGTAGATGTGGAGACCGTACGTGGAGAAGGGGTAGCGCCCGAACTTCGCCTCCAGCCAGGCCAGATGGTCGGCGGTGCGCGCGACGATCGGTCCGTACTTCTCCTCCTGGCCCTGCGGGACGATGTGGCGCAGGGGGAGGCCGGTGTGGCTGGTGCCGTAGACGTACGTGCCCTTGACGACGGCGATGCCGACGAGCTCGGTGGCCATGCGCTCGCGGAGCGCGAAGTGCCAGACGGTGGAGCCGTCGGCGCGCGGGGTCTTGTGCAGGAGCTCGCCGTTGGCGGCGGCGACGAAGCCCTCGGGGGCGCTGATGTGGAAGGTCCAGGTGGCCTTGTCCGAGGGGGTGTCGTTGCAGGGGAAGAAGGTGTCGGCGCGGGAGGACTGGGCGGCGCAGGCGAAGCCGCCGTCGCTGCCGAAGCGCCAGCCGGTGACGGAGAGGCGCTTGGCCTTGCCGTTGCCGTGGTAGCCGACCTCGGTGGTAAAGGGGGAGTTGCGGTGGATCGGGTTCGCTGGAGTGACGGTGAGCTCTTGGCCCGATTTGCCGTCGGAGAGGGCGAATTGGGCTGTGCGGCCGTTGACCTTGACGGAGTCGATGGTGTGGCCGTCGGTGTCCAGGTTGAAGGCGGAGAGGTCCTGGGTGGCGCGGGCCGAGATCTTGACCGTACCCGTGAAGTCGTAGGTGACCGGGGTGAAGTCGAAGGTCAGGTCGTAGTGGGTGACTTGGTAGCCGCCGTTGCCGAGGGTCGGGTAGAGCGGGTCGCCGACGCCGGGTGCGCCGGGCTCGGGGTCGAAGCCGTGGGCAAGGGCGGGGGTGGAGAGGGCGGGCACGGCGACGGCTGCGGCGATCGCGGCACCGCCCGTCCGCTTGAGGAGGGTTCGCCTGGAGGTGCTGTGCGCCGTTGTCACTTCGTCCCCTTCGCAGATGCCTTCTCGAACTCGGCGCGGCAGGTGTCGCCACCGGCGTTGCGCCACTTCTTGACCAGGGCGTCGTAGTCCGACATGGACTTTCGGCCGGCGATGATGTCCTTCACGCCGTCCTGGTGGATCGTGTAGAGGCTGCCGTAGCCCTTGGAGTCCCAGGTGGGCGAGGTGTAGCCCAGGGTGACGTCGGGCCGGAGCATCGGGATGAGCTTCGTGTACGCGTCGTGCACGTACCGGACGGCGTCCTCGGAGGTCGTGCTGAAGAAGGCCGGGACGCCGGAGGCGAGCTTGCCCCACGGGACGGTGATGTCCTGGGCTCCCTGCTTGGTGAGGACCGGGTTGCCCTTGGCGTCGCGCTGGTAGTCGACGCCCTCGGTGCCGAAGGTGATCAGGGTGTACTCGACCGAGCCGAAGGGCGACGCGGCGAAGTCGGCGAGCTTGAGGATCTCCTTGACGCGGGCGCCGTCCGCCTTCTTGATGTGGGTGTTCTGGAGGGAGACGTTGTCCTGCCAGGAGACCGCGTCCGGGCCGAAGGGGAGCATGGGGCGCACGTCGAAGGACTTGTCGATCGCGGCCATCGAGTCGACGTACCCGACGCCCGGCGCAAGGTAGTTGGGCATGCCGTCGTAGACGTACGCGGCCTTCCCGTTCTTGAAGAGGTTCGTGTACTGGGCCTTCTGCGCGCCGACCATCTCGACGGTGCCGGGGTAGAAGCAGCCCGCCTTGTAGAGCTTCGCCGCGGTCTCGATCGCGGAGCGGTAGGCGTCGGTCTCCAGCCAGTACGTCCACTTGCCGGTCTTGGCGTCCATCGCCCAGAAGTACGGGGAGCCCGTGGAAGCCGCGAGGAGGTTGGTGATGCCCGCGGAGAAGGCGTACTGGTGCTGCTTCGGGTTCGTCAGCGCCTTGGCCAGTTCGGTGAACCGGTCGACGTCGGTGATCTGGTCGAGGTTGGTGACGCCGGCCTTGGCGAAGAGGTCGTGGCGGTAGAAGCCGACTCCGGCGGTTCCGATACGGGTGATCGGGATGCCGAAGATCTTGCTCCCGAAGGTCGCGCCCTGCCAGGCACCCTTCGGGATGGCCGCGAGGTTCGGGTAGTCCTTGACCTTGTCACCGGCGAGGTACGGCGTCAGATCCGCGCACTTGGCGGCGAGGAAGCCGGACTTGTTGTCGACGCCGCCGGTCTCGGGGTACATGAAGATGTCGGGCAGGCTGTCGCTCGCGACCATCGTGGAGAACTTGGTCGGGTAGTCGTCGGCCGGCACGGGCGTCACGTTCACCTGCGTGCCGAGCAGCTTCTCGATCGCCTGCCAGGCGGCATTCTTCCCCCGGGCGGGCGGCAGCGGCGAGAAGGTCTCCATGACGGCGGAGATCGGCTTGGCGCCCTTGAGCGGGGTGCCGGTGGTGGCGCGCTGCAGCTGGGCCGGGTACGCGAAGAAGCCCTGCGGGACTCCGGCCGCGGTGCCTGCCAGGTCCGGCTTCAGACCGATGTTGCGGACCGTGGTCGTCGGAAGGAGCGAGGTCGTCTTCGCCTCGGCCTTGGCGGTGGTGCCGCCGTCGCCGCAGGCGGCGAGGAGCGGGGCGGCCGCGACGCCGAGGCCGATGCCTGCGCTCCAGCGGAAGAGGGTTCGGCGGTTGATCTGGGTGGAGCCGGACATCTGGGATCTCCTCGGCGAGAAGCGGGACGGGACGGGGAAGTTGTGGGGGTGCGGTGCTGCGGTCAGCCCTTGATGGCGCCGGTGAGGACGCCCTTGGTGAAGTACCGCTGAAGGAAGGGGTAGACGAGCAGGATCGGGACGACCGCGACGACCAGGACGGCCATCTGCACGGCCTGCTGCGGCGCGACGGCCTCGCCCGCGCCGCCCTCGGCAAGGCTCTGGCCCTGCAGGACGAAGGTGCGCAGGACCATGGGAAGCGGCCACTTGTCGGCGTCGCCGAGGTAAAGCAGGGCGTTGAAGTACGCGTTCCAGTACGAGACCGCGTAGAAGAGGCCGACCACCGCGAGAACCGCCTTGGAGAGCGGCAGGACGACCTGGATGAGGACGCGGAAGTCGCCGGCGCCGTCGACCTTCGCGGCGTCGTACAGCTCCTCGGGCAGGTTCATGAAGAAGGACCGAAGGACCACCAGGTTGAAGGCGCTGACCATGGTGGGCAGGACGAGGGCGGCGAAGGTGTTGTAGAGGCCCAGCTCCTTCACCAGAAGGAAGTTGGGGATGACGCCCGCGTTGAAGAGCATGGTGAACAGCGCGGTCATCAGGATGAAGCGCGAGCCGACGACATCGCGCCGGGAGAGCCCGTACGCCATCCCGATGGTGCACAGGAGGCTGGCCGCGGTCCCGAAGACCGTCACTCCGAAGCTCACCAGGAGGGCGCGGGTGACGACGCCGCCGGTGAACACGGTGCGGTAGGCGTCGAGGTTGGGGTGGGAGGGCCACAGGACCAGGCCCGATGACTTGATGATGTCGGTCTGCGAGGCGAAGCTCGTGCCGATCACGCCGAGCAGCGGGTACGCGACCATCGCCACGACCAGCACGATGACGATGCCCTTGCCGGTGAGGCCGAGCTTGGTCGGCTTCTCCATCCACGGGGGCCTGGCGCCCGACGGCCTGAGCTGCTGCGGTGCCTGCTCGGTGACTGCCGCGGTCCTCACCTCCGAGGGGGTCGGGGTCGTCTTCTCCGGTGCGCTGTCGCGCGAGTTCTCAGCGGTCAGCACCGCGGTACACCCCTTCATGGCCGAGTCGGTGGGCGAACTTGTTGGCACCGATCACCAGTGCCGTGCCGATCACGGCCTTGACCAGGCCGACGGCGGCCGCAACGCCCCAGGCGTTGTCCTTGATGCCGTGGAAGTAGACGTAGGTGTCGAGGACTTCACCCGCTCCGGCGCCCACCGCGTCGCGCTGGAGCAGGATCTGCTCGAAGCCGACGGTGAGGATGTTCCCGAGGTTGAGGATCAGCAGCAGGATGATCACCGGGGAGAGCCCCGGGAGCGTGACGTGCCAGAGACGGCGCCACTTGCCTGCGCCGTCGATCGCCGAGGCCTCGTACAGGCCGCGGTCGATGGAGAGCAGCGCGGCCAGGATGATGATGGTGCCCCAGCCCGCGTCCTTCCACATCGTCTGGAGCGCGAGCAGCCAGGGGAAGGCGGCGGGGTCGGTCATCATGTCGTAGCGGGGCAGGCCCAGTGATTCGAGCACATGGGGCAGCAGGCCGGCGCCGCCGAGTATCTGCTGGAAGATCGAGACGATGATGACCCAGCCGATGAAGTGCGGCAGGTACACCACGCTCTGGACGAAGCGGCGGAGCTTGTCGCTGACGATGCTGTTGAGCAGCAGGGCGAGGGCGATCGGCACGGGGAAGAAGAGGACCAGCTGGACCACGGCGATCTTCAGGGTGTTGCCGGTGGCGGACCAGAAGTCCGGGTCGGCGAAGGCCGCGGTGAAGTTGGAGACGCCGACCCAGGCGCTGTGCATGTAGCCGAGGTAGGGCTGGTAGTCCTGGAAGGCCACCATGTAGCCGATCAGCGGTACGTAGTGGAACACCACGAAGTAGAGCAGCCCCGGCAGGGTCAGCAGCAGCATGACCTTGTCGCGCCTGATCCGCTGCCAGAGGCCCAGCTTGCGCTGGGCGGCGACGACGGGCGGGGCGGGCGCTTTGGCCTGCTTGCGCCGCTTTTCGAGCGGCATCGTAGGTGCTGTTTCAGCCATGGTGCCGTCCTGTTCGGCTGGGTGGCGCATGGTGGGCCTTCTGCCGCCGCAACGTAGTAAGCGGTTAACCCCAGCGTCAAGAGATTCGGGGGAACGTCTGCGTTACGCGATGTTTCTATGGCCGTTTTCTGTCCATCAGATCGCCAAATACCCGACAAATGCTGCCAGATGAGAGATCGGATCGCTTGACGCGCAGCCATTGCGCTCCCTAGCGTGCGGCCCATCCATAGAACGCGTTTACTGTCCGGAGGCAGGGTGCGCACCACCGACGAGGCACCGGTCCCGACCGCTACGGATCCCGCAGAGCCGCCCCCGCGGCGGCCGCGCACCGTACTGGCCATGGCACCGGGTCTGCTCGACGACGTCTTTCCGCCGCCGGTACGGGTACGGCTCGAGGAATCGGCCGATCTCCAACCGCCCTATGTCATCAGCGAGTTCGGCTCCCCCGAGGCGGCCGACGCACTTGCCGGTGCGGAAGTGCTCCTCACCGGCTGGGGCTGCCCGCCCATCGACTCGACCCTGCTGCACCGGGCGCCCGGGCTGCGCGCCGTCATCCACGCGGCCGGCACGGTCAAGACCTTCCTGGCCACCGAGGCGTACGAACGCGGAGTCGCGGTCTCCTCGGCGGCCGAGGCGAACGCCGTGCCCGTCGCCGAGTTCACGCTCGCGGCGATCATCATGGGCGCCAAGCGGGCCTTCCCGCTCTCCCAGCTCTTCCGCACCCGCCGCACCCACCGCACCGAGGCCGACCTCGACCGCCAGCACTGGATCGGCACCCACGGTCTGACCGTCGGCGTGATCGGCGCCTCGCGGATCGGGCGCCGCGTGATCGAACTGCTGCGGGTGATCGACGCCGACGTCCTGCTCTACGACCCGTATGTGAGCGCCGCCGAGGCCGACCTGCTCGGCGCGCGGCTCACCGATCTCGACACCCTGGTCGCCACCAGCGACGTGGTGAGCGTGCACGCGCCCGACACCCCGGCGACCCGGCACCTCCTGGACGCCCGGACGATCGGCCTGATGCGCCCCGGCACCCTGCTGGTCAACACCGCGCGGGGGCGGCTCGTGGACACCGAGGCGCTGACAGAACACCTGGTCAGCGGCCGGATCGACGCCGTACTCGATGTCACGGATCCCGAGCCGCTGCCGCACGGACACCCGCTGTGGGAGCTGCCCAACGTGTTCATCACCCCCCATATGGCCGGGGCCCAGGGCAACGAGGTCGGACGGCTCGGCGCGCTCGCCGTGGACGAACTCACCCGGTACGCCCGCGGGCTGCCCTTCAACCATCCCGTCCACCTCGCCGACCTGGACCGCATCGCATGAACGACACCACCGCGCAGGCCATAAACTCGGGCGCACCACACAGCGAGAACCAGGGGGTGGGCCGCATGCGCCGCCAGAGCTCGGCCACGGACGGCCAGCGCCGTGCGACGGTCACTGACGTGGCGCGGCTCGCGGGGGTCTCGACGGCCACCGTCTCGCGCGTACTCAACCGCAACTACCCGGTCGCCGCCGCGACGCGCGAGCGCGTGGAGGAGGCGATGCGCGAGCTGGGGTACGTCGTCAACGCGCACGCCCGCGCCCTGGCCGGCGTCTCGGGCCGTACGGTCGGGATCGTCGTCAGCGAGCTCATCGACCCCTTCTACGCCTACATCGCACGCGGCGTGGAGCGCGAGGCCGCGCTGGGCAACCGGCTCTGTCTGGTCTGCTGCACCCAGGGCGATCCGCAGCGCGAGCTGGCCTTCATCGAGCTGATGCACGAGCGGCGGGCGGACGCGGTGATCGTGGTCGGCGGATCCATCGCGGACCGCGCGTACACGGCCGAACTGGCCCGTCGTGCCAAGGAGTTGGACGCGGACGGCTCGAAGCTGGTGCTGTGCGGGCGGCCCCCGCTCAATGAACCGGCGCTGACCGCCCACGTCGAGTACGACAACGAGGGCGGCGCCTTCGCCATCACCGACCATCTGCTGGCGCAGGGCCACGAACGCATCCTCTACCTCGGCGGCCCGCCCGCGCTCTCCACCACCCGCGACCGGCTCGCCGGACACCGGCGGGCTCTCGACCTGCGCGGTGTGCAGCGCGATCCGGAACTGGAGCAGCTCGGTTCCTTCAGCCGGGCCTTCGGCCGTAACCGACTGGCCGAACTCCTCAGGAGCGACCTGGAGTTCACCGCCGTCTTCGCCGCCAACGACATGGTCGCGGCGGGCGCCTACCAGGCCCTGGAGGAAGCCGGGGTGCGGGTCCCGCAGGACATGTCCATCGTGGGCTACGACGATCTCCCCGTGGCCCAGGAGCTGCGTCCCCGGCTGACGACCGTGCACATTCCGCTGGAGGAGATGGGCCGGCAGGCCGTACGACTGGCCGTCTCCGGGGGCGACGAGGACGAGTGGCGCGAACAGAGCACCGGTGCGGTGCGGCTCGGCACGCACATCGTCGTACGCGACTCGGTGGCCGCTCCGGCGAAGCGCCCCGCCCGCCGGGTGTGAGCGATTACTGCCTGCTCGCCCCCTCCCGGCCATAGTAAAAGACAGTAACTTCCCGGGCCCTCTTGCGGTGAGATAGCAACCGCTTACATGCTGGCGCGCATCGCTTACGCCTCTCCATCACCCCTCGCCCCCTGGAGTCCGGATGCGCCCTGTGAACAACCCTGCGAACACCCCTTCCGCCTTCAGCCGCCGTACCGCACTCGCCGCACTGGCAGGTGCGGGAGCGGCCACCCTGATCGGTGCCGCTCCCGCCTCCGCCCATGGACGCGGCGACACCCAGCTGATCACCGCCTTCCCCGGCGCGGAGACCGAGCGGCTGCGCCTCGACCGCTCGCTGCGCGCCAGCGAGTTCATCCCCACCGGCCGCTACGCGGCACCCGGCGCCGCGGTCACCGTGGACGTCCGGCCGGGCCACGGCGCACTGCCGGTTCTGCACATCGGCACCTTCGACGACTACAACACCGATGCCGCGCTCAAGGCGCCGCGCGTCTTCCCCCTGCGCGCCGGCCGCAACACGGTCACGGACGTCTACGGCGGCCCGCTCTATCTGAGCTTCGCGGGCCATGGGCAGCACGCCTCGGTCCGGTACGTGTCGGGCACCGCCAAGATGACCGTCTTCGAGCTGGGCCGCACCACCGAAGCCGAGTTCCAGACCCAGCTGGACACGATCACCGACGTCCCCTGGGTGGAACTCACCACCGGGCAGGCCATCCTGACGCTCACCCATGAGGGCGCGCTGCTCTACCGGGGCGAGGACCACACCGCGCTGATGCGGCTCTTCGACACGGTCATCGACTCCCACAACCGCATCAGCGGCCTCGACGGCAGGACCCGCCTGGACCGTCCCAAGGCCGGGCGCTACCACTTCAACGAGGTCAGCGTCGTCCCCAAGGGCGTCGGCGCCTATGCCTGGCACGGCTTCAACGGCTTCCCCCGCGCGTACATGGACCGGCTCTGCACCGTCCAGGGCCTCACCACCCGCGGCTGGGGTCTCTACCACGAACTCGGTCACCTCAACCAGCAGGCCGCCTACCAGGCGGGCACCCTCACCGAGGTCACCGTCAACATCTACTCCCTCGCGGCCCAGCGCACCCTCGGCCAGCCCTCCAACCTGCTGACCAAGAACGCCACCACCGGCCTCAACTGGTTCCAGTCGGCGGCCCCGAAGTTCGGCACGCCGGGGCTCGCCTACACCACCTCGTTCGGCGCGTACGAGCAGCTCGTCCCGCTGCGCCAGCTCGAACTCGCCTACGGCGACGACTTCTGGCCGCGCCTGCACCAGCTCGTCCGCGCCGAGCACCAGCACGACGAGCCCGTCGAGGACTACGACCACCCGCCGGCCGTCGAGGCCAGGCAGTACCGGGCGCTCTCCACGTACGCGAGCCGCGTATCCGGCCACGACCTCACCGACTTCTTCGTCAACAAGTGGGCGTTCCCGATCGACGCGGCGGGAGTTGCCGAGATCGCTGCGCTGAAGCTGCCCGCCCCGCCCGTCGACCCGAGCACGCTCTCCGACTGACATCCACACCGGACCAGGGAGTATCCAGATGCGTATGTCCCACACGGTCAGCCGTCGCACGGCGCTCGCCTCTCTCGCAGGAGCAGGAGCCGCCGTCCTGCTCGGATCGGGCACCGCCTCGGCCCGCGCCGACGCGAACACGGTCACTGCCACGGCTTTCCCGGCCGCCGAGGCCGAGCGTCTCCGGCTGGCGACCACGTACCGCGGCAGCGACTTCATCACCACCGGCCGGTACGCACCGCCCGGGACGCCCGTCACCGTCCAGGTGACGGCGACCGGAGGTGTGCTGCCGACCCTGCACATCGGCACGTACGACAACTACCACGCGGTCACCGCCCAGCGGACCCCCCGCGACTTCACCCTGAAGCAGGGCGCCAACACCGTCACCGACACCTACGGCGGCCCGGTCTACCTGCGGCTACCGGGCAACGGCCAGCAGGCGCAGGTGACCTTCACCGCAGGCTCCGTGCAGATGCCGACGTTCGTCCTGGGTTCGACCAGCGAGTCCGCGTTCCAGTCCCAGCTGGACACCCTGACCGCCTCGGCCTGGGTCGAGCTGACGTCCCCGCACGCGATCATCACCGTGACCCGCGCCGACTTCCTCGCCCATCGCGGCGAGGACCACGTCACGCTGATGAACCTGGTGGAGCAGCTGATCGCCTCGCATGCGGCGGTGAGCGGACTCGACGGCTCGGCCCCGCTGCACCGGCGCAAGGCGGGCAAGTACCAGTTCGTCGAGGTCTCCAAGGTCCCCACGGGCGTCGGCGCGTACGCCACGCACTACTTCAACGGCTTCCCCGTCGCCTATCTCGACCGCCTGATCACCGTCGACGGCGTACGGAACCGCGGCTGGGGCTTCTACCACGAACTCGGCCATCTGCATCAGCAGTTCGCCTACCGTCCCGCCGGCCTCACCGAGGTCTCGGTCAACATCTACTCCCTCGCCGCCCAGCGCATCTTCGGCCAGACGTCCAATCTCCTCACGGTCGACCCCACGACCGGGCTGAACTGGTTCCAGAGCGCGCTCCCCAAACTCGGCACCACGGGGCTCGACTTCACCACCTCCTTCGGGCCGTACGAGAAGCTCGTCTCCCTGCGCCAGCTGGAACTCGCCTTCGGCACCGGGATCTGGCCCAAGCTGCACAAGCTGATCCGCGTGGAGAACCCGCAGTCCGACTGGCAGACCCAGGACGCCCTGCGCTGGACCAACTACGCCGTCTACCTCAGCCGGGTCACCGGCCGCGACCTCACCGACTTCCTCGTGAACAAGTGGGCGTACCCCATCAACGCCGAAGGCAGAGCAGCCCTGGCGGCCCTCGCCCTACCGGCCCCCTCCACCGACCCCAGCACGCTCTACGATTCCTAGATTCCTCAGCTCAGGAGCATGACCCGAATGACCCCGCCCTTCCTTCACCTCCCCCCGACCGACCGTCTGCTCTCCTCGCGCACCGGCTGGACCCGCGCCCACTGGGAGGTCCTCGCCGACCATCTCCTGGACTCGCTCGTGCCGTACGCGACGCCGGGATTCGCGCAGTACCGGCTGCCCGGGCGCGGCAGTTGGTCGGGGCTGGTGTCGGACGGTCTCGAAGGGTACGCACGGTCATTCCTGCTCGCCGCCTTCCGCATAGCGGGGGCCCACGGCGAGGTGGACCCGCTGTTGATCGAACGCTACGCGCAGGGCCTGACAACGGGCACCGACCCGGACTCCCGCGAAGCCTGGCCGCGCCTCACCGAGTGCTCGCAGCAGATGGTCGAGGCGGCGTCCATCGCGGTCGGCCTGCACGAGACCCGCCCCTGGATCTGGGACAAGCTCGACACCAAGGTCCAGGAGCGGGTCGTCGACTGGTTCTCCGGCTTCGTCGGAAACCGCACCTGGGACAACAACTGGCGGCTCTTCCAGGTCGTTTCGGAACAGTTCCTCGCCTCCGTCGGCGCTCCCTTCAGCCAGTCCGACATCGACGGCGGCCTGGACCGCATCGAGGACTGGTACGTCGGCGACGGCTGGTACACCGACGGCGACGGACGCAATTTCGACTACTACGTCGGCTGGGCGCTCCACCTCTACCCGCTGCTCTGGTCACGCATCGCCGGCGAGGACCCCGAGAGCGGCCGCACCAAGGTCTACCGCGACCGCCTCTCCCAATTCCTCGGCGGCTACCAGCACTTCTTCTCCACCGACGGCTCCCCCGTCCACCAGGGCCGCTCGCTCACCTACCGCTACGCCGCCCTCGCCCCCGTCTGGATGGGCGCGCTCGCCGACTGCACCCCGCTCCCCCCGGGCCGCACCCGCCGCCTCGCCTCCGGCACCATGCGCCACTTCGCCGAGCGAGGCGTCCCCGACGAGCGCGGGCTGCTCACCCTCGGCTGGTACGACACCTTCCTGCCCACCACCCAGCCGTACTCGGGACCCGCATCCCCCTACTGGGCGTCCAAGGGCTTCCTCGGCCTGCTGCTCCCCGCCGACCACCCCACCTGGACCGCACGCGAACAGGCCCTTCCCATCGAGGAGTCCGACCAGTACACGGCCCTGCCCGCCCCCGGCTGGCTGCTGCACGGGACGCGCGACGACGGCATCGTCCGCCTGGTCAACCACGGCAGCGACCACAATCCGCCCGACGGCCCGGGCAACGACGACCCGCACTACACCAAGCTCGCCTACTCCTCGGCGACCGCACCCGACGCCGCCCCGCACGCCGTCTCCCGGACCGTCGACAGCCATCTCGCGGTCCTCTCCCCCGACGGCACGCCCTCGCGCCGCCGCCGTATCCACCCGGTCGCCTGCGAGGGACGTACCGCATCGTCCTGGTACGAGGACGAGACCCAGGGCTGCCGGGTCGAGACGACCAGCGTGCTGCACGGTCCGTGGGAGATCCGCGTGCACCGCGTCGACGCTCAGGAGGGCGCGACCGTCCGCGAGGGCGGCTTCGCGGTGGCGTCCGCCGAGCGCCCCGTCGCCGAATCCGGCCCCGGCTGGGCTCTTGCCCGTACGGCCGACGGTCTGACCAGCGCGATCGTGGCGCTGCACGGCTGGCAGGACACGGCGGTCGCGCGCGACGTACAGGCCAATGCGTACGGACCGCAGTCCGCGACGCCGTACGCCCAGACCGCGGCGCACCCCGGCGGCCGGAGCGTCCACGTCTCACTGATCGCGCTCTCGCGCGACACGGTCCACCCGCAGGCGCTGCGCGAATCGATCGCCGTGGAGGTGACCGACGGGTGCGTCCGGCTGGAGTTCCCGGACGGCACCGTGGTGAGCGTCTGACCCCGCCGACTCAGTAGAAGCCGTCCTCCCGGCGGTGGATCGTCTCCAGGAGTTCCGCCGCCATGGCCTTGATGGTGTCGAGCCCGGCCCTCCCCCACGCCCTGGGCTCGATGTCCGCGACACAGATCGTGCCGATCACGATCCCCGTACGGTCGATGAGCGGCGCCCCCATGTAGGAGCGGATGCCGATCTCGTCGACCACCGGATTGCCCGCGAACCGCGGGTAGTCGCAGACGTCCTCGAGGACCAGCGCCTTCCGCCGGGCGACCACGTGCGGGCAGTAGCCGTGGTCGCGCGCGAGGATCCGGCCGATCACTCCCGCGGCGGCCACCTTGGTCAGGTCGGTGCCGACGTGGGAGCCGCTCGGGGTGTGCAGCCCCGCGAAGAACTGCCGGTTCTCGTCAATGAAGTTGACCATCCCGTACGGGGCCGACGTGGCCTCCGCCAGCCGCCGCGCGAAGTCGTCGAAACCCGCGTCCGGGCGCTCCCCTATGCCGAGTTGGCGCAGTCTCCGCACCCGTTCCGGGGCTTCGCGGTCGACGGGGGTCACCAGCATGCGGTCGGTCGGGTTGTACGTCACGAGAGTGCTCCCTGGTCGTCCGTGGCCGGCGTGGTGGCGAGCAGATGCTGCACGAGCGTGACCAGGGCCCGGATGCCCGAGCTGGCGATCCGGGCGTCGCACAGCAGCACGGGCACGTCCGGTTTGAGGTCGAGCGCGGCCCGCACCTCCTCCGGCTCGTAGCGGTAGGCGCCGTCGAACTCATTGACGGCGATGACGAATCCGAGGCCGCGCTGCTCGAAGAAGTCGATCGCCCCGAAGCAGTCCACGAGCCGCCGGGTGTCGGCGAGGACCACGGCGCCGAGCGCGCCGGCGGAGAGTTCGTCCCACATGAACCAGAAGCGCTCCTGGCCCGGTGTGCCGAAGAGGTACAGCACATGGTCGGGACTGAGCGTGATCCGGCCGAAGTCCAGGGCCACGGTCGTGGTGGTCTTGGACTCGACACCGTCCAGATCGTCGGTCCCCTCACCGGCCTCGGTGAGCATCTCCTCCGTACTGAGCGGTGAAATCTCGCTGACCGCTCCCACAAAGGTGGTCTTGCCGACCCCGAAACCGCCTGCGACCAGGATCTTCAGTGCGGTGGGGAAGAGATCAGAGCCGTCGTCGTAGGCCATCGAGCACTGCCTCCAGCAAGGAAAGGTCGGTGGGGTCTTCGTCGAATCGGGGGGCGCGGGTGGTGACCGCGCCGCATTCCATCAGGTCGGAGAGGAGCACTTTGGCGACCACGGCGGGCAGCCGCAGATGCGCCGCGATCTCCGCCACGGAGGTGGACTGGAGTCCGCACAGGCCCAGCGCCTGGGTGTGTTCGAGCCCGAGGTGGGCAGGGGGCGACGTCCCGGTGGCCCTGACCAGGGTCAGCAGGTCGAGCGCGGCGGTGGGCCGGGTCCGGCCGTTGCTCACGGCGTACGGACGGATCAGCCGGCCCGCCGCGTCGTCGAGCCACGGCCCCTCCTGCGGGAGCGGCACGGTCAGCGCCCCGTGGCGCTGGACGCCTCGGCCCGTTTCCGGGCGTGCGTCACCAGGTACGGCCGTACGCTCTTGACCAGCATCGCCATCTCGTAGCCGAGCACCGCCGCGTCCGCCTCGCGTCCGGCCAGTACGGCCAGACAGGTGCCCGAGCCCGCGGTCGAGACGAAGAGCAGCGTGGTGTCGAGCTCCACGACCACCTGCCGTACGTCGCCGCCGTCGCCGAAGCGGACCCCCGCGCTGCGGCCCAGCGAGTACAGGCCGGAGGCGAGCGCCGCCATGTGGTCGGCGCTGTCGGCGTCGAGTCCGTGGACGGACTTCACCAGTCCGTCGGCGGAGAGCAGGACCGCGCTGCGGGTGAACGGGACGCGCTGGACCAGTCCGCTCAACAGCCAGTCGAGGTCGGACACGTGGCCGGTCGGCACATCACTCGCCATGGTCATTTACTCCTTGAAGGTGTCATTGTCGAGCGACGGATCCGGCCGCACGTCGGGCTCTGCCTCGGCCAGCGAGATGCCCCGCTGGAAGGCCGCCATCAGTCCCGGGTCGTGCGCCTCGGGGTGCTCGTCGTCCCTGCGGGGGACGGGCACCTCCTTGAGCTGCGGGACCAGGTGCTCCTGGCTCCGCCGCCTGGGCAGCACCGGACGGTGCCCGGTCGGCAGGTGCGGCGCGGCCCTGACCGTCTCGGTGGTGTCGTGGTCCGGGCGCGGACCGTGGTGCACGCCCGGGAGCGCTGCCGCCGGATTGGGGCGCTCGCCCTGGGTGTCGCGTACGGGAAGAGCCGTGGAGAGGGGGTCCGGTGCATGGACCGGGACCGGTTCGGGCAGCGGGTCGGGCTGCGCGGGCGGCGGCGCCTGTGCCGGAATGGGGGGTGCCGGTGCGACGGGGGCGGCCCCCGCGGAGTGCGACAGCCCCTCCTGGTCGGTGCCGAGCAGACCCGCGGGCAGGATCAGGACCGCCTGCACCCCGCCGTAGATGTTGGTCTGCAGCCGGACCGAGATGCCGTGTCTGCGGGCCAGCGCGGAGACGACGTACAGGCCGATCCGCCCGTCCTGCAGCAGATGCCCGACGTTGACCTGGTCGGGGTCGGCCAGCAGCGCGTTCATCTTGTTGGTCTCGGTGACGGACATGCCGAGGCCCCGGTCCTCGACCTCGACGGCGAGTCCCGACGTGACGTGCTGGGCGCGCAGCAGCACCTGGGTGTGCGGCGCGGAGAACACCGTGGCGTTCTCGACCAGTTCGGCCAGCAGGTGGATGACGTCGGCGACGGCGTGGCCGCGCAGGGTGCCGTCGATCGGCGGCACGAGTTTCACGCGCGGGTACTGCTCGACCTCGGCGATGGCGGAGCGCAGCACCTCGGTCATGGAGACCGGGTTGGACCACTGCCGCCGGGAGATCGCACCGCCGAGGACGGCGAGGTTCTCGGCGTGCCTGCGGATCCGGGTCGCCAGGTGGTCGACGTGGAAGAGCCCCTTGAGGAGCTCCGGGTCCTCTACCTGGTTCTCCAGTTCGTCGAGGAGCTGGATCTCCCGGTGCACGAGGGACTGCAGGCGGCGCGCGAGATTGACGAAGACCTCCACCTTCTGTTCGTCGCCCGCGCTGCTGGAGAGCTGTGCGGCCTGGACCACCGTGGCGACGGCGACCTCGTGCGCCCGGCCCAGCTCCTGGGCGAGCAGGTCGAAGGCGTCGCCATGGGTGGTGTTCGGCGGCTGGGTTCGTCGTACGGGCGGCCCTTCACCGCGTCTCAACTGGTCGACGACCGCCCGCAGATCCGCCTGGGAGCGCGCGCTGGTACGGCGCAGCGCGTTGCACCGGCTCAGTACGGACCGGGCGATGCGGTCGGCGCCGAGCGCGGCAGAGGCGATGGCGGCGACGGCGAGCACCGCGAATCCGGTGAGCGCTCCGCGTAACGCCGCCGAGGGATGGACGTGTCCGGCGTGGATCGTGTAGACGACGGCTGCCGCACCGCTCAGGGCGGCGACCACGGTCGGCAGTATCGCGGTGCGCAGGAACTGGGGCCGTATGCGGGCCTCCAGTCCCGGGGGCGCGGACCGGGGGCGGCCACCGCCCGGGCCGGGCGGGGATGCGGTCCGCCCCGGCGTGGGCGCGGGACGGGTGCCCGGCCGGCCGTGCCGGCCGCCTTCAGGGCGGTCCGTCCGCGCGGCGGGTGCGCGAAGATGAGACATCAGCGTCCTCGGTACGTGGGAACCCATGGCTCATCAACACGGGCCCAACAGGGTCGATGTGGCCGCGCGTTGATCAGCAGCCACACACAGTAGTCGTCAACCGCTCACGCTCGATGCGCAGTTGACAAACTTGTACGCTCACCATCCCGCTCTGGTATGAGGGTTCGTACGGGTGCCCGAGGACTAGAGAGCGGGTGCGGTTTCGAGGCCTCCGGTGGCCGCGGAGGGCCACCCTCCGGCGGAGGCATAGATCGCGTACGGGCGCCTCGATTCCTTCGGGAAATATTTGTTAGTTAAGTTTCCTGTCTTGACATGACCTCACCAGAACGCGTAGAAATCCCGTCAACGGCTCGGCGCGGAGGTTCCCAACCTGACGCGCTCACCTGCATCGGGGCATGCAGCTGACCCGGCCGCCGCGGTCGTATTCCGCCATGCCTGACGCCCAAGTGCAGCTCGTCCCGCGCGCGTTGATGACCACACACGTGCCGGATCGCCGCGCTGCCGGCTGTCGCCCAGGCGCTGCTCAGGTCCATCGCACCGACAGCACTCCCCCACGCCTGTTCAAGGAGATCAGCATGACGCCTCCCTACCCTCCCCTGCCCCCGCCCGATCGGCGCAGTGCGCACACACGACGTGGCGCGCGCCCCCGGCGCGCTCTCATCGCCGCCGGACTGAGTGTGGCCGTGGGCCTGCTGGGTCTGACCGCGAACGCCATCGCGTCCCCCCTCGGCGCCACGGGCTCCGCTTCGTCCCCGGTGACCGTGACCGCCGACGGGATCCCCCGGTACGACCATGTCGTGGTCGTGACGGAGGAGAACAAGTTCTACGACGACGTCGTCGGCAGCTCCAATGCCCCGTATATCAACTCCCTTGCCAAACAAGGCGCTTCGTTCTCCAACATGCACGGCACGACCCACCCGAGCCAGGGCAACTACGTGGCGCTCCTCTCAGGTTCCACGCACGGCATCGCCGACGACGAATGCCCGTACGACTTCAAGGACGACAACCTCGCCAACCAGCTCCTCACACGCGGCCACACCTTCGTCGGCTACTCCGAGGACCTCCCGGCCGACGGATCGAAGGACTGCGGCGACGACGGAAGCAGCGGCTATGCCCGCAAGCACAACGGCTGGGTCGACTTCTCCAACGTCCCCGCCGCCTCCAACCTGCGCTACAGCCGCTTCCCCACGGACTACAGCAAGCTCCCGGACGTGTCGTTCGTGACGCCGAACCTCGACAACGACATGCACGACGGCACCGTCAAGCAGGGCGACACCTGGCTGAAGAACAACTTCGACGGCTACATCCAGTGGGCCAAGACCCACAACAGCCTGCTCGTCCTGACCTGGGACGAGAACGACGGCGACGACTCCAACAACCAGATAGCCACGATGGTCGTCGGCGCGAACGTCAGCAAGGGCGCCACCTCGGCCACCAAGTACAGCCACTACTCGATCCTGCGCACCCTGGAGGACATGTACGGGCTGCCCGCCCTGGGCAGCGCGGCCACGGCGAAGCCGATCACCGACGTCTGGGACGTGAGCACCACCCCGCCTCCCACCACCCCGCCTCCCACGACACCTCCGCCCACCACCCCACCCCCCGCGGCGACGAACCTCGCGCAGGGCAAGCCGACCACCACCTCCTCCACCGAGAGCACCTCCTACCCCGGCGCGAAGGCCGTGGACGGCAGCGCCACCACGCGCTGGGCCAGCAAGGAGGGCTCCGACCCGCAGTGGATCTCGGTCGACCTCGGCGCGGACACCGCGATCGGCCGCGTCCAGCTCAAGTGGGAGTCGGCGTACGGGAAGTCGTACAGGATCGAGACCTCGACGGACGGCACCACCTGGACGTCGGCGTACTCCACGACCACCGGCAACGGCGGCACCGACGACCTGACGGTCAGCGGGCACGGCCGCTACGTACGGATGAACGGCACGCAGCGCGGCACGGCGTACGGCTATTCGCTGTACGAATTCGAGGTGTACGGAAACAGTTCCACCCCGCCCACCACACCTCCCCCGACGACCCCACCCGCCACAACTCCCCCCGCCGGTTCGGGCGCCGACCTGACCGACCCGCACAAGAAGGAGATCGCGATGGAGCTCGTCTCCAGCGCGGAGAACTCCTCACTGGACTGGAAGGGCCAGTACGCCTACATCGAGGACATCGGTGACGGCCGCGGCTACACCGCCGGGATCATCGGCTTCTGCTCCGGCACCGGCGACATGCTCGACCTCGTCAAGCACTACACCGACCTGAAGCCGGGCAACGCCCTGGCCGCGTACCTGCCCGCGCTCGAAAAGGTCAACGGCAGCGCCTCCCACACGGGTCTCGGCTCGGCCTTCGAGTCCGCCTGGCAGAACGCGGCCAAGGACGCGGTGTTCCAGCAGGCACAGAACGACGAACGCGACCGCGTGTACTTCGACCCGGCGGTCAGCCAGGCCAAGACCGACGGCCTGCGCGCGCTCGGCCAGTTCGCGTACTACGACGCCATCGTGATGCACGGCCCCGGCGACGACGCGACCAGCTTCGGCGGGATCCGCAAGACCGCCATGAAGAAGGCCAAGACCCCGGCGCAGGGCGGCAACGAGACCGCGTACATCAACGCCTTCCTCGACGCCCGCAAGGCGGCCATGCTCACCGAGGCCGCGCACGACGACACCAGCCGCGTCGACACGGAACAGCGCGTCTTCCTCAACAACGGCAATCTCGACCTGAATCCGCCGCTGCAGTGGAAGGTCTACGGCGACCCGTACACGATCAACGACTGACTGACCCACCTCCTGCTCACGGGCCCGCCGGCCGGACCCCAACACCCCGGCCGGCGGGCCCCCGCCCCAAGACAGGACAGTCATGTACGTCTCATCGACCCGGGCGACGGCCCCTCCCGGATCCCCCACGCCCCCTCCCGCCCCCACCACCCGCGACCGGCGCCGCGCGTGGGCAGGAGTGGACTCCAACGTCCTCGCGCTCGGATCCGTCAGCCTGGTCACGGACATCTCCTCCGAGATGATCACTGCGGTGCTGCCGATGTACGTCATCTTCACACTCGGCCTGAACCCCCTGCAGTTCGGTGCACTCAACGGCATGTACTTCGGGGTCACCGCCCTGGTGCGGGTAGCCGGAGGCCACGCCGCGGACCGCTGGCAGCGCCGCAAACTGGTGGCGGGCAGCGGCTACGCACTGTCGGCGCTCTGCAAACTGGGCCTGCTCGCGGCAGGCTCCTCCGTACCGGCGCTGGGCGCGGTGATCGCGGCCGACCGTACGGGCAAGGGCCTGCGCACCGGCCCGCGCGACGCCCTGATCTCACTGAGCAGCACACCTGGGACACTGGGCCGTTCCTTCGGCGCGCACAGGGCGCTGGACACCACGGGCGCGTTCCTCGGACCGCTGGTCGCCTTCGGATTGCTCCTTGCCACACCCGGCAGGTACGACACGGTCTTCGTGGCCAGCTTCTGCATCGCGGTATTCGCGCTGGTGATCCTGGGCCTGTTCGTACGAGACCGGCGCCGGCCCCTGGAACAGCCGCAACAGCGGGCGACCGTACGCGAGATGCTCAAGCTCCTCCTCCGGCCAGGATTCCGGAGGGTGGGGATCGGCGTACTGCTCCTTGGCGCGGTGACGCTGAGCGACTCGTTCGTCTATCTCCTGATCCAGCAGCGCCTGGACATCTCGGAGGAGTACTTCCCGCTGCTGCCGCTGGGCACCACGGGCGTATACCTCCTGACGGCGATGCCACTGGGCCAACTGGCAGACCGTATCGGCAGATTGAGAGTCTTTGTCGCCGGATACGGTGCACTGCTCCTCGCCTATCTCTCCCTGTTCGGCCCGGTCGGCGGAGCCGGTCTGGTGATCACCACGCTCGTCCTCCACGGCTTGTTCTACGCGGCCACCGACGGGGTCCTGATGGCCGCGATCGGGCCGATGGTGCCCGAACACCTCCGCGCCGCCGGAATGTCACTGATCCAGACGGCCCAGTCCCTGGCAACGCTGGCGTCCTCGATGCTGTTCGGCGCCGCCTGGTCGGTATGGGGCCTGCACACGGCACTCGCGGTCGCCCTCGCCGTACTGACGGCCGCGATCGCGGCGGCGCTGCTGATCCTCCCTCTGCGCAAGGAGAACGTGGCATGAATGCCAGGACTCGTCTTCTCATTCTGTTGACGACGGCCCTGCTCGCCGCGACCACAGTCACGGGATACGCGCTGAGGTCCCGCGACCACAGCGGCGCCGACGGCGTGAGCGGAGTCGTACGACTGGACGCGGCAGGGCAGATCCTCTTCCGCAACACCGAACCGGGCGCCTCGTTCGGCAGGATCGCCTCGGTCCCCCTGGCCCGCCCCACCACTCCCCGGACCAGCGGCAAGATGCTGTGCGACCGGCTCTACGCAGCCCACGGCACAGGACTCTGCATGCAGCGCAGGGGCCCGGTGCCCTCCACGCACGTCATGGTGCTCGACAGTGACCTGCACCAGAAACGCCAGGTCAAGACGGAGGGCTTCCCCAACAGGGCAAGGGTCTCGGCCAGCGGGAACATGCTCTCCTGGACGACCTTCGTCCAGGGCGACTCCTACCTCAGGGACGACTTCTCGACCCGGACCTCGATCCTCGACACCAGGACCGGGCACGTGATCCCCAACATCGAGCAGATCCCGCTGACGCTGGACGGAAGGCCGTACCGCGCAGCTGACTTGAACTTCTGGGGCGTCACCTTCGCCGCGGACGACAACACGTTCTACGCCACGGCACGCACGGGCGGCCGCACCTACCTGATCAAGGGCGACTACCGGAAGTGGACGGCCCGCACCCTGCGCACCAACGCCGAATGCCCGTCCCTCTCACCGGACAACACTCACATCGTGTTCAAGAAGAGGGTCAACGCCAGCGCCAACAGACCATGGCGTCTCTACGCCCTGGACCTGACCACGATGAAGGAGACCCCCCTGGCGGAGGAGCACAGCGTGGACGACCAGGCGGCCTGGCTGGACGACCACACGGTGATGTACGGCCTGCCGCGCCATGGGGGCGGCTGGGACGTATGGTCGGTGCCGGCGGACGGCGGCGGCGCACCGCGCCTCCTCATCCACAATGCCAGCTCACCAGCTGCAGTGGGTCGTTGACCGCTCGGCGAGCTCGACCTCCGCCCCAGCAGGCCGCCGCCATGGATGCGCGACGGGTGAGGACACCGCCCGCCACCACGCATCCACAGGAAGCTTCCCGGCCGGCTCGAACGGCTCCCCAGGCCGGGGAAACGCTGCCGCCTGCCCGACCTCCTCGGCAGCATCCCTCGTCCACTCCCCCGGCTCCGCCCACGCATGCGGAGCCAGATTGAACGTCCCCCAGTGAATCGGCAGCAACACCCCGTGCGGGCTGCCACCCTGCAGGTCACGATGCGCCTGGACTCCCTCGGCAGGGGTCATGTGGATGTCCGGCCAGTACTCGCTGTACGCGCCGATCTGGATCATCGTCGCGTCGAACGGGCCGTGCCCGGCTCCGATGTCCTTGAAGCCGGGGAAGTACCCCGTGTCACCGCTGTGGTAGATCCGGTGTTCGGGCCCCGCGACGGCCCAGGACGCCCAGAGCGTGTGCTGCTGGTTGCGCAGTCCGCGCCCGCAGAAGTGCCGGGCGGGTGTCGCGGTGAGGCTGATGCCGTTGACCTTGGCGGTCTCGTTCCAGTCCAGCTCGTGCAGCCGGTCCGGGGAGACGCCCCAGTGCTCCAGGTGCGCGCCGACGCCGAGCGGGACGGCGAAGACCGTGTCCGTACCGGCGAGGGCCTTGATGGTGGGCAGGTCGAGGTGGTCGTAGTGGTCGTGGGAGATCACGACGACGTCCACCGGGCCGAGCGCGGCGAGCGGCAGCGGGACCGGGTGCAGCCGCTTGGGCCCGGCGAAGGCGAAAGGTGAGCAGCGCTCGCCCCAGACCGGGTCGAAAAGGACCCTCCGGCCGTCGATCTCGGCGAGAACGCTCGAATGCCCCATCCAGGTGAGCCGCAGCCCCGAGGCCGGTTCCTTCGCGAGGTCCGCGAAGGTCGTGGGGTGTACGGGAATGGTGCCGGAGGGGGTCCTGAGGACGCGCTCCTCCTTGCGGAAGTACACCTTCGCGAACTCGACCATCGAGCCCGTCGGCCTGGTACGGGCCCCGAGCGGGTTCTGGAAGACCCCGTCCGCGAAGTTGGGCGAGCGGCGGATCCTCGCCATCCGCTCTCCCGCGGGGTCCGCGCCGAAGGCGTCCGGCCGCGCTGCACGGAGGCTGGAGCGAAGGGATCGGGAGCCGGACACGTGACCTCCTGGTGTTCGATGTCCGCTCCATTATGTGCGGCCGGTACGACAGGGGAGGAACGCTCCGGTTACGGGACACCCCCAGCTACTGATCATCTGTTCAGCACAAAGGCGCATTGACAGGGGTGCACAGCCTTCAGATACTGACCGACGGTTCAGTTAATCCGTCCCCGAGGAGTCCGCCTCATGACCGCCGCCCCCCTCATCTCCCTGACCTGGACCGACCATGTCACCGGTCGCCGGGGCCACCTGGTCGTCGACCGCCTGGTGCGCGGCGTCTCCAGCGGCGGCCTGCGGATGCGCCCCGGCTGCACCCTGGAGGAGGTCGCGGGCCTGGCACGCGGCATGACGATGAAGGAGGCCCTGCACTACAACGCTGCAGACTCATCGGTTCGCTACATCCCGCTCGGCGGCGCGAAGGGCGGCATCGACTGCGACCCGCAGGACCCGGCCGCGTACGGCATCCTGGTCCGCTATCTGCGCGCGATGCGCCCGTACATCGAGCGCTTCTGGACCACCGGCGAGGATCTCGGGCTGACCCAGGACATCGTGGACAAGGCGGCGGCCGAGGCCGGGCTCGTCTCCTCGATCCAGGCCGTGTACCCGCTCCTCGACAACGAGGCGGAGGCACGCGAGCGCCTCGCGGCGGCCTTCGCCGTGGAGGTGGACGGCATCGGTCTCGACGAGCTGGTGGGCGGCTGCGGTGTCGCCGAGTCGGTGCTGGCCGCCCTGGACCGGGCGGGTGTCGGTCACGAGGGGACGCGCGTCTCGGTGCAGGGGCTCGGCACGATGGGCGGGGCGACCGCGCGCTTCCTCGCCCGCGCCGGTCTGCGGATCGTCGCCGTGGCCGACATCAGGGGCACGATCGCGAACCCGGCCGGTCTCGACGTCGAGGCGCTGCTCGCCGCGCGCGACGGGTACGGGGCCGTGGACCGCTCCGTCCTGCGGGAGGGCGACCGCGAGCTGCCGGGCGACGCCTGGCTGTCGGCGGATGCCGAGGTGCTGGTGCCGGCCGCGGTCTCGTACGCCGTCACCGAGGCCAACCAGGCGCAGATCACGGCCCGTTGGATCGTCGAGGCGGCGAACATGCCGGTCCTCGCGGAGGCGGAGGAGCTCCTGGCCGCGCGCGGGATCACCGTACTGCCCGATGTGGTCGTCAACTCGGGTACGAACGCCTGGTGGTGGTGGACCCTCTTCGGTGACATCGGCGCCGACGCGGAGGAGGCGTTCGCGTACACGCGCCGCTCCATGCGCACGCTGATCGACCAGATGCTGGCACGCGCCGAGGCGGACGGCACAACACCCCGGGCCGCTGCCCACGCGATCGTCGCGGACCGGCTGCCGGTGATCGCGGACCGGTTCGGCTGGTACTGACGGCGGGGACTAGGGTTGCCGCGTGGCCAGAGTCCGGTTGAGCGTGGAGGAGAGGCGCGAGGAGTTGTTGCGCGCCGCCGTCGAGCAGATCCAGTCCCGGGGGGTCGCCGCGGTACGCATCGCCGATGTCGCCTCCGCCCTGGGCGTGAGCAACGCACTGGTGCTCTACCACTACTCCACCAAGGAGAACCTCGTCGCGGCGGCCTTCACGTATGCCGCCGAAGGCGACCTCGCACATCTGCGCAAGCTGCTCGGCCGCCGTACGAGCGCGGTCCGCAGGCTGCGCGCCGCCGTCCGCTGGTACGCACCGACCGGCCAGGCCAAGGGCTGGCGGCTGTGGATCGAGGGCTGGGCGGCCTCCCTGCGCGAACCGGCCCTGCGCTCGGTGACTCGCGAACTCGACCAGCAGTGGAAGGCGGCGCTGGCCGAGGTGATCGCCGAGGGGGCGGCTGCGGGCGAGTTCGTGTGCGCGGACCCGTCGGCGGCGGCGTGGCGGCTGACCGCGCTGCTCGACGGGCTCGCCGTACAGATGACGTCGTACGCGGGAGCCCTCACCAAGGCCACGATGCTGGAGTGGACCGACGAGGCGCTCGCCCGCGAACTGGGCCTGGAGCGCGCGGAGTTGGCCGACTCGGCGCGCTGATCCCGGGCGCCGTCAGTTCAGCTCGTACACCGCAGTGACCTGGATCTGGTCCTCGATCTCGCCCGGCGCGACCGGCACGCTCTCCTTGTCGTACGCGACCGCCGGCATGGCCACCGGACGCGGCCGACCGCTCTCCCCCTCGGTCAGCGACACCAGCCGGCCGAGCCTGCGCCCGGCGAGCTTCGCGTGCTGTGCGGCCTTGTCGTGGGCGTCGTGCGCGGCGGCCTTGCGCGCTGCGGTCTGCAGGGCTGCCGGGTCGGCCACGTCGAAAGCGACTCCGTTGACGCGGCCCGCGTCGCCCGTCGCGTCCATCGCCGCCTGGATCACCGCGCCGACCTTGCGGATGTCACGGATCTTGACGGAGAAGGCCTGCCCCGCCTGGTATCCGGTCAGCTTGGCCTGGCCGCCCGCCGTGTCCTGCTGGTAGACGGCGTTCAGCGAGAGGCTCTCCGTCTGCACGTCGCGGTCGGCGATCCCCTGCTTCCGCAGCGCGGCGAGCAGCTCGGCGGAGGCGGCGGACTGGGCGGCAAGGGCCTCCTTGGCCGTCGGTTCGGTGACCTCGACCCCGGCGGTGAGGACGGCCATGTCGGGGGCGGTCGACGCGGACCCCTCCCCGGTCACGGTGACGGTCGCGGGTGCCGGGTCGGCGGCGGGCGCCACGGAGACGACGGCAGCCGCCGGGGTGACACCGGCCGTCAGGAGGCCACCGGTGAGAACGGCCGCGGCCAGCGACTTGGCGACGGCCGACGAGGTGCGTACAGACATCTGGAATGTTTCCTTCCGCAGGAGGGTCGGGGCACATCCCATCACTTCCGGGCACCGGGGATACTGGGACACGGCGGGAACAGAGAGGCGGAATCGTGGTTCAACAGCACACGGAGTACGACGTCTTGGTGGTCGGCGGCAGCGGAGTGGACACGGTCGTCCGTGTCGACGCCCTGCCCGTTCCGCTCGCCGACTCGGTCCATGTCGGCCCCATCGAGGAGTGGCCCGGCCACACCGGCGGCAATGTGGCCCTGGGTACCCGCGCACTCGGCCTGCGCTCTGCGCTGGCCGACTACATCGGGGACGACTGGATCGGCGCCCAGGTGCGCGAGCGGCTGGCCAAGGGGAACGTGGAGTTCGCCCCGCTGATCTCGGCCGCGGGCACCCGGCGCGCGGTCAATCTGGTGGACGCGACCGGCCGCCGCATGTCCTTCTACGACGGCCGCGACCCGGCGGACCTCCGCATGCCGCGGGACCACTACCTCCCGCTACTGCGGCGCACCCGCCATGTACATCTCTCCATCATGGATTTCGCACGCCATCTGTACGACGACATCGAGGCCCTCGGCGTCCCCTCCTCCACGGATCTGCACGACTGGGACGGACTGGCCGACCACCACAGGGAGTTCGCCCTCCGCTCCGACGTCGTCTTCTTCAGCGCGGCCGGCGCAGGCGACCGCACCGGGGCCGTGATGGCCGAGATCATCCGCGAGGGCCGCGCCGAGGTCGTCGTCGCCACGGCGGGGGCGGACGGCTCGTACGTCCTCATTCGGAACGGCGGACCGGCACCGGTCCACGTTCCGGCGACCGTGCCGCCCGCCCCCGTGGTGGACTCCAACGGCGCGGGCGACGCCTACGTCAGCGGCTTCCTGTACGGCAGGCTGGCCGGACGGGACGCTCTGGAGTGCGCCCGGCTGGGCGCGGTCTCCGGCGCCTTCGCCTGTACGGCACCGGGCTCCACCGCCCTCATCGGCGCGGACGAGCTCCTCGCCGGTCAGAACTGACAAAGCGGTGCGCAGACCTCCGGCCGGAGGTCTGCGCACCGCTGCTGTCCTGATGGTTACTTGGCGTCGTTGTTGAACTGGGACTGCGACCAGCGGTAGCCCAGGACGGTCAGGCCCACGCACCAGACCAGCGCGATCCACCAGTTGTTGCCGATCTCGGTGCCCAGGAGCAGTCCGCGCAGGGTCTCGATGGCCGGGGTGAAGGGCTGGTACTCGGCGATCGGCTGGAACCAGCCCGGCATCGAGTGCAGCGGCACGAAGGCGCTGGAGATCAGCGGCAGCAGGATCAGCGGCATCGCACTGTTGCTGGCCGCCTCCGCATTCGGGCTGCCCAGGCCCATCCCGACGGCGATCCACGTGAACGCCAGGGCGAAGAGGGCGAGCAGGCCGAAGGCCGCCAGCCACTCCAGCACGCTGGCGTCGGTGGAGCGGAAGCCCATCGCGACACCGACCGCACCGACCAGGACCACGCTGATGATGGCCTGCAACACACTGCCGATCACATGCCCGATCAGCACCGAACCACGGTGGATGGCCATGGTGCGGAAACGGGCGATGATGCCCTCGTTCATGTCGGTGGAGACCGAGACGGCGGTGCCGACCGTGGTCGAGCCGATCGTCATCAGCAGGATGCCCGGCACCAGGTAGGCGATGTAGGCGGAGCGGCCCGCACCGCCGCTCATCGTGTCACCGAAGATGTAGACGAACAGCAGGAGCAGCATCACCGGAGTGAGCAGCAGGTTCAGCGTCAGCGACGGATAGCGGCGCGCATGCAGCAGATTGCGGCGCAGCATCGTGTTCGAGTCGCGCACAACAAGGGAGAGGGAGCTCATCGGACTGTCTCCTTGGACGGAGTGGTCTGGCTGGGGACGGTGTTGTCGCCGGTGAGGGCGAAGAAGACGTCGTCGAGGTCGGGGGTGTGGACGGTCAGTTCGTCGGCTTCGATGCCGGCGACATCCAGCCGGTCGAGGATCGAACGCAGATCACGCTGACTGCCGTTGCTCGGGACCTGAAGGGTCAGCGCTTCGTCGTCACCGGAGGCCTCACCGAGCGCCAGAGCCGCAGCCTGGTAGGCGCCGGGGTCGGTGAAGCGCAGCCGTACGTGCCCGCCGGGGACCAGACGCTTGAGCTCCTCCGCGGTGCCTTCCGCGGCGATCTTCCCGTCACTCAACACCGCGATACGGTCGGCGAGTTCATCCGCCTCGTCCAAGTACTGGGTGGTCAGGAAAACAGTCACACCGCCCGTGACCAGCTCACGGATGATCCCCCACATCGTGTGACGCGACCGCGGGTCGAGACCGGTCGTCGGCTCGTCGAGGAAAATGATCCGCGGGCTCCCGACCAGCGTCATCGCGATGTCCAGCCGGCGCTTCATCCCGCCCGAATACGTCGAGGCCGGCTTCTTCGCCGCCTCCACCAGATCGAAACGCTCCAGGAGTTCAGCCGTGACCCTGCGCCCCTCAGCCTTGGAGAGGTGGTGCAGGTCGGCCATGAGGAGCATGTTCTCCTCACCGGTGATCAGACCGTCGACAGCGGAGAACTGACCGGTCACACCGATCACCGACCGCACCGACTGCGCCTTCGCGACCAGATCATGACCACCAACGTGCGCCTCCCCGCCGTCGGCGGAGATCAGCGTGGAAAGAATCTTCACAGCGGTCGTCTTCCCGGCACCGTTCGGACCGAGGAGAGCGAACACCGTGCCTTCCGGGATACGCAGATCGATGCCGTCGAGCACGACCTTGTCGCCGTAGGACTTGCGCAGCCCGATCGCGGAGATCGCGGCTGCGCGCGTGGTGGTGGACACCTGGGCCGAGGCATTCATGGCGGGCGGGCCTTTCATCAGGGGGTCGGTCGGGGACGGCCCAACGGGCCGCGGTGCCTGGGTGGCGCATGACCGGCGCATCCACGGGGTGGTGCGCCGCGCTCGCATCTCTATGATGGCGCATCAGTGGCGCCATGTCGAGTCACTTTGGCGCCACATCTTTCGATCACCCCACCCCCACCCGCCCGACCAGCAGAGATGCGCGCCACACAAGTACGCCCCCGCACCAGCAGATGGCCGGGACGAGGGCGCCATCTTGGCGCCATCGACGCGCTACGCGTTCGACGGCAACCTCGATCGGGGCGCTCCGTGGGGGGTGCGTGAAAGGCAGAACGTCGCCCGCCATGAAACCAACCCAGCGGTTTTTTTCCTAGAGGGAATGCATTCCCTGACGCGTTCTTAACGCCCCAAGTCCCCTGCACGGGCGCCACGTTGATCATCCGACAGCTCCGGAACGGCGGCGACGGCCCGCACCAGCCAGGAGTTGACCGAGAGCCCCTCGCGGTTCGCGGCCTGCTCGATCCGGGCCTTGAGCCGGGCGGGCGGGCGGAAGTTGATGCGCGAAGCGGCACCCTCCCCGACGCCCTCAGGCACAACTGGCGCCATCGGCGCACGGACCGCACCGGAGTCGTCACGAACGGGCGGAGCGGCGACCACGAACTCGGGATCAAGCCCCCGCAGCCGCACATCGACCGAACCCGGAGCCAGCTCCCGCGTCACCTCATCCATAGCGTCGGACAGCACGTTCAGCAGGGTGAGCCGGGCGGCCGACTCCAGCTGGGCCGCGAGCCGTTCACCCAGGGCGCGGGCTTCGGCCCCGCCGGCCGCGGCAGCGACGGCGAGTTCACGGCAGAGGTTCTCGACGTAGGGAGCGAGGTCCATAACGCAACGATGGCACCAACGTGACACCACGGCAAATCGCGTGGCGCCACGATGGTGCGGCAGGGTTACGCAGTCAGGGCCACGGGGGCCGGAGCCGGGGCCAGGACCCGGACCGAAGCGGCGGCCGGGGCCGGACTCTTCCTGCGGCTGCCCGCGAAGACCACGAGCCGCAGCACGGCGAACCGCGCGACCCCGGCGAACGCGGAGGCCGACAGATAGACGACCTGATCGAGCATCGCTCCCGGCGCCGCCACGAGTTGATGCAGAACGAACATCGCCGCGCAGGTCACGACGTACGCAGCCCCGGCGGACCCCGCCGACTGCACATGCTGGCGCCAGGTCGCGCGACCACCCGCACCAAAGGTGAAGCGGGCGTGCAGCTCGGTGGCGAGGACGGTCGAGGCCACGGTGATCAGGGCGTTGGCCAGGGCCCACGGCATGCAGGCGGCGAGCGCGGCCACCGCGAAGCTGGAGGCGACACCGACGCCACCACCGCAGAGCACGAACCGGGCGAAGGCAACGGCGGCGCCGGGTGCTGTCTGCGACTGCTGCTGCGCTGACTCCATGATCCCGCCCCTTCGACAACCGCCCCTTCGATGAGAACCCGGCCCGCTCGAGGCCGGACGGCTCATCGCTTGTGCGGCCATCATGGCGCACATAGTGGCGCCACCACAAGCCATTTATGGCGCCACTTTCCCCCCAGTCGGCGCCATGCTGAGCCATGCAACACGAAGCCGCAGGTCAGAGGGGTCGATTATCGATTCAGAGCGGCAGCAGATCCGGCCTCTTCGCCTCGACGTGATCCCCGGAGCTCTCGCCCCGCAGTCGTCGCCCGATCCACGGCACCAGATGCTCGCGCGCCCAGTGCAGGTTGTCGCGCCGCACCTCGGCCGAGCCGCGCGGCGGCTCCGGCGGCCAGGGCTGGTCCGGGTCGGCGGGGACCTCGAGTCCGAGGACCTGTCCGGCGCGCAGTGCCACGCGGGTGTGCCCCTCCGGCGAGAGGTGCAGCCGGTCCGCGTCCCAAGCCCGCCTGTCTTGAACGGTCTTGAGCGACCAGAGGTCGAGCACCGGACAGTCGTAGCGCGCCGCGATGACCCGGACGTGCTCGTTGTACGTGGCGATCTTGCCGCGCAGATGGCGCAGGACCGGAACGCCGCGGGTGTCGAACCCAGTGGTCACCATGACGGTGCCGACCGATCCGAGCAGATCGGCGAGGGCCCGCTCGAAGCGCTCGGCCGTGTCGTCCGGGTCGGAACCCGGGCGGATGATGTCGTTCCCGCCGGCGCTGAAGCTCACCAGGTCCGGAGCGAGCTCCTTCGCGCGCGGCACCTGCTCCTCGATGATCTGGTCGAGGAGCTTGCCCCGCACCGCCAGATTCGCGTACCGGAAGGTGTGTTCGGGTACGCGGTCGTCGAGGAGCACGGCGAGCCGGTCGGCCCAGCCCACGAAGGTCCCGTCCGGTCCGGGGTCGCCGACCCCTTCGGTGAAACTGTCCCCGAGTGCCGCGTACGAGCCGATGAGGTCACTGTTCTTGAATCTCGAATCGTCAGCCACAAGGACCCATCCTGCATCGCGGTGTGTGACTTACGCGACCGGATAAAGGGTTGACGCGGGGTGATCTAAACCACCGGGTCAGATTTGGGTAAAGCCGGAATAAGTGACGGGTCTCCCGCCGCGCCGGACGGGCGCATAATCTTCACGTTGCGCACGTCCGTCACCGGGACGGTGACCGACGACGATGGCCGGGCCGTCACGGGGCGGCTCGTCCTGGTGGGCCGCCCCGACGCACAGCTCCCCCTCACCGATGGGCGTCGTCCCACCTCCGCAGGAACGCCCCGGCGGCTTTCGCCCCTTCCTCCACCACCGCTTCCCGCTGCGCGGCCCCGAGCGCGAAGTCCGTGATGCCCACCCCCGAACAGTCGACGGCCATCGTCCGCTCCCGTACGCCGGGCTGGTCCATGTGCGTCTGGTCCCGTCCCACCATCGCGGTGGCCACCACCTGCTGCAGCAACTGCAGCGTCGGTGACATCACCACGGCGAGCGCGGGGAACAACTCCGCGTTCCCCGCCGGGAGATCGGGCAGGATCTGCACGCCGAAGGTCGGCCAGCGCGACTCCTTGCCGTCCCTGCGGTCGAAGATCTCCACCGCGAAGTTCGACAGCACCCCGCCGTCGACGATCACGGACGCGTCCTTGGTGACCGCGTCGGTGAGCGTACGCGGCCGGAAGTAGAACGGAATCGACAGCGAGCAGCGCACCGCCTCCGCGACCGACTGTTCGTCGGGGTTCAGATGGAAGAGGTGGTAGTCCCACGGCAGCCGGAGCAGCCGGCCGCGCGTGACATCGGTCGCCATCACCACCAGCTTGTACTTCTGGTCGTCCTCCAGCGCACCGTCGGCCTCCGGATCGTTGCGCCGCAGGTCGGCGAAGGTGGAGACACCGAGTTCGGCGAGCTCCTCCTCCAGCCACTCGCGGATCCACTCCCCCTTGTACGCACCGCGCGCACCCAGCAGCGAGAGCCCCTCGCTCAGCAGGGGCACTCCGGGCCGCATCCGGTCGGGGATCATGGAGAGGTCGAGCCGGTCCATGACGGAGCGCAGCTGTTTGCCGTCCATGCCGGCGGCCACGAAGGCCGCCGCGATCGCGCCGACCGAGGTCCCGGCGGCTCGCGGGAAGGTGTATCCCTCGTCCAGCAGCCGGATCACCGCGCCCGCCGAGCCGAGGCCGCGGACGCCGCCGCCTTCCAGTACGAGATCAGCCTTCGGCATGTCCCTTTGCCCCCTTGGCGGCAGCAGCGGTGTTCCAGGGGGCGAAGGCGTTCGTCAACCCGGCCATGGCGGTGCGCAGTTCGGGGTGGTGGCGCAGCAGGACGGTCATCATCGAGTTGTCGTCGATCCACTGGATACCGGCCTTCGAGTACACCTCGGGCGTGTAGTACTCGGTGAAGAACCGGTCGCTGTTGAGGCGGCGCGAGGCCATCAGGATGAAGATCCGGAAGGCCGTGTCGCTGAAGGCGAACCCGGCGGGCAGCTTCTCCGCGAACATCCCCACGCTCAGGTCGACCTTCTCGATGTCGCCCCCGTAGACCCGCTTGATCTCCTCGGCCCACTTCGGGTTTCCGGTGAGGTCCTCGAAGTCCGCGGCGGGCTTCAGCCGCAGCAGCCGGCGGAACTCGTTGTACCGGGGCACACCCAGTTCGCGCGAGCGCAGGATGTCGGTGGCCGCCAGGTCCTGCAGATGGCCGTCGGGGCGCTCGTACTCCTGCAGGAACTTGGGGAAGTTGTGCAGCGTGACCAGGCCCGGGTGGAGCGTGCCGAAGCTGTAGAAGAGGTCGGCGGTCGGGATGGTCTCCAGGACCTTCAGCGCCTCGGGTCCCGCGATGTCCCGGAAGGAGCACTCGCGCAGCGAGGTGTTGTCGCCGGCGGCGCGCAGACTCCAATCGTCGCGTACGAGGGGGTGCATCCGGTAGACGGCGACGAACTCCTCGGTGAGCGCGTACGGAATGCCGTAGTGGTCGGTCTCGCCGCCCGGGATGCCGCTGATCACCTCGGAGCCGCTGATCCGGCCGAAGAGGTCGTGCACCCGCTCGCCCGCGAGGCCCCACCAGTTGGCGCGCAGCGCGACGACGGTGGTGGGGTGGCTGATGACGGCGGGGGTCCACTCCACGGTGTGGATCTTCGCGATGAGTGCGGCGGTGACCAGCCGGGCCCGCTGGAAGATCTCCTCGTCGTCCCACTTCGGGTACGCGGCGTGCAGATGGTCGCAGACCGCGTTGTGCTCGCGCGTGAACAGCCCCTGCATCAGGGCGAGTCCGAGCCAGAAGCCCGGCACCCGGGACGGGTCGCGGTCGGCGCCGGACGGGAACGGCATGCGCTCGTCGTCCCACACGTGCAGCTTCCCGTGCTCGCCGGTGCGCATCTCGCGCTGTTCCTCTTCGCCGGTGCCGTAGATCTGGGAGGCGTCCCACCAGTGCGAGAAGGTGTTGACGCGGGTGTCGGGCGTACCGGCGGGCGCGTGCGGGTCACGGGTCGGGTCGTCGGGCGTACGCATGATCTGCATGGGCTGCTCGGGCCACGGGTCGTCGTCCAGGAGCGGTACCGTCCAGGGCCGTTCGCTCGGACTCGTGCCGTGGCTGAACCAGTCGCGGATCATGAACTGCAGCCAGGCGGCCACCAGGGAGTTGACCGACTCGGCGGCGATCAGCTCGCCGCGGGTGAGCAGCGCGCGGCTGACCTCGCGCGGGTTCGGTGCCGACAGGACGTCCTCGGGGGTGGCCGGAGGGATCTTGTCGAGGGGGATGTTGCGGCCGAAGCGGGTCCCGGCCATGCCCATCCGGGGCGATCCGAGGTCGTTGTAGCTGCCGTCGGCGGTCCGGTTGACCTTGTACGAGTCCGTGGGCGGCGCCGGCTCCGGCACATTGACCGCGGGGAGGGCATCGGTGTCGTGGAGGTTCTCCTGGCGGAGCTTGACGCGCAGTCCGAGGAGCGTGCCGAGACCGAGCGGGACGGGCAGCTTGTCCCAGCCGATCCGGTCGTCGACGTACTGGGCGATCCCCGTGACGATCCGCCACGGCAGTGAGGTGCGGTAGTCCATCGAGTTCCCCCCTGAGGGAATGTCCCTGCGCATACCTGCTGTGGGGCTGCGACGCTACTCGGCGGTCGGTGGAGCCGGATACGCCAGTTTCGGGCCTCTTCCTCGATCAGCTCCTGCTGTTTGCACCGGCGTACGCCACACCGCACAACCGCAGACGGCAGTGCGGGGGCCGCCCCGGACCCTGCGTCCGTGGCGGCCCCCGCACTGCCGTCGTGACCCGTCCGCCCCACCGGAGCGGAGCGTTCATGGCCGGGTTGCGTCAGCGGCGGCGCAGCCGGAAGACCGCGGCGTCGAGGTCTCCGCGCAGCCCGGTGCGCAGCCCTCGGTGGAGCAGTACGGAACCACGGTGGACGGCCCCGGTTTCCAGGCATTCGTAGGCGGCGGCCGGGTCAATTCCCTTGAGCCGTACGGCCGGTGGCTGCTCGCCGTAGTGCTGCGCCTGCAGCCATGCCAGGACGACGACATCGTCGCCCCGTACGTACTGAACGGCGCTCAGTCCCCCTTCGGGCGCCCGCAGCCGGTGGAGCTCCCCGCCCTGCACCACGGGCCTGATCTTCTTGTAGAGCTCCACCCAGCCGCGCGCCTCGGCGCGTTCCTCCTCGCTCCACTCGGTGAGGTCGCCGCCGACCCCGAGCACACCCGCCATGGCGCTTACAAAACGGAACCGGAGTGAACTGATCCGCCCGTTGAGCTGCGTATTGGGGCTGTCGGTGACCCAGGCGGCCATCACCCTCGCCGGATGGATCTGGCTGAAGCCGTCCTGGATCGCGAGCCGGTCGAGCGGGTCGGTGTTGTCGGAGGTCCACACCTGGTCCGTACGGGAGAGAATCCCGAGGTCGATCCTGCCCCCGCCTCCCGAGCAGGATTCGAAGGCGACCCCGGGATGAGCTGCGCGCAGCCGGTCGAGGAGCGCGTAGAGCCCCGCCACATGCTCGACCCACAGCTTCTGCGGGTACGGCTCCCCGGGCCAGCCGGCATCGGTGAAGCAGCGGTTGAAGTCCCACTTCACATAGTCGATGGGCGCGGAGGAGAGCAGCGCGTCCAGCTGCTCCCACAGACACTCCCGTACATCCTTCCGCGCAAGGTTGAGCACCAGCTGGTTACGGAACTCGGTCCGCCGCCGCCCGGGATGGTGCTGCACCCAGTCCGGGTGGGCCCGGTAGAGATCGCTGTCGGGGTTGACCATCTCCGGCTCGACCCAGATCCCGAACTGCATGCCCAGGGAGTGCACTTCATCGGCGAGGGGCTTGAGCCCGCCGGGGAAGCGGTCGGGGTTGGGCGTCCAGTCGCCGAGACCTGCCCGGTCGCTGACCCGCTTCCCGAACCACGCATCGTCGACGACGAACAGCTCCACGCCCATCTCCGCCGCCCGGCGCGCGAGCGCCCGCTGCTGGTCCTCGGAGATGTCGAAGGTGGTGGCCTCCCAGGAGTTGTAGAGAACGGGCCGCACCTCCCCCGCATCAGGGATCACATGCGCCAGCTGCCAGGCGTGCCACGCCCTGCTCGCCCCGCCGAACCCGTGCTCGCTCCACAGCCCGGCGAAGACGGGCGAGGTGTACGACTCCCCCGCCGCCAGCAGCACCAGACCCGAATCGTCGTATCCCGCACCGCCGTTGATCTGCACCGCACCGTCCGGCAGCTGCTGTACGGCGATCCGCCACGACCCGGACCACGCGAGCGCGCACCCGTAGACCTGTCCGTGGTCCTCGGTCGCCCCCTCCGCGTCGAGCGCGACCCACGGCAGGTGCTGGTGCCCGGTGTGCCCGCGCCGGCTGGAGAGCACCTTCTCGCCGTACGTCAGATCGGAGCGTACGAGCCGGCTCTCGGCCGCCCACCGCCCGTGCAGCTGGCTCAGCCGCCACCCGTCGCGCACGGGCAGCGTCCAGGTGGCCCCGTCGGCCCGCAGGACCTCCACCGCGGGCCCGTCGCCCTGGTGCGCCACGGTGACCCAGCGCTCGATCACGTCGAAGTCGTCCCGCACCCGGTAGTGCAGGGTGATCCCCAGACCGTGCACCCCGTCAACGAACCGCAGCCGCAGTTCGTCCCCGTCCACCGAGGAGTCCGCGAACCGCCACTCGGTACCGCGCACTTGAGCGGTACGCACCGACAGTGCAGGCCGTACGAACCGCGCCCCGCCCTCGACCGGATACTCCTCGCGCCCGTCGAGCGGCGACTCGAACCCCGAGGCCCGGGGCGGCGGTTCGGCCGCCAGCTCCTCGGCATCGGCGAGGGAGATCCGCGGCCCCCAGTGCAGATGCAGCAGCTCGTCGTGTTCCGTCAGATGCAGCGCATAGCTGACACCGGCCCCGGAGAGCACCCAGGTACGACCGTTGTCACCGAACTCAATCATCCAGACCCCCAGATCCGCACAGGTGCGAACATCATGGGTGGCGCGGCGACAGAAGGGCAACGCCCCTGTCAGAGGCAGCCGGGACGATTGCCTCGGTCATCCATGTCGTATCGTCGAAATGCCAAGGTCAGCACGGCAAGGACACAGAGCCACACACCGAGGAGCCCCCGTGACGCAGCAGCTGCCGCAGGTCCCGTCGACAGAGCCCGAACTGGCCGGAGTGCGCAACTTCCGTGATGTGGGCGGCCTGCCGACCGTGGACGGCCGGCAGGTGCGGTACGGAAAGCTCTTCCGCAGCGGCCATCTCGCCCACGCCACCGAGGAGGACGCCGCCTTCCTCACCACCCTGGGCCTGCACACGATCTTCGACTTCCGCAACGCCGCCGACCACTCCCTCGAAGGCGCGGACGTCGCACTGCCCGGGGTGCTCAATGTGAACATCCCGCTCTCCGACCCGGCGGACGGCGCCGAGTTCTGGACGATGGTCCGCGACGGCAGCCTCGACCAGCTGCGTTCCATACTCGCCGACAACAAGGCCGCGGACCGGATGTCCGCCTCGTACCGCAGGATGATCAAGCAGCGCACCGCCGAGCACAGCCGTGTCCTGCACGCCCTCGCCGACGACAGCGTCCCGGCCCTGATGCACTGCGCGGCGGGCAAGGACCGCGCGGGTCTCTCGATCGCCGTCTCGCTGCTCGCGGTCGGCGTCGAGCGCGACGCCATCGAGGCCGACTACCTCCTGTCGAACGACCCGCACCGCCGCTACAAGATCAGGCGCGGCGACAACTCCCCCGCCGCGATGGCCCCGGAGATCCTGGCGCTGCTCAGCCCCCTCTTCGAGGCCCGCGCCGAGTACCTCGCAGGCGCCTTCGACACCATCGAGGAGGTCTGGGGGACGACGGACCGCTATCTCGCCGAAGGCCTCGAGCTGACGGACGAGACGCGCGAGCGCCTGCGCGAGCAGCTGCTCACCCCTGACCTCCGAGCGTGAACAGCAGATAGAGGAATCCGGCGAAAAGGTGGCCCGCCACCAGATACGCGAAGAGCCGGATCACCAGCCCGCGCGGGAATTTCTTCTCCTCGTCCATGGTCATGAGCGCATGCCTCTCAGTGCAGATCGGGAGATTGCAGAAGGGTGTGTACGAAGAGCAGCTCGACCCCCGCGCGGGTGGCGGCGGCGATCCGGTGCGGGGTCAGCGAGTCGAAGTGCGCGCTGTCCCCGGGCTCCAGCTCGTGGACGGCCTCGCCGAGGGTCAGCCGCAGCCGCCCCTGGAGCACGTGGAGCCACTCCTCGCCGGGATGGACCCGTACGAGATCGCCCTGCGCCCCGTACGGCACCTCGAGGCGCAGCGCCTGGAGCGCCCGCCCGGAGCCGCCGGTCCGGTGGTAGGTCCAGCCGTCGGACTCGACCGCGCCGCCGCTGCCCGCGCGGATGATGGGGTCCCGTTCTGGGGGCATCTCGCCGAGCAGTTCGGAGACCGTCGTACCGTAGATGCGCGAGAGCGAGAGCAGCATCGGCAGCGAGGGCTGGCGCGCACCGGTCTCCAGGCGCGACAGATGGGCTGCCGAGAGGCCGGCGCGCAGGGCGGCGGCCTCAAGGGTGAGACGGCCGCGGCGGCGCAGTTCCCGGAGCCGGGGTGCTACGTCGGGGAGCTCGTCGGCAGGAGTGCTCATGCACTCCATGACGCCAGATCCGTGCCTCAGAGGCAAATTTCTTGCCTCTGAGGCAAAAAATCAGCGGTTCGCGACGGCCTGCTTCACCAGGGTCTTCCCGAAGTCCCACATCAGCCCGCCCCCGCCGTGTGCGTCCTCCATCACGGCGGTGAAGGCCTCCACAAAGCGGTCGACCTCCTTCTCCCCGATGGTCAGCGGCGGAATCAGCTTGATCACTTCGAGGTGGTCCCCGGACACCTGGGTCAGGATCCGGTGCTTCTGCAGCAGCGGTACGACGACCATCTGCGCGAAGAGCCCCTTGCGGGCGGCCTGCAGCATGGTCCACCGGCTGCGCAGTTTCAGCGAGGAGGGCCGGCCGAACTCGATGCCGATCATCAGCCCCCTTCCGCGGACGTCGTGCAGCAGCTCGTAGCGCGGGATCAGCTCGGCGAGCCGTGTCTTCAGCTGCTCGCCTGTGGCCCGTGCGTTCGCCACGACCTCCTCGTCCTCCATCACCGAGAGGACCGCGAGCCCGGCCGCCATGGCCTGCGCGTTGGACCCGAAGCTGGCGGAGTGCACGAGCACCCGGTCCATCGAGGAGTAGACCTTCTTGAAGATCCAGTCCTTGCCGAGGGTCGCGCCGACCGGCACGTACCCGCCCGACAGGGCCTTGGCCACACAGACCAGGTCCGGCTCGACGCCCTCCTCGTGCTGGTACGCGTAGAAGTCGCCGGTCCGCCCGAGACCGGTCTGCACCTCGTCGGCGATCAGCAGCGCCTTGTGCTTGTGCAGCAGTTCCTGGGCGGCGCGCAGGAACCCGGGCGGCGTCTCGTGCACCCCCTTGCCCTGGATCGGCTCGACGACGAAGCCCGCCACGTCGCCGCGCTTCAACTCCCGCTCCAGCGCTGCCAGATCACCCATCTCGATGGCGGTGTCCGGCAGCAGCGGCGCGAATCCGTCCCGGAACCCGGCCTCGCCGTTGACCGACAGCGATCCTGTGGTCAGCCCGTGGAAGGCGTGCGTGCAGTAGAGGATCCGCTTCTTGCCCGTCGCGTACCGGGCGAACTTCAGCGCGGTCTCGACCGCTTCCGTACCGCTGTTGCCGAAGAACACCCGGTCCAGATGCGGCGAGTGCTGAAGCAGCTTCTCCGCGAGCAGACCGGGCAGCGGCTGGCAGTCGAAGCGCGTCAGATCGGCGAGCGAGGCGTCCAGGACGTCGTGCAGCGCCTTGCGTACGACCGGATGGTGCCGCCCGATCCCCATCACACCGAACCCGGCGAGCATGTCGAGGTAGTCGTTGCCCTCCGCATCCCAGAAGTACGCGCCCTCGGCCCGCTCATAGACCTTGTCGAAGCCGATGGTGTGCAGCATGCGCGGCAGCTGGTGGTTCAGGTACTGCGCATGCAGCTCGTAGCGCTCACCGCCGCGCTCGGCCAGCAGGGTCGCCAGATCGAAACCCTTGGCGAGCGAGGTCGCGTCTTCCGTCATCCTTCTCAGTTCTCCTTAAGGGCCAGGGCGGCGCTGATCCGTCCGGCGATCTCCACCGGGGTGAGCCCGATGTCGGCCAGTACTTCTCCCCGCTTGGCGTGCGCGAGGAACTGCTCCGGGATCCCGAAGGTCCGCAAGGGGACATCGACCTGGGCGTCCCGCAGCGACTGCCCGACGGCCGAACCGACGCCGCTGGTACGGGAGTTGTCCTCGACCACCGCCACCAGCGCGTGCGCCGCCGCGAGCGGGGCGAGCGCCGGGTCGACCGGCTTGACCCACCGCGGGTCGACGACGGTGCAGCCGATCCCCCGCCCTTCGAGCAGCTCGGCGGCCTGCAGACAGACGGGCGCGAGCACCCCGACGGCGACCAGCAGCACCTGCGGATCGTCGGCCCGGTGCAGTACGTCGACCCCGCCGATCCGGTCGATCGCCGGAATCGGCGCCCCCACGGACTCCTTGGGGAAGCGCAGCACGGTCGGCGCGTCGTCGACGTCCACCGCCTCGCGCAGCTGCGCCCGCAACTGGTCGGCGTCGCGCGGTGCGGCGATCCGCAGCCCCGGCACGACCTGCAGGACGGACATGTCCCACATCCCGTTGTGCGAGGCCCCGTCGACGCCCGTGACACCGGCCCGGTCGAGGACGAAGGTCACTCCGCACCTGTGCAGCGCGACGTCCATCAGCACCTGGTCGAAGGCCCGGTTGAGGAAGGTCGCGTACACGGCGACCACCGGATGCAGCCCGCCCGTCGCGAGCCCCGCGGCCGACACCGCGGCGTGCTGCTCGGCGATCCCCACGTCCCAGACCCGGTCGGGGAACTTCTCGGCGAACTTGGTGAGCCCCACCGGGTGCAGCATCGCGGCCGTGATGGCCACGACGTCCGACCGCTCGGCCCCGATCGCCGCGATCTCGTCCCCGAACACCGAAGTCCAGGAAGGCCCGTTGGACGGCGCGAGGGGCTCGCAGGTCAGCGGATCCATCACCCCTACGGTGTGGAACCGGTCGGCCTCGTCCTCCAGCGCCGGCTGGTATCCCCGCCCTTTCTCGGTCAGTACGTGCACGAGCACCGGCCCGTGGAACCGTTTCGCACGGGTCAGCGCGGACTCCACGGCCTCGATGTCGTGCCCGTCGATCGGCCCGACGTACTTGAGCCCGAGGTCCTCGAACATGCCCTGCGGTGCGAAGGCGTCCTTGAACCCCTTCTTCGCGCCGTGCAGCGATTCGTACAACGGCTGCCCTATGACCGGCGTGTGCTGCAGGACGTCCTTGCCCCAGGCGAGGACCTTCTCGTAGCCGTCGGTGGTGCGGAGCGTCGCGAAGTGGTTGGCGAGGCCCCCGATCGTCGGGCCGTAGGAGCGCCCGTTGTCGTTGACGACGATGATCAGCGGCCGGTCCTTGGCGGCCGCGATGTTGTTGAGCGCCTCCCAGGCCATCCCGCCGGTGAGCGCCCCGTCGCCGATCACCGCGACGACGTGGTCGCCGCGGCCGAGGACCTGGTTGGCCTTGGCGAGCCCGTCCGCCCAGCCGAGGACGGTGGACGCGTGGGAGTTCTCGATGACGTCGTGCTCGGACTCGGCGCGCGAGGGGTAGCCGGAGAGGCCGCCCTTGGAGCGGAGCTTCGAGAAGTCCTGCCTCCCGGTGAGCAGTTTGTGCACATAACTCTGGTGTCCGGTGTCCCACAGGATCCGGTCGGCGGGCGAGTCGAAGACTCTGTGCAGGGCGACCGCCAGCTCGACCACCCCCAGATTGGGCCCCAGATGGCCGCCGGTCCTGGCCACGGCATGGACCAGGAACTCTCTGATCTCCCCGGCCAGTTCACCGAGTTCCGACTCTGACAGTGCCTTGAGATCGTGCGGCCCCCGGATGGTCTCCAAGATCGTCACGCCTCGGCCCCCTCTCTCGGATCTGTTCAGCTCACGGTGACGTCGACAGGCCCCGAGGGGACTCCCGCGTCTTCCATGGTTTCCGCGATCTTCATGGCCTCTTCGATGAGGGTCTCGACGATCTTCGACTCGGGTACGGTCTTGACGACCTCGCCCTTGACGAAGATCTGCCCCTTTCCATTGCCCGACGCGACGCCCAGATCTGCCTCGCGCGCTTCGCCGGGCCCGTTGACGACACAGCCCATGACGGCGACCCTCAGCGGCACTTCCATGCCCTCGAGTCCGGCCGTCACCTCGTCGGCGAGCTTGTAGACGTCCACCTGGGCCCGTCCGCACGACGGACAGGAGACGATCTCCAGTCGCCGCTGTCGCAGGTTGAGCGACTCCAGGATCTGGATGCCAACCTTGACCTCCTCGGCGGGCGGCGCGGACAGCGAGACACGGATGGTGTCGCCGATGCCCTCCGACAGCAGCGCGCCGAAGGCGACGGCCGACTTGATGGTCCCCTGGAAGGCGGGCCCGGCCTCGGTCACCCCCAGGTGCAGCGGGTAGTCGCATGCGGCGGCCAGCTGCCGGTAGGCGTTGACCATCACCACGGGGTCGTTGTGCTTGACGGAGATCTTGATGTCGCGGAAGCCGTGCTCCTCGAAGAGCGAGGCCTCCCAGAGCGCGGACTCCACCAGCGCCTCGGGCGTGGCCTTCCCGTACTTCTTCAGCAGCCGGGCGTCCAGCGAACCGGCGTTGACGCCGATCCGGATGGGCGTCCCCGCATCGGAGGCCGCCCGGGCGATCTCCCGCACCTTGTCGTCGAACTGCTTGATGTTGCCCGGATTCACCCGCACCGCCGCGCACCCGGCGTCGATCGCCGCGAACACGTACTTCGGCTGGAAGTGGATGTCGGCGATCACCGGGATCTGTGATTTGCGGGCGATGGTGGCGAGCGCGTCCGCATCGTCCTGCGTGGGGCACGCCACTCGTACGATCTGGCAGCCGGAGGCCGTCAGTTCGGCGATCTGCTGCAGCGTCGCCCCGATGTCGGACGTACGCGTCGTGGTCATCGACTGCACCGATACTGGCGCGTCCCCGCCGACGGCCACCGACCCGACCTGGATGCGCCGCGAGTGGCGGCGCATCGCGAGCGGCCGGGCCGGCAGCTCGGGGAGGCCCAGTGCTACAGGCACTCCAGTGGCCATGACGTCACCCGCGGTTTCCGGAGACCGTCTCGCGTGCGGCCCTGATGGACTCCTTGAGCGAGCCCATCGTCGCCAGAACGGCCGTCGGCTCGTAACCGCAGTGCGCCATGCAGTTGGCGCAGCGCGGGTCCTTGCCACGTCCGTACTTGTCCCAGTCGGTCTCCTCGATGAGCTCCTTGTACGTCGGGACGTACCCGTCGCTCATCAGGTAGCAGGGCCGCTGCCACCCGAAGAGGGAGTAGTTGGGGATCGCCCATGCGGTGCACGGGAAGTCCGCCTTCCCCTCCAGGAAGTCCAGGAAGAGCGGCGAGTGGTTGAGCCGCCACTTCTTCCTGTTGCCGCCCGCGAAGGCCTTCTTGAAGAGCTCGCGGGTCTGCTCGACGCCCAGGAAGTGCTCCTGGTCGGGCGCCTTCTCGTAGGCGTACGCGGGCGAGATCATCATCTCGTCCACGTGCAGGTCGTCATTGAGGTAGTTGAGCACCTCGATGATCGTCTGCGGGGTGTCCGTGTTGAAGAACGTGGAGTTGGTCGTGACCCGGAAGCCTCGGCGCTTGGCCTCCTTGATGGCCTCCACGGCCTCGTCGAACACCCCCTCTTTCGCTACGGACTCGTCGTGCCGCTCCCGCAGGCCGTCGATGTGCACGGCGAACGCGAAGTACGGCGATGGCGTGAATTTCTCGATCTTCTTGCGGAGCAGCATCGCGTTGGTGCAGAGGAAGACGTACTTCTTCTTGGCCACCAACTGCCGCACAATTTCGTCGATCTGAGGGTGCATCAGCGGTTCGCCGCCGGCGATGGAGACCATCGGGGCGCCGGATTCCAGCACCGCCCCCACGGCCTGCGCCACGGGCATGCGCTGCTTGAGCACGCCTGCGGGATGCTGGATCTTCCCGCAGCCCTCACACGCCAGGTTGCACGCGAAAAGTGGTTCCAACTCGACGATCAGCGGGAACTTCTCGCGCTTGCGGATCTTCTGTTCAAGGAGATACGTCCCGACCCTGATGGTCTGGCGAAGCGGCATGGCCATCTAGCTCACCTCCTGGGGAGCAGCAAAGAACGGTGCCATTCAAAGAACGCTGGTAGGACGGCACGGAGAACACGGAAAGCCGATATTCCACCGCGAACCGTCCCAATACGGACGAGTTCATGTTCTGGAGCGTCCACGACCACTCGTACGGCCGCAACCGGGCGGGGCCCGGCTCGTACAGCGCTCCAGAGCGTCGCCGCGGACTCCATGTCCACGGCGATCGCCCCTGTGGCACGCAGCTCTTCCCGCTCGTGGCCGCGCACCACATGGTCTGAGCCGGTCAGCGGACCGGTGTGGATCCCGCGCCCCGGCAGGGCGTCGGAGAGCGCCTTGATCAGCGTCTCGGTGCCCACGCACGGGGTGACGCCCCTGGGGTCGCGGGTCTCCTCGGCGACCACCAGATCGCCGGGGTGCATCCCGGGCGCGAGCCCGGCACAGAACCCGGAGGCGATCACGGCGGCGTCCTTGAAGGGGAGTTCGCCGAGGGTACGGGCGACGGTGTAGTCGGCGGCCTCGGGCCCCATTCCCGTACGGAGCACGGTGACGGGCGCCGGCGCACCGCTGCGGCTGCCGCCGCGCAGCGCGAGCCTCTCGATGCCGAGCGCACAGGCGATCAGCAGAGGCGCACTGTCCTGGACTTCGGTCATCGGCTCCCCTGCCTGCCGGGGCCGAAGGGCTCCCCGTGCACATAGCGGCCCAGCGCGGTGAGCGGGAAGACCTGGCGGTAGAGGTTGTAGTTGATCGAGAAGTCCCAGGGGAAGCCGGTCCCGGTGAAGTACGGCTCGTCCCAGGCCCCGTCCTCGCGCTGGGTCTCGGCGAGCCAGGCGACGCCCCGCTCCACGGCCTTGCTCTCCCGCTCCCCGCCCGCCAGCAGCGCCAACAGCGCCCAGGCGGTCTGGGAGGCGGTCGAAGCGCCGTGCCCGATCCACTTCTCCTCGCGGTACGAGCGCAGGTCCTCGCCCCAGCCGCCGTCGTCGTTCTGCACGGACTCCAGCCAGGAGACCGCACGGCGGATCGCCGGGTGCGAGGCGGGAAGCCCGGCCGCGGTCAGCGCGGGCAGCACCGACCCCGTCCCGTAGATGTAGTTGACGCCCCAGCGGCCGAACCAGGCGCCGCTCGCCTCCTGTTCGGCGAGCAGCCACTCGATACCGCGCCGGGTGCGCGGATCGTGCGCCTTGCCCTCGACGGCGAGCATCTCCAGGACGTGCGCCGTGACATCGGCGGACGGCGGGTCGATGACTTCGCCGAAGTCGCAGAACGGCAGCCGGTTGGGGAAGGCGCTGGTGTTGTCCGCGTCGAAGGCTCCCCAGGCGCCGTTCTTCGACTGCATGCCCAGGTTCCAGGCCACTCCGCGCTCGACGGCCGCTTCCAGCCGGGCGGGCTCGGGGTGTCTGACTCTTCGCAGGGCCAGGACCACCTCGGCGGTGTCGTCGATGTCGGGGTAGTTGTCGTTGTGGAACTCGAACGCCCAGCCCCCGGGGGCCAGTCCCGGCCTGCGCACCGACCAGTCGCCGGGCCGCGAGATCTCCTCGGCCAGCATCCAGTCCGCCGCCTTGACCAGCGCCGGGTGGTCGGGGCGCACCCCGGCGTCGGCGAGCGCGATGGTCGCCAGACACGTGTCCCAGACCGGCGACTGACAGGCCTCGATCATGCGGGCGCCGTCCTCGCGCCAGATGGCGAAACGGTCCAGCGACTCGAGTCCCGCACGCATCACGGGGTGTTCGAGGTCGTACCCGAGCAGATGCAGGGCGATCACCGAGTACACGGCGGGCGGCTGGATACCGCCCCAGCACCCGTCGTTCTCCTGCCGCTCGATGATCCAGCGCGCGGCCGCCTTCATCGACGCCTTGCGCACCACACGCGGTGCGACCCGGTGGTAGAAGTGCAGCCCCTTGTCGATCCGCTGGAAGACCCCGTCCCAACTGGTCATCGGCGCAAGGCGTTTGGCCGGGTTGGGATTGCGGGCGTCGGCGTGCAGCTCGTCGAGGGCGAAGGGAGCCGGGCGTACCGGACGCTTCGCGGACACGACGGTGAGCGGCACGATGGTCTGGCGCGCCCAGCAGCCGAAGTCGTAGATGTTCAGCGGCAGCCACTTGGGCAGAAAAATGATCTCCGGTGGCATCTCGGGGAGGTCGTCCCACTTCCACCAGCCGAAGAGCGCGAGCCAGATCCGGGTGAAGACCCGGCTCGCCGCGATCCCGCCGTGGCGGCGGATCCAGGCGGAGGCGCGTGCCATGTGCGGGTCGTCGGGGGCGTCCCCGGCCAGCCGCAGGGCGACGTACGCCTCGATGGTGGTGGAGAGTTCACCGGGGCCCTCGTAGAACGTGGCCCAGGTGCCGTCCTCGCGCTGCTCGCCGCGGATGAAGAGTGCCGCCGCCTGGACGGTCTTCTCGTCCTGGATGCCCAGGAACTGCCTGAGCAGGAGGTCCTCGGCGTCCATGGTGACGTTGGTCTCCAGGTCGCCTTTCCACCAGCCCTCGGCGTCCTGCGTGCCCAGAAGGTAGTCGACCGAGCGTGCAGCGGCCCGCTCCGCGGCTTCGAGTACCTCGTCCACGGCGGGAGTTGATTCGGTTGTTTCGCTGGCCGAGGCTGCGCGGGGCTCCATGGCCCCGGTGCTTCCGTCGGTCGTCGCTGTCATGGCTTCCCCTTACGTGCAGTGGTTCTTCTGCTGTGCTGGGGTCTCCGTCGGCCGGTGTCCTTACGGGGACACCGGCCGGCGACTGCGAGTCATATAGAGGGAGTGGTCATCGCTTTCGTACGACCACGAAGTCGGCGAGCGCGACGAGCTGTGCCCTGACCTGTTCCGGCATATCGACTCCGTTCAGTGCCTCGATCGCGACGGCATGCTGCCTGCGGGCCTCCTGCGAGGTCCACTCGCGACCGCCGGCCTCTTCGATCAACGCGGCCCGAGTGGCGAACTCTTCCTCGGAGAAGGTGTCGAAATCATTACTCTTGGCGTCCGCTGCGAGCAGCTCGCCAAGACGCTCCGAGGCCGGGCCGCCCGCGGCGAGCGCGGCGACGACCGGCAGTGACTTCTTGCGCTGGCGCAGGTCGCTCCAGGTCTGCTTGCCGGTCGCCTCCGGGTCGCCCCAGATGCCGAGGAGATCGTCCACGGCCTGGAAGGCGAGACCCAGGTGGTAGCCGTACGACTCGAGGATGTCGGCCGTACGGTCGTCGGCGCCGCCGAGCACCGCGCCGATGGAGACGGCGCAGGCGAGCAGGGCGCCCGTCTTGTTGCCCTCCATCTCCAGGCACTCCTCGACGGTGACCCGCTCGCGGTGCTCGTAGGAGATGTCCTGCGCCTGACCGTCGATCAGCTTCCGCGTGGCGGTGGTGAGCCGGCGGGTGGCGCGACCTGCCTCGACCGTGCCGAGTTCCAGGAGGAGCTCGTTGGCGAGCGCGAAGAGCGCGTCGCCGACGAGGATCGCCTGGGCGGGACCGTGCACCTTCCACACGGTGTCGCGGTGGCGGCGCTGCTCGTCGCCGTCCATCAGGTCGTCGTGCAGCAGCGAGAAGTTGTGCACGAGTTCGACGGCGACCGCACCGGGGACGCCGACCTCGGCGGCGGCGCCGGCCGCCTCCGCGGAGAGCAGGGCCAGTGCGGGACGCACGGCCTTGCCGCCGTCGCCGTCGGAGGGGTTGCCCTCGGCGTCGATCCAGCCGAAGTGGTACGCGGCTACGGTGTCCATGGGCGGCGCGAGCCGGTCCACGGCAGCACGCAGCACCGGTGAGGACAGGGTCCGTCCGCGCTCCAGAAGCGCGACAATATCGACGGTGTCTGCGGCCGGGGTCACAGGCTCTCCTCTTGTTCCAGTAGCAGTGCTCATGCCGCCTCCTGAAGCGGATGTCTCTGAGGGCGGCCCAGATCGGAGAGCGCGGCACCTGCGGCGCTGAAGCCGCTGCGCACGGCGCTCTCCATGGTCGCGGGCCAGCCGGTGGCGGTCCACGCGCCGGCCAGATAGAAGCCTGGGGCGTTGGTGGCCGCCGCGGGGCGCAGCCGTCCCACGCCGGGGGACGGCGCGAAGGTCGCCGTCCGCTCCCGGGTGACGAAGAAGTCGCGTACCTCCGCGCCGCGGGCGGCGGGCAACAGCCGCTCCAGCTCGGGGAGATAGCGCTCGCGCAGTACGGAGACGGGCTCGTCGATGTCGTCCTCGGCGGCGGACTGCGACAGCGCCAGATACTGGCCGCCGCCCTTCAGCCCCGAGGCGTCCGTACGGTCGAAGACCCACTGGACGGGGGTGCCGAGGGCCGCGAAGAAGGGCTGCTTGAGCACCTTGCGGTCGTAGACGACATGGATGTTGAGGATCGGCGCGGTCCCGATGTCGAGCAGCCGGTCGGCGTCGTCGAGTGCCCCCTCGGGCAGCAGGGCGTGGGCCTCGCGCTGCGGGACGGCCAGCACCACGGCGTCCGCCTCGAGCGTCTCGCCGTCCACCTCGACCTCCCAATTGCTGTTCTGTGCACGGGAGATACCCAGGACTCGGGTCCGCAATTCGGTCCGTACGCCTGCGCTGTCCAGTGCCTTGCGCGCCAGAGTGTCGTGCAGTTCGCCGAGCGGTACGTGCGCCCAGCCGATGTCGGCGGCGCCGGGCTCGGAGAGCAGTCCGGTCTTGAAGACCATGGCGGCGAGCCCGAGCGAGGCGTGGGGTGCGGTGGCGTTGAGCGTCGCGACGCCCACCAGGTCCCAGAGCGCCTCGATGGTGCGCTCCGACTGGCCGTGGCTGCCGAGCCAGCTCGCGAAGTCCACGTCGTCCAGGGCGGGATCGGCCAGGTCGAGGCCCTTGAGCGCGAGCGCCGCGCGCCCGACGCTCGCCCGCTCGGCGAGCGAGAGGTGCGGGTAGGTCGCCAGGCTCTTCACCAGGTGCAGCGGTACGGGAAGGCCGGTGCGCCGCAGCCGTCCAAGACGCGGGCCGCGCGGGTGCGCGACGTCGAGCACGGGCACGTCGAGCCGGTCCTGCAGCGGCGCGAGGGCGGCTCCGTCGACGCGGTCGAGGAACCAGCGGTAGGCGGTGCAGCACCGCAGATAGACATGCTGGCCGTTGTCGACGGTCAGCTCGCCGCGCTGGAAGGAGAAGGCGAGCCCGCCGAGCCGCGGCCGCCCTTCGAGCAGGGTCACCCGCAGGCCCGCGTCGGCGAGTTCGAGTGCGGCGGTGATCCCGGCGAGCCCTCCGCCGACCACGACCGCGCGTTCGCCGACGGGTGCGGCCGCCCCCTCGGGGCGGCCGGCCGGTCGTGAAGACGGCCCCTCGGGCCGCACTGCATCGGCTGTCATACGTTCTCCCCCTCGACCCTGTTGTCCAGGTGCGGACCACCGGCCGTTGCAGTCAGGGACGCCGCGGCGGAGCGGAGGGTTGCGCGCCGGTACCGGCAATTCCCCGTGTACCCAGCACCGTCGTGGAACGGTCTGTCACGATCCATCAGGCGCGCCTCCGCGCCGTCTGCCGGGAGATGTGCCGGGTGTCGAGTCCGGAGAGTCCGCGCACCGCGACGTACGCCTTCTCCCGCCCGGGGAGCGAGACGCGGCCGCGCAGCACCGCCTCGGGGTCCCGCTCGATGCGGTCGAGGAGCCGGCGGTAGATGCCGGCCATGGCAGCGACACAGGCGCCGCTGCGACGGTCGAGGAGCGGCAGCAGCCGGTAGCCCTCGGCGAAGAGGGCGCGGGCGCGCCGGACTTCGAAGTGCACCAGGCCCGCGAAGTCCGAGCCCGCGGGCGGTGTCGCACTGTGGAAGCCCGCGGAGCAGCCGAACTTGGCGAGGTCGTCGGCGGGCAGATAGGTGCGGCCGTTGCCCGCGTCCTCGCGTACGTCCCGGAGGATGTTGGTGAGCTGCAGGGCGAGGCCGAGGGTGTCCGCGTAGTCGAAGGCCTTCTCGGTGGAGCCCGTCTCGGTTCCGAAGATGCCGAGCGAGAGCCGGCCGATGGCGCCCGCGACGCACCGGCAGTAGACCTTGAGGTCGTCCCAGGTCTCGTAGGTCTCCTCGTGCACGTCCATCAGTACGCCGTCGATGAGTTCGTCGAGCCCGCCGAGCGGGATCGGGAACCGGCGTGCGGCGTCCGCGAGTGCGACGGCCACCGGGTCGGTGTCGTCCTCCTCGACCTCGCCGGCGCGTACCCGGCCGAGGAGTTCGCGGGTCGACTCGAGCCGCGTCTGCTTGACGTCGGGCGGCAGTTCCCCGTCGCCGATGTCGTCGACGCGGCGCGAGAAGGCGTACAGCGCCGACATCGCCTGCCGCTTGTCGGCCGGCAGCAGCCTGATGCCGTACGCGAAATTCCGTGCCTGCTGACCGGTCACGGCCTCGCAGTAGCTGTATGCGGCCATCACCGGCGCAGATAGCTGCGCGTGTCCCTCCACGGTCCGGCTCACCCCTCTCTACGCGTTCCTCGCAAGACGGCTCCCACTTCGCGCAGCAGGCTGAGCTTGGTGGGCTTGGGCGGTCCTGGAAGTACGTCGTACCCGGCGGCGGTGACCGCCTGGAGTGCGGCACTTCCCCCGGCCACGAATCCGGCGAGCAGCAGCTTGAGTCTGCCGTGGACGCTACCCACCAGGGGAGCGCCTTCATTCAGCAGTCCCCGGGCGCGTTCCGCTTCGTACGCGACCAGCGCGCGCACCGATGCGCCCGCGCTGGGTGCAGCCAGATCCGCCTCCTGGACATGGAACCGCTTCATGTCCTGGGCGGGCAGGTAAATGCGGTCGCGGCCGAGGTCCTCGGCGACGTCCTGAAGGTGTTCGACGATCTGCAGGGCGGTGCAGACGGCGTCGGAGCGGCGGATGCGCTCGGGGGTCGCGGTGCCGGTCAGCTGGAGGACGAGGCGGCCGACGGGGTTGGCGGAGAGCTCGCAGTAGGCGAGGAGGTCCTCGTACGTCTCGTAGCGGCGCACCGTCTGGTCCTGGCGGTTGGCCTCGATCAGTCCGAGGAACGGCTCGGGCGCGAGGGAGCGTCGGCGGACCGTCGGCTGCAGGGCGCTCAGGAGCGGGTGGCGGGGCGTGCCGTCGAAGACGCGCCCGAGGTCGGCCTCGAAGGCGTCGAGCATCGCGAGGCGGTCGTCCGCCTGCGCCGGATCGAGGCCCAGGCGCACGGCTTCGCCGGGGGCGTCGGCGAGATCGCCGTCACCGATGTCGTCGACCAGGCGTGCGTAGCCGTACACGGCCATCAGATCGCCGCGCCAGGCGCGCGGCAGGAAGAAGGGGGCGACGGGGAAGTTCTCGTCGGCGGCCTTGTCCAGGGTGGTGCGCGAGGCCGGGTCGGTGCGCGCCTCCCGCTCCGCCGTCACCACGCGCTGCCCGGTGCGGGTACGGCGAAAGCATCGCGGAGCTGGAGATCGTCCGTTGCCATTGCCGTCACATCTCCCGTTCTACACTGCCGACCCAATACATCCCATTTCGGACACGCCGCCCGCGCCTCGGAGCGGGAGGACCGCCCGGAGACGAGACGCCGTGGAGGTATCGCCCCACTTGCCGCGAATCAGCACCGGTACAGCTTACGTTGTACAACGCTCAGCACTGCGGCGGGGTGTTGAGCGCATTACAAGAACACTCCAATCCGCGCCAACCTTCCCCACTCGTACAGGACTTGACGATCACTTGACCCTCACGACGCGATGAGCCCGGCGGTCACCATGGCCACAGTGCGCTCGATGGCGACGTCCTGGACCGCCTCCGGCAGTCGCTTCATCGGCCCGTCGAGGATCAGCATGGACAGCCCGTGCACCGCCGCCCAGGCCGCAGCCTCCGCCGCAGGCCGGTTGCGCTCGGGCATCCGGCCGGACGCCACCATCTCGTCGAGCACTCCGGTGAGCAGCACGAAGGCGCGGTACGAGGGATCCGATCCGGCGGGCGTCACCCCGCCCCACTCCTTCTCGTCGCTGATCAGCTCGGGCGAACAGAACGCGGCGCGGTAGAGACCGGGCTGCTTGCGGGCGAAGCGGACATAGCCGCGCCCGATGGCCGCGAAGCGGAGTTCGGCCGCCGCGCCCGGGTCGTCGGAGGAGGGCGCTTCGGCGGCGGCCTCCTCCATCGAGTCGGCGAGGGCCTGCTGACCGTGGACCTTAACGGCCAGCAGAAGGTCCCCTTGGCCCGCGAAGTGCCGGTAGGCGGCGGTCGGTGAGACCCCGACGCGCCGGGCCGCCTCGCGCAGGACGACCTTCTCCGGGCCACCGTCGGTCGCGAGTTCCACCGCGGCGGCGATCAGCGCATTGCGCAGATCGCCGTGGTGGTAGCCCGTCTTGCCCCCCGAGATCGCTGTCATAAGTTCATCCTGCCCGATGTTGACAGGATTAACATCCGCTGGGAACGTCAGAGTTGACACCGTAAACATTGGGAGGGGAACACCGTGCTGCACACGATCGCCGACCTGGCGCTGCGCCGGGCCCGGCTCTTACTCGTCCTGGCCGCAGTGGCCGTCGTCGCGATGGCCGCGCTCGGCTTCGGCGCCTTCGGCAAACTGCTCGGCGGGGGCTTCGACGATCCGAAGGCGCCGTCCAGCCGCGCCCAGACCCTGATCAACGAGAAGTTCGGCGGCGACACCAATCTGGTCCTGCTGGTCCGGGCCGACGGATCGGCGGCCGGCGGGCTCTCCTCGTCCGCCGTCGAGGCGCGCGGACGGTCCGTCACCGAGGGGCTCCAGCACGAGGCGACGGTGTCGAACGTCGTCTCGTACTGGGATGCCAAGAGCCCCCGGATGGTCTCCACGGACGGCAGCGAGGCGCTCGTACTCGCCCATGTCAAAGGCACGGACAGCGAGGTGGGCGACCGGGCGAAGGTGCTCCTCGAACGCTACGCGGGTAACCGGGGCGGGGTCAGCGTGACCTCGGGTGGCGTTGCCGGCGTCACCAACGATGTGACGTCCCAGGTCTCCAAGGACCTGGCCACGGCCGAGATGATCGCCATTCCGCTGACGCTCATTCTGCTCGTGCTGGCCTTCGGGAGTTTCGTCGCCGCGCTGCTGCCGCTGGTCATCGGACTCATCGCGATCCTCGGCACGTTCGCCGAGTTGTTCGTCATCGGGTCGCTCACCGACGTCTCCGTCTTCTCCATCAATCTGACCACCGCCCTCGGACTCGGGCTCGGCATCGACTACGCGCTGCTGCTCGTCAGCCGTTTCCGCGAGCAACTGGCCGCCGGGGCAGCGGTACCCGACGCGCTGCGGACGACCGTGACAACGGCCGGGCGCACGATCGTCTTCTCCGCCGCGACCGTGGCGGCGGCGCTTGCCGCACTGCTGGTCTTCCCGCAGTTCTTCCTGCGCTCGTTCGCCTACGCGGGCATCGGGGTGGTGGCCATCGCCGTACTCGGTGCGCTCTTCGTCGTGCCGCCGCTCCTCGCGGTGCTCGGGCACCGCGTCAACAAGGGGCGCCTGCCGTGGGCCTCGGCCGTACGGCGCGCCGACGCACCGTTCTGGGGCAGGCTCGCCGGTACGGTCATGCGCCGGCCCGCGCTGACCGCGCTGCCCGTCCTCGCCGTCCTGCTGCTGGCCGCGAGCCCACTGCTCGGCGTCACCTTCGGCACTCCGGACGAGCGCGTGCTGCCGGAGTCGGCGGCCGCCCGCCAGGTGGCCACCGCACTGCGGGAGGACTTCCGCGCCAACGACACCGGTTCCGTGCAGGTGGTGACCGAAGGGGGCGTGCAGCCCGGGGCGCTGAGTACGTACGCGCAGCGTCTTTCGCGGCTCGACGGAGTCGTCCGGGTCGACGCGAGTTCGGGTACGTACACGAAGGGGCAGGCCCAGCCCGCCGGTCCCGCGAGCGCCGCGCTGGGGCGCTCGGACGCCCAGCGGATCGAGGTCGTCTCCGCGTTCACGCCCAAGTCGGGGGATGCGCAGGACCTCGTACGCGAGATCCGGGCGCTCCCGGGTCCGTCGGGCACGACCACACTCGTCGGCGGGGACGACGCGCGGCTGGTCGACTCCAAGCACTCGATCGGGATCAGGCTTCCCCTGGCCGCAGGGCTGATCGCGGTGACGACCTTCGTACTGCTCTTCCTCTTCACCGGCAGCGTCGTGCAGCCGCTGCGTGCCCTGCTGCTCAACGCGGTGAGCCTGTCGGCCTCCGTGGGCGTGATGGTGTGGATCTTCCAGGACGGGCATCTCGCCTCTCTCCTCGGCTTCACACCGCAGCCGTTGGACACCTCGATGACCGTGCTGCTGTTCTGTGTCACCTTCGGACTCTCGATGGACTACGAGGTCTTCGTGACCAGCCGGATGAAGGAGCTGCACGACGCGGGGGCCGACCGCTCGACCGTCGTGACGCAGGGGCTCGCGCGGACCGGGCGGATCGTCTCGATGGCGGCCGGGCTGCTCGCGGTGAGCTTCTTCGCCTTCGGCACGAGCTCGATCAGCTTCCTGCAGATGTTCGGCATCGGCAGCGGGCTCGCCATCGTCATCGACGCGGTGGCCGTGCGCGGGATCCTGGTGCCGGCCGCCATGCGGGTCCTGGGCGACCGTGCCTGGTACGCACCGCCGTTGCTGCGCAGGCTGCACGGGCGGGTGGGGCTGGCCGAGGCACCGGAGGTGAAGCAGCCCGCCGGGGTGTGAGGCAGGCCGCGTACGGAAAGAGGCCCCCGCAGGACCGATTCGGGTCCTGCGGGGGCCTCTTCGCGGAGTCGGCCGGACTAGCGTCCGGTCTCCTTCTCGTACGCCTTGATGACCTCGTCGGTCGGGCCGTCCATCAGGAGCTCGCCCTTCTCCAGCCACAGGACGCGGTCGCAGGTGTCCCTGATCGACTTGTTGCTGTGGCTGACGAGGAAGACGGTGCCCGCCTCCTTGCGCAGTTCGCGGATGCGCTGCTCGGAGCGGATCTGGAACTTGCGGTCACCGGTGGCGAGCGCCTCGTCGATCATCAGCACGTCGTGGTTCTTGGCGGCCGCGATGGAGAAGCGGAGCCTGGCCGCCATGCCGGACGAGTAGGTGCGCATCGGCAGGGTGATGAAGTCGCCCTTCTCGTTGATGCCGGAGAAGTCGACGATGCCCTGGTAGCGCTCGCGGATCTCCTCGCGGGACATGCCCATGGCGAGGCCGCCGAGGATGACGTTGCGTTCGCCCGTGAGGTCGTTCATCAGCGCCGCGTTCACGCCGAGCAGAGAGGGCTGGCCGTCGGTGTAGACCTTGCCGCTCTCCGTCGGCAGCAGTCCGGCGATGGCGCGCAACAGGGTGGACTTGCCGGAGCCGTTGGTGCCGATGAGGCCGATGGCCTCGCCGCGGTACGCCGTGAAGGAGACGCCGCGTACGGCGTGGACCTTGCGGACACCGCGCGACTCGCCGGTCTTGTTCCTGCGGACCATGCGGCTGAGCGCGGCGGTGGCGCTGCCCTTGCCGCCGCCTGCGCCGTTCACCCGGTAGACGATGTGCACATCGTCGGCGATGACGGTGGGGACCCGCCCCTCGATCTTGTCCTCAGCCACGGCCGTACCGTTCCTCTGCCTTCCAGAAGTACACAAAGCCCGCACAGCCGACGAGGATCGCCCAGATCAGGGCGGCGACCCATACGTGGTCGGGGAGGTTCGACGCGCCGTAACCGTCGATCAGCGCGAAGCGGATCAGGTCCATGTAGATCGCCGCCGGGTTGTACTGCAGCGTGTCGGCGATCCAGGACGGCTTGTCCGCGAGCATGACCGTGATCGAGAACATGACGCCCGACGCGTACATCCAGGTCCGCATGATGAAGGGCATCAGCTGGGCGAGGTCGGGGGTCTTGCTGCCGAGGCGGGCCATGATCAGCGCCATGCCGGTGTTGAACACGAACTGCATGGTCAGCGCGGGCACCACCAGCAGCCAGGAGAGCGAGGGGTAGCTGCCGAAGACCACCGCGACGATCACCAGCACGATCATCGAGAACAGCAGTTGCTGGAGCTGCTGGAGCGCGAAGGAGATCGGCAGTGAGGCGCGCGGGAAGTGCAGTGCCCGCACCAGGCCCAGGTTGCCGGAGATCGCGCGTACGCCTGCCATCACCGAACTCTGCGTGAAGGTGAAGACGAAGACACCCGTGACCAGGAAGGGGATGAAGACTTCCTTGGACATCCCCCGTCCCGAGTTCATGATCACGCCGAAGATGAAGTAGTAGACCGCGGCGTTGAGCAGAGGGGTCGCCACCTGCCAGACCTGGCCCAGCTTGGCCTGGCTGTACTGCGACATCAGCTTGGCCTGGGAGAAGGCCATGATGAAGTGGCGCCGGCCCCACATCTGCCGTACGTACTCGATGAGGCCGGGCCGGGCACCGCTCACCGACAGGCCGTACTTGGCGGCGAGCGCCGCCGGGGGCAGACCGTCGTCGGGAGATGGCGGGGCGCTCAGCGAGACCGCTCCGTCATGGGTTGTGTCACTCACAGGTTGAAACTTTCGTGTTCAAGATGTGCAGCCTGACCGGGTGCAGGTGAAGTACCCCTGATGCTCTCAGACCAGAGCCTGTCAGATGACAGGAGGTCGGCCCAGCCTTGTCAGGCGCCAGACCGTACGCCATTTCATCGGGCGGCGGGGTCCGCAGGGCGTCGACCAGCCTTCCTTGAAGCCGCCGAACCAGGCCTTGAGGGCAGGACCGGACGGGCGACGGGCCAGCGTGAGGAGCATCCAGATCCCGAGGTAGACCGGGACCAGGAGCGCGGGCAGATTGCGGCGGGCGAGCCAGACGCGGTTGCGGGCCACCATCCGGTGGTAGACCGCGTGCCGCGAGGGTGCGGTCGTCGGGTGGTGGAGGACCATGTCCGCGCGGTAGTCGATCATCCAGCCTGCGTCGAGGGCCCGCCAGGCCAGGTCGGTCTCCTCGTGGGCGTAGAAGAACTCGTCCGGGAGTCCGCCGACCTCGGCGATGACCTGCGTACGTACGGCATTGGCGCCGCCGAGGAACGTCGTCACCCGCGAGGAGCGCATCGGGTCCGCGGCGCGCAGCCTGGGCACGTGGCGGCGCTGGGTGACGCCGGTCTCCGGGTCGGCGATCCGGAAGCTGATGATGCCCAGCTTCTGGTCGGCGGTGAAGGCCTGGCGGCACAGCTCGGCCGTGTCGTTGTTCGGCAGCAGACCGTCGTCGTCGAGGAAGAGGAGCACGTCGACGTCGGCGCCCGAGGGGCCGAACGCCTCGATGCCGACGTTGCGGCCGCCGGGGATGCCCAGGTTCTCGGGCAGTTCGACGGTCCGTACGCCTGCGGGGACGTCCGGCACGGGTGCGCCGTTGCCGACCACGACGACCTCGATGCGGTCGCCGTCCTGCTTGGTGACCGAGTCGAGCAGGGCGCGCAGTTCGTCGGGGCGGTTGCCCATGGTGATGATCACCGCGCCGACCTTCATGGGAGTACTCACTTCAGCCTGCTCGACGCGAGGATGGACACGAGGTGGAGCACGGACTGCAGGAGCGCGATGCCCGCCAGCACGGCGACGCCGAGCCGGGAGAAGAACAGGTCGCCCCTGACCGCGTCGAGGATCGCGAGAAGAAGGATCAGCAGGGTCGCTTCGATCCCCATGACGAGCCGGTGGAACTTCAGCGCCCCTGCGGCCCTGCGGGCCAGCGCCATGCCGGAGGTACGCGGCTCGGAGGCCGTCTCCTTGACCGGGGGCATGCCCTGCTGGTGACGGGCGACGCCGACCAGGTCGGTCTCCGACTTGATCAGGATGGCGCCGAGGGCGGCGAGCGTGCCGAGGAAGGCCCACAGCCAGTCGATCCGCCCCGAGCCCCAGATGTCGGCGGCGCGCAGACCGAAGCCGACGAGCACCGCGGCGTCGAGCACATAGGCGGCCACGCGGTCCACGTAGACGCCGACCATCGAGTACTGCTTCTTCCAGCGGGCGACCTCGCCGTCGACGCAGTCGAGAAGCAGGTAGAGCTGAGCCATCAGCACACCGAGCACCGCACCCCAGATCCCGGGCACCAGGAGGGCCGGGGCGGCGAAGGCGGCGGCAACGGTCATCACGTAGGTCAGCTGGTTGGGCGTGATCTTCGTGGTCACCAGGTGCCGGTCGACACGCAGCGAGATCTCGCGCATGTAGAGCCGGCCGCCCCAGTGCTCGCCGCTCCGCCGGTCCTTGACGCCCGGAGGGTGCACGACCGGGCGGAGTTCAGCTACCGATGGCTTTTGCATAGTCGGCGTAAGCGTCCTTGATCTGGTCGGGGTTGAGGTTGAGGTGCTCAAGGATGGTGTAGCGGCCGGGACGGGTCTGCGGGGCGAAGAGCACCGCGTCCACCAGGTCCTGGTCGCTGAAGCCCATCTCCTCGGCGAGGACCGGCAGCCCGTGGCGGCGCAGCGTCGCGGTCATCTCTTTCACCGTGTCGAGATCGCCGCGCAGGAACGTGGCGAACGCTCCGCCGAACCCGCACTGCTCTCCGTGCTGCGCGTTGCGCTTGGGGAAGAGCAGGTCGAAGGCGTGGCAGATCTCGTGGCAGGCACCGGAGGCGGGCCTCGAGTCGCCGGCCACGGACATCGCGAGACCGCACATCACGAGGGACTCGGCGAGCACGCTGAGGAAGGAGTCGTCGCCGATGCTGCCCGGGTGCCGCAGCACCGCGTGGGCGGCCTGGCGGGCCATGGCCGCGGCGAGGCCGTCGATCTGCTCGCCGTTGACCTGGTGCGAGAGCTCCCAGTCCGCGACGGCGGAGATCTTGCAGATGACGTCGCCGACGCCGGCCCGGACGAAGCGGGCCGGGGCATCGCGGATGACGTCCAGGTCGATGACGACGCCGATCGGGGACGGTACGCCGTACGAACCGCGGCCTGCGTCGTTGTCGAGCGTGGCGACCGGCGAGCACAGACCGTCGTGGGCGAGGTTCGTCGCCACGGCGACCAGCGGCAGGCCGACCCTGGCCGCGGCGTACTTCGCACAGTCGACGACCTTGCCGCCGCCGAGCGAGACCACGGCGTCGTACCGGCCGGCGCGCTTGATGGAGTCGGCGAGCTTGACGGCGCCGTCGATGGTGCCGTCGGCGTCGTCGAACCACTGCGCGTCGGGGAAGGCCGGTGCGAACCTCTCCTTCAGCGCCTTGCCGGATCCACCGCTGCTGATCGCGAAGGCGAGCCTGCCGGTGGGGGCGATGCGCTGGTCGGTCAGGATCGTGGCCAGGTCGTCCAGCGCGCCGGCCCGGATGTCGACGACAACCGGGCTCGGCATCAGCCGGGTCAGTACAGGCACGCGATCTCACGGCCCTTCGCGAGGTCGTCGTGGTTGTCGATCTCGACCCACTTGAGGTCGCCGATCGGGGCCACGTCGATCTGGAAGCCGCGGTTGACCAGCTCCTGGTAGCCGTCCTCGTAGTAGAGGTCGGGGTCGCGCTCGAAGGTCGTCTTCAGGGCGTCGGCGAGCTCCTCGGCGGCCTCGGGCTCGATGAGGGTGACACCGATGTACTCGCCGGTGGCGGTGGCCGGGTCCATCAGCTTCGTGATGCGCCGAACTCCCTTGTCGCCGTCGGTGATGACCTTCATCTCCTCGTCGGCGAGGTTCTTCACCGTGTCGAGGGCGAGGATGATCTTCTGGCCCTGGCCGCGGGCGGCGAGCAGCGTCTGCTCGACGGAGACCGGGTGGACGGTGTCGCCGTTGGCGAGGATGACGCCCTGCTTCAGGACCTCACGGGCGCACCACAGGGAGTAGGCGTTGTTCCACTCCTCGGCCTTGTCGTTGTCGATGAGGGTCAGCTTGACGCCGTACTTCGCCTCGAGCTCGGCCTTGCGGGCGTAGACGGCTTCCTTGCGGTAGCCGACGACGATCGCGACCTCGGTGAGTCCGACCTCCGCGAAGTTGCCCAGCGTCAGATCGAGAACAGTGGTCTCGCCGTCAACGGGGACCAGTGCCTTGGGGAGCGTGTCGGTGTAGGGGCGCAGACGCCTTCCGGCGCCGGCCGCCAGTACGAGGCCGATCATGCTGCTTCTCCTTCGTCATGTACGGCGGGCGCCCCGGAGGACACCCAGAAGCGGATGCTCTCCGCGAGCACCACAAGAGCCACGGCCACGGCGAACACCGTGAGCGCGAGCGTGAAGTCTGTGTTGTCCGATCCCAGTACGGCGGCGAGTACGGCCACCAGCAGAACCCGGCCCTCCTGGCCGCCGACCGTGCGCACGAGCCACGCGGGGGGCGCACCGGTGCCGCCCTTGATGCGGTAGACCGTGTCGTAGTGATGGTAGGCGACCGCGGCCACGAGCCCGAAGGCCGCGGGCAGGGCTCCGTCGATGCCGGAGCGGGCGGCCAGGGCCAGGACGGTCACGTACTCTGCCGCCCGGAATATCGGGGGGACGAGCCAGTCGAGCGCGCCCTTGAGGGGGGCGGCTATCGCTACGCCGGAGAGGATCGCGTAGAAGACCGCGGCAATGATCATCTGGCGGCTGCCGAACGGCTGCGTGAGCGCCGCGCTGATGAGAGCCACCGCGCCGACCGCGGCGACGACCGGTGCGGCGAAGCCGCTCTTGATCTTCGGTGCGCGGGCCGCCACGAGCTGGGCGATCGGGCCGCTGTCCGCGAGGTCGGCCAGTGCCTGGGCCGCCCGGTCGGTACGGGTGGCGCGGCGGGTGAGCGAGCGCAGTACGCGGCCCGCGGTGGTGTAGCAGGCGGCCAGGGCGCAGCCGACGAGCAGGGCGTAGAAGACGATCCGCGGGGTGGTGAGCGCGGTCAGCACCGCAATCATGGCCCACCGCTCGCCGATCGGCAGAACTATCATCCGGCGCACCCAGACCGTCCAGCCGACGCTGTCGAGCTTGTCGGAGAGGGCGGCCGTGGGGCTGGTGTTGGCGGTCGCGTCGTGGTTCGCCTCGTTGAAGGAGAAGTCCACGACGTGCCGGCAGGTCTGCAGGACCATCGCGCCGAGCGCGAGGGCCCACACGTCGTCGCCGGAGCGGGCCGCGCCGAGCGCGAGGCCCGCGTAGTAGGCGTACTCCTTGGCCCGGTCGAAGGTGGCGTCCAGCCAGGCGCCGAGCGTCGAGTACTGCAGCGAGTAGCGGGCGAGCTGCCCGTCCGTGCAGTCCAGGACGAAGGAGAAGAGCAGCAGGAGCCCTGCGGCGACGTAGCCGCCGCGGGTGCCGGTCGCCGCGCAGCCCGCCGCGATCAGCGCGGTGATCAGCGAGGCGGTGGTGACCTGGTTCGGGGTCAGGCCCCGGCGGGCGCACCAGCGCGCGATGTAGCGGGAGTAGGGGCTGATGCAGTACGTGGTGAAGAACCCGTCGCGGGACTTCACGGCGTTGCGCAGCCGTACGGCCTCGTCGTCGACGTCCGCGACCGCGGCCCGTGCCGCGTGCCGGGCCTGCGGGTCGCCGGGCACGGAGGCCACGAGCGAGCCGAGCTCGGGCCGCTGCACGGCGACGCCTTCGGCGTCGAGCGCCTGGGCGAGGGTGTCGGGGAGCACGGCGGCGTACTGGCTGCTTGCCGTTGCGGGCTGCTGGGCGTCCACCGTCGTCAGCGCCCGCACCAGTGCGGCCCGGGCCTCGGGCTGGGCCGTGAGGGCGCCGGGGACCGCGGCCGCGGGAAAGCGGGGGTCGGTGAGGGCCAGGCGCAGCGTGTGCAGATGTCCTACGAAGCGAGGGTCGACGACAGCGACCCGGTCGCCCGCGGGCACGGAGGCGAGCAGCGACGCCGCGTCCTCGGTGCCGAAGGCGGCGATGCGGACGTCGAAGCCCAGCGACCGCAGATCGCCTTCGAGCGGCGACCCGGGTACCGGAGCACCGGTGAGGATTGCGGTCGACAGGACGGACTCACTCCTTGGAGCTGGCATGGCTGGTGGCCTGCGCCTTGGCCCCACTGGGGGCCGGGCGGCACGTCGGCAGAGGCTATCGGATGAACTCAAGCGGAAGTTCATCGCCTGTTTACGCCCTGCTCGGGCCGGGCAACCCTGTCGGTTGCCCATGACGATCATCGTCGATCAAGGGCGTACCCCACAAACCGCGGACGGGCACCCCCTAGGGTTGCGGGCATGACGTGGCTGATCACAGGTGGTGCGGGATACATCGGGGCGCATGTGGCGCGGGCGATGCAGGAGGCCGGTGAGCGGGTCGTCGTGCTGGACGACCTCTCCAGCGGGGTGCCCGAGCGGCTTCCCGAGGGGACGGAGCTCGTCCGGGGCTCGGTCCTCGACCGCGAACTGCTCGATACGACGATCACCGGGCACGGCATCACCGGTGTGGTCCATCTCGCGGGCAAGAAGCAGGTCGGGGAGTCCGTGCAGCGGCCGCTGCACTACTACCGCGAGAACGTGTTCGGTCTGACGGTGCTCCTGGAGGCCGTCGCCGCGGCCGGCGTGAAGCGGTTCCTGTTCTCGTCCTCGGCCGCCGTCTACGGGGTGCCGGACGTGGAGCTGATCACCGAGTCGACCCCCTGCGCACCCATCAATCCGTACGGGGAGACGAAGCTGGCCGGAGAGTGGCTGGTGCGGGCGACCGGGCAGGCGTATGGGATCTCCACCGCCTGTCTGCGCTACTTCAACGTGGCGGGCGCGGGCCGTCCCGAGCTGGCCGACACCGGGGTGTTCAACGTCGTCCCGATGTTCTTCGACCGGCTCACCCGGGGTGACGCGCCCCGGGTCTTCGGCGACGACTACCCGACCCCCGACGGCACGTGCATCCGGGACTACATCCATGTCGCGGACCTCGCCGACGCCCATCTGGCGGTCGCCCGCAAGCTTTCCGGCCAGACGGAGGCCGGGGACCTGACGGTCAACATCGGCCGGGGCGAGGGTGTCTCGGTGCGGGAGCTGGCGGATCTGGTGGCCGACGTGACCGGCAACACGACCCCGGTGGTGGTCGAGCCGCGCCGTCCTGGGGATGCGGCCAAGGCCGTCTCGTCCGCCGAGCTGATCGCCAAGGAGCTGGGCTGGACGGCCACGCGCTCGATGCGCGAGATGGTCGAATCGGCCTGGGAGGGCTGGTGCCACCACCATCCCGAGGCGCGCGATACCCCCCACCCGTAGTTGACTGGCTTCCGGACGGCTGGATCCACCGAACCGGAAGGCGGACCGCATGGGGGCCGGGCACGACCACACGCACCAGGGACCGCCGCCGACCGGCACCGCGGCCGCCGCCTACAAGGGGCGGCTGCGGATCGCGCTCGGCATCACGCTGACCGTGATGGTCGTCGAGATCGCCGGCGGTCTGATCGCCGATTCGCTGGCGCTGATCGCCGACGCCACCCACATGGCGACGGACGCGCTGGGGCTCGCGCTGGCGCTCCTGGCGATCCACTTCGCCAATCGCCCGCCGAGCGAGAACCGCACCTTCGGCTATGCACGGGCCGAGATCCTCGCGGCGCTGGCGAACTGTCTGCTGCTGCTCGGCGTGGGCGGTTATGTCCTCTACGAGGCTGTCCAGCGGTTCATCACGCCGGCCGACACCCGGGGCGGTCTGACGATCGTTTTCGGCCTGATCGGTCTGGCCGCGAACATGATCTCCCTCTCGCTGCTCGTACGCGGTCAGAAGGACAGCATCAATGTCCGCGGCGCCTATCTGGAGGTCCTCGCCGACGCCCTGGGTTCGGTCGCCGTCCTCGTCTCGGCCGGAATCATCCTGGCCACCGGCTGGCAGGCCGCCGACCCCGTCGCCTCCATCGTGATCGGGCTCATGATCGTCCCGCGTACGGTGAAGCTGTTGCGCGAGACGCTCAATGTGCTGCTCGAGTCGGCTCCGAAGGGGGTCGACATGGCGGAGGTCCGGGCCCATCTGCTCGCTCTGCCCGGCGTGGACGACGTACACGATCTGCACGCCTGGACCATCACCTCGGGCATGCCGGTGCTCTCCGCCCATGTGGTGGTCAGTCCGGGAGTCCTGGACTCGCTCGGCAACGAGAAGATGCTCCACGCCCTTCAGGACTGTCTCGGCGACCACTTCGACGTCGCGCACTGCACTTTCCAGCTGGAGCCCGGCGGGCATGCACAGCACGAGCCCGGGCTCTGTCATTGAACGGGTCACCGATGAGTACCAGTTGTTAACACGGTCTGCAGCTTTGACCCCCGTTCACGGGGTATCCCCTCTCTGACAACGAGGAGGCCGCCATGCGCCAGGTGAGGATCCAGAAGCCCGTCGGGAAGCGCGACGTCCTCCGGCCGGAGCGCGAGCCGGAGGACAGTCCGCGCGAGCGTCCCGAGATCCGCAGCGATATCCGGCGGACGTGGTGGCCTGCCGAGTGTTAGCCTCCGGGCGGTCTTTGATGTGAAGAAGGAGCTGAGGTTGATGACTGTCACCGAGATCACTGCGGTGCGCGGTGCCCGATCCGACCTCAGCCATCTCTCACACAAGGAACCCCACGTTGTCCGACAGCTCCTTCATTGACGCCTTCTTCGCCCTGCACCACGGGCTCCCCCGTCAGGGCCCCGGCTCCGACGACACCACACGCCGGCTTCTCGCTCTCACCGGTCCGCTGCCGGAGCGGCCGCGCGTGCTCGACCTGGGCTGCGGCCCCGGCCGCTCGGCACTGCTGATCGCCGCCGAGACCGGCGCCCAGGTGACCGCCGTCGACACTCATCAGCCCTTCCTCGACGAACTGCGGAAGACCGCCGAGGCACGCGGGCTCGGCGAATCGGTCCGTACCGTCAACGGCAGCATGGGTGAACTCCCTTACGCCGACGGTTCTTTCGACCTCGTCTGGGCCGAGAGCTCCGCGTACATCATCGGCTTCGACCAGGCGCTGAGCAGTTGGAAGCGGCTGCTGGCGCCCGGCGGCTCCCTGGCGCTCACCCACTGCGTGTGGACCACCGACGCACCGTCCGCGGAGTGCCGTGCGTTCTGGGAGGCCGAGTGCCCGTTGCGTACGGCCGACGAGGACGCCGCGGCGGCCGTCGCCGGCGGGTACGAGGTGCTCGGGATGTTCGCCCAGCCGGAGAGCGACTGGGACGAGTACTACGTCCCGCTCGCCGAGCGGGTGGACGGCACGACCGCGGACGGTCCCGCCATGGCGCAGGCGATCGCGGGCACCCGCGAGGAGCTGGCGATGCGCCGGGCGCACGGTGCGGAGTACGGGTACGCCGGCTTCGCCCTGAGGCCGGTCCCCGGTCGCCGTTCATGATCTGATGCTCTGTCACTGCCCCCGGCGCATGGCGCGTCGGGGGCAGTGACATTTGTGCGGCAGACTGAAGAGCAGAATGACGCCCGGAGCGAAGGACGGTTATGACGGACGGCGCAGCAGAAGCAATCATGCTCGAACTGGTCGATGAGACCGGCCAGACCATCGGGACCGCGGAGAAGCTTTCCGCACATCAGGCGCCAGGTCAGCTGCACCGCGCGTTCTCCGTTTTCCTTTTCGACGATTCGGGACGGCTGCTGATCCAGCAGCGTGCACTGGGCAAGTACCACTCCCCCGGCGTCTGGTCGAACACCTGCTGCGGCCACCCGTATCCGGGTGAGTCGCCTTTCGCGGCGGCCGCCCGCCGTACGTACGAGGAGCTGGGTGTCTCGCCCGCACTGCTCGCGGAGGCGGGCACGGTGCGCTACAACCACCCCGACCCGGACTCGGGCCTGGTGGAGCAGGAGTTCAACCATCTCTTCGTGGGGCTGGTCCAGGCGGAGCTGGTGCCGGATCCGACAGAGGTCGGCGCCACCGCTTTCGTCACGGCCGGGGAGCTGGCGGAGCGGCACGCTCAGGCGCCGTTCTCCTCCTGGTTCATGACCGTGCTCGACGCCGCGCGGCCCGCGGTCAAGGAGCTCACAGGGGAGACCGGGGGCTGGTGACTCCCCCGGGCGCGAGCGGCAGTGCGGCCCAGACGACCTTGCCGCCGCTCGCGGTCTGCTCCACGTCGCACTCCCCGCCGGCCTCGACGGTGATCTCCCGTACGAGCAGGAGCCCCCGGCCGCCCGTCGTGGCGTAGTCCCGCTCCAGGGCCTTCGGGCGGTAGGGGTGGTTGTCCTCTACGGACACCCGGATCCACTCCGCACCGATGGCCACCTCGACGGCGACCTCCGGGGAGAGCAGTGCCGCGTGCCGCACCGCGTTGGTCACCAGCTCGGAGACGATCAGCAGCAGGCCCTGCACGGTGTCGTCGTGGACCGGCACTCCCTGACGGTTCAGCAGATCCCGTACGGCGTGACGGGCCTGCGGGACGGAGACGTCGACCGCGGGAGCGGTGAATCGCCAGACGCCTTCGTACGGCAGGGGCTGAGTGGCCTGTGCCGGGTCGGGCGGGCTGTTGCTCCCGCGGCTCTCCATATTCCGGCTCCCGCCGTCGCGCTCGATTGTCACCACACGACGAGTGTTGGGAATGGGATGGTCCGTACCGGGCCACTGAACAGAAGTCAGCGCCTATCGACGGAAAATGACCGAGTTCGTAAGTCGACGTCAGGTCTTCGACTGATCCTGATCTTCTTCTTGCGTGGATGAAACCGTACTTTCCTGTTCGGTTGCCATCTGGTCGGAGACCAGCGTGACGATCCGCCGGCCGCCGACTCCGATGGCCAGCAGTCCGAGTCCGTCGAAGAGCAGCGCCAGCGAGAAGAAGCAGCCCAGCACGTAGATGCTGCTGTGCGGCCAGTCGAAGAGCACCAGCAGACCCAGCAGGATCCCGAAGGCGCCCTGGAGCAGGGTCCAGCCGAACTGCGGACCGCGGACGACCACACTGCCGACGAGACGGAAGGCACCGCCGGTCAGGAAGAGGAGGGCGGCGAACATGGTGAAGGTCTCCGCGGTGCCCTCGGGGTGGCGGATGACGACGATGCCCGCGGCCAGGTTCAGCGCGGCGACGATGACTCCGAGCCAGAAGTAGTTCGAGTCGCGGGACTGGATGGACTGCAGCAGGCCCACGATGCCGCCGATGAGCAGCAGCCAGCCGAAGAGCAGCATCGAGGTGAGGGTCGCGACCCCGGTGTAGATGAGCCCGAGGAGGCCGGCGAGCACCAGGATCACGCCGAGGAACGCCAGCCAGCTGAAACTGCGCTTCAGTTTCTTGCCCTCGCGGGTGTCCTGCGGTTGCACGGACTGGGTGGGAGTGGGGTCGGCCATGAGCGACTCCTTGTCGTGTTCGCTGCGCGGCCCCCTTGTTGATCATAGGTTCGCGGGCTCCGGCTAGCATCCGGCACATGGAGCCGCAGCTGGAGCACAACGTCACCGACGGGGTCGCCACCGTCGTCATCAGCCACCTGGCCAAGCGCAATGCCATGACCACGGGCATGTGGGAGGCGCTGCCGCCGCTGCTGGAGGATCTTGCGGGCGATTCGGCCGTACGGGCGCTGGTGCTGACCGGGGCGGGGAACACCTTCTGCGCGGGCGCGGACATCTCGACGCTGCGGGAGCCCGGACAGCGGCCGCAAGGTCTTGCCGTACGGGCCGAGAACGCCCTCGCCGCCTTTCCGAAGCCGACGCTGGCCGCGGTGCGCGGATTCTGTGTGGGCGGCGGGGCTCAGCTGGCCGTCGCCTGCGACCTGCGGTTCGCGGAGGAGGGCGCCTCGTTCGGGGTGACGCCGTCGAAGCTCGGGATCGTCTATCCGGCCTCCTCCACGCAGCGGCTGGCCGCCCTGGTGGGGCCGGCCGCCGCCAAGTACCTGCTGTTCTCCGGTGAGTTGATCGGAGTTGAGCGGGCGCTGCGGACCGGTCTGGTCGATGAATTGCTGCCCGTGGGCGAACTGGACAAGCGGGTGGCCGAGTTCACCCGGGTGCTCGTCTCGCGCTCGCAGCTGACGCAGGCTGCGGCGAAGGAGTTCACGGACGGGCGCGGGGACCGGGTGGCGTACTGGAGCGAGCAGGCGCGCGGAAGCGGCGACACCGCGGAGGGGGTCGCCGCCTTCCTGGAGCGGCGGGAGCCGCGCTTCACCTGGGCCGCGGGGGCTACTGAAGGATGAAGCGGTTGTTCGTGCGGAACTCCTCGACGAGGTGGGCCGGGGCCTTCTGCGGCGAGCCCGCGTCGTAGGGCGGCTGGGGGTCGTACTCGGTCAACAGTTGGACGGCCTGGGCGTGTTCGTCGCCGGCGATCTTTCCGACCAGGGTGAGACCCATGTCGATGCCCGCGGAGACTCCTGCAGCGGTCATGATCTTGCCGTCGGTGACGACGCGTTCGCCGGTCGACTCGGCGCCGAAGGCGGCGAACTGGTCGAGCGCGAGCCAGTGCGAGGTGGTCCGGCGGCCCTTGAGGAGACCTGCCGCGGCCAGCAGGAGCGAGCCCGAGCAGACGGAGGTCGTCCAGGTGCTGGTGGCGTCGGCCGTGCGCAGCCAGGACAGGAGCTTCTCGTTCTCCATCTGGGCCGTCTGCCCGGGGCCGCCGGGGACGACGACGATGTCGGGGTGCGGGACCTCGTCGAGGGTCCTGTCCGCGACCAGGGAGAGACTGCCGCGGTCGTTGCGTACCGGGCCCCGCTCCTCGGCGACGAAGACCGTGTCGGCGCCGGGCGTCCGGCAGAGCATCTCGTAGGGGCCCACGGCGTCGAGGGCGGTGAAGCGGTCGTAGAGGACGATGGCGATCTGCATGGTGGTGTTCCCCTTCAGTTGGCGGGTGCGTGGAAACGGCGGCGGTATTCGGCGGGACCTGTGCCGAGCGTCTTGAGGAAGGCGCGGCGCATGGCTTCCGGGGTGCCGTAGCCGCAGGTGCGGGAGATCTGGGTCAGGCCCTCGGTGGTGTCCTCGATCAGTCGGCGGGCGGCCTCGATGCGTACGCGCTCGACGTAGCGGCCCGGGGTCGTGCCGGTCTCGGACTGGAAGGCGCGGGCGAAGTGGCGCGGCGAGAGGCGGGCACGGTCCGCGAGCGCCTCGACCGAGAGGTCGTCCGCGGGGTGCTCGGTGATCCACTGCTGGACCTCACGCAGCGGTTCGCGGTGGGCGGTCTGGGCGGCGAGCTGGGCGCTGAACTGGGCCTGGTTTCCCGGGCGCCGGAGGAAGACGACGAGATGGCGGGCGACGGTGAGGGCCACTTCCCTGCCGAGATCCTCCTCGACCAGGGCGAGTGCCAGGTCGATGCCCGCGGTGACGCCGGCGGAGGTGGCGATCTTCCCGTCGCGTACGAAGATCGGGTCCGGTTCGACGCGGACGGCCGGGTGCTTGCGGGCGAGCAGGTCGCACGCCACCCAGTGGGTGGTCGCCCGGTGGCCGTCGAGAAGGCCGGCGTCAGCGAGGAGCAGGGCGCCCGTGCAGACGGAGACGATGCGCTCGGCGCGCGGGGCGTTCTCGCGCAGCCAGTCGATCAGGCGGGGGTCGGGGCGGCGGGTGCCGTCTCCGCCGGGGACGAGCAGGGTGTGGGGCGTCTCGGCCTCGGCTTCTGCTTCGGCCAGGGAAATGTCCGGGAGGAGGGTGAGGCCGCTCGTCGTACGGACGGGAGCGCCGTCGAGGGAGGCGGTGCGGATGGGATACGTGTCGCCGCCGGCCTTGCTCGCTCCGGAGAACACCTCCACCGGGCCGGTCACGTCGAGGCTCTGCACATCGTCGAAGAGGACGACGAGCACGGGTCGCTGCTGCGTCATGGGTCTTATCGTTCGCGAGGGAGGCGGTGGCTGCAATGACGAATAACCCACCTTTGCTGCCACTGCGGTCCGGGGGTTCTCTGCGTACCAACCAGTCGGTAACATCCCGGTCATGACTTCGCTCCCGCCGCGTGCCGGCCGACGCTGCCACAACGCCGTCAACCCGCTCCACTCGACGGTCTACTTCTCCCCCGACCTCGGGAAGGAGCTGGCCGGGGTCGGGATCGCGGACCCCAGCGCCGCCTACTTCGCGTCGCGCGGGGCGGCCATGGGGGCCGTGGGAGCCGGGACGATCACCGCCACGTTCTACAACTTCAACCATGAGCTCGTCGCCAGGCACGTCCCTGCGGTGTGGCAGTCCGCCACGCCCGAAGAGGTGCTCGAGGCGCGGCTGCGGGCCGTCGACTCCACCCTGCGCCGGCTGCTCGGCGAGGACGCCGTCGCCTCCGCGGAGATGACGGAGGCGGCCGGACTCGCCCTGCGCGCCGCGGAGGCCTGCACCCGGCACGCCCGGCCGCTGTACGCCGCCCATGCCGATCTCCCCGTACCCGAGCAGCCCCATCTCGCCTACTGGCACGTGGCGACGCTGCTGCGCGAGCACCGCGGGGACGCGCACCTCGCCGTGCTGCTCGCGGCGGAGCTGGACCCGCTGGAGGCCCTGGTCAGCCACACCGCGACCGGCAAGGGCATGGCGCCCCGCTGGATCCTGGCCACGCGCGGCTGGCGGCGGTCGGACTGGGACGCGGCCGTGGAGCGGCTGCGTACGCGTGGACTGCTGGACGGCGAGGGCAAGTTGACGGAGGCCGGGACGCAGCTGCGCCAGGAGATCGAGGCGGAGACCGACCGGCTGGACGCGGCGCCGTACGAGCACCTGGGTGCGGAGGGCGTCGAGCGGCTCACCGAGCTGGCGCGCGGGTTCCTGATGACCGCGCTCGCGGCCGGGGCCTTCCCCGGCGATCTGACCGGCTGACCCGCAGGGTGTGATCCCGGTCTGTCGGTGCCGCCTGCCACAATGCTGGCTCAGGCTCAGCGAGAAGGCGGTACCGGATCGTGACCACGACCACCCCAGGATCCATCGAAGGCAGGATCGCGGACGAACTCGGCGTACGCGAGCGGCAGGTCAGGGCGGCGGTCGAGCTGCTCGACGGCGGGTCGACCGTCCCGTTCATCGCGCGCTACCGCAAGGAAGCGACCGAGATGCTCGACGATGCGCAGCTGCGCACGCTCGAGGAGCGGCTGCGCTACCTGCGGGAGCTGGAGGAGCGCCGGACGGCGATCCTCGAGTCCGTACGGGAACAGGGCAAGCTGGACACCGCCCTGGAGGCGCAGATCCGGGGCGCGGAGACCAAGGCGCGGCTCGAGGACATCTATCTGCCGTTCAAGCCGAAGCGGCGTACGAAGGCGCAGATCGCGCGTGAGGCGGGGCTGGAGCCGCTGGCGACGGGGCTGCTGGCCGATCCGTCCGTGGATCCGCTCGCGGCCGCCGCTGCCTTCGTGGACGGCGACAAGGGTGTCGCGGACGCCGCCGCCGCGCTGGAGGGGGCACGCTCCATCCTCACCGAGCGCTTCGGCGAGGACGCCGACCTGATCGGCGAGCTGCGCGAGCGCATGTGGACGCGCGGGCGGCTGGCGGCGAAGGTGCGCTCCGGCAAGGAGGAGGCGGGCGCGAAGTTCGCCGACTACTTCGACTTCTCCGAGCCTTTCACGGCACTGCCCTCGCACCGGGTGCTCGCCATGCTGCGGGGCGAGAAGGAGGACGTGCTCGATCTGGTGCTGGAGCCGGAGGAGCCGTCGGAGACGCCCGGGCCTTCCACGTACGAGGGCATGATCGCCCGGAAGTTCGGGGTTGCCGACCGTGGGCGGCCGGGCGACAAGTGGCTCGGGGACACGGTCCGGTGGGCCTGGCGGACCCGGATTCTCGTGCACCTCGGGATCGATCTGCGGCTGCGGCTGCGTACGGGTGCGGAGGACGAGGCGGTTCGCGTCTTCGCCTCCAACCTGCGTGACCTGCTGCTGGCCGCGCCTGCCGGGACGCGGGCGACGCTGGGGCTCGACCCCGGGTTCCGTACGGGTGTGAAGGTCGCCGTGGTCGATGCGACGGGGAAGGTCGTTGCCACGGATGTCATTCATCCGCATGTGCCCGCCAACCGGTGGGACGAGTCGCTGGCGAAACTGGGGCGGCTCGCGAAGGAGCATGCGGTTGATCTCATCGCCATCGGCAACGGGACCGCTTCACGGGAGACCGACAAGCTCGCGGGTGAACTGTGCGACAAGCACCCGGAGTTGAAGCTCACGAAGGTGATGGTTTCCGAGGCGGGTGCTTCTGTCTACTCGGCTTCCGCTTTCGCTTCGCAGGAACTTCCCGACATGGATGTGTCGCTGCGGGGGGCCGTTTCGATTGCCCGGCGGCTGCAGGATCCGCTCGCGGAACTGGTGAAGATCGACCCCAAGTCGATCGGGGTCGGGCAGTACCAGCACGATCTCTCGGAAGTGAAGCTCTCGCGGTCGCTGGACGCGGTCGTCGAGGACTGTGTGAACGGGGTGGGCGTTGATGTCAACACCGCCTCGGCGCCGCTGCTTTCGCGGGTTTCGGGGATCAGTTCCGGGCTTGCCGAGAACATCGTGGCGCACCGTGATGCGAACGGGCCCTTCAGGTCGCGGAAGGGACTCAAGGACGTGGCCCGGCTGGGGCCGAAGGCGTACGAGCAGTGCGCGGGCTTCCTGCGGATCCGGGGCGGGGACGACCCGCTGGACGCGTCGAGTGTCCACCCGGAGGCGTATCCCGTCGTGCGCACGATGGTGAAGGCCTCGGGGGGCGGGGTCGCGACGCTGATCGGGAACGCGGGTGTGCTGCGGTCGCTGCGGGCCGAGGATTTCGTGAACGATGTGTTCGGGCTTCCCACCGTGACGGACATTCTGCGGGAGCTGGAGAAGCCGGGGCGCGACCCTCGGCCCGCGTTCAAGACGGCCACCTTCAAGGAGGGCGTCGAGAAGATCGGTGACCTGGCGGCCGGGATGATCCTGGAGGGTGTCGTCACGAATGTGGCGGCCTTCGGGGCGTTTGTGGATGTCGGCGTGCACCAGGACGGGCTTGTGCATGTGTCGGCGCTGTCCAAGACGTTTGTGAAGGACCCTCGGGATGTGGTGAAGCCGGGGGACATCGTGCGGGTGAAGGTCATGGACGTCGATATTCCGCGGAAGCGGATCTCGTTGACGCTTCGGTTGGACGACGAGGTGGAGGGTGCGGGCGGGGGCTCGCCGCGGCGGGAGCGGGGGCAGCAGCAGGGCGGGCGTCCTCCGCAGCAGCGGCAGGGGCGGCCCGAGCGGGCTCAGAAGGGTGGGGGTGGCGGTCGGGATCGGCAGGCGTCGCCGCCGCCGGCCAACAGTGCGATGGCTGATGCGTTGCGGAGGGCGGGGCTTACGGATCCCAAGCGGGGTGGCGGGCGCGGGTAGGTGCGCCGGGGGTGGGGGGAGTTTTCCCCCACCCCGCCCCTTCCCGGCTGTGACATTTTGCGGCTCCGCCGCGTGGGGGGCTCCTGCCCCAGACCCCGGGCCCCCGGTCCTCAATCGCCGGACTGCTTGAACTTGCTCAGAGTTCGGTGAGTTTGCCGTCCGCCACCTCGATGCGGCGCGTCGTGTGGACCGCGTCCAGCATGCGGCGGTCGTGCGTCACCAGGAGCAGAGTTCCCTCGTAGGAGTCGAGTGCCGACTCCAGCTGCTCGATCGCCGGCAGGTCCAGGTGGTTCGTCGGCTCGTCCAGGACCAGGAGGTTCACTCCCCTGCCCTGGAGCAGCGCCAGGGCCGCGCGGGTGCGCTCGCCCGGGGAGAGTGTCGTCGCGGGGCGCAGTACGTGCTCTGCCTTCAGGCCGAACTTGGCCAGCAGCGTGCGCACTTCGGCCGGCTCGGTCTCGGGGACCGCCGCGCAGAATGCGGCCAGGAGTGTTTCCGTACCGTAGAAGAGGCCTCGGGCCTGGTCGACCTCTCCGACCACCACCCCCGGGCCGAGTGCGGCATTGCCCGAGTCCAGCGGGATGCGGCCCAGGAGCGCGCCAAGCAGCGTCGACTTGCCCGCGCCGTTCGCTCCTGTGATCGCCACGCGGTCCGCCCAGTCGATCTGGAGGTGGACCGGGCCGAAAGTGAAGTCGCCGCGTTGGACCGTCGCGTCGCGCAGGGTCGCCACGACCGCCCCCGAGCGGGGTGCCGCCGCGATCTCCATGTGGAGTTCCCACTCCTTGCGGGGCTCTTCGACCACGTCGAGGCGTTCGATCATGCGCTGTGTCTGGCGGGCCTTGGCGGCCTGCTTCTCGCTCGACTCGCTGCGGAGCTTGCGGCTCATCTTGTCGTTGTCGGTCGCCTTGCGGCGGGCGTTCCTGACGCCCTTGTCCATCCAGCCGCGCTGCATCTGCGCGCGGCCCTCCAGGGCCGACTTCTTGTCGGCGTACTCGTCGAACTCCTCGCGGGCGTGCCTGCGGGCCGTCTCGCGCTCTTCGAGGTACGCCGCGTAGCCGCCTCCGTAGAGCGTGATCTGCTGCTGGGCGAGGTCCAGTTCGAGGACCTTGGTGACGGTGCGGGTGAGGAACTCGCGGTCGTGGCTGATGACCACCGTGCCCGCGCGCAGGCCCGTGACAAAGCGTTCGAGGCGCTCCAGGCCGTCCAGGTCCAGGTCGTTGGTCGGCTCGTCCAGGAGGAACACGTCGTACCGGGAGAGAAGCAGGGAGGCCAGGCCCGCGCGGGCCGCCTGGCCGCCGGACAGAGCCGTCATGGGCTGGTCGAGGCCCACGGTCAGGCCGAGGGTCGCGGCCACCTCGTCGGCGCGCTCGTCGAGGTCCGCGCCGCCGAGGTCGAGCCAGCGTTCCAGGGTGACGGAGTACGCGTCGTCCGCGCCCGGGGTGCCGTCGACGAGGCCCTGCGTGGCCTCGTCCATGGCGGTCTGAGCGGCGGCGACGCCGGTGCGGCGGGCCAGGAACGCACGGATCGTCTCGCCCTCGCGGCGCTCCGGCTCCTGCGGGAGGTGACCGACGGTGGCGGTGGGCGGGGAGAGGCGCAGCTCGCCGTCCTCGGGGGTGTCGAGGCCCGCGAGGAGACGGAGGAGCGTGGATTTTCCGGCACCGTTGACTCCGACGAGACCGATCACGTCTCCGGGCGCCACGACGAGGTCGAGTCCGGAGAAGAGCGAGCGGTCACCGTGGCCGGCGGCGAGGTCTTTGGCGACGAGGGTTGCAGTCATCAGGGCACTGATCCTAATCGGGCCGGCCTCAGAGGAGACCCGCGAGCTTGTAGAGGGCGAGGGAGCCGGCCACGGCGACGTTGAGGCTGGCGCCGGTTCCGATCATGGGGATCTCCACGCAGACGTCGAGGAGGTCCAGGGCCTCGGGCGGGATGCCCTGCTGTTCGTGGCCGAGGACCATGACCGTACGTTCGCGGGCGGGCGGGAGGTCCGCGAGACGGACCGCCTCGTCGGCGAGTTCCACGCCGACGATCCGGGCGCCGCGCTCGCCCTGCTTGGCCAGCCAGGTGAGGGGGTCGCCCGTCCAGTGGACGCAGAGCGGTTTGCGGAGGGTGTTGCCGCGAGCCAGCGCCTCGGGGACCCAGGGGAATCGCGGCACGGTGAGACAGGCGCCGACCGCGTCGCAGGTCCGGGCGAGGGTGCCAAGGTTGGCGCCGTGGAGGGGCCAGAGCGGGGCGGCGTAGAGGTGGTCCCAGCAGGCGTGGGCCCGTGGGCGGCGGGAGCGGCGCAGTTCGTCGGGCGTGCGTGCGCGGATGCCGCTCATCGGGGAGGGGAGGCGTTCCTCCGGGGCGTGGGGCGGGTCTGCGGTGTCATCGTCGGAGGCGATTCTCGGCTCGCCCGGGCCATCGTCGGGGCCAGGGAACGTTCAGCGTGCCTTGGCCACAGCAAGCACGCTTCCTGTCGTGCGTGCCACCACGAAAGATTCCCCCTTCGTCGCCCTGGCGTCCAGTGGAATTCGGTGCGTCCCCGGCCCCAGTTCCGCGTCGAAGACCTCCTGGGCGCGGACCCGGTTGAGGCGGTCCACGCGGTACGCCGTCAGCCGTACCCGGCAGGTCGACGTCACCTCCACGCTCGCCTCACCCTCCGCCACCAGCAGGCCCGTCAGCCTGCGCTGCTCCAACGGGCTGCGGTCCAGGGCGTGTTCGATCTGCGCCACGAGGAGCGGAATGATCGGGGCCAGGCCGTCCACGTACGCCACGTCCGCTCCCGCCCTGCTGAAGGCCTCCCGTACGGCGCTGCGTTTCTCCTCCCCCACCGCCCTCCCGAAGGCCACCGCCCCGTAGGTGCGCAGTTCATCGTGCGGTACGTACGCCGTGTCCTCGGCGATCTCCGCGCCGATGCCGATCGTGCGCAGTGCCGCCGCCAGTCGGGCCAGGATCGCCACCCTCGCGCCGATCAGCAGGACGCGGCGGCGCTCGGGCGGGCGGAGGCGTTCCAGTTCGGTGCGGTACTCCTCCGCGCGGAAGCGGAACGGGCCGATGCCGTGGTAGCCGTTGAGGTCCAGGTCTGCCGTCCGGGTCGTCTGCCAGGCGAAGTCGCGCCAGACGATGTCCCCTTCGTCCTCCTCGATGACCGCGGTCACCGCACCGCATTCGAGGCCTTCGCACTCGGGGCAGCCGTAGATGACGTACCGGCCGCCGTCCAGCGGCGCCTCCGCTTCGAGGAGCAGGCGGCGTACGTGGGCGGTGAAGATGGCGGGCGGCACGTCGGAGGCGAGTGGGGACACCGCGTCCAGGTCGGAGAGCTGGAAGAGCAGCGGTCTTCCGTCGACGATGAAGTCCAGGAAGTCCCGGTGCACTTGGTAGGCGCCACCGGCCAGAACTCCTCCGGCCCGCATGGCCGGGGCCAGACCGAACGTCGCGTATGCGGCAGACATGGGGTGAGTATCCCCACCCTGAGGGCGCTGCGAGCACCACACGGCACATTCGGCTACGGTCCGGTGGATGAGCGCTGAAGTGATCGTGGTGGGCGGCGGAGTCATAGGTCTGACGACGGGCATCGTGCTCGCCGAGAGCGGGCACCGGGTGCGGGTGTGGAGCCGCGATCCGGCCGGTGCGACGACGTCGGCCGTCGCCGGGGCGCTGTGGTGGCCGTACCGCATCGAGCCGGAGCAACTAGTGGGCGACTGGTCGCTCCAATCACTGCGTGTCTACGAGGAGTTGGCCGCCGATCCGGAGGCGACCGGGGTGCGGTTGGTCCGTGGGGTGCAGTACGGGGAGCGGCTCGCGGGGCTGGGGTCCTGGGCTCGGAGCGTGGCGGGGCTGACGGAGGAGCCGGAGGGGCTGTGGGCGCGGCTGCCGCTGATCGACATGCCGGCGCATCTCGGGTGGCTGCGGGCGCGGCTCGAGGCGGCCGGCGGCACGGTCGAGGAGCGGACCGTGAGCGGACTGGACGAGGTGCCCGCAGAGGTCGTGGTCAACTGCACCGGGCTGGGCGCGCGTGAGCTCGTACCGGATCCCGACGTACGGCCGATGCGCGGGCAGTTGGTGGTCGTGGAAAACCCGGGCATCGAGGAGTGGTTCACCTCGGTCGATCATGAGGCGAGCGAGACCACGTACTGCTTCCCGCAGCCGGGCGGGCTGATTCTCGGCGGCACCGCGCAGGAGGACGTGTGGGACCTGCGGCCCGATCCGGCCGTCGCGGAGGCGATCGTGGCGCGGTGCGCGCGGATCCGGCCGGAGATCGCGGAGGCGAAGGTGCTGGATCACCGGGTCGGTCTGCGGCCCGTACGGCCGAGCGTGCGGATCGAGCGGGAGCAGCTGGGGCGGTCCGTGCTGGTGCACAACTACGGGCACGGCGGCGCGGGTGTGACGGTGGCCTGGGGCTGCGCGGGCGCCGCTGCCCGGCTGGTTGCCGGACGGACGTGACGCGTCCGCCCGGCAACCGGGGTGAAACTAGGCGTTGTTGTCCGCGTCCTCGCACGCCTTGGCCTTCGCGCGGTACGCGGCCGCCAGCTTGCTCTGCTTCGTGGCCTCCGCCGTGAACCCTTCCCGCTTCGCCACGGCCGCCTTGCGGTCGGCCTCCGCGGCCTGCTGACGCAGCTGCGCAGGGTTGCAGGTGATGGGTCCGCGCGCCACCGCGGCCGACTGGGCGCCGGTGGCCGCCTGGGCCGGTGCCCCGGCCAGCAGAAGGCCGCCGGCCAGCGCGGCCGTGGCGGCGAGTGTTGCCGTACGTCGCATCACAGATTGTCTCCAAGTCCCGGTCCCGGAGGACCCGTCAGGGGGGTGGCTGATGATCATCCACCACCCCAACGGGACAAGATCAACACTCTGCGGCGACTTCTCCCTCCGTGAGGTGATATGCGGCACGTTCGTCGAGGAGCAGCGGGATCAGGGCGCGCTGCGACTGCCGCAGCGGTACGAGCACCCCGGTTCCGTCGGGCCTCGATTCGACGCCGTGCAGGGCGAGTTCGTCCCCCACGTCGGCGTACTGCGCGGGGGTGAGCCGGTAGCCGCACGGCGGGTCCTGGAGGATCTGGTCCGCCTTCGCCGGGTCGTTGTCGGCGCCGCCGAGATAGATCGGGCCGCGATCCTTGAAGCCCGCCGCACGTGAGGCGTTCGTGGCGGCCTCGAGGCTGCCGCGGTGTTCGCCGACGAAGGTGAACGCGCCTTTGAGCGCCGCCAGTTGGGTGTTCACCCGGCGGCGGTGGTTCAGCGACGCGTCCGCCTTCTCCGCCTCGCTGAGCGCGTCGACCCGGGTCTCCACGAGCAGGCCCGCAGCATGCTTGACCCCTGCCATGTTGCGCAGGATGCGTTCCTGGCCGTCCCCCGCGGTCTGCTTGATCGGGTCGCCGGTCACCGGGTCGGTCCAGATCCCGTAGATCCCGCTACTGAAGCCCGCCTTGCCCGCCGCCGGTCTGACGTACTGCTCGGAGAGGGACTTCGCCTCCGCGTGAACCCCGTCGCTGGTGTTGAGGTTGCGCGGCCACAGCGCCATCAGGTCCTTGTCGTAGTACGGCACGGTGGCGCCGTACTCGTGCAAGTCGTAGATGACATCGGGGTGTTGGTCGCGGATGACGGCGGCCATCGCCCGCGCCTCGGCCGTCTTGAGGGCGAGGTGGTCGCGGTTGATGTCCACCCCGTCCGAGTTGCCCCTGGTGTCGGCGGCGCGGCCGTCCGGGTTGGCGGTCGGTACGACCAGGACCGTGGTGCGGTCCAGGAAGCGCCGGGTCGCCGCGTCCTTCGCGTACGCGAGATTGCGGATCGTCGTCAGGCACGCCTCGCGGCCGGACGGTTCGTCGCCGTGCTGCGAGCAGATGAGCAGCATGACGTCGGCGGTGCGGTGCGTACCGATCCGTACCAGCTGGACCGGGCGGCCCTGCTGGGTCGTGCCGATGGTGCGGACCGTGGCGCGGTCGCTCCCCCGGTCCACGGCGGCCAGGAACTTCTGCTCCTCGGGCTGGGTCGTCCAGTCGGCGCCGTTGCTCGTCTCGAAACCGGTGCGCGGCGGGGTGGACGTCGCCTGGGCGGGCGCCGTGATCAGGGGCATCGCGGCGGCCGCAGCGGCGGCCCCGATCACGAGCGGACGGATGCGCGGGACCGGCGTCATCGGGCGGCACCGCCGGGTACGGCGAACGGGCGGATCGCGCCGGGCACCTTCAGGCCGTCGAGCCGGGACGGGGTGACCGCGTGGGCCGTGCCCGAAGTGGCCTGCGCGAAGGCCCTGGTGCCGCCGACGAGCGGCAGGTTCGCCGAGGTGCGCGAGAGGTCGACGGTGAGGGTGGGTGTGGTGCTCGGCGGGTCGATGAGGCCCGCGTCCGTACCCGCGACGATCAGGGCGAGGCGGTGGCCCGCCGGCACGACGTGGTCGGTCGCCGCCAGGTCGATGGTGATCGTGTACGCCTTGCCCGGGGAGAGCGTGCGGCCCTTGTGGTCGGAGGCGTAGTTGCCGAGGTCGGCCCAGCCGCGGCTGAACACGGTGTAGTCGACGGCCGCGGTTTTCGCCTTGGTGTCGAGGAAGCAGGAGCTGTCACCGGCGGTGCTCGCACCCCAGCAGCTGCGGGTGGTGAGTGTGGTGATGCCTTCCCCACCGGCGGAGTAGTTCCTGATGGTGTCGGGGCCGAGGTCGACGAGGACGGCCGAGAGATGGGCGGTCGCCGTGGTCGGGGTGGCGGTGACGGTGACCGTCGAGGAGCCGGAGAGCCTGAGGTCCTTGGTGAGCGGCTTGGTGGTGAAGCCGGTCTTGGCGGGCGTCGAGGTGTCGATCGCGGATGCCCAGTTGGTCTCGTCCTGCGCCGGGTCGTCGGTGAAGGTCTCGGTCGATCCGGGCCTCGCGGCCTTCAGGCCGAGGGTGCCCACTCCGGCCGAACTGCCGCTCGCGGGGCGGACTTTGGTGGTGTCGGTGGTGCGCGGCGGCCAGACCTTGTCGGTGGACCACTGGTCGGGGTGGCGCTCGATGTCGGCCATGGGCTCGTGGTCGATGCCGTTGTCGTAGCCGAGGAGGTAGTGGTCGAACCAGCGGTGCAGGGTGTCCACCCAGGCTCCGCGCCGGTAGTCGAAGGGGTCGACGTGGCCGGTCTGGGAGAGCCAGATCTTGCGCTCGACACCGTTCTTGGCGAGGGCGTCCCACCACTGGCCGAGGTGCTTGGTGCGGACGTTGAGGTCCTGCATTCCGTGGACGGCGAAGACGCTGGCCTTCACCTTGCCGGCGTCGGGAACGTAGTCGCGCTCGCTCCAGAGCTTCGTCCAGTCGCCGGTGCGCGGGGCTCCGTCGACGAGCTTCTTCTGCACGGCGGCGCAGCGGGCCAGCTGCTCGGGGCTGTCGACGTACTCGGCGAGGGAGTCGGGGCCCGAGTCGTAGAGCGGCGCGCCCTGCTGGAAGTAGTAGTCGTACCAGGAGGAGATGCCGGAGATCGGGACGATCGTCTTGAGGCCCTCGACTCCGGTGGCCGCGACGCCGTTGGCGATGGTGGCGTCCCAGCTCTTGCCGATCATGCCGGTCTTGCCGTTGGTCCAGTCGGCCTTCGCCGCGCGGGTGGCGCCGGTACGCGTGGTGTAGGCGCGGGCGCGGCCGTTGAGCCAGTCGACGGCGGCCTTGGCGGACTGGATGTCGGAGCGGCCGCCGATGTCGATGCAGCCGTCGGAGCGGTTGGTTCCGGCGAGGTCGACGGCGACGAAGGCGTAGCCGCGGGGTACGAAGTAGTTGTCGTAGAAGAGCGGGAACTGGACGACGTTCCCGTTGGCGTCGTAGGTCTTCAACTGGCTTTCGTTGCCGCGCCCGCAGCAAGAGTAGTACGGGCTGGCGTCCATGATCACGGGTATCTTCCGGCCCTGCTGGGCGGGCTCCCTGGGCCGGACGATGTCGACGGCGACCCGGTCGGTCTTCCCGTCCGCATCACCGTCGAGTCCGGTGTCCACCCAGACGGATTCGCGTATCGCGTTGTCGTACGAGTAGACGGGTCTGCTCTCCCGGGCCGGGGCGGCCTGCGCTCCGGAGGGCGAGACCAGCACGGCCATCAGGGCGGCGACCGCCCCCACCACCAGTGTTCTGCGTATCGGCATGGCCGGGAACGTACTCCGGTCAACTCCCGTGCAACAGGGGGCAGTAGACGCCTGAAAGCGGACCAAGACACCCAAGGGGCGACAGAGTGCATGGCGGCGGAATGGCAATTCTGTGACAGCACCCACCATGTCCATGACTGATGCACCGATCACTGCATAGGGTCCAGGAGATCTTCTGTCCCCATGACTAGGAGCACTCGTGCACCGCAGACTGATCGTCCCGAGCGCGCTCGCCGCCTCGCTGCTGCTGGCGATCCCGGCATCCGCGGCGGACTTCCACCCCGGAGCCCCCGGCATCGGCGACTCGTACTACCCCGCGTACGGCAACGGCGGATACGACGTCTCGCACTACGACCTCAGGCTCAGGTACCAGCCGGACAGCGACCGCCTGGACGGCACGGCGACGCTCCTCGCGAAGACCACCGAGGACCTGTCGCGCTTCAACCTGGACTTCCTGCTCGATGTGAGCGAGGTGCGCGTCAACGGCGCCAAGGCGTCCTTCGCCGCCTCCGGCCAGCACGAGCTGGAGATCACCCCGGCCAAGCCCCTGCCCAAGGGCACCTCGGTGACAGTCGTCGTCCGCTACAGCGGGGTTCCGTCCACGAAGACCGCGTACGGCTTCTCCACCTGGCACCGCACCCCCGACGGCGCGGTCGCGGCCGACGAGCCCGAATCAGCGTGGTGGTGGTACCCGAGCAACGACCACCCGCTCGACAAGGCGACGTACGACGTCTCGGTGACCGTGCCCGACGGCACGCAGGCGATCAGCAACGGCACGCTCCAGTCGCAGAGTTCGAAGCTCGGGAAGACCACCTTCAACTGGCGCTCCAACAAGCCGCAGGCGACATACCTGACGACCCTCGCGGTCGGGAAGTTCGACATCACCACCGGCACGACCGACTCGGGCATCCCGGTCGTCAACGCGTACAGCAAGGACCTCGGTGACAACGACGGGGCGGCGCGGGCGAGCGTCGAGCGGACCGGCGAGGTCGCCGACTGGCTGAGCGGGTACTTCGGTCCTTACCCCTTCAGCGCGCTCGGCGGCTACGTCCCGAACACGACGACGGGGTACGCGCTGGAGACGCAGACCCGGCCGTTCTACAGCCCCAAGCAGTTCGCGAACGGTTCGAACGTCTCGGTCGTCGTCCATGAGCTCGCCCACCAGTGGTACGGCGACGACGTCTCCCTCAAGGGCTGGAAGGACATCTGGATCAACGAGGGCTTCGCCCGCTACGCCCAGTGGCTCTGGTCGGACAGCGAGGGCGAGGGCACCACGCAGGAGCTCGCGGACTACGTGTACGCCTCGCACCCGGCCGACGACCCGTTCTGGACCATCAAGCCCGGTGACCCGGGCGCGGAGAACCAGTTCGAACTCCCCGTCTACGACCGGGGCGCGCTCGCGATCCAGGCGCTGCGCAACGAGATCGGCGACGACGCCTTCTTCGCGATCCTCAAGGGCTGGCCCAAGGAGCACGCCTACGGCAACGCCTCGGTGGCGGACTTCGAGCGGTACGCCGAGAAGATCTCCGGCAAGCCGCTCGCCGAGCTCTTCGACACCTGGCTGTTCCAGCCGGTGAAGCCCGCCTCGGCGGCGAAGGCCCAGGCGCGGATCGCCGTCGCCTCGGCCGTGCCCGCACAGCCGAAGTCCTGGAAGCAGATCGCCGCGACGAACACGATCCACGACCACTGACGGCGGCGGCAACCACGTAACGGGCGGTGGATACGCTGCAGGTCCACCGCCCGTCACGTCCCGCCGAGGAGTACGCGTGCCCGACCGAATCCGGCCCACCCTTGAAGCCGTCGCGGCCCACGCCGGCGTCTCCCGGGCGACGGCCTCGCGCGTCGTCAACGGCGGCGCGGGGGTGCGGGCACCTCTGGTGGAGCGGGTGCGCCTCGCGGTCGACGAGCTCGGTTACGTACCGAACCACGCGGCCAGGACTCTGGTCACCCGGCGCAACGGCGCGGTGGCGGTCATCATCGCCGAGCCGGAGATACGGATCTTCTCCGACCCGTTCTTCTCCCTCCAACTGCGCGGAATCAGCCGCGAGTTGACGGCGCACGACTCCCAGCTGGTGCTGCTCCTGGTGGAGGGCAGCGGGGACTACGACCGGATCGCCCGCTATCTCGCGGGCGGCCATGTCGACGGCGCGCTCGCCTTCTCCCTGCACACCCAGGACCGGCTCCCGGCCGTCACCCACCAGGTCGGCATCCCGACGGTCTTCGGCGGGCGCCCGGTGCACGCCGGTGCGGCGGACGAGCTGGCCGTGCCGTACGTCGACTGCGACAACCGGGGCGGAGCGGGCGACGCCGTACGTCATCTGGCCTCGCTCGGGCGCCGGCGGATCGCGCACATCGCGGGCCCGCAGGACCAGACGTCCGGTATCGACCGGCTCGACGGCTACCGGGACGTGGTGGGCGACGAGGATCCCACGCTCGTCGCACAGGGCGCCTTCACCGCCGACAGCGGGGCCCGGGCGATGGCCGAACTCCTCGACCGCCACCCGGACTTGGACGCCGTCTTCGCCGGGAACGACCTGATGGCCCAGGGTGCGCTGCGGGTCCTTCAGGAGCGGGGTCGGCGGATTCCCGAGGACGTCGCGGTCGTCGGCTTCGACGACATGGACTCGGTCGTCGAAGCCACGGATCCGCAGCTCACCACGGTCCGCCAGGACATCGAGGGGATGGGGCGACTGATGGTGCGGCTGCTGATCAGCGGGCTGGACAGCGGGGCCGACGGGACCGCGGACTCGGTGATCATGGAGACGGAGCTGGTGCGGAGGGCTTCCGCGTGAGGCTGCGGTGGCGGGCGCGGGCCTCGCGGGCCAGCGGGAGATAGCGCAGCCGCTCGGGCAGTACGGGCACCACGGCCCGGACGACGCGGCCGAACCGGCGCAGTCTGCGCTCCTGGGCCTCCGTCCACTCCAGGCCGAGCACCTCGCGCGCCTCGGGCGGCATGAAGCCGATGGTGGCGAAGCGCCGGAAGCGGGCGATCGGGGGCAGCAGGACGGGCCAGAGCACGCGCAGCAGCAGGCGCAGCGGGAGCGGGCCGCGGTCGGGGGCGGAGATGACGGTGTCGGTGGCGAGGAGCTCCTTCACAACCGGGGTCGCCTCGATCTCCTCTGCCAGCACCTTGTAGTAGTACGGCCAGAAGTCCTCGATGGTCTGCGGCATGTCCCGGTCGTGGATGCCGAGGATCCGGCCGACCTGGAGCCACTCCGCGTAGAGCTGTCGCTCCTGGGCCTCGGTATAGGGGCGGCCTATGTACTTCCGCGCGTGGTGGAAGACCGGGAAGCCGGTGGCGTGGACCCACGCGTAGTGGGCGGGGGTGAGCGCGTGGTAGCTGCGGCCCCGGGTGTCGGTGCCCTGGATGGTGCGGTGCATACGGCGCAGCCGCCGGCCCTCCTCGGCCGCGGCCTCCCCGCCGTACACCCAGAGCTGTACGGACCGCAGTGAGCGTTCGCCGCGCCCCCAGGGGTCTGTGCGGAAGACGGAGTGCTCGTCGACACCGGCGCCGACGGCCGGGTGGGCGACCTGCATGACGAGGGCCGCGGGCAGGGTGAGCAGCATCCGGAGGTCGCCGGCCTCGCTCCACAGGACCCCGCCGGGCGGGGGCGGTGTCGGGTCCGGGGTGCGAGGGCTCATCCCTCCAGTATGCGATCAGCCTGGTCAGGGCCGTGCCGAGGGGTCAGTCGACGCTGCGCTGCCGTACCGGCTCGCCCAGGATCCGCTCGGCCAGCTCCACCGCGAGCTCCTCGACATGCGTACGGAGCTCGGCTTCGGCGGCCGTGCGCTCGGCCTCGATCACCACGGTCCCCTCGGCCACAATGGCCTCCTTCTCCCGTATCCCCTCGGCCCGGGCCTCGGCGATCGCGGCCGCCCCCTCCTCCTTGGCCTGCTGCCGGATGCGGGAGGCCTCGTGCCGGGCGTCGGCGAGCGCGGCCTGGTAGTCCGCGTGGATCTCCTCCGCCTGCACACGCAGATCCTCGGCCCGCTCCTGCTGCCCGTGGATGGCGTCGTCGCGGGCTGCGATGGTGCGAGCGATACGCGGGAGGAGGACCTTGGCCAGGACGAGGTAGAGGAGGGCGAACAGCACGACCCCGAAGAGCAGTTGGGTGTTGTCGGGCTTCAGCGGCCCCAGATCCACGGCAAGCTTCTGCATACCTACCAACTACCAGCAATCAAGCGGACTTTGACACCCTCCGGACACACCTCTTGTGTTTTCGTACGCAGCTCACACGTGGTCGTAGACCGTGACGCGGAGGCCGCGTGCCACGAGGCGCTCGGCTATGAAGGGTTCGACGCGGGCCCACTTCCCGCCGGCCAGCCCGCAGCCGATGCGCGGCATATGGACCGAGGCGCCGAGTTCGACAGCCTTGTCGGCCACAGCGCCCAGCGCGGTGTCGATGGCCTCGTACCGCACGGGCACGCCCTTGCTGCCGGTGCGTATCCCGCGCTGGCCGACCATGTTCGCGACCCGGATGTACGGGCCGACTTCGACGAACTGCACGGCGCCGAGCCCGAAGTCGTTGCCCGCGCGCTCGCGATGCCAGCGCCGGTAGGCCGCCTCGGGCTCGGGCCAGCGGCGCGAGACGGCCAGCACGAAGCCCTTGCCCCAGCCGCCCAGGTCGTTGCAGACGTGCGCGATCACCTTGACACCTTTGCCTTGCGGCGCGGTGGCGTCCCCTTGTACGTACTCGATCCCCGTCATGACCCCACGCTACGAGCCGCCACTGACAATCCGGTGGGACAACGGCAGGCGCTTTCGCAACTGTGGTGAGACAGCAATACTGTTCCACGGATCAATCCCGTGCCACAGGACATACAACGAGGGGCGCAGCCATGGCCACAGAGACCGAGCAGCCGACGCTCACGGTCGACGAACTGGCCGCCCGCGCCGGAGTCACCGTGCGCACCGTCCGTTTCTACAGCACCCGCGGACTGCTGCCCCCGCCCGTCATCGGGCCCCGGCGCGTGGGGCACTACGGCCCCGAGCACCTCTCCCGGCTCGCGCTCGTCGAGGAGTTGCAGCACCAGGGGATGACGCTGTCGGCCATCGAGCGCTACGTGACGCAGTTGCCGGCCGACCTCAGCGCCCACGATCTCGCCATCCACCGTGCCCTGGTGGCCTCTTGGGCCCCCGACTCGGCCCAGGAGGCCACGCGCGCCGAGCTGGAACGGCGGGCCGGGCAGGCGCTGTCGGAGAAGGACATCGACCGGCTCGCCGCGATGAACGTGCTGGAGCGGGGCGACGCTCCGGACACCTTCCGGGTCGAACCCGGGCTGCTGCGGCTCGGCGTACAGCTCCTGCAGGTTCCGATCTCCTTGGACACGCTGCTGGCCGCGCGCGACGTCGTACTCGAACACTCGCGGCAGACCGCGAAGGAGCTGACCCGGCTCTTCCAGGACGAGGTGTGGGGTCCGTACAGCGAGAGCGAGCACAACCCCGAGGCGGTGGAGACGATGAAGACGCTCTCCGCCCATATGCAGCCGATGGTGGTTCAGGCTCTGGTGACGGCCTTCCAGCGCTCCCTGAAGGAGGAGTTGCGCGCCCGGTACGCCGGGGAGTGAGCGCCGGGGCTCACGCCTCGGGCTGGAGTGCCCTGCGGATGCCGGTCAGTCCGTACTCGAAGGCGCGGTCGACGTCGCCCCCGAGCTGGAAGGCGCCGTTGAGCTCCATCTCGATGAATCCCGTGGCCCAGGCCGTCACCAGGCGGGCCGCGTCGAGCTCGTCCCGCTCGCCCACGAGTTCCCTGGAGGCGCGCAGGACCGGGCCGGCCGCGCGGGCGAGCGACTGGGGTGGTGCGTGTGCGGAGTGGATCAGCCGGAACCCCTCGGGCCAGGACCGGGCGAATTGCCGGTAGCTGCGCAGCAGTTCCTCGAGCGAGCCGTCCGTCGACTCCAGTCGGGCGGTCAGGTCGTCGACGGTGGCCTCGGCCACGGCTGCCAGCAGCGCCGCGCGATTGCCGACGTGCTTGTACAGCGACGGGGCCCGCACTCCCTCCCGCGCGGCGACGCTCTGCATCGTCAACCCGTGCTGGCCGCTTGCCTCCAGCAGAGCGCGGCCCGTGGCCACGATCCTGCTGAGCGAGGTCTTCTCCGGGGTCGGCATCGTCCGTCTCTCCGTACTGAAAGCTATTGACGTTAGCCATCATAGCTAAGTAGCGTAGCCATCACCAACCTCCGTCCTGGCTCCGGGAGAGAACGATGAAACTCGCACCGCATCTGCACCGCCTCGGCAACGACGTGGTGGCGTGCTACCTCATCGACACCCCCGAGGGCATCACGCTCGTCGACGCGGGCATGCCCGGCCACTGGAAGGATCTGCAGCGCGAACTCAGCTCTCTGGGCAAGACCGCGGACGACATCCGCGGCCTCGTACTGACCCACGGCGACGCCGACCACATCGGCTTCGCCGAACGCCTGCGCAGCGAGCACGGCGTACCGGTGTTCGTGCACGCCGCCGACGCGGACCGCGCCCGTACGGGAGAGAAGCCCAAGACCGCGACCGGCCCAATGCGGCTGGGACCGGCGCTCACATTCTTCGGGTACGGCATCCGCAAGAACGCCCTGCGCACCCGCTACGTCGGCGAAGTGACCGAGATCGCCGACGGCGACGTCCTGGACCTGCCGGGGAGCCCCGTGATCGTGGGCATGCCGGGGCACTCCCCGGGCAGCGTGGCCGTGCACATCCCCGTCGCCGACGCGGTCTTCGTCGGCGACGCCCTCACCACCCGGCACGTCCTCACCGGTCGCACCGGACCGCAGCCCGCACCCTTCACCGACGATCCGGCCGAGGCGCTCGCCTCCCTCGACCGGATCGCCCCACTGGAGGCGTCCTGGGTGCTCCCGGGCCACGGCACCCCCTGGCGCACCTCACCGGCACAGGTGGGCGAGGCGGTCAGGAAGGGCTGAGCACGCCGGGCGAGCCTCTCCGCATCAGCTGAAGCGCTCGCCCTTCTCCGCCTTCTCCACCAGCAGCGCGGGCGGCGTGAAGCGCTCGCCGTAGCGGGCGGCCAGTTCACGGGAGCGTGCTACGAAGCCGGGCAGGCCGCCCTCGTAGCCGTTGATGTACTGGATGACGCCGCCCGTCCAGCCGGGGAAGCCGATGCCGAAGATCGAGCCGATGTTGGCGTCGGGCACCGTCATCAGCACGCCCTCCTCGAAGCAGCGCACCGTGTCCAGCGCCTCCGAGAACAGCATCCGCTCCTGCATGTCGAGGAACGGGATCTCCGTGCCCTGCTGCGTGAAGTGCTCGCGCAGGCCCGGCCAGAGGCCCGCCCGCTTGCCGTCGACGTACTCGTAGAAGCCTGCTCCGCCGCTGCGTCCCGTACGGCCGAACTCGTCCACCATCCGGTCGATCACCGCGTCCGAGGGGTGGCCGGCCCAGGTGCCGCCCGCCTCCTCGACCGCGCGCCGCGCCTCGTTGCGGATCTTGCGCGGCAGGGTGAGCGTCAGCTCGTCCATCAGGGAGAGCACCTTCGCCGGGTAGCCCGCCTGGGCCGCCGCCTGCTCGATGGACGCGGGGTCCGCGCCCTCGCCGAGCATCGCGACGCCCTCGTTGATGAACTGGCCGATCACACGCGAAGTGAAGAAGCCGCGCGAGTCGTTGACGACGATCGGGGTCTTCTTGATCTGCCGTACGAGGTCGAAGGCACGGGCCAGCGCCTCGTCACCCGTCCGCTCGCCCTTGATGATCTCGACCAGCGGCATCTTGTCGACCGGCGAGAAGAAGTGCAGGCCGATGAAGTCCGCCGGGCGCGAAACCCCTTCGGAGAGAAGGGTGATGGGGAGCGTGGAGGTGTTGGAGCAGAGGAGCGCGTCGGGGCCGACGACGTCCTGGATCTCCTGGAACACCTTGTGCTTGAGGGAGACGTCCTCGAAGACCGCCTCGATCACCGTGTCGCAGCCCGCCAGGTCGGCAGGGTCGGCGGTCGGCCTGATCAGGGCGAGGAGCGCGTCGCGCTTGGCCTCGGTCGTACGGCCCCGGGAGAGCGCCTTCGCCAGGATCTGCTCCGAGTACGCCTTGCCCTTGGCCGCCGCCTCCGGGGTGACGTCCTTGAGGACGACCTCGATGCCGGCGCGGGCGCAGGAGTACGCGATGCCCGCGCCCATCATCCCGGCGCCGAGCACGGCGACCTTGCGGGTGGGGCGCGGTGCGATGCCCTGGGGGCGGCTGGCACCGGAGTTGACGGCCTGCAGGTCGAAGAAGAACGCCTGGATCATGTTCTTGGCGACCTGGCCGGTGACCAGCTCCGTGAAGTACCGGGCCTCGATGGTCTGCGCGGTCTCGAAGTCGACCTGCGAGCCCTCGACGGCGGCCGCCAGGATGTTGCGCGGCGCCGGGTAGTTCGCGCCGTTGATCTGCTTCTTCAGGTTGGCGGGGAAGGCGGGGAGGTTGGCGGCGAAGCGCGGGTTGGATGGGGTGCCGCCGGGGATCTTGTACCCCTTGACGTCCCAGGGCTGCTGGGAGACCGGGTGCGCGTCGATGAAGGCGCGGGCCGCCGCGAGCATCTCCTCGGTGGAGGCGGCCACTTCGTGGACCAGGCCGTTCTCCAGGGCGCGCTGCGGGCTGTACTGGGTGCCCTGGAGGAGGACCTTCAGGAGGGCGTCGGCGATGCCCATCAGCCGTACCGTACGGGTCACGCCGCCGCCCGCGGGAAGCAGGCCGAGCGTGACCTCGGGGAGGCCGATCTTGGAGCCGGGCGCGTCGAGGGCGATGCGGTGGTGGCAGGCGAGGGCGATCTCGTAACCGCCGCCCAGCGCCGCCCCGTTGATCGCGGCGACGACGGGCTTGCCGAGGGTTTCGATGCGGCGCAGGGCGTGCTTGATCGCCATGCCCGCGTCGAAGGCCTGCTGGGCCTGGGCGGGGCCGACCTGGATCATGTCCTTGAGGTCGCCGCCCGCGAAGAAGGTCTTCTTGGCGGAGGTGAAGACGATGCCGCGGACGCTGTCCTTCTCCGCCTCCAGGCGGTCCGCGACGGCCGCGATGGAGTCCTTGAACGCCTGGTTCATGGTGTTGGCGGACTGGTTCGGATCGTCGAGGACGAGGGTGACGACGCCGCTCTCGTCCTGTTCCCAGCGGATGGTGGTGTTCTCGCTCATGGTCTGGCTGCTCCGGGGAGAGGAGGGATGAGGGCGGGGGGTCAGAGACGCTCGACGACGGTGGCGACGCCCATGCCGCCGCCGACGCAGAGGGTGGCGAGGCCGTAGCGCTGGTCGCGGCGCTCCAGTTCGTCGATGAGCGTGCCGAGGATCATCGCGCCGGTGGCGCCGAGCGGGTGGCCGAGCGCGATGGCGCCGCCGTTGACGTTGATCTTCTCGATCGGTACGCCGACGTCCTTGGCGAAGCGCAGCACGACGCCCGCGAACGCCTCGTTCATCTCGAAAAGGTCGATGTCGTCGATGGTCAGTCCGGCCTTGGCGAGCGCCTTGTGCGTGGCGGGCGCGGGACCCGTCAGCATGATGGTCGGCTCGGATCCGGAGACCGCCGCGGAGACGATACGGGCGCGGGGCGCCATGCCGTAGCGCTCGCCGACCTCGCGCGAACCGATCGCGACGAGGGACGCACCGTCCACGATGCCCGAGGAGTTGCCCGCGTGGTGGACGTGGTCGATCTTCTCCACCCAGTGGTACTTCTGCAGCGCCACCGCGTCGAAGCCGCCCATCTCGCCGATCGCCGCGAAGGAGGGCTTGAGGCCTGCGAGGGACTCGGCGGTCGTGCCCGGGCGCATGTGCTCGTCGTGGTCGAGTACGACGAGGCCGTTGCGGTCGAGGACGGGGACGACGGAGCGCTGGAAGCGGCCGTCCTTCCATGCCTCGGCGGCGCGCTCCTGGGAGAGCGCGGCATAGGTGTCCACGTCGTGGCGGGTGAAGCCCTCGATGGTGGCGATGAGGTCGGCGCCGACGCCCTGGGGGGCGAAGCCGGTGTCCCAGTTGGTCATCGGGTCCATGGCCCAGGCGCCGCCGTCGGAGGCCATCGGGACGCGGGACATCGACTCGACGCCACCCGCCAGGACGAGGTCCTCCCAGCCCGAACGGACCTTGGCGGCGGCCAGGTTGACGGCCTCCAGGCCCGAGGCACAGAAGCGGTTCTCCTGGACGCCGGCGACGGTGTCGGGCAGTCCGGCCGCGACGGCAGCGATGCGGGCGATGTCCGATCCCTGGTCGCCGACCGGGGAGACGACACCGAGCACGATGTCGTCGATGGCCGCCGGGTCCAGGTTCGGGAAGCGGCGCCGCATCTCGTGGATCAGGCCGACGACCAGGTCGATCGGCTTGGTGCCGTGCAGGGCGCCGTTGGCCTTTCCGCGTCCGCGCGGGGTGCGGATCGCGTCGTACACATACGCTTCGGTACTCAAGACAGCTGCCTTTCAAGGGGTGCGGGGGGGTACGAGGGGGCTGGTCAGCCGAGGAGGGAGCGGCCGATGATCTCCTTCATGATCTCGGTCGTACCGCCGTAGATCGTCTGGATACGGCCGTCGGTGAAGGCTCTCGCGACCCGGTACTCGGTCATGTATCCGTAGCCGCCGTGCAGTTGCAGGCACCGGTCGGCGACACGCTTCTGGAGCTCGGTGGCCCACCACTTCGCCATCGAGGCGTGGACCGCGTCGAGTTCCCCGTTCGAGTGATCGACGATGCACCGGTCGAGGAACGTACGGGTGACGGCGCACTCGGTGGCCATCTCCGCGATCTCGAACCGGATGTGCTGGAGCTTGGAGAGCGGCCGCCCGAAGGCCTCGCGCTCCTTGACGTACTCCATGGTGATCTCGAGGAGGTACTCGGCGGCGGCGATCCCGGCGACCGCGATGCCCATCCGCTCCTGCGCCAGATTGGTCATCAGGTGGACGAAGGCGCCGTTGAGCTCGCCGAGGAGGTTCTCCTTCGGGACGCGTACGTCGTTGAAGAACAGCTCCGCGGTGTCCTGCGACTTCTGCCCGATCTTGTCCAGGTTGCGGCCGCGTTCGAAGCCTTCCGCGCCGCGCTCGACGACCAGCAGCGACAGACCCTTCGCGCCGCCCTCGGGGGACGTCTTGGCGACGACGATCACCAGGTCGGCGAGGATCCCGTTGGAGATGAAGGTCTTGGAGCCGTTGAGCAGCCAGTGGTCGCCGCGGTCCTCGGCGCTGGTGCGGATCCCCTGGAGGTCGCTGCCCGCACCCGGTTCCGTCATCGCGATCGCCGTGATGATCTCGCCGCTGCAGAAGCCGGGGAGCCAGCGCCGCTTCTGCTCGTCCGTTCCGAGGCCGGTGAGGTACGGGCCGATGATGTCGTTGTGCAGCCCGAGCGCGAGACCTGCGGCACCGGCGCGGGTGAACTCCTCGGCCAGTACGGCGCTGTAGCGGAAATCGGCGTTCCCGCCGCCGCCGTACTCCTCGGGGACGGCGAGGCCGAGGAGGCCCTGCTTCCCCGCCGCCCGCCAGGCGTCGCGCGAGACGATGCCGCCTTTCTCCCACTGCTCGTAGTGCGGCAGAACCTCCTTGGCAAGGAATGCACGCACGGTCTCGCGGAATGCGTCGTGCTCGGCGTCGAACAGCTGCCGCTTCAACGGAGTTCCTCCTTGGCGAGGCCGGGCACGTCCCAGTCGGCGGCCACCTCGGCGGTGTCGGCGCCGGGCTGTGCCGGGCCCCGGTGTACGGATCCCGGCGTCGCGGAGAAGCGCGGCGCGGGGGCGGGCTGGGTGATGCCGCTGTGCTCCACGAAGGTGGCGCGCGCGGCGAGATGCGGGTGGGTGGGGGCTTCGCGCAGGGAGAGCACGGGGGCCACACAGGCGTCGGAGCCTTCGAAGATCTCGGTCCACTCCGCGCGGCTCTTCGTCCTGAAGCGGTCGGTGACGGCGGTGCGCAGTTCGTCCCAGCGGGTGAGGTCCTTGCGCTCGGGTGCCTGGCCCTCCAGGCCGAGCAGCCGGATGAACTCGTCGTAGAACTGCTGCTCCAGGGGGCCGACGGCCATGTACGCGCCGTCCGCGGTCTCGTACGTGCCGTAGAAGGGGCAGCCCCCGTCGAGGAGGTTGGCGCCGCGGCGGTCCTGCCAGCCGCCCGCCGCCATCATCCCGTGGATCATCGTGGCGAGATGCGTGGCGCCGTCGACGATGGCCGCGTCGACGACCTGGCCCGTGCCGCCTTCGGAGCGGGCGTGCTGGAGCGCGGCGAGGACGCCGACGACGAGGTAGAGCGAGCCGCCCGCGTAGTCCCCGACGAGGTTGGCCGGTACGGTCGGCGGCTCGCCCGGTTTGCCGATCATGCCGAGCGTCCCGGTGATCGCGATGTACGCGATGTCGTGGCCGGCCCGCTGGGCGAGGGGGCCTTCCTGGCCCCAGCCGGTCATCCGCCCGTACACCAGCCGCGGATTGCGGGCGAGGCAGGCGTCGGGGCCCACGCCGAGCCGCTCGGCCACTCCGGGTCTGAACCCCTCGACGAGGATGTCGGCGCGCTCGACCAGGTCCAGGACGCGGTCAGGGCCGTCCGCCGCCTTGAGGTCGATCAGCACCGAGCGTTTGTTGCGATTGGTCAGGTCGTACGCCGGATTCACCGCGAGGCCACCGCCGCCCGGCCGGTCGACCCGTACGACGTCGGCGCCGAGGTCGGCGAGGAGCATCGCGGCGAACGGGCCGGGCCCGATACCCGCCAGCTCGACCACGCGTACCCCGGCGAGCGGGCCGTTCCCTGTCGCTGCCATCAAGCCCCCAGCTGTATGACACTTCTGATGTAACATCAGTGATGCTAAGAACGTGTTCCACTCTGCACAAGCCCCTGAGCCAAGCAAGCGCTCAGTTTCTCCACTCTCCCCTAGAGTGCCGCAGATGAGCAGACACATAGCCTTCGACCGGCTGCACAACTTCCGTGACCTGGGCGGCTACCGCACCACGGACGGGCAGACGGTCCGGCCGGGCCTCCTCTACCGCTCCGACTCGCTCGGCAAGCTGGCCGACGACGACTGGGACCGCTATCTGGCACTCGGCGTCCGCACCGTGATCGATCTGCGCTACCCGTGGGAGATCGAGGCCAAGGGCCGGGTCCCCGGGCACGCCGGGCTCACGTACCACAACCTCTCCATCGAGCACCGCCCCTACGACCAGGCGGCACTCGGCGCCGATGTGCCCGTCGGCCGCTATCTCGCCGACCGCTTCGACGAGGTGGCACACGACGGGGTGAAGGAGATCCGGCAGGTCCTCGATGTGATCGCCGCCCCGTCCGAGGGCCCGGTGGTCTTCCACTGCGCGTCAGGAAAGGACCGCACCGGGCTGATCGCCGCCCTGGTCCTGGACCTTGTGGGGGTCGACGAGAAAACCGTCGTCGAGGACTTCGCCCTCACCGAACTGGCCTCGGAGCGGCTGCTCGCCGACTGGATCGCCGACCACGACGGACGGCGGCCGGTCTGGCCCGGATACGGCCGTGCCCCGGCCGAGATCATGCAGCTCTTCCTCGACGGCATCAACGCACGCCACGGATCCCTCACCGGCTACGCGCGGGAGCAGCTCGGTGTGGACGACGAGCTGATCTCCGCACTGTCGGCACGGCTCCTCACACGCTAGCCTCAGCCACCGACAACGACGCGGTACGGAACGGCGGAGGGCACAGTGGAGAGGCAGTACGACATCGTGCTCTTCGGGGCGACGGGCTTCGTGGGCACGCTGACCGCGGAGTATCTCGCCGCCCACGTGCCCGCCGAGTGCCGCTGGGCGCTCGCGGGACGCGACCTGGAGAAGCTGAAGGCGCTGCGCGAGCGTCTCGTCGCGATCGACCCCGCTTGCGCGACGCTGCCGCTCGTCGAAGCCGACTCCTCGGACCCCCTCTCGCTGCAGGCGCTCGCCGAGTCGGCGCGGGTGGTGGCCACGACGGTCGGTCCGTACATCTGGTACGGCGAGGGTCTTGTCGCCGCCTGCGCGGAGGCGGGCACCGACTATGTGGACCTCACGGGCGAGCCGGAGTTCGTCGACGCGATGTTCGTACGGCACGACGCGCGGGCCCGTGAGACCGGGGCGCGCCTGGTGCACGCGGCGGGCTTCGACTCCGTACCCAACGACATCGGCGTGTACTTCACCGTCCAGCAGCTCCCGGAGGGGGTGCCGCTGCGCATCGACGGTTTCGTGACGACGCACGCGACCTTCTCCGGCGGCACCTTCGCCTCCGCACTGACCGCGATGAGCCGCGGCCCCCAGGTGCTCAGGGCGGCGCAGGACCGGCGCCGACACGAGGCGCGGCTGGTGGGGCGGCGGGCCCGCGGCCCCGTCGGGGCGCCGCACTTCAGCCGGGAGACGGGGCTGTGGGCGCTGCCCCTGCCGCTCATCGACCCGCAGGTGGTGGCCCGTTCGGCGGCCGCGCTCCCCCGGTACGGGCCCGACTTCCGCTACCGGCACTTCGCGGGCGTCAAGCGGCTGCCGACCGCGCTCGGCGCCCCGGTCGGGGCGGGCGCGATGCTGGCGCTGGCCCAACTCCCGCCCGTACGCGACTGGTTGATGAGCCGGGTCGCGCCCGGCAGCGGTCCGAGCCAGGAGCGGCGCAGCCGGAGCTGGTTCGTGACGCGCTTCGTGGGCGAGGGCGGCGGGCGCCGCGTCTTCACCGAGGTGTCGGGCGGGGACCCCGGTTACGACGAGACGGCGAAGATGTTCGCCGAGGCCGCCCTGAGCCTGGCCTTCGACGAACTCCCGAGCACGTCCGGGCAGGTCACGACGGCCGTGGCGATGGGCGACGCGCTGCTGGGACGGCTGCAGGCGGCCGGGCTGCGGTTCCGGGTGGCGGACGCGCGCTAGGAGCGGATACCGGCGGGGTCAGGCCGAGCGGCTGGCCACCGCGATCACGAGCAGGACCGTGGCCGCCGCACAGACCCCGTGGGCGACAACTCCCCTGACGGGGAAGTGCCGTTCGGGGGTCTTCTGGCTCCCCTGCGCATGCCGCCCCGGGCTGGGCAGCCAGCGGAAGAGCATCATCGCGCCGAACGAGGCGACGACCAGCACCACCCCGCAGGCCGCCCACGCAGAGGCCTTCATATGACCGAACAGGTAGAGAGCCCAGGCGGCGAGACCCGCCACCGCCAGCCCCACATGGCCCATGATCAGCCAGACCGGCAGACGCGTGACTCCCGCCGACCGCTGCCGCAGACCGCCGTGACGCAGCCAGATCATGAACAAGTAGAGACCCAGCGACGCCGTCAGCAGCCAGGCTCCCAGAACGACAAACCCCATGGCCCCCGCCCCTCGTCGGCCCCGTCCGGCGCCGCGCACTCATTAGAGACCCGCCCCCGGCGCACGCCGGGACAAAGGTTCCGCGCGTTACCCGAAAGGGTGAACGGGGGTGCCAATTAGGATCGATCGCATGACAACGCCCGCTGCCGCCCGCACCCTGACCACCCTGGACGGGCTCCTCGCGCTCGGCGAGCAGCGGCAGGGCGCGCTGTGGCGGCTGGCCGAGCCCGGCCGCGGGCTCGACGCCAATGTCGTACGGCTCGGTCCCGGCGCCGTGGTCGGCGAGCACAGCGACGACGTACTCGACGTGCTTCTGGTGGTGCTGGACGGGGAGGGGCAACTCGTCACCCCCGAGGGCCGGCAGGAGCTCGTACGGCACACCGTCGTCTGGCTGCCCCGGACCTCGCGCCGGTCACTGGAGGCCGGTGCGCAAGGTCTCGTCTATCTGACGGCGCATCGCCGCCGGCCGGGCATGGCCATCGCGGGCGCGGTGACCGATACGGGCGGCGAGGCGGCCTGTCTGCTCGACCGGGTCTGCCCGGAGTGCGGACGGCTCGCCCCCGAGCGCGACGCGCGCTTCTGCGGCAACTGCGGGCAGGCGCTCAGCCGCTGAGGGCCCAGGACCCGATGGTCAGGGCCATCAGTCCGATCCAGACGGCGGCAACCAGTGCGGCGACGCCGAGTATGGCCAGGACGGTGCGTTCGGCGGTGGTGGAAGAGCTGCGCGGTGTTGTCATGCACCCACTCTGTCGATCTTGAGGCGGGGTCGGTATCCGTACTCGTACTCAGATCTCGGAACCCTCTATCGAAGCGCTTCGACATCGCGTAATTTGATTCGCGCATCCACCACGCAAGGAACCTCTATGAAGTTCACGAACGGCTTCTGGCTCATGCGCGAGGGCGTCCGCGCCTCGTACGCGACCGAAGTACGCGACCTCCAGGTCGGACCGGGCCGCTTCACCGCATACGCCTCCGTCACCAAGGTCGCCTCCCGCGGCGACACCCTCAACTCCCCCCTGATCACCGTCGAATGCCACTCCCCCGCGGAGGGCGTCATCGGCGTACGGGCCACGCATCACGCCGGAAAGTCCCGCCCCGGGCCGGACTTCGAACTTCCGGGCGCCGACACGACGCCGGCCGCCCGGACCCGGCGCGAAGGCGCGGTCACCGAGCTGGTCAGCGGTCCGCTCACACTGCGGATGGACGGCGAGGGGCCCTGGGGGCTGCGCTTCCTCGACGAGGACGGGCGTCAGCTGACCGCCGTCGAGCCCAGGGGCACGGCCTTCGCCACGGCCCCTGACGGCAGCCATCACATGGTCGCCCAACTCGCGCTCGGTGTCGGCGAGTCCGTCTATGGGCTCGGGGAGCGCTTCACCCCGTACGTCAAGAACGGCCAGACGGTCGACATCTGGCAGTCGGACGGCGGCACCAGCAGCGAGCAGGCGTACAAGAACGTCCCCTTCTACATGTCGTCGCGGGGGTACGGCGTCTTCGTCAACCACCCGGGGAAGGTCTCCTTCGAGATCGGCTCGGAGTCGGTGGGGCAGGTGCAGTTCAGCGTCGAGGACCAGTCGCTGGAGTACTTCGTGGTGGCCGGTCCGACGCCCAAGGACGTGCTGCGGCGCTACACGGCGCTGACGGGGCGGCCCGCGCTGCCGCCCGCCTGGTCGTTCGGGCTGTGGCTGACGACGTCCTTCTGCACGGAGTACGACGAGGCGACCGTCACGTCGTTCGTGGACGGCATGGCGGAGCGGGACATACCGCTGTCCGTCTTCCACTTCGACTGTTTCTGGATGCGCGAGTACCAGTGGTCGGACTTCGCCTGGGACCCGGAGGTCTTCCCCGATCCGGAGGGCATGCTGGCGCGGCTGAAGGAGCGCGGGCTGCGGATCAGCATGTGGATCAACCCGTACATCGCGCAGAAGTCCGCACTCTTCGCGGAGGCCGCTGAACTGGGCTTTCTGGTACGGAGACCCAATGGCGACATCTGGCAGTGGGACCTGTGGCAGCCCGGCATGGCGCTGGTCGACTTCACGAATCCGGCGGCGCGGGAGTGGTACGCGGGGAAGCTGCGGGTCCTGCTCGGCCAGGGGGTCGACTGCTTCAAGACGGACTTCGGGGAGCGCATTCCGACCGATGTGGTCTGGCACGACGGGTCCGATCCGGAGCGGATGCACAACTACTACGCGCACCTCTACAACAAGACGGTTTTTGATCTGTTGGAGAAGGAGCGCGGGCACGGGGAGGCTGTCGTCTTCGCGCGGTCGGCGACCGCGGGCGGGCAGCAGTTCCCGGTGCACTGGGGCGGTGACTGTTTCGCCTCGTTCAATGCGATGGCGGAGTCGTTGCGGGGTGGTCTGTCGCTGTCGCTGTCGGGGTTCGGGTTCTGGAGCCATGACATCGGGGGGTTCGAGGGGACGCCCGATCCGGCGGTCTTCAAGCGGTGGCTGGCGTTCGGGCTGCTGTCGTCGCACAGCAGGCTGCACGGGAACGTCTCGTACCGCGTGCCGTGGGAGTTCGGCGAGGAAGCGGTGGAGGTGACGCGGCAGTTCACGCTGCTGAAGCACCGGCTGATGCCGTATCTGTACGGGGTGGCGGCGGAGGCGCACCGGACGGGGGTGCCGATGATGCGGCCGATGCTGCTGGAGTTCCCCGGGGATCCGACGGCGCGGACGCTGGACCGGCAGTACATGCTCGGGCCCGATCTGCTGGTCGCGCCGGTGTTCGCGGAGGACGGGGAGGTCGAGTACTACCTGCCCGAGGGGGTGTGGACGCATCTGCTGAGCGGGGAGACGGTCGCGGGGCCGGTGTGGCGGCGGGAGACGTACGGCTTCGACAGCCTGCCGTTGTTTGTGCGGGCGGGGGTGGTGCTGCCGTGGGGGGCGGATGATCAACGGCCGGACGGGGAGTGGCTGGAGGGGCTGACGTTGCGGGTGTTCGAGTTGGGGGAGGACCCGGTTGTGGTGAACGTTCCGGATCGGACGGGGGCGGTGGCTGCGACGTTCCGGGTGGAGCGGGTGGGGGGTGCGGTGCGGGTCTCCGGGGACGGGGTGGAGGGGGTTGCGGTGCGGCTGGGGTGACGGCGGAGGGTATCCCCAATCCCGCCCCTTCCCGAAACTGGGGCTGCGCCCCAGGCCCCCTGGCTCGGGTGTGCGTGGCCCCCAATTCGGGGGCTCCGCCCCCGGACCGCTGGTTTTGCGCCTAAACCGGCGCCGCTCTCGCGGAGGTGGTTGGCGTGGGTGGGGGTTACTCAATGGCCGCTTGCGGTCCGTTCGGACGCGACACCGACCGAAGGCCGCGTACGGCAGAGCAGCGGCCCGGCACGATAATTCCGTGCCGGGCCGCTGTTCGGCTCCCCCGGACCCTCAGCCGGAGAAGCCGAGGTGCGCGAGCCTCACCGACCCGCGCAGCTTCAGGTGGACGTCGTGCACTCCGGACACCTGGAGTTCCGCGTCCAGCGTCGTGTAGGCGTACGGGCTCCCCGTCGGTGGGACGTCCACCCGTACCGTCGTACCCGCCACCTCGACGGCGACCGAGCCCTCCCCGGACGCCGTCACCACCACTCCGGTGACGCCCGCCCCGAAGTCGCAGGCGCGGAAGACCAGTTCGGCCTCCGCCCCCTCCGCCGGCGTCACCGCGTCTCCCGAGACCTTCGTCCGGTCCACCAGTTCCGCAGCCCGCTGCTCGTCGAAGTCCGATGCCTCGAGACCCTGCGCGCGTACGGGGCGCGGGCCGCGTGTGTCGCCCTCCACCGTCAGCGACTCCGTCTGGCGGATGTCCGTACTGGACGCGCCGGCCAGGAGTTCGTACGTTCCCGACTCGACCGTCCAGCGGCCGTGCGCCACGTCCCAGTGGCCCAGCGCGGACACCGGGACGTCGAACGCGACGCGCTCGGCCGCCCCCGGAGCCAGGTGCAGCCTCCGGTGCGCAACCAGTTCGCGGGACGCGCGCGGGACCGACGCGTCCACGGCGCGTGCGTACAGCTGCGCCACCTCGTCGGACGCCACCGACCCCGTGTTGGTGACCGTGAACGCCACACGCATCAGGTCACCGTCGCGTTCCGCGGTCAGGCCCTCGTAGCGGAACGTCGAGTAGGTCAGGCCGTGGCCGAAGGCGTAGAGCGGGGTGCCGTCGAAGTACAGGTACGTCTGGCGCGAGCCGATGATGTCGTAGTCCAGCAGGCCGGGCAGGTCCGCGTCGGAGGCGTACCAGGTCTGGGGGAGGCGGCCGGCTGGGGAGACGTCGCCCGCCAGTACGCGGGCCAGTGCCGTGCCCGCCGCCTGGCCGCCGTGCGCGGTCCACAGCAGCGCGGGGAGTTCTTCGTGCGCCTCGGGGACCGCGTAGGGGTACGCCGAGGTGAGCACCAGCGCAGTGCGCGGGTTCGCCTCGCGGGCCGCACGCCACAGTCTGTCCTGCTGGGGCGGGAGAGAAAGCGTCGTACGGTCCTCGGTCTCCCGGCCGTTGATGTGCGGGTCGTTGCCCGCGACGACGATCACCACGTCCGCGTCCGCCGCGGCCCGCGCCACCGCGTCCTCGCCGCGCTCGATCACCTCGACGGAAAAAACTTCTCCCGACTCGGCAACCTTTGCGCCGCCGGCGGCAACCGAGACGCAGAGACCCGTCCCTGTGTGCCTGAGGAGGTGCCCGCCGTCGTGCTCTTCCAGCGTGAACGTCTCCTGGACGACCCAGCCTCCGGGCTCGTCCGCGGACGCCCGTACGTAGCCGTCCTCGGCGACCGACAGGTACCTTCCGTCGGCCGCGCGCAAGGTCAGAACTCCGTCGCCCCAGTCGATCAGGGCCAGTTCGGACGCGGTGTCGCCGCAGGTCAGCGGCGGAAGGTCGGTGCGGCCCGCGAGCAGGGCCGGGTCGAGTGCGCCCTCGGCTCCGCGCGTCTCGGCCTCGCCGTCGTACTCCGGCACCCGGAGCCAGCCGGCCGCCGTCCTCAGCCGTACGCGGTCGGCGCCCTCGGCGTGGACGACCGCGTCCGCGCCGAAGCGGGCCCGCAGGCCGTCGAGCGGGGTGGAGCGGTGGATGAGGGTGCCGCTGTACCAGTCGAGTTTGCACTCGTCGGCGAGCAGTCCGACCACCGCGATCCGCTGCCCTGCGGCGAGCGGCAGCAGGCCGTCGTTCTTGAGGAGGACGATCGCCTGTTCCGCCGCTTCCTGGGCGAGTGCCCGGTGTTCGGGGGTGTCGAAGTCCGCCGTCGCGGCGTACGGGTCGAGTCCGGGGTCGAACTCACCGAGCCCGAAGCGCACCGCCAGCTGCCTGCGCACCGCCGTGTCGATGTCGTCCTGGGTGATCAGTCCCTGCTCCAGGGCGCCGCGGATCCGGCCGATCATGATGGTGGAGTCCGTGCCGTGGTCGGTGAAGCTGTCGACGCCGGCCTTGAGGGAGGCCGCGGTGGCCTCCTCGTGGGTGTCGAAGTAGTTCTCGGAATCGACCAGGTTGGAGGGCGCGCCCGCGTCCGAGCAGACCAGCAGCGGCTGGTCGGTCCAGGTGCGCAGGTGCTCGCCGAGGAGCGGGGAGACGTGGTTGGGGCGCCCGTTGACCAGGTTGTACGCGGGCATGACACCAGCCACCGCCCCCGCGCGGACCGCGTCGCGGAACGCCCTCAGGTCGTACTCGTGCAGCACGCGCGGGCGCACGGAGGACGAGGTGGTGTCGCGGCGTGTCTCGTTGTTGTGCGCGAGCCAGTGCTTGAGCACGGGGGCCGTGCGCCAGAACCGCGGGTGGTCGCCGCGCAGTCCGCGCGTGTACGCCACCGCGATGGCGGAGGTCAGAGCGGGGTCCTCGGAGTAGCCCTCCTCGCCCCTCCCCCACAGCGGGTTTCTCAGCAGATTCACAGTCGGCGCCCATACGTTGAGGCCGACCCGGTCGTCCTGCGCGCGCAGGGCACGGACCTCGGTGCCCACCGCCTCGCCCACCCGCCGCACGAGCTGCTCGTTCCAGGTGGCGCCGAGCCCCACGGCCTGAGGGAAGACCGTCGCCCTGCCCATCCAGGCGACGCCGTGCAGCGCCTCCTGCCCGGTGCGGAACGCGGCCACGCCGAGCCGTTCCACGGCGGGTGCGAACTGGTGCAGCATCGCGATCCGTTCCTCGGCCGTGAGCCGCGCGAGGAGGTCGTCGATGCGCTTGTCCTGCGACAACTGCGGGTCACGGAAGGGCTGTTGGAGGTCGGTCACGTGCTGATCCCCTTGCAGAGGTCGGAGGTTGATCGTTCGAAGCGCTTCGATGCTGAGCCGCCGCAGAGTCAAGTGTCAAGACATGAAGGGGTCACAACTCAAGTGCTATGTACGTCCCATAGCGAAATGGATCAGAAACATGGGCGAGGTTTCTTGAAATCAACTCTTGTGCGGTCAGACCCGTTCACTTAATGTCGCAGCAACATCGAAGCGCTTCGACATACAGCGCTCCACCTCTGACACAGGAGCCGACCGGCGGGTGTCCCGCCATGTGTCCTGGTGTGCCATGAAGGGTTACGCAATGACGCCGAACACCCCCTCTGCCCCCAGCCGGAGAACCTTCCTCTCCTCCACCGCGGTCGCCGCGTTCGCCGTGGCCGGCGGAATGCCGCTGCTGGCGGCCTGCGGCAGCAGCAACACGGGCAGCAAGGACGGCACCACCACCGGGAAGAACGCACAGAAGATCCTCCCGGCCTATGTGGCGCGGAACGTCGTGACCCCCGACATCCCGTCCAAGAACGGCTCATCGGCCGGCTTCACCCAGGCGATAGCCACCGCCCAGCTCAAGGCCTCGGTCGAGACCAAGCTGGGCAAGGGCAGCAAGATCACGGTCATGTCGCCGTTCTGGGGCACGCCGCCGGCCCAGAACAACCCCTACTACGCGGCGATGAACGACGCCATCGGCGTCCAGACGACCTGGAAGAACCAGGACGGCAACACCTACGACCAGAAGCTGGGCGCGGTGCTCGCCTCCAGCGACGTCCCGGACCTGGTCGTCGTCCCGGGCTGGAACCTCGGCGGCAAGATCCCCACCGCCATCAACGCCAAGTTCGCCGACCTCGGCCCGTACCTCTCCGGCGACAAGGTCAAGGACTACCCGAACCTTGCGGCCATCCCCACCGACGCCTGGCAACGCTCCATCTTCGGCGGCAAGCTGCGGGGCATCCCGATGCCCGCCTCGTACGTCACGAACATCGCGCCGTTCTACCGCAAGGACACCTTCGAGGCGAAGGGGTGGCAGGTCCCCAAGAGCGCGGACGAGTTCTTCTCGCTCGCCAAGGAGATCACCAGCGCCAAGGCCAAAGTGTGGGCCTGCGACGACATGACGTGGACAGCGTGGAACATGTTCGGCGTCCTCAACGGCGGTGACAAGGCGCTGGGCTGGCACCTGATCGACGGCAAGATGACCAACCGTATCGAGACCGCCGAGTACCTCGAAGCCCTGGAGTGGACCCGCAAGCTGTTCTCGGCCGGCGTCGTCCACCCGGACGCCAAGGCGCAGAACCAGGGCGATGCCAGCGTCCGGTTCACCGACGGCGAAGTCCTGATCTACAACGGCGACCTGTCGGGCTGGTACGGAAAGACCGCCGAACAGATCGCGAAGCACCCGTCGTTCTCGATGGGGGCGATGGACATCCCCGGACATGCCGGCGGCAATCCGAAGCTGTGGGCGACCAACCCGGCGGGCATCTGGGCCTTCGTCAACAAGAGCGCCTCCGAACAGGTCGTCAAGGACATCCTGGCGATCGCCAACTTCTGCTCCGCGCCGTACGGCACCAAGGAGCGGATGCTCGCCGACTACGGCGTCGAGGGCACCGACTACAAGATGACCGACGGACGTCCGGTCAAGACCGACCAGGGCAACATCGAGGTCAACGGGGCCTGGGGCTACGTCGGCGCGCCCTCCGCCTACGTCGCCCACCCCGATCTGCCCGACGTCACCAAAGACATGATCGAGTGGCAGCAGCGCATGGGCACCTTCACCACCAAGTCCTCCTTCTACGGCCTGACGATCATCGAGCCGAGCCGCTGGACGAACCTGATGAACGACTTCGAGCAGCTGGAGAAGGACATCGTCCGCGGCCGCAAGAAGGTCAGCGACATGCAGCAGGCCGTCTCGGAGTGGAAGTCCAAGGGCGGCGACCAGCTCCGCGACTGGTACAAGAAGCTGCTCGACGACAACGGCTCGTCCGCCGGCTGACCAACCGACGCCTGATGACTCCCGGGGCCGGACGCGCGCCCAAGCCGTCCGGCCCGGGGCCACGCACCGAGGAGTAGACCGTGGCGCACCACACGGCGGCGGACACCCCCAGTTTGTCGCCGCCCCGCAATGACGTGACCGACGAGTCGCCCGCCCCGTCGAGGACGCGCGCCAAGACGGTGCCTTCCGCGAAGATCCCACTGCGGAGGCGCTTCAGACGCGACCGCACGCTGATCCTGATGACCGTGCCCGCGCTGCTCCTCGTACTGGTCTTCAACTACATACCGATCCTGGGCAACATCACCGCGTTCCAGGACTACGACCCGTACGTCTCCACCAACGGCATCACGGCGATGGCCCACAGCCCGTGGGTGGGGTTCGAGCAGTTCCAACGGGTCTTCGAGGACCCGAAGTTCTGGGACGCGGTCCAGAACACCTTCGTGTTGTTCTTCCTGCAGCTCGTCCTCTTCTTTCCGCTGCCCATCGCACTCGCGCTCCTCATCAACAGCGTGATCAGGCCCCGGGTGCGGGCTTTCGCACAGGCGGTTCTGTATCTGCCGCACTTCTTCTCATGGATCCTGGTCGTCGCCGTCTTCCAGCAGATCTTCGGCGGTGCCGGCGTCATCGCGCAGACACTGCGCGAGCACGGTCATGAGGGCTTCGACCTGATGACCGACCCGGGGATCTTCAAATTCCTGGTGACAGCGGAAGGCATCTGGAAGGACGCGGGCTGGGGAATCATCGTCTTCCTCGCAGCGCTCGCGGCGGTCAACACCGATCTGTACGAGGCCGCGGCGATGGACGGCGCGAACCGCTGGCGCCGTATGTGGCACATCACGCTGCCCGCGCTGCGCCCGGTGATCGCCCTGCTGCTCGTGCTGCGGGTCGGCGACGCGCTCACCGTCGGATTCGAGCAACTGCTGCTCCAGCGGGACGCGGTGGGGCCCGGTGCCGCCGAGGTCCTGGACACCTTCGTGTGGTGGACCGGTATCCGTAACCAGGACTTCAGTTACGCCGCCGCCGCCGGCCTCATCAAGGGGGTCGTCGGCATCGTGCTCGTCCTCACCGCGAACAAGATCGCCCATCTCATGGGCGAGCAGGGGGTGTACAAGAAGTGACCGCCGTCATGGACAAGCCCGGCACCTCACGGCCCTCGCGCTGGTCGGCGCCGCCCCGGCCCCCGTGGGAAGAGACGCCTGGCAGGGCGGGGCTCACGGTGAAGGGCGCCGCGCTCGGGCTCGCCTGCCTCGCCGTGCTGTTCCCGCTGTGGATCGTGGTCGTCACCAGCGTCTCCTCGAAGGAGGCGATCTCCGATGCGGGCGGTCTGGTGATCGTCCCGAGAGACTTCACGCTCATCGCGTACAAGGAGCTGCTCAGCGGTGGCCAGGTCACGCGGGCCGCGGTCATCAGCGTCCTGGTTACGCTGGTCGGCACCCTGTTCTCGATGACCGTGTCGATCCTGTGCGCCTACGGCCTTTCGCGTCCAGGCTCACTCGGCCACCGGCTCATCCTGATGGTGCTCATGGCGACGATGTTCTTCGGCGCCGGGATGATCCCCACCTATCTGCTGGTGCAGACGCTGGGCCTCACGGACAGCTATCTCGCGCTGATCCTGCCGAGCGCGATCAACATCTTCAACGTCCTGGTCCTGCGCGGATTCTTCATGGGCATCTCATCGGAACTCATCGACAGTGCGCGCATCGACGGGGCGGGGGATGTCCGCATCCTCTGGCAGATCGTGATGCCACTGTCCCGTGCGGTGATCGCGGTCATCACGCTCTTCTACGCGGTCGGGTACTGGAGCGCCTGGTTCAACGCCTCGATCTACCTCAGCGACCAGAACATGATGCCGCTGCAGAACGTGCTGATCCAGCTCGTGCAGAAGCAGGAGATCCCGCTCGGACTCGGCCAGGTGGTCAAGGCAGGATCTCTGTCGCGGGTGTCCGTCCAGATGGCCGTCATGGTGCTGGCGCTGCTGCCCGTCGCAGTCCTCTCCCCCTTCGTCCAGAAGCACTTCAAGAAGGGCATGCTCACCGGCGCCGTGAAGGGCTGACCCGCTCCGCCCCGCCCCGCTCCGCCACCTTCGTATGCCTCCCCGCATACGGCTTCCCGCTCCACCGTGCCCGGTCGCGTTCACAGCCTCCGCCGGGCACGGTGGCCCGCAGTCCCGCCCCCCATGTCCCCCACCGGAAGGTGATCGCCATGTACGGACCTCTCCGCAGCCCCAGCCGCCGCACGGTGCTCGCCGGCGCCGGAGTCGCGGCGGCCGCTGTCGTGCTGCCTCCGGCGTCAACCGCCGCTGCCGCAGGGGCCGTTGCGGACACGTCGGTCCAGGCGCACCGCTGGCGCACCGCCTCCATCGGCGGGACCGGCTTCGTCACCGGAGTCCTCTTCCACCCCCGCGTCAAGGGGCTCGCCTATGCCAGGACCGACATCGGGGGTGCGTACCGCTGGGAGAGAACCACCTCCCGGTGGGTGCCGCTTCTCGACCACATCGGCTGGGACGACTGGAACCTGACCGGCGTCGAGGCGATGGCCGTCGACGCGGCCCACCCCGACCGGCTCTTCCTCGCGCTGGGCACCTACTCCCAGCCCTCGGCGGGCACAGGGGCCGTGCTCCGCTCGGAGGACCGGGGCGCAACCTGGGCCCGCACCGATCTGAACGTCAGGCTCGGCGCCAACGAGGACGGGCGCGGCACCGGGGAGCGGCTGCTGGTGGACCCGCGGGACAGCGACACCCTGTGGCTCGGCACCCGGCACGACGGACTCCTGAAGTCCACTGACCGGGGCTCCACTTGGGCCGCCGCCGACTTCCCCGCCACCCCGTCCGCGTCCGGCCAGGGCATCACCTTCCTCGCCGCCGCCGAGCGCGTGCTGTACGCCGGGTGGGGCGACGGCGGTGACGCCGGCCTGTACCAGTACACCGGTGGCCGCTGGCAGACGGTGGCGGGGCAGCCGTCGGGCGACGCGGCGAAGATTCCCGTACGCAGCGCCTACGACATCGGGGCCCGGGACCTGTATGTCACCTACGCGAACACTCCCGGCCCCAACAACCAGACCACCGGCTCCGTCCACCGCCTGAACACCGTCACCGGCGCCTGGACCGAGGTGACCCCGGTGCCTCCGGGCGGCACGACGGCGGACGGATCCGCGGACACCTTCGGCTACGGCGGTGTGGCCGTGGACGCCCGCCGCCCCGGCACCGTGGTCGTCTCGACCAACAACCGCTGGGCGGACGTCGACACGCTCTTCCGCTCCACCGACCGGGGCCGCACCTGGGTCTCCCTCAAGGACTCCGCGGTTCTCGACGTCACGGAGACGCCGTATCTCAACTGGGGTGAGAAGGCGAAGTTCGGCTGGTGGATCCAGACCGTCGGCATCGATCCGTACGACTCGCGCCACATCGTGTACGGAACGGGGGCGACCCTGTTCTCGACCTGCGACCTCGTCCACTGGGCGCCGCAGATCCGCGGACTGGAGGAGAGCGCGGTCACCTTCCTTCTCTCCCCGCCCACCGGCAAGGCCCATCTCCTCAGCGGTCTCGGCGACATCGGCGTGATGTACCACGACTCGCTCACCTCCTCCCCCTCGCTCGGCATGGCCACCAACCCCGTGTTCGGCTCCGCCACCGGCCTCGCCCAGGCAGCCCTGAAGCCCTCGTACACGGTCCGCACCGGGTGGTCGTCCGGAAAGAACGGCGCGTCGTCCACCGACGGCGGCCGCACCTGGACCCCCTTTGCCGCGCAGCCCGAGATCGCGTCCGCCGCGCCGGGGCCGATCGCGGTCGGTGCCGACGGGGCCACCCTGCTCTGGTCGTTCGTCCACTGGGACGGCACCAAATACCCCGCCCACCGCTCCACCGACGGCGGCGCCACCTGGACCGAGGTCTCCTCCTTCCCCAAGGGCGGGGTCCCTGTCGCCGACCCCGCCGATCCCACCCGTTTCTATGTCTACGACACCGACACAGGAACCGTATCCGCCAGCACTGACAGTGGCGCCTCCTTCACCGCCCGGGCCACCGGACTCCCCTCCGGTGACAGCCAGTTCCGTATCGCCGCGGCTCCAGGACGCTCCGGCGACCTCTGGCTCTCGGCGAAGTCGAACGGCCTCTACCGCTCGCGGGACGGCGGCGTCACCTTCACGAAGGTCTCCAGTGCCTCGGCCTCGTATGCCCTCGGGTTCGGCAAGGCCGCCCCGGGCGCCCGGTACCCCGCCCTCTATCTCGTCGGGTCCACCGAGACCATCACTGCCGTGTACCGCTCCGACGACGAGGGCGCGCGCTGGACCCGTATCAACGACGACGCCCACCAGTGGGGCTGGACCGGAGCAGCCGTCACCGGCGACCCCCGCATCCACGGCCGCGTCTATCTGTCCACCAACGGCCGCGGCATCCAGTACGCCGACCCCGAGTGAGAGCCACCATGACCAACCTCTCCGACGCCACCGGACGCCAGATCCTCTTCGGCGGCGACTACAACCCCGAACAGTGGCCCGAAGAGGTCTGGGCCGAGGACGTACGCCTCATGAAGGAGGCGGGCGTCAACTCCGTGACGCTCGGCGTCTTCTCCTGGGCGAAGCTCGAACCGCGCCCCGGTGCCCGGGAGTTCGGCTGGCTCGACCGGCTGATGGACCTCATGCACGCCCACTCCATCGGCGTCGTCCTGGCCACCCCGACCGCGTCCCCGCCGCCGTGGATGGGCCACCTCCACCCGGAGACGCTCCCGCGCGACGAGCACGGCGAAACCGTCTGGTACGGCTCGCGCCAGCAGTTCTGCCCGTCCTCTCCCGTCTACCGCCGGTACGCCGCCGCACTCACCGAGGACCTCGCCGCGCGCTACGGCGACCACCCGGCCCTGCGCATGTGGCACATCAACAACGAGTACTGCACGCACTGCTGGTGCGACGAGACGGCAGCCCACTTCCGCCGCTGGCTCACCGCCAAGTACACGGACCTCGACACCCTCAACGAGGCCTGGGGCACGGCCTTCTGGAGCCAGCGCTACGACGACTGGGCCGAGATCATCCCGCCCCGCCGCGCCCAGTACATGAAGAACCCGGGCCAGGTCCTGGACTTCAAGCGCTTCACCTCCGACGCGCTCCTGGAGTGTTACGTCGCCGAGCGCGACATCGTCGCCCGGCACACGCCGCACGTCCCTGTGACCACCAACTTCATGCCGTTCTGGACGGGCCAGGACGCCTGGAAGTGGGCGGAGCACGAGGACGTCGTCTCCGTCGACATCTATCCGGACCCCGCCGACCCGTGGGGCGGCCAGTACAACGCCATGATCGGCGACATGACCCGCTCGCAGGCGCGCGGTCCGTGGATGCTGATGGAGCAGGCGGCAGGGCCGGTCAACTGGCGGGGCGTCAACCACCCCAAGCCGCGCGGTCTCAACCGCCTCTGGTCGCTGCAGTCGGTGGCCCGGGGCGCCGACGCGATCTGCTACTTCCAGTGGCGCCAGTCCCGTCAGGGCGCGGAGAAGTTCCACTCCGGGATGCTGAGCCACGCGGGCGAGCAGGGGCGCACGTACCAGGAGGTCAAGCAGCTCGGCGCGGAACTGACGGCCCTCTCCGAGTCGGCGTCCGGCACGTCGACGCCCGCCGAGGTCGCGATCCTGCACGACTGGGAGTCCTGGTGGGCCGACCAGCAGGACGGCCGGATCTCCTCCGAGGTCGACCATCCGCAGGTCGTACGCGCCTGGCACCGGGCGCTCTGGGAGGGGGGCCGCACCACCGATTTCGCCCACCCCACCCATGACTTGAGTGCGTACAAGCTGGTCGTGATCCCCCACCTCTACCTCCTCACCGACGCGGCGATCGACAACCTCCTTGCCTACGTACGCGGCGGAGGCATGCTGGTCAGCGGCTTCCACACCGGCGCCGCCGACGAGGACGACCGGATCAGGGCGGGCGGCATGGACGCCCGGCTGCGCGCACTCTTCGGCATCACCACGCTCCAGGAGTGGTGGCCGCTGGACCCGGGCGCCACGGTCGACTGCGACGGCTTCCGGGCCACGCTCTGGTCGGAGGAGCTGACCGCGTCCGAGGAGGCCGAGACCGTCGCCTCGTACAAGGGCGGCGAGCTCGACGGGCTGCCCGCGGTCCTGCGCAACGGCCGTGCCTGGTACGTCTCCACGCTCCCCGAGCCCGACGCGCTCCGCACCCTCCTCGCACTGATCGCCGACGAGGCGGGGGCGGCTCCCGTACTGCCCGGTGCGCCGACCGCGGTGGAGGCCGTACGCCGCGGAGACCTGCTCTTCCTCCTGCACCACGGCCGGGACACGGTCACCGTGCCGGTCCCCGGCCGCCACCACGACCTGCTCACCGGCGCGACCGTGGACGGCGCCGTCGACCTGGGCCGGTTCGGCGTGGCCGTGCTGCGGGAGGTCTCTCCGTGACCTGGGGGACCTGGGAGCCGGAGCCCGCCGCGCGCTGGGAGGACGCCTTCCTCAGCGGCAACGGGATCCATGGCGCGATGGTCTACGGCGACCCGGCCGACGACCGGGTGATCGTCAACCACCACACACTGGTGCGTCCCAACGGCAGCGAGTCCGTGCGGCCCCCGCGCCTGGCCGACCAACTGGAGCGCCTCCAGGACGCGTTGCTCGCCGGTGACACGTCGGCCGCCGAACGCTTCGGTGCGGGACAGGCCTTCCACTGGGTGCAGCCCTTCCACCCGGCCTTCCAGACCCGGATCCGCCGCGAGGTACCGCTCGCGCCCGGGTATCGCCGTGAGGTCGACTTCACGACGGGGGTGGTGAGCGCGTCCGGCGAGGGCCACCAGAGCCAGGTCTTCGTCTCGCGCGCCGACGACGTGATCGTCCAGTACGTCGCCGGGCCCGCCCTCACCGCCGACATCGCTCTGGACCACCGCCTGCCCGGCGCCCCCGCCCGGCTGGGCGTCGGCCGCTCGGCCGCCCTCGCCCCGGACGGCGCGCACCTGACGCTGCGCATCGGATACCCGGGCAGCGACCGCGCGTACACGGGCGTGACCGTGGCCCTGGCGGACGGCGGGTCCACGGTCTTCGCCGGCGAGGGCATCCGTGTCGAGGGCGCGCGCGGCCTGCTTCTGCTGACCCGGGTGCGACGCCACACCGGCGATCTCGACACGGCTGCGGAGGCCGCGTCGCTGCGCGCGCTGCTGTCGCCCTCCGGACGTGACAGCTTCGCGCGGCTCCTTGACCGCCACACCACACTGCACCGGGCCGCCTTCGCCCGCACCACCCTCACCCTCCAGGCGGACGACGCCGAACGCGCCCTGCCCGGCTCCGAGTTGATCCTCCGCCCCAAGAGCCCCGCCCTCCTGGAGCGCCTCTTCGCGGCCGGCCGCTACCACCTCCTGTCGTCGAGCGGGATGCTGCCGCCGCGCCTGACCGGGCTGTGGACGGGCGACTGGGACACCGCCTGGTCCGGGGCGTTCACCACCAACGCCAACCTCAACCTCCAGACCGCTTCGGCCGCCGCCTGCGCCCTGCCCGAGGTCACCGACGCCCACTCCGCCCTGATCCAGGGCCAGTTGGACGACTGGCGCGACAACGCCCGCGCGCTCTTCGGTGCGCGCGGCATCGTCGCCCCGTCCCACACCGACGGCGAGTCCGGGCACACCAAGCACTTCCAGCGCGCCTACCCGCTCCACCTCTGGACCGCGGGCGCCGACTGGCTCCTCGCACCGCTGGTCGAACAGGCCGAGACGACGGGCACCACCGACCCCGCACTCATCACCGCGCTCACCGAAGTCGCCTTGTTCTACGAGGACTTCCTCACCCGGACCGGGCCCGAAGGACGCATCGCGATCGTCCCCTCCTACTCCCCGGAGAACCGCCCCGCCAACGCGAGCTGGGGCACGCTCAACGCCACCATGGACATCGCGGCGGCCCACCACGCGCTGACCACCGCCGCCGCCCACTCCCCCGGCCACCCGTCCGCCGACACCTGGCGCGCCCTGGCCGCCCGGCTCCCCGACTACCTGGTCAACGAGGACGGGGCGCTCGCCGAATGGTCCTGGCCGGGTCTTGCGGAATCGTACGACCACCGCCATCTCAGCCACCTCTACCCGGTCTGGCCGCTGACCACGATCAATCCGTACGACACCCCGGAACTCGCCGCCGCCGCCCACCGCGCCCTGGAGCTGCGCGGCTCGGAGAACGACTCGGCGCACGGCCACCTCCACCACGCCCTGATCGCGGCGCGCCTGCGCGACGGCGAGCGGGCCGCCGGTGCACTGGGCGCGGTCCTCGCCGGGGACTTCTTCCACGCCTCCCTGATGAGCTCCCACTACCCGGACCGCAATGTCTACAACGCGGACGCCGCACACGCCCTGCCCGCCGCGCTCGCCGAGATGCTCGTGCAGTCCACACCCGGCCGCCTGGTGCTGCTGCCCGCACTCCCGGCCGCGTACGGAAGCGGCGAACTGCACGGCGTCCGGACCCGGTTCGGCGCCTCGCTCGATCTGAGCTGGGCCGAGGGGCGCGCCACCGCCGTACTGCATCCCACGCGCACCGCGGACGTCGAACTGCGCCTGGGCGAGGGCCTGGCCCTCACCGAATCCTCCGCCGGCACCCCCCGACTGCAGCTGGAAGCCGGCGTGGACCGCGTCCTCACCCTGAGGCCGCGGTAGCACTTCCCCCCACCATGGAAGGGACACCCATGGCACATCAGAAGCTCGCCAGAATCATGCTCGCCCCCACGGCGGCACTCCTCACCGTGATCGGCTTCGCCGCGTCCCCCGCCCAGGCCGCCGTCTGGTCCTCCTCCGACCAGTGGGGCAACTACACCACCTCGGACGGCTACACGGTCTACAACAACATCTGGGGATCGGGAGCCGGTTCGCAGACCGTCTGGGCCAACTCCGCCAGCAACTGGGGCGTCTGGGCCGACCACCCCGCGACCGGCGGCATCAAGTCCTACCCGGACGCGAAGAAGGTGATCAACAAGTCGATCTCCTCGCTCTCCTCGCTGAAGAGCAGCTACAACGTCACGGTCCCGTCGTCCGGCGCGTACAACACGTCGTACGACATCTGGGACAGCGGGCACGCCAACGAGATCATGCTCTGGGTCAACTACAACGGCGCGGTCGGCCCGCTCGGCACCTCGGTCGGCAACGTCACGCTCGGCGCCCACACCTGGACCGTGTACGTCGGATCGAACGGCGCCAACAACGTCTACTCGTTCCTGCGCACCTCGGACTCCTCGTCGGGCACGGTCGACATCCTCGCGGTCCTCAAGTGGATGAAGGACACGAAGGGTTACATCGGGAACGCGACGATCGGCGACGTCCAGTTCGGCTACGAGATCACCTCGTCGGCGGGCGGCCTGAACTTCAACACCAACAGCTTCAACGTCACCAGCAGCTGAGCCAGCGCGAGGGGGCCGGTCCCGCAGTACACCGGGACCGGCCCCTCCGCAGTGTGACCTAGGCTCTGCCGCATGGGACAGCTGATTCCGTTCGTACTGGTGACCGTCGGCCTCGTCGCGGTCGTGGGCTGTTTCGCCTGGCTGGCAACCCACGTCCGACGCCGTGGCACGGCCGGAGCGGGCATCGCCGCGGCCCTGGCCTCGTACGAGGAAGCCTTCCGGGTCACGGCCCACGAGTCCCACCACGAGATCCGTGCACAGGCCGAACGCAAAGCGCCGGTCGATTCGCCCGACGGCCCAGGCAAGCGGGGCCGCTGGTCCGGCCTGCTGCGCTTCCGGCGCTGACCGCCGCCTCAGCCCGTGGCGGGTGCGGGGCCCGAGCTGGCGCGGACCGTGAGTTCCGGCTTGAGGAGTTCGGCCTCCTCCGCCCCCCGGCCCTCCAGTTTGGCGACGACCTTCTCCACCGCCCTGCGGCCCATCTCCTGCGCGGGGATCGCGACGGAGGTGACCCGTACCGAGGCCTGGACGGCGACCTGTTCGGGGCAGACCGCGACGACCGAGACGTCCTCGGGGACGGCGCGGCCCTGCTGGCGGAGCAGGTTGAGCAGGGGCTCCACGGCCGACTCGTTCTGTACGACGAAACCGGTGGTGCCGGGGCGCTCGTCGAAGATCCGGGCCAGGGTGGCGGCCATCGCGGCGAACCCGCCCTCGCAGGGCCGGTGCAGGACCCGTATGCCGAGCTCACCCGCCCGCTTCCGTACGCCCTCCATCGTCCGCTCGGCGAACCCGGTGTGGCGCTCGTACACGGCGGCCGCCTCGCCGATCACGGCGATCTCGCGGTGCCCGAGCCCGGCCAGATGCTCCACGCACAGGGCCCCGGTGGCCGCGAAGTCGAGGTCCACGCAGGTGAATCCGGCCGGATCGGCGGGCAGTCCGATGAGGACGGCCGGGGTCTCGGACTCGCGCAGCAGCGGCAGCCGTTCGTCGTCGAGCTGGACGTCCATCAGGATCATGGCGTCGGCGAGCGCGCTGCCCGCGATCCTGCGCACCGCCTCCGGGCCCTCCTCGCCGGTCAGCAGGAGGACGTCATATCCGTGCGTACGGGCCGTGGTGGCGACGGCGATCGCGATCTCCATCATCACGGGGACGTACATGTCTGTGCGGAGTGGCACCATCAGCGCGATGATGTTCGAGCGGCTGCTGGCCAGGGCGCGGGCGCCCGCGTTGGGGTGGTAACCGAGCTCCTTGATACTGAGTTCGACGCGTTCGCGGGTGGAGGCGGAGATGGTCCGCTTTCCGCTGAGGACGTAGCTCACCGTGCTGGCCGAGACTCCGGCGTGCTTGGCGACCTCCGCTAGGGTGACCATTCAGCTCTCCAAGACAGACCGTGTGAAGCGCTTCGACAGCGCGTTCCGCCGCTGCGACATGCATCGGAAACTCGACCCTAGACGCAGGCCGATCCGGTGTCCAGAGCGATGTCGAAGCGCTTCGACTCGATGACTTGGTGTGTCGGCTACGGCTCCAGCCGCGCCACGCGCCCCTTCTCCCCCGATGCCCAGCAGCCGAAGTCGGCCGTGCAGTCGACGGTGTCGTACGAGCCTGTGTCGACGGTGCGCCAGGTGCGGCCGCCGTCCACCGTCAGGTCGGTGCCGGTCGGGCCGACGGCCAGCGCGACCGTGCGGCTGTGCGGCAGCCAGGCGACGCCCGAGCGGTAGGCGGGCGGCGGGGTCGCGGACTGCCGCCAGCTCCGGCCCCCGTCGCCGGTCACCGCGCCGGCCTGCGGGGACGGCTGGTCCGCCCGGTAGTCGCCGCCGACCGCGAGTCCATGGTGACGGTCGCGGAAGGCGAGCCCGAAGACACCGCGCGCCGGGTCGCCGGCCGGGATCGTCGACTCGGAGGCCGTCCAGTGGAGGCCGCGGTCCGAGGAGTGCAGGACGCGGCCGGTCGCACCGCCGCCGGTCGCCAGCCAGACGTCACTCGGGCCCGAACTCACCAGGCACTGACCGCTCGCGGCGAATCCCGCCTCGCCCGGCAGCGCGGCCGGCATCCCCGTGCTGGGCAGCACCTTCCACTTCCGGCCGCCGTCCGAAGTCGACAGGATGCGGTACTTGCCGTCCACCGGGTCGCTCATCGCCAGACCGTGGCGGGAATCGAAGAAGGTGATGCAGTCGTAGAACGCCTTGGCATCCGTATTGCGGAAGGACTCCGTCCAGGTCGCCCCGCCGTCCTCGGTACGCAGCACACGCGACGCCTCGCCCTCGCCGATCGCCAGGACCACCGCGCGCCGCGCGTCGAAGGCCTCGACGTCCCTGAACTCCAGCGCCTCGGCGGCCGCTCCCGGCGGCGAGACGTCCTTCCAGCTCCGACCGCCGTCGGTGGTGCGCAGCACCGTGCCCTTGGATCCGGCGACCCAGGCGGTGGCGCGGCTGACCGCCGACAGACCGCGGAAGCGTGCGTCGGTGCCGGTGACCTTGAGCTGCCAGCCGGGCAGCTGCCCAGCCGCCTGCCCGCTGCCCGCCGGTTCCGCGGCCGCCTGCACGGGTGCTGCCAGGGCGGCGACAAGCGCCGCACCACCCGCTCCCAGCGTCATCGTCCGAATCGTCCGGCTCATGCGTCCCGTGTTCCCCATGCCCCTCATGGCGCTGGAAGCTAGCCCACCCGCAAGGGCCCGTCCAGAGCGCCTCGAAGAGTGATGGAGGTCACGGGATGCTCCGGTGCACGGATCGGCCCGTTCCGACGTCTCCCCTTGTGCCGCCCCCGCGCACCGAGCCATCAGGAGGGATCAGGACAGATGCCTGCGGACACCGTCGTCGAACAAGCCGTCCGGGCCCGGATGATCGCATCCGCCCCCAGGATGGAGACGGTCCCTGCCACGCTGCGCTATGCGCGCCGGGACCCCTTCGCCGTGCAGATGGCCTTCCCCGCGTCCGCCACGCTCGCGGGCACCGCGGTCTGCTGGACCTTCTCGCGCGAGCTGCTCGAAGCGGGCGTCCGGGCACCGGCCGGTCTCGGCGACGTACGGATCCGCCCGTACGGCGACGACCGCACCGTGCTGGAGTTCCATGCCGGTGAAGGCGTCGCGATGGTGCACCTGAGCACCCCCGAACTGCGCCGTTTCCTGGGCCGGGCCGAGTCGCTGGTCCCCCGCGGATGCGAGCATCTGCATCTCGACCTCGACCAGGACGTGGCCCGACTCCTGCGCGACGCCCACTAGTTCACGACCCCGCTGTGCCGCCGCCCGTACTGGCCGCGGTGATCGCGACGGTCATCGCGGTGCGTACCTCTCTGATCACCTTCTTCAGCTCGGGCGCCGTCGCACCGCTGCGCTCCGTGAGCTCCTCGATCCGTGCCCGGTGCTGCCTGCGCTCCTTGCCGGAGGCGAAGGTGCGCAGTTCACCCGCCGCGGCCAGGGCCACCAGAGCGGCATCGCGGTCGGAGACGTCCTCGGCCGGTTCCTCGCCGAGCAGCACGTACCGCGCGTCCTTGCGGAGCTCCTGGACATCGTCCGGCCGCCGGAGCTCGTACGAGGTGGACGGGAAGATCCCCAGCTTCCGGCTGGTCCTGGTGGCCAGATGGCCGGAGTCGACCAGCTGGGCGCGGACCGCGTCCAGAGTGAGCTTGCGGTGGTGGCCCACCCAGGTCTTCCAGGTGCGGGGCCTCGATTCGCCGATCAGTTCCAGCAGACCGTCGAGCGCCGCGTCGCCTGCCTGGGCGTCGTCGACGGGTTTGGCGGCCCCGTCGGCGTCGACGAGCAGTCCGCGCTGGACGAGTTCGGTGAGGGCGCCGGCCCGGACCAGATAGTCGAGGTACAGCGTGCCGGTGAGCTTGTCCTTGTCGGTGTCCCAGGCCAGCAGATAGAGCTGGGCGGCCAGGGAGAGCGAGTCTTGGGGCACGGCGGGGCTCCTCGGTGCGGCTGCACGGCTGTCAGATCCACTAGTTCCTCGCCGCCGCCGCGGGTAAGCCCCCTTTTTCGGTTGCATGCCTCACGGACGGGGGCGTAGATTCTTTGGTGGCCCTGTTGTCGTCGATCGGAGTGGACGTTGCGTTACTGAGGTCTTGAGACACCGTGCCGTGCAGTGATGACCCCTGCGCGCACCGCGTGTGACCTCGGTATTCGAGCCGTCCTCCGGACCAGGGCCTTTTTGTTGCCCTGACGGTGTCTCCACCCGTTGCCCCTTGATCACTGCCAGCAACCGGAGACCGTATGTCCTTTCCCACCACCCATGTTTCTGCCGCCGCACTCTCCTTCTCCTGGCCGGACGGCACCCCCGTCTTCGACGGCTTCCAGCTGGCCGTCGGTCCCGGCAGGACAGGCCTCGTCGGCGTCAACGGGTCGGGGAAATCAACCCTGTTGAAGCTGATCGCCGGAGAGCTCGCCCCCTCGTCGGGGAGCGTGAAGGTCTCCGGGGAGATCGGCTACCTCCCGCAGAACCTGGTGCTCGACACCGGCCTGCGAGTGGACCAGGCACTCGGCATCGATGTCACGCGCGCCGCCCTGCACGCCATCGAGGCGGGCGACGCGAGCGAGGAGAACTTCACCGCGGTCGGCGACGACTGGGACGTCGAGGAGCGGGCGATCGCCGTCCTCGGCCAGCTCGGGCTCGGCTCCATCGGCCTCGACCGGACCATCGGCGAGGTGTCGGGCGGCGAGTCGGTGCTGCTGCGGCTGGCCGCCCTGCTGCTGCGCCGTCCTGACGTACTGCTCCTCGACGAGCCCACCAACAACCTCGACCTGGAGGCCAGGAAGCGGCTGTACGCGACCGTGGAGTCCTGGTCCGGGGTGATGGTCGTGGTCAGTCACGACCGTGAACTCCTGGAGCGGGTCGACCAGATCGCCGATCTGCGCGACGGGGAGGTCCGCTGGTTCGGCGGGACGTTCTCCCAGTACGAGGAGGCCCTGGCGGTCGAGCAGGAGGCCGCCGAGCGCATGGTGCGGGCCGCCGAGTCCGACGTACGACGGCAGAAGCGCGAGGTGGCCGAGTCGCAGACCCGTCAGGCCCGGCGCGACCGTTCCGGGCGCAAGCTCGCAGCGAGCGGCAGCCACGGCAAGGCACTGACCGACGCCATGCGCAGATCGGCTCAGGAGACGGCGGGCCGCATGAAGAACCTGCACGAGGACCGGCTCGACGACGCCCGCAAACGGCTCGACGAGGCGGAGGATGCCGTACGCACCGACGACGAGATCCGCATCGAGCTGCCGCACACCAAGGTGCATCCGGGGCGGACCGTACTGACGCTGCGCGATCTCGAACTCCCTTACGGGAACGGCCTGGACGGCGAGCTGACCGTGCACGGTCCCGAGCGGATCGCGCTCGTCGGGCGCAACGGGTCGGGCAAGACGACGCTGCTGCGGACGATCGCGGGACGGCTGGATCCGGTCGCGGGCGAGGCGAAGGTACATGTCCCGATGCGCTTCCTTCCGCAGCGGCTCGATGTACTGGACGACAGCTTGAGCGTCGTGGACAACGTGGCGCGCAACGCACCCGATGCGCCGCACCAGTTGATCAGGGCGCGGCTGGCCCGCTTCCTCTTCAGGGGCGACCGGGCGCATCAGCCGGCCGGGACGCTCTCGGGCGGCGAACGCTTCCGTGCCGCGCTGGCCGCGCTGCTGCTGGCGGATCCCGCTCCGCAGTTGCTGATGCTCGACGAGCCGACCAACAACCTGGATCTGGCGAGCGTGCGGCAGCTGACGGCGGCGCTGGAGGGGTACGAGGGGGCGCTGATCGTGGCCAGCCACGACATGCCGTTCCTGGAGGCGATCGGGATCACCCGGTGGATCGATCTGAGCGAGGGGGCGAAGGAGAGGGCCTCCGAGGAGTCAAGGGTGGAGTAACGCCCAGGACTTGGTGCCGCCCTCCGGGGTGAGCGCGGGGGTCAGCCCCCAGTCGCCGCCGTGCTCGTCGACCGCCGCAGCCAGCAGCCACATGCTGCGACTGCGGCGGTCGCGGCATTTCTCGGCGCCCTGCGGGGTGGCATGGACGGGGTGCTGGTCGTAGAGCACGATCCGCAGGGCGTCGAAGTGCCATCGCACCCTCAGCATCATTTCGCGGTCCGGGGTGAACCGGTAGGCGCCCGCGACCAGTTCGGACGCGGCCAGCGCAGCGGTCTCGACGAGGTCGGTGAGGCCGTGCTGGGTGAGCAGGGTGCGCATCGCACCGCGGGCAAGACGGGCACAGTACGCACCGCCCGGAAGCGCCAGGGAGTAGCTGAGATTGTCCGCCACCGGCGAGACAGGAGGTCCGGCCGGAGTGACGGCCGGGAGGCAACGCAGGACGCCCATGTTCGTGCGGCTCCAGGTTCAGTGACGTGTGGGGGCTCTCACACCCGGACAACGGTCGCCCCGTGTGAGACTTGCGCTACCGACCGTAGCGCACGACCGGAGCACAGTGCTACTACTTGTGTCATTCCGGCCATCCGACCGGCCACTCACCGTCGAGAAGGGGGACGCAGTGCCGCCCCGCAGCACCCCGACCGCCCGCCAGCAGCGCCTCGGGAACGAACTGCGCAAACTGCGCGAACAGTCGGGCATGTCGGCCCAGCAGGCCGCCGCCCTCCTGGGCGTCGACCGCACGCGCATCCCCAACATCGAATCGGGCCGCTTCGGGATAAGCGCCGAGCGCGTCCGCACCCTCGCCTTCAACTACGGCTGCCCGGACACCGGTCTGGTCGATCTGCTCGCGGCGATGGCCCAGGAACGCGACCGCGGCTGGTGGGAGGAGCATCGCGGACTGCTGCCCCCCGGACTCCTCGACATCGCGGAACTCGAGTACCACGCAGCCGAGTTGCACACAGCCGTCACCACGCACATCCCCGGGCTGCTGCAGACGGTGGACCACGCACGGGCCGTCTTCGACACCGCCGATCCTCCGCTGCCCGGACCCGATCTGGCCGCGCGCGTCGCCCTGCGACTGAGCCGCCAGGCGGTCCTGGAGCGCGACGCACCGCCGCTGTACGAGGCGGTGATCCACGAGGCGGCGCTGCGGATGCAGTTCGGCGGGCCCAAAGTCGCCCGGGAACAGCTGGAGTTCATCCTGGAGCAGTCGCAGCGGGACACCATCACGGTCCGGGTGATCCCCTTCACGGCGGGCGGATTCCCGGGCGCGGGCCAGTCGTTCACCTATGTCGGTGCGGCGGTGCCGCAGCTCGACACCGTGCAGCTGGACTCCTCGCACGGCTCGATGCTCCTCGACGCCGACATGCAACTGCGCCGCTACCGGGGCCTGTTGGAGCGGCTGCGCGCACTGGCACTGCCCGAGAGCGCCTCGCGGGACTTCATCACTGCCATCGCCCGGGATCTGTGATCCATGGGATCCGTGGAGGGACACACCATGACCGACATCTCCTGGGACGACGCCTTCTGCAGCGAGGGGGCGAACTGCTTCCGCTTCGGCGTCGACGGCGAGGGCAAGGCGTACATCGGCACGACGGAGACCGGTGAGTACGTGGCCGACTCGATGGAGGCGCTGCGGGCCCTGATCTCCGCGGTGAAGGCGGGGGCGGCCGACCACCTCCTCTGACCCGCCGTAAATCCGGACAGAAGGTGTCCGGTATCCCATTTAGCGTCGATGACATGACAGCGAACATCGTGATCACGGGCGCACGCGAGAACAATCTCCGTGACGTCTCCCTCACCGTCCCCAAGGGGAAGATCACCGTCTTCACCGGGGTGTCCGGATCCGGCAAGTCGTCCATCGTCTTCGACACGATCGCCGTCGAGTCACAGCGCCAGCTGAACGAGACGTTCAGCTGGTTCATCAGAAACCGGCTGCCGAAGTACGAGCGCCCGCACGTCGACGGGATCGACGACCTCTCGGTGGCGATCATCGTCGACCAGAAGCCGCTCGGCGGCAATGTGCGCTCGACGGTCGGCACGATGACCGACATCTGGTCGGTGATCCGGGTCCTCTTCTCCCGGCACGGCACGCCGAGCGCGGGGGCCGCGACCGCGTACTCCTTCAACGACCCCAGCGGGATGTGCACGAGCTGCGACGGGGTCGGCCGGACCGTACACCTCGATCTCTCCAAGGCGGTCGACTGGACAAAGTCCCTCAACGGGGGCGCTCTGCGGCTGCCCGGCCTCTCGGTGGGCAGCTGGCAGTGGAGGCTGTACGCCAACTCCGGGCTGTTCGACAACGACAAGCCGCTCGGCGAGTACAGCGAGGCGGAGCGCCGGACCCTGCTGCACGGCAGCGGTGTGAAGGTCGGCATCGAGATCAAGTCGCAGACCGTGCCCGTCTCCTTCGAGGGCCTGGTGGACCGCTTCACCCGGCTGTATCTCAAGCGCGACGTGGAGGTGCTGTCCGAGAAGCGGCGGGCGGAGACGGAGCGTTTCACCCGCCAGGGCATCTGCGGGGACTGTCATGGCGCGCGCCTCAACGAGGCGGCGCTGGCCACCCGTATCGACGGGCTCTCGATCGCCGACTACGGGCGCATGGAACTGACCGACCTGGCGGAGGTGCTGTCCCGGATCGACGACCCGGTGGCCACGCCGGTCGCCGCCGCCGCGCGCGAACGCGTCGAGCGGCTGATCGGGGTCGGGCTCGGCTATCTCTCCCTCGACCGGGAGACGACGACGCTCTCGGGCGGCGAGGGGCAGCGCCTCAAGATGGTGCGCCACCTGGGCAGTTCACTCACGGGGCTGACGTTCGTCTTCGACGAGCCGAGCGTCGGACTGCACCCGCGCGACGTCGGCCGGCTCAACGATCTGCTGCTGCGGCTGCGCGACCGGGGCAACACGGTCCTCGTGGTCGAGCACGACCCCGACGTGATGGCGGTCGCCGACCACATCGTCGACATGGGCCCGAAGGCGGGCGCCGAGGGCGGCAGGGTCGTGTACGAGGGGCCGGCCGCCGCCCTGCGGGACGCCGACACCCTCACCGGCCGCTGCCTGCGCCGCCGCACCCCGCCGAAGGAGGACTTCCGCTCCCCCACCGGGTGGCTGCCGGTGACCGGTGCGGACCTGCACAACCTCAAGGGTCTGGACGTACGGTTCCCGGCGGGCGTCCTGTGCGCGGTCACCGGGGTCGCGGGATCGGGCAAGTCCACGCTGGTGTCCGAGGTGTTCACGGCCGCGTACCCGGAGACGGTGGTGATCGACCAGGGCGCGATCGGCGCCTCGTCACGGTCCACCCCGGCGACGTACCTCGGGATCATGGACACGGTCCGCAGGCTCTTCGCCCGGGAGAACGATGTCGATCCCGGGCTGTTCAGCTTCAACTCGCGGGGTGCGTGCGCGGAATGCTCGGGGCGCGGGCAGATCTGCACCGATCTGGCGTTCATGGATCCGGTGACGACGACGTGTCATGTGTGCGAGGGGCGGCGCTTCCGCGACGAGGTCCTGGAGCACCGCCTCGGAGGCAAGTCCATCGTGGACGTACTGGATCTGACGGCTGCTCAGGCCCTCGACTTCTTCGACGATCCGTCGCTGCGGCGCAGGCTGCAGACGCTGAACGAGGTCGGGCTCACGTATCTGACCCTGGGGCAGCCGGTCAGTTCGCTCTCCGGAGGTGAGCGGCAGCGCATCAAGCTCGCCACGCAGCTGCACCGGACGGGCAGCGTGTACGTACTGGACGAGCCGACGACCGGGCTGCACATGGCGGACGTGGACACTCTGGTCGCCCTGCTCGACCGGCTGGTCGACGCGGGCAACACGGTGATCTGCGTCGAGCACAACATGGACGTGGTGAAGCGGGCGGACTGGGTCGTCGACCTCGGCCCCGACGGCGGCAGGAACGGCGGCGAGCTGATCTTCGAGGGAACGCCCGAGCAGCTGCTCGACCATCACAAATCGTTCACCGCGGAGTATCTGCGACGGGATCTCGGACGGGACCAGTGGGACGCAGGGGACTCAAGGGGGGTATTCCGCTGGGCGGGGGCGCCGGGTCATGATGGGCGCCCGCGCCCCAGCGACCTGGAGAATCCTCGGTGCCCAGCAGAAAAGCCCTGATCCGCCGACCCAGCCCGCGCCTCTCCGAGGGCCTGGTCACGCACATCGAGCGCACGCCCGTCGACTACGCCCTGGCGCTCGAGCAGTGGGGGCGGTACGCGGAGGCGCTGCGCAAGCACGGCTGGGAGACGGTGGAGGCGGAGCCGGCCGAGGACTGCCCGGACGGGGTCTTCGTCGAGGACACCGTCGTCATGTTCCGCAACGTCGCTCTGATCGCGCGCTCGGGGGCCGAATCGCGCCGCGAGGAGACAGCCGCGGTCGAGCAGGCGCTCGGCGTGCTCGGCTGCTCGCTGAACTGGGTGTGGGAGCCGGGCACGCTGGACGGGGGCGACGTACTGAAAATCGGGGACACGCTCTACGTAGGGCGCGGGGGCCGTACCAACGCCGCCGGGATCCAGCAGCTGCGGGCGGTTTTCGAGCCGCTCGGGGCGCGCGTGGTGGCCGTACCGATCGCCAAGGTCCTGCATCTGAAGTCGGCGGTCACCGCGCTCCCCGACGGGACGGTCATCGGGTACGAACCGCTGGTGGACGCCCCTTCGATCTTCCCGCGCTTCCTGCCGGTGCCGGAGGAGGCCGGGGCGCACGTGGTGCTGCTCGGCGGTGGAAAGCTGCTGATGGCGAGCAGCGCGCCGAAGTCGGCCGAACTCTTCGCCGATCTTGGTTACGAACCGGTTCTGGTGGACATCAGCGAGTACGAGAAGCTCGAAGGCTGCGTGACCTGCCTCTCCGTACGGCTCCGCGAGCTGTACACATAACGGTACGTATCGGGACATCTCAAAAGTGGGGGTTGGCGCAGGCTTACTGCCGCCTTAACCTACGGATACGTAACCTACGAACCCGTAGGTACTACTCCCGTCCCCCCAGGAGCACCCGTGACGATCACCTCTCCCCACCTCGGCAGTTCGGAAGCGTGGAGTGACGCCCGACTGCTGTATGCGCTGGAGGAGGTGGTGGAGAAGGAACTCAACCGCCATCTCAAGGTCACCAAGGACTGGATGCCGCACGAGTACGTGCCGTGGGGCGACGCCCGGAACTTCCCCGGCTTCTTCGAGGACGGGGTCGCCTGGGAGCCCGAGCAGTCCAAGGTCAGCAGCATCGGCAAGATCGCACTCGTGGTGAACCTCCTCACCGAGGACAACCTCCCCAGCTACCACCACGAGATCGCCACCCTCTTCGGCCGTGACGGCGCCTGGGGCACCTGGGTGCACCGCTGGACCGCCGAGGAGAACCGCCACGGCATCGTGATGCGCGACTACCTCCTCGCCTCGCGCGCCGTCGACCCGGACGAGCTCGAGCGCTTCCGGATGACGCACATGAGCGCGGGTTACGAGTCGTCCAACAACCACTCCATGCTGCACACGGTCGCCTACGTCGCCTTCCAGGAGCTGGCCACCCGCGTCTCGCACCGCAACACGGGCCACCACTCGGGCGACCCGGTCTGCGACCGCATGCTGGCGCGCATCGCGACCGACGAGAACCTGCACATGGTCTTCTACCGCAACCTCATGGGTGCGGCCTTCGAGCTCGCCCCGGACCTGATGATGCAGGCCGTGCGCGACGTCGTCGTCGACTTCCAGATGCCCGGTAGCGGCATGCCCGGCTTCGAGCGTTCCGCCGCGCAGATGGCGATCGGCGAGATCTACAACATGCGCATCCACCACGACGACGTCATCTCGCCGATCCTGCGCTTCCTCAAGATCCTTTCGATCGACGGGCTCGGCCCGGAGGGTCTCAAGGCGCAGGAGGAGCTGGGTCTGTACATGGACGGCCTCAACTCCGAGGCGAGCAAGTTCGACGAGAAGCTCGCGGCCCGCAAGGCGCGGGTGGCCGCGCGCGCCGCTTCCGCGTAGGCACGGACTGTGAACGCGCGCCCCGGGGCAGGAAGCCCCCGGGGCGCGCGCCTGCGTCAGGAGGTCGGCACCTCGGGCGCGAGCGAGTTGCCCGCGGGGATACGGCCGCAGTCGGACGGGGCCGTCTTGCCGGCAAACCGGTCGTTGAGCCAGCTCAGTGCGGTCGGGATCCACGGCACGGCGGTGCCGACATGGCTGAGCAGGTCGTACTGCTCGTACTTGACCGCAGTGCCGCCCTTCGCGCAGTACTGCCGGGCCAGTGCGCGCACATCGCCGGCGACCATGACCCCGTCGCCCCTCCCGATGCCCGGGAGGTTGCTGAGGGTTCCCTCGAAGACTCCCCCGCCTCCCTGCGCGATGTAGCCGGGGATGCCGGGGGTGGGGGCCGAGCCGAGGTTGAGCTTGTTGACCGCCTCGACGAAGGGCGCCACCGAGTTCGGGTCGGCGTACTGCGGCTTCACCATCTTCTTCCACGTCAGCCCCGGGTACTGGCCCAGGGCGTTGACGATCGACCCGTACTGGAGCTTCTTGAACACCTCGGCGCCGTAGCTGTTGAGGTAGGGCGTGAAGTCGATGTCGTACGCGCGCGCGGCCCCGATGACGGCCATGGGGGCGACGCCGGCCCAGATGGAACTGCCGCTGATGTACTTGAGGTTGTGCGCCGGGTCGACGAGCAGCCCCCCTTCGGCGTAGCCCACCAGTCTCCTGTTGACGTCCGGCGCGTAGCGGGGCGCGAGCGCGGCCGCCCAGTGGGTGGCGATGGCTCCGCCGGAGTAACCGGCCAGACCGACACGGGTGTTGGCGTTCAGGCCCGTCTCCGGGGACTGGCTCGCGGCGCGGATCGAGTCCAGCGTGGAGGTTCCGTACTCCGGTCCGGCCGCGAAGTCGGCGGTCTGCCCCTCGGTGTCCGGGATGACGACGTTGTAGCCCGCGAGGAGCATCGGGACCAGGAGGAGCGACTCGATGTTCGGGATCGCGCCCCCGAGGGTGAGATCGCCCGCGATCGCCCGGGACGGCGCGTCCTCGGGGTTGAGGGAGTCGTAGAACGACTGGTACGACACGGCCTTGCTGCCGCCGCCATTGGGGCTGCGCACGATCGAGGTCACACCGGCGGACGGCCGGCCCTGGGCATCGACCGTGCGGTACAGCAGCTGGATCGCCTTGACCGGCGTCGGGATGCCGACGAAGTGGTACTGCAGCGTCCGCGTCTTCAGCACGTCGCCCGGTGCGTACGAGGACAGGGGCTTGCTGCCGTCGTAGGTGTAGAACGAGTCGGCCGCCGAGGCTGTCGCGTGGGCGGAGGGCGCCGCCGCAGCCGTCGCCGCAGGAACGGCTGCGGTGACGGCCAGAACGGTGACGACTGCGGTGGCCAGCTTCCCAATGGCAGTGCGCTGCATGGTTCCCTCGGATTCGGCTCATGGATCACGGGGAGGACAGATGCCTGTTACCTAGCGGTAACAGCGACGCAAGTTACCAGGGGGTACAGCTGGTTGACCATAGTTCTAACAAGACCTCTGTTACCGGCGGTTCACACCTGAGCCCACTGGGCGGTGGGGGCGTCGAGGAGTTCAACGATCCGGTCGGCGTCCGGCAGCGGGCCGTGGTCGCCGGTCACCCTGAGCGCGGCGCCCGCCGTGAGGTGACCCAGGCGCAGGGCTCGTACGGGTTCCTCGCCGCGGATGAGCCCGGCGAGGAACCCGGCCGCGAAAGCGTCGCCGGCTCCGACCGGTTCGACGACGTCGACCTTCGGCGCGGGCTCGGTGTGAACTCCCCTTCCCACAAAGGCAGTTGCTTCCCGACCACCGTCCTTGACCACCAGGATGCGCGGGCCCGGCAGCAGCGACCGTACGTCGGAAGCGTCCGAAAGATCGCTACCCCACAGCGCCTGCGCCTCGTCCAGACCGACGAAGGTGATGTCCGCGCGGTTCGCCAGATCGTGGAGTACGGCGGCGGCCGTCTCCGCGTCGCTCCACAGCGCGGGCCGGTAGTTGACGTCGAGGCTGACGGGGCACGGGCGTGCTGCGGGTGCCGGCCGGAGCAGCGCGGTGACCAGGGCCAGGCAGTCCGGCGAGAGCGCCGGGGTGATGCCGCTGAGATGCACGAGCCCGGCGGTGCGCACCGCCTCGTCGTCGAGGAGGTCGGGTCCCAGGGCGGAGGCGGCGGAGCCCTTGCGGTAGTAGTGGACCCTGGTTCCTTCGGGGCCGGGATTCTTCACGAGGAGCCCGGTAGGACGGTGCGGATCGGTGCGTACGCCTGTGATGTCGACGCCGAACGCGGCCACTTCGGCGCGGATCCGCCGGCCGAACGGGTCGTCGCCGAGGGCGGACACCCACCGTACGGGCACCCCGTGGTCCGCCAGGTACACCGCCACATTGGACTCTGCGCCGGCGATACGGACACTGAGCTGGTCGGCGCCTTCGAGCGGAGCCACGGGGTCCGGCACGAGTGCGGCCATGGTCTCGCCGATGCAGGTGACCGGCGCATGGGCACAGGCGACAGGCGCGGCGCCTGTCATCGGACCGCCTCCACGGTCCGTACGGCGTCGGCGAACGCCCGGGCCCGGGTGCGCAGGGCGTCGATGCTGCCGCCGTCCGCGGCGTCACCGATCAGCGGCGACCCCGCGCCGACGGCGAGTGCGCCCTGGGCGAGATAGGTGCGGGCCACCTCGGTGTCCACTCCCCCTACGGGCACGAACGGCACGTTCGGGAACGGGCCGCGCAGGGCCCGCAGATAGGCGGGGCCACCGGCGTGCTCCGCCGGGAAAAGCTTGAGCACGTCGGCGCCGAGCTCCTGGGCAGCGACGATGTCGGTGGGGGTCATCACCCCGGCGAGGACGGGGAGTTGGAGCCGCTTGGCCTCCGATATCCCCGCGCAGACGGCCGGCGTGACGACGAAGTCGGCGCCCGCCTCATGGACCGCCTGCGCGTCCTCTGCGGTCAGTACGGTGCCGGCGCCGAGCGGGGCGTCGGGGCCGAGGGCCGCCCGGGCCCGGCGGATGACGTCGACGGCGTCCTTGCCGCTGAGCGAGACCTCGATGAGCGGAATGCCCTCCTCTGCGAGGGCGAGTACGGTCCTGAGGCTTGCGTCCGCGTCGTCGCCGCGCACGATGGCGACGATCCGGTGGGTACGCAGTTGGGTCAGCAGATCCACGTGCGGGGTCCCTGTTCGGTCGGGGGTGTTGTCACGTCGATTGTGCTATTGCGCTCAAGGGGAGCCGCCACCGGATGGTGGATCAAGCCTCCTAGTACGCCCCTTCGTACGCCGTCACCTCGGCCAGCGCCGCGTCCCGTACGTCCGCCACCGGGTGCCGGCGCAGCGCCCTCAACTGCTCGCGCCACGGGGCGGCCCAGTCCGTACGGGACCCTCCGGCCTCGACGATCGCCGAGGCGAACAGCCCCTGCGCAGGGCCGCCGTGACCGGCCAGCGTGCGGGCCACGGTCTCCAGGACCGCGAGGTCACCGCCCTTGTTGTCCCCGGCGTCACATCGACCCGCGAGGCTCGCCGCGGTACGGGCGGCGAGCGCCGGGCGGCCCTCGGTGACGGCGGCGAGCCGGTCGAGGGAGGCCTGCAGCTCCTGCGCGCCCGCCCCGAGATCGAGGTGGGCCACCAGGAGTTCGGCGCTCTGTGCCGCGTACTCCTCGTGCCCGGCGAGCAGTTCGGAGGCGGCCAGCGCGGCCGGACGCACCGCTTCGGCATCCGCGTAGGCGGAGGCGTTCAGCCGCATCACCAGGTGGGTGATCCGCTGCCTGGCCGGCCGGTCACGCCGCTCTTCCGCGTCCGGTACGTCGCCCGCCGCTGCCAGCGCTCCCAGCGCCTGCGCGACCCCGCGCCCGCCCTCGGCGGAAGCTGCTGCGGCGACGACGAGGCCCTCCACCGCGAACCGCCAGGTGCGGCGCCTGTCCAGGTCGGCCGCCGCTGCCGCGAGGACTTCGGGGGCGTCGGGCGACCAGGGGGCCCAGCGGGCGAGTGCCGTGTAGGCGACGGCCGCGGTCTCCTCGTCGTCGGTGTCGCAGACATCCCTGACCAGCCGCGCGTACCTCTCCCGGTACGGTGCCGCCAGCTCCAGCGGCAGGACGCGAAGGACGGCGGTCCGCAGGACGGGGAGGCCGCCCGCCGCGTCGCGCAGCATCGCCCAGACCCGGTCGTCGACCAGCAGTCCGCCCGCGAACGCGACGCAGGCGGCCCGCACATCGCGGTGGGTGTCCGGCTGCCCGTACGCCTCCGTGATCAGCTCGGCGGCCTGTACGACGGGGAGCCGGGCCGCGGCGAGCCTGGCGGCCTCCTTGCGGCTGGTCACCTTGGCGGTCGGGGAGAGCAGCACGTCGCGCAGCAGCCCGGCCAGCCGGGAGGGCGCCACGCGTCGGGAGACGGACGTGGCCGCGTACACGGCGACGCGGGCCCGGTCCGTGCCGGTGTGCGTGAGCAGTTCGGGCAGGGCCTCGTCGGGCCGGTCGGTGCGGGCGAGTGCGGCGAGGGCCGCCTCCGCGAGGACGACTTCGCTCGATCCCGTCCAGCGCCGTACGAATTCCGCGCCGGTGCCGGGGAGCAGCGCGCCCTGGGTGATGGCCGCCGTACGGGTGTAGAGCGGCAGCCCGGCGTCGGAGGCGGACTTCGCCAACTGGCGTGCGGCGGCCTGCTGCTGACGGGGCGTCCACACCCGTACGTACCGGCCGACCGGCGCGGTCCAGGTGGTGCCCTTGGTGAGGAAGCGCCCGTACGGCGGGGTCTCCCCCAGCACTGTGTCGAGCAGATCGGTGCGGCTGACGGCGAGGATGCCGTAGACGCTCGGCAGCACCGCGGCCGACGGCTCCTGCGCGAGGACGCGCGCCACCCGCTCGTCGCGTGTCGGGCGCGGCTCCAGCCAGAGGTCCAGTGCGCTGCGTACGGTCGCGGCACTTCCGTAACGGACAGCCTGCCAGAGGAGTTCCTGCAGCTCGGCCATGGCCTCCGCACGGCGTCCGACGGCGCGGGCGAGCGCGAGGACGAGGCTGAAGTCGGCCTTCTCCGCACCCGCCTCGATCCAGGGGCGCAGCGCCTCGAACACCTGGTGCTCCTGACCGCGCCGCAGCGTGAGGTCGAGCTGCCCGAGGTCGGCTCCCCCGGTGTTCCCGGAGATCCGGACCAGGGTCCGCAGCGCCCAGTTGACCAGCTCGCGCTGTCCGCCCGCCGCGTGCTCGCGCAGCACGGAGAGTGCCAGATCGCTGAGGTTGCGGCGGGTGGCGGAGGAGGAGTCGCGCGCTTCGACCGCGTCGACGGCGATCCGGTCGAGGTGGGGTTCGGCGTCGGCCGTGAAGAGGGCGCCGCGGGTGGCTGCCAATGCGTGCAGGGCGGCCGATCGTACGGGGTCCTGTTCGTTGCGCAGGCGCGCCATCTCTTCGAGTACGGAGGTGACGGCCGCGGGGTCCCCTGCGCGCGCCGCGTTGCGGACGAGCAGCGGCCAGGCCAGCGCGCGGTCGTCGGCGGCGGGGCGCCGGGTGGCTGCGACGAGGCGGTCCCGTACGTCGGCGACGGGCAGGAACGACTCGGCGAACAGGACCGTGTGCCATTGCGCGCCCTGTTCGCGGGCGGAGTCCGCCATCCGGCGCGCCTCCTCGGCGACGCCACTGCGGGGCAGCGCGGCCAGGAGGTCCTCGTCGACCGCGGCAGCCCCGGCGCCCCGGTCGGCGACGGCGGCCCGGTAGAACGCGAGCCGCTCCGAGGGCGGCAGGGCCAGCAGGAGCGGGGCGAGGTCGCCGGAGTCGGCCGCCTGACGTCCGTACGCGGCCACTTCGCCGGCCCCTGACCGCATCAGTCGGACGCGGACGGACCGGGTGAGCGCACTGCTCCGGCGGAGGGCGTGTCCGCCGTTCCCGAGCAGCAGACGGAGGACCCGACCCGGGTCGACGGCGGCGAACTCCCCCAGGCGATCGTGCAGTTGATACGGCAGCACCTCGGGTCCGAACCGCTCCACAAGATCGAGAACCCGCGCAGGCTCGGCCCGCACCGCTGCCCCGACGGCCCTGGCGTACCGCGCCCACCAGGAGCCGCGCATCGCCTCGGGGAGTGCGGCGAGCTCCTGCCCGGCAACATCGAGGAGTACCCCCGGATGCCGCTTGCCCAGGGCAGTCCACCCCTGCACGGAGTGGAAGAGCCCGGGCAGCAGCCGTACGACGACGTCCTCCGAACACCCGGCGAGCAGCCTCCCTGCCTCCGCATCACCCCAGTCGGCCCGCACGCGCTCGACGAGCCGGTCGGCGAGCGCGGTGCGCCGCCCGCCCACGACCACCGCCAGGATCTGCCGGCGCGTCTCCTCGGGCGCGTCGTCGAGCGCCGCCTCGAAGGCTTCGTCGGGCACACCGAGAGACCCCGCAACCCGCAGCGCCTGCCCGCGCACCACCGGATCCGGATCGGCGAGGTGCTCGGCGATCCATGCGGCGTCCCGCCCTGCGGCGGCGGCGACGGCCGCGAGATGCCGCTCGTAGGGTCCGCGCCCGTACAGCTCGGTGACCAGGGGGCGCACCTCATTCGAGGCCATCTCCCTTACATGCGCCACGAGTTCACGCATACGGCGCGGGTACGGGAGCGGGTCCAGTGCACTCAGCAAGCGGTCTGCTTCGGACTGCGGGGTGCGATTCATGGTGCGATTGTGCCTGCCGTGCGGCGGTGCACCACGGAGATTTTCCAGTAGGTCCGTCCGCCGGCGATCCGGCATCATGCCCGCATGCATGTCAACAGCGTCACAGCAGCAGCGGCGATCGGCTTTCTGCTCGATCTGGCCGAACCCGGGGATTCCCGGACGGCACAGCAGCGGATCGCATATCAGGAGCCGCCGGCCGAGGGCCTGTTGCGGCGCTGGGGCCAGACCGGCATCTCACGGTCCGTGCTGCTGTGGGTTCTTGAGGAGGACGATCCGGAGCTGAACGCCCGGGTGTGGCGACACCCGTCGGCCGACGACTCCATGCGCCGCGCGATTCTCCGGGGCACCGCCCATGGTCCCGGGGAGGGCCCGGTGCGGCTCTCCCCGTCGCTGGACGGGATGCCGGAGCCGCCCGTTCCGCCAGAGTTGGAGCACCTCGGTCCCCTCGAAGCGCTGCGCGGCGCGCGCTCGATGGGAACCGCCAGAGCGGCCGCTTCGCTGGTCGCCGGGCACGCCGACTGGCAGGACGTCATAGTGGCGGACCGGCAGGAGCCTCTGCCCGGCTATGCGCGCTGGGCGCTCTCCATACGGGCGGACTGCCCCAAGTCCCTGCGCGCCCAGTTCGGTTCGCACCGCAAGTTCGACCACCGGCTGGAGCAGGCGCGCATCGTCGGCAGTCCGGCGGAGTACGCGCTCGACTGGACACCCGCAGCGCATGTGCTGGAGGTCCTGTTCCTCGGCCGGACCCTTTTCCCCCACCGCGTCGGCGAGGCGGCGGACGCCCTGCGCCCTCTCGTACGGGAACATCTCGGCGACCGCCCGGAGGCATGGGCCGTACTGGCGCAGCTGATCGATACGTACCGCGGCACCCCGTCGGAACTCCTGGCGACTGCAGGCGCCATCGCCTGAGAGTGAAGTGAGGGGGCGAGGCGGCTGGATTCGAACCAGCGTGATCCGGATCTGGAGTCCGACGCGACTGCCCCTGCGCTACGGCCCCGCCCTTGCCGCAGAGCGTAATCCTTTGGCCGGGTGTCAGTGGCGCCTGGTACCAATGAGATCCGGTGGGGAGCGGGCACGGGGGGCGGGGAGCATGACGTACGGAGAGCGGCGGGCGCACCGTCCTGTGGTGAATCTTGCCGACCGGCAGGCCGTCGAGCGCTACCGGCCGGCGGATCCTGCCACGGTCGAAGAGGCCCGGCGGCTGAAGGAAGCCGCGCTGCTCGACTTCGGGCTCACGGAATCGGCTGTCGCCTCCTGGCTGTTCGCCAAATGCCATCACCAGATCCCGACCACCGCCGTGGACACGGCGGCTGTGGTCGCCTCGGGTGACGGCTCGTGCCTGCTGCTCTACAACCCCGAATTCTTCGTACGGCTCGGTCTTGACGGCGTGAAGTTCGTACTGTTCCACGAGGCGCGTCATCTGGTGCAGCGGCACCTCTTCGTGGAGACCGAGCTGCGCGCCGACCCGGTATTCGACCTGGCGGCGGAGGTCTCGATCAACCATGTGGCACTCGTGCGGCTCGGCAGGACCGGTCTGCCGCTGCTCGACGGGCACCCTACCGGGATCAGCCCGCGCGAGATCCATGACGCGTACAACCGCGACCTCACGGAACAGGGGCTGGAGCCGGTCGGCTATGCGGAGTTCGTCCTCACCGACCAGTCGGTGTACGGCGAGCTGAAGCGCATGCAGAACCCTCCCGTGCCCGCGCCTCACCTCTGCGTGCATCTCGCTCTCGGCACAGTGCCCGCCGACCAGGAGACGGTGGACTCCGTCGTCTCTTCGGTGCTGCTCAACACGCTCCTGGCCGCGCGCCGCGGGCATGGGGGCGCCGAGGGGGAACTGCTCGACCTGATGGGCCGTACCGAGGGGGCATCGGCGCGAGCGGCGAAGCTCTGGGGGCAGCTGGGTGCGGGTGCGCTGCGGGGCGAGACGTCTCGTACCGGCAGGATCGACTGGTGGCAGCGCTGGCTGGTCGATGTGCTCGGCTCCAAGCTCCGTGCGGGCGAGCGGCTCGTGTATCCGAAGAAGCGCGGTGCGCTGCTGGCCGCGCTCGGCCAGGATCCGATGCTGTCGCGGACCGGTCCGGTGCGGGACAAGGTCCTCGTCATCGCCTACGACACCTCGGGATCCATGCCGCAGCATGTCGTGCACTGGCTCACTGAGCTGGTTGGCCGCATCGACGGCGTGGAGGCCCACTGGCTCTCCTTCGACGGCGTCGTGATGCCGTTCGCTCCGGGCGAGCGCGTCTATGGAGGGGGCGGGACAAGCTTCCAGGCCGTCGCCGACTACGTGGAAGGGCGTACGGAGGTCCGGGGAAGACGCTTCGAGGAGCGTCCGGACGCGGTGGTGATGCTCACCGACGGATACGCACCGCACATCACGCCCGCAGATCCCGACCGGTGGATCTGGCTGATCACCGAGGGCGGCGACGACTGGCCCGAAACCCATTCGCCCGCGATGGACTGCCATCGCGTCACCACAGGATCACGATGACCACCACCGCAGGCCCCGTCCGCAGCTGGCGCCCCAGCGCCACCTATCCGAGCCCTCCGGCGGCCGGCCGCACGGCCTCCCTCCACCTGGAGTCGTTCATCGACGCCATGATCGAGATGGGGCAGACCGGCCAGATCTTCGGAGAGCACGGGATAGGCAAGACGGCGACGTTCTTCTCGCACGTCGCCGAAGCCCACCCGGGCACTGCCCTGGTCTATGTGCCCGCCGCCAACCTGACCCCGGACGACCTGCTGATCAACGCACCGGTCCGGGATGCCCGCTCGGGCGAACTGGTCCTGCGCCAGCTGGTGATGAGCCAGCTCAAGCCGGGCACCCCCTTTGTCCTGCTGATCGACGACTCACTGCAGGCCGGCGACACCATCCAGTCGCAGCTGATGCAGATCGCCTGCAACTGGACCCTCGGCGAGCACGATCTGCGGGCGCTCGGCTGCATCGGCGTGTTCCTCACCGACAACGAGTCGCTCGCCGAGACGTCGGCACGGCGCAGCGACCTCGCCCTGCTCGACCGCATGGTCACGCTGCGGATCACCGCGAACGACACCGCTTGGCGGCTCCACCTCGCGGCCAAGTACCGCGACTGGGACCTGAGCGGAGTGTTCTCCCTCTGGGCGTCCCTCTCCCCCGCCTTGCGCGAACTCCTCTCCCCTCGCACCCTGGACCACCTCCTCGCCAACGCACGGGAGGGCTTTCCGCTGCGGTGGGGGCTGCCCCTGGTCGGCGGCGAGCGGCTGCGTCTGGTGGAGGCGCGCGGCGACGGCAGTCCCGGTGCCGACCGTACGGCGGAGGTCCTGGACCGCATCGCCACCTCGCTCGGGGTGCCCAACCCGGCGAGCATCCCCGATCCCGTACGGCAGGTGGTGAGGGCCTCGCTGCGCAACCGGTGGACCGTGCTGCTGCAAGGGCCGCCGGGGTGCGGAAAGACCGAGCTCGTCCGGGAGACGGTCCGGGAGGCGCTCGGGCGCGAGCCGCTGTACTTCTCGCTGCCGGTGACCAATGTCGAGGACCTGTGCGCCCCGGTGCCGACCGCCGACGGGGCGCTGGAGAATCTGCTCGCGGTGCCGTTCACCGGTACCGAGCCGAAGGCCATCGTCTGGGACGAGTACAACCGGCCCAAGGACAAGGCGGCGTTCGCCAAGCTCATGGAGATCACTCAGGAGTGGTCCCTCGCCGGGCGGCGCATCGCGAATCTGCGCGCGCAGATCGCCGTGCAGAATCCGCCGTACCACCTGGGGCGCAAGCTTCTGGTGTCACGCAACAACATCGCCCAGGCGAGCCGGTTCACGGCTTCGCTGACGGTGGAGCCGGAGGACATACCGGCGAACGAGTGGCTGATCGCGCAGTACGGTGCGGACGCCGAGACCGTCCTGGAGTGGTGGAAGCACGACATCGACAACGACGGCCGGGCCTGGATCACCAAGCGCACCCTGGAGCGCCTCATCAAGCTGCACCGGCGTGGGCTGCCGCTGGAGATGGCGACGGTGTATCTGGGCGACGGCGAGTACGCTCCGGTACCCCTGACGGCTCTGATCGCGCGGTTCGAGGGCAAGCCGGTGACCGGGCTGCGTGAGCTGGCGCGCGGGATCGACCAGTGGGAGGCGCGGCTGCGTACCGCGGCGGAGAGCTCGACCGAGGGCGGCAACGACAGCGATCTGGTCCATCAGATCATCGCCAACGCCGAGTTGTCCCAGCTGAAGAAGCACCGCAAGGCGGTGGCACGGCTGGTGGCCCTGTTGCCGCCGAAGCTGCGCGCCACCTATCTGGTGGGGGCGTCCGACCAGCAGCAGCGCTTCTGGACGGACATCTTCATCAGCCTGCGACGGTGATCAGGCGTCTCCGTCGGGCGGGGTGCGGTGGACACTGCGTACGGCGGAGACGTCCGGCGGGACCGTGGGCGGCGGGACGTGCGCACTGTGCGCGTGCAGCCGGCGTTTGATGCTGGCCGCGATGGACTGGCCGAGGACGAACCGCGTGGCGGTCGTCGCGTGTCCCGCGGTGTCGAGGAGTTTGTGGGCCCCGCGGCTGCGCATACCCGTGTGCGTGAGGACGAGATGGGTGAGCCGGTGCTCGGCCGCCGCCAACGCCGAGGCCATCGCCGTGGCGGCCTCGGTGTCGACCCGGTTGTCGGCCGCGCGCAGGACTCCGGCGGCGCGGACCCGACCGAGGTCGAGGAGTTCCACGCCGCTCGCCGTGGCCGCCGCGACCAGCGGAGCGACGGCACGCGGGCCGATGCCGTTGCTGGCGACGGCGAGCCGGGTGAGTCGCCCGTACGGTGCACGCCCCAGCGCCTCGGCGAGGAGCAGAGCTCCCGCGTCACCCAACTGGGCTGCGGATACGTACAGTTCACCGACGGCGCCTGCGGACACGACCTCCGCCAGGACCACCGCACCACTCACGCCCAGCGGATTGCCGCCGAGGAACAGCCGATCGATGCGCCGTCCCGAGTCGGCAGCTGCGAGCAGCGCGTCGGCGAGCACCATGAGCCCGGCCGGGTCGAGCCCCGTCTGGACGAGGTCGAGCGTCCGCAACGACCGCGCTGCGGCGATCAGTTCGGCGGCTGCGTGTCCGCCGCCCGTCCCCAGCGGATTGCGCTTGAGCCAGAGTCCGGTGACGACCTGGGGCGATGCCCGCAGCTGGTCGGCGATACGGCAGGCCCCTGCGGCCGTGACCCCGTTGCAGCCGAGGTAGAGCGTCTCCACCCCGGCCGCCCCGCTGGCCGCGACCGCACCCTCGTCGCCGAGACCGTCGGTGCCCAAGAGCAGATGCCGTACGGGAGAACGGACTTGGGAGAGTACGTCCGCGATCAGCGCCGCGCCCTCGGCGCCGAGCGCCTGCTTGCACAGATCGAGCCGCCCGTCGGGCAGCGCCGTCCCGGCAGTGAAGTCGATGCGCTCGCCTGCCGGACGGCCGCCGCGCAACCAGTCGAGCAACGGGGTGAGATCGGCAACGGGCCGCGGCGGAACCGGCGGTACTCCGGCAAAGGGCGGCTCGCTCACCATGCTGCCTCCTGGTAGTCCTTGAGGAAGACCCCGGACACCGGTGCGCCGGCCTCTCCGCGCACGATCGGGTCGTAGATCCGTGCGGCTCCGTCCACGATGTCCAGCGGCGTACGGAATCCGGCCCCCGCCATGCGGTCCTTCTTCGGCGCCGGGTTCTCGTCCGTGATCCAGCCGGTGTCGACGGCGCACATGTGGACGCCCTGGACGGCGAGTTCGGCGGCGCTGGTGCGGGTGAGCATGTTCAGGGCGGCCTTCGCCATATTGGTGTGCGGGTGCCCGGCCATCTTGTTCCGTACGGCAAACCGCCCCTCGACCGCCGTCACATTGACGACGTACTTCGACGGGCGGGGGGACGCGAGGAGCAGCGGAAGCAGCCGGTCGCAGAGGAGGGCGGGGGCCAGCGCGTTCACCAGCTGGGTCTCCAGCACTTCCGCCGGATCGAGCTCGCCGAGCCGCGCCGACCAGGAATTCGCCGGGGCCGGGTCGGGAAGCAACCCCGCCTCGTCGACGGCCGCTCCGAGTACCAATTCCAGCGCGCCCTGGTCCGCGGCAGCGACCAGTTCCCGCATCGGCCGGAATCCCGGCGCCCGCAGCGTCCGCCCGGGCAACTGGGGAGACTCGCCCGCCGCCAGCAGGGCGTAGGACTCGGGCGGTCGGCGGACCGTCTGCGCGGCGTTGTTGACCAGGATGTCGAGCGGTTTGCCCTCCTTGCGGAGTTCCTCGCACAGCCCCAGCACCTGGCGCGGGTCGCGCAGATCGACCGCGAGGACCGTCAGCCGCTCCAGCCACTGGTCGCTGCCCGGCACCTCGGCGAACCGTCTGACCGTGTCGTGCGGGAAACGGGAGGTCACCAGGAGTTCGGCGCCGTCGCGCAGCATCATCAGTGCCAGCTGGAAGCCGATTTTCACGCGCCCGCCGGTGAGCAGCACACGCCGCCCGCTGAGGTCGGTGGTGAGCGCCCGGCGGGATCGGTTGTCCGCGGCGCAGCCGGGACAGAGCCGGTGGTAGAAGGGGTCGACCTGCCGGTAGCCGACCTTGCAGACGTAGCAGGGGCGCGGCTTGTCGAACTCCCCGCCGGTCCCCGGCGCGATCAGCGGCGCATCCTCCCGGCGGCCCTCCGCACCCGTCGCGGTCGCCGCCATGACGGCCGCGTCGGCGGCCGAACGGTCCGCGCTGCGCGCCTTGCGGCGCCGCAGCCGGCCGTCGCGGGCGAAGGACGCCGCGACCTGCTCGGCGCGCAGCCTCGTCGGATCGTCGACGGGCAGGGCCCGCAGCCTGCCGACCATGCGGTCGAAGGCCGCGAGGTCCTCCCCCGTGACGCTCTCGCCCTCGCCCTCGCTCATCGTTCCCCGCCCCGTGCGTGCCTCATCTGTGGTCCCGGCCGGATTCGAACCGGCGTATCCGCCCTGAGAAGGCGGCGAGTCTGCCTCTGCTCTACAGGACCCGTCACATGCGACACCCGGACGACCGGACTCGAACCGGCGTGATTCTCTCTGCCAGAGAGCGCGACTGCCTCTGCGCTACATCCGGGTGCGCCCCCGGATCCTAACCACAGGACCCGGCACCGTCATCAGCCGCCCACCTGACCGCTCACCCGCCGCACCACCTGCAGCAGATACTCCCTGCGGTTGAGCGGATTGTGGTCCGTGCGGGGCCGCGACGGGGCAGCACCGCTGACAGGCCGGTAGCGCTCGAAGGCGCTCTCCAGCATGCCCTCGCCCCGTGTCAGGGAAGGCAGTTGCTGCTCCAGACTGTGCACCGAGGCCGCCGGAATCTCGCCCTCCAGCAGGCTCCGCGTGCCGTCCATGACCGGCGCCTGCGGGACGGCCCGCAGCTTGGACAGCACAGGGAGGATCGCGCCGAAGGTGTCGGCCGGGGTCTCCAGGCGGAAGTGGTGCATCGGTTCGTGCACCGTGGTGCCCGCCCGGCGCAGCGCGTCCATCACGATCAGCGGGGTCAGGTTGCGGAAGTCCCCCGCCGTGCTCGACATGCTCTTGTCGAACGTGCCATGGGCGTGGCTCTGGCGGGGCCAGTAGCCGGAATGCGTCATCGTGACGCGGCAGTCGGGGATCTCCCAGCCGTTGATTCCCTGCTGGAGGGATTCCCGCACTGTTTCCTCGACGGCCCGGAAGAATGCATACGGCATGGATCCGAGTTCGATCTCCAGGCGGAATTCCACTCCCGAATGCAGCGGGGCCGGCTCGAGTCGGAGACCGACCGTCGCGAGGAAGGGATTGGGGTCCTTGTCGATGATTTCGAATGCCGCTCCGGCACCGTCAAGCCGTTCGATGCAGATGGTCGTCGACTCGCGGAAGGTGACGTCGATTCCGTACGCGTCGGCGAGTGTCGCCTCGATGACCTCCTTCTGGACCTCGCCGTACAGCGACAGGGAGATCTCCTGGCGGAGCTCGTCGTGGCGCAGGTTGATGAGCGGGTCCTGCTCGGCGAGCTGGGTGAGGGCCGTGTGTAGCGCTGCCCGGCTGGTGGTGCTTGCCGGTACGACGACGGTTTCGAGCGTCGGCGGGGCGAAGTGGTGGCGCTGCGTGGACGGTGCCGGTGCGTCGCCGATGTGGTCGCCGATACGGATGTCGCCCAGTCCCCAGAGCTTGCCGATCCGGCCCGCAGGGACCGTGTCGACGCGGACCGCCGCGCCCTGGTCGAAGACGCTGACCGCGGTGACCTTGCCCTCGCTGTCCTTGCCGAAGGGCAGTGCGTCGCGGACACGGACCGAGCCGGAGAGCATCCGTACGTAGGCGATCTTCTCGCCCGCGGGACCGCGTTCGACCTTGAAGACCGTGCCCGACACCGGGCCGTCCGGGTCGCCCGACGCCGCGGGCAGCAACTCCCTGATCCCAGCCGTCAGTTCGGCCATGCCCGCGCCCGTGATCGCCGATCCGAAGAAGACCGGGTGCACCTGGGCGCGGCGGGTCTGTGCTGCGAGGGCTTCGTGGAGGCGGGCGTGGGTGACGGCCTTCTCGTCGTGCACGTACGCGGCGAGCAGGTCGTCGTCGTACGTGGTGAGCAGGTCGGTCAACGTCTCCGTGAAGGCGTCGTCGTCCGGCCCGTACGCGGTGACGGTGGGTGTGCGGGTGCCGGCGCCGTGCGCCGTGCCCATCGGGACCACCGCCGGGGTGAGCTTCTCGGCCAGGGCGCGCAGGGTGCGGTCCGCGTCCGCGCCGCCGCGGTCGAGCTTGTTGACGAAGATCAGCGTGGGGATGCGCAGGCGCTGCAGCGTCCGCATCAGTACGCGGGTCTGCGCCTGTACGCCCTCGACCGCCGAGACGACCAGCACGGCGCCGTCGAGCACACTGAGGACCCGCTCCACCTCGGCGATGAAATCCGGATGGCCGGGTGTGTCGATCAGATTGACCGTGACGTCGTCGACCGCGAAGGAGACGACGGCGGACTTGATGGTGATGCCGCGCTGCCGCTCCAGGGCCAGGGAGTCGGTCTGCGTGGAGCCGTCGTCGACGCTGCCGATCTCGTCGATGACGCCGGCGGCGTGCAGGAGCCGCTCGGTCAGGCTGGTCTTACCGGCGTCGATGTGCGCCAGAATGCCCAAATTCAGGGTACGCAATGAACTTCGAGTCCTCGAGATAGGTGGAAATAACCTTCTGGATGGGGCTCGAAGATCCGCGCATGCTCAGTACTCCTCGGTCGGGCGGACAGCGGTCCGCTGTCGTCAGGAAGTACAGCGGACCGGCGTCGGGCGGGGCAACCGATTTATGACGTACGGGATTCTTCCCGCCTGTCCTCCCGGATCAGCTCGGCGGCTTTCTCCGCGAGGGCGACGGTCGGGGCGTGCGTATGTCCCCGGGTGATCGCAGGCATCACCGACGCGTCGACCACGCGCAGCCCCTGCACTCCCCTGACGCGCAGCCGGGGGTCGGTGACCGAGCCCGGGTCCGCGCCCATGCGGCAGGTGCCGACCGGGTGGTAGAGCGTCTCGGCGCCCGCGCGGATCGCCTCCGCCAGGTGCTCGTCGTCGACGATGCCCGGGTACACCTCCATGGGACTCCCGGTGTTGTACGGGGCGAGGGCCGGGTCCGCGAGGAGCTCCTCCGCCCTGCGTACCCCTGCGATCAGCCGGCGTACATCGGCGCCCGCCTCCAGATATCCCGGGTCGATCAGGGGCGCGCTGTGCTCGTCCGGGCCGGTCACGGTGATGCGGCCCTCGCTCTCCGGCTGGAGCAGGATCACGCCGATGGTGATGCCGTGTTCGGTGGGCGCTTCGAGGCCGTGGTTGACGAACGGAACCGGCGCGAAGATCAACTCGATGTCGGGGGCGGCCAGTTCGGGCGTACTGCGGAGGAAGGCCACCGCCTCGCCGATGTTCGAGGTGAGCGGTCCGCGGCCGCCGAGGAGGAAGCGACCGACGTTGGCGAGGGAGTCGGCCCCGGTGAGCGTGACCGGGCTCGGGCAGTGCACGGTCGCGGCGAAGGCGAGGTGGTCCTTGAGGTGGCGGCCCACGTCCGGGGAGCCCGCGCGGACCTCGACGCCCGCCTCGCGCAGCTGCTCGGGGTCGCCGATCCCGGCCAGCAGCAGGAGTTGTGGGGAGCCGATCGCGCCCGCGCTGAGGATCACTTCGCGGCGGGCGGTGAGGCGGCCCGGTGAGCCCTCGGCGACGATGCCGGTGGCGCGGGTTCCGGTGTCGTCGAAGGTGAGCCTGCGGACGGTGGCGTCCGTGAAGATGTCCAGGTTGGGGCGGCGCCTGGCCGGTTTGAGGTAGCCGTCGGCCGCGCTCCAGCGGCGGCCGGAGCGCTGGTTGAGCGGGGTGACGGCGCAGCCGCTGTGGTCGGGTCCGTTCAGCTCGGGCAGTTCGGGCAGGCCGTGGGCGGCGCAGGCCTTGATGAAGGCGGCGGTCACCGGGTTGGGGTCGCGGGGCGGTGAGATGAAGAGGGGCCCGTCGGTGCCGTAGACCGACTGCTCGGGACGCGGTCCGGTCCAGTGCTCGACGCGCCGGAAGTACGGGAGGAGTCCCTCGTACGACCACTCCTCGCCCGCCGCGTCCCCCCACGCGTCGTAGTCGTCGCGGTGGCCGCGCACCCACATCATGGCGTTCATCGACGAGGAGCCGCCGAGCATGTGCCCGCGCGGCCAGTAGAGTTCGCGGCCGCCGAGCGCGGACTGCTTGACGGTCGTGAAGTCCCAGTCGTAGCGGGTCTTGAAGAGCTTGGGGAAGGCCGCCGGTATCCGGATCTCCGGTTTGCGGTCGCGACCTCCCGACTCGACGAGGGCCACCGTGACCGACGGGTCCTCGGAGAGCCGTGCGGCCAGGACGCAGCCCGCCGACCCCGCACCCACGATCACGTAGTCGTATTCCGTTCCCTCGGTGCTCAACTCTGCCTCCTGGGACTCGATATGACGCGGCAACAGCATGGACGGAGTCGAGCCCCGGTGCCAGTGTGTGGACGGAGGTGACATCCCATGGCAGAGACCCATGAGCGGATCTTCTACGAGGTCATGTGGCGCAGCTGGACGGCAAAGGGGGATTCGCCCTCCCCCGTGCCGTGGTGGCTCCAGCAGGCCTTCCACCGGTGGAGCGACTCCTTCGACGCCGGTTCGTTCGAGTCGAAGGAGGGCGCGCTCGCGTCGAACGCCCTCTATCGCTACTGGTCGATGGTCGGCGTCAAGGACCACCGGCAGGAGTCACTGGTCGGGCAGGCCGGAGAGATCGAGCCGGTCTACGACAAGTACAGCGTGGCGTTCTTCCTGTACGAACCCGCGTCCGGCGCCCTGCGGCTGCCGCAGCTTCCCGGGCCCGGCGGGTCGGTGGAGCAGCGCATGGAGGCGGCTCATCTGCCGGTCGTGGACACGGTGTTCAGGACGGGGACGGGCTTCGAGGTGACCCAGCGGACCCTGGCCACCACCGTCGGCGTACGCCAGCGTGATCTCGTACTGAACCGGCTCGCGGTGACGGCCGGTGCGGGCGCCCCGCGCGACGGCTGGCTCTGTGTCGCCGTGCTGCCGACCGGACCCAGCGGCTTCCAGCGCCACTATCGGGGTGCGGCGCAGGACACCGACCGCCGGCTGACGCTGCTGCGGTATCTGCCGCAGGAGGCGCGGGTCGAGACGAACACGGGGTGGGGGCCGGTCTTCGACACGCCGCCGGAGAGCTACGGGGTGTACGGGAACCCGGACTTCAGCCAGGACCCGGACTCCTACCTCGTCCGCAGCCCGTTCCACGAGCTGACCGTGGGCGGCAAGCTGAACGGAGCCGAGGAGGCCACCGACCAGGTCGCGGGGATGTGCACCGGGGTGTTCGCCTGGCCGTTCCGTATCGAGGAGGGCGAGTCCTTCGCGATCGACGTACGACTGCCGGTCGACACGTACAGCGGGGCGGACGATCTGGCCGAGCTGCGGTCGGCGCCCGCGGACGAACTCGAGGCCGCCAACCGGGTGTTCTGGACGCAGAAGCTGGTGCAGGAGGGTGTCCAGCCGCGGCTGCCTGCACCCGTCGCCCATCTCACCGACCTCTTCCGCCAGACCCGCGGCCAGCTCCTCGTCCTCTCCGACGGGGGCGAGATCCACCCCGGGCCGACGGTCTACGACTCCTTCTGGATCCGCGACTCCTCCGTCGAGGCCATCGCCTGCTCGCTGGCCGGTGACACCGCGCTGGCCCAGGCCCAGCTGGGTACGCACCACCCCAGCGCGTTCAACTTCGGGCACGGCCGGATCGGGCCCTGCGCGGAGTACGGCTTCTTCGGCCGGCAGCACGAGAAGGACGACGAGGAGTGGGACAGCAACGGGCAGGCGCTCTGGGCGATCGGCCGCTTCGACCGTACGCAGGGTCCGGGGGCGGGTTTCGGCTCGGGGCTCTACAACCCGTACGTCCTGGACGGCGCCCGCTGGCTGCGCGACAACCGCGACCCCAACGGCCTGCTGCACAAGGGCTGGAGCGCCGAGCACCTCGGCGAGCGCGACAAGCCGCACTACTGGGACGACATCTGGGGGCTGGCCGGTCTGTACGAGGCGGCGCGGCTCGCCGAGCGGCTCGGGACGCCCGAGGTCGGTGAACTCTGGGGCGCGTTCGACGACTTGAAGCGGGCGACCGCCGCGTCCATGCGGTGGGTGCTCGACGAGCAGGCCCGCAGGGGCGAGTGGGAGACGTTCCTGCCGACCGGGCCCGGCGACGTGGGGCGGCTCGACTCGACGATGATCGGCGCGGCGGCGTACTTCCACCCGTGCCGGCTCTACATGGGCAGCAAGCTGGGCGACGACATCGACCGGGCGGCGCGCTGCACCCTGGACACGCTGTACGGGCATTTCGTACGGGGCGGCTACCGGCACGAGGCCGCATGGAACGCGTACGGCCCCTACCTCACCCTGCAACTCGCCCACGCCTACCTGCTGGCGGGCGACCCTCAGCGGATGGACGAACTCCTGGACTGGACGGTGAGCGCGGGCACCCCGGTCGCACTCGGCCAGCGCGCGGCACTTGGCGCCTGGAACGAACAGCACGCGTTCCCCATCGCCTCGGACTTCGCCGAACTCCCCGACCGCTTCTGGTACATGGGGGACATGCCGCATGGCTGGGCCGCGGCGGAGTACCTGCTCCTCCTGCGCGACATCCTGCTCTTCGAGGCGGACGAGGACCGCGACCCGCACCTCTACATCGCGCCGGGGGTCCGCCCGCACTGGGTGCCGGACGGCGAGACGGTGAGCGTGGCCAACGCGCCCACGCTCTTCGGCGCACCCTTCGGCTACCGGCTCACCCATGACGCGGCCGCGCGCGAGGTGACGGTCGACATCGACCAGTCACCCCCACACCTGCGGTACGTCTACCCGTGCCGCTTCGGCCCGGTGCGGTCGGCGACGTCCGACGGACTGACGCTCGACGTCACGGGCGCCGACGTCCATGTCCCGCCGGGGACACGGCAGTTCAGGGTGTCGTACGCCTGAGGCGGAGCCGCTCCTTCTCGGAGAGCCCGCCCCAGACGCCGAACCGCTCGTCGTTCGCCAGCGCGTACTGCAGACAGGCCGCGCGCTCCTCGCAGATCCCGCAGAGCCGCTTGGCCTCGCGGGTGGAGGATCCGGGGTCGGGGAAGAAGAACTCCGGCCCCGTCTGGGCGCACAGAGCCTTCTCCTGCCAGGCAAGTTCGGCTTCGGTGACGATGGTGTTGATCGGCATGCGGGACAGGCTGCCCCGCACCGATCAACGTCCGGTCAATGAACGCTGAACGCGGCCCCGACCGGTGTTGCGCCCCCGCTCAGCCCGTCTGAGAATCGCTCTTGATGACAGCGAACCGTGCCCCGTGCGGATCGCTGATCTTCGCGAACCGCCCCACGCCCTTCATGTACGCCGGCTCCAGGTCGATGCGCCCGCCGAGCCTCCGCGCCGTGGCGACGGTCGCGTCGGGATCGTCGACCTCGAAGTACAGCAGCCAGAACGGTCCCGACCCGGCCGCCTGCGGATCCATGTCGAGCGGCACGATGCCGGCGAAGCTCGCCGCCTCGCCACCGCCGGCGGGGCTGGCCATCGTGTACGTACCGCCCTCGAAGGGCACCGACGCGATGTCCCACCCGTAGACGGCGTTGTAGAACGCGGCGGCAGCGGGGACGTCGGGCGTGTAGAGCTCGGCCCAGCAGAGCGAGCCGGATTCGTTGACCGCGCCGAACCCCTTGTGATCGAGGGGCTGCCAGGTGGAGAAGCGCGCACCGGACGCGTCGCGGAACCCCGCCATCCGCCCCAGCGACCCGACGTCGTCGGGCCCGAACTCCTTGTTCCCGTGGGCGCCTTCGACGGCCTTGACGGTGGCTTCGGCATCGGAGGTGTGGAAGTAGACCGACCAGAACGGCTGCACCTCGGTGATGCCGCCCATGGCGCCCCCGATCTGCCGACCGTCGTGCGTGAACGAGCCGTACCCCCCGAACTGCGGGTCGCCCGGCTCGAACTGCCACCCGAAGAGCCCGCCGTAGAAGGCGACGGCTTCCTCGGTGGACGGAGTGGCAAGGTCGACCCAGTTGGGTGAACCAGTGACGAAACGGGTGCTGAGCATGGTGCGCTCCTCGTGTTTGGGGTCCCGTTGTCCTGCCCCACCGAGTCTTGCACCGGCCACTGACAATCCGTCCCGGGACGAGCCGCGCCCTACGTTCAACGGGCCCCTGTAAAGGCCCCCTTGGCGTACGGCATCTGCGTACGCTGGCGGGACCGTGACAGAGACACGCCTGACTCCGTACGCCCGCCTGCCCCGCGCCCACCATGGCCTGTGCGCCGTCAGCAGCACGGTGGACGCATACGGCCGCGCGCACTGGCTGCTCACCGAGCCGTCGGTCGACCTGGGCGCCCCGTACGACGCCTTGATGGTGTCCGCGGACAACGGCAGCGCTCACGAGACACACCTCAGTAACGTGCAGGCGCGATTTCCCGCGCTGGGAGCACTGCCCGACGGAGGGTTCGTCGTCGCCGACTGCCGCAGCCGGCGGGGCGGCCCGCACGTTCAGGTCTTCGACCCGCTGGGCCGCTGCACCCGTTCATTCCGCGTAGGCGACGCGATCGAAGAGCTGCTCGTCGACGAGCAGGGCGAGATCTGGGTCAGCTATTTCGACGAGGGAGTCTGCACCGACAGTCTCAGCGAACCGGGCATCCGGCGCTGGAGCAGCACGGGCGAACCGCTCTGGCAGCTGTCGCCCGTCTCCGGCGTCGATCACATCGTCGACTGCTACGCACTCAACGTCGACCGACGCGCCACCTGGGCATGCCCCCACCCTGACTTCCCCCTCCTGGAGATCCGCCACGACCGCGCGACCAAGGTCCGCACCAACCCGGTCAAGGGCGCCCGAGCCATCGCCGTACACGGCGACCGCATCGTCTTCTTCGGCGGCTACGAGGAGAACAGGAACCGCCTCGCCGACTGCAGACTCACCGAGACGTCCGTAGAGACCGTGGAGCTCGGCACCCTCGTCCTGCCCGACGGCGGCGTCATCGGACGCGGGAGCCGCATCAGCCGCGGTCACCGCATCTACGTCCAGGGCGGGACCTCCCCCGACTGGTTCGTCCTGGACCTCACTGTCTGAGGCTCGTGGCACCATCGGTCACGTGAGCGGTCAGGAGCAGGATCCCGTCCCTGCGGGCAAGCACGCCCGCGCCCTCCTCCACCAGGCGGAGCGGCTGCAGGCCGCTGCCCGCTCGGTCCTCACCGACCACACCACCGCCGTCGACGCCGTCCGTGCCGCCCTCGCCCCGCTCCAGGACGCCCTCGTCCGCGACGAGCTCGGATCGATACCGGTCTCCCGGCTCAAGGACGTCACCGAAGGACGGCTGCGCCTCACCGCCCTCGAACAGGCCGGCTACGCCACGGTCCTCCAGGTGTACGAGGCTCCCCGCCACGCCCTGCAGCAGGTGCCCGGTGTCGGCCGGCAGACCGCGGACCAGGCCCTCGCCGCAGCCCGGCAGATCGCCGCCGCGGTCGCGGAGACCGTGTCCGTACGGATCGACGTCGACCGGCCCGAGCCGCGCACCACCGCCCTCATCGGCGCCCTCAACCCGCTCGTCGAAGCCGGGTCCGAACTCCGCCGCGCGCACGACGCCGCCCGGCAGCTCGACACCACCCTCGGCCCGCTCCTCGCGCAGGCCGGGGCCGCCCGGGGCCGGCTGCGCATGGCCTTCGCCGGAGCCAAGCGGCGGACCGAGGCGTACGCCGCGCTCGCCGCGATCCGCACTCTCCGCGACGAGGCCGTTGTACGCGAGACGCCCGCGCTCCTCGCCCAGGCTTCGACCGATCTCCTCCGCAGGCCCGTCACCGAGGCCGAGGCCTGGGTGGACTTCGAGCTCCGGTCGGCGGAGTACTACAGCCAGCTCGCGGAGATCGCGGGCCAGGGTCCCGATCTCGCCGCCGCCGAGGGGTTCGTCCCCTCCGACATCGCCGACCGCGTCCGCGCCCAGAAGCTCGACGACACCCATCTGCGGGTATCCCTGCGCGGCTATCAGTCCTTCGGGGCCCGTTTCGCCCTCGCCCAGCGCCGGGTGATCATCGGCGACGAGATGGGGCTCGGCAAGACGGTCCAGGCGATCGCCGCGCTCTCCCATCTCGCCGCCGAGGGGGCCACGCACTTCATGGTCGTCTGCCCGGCGAGCGTACTGATCAACTGGACGCGCGAAATCGGCACTCGCTCCACCCTCCGCGCCCACCCCGTGCACGGCCCCGAACGGCAGGAGGCCTTCGCCGAGTGGCAGGAGCGGGGCGGGATCGCGGTCACGACGTTCGACTCGCTGCATCTGCTGCCCGCACCCACCGATCCCCGGCTCGCGCTGCTCGTCGTCGACGAGGCCCACTTCGCCAAGAACCCCAGCACCCGCCGGGCCCGGACCGTCGCCTCCTGGGCGGACCTCGCCGAGCGCGTCCTCTTCCTGACCGGCACCCCCATGGAGAACCGGGTCGCGGAGTTCCGCAGCCTCGTACGCATCCTCCGGCCCGATCTGGCGCCCGAGGTGCAGGACGTCGACGCGGTCGCGGGGTCGCAGGCGTTCCGCCGGGCCGTCGCCCCCGCCTATCTCCGGCGCAATCAGGAGGACGTCCTCACCGAGCTGCCCGCCCTCGTCCAGGTCGACGAGTGGGAGGAGTTCAGCGCGAGCGATCTCGACGCCTACCGGGAGGCTGTCGCGGCCGGAAACTTCATGCGCATGCGCCGGGCCGCCTACGCCCACCCCGAGAAGTCGGCGAAGCTCGGGCGGCTGCGTGAGCTCGTCGAAGAGGCGGCCGCCAACAACCTCAAGGTCGTGGTGTTCTCCTACTTCCGCGACGTGCTCGCCACCGTCGGCGAAGCCCTTGACGGGGCGGCGGTCCACGGACCGATCTCCGGTGACCTCCAGGCCGCCCGGCGCCAGCAGTTGGTGGACGACTTCTCCGGCGCCCCCGGCCATGCGGTGCTGCTCAGCCAGATCCAGGCCGGCGGTGTCGGCCTCAACATGCAGGCCGCATCCGTCGTCATCCTCTGCGAGCCGCAGATCAAACCGACCATGGAGCACCAGGCCGTCGCCCGCGCCCACCGGATGGGCCAGGTCAGGACCGTCCAGGTGCACCGGCTGCTCGCGGCCGACAGCGTGGACCAGCGGATGCTGGAGCTGCTGGCCGACAAGACGCGGCTCTTCGACGCCTACGCGCGGCGCAGCGACACGGCGGACGCGACGCCGGACGCGGTCGACGTGTCGGACGGTTCGCTGGCCCGGCGGATCGTCGAGGAGGAGCAACTGCGGCTGGCGGCCCGGGCCGAGGCGTGACACACGCCTGACGCCCCGGACCGCCCGCGCACCGTCAGATCGCGGTCATCACGTGCTTGATGCGCGTGTAGTCCTCGAAGCCGTACGCCGACAGGTCCTTGCCGTAGCCCGACAGCTTGAAGCCGCCGTGCGGCATCTCCGCCGCGAGCGCACCGTGCGTGTTGATCCAGACCGCACCGAAGTCCAGGCGCTTGGACATGCGCATGGCGCGTGCGTGGTCCTTGGTCCACACCGAGGACGCCAGCGCGAAGTCGACGCCGTTCGCGTAGGCGACGGCCTGGTCCTCGTCCGTGAAGGACTGGACCGTGATGACCGGGCCGAAGACCTCGTTCTGGATGATCTCGTCGTCCTGCTTCAGGCCGGAGACGACCGTCGGGGCGTAGAAGTAGCCCTTGTCGCCGACCTGGTGGCCGCCCGCCTCGATCGTGGCGTGGGCGGGGAGGCGGTCGATGAAGCCTGCCACCTGGGCCAGCTGGTTGGCGTTGTTGAGGGGGCCGAAGAGCGCCTCCTCGTCGGTGGGGTGGCCGGTCTTCGTGTCGGCGGCGGCCTTGGCCAGCGCCGTCACGAACTCGTCGTGGATCGACTCGTGTACGAGGACGCGCGTCGCGGCCGTGCAGTCCTGGCCCGCGTTGAAGTAGCCCGCGACCGCGATGTCCTCGGCCGCCTTGGCGATGTCGGCGTCCTCGAAGACGACGACCGGCGCCTTGCCGCCCAGCTCCAGGTGGACCCGCTTGACGTCCTTGGACGCCGAGGCCGCGACCTGCATGCCCGCGCGCACCGAACCCGTGATGGCGGCCATCGCCGGGGTCGGGTGCTCGACCATCAGGCGACCCGTCTCACGGTCGCCGCACACCACGTTGAAGACACCGGCCGGGTGTCCCTGCTCCTTCAGTACGCCGCCGATGATCTCGGCAAGGAGGACCGTCGACGCAGGCGTCGTGTCGGACGGCTTCAGCACCACCGCGTTGCCCGCCGCCAGCGCCGGGGCGAACTTCCACACGGCCATCATCAGCGGGTAGTTCCACGGAGCGACCTGAGCCACCACACCCACCGGCTCGCGGCGGATGATCGACGTCAGACCCTCCATGTACTCCCCTGCGGAGCGCCCCTCCAGCATCCGTGCCGCGCCCGCGAAGAAGCGGATCTGGTCGGCGCAGGGCGGCAGTTCGTCGTCCGTCATCTGCGCGATGGTCTTGCCGGTGTCGCGCGACTCGGCGGCGGTCAGCTCCTCCGCCCGCTCCTCGAAGACGTCCGCGATCCGCAGCAGCACCTTCTGGCGAGCGGCCGGGGTCGCGTCCCGCCAGGCGGGGAACGCGGCCGCGGCGGCCTCCATCGCGGCGTCGACGTCCGCGGCCCCGGACAGCGCGGAGGTCTCGTACACCTCGCCCGTGCAGGGGTCGGTCACGTCGAGGGTGCGGCCGTCCGCCGCTTCCCGGAATTCGCCATTGATGTAGTTACGCAGCATGGGCTCCACCCTGTCCGATCCACCCGGCCACGTGACCTGCCAGAGTGGAGCAGACAACACCACCACCCCGTACAGAGCGGCACAGTGCAGGTCACATGTGGTGATGGGGCTCATAGCCGGGGATCGTTCCGTCCGGTTTGGCCACCAGGAAGAGCCCGGCCATGCCCATGTCGGAGTGGCTCTGAACATGGCAGTGGTACATCCAGGCGCCCGCCCCGACGTGCTCGCCCGCCAGGACCTGGAAACCGAAGGAGTCCGCAGGACCGACGATCTTCGTGTCGACGACGCGGCTCGGGTCGTCGGGCCCGGTCAGCATGCCCGTACGGTTGTCCGCCCAGCGATGACCGTGCACATGGAACGTGTGGTAGTACTCACCGTGCGTGATCATGACGATCTCGACGCGCTCGCCGACCGTCGCATTGAAGTCCGGGCCCATGTGGCCGGAGACGTTGTTGATCGTCATGTCGTTGAAGACGATCGTGAACGTCTTGTCGGGAAGCAGGTCTCCCTGGCGCCGTACGACCACCCCGCCGTAGAGCCCCTTTCGGATGCCGCCCGTCCCGTGGTCGGTCCCGACGACATGGTCGTGGTAGTGCCAGTAGCCGGCGCTGCCCGCCTGGTACGTCCCGTCCTTGCGCCGGCCGGGGGTGTGCGTGCGCCAGGTGTACGTCCGCGTACCGCCGGGCTCGACGTGGCTCTTGTTGAGGCGCGTGCCGTCGCTCGCCACGTCGTAGTCCACGCCGTGGACGTGGAGGCTCGCGTCGACGTCCATCGTGTTCTCGAACTCGATGTGCAGGGTGTCGCCCTCGGTCAGCTCGATCAGCGGTCCCGGGATCGAGGCCTTGCCCTTCTCCAGGCCGTACCCCATCTGCCCGTCCGCGAGCTTCTCCGCGTACAGCTTCATATGACGGACCACGCCGCCCGCAGGGGCGGTCCGCGCCGTGACGGCCGCCGCGCTGCCGTCGGCAGTCGCCAGGGACAACGATGTCACCCCGGCCGCCGTGACCGCGCCGCCCGCGAGCAGCCGCCTGTTGAAGCTCCGTCTGTCCAGACTCATACCGAACTCCCCATCGCCGTAAGGGCATTGAGAGGTTGACGGGGCGCACGAGACCCCCGGGACGCCGACACGGTAGCCGGGGAATCTTCGTTTATCCACACCCAGGACAAAGTTCGCGCCAACGCGGTCATACCCCTTGGCGAGTTGAGCAAAGAGGTCTAGCTTCATCCGCGTTTGCAGTGACCTCTGAGGGGTGGGTGAACGCATGCAACACCAGCGCAGATCGAGACGTGCCATGGTCGCGGCCCTCGCGGCCGGCGCCCTCGGCGCCTCCTTGCTCGCCGGGAACGCGGCTTCGGCCAGGCCGCACCCGGATCCGGAAATGCTCAAACAGTCGATCAGGACAACGTTGTCCCTGCCGTCGCCGCCCGGCACGGACAATGTGAAGGTGCTCGTCTTCCACGGCTCGGCGAGTGGCGACGAATCACCGACCGTCGACGCCGGGATCGCCGCCATCGAGAAGATCGGGCTGAGCGGTCCGACCAACCAGCGCTTCAAGACGGTCGCCACGGACGACGCCTCCGTCTTCACCGCCAAGCGGCTCGGTACGTTCAACGCGGTCGTCTTCCTGACCGGCGGCGGGGACATCCTCGACCCCGAGCAGGAGGCGGGGCTCGAGGCGTACATGGAGGCCGGCGGCGGATTCCTCGGCGTCGCGGACGCGGCACGCACCGAGCCGTACTCGGACTGGTACACCGGTCTGGTCGGCGCGCGCCCCGCCGCGACGAGCCCAACGTCCGTGCAGCGGGCCACCGTTGAGGTCGGCGACCGGCAGAACCCGGCGACCAAGGACCTCCCGCTGGAGTGGAAGCGCCCCGACAAGTGGCTGAACTGGACGAAGAACCCGTCCGGCGACGTCCACACCGTGGCCCGCGTCCGCGAGATCACCTACCAGCCGGGGGCGAGCGCCAACGGCGCCGACCACCCCGTCTCCTGGTGCCGCGACTACGACGGCGGCCGGTCCTTCTACACCGGCATGGGCAACACGGCCGACTCGTTCAGCGAGGTCGACTTCCGCGACCACCTCCGGGGCGCCCTGCTCTGGACGACCCGTCTCGTACGGGCCGACTGCAAGGCCACCATCAACGCCAACTACAAGGCCGAGCGTGTCACCCAGCCCAACCAGCCCGGCCAGAACGACCAGATCGGCGAGCCGCACGGCGAGGTCATCGCCCCCGACGGGCGCGTGCTCTACATCGGCCGCGGCGGCGCCGACTCGACCCAGCCCGTGATCACGGACTGGGCGAACCCGGACGTCGGCAAGGGCATCGGCCAGATCCACGTCTACGACCCGGCGACCAAGAAGGTCACCCTCGCGGGCGGCCTCACCATCTTCGGCAACAAGGGCGGCGGCGACGAGCTGACCAAGGTCGAGGAAGGCCTGCTCGGCATCGAACTGGACCCGAAGTTCGAGCAGAACGGGTGGGTGTACCTGCACTACACACCGCACTCCGGTCTCGACCGCGACAAGCAGATGGCCGAGCGCCGCGTCTCGCGCTTCACCCTCGACCTGGCGACGAACAAGCTCGACCTCGCCTCGGAGAAGGTCCTCCTGCACTGGCCGGTCCAGGTCCACAGCTGCTGCCACGCGGGCGGCGGCATGGCCTGGGACTCCAAGGGCAACCTCTACATCGCCACCGGTGACAACAACTCCTCCGGTTTCAGCGACGGTTACTCCGGAAACAACCCGCAGCCCAACTACAAGGGCGTCTCCTTCGCCGACGCGCGCCGCACCGCCGGCAACACCAACAACCTCAACGGCAAGATCCTGCGCATCCACCCCGAGCCCGACGGGACGTACACCCTCCCCGAAGGCAATCTCTTCACGGGCAAGGAGCAGGACGAGGGCGGCGGCAAGACGCGCGGCGAGATCTACGTGATGGGCGTACGCAACCCGGCGCGCATCTCGATCGACAAGAAGACGGACGTCCTCTACGCGGGCTGGGTCGGCCCCGACGCGGGCGAGCCCTCGACGACCTGGGGCCCGGCGAAGTACGACACCTTCTCGGCCATCATCAAGGCGGGGAACCACGGCTGGCCGTACTGCATGGGCAACAAGCAGCCCTACCGCGACCGCAATCTGCCCGACCCGAGCAAGCCGCTGGGCTGGTACAACTGCGACGCCCCGAAGAACGAGTCGCCGAACAACGACGGCCTGGTCAATCTGCCGCCGATCACCGGCAACACGATCTGGTACTCGCCGCAGGGCGGCGGCATCGACTACCCGCGCGACGCCAACGGCATCCCCAGCTACAAGAAGGAGGAGGCCAAGCAGCTCCTCCCGTGGCTGAAGGGCGGCGGCCAGGCGACGATGAACGGCCCGGTCTACCGCTACGACGCCGCTTCGACCAGCGCGGACAAGTGGCCGGCGTACTGGGACGGCAAGTGGTTCGTCGGTGACTTCTACGACGGCGACCAGCCGCGCCACGCGGTCCTCCTCGACCCGAAGACCGCCGGCAAGGGCGGGCTCCCGACGCACGCCGAGTCCCTGAAGAAGATCATCCCGGTGGGCGCGGACGGCATCCGCAACCTCATGGACTGGAAGTTCGCCCCGGACGGTTCGCTGTACGTCCTCGACTACGGGCGCGGCTTCTTCACCTCGGACTCCAAGTCGGCGCTGTGGCGCGTGACTTACAAGGGCGGCGAGGCGACTCCGGCCGCCGCCGATCTGGCCAGGAAGGCGGAGTAGCGATGAAGCGAAGAACTCCCCGCCCCAGGATGTGGGTGGTCCTGCTGTCCGCCCTGCTGATGGTCCTCGGGCTGACGTCCACGGCGGCGTACGGCCGTACGGACGACGACCAGCAGGCAGCCGCCGCCCAGGTCCTCACCTGGACCGCGGGCGACTCCATCACCCAGTACACGACGGCGCCCGCGACCGCGGTGGCGGGCCTGACGACGATCGTCTTCGAGAACAGTGCGGCCACCGGCAACACCACGGGCATGCCACACACGCTGACCTTCGACGTCTCGGACCCCGAGTACAACAACGACGTCCCGCTGAACATCCTCGCCAACCCGGGCGACGACCAGGGCGGCAAGCACACCGCCGAGGTCACGCTCACTCCCGGCCGGTACCGCTACCACTGCACGATGCCCGGCCACGAGACGATGCAGGGCATCCTGGTCGTCACCGAGGGCGGCGGCCAGGACACCACCGCGCCGGAGACCTCCGCGAAGGTCGAGGGCGAGAAGAACCAGGCCGGTGCGTACATCGGCCAGGCGAAGGTGACGCTCAACGCCACCGACGCGGGCTCGGGCGTCGACACGATCGAGTACGCGGACGGGGCGACCGGCGCCTGGACGCCGTACACCACACCCGTCGTCGTCTCGACGGTCGGCGACCACACGATCCGCTACCGGGCGACCGACAAGGCGGGCAACGCGGCCGCCGAGAAGTCTGAGACCTTCTCCGTCGCCGCCCCGCCCACCGACGACAAGACCCCGCCGGAGACCTCGGCGACGGTCAGCGGCGAGAAGGACGCCGACGGCAACTACCTGGGCATGGCGACGGTCACGGTAACCGCATCCGACACCGGCTCGGGCGTCAACTCCATTGAGTACGCGGTCGGTTCGGACGGCGCCTGGACCGCGTACACCGGTCCGGTGATGGTCCACGCGCTGGGTGCGCAGACCTTCCGCTACCGGGCCACCGACAAGGCGGGCAACGTAGCGGCCGAGAAGTCGGAGACCTTCACGGTCGTCGCCCCGCCCACCGAGGACAAGACCCCGCCCGAGACCACGGCGGCCCTCGACGGGACGACCAACTCCGACGGCGCGTACATCACCAGCGCCAAGGTGACGGTGACCGCCACCGACGCCGATTCGGGTGTCGACAAGGTCGAGTACTCGCTCGACGGCGGCCCCTACCTCGCGTACACGGCGCCTGTCCTCGTCGACCGCGTGGGACGGCACACCTTCGCCCACCGCGCGACCGACAAGGCGGGCAACACCTCGGCGGCCAAGCAGTCGGCGTTCACGGTCGCGGAGGGCGGCGGCGTCCCGGCGCCCAACTGCCCCGAGTGGGACGAGCGGTTGACGGTCATCGTCGGCACGGTCGACACCGGTGTCCCGAACCGCATCACCCGCAACCGGTGCACGATCAACGAGCTGATCGAGGACGAGAAGGAGTGGACCTCACAGGCACTCTTCCTCAAGCACGTGGAAAAGGTCCTCACCAAGCTGCAGACCGACGGCGTCATCGACCTGCGCGAGCACAGGAAGATCACGAAGGCGGCCAAGCAGTCCGGCATCGGCCTGCCCGGCCAGACCACCGGCTACCGCGACATCCTCGACGGCACGGCGAAGTCCTTCGCGAAGTGGGAGCAGGTGGGCGGCGGCAAGTTCGGCCTGAACGCCGACGGATCGATCACCAGCTCCACGACCGTCGACGGCATGGGCATGCTCTGGTATCCGCAACGCAAGTACGCGGACTTCTCGCTCAAGCTCCAGTGGCGCGACGACGCCCCGGGCACGGGCAACGCCAACGGCGGTGTCTTCGTGCGCTTCCCGTGGGTGCACGACAACCCGGAGGAGCCGCGCCCGGAGTGGGCCGCCATCAAGTACGGGCACGAGGTGCAGATCCTCGACAAGCCCGACGGCGACATGTACAAGACGGGCTCGCTCTACGGATTCGACCGCGTCGGTCTCGGCGGCGCGGGCGTCACCCCGAAGGGCACCTGGAACGACTACGAGATCCGGGTGGTGGACCAGCACTACTCGATATTCCGCAACGGTGTCCTGATCAATGAGTTCGACAACGTGGGCGGCCAGGACTTCTACCCGGCCCGCTCGGACGACCCGGGGACCGACGGCCGGCGGTTCGCCGACGGCTACATCGGTCTCCAGGTCCACTCCACCACGGATGTGATCTCCTACCGCAATATCCGCATCAAGGAGCTGTAGGCGCTCCTTCGGTCGCGGCCGGCGTACCCCCCTCACCTGACGGGAGGGGGGTACAGCCGTCCCCGCCGGGTGTTGCGCTCGGGTCGGGGCTCGGCGAGACCGTGTCCGTGGGCGACGGGCAGACGGGCGGCGTGGATCCGGAGTCGCTCGGCGAGGGGCTCGCGCTGTCGCTCGGGTCCGGCGACGGCGATCCGGTGTCGGTCGGGTCCGGGCTGGGGCTCGCGCTGTCGCTCGCGGACGGCGACGGGCTGCCGCTGGGGCTGTGCGAGGGCTTTCCGGGACCGGTGGGCTTGCCGGTGGGCTGTGGACCGATGATGATCCCGCCGCCCCGGGGCTTGTCGTCGGCCGGCGGCTTCGGATCGCCGTTCGCACCGCCCGCACCCGGACTCTGCGGCAACACACCCTGTCCGTCCGGGACTTGGTGCACGCCTTCGCGGTAGAAGGACAGCCACGACAGGACCAGCCGCAGATACGCGTCGGAGTGGTTGTAGCTGAGGATCGACCGGTCCAGATCGGCCTTCACGGCAAGATCCCGGCTCCCCGCACACAGATAGTGCCCCGCCGCGAGCGCCGCGTCGAAGATGTTGTTCGGGTCCTTCTTCCCGTCGGCGTTCCCGTCCGCCCCCCAGGTCGCCCAGGTCGAGGGGATGAACTGCATCGGTCCGACGGCCCGGTCGTAGCGGGCGTCCCCGTCGTACGCGCCCCCGTCCGTGTCGGGGATGTGCGCGAACCCGGAGCCGTTCAGCACGGGCCCGAGGATCGGGGAGAGCGTGGTCCCCTGCGCGTCGACGGCCCCGCCGCGCGCCTGCCCCGACTCGACCTTGCCAATGGCCGCCAGTAACTGCCACGGAAGCCGGCAGCTCTTGTCGGTCCGCGCGAGATCCGCTTCCGCCTTGCGGTACGCGGCGAGCACGGTCGCCGGGATCCCCTGGTTGTCCCAAGTGGGCCCCGAACCGCCCAGCGTGACGTTGGTCTTCGGGGCGGCCGGAGTGACCAGCGGCGGGATCTCCGTATGGTACGAGTCGTCCGTGGGCCCCTCGACCCGTGCCGTCGAAGGCCCGGTCGCGGACTCCTTCTTGGGCGCGGCCGACTGGTGCGCAACGATTCCTGGCGCCTGGGACGCCGTCAGTGCAGCCATGGCCGCCGCGGCCACCGCCGTTCCGCCCAGGCCTCGTCTCATCCGTCGCGCGTGCAGCATCGGTCTCTCCCTGATCGGCTCTTATCGGGTGAAGGTGTCGATGTTCGAAATCCGCCAACTGCCGCCGGTGCGTACCGCGTCGACCGCGAACATCGCGGCGGCGTACGTCGTCTTGTCGTCCTTGGCGGCGGTGTTGGTGTTGCTCTGGTCCGCGTACAGCAGGACCCGCGCCCGGTTCCCGTCGATGAGCTCCACTCCGCTTTCGGTGACCGTGGTGGTCAGCACCAGCTTCTGTTTGGCCGCCTGGGCGCGTACCTCCGCGAGCATGTCCTTGTGCTGCTGGACCGCCTTGCCGGTCAGCAGGGTCTGTGCGGCGCGGTCCGCCTTGCCGGTGTCCGCGTAGTTGTACGAGAAGAGAGAGTTGACGGCGTTGGTGACCTGGCCCTTGACCTCGGTCGTACGGGCGACATCCGAGAGGGCGACATTGGTCGAGGCCGAGTTGTCGCGCAGATCGGACGCCTGGGTGGCCGCGTAGGCGGCGAACCCGCCGAGGAGCACGGTCAGCACGCCGAGCACGACGGGCAGCGAGACCCGTCTCCGGACCGGCTTGGCGGCTGCGGCAGGAGCTTCCGCCTCCTCCGTGTCCAGCACCCGCCCGGCCACCGCAGGCGGCACGGCCGGCTCCGGCTCGTCCTCGAGATCCGGACGGGGCTTCACCCGGACAGGTGTCACAGGTGTCGCAGCCGCCAACCGCCGCTGCCGGTTGATGAGATGACGGGTCGTCGACATAACGTCCTTCCGTTCCTGTCCTGTCCGTGGGTCAGCTTGCGGTGTTGCCGACGGGCGCCTGGCCGAGGGCGCTGAGCTTCCACCCCGCCGAGGTGCGGGTGAGCTCGCCGAGCAGCCGGCTCTCCTTCGCGGCGGGCTTGCCCTTGGCCGGGGTGACCGTGATGCGCAGCGCGACCATCACGCTCGCCTTGCCCGTCCGCTCGTCCAGCTCGGTGACCGCCCCCGAGAGCACCTTCGCCGTGGACACCGTCTGCGCCTGTTGGATCTGCTTCTCGAACTGCGAGCGCCCGTCCGTCAGTTGCTTGTGGAGGTCGCCGGTCGTGGAGTCCTCCCAGGAGTCCAGACCGTGCGACAGCTGCTTGTAGTCGAGGGTGTTCATGTTCTGTACGGCCTGCTCGCCGGCCTGCAGTGCGTCGTCCCTCACCTGCGCGTAGTCGGCGGAGTCGTCGTTCGCCGCCGCGTACCAGGACCAGCCGCCCCATCCGGCCGCCCCCGTCGCGAGCAGCGCCAGCGCGAGCGCCACGACCGTCAGCGGATTTCTGACCGCCCTCAGACTGAACATGTACCTCGTCCCCCTTCTCTCAACGGGCCTTGATGTCGGTGATCAGCCAGCTGCCGTTGCGCAGTTCGGCGGTGACGGACAGCTGGGCCGCGACCGACGTGGCCGCTTTCCCCTTGCGCTGGGCTGTCTGGTCGAGGAAGACGAGCAGGTGCGCCTCGCCGCCTTCGAGCCGTACGACCCCGGCGCGCACCACCTGCGTGGTGAGCGTCAGCTTCTGCTCCGCGGCGCGCGTCCCGACCTGCCCGAAGAGCGCGGTGTACTGCTGGGCCGCCTTTCCCGCGAGCAGGTCGCGGGCCTCCTTGGCAGTGACACTGGTGTCCTCGGGCGTGTACGAGAAGATCTTGCCGAGGGCGTTGCTGATGTCCCCTGCCACCTGGGTGGTGGTCTCGGTGTCGGTCAGCGCATGGTTCTTGGCGGCCGCCACATCCCTCAACTGGTGGGCACGGAACAGGAATCCGCACCCGCCGAGCACCAGCAGCACGACGGCGAGCGCGCCTGCGAGGACGGTGCGGCTGCGCAGCCACGGCGGTGTGGCCTTCGCGTCTTGCTCGGGCTCCTCGGCTTCCTCGACCTCGGTCTCTTCGACGTTCTCGGTGACGCTCACGCGCTGCCCTTCCCCACCGGCACCGCGTTGAGCGCGGTGACCTTCCAGCCGTCCGGAGTCCGGGCGAGCGACGCCTCGAACCGCTTGCGGTCACTGGTGGCCGACCCGCTCTTCGGTGTGATGGCGACGGTGACCGTGGCGATCATCGAAGCCGTTCCCGCACGGTCGTCGAGCGCGGTGAGCGCCGCGTCCGTGACGGTTCCGCGCGCCGAGGTCCCGGCTTTGGCGAGCGTGGTGCGGTCGGTGGCCCTGGTGGACTCGAGCTTGTCGTGGAGTGCGCCCGTCGAGGCGTCGAGCCACTGCTTGAGACCGTCGTCCGTGTGGCTCACGTCGAGGGTGTTGAGCTGGGCGACCCGCTCGCGCCCGGCGCTCAGGGCGGCATCGCGCGAGGCGGAGTACGTCAGCGAGTCATCGTTCGACGTCTGCAAGTACACCCATCCGGAAAATCCGCAGAAGAGCACGGCCGCCACAGCGACCACCCAACTGACCACTCTGGTCCGTGCGTTCACTGCGCCCCTCCCAGTCCGAGCAGCTCGCTCATGTTTCTGGGCGCCTGCGCCGGAGCGGCCGACTGGCCCAGCACCCCGGGGAGCACGCCTCCCGCGTCCTTCCCCAGAAGCAGGGATCCGGGCTTCGCGGCCTTCGGCACGCCTCCTCCGTCGGGCGCGTTGGCCGAGCCGCGCACCTCCTTGCCGGTGCCGGGGGACGCGGTGCAGCGCGCATCGGTGTTCAGCGCCGATGTCGGGGAGACGTCCGAGCCCGGGCGGTACTTCGTCCCCTCGTAGCCCGTGGTGCAGGGCAGCGGGTCGAAGAAGGTGACGGCCATGCCGAACCGGGCGCCCTTGTCGTTGATCGCCGTCGAGCCGGCCGCCGCGACGGCGGGCAGCTTCACCATCAGCTCCTCGATGCCACGCTGCCGGGTGACCGCCACCTCGGAGGTGGTGAGCAGATTGGCGAGCACCACGCTCAGGCTCGGGTTGAGGTCGCGCAGCAGCCCGCTGATCTGGGTGGCGGCGTCGGGGGCCGCGGCGATCAGCTGCCGCAGGTCGGTGTCGGAGGAGACGAGCTGCCCGGCGAGCCCCTTGGCGCCCTTCGCGAAGGCCTTCAGGGCGTCGCCCTCCTCCGACTGGGTACGCAGGACGGTCTCGCCGTCGATCATCAGCTTCGTGTTGGTGGGCAGGGCCTTGTCCGCTGCCTGGATGAAGTCGCTGCCGTTGTCCAACAGGACCTGCAGATCCTCACCCCGGCCGTTGAGCGCGGTCCCGAACTCGTCGACGACCGTACGCAGCGACTCCAGGTCCACGGACGACGAGAAGTCGTTGACGCTCGTGAGCACATTGGTGACGGGCGCCGGAATGCTGGCGTCGGCCTGCGCGATCGTCGAACCGTTCTGGAGATACGGGCTGCCGTCGTGGACCGGCCGCAGATCGATGTACTGCTCCCCCACCGCCGACAGGTTCGCGACGACGGCTTTCAGGTCGGCGGGGATCCCGGGTGCGGAGTTGTCGATACGGAGCTCGGCCTCCACCCCATCCTTCGTCAGCCGGATCGGCCCGACCCGACCCACCGAAACGCCCCGGTAGGTGACATTGGAGTGAGTGAACAGCCCTCCGGTCTCCGGGAGTTGAACCTTCACCACGTAATAGCCGCGCAGCCCGACCAGATGCCCGAGGTCGGCGTAATGGATCCCGAGATAGCCGAGAACCAGTACGGCGATCAGCAGGAAGGCCAGGTTCTTCAGCCTGATGGCCATCGTGATCATCACTGGCCGCCTTTCGTGGACGGCGTGGAGACCGAGGGCAGCGGGAGCGGTGCGCTCTTCGCGGCGGGCGAAGGCGATGCGGTGCCCGTGTCGGGCTTGACCGGCGGAATGATCTGCGTGCCGGGCGCGGCCGTCACATTCAGATAGACGTTGAGATAGTCGCCCTTCACACCGTTCAGGACCTCATCGGTGAAGGGGTACGTGAAGAGGACCTGCAGCGAGTCGGGAAGGTCCTTCCCTGAGTCGGCGAGCGCCTTGAGGGTCGGCGCGAGCGCCTGCAGATCGGCGACCATGTCGTCCTTGCTCTTGTTGATGGTGTCGACGGCGACCCCGGAGAGCGTGTCGAGCGCCTTGAGCATGGTGAGCAGCGAGCCGCGCTGCTTCTCCAGGACCTTCATGCCGGGGCTCAGCCCGGTCAGTACCTTCCCCACCTCCGTCTTGCGGGTGGCGAGGGTGGAGGAGAGCCGGTTGACACCGTCGAGCGCGTCGGTGATGTCGGCCTTGTGCCCGTCGAGGTTGGTCACCAGGGTGTTGACGCGCTCCAGCATCGAGCGGATCTCCGGCTCGCGCCCGCTGAGCGTCTTGTTCAGCTCATGACTGATCGTCTTCAGCTGCTGGATGCCACCCCCGTTGAGCAGCATGGACAGCGCGCCGAAGACCTCCTCGACCTCCGGGTTGCGGTTGGTCCGGGTGAGCGGGATGGTCTGCCCGGTCCGCAGCATCGCGGTGGATGCGCCCTTGGTGGGCGCGGCGAGCTGGATGAACTTCTCGCCGAGGAGGCTGGACTGCTCAAGATGCGCATACGCGTTCTCGGGCAGCTTCACCTTCCCGTTGATCTTCATCGTGACCCGCGCGGACCAGTTGTCCTGCGAGAGCGAGATCTTGGTGACCCGCCCGACCGCGACGTCGTTGACCTTGACCGCCGACTGCGGCATCAGATTCAGCACGTCGTTGAAGTCGGCGGTGATCTCGTACGGGTGCGAGCCGAGGTCGGCGCCGCCGGGCAGCGGCAGCGACTCGATGCCGTTGAACGAGGGCACCGAGCACGCGCCGAGCGACATCGAGAACCCGACGGCCAGGGCGACCGCGGCCACAACTCGCGTACTGGTGGCGGTGGTTCGCTTCACTGTCCGGCCCCCTTGCTCTTGGTCGGGGAGCCGTACACATCGCCGACGACCGGCAGCGGCAGACCGGGCAGCCCGCTCTGCTGCGAAGGCTGTACGGGAACCAGCCCGGCGAGCCCCGCCCCCGTAGCCGCACCGCCGGACCCGTAGGCCATACGGACCTCATTGAGATTGGCGCGCCCGTCGATGGTGCGGTGCACAGGGTCGTACGCATTGACGAGGTTGCTCGCGGCGAGCGGCGCGGTGTCGAGCATCTCGGCGAGCGAGGCGCGCTGCTTGACGAGGGTGTCCGTGATCGGCCGCAGCTTGTCGATGTTCTCCTTCAGCGCACCGCGGTTCTTCTCGATGAACGCCTTCACCTGGCCGAGCGCCGAACCGAGCTCCTTGAGCGCCGCCCCCAGGTTCTCCTTGTCGTCGTCGAGGAACCCGGTGACCGTGGACAGCTGCTCCTGCGCATCGCGCACGTTCCCGTCGTTGTCCTTCAGCATCGTCGTGAAGGACTGCAGATAGGACAGCGTGTCGAAGAGGTCGGCGCTGCTCTTGTCGAGGGTCTTGCTGGCCTTCCCGAACTGCTCGATCGAGTCCCCGATCGCCTTGCCGTTCCCGTTGAGGTTCGCGGCCCCGGTCTTGAGCAGATCGGCAAGCGCCCCTTGGGAGTTGGCGCCCTTGGGGCCGAGCGCGGTGGCGAGCTTGGTGATGCTCGCGTACAGCTGGTCGACCTCCACGGGTGTCGCGTTGCGGTCGGCGGTGAGCGTGGCGTGGTCCTGGAGCTCGGGTCCGCCGTCGTACGCGGGCGAGAGCTGTACGTACCGGTCGGCGACGACGCTCGGTGCGACGACCACCGCGTGCACATCGGCCGGCGCCTTCACGCCCTTGTCGAGGACGAGCACCACCTTCACCTCCTTCCCCTCCGGTCTGACCGATTCGACCTTTCCGACCTTCACTCCGAGGATCCGCAGGTCGGACCCGGCGTAGACGCCGGTCGCCTGCTCGAAGTAGGCGGTGATCCTGGTGCCGCCCGAGTCGTCGAAGGCGATGACCCCGGAGGTGGCCACGGCGGCCACGACGGCGAGCGAGGCGGTGATGGTCACGACACGTCTGGTGGTTCGCTTCATTTCTTGCCGCCTGACGTCAGCGGGGGCGACATGCAGTCGTCGACCGGGGTCGTGCCCTGGGGCAGGTAGTTCTTCGGGACGAGGCCGCAGATGTAGCTGTCGAACCAGCGGCCGTTCCCGAGCGTGTTCCCGACGAGCCGGTAGTAGGGCCCGGCGAGCGACAGCGCCTTGTCGAGGCTCTTGCGGTTCTTCAGGAGTACGGCGGTCACGTTGCCCAGCGCCTTGAGCGTCGGCTGCAGCTGCTTGTCGTTGTCCTCGACCAGGCCGGACAGCTGTGTGCCCAGGTCCTTGGTCCCGGTGAGCAGCAGATGGATGGCGTCGCGGCGTTCCTTGAGCTCGCCGAGCAGCAGATTGCCGTCCTTGAGCAGCGCCTCGAAGGTGCTGTTCTTGTCGGACAGGGTCTTCGTCAGCTGCTTGCTGCCCTTGAGGAGTTTGGCCAGTTCGGCGTCGCGCTCGGAGACGGTCTTCGACAGGGCGGACAGTCCGTCGGCGGCCGTCTTCACATCGGGCGGCGAGTCCTTGAAGGTGTTGGAGATCGTCTCGAAGCTCTTGGCGAGCTGCGCGGTGTCGATCTCCCCGATGGTGTCGCTGAGCCCGTTGAAGGCTTCGGTGACGTCGTACGGGGACGTGGTGCGCGTCAGCGGAATCCGGTTCGACGGGTCCTGCTTGTCGGTGCCGATCGGGTCGAGCGCCAGGTACTTCTCGCCGAGCAGGGTCTTGATGGCGATGGCGACGGTGCTGGAGTTCCCGACCCAGGCGTCCTTGACCTTGAAGGTCACCTTCACCCTTGCGCCGTCCAGGCCGACCCCGGTCACCTTGCCGACTTTGACCCCGGCGATGCGGACCTCGTCGCCGTCCTTCAGCCCGGCCGACTCGGTGAAGTCGGCGCTGTACGAGGTGCCGCCGCCGATGATGGGCAGCGAGTCGGCCCGGTAGGCGGCGAGCCCGATCAGTGCGAGCACGAGCAGCCCGACGAGGCTGACGGCGACCGGGTTGATCTCCCGTACCGGCTTGATCCATCCGAAGCCCCTCATGTGGTGCACCTCGGCTGGGTGATCTCGATGCCGGTGGGCGGCTTGCTGCCGTCCGAGGTGGTCACGCCCGTCACCTTCGCCTCACAGAGAAAGAGGTTGAACCAGGATCCGTAGGTGGAGAGCCGCGTGATGGCCTGCATCTTCTCGGGAGTCTTCTGCAGGAAGTTCTCCAGCTCCGGCTGCCCGGCGTTCAACTGACCTGCTACCCGCCCGAGTTCGGCGATGTCCTTCTTCAGCGGCGCCCGCCCGTCCTCCAGAAGTCCGGCCGTGGTCGTGGTCAGCCCGCCCATCGCGGTGATGGCCTCGCCCAGCGGCTTGCGGTCCCCGGAGAACCCGGTGACCAGCTCCTGGAGGGTCACCACGAGGTCGTTGAAGTTCGTCTCGCGGTCGTTGACGGTGGTGAGCACGGTGTTGAGGTTCTTGATGACCTCGCCGATCACCTTGTCCTTGCCGGCGACGGTGGTGGTCAGCGACCCGACGTGCTCCAACAGGCTGTCGACGGTGCCGCCCTCGCCCTGGAGGACCTGCACGATGGACCCGGCGAGCTGATTCATCTCGGTCGGGGCCAGCCCCTGGAAGAGCGGCTGGAACCCGTTGAAGAGCTGGGTCAGATCGAGTGCGGGCGTGGTCCTGGCCAGCGGGATCGTGTCCCCGGCCGCGAAGTGCTGACCAACAGGCCCACTCCCCTGGTCGAGGTCGACGTACCGCTGCCCGACCATGTTGAGGTACTTGATCGACGCGGTCACCGAGGCGGGCAGCTCCCGCCCCCGCTTCACCGCGAACGTCACCTCGGCGACGCGCCGGTCGGCGACCTTGATGGACTCGACCTGCCCGACCTTCACCCCGGCGATCCGCACGCTGTCCCCGTCGAGAAGCCCGGTGACATCGGTGAACCGCGCCTTGTAGGAGACGGTGTCGCTGACGTCGGAGTTGGCAATCGACAGGCCCAGCACGGCAGTTGCCAGCGACGTCACGACCACGAAGATGGAGGACTTGACGATCGGTCCCGTAAGACTGCGGCGCTTCACTTGAGCTTCACCTCCGCACCACGGAAGACCGGTCCTGCCAGGAGGCTGCTCCAGTCGGGGAGCGCGGTCGGCTTCACCTTGGCGCCCGGCGCGAGCAGCTCGTTGACGAGCTGGTTCTCCTGCGGCGAGTTGAGCAGACCGAGGCTGTCGCTCTTGCTGGTGGCGGTCGCGGCCGTCGGCACGGACTTGCCGATGTACGGGACCGAGTAGCAGTGCGGGCCGCCGCTCGCCGTGTAGGACGGGGTGTCCTTGCCGGGCACGTACTTCCCGAGCGAAGGCACCGTCACGACCTCGATGTGCAGTCCAGGCTGCTTGGTCCCCTTGCCGAGCGCCTTGTCCATGGCGGGCACGAAGCCCACCATGGTGCGCAGGGTGCAGGGGAACTCGGGCGAGTACTTGGCGAGCAGCTCCAGCGTCGGACGGCTGACGGATGCGAGCCGGATCATGTTGTCCTGGTTCTGCCGCAGGAACGCGGTGATGTCCTGCGCGGTCTTGGTCGTGGACCCGTACAGACCGGCCAGCTCGGCCTGCTGCTGTACGAGGGTCGCGCTGGTGGTGGTGAAGTCGTTGAGCGCGGTGAGGATGTCGGGTGCGGCATCCGAGTACGTCTGGGTGACCTTCACCAGCTGCGCGATGTCCCGGTTCAGGGTGGGCAGTTGGGGGTTGAGCTTCTTCAGGTGCGCGTCGAGCGTCTCGAAGGTGTCACCGAGCTGCTGACCGCGCCCGCTGAGCGCGGTGGAGACTGCGGAGAGCGTGGCGGAGAGCTTCTCCGGCTTCACGGCGGTGAGCAGCGGAAGGACGTTGTCGAGGACCTGCTCCAGCTCGATGGCGTTGCGCGAGTGGTCCTGGGCGATGACGTCCCCGGCCTTCAGCGGCTCGGCCGAGGCATTGGCGGGCGGCACGAGGGCGACGTACCGCTCCCCGAACAGCGTCGTCGGCAGCATCTGCGCCGTGACGTCCGAGGGGACCTGGTCGAGCTTGTCGGGCTGGATGGCGAGGGTGAGCTTGGCGCCCGTGCCGTCCGCGCTGATGGACTTGACCTGCCCGATGACCACGCCGCGCAGCTTCACGTCGGCGTTGGGGTGCATCTCGTTTCCGACGGTGTCGGTGTCGATGGTGATCGCGGTCGAGTCGGTGAAGTCCTTCTGGTACACGGACACCGACAGCCACACCAGCAGCGCGGGCACGATGACGAACACCACTCCGGCGGAACGGCGCCGGACCGTCTGCGCGCTCATCCCGCCACCTTCACGGTTGTCGTCGCGCCCCAGATGGCGAGCGAGAGGAAGAAGTCGGTGACGCTGATGAGGACGATGGCGTTACGGACCGACCGGCCCACGGCGACACCGACGCCGGCGGGGCCGCCGGTGGCGCGGAAACCGTAGTAGCAGTGGGCCAGGATCACCATCACGCTGAAGATCAGCACTTTGAGCACCGACAGGATGACGTCGTCCGGGGAGAGGAAGAGATTGAAGTAGTGGTCGTAGGTGCCCGCGGACTGGCCGTTGAACATGACGGTGACGATGCGCGAGGCCAGGTAGGAGCTGAGCAGCCCGATCGCGTACAGCGGGATGATCGCGACGACCCCGGCGATGATGCGGGTGGTGACGAGGTACGGCATCGACCGCACGCCCATCCCTTCGAGCGCGTCGATCTCCTCGTTGATGCGCATCGCACCGAGCTGGGCGGTGAAGCCCGCGCCGACGGTGGCGGAGAGAGCGAGGCCGGCGACGAGGGGGGCGATCTCGCGGGTGTTGAAGTACGCGGAGATGAACCCGGTGAAGGCGGCGGTGCCGATCTGGTTGAGGGCGGCGTACCCCTGGAGGCCGACGACGGTTCCGGTGAAGAGGGTCATGCCGATCATCACGCCGATGGTGCCGCCGATGACGCCGAGGCCGCCGCTGCCGAAGGCGACTTCGGCGAGGAGGCGCTGGACCTCTTTCAGGTACCGGCGCAGGGTGCGCGGGATCCAGATCAAGGCCCGTACGTAGAAGGTGAGTTGGTCGCCGGAGCGGTCGAGCCAGCCGAGCATGGACATCGACGTCAGCTCCCCTTCGCGGGGACGATCTGGAGATAGATCGCCGTGAGGACCATGTTCACGAAGAAGAGCATCATGAAGGTGATGACGACGGACTGGTTGACCGCGTCACCGACGCCCTTGGGGCCGCCGCGGGGGTTGAGGCCGCGGTAGGCGGCGACAACCCCGGCGAGGAAGCCGAAGATCAGCGCTTTGACCTCGCTGATGTAGAGGTCGGGGAGCTGGGCGAGCGAGGAGAAGCTGGAGAGGTACGCGCCCGGGGTGCCGCCCTGGAGGATGACGTTGAAGAAGTAGCCCCCGAGGGTGCCGACGACGGAGACCAGCCCGTTGAGCAGGAGGGCGACGAACATGGTGGCCAACACCCTGGGAACAACGAGTCGTTGGATGGGCGAGACGCCCATGACTTCCATGGCGTCGAGCTCTTCGCGAATCTTGCGCGAGGCGAGGTCGGCGCAGATGGCGGACCCGCCGGCGCCGGAGATCAGCAGGGCCACGATGAGCGGGCTGGCCTGCTGGATGACGGCGAGGACGCTGGCGCCACCGGTGAAGGACTGGGCACCGAGCTGCTGGGTCAGCGACCCGACCTGAAGCGCGATGACAGCCCCGAAGGGAATCGAGACGAGCGCGGCGGGAAGGATGGTCACACTGGCGATGAACCAGAACTGCTCGATGAACTCCCGTACCTGGAAGGGCCGTCGGAAGATGGCGCGAGCGACGGCCACCCCGAGCGCGAAGAGCTTCCCGGTCTCCCGGAGCGGCGCGAGCACCCGCAGCGGGGGTCTGACCCCGGAGTGCTTGGCCTGCCCGCTGGCCGCGTGAACCTCGGGCGGCTCGGAGGGCCGTACCGGCAACTGTGCGGTCACGACTGCACACCCCCGCCGGCGGGGGCCGCGTAACTCTTCATGATGGCGGCACGGGCGGCCTCGGGAAGCTGGGCCATCATGCCCAGGACCCGCTCGCGGCGCCGCATGACGGCCTGGCGCTCGGGGAGTCCCGGGGACGGCTCCAACTGGGGCTGGATCTCCCGGGGTTCATCGAGGTAGGCCGCGCTGCCGTTGAGCTGCTCGGCGGCCAGCGTCGCCGCGTCCTTCTCCTCGGACATGGCGATGGGCCCTTCACGGCGCCCGGCGAGGAACTGCGCGACAGCAGGCTCCTGGCTGGTGAGCAGAACCTCGCGCGGCCCGAAGGTGACAAGGTTCCGGCAGTACAGCATCCCCATGTTGTCGGGGACGGTGGCGGCGATGTCGAGATTGTGGGTGACGATCAACATGGTCGCGTCGATCTGCGCGTTGAGATCGATGAGCGTCTGCGACAGATAGGCGGTCCGCACCGGGTCGAGCCCCGAGTCGGGCTCGTCGCACAGAATGATCTGCGGATCGAGCACGAGCGCCCGCGCCAGCCCGGCCCGCTTCCTCATGCCGCCCGATATCTCCCCGGGCAGCTTGCCCTCGGCCCCCAGCAGCCCGACGACATCCATCCGCTCCATGACGATGCGGCGGATCTCGGACTCTTTCTTCTTCGTGTGCTCGCGCAGCGGGAAGGCGATGTTGTCGAAGAGGTTCATCGACCCGAAGAGCGCACCGTCCTGGAACATCAGCCCGAAGAGCTTGCGGGTCTCATTGATGTCGCGCTCACGGCCGTTGACCATGTCGACCCCATTGATGAGGACGCGTCCGCGCTCCGGCTTGAGCAGCCCGATCAGGGACTTCAGGAACACGGTCTTGCCCGTACCGGAAGGACCGAGCATGACGCTCACCTCGCCGGCGGGGAGCGTGAGTGTCACGTCCTGCCAGATGTTCTGCTTGCCAAAGGACTTGGTAAGGCCTTCGACGACTACTTCGATTCCCATCTCACCTCCTGCATGCACTCACGTTGTGACAGAAGTGCACCGAGAGGCGCACGGTAGGTTCACAATCACCGCCAGGACAAGCCTTTGAACAGGGAATTCGGCAAGATCCGGATTCCTTGTCACCCAATGACAATCGACTCCGGAAAACTTGTCGAAAAGTGCGCACTCGACTCAGGTTGTGCAGGTGGGACCCCACGGCCCAGGGGGGCCGGACCGCGAGGTCCCACCGCGAGAGCCCCACCCGGAAGGAGGGATCGGGTCTGAGCTCTCCTGTAGGGAATCCCGCACGAAGGGGGCGCGACGGGACTCCATGTATGGCATGTGAGCAACCCCCGGCTCAGCTGGCCGAGTTCCCCCACGGGAGCGACGTTACGACCGAGTAACCTGGCCCGCAATACCAGGTCTCCAAGTTTTCGCACGGCTCTGACCAGCCACGTTTTTCTTGGCGCCGACTGAGTACGTGGCCCGCAAAACTTGTCGGCCGGTGATAAATCCCGGCCGGTTTCAGGGCGGCCCGCAAGAGGCCAAATTGCCATCAAACCGTTTTATCGATAACCGGCACGGCGACCGGTTCAACCAATGACGGCAGTCAGCGGCGCCAGTGACACATGTCGTACCTTGCGGAGATGACCAACACCGCCGTACGGAGGCCTGAATTGAGTCCCTTTGAGCAGATCGTCGACATCCTTGAGCGCGAGGGGGCCAAGTTCCGCGTCGTGGAACACCCGGCCGAGGGCCGCTCCGAGGAGGTGTCCGCCGTGCGCGGCACGGAGGTGTCGCAGGGCGCCAAGGCCCTGGTCTGCCGAGTCAAGGGGATCGAGGCCCCTGCCGTACTCGCCGTACTGGCAGGCGACCGGCGCGCGGACCTGAAGAAGGTGGTCACCGCGGTGACGGGGCGCAAGGGCGGGTTCGCTCCGGCGGAGCTGGCCGAACAGCTCACGGGATGCGTGGTCGGCGCGATCCCGCCGCTGTCGCTCTCTGGCGAACTGCCCGTGGTCGCGGATGCCGAGTTCCTCGCCGCCCACAAGGAAATCGCCTTCAATGCGGGCCGGTTGGACCGGTCTGTCGTGATGGCGACCGAGGACTACGTACGGATCGTGGCGCCGATGGTGGCGTCGATCGCTGCGGACCCCAGTTAGAGATCGAGCTCGGCCCAGACGGTCTTGCCGACGTCCAATGAGTCGACGTCCCAACGGGCCGCGAGCGTACGGACGATGAGCAGCCCGCGCCCGAACTGGTCCCCCGCCTCCGCCGGGCGGGGGCTCGGCGCGCGCTCCCCTTTGGGGTCGGTCACGGCCATGCGGAGGACGGCGCCGGCCAAGATCAGCTCGACGCGGAAGAGTCTGTCGCGCAGACAGCCGTGGAGCAGGGCGTTGGTAGCAAGCTCACTCACGATCACGGCCGCGTCTCCGGCGACCCCGGGATGCCCCCACTCGACCACGAGCCGGGCGACCCGGCGGCGCGCGAGCGGGATGTTCTGCGGATACGGGGTGTAGCTGACGACGTCGTAACGGCTGTCGGGGTCGGTCACGGACACGCACCTCCTTGTGCGGTCGGAGACCGCAGGGGCCTCCAACTGGCCTCGCTCTGCGAGCAGTTCGTCACCGACAGTAGGGAACAGAGTCATCCTCACGCAAGTGGTTCCGGAGAAGATATTCCCCGAATGGGATCTGCTTGCTCTCAGAGCGACGCTCCTTGCACACTGAGTGCGCACAAGGAGGTGGAGCCACATGGCACCCAAGCAGCCGTCCAACCTGGGGCGGGCATCAACTGTCCTGGGCCGCAAGCTCGGTGGGGAGCTGCTGCGTCTGCGCGACGCTGCGGGCAAGACCCAGGCCGAGGCGGCGACCGCGCTCACGGCGACCCCGACCAAGGTCGTCAAGATCGAGCGCGGCTGGGTCCCCGTCCGCGACCCGGACCTCAAGGAGCTGTGCGCGCTGTACGGGGTCGAGGACCGCACCATCCTGGACAACCTGCTCAGCCTGGCCAAGGCGGACAGGGACCGGCGCAAGGCGCACGGCTGGTGGGACCAGTACCCGGAGCTACGCTCGCAGGTCGAGTACGTCGCCTTGGAGGACGTCGCCTCTCGCGTACGCACGCACCAAGTAACGGTGATCCCGGGCCTGTTCCAGACCCCCGACTACGCGCGGGCGCAACATGTCGGCGCAGGCCTCTGGGAAGACCCGGACGAGATCGAGCGCTACGTCGAGGCCCGCATCGCCCGCCAAGACCGTCTCACCGGCGACCGGCCGATACAGGTGTGGGCCATCGTCGCCGAAGCCGCGCTCCGCCAGGAGGTGGGCGGGCGCGACACCATGCGCGCCCAGCTCGGTCACCTGCTGGCGCTCACCGAACTGCCCAACGTCCAGATCCAAGTACTGCCGTACCGGATCGGCGCGCACGCCGGAATGGGCGGCGGCTTCAGCATCATGTCCTTCGCGGAGTCCGGCGCCATGGACATGGTCCACCTCGACACCCCGTCGTCTAGCCTGTGGCTGGAGAGCGAGCACGACACCGCACACCACGTCGCCATCTTCGACCGCGTCGCGCGGCACGCGCTCGCCCAGACCGATTCCCGGTCGCTCATCAGGCGAGTCAGCGAGGAGATGTAGACGCGTGCCCGAGTTCGAGTTCGTAAAGTCCAGCTACAGCACTGCCGGCGGCGAGTGCGTCGAGGTCGCCCGCAACATCCCCGGCACGGTCGCCGTACGGGACTCCAAGGACCCGGAGGGTCCGATACTCCGCCTGGCCCCGGCCAGTTGGGGCGCCTTCAGCCGCCACATCGGGTGCGGATCCTGACCCGGACCCCCACACCCCCTGCCGGGCCGCCCCATTCCCACGGGCGGCCCGGCAGCATCGTTTTGCGCACCAAATGACAAAGCCGCCCACCGCCCCACTCACCCCCGTACGAGAATTCGCCCGCGGCGGACTTTTATCAAACCCCGGCATTGTGCTCGCGTGTTTCCCGCCAGTAACGTCACGTTTCGTTGAATTCCGTCCCCGGGACCGGGCCATCGATTCGAGTCGCATCCGGGACGCAACAGACCCACCCAACTCCGAGTACCACGCCGTCACGCCGACGGCTGCCGAAAAGGGGAAGACATGCGCTCTGTTTCAACCCGGGCACGCGTAGGCGCACTTGGTGCCTTCACCGCGCTCACCACTGTCATGGCCATAGGCACAGCCACTGCCCAGACCCAACTCAATGGCAACTGGGCGCCATTCAGCAGATGCCCGGTCGACAACCCGACGATGCTCGCCGCCGACGGTGTGAACGACTCCGCGCTCTGTGTGTCGTCGCACTCGGCCAGCGGCAGCATCAAGCTGGGCAACACCACCGTGCCCACGGGGGCGAGTGACCTCCAGATCGGTGTGGTCACGCACCCCGGTGGTACGTCGACACTGGTCTCCCCGGCCGAGGGCGCACTCGTCGCGGACTCCGCAAACCTCCCCGGTGGGCTGCTCGGCCTGATGTGCCCCAGCAACATTCCCGTGGTCAGCGGAATCTGCAATCAGATCACCAACGTCTCCCTGAACAAGGTCACCGCGACGATCGAATCGGTCAACTCGCCCAGCGACTTCCAGCTTCTCGCCGGGACGACCACGGGGAAGCCCATCGTCACGCTGCCGGTGCGGATCCACCTCGAGAACCCGTTCCTGGGCAGCAACTGCTACATCGGCTCCTCCTCGAACCCGATCGTGCTGCGCCCCCAGAACCTCACGCGCCCGGCCCCGAGCACCGAGGCGTTCAACGGGGACGGCACGCCCGACCCGACCGGCCCTCTGGGCAGGATCAACCTCATCGGGGCGAACCAGGGGGACTCAACCTTCGCGGTCCCCGGCGCCAGCGGTTGCGGCCTCGGCCTGCTCGACTGGGCGGTCAACCTCAAGACGGGGCTGCCGGCCGCCTCCGGCACGAACAGTGTGACGCTGAACAGCGCCGCCACGTACGTCGCCACGATCAACGACCCCACCTCCGTCGCCCCCGACCAGGGCAAGGTGCTCTCGCAGTACTGGCACTCCGCGGCGAAGTAGTCACCACACCGAACACTTGATGGGGCTGACCTCACACCGAGGGCAGCCCCATCAAGCTGTTCTGTTCGGTTAGTTGTGAGGAAGCTCCGGCAGCCTTCCGGGGCATTCGGTCGACGGTTCCGTCGGCACACAGGTATTTCCCTGGACAACCGAAATCAGGTTTCCAGGTCCGGACAGCGAAGCGGTGAACAGCGGATCCAGGTCCTCACCGCCGGTTCCACATCCGGAGAATCCGGGAATGTCGACGGTCCCCTCCATCGGGCCGCCGAGGAAGACATTCGCGTACTTCGGGAAGAGGCCCGAGAGGACCACCGGAAATGGCTTGCTCGACCGGCAGTTCGGTCCCACGTCGAGCGGAACTCCGTTGACCTTCACGTCGTACACACGCAGGGTCTGTGTGAAGAATGCGGTGGCGAACTTCTCCACCGGATCCGGCTTGAATCCCACCGTCCCGGTGGAAATGGTCACGGGCCCGTTCTCGAAGTGCACCTTCGCCGTGACCGGCTCGAAGCCGAAGGTCAGGAAGGTGGACTCGGCGTCCGGGAGCACCAGTTTCCCGAGCGAGTCGATGCGCTGGTAGTAGCCGCCCTTGGCGAAGGGCGGCCGACTGCGCTGCGACGTCTGCTTGACCGCTGCGACCGACATCATGGCGGGCTTCTTGCTCGGATCGTTGATGATCATCGCGCCGTTGAGCTTCGTCACGTTGGCGTACCCGACCGCGTACGCACACCCGAGTGACCCTCCGTTGGGAGCAGCGGAGACCTTCGGCTCGTCGGCACCCGGTGGCATCGCCGCCTGCGGTGCATGACTGGTGTCCAACTCCCCCTCCGGAAGCGGGAGATCTGCCGGGCAGGATCTCGGAGGATCGACCGGGTCGTCCTGCGGCTCCACCGCGATACCGTCTCGGTTCTTCTCGCCCCCGTCGCCCGCCTGTCCTGACCCCGGCGACTTCGTCGGATCGGCGCCGGCGTCGCCGGCGACCTGAATCGTTGCGAGCTTCCCGCTCTGGTCGGCTCCCGGTCGGCACGTCACCGACAAGGGTTTCGCGGCGTCCTCCTGGCCACCGTCCGCCGTAGGAAGCAGATTCATCGTCAACGCACCGGCGGTGAGCACCACATCGCCCGGCGCATTCACCGTCACCGTGGGGACCTCACCCTCGTGGACAAGATGAAGCGTGCCGTCCGCGGGCAGCGGCGTGCCGGGGGCTTCGAGGTTGGCCCACTGGGCGTCCGCCGACTGACCGTTCTGCGTCACCTTGACGGCCAGTGCCGCCGTACTCGCCAGCGTGGTGGTCCCGGCCGGGACCAGGCCCTCCAGCTCGGCCTGCGGCAGTCCTACGTCGACCTTCACGGTGCCCGCTGAAATCGGCTGACCCACACTCCCCGCCGCCTGGAGCGCCGTGGTGACCACGACGCTCACCGGCTTGGTCCCCGTCGGCAGTGCGCAGTCGAACGGAATCGTCACCCCGTCGTGCCCCTCGTCCGCGGATGATCCGGGACCGGAGAGCAGTCCGGCGAGAAGAGTCGCGGCCGCGATGGAAGCGAGCCGCATGGGTCTCCTGGCCCCGGTCACCTGATGCATCACGTTCATTCCGGCCTGCCCTCCACCCGTGGGGCCCGAAGTGTCACCCACTGTTGTGCCGCATCCTCGGTACGCATGAAACGCAAGGTGCGGACCGACGGCAGCATCCACTGCATGCCGTCGGTCCGCACCCGAACTCACCCCGGTGTTACGGAGTGGTGATGGTCGGTGCCGTGCTCACGGCGTACGAGGCGTTGAAGTGCGCCACGTCGCCGTTGTTGATGAGACCGAGGCAGCTGGCGCCGGACGCGACCAGGTCCGATCCCGTGCCGTCGATCACGAGGTTCTTGGTGTCGTTCTCGTAGTGGCCGTAGACCTTGCCCGTGAAGTCCGCGGAGCAGCCGATGCCGGCGATGTGCGCCGAGATGGAGCTCACGGTGCCGTCGACCCAGTTCGAGTTGCCGGAGTTCACCGCGGAGACGTTGATCTTCCACGGGGTGGCCTTCATGGTGACCGTGAAGCCGATCCCGCCCACGTCACAGGTGGTGAACGTGATGTTGTCGATGTTCCCGATGCCGACACCGTCGGCACTGGTCCCCTGAAGGGTGCCGGACGTGACGTCGGAGGAGTCACAGACGAGTGTGGCCAGCGGCACGTCCAGCGTCGGACCGTCGGCGTGCGCCGTGTATGCCCCGGACGGCGTCACGGTCCACGAGGATGCGGCGGTCGCGGAGGCGGTCGTGGCCGTAAGCCCAATAGTGGCGCCGAATACGGCGGTTACAACAGCGGCTCTACGCGCAATATTGCGCATGGTTTGGCTTCCCTTCGATGTGAGTGGATCCAGACAGGGGCGTTCTCGCCCGACCGGAGAACAACAACTCCCAAGGGGGTTCACACCATCGGAACAAGGCGGGCTGCTCCCGCGTCACCGCCTGTTCCGACCGTGCGGCGATGACGCTACGGACGGGTAACGTGGCGCGCAATAGGTCTCGCAGAAGAAATTCCGAGCCACGTTCCGCAAGCCGCTTTTCTATCCCCGAGTGACTAACCACCGGGAAGTTCTTGTCAACGAGTGAGCATCTCCAAGTGGCCGAGGTGAGTACGTCCGCACGTAAACAGCGCTGGTCCGGGGCCCTCGATGGAGGAGGCCGGCCGAAGCAAGGGGTGACGGGGGCGGGCGTACCGGGGCAGATCACCCGACGTGCTTCTCGCCAGGTCGCAGTTATGCACTCTCTGACAACGACGACCCGGAAAATACTCACTCGATGCCAAGAGTTCCAGATCCTCGATTCTGAGAGGCGATTATTCAACCACTCCCATTGCGAGCCCGTGCAGCACGTTTGTAGCGTCTCTGCAGTCACGCTCGTCTCTCATGGAAGCCATGCACCAGAACCATTACGCGAGGGGACTCTCATGCCAAAAGCCACACGCAGAGCCGCACTGGTAAGTGCTCTGCTCGCCGCCGCTGTTGGGCTCGCGATGCCTTCGGCCTCGGCCACCGCGAGCACGGCCTTCACCGCTCACTCGGACGATGCGGCGATCCACTCCACCTCCGCGGTCCCCAACGGTGTGGGCATCTCCATCACCGGGGTCTCTCTGCACTTCAGCGGCGTCGGATGCACCGTCACCGTCTCCGGGTCGGCGCCGGGACACTACGACCCCACGTCGTCCCCTTCACCGGCACCTACCACCTGAACTAGGCCGGCCGCCGCTCCGCCTCGGCAGCCCGAAGTTTCACAACCGGAGCGATCCCGCCAACTTCCGGGACTCCAGCGGTCGTTCCGGCGTACCTGCCGTCTGCGGTCTCGGGACGACGACCGCGCCCGACCATTTCCCTCGCCCCCATTCCGTCGCTGCCACATCGAGTGAAACATTTCACTCACCGAACACTCTTCACCCGGCAACCCCACACACCTCGCACGATTCACGCTGAACGATCAACAACCTCCGAGTCATTGGCGACCTCGCTCGCCTCTGACCTGCGATGGAGCGTCTCGCCCAAGGGCGTAGATCGAGTGCGCATCATCCCCCGCCAACCCCTTGACATAGGACAGTCGGGGCGGTCGACTATTCATCTCAAGGGACGCAGGATGCCATAGGCGTATTTGTTTGCCGCGTGACATGTTTTCCCGGACCGGGACGATTTTCTTGTCGCCGCGTGACAAGCCGGGTCCCCTCCCCCGGACCCTCCCGGCCGGGTGGGTCGCCCCTGGCCGAATACATGCCCCATGCACATCGCCCTGTCACAGCTGTGTCCACCAGCCCCGGCTTGGTCTATCTTCAGCAGCCCAAGTTGGTATGCACCTGACGGCCGATGGGAGCGCTCTCCCCTCGGGCCACCCCCCACCGGGCGCCGGAGAGCAAGGGGTTTTAGGTATGCCGGGAGTTGCACAACCCTCGGACATCGAAGAGCCGTTGGGACCGCTTCCGCAGGAGTTCGCGGCTGTCATGCGGCCCGAACTGCCCAGTCTCATCAAGGAGATCGGGCTGGAGGTCACGCGCGCGTACCCCGAGTACGCACGGCTCCTCGAAGGGCCGTACGGGCAGGGAATCCGTGTCGGCGTCGAGCAGTCCATCTCCGTCTTCGTGGACCAGGTGGCCGAGCCCACAGCCCCCTCCACCCTGCGCGACGAGATGTGCCGGCGCTTCGGACGGTTCGAGGCTTACGAGGGACGCAGTCTGGAACAGCTCCACGGCGCCTATAGGCTCGGCGCCCGCATCGCCCTGCGCCGGGCAAAGAAGGTCGGCCGGCGCTACAACCTCTCCCCCACCCTGATGCTCACTTTTGCCGACGCCCTTCTCACTTATGTCGACGAGCTCGAAACCCTTTCCCGCGAGGGGTACTTGGAGGTGAAGACCGCCGACGGGGATCACACCGACACCCTGCGCCGCCGCCTCCTCCACCTCATCCTCGCCGGGTCGCCCGTCCCCCGTAACGCCATCGCCGACCTCGCCGAGCAGGCGGGCTGGGAACTCCCCTCGCAGGTCACGCTGGTCTCCTTGCGCACCCCCTGCGGCGTACCCCAGGTCAATCTGGACAACGATGTCCTGGCCGACCTCGCCGAACCGCTGCCCCACCTCCTCTTTCCCGGCCCCTTCGACGAGCGAAGACAGCTGATGCTGGAGGCATCCTTCCCCGGTGTGCACGTGGCCGTCGGCCTCTCCGTGCCCCTCACCGGCGCTTCGGACTCGCTCCGTTGGGCGCGGCAGGTGCTCGACCTCATCGAGACCGGCATCATCGAAGACGAGCCGACAGCCCGATGCGAAGACCACATGGTCACCCTCTGGCTGCTCTCCGACCCGGCCCTCCTCGCCCAGCTCGCCCAGCGCGAACTGGCCCCCGTCGCCGATCTCACCCCCAGCCGCCGAGACCGCCTCGTCGAGACCCTGCACGCCTGGCTGGCGACGCGCGGAACCGCCGCCCAGATCGGTGAGCACCTCAGCGTCCACGCCCAGACCGTGCGCTATCGGATGCGCGCTCTGGAGGACATCTTCGGGGAGCAACTCTCCGACCCGGACCGGCGGTTCGCGACCGAGCTCGTGCTGCGCGCCACGGAGCTCGAAGAGCGCCGCAGGCCCTCGTAACCGCTACTCCCCCTCCGGCTGGATCCGCCGCACCTTCGGCATGGGCAGCAGCAGCCGGCCGTACGCATGGTCCGGGACGGCCGGGGTGTGCGGCGCGACCGCCGTCAGCCGGGCGTAGGGGGCCATCTGGTCCGGGCGGCGGTCCTCCTCGCCCCTGTTGGGCCAGAGCGACATCGCGCGCTCGGCCTGCGCGGTGATGGTGAGCGAGGGGTTCACGCCGAGGTTGGCGGAGATCGCCGAGCCGTCGACCACCGAGATCCCCGGGTGGCCGTGGAGGCGGTGGTACGGGTCGATGACGCCCTCCTCCGGGGTCGCGCCGATCGGGCAGCCGCCCAGGAAGTGCGCGGTCAGCGGTTTGTTGATGAGCTCACCCAGGTTCGTCCCCGCGAAGCCGTTGATCTCGGCCGCGAGGAGTCGTGATGCCTCCCAACCCTCCGGTATGTGAACGGGGTTGGGGGCTCCGTGCCCCTGGTCGGCGGTGAGGCGGCCCCGGTGCAGGCGGGTCGTGAGGGAGTTGTCGTGGGTCTGCATGACGAGCCCGATGATGGTCCGCTCCGACCACCGGTGCGTCGCGGCCGTGCGCGCGACCATCACGGGGTGGCGGAGGAAGGCGAGGGCCGCGGCGAGCGGCTTGGGGATGTTCTGGGAGTACTGGGGGACGCAGAGCAGCGCCATCAGGTTGGAGCCCTTGCCGTAGCGGACGTTCTCGATGTGGGTGGTGGCGTTGGGGTGGATGGACGAGGTGATCGCCACGCCCTTGGTGAAGTCGGGCTGGCTTCCGAAGCAGCGCGGGAACGTCAACGCCCCTACCAGAGCTTCGGAGTTGGTGCGGGTGAGTGCGCCCAGCCGGTCGGGTATCGCGGGCAGCGCGTCGGTGTCCTTCATGCGGTGGAGCAGCGTCTGCGTTCCGTACGTACCGGCCGCGAGCACAACTCGGCGGCTGCGCAGCACCTTCGGGCGGCGTCGCTTCTTGTCGGTCCGTACGACGGTGACCTCGAAGCCGCCCTGCCCGTCCTCCCTGACCCCGGTGACGGTGGTGAGCGGGTGGACGGCCGCGCCCGCCTTTTCGGCTAGGTAGAGGTAGTTCTCGTTGAGGGTGTTCTTGGCGCCGTGGCGGCAGCCCGTCATGCACTCCCCGCACTCGGTGCACGCCTTGCGGTCGGGGCCCGCGCCGCCGAAGTACGGGTCGGGGACCGTGGCGCCCGGGTCGGCCTTCGTCTCGCCGTCGGCGTCCTCGCCGTCTCCGTAGAAAACTCCGACCGGAGTGAGGTGGAAGCTGTCGCCGACGCCCATCTTCTCGGCGGTCGTGGCGAGGTAGCGGTCCGCCTCGGTGACGGTCGGGTTGAGGCGGACGCCGAGCATGCGGCGCGCCTGGTCGTAGTACGGCTTCAACTCACCCTCCCAGTCGGTGATGTGGGCCCACTGGGCGTCCTGGAAGAAGGCGGGCGGCGGGACATAGAGGGTGTTGGCGTAGTTGAGGGAGCCGCCACCGACCCCTGCGCCCGCCAGGACCATGACATTGCGGAGGAGATGGATGCGCTGGATTCCGTACATGCGGAGGCGCGGCGCCCAGAGGTAGTTGCGCAGGTCCCAGGAGTTCTTGGGGAGGGTGGCGGGGGTGAAGCGGCGGCCGGCTTCGAGGACGGCGACCTTGTAGCCCTTCTCCGTGAGGCGCAGAGCGGAGACGGAGCCGCCGAAGCCGGAGCCGACGACGATCACGTCGTAGTCGTAGGTGAGGTCAGTCGCGGTCATGGTAGAGAGCCTCGATCTCTTCGGCGTAGGCGGCGGACACGGCTTGGCGCTTGACCTTGAGGGAGGGCGTGAGGAGCCCGTTCTCCTCGGTGAACTCCCCCTCGATCAGAGCGAATCTGCGGATCGACTCGGCGCGCGAGACGGCCCGGTTGGTGTAGTCGACGGCCCGCTGCACGTCGGCGAGGAGCTCGGGGTCCTTCGCGAGAGCGGCGAAGGGCGTGTCGGTGGGGCGTTTGCGTACGGACAGCCAGTGGCGGACCGCGTCCGGCTCCAGCGTGATGAGCGCCGCGATGTACGAGCGGTTGTCGCCGACGACCATGCACTGGCCGATCGGCGGGCGGCTGCGCAGGCGGTCCTCCAGGATGCTCGGCGAGACGTTCTTGCCACCGGACGTGACGAGGATGTCCTTCTTGCGGCCGGTGATGGTGAGGTAGCCGTCCGCGTCGAGCGCGCCGAGGTCACCCGTCGCGAACCACTCGTCGCTCAGCACGGCGTCGGTGGCTGCCGAGTTGTTCCAGTACGAGGTGAAGACGATGCCGCCCTTGATGAGGATCTCGCCGTCGTCGGCGACGCGGATCGCGGTGCCGGGGACGGGCACGCCGACCGTGCCGGGGCGGGGGCTGAGGGGTGGGGTGATGGTGGCTGCGGCGGTCGTCTCGGTCAGTCCGTAGCCCTCGAAGATGAGCAGGCCTGCCGCGTAGAAGAAGAGGTTGAGGCGGCGGTCCAGCGGGGAGCCGCCGCTGATGGCGTAGCGGAGGCGGCCGCCGAGCTCGGCGCGGATCTGGCGGTAGACGAGCAGTTCGTAGAGCGCCCAGCCCGCGGTGAGGAGGGGTCCGGGGCCGGGGCCCGTGCCGGTGAATTTGCGGAGGGCCGCCTCGCCGTAGCGCACGGCGATCCGGTCGGCGCGGTCGAAGGAGGCGCCGCGGCCGATCTTCTCGGCGGTCGCGCGGCCGGTGTCGTGGATCTTCTCGAAGAGGTACGGGACGCCGACGATGAAGGTGGGCCGGAAACTCTTGAGTTCGGGGCGGAGTTCCTGGGGCTTGATGCTGGGGCAGTGGCCGAGTTCGATGCGGGCCATCAGGCAGGCGATCTGGATGGTGCGGCCGAGGATGTGCGCGAGCGGGAGGAAGAGGACCGTGGACGCGGCCTGTCCGGTGACTTCCTTGAAGAGGGGGTGCAGGAGCTCGACGGTGTTGGCGGCCTCGGCGTGCAGATTGCCGTGGGTGAGGGCGCAGCCCTTGGGGCGGCCCGTGGTGCCGGAGGTGTAGCAGACGGTGGCGATGGTGTCCGGGGTGAGGGCGGTGCGCCGTTTGGTCACCACGGCATCCTCCAACTCCCGCCCTAATGCCGTGAGTTCCTCGACGGCGTTGAAGTCGATGCGCCAGCGTCGCAGCCCGTCCGCGTAGCTCGCGGTGGCCGTCGCGGGGCTCTCGCCGCCCTCGGTGATGAGGAAGCGGGCGCCGGAGTCGCGCAGGATCCACTCGATCTGGTCACTGGAGGAGGTGGAGTAGACGGGGACGCTCTGGCCGCCTGCGGCCCAGATGGCGAAGTCGAGCACGGTCCACTCGTAGCGCGTACGGGAAATGAGCGCGACGCGTCCGCCGGGCTCCAGGCCTGCGGCGATCAACCCCTTGGCCAGGTCGGTGACTTGGCGGGCGAAGTCGGCAGCGGTGACGTCGCGCCACTGACCGCGGTGCTTGCGGCGCAGGACGACGGCGTCCGGGGCTTCGGCAGCGTTGGTGAAGGGGATGTCGGCGATGCTGCCGCTGAGGGGTGGTGCGGCGAGGGGTGCGACGCGCACTTCCCGTACGGCGCCGTCACCGTCCCTGCGGACGACGTCGACGGTGGCGCGCCGCGCCAGGTCTCCGTGTCTTTTGGCCTGCTTCAGATCTCTGCGAACGCCCATGTCGGCTCCAGTTCGACTCTTGCCCGTACACGCGTCCACCCATAATCTGACTCCAGAGTAAGATTACTCAAGAGTAAGGAAGCAGCTGTGGCAGACCATTCCATCGACGACCTGGCCGCCCTGGACTTCTCCTCGGTGTCCCCGCAGGAGTTCGCGAAGATCGTCAAGGGGCTCTCGGCGTCCCAGATCAAGGAGATCGCCCACGGCGAGCTGCGGACGCGCGTCCTGGCGGAGGTCTTCGGGCGGATGGAGCGTCAGTTCCGCCCCGAGGCCACGGGATCGCTGAACGCCATGATCCGCTGGAAGGTCGCGGGCGAGACCGAAGCGGTCTACGAGACGGCGATTGCGAACGGCACCTGCACGGTCACCGAGGGCCGCTCCAACGCCGAGCCGCGCGTGACCCTGATGATGGCCGACGCGGACTTCCTCAAGCTGGTCTCCGGCAACGGCAACCCCGTGACGATGTTCATGATGCGCAAGCTCAAGATCGCGGGTGACGTGGGCCTGGCCTCGGGCCTCACCCGCTACTTCGACATCCCCAAGGCCTGAGGGGAGGGAGACCGGACATGAGCGGCTTCTCCCTCGAACTCACCGAGGAACAGCGGGACTTGAAGGAGTGGATCCACGGCTTCGCGGCCGACGTGGTCCGCCCGGCGGCGTCCGAGTGGGACGAACGCGAGGAGACCCCCTGGCCCGTCATCCAGGAGGCGGCCAAGATCGGCCTGTACGGATTCGAGTCCCTCGCCGACATGTACGGCGACCCCAGCGGACTCTCCCTGCAGATCGCCAACGAGGAGCTCTTCTGGGGCGACGCGGGCATCGGCATGGCCCTGTTCGGTACGTCCCTCGCGGTCGCCGGCATCTTCTCCTCGGGTACGCCGGACCAGCTGGCGGAGTGGGTCCCCCAGTGCTTCGGCGACGAGACCGACCCGAAGCTCGCGGCGTTCTGCGTCTCGGAGCCCCAGGCGGGCTCGGACGTCTCGTCGCTGCGCACGCGCGCACGCTACGACGAGGCGAAGGACGAGTGGGTGATCAACGGCCAGAAGGCGTGGATCACCAACGGCGGCATAGCCAACGTCCACGTGGTCGTCGCCTCGGTCGACCCCGAACTCGGCGCACGCGGCCAGGCGGCCTTCATCGTCCCGCCGGAAACGCCGGGCCTGGCAGGCAACCGCAAGATCAAGAAGCTGGGCCTGCGCGCCTCGTACACGGCGGACGTCTTCCTGGACGACGTCCGGGTCCCCGGCCACTGTCTGCTGGGAGGCAAGGAGAGGCTGGACCGCCGTCTGGCCAGGGCCCGCGAGGGCGGCCGCGCGAAGGGCCAGGCCGCGATGGCCACGTTCGAGGTCAGCCGCCCGACGGTCGGCGCGCAGGCGCTGGGGATCGCGAGGGCCGCGTACGAATACGCCCTCGACTACGCGGGCGACCGCGAGGCCTTCGGTCGCCCCATCATCGAGAACCAGTCGATCGCCTTCGCGCTGGCGGACATGCGGACCGAGATCGAGTCGGTGCGGCTGCTGATCTGGCAGGCGGCCTGGATGGCGCGGAACGACAAGACCTTCGACGCGGCCCAGGGCTCGATGTCGAAGCTCCGGGCGGGCGAACTGGCCGTCTCCGCAACGGAGAAGGCGATCCAGATCCTGGGCGGTGCGGGCTACAGCCGGGAGCACCCGGTGGAGCGGATGTACCGCGACGCGAAGATCTACACGATATTTGAGGGCACGAGCGAGATCCAGCGCCTGGTCATCGCACGAGCAATCTCGGGCCGCCACATCCGCTGAGGCCGGCCCCCTCCGCCAGCGCCGCACGCCCCCGGATGCGGCCCGCACCGCACACTGCGACTCTGGATGTGGGGGGTGCACGGAGAGGAAGGTGCCCCATGTCAGTCATGGACAAGCTCAAGCAGATGCTCAAGGGTCACGAGGACCAGGCCGGGCAGGCAGTCGACAAGGCGGGCGACTTCGTCGACGACAAGACGCAGGGGAAGTACAGCAGCCAGGTCGACTCCGTACAGGACAAGGTCAAGGACCAGCTCGGCAGCAAGTCCCAGGACCCCCCGCAGGCCTGACCCAGCCCCACGGCAACACCCCCGCCGCTCGCGCGGCGGGGGGCTTCGTCATGCGGAGATCATGACTCGAAGGTCAGGGTGTCCCAGTCGTCATGGGTCAGCATGACCTGCAGATGGGTCGCGGTGAGGATCGTGATGGGCATCGCCCTGATGACCTGGAACTCCGCACCCGCCCTGATGCCGTACGTCTCGAACATCTGGAGTCTGTTCGGGTCGTCGGTGTCCACCGTCGCGACGGTGTAGGGACCCTCGGCGGGCGGGGTGCCGTGCGTCATGCCGCCTCGTACCGGTGCGCCCGACCACCCCGCCACTCCACCCATGCCCGGTCGTCCAGGACGAGCTCGGCGTCCTCGATCCCGGCCCGTCTCAGGAACTCGGTGACGTCGCGGTCGGAGTGTGCAAGTCCGAGGATCTGCCCCTGGGCGGTGACCCTGCGGCCGCCGGACGGGCTGGGCGGGTGGACGGTTATCGGCGCGCTCATAACTCCAGACTGCGACTTTCCGACGGCTCCCGCACGCCACACGGCCGCATACGGGCGAGAAAATCCAGATGCCTCCCGGGCCACGGCCGGGCTACGGTGACGGCGTCCAGGTGCGCAGGCGGCGGATACTTCTTTCTTTCAAAAAGAGGACCCGGGTTCGAATCCCGGCGGACCGGCTCCGGCCGGTCTGTGGTGCAGCGGCCCAGCATCTATGTCTCCGCAGCCGACTCTGATCTCTGGACACCTCACGCGTGCGGTCAACTCCCCTGGTTCAGAGGGGAGTTACCGTTACCTCCCCACGAACGCAGCGATCGGTCAGGGACGGTAGACCTTGCCCGGCTCCGGCTTCGACGGGGCTATCAGCTGGGAGACCGTGACGATCGTGTAGCCGCGCTTGCGCAGCTCCGCGATGATCCCCGGGACAGCGGGGATCGTGCCCTTGTAGCGGTCGTGCAGCAGGATGATGCCGTCGCGCTCGGTCTTGTCGAGGACCCGCTTGGTGATGAGCGCGGTGTCGGTCGTCTCGTAGTCCTTGGCGGTGACGCTCCACAGGATCTGCGCGAGGCCCATCTCGCGCATGATCTTCGAGACGTCGTCGTTGGTGCGGCCCTGCGGCGGGCGCATCAGCGTGGGCTTCTTTCCGGTGAGCTTCTCGATGGGGTCCTGGACCTTGGCGAGCTCTTCGCGTACCTGCGCCGGCTTGATGTCCGTCAGGACCGCGTGCGACCAGGTGTGGTTGGCTATCTCGTTCCCGTCGGCCGCCATGCGGCGGACCGTCTCCGGGTACGTGTCGATGTGGCCCTTGCCCTGCAGGAAGAAGGTCGCGTGGAGCTTCTCCTTCTTCAGGATGTCGAGCAGCTTGGGGGTGGGGGCGCTCGGGCCGCCGTCGAAGGTGAGCGCGACGCACTTGGCCTTGCGGCAGTCGACCTCTCCTGCCGCGACCTTGGCGTCCTTCGGTGCGCTCTCGCGCTCGCTGCGCGGCGAGGTGACCCCGTGGAGCGAGCTGCAGCCCGCGAGTGCCGCCGCCAGGAACACGGCTGTCGCCGCCCCGGCCAGAGTTTTCATTCGGGACGTGGACAGGTGGTGCGGCACAGCGGTTCCCCCAGGTCGGGCGGTGTGGGTCGGCGATCCGGCGAAGATCGCAGACGTTAACTCACATGGACTATACACAGGGCGTACAGTCATGTTCCGGGCAAGGGCCTCCGCCTCTACGCGAGCAGGTCGATCTCCGTGCCGAGCCCCTGCTCCTCCGCCTGCCGGTACGCGAGCCAGGACAGCGCGAGGTCCTGCCAGGGGAGGCCGACGGGGGCGTAGACCGTGGCCGACGACGCGTCGGTGCGGCCCGGGTGCTCGGCGCGGAGGATCTCGCCGAGGGTCGCGTCCGCGGCGGTGGCGGGGAGACCTGCTGCGGCCAATGCGCCCATGGATGCAGCCAGTTCGCGGTTGTCGACCACGAGGAGCGACGAGGCGAGGAGGTCCGCGGCCAGCTCCTGCTTGCCGGGTTCGTCGGCGCCGAGGGTGGTGAAGTGCTGTCCCGGCCGGGCGTCCGCGAGGCCGAGGAGCGGGGTCCGTGACCAGGTGGCGAGCAGCACGATGTCGGCGGCTGCGGCGACCTCGGGCGCGGAGGCGAGGGCGCGGCCGCCGTGGGCGGAGGCGAAGGTGGCGGCTCGGTCCGGGTCGGTGTCGTACACGACGAGGCCCGCGAAGGGACGCAGGCTCCGCAGCCCCCGCACCATCAGCTCCGCCTGGGCACCCGCGCCGATGACCCCGACGACCGTACCGTCCGAGGGCACGGCAAGGAGGTGCGTGCCCAGCGCCGCCGCGAGGCCGGTCCGCCAGGCCGTGATCGTGGCCGAGTCCAGGAGGCCGAGGAGTTCGCCGTCGCGGGCGCTGTGCAGGCAGATCACGCCGCGCAAGGCGGGACTCGCGCCGGGGAACTTGGCGTTGACCTTGACCGTGTACGCGTCGATCCCCGGCAGGAGCCCGGGGATCAGCGCCGTCGCCGTACCGGGGAAGGGGAGGTCGGTGCGGATCCGCTGACCGGGTACGGCCACGGAGTCGGCCCTGCGGAAACCGTCCCGCAGGGCTGCGGCGCAGGACTCGGGGTCGAGCGCCGCCAGGAGGTCGCTGCGGGTCAGGATGCGCGTCATGCGCCCCATGATCACAGCTCGGCGCATACGCGATACTCCCCGTATGACAGAGATCCGGCGGGCGACCGCCCGGGACGCCAAGCGGCTGACCCGGCTGGTGCGCACTTCGGGCGCCTACCGGGAGCCGTACGCGTCGATGGTCGCCGGCTACCGGATCGGGTCCGACTACATCGAGATCCACGAGGTGTACGTCGCCGTCGGCGAGGACGGGCAGGTGCTCGGCTTCTACGCCCTGCTGCTCGAAGCCGCCGAACTCGACCTGATGTTCGTCGCGGACTCCGCGCAGGGGCTCGGTATCGGCCGGCAGCTCGTCGAGCACATGGTGAGCCAGGCGTACGCCGCCGGTCTCGACCGGGTCCGGGTGGTCTCGCACCCGCCCGCCGAGGGCTTCTACCGCAGTGTGGGCGCGGAAAGGGTCGGCACCGTGCCCGCCAGTCCGCCCGCGGTGGCGTGGGACCGGCCCGAGCTGGTCTTCCCGATCGCGCTACGGCGCACGTAACAGCCCTATTCGTGCTTCGGTCCGGGGTTTGTTCCGGCTCCCTCACTCGATCAGGTTGCCGTCCCTCCGGGCCCCTTCTGATCTGGACACGCTAGGTCACTCTTGGTCATGGGTGTCGCACCCAAGGTGATGACCCGCAGGTGCGACGACCCGTCAACCGGCAGTTCTGCACGTTCAGTTGAGGAGATTCCATGCGATCAACCACCATGTCCCGGACCGCACGCACCCTGACCGCCGCCGTAGCCGCCACCGTCGGCGTCCTCGCCCTGGCCGCTTCCACGGTCGCCACCGCCGCCCCTGCCCCCGCACCCGCGCACCGCGCGCCCGCCGTCCAGGCTCCTGCCCTGGTCTGCACGGTCAATGACAACGGCGTCAATTTCCGGGGCGGCCCCGGCTCGCAATACCCGGTCCTCGGCCAGGTCAACAGGGGCCAGAACCTCAATTACCGCGGCCGGACCGGCGACTGGATCATGGGCGATCTGTGGGGCGGGACCACCGGCGTCTGGATCTACATCGCCTACCTCGACTGCTAGCGATTGACTGGTCCGGTGGTCCTCCGGCCGGAGGACCACCGGACGACCCCACCCCAGGAGCAGTCATGGCGACAGAAGGCTTCCCCAAGATCGGCGCACCCGCCGAGCGCGCCCTCGCAAACGCCGGATACACCGGCCTCGCGCAGCTCGCAGGCGTCAGCGAGAAGGAGCTGAAGAAGCTGCACGGCATGGGCCCCAAGGCCCTCGGCATCCTGCGCGAAGCGCTTGCAGCCGAAGGGCTGAGCTTCGCTGACGAATGATCACCAGTCCGGACCACCCCGCATGCGGCCCCCCAGCGCCGGTGTGAGGGTGCCAGTGTGACCACAGCCAGCGACACCGCAACGGCCCCCGCCGCACCGCCCGTCCTCGACCCACGGCAGCGGAACATCGTCTTCGGCACCATCATGCTGGGCATGCTCCTGGCCGCACTGGACCAGACGATCGTCGGCACCGCCCTGCCGACGATCGTCTCGGACCTGGGCGGTGCGGCGCACATGTCGTGGGTGGTCACGTCGTACCTCCTCGCGGAGACCGTCGCCACCGTCCTGGTCGGAAAGTTCGGTGACCTCTTCGGACGCAAGCTGGTCTTCCAGGTCTCCGCGATCGTCTTCATCACCGGCTCCTTCCTCTGCGGCCTGGCGACGAACATGTCGCTGCTCATCGCCTGGCGCGCCATGCAGGGCATCGGCGCCGGTGGTCTGATGGTCACCTCGATGGCGCTCATCGCCGACGTGATCCCGCTGCGCGAGCGCGGCAAGTACCAGGGTGCGATCGGCGCGGTCTTCGGTGTGGCCACGGTCATCGGGCCGCTGCTCGGCGGTCTGTTCACCGACCATCTGACCTGGCGCTGGGCGTTCTACGTCAACGTCCCGATCGCCATCGTCGTGGTCATCGCCGCCGCCCGTAACATCCCGGCGGTCAAGTCGGCGATCAAGCCGGTCATCGACTATCTGGGCATCGCCCTGGTGGCGATCGGTGCGAGCGCCCTGATCCTGGGCACCAGCTGGGGCGGCAACGAGTACGCCTGGACCTCCGGCACCATCATCGGGCTGTTCGTCGGCGGCATCATCGCGCTCGCACTCTTCTGTGTCGTGGAGACACGGGCGGCCGAGCCGATGCTGCCGATGCGCCTCTTCAGCAATCCGGTCTTCACCGTCTGCTCGGTCCTCAGCTTCGTCGTCGGCTTCGCCATGCTCGGCGCGATGACGTTCCTGCCGACCTATCTGCAGTACGTCGACGGGGACTCGGCCACGATCTCCGGCGTCCGCACCCTCCCCATGGTCGTCGGTCTGCTGATCGCCTCGATCTTCAGCGGCAACGTCGTCAGCAAGACCGGCAAGTACCGGATCTTCCCCATCGTCGGCTCCCTGGTCATGGGCATCGGGCTCTTCCTGATGTCGCTCATGGGTGCGGAAACCAGCGCCTGGCTCGAGTCGCTGTACATGTTCGTCCTCGGTCTCGGCATCGGTCTGTGCATGCAGGTGCTGACGATCGCCGTGCAGAACACCGTCGACTACACGGACCTCGGCACCGCCACCTCCGGCGTCACCTTCTTCCGTACGCTCGGCTCCTCCTTCGGCACCGCGGTGTTCGGCACCATCTACGCCAACTCCCTCAAGCCGAACCTCACTTCAGGTGTCGCCGAGGCCGCCAAGGCCTCGGGACTGCCGCCCGAGCAGATCGCCAAGGCGGCGACCAGCCCCGAAGGTCTGCACACGCTCCCCGCCAAGGCGGCCCAGCCGATCATCGACGCGTACGCCGACACCATCCAGACCGTGTTCCTGTGGACCGTGCCCGTCGCGGTCGTCGGGTTCGTCGTCGCGCTCTTCCTCAAGCAGGTCAAGCTGCGCGACACCGCACGCGCCGGCTCCACCGACATGGGCGAGGGCTTCGCCTCCCCCTCCTCCGGGGACTCCGCGCGCCTGCTGGAGCTGGCCGTCGCCAAGATCCTTCTCGCCAAGGGGCCGGAGACGGCACGGCAGATCGTCGCCGAGTCCGACACCCGTCTCGACATGGCGGGAGCCTGGGCGGTGATGCAGGTCGAGTTCTACACGCGCATGGTCGGGCACACGTCGATCGGGCTGATCGCCGGCCGTCACCGGCTGCCGCCCGAGGTGCTGGTGCCGGTCTTCGAGCGGATGGTCGACGAGGGCTATCTGACGCGCGGCGGCAGTCTCTACCAACACACCCAGGCCGGCCGCCGCGAGGCCGCCACGATCACGACCGCCTGGTCGGACTGGCTCAACCAGCAGCTGGAGGAGGACACCGGGCGCCCGCGCTCCGCCGAGCTGAGGGCCGCCGTGGACACCATCTCCAAGCGGCTCCTCGCCGAGGACCTCGCGCACGGCCTGCCGGAGTACAAGCAGCCCGCAGCCGTCGGTTCCTGACCCTCACCCCGTCCCGTACCCGGCCCGAAGGCGAGACCGCACACCTGTGAGCAAGGACCTGATCGAAGACCCCCGCGAAGTCACGGACGCGGGGGACGCCGGATACGACAAGGGACTCAAGCCCCGCCATGTGAGCATGATCGCGATCGGCGGCGCGATCGGCACCGGGCTCTTCCTCGGGACGGGCGGCAACCTCGCCAAGGCGGGGCCCGGCCTCGCGTTCACGTACGCGGTCTGCGGTGTTTTCGCCTTCTTCGTGGTCAGGGCGCTGGGCGAACTCGTCGTCCACCGGCCGTCGTCGGGGTCCTTCGTGAGTTACGCGCGCGAGTTCCTGGGCGAGAAGGGCGCGTACGTCGCCGGCTGGATGTACTTCCTGAACTGGGCCACCACCGGCATGGCCGACATCACCGCCATCGCGCTGTACGTGCACTACTGGTCGATGTTCACCTCCATCCCCCAGTGGCTGCTTGCGCTGATCGCCCTGATGGTCGTGCTGACGATCAACCTGATCTCGGTGAAACTGTTCGGCGAGATGGAGTTCTGGTTCGCCATCGTGAAGGTCGCGGCCATCGTGGTCTTCATGCTGATCGGGATCTGGCTGCTGGTCACACGCCATCCCGTCGACGGTCACACACCCGGCTTCTCGCTGATCTCCGACAACGGCGGCTTCTTCCCGCTCGGCGTGCTTCCCGTCATCCTGGTCGGACAGTCAGTGATCTTCGCCTTCTCCGGTGTGGAGATGGTCGGCGTCACCGCGGGCGAGACCGCCGATCCGCACACCATCGTGCCTAAGGCCGTGAACTCCATCATGTGGCGGGTCGCGATCTTCTACATCGGCTCGGTCCTCGTCCTCACCCTGCTGCTCCCCTGGACCGTCTACTCCGCCGGCGAGAGCCCCTTCGTCACGGTCCTGTCCAAGCTCGGCGTGCCCGCGGCCGGCGGCGTGATGAACCTGGTGGTGCTCACCGCCGCCATGTCGAGCCTCAACTCCGGGCTCTACACCACGGGCCGCATCCTGCGCTCGATGGCGATGGCGGGCTCGGCACCCGGCTTCACCGCGCGGATGAGCCGGAGCCACGTCCCGTACGCGGGCATCCTGCTGACCTCGTCCGTGGCACTGCTGGGCGTCGCGCTCAATGCCTGGTTGCCCGACGACGCGTTCGCGATCGTCACCAATGTCGCCGCCCTAGGTGTCATCTCCAGCTGGACCATGATCATGGTCTGCCATCTGGTGTTCGTGCAGCGCTCCAAGCAGGGGCTGGCAGAGCGTCCCGACTTCCGGCTCTGGGCCTCGCCCTGGATCGAGCTGGCCACCATCGCGTTCCTGGCCGGTGTGATCGTGATGATGTGGTTCGACCGGGACGGACCGGGACGCAACACGGTGCTGCTCACCGTCCCGATCGCCGCCGTCCTCACTCTCGGCTGGTTCCTGGTGCGCGACCGGGTGAACGGCATCGCAAGCGCCGAACAGGCCCCGCCCGTCGACCCGTTGGAGTAAGGCGCCCTCAGTCGAAGCGGGCGAGCGAGAACCGGGGGTGCGGTTCGCTCTCGCCGGTGGCGAGAGCGGCGGCCATGGCGCCGATGAGCGGGGTGAACTTGGCGCCGTGGCCCGAGCACGGGGAGACGATCACCAGCGGTCCCCGGCGGTCCAGGACGAAGTCCTCGTCGGGGGTCGTGGTGTAGAGGCAGGTCGCCTCGCCCACCGGGTCCGGGTCCAGGCCGGGCAGTCGGTCGCGTACGAAACCGGAGACCCGGAGGCGGGAGTCCGCGTCCGGGGTGCCGGTGCGGGTGCGGGCGGTGGTCGGGGTGCCGTTGTTGTGCTCGGCGAGTTTGAAGGCGGGGGCCGGGCCGCCGTCGGAGCCGGAGGGCAGTCCGTAGAGGGAGAGGTCGTCCTGGGAGACCAGGGTCGGCCAGTCGGCTTCCGGGTCCTGTTGGCGGAAGTGGAAGACCTGTTGCTGGGTGACGCGCAGTTCGGGAAGGGTCAGGGACCTGGGCAGGCCGAGCTCGGGGAGCCAGGGGCCCGCGGCGACGACCACGGAGTCGGCGACGATGGCGCCGCCCTGTTCCGTACGGAGCAACACCCTTGCTGCTCCCAGTGGTTCGACCGATTCGATGCGTACGCGGGGCAGGACACGGGCGCCCAGCTCCGTCGCCCGCCGTACGCAGGCGGCGACCGTGGCGTCGGCGTCGATCACGCCCGCCTCGGGGTGGTACAGCGCGGGGCCCGTGAAGCGGATGCCCGGCCAGCGCTCGGACGCGGCTTCGGCGGTGAGGAGTTCGTGCGGGACGCCGGCCGTGGCGAGGAGTTCGGCGAGGTGTTCGGGGTCTCTTTGGGCGCCGAGGTCGAGGCCTCCCGTCGTACGGAGGAGGTCCGTCCTGGTGTCGCCTTCGAGTTCCTTCCAGGCGTCGGCGGCGCTGCCCGTGAGGTCGATGTAGAAGGGGTCGTCGTACACGCGGCGGAAGATGCGGGAGCTGCCGTGCGAACTCCCGTGCTGGTGACCGGGGTTGTACGCCTCGATCAGGGTCACCTCGTGTCCGCCGCGCGCCAGTTGCCAGGCGGTGGCCGCACCCATCAGGCCGGAGCCGACGACGGCGATCATCGTCGGCTCCGGGTGGTGCGGTCTGGTCCGGTGAGGGTTTCGCGGGTCATGCCACGAAGGTATGCCTTCGGGACGCGGTCAGCTACCGGCAGCGGCGTACACACGCTCTCCCGCGACATAGGTGAGCGCGACATTCGTCTCGGCGATGGCCTCCGGGGCGCCTTCGTACGGGTCACGGTCGAAGACGACCAGGTCTGCGAGCGCGCCGGGGCGGATGCTGCCGGTGTCGTCGAGGTGGTTCACGTACGCCGATCCGGCCGTGTACGCGGCGAACGCGGCGGTGAGGTCGATGCGTTGCTCCGGGAGGAAGGCGGGTGCCGTGGAGCCGGGGGCGATGCGGTTGACCGCGACATGGATGCCGTCCAGGGGGTCGGCGCTGCTGACGGGCCAGTCGCTGCCTGCGGCGAGGGTGGCGCCGGAGCGGAGGAGCGCGCCGAAGGGGTACTGCTGTGCCGCGCGTTCCGCACCCAGGAACGGGATGGTGAGCTCGTCCATCTGCGGTTCGTGGGCCGCCCAGAGGGGCTGCATGTTGGCGGTCGCGCCGAGGGCGCGGAAGCGGGGGATGTCGTCGGGGTGGACGACCTGGAGGTGGGCGAGGTGCGGGCGGGTGTCGCTGGGGCCGTTCGCCTTGCGGGCGGCTTCGACGGCGTCGAGGGCGTCGCGTACGGCGCGGTCGCCGAGGGCGTGGAAGTGGACCTGGAAGCCGACGGCATCCAATGCGGTGACGTAGGAAGGGAGTTGGGCCGGGTCGATGAAACTGGTGCCGGTGTTGGCGGTGGCGCAGCCGCAGTGGTCGAGGTAGGGGGCGAGGAGGGCCGCGGTGCCGGTCTCGGCGACTCCGTCCAGCATGATCTTGACGGAGTCGGCGCGGAACCGGCCGTGGCGCAGGGCCGCGCGGCGCTCCACGAGCTCCGGGATCTGTTCGGCGCCGCGGTCGCGGTCCCACCACAGGGCGCCGTTGACGCGGGCGGTGAGGGATCCGTCGCGGGCGGCGGTGAGGTAGGCGTCGGACGGGTCGTCCATGCCGAGGGAGGAGCCGACGAGGGCGTCCTGCCAGGCGGTGATGCCGTAGGAGTGGAGGAGGCGCTGGGCGTGGAGCAGCGCTTGGAGGCGGTCGGCGGGGGTGGAGGCCGGGGTGTGGCGGCCGACCACTTCCATCGCGCCTTCCTGGAGCATGCCGGTCGGCTCGCCGTGGGCGTCGCGTTCGAAGCGGCCGTCGGCGGGGTCGGGGGTGTCGCGGGTGACTCCGGCGAGTTCCAGGGCGCGGGAGTTGACCCAGGCGCCATGGTGGTCGCGGTTGGGGAGGTAGACGGGGCGGTCGGGGACGATGCGGTCGAGGAGCTCCTTGGTGGGGGTGCCGCCGTCGAAGGCCTCCATGGACCAGCCGCCGCCGGTGATCCAGGGGCGGTCGGGGTGGGCCTGGGCGTAGGTGCGTACCGCTTCGAGGGTTTCGTCGGCCGTCTTGGCCGTTGTGAGGTCGCACTGGGTGAGTTCGAGGCCCGCCGATACGGGGTGGATGTGCGCGTCCTGGAAGCCGGGGATCAGCAACCGGCCGTGCAGGTCGACGACTTCGGTCTGCGGGCCGATCAGTTCGCGCACCTCGTCGTGGCCCACGGCGGTGATGCGTCCGCCGGTGACCGCGACGGTGGTGGCGCGGAATGGGGTCTCCCCTGCTCGAGCGAAGCCGAGAGCTTGGGGAAGGGCGGAGTCGAGGGTCAGGACGGGGCCGCCGGTGAGGACGAGGTCGGCGTGCGGGTGGTGCATGGGGGTCCGTTCGGTTGGCGGTCAGACGGTGGTGGGTTCGGTCGAGTCGGGTGCGAAGAGCTCGTCCGCGTCCGTGCCGTGGCCGGTGCGGAAGTAAGGTGATTTCCTTACCCACTTGGCCCAGGCGGCGGCCACGATTCCGGTGCCGATCATCAGGCCGGGACAGAGCAGCATGAACCAGCCGTTGTCGGGGCTGGCCTCGAAGTGGTCGGTGGAGAGGTAGTAGGTGCGGCAGAGGTAGCCGCCGAGGCCGAGCAGGACGGCTGCGCTGAGGGTCGGGAGGATCACGGCGCGCACGCCCTGTTTGAAGTCCTCGCGGAGCAGGCCGCGGAATCGGACCGCCGCGGCGAGCGCGGTGAGTGCGTACGAGAGGGAGACGACGACGCCGATCGCGTTGACCGCCGCCAGGATCATGTCGCTGAGCGTGGGGATGATCATCGCGAGGAAGGCGACGGCGGCCGCGCAGGCGCCGAGGAGCAGGGTGCCGGCCGCGGGGGTCTGGTACTTGGGGCTGATGCGACCCCAGACGGGGCCGAGTGTGCGGTCGCGGCTCATGGCGAACATGCCGCGCACGGTGGGGATCACGCCGGACTGGAGCGAGGCGACGGCCGAGAACATCAGGGCGATGAGGGGGAGGGTGGCGAGGGGTTCGGAGGCGAGGCGGTCGCCGAAGTAGGTGAGGGCCTCGGCGCCGTGTCCGGCCAACTCGTCCTGGGAGAGGACGCGTTGGAAGGCGGTGGAGCCGAGGAGGAAGAGGCCGAGCATGGTGAAGAGGGTGATCATTCCGCCGCGGGAGGCCTGGCGCGGGTCGCGGACCTCTTCGGTGACGGTGAAGGCGGCGTCGAAGCCCCAGTACGCGAAGACCGAGAGCAGCATGCCCTGGGCGAGGCCGCTGAGGGAGGGGATGGCGAAGGGGTTGAACCAGTCGAGGCTGAAGGGGTGGCTTCCGGCGATGAGTCCGTAGCCGCAGAAGCCGATGAGGACGGCGTACTCGAAGATCAGCAGACCGGTCTGGAAGCGGGCGGCGGTGTGGATGCCGGAGACGGCGGTGAGGGTGACCGCGGCGAGGACCAGCATGCCCAGGACGGTGGTCTGGGCGGTGGAGTTGGGGTCGAGGGTCAGGCCGAGTGCGTGGTGGAGGCCTGCCTTGCCGATGAGCTGCAGCAGGGCGGATCCGGTGACGGCGGTGGTGTACGCGAGGAAGACGACGGTGCCGACGATGTTGACCCAGCCGGTGAGGAAGCCGAGCCAGGGACTGAGTGAACGGCCCACCCAGACATAGCCGTTGCCCGCGTTGGGCTCGACCTTGTTGAGGCGGACGAAGGCTCCGGCGATGCCGAGGATGGGGAGGAAGGAGAGCAGCATGATGGCGGGCAGATGGAGGCCGACGACCATGGCGGTCGCGCCGAGTCCGATGCCGATGCTGGTGGTCGCCGCCGTGCTGGATGCGGCGATGGCGACGGTGTCGAGTACGCCGATCGACCGGTTCAGGGACTGCTGGGGCGGGTCGGTTCCGTAGGGCGTCTTGTTGTCGGGTGTCACAGCGCTTTCTCCGCTCTTCACTCTCACCGGGGGCCGTAACCGGCCCGATGGCTGGATATGAAACTGCCGGAGGTCTTAACACGTCAATGGCGTTGACATAAGGTGCCGTCATGAGCGAACGAGTGGTGCCCGCGCCCGGCTCGCGGCGGCGCAGGCGGCCGACCAAGACGGGGGTCGTGCTCTCCGAGGAGCTGATCGTCGAGACGGCGCTGCGGCTGCTCAAGGAGCACGGGGCGGCGGCGCTGACGGTGCGCCGTCTCGGTGCGGCGCTGGGGGCGGATCCGAGTGCGCTGTACCGGTACTTCCGCGACACGGACGATCTGTTGCTGGCCATCGCGGACGAACTCATCGGCCGTACGCTGCGGGCGTGGCGACGCACCGGCGACTGGCGCGCGGACCTGCGGGAACTGGGGCTGCGTATCCATGCGGGCGCACTGACCCACCCGCAGGCGGCGGTCCTCGGCTCCTGCCGGGTCACGGGGCGGACGAACGAGATCAAGTCGGTGGAGACGATCCTGGGGGTGCTGCGCGACGCCGGGTTCCCGGACCCGGAGGCCGTGCGGATCTATCACGCCTTCGTCGACCAGGCGCTGGCCTTCGCGGCCCTGGACGCGGCGGCCGGGTCGCTGCCTCCCGAGGCGCGCAGGGCCGACGAGGAGATGTGGCAGTCCACGTACGCGCGGCTGCCGGCGGAGAGCCATCCGCACATCGCGGCGACCGCGCGCCACTTGGTGGCCGATATGACCCCCAGCGCCTATCCGACGGCACTGGATCTGCTGCTGTCGGCTGCGGGTGCGCGACTGGAGACTTTCAAGTCTGCTTGACCGGTGGCGAGTTGGTGCGGCGGGCGCGCAGGAGGGCGGTGTCGGTGAGCCCGGCGAGAAGCTTCTGCAGCAGGCTGTACGCGAGGACGGGCAGGAGCACCTGCGGGTAGTCGGGGAGGCGAGTCGCCGCCAGGACCGCGCTCGCGCTGCTGTTGTTCATGCCCGACGCGAAGGTGATCGCGACCGTGTCGGCGTGGGTGGCGCGCAGGATGCGGGCGAGGCCCCAGCCGACAGCGAAGGACGCCGCGCACATCGCTGCGGCGGTGGCGACGGAGGCGATCAGGAGCGCGGGCCTCGGGTCGTGGAGGAATCCGCCGAGGGCGCCGGAGGCATTGCTGTACGTGAGGAACACGGCTGCGGCCAGACTGATCAACTTCAGCCAGGGGACGACTCGTTCGAGACCCCGGCCGCGAGCGGCCGCCCGTACGAGCAGCCCCGCGAGACACGGCGCGACGACACCCGCCACGGCGAAGGCCCCTCCCCCGGTGCGCGCCATCCGGGTCAGATCGGTGGAGTAGTGACCGCTGGTCACGGCGGAGGCGGCGTGCAGGGTCAGCGGGATGGTGAGAGGGCTGATCAGGGTGGAGGTGAGGACGATCCCGACGACCAGGCTGTGGTTGCCGCCGGCCCGGTCGCCCCACACGGTCGCACCGCCCGCCACCGGCATCGCGCCGATCAGCGCCATCCCGGTGAGCAGCCCGCTGCAGCCGTCACTGTCGGGGAGCAGCCCGAGGACACCGGCCATCACCGGCAGCAGCACCAGCGGCACGACGGTGTTGGCGACGGTCCCCGTGAGCAGCGGCAGCGGTCGCCGTGCCAGGGCGGGCAGTTGGCGGGCGGAGATCTGCACGGACGCAGTGAACAGGACGAAGGCGAGCAGCAGCGAGGGCAGAGTGACGGGCGTGGGATGCCCGCCCGGTGCGGGCACCGACCCGAGCCGAGTGTGGCGCGCGGCGAGCCCGACAACGGGGACCAGAACGGCTGCCGCGTAGGCGACGAGCATGGTCAGGGTGAGCCTGCGCTGGACGAGGGCGAGTGCCCGCCCGGCGAGGGTGGCGTGCATGGCCTGGCGTCCCGTCTCTCTGGATCAGCGGCTACGGAGGGCAGCGACTTCCGGGAGACGTATGGAGGTACGGAGGAGGGGTGTGCAGGCGATCGCGACGGCGATGAAGGACGCGGCGAACAGCCAACCCGCGACCACGTCACCGGCCCAGTGCACGCCGAGATAGACACGGCTGAGCCCGACGGCAAGGGCCCAGCAGACGAGGACCACGCAGACAGCACGGCGCAGGGCGGCACGCCGGACCCGCCGGAGCAGCGCCCACCCGAGGATCCCGGCGACCAGGGCGGAGGTGGCGGCGTGCCCGGACGGGAAGGAGTAACCGGACGCATGGGTGGCCCAGTCGGCGAGCGGCGGCCGCTCGCGCCCGACGGCCTCCATGAGCCCGTACCGCAAGACCTGCCCAAGCAGGAGAAAGGCAAGCGCGGCAAGGGCGGAGCGGACCGGCGCCCCGCTGACCCCGCGCGCCAGGCCAGACACCCTCCGGACCGGACGACGCGGTGCGTGCGCATCAACATCGGAACCCGAAGCGCGGGTTGCTGCCACCCGCTCAGTCGGGAGGAGCCCAGTTGCCGCATCACGCGCATCGGTGCGGCGAGCGCCGTCCATGGCCTCGCCCTCAGCCCCTCCGGCAGGGAGCGCACCTGCAGTTCGGCCGGCCGCTGCCACCAGCCCCGCCACAAGCACCATGGCGTACGGCAGGACGCCCGTGCCCGTCGCCGTCACCGCCCGTGCCACGGCCAGACCGACCGGTGGACGGTGCGCGAGGCTCCAGTTGTGTGCGGCCAGGTCGCCGGGGAGCGGCGTCCCGTTCCGTACGACGACTACCGCCGTCAGCAGCGCCAGCAGCGCGGCACAGCCGAGTGCCACGGCCACAGCAGCGGCCGTGGCCGACGTACGGGCGGGGGCCGGTGCGCTCATGCCGTCGCCACCAGCAAGGGCTTCAGGCGGGTGTCGCGGAGGCGCTCCACCGCCGGGGCCGCGCGTCGGGCCAGCAGTGCCAGCGGCCACGCCACCAGGGCTCCGGTCAGCAGGCCGACTGCCACATCGTGCGGGTAGTGCACTCCGACCCAGACCCGCGACGCCGCCATCAGCAGTGCGGCGGGGATCGCGATCACCGCCAGGCGGTGCCAGGCGACGACCAGGGCCACGGCCGCTGCCGCCGCGATCGCCGAGTGGTTGCTCGGGAACGACCAGTCGCCCAGCGCCGGGCAGGCGTCGAGGGTGACGGTGTGGAGCGTCCGGCACGGTCTCTGTTCGTGGAAGAGCGACTTGATCACGTCGTTGGCCAAGTAGGCCACGACGACGATCACGGGGATGGCCAGCGCTGTCGCCATGCGCTCGGCGCTCTCGTTCCTCGCACGCCACCAGGCGACGAGCATGAGGACGGCGAAGAGGGCAAGTCCGTAGGTGGACCAGTAGGTGATGACGTTGTCGAGCCAGTGCGGTGCGTGCTGTGCGAGATCAGTGATCCGGGTGTACAGCCCGCCGTCGAAGGTGGACACGGCGGTTCTCTCCTCAGTTGGTACGGGCACGGGAGCGGACGAGTTCCAGGGCGAGCGGGGTCAGGGAGATCAGTACGACGAGCGCGACGACCGGGAGCAGATAGCGGTCGACGTTCGGCACGGAGGAGCCCAGTGCGTATCCCCCGAGGACCAGGCCGACCGTCCAGACCACGCCGCCGACCGTCTGCCAGAGCGTGAACGTGCGGGTCGGGACGTTGAGCGCTCCGGCCAGGGGGTTGAGCACGGTACGGACGACGGGCACGAAGCGGGCGAGGACCACGGCCTTGGCGTGGCCGTACTTCCCGAGGAACTCCTCGGCCCTGGCCGCGCCCTCCTGGATCTTTCTGGATCTGCTCTTCTCCAGCAGCGGCCGGCCCCCGCGCCGCCCGATCCAGAATCCGGTCTGCGCGCCGAGAAGGGCGCCCGCGACGGAGGCGATCAGCACCTGCCACAGGGTGAGGTGCACGGAGCCGTGCACGCCCGGAACGCAGAGCAGCCCCGCCGTGAAGAGCAGCGAGTCGCCCGGCAGGAAGAAACCGACGAGCAGCCCCGTCTCGGCGAACAGGACCACGGCGATACCGAGCGCCCCGAAGGCGGACAGCAGGGAGCCCGCGTCGAGCACGTTTACGGCCATGCGGTCAGCCCTCCCATAATGGTCGCGGGAGTGCGTGCTGCCGCACCCCGTATGACTACAGCGATGTAGACGGTCTACAACACTGTAGACGAAGGATTCGGGAGGAGAGTTCCCCATGCCCGACGCGCATTCCGAGCGAAGGCCCGCCGGCGAGCTCGAGGCCAGCGTGCTCGCCGCGCTCTGGGCCGCCCAGGGCCCGATGACCCCCGCCGAGGTCCAGCACACCCTGCCCGGCGGTCTCGCCCGGACGACCGTGACGACGATCCTCAGCCGGCTGCACGAGAAGGGCGCCGTCGCCCGCACCCGCGCCGGTCGCGGCTTCGCGTACACACCCACCGAGGACTCGCCAGGACTCACCGCCCGACGGATGCACACCGAGCTGGAGAAGGAGGAGGACCGCTCCACGGTGCTCGCCCGCTTCGTCTCCCAGCTCAGCGACCACGACGAGCGCCTGCTCCGCGAGCTCCTGGACGGCGACTCGTCATGATCTACGCGGTGTGGCTGCCCCTCCTGCTGCCCCTGATCGCCGCCCCCGCGGCCCGGCGCATCGCCGAAGCGCTGACGCCGCGACCGGCCGCCTGGCTGCTCACCGCCACCACCCTCACCCTGGCCGTCTGCAGTACGGCCGCTCTCGGACTCCTGGTCGTCGCCGGAGCGCTGCTCCTCCCGCCGGTCGCCGCCCTCGGCGACCTGATCCGGCCCCCGGCCGTCGGCGACGCGCCGCTCACCGGACTCGCCGCGGGCGCCGCCGCGGCGCTGCTCTGCGTCTCAACCGCCGTGCTCGTACGGGCCGTCCGGCGCCGGGTCGCCGAACTCTGCGAGGCCAGAGCCCTCATGGGCCGGCCGAAGGCGGGCGATCTGTCCGTCCTGCGCGACGGCCGCCCCGACGCCTACGCGCTCCCCGGCCGCCCCGGCCGGATCGTCGTCACCACCGGCATGCTCCAGGCCCTCGAACCGGCCGAGCGCGAAGCCCTGTTCGCCCATGAGCGGGCCCATCTCACCGGCCGCCACCACCTGTTCCTCGCCGCCGCCGAGCTCGCCGCCCTCTGCCACCCCTCGCTGCGTTCGCTGCGCCCCTCCATCGGATACGCCCTGGAGCGCTGGGCGGACGAGTCGGCCGCGGCCGCCGTCGGCGACCGGTCCCTCGCAGCCCGCGCGATCGGCCGGGCAGCCCTCGCCGCCCGCAACGCACCCCCCTCCCGCCCCGGCGCCGCACTCGCCGCGGCAGCCGGCCCGGTCCCCCGCCGCGTCGCCGCCCTGCTCGGCCGAGGCCCCGCCGCCGCCCCGCGCCGCGGCCGTACCGCACGCGTTCTCGCGGGCGTGCTCCTGGCCTGTCTGGTGATGTCCGCGGGCGCCGCCCTCGACGCCGCGACCGATCTCCACAGCAGCGTCGAGACGGCCCAGGGCGAGACCGGCAGCTGACGCCGGTTACGGTCGGACCACATCACCCCCCGACCGAGGAGAGCGATCGTGACCGAGCTGACGCACGGAATGGCCGACATCGAGCCCGGGCTGCGCCTGCACTACGTCACCGCAGGTGAGGGCGAGCGCACCGTCGTCCTCCTGCACGGCTTCCCGCAGACCTGGTGGGAGTGGCACAAGGTGATCACGCCCCTCGTGGAGGCCGGATTCCGGGTGGTCGCCCCCGACTACCGGGGCGCCGGGCACTCCTGGAAGCCCGCCGCCGGCTACGACAAGAAGACCGTGGCACGGGACATCCACACCCTGCTCCGCCGCCATCTGCGGATCGAGGGCCCGCTCGTCGTCGTCGGCCACGACATCGGCCTGATGGTCGCGTACGCCTTCGCCCAGACGTACCGCGACGAGGTCTCCCACCTGGTGGTGATGGACGCACCGCTGCCCGGCACGGAGGTCTTCGACCGGCTGCGCAGCGACCCGCGCGTCTGGCACTTCGCCTTCCACGGTGCGCGCGACGTCGCGGAGATGCTGGTCGCCGGGCGTGAGCGGCAGTACCTCCAGACCTTCTTCAACGTACGCAACTCCGACCCGTCCGCGATCAGTTCGGCCGACCTCGACGTCTACACGGAGGCGTACGCGGCCCCGGGTGCGATGCGCGCCGGCTTCGAGCTCTACCGCGCCTTCGACCAGGACGCGGAGGACAACCGCGAGGCCCTCAAGGACAACGGGAAACTGATCGTGCCCGTGCTGGCCCTCGGCGGCGCCGTCTCCACCTCCGGCGCCCTCCTCGGCGAGATGATGAACGAGGTCGCGGAAGACGTCACCGCACACATCGTCCCCGGCACCGCCCACTGGATCGCCGAGGAGAACCCCGAGGACATGCTCACGATCCTGCTGGACTTCGTCGGCAAGGCGTAGCCGTATCGTCTGGGGGATGTTGACCAACTGGGCGGGAAACATCGCCTTCACAGCACAGCGTCTGCACAGCCCGGCCTCCCTCGACGAGCTGCGCAAGGCCGTGACCGACAGCGCACACGTACGGGTGCTCGGCAGCGGCCACTCCTTCAACGAGATAGCCGACACCGACGGCACCCTGCTCTCGGTGGCCGGTCTGCCGCCTGCGGTGGACGTGGACAAGTCCGCCGCGACCGTCCGGGTCGCGGCGGGCGTACGGTACGCGGAGCTCGCCCGGCAGGTGCACCAGCACGGCTTCGCCCTGCACAACATGGCCTCGCTGCCGCACATCTCCGTCGCCGGATCCGTGGCCACGGGCACCCACGGCTCGGGCAACCGCAACGGCAGTCTGGCCACCGCCGTACGGGAGTTGGAGCTGATCACCGCCGACGGCGAACTGCTGACGCTGAGCCGCGAGCACGACGCCGGTCGCTTCGAGGGCGCCGTCGTCTCGCTCGGCGCGCTCGGCGTCGTCACCGCCCTCACCCTGGATCTGGTGCCCGCCTTCGAGCTGGGCCAGCGGGTCCACACCGGGCTCCCGCTGTCCGTACTGGACGAGCACTTCGACGCGATCACCTCGGCGGCGTACAGCGTGAGCCTCTTCACCGACTGGCGCGGCCCGCGGTTCGGACAGGTGTGGCTCAAGTACGAGGCCGACCGCGAGCCCGAGTTCCCCTGGGCCCCCGAGGCCGAGGGCCCGCTGCACCCCGTGCCCGGCGTGTCGCCCGAGCACTGCACGCAGCAGCTGGGCGTCCCCGGCCCCTGGCACGAGCGGCTGCCGCACTTCCGGGCCGAGTTCACGCCGAGCAACGGCGAGGAGCTGCAGTCCGAGTACCTGATCGACCGCGCGGACGCGGTCGCCGCCCTGCACGCCGTCGACGCGATCCGCGAGGCCGTCGCACCGGTGCTGCAGATCTGCGAGGTGCGGACGATGGCGGGCGACGACCTCTGGCTGAGCCCGGCGTACGGCCGGGACACGGTCGGTCTGCACTTCACCTGGGTCAAGGACATGGCCGCCGTGGAGCCGGTGCTCCGCCTCCTCGAGGAGAGCCTCGCGCCGTTCGCGCCGCGCCCGCACTGGGGGAAGGTCTCCACCGTACCCACCGCACAACTCGCCGAGCGCTGGCCCCGGTTGGCGGACTTCCGGTCGCTGGCCAGGGACCTCGACCCGGCGGCCAAGTTCACCAACCCCTTCCTGAAGCCGCTCCTCGACGCGAACTGAACCCCTTTTCACAACCCCTTTCCGAACCCCTTGTCGAAAGCCGTACGGACGCCATAACCTGGCGTCCCGCCGCCATGGACCGACGGGGGCACGACAGGGGGAACCGCCGTGAAACGCACGTCCCGTGACATCCGCACGGCCAACCGCTACGGGGTGCTGCGGCAGATCATCGCCGACGCACCCGTCTCCCGGCAGGAGGTGGCGGCGGCGACCGGGCTCAGCCTGGCCACCGTCGCCACCCTCGTCGGCGAGCTGCTCGAACTCGGCCTGCTGACCGACGTCGGGTACGAGGACTCCGACGGCGGGCGCCCGCGCGGACTGGTCGCCGTCCATGCGTCCGGGGGCGCGCTGATCGGCGTCGACGTGGCCGAGACGTACATCCACGTCGAGCTCTTCGACCTCGCGCTGAAGGTGCTGGCCCGGGCGGACACGGAGCTCAAGCCCGGCAGGAAACCGCCGGAGCAGGTGGTCGCGCACATCGCGGACGCCATCAACTCCGTGGTGGTGGAGTCGGGCGTCGACCCCTCCACCGTGCTCGGCGCCGGGATATCCATGCCGGGCCAGGTGGACCGCGAGCGCGGCTCCCTGGTGTACGCGCCCAACTGGGACTGGCACGACGTCCCGCTCCTCGACCTGCTGGCCGAGCAGGTCCCCTACCCCCTCCACCTCGACAATCCGCTGCACGCCTGCACCATCGCCGAGCTGTGGTTCGGCGCCGCCCGCGGCCGCTCTGACGTGATCGTCGTCAACCTCGGTACGGGGGTGGGCGCCGGCATCGCACTCGGCGGCGAACTGCACCGGGGCTCCACCAACTCGGCGGGCGAATGGGGCCACACCACCCTGGTCCTGGACGGACGCCTCTGCCACTGCGGCAACCACGGCTGCGTGGAGACGTACGTCGGCGCGCCCGGCATCATGCGCAATCTGCGCGAACTGAGTCCCGGCAGCCCCATGATGCACCCCGACGACCAGACGGCGACGATCCAGGCCCTCGCCGACGGAGCCGCCGAGGGTGACCCGGTGGCGGTCAAGGTCGTACGCGAGACCGCCCGTTATCTGGGCGCCGCCATCTCCGACCTGGTCAATCTCCTCAACCCCGAAGTGATCGTCCTCAGCAGCTGGGTGGCCGGACGGCTGGGCCGACCCCTCCTCGACGAGGTCCGCGCGGCCGTGGCCCGCCATGCGCTGGCCCGTCCGCTGGCCGCCACCGAAATCGTGCTGTGCCCGATACCCACCGACCCCGTGAGCCTCGGAGCGGCGACCTTCGCGCTCGAAGGATCCCTGGCGTCCGTGGGACAGAAGGCCGGCAGAAACCAAGGAGCCTCATGAGTACTGTGCGCACCCCGTACTACGAAGACGTCTCTCCCGGCACCGGCGCCCTCGCACCGCGCGCCCACAGCCCGTCCTCCGATGCGAAGTCCCTCTCCCTCAACGGCACTTGGAACTTCCGGCTCGCCCCGACAGCCGACGCCGAGGACGAGTCGTTCGCCACGCAGGGGTACGACGCCGGGGCCTGGTCCGAGATCACGGTGCCCGGCCACTGGGTGCTCCAGGGCCACGGCGCCCCGATCTACACCAACCACCTGTACCCCTTCCCGCTCGACCCGCCGCGCGTGCCCACCGAAAACCCGACCGGCGACCACCTCCACACCTTCGACCTGCCCGCCGACTGGCCGGCGGACGGCGACGCCGTGCTCCGCTTCGACGGTGTCGAGTCCTGCGCCAAGGTGTGGCTCAACGGCGAGGAGATCGGCGAGTTCAAGGGCAGCAGGCTGCCGCACGAGTTCGCGGTCGGCGCACTGCTGCGGGCGAGCGGCAACGTCCTGGCCGTACGGGTGCACCAGTGGTCCTCGGGCTCGTACCTGGAGGACCAGGACCAGTGGTGGCTGCCCGGCATCTTCCGCGACGTGACGCTGCAGCACCGGCCCGCCGACGCGGTCCGCGACTTCTTCGTGCACAGCCCGTACGACCACCGCAGCGGCCAGGGGACCCTGCGCGTCGACTGCGAGCCCGGCGGCCGGATCACCGTGCCCGAACTGGGGATCGACGCCGCGACCGGCGAGTCCGTGACCGTGCGCGTCGAGCCGTGGACCGCCGAGACACCGCGTCTGTACGACGGGGTGCTGGCGACGGCGGGCGAGCGGATACCGGTACGGATCGGGTTCCGTACCGTCGCCCTTGAGGACGGCCTGATCAAGGTCAACGGCCGCCGCATCCTCTTCCGCGGCGTCAACCGCCACGAGTGGCACCCCGAGAAGGGGCGCGCCCTCGACGCGGAGACGATGCGCCGCGACGTCGAGCTGATGAAGAGCCACAACATCAACGCCGTCCGCACCTCCCACTACCCGCCGCACCCCGCCTTCCTGGACCTGTGCGACGAGTACGGGCTGTGGGTGATCGACGAGTGCGATCTGGAGACCCACGGCTTCGTCGAGCAGGAGTGGCGCGACAACCCGGTCGACGACGCCCGCTGGACCCCGGCCCTCGTCGACCGCGCCTCGCGCATGGTCGAGCGCGACAAGAACCACCCCTCGGTGCTCATCTGGTCGCTCGGCAACGAGGCGGGCACGGGCCGCGGCCTGACCGCCATGGCCGAGTGGATCCGCGACCGCGATCCCGACCGGCTGATCCACTACGAGGGCGACGCGGGCTGCCGTGACACGGACGTCTACTCGCGCATGTACACCCCGCACGCCGAGGTCGAGCAGATCGGACTCGGCCTCGACGGCGGCACCGCACGACGGCGCCAACTCCCCTTCATCCTCTGCGAGTACGGACACGCCATGGGCACGGGCCCGGGCGGACTCACCGAGTACCAGCAGCTCTTCGAGGCGCACGAGCGCAACCAGGGCGGTTTCATCTGGGAGTGGATCGACCACGGCATCACGGACGAGCGCTACGGCTTCGCGTACGGCGGCGACTTCGGCGAGGAGCTCCACGACTCGAACTTCGTCTGCGACGGCCTGATCTTCCCCGACCGCACGCCCTCCCCAGGCCTGACCGAGTACAAGAAGGTCGTCGAGCCGGTACGGATCACGGGCGACGGCGAGGCGGGCACGGTCCGGATCACCAACGGATACGACTTCTCCGACCTCTCCCACCTGGCCTTCGAGTGGTCCTACCAGGTGGACGGCGAGACGATCGAGGCAGGCAGCCTCGCCGTGCCTCCCCTGGCACCCGGCGAGTCGGCCGACCTCAAGCTCCCCTCGCCGCCGGTGTCGGGCGGGGACGCCGAGGCGCACTGGACGGTGCAGGCGCAGCTCGCCGACACCCCGGAGCACACGGTCGCCTGGGGGCAGCTGCCCGCAACTCCCCGCAGCGCACTGCCTGTTGTCACCGGAAGCCGCCCCCAGCGGGACGGCGACGGGCTGATCACGCTGGGCCCGGCCACCTTCGACACCCGCACCGGCGCCCTGCGGACGGTCGGCTCCGTCGAGGTCGTCGCCCCGCGCCTGGACGTGTGGCGTGCGCCGACCGACAACGACAACGGCGCGAGCTGGCAGGGCGGCGAGCGCAACGGTCTCCTCTGGCGCGAGCTGGGTCTGCACCGGATGCAACACCGCCTGGACAGCGTGGAGTTGACGGACGAGGCGCTCATCGTCCGCACCCGGGTGGCGCCCGCCGCCCGGGACGTCGGCCTGGCGGTGGCGTACCGCTGGACCAGTGACGGCGACCGGCTGCGGCTGAGCGTCTCGGTCACGCCCGAGGGCGAGTGGAAGGTCCCGCTGCCCCGGCTCGGTGTGCGTCTGGGGCTGCCGGGGAGCACGGACGCGGTCGGCTGGTACGGGGGCGGACCCGGCGAGTCGTACCCCGACACGTCGGCGGCGTCCAGGATCGGCCGCTGGACGTCGACGGTCGACGAGCTCCAAGTCCCGTGCGTACGGCCGCAGGAGAACGGGGCGCGCTCCGACGTCCGGCGCCTGGACATCGGCGGGCTGCGCATCGAGGGCGAGCCCGAGTTCTGGTTCACCGCACGGCGCTGGACCGTCGAGCAGCTCGACGCGGCCGAGCACCTCACCGACCTGACGCCGGGCGACACCGTCTGGGTCAACCTCGACCACGCCCTGCAGGGCATCGGCTCGCAGTCCTGCGGACCCGGCGTGCTGCCCCAGCACGAACTGCACTCCGCACCGGCCGAGTTCACCTTTGTGTTCACCCCGCTGGGCGCGGTGTGACCGAGACCCTCACCGCCACCGCGGCCGGGCGGCTCTTCAGCCGTCCGGCCGCGGTGGCGTCCTGCGTGGCCTTCGTCCTCATCGGCATGGTCCAGGCGGTCTACGGTCCCGCCGTACCCGGCCTGCGCGAGGAGTTCGGGCTCTCCCCCTCCGCCGCCGGACTCGGCCTCAGCCTGCACTTCACGGGCGGCGTCGTAGGGGTCCTGGCCTTCAACTCCATCCACGCGAGGATCAGCAACAGCCGTCTGCTGAGCGCCAGTTACGCCCTGATGGCACTCGGCGCCCTCGGCGTGGCCGTGGCCCCGAACTGGCCCCTGGCACTCCTGGCCGCGTTCGTCGGCGGGCTCGGCTTCGGCGGTGTCGACTACGGACTCAACCAGCTCTTCGCGGTCGGCTTCGGCAACCGCTCCACCGCCATGCTGAACGTCCTCAACGCCCACTTCGGGATCGGCGCCGTGCTCGGCCCCGCGGTCATCGCGGCGCTGGGACCGGAGAACTACCCGTACGCCTTCGGAGCCTGCGCACTCCTGTCGGCGGTCCTGATGTGCTGCACCCGCGGCATCGGCACCGCGGAGCCGGCCCCCGCGAGCGCCGCGGCCCCCGCGAACGGGCAGCGACTGCTCTCCCGCGTCCTCGTCGGCTTCCTCGCCCTCTATATCCTCAATGTGGCCGTGGAGGCGGGCGTCGGCGGCTGGGAGCCGACCCATCTGGAGACGGTCGGCTTCACCGCGGCGGTCGCGGCGTCGGCCACCTCCGTCTACTGGCTGATGATGACGGTCGGCCGCTTCCTGGTCGTCCCCCTCACCCTCCGGTACACCCCCGAGCTCATCCTCACGGTCTGCGCGGCCGGGATGACGGCGTGCCTCCTCCTCGCCCTGATCCCGGGCGCGGCCCCGTACGCGTACGCGGGTGTCGGCCTGTTCATCGCCCCGGTCTTCCCGACCGGGCTGCCGTGGCTCAACCGGGCCCTCCCGCACGCCCGGCGCGCGGGAGCCTGGGTGATCTCCGCGTCGATGATCGGCGGGGTGGCCGCACCGCCCTTGCTGGGCAAGGGAATTGAGCTGTCCGGCATCCGTGCGGTGCCCGTACTCCTGACGGTGCTGTCGGCAGCTTCGCTGCTGGCGACGGTCTGGCTGAAGCGAGCAACGCCGACAGCACCCCAGGACTGAGAGAGGTCAACCCGCGCGCTTCCACTGCTGGTTGGTGGCGCCCGAGCAGGCGTACGTGATGATCGCGGCGGAGTTTGCCGTGGAGCCTCCGGACACATCGAGGCACTCGCCGCTCACCCGGGCGGCGAGTGCCACATATCCGGCGGAGTTCGTGGTCACCTTCCACTGCTGGTCGGTGGTACCCGCGCAGGCCTGCTGCACGACGGCGGTCGAGGTCTCGGTGAGGCAGAGCGAACTCTGCCGGCCCATCAGCCGGACGTAGCCGTCACCGGTGTCCTGGAACCAGAACTTCTGGTTCGCACCGCTGTTGCAGGTGTACTGGCCGACCGCGACGCCGTAGAGGATCGACTGGTCGGGGACGTCCACGCACTTGCCGCTGTGCCGGGCGGTCAGCGTCTCGTAGGCGGCGCTCACCCCGGCGACTGTGCCGGCCGCGGTGTCGACGGTGGTCTGCGGGTACCAGCTCATGGCCATCGAGGTCGAGGTCGGGAAGGTCAGCGGCAGCCAGACATAGCGCGAGTCGTTGACGGTCCGGCCGAAGGAGTTGCCCCACCGGTCGCCCAGGTAGAGGTACGAGGTCCCCGATGTCCCCTGGACCGGAAGGACGTACGCCGTCTGGGAGTTGAAGGCCGTCGAGTCGCCCACGTTCTGCATGGCGCTCCACGGCCCGGCGAGCGAGGTAGCGGTGGCGTACTGCTGCTGGTTGGCGCTCCAGCCCGTCGCGCCGGAGGTCAGCATGAAGTACACGCTGCCCCGCTTGAAGAGCGCCGGGGCCTCGCGGTGGCCGCCGGGCCAGGGGTTGGCGACCAGACTCGCGATGGCCGTGTAGTCGGCGGTGAGGCGGTAGATCTGCAGGTCGTAGTTCTCGTTGGCGGCGGACGCCATGTAGGCGGTGCCGTCGGTGTCGGTGAAGAGAGTGATGTCGCGCGACATATGGGTGCCGAGCGGCCGGAAGCTGCCCTTGTAGGCGTAGTTGCCGTCGACGGTCGACGAGGTGGCGACGGCAGCCCTCGCCTCGCTGTAGTCGGTGGCGCTCTCCTTGTGCATCCACATCACGAACTGCCCGGTCGTGGCGTTGTAGACGACCTTCGGGCGCTCGATGTTGGCCGTGGCCAGTTCGGGATCGGTGGCCTGGGTCAGGACGTGGTGGCGGAACTCCCAGTTCTTGAGGTCCGTGGAGCGGTAGGCGGAGACGTACTTGAAGGTGTTGTCGGTGTTGCGGTCCTCGCCGAACCAGTAGTAGTACGTACCGACCTTGATGACCCCGCCCCCGTGCGCCTGCACCAACGCCCCGCTGGTGTCGGTGACTTGTGTGCCGCTCGTGACGGTCACCGGACCGGTGGCGGCCTGCGCGGCGCCCACGGGGAAGAGGAGCATCCCCGCGAGGCCGGCACAGAGGACGAGAAGCAGTCTGCGTATACGGCTCATACAGTCTCCCCGTGAAGGACAGGACAGAGACGTGCGTTCGGCATTCCGAACGTCATCTGTTGGACCGAACGCCGAAACGGTAAGGGCGGGTCAGGAGGAGGTCAACGGGTCAGGAGATGCGGATTCGCGCGACGCCGAGCGTGGCCGTCGTGGGGGACGATCCGCTGAGGGGACCGGCGTACGAAGGAGCGACCGGGGCGTAGGCCCACGTCAGATCCCCGCCCGGCAGGACCGCGATGTCCCCGGCGATCCGCGCCCGGACGACGGTGTCGGGCGACTGGGCCTTCCCTGTCCAGTCGATCAGCCGCAGATGAGTGCCGGTGAAGGTGCCCGTGCACGTGCCGCTCGCGCACTTCGCGTGGGACAGGGACTCCCAGGAGACCAGCAGCTTGCTCTTCCCGTACGGGGCGATGTGCACATTGACGTTCTCCGTGCCCGCCGCGCCGGTCAGGAGGACCGGCTTCCCCGAGGGCGTGGACCGGTTCTTCAGGAAGGCGACCGCCACCTGGTGGGTCGGGGTCTTCGCCTTCACCGTCCAGCCCCGGCCGCTGGTGTCGGCGGCGTTCTTCTTGGCCGAGGCCGCGCCGCGTGAGGCGAACGCGGTGGCGTAGCGGCCGGTGGCGGACTTCACGATCTGTCCCGTACGGCCGGAGAAGGTGCCGCCGCAGTACCCGGCCCAGCACTGCTCGCGCTGTACGACGGGGGCGGTGTCGGGGGCGCCGATGCCGGTCGAGACGAAGAGCCCCGAGCGCCAGTCGTCGAAACAGAGCGAGGTGAACGCACCCGAGGGCTCGGCGCCCAGCGCGATGCCCTCGTTGTGACTGCACCCCCAGCTCCAACCACCCGACAGCGCGGCCCCGTTGGCGCTCACATAGGAGAGTTTGTCGCCGAAGTGCCCGTCGGCGAACCCGCCCGCGCCGTGCACGACGAAGTACGCGCCGTACTTGGTGCCGTTCCACTTCAGCTGACCGTCGAGCAGGGGCGCCGTGTCATGGCTGGAGGTACCGGTCAGCTTCCGGGTGAAGGCGCGGCCGCCGTTCCTGTAGCGGATGATCGCGGCCGCTGTCTCGCCCCACTTGTTGCTGTCCTTCACCCGGGTCAGCACGGCGAAGCCGTCATGGTGCGCGACGAGCCCGCCGACCTCCTTGGCACCCGGGACGACCGTGTCTGCCGCCACACGCCTGCCTGCGGCGGAGAGCGGGGTGACGTGGATGCCGTCGGCGGCGGGCCAGGCGATGCGCAGGGTGCCGTTGGGTGCGACGGCCGTGTCGATGCGGTTCCATTCGCGGGTGTTGTTGTAACCCGCGGAGAGATAGGGGAACTTCGCGGACAGGGCAAGGCTCGTGGTCGTCAGCCGGGAGGCGAGCGAGGCCGTGGCCGGGGCCTTGGCGGTGGGCGTCGCCGCGGCCCTGGCGGTGGCGCTCGCCGCTGCCGATACGGACGGCGGGACACTCGCGCCCGCACGGGCAGCCGCGCTCGGGGACGTGCTCCCCGACGCCGTCGCGGACGCCGCTGCCTGCGGCGCCCCTGATCCACCGGCACCGCTGAACGCGTCGGCCGTCCCGTACACCACCGCGGCCAGAGCGACGGCCCCGGCGGCGATCGCCGCCGTACGGCCCTTGGCGCGAGCGGGTTTCCGTCTGGCGTGTCTCATGCCTTCCGGTCGCCGCCGGCCTCAGGAAGGTTGCCGTGCCGGCTCCTGGAATGCCCTCCGGTAGGCGGCGGGTGTGGTGCGCAGGGCCCGGTGGAAGTGGCGCCGGAGGTTGATCGCCGAGTGCAGGCCGACGCGGGTGGCGACCGTCTCGACGGGCAGATCGGTCTGTTCGAGGAGTGCCTGTGCGGCGGCGATACGACGGTCGAGCACCCAGCGCCCCGGGCTGACACCGAGCTGGTCGTTGAAGCGCCGCGCCAGGGTGCGCGGCGAGAGCCCGGCGTGGTCGGCGAGCTCCTCGACACCGAGCTGCCCGCCCAGCCGGTCGGCGGCCCAGGCCAGGAGCGGGGCGAGCGAGTCGGGGACCCGGCCCTCGTACGGCGGCAGGTCCACGTACTGCAGCTGGCAGCCCTCACGGTGCGGCGGCATCACCATGTTGCGGGCGATCTGGGCTGCGTAGGCGGCGCCCTGGTCGGCGCGGACCAGATGGAGGCAGAGGTCGATCCCGGCGGCGCTGCCGCCGCTGGTGGCGACGTCGCCGTGGTCGATGTAGAGGACGTCCGGGTCGACCCGGACCTGCGGGGCGTGCCGGGCGAGGGCGTCCGCCAGGCGCCAGTGGGTGGCAGCGCGGCGCCCGTCGAGGAGCCCGGCCTCGGCGAGGAGGAAGGCTCCGGAGCAGATCGCGGCGATGCGCGCACCCCGGGCGTGGGCGCGGCGCAGGGCGTCGAGGACGGCGGGCGACGCGGGGGCGGTGGGTTCGTTCTTGCCGGGGACGACGACGGTGTCTGCGGAGTCGAGGGCTTCGAGACCGTGCGTGACGTTCATGTCGTAGCCCGCGAGCGTGGGGACCGGACCGGGGTGTTCCGTACAGACGCGGAAGTCGTACGCCTCCGGGATGCCGGGGGTCGCGACGCCGAAGACCTCGGCGGCGCAGCCGAGTTCGAAGGTCGACTGCGGCGGAAGGACGAGGGCGACGACCCGGTGGCGGGGGCTCATGGCACGAAAGTACTCAACGATGTCAATCGTGTCACTGGGCCGGTGGTCCGCGCCCGTCCAGGCTGGGCACATGACAACAACGGAGCACACACAGCCCCCCGTCCAGTACGTCAACATCGAGGATGCCAGGCGCAGTTCACCGGGCGAGGGCCTGTCGGTCCGCACGCTCCCCGCGACCGCTCAGGCGAGTTCCTGGGTCCTGGACTTCGCCCCCGGCAGCCGGTGGATGGAGGTCGACCACCATGTGACGGAGGAGCACTTCTACGTCCTCAGTGGCGAACTCGTCGACGGCGACCGCCTCCACCGGGCGGGCGACTACGTGGTGATGGCCGCCGGGACCAGCCACCGGCCGCACACCGAGACGGGGGCCTCGCTCCTGGTCATCAGCCTGAAGGGGTGAGGCCGTAGGATCCGCTGGCAGATCGGCGCGAGCGAGGAGAGCCATGGGAACCGACAGTCACCGCGGGAGCATTCCGGCGCTGGTCCCGGCGTCCTGGCTCGCGCCCCGGCTCGGCGAGCCGGGGCTCGTCCTCCTCGACGCCTCGGTCGGCGCGCACCGGGGCGCCGGTCTGCGGATCCCAGGAGCGCGCGCCTTTGATCTGGACGGGGCCCTGTCCGACCACACCTCGCCGCTCCCCCACACCATGCCCGACGCCGACCGGTTCACGGAGGAGATGCGCGCGCTCGGCGTCGACGACACCTCCACCGTCGTCGTCTACGACACCGTGGGCCTCTACTCGGCGGCCCGCGCCTGGTGGATGCTGCGCGCGACGGGCTTCGACCGGGTGGCCGTACTCGACGGCGGCCTGCCCGCCTGGTCCGCGGCCGGGCACCCCGTGGAGAAGAACACCGCCCAACACCCGGCACCGCGCGGCGACTTCACCGCCCGGCCCCGCCCCGGACTGATCGTCGACAGCACCGAGGTGGTGAAGGCCCTGGCCGACCCCTCCGCCGCCGTCTTCGACGCGCGCTCCCGCGACCGGTTCGCCGGTACGGCACCCGAGCCGCGCCCCGGGCTGCGCGGCGGCCACATGCCCGGGGCCGTGAACCTCCCCTTCACCGAGATCCAGCGCGAGGGGCTGATGCTCCCGGCGGAGGAACTGCGTACCGCCTTCGCCGCGCTCGCCGAGGACCGCAAGAGACTGGTGTTCAGCTGCGGTTCGGGCGTCACCGCCTGCGTCCTGGCGCTCGGCGCGGAGCTTGCGGGCTACCGCGACCTGTCCGTGTACGACGGCTCCTGGAGCGAGTGGGGCCTGCCCTCGGACCTGCCGGTCACCTGAAGGCGGCCGCACTGCGCCCGGCCCACGCGGCGAACGGGCGCGGTGCCCGGCCGAGCACGTCCTCAACCGCAGGGCTCACCCGCAGTTCGTCGTCCGTCGGCTCGCCCAGGATGGAGAGCGTCGTGTCCACCGCCGCCTCGGGCATGAACCGCACCATCTGCTCCCGCGCCTCGGCGCGGCCCAGCGCCACGAAGTGCACCGGTTCGCCGACGGCGTCCGCGATCGCCTGCACCTGTTCGCGCGGGGTGACGGGAGCCGGACCGGTGAGGACGTACGTACGGCCCGCATGCCCTCCCCCGAGCAGCACGGCGGCCGCAACGTCCGCGATGTCCTGCGGGTCGACGACGGGCAGCCCCACATCCCCGAACGGCGCTGCAGCGGCCCGCTGTTCGCGCACCGAGTCCGCCCACAGGTAGGCGTTGGAGGCGAAGCCGCCCGGCCTCAGAACCGTCCACTCAAGACCGGACCCCTGGACCGCCTCCTCGAACGCCCGCAGCTGTGCGTGGACGACGGACTGCGGCCGCGTCCCGACCCCCTGCGAGGACTGCAGCACGATACGCCGCACCCCCGCCGCCCGCACGGCCTCCACGATCTCCTTCGGATCCAGCTCCCCGCCGTCACCGGCAATCAGCAGATAGAGCGCGTCGGCCCCGTCCAGCACGGCTTTCAGATTCGCCGGGTCGGCGAGATCCGCCTGCCGGTACCGTACGCCCGCCTCCTCACGGTCCGGACGCCGCGACAGCGCCGTCACCTCCTCGCCCGCCGCCAACAGCGCCTGCACCAGCGGGCGTCCGACGTTTCCGGTGGCTCCCGTTACAACGATCATCACTGTCTCCCAGGTGGTTTCCGTTGAGCTCTGTGACCATCCTGGAAGCCAAAGTGGCCATCTTCTGGCCAGTTTCCGGAGCAGAATCGACTGCCATGAGAGCTGATCGTCTGGTGGCCGTGCTGCTGTTCCTGCAGACGCGCGGGCAGGTGACCGCGGCGGAGGTCGCGGCCGAGCTCGAGGTGTCCGCGCGGACCGCCCGGCGCGACCTCGAAGCGCTCGCGACCGCGGGCATCCCCGTCTATTCGCAGGCCGGGCGCGGCGGAGGCTGGGCGCTGGTCGGCGGGGCCCGTACCGATCTGACGGGACTGACCGCAGGCGAGTCCAGGGCGCTGTTCCTGGCCGCGGGCCCCTCCTCCGCGACACCCGAACTGCGCACAGCGCTACGGAAGTTGGTGCGCGCCCTGCCCGCCACCCTGCGCGAAGACGCCGAGGCGGCGTCGAAGGCGGGGGTGGCCGACGCCACGGACTGGTCGGGGTCCGCGCTCGCCGCGGACACTCCCCATCTCGCCGCGCTGCAGCGGGCGGTGGTGGACGGGGTGCAGGTGCGGCTGGGATACGTCAGACCCGGACAACCCACCGGTGAACGTACGGTCCATCCGCTCGGCCTCGCCTCCAAGGCGGGCACCGGCTATCTCGTCGCGGGGACCGACAAGGGTCTGCGGACGTTCCGGCTGAGCCGTGTCACCTCGGTCGAGGCGACGGGCGAGCGGGTCGAACGCCCTGAGGGTTTTGATCTCGCCACGGCCTGGCGCTCCCTGGCCGCGCGGATGGAGGACCGAATGCTGGCCGCGACGGTCCGGGCACGGGCGGGCCGGGGCACGGAGCGGATCCTGGAGGGGCTGTTCGGCGGGCGGCTGCGGACCGGAAGTACACAACCCGATGGCTGGAGGGAGATCGAGATCGACGGTCCCTCGCCGGAGATCGTGGCGGCGCAGCTCGCGGGGCTCGGGGCGCGCGTCGAGATTCTGGAGCCCCCGGCGGCCCGGGAGCGGCTCGCACGCCTCGCGTACGAGCTCGCCTCCCTCTACGGGCCGCCGGCCGGCTGAGACCGCTGGGTCAGAGCTGGTCCGGGGCCCCGAGCATCGCCGACGCGGCCTCGACCGGGCTGAGCGCGGGAGCGGGGGCCGGAACGGACGCGGCGGCCGAACGGCAGGTGAAGCCGAGGCTCGTCATCGCCCGGGTCACCTCAGCGGCGGTGAAGTCACGGCGGTCCTGCCGGGTGATGACCTCACCGACCTGCTTGACCGGGTACGTACGCCGGTTGATGATCACGGACTCCCCGGTGACCGGTTCGGGCTTCACGCCCTTCATGGCCGTCTCCACCTCGAGCTTGGTGAATTCGAAGGGGTAACGGGCGATGACGAAACGCATGGAGCCTCGCTTCAGTGACAGGAAGGAACAGGAGGGGGAACGGTGCTCATGCGGCGCGGCGGATGCGGGCCGCCTTGCGCGCCTCCGCAGTCTGGCGTGCCTCGGTGGCCTTGCGCGACTCGCCGCCCGACCGGGTACCCCGGCCGCGGAACGGCGTGCCGCCGCGCTGCTTGGGCCGGTCGTCGGAGACAGGTGCGCTGCCCCTGACGGGGACGCCCGAGGGCGCCTGGGCGCCGGTGATACGGCTCAGTTCCGCGTCGCCGGAACGGACCTGGGTGACGGTCGGCCTGATCCCGGCGTCGGACATCAGCCGGGTCATGTCGCGGCGCTGGCCGGTGGTGACGAGGGTGACGACGCTTCCGGACTCGCCGGCCCGGGCGGTCCGGCCGCCGCGGTGCAGATAGTCCTTGTGGTCGCTCGGCGGGTCGACGTTGAGGACCAGGTCGAGGTTGTCGACGTGAATACCGCGGGCGGCGACGTTGGTGGCGACCAGCGCGGTGACGCTCCCCGACTTGAACTGCGCGAGCGTACGGGTCCGCTGCGGCTGCGACTTGCCGCCGTGCAGCGCCGCTGCGCGCACCCCGCTGGCGAGCAGGTGGCGGGTGAGCTGGTCCACGGCGTGCTTGGTGTCCAGGAAGATGATCACCCGTCCGTCGCGGGCCGCGATCTCGGTGGCGACGGCGTACTTGTCCGTGCCGTGCACCTGCAGGACGTGGTGCTCCATCGTGGAGACCGCGCCCTTGGAGGGGTCGACGGAGTGGACCACCGGGTCGTTGAGGTAGCGGCGGACCAGCAGGTCGACATTGCGGTCCAGGGTCGCGGAGAACAGCATCCGCTGGCCTCCGGGACGTACGAGGTCGAGCAGCTCGGTGACCTGCGGCATGAACCCCATGTCGGCCATCTGGTCGGCCTCGTCGAGGACGGTGATGGCGACCTTGTCGAGCTTGCAGTCGCGGCGCTCGATGAGGTCCTTGAGACGGCCCGGGGTCGCCACGACGATCTCGGCGCCGGAGCGCAGCGCACCGGCCTGCCGGCCGATCGACATCCCGCCGACGACGGTCGCCATGCGCAGCTTCAGTGCCCGTGCGTACGGGGTGAGCGCGTCGGTGACCTGCTGTGCGAGCTCCCGCGTGGGGACGAGGATCAGGGCGAGGGGCTGCTTGGCATCGGCGCGCTGCCCCGCGGTCCGCTTGATCACCGCGAGCCCGAAGGCGAGGGTCTTGCCGGAGCCGGTACGGCCACGGCCCAGGACGTCGCGGCCCGCGAGGGCGTTCGGCAGGGTGGCGGCCTGGATCGGGAACGGCGTGGTCACGCCTTCGACGGTGAGCGCGGCCAGCAGGGGCGCGGGCATGTCCAGATCGGCGAAGGTGGCGGCCGGGGGAAGCCCGGGGGTGACGGTGACGGGGAGCGCGAACTCTCCCTGCGGTGCGGCGGGACGCCGCCCTGCGCCGCCCTGACCGGACCTGCGGGCACCGGGATAACGGCTGTTCGTGCGAGTGGGGCGGTTCATTTCAAGAACCCTTCCTCGATATGGCACGTATCGAGGAATTCCGGGCCGAGAACAGCGGGCCGGGGAATTGCAAGAACGAACCGGGTTTCTTTCCAGAAACAGCGAGCTGGGGCCCGCACCCGAAGGTGCGTGCCCCAGCTGCGTTGAGCGGTCAAGCCTTAGGCGGGAACAATGTTCTCCGCCTGGGGGCCCTTCTGACCCTGGGTGACGTCGAAGTTCACCTTCTGGCCTTCCTGAAGCTCACGGAAGCCCTGGGTGGCGATGTTCGAGTAGTGGGCGAAGACGTCGGGGCCGCCACCCTCCTGCTCGATGAAGCCGAAGCCCTTTTCCGCGTTGAACCACTTCACGGTGCCAGTAGCCATGTCAAATTCTCCTTCGGGGCTGTGCCCCAGAGTCCGCACTGTGCGGAACTCCGGCGTTGCCTCGTGATTGCCCCGGAAAAACAAAAGCGCCTGATGGAGAACTCCCATCAAGGCACTTGAAGTCTATGGGAACCACAACTGCAACTGCCTCGACAGTAGCACGGCGCAAGCGTCCGGGCACGGCATGTACTCACCCGATTGCGGGGAGCAGCAGGCGGAAGGTGCAGCCCGCTCCGGGCCGGGTCTCCAGCTCGAGCCTGCCGCCGTGGCCCTGGGCGATCGCGGCCGCGATGGCCAGCCCGAGGCCGCTGCCGCCGTGATCGCGGGAGCGTGCGGGGTCCACCCGGTAGAAGCGCTCGAAGACACGCTCGGCGTCCTGTGCGCCCAGCCCCGGGCCCTCGTCGGCGACCTCCACCACACTTGTCCCGTCGATGCTTCCCACCCGAACGTGTACCGGAGTGCCGGGCGGGGTGTGGGTGAGCGCGTTGGCGAGGAGGTTGTCGAGGATCTGGCGCAGCCGGTGCGGGTCGCCGTCGGCCGGTACGGAGGGAACCTCCGCGTCGGCGTCCGGGCCCAGCGGGCCCAGGTCCACCGGGTGGTCGGCCTGCCTCACCACCGCCTCGCTGACCGTGTCGGCCGCGAGAAGCGCCAGGTCGACGGGGTGTGCGCGGTAGCCGGGCTCCTCGTCGAGCCGGGCGAGGAGCAGCAGATCGTCGATGAGCAGGGCCATGCGCTCCGCGTTCTGCGCGATCAGCCGGTTCGCCTCGTCGCGCTGGTCCTTCGGCAGGTCGTCGTGGAGCAGGGCGAGCTCCGCGAAGCCCTGGACGGTGGTCAGCGGGGTGCGCAGTTCGTGGCCCGCGTCGGCGACGAAGCGGCGCAGGCGGGCCTCGGAGGATTCTCGTACGAGCAGCGCCCCCTGCAACCGCTCCAGCATGGTGTTGAGCACCTGGCCGAGCCGGCCGGTCTCGGTACGGGGGTCGGTGTCCACGAGCCGCAGGTCCAGGTCGCCTGCGGTGATGTCCTGGGCGGTGCGTTCCATCCGGGTCAGCGGGCGCAGGCCCAGGCGTACGACCCAGGCGCCGGCCGCGAGGAGGGCCAGGACGGTGGCCGCGAGGACCGTCCCGTTCAGCCAGAGCAGCCGGGAGGTGGCCCCGTCGACGGTGTCCAGGGGAAGCGCCACCGCGAAGACGGCGCCCGAGGGAGCGGTGGCGAGCAGGACCCGCCAGCGGCCGGCCCCCGAGACGGCGGGGACGGTGAACGGGCGGCCGTGCCGCAGATTCAGGTCCGTGGCGGATTCCGGGAGCCGGGGGCCCGGCTTGTCGCCCGTGGAGATGGTGGCCCGCGTCCGGTTCGTCGCGTCGTAGATCAGCAGGCGGAAGTCGGAGGGGAGGCTGTCGGAGGTGTCCAGGCCGGGCAGTCCTCCGGCCGCCATCTGTTCCACCAGCCCGAGCTGGGCGGGGACGGAGGTGATGAGCTGCTGGTCGACGCGGTCGAGGAGCCAGCCGCGCAGCGTGAGGAAACCGATGGTCTGCGCGGCGAGCACGGCTGCGGCGGCCAGCAGGGTGACGCCCAGGACCAGGCGCCGGCGCAGCGTCACCGCTCGCCCGTCCGGCCGCCGCTCTCGCGCGGCAGGCGCAGGCAGTAGCCGACGCCGCGCACGGTGTGGATGAGCGGAGGGTCGTAGCAGTCCACTTTGCGGCGCAGGTACTTCATGTACGTCTCGACGATCCGGGCGTCGCCGTTGAAGTCGTAGCGCCACACGTGGTCCAGGATCTGGAATTTGCTCAGGACCCGGTGGGGGTTGGCCAGGAGGTAGCCGAGCAGGTTGAACTCGGTGGGCGAGAGCTGGATGTACTGGCCTGCGCGGTGCACTTCGTGCGCGGCCTCGTCCCACTCCAGGTCGGCGTAGCGCAGTATGGTGCCGCCGCTCGACCCGGCGGGGGTTGCGGGGTCGGTGCGGCGGAGGATGGCGCGTACCCGCAGCAGTACCTCCTCGATGCTGAACGGTTTGGTCACGTAGTCGTCGCCGCCCGCGCTGAGCCCGGCGATCCGGTCGCCGACCTCGGCGCGGGCGGTGAGGAACAGGACCGGGGTGCGCACCCCGGCGGCCCTCAGGGTGCGGGTCACCTCGATGCCGTCCAGGTCGGGCAGCATCACATCGAGCAGCAGCAGGTCGGGGGCCGAGCGCTCGGCCTCGCGCAGGGCCTGCTGCCCGGTGCCCGCCGCGAGGACCTGGTATCCGGCGAGCCTCAGGGTGGATTCCAGGAGGGTACGGATGCCGGGGTCGTCCTCCACCACGAGGATGGTGTGGCGGGCGCCGGCGGCGGGCTGCTCGGTCATGGCGGGCCGAAGTCCCCTTTCCTCAGCGCTACTTGGGGGCGCAGTCGTAGAGCGTGCTGTCGGAGGTGCCACCGTAGGCGGAGGCGGGCACCTTCGTGCAGTGCTTGTCCATCCAGGCGGAGCGCGCGGCGGCCGTGCCCACGGGCTTACCGGTAGGGCTCATGCGCACCGCGCCCGCACCGGTGCCCGGGGACATGGCCCGGTCGGGGCGGAGGACGTAGCGCAGCTCGCCGTTCGCGGCCCATCGGGCGAGTTGCTCGACGGACGGTGCGTCGTCGGTGCCGCCGAAGCCGCCCATGCCGATGACGGTGAGGTCGGTGCTCAGGATGAGCTCGGTGGCGTTTCCGCCGTCGCCGACGGCGAGGGCGATGCGGGCCGAAGGGGCTTGCGTGCGTACGTAGTTGAGGATTCTGCTCTGGTCTTCACCGCCGGCCGGTCCTCCGTTGGCGGTCACCGACTTGCCCGGCTTGTCGCCCTGGGGTGCGGGTTGCGGGCCTGTGGCTGCGCCGCCCTTCGCGCCGGGCTCGATCTGCACCACCTTGGGCGTTCCGCCGGGCAACTTTTCGACGATCATCCCTGCGCCTCCCGACTGGAGGGGGCCCGCGTTCACCAGGGCGCCGCCTGCGGCCGCCGCGTTGCTGCCGAAGGGCACGATCGCCGACCAGACTCCGGGGGCGAGGAGGACCGCGACGACCGCGGTGCCCAGCGCGGAAGGAAGCAGCCGGGTCCAGCGCCAGGCGGCGAGGATCAGCAGGATTCCGGCGGCGGCGCCCGCTGCGGCGACCGGCCACACCAGCCAGCCGTGCCAGGTCGGCACACGCCGGATCACGACGGCCGCCCAGGCCGCCGTCCCGAGCACGGTCACCGCCCCGACGGCGCCGGGCCACCGCGCGCCCGCCCGGTGTGCCCGCACCAGCTGCGCCAGGAGGCCGCCTGCCAATGCGCCGACGGCCGGGGCGAGTTGAGTGGAGTAGTACGGGTGGAAGATGCCCCGCTGGGTGGAGAAGACCGCGGCGCAGATCAGCAGCCAGCCGCCCCAGAGCACCCAGCCCGCCGCGGCGAGGGGCTCGCCCGCCGTACCGCCGCGCCTGCGCAGGACCGCGGTGGCGACGGCGACCAGCAGGGCCGCCGCGCACACCGGGAACAGCCAGCTGATCTGGCCGGCGTTCTGGTCGTTGAAGAGCCGGGAGAGACCGGCAGGGCCGCCGAAGGTGGAGCCGTTGCTGTTGGCGGGGCCGTCGCCCTCGCCGAAGATCCGGCCGAGCCCGTTGTAGCCCATCACCAGGTCCCAGGCGGAGCCGTCCTTGCTGCCCCCGATGTACGGGTGGTCGCCCGGCCAGAGGGCGACCAGGGCCACCCACCACAGGGAGGAGGCGGCGAGTACCGCCCCTGCCGCGAGGAGCCGCCGGAGGCGCGTGAGCCACGGTCCGCCCGCGCCGATCAGCCAGGCGGCGGCGAAGACGGGTACCACCATCCAGGCGGCCAGCATCTTGGTGAGGAAGCCGCCGCCGATGAGGAAGCCGCTCGCGCACAGCCACCAGGTCGCCTCCCGGCCCCGGTCGCTCTGCAGTGCGCGGGTCAGCGCGTACGCGGCCGCCACGAGCAGCAGGACCAGCAGGGTGTCGGGGTTGTTGTCGCGGTTGATGGCGACGGTGATGGGCGTGAGGGCCAGGACGAGTGCGGCGAGCAGCGCCGCGCCCTCGCCTGCCCAGCGTCGTACGGTGCGGTGCAGCAGCGCCACCGTGGCGACGCCCTCGATGACCTGGGGCAGGATCAGCGCCCAGCCGTGCATGCCGAAGATCTTGGTGCTGAGCACCTGCGGCCACAGGGCTGCAGGGGGTTTGTCGACGGTGACGACGCCGGCCGGGTCGTAGGCGCCGAAGAGGAAGTTGGTCCAGTTGCGGCCCATGGATTTCACGGCGGCCGCGTAGTAGTCGTTGCCCCAGCCCAGGGAGGTGATCGCCCACCCGTAGAGGACCGCGGTCACGAGCAGGATCGCGGAGAGGGCGAGGGGTGCGGCCCAACGGGGCGTCGTGCGAGGGGTGTTGACGGGCGGCGGCGGGGCGGAGGAGAGGGGCGGGGACAGCACGTCGGGCTGTTCGGTCATGGTGTTACTCGCTCTCATCGGTGAAGACGGCCCGCCGCAGTACGGCGAACCGGACGACGGTCACCAGCACGGAGGCGGCGGTCAGGACGGCGGCCTCGGCGGCATGCGAGGCGGTGGGATCGGCCCTGCGCAGCAGCAGGACCGCGGCGGAGGTGACCAGATAGCCCAGGAGGAACAGCACGCCCGCGCCCAGGTGCGCACGCCGGGCGCGGGTCGCGGTGTGGCGGAACGTGAGCCTGCGGTTGGCCTCGGTGTTGAGGAGGGTGAGCACCAGCAGCGAGAGGGCGTTGGCGAGGACGGGCTGCCACCACTGCCTGAGCAGCCAGTACGCACCTGCCTGCCCGGCGGTCGACAGGACACCGATCGTCGCGAAGCACATCAGCTCCCAGGTCAGCCGCGCACGGGCGGGCGCGAGGACCGCGTCGGGGTGCTCGGCGGCCGGCCCCGGACGGCGGGGCAGTGCGACCTTCGCCGCCCCCGACGCCTTGAGGCGGGCGATGCGCCACAGGCCCTTGAGGTCGGCGCGGACGGTGGCGGCGACGTCGACCCGCGTGTCCAGGTCCTCCACCCAGTCGACCGGCACCTCGTGGATGCGCAGACCGTTGTGCTCGGCCAGGAGCAACAGTTCCGTGTCGAAGAACCACCCGTCGTCGCGCGTCACTTGGAGCAGCGGGCGCAGCACGTCGGTGCGGGCCGCCTTGAATCCGCACTGGGCGTCGCTGAACCGGGCGCCGTGACTGAGCCTGATCAGGGTGTTGTAGCAGCGGGAGATCAGTTCGCGGCGGGGGCCTCGTACGGTACGGGCCCCGGGCGCGAGCCTGGTGCCGACGGCGAGGTCGGAGTGGCCGCTGGCGAGGGGCGCGATCAGCGGCAGCAGCCCCTGCAGGCCCGTGGAGAGGTCCACGTCCATGTAGACCACGATGTCCGCGTCACTGGCCGCCCAGACCGTACGCAGGGCAAGACCGCGGCCTTTGCGGTCCAGGCGTACGACGCCGACTCCGGCCAGCTCGGCCGCGAGGCGGCGGGCCAGCAGAGGTGTGTCGTCGGTGCTGGCGTTGTCGGCCACGGTGATCCGCCAGGGAAAGGGGCACTGCTCCCTCAGCCGGGCGTGCAGGGTGCGCAGACAGCCGGGGAGCGCACGCTCCTCGTTGTGGACGGGGACGACGACCTCGACGGTCGCCGCACCCGGCGCCGCGGGGGGACGGCTCGCGGGCTGGAAGCCGCGGGCCCGGTCGGTGGTGCCGGTGGCTGGAGTCACGACGGCGACACTGTCGCCCCCGTCGGAGGAACAGCGGGGAGAATGCTGGGAATTCGCGGAGAGTCCTGAACCCGCAGGTCAGGTGGCGCTGCGCTCGCTCGCCTCCTGGTAGTCGCGCTCCACCGACCGGTTGAACGCGTCGTCGGGCTGCCCGACCTCCGTTCCCGGGCGGCCGTCGCGCAGCAGGCGCCGCCACTCCTCGACGCTCCAGTCGCCCGGGGCCGTGGAGGCGATGAACTCCTCGATCAGGGCCTGGAAGCGGTCCGGTTCGCTGTGGTGCGGGAAGTGGCCCGCCCCCTGGAAGACCGCCAGCCGGCTGCCGGGCATCGCCTCGTACGCCGTGTGCGCATGCCGTACGGGAAGGACGGAATCCCTGGCACCCCAGACCAGCAGCGTCGGGATCCCCTGGGTCAGATAGCAGCGGTCCAGCATGGTGACGACCTGGCCGCGCCAGTCGACGACCGCCCGCAGAGTACGGGTGAAGGCGCTGCGGGAGCGGGCGTCGGGCAGGGCGTCGACCAGGCCGATGAGATCGGGGGCGTCCAAACCCAGGCCGGTGTCGAGGAGTTGGAGCGCTCTTACGGCGAGGCGCACCTGCAGGCGTGAGCCGGGGAGCTTCAGCAGGGACATCACGAGGTCGGCGCCGGGCAGGGTCGCCGCCCGCAGTACGGGGGTGACCTGGCGTCCCACACCGCCGGTGCTCACCAGTACCAGGCGGTCCACGCGCTCGGGGAACTGGTAGGCGAACTGCATCGCCACACCGCCCCCGAAGGAGTGCCCGACCAGCGTCACCCGGTCGATGCCGAGGACGCCCAGGAGGTCGCGGACGCCGTTGGCGTAGGCCGCCACCGAGTAGTCGGCGCGCGGTTTGTCCGAGTGGCCGTGACCGAGGAGGTCGGGGGCGATGACCGTGTGGTGCCGGGCGAGGGGGCCGACGAGACGGGACCAGGTCGCCGAGGAGTCGCCGATGCCGTGGACCAGGAGGACGGCCGGGCCCTCCCCGGCGATCCGGAAGGCGCGGCGGTAGCCATGGACCGTACGGAAGCGCAGTGCGGTCTCCTCGGCGGCCGGGCGTGGCTGCTGGGTACGGAACGGCAGGATCAGTGCCATGGACGGCCTCCCTGTGGCGGCCACCGGTACCACCGATTCCGAGTGTAGGAAGGGCCGGGTTCGGGCGGGTTTCCGCACCGTTTCCCCGAGGTAGCGTCGTCGCCATGACCAGCACACCGGATCTCTCCCGCGCCCTCGCCGAAGGCACCGTCGTCCTGGACGGCGGGCTCTCCAACCAGCTCGAGTCCGCAGGGCACGATCTCAGCGACGCGCTGTGGTCGGCGCGGCTGCTCGCCGAGGAACCGGAGGCGATCGTCGCGGCACACCTCGCCTACTACGAGGCGGGGGCGAGTGTCGCCATCACGTCCAGCTATCAGGCCACCTTCGAGGGGTTCGCTCGGCGCGGGATCGGCCGGGGGCGGGCCGGCGAACTGATCGGCCTGAGTGTGGAGTTGGGGCGGGAGGCGGCGCAACGGGCCGGGGGCGGGCGGCCGTTGTGGGTGGCCGCGTCCGTCGGTCCTTACGGGGCGATGCTGGCCGACGGTTCGGAGTACCGGGGGCGGTACGGGCTGAGCGTGGCAGAGCTGGAGGCCTTTCACCGGCCCCGGCTCGAGGTGCTGGCGGCCGCAGGGCCCGACGTGCTGGCGCTGGAGACCGTGCCGGACGCGGACGAGGCGCGGGCGCTGCTGCGGGTGGTGCGGGGCCTCGGGGTGCCGGCGTGGCTCTCGTACAGCGTGGCCGGGGAGTTCACGCGCGCCGGGCAGCCTCTGGAGGAGGCTTTCGCGCTCGCCGCGGACGTGGAGGAGATCGTCGCGGTGGGGGTGAACTGCTGCGCTCCCGAGGACGCCGACCGTGCGGTGGAGCTGGCGGCCCGTGTCACCGGCAAACCGGTGGTGGTGTACCCGAACAGCGGGGAGAGCTGGGACGCGCAGGCGCGGGCGTGGCGCGGGGAGTCGAGCTTCTCGGCGGGACGGGTGGCGGGCTGGGAGCGGGCCGGCGCGCGGCTGATCGGTGGATGCTGCCGGGTGGGGCCGGGCGCGATCGCGGAGTTGGCGCGGCAGGTGGGCTGACGGGGCCACCCGATCAACTCCCCCGCCGCCAACTACACTTGGTGTCCGACGGCACACCGGGGGAGGTGGGGAATCTGTGACGCGATCGCCGCTGCCCGGGCAGCCGGAGCCCGTTCCCTTTCAACTCCTCGGCTGGCTGGGGCGGTTCGGGTCGCTTGCCGCGGCCTACGCGGTGTTCCAGGCTCTTGTCGGCGTCCTGCCCGACGACCTCTCCGGGGCCGTCTCCCGCTACTGCATCGCCGGGCTGGCCGGGATCGCCGTCGGCTCCGTCGCCTTTCTCTCCGGATCGCTGCTGAGGGCGCGTACGACTGCCGCCGCCGCGGTGGAGGCGGCGCGCGAGGCGCCGGGGCCGCTGCCCGCCGTGATCGAAGCCGCCTGCACGGGGCTCGCCGCAGAGCTGGTCACCGTGGACGATCCCGGGCGCGGGCATCTCACGGGGTGGCCGCACTCGCTGGGCGAGAGCGATCCTCCCGTACGGCCGACCGCGTACGGCACCGTCTACGGCCTGCTCATCAGTCTCGAACTCGGCCTGCCCGACGCCCGGTTGAAGGCGCCCGAGCTGGTCGACACCCTGTGGCGGCTGCGGCTCGACGGCGGCGGCTGGGCGGCCAGGTCACAGGGGGCGATGGCGCGGGCCGAGCTCACCTCGCTGGTCCTGGGCGCGCTCGCACGGGCGGGCGCCGATCCCGTACGTCTCGCCGAGGAGGCCGCCGTCTGCGAGACGCTCCTCACCCAGGACCGCGACCCGTCCGGCTACGACGTCAGTTTCGTCGTGTCGACCGTGATCCGCGGACTGCTCAAGGCCGCCCCGTCCGCGGCCGCACTCCCCCGGCTGCGCGACGCCCTGGTGGACGGCGCCGTCGTCGACCCGGACCGCCGCCATCTGCACGCCTGGGGCTCACGGCTGACCACGCCCCGGGGCGAGACCCTCACGCCGACCGCCGTGCACACGGCGCAGGCGATCGTGGCGCTGGAGCGCGCGGCGAAGACCCTCGGAGAGGACTCGCACACCCGCCTGGTGCGCGAGGACGGCATCCGCTGGCTGCTCAGCTGCCCGGCGGCCGAGCACACCGACTGTTCCGATCTCGCGAACAAGTACGGGGTGGTGCGCCGCCGCAGCCCCCATGACCCGGACCAGCGCGAGCAGTTGACGGTACGTCACTTCGGCGCGGCCTGGGTCGCCCGCGCCCTGATGAGCACCGGCGCGCGCGAGCTGGCCGCCGCGGACCAGCGCGAGGACGTCTGGCAGCGCCAGCTGACCGGCGCGGTCGCCGCGGTGTGGGCGCAGCAGCAGGAGGGGATATGGCGGTGGTCCGACGGCGATCTGGACCGCCCGCTGTGGATGACGTATCAAGGCCTTTCCGTACTGCGTCGGCACGCCCTCCTGGTCTACCGGCCGCACCCCTGACCGCTCCCGGGAGTCCCCATGCACGTGGCCGCCGCGCTCGACCTGCTCCACTCCGCTCTCGGCCCCGGCCGGACCCTTCCTCCGCAGGACACCGCCCGGGAGATCCTGGCCGAGCTGGCCCGGCCCGAACTCCTGCTCCCCCTCTTACGTGAACTAGCCGACGGGGACGGTGACTTGGAGCAGTGCGCCCGGCTCTCGTACCGCCACGCCCTCGGCTTCGACAAGCTGCTGCTCCTGCCGGGGAAACCGCACTTCATGCTGCGCGCCCACATCTGGCGCGCACCGGACGGCGAGGCGCCCGAGGACATCCACAACCACCGGTGCGCGATCGCCTCGTACGTGGCACTCGGCGGGGTGCGGATGGAGCTGTACGAGCAGGCCGACCGGGGAATCGCCGCGACCGGCTTCCTGGAGACCCTGGAGGGTCCCGATGAGGACTGGCGCCTGCAGCCCACGGGTGAGGCGCGGCTGCGGCGGCTGTACTCCGCCCACCATGCGACGGGCAGCGGTTACGCCCTGGCGCCGCACATGCTGCACCGGGCGCACAACGGCGGGGACGGCACCGCGGTGACGCTGTTCCTGGAGACCGAGAACGTACGGGACAGGACCCAGGTGTTCAGGACCGCGGCGAGCCCCGGCCAGACGGGACGCACGGCGAAGTCGGTCCTGTCGGTGAAGGAGTATCTGGCCGAACTGGACGCCCTGTCAGAGCTGTTGGAGCCCTGAGTCCGTGTCGAGCACCTGCTGGATGACAGTGCGGTTGTAGGCGTCCACGGGGACCGAGTCGAGCTCGTCGGGCTTCACCCAGAGGGCCTTCTGATCCGCGTGGGGCAGCCGCACCTCGGTGGTCAGCGGGCGCACCAGGAAGTTCGACTGGTGGTTCCTCACCGGGCGGCCCCGGTACTCGCTGTCGAAGTCCGAGGTCCCCGCGAGCCGTACGACCTCGCCGCGGATCCCCGTCTCTTCTTCCAGCTCGCGCAGCACGGCGGCCGCGGGCGTCTCACCGGGATCGAGCTTCCCGCAGGGCACCCCCCACACATTGGGAAGGAACCGCTCGGTCTTGCTTCGTCGTACGACAAGGACCAGGCCGTCGTCGACGACGACGGCCGCGGCCAGCCGGTTGGAGTCCACAGTGCCTCGCACAGCGGGAGGAGGGGCCGAAGCCCTGGGCGTTACTACGCTACCCGGCTCGGGCCCGGACCTCTCGCTGTGCGACGTTTGGGTACCCGATGGTTACGAAGCCGGACGCACGGCGCGGTCCGGAACCAGGTGCTGGGCGCGCAGCTCACCCAGGACGAGCTGCGCGAACGCGGCCGCGCCGGTGGCGGAGGTGTGGGTGTTGTCCTTCTTCTCGTTGTAGAGGTAGTACGCCTTGGAGCCCTCGGGGCCGAGCGACTCGACGCGGGCCTTGCTGAGGGCGGTGAGGTCGACGAGCGGGGTGTGCTGTTCTGCGGCGAGGGTGCGCATCTCGGCGGGGAGGTCGACGCCGAGGCCGTTGACGATCAGGGCGATGCCGTTGTCGAGGGTGCCCGCGGTGAACCAGCGGCGGACGATCGGGGTGACCAGGACCGGGCGGCCGCCCTTCGCCCGTATGCCTTCGATCATGGTGGTGAGGTTGGCCCGGTAGGTGTCGCGGTCGGTCTGCTTGTCGTTGTGGGCGAGCTGGATGAGGACGAGGTCGCCGTGGTGGATGCGCGTCCGGAGGGTGGCGAAGAGGAGGGGGTTGTCGAGGTAGGTCTGCGAACTCTCGCCGGAGTCCGCGTAGTTGGCGACGGAGATGCGGTCGGTGAAGTACTGCGGGAGCTCCTGGCCCCAGCCGACGTAGGGGTCGCCGGGCTGGTCGCAGACGGTCGAGTCGCCGGCGAGCAGGATCTGCGGCGTACGGACCCGGTTGACGCGGAGGCCCGCGAGCTGCGGGGCTGCGCCGTCGAAGGTGAGGTCGAGTCCCGGGGTTCCGTCGGGGCCGGTGGGCTCACCCTCGGGGGTGCGTACGTCGACGGTGAAACTGCGGCGCACGCTCTCGCCCGCCGCGTTCGGGGTCTCGGCGAGCACGGCTCTGCGGGTCTCGGCGGTGACGCGGGTGGAGCCGGCTTCCGTACCGCCGCCGAGGAGGGCCGAGACGCGGTACGTGCCGGGCGCGACGTCGAAGTGGCAGACGTACGGGGCCGTCGCGGTGCAGTGTTCGAGACCGTCCGGCCGGGGATGGGCCTGGGCGGGGACAGCGGTCAGTGCGGCTGCCGCGGTGATGGCGGCCAGCAGTGCGGTACCGGCTCGGCGCATGGCGAAGCTCCTCTGATCGACCCGATTGAAAGGTTTCAGAGGCGGACCGTACCGCGTGCGGGCAAGCGCTTTCTACTGGTGTGACGGCGAAAGTTGGGACAACGAAAGCCGGGCAGGACCGCGGGGAGGCGGTCCTGCCCGGCCCCGAACACGGAGCCCAGCGGGGCTATTCGAGGAGCTCCGCGTACGAGCCCATGGCCATGGCGATGTCGGCCTGGGCCCAGAACCGGTGGTACGTGAAGGTCGGCGCGGCGCCGCCCTGCAGATAGGCCTCGACCTTGGACCAGGCCGGGTCGTTCTTGTAGAAGGAGCGGATCGACTCGAAGGTGGAAGTGGAGTTCACCTTGTCGCCGTTGGGCATGGTGCCGGTCCAGGTGCTCGGCACGTAGACCGGGTCGTCGAAGCGGCTGTAGTCGGTACGGGTCTCGGGCACCGCGATGCCCAGAGCGTCCTGGTTGTGGTCCCACATGCCGTCGAGCAGCGCCTTCGCCGTGGTCTTCGCGGCCGCGTTGCCGGACTTGGCCGCGTAGTAGGACAGGGTCTTGGCGTACGCGGCGGCCACACCCACGTCATTGGTGTAGTCGGCGACGGTGACGTGAAGTCCCGTGTTGGCGCCCGGAGTTGTGGCGTTCCAGTTGTCGGGCGCGCCCGACCACTTCAGCGTCGAGGGGATCTGGTAAGTGCCGTCGGGGTTGATGGTCGTCTTGGAGAGCGCCCAGGCGACCCACTTGTCGAGCACGGCCTTCGCGCTCGCGTTGCCCGTCTGCTGGTAGTACTCGGCGACGCGCTCCATCGACCAGGCCTGGAAGCCGAACCACTGGTTCGACGGCGGGTCCTGGTAGACGGGTGCCTCGTCGTAGTACATCCCGTAGAAGGTCGGCGTCCCTGTCGGCGGGGTGGCGTACCTGCCCTGCCAGCTGTTGGTCGCGCCGCCGGCGATGGCGCCCTCGGACGACTGCAGCCAGCGGTAGAACTCCAGCTGACGGCCGAGGCTGGTGTTCCAGTCGGCCGCCCCGGTCGCGGACTTGGGCTTGAGGTCGGCGTAACTGCTCAGCGCGTAGGCGGCCATGGGGTTCTGGTAGCCGCCGTGGACATGGCTGGATCCGATGCGCCAGGCCCAGCCCGCCGAGGTGTCGGTGGCGCCGCCCCAGGCGTAGTACCAGGAGAGGAGGTAGCTGGAGCTGTTCTTGCCGGTGCCGGCCGGGCAGGTCGTCGGGCCGACGCAGTTGCCGATTTTCTTGAAGTACTTGTCGTACATGGCGTAGCGCAGGTAGTCGCCCATCTTGGCCGCCTTGGCGACGGTCGCGGTGACCTGACTGTCCTTGCCCTGCTGCTTGGCCCAGACGTCGGCCCAGTAGGCGGCCTGGACGGCGCGGGCGTCCGCGTCGGGGGCGTCCGTGTACTTCCACTGCTTGGAGTACGAGGAGTCCCCGGTGAAGAGGTCCAGATAGCCGTTCTTGCCGCCGTACGTGAAGTTGTCGCAGGTCGGCTGGGGGACGGTCTCCCAGACGGACTCCTGGGGGCCGCGCTGGAAGGTGTTGATGTAGGAGGGTCCCGTGGCGGTCGGGCCCGCCTCGCACTTTCCGGGCTCGTTGCCGAAGCCGTAGGTGTTGTCGACGTCCTGGATCCAGTGCATCCCGTAGACGTCGTCGGTGCCGTACGCGCTCTTCAGCTCACCGGCGATCGGGTCGCTGCCGACGGAGACGCCGGTGTCGAGCGCCGCGGGGTACTGCGAGGGGAGGTCCCACTCGGGGGCGTACGTCGCGGGCTTCGATGCGTTGTAGAAGCTGTTGGTCGGCTGATCCGCGTGGGTGGGGATCATGTACTTCTCCATGGTCGCCCACGCGGCGTTGAACTGGGTCCAGTCGCCGGAGATCCTGCCGTACACGGCCTGCAGCCAGATGAGATAGCTGTACGCCTCGGACGTCGTCTCATGGCCGTAGTCCGGGGCCTCGACGATCAGGGTCTCGACGGAGTGGTACGGGATGCCCTCGGGCGAGAAGTAGCCGTTCGCCGGGTTGGTGATCTTGGCGTAGAGGTCGAGGAAGCGCGCGTCGTACGCCTTGGTGGCGGCCAGCTCGGTCGCCGTGACGTCGGCCTTGGTGTAGCCGGGGGCTGTCACCGTGAAGGTGGCGGCTCCCGTGCCCGAAGCATTGGCGGTGACGGTCACCTTCTGGGCGGTCGACCAGTTGGCGGACGTGAAGGTGAGGGAGGCGCCCGAGGTGACGGAGAGGCCGGTGTTGCCCGAGGTGCGGGCGACCGCGGCCGTCACGTTGGCGGTGGGCTGGGAGGAGAGCTTCACGTCGAAGGTGGCCGACTTGCCCTGCTGGACGCCGAATTGGGACGGGGTGGCGACCAGGGACGGGCCGGCTGCGACCGTGATGCCGACCGGAGTCGACTCGGCGGAGGCTCCCAGGCTGTCGTACGCCTTCGCGTAGAGGGAGTAGCTGCCGGCCGGGACGTTCGCGTAGTCGAAGGTGTAGGGGGCTGTGGTGTCGGTGCCCAGCAGGGTGGTGTCGCTGTAGAACTCCATCTTGCTGATCGTCGCGCTGTCGGCCGCGGCCGCGGTGGCGGCCATCGGGACGGTGGCGCCCGCGGTGTAGACGGTGCCGGCTCCCGGGCTGGTCAGGACGGTGATGGGGGGCTGGTGGGCGCCGGTGCAGGGGGTGCCGTTGATGGCGAAGGCGGTCGGTGCGGTGTTGGTGCCGGTGTAGTTGAAGTTGGCACCGATGGAGGTCCCGGCTCCGGGGGCGAGCGTCTTGTTCCAGTCGAGGTTCTTCGCCGTGACGTTCTTGCCCGACTGGGTCCAGTTGGCGCTCCACCCACTGGTGAGCGTCTGGGTTCCGGCGTACGCGTAGGTCAGGGTCCAGCCGTCGACCGCCGTGGTGCCGCGGTTGGTGACGGCGAGGTTGGCGGTGAAGCCGCCGCCCCAGTCGTTCACCGTGTAGTCGACGCTGCACTGGACCGTCGCGGCCTGGGCCGGACTGCCGCCGGCGGCGGTCATCGCCAGCGGCAGGGAGAGTGCTGCGATCAGTGCGGTGAAGAGCCGTCTGGCTCTTCTCGTACGGGGACTTCGCGAGCGTGGTCTTCGTAAGGCAGCCATGGGGAGGGCCTCCTCGCGGTTCTTGGTGGGGGACGTCATTGGACAACTCTTGAACCAGTGGGAGCGCTCCCAAGGTGCAGGCGAGGCGAAAGAGTGTCAAGGGCTCGCACAGCGATGCAGGTGTCGAACTCATTCGATTGAGAAGTTTTTCAACTCCCCTGTACGAAAGGGGTTGTTGTGGCTAACCTCCGAACAACCAGTGGGAGCGCTTCCATTCGTCGGGAACGTAAGGACGCGCTCCATGAGCCCACCCCGCTTACCTCTTTTCGCCGCCGCCTCCACGCTCTTCGTGGCGGCGGCGGCAGCCCTGCTCCCCATGCTCAGCGCCTCCGGGGCCACCCCCGCCTGCTCCGTCGCCTACACCGTCACGAACCAGTGGGACAACGGCTTCCAGGGCAGCGTGACGATCACCAACAACGCGGCCTCCATGAGCAGTTGGAAGCTGTCGTTCGACTTCCCGGGCACCCAGAAGGTGACCCAGGGCTGGAACGCCAAGTGGTCCCAGTCCGGCACGACCGTCACCGCCGTCAATGAGTCGTACAACGGCTCGCTGGCGACGGGCGGATCCGTCACCGCCGGGTTCCTCGGCTCCTGGTCGGGCTCCAACCCCGCACCCGCCACGTTCACGCTCAACGGCGTCACCTGCAACGTGGATTCAGGGACGGATCCGCCCCCCACGCCGACACCGACCCCGACCGGCACACCCACCGATCCGGGACCCGCGTCCGCGATCCACGTCTCGGGCAACAAGCTCGTCGACGCGGCCGGCGCCGAGCGCCATCTGTACGGCGTCAACCGCTCCGGTGCCGAGTTCATGTGCGTCCAGGGCTACGGCGTCTTCGACGGCCCCGTCGACGACGCCTCGATCGCCGCGATCGCGGACTGGAAGGCCAACACGGTCCGCATTCCGCTCAACGAGGAGTGCTGGCTGGGCACTTCGAACATCGACCCGGCCTACGGTGGCACCAACTACATCAACGCCATCAAGGGGTTCGTGACCCGGCTGGAGGCCCATGGCATCACCCCGCTCCTGGAGATGCACTGGAGCTACGGCCAGTACACCGGCAACTCCTCGGGCTGCGCCGACCTCCATGCGAGCTGCCAGAAGCCGATGCCCGACGCCCAGTACGCACCGGCGTTCTGGACCTCGGTCGCCTCCACCTTCAAGGACGACCCCGCGGTCGCCTTCGACCTGTTCAACGAGCCCTATCCGGACCGCGCCACCTCCACGCTCGACCAGGCGTGGGCCTGCTGGCGCGACGGCGGGACCTGCCCGGGCATCGGCTACGAGGTGGCCGGAATGCAGGACCTGCTGGACGCGGTTCGGGGCACGGGCGCCCAGAACCTCGTGCTGGTCCCGGGCATCGCGTACTCCAACGACCTGAGGCAGTGGCTCGACCACAAGCCGACGGACCCGGCAGGGAACCTGGCCGCGGCCTGGCACTCGTACAACTTCAACACCTGCTCCTCCGCGAGCTGCTGGGACTCCCAGCTCGCACCCGTCGCCGCCCAAGTCCCCCTCGTCGCGGGCGAGATCGGCGAGAACACGTGCGCGCACGGCTACACCGACCAGGTCATGGCCTGGCTGGACGCGCACGACGCCTCGTACCTCGGCTGGACCTGGAACACCTGGGACTGCTCCTCGGGCCCGTCCCTGATCAGCAACTACGACGGCACCCCCACCGCATACGGAACCGGGCTGCGCGACCACCTGCGCGCCCTGAGCTGAAAGGAAGCACCATCGATGAGCCGCACTTCCGTACCACCCCGACGTGCCCGTACGGCACTGCTCGCCGCCGGAGCCCTGGTCCTGGCGGGCCTCGGCGCCGTGTCGGTCATGCAGTCCCCCGCCTCCGCGGCCGGCCTGCAGTGCAGCGTCGGGTACTCGGTCAACGACTGGGGCGGCGGGTTCACCGCGAACGTCTCGGTCACCAATGCCGGCACGACGGCGATCGACGGCTGGGCCCTGACCTACGCGTACTCCGGCAACCAGACGCTCACCAGCGGCTGGAGCGCCAACTGGACCCAGTCGGGCAAGAACGTCACCGTCACAAACCTCGACTGGAACAAGACCCTCGCCCCCGGCGGGTCCACGTCCTTCGGCGGCAACTTCAACTACAGCGGCACGAACACCGCACCGACCGCTTTCGCGGTCAACGGCACGCCCTGCAACGGCGGTACGTCGACGGGCAGCCCCACGCCGACGCCCACGGACAGCACGAGCCCCTCCCCCAGCCCCTCCACCTCGACGCCTCCCGCCACCGGTGACCTCGTCGACAACCCCTACGTCGGGGCCGGGGTCTATGTGGACCCCGAGTGGTCGGCCAAGGCCGCGGCCGAACCCAGCGGCACCAAGATCTCCAACCAGCCCACCGCCGTGTGGCTCGACCGGATCGCCGCGATCAACGGGGCGAACGGCTCCATGGGCCTGCGAGCTCACCTGGACGAGGCGGTCAAGCAGGCCGCGGGCAAGCCGCTCGTCGTCCAACTCGTCATCTACGACCTGCCGGGCCGCGACTGCTCCGCGCTCGCCTCCAACGGTGAGCTCGGCCCGACGGACATCGACCGCTACGAGCACGAGTACATCGACCCGATCGCCACGATCCTCTCCGACCCGGCCTACAAGGACCTGCGGATCGTCAACACGATCGAGCCGGACTCGCTCCCCAACCTCGTGACCAACGTCAGCCCGCGGCCAACGGCCACCCCTGCCTGCGACGTCATGAAGGCGAACGGCAACTACGTCACCGGTGTCGGGTACGCGCTGGCCCACCTGGGCGGCGTCGGCAACGTCTACAACTACCTCGACGCCGGACACCACGGCTGGATCGGCTGGGACGACAACTTCGCCCCGACCGCCCAGCTGATGCACCAGGCGGCCACCACTTCGGGCGCCACGGTCGACGACGTCCAGGGGGTCATCGCCAACACCGCCAACTACGGGGCCACCACCGAGCCGTACTTCACCATCGACGACACGGTGAACGGCACCTCGGTGCGCCAGTCCAAGTGGGTCGACTGGAACCGCTACGTCGACGAACAGACCTACGCGCAGGCCTTCCGTACCGCGATGGTGACCGCGGGCTTCAACTCCTCGGTCGGCGCGCTCATCGACACCTCGCGCAACGGCTGGGGCGGAGCGAACCGGCCCACGGGACCGGCGGCCAAGACCACCCTCGACGGATACGTCGACGGCAGCCGCACCGATCGCCGGTTCCACCTCGGGAACTGGTGCAACCAGTCCGGCGCGGGCATCGGGGAGCGGCCCAAGGCGGCGCCCGCCGTGGGCATCGACGCCTATGTGTGGGTAAAGCCTCCGGGCCAGTCGGACGGCGCGAGCAGCGCCATCGCCAATGACGAGGGCAAGGGGTTCGACCGGATGTGCGACCCGACGTACACGGGCAACGTCCGTAACGGCAACAGCATGTCGGGCGCGCTGCCGAACGCGCCGCTGGCAGGCCACTGGTTCTCGGCCCAGTTCCAGGAGCTCCTGAAGAACGCCTACCCGGCGCTCTGAGCACCTGAGCCGAGCGGCATGAGCTTCCTGGTCTGTTCGTCGGCCAGGAAGTCCAGCAGCAACTGACCGACCAGCGCGGGCTTCTCCAGCGGGAGCGCGTGCGAGGTGCCGGGGACGACGGCGAGCTGGGCGCCGGGCACGGCGGCGGCGAGAGCCGCGCTGTGCTCGACGCGTACGCCGTCGTCGTCCCCCTGCATCACGAGCGTGGGCATCGGCAGCGCGGCGAGCTCGGAGAACGCCAGGTCCGGCTCCGTGCGCCACATCTCGAGGAGCTTCGCGAAGACCACGGGGAAGTGACCGGGACCGTCCGGGGAGAGCGGCTCGTACTGGGGGCGGAACATCTCCTCGAGCGCCTGCTCCGAGCCCGGTCCGTGCATGAGCTCGGCGGCGGCCGGGGTGTCGCCGTCGCGGGAGACGCTCAGCCCGATCACGACCAGTTTGCGGACGAGTTCGGGCCGGTCGAGCGCGAGGCGCAGGGCGACTTTCGCTCCGTCGCTCCAGCCGATGACATGGGCGGGTCGTCCGTCGCAGAGTGTCTCGATGAGGGCTGCCGTGTCGGCGGCCATCAGGCGTGAGGTGATGGGGCCTTCGAGGTCCTGCGTACGGCCGTGACCGCGCCGCTCGGGGGCGTACACCCGGTAGTGCTCGGACAGCGCCGGGATCTGCCCCCACCAGCTGTCGGCGGTGACGCCGCCGCCGTGCAGGAGCAGGACCGGGTCGCCCGCGCCGTACGCCTCGTAGTAGGTGCGCAGACCGTTGAAGGTCCCGTACTCCCCCATGCTCAACTCCCTGTGCCGTCCGCCCGCATGCCGATCGGATCAAGTGTCCATCATGGCGTCGGCGATCCGCCGGCGCATCGGACGCCGGGCGAGGGCGTCGAGCGCCTCGCCGACGAGGCGGCTCAGGGGGTAGCCGAGTTCGGCCTCCAACTCGGCGGCGGCTGCGGTCGTGGCGGCCGATTCCGCGTCCAGCACCGGCAGGAGGGCCTCGGCCTTCGGCGTCGGGCGGGCGATGCGGCTGCGGGCGTCCGCGCCCGGTTCCAGCACCACGAGGCCTTCCTTCACCATCTGCGCCACGGTCTGGCTGGCCGCCGAGTGGGTCACTCCGGTCGCCCGGGCGAGGTCACGGATGGAGCTGGGGCCCGAGGCCGCCAACTCCCTTACGACCGGGGCGTACCGGGGCCGGAACCACTCCAGTCCCCGGTCGGCGTAGACGGCCGCGACGTCTCCGTCGAGTTGGTCGAGGAGGTGGCGCAGCCGGGTTCCCAGGAGTTCGGGGCCGGGGGCTGAGGAGGACATGACTGCTAATGTAACAGCGCTGTTGTATCTCCGTCGAAAGGGTCCTGGTCATGGCCGACCGCTATCCGCCGATCGAGCCGTACGCGCACGGAATGCTCGATGTGGGCCACGGCGACCTCGTGTACTGGGAGGCCTGCGGCAACCCCGAGGGCAAGCCCGCGCTGGTCGTCCACGGGGGCCCGGGGTCCGGCTGCTCGGCCGGGTGGCGGCAGCTCTTCGACCCCGAGCGGTACCGCGTCGTCCTCTTCGACCAGCGCAACTGCGGGCGCTCCACCCCGCACGCAGCCCACCCGGAGACGGATCTGACGCACAACACCACACATCAACTCGTCGCCGACATGGAGCAGTTGCGCGAGGATCTGGGCATCGAGCGGTGGCTGCTGCACGGCGGTTCGTGGGGGTCGACGCTGATCCTCGCGTACGCCGAGGCGCACCCGGAGCGGGTGTCGGAGATCGTCATCGCGAGTGTCACCACGACCCGGCGCTCGGAGACGGACTGGCTCTACCGGGGTGTCGGGCGGTTCTTCCCCGAGGCCTGGGACCGGTTCGCCGCCGGTGTTCCGGAGGCGGGGCGGGAGGGGGACGTCGTGGGCGCGTATGCGCGCAGGGCCGCCGATCCCGATCCCGACGTACGGGCGAGGGCGACCGCCGACTGGTGCGCCTGGGAGGACGCGGTGCTCTCGGGGGAGCCGCACGGGGCGGCGCATCCGTACGGCGACCGGCCGTCGGCGGCACGGGCCGCGCTCGTCCGTATCTGCTCCCACTACTTCTCCCACGGCGCCTGGCTGGAGGAGGGCGTCCTGCTGCGCGACGCGGGGCGGTTGAAGGGGATTCCCGGAGTGCTGATCCACGGCCGACTGGATCTGAGCAGTCCGCTGGACACCGCGTGGGAGCTGGCCCGCGCCTGGCCCGACGCCGAACTCACCGTGATCGAGGACGCCGGGCACAAGGGGAGCGACGCGACGAGCGAGCAGGTCGTCGCGGCACTGGACCGTTTCGCGCGAGGCTGAACGTCCATCGGGAACTCCCGCTCGTTAGGGAGGTGGTGGCCCGTCCCGATCATGGGCGGGCGCAGTTCGGAGCGAGGAGCGGGCGACGTGTCGGGTACCAAGGTCAAGAAGCAGCGTTCCTGGTGGAAAGAACTGCCGATTCTCATCGGCATCGCGCTGGTGCTCGCCCTGCTGATCAAGACCTTCCTGGTGCAGGCCTTCTCGATCCCCTCCGGATCGATGCAGAACACGCTGCAGGTGGGCGACCGCGTGCTGGTCGACAAGCTGACTCCGTGGTTCGGTTCGAAACCGGAGCGCGGGGAGGTCGTGGTGTTCAAGGACCCCGGCAACTGGCTGAAGGACGAGCCGACTCCGCATCCGAACTCGGTGCAGAAGGCGCTCAGCTTCATCGGGCTGATGCCGTCGGCCGACGAGAAGGACCTCATCAAGCGGGTCATCGGGGTCGCCGGGGACACCGTGGAGTGCAAGGGCACGGGTCCGGTGAAGGTCAACGGCAAGGCGCTCTACGAGCCGTACGTCTTCAAGGGCAACACCCCGTGCAGCACGGACCCGGATGGCCAGTTCAAGATCACCGTGCCAAAGGACTCGATCTGGGTGATGGGCGACCACCGCCAGGCGTCGGCGGACTCGCGCTACCACCAGCGCGGGCCCGGCGGCGGTGCGGTCCCGGTGAAGGACGTGATCGGGCGGGCGATCGTGATCGCGTGGCCGCTCGGGAACTGGTCCACGCTGCCGGTCCCCGACACGTTCGACCAGGCGGGCATCAACGGCAATTGAGCGATTCGATCGCGGCGACGGTCTGGTCGAGGACCGTCTCGTAGAGGCGCGCGTGGGCCGCGGGGAGGTGCGGGAGGAGCGGTGCCGTGGTGCGGCGTTCCTCCTCCGGGCGCAGCGCGAGGCCCTCCTGGAGTACGGCCGCGATCTCCTCGGCGGGGCTGCGGCGGGATTCGTAACTGGCGAAGCCCATGGTGGTCGAGCCGATGAGGACGACCGCCAGGGTCAGGTCCTCGTCGCTCAGGCCGAGCGGGCGCAGCACCTCCGCGAGGCGGCCCAGGGTGCGCAGGCCCACCGGCTGTCGGGTGGCCGCCATGTAGGGGAGCAACTGGGCGTACGGCAGCAGCCGTTCGCGGCTGGCGCGCATCCAGTGGCGTACCTGCTCCTGCCAGGTGTCGCCGGCCAGGGGGTCGGGCTCCAGACGGGCGATGACGTGGTCGGCCACGGCCTGGAGGAGGGTGTCGCGGTCGGGGAAGTGGCGGTAGAGCGCCATGGGCGCGGAGCCGACGGCCTCGGCGACGCGCTTGATGGTGAGCGCCGACTCCGGTTCCTGTTCCAGGAGTTCACGGGCGGCCTCGACGATCCGCTCCGGCGAGAGGCGCGGCGGGCGGCCCCTCCTGCCGGTCGTAGATTTTGTGTACGCCATACGCAAACTCTGCCAGACTTGCCGCGCCCGCAGAACGCCCGAGACGGAGGCACCGCCGTGTCCGCAGCAAGCACTGCTCCGCAGGACCTCGGGGGACCGCCGCGCGTGGACGCGGTCGTCGCCGTACTGGCCTTCGGCGGCATTGTCGTGTCGGTGATGAACACCCTGGTGGTGCCGCTCATCTCCCAACTGCCCACGCTGCTCAGCACGTCGGCGTCCGACGCCTCCTGGGCCATCACCGCGACGCTGCTCGCGGGCGCCGTCGCCACCCCGGTGATCGGGCGCCTCGGCGATATGTTCGGCAAGCGGCGGATGCTGCTGATCAGCCTCTGTGTCCTGCTCGCGGGCTCGGTCGTCTGCGCGCTCAGCGACTCGCTCGCCCCGATGGTCGTCGGCCGTGCGCTGCAGGGCTGCGGCGTCGCGGTCATCCCGCTGGGCATCAGCATCATGCGCGACGAACTGCCCGCCGAGCGCCTCGGATCCGCGATGGCGCTGATGAGTTCCTCGCTGGGGGTCGGCGGCGCCCTGGGACTGCCCGGGGCGGCGCTGCTGGCCCAGCACGCCGACTGGCACCTGCTGTTCTGGGCGTCGGCGGGGCTCGGTGCGGTGGTGATCGTCCTGGTGACCGTGTTCGTACCCGAGTCCAAGGTGCGCAGCGGCGGCCGGTTCGACGTGATCGGGGCGCTCGGTCTCTCCGTCGGTCTGGTCTGTCTGCTGCTCGCGGTCTCCAAGGGCGCGGACTGGGGCTGGGGCAGCACGCTGACGGACGGGCTCTTCAGCGTCGCGGTGATCGTCCTGCCGCTGTGGGGGCGCTGGGAACTGCGCACCGCACAGCCCCTGGTGGACCTGCGCACCACCGCGCGCCGACAGGTGCTGCTGACCAACCTGGCCTCCGTGGTCCTCGGATTCGCCATGTACGCGATGTCCCTGGTGCTGCCGCAGCTGATCCAGCTGCCGGAGGCCACCGGGTACGGGCTCGGCCGGTCGATGCTGGTGGCGGGGTTGTGCCTGGCGCCCGGCGGGCTGGTGATGATGCTGATCTCGCCGCTCTCCGCGAAGATCACGGCGACCCGGGGTCCGCGGATTTCGCTGATGCTGGGGGCCGTTGTGGTCTCCGCCGGGTACGGCATGGGCACGGTGATGCTGGACGCCGTCTGGCAGCTGGTCCTCGTCGGTTCCGTGATCGCCGCCGGGATCGGCCTCGCGTACGGCGCCATGCCCGCGCTCATCATGTCGGCGGTACCGCTCTCGGAGACCGCGTCCGCCAACGGCCTCAACAGCCTGATGCGGTCCATCGGGACCTCGTCGTCCGCCGCGGTGGTGGGGGTGGTCCTGGCGCACATGACCACGCCGTTCGGCTCGCTCTCGCTGCCTTCGGAAGCGGGATTCCGTACGGCGATGATCATCGGCTGCGGTGCTGCCGCGGCGGCGGCCGTGCTGACCGTCTTCCTGCCAGGCCGCAGCCGCCCCGCGGCAAACGCCCCGGTCGGGGCGGCCCGTGAGCACTCCGTAAAATGAACGGCATCCAAAGGGGGTTGCACGGCGGTCGGCCGCGGGTTTGGCTTCTTCCATGCAGAAACCGCTTTCCCCTCCCCCGCCGCACGGCACCCTCGACCACCGCTACCGGGGCGAACACCCGCTGCGCACCCTCGGGTATCTGCTGAGTCCCGACCGCGCCCGACTGCTGCTCGCGGTCGCCGTGTTCGTGGTCAAGCACAGCCCCGTCTGGCTGCTCCCCCTCATCACCGCCAACATCATCGATGTCGTCGTCGAGCACCAGCCGGAGTCCCGACTGTGGGCCAACGCGGGCGCGCTCCTCGTCGTCCTGCTCCTCAACTATCCGATGCACCTGCTGTACGTACGGTGCGTGGGCAGCAGTGTGCGGCGCATGGGAACCGCCCTGCGCGACGCGCTCTGCCGCCGGATGCAGCAGCTCTCCATCGGCTATCACGCACGGACCAGCGCGGGCGTTCTGCAGGCCAAGGTCGTCCGGGACGTGGAGACGATCGAGCAGGGGGTGCAGCAGTCCGCCGACATGGGGCTCGCCGCGGTGACCACCCTGGTCGGCGGGCTCGTCGTGATCGCGCTGCGGGTGCCCTCGTTCCTGCCCGTCTTCCTGGTCGTCGTCCCGCTGGCCGGTTTCCTGGTGATGCGGCTGCGCGGCCGGCTGCGCAGCCACAACGAGTCCTTCCGCCAGGAGGTGGAGCGGCTCTCCTCGCGGGTCGGCGAGATGACGAGCCTGATCCCCATCACGCGCGCCCACGGCCTGGAGCGGGCGGCGCTCGGCCGGGTCGACGGCTCGGTGCGCCAGGTGTACTTCGCCGGGCTGCGCCTGGATCTGCTCAACGGCCGCTTCGGCGCGCTCGCCTGGATCCTCCTCAACACACTTGGCGTCACCTGCCTCGCGGGCTCCGCGCTGGCCGCCTATCACCACTGGATGTCGATGACGGCGGGCGACGTCGTCATGCTCAGCGCGTTCTTCACCGTCCTGACCGGCTCCATGACGACGCTCCTGGGCCTGACTCCCGTCATCAGCAAGGCACTTGAGTCGGTGCGCTCGGCAGGTGAGGTGCTGCAGGCGCCCGACCTGGAGATCAACGCGGGGAAGGCGGAGGTCGAACAGGTCGGCGGGCGCGTCGACTTCGAGCAGGTCGGCTTCGCGTACGAGGGCGCCGACGGGCCCGCGGTCGAGGACTTCACCCTCTCGGCCCGGCTCGGCGAGACCATCGCGCTCGTCGGGGCGTCGGGTGCGGGCAAGTCGACCGTACTCAATCTGCTCATCGGTTTCATCCGGCCCACCTCGGGCCGCATCCTGCTCGACGGCACCGACATGGCCACGCTCGATCTGCGCAGCTACCGCCGTTTCCTGTCCGTCGTACCGCAGGAGTCGATCCTCTTCGAGGGCTCGATCCGCGAGAACGTCACGTACGGCATGGGCGAGGTGCCCGAGGACCGGGTGCGCGACGCGCTGCGGGACGCGAACGCCCTGGAGTTCGTCGACCGGCTGCCGCTGGGGATCGACACCGTCGTCGGGGAGCGCGGCTCACGCCTGTCCGGGGGCCAGAAGCAGCGTCTGGCCATCGCCCGCGCCCTCATCCGCGACCCGCGGGTCCTGGTGCTCGACGAGGCGACCTCCGCGCTCGACACCCGCTCGGAGGCGCTGATCCAGGAGGCACTCGCCCGGCTGGTCAGGGGCCGCACCGTGTTCGTCGTCGCGCACCGGCTCTCCACGATCGAGGGCGCCGACCGGATCGTGGTGATGGACGGCGGCCGGATCGCGGAGGTCGGTACGCACGAGGAACTGCTGAGCCACGGCGGGGCGTACGCAGGGCTGCAGCTGGCCCGGCAGTCAGGTTGAGTTCAACCGGTCGGTGAGGAAGGCCCGTTCGGCGCCGTTGCGGGTGAGGAGGAGTGCTTCCTCGTACGCGGCCCTGGCCCGGTCGCGGCAGCCGAGGCGGCGCAGGAAGTCGGCGCGGGCCGCGGCGAGGTAGCCGTACGAGGCGAGCTGCGGTTCGCCGGCGAGGAGGTCCAGGGCGCGCAGTCCGGCGGCGGGCCCTTCGGCGAATCCGACGGCGACGGCGCGGTTGAGGGCGACGACGGGGGACGGCCAGGTGCGCATCAACAGGTCGTAGAGGGCGACCAGTTCGCGCCAGTCCGTCTCCTGCTCGGAGGCCGCCTCGGAGTGCACGGCGGCGATCGCGGCCATCAGGGGGTAGCGGCCGGGCGGGCGGGTGCGCAGCGACCACCGTACGAGCCCGGCTCCCTCCTCGATCGCCTTGTGGTCCCAGAGCGTGCGGTCCTGGTCGGCGAGGAGCACGAGGCGGCCCGCGCTGTCGGTACGGGCGGCGCGACGGGCGTCGGTGAGCAGGATCAGCGCGAGAAGACCGGCGGCTTCGGCGCTCTCCGGGAGCAGGCAGTGCAGCATCCGGGCAAGGTCCTGCGCGCGCTCCAGGAGGTCGGCACGGAGGAGTTCGTCGCCGACCGGGGCCGTGTGGCCGGTCGTGAAGAGAAGGTGGACGACGTCGAGGACGGCGGTGATCCGGGCGGGGAGTTCGGCCGCGGGCGGCACCCGGTAGGGGATGCCCGCTCCGGCGATCTTCTTCTTGGCGCGGGTGATGCGGGCGGCCATCGTGGGCTCGGCGACCAGGAAGGCGCGGGCCACCTCGACCGTGGTGAGCCCGCACAACAGACGCAGGGTGAGCGCCACTTGGGCCTCGACGGCGAGCGCCGGGTGGCAGCAGGTGAAGATCAGGCGGAGCCGGTCGTCGGGGATGTCGCCGTCGTCGTCGGGCTCCTCGTGCGTCTCGTCGAGGAGCAGCAGCGGCAGGGTCCGCCGCAGTGCGGACTCCCTTCGTACGACGTCCAGGGCGCGGTTGCGGGCGACGGTGGTCAGCCAGCCGCCCGGGCTGCGCGGCACCCCGTCCTCGGGCCATTTGACCAGCGCCCTGGCGTACGCGTCCTGGACACACTCCTCGGCCAGGTCCAGGTCGCGGGTGACGCGCACCGTCGCGGCGAGCACGAAGGCCCACTCGTGACGGTGCGCGTCGGCCACGGCGCGGGCGGCGCCGTTCAGTGGAAGTCCCGGATCGGCCGCACTTCCACCCCGCCGTACGGTGCGGGGACCTCCTTGGCGACGGTGATCGCCTCGTCGAGGTCGGCGGCCTCGATCAGGTAGTAGCCGGCGAGCACTTCCTTGGTCTCGGCGAACGCGCCGTCGGTGACGGTGAACTCGCCTCCGGCATCCGTGCGGATCGAGGTCGCGGTCGCCCCCTCCTGCAGGGCGTTGGCGCCGAGGATGCTCTCCGCCCGGTCGGCATGGAGGGTGTTGTGGTCCTTGAGGCGCTGCTGGAAGGCCTCGTTGCCCGCTGCTTCCCTGGACTGCTCGTTGTCGTAGATGAGGATCAGGTACTGACCCATGATGTGAAGTCCTCTCGGTCAGACGGAGGCGCCGGGCAGGGCACCAGTGTGCTCCAGCGGCCGGGGATCTGCCGGGGCCGCCGGATGTTCTTCGGGGCGTACGGGTGCGAACAGTGCGGCGACGACACCGGCGGCGGACAGCGCGGCGGCGACCCACACGGCGGGGACGAGACCGTCGGTGAAGTGCTGCGGTGTGCCGTATCCGCCGTTGGCGGTGAACACCGCGGCCACCAGGGCGACGCCGAAGACTCCGCCCAGTTCACGCACCGCACTGTTGGTGCCCGAGGCGACTCCGGCCTCGGGCAGGGGGACCGACCCCATCACGGCGTTGGCGACGGTGGGGAAGCACATGGAGATGCCGATGCCGGACAGGGTCAGGGCCGCGCCCAGCCAGCCGTATCCCATTCCCGGGGCGGCGATGGCCGCGACCCAGGCGTAGCCGACGGCCTGCAGGGCCAGGCCGGCGGCCATGAAGGGCCGGTTGCCGTACCGGTCGGCGAGGGCGCCCGCGATCGGCGCCACGATCATCGGGGCGCCCGCCCAGGGGAGCATGCGCACCCCTGCCTCCAACGGTGTGTATCCGAGGGCGAGTTGGAGGAACTGGGCGATGACGAAGAGGGCGCCGAAGAGCGAGGCGAAGCTGAAGAAGGCGACGCCGTTGGCGGTGGAGAACGTACGGCTGCGGAAGAGTCCGAGGGGCAGCATCGGCGTCCTGGCCCGCTGCTGCCAGCGTACGAAGGCCAGGAGCAGCAGGGCCCCCGCGGCGAACGCCGTGACGACCTCCGCCGAGCCCCAGCCCACGGTGCCACCGCGCACCAGCCCCCAGGTCAGCCCGAAGAATCCGGATGCGGCGAGCGCGAGTCCCGGCAGGTCGAGATGGGGCCTGGGCCCGTAGCTCTCGGTCAGACAGCGGAGGCCAAGCGGGGCGAGCACCAGGCCGATGGGTACGTTGATCCAGAAGATCCAGCGCCAGTCGCCGCCCTCGGCGATGGCGCCGCCGACCAGCGGACCTGCGGCGACGCCGAGTCCGGTGATGCCGCCCCACAGCCCGATCGCCGCGCCCCGCTTCTCCTTGGGGAACGCCTCGCTGATGAGGGTCAGGGTGAGCGGCATGACGATCGCGGCCCCGGCCCCCTGGACGACACGGGCGGTGATGAGCATCCCGACGCCCGGTGAGCAGGCGGCGGCCGCCGAAGCGGCGGTGAAGACGAGCAGGCCGATGGCGAACATCCGCCTCCGGCCGAACCGGTCGCCGAGCGCGGCGCCGGTCAGCAGAAGGCAGGCAAAGGAGAGGTTGTAGCCGTTGACCGTCCATTCGAGGTCGGCGAGGCGCGCGCCGAGATCGGCGCGGATCACCGGCAGTGCGGTCGCGACGACGAGGTTGTCGAGCGCGGTCATGAACAGCCCGAACGAAACAATGATGAGGGTCCAGCTCTTGCGAGGCCCCATGAGTGACAAGTCCTTCCCTCAGACGGCCCGCTTTCCGGGCTGCCTGAGGGAACGACGTACGCGCTGCGCCGAAATCGACAGGTCTCAGGAACCGAATGTCAGCCGGTCGAGGGCGGCGACGCGGTGGCCGCCTTCCGCGACGAGGTAGACGTCGTGGGTGCCGGTCAGCGGGTGGGTGAGGTGCACCGACTGCTCCTGCCAGGTGTCGGCGCCGCCCGTGCCGTGCACGGGGAGGGTCGCTGCGACCGGTCCGTGCGGTGAGCCCAGGCGCAGCTGGAGCGAGCAGCCGCGGCCGCAGCCCGCGGAGGCGAGGCGGACGGTCAGGGTGTCGGCGCCCGCTGCGAACTGGACCGAGCGGAAGCCGATGCTGTCCCCGGCGCCGAGGGTCCCGGTCGCCGCGTCCTGCCGTACAACTCCCCTCGTGTATGTGGCCTGTTCGGCCTGGAGGGTGGAGGTGGCGTCGGGTCCGTCGGCGTACAGCCGGATCTCGTTGATCTCCCAGGGCGTGTCGCCCGGGGCGGTCAGTTCGACACGGAGATAGCGGACGGTGGTCTGCGGGAAGACGGCGTCCTGGGTGAAGGAGCGGCCCGCGATGCGGGCGACGGGCGCGGTGAAGTGTGTGCCGTCGCTGCTCGTCGAGACCGTGAAGCCGTACGGGTGGCCGGTGGCGTCCAGGCCCGCGTCGAGGGCGAGCCGGCTGACGGTCTTCGGGGTCCCGAGGTCGAGGGTGACGTACTGGCCGGGTGTCTGGGCGCCGGCCGCCTTCCACTGGGTGGTCTGGTCGCCGTCGACGGCCGACGAGGCGTCGGTGCCGTCGGACGCGGTGGCCTTCCAGGCGGTGTTGCGGACCCGGGACTGGCAGCCGGGCAGGGTGCAGCCGCTGGCCCAGACCGGGGCGCCGTACTCGTACGCGCCCTGGTCGGGGGCCGTGCCCCGCACCCCCTCGGTGACACCTTCGACGGTCTCGCCCGCGTCGATGGCCGGTGAGCCGTCGCGGAGCCAGAGTTCACCGTTGCGGGCGTCCGCGTAGCCCGGGTCGACGGGCGGCAGGAGATTGGAACGGACGACGGGGGCGGGGTTGCCCGGGCCCGAGATCTCCAGCGGGGTCAGTGCGATGTCGTTGCTGACGTAGGTGCCGGTCGCGTCGGTGGCACCGCTGAGGCGGACCGCGGCGGTCGTGATACCGAGGCCGTAGGACGAGTTGTGGTCGCGGTTGCCGAGGCTGACGCTGCTGTGACCGTTGAAGAAGGTGCCGCGGGTGCCGGTGTTGTACGCGACGTTGTGGTGGAGGAGGAACTGGGAGGAGGAGTTGTCGATGTAGTAGCCGACCTGGCCGTCCGCGTCGTGGACAGTGTTGTGGTCGATGCTGGTGCCGGTGGCGTCCAGGTTGCAGCAGACGTAGAAGGGGCCGCCGTCGCGGGAGGTGCGCATCGCCTCGGAGAGGTCGTTGTAGGCGATGCGGTTGTCCTGGAAGGGGACGCCGTTGAGCTGCCAGGAGACGTCGATGCTGCCGCGTCCTGTGCGGCGGACGGTGTTGTGCGTGATCGTGTGGTGGGAGCCGTTGATCTCGATGCCGGGGGTGTAGCTGCCCATCCAGCCGACGTCGTGGACATAGGTGTTGGTGACGGTGTTGCCGCTGCCGCGCACGAGGATTCCGGTGCCGGCCGAGTATCCGATCTCGCTGTCGCGGATCTCGTTTCCGGTGCCGAGGAGCTGGACTCCGGAGTCCAGGACGCGCGAGTCGACGATGTTGCCCTCGGTGGGCGGGATGGACAGGTCGGAGTCGGCGGGCATGGGGAGCGTGCTGAACTCGGAGACGTAGCGGGCGTGCAGGCCGCTCACGCGGACGCCGGTGGAGTTCTTTCCCGTACGGAGCGAGGTGCCCCACAGGTCGAGTCCGCGCACGGTGACGTACGAGCTCCCCGAGAGGTCGAGGCCCCAGTCGCGCCGCTTGGCGGTGACGGTGTGGCCCGCGATGCCGCCTGCGGGCGGGACGAGGTAGAGCTTGCGGGCCGTCTTGTCGTAGTACCACTCCCCCGGCCGGTCGAGGGTGGCCTTGGCGCCGACGAGGTAGTAGTTGCGGAACGTCTGGCTGCCCATGCACAGGGGCGGGCAGCGGTAGTTGCCGCCGGTGAAGTCCAGGGCGCCGGACGTGGTGGCGGTGACGGTGCCGGTCTGCTGGCTCCAGGGGTTGGAGCCAGCCCAGATGTGGACCGTCGCGCCGGTGAAGTCGCCTGTCGGCAGGGCGGGGTCGTTGATGTGCTGGTCGGTGGAGGTCTTCTCGGCGACCGCCCAGGTCGGGTTGAGCGGGTCGCTCCCGGAGTTGGGCCAGCGGCCCTCCATGGCCCGGCCGCCGTCGAGGAAGAGCGCGTTCTCGGACGGGTCAAGTGGGAGGGTGATGTCGGCGGAGACGAGGCCGTCGCCCGCGTCCTGCCAGCCGGTGACGGTGTCGGTGCCGTCGACAGTGACCGTGCCGTCTCCGTACGCGGCGAACGTGATCGGCGCCGCCTTGGTCCCGGAGGGCGGGGTGATCTGTTCGCGGTAGGTGCCCCGGTGGACGAGGCAGGTGTCGCCGGGCTTCACCAGCTCCGCGCAGCGGGCGATCGTGCGCAGGGGGTGGCGGGCCGAGCCGCTCGCGTGGTCGGAGCCCCAGGAGGCGACTTCGTACGTACGGCCGCGGGTGCCCGCGTCGGCGGACGCGGCGCCCGGGAGGGCGAGGAGGGCGGTGGCTGCTGCGGCGACTGCTGCCAGCAGCGCCTTGGGTCTGCGCGGGACTCTCACGTACGGCCTCCGGTCTTCGGTGTCGGTGGTGCGGGCGGGTTCTTCCATGCCGTCTCGCCCTCGGGTCCTGCGGCGGTGCCGAGTACGGCGCAGCGCAACCAGTGCTCCCCGGGCGGGAGTTCGGCGGTCAGCAGGGGCATCGCGGTGCGGCGGGCGAGGACGTTGGTGCCGGGCAGGCAGTCGACGGTCTCGCCGGTTCTGCGGCCGTCGCTGTCGATGAGTCCGGTGAGTCCGGCCGGGGAGAGGATGCGGGCGCGGGCGGCGCCCGTCCTGCGGTCGGTGCCGGCGTCGCGGTCGACGGCGAATCCGCCCTCGGCGGTGTGCAGTCGGCGTGCGGTGCGGATGCGGTGGACGCGCAGGTGCCAGGGCGGGGCCGCGGTCAGCCAGGTGGTGATCTCCACGTCGGGCCAGGGGTGCCAGGCGGAGCGCACCGTGCCGTCCGTGACGGCGGAGTCGGCGGGCTCTTCCCGTACGCGGTAGTGGTCGCCGTCCTCGCTGAGGGCGAGCATCGAGTCGTACGCGCCCTGGTCGAGGCCGACGGGCCCGGCGGGGAGGCTGAAGCCGAAGCGGGTGGAGTACGCGAACTTGGCGTACTTCTCGGCGCCGTGGCGCACCCAGGAGTGGTGCTGGCGTCCGGCGAGGAGCGTCACGTCGCCGCCCGCGCGCATCAGGACGGCGCCCGCGTGGGGCTGTCCGGAGACGGATGGGACTGCGGGGGCGGGGAGTTCGGGGGCGCTCCAGAAGGGGTGGCTCTCGGGGAGCGCGAGGGGGAGGAAGGTTTTCAGGGCCCAGTACGGGGATCCTGGTGCGTTGTACTGCTCGGCGAGTGCGGGCTGGGGGTAGCCGTAGCCGATCGTGAGCAGTCCTTCGGGTGTGGTGATGGGCTGCTGCCGCCACCAGCGGAGGTGGCGCAGGTAGTGGCCCTTGACGACGCCCCAGGGGAGGGCTTCGACGCCTGCGTACGGGAGGGCGCCCCAGTAGGCGGCCTGGGCGAAGCGGTAGGTGAGGCTGCGGCCGTAGGGGACGGCGGTGCCGTCGTCGGCGAACCAGTGCTGGAAGTCGCGGGCGAAGAGGGAGGCGCGCATCCGGAAGCGGACGGCGCGCTCGGGGTCGAGGTCGCCTGCGACGGCGGCGTAGAGCAGGCCGTAGAAGTGCATCGCCCAGGGGACGTAGTAGTCGCGGCGCTCGGTCGGGCCGTCGGAGTACCAGCCGTCGCCGAGGGAGAAGGTCTCCAGGCGCTCGAGGCGGGTGCGGACGGTCTCGCGGTCGTACGGGACGCCGACGCGGTCGAGGCCGAGGGAGATCAGGACGGGGAAGAAGAGCCAGTTGTTGGCGGTGGTCGGCCGGTCGAGTGCGGAGCGCAGCCAGTGGGCGACGCGGTCGCGTTCGGGGCCTGTGAGGGGGTCCCAGAGCCGGTCGGGGGCGAGCGCGAGGGCGAAGCCGATGGCGGCCATTTCGACGATGCGCTGGTCGTGCGGGCCGGGTTCGCCCCAGTACTCGGGGTGGTCGGGGTCGGTTCCCGCGGCGAGTCCCCGGACCCAGTGGTCCCAGTGATCGAAGGGGCCGCCGCCCGCCGCGAGCGGGGCGAGTCCCCACAACGGGCGTGCGAACGCTTCGAGTTCGGCAGCCGTGTCGTCGTGGATCGCGGTGTTGGCGCCGAGCCGCAGCCGGGCGCGGCCCTCGCTGAAGTACGGGAGGAGCGGCTCGGCGAGGGAGGTGACACAGCCCTGCAGCCAGCGCCTCATGAAGTCCACCCCTGGGAATGGGAGTTGATGTTGCGATAGTTTTCGCAACAACGGGAACGCCACGAAACGTAGGAGAAACATCGGATGACGTCAACGGGTGGGGAGGAAACCGCTGGGAGCACCCTGGCCGAAATAGCTCATGAGGCCGGGGTTTCGGTCTCGACGGTCTCCAAGGTGCTGCACAACAGATCCGATGTCTCTTCGAAGACGCGCACCAAGGTCCAGCGCCTTCTGGAGCAGCACGGATACCGCCCCGGAGGGGCACGCCCAACGGACCCCGCGCTTCCCCGGGGCGGGCTGATCGACTTCGTCATCAACGAGCTGGACAGCCCCTGGGCGGTGGAGCTGATCCGCGGCGCGGAGGAGACCCTGCACGACGTGGGGATGGGCCTCGTCGTCTCGGCCACCCACGGCCGCAGCCGACTCGCCCGCCAGTGGCTGGATTCGCTCGCCACCCGGCCCACCCGCGGCGCGATCCTGGTCGTGCCCGAACTCACCGCCGCCCAGCACCGGGAGCTGCGCCGCCTCGCGCTCCCGTTCGCGCTGGTCGCGCCCATCGACGAACCGGCACCGGGCGTGCCGTGGGTGGGTGCCACCAACTGGCCCGGCGGCCTTGCCGCGACCCGCCATCTGGTCGGGCTCGGCCACCGGCGGATCGCCCTCATCAGCGGCCCCGAGCGCCGGCTCACCTCCCGCGCCAGGGTGGGCGGATACCGTACGGCGCTGGAGGAGGCCGGCATCCCGTACGACGAAGAGCTCGTGCGCTACGGGGACTTCACCCATGGCCCGGCCCACCGGCACGCCCTGGATCTGCTGCGACTGCCCGACCGCCCGACCGCGGTCTTCGCGGGCAGCGACCACCAGGCGCTCGGCACCTACCGGGCCGCCGCCGAGCTGGGGCTGCGCATCCCCGAGGACCTCAGCGTCGTGGGCTTCGACGACCTGCCGTTCGCGGACTGGGTGACCCCCCGGCTGACGACGGTCCGCACCCCGCTCGCCGAGATGACCGCGCTGGCCGCCCGCATGGTCCTGCAGCTGATCGCCGGGGAGACGCCGCCCACCACCCGCGTCGAGGTCGCCACCGAGCTGATCGTCAGGGAGTCCACCGCCTGATACCACCTGATACCACCTGGCCGAACTCAACTCGGGGCTCTTTACGGCCCATTGGCCCCACCCGTACGCTCCGCCGCATGAAAGCTTCCGGCAGAAGGGCGGGGGTGCTCGCCGCGGCGGGCGCGCTCCTCGCCGCATGTGTCCTCGGCTCCACTCCGTCCCCGGCCGCGGCCGCCGGCACCGGCGGGACGCCCGTGACCGCGAACGCGACCGTGCTGCCCGTCCAGAACACGGGTCCGGCCGACAAGCGCTTCAACATCGTGGTGCTCGGCGACGGCTACACGGCCGACGAACTGCCCGCGTTCCGGGCCGATGTCGAGAAGCACATGAATGTGCTGTGGTCCACCGAGCCCTTCGCCTCCTACCGCTCGTACATCAACGTCTGGGCGGTCGAGACACCGTCCCCCGAGTCCGGCGTCGACTGCGACCCGGGCCTCGACGCACCGCGCCGCGACACCGTCCTCGACATGGGCTTCTGGGGCGGCTGCAACGCAGGCAGCGTGCAGCGGCTGCTCACCATGAACAGCTCCAAGGCGAGCGCGCTCGCCGACCTCGTGCCCGGCACGGCCGGTTCGAACCGGCAGATCGTCGCCCTCGCCAACAGCAAGACCTACGGGGGCGCGGGCGGCACCTACGCGACGGCCTCCGGCGGCAACGCCCTCTCCTCGCTGATCACCCCGCACGAGATAGGCCACTCGCTCGGCGGCCTCCAGGACGAGTACGACTACTACGCGCGCGGTGTCGCGGGCGGCACCTACGAGGGCGGCGAGCCCGACTCCGCCCACCACACGCTCCTCACCGAGCAGCAGATGAAGGACCAGCAGGCCAAGTGGTGGCGCTGGCTGGGCGAGACGAGCCTGTCCGGCGGCACCATCGGCCGCTACGAGGGCGGGATGTACGACACCAAGGGTGTCTGGCGGCCCAGCAAGCACTCCATGATGAAGACCCTCGGTTACGCCTTCGACCAGGTCGAGCGCGAGGTGATGACCCGGGCGATCTCCGCCAAGGTCAACCTGATCCAGGACCACACCCCGAGCGCGGACCCGGTCGGCGCCGACCGGTCCGTGTGGGTCGACACGCTGCACCCGGTGGGCGGCGCCCTGGACGTCGGCTGGCAGCTCGACGGCCGTCCCGTACGGTCCGCGGCCGGCGCCCGCACCCTCGATCTGCGCGCGCTGCATCTGCGGGGCGGGACGCACCGGTTGACGGCCACGGTCACCGACCCAACGCCGTTCGTACGCGACCCCGCGATCCGCGCCTCCAGCGCGCTGACCAGGACCGTGACATGGACGGTCGACACGGCAGTCCACACGCAACAGGCCGCCGTGGCAGCCGAGTTCACCGACCACACCGCCACCACCGCCCCGGTCGGCGCGTCCTCCGTCGTGTACGCCGACACCTCCCACCCCGCCACTGGCCGTGCGCCCGCCGTCACTTGGTCCCTCGACGGGCGCCCGGTGCACACCCGCGGCAACGACCGCGATCTCGACCTGGGCGCCCTGAAGCTGCGCCCCGGCACGCACACTCTGAAGGCGCGGATCGCGGGGACCTCCCAGCAGCTCGCCTGGACGGTCGACGCGACCCCGGCCACGGCCGCGTACGCGCTCTCCGAACCGCTCCGTACGGTCAGCCGTCACGGGAAGCCGACGGAGTACGTCTACGACGGCGCGTTCACCATGAAGCTGACCGCCACCGACGACCAACAGGGTTATGTGGTGCAGCAGTTCAGGGTCGACGGCGACGGCTGGTACACCTACTACGGCTGGCCGACGGACGCCTCGGCGCCGTACCTCTTCACACCCGGTGGCACGAACATCGACAACCTCGTCTACGGAAAGCTCGGGAAGACCCGGGCCGTGCCGTGGGACGACGCGACGCCGGACTACGGCACCCACACCGTCGAGTACCGGACGATCGACCCGGCGGGGAACGTCGGCGCCGCGAAGAAATTCCTGGTGACCTTGGTGCCGCCGAAGGGGTGAGCCTCAGCCGGTGGTGAGTCCGGCCGCCGCGTCGGCGAGTGCGTCGAGGAGGGGTCGCAGCAGCGGGTGCTGCTCGGCCCCTCTCCGTACGGCCGCGAAGACCCGGCGGGTCGCGGCCTGCCCCTGTACGGGGCGTACGACCGCCTCCTTCAGCTCCATCCCGCGCAGCGCGGAGCGCGGCACGAGCGCCACGCCCGCGCCCGCCCCCGCGAGGGCGACGACCGCGCGGTAGTCGTCGGAGGAGTGGGTGAGGCGGGGCTCGAATCCGGCGAGTTCGCAGGCGAGCAGCATCACGTCGTGGCAGGGGTTGCCGGGGTACTGGCCGATCCAGTCGGCGCCGGCGAGGTCGGCGAGCTCGACGGTGGGGGCCTGGGCGAGGGGGTGCCCGGCGGGGAGCACCGCGTCGAAGGGCTCGGCGTAGAGCGGGACGCGGGCCAGGCGGCGGTCGTCCTCGTGGGGTGCGCCCCGGTACTCGACGGCCAGCGCGAGGTCCGCCCGGCCGTCCAGGACGAGGGTCAGGCTCTCGTCGCCCTCGGCGTCGCGTACGTGGATGCGCAGGCCGGGGCGGGTGTCCGCGAGGTCACGGATGGCGGGGGCGAGGACCTCTGCGATGCCCGTCGCGAAGGCGGCGACGGTGACCTCGCCGGCGGCGCCGTCCGCGTAGGCGGCGAGCTCGGCCTCGGCGCGCTCCAGCTGCGCGAGGACCTCATGGGTGTGGGTGAGGAGGATCTCTCCGGCCGCGGTGAGGCGCACGCCCCGGCCGCTGCGGGTCAGGAGGGCGTGCCCGGTCTCCTGCTCCAGCGCGGCGAGCTGCTGAGAGACGGCGGAGGGGGTCAGATACAGCGCTGCGGCCGCGGCGGTCACCGTTCGGTGGTCCGCCACGGCCCGCAGGATGCGCAGACGGCGGGGGTCGATCACCCGGCCATTGTCGCCCGTGCGTCGATGAAGGCCGCAATCGCCCGCTCGACGTCGGCGGTGGAGTGCGCGGCGGAGAGCTGGACGCGGATGCGGGCCTTGCCCATCGGGACGACGGGGTAGGAGAACCCGATCACGTAGACGCCCCGCTCCAGGAGCAGCTCGGCCATGCGGCCCGCCTCGGCGGCATCGCCGATCATGACGGGGGCGATGGCGTGGTCGCCGGGGAGGATCTCGAAGCCGGCCTCGGTCATCTTCGTACGGAAGAGCGAGGTGTTGGCGGCGAGCTTGTCGCGCAGGTCGCCCGCGGACTCCAGGAGGTCGAGGACCTTGAGGGAGGCGGCGGCGATGACCGGGGCGAGGGAGTTCGAGAAGAGGTACGGGCGCGAGCGCTGACGGAGCAGCGCGACGATCTCCGCGCGGGCGGCGACGTAGCCCCCCGAAGCGCCGCCGAGGGCCTTGCCGAGGGTGCCGGTGATGATGTCGACGCGGTCCATCACGCCGTGCAGCTCGGGGGTGCCGCGGCCGCCGGGGCCGACGAAGCCGACGGCGTGGGAGTCGTCGACCATGACCATGGCGTCGTAGCGGTCGGCGAGGTCGCAGATCTCGGCGAGGGGGGCGACGTAGCCGTCCATGGAGAAGACGCCGTCGGTGACGATGAGGCGGCGGCGGGCGTCCTGGGTGTCCTTGAGCTGCTGCTCCAGGTCGGCGAGGTCGCGGTTGGCGTAGCGGTGACGGCGGGCCTTGGAGAGGCGGATGCCGTCGATGATCGAGGCGTGGTTGAGGGCGTCGGAGATGACCGCGTCCTCGGCGCCGAGGAGGGTCTCGAAGACGCCGCCGTTGGCGTCGAAGCAGGAGGAGTAGAGGATCGTGTCCTCCTGGCCGAGGAACGCGGAGAGGCGGGCCTCGAGCTCCTTGTGGACGTCCTGGGTGCCGCAGATGAAGCGGACGGACGCCATGCCGTAGCCCCAGCGGTCGAGGGCGTCCTTGGCGGCGGCGACGATCTCGGGGTGGTCGGCGAGGCCGAGGTAGTTGTTGGCGCAGAAGTTCAGGACGTCGCCGGAGGGGACGGAGACGGTGGCGCTCTGGGGGGTGGAGATGACGCGCTCGGGCTTGAAGAGACCCGCTTCGCGGATCTCGTCGAGGGTGGCGCGGAGGTCTTCGCGGACGGTGCCGTACATGCGTGCTCCCGGGGTGCGGTAGTTGTGGTGGGTGCGGGTCGGTGGGCGGGCCGGGGTCGCAGACGGAGGGGTTCCCCGATCCCGCCCCTTCCCGAGACCGGGGGCTCCGCCCCGCAGACCCCCGCTGGGGCTCCGCCCCGCAGACCCCGCTCCTCAATCGCCGGAGAGGCTTGATTTTGCTGCGCGTGCGATTCAAGTTCAGCAAAAACCAGCCCGTCCGGCGATTGAGGACCGGGGGCCTGGGGGCGGAGCCCCCAGCGGGGATCAGGCCGTCCAGTCGAGGATGATCTTGCCGCAGCGGCCCGTCGCCGCCTCGTCGAACGCCGCCTCGAAGTCCTGGAAGCCGTAGCGGTTCGTGATCACCGGGGACAGGTCCAGGCCGCCCTCCAGCAGCACCGTCATCGCGTACCAGGTCTCGAACATCTCGCGCCCGTAGATCCCCTTCACGGTGATCATCGACGTCACGATCTTCGACCAGTCGACCGCGAACTCCTCCGCCGGAAGGCCGAGCATCGCGATCCGCCCGCCGTGCGTCATGTTCGCGACCATGTCCCGCATCGCCTCGGGGCGGCCGGACATCTCCAGGCCGATGTCGAAGCCCTCCCGCAGCCCGAGCTGTCGCTGCGCGTCGGCGATCGACGTCTCGGCGACGTTGACCGCGAGCGTCGCGCCCGCCTTGGTCGCCAGTTCGAGGCGGTACGGACTGACATCCGTGATGACCACGTTGCGCGCACCCGCGTGCTTGGCGACCGCCGCCGCCATGATGCCGATCGGGCCGGCGCCCGTGATCAGGACGTCCTCGCCGACCAGCGGGAAGGAGAGCGCGGTGTGGACCGCGTTGCCGAAGGGGTCGAAGATCGCGGCGACGTCCAGGTCGACCGGGGAACGGTGCACCCACACATTGGAGGCCGGCAGGGCAACGTACTCCGCGAAGGCACCGTTGCGGCCGACGCCGAGGCCGATCGTCGAGCGGCACAGGTGGCGGCGGCCGGCCAGACAGTTGCGGCACTTGCCGCAGACCAGGTGCCCCTCGCCGCTGACCAGGTCGCCCACCGCGATGTCGCGCACGTCGGCGCCGACCGATGCGACCTCGCCCACGAACTCGTGCCCGAGCACGAGCGGCGTCTCGACCGCCTGCTGCGCCCAGCCGTCCCAGGAGCGGATGTGCAGGTCGGTGCCACAGATCCCCGTACGCAGCACCTTGATCAGCACATCGCCCGGGCCCGTCTCCGGCTCGGGTACGTCCATGAGCCACAGCCCGGGCTCGGCGTGCTGCTTGACAAGTGCCTTCATCGCGGCGGCTCCAGGCGTGGCGGTGGCGATCAGTGAACAGCACCAATCTGCCGAGTCCGGGCGGATCGGTCCATCGAGGTTTTCTTAAGCGGGCCCACAGCGGAGCTTCACACCCCGCTTCCCGCACCCCGGCCCGGGAACCTCAGGCGTCGCTCGCACGTCATGGAGTACACCGCGCACTCGTGTCCGCTACGAGCCCGGAGGTCCGCCATGACCACCGCCGCCACGCCCCTGCCCACGCTCACCGCACTCGTCGTCGCCAAGCGTGCGGGCCGCCGCGCCTGGGCGCTGGCCGAGGCGGGCGGCTGGCACACCGAGACGCTCTGCCCTCCGGGCCTGGACCATCCCCACGCGCTGCTCGACGCCATGGAGTCGCTGCTGCGGCGCCCCGCACTCGTGGACCGCAGCCGGGTCACGCTGCTCTGCAACGACCAGCTGCTCTCGCTCACCCTGACCGAACTCGCCTCCCGGATCCCGTACTTGACGGTCTGCGCACCCCAGGACGTGATCGGTGGCAGTCTGCTGCACTGCCGCGCCAGGGAGGCCGCGACGCGCCTGGTGCGCGAGGCCACCGAGCAGCGTCCGTCGCTGACCGCCGCGAGCGACGGTTCGCATGCACAGCACACCAGGGACGGCGGCTGGGCGTGGCTGGACGAGAACGGCGCGTACGGGTTCGGTCCTGCGGTGTGCACCGAGCCGCTGGAGGCCGAACTCTTCGGCATCCAGGAGCTGTTGAGGGCCGCACCGCGCACCCACGACCTCACCGTGCTGTGCGACAGCCGCGCGGCGATCCATCTGGTCGACAGCCTCCGCCCGGAGCGGCCCGGCGGGCCGTGGCGCGCCCCTTCGCCGCGCAGCGCACGGGTGCACGGGACGCTGATCGTGATACGTCAGGAGCTGACCGTACGGCCGCCGGTCACCCTGCGCTGGGTGCGCGGCCACGACGGCCACCCCCTCAACGAGGGCGCCGACCGGCTCGCCCTGCACGCCCGCCGGACCGCCACCGGCGGGGTCCCGGCCGCGACGGCGCGCGCGACAGCCGCCGCCATCGCGGCGGAATCGGTGGCCCAGTGGCAGGAATCCGCCGCCTGAACCCTGCCCGGGGTGAAGGTCCGGTGAGGGTGGATTTCCTTCAAGTAACACGAAGTAAAGCGGAAGTGACGGTTCATCATGCCTCTTCCCCTGTGGCCCCGCGCGCCCCCATCCTGGTCCACATGCGAATCACTCTACGCGCGTTGCGCACCCGTGCCGCTGCCGTCGCCGTCGCCACCGCGGTCGTCATGGCCCCCTCCGTCCTGGTCGCCACCGAGGCGCATGCCACCGTCAGCGGGACCGTCTGTTACACGGCCCTGCCCTCCCAGGCGCACGACACCCTCGACCTGATCGACGCGGGCGGCCCGTACCCGTACTCGCAGGACGGTGTCGTCTTCCAGAACCGCGAAGGAGTCCTCCCCTCCCAGTCGACCGGCTACTACCACGAGTACACGGTCATCACTCCGGGCAGCTCCACGCGCGGAGCGCGCCGCATCGTCACCGGCAGCAAGACCGCCGAGGACTACTACACGGCCGACCACTACGTCACGTTCCGGCTGGTCGACTTCGGCTGCTGAAGCGGAAGTTACACGTGTGAAGCGTGAGGTCAACGGGGTCTTCATGAACGGCTGATGAGGTCGCAGCACCCACACAGTGATCATGGAGGCCCCCTTGAGCGCGCCCACGACCAAACAGCTCGACGCCTACATACGCACCCGCCTCGCCCTGGCGGGCGTCGACCTCGACAAACTCCCCGAGGTGTCCGACCCCGCCACCGGAGCACCCACCCGGGCCGAGGCGCTCCGCTCCCTGCGGAGCTTCGTCGCCTCGACGCCCGCCGCGCTCGCGGGGTGGGGCGCCGAGGCGCGGCCGGAGTACGCGCAGCAGGCCTCACCGCCGCTGATCTATCCGTCGATCACCGAAGCCTGGACGGCCGACGCGACGGGCGGCGCCCGATGAGCCGTTCCCTCAACCGCCGGACCTTCCTGGCGAGTTCGGCCGCGGCCGCCACCGGCATCGCGCTCCCGCAGGCCGCCGAGGCACGTACGTCCTCCGCCTCGCATCCGCTCGCCGTCCCCGACATCGAGGTACGGGAGGCGGCGAGGCAGGATCCGACGGAGGCCACCGTCGCCGAGGCCGTGGTGCTGATGCGAGGCGGCAAGCTCACCTCCGCCGCACTCACCCAGGCGTACCTGGAGCGGATCGCGGCCTACGGTTCCACCTATCAGGCGTACGCCGAGGTGACGGGCGACGCGGCGCTCGCCGCGGCCCGCAGGGCCGACCGGCGCGGCGGGGCGCACGGAATCCTGAAGGGCATTCCGCTCTGCATCAAGGACAACTACTTCACCGCGGGCGTCCCCACGCGCTGCAACTCCTTCATCTTCCAGGACTTCGTGCCCGACCACGACGCGACGGCCGTGGCCCGGCTGACCGCGGCGGGCGGCATCGTGCTCGGCAAGGGGCAGATGGGCCCGCTCGCCACCACACGCGCCACGACGCCCGACGGGACGGTCACCACGGTCAACGCCTGGACTCCGGACGACCCTTCGGTGGATCCGGGCGGTTCGTCGACCGGCCCCGCATGCGCGGTGGCGGGGCGGATGGCCGCGTCGTCGATCGGCACACAGACCGGCGGGTCCATCGTCCTGCCGTCCAACCAGCAGAACCTGACGGGGCTGAAGCCCACGATGGGCCGGGTCTCGATCCACGGCGTGATCCCGCTCTCGTACACCAGGGACCACAGCGGGCCGCTGGCGCGCGACGCCATGGATGCGGCGATCATGATGTCCGTGATGGCGGGGCCCGACCCGAAGGACCCGCGCACGCTGGGGCTTCCCGCGGTGCCCGATCTCATCCGTTCGGCGACACCAGTGGTCTCGCGGGGCGGGACGGTGCGGATGCGCAGGGCGGTACGGGTGGGGGTGCCCGCCGACTTCCTCGCCTCGGCGTCCGATGTGCGCAAGGCCTTCCTGGACACGCTGGACGGGATCTCGGGGGTGACGCTCGTGGACGTCACCTATCCGGCTGACTGGGCTCTGCTGACCGGGACGTTCAACGCCGCCCGGCTCTCCGAGCGGACGGAGCCCTTCCGGCACTGGCTGCAGGAGGACCCCGCGAAGTTCGGGGTGTCGCTGCTGAGTTGGCTGCAGGGCCTGATGATCTCCGGCGACGAGTGGATCACGGCCCAGCGGGCCAAGAACCACCTCCTGAGGGAGGTCCTGGACGGGGTCATGGCCCACTGCGACGTCCTGCTGCAGACGGGGCCCGTGCCCTTCGACATCCTCGGACTGCCGGAACTCGCCTTCCCCGCGGGCTTCACGGACGGGATCCCGCAGGGGGTGATCCTCGGCGGGCAGCCGTACGAGGAGGACCGCCTCCTCGAAGTCGCCGCCGCCTATCAGGCCGTCACGGACTGGCACACCCGCCGCCCGGCGGACCCCGCACCGCATCAGGGTCTCAGCAGGCAGGCGCCCGCCGCCCGGCCGCGGCTCACCGCCGAGGAAGCGGCGGCTGCCTCGGCCTAGGACTGTTCGGAAGACGCCTGTCGCAGCTCAACGACTGCGGCCTGCACTGTTGGCCGCCCTGCCCATTTTTGCCGTCTTCGTTCCGATCGGACGCCCACCTGAGTGCACAACCACGCCATGTTGTACCGGTTTTGGCGATTCCATCACCAGGGCCCTCTGTTCGAACGAACGCATGAGCGGTGTACTAGTTGTACGGGGCGGCTGCCAGCCTCCAACAACCGGTGCAACACACCGGGTTGGTGATGGCTCCGCCCCCGCCCCAGACCCCGGCGACAGGAACGCGCCCGATGAGCTCTCCGACACGTGACCGCCTCGGCGGCACGGCTCCGGACCTGCACCGGGTCCGCCGCTCTCCCCGGGACACGCTCGTCGTCGACGCCGGGCACCAGACGTACGCACACCAGCCGCTCACCTGCCGCCACAGGGATTTCGCATGCCTGCGTCAGGCCGACTCACTGCTCGGACACCCCTCGCGCAGCGTCGGGCAGCAACGACACGAGAGGTAAAAGATGATGGCGATCAACATCCCGGAGCGGGCCACACTTCCGCGCTTCGACATGCCGTTTCCCAGCATGGGGTGCAACGCCCTCATGAACGAGGCAGCCGTGGAGATGTGGCAGTGGACGGACCGTTTCGACCTGTGCCCGACACCGGAGGTCCACGAACAGGTTCGCCAGGCCCGTCCCGAGCTCTGGGCGTCCCTGATCTATCCCGCAGCAGAGCTGGCCGACCTTGTGCTCTTCTGCGAGTGGACCGTCTGGTCCTTCGTTGTCGACGACATGTTCGACGACGGCCCGCAGGGGCGTGACCCGGCCCGGTGCGAGGAGGTCATCGTCCGGCTGATCGCCGTGATCGACGGGAAGGAAGCCCCGGCCGGCCCGCTGGAGCACGCACTCTCCGACTTGTGGCAGCGCATCTGCTCGAACCGCTCGGCCGGGTGGACCAAGGTGTTCCGCCGGGACACCTCGGGGTGGCTGTGGACCTACTACACGGAAGCTGCCGACCGGGCCTCCGGCCATGTTCCTGAAGTCGAGGAGTTCAGCCACCACCGGCGCGATGCCATCGCCATGCGGGGATTCCTGGACCTGTACGAGATACCCGCCCGGATCGACCTTCCGGAGGCGGTGAGGAACCTTTCCGGATTCATCGCCCTGCGCAACGCGGCGACCGACCACATCGCCCTCTACAACGACATCTGCTCGACGCAGAAAGAGCAAGAGGTCGGCTATTACCACAACTCCGTCTGCCTGATCCAGCATCATCGCGGATGCTCGCTGCAGGAAGCCTTCGAAGTGGCGAACGACATGCTCGCCGTGTATATCGAGCGCATCCAGAAAGCCGAGCGACAGCTGACTTCCCAGCTGAAATCCATCGGGGCCGGCAGCAACGTCCTGGCGGATGTCGAGCAGTGCGTCCACGACTACCGCATGCTCGTCCGCGGAGACTTCGACTACCACCTCCGTGCCGAGCGGTACCAGACGTCGCGGCACGACGCCCTCCCCTCGCACAGCCGCGCCTGACCAGGCAGGAGGAACCACCATGCTCGGACACGCGCCTTCGGCCGCCCAACTCACCTCCGGCACCGCACCCGGGGCACATCCCGCCATCGGTCACGGATGGCAGTTGTGGAGGCAGCCCCTGGAATTCCTCGAGTCGCTCTCCACGATCGGCGACCTGGTCGAAATCAGGCTGGGACCGCAACCGGCCTTCGTACCGTGCCATCCCGAGATTGTCTGGCACATCCTGACCAATGACAGCGTCTACGACAAAGGAGGGCCGGTCATGGACCGGCTCCGCGATTTCGTGGGCAACGGTCTGGGAACATCGACCCACAAGGACCATCGGCGGCAACGCCGCCTCATCCAGCCCGCCTTCCACCCGGCGCTCGTCGAAGGTCATGCCGCCGTGATGGGGGACGAGATCTCCACGCTGACCCGGGACTGGAAAGACGGCCAGGAAATCGACGTATTTCCTCAGCTGTACGGATTCGCCCTGCGGACCGTGACACGGACCCTGTTCTCCACCACCGTCGACGCGGAAACCATCGAAGTGGTCCGCCGCTCGTTCGACACCGTGTTCAACGGCAGTTTCCTGCGGATGCTCACCCCGCCCGCTCTGCGCAGGATCCCCACCCCGGCGAACCGCCGCTTCCAGACCGCCGTCAAGAACCTTCTCGACACCGTCGATCGCATGATCGAGGCGCACCGGAAGGAGGCGACGGACTCCGGCGGCATCCTGCCCATCCTCCTCGACTCCGGTTCCGGGCCGGACGGCCAGGAGATGAGCAATGCGGAGATCCGCGATCACCTCATCACCATGCTGCTGGGGGGAGGGGACACCACCGCTGCCGCCCTCGCTTGGGCACTTCACCTGCTGTCCACGAATCCCGAAGCCGAACGCCGGCTCCAGGAGGAGGTCGACCAGGTCCTCGGCGGGCGACCTGCCGAGTGGAAGGACCTGTCACAACTGACCTTCACCAGCCGCGTACTCACGGAAACGCTGCGCCTGTACCCGCCCGGCTGGCTGCTGACCCGCACCACGACCCAAGAGGTCGAACTGGCCGGCCGGCACCTGCCCCCCGGAACCGCCATCCTGTTCAGCCCTGTCACCGTTCAACGGCGCCCCGACCTCTTCCCGGACCCCCACGCATTCGATCCGGACAGATGGCTGCCCGAACGTGCATCCGGCCTTCCGCGCGGAGCCTTCGTCGCCTTCGGCGGAGGAGCACGCAAGTGCATCGGCGACACCTACGGCATGGCCGAGACCGTGCTCGCACTGGCCACGATCGCGTCCCGGTGGAGCCTGTCTCCCGCCTCCGGAGTCCAGATCCGCCCCTCCCGGCTGTCGGTCAGCCTTCATCCGGAACATCTGCCACTGCGGCTGCACGCCCGCAGGCAGGCCGCCGCGGCCTCCTAGGCGGACTCCTCGAAGGTTCCGTCCACGTACACCCAGGCGCCGTCGACCCGCTCGAAACGGCTGCGCTCGTAGAGCGAGTCGGCCTCGCCTTGGTACGTCCAGCGCGCGCGGAAGGTGACCGTCCCCTTCGTGTGGAAGGCGGTGCCCTCCGTCGCCTCCAGGATCTCCAGCCCCTGCCACCGCTGACCCGCGTCGAATTCGATGCCGGGCGGCCGGGTCGTGGGGTGCCAGGTCCGCAGCAGGTACGCGGCGTCCTGGACGACGAAGGCGCTGTAGCGCGAGCGCATCAGCGCCTCCGCCGTGGGGGCCGCGGCCGCACCGGAGTGGTAGCGGCCGCAGCAGGAGGCGTACGGGGCGGGAAGCCCGCAGGGGCAGGGAGACGTGGCAGTGGTACGGGGCATGGCGGTCATTCTGCCGGTGCCCGGCTACCGCATGTGCACCGGCTCGGGGCGTTCGCAGCTGCTCCGCACGGACAGTGCCGCACCCTCCCGCGCCGCGTCCAGCAGCGTGAGCATCACATCGAGCACGTGCCGGGAGAGACCGGCCGAGGCGCGGTGCGGACGGCCCGCCGACAGCGCGTCGGCCAGATCCACGAGCCCGGTGCCGCGTCCCGCGCCCCGGTAGCCCGCCGAAACGGGCAGCAACTGCCATTCCCCGCCTGCCCGGTGGTACTCGACCAGGCCGTCGAATCCGTTGGGGTCGGGGACCGATAGCGAGCCTCCGGTTCCGTGCACCTCTATGCGCGGGAGCCGCGCCGCCTGGATGTCGAAGCTCATCAGGAGGGTCGTCAGGGCGCCGCCCGCATGCTCCAGGACCCCGGTGACATGGGTGTCCACCTCCACCGGGAAGTGCGTCCCCGCCCGGGGTCCGCTGCCGATGTCCCGTTCGGTACGGGTGCGCGACGCGGCGCCCGTGACGCGGACGACCGGGCCCAGGACATGGACGAGGGAGGAGAGGTAGTACGGACCCATGTCGAGCAGCGGTCCGCCGCCCGGCCGGTAGTAGAACTCCGGGTCGGGGTGCCAGGATTCGGGGCCTGCCGAGGCCATGAAGGCGGTGGCGGCGACGGGCCTGCCGATGAGCCCGTCGTCGACGGCCTTGCGTGCGGTCTGCGTACCGGTGCCGAGCACGGTGTCCGGTGCGCAGCCCACGCGCAGCCCGCCCGCACGGGCCGCGGCGAGGATCGCGTCGGCCTCCTCCCGGGTGGCGGCCAGGGGCTTCTCGCCGTAGACGTGCTTGCCCGCGGCGAGGGCGGCGAGGGCCACCTGGGCGTGCACGGCGGGGACGGTGAGGTTGAGTACGGCGTCGACGTCGTCGCGTACGACCAACTCCGCGAGAGATCCGGCGACTTCGGCCCCCGGTATCCGGTCGGCGGCCGTCCGGGCGCGGTGCGGGTCGAGGTCCGTGACGGCGGTGAGCCGTACGGAGTCGCTTTTCACGAAGGTGTCCAGGTAGGCCCCGCTGATCTTGCCCGCGCCGACCATGCCGATCCTCAGCGGCTCGCCCACAGCAGCCCCCTCTCGGTGAGGGCCCGCACCTCGGGCACGTCGAAGTCGTCCGGCTTGTGGCCGATGGTGGAGACGAAAACGCGGCCCGCGCCCCAGTTCCTGGTCCAGACGGCGGGCATGGTGACCGGACGGTCGTACTCCTCGCCCGGCGGGAAGACGGTGGTGGCGAGGACGTCGATCAGTGGGTCCGTGGACATCCAGTACTGCTCGGTGTGGACACGGAAATCGGCGAGGCCGGTGACGACGGGGTGGTTCGCCCTGCCGGGTACGAAGGTGACCTCGTGGTCGTGGAATCCGGGCGGGTGCATGAGGAACTGCCCGCCGGTCAACCGGTGGTAGCCGATGTCGCCGCGGAAGGCGTCGACGATCCCGCCGTGCCAGCCGGCCAGGCCGGTCCCCGCGCGTACGGCGGCGGCGAGTCCCTCGCTCTGGGCGGCGGTGATCTCTCCCATGGACCAGCACTGGACCACCAGATCGGTGGCGGCGAGGCGTTGAGCGTCGGCGTACACCTCAAGGGTTTCGCTGACATCGATGTCGAAACCGTGGGAACGGAGGAAAGGCACGAACAGCTCGGTGATCTTCACCGGCTGGTGCCCTTCCCAACCGCCGCGCACGAGGAGGGCCTTACGGGATTCCGAAGTCATGCTCCCCACCCTCCCCGCGCAGCTCGGCGCTCAACCGGCGAATCGTTCCTTCTCAGGCCCCGACGGTCCCGTCGATCCCCTCGCGGAGGAAATCGGCGTGGCCGTTGTGGCGTGCGTACTCGTGGATGAGGTGGAGCATCACCAGCCGGAGCGACACGTCCTCGCCCCACTTCTTGTTGTAGCCGGTGACATCGAGGGACTCCGCCTCCCGTTCGATGCGCCGGGAGTGCTCGACTTCCGCCTCCCAGGCGGCGAACGCCTCGGAGCGGGTGGAGGCCTCGGCGTCGTACGCGACCTGGTAGTCGTCCTCGGCCGACCAGACGAGGTGGATGTCCTCGCCGTTGATCACCTTGCGGAACCAGGTGCGTTCGACCTCGCACATGTGCCGCACCAGGCCAAGCAGCGTGAGCGTCGACGGCGGCATCGACCTGCGCTTCAGGTCGTCGTCGATGAGCCCCTCGCACTTCATGGCCAGCGTGGCCCGGTGGTAGTCGAGGAAGGCGCGCAGGGTCTCGCGCTCGTCGCCGCGCAGCGGCGGTCCGATCCGGTTGTCCGTCATGGAGCGCGATCATACGGAGCGCCGGAGGGCGCCCTGCGTGCAGGGCGCCCTCCGGTTCACGGGGTGCGCCGCCCCCGTCCCCACGGTGCGGCGCCGGCTGTCGTCGTTCCGCTCGGACGACGGCAGCCTGTCTAGGGGGACTCGGTGAGTCCGAGCGCGGGGAAGAGCGCGCACTCGATGAAGCTGGTGAGGAACGCCTCGTCGGCGTCCTTCCCCTCGAACATCGGCCGGGTACGGATCACACCCAGCAGCTGCGCCGCGACGAACTCCTTCGCGGGGTTGTCCGCCGCGATCTCGCCGCGCTCCACCCCTCGGGCGAGCATGGCGTCGAAGGCCGCCGCGAACGGCGCGATCAGCGCCTCGCGCAGCGCTTCCATCAGCTCCGGATTCTGCAGGGCCGCCTGGCTGATCGCGTGCATCAGCGGGGTGTCGTGCCCGGCGTGGTCGCCGAGCGCCCGCGCCACCTGGCGCAGGTCCCCGGCGAGGGTGCCGGTGTCGATGTCCGCGATGGTGGCGGCCTTGTTCCCGCGCAGCGCGCAGGCCACCAGCTGGGGCTTGGTCCCCCACTGCCGGTAGAGCGTGGACTTGCCGCAGCGGCTGAGTGCGGCGACGCCCTCCATGGTCAGCGCGTCGTAGCCGCCCTCCCTGAGGAGGGTGAGCACCGCGTCGTAGAACTCCTGCGCCCGCTCGGGCGTGATCTTGGAGCGCGACGACGTGATCGCGGAGTCCTGGGGCGACGGCATGAGCTCTCCCTTTCGGTGTGACGAGCAGCATCGATACGCCAGTGTACCGATACGCAGCCGTATCGGTACACTGGCGTATCGATACGACGCGTTCTGGCGTCTTGTCGATCTGTCGATGACTGGAATGCAAAGGGGCACGGGTGATGCACGCCCGACATGAGCCTGCCGAAAGGGAGACGGACACTTCTGCCCGCCCGCCCCTCGTGCGCGAGCTGCTGCTCGTCGCCGGACTCTTCCTGGTGTACAAGTTCGGCAGGCTCGCTGCCAATGGCCATCTCGGCGAAGCCTTCCGCAACGCCGGGCACGTCTGGAACGCCGAGCGCGATCTGCACCTGCCCAGCGAGGCCGGAGTGCAGCACCTGCTGCTGCACGGCGACGCGCTCATACAGGTGGCGAACACCTACTACGCGACCGTCCACTTCCCGGCCACCATCGCCTTCCTGGCCTGGCTGTACTGGCGCAGGCCGCTCTTCTACACCCCGGTCCGGCGTGTCCTGGCCGCACTCACCGGCGCCGCGCTCGCACTGCACCTCCTGTTCCCCCTCGCTCCCCCGCGCATGCTCGCCGCGACGCACCTCGTCGATACGGCACAGGTCTACGGACCCTCGGTGTACGGCGCGAACCCGGACACCGACTCGATGGCCAACCAGTTCGCCGCGATGCCCTCGCTGCACTTCGGCTGGGCACTGATGGTGGCCATCGGCCTGATCGCAGCGACCCGCTCGCGGTGGCGCTGGCTCTGGCTGCTGCACCCGCTGCTGACGCTCCTGGTGGTCGTCGGCACCGCGAACCACTACTGGCTGGACGCGATCGCGGCGACCGCGCTGCTGGGCATCGCGCTGGCGGTCTTCCGCCTCCCGCGCGCCGAGCCTTCCGTACGCGAAGAGCCCGAGCCCGCGCCCGTACCCGCTCAAGAACCCGTGCGTGAACTCGCCGGATCGGGGGCCGCCCGATGAACGCCACCGTCACCGCCGTCGTCCTCTCACTGCTCTCCGCGATCGGTTACGCGACCGCCGCCGTCGCCCAGGAGCGCCTCGCCTCCCGCACCGCACCCTCCGCCGGCGTCCTGCGGCTGCTCGGGCGCGGCGCCTGGTGGGCCTCGGTCGGGCTCAACGCCACCGGCGCCCTGCTGCACGTGGCGGCGCTGAAGTACGGCTCGCTCACCCTCGTCCAGCCGCTCGGCGCGCTCACGCTGGTCGCCGCGGTCCCGCTCGGCGCGCGTCTCGCGGGCCGGCGCGTGGGGCGCTTCGAGTGGCGCGGCACCGTGCTGACCCTGGTGGGCCTCGGCGCACTCCTGCTGACCGCGGGCGGTCACGCTCCCGACGACACCCTGGCCGCCCCCGAGGCGCTGGGCGTCGCGGCCGTCACGATGGTTCTGGTCGCCGGTCTCTCCCGCCGGGGCCGGCACTCGGGGCTGCGGTTCGCGGCCGCGTCCGGGATCGCCTCCGGGGTGGCTTCGGCCCTCACCCAGACCGTGACGGTCTCGGTCACCGAGCGCTCGGGCCCGCTGCTGACCTGGCAGGTCGTCCTGGTGGCGGTGCTGGTCGCGGCCTTCGCCGCGGGCGGGCTGCTGCTCTCGCAGACCGCCTACCGCGACGGTCTCGGCGCACCGCTCGCCGTGGTCACCCTGGCCAATCCGATCGCCGCCTCGGTGATCGGACTGACCCTGCTCGGCGAGCAGCTCACCGGTGGCGTCGCGGGGCTGCTGCTCGCTCTGACGGGTGCGGGGGCCGCCGCCCTCGGCGTGTTCCTGCTCACCCGGACCGCTCCGGTCGAGACGCCGGCCGCCGTACCCGCCGCCGTACCCGCAGCGCTGCCGCCAGCGCCCTCGTACCCGGATCTCGTCGGGCTGCCCGGCATCCCGGTGCTGCCCGGTGTGCCGGTGCAGCGGACCACGATTCCCTTCCCGCCGGCACCGGCACTCTCCCACTCCTCCTCGGCGCCGCCCGGCAGGTAAGTACGCGTACACGCCCCCTTGTTGACGGGCGCGCTCTGTGCCATACATGGTCCAGACCATTCCCGTCGGACGGAGGCCCGCGCGTGCGCCGCATCCCGACCCTCGCCGCCGCAGCACTCGGACTGCTGCTGCTCGCCGCCTGTTCCGGGCAGCAGCCGGACACCCAGCGCCCGCCCGCGCCGGGCGGGGTGAGCGTGCAGGCGAGCAGTGCGACGTCGGCGCATGTGATGTGGGGGCAGGCTGCGAAGCAGGACGGCGTGACCCGCTACGAGGTGTTCCGGGCGGGCGTGCGGGTCAAGACCGTCGGGGCCGGCACGACCATGGTCGACATCGGCGGGCTCTCGGCGTCGTCCACGTACACCTTCACCGTGCGCGCCCTGGACGCGGCGGGCAACGCTTCGCCGGCCGGCAAGGAGGTCGCGGTGACGCTGCCGGCGGAGGTCCCCGACGACCACAAGGCGCCCTCCGCGCCCGGGAGTCTGCGGGCTGTGGCCGACGGGGCGCGGGCGGCGACGCTGCAGTGGGGTGTCGCGCGGGACAACGTGCGCGTGACCTCGTACGACATCTACCAGGGTCAGTCGAAGATCCACACGGTCGGCGGGAACGCCACGGCGGCGCACCTCACCGGACTGCGCCCGGCCACCGTCTACACCTTCACCGTCAGGGCCAGGGACGGCGCGGACAACGCGTCCCCGCCCAGCCCTTCGGCCGACCTCACCACCGCGTCGGCCCCGGGCCAGGGCCCCAGCACGGAGCCGACCGCGTTCACGGCGACGGCCCGCACCGCCAAGGGCGAGCGGGCCGTGGAGCTGGCGTGGACGGTGCCGCGTACGGGCGGCGAGGTGAAGGAGTATCAGATGTACCTGGACGGGCGGCTGACCACGACCATCGCGTACGGCGCCGCCGCGCCGCGGGACCGGGCGACGTACCGCTTCGTCGTCACCGAGAAGGCCGGCACCTCGTACGCGGTGAAGATCCGTGCCAGGCTGCCGGACGGCGACTGGGGGACCTTCTCGGCGGAGCGGACCGTGGTGACGCCGCGCTAGTGCGCCCAGAGGCCGCGGACGTGGCCGATGTGGCGGGTGATCACTTCGCGTACGGCGTCGGTGTCGCGGGCCAGCAGCGCGTCGAGGAGTTCGATGTGTTCCTGGCCGGAGGCCTCCAGACGGCCGTGCTTCACCAGCTCGGTGAGGCCGAACAGGCGGGCGCGCTTGCGGAGATCGCCCACCACCTCGACCAGGTGCTCGTTGCCGGAGAGGGCCAGCAGGCCGAGGTGGAAGCGGGTGTCCGCCTCGACGTACGCGATGAGATCGCCCGCCGCCGCCGCGGTGACGATCGCCTCGGCGACCGGGCGCAGCGCCTCCAGGGCGGCCGGATCGGCGCTCTCCGCGAGGCCGATCGTCGTGGGGATCTCGATCAGGCGGCGGATGTGCGTGTATTCGTCGAGCTGCTTCTCCGAGACCGCGGTGACCCGGAACCCCTTGTTCGGGACGGTGTCGACCAGGCCCTCCTTGGCCAGGTCCAGCATCGCCTCGCGCACCGGGGTCGCCGAGACGCCGAAGCGGGCGGCGAGGGTGGGTGCGGAGTACACCTCGCCGGGCAGCAGTTCGCCCGCGATGAGCGCGGCCCGCAGCGCGTCGGCGACCCGCTCCCGGAAGCTCTCGCGCCTGCCCCCGAGCACGGGCAGTTCGGGTGCGGGGGAAGCGGCGCGGTTGCGGGTCGCGGCCATCGGGGGGCTCCTTGCGGCAATGTCATGTACTGCATGAACTGACGGTCATTATGCGCTGATCAGAGAAGGAATCCGGCCGGGAACGGGTCGGTGGGGTCCAGCAGGTACTGCGCGGTGCCGGTCACCCAGGCACGGCCGGTGATGCTCGGGTGGACCGCGGGCAGGCCTGCCACCTCGGTGGTGCCGGTGAGGCGGCCCGTGAAGGAGGTCCCGATGAAGGACTCGTTGACGAAGTCGGTGTCCAGGGCGAGTTCGCCTCGGGCGTGCAGCTGCGCCATGCGTGCGCTCGTGCCCGTACCGCAGGGGGAGCGGTCGAACCAGCCGGGGTGGATGGCCATCGCATGGCGCGAGCGGACGGCGTCCGACCCGGGGGCGAGCAGGGCGACGTGGTGGACGCCGCGGATGGAGGGGTCCTCGGGGTGGACGGGCTCCTCGTCCAGGTTGATGGCGTCCATCAGGGTCAGGCCCGCGGCGAGGATCTCGTCCTTGCGGTCGCGGGTGAAGGGGATGCCGAACTGGTCGAGCGGGAGGATCGCGTAGAAGTTCCCTCCGTACGCCAGGTCGTAGGTGACGGTGCGCCCGTCGGGGAGGACGGCCTTGCGGTCGAGGGCGACGGAGAAGGAGGGGACGTTGCGGATGATGACGGAGCGCGCGGCGCCGTCCTCGACGGCGACCTCGGCGACGACGAGCCCGGCCGGGGTGTCGAGGCGGATGGTGGTGACCGGTTCGACGACCGGGACCATTCCGGTCTCCACGAGGACGGTCGCGACGCCGATGGTGCCGTGGCCGCACATCGGCAGGAGACCGGAGACCTCGATGTAGAGGACGCCGAAGTCCGCGTCGGGGCGGGTCGGCGGCTGGAGGATCGCGCCGCTCATCGAGGCGTGGCCGCGCGGTTCGTACATCAGGAAGGTGCGCAGTTCGTCCATGTGCTCGATGAAGTGGTTGCGCCGTTCCATCATGGTGGCGCCGGGGATCACCCCTACGCCGCCGGTGATCACCCGGGTGGGCATGCCCTCGGTGTGCGAGTCGACGGCGTGCAGGACGAGTTTGCTGCGCATCAGCTGAGCCCCTCCGCGACGGCCTTCTCGGTGGCGGCGCGGATCGCCTTCTCCTGCTCGGGCAGGAGCGGGACGCGTGGCGGGCGGACCGGGCCGCCGTGGCGGCCGACGATGTCCATGGAGAGCTTGATGGCCTGGACGAACTCGACCTTGGAGTCCCAGCGGTGGAGCGCGTGCAGCTGCCGGTAGAGCGGGAGCGCGGTGGTGAGGTCGCCTGCCGTGGCCGCCTTGTAGAGCTCGACGGTGGAGCGCGGGAGGGCGTTGGGGTAGCCGGAGACCCAGCCCTTGGCTCCGGCTATGGCGAGTTCCAGGAGGACGTCGTCGGCGCCGATCAACACATCGAGGCCGGGGGCGAGTTCGGCGATCTCGTAGATGCGGCGGACGTCTCCGGAGAACTCTTTGACGGCGCGGATGTGTCCGGCCGCGTGGAGCCGGGCGAGCAGGGCGGGGGTCAGGTCGACCTTGGTGTCGTGCGGGTTGTTGTACGCGACGATGTCGATGCCCGCCTGCGCGACCTCGGCGTAGTGCGCGAGGACGGAGCGCTCGTCGGCGCGGTACGCGTTCGGCGGGAGCAGCATCACGGACGCGCAGCCCGCGTCGCGCGCCTGCTCGGCCCAGCGGCGGGCCTCGGCGGATCCGTAGGCGGCGACTCCGGGCATCACGCGTGCACCGCCGACGGCAGCCACGGCGGTCTCGACGACCCGGATGCGCTCCTCGTCGGTGAGGACCTGGTACTCGCCGAGGGAGCCGTTGGGGACGACGCCGTCGCAGCCGTTCGCGATCAGCCAGCGGCAGTGCTCGGCGTAGGCCTCGAAGTCGACGCTCAGGTCGTCGCGGAGAGGGAGGGCGGTGGCGACGAGGACGCCGTGCCAGGGGTGGGTCGTCTCAGTCATGCGAGGCCTCATTTCGTGATGGGTTGCCCGGCTGGGCGAGTACGTCCAGCGGTACGGGGCGGGCGAAGGGCCGTCGGGCGGTGTCCGCGGGGCAGCCCGCGACACCCGCGACCCCGGGGGCGCAGACTCGGCCCTGGCACCAGCCCATTCCGGCGCGGGTGAGGAGTTTGACCGTACGCAGATCTCCGGCGCCGAGTCCGTCGACCGCCTCGCGGATCTCCCCTGCGGTGACCTCCTCGCAGCGGCAGACCACGGTGTCGTCGGTGACGGACTCGGCCCAGTGCGCGGGCGGGGCGTACACGGTGTCGATCGCGGCGAAGAAGGCACGGAGCCGGGTGCGGACGCTCTCGGCGGCGGACAGCACGCGGGGGTCGGGGGCGGCGCCCAACAGCCGTGCGGCGACGGAGAGTCCGGCGATCTCGCCCTCCGCGCGGGAGAGCACCGCTCCCCCGATGCCGGTGGCCTCGCCGGCCGCCCAGACTCCGGGGACGTCGGTGCGCTGCTCGTCGTCGACGGCGACGTTCACTCCGTCGAGGGTGCAGTCGAGCGCCTGGGCCAGGTCTGTGTGCGGCAGCATGCCGTGGCCGACGGCGAGGGTGTCGCAGGGGATGCGCCGCGCGGTGCCGGGCCTGATGCGGCCGTCCGCGTCGAGGGCGGCGACGGTGACGGCTTCGAGCCGGCCGGTGCCGTGTGCCCGTACGACGGTGTGGCGGGTCCGCACGGGGATGCGGCGGCGGGCGAGCGCGGCGCCGTACTGTGCGCCCTCGGCGAGCTTCGCCGGGTTCCGAACGAGCGTGGAGGCGTGCCGCGCAAGGGACTTGGGGTCGGCGGACTCGATGTACGCGGCGATGGTGGCACCCGCAGCGGCGAGTCCGGCGGCGACCGGCATCAGCAGCGGCCCGGTCCCGGCGACGACAGCGGTACGCCCGGGGAGCACGAGCCCGCCCTTGAGCATGGCCTGCGCGCCGCCCGCGGTCACGACGCCGGGCAGCGTCCAGCCGGGGAACGGAAGGACCTTCTCGTACCCGCCGGTGGCGAGCACCACGGCGTCGGCGGTGACGGTGTCGGGCTCGGTCTGCTCGGGACCGATGAGCGCGTGCACGGTGAAGCGGGTCTCCAGGCGTTCCACGAACCAGACATGACGGTCCGTCACATGCCGTACGCGGCCGGCCTCGACATGTGCCCGGAGGCGGGCGTTCAGTGACTGCCAGGTCCCCCACGCGTGGTGCAGCGCCTGCGGGCGCCGTGCGCCGAGTCCGGCGGCGGGGCGGCGGTAGAACTGGCCGCCCGCCTGCGGTGCGGAGTCCAGGATCGTCACACGTGCGCCCGCGTCCGCGGCCGCCAGGGCGGCGGCGACCCCGGCCGGGCCCGCGCCGATCACCGCGAGGTCCTGGTGCTCAGCGGAGTTCATCGTGGCCGGTCCCTTCCTGTGTGGTGATGGCGTCGCCGGGCTCCGCCGGGACGAGGCAAGCCCGTTGGTTGGGGCGGCCGTTGACCGTCACCAGGCAGTCGAAGCAGACGCCGATTCCGCAGAAGACTCCGCGCGGCTCGCCGGTCCTCCGGGTGGTGCGCCAGGACGTGACACCTGCGGACCAGAGGGCGGCCGCGACCGTCTGGCCGGGCAGCACCTGGATCTCGCGGCCGTCGAAGGTGGCGGTGTACGCGGGTCCGGGTTCGGCCCGTACCAGGTCGAGAGGGGTACGACGGTCGCTCACCTCTGGCCCTCCTCTGCGGGGAAGCGGTCGGGCCCGAACGGGGCGAGGTCCAGGTCCGGGGTCTTGTCCGTGAGCGACTGGGCGATCAACTGCCCTGTACCCAGGCTCAGTCCGATGCCCGCGCCCTCGTGTCCGCAGGCGTGGTACAGCCCGGGCAGCCGGGGGTCGGGGCCGATCGCCGGGAGGTGATCGGGGAGGTACGGGCGGAAGCCCAGATAACTGCGCATCGCCCGCACCTTTCCCAGTACGGGGAAGAGCGCGGTGGCCTGCGCCGCCAGGATGCGGGCCGCGGGCAGCGAGAACGTGCGGTCGAATCCGACCCGTTCGCGCGTCGCGCCGATCAGCACCGGTCCCGCCGCGGTGGACTCCACCACGGCCGAGCTCTGCAGCGAGGCCGAGTCGCTGGCGACATCGGCCACGTAGTCGGCGTCGTACACCTTGTGGCGCACGACCCCGGCGGGCAGCGGTTCGGTCACCAGGACGAAGCCTCGGCGCGGCAGCACGGGCAGGTGGACGCCCGCGAGCGCGGCGAATTCGCCGCCCCAGGTGCCCGCCGCGTTGATGACGGCCGGGGCGTGGATGTCGCCACCGTCGGTGCGTACGCCCGTCAACCTGCCGTCGGCGCCACGCAGTACTCCCGTGACGGCCCGACCCGTGTGAAGCGAGGCCCCGGAGCGGCGGATCAGGTGGGCGGCGGCGAGGGTGGGCATCACCTGGCAGTCCTGCGGGTAGTACATGCCGCCGCCGAGCCCGTCCGCGAGGTGCGGCTCCAGCTCGTGCAGTGCGTCCGCGGCGACCGACTGCGCCTCGACGCCGTGGGCGCGCTGTCCGGTCGCGAAGACCTCCAGCGCGCGCATCCCGGCGGGGTCGGAGACGACCATCAGGCCGCCCTTGGGCTCGAACTCGACGGCTTCGCCCAGTCCGGGTTCGGCCGCGACGTCCTTCCACAGCCGGCCCGAGTACAGCGCGAGATCGAGCTCGGGCCCCGGCTCCTTGTCGGAGACCAGCAGATTCCCCTCGCCCGCCCCCGTGGTGCCGCCGGCCACGGGACCGCGGTCGACGACGGTCACGCACAGGCCGGCCCGGGTGGCGTAGAAGGCGCAGGCCGCACCCACCATTCCCGCCCCGACGACCACAACATCGCAGGTCAGTCGATTGCTCACGCCAGTACTATGTCACATGTTTCCATTCCGCCCAAGGGTCTCTAGGCTGGAATCCCCGACGACGAAGGAGCCCCCGTGGCCCGCAAGAACAGCCTCTATCCCTCCGTGCCCGACGAGCTCGCCGCACTGATGCGCAAGGACTGGGCCGATACGGAGCTCCACGACCTCGACCCCGTCGAGCAGGCCCCGTACGCCGCCGCCCGCCGCGCCGCCCTCTCCGCCCGCTTCCCCGGCGAGCGCCTGCTGATCCCGGCCGGCCGGCTCAAGGTCCGCTCCAACGACAGCGACTACCCCTTCCGCCCCTACAGCGGTTACGTCCACCTCACCGGCGACCAGGGCGTCGACGGCCTCCTCGTCCTGGAGCCCAGGGCCGGCGGCGGCCACGACGCGTACTGCTTCCAGCTCCCCCGCTCCTCCCGCGAGGACGGCTCCTTCTGGCTGGGCGCCTCCACCGCCGAACTCTGGGTCGGCCGCCGCCACTCCCTCGCCGAGCAGGAGGCCCGCCTCGGCATGCCCGTGCACGACGTACAGGAAGCCGCGGCCGAGCTGGCCGCGCTCCCCGAGGCGCCGACCCGCATCATCCGCGGCCACGACGGCCGGCTCGAGGCCGCGGTCACCACCGACCCCGAGCGCGACGCCGAGCTGGAGGAGGCGCTCTCCGAGCTCCGCCTCGTCAAGGACGCCTGGGAAATCGGCGAGATGCGCAAGGCGTGCGACGCGACGACCCACGGATTCACCGATGTCGTCAAGGAGTTGGCGCACGCGGTCGCCACCTCCGAGCGCTGGCTCGAAGGCACCTTCTTCCGCCGCGCCCGCGTCGAGGGCAACGACGTCGGCTACGGCTCGATCTGCGCGGCAGGCGAGCACGCCACGATCATGCACTGGATCCGCAACGACGGCCCGGTCCGCCCGGGCGAACTCCTGCTGCTCGACGCGGGCGTGGAGACCGACACCCTCTACACCGCCGACGTCACCCGCACCCTCCCCGTCTCCGGCACCTTCACCCCGCTCCAGCGCAAGATCTACGACGCGGTGTACGACTCCCAGCAGGCCGGGATCGACGCCGTGGTCCCCGGCGGCCACTACCGGGACTTCCACGAGGCCTCCCAGCGCCTCCTCGCCGAGCGCCTGGTCGAGTGGGGCCTCCTCGAAGGCCCCGCGGAGCGCGTGTACGAACTGAACCTGCAGCGCCGCTTCACGATGGCCGGGACCGGACACATGCTCGGCCTGGACGTCCACGACTGCGCCCAGGCCCGCAACGAGGCCTATGTGGACTGCGTCCTGGAACCGGGCATGGTCCTCACCGTCGAGCCCGGCCTCTACTTCCAGGCCGACGACCTCTCCGTTCCCGCCGAGTACCGGGGCATCGGCGTGCGCATCGAGGACGACATCCTGGTGACCGAGGACGGCAACGAGAACCTGTCGGGCGCGCTGCCGCGCCGGTCCGAAGAGGTCGAGGCATGGATGGCCGGTCTGCAGGGGACTCCCATCACCCCCTGATCCCGCCCGGGTTCAGTAGCCGCGCCACCAGCGGGAGACGGACTGCCACAGCCGCTTGGGCGCGGAGGGCCTGCGCTGGGCGGGGATGTACGCCGCGGGCTGCGGCTGGTGCGGCGCCTCGAAGGGCGCGGCCTGCGGCGGCACCGGCGCGGATCCGTTCCCCGCCTGCGGATCCATGGTGACCTCCCACTCCGGCACCGGCCGCCGGGAGGCCGCCGGGTCGGGCGGCATGGTGATGTCCTGCGGCGGCTGCGCCTGGAACTTCACCGGGAGTTCGACCAGATGGCGCGACATGAGTGCGCTGATCCAGCGCAACTCATGTTCCTCCACGGCCAGTTCGATGTCCGGGAGGCGCATCAGCAGGGCGTCGACGCCGACTTCGGCGATGGCGCGTCCGATGTCCTGCCCAGGACATTCGTGCGCGCCGCCGCTGAACGACATATGGGCGCGGTTGCCCATCATCGAGGCGTGCGGGTCGGGGCGTACGACCGGGTCGACGTTGGCCGGGGCGATCCCGACGATCAGCGCGTCACCGGCCTTGATCTGCTGGCCGCCCAGTTCGGTGTCGCAGGTCGCCCAGCGGCCGAGGATCGTCGTGAACGGCGGCTCGTCCCACAGGGTCTGCTCCACCGCCTCGGGAACGGTCATGTGGCCGCCGCTGAGCTGGGCGCGGAAGCGGGGGTCGGTGAGGACCATGCGCAGCACATTGGCGATGAGGTTCGCCGTCGTCTCGTACGCGGCGATGAGGGTGAGGCGCAGGTGCTGGCCGACCTCGTCGTCGGTGAGTCCGGCCGGGTGCTGGATGAGTCGGCTGGCGAAGTCGTTCTCCGGGGCGGCACGGCGCGCGGAGACCAGGCGCATCAGCGCGGCCATCACATAGGCGTTGGAGGCGATCGCGGTCTCGGTGCCCTTGATCATGTCGCGGGCGGCCTGCACGAGGCGCTCGTTGTACTCCTCCGGCATGCCGAGGATCTGGCAGATCACCATCATCGGCAGGTGCTCGGCGAACCGGCCGACGAGGTCGGCGCGGCCCTGCTCGCAGAAGTCGTTGACGAGCCGGTTGCTGTAGCGGTTGATGAAGCGGCGGGTGCCCCGGGTGTCGATCCGGTCGATGGCGTGGGTGACGGCGCTGCGGGTGCGCTCGTGCTCGGCACCGTCGGCGAAGACGCACATGGGCTGCCAGGTGAAGACCGGGGTGAGCGGGTTGTCGGGGGCGATCGAGCCGTCGTGCAGGCGGGCCCAGCGGCGGGAGTCGCGGGAGAAGAGCGAGGGCGTACGCGTCATGTAGAGGTTCTCGGTGTGACCGAGCACCAGCCAGGCGGGGACGTCGCCGTGGATGAGTACGGGGGCGACGGGGCCGTGCTCGGCGCGCAGCTTCTCGTAGACACCCATGGGGTCGTTCTCGGCCTCGGCCCCGTACAGCCTGCGCAGTCCGCCGGCGCCGAGTCCGTGCGCGGGGCACTGCGGGGGCGGTTCCTGGCCGGGTTCAAAGTCGTAAGGCGTGGTCACGATCGCTCCAATTCGTGCGTACGGGAGTGAAGTTGAGGGGGTCAGGCCCGCTGCATGGCCAGGGAGTGCAGATAGCGCATCAGCGTCATGAGGGTGTCGCGGCTGGAGTCGCGCCGGCGGGCGTCGCAGTCGACTATCGGGACCTCGGGGGGCAGGTCGAGTGCGGTGCGCAGGCTCTCCAGCGGGTGGCGCGGCGCGTCGGGGAAGGTGTTGATGGCGACGACGAACGGCACCCCGCGCTCCTCCAGGCGCCCGATGACGTCGAAGCTGACTTCGAGGCGGCGGGTGTCGACCAGGACGACGGCGCCGAGGGCACCCTCGAAGAGGCCGTTCCAGAGGAACCAGAAGCGTTCCTGGCCGGGTGTGCCGAAGAGATAGAGCACCAGTTGTTCGCTGATGCTGATGCGGCCGAAGTCCATCGCCACCGTGGTGGCGGTCTTGTTCTCCACGCCGCGGTTGTCGTCCACGCCGACCCCGGCCTTGGTCATGGTCTCCTCGGTCGTCAGCGGACGGATCTCGCTGACCGAGCGCACCATGGTCGTCTTGCCCACCCCGAACCCGCCGACGATCACGATCTTGACCGCGGCGGTGGCCGTGTCCGGGAGCACGTCCTCCTTCCGGGGGCCCGGGATCGTGTCAGAGCTTCTGGAGTCCATGCATCACCGCTTCGAGAAGGGCCCGGTCGGGGAGCGCGGCGCGGACGATGGGCGCGCGCGACTCGACCAGTTCGGCCGCGAGGAGATCGGTCAGCAGCGCGGTCACCACGCTGAACGGCAGGCTCAGATAGGCCGAGACCTCGGCCACCGACAGGGGTGACGTGCAGAGCCTGACGATCGCGGCCTGTTCCGGCTGGACGGTCGGGGTGGGTTTGGCCCGGGCGACGACGATGGTGACCAGATCGAGCGCGGCACGCTCGCCGCCGTCCGGTCCGCCGGTGATCACGTACAGCCGTTCCGGGTCCTGTTGGGCCTTGACCGGCTTCCGGCGTTGCCTGCGTTGTCGACGGGGGTCGTCGTCGCTCATCCCGCCTTCCCGTCATGGCGCGGCGGACTCGCCAGATGCGCCCCGATCCGTACGACCATGTCGCGCATCGCGGCCCCCACCAGGCCGGCGTCCACGTGCTCGTCGGTGAGGACCGCGAGGTACGAGCCGGTGGAGACCGCCATCAAGTAGAAGTAGCCACCGGTGATCTCGATGACGACGAGTCTCATCCGTCCGTCGCTGTCGGGAATCTCGGTGGCGACCGCGGCGGCCAGCGACTGGAGCCCGGCGCAGGCGGCGGCGAGCCGGTCGGCCCCGTCCGGGTCGCCGCCGTGCCGGGCGATGCGCAGTCCGTCCGCCGAGAGGACCACGATCTGGTGGACGCCCGGAACGTTGTCGGCGAGGTCCTTGAGCATCCAGTCCATGCTGCCCAGTTGCTGAATCACTTCGGGTCCCCCTCTGACGGATCCTGCGGCACACCGTTGACGGCTTTGGTGAAGGCATCGAGCCAGATGCCCGGACCGGGCTCGTCCTCCGTCTTCTTCTCGTCGTACTCGTCGAACTCGTCGTGCCCCTGGGGCTGTTCGGGTGTGTACGGCTCGGGCGTGTACGGCTGCGGGATGAACGGCTCGGCCGGTGCCTGCGGGACCTCCGCCGGGAGCGGTGTCCGCAGCCGGGAGCGGCGCTGCGGGAGTCCGTTGGGGGTCCACTCGGTCACGACCGGGACGTCGTCCTCCATGGAGAGCGACGCGGGCAGCGACACGGGGGCCGGCAGGGTGGTGCGCTGGGGACCGGCGGGCTTGCGCGGCTTCTTGCGCCCGTGGTTGCGGCCCTCGAGCGGGTCGGGTCCGGGGGCGGCGTTGGCGATCGCCGTGGCGCCGATGCCGTGGGCGATACCGGGGGCAGGTCCCGAGGTGATGACCTCGCGCGGCACGATGAGCACCGCGCGGACGCCGCCGTACGCGGACTGGCGCAGTGCGATCTTGAAGTTGTACTTCTGGCAGATACGGCCGACCACGGCGAGCCCGAGTCGGGGCGAGTCGCTGAGGTCGTTGAGTCCGCCGCCGGCCTGGGCCCTGGTGATCATGCCTTCGGCACGCCTGCGGGACTCCTCGCTGAGGGAGACGCCCCCGTCCTCGATCTCGATGGCGATCCCGGTCTGCACCTCGACGGCGGTGACATGGACGCGGGTCTGCGGCGGCGAGTAGCGGGTGGCGTTGTCGAGGAGCTCGGCGCAGGCGTGGATCAGCGGCTCGACGGACGGGCCGACGATGGCGACCTTGGCGATGGAGTGCAGATCGACACGCGGGTACTCCAGGATGCGGGACATCGCACCGCGCAACACGCTGAACAGCGGGACCGGGTTGGGCCACTGGCGTCCGGGGCGTGCGCCGCCGAGCACCGAGATGGAGTCGGCGAGGCGGCCGATCAGGGCGTTGCCGTGGTCGATGCGGAGCAGGTCGTCGAAGACCTCGGGCTGGCGCCCGTGCTCGTCCTCCATGTCCCGGAGTTCCGTGGCCTGCTGGCGCACGATGGACTGGACGCGGCGGGCGATGCCCACGAAGGCGTGCTGGGATCCCTCGCGCTGGGCTTCTTCGTCGTCGACGATCCGCAGCAGGGAGTGCAGGATCTCGCGCTGCGCGGGCGGGAGGTCCCGGTACGTGTCGTTGTTGTCGACCAGGACGCGCATGACCTCCTCGGGCGATTCACCGTGCTTGAGCCGGTGGACCGCCGCGGGCATGAGCTCCTTGGCGAGCCGTACGGTCTCGGCGTCGTGCGCGGCGAGCCTGCGCTCCAGGAACGCGAGCCGCTGGCCGTAACTGTGGTGCAGGTGCCGCGCGACGCCGGCGCGGCGGATGATCTCGGCGACCAGTCCGGCGACCACGACGGTGGCCGCGGCTCCGGCCCACACGAGCGGTATCCGGGCGGGCTCGGTCACCGCGATCACGCCGGCGGCCGTGGCCGCGGACGTGAGGACGACGGAGAGCAGAAGCGCGCGAACTAGCGGGAGTGTCCTGTCGGTTGGAGGCGCCTCAACGCGAACCATGTGATCCCTCTGGCAGTTGACGGGGGGAGGTAATCGAACTATCAAGACATGTGGGAACAAGTGCATGAATACACGCCAACCCATGTCGTAGTGAGCGAGCGTAGCCCCATGGGATCAGCGCTGAGGCATATTCACGCAACGCCGGACAGGGGACGCTCAAGAGGAATAGACTCGCTTCTTTTTGCACACTCAGCGTCGACCTGTGCACCGGGAGTAACCGAACAGGAGCACCCAACAGCCCTTCAGATGGGGCGAATTGGTATCAGCTCAGGGCGATACGGGCCCGCTCGGCCAGCCCGTCGGCGCCACAGGCCTCGGCCAGCGTGAGACCGCGGGTCAGCTCGGCCGCCGACCGAGCGGCGATGCCGTACTCGACGCGGGCCAGGGCGTGTTCGTATGCGCACGGAGAAGCCTCCAGATACGCGACGGCCCCCCTCAGCAGCTCCACGGCGCGCGGCCCTTCCTCCAGCGCCGCCGCGCAGCGCAGCGCCTCACCGATGGCCGTGTCCGTGCCGAAGCGCTCCGCGCGGTCGCGCGCGTACGAAGCCAACTCGGCCGCCCGGAGGGGGTCTTCGTCGGCCAGAGCCCTGGCCAGGTCGCAGGCCCAGGGTGCCAGGATGCCGTTGTGGCGCCCGCGCTCCTTCAACGCCTCGCCCACCGCCTCCAGTTCGGCCACGGCCTCCTTCGTGCGCCCCTGGGCGAGCAGCAGCCGGCCGCGCACCGAGGGCGCATCGGGGATGACGATCGTGGAGGGGTAGGGCGGGACGAATCCATAACTGTCGGCCGCCTCCTGGGCCTCTTCGACATGGCCGCGGGCGAGCAGGATGTCGATGAGCATGCAGGCCGCGTCCCAGTTCATGGGCAGGCCGTTCCCGACGCGTTCGGCGAGTCGCAGGCTCTCGCGCACATACGTCTCGGCCTCCACGAGCCGGCCGCGGCGGCGCATGACATAGCCGACGAAGCAGTTGGCGAAGGAGAGATGCCCACCGCTCCAGCCACTGATCTCGTAGGAACGCAACGCCTCCGCGAACAGGCTCTCCGCCCGGTCGAGCCGGTCGGCGAAGGCATAACTGAGCCCGAGCATGGCCAGCGGCTCGAACCCCCAGGCGGGATCGGTCCAGCCGAGTCCGGGCGCGAGGCCCCCGTTGACCAGGGCGCGGTCACAGATCTGGACGATCTCGACGGCACTCTCGCCGCGGTTCGTCGCGTCCCAGGCGCGCAGCATCAGCAGCACCCGCTCGGAGGTGTCGCGCCCGCTCAGCCGATCGGCCGTCGCGGCCAGCCGGCGCGAGCGCCCCGGCCCGTCGTCCTCGACGGCCTGGACGCTCTCCCAGAGGAAGTGCGCGGTCTGCAGTCTGATCCGTGCGGGACCCTCCGGGGTGCGTTCCGCCTCGGCGGCCACCACGCGTGCCGCTTCCCGCATCTCGTTGTTGTGCGCCAGCGCCTGGGAGAGCCGGAAGACGGCGTCCACGCGCAGATCGCCCTCGAGGCCCGGCAGGGCGAGCGCATCCCGCAGATGGCCGACGGTGGTGGCGGGCGAGGTCAGGAGTGTGGCGCAGCCCAGTTCGTACAGAACCTCCGCCCGTACGTCGGTCAGCGGCGGCTCCTCCAGAGCGCGCTCCAGACAGCGGCGCGCGGCGTCCGGGGCGCCGACGGCAAGGTGTTCGGCTGCTGCCGCACGCAACTGCTCGACCAGCTCCGGGTCCTGGTCGGGGTGCACCTGGAGCAGATGCGGGGCGGCGGCCGCCGCGGGGCGTCCGGCCCGGCTGACAGCCCAGGCGGCCCGGCCGTGCATGGCGGTCCTCACCCCTGCGGGGATGGCGCGGTAGACACCACCGGCGATCAGCGGATGGACGAACTCCATCGGATCCTGGCCCACCAGGATCCGGGCGGCCCGCAGCCGCTGAGCGCAGGCTCCCGCCTCGGCCGGACCCATCCCGGCCAGGGCCGCCGCCAGGTCCAGCGAGATGTCGGTGCCCAGGATCGCCGCGGCCCACGCGAACCGCGTTGCCCCGGTGCCCAGTTCCTCCAGCCGGGCGATCAGCCCGGAACCGCGCGCCCCGGCTCCGATGGCGCGCAGGGCGCTCGCGGAGTCCTCGACCGGTTCCAGGGAGTCGTCCTGCACTTTGGCGAGGAGCTCGACGGTCTCGTACGGGTTTCCGCCGGTGACCGCCCACACCTCGCGGCAGAACGGGTCGTCGCTGTGCTCGCCGAGCGCCGCACGGGCCAGCGTGGCGGTGGCGTCGGGGGTGAACGCGCGCAGCGTGCTGCGGTTGCCGGCGGCCTCCCCGAGCGTGCTCAGGTGCTCGGCGGTCTCGCCGACGGGGTCTTCGGTGCGGTGCGCGACGACGATCAGGACCGGGAGTCCGTCGGGCCGCCGGGCGAAGGCGGCGAGCCAGGCGAGGGTCTCCAGGTCGGCCCAGTGCGCGTCGTCGACGACCAGGACCAGCGGCCGGTGCATCCCGGCCAGTTTCACGACCACCGCGTCCAGGCCGTCCCTGACACCCTGCGGGTCGGCGAGCTGCCCGCTGGGCGGTGCGACCCCGAGCGCCGGGCCCACGATCTCGTACCAGTCGCCGAGCAACTCCCGCACGTCGCACGGCGCGTGCTCGTTCAGGGCGGGCTGCAGCAGCTGGCGTACGACATGGAAGGGGACGGAGGTGACGGCCTCGCCGCCGCGCGCCGACCAGACCGTGCAGCGGCCTGCGGCGCTCCGGCGCAACTCGTTGAGCAGGGCCGTCTTGCCGAGACCCGCCTCGCCGCTGTAGATCAGCAGCCCGCCGGACGACTCGCCCGCGCACAGCGCCTCGACGGCCCGCGCGCCCGCGGCGAGTTCGGCCTCCCGCTCGAGCAGCGGGATGGCTTCCGGGTCCTCCGGCCGGGTCACCGTCATCTCAGCCTTCCCCAAGGTGTACTGGCTTACGAGCGTAGCCCGGCGGTGGTCCTCCGCGGGAAGGTCTGCGCGGATCCGCCCGGTTCAACCCCTGCCGCACGGGCGGCCGGCGGCCTCCGCTACCTTCCGGTCCATGAAAATCGACTGGGACCGCCGTACGTGTGCACGCAAGGGGCACGTCACCTACGCACCGCAGGAACCGGACCTGCGCAGCCGGCTGCGCGCCGAGACCGGTCTGGGCGAGGCCTGGCGCTGTCTGCGCTGCGGGGACTTCGCGCTCGGCGACCCGCACGGTGCGGGCCCGGCCGAGAACGCCCCGCTGGTGCCGCGCGGCAAGGTGCTGCGCGATCTGTTCGTGCTGCGGTTCCTGGCGCTGGAGCGGGCGGTGCGCGGGGTGTTCATCGTGCTGGCCGCGGCCGCGGTGTGGAAGTTCTCCAACAGCCAGGACTCCGTACGCCGCTTCTTCGACCAGAACCTCGAGGTCTTCCGCCCGGTCTTCCGGCACTTCCACTACGACCTCGACCACTCCCCCGTGGTCGACACCATCCAGAAGACCTTCGGCTACAAGCACTCCACGCTGATCCTGGTGGCCACCGCGCTGCTCGTCTACGCGCTGATCGAGCTCGTCGAGGCCGTCGGACTGTGGCGGGCCAAGCGCTGGGCGGAGTATCTGACCGTCGTCGCCACAGCGGCCTTCCTCCCCCTGGAGATCTACGAACTGACGGAGAAGATCAGCTGGTTGAAGATCGGCACGCTGAGCCTGAACATCCTCGCCGTGCTCTACATCCTGCTGACCAAGCGGCTGTTCGGGCTGCGCGGCGGCCACCCCGCCTTCGAGGCGGAGCGCCACAGCGCGTCCCTCATCGAGGTCGAGGCGACCGCGGGGGTGCCGCTCACTGCGTGACGGCGGGGGTCTCGTTCCAGGCGGCGACGACCGGGCGCCCGTGCTCGGTGCCGAGCCTGCTCACCGAGCCGGTGTCGAGCCGGAAGAGCGCGCCCGCGGACGCCGGCAGCCCGAGCCTGCGGGCGGCGAGCACCCGCAGGAAGTGTGCGTGCGCGACCAGCACCACGTCTCCGCCGTCCCCGTCGAGGTCGGCGTCGCGCAGCGCGGCGTCGACCGTCTTCAGGACGCGGTCGGCCCGCTCGCCGACCTCCTGCGGGGTCTCGCCGGGGTGTTCGGGCGGCCCCTCGGCGACGCCTTGCGTCCACAGGTCCCAGTCGGGCCGCTCCCGGTGGATCTCCACGCTGGTGATGCCCTCGTACGCCCCGTAGTCCCACTCGTGGAGATCGGCGTCGACGAACGTGGGGCCGAGCCCGGCCAGCTCGGCGGTGCGCCTGGCCCGCGCGAGCGGACTGGTGAGCGTCAGCGCGATCCGCCGCTCGGCGAGCAGCGGGGCGACCGCGCGCGCCTGCGCCTCGCCCGCCTCCGTCAGCGGCAGATCCGTCCAGCTGGTGTGTTTCATCGTGCGGCTCCAGCTCGTCTCGCCGTGCCGTACGAGAATCAGCTCACCCATGGCCGTCGCCTGCCCTCTTTGCCGCTGTTGATGTTGTACCTATCGGTCAGCGTGCCACGGCGGCCCGGCATTCCCTCAGAGGCGTCCCGCCTCGGTGATGCGGCTGAGGAAGCGCCGGGTGCGCTCGTGCTGCGGGTCGCCGAAGACGTCCGCGGCGGTGCCGCGCTCCAGGACGACACCGCCGTCGAGGAAGCAGACCTGGTCGGCGACGTCCCGGGCGAAGCCCATCTCGTGAGTGGCGAGGATCATGGTCATCCCGTCCTCCTTGAGGTCGCGTACGACCGTGAGCACCTCCCCCACCAGCTCCGGGTCGAGCGCCGCGGTGATCTCGTCGAGGAGCAGCAGCCGGGGCCGTACCGCGAGCGCGCGCACGATCGCGGCGCGCTGCTGCTGGCCGCCGCTGAGCCGGTCCGGGTAGTCGCCCGCCTTGTCGCCGAGGCCGAGCCGCCCGAGCAGTTCGCGCGCCCGTTCCTCGGCCTCCTTCTTCGGCACGCCGTGGACGCGGCGGGGCGCGAGGGTGATGTTGTCGAGCACGGACATGTGCGGGAAGAGGTTGTACGCCTGGAAGACCACGCCGATCCTGCGGCGTACGGAGTCGGCGTCGACCCGGGGGTCGGTGATCTCCTCGCCGTCGAGGTAGATCGCCCCGTCGTCGATCTCCTCCAGAAGGTTCGCGCACCGCAGCAGCGTCGACTTGCCGGAGCCCGAGGTCCCGATGAGGGCGGTCACGGTGTGCGGGGCGACGTCGAGGCTGACGTCGCGCAGGACGAGGGTGTCGCGGCCGAAGGTCTTGCGTACGGAGTCGAGCCGCAGGACGGGGGTCGGAGTCGCGCTCGGGGTCGCCTTCGCCTCGGTGGTCGTCATACGGTTCCTCCCTGGGCGCGCCGGCGGTCCATCCGGGCCGTCACCCAGTCGGTGAAGCGGGTCATGGGGATCGTGAGGGCGACGAAGACGAGCCCGGCGACGATGTACGGCGTGAAGTTGAAGTCCTTGCCGACGACGATCTGCGCCGCGTAGACGGCGTCGATCGCGCCGCCGATCGAGACGAGGCCGGTGTCCTTCTGCAGCGACACCAGGTCGTTGAGGAGCGGCGGCACGACGCGCCGGACCGCCTGCGGCAGGACGACGTGCCGCAGGGACTGCCAGTGGGAGAGGCCGAGCGAACGGGCGGCGGAGCGCTGCGAGGGGTGGACGCTCTCGATGCCCGACCGGACGACCTCGGCGACGTACGCGGAGTAGGTGAGCACCAGGGCCGCGCCGCCGAGGACGATCGGGTCGGTGGTGACGCCGGTCAGCCGCAGGGCGGGGACGCCGAAGATCATCACCAGCAGGTTGATGATGAGCGGGAGTCCGCGGAAGAAGTCGGTGTACGCGGCCGCGAGCGCGCGCAGCGGGAAGAAGACCGGGCCGCGCAGGGTGCGGGCGACGGCGATCAGTAGCCCGAAGAGGAAGGCCAGCGCCCCGCAGATCACCATCAGCCGGAGGTTGAGCCACAGCCCCCGCATGATGTCGGGGAACGAGGTGCGGGCCTCGTCCAGGCTGAGGAAGGTCTCGCGGGTGCGCTGCCAGCCGGGCGAGCTGACGATGCCGGCGTAGAGCGCGACGGCCACCACCAGGGTGGAGACGGCGGCGATCGCCGTGGCGCGGCGGGTGCGGACGCGCCTGTAGCGCTCCCGCTCGGTCCGCCGCGCCGACGGTACGTACAACTCCTGCTTGTCGAGCGTCACTTGAGCACCGGGGCGTCGACGGCCTCGGAGAGCCACTGCTTGTCGAGGGCGGCGAGCGTGCCGTCCTTGCGGAGAGCGTCGACCGCGCCGCTGACGCAGGAGGTGAGCTTCGATCCCTTGTCGAGGACGAGCCCGAACTGCTCGGTCTTGCCCCCGGTGCTGTCGAACTGGCCGACGATCTTCGCGTCCGTCACCTCGGCGGAGGTGATGTAGAAGGCGGTGGGCAGGTCGACGACGATCGCGTCGACCTGGCCGTTCTTCAGGGCGGACTTGGCGAAGTCGTTCTTCTGGAAGACGGCGGGGGTCTGGGTGGGCTTGATCGTGTCGTTGATGACATCGAGACTGGTGGTGCCGACCTGGGCGCCGAGCTTGGCGTTCTTGAGGTCGGCGACGGTCTTGGCGCCGTACGCCTTCGAGCCCTTGACGGCGATGACGGCCTGGCGGACGTCGTAGTAGCCGGAGGAGAAGTCGACGGCCTTCCTGCGGGTGTCGCTGATCGAGATCTGGTTGAGGTCGAAGTCGAACTTCTTCACGCCGGGCGAGAAGGCGTTGTTGAAGGGAACGGTCTGCCAGACGACGTCGGCGGGCGCGTAACCGAGCTGCTTGGCGACGGCGTACGCGACGGCGGACTCGAAGCCCTTTCCGTTGGCGGGCTTGTCGTCCTGGAACCAGGGGGCGTAGGCGGGCTTGTCGGTGCCGACGGTGAGCTTGCCGGCGGTCTGGGTGCTCAGCTTGCCGGGGGCGCAGGAGGTTGTGGTGGTGGGCGACGAGGCGGAGTCCGACGTGCCGTCGCTCTGCGGGGCACAGCCGGCGGCGGTCGCGGCGGCGAGGAGGGTGGTCGCGGTGCAGGTCGCGAGGCGTATCAGGCGCATGGCGGGAGAGTGGCAGGGGGCGGGGCGGTCTGTCGAGGCGGCACGGAAATCGTCCGCATGGTGGGAACTTGATTGCGGTGCCGTGACAATTGTGTGGCGAGGTGGGCGCGGGTCCGGCTGCGCGGTGGCTTCGCCCCCGAGCCCCCGGTAAGCGACCTCCGGCCGCTTGTCCTCAATCGCCGGACGGGCTGGATTTGCCCACCTGAGCTTGCATGTGCGGGCTCGTACAGCCCGCAGAAATCGAGCCCACATCGGGCAAAATCAAGCCCCTCCGGCGATTGAGGAGCGGGGGTCCGGGGGCAGCGCCCCCGGGACGGGGGTGCACCGTCGCAGCCCCCGGTTACGAGGTACCCAGGAGCCGCGCCAACCCGTCACCCCAGCCCCGCGTCCCGCGCCCAGTTCACCGCCTCCCCCCGGTCCGCCACCCCCAGCTTCGTCAGGATCGCCGACATGTGGTTGCCCACCGTCTTCGGCGACAGGCCCAGCCTCGCCGCCACCGCCGAGTTGGGGCTCCCCACCGCGATCAGGCCCAGCACGTCCCGTTCCCTCGGCGTCAGTTCGGGGCACGGGTCCGCCACCGGCTGCGGGCGGCTCAGGAAGCCGAGCACTCTCCGCGCCACCCCGGGGCCGAAGATCGCCTCGCCCGCAGCCACCGCCCGGATCGCCCGTACGATCTCGTCCTGGCCCGCGCCCTTGAGCACATATCCCCGCGCCCCCGCCCGCATCGCCGCGAACACGGAGTCGTCCTCCTCCACCATGGTGAGCATCAGGACCGCCACCGCCGGAGCGGCCCGGGCGATCTCCCTCGCCGCCTCGATGCCGTTCATCCCCGGCATCCTGATGTCCATCACCACCACCTGCGGCCGCAGCGTCACCGCCGCCCGCACCGCCTCCTTCCCGTCCGACGCCGTGCCCACGACGTGGACGCGCGGTTCCTCCTGGACGGACTCCAGGAGGGCGGCAAGTCCCGTACGTACGACGGGGTGATCGTCCGCCAGCACCACCGTCACCGCTTCGCGCCCGCTCATACCGGCTCCCCCAGCGGCAGCATCGCCACCACTCTCCCTCGCCCCGCCTCGCAGCTGCCGCCGAGTTCGGCGGCCCGCTCCTGCATGGAGGAGATGCCCACTCCGGGCCGCCACGACGACCCCGCCGAGCCGCCGTCGTCGCACACCTCCACGCGCAGGCCGTCCCCGACCACGATCCGCAGCTCCACCCTCGAAGCCCCCGAGTGCCGGGCGGCGTTGGTCAGCGCCTCCGTCGCGATGCGGTACGCGGCGACCTCGACCGCCGCGGGCAGCACCGGCATCAGCGGCGGCACCTCCATCCGTACCTCGATCGGCACGCCGTCCGCCCGCCAGGCCAGCCTCTCCGAGCGTTCCCTGAGTGCCCCGATCAGCCCCAACTGGTCCAGATCCGGGGGCCGCAGACCGTCCACCAGCCGTCTGATCTCCTGGACCGCCCCGCCGATCTCGGCCCGCAGCTCGGTGAGGAGTTCACCGGTGCGCTCGGGGGCCACCAGAAGCAGATTGTGCGCCGCGTCCGCCTGGAAGGCCGCCCCGGCGAGCGTGGGGCCGAGCCCGTCGTGCAGATCGCGGCGGATCCTGCGGCGCTCCTCCTCGCGGGCGGCCACGATGCGCTCCCGGGACTGCTGGAGCTGGGCGGAGAGCACGGTGGCGTGCAGGGCGGCGGCGAGCGGTACGGCGAGCAGTTCTAGTACGGCCAGGTCGGCAGCGGCCAACTCCCTTTCCCCCGGCCGGAGTCCGACGACCAGGTCTCCCACGCCGCGCCCCTCGTAACCGAGGCAGAGGGTGTGGGTGCGTTCGGTCCGCGTGCCCCAGGAGCTCTCTGCGACGGCGGCGTACGGCAGCCGCAGTGCCTCGCACACCGCTTCCGGTACGTCCCCGATCCCGGCCCCCGCCAGCCGTTCGCCGATCCGGGACACCGCACGCATCGGGTCGGTGCGCTCCCCGTACAGCGCCCGTTCGACCGCCGCCTGGAGTCTGCGGCGCGCCGGGTTGAAGGCGAAGGCGACGGCCAGGGTCGCGAACGCCGAGCCGATCAGGCCGGGTTGACGGTGCATCAGGACGTCGAAGACCGCGACGAGGCCCACGTAGGAGGCGACGACCGCGCCGGTGAGGAGCGCGTACAGCAGGGCGCGCGAGACGACGAGGCGGATGTCGAGGAGCTCGTGGCGCAGTACGGCGATGGCGATCGCGACGGGGAGGAGCAGGACCACATAGCTGAACTGCGGGATGCGCACCCCCGCTCCGAGCATCGCCAGGTTGAGCGCCTCGGGCAGGATGCCCAGGATCAGCCAGAGCAGTTGGCGCCGCTCCCGCTCGCCGCCGCGCCGGTAGCGCACGGAGAGCGAGGTGAGGGCGGCGAGCAGCGCGGCGCAGCATTTGGCGATCTCGAACACGAGCAGCCAGGACGGGACGGTCGGCAGCAGCGGTTCGGCGCGTGTGCCGTGGAAGAGGCCCCAGTCCCAGGTCGACCAGACCACGATGTCCAGGGGTGCGGTGAGGAGTTGGACCAGCACCACGTACCGCCAGCGCGGCCCGGTCAGCCGCCCGTCGGGGAAGAGGAAGACGGCCAGTACGAAGGCGGTCGACGAGCCCGTGATCCAGGTGTAGCGGCCGACGGTGGTGAGGGTGCGGAGCAGGGCCGTCGGCCAGCCGTCCTCCAGGCCGAGTGCGGTCAGGCCGATGGAGAGCCCGGTGAAGGCGTGGCCGAGGCCGTACGCGATGAGCAGCCAGCCCGCCGGATTGCGCGGCCGGTGCAGGGCGATGAGCGCACCGCACCCGGGGTAGGCGAGCGCGATGGCGAGGTCGGCGATCATGTCGTAGCGGAGTGCGTCGCCCATGCCGACGCCGGCCAGGGCCAGGCCGAGGATTCCGGTGAGCACCTGTGCGACGGAAAGCGCGAGCAGCGACCAGGCGAGCGCGGTGCGCCGCGGTGTCCTGCCGAACACGTCCTGTTCGTACGGCTGTTGACGGTGCGGGTCCATGGAGCCATCGTCCCGGCCCGCTTCCCGGGTGTCATGGGTGGAGTTCCCGGGTGGACCGGGAAACTTCCCGCCGGCCGCCCGGCCGTACCCCCTCAACGCCCGGTGCCCCGCGGCCCGATGCTCGATTCAGCGAGCCGGGGGACGAGCCTCCGGCCCACTCAGGGGGAGAACGACCATGCACACTCTCGACCGCAGCCGCACGCACCGCAGCCACCGCGTCCGCAACGCCGCCATCGGTCTGGCGGCCGCGTCCGCCGTCGGCCTGGGCGTGACCGCGGCGATCCCGGCGGACCCGCCGCCGAAGCCGGCTTCGCACACGGCCGCGCAGAAGGCCCCTGACGTACGGGCCCTGTCGGCGCCGGGGCAGTCCGCACAGGCCGCCTGCAATACGGGGTACACCTTCGGCAACAGCCTGATCAAGGCGCGGTGGCAGCGCCTGGGCGGCAGCGGGAGCGGTCTCGGCTGCCCGCGGAGCAATGTGAAGACCGTACGGTCGAACGGGATCTGGAAGGGCGAGCGGCAGTACTTCGAGCACGGGACGATCACCTGGTCGCCGAGCCAGGGCCCGCGCATGGTGCTCGCGGCCTGGGACACCAACGGCTACGCCATCCTCAACTGGAGCACCACCAACCCGTTCAGCTACAAGCAGTTCCTGGTCCGCTACTACAGCGCGGCCGACTTCGGGGGCACTCAGGTCCAGGTCGGCAGCGGCACTTCGGGCGGCACGTGGGTGCGGAAGCACACCACAGGCGAGTACAGGTTCATCGTCGAGGGCTGCGACGACGGACGGTTCGGCAAGGTCTGCCGTCAGGGCTGGACGCTGTCCGCCACGACCCGCTGACCACTGCCGATACGGGGAGGGCCGCTGCGCGGGCAGCGGTCCTTCCGTACGCTGTGGCCTCCGGGCGACGAGTAACGGGGGCAGCGGGTGGGCGAGGGGTGGGTGCGGGTGCCGGTGGGGGCCGAGGCGTCCCGCTGGGCGACGCGCGGGGACTGCCGCACGGTGCTGTTCGTCGTGCACAACGTGACGTCGGCGACCCGGCTCCTCGATGTGCTGCCGCTGTTCCGGAACGACCTGCGGGTGCAGATGCTGGTGACGTGCACGGGGTCCTCGGCCTTCCAGGCCGGTGTGGGCGAGCTGCTGACCGGGACCGGTCTGGTGGTCCTGCCGTGGGAGCAGGCGCTCGCCACCCCGGTGGACCTGGCGATATCGGCCAGCTTCGGGGGTCAACTGGACTCCGTATCAGGGAAGTTGACCGTGCTCTCGCACGGCGTTGGGTACACTAAGAGGCTGGCAACACCGGACACCGGACACCGGACACCGGACACCGGACACCTGTCGCCCTTCGGCCGGCCCGCCGGTCTTCGGCCTCTCCCCCGAGTGGGTTCTCTCCGAGTCCGGCACCCCCGTCGCGGACGCCCTGGTCCTCTCCCACCCCGAACAGCTGGAGCGCCTGCGCGCCGCCTGCCCCGAGGCGGCACCCACCGCGGTCCTCGCCGGTGATCCGTGCTTCGACCGGATCCTCGCGGCCCGCCCGTACCGCGACCGCTTCCGCCGGGCCCTGGGTGTGCGCGAGGGCCAGCGGCTCGTCGTCCTGAACTCGACCTGGAACCCCGAGTCCCTCTTCGGCGACGGCGGCGACCAGGACGTCCTCGCCGCCCTGCTCCCCCGCCTCACCGCCGAACTCCCCGCCGACGAGTTCCGCATCGCGGCCGTCCTGCACCCCAACACCTGGCACGGCCACGGCCCCGGCCAGATCCGCGCCTGGCTCGACCGTGCCCGGCGCGGCGGTCTCACCCTGATCGACCCGCTGCACTCCTGGCGTCAGGCGCTGATCGCGGCGGACGCGGTGATCGGCGACCACGGCGCGGTCACCTATTACGCCGCCGCCCTCGCCACCCCCGTCCTGCTGGGCGTGGCTCCGCTCGACGGGCTCGACCCGCGGTCACCGCTGGCCGAGTTCGTCCGAGAGGCACCGCGCCTGGACCCGTACGCACCCCTGCGCGCCCAGCTCGACGGCCTGTTCACCGCGTACGCAGCACCGAAGGGACCGGCCGAGCTGACGACCTCGTCGCCCGGCGAGTCCGCCGCGCTCCTGCGCCGTCTCTTCTACGGACAGATCGGCATCCCCGAGCCCGAGGACCCCGCCCTCCTCGACCCCCTCCCGCTGCCCCCGTACGAACCCCCGCTCCGCACCGCCCCGTTGCGCGTACTGACCCGCCTGGCAGGCCCCGCCGAGATCACCGTCGCCCGGTACGCCGACCCGCGCCACGAACCGGACGGCGAGGGCGACGCCCACACCGCCGTGCACGAGGACACCCTCGATCCCGGCCGCCTCGCCCTGGCCGACGTGATCCTCCGCCACGGCGCCCCGGACGACCCGCGCCTCGGCACGCCCGCCGACTGGGCGGCCGAGGTCCTCGCCCGCCACCCGCACTGCGCACTCGCTGCGTACGTCACGGGGCCCGGCACCTGCACGGCCCTCACCCGCGCCGGAGCCCTGGTCCGTATCGCCTCAGCCGGCGTGGATCCCGGCGCGGCCGCCTCCGCACTGCACGCCTGGCTGGCGGCGGGCAAGTCGCTGGACGAGCTCAGGCACCACGGGATGACGGTGAGGACCGGCGTCACCGCCCACCGCGTACAGGTCACTCCCGTGCGCTGACGCACCGTGCCCGCAGGTCCCGCAGCACGGCCAGATGCGGCTCGGCGCGCTCGCGGGCGAGCGCGGCCACCGCCTCGTCGATCAGCGGGAGCGCCGCCTCGCTCTCCCCCGCGTCGAGCCTGACCTCGGCGAGGTCGGTCAGTGTGCGGGCGGTGTTGTACGCCTCCCCCTCGCCCCGGAAGAACCGCAGCGCCTCGCCGAGCCGTTCCAGCGCCTCCGTCCGCCGGCCGGGGATCCCGCGCAGCGCCCGTCCCTTGTGACGCTGGACGAGGGCGCGCGCCCGGGGGAGGTCGGCCGCTCCCTCGTCGCCGTCGCCGATCGTGTCGTAGACCGCGCCCGCCTCGCCGAAGAGGGCGTACGCCTCCTCGTACCGCCACTGCCCCAGCCGCAGCAGCCCGAGCGCCTCGACGGCCGAGGCCCGGCCCCGTACATGACCGGCCTCCCTCTCGGCCTCGGCGGCGGCCCGCAGTTCGCGCTCCGCCGCGTCGAAGTCCTTGAGCGCGGCGAGCGCCATGCCCAGCTGGAAGTGCAGCTGTCCGGCCCGGCGGCCCGTGGCGGTGCGCACCCCCGCACGCAGGACGGGCAGCAGTTCCTCGTACCGTCCGGCCTTGAGCTGGTACGGCCAGAGCGCGTGCCCCAGCAGCTCCGCCGTGTCCGTGTCGCCCAGGTCGGCGGCCGCGCGGGCCGCCTCGACGAGGTTGCCAAGATCGGCGGAGAGCGCGGCGACGGCCTCGCCCGCGTCGCGGTGGGGACCCGGGCCGAGTTCGCGGGCGCGCGAGGCGGTGCGCCAGCTCTGCGGCAGTGCGACGAGCCCGGCGCGGAGCGCGAACCGGAGGTGCCGGTCGACCTCGCGCCGCACCGCCGCCTCGCAGGCCGCACGGCCGTCCTCGCGCTCGGCCGCGGCCTGGGCGTGGCGGCGTACGGCCGGGCGGTAGCGGTGGCGTCCCGCGCCGGCGGGTTCGAGGAGTTGGCGGTCGGCGAGTTCCGCGAGATGGCGCGCGGCCTCCGCCTCGGTGATGTCCGCCGTGGCGGCGACAGCTGCAGGGCCGAAGTCCGTCCAGGCGCGGAGCGCCATCAGCCGGTAGACGCGCGCCGTGTCCGGCGCGAGCCGCCGGTGGCCGAGCTCCGCGGCCCGCTGTACGGGATCGCCCGCCGGCGCCCCGGCAGTCCCCCACGTACCGTCGCCGAGCCAGGGCGCGGCGACCCGCAGCGCGTACGGCGAACCCCCGCACTCCTCAAGGAGACCGGGCAGCTCCTGCCGCGCACCGCCCGGGACGGAACCCCCGGCCAGCAGCGTCAGGAGTTTCGCCGCGTCCTTGCGCCCCAGCGGCCCGACCGGCACCGGCAGTGCGTCGAGTCCGGGCAGCGGGCGCCGGGCGACGACCACCGTGAACACGCCGGGCGCCGCGGTGAGCAGCGGTGCGACCTGTGCCGCCGAGTACGCGTGGTCGAGTACGAGCAGCAGCTTCAGCTCGGCGACGCACTCCCGGAAGCACCGGGTCCGGTCGTCCGCCGCGGCAGGAATCTCCTCGTCGGCGAGGCCCAGTCCCGCCAGCGCCCGGTACAGCACGGCGGCCGGGTCGAGCGCGGTGTCGGCCGAGGAGCCGCGCAGGTCGATGCGGAGCTGCCCGTGCGGGAAGCGCTTCGCCTCGCGGCTGCCCAGGAACAGTGCGAGCTCACTCGTACCGATGCCTTCGGGGCCGTGCAGGAGCGCCACGCGCGGCCTACCGTCGGCGCGGCGTCCGGCCTCCCGTACGAGCTCCTTCAGCGGCCCGTCCCGGTCGGTGAAGAACCGGGTCGGCGCGGGCAGCCGGGGCACCCTGCGGACCTCGGGCCCCGCCGGGGCGGTGCGGGCGAGGACCGTCCAGGCGCGGGCGAAGGCGGGGTCGCGCAGGGCGCCCTCGTGGACCATGCGTGCGACGGCCGTCAGCTCCGGGTCCGTCGCCGGGGCCGTCACCTCGCGTCCGGCGATCCGCCTGACCAGCACCCCGGCGGTCTCCAGGCCGCGCTTCCCCGCCTCGCCCGCCGCACCCGTGGCCATGGCGCTCAGCACGCCGGTGACCGCCGACAGCGAAATGAGATCCAGCATGTGCTCCCCCGCCCGTGACTGCACTCCGAGGGCAACCGTAGCCAAACGCGGATCACCGTAAACAGACAACGCCCTTTGCAGACGGCCGAGTTCACTACGACTCACCCCCCACCGGCCGGTGCCCTCGGGTCCCCGGCTACCGTGATTCCGGCCCGCAGCGCTTTGCGGGCCAGTGAGGAGAATGGACCGGATGTCCGCTGTGAACCTGCCAGAGCTGACCTGGGGCAGCTTCCCGTCCGCCTGGCAGTGGGACGTTCCGGCGATGCTGCTGGTCCTCGTCCTGGGCGGTCTGTACGGCTGGGGCGTGGTGCGGCTGCACCGGAGCGGCGAGCGCTGGCCCGTCGCGCGTACGGCGGTCTTCGCGCTGCTCGGCCTGGGCGCGATCGTGGTCGCCACGATGTCGGCGCTCGCCGTCTACGACGAGGTGCTGTTCTGGCCGGCCGCGGTCCAGAACATCCTGCTCGACCTCATCGCCCCGCTCGGCCTGGCGCTCGGCGACCCGCTCGCCCTGGCCTGCCGTGCGCTGCCCGACCGGGTGTCGGGGCGGGTGCGGCGCGCGATGAGCGGCCGGCTCGCGCGGGTGCTGGCGTTTCCGCTGGTGAGCTCGGTGCTGGTGCTGGTCTCGGAGCTCTGCGTGTACTTCACCCCGTACTTCGAGACGGCGCTGCGCCACGGCGCGCTCCATCAGCTGATGTATCTGCAGCTGCTGCTGGTCGGCAGCCTCTTCGTCCTGCCGGTGCTCACCCAGGAGGAGCTGCTCCCCCGCTGGTGCAGTCATCCGGTGCGTGCGGCGATGGTCTTCCTCGACGGGCTGATCGACGCGGTCCCCGGCATCGTCGTGATGACCGGTTCGACCCTGATCGCGGGCACCTGGTACACGCAGCACGCGCCGCCGTGGGCGCAGGACGTGCGGGCCGACCAGCAGCTCGGCGGCGGCGCGATGATCACGATCGCGGAGCTGGTCGGGGTGCCGTTCCTGCTGGTGATCTTTGTGCAGTGGGTACGCGCCGAGCGGTCCAGGACGGCGGCGCTGGACCGCCGCCTGGACGCCGAACTCGTCCCCGCGGCCCCGGCCGCCGCGGCCGCGCCCTCCTCCCCCGAGCCCGATCTCCAGCGCCCGTGGTGGGAGAGCGACGGCGGCGTCATCGGCGACCGGATCCGGCGCGAACGCCCGTGACCCGTATGCCGTGACTCATGCGCCCCACAGCTCCCGCTTGCGGTAACGCGGCTCCCAGAGAAGCCGGTTGAGGACCCTGACCGGCGGGGGCATCGCACCGAAGAACCGCTGCCGCCCCTCCGCGGGGATGCCGTCGACGATCCACGGCACGTACACCGCGGCCCCCTTGATCCCCTGCTCCTCGCGCATCTTCCCCGCGAAGGCCTTCCAGTCGGCGGGCCCGAGCAGCTGCTGAATCAGCGGGAGGGCGTCCCGTTCCTCGTGCTCCAAGTGATGCACGAGGACCGTCCTCGCCTCCGCCGCCCGCTCGGCGAGGCCGCGCCCGCCGTCGGCCAGCGACCGGTCGATCGCGGCGAGGAGCGGGTCGATCCGGGCGTGCTCGGCCTCCATCTCCGCCAGCAGTTCGAGGGCGAGAGGACTCTTGCCCGCCTTGGCCTGCATGCGCGGCCACAGTTCGGAGTCCTCGACGCTGTGGTGGAGGTGGAGCTGTCGCTTGAAGTTCTCCCAGCCCTCGCGGACCTGGGGTCCGGTCGCCCGGCCCGCCGCGGCGGCCGCGACGAGGCGGTCCAGATCGCGGCGGAAGGCGTCGTGGGTGACGTACATCATCGTGAAGTCGATGGTTCCTGAAGCGTTCGGAGTGCCCTGCTGTGTGTCGGCCATGAGGCGGCTCGACCTCCATTCGTCCGGTCCTGCCCCTGAGAGAGCCGGGCGCACCGAATCTGTGACATCGCGGGCGCGGGATGAGACGCGGGTCACATTGGGCGCCGTTCATGTCACATTCAGGAGGGCTGTCCTGTCTCCGTTGTGAGCGCTCACGACGGGGAGGCACCGCATGTCCACGAGCCCGGCGAAGGAATCCTCCGGGGAACGGCTGGCCGACTGGGCCGACGCCCGACTCGGCACGCACACCCTCGGCAGGAAATACCTGCGCAAGATCTTCCCGGACCACTGGTCCTTCATGCTGGGCGAGATCTGTCTCTACAGCTTCATCGTGCTGATCATCACGGGCGTCTATCTGACGCTGTTCTTCCACCCGTCCATGAACGAGGTGGTCTACCACGGCAGTTACGCGCCCCTGAACGGCATCCGGATGTCCGAGGCGTACGCCTCCACGCTCGACATCAGCTTCGAGGTGCGCGGCGGTCTGCTGATCCGGCAGATCCACCACTGGTCCGCGCTGATCTTCATCGCCGGCATGTTCGTGCACATGATGCGGCACTTCTTCACGGGGTCGTTCCGCAAGCCGCGCGAGATGAACTGGCTGTTCGGCTGGCTGCTCCTGGTCATCGGGATCTTCGAGGGACTGCTCGGCTACTCGCTCCCCGACGACCTCCTCTCCGGCACCGGGCTGCGGTTCGTGAACAGCGCGATCCTGTCCACGCCCGTCGTCGGCACGTACCTGTCCTTCTTCCTCTTCGGCGGCGAGTACCCGGGCCACGAGGTCATTCCGCGGTTCTACTCGATCCACGTCCTGCTCTTCCCCGGGCTGATGGCGGCGCTGGTCGTGGTCCATCTGATCCTCGTCGTCTACCACAAGCACACCCAGTTCGCCGGCCCCGGACGCACGGAGAAGAACGTCGTCGGCGCCCCGCTCATGCCGGTGTACGTGGCGAAGGCGGGCGGCTTCTTCTTCCTGGTCTCCGGGATCCTGACGATCATCTCCGCGATCGCCGCCATCAACCCGGTCTGGGTGTACGGCCCCTACCGCGCCGACCAGGTCTCCACGGGCGCCCAGCCCGACTGGTACCTGGGCTTCGCGGAGGGCCTGATCCGCACCATGCCCGGCTGGGAGATCAACATCTGGGGCCATACGCTCGCCCTCGGCGTCCTCATCCCGCTCGGGCTCTTCCCGCTGATCCTGGCCGCGATCGGTGCGTACCCCTTCATCGAGTCGTGGATCACCGGCGACAAGCGCGAGCACCATCTCCTGGACCGCCCGCGCAACAGGCCGGTCCGCACGGCGCTCGGCACCTCGTGGCTCTCGCTCTACCTGATCATGCTCGTCGGCGGCGGCAACGACCTGTGGGCGACGCACTTCCATCTGTCGGTCAACACCATCACCTGGGCGATCCGCATCGGGTTCTTCGTGGTCCCGCCCGTCGTCTTCGTCGCAACGAAGCGCATCTGCCTGGGACTTCAGCGCAGGGACCGCGACCTGGTGCTGGACGGCCGCGAGACCGGCATCGTGAAGAGGCTGCCGCACGGCGAGTTCGTGGAGCTCCACAAGCCCCTGTCCCCGGCGGAGTTGCACCGCCTGACCGCGCACGAGCAGCCCGCCCCGCTCGAACTGCCCCCGGCGACCGACGCCCATGGCGTACGGAGCCGGGTGCCACGCCGCGAGCGGCTGCGGGCCCGGCTCTCGCGTGCGCTGTACGGGGAGGGCACCCAGGTCCCGAAGCCGACCGCCGAGGAAGTCCACGGTCCTGTCGAGCAGAAGGAGCTCAGGTAGGGCCGCCCCGAGCCTTCAATTCCTGAACGCAGCATGGTCCATACCAAAGCCTTGACAGGCGCTTAGTTCACTTCTTAAATCACGCAGTGAACTAAGTCGTCATGCGCACGACAGACGTCATCCCCCACGTGCAATCGAAGGGAGAGTCATGGACTTTCCGCACTCCGCACGGCGCCTGCTCCTCGCAGCGCTCTCCGCTCTCGCCCTCGCGACGGCCCTTGCCGTCCCCACGGGCAGTACCGCATCGGCAACCACCGCCCAGGCCGCCGCAGTCACGTTCTCGGACACCTTCGACGGGCCGGCAGGGTCCGCGGTCGACGGATCCAAGTGGCAGATCGAGACCGGCGACAACGTCAACAACCACGAACGGCAGTACTACACGTCGGGCAACAAGAACGCCGCCCTCGACGGCCAGGGCCATCTGGTCATCACCGCCCGCCAGGAGAATCCGTCCAACTACCAGTGCTGGTACGGCACATGCCAGTACACCTCCGCCCGGCTGAACACCTCGGGCAAGTTCACCTCCACGTACGGGCACGTCGAGGCGCGGATGAAGATCCCGCGCGGCCAGGGCATGTGGCCCGCCTTCTGGATGCTCGGCAGCGACATCGGGCAGGTCGGCTGGCCCAACTCCGGCGAGATCGACGTCATGGAGAACGTCGGCTTCGAGCCCTCGACCGTCCACGGCACCATCCACGGGCCCGGCTACTCGGGCTCGGCGGGGATCGGCGCGGGCTATACGCTCCCCGGCGGCCAGGCCTTCGCCGACGCGTTCCACACCTTCGCCGTGGACTGGGCGCCCAACTCCATCACCTGGACCGTCGACGGAACCGTCTACCAGCGGCGCACCCCGGCCGATGCGGGCGGAAACCAGTGGGTGTTCAACAAGCCGTTCTTCCTTATCCTCAACCTCGCGGTCGGCGGCTACTGGCCGGGCGACCCCAACTCCAGCACCACCTTCCCGCAGCAGCTCGTCGTCGACCAGGTGCAGGTCAGCACCAGCGACACCACTCCGCCCGCCACGGCCGGCACCATCACCGGCATCGGCGGCAAGTGCGTGGACGTGGCCGCGGGGAGCACGGCGAACGGCACCGCGGTCCAGCTCTACGACTGCAACGGCACCACCGCCCAGAAGTGGACCGTCGGCTCCGACGGGACGATCCGCGCCCTGGGCAAGTGCCTGGACGTGGCGAGCGGCGGCACCGCCGACGGTTCCCTCGTCCAGCTCTACGACTGCAACGGCACGGCGGCCCAGAAGTGGACCGTCACCGGCGCGAAGGACATCGTCAACCCCCAGGCGAACAAGTGCCTGGACGCGACGGGCAATTCCTCCGCCAACGGCACCCGGCTCCAGCTGTGGACCTGCGGCGGAGGCGCCAACCAGAAATGGACCGTCACCGGCGGCTGACAGCCGCCGGCACACGGTCCGTACGTGCGGTCCGGTCCTCTCAGGACCGGGCCGCGCGCTGTCCGAGCAGCACACTCGCCAGCACCAGGACCAGACCGCCCACCTGCCAGAGGGTGAGCGTCTGACCGAGCACCACCAGACCGACCAGGGTCGCCATGATCGGGTTGGCAAGCCCGAGGAAGGAGACCGAGGACGCGGGCAGCCGCTCGATGCCGCGGAACCACATCGCGTACGCCAGGGCGGTGCCGATCAGGCCGAGGTAGGCGAACCCGGCGATGTTGGCGCCGCTCAGCGCGGGCGGCATCCCCTCGACCCCGAGCGCGAGGGGCACCAGAACAAGGCCGCCCGCGGTCAGCTGCCAGCCGGTCATCGCGAGGAGCGGTACGCCCTCGGGCCGGCCCCAGCGCTTGCCGAGGAGTACGGCGAGCGCCATGAGGGAGGTGGCGAGCAGCATCGCGCCAAGACCGAGCGGGTCGATCGCGGCCGAGCCGCGCAGGACGAGCAGTCCCACCCCGATCACTCCGACCACACCGGCCCCCAGCGTGCGCCGGGTCGCGCGGACCTTGAGGACGAAGGCGCCCAGGACCGCCACCAGAAGCGGCAGGATCGCGCCGATCGTGCTGGCCACACCGCCCGGCAGCCGGTACGCGCCGAGGAAGACCAGCGGGAAGAACGCGCCGAAGTTGAGCATGCCGAGGACGGCGGACTTCCACCACCACGATCCGCTCGGCAGCCGCCGCGTGAAGGCGACGAGCACCAGTCCGGCGGGCAGGGCCCTCAGCATCGCCAGCAGCAACGGCCGGTCCGGAGGCAGGAGTTGGGTGGTGACGACGTACGTGGTGCCCCAGGTGAGCGGGCCGATCGCGGCGAGCGCGGCGTTCACGGCGGCGGAGCCGCGGGCCGGTGCTGCGCCGGGTCCGGCTGCGGTGGCGGTGGCGGTCTTCCGGTGCGGTGCGACGACGGACATGACGTTCCCCCTCAAGATTGATAATCTCAACGTTGAGATAAATCATCGCCCGCCATTAGGCGAACGTCAAGTATCTCAACGTTGAGAGATTCCGAGGATCGGAGCGGACCGTGCCCGAGAAGCCCCAGCAGGAAGCCGGCGATGCCGTCGACGTGGTGGCCGCCCAGTGGCGCCGCGAGCGGCCCGATCTCGGCCATCTGGACGCGATGGCACTGGTCGGCCGCATCAGCCGGGCCAACAACCTGATGCAGAAGGGCATGAAGCCGGTCTTCGCCCAATTCGGCCTGGAGTTCGCGGAGTTCGACGTCCTGGCGACCCTGTGCCGCACCGGCGCCCCGTACGAACTGACCGCCGGCGGGCTGCTCCGCTCGGCCATGGTCACCTCGGGCGCGATCACCAACCGGCTCGACAGGCTGGAGAAGAAGGGCCTCATCGAGCGCATCCCGCACCCCGGCGACCGGCGGGCGATCAAGGTCAGGCTCACCACCGAGGGCTTCGACCTGGTGAACGCCGCCGTCGAGGCCCATGTGGCGAACGAGGCGCGGATGCTGGAGGGGCTGACGCAGACCGAGCGGACCGCCCTCGACACGGGGCTGCGCCGTCTGCTCGTATCGCTGGGCGACACCGAACTGGGCTGACCGCACCGCCGAAGGAAGGAACCGCCATGTCCGACGACCTCGACACCCAGATCGCGTACTGGGACGCCGCCGCCACGACGAAGACCTTCACGCATCCGCTGCATCTGCCGTGGCTGGAGGACCTGGACCGGAACGCCGCGGTCCTCGACTACGGCTGCGGATACGGCCGGGCCCTGACCGCGCTCCAGGAGCAGGGCTTCGCCGATCTCACCGGGGTCGACACCTCACCCGAGATGATCGCCGAGGCCCGCCGCCGACAGCCCGGCGCGTTCTTCGCCGTGCTGGACGCGCCGCCGGCGCTGCAAGCCCCGGACGACAGTTTTGACCTCGTGCTGCTCCTGGCCGTACTGACCTGCATCCCCGGCGACGACGCCCAGCACGGGCTGATCCGCGAGGTGGCCCGCGTCCTGCGGCCCGGCGGGCTGCTGTACGTCAGCGATCTGCTGCTCCAGGAGGACGCCCGCAGCCGGGAGCGCTACGAGCGGTTCGCCGGGCCCTACGGAACCTACGGCGTCTTCGAGACCAGCGACGGGGCGGTCTGCCGCCACCACCCCGCCGACCACCTCACCTCGCTGCTCGACGGATTCACCGTCACCGGAACCCGGCGCCCGACCGTGGCCACCATGAACGGCCGCACCTCGGCCGCCGGGATCCAGCTCCTCGCCCGTAAGGACTGAGCGCAGGGAGTCAGCCGTTGAGCAGGACCGGGAAGGCCGCCTTGTCGTTCTGCGTGAGAACGGGCAGGTTGCGGATCTCCTCCGCCGGAACGGCCAGGCTCAGCCCGGGGAAACGCTCGAAGAGCGCGGGCAGCGCGATGGCCGCCTCCAGCCGGGAGAGCGCGGCGCCGGGGCAGATGTGCGGGCCGTGCCCGAACGTCATGTGGCGGATCGGGGTGGCACGGGTGATGTCGAAGGAGTCGGCGTCCTCGCCGTGCTGCTCCGTGTCGCGGCCGATCGCCCGGTAGGAGATCACCACGCCCTCGCCCTTGTGGATGACATCGTCGCCGACCGGGATGTCCTCGGTGGCGAACCGCATCAGCAGGTGCGTGATGGAGGGGTCCCAGCGCAGCGACTCCTCGATCACCGTCTCCCAGGAGACCTCGCCCGAGAGCACCAGCGCCAGCTGGTCGGGGTGGGTCAGCAGGGCGCGTACGACATTGAGAATGAGGCCGATCGTGGTCTCGTGCCCGGCCGCCACCATCGCCTTGAGGTTGCCGACGACCTCCTCCTCGGTGAGCGGCTCGCCGCCCTCCTCGGCGAGGATCAGCCCGCTGGTGAGGTCGTCGGTGGGGCGGGCGGTCTTCTCCCGTACCAACTCGGTGTAGAAGACGTCCAGTTCGGCAAGGACCGCCATGCGCTCCTCGTGCGGGGTGAGCATCGAGAAGAAGGCCTTGTACGCCTTCATCAGCATGGGGTGCTGCGCCTCGTCCACGCCCATCAGGTGGCCGACGACCCGCATCGGCAGGGGCTGCGCGAAGACCGCCTTGAGGTCGACCGCGCCGTCGACCGCCTGCTCCGCCAGCGCGTCGAGCAGCTCGTGCGTGAACTTCTCGATGTCGGGGCGTATCGCCTCGAGGCGGCGCGGGGTGATCGCCTGGGAGGTCTTGGTCCGCAGCCTGCGGTGCTCGGCGCCGTCCACGGTGAACATGGAGCGGCCCGCGTCGATCATCCCGATCAGCGGCCAGGCGTGCGTGACCGCGCCGGTCTGCCACAGGGTCCAGGCGTCCAGGTCCTTCACCAGGCGCTGGTCGGTGAGGAGTTGGCGCGCGTCGGCGTGCCGGGTGACGGCCAGCGCCGGGACGCCGAGCAGCTCGATCGTGACGAGCGCACCGGCCTCGCGCAGCCGCGCCGTCTCACCGTCCAGGTCCTGGACCATCGGGTCGATGGCGAGAGCCGATGCAGCGGCAGCGGCGTGTGGGCAGGTCACAGGTGGCCTCCAGTCGTACGTACGGGGGTGAAGCTGACCGGCAGCGAGGTCATCCCCCGAAGGAAGGAGGACGGCCGCCGGACCAGCGCGTCTGCGGGCACCGTGAGATCGATGTCGGGCAGCCGGTCGAGCAGGACCTCGATCCCGGTGCGGGCGAGGATCTCGGCGATCTCCTGGGCCGGGAAGGGACAGCGGTACTCGCCGTGCCCGAAGGAGAGATGGGCGCTGTTGCCGCTCTGTCCCGAGCCACGGGGCGAGAGGTCCTGGCGGATCAGCGGGTCGGCGTTGGCCGCGGCCAGGCCGAGGAGCAGCATGTCGCCCGCGCGCACGGACTGTCCGCCCAGCGTGGTGTCGCGGACGGCCCAGCGCCCGGCGAGGATCTGGGTGGGCGCGTCCTCCCAGAGGACCTCGTTCATCGCCTCGGCGACGCTGTGGCGGCCGCCGGAGAGGGCTGCGGCGAAGCGGTCGTCGGTGAGCATCAGGCGGATCGAGTTGCCGATCCAGTCGGCGGTCGGGAGGTGGCCCGCCGCCGTGATCGCCATCAGGTCGAGGGCGTACTCCTCGTCGGTGAACGGCGCGGGGTCGGCGATCATCCGGGAGGTCACGTCGTCGCCGGGCTCGGCGTGCTTGGCCGCGACGAGCTTGAACATGTGCTCGGCGAAGCTGATCTGCGCCTGCTGGGCGCCCGGGCCGCCGTCGGCGAGCTCGTTGATGACCTTCGCGATCTGTGCGCCGTCCGCGTCGGGGAAGCCGACGAGGCGGGCCAGGACGAGGACGGGCAGCAGCATCGAGAACTCCGCGACCAGGTCGGCGGTGCCGCGGTCGCAGAAGGCGTCGATGAGACGGTCGGCCAGTTCCTCGCTGTGGCGGCGGAGTTCGAAGGGGTCGACCTCCTCCAGGGCGGGGCCGACCATGGCGGCGTGCCGCCGGTGCTCGGTGCCGGCGGTGAAGTAGATGGACGGTGCGGGCCGGCCGACCATGGGCAGCAGCGGCCAGTCGTCGGGGACGTTGCCCCATTGGTTCCACAGGCTCACGTCGCGCGGGAACAACTCGCCGTCGCTGGCGACCTGGTGCAGTTCCCGGTAGCCGATGACGAGCCACGCGGGGATGGAGCCGGGCAGTTCGACCGGAACGACCGGGCCCCGGTCGCGGCGCATGTCGCGGTAGAGGCCGAGCGGGTCGGTGTGGAAGCGGTCGCCGCTGAGCGGGACGGCGGGGCAGCCTGCGCCGTGCGCGGGCGTGGGGTGCGTCATCGTACGGACTCCTGGGGCGACGGTTCAGCGCGTTGCGGGCCAAACGATCAACGCTGGACCACTATAAGGAAGTTGGGTGACCAGACTGCTACCTCAGTCTTCCACTTGTGTCACTTCCGTGATCACAAAACCCCCACATCCACACATGGGCGATCACATCACCTCGTCGTGCAGCAGCTTCCCGGCCAGTGCTCCACCGAGCACCACCACGCCCACACCGACCAGCCAGGACTGCAGGACCAGGACCGTGCCGAACGGCCCGTAGGTGACGGCACTGGAGGCGATCAGGGGCGAGAAGACCAGCCGGGAGAAGACCCGCAGCCCCAGCAGGCCGAGCACCGTGGCAACCGCCCCCGGCAGCAGGGCTCTCCACGCGATCCGCCCGCCGAGCAGCAGCCGTTGCGACCACCAGAAGAAGACCGTCGCGGTGACCGCACCGGCCAGCTCACCGCCCCAGCTCCGGCGCCACACCGTGGTGGTGGCGGAGACGAAGATGGCGCCGATCAGCACGGCGAGCCAGAGCACATGGCGCCATCTGCCGTACCAGCGCCCCGGATCCAGCTCCCAGATCTTCTCGTAGAACGTCTGGACCGAGGAGCCGAAGCTCAGCCCGAAGACCGCGAGCGCGGCGAACCCGAACGCCGTGGTGGTCCGCAGCACTTGGCCCGGTACGGCGAAGATCTGGTCGATCCGCACCCGGGCCGCGTGCGACACCCCGAGCGCGTCCCCGAGCCACTCGGCGAACCCGCGCCCGTGCCCGGGGTCGGCCGCCGAGACGACGATCAGCAGCGGCACCAGCGTGAGGAATCCGAGCGCGGCGAACCCCATGGACCGCGCCATCAGCTCCAGTTCGCGTACGGCGTCCCGCAGCCGCGCGTACAGCGGCGGGCGTTCCCCGGCATCGGCCTGATCCTGAGGCATGTCACGAACTATCTCCCCGGAACGTCATCAGGGACAGGTGGGGGACAACCCCCACTCAACTACGGGGCCACCCCGGTCGTGCGCGGACCGGGCGCTGCCTAGGTTCGTAACTGTCCCCGCAACGCCCGCTCAACTCCCCTTCCGGAGGCTCCCCGTGACCACCCATCGCCCGCTCGTCGCGGCCTTCCTGCGCTTCGTCGTCTGCGGCGGCGGTGTGGGCCTGGCCTCCAGCGGCGTACTGATCGCCCTGCACGGCCGGATGCCGATGGTGCTCGCCAACGCGCTGGTCACCGTCGTCTCCACCGTGATCGCGACGGAGCTGCACGGCCGGATCTCCTTCCGCAGCGAGCGCCGCGGCTGGGGCGTCCACCTCCAGTCGGGGATGACGGTCGCGGTGAGCTACGCGTTCACGACGGGCGCCCTGCTCGCGCTGTACGCCGTCCACCCGGCCCCCTCCCCCATGACCGAACAGGTCGTCTACCTCTCGGCGTCGGCGCTGACGGGCATCGGTCGGTTCGTGGTGCTGCGGGCCGTGGTCTTCGCCCGCCGTACGACGGCCGTCGAGGTCCCGCTCGGCCGGGCCTCGGTGGCGATGGCGGCCTGAGCCGCCCGGCCGCCTCAGGGCGCGACGAACAGCGCGGGGAAGCGCGGTGCGAGCCAGGGCTTGCGGCCCCAGGTGAAGACGTGGCCGCGGGCCATCGCGCCCCACGGCCCGCGCCGGCCGAGCGCCATGAGCAGGAAGTCGACCGGCTCGGTGAGGATGGTGCAGTCCGGCCGGGCCGGCGGCTCCTCGGTCACCGACACGCCCCCGTCCGCGAAGACCGCACCGAACCGGCTGCCGCCCCACAGCCGGACCTCGAAGGCGGCGCTCAGCCCGGCGCTCGCCGCCCGGTCGACCACCCTCGGCATGGCCGTGAGCATGAAGGGCAGCGTCAGCTCCACCCTGCGCCGGTCGAGCATGTGCGGGCGCCCCAGCGCCCGGGCGAGGTCCCAGCCGTGGCCCAGCATGTGGGCGAGCAGGTACGAGGCGAGTACGTCCAGGCTCATCGGGCCCAGCGGGGTGACGATCGTCCCCTGCACCGGGTTCCCCTCCACCGCGCCGAGGAACGCCTCCGCCTGCGTCTCGATCATCGCGGCCAGCGGCTCCGCGCCCCGCTCGTCGAAGACGGCGAGCGAGCGCTCATTGGCCTCCGCCAGGCTCCCCGGCGTGCCGTCCCCGTAACTCCGCTCGTGGCCCGCCGCCAGCTCCGCCATCAGCCGGTTGGCCAGCGCCAGGTGCGCCGCCGCCTCCCCCACGGTCCACTCCGACCCCGGGACGGCACCGCCGGTGCCGGGGGCGGCCCGCAGCAGCGCGGCGATCTCTGCGGCGGTGTCACGTATCGCGTCGCGGATGTCCGGCCCGGTTTTCGTCATTGGCCGACTATCGCCGATCGGCCTGCCATCGAGGAAGTCGGAGCATGCGAGATCTTCCCTGCAGGAGAGCTGCGACATGGCATAGATCCTTTTCGTCCTGACGGGCGCGGACCAGGTGCCAGGAGGGGTCTGACGGCACACACCGCCCCGGCGGATCCACGCCGAACTGCTTTCCAGGACTCAGGATTTGGGCCGGGAAACGATCTTCCGTAGGATCCGGCGATGATCATAAGCAAACGGCTGGCCGCCGGGGTGTGCGCGCTGCTCGCCGCCCTGACCGTCGGCTTCTCCCCCATCGGGGCCGCAGCCGACGAGCCGGACGCCAAGCCGTCCCCCAAGGTCGATCTCGTGCTCGACGTCAGCGGTTCGATGCGGACGCGCGACATCGACGGCCAGTCGCGGATGACCGCCGCCAAGCAGGCCTTCAACGAGGTACTCGACGCGGTCCCCTCCGACGTCCAGCTCGGGATCCGCACCCTGGGCGCCAACTACCCGGGAAACGACCGCAAGACCGGCTGCAAGGACACCGCGCAGCTCTACCCGGTCGGCCCGCTCGACCGGACCGAGGCGAAGACCGCCGTGGCCACCCTGGCCCCCACGGGCTGGACGCCGATCGGGCCCGCGCTGCTCAAGGCGGCGGACGACCTCAAGGGCGGTGACGCCACCCGCAGGATCGTGCTCATCACCGACGGCGAGGACACCTGCGCCCCGCTCGACCCGTGCGAGGTGGCGCGTTCCATCGCCGCGCAGGGCACCCATCTGGTCGTCGACACGCTCGGCCTGGTCCCCGACGCCAAGATCCGCAAGCAGCTGACGTGCATCGCGGAGGCGACCGGCGGCACGTACTCCTCGGTGCAGCACACCGACGAACTCACCGGCAGGGTCACGCAGTTGGTGGACCGCGCCGCCGATCCGGTGGTCGTCCCCGTGGCGACCGAGGGCGCGGCGCAGTGCACGGACGCGCCGCAGCTGAAGGCCGGTCTGTACACCGACCGCGAGAAGTTCTCCGAGCACCGCTGGTACCGGGTGGACGTCCTTCCAGGACAGGAGCTGCGTGCCTCGGTGAGCGTCGCGGCCGACCGTGAGGTCAACCCCGACTACGGCGTGCTGCTGCGGGCGGTGACGCTCAGCGGCCGCGAGATCGTACGCGGCGAACAGTCGGGCACCGGCAGGACCGATGTGATCTCCTCCGGCCTGCGCTACCCCAAGGCACCGCAGGACGACGACGACAGCGAGCCGACGCCCGAGACGGTCTGCCTGCAGGTGAGCAACTCCTACTCGGCCCCCGCCTCGGTCAAGACCGCGCCCGGACTGCCGGTCGAGCTGACCGTCGACGTGGTGAAGGCCCCCGACGCGGCCTCCGACGTCGCCGCCTTCGGCCTCGGCCGCGGCTGGTGGCTGCTGGGCGCCCTGGTGCTCACGGGCTTCGTCGCGGGTGTGCTGTGGGGCTGGATCTCGCGCTGGCGCGTGGCCGTATGGAGGACCAACTGATGCGTACGACCCGAATTCTGACCGGCGCCGCACTGGCCGCACTGGCCCTCTTCACAGCGGCGGGCCCGGCTGCGGCCGACACCCCCTCGCCGAGCCCGTCGGCGAGCGGTGACACCTCGTCGCCGACGCAGGCCGGCACGTCCTTCCGTACGGCGACCGCCCTGAAGCAGGACCAGTCGGGCACCGCCGACGCGTCGACCGGCGACTACCTCTACTGGGTGTTCCCGGCGGACGCGGGGCAACGGCCCACGGTGAAGGCCACGGTGAAGCTCCCCGAGTCGGCGGCCCGGCACGGCGCCTCGACCTGGCAGATCGACGTCTACGACGGGCTGCGCCGGCGCCAGGCGTGCATGTACGGCAGCCAGACCAGGACAGCGGCGGCCGAGGCGGCCGCCGTCGAGCTGAAGTGCGTACTGCGGCCCGTCCGAGCGCTGGCCGAACCCTGGGCGAACGACCCGCTGCCGGGGAGCTACTACATCCGCCTGACCGCCGTCTCCATGCCCGAACAGGACCAGGGCCTGCCGGTGCACACGGAGGTCGAGGCCACGTCCATCGACGCGGGCGGCGCCCACGCGGTGGACGGCAGTCTGGCGACACCCCTCGTCCCGGGGACCACGGCCGCCGCGGAGACCGACGACGACAGCTGGACGTCGGGTTGGTGGACGGACCGCTGGCTGTGGACGGCGGTCGGCGGCATCCTCGCCGCGCTGGCGGGAATCGGCGGCTATGCGCTGACCCGCGGCAACGGGCGGCCCGTGCGCAACTGACCGTTGTGCGGGCCGCGGTGCCTTTCCGAAGAGACGAACGGCACCGCGGCCCGCAGGCGATGATGTGCCGCATGACACGCACGTACACCCTGCTGGGCGCGGACGGCCGCCCCTATCTGACGACCGTCCCGGGGACCTTCGGCGGATACCGTCCTGACCGCATCTACGGTCGTCTCGACTGCTGGTCGGCGCGGAACGCGATAGCCCGGGGCGGCTACACCGCCCAGCGCGTCTTCTTCGCGCACGAGAGCGATGCGGTCGCCGCCGGATACCGGCCCTGCGCCAAGTGCATGCCGGACGCCTACGCGGTCTGGAAGGCGGCGGAGGCCGCCGACGACCGGCTCGCCGCGTACACCGACACAGCGCCCAGCGGCCGGGACCTCCCGCAGGTGGCCTGGTCCGAGGCGGACCTGGCATCGCTGCGGCGCGCGGAGCCGGAGTCCCTGCGCACGGTGGCCCAGGTCCTCGACATCCTCTCCGCGGCTCCTGGCGAGCCCGTCTCCCTGAGCGGCCTCGCCACCGAGCTCGGCCTCACATCCGCCGAGTTGAGCGGTCGCCTCGGCTACCTGAGCAAGTGGACGTTCGCCGAGCGCGGCCGGGGCAACTGGCCCCTGCTCTGGGCCGACGTCCCCGCGAGCAGCACCACGAGCGAGTGCTGGTACGTGGCCACCCCGGAAGCCGCACGGCTGTGGCTCGAGGTCACTGGCCCATGACGTACTTCACCGTCGGGCCCGTGGTCCAGCCGCCGTCCACCGCCAGCTCCGCGCCCGTCACATAGGACGCCGCGTCGGAGAGCAGGAACAGCACCGCGTCCGCGATCTCCTGCGGCTCACCGACCCGCCCCATCGGTGCGTTGGGGTAGTTCCCCTCGCCCTGCGCGATGCCGACACCGGCGGTCATCGGGGTGTACGTCATGCCGGGGTGGACGGAGTTGACGCGGATCCTCGCCACCCCCTGCTCGACCGCGGCGATCTTCGTCAGACCGCGTACGGCCCACTTGGAGGCGCCGTACGACGAGGTCATCGCGAGGCCCATCAGCCCTGCCGCGGACGAGATGTTGACGATCGAGCCGCCACCGTTCTCCTTCATCGCGGGGATCGCCGTCTTCAGGCCGATGAAGACGCCCGTGAGGTTGATGTCGATCACCTTGCGGAAGTGTTCGACGGTCTCGGTGTCCAGGGGCTGCCCGGTGGAGACACCGGCGTTGTTGACGAGACCGTGCAGCGCGCCGAACTCGGCGGCCGTGAAGGCGGCCGCCTCCTGCCAGTCCTGCTCGGACGTCACGTCGAGGTGGAAGTAGCGTGCCCGGTCGCCGAGTTCGGCGGCCAGGGCCGTGCCGTCCTCGTCCAGGACGTCGCCGACCACGACGTTCGCCCCGGCCGCGACGGCCCCGCGTGCGATGTCGGCGCCGATGCCGCGGGCGCCGCCCGTGATCAGGACGGTCCGGCCGGTGAGATCGATGATGCCGTTCATATGAGGTGCCCTCTCCGTCAGAAGTGTGTGCCGCCGTCGACACGGATCTCCGTGCCGGTGATGAACCTGCCGTCGTCCGAACCGAGCAGCGCGACGACGGACGCCACGCTCTCGGGGCCCGCGAAGCCCTGCCCGATGGCCGGGGCCAGCTTCATGAACAGGGACATGTCGGCGTCCTCGGGCAGTCCGGGGCCGACGCTCTGCCGGCTGGCGCCGCTGCCGTCGGTCATGCCGGAGGAGATGGAGCCCGGCTGTACGGCCGTGAAGCGGATGCCCTGCTTGCTGTACTCGCTCGCCAGTGCATGCGTCATGGACTGGATGCCGCCCTTGCTCGCCGCGTACGCCGCCATATAGGGGTGCGCGAACGTCGCCGAGGTCGAGCTGAAGTTGACGACGGCGGGGCCGTTGCCCGCCAGGAGGGCGGGGAGCGACTCGCGGATCATCAGGAACGTGCCGGTGAGGTTGATCCGCAGCACCTGCTCGAAGTCGGCGAGCGCCGTCTCGTGCGTGTGCGAGGAGCGCAGGATGCCTGCCGCGTTGACCAGGACGTCCAGACCGCCGAGGGTCTCGACGACGGCGGCGACCCCGGCGCGTACGGAAGTCTCGTCGGCCACGTTCACGACGGCCGTGGTCAGCCGGTCGGCGGTGCCCGCGGCGACGGCCTTGGCCACGGTGTCCCGCAGACCCGGCTCGCTGACGTCTGCGGCCACGACACGGGCGCCTTCCGCGAGGACGCGCAGCGCGGTGGCCTGGCCTATGCCGGAACCTCCGCCGGTGATGAGAACGCGACGGCCGCCGTAACGGTTCATGGCATGTGCTCCATTTCCTTCTGTCCTGCTGACCTGTGGTGCGCGGAACTGTCGTTCCGTCGGCCACCATACGACTGGGTGGCACGTTTTGCCACTATGTCATAGTGTGCATCCTCACATTCCTGCGCATACGCTTCACAGGTGAGTCCCCAACAGCCCCAGCCGAGCCTGACCGAGCGACGCAAGGCCGCCACCCAGCTGGACATCGCCCGCGCCGCCGCGGCGCTCTTCGCCGAGCAGGGCCCCGAGGCCACCACCGCCGAGGAGATCGCCGTCCGGGCCGGGGTGGCGCTGCGCACCTTCTACCGGTACTTCCGCAACAAGCAGGACGCGATCGGCCCGCTCCTCGCGGCCGGCGGCGACGCCTGGCGGGCCCTCCTGGAGGACGCACAGCCGGGCGCCGATCTGCGGACCACCCTCGAACAGGCCGTCACGGCCACGCTCTCGGTGACGGGCGAGTACGGCGACGAGCAGTTCGAGACCACACGCGGGCTGCTGCGCGCGGCCGAGGACGACGCCGCGCTGAGGGCGGTCTGGTACCGGGTGAACCAGGAGTCGGAGGAGCGCCTCGTACCGGTCCTCGCCCGGCTCGCGGGCAAGGACGCCGACCCTCTCGAAGTACGCCTGGCCGCGGCCGCCGCCACCAACGCGATCCGCATCGCCATGGAGACGTGGGCGGCGACCGACGCCCCCGCGACCGGCACGAAGCGCTCCCCCGCCGCCCTCGCCCTGCGCTGTCTGCGCGAGCTGACGGGCGGCATGAAGTGGCCGGCTGCCTGAGTACGGCTACACCGCGCGCCGAGATGCCCTGATCTGCACCCTGGTGCTGTCGGCGCGCAGCCCGCCCAGTTCGATCGTGTCTCCCGACAGGCTGTCCACGTAGACCCGTTCGCGCGGGAAGTGCGTATGCAGCCACTGGGCCAGGGCGGAGGCGTCGAGCGGTCCTGGCTGCAGCCGGCCGGGCGGCGGACCGAAGACGCGCCACCGTACGGGGGCCGCACCGAACACGGCCTTCTGCAGCTGCTCCAGCCAGGTGGCGAGACCGCGCCGCAGACCCGCGTACGCGTCGTCGTGCACGGCCGGGTCGAGCAACGGCCGTGCCCAGTGGGCCAGTTCACCGACCGGCCCGGTGGCGTCGATTCCGAACCTGCCCTTGCGCGAGATCCTCAGCCGGGCGCTGCCGTGCTCGATCCGTACCACTTCGATACGGCTCCCCGGAGCCAGCGGTTTCGCACCGGCCCACCACCCGAGCCGGGTGAACGGCGAGTCCGCCTGCGACGGCACCGCGCTCCAGATGGACTCCAACCCGGCGAGTACGGCGGCGAGTTCGCTCACGGCGGGCACCGGCTGCTCTTTGAGTACGCAGGGGTGGCGGAGCAGCGCCGCGTCCTGGCCGAGGCGGTCGGCGGTCGTGGTCAGTTCCACCACCGAGCTCGGGTTGCCGGGGCGCACCCTGGTGTCCAGGGTGTCCACGCAGACCATGAGGCGGTCGGGGCGGCAGAGGAGTCCGGTGGCCAGGGGCCGGGCGAACGGCTCGGCGGATCCCTCGCGTACCGGGACCGGTTCGGGAAGCAGCGGGGAGAGCTGCCGCAGCCAGCGGTCGAGGTCGGCGGGGCTGAGGACCGGAGCCGCCAGCCGTACGCGGCCCGAGGGGGTGGCCCGGGCCCAGAGCAGCGGCGGTCCCAGCTGGGGGTCGTCAGGCACCGGAATGATGTCGACGGTGGGCGAGGACAGTTCGAGGCCTCGCGTCGTGGAGACGTACAGGGCCTCGATCCCCGCTTCCGCGAACACCTCGGCGAGTGCGGCCGCGTCGATCCCCGAGTGCAGTGTCCTTCCGTAGGGCTGGTCCTCCTGGCGGACCTCACCGATGACGGTGAACCGCGAGTCGCCGATCAGACACTCGCGCACCCACTCCAGCCAGGCCTCGAGCGGCTGTTCGCCTGCGCGCCAGACGATCCCCCGTCCGCTGTGCGTCAATGGTGCTGGTCTCCTCCGTCGAGCGCCTTGTACTCCTCGACCGTGACCTTGGGGACCTGGGAGCCAGGGCCGTACATGGCGTGGGCGAGCCTGGCCCGGAGCCTGTCGGACCGTTTGACCTTGCGCACGACCCCGTTGGCGTCGACCAGCGGACCGAGCTCGAAGGGCCGGGGCTGCTCGTGCGCGGTCAGTTTGTGCAACTGCGCCTGGGTGAGCGGCTCGTGGACCTCCACGAACTCGCCGTGCGGCAGCCGCTTGAGCGTACCGCTCTCCCGTCCGTGCAGGGCCAGTTCGCGGTCACGGAGCTGAAGCCCTTGACAGAACCGGCGGGTGACGACGAAGGCCACGACCGGGGCGAGGAAGAAGGCGATCCGTACGAACCAGGTGATCGAGTTGATCGAGAGGTGGAAGCGTGTGGCCCACAGGTCGTTGCCGCCTCCGATCAGCAGGACCGCGTACAGGGCGAGCCAGGCGGCTCCGAGCGCGGTACGGGTCGGTGCGTTGCGCGGGCGCTCCGCGATGTGGTGTTCGTCCCTGTCGCCGGTGACCCACGCCTCGATGAACGGATAGACCGCGATCAGCATCATGATCAGCGGGAAGAGCGAGAAGGGGATGAAGACGCCCAACTGCAGGGTGTGACCCCAGGCGTTGATCTCCCATCCCGGCATCACCCGGATCAGCCCTTCGGAGAATCCCAGGTACCAGTCGGGCTGGGCTCCGGTGGAGACGTAGTCGGGGCGGTAGGGGCCCATCAGCCAGACCGGGTTGATGGAGGCGATCGCGCCCATCACGGACAGCACCCCGAAGACGAGGAAGAACATGCCGCCCGCCTTGGCCATGTAGATGGGCATGAAGGGCGCCCCGACCACGTTCTTCTCCGTACGTCCGGGCCCGGCGAACTGGGTGTGCTTGTGGTAGAAGACCAGGATCAGATGGGCGACGACCAGGCCCAGCATGATCCCGGGCAGCAGCAGCACATGGACCGGGTAGAGCCGCTCGATGATGTCGTGCCCCGGGAACTCCCCGCCGAAGAGGAAGAAGGAGAGGTACGTCCCGACCACCGGGACCGAGAGGATCGCGCCCTGCGCGAAGCGGATGCCGGTGCCGGAGAGCAGGTCGTCGGGGAGCGAGTAGCCGGTGAGGCCGGTGATCAGGGCGAGCATCAACAGGGTCCAGCCGAGCAGCCAGTTGACCTCGCGCGGCTTGCGGAAGGCGCCGGTGAAGAACACCCGCATCATGTGCAGGAGCATCCCGGCGACGAAGACGAGTGCGGCCCAGTGGTGGATCTGCCGGATGAGCAGCCCGCCGCGCACGTCCATGCTGATGTCGACGGTGGACTCGTAGGCCCGGGTCATCCGGACGCCGTTGAGGGGCGCGTACGAACCGTGGTAGACGACTTCCGCGCCGCTCGGCTCGAAGAAGAGGGTCAGATAGATCCCGGTGAGGATCAGCACGATGAAGCTGTAGAGGCAGATCTCGCCCAGCATGAAGGACCAGTGGTCGGGGAAGATCTTGCGCAGATTGGCCTTGGCGATCTGCCGCAGACCGACACGGCTGTCCGCCCAGTCCGCCAACCGCTCGCCCCTGCCCGGCGGTTCGGACCTTCCGCTGTGCTGGGTGCGCTCGATGCTTCCGCTCATGCGAAACCCCCTCAGGCGGCTACCAGAGTGCCACGCCGCCCCGCCCCAGCCAACGGCGCGGTCAGGGCGTCGTGCCGGCCGGTGCCGTTTCCAGCAGTCGGCGGCGGATCTCCTTCTCCTGCGCCCTGCGCGCCGTGACGTCGCGGATGACCGCGCCGACGTGCGAGGCCTTTCCGTCGGCGTCGGTCAGCAGGACCACGCTGAACTCGATCGACACGGTGGTGCCGTCCGCGGTGAGTGCGGGGACCGCGAGGAGGTCGTCCGCCCCGTACCGGGAGGTGCCCGAGGCCATGGCCGCGGTGAAGCCGTCGTCGTGTCGCTTGCGGTGCTTCTCGGGGATGATCACGTCCAGGCCTCGGCCCGTGATCTCGGCCGCCGTGTACCCGAAGATCCGCTCCGCCCCCTGGTTCCAGTAGCGGATCAGTCCTTCGCTGTCGACGATCACGATGCCGTCGGGCGCTTCGGCTGCCATCGCGAGGACGACGCCTGCGTTCAACTCTTCCATGGGGTCTCCGAGTGGGGATGGCCGGCGCCCGGCGCGAGTGCGCGCGCCGGGCGCCGGAGCGGTTCGGGGCACCGGTGTCAGACGACGACCTTGCCCTCGTGCAGGGCGCGGATGGCGTCCGCGTCGTAACCGAGTCCGGCGAGGACCTCGTCCGTGTGCTCGCCGAGCAGCGGTGCGCCGGTGATGTCGGGGGTGAATCCGGAGAACTTGATGGGGCTGCCCACGGTCAGGTAGGTGCCGCGCTCCTTCTGCTCGACCTCGACGATCGTGCCGCTCTTGCGCATGTCCGGGTCCTCGGCGAGCTCCTTCATGGACAGGACGGGCGCGCAGGGGACCTCCCACTTGCGCAGGATGTCGACCGCCTCGTACTTCGTCTTGTCGGCGAGCCACTTCTCGATCTCGCCGAAGATGTCCATGATGTGCGGCTGGCGGGCCTTGGCGGTGTTGTACTCGGGGTCGTCGACCCACTCGGGGTGGCCGATGGCCTCGGCGGTGCGCTTCCAGTTCTGCTCCTGGACCGTGAAGTAGATGTACGCGTTGGGGTCGGTCTCCCAGCCCTTGCACTTCAGGATCCAGCCCGGCTGGCCGCCGCCGCCCGCGTTGCCGCCGCGCGGGACCGCGTCGCCGAACTCGCCGTGCGGGTACTGCGGGTACTCCTCCAGGTAGCCGATCTTCTCCAGGCGCTGCTGGTCGCGGAGCTTGACGCGGGTCAGGTTGAGGCAGGCGTCCTGCATGGAAACCGAGACCTTCTGGCCGACGCCCGTCGCGTTGCGCTGGATGACCGCGGTCAGCAGGCCGATCATCAGGTGCATTCCGGTGTTGCTGTCGCCGAGGGCCGAACCGCTGATGGTGGGCGGGCCGTCCCAGAAGCCGGTGGTGGACGCGGCACCACCGGCGGCCTGGGCGACGTTCTCGTACACCTTGAGGTCGGACCAGGACGAGGAGTCGTTGAACCCCTTGACCGAGCCGAAGATGAGGCGCGGGTTGAGCTCGTGGATGTGGTCCCAGCCGAGGCCCATCCGGTCCATGGCGCCGGGCGCGAAGTTCTCCACCAGGATGTCCGCCTCGCGGATCATCTTCTCCATGACCTCCTTGCCCTCGGGGGTCTTGGTGTTGATGGCCAGGGAGCGCTTGTTGCTGTTCAGCATGGTGAAGTACAGGGCGTCGAGCTCGGGGATGTCCCGCAGCTGATTGCGGGTCACGTCGCCGCCCTGCGGGCGCTCGACCTTGATGACGTCGGCTCCGAACCAGGCGAGCATCTGGGTGCAGGCGGGACCGGCCTGGACCCCGGTGAAGTCGATCACCTTGATTCCGGCGAGCGGCTTTTCAGACATGAGGGATTCCTATCCGTGTCGAGGTGAAGGTCGAGGTGAAGGCGGTTACTTCTTTGCCGGCGCGATGTTGCCGACGGTGATGCCCTTGGGGTTGAGGTGGGCGATGTGGCCGCTCTCGGTACCGGCACCGGGGTCGATGGCGCAGTCGATGAGGGCGGGGCCGCCGGAGGCGAGCGCCTCGGTGAGTGCGGCGGTGACCTCGGCGGGGGTGGTCGCGCGGTGGCCCTTGCCGCCGAACGCCTCGATCATCAGGTCGTGGCGGGCGGTGAGCATCAGGGTGGTGGGGGCCGGGGCGTCGTCGAGGGGGTTCACGTCGTTGCCGCGGTACACACCGCCGTTGTTCATGATCACGGTGGTGACGGGGAGCCCGTAGCGGCAGATCGTCTCCAGCTCCATGCCGCTGAACCCGAAGGCGCTGTCGCCCTCGACGGCGATCACCGGCTGCCCGGTCTCCACCGCGGCGGCGATCGCGTACCCCATGCCGATGCCCATCACGCCCCAGGTGCCGACGTCGAGGCGGTGGCGCGGGACGTGCATGTCGATGACGTTGCGCGCGATGTCCAGGGCGTTGGCGCCCTCGTTGACCAGGTAGGCGTGCTGGTTGTCGCGGAGTACGTCGCGGACGGCGCGCAGCGCGCCCATGAACTGCATGGGGTGCGGGTCGGCGGCCAGGCGCGCGGCCATCTTCTCGACGTTCTGCGCGGAGCGCGAAGCGAGTTCCTCGCGCCAGGCGGTGGGGGCGGAGATCTGGCCCGGCTTGGCGCGTTCGGCGAGCGCTTCCAGTACGGACTCGACGTCGCCCACCAGCGGGGCTGCGATCGGCTGGTTGCTGTCCAGTTCCCTGGGCTCGATGTCGACCTGGATGAACTGCGCGTCGGGGTTCCACTGCGGTGCTTCGCCGTGGCCGAGCAGCCAGTTGAGGCGGGCGCCGACCAGCATCACGACGTCGGCCTTGCGCAGCGCGAGGGAGCGGGCCGTCGCCACGGACTGCGGGTGGTCGTCGGGCAGCAGGCCCTTGGCCATCGACATGGGTACGTACGGGATGCCGGTCGACTCGACGAACTCGCGGATCCGGTCGTCGGCCTGCGCGTAGGCCGCGCCCTTGCCGAGCACCACCAGCGGCCGCTCGGCGTGGGCAAGCAGCTCGATGGCCCGGTCCACGGCCTCGGGGGCGGGCAGTTGGCGGGGGGCGGGGTCGACGAGCCGGCTGAGCGTCTTGGCGCCGGTGTCCTTGTCCATGATGGAGCCGAGTACGGCAGCGGGGATGTCGAGGTACACACCACCGGGGCGGCCGGAGACGGCGGTGCGCAGGGCGCGGGCGATCCCCCGGCCGATGTCCTCGACCCGGTTGATCCGGTACGCGGCCTTGCAGAACTGCTGGGCCGCGGCGACCTGGTCCATCTCCTCGTAGTCGCCCTGCTTGAGGTCGACGAGGTGGCGCTCGCTGGAGCCCGATATCTGCACCATGGGGAAGCAGTTGGTGGTGGCGTTGGCCAGGCCCACAAGGCCGTTGAGGAAACCGGGCGCGGAGACCGTGAGGCAGATGCCCGGCTTCTTGGTGAGGTAGCCGGCTGCTGCTGCGGCGTGCGCGGCGTTGGACTCGTGGCGGAAGCCGATGTAGCGGATGCCCTCGGCCTGGGCGAGCCTGGCCAGGTCCGTGATGGGGATGCCGACGACCCCGTAGATGGTCTCGACGTCGTTCAGCTTCAGTGCGTCGACGACCAGGTGATACCCGTCGGTGAGCTCGGCCGTTGCGTCGGTGGTCGCCGCGGTGTCCGTCGCAGCGGTTCCGGATTGGGCTGTCATGGTCCGAGGTCCTCCTTGGGCAGTCCTGCCTGCGGCTTCTCCTCACACCTTCGGCAGCGGGCGCGTCCGCGTCCAAGACGTATCGGCGACCAGCCGATAAACAGCATCTATCGAGCCCTGTGGGAGCCGTGCGACCTGGTGTTTCCGCCCGCTTGATAGACGGTCCCTATCGGCTGTTCACCAGCGCGTATTGGACGCGCCCACCGCCCCGGCGCAGGCTCCTGGAGGACAGCTTCAGCAGACCGGGGTACGAGGGGGTGGGGGCCATGGCCGTTCCGACCGAGGCAGCCGTACGGGAATCGGGCCGCTACCGACCCCCCGCGGTCACCGGCCTCGTCGACCTCCTCGACCATCAGGTGCGCAGCCGTCCCCGGGCCCGGGCGCTCGTCGCCGGGGCCGACCGGGTGGAGCTGTCCTACCGCGCGCTCGCGGCGCTGGCCGACGATGTGGCGCAGCGGCTCGCGGCCACGGGACTGCATCGCGGGGACGCGGTCGCGCTGCTCTGCGCCAACACGGCGGAGTTCGTCGTGGGGTTGCTGGGGGCCGCTCGGGCCGGGCTGGTGGTCGCACCGGTCGATCCGGCGCTTCCCGCCTCGCAGTTGGCAGCCCGTCTTGATGCGCTGGGCGCGCAGGCAATTCTCGTAGGCCATCCGTCCGCCGAAGGTACCGCCGGTCTTCCGGCGTGGCCCCTGCGCGTGGACCTCTCCCGGGCGGGCACGGCGACGGTCTCGCTGGACACCGGAGCACGGGTGACACGCGAAGTCCGGTCTGCCGCACAGGAGTTGTCGCGGCAGGACGCTGTCGTCCTGTTCACCGCGGGCACCACCGACCGGGCCAAGATGGTTCCGCTCACCCACGGCAACCTCGCCGCGTCCGTGCGGAACATCTGCACCACGTACGAGCTGGGGCCCGGCGACGCCACGGTCGCCGTGATGCCGTTCTTCCACGGCCACGGACTGCTCGCGGCGCTCCTGTCGTCGCTGGCCAGCGGCGGCTGCGTGCTGCTGCCGGCGCGGGGGCGGTTCTCGGCGCGGACCTTCTGGGACGACGTACGCGCGGTGGCCGCCACCTGGTTCACGGCGGTCCCCACCATCCACGAGATCCTGCTGGACCGCTCGGCACAGGACTACCCGGGCGCGCGGGCCGCGCCCCTGAAGTTCGTCCGCAGCTGCAGCGCCCCGCTGAACCCGGCCACCCAGCGGGCGTTGGAGCGGACGTTCGGTGCGCCGCTGCTCTCCGCGTACGGCATCACCGAGGCCACGCACCAGGTGACCAGCGAGCCGCTGCCGCAGCACGGGCTCCTCAAGCACGGCACGGTCGGCCGTGCGACCGGGGTGCGGCTGCGCGTCGTGGACGGTGCGGGCCGCCCGTGCCCGGTCGGCACGGAGGGCGAAGTGTGGGTGCAAGGACCCACCGTGACCCGCGGCTATCTCGCCAACCCGGCCGAGATGGCGGGGAGTTACGGGGAAGGATGGTTCCGCACCGGGGACCTGGGCACCCTCGACGAGGACGGCTATCTCTTCCTCACCGGACGCATCAAGAACCTCATCAACCGCGGCGGCGAGAAGATCTCGCCCGAGCACGTGGAGGACATCCTCGCCGGGTGCCCCGGTGTCGTCGAGGCGGCCGTCTTCGCCGTACCGGACAGCGTGTACGGGCAGCGGGTCGGCGCCGCTGTCGTCGTGCGCGACGGCGAGAATCTCGGGCCCGAGCAGATCCTGCACTACTGCCGCCACCGGCTGTCCGCGTTCGAGGTGCCCGGCAGCCTGGAGGTCGTGGGCTCCCTTCCCCACACGGCCAAGGGCGGCCTGGACCGCCGGGCGGTGGAGGCCGCGTACGTGCGCTGACGGCCGGCGGTTACCGTACGCGGTGCTCGGCGGCCAGCGGCTGATCGAAGAAGTCGTCGAGTGCGAGCCCCGTGGCCGCGCTCACGAAGGCGCGTGCGGCGACCGAGCCCGGGGTGGCGGCGTGGATCGCCACCGACACCTGCGCGCGGGCGTCCGGTTCGACCAGCCGCACCGCCCGCGTCCTGCCGATGACGGGCATCGCGCGCAGCCACGAGTGCGGCACGATGCTCGCCCACTCGCCGACGCCGACGTGCGCGTAGAGCGAGGCGATCGAGTCCGTCTCCACCTGCGGGGTGACCACGACCCCGTTCTGCGCGAACACGCCGTCGATGAGCTGGCGGATCCGCATGTCGGGGGTGAGCAGCGCGAGGGGCAGCTGGGAGGCTTCGGCCCAGGTCATGGTGTGGGTCTGCGGCATGAGCTGGTCGCTCGACACCAGCAGCATGTACCGCTCCTCGTAGAGCGGCGTCACGACGAGGCCCTCCTCGTCGCCGGGCGTGAGGTGGGCGATGACGGCGTCCAGCTCGAACTCGCTGATCTGGCGCAGGAGTTCCTTGGTGGAAAGGCGCGACCGTACCTGCACCTTGGCCAGCGGGTGCGCGGAGCAGAACGCCCCGACGGGCAGGGCCAGCGTGGTGGAGGCGGTGGGCTCGGCGCCGAGCCGCAGTGTCCCGGTGATGCCCGACTGGACGGCGGCGACCTCGGCCTTGAACGCGTCCTGTTCGGCGAGGATCCGCTTGGCCCAGACGACGAGCCGCTCGCCCTCCGGGGTGAGGCCCTCGTAGTTGTGCCCCCGGTTGATCAGCGTGACATTGAGCTCGCGCTCGAGCTTGGCGATCGCCGCGGAGAGCGCGGGCTGGGACACGTAGCAGGACTCGGCCGCACGCGCGAAGTGCCGCTCGCGGGCGACGGCGACGAAGTATTCCAGCTGGCGAAACAGCATGGAGCCGATCCTAAGATCAACAACTCGGCCCCAGCCAGCCCTGTGCAGGCAAAAATGCGATGCCCCGCCGCGCGGGGATCACTACGCTCGTCCTGCACGCCACCATCACGCACGCGAAGGGAGCACCGGCCATGCGACACCGCAGCAACACGATCGCCGCCCCTGCTCCCCGTACGCGTTACGACGTGATGCCGGTGTCTCCGCGCGCCTGGTGACGGCTGCGCGGCCCTCACCGGATTCCGTGACGAACCCCTGACCCGAGCGAGCCCTCTGCTCTGCTCGCATGTCGCATCACCCTGTTCGTCCCCGTATCGCGCCGCCCTGAGCTTTCCCCGCCCGACCCGAAAGGCGCCGGCCGTGCGCACCCCACTCCTTCCTCTCTCCTCCGTCCGCAACCTGGGCATCCTCGCCCATGTCGACGCGGGCAAGACCACCGTCACCGAGCGCTTCCTGTTCCTGACCGGCGCGATCCACCGTCTCGGCGAGGTCCACGACGGCACGACCGTCACCGACTTCGATCCGCAGGAGCGCGACCGCGGGATCACCATCTCCGCGGCCGCTGTCAGCTGCGACTGGGCCGGTCACCGGATCAACCTGATCGACACACCAGGGCACGTCGACTTCGCCGACGAGGTGGAGCGCGCGCTGCGTGTACTCGACGGCGCGGTCGCGGTGTTCGACGCGGTCGCGGGCGTGGAGCCGCAGTCCGAGTCGGTGTGGCGGCAGGCCGACCGGTACGGCGTTCCGCGGATCGCGTTCGTCAACAAGCTGGACCGTGCCGGGGCCGACCTCGACACGGCGGTTGCCTCGATCCGCGACCGGCTGGGCACCGTCCCGCTGGTCGTGCAGCTGCCCGTCGGGCGCGAGTCCGGTTTCACGGGTGTCGTGGATCTCGTACGGATGCGGGCGCTGACCTGGGACGGTGCGTACGCCCAACAGCCCGTGCCCGACGGGCTGTTGGCGGAGGCGCGAGTGCGTCGTGCCGTACTCGACGAGGCCGTGGCCGGTCTGGACGCGAAGGCCCTGGAGGAGTACGTCCACGACTCCGCGCTCAGCGACGAGACGCTCGCCGCCGCGCTGCGAGCGATCACGCTCGGGGCGGACGGCGGCGGCGTGGTGGTGCTGTGCGGTGCGGCGTACCGCAACGTCGGCATCGAACCGCTCCTCGACGCGGTGACGGCGTACCTGCCGTCGCCGCTCGACGTACCACCGGTACCGGGCCGGGCCGCCGCCGACCCGGCGGAGCCCTTCGCCGGGCTCGTCTTCAAGGTGGCGGCGACCCCGACGGGCCGCCTCACCTATCTGCGGGTGTACACGGGAACGATCAGGAAGGGGGACCTCGTGCTGGACACGGGCGCGGGCCGTACCGAGCGCATCGGGCGGATCGTACGGGTGCAGGCCGACCGGCACGCGGAGGCGGAGCTGGCGGTGGCCGGGGACATCGTCGCCGTGGCCGGGGTGAAGGCCGCGCGCTCGGGGGCGACCCTGTGCGCACCGGATGCTCCGCTGCTCCTGGAGCCTCCGGTCGTACCCGATCCGGTCGTCTCGGTCGCGGTCGAGGCGGTACGCGGCACGGACACCGGCCGGCTCGCCGACGCGCTGGCCCGCCTCACCGAGGAGGACCCGTCGCTGCGCGCGCGGACCGATCCGGAGACCGGCCAGACCCTGCTCTCGGGCATGGGTGAACTCCACCTCGAAGTCGCGGTGGAGAAGCTCCGTCGCGCCCACACGCTGGACGTGACGGTGGGCCGGCCGCGGGTGTCGTACCGGGAGACGGTCGTACGGGGCGTGTCGGACCTGACCTTCCGGCACGTCAAACAGGACGGCGGGGCGGGCCAGTTCGCCCAGATCGTCCTCGACGTCCTGCCGTACGACGCCGGGCACTTCACCTTCGAGTCGACGGTGACCGGGGGCAGGGTGCCGCGCGAGTTCGTGCGCGCGGTGGAGTCCGGCTGCCGTGACGCGCTGACCGCGGGTCCGCTCGGCGGGCATCCGGTGACGGGGGTGCGGGTCGTCCTGACGGACGGTGCGACCCACGCCAAGGACTCCTCCGACCTGGCGTTCCGTACGGCGGGCCGCCTCGCGCTCCGCGAGGCGCTGCGGTCTGCGGCGATGGCGCTCCTGGAGCCGGTCGCCGAGGTCACGGTGACCGTGCCCGAGGACGCCGTGGGCTCGGTGCTCGGCGATCTCGCGGCCCGGCGCGGCAGGGTGTCGGGCTCGACGGTGAGGGGTGCGACGGCGGTGGTCACGGCCACGGTCCCGCTGGCCGAACTGTTCGGCTACGCGTCCCGGCTCCGCAGCCGTACCCAGGGCCGCGGAACCTTCACCACCCGTCCGACGGGTTACGCACCCGTACCGGACGGAGTGAAGGCCGGCTAGCCCGGGCCAGGTGCTGCCGTGATCCGCGGACCTCGCGGATCACGGCAGCTGTCCGCGTCGCGCTGCGGTGCGCCGGTCCAGGATCTCCAGGGCCCGGCGCCCCCAGCGCAGGTTCTCCTCCTCGAAGAACATGCCGCGCATCAGCGTCAGATAGGGCCCGATCCGGTCGCTGTCGCGCAGGAACTCCTCCTCGCTCAACTCGCCGAGGAGGTGCTGCCGTACGCGCTCGTAGCGGGCGAGCTTGCCCTGCGCCCAGCCGATGCGCTCCTCGATGTGACCGCGCACGGCGTCGACGTCGCCGACGTCCAGGGCCTGCACCTTCACCATCAGCTCGTCGCGGGCGGCGGTGGGCCGGGGCTCCTTCGCGGTGAAGGCGGCGAGATCCGCCCTGCCGGTCGCGGACAGCGTGAACATCCGCTTGTTCGGCCGGCGCTCCTGCGGCACGACCCGCGCCTCGATGAGCCCGTCGGCGGCCAGGCGCTCCAGTTCTCGGTAGAGCTGCTGGGGCGTCGCCGCCCAGAAGTTCGACACGGAGACGTCGAAGATCTTCGCGAGGTCGTAGCCGGACGCCTCGCCTTCCAGGAGTGCGCCGAGCACCGCGTACTTCAGGGACATATGGACACGCTACATCGATGCGATTACTGTTACTCGCACCTATTCAACAAATTGACCATGAGGTGACGAGCATGCTCCCCTTCCGCACGGCCGTAGAAGCGGGCGACCACACCGCGATCGAGGCGCTCCTGGCCGAGGACGTGGTCTTCACCAGCCCGGTCGCCTTCAAGCCGTACCCCGGCAAGGCCATGACGGCGGCGATCCTGCGCGGCGTCACCCGGGTCTTCGAGGACTTCCATTACGTGAAGGAGATCAACAGCACAGACGGCCGCGACCACGCCCTGGTCTTCGAGGCCCGCGTGGGCGACCGCGCGATCACCGGCTGCGACTTCCTCCACCTGGACGAGGACGGCCTCATCGACGACTTCACGGTCATGGTCCGCCCCCTGTCGGCAGCCCAGGCGCTCTCCGCCGCGATGGGCGCCCAGTTCGAGCAGATCGCCCGCGAAGCCACCGGGGACAATCCGCCCATGCACACCCAGCTGTGAGCAATCTGTGGGCCGCTCGCGGTCAATGTGAGCAATTCCATTGGGGTTTGCGCATTTCCTCACGACCTGTTTAGCGTGCAACCTCCGCACTCAAGCGGAACCAATCTCTCCGGAACGCCGAGTCCTGCCGCCGGAGAGGTCAGGACATCAACGCACCGCACCACGGCAGGAGCGGGGGACCCAGGTAAGTCGCCGCGATCCAGCGATCGCGGCTAGGGGTGAAGCCGTGCAGCGCACGGCCGGGCAGCTCCAGCCCGAATCCGACAGCTCACCTCGCAGGCGTGGGAGAGGAACGCAGATTCATGCTGCCCACGAATGACGTGACCGCACGCAGGCCCCGCCGCACCCGCGTCCACCGCCTGGTCGCCGGAATGAGCCTCGCCGGGGTCGGCCTGGCCATCCCGCTGGTCTCCGCGACCACCGCGTCCGCCGCCCCGGCGCAGGCCACGACCGCCTCCGCGTCCGCGACCCAGGCGACCGCCACCTCCACGAGCTCCGCCAAGAGCGCCGGGACGTACACCGTCGCGGCGGGCGACTGGCTCTCCGGCATCGCCAAGAAGAAGAACGTCAGCGGCGGCTGGGAGAAGCTCTACGAGCTCAACAAGTCCGAACTGACCGACGGCGCCGACCACATCTACCCCGGCCAGGTGCTGAAGCTCACCGGAACCGCCACCAGCAGCAGCTCCTCCTCCGACACGAGCTCCTCGACGTCGTCGGACAGCGCTTCGACTTCGTCGAGCTCCTCGTCCGCCTCGTCGGCCTCGACCTCCACCTCGACCACGTCGAGCTCCAGCAGCACCACCGCGTCCGGCACCATGGCCGCCGCGACCGCCTACGCCGAGTCGCAAATCGGCACCCCGTACGTCTACGGCGGCTCCGACACCTCCGGCTGGGACTGCTCCGGCCTGACCCAGGCCGCGCTCGCCAAGGCCGGCATCTCGATCCCGCGCGTGGCCAACGACCAGGCCGCGGCCAGCACGCACGTCTCGCTCGACTCGCTGCAGGCGGGCGACCTGCTGTTCTGGTCCTCGGACGGCACCGACGCCGGTGTCTACCACGTGGGCATCTACATCGGCGACGGCAAGTTCGTGCAGGCCGCCAACCCGAGCTCCGGCGTCATCTACGACACGATCTCCAACTACACCCCGGACTTCGCCGGCCGCATCGGCTGAGTCTCCAGCGCTCGAAAGCGAACGGCCTGCCGGGCCCCGAGGGGTCCGGCAGGCCGTTTTCGCGCGCCGCGTCAGGTCAGGTCAGGTCGGATTCTGCGTGAGCAAGTGCGCCTTGTACGCCTCGCCGTACGTGCTGGTGGGCGTGCCGTTCCAGTCGGCGATCAGGTCATTGCCGCTGCCGGCGCACACCCCCCACGGATTCCACGTCCAGGCCAGGTAGCCGACACCCTTGCTGTCCGCCCAGTCCGTCACCTGGTCGAGATAGTCGTGGGCGCAGGTGTTCTGGCCGACCTCGCCGGCCGTGACCGGCACCTGGGCCGCAACCGCGCCGATCTGACTGTCCCAACAGGCCGCCGTCACGCAGGCGTTGAAGTTGTACGAGTGCCATGAAGCCATCAGGTTGCCGGCCGGGTCGACCGGCTTGTAGGTCAGCCACTGGGTGAGGTCGTTGGTCCAGGTCAGGCCGCCGGTCATGACCACATTGGTGGCGCCGGTGTCCCGTACCGCGTTGAGGAGGGTCTGCATCCCGGCGACCTTGTAGTCAATACCCGTGCAGGTGCCGCCGTCGCGCAGGCAGGTCCAAGCCTCAGTGGCATCCGACCAGTTGTTCGCGGCGTCCGGGTAGGGCTCGTTGAACAGGTCGAAGACGACCGCGTCGTTGCCCTTGAACATCTGGGCCACCTGGGTCCAGAAGGCCGGTGTGTACTGTGCGTCCGGCATCGGCTTCTGGCAGGTCGCCTTGGCGTCCGCGCAGCCGGCGCCCGGACCGCCGTACTGTCCGTAGGTCCAGTGCAGATCCAGGATCGGGTTGATCCCGTTGGCCACGAGCAGATCCGCGTAGTCCTTGACCGCCTGCCGGTACGCCTCGCCGCTGACGCCGTCCGCGGGCACATCGGCGGTACCCAGCCAGCACTCCTCGTTCAACGGCAGTCGGACCGCGTGGATGTTCCACGCCTTCATCGCGTCGACACTCGCCTGGTCCGCCGGGCCGTCGAACACCGGCTTGCCCTGGAAGCAGGCGTACTCGCCGCCGGAGCGGTTGACGCCGAGCAGCCGGTACGTGGCGCCGCTCGCGGTCCGAAGCTGGTTGCCCGAGACGTGCAGGGCCGGAGCCGGGCCACCGGCGTCCTGGCCGGTGACGGCCACCTTGGCAGGGGCGGAGGTCGTCGTCGCGCCGTCGTCGTCGACGGCGCGCGCGCTCAGCGCGTAGTTGCCGCGAGTGACGTTGGTCCAGGCGAAGGCGTACGGAGCGGTGGTGTCCGAGCCGATGACCGTGCTGCCGTTCAGGAATTCGACCCGGCCGACCGAGCCGTCCGCGTCGCTTGCAGTCGCCGCCAGGCCGATGGTGGCCGGGGCCTCGAACGAGGCGCCGTCCTGCGGGCTGGTCAGATTGACCGAGGGCGGCTTGTTCTCGGACGGCGCGCCGGTGCAGGGCACACCGTTGAGCGCGAAGTCGGCCGGCTGCGGCAACGGGTTCGGCGGCGAGGTGCCCGCGGCGGTGCGGGTCCACTCGCCTTGCAGACCGACGCTGCTGCTGGTCTGGCCCGTGGCGATGGTGCCGTTCCAACCGGCATCGGTGGCCGTGACCGACGTCGCCCCGGCAAACGTCGCGTTCCAGCCGCCGGTGGCGGTCTGACCGCTCGGCATCGTGAACGTCAGCTTCCACCGAGTCGTCGGATCGCCGAGATTCTTGATGGCGAGTGTGGTGTTGAAGCCGCCCGAAGTGGGGGTGGACTGCCAGGTGCTCAGATTCAGATAGGCGACTTCACAACCGGCGGTCGCGGCCGAGGCAGAGGACGGCACGGCTGCCGTACCTGCCGCGATCAGCAGCGTTGCGGCTAAACCGGACGCGATACGGAATCTTCGGTGGCGCATGGGATCTCCTCGCTCATGAAGGTGGGGGCTCTGGAGCATGGGAGCGCTCCCACCCTGCGGCAGCCCCATGAACCTGTCAAGAACCTGCACCAAGAGCGTCGCCCTGGTGAAGTCCCCCAGTCACCAGGGCGACTGGGGGACTGGGGGACTGGGGGACTTCACTATGTTCCCGAGGGGCGAGTTGGACCGGGAGCCTACGCGTCAACGAGCACTATTCGGGTCGAAGCGCGGTGCGGAGCAGGTGCACCAGATCATCTGCCGGGTAACCGCATGCGCGGGCGCGGTGGGCCGCCTGGAGGATGAGCTGGGCAAGGATCTTGCCGCAGTGGCCGTCCCGGTCGCGGCCCATCCACTCGTCCGGCTTCTCGATGCCGAGACCGGTCATGACCAGCCCGTTTTCGCGGCGGATCTCCTCCACCGTGTCGGTGACCGCCGCCAGGAGCGTGTCGCCCGGACGCTCGCACAGCAGCGCGAACGAATCACCCCAGCCCTCCGGTACGCAGCCGTGGGGAGGACGCGCACGCAGCCGGGCATACCGGTCCTCCAGTCCGTCGGCATCCCGCACGCTCATGCCGAACGCGTCGTGTTCCAGGGCGAAGCGATGGTGCCCGAGCGGCAGGGGCGGAGGCGGCGGAGTGTAGGTCCAGCCCGCGTTCTCGCGCAGAACCCGCTCGACCTCGTCCCGGTCGGCCGAGGTGAAGGTGAAGCCGGTCTCCATGTTGGTGCCGGTCGTCGTGCCGTCATCGTGGCGGCGAAAGCTCAGGCCCATGGTGTCTGCTCCTCGGCTCTCCGGTCGTAGGTGATGTCCCTTGCCGCCGACGGTAGGGGGCGCCACTGACATTGCTGCACATCCCGCCCAGAACACCCGGAAGAGGGAGGCCCGTTGGAAGCAGCACCGACCGGCTTCGGCGCGGCCTACGCTGCGCCCTGGCTGTTCATCCGTCCGCCGGAGAGGCAGGGGCACCGAGGTCATGGGCGAGTACGTCGTGTCAATCGAGCTGGGTGAAGATGGCCGATGGACGTCCACTGCGGACGGGTTGATCGGGGAGGGTGCGGGGTTCACCGCGGCGCGAGACGCCTTGAAGGATGCCTTCTACGAGCGCGACGGACAGGAGCCCCGGCTGCGGCGGGACCGTACCGAGGTGCCGATTCCATCGGCTGCGGAAAGAAATCCGGAGCGGCTGATGGCATTCCTCGCTGCGGAGGCCACGGGGTACAAGGGCGGCAACGGTACAGATCTGGTCGCCCGGCAGCGGGAACTGCTCGCGGTGGCGCGGCACGAGGACGCAGAAGCTGGTGAGGACGGGGACGAGTCGGATCGGTGGCGGGTGGTTGCCTGGTGCGTACAGACCGCCGGACTTGTCGTACTGGGCCGGGCGCGCGAACCGGAAGAGTCCTCGCCCCAGGAGGAGAAGGCCGATCCGCGGTCGGCCGGTGACCCCTTCCTCGCACGGTGGCGGCCGTACGAACTCGACCGGCTGACGGACATGGTGCCGCCGGTCCCGCGCACGGTCGACGGCATTATGGCGGCGCTCGACGATTTCTCGCGCCCCCGGGCATGGAAGGAACTGCTGGGCGCCGAGTACGGACCGCAGCTGGAGCGCGCCATGATCCACTGGTGGCACACGGCCATGCAGGGCCACCCGGGGCCGCTGCGCAAGGCGGTGGAGCGGATCGAGGGAGGAGAGCGGGGAATCGCGATGACGGATCTCGCGTCGTCGCGGGCGCTTGACGATCTGCGGCGCGATCTGACGGAGCGTGAACGGGACGCCGAGCAACGGCAGTTCCGCTGGGAGGACGAGAATGGAGCGGTCCGGCGGCAGGCGGAAGAAGACGGATATGTTGCCGACCTTGAGCGGCGGCTGCGGGAGGTGCGGGACCGTCGCGAGTACGTCGACCAGGACCAGGTGTGGCAGACGGCGGTGGGCCGTATGTGCGCCTCGGTCACACCGCACGCATACCGGATGCCAGTCGATCCGGCTTTCCTCGACGCGCTGGACAAGGGCCGCCGGGCAGTGCTCCCGCTGCCGGCGAAGCCGTGGCGGCGATCCATCGGCGCCGAGCCACATTTCGTCCTGACCGTAGAGGGCCACGGGGACGAGCGGATGCTGCTGGCCCGTACAAACGCCACACGTCAGTACGCCACGCTCGTTGCTCTCCGCGCCGCGGAGAGCAACGAGTGCGCGCTGCCGGCGCAACGGGAACCCGGCTGGGGCGAGGAGCCTGTCATCGCTTTTGAGCTGATCGCCGTGGAGCGTTGACTGCAGATTTGTCCTGTCGCCCGATCAGTACGTGTCACTGCTTGCCGAACGCGCCACGTCCGTACGGTTCTCGCAGTCCGAGGGCGCGCAGGGGCCAGTGGAGGTGGACGCTCCCGGCGGTTCGTGGACGGCAGTCTTCACCCGCGGCGATCACGCGGCGGACGGCTGGCTCGCGGTGTACAGGCAGGTCTGCGCGGGCAGTTGAACACCGCGCGGCGGATGTCGGGGCACCCTGCGCGCCGGTTGCACGGACTGCGGTCACCCCGGAGGAATCAGAGGGCGCGCCTCATTCGGGCCTACGGCCGTGTGCGCTCGATCCGGTATGTCCGACGACCATCTCGGCGCTCATTGGTCTACTGCCAGAAACACTCGTCGAGAACGAGCTGTGGGTCTGTGGCACGGGGCGTGAAGTGGTACCGCAACCACCCACGGCCATAATCGAAATAGAGGACGTGCTCGCCGCTGGGACGGGTGGACTGGACGGGCTCGACGCTCATCCCGGCCGGCAGGTCCCGGTCGGTGTCGATGCCTCGGAAGTAGGGATCTCGTGCGGTGACCAGCTCGGCGCGGGCGGCGTCCACGAGTTCCTGAGCGTGCTTGGGGAGCGCGTTGTGGTTGTCCTCGGCACTCTTGGTCCAGTCGGCTTGCCAGGGCGGGCCCATGAATTCATTTGTCACTGGCCGGGGTTCACCTGTGCTGCCGTGCGACGGATGTGTCCGGCCTCTTCGATGAGGGCCTTGGCGCGGGTGTAGTCGGGTTCCTTTGCGGCCTCGTCCTCCAGGCGGTGGACCGTGGCCTCGAGCCGCGGATCACGGGAGAGGGCGTACTCGCTCCACCAGCGGGCCATGAAGGCGGGCACCGGCGCCAGGTCGTACGCGTCGGCGATGTCCCGGCGCCAGTGCCGGTCGAAATCGACGAGGAGTTTCGGCGCGTACTGGGCGATGGCGGCGCGAAGTGCCTTGGGGTTCCTCTCGGGCATCGGGGGAACGACCCCGGCGTCGTGGGCGGCTGTGGTCATGAGTAGAGATCCCTTTCGCGAAGATGCGGAGGTCAAGCGACCGTGGCCGGTTCCTGTACAACGGTGGTCACGATCTTGAGGCGACCGTCGGAGTAGGCCACCAGAAGCGCCTCGAAAGCGGCGGAGATCGAGGTCCCGCTCTGCATGGCGCGGCGCTCGGCTGCCGCCCAGTCTGCATCGTCGATCTTGATGAGTTTCGCCGTACGGGAGGCGACGACTGGGTTGTCGGCGGGGTCGGGTGTGATCCGGCCATGACCGTAGGCGGCGACTAGGCGGCCTCCGGTCCAGCCAATCGGACGACTGTCGTGCCGTTTACTCTTCTCACCTGCGCGTTTCCATACGGAGTTGTCCACGTACAGCGAGTGCTGCCGTTCGGGCATGGGGAGTCCTCCTTCGCACTGCGACACCAGATTACTACCTCTTTTTGAGATAGCCCCAGCTTCCCGGGAAACCCGACCGGCATCTGGGGCCGGCAAGCGGTTGCGCGGCGCGTTCGATGAGGAGAGCGGGCCGGTCCAGCTGAAGATCCTGGTGGACGCGCATGAGCGACTTCGGGCCGACCAGGTGGAGCAAAGCTCGCAAATCTGACATTTGGGGGACTTGAACCCCCACGGCAACTTAGAGGCAAACCCGCAGGTCACCCGCCTGATCCGCTTACCCCTAGAGGGGCGCCTCAGTCGACCGCGAGTCGCCCACACGAAAAATCCCCTGGTCAGCGCACCGACCAGGGGATATCAATACGTGTCCGAGGGGGGACTTGAACCCCCACGCCCGATAAAGGGCACTAGCACCTCAAGCTAGCGCGTCTGCCATTCCGCCACCCGGACAAGGTGTCTGTCGTTCGCGGTGTGTTCCCCGCGGCGACATGGAAAACAATACCAGGGGATCGGGCGTGCCAAAAACACGATTTCGCGCTGCAGGGCTTCCACCTGGGGGTTCTCAGAGGGTGATCTCCACCAGGTCCAGTCCGGTGAGGGAGGCCAGGGCGCGCAGGTCGGGGAGCAGGCGGCCGGTGGACAGCGCCCAGTGGTGGCCGACTCCGCTCGCGCTCCAGGCGTCCGTCCACTCGCCGGGGTCGGCGCCGAAGTCGACCCGTGACGTCGTGTTGCCGATCTTCAGGAGCGGGCCTTCCACCACCGTCCCCTCCGAGGCGACCAGCTTGTACGCACCCTCGCGGGTCTGGCCGAGACCCAGCAGGGTGACGGGTCCGGGCCGGACGTCGAACTCCACGGAGACGCCCCAGCCGCGTTTGCCGTGATAGACGCCGAGGCCCCGCAGGAGGGGGCGGCCCCGGCTGATCGCCAGGTGGCCGGGTCCGTCGTGGCCCATTTCGACCACGCCGTCGCGGAAGTTCAGCGCCTGGAGCTCGGTGAAGGAGCCGCCCGCGCCGAGCCGGTCGGCGATCAGCATGGCGAGGGAGGTACGCAGCTCGTACTCGCCGCAGGCCGGGATCCCCCGGGCGGTCAGCAGGGAGGCGCCGAGGATGACGCCGGCCCCGAGGCGTTCCAGGATGTCTCCGCCCAGGCCCCGGTGGTAGTAGGCGAGCGAGTCGAGGTCGAAGTCGGCGACCAGGCGGTCCAGGCCGGCCGAGACGCGGGCGGCCCATCTGAGGTCGTCGGCGTCGACCGAGTCCGCGAGGTCGAAGACCCGGCGCGTCTCGGCCAGCTTCGCCTCGACCTCGTCGTCCTTGATCTGTTCGACGCGGACCCGGAGGTCGTCGAATTCGACGACCTCGACATGACCGCCGAGCCGGCCGGGGACCATCGTGAGATCGGTGGAGACGTCGTACATCCCGGGATAGAGGTGGCCCATCAGGCCGTGACGGCCCCGGCGCAGTACGGAGCGCACACCGGCGGCCCGTATCCAGCGGCCGATCCGCTCCCAGGCCCGTTCGTCGTCGAGGTGGCCGGAGACCGAGCGGAACGCGACACCTGCCCGTTCGAAGGCGTTGGCCATTTCGGGGAGCGGGCAGGCCCCGCAGTAGGCGAGCCAGTCGCCGGTGTCGAAGGAGTCGTGGTCCATGGCCTCGGTCGGCTGGAGATTGATGAGGAGGACCGGAGCTCCGCTGCGCTGGGCCACGGGGAGCAGCATGGTGGCGGTCATGTACGTCGTCAGGAAGCCGACGATGAGATCGCAGTCGGCGGCGCGCAGCTTCTCGGCGGCCGCGGCTCCGTCCTGCGCGTCGGAGATGAATCCGACGTCGACGACCTCCGCGTCGAACTCCTGCATCCGCGCCGCCACGCGGGCCGCGGAGCGCTCCAGTTGAGGGAGAAGCGCGGGGAACTGGGGCCAGTAGGCGCCCAGTCCGCCGGCGACCAGTCCGATCCTCGGCCTGCGGGCGACGGCCGGTGTCCGTGCGGGTGTGGTCATGGCTCCCGGAAGCTAGGCGCGTCCGGTGGCTTCGTCAATGGAAACATCAATTCACGCTGCCGCATGTTGGATTCACATGAGTAACAACTAACCTGAATCCAGGGCGAATTGGCGCGATTCGGGAATGGTTGCGCAGCTCTGCAGCACTCTTGACACCCGTCTTGAGGGGCTCATAGTGTCCACGCCACAGATTGGACGTTAGATTTCACACTTCCGGCGCGAAGGAAGGACGTGCTCGTGTCCGGTCCCTCGGCAGCGGACGCAGGAGTTCTCGCTCCCTACGCCCTGAGATGCGATCACCGTTCCACTCCGCTGGGAATCGATGAGCCGGCCCCGTTGCTCTCGTGGCGGCTCGCCTCCGGGCACCGCGGCGACGATCCAGTCGCCCACCGGGTCCGGGTCGCGCTGCGCCCCGAAGATCTCGACGACGGTGGCAGCCCCCTCTGGGACACCGGCCGCGTCGAGGATCCCGAGGCGGTCGGAGTGCTCTGCGAGGGGCTCAGGATCGCACCCCGTACCCGCTACTTCTGGCAGGTCCAGGTGTGGTCGGGCCTGGCGGAGGCGCCCACAGGGGCCCGGTCCTGGTTCGAGACCGCGTTCACCGACCGCAGCGCCTGGCGGGCCGCCTGGATCGCGCACGACCCGCGGTCGATGGAGGTCGTGGACGCGCCCACCGAGGGGGTCCGCGCACTCGACAGCCACGGACTCGCGCCCTGCCCCCGCCTGCGGCGCGCCTTCACGGGAGGTGCTGTCTCGCGGGCGCGGCTGTACGTCAGCGCGCGCGGCCTGTACGAGATGCGGCTCAACGGCGAACGGGTCGGCGACGCCGAGCTCGCTCCCGGCTGGACCGACTACAACCACCGTGTCCAGTACCAGACTTACGACGTCACCGACCTCGTCCGCGACGGGGAGAACGTGCTCGGCGCGACCCTCGCCGACGGCTGGTGGAGCGGCTTCGTCGGCTTCGAGCCGCGGCGCGCCGGCGCCCACTACGGCACCGCCCCCGAACTCCTCGCCGAACTCCACCTCACCCGCGCCGACGGCACCACCGAGGTCATCGCCACCGACCGCTCCTGGCGCAGCCACACCGGCGAGATCCGCCACGCGGATCTCCTCATGGGCGAGTGCCACGACCTCCGCCGCACCACCCCCGGCTGGGATCTGCCCGCCTTCGACGACAGCGGCTGGGCACCCGCCCTCGTCGGGGAGAAGACCGATCACCACCTCCTGGTGGCCTCCGTCGACGAACCGGTGCGCGCCACGGCCGCGCTGCGACCGCGCTCGGTCACCCGGGTCTCCCCCGACACCCACATCGTCGACTTCGGCCAGAACCTCAACGGCCGCGTACGGCTGAGCACCGGACCCCTCGCCGACGGCGCGCGCGTCGTCGTACGACACGGCGAGACCCTGGACGAGAAGCAGCGCCTGTACACCGCCAATCTGCGGACCGCGGCCGCGACCGACACCCTGATCGGCGACGGCCGCCAGGACACGGTGTTCGAGCCGCGCTTCACCTGCCACGGTTTCCGGTACGCGGAGATCAGCGGCCTGCCGCAGCTGCACGAGAACGACGTCGTCGCCGTCGCGCTGCACAGCGACACCCCCTGGTCCGGCGAGTTCGACTGCTCCGACGCCCGGATCCGCCGACTCCACCGGTGCATCACCTGGGGCCAGCGCTCCAACTTCGTCAGCGTGCCCACCGACTGCCCGCAGCGCGACGAGCGGCTCGGCTGGCTCGCCGACGCCCAGGTCTTCCTCCCCACGGCCGCGCTCAACGCCGATGTCGCCGCGTTCTTCACCAAGTGGCTGCGCGACGTCGACGACGCCCGCACGCCCGACGGCGGGTTCACCAATGTCGCGCCGCGCCTCGCCGGAGTCGCCGACGAGGGCGCCCCCGGCTGGGGCGACGCCGGGGTCATCGTGCCCTGGCACCTCTACCGCACGTACGACGATCCGCGCTTCCTCTCCCGTGCGCTGCCCTCGATGCGCGCCTGGGTCGATCTGATCCATCGTCACAACCCTTCGCTGATCTGGCAGCACCGGGTCGGACCGCACTTCTCCGACTGGTTGGCCCCCGGCACCCCGACCCCGCGCGACGTCGTCGCCACCGCCTACTTCGCCCACAGCGCCCGCCTCACCTCCCTGGCCGCGGGCGTCCTCGGCGAGGACGAACTCTCGCTCTCGTACGGGACGTTGGCCGACTCCATCCGTGACGCGTTCGTCGACCGCTTCGTCACCGCCGACGACTCGGGTGTGCGGATCGCGGGCGACACCCAGACCGGGTGCCTCCTCGCTCTGGCGTTCGGTCTGCTGCCCGAGGAGCACGAGGCGGCCGTCGCACACCGGCTCACCGAACTGATCGAGGCGGCCGGCTGCGCCCTGCAGACCGGTTTCCTGGGGGTCGCGCTCGCCGCACCCGTCCTGGACGCCCACGGCCACGCCGGCCTCGCCCACCGCCTGCTGCAGCGCACCGACCCGCCCTCCTGGCTCTTCCCGCTGCTCCACGGCGCCACCACCATCTGGGAGCGCTGGGACGGCTGGACCCCCGAGTCGGGGTTCCGGGCGCCGTCGATGAACTCCTTCAACCACTACGCGCTCGGCTCGATCGGCGAATGGCTCTACCGCGGCGTCGCCGGCCTCGACCAGATCCAACACTCCACCGGATACCGGCAGTTGAGCATCCGCCCGCGCCCCGGCCCCCTCGCCGGGGCCGGAGCCCGCCACGAATCGGTGCGCGGCACGGTCGCGGTCCGCTGGGAGCGGCACGGCGACACCCTGGACCTGTACATCGAGGTGCCGCCGGGAGCGAGTGCCGAAGTGTCCGTGCCCACGACGGACCCCGCCTCCGTACGCGAATCGGGTACGGAGCCGCAGGAAAGCCGTCACATCGCGCTCGTCGCCACCGCACCCGGCCACGCCGACTACCGCGTGGCCTCGGGCTCGTACCACTTCACCGCGACCCATCCCCCGGCAGCCGCACCGTACGCCGGAGCTCACGAGGAGGACACACCATGACCACGGGTTCCCGCAGCAGGCCCCGTCCTGGCACGGTCGGCCGCCGGGGTTTCCTCCGCCTGGGCGGCGGGGTGGCCGCGCTCGCGGCGCTCCCGCCCGTACTCGCGGCCTGTTCGAGCTCGTCCGGCAGCTCGGGGAAGCTGCGGGTCGTCGGCGTCGCCGACCAGCAGAAGCCGCTCGAAGAGCTCATCGCCCTGTACCGCAAGAGCCACGGCGACGCCGACTTCGCCACCTCCTTCGCACCGGTCGAGCAGGTCCAGACGGCGGTGCGCACCCAGCTCGCGGGCGGCAACGCCCCCGACATCCATGTGGTGTATCCGGGCAGCGGCAGCTCCATGTCCATGGTCGAGCTGGAGAAGGCCGGGCTGCTGGCCGATCTCAGCGCACAGACATGGACCAAGGGCATCCCCGCGACCTTCGACGCCGCCTACCGCGTCGAAGGCAAGACGTACCTCTACTCGGCGGGCAGCAGCACCATCGGCGCCATCTACAACAAGAAGGCCTTTGCCAAGGCGGGGGTGCAGCCGCCCACCACCTGGAACGAACTCCTCACCGTCTGCGCCAAGTTGAAGGCCAAGGGCATCGTGCCGATCGCGCTGGGCGCACAGACCCCCTGGGTCACCCAGCTGATCACCTACGCGCTGGTGCCCAACGCCGTGTACGCCGAGAACTCCCACTTCGACGACGACATGACCGCGGGGAAGGCGACCTTCGCCGACTCGGGCTGGGCCGACGCCATGACGAAGTACAAGGAGCTGCAGACCCGCGGCTTCTTCAACGACAACCCCAACGGCACCACGTACGAACAGCAGACGTCGATGGTCGCCTCCGGCAAGGCGGCCATGGCCGTGCAGGTCTCGGCCGTGATGTCCGCCTTCCGCGCGGCCACCACCACACCCGACGACCTGGGGATGTTCCCCTTCCCCGGCGGCGACGACGCGGCGAAGCTGTGGATCCCGGCGGGCATCGTCGTCGGCCTGGGCATCTCCAAGCGGTCCAAGAATGCGGCGAAGGCCAAGGAGTTCATCGAGTTCCTGGGAACGCAGGAGAACCTCAACCGCTGGTGCACGGCCGTCTCCGCGATCCCCTTCAAACGCGACGCGTCGACGAAGATCGACCCGGCACTGAAGGACTTCCTGCCGATCATCGACGCCAACCGCACGGTCCCCTTCATGGACCAGCGCTGGCCCAACGCCGAGGTGCAGCCCGCCCACTTCGCAGCAGTGCAGGACCTCCTCGCGGGCAAGACCGATGTGAAGGGCGCGCTGGGACAGATGGACGAGGCCTACAGGAAGAAGTCGTGAAGCGTCTCCACCGTGATACCACCGTCCCGCCGTGGGCGTTCGTCGTCCCCGCGCTGGTCGTGTACGCCGTCGTCGTCCTCTATCCGAGCATCGCCGGGGTGGCGTACGCCTTCACCGACTGGACCGGCATCGGCAGCTTCTCCTTCGTGGGGCTCGACAACTTCCGGGCACTGCTCGACGACCACCGCGCCCTGGACTCCGTGGGCAACACCCTGCTGCTGACCGTCGCGATCGTCGTCGTACAGAACCTCGTCGGCCTGCTCCTCGCGCTCGGCGTCCACACCAACATCCGCAGCCGGCAACTGCTCAGGGTGATCTTCTTCGCGCCCGCGGTCGTCAGCCCGGTGATGGTGGCCTTCCTGTGGAAGTACGTCTACAACCCGGACCCCCACGCCGGACTGAACGGCGTCCTCGGCGCCCTGGGCCTGGGCGGTCTGCGCCAGGACTGGCTCGGCAACCCCTCCCTCGCCCTGTGGTCCGTCGCGGCGATGGTGATCTGGCAGTACGCCGGCTACTCGATGGTCGTCTTCCTCGCCGGGCTGCAGGGCGTCCCCGCGGAACTCCACGAGGCGGCCCGGATCGACGGCGCCGGATCCTGGCAGCGCTTCCGCTATCTCACCTGGCCGATGCTGGCTCCCGCGCTGACCGTCAATCTGATGCTGTCGACCATCGGGGGCCTCAAGCTCTTCGACCAGGTCTACGCCGCGACCAACGGCGGCCCCGGCACATCGAGCGAGACGCTGTCGACCGTCCTCTACAAGGAGGCGTTCGTCTACGGGAAGTTCGGCTACAGCACGGCGGTCGCCCTCGTCCTCGCCCTGTTCGTCGCCGCGGTGTCCCTGGTCCAACTCCGCTATCTGCGCGCCCGGGAGATCACCGCATGAGCCGAGTCCGTCTCTCGCCGCGCTACGGCCGCTATCTGCTCGAACTTGTCATGATCGCCGTCGCGGTCGTCTTCCTCTTCCCCGTGTACGCGCTCATCACCCTGTCCCTCAAGGACTCCCCGCAGATCGCCTCCTCCCCGCTCGGGCTGCCCTCGCCGCCCACCCTGGACAACTTCGGCAACGCCTGGAGCTCGGCCTCACTGGGATCCGCCCTGGTCAACAGCACCGTCATCACCGCGGGCAGTCTGCTGCTGCTCATCGTGCTGGGCTCCGCGGGCGCGTACACCCTGGCGCGGCGGGCGCGCGGACTGGGCTACGGGCTGTACATCCTGTTCCTGCTCGGCATCGTGCTGCCATTCCAGCTGGGGATGATCCCGCTCTACAAACTGGTCGACGACCTCGGACTGCTCGGCACGTACCAGGGCATGGTGCTCTTCTACACCGGCATCCAACTCCCGTTCACCGTCTTCCTGTACACCGGATTCATCCGCGCCCTCCCACCGGACTACGCGCACGCCGCACTGATCGACGGCTGCAACCACCGCCAGGCGTTCACCCGGGTCGTCTTCCCGCTGCTGCGCCCGGTCACCGGGACGGTCGTCATCCTCAATGCCGTCTTCATCTGGAACGACTTCTTCACCCCGCTGCTCTACCTGGGCGGATCCGGCAAGGAGACGGTGCCCGTGGCCGTCTTCTCCTTCGTCGGCCAGTACGTCTCCGACTACGGTCTCGTCTTCGCCGGACTGGCCCTGGCCGCGCTGCCCATGCTCGTGATCTTCCTGCTGCTGCAGCGCTATGTGATCAAGGGCTTCGCCGGCGGGCTCAAGGGCTGAACACCGTGGAGGGCATACCTCAGAGCATCGCGACCGTACTCGCCCTGCCTCCCCGCGCGTTCTCCCCCACCGCGATCTGGTGGTGGAGCGGGGAGCGCCTCGACCGGGCCCGGCTGCGCGACCAGCTCCAACGCTTCGTCCAGGGCGGGGTGTTCAACCTGGTCCTGCTCAACCTCGCACCCTCGGGCCCGCTGTTCGGCTCCGACGCCGACGACCCGCCGTTCATGTCCGACGCGTGGTGGGTGCTCCTCGACGGCGTGTGCGAGGACGCGGAGGAACTCGGCGTCAGTCTCTGGTTCTACGATCAGCTCGGTTTCTCCGGAGCCGACCTCCAGGCCCGTCTCGTGGACGACTCCCCCGCCTTCGCGGGCCGCAGGCTGGAGCGGGTACGTACGGTGGTCGAGGACGGCGGCGCCCTGCGCTGCCCTGCGGAAGGACAGGCGCTCGCAGGCCACGCCGAACCGGTCGACGCGAAGGACAGGCGCCGGGGGCCTTCGGTCCAAGTGGCCGTGGAGGGCGGGGAGATACGGGCGCCGGGACCGGGGCGATGGCGCCTCACACTCCATCACCACACCGCCCTCGGCTTCGACTACCTCGGCCGGGCGGCCTGCGCGGCCCTCCTCGACCAGGTGCACGGCGCCTTCGAGCGGCGGCTCGGCCACCGGCTCGGCACGGTCGTCGTCGGCTCGTTCCAGGACGAACTGCCGTCACTGCCCACCTGGTCGGCCGGGTTCGCCGAGGCCTTCGCCGCACGGCGGGGCTACGAACTCACCCCGCACCTCGACGCGTTGTACGCCGACAGCACCCGTCCGGACACCGCCCGCATCCGCCACGACTACCACCTCACCCGCGCCGAACTCGCCGAGGAGGCGTTCTTCCAGCCGCTCGCCGCCTGGCACGAGGGCCACGGCCTGACCGTCGGATGCGACCAGCAGGACCCGGCCCGCGCCGGTCACCCCGTCGCCGGAGTGCAGCTCTACGCCGACTACGCCCGGACCCACCGCTGGTTCTCCGCCCCCGGCAGCGACCACCACGGCGACGCCCGGATCCACTCCTCGCTCGCCCATCTCTACGGCCGCCCCCGCACCTGGATCGAGGCGTTCCACTCGACCGGCTGGGGCGGAACCCTGGAGGAGACGTACGACTGGCTCCTGCCCTGGCTGCGCGCCGGAGCGACCCTCTACAACCCCCACGCCGTCTACTACACGACCAAGGGCGGCTGGTGGGAATGGGCGCCGCCCGGCACCGACTGGCGCCAGCCCTACTGGGCACACCACCGTGTCTTTGCCGACGCGGTGACCCGGCTGTGCGCGGTACTGAGCCTGGGCAGCCATGTGTGCGACATCGCGGTCCTGCTCCCCACCGCCACCGCGCAGGCCGGGACCGCGCTCGACGGGGTGTCGGGGGACGCGGAGCGCGCACAGGACACGTATCTCGACCTCGTCGGCGACATGACCTGGTTCCGGACGCGGCCCGGGGTCCTGGACCGGGCCGGTCTCGACGCGGATGTCGTCGACGACGCGTCGCTCGTGCGGGCGCGGGTCGACTCCACCGGCGGCGAGGTGCGGCTGCGGGTCGCGGACGAGGCGTACGCGGCGGTCGTCCTGCCCGCGTGCACGGTGCTCGAACAGGACACCGCGCGGCGGCTGGTGGAGTTCGCGGCGGCGGGCGGACACGTGGTCGCGGTGGGGGAACTTCCCCGCACGGTGCTGGGAGCCGAAGGTGCCCTGGTCCTGGGCGAGTTGAGGGCCTGCTTCGACGACGGTCGGGCCGTCTTCGTCCGTACGGCGGACGACCTGGCGGAGGCGCTGGACCGGACTCCACCAGTCGTCTCCGCCTCGGTGCCCGCGTTGGTGCGCCGGGTCGAGGGCGCCACCGTGGTGTTCCTGACCGCCGCCTCGCCGCGCGCGACGCAGGCGTCGGTGGCCGCTCCCGACGCCCGGGGGGCCGCGCTGGGCTGGCTCGACGCGCGCTACGACTTCGACCCCGGCCGGTACGCGCGCACGGCGCGGCTGGAGGTTCGCGGGACGCGGGGATCCGCGGTGCTGCTCGACCCGTTCGGGGGCCCGCCCCGTGTCCTGCCCGTACGGGACGGGGCGGTCGAGGTGCCGTTCGACGCCGGTCCCGCGGCACTGGTGGTCTTCCCCGTACAGCCGCTGCCGGAAGCGCACGAGGTCGCGTCCGCGACGGAACTCGCCGCGGAGATCGCGGCGGACGCGGCGTGGGAGATGGCACTCGTACCGACGCTGGACAACACCTGGGGCGATTTCGCGCGGCCCGTGACCGGTCCTCCCGGGTCCGCGGCCGTCCTGGAGCGCCATGCGTTCCGCGACGGGGAGAAGGCGCCGGTGCATGCCACGTTCGGGCCGCGCGCGGTCCTGGTCGACCGGGCGGGCGAGGTGCGGTCGGTGCTGGAGTGGTCGGACTCGCGGGGCATTCACAAGGATCCGGTGCACCGTGCGGTGCTGGGGCCCAAGGGGCATGTGCCCGAGGAGTTCCTGCACATCGGGCCGACGGCCGCAGGGGCGGTGGCGCGGGTGCGGACCGAGCTGCTGGTCGCGGATCCCTTCGACGGTGCGCTCATGGTCGGGGCGGGCGCGGCGAAGACCGTACGGCTGGACGGCGTGGTGGTGGACCTGGACGACGGGGGGCATCTTGCGCTGGGTGCCGTACGTCTGGAGGCGGGGCGGCACCTTCTGGAGCTGGACCTGGTCCCCGATCAGGACATCGATCTGCGCGGACATGTGGCGCTGGTGCGCGATGCCGAGCGCTGCCGCCGCCCGGAGTGGATCGTCGGGGACCGCGTCGGAACGGCCGTGGCGCTGACCGCTCTCCCTGCGCGGGCCGTCGTCCAGGTGGCCTCCTTCGGGCCGTGCGTGCTGCGCGTCAACGGTGAAGTGGTGGGCAGACAGGGCGGGTTCGACCCGTACGCCGACCATGCGGTCCCTCGGGTACGGCGACATGAGGTCGCGGGGGCGCTGCGGATCGGGGACAACGCGATCTCGGTGGAGACGGGGGACCCGAGGGGTGTCCTGGTGGACGCCGTCTTCCACGGTCCGGACGGTGGGCGGCTCGGGGCGCTGCACAGCGACGGCCACTGGCGGGACGGGGCGGGAGCGCGGGTGGCGGTGCGGCGCGAGCCGGCCGGTGATCCGGCGGCGTTGCATCTGTGGCGGAGGCCGCATCCGCTGCCGGGTGCCGCGTGGCTGGACCCGGAGGCCGTTGACGGCACGGTGGTGCCGGTCGTCTTCGCCGCCCCCGGGACCCGGCCTTCCGGGCAGTGGATGGAGTGCCAACTGCCGCCGGGCACAGGCCAGTTGTCGGTTCGGACGCACGGGGACACAGCCGTTTTCGTCGAGGGCCGGCAGCGGGCGGCGACCACTGTGCCGGGCCCCGGCGGCGTATCCACCGTCACCGTCGATCTGTCCGGCGACGGGCCGACAGGCCCGCGGTCCGCCGCCCTGCGCATCGCCGCCCGCCCCGGCCGCGAGGGTGGTGCCGCGCTGGCGGGGCCGCTGCGGTGCACGGTGGGGGCGGGCCGGATCCGTACGGGCGACTGGGAGGACCAGGGCCTTGCCGGGTACAGCGGCGGGGTGCGCTACAGCCGTGTGGTGGAGGTGGCGCGGGGGCAGCGGTGCGTGCGGCTCGCGCTCGGGCGGGTGCGGGGGACGGCGGAGGTGCGGGTGGGAGGCGTGGCCGCGGGCGTACGGGTGTGTTCCCCGTACGACTTCGACGTGAGCGGGCTGTTCCGTCCCGGCCCCAACCTGGTGGAGATCACCGTGTACGGGACGCTCGCCCCGCATCTGGACGACACCAGCCCGACCCATTTCGTCTTCCCGGGGCAGCGCGTCACCGGACTGATGGGGCCCGTCCGGCTGTACGCCGCCCCGGAGTGATCAGCCCGAGTGCCGTGTTCCGTGCCAGCGGGCGCGGGCGCTGGCGACCCTGAACTCGTAGTCGGCGTAGGCCTGTTCGTAGAAGGTGACACCTTCCGGGTCGGGGTCGACGACGGCGTCGGGTGCTGTCCACGCGGCGGCGTCCAGTTCGTGTCCCAGCGCCTTGCCGTGTGCGGCGATCCCCGCCAGTACGGCACCGCGGGCGCCCGGTTCGGGCCCGCGTGCGACGCGCAGCGGGCGGCCCAGGACGTCGGCGAACAGGCGCAGCCAGGCGAGCGAGCGCGTACCGCCGCCGCAGACGGCCAGTGCGCCGGTGAGTCCCGCGGCGTCCAGGCAGTGGCGGGCCGCGAACGCGACGGCCTCGCACATCGCGCGGACCAGGTCGGCGCGCGATGCCCGCAGATCGATTCCGGTGAACTCCGCGCGCGCCGCGGGGTCGACGAACGGGACGCGTTCGCCCGAGGGCGACAGATACGGCAGTGCGGCGACGCCCCGGGCCCCGCGCGGGCTCTCGGCGAGGATCCCGGCGAGCTGGTCGTGCGAGGTACCGGTCATGTCCAGGGCCCATTCGAGGGCGACGGTCCCGGTCATCGCGGGGAGCGCCCGCATATGGCGGTCAGGGCGGGCCAGGGCGAGATGGAATCCGACGGGGTCCTCGTCGAACGCGACGTGCTCCACGACGACTTGGCACGCCAGCGTCGTACCGACGGTGAGCAGCCCGTCGCCCGGCTCGGTCACTCCGGCGCCGATCGCACAGGCCGGGAGGTCGTACGGTCCCGAGGTGACCGGGGTCCCGGGGGCGAGGCCGGGCACGCGCCCGTGCGTCTGTCCGAGCGGAAGCGACCCGGATATGGGCGGCAGAAGTCCGGCGCGGTGGCCGACGCCGAGGGCGTCGAGGGCCCCCTGGTCGTAGGTGCGGGTGCGCGGGTCGAGGAAGGGGACCGAGGCGTCGGAGAGGTCGGTGGCGCGCTCGCCGGTCAGGCGGAGCTGGACAACGTCCTTGCAGGCGGCGGCTGTTGAGGCGAGGTCGAGGGACTTGGGTTCGTTGCGGTCGAGCCAGGCCAGGAGGGGTCCGGGCGAGCCGGGGAAGAGCACGTTCCCCGTACGGCGGTACATCTCCTCGGCGGTGCCGTCGGCCATCCACCCCTCGACGAGGTCGCCCGCCCGGCCGTCCATCCACGACAGGGCGGGGCGCACCGGCCACCCCTGGGCGTCGACGAGCCACAGGCCGTCACCCTGCCCGGTGACGGCGACCAGGTCCGGTGTGCGGCCGTCGGCGACCTCTGCCAGGACGCCGGTGGCCGCGCGGACCACCTCTTCGACGTCCTGTTCCACCTGGCTTCCCTGTCCGGCGAGGGAGATCGGCGTCGATTTCTCCCGCAGCGCCTCGCCGTCCTCGCCGAAGGCCACCGCCTTGGCGACCGAGGTTCCCATGTCCAGTCCGATGAACACTGTGACTCCTCTCCGCTGTTGCCCTGCGCCCTGCGCCGCCAGTGAACCGTCAGACCACGCGATGCGCGAGGGGTTCGCCGCGCAGGAATCTGCCGACTTCGGCGGCCGCGATCCGTGCCGCGTTGTGGGCGACCGAGGTGTTGGCGCCCGCCAGATGGGGTGTCATGACGAGCCGGGGCGCGGTCCTCAACGGCGATTCGGCCGGCGGGGGTTCCTCGGCGAACACGTCGAGGGCGGCCGCGGCGAGGCGACCCGACGTGAGTGCGTCGCAGAGCGCGCCCTCGTCCAGGAGCGCTCCGCGCGCGCAGTTGACCACCACCGCCCCCTCGGGGAGCAGGGCCAGTTCGCGGGCGCCGATCAGCCCGCGCGTCTGCGGGGTCAGCCGTGCGTGCAGCGAGAGGACGTCACTGATCCCGAGCAGGTCGTCGAGTGCGTCGACAGGATTGCCCACCGCGCGGAGCAACTCCGGGTCCGCGTAAGGGTCGTAGAGGTTGACCTGTGCGCCGAGCGCGGTGAGCGCGCGCGCCACCCGGCTGCCCACCGCCCCGCAGCCGACCAGCCCGACGCGTGCACCGTCCAGTCCCGGTCCGCAGTTGTCGTACGTGTAGAACTCGCCCGCCCAGCGGCCGGCGGCGAGCGCGGCGGAGGTCTCCGGGATGCGGCGCATCGCGCTGAGCATCACCCCGACCGTGTACTCGGCGGTGGCTGCCGCATTACGGCCGGGGGTGTTGCACACCTGGACACCGCGTTCGGCGGCCGCCTCGAGGTTCACATTGACGGGGCCGCCCCGGCCGACGACGACCAGCCGCAACTCGGGTGCACCGTCGAGGACTTTGCGTGTCACCGCCCCCATCTGTGTCACGCACACCTGCGCCCCGCGCAGTGCGGCAAGAAGGGTGTCCTCGTCGCCCGATGCCTCATGCACCTCCGCCACCTGCCCGAACGGGGTCAGCGGCCAGGGCAGGAGCAGCCCTTCGATGGTGTGGTCCTTGCCGATTTCGTCCTGGAGTTCCCGGGTGAGCAGCTCGGGGGCGACGAAGTGGTCGCCCGCGGCAAGGATTCTCATCGGCACGGTCTCCTTCAGATCGGGGCGACCTCGTAGCGCACACCACTCTCGTCGAGGGAGCGCAGGACGTCGGGGGGTGTGCGGTCGTCGACGAGGACCAGGTCGAACGTGGAGAGGGGGGTGAGGCGGTGGAGTGCGGTGCGGTCGAGCTTGGAGTGGTCGACCATGAGGACGCTGCGGCCTGCCGCTTTGAGCATGGCGCGCTTGACGCCGACGATGCGCTGTTCCTGGTGGTAGGCGTAGCCGCCGTACACCGAGGAGGTGGAGACGAAGCAGAGGTCGACCCGGAGTGCTTCGACGGCTTCTACGCAGGCCACGCCCAGGAATGAGTCGTGCATCCGGTCGTAGTCGCCGCCGAGCGCCATCAGGTGCAGTCCGCGTTCGTCGGAGAGCAGGTTGAGCACTTCGAGGAAGTTGGTCACCACGGTCAACGGCTCTATGCCGGGGAGGAGTCGGGCGAGTTCTAGTGCGGTGGTCGAGTCGTCGATCATCACGGACATGCCGGGTTCGATCAGGGTCGCGGCCCTGGCCGCGATGGCCGCCTTCTCCTCGCGCATGGACTTCTTGCGGTAGGCGACGTTGCTCTCGAACACTCCGGACGGCTGGGCGGTCACCCCTCCGCGGTACTTGCGCAGAATGCCTTCGCGTTCGAGCTCGTCGATGTCGCGGTAGATCGTCATCGAGCTCACACCGAACCGCTCCGCCAGGTCCGACGCCGAGGTCGCGCCTTCGCTCAGTACGTGGTCGGTGATCTCCCGGCGGCGCTGCGCGGGGCTGCGCTCACTCTTCTCCTGCACAGTTCCTCAGTCCCGTTCCGGTCCGACCCCACTAGTAACACCAAGTCCTGAGGATATAACATCAATTCCTGTTGCAGTGCCAGGGTTCCCGTGTGAAAAGCACCGGAAATCGCCGACGGAAGAGCGGACCCCGTGAGCGACACACACCGCCAAGACCTGTGGCTGGGCATCGACTTGGGCACACAGAGCGTGCGCGCTCTGGCCGTTGCCGAGGACGGAGCCGTGCACGGACGCGGCTCCGCCCCACTCACCGGAGAGCGCTCCGGAGGCCGGCACGAGCAACTCCCGGCCGCCTGGTGGGAGGGCGTCTGCGCCGCGGTCCGCCAGGCACTCTCCGCCCTGCACCCCTCGGACGTCCGGGGCCTCGCCGTGTGCAGTACGTCAGGAACGGTGCTGCTGACCGGCCCGGACGGAAACCCCCTCACCCCTGCGCTCATGTACGACGACAGCCGGGCCGAGGCCGAGGCGCGCGACGCCCAGCAGGCAGGAGACGGACTCTGGCAGGCGCTGGGTCACCGCATCCAGCCGAGCTGGGCCCTGGCCAAACTCCTCTGGCTCGACCGCCATCCCCCGCCGGACACCGCCCTCGCCGGGGCCCGCGTCTGCCACCAGGCGGACTTCGTCACCTCCCGCCTCGTCGGGCACCCGGTGGCGACCGACTCCAGTCACGCCCTGAAGACCGGGTACGACCTCCACTCCCGCTCCTGGCCCCTCGCCGTCCATGAGCAACTCGGCCTCCACGGGCTCGACTTCCCGGACGTGGTGGCCCCCGGCACACTTCTTGGCACCGTCTGTCCGGACGCGGCCACCCGTACCGGCCTGGCCGAGGGCACCCCGGTCGTGGCGGGCATGACCGACGGCTGCGCGGCCCAACTCGCCTCCGGGGCCTGGGACATCGGCCGTTGGAACTCCGTGCTCGGTACGACACTCGTCCTCAAGGGCGTCACCGCGACTCCGCTCCACGATCCCGCCGGCGTCCTCTACAACCACCGCTCCCCCGACGGGAACTGGCTCCCCGGTGGCGCCTCCAGCGTCGGCGCCGGAGCCCTCACCGCGGCCTTCCCCGGAGCCGATCTCGTACGACTGGACCGGCTGGCCGCCCACCACGAACCGTCCGGCGCCGTCGCCTACCCCCTGGTCTCGCGCGGAGAACGCTTCCCGTTCCTGGCGGCCGACGCGGAACCTTTCCTGCTGGGCCAACCGGCCGACGAAGCCGACCACTTCGCGGCCCTGCTGCAGGGTGTCGCCCTCGTCGAGCGCCTCTGCCTGGCCTACGTCCGGCAGTTGGGCGCACCAGTGACCGCACCGCTCGCCCTCACCGGAGGCGCCACCGCGAGTCCGTACTGGAACCAACTGCGCGCGGACATCCTCGGCATGCCCGCCGAGGTCCCCGAGCACGCCGAGTCCGCGCTCGGCATGGCGGTGCTCGCCGCCCATGCGGTGACCCACGGCGCCGTAGGCCCCCGCTCCATGGTCCGCATACGTACGCTGATCGAACCGCGCCCAGAAGTCGGCCGCCGCTTCGACGCACCCTTCGCCACCCTCGTCGACGCACTCGAACACCGCGGCTGGCTCCCGCCCCTGACAGCCGCCCACGCACGGGAGCACGGATGACCACCCCACCCACGACCCTGCTGCTCACCCGCCACGGCGAAACCGTCTGGCACGCGGAGAACCGCTACGCCGGTGTCAGCGACATCGACCTGACCGCACGGGGACTCGACCAGGCCCGCGCGCTCGGCGACTGGGCGGCCGGAGCAGCCCTCGACGCGATCGTCACCTCACCTCTGTCGCGCGCCCGGCGCACCGCCGACCCTGCCGCCCGCCGTACGAGACTGACCGCGGTGGTCGATCCGGAGCTCGTCGAGTGCGACTTCGGGATCGCCGAGGGGCGGACCCTCGGCGAAGTCGGCGCCGTACATCCGCAGAAGGTCGCGGCTTTCCAGCGGGACCCGGCCGCCCACCCGCTGCCGAACGGCGAGGACCCGAAGGCCGCGGCAGGCCGTGGTGCGGCAGCACTGCTGCGCATCGCCGGGACACATCCCGGCCGCCGGGTCCTGGTGGTCGCCCACAACACCCTCTGGCGGCTGACGCTCTGCCGCCTGCTGTCCATCCCCGAGAGCGAGTACCGGCGGGTGCTGCCGGGGATGGGCAATTGCGCGATCACCGAGCTGCGGGTGCAGGGCGGACGGGCCGCCCTGATGTCGTACAACGTGCCCCTGGCGGTCGCGGCGCAGTAGGGGAAATCAACTCAGTCGGGGGAAGTGCGCGTCGGGCAGCCTCTGTCCGGGTTCGAGACCGAGCGGATCGGTCACCGGATGGGGCGGCTCCGGCGCGTACGTCAGGTCCTCGTCCACGTAGATCACCACGTGCGCGACGCGCGGGTCGTCGGTGAAGTTGGGGGTGGCGGTATGGGCGAGGCGGGAGTGGTGGAAGGTACAGTCCCCGGCGCGCAGCGGCACGGTCACCCGTGGTTCCCAGGCGAGTTCGGGTGCCAGGGAGAAGAGATCACCGCTGTCGGTGAGGTCCTGTGCCCTCAGTCCGTGCAGACGCTGCGAGCCGGGGATGAAGGTCATGCAGCCGCGCTCGACGGGTACATCGACGAGCGCCACCCAGGCGGACAGCGCGTGCCGCACGCCCTGGTGCGGCCAGTACGGCTGGTCCTGGTGGAACTCGGTGGCGGCCCCGTTGTGCGGCTCCTTGATCAACAGCTGGTCGTGCCAGAGCCGCAGCGGGATTCCGGCGAGCCGGGTGGCGATACGGGCGAGATCCGGATGCAGGGTGAGTCCGCGCAGCGTCTCATCCTGCTGCCAAAGCTGCAGCAGCTGGGTGAAGGCCTGTCCGTCGAAGTGGTCGCTGATCCGCTCGCGCGCGGCCAGCGCCGCCTTGCGGTAACGCTCGGCCTCTTCGGGGGTGATGACGCCGGGGAGATGGACGAAGCCGTTCTCCCGGTATCCGGCGATCTGTTCTTCGCTGGGACTGCTCGGCATGGGGAAACCTCCTGGAGTCCTCACCACGGTCGCAGCGACGGGCGCGCCCGGACCAGGACGGAAGCGCCCTCGGAGTAGCACGATCCCGACCGGCCGCCTGCGCCGAGGGGAGCAGCGATGCACCGCGTACTACGTACGGAAGTCTTCAGCGCCGGCACCCCCACGGTCTCGGCCGAGCGCTGCGAAGGACTGCCCGCGACCACCCGCCCGCACGCCCATGACTTCGTCGAGCTGGCCCTGGTCACCGCGGGCCGCGCCGTGCACGTGTCGGCGGCCGGCCGCCGTGAACTCGCCCGCGGATCAGCCGTGTTGCTGGCCCCGGGCGACTGGCACGGCTACGAGGAATGCCACGACCTGGCCCTGTACAACGTCTACGTCGACGCCCGGGTGCTCCGCCGCGAACTCGCCTGGCTGCGCCCCGGACCTCCGTCGGACCGGCCGCCGCACCTGGACGAGGACGCCATGGCGCTGGCGGAGTACTGTCTGCCCGCCCTGGCCGGGGACGGGCCGAGTCATGCCGTACGCATCGGACTGCTCCTCTGCGCCCTGGGCGATGTCCTCGGCACCCCTCCCGAGGAGCGCACAACACCTCATCCCGCGGTGCTCCACGCCGCCCGGCTGCTGGAGGACCGCCTCGCCGACCCCTGGTCGGTGGACCGGCTCGCGTCCTGTGTCGGGCTGTCGGGCACCCATCTGGCGCGGCTGTTCACCCGGCAGCTCGGCACCGCCCCGATGGCCCACCTCGGCCGGCTGCGGGCCGAGCGGGCCGCCGCGCTCCTGCTCGGGACGGACCTCACCGTGGCCGCGGTGGGCCGCCGGGTCGGCTGGCCGGATCCCAACTACGCGAGCCGCCGCTTCCGCCGCCACTTCGGCCTCGGCCCGGCCCGCTACCGGGAGACGTTCCGGCCGGACGCCCCGTGACCTGCGTGCCGTGTGTTGTCCGGCCGTCGCCCGGTGCGACCCATAGCCTTCGCCGGGTGAGCGACGCGATGAGTGCCTACCGCCGGCCCCGGCTCCTGTCCCCCGTACGGGAGCATCTGCGGGACAACTTCTGGTTCGCCCCGATGGCCGCGATGGCGCTGGTGATGCTGGCCTGGCTCGCCGCGTCCGCCGTGGACACCGCGATCGTGCAGCAGCTGCAGGACGACGGGGAGCTCGATCTCCTCACCGATCTGGCCAAGATCACGGAGGACGTCAAGCCCGTCGTCTCCACCGTGAGCTCCGCGATGATGACCTTCATCGGTGTGGTGTTCTCCATCTCCCTGGTGGCCGTGCAGATGGCGGCCGGGCAGTTCAGTCCGCGGGTCGTGCGCATCTTCGTGCGCTCCCGGATCACCAAGTCGACGTTCGCGGTGTTCCTGGCGACGTTCGTGCTGTCGCTCGCCGTGCTGTCGTCGTACGAGAGCGAGACCGATCCCCAGCAGCTGACCACCGTTCCGCTGGTGCAGAGCGTGCTGACGCTGGTCATGGTGGGGCTCAGCCTGCTGCTCTTCGTCGCGTATGTGAACTCCACGCTGCGGCTGATGCGCGTGGGGCAGGTGGTGGACCGCATCGCCCGCGAGTCGTTCCGTGTGCTGGCGCGCCAGCCCGGTGCGTGGGATGCGGCCTGGGAGCTTCCGGAGGAGTCGGGGGTCGTGCGGCACACCGGCCGCGCGGGCGTGCTGCGGGACGTGAACATCGCGCGGCTCGTGCACGTGGCGCGCCGCAACGGGCTTGCCGTACGCCTCATTCCGCGCATCGGGGACTTCGTCGTGCCGGGGACGGCGCTGCTCGCCGTGCACGGCGGGGCGGTCCCGCGGCGGGCGTCCGCCCTCGTGCGGTCGTCGGTCTCGGTCGCGGCCGAGCGGACCTTCCACCAGGATCTCGGCTTCGGTCTGCGCCAGCTCTCGGACATCGCGCTGCGCGCCCTGTCGCCCGCCGTCAACGATCCGACGACCGCCGTGCAGTGCCTGGACCGGATCATGCAGCTGCTCGCGGCCGTCGCCGACCAGCCGCTGGGTGCGGTGCAGCACCGGGACGCGAAGGGCGTCGTACGGCTGGTGCAGCCCGTGCCCGAGTGGACCGACCTGGTGAATCTGGGGCTGGCCGAGGTGCGCGGGTGCGCGGTCGGATCGCCCCAGGTGACGCGGCGGCTGATGGCGGTGCTCGACGATCTGGAGGCGCTGGCGCCGGCCGGACGCAGGGGTGTGATCGCGCACCATCGCGAGTTGCTCGTACGGGCGGTGGAGCGGGCCGTCCCCGAACAGGCGGACCAGGTCTTCGCGCTCTCCCCCGACCATCAGGGGATCGGCTGAGCCCGTACGGAGGGCTACCCCCGTACGGGCCCCTGGGCCTTACGGGATCAGCTGGTAGTCCGGGAAGTTCCCGGGCAGCCGCTCCCCCACCGGGCCTTCGGTCACCGCGTGGACGAGGAGTTCACCGCCGACGAAGGCACCGCGCCAGGAGGCGCCGAGTCCGCCGAAGAGTTCGTCGCGGTCGCCGCGCGAGCGCGGCTTCGACTTGCCGATCTTGAAGGCGCGGATCTGGGGTGCGAGGCGTTCGTACGTCGCCGGGTCGTCCGTGGAGAGGGTGGCCACCAGCGCCCCGTTGGAGGCGTTCATGGCGGCGAGCAGCTCCGCCTCCGTGTCGACCAGGACGATGGTGTCGACCGGGCCGAAGGGTTCCGCGTGGTGCAGCGGGGAGGACGGGGGCGGGTTGAGGAGGGTCACCGGCTGGAGGTAGGCGCTGGTGTCCTGGCCCGGCAGGAAGCGGCCCTGGTCGGGCGTCGCGCGGTGCAGGGGTACGGCACCGCGGTCGATGGCCTCGGCCACCTGGTCGGCGAGCTCCTTGGCCTTGGCCGCGTTGATGAGGGGGCCGAAGTCCAGTTCGGGGAGCGGGTCTTCGGGGTGCTCGACCGCCAGGGGGTGGCCGGTGCGCAGGGAGCGTACGGCGGGGAGGTAGGCACCGAGGAACTGGTCGAAGGCGCTGCGCTGGACGACGAAGCGGGGGTAGGCGGTGCAGCGCTGCTTGCCGTAGTCGAAGAGCTTGGGGATGACGGCGGAGAGGGAGTCCCAGTCCGTGCAGTTCCAGATGCCCCAGGTGTTGAGGCCCTCCTGTTCGAGGATGTGGCGCTTGCCGAGGTCGGCCACGGCGGTGGCGATACGGGCGCCGGTGTCGCGGCCTCCGACGAAGGAGACGCAGCCGATCTCGGGCGAGCGGACGAGGGCTTCGGAGAGTTCGCCGCCGCTGCCGCTGACCAGGGTGACGGGGATGCCTTCGCGGGCCGCGAGGGCGCTGGCGAGGGTCAGGCAGGCGACGCCGCCGTCCGTCGGGGCCTTGGCGATGACGGCGTTGCCGGCCAGGGCCTGCACCAGCATCGCGTGGACCAGGACGGACATGGGGTAGTTCCAGCTGGCGATGTTGGAGACCGGCCCGGGGAGCGGGGTGCGGCCTTCCACCATGGATTCGATGCCGTCGACGTACCAGCGCACTCCGTCGATGGCGCGGTCCACGTCGGCCTGGGCGAGGCGCCAGGGCTTGCCGATCTCCCAGACGAGGAGGAGGGCGAGGAGTTCACGGTGTTCGGTCAGGGCGTCGAGGGTGGCCGAGACGCGGGCGCGGCGTTCGGGCAGCGGGATGTGCCGCCAGGCGCGGTGCTGGTCGAGCGAGGCGCGTACCGCCTGCTGGGCGGTGGCGGCGTCGAGGCGCGGCGGGCCGGCTATGGGGCTGCCGTCGACGGGTGAAGTGGCGGGCAGGGCGCGGCCGTCGGCCTTCCACTGGGAGCCCCAGAGGTTGAGGACGCGGTCGTCGCCGAAGGCCTCGGGGGCGACGGCCCGGCAGCGCTGCCAGGCGTCGGACCAGGAGGTTCCGGGCTTGAGGATGAGGGTGGGTGCCATCGGTACAGTTCTCCGCTCGTGGAGTGGGCGGGGCAGTGTGGGTGGCTCTCACGGCCGCCTTCGCACAGGGCGGTCCGTACGGTGACGGTAGTGAGGGACGAACGGCTGCGATACGTGACGGCCGTTAATTGTGCGTGACTTCACTTGCTTCCGAGAGGAGGGCGAGTACGAGGCCCGCGGTCTCGGTCGGGGTGGTGCCGACCGCGACTCCGGCGGCTTCCAGGGCCTCTTTCTTGGCCCGGGCGGTGCCGGACGAGCCGGAGACGATCGCCCCCGCGTGGCCCATGGTCCGGCCCTCGGGGGCGGTGAAGCCGGCGATGTAGCCGACGACCGGTTTGGTGACGTGCGCGGCGATGTACGCGGCCGCACGCTCCTCCGCGTCGCCGCCGATCTCGCCGATCAGGACGATCAGTTCGGTGTCGGGATCGTCCTGGAAGGCGGCGAGAGCGTCGATGTGGGTGGTGCCGACGACGGGGTCGCCGCCGATGCCGACCGCCGAGGAGAAGCCCACTTCGCGCAGCTCGTGCATCAGCTGGTAGGTGAGGGTGCCGGACTTGGAGACCAGGCCGATCCGGCCGGGCTTGGTGGCGATGTCGGCGGGGATGATGCCGGCGTTGGACTGGCCGGGGCTGATGAGTCCTGGGCAGTTGGGGCCGATGACGCGGGTGCCCTTCTTCTTCGCGTACGCCTGGAAGAGCACGGCGTCGTGGACGGGGATGCCCTCGGTGATGACGACGGCGAGGCCGATCCCCGCGTCGGCCGCCTCCAGGACGGCGGCCTTGGCGAAGGGCGGCGGGACGAAGATGACGGTGACGTCCGCGCCGGTGGCCGCCATGCCTTCGGCGACGGAGCCGAAGACGGGGACGGTGCGGTCGTCGAAGTCGACGACCTGGCCGGCCTTGCGCGGGTTGACGCCGCCTACGATCTCGGTGCCCGCGGCGAGCATGCGGCGGGTGTGCTTCATGCCTTCGCCGCCGGTCATGCCCTGGACGAGGACCGTGGACTCCTTGGTGAGGAAGATCGCCATCTCTATCGCACTCCCTGCGTCGCAAGATCTGCGGCGCGGCGGGCCGCACCGTCCATCGTGGTGGCCTGTTGTACGAGCGGATGGGCCCTCTCGCTCAGCATCGCGCGGCCGAGGGCGGCGTTGTTGCCGTCGAGCCGTACGACCAGGGGCTTGGTCAAGTGGACGGATTCCAGGGCCTGGACGATGCCGTCGGCGACCGCGTCGCAGGCGGTGATGCCGCCGAAGACGTTGACGAAGACGGACCGCACGTCGGGGTCGGAGAGGATGACGGAGAGACCGTCGGCCATGATCCGGGCGGAGGCGCCTCCCCCGATGTCGAGGAAGTTGGCGGGCTTCGCGCCGCAGCCCGCGACGACGTCGAGGGTGGACATGACGAGACCCGCGCCGTTGCCGATGATGCCGACCTGTCCGTCGAGCTTGACGTAGTTGAGACCCTTGGCTGCCGCGGCCGCCTCCAGCGCGTCCGCGTGCGGATCGGTGTGGTCGGTGCCCCAACGTGCCTGCCGGAAGGCCGCGTTGTCGTCGAGGGTGACCTTGCCGTCGAGGGCGAGGATCCGTCCGTCGGTGGTGCGGACGAGCGGGTTCACCTCCACGAGCAGGGCATCCTCGCGGACCAGGACCTGCCAGAGCTGCTGCAGTACGGTCGCGGCCTCCACGGGGAGCCCGGCCGCGGCCGCGATCTCGGCCGCCTTGTCCGCGGTGACACCCTCGGAGGCGTCGACGGGGATACGGGCGACCGCGTCGGGGCGGGTCGCGGCCACGTCCTCGATGTCCATGCCGCCCTCCGCCGATGCGATGGCGAGGAAGGTGCCGGCCGCGCGGTCCAGTACGTAGCCGACGTAGAACTCGGCCTCGATGTCGACCGGTTGGGCCAGCATGACCGTGCGGACGGTGTGGCCCTTGATGTCCATCCCGAGCATCTGACGGGCGGTGAGTTCCGCCGATGCGGGGTCGGCCGCGAACTTCACGCCGCCCGCCTTGCCGCGGCCACCGGTTTTCACCTGGGCCTTGACGACGACGGGGCCGCCGAGCGCCTCCGCTGCCGCCCTCGCCTCCCGCGGTGCGGCGACAACTGCCGCGTCCGGCACCGGAATGCCGTGGTCCTTGAAGAGTTCCCTTGCCTGGTGCTCGTACAGATCCATGCAGGCTCCTGACTCGGTCGGAAAAGTGCCGCACGCCCCCTGGACACCACCCCTCAGATGGGGGATAACAAGGTTCATACAGTATTCGTCGACTGTATGCAATGTACCGAACGGAGCTCCAACACCCCTACCCCAGACCCATGTACACGCAGTGAGGGGCCTTGACGTGACCAAAGCTCTAGAGGGCATACGCGTCCTCGACATGACCCATGTACAGTCCGGGCCCTCGGCCACCCAGCTCCTCGCCTGGCTCGGCGCAGACGTGGTGAAGCTGGAGGCGCCCTCCGGGGACATCACCCGCAAGCAGCTCCGCGATCTCCCGGACGTCGACTCGCTCTACTTCACGATGCTCAACTGCAACAAGCGGAGCATCACGCTCAACACCAAGTCGGAGCGCGGCAAGGAGATCCTCACCGAGCTCATCCGCCGCTCGGACGTGATGGTGGAGAACTTCGGCCCGGGCGCGGTCGACCGGATGGGCTTCACCTGGGAGAAGATCCAGGAGATCAACCCGAGGATCGTCTACGCCTCCATCAAGGGCTTCGGGGACGGCCCGTACACCAACTTCAAGGCGTACGAGGTCGTCGCGCAGGCCATGGGCGGCTCGATGACCTCCACCGGCTTCGAGGACGGCCCGCCGCTGGCGACCGGCGCGCAGATCGGCGACTCGGGCACCGGCATCCACGCCGTGGCCGGCATCCTCGCCGCGCTCTTCCAGCGGGAGAACACCGGGCGCGGGCAGCGCGTCAACGTCGCCATGCAGCACGCCGTGCTCAATCTCTGCCGGGTGAAGCTGCGCGACCAACAGCGCCTGGCCCACGGCCCGTTGGCGGAGTACCCCAACGAGGACTTCGGCGAGGCGGTGCCGCGCTCGGGCAACGCGAGCGGCGGCGGTCAGCCGGGCTGGGCGGTCAGGTGCGCACCCGGCGGACCCAACGACTACGTCTATGTCATCGTGCAGCCGGTCGGCTGGCAGCCCATCAGCGAACTCATCGGGCGCCCCGAACTGGCCGAGGACCCGGACTGGGCGACGCCGGAGGCCCGGCTGCCCAAGCTCCCCAAGATGTTCCAGCTCATCGAGGAGTGGACCTCGACCCTCCCCAAGTGGGAGGTCCTGGAGAAACTCAACGCCCGCAACGTCCCCTGCGGACCGATCCTCTCCACCAAGGAGATCATCGAGGACGCATCCCTCGCCGCCAACGAGATCGTCGTCGAGGTCGAGCATCCCGAGCGCGGCACCTTCACCACCGTCGGCTCCCCGCTGAAGCTCTCCGACTCCCCCGTCGACGTCACCACCTCCCCCCTGCTCGGTGAGCACAACGCGGAGGTGTACATCGGCGAACTCGGTCTGGGCGACGAGGAGTTGCGCCTGCTCAAGACCGCAGGAGTCATCTGATGCCGCTCCCCGGAACAGCGCAGCCCGACCAGGCAGCGGTCAGGGCGGTGCTCGACGCGGCCCTCGCCGAGGGCCGCAGCGCCCTCACCGCGCCCGAGGCCAAGCGGATCGCGGACGCGTACGACATCCCCGTCCCCGCCGAGGCGCTCGCCGAGTGCGCGGACGAGGCGGTGGCGCTGGCCGACCGGATCGGGTTCCCGGTCGCGCTCAAGATCGTCTCCCCCGAGATCGTGCACAAGACGGACGCGGGCGGCGTACGGATCGGAGTCGCGACGCATGCCGAGGTGCGGGCCGCCTTCACCTCGATCGTCGCCAACGCCCGCCGGTACGCGCCCGATGCGACGCTCCTCGGCGTCCAGGTCCAGCAGATGGTGCCGGCCGGGACCGAGGTGATCGTCGGCATGGTCACCGACCCCACCTTCGGCAAGATCGTCGCGTTCGGGCTCGGCGGGGTGCTGGTGGAGGTGCTGAAGGACATCACCTTCCGGCTCGCGCCCGCCTCCGAGGACGACGCGCTGTCGATGCTGGACTCGATCCGGGCCGCTGAGGTCCTGCGCGGGGTGCGGGGCGGGGCGGCCGTGGACCGTACGACGCTCTCCCATCTGATCGTCGGCGTCTCGCAACTGGCGGCCGACTTCCCCGAGATCGCGGAGATCGACCTCAACCCGGTCTTCGCGTCCGCGGACGGGGTGATGGCCGCCGACGTACGGATCCTGCTCGGCGGACCGGCCCCGGCCCCCCGGCGTTCGTACAGCCGCTCGGAGATCCTCACCTCGATGCGCCGGCTGATGCAGCCGCGCTCGGTCGCCGTCATCGGTGCCTCCAACGAGGAGGGGAAGATCGGCAATTCGGTCATGAAGAACCTGGTGGCAGGGGGTTTTCCGGGAGATATCCACCCGGTGAACCGCAAGGCCGACGACATACTCGGCCGTAAGGCTTACAAGAGCGTCATGGATGTTCCTGGTGAGCCTGATGTGGCGGTCTTCGCGATCCCCGCGCAGTTCGTCGCCGCCGCCCTCGAAGAGGTCGGCCGCAAGGGGATACCCAACGCCGTCCTCATCCCGTCCGGCTTCGCCGAGACCGGCGAACAGGCCATGCAGGACGAGCTCGTGGCCATCGCGGAGCGGTACGGAGTACGGCTGCTCGGCCCGAACATCTACGGCTACTACTCGACGTGGCACGACCTCTGCGCCACCTTCTGCACGCCGTACGACGTGAAGGGCGGCGTCGCCCTCACCTCGCAGTCCGGCGGCATCGGGATGGCGATCCTCGGGTTCGCGCGCACCACCAGGACCGGTGTCTCGGCCATCGTGGGGCTCGGCAACAAGTCGGACCTGGACGAGGACGACCTGCTGACCTGGTTCGGCGAGGACCCCAACACCCAGTGCATCGCCATGCACCTGGAGGACCTCAAGGACGGCCGCGCCTTCGTCGACGCGGCCCGCGCGACCGTGCCGAAGAAGCCGGTCGTGGTCCTCAAGGCGGGCCGCACCAGCGCCGGTGCGAAGGCGGCGGGCTCGCACACCGGGGCCCTTGCAGGGGACGACGCGGTGTACGAGGACATCCTCAAGCAGGCCGGGGTGATCAGGGCGCCCGGTCTGAGCGAGATGCTGGAGTACGCGCGGGCCCTGCCCGTGCTGCCCACCCCCAAGGGCGACAACGTCGTCATCATCACGGGGGCCGGCGGCTCCGGAGTGCTGCTCTCCGACGCGATCGTCGACAACGGGCTCTCGCTGATGGAGATCCCGGACGACCTGGACGCCGCGTTCAAGGCCTTCATCCCGCCCTTCGGCGCGGCCGGCAACCCCATCGACATCACGGGCGGCGAGCCGCCGTCGACGTACGAGGCGACGATCCGCCTGGGCCTCGAGGATCCGCGGATCCACTCGCTGGTCCTCGGCTACTGGCACACGATCGTCACTCCCCCGATGGTCTTCGCGGAGCTGACGGCGCGCGTGGTGGAGGAGTTCAGGCTGCGCGGCATCCAGAAGCCGGTGGTCGCGTCCCTGGCGGGCGACGTCGAGGTCGAGGAGGCCTGCCAGTACCTCTTCGAGCGGGGTGTCGTGGCCTACCCGTACACGACGGAGAAGCCGGTCGCCGCGCTCGGCGCGAAGTATCGGTGGGCCCGGGCCGCAGGTCTGTTGGGAGGCCGCACATGAGCTGAGGGGACCGTCGGGTCCCGGCGCACGCGCGCATGCGAAAGGCATTGGACAGGGGGCGCTGGCCAGCTCTTTCGACACATAGGAGTGCGAAACCGACATGACCACCACTTCGATCAACACACCTGTTCCGTACCGCGAAGTCAGGGACGCGAACGGCCGTGTGTACCGGCTCGGAGAGACCGACCGGCACATCATGGGACGACCACGCTGGACCATGGTGCTCTTCCCATGGATGGGCATGCTGGGCATCAGTTCCTCGGAGTACGCCTTCACGTCCGCCGAGGACACGCTCCACGACGCACATCTGTGGGACAGCGGGCACATCTTCTGGCTGATGGGCGTCTGGATCTTCTTCCAGGCGGCCGTGGCCTTCCCCGCGGGGCAGCTGCGCGAGAGCGGGCGGCTGCCGGCCAGGAGCGCGATGCTCCTTGGCGCGCTCGGAACCGTACTGGGCTATCTGTCCCTGGCGTACGCACCGCATGTGGCCGTCGCGTACCTCGGCTTCGGGATGTTCAGCGGCATCGGCGCCGGCCTCGTCTACGCGACCTGCGTGAACATGGTCGGCAAGTGGTACCCGGAGCGCAAGGGCGGCAAGACCGGCATGGTCAACGGCGGTTTCGCCTATGGCTCGGTGCCCTTCGTCTTCCTCTTCACCTCGTACATGGACCTCTCCAACTACGAGACCGTGCTGGTGATGGTCGGCGTGGTCTGCTGCACCGTCGTCGCGGTCGCCGGCTGGTTCTTCAAGGACCCGCCGAAGAACTGGTGGCCCGCGCACGTCGACCCGCTGAAGGTCTCCGACGACCCCCGGATCGTCCGGGCGCTGGCGAAGAACCCTCCGGCGGTCAAGCAGTACACCCCGCGGGAGGCGGCCAGGACTCCCCTGCTGTGGATGATGTGGTTCTGCCTGCTCTGCACGGCCGGCATCAACATCTTCGGCATCGCCATGCAGGTGCCGTTCGGCAAGGAGATGGGCTTCGCCGGCGGGATCGTGGCAACGGCCATGTCGCTCAAGGCGATCGTGAACGGCACAGGCCGCGGTGTCATCGGCTGGATCTCCGACAAGTACGGCCGCCGCAACACCCTGATCATCGTCTGCATCGTGCTGGGGGCCGCGCAGTTCGGGGTCTTCTTCTCCGGGGACATCGGCTCGATGCCCTTCTTCCTCTTCTGCTCGATGGTCTCCGGCTTCGGCGGCGGCGCCATCTTCCCCCTGTTCGCGGCGATGACCGCGGACTACTTCGGTGAGAACCACAACGCTTCCAACTACGGCATGGTCTACAGCTCCAAGCTGATCTCCGGCCTCGTCGGCTCCGGCATGGGCGCCGTCGCCGTCGACTCGTGGGGATACGGCGGCGCCTTCGCGTTCGCCGGTTCCATCGGCTTCGCATCAGCCGTGCTCGCACTCTTCCTCAAGGCTCCAGGACGTCCGCAGCCGCAGGTCAAGCGACGCCTCCAGCCGAACCCGCAACCGCTTGGCGAGGAGATGGCCTGAGATGACAACGGAACACACAGCCACCGAGACCGGACGGGCCACCGCCGGTCAGGCATATCGAGAGGTCAAGGACGCCCGCGGCCGCGTCTACCGGATCGGCGAGAGCGACCACCGGATACTCGGCCGGCCGCGCTGGACGATGGTGGCGCTGCCCTGGGCGGCGATGCTCGCCATCAGCGTCTTCGAGTACGCCTTCGGATCCGCCGAGGACACGCTTTCCGAGGCGAAGCACTGGACGTCCTCCAACACCTTCTGGGTGCTGAGCGTCTGGATCTTCTTCCAGGCGGCGGTGTCCTTCCCGACCGGCAAACTGCGCGAGAAGGGGATCCTCACCAGCCGGGCGGCGATGCTGATCGGTTCGGTGCTCTCCCTGCTGGGGTTCGTGAGCCTCAGCCACGCGCCCAACATCGGTTTCGCTCTGGTCGGCTTCGGCTTCCTCGGCGGTACGGGGTCCGGGCTGATCTACTCGACCTGCGTCAACATGGTCGGCAAGTGGTACCCGGAGCGCAAGGGCGGCAAGACGGGCCTGGTCAACGGGGCGTTCGCGTACGGGGCCGTGCCGTTCATCTTCCTCTTCCAGTACGGCTTCAACACCTCGAACTACCGCACCGTGCTGGACCTCGTCGGCTTCTACGTCCTCGCCGTGACGCTGGTGGCCGGGATGTTCTTCAAGGACCCGCCGAAGAACTGGTGGCCGGCCGAGGTGGACCCGCTGAACACCGCGAGCGACGAGAAGATCGCCCTGGCGATGGCCAAGAACCCGCCCGCGGTACGGCAGTTCACGCCGGGCGAGGCGCTGAAGACCGGGGTCGTCCCGCTGATGTGGTTCTGCATGCTGTGCTGTGCGGGCGTCTCCATCTTCGGGATCTCCTTCCAGGTTCCGTACGCCAAGGACATCGGCTTCGGCCCGCTCATCGCGGCCTCCTCGATGGGTGTCATGTCGGTGATCAACGGCACCGGGCGCGGGGTCGTCGGCTGGCTCTCCGACCGGCTCGGCCGTCAGCGCACCCTCACCTACGTCTGTCTGACCCTGGCGGTCGCGCAGTTCGGGGTGCTGTGGGCGGGCGACGTCCGCAGCGAGTGGCTGTTCCTGGTCTTCGCCTTTGTGTCCGGCTTCGCGGGCGGCGCGTTCTATCCGCTCTTCGCGGCCCTCGTACCGGACTACTTCGGCGAGAACAACAACGCATCGAACTATGGCATGGTCTACAGCGCCAAGCTGGTGAGCGGCCTGTTCGGTGGCGGGCTCGGCGCGATGGTCGTCGACTCGTGGGGCTACGACGGGGCGTATGCGATGGCCGGCGGAGTCTCGATCGTGGCCGCCTGCCTTTCGTTGCTGCTGCGGCAGCCCCGGGGGGAGAAGGCGGTGGCCGTACCCGCGTAACAACGGTGCGGTGAAGGCGTACTGAGGGGGCCCGGCCTGATGGCCGGGCCCCCTCAGTTGCGTGTGCGGGGTGGGAAGAGGGTCAGCACTTCCCGCGGAGCGCGGCCAGGTGGTCGTAGCCGATCTTCGCGTGCTTCAGGGACTGGCCGAGGTCCGTGGAGCTCGGTGCGTTGTCCTGCTCGACCATGGGGTTGTGGTAGTTCTTCTCGCCGACGCGGCTGAAGAAGCGGGTGTAGTCGATGACACCGGTGCCGAAGGGCACCATGTCGTAGCCCATGCCGTTGGTGTCGTTACGGGTGCCGTCCTTGGCGTGGAAGAGCGGGTAGCGCTTGTTGTGGGCGCGGACCAGGGCGGCCGGGTCGAAGACCTTCTCGTGGGCCGAGCCGTCGTGGGCGGTGTACGTGTGGAACTTGTACTGGGCGACGTGCGCCCAGAAGATGTCCATCTCCAGCCAGACGGTCCTCGGGTCGGTGGCCTTGAGGAAGTACTCCAGCTTGCGGATGCCGGAGCTGCGAGTCGGGCGGCCCTGGGCGTCGAGCGGGCCGCCGTCGAGCAGGAAGTCGTACGCCGCGTCGTGGTTGTGGGTGTAGAGCTTGAGACCCGCGCGGTGCGCGATGGCGCCGAGTGCGTTCCACTTGTCGGCCGCCACGTCCCAGTCGGCCCGGTAGGCGCTGCCGGTGGGGTCGCCACCTGTGCCCACGTGGTCCATCCCGAGGATGTTGGCGATCTCCAGGTGCTTCTTGAACGTCTCGGTGTCGGGCTCGCTGAGGGGCCACGATCCGGGGATGAAGCCGTGGTTGCCCTGGGCGCGCAGACCGTACTCGTCGAGCCAGGAGCGGAGCAGCTTCGCGCCTTCCACGGATTCGAGGTTGGCGCCGCCGGGGGCGTTGGCGTGCTGGCCGTAGCCGGCGAACTCGACCTGCTTGTAGCCGTAGCGGGCCAGCTCCTTGAAGACCTCGCGGAAGCCGGAGGGCAGGTCGGAGGAGAGCGGGTCGCGGCCCGTCGCGTCACGCACGGTGTAGAGGATGATGCCGCGCTTGCCGGCGGGGACGAGGACGCTGCCCCGGCCGTGGTCGTGGCCGTGGCCGCCCTGCGTCTGCGACTGGGCGAAGGCCGGCGAGGCGCCGAACACCGGGGCCGCGATCGCACCGACGGCGGCTGCGGTGCAGGTGGAGAGGAAGTTGCGGCGGTTGATGCCGAGGCGCTGTCTCAGGGACTCGGCGGGAAGGTCGTGGTGGTTGCTCACGGATGCCTCACTTCTGTGTGCGGGCTGCGGGCGGGCGCCGTCGGCGCGTTGTCAGTGGCGCGTGCTTCACTTTCCGTAACTACTTCTCCGCCGGGTCGGGCCAGGCCCGCCAGGCCGAGGAGCAGGGACTTCACATCGGTGGCCGGTACGCGGTCACCGAAGGCGCGGGGGGTGGAGCTGATGATGAGCGGACCGGTGTCGTCGCTCAGGGGGAGGCGGCCGTGGCTGCCGCGGATAGGTGAAGGGTCCAGGGGGACCACGGCCATCCGGTAGCGCATGCCGAGCTTCTTGCGGGCCACGGCCTTGGCCGCCTTGATCTTCACGTACGGGTCGAGGGGGTCGAGGAAGAGCTCGACGGGGTCGTAGCCGGGTTTGCGGTGGATCTCGACGAGCTGCGCGAAGTCGGGGGCGCGGGCGTCGTCGAGCCAGTAGTAGTACGTGAACCAGGCATCGGGGTCGGCGACGGCGACCAGTTCGCCGGAGCGGGGGTGGTCGAGGCCGTGTGCCTTCTTGCCCTCGTCGTCGAGGAGTTGCTCGATTCCGGCGAGGCCGTGGAGGGCTTCGCGGGTGGCGTCGAGGTCCTCGGGGCGGCGGACGTAGATGTGGGCGATCTGGTGGTCGGAGACGGCGAAGGCCCGCGACGTCATGGGGTCGAGGTACTCCATGCCGTCCTGGGTGTGGACCTCCAGGAGGCCGGCCCTGCGCAGCGCTCGGTTGATGTCGACGGGGCGGCTGACCGGGGTGATGCCGTACTCGGAGAGCGCGACGACGGTGCGGCCCTCGGCCCTGGCGTCGTCGAGGAGCGGGGCCATGACGGCGTCGAGGTCCGCTGCTGCCTGGAGGGAGCGCGGGTCGTCGGGTCCGTACCGCTGGAGGTCGTAGTCGAGATGAGGGAGGTAGCAGAGGGCCAGATCGGGGTGGCGGGTGGTGATGATGTGGCGGGTCGCGTCGACGATCCACTGGGAGGAGACGAGGTCGGCGCCCGGGCCCCAGAAGTGGAAGAGGGGGAACGTGCCGAATTTCTCGGTGAGTTCGTCGTGCAGGGCCGGGGGCCGGGTGTAGCAGTCGGGTTCCTTGCGGCCGTCGGCGTAGTAGACGGGGCGGGGGGTGACGGTGATGTCGGTGTCGGCGCCCATCGCGTACCACCAGCAGATGTTGGCGACGGTGTAGCCGGGGTGGGAGCGGCGGGCGGCGTCCCAGATCTTGTCGCCCTCGACGAGGCCGTTGTGCTGGCGCCAGAGCAGGACCTCGCCGAGGTCGCGGAAGTACCAGCCGTTGCCGACGATGCCGTGTTCGGCGGGGGTGGTGCCGGTGAGGAAGGTGGACTGCGCGGCGCAGGTGACGGCGGGCAGGACGGTGGAGAGCGGCGCCTGCGAGCCGGACTGGGCGAGGGTCTTGAGGCGGGGCATGTGGTCGAGGAGCTGGGGGGTGAGGCCGACGACGTCGAGGACGAGGAGGGGGGTGGGGCCGGTGGACCCGGTTATGGGCTCGGTCATGGCAGCTCCTTCAGTCCGAGGTCGGTCAACAGATCGCGGGCGAGGGTGAGTTCGGCGGCGATCCCGTCGGCGAGCTGGGTGCGGTTGCGGGGGCGCAGCTCGGTGGGGAGCGCCTGCCAGGTGTAGGTCTCGACCTCGAGGTGGCGGGTGAGCGGTTTCGCGCCGCCGACGAGACGGGCCAGCACGTCCTGGAGCACGGGGAGGGTGGAGGTGAGTGGTGGGGCGGGCGGGGCATGGAGGGGGACGTGGAAGTGGGAGCGCCACGGGGTGGAGTCGGGGAGTTCGCCGCCGGTGAGGGCGGTGTCCAGGTCGTCCGTACCGCGCAGTCCCGTACGGGTCCGGGTGCGGGTCTGGTGGAGGAACCGGGGTTCGGCGAAAGCGGCGAGGGCCTCGCGGACTTCGGGGAGGTGGGGGTGTTCGGCGTGCAGGGCGGCGGAGAGCTGGGCCTTGGGGATGGGGACTCCGGCCGCTGCGAGGGCGGCGAGGGCGGTCGAGGGGTCCTCGAAGGAGGTGGCCAGATGGCAGGTGTCGATGCAGATGCCGATGCGCGGGGATGCGATGGCGGTGAGCGGGCCGATCGCGTCCGCGGTGGTCTCGACGGTGCAGCCCGGCTCGGGTTCGAGGGCGATCCGTATCGACTTCCCCGTGAGCTCCTCGATGGCGTCGAGGCGGCCTGCGAGGGTGGTCAGCGCGGTGCGGGACGCCTCGGCCGCCTCGTCGTCGAAAGGTGTGCGCCAGGCGAGCGGGAGGGTCGAGATGGAGCCCTCGGTGGCGTCGTCGGGGAGCAGGGATGCGAGGAGGCGGGCCAGGTCGGTGGTGTGGGCGAGGCGTTCGGGGTCGGTCCAGTCGGGCTTGTACACGCGGTACTTGACCTCTTCGGCGCCGAAGCCCTCGTAGGGGAAGCCGTTGAGGGTGACGACCTCCAGTCCCCGCCGGTCGAGCTCGCCGCGCAGGCCGCGCAGGGCGGCCGGGTCGGTGATCAGGGCCCGGGCGGCGTCCCTCGCCAGCCAGAGCCCGATACCGAGGCGGTCGCGGCCGAGTCGCTTCCGTACGGGTTCACAGTGGTCGCGGAGCTGGTCGCGTACGCCGTCGAGGGTCTCGGCGGGGTGGACGTTGGTGCAGTAGGAGAGATGGACGGTCGAGCCGTCGGGGTGGCGGAAGCGCATGGGTCAGGCACCTCCGCGGAGGATGGAATTGCCTTCGTGGGTGGCCTGTTGGGGTTCGTCGGTGTCGAGGCGAAGGCGCCCGCTGAGCCCGTAGAAGGCGACAGGGTTGTCCCACAGGACCTTCTCGACGTCGCCCTCGGTGAAGCCGGCCTTGAGCATGGCGTCGCCGACCTTGCGGGTCTTGAGCGGGTCGCTCTTTCCCCAGTCGGCGGCCGAGTTGACCAGGACCTTGTCGGTTCCGTACGTCCGCAGCACGGCGACCATGCGGTCCTCGTCCATCTTGGTGTCGGGGTAGATGGAGAACCCGAGCCAGCAGCCGCTGTCGGCGGCGTCCTTCACGGTCGTCTCGTTGAGGTGGTCGAGCAGGACGCGCTCCGGGGGGAGGTCCGACTCGCGGACGACGTCGACGGTGCGGCGCAGCCCGGTGAGCTTGTCCCGGTGCGGGGTGTGGACCAGGGCGGGCAGGCGGTGGTCGGCGGCGAGTTGGAGCTGGGTGGCGAGGGCGGTGTCCTCGGCGGGGGTCATCGAGTCGTAGCCGATCTCGCCGACGGCGACGACGTTGTCCTTGACCAGATAGCGGGGCAGTGCGTCGAGCACGGGGGTGCAGCGGGGGTCGTTCGCCTCTTTGGGGTTGAGGGCGAGCGTGCAGTGGTGGGCGATGCCGTACTGGGAGGCGCGGAAGGGCTCCCAGCCGAGGAGCGCGTCGAAGTAGTCGAAGAAGCTCTCCGGCGAGGTGCGGGGCTGGCCGAGCCAGAAGGACGGTTCGACGAGGGCGCGCACTCCGGCGTCGTACATCGCCCGGTAGTCGTCGGTGGTGCGGGAGGTCATGTGGATGTGCGGGTCGAAGATGCGCATCTGCGGGACTCCTACTCCGGGACGGTCAGGGCCAGTACGCGGTGGAGGTCGTGGGGGATCGCGCGGCCGGCGGCGGTGCGCTCACTGGCGAAGTCGCGGAGCATCCTGGCGAGTTCGGCGTCCCCGTGGGCGCGGCCGGGAAGGCCGGCGACAGCGTCGACGGGGACTCCGGTGAACAGGCATTTGAGGACGGCGTGCCGCCAGGCGTGCGGGTCGAGATGCGCTGCGGCGTAGGGGCCGACGGCCGCGGCGACGATGCGGGTGTCGTTGGTGCGCAGGGCGTCCTCGACGAGGGGAAGGGCGGTGGGGCCGAGGGCGGGGAGAGCGGGCAGGGCGAGGAGGACCGCCTGCCGTTCTTCTGCCGTTCCCTGCTGGTAGAGCCGGGTGAGGGTGGTGGTGTCGGCGCGGGCCTCGGCGAGGAGGAGCGTACGGACAGAGTTCGCGTGCTCCCGGCTGCACTCGCGAGCCGCCGTCGCGAACCTCATCTCCCATACGGGGGCCTGCTGTTCGGCCTCGGCAAGGGCCTCGTCGAGCCAGGCGCGGGCGGCTCCGGGGAGCAGACCTTCGAGTTCCTTGCGGGTCCTCATCCGGATCGTCATCGGCATGCCGGGGCCGCCTTCCGGAGGAAGTCGATGGAGGCGCGGGCCAGTTCGGGACCCGCGTGGGAGTGGCGGGGCAGTTCGACGACGGTGAGCCCCTGGTAGCCGGTGGCGGCGAGGGCTTCGAGCACGGGCGGGAAGTCGATCTCGCCGTCCCCGAACGGGAGGTGCTCGTGGACGCCGCGCCGCATGTCCTCGATCTGGACGTGCCGCAACCAGGGCGCGGCTTCGCGTACGCAGTCGGCGGGCGAGGCCTCCTCCAGGCACTGGCAGTGGCCGATGTCGAGGGTGAGGCCGAGGAGTTCGGGGTCGCCGAGGGTGCGGCGGAGGTGATGGAAGTCGGCGAGGGAGGAGAGGAGGTGGCCCGGTTCGGGTTCGACGGCGAGGGGGATGCGGGCGGCCGCGGCGGTCTCCAGGACCGGGGTGAGTGCTTCGGCGAGGCGCTTCCAGGCCGTGTCGGGGTCGGTGCCTTCGGGGGTGATCCCGCTGAAGCAGTGCACGGCGTGGGCGCCGAGGTCGGCGGCGACCTGCACGGCGGTTTGGAGGAGTCGGACGCGGGTGGCGCGGGCCTCGGGGTCCGGGTCGAGGAGGGAGGGGCCGTGTTTGCGGCGGGGGTCGAGGACGTAGCGGGCGCCGGTCTCGACGGTGACGGCTAGGCCGAGGCGGTCGAGTGTGTGCGCGATGCGGCGGGTGCGGGTGGGGAGGTCCGGTGCGAGGGGGTCGAGGTGCATGTGATCGAGGGTCAGGCCGACGCCGTCGTAGCCGAGGTCGGCGAGGAGGTGGAGGGCGTCGTCGAGACGGAGGTCGGTGAGGCCGTTGGTGCCGTAGCCGAGGCGGAGCGGTGCGGGGTGGTCTGTCATGTGGGGCTCACCTTCCGCGCGAGCTTGCGGGCGAGGGGGACGAGGGCGGTGAGCGCGGCGGCGGTCCCGGTCGCGCCGGCGCGGGCGGAGAGGGCGGCCTGGAGGGGGATCATGGCGCGGATGCCGCCGCCTACTGCCCGTTGGGTGAGGGGTGGGGAGGGGTTGAGGGCGGCGTGGAGGTAGGGGGTGGCGGCGGTGGCGAGGTAGGAGACGGCGGCGAGTGCGGCGGGGGTGGCCGCTGCGCGGAGCAGTTCCCCAATCCCGCCCCTTCCCGGCTGTGACATTTGCGGCTCCGCCGCGTGGGGGGCTGCGCCCCAGACCCCCTGACCAGGGGTGGGCTGAACGGGGGCGAGCCCCCGGCCCCCGCTTGCGGGGCTCCGCCCCTGCACCCCGTAAGCGACCTTCGGCCGCTTGTCCTCAATCGCCGGACGGGCTTGAGATGCCCCCCTCAGCCCCTCCGGCGATTGAGGAGCGGGGTCCGGGGCGGAGCCCCGGTGGGGGTCTGCGGGGCGGAGCCCCCAGTTTCGGGAAGGGGCGGGATTGGGGACTCGGCTCCGCGCAGCGGCGGCGCTGATGACTCCCGCCGCCGCCAGCGCCAGCAACGGCGCTCGCACCGATCCGCCCTGCGTCTCGTGTCGCGACACCGTTGTCACCGCATACGTGTGCGCCCCGAGCATCGCCGCCGGAGTCAGGGCTCGGCTCACCCCCGGCCCCGTCGCCACCGCCCCCAGCAAGAGATCCAGCGACCGCGCCGCTGCCATCGCCCCCGGACCCACCGGAGTCCGCTTCAGCACCAGGTCGTACGACCACACCGTCGCGGCCAGAGCAGCAGCCACAGCCAGCGGCCCCCGCCCCGCCCGGGACGCCAGACCCAGCCCCGCTCCAGTCAGCACCACCGACGCCCCCAGCGCCGCCCCCGCCCCGACCCGCCCCGAAGGAATCGGCCGGTGCGGACGCTCCCTCGCGTCCTCCTCCCGGTCCGCCCAGTCATTGAGCGCCATCCCCGCCTCATAGAGGCAGAGCGAGGCCCCCACCGCGTACGCCGTTCCCCGGTGAGGACGCAGTCCGGTCGCCGCAGCCCCGGCCAGCGCATCACCCGGGACCGTGAACAGCGCCGAAACGCGCAGGAGTTCAAGCCAAGGTCGCAGGCTCATCGCGACTCCCCCAGCCGCACCGCGAACCCCAACAACTCCCCGTACTGCTCGGAGAGCGACGCCGACCCGCCCCCGTCCGGATCCTTGAAGTAGAACCCGAGCTGCGGCAGCGGACCGCTGAGACCCACCTCGTGCGCCCGCGCCACCAACCGCGCCAAATCCAGCACCAGCGGCGCCGCGAGTGCCGAGTCGCAGCCCTGCCAGATCGTCTGGAGGATCATTCGCGAGCCGAGGAACCCGTCGAAGGCGATGTGGTCCCAGGCCGTCTTCCAGTCGCCGAGCGAGGGCACGTCGTCGATGTGGACCTCTCCCTCGGGGGCCGCCCCGAGCGTGTCCGTGAGGACCCGTTCCTTGCCCGCGTTCTTCGCGGCCGCCGCGGCGGGATCCGCCAGCGCCGCTCCGTCGCCGCCGCCCAGCAGGTTGCTGCCGGACCAGGCCCGCACTCCCAGCGCACGCTGGACGAACATCGGGGCGAGGACGGAACGCAGCAGTGTCTGGCCCGTTTTGCCGTCGCGGCCCGCGTGGGGAAGTCCGCAGTCCGCGACGGCGTCCTGGAGGGCCGCTGCGCGCAGCCCGGTGGAGGGGGTGAAGTTGATGTACGGGCAGCCGGCCCGCAGGGCGGCGGCCGCGTAAAGCGTGCTGGCGGGGAGCCGCGGGTCGCCGGCGCCCGGTGCGGGTTCCGTCGAGGAGACGTTGATGACGACCGCCCGCGCCAGACCTCCCTCGGCAATGAAGTCCGTGATGTCCGCCGCGAACGCCGCGATCAGCTCCTCATCCGTACGCGTGTCACCCGGGAGCGGGCCCCCTGGGCGTATCTGCCCGTCCGCCGCCGCGAGTTCGGCCCGTACCGCCGACGGCAGCCCATGCGGCAGCACCCCGCCTTCGGCCAGCGCCTCGGCCCGCTTGGGCAGCGGGCAGCTGGCCGTGTCGTGGCCGCCGAAGACCAGTGAGGAGAGGGCGGGCAGCCCCGATGCGGCGAAGGGCGGTGTCTCGGTGACCATGCCGGTCGCCGGGTGGAGGCCCGCGACGACCGCCGCGTTCCCCGCGACCGCGGTGGTGGCGACGGAGCCGCGTGCTCCGACGAACCAGACTCCGACTCCCTTGCGTACTGACGCTGCGGACACTCGATGCCTCCCTGGCAGGGTCGGTGTGGGGGGCGGCGGGCAGGGGTTCGGCGTCCCCCTGCCCGCCGCCGTCTGGTGGTGGCGGCCCTCGTCTAGGCCGCCGGCAGCTCCTTGAGCTGGATGTTGCGGAAGGACACCTGGTCGTCGGCCCCGTGGTTCTGCAGGCCGATGTAGCCGTCCTTCAGGCTGCGCGCCGGGTCGGTGTTGGTGAAGTCATTGATCTTCACGCCGTTGAGGAAGATGGTGAGCCGCTCTCCCTGCACCCGGATCTCGTAGTTGTTCCACTGCCCCGGGGGCCGGAGCACCTGGTCGCGGGCCTTGATGTTGGCCGACTTGAAGGAGTAGACCGAGCCGGTCGTACGGTCGGGGGCGTCGGAGGCGTCGATCTGGACCTCGTAGCCGTTGTTGACCGCCGACCAGGGGTCGTCCGACTCGGGGAAGCCGACGAAGACTCCCGAGTTGTCGTCGCCCGCCATCTTCCAGTCGAGCTTCAGCGAGTACGCGTTGAACTGCTTGGCCTGGTAGTAGAGGAGGCCCATGCCGCCCTCGGACTGCAGCTGTCCGTCGACGACGTTGAACTTCCCCGGGCCCGCCTGCTTCCAGCCTTCCGCCGTCTTGCCGTTGAAGAGCGCGCGGTAGCCGGTGCTCGGCTTGCAGTCGGCCTTGACCTGGCCGGCGGCGTACCTGAGCCCGCCGAGCAGGTGCTTGCGGAAGGCGTCCTCGGCGTACGACTCCTTGGTGTGGCCGAGGCCGGTGTAGAAGGAGCGGCCGCCCTGGTAGGTCTGGCACCAGGCGATCGGGTGGTCGCCCTTCATGGTGCCGCCGGTGTAGGTGGTCTCGTCGAGCGTGGCGAGCACCTTGGTCGAACTGCGCGGGTTGGTACGGTAGTTGTACAGCTCGTCGGTGTGCTCCCAGCTGTCGCCGAGGTGCGCGGTGGCCGGGTTGGTGTGGTCCTCGATGCGGACCGTGGCCGGCTGGATCGCCGGGTGTCCTTGGAAGTACGCGCCGACGAGTCCGCCGTAGAACGACCAGTCGTACTCGGTGTCGGCCGCCGCGTGGACGCCCATGTAGCCGCCGCCGGTGGTGATGAAGTTCTCGAACGCCTTCTGCTGATCGGCGTTGAGCACGTCACCGGTCGTCGACAGGAACACCACCGCGTCGTACCGGGCGAGGTTGCTGGTGGTGAACTGGGCCGCCTCCTCGGTGGCGTCCACGGTGATGTTGCTGGACGCACCCAGCTCCTTGAGGGCCGCGATCCCCTCGGGGATGGCGTCGTGCCGGAAGGCGGCGGTCTTGGAGAAGACCAGGACGCGCTTGGCGGTCTTGTCCACCGGGGTGTTGGAGAGCTCGAAGTCGTCGATGTCGTAGAGCGCCCCTTCACCGCCCTTGAAGACCAGGAACAGCTCGGTGGCCTTCTTCGGCACGGACCTCAGCGGTACGTCGATGTCCTGGAAGGTGTCCCAGCTTCCGGTCACCGGCACCGGCGCGGAGCCGAGCAGGGTGCCGTCGGCCGATCCTGCCCGTACTTCGATGAATCCGCCCGCGCCGCCGGAGGAGAGCCGGGCGGTGAGCTTGGTGGATCCGGCCAGGATGTAGGGCTTGAAGGAGATCCAGTCGTCGTTGTTGATGTCGCCGACGGTCTTGCCGCCGTGCGCGCTCGCCTTGTCGTACGTCTTGATGCCGGAGGAGCCGGTGAAGTGCTCGGCCTGCCGGTGCCTGGGCTGCAGCTGCGCCTGGTCCTTACCGGTGAGCGAGGCCTGGCCGCCGCCTCCGCCGTCGGTGTACTCGGCGTCGATGACCCCGAAGACGTTGGCGTTCGGGTCGTGCCCGCCGTCGATGGTGGTCTTGATCGTGCCGGTGCATCCGGTGGTGGAGGTGATGAGGTGGCCGTGGCTGTCGTGGCCGAGGACGAAGTTCACCTTGACCTTGGTGCAGTCGATCGTGCCGTCCTCGGGGTCGGTGACCTTCACCTTGAAGGGGACCTCGTCGCCGAAGGTGAACAGGGCTCCGTCGCCCGGCAGTTCAAGGGTGACGGTGGGCGCCGTGTTGCCGACGGTCACGTGCGCGCTCGCCGAACCGGTGCGGCCCGTGGGGTCCTTGGCGGTGACGGTCGCGGTGTAGGTGCCGTTCTTCTTGTACGTGTACGTGGGGTTGGCCTCGGTGGACTTGCCGCCGTCGCCGAAGTCCCAGCTGTACGTGAGGGCGTCGCCGTCGGAGTCCGTGGTGCCGGCCGAGGAGAAGGTGGTCTTCAGCGGGGCGTGGCCGGACGTCTTGCTCGCCGAGGCCTCGGCGACCGGGGAGTGCCCGCCGGTGGCGTTCTCGATGCGGTACAGCCCGGTGTTCTCGTCGCCGCCGAACCAGGCGGTGCCGTAGTCCAGGACGTAGAGCGCGCCGTCCGGGCCGAAGGCCATGTCCATGACCTGGGTGCCGGTCCAGGGGATCGGGTTGATCGACTCGACCGTGCCGTCGTCCGTGGAGGAGATGCGCTTGATCCAGCGGCGGCCGAACTCACCGGCGAAGAAGTCGCCGTCGTACGCCTCGGGGAACTTGACCGGGGAGTCGAGGTTCGCGTCGTAGTGGTAGACGGGCCCGCCCATCGGGGACTCGGATCCGGTGCCGAACTCGGGCACCGAGCCGCCGTCGTACGGGATCCAGGCCGGCTGCGCGGGCGGCAGGTCGGTGATGCCCGTGTTGTACGGCGAGGTGTTCTTCGGCGCGTTGCAGTCGAAGGCGGCGCCGGAGACCTTGGTCTCGAAGTCGTACTCGATGTACGGGTCGTTCTTGCCGGTGCAGAACGGCCAGCCGAAGTTTCCGGGCTTGGTCACCCGGGCGAACTCGACCTGTCCTGCCGGACCGCGCTTGGGGTCGGCCGCGCCCGCGTCGGGCCCGTAGTCGCCGACGTAGACGATGCCGGTGGCCTTGTCGACGCTGAACCGGAAGGGGTTGCGGAAGCCCATCGCGTAGATCTCGGGGCGCGTCTTGTCCGTGCCCGGGGCGAAGAGGTTGCCGTCCGGGATGGAGTACGTCGCGTCGTCGTTGACCTTGATGCGGAGGATCTTGCCGCGCAGGTCGTTGGAGTTGCCGGCAGTGCGCCGGGCGTCGTACGCGGGGTTGCGGCCCGGGCGCTGGTCCATCGGGCTGAAGCCGTCGGAGGCGAAGGGGTTGGAGTCGTCGCCGGTCGACAGGTAGAGGTTGCCCTGCGCGTCGAAGTCGAGGTCGCCGCCGACGTGGCAGCAGATGCCGCGGGTGGTGGGGACTTCGAGGATCTTCTTCTCGCTGGCGTTGTCGAGGGTGCCGTCCGCCTTGAGGGTGAACCGGGACAGCTGGTTGATCCCGTCGAACTTGGCGAAGTCGGCCGCGGTGCCGGTGTCGGGGGCGTCCCCGGCAGGAGTGTTCAGCGGGGGCGCGTAGTAGAGGTAGATCGCGCGGTTCTCGCTGAACCCGGGGTCGATGGCGATCCCCTGGAGACCTTCCTCGTCGTGCGAATAGACGGGGATGGTGCCGACGACGCGGGTGTTGCCGGCGGCGTCGGTGCTGCGCAGGTCGCCTTCGCGCGAGGTGTGCAGCACGGTGCGGTCCGGGAGTACGGCGAGCGACATGGGCTCGCCGGTCTCCTCCCCGCCCTTGGCGAGGGTGACCTGCTGGAAGTCCTCGGCTGCGGCGGCCTTGGGGGCCGGGTCGGCCGATGCGCCGGGTGCGGCGCCGAGGGTGAGGGTGGCGGCGGCGAGAAGGCCGCCGGTGAGGAGTGCGAGTGCTTTACGGGCTCTGAGCCGCTTTCTGTGCACGAGTGTCCTCCGGGATGACCGGTCGGTCGTACGGGGCGGGTTGCCGTGGCTTCCGTCGTGCGCCGTCACTCGGGAACCACGCGTTTGCTCAGGGCCGCCTGGCAGTGTCCGTGAGGTCCGCCGAGGCTGGCCTGCTTGTACTGCTGGGGGTCCGGGGGTCGTCCCCCGGAAGATGCAGCGTCATGTACACCTGACGGACCGTAGCCCCGTTCGTCCGGGGCGGAAAGCCCTTGCGCAGAAGTGAGTTGAACTTCTTCCCCACGCAGGACAAAGACGTTCCGGGGCAGCCGGGACCGGCCCGGCGGCGCATCGGCCGCCGGGCGCTGATCTGGGGCTACGTCGCTACTCGCCGCCTCCGAAGGCGGCGTCGAAGGAGGCGGTGGGCAGGTCGAAATCGAAGCGCTTCAGGTCGACGAGGGCCTGCGGGGCGCCCTGCAGCCGGTCCATCCCCGCGTCCTCCCACTCGATGGAGATCGGCCCCTTGTAGGCGATGGAGTTGAGCATCCGGAACACGTCCTCCCACGGCACGTCGCCATGCCCGGCCGAGACGAAGTCCCAGCCGCGCCGGGGGTCGCCCCAGGGCAGGTGCGAGCCGAGGCGGCCGTTGCGGCCGTCGAGGCGTTTGCGGGCCTCCTTGCAGTCGACGTGGTAGATCCGGTCGCGGAAGTCGTAGAGGAAGCCGACCGGGTCGAGGTCCTGCCAGACGAAATGACTGGGGTCGAAGTTCAGGCCGAAAGCGGGCCGGTGGTCAACTGCCTCCAGGGCACGCTTCGTTGTCCAGTAGTCGTACGCGATCTCGCTCGGATGGACCTCGTGGGCGAAGCGCACGCCCTCGGCGTCGAAGACGTCCAGGATCGGGTTCCACCGGGTCGCAAAGTCCTCGTACCCGCGCTCGATCATCGACTCGGGGGCCGGCGGGAACATCGCGACCAGATGCCAGATCGACGACCCTGTGAAGCCGATGACGGTGTCCACGCCGAAGGCGGCGGCCGCGCGTGCGGTGTCCTTGATCTCCTGGGCCGCCCGCTGCCGTACGCCTTCGCCCTCGCCGTCGCCCCAGATGCGGGCGGGCAGGATCGCCTGGTGGCGTTCGTCGATGATGGAGTCGCAGACGGCCTGGCCGACCAGGTGGTTGGAGATCGCCCAGCACTTCAGTCCGTACTTGTCGAGCAGCTGGTGCCTGGAGTCGAGGTACGCCGGGTCCGCCAGCGCCTTGTCGACCTCGAAGTGGTCGCCCCAGCAGGCGAGTTCAAGGCCGTCGTAGCCGAAGTCGCGGGCGAGCCTGCAGACCTCTTCGAGGGGCAGATCGGCCCACTGGCCGGTGAAGAGCGTGAAGGGGCGTGACATGGGTCCTGGGACCTCCTAAGGCTGTACGGGGGTGTAGACGGAGTTCTTCTGGGCGCTCTCCTCGACCGCGGCCAGCACCCGCTGGACCTGCAGACCGTCCGCGAAGGACGGCGCCGGGTCGACTCCCGACGCGATCGCCTCGACGAGGTCGCGGGCCTGGTGGACGAAGGTGTGCTCGTAGCCCAGTGCGTGGCCGGGCGGCCACCAGGCCTCCAGATAGGGGTGTTCGGGCTCGGTGACCAGGATCCGGCGGAAGCCGGAGGTGACGGCCGGCTCGGTGTGGTCGTGGAAGGAGAGCTCGTTGAGCCGCTCCAGGTCGAACGCCAACGAGCCGCGCTCACCGTTGAGTTCGACCAGCAGCGCGTTCTTGCGCCCCGACGCCATCCGCGTCGCCTCGAAGGAGGCGAGCGCCCCGCCGGTGAGCCGCCCCGTGAACAGGGCGGCGTCGTCGACCGTGACCGGACCGCGCTCCGCCGACGCCGCGCCCGAGAGACCGCTGGACGCCCCGGCGAGCAGGGGCCGGTCCCGTACGAACGTCTCGGTGAGCGCGGAGACCCCGGCGAGGTGCTCCCCCGCCAGGTACTGCGCGAGGTCCACCGCGTGCGCGCCCAGGTCGCCGAGCGCGCCCGAGCCCGCGTACTCGCGCTTGAGGCGCCAGGTCAGCGGGAAGTCGGGGTCGACCAGCCAGTCCTGGAGGTAGGTGACCCGTACGTGCCGCAGCGCCCCGAGCCGCCCTTCGGCGATCATCCTGCGGCCGTACGCGACGGCCGGCACCCTGCGGTAGTTGAAGCCGACCATCGCCAACTGGCCGCGTGCACGGGCCCGTTCGGCCGCCTCGGCCATCGCCTCCGCCTCGGCGACCGAATTGGCGAGCGGCTTCTCGCAGAGCACGTGCTTGCCCGCCTCCAGCGCCGCGATCGCGATCTCGGCGTGGCTGTCGCCCGGGGTGCAGATGTCGACGAGCTGTACGTCGTCGCGGGCGATGAGGTCCCGCCAGTCGGTCTCGGTGGCCGCCCAGCCGTGCTTCCGCGCGGCGGCCCGAACCGCGGCCGCGTCACGTCCGCAGACGGCGGCGAGCACCGGCCGCAGGGGCAGGTCGAAGACACGGCTCGCGGTGCGCCACCCCTGGGAGTGGGCGGCGCCCATGAACGCGTACCCGACCATGCCCACGCCGAGCGTCGGCGGCGGGGCCTCATTGTCCGTCTGGTCCATGCGGGATCCTCCTGTTCGTACTCACGGTGGGAACGGTGGTGCCCGGTCCGGTCAGGCGAAGCCGGTGGGCAGGTACTGGTCGATGTTGTCCTTGGTCACGACGGCCGAGTAGAGGGTGATCGAGGTGGGGATCTCCAGCTCGGCCATCCCCGAGACGCCCTTCTTCTGGCCGAGGGCGCGCGCCAGGTCGATGGCGGACGCCGACATGGTGGGCGGGTAGAGGACGGTGGCCTTCAGGACCGAGTTGTCGGCCTTGATGGCGTCCATCGCGGACTTGGCTCCGGCCCCGCCGACCATCAGGAAGTCCTTGCGGCCGGCCTGCGCGATGGCGCGCAGCGCGCCGACGCCCTGGTCGTCGTCGTGGTTCCAGAGCGCGTCGAACTGGCTCTGTGCCTGGAGGAGTTGGGCCATCTTGGCCTGACCCGACTCGACGGTGAAGTCGGCGGCCTGGCGGGCCACCTTCTTGATGTTGGGGAAGTTCTTCAGGGCGTCGTCGAAGCCCTGGGTGCGCTGCTTGGTCAGCTCCAGGTTGTCGATGCCCGCGAGCTCGATGACCTTGGCGTCGGCCTTGTCCTTGAGCTGCTCGCCGATGTAGTTCCCGGCGTTGAAGCCCATGCCGTAGTTGTCGCCGCCGATCCAGCAGCGGTAGGCCTGCGGGGAGGCGAAGACCCGGTCCAGGTTGATGACGGGGATGCCCGCCTTCATCGCCTGGAGGCCGACCTGGGTGAGGGCCTTGCCGTCGGCCGGGAGGATCACCAGGACGTCGACCTTCTTGTTGATGAGGGTCTGCACCTGGCCGATCTGGGCGGCCGTGTCGTTGGAGCCCTCGGTGATCTCCAGGGTCACCTCGGAGTACTTCTTGGCACGCGACTTGGCGTTGTCGTTGATCGCGTTCAGCCAGCCGTGGTCGGCCTGCGGTCCGGCGAAGCCGATGGTGACCGGGGTGCCGGGCTTGTCGTCGGAGGCGGCCGGCTGATTGCTGGTCGTGCTCTCGGTCTTCTTCGGGTCGTTGCTGGTGCAGGCGGTGAGGAAGGCGCCCGCCGACACGGCGGCGGTGCCGAACAGCATCCCTCTGCGGGACGTAACGCTCTTTTCTGGCATGACAGTTGAACCCCTTCGTTCAAACGGACTTGCGGGAACGGTTGCGAGCGTCAGGCCTCGCCGTCGCGCACTGCGCTGCGCTGGACCAGTACGGCGACGACGATGATCGCGCCCTTGGCGATCTGCTGGGGGGCGGTCTGCAGGTTGTTGAGCGCGAAGATGTTGGTGATCGTGGTGAAGACGAGGACGCCGAGGACCGAGCCGACGATGGTCCCGCGGCCGCCGCTGAGCAGCGTGCCGCCGATGATCGCGGCGGCGATGGCGTCCAGTTCGTAGAGGTTGCCGTTGGTGTTCTGACCGGAGCCCGAGAGCACGATCAGCATGAAGGCGGCGATCCCGCAGCAGAGGCCGGAGAGCAGATAGAGGTAGAGGCGCTGCCTGCGTACGTCGATGCCCGCCAGCCGTGCCGCTTCGGCGTTGCCTCCGACCGCGACCGACCGCCGTCCGAAGGTCGTTCGGTTCAGCACCAGCCAGCCGATGACCGTGACCCCCGCGAAGATCAGGAACAGCGGCGGGACGCCGAGCACATAGGCGTCCCGGTTTCCGAGGTCGAGGACCGACGTCACCGTCACCAGCTGCGTCTTGCCGTCGGTGATCTGGAGGGCGAGGCCGCGGGCCGACGCGAGCATGGCGAGGGTCGCGATGAACGGCACCATGCGTCCGTACGCGATGAGCACCCCGTTGACGAGCCCGCACGCGAGCCCGACGACGACGGCGGTGAAGAGGATGCCGAGGAACCCGTACTCCTGCGTGGCCAGCGTGGTCGCCCATACCGAGGCGAGGGCGACCATGGCTCCGACCGACAGGTCGATGCCGCCGCTGATGATCACGAAGGTCATGCCGACGGTGACGACCCCGATCACCGAGGCCTGGGTGAGCACGAGTTGGAGGTTGCTCACCTCCAGGAAGTTGTCGGGCTTGGTGATCCCGCCGACCGCGATCAGTACGGCGAGCACCCCGACGAGCGACAGATTGCGCACGTCGAGCGTGAGCCCGAGCGACGGCCGCGAACCGCGCGCACCGGGTGTCTTGTCGGTGGTGGTGACGGCCGGGCCGTCCTGTTGTGCCGGTGACACGGGCTGCGTCATGGCGTCGTGCTCCCTTCCATCACAAGGTCGAGTACGCGGTGCTCGTCGAGCTCCCGGGCGTCCGCCGTGTGCACGACGCGGCCCTCCCGGAGCACCAGCACCCGGTCGGCGAGGCCCAGGACTTCGGGGACCTCGCTCGACACCAGGAGTACGGCCAGGCCCTCGTCGGCCAGCCGGCGGATCACGGCGTAGAGCTCGGCGCGGGCGCCGACGTCGACGCCCCGGGTCGGCTCGTCGAGCAGCAGCACCCGGCAGCCGCGCAGCAGCCAGCGGGCCAGGACGGCCTTCTGCTGATTGCCGCCGGAGAGGGTGCGGATACGGGCGTCGGGGTTGTCGGGCCGCAGCGACAGTTCGCGGGTGGCGGCCTGCGCCGCCTTGCGTTCGGCGCCCCGGTCGAGCCAACCGCCGTGCGAGAAGCGGGACATGGAGGACACCGACACGTTGCGCGTCACGGATTCGAGCATCAGCAGCGCCTGGGCCTTGCGCTCCTCGGGTGCGAGCCCGATGCCCGCCCTGACGGCGGCGCGGACGCTCCCGGGGCGCAGCGCGCGCCCGTCGACGTACACCTGCCCCTTGTCCGCCTTGCGCGCGCCGAAGATCGTCTCCAGGATCTCGGAGCGCCCCGAGCCGACGAGTCCGGCCAGGCCCACGATCTCGCCGGGGGCGACGGCGAGGTCGAGCGACTCGAACTCGCCCTGCCTGCTCAGCCCTTGGACCTTCAGGACGGCTTCGACTGCGTCCGCGACGACCCCCGGCCGCTCAGGGAACACGTACTCGACATTGCGCCCGGTCATCAGCGCGACGACGTCCCGCGTCGGTGTGTCCTTCGCCGGGAGTCCGACGGCGACGGCCCGTCCGTCCTTGAGGACGGTCACGCGGTCGCCGATGCGCCGGATCTCCTCGAGCCGGTGGGAGATGTAGACGACGGCGACCCCGTCGGCGGTGAGCGTGGTGACGATCCGGAAGAGGTTGTTGACCTCGTCGGGGTCGAGTGCGGCCGACGGTTCGTCCATCACGATGAGCCGTACGTCGTGGGAGAGCGCCCGTGCCATGGAGACGATCTGCTGCTGGGCGGCGGAGAGCGATCCGACGAGGCGCCCGGCGTCGATCTCGGGGTGGCCGAGCCGCTTGAGCAGTGCGGTGGCCTCGGCCCTGGCCGCCTTGCCGCGTACGACGAATCCCGCCGTGGTCGGTTCGTGTCCGAGGAAGACGTTCTCGGCGACGGAGAGGTGCTCGACGAGGTCCAGTTCCTGGTAGATGGTGGCGATGCCCAGCCGCATGGCGGCGATCGGCGACTTGAGCGCCACGGTCGCGCCCCGCCAGGTGATCTCGCCCTCGTCGGGCTGGTGGGCACCTGCGAGGACCTTGATCAGGGTGGACTTGCCCGCGCCGTTCTGGCCGAGCAGGCAGTGGACTTCACCGGCGAGGACCTCCAGGTCCACGCCGTCGAGGGCGCGCACGCCGGGGAACGACTTGGTGATGCCGGACATCGTGAGCAGCGGTGGTTCTGGTGCCATGACGGATCCCCTTGGCGGGTGCAGGCCGGTTTCAGGGCAGGACAGAGCGCGGTGCTGGTGCGGTGTGCGTGTTCCGTACGCGTACGCGTACGGGCGGTACGACTCTCCGGTCTAGGCCGGCGAGAACAGGTGGTCGCTGATGAGCCGGGCCGCGCCGATCACTCCGGCCTGCGGTCCCAACTCCCCCAGGACGATGGGGAGATTGCCGGTCGCCAGGGGCAGCGACTGGCGGTAGACCTGGGTGCGTACGCTCGCGAGGAGCGTATGACCGAGGCCGGTCACCCCGCCTCCGATCACCACCAGGCCCGGGTTGAAGAAGGAGACCAGTCCGGCGATGACCTGGCCGACCCGGTTTCCGCCCTCACGGATCAGGTCGAGCGAGGTGGCATCCCCGGCGGCCGCCGCGGCCGCGACGTCGACGGCGCTGAGCCGTCCCGCCGCGTCGAGGCGTCCCGCGAGTTCGGCCGAGAGCCCGGCGCGTGCCGCGTCCTCGGCGTCCCGTGCGAGGGCCGCGCCGCTGAAGTGGGCTTCCAGGCAGCCCCGGTTGCCGCAGGCGCAGGGGCGGCCCTCCGGTTCGACCTGGATGTGGCCGATGTCGCCCGCGCTGCCCGTCGTACCGCGGTAGACCTCTCCGCCGACGACGATCCCGCAGCCGATACCGGTGCCGATCTTGACGCAGAGGAAGTCGCCCACGGAGCGTGCGACGCCCGCGTGCTGCTCCCCCATCGCCATCAGGTTCACATCGTTGTCGACCATGACCGGGCAGCCGAGCTCCTGGCTGAGCGCCTCCCGTACGGGGAAGCCGTCCCAGCCGGGCATGATCGGCGGCGCGACCGGCACGCCTTCGGGGAAGCGGACAGGCCCGGGGACGCCGATTCCGGCGCCGTCGAACCCTTCCGCGACCCCCGAGGCCTTGAGCTTCGCGGCCAGGGCGAGCACCTGCTCGAAGACGGCGACCGGTCCCTCCCGGACGTCCATCGGATGGTTCAGGTGCCCGAGCACCTCCAGCTCGGCGTTGGTGACGGCCACGTCGATCGAGGTCGCGCCGATGTCCACACCGAGGAAGCGCAGTGCGGGCGCCAGCCGGATGTTGTGCGAGCGGCGGCCGCCTCGGGAGGCGGCGAGGCCGTCCGCGACGACGAGGCCCGTCTCCAGGAGACGGTCGACCTCGACCGCCAGCTTGGAGCGCGAGAGATCCACCTGATCACCCAGCTGTGCACGGGAGTTGGGCCCCCCGTCGCGCAACAGGCGGAGCAGCCGCGCCTGATGCGCGTTCGCAGGTCGTGCCGTCATGCGCCTCACGTGCCCCTCCCCGCCTCATCGGCCGTGTCCTTCTTGGGCTTTGGAGGGGAACGTAGCAGCGGTTGCCCGGACTGGGAAGAAGTTGCGCACGAATCAGTGACCACTTTCTCCACACCGAGGACAAAGGCGTCCCAGGGCGGCGCTCGGCTATCGTGTCGCACGCACTTTCGACCGTAGTGATCGCTGGGGGAACACATGCCGACCGAAGAGCCGACCGCGCGCCGGGTCACCACCCTGGAGCTCTTCTTCGACCTGGTCTTCGTCTTCACCCTCACCCAGCTGACGGTGCTGCTGGCCCACGATCTGACGTTCCGCACGGCCGGCCGCGTCCTGCTGATCTTCATCGTCCTGTTCTGGATGTACGGCTCCTACGCCTACCTCACCAACCAGGTCCCGCCCGAGACCAACGCCCGGCGGCTGCCGCTCGTCCTCGGCATGAGCGGATTCCTGATCTGCGCGCTGGCGATCCCCCGCGCGTTCCACGGTGGCGGGGTGGCGTTCGGGCTCGGCTTCCTGCTCGTCGTCCTCGTGCACAGTTCGCTGTACGCCCTCTTCCACGGCCTCTCCGTGCTGAGCTTCGCGACCCCCAATGTGGCCGCAGCCGTACTGATCACCGTCGCGGGCGCCTACGACGGCCATACCGCCGAGGCGATGTGGCTGGTCGCGATCGCCGTGCAGAACCTGTCCCCCATCCTCGCGAGCCGGATCACCGGGAAGGACGCGGACAGCCGCTCCCTCGTCTCCGCCCGGGTCGGCGGTCTGGACCCCGGCCACTTCGTGGAGCGCCATGGACTGCTGCTGATCGTCGCCTTCGGCGAATCGGTCATCGCGATAGGCGTCGGCACCGGTAACCTCCACCTCGATCTGAGTCTGTACGGAGCCGTACTCCTCTCCCTCGCCCTGGCGACCGCGCTGTGGTGGACGTACTTCCTGCGGGACGAGGCGCTCGCCGAGGCCGCGCTGCACCGCGTCTCCGGGCGCGGCCGCTTCCGGCTCACCATGGCCGCGTACTACTACTGCTTCGTGCCCATGCTGCTCGGCGTCGCGGTCCTGGCCGCCGGGGTGAAGAAGTCCATCGGCCACCTCCCCGAGCACCTCCCCGCGGGACCGGCCGTCGCTCTGGCGGGTGGCATCGCGCTCTTCCTGGCCGGCAACGTCGCCTTCCGCGCGGTGCTGCACATCCGCCCGCTGGGCTTCCGGGCGGCCGCCACGGCCGCCGTGCTCGCCACGATCCCGCTCGGCACGGGCGTGTCCGCACTCGTCCAACTCTGCGCCCTTGTCGTCGTATTGGTGGCTATGCTCACCGCTGAGGCCCGCTGGGGCTACTGCACACAGGCCGAGGGGGAATCCGCATGATTCTGGTGACGGGCGCGACGGGCAACGTCGGCTCCGAGGTGGTCCGCATCCTGACCGCGGCGGGCGAGAAGGTCCGCCCCTTCAGCCGCTCCACGGGCGGCGAACTCAACGACCCCAAGAGCGTGGCCGCGCAGCTCGACGGGGTGAGCGCGGTCTTCCTGCTCCCTGGGTACGAGAACTTCGCGGAGACGCTCGCCGCGATCCGCGCGGCCGGCGCCGAGCGCGTGGTGATGCTCTCCAGCAGTTCGGTCCCCGGCGGTGACCTGAACAACGCCGTCGCCCGCTACATGATCGAGTCCGAGGTGACCGTACGGGAGTCGGGTCTGCCCTGGACCTTCCTGCGCCCGGCCGCCTTCATGTCCAACACCCTGCGCTGGCTGCCCCAGTTGAAGTCGGGCGACGTGGTGCGCGACGCGTTCGGCTCGGTGCGGGTCGCCAACATCGACCCGTACGACATCGCGGCCATCGCCTCCCTCGCACTGACCGGACCCGAGTACGAGGGCCACGCCTTCGCGCTCTCGGGCCCCGACTCACTGCTCCCCGCCGACCGGCTCCGCATTCTCGGCGAGGTGCTCGGCCGGGAGCTGACCTTCGACGGCTACACCGACGACGAGGCCAGGACGGAGATGGAGGCGGCGATGCCCCAGCAGTACGTGGACGCCTTCTTCAGCTTCTACGTCGACGGCACCCTCGACGAGTCGCCGGTCCTCGACACGGTGAAGAACCTCACCGGGCGCGAGCCGCGCAGCTTCCGGCAGTGGGCCGAGAACCACGCGGCGGCCTTCGCCCGGTAGCGGGAGCCGGCGGGATCAGCCGCTTCAGCTCTCTTCGCGCTGGTGGTACGTGGTGCGGGTGTGCTCCGTGTGCGCCCGCATGACCGCCGTCGCCCGCTGCTCGTCGCGCGCCGAGATCGCGGCGATCAGCTCACGGTGCTCGATCCAGGACTGCTTTCCGCGCTGGCGGGCGACCGGGTGGTAGTACCAGCGCACCCGCCGGTCCACCTGCCCCGCCAGCTCTCCGAGCACGACGTTGCCCGCCAGTTCCATCACCTTCGCGTGGAACTCGGCGTTGGTGGCGACGGCCAGGTCCACGTCGTCGTCGGCGACCGCCTTCTCGCCCTTGGCGCAGAGCGCCTCCAGGGCCGCGATCCCCGCCGACCCCGAATTGGCGGCGGCCAGCCGGGCGGCCTCCGCCTCCAGGAGGGTGCGGACCGAGAGGAGCTGGTCGGCCTCCGCCTCGGTCGGTTCGTGCACGAACGCGCCCTGGGCGGGCCGCAGATCGACCCAGCCCTCGGTGTTGAGCCGCTGCAGCGCCTCACGGACGGGCTGCCGGGACACCCCGAGGTGTCCGGCCAGTTCGCTCTCGACCAGATGCTGTCCCGGACGCAGGGCGCGCGTCGTGATGAGCTCGAGCAGCGCCTCGTACACCCGCTCCCGCAACGGTCCAGGGCGCTCCAGTTTCGGCACGGATCCCTGCGGCAGTCCGGTGGTCAACATCGCGGTCCCCCTCCAACAGCACATCGGCGTAGAGCAATTGGCTATCGTCTACAGTCTACCGAGCACAATGGCCAGTATGCCGACGGGTTGCGGCGAGTGATGTACGCCTCACTCACTTTTCCCTCACGGGCAGCGGACGACCTGCCCCGCGTAGGACAGGTTTCCGCCGAAACCGAAGAGCAATACCGGGGCTCCTGAGGTGATTTCGCCCCTTTCGACCAGCTTGGACAGAGCCATCGGGATGCTGGCCGCCGACGTGTTGCCGGATTCGACCACGTCTCGAGCGATCACCGCGTTCACGGCGCCGATCTTCGCCGCGACCGGCTCGATGATGCGCAGGTTCGCCTGGTGGAGCACGACCGCGGCCAGCTCCTCCGGGGTGACCCCGGCCTTCTCGCAGACCTTGCGGGCGATGGGCGGCAGCTGGGTGGTGGCCCACCGGTAGACGGACTGGCCCTCCTGGGCGAAGCGCGGGGGCGTGCCCTCGATGCGTACGGCATGGCCCATCTCGGGGACCGAGCCCCAGAGCACCGGGCCGATGTCCTCGCTCTCGCTCGCCTCGACGATCGCGGCGCCCGCCCCGTCGCCGACCAGGACGCAGGTGGTGCGGTCGGTCCAGTCGACGATCTCGGCCATCTTGTCGGCGCCGATCACCAGGGCGCGGGTGGCGGCTCCCGCACGTACCGCATGGTCGGCGGTGGCCAGGGCGTGGGTGAAGCCCGAGCAGACGACATTGATGTCCATGGTGGCGGGCGAGCCCATGGAGAGCCGGGCGGCGACCCGGGCGGACATGTTCGGGGAGCGGTCGATCGCCGTGGAGGTGGCGACGATGACCAGGTCGATGTCGGCGGCGGTGAGGCCCGCCGCCGCGATCGCCTTGGCCCCGGCGTGCGCGGCGAGCTCGTCGACGGGCTCGTCGGGGCCTGCGATGTGACGGGTCTCGATGCCCACGCGGCTGCGGATCCACTCGTCGCTGGTGTCGACGATCTTGGCGAGGTCGGCATTGGTGAGCACCTTGGCGGGCTGGTAATGGCCGAGTGCGGTGATGCGGGTACCGGTCATGCCCGTGGGCCCCTCTGCTGCTGACGTCAGGAGCCCCCCAGTCTCGTCAGCGACTCACGGGTACGAGGGCGAGTAAAGCGACAGGATTCGGGCGAAGGTCTTGGAGGCTTCCGACTTACCGCTTATCCGCAGCTCACACGCGGCTCATCCCGTGAACAGCTGCTTGGCCTTGAGCACGAGCTCGTAGAGACCGTACGCGAGAGGCGCTCCGACCCAGAGCCAGGCAAAGGCGATCAGACCCCTGCGGCGCTGGTCAGGCGTGGTGCTGCTCGTTTCGGGCGCTGCTGTCGGCATCGGCTTCCTTCCTCGGGGAGGGGATGTGGTGGTGGCGGGGGTGCACGGGACGGATGAGCTCATTGGCGACGAAGCCGACGACCAGCAGACCGATCATGATCGTGAAGGAGAGCCCGTAGAGCGTGGCGCCGCTCTTGCCCGCGTCCTTCTGGGCGTCGGCGACGCGGTTGACGATCAGCGGGCCGAGGACACCGGCGAGCGACCAGGCGGTGAGCAGCCGGCCGTGGATGGCGCCGACCTCGTAGGTGCCGAAGAGGTCCTTGAGGTACGCGGGGACGGTGGCGAAGCCGCCTCCGTAGAAGGAGAGGATCACCAGCGCGCAGATGACGAACAGGGGCTTCGACCCGTCCCCGAACTGCGCGATCAGCAGATACATCAGGGCGCCGACGCCCAGATAGACGCGGTAGGTGTTCTTGCGGCCGATCAGGTCGGAGGTCGACGACCAGCCGATGCGGCCCGCCATGTTGGCGGCGGAGAGCAGGGCGACGAAGCCCGCGGCGGCAGAGACCGAGACCGTGTCCTTCGAGCCCGAGAAGAAGTCGGTGATCATCGGGGCGGCCTTCTCCAGGATCCCGATGCCCGCGGTGACGTTCATGCAGAGCACGATCCACAGGCACCAGAACTGGGGTGTGCGGATGGCACTGTTCGCGGAGACCTGAGGTCCGGTGTCGGTACTTACGGACGCGGCGACCGGGGCGAGGGGTGCGCGCGGGACCCGTACGAGCAGCACACCCAGCGACATGAAGACCGCGTAGACAAGGCCGTGCACCAGGAAGGCGAGCGCGATGCCGTGGCTGTCGCGGCCGAAGGAGTCGAGCATCTGCGTCGACCACGGTGAGGCGATCAGCGCGCCGCCGCCGAAGCCCATGATCGCGATGCCGGTGGCCATGCCGGGGCGGTCGGGGAACCACTTGATCAGCGTCGAGACCGGGGAGATGTAGCCGATGCCCAGGCCGATCCCGCCGACGAATCCGTAACCGAGAACGATCAGCCAGTACTGGCTCGTGGCAGCACCGAGGGCGGAGATGAGGAAGCCCGAGGAGAAGCAGACCAGCGCGACGGCCATCGCGCGGCGCGGTCCGTTGCGCTCGACCCATCGGCCGCCGAACGCCGCCGAGAGGCCCAGCATGACGATGCCGAGCTGGAAGGGCAGCGCGCTCTGGGTGCCGGAGAGGTCGAGGGCGGATTCGAGTGGGGGTTTGAAGACGCTCCAGGCGTAGGCCTGGCCGATGGAGAGATGGACGGACAAGGCCGCGGGCGGGACGAGCCAGCGGCTCCAACCACGTGGGGCGATCGGCATGCTCATGCTCGCGAACCCTAAGAACAGCCAAAGGAGTTGGGAAGAGCTGCGACAACTCTTGTCGACCGAACTTGCATACTGTAGACAATATTTATTGACGCAACGTGAGTGCGAGCGTCCCCTTCGGCATCCCTCAACCGATTCGGAGCCCCACCATGAAGGTCGCAGTCCTCGGCGCCGGAGCCATCGGCGCATACGTCGGAGCGGCGCTGCACCGCGCCGGCGCCGACGTCCATCTCGTCGCCCGCGGGCCGCACTTGGCGGCCATGCGGCGCGACGGAGTCCAAGTCCTCAGCCCGCGCGGCGACTTCACCTCGCGCGTGCACGCCACCGACGACCCGTCGGACATCGGCCCGGTCGACTATGTCTTTCTCGGCCTCAAGGCCAACTCGTACGCGGCGTGCGGGCCGCTGATCGAGCCGCTGCTCCACGACAGCACCGCGGTGATCGCCGCACAGAACGGCATCCCCTGGTGGTACTTCCACCAGTACGGCGGCCCGCACGCGGGCCACCGCGTCGAGAGCGTCGACCCCGGCGGCGCGGTCAGTGCCGTACTGGAGCCGGAGCGGGCCATCGGCTGCGTCGTGTACGCGGCAACGGAGCTTGCGGGGCCGGGTGTTGTGCAGCACCTGGAAGGCACCCGCTTCTCGATCGGGGAGCCTGATCGGACCGTGTCCAAGCGGTGCCTGGAGTTCAGCGAGGCGATGCAGGCCGGCGGCCTCAAGTGCCCCGTCGAGCCCGACATCCGCAACGACATCTGGATCAAGCTGCTCGGCAACATCTCCTTCAACCCGCTCAGCGCATTGACCCGCGCCACCATGCGCGAGATGTGCGTGCACCGCGACACCCGCCAGGTCATCGAGGTGATGATGGCCGAGACGCTGTCCGTCGCGGGCGCACTCGGCTGCCGGCCCGACATCTCGATCGAGAAGCGCCTCGCGGGCGCGGAGCGGGTCGGCGACCACAAGACCTCCACCCTCCAGGACCTGGAGAAGGGCAAGCCGCTCGAACTCGACGTGCTGCTCGCCGCGGTGGTGGAGCTGGCCGAGGTCACGGACGTACCGGTGCCGACCCTGCGGACGGTGCACGCCATCGCGGACCTGTTGTCCGTCTCGACGGCGGCGGTCGTGGCCGCCTGATCACAAACCCCGTGCAGAAGGCTTCCGTTCGGAAAGCGGCCACAGAATACTGTATGCAATGAGGAGCGCATCGGTGAAGAAACGAGACCGCACACCCAAGACGTACGCCCGGCTCACCCACCCGCTCGTACGCGACGAGAAGGGCGGCCCGCTGCGGCAGGCCACCTGGGACGAGGCCCTGGAGCGAGCAGCCTCGGGGTTCAGGGAGACGCGTGAGACCCACGGCCCCGACGCCTTCGCGATGCTCTCCTGCGCCCGCGCCACCAACGAAATGAACTACGTGGCCCAGAAGTTCACGCGGGTCGTGATGGGCACCAACAACGTCGACTCGTGCAACCGCACCTGTCACGCACCGAGCGTGGCGGGCCTGTCCGCCGTCTTCGGCTCGGGCGGCGGCACCTCCTCGTACGCCGAGGTCGAGCACACCGACCTCATCGTGATGTGGGGCTCCAACGCGCGCTTCGCCCACCCGATCTTCTTCCACCACGTACTGAAGGGGATCAGGAACGGGGCGCGGATGTACGCCGTCGACCCGCGCCGCACCTCCACCGCCGAATGGGCGGAGAGCTGGCTGGGGTTGAACGTCGGCACGGACATCCCGCTCGCCCATGCGATCGGCCGCGAGATCATCCACGCGGGCCTCCACAACCGGGCGTTCGTGGAACGGGCGACGACGGGCTTCGAGGAGTACAAGGAGCTCGTCGAGCCCTGGACGCTCGGCCTCGCCGAGAAGGTCACCGGCGTCCCGGCCGCCGCGATCCGCGAGCTGGCCCACGCGTACGCACGGGCCGAACGCGCCCAAATGTGCTGGACGTTGGGCATCACCGAGCACCACAACGGCACGGACAACGTACGCGCGCTGATCAACCTGTCCCTGCTGACGGGCCATGTCGGCCGGTTCGGATCCGGGGTCCAGCCCCTGCGCGGCCAGAACAACGTCCAGGGCGGCGGCGACATGGGCGCCATCCCCAACAAGCTGCCCGGCTTCCAGGACATCCTCGACGACGCCGACCGGCAGAAGTTCGAGGTGGCGTGGGACACCGTCATCCAGCCGCGGTACGGAATGACGCTCACCGAGATGTTCGAGGCGATGGAGCACGGCGGCCTGCGCGCCGTCTACTGCATCGGCGAGAACCCGGCCCAGTCGGAGGCCGACAGCGAGCAGGCGGCGCGGCGGCTGGCCGCCCTCGACCACTTCGTCGTCCAGGACATCTTCCTGACGAAGACCGCCGAGATGGCGGACGTGGTGCTGCCGGCGACGGCCGCCTGGGCGGAGACGGACGGCACAAGCACCAACAGCGAGCGGCGAGTTCAGCGGGTGCGGGCCGCCTTGACGCCGCCGGGCGAGGCGCGCGAGGACATCGACATCATCTGCGAGATGGCCCGGCGGCTCGGCCACGACTGGAAGTACGCCGACTCCGAGACGGTGTGGAACGAGCTGCGGGCCCTGTCCCCCGACCACTTCGGGATGACGTACGACCGCCTGGAGGAGCACCAGGGCCTGCAGTGGCCCTGCCCCGACCTGGAGGAGCTCCCGACGAGCTACCTCCACGGGCGGCTCTGGGAGACGGAGTTGGCGGACCGGGGGCGCCTCGCCCCCTTCGGTCTGGTCCAGCACGATCCGCCGGTCGACCTGACGGACGAGGAGTTCCCGATCCGGCTGACGACGGGGCGGCGCCTCGACTCGTACAACACCGGTGTCCAGACGGGGAGTTTCGCCTCTCCGCTGCGGCGCGGCGAGTACGTGGAGCTGTGCCCCGAGGACGCCGAGCACTACGGGGTCGCGGTCGGCCAGGAGGTCCGGGTCGTCTCGCGGCGCGGGGCGGTCACCGCCCCGGTCTGGGTCGACCCCGCGCTGCGGCCGGGTCTGGCCTTCATGACCATGCACTTCCCCGACGAGGTGGACACCAACCAGCTGACGATCGAGGCCAATTGCCCGATCGCGGGCACGGCGGAGTTCAAGGCGTCGGCGATACGGATCGAACGGGCAGAGAGGAGCTGAACCAGTGGACCTGCACTTCGGTGACAGCAAGCCGACGGACGACGAACGGGCGGCCGTCGATGCGCTGCTCGGCCCGCCCGCGTCGGCGTGGGAGGGCGCGGACGACCGCACGGACGCGGACCTGCGCTGGGCACGCGGCGGACGGGAGGCGCGCGAGCGCCGGGACCAGCTGTTGCCGGGGCTGCACGCGATCAACGACCGGGTGGGGTGGATCAGCGAGGGCGCCCTGGACTACCTGTGCCGCCGGCTGACGGTGCCGCCGGCGGAGGCGTACGGGGTGGCCACGTTCTACGCGATGTTCGCGGTGAAGCCGCGCCCCGCGAAGGTGGTCCACGTCTGCACGGACCTGGCGTGTGCGACGCGGGGTGCGCGGGCGGTGTGCGCGGGTCTGGAGGAGCGGCTGGGGGCGGCGGGTTCGGCGTCCGGGGGTGTGGTCTGGCAGGAGAGTCCTTGCCTCGGGCTGTGCGAGCGGGCTCCGGCGGCGCTGGTGATCCAGGCCGGACAGCCAGCATCTCCTGGGCGGCTCCGCCCCCGTACCCCCGCTCCTCAATCGCCGGCGGGGCTTGAATTTGCCACCGCCGTCGTCGCCCCCGCCACACCCGAAGCCGTGGTCCTTGCCGCCTCCGCACCAGAGGCCGCAACCGCCGAACCCCCGGCCACGATGGCCGTACCCCAGGCCGGCCAGCAGGGTCTGACCCTCCTGAAGCGGGTCGGGGTCGTCGACCCCGCCTCCCTCGACGACTACCGCGCGTACGGCGGCTACACCGCCCTCCGCCACGCCTTCGACCTCGGCCCCGCCGGCACCATCCGCGAGGTCACCGACTCCGGCCTCGTCGGCCGCGGCGGCGCCGCCTTCCCCACAGGACGCAAGTGGCAGGCCACCGCCTCCCAGCCCGCCCACCCCCACTACGTCGTCTGCAACGCCGACGAGTCCGAACCCGGCACCTTCAAGGACCGCGTCGTCATGGAGGGCGATCCGTACGCCCTCATCGAGGCGATGACCATCGCCGGGTACGCGACCGGCGCCCACCTCGGCTACCTCTACATCCGGGGCGAATACCCCCGCGCCGTAAGGCGGTTGGAGCACGCCATCTCCGAAGCGAGGGCCCGCGGCTTCCTCGGCGACGACGTCCTCGGCCAGGGCTACGCCTTCGACATCGAGATCCGCCGAGGCGCCGGCGCCTACATCTGCGGCGAGGAGACCGCCCTCTTCAACTCCATCGAGGGCTACCGCGGCGAACCCCGCTCCAAGCCGCCCTTCCCCGTCGAGAAGGGCCTCTTCGGCAAGCCCACCGCCGCCAACAACGTCGAGACCCTCGTCAACGTCCTGCCGATCCTCACCCACGGCGCGGAGGCGTTCCGCGCGTCCGAGACCAAGCTCTTCTGCGTCTCGGGAAACGTGACCCGCCCCGGCATCTACGAGCTCCCCTTCGGCGCCACGCTCGGCGAGCTCCTCGACCTCGCGGGCAGGCCCGAGACCCTCAAGGCCGTCCTCCTCGGCGGCGCGGCAGGCGGTTTCGTACGGCCCGACGAGATGGACATCCCCCTCACCTTCGAGGGCACCCGCGCCGCCGGCACCACCCTCGGCTCCGGCGTCGTCCTCGCCTTTGACGGCACGGTCCCCCTCCCCCGCCTCCTCCTGCGCATCGCCGAGTTCTTCCGCGACGAGTCCTGCGGCCAGTGCGTGCCCTGCCGCGTCGGCACGGTCCGCCAGGAGGAGGCGCTGCACCGGATCCTGGACCGTACGGGAGCCGAGGCCGCCACCGACATCGCCCTGCTGCGGGAGGTGGGGCAGGCCATGAAGGACGCCTCGATCTGCGGTCTCGGCCAGACCGCGTGGAACGCCGTCGAGTCCGCCATCGACCGCCTTGGAGCGTACAAGTGACCGTCACACCCCTCGGAATCCCGCGCCGCCTCATCGAGTTCACCCTCGACGGCCAGGAGATCCGCGTCCCGGAAGGCTCCACCCTCCTGGAGGCCTGCCGGGGCGCGGGCAAGGACATCCCGACGCTCTGCGAGGGCGACACCCTGACCCCCAAGAACGCCTGCCGGGTCTGTGTCGTCGAGGTCGAGGGCGCCCGTACGCTCGCCCCGGCCTGCTCGCGCCGCGCGGAGGCCGGGATGGAGGTCCGTACGGACACCGAGCGCGCCCGGCACAGCCGAAAGGTGGTGCTCGAACTCCTCGCCTCCTCGACCGACCTCTCCACCACACCCCGTGCCGCCGAGTGGATCAAGGAGTACGAGGCGAAGCCGGACCGCTTCGGCGCGGATGCGGCCCGCCTCAACGAAGAACCCAAGATCGACAACGACCTCTACGTCCGCGACTACGACAAGTGCATCCAGTGCTACAAGTGCGTGGACGCCTGTGGCGAGCAGTGGCAGAACACCTTCGCGATCTCGGTCGCGGGCCGCGGCTTCGACGCCCGGATCTCGACCGAGCACGACGCCCCGCTCACCGATTCCGCCTGCGTGTACTGCGGAAACTGCATCGAGGTCTGCCCGACGGGCGCTCTCAGCTTCAAGTCGGAGTTCGACATGCGGGAGGCGGGCACCTGGAACGAGGATGAGCAGACGGAGACGACCACCGTCTGCGCCTACTGCGGGGTGGGCTGCAACCTCACCCTGCACGTCCAGGAGAATGAGATCGTCAAGGTCACCTCGCCGCACGACAACCCGGTGACCCACGGCAACCTCTGCATCAAGGGCCGTTTCGGCTACCAGCACGTACAGAACCGAGGCTGATCACTCATGGGACGGGTCACCGAGCGCCGCCGCGTCATCCGAATACGGGACGGAGCGATATCCACGCGCCCCGACACCCTGGTCGCCGAGGAGCCCCTGGAGATCCGCCTCAACGGCAAGCCCCTCGCCATCACGATGCGCACCCCGGGCGACGACTTCGCGCTCGCGGCGGGCTTCCTGGTGAGCGAGGGGGTGCTCGGCGCGGCGTCCGAGCTGCAGTCGATCGTGTACTGCGCGGGGGCCACGGCCGACGGCATGAACACGTACAACGTGGTCGACGTGAAGCTCTCGCCCGGCACCCCCGTCCCGGACATCACCCTCGAACGCAACGTCTACACCACCTCCTCCTGCGGCCTCTGCGGCAAGGCCAGCCTGGACGCGGTCCGCACCACCGCACGCTTCCCCATCAACGACACTCCCCCGGTCCGCGTCGAGCCCGAACTGCTCGCCGCCCTCCCCGACCGGCTGCGCGCGGCGCAACAGGTCTTCGACCGGACCGGGGGTCTGCACGCGGCGGCGCTGTTCTCCCCCGCCGGGGAGCTCCTCGACGTACGGGAGGACGTGGGCCGCCACAACGCGGTCGACAAGCTCGTCGGGCGTGCCCTGCAGAACGACGACCTCCCCCTCTCCCAGTGCATCCTGCTGGTCTCGGGACGCGCCTCTTTCGAGCTGGCCCAGAAGGCGGTCATGGGCGGAATCCCCGTCCTGGCCGCCGTCTCGGCGCCCTCGTCGCTGGCCGTGGACCTGGCCGCCGAGACCGGGCTCACCCTGGTCGGTTTCCTGCGCGGCTCCAACATGAACGTGTACGCGGGCGACGAGCGCATCGCCTTGCACACCGGGGTCTGAGCGCCCCGCGTCACGGGTCGGAGGCCGAGCCGGCGGGGAGCGCCCCCTGCGCCGGCCGGCCCCGTGCCCGCCAGTACTACTTGGTGCTGAAGTCGCTGAACTCGTTCTGCCCCGGATAGCCGGGCTGGTGCGAGGTGCCGAAGAGCCCGACGTCCTGGGTGGCGGCCGCCGAGGGGATGTCGGCGGTGCCGATCGGGGTCCAGGTGGTGCCGTCGGTGGAGTAGGAGCCGGTGTAGGTGGTGCCGGTGCGCACCAGCTTCAGCCGGCTGGGGAGGACGGGCTTCCCGATGCCCGAGCCGTTCGCGGCGGCTCCGGAGTCGAGCTTCCCGTCGCCGTCGGCGTCCCACTGCATCGAGTAGCCGCGCTTGGCGCTCACGGTGACGGTCACGAAGCCGGGCGAGGTGCCGGCCGCGCCGATGTCGTTGCGCACCATGATCCCGGTCTTGGCGCCGGAGTTCTCGTAGCGCTGGCCGGTGACGCGCACCGTGGTGGTGGATCCGTCGTGCTCCGCGCCGGGCAGATAGACCGCCCCGTACTGGTTGGCGCTCCCGTACACGTCGGAGCCCGCCGCCCTGATGCCCAGTGCGTTGCCGGTCTGCGAGAAGTGTGCGGGCTCGGGCGTGGAGTCGACCGTACGGAACGCCGGGTCGACCGGCGCCTTGAGCAGCACGCTCGCATGCCCGTCGGCCGAACCTGCCGCTGCGCCATGGGACGTGACCCGGTAGGTGGCGGAGGAGTCGAGCTGCGCGGTCGGGAAGAGCTGGTTCAGTGCGGCGGGCGCAGTGATCCGGAAGGTGGTCCGTACGGTCCGGCCGGGCGCCACCGAGGAGAAGGTGTCCGCCGAGTCCGGCTCGACGGACCAGCCCTTCGGAGCCTTCAGACGCAGCCTGGCCTTGGTGATCGTTCCGATGCCCAGGTTGGTGAACTCAGCTGTGGCCGTGCCAGTTTGACGGGTCGTCAGTGCATCCGGAGCGGTGAGGTTCAACGCGGTCTGCGGCAGGAGCCTGCCGCCCTGGGCCGCCGGCCGCACCCGGAAGAGCGCCGAGCCGTGGGCGGGTACGGCGGCGGCGATCGCGCTGCCCGCCTCGCGGGCCACCTGGTGCGACCAGAGGTTGTCGAGCCGGTAGGAGTCGGCTGCGGGGAGGCCCGCGGCGGCCGGGTCGACCGAGACGGTCCGTGCGGTGGTGCCCGTGTTGAAGAGCCCGACGATCACATCGCCGTTGGTCTCCGTCTTGGTGAAGACCTGGGATGTTTCGGTCTTGCTCACCCTGGAGGCGTCGATGGCGTCCTGGTCGACGGCGATGACGTCGCGGTTGGTGAGCATCTTGAGGTCGCCCGCGTCGAGTTCGGTCAGATCGGTGCCGAGCAGCAGCGGCGAGGCGGCCAGCGCCAGCAGGCTCATCTGGGTCTGCCGCTCGTCGCGGGTCAGGCCCGTGTCGTCGCCGTTGCCCACCTCGAGGGAGTCGTAGTCGTTGAAGGCGCCCGGGCGACCGTACGGCTGCCAGTCGGCGACCTGGTCGAACCGGCTGGAGAACCTGCGCCAGCTGGTGAGCGGGGTGCTGGAGCCGTTGACCCCGCAGTAGCACTCGATGTCGCCGCCGGTGCGCCAGCTGTTGCTGGTGGCCTGCCAGGTCGAAACGTCCGCCATGGAGAGGGAGTTGGACAGCTCCAGGTGCATGGGGCGGCCGGTGGCGCCGATCGCCTCGTGCCAGGCCTTCATGTCGGGGCGGTTGTCGGCGGGGACGAGGCCGCCGCCGGGGCCGACGAAGTCCATCTTGATGTAGTCGACGCCCCAGGAGGCGAAGAGGTCCGCGTAGCCCTGGATGTACTCCTGCGCACCGGGCTTGCTGTAGTCGATCCGGTAGGCGTCGTTGTGGGTGTTGCCGGGCCGCGTCGGGTCGGCGATGTCCTGCAGGTGGTACGGGGTGCCCTGGATCGGCAGGTTCTCCTTGTACGCGTCGATCGGCACGCCAGGCGTGAGGTAGATGCCGAACTTGAGCCCCAGCCCGTGCAGATACGAGGCGAGCGCGGCGCCGCCGTGCGGGAACCGGGTGGTGTCCCAGGCCCACCGGCCGTAGGCGTCCAGGTGATCGGACCACCCGGCGTCGATGTTGATGTACGAGTAGCCGTACTTCTGGAGCTTGCTGTGGAGGGCGTCCGCTTCGGCGCGGATGCCGGCCTCGGTCAGGTCGCTGCCTTCGCGCAGGGCGCTCCAGCTGCTCCAGCCCATCGGAGGTGTGGGCGAGACCGTGGCCGGGGAGGCGGCGACATCGGTGGTCCGGGCGCCCGCCGGGGCCGGTGACATCCCTGCGGCCAGTCCGAGGGAGACGGCCATCGGGAGGAGGTATCTGATCCATCGCGTGCGCATACTGCGGCTCCTTGGCCTTGTTGAATGGCGTGGGCATGACACAGTCGAACCACAGACCGCTTGCGCGGGGGTTCGGCACCGGACCCATAATTCATCCGATGTATCGCCGGGATCAAGATGTCGGCGCCAACTAAAATCGCGGCCCCGGTAGACTCGTCGGCGGGCCGTGACTGGCGCTGAGGTGGAGTACCACCGGGGAGCGGACCCGACGGCTGCACGCCGCCTCCTGCCGCGCGCCTGGGCGATTCACCACGATCCCCAGGAGCCCCGTATGTCCCAGACCGCCCAGTCCACCGCCCGCCCCATGGACGGCACCGCGCTCGCCCGCACCACCGTCGAGGAAGCCGCCGCGTCCGCCGCCGAGATCCGCCGCCGCACCGGGGTGACGCCGTGTCTGGCGACGGTGCTGGTCGGCGAGGACCCGGCCTCGGTGACGTACGTGAAGATGAAGCAGAACCGGTGCGCGAAGGCCGGGATCGAGTCCCGTCACATCGCGCTTCCCGCGGACATCACGACCGAGCAACTCGTCGCCGCGGTCACCGAGTTGTCGAACGACCGCTCCGTGCACGGCATCCTGCTCCAGCACCCGGTCGGCCCCCACATCGACGAGCGCGCCGCCTTCGAGGCGATCGACCCGGCCAAGGACGTCGACGGGGTGACCATGCACTCCTTCGCCGCGATGGGCTTCGGCGAGCCCGGTTTCGTCTCCTGCACGCCCGGCGGGATCATGCGGCTCCTCGACGCGTACGACGTCGAGCTCAGCGGGAAGCACGCCGTGGTCGTGGGCCGCAGCGCCATCCTGGGCAAGCCCGCAGGGATGCTGCTGCTCGCGCGGGACGCGACGGTGACGTACTGCCACTCGCGGACCGTCGACCTGGCCGCGCACATCCGACAGGCCGATGTGCTCGTCGCCGCCGTCGGGAAGCCGGAGTTCATCTCCGGCGCGGACATCAAGCCGGGCGCCGTGGTGATCGACGCGGGGTACAACGCGGGCAACGTCGGGGACGTCCACTTCGCGAGCGCGGCCGAGCGGGCGAGCCTGATCACGCCCGTGCCGGGCGGCGTGGGCCCGATGACGATCGCCGTGCTGCTCGCGCAGACGGTCGAGGCGGCCGCGCGTCAGCTGGGGCTCGAAGGGGTGTGACGCCGTAGCGTGCATGCGGTGCCGACCGTACGAAATACGCTGCTTGCCCTGATCTGTACGGCTTCGCTGCTCGGCGCGGATCCCGCGCCGAGCAGCGCCGCATGCTCCTCACGCCAGGTGGCGTCCTGGACGCCCGACGCCCGGACCACCACCGCCTTCGCGAGGTACGGCAACAACAACACCCGCACGGACGACTGGACCGGCGGCGACGGCACGCACGCGGTGCGGCTGCCGGACGGGCGGGTGCTGTGGCTGTTCTCGGACAGCTTCCTCGGGGCGGTGCACCGCCCACCCAATCGACGCGGGCAGCCGTACGCCTGGCGGGACAAGTCCGCGCCGTTCGTAAGGAATTCGGGTGTGGTGGCGGGGCGCGACGGCTCCCCGGTCCGAACGCTGCGCGCCCCACTCTTCCCCGATCCGGCGCCCGCCCAGTGGCGTTGGCCGGTCTCGGCGCGGGTCGAGGGCAGGACGGTGCGGGTACTGCTGTGGCGGCGGGCGGCGAGCGGGCCGCCCCTGGTCTTCGGGCGGCCTCTCGCCACGGAGGTGGCCACGCTGTCACTGCCGGGGCTGCGCGTCGAGTCGGTCCGTACGATCGCCAAGGGCCCTGTCCTGTACGGGACTTCGGCGGTGGACGCCGGCGGCTGGACGTACGCCTTCGGAACCGACGACACGGTGACACCGTCCTCCGCGTACGCAGCCCACGCCCGCCGGGGCCACCTCGGCGACCCGGCGGAGTGGCGGTACTGGGACGGCGCGGGCTGGGACCGGCGGCCGGGGCACGCGAAGCCGGTGCTGCGCGGCGGGGTCGGCAGCGCGTTCACGGTGGCACGGTCCGGCCGGACCTGGGTCCTGGTCACCCCGGCGGCGGGGCTCGCGGGCCTGGGTCGCTTCGTCACGTACTGGTCGTGCTCCGCGACGGGCCCCTGGCACGGCCCGGGCCGGGGCTTCAACCCACCGCTGCCGCGCGACAGTTCGCCCCGACCGGCCACGGTGGCGTACAACCCCCAGCTGCACACCGCCCTCACCGGCGGCCCGGTCCTGAGCTACGACGTCAACTGGCTCACCGCGGACCCCGACGAGGCCCTGGCAGCCGTCGACCGGAATGTGTCCCTCTACCGTCCAAGGTTCCTGCGCCTGCGCTGGGGGCCTTAGATCCCATTTCCTTCGTCCCCGCCCTGCGAGTCATCGACCCATCGGCGGAAATCGCTCGTACACCGTCACCTTGCGGCCACGGACCCGAGTCTCGGCGACCGCCGAGAAGTACTGCTCCAGCAGGGACAGCTTCGTCTTGTCCCGCTCGGCGGTTACCGATGCCCTCACCAGGGAAGCGTCCGTCACCAGCAGTATCCGCCGCTGCGCCAGCACCGCACCCCGGATCTGGCTCGGGTTCTTCTCTATGCCTTTCAGCGTCCCGGATGCTTCGGGGCTCTCTGCCAGCGCGATGTCCTTCAGCCCGGAAAAGGCGTTGGGCGTCAGGGCTTCGGTGTCCCTGCGTTCTGCCGGGATGTAGAGAACCGCACTCCCGGCTTCGTTCAGCCGCCGGACATCTGCCGCGATGGCCCGGACGTCGTCCACCCGGCTCGACGGGGAACGCTCGGCCAGCGACTGCGGCAGCAGCGCGACGAACGCGACGACGACCACTGTGGGGAGGACCCACGGGGACGCCCTGGGGTTCCGGAATCGCACGGCCTCTACCGCCGCACTGATCAGTCTGCCGATCAGCAGCGCAAGACCCAGCAGGCCGAAGAGAACGTACCGGTCGAGGAACAGTGGATGGGCCAGCGAAATCCCGGCGAGACCGAGCGTCGGTACCGCCAGCAACGGCAACCCGACCACGGCCACCGACAACCGGCCTGCCCGGGGCCGGTCCACCAGTGCTCCGATGCCGCCGATCATCAGCAGGATCGCCGGACCGATCATCATGTGCCAGCTGAGCGGCGGTATCCACGCCACTTGATGGGACTGCCTCCGGCTGAAAACGACCAGCGGAAGCACACCCGCCGCCGCCACCACCGAGACCGTCACCCAGTGCGTCCACACGCGACGGCCGGCACGAGCCCAGAGCAGGGTCACCAGATGGGCCGGCAGAACCATGAGCGAGAGCCAGTTCAGGAGTCCACACATCAAGACCACAACGCCGTAAGCAACCCAGCGCACGGTCGAGCCTCGCCCTTGGAGCACGGTCACCAGCAGCAGGGTCGATATCCCGATCCCGGCCGAGACCAAGGCGTACGGCCGCCCCTCCTGCAGATGGAACTGCACAGCCGGAAGCAGTCCGAACGCCATCCCCCCAGCGAGTCCCGCCCACTGACCACCCAGCCGGCGCCCGATACCTGCCACGCACGCAGCAGCCACCCCCATGGCCACGACCGAGGGCATACGGAGGGTCGCGACGCCGGCCCCGAAGCATTCGAACACGCCGTGCATCAGGAGGTAGTAGCCCCCGTGCACGGCGTCGACGTTCCCCATCGTGTGCCAGATCTCCGGTGTGGAACGCTCGGCCACTTGCCAGGTCGCAGCCTCGTCCCGCCAGACGCTGCCCCGCCGGGACAGCCCCCACAGGCCGAGAGTGAAAGTCCACAGCATCGGAATCAGCCAGACAAAACTGCGGCCTCGTTCCGCAGGGACCGGAGGTGACCCGGACGTGATGGCTGAACGAACGGTGCGCACAGGGGACATACAGGAGGGCTCCCGGATCTGCTCTCGGACAGGAGGGGGCTCCAGATCTCCCGTGCACCACGCACCCCCGTACGTTGCCCCACGGGGAGGCTCGCGTGCGATCCCAAGATCCCATCGCGCCCATGACCTTGCCCCGCGATCGAGCAAACCTCCGCTCACCAGCAGTGAAAATGGCTCAACGTCGAGCAAGAGCGGCCTGATCCGCCGGGGACCGCCTAGAGTCCCGCACATGGGACTTGCAGATATATCTGCCGCTCGCGCCACGCTCGCCCGCCCGCACCTTCGCGTACCGGTGCCCGCGCGCCACACCACGGCGGTACGGTCAGAGGCGTGACGCACCAGCCGTCCACCACCCAGCGCCGGGTTCTGCGCACCGCCGACCCGGAGTCCGGCCTGCTGCACGGCCCGGCCGCCGCGCTGGCCGCGCTCGTCGCCCAGGGGTTGGCCATGCGGCATCCGCGGCCTCCGCACCGGCACTACCTCACCCCGGCGGGTCAGCAGCTGCGCGACGAACTGGCCGACGAGGCCGTGCCGTTGGTGTCGGCGGACGCCTCGGGGATATTCGCCGCCAGGACCGGGGGCGAAGGGCAGCAGCCCGACGATCCGGCGCGGCTGCGGGAGGTGCGCAGTGCGTGGGCGGGGCTGCTCGAGATGCGGCGGGTCACCAATGCGGACCGGTCCGCGGAGCGGCCGTGCGCCTGGGAGCGCGCGCATCTGACCCAGTCGGCCGCGCTCGCCCTGGAGGCGGCGGGCTGCCGCGGCTATCTGGTGGCCGAGACGGCGCAGCCGGAGGCGGTACGGGTGGCGGGTCCCGATGCGCACGAGTACGCGGACGCCCTGGAGGCCGCCGGCTGGCAGACCTCGGCCCACCTGGACCGCAGGGCAGGCGCAACGTATCTGCTGGCCTCACCGCGCCGCAGCTGACTCCGCTTCCGGCGAGGGTTCCGGTACGTGCACGATCTTGGCCAGCAGCGCGGTGAGCTGCTCGCGCTCGCGTGCGTCGAGGGGCGCGAGGAGCGTGTCGTTGGCGGCGTCACCCAGCGCCTCCAGACGATGCAGCCGCCTGCGGCCTGCGGCCGAGACGGTGATGGCGTTCTTGCGGCGGTCGGCGGGGTCGGGGGTGCGGGTGACGAGGCCGTCCTGCTGGAGCTCGTTGACGACGGCGACCATGTCCTTGGGGTCGATCCGCACCGTGCGCCCCAACTCGGCCTGGGAGACCGGCCCGAGAGCGGCGACCGCGGTGAGCACCGCGTGGTGCGCCATCCGCATGCCCTCCTGGGCGAACGCCTCGGTGAGCAGTCGGTGGCCGCGGGCGGAGGCCCGGCCGAGGAGCCAGCTGGGGAGTGCGGTGATGCGCTCCAGGCCGGACGGCGGCGGGGTGTCGGACGTCATGCCGGAAGTCTAGCGCGGAAAACGTTGGACCTCCCAACGAATCTCCTCTACCGTTGGGACTCCCAACGAATTATTCGGAGGCGTGATGCGTCGCGTACGGCATGACCACGGCAGCCTGTACATCGAGAGCGCCGCTCTCCCCCAGCCCGGCCCCGGCGAACTGCTCGTCCGCGCCGAGGCGATAGGCGTCACGCTCCCCGTCGTACGGAAGGTGGCCGCCGGTGAGCCCGTCGAGCTCGGCGGCGAAGTGGCGGGCGAGGTCGTCGCCGTCGGGGATGCGGTGACCGGGTTCGCGGTCGGCGAGCGGGTCACCGGGCTCTGTTTCAAGGACGGGTACGCCGAGTTCACCGTCCTCACCGAGGCGATGGCGTCCCGGATCCCGGACGGGGCGAGCGCGGTCGACGCGGTGGCCCTCGTACGGAGCGGGCTCGTCGCCCGCGGTGCGTACGAGGCCGCGCGCCACCTCGCCGGCGAGTCGGTCCTCGTCACCGCCGCCGCGAGCGCGACCGGGCACATCGCGCTGCAGCTGGCGCATCTCGGCGGGGCTTCGCGCGTGGTCGCCGCCGTCGGGTCCGCGGACAAGGCGGAGTTCGTACGGGGCTTCGGGGCCGACGAAGTGGTGACGTACGGGCAGGAGGGCTGGGGCGAGCCGGTGGACGTCGTCCTGGACGCCGTCGGCGGAGCACTGCTCTCCCCCGCGATCGCCGCTCTCGCACCCAAGGGGCGTCTGGTGGCGTTCAGTTCGGGCGGCGGCACGATCCAGGCGTACGACCTGCTCGTCGGCGCCAAGACGGTGATCGGCTTCCAGATGGCGATGATCGCCCGCGAGCAGCCCGCCCTCTACGCGGCCTGGCGCGAGGAGTTGTGGGAGCTGCACGGCGCGGGGAAGATCCGTACCGCCGTCGCCGTCGAACTCCCCCTCACCGACGCCGCGAAGGCGCACGAGCTCATCGTCTCGCGCGCCAACCTCGGGAAGGTCGTGCTGGTCACCTCATAGCCCGGTCACCTCATAGCAGGGACGCGGGCGTCCGCCACCGCCTCTTCCTCCGGGAGCGGATCGCGCGAGCGCCGCTTGGCGATGACCGCGCAGACCATCAGCTGCATCTGGTGGAAGAGCATCAGCGGCAGAACGGCGAGGGAGGCCTGCGCCCCGAACAGCACGCTCGCCATGGGCAGTCCGGCCGCCAGGCTCTTCTTCGACCCGGCGAACTGGATCGCGATCCTGTCCGCACGGCCGAAGCCGAGCCGCTTCGCCCCGTACCAGCTCAGGCTCAGCATCGCGGCGAGCAGCAGCGCCTCGACCCCGAGCAGCGCGAGCAGTTGGAGGAAGTCGACCTGGCCCCAGACGCCCTGCACCATGCCTTCGCTGAAGGCGGTGTAGACGACGAGAAGGATCGATCCGCGGTCGACGTACCCGAGCACCTTCTTGTTCCGTACGAGGAAGCCGCCGACCCAGCGCCGCAGCAACTGCCCCGCCACGAACGGCACAAGGAGCTGCAGCACGATCTTCACCAGCGAGTCGGCGGAGAAGCCGCCCCCGCTGTTGCCCAGGACGAGCGCGGCCAGCACCGGTGTGACGACGATCCCCGCGAGCGAGGAGAACGACCCGGCGCAGATCGCGGCGGGCACATTGCCGCGCGCGATGGAGGTGAAGGCGATCGACGACTGGATCGTGGACGGCACCAGGCACAGGAAGAGGAGCCCGTGGTAGAGCTGCGGGGTCAGCACGGAGGGTTCGAGGCCCCTGGCCGCGAGCCCGAGCAGCGGGAAGGCCACGAACGTACAGATCAGCACGGTCAGATGGAGCCGCCAGTGCCGCAGCCCGTCCATCGCCTCCCGGGTGGAGAGCCGCGCCCCGTAGAGGAAGAAGAGCAGCGCCACCGCTCCCGTCGACGCCCAGCTCGCCACGTCGGCGGCCCCGCCTCTGGCCGGCAGCAGAGCCGCCACGGCGACGGTCGAGATCAGCGCGAGGATGTACGGATCGATCGGCAGCCAGGACGGCAGCTGCAACGTGCGGCGACTCATGAGCTCCACTTGCTCTCGGACGGACCCTCGGACAGGTGCGTGCCCTCTCCATCCTCCTCTCCCGCCCCATGATCGGGAATCCTGCATACCACTCTGACTGTCATCACGATCCGCGATAACGTCGAGGCATGTACGACCCCGCGCAGCTCCGCACCTTCCTGACCGTCGCGCAGACCCTCAGCTTCACCCAGGCCGCGCACCGCCTGGGCCTGCGCCAGTCCACGGTCAGCCAGCACGTGCGCCGCCTGGAGGAAGCCGCGGGGCGCACGCTCTTCACCCGTGACACGCACAGCGTGGAGCTGACCGAGGACGGCGAGGCGATGCTCGGCTTCGCCCGCACGATCCTGCAGGCCAACGAGCGGGCGGCGGCCTTCTTCACGGGGTCGCGCCCGCGCGGCCGGCTGCGCTTCGGGGCCTCGGAGGACTTCGTCCTCACCCGGCTCCCCGAGATCCTCGAGTCCTTCCGCCGCGACCATCCCGAGGTGGACCTGGAGCTGACGGTCGAGCTCTCCGGCACACTGCACCGGGAGCTGGAGGCGGGCCGCCTCGATCTGGTCCTCGCCAAGCGCCGCACCGGCGACACCCACGGCGAACTGGTCTGGCGCTCCCCGCTCACCTGGATCGGCGCGCCCCGGCTGCGCATCGACCCGGACCGTCCGCTCCCGCTGATCCTCTTCCCGCCGCCGGGCATCACGCGCGCCCGCGCCCTGGAGGTGCTGGAGCGGCACGGCCTGCCCTGGCGCATCTCGTGCACGTCCACCAGCCTGAGCGGCCTGATCGCCGCGGCCCGCGCGGGCCTGGGCGTCATGGCGCACACCCGCGGCCTCATCCCGCCGGGGCTGACGCAGATCCCGGCGCGGGCCGGGCTGCCCGATCTGGGCGACGTGGACTTCGTACTGCTGCACGGGCGGGAGACGGGGCGGGCGCGGGAGGCGGCGCGGGCGCTGTCGTCGGCGATCCTGGCGGGCGCGGACCGGCTGCACCGGCAGGTCTAGCGGCGGGTCTCCTCGTAGCTCAGCTGCTTGACCCTGCGCAGGATCGGTGAGGTCTCGATGTGCTGGACGCCCTCCAGCTTGCCGAGGCTCTCGCTCAGGTACGTGTAGAGGGCGGCCGAGTCGCGGCAGACGATCGTCGCCAGAAGGTTGCACGGGCCCGTCGACGCGGCCGCGAACGCCACCTCGGGGTGGGTGGCCAGGGCGCGGCCCACCGCGTCGAGCGAGGCGGGGGCCGCGGTGATCCAGAGCAGGGCGAAGGTGCTGTAGCCGAGGTGCTCGGAGTCGAACTGCACGTCGACGAAGAGGGCGCCGGAGGCGAGCAGTTGATCGAGGCGGCGGCGTACGGCCGACTCGGAGCGGCCCGTGGCCTTCTGCAGATCGGCGAAGGTGGCGCGGCCGTCGCGCTTGAGCGCGGCGATCAGGGGCTCGTCCTCGGGGGTGACGACCGTCGAAGCAGATCCCTCGGTGTACTGCGGGGTCATGGCCGCCACCTGGTCGGCACTGAGGGCGCCGCTCTTGCCGAGCCAGCCCTGCGGTCCGCCGTAGAACCGGTGGAGGAGCTGGTGGGTGCGGATGTCGGTGATCCTCGGGGTGCGCGGGAGCTTGCCGAAGAGCAGTTCGTCGTCGGCCTCGCGGGTGCGGGCCAGCGTCATGCAGGCGACCTCGGTGCCGCCCGAGCAGAGCACGATCCAGGTGGTGTCGGGGCGGCGGGCCAGCGCACGGGCGATGGACTCTCCGGCGTCGGGGGTGCAGCGCAGGCGCAGCATCCGCCAGTTGTCCTGGTCGCGTACGGAGATCTCGCGGACTCCGATCACCCGGAGGCCGGCTTCCGTGCGCAGCCGGCGGTAGCGGCGGGCGACGGTCTGGTCCGAGACGCCCAGGACGGCCGCGATCCGGCTGAAGGGGGCCCGGCCGTCGACTTCGAGCGCCTGGAGCAGCTGCAGGTCCAGATCGTCGAATGCGAGTGCTGCGTGGGATTCCACTGCCTGGGTCCTCTTCCGTGTCGGATTCCGGCTGTCCTGCCGTACTGCCTGGTGAATGTCGGCACCTGGGACCGATCGTACGGAGGCAGGTTCGGATTCGTAAAGGGAGAACATCATGGTGAAGTGGGGGCCGCTCGTCGCGGTCTGTCTCGGGACTTTCATGCTGCTGCTCGATGTGTCGATCGTGATCGTGGCGCTGCCCGACATGGCGGGTTCGCTGGGCGCCTCGCTCTCCGATCTCCAGTGGGTCATCGACATCTACGCGCTGGCGCTCGCCGCGCTGCTGCTGGGAGCCGGCGCCGCCGCCGATGTCACGGGGCGGCGGCGGATGTACGTGGCGGGGACGGGGTTCTTCGCGCTGGCGTCGCTGGCGTGCGGTCTTGCCACCGGGCCGGCGATGCTGATCGCGATGCGCACGCTGCAGGGAATGGGCGCGGCGGGGATGCTCGCGACCACGCTGTCGCTGCTCGGCGCCGCCTACCAGGGGCGCGACCGTTCGTTCGCGCTGGGGATCTGGGGTGCGGTGAGCGGGGGCGCCGCCGCGCTCGGGCCGATTCTGGGCGGGGCGCTGACGCAGGCGCTGGACTGGCGGTGGATCTTCTTCGTCAATCTGCCGGTGAGCGTCGTGGCGATCTGGCTGACGCTGCGGACGGTGAGCGAATCGCGCGGTGCGAGCGGGCGCCGCGTCGACTGGGCGGGCACGGCCGCTTTCGCGGTGTTCGCGGGTGCGCTGACCTTCGCCGTCGTGCGGGCCGGGGAGGACGGCTGGGGATCGGGTCGTACGGTGGCCACGCTGGCCGTCGCCGTCCTCGCGCTGGCCGCCTTCGTCGCGGTCGAACGCCGGGCCGCGCAGCCGCTGCTCGACCTCTCGCTGCTGCGCCGGCCGTCGTTCGTGGTGGTCATGGTGGCCGCGATGGCCTTCAACGCCGGGGCTTTCGGCGTCTTTCCGTATCTCTCCATCTGGCTGCAGACGCTGATCGGCATGAGCCCGGTCAAGGCCGGTCTCGCCCTCGCCCCGCTGGCCGCCTCGGCCTTCGTGGTGGCGGCGGTCGGCGGGCGGCTGCTGCACGGGACGCCGCACCGTTACCTCATCGGGGGCGGTCTGGTGCTGATCGGCGGAGGCACCCTGGGGCAGGCGGTGCTCGGGGCCGGGTCGGACTGGACGGCGCTGGTGGCCGGGCTGACGGTGTCCGGGTTCGGGGTCGGGCTCGTCTCGCCGGCGCTCGGGGGCGCCGCGCTCGCATCCGTACCGGCGCACAGTGCGGGGATGGCGGGCGGGGCGGTCAACACGGCACGGCAGCTCGGGTACGCGCTCGGGGTCGCGGTGTTCGGGACCGTACTCACCTCGCGGATGGCGCACGAGCTGGACGGATCGTCCCGGGCGGCGCACGCGCTCGCCGGGGGCGGGGCCTCCGCGCTGCGGCCCGGGATACCCGACCGCGTCCTGCACACGGCCTTCGCGTCCGGGCTGAACACGACCCTGCTGGTGGCCGGTGCGGTGGCGGTCGTCGCCGGGTGTGCGGTGCTGCTCTTCCTCCGGGCTCCCGCGGCGGCCGCCGCCGCACCTGCGCCCGTGATGCGGCCGTCCGTCCCGGTAGCGCGGCCGTGATGCGGGCGTACAGATTCGGTGGAGATTGTGGACCGGGGAACTTACTGTTCGGTCAGGAGTGCGCCCGACGCTTCCCCATGTGGGCAGATTTCCGCCGCTGACCTGTGCGGATTCCGTACGGCCGGGCACAATGACCCCTCTCCCGCCGGATGGCGCAGTGAGGTAGCGTCACGGCGCTGTGCGGAGCGTCACATAGGAGCAGGTCATCTTGCGCGAGTTCACTGTCCCACCCATGGCGACGGCGCCTCAGGTAGGCGGACTGGCGGACGTCGTGTTCGACCATGCCGAGGAGGACCCCCACCGGGTCGCCCTCGGACGGAAGGCCGACGGCCGCTGGGCCGACGTGTCCTCGGCCCAGTTCCGCGACGAGGTGCTCGCGCTCGCCAAGGGGCTGCTCGCCGAGGGCGTCCGCTTCGGTGAGCGCGTCGCGATCATGGCCCGTACGCGCTACGAGTGGACCCTCTTCGACTTCGCGCTCTGGACGATCGGCGCGCAGCCGGTCCCGGTCTATCCGACGTCCTCGGCCGAGCAGGTCTTCTGGATGCTCTACGACGCGGAGGTCACCGCCTGCGTCGTCGAGCACGAGGACCACGCGATGACCATCGGCTCGGTGATCGACCGGCTGCCGCACCTCAAGCGGCTCTGGCAGCTGGACGGCGGCGCCGTCGCCGAACTGGTCGCGGCGGGCGTGCACATCGACGACGAGACCGTGGAGCGGCACCGGCGTGCGGTGACACCGGACTCGGTCGCCACCGTCATCTACACCTCGGGGACGACGGGCCGCCCCAAGGGGTGCGTGATCACCCACGCGAACCTGATGTTCGAGGCCGACACGATGGTCACGCGCTGGGAGCCGGTGTTCCACTCCAAGCGCGGCGACGAGGCGTCCACCCTGCTCTTCCTGCCGCTGGCCCATGTCTTCGGGCGGATGGTGGAGGTCGCGACGATCCGCGGGCGGGTCAAGCTCGGCCACCAGCCCGAGATGGCGGCCAAGGCGCTGCTGCCGGATCTGGTCGCGTTCCGGCCCACGTTCATCCTGGCCGTGCCGTACGTCTTCGAGAAGGTCTTCAACGCGGCGCGCAGGAAGGCCGAGGGCGACGGCAAGTCCGGCCCCTTCGAGAAGGCCGTCGACATCGCCGTGCGCTACGCCGAGGCGATGGAGCACAAGGCCTTCGGGATCGGTCCGGGCCCTTCGGCGGGGCTGCGGATGCAGCACCAGTTCTTCGAGAAGGTCGTCTACTCGAAGGTCCGCGACGCGATGGGCGGCCGGGTGCGCCACGCGATGTCCGGAGGCTCGGGCATGGCACGTCAGCTGGGGCTGTTCTTCGCGGGTGCGGGCGTGACGATTTACGAGGGGTACGGACTGACCGAGACCTCCGCGGCCGCGACCGCCAACCCGCCCGAGCAGACGCGGTACGGGACCGTCGGACTGCCCATTCCCGGGACCACGGTGCACATCGCGGACGACGGCGAGGTGTGGGTGCACGGCTCGCACGTCTTCTCCGGGTACCTCAACAACCCCAAGGAGACCGACGCCGTACTGAACGAGGGGTGGCTGTCGACCGGGGACCTGGGCGCGCTCGACGAGGACGGCTATCTCACGATCACCGGGCGCAAGAAGGAGATCATCGTGACCTCCGGCGGCAAGAGCGTGTCGCCCGGAGTGCTGGAGGAGCGGGTGCGGGCGCATCCGCTGGTGGCGCAGTGCCTGGTCGTGGGCAACGACCGGCCGTACATCGCCGCCCTGGTCACGCTCGACCAGGAGGCCGTGGACCACTGGCTCTCGATGCACGGCAAACCGCCGCTCTCGCCGGCCGAACTCGTCCGTGACCCCGACCTGGAGACGGAGGTGCGGCGGGCCGTGGTGGCGGCCAACACCCTGGTCTCGCAGGCGGAGTCGATCCGTACCTTCCGGATACTGGCCCATCAGTTCTCCGAGGAGCACGGGCTGCTCACTCCGTCGCTGAAGCTGAAGCGGCGGGCGATCGAAACGGCGTACAGCGAAGAGGTCGAAGCGCTGTACAGCTGATGCCGTAGCCGCCCGGTCGCGGCCGCCGCGTTTCTGACGGGTCATCAATTGGCGATGCGTCAGTTATTGACGGTCCATCAGCTCCCACGCAGAATGCGGGTCACCCCAGAGGGAGGACCCCACTGTGTTGCGTTCCGTCCGCACCGCTGCAACGGCAGCTGCCGTGCTGCTGCTCGCCACTGCCTGCAACTCCGCCTCGACGACCGGCACTTCCGGCTCCTCCGACAGCAAGTCGGGCTCCGTCCGCGGCGTGACCGCCGACTCCATCAAGGTCGGCGGGATCGTCTCGATGACGTCCGCCAGCGGCTACAGCAAGAAGGACACCGACCTCGGGGCCAAGGCCCGCTATCTGCGCGCCAACGCGGAGGGCGGGATCAACGGCCGGAAGATCGACTACCTGGGCGCGGAGGACGACGGCCAGGACCCGTCGAAGAACCTCGCCGCGGCACGCAAGCTCGTGCAGCAGGACAAGGTGTTCGCCGTCTCCCCGATGAGCTCGATCACCTTCGCCGGATCGGACTTCCTGGACCAGCAGAAGGTGCCGACCTTCGGCTGGGGCACGCTGCCCTCGTTCTGCGGGCCCAAGCACATCTACGGCTTCAACGGCTGCCTGGTGCCGATGCCGGGCGGAACGCTCAACCAGACCTGGCCCGAGGGGCTTTCGAAGGTGCTGGGCGGCTCGAAGGGCAAGAGCATCGCGCTGATCGCCAACGACAGCGACGCGGGCAAGTTCGGGATACGGACCTTCACGCAGGGCTTCGCGGCGGCCGGGTTCAAGGTGAGTTACGCCAAGGCCGTGGTGCCCGCGACGACGCTGCCCAGCGACTGGTCGGCGTACACGAAGGAGATCCTGCGGAGCGGGACGGGCGGCAAGGCGCCCGACGCGGTGGTCTCCGTGATGCAGACCCCGTACAACATCGGTCTCTTCACGGCCCTCAAGCGCTCCGGCTACAAGGGCGTGATCTCCGACCCGACCGACTACGACCCGGGGCTGCTGGCCAAGGACGCCACCAAGCAGGCGCTGGACGGGGTGCAGGTGCTGCTGCAGTTCGAGCCCTTCGAGTCCGACGCCCCCGCGATGGCGCAGTTCAAGGAGGACATCAAGAAGGCCAACGGCGGCAAGGACATCCCCCTCAACATGCACATGATGACGGGCTACATGTCGGCGGACCTCTTCGTGTCGATCGCCAAGAAGGCCGGCAAGAACCTCACCGTCGACTCCTTCCAGCAGGCCGCCTCCTCCTTCTCCGACACGGGGACGCTGGTGGGCGACCGGAGCGAGCCCAAGGGCCAGAAGGAGAGCTTCGGGTGCGGGGCGCTGGTGCAGCTGAAGAACGGGAAGTACGAGGTGACCTCGCCCTTCAAGTGCTATCCCGCCATTCCCTTCAAGTAGTCGGGACCGGACCGCTGCCATGGGTGATCTGCTGGGCTTTGTGCTGAGCGGGCTGGTGTCGGGGGCGCTCTACGCGCTCCTGGCGACCGGGCTCGTCCTGTCGTACTCCGCATCCGGGCTCTTCAACTTCGCGCACGGCGCGACGGCGTATCTGTGTGCGCTCGGTTTCTACGAACTCCACTCGGGTCTTGGCTGGCCCGCGATTCCAACTGCCGTACTGATGGTGGCCGTTGTCGCACCCGGGATCGGGTGGGGGCTCGACCGGCTGATGTTCCGCAAACTGGCGCGGGTGGGCGAGACCGCGCAGATCGTGGCGACGATCGGGCTGCTCGTCGCGCTCCCGGCGGCGGGGCTCTGGATCGTCGAACTGCTGGAGGACGCGGGGGCCTCCGTCCTGCCCGCGGAGAACCAGTTCGGGCTGCCGGGGGTCGGACCGAGCCCCGCCAAGTCCTGGCAGCTGATGGACGGGGTGGGGATCGACTCCGACCAGCTCATCACCTGGATCGCCACGGCCGTGGTGGCTGTGGGGCTGTGGGTGCTGATGCGGCACACGAGGCTGGGGTTGCGCCTGCGGGCCTCGGTCGACGACCGGTCGCTGGTGGAGCTGCGCGGGATCAGCGCGGACCGGCTCTCGTCGGTGGCATGGATGCTGTCGTCGGGGCTCGCGGGGCTGGCCGGGGTGCTGGCCACGCCGCTTCTGGGGCTGTCGGCACAGGACTTCACCCTGTTCCTGTTCGTGTCGGCGACGGCTGCGGTCCTCGGGCGGTTCCTGTCGGTGCCGCTCGCCTTCGCGGGCGGGCTCGGGCTCGGCGTGCTGCAGAACCTGACGGCCGGGTACGCCTCCTTCGCCGACGACATCACCGGATTCCGTACGGCGGTGCCGTTCCTGATCCTCTTCGCCGGGCTGCTGATCATGACGCGGCGGCAGCGGGCGGCCGGCACGGCGGCGGTGGACGCGCCGACGCCCGACTATCTCGCCGGGCGGTCGTGGGCACGCAGATGGGGGGTGTGGGCGGCGGGCGCGGTGCTGCTCGCCCTCGCCTTCTACACGGTCACCACGCCGTTCTGGAGCGGAATCCTGGCCCAGGGCCTCGCCATCTCGCTGGTCTTCGTCTCCTTCACGGTGGTGACGGGGCTCGGCGCGATGGTCTCCCTGGCGCAGGCCACCTTCGTGACGGGCGCCGCGCTGGTGGCCGGGCTGCTGATGAGCCACGGGTGGCCGTTCATCGCCGCCGCCGCGGTGGGGACGTGTGTGGCGGCCCTGCTCGGGGCCGTGGTCGCGCTGCCCGCGCTGCGGCTGGGCGGCAGGAGTCTGGCGCTCGCCACGCTGGCGCTGGCGTTCCTGGCGGACCAAGTCCTGTTCCAGTTCCGGTGGTTGAGGAACGGCGACACCGGGTGGGAGATCCCGCGCCCCGTCTTCGGTCCGGTGGATCTGGGCGACGACCGGGCGATGGGCGTGGCGCTGGTGGTGCTGGTGACGGCCGCGGTGGCCGCGCTCAGCGCGCTGCGGAACTCGCGGGCCGGGCGGGCGATGCTGGCCGTACGGTCCGCCCCCGCGGCGGCGCTGGCCTCGGGGGTCTCGGTGATCCGGACGAAGCTGCTGGTCTTCACGGTGTCCGCGGGGCTGGCCGGGTTCGGCGGGGTCATGTACGCCTCGTACAACACCCGTATCACCGCTACGGACTTCACCGCGATGTCCGGGCTGGTCTGGCTCGCGGTGGCGGTGGCCGCAGGCGTGCGCAGGCCGCAGTTCGCGGTGGTGGCGGGGCTGGTGTTCGCGCTCGTACCGCATCTGATGACCGAGTACGTGACGTCGTCCGCCCACCTGCCGGTGATCCTCTTCGGTCTCGCGGGGCTGGCGCTGGCAAACGATCCGGACGGTTACTGCGCGGCGGTCTCCGCCCGCTGGCACCGCAGGCGTGCGGCGGCGTCCGCTCCGCCCGCCGAGGATCCGGCGCACCCGGTGCCCTCGCCGCGGCGGCCGGTCGCGAACGGTGTGGCGCAGCCCGCCGTGGAGGCCGCGCTGGAGCTGCGGGGCGTCCGGGCCGGGTACGACGGGGCGGACGTTCTGCACGGTGTTGATCTGTCCGTACGGCCCGGCGAGATCCTGGCTCTGCTCGGGCCCAACGGTGCCGGGAAGTCGACCACGTGCCGGGTCGCCGCCGGGGTGCTCGGCCCTTCCGGCGGGCAGGTGTACGCCGCCGGGCGCGAGGTCACCCGCGAGGGGGCGGTGCGGCGCTCGCGCGGCGGGATCGTGCTGGCCCCCGAGGGGCGGGGGATCTTCCCCGGGCTCTCCATCGAGGAGAACCTCACCCTGTACCTCGAGGACCGCGACGGGCGCGATGCCGTGTACGAGCGCTTCCCGGGACTCGCCAACCGCCGTACGGTCACGGCCGGTTCGCTCTCCGGCGGCGAGCAGCAGCTCCTCGCGCTCGCGCCGCTCCTCCAGCGGCGCCCGGCGGTCCTGATCGCCGACGAGCCGTCCCTGGGGCTCGCGCCCCGCATCGTCGACGAGGTGTTCCAGCTGCTGACCGAGTTGCGGGAGCAGGGGACGGCGCTGCTGCTCGTCGAGGAGAAGGCCGCCGAGGTGCTGGGGATCGCGGACACCGTGGCGTATCTCGCGCAGGGGCGGGTCTCCTGGTGTGGGCCGCGCGGCGAGGTGGAGGACGACCGGCTGACCGAGGCCTATCTGGGAGTGGGGGCGAAGACCGTATGAGCGAGGTGCTTGCAGCCACGGGGGTCGGCGTGCGGTTCGGGGGCGTACGTGCCCTGGACGGTGTGGACCTCGCGGTGCGGCAGGGCGAGGTGTGCGGGCTGATCGGGCCCAACGGCGCGGGCAAGACGACGCTGTTCGACGTGGTGTCGGGAATCCGCAGGCCCAACGAGGGGCGTGTCCTCCTCGACGGCGGGGACATCAGCCGGCGCTCCCCCGTGTGGCGGGCCCGGCACGGCATCCGCCGCACCTTCCAACGCCAGCAGCTCTTCGGGCAGTTGAGCGTCGCCGACAATCTCCTGGTGGCCCAGGAGTGGCGCGGCGGGCGGGGGAAGACGGCAGGGCGCCGCTCGCGTGCGGCGACCGTACTGCGCGAATGCGGTCTGGAGAAGCTCGCGGACTCCAACGCGGGCGTTCTCCCCGTCGGCCAGGCCAGGATGGCCGAGCTGGCCCGCGCTCTCGCCGACCCGCCCCGGGTCCTCCTGCTGGACGAACCGGCCTCGGGGATGTCCGGCGAGGAACGGACTCAACTGGCGGCCGTCGTACGGCATCTGGCCGACGAGGAGGGGTGCGCGGTGCTGCTCGTCGAGCACAACGTGGCGTTCGTGATGGAGCTCTGCACCCGCGTCGTCGTCCTCGATCTGGGGACGGTGCTCGCGGAGGGCGACGCCGCGGACGTACGGAAGAATCCCGCCGTCCGCGACGCCTATCTCGGCAGTGCCGGAGCCGCTAGTTGATGGAGAGCTTGAAGATCTTGTCCGAGCCCGCCGCGGCACCTCCGTTGTTGTCGCAGTTGGTGGTCGAGAGCCAGAGCTGGTCCTGGCCGGGGACCTTGGTGACGGTGCGCAGGCGGCCGTACGTACCGACGTAGTACGCCGTCGCCGTCCCCACGCTCTCCGTGTCGCCGGAGATCGGGATCCGCCACAGCCGCTCGCCGCGCAGTGCCGCCATGTAGATGACGTTGCGGACGATCGCGATGCCGCTCGGGGAGGCCTGGTCGACCGGCCAGGTCTTCTTGGGGTTGGTCATCCCCGACGTACTGCAGGTGCCTTCGCAGGTGGGCCAGCCGTAGTTGGCGCCCGGCTTGATCAGGTTGAGTTCGTCGTACGTGCTGTTGCCGAACTCCGCCTCCCAGAGCCGGCCGTTGCGGTCGAAGGCCAGGCCCTGCGGGTTGCGGTGTCCGTAGCTGTAGACGTAGTTGCCGAAGGGGTTGCCGGGGGCCGGCTGGCCGGTGGTGGTCAGGCGCAGGATCTTGCCGTTGAGCGAGGTCTTGTCCTGCGCGAGGTCGGGGGTCTGGGCCTCGCCGGTGGAGGCGTAGAGGTAGCCGTCGGGGCCGAAGACGAGGCGTCCGCCGTTGTGGTAGCGGTTCTTCTTGATGCCCTGGAGCAGGACGGTGTAGCCGCTGAGGGTGGTGCCGTCGTACGTCATCCGTACGATGCGGTTGCCCTCGGAGGCGGTGTGCATGAAGTAGACGTAGTGGTTCGACGCCCAGTTCGGGTCGACGGCGACACCGAGGAGCCCGCCTTCACCGTCCGTGGTGACGGCGTTGGGGACGGTGCCGACCTGGGTCCTGGCGCCGGCCGGGGTGACCTTGAAGACCTTGAAGCTGTCCCGTTCGGTGACCAGGGCGCTGGAGGAGTCGGGCATCCAGTACGTACCCCAGGGGATCGTCCAGCCGGTGGAGACGGTGGAGATCGAGGAGGGGACGCCGCCGTCGGTGGAGCAGGTGGGGGTGGTGAAGGTGACGGCGTTGCTGGGTGCGGAGACGTTGCCCGCCTGGTCCTTGGCGACGACCGTCAGGGTGTACGGGCTGTTGCAGGCGAGTCCCGTGACGGAGGTGGTGGTCGCAGGCGGGGTGCCGGTGACCGTCTTGTAGACGTTGGTGCCGCTGCGGATCTCGTAGGAGGTGACGGCCTTGTTGTCCGTGGACGCGCCCCAGCTCAGGTTCACCGCGTTCGCGGTCAGGTTGCTGTAGGTGAGGGTTCCGGGGGCCGACGGGGCGGTGGTGTCGTCGCTGGGGAGCGTGGTGCAGTCGATCGCGGTGGACGCCGGGGAGGTGTTTCCGGAGGCGTCGCGGGCGATGGCGGTCAGGTTGTAGGTGGTGTTGGCGACGAGGCCGGTCAGGGTCTTGCTGGTGTTGGTGCCCGGGGCTTCGCCGAGCTTGTTGCCGTGCTCGTAGATGTCGTACGCGACGACGCCCACGTTGTCGGTCGACGCCCCCCAGTTGAAGACGATCGTGTCCATGGTGATGCCCGTGCAGCCGGCGGCGCCGGGCCGGCTGGGGGCCTGGGTGTCGGCGGCGGTGCCGACGGTGAGCTTGTCGAGGTTGGGGCCGCCGTTGGCGGTGGTCGCGGTGGCTCGGATCGTGTTGGTGCCGGTGGTGAGGTTGGCGTTGACCGTCTTGGTGACCCAGGTGTCCCAGTCGGTGGTGGCCGGGAAGGAGACGGCCGAGGCGACGACCGTTCCGTTGACGGAGATGTCCATCGGGCGGTCGACGGTGGTGCCGTTGGAGTAGCGGAAGGCGAGCGAGGAACTGCCCGGGACGGCGGCACTGACCGTGAACTCGACGTACGAACCGGTGATGTTGGTGTAGTCGACGAAGCCGGTGCCGGTGTAGTTGAGGTGGTTCGTTGCCACCGTGCCCTGGCTGACGGTGGCGTCTTCCGCCTGGTAGGCGGTGCCGGCAGGGGCCGCGACCTGGAAGTCGAGGTAGTCCAGGTTGGCGAGGCCGTTCGCGGTCGTCGCGGTGAGGCGCATCTTGTTGCTGCCCGCGATGACCGGTGCGGTCAGGGTGACGGCCGCCCAGGTGTCCCAGTCAGCGGTCGGCGCGAAGGACTTGGCAGCGGCGACATTGGCGCCGTTCACGGCGATGTCGGCGGGGCGGTCGGCGGTGGTGCCGTTGGAGTAGCCGAAGGCGAGGGTGGCCGTGCCGGCGTTCGCCGCGTTGACCGTGAACTCCACATAGGTGCCCGCGGCGTTGGTGGTGTCGACGAAGCCGGTGCCCGAGTAGTTGAGGTGGTTGGTCGCCACTGCGCCCGAGGAGATCGTTGCGCTCTCGGCCTCGTAGCGGGTGGCGGCGGCGTGCGCCGGTATCGCCTGGATCAGCCAGGCGAAGAGGATGCCGATGACGGCCGCGGCTACGGACCGTCTGGCTCTGCCCGGTCTCATGGGGCGCTCCTTCGTGTGGAGGTGAGGGGTCGGGGTCATTACGGCACCCAGTAGTTTCCGGAGGCGACGATCATCGACTGGAGCTGGACGCTGCCGCCGTAGTAGAGCGAGGAGTTGATGGCGGTGCCGGTCAGCTTGTTCCAGAGCGAGTCGAGCCAGGCCTGGGAGCCGGGGTCGGTCATCGCGGTGACGACGAACGGCGCGGTGAAGGCCATGTCGTGGCCGGAGTCGAAGGCCGCACCGGAGAGGTGGTAGCCGGTGACGATGTTGTCGGGGTTGGAGCCCGTCTTCGACTTGATCCAGGAGTTGAGCTTGCGCGCGGAGGCGAGGGAGGCGGAGTCGCCACTGGTGACGGCGTCGGTGCCGATCCGCCAGGGGTCGCGGCAGGCGTTCCAGCCGTAGTCGCCGTCGTTCGCGCTCTCCAGGACCTCGCCGGGGGCCGGCTTGGGGGTGGTGTTGGTGTTGACGACGAAGTCGGCGAGGAGGCCGGTGCCCGAGGCGTAGGTGGCCTGCTGGTTGGTGATCAGGTTCTGGTGGGCGGTACGGATGGTGTCCCAGGCGGTGTCGCCCGTGGCGCGCTTGAAGGCACGGAAGTGGTCGATCATCCAGTCCGAGGAACGGGAGATGAAGTAGTACTGGTCGCCCGAGGTCGACCAGTCGCCGAGCAGGAGCAGGTGTGTCGTGGAGTTGATCTCGTTGGACTTGATCGCGTTGATGTGGCGGACGGCGAGGTCCTTGTAGTTGTACGTGCCGGTGCTGCCCCACTGCTTGTCGGCGAGCAGCAGTCCGTACGCCACGTCCATGTCGCCGTCGGTCGCCGAGTCCGTACCGTCGACGCTCTTGCAGGAGGAGTCCTGTTCGGCGGCGAGGAGGTTGGCGTTGTGCACGGAGGGGTGGGCGAGCACGTACTTGACCATGCCGTCGAAGACCGTCTTGGCATTCGGGTCGGCGCCCGCCATCGTCGCGGTGACGACCATGCCGTAGCCCTGGCCCTCGGCGACGTACGGGTGGTCGGCGTCGGGCGAGAGGGTCTCGTACCAGCCGTTGCCGCAGTTCTGCTTCACGAAGGCGGACTTCCAGGCGTTGTACTTGGTGATGACCGCCTGGTCGATCGCGGACTGGGCGCCGCTCGGCTTCAAAGTGCCTGTCACGTAAGGGAATTGGTGACTGCCGAAGGGGACGGCGGGGCCGCTGTCACCCGCGGACGGGGCGCCCAGGGTGAGCTTGTCGAGGTTGGGGCCGCCATTGGCGGTGGTGGCAGTGGCCCGGATCGTGTTCGTACCGGCGTTGAGGTTGGCGTTGACCGTCTTGGTGGTCCAGGTGTCCCAGTCCGCGGTGGCCGGGAAGGAGACGGCCGAGGCGACCACTGCGCCATTGACGGAGATGTCCATCGGGCGGTCGACGGTGGTCCCGTTGGCGTACCGGAAGACGAGTCCGGCCTGGCCGGCGGAGCTCGCGGCGACCGTGAACTCCACCGAGGATCCTGCGACGTTGGTGTAGTCGACGAAGCCCGTGCCGGTGTATCCGAGGTGGTTCGTGACGACGGCGCCCTGGGTGATGACGGCGTCCTCGGCCTGGTAATCGGCGGAGGCGGGTGCCGCGTCGAGGTCGGCGTAGTCCAGGTTCGCCAGACCGTTCGCCGTCGTCGCGGTGAGGCGGACCGTGTTGCTGCCCGCCTTCACCGGTATGGAGAGCGTGGAGTTCGCCCAGGTGTCCCAGTTCGCCGTGGCGGGGAAGGAGCGGGCGGCCGAGACGGTCGTGCCGTTGACGGCGACATCGGCGGGCCGGTCGGCGGTGGTGCCGTTCGCGTAGCGCAGGACCAGGTTCGCGGTGCCTGCGGTCGCGGCGTTCACCGCGAACTCCACATACACACCAGTGGCGTTGGTGGTGTCGACGAAGCCCGTGCCCGAGTAATTGAGGTGGTTCGTCGCCACCGCACCGGAGGAGATCACCGCGTTCTCCGCCTCGTAGCGGGTGGCGGCGGCGTGGGCGTCGGGCGACAGGGCGGCGAGTCCGAGGAGGGCGAGCGCGGCCGCCGTTCCGAAGACCACGGGGTGTCTGAGTCCGGATCTGTTCATGGTCGTCCTTTCCTGATGATTCGACGGACGGCTGGTCAGCCCTTGTACTGGACGACGATCTTGGTGAAGTCGTACGCCGACTGGGAGACACCGCTGCAGGAGTCGCCGTCGCTTCCGGAGCCGCAGGCGCGGTCACGGTTGACGGACCAGAACGCGTATCGCGCGATGTGGTGGGTCTGCGCGTACGTCAGGATCGTGCGGAAGTCCGTGGTGGTGACGGTCTCGTCGGTCTCGTCGGTGGTGCCGTTCATGGACGAGACGCCGATGTGGCGGTAGGCGGTGTCGTCGCTGTAGCCGTACGCCGACTTGACCGCTGCCTTGAGGCCGTCGAGGGCCGAGACGGAGGCCTGGCCCATGCTGCCGCTGTGGCCGCCGAAGTCGAACGGCATGATCACCCAGGCGTCGTTGGCCAGTCCGGCCGCCGCACCCTTGTTGATCAGGTCCTTGCCGGTGGCGTCGGGTCCTGTGGGCGTGGTGCCCATGGTCACGTACGTCACGATGCCCGGGTTGTTCGTCTTGACGATCTTCAGCGCGTCGACCACCCGCTGGCGCACCGTGCTGTTGGAGAACTCGGTGTCCTCGATGTCGATGTCCAGGGCCTTGAGGTGGTACGCACTGATCACCTTCTGGTACGCACCCGCGAGCGCGGAGGCGCTGGAACACTTCTCGCCGAGCTTGTTGCCGCTCCAGCCGCCGACCGAGATCACCACGTCACCGCCGGCCGCGCGTATGGAGTTGATGGCGGACTGGTCCGAGCCGCCGGTGAGGGGCCGGCTGCCGTCCCAGGCGGGATTGCAGGTGCCGTCGGAGAGGATGAAGGCGAGCGTGAACCACTTCACCCCTGTCGCGTTCATGACATCCGTAGGCTTCTGTGGATTGCCCCAGCCGAGGTACTCGTAGGGGGCGGCAGCCATCGGGGTTCCCGTGCCGCCGGTGGCGGGGGCGCCGAGGGTGAGCTTGTCGAGGTTGGGGCCGCCGTTCGCGGTGGTGGCCGTGGCGCGGATGGTGTTCGTGCCGGCGACGAGGTTGGCGTTGACGGTCTTGGTGACCCAGGTGTCCCAGTCCGCGGTGGCCGGGAAGGAGACACCCGAGGCGACCACTGCGCCATTGACGGCGATGTCCATGGGGCGGTCGACGGTGGTGCCGTTGGCGTACCGGAAGATCAGACCTGCCTGGCCGGCCGCGCTCGCTTCGACCGTGAACTGCACAGACGAACCGGCGGTGTTCGTGTAGTCCACGAAGCCGGAGCCGGTGTAGTTCAGGTGGTTCGTGACCACCGCGGCCTGCGACAGGGTCGCGTCCTCGGCCTGGTAGTCCGCCGCCGGGACGGCCACGTCCACGTCGGCGTAGTCCAGGTTCGCCAGACCGTTCGCCGTCGTCGCGGTGAGGCGGATCTTGTTGCTGCCCGCCACCACCGGCACCGCCAGCGTCGACGTCACCCAGGTGTCCCAGTCCGCCGTCGGGCCGAACGACCGGCCCGCGGAGACCGTGGTTCCGTTCACCGCCACATCCGCCGGACGGTCCGCCGTGGTCCCGTTCGCGTACCGCAGACCAACCGTCGCCGTCCCCGCATTCGCGGCGGTCATGGTGAACTCGACGTACACACCTGAGGCGTTGGTGGTGTCCACGAAGCCGGCGCCCGAGTAGTTGAGGTGGTTCGTGGCCACCGCGCCCGAGGAGATCACCGCGCCTTCGGCCTCGTAACGGGTGGTTGCCGCAGTCGCGCTGTGGGCGCCCAGCAGGGCCAGCAGGCTCAGTGCGCTCGCCAGGAGGGCGCAGAGCGCTCTGGGGCGAAATCTTCTGTGCACGGGGAACTCTCCGATCAGCGGGGGACGTGCCGACAGGGCAGTGTTAGGAAAGCTTCCTAACTGACTATGCATAGGACCGCCTGAACCCTCGGCTGTCAATGCCCTCGGCAATCCCAACTGACTCGGGGTTCAGGCGAGTTGACCCGTCCCAGGGCACGCCCGAGAGGGCGACGGGCCTCGCCCGCCGCCCCTCGGACCGCCTTCGTGCAGCTACCCCAGGTCGAGGTAGTCCAGGTTGGGTGCGCCGTTCGCCGTGGTCGCCGTCGCCCGGATCGTGTGCGTACCCGATCCCAGGGAGACGGAGAGGGCCGAGTTCGCCCAGGTGTCCCAGTCCGCCGTGGCCGGGTACGGGCGATCCGACGCGATCACCGCGCCGTCCACACTGATGTCCATGGGGCGGTCGGCGGCGGTCCCGTTCGCGTACCTGAACGTGGCGTTGTACGTCCCCGCCGCGGGTGCGTTCACCGTCCACTCCACGTACGCCCCGGCCGCGTTGGCGGTGTTGACGAAGCCCGTCCCGGAGTAGTCGAGGTGATTGGTGTCGACGGTGGACCCTGCAGAGGTGGCCGCGTTCTCGGCCTCGTACCGGACGCTCGCACCCGACAGCGGGTGGGCCCTGATCAGCCGAGTCTCCCCCGGGCGCAGGGTGGCGCTGTAGCCGTTCGCGACCGTTCCCGTGTGCGATCCCGACCACAGGTCCGTGACGTCCGCGCTGCCGGAGAAGCCGGCCTGCGCCCAGGTGACGGCGACCGTGGAGCTCCCGGACGTACCGGTGTTGAAGAGCGCCACCACGTAGTCGCCGTCGGCCTCGCGCTTGCTCCAGGCCTGGTTGACGCCGCTGTTCACGACGCGCTTGGCCGCGACGCCGTCCTGGTCGACGGCGATCAGCCGGTCATTGGTGAGCATGGCCTTGTCCACGGGGTCCAGGGCCGTGAGGTCGGTGCCGAGCAGGAGTGGGGACGCCGCCATCGCCCACAGGGTGAAGTGCGAGCGCCGCTGGTCGGAGGTGAGGCCCACCTGGTCGCCGTTGCCGATCTCGAGGGAGTCGAGGTCGTTCCAGCCGCCCGGTCCCGCGTACGGCTGCCAGGTGGCCGCCGTGGCGAAACGGGACGAGACGTGCGACCAGTCGGTGAGCGGATAGCCGCTGCCGTTGGCGCCCGGGCCGCAGTAGCACTCCACGTCGCCCTGGGTGCGCCAGCTGTTGGCGAGTGTGCGCCAGGTGGTGGCATTGGCGATGGGGAGGTTGTTGGAGAGCGCGTAGTTGATGGGGCGGCCGGTGGCCCGCAGCGCCTTGTCCCAGGCCTGGACGTCGGGGATGTCCGCGGCGCTCACCCCGTCGATCTTGAGGTAGTCGACGCCCCAGGAGGCGAACTGGCGGGCCCAGGAGTCCACGAACTCCTGGGAGCCCGGCTTGCTGTAGTCGATGCCGTACATGTTCTTGCAGTTGTAGTTCTTCTCCGCGAACGCCGTATTGGCGATGTCCGCCGCGTGGTACGAGGTCCCCTCGATGGGGGTGTTCTTGGTGACGGCGTTCTTGGCGATCCCGGGCGTCACGTAGAAGCCGAACTTCAGGCCCTTGGAGTGGATGTAGTCGGCGAGCGGCTTGATGCCGTTCGGGAACTTGGCGGTGTCGACCGTCCAGCGTCCGTAGGAGTCGACGGTGAAGCCGTTGGAGTCGCACTTCTGCCAGAAGTCGTCGAGGTTGATGTAGAGGAAGCCGTGGGTGTTCAGGCCGCTGCTCACCATGGCGTCCGCCTGCGCCTTGATCTTGGCCTCGGTGGGTGTGCGCCGTACGAAGCTCCAGCTCGACCAGCCCATGGCCGGCCGGATCGAGAGCCCGTTGTCCGATGCGGCGGCGGGCGGTGCGCTCAGCGCGGAGCCGGCGAGGAGCAGGCCTGCGGCCGCGGCCGGCACGAGCGATCTCAGTCGTCTCATGGGTCACCCCACATCCAGGTGGTCGAGGTTCGGCGCGCCACCGGCGGTGGTCGCGGTCGTCACGACGGAGTGCGCGCCCGCGGCAAGCGGGACGGCGACCGCCACATCGGCCCAGCTGTCCCAACTGCCGGTCGGCGGGAAGGACTTGGCGCTCGCCACGACCGCTCCGTCGACGGTGATGTCCATCGGGCGGTCGGCGGTGGTGCCGTTGGAGTAGCGGAAGGTGAGGTTCGCAGTGCCTGCGGCGGCCGCGTGCACGTTCCACTGCACGGAGGTTCCGACCGCGTTGGTGGTGTCCACGAAGCCGGTGCCGGTGTAGCCCAGGTGGTTCGTCGCCACGGTGCCGGACGAGATCACCGCATCCTCCGCCTCGTACCGTACGGGCGGTGTCCCGGTGGCCGGCGTCGCGTAGGAGGTGCCGATCCAGGACTCGTCGATGCGCAGCCGCTGGTAGCGGGTGGTGTCGGTCGACGCGGCCCAGGTGGTGTCCACTTCCAGACGGACGTAGCGGGCGTTCGCGGCGGTCAGGTCGATGCCCTGGATGCCGCGGCGGCTCGCCATCTGCCCGGACTTCACCGCACTTCCCCAGGTGGTGCCGTTGTTGCTGAGGAAGACTTTGTAGTCCTTGATGCGGGCGGACTGCTCGGTGTCGGAGCGGGCGTAGGAGACGGAGTCCTCGCGCTGGTTGAGGCCGATGTACTGGACCGGCTTCACCGACCCGAGGTCGTACGTGAGCGTGACGGGCAGCGTCTTGTTGCTGTCCCAGTACGTCGTCCAGCTGCCGTCCGCGGCGGCCGCGGCCCCGTGTCCGCTCGCCGACGCGCTCGCGCTCATCGTGTACGAGGAGGCGGGCAGGATTCCCTGGCGTCCTGACGTCGTCACCTTGAACACGGTGTCGTACGGGTCCCAGCCGCCGAGTCCGTTGAGCGTGAGCACTCCGCCGGACTGGCTGAAGGAGACCGGGGCGCCGGTGCGCAGATTGCTCACGGCGGAGATCCGGTATCCGTTGTCGCGGATGCGCAGGGTGCTGGTGGTGGGCGGGGTCAGGACGTGGACGTACTGGCGGTCGGGATCGGTCCTGCTGATGGTGGTGACGCCGTGGGCGCCGTCGTTCCAGAACCCGGGTTTGAGGCCGCCGTACATGTAGCCGCCGCCCTCGGTGCCGTTCAGCGACTCCCAGATGGGGTTCAGATAGCCGTTGGCGAAGGTGTTGAAGGCTTCCTGCTGGGGCGGGAACCTGCCGTTGACCATCGCGGTCTCGGCTATCAGCGCCTTCACGGAGGAGCCGGCGTTGGTGACGAGTCGGCCGAGCGTCAGCATCTTGTCGACGGACGGGTCCGAGCCGTCGTACCACCAGGCGCCGGTCGAGGGCAGCTTGAAGTCGGCCTCGGTCAGGCGGGGTTGAGCGGTGTAGACCGCCTGCGGGTAGTCGTAGGCCGGGGCCATTCCGGCCTTCTGCTCATTGCTGATCATGTCCATGATCGGCGTGTCCTCGTTGTTGTTGCTGAGCGTGTACGAGGGGCGCTTCTGCTGGATCTGGGCGTAGAGGTTGTGGGACTCCCAGTACGCGTTGTCGTTGTCGATCCAGAAGCCACCGAGGTCGGGGTAGCGGTCCATGACCTCGAAGAAGTTGTCGTAGCTGAACTCGCCGAATCCGTCGCGGGTCGTCAGGTCGACGCTCTTGCCCTTGTACGAGGAGTACGCGGCCGAGTCCAGCCACTCGTGCCCGCCGTCCGCGTGCCACTGCGGGTCGTCGGTCATGTAGAGGATCGTCTTCAGGCCCTTGGCCTTGGCTGCCGTGATCAGCTCGCCGAGGAAGTCCCGTTGGGTGGAGCAGCTGCCGGGGATGGCGGACGGCCAGGGGCGGGCGTAGCCGAGCCGGCTGTGGAAGGTGGCCAGGACCAGGTACTGGACGTGGAGCTTCTGGGCCTCGTTGACCCAGTAGTCCGGGGTCCAGCCGCCGTTGGTCACATCGCTCTCCCAGCCGCTGCAGCTGGTGTGCTGGGGCGAGGTGCGCTCGCCCCAGTGCAGGAAGAGTCCGCCGGTGGAGGCCCGGAGGAAGTCCTGGCGCGGGTTCTGGAGGTCGGCACGGGCGGGGGTGGGCAGGAGGAGGGTGCCGAGGAGGAGCGCGATCAGGGCGAGGAGTCGCCCGTGGCGCCTCATGCCGGACCGTCCAGGCAGTCCAGGTTCGGGGCGCCGTTCGCTGTGGTCGCCGTCAGGCGCACGGTGTTGGACCCGGCGTCGAGCGGGACGGTGAAGGTCCTGGTGGCCCAGGTGTCCCAGTCGGCGGTGTCCGGCGCCGGCGCGGCGCTCACGGACGGCTGCCAGATGCCGAGCATCAGCGCGAGGGCCAGTCCGAGGACGGCCGTCAGTCTCTTCATCGCTGCCTCACCTCTCTCAACTGATCGTGATCTGGTCGACGTTGGGGCCGCCGTCGGCGGTGGCGGCGGTCGCCCGGATGGTGTTCGTGCCGGACTTCAGGGCCACGGCGAGGGAGCTGGTCGCCCAGGTGTCCCAGTCGGCCGTGGGGTTGAAGGGACGTCCCGCGGAGACGACGGTGCCGTTGACGGAGATGTCCATCGGGCGGTTGGCGGTGGTGCCGTTGGCGTACCGGAGGGCGAGCACGGCGCCGGCCGCGGCCGAGGACTCGACGGTCCATTCCGCGTAACTGCCGGTGATGTTGTCGTAGTTGACGAAACCGGTGCCGTTGAAGCCGAGGTGGTTCGACTCGACGGCGCCCTGCGAGATCCGGGCCTCCTCGGCCTGGTAGACGCCCGATCCGCCGGAGGCCAGCTGATAGCCCCGCATGTCCCTGGTCAGCAGATAGCAGTCCTGGAGCGATCCCGAGGTGTCGCCGAGCGAGCGGTAGATGCCCCACTTGGGGCGGGTCCGCTGGTCTATGAGGGTGTCCACGCCGTCCTTGGTGACGTCGATCAGGGTGACTCCGGCGCTGTCCCGCAGGACCCAGCGGACCATCCCCGCTGTGCCGTCGCCGACCCTGATGGTGAAGTCGACGTCCGTCCAGGTGTCGTGCAGCGGGTCCAGGCTCGTGCGGCCCACCAGCACGCCTGCGATGGGGAGTTGGAGCTCGATGGTCTGCGCCCCGCTCACCCGGCGCAGTGACTGGACGACGATCGGCGAGGTGCCGGTGCCCGGCTCCTTCATCTGCATGATGTGGGTGAAGCTCGTCGTCGCCTTGAGAGAGCCGGGGATGTACATCGAGTACGTGGTCCGCCAGGTCTGCCCGGCGGTCCACTGGAGGTACGGACCGCCCGCCGGGGTCCGCATCCCGGTGACCTCCTGGCGCTGGCGGTCGGTCGACGTGTCCCGGTCGACCGTGTGCATGTTCCAGCGGTAGGTGTCGCCCTCGGGGAAGATGTGCGGCTGACCGGCGGGGTGCGAATCGGCCCGGTCGTCCTCGATCGTCTCGAAGGCGGCGAGTCCTTCGACGGCGGCGGACGGGGCCCAGCGCTGCTGCCAGCTGGAGACGGCGAGCGCCTCGGTGGGGGAGGTGGCCGCGCGGGCCGGGAGAGGAAGTCCTGCGGCCGCCGCGCCGCCGAGCGCGGCGCCGATGACTGTTCTGCGGGAGGGGTGGTGCCCGTTGACCGCGTTCATCGTGTCCTCATCTGCTCGTTCATGATCAGGAAGGCCCCGAGGCCGTGGAAGTCGTTGGTGGCCCTCTGCCTCGCGACGTAGTAGGCGTAGTCGCCGACGTTGGTGCCGATGGTGATATCCGTGAGGTTCGTCAGACCGTCCGCGCCGAGGGAGACCTTGGCGAGCACGCCCTGGTAGCCGCGTTGCGCGACGGCTGCGAAGTGGTGGTCGACGTAGCCCTGCTGGGCGCCCCGGGAGAGCGCGTAGGTGAACATCGAGGAGCAGGACGTTTCGGTCCAGTTGTCGCTGCGGTCGCCCTTGTCCATGACCTGGAACCAGCGCCCCGTGGCCGGGTCCTGGGTCCGCTCCAGGCCCGTGGCCAGATTGCGCAGGATCGTCAGGAGCTGGGGCCTGCGCGGGGCGTCGGCGGGGATGGCGTCGAGGACGTTGACGATCGCCATCGAGTACCAGCCGACGGCGCGGCACCAGTGTTCGGGGGCGAGGCCGGTCGTGGGGTCGGACCAGCCGGCGGTGCGCGACTCGTCCCAGGCGTGCTTGAGGAGGCCGCCCGCCACCTGCAAGTGGCTGCCGTACACGGCGAGTTGCTTGGCCGCTTCCTCGTTCGTGTACGCGGAGTCGTGGAACTCCTTGCCGTACTCGACGAGGAACGGATTGACCATGTAGACGCCGTCGGCCCAGAGCTGGTGGGCCCGACTGCTGGTGTCCGCGTGCCAGAAGCCGCCGTCCGCGGTGCGCGGGTAGGTGTTGAGGCGGTCGCGAATGGTCTTGGCCGCGGTGGCGTACCGCTGGTCGCCCGTCTCGTGGTGGAGGATCACCAGGAGCCGGCCGGCCTGCATCGAGTCGAGGCTGTTGAAGGACTGGTTGATGACGCCGCTCGCGTCGACGAAGCGGTCGACGTAGCTCTTGATGTACGCGAGGTACGCCGGGTTGTGGGTCCGCTGGTACGTGAGGTACTGGCCGTAGAGGTAGAGGCCCACGGGGTACGACCAGCCGCCGATGGTCGTCGGTGTGTAGCGGGCCGTGGTGGAGTCGACCATCGCGGTCGACCAGTCGGTGACGGCGGAGGGGGTGCCGACGGTCAGCGAGTCCAGGTTGGGGCCGCCGTTCGCGGTGCTGGCCGTGGCGCGGACCGTGTTCGCACCGGCAGTGAGGGCCGCGGTGAGCGTGCGGGTCTGCCAGCCGGTCCAGGTGGCCGTGGAGGGGAAGGAGACGCCGGTGGCGACCTTCGTCCCGTTCACGGTGATGTCCATGGGCCGGTCGGTGGTGGTTCCGTTGGCGAACCGCAGGGTGAGGGCGGCGTCGCCCGCCTGCGCCGCGTCGACCGTGAACTCGACATAGCTGCCGGTCACGTTGGTGTAGTCGACGAAGCCGGTCCCGGTGAATCCGGGGTGGTCGGCGGCCACCGTGCCCAGATGGACCTGGGCACTCTCCGCCTCGTATCCGACCGCGTCGGCGGTGGTGGCGGGCTGTGCGGCGGCCGGGTGCGGCACGGCGAGGCCGGTGCAGGCGAGGACCGTGGCCAGGAGCAGCGCACGCGGGCCGGGCCGCCTTCGCCTCGCCCTGAGGTCCGATGTATTCGAAGCGTTCCACATGGGCAGATGCCTGCCTTCCTGAGAGGGGAGTTCAGGAGTGAGCGATGTGGTGCACGTACAGGGCATAACCGAGTGCAGCCGTTCACAAGGGTGTACCGCGTTCAGTTATGTGTCATAGAGTTGCGTCTTGTTGGTACGCGGTCAATGGCTCGGACCAAGAAGGTCGGATCTGTATCGCGCCATCCTCAGGACGGGAATGATGGGATCCGCATCTTCGTTGACCATGAGAGAGAACCAACCGACGACGACGTTAGGAACCGACCGCTCGTGAGCAAGGTCCCCTTCATCACCCTCAACAACGGCGTCGAGATGCCGCAGCTCGGCTTCGGCGTCTGGCAGGTCGCCGACGACGAGGCCACGAAGGCCGTCGGCACGGCGCTCGAGGCGGGTTACCGCTCCATCGACACCGCGGCGATCTACGGCAACGAGGAGGGCACCGGCAAGGCCATCGCCTCCTCCGGGATCGCCCGTGACGAGCTCTTCGTCACCACCAAGCTGTGGAACACCGAGCAGGGGTACGACTCGACCCTGCGCGCCTTCGACGACTCCCTCTCGAAGCTCGGCCTCGACCACGTCGACCTGTACCTGATCCACTGGCCGGTCCCGGCCAAGGACGCGTACGTCGACACGTACAAGGCCTTCGAGAAGATCTACGCGGACGGCCGCGCCAAGGCCATCGGCGTCTCGAACTTCCCCGCGGACCACCTGGAGCGCCTGCTCGGCGAGACCTCCGTGGTGCCGGTCCTGAACCAGGTGGAGCTGCACCCCCAGCTCCAGCAGGCCGACCTTCGCGCGGTGCACGCCAAGCACAACATCGCGACCGAGGCCTGGTCGCCGCTGGGCCAGGGCAAGGGCCTCCTGGAGGTCCCGACGATCGTCGCGATCGCCCAGAAGCACGGCCGCACCCCGGCCCAGGTCGTGCTCCGCTGGCACCTGCAGCTCGGCAACGTGGTGATCCCCAAGTCCGTGACCCCGTCCCGGATCCAGGAGAACATCGACGTCTTCGGCTTCGAGCTCGACGCCGACGACCTGGCCGCGATCACCGCGCTCGACGAGGGCAAGCGACTGGGTCCCGACCCGGCCGAGTTCAACCTCGGCGCCTGATCACACCACCAGCACCGCCCCGAACGCCGTCCGGCTCCCCAGCCGGGCGGCGTTCTGCGCCCGCCGCCCCGAAAGGTCCCGCACCGTGAGCAACGCCGCGCCCGTCCGTGTCCTGGCAGGACTCGTCGTGCTCGTCGGAGCACCGGCCTCGGGCAAGACGAGTTTCGTACGGGCACTGGTCGCACAGCGCCGGATCGATGCCGAATCCGTGGTGTCCAGCGACGAGATCCGCGCGGAGCTCTCCGGCGACCCGCTCGCCGAGGCCGGCTCGGACGCGGTGGACGCCCGCATCTTCGACGAACGGGACCGCAGGATCGTCGCGAGGCTCGCGGCAGGACGGACAGCGGTCGCCGAATCGACGAACGTCACTCCGCAGGCCCGCGCACGCCTCCTCGCCATCGCCCGGCGCTTCGACGTGCCGGTGACGATGCTGCGCTTCACCGATGACGTCACCGACCTCCTGCAACAGCACGTCGAGCGAGGACGCCCGGACGTCACCGCCACAGATGTCCGTACCTACGCCGCGATCATGACGCGTGACGCCAGTGCCGACCAGCTCCGCTCCGAGGGCGCGGCGGCCGTCCACGATGTTCCCGGGCGCCGGCAAGGGGTCACCCCCGACGAGGCCGCCGAGGGCTTCTCCTTCTAGCGGATGTCCGCCTGTGTCCGGTGCTCCTGCGGGCTGATGCCGCGCACCCGTTTGAAGGCCGCGCTCAGCGCGAACGAGCCGCTGTAGCCCACCTTTCTGGCGACCGCCTCGACGGTCACGTCCGTCGTACGCAGCAGATCCGCCGCCTGTGCGAGCCGCCAGCCGGTGAGGTACGACATCGGCGGCTCCCCCACCAACTCGCTGAACCTGCGCGCGAGTTGAGCCCGCGACACTCCCGTCCTGGTGGCCAGCAGCGCCACCGTCCAGGGATGTGCGGGGTCGTTCTGCATCAGGCGGAGCGCCTGGCCGACGACCGGGTCGCCCATCGCCCGGTACCAGGCGGGGGCCTTCGCCTGCGGCCGCGAGAACCAGTCGCGCAGCACCGCGATCAGGAGCAGGTCGAGCAGCCTGTCGAGGACCACGCTCTGGCCCGGTTCGTCGCGGGAGATCTCCTCGTCGAGCAGCGGCATCAGGGAGGAGTTCCACTCGTCGGCGGGCAGGATCAGCAGCCCGGGGAGCGCGTCCAGGAGCCGGCGGGTGAGCTCGCCGCCCATCAGATAGGTCCCCACCAGCATGGCGGCCGAGCCGTCTGCGGTATTGCCCCAGGTCCGCACCCCCAGGTCCATCGAGACCGAGAGCGGCTCCCCGCGCAGGGTGGAGCAGCTCCCGCCGGGGCCGATCAGCCAGCTGGGCTCGGCGTCGGCCGCGCAGGCGACGGTGTACGGCTCGGGGCCGCGCGCGACGACCACGTCGCCGGGGCGCATCCGGATCGCGTTCCCGGCCTCGGGGATCACCCAGGCCTCGCCCTTGGCCATGGTCATCAGACAGAGCGGGGCTTCGTCCTCGATCCGTACCGACCAGGGCGGCTCCATCACCATGCGCAGCAGAAAGGCCCCCCGGGCCCTCGGTCCGTCCAGAAGTCCGGCGAGTGCGTCCATGGAGGAGGAGCGTAGACGCAGACGTATGCGGGTGCGTCTCTGGAGCATGGAGAAGGTGCCGCTCACGCACGACGCTGGACACATGACGAACACGGAGAACACGCAGCAGGAAACAGTGTTGGTGACGAGCGCGACCGGGAAGACCGGTCGCCGCGTGAGTGAGCGGCTCGCCGCCCGCGGGGTGCGGGTGCTGGCCGGCTCGCGGCAGGGTGCGGTCCGCTTCGACTGGGAGGACGAGGGGAGCTGGGGCCCGGCACTGGAAGGTGCGGACACGGCCTTCGTGGCGTACTACCCCGACCTCGCGGCGCCCGGCGCGGACACGGCGATGCGCAGCTTCGGGCGGATCGCGGCCCGGGCGGGGGTCGGGCGGCTGGTGCTGCTGTCGGGGCGCGGGGAGCCGGAGGCGGCCGGGGCGGAGAGTGCGCTGCGCGAGTCGTTCCCCCGACTCACCGTCGTACGGGCCTCGTTCTTCGCCCAGAACTTCAGCGAGGGCCCCATGATCGAGGGCGTGCTCGCCGGTGAGGTCGCCTTCCCGGGCGGCGACACCGCCGAGCCGTGGATCGACGCGGACGATCTGGCGGACGTGATCGTGGCCGCCCTCACCGAGGAGGGGCACGAGGGGCTGGTGCACGAGGTGACCGGGCCCCGACTGCTGACCTTCGCCGAGGTGGTGGCGGAGATCGGGCGGGCGACGGGGCGCGAGATCGGCTACGTACCGGTCTCCGAGGAGGAGTACGCGCACGCGCTCCAGGAGTACGGAATGCCGGGGCCCGAGGCGGAGTGGCTGGCGGGGCTGTTCACGACGCTCCTCGACGGGCACAACGCGGCCACGACCGACGGGGTCAAGCGGGTGCTGGGCCGCGAGCCCCGGGACTTCGCGGAGTTCGCGCGCGATGCGGCGGCGTCAGGGGCCTGGGACCTTCAGGGGGCGTAGAGCGCGGTGAGCTGCGCGGCCGTCTCGCGGAGGTGGTCGCGCAGCTCTGCCGGTTCGACGACCTCGACGTCCGCGCCCAGTTTCAGGAACTCGCCGTGGGCGTGGTCCACGGACTCGATGGGCACGGTGGCGGTGGTCCGGCCGTCCGCGTCCGGATCCCAGGCGACGGCGAGCGCCTCCGCTCCCCGCTGTGTCAGCCGTACGACGGCCTCCCCGCGCTGCAGCCGCGCCCGGAAGTCGGCCTGGTACTGCTGCCAGTAGGCGGCCAGGTCGAAGCCGTCCGGGACCGTGAACTCTTCGTCCGACTGCGAGAGTTGGAGGATCTGGTCGACGCGGAAGGTGCGCGGCCACGGACCCGCGATCACGTACCAGCGCCCCGCCTTGAGGACCAGGCCGTACGGTTCGAGCCGCCGGTCCACCTCGGTCGGCTCCTTCCAGCGCCGGTAGCGGACCTCGATGACCCGCCCGTTCCAGACGGCATCGGCGACGTCCTGCAGGAACGGCACCGGTTCGTCCTTCGCGTACCAGCCAGGCGCGTCCAGATGGAAGCGGGACTGCATCCGGTCGACATGCCCGCGCAGCTCCTCCGGGAGCGCGGCCCGCAGCTTCAGCTGGGCGGCGGCGAGGACCGAGCCGAGCCCGAGTTCGGCGGCGGGGCCCGGGATCCCGGAGAGGAAGAGGGCCTCGGCCTCGCCGGTGTTGAGGCCGGTCAACTTCGTGCGGTAGCCCGCCAGGACCTGGTAGCCGCCGGCGTGCCCCGCGTCCCCGTAGAGCGGGACGCCCGCGGCGTGCAGCGCCTCGACGTCGCGGTAGACGGTACGGACCGACACCTCCAGCTCCTCGGCGAGCTGGGCGGCGGTCATCCGCCCCCGGGTCTGGAGCAGCAGAAGGATCGAGACAAGACGGCTGGACTTCACTGACATAGGATGTCAGTGAAGCGGTTCTACCTTCCACTCATGACTTTCGCAGAGAAGTTCCTGACCTCCCTGCCACCGATCGAGGTGGCCGGCCGGCGCATCAAGCGCTATCACGTCACCGCGGACCCGGCGGGCATCGAGCCCGAGGTGGAGAAGGCCGCGTACGCCGTTCTCCCCCAGCTGCTCCCGCCGCCCGACACCACTCCCCCGGCCACCTTCGTGGTGGTGCACCGGGGCGGCGACACGGGCGCGTATCTCAACGCGTACAGCTGGGTGTGGGACAACGTCCTGCACTTCGGCGGGGCCGCGGCCGGGCAGCCGGAGCTCGACTGCCCCGACCTCGACCCGGCCCACTTCATCAAGCTCGACCGCGAGCGGTCGTGGATCGGCTGTGTGTGGGAGCTGCCGCCGATCGTCCATGAACGCGACGCCTGGGTGCGGCACATGATGGTGCCCGAGCGCCCGGATCTCGATGCCTATCTCGCCGATTCCCTCCCCGACGGCACCACTGGAGACCGCTCATGAACGAGTTCGACTTCCTCATCGGCAGCTGGGACGTCGCCAACCGATGGCGTACGGACTTCCTCGACGAGACCAGCGCCTGGGAGGAGTTCGCCGCCACGTCGCGCGGGAGCCGCCACTTCGACGGCGGGGCCAACTTCGACGAGATCGACTTCCCGACGAAGGGCTTCGCCGGGCTCACGCTGCGCTTGTTCGACACGGAGCGCAAGGAGTGGTCGCTGTACTGGGCGAGCAAGCGCACGGGCACGCTCTTCCCGCCCGTGACGGGGCGCTTCACCGACGCCGGGCGGGGCGAGTTCTACGGCGACGACACCCATGGCGGCAAGGACGTCAAGGTCCGTTTCACCTGGTCGGGGATGAACGAGGGCACTCCGCGCTGGGAGCAGGCCTTCTCCGTGGACGGCGGGAAGACCTGGCTCACCAACTGGGTCATGGACCTCACTCGGCGCGACTGAGCGCCAGAAGCCGGTAGGCGGGGTCGGGGCGCGGGGCGTCGGGGTCGGGGAGCGCGGTGAGTTTCTCCGCGAGCGCCTCGGCCTCGGCGCCCCGGGCGGCGATCCGTGAGGCGTACTGACCCTCGAGCAGGGCTGCGGCCGTACGCCGAGGGGAGCGGCCCTGGCCGTGCCCGGCGAATCGCGTCTCGCCCACGGGGAAGAGGCCGGCCGCGGCTCCGTACGCCTCGATGCGGTCGGACCGGTCGAAGGCGAGCGTCGTCAGATGCGGGGCGAGCACGGCGTCGATGTCGCTGCCGACGTCGTGCGCCGCGTCCTTGTCGACAGTGGTGACGAACACCCCGCCGGGCCGCAGCACCCGCGCCGCCTCGGCCACCACCGCCTCGGCCTCCGGCACCAGATGCAGCAGCCACACCGCGCTCACCGCGTCCAACGAGGCGTCGGGGAACGGCAGTTGCCGTACGTCACCGAGCACGACCGCGCCCGGCACCCGGTCGGCGGCCTTGCGGGCCATGCCGTACGAGGCGTCCGCACCGAACACGCGCAGCCCCGGCCTGCGCAGCCGCTCGGTGACGATCCCCGTTCCGCAGGCGATGTCGAGCAGGGTGCGGGCGTGGCCGGGGACCAGCAGCTGTACCGCCTGCGCGGCGGCCTCGGCGCGGGGGACGCCGCCGCGCGACGCGTCGTAATGGGCGGCCTGGGTGTCGTAGTCGAGCATGCGCCGATGATCTCTCAGGCAGCACCGTGCACGGAAGAGATGGCTTCGACCCTCTGCGCCAGCGCGAAGTCCTTCTCGGTGACGGCGCCGCCCGCGTCGTGCGTGTGCACGCTGAGCGCGAGCGTGTTGTAGCCGAGGGTGAGATCGGAGTGGTGGTCCAACTCCTCCTGGATCTGCGCCACATGGACGACCATCGCGGTCGCGGCGAAGTGCGTGGAGAGCCGGTAGGTGCGGGCGATGCGGTCGCCCTCCAGGGACCAGCCGGGCAGCTCCCTCAGCCGGTCCTCGATCTCCTTCTGCGACAACGGCTGTGTGGGCACGGCCGGTCCTCCCTCCTGAGCCTGCGGGCACGTGCCTTTACGGTAGTCGGTATGACGACTGTTGCGACCGGCACGGGAGTGGGGCCGCTGCTGCGCGGCTGGCGCGAGCAGCGCAAGGTGAGCCAGCTGGATCTGGCGCTGCGCGCCGATTCGTCCGCGCGCCACATCAGCTTCATCGAGACGGGCCGCTCACGCCCGAGCGAGGAGATGATTCTTCGGCTCGCCGAGCATCTCGACATCCCCGTCCGGGAGCGCAACTCCCTTCTGTTGGCGGCGGGTTACGCGCCGCAGTACGCGCAGACCGCGCTGGACGATCCGTCGATGGCGGCCCTGCGCGAGGGGATCGAGCGGCTGCTGACCGGCTACGAGCCGTATCCGGCGCTGGTGGTGGACGGCACGTACACGGTGGTCGCGGCCAATCGCGGGATCGCGATGCTGCTGGACGGCGTACCGGAGCATCTGCTGGCGCCGCCGCTGAACGCGATGCGCCTCACCCTCCATCCGCAAGGGCTGGCCCCGAAGATCCGCAATCTGCGGGAATGGCGAGGGCATCTGCTGCACCAGATGGAGCGCCAGATCGCACTGGCCCGCTCCGGGCCGCTGCGGGAGCTGTACGAGGAGGTGGCCGGGTATCCGGTGCCGGATTCCGGCGATCCGGACGACCGCGAGGACCCGCACCCCTACCCGTACTTCGCGCTCCCGCTGCGGATCGAGCACGAGGGGCATGTGCTGTCGTTCATCTCGTCCATCTCGACGTTCAACACTCCGATGGACGTGACCGTCGCCGAGCTGGCCATCGAGACGTTCCTCCCGGCCGACCCGACGACGGTCAAGTACCTCCAGTCACATGCTCCTTAGCTCGCGGTGACCGGGATCGCCCGCGGCAGGCCGAGGTCGACCGTGGAGCCCGAGGCGTCGGTGGCCGTCAGGCGCAGGCCGAGGAAGCCGCCCTTGACCAGGGTGTTGTGCGGTGCGATGAAGCCGTACGTGCCGTTGATCCCGCAGCAGACCAGGACCTGGTGCCAGGTGGTGCCGCCGTCGGAGGTCACATAGGCCCTGACCTTCGAGAGCTTGCCGTGGGCGCCGGACACCTTGGCGCTGAGCAGCAGGGGGCGGTCGGCGCGGGCGCGGTTGTAATTGTCGAGGTTCGCGTCGAAGTTGACGTTCAGCAGGTTGGCCGGGGCGGCCGTGGCCGAGCCGTCCGTACGGAAGGTCCAGGTGCCCTTCGCCTCGCCGCCGATGGGGAAGATCCCGCCGGAGGTGAAGGTCCGCTCGAGGCGGTAGTCGGCGGCGCCGCTGTCGGTGAAGGTCTGGTCGATCGCGGTGGACTGACCCTGGACGACCAGTTCGTTGTTGCGGTAGAGGCGGGTCGCGGACTGCCACTTCGACGGGTAGTCGAAGTCGCCGTACTGGGCGAGCCGTCCCTGGTTGTCGACCGCGTCGTCGACCTTCAGCTGGAGGTGGCCACCGGTCGCGGTGCCGGCGGCGCGGACCGTGTAGGGGGCGGTGTACCAGGTGTCGCGGGTCGTCTTTCCGGGCTCGAAGGTCCGGTAGACGAGGTCGTAGTCCATCACCTGGTGGATCGTGCGCCGGTAGTTGAGCTTGGTCCAGGTGCGGCCCTCCGCGGAGATGTACTCGGTACGGACCCGCGGTGTGGTGATGAACGACGGGGAGGTCGTGTTGAGTGCGAAGATGTCGTCGCCGTAGACCGTGGAGCCCTCCTGCTGGCGGAAGTCACCGTTGAACGCCTTGTAGGTGGCCTTCACCTTGGCGAGCTTGGACACGTCCTGGCGGGACAGGTGGTGCCACGGGCCGGTGGCCGGCACCGACTCGTCGGCGAAGGTCAGGTCGAACATGGTGGAGGCGTCGCCCTTGATGGGATCGCTGTCCGCGTTGGCGAGCCGGCGGTGTTCGGCGACGTGCACCGTGCCCGCCTCCAGGCCCTCGGTGGGGCTGATCCAGATGGCATTCGAGGGGAACGGGCCGTAGCCGCCGCCCGCGATGACGCTGTTGTTGATGTAGGTGTGGGTGATGTCGGAGAACCGGCCGAGATTTCCGACGAGGAGTTCGTCGCGGGTGTCGAAGCCCTGTACCGACGCCGTCCAGGGGCGGGTCGTACGGGCGTCGAGGACGATTTCGTTCTGGTCGGCCGCGCGGTCCAGGGTCATCAGGGCCAGGGCAGGCACCCCGTCGATCTGGAAGTGGAGCATGGCGACCACCATGTAGCGGCCGTCGGGGACGCGGAGGTCCCTCGTCCCGGTGGAGCCGATGCCGCCCTGCACGACGGTGCCGTTGTCCTTGTCCATCATGGCCACGTCGGCCATGGCGGGCTTGCCGTCCCGGCCGATCGCCTTGACGGTGACCGTCGTCGCGCGGTCCAGGATCAGCGGGATGCGCAGGGCCTGACCGCCGGCGGGCGTCGCGGTGAGCGCGCCGCTGTAGGTGCCGGTGGGCGTGCCCGTGGTGTCCACGGTGACCGTCGCGGTGCCACTGGCGCCCGCGGCCAGGTCGAGCGTGGCCGGCGAGACCGTGGTCATTCCGGCGGGCGGGGTGCCGTCGGCGCGGGACAGCGAGGCCGCCAGGTCGAGGGTGGCCGCCGACGAGGCGGTGTTGGTGAAGGTGACCGTACGGGTCGACGTCCCGGCCTCGTCCATGCGGCCGAAGTCGGCCGCGGTGACGTCGGAGACGACGCTCTGCTTGAGCGCGGCGGCGGCGTCCGTGAGGCCCGCGCCCGTGTCGTACACCGAGCTGGTGAGCTTGGCGGCACTGCCCATGAGCGCCGACTTGATCTGGCCCGCCTTCCAGTCCGGGTGTGCCTCGGCGACCAGCACGGCGGCGCCCGCCACCTGGGGTGTCGCCATGGAAGTGCCGGACAGCGCGGTGTAGTCGGGGTTCGCCTGGACGGTGCCCAGGTTGGTGCCCGCGGCGCGGGCGGCGACGATGTTCACGCCGGGGGCGGCGATCTCGGGCTTCACCACACCGGCGGCCATGGCCGGTCCGCGGCTGGAGAACGAAGCCGTGGCGCCTGCGAAGTCGACGGCGGCGACGGACAGGGCGGCAGGCGCGATGGAGGGGGCCGCGACCGTGCCGACGCCCGGGCCGTTGTTGCCCGCTGCGACGACGAAGAGCGCGCCGGAGTCCTCGCTGAGCTTCTCCAACGAGGTGGTCACCGGGTCGGTGCCGTCGGTGGGACCGCTGCCCAGCGACATGCTGATGACGCGGGCGCCGTGCGCGACCGCCCACTCCATCCCGGCGATGACGCTCGAGTCGGAGCCCGAGCCGGTGTTGTCCAGGACCTTGCCGATGAGCAGGTCGGCCTTGGGTGCGACGCCGGAGCGCTCGCCGGGTGCACCCGCGCCGCTGCCCGCGACGGTCGCGGCGACATGGGTGCCGTGCCCCTGGCCGTCGACGGTCGATCCCGTACCGGTGAAGTCCTCGGACTCCGATATCCGGCCCGCGAGGTCGGGGTGGGTGGGGTCGGCGCCGGTGTCCAGGACGGCGAGTTTGACGCCCGCGCCGCTGGCTCCGGCGGCCCAGGCCTGCGGGGCGTTGATCTGGGTGAGGTTGCGGTCGAGGACGTCCGCCTTCGTCTTCCCGTCGAGCCAGAGCTTCTTCACGCCGCCGAGGCCGTGGTCGATGTCGTCGCCGAAGTCACCGGCCTGCTTCTTGTCGAGTACGGCGGCGTGCGCGTGCAGCGACGTGAAGGTGCGCTTGCGGGTGAGCGGGCCCGAACCGGTCAGTACCTTCGGGGTGGTCGCCGTGCTGTCCTGCACGATGAGCGGCAGCGAGGCGCGGTGCGCGTCGTCGTACCCGTCGCGGATGAGGGCGCTGACATTGAACAGCTGCCGGTCCAGGACCGTGCCGACCTTCCCGATCACATCGGTCGGGTAGAAGTAGCTGTCGCCGCCCACGTCGGTGCGGGTGAGGAAGGTGCCGGGCGCCGAACCGGCCGCGGGGACGGCGCTGTAGGCCGTCTTCCCGTCCGCGGTGGTGATGGCGGTGACCTTGTCACCCGTCACCAGCGTGACGGTCGCTGTCTTGACCACGGCCGACGGGTCGGCCGCCTTGGCCGTCGGGGGTGCGGCCGCCGGGACGGCGGCACTGGCGGCCGGCGCCCAGAGCCCGGCCACGGCAACGGCCGCCGCCAGACACACTCGGACGGGATATCTCATCATCTCTCCTCAGAACGGGACGACGGAGTCCGTATCCAGAACAGAGCGGCACCGTCGCGCTCCTCATGGGCCGTCACCACTCCGCCGCGCCCGGCGCACCAGCCGGGCACGGCCGCGCACACCTGCGGATCGGAGCTGTGCAGTTCCATGAGGGAGGCGTCCGGCAGTTCCCCGCAGCGGCGCTCCAGCAGCTGCCTGACGCGCGACCACGGCTCACCGCCCGCGTCGATCAGGGCGTGGACGGCCCGGTCGGCATGCGGATCGGTGGACATGGCGCGCTCCTTGCGGCGATGGGCTCCGGCTCGGATACGAGCCGGACGGCACCGTAGGAGAGCGCAGTTACCACGCAATTACCGAAGCCCGTGAGGGCATGACGAAGCCCCCGGCATCCCTGCGGCGGGATGAGCGGGGGCGCGTCCGTCCGGTCCGACTCAGGCGGCCTCGATCACGTCCTGTCGCCCGGCGACGGGCGCGGGCCGTACGGCCGAGGCGGCCATCCGGCGGCCGGCCGCCACCAGGGCGGCCTCGGGGGTGCGCGTACCGGTGGAGACGCAGAGGGTGTACGTGACGTCCTCCAGCCTCCTTCGTACCTCCGGCGTCCTGCCGTCGGCGGGCAGCGCCCTGAGCGCCTCGTACCTCTCGACCAGGTCACGCAGCACAGCAGGGTGGGCCAGTAACACGGCAGGTTCCTTCCGTCGGGGGCGTTCCGCGTCTCCTCGGGTGCCCCGGACGGCGCGGTTCATCCCCTCCGCGGCCGCCGGTTCAGTTGCCGGCGCCGTGCCAGACGGTGGTGATGTTGCAGAACTCGCGGATTCCGTGGGCGGCGAGCTCGCGGCCGTATCCGGAACGCTTCGTGCCGCCGAAGGGGAGCGCGGGGTGGGAGGCGGTCATGCCATTGAAGAATACGCCCCCTGCGTCGAGGTCCCGTACGAAGCGCTCCGTCTCCGCCTCGTCGCGGGTCCAGACGTTCGAACTCAGCCCGAAAGGCGTGTCGTTGGCGACCACGACCGCCTCGTCGATGCTGCCGACGCGGTAGACCGTCGCCACGGGCCCGAAGGTCTCCTCGTGGTGGATGCGCATGTCCAGGGTGATCCCGGCGAGGACCGTCGGCGCGTAATACCAGCCCAGGGCGAGCCCCTTGGGCCGTTCGGCCCCGCAGAGCACGGTCGCTCCGCGGCGTACGGCGTCGTCGACGAGCTCCTCCAGGTCGGCGCGGCCCTGCTCGGTGGAGAGCGGGCCGACGTCGGTTCCCTCCTCCATCGGGTCCCCGACGGTCAGCGCGGCCATCTTGCCGGTGAACCGCTCCACGAACGCTTCGTAGACGTCCGTGTGGACGATGAAGCGCTTGGCGGCGATGCACGACTGACCGTTGTTCTGGATCCGTGCGGTGACCGCGATGTCCGCGGCCTTCTCGACGTCGGCGGAGGCCATCACGACATAGGGGTCGCTGCCGCCCAGCTCCAGGACGGTCCGCTTCACCTCGTCCCCGGCGATCGCGGCGACCGCCCGCCCGGCGCGCTCGCTGCCGGTGAGGGTCGCGGCGGCCACCCGGGGGTCGCGCAGGACCGCCTCGACGGCGCCGGAGCCGATCAGCAGCGTCTGGAAGCAGCCGTCGGGGAATCCGGCCCGGCGGAAGAGTCCTTCCAGGTAGAGGGCGGTCTGGGGGACGTTCGACGCGTGCTTGAGCAGGCCGACGTTGCCGGCCATCAGGGCGGGGGCCGCGAACCGTACGACCTGCCAGAGCGGGAAGTTCCACGGCATCACGGCCAGCACCACACCGAGCGGCCGGTAGCGGGTGTAGGCGCGGGCGGCGCCGGAGTCCTTCACGTCGGCCTTCGAGGGCAGCTCGTCCGCGAGGAGCTCCTCGGCATGGCGCGCGTACCAGCGCATGGCCTTCGCGCACTTCGCCGCCTCCGCACGGGCCGCCGCCAGGGGCTTGCCCATTTCGGTGGTCATGGTGCGGGCGATCTCGTCCCGGTCCTCGTCGAGGAGGTCCGCGGCGCGCTCCAGGAGACGCGCCCGCTCCTCGAAGGCGGTGTTGCGATAGGTGCGGAAGGCCGCGGCCGCGGAGGCGAGCCGCTGCTCGATCTCCTCGGGCCCCAGCGCGTCGAAGGTCAGCAGTGTCTCGCCGTTCGCGGGGTTGACCGTAGCGATGGCCATCGGGAACTCCTCCTCGCTCTCGCTTCTCCGACCCTGCCGCGCCGGGCACGGGCGCGCAAACGCGGGGCAGGGACCGGACGCGTGCCCCTTGTCCGTCACTTCATGCGAAGCGCACGCCGAGCCCTCCGTCAATGGCCCAGTCGGCGCCGGTCACGTACGAGGCGGCGTCGGAGGCCAGGAAGCAGACCACTTCGGCGACCTCCTCCGGGGTCCCGAACCGTCCCAGCGGCTGGGCGTCGAGCGCCTTGGGCTCCACCTCGCGGTCCGGGTGCTGCGCGAAGTACTCGTCGACCAGGGCGGTACGGATGTAGCCGGGGCTCACCGCGTTCACGCGGATCCCGTGGCGGGCGACGTCGAGCGCCATCGACCGGGTGAGGCCGACGAGGCCGGCCTTCGCGGCGGCGTACGGGTACATGCCCGTACAGGTGAGCCGTGCGTGCAGGGACGCGATGTTGACGATGGCGCCGCGTCCGCGCGCGATCATCGACGGCAGGGTGTGCTTCGAGCAGAGGAACGCGGCCTTGAGGTCCACGTCGAAGACCTGGTCCCACTCGGCCTCGGTCATCACGACGGGGTCCGCGTAGACATTGCGGCCCGCGTTGTTGACCAGCACGTCGATCCCGCCGTACGCCGTGACCGCCTCGTCCGTCGCCGCAGCGACGGCCGCGCTGTCGGTGACGTCCACCTGCCGTACGAGACCGGGCGCTCCCGCCGCGGCCAGCGCGTCGCGCACCTCGGTGCCCGCCTGCGCGTCCAGGTCGAACACCACGACGGTCGCGCCCTCGCGCGCCGCGGTCTCCGCGATCGCCCGCCCGATGCCGCGTGCTCCCCCGGTCACCAGGACCACCTTGTCGGCCAACCGACCCATGCTGTGCACCTCTTCCGCAACGCCGCAGTGAACTGCCGCCCCCACCCTTACACTTGTCAGCCTAGCTGCCCAGTAGTCGAGGAGGCCGACCGTGGCCGTACGCCGAACCACCCTGGCCGACCAGGTCGCCGACGAGATCATCGCGCTGATCGAGGAGACCGGACTCAAGCCCGGGGACGTGATTCCGCCCGAGGGAGAGCTCGCCGCCCGCTTCGAGGTCAACCGGCTGGCGGTCCGCGAGGCCATCCGTACCCTGTCCGCCCGCGAGATCCTGGTCTCCAGCCAGGGCCGCCCGGCGCGGGTCAATGTCCCCACGGCGAAGGTGTTCGGGCAGATCCTCCGCTTCAGGCTGCGGCAGGAGTCGCTGAGTTACGACGACGTGATGGATGCCCGCCGGGCCATCGAGGGCGCCCTGGCCCACCGCGCCGCCGACCGGCACACCGCGGGCGAGGTCTCGCTGGACGGCGCCGACGCGCTGCTCGCGGAGATGGCGGAGTCGGCCGACGACCGGGAGCGGTTCGTCGATCTGGACATCGCCTTCCACGCCGAGATCGCCGCCCAGGCGGACAACGGCATGCTCTCCCTGCTCCTCGACTCGCTCTCCGACGTCCTGCGCGACCAGCGCATCGCCAGCTACACGGGCCACAGCCGGCGCGGCGACAGCCACGAGACGACCGTCGCCGCCCACCGCGCGATCCTCGACGCCGTCCGGGCGGGCGACGCGGACGGCGCGACGGCGGCGATGGACGCACACCTTGCGGAGACGGAGAAGGATCTGCACGCGCCGGGCCACTGACGGCGCGGCCCTGCCCGGCGGGGGCAGGGCCGTACTGCAACTCCCCTACTGCGTCAGGACATTGAGCTCCGCCGCACCACCGTACGGCTGCCCGTTCACCGAGTTGAGGCCGACCAGCTTGATGTACCTGGCGCTCTGCCCGCCCAGCGCGACGGTCTGCTCGTCCGTGCTGTTGGGCCAGCTGCCCTTGGCAGCCGGCTGCCCCCAGGTGACGCCGTCGGACGAGAGGTAGACCTCGTAGTCCTTGATCCGGTCGTTGGCCTGGTTCTGCCGGGGCAGGTACTTGAACTCCTTGAGGTGGTACGAGGCCCCGAGGTCCAGCGTGATGTGGTGCGGGAAGGGCGCGGTCGTCGACGACCAGGCGCTGCCCCACCAGGTGGCCGGGTCTCCGTCGAGGGCGTTGGCCGCCGGGGTGTTCTCCCCCTCCGTCTCCTGGCTGTCGAAGTCGACGATGCTGATCCGGTCCTGCGGGAGATAGTCCGGCGGCACGGTGGCGACCTGGACGGCGGCCGTGAGCGAGACCTGCTTGGTGCCGGCCGTGTAGTCGGCCCTCGCGTTCAGGGTGAAGGTGCCCGCCGGGATGCCTGCGGGCGGGGTGACCTTCCAGACCACCGTGCCCGAGGCACCCGGGGCGACGGTGGTGAGCGTGTCGGTGGTCGCCGGCGCGGCGGTCCAGCCGACGGGGACGGTCAGTGCGGTCCGTACGCCGGTGGCCGCGGTGCGCTCGCTGTTGGTGAAGGTGACGTTGATGTCGTTGGCGCCGCCGGGGACGAGCTTGCCCGCCCTGGGTGCGACGGCGAGCGTCGCGCAGGGGGTGGCCTCGTCGGTGGCGCCGAGGTCGGTCACGGTGAAGTCGTCCATGACGAAGTCGGACTGGTCGGCGCCCGATCCGACCTTGCGCAGGCCCACGTAGGAGTCGCCGCAGTCCCCGGCGGTGAACTCGTGGTCGAAGCGGGCGGTGGTGCGCTGCTGCCCGAAGAGCTGCCGGTCGGTCTCCGTAGTCGTCGAGCCGCTTGCGGTGACCCGGTCGTATCCGGTGGAGAGGGCGTACTGGCCGGCGAAGGCGTTCTGGTAGTCGAAGGACACCTTGTAGCGGTGGCCGGGCTGGAACCGCACGGTCTGCGGCACGGTCCGGTAGAGCAGTGCCGGGTCCTCCTCGTGGGACTTCAGCGACCAACTGCCGTCCAGGACCTGGTCGGTGAGATTCCCGTTCCAGCCGGACTGGGTGTACGGGGCGTGCTTCTCGGAGCGTACGGTCCTCGGGCCGCCGGGCTCCGTCTCGACGAAGGGGCCCCAGCCCTGTTCGTTGTCCTCGAAGTCCCAGTGGGCGACGGTGCCCTGCTGCTCCGTCTTGGTGGTGGCGACGACCCGGACGTCGTCCAGTTTCACCTGGGCGTCACCCGGATCCGCCGCGACCACGAGCCGTGCGGTCCTGGCGGTGGCGGTGAAGCGGACGGTGATCCGCTGGAAGTACGTACCGGCCTTGTCGTCGTAGGCGAAGGCGTCCTTGGCGGTCGAGCGGTCGATCCAGTTGTCGGCGCCGCCCGCCGTGAGGGTGACCTTGCGGGTCTTCCCCGGCTGCACCTGCGCCCAGACGGATGCGGCGTAACGCGTGCCGGGGGTCAGGCCGTTGAGGGAGGTGGCGAGAGTGGTCGCAGTGGTGGAGGCGGGGATCACGGCCTCGTACTGGCCTGCGGCATTGCGCTGGACCGATGCCGTGCCGTCGGTCTTCCAGGCGTTCAGGGTGCCGGAGTCGAAGCCGGGGTCCGTGACGTGGGAGCCCTGGCCGAAGGCGGGGGCCGGGGTCTTCTTCGCCCGGTCGCGGTAGAGGACGTACGCGACGCCCTTGTCGGCGGTGAGCGCGACCTTGCCGTCCTGCACCGGGAGCGTGGCGACCTTCACCTTGCCCTGGTCGGTGAGCCGGTAGAGGGTGACCGACTGCTCGTGCTTCCACTGCGCGGGTACGGGCCACGTGGTCGTGCCGCCCGCCGGGTTCCAGTGGTAGGCCTTGTCGCCGTCCCAGGGCAGGAGGTAGGCGCCGCCGTCCTGGACCTTGTCGTCGCCGACGTAGACCTGGCGGGTGCCGGTCGCATCGCTGACGCGGACGCCTCCGGTGAGCTTCACCTCGTGGTCGGTCCACTCGGTGATCCGCTGCTTCTGGAGGAACTTGGCGGGCAGGTTGCGGTTCCAGATGTTCGCGTAGAACTTCGTCCAGTCACTCTGACCGCCCCAGCCCTCCCACTCCTTGATGTTGGCGGAGCCCAGCAGCGGGTTGTCGATCCAGACGTCCTTCTCGCCGTTGCGGATGAAACGGATGACCTGGGAGTTGATGCCGCGGTTGGCGTCGCCGCCGTAGCTCGGCTCGTTCGCCCAGTGCGACCAGAGGGAGGAGCGCTCCATCTTGTCGCCCCACTCGGTGCCGATCTCCCAGCCCTGCTTGCGGAGTTCGCTCTGCAGCCGGTCCGACACCCAGCCGTGGGAGTAGTAGACGTCGATGTAGAGGAACTTGAGGTTGGGGTCGGTCTCGTCGCGCAGCTGTTGGAAGCGCTTGGCGACATCGCCGCTGGTCAGGTCGCGGCGCTGGTCGATGTAGTACGACTGGCCGAGCCAGTCCCAGCCCTTCGCCTTGGGGTCGACGAGGGTGTCGCTGAAGTTCTTCGCCTCGGGGTACGCCTCGGTCGTATTGACGTGGACGCCGAAGGAGGCGCCCCACTTCTTGCCCTCCTTCGCCAGGGCGTTGAGGTCGGCGAGGCCGCCGGCGCGGGTGTTGTAGTTGCCGCCGTAGTCGGGGTGGGCGGAATCGTGGCCCTCCTGTGCGTACCCCTTGAGGATGGCGAGCTGGCCGAGGCCGTCGGTGGACAGCGAGATGCGTTTGACGTTGTCGAGGGTCTTCAGAAAGGGGTTGCTCGCGTAGCTGGCGAAGTTGAAGGGGATGTGGGCGATCACGCGGTCCGGGGTCTCGTCGGCGCCCTTGGCCTTGACGCCGATGGAGCGGAAGGCGATGGCGCCGTCCTGCCAGTCGACCTTGTGGTCGGTGTTGCGGTCGCCGGTGATCACGACCTTCGCCCAGGGGAGTTCCTCGGTGAAGGGTGAGCCCTTGGCGCGGTAGGTCCACTGGCCGCTGGAGACGCCGACCTCGGTGGTGGAGCCGGTCTTCACGGCCTGGCGCTGGACGCGGGTGTTCTCGCTGCTGGCCGTGTCCTGTACGGAGTTGGTCTCGATCGCGGCCGCCAGCTGGTCGGTGTTGACGATGGCGTACGCCGATCCCTGCGGCGCCGCGTCGGCGGGGGTGTCGTCGGTGACGGCGGTGAACGTGTCGCCGTGGCCGTTCTTGTCGGGGTCGACGCGGGCTGCGGTGACATGGGCGCCGGGCTGGTCGCCGCGTACGGACAGCAGGTTCTGTCCGGGGATGTCGATGGTGCCGATGCGGAAGGCGTCGGTGTCGGTGATCTTCGTGATGCGGAAGGTGACTTGGGTGCCGCTGACGCCGAGCTGTGCGTCGATCCGTACGCCGTCGAGGCCGGGGAAGGTCAGCCGGTAGGTGACGGTGGATCCGTGGACTGTCGCCTTCCCGTCCGCCTGGTAGGGCTTTCCGTTGAGGACGACGGTGTGGAGCGGGGTGCTCCGGCCGTCGACGACGGCGCCGGTGGCGCGGTCCTGGTAGTCGACGACGTACGGGAAGTCGACTCCGGTACGCACCTGAAGTGCACCGGAGCCGATGACGAGGGGACCCGTCGGGGTCTCGGCCGCCGTGGCGGCCTGGGGCACAACGACCGGCGACAGCGCCAGAGTTGCCGCCAGGAGCATGCCTGCGCGAGGGAATCTATGCATGCCACGTACTTAACAGATAAGCAGCTACCCGACGAGAGATCTCTCCAAAGTTGTGACCGCTATGCAGCCTAGCTGCTAAGTTGCCGAGGTGGACATCGACAAGAATCTGCGCAGCCGCGAGTGGTTCGGCGGGGACATCAAGAACGGGTTCATAGCCCGGCACCATCTGCGGGCCACCGGCCTCGGTTCCTGGGCGTTCGACGGGCAGCCGGTCGTCGGCATCTGCCAGTCCGCGTCCGATCTCACGCCCTGCAACCGGCACTTGACGGGTCTGGCGGACGCGGTCAGGCGCGGCATCCTGCGGGCGGGCGGACTGCCCCTGGAATTCCCGGTGTTCTCGCCGGGCGAGCCCTTTCTGCGGCCGTCCTCGATGATGTACCGCAATCTGATGGCGATCGACGTCGAGGAGGCGCTGCGCGCCAACCCCCTGGACGCCGCCGTGCTCCTGACGGGCTGTGACAAGACCACCCCGGCGGCGATCATGGGCGCGGCGAGCGCCGATCTTCCCTCGATCGTGCTGACGGGCGGGCCGATGCTCAACGGCCGCTTCAAGGGCACGGCGGTCGGCTCGGGGACCGACATCTGGCGGATGAGCGAGGAGTTGCGGGCCGGGCGGATCGGCGAGCGGGAGTTCACCGACTTCGAGTCCTGCCTCAACCGCTCGGCCGGGCACTGCATGACCATGGGCACCGCCTCCACCATGGCCTGTCTCGCGGAGGCGCTCGGCATGATGCTGCCGGGCGGCGCGGCCCTGCCCGCCGTCGACGCGCGACGCACCGTACTGGCCGAGGAGACCGGTGCGCGGGCCGTCGAGCTGGCCCGCGAGGGGCTCACGCCGGGGCGGATCCTGACCCGGGAGGCCTTCGAGAACGCCATCGTCGTCAATGCGGCGATCGGCGGCTCCACCAATGCCGTGCTGCATCTGCTGGCCATCGCGGGCCGGGCCGAAGTACCCCTGGAACTGGACGACTTCGACCGCATCGCACGCCGCGTTCCGCTGCTGGTCGACCTGATGCCCAGCGGCCGCTTCCTGATGGAGGAGTTCGCGTACGCGGGCGGGGTGCCCGCACTGGTCACCCGGATCCGCGAACTGCTGCATCCGACGCCGCTCACCGTCACCGGGCGCCCGCTGACCGTGGAGTGCAAGGACGCCGAGGTGTACGACGCGGCCGTGATCCGTACGGTGGACGACCCCGTGCAGGCCGCGGGCAGCGGAATCGCCGTGCTGCGCGGCACCCTCGCGCCCGGCGGGGCGGTCGTCAAACAGTCCGCCGCGGCAGAGGAGTTGCTGGTCCACGAGGGGCCCGCGCTGGTCTTCGACTCGCTGGAGGAGTACACGGCCGCGGCGGACGACCCGGAGCTCGAGGTCACCGCCGACACCGTCCTGGTCGTACGGGGCATGGGCCCGCGCGGCTATCCGGGGATGCCGGAGGCGGGCAATCTCCCGCTCCCCCGCAGGCTTCTGGAGGCCGGGGTCACCGACATGGTGCGGATCAGCGATGCGCGGATGAGCGGGACGGCGTACGGGACCTGCATCCTGCACGTGGCCCCGGAGTCGGCCGTCGGCGGGCCGCTCGCGCTGGTGCGGACCGGCGACCGGATCCTCCTCGACGTCCCCGCGCGCCGGCTCGATCTGCTGGTCGGGCCGGAGGTGCTGGAGGCCCGGCGGGCGCAATGGACCGCTCCGCCGCCGCCGAAGGGCGCGGGGCGCGGATTCACCCGGCTCCATGTCGAGCATGTGCTCCAGGCGGACCGGGGGTGCGACCTGGACTTCCTGGTCGGGTCCAGCGGCAGCGACGTACCGCGAAAGGCGTTCTGACCATGACGATCGGCGGAGTGAGCCCCGTACTCGAAGTGCCCTTCCTGGACGACGGATCGCTCGATCTGCCCGGCTTCGACCGGGTGGTGGAGGCGGTGCTCGCCACGGGTGTCGGTTCGGTGATGTTTCCCGGGTACGCCTCGGAGTTCCACAAACTCACCGGCGCGGAGCGGGAGTTGCTGACCGACCGGCTGCTCGGCGCGACCGCGGGGGTGGCGGGGTTCACCGCCGTCGTCTCGGTGCCCGACCATGCCACCGTGGTGGCGGTGGAGGTGGCCCGGCGGGCCGCGGAACGAGGCGCGGGCGCCCTCAATCTGCTGCCGCCGTACCTCCTCGGCCCCTCCCGCGATGCGGTGCTGGCCCATCTCGGTGCCGTACTGGACGCGGTGGCTCCGCTGCCGGTCGTCCTGCAGTACGCGCCCGCGCAGACGGGGACGAGCCTGGACGCGGCCGCGATCCACGCACTGGCCGGGCGCCACCCCAACCTCGGCTACGTGAAGGTGGAGTCGGCGCCGCCGGGCCGGCTCATCAGCGCGCTGGAGCTCCCCGCGCTGGTCGGCTACGCAGGGCTGCAGTTGCCCGACGCGCTCCGGCGCGGTGCGGCCGGAGTCCAGCCGGGATGCTCGTTCACCGAGCTGTACCAGGAGATCTGGCGGGCATGGCACGAGGACGACCGGCCGGCCGCCCTCGCCCTGCACTCCGCGCTGCTGCCGTACCTCTCGTACTGGATGCAGCACGTGGAGCTGATCGTGGCCGCGGAGAAGGCGATCTCGGTGCGCCGCGGCTGGTTCGCCTCGGCGCACTGCAGGGCGCCCGGCTGGACGCTGGACGCCGCCGAACTCGCCATGGTGGACCGCTTCATGGACGAGTTCGGCGGACGCCTGCCCCCGCTCAGCCGAGCGTGACGGTCAGCTTCTCCCCCTTCGCGAAGGTGTGTGCCGCAGCGAGCGTGACGGTGACCGTGTCGCCGTCACGCTTCAACTGCGCGCCCTGGAGGGGGCCCTTGCTGCCGACACCCTTGAGTGTGAGCGTGCCCTTGACCTCGGGCACCTTGAGGGTGAGGGTGCGCACGTCAAGGCTGCCGTGCCTGACCTGGAGGGTGTCGGTCTGCTTGCCGCCGGTGCGCTTCTGGGTGAAGGTGCCCCAGGCGTCGCCGGTGGAGAAGAATGACTTGTGGTTCTCGGGCTGCCAGGTCGGGTTGAAGGCCATGGCCCCCTCCGGCGCGTTCCAACTGAAGCCCTGGAGCGCGGTGAGCAGCGAGTACGAGGAGAGGGTGCGCCCGTAGTACTTGCCGCACTCGTCGTCCCCGAAGGGGCTGCCGGTGCCGTCGCCTGTGGAGCAGGTGCTCATGTTGATGTACGGGCCCTTGCGCGCCACGCCGTTGTAGCGGTCGGAGACCGCCTTGACGACCTTGAGGCCCTCGTCGACCTGACCGCGCTGGAGCATCAGGGAGGCCGCCGAGTACTCGAAGCCCGACATCAACTCATCGTAGTAGAGCGGGGTGTTGGAGGGCTGGTCGTGGTGCGGCCAGGTCGTCATCTGCAGTCCGCCGTCGGTTTCAAGGGCGTACTGGCGGAACTGGTGGGCGTAGTTGTACCCGGAGTAGGGGGTGTCGCCCAGGAGGTTGTCCCGGTAGTTGTCGGTGAAGAGGTTCTTCGCCGCGGTGTTCATGTGCGCGGTGTCGTAGATGTCGCCGAGGCCGAGCTGGGTCGACCACCACTGGCCGAGCAGCATGTCGATCTCGGAGCCGTTGCCGTAGGAGGCGCCGGTGCCGTTGTTGATCTCCGTGTAGTACTCGCCGTTGAAGTAGTCCTTCTCGCCGGTGACCCGGCCCTTCTCGTAGATCGAGGAGTAGAGGGCGGCGGTCGCGGTGTCGCCCTCGGCCTCCGCCATCTTCTGGGAGGCGTGGACCGAGGCGAGGTACAGGGAGCCGAGCCAGGAGCCGTTGCCGGTCTCGCCGCCGTCCAGGGTGGTGTTGAAGGAGCCGGTGAGGATGCCGTCGTGGTCCTGGTCGCCGAGGTTCACCACGTAGTCCATGGCGCGTTTGACCGTGGGCCAGTTGGCGTCCAGCCAGGCCTTGTCGGTCGTCTCGTAGGTGCGGTACGCGGAGAGGATCACGCCGGTCTGGCCGTCCATGGTGAAGCTGCTGTCGCCGCTGAAGCGCATCGGGATCTTGCCCGCGGTGTCGGTGTTGTCGAGCCACTGCTGGGTCCAGCGCCGGCCGACCTCCGGCCAGAGCCAGGCCTGTGCCTGGGCGTAGTGGAAGACATGGGTGGGCATGCCCGGGCAGCAGCCCCAGCCTTCGCGGGCGCCGAAGAAGCCGTTCCTGGCCCACCAGACGGAGGGTGAGTGGAGGACGGCGGTGGCGGCGGAGACCCGGTCGATCAGATACCGGGGCATGTTCGTGTTGTAGAGGGAGTCGTGGTAGGCGGTGGTGTCGCCCAGCAGTTGGTCGTAGTGGGCGGTGACGTAGTCCGCGACGTCGTCCGCGCCGGTCCACCAGTTCTCGTACTGGCGGCCGTCGCCCCCGTTGGGGTTCTTGGCGCCGGGGAAGTGCCAGTTGAGGTTGACCGGGACGGTCCTGGACGCGCCCGGTGCGAGGGTGACCTTGACGGACAGCGCCCCGTCGACGGTGGTCTGCGCGGCCGGGCTGTCCGCGGTGGCGGGGCCGGACAGTTCGCCGTCGGCGGCGAGGTCGTCCTTGAGCGTGCTCAGGGTGTCCCAGGAGGAGCTGGCCGAGATGTCGTCGCCGTACGCCGTGAGGTTCATGGTGCCGGCGCCGGTGGCACCCGACATCCGCAGGCTCGTGGCGGGCTTCGCCCCGGTGGTGGAGGCGACTTCGGTGTGGTTGCCGCCGTACCCGGCGACCACCCGGTCGTCGGCGCCGCCGATGGTGTCGTAGCCGCTGAAGCCGACCGCGTTCTGCTGCGAGGCGAGCAGGGAGACGGTGACCGGCTTGTCCGACGGGTTCTTCAGGGTGAAGCGGTACATCGCGGTGGGGATCGCGGAGTCCTTGGTGTCTCCGGGGATCATCGGGTTGAGGACGTTCTCGGAGACCTGGACGGGGAGCTGGTCGTCCTGGAAGGCGTAGTCGGCGAGCGGGTACTCGCCCTGGAACTTCAGCGACTTCATCGCCGGGAACGCGCCGACGCCGGTGGTCTGCAGCGCACGGACGACGGGCTGCCCGCCGTCCTGCTGGGCCCGTACGGCGAAGAAACTGTTGGGCACCTTGCCCTTGGTGTAGGTGTCGGGGGTGTTCTGCCAGCCACCGGAGGCGAGCTGCCCGATGTTGTTGAAGATCCACCAGGTGGGGCGGGCGCCGGTGCCGTCCTGCACGATGCCGGCGGAACCGAGCGGGCCGACCGCGAAGCGGGTGTCGCTGAGCGTGTCGCCCTCGTAGGTGACGGGTGAGCCCTTCGCCCGCAGATCGGTGTAGGGGCGGGCGAGGGTGGTGACGGGCTCGGACTCGGCGCCGCCCGCGTCGACGGCGGCGATCCGGTAGAAGTACGTACCGGTGGCGCCCGCGGTGCTGTCGCTGTACGTGGCCGAGGTGGCCGTGCCCAGCCGGGTATAGCCCGAACTCTGCTGCGTGGAGCGGTAGACGGCGTAACCGGTGACCGTCGGGTCGGGGGCGGCGGTCCAGGTCAGGTGCACGGCCGTCTTCGTACGGTCCACCCGGGGCGCGGTGGCCGCAGGGGGAACATTGGCGCGGATGTCGTCGAGGGTGACGTGGCCCCAGCTGCCGGTGGAGTGGTCGACGACCTTCAGTACGACCTGTCGGCCGACGGCGGAGGTGCCGTCGAGCGTGCGGTACTGCATGACCTCGGAGTTGGCGCCGTGCGCCTGGGCGATCTCGTGTCCGCAGCCGTCCGCCGCGGCTGCGTCGTACGCGCACAGCGCCACATAGGTCGTGGCCGACGAGCCGCCGCCGACCAGCATGGTCACGGTGGGCCGGGTGAGGGTGAAGGCGGGCGAGACGACGGTGCCCCGGTAGCCGTCGCTGGGGGTCTGGGTGGGGGTCTCCAGGGTGGAGAGGTGCCAGTTGCCTTCGCGGAGGTAGGGCGTCGCGCTGTTGTGGAACTGGGCCCTGTCGGTGACGAGTTGCCCGAACGACCCTTCGGTGATGCGCCAGCCGTCGGGCAGTGCGCCCGATTCGAAGCCCTGCGTGAACGCCGTGTCCTCCGCCGTGTCTTCCGCCGCGCCTGCGGGCGCGGCACCGGCGCCGGTGAGGGCTCCGGTGACGATCAGCCCGGTCAGCGCGGCTGCCGCTGCCGCACGGCGCGGCCGCGTACGTCGTGTCACGGTCTCCACCTCTCTCGGATTCATCGGGTGACTAGGTTCCGAGAGACGGGTATAGCGACGTCTGGTCTGCCTGTACAGAGCCTTAGCAACGTAGCTGCCAAGTTGACGCAAGTGTGACATCCGACGTCTCAGCGTCAACTGTCGGCGGCGGGCGCCCGTTCGGGCAGGATGCCCCCATGGATCAGCCGCTCGAAGTGCCCGTGCTCGCCGCCTCCGGACATGTGCTCCGGCCCTGGGCTCTCTCCGATCTCGATCTCGTACGGGAGGCATCGGCGGACCCGTACATCCCGCTGGTCACCACGGTCCCCACGCCGTACTCCGACGAGGAGGGCGTGGCCTTCGTGCACCGGCAGTGGGCGCGGGCGGCCACCCGCAGCGGGTACCCGTTCGTCGTCGCCGGGGACGACGGGCGCGCGGTGGGAACGGTGGGGCTGTGGCTGCGCGATCTCGAACAGGGCAGGGCGTCCCTCGGGTACTGGACCGTGCCGTCCGCGCGCGGCCGCGGAGCCGCATCCGCCGCGCTCGGGGCGGTCGCCGCCTGGGCGCTGGACGAGCTGCGGATCCCCCGCCTCGAACTGCACGTGGAGCCGTGGAACACGGGGTCGCTGCGTACCGCCGAGCGGGCCGGCTTCCGGCGCGAGGGGCTGCTGCGGAGCTGGCAGGAGATCGGCGGCGAGCGGCGGGACATGGTCGTCCACTCGATGCTGCGAACCGACTCGCGCCGAGGGTACGGCTGTTCGTGATGCATACCCCGCCCCGTAATACAGCTGACACGCCCTCTTCCTTTCCACTCGGTGCTCTTGGAACACTCCGCTAGGCCCTGTTCCCCACACACCCCAAGAGGCCCCCACACATGTCAGAGCTGAATCGGCGCCGCTTCCTCCAGATCGCGGGCGCGACCGCGGGCTTCACCGCACTCTCCGGTTCCATCGACCGTGCCGCCGCCATCCCCGCCACGCGGACGACCGGCTCCATCAAGGACGTCGAGCACATCGTCGTGCTGATGCAGGAGAACCGTTCCTTCGACCACTACTTCGGTGCGATGAAGGGGGTACGCGGCTTCGGAGACCCGCGGCCCGTCACGCTGCCCAGCGGCAAGCCGGTCTGGAACCAGCCGAACGGGACCAAGGACGTCCTGCCGTACCACCCCGACGCCGACGACCTCGGCATGCAGTTCATCGCGGGGCTCGACCACGACTGGGCCGGCGGTCACAGCGCCTTCAACAAGGGCGCGTACAACAACTGGATACCCGCCAAGGGCACGGGCACGATGGCCCATCTGACGCGTGAGGACATTCCCTTCCACTACGCGCTCGCCGACAAATTCACCGTCTGCGACGACTACCACTGCTCGTTCATCGGCGCCACCGACCCCAACCGCTACTACATGTGGACCGGGTGGGTCGGCAACGACGGCAAGAACGGCGGCCCCGTCCTCGGCAACCAGGAGGCGGGCTACGACTGGACGACGTACCCCGAGCGCCTGCAGCAGGCCGGGATCTCCTGGAAGATCTACCAGGACATCGGCGACGGTCTGGACGCGGCCGGGTCCTGGGGCTGGATCGACGACGCGTACCGCGGGAACTACGGCGACAACTCGCTGCTCTACTTCAACAAGTACCGCAACGCCAAGCCCGGCGACCCGCTCTACGACAAGGCCCGCACCGGCACCAACGCCAAGGCGGGCGACGGCTACTTCGACCTCCTCAAGGCCGATGTGAAGGCCGGGAAGCTCCCGCAGATCTCCTGGATCGCCGCCCCCGAGGCCTTCTCCGAGCACCCCAACTGGCCCGCCAACTACGGTGCCTGGTACGTCTCCCAGGTCCTCGACGCGCTCACCTCCAACCCGGACGTGTGGAGCAAGACGGCGCTGTTCATCACCTACGACGAGAACGACGGCTACTTCGACCACGCCGTCCCGCCGTACGCGCCCGCCTCCGCCGCCCAGGGCCTCTCCACCGTCGACACGACGCTCGACTACTTCCCGGGCAACCTGAGCTACGCCGCAGGACCCTACGGCCTCGGCCAGCGCGTGCCGATGCTCGTCGTCTCCCCCTGGTCCACCGGCGGTTACGTCTGCTCGGAGACCTTCGACCACACCTCGATCATCCGCTTCATGGAGAAGCGCTTCGGCGTCGGCGAGCCCAACATCTCGCCCTGGCGCCGCGCGATCTGCGGCGACCTGACCTCGGCCTTCGACTTCAGCCGGCAGAACACCACACCCGCGACCCTGCCCGACACCGACGGCTACGAGCCGCCGGACAAGGTGCGCCACCCCAGCTACGTACCGAAGCCGCCGGCCAACCCGGCCCTGCCCAAGCAGGAGCCCGGCTCCCGCCCCTCGCGCCCCCTGCGCTACGCACCCCTGGTGGACGGCGCGGCGACCCCGTCGACCGGCCGCTACACGCTCACCTTCAGCGGCGGAACCACGGCAGGCGCGCACTTCTACGTCACCTCGGCCAACCGCACGGACGGCCCGTGGACGTACACCGCCGAGGCCGGCAAGACGATCTCGGACACCTGGAACGCTGCCTACTCCAAGGGCAGCTACGACCTCACCGCGCACGGCCCCAACGGCTTCCTGCGCACCTTCAAGGGCCCCGGATCCACCGCGGGCCCCGAGGTCACCGCCCGCCATGTCGCCGCGACCGGCAACATCGACCTGACCCTGACGAACGCGGGCACCGCCACCGTCAACCTCAAGATCACCAACGCCTACGGGGGTGCGTCGCAGACCGTCGCGGTGGCCCCGGGCGCCAAGGTCGTCCGTACGGTGAACCTGGGCACCACCAAGCGCTGGTACGACCTGACCGTCGTCTCCGACAAGGACACCGGCTTCCTGCGCCGCCTCGCCGGCCACGTGGAGAACGGACAGCCCGGCGTCAGCGACCCGGCGATCATCACCAGCTGACCTCTCGAAAGAACCGCAGGTCAAAGCCCTGTTACTGGTGTTGACAACGGTCACCAGTGCAGCCTTTGCCGATCGTCGTCCGGTGCGCTTCACTTCGGTTGCCGGGGTGTGCCGGAGCAGACGACCGACGGGGGCAGAGCGATGACCGAAGAGCACGGCCACGACCACGGCGGCCACTCCCATGGAGTGGCCGCCGACGCGGACCGCCGCTGGCTGGCGATCGCGCTCGCGCTCATCACCGGGTTCATGGCCGTCGAGGTGGTCGTCGGCATCCTGGCGAGCTCCCTCGCGCTGATCTCCGACGCGGCGCACATGCTCACCGACGCCGCCTCGATCGTGCTGGCGCTGATCGCGATGCGGCTGGCCGCCCGGCCGGCGCGCGGCGGATTCACGTACGGTCTCAAGCGCGCCGAGATCCTCTCCGCGCAGGCCAACGGTCTGACCCTGCTGCTCCTCGCGGCCTGGCTCGGCTACGAGGCGGTCCGCCGGATCATCGACCCGCCGCAGGTGGCGGGCGGACTCGTGCTGGTCACCGCGCTCGCCGGGATCGTCGTCAATGTGGCGGCCGCCTGGTGTCTGTCGAAGGCCAACCGCACCTCGCTCAATGTCGAGGGGGCCTACCAGCACATCCTCAACGACCTGTTCGCCTTCATCGGCACCGCCGTCGCCGGGCTCGTCGTGGTGCTCACCGGCTTCGTCCGCGCGGACGCCATCGCCACTCTCGCCGTCGTCGTGCTGATGGTCAGGGCGGGCTACGGCCTGGTCCGCGACTCCGGCCGCATCTTCCTGGAGGCGGCCCCCGCCGACCTGGACCCCGACGCCATCGGCGACCGGATCGTCAGCAACCCCTCGGTCACCGAGGTCCACGACCTCCATGTCTGGGCGATCACCTCGGGCCAGCCCGCGCTCTCGGCACACGTCCTGGTCGACCCGGACGGCGACTGCCACGCGGTGCGCCGCGACCTGGAGAAGGTCCTCAGCCACGACTACGGGATCGACCACACCACCCTCCAGGTCGACCACACGGCAGAACCGGCCCTGGCCCACTGCGGCGACCCGCACGGCCCCGTCCACCGGGACGCACCGCACGAACACTAGGACCTCGCGTCACTTTCGCCAGAACAGGTGGTGCTTCACCCCGCTCGGGCTGGGCACGACCTCGAGCTGGAACCGGTCGAGCAGTTCGTCGGGGGACTCCCAGAGCCGTAGTCCGGGCCCCATCGTCACCGGTGAGACCGCCACGTGCAGGGTGTCCACGAGGTCGGCGTCGAGGAACTGCCGGATCGTGGTGACGCCGCCGCCGAGCCGGACGTCCTGGCCCTGCGCCGCTTCCCGCGCCCGTTGAAGGACCGTGGCCGGGTCGCCGGCGACGAAGTGGAACGTGGTGTCGGCGAGCGTGAACGACGGACGCTCATGGTGGGTCATGACGAACACCGGCGTACGGAACGGCGGCTCCTCGCCCCACCAGCCGCGCCACTCGTGGTCCTGCCAGGGCCCGCGCTGGGGTCCGAACTTGTTGCGGCCCATGATCTCGGCGCCGATGTTGCGCGCGAAGTCCCGCGTGAAGTAGTCGTCGAGCCCCCGGGTCCCTCCGCCGTCCGTGCGCATGGGCCAGCTCGCGGTGGCTCCGGCCCAGGCCATCAGCTTCTCGGGACTGAGGTCGCCGAACGGCCTCTCAAGAGTCTGGTGCTCGCCGGCAGCGACTCCGTCACTCGAGACGCCGAAGTTCATGACTCTCAGCAGTTGCTCCATGTGTTCCCTCACCGGATTCTGTAGCGCTGTGCGGCAGGGCGCCGCTCACCAGGGCGTCGAACGAAACACTGCCGGATCGACACCGGCACGCAACTTCTTCGCCACGCGCTACCGCATCCGGAAGACCGGCCCCCGCGCGGTGAACGGCAGCGAGGCACCCTCCGGCACCAGATACGCGTGTTCACGGCGGATCCGCAGCACGTCGCACCAGCCGTCGGTGATCACGAGCACCGGTGCCCCGGGCGGAAAGTCGTCGGCGCGCTGCAGCAGGTCGATCCCCGGCTGCAGTACGGTGCCGCCCCGGCCCCGCACCCGTACCCGCCCGGCGATCTCGGTGGGCGGCAGGAACCCCGCGTCGTGCGCCTCCGCGTCGCAGAAGACGACGCGGGCGGCGGGGACGTCCCGGGCCTCCGCGTACGAGGCGATCGCCCCCAGCGCCTTGCCGAGCAGGACGCGGCTCATCGAGCCCGAGGTGTCCAGGACCACGCCGAAGGTGCAGCGGGCGATCTCCTCCGGCGGGAAGTAGTGGCCCGCCCTGGGGATGTCGGGGGTGGCCGCCTGCCGGCGCGAGGGGCGCGCGAAGCTGCGTACGGGCTCCGGTCGCGGCACGAACTCGTCGAACCAGCGCGCCAGTCGGGCGTCCCACGGCACCGGCGGGTGGGCGAGCGCCCTGATCTCCTCGATGAGCCCGGCGGGCAGCAGTCCGCGGTCGCCGGTGGTGTGCAGGTCGAAGCCCTGGACCAGGCCGCGGCGGTAGAACTCGTCCAGGTCGACGGAGCGGCCCGTCCCGTGGGCGAGGGGTTCGCCGAGGATGTCGCCCACCCCCTTGCCGCGCAGGGTGGCGAGCCGGCGGTGGCGGCGCAGGTCGGTGACGATCCGGTCGTAGACCTCCTCTGCGGACAGGTCCTTCAACTCGGCGTCGTACAGCAGCCCTTCGGGCATCTCGCCGACGCCCATCTCCCGCAGCCAGCTGTTGACGACATAGTCCGCGGCCACATTGAAGAGGTACGGGTCGCGGCCGCCGCAGCGCTCGCCGTGCCGCAGGGCGGCGTGCAGCATCTCGTGGCCGAGGACGAAGCGCCACTCCTCGTCGGTGTACGGGCAGAGCGGGTTGAGGTAGATCTCCCCGGCGGCGGCGTTGACGGCGGCGACGGAAATGCCCTGCGCGCGGGCGAGTTCGGCGTCGGCGACCAGCGTCATCCCGGCCGCGATCCCGCCGAGCAGCGGGTACGAGGAGACGAACCAGCTCAGCGCCCGGTCCCAGGGCCGCAGCCGTACGCGCTCACCGGTGAGCGTGGAGCGGCGGCCGCCCGCGACGTCCATCGCGGCGGACATGGTGGAGGTGAGGGCGTGCGCGAAGGCGAGCTGCCAGTCGGTGGGCCGGCTGCCCTGCCAGGACCGCCAGGGCACGAGGTACTGGTCGGGACTGCCGCCCGCCGTACCGCAGTTGTCGTACTCAGCGGGAATCCCGTCGCGCCGCCAGCGCGCAGCGAGCTGCTCCTCGTCGCCGCCGGGGTAGCCCGCCGGCAGCTCGTCGGGCACCTGCCCGACCGGGAAGGTCAGCAGGAAGCGGTTGACCACGACGCAGCGCGCGGCCCGGTCGAACCGGTCGGGCTGGACGCGGTCGCCCGCCACGGCCGGGACGTGCCCGAAGCCGAGGTGGAGCAGGCTGTGCGCCAACGCCCAAGCCCAGTCGGCGGGTTCGGCCCGGCGGGTGGGGTGGGCGTGGATCGTGCCGTCGGAGTCGACGGCCGTGAGGCCGTGCTGCGGCGCCGCCTTGCAGGTCTTGCTGCGGCAGATGTCCGCGTTCAGCGCGCCGAGCGCCGGGTTGCGCTTGACCTGCGCGAGCCCTGCGGCGAAGGCCTCGGTGGCCGGATCGGGCTTGTCCTGCGCGGCGGCCTTGCGCGTACGGCTGCTCACCGCCGGGCCTCGACGAGCCGCGGCATGTCGCGCGCGGCCTCGACGAGGAACCAGGCGGGCAGCACGGGCTGTCCGTCCGCCCCGTCGGCAATGACGGTCTGGGCGACCTCGACGGAGATCTCGGCGAGCTGCACCAGCAGGGACTTGGCGCGGTAGGCGGTCTGCCGTACGGACGGAGAGACGTGCTCCTTGCGCGCCGGGAGCTCCTTGACGAGGCGTCCGCGGAAGGCCTCGGCGAGGTAGTAGAGCAGGTCGCGGTCCTCGATGCGCTTGGGCCAGCTGGCGTCGCCCTTGAGGATCGCCTCGATGCCGTACGCATGGCGGACGATCTTGATGTAGCCGCAGAAGGAGACGGCGTGCGCGGGCGTCAGCGTGCCGTGCGCGATCACCTTGAGGGTGTCCTCGTCGAGGGTCGGCCCGAAGGAGTGCAGCGCGTCGGAGAGCATGTGCCAGGAGCGGGGCGTGGAGAAGGGCTCCTCGGTCTTGGGCGGCTGCGACCAGAGGTGGTCGGGCCGGTCGTCGAGGTACTCCACGATCCAGGGGTGGATGCCGTTCTCGCCCGCCCAGACCAGCCAGTCCCCGGCGGAGGCGCGGAGATGGACGTGGGTGAGGCGGTTGACGAGGGCGGAGGCGATGGGGCGGGCGAGGGCGTTGTCGGTGGCGCGGTTGCCCGCGCCGATGACGATCGAGCCTTCGGGGAGCTCGTAGGAGCCGATGCGCCGGTCGAGGATCAGCGAGTAGAAGGCCTTCTGGACGTCGGGCGTCGCGGCGTTGAGCTCGTCGAGGAAGAGGCAGTACGGCTCGTCTCGCGCGATGGCCTCGGGCGGGCAGAAGACGGAGCGTCCGTCGCGGATCTGGGGCACGCCGATGAGGTCCTCGGGGGCGAGCTGCGTACCGAGCAGGCTGACGCACTCCAGGCCGAGCGAGTCGGCGAACTTCCGTACCAGGGACGATTTCCCGATGCCGGGTGCGCCCCAGAGGAACACCGGCCGCACGGTCGCGAGCCCGAGCAGCAGCTCGGGTATCTGGGCGGGCGTGACGGTGACGGCGGCCTGCAAGACGTGGTGCTCCTGTCGATACGTGACGGATGTCCGGTGCGCCCAGTGTGATCGCACCAGCCCCGCGACGCAGCCGAATATTCACTGGGACCAGCCTTGCGAAGGCGGTCCTGCTCAGCGCGACGGCCCGCTTGTCCGGCTGGGGGTCCGGGGGTCGTCCCCCGGGAAGGCACAGCAGGCGCGCAGCTTTCGCGCCGCCATCCACGCGTACACGAGCACGCCCGCGAAGAGGAACAGCACGCCCTGGTAGACGGCTTCGTAACCGGAGCCCGCGACCAGCCACATCGAGAAGACGAAGGCGAGTACGGCGAGGACCGCGTCGCGCGTCAGCCGGGAGCGGTGGACGCGGTCGCTCTGGCCGGAGGCGAGGAAGAAGATCTGGGCCGCCGTCGCGAGGAGGTAGGGGACGGTGGCCATGAAGGTGGTGACCAGGACGAGGACCTCGAAGACCCCCGAGGAGCCCGCCGCGTAGTTGTAGACGGTCAGCGACGAGGCGAGGACGACCGTCACGAGGACGCCGACCGTGGGGACGCCGCGCCGTTTGTGTGCGAAGACCTTCGGGAAGAGCCCGTCCTTGGCGGCCGCGTACGGGGTCTGGGCGCTCAGCAGGGTCCAGCCGTTGAGGGCGCCGACCATCGAGATCAGTGCGGCGTACGCCACCGCCGTGCCGCCCCAGGAGCCGTCGAACATGGCGTTGACGGAGTCGGAGAAGGGCGCCGTGGAGTTCACCAGGGTGGAGTGGGGGACGGTGCCGAAGACGGAGAGCGTGCCGAGCAGGTAGATCACGGCCGCGCCGACCGTGCCCAGGATCGTCGCCCGTCCGACGTTGCGGCGCGGGTCGCGGACCTCGCCCGCGCTGACGGCCGCCGACTCGACGCCCAGATAGCTGAAGAGCAGGATCGCCGCGGAGGCGGAGATCGCACCGAGCGCGGAGTCGTCGCCGGCCTGGAAGGGGCCGAGGTTCGCGGTGTCGAAGAAGAAGAGGCCGCCGACCGCGACCAGCAGGAGCGGGGCGAACTTCAGGACGGTGGAGACGAGTTGGACCCCGCCGACATAGCGCGTGCCCGCGAAGTTGGCGAGCGCAGGCAGCCACTGGATCACCAGGGCGGCCAGACAGGCGGTCCACTTGTGGTCGTTGACCGGGATCAGGACGTCCAGATAGCCGACGGCTGCCACGGCGAGAGCCGCGTTGGACACCCAGGTCGTGATCCAGTACGACCAGGCCGCCAGGAAACCGGCGAAGTCCCCGAAGGCCTCACGGGCGTAGACGTAGGGGCCGCCGGTCTCGGGGTGCTTCTCCGCGAGGCGCCCGAAGACCAGGGCGAGCGCGATCGCACCCAGCGTCAGGACCACGAAGGCGATGAGCGCGATCGTGCCGTACGGAGCGACCGAGGCGGGCAGCAGGAAGATGCCGCCGCCGATGATGTTGCCGAGGACGAGGGCACTGGCCACCGGCAGGCCGAAGGTCCTGGCGTGCCGGCTCTGAGCCTCGGGCGCCTCTGGTGCAGTCATGCGGCAAACGCTGCACCACTTCAGGCGGTTTTACCGGGTACGGCGCGTTCCGTCACCTGATGTGGTGGGTCGAGAGGCGGAGCCAGCGGCACCTGCGGGCCCTCGCACTCGCGCAGCCAGCGGCGCAGGATGCGGTGGATCTGCTCTGCGCCGACCAGTTCGCCCGGCGCGGACAGATCGAGCGGGGAGAGCAGGAAGGGGTGCGACTGTTCGCCGCCGAGACCGCCGTGGGAGCCGATCTGCTCCTCGAAGGCGTGCACCTCGCCGGTGTGCGGGTCGTAGTGCGAGTTGACCATGACGTCGGCGACGTGGGGGAAGGAGTCCGTACGGCGCACCGCGTCGGCCGCACCCTCGCCGAAGGGGGCCAACGGCCCTGTGTGGTCGGCCAGTTCGGCCACCGGGACCTCCACTCCGTCCGCGGCCAGGACGACGGAGCCGTGCTGTTCGCTGCGTACGAGGAGGAAGCCGATGCCCGGGTGGTTGGCGAGGGTGGGGAGCAGGGCCGGGTGGCGGCGGTCGAGCTGCTCGCGGGTCATCCGGTCCGGGACGTCGGGGAAGGAGATGAGGCCGAGGTTGCCGGAGGCGAGGACGATCGGGTCGGACTCGGGGCCCGGCCGGGACTCCTCGCCCTCCAGGACCGGCCGGTGCAGGGCGACGCGCACCGCGTCCCGCGCCTCGGCCCCGCTCCTGGTGCGCTGGGCGCGGCGCGGCACCGGCAGTCCGCAGCCCGCCCTGACGAGGTCCTTCAGCGTGAGCCCGTACGCGCCGTCGAAGGTCTCGCCGGGGCTCTGTCCGTGGTCGGAGAGCAGCACGATGCGGTAGCGGCGCGGGGCGTGTTCGGCGACCGTGGCGAGCAGGGCGAGGGAGCGGTCGAGGCGCCGGAGGACCTTCTCGGCGTCGCCGCCGGAGGGGCCGCTGTGGTGGGCGACCTCGTCGTAGGCCACCAGGTCGGCGTAGACGGCGGTGCGTCCGGCGAGCATGTCCCCTATCACCGCGGCGACGACGACGTCCCGTTCGACGACGGTCGCGAAGGCCCGGATGAAGGGGTAGAGGCCGCCGCGTCCGATGCGGGGGCGCTCGCGGCGCAACCGCGAGCGGGTCGACTGGCCGATCTCGCGGCCGACCTCGGCGACGAAGGACATGGCGGTGCGGACGGCGTTCGCCGGGTCGGAGAAGTACGCGAAGTAGCCCGCCCGTGAGCGGTTGTACCGGTCGCGGCGGCCCGCCTTGGAGAGGACCAGGGCGAGCTGGTCGGCGCCTCCGCTGAAGAGGTTGCCGCGGCTGGCGCCGTCCACGGTCAGCAGCCCGCCGTCGCCGGTGCGCTCGATGGCACGGCGCTGGAGCTCGACCGCGCTGGCGGGCCGGTTGGAGACCATGAGCTCGCCGGTGTCCTTCTCGTACCAGCGGAAGGCGGGGACGTCGTGGTTGGAGCCGTGCAGAATGCCGAGCTGGCTGGCGCCGGTCTGGCTGGACCAGTCGGTGCGCCAGGCGTCGAGGCGGTGGGTGGTGCCGATCATGGACGCGACGGTGGGCATGACGCCCTCGGCCGCGGCCCGCCGCAGCACCGCGTGGCCGACGCCGTCGAGCTGGAGGAAGACGGTGCCGGGCGGGCCACTGCGGCCGCCGTCCTCGCCGCTCCTTCTGCGCCGCCGGTCGGCGAGGCGCGAGAGCCGGCGCCGGTAGGCGGTGTCGTCGCGTACGGCGAGGGCCGCGCCGGTGGCCGAGGCCACGGCGGACATCACGGCGGCGACCAGGACGGCGGTCTCCGGGGCGGCCTCGCCGCGCCCGTCGGGGATGAGGCTGAGTGCGAGCACCAGCAGCGAACCGTTGAGGAAGAAGACGAGCAGTCCGAGGACGAGCGCGGGGACGAGGAGCAGGGCCCGTACGACCAGGGGCCACACGAGCGCGGTGAGGAGTCCGAAGGCGCCGGCGCCCCAGGCGGCGGTCATCGCGACCCGCGTGAGGCTGTCGCCGTCGGCGGCCTCCAGCTGGAAGTCGGGGAGGATTCCGGCGAGGGCGAGCATGGTCAGGGTGGAGACCGCCCACACCACGATCACCCGGAGAAATGCTCTGCCCGCCGTACGCCATCGCCTCTGATCCACGCTGCTCAGCGTGTCATAGGAACATCAGCAGCCGTCGTAACCCGCTGTCGGCATGGAGAGGCGGCGGTGGATGCTGGCCTTCATCCGGGCGTTGTACTCGGGCTCGTCGAGTCCGGCCGTCTCCAGCCGTACGCCGCGTCGCTCGCACTCCTCGGCGAAGGCGCTCGGAGAGGTCAGCGCCCGTTGCAGCACCCGGTCGTTGGGAGCGACGAACAGATCGACGTCACCCGCTTCGACATCGGCCCACAGGGCGCAGTGGTCGGGGCGCAGTCCGTAGAAGAGCAGCTGCCGGGTGACGACATAGCCGTTGGCGGCGGCCCAGCGCGCGCACATGGCCTGCTGGCTGCGGGTGTCCACCAGGAAGGGATCGAGGTCGAGCTCCTCCAGAGGGGTCAGACTGGCGATCACGGCCACTCGTACGTCACCCATGGTTCGCCCCCCGGAGCTCGCGCTGTGCGCCAGACCCTACTCTCCCCGCGTTCTACGGAGGAGCCGAGTACCCGCACGAATGGCAGATCTTCCAGCCGTCCTGCGTGACCGCCAGAACTCCTCCGCAGCGCGGACACTGCGCCGAGTGCATGGCCATCGGCCCCGCCTCCCAACCCTTTGCCGGACCGCTACCCAGCAAATCCCGGGTCAGGCATGACAACCAGGACAAGTTGTCGGCGCTCCGCGGCGCATAGGGTCGGGACGACAGTCAACAGCGAGGAGGCGGCACGTGGCGGTCGAGGTGACCTGGTGGGGCCATGCCAGCTGCACCGTCGAGGACTCCGGGGTCAGGGTGCTGACCGATCCGCTCTTCGTCCGCAGACTGGCCCATCTGCGCCGGCGCCGGGGTGCGGTGCCGCCCCCCGAGGCCGCCGTCGCCGAGGCGGTCCTGGTCTCGCATCTGCACTCCGACCATCTCCATGTGCCGTCGCTGGCCCGGCTCGCGCCCGGCACCCGGCTGCTCGTGCCGTACGGCGCGGTGCGGGCGGTGCCGGGTCTGCGACGTCTGGGGCTCGACATCACCGAGGTGTCGCCGGGCGACGAGGTGCGGGTCGAGGAGCTGCGGGTGCGGGCGGTGCCCGCGCAGCACGACGGGCGCAGGCTGCCGGTCGGTCCGCACCGCTCCCCCGCGCTGGGTTATGTGATCGAGGGCGAGGCCCGGACGTACTTCGCCGGGGACACCGGGCTCTTCGACACGATGGCGGACGAGGTCGGCCCGGTGGACGTGGCGCTGCTGCCGGTCGGCGGCTGGGGCCCGTTCCTCGGGCACAGCCATCTGGACGCGCAGCGGGCCGCCGAGGCGCTGCAGCGGCTGGCGCCGCGATCGGCGGTGCCGGTGCACTACGGCACGTACTGGCCGATCGGGATGGACGGGGTGCGGCCGCACGAGTTCCACGCGCCGGGCGAGGAGTTCGTACGCCAGGCCAAGCGGCTCGCCCCCGCGGTGGCGGTGCACCGGCCGGACCACGGCGAGCGGGTCAGGCCGGAGGTGTTCGCCGCATGATCCTCGCGGAGATCGCACGGACGGTGCCGTCGGAGGACGCGCAACAGGCCGTCGGCTACCCCACGCTCTTCTTCCTGGTGGCCCTGGGATCGCTGGTGCCGGTGGTGCCCACGGGGGCGCTGGTGAGTACGGCGGCGGTGGTGGCCTTCCACCAGACCGACCCCTTCGCCCTCCTCGGCGTCTTCGTGGTCTCGGCGTTCGCGGCGTTCCTCGGGGACATGGGCCTGTACTGGCTGGGCCGGCGCGGGGTCCATTCCAAGAACGGTTCGCGGTGGCTGGAGGCGCTGCGCAGCCGGGTGCCGCAGGAGCGTCTCGAGAAGGCGCAGACCAAGCTGGACGAGCACAGCAAGTCGGTCCTGGTGCTCTCCCGGCTGGTTCCTGCGGGCCGGATCCCGGTGATGCTGGCGTGTCTGCTGGGCAGGATGCCGCTGCGCACCTTCGCGCGCGGCGACATTCCGGCCTGTCTTGCGTGGGCCGCCGCGTACCAGCTGATCGGGATCCTCGGCGGCTCGCTCTTCGACGAGCCGTGGAAGGGCGTCGTGGTGGCGGTCGCGCTGACGCTCGTGGTGAGCGGCGCGCCCGCGCTGTGGCGGAAGGTCCGCGGGACGGCGGACCCGGCGGATCCGGCGGACCCTGTGGAGCAGCGCTAGACCAGCCGGGAGGCGCCCACGGGGAGGTCCCAGAGGTCCTCGCGCGGGCGCTCCGCCTTCTCCCACGCCCTGCGGACCCGGGTCAGCGGCTCCAGGACCGGTTCGGCGGAGAGCAGGAAGGCGCCCCAGTGCATGGGCGCCATCCGGCGCGCACCCAGGTCCTGACAGGCCTCGACCGCCTCCTCCGGGTCCATGTGCACGGGGCCGAGCCACCAGCGCGGGTCGTACGCACCGATCGGGAGCAGCGCCAGGTCGATGCCGGGGTAGCGGCTGCCGATCTCCTTGAACCAGCGGCCGTACCCGGTGTCGCCCGCGAAGTGGACGCGCCGGCCCTGCTGGTCGGTGAGGACCCAGCCGCCCCACAGCGAGCGGCAGGTGTCGGTGAGGGTGCGCTTGGACCAGTGGTGGGCGGGGACGAAGTCGAAGCGGACGGTGTGGCCGTCGGGGGCCTGGATCTCGGCCGCCTCCCACCAGTCCAGCTCGGTGACCAGCGTGAAGCCGCGGCGCCTGCACCAGCGGCCGAGGCCCGCGGGGACGAAGAGCGGGGTGTCGCGCGGGAGGCGTTTGAGAGTGGGGGCGTCGAGGTGGTCGTAGTGGTTGTGGCTGATGACCACCGCGTCGATCGGCGGCAGGTCCTCCCAGCGGACGCCGACGGGGGTGACCCTGGCCGGGGTGCCGAGGATCTTCCGGGACCAGACGGGGTCGGTCAGGACGGTGAGCCCGCCGATGCGCACCACCCAGCTGGCGTGGCCCGCCCAGGTCACGGAGATCGCGGTGGTGTCCACGGCGGGCAGCGGCTCGGGGGCGTACGGCAGGTTCTGGATGTCGCGCAGTCCCTCGGGGCGGGGCCGCATGGCGCCCTCGCGGGCGAGGCGTGCGAAGGCGCGTACGCCCGGAAGGGGGGCGGTGAGGCGGTGGGTGAAGGACCTGGGCCAGCGTCGGATCTCGCCGAGGGGACGCGTCCCGGTGAGCGGGCGCGTCGCCGGCTGGGGCTCGGCGAGGGTCCGCTCGGTCTGTTCCGTCATCGAGGGGGCTCCATTCGGTGCCGGTGCGGAGGTCATCGCAGTTCGTCGAGGGCCGATCCGAAAATGCTCAACGCTTCGATCACATGGGGCAATTCCAGCGGTTCCCCTGCGGTGAGGGACTCCAGGCGCTGCTCCTGGGTTGACCCGAGGAGCGGTCCTGATCCGAACCGGACGCGCAGTGCGGCCAGATCGTCGCCGAACCGGTGGCCGCCGGGGACGGGGGCGCCGATCCGGGCGGAGAGGTGTTCCTCCAGCTCCATGGCGTCGGTGACGCCGCGCGCCGCGAGACCGCCGGCGAGCGGGGAGAGGTCGGCGTAGAAGTGGCGGCCCGCCTGGGGCGGGCGGGCGAGGGCTCCGGAGGCGAGGACCGCGCGGTGGGCGGCCCCGGCCACCGCGCCGTGCAGGGCGGCGGCCTTCCGGGCGCGCTCGCGGACGGGCTCCGGCTCGGCCAGGGCGTAACGGGCGGCTGCGCCGACCGGTCCTGCGACGCGGGCTCCGATCGCGGTGAGGACGTCGAGGGTACGGGCCCTGCGGGCGGCCCCGTCGGCCGTGTCGGGGAAGCGGGCCAGGGCCACCGGCCAGGCGGTGGGGGTGTGTGCGCCGGAGAGGTCCGTGAGGACGGTGACGTGGTCGGGGCACATCTCGGCGGGGCTGAGCAGCACGGTGTCGTGCGGCCGGTGCAGGGTGTCGCGCCAGGTCTCGTCGCTGATGATGTGCAGCCCCTCGGCGACGGCCGCCTCGCAGGCCTCGTGGACGAGCTCGGGCGGGGCGACGGTGGCGGTGGGGTCGTCGACGACGGAGAGCAGCAGCAGCCGCGGGTCGCCGCCCTCTGCTCGTACGCGGCGCACGGTCTCCAGGAGGGCGTACGGGTCGGGAACGCCGCCGCACTCGGCCGGAGTCGGGACGTGGTAGGCGGGGCGGCCCAGGAGCCGGGCCTGCGGCGTCCACCAGGCGGGGCACGGGCGGGGCAGCAGGATGTCCCCGCCGTCGGCGGCGAGCAGGGCGAACAGGAGTGAGCCGGCGCCGGGCGCGGAGACCACGTAATCCGGGTCGCAGCGCAGTCCGCGCCGGTCCCAGTAGCCGGTGGCGGCTTCGCGGATCGCGGTGGAGCCGCCGGGCGGCTCGGGGTCGGTGCGGGCGGCCGCCGCGGAGAGGACGGCGGCGAGCTCGGGCAGTACGGGCAGGCCCGGCTCGGGGGCGGGGGGTCCGTAACGGACGGGGCCGCGGCTCTCCTGGGCCGATCTCGCCGTCCGCTGCATGCCTGTGCCTCCGGTGCTCGCCTGTGCCGCGTACCCCAGAGCCCTTTATATGCACATTCGCGGCATCAGGCGAGCCGGATCAGCTCCTGCTCAAGGCCCTGGCCCTTGGAGTCCGCGACCGCCTCGGCGACGTCCGCGAGCTTGCGGTTGGTGCGCTGCGAGACCTGGCGCAGGATCTGGAACGCCTCGGCCGCGTCGCAGCCCCGTACGTGCATCACGATGCCGCTGGCCCGGTCGATGACGGGGCGCGAGCGCAGGGCGTTCTCCAGCTGGTCGACCTCGGCGAGGACCGCACGGTAGCGGCGCTCGCGCACCAGTCCCGCGGTGGCCTGTTCGCCGAGGACGGTGGCCGGGCCGCGCAGGGCTTCGTCGAGGGAGCCGGGGCGGAAGCCGTAGAGGCTGAGCGTGACGTCGATGCCGGCCCGGCTGAAGGGGAGGGTCACGGTGGACCGTACGCCCGATTCCAGTGCCACGGCCCGGTAATCGGGCCAGCGGTCCTCGTTCAGCAGGTCCTCCGCGTCCACCGGTTCTCCGGTGTCCAGCGCGGCGGGGATCGGCCCGTCGCCGGACGCGAGCTGGACGGCGGCGAGGGTCGCGAGGTCCGGGTGGGTGGCGGTCGCCCGGGGCTCCGTCCGGCCGTCGGTCACGGTCACGACGGCTCCGCAGCAGGCCGTGGCACATCGTACGGACTGTTCGGCGAGCTCGGTCAACTTGCGTGCGGTGGAAGCGGTTTCGGATCCTTGGTACTCGGTGTCGGGCAGCATGGGAGGCAGCCCTCCTTCCCTGCTCTCCGGCTTCCCCCTGCCCGCCCCGCAAAACGGCCTTACCAGCTAACTTTCTCCCCATGACGCAGACGGAAGAGTTCGGTGGCGATCTGGCGGACTTCGTCAGACGGGTGGGAGAGCTGAGATCCGCGCGGGCTCTGCCCGCGCAGGAACAGCAGACGGTGCTGGATGCGGCACTCTTCGAACTCCAGCACGTGGCCGAGAACTTGTGGCCGCGCTACGAGCAGCTCGCCGCCACCGTGCCGGGAGGCGGGGCGAGTTCGGACCGGCAGGAGACACGGCTGCTCAAGGCGCTGTTCCAGCGGGTGCCGCTGCCGGTGGCGCTGGTCGACCGCGAGACGGTCGTACGGCGGATGAACTTCGCGGCGACGGGGCTCACCGATGTGCGCGCCGGATATGCGACGGGCCGGCCGCTGGCCGCGCTGCTGACCCCGGGCGACCGGGCGGCCTTCCGCTCCCAGGCGGCCGCCGTGGCGCGCGGCGAGGGCGACAGGAGTCTGACCGTACGACTCCAACAGCGGCCGGACGAACCGCTGCTGGCGACCCTGAGTGCGCTCCGGCCGCCGGACGAGCCGCAGCCCGCGGTCCTCGTGGTGTTCCAGCCCGGGCTCTCGCGGACCGCGCACGCGGGCCCCAAGGCGGGTCGCCCCGGAGGGCGCCGGGCTTCGCTGCCCGACCTCGCCGAGACGACCCGGCACACGGAACTGATGGATCTGCGCGACGCCATGACCACGGCGCTGCTGGGCGCGACACCGGGCGACCGCAGGGACGTACTGGAGGCGGTGTCGCACCTCTTGCACGGGCGGTTCGCGGACTGGGTGGTCGCCGACGGCACGGGCCCGCTGCGGCGCACGGTGGTCTGCGGTCCGCCGGGGGACGCCGCCGGGGCCCTGCGCGAGTCGTTGCTCGCCCAGGACCCCGACGACTGCCCGCTGGTCCGCGAGGCCGGCCGCGGCGGCTCCGCCAGCCTCCAGGTGCGCCCCGAGGACACCGAGGCCTTCGGCCGCGACGCGTCGGGGGCGGCCGTGCTCGTACGGGCCGAGGTCACCTCTCTGTTGTGCGTGCCGCTGACGCTGCCCGGCGGCTCCGTACTGGGGGTGCTCACTCTGTTCCGTACGGGTGCGAGGCGGGCCTTCTCCATGGCGGAGGGGCAGGCCATGGACGTGATGTCCCGTCATGCGGCCCTGGCTATGCGGCGTCCCGCAGCCGCCCCGGACGAGGCTGCTGATCCCGCATCGCCTGATCCCTCAGGCGGGTGCAGCACCGGGTGATCAGCCGGGAGACGTGCATCTGCGAGATGCCGAGGTCCTCGGCGATGCTGCTCTGTGTCATGTCGCGGAAGAACCGCATGTAGAGGATCTTCTTCTCCCGCTCGGGGAGGCGGCGCAGCGCCGGAGCCACGGCCTCGCGGTCGATCACGATGTCGAGGGCGGCGTCGGGGCCGCCGAGCGAGTCCTGCAGCGTGTATCCGTCCTCCCCGCCCGGGAGTTCGGCGTCCAGGGAGAGCGCGCTGAAGCTGTCGAGCGCCTCGAGTCCTGCCTTGGCCTCCTCCTCGGTCATGCCCGCCCGCTCGGCGATCTCGGCGACGGTCGGCGGACCGCTCATCGGTGCCTGGGCGAGTTCCTGGCGCGCCACCCGGACGCGGTTGCGCAAGTCCTGTACGCGGCGCGGCACATGGAGGGTCCACATGTGGTCGCGGAAGTGGCGCTTGATCTCGCCGGTCACGGTGGGGACGGCAAAACTCTCGAACGCGGTGCCGTGCGCGGGGTCGTAGCGGTCGACCGCCTTCACGAGACCGAGCGCGGCGACCTGGCGCAGGTCTTCCAGCGCCTCGCCGCGGTTGCGGAACCTGCCGGCGAGCCGGTCGGCCATCGGCAGCCAGGCGTTGACCAGTTCCTGCCGGAGCGCATCGCGCTCGGGGCCCTCGGACAGCCCGGCCAGCCTGCGGAAACGGGCTGCGGTGTCGGGTGCGTCGTGGTGTGAGTGTTTCCTCGCGGTGACGGGGTGACGCATCGGATTCCAGCTCCCTGAACGGTACGGACGGATGGGTTACCGAGGGAGGGGAATCCGGCGTCGGCCAGAGCACGCCCAGAGCGTCGGAACACCGCTCCCACGGACGTGCCTCCGGTCCGAAGCACGAGGAGCGCGTGCCCGGCTTCGTACGGACCAAACGCAACCGGCCCCCAACCGGCGGGTTTTGCCCGAGTGCAGCCAGGTACCCGAACCTGCGCTCACCACAGCGGTGCGGTACGGAGGCGAGGCGGAAGCGATGGCAACGTTGGTGCGGGAAGTCATGACGGCGGGTGTCGCAGCCGTACGGCCCGATGCCTCGCTCGTCGAAGCGGCGCAGCTGATGCGCGCACAGGACATCGGCGGTGTGCTGGTCGCCCAGGACGACCGGCTGATCGGAGTCCTCACCGACCGGGACATCACACTGCGCGCGGTCGCCGACGGGGCCGACCCGCTGACCGTGAGCGCCCAGGCCGTGTGCACGCTTTCGCCGGTGTGCGTCGGTCCTGACGACACGGTGGAGACCGCGATCTCGCTCATGCGCAAGCATGCGGTGCGGCGGCTCCCCGTGGTGGGGGACGGGCGGCCGCTGGGCGTCGTCAGCCTCGGCGATCTTGCCCGGGACCTGGAGCCGGGTTCCGTGCTGGGCGAGATCAGCAGGGCCGCTCCCGACCGGGTGTGACGCGGCGCCGGGGCCTCCGTCGGCCCCGCCACCGGCATACATCGCCCGCCGCAGGAGAGGCTGGACACCATGTTTCCCCAGGTGTCCCCCGCAGTCTGGCTTACTACCCAGGACCGTTCGCTCTTCACCTACGCGGCGAACCGGCACTGGCCGGGCGCCGAGCGTGTGCTGCCCCGGCTCAGCAGAGGCGCCAACCACGGGTTGCTGTGGATCGGGGCCGCTGCCGGCATCGCCGCGTTCGGCGGCTCCACGCGCGCCCGCCGCGCCGCGGTGCGCGGCGTCGCCTCGCTGGCTGTGGCTTCCGCGGTCGTCAACACGGTCGCCAAGGGCGCGGTCGGCAGATCGCGGCCGATACTCGACTCCGTCCCGGTGATACGGCAGCTCAAGCGCCAGCCCGTCACCACCTCCTTCCCTTCCGGGCATGCCGCTTCGGCCGCCGCCTTCGCGACCGGTGTCGCGCTGGAGTCGAAGGGCTGGGGCGCCGTGGTGGCGCCGGTCGCGTTCTCGGTGGCCGCCTCGCGTGTGTACACCGGGGTGCACTATCCGAGCGACGTGCTGATCGGCGCGGCGCTGGGCGTGGGTGCCGCCTTCGCCGTACGAGGACTCGTGCCGACCCGTGACCAGATTCCCGCGCCGGGCCGCCCGCACGCCGACGCCCCCGAACTTCCCGGCGGCAAGGACCTGGTGGTCGTGGTCAACACGGCATCGGGTTCGGCGGCCGCGAAGTCGGCTCTCGTACGGGACGCGCTGCCCGCCGCCGAGATCGTGGAGTGCGCGCCGGAGGACATGGACGCGGCCCTGGAGAAGGCCGCCCGGCGCGGCCGGGCCCTGGGGATCTGCGGCGGCGACGGCACCGTCAACCGGGCCGCGGTCGTCGCCGCCCGGGAGGGCAAGCCGCTCGCGGTCTTCCCCGGCGGCACGCTCAACCACTTCGCGTACGACATCGGGATCGAGGAAGTCCACGACACCTGCCGTGCGCTGGCGTCGGGCGACGCCGTCAAGGTGGACCTGGGCCGCTTCTCGCCCGGCCCCGACGGCCGTGCGCACGGCTACTTCCTCAACACCTTCAGCCTGGGCGTCTACCCCGAGATGGTGCGGGTCCGCGAGCACTGGTCGCCGCGGATCGGCGGCTGGCCCGCCGGTGTGCTGGCCGCGTGGAAGACGCTCGTCGACGAGAGGCCGCTGGAGGCCGAGATGCGCGGCAAGCGTGTCGCGCTGTGGATGCTCTTCGCGGGCAACTGCATGTACCAGCGCATGGGCCCGACCCCCGGGCGCCGATTCGACCTGGCCGACGGACTGCTCGACGTACGGGTGGTGCGCGGCGGCCGGCTGCCGGGGCTGCGCCTGGTCGCCGCCGCACTGGCCGGGCCGCTCTCCCGCTCCCCCGTCCACGCGGCCGGGCGGATGCGCAGGATGCGGATCGCGGGTCTCGCACCGGGCACCTCACTGGCGTACGACGGTGAAGTGGCCGACGCACCGCGCGAGTTGGTGCTCGACAAGGACATCGAGGCGCTCACGGTGTACCGGCCGCTTCCGCTTCAGCCGCGGTCGGTGCATCTGTGACATCGAGGAACACCTGGTCCGCCTCGGGCCAGGTGTTCCTGATGGACTCCCTGATCCGCATGGAAACCAGCTCGATGTGCTCGCTGTCGAGGCCCGGCACCAGGTCGATGCGGGCGGCCACCAGCGTCGAATCCATCCCGAGCCGCATGGTGAGCAGCGCCGCCACCTCGTCGATCTCCGGCTGCGCCTTGAGCAACTCCCCGATGCGGCCGCTCAGTTCGGGGTCGGCCGCCTCCCCGATGAGCTGGTCGCGGGCGTCCTTGCCGAGCCGGTAGGCGACGTACACGAGCAGCACCCCGATGGCGATGGAGGCCGACGCCTCCCAGACGATCTGCTTCGTCACCATGTGCAGGACCATGCCGGCCATGGCGAGCAGCACCCCGAGGACCGCGGTGCCGTCCTCGGCGACGACGGTGCGCAGCGCCGGGTCCTTGCCCAGCCCGCCCTCCTGGCCGCGCACCTGGACGAGGGCGCGGGCCAGTGAGCCGCCTTCGGCGAGCAGGGCGACAAAGAGGACGATCAGGCCTGCGACGTAACCGCTGGTGGACTCCTGGTGGTTGCCGCCGCGCAGCGCCTCGACGCCCTGCAGGACCGAGAAGCATCCCCCCATGACGAAGATGCCGACGGCGGCGAGCAGCGCCCAGAAGAAGCGCTCCTTGCCGTAGCCGAAGGGGTGTTTGCCGTCCGCCGGCTTGCGGCTGCGGCGCAGGGCGGCCAGCAGGAAGATCTCGTTGACGCTGTCGGCGACCGAGTGGGCCGCCTCGGAGAGCAGCGCGGGGGATCCTGCGACGATCCCGCCGACCGCTTTCGCGGCCGCGATGACGAGATTCGCGGCGAGTGCGACCAGTACGGTGATCCGGGTTTTCCGGTCGGAAGAGTTTTCGCTCACATCAACTCACAGTGTATGAGGACGAATTGAGGGCACCCGTTTGACCAAGGAGGTACAGACTATGGTTCCCGTACTGCTTGTTCTGCTTCTTGCACTGCTGCTTTTCGGTGCCGGATTCGCCGTGAAAATTCTCTGGTGGGTTGCGATAGCCGTGCTGGTCATCTGGCTGCTGGGGTTCCTGATGCGGAGCACTTCGCATTCAGGGGCGCGGTCGCGCTGGTACAGGTGGTAGTGAATGAGGGGAAAAGGACGGCGGCCTCCGGGCCGCCGTTCTTTTCGTGCCCGCGCATTCACGCGCACATTCACCCGCACATTTCCCGCGCCACCGCCGCGACGGACTCGGCGTCGATTCCGGCTGCGGCGAACTGTTCGTCCGGCGCGGCCGATCCCGGCATGTTCGTCACGGCCATGCGCATCAGCCGCGGCGAGGGACGGCCGTCCCCGAAGGCCTCGGCCACCGCGTCGCCGAGGCCGCCCTCGGGATGGTGGTCCTCGACGGTGACCAGGGCGCCGGTCTCCTCGGCCGCCCGCCACAGAGCCACGGCGTCCACCGGCTTCACGGAGTAGAGGTCGATCACCCGTACGGCGATGCCCTCGGCCGCGAGGAGTTCGGCGGCGTGCAGGCAGGTATGGACGGTGTGCCCGGCGCCGATCAGGGTGAGGGCGTCGTCGTTCCCCGACCGCAGCACCTTGCTGCCGCCGATGCGGAACTCCTCGTCCGGGCCGTAGATGACCGGGGTTTCGCCGCGGTTCGTCCGGAGATAGCGGATGCCCTGCGCCCCGGCCATCTCGGCGACCAGCCGTGCCGTCTGCGGTGCGTCGCAGGGGTGGAGGACCGTGGAGCCGTGGACCGAGCGGAACATCGCGAGGTCCTCCAGGCCCATCTGGGACGGGCCGTCCTGGCCGATGGCGACGCCCGCGTGCGATCCCACGACGTTGAGGTCGGCGCCGCTGATGGCCGCCATACGGACGAAGTCGTGGGCCCGGGTGAGGAAGGCCGCGAAGGTGCAGGCGAACGGGGTGTGGCCGAGTACCTGCATGCCTACCGCCGCCGCGATCAGCTGCTGTTCGGCGATGTAGCACTCGACATAGCGCTCGGGGTACTCCTTCGCGAAGTACTCCAGGCGCGTGGAGTCGCCCACCTCGCCGTCGAGCGCGACGACGCCCCCGTCCACGTCCCCGAGCGCGGCCAGGGCCTGGCCGAAGGCGTCGCGGGTGGCGATCTCGTCCCCCAACTCGTAGCGCGGCAGGACGAGTTGCCCCGCCGGGCCCGGGGGCCGCACGGGCGCCGCGGCCGGCTTCGCCACGTCGACCCGTACGAACCGGAGGCCGCCCAGCTCCTCGATCGCCGCGGCCGCGTCGGGCAGCGGTTTGCCGTGCATGCCCTCGCGGTCCTCGACGGCGGCCACTCCGCGCCCCTTGAGGGTGCGCGCGATGATCGCGGTCGGCTGCCGGGTCGTGGAGCGGGCCTCGGCGCAGGCGGCGTCGATCGCCTCGATGTCATGGCCGTCGATCTCGACGGTGTGCCAGCCGAAGGCGCGCAGCCTGCGCCCGTACGCCTCCAGGTCGTGCTGGTGGCGGGTGGGACCGCGCTGGCCGAGCCGGTTGACGTCGACGATCAGGGTGAGGTTGTCGAGGTGCTCGTACGCCGCGTGCTCGGCGGCCTCCCAGACGGAGCCCTCGGCCATCTCGCTGTCGCCGCACAGCACCCAGACCCGGAAGGGGACGCGGTCGAGGCGCTTGCCCGACAGGGCCATGCCGACGCCGACGGGCAGGCCCTGCCCGAGCGATCCCGTCGCCACGTCCACCCAGGGGATGCGCGGTGTCGGATGCCCCTCGAGGCGGCTGCCCTTGCGGCGGAAGGTGAGGAGTTCCTCGTCGTCGACGGCGCCGGCCGCCCGGTACATGGCGTACAGAAGCGGCGACGCGTGCCCCTTGGAGAGGACGAAGTGGTCGTTGCCGGGGTGGGCCGGGTGCTCGAAGTCGTAGTGGAGGTGGCGCGAGAGCAGTACGGCGGCGAGGTCCGCGGCGGACATCGACGAGGTGGGGTGGCCGGATCCGGCCGCGTCCGCCGCCCGGACGGCGTCGACGCGCAACTGCTGGGCCAGTTCGGTGAGTTCGATGATGTCCGCGGGGTCGGCGATGCTCATGTCGAGTCCTTTCCGGTGGTCTGGTCTTCGGGAACGCGGGCGAGCTCGGGGGCCGCGCTGTCCAGCGGCACCGACCAGGAGCGCACGAGGCCCAACTGGACGGCCTGGCGCGGCAGTACGGCGTCCAGCATCCAGTCGGCCGCGACCCGCACCCGGTTCCCCGGCATGGCGGCGAGGTGGTAGCCGCGCGTCACCGCGCCGGCGAGCGGTCCCGAGAGCGGCACGCCGAGCGGGTTGGCCGCGGCCTGCACCCCGCCGAGGTCCACCACGAAGCCCAGGTCGTTGTGTTTGTACGTATGGCGCTCGCCGAATCCCAGGGAGGCGGCGACATTGCGGCCGGCCACCTTGCCCTGGCGGCCCGCGTGCTGTGCGGTCATCGGCGTGAACTCGCCGGGCCTGGTCAGATCGGGTACGGCGGCCGCGTCCCCGCAGGCGAAGACCTCGGGGTGGCCGGGGACGTTCAACTGCGGGTCGACGAGCAGGCGGCCGCGCTCGACGGGCAGTCCGACGTCCGAGACGAGCGGATCGGGCCGTACGCCCACGCACCACACCAGCGTCCGGGTGTCGATGAACTCGCCGTCGTCCAGGAGGACTCCGCCGGGCGTGGCCTCCTTGACGGAGGTTCCGGTCCGCACGTCCACGTCGCGACGGCGCAGCACCCGGTCGGCGGTGGCCGAAAGGCGCCGGTCCAGTTCGGGCAGGACGCGGTCGGCGATGTCGAGGAGCAGCCAGCGCGGCTGCCGCTCCTCCTTCCAGTGGGGCTGCTTGCGCACCAGGGCGTCGGTGAACAGCTTTCCCTGGGCGGCGACTTCGGTGCCGGTGTACCCCGCGCCGACCACCACGAAGGTGCGGCGCGAGGCGCACTCGTCGGGGTCGTCGGCGGCTGCGGCCAGCTCGATCTGGCGGGTGACGTGGTCGCGGAGGTAGAGCGCTTCGGGGAGGCCGCGGAAGCCGTGGGCGTACTCGGCGATCCCGGGGACGGGCAGCAGTTTGTTGACGCTGCCGACGGCCAGGACGAGCCGGTCGTACTCCAGCGTGCCGGTGTCTCCCTCGGGCCCGGTGTACCGCACCTGCCGGGCGTCCAGGTCGACGCCCGAGGCCTCGCCCAGGACCAGGCGCACCTCGGGCAGGGTGCCGGGGAGCGAGACGGTGACCCGGCGCGGCTCGAGGATTCCGGCGGCGACCTGGGGCAGCAACGGCAGGTAGAGGAAGTAGTCGGTCGGGTTGAGCAGGACGATCTCGGCCCTGTCCCGGACGATCCTGGAGAGGGTGCGGGCGGTTTCGAAGCCGGCGAATCCGGCTCCTACGACGACAACGCGCGGTCGGTTCACGTTCGACTCCGGGTGACGGTTTGGGGTCGTACGGACGGACTTGCCGCGTGCCCGGAGCGGCGCCCTCCAAACACCGCGCAGGTTCAGGTTTCCGCGTGCCCGCCCCGGTAACCCGACCTGCAGCATCTTCTACCGTCTGGCGCAGTGCCATGAAGCCTCAACTCCCCCTGGAACAGCTGATGGTGTCCGCCTACACCGTCCCCACCGACGCCCCCGAAGCGGACGGCACCTCCGCCTGGGACACCACGAAGGTGGTGGTCGTGGAGGCGCGTACGGGCACGACGTACGGCACGGGCTGGACGTATGCGCCCCTGTCGGCGGGAGCGCTCGCCCAGGAGCAGCTGGCCCCCGTGCTGATGGGCTCGGACGTGTTCGACATCGCCGCCCTGCACCAGGTGATGTGCTGCACGGTCCGCACCGCGGGACGGCCCGGGATCGCCTCGTGCGCGATCTCCGCCGTGGACCTGGCGCTGTGGGACCTCAAGGCCAGGCTGCTCGGGCTGCCGCTGGTGCGGCTCCTGGGCGCGACCGGGAACTCCGTTCCCGTCTACGGCAGCGGCGGGTTCACCACGTACCACGACACGCATCTGGCCTCCCAGCTCAACGGCTGGGTGCACGGACTGTCCATCCCGCGCGTCAAGATCAAGATCGGTGAGTCCTGGGGCCGGGCGGTCCCGAACGATCTGCAGCGGGTGCGTCTGGCGCGCGATGTCATCGGCAGGCAGGCCGAGTTGTACGTGGACGCGGGCGGCGCCTATCAGCGCAAGCAGGCCGTACGGGTGGGACTGGCCGTCGCGGAGCAAGGTGTCGGCTGGTTCGAGGCGCCGGTCGACACCGAGGATCTGCGGGGCCTTCGGCTGGTGCGCGACGCGGTGGCCTGCGACGTGGCGGCGGGCGCGGACGCCTGGGACCTGCCGGCCTTCGCACGGCTGGCGGGCAGCGGCGCGGTCGACTGTCTGCAGATCGACGCGACGCGCTGCGGCGGACTCACGGAGTTCCTGCGCGCGGCCGCTGTCGCCCAGGCGCACGGACTCGAGGTCTCCACCCACGGCGCCCCGCACGCGCATGCGCACGGGGCGGCGGCCGTCCCCAACCTCCGCCATCTGGAGTGGTTCCACGACCATGCGAGGGTCGAGGCGATGTTCTTCGACGGGGTGCTGGATCCGAAGGGCGGAACGGTGACACCGGGCGGCTCGCCCGGCAACGGGCTGTCACTGCGGCACGAGGCGGTCGAGCCGTACCGGATCGCCTGATCGCCGGATCGCCTGATCGCCTAGAGAACGACCCGCTCCCCCGGCTTCAGCAGGTGCAGCCGCTCGCTCAGACCGGCCTCGGCGAACGCGTCCACGAGCGTGTCGGGGCCCTGGCTGAAGTGCCCCCACTGCTCGAAGTGCAGCGGTACGACATGGCGCGCGCCCAGGATGCGCGCGGCCTCGGCGGCCCCGGCGCTGGGCAGGGTGAGATACGCGTCGCCGAGCAGCGGGGTGCGCGCCCCTCCGGCGAACAGGACGGCCACGTCGACGGGGCCGTAGCGCTCGGCGACATCACGGACCACGTCGAGGGAGGCGTTGTCTCCGCTGACGTACACCGTGGGCAGCCCCTCGCCGTGCAGGACGAAGCCGGTGACCTCGCCGGTGAGGTGGTCGGTGCCGTCGGGCCCGTGCTGGGCACGGACGCCCGTGATCCGCACCGGGCCGATCTCGTACGTCTCACCGTTGGGCAGCGCGGTCACGGACGGCCCGAGCCGCTCGCGCGCGGCGGCCGTGGTCAGCACGAGGGGGACCCGGGCGAGGTAGTCGCGGCCCGAGCGGTCGAGGTTGTCGGGGTGGTGGTCGTGCGACAGCAGCACGGCGTCGACCGCTCCGGTCTCGTCCGCGGTGAGCGCGGGTCCGGCCGTCTTGACGAGCTTGCGGTCGCCGACCGGGTAGTCGCCCGGGGCGTCGAAGGTCGGGTCGGTGAGCAGGCGGGTGCCACCGATCTCCAGAAGGGCGGTCGGGCCGCCGACGTACTGCACGCTCAGTTGGCTCATGACCGGTCAACGCGGGCGTCCGTCGATCTTGTTCCCCTGTCCACATACTGATACATAGATCTCATATTCTGGCTGAAGGTCATAAAGTGAGGGCACCACAACGGGAGTTCACCGAAAGGGAGTCCGGTCATGTCGAAGGAGACAGCCGTATACACGCACGGCCATCACGAGTCCGTGCTGCGCTCGCACACCTGGCGCACCGCAGCCAACTCGGCCGCGTACCTGCTCGGCGAACTGAAGCCGCACATGCAGATCCTGGACATCGGCTGCGGCCCCGGCACCATCACCGCCGACCTGGCCGAACTGGTCCCCCAGGGGCATGTCACCGGGGTGGACATCGCGACCGGAATCGTCGAGCAGGCGCAGGCGCTGGCCACCGAACGCGACCTGGACAACACGGACTTCGCCGTGGCGGACATCCACGCACTGGACTACCCGGACGACACGTTCTGTGTGGTCCACGCGCATCAGGTGCTGCAGCACGTGGGCGATCCGGTGCAGGCGCTGCGCGAGATGCGCCGCGTGACCAAGCCGGGCGGCATCATCGCGGTGCGCGACTCCGACTACGACGCCTTCACCTGGTACCCCGAGTCCCCGGTGCTGGACGAATGGCTGGCGCTGTACCGCAAGGTCGCCCGCGCCAACGGCGGCGAGCCCGACGCGGGACGCCGGCTGCGCTCATGGGCGCGGGCCGCGGGCCTGGAGGACATCAGGTCGACCGCGTCGACCTGGGTCTTCGCCACTCCTGACGAGCGCGCCTGGTGGGGCGGGCTGTGGGCGGACCGTACGACCGCGTCGGTCTACGCACAGATCGCGGTGGACGGCGGCCACGCGACGGCGGAACAACTGGAGGCGATCGCCGGGGCCTGGCGCGCCTGGGCCGCCGACGACGACGCCTGGTTCATGGTCCCGCACGGCGAGATCCTCTGCCGCGTCTGACGGACCTACACGGACGGGTCCCACTCCACGAGCCGGTCGAGGACGGTCCGGTCGCCCTCGCCCTTCAGGGAGCCCGGCGGAATGCGGCCGTACAGGGCCAGCACGAGTTCGCCCGCCGTACCGGTGAGGGAGATGTCGGCAGCGGCGGGGCGCCGACGGTGGTCTGCGCGTCGTAGGTGTGCACCGTGGCCTCCTGGACCTGGTGCCGGGCGACGGCACCGGAGGTCCGCGGCGACTGCGAGCCGCCCCACCACGTCCAGCAGTCGCGGTCGGGGCCGTACTCCCGCAGCGCACCGAGCAGTTGCGCGGTGGACTCGGCCGACCAGGCCGGCCGCGCCGCGCGCTCGCGGGGTGATGAGCCAGCTCCAACAGCGTCCACTCGGGGCAGGTCGGCACCTGCGCATCTAGATCGGGCGCGGCGGCGAGCGCGGCCCGGAACGCGGCCGACCGCTCGTCGACGAGACGCAGCAGAACGGGGAATCCAAGATTCTCTGACACGCCGACGGTCTATCACCGTGCCCTGGCATCCGGACAGCGAAATTCATTTCGATCACATCGCCGGGCCCCGCCAACTACCCTCGCCGGTATGGAGATCCTGGGAACCACGCTGCGCATCTGCGTCGACGACCTCGAGACTTCGGTGTTCTTCTACGAACGCCTCACCGGCACCCGCGCCCAGCGCTTCGAGCGCGGCGGCGTCTCGGTCGCCGCCGTCGGCTGCTTCCTCCTGATGAGCGGCCCGGAAGCGGAGCTGGAGATCCTCCGCAAGGTGACGGCGACGATCGCGGTCAAGGACGTCGACGAGGCACTGACCACCCTCACCGACGTCGGCGCCCACATCCTGGCCGGCCCGGTGCCGACGCCGGTGGGCCGCAATCTGATCGCGGTGCACCCCGACGGTTCGGTCTTCGAGTACGTCGACAGAAAGGCGTCCGCCGCATGAGCGACCTCATCGCCCTCCACCGCCGCGTCCTGGAGACCACCACAGGGATCGTGGCGGCGGTCCACCCCGGCCAACTGCCCCTCCCCACACCGTGCGGCGAGTGGAACCTCTCACAGCTGCTCGCCCACATGACCGGCCAGAACCACGGCTTCGCGGCCGTGGCCAGGGGCGAGCGCTCCGACGCCTCGGTCTTCGCCGACCGCCCGGTGGACGACGACCCGGCGGCAGGATTCGCCGCCTCGGCCGCCGACGTCCTCAGCGCCTTCGCCGAACCCGGCGTCCTGGAGCGGGACTTCTGGCTGCCCGAGGTCCGGAACGGCATCACGCTCCCCGGCCGGATCGCGGTCGGCTTCCACTTCATCGACTACGTCGTCCACGGCTGGGACGTCGCTGCGGCGATCGGCGTCCCGATCACGTTCGACGCGGAGGTCCTGGCAGCGGGCGTCCCGATCGCGGAGGCGGTCCCGGACGACGCGTCCCGCAAGGAGACGGGGGCGGCGTTCGCCCCCGGCCTGGACAGCACACCGGACACGGACACCTTCGACCGCATCCTGCGCGCGCTGGGCCGGGACCCCGACTGGCGCTGACGGGCGATCCGTTCAGCCCGCGAAGTCGCGGATGACGGTCCGCGCAACGCGCCTGCGGGCATCGGCGAGCTCCGCCGCGACGGCCACCTCGTCGGCCACCACGCTCGCAGCGCAGGGCTCGGCCTCGGTGAGCAACCGCCGGCGCAGATGGGTCGCCGGGTGCGTGGTGTCCTCGCTGTGTCCGCGCAGAGCCCCGGCCCGCCGCAGTCGCTCGTATTCGCGCTCCGGGACCGTCGCCGCATGCTCGGCGATCCGCTCCCACAGCCCCTGCTCGGCCGCGCGCGCGTCGCCGCGACGGCCCCGGGTCTGCGCGGCGACCGATTCCCGGCGCAGTTCCGCCTCGACGGATCCGCCGATCAGGAACCGGTCCTGCATAGCCACGGCCGCTTCGCTGGAACCGGCCCTGGCACCTGCACGGTCGGCGAGGTACTCACTGCGCTGGGAGGCGCGGAACGTCAGGTGCGTCAGCAGCACCAGCACGCCGTAGACGAACCATCTCGGCACCAGGCTGACCAGATTGACGAAGGTCCCCATGAGATCCGGCCTGGGCTCGGGCGCCAGCGCCCCGTACCAGAGGTGCAGAGAACGGTGCGCGGGGGCGACCACGCCGCCGTGCCGGAGGTCGCCGTGGGCGTAGTGGCCGAGTTCATGGCCGAGCAAGGCGATGCGCTCCTGCGGGCTCAGCACCTCCCACAGGCCGAGACCGATGGTGAGGACACGACGGCCGCGCAGTCCGTACGTACTGACGGAGGCGTTGAACGAGGCGTCGACCACCACCGCGTCGACCCCGCGCGTGGCGACCACCGTGGCCACCTCGTCGACCAGTGCGAAGAGCGCGGGGGCTTCGGCACGGCGCAGCACCGGGTCGTGCGGGGGCAGCTTGCGGGGGCGCGGGCACAGCACCACTCCCGTGGTGAGCAGCAGGATGCCGAAGATCGGCAGGACCACCGTGCTCCAGCCGAGCACCACGAGCAGGACCCCGCCCACGAGGCAGGTGAGGGTGACGGCGTGCACGGCGAGGGCCAGCGCGTAGGCGAGCACGCTCGACAGGTCGCGCCGGGGGCGGGCGTCGGCGTCCTGCGCCAACTCGGCATAGAGCCGTTCACCGTTGCGGTGCGCCAGACGCAGGTACAACCGGTCGAGGCGGCCGCGATCGGGCTCCGGAGTGCCCGGATCGACATTCCACCCGCACTCCGCGCACCAGCTGACGAACCGCTCCTGCTTCGGTACGGCGGCACCGCACTCAGGACACACCACTTCGACCCCTGTCCCCGGCGATCCCTCCCCAGGGCCGCCCTCCGTCCGCCCGGCAGCGATCTTGCGCCGGGCAAGCGGAGGTTACCTGGTCAGGACCCCGGGCGCATACGGAATTCGTACGTCTGTGGCAGTGGTTCGTCGGAGATTCTGGACCACATCTCGCCCAGGATCTCGGCGCCCTCCCTGAGGTCCGCGACCTCGAAGCCCGTTTCAAAGATCGTGCGGGCTCCCGCGATGTCGCCCTCGGCGAGCAGGAGTTGGGCCTCGATGAAGCGGAAGCGGCCGCGTTCCTGGACCGGGGGCCTGAGGCGGGCGAAGACCGAGCGGGCCTCCTCCGTGCGGTCCGCGGTCAGGAGCGCCTCTATCGCCTCGCGGCCGAGGGCGGCGGTGACCGCCGCCCAGACCGGTGCCTCGCGGCGCTCCTCGCAGAGGTCGTCGAAGGCTTCGGCGTAGCGGTCGGCGGCGCGGGCCGGGTTGCCCTCGCACTGGTCGGCTACGGCCAGGCAGCGGAGCAACGGCCAGCGGGACGGGGCGAGTTGGAGGCCGCGCTCCCAGCTGCGCACCGCCTGCGCGGTGTCGCCGGAGTGCCACTGGGCGACCCCGAGGTGGTACTCGGTGAGCGGTTCGGCGGGGGCGGTCTCCAGCATGTCGCGCCAGTGCGGGGCGACCAGGGTGGGACCCGGCGGGGTGACGCGGCGGGGTACGGGGAAGGTGCCCGAGCGGTAGAGCTCCAGCCAGGGCGACTGGTCCTCGTCGAGCATCGACTCCTCGAAGGGGGTGCCGGGGAGTTTGTGGCCCGCGCGCAGGACCTCCAGCGCGCCCCAGCCCGATCCGGTGGCCAGGGTCTCGGTGGGGTCGTGGTCGGCGTACGGGAGCCAGGCCTCGTACGCGGCGTCGACCTCGGCGCGGGGCAGGGCCGACTCCAGGCGCGCCCCGGCTTCCGTACGGGCGGCCTGCCAGTCGGCGCCGTGGATCGTGGCGGGGTCGGCGGCGAGCGGTCCGTACGCCTCCAGCCAGCTGAACTCCGCGCCCGCCTCGAGCTTGACGTGCTCCAGCTGGGTGCGGGCGAGTCCGGCCTGGATCTCCGCGTAGCCGGGGGTGCCTGGTTCGGTCAGCCACTCCTGCCAGCGGCGGCCGCCGTCGCCCGAGCCCCAGAGGAAGAGCTTGCGGCCGCGCAGTTGGTCGGTGGAGGTCTGGACGAGGCCCTGGCCGGACGCGTCGAGGGAGGAGATCCAGCGGCGGGCGCCGTCGGGGAGTTCGTAGAAGTAGTCCGCGGCGTGCTCGCTGCGCAGCGGGTAGGTGCGGTCGATGCCGTCGAGTTCGGGGACCGGGACGCGGCGCAGGGTGCGCTCGTAGCCGAAGTGCCAGGCCTCGTCGGCGGGGGCGACGACGCGGGTCGACTCGTCCTCGGGGACGGCGATGTTGGACCACCAGTAGGTGGGGACGGCCGTCTCGTGCGGGTTGCGGATGCGCACGCCGACGTGGAGGAAGTCGGAGTCGGCGGGGAGCCAGAGGTCGATCTGGTACGGCAGGTCGCGCAGCCGCTCCCACTCCCAGAGGCGGACCATGTCGCCGCCGTCGGGGGCGGGCACGAGGGCGGCGTGCAGCGGGGCGCAGGTGAGGGTGGTGTGGCCGGTGGCGCCGATGTTCCACTCGATGCCGCCGGAGAACCAGGCGCCGTTGAGCGCGAAGTCGGCGGGCTGCAGGACCGGGTTGCGGTAGAGCAGTTCGCGGTCGGTCGGCTTGTGGAAGAGCGACTGGATGCGGCCGCCCAGGCCTGGAAGGACGGTGGCCCGCAAGCGGTCGTTCTCGATCACGATCGCTTCAAGCCCGGTCGGAGTGCGCTCACGTCCGTACCCGTCGAGGACACGTACGGGCAGCAGCGTGCGGAGCGGCTCGTAACCGATCTGCCGCGCCATGTCCCGGGGGAGGTCGGTGCGCCCCTCGGTGTCGATCCCGTGCGCCTCGTCCAGCGGCCGGAGCGCGGGCAGCGGGTTCTCCGGCCCCAACGGGGCGGCGGGCAGAGTCAGTACGGCACGTCGCACCGTCGTGGCCAAGGCAGCCTCCTCGTTCGATTGCCTTGGTGACCATGGAACACCGGCCGACGCCTGCTGACCAGGGGTTCCCCCGGTCAGGTTTGCGCAAAAGCGTCCACCACGAGGTCGGCGAGGAGCGCACCCGCAACCCCTTCGGGGTCAAGATCGGGGTCGTAGATGGTCAGATTCAGGCCCACGCAGCGCTCGGACCGCAGCAGCCTCGCCAGCAACACCCGCAGTTCGTCAGGGAGAAGACCGTCCGGATCGGGGCTGTCGACGGCGGGCATGACGGTCGGGTCGAGGACGTCGGCGTCCAGATGGATCCAGAACCCTTCGGTCACCGGTGCTTCCAGGCTCTGCACGGCTCCTTCGGCGAGATCGGCCACACCCCACTGACGGAGTTCGCCGACGGTCATCGTCGAGATCTTCAGTTCGGCCAGTTCCGCCCGCTCTTCGTCGTAGTCGCGGATCCCGAAGACCCGGACGTCCTCGTCGCACACGTACGGACGCAAGCCCTCCAGGTCCGTCAGATCGCGCTGCCCGCGCCCGGTGGCGAGCGCCAGTTCCTCCCCGCCCGCCGCCCCGACACGGTCGGAGTTGCCCGGGTGGCGGAAGTCCGAGGACCCGTCGATCACCGCGATGCCGTAGCGGCCGATCCGGCGCAGCGCGAGCGAGGCGCCCAGCTGGATCGAGCAGTCGCCGCCGAGGACGAGCGGGAAGTCCCCCGCCCGCACATGGTGCTCGATGCGGTCGGCGAGGCGCGGGGTGTACGCGGCGATCGCGGCCGCGTTGAAGACGCCGTCGCCCTCCTGCCAGGGCCCGCGGTCGTAGCGGGGCGGCACGACGACCCCGCCCTCGTACGCCCCGAGCCGCTGCACGAGACGCTGCTCGCGCAGGGCTCCGGCCAGCTTGTAGCAGCCGGGGACGGTGCCGGGGGCCGGTGGACGCAGGCCCAGGTTGGAGGGGGCGTCGATGACCACGATGCGTCGCATGGGGTCCATCGTCTGCGCCGTACCCTGGGGCGTCAACGGCAGACGACAGAGCGAGAGGGCAGCCGAGCATGAGCACGAGCCACACCTACCGGGTGATCGTCCGCGGGGTCTGGGACGGACTGACGGACGCGTCGCGCAGCGCGCTGCTCGCCGAGGTGGACGCGCACGGTCTCGCCGGGATGAAGTTCACCGAGGAGGGCTCGCTCACCTACGACGCCGTGCTCAAGCACTTCTCGTACCGCTACGTCGTCGTCTCGGACTCCGCGGACGGCGAGGAGATGGCCGGCGTGATCGCGGAGGACCGCGCCGAGACCTCCCTCAGGGCGCTGGGCCACGGCTTCCGCGATCTGCGCTCGACCGTCACGGACATGGACACGATGAAGATCAACCGCAAGGGCCGCTGAACCGCACGTCAGGTGCGGGACACCGTCCCGCACTCCTTGGACCGTTCGCTGTCGAGATCGCGGCTGCGGTCGTACGGATCGACGGTCTCGCCCGAGGGCGCGGAGCCGGTCTGCGCGTCCGAGCGGAAGTGCGGGTGCAGATAGCCGTCGTAGACGTCGCAGGCCGAATTGCCTGCGTCCTCCTGGTACTTGAGGATCTGCAGCTTGCCTGGCGTGACCAGGAAGCGTTCCGGGTCGGCGAGTTGTACGTCCAGGATGCGGCGCACCACGGTACGTGCGACCTCGTCGCTGCCGTCGGCCGCTTTCACCAGCGGGTAGACGAAGGTGTAGTCGGCGTGCACGTCGACGCCGCCCTTCTTGTCCGCGGTGAAGGTCATCCGGCCGTGCGTCTTGACGACGTCGCCGACGAGCCGGGTCTCCTGCGGATCGAACCGGCTGAACATCGCCAGCGGATCGTGCTCCTTGTCCGGCGTGCTCAGCGAGGTGGCGAGGCGCGTGTGCAGATCCGTCTGGCGCGGCTCGATCAGCGACAGCGCCGATTCGGGGCGCTCGCCGCGCAGTGTGCGGGGGTCGAGGTTCGCGTGGACGAGGAACTCCTTCGTCTTGCGGAGCGCGAACTCCACCCGCTCCTGGGAGAGTCCGCCGGCGGCGCGGGCCTTCGGCAGTACGATCCCGGCCTCCCCGTCGGCATACGTCAGGGCGGGCGAGCCGGCGAACGGCGCGTCCACGGTCGGCGTGCCGGGGAAGGTCTCGGTCGGGGCCGAGCTGGGCCGCACCGTCTCGGCGGCGAGGGGCGAGGCGCTCGGAGTCGCGGATTCCGCGCCGTTGGAGCCGTCGACGAGGTCGAGTGCCTTCGACGGGTTGAGCGCCACCAGCAGCGCCCCGATCGCCACCAGGAAGCCGACCGGCGCGACCCAGCGGCGGCGCTTCCGCACCCGCCCCACGGGGTCGGCGCGCCAGCCTTCGGGCCTGATCCCGGCGGCCTCCTGCTGCCTCAGCCGCTCGGTCACCATCCGCGCACGCGCCGAGGGCTCCTTGGGAGCCGAAGCGCGTATCGCCCCCTCGCTGTCCTGCTTGAACTGCTCCCACACGTCGTCCGGCAGGGACGGTTCGTCCCCCGGCACAGGTCTCTCGGTCATCTCGGGCCCCCCACAGGCAGATCGGTCGGTCCAGTTGATCTACCAGCGGATACGGCCCGAACACAAGTCAGAGGGGTCGGCCGGAGAGCATTTCCGCAGTGATGGCCCAGCGTTCGTGGTCGCGCCAGGCCCCGTCGATGTGGAGGAAGTCCGGCGAGTACCCCTCGAGCCGGAAACCCGCCCTGCGCACCAGCGCGATCGACGCCTCGTTGCCGGGCTGGATGTTCACCTCGAGCCGGTGCAGTCCCAGCGTCCGGAAGGCGTACCGCGTCACCAGGCCGAGGCCTTCGCCCATCAGACCGCGGCCCGCGGCGTGCGCGAAGGCGCCGTATCCGAGCGCTCCGCTCAGAAAGGCGCCTTCGACGATGTTGTTGATGTTGATGAAGCCCGCGATGCGGCCCGGTGCGTCGCCGTCGCGCTCGCAGACGAGGAACCCGGCCTTGGCCGGGTCCTCGATCAGCCGGCGCGCGTACGCCGTGTACGCGCCGGTCTCGACGGGCGGGAAGAGCCACGGGTGGTGCAGGGTGCGGCTCTCCCCCGCGTGTGCCGTGAACTCCTCGGCGTCCTGCAGCGAGAAGTGGCGTATGCCCACGCGGGGGCCCTCGGCGAGATACGTGACATCAGCAAGCATCGCGCCAGCGTACTCAGTCGTCCGCCGCTGCCTTCTTGGGGCACTTCTCGTCGGTCTTGACGACACCGATCCGCACCGACTGGTCGTCCAGCTTGGTGCCGGCCGCCGGGGACTGCGTGCAGACCTTCCAGCTGAAGGGCCAGAGCACATTGCGGTGGGTGCCGCTGACGTCGCGGACCTCGACGTGCGTGCGGTAGTCGAGGCTGTTGAAGACGTGCATCAGCCCCCTGCCCCGGAAGTCGGGCATGGGGGGTCCCGAATCGGCCACCGCCGCCGAGGCCGCACCCATGGACGCCGTCATGGCGAGGACTATGCCCGCCGTCACCGTTGCCGCACGCTTCACTTGTTCCGCCTCCTGAAGAAATAACCGCCGCAGAGTGCGCCGATCACGAACATCGCGAGCAGGGCCATGTAGAGCGGCATCGAGACTTCGGGGATCAGCAGGCGGATCTTGACCTGCCGGGTGTTCTCGAAGATGAAGATCAGCGCGAGGACCGCGAGCGCGATCACCGCGATCCTGGCGGGCGTGAACTGGCCGGCGAGGCCGCCCTTGTCGCCGCTCGATGTTTCCTTGGGGCTCATGGTCAGGCCCTTCTCCTGGAATGTGACTCCGCCCCCGCGCCCCAGCATGGACAGATTCGGGCCCGGGGCGCGGCAGGTAGCGGGCCGTACGGGTGAGTCGCTCCGGCCGGGTCCGCCTTGTCAGACAAGTGGGCGCCCTGGAAGATGGGGCTCCACCCGGTGCGTGTTGAGGAGTTCCAGTGACAGTCGGCGGACAGCAGCGCAGGCCGGTCGTCGTCCTGTACGAACGGATCGCGGACGCGATCCACGCGGGGACCTACCCGCCGGGCTCCACCCTGCCCTCCGAGCCCAAGCTCGCGGCCGAGCTGGGAGTGAGCCGGCCCGCCCTGCGCGAGGCACTGCTGCTGCTCCAGGAGGACGGGCTGCTCTCGGTGCGACGGGGGGTCGGCCGTACGGTCAACGACAGCCCGCCCAGGCGCGGTTACGAGCACATCCAGCCCCTGGAGGAGCTGCTGTCCGCCCGGGTGCGGCCGCTGCTGCGGACCGTCGAGGAGCCCACCGACTTCACCACCCAGCATCTGCTCGCGCCCGCCGGTTCCTCGCTCCGCTTCTGGGAGTCCGTGCTGGCCGGGGACGATGCGGCGGGCGCGCTCAGCCAGGAGTGGGCCGCGCCCGGCGACGTACTGGAGAAGGCGCATCCGGCGTTCGCGGAGGCGCTGGAGCGGGAACCTGCGGGGGCGTCGATGCTGGCCGTGCTCGTCGGGGCCTCGCGCGGGATGGAGCTGACCGCGCGCAGCGGTGTGGGGGCGACGCTGCTCGGGCAGCGGCGCGGCGAGCAGCTGGGGCGCGCGGCGGGCACCCCAGCCGTGCTGGTCACCCAGGTCGTACGGTGCGGGGAGGTCCCCGTCCTCGCGGCGAAGCACATGCTGCCGACCGGGGCGCCCGCCCTGATGGTGCTGCAGTCGAACTGAGACGGCCCTCACGGCGGGTCCGCGGATTCTTGCCCTAGACTCCCCGCTCATGCACTTGTCTGACATCCTCCGCGCACCCAAGGCCGTACTCCACGACCACCTCGACGGCGGACTGCGCCCCGCCACCATCGTCGAGCTGGCCCGCGAGGCCGGATACACCGCTCTGCCCACCGAGGACCCGGACGCGCTCGCGCTCTGGTTCAGGAACGCGGCGGACTCCGGATCGCTGGAGCGGTACCTGGAGACCTTCGCACACACCTGCGCGGTGATGCAGACCCGTGAGGCGCTGGAGCGGATCGCGGCGGAGTGCGCCGAGGACCTGGCGGCGGACGGTGTCGTCTACGCGGAGGTGCGGTACGCCCCGGAGCAGCACCTGGAGCAGGGGCTCAGCCTGGACGAGGTCGTCGAGGCCGTGAACGCGGGATTCCGGGAGGGCGAGCGGCGCACCGGCGGGCGGATCGTCGTGCGGGCGCTGCTGACCGGCATGCGGCACACCGACCGCTCGCTGGAGATAGCGGAGCTGACCGTCGCGCACCGCGAGCGCGGCGTGGCCGGCTTCGACATCGCGGGCGGTGAGATCGGCAATCCGCCGGCCCGCCACCTCCCCGCCTTCCAGCACCTCAAGCGCGCCAGCTGCCACTTCACCATCCACGCGGGCGAGGCCGTCGGCGCCGAGTCCGTCCACGAGGCGGTGCAGGTGTGCGGCGCCGAGCGGATCGGGCACGGGGTGCGGATCACCGACGACATCGCGGAGGACGGGACGCTGGGGCACCTGGCCTCGTACATCCGCGACAACGGCATCACGCTGGAGATCTGCCCGACCTCCAACCTCCAGACGGGAGCGGCCAAGAGCTACGCCACGCACCCGATCGAGGAACTGCGCCGGCTCGGTTTCCGGGTCACGCTCAACACGGACAACCGGCTGGTCTCCGGCACCACCATGAGCCAGGAGTTCCGGCACATGGCGGATGCCTTCGGCTACGGCCCCGAGGTCTTCGAGGAGCTGACGGTCGCCGCGGTGGAGTCGGCGTTCCTGCCGCTGCCGGAGCGGAGGCGGATCATCGAAGAGGTGATCCGCCCCGGCTACGCGGCGCTCAGTCCTTCAACGACCCGCTGACGACGGGGAGTTCGAGCGCCCCCGTCGATCCGGGGGCGCTGACCACCGTGACGGGCTTGATGCCCTTGTTGCCGACGTACGCGTCGTCGCTGGCGGCGATCACGAACTCCAGGCGGTGGCCCGCCTCGTAACGGTGCACGATGCCCGGCAGGTTCACCGTGAACGGCTTGTTCACGTCCGGTACGCGCACCGGTGCGACGAGACGGTTGACCAGCGTCTTGGTGCCGTCGGGTGCCACGTCGTAGACCTTGGCGAAGAGCACGAGCTTGTTGGCGGCGTCGTGCGAGCGCTGGGTGTGCGCGGCCACGGGCGAGAGGACCTTGAGCGTCGCCTTGGGCGAGCCGACGACGTCGACGGCCTCGGTGAGCGGCTGCGTGGACCAGCCCAGATAGGTGCCGGGGGCGTCGAACGGCGCCGGGTCGGGCAGGCCGAGCGATCCCGCGAGGGAGAACTCGGAGTGGCTGGTGGGGGTCAGCAGGTTCGTGTACGTACGGGCGCCGCGGGTCACCTTGTGCCGGTTGTCGACGAGCTTGCCGTCGCCGGAGAGGTAGAGCTTCTGGGAGAGGGCGGGGAGCGACCTGGCCTCGCCGTAGCCGCTCTCGTAGGCCCGGTAGTACGCGAAGGCGGGGCCGGTGTCCGTGGAGTGCTTGTGCTGGAGGTAGCGGTCGAACCAGGCCAGGACGCGCTGCCCGGTGTAGCTGGTCTCCAAGTTGCCCTGGGCGAGGTTGAGTTCACCCGCGGCCTGGCCGCCGCTGTGGCCCGGGGACTGCCAGATCATCTTGGCCTCGGTGCCCTGCGCCTTGAGCGTCTTGTACGTCGCCGTCGCCTCGTTGAGGTTGAACAGGCTGTCGGTCTGGCCCTGGATCAGGAGCGTGGGGGCCCTGACGCCCTTCAGGTACGAGACCGGGGAGACGCTGCGGGCGTAGTCCTGCATGTCCTCGGTCTTGTCGCGCGGGTAGCTGCCCGAGTTGAGGAGCCGCATCGTGCTGCAGGCGTCGGAGACGAAGTGCAGACAGTCCAGGGTGTTGATGCGGGACGGGTCGAGGCTGCCGGGGTTGAGGATGGGCTGGCTCTCGCCGATGAGGTAGAAGCCGTTGGACCACTGGTACTTGAAGACACCGGCGGTGTCGGAGCTGACTCCCCTGCGCTGTCCGGCGTTGTTCGGGTCGAGCGCGTAGGAGAGGTCGTTCCAGGTGATCATCGGGACGAGTGCGTCGATCCGGTGGTCCACCGAGGCGGCGGCCATCTGGACCGCGCCGCCGTACGAGCCGCCGATCATGCCCACGCGGGGATCGTTCCGGCCGTCGCGCGTGACGTAGTCGGCCTTGGTGCCGTCGTCGGCCGCCAGGGAGCCCGCCAGGAAGTCGACGAGCTTCGAGGCCGCGCGGCCGTCGATGCGCGGGTCGTCGAGCGAGATCAGACAGCCCGAATTGCCGAAGCCCAGACCCGAGTAGGCGAGCGCCACATAGCCGCGGGACGCGAAGGCCTTGGCCGTGCCGGCGGTGCCGCCGTCGGACTTGGCGCCGCCGAATCCGTTGGTGGTGAGGACGGCAGGAGCGGTGTGCTGCCGGTCGACTCCGGCCGGGCGGTAGAGGTCCGCGTCCACGGTGCAACTGCGGCCGCCCGCCTGGACGGTGAACTTCAGCGGGGTGACGGTGTAGTCGGCGGTCGTGGCACTGGCCGGGCCGGTGAACGTCAGCGGTGCGGCAATGGCTGCCGCACCGACGGCCATGGCGAGCGCTTTACGGGATCTGGACAGGACGACCTCCACACTGAGGACCATGTACCGACCGGTAGGTACGGCGCCGCGCTCATGCTGTGACACGTGTCTCGGCCGTGTCAACGTCCGTGACAGGAGTTGTTGAGGAGGAGGAGTCAGTTCCGGTTCAGCTCAGGGCCGGTACCTCCAGAGTGAGCGTGCCCGCGTCGGCGTCGAGCAGGGCGGGTACGCCGAACGGCACGGTCTCCGCCGTGGTGCAGTGGCCGAAACCGAACTCCTCGACGATGGGCACACCCAGTGTGCCGAGCCGCTCCAGGAGGACCGCGCGCACGTCGTCGTACGGACCGCACTCCTCCCACGAGCCGAGGGCGATCCCGGCGACTCCGTCCAGCCAGCCGGACCGCAGGAGTTGGGTGAGGATCCGGTCGAGACGGTACGGCTCCTCCCCGATGTCCTCGATCATCAGCAGCCCGCCACGCGCGGAGGGACGGGCGTGCGGTGTGCCCAGATCGGCGGCGAGCAGGGAGACGCACCCGCCCAGGGTGATGCCGCGTGCCTGCCCGGGAACCAGGGTGCGGGCCGTGTCGAGGCCGAGCGTTTGCACCGACTCGGGCTCGAAGAGCGTGGCGCGCAGGGACTCCTGGGTGCGCTCGTCCTTGAGGAAGGACATCGCCGCGACCATCGGTCCGTGCAGGGTGGCGAGACCCAGCCGGACGGCGAACGCCTCGTGCAGGGCGGTGATGTCGCTGTATCCGAGGAAGACCTTCGGGCCGGCCGCGCGCATCGCCGTCCAGTCGAGCAGATCGACCATGCGCTGGACGCCGTACCCGCCGCGGGCGCAGAAGACCGCGTCCACGGACGGGTCGCACCAGGCCGCCTGGAGGTCCCTGGCGCGCGCCTCGTCCGTACCAGCGAGGTACGGGAACTGCGGGTGCCGGTCGAGGACATGGTCCAGGACGAACGGGTCCAGGTCCCAGCCGCGCAGGATGTCGAGGCCCGCCTGGAGCCGGTCCTCGGGCAGGGGACCGCTCGGGGCCACGACGGCCACCCGGGCCCCCGGCCTCAGTCGCGCGGGCCGGGTCAGGGGCGTGAGGGTCACTTGTCGAGCTCCAGTGCGGGGACGTCGGGACGGGAGATTCGATAGGTCTGTGCGTAGAGGGAGAGTTCGGCCTCGAGCGCGCGGATCAGGGTGTCGGCCCTGCGGAAGCCGTGCCCCTCCCCCTCGAAGGTGAGGTACGCGTGCGGGATGCCGCGCCCGGCCATCTGCGCGAGGAAGCGTTCGCACTGCACGGGCGGGCAGATCACGTCGTCGAGCCCCTGAAGGAGCAGGAAGGGCGCGGTGACGCTCTCCGCGTGTTGGGCGGGCGAGCGGTCGCGGTAGCGGTCGGGGACCTCCGCCAGCGGCCCGATCAGGCTCTCCAGGTACTGGGACTCGAAGTCGTGGGTGCCGTCGGCCGACGCCCAGTCGGTGAGGTCGAGGATCGGGAAGAGGACGGTGCCGCAGGCGTAGACGTCGGTGAACGCGAGCGAGGCCGCAGTGGTCCAGCCGCCCGCGCTGCCGCCGCGGATCGCGAGGCGGGCGGCGTCGGCGGTGCCCTCGGCGGCGAGCGCCCGGGCGACGGCCGCGCAGTCCTCGACGTCGACGACGCCCCACTGCTCGCGCAGCCGGTTGCGGTACTCGCGTCCGTAGCCGGCGGAGCCGCCGTAGTTGACCTCGGCGACCCCGATTCCGCGCGAGGTGAAGTAGGCGATCTCCAGGTCGAGTACGAGCGGTGCGTGTCCGGTGGGACCGCCGTGCGCCCACACCACGTAGGGCGGCAGTTCGTCGTCGGGTGCGATGCGGTCGGGACTGTGCGGCGGGTAGATGTGGGCGTGGATGTCGCGGCCCTCGGGGCCGGTGAAGGTACGGATCTGCGGTTCGGGGTAGTACGCCGGGTCCACGGCGTCGTGGTGCGCCGCGCCGATGACGCGGGTCCGTCCCGTACGGGTGTCGAGCTCCACGATCTCGTACCCGCTGCGCGGGCTGGCGGCGACGCCGACGACCCGGGTGCCGTGCACGGCGAGCGTCGACGACCAGGCGGTCCACGGTCCCGCGGCGTCGACCAGCTCGCCGGTCTCGGGGTCGAGTATGCCCAGCGTGGTGGTGCCCGCGCCGTGGACGACGGCGATCAGACCGTTCTCCAGCGGCTGGAACCACTGCAGCCCGATCTTCCAGAGCGGCCCGCCGAACTCCTCCTCGCGCGGGCAGAGCGGGGTCTCGTCCGCGCCCCGGTAGAGGTTCCACCAGCCGCCGCGGTCGGAGGCGAAGAGGAGTTGTCCGTCGGCGGTCCAGCCGACCTGCGGGATGGACTCCTCGGGGCCGCCGGCCACGCTCCGTACCTCGGTGAAGGGACCGTCCGCGGTCACCTGGCCGAGCATCACTTCGGTACCGTCCCACGGCATCCGGGGGTGGTCCCAGCCGATCCACGCGGCCTGTCGCCCGTCGGGCGAGAGGCGCGGCCCGGTGACGAACCGGTGCCGTCCGTCGGAGAGTTCGCGTACGGCACCACGGTCGTCCGCGGCCGATCCGTCCAGCGGTACGGCGGCGATCACCCGGCGCACATCGGTCGGCGCCTCGCCGGTGAACTCCTCCAGGACGCACCAGACTTCGCCCGCCTCGACGCGGATCGTGGGGTCCACCCAGCGCAGCCCGCCGCCGACCGCCGAGACGGGGGTGAGCGGCCTGGGCTCCGCGCCGCCGTCCGGTTCGTACGCGTACAGCCGCTGGTCGGGGAAGTGGACGAAGACGACGAGCGGGGTGCCCGTCGCGCTCGCCGCTCCGGCCCAGGGCCGGCCGCCGTACTCGATGACGCGGCTGCGTACGTTCCAGGGAGCGGGCAGCACCGACTCCTCGCTGCCATCCGCGCGCCGTCGCATCAGCGCGCGCCTGCCGCCTTCGGCGGGACGCGGCGCCGTCCACCAGATCTCGTCGCCGACCGCTCCGACGTACTCCGGCATCCCGTCGTGCGAGGCCGCGAGCGCCCCGTCGATCGGCGACGGCCAGGTTCCGTACGGCCCCATGGGCACCATGTCTCTCCCCACTTCCCTCAGGCGGACTGCAGATAGTGGTCGAGCACGTTCACGCCGAAGTGCAGACCGTCGACCGGGACGCGCTCGTCCACCCCGTGGAAGAGCGCCTGGTAATCGAGCCCGACGGGCATCCGGACCGGCGAGAAGCCGTAGCCGGTGATGCCGAGCCGGGAGAACTGCTTGGCGTCGGTGCCGCCCGACATGCAGAACGGCACGACGTGCGCCCCGGGCGCGAACCGTTCGACGGCGGCGCGCAGTTTGGCGAAGGTCGGGGAGTCCACGGGCGCCTGGAGGGCGATCTCCCGGTGCGCGAACTCCCACTCCACGTCAGGTCCGGTGAGCCGGTCGAGCGTCTCGCGGAACTCCTCCTCGCCGCCGGGCAGCGTCCGGCCGTCGACGAAGCCGCTCGCGTGCCCGGGGATCACGTTGACCTTGTAACCGGCGTCCAGCATCGTCGGGTTGGAGCTGTTGCGCACGGTCGCGTCGACGAGTGCGGCGGCCGGGCCGAGCTTCTCCAGCAGCGCGTCCACATCGAACCCGGCGGCCTCGACATCCGTCTCGATGCCGTACAGCGCGGCAAGTTCACGCAGCGCGGCCCGCACGGTCGGAGTGAGCCGCACCGGCCACTCGTGCTCGCCGATCCGGGTCATGGCCGCGGCCAGCCGGGTCACCGCGTTGGCCCGGTTCACCTTGGAGCCGTGGCCGGCGCGGCCGTGCGCGGTGAGCTTGAGCCATCCCGTGCCGCGCTCGCCGGCCGCGATCGGATAGATCTCCATGCCGGAACCGGGATGGAAGGAGTAGGCGCCCGACTCGCTGATGCCCTCGGTGCAGCCCTCGAAGAGTCCGGGGTGCTGCGTGGCGAGGAAGTCCGAGCCGTCGATCGCGCTGGCCTCCTCGTCGGCGGTGTACGCGATGACGATGTCGCGCCGCGGCCGGATCCCCTGGCGCGCCCAGGCCCGTACGACGGCGAGGACCATCGCGTCCATGTTCTTCATGTCGATGGCGCCGCGGCCCCACACCATCCCGTCCCTGACCTCCCCGGAGAAGGGGTGGACGGTCCAGTCGGCCGGTTCGGCGGGGACGACGTCGAGGTGCCCGTGCACAAGAAGGGCATCGGCGGAGGGATCCGTGCCCTCGATCCGGGCGACCACATTGGTCCGCCCGGGTGTGCGCTCCAACAGGACGGGTTCCAGGCCGGTTTCGGCCAGCTTCGCCGCCACGTACTCCGCGGCCGGGCGCTCCTGGCAGTCTCCCCCGCCCCGGTTGGTGGTGTCGATCCGGATCAGGTCCGAGGTGAAGGCGACGACCTCCTCCAGCGCCTGCGCATCAACTGCCCGCATGTCAGCCATACTGCTCCTCCACTGCGGCCGAGACGATCGTCGTGACGGCCTTGAAGGTGCGAATGGCCTCATACATCGCCTCGCTGGTGTACGCGACGCGCCGTTCACCGGTCCGTTCGGCCCCCGGAACCACCGTGGCGGCGTCCGCCAGATGCTCGGCGTCGAACTCCATCTCCACGGTGAACTCCCCGCCGTGCACGGGTGCGTGCCGTACGGCCAGAGACGTCGCGTCCTTCGCCGCGGCGCGGATGTCGGCCGCGGTCCTCGCCGGTGTGCGGCAGACCGCCGCATACCGCGAGACATGGTCCTTCACCGCCACCTTGCGGGCCTCGGGCGCATACCCCAGGGCGTCCTCGCAGGCCAGGTCGTCACCGGTGAAGAGCACCACGGGAACGCCGTACTCCGCGACCACATGGGCGTTGAGCAGACCCTCGCTGGCCCGCTTCCCGTTGAGCCACACGCCGGTGATCTGGTTGGCCAGATAGGTGTGCGCCAGCACACCCTCCATGCCGGCACCCGTGTGGTACCCGACGAAGGCGATGCCGTCGACGTCTCCGTGCTGCACACCCTCCACCATCGAGAGCGACTTGTGGCGTCCGGTGAGCATCTGCACACGGTCGTCCAGCTGCTCGAGCAGCAGATTGCGCATGGACCAGTGGGCCTCGTTGACGAGCACCTCGTCGGCGCCCCCGTCGAAGAAGCCGAGCGCGGCCGCGTTCACGTCGGAGGTGAACATGGAGCGGCAGCGCTCCCACTGCGGGGTGCCCGGCAGCACGTCGGCCGGCCAGGTCACCCCCGTCGCGCCCTCCATGTCGGCGCTGATGAGGATCTTCATGAACCGAAACCGTACGCGCTGCCCCGCCACCTCTGCCAGAGCTGTGGATAACTATCGGTGGTCTATACCACTAACCTCGCACCGCACAGCCCCCGACCAGCCCTTTCCACCGAATGTTCGGATCGCCTACGCGACGTCGGACCGTGTCATCAACGGCACCCGCACATGCAGTTCCAGACGGAGGCCGGTGAGGGGCACGGCGCTCCATCTCGCCGTCGCGGTGCCCGTGTCGGCGTCGACGAGCAGCCGGACGCGGTGCGGGGTGGCGATGACGTAGAGGTCGGCCAGGATCTCGTCGTCCTCGGCGCTGTCCGCCCGGTCCATGCCAGGCAGCAGGCACTCCCACAGGGCGTCGAACACCTCCTGGGAGTCCCCCTGGGCGGTCACGGCGAGCACAAGATCGAGCGAGGGGACCACCACGCACCGCTGACCGAAGGAACCGTGCCCGTGGAAGCCGTTCCGCGACATCCAGAACTGGTAGCCGTACCCGCGGGCGAAGTCCGTCTGGTCCGTCCCGTCGAGGATCCACTCGCAGTCGATGTGCCGTCGGGTCGCGAGCTCCACCCACGCGCGCGGGACGAGCTGTTGGCCGCCCCACATGCCTCCGCACCGCAGCAGTTCACCGAAGGCGGCGACGGCCTCGGTCGTCAGGTGCAGGCCGTGGAATCCGAAGGCGGCACCGCTCGCCGCCCGGTCCCACTCGGCGTGGTCGACACCCATCGGCGTGAAGAGGCGCTCGTCGAGGTACTCCGGGAGGCCGCGCCCCGTGACCCGCTCGGCCGAGTACGGCGCCCACCAGCCTTCGGCGATGACGTGGCCGCGGCGTACGACCATGATCGAGTGGCACTCGACGGATTCCTCTTCGAGCCGGTCGAGCAGCATGGTGATCGCACGGGACGACACCCCCAGGGCAGCCGGAGCCGAACGGGGAAGCAGGGTGCGCTCATACGAAGTCATCCGGCTCAGCGCCCCACGACCAGCCACTTCGACGGCAGTTCGATCAGCGAGCCGTCCGACCGGTGCTCCGTCGTCGTCAGCGGCAGTTCACCCTCCGCCACCACCGTCAGCCCCGCCGCCCTGAAGTACCCCGGCAGTTCCGCGTCCGCCACCTCGCCCGGTGCGATGCCGTGCGCGAAGATCGGCCGCATTTTGGCCGGCGGCCCGGTCGGGCCCTGTGCGATCCCCATCATCAGCGGCTTCGCCTCCTGCGAGGGCTCCACCACGAACGCCCGTCCCCGCTCCCCCACCAGAGTCGCGATCGAGTCCGCGAGCGTCTGCCGGTCGGCGGGCTCGGTCTGGTGCAGTACTCCACGCATATAGACGTGCGCGTCCCCCAGTTCGGCGTGCAGCTGCTGTACGGCTTTGTCGTCCACCGCGTCGAGCTGCTCGAACCGCACCCGCCCCGAGCCGTCCTGATGCCGGGCGTGCTCGACGGCGGCCGCCGACAGATCCACACCCAGGGTCCCCTCGAACCGCCCGGCGAGGAAGCGCGTCTGCGTCCCGTTCCCGCACCCCAGATCCACCACGGGGAGCCCGGTCCCGGCCAAGTACGGCTCGAAGAGGGCCAGATGGAGGGCGGACGTGAGCGCGGGCTCCGCGTCCCAGAACACCGCCCCCTGCTCGTCGGGCGCCTCGCCCCAGAACCCTTCCCAGGCGTCCTTGTACCGACTCGTCACACTCATGGCCAGCTCCCCAGGATGCGGCGGCGCACTACGTCAAGATCGGTTTACAGCCCCGGAGTTGCCCGCACAACCCGTCAGCGCAGCGACAGTTCGAACCAGACCGTCTTTCCGTCACCGGTACGGCTCGCTCCCCACTCCCGCGCCAGCCGGCTCACCACACGCAGTCCGCGCCCCGCCTCGTCGGAGGGACCTGCGCTCAGCAGCGTCGGCAGGACATGACCGTCGTCGACGACCTCGCAGAGCAGTGTCTCGGCCCGTACCAGCCGCAGCCCGACCCGGCGGCCGCCCGCATGCCGTACGGCATTGGTCACCACCTCGCCGACCAGCAGCTCCGCGTTCTCCGACACCCCTTCGAGGCCCCAGTCCGACAGCTGGGCGCGCACCAACCTCCGCGCCCTGCCCACCTCTTCGGGCTCGGACGCCAGGTCCCACTGCGCCACGTCCTCGGTCGCGATGCCGTTGAGCCTGGCCATCAGAAGCGCCACGTCGTCCTTGCGTCCGCCGCGCGTATTGAGTGCGCGGATGATCGTGTCGCAGGCGTCGTCCATGGAGGCGGCGGGGTGGGCGGCGGACTCGCAGAGGGTGGCGAGGCCGACGCCGATGTCCTCGCCGCGCACCTCCACCAGACCGTCCGTGCACATCACCAGGCGGTCCCCGGGCGCCACCGCGATCCGTACGGTCTCGAAGGGCACCCCGCCGACGCCGATCGGCGCACCCGTGGGCAGTTCGATCAGCTCGCTGCGGCCGTCCGCCGCCCGGACGAGAACCGGCGGGATGTGGCCCGCGTTCGACATGAGCAGTTCGCCGCGGACCGGGTCGTAGATCGCGTACAGACAGGTCGCCAGATAGTGCTCGCCGAGCCGCTGCGCCAGGTCGTCGAGGTTGCGCAGGAGCTGTGCGGGCGGCAGGTCGAGGGCGGCCATCGTCTGTACGGCGGTCCTCAACTGGCCCATCATCGCCGCGGAGTTGAGCCCGTGCCCCATCACGTCGCCGACCACGAGCGCGATCCGCGACCCGGGCAGTTTGACGGAGTCGAACCAGTCGCCGCCGACCCGCCCCAGCAGCGTCCCCGGCAGATAGCGCGTCGCCGTGTCGCAGCCGGTCATCCGCGGGGTGACCTGCGGCAGCATGCTGTCCTGGAGGGTCTCGGCGACGCTCTCCTGGTAGGTGTACATACGGGCGTTGTCCAGGACGAGCCCCGCGCGGGCGGCCAGTTCGGCGCCGGTGAAGCGGTCCATGTCGTTGAAGAGGGTCCGGCCCGGGTGGCGCAGCAGGATCATGAATCCGAGGACCACGTTGCGCGCCTTGAGCGGCACGACCAGCATCGAACGGCCGTTGATCAGCGGCCTGATGTCCCGCTTCTCGAACTGCGAGGCGATGGCGGTGCCCATCTGCTCGCTGATCTGCGGGACGAGCACGGGATCGCCGGAGGTCATGCACTGGAAGAAGGGGGTGTGCGCCGGGAAGGGCATGGCCTCGCCGACCGGTACGACGTCGTCCCAGCGTCCGGGTGCGTCGACGTGTTCGACGGCTACCCGGTGCCACATGGTGGTCTCGTCGGGCGGCCCGTCGGGGAACCCTTCGCCCGCGATGACCTGTTCGCGCAAGTAGGTGCCCGCGACGTCGGTGAAGCGCGGGACGACGGCGGCGCTCACCTCGTGGATCGTACGGGCCAGGTCGAGGGAGGAACCGATGCGGCCGCTCACCTCGTTGAGGAATTCGAGGCGCTCGCGCACGGCGGCGTACTCGAGGTCCTGCTCGGGTTCCGCGGGCGCTGCGAGCTGCCCCGCCGCCGCGTCCTCGGCCTCCTTCCGGCGTGCCGCGTGCCCGGCCCGCTGCGGAACACCCCAGTCGGGCGTCACCGGCACCCGGTCGTGCTGGCTGTACTCCAGTACGGGATAGCCCAGTTCGAGGACCTGCGAAACGATACGGCGGCTCTCGCCGACGCTCATGCTCGGCAGGATCTCCGGCAGCCGCCCGGCCAGCTCCTCCGAGCCGAGGAACTCCGTGTGGAGCGCGAACCCGGGCGCTATCCGCTCGACACCGTTGTCGCCGGACTCCGTATGCAGCCGGGAGGCGTCGGCGGCCAGGACGAGCAGCCGCTCGGGTCCGGGACCGACCAGCGGATACGCCCACCAGAGCACGTCGAGCTGCGCGCGTCCCGGCTCCGAGAGCCGGGCCCGGCCCGCAGCCGGATAGGAGGTGAGCCCGTTGAGCGTGGCGTCCAGGCCGGGGCCCAGCTCGACCGTCTCGTGTTCGTAGAGTCCGTACCCGTCGGACGCTTCGTCCTCGCTCAGCGCGCCGGAGACCGGCATCAGCTCGACGGCGGGCTGCCCCACCGCCTCTTCCTTCGGGCGGCCGAACAGCCGTCGCGCACCGGTGGACCAGTGTGAGACCAGGCCCTGTCCGTCCACGACGACGACGGCCAGCGGAATGCGCCCTGCCACTGCGTACTGCGGAGTACCACGCTCCATGGATCCACCGTACGGCCCCCACGGAGCAGTGCGCGGGCGAAGGACCGAATAGGTCGTGCGCCCGCGCACATTCTGACAATTGGTCAGTCCTCGTGCCCCAGTTGGAGATCGCGCTCGGTGCGGCCACCGCCCGCGACCTGCAGGACCGTGGCGACGGGCGGGTAGCCGGCGGCGATCACCGTGTACTCGCCGGAGGACAGATCGACGAAGCGGAAGGTGCCGTCGGGGCCCGTGGTGAGGGTGTCCACCACATTGCCGGCGGCATCGAGCAGCGTGACGCGTGCATCCTCCACCGGACGGCCGCCGCCGGCCCGCACGGTGCCGCGCAGCACCGCCCCGCCAGCCAGCTCGATGTCCTGCCGGGTCTCCCGGGAGGCCTGCACGCTCACCGGGAGCGCGGCGGGGCGGAAGGCGGGCGCGCTCGCCGCGAGGGTGTACTCCCCCGCCACCAACTCCGTGATCACGTACGACCCTTCACGCCCGCTGCGCGTCGAGGCGACGACCTCGCCCCGTACGTCGGTGAGCGTCACGGCGGCGTCGCGCACGGGCGTCCCGTCCGCGGTGACGACGGTCCCGGCGAGTCGCCCGGCGCCGCCGAGGACCACGTCCAGGTCGACCGGGCGCTCGCCGACGGTGACGCTGACGGCCTGCGGCTGGTGTCCGCCGGCCGCCGCGATCAGTACGTACGAACCGGAACCGGGGACGCTCAGCGCGTACCGCCCGTCCTCGCCGCTCGCGCCCCGCCCGATCTGCCGCCCGGTGATGTCGATGAGGGTGAGGGCGGCACGCGGGACGGTCGATCCGTCGTGGTGGTGGACATGGCCGCAGACCGGAACTCCCGCAAGGTAAGGGGCAGAAGCTGCGGGGGTACGGGCCGTGGGGACTGCGGCGTCGGGCTCGGCGGCGGGGGCGTTGTGGGACACCAGCGGTTTCTCCTTGAGGAAGAAGGCGATCAAGAGGCCGAGGACGAGCACCGGAACGAGGTAGAGGAAGATCCGGGGCATCGCGTCGGCGTACGCCTGGATGTAGCCGTCGCGCAGGGCGGCGGGCATCGCGTGGACCAGTTGCGGGGTGATCGACTCGGGGTCGGGCAGCTGGGCGCCCGCCGGGAGCCGTTCGACCAGGGCGTCGGCGAGGCGGTTGGCGAAGAGCGTGCCGAAGACGGCGGCGCCGACACTGCCGCCGATCTGCCGGAAGTAGTTGTTGGCGCTGGTGGCGGTGCCGATGTCCGAGGGCGGTACGGAGTTCTGCACGGCCAGCACGAGCACCGGCATGATCAGGCCGATCCCGATGCCCAGGACGGCCATCCCGATGCTGTACTCCAGCCGCGAGGTGTCCACTTCGAGCCGCGAGAGCAGCCACATCCCGACGGCGGAGATCGCGCTGCCGACGACGGGGAAGGCCTTGTAGCGTCCCGTACGGCTGATGAGCTGGCCCGAGACGACCGAGGCGCCGACGATGCCGCCCATCATCGGCAGCATCAGCAGCCCCGATTCGGTGGCGCTCGCCCCGTCGACCATCTGAAGGAACGTCGGCAGATAGCTGGCCGCGCCGAAGAGCGCGACGCCGACGACCGCGCCGACGAGCGCCGTCACATTGAAGATGCCGTCGCGGAACAGCCGCAGCGGAATGATCGGTTCGGGTGCGAAGTGCTCGACGACCACGAAGAGGATGGCGGTTCCCGCCGCACCGGCCGCGAGCCCCAGGATGGTGCGCGAGCCCCAGGCGTACTCGGTGCCGCCCCAACTGGTCAGCAGCACAAGGCAGGTGGAGGCGGCGGCGAGCAGCAGCGCGCCGAGCACGTCCAGGCGCGGTTTCGCGGTGGGCTTCGGCAGCTTCAGTACGAGGGCGATCATCACCAGCGTGACCAGGCCGAACGGCACATTGATGTAGAAGCACCAGCGCCAGGACGCATGGTCGGTGAAGAACCCGCCGAGCAGTGGCCCCGCGACCGAGGCGAGCCCGAAGGCCGCGCCGATCAGTCCCATGAAGCGGCCGCGCTCACGGGGCGGCACGATGTCGGCGATGATCGCCTGCACACCGATCATGAGTCCGCCGCCGCCGATGCCCTGGACGGCGCGGAAGGCGATGAGTTCGTCCATCGAGCGTGACCAGCCGGCCAGGGCCGAGCCGATGACGAAGACGACGATCGCGAAGATGAAGATGGACTTGCGTCCGAAGAGGTCGCCGAGCTTTCCGTAGATCGGCAGCCCGATGGTGGAGGCCAGCAGATACGCGGTGACCGCCCAGGACATCTTGTCCAGGCCGTGCAGCTCACCGACGATCTTGGGCAGCGCGGTCGCCACGATCATCTGGTCGAGGGCGGCGAGCAGCAGGGTGAGCATCAGCGCGAGGAAGACCATCCGCACGCGGGCCGGGCTGAGTTCGTCGTACACGTACGAGGGCCGGTCCCCGGAGGGCGGCGGCGGAGGTTCGACCGCGGTCGCCGCCTGCTCCGCCTCGGCCTGCTCGTCCTTCACCAGCGTGATCCCGCCCACCTGCTGCTCCCCTTCGTCGCGCCTGCGCCGCCCTTTTCTCGCATTTGGCGACAAGGGGGAGCAAGCGCGACGATTGGCGCGCCAGGCGTGCGCCGGAGGCTTTACCGCTGGTGGGATCCCCTACGGCGTACAACGGGGCCGCGGGGAAAACCACTCGAACCGGTGAGCATGATGTCCACCCGGACGGGTTACGGGAGTTACTTGCCGACTTCGGCGGCGAGCTTGTCGAGCACGGCGTCGTAGATGCGGCCAAGTCCCTTGGGGGCGAAGGTCTTCTCGAAGAAGCCGCCGATGCCGCCCGCGCCGTTCCAGACGGTGGAGACGACGACCCGCGACTGCTTCTCGCCGGCCGGGGTGACCGTCCAGGTGGTGACCATCGAGGAGTTGCGGTCCTTCTCCACGAGCTGGCCGTCGGTGGGCTCGGAGACCTCGAGCAGGCAGTCGCGGATGCGCTTGCTGGTCGCCTGGAGCTTCCAGTGGACGAGGGTGCCCTCGCCGTCGCCGCCCTCGCGCACCTCGTACTCGCTGAAGTGCTCGGGCAGCAGCTTCGCGCGCGTCCCGGTGTAGTCGGCCAGCGCGTCGAACACCGTCTCCGCATCCGCCGCGATGGTCCGCTCCGTGGTGGCCTCAACCTGCGCCATGCCTGTTCCTCTCGTGGTGCGTACGGGGGATGCCCCATTCTCCACCGCCGCGGGGCCCGCACGATCATGGGAACACATGTTCTATTGTGGGGCGCGAGCAACCGAGGAGGCACCATGCGCTGGGACAATCTGGCCGAAAACCGCGCAGAGAACCGCGCGGGGCTCTTCGACGCGGAGACCGTGACGACGCGCACCTTCGACACCCCGGAGTTCCGAGGCGTCACCTTCCATGAAGTCAGGGCCCGTTCGATCGTGAACCGGGTGCCGGGCGCATCACAGATGCCGTTCGAATGGACGGTCAACCCGTACCGCGGCTGCACCCACGCCTGCGTCTACTGCTTCGCCCGCAAGACCCACAGCTATCTGGACCTCGACACCGGTCTCGACTTCGACTCGCAGATCGTCGTCAAGATCAACGCACCGGAACTGCTGCGCAGCCACCTCGCCTCACGCCGCTGGCAGGGCGCGCACATCGCGATGGGCACCAACGTCGACTGCTACCAGCGCGCCGAGGGCCGCTACCGGCTGATGCCGGGGATCATCGCGGCCCTGCGCGATCATGCGAATCCCTTCAGCATTTTGACGAAGGGCACGCTGATCCTCCGCGACCTCGAACTGCTGCGCCAGGCCGCAGAGGTCACCGAGGTCGGCGTCTCCGTCTCCACCGGCTTCGTCGACGAGGAGCTGTGGCGCACCGTCGAGCCGGGCACCCCCTCGCCGCAGCGCCGCCTCGACGCCGTACGCACCCTCACCGACCACGGGATCGGCTGCGGCGTGCTGATGGCCCCCGTCATCCCCTTCATCGGCGACCACCCGGACCAGCTGCGCGCGACGGTCCGCGCGATCGCGGCCTCCGGGGCGACCTCGGTGACCCCGCTCGTGCTCCATCTGCGGCCGGGCGCCAGGGAGTGGTTCATGGCCTGGCTGGGCGCGCACCATCCGCATCTCGTACGGCGCTTCGAGCGGCTCTACGCGGAGGGGGCGTACGCGCCCAAGTGGTACCAGCGGCGCATCACCGGCCAAGTGCACGCCCTGGCCGCAGAGTTCGGCATCGGCCCGGCCCAGCGCGGCGTCGTGGCCCGCCGGATCCCGCCGGCCAGGGAGCCCGACCTCCCGGGGCAGACCCAGCTGACGCTGCTCTGACCCGCTCGTTATCGTGCACCGCATGGACGTACAGATACGGGACATGACCGCCGACGACTGCCACGCCGTGGCCACCGTCCGGGTCCGCGGCTGGCAGTTCGCCTACGCCGGGCTGATGCCGCAGCCGTACCTCGACTCCCTGGACATCGAGGCGCAGGCGGCCCAGCGCCGCGAGATCTTCGAGAAGGGCCGCGGACGCGTGGTCAACGTCGTCGCCGAGCGCGCGGGCGAGGTGATCGGCTGGGGCTGCTGCGGTCCGTACCGCGAGGACGACGGCAGCATCACCGCCGACGGCGAGCTGTACGCCCTCTACCTCCTGCCCGAGCACCTCTCCACCGGCGCCGGCCGCGCCCTGACCGCCGAGCTGACCGCCCGCGCGGTCGCCGCCGGCTTTCCCGTACTGCGTCTGTGGGTCCTCAAGGAGAACGCCCGCGCACGCCGTTTCTACGAGAAGGCCGGCTTCGCCGCCGACGGCGCCGAGGAGCCCTTCGAGGTGGACGGAGTCCCCGTCCCCGAGGTGCGCTACGCCAGGCCCCTCAGCGCCATGGACGCCGCCGCCCCCAACTTCGGGTGACCCAGGGCGTCTTCCAGTACGGTCCTGGCCCGCGCGTCCCCCAGCTGCCCCAGACCCTCCACACAGGCCAGCGCCACCCGCCAGTAGGGGTCGTCCGGTACGAGCAGCCGGTCCAGCGTGGCGATCAGTACCGGCACGGACTCCGGCGCCCGCAACTCGGCCAGCAGTCGCACCGGTTGCAGCGCGTACGCCGTACGCAGCCCATTGGTGGCCAGCGCGGCCGCGGCCCGCGCGGTCCGCGGGTCGCCGAGCCGGGCCAGGGCGTACGCGGCCGAGACACAGCGCTCCGGGTCACGGTGGTTCAGCAGCAGCACCAGCGCCTCGAACGCCCGCCGGTCGCCCGCGCACCCGAGCCGGAAAGCCGCCACCTCGCGCGCCCAGAGCTCCTGCCCGCCCTCGGTCAGCACCCGCGCCAGCTCCTCGCGGTCCTCGCTCACCAGCAGCCGCTCGCACTCCCCCGAGCCACCCGACTCGCTCCGCAACCGGTCCGCGAGCGACCTCAACTCCTCGTCCATGCACCGAAGATTAATCGCGATCCAGATCACATCGACTCGCCCCGCCCCAGGGCTGGCGCGCTCGTTACTCGCCGGTTAACCTCAAGTGAGCGGGTCACACCCCGCAAGAGCAGTTCCTCAGGGCGGCCTGGTGACGCAGCCGCTTCGAGTGTTCGTCGGTTCAGCAGTTCGCTTTGTGCATACGACGTGCGGCCCGGGACAGGGCCCGTCGGCTCCTTTTCACGACACTCCCTCAGTCGTCACTCATCCCTGGAGTCCCCTGATGGACACCCCTCTCCGTACCATCGCCGTGGTCGGCCTCGGCACCATGGGCACCGGTATCGCCGAAGTCCTGGCCCGCGCGGGCCGCGAGGTCATCGGCATCGACATCAGCGACGCGGCGGCCCGCCGGGCCGTGGCCTCGCTCGAGGCCTCCACCGCCCGCGCCGTGCAGCGCGAGCGGATCACCGAGGAGGAGCGCCGCACCGTCCTCGCCCGGTTCCGCACCTTCTCCGACCTCCAGGCGGCCGCCGACGCCGAGCTCGTCATCGAGGTCGTCCCCGAGTCGTACGAGATCAAGCAGCAGCTCTTCCGCGACCTCGACGCGATCGTCTCGCCGACCGCAGTCCTCGCGACCGGCACGAACGCCCTCTCCGTGACCCGGCTCGCCGCCGAGTCCTCCCACCCCGAACGCGTCCTGGGCCTGCACTTCTTCAACCCCGCACCGGCCATGAAGCTGGTCGAGGTCGTCTCCTCCGTGCTGACCGCGCCGCCCGCCGTCGAGGCGGTCACGGCCCTCGCCCGCGAGCTCGGCAAGGACCCCATCGCGGTCGGCGACCGCCCCGGATTCGTCGCCGACGGACTGCTCTTCGGCTACCTCAACCAGGCCGCCGCGATGTACGAGGCCAAGTACGCGTCCCGCGAGGACATCGACGCCGCGATGCGCCTCGGCTGCGGACTGCCGATGGGCCCCCTCGCGCTCCTGGACCTGATCGGCATCGACACCGCCCGCACGGTCCTCGAAGCGATGTACTCCTCCTCCCGCGACCGGCTGCACGCCCCCGCCCCGATCCTGGGCCAGCTCAGCGACGCGGGCCTCACGGGCCGCAAGTCGGGCCGCGGCTTCTACACGTACGAGCAGCCGGGCAGCGCCGAGGTCGTCCGCGACGCCCTCACCCCGCTCGACTCCGCGCAGACCGCGCCCGGCCGGGAGATCCGCTCCGTCGGTGTCGCCGGGTCGGGGACGATGGCCTCCGGTATCGCCGAGGTCTTCGCCAAGGCGGGGTACGACGTCGTGCTCGCAGCCCGCTCCCTGGAGAAGGCCGAGACCGCCAAGTCCCGTATCACCAAGTCCCTTTCGCGCTCTGTCGACAAGGGCCGCATGACCGCCGAGGCGCGCGACGAGACCCTCGCCCGCATCACCCCGGCCGGCTCGCTCGACGCCTTCACCGAGGTCGACCTGGCCGTCGAGGCGGTCGCCGAGGACCTGGAGATCAAGCAGCAGCTCTTCGCCACGCTCGACAAGGTCTGCAAGCAGGGCGCGGTCCTCGCCACCACCACCTCGTCCCTCCCCGTCGTCGCCTGCGCCCGCGCCACCTCGCGACCCGAGGACGTCATCGGGATGCACTTCTTCAACCCGGCGCCGGCGATGAAGCTGGTCGAGGTGGTCCGTACCGTCCTCACCTCCGACGACGTCCACGCCACGGTCCGCGAGGTCTGCACGAAGGTCCGCAAGCACCCGGTGGACTGCGGCGACCGGGCCGGATTCATCGTGAACGCGCTGCTCTTCCCGTACCTCAACAACGCGATCAAGATGGTCCAGGAGCACTACGCGACCCTCGACGACATCGACGCCGCGATGAAGCTCGGCGGCGGTTACCCCATGGGCCCCTTCGAGCTCCTGGACGTCGTCGGACTCGATGTCTCGCTCGCCATCGAGCAGGTCCTGCACCGCGAGTTCCGCGACCCCGGGCTTGCGCCCGCACCGCTCCTGGAGCACCTGGTGGCCGCGGGCTGCCTCGGCCGCAAGACGGGCCGGGGCTTCCGCGAGTATGCCCGTCGCTGACCAGGGCGCCGGATGGGGCGGGCTGCTGGAACCCGAGAGCGGCCCGCCCCCTCAGGCGCACCTTCCTGCGCATATGCAGTACGTTCGGACCATGCCCACGCCTGCCAGGTCATCCCGCTCCGCCGCGACGCCCGACGTACCTGAAAGTGCCGCAGGCACCCGCGCCGCCGCCCAGCGGCTGAAGATGCGCAGGGAACTGGCGAACGCGGCGATGGAGCTGTTCTCGGCCAAGGGGTACGAGGCGACGACGGTCGACGAGATCGCGGCGCAGGCCGGGGTGGCCCGCCGGACCTTCTTCCGCCACTTCCGCTCCAAGGAAGAGGCGATCTTCCCCGACCACGACGACACCCTCGTACGGGCCGAGGCGGTGCTGAACGCGGCCCCGCCGCACGAGCACCCGCTGGACACCGTCTGCAACGGCATCAAGGAAGTCATGCGGATGTACGCGTCCGCGCCCGAGGTCTCCGTCGCCCGCTACAAGCTCACCCGCGAGGTACCCACCCTCCGCGAGGCCGAGATCGCCTCGGTGGCCCGCTACGAGCGGCTGTTCACGCGCTATCTCCTGGGCCACTTCGACGAGCACGCCCACCACGACGGCAACGACGACCCGCTGCTCGCCGAGGTCGCCGCGTCCGCGGTCGTCACCGCCCACAACCACGTGCTGCGGCGCTGGCTGCGGGCCGGCGGCCAGGGCGACGTGGAGAGCCAGCTCGACCACGCGTTCGCGATCGTCCGGGACACCTTCGGCACGGGCATCGGCGCGGGACGTACGGCGGAGACGCCCAGGCCCGCGGCCGCCACCGCGCACACCAACGGCGAGGTGCTCGTGGCGGTGGCGCGCACCGACGCACCGCTCAGCGAGGTCATGCGGACCATCGAGCAGGCGCTGAAGAAGCGCTGACCGGACCCCCCCGCTCCACCACGGCCGTCCCTTCTGGGGCGGTCGTCCTTTTTGCGTCCGAGAACGATCGATCATCGCTCACTTGTTACGTAAAGATTTCACCTGAGCGCAACTTCTGGCACTCAGTGTCTTGTCACCTGGCACGGGGTGTCATACGTTGATGTTGTCCGGGCGGCCGGCGTGCAGAGACCTTTCGTACGCCGGCTGTCCCCGTAATCCACGTGATTGCGCGCCCGGACGCCTGCGTCACAGGCAACCTCCCGCGCCACACCCGGCGCTGCCACAGCACCACCTCGCCGAACCGACGGCACACCTCCACAGCAGCAATCCCGACGTATCCCTCAAACGCGCTCCCCTCGGAGCTCGCTTCGCCGGAGGCACCCCGTGAAGGAAATCCTGGACGCGATCCAGTCGCCCGACAGCAAGCCCGCGGACTTCGCGGCCCTGCCCCTCCCCGAGTCCTACCGCGCGATCACCGTGCACAAGGACGAGACGGAGATGTTCGCGGGTCTGGAGACCCGCGAGAAGGACCCGCGCAAGTCGATCCACCTGGACGACGTGCCGGTCCCCGAACTCGGCCCCGGCGAGGCCCTGGTGGCGGTCATGGCCAGCTCCGTGAACTACAACTCCGTCTGGACCTCGATCTTCGAGCCGATGTCGACCTTCGGGTTCCTGGAGCGGTACGGAAAGCTCAGCGAGCTCACCAAGCGCCACGACCTCCCGTACCACGTCATCGGCTCCGACCTGGCGGGCGTTGTCCTGCGGACAGGACCGGGCGTCAACGCCTGGCACCCCGGCGACGAGGTCGTCGCGCACTGCCTCTCCGTCGAGCTGGAGTCCTCCGACGGCCACAACGACACGATGCTCGACCCCGAGCAGCGCATCTGGGGCTTCGAGACCAACTTCGGCGGCCTCGCCGAGATCGCGCTCGTCAAGTCCAACCAGCTGATGCCCAAGCCCGGCCACCTCAGCTGGGAGGAGGCCGCGGCGCCCGGACTGGTCAACTCCACCGCGTACCGGCAGCTGGTCTCGCGCAACGGCGCCGGGATGAAGCAGGGCGACAACGTCCTGATCTGGGGCGCGAGCGGCGGACTCGGCTCCTACGCGACGCAGTTCGCACTGGCCGGCGGCGCCAACCCGATCTGTGTCGTCTCCAGCGACCAGAAGGCCGACATCTGCCGCTCGATGGGCGCCGAGGCGATCATCGACCGCAACGCCGAGGGCTACAAGTTCTGGAAGGACGAGCACAACCAGGACCCGCGCGAGTGGAAGCGCTTCGGCAAGCGCATCCGTGAACTGACCGGCGGCGAGGACGTGGACATCGTCTTCGAGCACCCGGGCCGCGAGACGTTCGGCGCGAGCGTGTACGTCACGCGCAAGGGCGGAACCATCGTCACGTGCGCCTCCACCTCCGGCTTCAACCACGAGTACGACAACCGCTACCTGTGGATGTCGCTGAAGAAGATCGTGGGCTCGCACTTCGCCAACTACCGCGAGGCGTGGGAGGCCAACCGCCTGATCGCCAAGGGCAAGATCCACCCGACGCTCTCCAAGGTGTACTCCCTGGAGGAGACCGGGCAGGCCGCGTACGACGTCCACCGCAACCTCCACCAGGGCAAGGTCGGCGTGCTCGCGCTCGCCCCCCGCGAGGGACTCGGCGTCCGCGACGAGGAGATGCGCGCCCAGCACATCGACGCCATCAACCGCTTCCGGAACATCTGATGACAGCCCGTCAGAAGGATCGTCCCTGGCTGATGCGGACGTACGCCGGCCACTCCACGGCCGAGGCGTCGAACGCGCTCTACCGGAACAACCTCGCCAAGGGCCAGACCGGACTCTCGGTCGCCTTCGACCTGCCCACCCAGACCGGCTACGACCCCGACCACATCCTCGCCCGCGGCGAGGTCGGCCGGGTCGGCGTCCCCGTCTCCCATCTCGGTGACATGCGCAGGCTGTTCCAGGACATCCCCCTGGAGCAGATGAACACCTCGATGACGATCAACGCCACCGCGATGTGGATGCTCGCGCTCTACCAGGTGGTGGCCGAGGAGCAGGGTGCGGACATCACCAAGCTCCAGGGGACGACGCAGAACGACATCGTCAAGGAGTACCTGTCGCGCGGGACGCACGTCTTCCCGCCCGGTCCGTCCCTGCGGCTGACCACCGACATGATCACGTACACGGTCAACCACATCCCCAAGTGGAACCCGATCAACATCTGCAGCTACCACCTGCAGGAGGCGGGAGCCACCCCGGTCCAGGAGATCGCCTACGCGATGTCCACCGCGATCGCCGTCCTGGACGCGGTGTTCGCGTCCGGGCAGATCCCGGAGGACCGCAAGGGGGACGTGGTCGCCCGGATCTCCTTCTTCGTGAACGCGGGCGTCCGCTTCATCGAGGAGATGTGCAAGATGCGTGCGTTCTCTCGCATCTGGGACCGCGTCACGCGCGAGCGGTACGGCATCACCGACGCCAAGCAGCGCCGCTTCCGCTACGGCGTCCAGGTCAACTCTCTGGGCCTGACCGAGGCCCAGCCGGAGAACAACGTCCAGCGCATCGTGCTGGAGATGCTGGCCGTCACCCTCTCCAAGGACGCCCGCGCCCGCGCCGTCCAACTCCCGGCCTGGAACGAGGCGTTGGGGCTCCCCCGCCCCTGGGACCAGCAGTGGTCGCTCCGTATCCAGCAGGTGCTCGCCCTGGAGAGCGACCTGCTGGAGTACGAGGACATCTTCGCCGGGTCGCACGTCATCGAGGCCAAGGTCGACGAACTGGTCGAGGAGTCCCTCGCCGAGATCGACCGCATCCAGCAGATGGGCGGCGCGATGGCGGCCGTCGAGTCGGGCTACCTCAAGTCGAACCTGGTGGCCTCGCACGCCGAGCGCCGCGCCCGTATCGAGGGCGGCGAGGAGAAGATCATCGGCGTCAACTGCTACCAGGCGACCGAGCCGAGCCCCCTCACCTCGGACCTCGACGGCGCGATCATGACGGTCGACCCCGCGGTCGAGGCCAGGGTCGCCGCCTCTCTCACCACCTGGCGCGACACCCGCTACCAGCCGCCGTTCAACCACCCGCGCCCGTGCAAGGCGCTGGAGAAGCTGAAGGCGGCGGCGGCCGGCACCGCGAACCTCATGGAGGCCACCCTGGAGTGCGCCCGCGCCGGAGTCACCACCGGCGAATGGGCGGGGGCCCTGCGCGAGGTCTTCGGCGAGTTCCGCGCCCCGACGGGCGTGAGTTCGGCCCCGGTCGCGATCCCCGCCGAGGAGGGCACACCGCTCGCGGTCGTACGGAAGAAGGTCGCGCGCACGGCAGAGGACCTCGGCAGCGGCCGCCTCCGTCTCCTGGTCGGCAAGCCCGGCCTGGACGGGCACTCCAACGGCGCCGAGCAGATCGCCGTACGGGCCCGTGACGCCGGATTCGAGGTGGTCTACCAGGGCATCAGGCTGACCCCCGAACAGATCGTCTCCGCGGCCCTCGCGGAGGACGTGCACTGCGTCGGTCTGTCGATCCTCTCCGGCTCGCACGCCGCCCTGGTGCCCGACGTACTGGAGCGCCTGCGCGAGGCGGGCGCGGCCGACCTGCCCGTCATCGTCGGCGGCATCATCCCCCCAAGCGACGCCGAGGATCTGAAACGTGCGGGAGTCGCCGCCGTCTTCACACCCAAGGACTTCGGCATCACCGAGATCATCGGCCGTATCGTCGACGAGATCCGGACAGCGAACAAGCTCGACCCTCTGGAGGTCCCCGCATGACCACGCCCGTCAACCGCCTGCGTCCGCGCCGTTCCTGCCTCGCCGTCCCGGGCTCGAACCCGCGCTTCCTGGAGAAGGCCCAGGGCCTCCCCGCCGACCAGGTCTTCCTCGACCTGGAGGACGCCTGCGCGCCGCTGGCCAAGCCCGAGGCGCGTCACACCATCGTGAAGTTCCTCAACGAGGGCGACTGGACCGGCAAGACGCGCGTGGTGCGGGTCAACGACTGGACGACGGAGTGGACGTACCGCGACGTGGTGACCGTCGTGGAGGGCGCGGGCCAGAACCTCGACTGCATCATGCTGCCGAAGGTCCAGGACGCCCAGCAGGTCGTCGCGCTCGACCTCCTGCTCACCCAGATCGAGAAGACGATGGGCTTCGAGGTCGGGAAGATCGGCATCGAGGCGCAGATCGAGAACGCACGCGGCCTCAACAACGTCAACGCCATCGCGGAGGCCTCCCCGCGTACGGAGACCATCATCTTCGGCCCGGCGGACTTCATGGCGTCCATCAACATGAAGACCCTCGTCGTCGGCGAACAGCCGCCCGGCTACGGTGCGGACGCCTACCACTACATCCTGATGAAGATCCTCATGGCGGCCCGCGCCAACGACCTCCAGGCGATCGACGGCCCCTACCTCCAGATCCGCAACGTGGACGGCTACCGCGAGGTCGCGAAGCGCGCCGCCGCGCTGGGCTTCGACGGCAAGTGGGTGCTGCACCCCGGCCAGGTCGAGGCGTCGAACGAGATCTTCTCGCCCTCGCAGGAGGACTTCGACCACGCCGAGCTGATCCTGGACGCGTACGACTACTGCACCTCCGAGGCGGGCGGCAAGAAGGGCTCGGCGATGCTCGGCGACGAGATGATCGACGAGGCCAGCCGCAAGATGGCGCTGGTCATCTCCGGCAAGGGCCGCGCCGCGGGCATGCAGCGCACCTCCAAGTTCGAGATCCCGGAGGCCTGAGGACCATGCAGTTCGGCCGCACCTACGAAGAGTTCACCGTCGGGGACGTCTACAAGCACTGGCCGGGAAAGACGGTCACCGAGTACGACGACCACCTCTTCTGTCTTCTCACCATGAACCACCACCCGCTCCACATGGACACCAACTATGCGGAGAAGACGACAGATTTCGGAAAAAACGTCGTCGTCGGGAACTACGTCTACTCGCTCCTCCTGGGCATGTCCGTGCCCGACGTCTCCGGCAAGGCGATCGCCAACCTGGAGGTCGAGTCGCTGAAGCACATCGCGCCGACCTTCCACGGCGACACGATCTACGGCGAGACGAAGGTCCTCGACAAGACCCCGTCGAAGTCCAAGTCCGACCGCGGGATCGTCTACGTGGAGACCCAGGGCTACAAGCAGGACGGCACCGTCGTCTGCGTGTTCCGGCGCAAGGTGATGGTGCCGACCGAGACGTACATCAAGGAGCGGGGCGGCGAGCAGCCGGGCCGCCCGGAGCCCAAGACCCAGGAGAAGAAGTAGCCATGGCGCGTCTCGCCCAGACCGCGGGTCTGACCGACATCCAGCAGGAAATCCTGGCCACGGTCCGTGATTTCGTCGACAAGGAGATCCTCCCTGTCGCCACCGAGTTGGAGCACCGCGACGAGTACCCGACGCAGATCGTCGAGGGGCTGAAGGAACTCGGCCTGTTCGGGCTGATGATCCCCGAGGAGTACGGGGGCCTGGGCGAGTCCCTGCTCACGTACGCGCTGTGCGTGGAGGAGATCGCCCGCGGCTGGATGAGCGTCTCGGGCATCATCAACACCCACTTCATCGTGGCGTACATGCTCAAGCAGCACGGCACCCAGGAGCAGAAGGACACCTTCCTTCCGCGGATGGCGGCCGGCGAGGTGCGCGGGGCGTTCTCGATGTCCGAGCCGGGGCTCGGATCCGACGTGTCGGCCATCACGTCGAAGGGAGTCAAGGACGGGGACGAGTACGTCCTCAATGGCCAGAAAATGTGGCTGACGAACGGCGGAACCTCGACTTTGGTGGCCGTTCTGTGCCGAAGTGACGAAGGACACCCCGAGGGCACGGCGCCCCACAAGTCGATGACGACCTTCCTCGTCGAGAAGGAGTCCGGCTTCGGTGAGGTCCGTCCCGGACTGACCATCCCCGGGAAGATCGACAAGATGGGTTACAAGGGGGTCGACACCACCGAGCTGATCATGGACGGGCTGCGAATTCCGGCCAATCGCGTACTTGGTGGCGTTACGGGCCGCGGCTTCTACCAAATGATGGACGGCGTCGAGGTCGGCCGCGTCAACGTCGCAGCGCGTGGCTGCGGAGTCGCACAGCGTGCCTTCGAGTTGGGCGTCAGTTACGCACAGCAACGGCACACTTTCGGAAAGCCGATCGCCCAGCACCAGGCAATCCAGTTCAAACTGGCCGAGATGGCTACCAAGGTGGAAGCCGCTCATGCGATGATGGTCAATGCAGCACGCAAAAAGGACTCCGGGGAACGAAACGACCTCGAAGCAGGGATGGCGAAGTACCTCGCCTCCGAGTACTGCAAGGAAGTCGTGGAGGACGCCTTCCGTATCCATGGCGGCTACGGGTTCTCCAAGGAGTACGAGATCGAGCGCCTCTACCGGGAGGCCCCGATGCTGCTCATCGGTGAAGGTACCGCCGAGATCCAGAAAATGATCATTGGGCGGCGACTCCTCGAAGAGTACCGATTCCAGGGCTAATTGTCGGGTTTGAGGCGATTTATGCGCGAAGAAGATCACACCCAGTCATCGTCTTCCGGCCGCCGAATGGGCTTCCTGGCTTGCCCAGTTGTGGCCCGCAACCGATAACATCGCCCGAAAGCCGCCGTCCCCCGTTGCAGCGCGGCATCATCCGCTACGAAGGTCATCCATGCCCCACAGCCAAACCTCTGCACCACGCGACGGCGTCCTCAAGGGCCGCCTTGCTCGCGGAGCATCGCCGTGGCTTCTGCCGACCGTCGCCACTGCGGCGCTCAGCCTGACCCGGGCCCGCAAGTCCGGTCGCTGGGCCGCCGTCGCCGTGCCCACCACCGCGCTCGCGGCGGGCATGCTCTGGTTCTTCCGCGACCCCGAGCGCGAGATCACCCAGGGCCGGGTGATCTCGCCGGCCGACGGCGTGGTGCAGAGCATCATGCCGTGGAAGGACGGACGTACCCGCGTCGCGATCTTCATGAGCCCGCTGAACGTCCACGTCAACCGCGCGCCCCTGGCGGGCACGGTGACGTCCGTGGAGCACGTCCCCGGCGGTTTCGTACCGGCGTTCAACAAGGAGAGCGAGAACAACGAGCGCGTCGTCTGGCACTTCGACACCGAGCTCGGTGACATCGAGATGATCCAGATCGCCGGTGCGGTCGCACGGCGCATCGTCCCCTACATCCCGCAGGGCACCAAGGTCGAGCAGGGCGAGCGGATCGGCCTGATCCGCTTCGGCTCCCGGGTCGACATCTACCTGCCGGAGGGTGTCGAGGTCGCGGTCGAGGTCGGCCAGGCCACCACCGCGGGGGTGACTCGCATTGACCGTGATTGATCCTGACACTCAGGCCGGCTGGGTTCCGGAGTCCGAGCTCGAGGACGACGCCGAGGACATGCCGCTCTCCATGCGGTTGTCGATAGCGGACACCCTCACGCTCGGCAACGCCACGTGCGGATTCATGGCGGTGTACTTCACCACCACCGGGATCCTCATCCCGCATCTGCAGGGCAGCTCGGAATCCGGCATGGCGCGGCACTCCGCCGCGACCGCCGTGATCCTGATGCTGATGGCCGCGATCTTCGACCTCTGCGACGGACTCGTGGCCCGCAAGCTGCGGTCCTCGCCGATGGGCGCGGAGCTGGACAACCTCTCCGACCTGATCAGCTTCGGGCTCGCCCCGGCCTATTTCGTCCTCGTGTACGGAATGGTCGCGGACGACGCCCACCAGCGGGTCGCGGCGGTCGCGGCGGTGGTCGTGCTCCTTGCGGTCGTCCTCAGACTCGCGCGCTTCTCGTGCGTGACGATGAAGGACGGCATGTTCCAGGGCATGCCGAGCCCCTTCGGGGCGCTCACGGTGGTCTCCATCGTGCTGCTGGAGCTTCCCTTCGTGCCGACGCTGCTCGCCGTGCTGGGTGTCGCCTGGCTGATGGTGAGCCGGGTCGAGTACCCGAAGCCGCGGGGCATCCTCGCGGTGGCGATGCTCAGCTGGATCGTGGGTGCGATGGGGCTGCTGGCGGCCTGGGCGTTCGACGCCCCGGGCGGCACGCTGCTCCTGCAGACCGGCTGTGCGCTCCAGGTCGTGCTGGGCGCGGTGATCCCGCTCTTCGCCACGGCGCGGCGGGTGAACACCTTCCGCGGGAACCGGCGCGAGGCGCGGACGGCGGAGCTGCCGTAGGGCCGTAGCGGCCGTAGAAGACAGAGGAAGGGCCCCGGGTGCGGATGTCGCACCCGGGGCCCTTCTCCGTGCTCCGAGCGGTCAGGAACCGGGAGTGTAGGACTCGGCCGCCTTGGCGACCGCGGCCTCCTGGACGACCTTCAGGCCGCCGGGGACCGTCAGGTCGGGCTTCATGATCACGGACTCCCGGGTCGACGGGGCCTTGGGGTCCGAGAGGTCGTGCGTGATGCCGAAGCCGTTGTCGAAGCCCTTGATGGTGAGCAGGGCCTTGTCGACGCCTTCGCGGGTGAGGTTCTTGTCGGTGCAGGCCTTCTTCAGCGCCTCTCCGTAGACGGTCGCGGCCGACCAGCCGGCGACCACACCGTTGTCCAGACCGTCCTTGGGGTACGCGGCCGAGTACTCCTTGGCGAGCTTCGTGGGGCCCGGTTCCGTGGAGCCGATGGGGAGCGTGGAGGCCGCGACGAGGTACATCTTGGCCAGGGCCGGGCCCGCCGCGGTCTTCAGCAGCTGCGGGGCGAAGGCGGAGTTGTTGCCGATGATCGGGATGTTGAACTTCACCGCCGCCGCGACCCCGACCAGCGAGGCCGCCTGACGCGGGCCCGCGCTGAGGACGATGGCCTTGACGCCCGCCTGCTTGAGGGCGGCGACCTGGGCGGACATGTCGTTGTCGGTGGGTTTGATCTTCTGCTCGACGACCGTGAGGCCTGCTTGCTGTGCCGCGTACTTGGACCCGGCCAGGGCGTTCTCGCCGTAGTCGCCCTCGAAGTAGACATGGCCGATCTTGTCGCCCTTGGCGATCAGCTTCTGGGTGAGCAGATAGTCGACCGCGTTGATCGTCTCGATGTCGTACGTCGCCCCGAGGACCCGGATGTACGGGCTGCCGAGCAGCGACGCCGACCAGGCCTGCGGCAGCACGAGGCCCTTGTCCTGGGTGTCGATGCGCTGCTTGACGGCGGCGACGAACGGGGAGCCGATGAACTGGACGAAGCCCAGCACCTTCGGCTCCAGCTCGGTGTACGCGGCGACCGCCTTCTGCGGGTCGTAGCTGTGGTCACGGACGGTGAGTTCGATCTTGCGGTTGCAGATGCCGCCCGCGTCGTTGGTCTGCTTCACCCAGAGCTGCTGGGCCTGGGTGACGCTCTTGCCGAGCGAGGCGTAGACGCCGGTGAGGTCGGTCAGTACGCCGAGGGGGATCGAGGTGGCGGTCACCCCGTTGCCGGTCTTCACTCCCCCGGAGCTCTTGTCCGGGCTGTCGTCCTTGGTGGCCTTGCTGCTGCATCCGGCCGCACCGATGGTGAGGGCGAGCGCGGCCACTATCGCCGCGCAGATCCTCGGCCTTGGATTCATGATTTCTTCTCCCTGGTCATGGTGAGACGGGTGAGGCCTCCCGGCAGGAACAGCACCACCGCGACAATCGCGGCGCCGTACAGATAGCGGGCAGCCTCGCCCGGAGCGAGCCCGTCGCCGATGCCGGGCGTGGAGACCAGCGGGAGGGAGTCGCTGTAGCGGGTGAGGAGCTGCGGCAGGAGAGACACGAAGGCGGCGCCGAGGACGGCTCCTCTGACCGTGCCGAGACCGCCGATGACGATCATGGCGAGGTACTCCAGGGAGAGGGTCATGCCGAAGTACTCCGGCACGGTCCGCTGGAAGATCAGGGCGAGCAGGACGCCGGCGAGACCCGCGTACATCGAGGACAGGACGAAGACGGCGGCCCGGTAGCGGGCCACGGGCACGCCCATGACTCCGGCCGCGATGCGGTGGTCACGGATGGCGTTCATGGCCCGTCCCGGGCGGCCGCGCAGGACGCCGCGGGCGAAGAGGGCGCCTGCGAGGAGGGCGATCAGGGCCGCGTACCAGAGCTTCTCGGAGGACTGGAAGGGGACGGCGGCGATGACGGTCTCGCGGTCGTCGAAGGTGAAGCCGAAGAGGGAGAGCGGGGGGACGGCACGTCCGTTGAAGCCGCCGGTGAGGCCGCGGGCGTTGAAGAGCAGATGCTGGCCGATGAAGATCAGCGCGAGGGTGGCGATGCCTAGGTACGCACCGCGCAGCCGCCCGGCGATGGGGCTGAAGATCCCGCCGGCGACGCCTGCGAGCAGCACGGCGAGGATGACGGCGAGCCAGCTGGGCAGCCCGAGTCCGGAGACCCGGTGACCGCTCTCGACGGTGGAGTCGCCGGCGAAGTAGCAGTAGCCGTAGGCGCCGACGGCGAGGAAGAAGGCATGCCCCATGGAGAGCTGCCCGGTGGCGCCGGTGAGCAGGTTGATGCCGATGGCGCCGATGGCGGCGGCCATGGCGAAGACGCCTGCCTGGAGCCAGAACCGGTCGAGGTAGAAGGGCAGCGCGAGCATGAGGACCCCGCCGACGATCCAGGCGTACGTCCGGGGGCTGCGCAGCGTGGGCAGGGGGCCGCGGGCCGCCGTGCCGGTGCGTGGCCCGGCGCCGCCCCCCGGACCCCGGCCCCCGCCGGCCCCCGTCGAATGGCCCGGCTCCGCCCCGGCGCCGCTGTCCGGGCCGTGGTCCGCGCGCCGAGTGCCGCGCGGACGCGGCAACCGGCCGCCGGCCCGGGACCGGGCGGGATCCGGGATCCGCGGCGCCTCGGGACCCGTGTCCGATCCGTCCGCGCGGGCCCGCGCGGAGTTGCCCGGCACGGCGCGGGAGCCGGTCGCGCCATCGCCATGGGCGGTGTCCGGACCCGGGGCCCGGCCGGGGCTGCCTGTGCGGGACGGGTCCGGGGTGCTGGAGGAGGTGTCAGACACGGGCCGGCTCCTTCGTGCCGAAGAGGCCTGCGGGGCGCAGGAGCAGGACCGCGACCATCACCAGGTACGGGGCGAGGTCGCCGATGCCCCGGCCCAGGAAGGTCAGGTCGCTCTGGTAGCCCGTTGCCAGGGATTCGGTGACGCCGACGACCAGGCCGCCGACCAGCGCGCCCGTCGTGGAGTCGAGGCCCCCGAGGATCGCCGCGGGGAACGCCTTGAGGGCGGAGAGGGACGTGGCCCTCTCCAGGCCCGGTGTCGGGAAGACCGTGAGGAAGAGGGCCGCGACCGCGGCCAGTGCGCCCGCCACCGCCCAGGCCGTCAGCGAGACCCGGCCGAGGCGGACCCCCATGAGGGCCGCGGTCTGCGGGTTCTCCGCCGCGGCGCGCATCGCGACGCCCCAGGAGGTGTAGCGGAACGCCAGCAGGAAGGCGCCGATCAGCACGGCGGCCGCGCAGAAGGCCGCGATGCGCGTCTGGGCCACCGACACCGAGCCGAGGGTCACGACCCGGTCGCCCCAGGGGTCGCCCATGGTCAGCACTTCCGTGCCGATACGGCGGGTCAGTTCGGTGGTGAGCAGAATGTCGACGCCGATCGTCACGATGGCGAGGACGCTGTGGTCGCTGCCCCGGTAGCGGCGCATGACGAGGAATTCCACGGCCGCGCCGACCACCGCTGCCCCTGCGATGCCGACGGCGAGCGCCGGCCAGAAGCCGAGGTCGTCGTGGAGGCGTGCGGTGATGTAGCCGCCCGCCAGGAGCAGCGAGGCATGCGCGAAGTTGACGACCTCCGTCGCTTTGAAGATCACGACGAAGCCGAGCGCGATCAGTGCGTAGACCGATCCGACGGAGACGCCGTTGATGAGGAGTTCGAGGAACGTCGTCATGTCGCGGCCCCCAGGTAGGCCCGGATCACGGCCGGGTCGCTCTGTACGTCGGCCGGGGACCCGCCCGCGATCCGTCGCCCGAAGTCGAGTACGGTCACCGCGTCCGCGAGCCGCATCACCACCCCCATGTCGTGTTCGACCAGCACGATCGATATGCCGAGGCTGTCGCGCACACCGGCCACCACGGCCGCCGTACTGCGTCGTTCGCCGGCGGTCATTCCGGCCACCGGCTCGTCCAGGAGGAGCAGTTCGGGCTCCATGCACAGCGCCCGCGCGAGCTCGACGAGCTTCTGCTTTCCGTACGGGAGCGATCCGGCGGGCCGCTCCAGGTCGCCCTCCAGACCGACGAACGCGGCGATCTCCCGTACGCGGTCGAGGTGTTGCTGCGCCTCACGGGCGGCGGACGGCAGCCGCAGCCCGGCGGCGACGAAGCCGGTGCGGGTGAGCCGGTGACGGCCGAGGAGCATGCTCTCGGCGACGGTCGCGCGCGGTGGCAGGGCGATGTTCTGGAACGTACGGGCGATACCGAGGGCGGCGATGCGGTGCGGGGCGAGCCCGGTGAGCTCCTGCCCGCCGAAGCGGACGCTGCCGGCGGTCGCACGGTAGACCCCGGACAGGACGTTGAAGCAGGTGGACTTGCCCGCTCCGTTGGGCCCGATGACGGCGTGGACGCTGCCCGGCTCGACGGTGAAGGAGACCGCGTCGAGGGCGGTGAGCCCGGCGAAGCGGACGGTCAGGTCCTTTACGGTCAGCGTGCTCATGCGGACCACCTCCGCAGGACGGGGTGTGCGGCCTCGGCGCGTCCCGCATCCTCGGCGGCCGTCTCGTCGACCACGCCCAGGTAGCGGCGGCGGACCTCGTCGGAGGCGCTCAGTTCGTCGGCGGCGCCGGAGAGCGTGACTTCGCCGACCTCCAGTACGTACGCCGTCGAGGCCAGCCGCAGCGCGAGCGCCGCGTTCTGCTCGACCAGGAGCACCGAGGTGCCCGCCTCGTTGATCTCCTGGACGGCCTCGGCGATCCGCGCCGCCATCAGCGGGGCCAGGCCCAGCGACGGCTCGTCGAGCAGCAGGACGCGCGGGCGGGCCATCAACGCCCGTCCCAGCGCCAGCATTTGCTGCTCGCCGCCGGAGAGCAGGCCCGCCCGCTGGCGGGCCCGTTCGGCCAGTACGGGAAAGAGCGTGTGCACCCGGGCCAGCGCCTCGCCGGCCCCGCGGCGCCCCCCGGACGCGCCGAGTGCGCCCGCCCTGAGGTTGTCGGCCACCGTCATCCGTGCGAACACCTGCCGCCCTTCGGGGACTTGGACCACTCCGGCCGCCACCATCCGGGCCGCGTTCAGCCGGTCCACCGGTCGCCCGTCGAGCAGGACGGAGCCGCTCGTCACGGCGCCCCGGTGGAAGCGGAGGGTGCGGGAAATCGCCCGCAGCAGCGTGGACTTGCCCGCGCCGTTGCCGCCGAGCACGGCGACGACCGCCCCGTCGGGCACCTCGAGGGAGACGTCCCTCAGCGCCCGTACCGGACCGTAGCCCGCGACCAGACCACGCACTTCGAGCGAGGCCATGCATCCTCCATCCGCTGCTCCGTGGGCCCACAGACCAGCACCGGACGGCCCGTCAGTCCACGCCGCCGGGCCGAATCGCTGCCGGTGACCAGCGGCGGCGGGCACGGACTGTGCACGGGCACAAGCAACGCACAGGGTCTGTCGCCCCCCACCCTCCGGTGGCATCCTCACCAGCCATGAGTGGCCGCCGAGCGCGCACCGACCGCGAGTGGTCCGTCCTGGTGAGCGCGTCCAGGCTGCTGCTCGACCGCGTACCGCAGCTGACGGATCAGCTCTTCGAGGAACTCCTCGCGCATTCGCCCCAGTTCGCCCTCTCCGTACCGCGCGACGAGCACTGGATGCAGATCAGCGAGGCGCTGAAGTACGGGATCGAGACCATCGCCGCACCGCGCACCGCGCCGAGACGGGATCTGGAGTACGCGAAGGAGCTCGGCCGGCGGCGGGCGGAACAGGGGCTTCCACTGGAGCTGCTGCACTACGCCTACCGGCACGCGGGCTATCTGGTCTGGAACGAACTCCTGGCCATCGTGGCCGAGAAGGACCCCGAGGCGCTGACAGTGCTCGTGCACACCGCGGCCCATGTGTGGGAGGCGGTCGACCGGCAGACGGCGACGGTGGCCGAGGCGTACCGCTCGACGGAACAGGAGCTGAACCGGCGCAGCGACGAGCGCGTACAGGCCCTGCTGGACGCCCTGTTGGAGGGCAGGGCCGCACCGGGGCTCGCGGCGCGGGCAGCCGCCGGCCTCGACCTTCCGGAGCAGGGGCGGTACGCGGTGGTGGTGCTGCGGGCGGAGCGGCAGGGCGGGCGCGAGCCGTTCCACCGGGTCATGGCCGCACCGGGGATGAGGTTCTTCTGGCGGATGCGTACGGAGTGCGAGGTGGGGGTGGTCGCCCTCGGCGACACGGCGGGGCTCGCGGAGCTGGCGGAGGTGCTGGGCGGGCGGTGCGCGGGGCCCGGCGGGATCAGCCCGGTGGTGGAGGGGCTCGCGGACCTGGGTCTGGCGCGGAGGCTGGCGGAGACGGCGCTGCGTACCTGCACCGCAGAGGTGCCCGGGATCGTACGGCTCGACGAGCGGCTGCCGACGGCCCTGGTGGTGAACCAGCCCGAGCTCGCGGAGCGCCTGGTCGCGGACGTTCTGGGCCCGCTGCTCGAACTGGACCCGGCGGACCGGGCGCTGCTCCTGGAGACGCTGGACGCCTGGCTGGAATGCGAGGGGTCGGCAGGGCGGGCGGCCTCGCGGCTGTACTGCCACCGCAACACGGTCTTCAACCGGCTGCGGCGCCTGGAGCATCTGACGGCGCGCTCGCTGTCGCGGCCACGCGATCTGATCGCGCTGACGCTGGCGCTGGACGCCTTCCGGCTGACGTCCTAGGCAGCGGCGGGGGTCTTGACGAAGACCCGTTCCAGCAGGTCGTAGAGGGTGGCGCGGTCCTCGGCGCTCAGCGCGTCCAGACCGGCGAGCGTCGTGTGCATCCGGGCCCGTACGGCGTCGACGGTGCGGGCGCCCTCGTCCGTGATGACGACGATCTTGACCCGGCGGTCGGTGGGGCTGGCCTCGCGCCGTACGAGCTCGCGCTTCTCGAGCCGGTCGATGATCCCGGTCATGTTCGAGGCGTCGCAGGCCAGCGTGGTGGCGAGCGAGCGCATCGCGGCGGGCGCACGGCGCAGCACGGTGAGGGTCTTGCCCTGGCTGGCGGTGAGGCCCTCGCCGGCGGCCGCGGCGGTGAAGTCGCCGTAGTAGGAGGCGAGCGACACCGAGAGCAGCTCGATCAGTTCGGCCTTGCTGGCGGTGCTGGCTGTTCCTGGCATGTGACCCATCCTACGCCAGGAAACTTGACGATCTCAACCTTTGATGTTTACGGTCTACCTACTGCTTGAAGTTCTCAAGCATCAAGGTTCTCAAGTAGTCGGAAGAGCTTTCCCCGTGACTCACGCACAGCACGCGGCCGCAGCGCCCCGCCGCCAGACCGGACAGACCACGCTCGTCCTGGTCCTCGGGCTCGCCGCCATGGTCGTCTCGATGATGCAGACCCTGGTCGTCCCGATCCTCGGGACCATCCAGAGCGATCTCCACACCACGACGGCGAACGTCAGCTGGGTGACCACGGCCACCCTCCTGTCGGCCGCCGTCTTCACCCCGCTGCTCGGCCGCTTCGGCGACATGCACGGCAAGAAGCCCACCCTGGTCGGCGTCCTCGTCGTGATGATCGCGGGCTCCGTGCTCGCCGCCACCACGACCTCGCTGACGTGGCTGATCGTCGGCCGCGTGATGCAGGGCGCGGCCACCGCGATCTTCCCGCTCGCACTCTCCGTCCTCCGCGAGGAGATCAAGCCGGAGAAGCTGCACGGCGCGATGGCGCTGGTCAGCGGCACGCTCGCGTTCGGCAGCGGCCTCGCCCTGGTCGGCGCGGGCCTGCTCACGCAGGGCTCGGACCCCGACTACCACCGGGTCTTCTGGCTGGCGGTCGTGCTGGCCGTCGTCGCGCTGGTCGGCGTACTGCTCGCCGTACCCGCATCGCGTACGAAGACCGGCGGACGCACCGACTGGCTCGGCGCTCTCGCCCTCGCACTCCTCCTCACCCTCGTCCTGCTGCCGATCTCGCAGGGCCACACCTGGGGCTGGACCTCGGGCCGCACGCTGGGCCTGTTCGTCGGAGCGGTCGTCATGGCGGGGGTCTGGGTCCTCACCGAGCTCAAGGTCCGCGAGCCGATGGTGGACATGAAGATGTTCACGCACCGCCCTGTGCTCTTCACCAACCTGGCCGGACTGCTGCTCGGCTTCGCGATGTTCGCGCAGTTCATCGGCGTCTCGTACCTGGTGCAGGTCCCCGACGAGATCACCGGCTACGGCTTCAGCGCCTCGGTCCTGCGCGCCTCCGTCGAGTACCTGCTGCCGACGACGATCGTCTCGCTCTTCGCCGCCCAGTTCGGCGGGATCCTGGTCCGCCGGATCGGCGCCCGCTTCACCCTCGCCGCCGGCGCCGCCTTCGGTGTCATCGGCTTCACCTGGCTGACCCTGGCGCACGACACCACCGGTTCGGTGATCGGCGCGGGCATGGTCATCGGGCTTGCGATCAGCTTCGGTTACGCCTCCATGCCGGCCCTCATCGTCGCGAGCGTCCCCGCCCACCAGACCGGCATCGCCAACGGCATCAACTCGATCTCCCGCTCGGTCGGCAGCGCCGTCGCGAGTGCGGTGATCACCTCGCTGCTGGCGTCCAAGACCATCGAGCACCTGCCCGCGGGAGTGCCCCCGCTGCCCCAGGAGAGCCAGTTCACGCTGAGCTTCGCCCTGGCGGGAGCGGCGTTCGTCGGCGTGGTGGTCGTGGCGCTGGTCGGGCTGAACGCGCGGCACGCACCTCGTACGGTGGCCGCTTCCGCACCGGCTCCGGAGGCGGAGGTCAAGGAGACCGCCGGGGTCTGAGCAGTACGCAGAAAAAGGGGGCCCGCGCTCGGCGCGGGCCCCCTTCGCGTACGTCTCGATCAGCTCAGCACAGGAAGTCGCGGGCGATGTTCTCCGCGACCTGCTCCAGGAGCGGCCCCGCGTTGGCGATGCAGCGTGCCGTGTCAGGCTCGATGTCGGTCAGTGCGTACGCACGCCGGATGCCCGCCCTGCCGAGTGCCTCGGGCGGCAGCGCGAGACGGCCGCAGACCGCTATGACTTCCTTGCCCTCGGCGCGGGCGGCGGCGGCGACGCCCGCCGGGGCCTTGCCGTGCAGGGTCTGCTCGTCGAGCGAGCCCTCGCCGGTGATGACCAGGGTCGCGCGGGCCAGCGCGGGGGCGAAGCCCAGGACGTCGAGCATGATCTCGATGCCGGGGCGGAAGGTCGCGCCGAGGCCGACCAGGGCTCCGTAACCGATGCCGCCGGCCGCGCCCGCGCCCGGCGAGAGGGCGTCGTCGGCGGCCTTCTGGCCGATCGCCTTCTCCAGTACGGCCGCGAAGTGGGCGAGGGCCTCGTCCAGGATCGCGACCTCTTCCGGGGAGGCGCCCTTCTGCGGGCCGTACACGGCGGGGGCGCCCTTGGGACCGGTGAGCGGATTGTCGACGTCGCTGGCCAGGACGATGTCCGTCTTCGCGAGGCGCTCGTCGAGCCCCGACAGATCGGCCGACGCGAGATCGCGCAGACCACCGCCGCCGGGTCCGACCGGCTGCCCGGCCGCGTCCAGGAACTGCGCGCCGAGCGCGGCCAGCATCCCGGCTCCGCCGTCGGTCGTCGCACTGCCGCCCACGCCGAAGACGATGCTGCGGGCACCCGCGTCCAGGGCGGCGCGCAGGAGTTCGCCGGAGCCGTACGTCGTCGCGGTGAGCGGTGCGAAGACGCCCTCGGGAAGGTGCTGGAGACCGGAGGCCTCGGCCATCTCGACCACCGCGACACCGTCGCGCAGGGCGAAGGCTGCGGTGCGCTGCTCGCCCAGCGGCCCGGTGACCGCCACCTCGTGGCGTTCAAAACCGGCTGCGACCGCCGCCGCGACCGTGCCGTCGCCGCCGTCGGCGACCGGCAGTGCCTCGACCCGTACCCCGGGGGCGATCCGCCGCAGCCCGGCCGTCACCCGCTCGGCGACCTCGACCGCCGTGAGTGAACCCTTGAACTTGTCCGCCGCCACCAGCACCTGCGCGGCCTCGGTCACTGCTCCGTCCGTCGTCGTCACCTTGTAGATCCCTTGCTTTCGAACAGACAGTCGCGCCGAGCCGACCCTATCCGTACGACCTGCCCGCTGCCCATGGGTGACGGCACACTGGACGGCGAGCCAGGAGGATATATGGCGTTATTCCGCCCATAGTGGGTCGGCATGACGACGGATACGGAACCGATCGAGGACCCCGACAGCGACTCCCCCGACCTCACGCTGGTCACCATCGGGGTGCTCGCCGTGGTCGCGGTGGTCGCCTGGGCGGCCCTCGGCAAGGACTCCTTCGACGACGCCTCCTCCTCCGCGCTGACCTGGGTCCTCTCCAACTTCGCCTGGCTGTTCGTGACGGCGGCCGACCTCTTCCTGGTGCTCTGCGTGGTCCTCGCCCTGAGCCGCTACGGACGGATCAGGCTCGGCGCCGACGACTCCGAGCCCGAGTTCACCAATCTGGCGTGGATCGCGATGATGTTCAGCGCGGGCATGGGCATCGGCCTGATGTTCTACGGCGTCGGCGAACCCCTCCAGCACTACGTCTCGCCGCCCCCGTCGAGCGGTGCCGCCGCACAGACGGGAGGCGCGGCCCGCACCGCACTCGAGTACTCCTTCTTCCACTGGACCCTCACCCCCTGGGCGATCTACGGCATCGCCGGGCTCGCCCTCGCCTACGCCGGCTTCCGCAAGTCCCGCGGAAACCGCCTGAGTTCGGCCTTCGTCCCGCTCATCGGCGCCCGCCGCGCGAACGGCCCGCTGGGCCGGGCCATCGACCTGCTCGCGGTCTTCGCGACGGTCTTCGGTACGGCGACGAGCCTGGGCCTGGGCACCCTGCAGGTCGCCGAGGGCCTCAACATCACCTCGGGCGTCACCAACTCCCAGACCACCCAGCTGATCATCATCGCCTCGCTCTCGGCCGCCTTCGTGCTCTCCGCCTTCTCCGGGCTGAACAAGGGCGTGAAGTGGCTGAGCACGCTCAACATCGTGCTGGCCGCGTCCCTGATGGTCTTCGTCTTCCTGCTCGGTCCGACCGTCTACATCCTCGACACCATCCCGGCCTCGGTCCTCGGCTACCTCGACGACCTGCTCCCGATGGCCAGCCGCACCGGCGCCTTCACGGACTCCGAGTGGCTCGGCTCGTGGACGATCTTCTACTGGGCGTGGTGGCTCTCCTGGGCGCCCTTCGTCGGCACGTTCATCGCCCGGATCTCCAAGGGCCGTACGATCCGCGAGTTCCTGATGGGCGTCCTGCTGGTGCCGAGCGGCGCCACCGTCATCTGGTTCTGCGTGATGGGCGGCACCGCGATCCGCCTGGACGCGACCGGCGCCGCCGACATGGCGTCCACGGTCAAGGACGGCGCCGAGGCCTCGCTCTTCGCGATGCTGGACGCGCTGCCGCTGGGGACGGTCACCTCGTACATCGCGATGGTCCTCGTCATGACGTACTTCGTGACAAGCGCGGACTCCGCCTCCCTCGTCATGGGCTCGCTCACCAGCCGCGGCTCGCTCCACCCGCCGACCTGGCTGGTCGTCACCTGGGGCATCCTGATGGCCGGGGTCGCAGCGGTGCTGCTGGTCGCGGGCGGTCTCAACTCCCTGCAGACGGCGACGATCCTGGTCGCGCTGCCCTTCGTGGTGGTGATGCTGGTGCTCTGCTGGGCGCTGGTGAAGGAGCTCCGCGAGGACCCGGGTGCGGGTCCGGCGCGGCACCAGGCGATGCACGGGCTGCGGGACGCGGTGAAGGCGATGGTCGGTGAGGCCACGGGAGAACCGACGCGCCACCACCGACTGCGCCGGGCCGCCAAGTCCCGCAGCGAATCGGACAGTTGACGCGGGGAGGCGCGGCGGCATCCCTCAGCCGGCGAAAGCCTCCGCCGTCAGCCCTGTGGCCCGCAGCAGGATCCGCTCACGCACCCCGGTGGGCAGCATCCGCAGCGCGGCGATCGACCGGGCGTCCCGTCCGGCCGTGTACCGCGCGGCCGGACGGCGGGCGTTCAGCGCGGTACGGACCGCCTTGACGACGGGCTCGACCGGGCCCGGTTTCATCTTCGCCAGCATCTCCTCGTAGGCGGCGAGCGCCCGCGCGTAGCGCCGCTGGGCTTCGGCGGATCCTGCCCACCCGTCCTCCGCCATCGCCTTCGCCGCCTTGTCGAAGATCTCGGTGGCCACAGCGCCCGGCTCGACGAGCGACACCTGTACGCCCTGGTGGCGCAGCTCCATCCGCAGGATCCCGCTGAGCGAGGCGAAGGCCGCCTTCGAGGCCGCGACGGGCCCGATGAAGGGAAGGTCGACCCGGCCCGAGATCGCACCGATATTGACGATCCGGCCGCCGGTGGCGCGCAGCGCGGGCAGAAAGGCCCTGATCACGGCCGTCTGCGCGATGACGTTGACCTCGAACTGCCGGCGCAGGACCTCCGCGGGCACCAGCTCGACGGGCCCCTGCCGAAGGATGCCGGCGCTGTTCACCAGAGCGTCGAGCCGGTCCCCGACCACCTCGGCGGCAGCGGCCGGGGACGTCTCGTCGGCGAGGTCGAGAGGGACCGGCACGAACCCCTGCGCGCGGAGCGGCCCCTCGTCTCCCTGACGGCGGTACGCCGCGAACACCTGCCAGCCGTCGGCGGCCAGCCTGCGGGCGACCGCGCCGCCGATCCCGCCCGTGACCCCGGTGACCAGAACCTTGCGCTCATTCACAGAAATGCCTTTCCAGCAAAGGGAGTTGCCTGTTCACCCCCTCACCCTCCGCCACCTTCCGCCGGCCGTGAAGAGTGGCATTCTTACTGGTGCTGCGGACACCCGTACCGTGGCCGCCCAAGAGGGGGACTCCGGCCCTGAACGAGCACAGCCGCAAGGAACTCGGCGCCTTCCTGCGCTCCCGCCGCGAGCGCGCCGACCCCACTGCGACCGGCCTCCCGGCCGGTGGCCGCCGCCGCACTCCGGGGCTGCGTCGCGAGGAGGTCTCGCTGCTCTCGGGTGTCAGCCTCACCTGGTACACCTGGGTGGAACAGGGCCGCGACATCAATGTCTCCCCGCAGGTGCTGCTCGCCCTGGCCCGGGCGCTGCAGCTGACCGACGTGGAACGCACCCATCTCTTCCGGCTGGCGGGGGCCGGACCGCCCGCATCCGGCACCGACCGCCCTCCTCAAGTGAGCGAGTCCGTACGGGACTTCCTGCGGACGCTGGAGCCGAATCCGGCCTTCGTCATCGACCGCTGCTTCGACGTACTGGCCTGGAACCGGGCCGTCCCCGCGGTCCTCACCCCCGCGATCGACCTGGAGCGGCCACGCTCCGAACTCAACACGGTCTGGCTGCTGTTCCACGAGCCGCAGCTGCGGGAGCGGATGCCCGACTGGGAGCGCGAGACCCGCTGGCTGACCGGGCTGCTGCGCGGTCAGGCGGCGTACGAGACGGACAATCCGCGCTTCGCCGAACTGGTCGGCGGGCTGCGGAAATCCAGCCCGCGGTTCGCCGAACTGTGGGAGGCCCACGATGTGGAGGAGTTCAGCTCCTCGGTCCGGCTGTACCGCCATCCGCTCGTCGGCGACCTGGAGTTGAGCAATATCCGGCTGGCGGTGGAGGGCGATGCGGGGCGCAGCATCGTCGTGCACTTCGCGGCGCCGGGGTCACGCTCGGCCGAACGGCTGCTGTCGCTGGCGCAGCGCCCTTGAAAATGCCGGCGCGGCGCTCCGGCTCCGGTGCGTACCCTCGCCGCATGACGCTCATCGCCCTGCTGACCGGCGCCGGGATCTCCACCGACTCCGGCATCCCCGACTACCGCGGCCCGAACGGACTGTGGCGGCGCGACCCCGAGGCCGAGAAGCTCGTCACGTACGAGTACTACATGGCTGATCCGGAGATCCGCCGTCGCGCCTGGCTGATGCGGCGCGACAGCGAGACCTGGCGCGCCGAGCCGAACGCGGCGCATCTGGCGATCGCGGAGCTGGAGCGGACGGGGACGCCGGTCCGGGTGATCACCCAGAACGTCGACGGGCTGCACCAGCTGGCGGGGCTGCCGCCGCGCAAGGTGCTCGAACTGCACGGCACGGCGCGGTCGGTGGTCTGCACGGGGTGCTCGGCCCGGTCGTCGATGGCGGATGCGCTGGGGCGGGTGGAGGCGGGGGAAGCCGATCCGCCGTGCCTCGCGTGCGGCGGGATTCTCAAGTCGGCGACGGTGATGTTCGGGCAGTCGCTCGATCCGGCGGTGCTCGGGGAGGCGATGGGGATCGCGAAGGCGTGCGAGGTGATGATCGCGGTCGGCACGAGCCTGCAGGTGCACCCGGCGGCTTCGCTGGCGGGGATCGCGGCGGAGAACGGGGCGCGGCTGATCATCGTGAACGCGGATCCGACGCCGTACGACCCGCTGGCGCAGGAGGTCGTACGGGAGCCGATCGGAACGGCTCTCCCGAAGCTCCTGTCCGGGTACCGGCAGGGCTGAGGTTTCAGAACAGCAGCTCGGCCAGGGCCCGGAAGATCTCTTCCGGATCCCGCTCGCCCACCGGCTCCCGCAGGTTCTCGCTCAGCAGGAGCGTGGCGAACCCGTGGGCGAGCGACCAGGCGGCGATCCCCGCGAGCCGGGCGTCATCGCCGCGTCCGCCTTCCGGCATCCCGGTGACACCGGCCCGCAGTTCTCCGCCGGCGCGGGCGCGCGCGGCGAGCAGGGCCGCGTCGTCACCGCGGAGCAGATCCGGGAGGAACATGACCTGGAAGTGCGCGGGATGTTCGACCCCGAACCGCACATAGCGCACTCCGCGTTCCCGCAGATCGGGTGCATCGGCGAGCGCGTCCGCCAGCAGGTCGAAGCCCTCCGCGGCAATCGCGGTGAGCAGACCCGTGCGGTCCTTGAAGTGGTGCGCCGGGGCAGCGTGCGAGACACCCGCCCGCCGGGCGAGATCGCGCAGGCTCAGGGCACCGGGGCCCTCGGTCGCGATCACTTCGAGGGCTGCGGTCAGGACGGCATGGCGCAGATCGCCGTGGTGGTACGAGCTGCTCTTGGTGGTGGCCATGCTCAGCAGGTTACGCCACATCTAGGCATTGACAAGTTAGGTCCGGGCGAGCAATCTAGTCAGTGTCAAGTTCAGGCACGTGGACGACCCGGAACAGGGAGAGCACCATGGCGGACCAGAAGAATCACATCGAGCTCGGCCGCGTACGTCAGCTGTGGCACCTGCTGGAGCCGCTACACGCGGTGCTCTATTTCGCTCCGGAGGCCTTCGAGGAGTCGGACCGGCTCGGCATCAAGTCCGGCCGCTGGCCTAGCTACTTCGCCTGGCGGGCCGCGCCGCTCGGGCCGGTCGGGAGCGAGCAGGTGGCGTCCGCCTTCTACAGCTTCAGCCCGGAGACGGTCGCGGAGCACGTTCCCTCCGTATGGGACGCCGCGGACCCCGAGACCGTCCTCACTGCCCGCCGCCGCGCCGTCGACCGTACGTACCGCGCGCTCCTCGGCGACCGGATCGACAGCCCCGAGCTGGCCGAGGCCGCCGCCCTGGCCCGCCGGGCCGCCGAGGCCGCCGTGCACGCGGGCCGGCCGCTCGCCGCCGCCAACGCCGCGCAGCCCTGGCCGGACGCCCCGCACCTGGTGCTCTGGCAGGCCGCGACGATCCTCCGCGAGCACCGCGGCGATGGCCATCTCGCGGCACTGCTGATCGCGGGGCTCGACCCGGTGGAGTCGCTGGTGTCGTTCGCGGCGATCGGGGCGGCGCCCGAGGAGACCTTCGAGAGCCGCGGCTGGAGCAGGGAGGAGTGGGCCGCGGGGCGCGAACGGCTGGTCGGGCGCGGCCTGTTGGAGCCGGACGGCACGGCGACCGAAGCGGGCCGCGCACTGCGCGCCGAGGTCGAGCGCCGTACGGACGAGCTGGCGGCAGCCCCCTGGCAGGCGCTGGGCGCGGCCGAGGTGGACCGGTTCGCCGACCTGCTGGGGGACTTCTGGGTCGCGGTCATCGGGTCGGGGCTGCTGCCGGCGACGAACACGCTGGGCATCGGCAAGGTGTGACGGAACGGGGCGGGCGGGGCGGGAGGAAGACCTCCCGCCTAGAACAGCGCCTCGTCCTCCACCCCGCCTTCGAACGCCAGCAGCCGCTGCTTGCGGTCCAGGCCGCCGCCGTATCCCGTCAGGCTGCCCGTCGACCCGATCACGCGGTGGCACGGCACGATGATCCCGATCGGGTTCTTGCCGTTCGCCAGACCCACCGCCCGCGAAGCCCCCGGCTTCCCCAGCGCCTCCGCGAGTTCCCCGTACGTCCGCGTCTCCCCGTACGGGATCCGGACGAGTTCCCCCCACACGCTGCGCTGGAACTCCGTCCCCTCCAGGCGCAGTTCCAGGTCGAACTCCTTCAGCTCGCCGCCGAAGTACGCCTCCAGCTGCCGCACCGTCTCCCCGAAGGGCTCTGCGTCCGGCACCCCGAACGTCTCCTCCGGCGGCCGGTGCCGCTGGGACGTCATGTAGAGGCCGCTGAGGACCCCGTCCGTCGCCACCAGGGTCAGCGGACCGTACGGGCTCTCGACAACGGTGTGCTGTCTGCTCGACATCGTTGAACTCCTTTACGCGGGAAGGTGGTTGATGGGGTGGGCGTCCGTCGCCCACAGGTACTGGACCGCGTACGCACGCCAGGGCCGCCACGCCGCCGCCCTCGCCGTGAGCGCCGCCGGTGTCGACGGGAGGCCGAGGCCCTCCGCCGCCCGGCGGATCCCCAGGTCGGAGGGGAGGAACGCGTCCGGGTCGCCCAGCGCCCGCATCGCGATGACCTCCACCGTCCAGGGGCCGAAGCCCGGCAGCTCCATCAGCTGGGCGCGGGCCTTGTCCCAGTCGCTGTCGATGCCCAGCTGCAGTGTGCCGTCCGCCAGCGCGCCGACCAGTGTGGTCAGCGTCGTGCGGCGGCTGCGCGGCAGAGCGAGGGACTCCGGGTCCAGTGCGGCCAGGGCCTCCGAGGTGGGGAAGAGGTGGGTGAGGCCGCCCGCCGGGTCCTCGACCGGGAGACCGTGCGCGGTCACCAGGCGCGCCGCGTGCGTACGCGCCGCGGCCGTCGACACCTGCTGGCCGAGCACCGCCCGTACGGCGAATTCCGCCGCGTCGACCGTACGCGGCACCCGCCGGCCCGGAGCCTTGTCGACCAGCGGCGCGAGCAGCGGGTCCGTGCGGAGCTGGTCGTCTACGGCGACCGGGTCGGCGTCGAGGTCCAGCATCCAGCGGCAGCGGCTGATCGCGATCGTGAGGTCGCGCAGGTCGGTCAGCGAGAGGACGCAGGAGATGTGGTCGGCAGCCGGGGTGAGCGCCACGATTCCGTGCCCGTACGGGAGCGAAAGCGTGCGGCGGTACGCACCGTCGCGCCACTCCTCGACCCCGGGGACGCCGGTCGCCGCGAGGTGGCCGAAGAGATTGTCGGGGTTGAGCGGGGCGCGGTACGGGAGACGGAGCGAGATCGCGCCGGGGGTCTGGGCCGCGATGCCGCGGGCGGCCCGGGTGCGGAGTTCGCCGGGGGCCAGGGCGAAGACCTCGCGGACCGTGTCGTTGAAGGTACGGATGGAGGAGAAGCCGGAGGCGAAGGCGACCTCCGCCATGGGCAGCGGGGTCGTCTCGATCAACAGGCGTGCGGTCTGGGCGCGTTGGGCGCGGGCCAGGGCGAGCGGGCCCGCGCCCAGTTCGGCCAGGAGCTGGCGTTCGATCTGGCGGGTGGAGTAGCCGAGGCGGGCGGCGAGGCCGGGGACGCCTTCGCGGTCCACCACCCCGTCGCGGATCAGGCGCATCGCGCGGGCGACGGAGTCGGCGCGGGCGTTCCACTCGGGCGATCCTGGGGTCGTGTCGGGCCGGCAGCGCTTGCAGGCGCGGAAACCGGCCTGCTGGCAGGCCGCCGCGCTGGGGTAGAAGGTCATGTTCTCGACCTTGGGCGGCACGACCGGGCAGCTGGGGCGGCAGTAGATCCTGGTGGTCAGGACGGCCGTGAAGAACCAGCCGTCGAAGCGGGCGTCCTTCGACTGGACGGCGCGTACGCAGCGCTCGGTGTCGGTGTGCATGGTTCAAGCATCGCCCGCCGGAGCCTCCGCGGCTGGCGGAAATCCGACATCAGCCTTGAGCTGCCAGGGCCTCGGCGAACTCCCCGAAGGCGTATTCGTCGAAGAGCACGAAGCGGACCTCCTCGACGGGCGCGGTCGCGCACTCCCGCACCGTACGGAGTGCGATGCGCGCCCCGTCGTCCATCGGCCAGCCGAAGATGCCGGTGGAGACGGCGGGGAAGGCGACGGTCTTCGCGCCCAGCGAGGCCGCGACCTTCAGTGCCTCGCGGTAGCAGGAGGCGAGGAGGGCCGAGCGGTCGTCGTGGCCCGACCAGACGGGGCCGACGGTGTGGATGACCCACTGGGCGTCGAGCTTGCCCGCGGTGGTCGCGACGGCCTGGCCGGTCGGCAGTCCCTTGCCGTAGTGCGAGGCGCGCAGCTTGCGGCAGGCCTCCAGGATCTCGGGCCCGCCCTGGCGGTGGATCGCGCCGTCGACTCCCCCGCCGCCCAGGAGCGAGGAGTTGGCGGCGTTGACGATCGCGTCGACCCGCTGGTCGGTGATGGAGCCGCGTACGAGCGTGATGGCCGTCATGGGCTCATCATGCCTGGCGCAGACGGCGCCAGACGGCCTTCGCCGCATTGTGCCCGGACATGCCATGGACGCCGGGGCCCGGCGGGGTCGCGGACGAGCAGAGGAAGACGGCCGGGTGGGAGGTGGTGTACGGGGACAGCGACAGCTTGGAGCGCAGGAGCAGTTGGAGTCCCGAGGCGGCGCCGCAGGCGATGTCCCCGCCCACGTAGTTGGCGTTGCGGGCGGCGAGTTCGGGCGGTCCCGCCGTGGCGCGGGCGAGGACCAGGTCGCGGAACCCCGGTGCGAAGCGCTCGAGTTGACGCTCGACGGCGTCGGTGAGGTCGCCCTGCCAGCCGTTGGGGACGTGTCCGTACGCCCAGAAGACGTGCTTGCCCTCGGGGGCGCGCGATGCGTCGACGAGGCTCGGCTGGACGGTGATGAGGAACGGCGTCTCGGGGGCGGTGGTGCCCCGCGCGGCCTGGTTCAGCGCGGCGGAGATGTCCCGGCTGGCGGGTCCCAGCTGCACGGTCCCGGCGGAGCGCGGCGCCTCTGCCGTCCAGGGCACGGGCCCGTCCATCGCGTAGTCGATCTTGAACACGCTTGCGCCGTAACGGTAGTTCTCGTACGCCCGCCCGAGATCCGCGATCCGGGCGACGGCGGTCGGCGAGGTGTCGAAGATGTACGCGCGGGCCGGCGGCAGGTCGTCGAGGCGCTTCACCTCGAAGCCGGTGTGCACGACGCCTCCGCAGTCCCGCAGATAGCCGGAGAGGGCGTCGGAGATCGACTGCGAGCCGCCGCGCGCGACGGGCCAGCCGTTCTCGTGCGCGGCGAGCGCGAACACCAACCCGACGGCGCTGGTGGCGAATCCGCCCAGCGGGGCGATCACATGGGCGACCAGGCCGGCGAACAGGGCCCTCGCCCGGTCCTCCCTGAACCGCTTCATCAGCCACGTCGACGGCGGCAGACCGACGAGTCCGAAGCGGGCGAGGGTAACCGGGTCGCGGGGCAGGGCGGTCAGGGGCAGCGACATGAAGTCGCGGACCAGGGTGTCCCACTTGCCGATGAAGGGGGCGACGAGCCGCCGGTACGTTCCCGCGTCAGCGGGGCCGAAGGAGGCGGCGGTCTCGGCGACGGAGCGCGACAGCACGGCGGCCGTGCCGTCGTCGAAGGGGTGCGCCATGGGGAACCGGTGCTGCAGCCACTCCAGGCCGTACTGCTCCAGGGGCATGGTCCCGAAGACAGGTGAGCCGATGCCGAGCGGATGCGCGGCCGAGCACGGGTCGTGCCGGAACCCGGGCAGCGTCAGCTCCTCGGTGCGCGCACCTCCGCCGACGGTGTCGTGGGCCTCGAAGACCTCGACGGAGAATCCCCGCCTGGCGAGCTCTGCGGCAGCGGTCAGTCCATTGGGCCCCGCCCCCACGACGACGGCATCGAGCATCGACGGCACCTTGGGACTCCTTCGTCAGCCGTTGGCCAAGGGACCCAGGATATTCCCGGGCACTGACAGCCGTGCCGCCGGTAGCCTCGCTGACCATGAATTCGACTGTCGCGGCCATGGCCGACCGCCTCACCTCGCTCCCCTCGATCCGCGCGGTGGCCCTGGGCGGCAGTCGCGCACGGGGCACCCAGCGCCCCGATTCGGACTGGGATCTGGGCCTCTACTACCGGGGCGCCCCCGACCTCGCCGCGCTCGACGCCCTCGCGGCGGAGTTCGCCGACGAGCCCGTCGAGGTGGCGGGGCCCGGCGGCTGGGGACCCTGGGTCAACGGCGGCGCCTGGCTGAGGGTGGACGGGGTCGCGGTGGACTGGATCCTGCGCGATCTCGACCGGGTGGAGCGGGTCTGGTCGGACTGCCGCGAGGGCCGTTACGAGGTGGGAATCCAGCCCGGCCATCCGCTGGGCTTCTGGTCGCCGGTGTATCCGGGCGAGGTGGCGCTGAGCCGTGTACTGGCGGACCCCGCAGGCGAGTTGACGGCGCTCAGGTCCGAGACGCTGACGTACCCGGAGCCCTTGCGCAAGGCGCTGGGCGAGGCGTCCTGGGAGGCGGAGTTCTCGGTGGCGGCCGCCCGCAAAGCGGTGGGGGGCGGCGACGCGCTGTATGTGTCCCTGTGCCTGTCCCGGGCCGTCGGCATCCTGGCCCAGTCCCTGCACGCCCACCACCGCGCATGGTGCCTGAACGAGAAGGGCGCCCTGACGGCGACGGCCCGCCTCCCGCACACCCCGCCGGACTTCGAGGCCCGGGCGACGGCAGCCCTGACGGGCCTCGACCTGGCCGCGGTCGATGCAACCGCAGCCCTGGTGAGGGACGTTCGCGCCGTACTGGACGAGGATCCGGTGTGAGATACGTACGCATCACCCGGGCCCATGACGACGAGGTCGACCTCTTCGAACTCGGCGACGACCACCGGCCCGTCCGCCAGGTGACGCTGACCGGCCCGGACCGCACCCCTACGGTCGCGGCCGATCTGGACGAGATCACCAGGCTGCGAGCGAACTGGGCTCCGGTGGTCATGGAGCTGTACGAGCAGACCTACGGCGTACTGACGGAGACCCCTGTTCCGGCCGGGGAGGCTCCCGAGTCCTGCGCCGAGTCGGTCTCCTCCCGTGACTTCGCGCTCGCCTGGGGCGCCGCCCGGAGCTTCCGCCAGTGCGAAGTCCCCAACGACTCCGGCCCGTTCCCTGACGGGACCCGGCTCACCGGAACCGTGGCCCGCACCCCCTGGCCCTCGGGCGTGACGGGGCTCTTCGTCGACCTCGGCCTCCCCGTAGGCGGCTTCGTCGACGTCGTTCATCTGCCGTACGACGGAGCGGACTGGCCCGCCGAGGACACGGTGGTCGCGTTCGAGATCGTCACGGTGCGTGCGTGGCCTCCCCAGATCAGGCTGCGGCCCCTGGACGGCCTCAGCCGACGGACCCCGCCGAGAGGATCCCCGCCACCCGCCGCGCCGTCGCCGCGTCCCTGGCCGCCGTGAAGGGGAGGGTGTTTCCGCCGGTGATGCGGAAGGGCTCACCGGTCAGTGTCAGGTGGGCGCCGCCCGCCTCCTCCACCAGGAGCAGGCCCGCCGCGTGGTCCCACGCCAGCTCCCAGTTGAACGCGATCGCGTCCACGTCGCCGCGCGCGATGCCCAGGTACTCCAGTCCCGCCGAGCCGCACGGGCGGGGGTTGATGCCCTCCGTCCGCAGGGCGAGCAGGGAGCGCTTCTGCTCGGGGGTGGTGAAGTCCGGGTGCGACGTGGCGATCTCCAGGACCGCTCCGGGCGCGGGCGTGCCCGCGTGCAGCGGTTCGCCGTTGAGGTGGGCGCCGCGGCCCCGTACCGCCACGGCCATCTCGTCCAGTACGGGCGCATACGTCCAGGAGGCGAGCAGCTCGCCCCGGTGGGCGAGGGCGACCAGCGTGCAGAAGCCCGGTTCGCCCCGGATGAACTGTCGGGTGCCGTCGATCGGGTCGACGATCCAGACCGGAGCGTCACCGCGCAGTGCGTCGTACGTCGAAGGGTCGGCGGACACCGCCTCCTCGCCCACGACCACGGAGCCGGGCAGGAGCGCCGTCAGGGCCGCCGTCAGGAGCTCCTCGGCGCCGCGGTCGGCGACGGTCACCGGATCGTTCGGGCCGGTCTTCAGCACGATCTCGTGCTCGGCGAGCTGACGCCAGCGCGGCAGGATCTCCACGGCTGCCGCGCGGCGGACGGCCTCCTCGACCTCGGACAGGTTCCCGGCGAGCAGTTCAGTGATCATGTGCCCCATCTCAGCACGGGGGTGTGACAGAGAAAGTTGCGGGTCAGTTTTCCGCTCACCGCTGCGGATGGAGCACCTGGCGAAATCCGTTGCGACGTACGTCACATGGCGATCGATACGGCGTCGATGCAGCCAGAAGGGTGCGGATTCCGTCGACCGGGAGATCTTGACGGGATCTTGTCGCCGACCGTTTGATGCCCGTTAACACCGAACGCGACCCGGAGGCGATAGCCCCCTCTCCCCAGCACCACCCAGATCGGATTCCCCGCATGACCGACACGCTCCGGCCCGCAGCCCCACCCGCGGCCGTAGGAGAGGCCGAGGCCCGCCCCCGTACGCTCACCCGTTCCATCGGGGTCGTCGGCGGCACTCTGCTGACCCTGTCCTGCCTGACTCCCGCCTCGACGCTCTTCGTGATCGTCCCGCCGTTCTTCGCCGATCTGGGTACCGGCACCGCACTCACCATCGCCATCGCCGCCGTGCTCTGCATCGCCGTGGCGTTCTGCTACTCGGAGCTCGGCACGCTCGTCCCCAGCGCGGGCGGCGAGTACGCCATGGTCGGCACGCTCCTCGGGCGCATGGCCGGCTGGCTGGTCTTCGTCCTCTCGCTGATCGTCGTCATGATCGTGCCGCCGATCATCGCGCTGGGCACCGCCGAGTACCTCGCCCCGATCGTGCACGTCAACGGGCAGCTCGCGGGCGCCGGAGTGATGCTGCTCGCCACCGTCGTGGGCCTCTTCGACCTGCGGGCCAACGCCTGGATCACCGGGGTCTTCCTCGTCCTCGAAGTGGTCGCGGCCGCTGCCGTCGCCTTCCTCGGCTTCAGCCATGTCTCACGGCCCGCGTCCGTCCTCGTCGACCCGGTCGTCGGTTCCGGCAGCGCGACGAGTCCGCTCACCGCCGCCGCCGTCATCTCCGGGCTCGCGCTCGCCCTCTTCGTGCTCCAGGGCTTCTCGACCGCCGTCTACCTCTCCGAGGAGATGGAGCAGCCGCACCGCACGGTGCCGCGCACGGTCATGTGGACCCTGGCCATCGGCTCCCTCGTCATCCTGATCCCGACGATCGCGATCACGCTGGGTGCGCCGGATCTGGCGACGCTGAGCGAGGGCAATCTCGCCGCGATGGTCCAGCAGTGGAGCAACAGCACGGTCGGCACCTTCATCAGCCTCTGCATCGCGCTCGCCATCATCAACGCGGGCATCGTGATGGTGATCCAGAACTCCCGTGTCCTGTACGCGTCCGCCCGCGACCGCGCCTGGCCCGAGCCGGTCAACCGCGCGTTCTCCACGCTGAGCAAGCGCTACGGCGCCCCCTGGGTGGCGACGCTGCTCGTGGGCGTCCCCGGCGCCGTCCTCTGCTTCGTCCCCGTGGAGACGCTGAGCGGGGTCACCGGTGTCGCCGTAGCCGCCCTCTACCTGGTGGTGGCTGTCGGGGCCCTCGCGGCCCGGCGCAGGCCCGCCGAGGGGCGCACGGTGTGGCGGATGCCGCTGTGGCCGGTGGTGCCGGTGCTGCTGATCGCGGTCCTCGCGTACGTACTGACACAGCAGACCGCGCAGGATCTGCTGATCACCGGTGGAGTGATCGCGGCGGCCTGTCTGTACTGGCTGCTCTACCTCCGGCCGCGGCAGGACAGCCGCTGGGTGATCACCCTGCCCGACGCGCAGTAGGCACACACGAAGGGGCCGCTCCGGTACGTACCGGAGCGGCCCCTTCGTCATGGGCTCAGCGCCCGACCGCGTACCCCTGCATCCCGCGCGGGTTCGCCGCGGCGCTCAGCACGCCCGTGCGCGGGTCGCGGGCGACGGCGCACAGCCGCCCCTCCGACCAGGCGTCGCCGACCGTCACATCGTGGCCGCGGCGGCGCAGCTCCTCGATGACGTCGTCGCCGATGCGCGATTCGACGGTCACCGATCCGGGGCGCATCGCGCGCGGGTAGAAGGAGCTGGGGAACGAGTCGTTGTGCCAGTTCGGGGCGTCGACCGCGCCCTGGAGGTCGAGGCCTCCGCGTACCGACGCACGCAGCGCGACCGCCAGGAAGAAGTGCAGCTGCCACTGGTCCTGCTGGTCGCCGCCGGGCGTCCCGAAGGCCATCACCGGGACGCCGTCCTTGAGCGCGAGCGACGGGGTGAGCGTGGTGCGCGGACGGGCGCCGGGGGTGAGGGAGTTGGGCAGTCCCTCGTCCAGCCAGGCCATCTGGAGGCGCGAGCCGAGCGGGAAGCCGAGCTCGGGGACGACCGGGTTGGACTGCAGCCAGCCGCCGCTGGGGGTGGCGGCGACCATGTTGCCCCAGCGGTCGACGACGTCCAGGTGGCAGGTGTCGCCGCGGGTCGCGCCGTCCTTGGCGACGGTCGGCTCACCGGCACCGGCGACGATCCCCATGGCGTCGAAGCCGCCCTCGCCCGCGGCGATCGCGTACGCCTGCTTGCTGAGGCGCGGCTCGCGGCCCTCGGGGCTGCCGGGGCGCAGCTCGTGCGAGGCCTTGTCGCCGATCAGGGCGCGGCGCTCCGTGTTGTACGCGTCCGAGAGCAGCGCCGGCAGGGGCACTTCGGCGGCGTCGCCGTACCAGGCCTCGCGGTCGGCCATGGCGAGCTTGCAGCCCTCGACGAGGAGGTGGACGTAGTCGGCGGAACCGTAGGCCGGGAGCTCGTCGGGGAGGATCGCGAGCTGCTGGAGGAAGGCGGGGCCCTGGCTCCAGCCGGCGGCCTTGCAGAGGGTCCAGCCGTTCCAGTCGTACGTCGCGGGGGTCTCGTACGTCGCGGACCAGCCGGCGAGGTCGGCGGCGGTCAGGGTCCCGGTGTGGCGCTCGCCGCTCGTGTCGAGGGTTGCCCGGTCCGACTGGCGTACGAGCGCCTCGGCGATGAAGCCCTCGCTCCAGATCTTGCGGGCCGCCTCGATCTGCATGACGCGGTCGTCGAAGGCGGACTCCTCGATCACGCGGCGCCAGGTCGCGGCGAGTGCGGGGTTGCGGAAGAGCTCGCCGGGCTGCGGGGAGCGGCCGCCGGGGAGGTAGACCTCGGCGGAGGAGGGCCACTCGGTCTCGAAGAGTTCGCGTACGGTCTCGACGGTCTGGCCGACGCGCTCGACGGGGGCGTGCCCGTTCTCCGCGTAGTCGATGGCGTACTTGAGCACGTGGGCGAGGGACTTGGTTCCGTGGTCGCGCAGCAGGACCATCCAGGCGTCGAAGGCGCCGGGGACGGCGGCGGCCAGCGGGCCTGTGCCGGGGACCAGTTCGAGGCCGAGGGAGCGGTAGTGCTCGACGCTCGCGCCCGCGGGGGCGACGCCCTGCCCGCAGAGCACCTGCACCTCGCCGCCGGCCGGGGCGAGGATGACGGGGAGGTCGCCTGCGGGGCCGTTGAGGTGCGGTTCGACGACATGCAGGACGAAGCCGGCGGCGACGGCGGCGTCGAAGGCGTTTCCGCCGTCCTCGAGGACGGCCATCGCGGACTGGGAGGCGAGCCAGTGGGTGGACGACACCATGCCGAAGGTGCCTTGGAGGGTCGGCCGGGTGGTGAACATGCGGTGGTTCTCCGTCAGTTGGTGAGTGCGGATGCGGGTGCGGACGAAGCGTCGGGTGCGGTGCCGTCCTCGGCGACGAGGTGGCAGGAGACCTGGCGTCCGCCGTCGAGGGTGCGCAGCTCGGGGACCTCGGTGCGGCAGCGGTCCACGGCGAGCGGGCACCGGGTGTGGAAGCGGCAGCCGGCCGGGGGGTCGAGCGGGCTCGGCAGGTCGCCGTGGAGCACGATGCGCTCGCGGGTGCGCTGGGTGACCGGGTCGGGTACGGGTGCGGCGGAGAGCAGGGCCTGAGTGTAGGGGTGCTTGGGGTCGGCGAACAGCTCGGCGGTCGGGGCCTGTTCGACGATCTGGCCCAGGTACATCACGGCGATCCGGTCGGCGAGGAACTCGACGGCGGCCAGGTCGTGGGTGATGAAGAGGCAGCCGAAGCCGCGCTCCCGCTGGAGGTCGGCGAGCAGGTTGAGGACCGAGGCCTGGACGGAGACGTCGAGTGCCGAGGTCGGTTCGTCCGCGACGAGCAGGTCGGGGTCCACGGACAGCGCGCGGGCGATGGAGATGCGCTGGCGCTGGCCGCCGGAGAGTTCGTGCGGGTGGCGGTCGGCGTGTTCGGGGCGCAGCCCGACCTGCCCGAGGAGCTCCTCGACGCGCGCCCGCAGGGCGTCGCCCTTCGCCAGTCCGTGCAGCTTCATCGGTTCGGCGACGATCTGGCCGATGGTCATGCGGGGGTCGAGCGAGGACGACGGGTCCTGGAAGACCAGGTGGAAGTCCTTGCGCAGCGGGCGCAGGGCGCGCCGTGACATCCGGGTGACGTCGGTGCCGTTGATGCGGACCGTGCCGCCGGTCGGCTCGTCGAGGCGTACGGCGCACCGTCCGACGGTCGACTTGCCGCTGCCCGACTCCCCCACCAGGCCGACGACTTCGCCGCGGCCGACGGTGATCGAGACGCCGTCGACGGCGCGCACGGCTCCGAAGTGCCGGGTGAGATCGTCGAGTTCGAGTACCGGACCGTTCACCGTACGGCCTCCTTCGTCATGGTGTTCGCGTGCCAGCAGGCCGCCTTGTGCCGGGCGTCGGCGCCCGCCGTGAGCTCCACGGCCTTCAGACCGGGGCGGCGGGTGGTGCACTGCTCGTCGGCGAGCGTGCAGCGGGGTGCGAAGGTGCAGGCGTCCGGCTGTTCGGTGAGGCTCGGGACGAGCCCGGGGATCTCCGGCAGACGCCGCTTCCCGGCTTCCCCGTGGTGGGCTCCCGGCTTCAGTACGGCACCGAGCAGTCCGCGGGTGTACGGGTGGCGGGGTGCGGCGAACAGGTCGTCCACCGGGGCCTGTTCGACGGCCCGTCCCGCGTACATGACCAGCACCCGGTCCGCCGAGTCGGCGACGACGCCGAGGTCGTGGGTGATCAGCACGATGGCCGTGCCGAGGCGCTCGCGCAGCGACTGGAGGACTTCGAGGATGCCCGCCTGGACGGTGACGTCGAGGGCAGTGGTCGGCTCGTCGGCGATCAGTACCGCCGGGTCGCAGGCGACCGCGATGGCGATCATCACGCGCTGGCGCATCCCGCCGCTGAGCTGGTGGGGGTACTCGTCGATGCGCTGGCGGGGAGCCGGGATGCCGACCAGCGCGAGCAGCTCGACGGCCTTCTCCCTGGCGGCCTTGCGGTTCAGCCCCTGGTGCCTGCGCAGGACTTCACCGATCTGGCGCCCGATGGTGAGCACCGGATTGAGCGAGGTCATCGGCTCCTGGAAGATCATCGCGATGTCGTTGCCGCGGACCTTCTGGAGCTCCTTGTCGGAGGCCCCGGCCAGCTCCCGGCCACCGAGCTTCACCGACCCGGTGATGGTGGCGGTGGGCGGCAGCAGCCCCATGACCGCCATGGAGGTCACCGACTTGCCGCACCCCGACTCGCCGACCACCGCGAGGACTTCGCCGCGGCCCAGGTCGTACGAGATGTGGTCGACGGCGTGCACGGTGCGCTCGCCCGAGCGGAAGGAGACGGAGAGGTCGCGGACGCTCAGTACTGGCGTGGTGTCTGGGCTCATCGGGTGGCTCCACGGGGGTCGAGGACGTCACGGAGTCCGTCGCCGAGCAGATTGAAGGCGAGCGTCGCGGCCACGATCGCGAGGCCGGGGAAGACCGCCATCCAGGGCGCGGGCGCCAGGAACGACTGGGCGCTGGAGAGCATCACGCCGAGCGAGGCGTCCGGCGGCTGGACGCCCAGGCCCAGGAAGCTGAGCAGCGCCTCGCCGATGATCGCGGCGGGGACGCCGACGGTGGCCTGGACGATCAGTGCGGAGGTGGCGTTGGGGAGGATGTGGCCGAAGAGCACGGTCCCGTCGCCGCCGCCGTTGGCGACCGCGGCGGCCACGTAGTCGGCGTGCTTGAGGCGCAGCGTCTCTGCCCGGGTGATGCGGATGACCGCCGGGATCTGCGAGATGCCGATCGCAATGGTCGCGTTGGTGAGGGAGGGGCCGAGGATCGCGGCGAGTCCGACCGCGAGGACCAGGAAGGGGAAGGCGAGCATCGTGTCGGTGAGCCGGGAGACGGCGCTGTCGGCGAGCTTGCCGTAGTACCCGGCGGCCAGGCCCAGCGGTACGCCCACGAGGAAGGCCAGCAGGACGGCGAGGACGCCGACCTGCATGGAGGCCCTCGCCCCGTACACGACTCTGGAGAGCTGGTCGCGCCCGAGGTCGTCGGTGCCCAGCCAGTGCGACCAGCCGGGGCCGGCGAGCGCGTTGCCGAAGTCGGGCTGAGCCGGGTCGTAGGGCGCGATGAGCGGGGCGCAGAGCGCGACGAGCACGAAGACCGCCGCGATGATCCCGCCGGTGAGGGCGAGCCGGTTCCTGCGCAGGGCGCGGAGTCGGGCGCCGCCCACGGAGGTGCGCGGTATGCGTAGGGCTGTGGTCACTTGGCGCCTCCGAGCCGGATGCGCGGGTCGATCACCGAATACAGCACGTCGACCAGCAGGTTGATGAGGATGTACGCGGCGGAGGTGCAGAGCACCACGCCTTGCAGCGTCGCGTAGTCACGGGTGAAGACGGCGTCGATGGTGAGCTTGCCGAAGCCCGGGAGGACGAAGATCTGCTCGGTGACGACGGCGCCGGAGATGAGGTGTCCGAGCTGCAGACCGAGGACGGTCACGACGGTCACCAGGGAGTTGCGCAGGGCGTGGCCGCCGATGACCTCGCGCCGCGAGAGGCCCTTGGCGCGGGCCGTACGGACGTAGTCGGCGGACAGCGAGTCGAGCATCGCGGCCCGGGTCTGGCGCATCACGACGGCCGCGAGGCCCGAGCCCAGGACGATCGCGGGGAGCACCATGCGCCGCAGGTTGTCGAGGGGGTCGGTGCCGAAGGACACGTAGCCGGAGGCGGCGAAGACGGGCAGGGCGATGGCGAAGCCGAGGACCAGGACCATGCCGAGCCAGAAGGTAGGGATCGAAAGTCCCAGCAGGGCAATGGCGTTGGCGAACCACTCGGCGGGCTTTCCGCGCCGTACGGCCGCGACGACGCCCGCGCCGATGCCGACCACGACGGCCAGCAGGAGGGCGAGCGCGGAGAGTTCGAGGGTCACGGGCAGGGCGGCGCAGATGGCGTCCGCGACGGGCAGTCCCGTACGCGAGGAGGTGCCGAGGTCGCCGGTGAGCGCGTGCCCGATGTACCGCCCGTACTGGACGACGATGTTGTCGTTGAGCCCGTAGCTCTGGCGGACCGCGGCGAGCGCGGCGGGGCTGCGCTCCTCGCCCGCGAGGGCGAGCGCCGGGTCGCCGGGCAGGGCCCGGATGCCGGCGAAGACGACGACGCTGACCAGGAAGAGGGTGATGAGGGACTGGCGCAACCGCGTCAGCAGGTACTTCGTCACCGGGTGTACCCCGCAGTCTTCACTCGGACCAGACCGTCGCCGTAGACCTTGATGCCCGAGACGGACTTGGTGGCGACGATGTAGTTCTTCTGCCGGTAGAGGTAGATGAGGGCGTGCGCGTCCGCCACGCGCTGCGACAACTCACCGTAGATCTTGGTGCGTTGGGCGGGGTCGGCTGCGGTGCGGCCGTCCGCGATGAGCTGGTCGATCTTCGGGTCGGAGAGTCCGTACGCGTTCATTGCGCCCTGCGTCTTGAGGAAGCTGGCGATGTTGCCGTCGGGGTCGAGGCGCCCGGACCAGCCGCTGGTGAAGGCGTCGTAGTGCCCGGCGTCGGTCTCCTCCAGGAGGGTCGCGTACTCCATCGGCCGCAGGACGACGTCGAAGCCGGCCTCCTTGGCCATGGCCTGGACGACCTGTCCGACGCGGCTGGACTCGGGCGACGTCGACACCTTGAACTCGATGCGCACCGGGGTCTTCACCCCGGCCTCCTTCAACAGCCGCTCGGCCTTGGCGACATCGCGCTTGGGGCACTGGGCGGCGGGGACGCCGGGGGCGATCGCGGACTCGGGCGATATGGGGCCGCAGGCGGGCTCGTACATCCCCTGGAAGACGACCTTGTTGAGGAGGTCGCGGTCGATCGACAGCTCGAAGGCCTCACGGACGCGGACGTCTCGGGCGAGCGGGCTGTCGATCTTGCCGGGCTTCTCGCCGGTGCCGTTGACGTTGCCCACGTTCAGCCCGATGCCCTGGTAGCCCAGCGAGGGCGAGTTGAAGAGCTGGAGCTTGGACTCGGTGAGCGAGCTGCGGACGTCGACGGGGGCCATCTGGTCGCCGACCTGGATGTCTCCGGAGCGGAGATTGGCGAGGCGGATGCTGCCGTCGGGGATGGGCTTGTAGACGACCTTGTCGAGGTGGACCTGGTCGGCGTCGTAGTACTCCGGGTCCTTCTCGAGCACGATGCGGTCGCCGCCGACGCGCTCGACGAACTTGAAGGGGCCCACGCAGGAGGGGTGGTTGGTGAAGTTCTTCCCGTACTTCTTGAGCGCGGCGGGGGACATCACCATCCCCGAGCGGTCGGCGAGGACGCCGGTGAGCGGGGTGTAGGGCTGCTTGAGCTTCAGCTCCACGGTGTACGGACCGGTGGCCGCGACGCTCTTCAGCGGGGCCAGTTCGGTGGCGCGCGCCGAGCCGGGGAGGTCGCGGTGGCGCAGCAGGGAGGTGACGACGGCCGGTGCGTCGAGGTGGGTGCCGTCGCTGAACTTCAGCCCGGGGCGCACCTGGACGGTGACCGTGAGCCCGTCCTTCGACACCTCGGGGAGCGCGGAGGCGAGCTGGGGCACGACGGTGCCGCGCTGGTCGATGTCGTAGAGCTTCTCGCACATGGAGGAGAAGACGGTGCGCCCGACGAGGGTCTGCGCGAGGCTCGGGTCGAGCTTGTCGGGGTCGGCATTGAGCGCGACGGTGAGCGTGCCGCCGTCGCGTACGGGCCGGGTGTCCGTCATCCGTTCTCCGCCGACCTGGGTCGCCGAGGACTGAAGTGACGTACATCCGGACATGAGGGACACCAAGGCAACTGCCACCGGGGCAACCGCGTTTCGGCGCACGAGGAACTACCTCCCGCCAGGGATTGATCAAGGAATACCGCAGACCGTATTTCGCATACAGTCCACAGAACAAGTGCCTTGACCACATGCCGGACACCTCCGCGGTGAAGATCGCGTAACGGGGTGCGGCAAAAGGTGCATGCAGCACCGAAATGCCTCGTCAGCGTGCGTCGAACACCACATTCCTGAACGGCCAGTCAGTCGCGAGCCAGGTGCGGACCGCGTGGTGAAGGGGCTGGTCGAGGGCGGCACGGTCGGCTCGCGCCCAGGAACGGACCGTGGTGACGGAGGGGTCGTCCCAGTCGGGGTAGATGTACACGCAGCCGATCACGTCGTCACCGTCGAGCACGGTGAAGGTGAATCCGCGGCGCGCGGCGAAGTCTTCTGCGTGCTGCACGACATCGGCGAGGTTCTGCTCGGTGCTCATGCCGTCGGCGGGTGGCCAGCGCCGGGTGAACCCGGGAGTGGCGCGGATGTGCGCGATGCTGGAGGTCCAGGCGGCGAGGTCGCGGTCGTTGTGCTCGGGGCCCAGCGGCACGAGCCGGAAGCCGTCGGCGTCGAGCGCGAGCGGCACGACGAAGTCGTCGGGTACGAAGGAGTCAGCCATCTCCGCACGTTAACGGCGCACCGCGCGTGCCCGGAAACGGATATCGCGCGTAATTCGGTGGCACCGGCCGAGCCTCGTGCGCCACATTCGCCGTATGGGCGCATTGGATGCAGTGTCGGGCAGGGTCGCGGCCGGAGTCACCGTGACGTTCCGTCCCAGCGGGTCCTCGATGGTTCCACTGATACGCAGCCGTCAGCTGGTGGCCGTCGCTCCGGTCGACCCGTCGAAGGTGGAAGTCGGCGACATCGTGCTCGCCCGGGTCGCGGGAACCGTGTATCTGCACCTGGTGTCGGCCGTCGATCCGGCCCGGAGCAGGGTGCAGATCAGCAACAACCGGGGGCACGTCAACGGCTGGACGAGTCACGACCGTGTCTTCGGCATCTGCACAGCGGTCGACGGCACCACCCGCAAGGGCGCCGCGGGCAAATCGCCCGCCGCGCGCGACGAGAGCTGATCTCGTACGCGCAGATCCTGCCGCAAATCAAGGAGAACAAGGTCACAGGCGTTCACTCTGCCGCCCCTTTAGCGCGCTGACCTAGCATCCGGAGCATGACGGTCCTGCCTGACGACGATCTTTCCCTGGCCGCCGAGTTCCCCGCCGCAGCCCATGAACAGTGGCAGCGCCTCGTAGAGGGCGTACTGCACAAGTCGGGCAAGGACGTGTCGGGGCCGGCCGCCGAGGAAGCTCTGTCCACCGCCCTGGAGGGCGGGCTCACCACCCGGCCCCTCTACACCGCGCGCGACTCCGCACCCGATCCCGGATATCCCGGCTTCGCCCCCTTCGTCCGAGGCGGACGCGCGGAGGCGAACTCCGTCGGTGGCTGGGACGTACGGCAGCGGTACGCGGCGATCGGGGACGGCACCGTCCTGGCCGATCTGGAGAACGGCGTCACCTCGCTCTGGCTGGTCCTCGGCGAGGGCGGGTTCCCCGTCGATTCGCTCGGCCGGGCACTGGACGGTGTCTACCTCGATCTGGTGAGCGTGGCGCTCGATGCGGGAGCCGAAGTCGAGCCCGCCGCCCGGGAGTTGCTGCGACTGTACGAGGAGCGGGGCGTCGCCCCCGAGGCCGCCCGGGGCACCTTCGGCGCCGATCCGCTGGGCCACGAGGCCCGTACGCGCGAGACGTTCGACTTCGCGCCGGTGGCGGTTCTCGCCGCCGAGTGCGCGCAGACCTACCCGGGGCTGCGGGCGCTGACCGTGGACGCGCTGCCGTACCACGAGGCCGGTGGCTCCGCCGCCCAGGAGCTGGGGTGCGCCCTCGCCACGGGCGTCGCCTACCTGCGGGAGCTGACCGCGGCCGGGCTGAGCGCCGAACAGGCCTGCTCCCAGCTGGAGTTCAGGTACTCCGCCACCGCCGACCAGTTCCTGACCATCGCCAAACTGCGGGCCGCTCGCCGCCTCTGGGCGCGCGTCGCCGAGGTGTCCGGGGCGGCGGGCGCGGCGGCTCCGCCGCAGCACGCCGTCACCTCGCCGGTGATGATGTCGCGCCGGGACCCCTGGGTGAACATGCTGCGCACCACGGTCGCCACCCTGGCCGCCGGGGTCGGCGGCGCCGACTCCGTCACCGTGCTGCCCTTCGACCACGCCCTCGGCCTCCCCGACGCGTTCGCACGCCGCATCGCCCGCAACACCTCGACGATCCTGATCGAGGAGTCGCATCTGTCCCGGGTGATCGACCCGGCGGGCGGCTCCTGGTACGTGGAGCGGCTCACCGACGAACTCGCCCACGCGGGCTGGGAGTTCTTCCAGGAGATCGAGCGCACCGGCGGCATGGCCGCCGCCCTGCGCTCCGGCCGCATCGGCCAGGAGCTGGCGGACACGTGGGCGGCGCGCAGCGCGAAGCTCGCCAAGCGGCGTGAACCGATCACCGGGGTCAGCGAGTTCCCGGACCTCGGCGAGCGCCCGGTGGAGCGGGAGCCCGCACCCGCGCCGCGCTCCGGCGGACTCCCCCGCGTACGGCGTGACGAGGCGTACGAGGCGCTGCGCGCCCGCTCCGACGCGCACCTCGCGGCGACCGGCACCCGGCCGCGCGTCTACCTGGCCGCCCTCGGCCCGGCCGCCGCCCACACGGCCCGCCTCACCTTCGCGTCGAACCTCTTCCAGGCCGGCGGCATCGAGCCGGTCACGGACGGCACGTTCGAGGAGAGCGGCGCCTCCGCGGCCTGCCTCTGCTCCAGCGACGCCCTGTACGAGGAGCAGGCGGCCGACGCCGCCGCGACCCTCAAGTCGTCCGGCGCCCGCGAGGTGTTCCTCGCCGGCCGCCCCGGACAGTACGGCGACGTCGACTCCTATCTCTTCGCGGGCTGCGACGCCGTCGCCGTACTGTCCGCCACCCTCGACCGAATGGGCGTGTCCTGATGGCAATCCCCGACTTCACCGGGATCGAGCTCGGGGCGCCCGCCGCCGACGGCGGCGCCGACGAGTGGCGTACGGCCGTGAAGAAGGCGACCGGCGGTGACGACCTGCTCTGGGAGACCCCGGAGGGCATCGCGGTCAAGCCGCTCTACACCGGTCAGGACACCGAGGGCCTGGACTTCCTGGGCACCTACCCGGGCGTCGCCCCGTACCTCCGCGGCCCGTACCCGACGATGTACGTCAACCAGCCCTGGACGATCCGCCAGTACGCCGGATTCTCCACCGCCGAGGAGTCCAACGCCTTCTACCGGCGGAACCTGGCGGCGGGCCAGAAGGGCCTCTCCGTCGCCTTCGACCTGCCCACCCACCGCGGCTACGACAGCGACCACCCGCGTGTGACGGGCGACGTCGGCATGGCGGGCGTGGCGATCGACTCGATCTACGACATGCGCCAGCTCTTCGACGGCATCCCGCTCGACAAGATGACCGTGTCGATGACGATGAACGGCGCCGTGCTGCCGGTGCTCGCGCTCTACATCGTGGCCGCCGAGGAACAGGGCGTACCGCCCGAGAAGCTGGCCGGGACCATCCAGAACGACATCCTCAAGGAGTTCATGGTCCGCAACACCTACATCTATCCGCCGAAGCCGTCGATGCGGATCATCTCCGACATCTTCGCGTACACCTCGCAGCGGATGCCGCGCTACAACTCCATCTCCATCTCCGGCTATCACATCCAAGAGGCGGGCGCGACGGCCGACTTGGAGCTGGCGTACACCCTCGCCGACGGCGTGGAGTATCTGCGGGCGGGCATGGGCGCGGGCCTGGACGTGGACGCGTTCGCGCCCCGGCTCTCCTTCTTCTGGGCGATCGGCATGAACTTCTTCATGGAGGTCGCCAAGCTGCGCGCCGCGCGCCTGCTCTGGGCGAAGCTGGTCAAGCAGTTCGACCCCAAGAGCGCCAAGTCCCTTTCCCTGCGCACCCATTCGCAGACGAGCGGCTGGTCGCTGACGGCACAGGACGTCTTCAACAACGTGACGCGTACGTGTGTGGAGGCGATGGCCGCGACCCAGGGCCACACCCAGTCCCTGCACACCAACGCCCTCGACGAGGCGCTCGCCCTGCCCACGGACTTCTCGGCGCGCATCGCCCGCAACACCCAGCTGCTGATCCAGCAGGAGTCCGGCACCACGCGCGTCATCGACCCGTGGGGCGGCAGCGCGTACGTCGAGAAGCTGACGTACGACCTCGCCCGCAAGGCCTGGCAGCACATCCAGGAGGTCGAGGCGGCGGGCGGCATGGCCAAGGCCATCGACGCCGGCATCCCCAAGCTGCGCATCGAGGAGGCCGCGGCCCGCACCCAGGCCCGTATCGACTCCGGGCGCCAGCCGGTCATCGGCGTCAACAAGTACCGGGTGGAGAGCGACGAGCAGATCGACGTGCGCGCGGTCGACAACTCCTCCGTGCGCGGCCAGCAGATCGAGAAGCTGCGGCGGCTGCGCGAGGAGCGCGACGAGAACGCCTGCCAGGACGCGCTGCGCGCCCTGACGCACGCCGCCGGATCCGCCGAGGGAAATCTGCTCGAGCTGGCAGTGAACGCGGCCCGTGCGATGGCCACCGTCGGGGAGATCTCCGACGCCCTGGAGAAGGTGTACGGACGGCACTCCAGCCAGATCCGTACGATCTCCGGTGTGTACCGCAACGAAGCCGGCGAGTCCCCGTCCGTCGAGCGCACCCGCACCCTCGTGGGCTCCTTCGAGGAGGCCGAGGGCCGGCGCCCGCGCATCCTGGTCGCCAAGATGGGCCAGGACGGTCACGACCGCGGCCAGAAGGTGATCGCCACGGCCTTCGCCGACCTGGGCTTCGACGTGGACGTGGGCCCGCTGTTCCAGACCCCGGGCGAGGTCGCCCGCCAGGCCGTCGAGGCGGACGTGCACATCGTCGGGGTGTCGTCGCTGGCCGCAGGTCACCTCACGCTCGTGCCCGCGCTGCGCGAGGAACTCGCCGCGGAGGGCCGCGAGGACATCATGGTCGTGGTCGGCGGGGTGATCCCGCCGCAGGACGTTCCGACGCTCCTGGAGATGGGCGCGGCCGCGGTCTTCCCGCCCGGCACGGTCATCCCGGACGCGGCGTACGACCTGGTGCAGCGGCTGGGCGCCGATCTCGGACACGGCGGCCTCTGAACCCGATGGCGATCGACCTCGACACCTATGTGAAGGGTGTGCTCGACGGGAAGCGTGCGCAGATCGCGCGCGCCGTGACGCTCGTCGAGTCCACCAGGCCCGATCACCGGGCGCTGGCCCAGGAGTTGCTGACGCGGCTGCTGCCGCACAGCGGCCGGGCCCGGCGGATCGGCATCAGCGGGGTGCCCGGCGTCGGCAAGTCGACGTTCATCGACGCGCTCGGCACGATGCTCACGGGGCTCGGCCACCGGGTCGCGGTCCTGGCCGTCGATCCGTCGTCGAGCCGTACGGGCGGGTCGATCCTGGGTGACAAGACCCGGATGGAGCGACTCGCTGTCGACCCTTCGGCGTTCGTACGTCCGTCTCCGACGGCGGGGACCCTGGGCGGCGTCGCCAAGGCCACCCGCGAGTCGATCGTGGTGATGGAGGCGGCGGGGTACGACGTCGTCCTGGTGGAGACGGTCGGTGTCGGCCAGTCCGAGACGGCGGTCGCGAACATGGTCGACTCCTTCCTGCTGCTGACGCTGGCCCGCACCGGGGACCAGCTGCAGGGCATCAAGAAGGGCGTCCTGGAGCTGGCGGACGTGATCGCCGTCAACAAGGCGGACGGTCCGCACGAGCGCGACGCGCGTGCCGCGGGCCGCGAACTGGCAGGCGCCCTGCGGCTGATGCACCCCTCCGACGCGGCCTGGACTCCACCCGTACTGAGCTGCAGCGCCCGCGAGTCGACCGGCCTGGACACCGTCTGGGAGCGCCTCGAACAACATCGCGACCTGCTGGATTCGACCGGCAGGCTCGCCGCGAAGCGCCGCGACCAGCAGGTCGACTGGACGTGGACGATGGTCCGCGACGAGCTGCTGCGCCGGCTGCACGCGGATCCGTCCGTACGCACTCTCGCACCCGGCCTCGAACAACAGGTCAGGGACGGCGAGTTGACGGCCACGCTCGCCGCGGAGAGCATCCTGCGGGCCTTCGGTCACGACGCTGTCTGAGCCGTCGGCTACGCTGGGCGGTGCAGCTGGTTCGCCCTGTCAGCCGGACAGACGCGTCGTAAGAGGGAACCCGGTGGGAATCCGGGACTGCCCCGCAGCGGTGAGTGGGAACGACCGCCGTCATACGCACTGGATCCGCCCGGATCCGGGAAGCGACGGCCAGTAGGAATCTGCCCCGGCAGATGTGCCCGCGAGTCCGAAGACCTGCCCGCTGCCCGTACGTGAACCCTTGCGTGCGGACATCCCGGTGACCTCGTGGGCGGGTCGGCGTACATCCAGGCGGGGACCGTGCCGTTCGGCGCGTGTCCGGTCCGCCCGGTTCGTCATCCCTTCGCGTCCGCGTCCCGTCTCCGGGGTGCTCAGGAGTCATCTCGCGAAGGAGATTTCCCGTGACAACCAAGCCCGCAGCCGCGGCAGCACAGGCCACCGTGTACGGCTTCCCCCGCCAGGGACAGCACCGTGAGCTGAAGAAGGCAGTCGAGGGGTACTGGAAGGGCCGCGTCACCGCCGACGCCCTCCGGCAGACCGCCGCCGACCTGCGCGCCTCCACCTGGCGGCAGCTCGCCGAAGCCGGCCTCCACGAAGTCCCGACCGGCGACTTCTCGTACTACGACCACGTCCTGGACACCAGCGTCATGGTCGGCGCCGTCCCCGCCCGCCACCGCGACGCCGTCGCCGCCGACCCGCTCGACGGGTACTTCGCGATGGCGCGCGGCACCCAGGACGTGGCCCCGCTCGAAATGACCAAGTGGTTCGACACCAACTACCACTACCTCGTACCGGAGTTGGGCCCCGACACCGTCTTCACCGCCGACTCCACGAAGCAGGTCGCCGAGCTCAGGGAGGCCCTCGCGCTCGGCGTGGCGGCGGCCCGCCCGGTCCTGGTGGGTCCGGTGACGTACCTCCTGCTGGCGAAGCCCGCCCCCGGGGTCGCACCCGACTTCGAGCCGCTCACGCTCCTGGACCGGCTGCTGCCCGTGTACGCCGAGGTCCTCTCCGATCTGCGCGCGGCCGGGGCCGAGTGGGTGCAGCTGGACGAACCGGCCCTGGTCCAGGACCGCACTCCGGCCGAACTGAACGCCGCAGCCCGCACGTACCGCGACCTGGGCACCCGCGCCGACCGGCCGAAGCTCCTGGTCGCCTCCTATTTCGACCGTCTCGGCGACGCGCTGCCCGTTCTCGCCAAGGCCCCGGTGGAGGGTCTCGCGCTCGACTTCACCGAGGCCGCCGCCGCCAATCTGCAGGACCTGGCCGCCGCGGGCGGTCTTCCCGGGAAGCGTCTGGTCGCGGGCGTCGTCAACGGCCGCAACATCTGGATCAACGACTTCGAGAAGTCCCTGGCCACCCTCGGCACCCTGCTCGGCCTCGCCGACCGGGTGGACGTGGCGGCGTCCTGCTCGCTGCTGCACGTGCCGATCGACGCGACGGCCGAGCGGGACATCGACCCGCAGATCCTCCGCTGGCTCGCCTTCGCCCGCCAGAAGACGGCCGAGATCGTGACGCTCGCCCGCGGCCTCTCCCGGGACACGGGCGCGATCACCGCCGAACTCGCCGCGAACCGGGCCGACTTGGCCTCACGTGCACACTCCCCCATCACCCGGGACCCGGCCGTCCGGGCGCGTGCAGCGGCGGTCACCGATGCGGACGGCCGCCGCTCGGAACCGTACGAGAGGCGCGCCGAAGCCCAGCGCGCCCACCTCGGCCTGCCGCTGCTCCCGACCACCACGATCGGCTCCTTCCCGCAGACCGCCGAGCTGCGCACCGCCCGCGCCGATCTGCGCGCGGGCCGCATCGACACGGTCGGCTACGAGGAGCGCATCGGGGCCGAGATCCGCGAGGTCCTCGCCTTCCAGGAGAAGGCCGGAATCGACGTCCTGGTCCACGGCGAGCCCGAACGCAACGACATGGTGCAGTACTTCGCCGAGCAGCTGACCGGGTATCTCGCGACGCAGCACGGCTGGGTCCAGTCGTACGGCACCCGGTACGTACGCCCGCCGGTCCTGGCCGGTGACATCTCGCGGCCGGAGCCGATGACGGTGCGCTGGACTTCGTACGCGAACTCGCTCACCGACCGCCCGGTGAAGGGCATGCTGACCGGCCCGGTGACGATGCTCGCCTGGTCCTTCGTCCGCGACGACCAGCCGCTCGGCGACACCGCGCGCCAGGTCGCGCTCGCCCTGCGCGACGAGGTCAACGACCTCGAGGCGGCGGGCACTTCGGTCATCCAGGTCGACGAGCCCGCCCTGCGCGAGACCCTGCCGCTGCGCGCCGCCGGCCACCCCGCCTACCTGGACTGGGCGACCGAGTCCTTCCGCCTCACCACCGGCGGCGTACGACCGGCCACCCAGATCCACACGCACATGTGCTACGCCGAGTTCGGCGACATCGTCCAGGCCATCGACGACCTCGACGCCGACGTCATCAGCCTGGAGGCCGCCCGCTCCCACATGCAGGTGGCCCGCGAACTGGCGGCGCACGGATACCCGCGCGAGGCGGGCCCCGGCATCTACGACATCCACTCCCCGCGCGTGCCCTCCGCCGAGGAGGCGGCAGCCCTGCTCCGCACGGGACTTGAGGCCATCCCCGCGCAGCGGCTCTGGGTCAACCCCGACTGCGGCCTGAAGACCCGCGGCTGGCCCGAGACCCGCGCATCCCTGGAGAACCTGGTCGCCGCCGCCCGCACGGTGCGTGCGGAACTGCCGAACTCCTGAGGTGACCGAAGGGCCGAGAGGGGGAATCGAAAGAACCGCCTCTCGGCCCTTTGGGGCGAAATATCCGACTCGGTTACCGTAGGGACGGAGTCCCGGCAGCGGCCGGGTCGCGATGGTCCTACGGGTGCGGAGAAGACGATGCACGGCGAGTACAAGGTCCCGGGCGGCAAGCTGGTCGTCGTGGACGTCGACACCGAGGACGGCGTCCTGCGGAACGTCCGGGTGGCAGGGGACTTCTTCCTGGAGCCCGACGAGGCGATCCTCGCGATCAACGGCGCCCTGGAGGGCGCCCCGTCCGACACCGACGCGCCCGGCCTCGCGTCCCGCATCGAAGCGGCGCTCCCCACCGGCACGACCATGTACGGACTGACCTCCGAGGGCATCGCAATCGCCGTGCGCCGCGCGATCTCCCAGGCCACCGACTGGACCGACTACGACTGGCAGCTCATCCACGAGCCGCCGCACTCCCCCGCGCTCCACTGCGCCCTCGACGAGGTCCTGACCGCCGAGGTGGCGGCGGGCCGCCGCCCGCCGACCCTGCGCGTCTGGGAGTGGGACGTCCCGGCGGTCGTCATCGGCTCCTTCCAGTCCCTGAGCAACGAGGTCGACCCCGAGGGCGCCGACCGCCACGGCATCACGGTGGTGCGCAGGGTCAGCGGGGGCGGCGCGATGTTCATGGAGCCCGGCAACACCATCACGTACTCCCTCTCCGTACCGGAATCCCTGGTCTCCGGCCTCTCCTTCGCCGACAGCTACGCCTATCTGGACGACTGGGTGCTCGGCGCACTCGGCGACATGGGGATCCAGGCCTGGTACCAGCCGCTCAACGACATCGCCACGGAGGCGGGCAAGATCGCGGGCGCCGCGCAGAAGCGCATTGCGGGCGGGGGTGTGCTGCACCACGTGACGATGGCGTACGACATCGACGCCGACAAGATGATGGAGGTGCTGCGCATCGGCAAGGAGAAGCTCTCCGACAAGGGGACGAAGAGCGCAAAGAAGCGGGTGGATCCGCTGCGCCGCCAGACCGGGCTCCCGCGCGAGGCCGTGATCGAGAAGATGATCGAATCTTTCCGGAGCCGGTACGGTCTCACCGAAGGCAAGGTCACCGCCGAGGAGTTGGCGCGGGCGGAGGACCTCGTCCGTACGAAGTTCGCGAACGACGAGTGGACCGCGCGCGTGCCGTAAGCGGGTGACACGGGGGGCAGTACGAGATGAAGCTGAGCGTGCCGGGGCCGTCCGTGCCTCCGCTGCGGATGGAGACCGCGGACGGGCGGCGGATGGTGCTGCGCCAGGGCGGCGCCCCGGTGCTCTTCGCGGTCCAGCGCGTCACCCATCGCGGCGTGCACTACGCCCGCACCAACAGCTACACCTCTCCCCTGCCGCACCTGCGCGCCGACCTCGCACGCACCTTCCGCGAGGCCACCCCGGACGACGCCGACTGGTCCGCGCGGTGGGCGCACCACTTCGCAACCCAGCTCGGCGAGAGCATCAACGGGCCGCTGCACGAAGGAGATTGGCATCTTGTGCCGGGGATGGCGGGGTGGGCCGTCGACGGGCACTGGCCGAAGATGCTCTCGTACGATCCCGACCTCGGCCATCTCACCTGGTTCGGGTACGGCGACCCCGAAGAGGACGCCCGGGACGTCCTGCCCCTGCGCGCCCTGTCCGCGCCGGACTCCGCGCGCGTGAAGGCGTTCCGGCGCCAGTACCGCGAGGGCGTGCTGCCGCCCGTGCTGCTGTGGTGGCTGAGCGGGCTCAACTCCCTTGTGGTGCTCGACGGTCACGACCGTCTCGTCGCGGCGCTCGCCGAGGGCGGGCGGCCGTCGGTGGTGGTCCTGACCCGTGCACCCTCTGACGCCTGGGTGGAGTGGATCGCGCGTCCGCGCGTGGTCGAGTACGAGCAGCGGATCGCCCACTTCGAGCAGCGGCGCGCGGAGGGCGATCTGTTCTCAGCGGGCCGGATCGCGGGCGAGGGCCGCCGATTCGCCGACGACCTGAGCACCATCGCCACCTTCCCCGACCTCACCCGTGCCTGGCCGCTGCCGGGCGGTGCGGAGGCGTGGCTGCGGGAGGCGGCGGATCACTTCCCCGGCTGGAGCCCGGACGCGGACCGCTGAGGGGTCAGAGCGACGGGTTGCCCTGCGCCACGACCAGCCCCGACTCATAGGCGAACACGACAAGTTGGGCCCGGTCCCGCGCGCCCAGCTTCGTCATCGCCCGGCTGATGTGGGTCTTGGCGGTGAAGGGGCTGATGACCATGTGGGCGGCGATCTCCTCGTTGGTCAGGCCCCTCGCAGCCAGCGCCGTCACCTCGCACTCGCGGCGGGTGAGGGTCTCCAGGCCGGGTGCGGTCGCCCGGTCCGGCGGGCGGGCGACGAACTCGCCGATGAGGCGGCGGGTGATCGCCGGGGAGAGCAGGGCGTCGCCGCGGGACGCGACCTCGATGGCGCGGAGCAGTTCTGCGGGCTCGGTGTCCTTGAGGAGGAAGCCCGCGGCTCCGGCGCGCAGGGCCTCGAAAACGTACTCGTCGAGGCCGTAGTTGGTGAGGATCACGACATGGACGCCGGCGAGAGCCGGGTCGGCGGCGATCTCCCGGGTCGCCTCGATGCCCGTCATCACCGGCATCTGTACGTCGATGAGGGCGACATCGGGAGTCGTCGTACGGACGAGGTCCACTCCCTGCCGGCCGTCCGGCGCCTCGCCCACCACCTCGATGCCGTCCTCGGCGTCGAGGAGCGCACGGAATCCGGCGCGCATCAGGGCCTGGTCGTCGACGAGCGCCACCCGAATCATGCTGCACCCAGAGGGAGTTCGGCCCGTACGGTAAAGCCGCCGCCCGTACGCGGGCCCGCGTGCAGTGTGCCGCCGAGGGCAGTGACGCGCTCGCGCATCCCGGTCAGTCCCGTACCCGGGTCGGGCTCGTCGCTCGGCGGCCCCTGGTCCTCCACGGATACCGTCAACACGCCATCGCCGTAAGTGAGTTGGACTCCGGTCTCGGCCCGGTCCGCGTGCCGCGCCACATTCGTCAGCGCCTCCTGGATGATCCGGTACGCAGCCCGGTCGACCTCCGCGGGCAGCGGCCGCCCCGGGCCGCCCGTGACGGTGAGCTCCGCCGCGAGCCCCGCCGTGCGGGCGCGCTCGAGGAGGTCGTCGAGGCGGGCCAGGCCCGCGTCGTCCGGTACGACGTCCGTGCGCAGCACCTCCAGCGTGGCGCGCAGCTCGCGCATCGCCTCACCGCTCGCCTCCTGGATGGCGAGCAGCGCGGGCGGCACCTCCTCGCCGCGCTTGCGGGCCAGGTGGACGGCAACTCCCGCCTGCAGCTTGACGATCGAGATGGAGTGGGTGAGCGAGTCGTGGAGTTCGCGTGCGATCCGCAGCCGCTCCTCCCCCGCCCTGCGCAGTGCGGTCTCCTCCCGGGTGCGCTCCGCCTCGGCGGCGCGCTCCTCGGTCTGCTTCAGATACGCCTGCCAGTTCTTGCCCGCGACCCCGGTGAGCGCGGCACAGACGAACCAGCCCAGCAGGAGCACGACGGTCTCGGTGCCGGGGCCGGTCGCGGCGAAGCCCGCCACGAAGACCAGGCTCGCGGCGACGGCGACCGTGCGCCGCCCGCCGCTGGCCACCCCGTGCACACCGGCCAGGACGGGGAAGGCGGCGAGCGAGCCCGCGTCAGCGTGGACGACGTAGCCGAGCATGCAGGCGGTGATGACGGCGAGGGAGACAGCAGCGGCGCGGCGGTGCACGGCGAGCGCGGACACCGCGAGCACGACCAGCAGCCAGTCGAGTACACCAGGAGCCGGGCCGTCCTCGACGTACGCGGCGATCAGGACGACAGCGCCGACGGTGACGGCAACTGCCGCTTCCTTCGCCTCGGTTCGCACCTGCACGGCACCCCTCCTCGTTCCGGCGGTCACCGGCACGATAGACCGCGCCCCGCCCCGCGCGCCTCATCCCGACAGACCGCTTCCGCACTACTCCCCCGGCAGTAGTCCGCGCGCCGTCCCGCCCACCGGGCGCAGCCCCAACTGCCTCCGGCCGTACGACGACCCGGACCCGCCCTCCCGGACACCATCGTCGCCATGACATCCAACGGACCGTTCCGCTACACCAAGCCCGCCCCGCCCAAGTCCGCGACGGGCGTCGTCGCCGAGGCCTACGCGCAGATGAGCTCCGACTTCGGCATCGACAACCCGGCGACGTTCGTCGTGCTGTCCGACGCCCCGACGATCCTGACCGCCGCGTGGGCGCTGATGCGCGAGTCGCTCCTGGTGGGTGCCGCGCGTCGTACGGAGAAGGAGCTCGTCGCCGCCGGGGTCTCCCGAGCCAATCGCTGCCCGTTCTGCATCGACGCGCACACCGTGCTGCTGCACGCCACCGGCGACCACCGTCTCGCGGAGACCGTGGGCCGCGACGACGTGCCCGCCGACCCCTACCAGGCGGGGCTGCTGGCCTGGGGCAAGAACGTACGGGCGCCGAAGCCCTTCGCCCCGGAGCACACCCCCGCGTATCTCGGGACCGCGCTCGCGTTCCACTTCATCAACCGGATCGTGTCGTCGCTGGTGACGGAGAACATGCTGCCCGGCAATGTGCAGCGGTTCCGGTGTGTACGGAGCCTGGCGGGGCGCACCGTCGCGGGTGCCGTACGCCGTGAACTGCGCCCCGGTGACAGTCTCGCCCTGCTCGACGACGTCCAGGTCGCCGAGCCCTCGTGGGCGGCCGGCACCCCGGTGGGTACGGCGTACGCGGCACTGCTCACGGCTGCCTGCGCCGGTGCGGGCCTGCTCTCGGACGACGACCAGGAGCTCGTGACCAAGACGGTCGCCGCCTGGGACGGCAGTCACCCCGAGCTGAGCGGGGGCTGGCTTCCGGACCGGGCCGAGCGCCCGGGGGCCCGGCTCGCGCTGCTGGCCGCGCTGGCTCCGTACCGCATCACCGACGAGGACGTCGCCGCCTGGCGCCGTCCGGAGCACCGTGACCACTGTCTGGTCCATCTCGTCGCGTACGGCGCGATCACCGCCGTCGCCCGTATCGAGGGGCAGTCCGTATGAACACCGTCGCAGCGCTCCGGCCCGCACCCGCCGGCCGGTACCCCGCCGGGCCCGAGGGCCTCTATGAGGCGCTGTTCGCGGCGGCCTCGATCACCGGGACGGATCACGTCCTGGACTTCGGCTGCGGCGCCGGGCTGCTCACCCGCCAGGCCGCCCGGCGCGCCCCGCAGGGCCGGGTCGTCGGTCTGGACAACTCGCAGGCGCTGCTGCGCTCGGCCACCCTGCGCAGCACCCGGGACCGTCTCACGAACACCTTCTACATATGGGGGGACGCCGAGGTCCACCCCTTCCTCAAGGGCTTCTACGACGTGGCGATCAGCTGCGGAGGAGTGCCGCTCTTCGCCGACCGGACCAGGGCTTTCGGCAACATCGCCCACGGCCTGCGCCGGGGCGGCCGCCTCGCCTTCGTCTGCCCGCGGCCGCCCGCCCCGGCCTCGCCCTCCGGCCTGGACCTGGTACGGGAAACGCTGTGGAACACCGGCTTCCGGAATGTCTCCGTGACGCCCCTGCCCACGGACCCCGGGATGTGGGTGGTCGGTGCGGAGCGGTCCTGAGGGCCGCTCCGCACCGGGGTCACCAGGCGGACGGCGGCGCCGGCGGGACGACCGGCGGGCGGTCGTCGCAGGTGATGGTGTTCGGCAGTTCCCAGGGCGCCAGCCAGGGGCCTGTGGTGCCGCCCCCGTCGTTGCCGCCGAGATCGGTGAGGGCGAACTCCGAGCCGGCCGGGGTGAAGTGGAACGATCCGCAGTTGTTGACGCCGACGGCGCCCACGTTGCGGGCGTCGACGTTCTCGAACGACGCGGATCCGGCCGACCTCGCGCTGACGACGGAGGTGCCGGTGCCGTCGACCCTGATGTCCTTGAAGTGGACGCCTCTGATCGAGTAGAGGTCCTTCACCGGGAAGTCGCTGACCAGCACGATCGCGTTGTAGGTGTTGTCGAGGAAGTGGTCGCCGGCCACCTCGATGTCGGCGTCGATGTTCTTCTCCAGCGCGTAGAGCCAGATGGCGCCGAGGCCGATGTTCCAGTTCAGTTCGTACGTGCCGGAGCGGACCGTGGTGTTGTCGGTGATCGACAGCTTTCCGGTGAACGCCTCTGCGCCGAAGCGCGATCCGACGTGGAGGGCGCTGCCTTCGCGGACGGGGTCGGCAATCAGGTTGCCGGTGACGGTGTTGTCGGTGCCGCCGTAGATCGCGATGCCGTTGGCGAGGACCGGGGACTGGACGGTGTTGTGGGCGAAGGTGTTGCGGGCGTTCTCCTTCTTCTCCGACCACATGGCGAGTCCGTCGTCGCCGGTGTTGCGGACGAAGTTGTTGGAGACCGTCGAATCGGTGACCCCGGTGTGGAAGTTGAGGCCGTCTGCGATCTGGTCGGCGATGACGTTGTTCGTGACGGCCGTCTTCGTCATCGGCCCGTCGAACCACAGCCCCACCTTGGTGTGGTGGATGTAGAGCCCGTCGACGGTGGAGTCGCTCATCGCGCCGCCGACGCCGTTGACCTGGTCGGTGTCGATGCGTTCACGCACGTCGCCCTCGATGGCGAAGCCGGAGAGGTGGACGTTGTGGCTGCCGCCGGCCGAGGCGTCTTTGCCGTAGAAGCCGACACCGGTGTGCACGGATCCGTCGGGCGCCGGGGTGGAGAGGGTGATCTGGCGGCCCTTGAAGATCGTGTACCAGCTGCCGGCGCCCTCGATCGTCACGTTGTCGACGACGATGTGGCGGTTCACCTGGTAAGTGCCGGGCGGGACATAGACCTTGAGGTGCTTGCGCTGGGCGAAGGCGATGGCGCGGTCGATCGCGTCGGCCGAGTCGCGGCGGCCGGTCGGGTCGGCGCCGAAGGCCAGGACGTTCGCCGCCCTGAGGTCGATGTGCGGCAGTCCGACGCGCTGCGAGTCGAGGACGTCGATGACGGTCCAGGCGGCGCGGCTCCCGGCGGGGACGGTGAGGCGGACCGTGTCACCGGCGCGGTAGGTGCGGCCGAGGAGGAGGCGCTGCTCGTCGTAGAAGTGATTCGGGCGGAAGGGCTTGCTGATCACGGGAGTTGGGGTCGTCGCGTCGGGTACGCAGGAGCACTCGGTGATCCACCAGTCGGAGTGCAGCAGACCCGCGCCGGGGTCGTTGCTGAACGGGTACTGGTTGTAGAGCCAGGCGTACTGCGAGGTGAGCGTCATGGTGGCATTGCGCTTGCCGTTCACCGTGACGTCGAGCGGGGCGGTGATGCCTCCGCCGCCGGGGGCGTCCGGGATGCTGTAGCGCACGGTGACGGCGTTGGCGGTGCGGGGAAGCGTGAACTCGACGTACTGGCCCGGCGTGAGCTTCACCGCCTTGCGGCCGGAGGCTTCCGCGGGAAGCGTGTACGCGCTGCGGTCGGGCCCGATGACGGTGCCGTTCGTCGCCGCGTTCTCCGCCTCCTGCTCGTCGAGGCCGAGGTCGGCGCCGCGACCCGCGACGAGCGAGGGGTCGAGGGCGGCACGCGTGACGGCCGGGGCGCGGGCCGTGCCGGTGTCCGCGAGGGCGGCGCTGCTTCCGCCGAGCCCGAGGGCGGCGACGGCCGCCGTCGCGAGGACGACGGCGGCACAGGGTCTCCACAGCGATCTGGCGGTTCTGGTGCTGGTACTCCGTGACATCGACAGCTCTTTTCTCGCAGAGCGGAGGCGCGGGGGTGAGGTGACAGTAGAGTCCCCGGGCCTCGCGCCACCAGGCTCGTGCAAGGTTTTTTTGTCAGAGTGTCGCCAAATTGCATCCACAGATCCGCTTTTTGCGTACGCGTACTCCTTGCTGTACGCGGTGATCCCCGTGGACTAGAACAAGCGCATGGCTCTCCCCGCCGAAGTCGTCGCGCCCGTAAGGATCGAAGTCCGCCAGGGGCACCACCTGGCGGTACGGCGCCGTGGGGAGGGCGGCGTTCCGCTGCTGCTGGTCCACGGCTTCCCCTGCACGAGCCGCATCTGGTCGCACAACCTTCTCCCGCTGGCCGAGGCGGGGTTCGACGTCGTCGCACCGGACCTGCGCGGCTACGGCGACTCGGATTTCGCGCCCGACGGCTTCTACGACTTCAACGCCTTCAACACCGACCTGACCGGCCTGTTCGACGCGCTCGGCTGGGACCGCGCCGTCGTCGCCGGGCACGATCTGGGCGCGATGATCGCCGTCGACCTGGCCAACCGCCACCCGGGACGGGTCGACCGCCTGGTGATCCTGGACGACTCCATGCCGGACCTGCCCGAGGCGTTCGCGGCCGCGGGCATCCCGGCGGCCCGACCCCGGCCGGCTGTCCACGACTACCAGCGCCGCCAGGGGCACCACGCCGACGCCCTCATCGCTGAGCTGCGTACGCCCGAGCAACGGCGGCGCTACGTAAGCGAGTTCTACGGGCACCGCATGTGGTGCCCGCCCGACGCCTTCGGCGAGGACGAACTCGCCTTCCTGACCGAGCCGTACGCGGACGCGGCCCGGCTGCGCGCCTCCTTCGCCGACTACGAGGTCGTCATGGGCACCCGCCCGCTGTCGGCCCCGGAGATGATCGACCGTCCGGTCCGGCAGCGGGCCCTGGTGCTGATCGGCGCCGACCAGGTGACCCTGGGCGACCACGTCGAGGAGCGGTGCGCGATCGCCCTCCCGGAAGCGGTCGGCCCGTTCTGGGTCAGGGGCGCCGGGCACTTCATGCCGTGGGAGCGCCCCGAGACCGTCAACCGCGCCATCCACTCCTTCTGCGGCGATCTCCTCGCCGGCCGTACTCAGGGAGCGGTGCCCCGGGCCTACGTCATCGACGGGAGGGAACCGGCCAGCGGAGGCAGGTCGTCGTAGAGCCGGAGGTCTCCGGAGTCGTCCACGTAGGGCAGGAAGTCGCTCTGCGGGAGGACCCGGCCCGTCGCGCCGAAGATCCCCGTGCCACGCTCGCGCACCGCCCGGTCAGCGCCCGCCTTCGACACCCAGGAGGCCGGATCGGGGCCGAGGAGCTCCCGCAGTTCCGCCGAATCGGCGAGCAGCGCGGCAAGCAGCGCGGACTGGTCGCCGCCGCCCTGCCTGGGGCGCCCGTCGGGGCCCGCGAGGACTCCGTGCGCACTGAAGTAGATGTACGCCCCGCCGAGCCGCTCCCCGGAGGGCATGACCATGTCGAACTCGTCACCCGGCAGTATCGCCCGCCGGTAGTCGGGGAATTCGGTGTCGTCCACGGCCTTCAGCTGAGCGGCATCCAGCCAGGCCACCACCAGCGAGGTGCGCGAGGACCGGTCGATGTACGGGGTACCCGCGACATAGCCGGCCGGGCTGATGTGGCCCGAACAGCCGACCCCGACCCCTTGGACCCAGACCGGAACCATCGGGACCGTCGCCGGGATGCCGAGGCGGGTCAGCTTGTAACTGACCTGGCCGGGAGAGGCGTTGGAGCCCACCGCGATCACCGGGTACCGGTGGCCCGCGCCCACCTGGCCCAGCTCGCGCAGCGCCTCGTCCAGGCGCCGGCCCCGGGACACGCGCCAGTCGCCGAGCCGCTGCCGCCTCACCTCGAGCGGCAGCAACTCGTCGCCGGAGAGCAGGGCGGGCTCCACGGCCGGACGGCCCGGGTACGTGAGGGGCTGCTTGGCCGGAACGTCGTCCAGGCCCAGCGCTTTGAGGCTTCGGTCCTCCACGGCCAACACCCTTCAGGATCGGGGTCGTGCGGTAGGCACAGCCTTCCACATCGGATCCCGCTCCATTTGGCCGGCGGAGCTGTCAGCGCCTTGGAGATTGGCTGGACCGATCGCAGGGAAAGAACCCCCTCCTGCGTGCGAACGGGCTTTCAGGGGGCTGGAGTTGAGACCTTCGACGTGGCGCGTGCGGCGCCCCTCGGCGCATCCGCGCTATCGGACATCGGTTCGCTGGTGGATCGCCGGACAGTCGGTGCACGCCCTGATGTTCATGGCTCTGGGGTCGCTGTTCGTCCTGGCCGTGGCCATCGCGGTGGCCTGGACACTCACCGAGGACTCACCCCAGGGACTCGGCCGGCGGTTCGGCGACACGGTGGGCCTGCTCGACATCACCCTCGCGGCGCTGCGCGCCTGCGTCGGCACGGACAGCCTCAGCCCCGAGCCCGGCAGCCTCTCTCACGCACTGCTCGCCACGTTCGCCTCGGTGACCGGGGCGCTGGTGCCGGCGGTGCTGCTGGGAATCGTCCTGGTCAAGTTGTTCGCACTGCGCCCGTTCGTGTGGCGGCGGCGGGCCAGCATCTCACCGGGACGCACGACCGATTTCCCGGTCCTGGAGGGGCACGACCCCGAGGACGCGGTGATCGCGGTGCGCTTCTACAACCACTTCGACAACCTTTCGGTGGTCGATCTGCGGGCCCGCGCCCATCTGCGCTACTTGGAGAGCTCCCCGTACGACAACACCCAGGTCATCTACAAGAAGTGGCTCAAGGTCCTCGACGAGAAGGGCGAGCGGGCGGATGAACGGTCCTGGCTCGCGGTGGAGCGCGGCGCCCCCTTCACCGTCTGGATCCCCGTCGACGCCCCGCTCGACGCCCTGCCCGTCGCGCACATTCAGGGCAAGGATCTCTCGGCGGCCACCGGAGTGAAATTACTGGTCAGGCTGACTGCCCGGACGGTGGGCCTGGGGACCGAAGTAGCCGACGAGCACTGGTTCGACGTGTCCGCCGGCTCCGACGACTTCGAGCTCGGCCGCTTCGTACCGCTGCGCGCGGATCCGGACACCGACGTCTGGACCTGGGAGGGCTGGGCCCGATTCGACGAACTGCTGACCGAGGGCGGCTAGTGCGGGTCATCGGGTGCCGAGCTCGTTCAGGGCCAAGTTCTCCCAGGTGTCCGGCGTTCCCGGCTTCTACGGTGCGGTCCCCCAGGCCACGGTGCCGTTGACGTGGACGGTGATCTTCGGGGCATCCGCGAAGGACGTGTTGGTGCCCCGGCTGTAGTCGTCGGCCTCGCCGAAGTTCGACCAGTCGGTCTTGTTGAGCCGCATCTGGATCTCACCCGTCGAAGCCCCCGCGGCCAGACTTCCCGCGCCGGACGCGAACCCGACCTCCAGGTAGTGGTCGGCGCCGGACACCGGCGACGCCAGGGCGACGACCTTGTGCGTGATGTTCCCGCTGCCCAGCTGCGCCCAGTCGCACCACGTGCTGTACGTGGCCGCTCCCGCCTCCCCGGTGAAGTAGTAGCGGATCACCGTCTGCGCCAGAGTGAGCGCGCCCGTACCGGTGTTGACCAGCTGGAGGCCCGGTCTGATCGCGTTGTCGGACGCCGAGCTGTCGTTGTTCTTGTACTGCGCCTTCACCGTGCCGGTGGAGCCGCCGCCGCCCGCGTCGGTGGTGACCGTCACCGCGGCGGACAGCGCGGAGACGTTGCCCGCGGCGTCCTTGGCGCGCACCCGGTAGGCGTACGCGGTCGACGGGGTCAGGGCGGTGTCCGTGTACGCGGTCGAGGCGGTCGAACCCACCGCCGTGCCGTCGCGCAGGACGTCGTAGCCGGTGGCCCCGACGTCGTCCGTCGCAGCCGTCCAGGCGAGAGCCACGGTGGTGGCCGTGTGGGCGGTCGCCGCAAGGCCTGCAGGGGTTGAGGGGGCGGTGGTGTCGCCGCCCGGTGACGTACTGCCCGGGGAGTCCGCGTAGACGATGCCGCGGCCGTTCGTGCCGACGTAGACGCGGCCGTACACACGCGGATCGCCGGTGACCGCCTCGCCCATGTTTCCCCACTGGTGCAGGTCGTCGTTGACGCGGCGCCAGGTGGCCGCCGCATCGTCGGAGGCGAAGACCCCGGAGACGCCGCCGACGGTACCGGCCAGGTAGACGGCCACGTTCGTACGGCCCGGGGCGGCCTTGCCGTAACCGAGGTTCACGCCCGAGGTGACGCCCGCGAGCTTCGTGAAGCTCGCGCCGCCGTCCGTCGAGTGCCACAGTCCGCCGGTGCCCGTCAGCCAGATCTCGCCCTGCTTTCCGGGTACGGGCTTGAACCCGGCCTTGTCCGAGGGCAGTCCGCTCGCCGAGGTCCTGGCGAAGGTGGCCCCGCCGTCCGTGGACGCGTAGAACGCGCCCGCCGACCATGCGTAGAACACCGTCGCCTTCGCCCGGTCCGCACGCACCAGCGCACCCTGCGGGAGGCTGCCGACGGCGCTCCAGGAGCTGCCGGTTGTCGTCGTACGCTGCACTGCCGCGCCCTGCGGGCTCCACAGCACTGCCGAACCGTCGGCCGCCACGGCGACCGTGCCGCCGCCGGTGACACCGGCCGGTTCGCTGCTCGCCTGCCACCAGGTGGCGCCGCCGTCGCTGGAGAAGCCGGCGCGGTTGACCTGGGGGTTGTTGCTCTTGTCGACGTTGCCGACGCGCGCCATGACCGAGGGGGTGAGCTCGGCGAAGTCGATCGAGGTGGTGCTGGACAGGTTGGGCGAGGTGAACATGAGCGCGGGGACCTTGGTCAGGTCGGTGTGCCTGAACCCGCCGATGTCACCGAGCGCCGAGAGCAGGCTCGCGCTGCCACTGGGCGGGCTGACGAGGTCCAGGACGGACGTCTCCTCCAGGCCCTTCACCATGGGCTTGATGGTGAACTGCGTTCCCTTGTCCCAGTTGGTGAGGTTGGTGGAGGCGTAGATCGTCGCCCCGGTGCCGTACAGCACCCGGTTCGAGTCGAACGGGTCGATCTCCAGCGACTCCGTCATCCAGCCGAGCTTCGGAGTGACCTCCGGCGGCGCGGGGTTGGAGCCGAAGGTGAGCCACGGGACCTCGCTGATGTCCTGGGTGTAGCGGAACGTACGGGACGAGCCGCCGAAGTCCCAGATGCGGGTCCAGGTGGCGCCCGCGTCGGTCGAGCGGAAGACGATGATGTCGGGCCACCAGGACATCTGGGTGACGACCATCAGCGTGTTGGGATTCTTGCGGTCCACGGAGAGGCCCGAGTAGCCGTAGTAGGCGTCGGCGCTGGTGGAGGGGACGGGGCTGATCCGGGTCCAGGTGGTGGCCGCGATGTCGTACTTCCACACGTCGCCCTTGCCGCCGTCGTACGGGCCGCCCGTGTCCGAAGTGGCCAGGTACAGGCGGCCGTTGACGTGGTCGAGGACGCCCTTGTGGGCGATGTATCCGGTGGGGGCGCCGACCAGGGCGGCCCAGGTGGTGCCGCCGTCGGTGGAGCGGTAGACGGTGTTGTCCTTGTCGGCCACGCCCACGTAGATGTGCCGGCTCTTGACCCCCGCACTGCCGGTGGTCTTGTCGAACGTGACCCAGACGACGCCCTGGAGGTCGTTGTTGTAGCCGGAGGTGTCGCTCGGATCGGCCCTGTACGTACCGGGGTTGGGAAAGGCCGTCACCTTGGCCCAGGTGACGCCCGCGTCGGTGGAGCGCCACAGGCCGTTGCCGCTGGGCGTTCCGAGGTAGAGGACGCGGCCGTCGTTGGGGTCGACGGCGAGGCGCTCGCCCATGCCGCGGCCCGGCATGTTGCCGCCGAGCTTGAAGGGGAGCTGGGTGGCCTGCCAGGTGGCGCCGAGGTCGGCGGAGCGCAGCACGGCGCCGTTGCCCGGGTCCCAGCTGTTGGTGTACATCCCTGCGGCCGCGTAGACCTTGTCGGGGGCGGACTCGTCGATGGCCATGCTGACGACGCCGTTCCAGCCCCAGTGGTCGTTGCCGACCCAGTCGAGCAGCGGGATCCAGGAGCCGGTCGCGGTGTCCCAGCGGTAGGCGCCGCCGATGTCGGTGCGGGCGTAGAGGAGGTTCTGGCGGGTCTGGCTGAAGATGATGCCGGGGATGAAGCCGCCGCCGTAGATCTGGACGTTCTTCCAGGTGGTGGCCGCTTCGGCGGCGAGCGCGCCGGGGGCGTCCGCCGCGTAGGCGCGCGGGGAACGCGTGAGGATCGGGGTGGTGACGGTCGCGAGGGTGATCGTCGCGAGGCCGATGAAGCGTCGTCTGTCCATGACGTACGAAGTCCTTGTCGAAGCGTTTCGATGACGTACGGAAGGAAGCCCCCGGTGCGGGTGCGGCTCGCGCCGCATGGGCCCCGCACCGGGGGCAGTTGGTGCTTCAGGGCGTGCTAGCTCACGGGGCGGTGCCCCAGACCAGCGTGCCGTTCACATAGACGCCGATCTTCGGGGCGTCCGAGAAGGATGTGCCGGTGCCCCGGCTGTAGTCGTCGGCCTCGCTGAAGTTCGACCAGTCGCTCTTGTTGAACCGCAGCTGCATCTCGCCCGAGGAGGCGCCCGCCGCCAACGACCCGGAGGAGAAGGCGACTTCGAGGTAGCGATCGGCGCCTGTGGTGCTCGACCCCGAGGTGCCGACCGACTGGCTCAGCGCACCGCAGCCCATCACCGCGTAGTCGCAGTTCGTGGAGTACGTCGAGGAACCGGCCTCGCCGCTGAACCAGTAGCGGATCTTCACCGACGACAGCGCGACCGCGCCGGTGCCCGTGTTCACCAGTTGCAAGCCCGGCTTGATCTGGTTGTCGCCGGCCGCCGAGTCGTTGTTCTTGTACTGCACCTTGAGCGATCCGCCACCACCCGAACCGGCCGTGGTCGTCCCGGTCACCGGCGAGGACTGGGCGGACACATTGCCCGCCGCGTCCTTCGCCCGCACGGTGAAGCTGTAGGGAGTGGACGCCGACAGACCCGAGTTGGTGAACGTCGTGCCCGTCGAGGAACCCACCTGCGTCCCTGCCCGGAAGATGTCGTAGCCCGTCACCCCCACGTTGTCCGTCGAGGCCGTCCACGACAGCGAGACGGACGACGCGGTCGTGCCGGTCACCGTCAGACCCGCAGGCACCGAAGGCGCTGTCGTGTCACCGGTGCCGGCCGCGGTCGTCCCGCTCACCGCCGAGGTCTGCGCCGACACATTGCCGGCCGCGTCCTTGGCCCGCACCGTGAAGCTGTATGCGGTCGACGCCGACAGACCGGTGTTGGTGAACGTCGTGCCCGTAGACGAACCGACGAGCGTGCCGCCGCGGTAGATGTCGTACCCCGTCACGCCCACGTTGTCGGTCGAAGCCGTCCACGACAGCGACACGGACGACGAGGTCGTGCCGGTCACCGTCAGACCCGCCGGCACCGACGGCGCCGTCGTGTCACTGCTGCCTCCGCCGATCGGCGGGTAGGCGTTGGCCAGGAGCTGCTGGAACTGTGCGGAGAACCAGTGCCCGGCGAGCGGGGCCCCGGACATGGCGCCGGTCAGGTTGTTGCCGTTGCGCGCGTTGCCGGTGTACGTCGGGTCGCACATCCGGTCGAAGCCCTTGCCCTCGTCGTTCGCGATGGGCTCACTGTTGCCGTCCGACTCGCCCGGGGGCTTGGCCCAGACGTATGCGTCGATCCCTGCTTCCGGAGCCGCCTTCGGGCGTTCACCGACGCCCGCCCCGACCTGGTTGCACCAGTTGCCGGCATGGATACGGCGGTCGATGCGGCCACCGTTGACATAGTCGTCGACGCTCGTCAGCGGGCCGGGGGCAGTGGGCCTCGCGGCGCCGCCCCACCCGTTGCGGGCGGTGTCGATCAGCATCCCGATGTTCGCGTCGAAGCCGCCGCGGCTGATCGCCAGGGAGCGCAGCCCCTGGGCGTACGACAGCGAGTCCACGTACTGGTTCCAGTCCACCCACTTCGACTGGCGTACGGTCGTGCCGTTCACCGAGTCGGTGACCTTGAAGTTGGTCTCCTTCAGGGCCGTGTAGTTGGCCGTGTTCACGATGAAGCCCGTGACGTCGGCGACGGTCGCGCCCTCGCTCGTCGCGGCCTTCTTGAACTCGTCGACGGCCGGGGCGAGGTTGGTGTCCCAGCCGAGCCAGCCGTGGTGGCCCGCGTCGATGTAGTTGTAGACATTGGGAATCGCGCCGAGGGTGTGCAGGGCGTAGCCCACACCCTTCTCGTAGTTGCCGTTGGCCTTCATGACGCGGCACGCGTCGGTCGCACCGGCCTGCTGGTCGGCGTTGGTGACGATGTTCGGCAGCGAGTCGGGCTCGATGAGGGCGGCGATGCGCAGGCTCGCGTACTTGGAGTCGCCGAGGATCTGCGCGATCGGGTCGATGTACTCGGCCTTGTACCGGGCGAGATCCGTCGGACCGAGCTCTCCGTTGGAGGCCAGTGCCGAACAGTCGCGGCCGGGCAGGTCGTAGATGACGACCTGGAACAGCGTCGCTCCCTGGGCGAGCGCGGTGTCCAGGTGGGCGCGCAGTCCACGACCAGCGGTGGTGCCGGTGATGGCCGCGATGCGGTCCATCCAGACGAACGAGGGGGTGTTGGCGATGGCCGAACCGCCGGGCTCGGCGGCGGCCTTCGCCGACCAGTCCGGGTTCACATATCCGGTGGCGCCCACGTACGGGTTGTCCACGCGGGCCGCCGCTGCGGCGTGCGTCGCGGGCAGGGCGACGCTCAGCGTCGCGCCGAGCGCGAGGACGGGGAGGACGGCGGCCAGCTTGCGCCGGAGCCCTGCTCCACTGCCTCTTCCTGTGCTTCTTCGTATCCTCATCGCGGCTCTCGTATTCCTTTCGGGGGATATCAGGGTTCGATGCCGTACGCGAGCTGACCGTCCAGATAGACGGTGATCTTGGGCGCGTCCGCGAAGGACGCGGTGGTGGAGCGGCTGTAGTCGTCGGCCTCGCTGAAGTTCGACCAGTCGCTCTTGTTGAGGCGGAGCTGCGCCTCGCCGGTCGATGCGCCCGCCGCGAGGCTGCTGCCGGCGGTGAAGCCGACCTCCAGGTAGCGGTCGGCGCCGGGGCGGGCGCCGGACAGCGCGGTGACCTTCTGCGTCAGGCGGTTGCAGCCGATGGCGGCCCAGTCGCACCAGGTGCTGTACGACGACGAACCGCTCTCACCGGTGAACCAGTAGCGGACGGTCACGCGGGAGAGATCCACCGCCGCCGTACTGGTGTTGACGAGTTGCAGGCCCGGTTTGATCTGGCTGTCGCCTGCGGAGGAGTCGTTGTTCTTGTACTGCGCCTTCAGCGATCCGCCGCCGCCCGTGCTGCCCGGCCGGGTCGTGGCCGTGACCGGGGACGACTGCGCGGAGACGTTCCCGGCGGCGTCGTGTGCGCGCACCGTGTAGCTGTACGCGGTCGAGGCGGTGAGCCCGGAGTCCGTGAACGTGGTGCCGGAGACCGTGCCCACCTGCGTACCGCCGCGGAACACGTCGTAGCCCGTCACACCCGTGTTGTCGGTCGCGGCCGCCCACGAGAGGGAGGCGCCGGAGGGCGTCGTGCCGGTCACCGTGAGTCCGGCCGGCACGGTCGGGGCCTGGGTGTCGCCGCCGGTGGAGCGCGAACTCGCCGAGAAGGAGAAGCTGTTGGAGGCCAGGCCCTGGCCTCCCTGCCAGATCTCGAATCCGGCTTCGGCGTCGATGAGGTAGTGCGCGGGGTTGATCTGACCGCGGGCGACCGAGTCGTCGAAGAGCGCCTTGAGGTTCAGATCGGTGAACGAGGTGGCACCGTTCTGGAGGACGTAGGAGACGACCTTCCAGCCCGAGGCTCCGGGCCCCGTCCACACGTCCCAGGTCAGACCGCCGAGCGACACCGTCGCCGTGCGCGAGCCGATCGGCTGGACGCCGCCGCGGCGGTTCATCCAGACCATCACCTCGGTGCCGTCCGGCTGGTCGGCGGCAACGGGCGTGGAGTTGAACCAGATGTCCATCGCCACGTCGTACACACCGGACGCGACCTGCGTCGTCGACCACGAGGTGGTGGCCGAGCCGAGGTCCGAGACCTTGATCGGCAGTCCGCTGCCGGAGGTGCAGGTGCCCCAGTGGCAGCCCTTGAAGGTGGACGGGTACGTGGCCGGGGCGCCGTTGGTGGGGAGGTTGAAGTTGGCCGAGGTGACGGTCCAGGCGCCGGTGGTGGTGTCGATGCTCGCGCACTGCTGGGCGGTGGAGTTCCACTCGTTCTGCTGGTAGGCGTACGTGTCGTTCTGCAGTGAGGTGAAGCCCCATGGGGTGCAGTCGCTCACGGTGGCCGCGGCGGCCGGTGCCGCGCCGCCGATCAGCGCTGCTCCGGCGAGCAGCAGCGCGGCGGTCGCGCCGGCGAGTGCGCCGCGCAGCCGTCCGGCGAGCGAGAGGGGTCGGGGGGATATCCGGGGATGTGGCACAAGTCCTCCAGGGGGATGAGGGCGTGCGGGGGTAGGGGTCCGTGCTCGGAAGGGGGGTGCCGCCGCACCGGGGATGCTCCGGGTCACCGGTGCGGCGGCACGATCGGGGGCTAGGGGGCGGCGCCCCAGACGAGCGTGCCGTTCACGTAGACGCCGATCTTCGGGGCGTCCGCGAAGGACGTGTTGGTACCCCGGCTGTAGTCGTCGGCCTCGCTGAAGTTCGACCAGTCGCTCTTGGCGAACCGCAACTGCATCTCGCCCGAGGAGGCCCCGGCCGCCAACGACCCGGAGGAGAAGCCGACTTCGAGGTAATGATCGGCACCTGCCGTGGACGAGCCGGAGGAGCTGACGGACTGGCTCAGGGACCCGCAGCCGACGACCGCGTAGTCGCACCATGCCGAGTAGTTCGAGGAACCCGCCTCACCGCTGAACCAGTAACGGATCTTCACCGAAGACAGTGCGACCGCGCCGCTGCCCGTGTTCACCAGCTGCAACCCGGGCTTGATCTGGTTGTCCCCGGCCGCGGAGTCGTTGTTCTTGTACTGCACCTTGAGCGAGCCGCCACCACCTGAACCGGCGGTGGTCGCCCCCGTCACCGGCGACGACTGAGCGGACACATTGCCCGCAGCATCCTTCGCCCGCACGGTAAAGCTGTACGAAGTCGACGCCGACAGACCCGAGTTGGTGAACGACGTGCCCGTCGAGGAACCCACCTGCGTGCCACCACGGAAGATGTCGTAGCCCGTCACCCCGACGCTGTCGGTCGAAGCCGTCCACGACAGCGACACCGACGACGACGACGTGCCGGTCACCGTCAGGCCCGCAGGCACCGACGGCGCTGTCGTATCACCGCTTCCAGTGGCACCAAGTGCCGTACGCACCACGTCGAGCACCGGTTTCGGCTGGAGGTTCGCGTCCCACAGGCAGGCCAGCCCCTGGCCGGAGAAGGTGCCCGGGACCCACGAGTACTTGTCCGTGTAGTCCCAGATCGTGATCCCGACGCAGCGGGATACGCCCAGGCAGGCCTCGGTGACCCGGCGGTAGTAGTCGGACTGTGCCGCGAGCTTCGTGGCGTCGGCGGGCAGCACCATCCGTACGTCGAGCTCGGTGACGGCCACGTCCACGCCGAGGTCGGCGAAGCGCTGGAGGTTCTGCTGCATCTGCGTAGGGAAGCCGTACTGGACGGCCAGATGGGCCTGGAAGCCCACGCCGTCGATGGGCACGCCCTGCGCCTTCAGGTCCCTGACCAGGTTGTACATGGCGTCGCTCTTCGCGCCGAGACCGTCGGTGTTGTAGTCGTTGATGTAGAGCTTCGCGCCCGGGTCCGCGGCGTGGGCGGCCTGCAGCGCGTAGGCGATGTAGTCCTTGCCCATCGCGTTATAGAACGGCGAGGTCCGGTACGTCCCGTCGTCGTTGAACGGCTCGTTGACCACGTCCCAGGCCTTGATCCGGCCCTTGTAATGACCGGCCTCACCGGCGATGTGGCTCTCCATGGCCGCGCGCACCTCGCTCGCGGGAAGCGCGGAGACCCAGCCGGGCAATTGGCTGTGCCAGACCAGGGTGTGGCCGCGTACGTCCTGGCCGTGCGCCTGCGCGAAGCTGACGACCGCGTCGCCCTTGGCGAAGCTGAACTGGCCGCGCTGCGGCTCCGTGGTGTCCCACTTCATCGAGTTGCCGGGCGTGATCTGCCCGAACTCGCTGCCCAGGGTGGCGGTGTACGAGGTGTCGGTCAGCTCGGGGTTGTCGGTGGCCGAGGCGAAGTAGCGGCCCTTGGCCGCGGCCAGTTCGTTCAGCGTGGGGGACGCGGCAGCGACTGCGGTCCCGGTCGGTGCCGCCCCGGCGGCAGTGACCGGGAGCAGCACAGTGGCAGCGGTGATCAACGCGGCGGTCAGACCACGCCGAATGCTCCGGTGCCGGCTTCTGTACGGGGGTGCTGGCGCCAGCGTCATCGCTGGATCCTCTCTCCGTTACGCGTGAGCGCCGAGGCCCCTGATCCGGGTCCGACCCGGGTTCGGGACCGCCGGCCCCTCCACGCGGCTCTGGTGGGGGTGCTGCGAAACATGAAGCCTTGGGAGCGCTCCCACAGTGTTGGAAGGCCGTGAACCTGTCAAGAGGGTTGGACAGAACACCCTCTCCCCCGTGCTGACGCCAAGACCTGAAGGCGGGCGGCAGAACCCCCGCATCCATGGAACGAAGTCTCGAACGGGCCCCCCTTACCGACCCCGCCTGTCGACTTAGGCTTGCCTTAGTTTAGAGTCGGACATCAGGTGGCCCACCACACCCACCTCTCACCAGCGCCCTCGAAGGGAACCTGAACATGCCTCGCCCCCTGCGGGTAGCGATCGTCGGAGCCGGACCCGCAGGGATCTACGCCGCAGACGCGCTGCTCAAGTCGGACACCGCCGCCGCTCCCGGCGTCTCCATCGACCTCTTCGAGCGGATGCCCGCCCCGTTCGGACTGATCCGCTACGGCGTGGCACCCGACCACCCGCGGATCAAGGGCATCGTCGCCGCGCTGCACCAGGTGCTCGACAAGCCGCAGGTCCGTCTCTTCGGCAATGTCGACTACCCGAGCGACATCTCCCTCGACGACCTGCGCTCGTTCTACGACGCGGTGATCTTCTCCACGGGCGCCACGGCCGACCGCGCGCTGACGATCCCCGGCATCGACCTCGACGGCTCCTACGGCGCCGCCGACTTCGTCTCCTGGTACGACGGCCACCCCGACGTCCCGCGCACCTGGCCCCTCGACGCCGAGAAGGTCGCCGTACTCGGCGTCGGCAACGTGGCGCTCGACGTGGCCCGCATCCTCGCCAAGACCGCCGACGAGCTGCTGCCCACCGAGATCCCGGCCAACGTGTACGACGGCCTGAAGGCCAATCGCGCCCGCGAGATCCACGTCTTCGGCCGGCGCGGCCCGGCGCAGGCCAAGTTCAGCCCGATGGAGCTGCGCGAGCTGGACCACTCCCCGACCATCGAGGTCATCGTCGACCCCGAGGACATCGACTACGACGAGGGGTCGATCACCACCCGGCGCGGCAACAAGCAGGCCGACATGGTCGCCAAGACGCTGGAGAACTGGGCGATCCGCGACGTGGGCACGCGCCCGCACAAGCTGTTCCTGCACTTCTTCGAGTCCCCGGTGGAGATCCTCGGCGAGGACGGCCAGGTCACCGGCCTGCGGACCGAGCGCACCGAGCTGGACGGCACCGGCAACGTAAAGGGCACCGGCGTCTTCAAGGACTGGGACCTGGGCTCGGTCTACCGCGCGGTCGGCTACCTCTCCGACGAACTGCCGAAGCTCCCCTGGGACGCCGCCTCGGGCACCGTCCCCGACGAGGGCGGCCGGGTGATCGACGGCTCCGGCGCACACGTCGCGTCGACGTACGTGACGGGGTGGATCCGGCGCGGCCCGGTCGGCCTGATCGGCCACACCAAGGGCGACGCCAACGAGACCGTCGCCAACCTCCTGGCTGACCACTCGGAGGGCCGCCTCCGGGCCCCGGCCGCCCCGGCGCCCGAGGCCGTCGACGCCTTCCTCACCGAGCGCGAGGTCCGCTTCACCACCTGGGAGGGCTGGTACAAGCTGGACGCCGCGGAGAAGGCACTGGGCGAGCCGCAGGGCCGCGAGCGCGTCAAGCTCGTCGAGCGCGAGGACATGCTCCGCGAGAGCGGCGCGTGAAAGCTCCGATCACAAGTTGACCAACTCCCCGTAGCAGGCTGGTCCGCGCATGTTCACTGCGTCGTATGAGACGCATGAGATCCACGATGCTGCTGACCAGCCTGCTCGCCGCTCTCGGACTGGCCGTGAGCGGTACCCCCGCCTCCGCGGTCACCGTTCCGCCGGTGTTCGGGACCGACTACCACGACCCCGTGACCGCTGCCCCGCCCATCGCCACGCCGCACACCAAGTCGTGCTCGGTCACGGTCGCGGAGGCGCAGTTCAAGGACTTCACCCCGTACACCGGCACCTACACCCCGCCCACCGCCTGCGGCTCCCCCGGGCGCTGGTCCAAGGTGGTTCTGCGGATGGACGGGAACGTGAAGGGGCGGCAGTACGACCGCCTCGGGTATCTGGACATCGGAGGTGTGCACATCTTCCGTACGTCCACGCCCGAGCCCTCGCAGGACGGGATCAACTGGTCGGTCGAGAAGGACGTGACCCAGTACGAGAAGACCCTGAGCAGCCCCCAGCCCGTCAGCATGCTCATAGGTAACGTTGTCAACGACACCTACACGGGCATCTTCGACGTCAAGGTGACGCTCACCTTCTACGCCGCCCACGGCTCCGCCCGCGCCGCCTCCTCCGTCCCCGACCAGGTCATCCCGCTCGGCACCTCGCTGACCACGCCGCGCAACTCCGAGCGGATCCTCGCCGAGGTGTACGCCACCGGATCGGGCGGCGGCTGCGAGGAGTTCTGGTACTCGGCGACCACCCCCGACGCCTCGTACTCCTGCCAGGCCGGCGACAGCGGCCCGTACCGCGAGGTGCAGGTGAGCGTCGACGGCAAGGTCGCCGGGATCGCCTCGCCGTACCCGAATGTGTGGACGGGCGGCGGTTCGCCGTATCTGTGGTCGGTGATTCCCTCGCCCACCGCGTTCGACGTGCGGCCGCTGACCGTCGACCTCACCCCGTACGCGGGTCTGCTCAACGACGGCAAGGCGCACTCGGTCGACGTGTCGGTCGCCGGGGTTCCGGCCGGGCAGTCCGGGTGGAGCGCGCCGACGAACATCCTGGTGTGGCAGGACGCGCACAAGTCGGTGGTGACGGGGGCCCTGACCTCGTACGAGAAGGCCGATCCTGCGGTCCACAACACCTTCACCGACGGCACGCAGCGGCATCTGGCGACCGACGGCGCCGACCGTCTGAAGGTCAGCGGTTACGTCAACACCTCCCACGGCCGGGTCACCACGACGGTCGAGCGGGCCCTCACCACGGCGATCGACCACCAGTGGACGCCGGACGAGACCGTCGACAACCAGACCGGGAAGTGGACCGACCGCCAGGCCGTGACCACCAACGGGCATGTCTCCCGCACCGATCGCACCTACACGCTCGACGGCCGCTTCACCATCGACAGCGCCGACCGGCTGCGCGTGATCATGTCCATCGGCGACCACGCACGGATCGGCGCCACCCGTATCGACGACACCTACAACGGTGACGCCGCCTTCACCCTCAACGTCGCCCGCGAGGACCGGAAGGCGGTGGCCACGACCGGTGAGCACTACCGGCTGCGCGCTCCCGGCACGTGCTACGACCGCACGCTGGCGACGGAGCAGGGAGTGCTGACGAAGGACGTACGCGGCTGCTGACTGCCCGGTGCCTCCGCCGCATTGATACGCGGCGGAGGCACATCGGCACAGGGTCAGCGCACCTCGCGTGCGTACGGCGCCACCGTGATCCGGTCGATCAGCGGCGCGTAGCGGGAGCGGAGCGGTACGCCGGGGAAGGTGTCCGAGGCGTAGGTGGTGCCGTCGAAGTTGGGCAGTTCCTCGGAGCGGAAGGTGATCGTGTTCTGGCCCTTCTTGAGGTGGACGGGGACCGTCAGCTCCCAGAAGTTGTTCTGGTGGAAGGTGTGCGGGAAGCCGACGCGGGCCGGATCACCGCCGTTGACGGAGATGTCGGCGTGGCGGGCGAGCGGGTCCGGGTTGTAGTGGGTGGCCTCGGCCTGTTCGGTGTTGGAGTAGCGGATGCGCAGGGCGTAGAGGCCGGCCTTGTCGGCTGTGACCGTGAAGGTCGCGGTGTTGGTGTTGCCGGGGTCGCCGCCCACACCGGTGATCGCCGTTCCTGCGGTGGCCAGGGAGAGCGGCGTGAGCGTCGCGGTGCCTGCGAGCTGGGCGTCGGCTGCCTCGTACGAACGCGCCGGGAGCCTGTCCTCGGTCAGGGTGACTCTGAGGCGGTCGACGAGGGTTGAGGCCGAACTCCCGGTCACGGTCACCTTGTTGAGGCCGCCCGAGAGGGAGACCGCCACGCGGTTCTGCTTCCCGGCCAGGTGCAGGACGTCGTGTCCGTTGACCGCGAGGCGGGCGTTCGCGCTGCCGAGGGTGTCGACGTCGAGGGTGGCTTCGCGGTCGGCGGGCGAGTAGACCCAGAAGGTGGCGGTGCCGCCCTTCGGGAGCCGGACCGCGCCCGAGCCGCTCGCCGGGGCGGCGGGCAGGGTGTAGACGGGTTGTGCCCCGCCGCCGAGCCAGGCCAGTTCGCCCTCGTACGTCTGCGTGCCCGCCGTTGCTCCGGGGAGCGTGAGGGTGAGGCGGTCGACGATGGCGTCACCCTTGGTGGCGCGCGTGCCGTCGGCGCTGCGCGCGGCGAGTGTGAGGGTGTGCCTGCCCTTCGTCAGGGCGATCTTGGTGTCGGTGTGGTCCCAGACCACCCACTTGTAGCCCAGCGGCAGGTTCAGTTCCTTCTCGCCGCTCGCTGCCCCGTCCACGCGCAGGAAGACGTTGGTCGGGCCCTGGTCCTTCACCTTGTCGTAGGTGTTCAGGGAGTTGGCGAACACGCTCAGGTCGTACGTGCCGTCCTGGGGCACGTCCACGGTGAAGTCGAGCGTGACGTCCGAGCCGGTCCGCAGGCCGCCGACGTCGTAACCGCCGGAGGTGTAGAACTTCGACACGTCGGCGGTCGAGCCCTCGGGGCCGTTCTTGGTGTAGCCGGTGCCGGTATGGGCGGCGTCCTCCGCCTCGTACGACCCCTGCCAGGTGTCGGTCGGGGCCTGTGTCGCCTTCGCGTGGCCGGCCGGGCTGAGGACGATCTCGTACGCCGAGGACTCCTTCAGTTTCGGCAGCGTACCGTCGCCGAAGTCGACGTCCACCGAGCCGTCGTCACCCACCTTCAGGTCCTTCTCGGCGAGCAGCTTCGGTCCTGACGAGTCGCCGATCTGGCCGCTCCAGCCGATCTCCCGCACCCAGGCGTGGACGGTCTGTCCGAAGAGGTCCTTGGGGACGTCCGCGAAGGTGATGTGGCCGTTGCCGGTGGACCCGCCGAAGAGGAGCCGGGCCTGCCGCTTGTCCTTGTCGAGGGTGGCGACGCCCTGCATGGTGTAGTTCGTCCCGGGGAACGGTGGGGCCACCGACAGGGTGTGTCCGCTCATCGACGCGTACGAATTCAGCAGCCACCACTGGCCGTTGCCGCGGTTGGACTGCACCGCCGAGTCGGAGAGATTGCCGTCGATGTTCCAGTACGCGATGTCGGCGTCCACCTTGGACTCCTCGATCGCGGAGACCCACTGGATCATCTGGCCGGGTACGGAGGTGTGGTAGTTGAAGGCGTACTCGTTGATGTTGACGGGGAGTTGGGTGCCTTCGCGGTCCGTGCCCTTGAACAGGTCCTTCTCCCAGGACCGGTAGGTCGCGACGCTCTCGCGCACCGCCTCGGGGTGGCTCAGCTCGTGCCAGGTGATGACGTCGGGGAGGGTGCCGGCGGCGACGGCGTGGGTGAGGAAGCCCTTGACCTGGGAGTAGAGGACGCTGGTGTTGGGGCCTGCGATGCGGGCGCTGGGCATTTTGCCCTTGATCAGGCGGTACGCGTCGTCCCAGGCGGCGAAGTAGTCGTCGGGGTCGGTGAGCCAGCTGACCTTGTTGTAGCTCCACTCGCCGGTGCCGAACATATTGCCCTCGGGCTCGTTGAAGGGCACGAAGACGATGTTGTCCCGGTACTGCTCCGGCAGCTTCAGGACCTGGTCGACCTGGGTCGCGATCTTCTCCTTGTAGAGCTTGATCTTCTCTGCGGGTGTGTCGCCCGGCCACTGGTACGGGAAGCCGCGGTGGATGTCGGTCATGTAGATGTACACGTCGCCGTCGGTCGAGTCGGCGAGCGGCTTGACCACGTCGAGGGCGTCGGCGCCGGGGTGCTGCGGGCCGTCCTGCGCCTTGGTGGAGACGGTGCGCAGGCCCATGCCCTCGATGAGGTTGTTCGTCGGGACGTCAGGGCCGTAGACGCCGTAGAGGGTGCCGGACGCGCCGCCGTGGAAAGCGCCGGTGTCGGAGGCGAGGTCGACGGTGAGCCGGCCCTCCGGTACGACGGTCACGGTCGCCGTCACCTTCCGTCCGGCCGCGGTTCCGGCGACCGTGAAGGTCCCCGGCGTTGCGTACTTCTCGGGCGGCACGGTGTCCCAGGTGACCGGGGTGTCGCGGTCGTAGCCGTCGGAGAAGGACGAGCGGACCGCGACGGGAAGCGCGGGCGCGGTCCCGGTGCTCGTACGGAGCGTGAAGGACGTCTGCGCGAGCGCGGTCAGGGTGGGCGGGGCCACCACCGTGCTCGCCACCTGGTCGGCGCTGAGCGCCGCGTGCCACACGGTGAAGTCGTCGATCGCGCCCTTGAACAGGGGGTCCGCGTAGAAGGACTTGCCGATGTAGCCGGCCGCCGTGGCCGAACTCTCCAGCAGATCGGCGGCCTTGATGCCGGTGGCCGCGGAGGAGACCGCCACACCGTCGAGGTAGGTGGTGATCCTGCCCACTGAGGTGTCGAGGGTGACGGTGACGGTCCGCCACTGGTCGGCGGGGAGCTTCGCATAGCCGTTGATCTGTGCCTCGGCACCACCGCCACCAGTCGTCACCGAGGTGCGGAACAGGCCGTCGCCGTTGTACGGGGTCGTGAAGAGGTACTTGGTGGCGTTGGTGCCGACGTCGAAGATCCGTTGCCAGGGCGAGGTGTCACCGCTCCACTTCACGCGAGCGGAGAGCGTCAAGTCCGTTGCGCTGCCCAGTACTTCGCGCGGAAGCCGGACATAAGCGCCGTCCGAGGTGGCCGCCCCGCCGGGCAGGGCGAGCGCCTTGCCTCCGTCGGCGCCTGCGACGGACTGGGCACTGGCGCCGTTCACCAGACTCGCTGTGAGTCCGTTTCCCGAGCTGTCTGTTATTTCACCGGAGTTGAGATCGTCCTGATCGAAGGTGTAGCGGGCGGCGGGCTGCAGGCTGTCGGCCGCCTGCGCGGGCGAGGAGGGTGCGGCCAGCAGGCTCGCACCGAGGGTCAGTGCCACGGCGGCCGGGATCCGGCGGCGGGCCGATCTGTCAGCGGGGGGCATGGATTGCGTCCTCAATCCTGTGGTCGGGGCAGGGAGTTGGCGCAAGTCGAACCGGTTCGCGCAAGTGCGCCACAGCGGCCAGGGGCGCACAGGGAGGGGCCGACCGGCGGAAGGATCGCTCCGTCGAACCGGTTCGAGGAAGCTAGCACCGCGAGACCGGGCCAACAATCCCTCTCGCAACGGGAGTTCGGTCAGCCGCCGCAACGTTTCGAAAGTTCGTCCCGGCCTGTTGACAGCCGATCGGCCTCTTCCTACCGTCACTTCACGCGAACCGGTTCGACGACCGAGCCCTCGCCTCCCGCACCGCCTCACTTCCCCGCAACCGGCGCCGAACCGGTTCGTATCCCGCTCAAGGAGCCGCCGTGAACATCGGTGAGATCGCCCGTCGGGCCGGTGTCTCGCGCAGCACCGTCTCGTACGCACTGAGCGGCAAGCGCCCTGTCTCGGACGCCACCCGCCGCAAGATCCAGCAGGTCGTCGACGAGCTGGGGTACCGGCCCAGCGCCAGTGCCCGCGCCCTGGCCAACGGGCGCACCAGCACGCTCGGCCTGGTCTTCCCGCCCGCCGGGAACCACTACACCGGCATGCAGCTCGACTTCATCGGCAGCGTGGTGGAGGCCGCCGCCGCCTACGACTACGACGTCCTGCTGTCCCCCAGCGGCGTCGACAGCGACCGCTCCTTCCAGCGGATGCTGGGCGAGCGGCGGGTCGACGGCGCGATCCTGATGGAGATCCGCCTGGAGGACGACCGGGTCGACCATCTGACCGCCCTGGGCTTCCCCTCCGTCGCCATCGGCCGCACCGCCGACCCGGAGAGCGGCTGGTGGGTGGGGCTCGACCACACCGCGCTGGTGGAGGCGTGCGTCCACCACCTGGCAGACCTCGGCCACCGCCGGGTCGCCTTCGTCAACCGGCCCGAGCAACTGCTGCGCACGGGCTACGAATCCGCGCACCGCGGCCTGGACGGCTTCACCAAGGCCGCGGCCGAGCGCGGGCTCACCGTCCGTACGTACTGCTGCGGGGACGACGCCGCCTCCGGCCAGAGGTGTGTGGAACAGATCCTGCACGCCGACCCGGCCGCCACCGCGCTGGTCACCCTGAACGAAGCGGCGCTCGGCGGCCTCTACCGGGGCCTGGCGGCGGCCGGCCGCCATGTGCCGCGCGACTTCTCCGTCACCGGGGTCGTGGCCTCCCGCTGGGCCGAGACGGTGACCCCGCCGCTCACCGCGGCGGACGTACCCGCGGCCGAACTGGGCCGCCTCGCCGTCGACTTGCTCGTCGAGCGGATCGCCGACCCCGAGGCGCCGCCCCGCCACCATCTGCTCGTCCTGCCCATCTCGCTCCGGTCCAGCACGGGGCCCGCCGGGTCCTGAACCACGCTCACCGCCCCTCGACCCATCGCCTCGGCACCCGCATGTCCAAAACAAAGGAACCCGCGATGAAACGCTCCCCCTCACGGCGGATCAGCACCGCAGCCCTCACCGCCCTGGCCCTGCCCCTCACCCTCACTCTCACCGCCACCGCCTGCGGCTCCGGCTCGGGATCCACCGGGTCGAAGGCGTCGGACAGCGGTACGTACACGGTCTGGGACCCCTACCCACAGTTCGCCAAGGGCTCGGCCTGGACCAAGCTCCTCGACGCCTGCGGCACCAAGGCCGGCGTGAAGATCAAGCGCACCGGCTTCGACACCAGCGACCTGGCGGGCAAGGCGCTTCTCGCCGCACAGCAGGACAACTCCCCCGACGTCCTCATCGTCGACAACCCGGTGGTCTCCACCCTGGCCGAAGCGGGCGTGCTCACCACGACCGCCGACAACAAGCTCGACACCTCGGCCGTGGACCCCAACCTCCTCGCAGCCGGACAGTCGGCCGGCAAGACGTACGGCACCCCGATCGGCGCCAACACCCTTGCCCTCTACTACAACAAGACGATCCTGAAGGCGGCCGGGGTCGACATCACCACGGTCAAGGACTGGCCGTCGCTGACCGCGGCGCTGGCGAAGGTCAAGAGCGCGGGCAAGAAGGGCATCACCTTCTCCGCGATCGGCACGGAGGAGGGCAGCTTCCAGTTCCTGCCGTGGTTCTGGGGCGCGGGCGCGAAGCTCACCGCCGTCGACTCCCCCGCGGCCGTCTCCGCGCTGTCGCTGTGGAAGGACTGGCTGGCCAAGGGCTACGCCCCCAACTCCGTACTCAACAACACCCAGACCACCAGCTGGCAGGAGTTCGCGACCGGCAGCTACGCGTTCAGCGAGAACGGCACCTGGCAGCTCGCCAACGCGAAGAAGGCGGGATTCGACTACGGCGTCCTGCCCATACCCGGCGCCGCCGGTGGCAGCGCCGCGGCCCCCACCGGCGGCGAGTTCGTCACGCTTCCCGTCCAGAGCAGCACCGCCCGCTACGCGACGACGCAGAAGCTCGCGACCTGCCTGACGAGCACGCAGAACCTGTACGACACCGACACCACGCTCTCCTACGTCGCCCCCACCGCCGAGGTGCAGCAGAAGCAGTCGGCGGCCACGCCGGACCTCGTGCCGTGGGTGGCGGCGGTCAAGGCGGCCAAGGGCCGGACCAGTGACGACCTGGGCACCAAGTACCCGAAGATCTCGGAGCAGTTGTGGAAGGCGGTCCAGTCCGCGCTCAGCGGCTCGAAGTCCCCGAAGGACGCCCTCTCCGCCGCCCAGTCAGCGGTCAAGTGACCGCACGGCAGGGCCTGTTGATGAGCCGCACCACGGACGCACCGCTGCCCCGCCGCAGCGGTGCACCACCCGCCGCACCGCCCCGCGCCCGCCGCCGCCCCGGCTCCCAGCAGCTGGCCGCCTGGGCCTTCCTCACCCCCGTCACCCTCTACCTCGTCCTCTTCTACGCCTATCCGCTCTACCGCAACCTCGACCTGAGCCTGCGCAACTACACCGTCCGCTCCTTCGTCCAGGGCAACGCCCCCTTCACCGGGCTGGCCAACTACCGGACCGTCTTCGACGACCCCACCTTCGCCCCCGCGCTGCTCCACACCGTCGTGTTCACCGCCGTCTGCCTGATCTTCCAGTACGCCATCGGCCTGGCCCTCGCGGTCTTCTTCACCCAGCACTTCCGGCTCTCCGCCACCCTGCGGGCCCTGTTCCTGGTGCCCTGGCTGCTGCCGTTGATCGTGTCGGCCTCCACCTGGTCGTGGATGCTCAACAGCGACTCGGGCATCGTCAACGCGGCCCTGCACGCGGCGGGCATCGACCCGGTCAACTGGCTGACGGCGCCCACCTGGTCGCTGACCTCGGTGATCATCGCGAACATCTGGATCGGCGTCCCGTTCAACCTGGTCGTGCTCTACAGCGGCCTGCAGTCGATCCCGGCGGTCCTGTACGAGGCGGCCTCCCTCGACGGCGCGGGCCCCTGGCGCCGCTTCTGGAGCATCACCTTCCCGCTCCTGCGCCCGGTGTCCGCGATCACCCTGCTCCTCGGGCTCGTCTACACGCTCAAGGTCTTCGACATCATCTGGATCATGACGAAAGGCGGCCCCGCGGAATCGTCCACGACCTTCGCCACCTGGTCGTACCAGCTCGGCTTCGGCAATCTGCTGCCCGCCTTCGGCCCGGGGGCGGCCGTCGGCAACCTCCTCGTCGTCGCCGCGCTGGTCTTCGGCCTGATCTACCTCCGCGTGCAGCGCAGGCAGGAGCTGTCATGACTCGAAGCGGAAAGCGTCACTGGGGAAAGACCGCGGTCGGTGTCCTGCTGACGGGGATCATGCTGTTCCCCGTCTACTGGATGGTGAACGTCTCCTTCACCCGCGACCAGGACATGCGCAAGAGCCCACCGGACCTGTTCCCTCTGCACGGCACCCTGACCGGATACCGGACCGTGCTCGACGAGCAACTCCCTTACCTCTCCACCAGTTTCGTCATCGGCCTGGGCACCGTCGCCCTGACCCTGGTCCTGTCCGCACCCGCGGGATTCGCGCTCGCCAAGCTCCGCCCGCGCGGCGGTGGAGTCCTCAGCTTCGTTCTGCTGGCCGCGCAGATGATCCCCGGCATCATCATGGCGATGGGCTTCTACGCCATCTACCTCAGCCTGGGCATGCTGCAGTCCGTGCCCGGCCTGATCGTCGCGGACTCCACCCTGGCCGTCCCGTTCGCGGTGCTGATCTTCACCGCGTTCATGTCCGGGATCCCCGGCGAACTGCTCCAGGCGGCGAAGACGGACGGTGCGGGCCCCTTCCGCACCTTCTGGTCGATCGTCATGCCGATCAGCCGCAACGCGGTCGTCACCGTCTCGCTCTTCGCTTTCCTGTGGTCCTGGTCCGACTTCATCTTCGCCAGCACGCTGGTCAACGGCGGTGCGCACGAGCCGATCACGCTCGGCATCTACCACTACATCGGCAACAACAACCAGGAGTGGAACGCCATCATGGCCACCGCGGTCGTGGCCTCACTCCCCGCCGCGGTCATCCTCGTCCTCGCCCAGCGCTACGTCGCCGCCGGCGTGACCGCCGGCGCGGTCAAGGACTGACCACCCCTCCTCAACACCCAGGAAACGAGAGCCACTTGACGACCGCCGACCACTCCGGCCCGGCCTTCTCCCTCCATGACATCCCGTTCAGCACCCATGGCTCCTGGTTCAACATCTCCCCCGTGGTGGCGGAGAAGACCCGGGCCGAGGACCTCCACCTCGTCTCGCACCAGAACGGCATGCACGGCGTACTGCGCCTCGTCCCTCAGGCCGACGAGACCCGCATCGAGGCGACACCGGCCCTGCTGACCTGGTTCGCCCCGACCGGCCGCATCGACCTCGCCTACGCGTCACCGGACACGATCCGGCTGCGCGGCACGGGCAGCCTGCGCATCAGCGCGGCGGCCCGCACGCTCACCCCCTTCAGCGGCACGTACTTCTTCCACGACGCGGCCGCCGGCGCGCACGTGTTCACCTCGTACGAGACGGGCTGCCGCTACCGCGTCACCCTGCTGTCGGGCACGGTGACGGAAACCCGGGGCACCCAGGCCCTGGGCGAAAACGAGCGCAGCCTCACCGTCGACGCCTCCGAACCCACCGATGGAACCTGGGAGTTGGCGATCGAGGAGCTGGACACGGCCCGCCCCGCGTACACCACCACGACGACCTTCACCAAGATCGTCGAGACCGCACAGAACACCTTCGCGGACTTCGCCGACACGGCGGCCCCCTGGCGCTCCTCCGCGACCCCCGCGGCCGAGCTCGCCGCCTACGTCGTGCAGTCGGCGACCGTACGCCCGAAGGGCCTGGTCACGCGCCCCGCCGTCCTGATGTCCAAGCACTGGATGGACAAGGTCTGGAGCTGGGACCACTGCTTCAACGCCCTTGCCCTGGCGCCCGGTTGCCCGGACCTGGCGTGGGACCAGTTCCACCTGCCCTTCGATCACCAGGACGAGGCCGGAGCACTCCCCGACTCGGTCACCCACTCCGAGATCCTCCACAACTTCGTCAAACCCCCCATCCACGGCTGGGCCCTGGGCCACCTCCGCCGGCGCCTGCCCGCGCCCCTCGACGACGCGGCCCTCTCCGAGACGTACGACAGGCTGACCCGCTGGACGGAGTTCTGGCTCACCGCACGGCGCGCCCCGGGCGCCGCACTGCCCCACTACCAGCACGGCAACGACAGCGGCTGGGACAACGCCACCACCTTCGACCCCGAACGGGTGGTCGTCACCGCGGACCTGGCGGCCTTCCTCGCCCTGCAGATGCATGAACTCGCAGACCTGGCAGTGCAGTTGAACAGGCCGGACGAGGCCGCCCGATGGACACGGTCCGCCGAGGAAACCCAGTCGGCGATGATCGACGAGCTCTGGCGCGGCAACCGCTTCGTGGCCCGAGGGGTCGCCACCGGGAACACCTGGCACAGCGACAGCCTCCTCGATCTGATGCCCATCGCGCTGGGCGAGCACCTGCCCGAGGAGATCAGCAGCGCACTGGCCGACCGTATCGAGACACACCTGACCCCGTACGGCCTGGCCACCGAGGTGCCGGCCTCCCCGCACTACGCCGCCGACGGCTACTGGCGCGGCCCGATCTGGGCCCCCGCCACGGTCCTCGTCGAGGACGGCCTGCGCCGCGCGGGCCACCACCGCCTGGCGGACGAGATCAGCGCCCGCTTCCGCGCCCTGTGCGAGGCCCACGGCTTCGCCGAGAACTTCGACGCCCTGACCGGAACGGGCCTGCGGGACCGCGCGTACACCTGGACGGCCAGCAGCTACCTCCTGCTCGCGGAGGCCCACACCGCCCGTGTCCGGATCGGGCGCATGTCCTGAACCTGTCAAACATCACCGCCACACACACCTCTCTCGATGCAAGGATCTCCACACCCGTCACATGTACCGGGCACGCAGTCTCCACTTCTGTACGCACCCCGTGCGCCCGGGACCTTTGGGGCGAGTCGGAACCAACCTCACCATCCATTCAACTCCCACAAGGAGAACGGCTGTTGAGATCCATGAGACGCAAGAGATCCCCCGGCGTGGCAGCACGCTTCATCGCGTCCGGCGCCGTGGCGGCACTGGCCGTACTGTCCCTTCAGTACCCCGCGCAGGCGGCCACCGCCGCCACACCCGCCGCCGCAGCCTCGGCGAGCAAGACCCCCGACCCGACCACCACCAATGCGACCAGCGCCAAGGACGTCGGCGACCACCCCTCGCACCGCGCCTGCGCCGTCGCGCAGAAGGCCGGGACCGCAGGCTGTCTCACCCAGATCCGCGATGACGTCAAGCAGACGAAGGCGCAGCTGAAGGCGGCGCAGGAGGCCGACCCGTCGGCCGACCCGGCCGGCTTCGGCCCGTCGTCCCTGCAGAGCGCGTACAGCCTGCCGTCCTCGACCAACGGCGGCGGCCAGACCGTCGCCATCGTCGACGCCTTCGACAACCCCGATGCCGAGGCCGAACTGGCCACGTACCGCACCCAGTACGGGCTCTCCGCCTGCACCACCGCCAACGGCTGCTTCAAGAAGATCGACCAGCGCGGCGGCACCGACTACCCCGTCGCCGACGCCGGATGGGGCGCGGAGATCGCGCTCGACATCCAGATGGTGTCGGCCACCTGCCCCAACTGCCACATCCTGCTCGTGGAGGCGGACGACAACTACATGGAGAACCTGGGCGCGGCCGTGAACCAGGCCGTCGCCCAGGGCGCCAAGTTCGTCTCCAACAGCTACGGAGGCGGCGAGGGCTCCGACGAGTCGACGTACGACAGCGCCTACTTCAACCACCCGGGCGTCGCCGTCACCGCGAGCAGCGGCGACGACGGCTACGGCGTCAGCTATCCGGCGGCCTCCCCGTACGTCACCTCGGTCGGCGGCACCTCGCTGGTCAAGGACGCCTCGACGCGCGGCTGGTCCGAGACGGTCTGGTCGGGCGCGGGCAGCGGCTGCTCCGCCTACGAGCCCAAGCCCGCCGTGCAGTCCGACAGCGGCTGTGACAAGCGCACCGTCGCCGACGTCTCCGCGGTCGCCAATCCCTCCACCGGGGTCGCCGTCTACAACGCGGGCGCCTGGCACGTCTACGGCGGCACCAGCGTCTCGGCGCCGATCATCGCCTCCGTGTACGCGCTCGCCGGCACCCCGGCTTCCGGCTCCCAGCCGATGACGTACCCGTACGCCAAGCCGGCGGCGCTCAACGACGTCACCTCGGGCACCAACGGTTCCTGCGGCGGCAGTTACCTGTGCACCGGGACCACCGGCTACGACGGTCCGACGGGTCTCGGCACCCCCGCCGGCATCACGGCCTTCTCGTCCGGGCCGCACGCCCTCGTCAAGGGCACCGTCACGGACTCCTCCGGCGGCACACCCCTCGCCGGGGTGAAGGTGACGGCGGGTGATTCCGGCGCCACCACGGACGCCACCGGCGCCTACACGCTGTCGGTCGAACCGGGCACCTACGACGTGAAGTTCAGCAAGTTCGGTTACGCCGTCAAGACCGTCGCCGGTGTGACACTGGCCGACGGCCAGAGCGTCACCGAGGACGCGGCGCTCACCGCCAAGGACCGGGTCGAGATCACCGGCAGCGTCAAGGACGGCTCCGGGCACGGCTGGCCGCTCTACGCCACCGTACAGATCAAGGGCGAGCCGACCAGCGCCGTCCACACCGATCCGGCCACCGGCGCCTACACGCTGAGCGTCCCGGTGGACGACACGTACACCGTCGAGGCCCTCTCCTCCTACCCGGGCTACACGCCGGCGAGCCAGGACATCGCTGTCGCCGACACGTCCGTCTCCCAGGACTTCGGCGTCAAGGTCGACGCCTCCACCTGCAGCGCGGCCGGATACCAGTACAACTTCAAGGGCGGTACGACGGAGGACTTCTCCTCGGCCACCGGCACGACGCCGCCCGCCGGCTGGACCATCGTCGACACCCCCGGCCAGGGCAAGGCGTGGACCTTCACCGACGCCAAGCCGCGCACCAACCACACCGGCGGCTCCGGCGCCTTCGCCATCGCCGACAGCGACCTCGCCGGCAGCGCCTACACCGAGGACACGTCCCTGGTCAGCCCCGTCCTGGACTTCAGCAACACGACCGGTCCGATCGTGCAGTTCGCCAGCGACTACAAGGGTTACTCCAACGGCTACGCCGACGTCGACTACACCACCGACGGCGGCACCACCTGGACCACCGCCAGCCACTGGACGACCGTGAGCCGCCTCGGCCCGCGGACCGAGCTGGTGGACCTGTCGGCCGCGGCGGGCAAGAGCGCCGTCCAGATCCGCTTCCACTACAACGGGCACTTCGCGTACTGGTGGGAGGTCGACAACGTTTTCGTCGGCGACCGCTCCTGCGACCCGACGCCCGGCGGCCTGGTCCTCGGCCAGGTGACCGACAAGAACACCAAGAGCGGTATCGCCGGTGCGCAGGTCGTCAGCACCGACAAGCCGGCCGAGGGCGCCACCACCATCGCCACACCCGACGACGCGGCCCTGGGTGACGGCTTCTACTGGTTCTACTCGACCCTGACCGGCAGCCACCCGCTCGGATACACGGCGGGCAACTACACCGCCGCGAGCAAGTCGGTCCGTATCGCGTCGAACGCGGCGACCACCGCCGACATCAAGCTGGCCGCCGGACGGCTGTCGATCTCGCCGACGACCGTCGGCAACACGGTGGCCTGGCAGGGCGCCAAGACCAAGGCCGTCACCGTCAAGAACACCGGCACCGCCACCGCCAAGGTCAAGCTGTCCGAACAGGACAAGGGCTTCGTCATCAAGGCACGTGGCGCCGGCGCCGAACTGACGGAGATCAAGGGCGACTACGATCCCGGGTTCATCGACCCGGCCAAGGGCAGGACCGCGGTGACCCCGCCGGTCACGCCCGCGGCCCCGCCGTGGACCTCGATCGCCAACCTGCCCGCGGCCCTGATGGACAACGCGGTCGCCACCGGCGACGACGGCAAGGTCTACTCCGTCGACGGCGTCTCGGGCACCACGTTCAGCTCCAGCGGCTACGTCTACAACCCGGAGACCACCTCCTGGTCGGCGATCGCCGACAACGGCACCCCGCGCGAGGCACCCGTCTCGGCGTTCTTCGGCGGCAAGCTGTATCTGACCGGCGGCTGGGCCGAGTCCGGTGCCAATGTCACCACCACGCAGATCTACGACCCGTCGTCCAACTCCTGGTCCACCGGCGCGAGCATCCCCAAGGGATTCGCGGGCGCGGGCTCGGCGGTCGTCGACGGCAAGTGGTACGTCGTGGGCGGCTGCACCACGGCCTGCGGGGTCAAGAACGTGCAGATCTACGACTCGGCCACCAACTCCTGGAGCGCCGGCGCCGACTACCCCGAGATCACCGCATGGCTCGGCTGCGGCGGCGTCAACGGCACCCTCTACTGCGCCGGCGGCACCAACGGCACCGCCACCACCAAGCACGCCTACTCCTACGACGCCTCCGCCGACAGCTGGACGCCGGTCGCCGACATGCCCATGGACCTGTGGGCCATGGGAGCCACCGGGGCCAACGGCCGGCTGCTGCTCTCCGGCGGCGTCACCAACGGCACCTCGACCCTGACCAACGCGGGCATCTCCTACGACCCGGCCGCGGGCACCTGGACGGCCCTGCCCAACTCCAACAACACCGTCTACCGCGGCGGCAGCGCCTGCGGCTTCTACCGGGTCGGCGGCTCGATCGGCGGCTTCAACCCCGTCGACACCGCCGAGCTGCTGCCCGGCTACGGCGACTGCTCCAGCGGTTCGGACGTCAGCTGGCTGTCGGAGGACCGGACCGAGGTGACGCTCGCTCCGGGCGCCTCCGCGGTCGTCAACGTCACGACGGACGCCTCGGGCAGCGAGATCGCCCAGCCGGGCGCCTACTCCGCACTGCTGGCGGTCGGTGAGGACACGCCGTACGCGTACGCCCCCATCGACGTGACCATGACGGTCAACCCGCCGTCCACCTGGGGCAAGCTCGCCGGGACGGTCAGCGGGGCGCCGTGCACCGGCGCGACGGCCGGCCTGAAGGGCGCGACCCTGCAGATCGACAGCTGGGCGCAGAGCTTCACCCTGAAGACCGACGCGAACGGCCAGTACGGCATGTGGCTGGACGTGCGCAACAACCCGCTCCAACTCATCGCCGCAAAGGACGGCTGGGCCCCCCAGGCCCGTACCGCCAAGCTCGTCAAACTCTCCACCGTCACCCAGAACTTCACGCTGAAGCCGGACAAGAGCTGCGGCTGAGGTTCCACCGCTACAGAGCGCGGGCCCCGCGGGACAGCCGTCCCGCGGGGCCCGCGCCGCGTCTACAACCACCCGCGCTGCGCCGCCCGCACCCCCGCCTGGAAACGGCCCACACTGCCGAGCCGGTCCTGGATCTCACGGACACGGCGGCGCAGCGTGCGGACGCTGACGCCGTAGTGCCGGGCGATCGCCTCGTCCGTCATCCCTGCGCCCAGCAGCTCGATCAACTCCTGGTCGGCCGCCAGCAGGCCCTCCTCCCGCAGCAGTGACAGATCGGGGATCTGCCCCCGCCCGCGCAACGGCGCCGCCTGCCTCCACAACGCCTCGAACAGCGTCTGCAGGGCGTCCACCAGCGCCGAACCGTTCACGATCACCGACTGGTACTGCCGCTCGTCCTCGCTGACGGTGAGCGGCAGCAGGGCCGTACGCCCGTCGATGATCAGCAGCTTCACCGGCGCCTGAGCGAGCACCCTGGCCTCCTCGCCGTCCGCCACCGACGACATGATCTCGGCGAGCTTCTGCGGGGCTTCGAGCGCCTCGGTCGCGTACAGGGCACGGAACCGGGCCTTGCGCCGCAGGAGTTGCCGCTGCGCACCGATCACCTGGCCGCGGCCCGAGATGTACGGCGGTACGTCGATTCCGCAGGCCTCGCGCTCGGTCCCCGCGATGAGCTCACCCACCCGCGCCGCAGCGGCTTCCGCTCCCTCCACGACCTCCAGGATCGAGCCGGGCCTCTCCCGCAGCCTCCCCCGCTCGTACTCGGGGGTCAGCTCCTCGGCGAGTGCTCCGACGGTGGCCGCGAACCGGTCGACGTCGGCGAGGCGTTGGCGAATCGCGGCGCGCGCGGCGACCTGCGGCTCCACCGCCTCGAGCCCGGATCCCGCACGGGACGTCGTACGCAGCAGCCCCTGACCCCGCAGCCGGTGCACCGCCTGCTGGATCACCTCCGAGGGCAGACCGAGCGCCTCGGCCCACCCCGCAGGCCCGGCCCCCGGCTGGCGCAGGGCCTGCAGATAGACGCCCCGGTCCACATCCGAGACCCCGAGCGCATCCCAGCCGCCCGCCCCCTTCATATGCCTCCTCCAGACGTGACCTTCGCCAACTCTGGGGATCTTCACCGCAGTTGGAGACCGGTTCAGCTGTGGGAGGAAGCCGCACCCTCCGTTCGCCGCGGCCACGTCAGCGCCACGTACAGCACCAGCGACGACCCCAGTCCGACCGCCCACCCGTAGTCGGCAAGGGGTTTGAGGAAGGGGATCAGGCCGTCGGCCGGGAAGGGACCGGCCTTGTTCCCCTTCGCGTCGACCGTCGAGTACGAGCCGCCCACCGCCAGGATCCCGCCGACCGCGAAGGCCGTGACCGCCCGCCAGTTCCAGCCGCCCGTGTACCAGTAGCGGCCCTCGGAGCGGTACAGGTCGGCGACGTCGAGGACCGTACGGCGGACGATCCAGTAGTCCGCGATCAGGATTCCGGCGACCGTCCCCAGCAGACCGCCGACCACACCCAGCCAGGTGAAGATGTACAGCTCGGGCGTCGAGGTCAGCTTCCACGGCATCACCACGACGCCGATCACGCCCGTGATCAGCGCGCCCGTACGGAAGTTGATGAACTTCGGGGCGAGGTTGGCGAGGTCGTACGCGGGCGAGACGACGTTCGCCGCGATGTTCACGGAGATCGTCGCGACGAACACCGTGATCAGGGCGAAGAGCAGGCCGAACGTGTTGTCGGTCTTGCCCGCGAGCGCCACCGGGTCCCAGATCGCCGCACCGTAGACCTTCTCCGAGCCCGAGGTGACGAGCACCGACATCAGCGCGAAGAGGGTCATCGTCGTGGGCAGGCCCAGGGTCTGGCCCCAGACCTGGGCGCGCTGGCCCTTCCCGAAGCGGGTGAAGTCGGGGATGTTCAGCGACAGCGTGGACCAGAAGCCGATCATGCCCATCAGACCCGGGAAGAAGATCTTGTAGAAGTCCGCGCCCCAGCCGACCTTGGAGGGCTCGTCGAGGAGGGTGCCGAAGCCGCCCGCCTTGTGGGAGATCCAGACCAGCAGGACCACCGCGCCAACGAGGACGAAGGGCGCCGCCCAGTTCTCGAAGCGGCGCAGGGTGTCCATTCCCCGGTAGATGATGGCCAGTTCGATCACCCAGAAGACGACGAAGCAGAGCCACAGGGTCCACGGGTAGCCGCCGACCTTCCCGGCGTCCGCCCAGCCGCCGAAGATCTTGCCGAGCAGGACGAAGATGCCCTGGCCGCCGATCCAGGTCTGGATGCCGAACCAGGCACAGGCCACGGCCGCACGGATCATCGCGGGGAGGTTGGCGCCGCGGATGCCGAAGGAGGCGCGGGCCAGGACGGGGAACGGGATGCCGTACTTGGGGCCCGCGTGGCCGGTGAGCAGCATGGGGAGCAGGACGATGATGTTGGCCAGGGCGATGGTGAGGACCGCCTGCTTCCAGTCCATGCCGAGGGCGACCAGGCCCGAGGCGAGGGTCCAGGACGGGATGCAGTGGGCCATGCCGATCCACAGGGCCACGAAGTTGTACGTCGTCCAGGTGCGACGGGATTCCGGGACGGGGCGCAGGTCGTCGTTGACGTAGCGGCCATCGGGGATGTCGGTGACTGGGGAGGGGGACGATATCTCGGTGTCGGTCATGGAGGGGCACCGGCCTTCGTTCGGGGACGGGAGGAAGGAGCCCCCTCCCCGGGACGGCGGGGAGGGGACAATCGCGGGTGCGGGTGCGGGAGTTGGTCCGTTACGAGCTTCAGGCGAGCGCGGGGATGATCCGTGCGCCGTAGGTGTCGATGACCGACTCCTTCTCGTCCTGCATGTTGTACAGGGCGAACTGGTCGACGCCCAGGTCGCGCAGGGCCTTCAGCTTCTCGATGTGCGCCTCCGCCGTGCCGATCAGGCAGAAGCGGTCGACGATCTCGTCGGGAACGAAGGCCGTGTCGGGGTTTCCGGTCCGGCCGTGGTGCGAATAGTCGTACCCCTCACGGGACTTGATGTAGTCCGTGAGTTCCTCGGGGACGAGCGCGGAGTGCGCGCCGTACTTGGTGACCAGGTCGGCGACATGGTTGCCGACCATCCCGCCGAACCAGCGGCACTGGTCGCGGGCGTGCGCGAGCGCCTCGGGCGAGTCGTCCTCGGTGACGTACGCCGGGGCCGCCACGCAGATCTTGACGTCGGCCGGGTCGCGGCCCGCCCCCGCCGCCGCGTCCCGTACCGCCTTGACCATCCACTCGGTCAGATACGGGTCCGCCAGCTGGAGGATGAAGCCGTCGGCCTCCTCCCCCGTCATCTTCAGCGCCTTCGGCCCGTACGCCGCCATCCACACCGGGACCTCGGTCCCTTCCTTCGCCCACGGGAACCGTACGGTCGTGCCCCCGAGGTCCGCCTCCCCGCCCGAGCCCAGCGCCCTGATGATGCGCATCGCGTCGCTGATCCGGGCGAGGGTGTTGGGGGTGCGGCCGGCGACGCGCATGGCGGAGTCGCCGCGGCCGATGCCGCAGATGGTGCGGTTGCCGTACATCTCGTTGAGCGTCGCGAAGGTGGAGGCAGTGACTTCGGGCGTGCGTGTGCTCGGGTTGGTGACCATCGGGCCGACGATCAGGTGGTCGGTGGTGGCGAGGATCCTGCTGTAGATGACGAAGGGCTCCTGCCAGAGCACCGCCGAGTCGAAGGTCCAGCCGTGGCTGAAGCCGTTGCGCTCGGCACGCTGCATCAGCTCGACGACCTTGGCGGCCGGCGGGTCGGTCTGCAGGACGAGTCCGAAGTCCATGGGCACCACTCCTAGATGAGGTACTGACAGGTGGAGCGCGGGGTGTAGACCCCGTGTCCTGCACGCCCGGTGAACTCCCGGTCGGTGATGACGAGTTCACCGCGGGAGAGGACCGTGTCCACGCGGCCGGTGAGGCGCTTGCCCTCGTAGGCCGAGTAGTCGACGTTCATGTGGTGGGTGTCGGCGGAGATGACCTGCTCCGCCTGCGGGTCGTAGAGGACGATGTCGGCGTCGGCGCCCGGTGCGATGGTTCCCTTCTTCGGGTAGAGGCCGAACATCCTGGCCGGTGTGGCGCACGCGATCTCGATCCAGCGGCGGCGGCTGATGTGGCCGTCGACGACGCCCTGGTGGAGGAGGTCCATGCGGTTCTCGACGCCCGGCATCCCGTTGGGGATCTTGGAGAAGTCGCCGCGGCCCATCTCCTTCTGTCCGCTGAAGCAGAAGGGGCAGTGGTCGGTGGAGACCACCTGGAGGTCGTTGGTGCGCAGTCCGCGCCAGAGGGCGGCTTGGTGCTCCTTGGGGCGAAGTGGCGTACTGCAGACGTACTTCGCGCCCTCGAAGTCCGGCTCGGCGAGGTTGTCGGTGGAGAGGAAGAGGTACTGGGGGCAGGTCTCCCCGAAGACGTTGAGGCCTTCGTCGCGGGCGCGCGCCAGCTCGGCGACCGCTTCCTGCGCCGATACGTGGACGACGTACAGCGGTGCGCCCGCGACCTGCGCCAGCTTGATGGCGCGGTGGGTGGCCTCGGACTCCAGGAGCGCCTTGCGGACCTCGCCGTGGTAGCGGGGGTCGGTCTCGCCGCGTGCGAGGGCCTGTTCGACAAGGACGTCGATCGCGATGCCGTTCTCGGCGTGCATCATGATCAGCCCGCCGTTGTCGGCGGCACGCTGCATGGCGCGCAGGATCTGGCCGTCGTCGCTGTAGAAGACGCCGGGATAGGCCATGAACTGCTTGAAGGAGGTGACGCCCTCGTCGACGAGGAGGTCCATCTCCTTCAGGGTGTCCTCGTTGACGTCGGAGACGATCATGTGGAAGCCGTAGTCGACGGCGCAGTTCGACGCCGCCTTCGCGTGCCAGGCGTCGAGGCCCTCGCGCAGCGAGCGGCCCTTGGACTGGATCGCGAAGTCGACGATGGTGGTGGTGCCGCCCCAGGCCGCCGCGCGGGTCCCGGTCTCGAAGGTGTCGGCCGCGTACGTGCCGCCGAACGGCATCTCCATATGGGTGTGCGCGTCGACTCCGCCGGGGATCACGTACTTCCCCGTCGCGTCGATGGTGCGGTCGGCGGTCCAGGCCGCGGCGGCTTCGGTGCCGCTCGTGGCGAGGGCGGCGATGGTGCCGTCCTCGATCAGGACGTCGGCGTGGATCTCGTCGGCGGCGGTGATGACCAGACCGCCCCGGATGACAGTACGGCTCATTGCTTCCTCTCCTTCCGTGGGCGCGATTGGCGTGTCAACAGAGCGTGCGCAGCGCCTGTTCGAGGATCGCGGCGCCTTCCTCGGCCTCGGCGACGGTCAGGGTGAGCGGGGGTGCGATCCGCAGCACGCTGGTGTTGTGGCCGCCTCCCTTGCCGAGGAGGAGGCCGCCTTCGCGGGCTGCTTCCAGGACGGCCGATGCCGCCGCCGGGTTGGCCTCGTCGGTGCCCGGCTTGATCAGCTCGATGCCGATCATCAGGCCGCGGCCGCGTACTTCCCGTACGAACGGGGACTGCGCGGAGATCGCCCGCAGCCGCTCGGTGAGCAGACCGCCGACGCGACGGGCGTTGCCCTGGAGGTCGTGTTCGAGGAGGTACGTGAGGTTCGCGAGGCCCGCCGCCATGGTGACCGGGGAGCCGCCGAAGGTCGAAATACTGTTGGCGTCAAGGCAGTTCATGACCTCGGCGCGCGCGACGACCCCGCCGATCGACATGCCGTTGCCGATGCCCTTGGCGAAGGTGAGCATGTCCGGCGGACCGCTCTGGCCGTGCGCCTGCCAGCCCCAGAAGTGGTCGCCGGTGCGGCCCCAGCCGGTCTGCACCTCGTCGGCGATCCAGAGGATGCCGTGCCGGTCGAGGACCTCGCGGAAGGCGGCATAGAGACCGTCGGGCGGGGCCGTGAAGCCGCCGACGCCCTGGATCGGCTCGGCGATGAGGGCGGCGACGTCGCGGGTGTGACCGAGGAGGTCCTCGAGGTCGGCGACGCAGGCCGCGATGAACTCGGCGTCGGTCAGGTGCGCGTACGGCCCGCGGCTGCGGACCCCGCCGTGGACGTACAGCGTCTGCAGCGGGCTGAGGCTGGTGGGCGACCAGCCCTTGTTGCCGGTGATGCCGACGGCCGTGAAGGAGCGGCCGTGGTAGCTGTTGCGCATCGCGAGGATCTGGTTCGAGCTGCGGTACGCGGTCGCCAGGAGCAGCGCGGTGTCGTTGGCCTCCGTGCCCGAGGTGGTGAAGAAGACGCGGGCGTCCGGGATTCCGGACAACGCGGCGACGCGCTCGGCCAGTTCGACCATCGGGCGGTTGAGGTAGAGGGTCGAGGAGTGGATGATGCGGCCGGCCTGCTCGGCCACCGCCTTGGTGACCTCGGGGAGCGCGTGGGCGGTCATCGTGGTCAGGATGCCGCCGAAGAAGTCGAGGTACTGCTTGCCGTCGGCGTCCCAGACGTGGCGGCCCTCGCCGTGGGTGATCTCGATCGGACGGTCGTAGTACAGCGCGAGCCACTCGGGCAGAACTACCTTGTGGCGGTCGTGGAGTTGATCGGTCACGGCTGCACCAGCCCCTCGTACGCGTCGGGTCGGCGGTCCCGGTAGAACGCCCACTGCTGGCGTACTTCCTCGATCAGGTCCAGGTCGAGGTCCCTGACAAGAAGTTCTTCCTCCTTGTCGGAGGCGACGTCGCCGACGAACTGGCCGCGCGGGTTGACGAAGTAGCTGGTGCCGTAGAAGTCGTTGTCGCCGTACTCCTCCTGGCCGACCCGGTTGATCGCCGCGATGTAGTACTCGTTGGCGACGGCGGCCGCGGGCTGTTCCAGCTGCCAGAGGTAGGCGGAGAGGCCGCGCGAGGTGGCGGAGGGGTTGTAGACGATCTGGGCGCCGTTCAGGCCGAGTTGGCGCCAGCCCTCGGGGAAGTGGCGGTCGTAGCAGATGTAGACGCCGACCTTGCCGACGGCGGTGTCGAAGACGGGCCAGCCCGCGTTGCCCGGCTTGAAGTAGTACTTCTCCCAGAAGCCCTTGACCTGGGGGATGTGGTGCTTGCGGTACTTGCCGAGGTAGGTGCCGTCGGCGTCGATCACGGCCGCGGTGTTGTAGTAGAAGCCGGACTGCTCCAGCTCGAAGACCGGGACGACGATCACCATGCCGGTCTCGCGGGCGAGCTCCTGCATCCTGACGACGGTCGGCCCGTCGGGGACCGCCTCCGCCCAGCGGTAGTGCTCGGCCTCCTGCACCTGGCAGAAGTAGGGGGCGTTGAAGACTTCCTGGAAGCCGATGATCTGCGCACCCTGCCGGGCCGCCTCGCGGGCGTGCTCCTCATGCTTGGCGATCATGGATTCCGTGTCGCCCGTCCAGGTTGCCTGGACGAGTGCGGCCCGTACGACCTTGGCCATGACTTGCTCCTTACACAGGACGTCAGAGACCTTCTACGCCCGTAGACTCCCGGGCGTTGCAGGAGAACGTAAGCCCCCGTACCGGGCAGGGCAAGACCATCGCCGTCAACAGGCCGAGTCGATCATGTTTCGCATCGATTCGATCAGTTGGCGAAACCGGCGACCCGCAAGGCGTGCAGGACGTCGCGCTCCCTGGCCTCCGACACGGCGGCCGCGGCGGACAGCAGCTTCGGTACGAGCGCGATCGGATCCCCCTCGGCGATCTTGGCCGAGTCCTCCGGCGTCCGTACGCGCACGAAGGCATCCAGCAGCGCGTCCGCCTCGCGCCCGCGCCCCGCGTCGTCGAGCGCGAGGACGGCGTCCGCGATCTCCTCGGCGGGCCTGGACACCCCCTGGCGCAGCAGCTGACCGCAGTCCTGTGTGCGGCCGGCTGCTGCCAATGCGCTTGCTGCGGCGGCGAGTTGCTCGGGCGGCAGCGACGCGACCTCCCACAGCAGGGTCGCCCAGTCGGCGGCAAGTCCGGCCCGGTGCAGCTCCTCGGCCAGTACGGGCAACTGCCCGGCGTCCCGGGCCGCGGCCTCGCAGAGGACCCCGTGCGCCTCACCGCTGCGCCCCTCGGCGCGCAGTCGCAGCAGAAGACCGACGCTCTCCACGGCGGCCCGCCGCGCCGCCGCACCCCCCTGCGGCCGCACCACCTCGGGCTCCGGCCGCTCCTCGTGCACCGCTCCCCCGAACCGCGCCCCGCGCGGCACCGCGGCCGGGGCGGCGGGCGGCACAGGCAGGGCGGGTGCGGGCATCACGTCCGCGTCGTCCTCGATCCCGGCGAACCGGGCGCCACGGGGCCGCCGCCGCTTGGCCGGGGGCGCCGCGGGGGCTTCCGCCTCGGCCCGTACGACCGGCTCGGGCACCTCGGACTCCCCGCGCTGCCGGGGCACCGGACCGGTCACATCAGGCCTGAACCACCCTGGTGGAACAGCGAGTTGGGGCTCCGCCTCCCTGTCCACCGCCACCAGCCGCGCGCGCAGCTCGTCGCAGCGGGCTGACGCCCGCCGGCCGTCGTCGCGCACCCAGGCCAGCTCGTCACCGAGCCGCTGCGCCTCTCCCCCGCCGGCCGCCGTACGCAGCCCGTGCGCGAGTTCCTGTTCGCGCCCGGCCGCGTACCTCCGCTCGGCGAGCATCATCTCCAGCCGCTCCGCCAGCGCCTCGCGCCCGCCGGCCCGCCGGTCGTACGCCGCCGCCGACGCACCGTGCAGCGACCTGGCCCGCACCTCCTCGCTCTCGGCGAAGCCGGACCCGCGCACCCCGGCGAGGTCCTGGAGGAGGGAGGCGACCACGTCCCAGGGCGGCACCTCACGCCCCTCGAAACAGGCCCGCATGCCCTCGGGATCCCGCTGCCAGAACACCGCGTACCAACCGCTGCCGCGGTCGAGCAACGCCGCGAGCTCCCGCAGATACCGTGCGAACGTCCCAGTCTCAGCCGGGAGTTGACCCACTGCCATTGCCGTATTCGAGCGCAGTTGTGTTACGCCCGCGCTACGCGTCGTTTTCAGGAACGGTACGCTCCGCGCGCCTCCGCGATCTCCGGAGCGTGCTCGCGCGCCCAGTCGCAGGCCCCGTCCAGCGGTCCGATGAGGGAACGGCCGAGCGCGGTGAGCGCGTACTCGACGCGCGGCGGGTTCTCGTCGTAGGCCGTCCGCGTGAGGAATCCGTCGCGCTCCATCGCCCGCAGCGTCTCCGTGAGCACCTTGGGAGTGATCCAGTGCAGCGGGACCCGGAGTTCGGTGAAGCGCCGCGGCCCGCCGTCCAGACAGCGGAGCACCCAGCCGGTCCACTTGTCCCCGACGCGGAAGGGCGTGGGCCGGTCCGCGCAGTCGGGGCCGGGGAACATCTCTGCGCTCAGCGGCTCGCTCATGCACCCCAGATTAGGCGGTGGGCAGGCGCCAGTACCTTTGCAGATACCGGCACCCCCCGATCTACGGTCCATGGCATCAGCAGGACATCCGAAAGCAGGGGGTTCCCATGAGCAGCATCGTCGTCTTCGGAGCGGGCGGCCGCGTCGGCCGGGCCGTGCTCGCCGAGGCCGTCCGCCGCGGGCACACGGTCACCGCGGTCGTCCGTGATCCGCGCACGTACGCAGACCTGGCGGGTCCGGGCATCACGGTCGTACGGGGAGACGCGACCGATGCCGATGCGGTGGCCGCGGCCGCGGCGGGCCACGACGCGGCGGTCAACGCCTCCGCACGGCTCGACGTCCCGTCCCGGGACTTCTTCGTCGCGGCGGCCGAGGCCATGATCGCGGGCCTCGGCAAAGCAGGTGTGCAACGCCTCCTCGTCCTGGGCATCGCGACCACGCTGGAGACGGCTCCGGGCGTGCGGATCATGGACGACCCGTCGTTCCCCGAGGAGCACCGCATCTTCTCGCAGGGGCATGTCGCCGAGTTCGAGACCCTCACCGCGGCCGGTCCCGGTCTGGACTGGCTGATGGTGGTCCCGCCGATGAACCTCGACCCGCAGGGCCCGAGGACCGGCGGCTACCGCACGGCCGAGGGCACGGTCCTGGACGGTACGGGGCACATCTCGCACCCGGACCTGGCGATCGCGCTGCTCGACGAGATCGACACCCCGCGCCACCACCGCATTCAGCTGGCGGTCGCGGACTGACCGGTCAGACGGGCACAGGCACCGGCGCGCAGCGGGTCGCGATCTCGTCCATCGACAGGCCGAGCGCGCCGGCCAGCGCGAAGACCGTGAAGAACGCGGGCGTCGGGGCGCGCCCGGTCTCGATCTTGCGGAGCGTCTCGTCGGAGATTCCGGCGATCGCGGCCACCTCGACCATGGAGCGCGCACCGCGCGCCTCACGGAGGAGCTGTCCGAGGCGGACGCCGCGTTCGCGTTCTTCGGGGGTGAGCGGGGTACGGACCATGCCGTTATTCTAATACCTGTCGGACCGGTATAGTAATTGGCATGGTTCATCTGAAGACAGCTCCGCACATCGACGCCATGCGCGAGGCGGGCCGCGTCGTCGCGCAGGCCCACGTCGCCGTACGGGAAGCCGCCGCGGTCGGGGTCTCCCTGCGCGCACTCGACGTGATCGCCCACGACGTCCTGCGTGCGGCAGGCGCCTCGTCACCCTTCCTCAACTACCGCCCGGCCTTCGCCGCCACCCCGTTCCCCGCCGTCCTCTGCACCTCGGTCAACGACGCGATCGTGCACGGCATCCCGACCGACTACCGGCTGCGCGACGGCGATCTGCTGAGCGCCGACTTCGGGGCGGTGCTGAACGGCTGGGCGGGCGACGCGGCCATCAGCTTCACCGTCGGCAAGGCCCGCCCCGCCGACACCCGGCTCATCGACACCGCCTACGCGGCCCTGGACGCGGGCATCGCCGCAGCCGTCCCCGGCAACCGCATCGGCGACATCGCCCACGCCATCGGCCGGGTCTGCCGCGGCGCCGGGTACGGCATCCCGGCCGGATTCGGCGGGCACGGCATCGGCCGCGCCATGCACGAGGACCCCGCCGTACCGAACGAGGGCCGCCCCGGCCGCGGGATGCAGCTGCGCCCCGGCATGGTCATCGCGATCGAGCCGATGCTGATCGCGAGCGGCAAGGACGCGTACTACGAGGCCGAGGACGGCTGGACCCTGTGCACCTCGGACGGGAGCAGGGCCGCCCACGCGGAGCACACGGTGGCCGTCACCGAGGACGGCCCCCGCATCCTCACCGCGATCTGATCAGCCGCGCCCGCTCGGCCTCACCACCATCGCCGAGCCGCCGCCCCTGCGCACCGTCTCGGCCGCCGCGAGCCACCGCCCGTCCGGCAGCCGCTGCACACCGGTGGCCGCACCGATCTCCGGATTCAGTACGAAGGTGTGCCCGAGCGCCTCGAGCTGCGCCTTCAACGGGCTGTTGTACAGGGCGGGTTCGAGCTCGGTGTTGGCCGCGTTGCGCTGGCTGGCCCGGGGCGCCGCGATCGCGTCGACCAGCGGCAGCCCGCGGTCCAGATGGCCGAGGAGCGTCTGCAGCACGGTCGTGATGATGGTGGCGCCGCCCGGCGAGCCGACCGCGAGCACGGGCTTCCCGTGCTGCAGCACGATCGTCGGGGAGATCGAGGAGCGCGGCCGCTTGCCGGGACCCGGCAGATTGGGGTCGTGGACCGCCGGGTTGGCCGGGGCGAAGGAGAAGTCCGTCAGCTCGTTGTTGAGCAGGAAGCCGCGCCCCGGCACGGTGATGCCGCTGCCGCCGGTCTGCTCGATGGTCAGGGTGTAGGCGACGACGTTGCCCCACTTGTCGGCCACGGTGAGGTGCGTCGTGTTCTCGCCCTCGTACGTCGTCGGGGCGGCGGTCCCACCGGCCGCGCACGCCGCCGGGTTCGAGGGGTCCCCAGGGGCGAGCGGGCTCTTCAGTACCGCGTCGTCCTTGATCAGGCAGGCCCGCGAGTCCGCGAACCGCTGCGACAGGAGCCCCTTCGTCGGTACGGACTCGAAGGCCGGGTCGCCGACCCAGCGCCCCCGGTCGGCGAAGGCGATCCGGCTCGCCTCGATGTAGTGGTGCAGATACTGCACCTGGGACGCCTTCGAAAGGTCGGTCCGCTCAAGGATGTTGAGGGCCTCGCCCACGGTGGTCCCGCCCGAGGAGGACGGTGCCATGCCGTAGACGTCGAGCCCCCGGTAGTTCACCTGCGTCGGGGCCTGGATCTTCGCCTCGTACGCCCGCAGGTCCTTCTCCGTCAGGTCGCCGGGGCGCACGACCCGCGTCGACCCCGCGGCCACGGGCGGCTTCCGTACCGTACGGACGATGTCCTCGCCGACGTCGCCGTGGTAGATGGCGCCCATGCCCTTGCGCCCCAACTCCTCGTAGGTGCGCGCCAGATCGGGGTTCTTGAAGGTGGAGCCCACCACCGGCAGCTGTCCGCCGGGCAGGAACAGCTTCGCCGTCGCGGGGAAGTCCGCGAACCGCGCCTGGTTCCCCTCGGTCTGCGAACGGAACGTGGCGTCGACGGTGAACCCGTTCCTGGCGATCCGCTCGGCGGGCTGCAGCACCGATTTCAGCGACTTGCTGCCCCAGGTGTCGAGCGCCGTGTCCCAGGTCCCCGGCGTGCCCGGGGTGCCCACGCTCAGCCCGCTGGTCACCGCGTCGGCGAAGGCGAGGGGCTTGCCGTTCTCCAGGAACAGCGAGCTGTCCGCGGAGAGCGGCGCGGTCTCGCGGCCGTCGATGGTGTGCACCTTGCGGGACTTGGCGTCGTAGTAGACGAAGTAGCCGCCTCCGCCCACCCCGGCCGAGTACGGCTCGGTGACGCCGAGCGCGGCCGCCGTGGCCACCGCCGCGTCCACCGCGTTGCCACCCTTGCGCAGCACCTCGATGCCCGCGGCCGAGGCGTCCGCGTCGACGCTGGACACCGCTCCCCCGTAGCCGACGGCAACAGGCGTCTTGACCGGCGGACTTGAGGCCGACGAGGGTGGTGAGGCCGCGGAGAGGGACACCACCGAGGCGGTGACTGCCAGGACCGAGAGCTTCCGTGCGGTGGCGCGACGCATCAAGTGACCTCCATACGACGGACGTCCGCGCAGCGTAGCCCTCGCACCGACCGTTCGTCATGAGCACGCCTATCGGTACCATGCCGCACCATGAACGACGACGTACGCAACATCCTGCTCGGCGTCATAGCCGCCGGCCTCAGCGCCGCCGTTGGCTGGCTCGCCCGTACCTACCTCTGGCGCCGGAAACTCCGCCGCAAGCAGGCCTTCTTCGGGCTGCCCGGGAATTCCGAGTGCGTCCTGGTCGTCAACCGCGAGGCGGGCGGCGACGGCGCCGTCCACCGCTTCGACGTCTTCGCCCTCCTCGAACTCGCCGCCCTGATCAAGGACTGCGGGGCGCACGCCCAGATCATCACGGGCGACACCGCCCAGCAGGGCATCGGCGAGCGCACCGAGTTCTGCGTCGGCGGACCGGCCTCGAACCGCCGTATGACGGCCCACCTCCAGTCCCTGCTCCCGGGCATCCAGGTCAACACGGACATGGAGCCGGGCCCGGACCGCGGCGCCCTCCAGATCGGCAGCGAGCGCTACCGCCTGGAGAACGGCAAGGTCGCGTACGTACTGATCGCCCGCCTCACCACCGGACCCGAGGCCCGCCCGGTCTTCCTCTTCTGCGGCCAGCAGGCGATCACCAACCAGGCGGCGTCGCGCTATCTGGCCCGCAACCACGAGAAGCTGGCGCGCAAGTACGGCGACAAGTCCTTCTGTCTGCTGCTGAAGGTCGTCAACTCCGCGGCCTACGGTCCGGACGTGGTGGAGCTGGTCGCCGACGTCACACGTGCGGCCCAGACTCCGGCGCCCGCTTCTCCCAAGTCTCATCGCGCAGATCGCTGACGGGGAGCTCCGAGGGCGCGGACTGCCGGATCAGGACGAGGAGTTCGGCCGGGTCGAAGTCGAAGATCTGCTCCTCGAAGACGAGGCCGCGGGCGTCCTCGTCACGCCCGAGCTCGGGAGCGATCCTGCCGTACGTCGCCCGGGTGCGGCTCAGCCGCGGCAGCGCTGCCGTGCCCGGCGCGTAGTCGACGACCACGAACTGCCGGGTGCGGCCCCCCTCGGTGACGGCGACCGCGCTCACCGCCGCGAGCCCCGCCCACGGGAGCGTCGCCCCGGGCCAGGCCGGCAGCCGTACGGTGAGGCCGTCCGCGTCCGCGCGCACCCGCATCGGCCGCACCAGATGCCCCACGAAGGCGACGGCGATCGCGGCGAGCAGCACCCCGCCGATCACCATCATGACGCCCGCGACCGAGCCCTGGTTGGGGCCGTCGAAGACCGATCCGGTGGCTGCCGCCCAGGCGATCACCACCACGACGGCCGCCACCGGTATCCACTGCAGCTTGCCGCGCAGACGCAGCGTGATGCCGTCCTCCGCCACCTGTCCCGCGTGCGCCGTTCCGTCCGCTGAATTCGTCACACCGAGAGCTTGGAACGTCTTCGCCCGTCGCGCCAGGGATTCGCTGAATTCTGGTCAACAAGCTGGTCAGGACCTTCGTCCCGGCAGGTCCAGGACTTAGGACCTTTCCGTAATGTCACAGCGATTCACCGCAACCGGGACACCGCGATCGGACTCTCCTCAGGGGACCCACCCCGTCTGGAGGATCCGTCTTGAGCCACATACGCACAGCCACCGCCGCCATCGCCGCGGCGCTCGCCGCCACCCTCACCGCCTGCTCGGGCGGCGGTACGGCGCCGGGCTCACAGTCCGTGGCATCGGCCCCGCGGATCACGGTCAACCTCACCGGGCATCAGGCGAAGGCCGGCTCACCGGTGAAGGTGACGGCCACCGACGGAAAGCTGAAGCAGGTCTCGGTCTCCGGCGACAAGGGCGGGGAGCTTCCGGGCACGCTCGCCGCCGACGGCATGTCCTGGACGTCCGCGCGCAATGCTGCACCCGGCACGGCGTACTCCGTGCAGGCGACCGCCCAGGGCGGCGGAACGGCGAAAGCCTCCTTCGCCACGGCCGCCGCCACGCAGATCAACAAGCTGACCCTGGCCCCGGGCAAGAACACCACGGTCGGTGTCGCCCAGCCGCTCTCGATCGTCTTCGACCACCCCGTCAAGAACCGCGCGGCGGTGGAGAAGCAGCTGAAGGTCACCACCTCCAACAACACCCAGGGCTCCTGGGGCTGGATGGAGGACTACTCGGGCAAGGACCGTGTGGACTGGCGCCCGAAGGAGTACTGGAAGCCCGGCACCAAGGTCACCCTCGAGGCCGATCTGAACGGCACGGACTCGGGCACGGCGGGCGGCTTCTTCGTACGGGACTACAGCACCCGATTCACCATCGGGAAGAGCCAGTTGATGAAGGTGAACCTCGACACCAAGCAGCTGACGCTCTACCAGGACGGCCGCCGGGTGAAGCAGATCCCCGTATCGGGCGGCGCCCCGGGCGGCGACAAGGCCTCCTGGAAGGGCGTCGCGGTACTGATGTCGAAGGAGGGCACGATCAACATGCGCTCCGAGACGGTCGGCCTCGGCAACGCGTACGACAAGATGGTCGACGATTCGATGCGGCTGACCTGGTCGGGCATGTACGCCCACGCGGCCCCCTGGAACGCCGCCTACTTCGGGAACACGAACCACAGCTCGGGCTGCATCGGCATGAGCGACGCCGACGCCGACCACCTCTACGGCCTGGCCCAGGTCGGCGACCCCTTCGAGATCACCGGGGCCGACGCCAAGGGCACGGTCGCCGTCAACAACGGCTACGGCAACTGGAATCTGAGCTGGGCCGACTGGCAGGCGAAGAGCGCCCTGCGCTGATGCGACCGCCCCGGCAAGCGAGCACACCCCGACCGGCACGCAGCTGACCTTCTCCTCGCCTGCTGTGCAAGAAGTGATCACCGGCTGCTGCCGGACGGGCATGGCCCTACGAGCTACTGCACACCCGGCAGCAGCGTCCCTGGTTCGGCCGGACCCACGTCCACGGCCTCGGTCTTCGGGTTGCGCTTCTGTCTCCTGGCCGTCCAGTTGGCGAACCAGGAGAGCAGCATGCACATCCCGATGTAGATCGGTGAGATCACCATCACCACGGGGATGAACGGCAAATCGTAGTCGAGATTCGACGCGATGAGCTTGCCCGCGTGAAGGAACTCCTCATAGGTGATCAGATAGCCGAGCGAGGTGTCCTTGAGGGTCACCACGAGCTGGCTGATGATGGTCGGCAGCATCGCACGCACCGCCTGCGGCACCAGGACATGGGTCATGACCTGCGTCTTGCGCATCCCGAGCGCGTACGCGGCCTCGCGCTGCCCGCGCTCCACATTGCCGATGCCGGTGCGGAAGATCTCGGCGAGCACCGAGCCGTTGTAGAGGGTGAGCCCGGTGACGAGCGCGGGCAGCGGCTGCACCTTGAGCGCCACGAAGATGAAGAAGATCATCACCAGTACGGGCATGGCGCGGAAGAACTCCACCAGGAGCGTCGCCACCCAGCGCACGGGCCGGTGCTCCGAGAGCCGCCCCAGCGCGAGGACCGCGCCGAAGGCGATGGAGAGCACGGCCGCGTACGCGAAGGCCTTCAGCGTGTTGCCGAGGCCGCGCAGCAGCAGCTCCTGGATGCCCTTGTACTCGAAGGGCATCCACTTCTCGTAGGTGAACTGGTCGGTGTCGAAGAGGAGATACAGCACCCAGGCGACGAGCCCGGCGATGAGGACCGTCGACAGGACCCCGTAGAGCATGTGGCGCTTACGGGTCTTGGGTCCGGGGATGTCGTAGAGGGCGGTGGAATCTGCGGTCATCGGGCGACTCCATAGCGCTTCTCCAGCACATTGAAGAGCGCGCTGATGGTGAGGGTGATGATCAGGTAGCCGACGGCGATCCAGACGAAGGTCCAGATGATGTTGTAGCCGAGCTCACTGAGGGTCTTGTAGGTGCCGAGGAGCTCGGTGACGCTGAAGGCGCCGGCGATGGCCGAGTTCTTGGCGAGCGCGATGATCGTGGAGCCGATCGGCGGGATGACGGAGCGGAACGCCTGCGGCAGGACGACGGTGGAGAGCGTCTGACCGAACGTCATCCCGAGGCTGCGGGCCGCCTCGCCCTGTCCCTTGGGCACGGTGTTGATGCCGGAGCGCAGCGCCTCGCAGATGAACGCCGAGGTGTAGCAGCCGAGTGCGAGGACGGCGAACACCTTGAAGGGCAGGACGAGTCCGAAGCGCGGCAGGCCGAGGAGGACCGCGAAGAAGAGCAGGGTGAGCGGGGTGTTGCGCAGGACGGCCACCCAGACCGTGCCGAAGACCCGGAAGGAGCCGACCGGTGCGACGCGGAAGGAGGCCATCAGGAAACCCAGGACGAGGGCCAGGACCGAGGCGTAGACGGTGAGTTCGACGGTCCCGAGGAACCCGTCGCCGTAGAGCTTGAAGTTGTCGGTGAGTACGTTCATGGCTGCCTCAGCTCGCCGGGTAGCGGTTGATGGGCGGCATGGGAGCGGCCTTGCGGCCCGACAGACCGAGGGTGGAGTCGTACGCCTTCTGCCAGTCGCCGTTCTTCTCGTGGAGCGCGATGGCGTCGTCGAGCGCGAAGCGCAGCGCGTTGTCGCTCCTGGGGACGCCGATCCCGTACGGCTCGGCGGAGAAGGGCTTGCCCACGACCTTGAGTTCGTCGGGCACCTTGGCCGCGTACCCGCTGAGGATCGTGTCGTCGGTGGTGACCGCGTCGACCTGGTAGGTCAGCAGGTTGTCGACGCAGATCGAGTAGGTGTCGTACGCGACGAGCTCGGCGTCCGGGTAGTCGGCGGCGATGCGCTGGTAGGGGGTGGAGCCCGCGGCGGAGCAGACGCGCTTGCCGTCCAGGTCCTGGGGGCCGTTGATGTCGTTCTCGTCGGTGCGCACCAGCAGGCCCTGGCCCGCCAGGTAGTAGGGGCCGGCGAACCCGACGAGCTTCTTGCGGTTGTCGTTGATGGTGTAGGTGCCGACGTAGTAGTCGATCTGGCCGTTCTGCAGGGCGGTTTCGCGGTTGGCCGAGGCGATCGTCTTGAACTCGATCGAGGCGGGGTCGAAGCCGAGCGAGGCCGACATCATCTTGGCGATCTCGATGTCGAAGCCGGAGTAGACGCCGGTGGCCGGATCCTTCTCGCCCATGTAGGGCTGGTCCTCCTTGGCGCCCACGACGAGACGGCCGCGGCTCTTCGCCCTCTTCCAGGTCGAGGAGGACGGCAGCTGGAAGTCCTTGGCCACCTTGTAGACCGGCAGCTGGTCGGGCTGCGGGCCCTTCACGGGCGGGCTGCCGGACTTGCCGCAGGCGGCGGCGAGCAGCACAAGTCCCAGTGCGGCGAGGGTTCTGGGCAGTCGTGTCGTACGCATCGTCGTGGTCACCCCCGTCAGTGCTTGAGGATCTTGGAGAGGAAGTCCTTGGCCCGGTCGCTCTCCGGTGCGGTGAAGAAGTCCTCGGGGGACCGGTCCTCGACGATGCGGCCGTCGGCCATGAACACGACCCGGTTGGCGGCGGAGCGGGCGAAGCCCATCTCGTGGGTGACGACGACCATCGTCATGCCGTCGCGGGCGAGCTGCTGCATGACTTCCAGGACCTCGTTGATCATCTCCGGGTCGAGCGCCGAGGTGGGCTCGTCGAAGAGGAGGGCCTTGGGGTCCATGGCCAGGGCGCGGGCGATGGCCACACGCTGCTGCTGGCCGCCGGAGAGCTGGGCGGGGAGCTTGTCGGCGTGGGCTTCGAGCCCGACGCGCTCCAGGAGTTCGTGGCTGCGCTTGTCGGCCTCGTCCTTCTTGCGGCCGCGGACCTGTCGCTGGGCGAGGGAGACGTTCGCCAGGACGGTCTTGTGGGCGAAGAGGTTGAAGGACTGGAAGACCATCCCGACCTCGGCGCGCAGTTTGGCGAGTGCGCGGCCCTCCTCGGGGAGGGGCTGTCCGTCGATGGAGATGGTGCCCGACTCGATCGTCTCGAGCCGGTTCATCGTCCGGCATAGCGTTGATTTGCCCGAGCCGGACGGCCCGATGACGACCACCACCTCCCCTCGTCCGACGGTGAGGTTGATGTCCTGGAGGACGTGCAACTTCCCGTAGTACTTGTTGACATCACTCAGCTCGATCAACGGATCGACGGCCATACGCTGTCCTGCCCACTTATCGCTGTGTCGAGGTCAGCGCAAACTATCCATCCCGGAAAGGGACTTCACACTCGACACGCACGAATCAGGCATAAGGCGTATTTGTCACGAACTGCCGGTCCGGTCAGTTCTCTGCGGCCTCCGCGTAGACCTGGGAGAGCTCCGGGGCGCCGGTGGCCACCCAGTCGCCGCCCACTTCCACCACGTCGATCTCGCGCCCCGACTCCAGCCGCACCACGGGCTTTCCCTCGGGCCAGACGTCCCAGGCCGCCCCGGAGACCGTCTTCACGATGACGGTTCCGAGGTAGAGGCCCGCGTCATTGCCCAGCCAGGGCAGTTCCTCGGGATCCGCGGTGGCGCCGCGCCAGCGCGGCGGCAGCTGATCGAGCGCCTCCAACGACTCCGGGGAGTCGTCGAGTTGCAGCCCGCTCTGCCCGGCGCGGGCTCTGAGCAGCTCACACTCCGAGAGCAGCTCGGCCACGCCCTCCGGGTCGTTCTCCACCGCGGCGACCAGAGTTGCCGCGTGCTGATCTCCATGCCGCTTGCGCCAGTTGTCCAGGAAGGGAATGTTCACACTGCTCAGCCTGTCATCCAGGTGTACAGCAGCACCACAGGCACGCGGTGTCGGTCAGATCTCGAGATCGACCACAACCGGGGCGTGATCGGACGCGCCCTTGCCCTTGCGCTCCTCGCGGTCCACGTAACTGTCCTTGACGGCCTTGGCGAAGGACTCGTTTCCGTAGACCAGGTCGATGCGCATGCCCTTGTTCTTCGGGAAGGCGAGCGCGCGGTAGTCCCAGAAGGTGTACGGACGGTCGTACTTGAGCGGGCGCGGCACGACGTCGGAGAGACCCGCCTCGCGCAGTGCGGTGAGCGCGGCACGCTCGGCGGGGGTGACATGGGTGGCGCCCTCGAAGACCGCCGGGTCCCAGACGTCCTCGTCGGTCGGGGCCACGTTGAAGTCCCCGAGGACCGCGAAGGGCCGCGCGCCCGCCACGTCGTCGGCCACGGCGGCCTTCAGCGCCTCGAACCAGCGCAGCTTGTACGCGTAGTGCTCGTGGTCGACCTCGCGTCCGTTCGGTACGTACACCGACCAGACGCGGACGCCGCCGCAGGTCGCCGAGACGGCCCGCGGCTCCTGCACGCCCTCGTACTCCGGGCCGCCGGGCAGGCCGCTCACCACGTCGTCGAGCCCCACCCTGGAGAGCAGCGCCACCCCGTTCCACCGGCCCGTGGCGTTGACCGCGGACTCGTAACCGAGCTCACGGAGCTCGTCGTGGGGGAACTGTTCGGCGGAGCACTTGGTCTCCTGGATGCACAGGACATCCGTCTCCGTGGTCTCCAGCCAGGCCAGCAGCCTCGGGAGACGGGCGGTGATCGAGTTGACGTTCCAGGTCGCGATGCGCATGTACGTAACCTAACGGCTGGGTCTGACAGTCAGAGCTGCGTGGCGTCTCCCGGGGCCATACGGGAGTGGTCCGCGCCCCCCAGATTGCCGATGTGCAGGTCGTAGATCCCGCGCGCCACGTCCTTGAGGAGGCCGTCGTGGATGTCGATGGCGCGCTGCGGCTTGACCGCCCGGACGTACTCGATGACCTCGGAGACCTTGTTCCACGGGGCGTGCACGGGGAGCATCAGCGTCTCAACCGGGGCGTCGGGGACCGTGAAGGCGTCACCCGGGTGGAAGAGCGAACCGTCCACCAGATAGCCGGTGTTGGTGACCCTCGGCAGGTCCGGGTGGATGACGGCGTGCAGTTCGCCGTGCGCCTGGACGTCGAAGCCGGCGGCGGTGAAGGCGTCCCCGTGGCCGACCGTGTGGACACGGCCGGGGAAGGCGGCGGACAGCTGGTCGGCGACCGCGCGCAGCGTCCAGATCTCGGCGGCCGGGTTCGCCTCCATGGCGGTCCGGAGCCGGTCCTCGTTGAAGTGGTCGAGGTGCTCGTGCGTGATGAGGACCGCGTCGGCGCCGAGCGCCGCGTCCTGCTCGCTGAAGGAGCCCGGGTCGACGACGAGCGTCCGCCCGTCCTTCTCCAGCCGAATGCAGGCGTGGCCCATCTTGGTCAGCTTCATGGTCATGCCTTCCATCCTCCTACGGGTCGGGCGTGGTCTCCTGCTGGATCACGGCCTGGGCGACCTTGAAGGCCGCGTTCGCCGCCGGGAGACCGCAGTAGACGGCTGTCTGGAGCAGCACTTCCTTGATCTCCACCGGGGTGAGGCCGTTGCGCAGGGCCGCCTTCAGATGGAAGGCCAGCTCCTCCAGGTGCCCGCCGGAGACCAGCGCCGTCAGCGTCACCACGCTCCTGGTGCGGCGGTCCAGCCCCTCACGGGTCCAGATCTCGCCCCAGGCGTACCGGGTGAGCAGCTCCTGGAACTCCTCGGTCGTCTCGTCCGAGGCCGCCGTGACCTGGTCGACATGGGCGTCCCCGAGGACCTCGCGACGCACCTTGAGCCCGGCCTCGTACGGATCGGGGCGCCCGGCCTCCGTGGACCGCACGTCCGCCGGGGCGGGCTCGATCTCGGCGATCGGGGTCACGGGGGCGGAGAGCGACGGGGCCGGTGTCTGGACCGGGATCGAGGTGGAAGTGTCCTGCCAGGAGGCGGTGAAATGGTGCGCCAGCAGGTCCGTGACGGCCGCGGGCTGCTCGACCGGGGCCAGGTGCGAGACACCGGGGACCATGGCGAGACGGGCGTCGGGTATGCCCGCGACCAGGGTGCGCGCATCGCCGGGCCCGGTGACCTGGTCCTCGGCGCCGACGACCACGAGGGTCGGAACGCCGATGCGCCCGAGTTCCGTACGGACGTCGAAGGCGGCGAGGGCCTCGCAGGCGGCGATGTAGCAGCCGGGATCGGTGGTGCGGACCATCTGCACGGCCCATTCGACAATCGCGGGCTGTGCGGTCGCGAAGCCGTGCGTGAACCAGCGCTCGGGTGCGCTGCGCGCCATCGGGTCGAGCCCATTGGTCCGCACGATCACCCCGCGCTGCCGGAACTCGTCGGCCGTGCCGAACCGGGGCGAGGCGGCGACCAGCGCGAGCGTGGCGACCCGCCCGGGGTGGCGCAGCGCCAGCTCCATGCCGATGGCACCGCCGATGGAGCAGCCCGCGTAACCGAAGCGCTGCACACCCAGCTCGTCGAGGGTGGCGAGCAACCGGTCGGCGATCTCACCGATCGAGGTGGCGGGGTGGGCGGGGGCGCCGCCGTGCCCGGGCAGATCGAATCTGAGCACACGCCACTCACGGGACAGCTCGGGGGTCTGCCGGTCCCACATGTGCCATGTGGTACCCAGTGAGGGCCCCAAGATCAGGACCGGAGCGTGTTCTGGCCCGTCAAAGCGGTACTGGAGGGTCTGCTGCGTCGTCTCGCTCATCCGCCTCACGCTCTCATACCTCACAACAGCCCCTATGACGGGGTCACGGCTGTACGGCTCTGACCAGGTGAAACACCTCGCGGGCGACGTAACGTTTGAGGCATCGAGACACACCCCGCCAGCCCGGTACCGACAACGCACCATCCCCGGCCAACAGTCGACGCCGTGTGAGCAAGACACCCCGGTCACATCTCTCATGAGTCAGACCGCGGACCTGGGACAGCACCCTGCAAGTGTCCCGCCCAACACGTCGTACCTAAAGCTGTGTTCGAACCCGACCCGCAACGGCACCCATTCATCAACCGGAGCCCGCCGGTGGTCGTGTCCCGCCGAGTGGTGTAGTCAGTGGAGCTTGTTGGGTTCCGGTTGTGTGGGGATCTTTCGTTGCGGTGTGGGCTTGTCGGTGAAGAGTTCGGCCATGGAGCCTTCGGAGAGGTAGCGGCGGTCGAAGACCTGCCACTCGTCGTGGAGTTCGGCCAGGACCGCGGCGGCGAGGCGGTCGAGGGCGGCGGGGTTGGGGAAGACTTGGACGACATCGGTCCTGCGTTTGATCTCTCGGTTCAGCCGCTCCAGCGGGTTCGTGGACCAGATCTTCTTCCAGTGCGCGGGCGGGAAGTCCGCGAACGCGGTGATGTCCGGTGCGGCTTCCAGCAACATGGCCTTGACCTTGGGAAACTGGCGTCCGAGCATGTCGGCCACCACGTTGAGCTGGGCGCGGACGGTCTCGGCGGTCGTCTGCGCGAAGATGGTGCGGATCGTTGCCGCGACCATCTCGCCGGAGCCTTTTTCGATCACCGAGAAGACGTCGCGCACGAAGTGGACGCGGCACCTTTGCCAGGCCGATCCGAGGAACACGGTGCGGATCGCGGCCACCAGACCGCTGTGCGAATCGGAAATCACCAGCTGGACGTTGTCCAGGCCGCGGGAGCGCAGGCTGCGAAGGAACGTGGTCCAGAACGGCTTTGACTCGCTGTCGCCGACCATCAGTCCAAGGACCTCGCGGTGCCCGCTCGCCGAGATCCCGGTCGCGATGACCACCGCCTGCGAGACGATCCGGTGGTTCACCCTTGCCTTGCAGTACGTCGCGTCCAGGAAGACGTAGGGGAAGACCGTGTGGTCCAGAGGCCGTTCTTTGAACGCGGTGAGTTCCGCGTCGAGTTCGCCGCAGATCCGCGACACCTCGGACTTCGAGATCCCGCTGTCCGCACCGAGTGCTTTGACCAGGTCATCGACCGACCGGGTGGAGACACCGTGCACGTATGCCTCCATCACCACGGCGAACAGGGCCCGGTCGATACGCCGTCGGCGTTCCAGCAACGAGGGGAAGAACGACCCGCTCCGCACCTTGGGAATCTTCAGGTCCAAGTCGCCGGCCTGCGAGGTCAGCAGCCGGTCGCGATGGCCATTGCGCCAGGCCACACGGTCGCTCGAGTGCTCACCGGGGGCAGCCCCGATGGCTTCGGTTGCTTCGGCTTCGATGAGTTCTTGCAGGATCCGCTCGCACAACACCCTGATCGACTCGATTCCATCGGCCGTACGTAGTGACTCCAGTAGCCGCATCAGGTCAGACTGGGACAAGGCCATCGCGTCCTCCTCGGTTGAACTGGCCGTTCACCAGGGAGACTTACGCGATGGCCTGCCCCTTGGTCAGGGAGCAGTCACCAGCAACGGGCGCACGCCCCGGGCAGACACCCGCGCATTCCGAAACGGGGACCGGCTACACCACTCAGTGGGACGCCATCCCGCCGGTGACAAGGAGTGCACGCATGAGGAAGAAAATGGTGGCTCTCAAAGCCCTGCCCCGCGCAGACACGCACAGCCCCACACTCGGAATCGGTACATCCGGTGAGCAGTCCAGGCTTCGACGCTCCGCCCAAGCTCAGCGGTAGACCTTCCGCGCCACATACCGTTTCGAACAGCAGGTGATCTTGCGCCGGGTCTTGCCTTCCCGTGGCTCGTAGTCGCCTGCGTACACGCATCCCAGCGCAGCCGGGACGAGACAGTGTTCGGATCACCGCCCGACCGAGTACTCCAGGACTCGACCGTCGACGGTCCCCGCAAGCACATGGCCTCGGGCCACCGCGGCCAGGGACAGTGCGACCGTGGGCGTGCCGTCGACCTCAAGGTCCATGCGCCATTGCAGCGAGCCGTTGTCGGCATCGAGTGCCACCAGGGCTCCGGAGTTATCGGCCACGTAGACCGTGTCCTCATCGGTGTCCAGGGCGGTGGCGGGGTGATCGGTGCGGTACTCCCATTGCACAGCGCCGCTCAGGGATCGCCGTATGACGTAGGCGCCGCCCGGTTGAAGCCCGTAGCTGTCGTGGACGGTGCCGGCGCACACCAGGGACTGCCCCAACTCGACTGCCGCACCGCCGAAATGATGTTCCTCCGGCACCCAGGAGTGCGGAAAGAGCCGGCGCAGCGTCCCGTCGGCCCCCAGAGCGGTGACCCACTTGTCCCGGTGCGCCTTGGCCGGGTCAGTGCCTACCAAGGCGTAGGGACGGCTCGCGCGCCGGACCGTGAACGGGTGGTTGAAGACGTCGAAGGGGCCGACCTCCGCTCCGGGCACCGGGCCGTCAAGATCGAACAGCGTCAAGCGTGCGGGTCGCTTCCGGCGATCACCCAGCGGCCTCAGGACCATGCGGTCTGCGCCCGCGACGAGAACCGCGAACACGTCCGGGCTCAGGGTCTCCAGCACCTGTCCGGTATCGGTCGCGATCCGTGCGATGCGCGGTGCGGGAGTCTCCCAGCGTCTTCCCGACCAGCTACTGCGGTGTTCGCCATTGACCCACACCGATGTGCCGTCGGAAGACAGGACCAGCTGCCGGCCGTCTTCCTCCTCCTCGACCGCCCACTGCCGCTCGCCCGACGGCAGCCACGACTCAGCCAGAACCCCGTCAAGAGCGGCCAGTACGCGGCCATCCGCCAGTCCCTCGACAGCCCACACCCGCCGCCGCAGGGACCAGCGCTTGCCCGCCGCCGTCGCGAGATCCGACACAACCCGGCGTGCCTCCCCGGTGAGCTCGCGCCGAACGGTCGGCGCTGCGGGCGCAGTCACCTCCTCTGCGCCGACCGCCCCCTCCACGACTGCCGACCAGTCGGTGCGCACGACCACGGCTGTATGCCCCTGCTCCCGTGCGTGCGGATTGTCCCAGTCGTCGCACGGCGCCAGGACTAGACGCAGTGCCACCTGACTGAGCCATTCCAGGCTGAGCACTTCCCGCAGGTACTTCAACGCGGACACCACACTGCCGGTATCCAGGTGGATCAACAGCAGCTCACCTTCGAAGGAGTAACCGCCGTCATAACTTCCCGTCCCGACGGCCAGCAGGGGAAGTTCAGGGTGGAAGGCGAGAGACCGCACGGGATACCGAGATCGCACCACGTGCCGACACCGGAGACCCTCCCGCTCATAGACCCCGATCCGGTACCCGGTCCACTTCGAGTCGGCGGTCGCGCTGCCGCCCCACTGGAGGCGCCCAAGGTCTCCGCCCACCGCAACCAGCCGCGAGCAATCGTCAACGACGGCCAGAGCTGGTTCCCCGATCTCGGCGAACGGTCCGTCGCCGAAAACCCGTCGGACGGTGGGTATATGAGTCATTCAGCGTCCCTCCGGAGGCGGTGCACAAACGACCGCCGTCCCGGGGCGAGGGACGGCCGCAGCCCATGATCCCCCCAAGCGACGGCACACTTCATGGATTTCCTGCCCGTTGCGTCGTTCGCCCTCAGCCGGACCCGCCCGCAGGGTAAGCCAGTTCAGATGTGCCTCAACCGTGCATCAACCCCGATCACTCGGGCATCCTGGCCGGAAACGCCGAAGGACTTCTGCGAGTGACCTGATCATCCGGGCCCCGTTCACCGGGATTTGACCGAGCGCTGGGCCACTGGCCCGGGGAGACGTTCCGCGTGACGTGGTCGACGTCGTGGAGCAGTTCGCCCTCCGTGACCAGGATCAGGTAGTGGAAGGTGGCACTGCCCGGACGGGGCGGATTCCTCGGCCAGTCGTCATGCCCGGCAGAGAATGCCTCGATGGTGTTCACCTCAAGGCCGTACGGAGTGCCGACCGGGGGCTGGAAACCGTACAGCGGAACCGCGGCCTGAACGGCCTGCCCGCTGCCTCCGGCTCGCGGAGAGGACTTGGGGTGTCGCTTACCGACCATCACGCGCCCGCAGCCTACTGCCCGTTTTGCCGACCTCAAGGGAACCACGGGAGGTGCCACCGCGATCGCGCGGCACGTCCTGGCGCACGCCTGTCTGTTGAGCGACCCGCGCAGCGTGCCCCTGACCTCACAGCCGCCGGCCGGGCCTGCGTCCACCCCGGAGGCCCGGCGCGGCTGCGTACGGCGGCTGCTCCGCCGCCGGGGACAGCGCTGATCCGGCCCGGACGTGCGGCATGATCGGTGAGGATGGCCGTGGGCCGACGATGATGGGTGGCGGGACCGTGGATGAGCCAGTGGAGATCACGACGGCAAAGGACGCCGCCGGCCATGAACTGGTGCTTGCCTTCGGCCGGTTGCAGGGAGCGGCGAACCGGCTGGAGTACATCCTGGGGCGTTCCCTGGAGCAGGAGTGCGGCATCAGTCACCTCATGTACGAGGTCCTGCTCATCCTGGGCCGGGCCGATGAGCCGGGCCTGTCGATGCGGGCCATCGCGCAGGAGCAGATGCTCACCACCGGCGGTGTGACGCGCCTGGTGGACCGGATGGCGGCGGCCGGGCTCGTCGAGCGGGTCGAGGGCCCCGGCGACCGGCGTGGACGACTCGTACGCCTGACCCACAAAGGGGTGGAGACCGCTACACCGCCACCAACAAGGCCACCGGCAAGGACATCAACGTACGCGTGGCACACCACTTCGTCGTGCGCGGCGGCCACATCGTCCGCTTCGAACAGTTCGTCGACACAGCGCTGGTCCGCGACGCCATGCAGCGCTGAATCGCGCACACCACGTACGTGACGTTCACGGTGGACCTGGTAACTGGTCGCGTACCGGACGAGGACGAAGCGCAGCACGGAAATCTTCCGCCGGTCGAGGCCGCAGGAGAGCCCGGGGCCGCCCACGCGGAGGTTGGTGGCCCTTCCGGAAGCGTCGTGGCGGCCTATCCGATTGCCCTTTCCAGGTGAGCCCGCGCACACCGCTTCCCACCACCACTGGGCGCGGGTGCGGCACCCAGCGACCGAGCCGCACAGGGCCACGAACTCGAGGTCACCACCCAGCAGATCGCCGACAAGGCCGACATCGACACCGGCACGCTGTTCCCGTAACTCCTGGTACGCCGAAGCCCTGGAGCATGGCCGGCGGACGCCGAGAACACCCCCGACACAATCACCGCGCGCACCGGTATACCTGTCGTGGCATCAGCGCTACGACACCGACCACGCCCACGCCTGGCTGCGCGGGCTGGCGCGAACCGTACTGGACAGGTGCAGAGCGTCGTAGTCGGCACCGTCCGGCCGTGGGGGCGGCCGGACCGACGCCGACGGCTCAGGATCGCGGATCTGTGGGCGGGCGCCGGCAAGGCCCTCGGAGATCTGGCCGAGCCCGGCCCTGCCCCTAGGCACCGAGGCGTTCCTGACCCTCGGTCATGGGGAGGACCGCCAGTGCGGTGTCTGCAATGTTCCGTAGCGTCTCCGAGTCCAGGCCGGCCTTGCCTACCGCCTCGATACCGCGGACCACCGTCAGCAGCAGTGCCGCCAACCGCTCCGGATCCGCAGCGGCATCGATGTCGCCGTGGCGCTGGGCGGCGCTGATCTCCGTCCGCAGCAGGGCCAGCAGTGCCGCCATGGTCTCGGCCGACCGTCCGGCGACCTTCGGATCGTGCTGGGCCAGTTCCGCCGCACCCTTGGCCAACAGGCACCCGCGCCGCTCGGTGTCGGAGGCGGCGTTCTCCGCCATGAGGTGCACGTATCCCGACAGCCGAGCCATGGCCTCTGAGTCCGGGCCACCTGCCAGCCGCGCCTCGGCCACATCGACGACCGCGGTGCACCAGTCGCCGAACACGCGGTGGAACAGCTTGCCCTTGTCGCCGAACGCGCCGTACAGGCTGCCCTTGCCCAGGCCGGTCGCCTGGGCGATGTCGTCCATCCGGGTTCCCGCATAGCCGGTCGCCCAGAACTGTTCCCGGGCCCGTTCCAGGACTTGGCGTTCGTCGAATGCGCGTGGTCTCGGCATGATCTCAGCCTATCCGTTCTTGACTCGATCGTCCATTACTGCTTATGTTATGGACGATCCATTCCATAACTGAAGGGGTTCGCCATGTCAGGCGTGCTGCAGGAGAAGGTGGCCGTGATCACCGGAGGGACCAGTGGGATCGGTCTTGCCATCGCCCACCGCTTCGTCCGGGAAGGCGCTCGGGTCTTCGTGACCGGCCGGGACATCGACCGCCTGGAAGCTGCAGTCAAGGAGTTGGGGCCTGCGGCCACCGGCGTACGATCCGACGTCTCGGTCCTGGCCGACCTGGACGCGCTCTACGCGCAAGTCCGCGAGGAGGCCGGACGCATCGACGTGCTGGTGGCCAACGCGGGAATCGTCGCGGACGCCGCGCTCGGCGCCCACACCGAGGCGAACGTCGACCTGACGCTCGCCGTCAACGTCAAGGGCCCACTCTTCACCGTTCAGAAGGCGCTTCCGCTGCTGGCGGAGAACGCCTCCATCCTGGTCATCGGCTCAAGCAACAGCGTGCGGCCCAATGAGCAACTCGAGGTCTACAGCGCCTCGAAGGCTGCGCTGAGCAACCTCGTGCACAACTGGGCCCGGCAGTCACGGGAACGCCGATTCCGGGTCAACGTGCTCAGCCCGGGACCCACGCGGACCCCTGGCCTGCTGGGCGCCGCGGGGCCGGAGGTCGACCGGTTCGCCGAGGCCGTCGTGCCACTGGGGCGGCTGGCCGACGCCGAGGAAATCGCCGAGGCCGCTCTCTTCCTGGCTTCGGACGCCTCGTCGTTCGTCACCGGCGCCGAACTCTTCGCCGACGGCGGCTACACCCGGGCCTGAACGACGGCCGGTGGTGCGCATCCGATTTCCCGCGAAGCGATGGGACGCACTCCCGGCCTGGAAGACGACGAGACGGCGTCCTGGGCTGCCGTGCAGCTGCACGGACTGGTAGCCGAGGAGCACGTCGCCGACGTCGGGGTGGTGGAACGTCTTTCACCCGTGAACGTGGTCAGCAGGACAACGGCCGCCGCGATGGGCAGGCTGGTGTCCACGCAGGGCAGGAAGGCGGAAGAGGCCACGACCGGGGCGCCGAAGCCGGTCACGGTCAGTCGGGGCGAGGCGGTCGTCTCATCTGCCGACCAGGCCCATGTGTGTCTTGTTGTAGCGGTCGCCGTGCACACCGATGCGGGCGGCGGTGGCGTCAAGGTCCGCGATGTCGTCGGCGGACAGGGCGACTTCGGTCGCCCCGGCGTTCTCTGTCAGGCGCTCTACCCGGCGGGTGCCGGGGATCGGCGCGATCCAGGGCTGTTGGGCGAGCAACCAGGCCAGGGCGACCTGGCCCGGGGTGGCCCCACGGGAGCGGGCGAGCGCGGCAACGTGGCCGACCAGGGACCGGTTGGCGGCGAGGTTGCCCTCGTCGAACCGCGGGATCGTCGTACGGATGTCGCCCTCGGCGAACGCGGTGGAGGTGTCGACGGTGCCGGTGAGGAACCCCTTGCCGAGCGGGCTGAACGGCACGAATCCGATGCCCAGTTCTAGAAGGGGTCGATCGTGTCCGTGCGCAGACGGCGCAGCGAGGCGTCCGCGACGCGCCGGATCTGCTCGGGGCGGCTGTCCAGGCCGACCGATGTGCCGTTCTCAATGCGCCAGCCGAACTTCGTGGCGATGACAACCTGATCGCGCACCGGGGCAAGCGCCTCGCCCACCAGTTCCTCGTTGGCGTACGGGCCGTAGACCTCGGCGGTGTCGAAGCACGTGACGCCTCGGTCCACGGCCGCGCGGAGCACGCCGATCATGTCGCCGCGGTCGCCGGGGTTGGGGCCGTAGCTCTGGGACATGCCCATGCAGCCCAGGCCGATCGCCGAGACCTCAAGGCCCTGGCCGAGGGTGCGCTTGTGCATCGTGGAGCTCCTTGCACGGGACGGGCAGATAGGGATGACACGACGTTCAGCGGGAGTCAGCGGGAGGGCTCGAGCCGGGCCGCGGTGGTGTCGAGCAGGAGTTGGGTGAAGATGTCGGCGGCGGGGGTGAGTGCGTGGTCGACCATGCGGACCAGGAGGATGCGGCGCACCGGAGCAGGCGGCAGCAAGGGCAGGACGCTGATGCCGGGGCGGATGCCTTCCAGGGCGAGAGTGGGGGCGAGGGCGACGCCGATGCCGGCGGCGCGGCAACTGCGGTCGAGGGCCTCCGCCACGGGGTGGTGCTCGGCTCGCGTGATCCACGGGTCGTCCGCGAGGTCGGCGAGCGTGGCCGACTCGCGTCCGGCGAAGGGGTGTTGGTCGCTGACGAGGAGGGCCGGCGGGTCGTCGAGGAGTGGCGTGACGACGACGTCCTCGCGGTCGATGCGGCTCCAGTCGTAGTCCCACATCAGGGAGAGTACGATCTCCCGGTTCTCCAGCATCGACCACAGGCCGGCGATGCGGGCACTGCACACTGCTCGCGATCATGCTGCTCGCCTCCAAGGGCGCGGCCGGCGTCACCGGCTCCGGATTCATCGCCCTCGCCGCCACCCTCAGCGCCGTCCCGCACGTCCCGGTCGCCGCCCTCGCCCTGATCTTCGGCATCGACCGCTTCATGCCCGAGGCCCGCGCCCTCACGAGTCTCGTCGGCAACGGCGTCGCCACCCTGGCCGTCGCCCGATGGGAGGGCCAGCTCGACAAGGACCGCGCCAAGGCCGTCCTGCGCGGCGAGATCCCCTACGTCCCCGTCCCGGTGACACCCGGACCGGCCCTTCCCACGACAGGCTCCGCGAGTTCCGTGCACCTGCAGACGGACACACTCGGCAATGCCCATGCACCAAGGCGCACTCGGACCGCGATTCGTCTTCGCGCTACGCAAAGAAGACCGCCCTGCGTCCGATGCGGTGCTCAGCGACTGCTTCCTGCTTTGCGCTTCAGGAGGTGGATCGGTCGAGCCAGTCCGCGTAGGTCGGTCCGGCGAGGGTCGCGTGCGGGCCGGGGAGCAGGCCGCCGTTCTCGAACAGGTCCCGGTCGGGGTTGGCCGGGTCGCTCACTTCCTCGATGCGGGACGGGCTGCCCTGCCGGGCGGCCAGGAGGCGTGCCGCGTCGGCGAGGTTCTCGGCGCGGGGGCCGGCGATCTCCGGGTATGACGCACCTGCGGGCGTCGGATCCGTATCCGTGGCGACCTCGACCAGTTTCTCGGCGACGCTGCGGGCGGCGACGAGTTGGGTGCGCATGGCGGGCACGTAGGCGACCTCGCCCTGGGTGCCCCAGCCGACCAGTTCTTCAACGAACTCGTGGAACTGCGCGGCCCGTACGATCCGGGTGGGGAGCGGGCCGTCCAGCACCGCTTTCTCGTGGGCCAGTTTGGCCGCGTTGTAGCCGGTGGTGGAGCCGTCGATGCCGATGATCGACACCACCACCATCCGGCGGACGCCGGTCTTGTGTCCGGCCTGGTGCAGGTTGCGAGCGGTGGTGGTGAAGAACTCGGTGGCCGCCGCCTGCTCGGGCGAGGGTGTACTGGACACGTCGATGATCACTTCGACGCCGTGCAGGGCTTCGGCCAGGCCCTCCCCGGTGACCACGTCCACGCCCAAGGAGCGTGAGATGGGCACGACGTGGTGGTCGTGTTCCTCAAGGACCCTCACAACGTGCCTGCCGACTCGGCCCGTCGCTCCGACGACTGCGATCCTGGTGGGCTTCTGCATGATGTCTGCCTTCCGTGGACGGTTCCGGTGGTGGGCTTTCAACTCATTGACGCAGCGCGGCGCGAGAACGTGACGGCCCTTGCGGCTTCATGTGGCCGGAGGGGGCGCATAGCGGGGGTCGCGGTCACCGGTGTAGGTGACGGCCATGGTCATACGGGCGGGGCCCGGGCCGGAGTTGCGGTAGACGTGGGCGCGATCGCCGCGCATGCGCAGGGCGTCGCCCGCTTCGAGGGTGAAGTCGGCGCCACCGACCTCGACTTCGAGCCGTCCCTCGTAGAGGTGGAGCAGTTCCCGTGTTCCCGGCGGATGCGCGGGGGAGCTCATCTCGTCGTGCTCGGCGATGAGAAGATCCCAGAACTCGATGAACGGGGCCTGGCCGTCGTTGACGAGCAGCCGCCCCACACTGTGGTGTCCGGCGCGGCGAACCTCCGCGTCGGCCGCGCGCACCACCTGGCCCAGTTCCTCGGGCGGCTCGACGAGACGGCCGATCGAGATGCCCAGAGTGGCGCTGATCCGGGCGAGCGTGGCGACGCTGGGGTTGGTGCGGCAGGTCTCGATCTGCTGCAGCATCCCCCGGCTGACCCCCGACCGGGAGGCCAGGTCATCCAGCCGCCAGCCCCGCAACTGCCGCATCGCCCGCAGGTTCGCGGCCAGTGTCCGGCCCACGATCTCCGCTGGATCCTCCATTGACATCACCCTTTCCGACACTCAATATATCGGATCAGAAGACAGGATACTGGCTCCGGAAGACTCAAGGAAGGCACACGATGAAGACGATCTCCCACTCGATCGAGATCAACGCTCCGGCCACGGAAGTCTGGAAAGTGCTCACCGACCTCACCGCCTACGCGGACTGGAATCCCTTCATCCGCGAGGCATCGGGCGACGTCGCGGTCGGCCGACGGCTCACGCTGAAGATGTTCCCCGCCGACGGGAAGCCCATGACGTTCCGCCCGCGCGTCCTGGCCGCCGATCCCGGCGTGGAGCTGCGCTGGATCGGCCACTTCGTTCTGCCGGGGATCTTCGACGGCGAGCACCGCTTCACGCTCACCGCCACCGCGGCCGGGGGCACCGAGGTCGAGCAGGCCGAGAAGTTCTCCGGCCTACTCGTCCCCTTCACCGCCAAGACCATCTCCGCCACCCGGCAGAACTTCGCCGCCCTCAACGAGGCTCTGAAGATCCGCATCGAGAGCTGAGGCGGGGAACCCGGTGAGCGCCGGAGCGAGTGCAATAGGGTGATCACCGTCCGGAATGAACTGAACGGGGACCCCATGCGAAACTCCCAAATACCTCTGCCCTCACGGGGTTTGAGGCTCGCGGCCGTGGCGCTCGCCTGCAGCCTGCTGACGGCCTGCGGTACGGGCGACGCCTCCCGGGCGACCGGCGGCGCCCCGCCGACCGCCGCACACACGTCCGCCGCCGCGTCGCGACCCGTTCACGATCCGCCGGCGACGTTCGCGACGAAGGGCGCCCGAATGCCCGACGGGCTGCTCACCGACGTCCTGGACCTCGACAACAGGCTCGTCGGTCCGACTTCGGTCACGCTGTACGGAAAGACGGCGTACGTAGGCGCGTTCGACCACGTGCAGGCCATCGACACCACCAACGGACACGTCACGGCGACCATCGAGCCCGCAGCCAAAGCGCTGGCCGAGGGCAACGGAACCAAGCACAAGGCCGGGGCGCCCGCGATCGTCACCATCGGCGGCACACCGGCCCTGCTGACACCGTTCCCGGTCCAGGTGTCCGGCACGGGAACCCAGGCTTCTCATCAGGCAGTTGAGATCGACGCCAGCGATCCCGCCACCGCCGAGGTGCGGTGGCGGGTGACCCTGCGGCTGCCGGAATGGGCCGACGACCTGGGCACCGAGCTGACCGCGACAGCGGTCGGCGCCGACGGGAACACCGGCGTGGTGGCGGTGTCCCAAAGCAACGACAACGCCGTCACCTACGGAATCGACCTGACAACCCACCGCCAGATCTGGGTCCAGGACGGATTCGCGGCCACAGGAATCGCCGGAGGCATGGCGGTCGGCTGGGACACGGAGAAATACGAGGCGCACGCCGCAGGACACGACGCGGCCACCGGTGCGCCCCGCTGGCAGGGCCAGTACATCGTCAACCAGAGCGTGTCCGCGCTGGGCCCGCATTTCGTCCTCCTCCAGGGCGGCCACTTCGGCAGCGAGCACCCCTACGTTCAGCTCCTCGACCCCGCCACCGGCAAGACCAAGCAGCAACTGCCCGTTCCGCTCTCCAAGGGCACCTGCGTGTACGACGAGAAGAGCACCGTCGTCTGCCACGGCACCGGCAACGGCACGGACGACGACGCCGCCTTCGGCCTGGACGCCACCACCGGCAAGACGCTGTGGCGGCTGCCCGACAAGCAGGCCGACCGCATCGCCCCCGAGATCACCACCGCCTGGCACGGCCGGGTCTACGGCAAGACCAAGAACGGACCGGTCGCCCTGGACGCACGCACGGGTCAGGACCTGCCCACCAGCCCCCGCATCGCCCCGGTCCTGGTGAACGGCTCGGCGGGCCTCGCCCCGGACAAGGTCGACGGCTGGAAGACCGAACTGTTCGTGTACCCCGCCACTGACTAATCGCCCCGCCACTACCCATCGCATGTCCGTAACAGTGCACTTGTTGCTCTGACCGCAGTCTGACCCAGGTGTCCGACAACGGCGGCGACAACCAGGACTGGCAGATCCTCGAGTTGTGACGCGCAGGGGCCGGCCGTGGCCGTCACGCTTCCCGGGCTGCCCGGAAGCATGTGATGGTTCGCGCCGGACGGTGCGGCCGCGTCTCGGAGAAAAATGATTGAGGCGGCAACCTTTCCGCTCCGGGTGGCCACTTGAGGGTGTACCGACGAGGGCGAGCCGTGGTCAGCGGCGCTACGCCCTCTGTGTCAACACCCGATCGGAGCCCCCCACATGTCACCAAACGACCCGAGAACCGCCGAGCAGCCGATGCCCTGGCGCCGCACGCCTCGCCGTAGCCGGTTGCGCCGGCGCTTTGTCGCGGGGGCGGTGGCGGTGCTCGCCGCCTCGGCCGGTGTCGGCGTCCTGGCGCCGAGCGCGGGCGCCGCGCCGACCGTCGACATCCGTGTGAATGCCGGGACCTCCCTGGGCACCGTGCCCAGCAGTGGTACCGGCCTCAACACGGGCGTGGGCGACGATCACATGGGCACCGCCAAGGTGTCATCGCTGATGAAGGCCGCGGGAGTTCGGCAGCTGCGCTATCCCGGCGGCTCCGGCGCGGACGTGTACCACTGGAAGACCCACACCATGGACGACGGCTACAGGAACCCGTCCAACACCGACTTCGACCACTTCATGGCCACCGCGAAGAAGGTCGGCGCCCGGCCGATCGTGACCGCGAACTACGGTTCCGGCACCCCTCAGGAGGCCGCCGACTGGGTCAAGTACGCCAACGTCACCAAGGGTTACGGCGTGAAGTACTGGGAGATCGGCAACGAGGTCTACGGCAACGGGTACTACGGCGACGGCAAGGGCTGGGAGACCGACAAGCACGCCGACAAGAGCCCGAGGGAGTACGCGAAGAACCTGGTCGCCTACGCGAAGGCGATGAAGGCCGTGGACCCGAAGGTGAAGATCGGAGCGGTGCTCACCACCCCCGGCGGCTGGCCGGACAAGGAGAAGGCTCCCGGTGACAGCGCCGACTGGAACAACACGGTGCTCTCCATCGCGGGAAGCTCGATCGACTTCGCCATCGTCCACTGGTATCCGGGCGGCACCACCACGGACGACCTGCTGAAGACCCCCTCCCGGATCGCCGGTGTCACGTCCTCGCTGCGCTCACTGATCGCCCAGTACGCGGGCTCGCGCGCCGCTTCGGTGGAGATCGCGGTCACCGAGAACGGCGCCGTCGGCTCGCCCGCCCAGACCAGCCAGGCCGCGGCCCTGTTCGCTCCGGACACCTACATGACCTGGTTCGAGCAAGGTGCCACCCACGTGGACTGGTGGAACCTGCACAACGGCACCGACCAAGCACCCACCACCGTCAACGGCCAGATCGACTACCAGGACGGGGGCATCCTCTCCGCCGGCACCTGCGCCGGAGGGAAGTGCGAACCGGCACGCGACACGCCCTTCCCCATCTACTGGGGCATCCGCTCGCTGACCGCACTGGCAAAGCCCGGCGACACCATGGTCAAGGCGTCCTCGGGCAACGCGTCGGTCGCTGTGCACGCGGTGCGCAGCAACAACGGCGCTCTGAACGTCATGCTGATCAACAAGAGCCCGCAGAACGCGGCGCCGGTATCGCTCTCCTACGCCGGATACACCCCGGCCGCAGGAGCGGTCACGACCGTTTCCTACGCCCAGGGAGACACCGCCCTGACCACGACGAAGAGGGGCACGGCGGCCGCACAGACACTGCCGCCGTACTCGATCACGACCCTTCAGCTGAAGCCCGCGCCGGGGACCGCCGGCCCTGCCAAGCCGACACCCGCCCCCACCCCGACCGCCGCCGCACCGGTCGTCTCCGGCACGACCGGCACCCGCGCGCAGGGGGAGATCGGCGCACGCGTCGACGGGACCACCCCGAACAGCACGTCCGGCGACCTGGCTTCCACCGGGGCGAGCACCACTGTCACATACAGCGCCGTCGGTGGCCTGCTCGTCATCGCTGCCGGCGGCACGCTGCTGCTTCGCGGACGTCGCCACAGGGCTCTGCACAGGAAGTGAGACCGCGTAAGCGACTGACGGCCCGGCAGCAACGCCACCCACCCGTGGCATGCGCCGGGCCGACCCATAGGGCTGGGCAGTTGAGCAGGCCAGTGTTCCGAGTCTGCGCTATTGGGGGATGGTGACCAGAGTGCGGCCGTGGCCACCACCGGTGTCGACGTGGTCGTGGGCCTTGGCGATGTCGTCCAGCGTGTGGCGGTCGCCGACGGTGACGGTGAGGGCGCCGACGGCGGCTGCGGATGTGAGGTCGCGGGCGGCCTGGCGCTTGGCCTCGGCGGGGAAGTCGTCGCTGCCGAGCAGCCGCAGGGTGACGTTGTTGAACAGCAGCGGCCAGAAGGGGATCTCGGTGCGGTCCGTGCGGGTGGCGTAGGCGGCGATGACGGCGTTGTTGGCGGCGACGGCGTTGTCGAGGTCGGCGTTGTCGGACAGTGCGACCTCGATGATCCGGTCGACGCCCCGCGGCGCGTACGCGCGGATGGTCGCGGCGGGCTCGCCGGTGTCCAGGGCGACGGCGTGGGAGACGACGGCCGGGTCGATGTGGTCGAGGTCCGCGGTGCGGCGGACGGTGGCGATCACGGTGGCGCCGGCCCAGTGGGCGAGTTGGGCGGCCAGGGAGCCGACGCCGCCGAGGACTCCGTGGACCAGGATGAGTTGGCCGTCGACCGGGCCGTCGGCGAAGACGGTGCGGTGGGCGGTGATGCCGGGGATGCCGAGGCTCGCCCCCAGCTCGTCACTGAGGTGGTCTGGCAGGGGTGCGGCTTGGTGGTCGGATACGACGGTGTACTGGGCGGCGGTGCCGAAGGGGCGGTAGGACTGGGCGCCGTATACCCAGACTCGCTGCCCGACGCGGCGGGCGTCGACCCCGTCACCCACGGCGTCGATGACTCCGGCGGCGTCGCTGTGCGGGATCACCCGCGGGAAGGGCATGGACGAGCCGAGCCAGCCGCGCCGTTTCTTGGTGTCGCCGGGGTTGACGCCCGAGACGGTGACACGGACACGGACCTCGCCGGGTCCGGGGACGGGATCAGGGAGTTCACCGACGTGCAGGACATCGGCGGCGGGGCCCTGGGTGTCGTACCAGGAAGCAAGCATGGGGGTACCTCCGTGGACAGTCAGCTCGCGGGGGCGGCGGGCGCATGCGGATCGCCCTGGGTGCATGCGGTGTCGAATGCGGGCGGTTCCTCGCCGAGGGCCTCGCGCAGCCAGGTCCGCTCCGCGCGGCTGGTGGCCCGGGCGGTGAGCAGCATGCCGCGCCGGTAGGGGTCGGCGATCTCCTCGGCATACAGGGGCCGCTCGTTGTCGTAGAAGAAGCTCGCCGGTTCTTCCAGGAACTCCAGCCGTCTGCGCAGCACCGCGTGCTGTTCGGCCACGTCGGGCAGGTGGGAGAGGAAGGCCAGGACGGCGTAGAACCGGGTGAAGTCGGTGATCTCGTGGTCGGCGGGCTTGCGCAGGCGCTGCAGCATGTCGGCCCGACCGGTCGCGGTCAGGCTGAGCACGTACCGCGCCGCCCCGCCGGCTGGGTCGGTGCGCCGCTCGATCAGGCCCGCCCTGGTCAGGCGATTGATCGCCGGATACAGGGTGCCGTCGCTGACCGGCCGCGTGTAGCCGGTCAGCTGTGAGATGCGGCGGCGCAGCTCGTGTCCTGGCAGGGGTCCCTCGGCGAGGAAGCCGAGTATCGCGAGTTCCAGCATGAGTCCATCTTCGCACGCGAACATCGAATCGATGTGAACATCGATTCGATGTTACGGTCGTAGGTATCCGCCCAAACGTCTCCGGAGAGGCACAGCAAGATGCCGTCGCAGTCCACCGAGTCAGTGATGAACCGTTTCGTCGAGTTCATCAACACAGGCAACGAGGATCTCGCCCGCGAGGTCATTTCTCCGGACGCGGTGTTCCACGCGCCAAGCCACCCGGAACCACTGCGGGGGCCCGTCGGGTACCTGGAAGTTCTCGGGATGATGCGCGGCGGCTTCTCTGATGTGGAGTGGACGCTGGAGGAGACGGTCACCGAAGGCGACACCGTGGCCGCGCGGTTCACCATGCGGGGAACCCACGACGGTGAATTCTTCGGGATCCCGGCGAGCGGCAACAAGATCTCGGTGCAGGCCATGAACTTCTACTACCTGGCCGACGGCCGGATCGTGGGCGAACGGGGCCAGCCCGATCTCCTCGGGGTGATGCAGCAGATCGGTGCCGTACCGGCACCGTGAACCCCGTAGCACCGGGTAAGCCTTCTTTCGCACGGGACTACCGCTCCCAAGTGGCCCGTACGTCGTCGTGGCGGAGGGCGCAGGCGCACACCCGGGCGCGGGTATTCGGCGGGGCCAACCACAAAGAGGTCGGTCTGCGAGCGGTTAGCGGCGGTGCCCACGGACACAGCGTCGACGGTGACGATCACGGTGATGAGCAGCCACGATGCCGCGCCAAGGCGCTGGTCCAGGACGAGCATGCCGAACAGAGCGGCGAACACCGGGTTGACGCCCATAAAGATCCCGAAGAAACAAACACGCCAGCGGCCGGCGCGCGCAGCAGGGGGCCGACGGTGGGCTGGTGGAGCCACAGGGCACCGTCACCCAGTACCGCCGTCGGCGAGCGCGCATCAAGGCCATCGAACACGTAGTAAACCGGGAGCTGTGTCCAGGCCACGAGCTGCAAATGCGCCATCACCGCGGACCATTCGACAGCATGCCGGCCTGTTCGCCTGCTGGTCATGCCGCCCTTGCAGCCGATCAGGACAAGGTCCTTGGCCTTCGCCGCGATGAGATCCGGGAACCAGCGGATGGAACTGTCGGTCTGCCGGCGCGCGGATTGAAGCGCCCGGCTCAGCTGCCCTTGGCCCCAGAAATCGACGTCCCAGCCTCGCCCGGCGAGTTGTTCGGCGACATATGCCCTAACCAGATCGGGCCATGATGCCTTGATCCAGAGTGGCGACGTTCGGCGTCTTCGTGATCGCCACCACTCGGCAGGTCGGTGCGTGTCCACTCCCAACACCACCTCCCCCGCAGGACGGCGACGGCGAGTCTGCGGCACGGGCGACGTACTGGACACCGTCGAAGTCGACATGCCCGTTCCTCTCCCGGTCCGACGACGTATCGCGTCGCCGGTACCGGGCCACGTCAGACGGTCAGAATCGTGAGAACGCCACAATGATCGGCAGGCCCCTATCGAGACACACCCCGCCAGCCCGGCACCGACAACGCACCATCCCCGGCCAACAGCCGACACTGCGAAATTCAGACGCTCCGGTCAGAGATGTCATGAGTCAGGCCACGGACCCGGGACAGCGCCCATCCATCCTCCCGCCCGTCACAGCATTCCCAACTGGAAACGGGGAGCATGCTCAGTCCCGGCCCGTACGGCACGGTGATCCGACACCGGCCGATCGTTCACGATCGATTCGCAGCAAGCGGCCGCGCAGCGGAACTACTCACGGCGGACACTCGATACGCCCACAGACGCCACACGCCTACAACCGGAGCTTGGTCGGCAAAAGGGCCTCATCTGCCACATCGCTGTCACCAACACCATCGACGCCCCTGGACCACCAAGACCAAACCTGCGTGAACGGCGTCGAACTGGACCACGTGGACGTCAGAAGACGGTCTTGCCTACCTGTGCCATGTGGTTCCGAGGGAGGGCCCCAGGATCAGCACGGGAGCGTCTTCTGGCCCGTCAAAGCGGTACTGGAGGGTGTTCTTCGGCGTCTCACTCACCCGTCCGACCCTCTCATCTGTCGCGACAGCCCCTATGAGCGGGGGTCTGACGGCAGCTGTTTGACCAGGTAGAAGACCTCTCGGGCCATCTCACGGCTACACGCTTCCTGGCTACCTTCAGCAGATCACGGAAAGCCGCCGATTCCCTCAGCCGCTCCTACGGCACATCGCGTTGCCGGTACCGGGCCGCAAGCGACCGCCGCCGGAACCTACGCGACAGTTGGCGCTCGTTGATGGCAACGAACGCGCGCAAGTGGCCTGCGTGCCCTGCTGGTGACAGACCCACGAAGAACCGTTCACGTGACGGCTCGGCCCCCACCGAGGACATGCCCCGCGCTGACGCGTGACGCCCGCCTCGGCAAACCGGGGCGGGCGTCACGGAGTTGGACAACTCAGGCGGGAGTGATGTTCTCCGCCTGCGGGCCCTTCTGGCCCTGGGTGATGTCGAAGTTCACCTTCTGGCCTTCCTGCAGCTCACGGAAGCCGGAGGCGTTGATGTTCGAGTAGTGGGCGAAGACGTCCGGGCCGCCGCCGTCCTGCTCGATGAAGCCGAAGCCCTTTTCCGCGTTGAACCACTTGACGGTTCCGCTGGCCATGTTGTCCTCCAAGGGACTCGAAGTCGCCTCCCGCACTTTGCGGGAGGCGGAGGTGGTCGTCCTGGTCCTCAGAGGCGCTGAACAGCAAGCTGCCCGTGAACTCGCGTCCACGGGCGGTACTTCGGAACCACGACTGCTGGCCCGGACGCTACACGGCCCCGTGCGGTCGAGGCTACGGACAACGGGGTGTGCCCTGCCCATACCTTCGACAAGCCGCGAACAGAACGGACATTGCTGCGGACATCCCCGCAGACAACTCGGCACCTTGACACACCGTCAGCCCTACGCGGCCGGAGTGCGGTGGGGAACGGGGGGTGTGCCGATGCCAGTGGCCCCGGTAAGGTCCGCGCCATTGAGGTTCGCGTCAGTGAGCGTGGCGCCCGTCAGGTTGGCGTTCTTCAAGCTGGCGTCGGCAAAGGTCGTGTGCGAGAGGTCGCACCCGGTCAGGTTGGCTCCCTCGAGGTTGGATCCGGCGAAGCAGAACCAGCTCAGGTCCTGGGTGGCCAGGTCGGCGCCGCGCAGGTCGACCTTCTCCAGCTCGATGGTGTCTCCCGGCAGAACCATGCTGCGTCGGCTCAGTGCAGCGACGGCTCCGCCGACGTCGTCGCGGAGTCCCCCGGTGTAACGCGGCCGTTCGGCGTCCACTTCACCGGGTGGACGGATCGGTGGCCAGGGGGCCTGTTGCCTGACGAAGGAGGCCAGTAGCGCGGCCACATGGCCGCGGTAGTGCGGTGCCGCGTCGGCGATCTGCTCCATGGCGTACGTGCCGCCGTGCCGCACGGACACGCTTGCGCTCGACAGTTGCTCGAAGACGTCCCGGGCCACCACCCTCACGCCTCGCTCGGCAACACGCGGGTGCTGCCGATGGCGCCGAGCCAGGCGGCCGAGGGCTTGGGGGTCCGGACGAAGGTCTCTCGGTCGACGGCGATCAGGCCGAAGGTCGGTTCGTAGCGGCCCCATTCGTAGTTGTCCAGGGCACTCCAGTGGAAGTAGCCGCGGACGTCGATGCCGTCGCGCATGGCGGCGGACAGGGAGTCGAGGGCGCCGGTGGTGTAGTCGATGCGGCGGGCGTCGTCGGTGGTGGCGATGCCGTTCTCGGTGACGATGAGCGGGGTGCCGCCGCTGACGGAGGCGCTGTGCCGCAGGGCGTGGCCGAGCGCCTGCGGGTAGTACTCCCATCCCATGAGGGTGCGTTCCGCGCCCTCGGGCACGGGCAGCCGGCCGTTCGGGCCGATGAGCGTGCGCGTGTATGCCTGCACACCGAGCCAGTCGTCGCCGCGGGCGGCTTCGAGGAAGACGTCCACGCGCGGGTGCCGGAATGCCGCGGCGACGTCCTCGGCTCCGGACAGGGGCTGGCACACCAGGTTGGCGACGGACCAGCCGGTACTCACCTGCGGTGCGAGGGATTTGACCGTTTCGACGGCGCGGGCGTGCGCCCGTATCAGCGCGTCGGTGGTGGCCCCGTCCGGGGCCGGCGGGTTCTCGGCGAAGTTCACGGCCTGGCCGGAGGCGAGGGCGGCCTGCGCGGCAGCCATGACGGCGAGGATGTTGGGCTCGTTGATCGTGCACGCGTGCGCCACGTCCGTGGCGTAGATGGGGGCGGCCGCCGTGAGGTAGCGGGCGAAGAGTTCGTCCGATCCGGCGGCGGCCCAGCCGCCGCGCTGGGCGAACCAGCGGGGTGCGGTGAAGTGGTGCAGCGTGACCATGGGCCGCAGGCCCCGTTCGCGCGCGCCTTCGACCATGCGCCGGTAGTGGGCGATGGCGGCGTGGGAGAACTCACCCGGGGCCGGTTCGATGCGGGCCCATTCGATGCTGAACCGGTAGTCGGTGAAGCCGAGTTCGGCCAGCAGGTCCATGTCCTCGCGCCAGCGGTGGTAGCTGTCGCAGGCGTCGCCACTGGGTTCTTTGACGTAGGGGATTGCGCTGTGCTCGAACTCCCACCAGTCGCTGTTGGTGTTGCCGCCCTCGATCTGGTGGGCGGCGGTGGACGCGCCCCACAGGAAGCCGTCGGGCAGTCGTCGTTCATGCGTCATGAGCTGGTTCTCTCTTCTGTGTGGCCGGGTGCGGGGACAGTCGCGGCGGGTCGGCGGACCCGAAACGTCAGGCGGTGGGGTCGAGGGCTTGTTCGCGGCGCGCGTGCAGTTCCCTCTGTACGCGGGTCACGTCATCGGCGTACGAGCGGTGAAGGAGCGTCAGGTAGGCGCCGTTGATCAGCATCAGGACGACGAGCGCCCACAGGAAGACCGTGCGCAGTCCGACGGCGTCGCCGAGGAAGCCGGCGGCCAGGCTGTAGGCGGCCCAGGCGATCGCTTCGACGATGGAGACGTAGAGGGCGAACGCGGCGCCGCGCAGTTCGGGTGGGGTGATGGCCATGACCATGGGGCGGTTGACGCTCGGGTTGATGCCCTGGGTCGCGCCCATGAGGGCGAAGAAGACGCAGAACAGGGCGATGCTGTCGTAGCCGAACTGGGTGCCGAAGTAGGCGAAGAGCGCGAAGGCGAACTGGGCCGCCTGGAGGACCGCGACCGGGCCGTGGCGCGGACTGCGCCGGGTGGCCCGGTCGACGGCGACGCCGCCCAGGAGTGTGCCGAGGAAGTAGCCGACGCCGAAGGGCAGCAGCACGATCGACGCCTTCTGGGTGCTGAAGCCGTAGACGTCGACGAGGAAGACCACGCCGAAGGTGCCCACCAGGAGGTGTCCGGACAGGAGGCGTGAGACGAGCAGGATCACCAGGCTGCGGATCTTGAGCAGCGAGAGCGCCTTGGTCCAGGTGAGTTTCGCCTGGGCGTCGCGGGTGGCGCGGTCGAGGTCGGCGAGCTGCTCCTCGGCCGCGCCGCGCCCCGGATCGCGGAATCCCGCCCAGAGGGCGAGGCCCAGCAGGATGTTGAAGACGCCGACGCCCCACAGGCCCCAGCGCCAGCCGTCGTCGACCCCGGCCAGCTGGCCCTTGAGCGGGCCGATCACTGCGGTGACCAGGGAGACCGCGCCGTAGACCACACCGACCGCGCGGCCTCGGGACGATCCGCCGAAGAGGTCCCCGATCAGCTCGGTGATGATGGGGTTCGCGGCCGCGTAGCCGGCTGCCAACACGGTGTAGAGGACGAGGAGTTGGGTGAAGTTCTGCGAGAAGCCCGCGGCCACGCCCCAGACGCCCCAGAGTCCGGTGGCCACGACGAGGACGCTCTTGCGCGACCAGCGCTGCGCCGCCCACACCCAGAAGGGGCCGGTGAAGGCGCCCACGATCTTGGCTGCGGCGGTCAGTATTCCGAGGGCGCCCAGTGAGACGCCGAGGGACTGCCGGATCAGCGGGAAGAGGCTGTTGACCAGGCTCGTCTCGGTGCTGTCGACCAGCATCGTGCCGCCGAGCAGGGACAGCTGTCGCCAGCGCCCCTCGACCTGGACCTCGGCTTTGGGCGTGACGGGGCGCTGGCTAAGCTCAGGCATCGCGCCTTCTCTTTTCTCTGCGTTCTTCTTGACGGGAGATCTGCGGGAGGGAGAGGGCAATCGCCGGTGACGGGGCGGCAACCCCGTCACCGGCTCACATGGCCGCAAGGGCCTCAGAGCTGGGCGAGCTCCTCGGCCACCAGGCGGAGGTTCGACGGCGGGAACAGTGCGCCCGCCATCGCGGCGACATCGATGAGCGGAGTCGCCCCGATCATCTGCAGGAGCTCCGAGTCGGCAACGCCGGGCAGGTGCCTGCGCAGCACTTCGACGGCGACCGGGTCGGAGATCAGCGCCGCGAGGGGCGTACGCAGCGAAAGGCGGCCCTCGGGGAAGTCATCGGCGCGGGGCAGCGGCTGGGCGGCCCGTTCGGCCTGCTCGTGCTGGGCCCGTACCAGGAGGTGCTTCTCCGTGACCGGGCCGTGGGCGGGCAGGCCGAGGCGTTCGTACTGGCTGGGCGGGGCGTCGCCCGCGCGCATCAACTCCACCAGGAGGGTGGTCATGCGCAGTTCGGCGTCGTCGTCGATCAGCGGGGTGCGCTGCTCGGGGTCGGTCTCCAGGTCGAAGAGGAGCGTGCCGTGGTGGTACGGGTTGAGGAGGGTGCGGCCCGGCACACGCAGGGTGCGGACGTTCTTGGTGAAGTCGAAGGGCTCGGCCAGCTCCAGGTCCGCGAGTTCGGCGGGCGAGAAGCGGCCCCGCATGTGGGTGGGCATCAGGGTGTGTTCGTACAGCGGCGCGTTGTCGGGTGAGGCGGGCGCCCGCATGTAGACGTAGCGGCCGTCCGTGACGTTGACGTGTCCGCCGTGGATGCCGAACAGGCCTGCCTCGCGCACCGGGGTGTCCTCGGCGACCGGGAGCGGTGCGCCCTGCATGTCGCCGGGGCGGTCGACGCCGAAGAACTCGAGGAGGGTCGGCGCCACGTCCACGGTCTGCACGAGCGCCGAACGCCGTTCGCCCGCGACGCGGTTGCGCGGGTCCCAGGCGAACAGCGGCAGGTGGACCAGTTCGTTGAACCAGGGCTGGACGCTCTTCCCCCACCAGCCCTTCTCGCCGAGCAGCAGCCCGTGGTCGGTGTTGACGATCAGGAGGGTGTCGTCCCACAGGTCGAGTTCGTCCATGGTGTCCAGGACGCGGCCGAGCGAGTGGTCGCACATCGACAGGAGCGCCCCGTACTCGAAGCGGGCGTGCTCCACCTGACCGTCGGTCTCGACGACGCGCTTGTAGTCGGGCCAGTCGAAGTGCGGTCCTTCGTAGTCGTGGGGGTAGAGGTCCTTGTAGGGCTGGTGGCTGAAGAACGGCTCGTGCGGGTCGAAGGTCTCGATCTGCACGAACCACCGGTCGGCGTCCTTGTTCGTACGGACGAAGTCGAGGCCCGCGTCGAAGGTGAGGGTCTGGGGGTGCCGGTCCTCGGTCGCCATGTGGGGGCGGTTGACCCAGTCCTGGCGGTAGGCGCCGAAGCGCATCCGCTTCAGGTCCTCGGGTATCTCGGGGTCGGCGACCTGGCCCTTCCACGGGTCGCCCTCCTGGCCGCGGAAGAACTCCCAGGTGTTGTAGCGGCCGTGGTAGGTGGCGCCGCCGTCCTCCCAGTAGTGCGGGTGGTCGCTGACGAGATGGGTGTAGACGCCGTTCTGCTTGAGGAGTTCGGGCATCGAGTCGTCGAAGGGCTCCAGCGGGCCCCAGCTGCGGTGCAGGAAGTTGTGCCGCCCGGTGTGGAGTTCGCGGCGGGCCGGCATGCAGGGCATCGAGCCGGCGTAGGCGTTGTCGAAGGTGACGGCCTTCTCGGCGAGCCGCGCGAAGTTCGGAGCGTGGGTCCAGTCGCCTCCGTACGGCGGCAGCATGTGCCGGTTGAGGCTGTCGAACATCACCATGATCGCCCTCATTGGACGGGATTCCCTTCTGTCAGGCTGCGCAGTGTGTGCTCCAGCCAGGCGACCCAGCGGTCCATGGCGGCCGCGCCGAGCGTGTGGAGAGCGTCGTGGACCTGCCGGTCGAGGTCCTGGTCGAGGCCGGGTGCCGGATCCTCGTAGCGCAGGGTGCGGTCGCGGTCCCGGTTCTTGGCGATCTGCGCGCGGCGGTGGTCGAGTTCTGTCCCGACGATCCGGATCGCGGCGTCCTTGTCGAGCGGCGCCGCGACGCTGAACCGCGCGAGGAAGTCGATCTCCTGGAAGCGGCTGGGCGGCTCGTAGGGCGAGCGCACCCAGTCCAGGAGGACCTCGCGCCCGCGTGCCGTGAGCCGGTACACCTTGGCGTCCGGGCGGCCTTCGCGCGCGTCGACCTCGTGCCGCACCCAGCCGTCGGCCTCCATCTGCCCGAGCTTGCGGTAGATCTGGCTGTGGTGCGCCCGCGCCCACAGGAACTGCCCTTCGATCTCGAGCCACTTGCGCAGGTCGTACCCGCTGTAAGGGCGACGGGCCAGCAGGCCGAGCAGGACGTACTCGAACTTCACGAACGTGGACTCCCTCAGTACGGAAGCTGTGTGCGACGCTTTTACTATGTGCAGTTTCACCTAGGTGAGAATTCATATACTCACGTCATGGAGACGTCAATGGGATGTTGCGTACCGGAAACCCGGATCTGCTCCACCGGACCGCTGCCCACGCCGGCCCGCATACCGCCCGCGCACGACCAAGTCACCCTCCCCGGGGGCGAGTTCCAGATGGGGGACGCCTTCGGGGAGGGCTATCCGGCGGACGGCGAACAGCCCGTGCACGCGGTACGCGTCGCCCCGTTCGCCATCGACGTCACCACGGTGACCGTGGCGGCGTTCGAGGCGTTCGTCGCCGACTCCGCGTACGTGACCGTCGCCGAACGGGAAGGCAGCTCCGCCGTGTTCCACCTGGCGGCCGCCGCCGGGCGGGCGGACGTCCTCGGGGCAGACCCGGCCGCCCCCTGGTGGCTGGACGTACGGGGAGCCGACTGGCGCCACCCCCACGGCCCGCTGTCCACCGCGGAGCCGGACCACCCGGTGGTGCACGTGGCATGGGCCGACGCCCTGGCGTACTGCGCGTGGGCGGGCCGCCGCCTGCCGACCGAGGCGGAGTGGGAGTACGCGGCCCGCGGCGGTCTCGCCGGCCGCCGCTTCGCATGGGGAGACGAACTGACCCCCGACGGACGGTGGTTGTGCAACATCTGGCAAGGCCCTTTCCCGTATGCCAACACTGGTGCGGACGGCTGGCTGGCCACCGCACCGGTGCGCTCGTACCCGCCCAACGGCCTCGGCCTGTACGAGGTCGCCGGGAACGTCTGGGAGTGGTGCGCGGACTGGTTCGCCCCCGACTACTACGCCCACTCCCCCGCCGCCGACCCCAAGGGACCCGAGACGGGCGAGCGCCGTGTCATGCGGGGCGGCTCCTACCTGTGCCACCACTCCTACTGCCACCGCTACCGCGTGGCCGCCCGCTCGGCCAACACGCCGGCATCCAGCAGCGGGAACTGCGGGTTCCGGACGGTCGCCGCGTGAGGGGTGACGCCGGGGTCAGGATGTCGCCTCCCTCCCGGTGCCCGCGGCCGACCGCACCGTCTCGACCAGTTCCTGTACGTCGTCGAAGCTCAGGGGAACGATCGGGAGCCCGGCGAGCTGGCTGAGGCGCATGTTGGCCACCATCCGCTGACGGGAGCTTCCCTCCTGGGGGTAGGCGTCGCCCATGGACTTCTGGACCCGGCCGAGCAGTGCCGTGATGGCCGGGCCGCCCACGGGGTGGGCGAGCCATACCTCGACGGTCGAGTCGGCGTCCGGCTGGTCGGCGTAGGCGTCGCCGTCGACCGGGACCGTCGTGGTCAGCCGGATGTCGCGGCTGGAGGCCCCGACATCGATACGGTGGTCGGCGTCCTCGACGAGCCAGGTACCGGCTGCGGTGTCGAAATAGGCGAGGTCGGCGCGGGCGATGCGGACGGTGACGTCCTGGGTCTCGCCGGGTGCGAGGCACACGGTGGCGAACCCCTTCAACTCCCGTACGGGGCGCCGGGCCCGCGCGCCCGGCGCGGCCACGTACACCTGGACGACCTCGTGACCGGACCGCTCCCCGGTGTTGGTGACCGCCACGGTGACGTCGAGCCCGCCTGCGTCCGGGACCACCCGCAGGTCCGCGTAGGCGAAGGTGGTGTACGACAGGCCGTGCCCGAAGGGGAAGGAGACCGCCATGTCACGGGCGTCGTAGTGGCGATAGCCGACGAACAGGCCCTCGCTGTACGTGACATGACCGTTCTCGCCCGGCCAGGCCAGGTACGCCGGGGTGTCGGCGAGCCGCAGCGGGATCGTCTCCGCGAGGCGCCCCGACGGGTTCGCCCTGCCGAACAGGAGGTCGGCAGTGGCCGAGCCACCGGCCTGGCCGGACAGCCAGCCTTCCAGGACGGCCGGCACGCCGTCGATCCAGCCGGCCGGCCGGACCACGCCCCCGTTGGAGAGGACCACGACGGCGTTCGCGTTCACCGCGACAACGGCGGCGAGCAACCGGGTCTGCTCCTCGGGGAGTTCGATGTGTTCGCGGTCGTACCCCTCGGACTCGAAGCTCGGCGGCAGACCGAGGAACAGCACGACCACGTCCGCGCTCTCGGCCGCGCGGAGGGCCTCCTCCTGCAGCGCAGCCGCATCGGCGTCCGGAGCGTCGACGGGGAAGCCGGGAGCGAAGGTGACGTGCGCCGCGGGCGCGGCCTCGACGATCGAGGTCAGTGCGTCTTCGAGCCGGGTCGGGTTCACGCGCGAGCTGCCCTCGCCCTGGTAGCGGGGAGTGCGCGCGAACTCGCCGATGACCGCGATGCGTTGGGCTGCGGCGGGATCCAGCGGGAGGAGCGCGCCGTCGTTCTTGAGCAGTACCGCGCCGCGCGTGGCGACCTCGCGGGCGAGCTCGTGGTGGGCGGCCGCATCGAAGGCGGCACCGGGGCGCGCGTGCTCGGCCGCCTTGCGGGCGAGTGCCACGACCCGTGCGGCGCTTCGGTCCAGCGCTTCCTCGGGAAGTTCGCCTGATTCCACGGCCGCGACGGCCCTGGCGGGGCCGGCGCCGGACGAGGACGGCATCTCCAGATCGAGCCCGGCGGCGAGGGCCCGCGCCCTGTCGACCACGGCGCCCCAGTCGGAGACGACCACGCCGTCGTATCCCCACTCGCCGCGCAGGACGTCCGTCAGAAGCCAGGGATTCTGCGACGCGTGCACGCCGTTGACCCGGTTGTAGGCACACATGACCGTCCAGGGCTCGGCCTCTGTCACCACGCGGTGGAAGGCGGGGAGATAGATCTCGCGCAGCGTGCGTACGTCGATGTCCGCGCTGACCGACATCCGGCCGGTCTCCTGGTTGTTCGCGGCGAAGTGCTTGACCGAGGCCCCGACCCCCTGAGCTTGCAGGCCCTTGACCCAGGCTGTTCCCAACACCCCGCTGAGCAGCGGGTCTTCGGAGAAGTACTCGAAGTTGCGTCCGCACAGCGGGCTGCGCTTGATGTTGACGCCGGGGCCGAGCAGCACGTGCACGCCGTGCGCGAGGCTCTCGCGGGCCAGTGCGTCGCCGACCCGCCGCGCCAGGTCGCTGTCCCAGGTGCAGGCCAGGGTGACGGCCGGCGGGAAGCAGGTGGCCGGGGCGCTGCCGTTGATGCCCAGGTGGTCGGCCCGGGTGTCGTTCTGCAGGCGCAGCCCGTGGGGGCCGTCCGAGAGCCGGACTTCCGGGATCCCGGCGTCCGGGTACGCGGTGGTGTGCCACCAGCCCGCGCCGGTGGTCAGGCCGGCCTTCTCGGCGAGGGTCAGGCGGGCCACCGTCTCGCCGGGCGTCTCTGCCGGCCGATTCGGGTTGTTCATGTCTTCTCCTTGGAGTGCGGGGCAATGCGCGGTGCGAAGGCGGATGTGGTCCGCCGTGGTCATCGGACTCCCTTGACGCGCAGCACCGCCACCGCACCGAGCAGCGCGCAGGCCATGGCGAGAGGGAAGAGCGTCCGGTATCCGCCGAGCCAGAGGACGACGGCTCCGGCGATGGCGGGCGCGAGGACCTGCGGCAGGGTGGCTGCGACGTTCACGACGCCGAGGTCGCGGGCGAAGGACCGCCCGGAGGGCAGCACTTGAGAGATGAGGGCGGTGTCCACGCCCTGGAAGCAGCCGAAGCCGATGCCCACCAGGAAGGCCATCGCGGTCATCCCTGTCATGGTGGGGAGGGCGAACGGTATGAACATGGCACAGCCGAGGAGAGAGGCCGAGGCCACCACGAACACCTTGCGCCGGCCGAGCCGGTCCGAGAGGGGTCCGGTCACGACGGCGGCCGGGAGAAGGCCGGCGACGGCGGTCAGCGCGAGTACGGGTACGCGGTCGATCGCCTCGTCGTGCAGACCGATGTAGTCCTGGAGGATGTAGAGCTTGTAGCCGAAGACCAGGAAGTACGACAGGTTGGTGCACAGCCTGCTGACGAACACCCAGAAGAAGTCGGGGTGCTTGCGTGGGTTCGGCAACAGCCCACGCAGGAACTCACGTACCTCGAAGGGCTCTTGGGGAGCGTCCCGGCTCGGCCGGTCCGGGTTGAGAGTCACGAAGACGACCGCCAGGGACGTCGCGAGCGCGGCGAGCACCACGTATGCCGTGGTGATCCGGTCCTCGAAGACGGCGGCGAACACCTGGCCGAGCAGCGAGCCGCACATGGAGCCGAGGCCGGTGACAGTGGAGAACAGGCCGCGTCTCTCCGGTGGCACCCGGTCGGGCATGACGGCCGAGAGCGGGCCCACCGCGAAGTTGTAGCCGATCTGCACCAGGCACCAGAGGGCCAGCATCACCGGTACGGAGTGCGCGAACGCCATGCCGATCAGGGCCAGGCCACCCGTCACCACGCCGACCACGATCCAGGGCCCGCGCCTGCCGAAACGGCTGCGGGTGCGGTCCGACACGGCTCCCGCGACGGGCTGGGCGACCATCGCGACGAGCGCGCCCACCGTGGTCACGACCGCGAGCGTGCCGACCTTCGCGTCCTCGCCGACCGCGCGCTGGACCTGGAGGGCGAGCAGGGTGCCGGGGACAGCTCCCCATACGAGAGCGACGCCGAGGTTGGCGGGGCCGATGCACGCCATGAGGCGGCGCAGCGCCCGGCCGTCGACCGGCGCGGCCGCTCCCGCCGGATCGGCAGGGAGCGGGGAGGGAACACGGAGCTCCCCGGGGGGTCTCGCCATCGGGACCTTCTCTCGGTGGGCCGCACCTGCGACTGGCCGAAACAGTACGGCGTACTGTTTTTGCTGACAAGGCTTTGCGCAGGCGCGATGGCGGCCGAATAGGGTGGGCGCGTGACAGCCAGAAACTCCTACCCCAAGGGGGTCGCCAAACGGGAGGAGATCCTCAAGGTCACCCTTGAGATCTTCGGCCGCGTGGGCGAGCGGAACACCACACTGCGGATGGTCGCGAAGGAGAGTCACATCAGCCTGACCGGGCTGATGCACTACTTCGAGTCCAAGGACCACCTGCTCACCGAGGTCCTGCGCGCCAACGACCGTGCGGCCGAGGCGCGCTTCCGCGACCCGGACGTCGTGCGCGATCCGGGCGAGTTCCTGGCCAGGGCCCTGACCGCGAACGCTGCCAACTCCGCCCGCGTACGCCTCTACGTCACTCTCGCCGCGGCCTCGACCGACCGCGCACACCCGGCCCACACGTACTTCAGGGAACGCTTCGCCCTGCTGCGCGCCACGATCGCCGAGCACCTCACGGCCGAGCAGCGGGCCGGCCGGGCGAGCCCCGGGCTCGACCCGCACTTCACGGCCTCGGCCCTCGTCGCGGCGACCGACGGCATCCAACTCCAGTGGCTGAGCGACCCCGACATCGACATGGCGGAACAGGTCCGCCGCGTCTGGCGGATGCTCACTGCGCCGCCCGGCCCATAGAGCGACCTCACCCACCTAGCCGCTCAGGGGAGGAACGTCACCGCCGGGAAGGCCGGGGACGGCCCGTCGAGCAGGTGTCCCCGACCGCGGCGCAGGTGCTCGTCGAAGAACGCGAGCGGGTATGCCTGCTGGATCCTCACCGCCTGGCCGGGATCGAGCGTGCCGATCGTTTCCTGGAGCTGCTGTGCGCTCCATCCGAGCACCTTCGCCACCTGGGGGAAGAGTGCCTCGTTGTCGCCGTACGAGATGTGGACAGCGCCCTGGGCCTGGATGTTCAGCCGCCATCCCCGCAGGTGCGACCAGAAAACGGCGGCCTCGGGATCCGTGGCCCGGGTGAACTCGGCGGACATCATCATGAACGGCCGGTGCAGGTCGCCGGCGAGCGGCGGGTTCATCTGCATCGGGCCGTCGAGGCTCAGCCCGGCCCGGATGCGCTCGTCCGCGAGCATGGCGCAGGCGGTGGCCGTCCCGCCCTTCGACCAGCCGAACACGCCCACGTTCCGCGGGTCGAGGGCGCCGAGCAGCCCGGCCGGCAGTTCCCTCCGGCCGGCGTCCGGATTGCACCCGGCGGCGAGCTGCTCGACGCAGTCGAGGACGAAGCGCAGGTCGGCGGCGAAGTCCCCGGGCAGGGTCGGCGCCTGGCTGTCCTGCAGCGGGACCGCGACCCGGCCGTCGGGGAACTCGGTGTAGGTGTCGTACTGGTGAGCCACCGTCACCACCGCGAACCCGTGGCTGGCGAGCTCCTGGACCATGACGGTGTGGTCGCCCTGGTGGCTGTGCGCGCCGTGCGAGAACACGACGACGGGCAGCCTTCGGCCCGACCGCCGCACCGGAGCGCCCACATGGCCGGCGGTGAGCGGCCCCAACGGGGCCAGAGCGCCGAACCCCGTGTCGTCGAGGAACGCCTGAAGTGCGCCGGCCGGCATCCAGGGCGCCACCGGGTACCGCTCGACGTTCCGGGCGGGGTACCAGACGGTGGCCATCAGCTCGCGGAAGTGCCCGGGGCCCGCGATGCCGTCCGGACGCGACCGGTCGACGAGGTGCAGTGGGGCCGTGCCCACCGGGTGCGGCCCGGTGGGTGCGGGCAGTGTGAGCCGCCTCGCGGTGCGGGCGGCCGCGGCCGGGTCCGCCCACGCGGGGCCGGCGACGGCGGCAAGCGGCACGGCGGCCAGCGCTGCTCCCAGCATGCGGCGGCGCGTCATGTTCTTCCGGTTGATGTACGGCGTGGTGGCCATGGGCCCTCCTGTGGTGACGGGTCGTCAACTATGTGCCGACGGACGGACCGTGGGCACAGAGAGACGCTGTCACGCACCTGTCCGCGGGGCATCGGACCACGGGTTTACACCCTGGGGGCGATGTGGCCGGCAGGGCGTTCACCTGACTACTGTTCGCCCGTGGATCACCAACAGCGGCAAGACGTACAGCATTTTGACCACTGTCCCTGGCTGTTCGCCGAGGCAGCGACGGAGGAACAGCGCGTCGCTCAGCGTGAACGGCAGCGAGGGATCGGTGGCGACACCGAGATCGGCGCGCGGTGCTACGTCGGCGAGTCGGCCGCGGTGTTCCCGGACCGGCTGCGCCTCGGCGACGACTCCTACATCGCCGCTCACGCCTATGTCACCGGGGAGTTGACCACAGGCTCGGACTGCACCGTGAACCCGTACGCCACCGTGCGGGGCACTGTCACGCTGGGCGACGGCGTACGCATCGGCGCACACACGTCGCTGCTCGGCTTCAATCACTCCATGGCACCCGACCGCCCGGTCTTCCAACAGCCCCACACCAGCCGGGGGATCACGGTCGGCGACGACGTGTGGATCGGCTCGCACGTGGTCGTGGTGGACGGCGTCACCATCGGCGACCACTGCGTGATCGGCGCCGGCGCGGTGGTGACCAAGGATCTCCCGGACTGGACCATGGCCGCCGGAAACCCGGCGCGTCCGCTGCGCGACCGCCGGAGCACCGCCGCGGCCCCCGCGGTCCAGGTCCCGGACCCCCTCACCCGGTTCGCCGACACCGCGCGCACCCAGGCCGCGGACGTCCTCGCCCGGTGCTGGGACGGCGAGCGGTACGTCGACCGCCCCGGGGCGACCGCGACACTGCGCGCGCACTGCGACGCCGTGGAGATCGCCGATCTGCTGCTGGGCGAGGCACCCGAGCAGTTGACCGCCGACGAACACGTCAAGCGGCTGTGCGCAGCCCAGGACCCGGACACCGGGCTGGTGCCCGAGCTCGGCGAGCCGCTGCCGGAACCCGACGACGACGGCTTCATCAGCGACGGCCCCGCGCTCTACCACATCCTGTCCGCCGGGTACGCCCTCGATCTGCTCGGCGCCTCCTTCCCTCGCCCCGTACGCGGCGTCCAGCAGATGACGGCCGGTCAACTCGTCGCGCGACTCGACAAGTTGCCGTGGCAGGAAGGTGCGTGGGGAGCCGGCGCCTGGATCGACGCCTGGGCCACCGCAGCGCACTGGAACCAGCGGCACGACGGCGAAGGAGCTGTGCGGCCGGGCGCGCTGGAGGCGCTGTTCGGCTGGCTGCTCACCCGGGCCGACCCGTGGACCGGGATGTGGGGCAGCCCCTCCGCCCGGAGCGGCCGCCTGCAGGTCGTCAACGGCTACTACCGGCTCAGCCGCGGCTCGTTCGCCCAGTTCGGGCTCCCGGTTCCGCATCCGGAACGCGTGGTGGACGCCGCCCTCGACCACGCCCGCGACCCGCGCCACTTCGGCACCGGCAAGGACAACGCGTGCAACGTGCTGGACGTCGCGCACCCCCTCTGGCTGTGCACCCGGCAGCTCGGAAACGACAGCCGGGGCGACGGCTACCGAGCAGCGGACATACGCGCCTGGGCCGAGCGTCAACTGGCCGCGATCCTGCCCCGTTGGCACAACGGCCGGGGTTTCGGATTCGGATCCGGGCCCGCCGGCCCCGGCCCCGAACCAGGGCTCCAGGGCACGGAGATGTGGCTCGCCATCATCTGGTACCTCGCCGACCTCCTGGGCCGCGCCGACACCCTCGGCTACCAGCCGCGCGGCGTTCACCACCCCGGGCCCGCCCACCGCGCCCGCCCGCTCGCAGGACCGTCCTGAAGGCCCGTCGGCGGGTCAGGGCGCCGGGATCACCCGGAAACGCCGGCGGTACTCCGTCGGCGTCGTGTCGAGACGGCGCCGGAACGCCCGCACGAGGGTGTCCGTCGTTCCGAATCCGCAGACGGTGGCGACGCGTTCGAGCGTGGCGTCGGAGGACTCCAGTGTGTGGCGGGCCTTCTCGACGCGGACCGATTCGATGTAGGCGTGCGGGGTCATGCCCAGGTCGTTCTTGAAGAGCCTGGTCAGATGCCGGTCACTGACACGGGCGTACTCGGCGAGGTCCGCGACGGTGAGCGGCTCGTCGATGTGCCGCAGGATGTGGTGGCGCAGGTCCTCGATGCGCCGCGTCGTGGAGACCTGCTCCAGCGGAACGCTGAACTGGCTCTGTCCGCTGGGGCGTTTGAGGTACATCACGAGCTGCCGGGCCACGCGCAGCGCGACGGCCTCGCCGAGGTCCTCGGCGATCAGGGCGAGGGAGAGGTCGAGGCAGGCGCTGATTCCGGCGCCGGTCCACACGTTCCCCTCGCGGATGAAGATCGGGTCGGCGTCGACCTTCACTGCCGGATGGTCGGCGGCCAGTTGCTGCGCGGTGGACCAGTGGGTGGTGGCGCGCTTGCCGTCGAGAAGACCGGCCGCGGCCAGCAGGTGGGCTCCCACGCACACGGACGTGATCCGGTGCGAGCGCCCGGCGAGGATCCGTACCCAGTCGACCAGTGCGGGATCGACGAGCGGGTGCACCCGGCCCTCGTCGTCGACCCCCACCGCCCCGGGCACGATGAGCGTGTCGATGGTGCCCGCGGCGGCCTCCTGGAAGGTGAGGTCGGGGAGGATACGGACTCCGGCGCCGGTCCTGACCGGGCCCATTGACTCGGCGGCCAGCACAACCTGATACCCCGCGGCCTCCTCGGTCTCGCGCAGCGCCAGCGAGAAGACCTCCGGCGGGCCGGTGACGTCGAGCAGATCGACGCCTTCGAAGAGCACGATGACGACGCGGCGTACGGCGGTTTCCGGCACGGGGCCCCTTTTCCTCGGCATGTCGGCATGTCGGTATCTGCATGTTAGACGTCATTGCCGCCATCACGGCTGAGTCATAGCGTTGCAGATGTGGCCCGGCGGACGGTGCGGGCCGCACTCCTCACCCGTGATCCGAAGGCGGTACGCCCATGTCCCGAACCACGCTGCGCGAGCTCAACGGCTTCGACCAGACGCCCGCGAGGCTGACGGAGTCGACGCTGATCCTGATCGACTTCCAGAACACGTACACCCAGGGCGTGATGGAGCTCGACGGCTGGGAGGAGTCCCTCGACGCCGCCGCGCAACTGCTGGACAGGGCCCGCCAGGAGGGTACGAAGGTCGTCCACGTCATCAATGACGGCGGCGAGGGCACCCCGTACGACATCCGGGCCGAGATCGGGCGGATCCACCCGAAGGTCGCCCCGGTCGAGGGCGAGCCGGTCGTCGTGAAGCAGGCTCCCGACGCGTTCGTCGGCACCGACCTCGACACGCACCTCGAAGACGGCCAGGACGTCGTCATCGCGGGCTGGATGACCCACATGTGCGTCACCTTCACGGCCCAGGGCGCGTTCCTCAACGGCAATCGCCCCACGGTCGTCGCCGAGGCCTCGGCGACCCGCTCGCTGCCGCTGATGGGCGTGGACGTCGACGCCCATCAGGTGCACCAGAGCGCTCTCGCCACCATCGCCGACCTGTACGGGGTCGTCGTCGCGACCCAGAAGGAGATCGTCCGATGAAGCTGCTGCGTCCTGCTCTCGCCCTGGCTGCCGCAGCCGTACTCGCGGCCACCGCGACGGCCTGCGGTGGTGACTCCGAGGCCGCAACCCGTACCGACCGGCACGAGAACTACGCGAAGGACACAACGACGCTCCGTCAGCTGATGAAGCTGGACGAGACGCCGGCGAAACTGTCCGACGCCACTCTGGTCCTCGTCGACTACCAGAACGTCTACACCGGCGGCGCGATGGAGCTCACCGGCTGGCGCGAGGCGGTGAAGAACACCCGGTCCCTGCTGGAGCGGGCCCGCAAGGCGCACACGCCGGTCATCCACATTGTGGAGAAGGGGTACGACCTCGACTCCCGGGCCGGCCAGATCATTCCGGCGCTCAGGCCGGCCAAGGGCGAGGTGGTCGTCGAGAAGGCCGTCCCCAACGGCTTCCACGGGACGAACCTCGACGAGGAACTCCAGAAGACCGGCCGCAAGAACGTCATCATCGCCGGCTTCATGACGCACATGTGCACCCTGTTCACCGCCGAGGGCGCGGTCTACGACGGCTACCACCCGACCGTGGTCGGCGACGCCTCCGCGACCCGTCCGCTCCCGGTCAACGGCAACCCGCGCGGCATCCCCGCGAAGCAGGTGCACGAGGCCGCGCTCGCCACGATCCAGGACCGCTTCGGCGTCGTGGTCCCCGAGCAGCGGGACATCAGGTAGGGCCGACGACCTTCCTGCGCATGTGCGCGTAGACCACCGATGTCCGTACGTCGGCCAGTTCCGGGCGCTTGGTCAGCTTGTCCAGGACCACCGCGTGCAGATGGTCGGTGTCCCGGACGGCGACGTGCACGAGGAAGTCGTCGTTCCCGGTGAGGACGAAGAGCGAGATGACTTCGGGCATCTGCTCCAGGAAGGTCTGGAAGGACTCGATCACCGCACGCGTCGGCGGGCGGACCCGTACGGCGATCACCGCCTGCAGTCCTCGGTCGATCGCGGCGAGGTCCACCTCCGCGTGGAATCCCGTCAGGACACCGCTCCGGCGCAGCGCCCTGACGCGCTCCAGACAGGTGGAGGGGGCGATGCCCAGTTCCTGGGCCATGTCCCGGTTGGTGCGCCGACCATCCTCCTGAAGCATGCGCACCAGCGCCGAATCTAGTTCGTCCATGCGTCCCCCAACTCCCTGAATCCCGAAGATAATTCGGACTATTCACATCATTCCTGCTGATGTTGTTAGCCTCCAGCCTAATGGGCCGATGTTTGTTCGGCCACGGAGAGGGGCGACGCGAGATGCGGGAACGCGGACCGACAGCGGGGGCGGTGTGCGCCGTCATGGCGGCCGCGCTGATGTGGAGCAGTTCGTACGCGGTGACCAAGCGAGTCCTCGACGACGTCGGCCCGCTCAGCATCGGCGCCGTCAGATTCTCACTCGCGGCGGTCCTTCTCGGCGCGCTGGTACGGCTGGGCCGCCGCCGTCCGGACCGCGCCGTCCGCCCGGACGCCGGGCAGCGGCGGCAGCTGTACCTGAGCGGATTCCTCGGCATCACCGTGTACTTCGTCCTGGAGAACGTCGGCGTCGACATGTCCACGGCCTCCGACGCGTCACTGATCGTGGCCACCTATCCGCTGATGACGATGCTGGTGGAGCTGTTCGCCTTCCGCACCCGGATGCCGCTGCCGAGGGTGGCGGGGGTGGCCCTCGCCACCCTCGGCGCCTTCCTCGTCGTACGCAACGGGGCGGAGGCGGGCGGCAGTTCGCGCTGGACGGGCGACGTACTGCTGCTGCTCGGCGGGCTGGCCTGGGCCGGCTACAACGTGCTGGGCAAGCGCGCGAGCGCCGGACAGGACGCCGCGAGCGCCACCTACTACCAGACCCTGGCGGGCGCGGCCGGGTTCCTGCTCGCATCGCCGCTGGAGGCGGGCGACTGGCGGATGCCGGACGCGACGGTCTCCCTGCTGCTGGCCTATCTGGCCGTGGCGTGCTCGGTCGGCGGCTTCCTGCTCTACAACCACGGCCTGCGCAGGATGACTTCGAGCGTCGCGGTGAACATCCTCAACCTGGTTCCGGTCTTCGGCGTCCTCGGCGCCGTCGTGATCAACGGGGAGTCGGTCGGGATCGCCCAGGTGTCGGGCGGCGTGATCATCATCGCCGGAGTGGCGCTGGGCATGGTCGAACGAAAGCCATCGCGCGCTCCGCGTGCAGGAGTTGCGCCGGCCCTCGCTACGCAGGCCTCAGGTCGGCGTGCAGCAAGTCGTGGTCCGAGTACGGGCTGAGACCCACCCCGTGCTCGACCGGGGCGAAGCCCCGCAGGAAGATGTAGTCGAACTTGCTGCGCCAGTCGGTGGTCGGCTCGCAGGGGCCGGCCGCCGAGGGATCGCACTGGGCGTCCACGTCCTCGGCCAGATCCCACATCCCGGCGAGTTCGGGGGCGTCCGGCCTCGCGTTGAAGTCGCCCAGGACGATCGCACGGTCGTACCGGGCAACTTCCGCCGCGAGGACGCCCGACTGCTTCTCCCTGACCGCCTCCTGGCGCCGTTGGGCCAGGTGCGTGTTGAAGACCCGGACCTGCCGGCCGCCCACGAGAGTCGTGACCGCCATGTACCCGCGGTCCTCGGACCCGCCGTCGGGGTACTCCACGATCACATGGTCCGTGACCGGTGCCGCCGAGAGGATCGCCTGCCCGTAGCCCCCCGGGCTCCACGGCACTCCCCCGCAGCGGCTCCAACTCTTCAGCACGGAACCGTACGTGACGTGGTATTTCAGGCCGTACAAGTACTGCAGCTGGTTACGGATCGTCTCGACGTCCCGCACACACGCTTCCTGCAGGCCGACGACCTGGGGTGCGTACGCGGCGATCTCGGCCGCCCGGCCGTCGTTGTACCCGCTCTCGGTACAGGGATTGCAGATGTTCCACGTCATGACCCGGTCCGCCACGACCTCGGTGGGCGAGCCGGCCGGCAACGGTCTGGCGACGCGGGCGACGTTCGGCGCACTGGGGCCGAGGAACACGACGCAGGCCGCGATCATGACGCCCACGAGCACCCGCACCCCGGTTCCGGTCACCATCGCCTCCTCGAAGCGAAGTATGCGCCCCGGCCGTCGTTGCCCGCACCACACATGAGTATCTTGCGCTGTACATGAGGACGTCCCGCCGACGGGCGGGCGGACGGGGGGGCTGTCGTGACCTATCGCCGTGCACTGATTCCTGGCGCGCTCGGCGGGCTGCTGCTCGCCGGGCTCCTGCTGTGGGCGGGGGCGAGCAGCCACGCACTCAGCCTGCCGGGCACGGCGCGGGTGTTCGGCCCCGAGGGAACGACCCAGTTGCGGGGGTGGCTGGCTCCCTGGTCGTACGGGCTGCCGTCCTCGGAGCAGTACGGGAACCCCGCGGGCGCCCCGGGCAACGGCCGGGACTATGCGGAGCTCTACCGCACGGCCATGCGCGTGCGCTACGCCGTCCTCGTCGTCCTCTATCCGGTCGGGGCCGCGCTCCTGATACGGCGGCTGACGCCCGGCGGGAAGCGGCGGTCGGCATCCGTGGTCCTCGCGTTGTGGGGGTGGGGCCTGGTCGCCGGCACCCTGGCCGTGGCGGTCTCGGCGCCGTGGATGGTCGCCTCGGGCGGACAGGGCAGTTTCCGCTTCCTGCCGCGGCTGGCCGGCTCGATGGGGGCGGGGCGGCCCGTGCTCGCCGCTGCCTCGCTGGTGGCCGCGCTCGGCGCCCTGGGCGTCGCGCTCCTCGCCCGGCGCGAGAGACCTCAGCCATCGCCGTCGAAGGTTCCGGCGCCTGCCGCCCGCCTCGCGGCCACCGTGGGCACCCTCGTGATCGCGGTGTCCCTCGTCGGCCTCTCGTACGACCGCGTGGCCGCCCGCATCCAGACCGGGTTCACCGGCAGCGGACTGCTCTCGGAACCGGGCGACCTGCTGCGCCAGTGGCTGCTGCTCGGCGGCTGGACCGCACCGTCGCACACCGGCCTCGGCTCCTGGATGTTCTACCGCCTCCCCGACGCGCTGCTGCTGGCGGTCGTGTGGTGGGGGCTGCGACTGCTGGCCGACCTGCTCGACCGCGCGACCGTCCCCGCGTTCGCTCTCGGCGCCGTCTGCGTCACCGTGCTGGGCCTGTTGCTCGATCAGTTGGTCACGACGCTGCTCGACACGTCACAGGGCAGCGGTTCGTTCATGTACTACGCGGGCCGGTTCGGCGAGGGCGTGCCCGCCGCGCTCGTCTTCGGACTTCTGGCGGGCAGCGCGAGTGCCCTCGTCGTGCGGTCGCACACCAGGGACCCCGCGAGCGAATCCGATCAGGACCTTCTCATCGGTGCAAATTCGTGACCTAGCGTCAATCGACGATCACTGTGCGGTTGTTGTGGGTAAAAAGTGCGCCCCTTGGCCATGTTTCTTCATATCCGAGTTGGATCTGATCACAGGAAGGTCACTAAAGTCAGGCCTCGTACCTTTGCGCAGTTGATCACTCATCCCGAGTGGCGGCGAAGGTCCCGCCGAGTCCATGCAGTTCGGCGGCCGAGGAAGAAGGAGCTCGCCTTCGTGGCGTCCCACCGTCGACCCAAGCCTGCGAGCCGCACCCGCGTGACCGTGCTCACCGCGACCGCCGCCGCAGCCGTGGCGCTCACCTCCCAGGCGGCTCATGCCGACCCGAAGCCGACCAAGAGCCAGGTGAAGGCGAAGGTCGACAAGCTCTACGAAGAGGCAGAGGCGGCCACCGAGAAGTACAACGGGGCCCAGGAGAAGCAGGACAAGCTCAAGAAGCAGGTCGACGAACTCCAGGACAACGTCGCCCGCAGCCAGGCGGAGATCAACAAGCAGCGCGACCAGCTCGGTGCGCTCGCCAGCGCCCAGTACCGCTCCGGCGGCATCGACGAGTCCGTGCAACTGTTCCTCTCCTCCGACCCGGCGAACTTCCTGGACAAGGCGTCCTCGATGGACCAGTTGACCGCGCAGCAGACCGAGGCGCTCAAGACGTTCCAGGCCAAGCAGCGTTCGCTGGCGCAGCAGCGCCAGCAGGCGCAGGACAAGCTCCAGGACCTCGCCGAGACCCGCAAGGATCTCGGGGCCCAGAAGAAGGCGGTCCAGGGCAAGCTCGCCGACGCGCAGAAGCTGCTCAACTCCCTGACGGCCGCGGAGCGTCAGTCGCTCGCCGCCGCGGACGCCCGCGCCAGCCGCGCCAGCTCCCGTGTCGACCTCGGCAACGAGGCCCCCGCCTCCAAGTACGGCGCCGCCGCACTCCAGGCGGGCATGTCGCGGATAGGCAAGCCGTACATCTGGGCGCACACGGGCCCCGACTCCTTCGACTGCTCCGGACTGACCATGTGGTCGTACGCGCAGGCCAACGTGTCCCTGCCGCGCACCTCGCAGGCGCAGGCCAACGCCGGAACCCGTATCTACTCGCAGAGCGCACTGAAGCCGGGCGACCTGGTCCTGTTCTTCGGCGACCTGAGCCACATAGGCATCTACGCCGGCAACGGTCAGGTGCTGCACGCCCCCAAGCCCGGTGCGTACGTCCGTATCGAGGCCATGAGCAACATGACCTTCGAGTTCGGCGTACGGATCTGACCGCATCCGAAATGGAGTGGAGCCGCACCCCCGGGTGCGGCTACCGTCCTCCTGCCCGCACCCGCCCCGCCAAGGACGTGCCGATGTACACCAAGTGAGACCACCTCAACGCTGAACCGTCGCGCGGCGCACCCTGTGTGCCGCGCTCCTTTCCGCTGCGGTCATCTCACTGGAAACGGTGTATCTCTGTGTCCAAAATCAAGCTCGACATCGTCCTCGGCACCGCGGACCGAGCCGCCCGGCCGGCCTGGCAGTCGCCCTACGGTCCGCCGCCGCACCGGTCGCACCGCGGCCGGTGGGCGCCCGTGCCGGGGGTGTCCTGGTCCCGGTCCGCCCTGCAGCGCGGAGACCTGTACGGCCGGTGTGCCTGACTCACCAGCTGATCGCGGCCGCCACCGGCAGATGATCACTGCCGGTGGCCGGCAGCACCCAGGAACTCGCGGGCCGCACACCGCGGACGAGGATCTGGTCGATCCGCGCCACGGGGAACTTCGCGGGCCAGCTGAAGCCGAAGCCGTCCCCGGCCTCCTCCTGGGCCGAGCGCAGCTGCGAGGCGAGCCCGTCGAACACGCGGTCGTCCATGGTGCCGTTGAGGTCGCCGAGCAGTACCACCCGCTCGTTCCGCTCGGCGGCGACGGCCTGGGCGAGCGCCTCCACGCCCCGGTCCCGCGAGCCCGTCCAGAAGCCGCCCCTCGGCATCACCCGTACGGAACCCAGATGGGCCACGTACACCGCCAGCGGCCCGTGGTCCGTGGCGACCGTGGCGCGCAGCGCCCGGTTGTAGGGCAGCTTCTCCTCGGCCGACTTGGCGTCCCCCAGCGGGCCGACGTCCTGTGCGATGTCGACGGGCGCGGTGTCCGACAGCGGCAGCTTGCTCCACAGCCCGACCGTGCCCATCACCGTGCGGTACGGGTAGGCCGTCGCGAGCTCCTTCTCGTACGTCCCCCTCGCCTGCTCGGTCAGCTCCTCCAGTGCCAGCACATCCGCACCGGACTTCACCAGGTCACGGGCGGTGCCGGCCGGGTCGGAGTTGTCCGCGCCGACGTTGTGACCGATCACGGTGAGATCGCCGCCCGCGTGGGACCTGCCGCCGAGCATCCCGCCGAAGAGGCTCACCCACACCACGACCGGCAGCAGCAGCGCGACCCCGGCGGTGGCGGAGCGACGCCACAGCGCCCCGGCGACGAGCACGGGGACGAAGAGACCGAACCACGGGAGGAAGGTCTCCACCAGGCTGCCGAGACCACCGATGCCGTTCGGAATCTGCGCGTGCAGGAGCATGATCAGCCCCAGGAGCAGCGCCAGCGCCGCGAACACCGGGCCGCGCCTCCACGGACCGGGCGCGGGTCCGGCTTCGGTGTCGGGTGCCGGGGGGTCCGGCTGCGTGGCGGTGATCACTGAGGTTCGGGACATACCGCCAGTCAAGACAGGATGGCGTTGTCGGCACGTATGCGGATTTCGATACGCCGACGATATGTGCCGGCTCGTAGCATCGAGCACATGCGTGTGCTGATCGTCGAGGACGAGCTCTATATGGCAGAAGCCATCCGCGACGGGCTGCGTCTGGAGGCGATCGCGGCGGACATCGCCGGTGACGGCGGCACCGCCCTGGAGCTGCTGGACATCAACACGTACGACATCGCCGTCCTCGACCGCGACATCCCCGGACCGAACGGTGACGAGATCGCCCGGATCATCGTCGCTTCCGGCAGCGGCATGCCGATCCTCATGCTCACCGCGGCCGACCGTCTCGACGACAAGGCCACTGGGTTCGAGCTCGGCGCCGACGACTACCTCACGAAGCCGTTCGCGCTCCAGGAGCTCGTGCTCAGGCTCAGAGCACTGGACCGCAGACGCGCCTACAGCCGACCGCCCGTGCGCGAGGTCGCGGGGCTGCGGCTGGATCCGTTCCGCCGCGAGGTCTACCGCGACGACCGCTATGTCGCGCTGACCCGGAAGCAGTTCGCCGTGCTCGAAGTGCTCGTCGCGGCCGAAGGCGGAGTCGTCAGCGCCGAGGAGCTCCTGGAACGGGCGTGGGACGAGAACGCGGACCCGTTCACCAACGCCGTACGCATCACGGTCTCCGCCCTGCGCAAGCGGCTCGGCGAACCCTGGATCATCGCCACGGTGGCCGGCGCCGGCTACCGCATCGACACCGGACGTGAGGGCGGCGACCGTGACTAGACGCCCCGGGATGAGCGTTCGCCTCAAACTCACCCTCAGCTACGCCGGATTCCTGATGGTCGCGGGCGCCCTGCTGCTCACGGCGGTGTGGCTGTTCCTCCTGCGGTACGTCCCCGACCGCGCGATGCTCATCAACCCGGACGACAAGCCGGAAGGCGGTGTCTTCCCCGTACGGTCGGCCCTTCTGGAGGTCTTCGCCCCGAGAGCGGCCGCGGTACTGGTCTTCCTGCTGCTGTTCGGCCTCCTGGGAGGCTGGCTCCTCGCCGGCCGTATGCTCGCCCCTCTGACCCACATCACCAATGCCACCCGCACCGCCACGAGCGGCTCGCTCTCCCACCGCATCCAGCTGCCGGGCCGCAACGACGAGTTCCGCGAACTCGCCGACGCCTTCGACGCCATGTTCGTACGGCTCGAAGCGCACGTCGCCGAGCAGCGGAGATTCGCGGCGAACGCCTCGCACGAACTCCGCACCCCCCTCGCCGTCTCGCAGTCGCTCCTCGACGTCGCCCACAAGGATCCGGCCCACGATCCGGGTCAACTCGTCGACCGTCTGCGCGCCGTCAACGCCCGCGCGATCGACCTCACCGAGGCGCTGCTGGTGCTCAGCCGCGCCGACCAGGGGTCCTTCACCCGGGAATCCGTCGACCTGTCCCTCCTCGCGGAAGAGGCCGTCGAGACGCTGCTCCCGCTCGCCGAGGAGCGCGGTGTCACCGTCGAGACCTCCGGCGACTTCGCCCCCGCCGACGGCTCGCACGCGCTCCTGCTGCAGTTGACGACGAACCTCCTGCAGAACGCGATCGTCCACAATCTGCCGGAGCGGGGCACGGTGTGGGTGACCACCGGTGTCCGCGCCGCGAGCGTGGTGCTCACGGTCGAGAACACCGGCGAGAAGCTCACCCCTCAACTGGTCGCGACGCTCACCGAACCGTTCCAGCGCGGCAGCGAGCGCCTTCACGCCGACCGCGCGGGCGTCGGACTCGGCCTGGCCATCGTCAAGTCCATCGCCCACGCGCACGACGGCACGCTCACCCTCGCCCCGCGCCCCGCCGGCGGGATGCGCGTCACCGTGGAGCTGCCGGCCGTACCTCCCGGCTAGGACAGGATCTCGACGTACCCGTCGGTTCCGTGCACGCGGATCCGCTGCCCGTCCCGGATCAGCCGGGTGGCCCGCTCGACACCCACGACGGCCGGCAGTCCGTACTCCCGGGCGATCACCGCGCCATGGGTCATCAGGCCGCCCATCTCCGTGACCAGGCCCGCGATGCCGACGAACAGCGGCGACCAGCTGGGGTCCGTGAAGGGCGTGACCAGGATGTCGCCCGCTTCGAGATCGGCGTCCGCCATGTCCAGGATGACGCGGGCCCTCCCCTCGACGGTCCCGGCCGAGACCGGTACGCCGACCAGGGCGCCGTCCGGCACGTCGTCGCGCCGGTACGCCCCGGTGAGTGCCTCGCCGTCCGAGGTCAGCACCCGGGGCGGAGTGAGCGCGTGGTACGCACGGAACGCGTCCTTGCGCTCCTGTACGAGCCGGCCGTCCACCTGGTGCGAGCGCACGACGTCACGGAATTCTTCGAACGTGAGGTAGAAGACGTCCTCCTTCTCGGGAAGCACGCCCGCCCCGACGAGGCGTTCGGCCTCTGCCATCAGGGCCTGCTTGTAGACGAAGGTGCGGCTGACGATGCCGTACTTCGGGTACTCCCGGTATCCGATGAAGGTCCTGACCCGGTCGATCATCCGCTGGGTCTCGTCGGCCTTCGTGTCCCCGTCCGGCAGGGCCCGCAGCCGCGACAGCACGTCCGCTTCCTTCTGCTCTGCCTTCTGCCGCCCCTGCTCGAAGCGCCGTTCGGCGGCGCCCGGTTCGAAGTTCCGTACGTTGTCGAGGATGACGGGCACGAGCGTGGTGGGCTGCTCGCGCCAGCGCGGCCTGGTGATGTCGATCTCGCCGACGCAGCGCATCCCGTACCGGTCGAGGTACGCCTCGACGGCGTCGCGCGCCTCGGTCCCGCCCGCGACCTTCGCCAGCTCGTCCAGGAAGGTCGCGTCCTCGAGGTGCCCGGTGTTCTGCAGGAACGCCACCACCTCCGCGTGCGGGCGGATCACGTCCGCGACGTCGAGCAGCGCAAGGCCCATCTCCGACGTGATGTTGTCGGGGGCGGAGAGGGTGAGCGTGTCGGCCGCGTTCTTCTCGCCCAGCCACTCCTGCAGTTTGTCGTTGAGCCACCAGGTGGACTCCATCCCGGCCATGATCGCCTGGAAGTTGACCGGGTCGCTGAGCACGCGCTTGTGCTCCTCGAAGGCCTCCAGCAGGAAGTCGAACAGCTCCGTGCCGGTCTTCGTCGCGATGTCCCGCTCCAGGGCGGCGACGGACGTACGGCTGCGCTCGATCAGTTGGGGGACGATGGCCGGATCGGGCTCGGCCGGGGCTGGCGCACCGCCGGCCGGCGGCCTGACGGGACCCGCGTCGGGGAGGGTCGGGACGAAGTCGCCGCGGTCGATGACGGTCTCCAGGGCGTCCTTGATCAGCGGGTCGCCCTTCCCCATGACGTCCAGAAGGCCGGCGCGGGCCGCGGGCGAGGCCAGGCGCGGGGTGACGTCCACGAACAGCCTCCCGCCCGCCTCGTGCATCTGCACCATGGCTGTCTGCCGCCACATGGAGAGCCCCAGCGGCTTCATGGGGTCGGTCATCATCTGCCCGTGGCCGACGGAGACGTAGACGTGATTCTCCTGGTCGCCGGAGTCCGGGACGGGGAACAGGGTGGTGATCGGACGGCTCTGGACGATCTGGAACTCGTCGTCGGCCAGGCACCATTCGATGTCCTGCGGGCTCCCGAAGTGCGCCTCGATCCGCCGCCCCAGCTCCACGAGCCGTACGGCCTGGGCATCCGTCAGCGCCGGCTGCTCCTGCTGCTGCGCGTCGACGGTCACTTCCCGCGTACCGCCGTCCGGCAGGGCGTGAATCGCCAGCTGTTTGGCGGCGATCCCCTTGGTGACGACCTTGCCGTCCCGCACCGTGAAGACGTCCGGGTTCACCAGACCGGAGACCAGGGCCTCGCCGAGGCCGAAGCCGGCGTCCACGGTGGCGACTTTCCGGTTGCCGGTCACGGGGTCGGCGGTGAACAGGATTCCGGACGCGTACGGGAGGACCATCCGCTGGACCACCACCGCCATGTGGACCGTGCGGTGGTCGATGCCGTTCCGGGTGCGGTAGGTCACGGCCCGCTCGGTGAACAGCGAGGCCCAGCACCGGCTGATGTGCCGGACGACCGCCGCCGGACCGATGACGTTCAGGTACGTGTCCTGCTGGCCGGCGAAGGAGGCCGTCGGCAGGTCCTCCGCCGTCGCGCTGGACCGGACCGCGCAGGCGCCCTGCTCGCCGAGTCGGGCGAGCGCACCGGTGATCGCCGACGCGAGGTCGTCCGGGACCTCGATCTCCTCGACGGTCCTGCGGATCTCCGCGCTGAGCGTGCGGACCGCCTCCCTGTCGTCCGGGTCCAGGCGCGACAGCTGATCGAGCAGACCGTCGACCGACGGCTCTTCCGCCATGATCCGCCGGAAGGCCTCCGTCGTCACACAGAAGCCGCCCGGCACGCGGATGCCTTCGATCTGCGAAAGCCCGCCCAGGTGCGCGCCCTTGCCGCCGACGACCGCGACCTGCGTCTCGTCGACCTCGCGAAGATCCACCACGTACTGGTCCATCACTGCGTTACCTCCAGGGCAGCCGGCTCCATTGCTCTCCTTGCCATTGTCATTGTCCTGGGTCCGGACAATGATCAAGAAGAGATTCGGGGACGGACTGTCGTTGCGAAGGGTGCGGGACACGTGAGCCAACTACTGGGCGTGGCGGTCGTGGGCGCGGGACACATGGGAGCCGACCACATACGACGGCTCGATCGCGTGATCAGCGGTGCGCGGGTCGCCGCGGTCGCGGATCCCGACGTCGGGCGGGCGCGGAACGCGGTGGCGGGCGTCGACGGCGTCACGGTCACCGCCGTCGCGACGGCCGCGCTGGACGCGCCGGGCGTCGAGGCCGTGCTGGTCGCCTCGCCGGGGCCCGCGCACGAGGAGGTGCTCCTCGAGGCCTTCGCCCGCGGTCTCCCGGTGCTGTGCGAGAAGCCGTTGACGCCGGAGTCGACGGGGTCGCTGCGGGTGGTCGAGGCCGAGGTGAAGCTCGGACGGCGGCTGACGCAGGTCGGTTTCATGCGTCGCTACGACGCCGAGTACCTCCGTCTCAAGGCTCTGCTGGACAACGGGCGGCTCGGCCGTCCGCTCATGCTGCACTGCACGCACCGCAATGTCTCCTCGCCGCCCGGCTTCACTTCCGCGATGCTCGTCAACAGCTCCGTGTCGCACGAAATCGACGCGGCACGCTGGCTGTTGGGGCAGGAGCCGACCGCCGTGACGGTGTTGCGCCCGAGGCCCTCCGCGCTCGCCCCCGAGGGGCTGGCCGACCCGCAGCTGGTCCTGCTGGAGACCGAGCAGGGCGCGCTGGTCGACATCGAGATCTTCGTCAACTCCGGTTTCGGGTACCAGGTGAAGTGCGAGGCGGTCTGCGAGGCGGGCAGCGCGCGGATCGGCGAGCAGCACACCATGGTCGTGACCGAGGCCGCCGGTGCGCGCGAGGACGTCGCCCAGGACTATCTCGTGCGGTTCGCGGACGCCTACGACCGCGAGGTGCAGACGTGGGTGGACGCCACCCGGCAGGGCCGCGTCACCGGTCCGAGCGCCTGGGACGGGTACGCGGCCGCCGCCGTGGCCGAGGCGGGGGTCCGCTCTCTGGAGAGCGGGGTCCGTACGGAGGTCGAGCTGGTTCCGCGCCCCGAGCTGTACTCCTGACGGGCCCGGGAGCGAGCCGCTGCGGCATGATGTGCCCATGCCCACCGAGGAGTTCACCCGCGCCGTCGGGGTCGCGTCCGTGCCGGAGAAGGTGCTGGAGCATCTGGTGCGCCCGGAGAGTTACATCGGTCTGTCACCGCTGGTGGTAGCGGTACGCGATGTCGTCGTACGGGACGACGCGGCGCAGTACGTGGCGGTGGAGCAGTTCCGGCTGGGCCCGCTGCGCTGGGCCAATCCGATACGGGTGGCCATGACCTGGTCCCAGCAGGACCGGCGCATCGTCAGCGAGGTGCACAGCCCCGGCCGGGTCCACTTGACCGCGACGGTCGTGCTCACCGAGGAGGGCGCGGGCACGCGGGTGAGCGAGACGATCCGCGTCACCTTCCCGAGGCCGCTGCGGGCCGTGGTCGTGGGCCAGGCGAGCAAGGTCCAGCGCCACCGGCTGGACGAACTGGCACGCCGGATGGCCTGATTCAGTTCGAGGAGTTGTCGGGGCGACCCGAACTCTTTCCTCGCGAGGGGGATGCCGAAGGACGCTGCGCCTTGGTGCTCTTCGCGGCCGCCGACGGCTTTCCCGGCTTCGGGGTGGCCGTCGCGTCCGTGCCCAACAGACCGGCGCAGTAGGCGTTGACCGCGTTCGCTCCGCCCGCAGCCGCAGCAAGTCGTTGGAAAGCCTTGCCCTTCCGCTTCCCGTTGCCGTTGTCCTGGGCGCGGCAGAGCGCCTCCAGGCTCTGGCCCGACGGGGTGCGAGCCGAGCCGGTCGGGCCGCCGGGGCTCTGGCTCCTCGCCGCGCCGGAAGAGGTACGGGACGCGTCCGGCGCCTGCGGCGAACTCGCCTTCCTGCCGGGGTCGTCGGCGCGGCCGAAGGGGTCGGGGATCGCTCCGGTGCCGGCCGCCAGCGCCACCCCGCCCAGGGTCACGGTGGCCACGGCAGCACCCAGCGCCGCCCTCAGCGAGGTGCGGGCCGGCAGCCGGCGCCGCACCGGACGCCAGTCGTCGCGCGCACGATGACGCCCCGGCGCCGCGTGCTCGCCGGCGTCACGGGCAGCACGGAATGCCGCGAGCGCCTGCTCGGCGCTGTCCGGGCGGATCGTGCCACCGTCGCGTACGCGCTCGGCGAGCGTTTCGATCTCGGGCGTCACCAGTGCCGTCTCCGGCACCTTCTCTTCGCGTCTCATGTCGTGTCCCTCAGCGTTCCCGGCGCCGCAGACGTCACTCCGTCTGTCCGGCCCGTCGAACCCAGCTGTTCCGCCAGCCGTTTCAACCCCCGGTACGCGGCCGTCCGTACGGCACCCGGCCGCTTGCCCAGCACCCGCGCCGTCGCAGGACCGTCGAGTCCGACGACCACCCGCAACAGCACCGCCTCCGCCTGGTCCGGCGGCAGCCCGGCAATCCGCTCCAGCGCCCGCTCGGTCGACATCGACTCCAGCGCGGCGCCCTCGGTGTCCGCGCGCCCGGGCAGCTCCAGTACGTCCTGCTCGATCAACGAGGTCCTGGGTCTTCGCTTCTGCTTACGGAGATGATCCAGCGCCCGGTGCCGCGCGATCGTCGCCGTCCAGCCACGGAAGCCGGCGCCGTCGCCCCGGAAGCGCCCCAGGTCGCGGGCGATCTCCAGCCAGGCATCCGACGCGACGTCCTCCGCGTCGCCCCCGACCAGCCCGCGCACATACCCGAGCAGTCCGGGGTGGACCAGGCGGTAGGCCGCGGCGAACGCGGCCTCGTCACCCTGCTGGGCGTGCGCGACAGCCGCCCCGAGCTCGACGTCGCACACCTGCGTACGCCGCTGCTCCTTGCCCGTGCCCACCCGTGCCTCTTCGATCGCCCAACCTGCGTCCTCATCTCTCAGCGCCCCCGCACACAGAAACGTCACAGAAGGCGTCCGCCGGGCCGAGTGACACTTGCGCCCCGGGCATCGCTGGGTCCTGCGTGAACACATCCGAGACCCGGCAGCTCTGCGCGGCCGACATGCGAAGCCACGCGGCCCAGTTCATCGTCCGCGCCACCCTCAGCAACGGCCTCCCCCTCGCCTACTCGGTCGCCAGCCTGCGCACCGCCGACTTCGTCGTCGACGGCCTGCGCAAGGGAGGGTCCCTTCACCCGGCCCGCATGGAGAGCACTCTTCTGGGGATCGGCGCGTACGTCGGCGAGGTGCTCGTCCGGCACGCGGCCGCGGTCTGGACGGACTTCGGCGAATCCGAGCGCGTCCAGTACGGGCACCCCGTGGGCATCCGGCTGCCCAACGGCCGCGTCTGGAGCCCCCTGAGCGCGGTCGCCGCCCGCTACGCCTCCCCCACCGCCGACTCCCTCCAGGCCTTCTACCTCTCTCTCGGCGCGGTGGGCAGCCTCGCCCGGTACAGCGAAGACGTGGTGACCTGCATCACAACTCCCGTGGACTGAGTGATGTTTGAGCCGCACGGGGCGCTGGGTCGGTGAAGTGATCCGATTCTCCGAGGGGTGGGGCAATTGAGCCCGCGCAATGCGCACGCGTACCAACCACTGAGCCTGAAGAGACGAGCCTGGCTGACCGTCGGGGCCGTCGTTCTCGGCGGGGCGGGGGTGGTGACGTACGCCGTCGCCAATCCGTCCGAAGGGCCCGGCGGCGGGAAGGCGCGGGCAGCATCCGTGCACGCGCTGAAACTCCAGACCCAGGGGGCCGGGCGCAAGGGACTTGGGCAGCGGGAGACGGACCAGTTCAGCGCGGTCATGCTGACGTGGCCCAACCCCGACACCAAGCTCAACGGCACGGCCCAGACCCGGTCCAGGGACCTGACCACTGGCACGTGGTCCCCCTGGCAGTCGCTGCCCGACGACCCGTACTCCGCCGACGGCAAGGAGGCCACGCGAGCAGGCGGCGCCCTCGGCGGGACGGCGTCCGTGTGGACGGGCCCTTCCGACGGCGTCGAGGTGCGGGTGGTGGCCGCGGACGGCTCGGCAAGCGCGAAGCTGCCGGACGGAATGGACGTCAAGCTGCTCGACCCCGGCACCGACCCGCAGCAGGCTTCGGGCAAGCAGCCTCTGGCCGCCCAAGTCGCCTCGTACGCGGAGGAGACCACGCCGGCCGCAACGCCGAGCGACTCACCCACACCGACGGACACCGCCTCCGCGAGCGCAAACCCGACGCCCACCGACACCGCCTCCGCCTCCGCCTCCCCGAGTACGACCGTCTCCGCGTCGCCCTCCCCCTCGCCGACCGAGACCGTGCCCGCGCCCCGCCCCTCCACCGTCGTCAAGCCGCCGGTCATCAGTCAGGCCGAGTGGGGCGCCTCCACCGACTACGACGGAACGCCGTCCTACGGTCAGGAGATCAAGGCGGCGGTCGTCCACCACACCGGTGTCGACAGCGACAACGGCGTCTCCTGCGCCGAGTCCCGCGGCCGGATGCGCACCATCCAGCAGGAGCACTTCGCCCGCGGCTACTACGACGTCGGCTACAACTTCGTCGTCGACCGCTGCGGCCAGATCTTCGAGGGCCGCAGCGGCGGCATGGACCTCCCCGTCGTCGGCGCGCACGACGTCGGCTTCAACACCAACACCCTGGGCGTCTCCTACATCGGCAACACCGAGAAGATGCAGCCGACCAAGGCCGGCGTCGACGCGATCGCCCGTGTCATCGCCTGGAAGTTCGGCATGTACGGCATCAGCCCGACCAGCAGCGTCACCCTCACCTCCGGCGCGGCCAAGGACGACCAGGGCAACAACATCCCGCTCGGCACCTCCATCACCCTGCCCCGCGTCTTCGGGCACTTCAACACCAACGCCACCGCCTGCCCGGGTGCCGGCCTCAAGGCCAAGCTGAAGCGGATCGCCACCCTGGCAGCGACCCCCGGCATCTCGCACGCCCTCGCCACCTCCGACGGGCTCTCCGGGGCTGTCAAGGGCGCGGACGGCAAGGTCAATCAGGGCCGTGACGGCGTCACCGACCTGGCCGTCGGCGTGCCGAAGGCCGTGAACGGGGCGGGTTCGGTCACCGTCCTGCCCAGCACGGTGGACGGCCCCACCAGCACCGGTCGCCGTACCTTCGACCAGAACAGTGCGGGGATCCCCGGCGGGAACGAGGCCGGTGACAACTTCGGTGCCTCCAACACCTGGGGCGACGTGAACGGCGACGGCTACGCCGACCTCATCACCGGCTCCCCCGGCGAGGACGGCACCTCCGCCGAAGCCGACTCCGGCACCGTCACCGTCGTCTACGGCCCCGGCCTCAACTCCGGCAAGGGCTACGTCACTTCACCCCGCGTCACCGGCGAAAAGCTCGGCACCACGGTCGCCACCGGCGACTTCAACGCCGACGGCAAGTCCGACATCTTCTCCGTCGCCCCCGGCAAGCCCGGCCGCTGGTGGGCCTGGGACGCCAAGACCGCCACCGCCAAATCCGGCTACCTCAACACCAGCGCCTACACCGGCGCCGTCGCCTACGCGGCCGCAGCCACCGGCGACTTCAACATGGACGGCTACGCGGACGTGGCCGTCAACTACCGCGACCCGTCCGGCGTCGCCCGCCTCCTGGTCCTCAAGGGCTCGCCCACCGGCCTGGTCCGCTTCGGGATCCTCGCCACCCGCGGCGGCCGCACCCTGGCCACCGGCGACCTCAACGGCGACGGCTACACCGACCTCGCCATCGGCCAGCCCGGCTCCACCGAATCCGGCACCACCGCCAAGGGCGGCGCCGTCACCACACTCCTGGGCTCCGCCACCGGCCTCACAGCCACCGGCCGCAAAACCATCAGCCAGGACACCGGAGCCGTCCCCGGCAGCGGCGAAACAGGCGACGACATGGGTGCCTCGATCTCCATCGGCGACGTCAACCTCGACGGCTACGCCGACGTCGTGACGGGCCTCCCCAACGAGGACCTCACCCGCTCCGGCGTCAACCAGGCCAACGCCGGCCAGATCCTCGTCCTGCGCGGCAGCGCCACCGGCCTCACCGACGCAGGATCGGCCGCCTACAGCCAGGAGACCACCGGAGTTCCCGGCTCCGCCGAAACCGGCGACCGCCTCGGCTCATCCGTCTCGCTGACCGACCTCTCCGGATACGGCCGCGCCGACCTCGCCATCGGCGTCGACGGAGAAGACGCCGGCAACGGCACCATCCTCCAAATCGACACCTCCAGCACCACCGGCATCACCCCCAGTACGGGTGTCTTCTACGGCACTTCGGCCCTGGGCCTCCCGGCCGGCCTGCACATCGGCCAGACCCTGGCCCCGTGATGGCGACGCTTCCCGACATCAAGGCCCTGCTGGGCGAACCCCGGTTCAACTGGTCGGATCCGGCACCCTGGATCGAACTGGAGGAAGAACTCGGCATCACCTTCCCTGCCGACTTCCGCGAGATCGTGGACGCCTACGGGTCCGTCGAGATCAATGGGCAGCTGTATCTGAACCACCCCGCCGGCCATCTTCTGCACAGTCTGGGAGAGAGCATCAGGGGCGATCTCGAACTCTGGCGCGACGAGGACATGGTGGAGTACCTGCCGAGCCCGGCGGGGGCGAAACCCGCGGAACTGATGCCGGTGGCGTCGGCGACGACGGGCGAGGCGGTGTTCCTGCGCGTGCCCGACACCCCGTCGTCGCCCTGGAACGTCGTGGTCCAGGAGTTCGACAGCCCCGCCTGGACCCACTACGAAATGACGTTCAGCGACTGGTTGCTGGCGTATCTCAAGGGGAGGGACGTGACGTTGTGCTCTCGCGATCGCGCACCTGACGGTCCGTTCTACGCGTTCCTGCCGTAAGCGAAGGTGCCGTTCGGCGGCCGGGGCGGGCGATCAGCGCGATCGCGAACGCCACGGCCGCCGCCGCGCTGCCCAGGGCGAAGGCCGCCCCGGCCCCGTACGACTCGGCGAGGCGTCCGGCCACCGCGAGCGTGACCGCCTGGCCTCCGACGAAGGCGCTCACCGCGAAGGCCATCCCCTCGGCCAGCCGGTGCGGTGGCACCAGCCGTTCGGTGAGGGCGAATCCGGTGAGGAGGTTGGGGGCGTAGATGCCGCCGAACACCGTCACCACCAGATAGAGACCGAGCATGCTGTGCGTCCACACCAAGGGGAGGGAGAGCAGTACGGCGGCGGCCGTCGCGACGCGCCAGCGCAGGTGCAGGCCGAAGCGTTCCGGCAGCGCGGCCATCGAGAGCCCCACCGCGGCGCTCGTCACGCCCATGGCCGCGTACACCAGGCCCGCCTGCCCCCGCTGCCCCAACTCCTCGGTGAGCGCGGTGATTCCGGCCCCGCACGCACCGAGCAGTACGCCGACGAAGACCAGCCCGGCCCGCACCACGTACACGACGCGCGGAAGTTTGGGGCGCCTCGCCTTCGTCGCCCGGCTCTCGTGTCCGGGCCGCACCGTGCGGGCCGTCGGGTGCAGCGCGAAGGCGGAGCCGCAGACCGCGACCAGGACCGCGGCCGCACCGAACGCGTACGCGGGGTGCAGCGCCACCGCCGCGATGCCCACCACGGCAGGGCCGAGCACGAAGGACAGTTCGTCCATGGTGCTCTCCAGCGACAGCGCGGTGTTGACGAGGCGGTCGTCGGCGCTCGCGCCGCGGGCCAGCGGAACGATCCTCGCCCTGGCCAGAGGGCCGATGCCCGGGATGGTGCCGCCCGCGATCACGCCCAGCGCGAGGAGCAGCGGTACGGGGACCTCCAGGATCGCTCCCAGGGTGTACGCCGCGATGCCGAGGGCGTTGAGCAGGGAGAAGCGCAGCGCCACGGTCCGTTGGCCGTGGCGGTCGGCGAGCCGCCCGACGTACGGGCCCATGGTCACCTGGCCCAGGGCCAGCGCACAGGCCGCGAGACCGCCGGTGGCCAGGGAGCCGCTGGTCTGCGCCACCAGCAGGACGCTGCCGAACTGGATCATGGCGACGGGGAGCCGGCCGAGGAACGACAGCATCGGAAGCGCCGGCCCGGTCAGGCCGATCACCCGGCGGTACGCGTCCAGAGTTGTGGGCATCGTCGGATGCTAGCCACGTGTACGGCGGGCGCCCCGGGCCCGGATCGCACAGAAGACCGCCTGCGGCATCCGTAGCTTCGCATGAGGTTCGTCGCCCCCGATGAGCGTCCCGCTCCGCGTTGTCGCCCGCGACGAAGCGGCGGTCCCGCGGCTGCCCCTACCTTCCGGACATCACCGGATCGAGAGACGGGCAAGGGCAGCAGATGACAGTGCGCAGAGCACGCGCCGGCGCGGTGGGCCTGGTGGCAGCGGCGGCATTGACCGCCGCCTGCTTCACCTCACCCGCGGCGGCGGGCCAGGGCCAAGGGCTGGGGCACGCACAGACCCAACAGGCCATGGACACCGCGGTCAAGGACGGAGTGCCCGGCGTCACCGGGCAGGTCAACGACGCGTACGCGGTCTGGACGGGGACGTCGGGCGTCGGGAACCTCAGGACGGGAGCGCCGCGCACATCCGTCGACCGCTACCGGATCGGCAGCATGACCAAGACGTTCGTCGCGACCGTGCTGCTCCAGCTGGAGGCGGAGGGCAGGATCGACCTCGACAGCAAGGTCGAGAGATGGCTGCCCGGTGTGGTCCGGGGCAACGGCAACGACGGCAGCCTGGTCACCGTACGGCAACTGCTCCGCCACACCAGCGGGATTCCCAGCTACACCGCCGATCCGGAGTTCCTGGAGCGGGGGTTCACCGAGGAGTTCCTGGAGCACCGCTACGACACCTACACACCACGGCAGTTGGTGGACATCGCGATGCGGTACAAACCGCTGTTCGCCCCGGGGACGGCCTGGAGCTACTCGAACACCAACTACGTCCTGGCCGGAATGATCATCGAGAAGGTCACGGGCCGCCCGTACGAGGACGAGATCAAGCGGCGCATCGTCCAGCCGCTCGGCCTGTTCGCCACCAGTGTCCCCCGCACCGACGCGTCGATGCCGGTGCCGAGTTCCCGTGCGTACTCCAAGCTCTCCCTGACGCCGCAGCCCACGGGGCCGACCTACGACGTCACCGAACTCAATCCGTCCGCCGCGGGCTCCGCAGGCGCGATGATCTCCACCTCCGCCGATCTGAACCGCTTCTACTCGGCGCTGCTGGGCGGGAAACTGCTCCCCGCACACCAGCTCGCCGAGATGAAAACGACCGTGCCGGTCAGCGGGGCCGGTCTGATCACGGCCTACGGGCTGGGGCTGATGAAGTTCGATCTGAGCTGCGGCGTCTCGGTGTGGGGACACGGCGGCAACATCCAGGGCTCGGCCTCCCAGGCCGTGACCACCGCGGACGGCAGGCACGCGCTGTCGTTCAACTTCAACGGCGACTGGGCGGGCAACAGCCAGGCGGTCATCGACGCGGAGTACTGCCCGAAGTGACCCCGCTCAGGCGCGGCGCAGCAGCCGCAGTTGCAGCATCAGCGCGAAGCGGACGTCCGAGTCGGTGAGGTCGGCCTGCGCCACCTCGACGGCGCGGCGCAGCCGGTACCTGAAGGTGTTCTGGTGGACGTACATCGCCACGGCCGACGCCGGTACGTCGCCGAAGGCGTCGAGCCAGGCGCAGACCGTGTCGACCAGCTGGGAGTCGTGCTGCCGGTCGTACGCGAGCAGCCGGGCCAGCGGCCCGGTCGGCGGATCGCCGCGCTCGGCGGTGAGGTCGGCGAGGTCCAGCAGGAGCGCTTCGACGTGGACGTCCGTGATGCGGGCGAGCCGGCGGGGGCCTCCGTTGGTCCGCAGGACGCGCAGTGCCCGGTCTGCTCCTTCGCGGGAGCGGGCCAGGGCGCTGCCGTCCCTGGCCGCCGGGCCGATGCCGATCAGCGGGGACAGCCGGTCGCCGACGCGCGTGAGGAAGTCGGTGCCGGTACGGGCCGCCCGCTCCTCCGCGTCCGTCTGCCGGAGCGGTACGGGGAGGATGCCGTAGGCGACGTCGCCGATGAGCGCCGTGGCGGCGCGCGCGTGGATGGCGGAGAGGTGCATGGCGAAGGCGTCGGCGAGCCGCTGGCGTTCGGCGGTGTGCTGGGCGTGCAGGTCGGCGGAGCCGGTGAGTTCGGGCGGGTCGGGCACGGCCAGGGCGAGGACGACGCCCGCGGAGTCGGTCAGGCCGAGCCGGCCCAGCGCCTCGGCGGCGCCCGCTCCGCCTTCCAGGGCGGTGGAGACCAGGTCGGCGCGGAGTCTGCGCTCGACGTCGGCGCCCGCCCGCAGGCGCAGCAGGTGCAGGGCGACGAGCTTCGCCGCGTCGTGCAGCGCACGGCAGCGCTGCGGGGTGAGCGGGGTGCGGACGACGGCCCAGATGGAGCCGAGGACTTCGTCCCCCGCGCGTACGGCGATGGCGGTGCGCGGGATGTGGAATCCGTCGGTCTCGGGCGGGGCGACGTGGACCGGCTGGTCGCTGCGGTACAGGGAGCGGAAGATCCCGCTGTCCTCGAGGTAGCGGGTGAAGCGTTCGGGGACCTGCCGTCCGAGGACGGTCTCCACGCGGGACGCGTCGGCTTCGTCCTGGCGGCCGGAGAAGGCCAGGACGCGGGAGCTGCGGTCCTCGATGGTGACGGGGGCGTCCAGCAGCGCGGCGACCGCGTTGGCCAGCGCGAACAGATCGCCGGACGGGGTGCCGCCGAGTGTCTGCGGGCCCGCCTCCCCGATGTCGCCGTCCGCGAGCAACGAGCGCAAGAGTGCGGCGAGTTGGGCCCAGGAGGCGCCGCGGGTCAGTGCGAGCAGTGCGACGCCGGAACTCTCCGCCGCCCGGGTGAGTACGGCGTCGGCCGGTACGGGGGAACGGACCACCAGCGCCGCCGCCCCGGCGTCACCGAGGGCGGTGAGGAGCCGTGCGGTCTCGGCCGCCCCGTGGACACCGATGCCGAGCACCAGCGCCTGCCGCGGCAGCACCGGCTCGTCCAGGGCGTCGTGGATGACCACCCCGCCGATCTCGTCCGCCATGTCCGGGTCTCCGCACACGAGGTCGAGCAGGGTCGTGCCGAGATCTTCCAGGACCCGTCTGAGACTGGCCCGCGGCTGCGTGTTCACGGTGCCCCGTACCCCCGCTTCGTCGGTGTCGACGGGATTGTGCGGTGTTTCTGTCGGCGGCCACAAGGCCCCGTCACAGTGGGATCCACTCGGTGCCGACGGTCACCTCCTCCAGGACCTCCGGGAGCGGTACGACGCCGAGGCCGGGGCTGTCGGGTACAGGCAGGTGGCCGTCGGCCAGGACGAACGGGTCGGTGATGTCGGTGCGGTAGAAGCGGTCCGATGCGGAGGTGTCGCCGGGCAGGGTGAAGCCGGGCAGCGCGGCCAGGGCGACGTTCGCGGCGCGGCCGAGGCCGGTCTCCAGCATGCCGCCGCACCAGACGGGCACGCCGTGCGCGGCGCACACGTCGTGGATACGGCGGGCCTCCAGATAGCCGCCGACCCGGCCGGGCTTGATGTTCACGATGCTGCACGCGCCCAGGGTGATCGCGGCCGCCGCGGACCGGGCCGAGGTGATCGACTCGTCCAGGCACACCGGTGTGGCCAGGCTCCTGGCGAGCTGCGCGTGGCCGAGGAGGTCCTCCTCCTCCAGCGGCTGCTCGATCAACAGCAGTCCGAACGCGTCGAGTCGGGCCAGATGCCGGGTGTCCGCGAGGGTGTACGCGGTGTTGGCGTCGACCTGGAGCAGCAGTTCGTCGCCGAATCTCTCGCGGACGGCACGGACCGGTTCGATGTCCCAGCCGGGCTCGATCTTCAGCTTGATGCGGAGGTATCCCTCGTCGAGGTAGCCGGCCACCGCGTCGAGCAGTTCGGGCACCGAGTCCATGATGCCCACGGACACCCCGCAGGGCACCCGGTCGTGGACGGCGCCCAGTGCGCGCGCCAACGGCTCGCCCCGGGTGCGCAGTTCGGCGTCGAGCACGGCCATCTCCAGTGCGGCCTTCGCCATCCGGTGGCCCTTGAACGGAGCGAGCGCAGGGGCGACGGCTGCCGCGTCCAGCCGGCGGAGGCCGCCCAGCGCGGGGATCAGGAAGCGGCGCAGCACGTCGGCGCAGGCGCCCTCGTACTCCGAGGAGTAGAGCGGATCGGCCATGGCCACGCACTCGCCCCAGCCCTCCGCGTCGGCGCCCACGGCGCGCAGCAGCAGCGCCGTGCGCTCGGTCTGCGTACCGAACGAGGTGCGGAAGGGTGCCACCAACGGCAGCCGGACGCGGCGGAGTTCGACTCCGGTGAGCTTCACGGTGTGTCCTTTCGTACGAGGAGGTACCAGCCGGCCCGGTCGAAGCCCGTCACCTGCCACCCGTCGGCGAGGAGCTCGCCGAGGACGTCGCGCACGGCGCCGCGCCAGGCCGCAGCGGACCGGGGGTCGGTGCGGCGCAGTCGCTCGATGTCCTCGGGTACGGCGACCAGGCACCGCTCCCCGGTGACGTGGTGGGCGTGCGGCCGGCCGTCCGCGGTGGCGGACAGGGTCACGGCGGCGCCCCCCGCCCGTTCGGCGGTCGCGTCGGTGGTGCGGGGGCGGCCGTGGCAGGCGGCGGCGACTTCGGGGGCGTCCAGCTGCCACTCGACCAGGAGGCGGTCGGTGTCGTCGGCGCCGTTGATGCCGTCGTTCATGGGGCCGTAGAAGTTGGGCAGGTACTGCGCGGCCCGGCCGGCGAGCTTGCCGATGTTGAAGTAGGCGTTGCGCCGCACCAGCGGGTCGAAGGTCCAGGACACCTGGGCGGCGCCGCGCTGCAGCGCCCACGAGCGCTGGTGCACCTTGAGGGCGAACCCGACGTTGCGGCCGCGCAGCCCGGCCGCCACTCCGGCGATGTGGCTGTGCAGCGCGCCGTGGGGCGGCGGGCCGAAGAAGCCGATGCAGGCGCCGACGAGTTCGTCGCCGCTCTCTCCGTCGAAGGCGGCCGCGACGTAGCTGCCGGCCTTGTCCATGGCACGCAGCAGTTCGGTCGTGGCCAGCCCGTTCTCGCCGGCCGGTTTCCAGATGCCTTCGAAGAGCCGGCAGGTCGCCTCCAGATCCGCCAGGGCGCTGATCGGCCCCACCCGGCAGCCGGCCGCCCGCGCTGCGGCATCGGCCGCGGTCAGGGCGTCCGCCACGATCGCGTCGACGGCTTCGGGGGCGGAGGGAGGGGCGGCGGGGCTGTCCGTCATCGGGTGCTCCCGCCGGCAGCGAGAAGGGAGTCGACGAGTGCCGCCAACAGGGCTGTACGGCGCGGGAGTTCGGCGACGAGCACATGTTCGTCGGCGGCGTGCGCACCGCCGCCCACCGCGCCGAGCCCGTCCAGGGTCGGGACGCCGATGCCCGCGGTGAAGTTGCCGTCCGACGCTCCGCCCACGGCGGCGGACGCGAGCTCTCCGATGCCCAGCTCTCCGGCGAGTCGCCGGGCACGGCGGTAGAGCGCGTCCGATGCCGTACGGGGCAGGGGCGGGCGGTTCGGTCCGCCGGTCACGGTGACCTGCGCGCCGTCCAGTACGGGCCTCAGCCCGTGGAGAGCGGCGTCCACGCGGTCCTGTTCGGCGGTGTCGCGCACGCGGACGTCGGCGTGGAACAGACCGTGCGCGGGAACGGTGTTGGAGGTGGTCCCCGCACTCAGGAGGGTCGGGGTGACCGTGGTGCCGGTGCCGGGGGCGGACAGTGCGGCGACCGCGAGGATCTGGTGGGCGGTCTCGACGGCGGCGTTGACTCCGCGCTCCGGCTCCAGGCCCGCGTGGGCGGCCCGGCCGTCGACCCGTATCTCGTACAGGGAGACTCCTTTGCGTTCCGTCTTCAGCGCGCCGCCGTCGGCCGACGCCTCCAGGACCAGCGCCGCCGCGCACCCGGCCGCCTCGGACTCGATCAGCTCCCGCGACGACGGCGAGCCGAGCTCCTCGTCCCCGGTCACCAGGAGCGTCACCCCGTCGACCGTTCCTACGGCGGCCAGCGCGGCCAGGGCGTGGAAGGCCATGACGAGTCCGGCCTTCATGTCGAAGCAGCCGGGCCCCCGCAGCACACCGTCGCGGACGGTGAAGGGCTGCGCGGCCAGGGACCCGAGGGGCCACACGGTGTCGTGGTGGCCGAGCAGCAGGACCCGCCGGGGTCCGCTGCCCAGCCGCCAGCGCAGATGGGTGCGGCCGTCCGCGGTGAGCACCTCGGGACCGGTGCCCAGATACGGTGCGGCGACCTCGGCGACCACCTCCGCACTGCGGGCCACGGCGGCCAGGTCGGACGAGGGCGACTCGGTGCGCACCAGGCGCCCGATGTCGTCGGTCATGGCGGGCAGTGCGTCCTCGAACAGGGCGATACCGAGGGGACTTCGGGAGGTCTGCATGCCGTACATCTGCTCCATGTCAGGACACCTTCGGGGTCGCGCGCACGCCGAAGTGCAGATACGGCTCGCCCGTCGGGAGTGCGTAGAACGTCACGGGGGTCCAGGCCACGCTGCCCGGCAGCCGTACGACGAAGAGGTCGTCCTTCACGGGCACCAGGTCGGCCTCCTGCACCGGATCGGGCGTCATGGCGGCGAGCGGTCCCGTCACCGTGTGGCGCAGGCGCGGTCCGTCGGCGCCCTCAAGGACCTCCAGGCGCGCACCGGCCCGTTCGTACGTGCCGAGGTGGCGGCCGATGTCGACGGTCACCGGCTCGGCGGGCGGCTCCAGCGGCTGCGGCAGGTCGACTCCGGCCAGTTCGGCGAAGAGCTCGCCGAACAGGTCCAGGTAGAGGTCGCGGGCGCCCCCTCCGTTGGTGAGGAGCGTGACGGCGAGATCCTGGTCGGGCAGCAGGCGCAGGAACGCCGACTGGCCGATGGTGTTGCCGTCGTGTCCGACGAGCCGGTGGCCGTCGGCGCCGAAGCGGATCCAGCCCAGCCCCCAGGAGTCCCCGAGCGTGTGCACGTCCGGCAGGGCGACCTGCTGCTCGGTCATCGCGTGTGCGGCCTGTTGCGTCAGGACGCGGGTGCCGTCGGCGGTGGTGCCGCCCGACAGGTGCATGCGGGCGAAGGCGAGCACGTCGGCGGCCGTCGCGGTGATCAGTCCGGCCGGTCCGCACGAGCGGGGCAGGCCCCACACCGGAACCGGCCGCGGGTCCTCATCGCCCTGGGCGTCGTGGCCCGTCGCCGTACGGAAACGGAGCGCCTCCTCGGGCAGGGTGACGGTGTGCGTGAGCCCCAGGGGTGCGCAGAGGCGCTCCTTGAGGGCGTTGTCCCAGGTCGTGCCGGTGAGCTTCTCGACGATCCGGCCGGCCAGCACGAACCCGGAGTTGCAGTACGAGAACGTCTCGCCCAGCGGATGGATCTGCGCCGCCGAGCGGAGTTCGCCGACGTAGCTCTCCAGGCAGTCGTCGCCCCGGCCGGTGTCGGTGAAGATGTCGCCGTCGACGCCGCTGGTGTGGGTGAGCAGATGCCGTACGGTCAGCTGCTTCGCCGCGTACGGATCGGAGAGCCGCAGCTCCGGCAGGACGTCGGTGACGGGGGCGTCGAGGTCGAGTTTCCCCTCGTCGGCCAGTTGCATGATCAGGGTCGTGGTCCACACCTTGGTGATCGACCCGATCTGGAAGAGCGAGTCCTCGGTGGTCCGCACCCCGGTGTCCTTGTTGAGCAGACCGCTTGCCGCCAGGGCGAGTTCGCCGCCGCGCGAGATGCCCAGGACGGCGCCCGGCACACGGTGGCGGGCCGCGAGCTCGTCGAGCCGTCGCTGCCAGTGCGCGGTGTCCAGCGGAGGGCGGCCGGGACGTCCGCGCTCGCCGGCGTGGCGTTCCACCCAGTCGACGATGCGGCGGCCGAGATCGACGCGGTGGGAGGGCGGTCCTTCGAGCAGGAAGAGGTGAGAACCGCCCGGGTAGAGCACGAGTCGGGTGGGGACGCCGCGCGTCCTGAGCGCGGTGAACCACTGCTCGGCCTGTCCGGCCGGGCAGCGCTCGTCGACTGCTCCGTGCACGACGAGGGTCGGGGTGTGGACGTGCTCCACCCGGGAGATCGGGGAGAGTTCGGCGTAGCGCTCGCGGTTCTCCCACGGCGGGCCGCCGAGTTCGGCCACCGCCAGCGAGTGGGCCTCGTCGCTCGTACCGCACATGCTGGTGAGGTCGCTGACTACGCCTCCGGCGACGGCGGCGGCGAAGCGGTCGTCTCGGCCGGTCAGGTAGCAGGTCATGTAGCCGCCGTAGCTGTAGCCGGCGACGGCGAGGCGCCGCGGGTCGGCTATCTGCTCGGCGACCAGGGTGTCCAGCGGTTCGAGGAGGTCGGGTGCGTCGGCCGTGCCCCAGGCGCCGATTGCCGCGGTGAAGAACTCCTCCCCGTAGCCGTCGCTGCCGCGGGGGTTGAGCAGCAGCACCGACCAGCCGCGGGCGACCAGCACCTGGTGGTACGGGTGGAAGGGATCCGCCGCGCCGTTCCAGGCGTTGTGCGGGCCGCCGTGGATGTCGAGCAGCAGCGGACCGGGGCCTGCGGCGGCCGGGTCGCGCAGCAGCCATCCGTGCACGACGGTGCCGTCCGAGACGGTGAACTCCCGTTCCTGCGGCGCGAACAGCGCCGTCTCCCCCAGGCTGGCCCCGTGCCGGGTGAGCACCCGTTCGCGGCCGGTGGAGAGCTCGACGGCCACGACCTCGCCGTACGAGTCAGCGGTCGCCAGGACGACCACGGCGGTGTCACCTGCGGTGGACAGTCCGGAGACGACACGGCCCGCACCGCCGACGAGCACGCGGGGTGCGCCGCCGTCGGCGCTCGTCGCGTACAGGTGCGTGCAACCGTGGTCGCGCAGGCAGAACAGCACCGACCGACCGTCGGGAGCAGGCCGGGGCAGTGCGCCCGGGTAGCCGGGACCGCCGGGCATCACATTGCGGTCGAGTCCGGCCGTGAGGTCGGCCGGTGCGCCGCCGTCCAGCGGGACGCGCAGCACGCTCGCGTGGCCCAGCGCGGTGTCCGTACGGCCTACGACGAGCAACGCCTCGCCGTCGGAGGTCCAGTTGACGGCGTGCGCGGCGCCTTCTGCGGTGCCGACGCGCAGCGGTTCGGCGCCGGGGGTGAGGCGGTCGACGACGTACGCCTCGGAGCGCAGCGTCAGATCGGCGTCGGCGCCACGTGCCGCGCAGAAGGCGAGGCTGCGCCCGTCCGGCGACCAGGCCGGCGCTCCCGCATGCCAGTCGCCGTGGGTGACCTGCCTGGTCTCGCGGCTGTCGAGGTCCACGACGTGCAGATGGCTGCGGACGGTGCCGAACGGGCCCCGGCCGTCGGCCTTGTAGCCGATCCGGTCCGCCACCACGGGGGCGGGCACCTCTACGGAACTCCCCGCATCGTGGCGGCTGTCGACAGGGGCCGGGAAGGCGAGCGCGGTGCCGTCCGGGCTCCACACCGGCGCCCCCGCACCCCCGGGAAGACTGGTGACCTGCTCGGGTTCGCCCCCCTCGGAGGGCAGGAGCCACAGCTGCTGCGGGCCTTCGCCGCCGCGCAGGAACGCGATCCACCGGCCGTCGGGCGACCACGCCGGCGCGGTGTCGGCGGTGCCGCGGGTGAGCCTGCGTGCGCTGCCGCCGCCGGCCGCCACGGTCCACAACGCCCGGTCCTCACGGTCGTGTTCGCGGTCGGCGGTGTGCAGTACGTAGACGATGCGTGTGCCGTCCGGGGACAGCGCCGGCTGCTCCGGCAGCGCGATGGAGTAGAGATCGTCGAAACCCAGGCGTCGCGTCACGGTGTGCCGGCTCCTTGTGGACGGGGTGGACAGGTTCGGTGGTACGAGTTTCACAAAGCACCTTCCGTACGGCGGGGTACGGCGGCGAGCAGCTCGCGGGTGTAGGGGTGCTGCGGGTCGGCGAGGACTTCGTCGGTGGGGCCCGCCTCGACGATCCTGCCGAGATGCATCACGGCGATGTGGTCGCTGAGGTAGCGCACCACGGCCAGGTTGTGCGAGATGAACAGCATGGTCAGCTTCAACTCCCGCTGCACACCGCGCACCAGGTTGAGCACGGAGCCCTGGACGGAGACGTCGAGGGCCGAGGTGATCTCGTCGGCGATGACGACCTGCGGCCGGCCCGCCAGGGCCCGGGCCAGCGCCACGCGCTGGCGCTGGCCGCCGGAGAGCTGCCCGGGGAGCATCGGGGCCCGGCCCGGATCGAGGCTGACCTGTTCGAGCAGCCGGGCCACCTGGGTACGGCGGGCCGCGCCGCCGCCGCGGCCCCCTTCGCGCGGCATCGCTTCGGCGATGGAGTCGCCGACGCTCATCCGCGGGTCGAGCGAGGAGTACGGGTCCTGGAAGACCATCTGCAGCGGGCGACGGCGCCCGGACAGCCGCCGCACATCGGCCCCGTCGAGCAGGATGCGGCCCGCGGCGAGCGGCGCCAGGCCGACGGCGGCGCGGGCCAGCGTCGACTTGCCCGAGCCCGACTCCCCCACCAGGCCCACCACTTGGCCGGACGGCACCGTCAGATCCACGCCGTCCACCGCGGTCAGGGCGTGCCGCCGGGAGCCGTACCGTACGCTCACCCCCTCGAAAACCAGCTCGCTCATGCGGTGCCTCCTGTGGTGCTCTGCTCGAAGAGTTCGCTCCCGCCCCGGACGGGGTGCCAGCAGGCGATCCGGCTCCCGCCGGAGCGGGTGACGGGCTCGGGATCCTCGCGGCGGCAGTGGTCGTCGGCGCGCGGGCAGCGCGGGGCGAACGCGCACCCCCGCTCCACCTGGTCCGGCTCCGGTGGACGGCCGGGGATCACCGCCAGGGGCCGGTCGCGGTCGGTGTCGAGGTCCGGTACGGCGGCCAACAGCGCCCGCGTGTAGGGGTGTTGGGCGCCGCTGAACAGGTCGGCGGCGGGCAGCTCCTCGACGATCCGGCCGGCGTACATGACCAGCACCCGGTCGCAGGTGCCGGCGACGACCGTGATGTCATGGCTGATCAGCAGAACGGCGGTGGAGCGCTGTTCGCGCACCTCGGCGAGCAGGCGCAGCACCTGCTGCTGCACGGTGACGTCGAGGGCGGTGGTCGGCTCGTCCGCGATGATCAGCCGGGGGTCGCCCATCAGCCCCATGCCGATCATGGCGCGCTGCCGCATCCCTCCGCTGAACTCGTACGGGTACTGGCGCGCGCGCCGCTCCGGTGCGGGTATGCGTACGGCGCGCAGCCGGTCCACGGCCCGCGCGAACGCGGCCCGCCGGCTGAGGTGTTGATGCTGTTCGGCGACCTCGGCGAGCTGCCGCCCCACGGTCGTGACCGGGTTGAACGAGGACATCGGGTCCTGGAAGACCATCGCCAGCGAGGTGCCGAGCAGGGAACGCAGTTCCCGTTCGCCGGTTTCGAGCAGGGGCACACCCGCGAACTCCAGCCGTGCGGCGGTGACTTGGGCCGGTGGTTCGACGAGCCGGGACACCGCCATCGCGGTCAGGCTCTTCCCCGAACCGGACTCCCCCACCACACCGACGGCTTCGCCCGGCCGTACGGCGAAGCTGACGCCGCGCACCGGGGTGGTCCAGCCTGTCGGGCCGAGGAAGGCCACCCGCAGGTCCTCCACCGCGAGGACCGGCTGCCCCTGGTCGTCAGGCTCCCTCGGGACGACGTCCGCGGCGGGCGCCGGGAGGGGGCTGCACCCGGGGGTGCCCGGCGACAGGGTGCGAACGCCGAGGGCGGCGGCCGCGGCCTCGCCGAAGAGGTTGAACGCCAAGCCGGTGACGACGACCGCGACGCACGGTGCGAGCGCGGGGGCGGGGGTGAGGCTGATACGGCCCAGCCCCTCGCCGAGCAGCCGGCCCCAGTCGTAGTCCGGTGCCTGTATGCCCAGGCCCAGGAAGGAGAGTCCGGCGAAGGCCAGCAGTGAACTGCCCGCGCCGATGGTGGCGTTGACGGCCAGCGGCTCGGCGATATTGGGCAGGATGTGGCGTACGAGGATCCGGATCCGGCCCACGCCGACGGTCCGGGCGGCGGCCACGAAGTCCTGGCCCGCGACCGCTGCGCCGAGGGTCTGGGTGAGCCGGGCGAAGGCCGGGGCCATCGCGAGGCCGATGGCGAGCACCGCGCCGGTCGCGCCCACTCCGAAGATGACGGCGAAGAACAGGGCGAGCAGCAGACCGGGGAAGGCCACGGCGATGTTCACCGCGGAGGTCACGAGCCTGCCCGTACGACGCGGCAGGACCGAGGGCACCGCGCCCAGGAGCAGTCCGAGGACCAGGCCGATGAGGGTCGCGGTCACCGCGAGGACCAGCGACAGCCGGGTCGCCACCAACACGCGGAAGAGGATGTCGCGGCCCAGGTTGTCCGTGCCCAACAGGTGGGCGCCGGAAGGCCCTTCCTGGAGGGCTGACGTGTCGACCGCGGACGCCCGGTCCCCCCACAGGACCGGGGCGACGACGGCCAGGACGACGACCGCGAGGAGCAGCAGCCCGGCGCCGGCACCCACGGGGGTACGGGCGACCGCTGCCCAGCGGGAACGAGAGGCGGGGGCAGGCATCAGGCCTCCCTGATCGCGGAGCGCGGGTCGAGCAGGGCGAGTGCCACATCGACCAGCAGGTTCACCACGAGCACGCCCGTCCCGTAGACGAGGACGATGCCCTGCACCACCGGGTAGTCCTTCTGCAGGATGGACTGCACGATCGTGGAGCCGAGTCCCGGCCAGGCGAAGACGTTCTCCACCAGCACGGTTCCCGCGACCAGCGCCGAGAGCAGCAGACCGCCGAGGGTGAGCGTGGCGGTCAGTGCGTTGGGAAGCGCGTGGCGTACGTACACCCGGCGCGGCGGCAGCCGCTTGGCGCGCGCGGTGCGTACGTAGTCGTGGGAGAGGACCGACAGCATCTCCACCCTGCCGATCCTGGCCAGTACGGATGCGGGGCCTGCGGCCAGGGCGAGCACCGGCAGGACGTAGGAGCCGGGGCCCTGTCTGCCCGCGACGGGGAACCAGCCCAGGCGTACCGCGAACACGTAGGCGAGTACGACGGCGAGCAGGAACTCCGGTACGGCGGCCAGCAGCACGCTGCCCGAGGTGAAGGCGAGTTCGGCGCCGCGCCTGCGCCCGCCCCGGGTCAGGGCTGCCATCGCCGTGCCGAGGGGGACCGCGATGACGAGGGCCAGTACGAAGGCGAGGCCGGCCAGTTGCAGGGTCGCGGGCAGCCGGTCGCCGATGGTCTGCGTCACGGGCTGGCCGCTGATGGTGGAGCTGCCCAGTTCGCCGGTGAACAGCCCGCCCAGGAAGTGCAGATACTGGTGCCACAGCGGGGTGTCGAGACCGAGCTCCGCGCGCCGCGCCGCGACCATGCCGGGCGAGGCGGTCATGCCCAGGGCGGCGCGGACCGGGTCACCGGGAACGAGATGGATCATCAGGAACGCCGCGGTGACCAGGACCCACAGCGACACGGCGAGCCGGGCCGATCTGCGGAGGCCGAACCGCAGCCAGCGGTTGGCGCGCCAGGTGGAGGCCGGCGTCGCGGGCGCCGTCGCGACGGCTGTCGCAGTCGTCATCGAGCCGCCCCTTCTAGTTGGCGTACATGCGGATCGAGGACGGGACGATCGCGCTCTGACTGACCCTGAAGCGGGCGGAAGCGCCGAAGACCGGGGTGAGGGAGTTGTAGTACGGCACCGCATCGAGGTGCTTGATCAACTCCGTCTCGGCCTGCTGCCACTGCGGGCAGCCGGCTGAGCCTGCCCGGGACGAGGCCTGCTGCACGAGCGCGGTGTAGGCGGGGTTCTGGACGCCGGCGAAGTTCAGGCCCTTCGGCGGTGTCGGCCCCGACATGAACGGGACCAGCTGGGTCGGCGCACCGAGGCCGAACGGGGCCATGGAGACGTCCCAGTTGCCGGAGCCGTAGAGCGTGCTGTTCAGCGCGGGGCTGTCCGCCGGCTTCAGCGTGACGTCGGCCCCCAGGCTCTTCCACTCCTGCTGGATCAGTTCGGCGCCCGCGGCCACGGCGGGCCCGTTCTGGGTGGCGTACATCAGGCTCAGTGCGAGCTTCTTGCCGTCCTTGGTCCGTGTCCCGCCGGGGCCGGGTGTCCAACCTGCCGCGTCCAGTGCGGACTTGGCGGCGGCGAGGTCGTGCCGGAGAAGGTTGCCGGTGACCGAGTCGCCGGTGCAGGCCCGTGGTTCGTCGGTGACCAGGCCCTGGGAGGGCTTTCCGGTGCCGTTGGTGATCACCTTGCCCACGTCGGGCAGGCTCAGCGCCTGGACCAGCGCCCGGCGCACCGTCTCGTCCGCTCCGGGGCGGCCTGCGGTCTGGTTGAAGTACAGCTCGCCCAGCGGTGCCTGCACATCCGCGTGGAACAGCTTCTGCGCGGCCAGCCGCTTCTGTTCGGGGCCGGCGACCACAGCGGCGTTCAGCTCTCCGGAGGTGAGCAGGTTGGCGGCCGTGGTCTCGTTGGGGATCACCCGTATCGTCACCTTGTCCGGCAGCCCTTCGGCCTTCTGCGTGGAGGCGCCCGGGCCCCAGCTGTAGTCCTTGCGCCGGGTGAGGGTGTAGTGGTCCCCGGCGACGGCTTCGGTCAGGGTGAACATGCCGGTGCCGCTCCCCTTGCCGCCCTTGGCCAGCACCGTGCGGTCCTTGAGACCCGCACCGCAGGCGATCGGTACGGAACCGGCGTTGCGCAGCAGGAACGCGTCGGGGGCGCCGCTGGTGAGCGTGACGGTCCGCTTCCCGTCGTCGGCCCGGGCCTTGGTGCCCGGCTGCACGAGCACGCCTGCCATCGGCGACTTGTTCTCCGGGGCACCGATGTAGTTGATGTTCGCGGCCACATCGCTCGCGGTCAGCGGCGAACCGTCGGAGCACGTGAGGCCGGGGCGCAGGGTGAAGGACGCCGTGCTGACGGTCGCCTGCCACTTCTGCGCGAGGCCCGCCTCGGGCTCGCCGCGGTCGTCGAGGTGGATGAGCGGGTCGTACAGGTAGCGGTTGATCCCGATGGCGATCGACAACACCGTCTTCGCCGGGTCGAGGGCTCCGGGGTCGGAGGCGACGGCCGTGGTGAACGTCCTGCCGTTTGCGAGCTTGCCCTCCCCGCCGCCGCTGCCGGACCCCGACGCCCCGCCGCAGCCGGCGGTCAGAAGCGCGACGGCCGCCACCAGGGGCAGGGCGCGTCCGGTGTGTGCCGCGGTGCCTCTCATACCGACACCCGCGGGTGCGCAGGCGTGACGGACGGACGGTTGAGCTCAGCGCACGTGGTCATGCGGATCCCCACTTCCGAGGCTACGAGCCGGTGATGTCCGAAACGTAGGGGAGGTGGGAGCGCAGGCACTTCGTCGCTCGCTACAAGGCGGAGCGGCCCCGTTCGTCGGCGCCGACGAACGAGAGCGCGCGGCAGGTGCGATGACGCACGGTCAGGTCATGGCGTCCGCTGTCCGCAGCATGAGACGCCGTTGCTGGGACAGCCGGTTCGGTGCGAGCATCCGCGCCATGCTGCGTCAGCTCATTATCGGCTGCGGCGTGCCGGCACCGAGATGACCCGGAGGCGACCCCTCCCGGGCAGCTCACCGCCCGCACGCAGACCTCTCGCCCTCCGCGAGGGGTCTTTCTGCTTTCCCCCTCCGTGCGAACGGCCTCACCCGGCCGTCAGACCAAGACAAGGAAGCACCGCCATGACGCCCGACTCGTACTCTCCCCGCCGGATCACGGTCACGCTCCGCGACAGTGGCGGGGCGCTCGGCCGGATCGTCTCCGCTCTGCGCCCGGTGCCGGTGCAGGAGCTGACCTACGCGGTCTCCGCTCCCGCCCGGGCCACCGCCGAGGTCGTCGTGGCCTCGGCCGACGCCGCCCGGGTGCGGGGGCGGCTCCATCGCGTGGTGGACGTCCTGACCGTCATCGAGTCGGACACCGGACCGCTCCCGGTCCGCTGAGGGTCCGTGGCCTCAGGGCTTCGTCGCCGAGACGACGTACACCATCGGGCTCGACGGGTTCGTCAGGTCCACGGTGATGTTCACCGTGGGCTGCGGGTCCTTCTGCGTGAAGGTGGTGCCGGCCCATTTGCGGCCCTCGGGGAAGGTCCAGCCGACGACCTTCGCGTCGCTCGCGCTGATCGTCACCTTGCCGGCCTCCAGGGCGGAGGTGCTGGTGCCGACGCCCTTCATGAACTGGTCGAGTCCGGCCGCCGACGTACGGAACTGGGTGTAGAGGCGGCTGACCTTCCAGTTGCTCGTCTCGTAGTACCCGGTGCTGGTGGATCCCGCCGGGACGGGGACGTCGTAGATGGAGCGCTGGACGGTGGAGGGCCGGCCCGGGAGCAGCCCGGTGGCCGCGGCCTCCTTCTCCTTGTCGCGGCCGCTCTGGCGGCTCTGCTCGGCGGAGATCAGCAGATAGCCGGCCGGTACGCCGACCAGGAGCAGGATGATCAGCAAGGTGATGATCCGGCGGCGGACCACATGGCGCCGGTCCTCGGGGGGCTTGCGGCCGGGTTCGTCCGGGGGCGAGGACTGGCGCGGCACGGCTGCGGTCATCATGCGGATCCCTGGGTGGTACGGGAGGCGCGGGCGTAGCGCTCGTAGCGCTCCACACGCCGCCGGTTGGCGCGGCGGAAGCGGCGGGCGATCAGCCTGGCCAGGTCGGCGGCGCCGACCATGCCGGCCTCGGGGCCGAGCTCCGCCTTCACGATCCGGGCCTCGGGGCGGTAGCCGCGGCCGGTCAGCTGGCGCTTGAACGCGTCGCGGGCGGGGCCGATGAGGAGGTCGTCGGCGGCGCTGACGCCGCCGCCGATCACGAAGCAGGAGGGGTCGAGGGCGGCGGCGAGGTTGGCGATGCCGACGCCGAGCCACTGGCCGATGTCCTGGAAGAGCTCGATGCACATCGCGTCGCCCTCGCGGGCGAGCTCGGTGATCAGCGGCCCCGTGATGTCGGGGATGCTGCCCTTGACCCGCTCGATGAGGTTGTACGCGACCGGCGAGTCGGCGGCGGCGAGCTCGCGCGCCTCGCGGACCAGGGCGTTGCCGGAGCTGTACTGCTCCCAGCAGCCGCGGTTGCCGCACGGGCAGCGGTGGCCGCCGGGCACGACCTGCATATGGCCGAACTCGCCCGCGACCCCGAACTTGCCGCGCTTGACCTGCCCGTCCTCCAGGATCGCGCCGCCGATGCCGGTGCCCAGCGTGATCATGACGAGGTGGTCCTCGCCGCGCCCCGCGCCGAAGCGCCACTCCGCCCAGGCGGCGGTGTTGGCGTCGTTGTCGACCATGACGGGGACCGCGAGACGGGCCTGAAGCGCGTCGCGCAGCGGCTCGTCGCGCCAGGCCAGGTGGGGGGCGAACAGCACGCGCGAGCGGTCGGCGTCGACCCAGCCGGCCGCGCCGATGCCCACGGCGTGGACGTCGTGCCGGTCGGAGAGGTCGAGGACCAGCTCGGTGATGACGTCCTCGACGACCTTGGCGCTCTTGGACTTGTCGGGCGTCTCGGTCTTGATCCGCTCCAGGATCACGCCGTCCGCGTCGACGACGCCGGCCATCACCTTCGTACCGCCGATGTCGATCCCGACCGTCGGGACCCGGGGCGCCGTGAGGTGGGAACGGCGCTCGCGGGTGCCGACGGTCTTCAGGACGGTGGCGCGGGCGGAGCCCCGGTGCGCGAAGTCGCGGTACGTACTCATCGGGCCGATTCTGCCATCCGAGATGTCAGGAGGCGTCCGGGAGCTTCTTCACGGGGACCTCGGGGAGCACCGTGGCGCGCTGCAGTTCGTGGCTGAGCTCCTCCAGCTCGCTGCCGCCGGCCATCTGGCGCGTCAGCTCGTCGAGGGTGATCTCGTCCTTGGTGTAGCTGCCGAACATGGCACCGCGCTTGAGGAGGACGAACCGGTCGCCGACCAGGTGGGCGTGGTGCGGGTTGTGCGTGATGAGGACCACGCCGAGGCCCTGGTCGCGGGCGGCGGCGACGTACTTCAGGACGACGCCGGACTGCTTGACGCCGAGGGCCGCGGTCGGCTCGTCGAGGACGAGGACCTTGGCGCCGAAGTGGACGGCGCGGGCGATGGCCACGCACTGGCGCTCGCCGCCGGAGAGGGTGCCGATGGGCTGGTCGACGTCGCGCAGGTCGATGCCCATGCGCAGGAGCTCGGCGCGGGTCGTCTCGCGCATCTTCTGCACGTCGAGGCGCTTGAGCGGTCCTGCACCCTTTGTGGGTTCGGAGCCGAGGAAGAAGTTCCGCCAGACCGGCATCAGGGGGACGACGGCGAGGTCCTGGTAGACCGTGGCGATGCCCTTGTCGAGGGCCTCGCGCGGCTTGGTGAGGGTGGTCTCCTCGCCGTCGATGCGGAAGGTGCCCGCGTCGTGCTGGTGCAGCCCGGAGATGATCTTGATGAGGGTGGACTTGCCCGCCCCGTTGTCGCCGAGGACGCAGGTGATCTCGCCCGCGTTGACCAGGAGCGAGACGTCCTCGAGGGCTTTGATGTTGCCGTAGAACTTCGCTACGCCGTCGAGTTCGACAAGAGCTGTCATCGCGATGCCTCCGCTCGCTTGCGTACCCAGGCGTTGAGCAGCGTGGCCAGGAGCAGCATCGCCCCCAGGAAGAACTTGAACCAGTCCGGGTTCCACTCCGCGTACACGATGCCCTTGCTGGTCATGCCGAAGATGAACGCGCCGACCGCCGAGCCGACCGCGGAGCCGTAGCCGCCGGTGATCAGACAGCCGCCGATGACGGCCGCGATGATGTACGTCAGCTCGTTGCCGACGCCCTCGCCGGACTGCACCACGTCGTAGCTGAAGAGCAGGTGCTGGCCGGAGATCCAGGCCGCGAAGGCCACACCCATGTAGAGGCCGATACGGGTCTTGACGACCGGGACGCCGACCGCGCGGGCCGCGTCCGCGTTGCCGCCGACCGCGAAGATCCAGTTACCGGCCTTGGTGCGCAGCAGGATCCAGGTGGCGACGGCGATCAGCGCCGCCCACCACAGGATGGTCACCTTGAGGTTGACGGAGCCGATGGTGAGCTGCGAGGCGAAGACTTCCTTCGCCGAGGAGAAGCCCTCCATGTTGCCGATGGCCTTCGTGGAGACCGTGCCGCTGATGAGCTTGGTGAAGCCGAGGTTCAGACCGGTCAGCATCAGGAACGTGCCCAGCGTGATGATGAAGCTGGGGAGCTTGGTGCGGGTCAGCATGAAGCCGTTGAACGCGCCGATGGCGAGCGTGACGGCGAGCGAGACGAAGACGCCCACCCAGACGTTCGCGGTCATCTGGTAGCTGAACATCGAGGAGATCAGCGCGGCGCTGGTCACCAGCACACCGGCGGAGAGGTCGAACTCGCCGCCGATCATCAGCAGCGCGACGGGGACCGCCATGATGCCGATGGTCGAGGCCGCGTACAGCACGGTCGAGAGACTGGAGAGCTGCAGGAAGCTGTCCGCGACGATCGAGAAGAAGATGAAGACGGCGACCGCGCCGACGACCGAGCCGAGCTCGGGCCGGCCGAGGAGTCTGCGCAGCAGCGACGGCCTGAGCAGCCGTTCGTCCGCCGGTGGTGCGACTGTGGTCATCGGGTCCCCCGCTCCGTGTACTTCTGCAGAGCTCCGGCGTCGTCCTTGGTGATGATCTGCGGTCCGGTGAGGACCGGCTTTCCGCCGCCGAGCACGTTGAGGTTGTACTTGTAGAGCCAGATGAGGTCCACGGCCTCGTAGCCCTGGAGGTACGGCTGCTGGTCCACGGCGAAGCCGAGGGTGCCGGCGGAGAGCGCGGTGGCGACGGCGGCGTTGAGGTCGAAGGTGTCGATCTCGGCCGAGGACTGCGCGGTCTCCTTGGCCTGGACGGCGGCGTCCGCGAAGGGCGCACCGAGGGTCACGACGGAGTCGACGGACTTGTCGGCCTGGAGCTTGGCCTCGATGGACGCCTGGACGTCGGGCATGTTGGTGCCGTCGACGTAGAGGTTCTGCATCGTGCCCTTGAACGTCTTCTTCGCTCCGGCGCAGCGCTGCTCGTGGCCGACGTTGCCCTGCTCGTGCAGGACGCAGATGGCCTTCTCCTTGCCGCGCTTGTTGAGCTCCTCGCCGACGGCCTCGCCGGCGATCGTCTCGTCCTGGCCGATGTGGGCGAGCGCGCCGAAGGCCTTGGAGACCTCGGAGCCCGAGTTCACGGTGATCACCGGGATGCCGGCCTTCTCGGCCCTGGCGACGGCCTCCTTCATGGCGTCCGGCTTGGCGAGCGTGACGACCAGGCCGTCGACGCCCTTGGAGACGTAGGAGTCGACCAGCTGGGCCTGCTCCTGGGCCTGGTCGCTGTGGGCGTACAGGAAGTCGATGTTGTCCTTGGCGGCCGCCTGCTCGGCACCCTTCTGGACGATGTCCCAGAAGGTGTCGCCATCGCCCGAGTGGGTGACCATCGCGACTTTCCAGCGGGGTGTGTCCACCGCCGCCTTGCCCGATGCGGCCTGTGCGGCCCGCTCCTCGGCGCGCTTGCCGCCCGTGCTGCTGCACCCCGCGAGGGACGCTCCGAGCACCGCCGCCAGCACCGCGCTCACCGCGCGTACCCCTGTCCGAACCCTTGCCACGACGTGGTGCCCTTCTTGGTCTTCCGTACATCTCGTGCGGGCCAAGTATGGGTCACGTGAGGTCGCGGGGCCGTCATCGGGTACCGGCGGCGGTGTACTTCTCCAGTGCGGGTACGTCCTTCTTGGTGAGGATCGCGGGTCCGGTGAGGACCGGCTTTCCGCCGCCGATGACGTTGAGGTTGGTCTTGTAGAGCCACAGTTCGTCGATGGCGAGGTAGCCCTGGAGGTACGGCTGCTGGTCGACGGCGAAGCCGATGGCGCCGGACTTCATGGACGACACGACCTTGGCGTTGAGGTCGAAGGTGTCCACCTCGGCCGACGAGCCCGCGTCGCCCTTCGCCTTCACTGCGGCGTCCGCCATCGGCGCGCCGAGGGTGACGACGGCGTCGGTGTCCTTCGCGGCCTGGAGCTTCGCGGTGATCGAGGAGGCGGCGGCGGGCGTGTTGGTGCCGTCGACGTTGACGTTCGAGACGGAGCCCTTGAAGGTCTTCTTCACGCCCGCGCAGCGCGCTTCGAGGGAGACGTTGCCCTGTTCGTGGATGACGCAGAGGGCCTTCTTCTTGCCCTCGGTGTTGAGCTGTTCGCCGACCGCCTCGCCCGCGACGGACTCGTCCTGGCCTATGTGACCGAGCGCGCCGAGCTGCTGGGAGAACTCGGCGCCGGAGTTGATGGAGATCACGGGGATGCCGGCCTGGACGGCCTTCTTCACGACGTCCTTGACCGCGTCGGGCTTGGCGAGGGTGACGACGATCCCGTCGACCTTCTGGTCGATGGCGGCCTGGATGAGCTGGGCCTGCTGGCCGCCGTCCTTGTTGGCGGAGTACAGGAACTGCACGTTGTCCTTGGCCGCGGCCTGTTTGGCGCCGCTCTGGACGATGTCCCAGAAGGTGTCGCCCTCGCCGGAGTGGGTGATCATCGCGATCTTCAGACGCGGGGTGGAGACCCCTTTACCGTTGGACGGCTGGGACGGCTTCGGTTCGGCGTCCTTGCCGCCCGAGCCCGAGCAGCCGGCGGCGGCGAGCGTCAGCGTGGCGACGAGGAGTGCTGCTGCTGTACGGGTCGTACGCATGGGGTCCGCCTTCTCTCCCGGCCGCCGGGTTGCGGCAGAGGAGTTCTAGCGGCGGGCGCGCTGCCCCGTCAATGGTTTGTCAGAACATTCTTACGAACTCCACCGGCTCTACGGGCGGACCAGGAGCTGGAACTCGAAGGCGTAGCGCGAGGCCCGGTAGGCGTGGGTGCCGAATTCGACGGCCCGTCCGGTGGAGTCGAAGGTGGTGCGCTGCATCGTGAGCAGCGGCGCCCCGTCGGGCTCCCCGAGCCGTACGGCCTCCGCGGCGCCGGCGGCGCGGGCGCCCACCGACTGGCGGGCGCTGTGCAGGGTGATGCCCGCCGCGCGCATCATCCGGTAGAGGCCCGTGGCCTCCAACTGGTCGGTGTCCAGGGACAGTAGACCGGTGGGGAGGTAGTTGCAGAGGTGCGCCATGGGCTCGTCGTACGCGAGCCGCAGTCGCTCGACGTGCTGGACCTCGCTGCCCTCGGGGACCGCGAGGGCTGCCGCGATCTCGGCGGTCGCGGGGACGGTGTCGTTGCACAGGACGCGGGTCGTGGGGCGCTGGCCCGCCGCGAGGAGGTCGTCGTAGAGGCTGCTCAGTTCGAGCGGGCGCTTGACCTGGCTGTGCACGACCTGGGTGCCCACCCCCCGGCGGCGTACGAGAAGGCCCTTGTCGACCAGCGACTGGATGGCCTGGCGGACGGTCGGGCGGGAGAGCCCGAGGCGGCCCGCGAGGTCGATCTCGTTGCCGAGGAGGGTGCCGGGGGTGAGCCGGCCGCGCTCGATGGCCGCCTCCAACTGCTGGGCGAGCTGGAAGTAGAGCGGGACCGGGCTGGTGCGGTCCACGCCGAGTTCAAGACTGAGCGCGGGGTCGGCCATGGGTTTGGACACGGGGGGAGCGTAGTCCTCGTCCGGTTGTCCGGACAAAGGGTAGTCACCGGGTCGCTCCCCGGGTGAACCCGTTGTAGATGTACCGCTGCAGGAAGAGGAAGACGGCGAGGGTCGGCAGGATGACGAGCACCGCGCCGGCCGAGATGGTCTCCCAGTGCGCTCCGAAGGGGCCTTTGAAGCGGAAGAGCGAGGTGGAGATCGTGCCCAGGTCGTCGGACGGCATGTACAGGAACGGGATGTAGAAGTCGTTGTAGACGGTGATGCCCTTGATGATGACGACCGTCGCGATCGCCGGCTTCAGGAGCGGAAAGATGATCTTGCGGTAGATGGTGAAGGCGTTGGCGCCGTCGAGGCGGGCCGATTCGTCCAGGGAGACCGGGATCCCGCGGATGAACTGCAGGAAGATGTAGATCGAGACGATGTCCGTGCCCATGTAGAGGGCGATGGGCGCCCACCGGGTGTCGAACATGCCGAAGCTGTTGACGATCTGGAAGGTCGCGACCTGGGTGGTGACCCCCGGCACCAGTGTCGCGATCAGGAAGAGCGCGACGACCAGCTTCTTGAAACGGAACGTGAACCGGTCGATGGCGTACGCCGTCATGGAGCCGATGAGCACCGTGCCGGTGATCGAGAAGAAGAGGATGAACGCCGTGTTGCCGAAGGCCGAGAGCATCCGGCCGTCCCGGAACGCCGTGACGTAGTTGTCGAAGTTCAGCCAGTTGTGCGGCAGGGTCAGCGCCCCGTCGGAGTCCGCCATTTCCTGCGCGCTCTTGAGGGAGGTCAGAAAGACGGCGGCCAGCGGCAGCAGCACGACCAGGCAGGCTGCCACCAGGGACGTGTAACGCAGCGCGGAGGCCGTCCGGTTCATGCCCCGGGCAGTGTGCGTACTCATACGAGGTCGACCTTTTCGTCGGGGACCAGACGGCGCTGCACCCAGGTCACCCCGAGGATGATCAGCAGCAGCACGATCGCGGCGGCCGAGGCGAGCCCTGTCTTGTTGAACTGGAAGGCGAGCTTCACGGTCTGGATGACGAACGTCTCCGTGCCCGTCGCACCGCCGGTCATGATGTACGGGATCTCGAAGGCGGAGAGCGACCCGGAGATCGACAGGATCACGGTCAGGCTCAGGATCGGTCTGATGCTCGGCGCGATGATGTGCCGGAACTGCTGCCAGCGATTGGCGCCGTCGAGCTCCGCCGCCTCGTACAGCTCGCCGGGGATCGACTGGATCGCTCCGAGGAAGAGGACGAAGTTGAGACCCAGGTAGCGCCAGACGGACACCCCGGCCATGGAGCTGTTGGCGGACTCCGCCGTGCCGAGCCACGCGCGGTGGCCGCCGGCCCCGAAGAGACCGAGGACGGTGTCCAGGGTGCCGCCGTCCTGGAAGAAGTAGAGGAAGACGAAGCCGATGGCGACACCGTTGATGAGGTACGGGAAGAACAGCAGCCCCTTGAAGAGGTTGCGGAAGCGGATGTCGAAGCTGAGGATCGTGGCGAAGTAGAGGGCCAGGACGATCTGCACGACGGACGCGGCCAGGTAGTAGGCGCTGACGAAGAAGACCTGGAACAGCGCGGGCCGGGTGAAGAGTTCGGTGTAGTTCTCCACCCCGGTGTAGTGCAGTTCGGGGCTGATGCCGTCCCAGTCGGTGAAGCTGTACGCGATCATGTTCGCGACCGGTGCGTAGGTGAAGACCCCCAGGAGCACCAGTGGGGCGGCGAGGAAGAGCCAGGGTGTGACGGCGCGCCAACGGCGGGCGCGTGCAGGGGCTTTCGCCTCCGCCGGCCGCACCGCGTGCTGCACCGGGGGAGCCTGGTGTGCGGTGGTCTGTGCCATCACTGCCCTGCGGACTTCTGCGCGGCGGTCCAGCGCTTGGAGAGGTCGGCGAAGAACGACTCCAGGCTCTGCTTCTTGGCGCCGCGGGCGATGTCGACCAGGTCCTGCCGGTAGTCGGGCTTGTTCAGGCCGATCTCCGACTCGTTGTCGATCGCGTTGACCTGTGCGCCCTTGGTCTGGTCGAGCTCGATGAACTTGACCCCCGCGTCCTCGTACGGCTTGAGGATCGCGGGCAGCGGGGCCGACTTGAGCGGCGAGATGGTCAGTTGCGAGTCCGCGTAACCCGACTTGTCGGTGAACCAGTCGATCCAGGCGCGGGCCGCCTCCTTGTGCGCGGAGTGGATGTTCACGGCCTGGTTGTAGTCCGGGGACGTGACCGGGCAGTACTTGCCGTCCACCTGGGCGGGGAAGGGCATGAACCCGATGTCGTCGGGGTTCGTGCCGACGCTCTTCGCGGCACCCTGCATCTGCACGGTCGCCCAGGAGCCGAGCCACATCGTGGCGATCTGCCCCTTGGCCAGCTTGGTCTTGGACGCCTCCCAGGCCGTGGTCGTCGGGTCCTTCTCCGCGTACCCGTCGTGCACGATGTCGTAGAGCAGGGTGTCGACGGTGCGCAGCTCGCCGCCGTTCTTCGCCCACGGGTCGGTGGTGGTGAGCTTGTTGTTGGCCTGGACGTCGCAGCTGAGCGAACCGTTCGCGAAGGTCCATGCGGTCATCGGCCACATGTCCTTGAAGTTGGTGTAGTACGGGATCGACGCCGTCTTCGTCTTGATCTGCTTCAGGTCGGCGAGGAACTCCGCAGGCGTGGTGGGCCACTTGGTGATCCCTGCCTGACTCCACACCTTCTTGTTGTACGTGAACCCGGGGATCGACCCCATCGGGCTCTGGCCGTACGTCTTGCCGCCGACCGTCGTGAACGCGGTGAAGCGGTACTTCTTGCTGCGCTCGGCCTCGGTGCCGAGGGAGGCGAAGAACCTGGGGTAGTCGGCCTTGGGGATGACGCCGGGGATCATCAGGACGTCGCCGTAGTTCTCCGTGTTCATCCGGATCTTGACCTCCCCCTCGTAGTCGGTGATGGCATCGAACTTGACCGTCACCTTGGGGTAGATCTTGTTGAACTCGTCCGCGTACCTCTTCATCGTGCCGTCCTGCACCAGGTCGGTCTTGTGGGTGAGGACGGTGATGGTCCCCGAGACCTTCTTCGGGTCCGTGGGGGCCTTCGCGTCCGCTCCCTTCGCACTGCCTCCGCTGCCGGTGCAGGCCGCGGTCAGCAGCGCGGTGGCGACCAGCGCTCCGGCGAACGTCGTTGTCCGTGTCCGTATCCGTATGTGCACCATGGCTGTTCCCTAGCTCGTCGTGGCACGGATGGAGGGCCGAACGGCGGTCCGCGCACCGTCGGTGCCGTGAAAATTAAGGGCGCCGGAAAGCCTGAGTCAATGCCGGTGCATTGCTTTTCTGCCGAGCGATGTCCGACGATGTCGAGAATCAATCCGCCCCGTCTACTGAACCGGATTAGTCGAAATGAATCGAACTCCCAGGTCCCGCCCGTGAAGCGCCCCACGATGGCGGACATCGCCCGGCGCGCCGGAGTCACCAAGGGCGCGGTGTCTTTTGCGCTCAACAACCGCCCCGGCGTCTCCGAACCGACCCGCCGCCGCATCCTCGCCATCGCGGAGGAGCTCGGCTGGCAGCCCAACAGCGCCGCCCGCGCGCTCTCCGACGGAAGGGCGGGGGCGTTCGGCCTGGTCATCGACCGGCCGGCGCGCACCCTCGGCCTGGAACCCTTCTTCATGCAGCTGATCTCGGGGATCCAGTCCGAACTGATCAGGGACGCAACGCCGTTGGTGCTCACCATGGCCGAGGACCAGGCGGCGGAGGTCGCGCTCTACAAGTCCTGGTGGGCGCAGCGCCGCGTGGACGGGGTGTTCCTGGTGGACCTGCAGGCCGACGACGCCCGGGTGACGGTGCTCGAAGAGCTCGGCATGCCGGCCGTGGTGCTCGGCGCGCCGGTCGGCACGGGCGCGCTGCCCGCGGTCTGGAGCGACGACGCGGCCGCCGTGCACACCGTCGTACGCCACCTCGCCGACCTGGGGCATCGCAGGCTGGCGCGGGTGGGCGGACCCGAGCGGCTGCGGCACACCGTGATCCGTGGGGCCGCATTCGACGCGGCCGTACGGGAGTTGGGGCTGTCGGGGTGCACGGTGGAGACCGACTACAGCGGGGAGGCGGGAGCCGCGGCCACCCGGGCGCTGCTGTCCGGCGGCGAGGCGCCGACGGCGATCATGTACGACAACGACGTGATGGCCGTCTCCGGGCTCGCCACCGTCCAGTCGATGGGGCTGCACGTGCCCGCCGACGTCTCACTGGTGGCCTGGGACGACTCCGCCCTCTGCGAGCTGGTCCACCCCGCACTGACGGCCCTCAGCCGGGACATCGCCGGGTACGGGGCCCATGCGGCGCGGCTGCTGCGGGCGGCGGCGGGCGGGCTCGAGGTGGCGGACCTGGAGGATCCCGCGCCCCGGCTGACGCTGCGGGGGAGCGTGGCGGCCCCGGTCAAGTAAACCGGTTTACCGAGGGGTTGACGCTAAACCGGTACAGCGGTTCACTGCTGTGGAAAGCGCGGCACGCCCGTCCGCAACGGGCCGCACCTGTCATGCCAGCTGCCCTCAGCGCCCTCAGGGAGAATTCACCGATGGAGCGTCCTGCTGCCCGCATTCCCTCCGACCGCTCCCCCGCCACCTGGCTGGGCGCCAACTTCTGGTCCCGCGCCGGGGGTCCGCTGATGTGGCGCTCGTACGACGGGGAGACCGTCACCGGGGAGCTGCGCGTCCTGCACGAGCACGGGCTCAACATGACCCGGTCGTTCTTCTACTGGCCGGACTTCCACCCCGAACCGCACCGCGTCGACGACGTCCTCTGCGACCGCTACCGGGACTTCCTCGACCGGCACCAGGAGCTCGGCATGACCACCGTGCCGACCTTCATCGTCGGCCACATGTCCGGCGAGAACTGGGACCCCGTCTGGCGCGGGGGCCGCGACCTCTACACCGACGTCTGGCTGGTCGCCCGACAGGCCTGGTTCGCCCGCGAGATGACCCGGCGCTTCAAGGACCATCCGGCCGTGGCGGGCTGGCTGATCTCCAACGAGATGCCGATCTACGGCGCCGAGGGTGCCACCCGCGAGTCCGTCGCCTCCTGGGCCCAGATCCTCGTCGACGCGGTGCGGGCCGGCGGCGCCACCCAGCCCGTCTCGCTCGGCGACGGCGCCTGGGGTCTGGAGAACTCCGGCCACGACAACGGTTTCTCACTGCGCGACACCGCCGCCCTCACCGACTGGCTGGGCCCGCACGTCTACCGCATGGAGGACGACGTGGTGCGCCAGCACTACGCGGCCGCCTGGGTCTGCGAGCTGACCGGGTCCTTCGGCCGCCCCGTGGTCCTGGAGGAGTTCGGCCTGACCTCCGACTTCGCCTCGGGCGCCCATGCGGCCCGCTACTACCGCCAGGCCCTGCACAACTCTCTGCTGGCCGGGGCGACGGGCTGGATCGCCTGGAACAACACCGACTACGACACGCTGCGCGACCAGCCCCCGTACAGCCACCATCCCTTCGAGATGCACTTCGGGCTCACCGACTCCACCGGAGCCGCCAAGCCCCAGCTGCTCGAACTCCGCGACTTCGCTCGGGTGTTGGAGGCGGTCGACTTCGAGCGGTGCACCCGCGCGGAGACGGACACGGCCCTGGTCGTCTCCTCGTACCTCGACACGCTCTACCCCTTCACCCGGCCCGAGGACCGCCGGCATGTGGAGCAGACCGCCCGGCAGTCGTGGATCGCGGCCCGCCTCGCCGACGCCCCCGCCGCCGTGGTCCGCGAGAGCAACGGGCTGCCGGAGGGCCACCGGCTGTATCTGGTGCCCGCCACCAAGCAGTTGCTCGCCTCCGGCTGGTACCGGCTGGAGGAGCTGGCGCGCGGCGGGGCCACGGTCTATGTCTCGTACTGCGCGGGCAGCCACGACGAGCAGCGCGGGCCCTGGTACGCACACCTCGACCAACTCTTCGGCGTGCAACACCAGTTGGAGTACGGGATGGTCAACCCGATCGAGGACGACGAGACCGTCCTGACCTTCCTGCAGCCCTTCGGCAACCTCCCCGAGGGCGCCACCCTGGCCTTCCGTACCGCCGGCACCGACAGCAGCAGATCGTTCCTGCCGGTGGAGCCGGAGGGCGCCGAGGTGCTCGCGACCGACGGCCGGGGACGGCCCGCGCTGCTGAGCCGCCGGATCGGCGCCGGGAGCGTGGTGCTGTGCACGTATCCGCTGGAGCACATGGCGGCCGTGACTCCGCGGGTCAATCCGGAGGCGACGAGCAGGCTGTACGACGCGCTCGCCGTGCACGCGGGGGTACGGCGTCCGGTGACCGTCGACGATCCGCGCGTCGCCGTGGACCTGCTGGTCCACGAGGAGGGGCACCGCTTCGTCTGGCTGGTCAGCCAGAGCCCGGAGGAGCTCCGGGTGAAGCCGGTGACCGAGGCCGGGCACCTGCTCTCCGAACCGGGGGGCGGCGCGGTGGACACGGTGGTGCTGCCTCCGTACGGGGTGGTGGTGCTGCGTCTCGACGCGGCGAACACCCTTTAGCCGGCCGGGAGTTTGTCAGGACATACCGTTGACAGGACCGGGCGGCCGACGGCACGTTGGGGCCATGCGAATCGGACTCATCGGCACGGGACGGATCGGCTCCTTCCACGCGGGGGTGCTCGGCGCCCACCCCCGCGTGGAGTCCCTGGTGGTCGCGGACACCGACGGGGCGCGGGCGGCAGAGGTGGCGGTACGGACCGGTGCGAGCGCCGCGGCCTCGGTCGACGCGCTGTTCGCGCAGGACCTCGACGCGCTGGTCGTCGCCTCCGCCACCTCCTCGCACGCCGAACTGATCGGCCGCGCCGCCCGGGCCGGGCTCCCCGTCTTCTGCGAGAAGCCGATCGCCCTCGACCTGCCCGGGACCCTGGCCGCGCTGCACGAGGTCGAGGCGGCGGGGACGGTCCTCCAACTGGGCTTCATGCGGCGCTTCGACGCGGGCTACGTAGCGGCGCGCTCCCTGGTGCGCTCCGGTGCGCTCGGGCGGCTGCACACCGTACGCGCCATGACGTCGGATCCCGCGCCGCCGCCCGCCGCGTATCTGCCGCTGTCGGGCGGCCTCTACCGGGACTGTCTGGTGCACGACTTCGACATGATGCGGTGGGTGACCGGGCGGGAGGTCGTCGAGGTGTACGCGACGGGGTCCGACGCGGGGCCCGCGATGTTCCGCGAGGCCGGGGACATCGACACGGCCGCCGCCGTCCTCACCCTCGACGACGGGGTCCTCGCCACGGCCACCGCGACCCGGTGCAACGGGGCGGGCTACGACGTCCGCATGGAGCTGGCCGGGGAGCTCGACCAGATCGCGGCCGGGCTCGACGACCGTACGCCCCTCACCTCCGCCGAACCCCAGGGCCCGCCGCCCGCGGACAAGCCCTGGCCGGGCTTCCTGGAGCGCTTCGCCCCCGCCTACGAGGCCGAGTTGGACGCCTTCCTCCAGGTCGTACGGGGAGAGCTCGCCAACCCCTGCGACGGCCGCGAGGCGCTGCACGCCCTGCGCATCGCCGAGGCCTGCGAGCTCTCGCGGCGCGAGCGGCGCCCGGTCCGTGTCGCGGAGATCCCTACCAGCTGACGGGGAGGGCGTGCGGGCCCCGGATGAGCATGCCCGTACGCCAGGAGACCGCCGCCGGGTCGATCTCCAGCGAGAGGTCCGGGCAGCGCTCCAGGAGGGAGCGGATCGCGATGCGCGCCTCCAGGCGGGCCAGCGGTGCGCCCAGGCAGTAGTGGATGCCGTGGCCGAAGGAGAGGTGGCTGCGGGCGTCGGTGCGCCGGATGTCGAAGCGGTCCGGGTCCTGGTAGCGGGCCGGGTCGCGGTTGGCGTCGGAGAGCGCGACCAGGACCAGTTCGCCGCCGCCGGGGATCACGGTGCCGCCGATGTCGAGGGGCTCGGTGGTGAAGCGGTACGTGGGGGTCTCCACCGGGCCCTCGTAGCGGAGCATCTCCTCCACCGCCTGGTCGATGAGGCCGACGTCGGCGCGCAGGGCGGCCAGTTGGTCAGGGTGGGTGAGCAGGGCCAGGACACCGTTGGAGATGAGATTGACCGTGGTCTCGTGGCCGGCGACCAGCAGCAACCAGGCCATGCCGAGGAGTTCCTCCCCGGAGAGACGGTCGCCCTCCTCGTCCGAAGCGGTGATGAGCGCGCTCATCAGGTCGTCGCCGGGCTGTTCGCGCTTGGAGGCGAGCAGCTGGGAGAGGTAGGCGGGCATGGCCTTGGCGGCCGCGGCCCGCTCCTCGGGATCGGTCGAGGAGATCGCGACGTTGGAGAGGTCGCGGAACGACGCCCGATCGAGGAAGGGGACGCCGAGCAGTTCGCAGATCACACCCATCGGGAGCGGGAAGGCCAGCGACTCGACGAGATCGGCGCGCCCACCGGGAGCGGCGGCGAGCATCGCGTCGAGCAGTCCGTCGGTCATCTCCTGGATGCGCGGGGCGAGTTGCTCGATGCGGCGGGGTGTGAACTCGCGGGTGACGAGCCCCCGGAGCCGGGCGTGCAACGGCGGGTCCGAGCTGAGCATGGTGCGCCCCGACGAGACCTGGGCGACGCCCAGCGCGGGCGAGGCGTTGCGCCACTCCTTGGAGAGCCGCGGGTCGGCGAGGAGGGCGCGCCCGGCCTCGTAGCCGACGACGAGCCAGGCGTCGGAGCCCTCGGGCATCCGGATGCGGTGGACGGGGCCCGCCTCGCGGAGCTTCGCGTAGACGGGGTACGGGTTCCGGGTGAAGTCCTCGCCGAGTGCGGCGAGATCGACTATGGCGGCGGGGGCATCGGCGGTCACAGGCGGCGTCCTCTCAAGACGGCTGTGCGGACAGTACGGTGCCTTGCGCGACGGCGCAGAGTGCCTCGGCGCCGTCCTCCTTCACGGTGAACAGCTCGCAGCGGACGGTGGCCTGGCGGCGACCCGCGTGGACGACCTGGGCGCGGGCGGCGAGGCTGACGCCGGTCGCGGGCCGTACGTACTGGATGGAGAAGCCGCTGGTCAGGACGGCGGATCCGAGGGCCGTACCGGCGGCGAAGGTGAGGGCGTTGTCGGCCGCGTACGCCAGGACCCCACCGTGCACGAAGCCGTTCTGCTGGAGCAGCTCCTCGCGGATGTCGATCTCCAGGACGGCCTTCCCGTCACCGAACTCGGCGATCCGCGCCTGGACGAGACGGCTGAACGGCTGGCCGTCCAGGGTCTTGCGGGCCATTTCCAGATCAAGTTCCGGCACGGTCGCTCCTCCTTCAAGATCGGACAGCTCACCCTAACTCCACTGCCGCCCGGCGCACTTCTACTCTTGTGGTGGGGAGGCGAGGCCAGGTGTTCAGACGGTGGTGGTTCGTGGGGCAGATGCGCCCGGCCCAGGGTGCGGGCGCGGTGCGGGGCAAGGGGCTGAGCCGGGAGGCGCAGCACCTGGTCATCGAGGAGTGGGAGGCCGCGTACGAGCGGCTGCAGCGGATCTCCGCCGAGCGGGTGGCGGCGGTGGGCGACATCCTGCGCGAGGCCGAACTCCCGGTCGGGGAAGCCGAATTGGATGCCGTGGTCCGGCGCGACTACCAGTGGGCGCTGGACGCCTTCGCCGCCGCGGGGAAGGTCCTCGACGAGGCCGGCGATCTGCCCGACCTGGCGGCAGCCGCCGTCCTCGCCGAGCGGGCGCTGGAGCGGTTCGCCGCCGTCCACGCCCGGCTCGCCGGGGCGGCGCATCCGCCGAAGCCGGCGGAGCGCTGCTACTACAACCCCCTCCATGCGGCCGCCGAGCGCCCGCACCGCCCGGAGCGGCGCAGCGCCAAGCGCCGGATCCGGCCGCGCGGGGCGGCGGCCGACCGCCGCCCCGGGTGCGCCTCGTGCCGCAAGGCGATCCTGGCGGGGCAGGCGCCCGACGTGCTGCCCGCGCTGATCCCGGTGAAGGTGTCGCGGCTGCGCCGGGTCCGGGTGCTGGTCCCGTACTACTCCGTACCGCAGAAGTGGTCGCTGTGGTCGCTCTCGGCCTGTGGCGCGTACGGGGACGAATGGCCGGCCCTGGTGCTGCGCGGCGAACACCGGCGGCGCTCCGTCACCAGCGCACCGGCAGGCGGCGCACGCCGCGCATGAGCATCCCGGGGATCCAGTCGTACGGGGCACGGTCGGGGTCGAGGGCGAGGTCCGGGCAGCGCTCCAGGAGCGAACGGACGGCGATCCTGCCCTCCATGCGGGCGAGCGGTGCGCCCAGGCAGTAGTGGATGCCGTGGCCGAAGGCGAGATGGCCCTGCGTCTCGCGTTGGATGTCGAAGCGGTCGGGGTCGGCGTACTTGTCCGGGTCGCGGTCGGCAGCGGCGAGGGCGACGAGGACGGTGGCGCGCGCCGGGATGACGGAGCCCGCGACGGGGACGGGTTCGCGGGTGAAGCGGAAGGTGGCGCCCTCGACCGGGCCGTCGTAGCGGAGCATCTCCTCGACGGCGTTGTCGATCAGGCTCAAGTCGGCGCGCAGGGCGGCCAGTTGGCCCGGGTGGTCGAGCAGTGCCCGTACCCCGTTGGCGATCAGATTGACGGTCGTCTCATGGCCCGCGACGAGCAGCAGGAACGCCATGCCGACGAGTTCGTCGGGCGAGAGGCGGTCACCGTCCTCGTGCACGGTGCGGATCAGGGCGCTCATCAGGTCGTCGCCGGGGCTGCAGCGCTTGTCCTCGATGAGCTCGACGAGGTAGGCGGCCATCGCGGCGCCCGCCTCGCCCTCCGCGTCCGGGCCGGTCGGGGCGACGATCTCGTTCGACCACTTGCGGAAGCTGTCGCGGTCCAGGTCGGGCACCCCGAGCAGTTCGCAGATGACGGTCATGGGCAGCGGGAAGGCCAGCGCGTCGACGAGGTCGGCGGGGCCGCCCGGTGCGGCGAGCATCGCGTCGAGGAGTTCGTCGGTGATCTGCTGGATGCGCGGGGCGAGCTGCTCGATGCGGCGCGGGGTGAACTCCCGCACCACCAGCTTGCGCAGCCGGGTGTGGTGCGGCGGATCGGACTCCAGCATGTTGGCGTTGACGGCGCTGGTCTCCCAGTCCCATTCGCCGTTGGCGCGCCAGTCCTTGGAGAACCGCGGGTCGGCGAGCGCGGCCCTGGCCTCCTCGTGGCCCACGAGCATCCAGAACGGCATGCCGTTCTGGTGGACCACCTCGTGAACGGGCCCTGCATCACGCAGTTTCGCGTAGTACGGATAAGGATCGGCGACGAAGTCGTCGCCCCATGCGGCAAGATCGATGTCCACCATCGGGTCAGCCTACGTCGCCGCCCTCGTCGAGGATCCCCGCGTCGTGAACCAACAGCGCGATCTGGACACGGTTGTTGAGGCCGAGCCGGGACAGGATCCGCGAGACGTGCGTCTTCACGGTCGGCAGGCTCAGATACAGCGCGGCGGCGATCTCCGCGTTGGACTGTCCGCGCCCGACCGCGACCGCCACCTCCCGTTCCCGGTCGGCGAGTTGGGCGAGCCGGCCGCGCGCCCTGCCCTGCCGGTCGTCGGGGGCCGCGCCCGCCACGTGCGACATCAACTGCCGTGTCACCGCGGGTGAGAGGACGGGGTCGCCGCCCGCCACGCGCCGTACCGCGGCGACAATCTCGACGGGCGGTGTGTCCTTCAGTACGAATCCGGCGGCGCCTGCCCGCAGCGCGCGCAGCACCTGTTCGTCGGCGTGGAACGTGGTGAGGACGATGACGTCGGGTGCGCCGGGCCGGGCGCGCAACTGCTCGGTCGCCGTCAGCCCGTCGACGCCCGGCATCCGGATGTCCATGAGGACGACATCGGGGCCGAACCGTCCGACCGCCGCCTCCACCTCGCTGCCGTCGGCGGCCTCCCCGACGATGTCGATGTCCTCGGCGCCGCCGAGCATGAGCGAGAGTCCGGCGCGTACGAGCGGGTCGTCGTCGACGATGAGCAGCTTGATGGTCATGCGGGCCACGGTAGCCAGGCGCCGACGAGGAAGCCGCCCTCCCCCGTCGTTCCGTGGTCGAGGCGGCCGCCGGCGAGGGTGGCGCGTTCCGTGAGCCCGATGAGCCCCTGCCCCGATCCGGGGACCTTCTCGAACTCGCCGACAGGGGCCGGATTGCGCACCTCGACGGTGAGTCCGTTGCCGGGGCTGCCCTCGACGGTGACGGTGACTTCCGTTCCCGGGGCGTGCTTGCGGGCGTTGGTCAGACCTTCCTGGGCGATCCGGTACGCGGTCCGTCCCGTAGCGGCAGGGACGGCGCCCGGGTCGTCGACCCGTAGATCCAGGGCGACCTTCATTCCGGCCTGCCTCGACTCGGCGACCAGCGCTTCGAGAGTGACGAGGGTGGGCTGCGGCCGGTGCTCGTCCCCCTCGCCCGGCGCCCGCAGCACCCCGATGATCTCGCGCAGGTCCTGCAGCGCCTCATGGGCGCTGTCCCGGATGACGCCCGCCGCTCGGGCGACCTCGGCGGGCGGTGCGTCGGGGCGGAATTCGAGGGCGCCCGCGTGCACGCTGAGCAGGGTCAGCCGGTGGGCGAGCACGTCGTGCATCTCCCGTGCGATGGCCTCACGGGCGAGCCGCTGGGCCTGCTCGGCACGGAGCTCCGCCTCGGCCTCGGCGCGCAGGGCGCGTTCCTGCAGTACGACCAGGAGCTGGCGCCGGGAGCGTACGAACATCCCCCACGCGATCACCAGCAGCACCAACAGCGCCCCGACCAGCGTCGAGGCGAGCCAGCTCGTCGTCGGGTCGGGCCGCAGCCAGGCGCTCAGTGGCCCGCCGAGCACGGCGGCGCCGCCGATGATCGCCACGGGCTTGAACGGCCGGTGCACGGCGAGACTGAACAGCGCCACGAGCAGCGCACCGGCGGCCAGCGGCTCCACCAGACCGAGGACGAGGAGCCCCACCGCGAGCCCGACCGGCCACCGCCTGCGCACCCACAGCGCACAGCAGGCGGTGGCGCCCGCGATCTGGTCGGCCAGCGTCACGAGGTCGGAGTTGTTGGCCTCGGAGACCGTGTCGAGCGCCAGGATGCCGATGCCCGCGGCGATCAGGAAGGCCGTGATGTCCACGATCCAGTCGCGCGCGGTACGGCGCGGCCGCTCCCCGTCGGTCGTCAGCGCCGGATCGGCGAGGGAGGAGGGCAGCAGCCAGGGGTAATCCGGACGCGTCATATCGACAAAACTACGCAGGCGGCGAGGCGAATGCGGCCCCCGGCCGCCGAGTACAGACCAAAGTTTCCGCGGCTCAGCCTTTCGGACCGGGCAGAGCGCCCGACGGCCGATACCGGTGGGGGCGCGCCGCGGACACGCTGTCCGTATGAAGAAGATCTTCGAGGTTGCCGGGTTGCTCCTGCTGATCCAGGGGGTGGGCGGGCTGCTGCACGAATGGTTCGACTGGTTCCCGCTGACGGGCCTGGTGACCCGGCTGGGATTCCTCAATGGCTACGAGGTCTTCGCCGACATCGTGCTCACGGTGGTGGGCTGCGCCGTGCTGATCGCCTCGGATCGGGTCACCGACCGCTGACTAGACGGCGAAGCTCCCGTACGCGGGCCGGCCTGCGAGGTCGTACGTGGAGATCGTGACGCCCTTGCTCGTGACGCGCGAGGCGGTGTGCCGGAACGCGGTGGGCGTGGCGTAGTCCGCGAAGAGGCGCTTGCCGGCGCCCAGGACCACGGGGAACGTCATCAGGTGGAGGGTGTCGATCAGGTCGTGCGCCATCAGCGACTGCGCGAGGGCGCCGCTGCCGTGGATCTGCAGCTCGCGTCCCGGCTGCTCCTTCAGCGCGGTGACGTCCTTGACCAGGTCGTCGGCGCCGATGATCCGGGTGCCCTCCCAGTCGGCGCTGGTCAGGGTGGTGCTCGCCACGTACTTGGGGAGGGCGTTGAGGCGGGAGGCGACCGGGTCGGCGGGGTCGGTCATCTTCGGCCAGAAGGAGGCGAAGATCTCGTACGTACGGCGGCCGAGCAGGAAGGCGTCGACCCGGGAGAAGTTCTCGGTGACGAAGGCGCCGAAGTCCTCGTCGTCGTACGGGAAGGTCCAGCCGCCGTGCGTGAAGCCGCCGCTGGGGTCCTCCTCGGGGCCGCCGGGCGCCTGGTAGACGCCGTCGAGGGTGAGGAACTGGGTGAGGGTGATCTTCATGGCGCGGGCCCTTCTCCGTCGTGGGGAGCTCTTGCCTTTCTGACTCCACCCTCACCCGGAATTCATCGCTCTATCCGACGCCCGTCGAGAACAGACCGCCGGTCGGCCCCTGCTTGTCGCCGCCCTGGGCCTTCTTGAGGGCGTTGGCGAGGCCCTCGATGGTGAGGGACTGCAGGATGACGCGGCCGTTGCCCTCCAGGGTGGCGAGGGAGAGGCCCTCGCCACCGAAGACGGCGTTCATCATGCCCTGGCGGTTGAGGCCGCCGATGCGCTGGACGCCGTACTCGATGCCCTCCTCGAAGGCGACGATGCAGCCCGTGTCGACCTCGATGCGGCCGCCGAAGTCGGCCGGATTGAGATCGATGAAGTTGCCCGCGCCGCAGATGATCACGGTGCCGCGGCCGGTGAACTTCTCCAGGACGAAGCCCTCGCCGCCGCTGCGGCCGGTCTTTCCGCCCTGCCAGGCGATGCCGAACTCGACGGTGGACTCGGCGGCCACGAAGGCGTCCTTCTCGGCGAACCAGGCGCGGCTGCCGTTCAGCTCCAGGGCGCGCATCTCGCCGGGGAGCACACCGGCGAAGCCGACGGTGCCCTCGCCGCCGGTGGAGGTGAAGTACTGGAAGGCGAGCGACTCGCCGGCCAGGGCGCGCTGGCCGACCTGCATCGCGGTGCCCATGGCCTGGCGGAGCATGCCGCCCATGCCGGCGCCCTGGCCGCCCTGCGGGGCGCCGCCTCCGCCGCTGCCCGGTCCGGAGAGGCGGGTCTCCATCGTCACGTTGGACGTCTTGAAGAGGAACTTGCCGGCCTCGCAGTAGACGGTCTGGCCGGGCTGAAGGCTGACGACGGCCATCTGCATGGCGTTTCCGACGATCTCTTGCTGCAGGGTCACAGCGGGTTCTCCTGACGAGTGGTGCGGGGGTTCCGGCTGGTCAACCGTACTCGGCGTCCGATTCCCGCCGGTGCTGCGGAGGCGCTGCGGCTTTTATTGAGCACGCAACCACTTCCCCCTCTACTTCCACTGAACAAGGGAACGAAGATGTCTTCACTGAACGGCAAGACGGCACTGGTCACGGGCGGCAGCCGGGGCATCGGCGCGGCGGTCGCCCTGCGGCTGGCGCAGGAGGGCGCCGATGTGGCGATCACCTACGTACGGAACGAGGAGGCGGCCCAGGAGGTCGTCAGCAAGATCGAGTCGGCGGGGCGGCGGGGCCTCGCGCTGCGGATGGACGCGGCGGGGGCGGTCGAGCGGGCCGCGGAGGAGTTCGGGGGGCTCGACATCCTGGTGAACAACGCGGGCATCGGGGTGCTCGGCCCGATCGGGGACCTGTCGGTGGAGGACGTGGACCGCACGCTGGACATCAATGTGCGCGAGGTCTTCCTGGGTTCGCGGGCGGCGGCCGGGGTGCTGCGGGACGGGGGCCGGATCGTCTCCGTGGGTTCGGGTCTCACGCAGTACGCGGGCGGCCCCGGCGGCACGCTGTACGCGATGAGCAAGTCGGCGCTCACGGGCCTGACGAAGTCCCTGGCGAGGGAGCTGGGCGGCCGGTCGATCACGGTCAACCTGATCCACCCGGGCCCGATCGACACGGACCTCAACCCGGCGGACGGCCCGTACGCGGAGCCGCAGCGGGCCGGAACGGCACTGGGCCGCTTCGGCGACCGCGACGAAGTCGCCGCACTGGTGGCGTACTTGGCGGGCACGGAGGCGGCGTACGTGACGGGCGCGGAGATCGCGGTGGACGGGGGCCACGCGGCGTAGGCGACCTCCGGCCGCTTGTCCTCAATCGCCGGGAAAGATCAAGCCCCTCCGGCGATTGAGGAGCGGGGGTCCGGGGGCAGAGCCCCCGGGGCGGGGATCAGCCGCCGAGCTCCGCGTGGCGCGCAGCCAGAGTCGTCGCGCCCTCCGGCGTCAGGCTGCCGAAGAGGCGCAGTCGCGAGATCCCGCCGTCGGGGTAGATGTCCACCCGGACATGCGTCCCGACCACGGGCGCGGGCAGCACGAACCGGTGGTTCGTGTCCGGCTGGAGGCGGGTCCGGGGAAGGATCTCCGTCCACTCCCCCTCCTCGCCGTCGCGCAGCGAAAGCGCCGCCCAGCCCGCCGAGTTGCCCTTCAGATACGCCGTGTCGATCTCGACCGCGCGGATCTCGGACTGGGCCACCAACTGATAGCGGATCCAGTCATTGCCCTTGTCGCGACGCCTCCGCGTCTCCCAGCCGTCGTCCATCTTCCGCGAGCGGCCCGGCTGGATGGTGTTGGTGGCCGGGGAGTAGAAGCGGTCGGAGGCGTCCTCGACCTGGCCGCCGTTCTCCAGGGCCACCACGTCGAACGTGCCGAGCGCCGTCAGCCACGCCGGGTCGGGGGCGACCTCGCCGTAGACCCGCAGGCGCGCGATGCCCCCGTCGGGGTGCTGGTTGACCCTTAGATGCGTGAAGCGCTGCTCGACGCCGACCTCGAAGCCGTTCGCCGCGTGGCCGCCAATGGCCGTACGGGGAACGAGAGTTGTCCACTTCACGTCACCCGACAGCAGGTCGTCGGGCGACGGGGAGCCCGCCACCGACGCCGCCTCCACCGAGACTGCCTGCGGGTAGTTGCCGCGGAAGTGGGCGGTGTCGACGACGATCCCCCGGATCACACCCGGCGCCCCCAGCCGTACGAGCGCCCAGTCGTGGTCGTCCTCCGTCGGGTGCGGCTCCGCGGCCGAGGCGCCGCGCCTGCGCCGCGTCTCCCAGCCGTCCATGATCTTGCCCTTGTGGCCGAAGCGCTCGGGGTCGAAGTGCGCGGGCTCGGGTATGAGCATGTTCTCGCGCTCGGCGAAGAACTCGTCGTTCGCGGCGATCACGCCCGCGCCGAGCCGGCGGTCGGCCAGGTCGACGAGCGCGGTGAAGGGGAGTTCAACAGTCCGGTAGTCGGCGTACGGGTCGCCGCCGCCGTAGGGGCTGGCGTCTCCGGTGAAGTGAGCGGTGACCACGGTCAGTTGTTCCTTTCGAGGAGGCGGCCGGCGGGCTCGGCGAAGGTGCCGCCGTCGAGGATGCGCTCGCCGTGCAGCCAGGTGGACCTGACGACGCCGTGCAGGGTCTTGCCCGCGTACGCGGTGACCCGGTTGCGGTGCTGGAGCTCCGCCGGGTCGACGGTGAAGGTCTCTTCGGGTGCGAGGACCGCGAAGTCGGCGTCGCGGCCGGCCTCGATCGCACCCTTCTGCGTCAGGCCGACCAGCTCGGAGGTGCGCGTCGACATCCAGCGCACGACGTCCTCCAGGGAGTGGCCGCGCTTGCGGGCCTCGGTCCAGATCGCCGGGAGGCTGAGCTGGAGGCCGGAGATGCCGCCCCACGCCGTCGCGAAGTCGTCCGTCTTGAGGTCGGCGGTCGACGGCGAGTGGTCGGTGACGATGCAGTCGATGGTGCCGTCGGCGAGGGCCGCCCAGAGCAGGTCCTGGTTGGCGCTCTCGCGGATGGGCGGGCAGCACTTGAACTCGCTTGCCCCGTCCGGGACTTCCTCGGCGGTGAGCGTGAGGTAGTGCGGGCAGGTCTCGACCGTGAGCCGTACGCCCTCGCGCTTGGCGGCGGCGATCAGCGGCAGCGCGGCGGCGGACGACAGGTGCAGGACATGCACTCTGGCCCGGGCGCCGATGCGCTTCGCGACGGCGATGAGGCCCTCGATCGCCACGTTCTCGGAGACGGGCGGCCGGGTCTGCAGATAGTCCGCGTACTTGGGGCCGCTCAGGTGCGGGGCGACGTCCAGCTCGTGCGGGTCCTCGGCGTGCACGATCAGGAGCCCGTCGAAGCCGGCGATCTCCGCCATGGACGCGGCCAGCCGCTCCTGGTCGAGGTGCGGGAACTCGTCCACGCCCGACGGCGACAGGAAGCACTTGAAGCCGTAGACCCCGGCGTCGTGGAGCGGCTTGAGGTCCGCCACGTTGTCCGGCAGCGCGCCGCCCCAGAAGCCGACGTCGATGTGCGCCTTGGCGGCGGCGACGTCCTTCTTCGTACGGAGGTTGTCGACCGTGGTGGTCGGCGGCAGGGAGTTGAGGGGCATGTCCACGAGCGTGGTGATGCCGCCGGCCGCCGCCGCGCGCGTGGCGGTCCAGAAGCCCTCCCACTCGGTGCGGCCCGGGTCGTTCACATGCACATGCGTGTCGACGAGGCCGGGGAGCAGGACGTCGTCACCGAAGTCCTCGATCCGCGCACCGGCCGGGACCTCGGCGTCGTACGGCAGGACCGCCGCGATCGTCCCGCCGGACACGGTGACCGTCGCGGCCCGTGTCCCCTCGGGGGTGATGACGCGCGTGGAGCGCAGCACAAGGTTGACGTCGGACACCCGAGGCCCTCACTTCCGTACAGCGGAAAATCAACAGTCTGTTGACGGAGTCTTCACTCCGGGCGGATCCCCGTCAAGAGTCACCCTTCCTCTTGGAGGTTTCCACAATATGAAAGAGATATTTCGCAGTGCAGAATGTAGTGATCTACGCGAGGGGTAGGCCCGACCCTGCCCGGTAGGCTGCTGACCTGCCTGCCCGCCTCGAAAGGAACCGCGCCCGTGCCGACCTCCAGCGCCACCGACGCTTCCAAGCCTGCCGCCGCCGGCGGGGGTGTCCAGTCCCTTGAGCGCGCCTTCGATCTTCTCGAGCGAATGGCCGACGCCGGGGGCGAGGTCGGCCTCAGCGAGCTCTCCGCCAGCAGCGGTCTGCCGCTTCCCACCATCCACCGTCTGATGCGCACGCTGGTGGCCTGCGGCTACGTACGACAGCAGCCCAACCGACGCTATGCGCTGGGCCCCCGGCTGATCCGGCTCGGCGAGTCGTCGGCGCGGCTGCTCGGGACCTGGGCGCGCCCGTATCTCGCGCGCCTGGTCGAGGAGACGGGCGAGACCGCGAACATGGCGCTGCTCGACGGGGACGAGATCGTCTACGTCGCGCAGGTGCCCTCCAAGCACTCGATGCGGATGTTCACCGAGGTGGGCCGCAGGGTCCTCCCCCACTCCACCGGCGTGGGCAAGGCGCTGCTCGCGCACACCCCCGCGGAGGAGGTGCGGGCCCTGCTCGCGCGGACGGGGATGCCGGCCGCGACGGAGAAGACGATCACCACGCCCGAGGGGTTCCTGGACGCACTGGAGCTCGTACGGCGCACGGGGTACGCGGTCGACGACAACGAGCAGGAGATCGGGGTCCGCTGCCTCGCGGTTCCCGTGCCCAACTCCCCCACTGCCGCGGCGATCTCGATCTCGGGCCCGGCGGGCCGGGTGACCGAGGCCGCCACGGAGAAGATCGTGCCGATCCTGCAGGGGATCGCCCAGGAACTGTCGGCCGCTCTGGCGAGCGCGGGCACTCCGCAGGCCTAGTCCGTCCTTTCACCAGGCGACGGGGAGCGCCTTCAGTCCGTAGACGATGTTCTCGGTGCTGTAGGCGAGCTCCTGCTCCGGTACGGCCAGGCGCAGTCCGGGGAGCCTGCGCAGCAGCGTCTCCACGATGATCTGCAGCTCGGCCCGCGCGAGCGGCTGGCCCAGGCACTGGTGCACGCCGAAGCCGAAGGCGACGTGGCGCCGCGCGTCCCTGGTCAGGTCGAGCTCCTCCGGGTCCGTGGCCCCCTCGCCGCCGAACATGTCCGGGTCCCGGTTGGCGGTGGAGAGCATGCAGATGACCCCGTCGCCGGCCCGGACCGTGCGCCCGCCGATCTCCACGTCCTCGGTGGCCGCCCTGCCAAGACCGAGATGGATGATCGTCAGCCAGCGCAGCAGTTCCTCCACGGCTCCGGGTACGAGCGCCGGGTCGGCCCGCAGTGCGGCCGCGCGATCCGGGTCGCGGAGCAGCGCGAGCATCGCGATCGCGCTCATGTTGGCGGTGGACTCGTGCCCGGTGACCAGCAGCAGGAAGCCCAGCGACGCGGTCTCCTGAGCGTTGAGGTCCTCGCGGGCGACCAGGCGGCTGAGGATGTCGTCGCCGGGGTGGTCCGCCTTGTGGGCCGCGAGCCGCGCGAGATAGTCCATCAGCTCGTGGTGGGCCTCGGCGGCGCGTTCGCGGGTGGTGGTGTTGTCGAGCAGGGTGCGGCTCAGCGACTGGAAGAGGTCGTGGTCCTCGTACGGGACGCCCAGCATCAGACAGATCACGAGGGACGGGACGGGGAGCGCGAAGTCGCCGACCAGATCGGCCGGTTGGCCCTTGGCGAGCATCCGGTCGATCGTCTCGTCGACGATGGCCTGGATACCGGGGCGCAGCGCCTCGATCCGCTTGACCAGGAAGTCCTTGGTGACCATGCGGCGCAGGCGGGCGTGCTCGGGGTCGTCCATGCGGATGAAACTCGGCTTGGCGGTGGCCAGTTGGCGCTGCCCCGGCGAGAGGAAGGGAAAGCCGGGGGTGCGGGCGTCGGCGCTGAAGCGGGGGTCGGCGAGGACGGCGCGGACCTCGCTGTAGCCGGTCACCAGCCAGCAGGGGGCGCCGTCGGGGAGCGCGGCCTCGGTGATCGCGCTCTCGCGGCTCGCGTGCGTGTAGGCGGGCGGCGGATCGAAGGGGCAACTGCCGTACGGGGCAGGGAGGGTGAGGGCTGGGGCGGGGGCGGTCGTCACGGGTGGGGTCTCTTTCGCGGGCGGCGGCGGGGTTATTCGGTCACGGTGATGGCGCCGCCCGGGCAGAGTGCGGCGGCGAGCCGGAGGTCTGCGGCGAGCTCCGGGCCCGGGGCGTCCACGAGGAGGGTGACCAGGCCGTCCTCGTCGCTCTGCTCGAAGACGTCGGGCGCGGTGGCGACGCACTGGCCCGAACTGCAGCACCGTTCGCGGGAGATGCTCACCTGCGGCCCGGTGGCGTCGGACGGGGTCCGCAGCGTACGGAGCGTCATGCACATCATCGAGCACTGACCGACCAGGACGAGGAGCTCGATCAGCTGCTGCTCCCGGAGGCGGTGCGAGAGTGCGGACCAGACGTCGTCGGGGACGTCGGCGTGGTCGAGGAGCGCGTCGGTCGCCCTCAGGAGGTCGAGGTCGCCGGTTCCCCATGCGTACGCGTCCAGGGGTTCGGCGGTCGCCCGCGCCTCCTCGGCGTCGAGGCCCGCCGTGGTCGCCTGGGACGCGTGCCGGGACCAGACGAAGGCGGAGCCGAGGCGGTGGGCGGTGCGCAGGACGGCGAGCTCCCGGTCCCGTACGGCGAGGGTGCCTTCATGGGTGAGCACCTTGGCGAGCGCGAGCCAGGCGGAGGCCAGCGCGGGGTGGTGGGCGAGGGTGCCGAAGAGGTTGACCCGGCCGGGGCCGTCCTTCTTCGAGGCCTCCAGTACGGCGTGGAGCGGCGGCGGCCAGTCGGCCGGGGGGACGGGCGGGATGCGCGGTGCGGTCACGGGCGTGTTCATCAGCTGCCTCCGGGCAGGTGCGGGGAAGGTTCGGCGGTCACCATTCGCAGACGACGAAGCCCGCGCTCGCACCGCTCGCGAAGCCGAACAGGCCCACCAGGTCGCCCCGGTGGAGCCGTCCGGTCCGTACGGCGGTGGCCAGTTGGAGCGGCAGGGTGTTGGTGGCGACGTTGCCGTGGCCGGGGAAGGTGGAGAGGATCCGGTCGGGCTCGACGCCGACCCACTCGCAGGCGACCTTGGTGAAGGCGACCGAGGGCTGGTGGATGCAGACGAGGTCCAGGTCGCCCGTCTTCACACCGAGGTCGTGCAGGCCGCCGCGCACCTTCTCCGGGAGCCCGTCGAAGGAGTTCACCAACTGCCCCGAGTCGATGTGCAGATGACCTAGGGTGCGGTGGTTGGCGTACGGGTTGGGGAGGGTGGCGGCCGTCCAGCCCGAGGAGTTGGCGAAGAAGCGGGAGCCGAGGATCCCGGGCCGCTCGGACGCCTCGACGAGAAGTGCCGAGCCCAGGTCTCCGGTGGAGAGGCTGGGCAGGGCCGTGATGACGTCGGCCGGGTCGTCGAGGACCCAGCGGCTCTCGCGGGTGCTGACTTCGGCGGTGGTGACGAGGATGCGGCGGTACTGGCCCGAGCGGATGAACGCGTCGGCGATCTCCAGGGCGTTCAGGACGCCGTTGCAGGCGTTCTTCACGTCGAACACGGGGGCGTTCAGGCCGAGTTTGTCGGCGACGACGTGTGCGGTCGCGGGCTCCTCCATGTCGGCGAGGATCCCCGCGAAGAGGAGCAGGTCGATGTCCGCGGGGTCCGTTCCGGTCTCTTCGAGTACGGTGCGGGCCGCCCGCGCCGCGAGGTCGGACGGCTGGTCGTCGGCGGGGGCGACGGTCCGCTCCAGGAGCCCGTACATGTGCTGCAGTACGCCCCGGGACATGGGGATGCCGGGGTTGCCCGCCCGGAAGCGGTCCTCGGCCTCGGCGGCGCTCTGGCGTCCTTCGGGGATGTGGACGGCGGCGTGGACGATGGAGCTGTGCACGGTCAACGGGGTTGCTTTCTCGGTCAGTTGTCAGTTGGCGCGGAAGGCGAGGACGACGTTGTGGCCGCCGAACCCGAAGGAGTTGCTGACCGCCGCCCGTACTTCCTGCCGGCGCTCCGCACCGGTGACGCAGTCGAGGTCGTAGGCGAGGGTCTGCGGGGTGAGGTTGGCGACCGGCGGCACCGTGGAGTGGTGGATCGTCAGTACGGTGAGCGCCGCCTCGATCGCGCCGGCCGCGCCGAGGCTGTGGCCGAGCACGCCCTTGGCGGCGGTGACGCTGGGGCGGTGCGGCAGGACCCGGCCGATGAGTTCGGCCTCCGTCTCGTCGTTCTTCGGGGTCGAGGTGCCGTGTGCGTTCACGTGGTCGATGTCCGAGGGGCGCAGGCCCGCGTCGGCGACAGCCGCGCGCAGGGCGACCTCGGCGACGGTGCCGCCGGGGGCGGGGGCGGTGGGGTGGTGGGCGTCGGAACTCATTCCCGTACCGGCGAGTCGGGCGTAGCCGCCGCGGCCGCGGGCCCTGGCGTCGCGCGTCCGCTCCAGGACCAGGATGGCGGCGCCCTCGGAGATGACGAAGCCGTCCCGGTCGGCGGCGAACGGGCGGGAGGCCGCGGCGGGGTCGTCACTGCGGGCCGAGAGTGCCCCCATCCGCTGGAACCCGGTCGTGACGACAGGGGTGATCGCCGCCTCCGTACCGCCCGCGATCGCGATGTCGCAGGCCCCGCTCAGCAGCAGGTCCCTGGCGACGGCGAGTGCGCTGGCCCCCGATGCGCAGGCGGTCTCGGTGGCGAGCGAGGGGCCGCGGGCGCCGAGGTCGAGGAGTACCTCGCCGGCGGCCATGTTGGAGATCAGCATGGGGATCAGCACGGGTGACACCAGGTCGGGGCCGGCCTGCTGGAACCGTACGGACTGCTCCTCCAGGTGGGCGGCGCCCGCGAGTCCGGAGCCGATCACGACCGCGACCCGGGCACCGTCCCAGGTGGCGGGGTCGAGGCCGGCGTCGGCGACGGCTTCACGGGCGGCCAGTACGGCGAGCTGCGTGAAGTGCGCCATCCGCCAGGCCTTGCCGCCGCCGATCCGCCCCTGCCCCTCGGTCATCGGGGGGATACGGCAGGAGAAGTCGGTGGGCAGGCCCTTGAGTTGGGCGTCGGTCGCCGCGACGGGCACGCCCCTGCGCACCCCGTCCCAGGTCGCCTCGCGGCCGACACCGGCCGGGGTGATGAGCCCCAGACCGGTGACGGACACGGCGCGTTCGTCCGCGGTCATTCGGCGCCTGCCAGGGCGAGCTTGGCCTCGATGGCCGCGACGAGCTCGCCGACGGTGGTGCCCTTGGCGGCCTCGTGCTCCTCGACCTTGACGCCGAGCTGCTCCTGGAGGGCGAGGGCGAGTTCGGCCAGCGAGAGCGAGTCGAGGTCGAGGCTTTCGAGGGTGGCGGCGGGGGCGATGTCCGCGGGGACGACCTCGAACTTCTCGGTCAGTACGGAGTGGACGGCGGTGGTGACGTCGGACATGACGATGCCTTTCGGTACGTGACCGCCGGGAACGGCGGTCGGGGCAGGGGAGGGCCCGAAGGGACGGGCCGGGGAGTGAAGGTCAGCAGGCGGCGGGAGCCGGGTCAGGCCACAGGAGGGCTGCCGAGCCCCAGGTGAGGCCCGCGCCGAAAGAGGTCAGCAACACCCGCTGGCCGGGGCGCAGTTCGTTGCGGGACGACGCGTCCGCCAGGGCCAGCGGGATGGAGGCCGCCCCGGTGTTGCCGACCCGGTCGATGTTGGCGATGTGCCGGTCGGCGGGGAGCTCCAGGCGCTCCCCCACCGCGGTCAGGATGCGGGCGTTCGCCTGGTGGGCGACGAGGTGGTCGACGTCGTCGACGGACCAGCTCGCCCGCGCGAGGACCGCACGCGACGACTCCGTCATCCGGGTCACGGCGTGCTGGAACACCTCGCGCCCCGCCATCCTGAAGTGCCGGTCGCCGGGGGTGTACAGGGCCGGTGCGGACCGCTCCCGCGCACCGCCGCCCGGGACCGCGATCAGGTCGTGGCCGGTGCCGTCGCTGCCCAGGTCGAAGGCGAGCACACTGCCCGGTTCCCCGTGCTCGCCGCGCCGCAGCACCACGGCTCCGGCGCCGTCCGCGAACACCACTCCGGCGCTGCGGTCGTCGGGGGCGATCAGGGTCGAGTACACCTCGGCCGCCACGAGCAGGACGCGCTGGGCGATGCCCGCGCACAGGATCCCGGCCGCGGTGGCCAGTCCGTAGACGAAGCCGCTGCAGGCCGCCGAGACGTCCCAGGCCGCGGCGCCGTCCCGGCCCAGCCGGGAGGCCAGTCGGGGTGCCATCGCAGGCATCGGCTGGTCCCCGGTGGAGGTGGCCACCAGGACCGCGTCCACCTGCGGGTCGCCTGCCAGGGCGAGGGCCCGGACGGCCGCTTCGAGGGCGAGGTCTCCGGTCGTGGTCCCGGGGTCGGCCCAGTGGCGTACGCCGATTCCGGTACGGCGGCGCACCCAAGCGTCGTCGACGCCCCAGCCCGCGGGCAGCTCGGCGTTGCTCACCGTCCTCGGCGGCACCCAGCCGGCAACGCTCTCCAGAACAGCCGCGGGCACAGGCGTTTCCCCCCTCGCGCAGAAATGATTCACCGGAAGTAGCGGAATGAGAGATTCCGGTTGCGGAGAGTTAAACACGAAGGGGGACCGGCACCGACCATCACAAGCGGAAGTAGTCCTCCAGCCGGGCGACAGAGCGACCCTGATCAGTGATCGTGCGCATGGGTGTGCGGGTCACCTCGGCAGGAGGAGTGCGGAGTTGGAGCCTCAGGCCGCCTCGACGACCGGCGCGTCGAGGCGGCCGTCCGCCATCGTCACCGTGCGGTCCATCCGGTCCAGATGCGCGACGTCGTGCGTCACCAGCACCGTTGCCGTACCGCGCTCCCTGGTCAGCGTCACCAGCAGCTCCAGGACCGAGGCGCCGCGCTCGTGGTCGAGCGCGCTGGTCGGTTCGTCCACCAGCAGGACGGACGGCTCGTTCATCAGGGCGCGGGCGATGTTCACGCGCTGGCGCTGGCCGCCCGAGAGCTGGTGCGGGCGCCGGTCCGCCTTCTCCGCGAGACCGACGGACGCCAGCAACTCCCTTGCCCGGTCCCGTACTTGACGCGCCGGACGGCCCGAGAGATGCGCCATCACCTGCAGCTGTTCCGCAGCCGTCAGCGACGCCAGCAGATTGGGCTGCTGGAAGACGATCCCGATCCGTGAACGCCGCAGCTCCGCCTTCTCGGCCCGGCTCAGCGCGCCCGTTTCCGTACCGTCGACGACGACCCGCCCCCGGTCCGGGGCGACCAGCGTCGCCGCCACTGCGAGCAGGCTCGACTTGCCCGAGCCCGAGGGGCCGACCACCGCCGTGAGCGAACCGGAGGGGACCTCCAGCGACACCGCGTCCAGCGCGGTGAGGCGGCCGTCGCCGTCGGGGTAGGTCAGGGTGACGTCGTCGAGGAGCAGGGTCATCGTGCACTTCCCAGGGCGGTCAGCGGGTCGACGGCGGTGATCCGCCGCACGGAGAGCCCCGCGCCGACCGCGCCGAGGCCGATGAGCACGGCGGCAGGGCCCAGCGCGGTGAGCGGGTCGAGTACGAAGGGGACGTCCGCGGGGACCAGCGCGCCGACCCCCGTGGCGAGTCCGGTGCCGAGCAGCGTTCCGGCCGTCAGCATCAGCACCGCCTGGCCGAGCGCGTCGCGCAGCAGATACGGGGTGGACGCGCCCAGCGCCTTCAGCACCGCGATGTCGCCGCTGCGCTGGATCGTCCAGACCGTGAAGAACGCCCCTATGACCAGGGCGGAGATCGCGAAGAGGAACCCACGCATCAGCTGGAGCGAGCCGTTCTCCGCCTGGTACGAGGGGAGCGCGGCGAGGGAGTCGTCCAGCGACAGCGTCCGCGTACCGGCCGCCCGGTCGCCGGCCGCGAGATCCGCGCCGCCGTCCGTGGCCAGCGCCACGACCGTCGCGCTGTGCCCGTCGGCGAGCGCGGTCCAGACGACGGGGGTGTGGCTGTACGAGTCGTCGCCCGACACCGCCGTCACCTCCAGCGAGCGGCCCGCGATCTTCACCGTGTCCCCGGCCGCGGCGCCCAGGTCCTTCGCCGCCCCGGTGGAGAGCACGACCCCGTCCGGGCCGGGGGCCACGGGTGCGGGCCCCGATCCGTCGCGTACCGCGAACTCGGACACCGCGGCCGTACGGTCCCCCGAGGCCGCGTTCAGCGTGGAGATCGCGATCGGCTCCGCGCTGGTGACCCCCGGCTGCCCCGCCCACGTCTGCCAGACACGGGGCGCCAGCTGCGAGCCCGAGAACGAGGCCGACTGTCCTGCGGGCGGCGCGGCGAAGGCCAGGTGGTCGGCCGATGCGGACAGGCCGGTGACGGCCGAGGTGTTGTCCCTGGCCAGCCCCGCCGTGAGTCCGGACAGCAGCCCGACCAGCAGGGTGATCAGTACGATCACCGCTCCCATCAGGGCAAATCGGCCCCTGGCGAATCTCAGGTCTCTCCATGCGACGAACATGGGCTCCACCCTGCGGGGAGCGGGGTCCGCGGGGCATCGCGCCACGGATGGCTCCGGGCGGATCGAAAGACGGAGTCCGCAATCAAACTTTCGATTGACCGTTCCGTGTCGCGGCCCGCCTACGCTGGACGGGTCATGGATCCACGTTCTCTCACCCCGGCCCTGCGCGTCCTGCGAGTCTGTCTGCACCTGCTGATGGCGGGACTGCTGGCGCTGGCCGCAGTCCGCGCGTTCACCGACGACGCCTCTAACGCGCCCGCCGTGGCGCTGGCCGCCGCAGCCGTCGGAGGGGTCTACGCCCTGGGCGCCGCATGGCCGTCCGTGGGCACCTCGCGCACCGCGGCCGCCGTCTGGCTCGGCGGCCTGGGCGCCGCCTGGCTGGTGCTGCTGGTCCTCTCCCCCGACGGCCTGTGGACCGCCTTCCCGCTGTACTTCCTGCAGCTGCACCTGCTGCCGCCGCGCTGGGCGCTGCCCTCGGTGGCCGCCACGGCGGGGGCCGCGATCGCCGGCTACCTGCTGCACGGGGGCCCGCTGAACCCGGGCGCGTTCATAGGCCCGCTGCTCGGCGCGGCGGTCGCCGTCGCGACCGTGCTCGGCTACCAGGCGCTCTACCGGGAGAGCGAGCGGCGCCGGCGCCTCATCGAGGAGCTGATCGCCACCCGCGCCGAACTCGCGGAGGCCGAACGCACGGCGGGCACGCTCGCCGAGCGCGAGCGCCTCGCCCGCGAGATCCACGACACCCTCGCCCAGGGCCTCTCCTCCATCCAGCTGCTGCTGCGCGCCGCCGGCCGCACCCTGCCCGCCGACGCCCCTGCGGCCGCCCACATCGAACAGGCGCGGCAGGCGGCGCAGGACAATCTGGCCGAGGCACGGCGTTTCGTACGGGAGCTCACGCCGCCCGATCTGGAGCACGGGTCGCTGTCCGGGGCGCTGGAGCGGCTCTCCTCACGTACGCCCGGGGCCCGCTTCTCCGCGAGCGGCACCCCCGTCGTCCTGCCCACCCCGTACGAGGTGGCGCTGTTGCGCATCGCCCAGTCGGCGCTGTCCAACACCATCCGGCACGCCGGGGCGGGGCGCGCCGAGATCACCCTGAGCTTCATGGACACGGCAGTGGCACTGGACGTGGTCGACGACGGCCAGGGGTTCGACCCGGTCCGCGCCCCGGCGGCCGACGGCGGCTTCGGGCTGCCCGCGATGCGCTCGCGCGCCGAGTCGCTGGGCGGCACCTTCGCCGTCGAGTCGGCGCCCGGCCAGGGCACGGCCGTCGCGGTGACGCTGCCGCTGCCCGCAGCCGGGGGGACGGCGCGATGACGATCCGCCTGCTGCTCGCCGACGACCACCCGGTGGTACGGGCAGGACTGCGCGCCGTGCTGGAGACCGAGCCCGGGTTCGAGATCGTGGCGGAGGCCGCGACGGCCGAGCGGGCGGTGGAACTGGCGGCGACCGGGATCGCCGACGTGGTGCTGATGGATCTGCAGTTCGGGGACGGGATGCACGGCTCGCAGGCGACGGCCGCGATCGCCGCCGTCGCCGGGGGGCCGCGGGTGCTGGTCCTGACGACGTACGACACCGATGCGGACATCCTCGCCGCGGTCGAAGCGGGCGCCAGCGGCTATCTGCTGAAGGACGCCCCGCCGGAGGAACTGGCGGCCGCGGTCCGTACGGCGGCCGCCGGCCAGTCCGCGCTCGCGCCCGCGGTCGCGCACCGGCTGATGGACCGGATGCGCACGCCGGCGGAGTCGCTGACCCGGCGCGAGCTGGAGGTGCTGCAGCTGGTCGGGGACGGTCTGTCCAACCAGCAGATCAGCAAGGAACTCTTCCTCAGCCAGGCGACCGTGAAGTCCCATCTGGTGCACATCTACGCCAAGTTGGGGGTCGATTCACGGACATCGGCGGTGGCGGCGGCCACCGCGCGGCGGCTGATCAGGCGCTAGGGGTGTCCCTCGTCAGCGCTGCTGCGGCGGATTCCCGAAGAGGTCCACCGCGTTGCGCACCTCGGCGAGCGCGAGCGCCAGGGCGCTGACCGAGCCGATCGCCCCCGCGATCAGCAGCAGCGAGCGGCGCAGCCGGGGAATCTCGGGCACTCCGCTGAGCGCCATCGCGTCCAGGGCCGCCAGTTCGTCCTCGGCGATCGCCCGGTCGGCGAACTCCCCCGGATGACCGGCGAGTTCACGACGGAGCCGGGACACGGCGGAGCGCAGCTCCGTCACCCTCGGATCCTCGTCGCTGCCCGTCACGTGCCTCTGTCCCACGTTCTGCAACAAAGCTCTCCCCCTCGCACACCGTTGTGCTGGTCTCGCTGGTCTCGCCGAAGTTCTGGTCCCGTGCAGGCGTTGGTCGGACGCCGGGGGCCGCGGGCAAGTTAACGCCACTTGGCCTGTTCTCCGCCACTCCGTAGACGGAATTGAGGCCGAAGGACCGGTGTCCGTACGGTATCCAGTTCCCATGGTGCGTACGGACACAGAGGGACGGGTCGCGGGGCTGCTGCTCGCCGCGGGCGGCGGCCGACGGCTCGGCGGCCGGCCGAAGGCGCTCCTCGAGCACCGCGGGCGGCCGCTGGTCGAGCATGCGGTGGGGGTGCTGCGCGCGGGCGGGTGCGAGGTGGTGCACGTGGTCCTTGGTGCGGCCGCCGATGAGGTACGGGAGCGGGCCGACCTGGCGGGATGCGTCGTGGTGGAGAACCCGGAGTGGGAGGAGGGGATGGGCTCCTCGCTGCGCGCCGGGCTCGGTTCGCTGGCCTCCTCCGGGGCAGGGGCCGCGCTCGTGTCGCTGGTGGACCAGCCGGGGATCGGGGCGCGGGCGGTGGCGCGGGTGCTCGGTGCGTACCGCTCGCCGGAGAGCCTCGCGGCGGCTGCGTACGACGGGAAGCGCGGCCACCCCGTTCTCTTCGGCGCCGACCGCTGGGCGGACATCGCGGAGAGTGCGGTGGGCGATCGCGGGGCACGTGCCTATCTGAAGGCGCACGAGGAGGCGATCACGCTCGTCGAGTGCGGTGATGTGGCCGAGGACTACGACATCGACACCGCCGAGGACTTGATCCACTTGGAGTGACGGGTATGGCACTCAGCGACAGCTTCTGTCGACCCGGAGAATCTCGACGTCAACAGACCGTTGAACTTCCACCATGAGGAAACTAGTATCCACACGTCAGAAGCGCCCGACCCCCAGACGGCGCCCATGGTCGTATCTCGGCACCTGTGGCACCCCGTGCCATATGCGCAGCCCGGCGGCCGCCCAGGGCACCGCCGCTGTAAGGAGTGACAGCTCATGTCCGCACCAGCGCCGTCCCCGCTGGCCATCGTCGATGCCGAGCCCCTGCCCCGGCAGGACGAGGTCCTGACCGACGCGGCCCTCGCCTTCGTGGCCGAGCTGCACCGGAACTTCACGCCGCGCCGCAACGAGCTCCTCGCCCGTCGCGGGGAGCGACGCGCCGAGATCGCCCGTACCTCCACGCTGGACTTCCTGCCGGAGACGGCTGCGATCCGTGCGGACGACTCCTGGAAGGTCGCGCCGGCCCCGGCCGCGCTGAACGACCGCCGGGTGGAGATCACCGGTCCGACCGACCGCAAGATGACCATCAACGCCCTGAACTCGGGCGCCAAGGTCTGGCTCGCCGACTTCGAGGACGCCTCTGCTCCCACCTGGGAGAACGTCGTCCTCGGCCAGCTCAACCTCACCGACGCCTATGCGCGCCGGATCGACTTCACCGACGCGAAGTCCGGCAAGTCGTACGCCCTCAAGGACGCCTCCGAGCTCGCGACGGTCGTCATGCGCCCGCGCGGCTGGCACCTGGAGGAGCGCCACCTGCAGTTCGACGGAAGCCCCGTCCCCGGTGCGCTGGTCGACTTCGGCCTCTACTTCTTCCACAACGCCAAGCGCCTCATCGAGCTCGGCAAGGGCCCGTACTTCTACCTCCCGAAGACGGAGTCCTACCTGGAGGCGCGCCTCTGGAACGACATCTTCGTCTTCGCGCAGGACTACGTCGGCATCCCGCAGGGCACCGTCCGCGCGACCGTCCTGATCGAGACGATCACGGCGGCGTACGAGATGGAGGAGATCCTCTACGAGCTGCGCGACCACGCGTCGGGCCTGAACGCGGGCCGCTGGGACTACCTCTTCTCCATCGTCAAGAACTTCCGTGACGGCGGCTCGAAGTTCGTCCTGCCCGACCGCAACCTGGTGACGATGACCGCCCCCTTCATGCGGGCGTACACCGAGCTCCTGGTCCGCACCTGCCACAAGCGCGGCGCGCACGCGATCGGCGGCATGGCCGCCTTCATCCCCTCGCGGCGCGACGCCGAGGTCAACAAGGTCGCCTTCGAGAAGGTCAAGGCGGACAAGGACCGCGAGGCGGGCGACGGCTTCGACGGCTCCTGGGTCGCCCACCCGGACCTGGTCCCGATCGCCATGGCCTCCTTCGACGCGGTGCTCGGCGAGAAGCCGAACCAGAAGGAGCGGCTGCGCGAGGACGTCTCGGTGGCCCCCGGCGACCTGATCGCGATCGACTCGCTGGACGCGAAGCCGACGTACGACGGGCTGCGCAACGCCGTCCAGGTCGGCACCCGCTACATCGAGGCATGGCTGCGGGGCCTCGGCGCCGTCGCCATCTTCAACCTCATGGAGGACGCGGCCACCGCGGAGATCTCGCGCTCGCAGATCTGGCAGTGGATCAACGCGGGCGTCGTCTTCGAGAACGGCGAGAAGGCCACGGCGGACCTCGCCCGCAAGATCGCGGCCGAGGAGCTGGCCGCGATCCGCGAGGAGGTCGGCGAGGAGGCGTTCGCTGCGGGCAAGTGGCAGCAGGCGCACGACCTGCTGCTGACGGTCTCGCTCGACGCGGACTACGCGGACTTCCTGACGCTGCCGGCGTACGAGCAGCTGGTCGGCTGAGTCTGTGAACTCTCTCGACGCCGTATGAGAGAAAGCTGAACCCGAGGTCCCGTGGCTGTGCGATACGCCACGGGGCCTCGGTGCTGTACGAACCGGCCTAGTACGGAGGCGGACGGCCTCGGGGGCCCCGCACACCGCGCTGAAGTGCCGGAATGTGCGTTTATTTCCGATTGGACCTTTGAAGCCCTGGTACGGCTTCAGGTAGTAGATGTCCTCTTTGCGCCGATTGGGCCACCTCCTCCATGGTGAATCGGTCGCTCATCCCTGCCAGGGCTCCGGCGACACCCCCCGTCCCCGAAGCTAGGTCTCTCCATGCCCCGCCCCACCCTCCACCACCCCGTCAAGGCCTCCCGCACCACGCTCACCGCAGTCTGCGCCGCAGTCCTGCTCGTGGGCGGTTCCTCCTCGGTGGCGTACGCCGCGACGTCCCTCTCCCCGGAGACGGCGGTGACCGCGGCGAGCACGACGACTGCCGCGAAGACGACGGCGGTGAAGACCACGGCCGCCAAGAACTCGACGGCCACGACGGCGAAGACCGCGTCGACCAAGACGTACTCGAACGACCTCAACGGCTGGATCAACGAGTCGCTCGACATCATGAAGGCGAACGGCATCCCCGGCACGTACGACGGCATCTACAAGAACGTCATGCGCGAGTCCTCGGGCAACCCGAACGCCATCAACGACTGGGACATCAACGCCCAGAACGGCGTCCCCTCGAAGGGCCTTCTCCAGGTCATCCAGCCGACGTTCGACACGTACCACGTCGCCGGAACCTCGAACGACCTCTACGACCCGGTCGCCAACATCACGGCCGCGAGCAACTACGCGTACCACGTGTACGGATCGATCGACAACGTCAACAGCGCCTACTGAGCGCCCTGTCGGGCCATTCCCCTGTGCCCGGCCCCCGCTGCGTGATACGTCTGCGTGTCATGGACGATCTTGTGACAGAGCGGCTGGTGCTGCACCCGATGAGTGTCGCCGAGGCGGAACGCGTCGTCGCGGGCGAGCCCGCCGACCGTGACCGATGGGCTCCGGGATATCCAGCTCCGGGTGATGTCGAGGGGGCCGCGCACTTCCTGGAGCACTGCGCGAGCACCGGTGATCCGCAGCCGTTCGGCAACTACGAGATCCGGCGCCGCACCGACGGACTCGCCATAGGCGGCCTCGGCTTCAACAGGCCGCCGGACGAGGAGGGCATCGTGCCGATCGGCTACGCGCTGATCCCCGAAGTCCGCGGCAAGGGCTATGCGTCCGAGGCGCTGCGCGGGCTGCTGCAGTTCGCGCGTGATCTGGGGATCAGGGCCGTGATCGGCGACGCCGACCTCGACAACATCGCCTCGCAGCGCGTGATGGCCGCCGTCGGCATGGAACGCACCTGTGCCGACGAGCGCGTGGTGTATTTCAGGATCGAGTGGCCCGAGCTGTAGCGCCTAGCATCGGATCATGCTGCGGATACGAGGCGTTGTGCTGCCCGAGCGCGAGGAGCGCACCTTCTGGATCGACGGGGGCCGGCTGCACACCGCCCCGCCGCCGGGAGCGGCGGAGGCCCGAACGGTCGTGGACGGCGGGTGGTTGCTGCCGGGGCTCGTCGATGTGCATACGCATCCGGGGGCCGAGAAGCCAGGGTCCCCCTTCGACGAGGCGCTGCTGCGGCGGCAGTTGACCGAACACCGGGACGCCGGAGTGCTCGCGGTGCGCACGCCGGGGACCGCCGCGCGGATGCCGGAGTGGGTGGCGGAGGACCAGGAGCTGCCGCGTGTGACGTCGGCGGGGCGGTGGCTGGCCACCCCCGGACGGTTCGTTCCCGGGTTCGGGCGCGATGTCACCGAGGCGGAGCTGGTGGCGGCCGCCGTGGAGGAGGCCGCGGCCTCCTCCGGATGGTGCAAGGTCGTCGGCGACTGGAAGCTCGACGAGCCGCCCGTGCCGCTGGAGCTGCTGACCTCCGTCGTCGAGGCCGTCCACGCGGCGGGCGGCAAGGTCGCCGTGCACTGCCAGTCCGCCGAGGGCAGCCGCAACGCCGTGCTGGCCGGGGCCGACAGCCTGGAGCACGGGATGAGTCTGGACCCGGGCCTCCTGGATCGCATGGCCGCACAGGGCACCGCCTTCGTGCCGACGCTGGGCGCCTTCGCGGGGTCGGCCCCGGAGCGGCGGGCCGCCGAGCCGAGCGTCCGGCGCGATCTGTGGCTGGCGGGCTGGGACGCGCTCCCGGGGACGGTCCGGTCCGCGCACGAGGCGGGGGTGACCGTACTCGCGGGGACCGACACCTTCCCGTGCGGCACTGTCGCAGGCGAGGCGGCGCTGCTCGCGCGGGCCGGGCTCCCGCCGCTGGACGCGCTGGGGGCCGCATCGTGGACGGCGCGGGAGTGGCTGGGGCTGCCGGGGCTGTCCGACGGGGCGCCGGCCGATGTCGTCGCGTACGACACCGACCCGACGGGCGAGGTGCGCGCGCTGCCGCATCCGAGCCGGATCATTCTGCGGGGACGCGTGGTGCGCTGAGCGATGAGTTCCGGGCGCGGGGGCAGTCTGCACCGTATGGACATCTTCGATCTCGAACCCGCCGCCCGGCCCGTCGCCCAGCTCCTCGACGCCGTACGGGACGACCAGCTCGACGACCCGACCCCCTGTCCCGACTACTCGGTACGGGAGCTCCTCGCCCACCTCGTCGGCCTGACCGCGGCCTTCCGTCACGCCGCGGACAAGGACCTCGGCCCGTACACCGCCAACCCCGGCTCCACGCTCCCGACCCTCGGCGACGACTGGCGCACGGTGCTCCCCCGCCAGCTCGACGAGCTCGTCGCCGCCTGGCACTCCCCGGCCGCCTGGGAGGGCGAGACCCAGGCCGGCGGCATCACCTTCCCGGCGCCCGTCGTGGCCCAGGTGGCCGTCGACGAGCTGGTCGTGCACGGCTGGGACCTGGCCAGGGCGACCGGGCAGCCGTACGAGGCGGACACCGCGAGCCTGAAGATCGCGGAGGCGATGCTCGACGTCGGTCCTGAGCTGCGCGGGGAGATCTTCGGGCCGGTCGTGGAGGTGCCGGAGGGCTCCGCGCTGCAGGACCGGGTGATCGGGCTCAGTGGGCGCGACCCGGAGTGGAAACCGTAGGCGCAGAGCCCCCGACCAGGCCTTATACAGAACAAACGCGCACAATGGGAGGCAAAGCGCACAGAGCGAACCGAGCCGAAAGGCGTGTGGCATGTCCCAGACCTGCGAAGTCGGCGAGTGGCTCGCCTTCGACGGAGGGCTCGAAGTACTCGTCGAGGATCTTGAGCCCTTCGCCCCGACCCACCTCGACCGCGACCACCAGGACGGCGACACCTACGTCCGTTTCACCGTCTGCGCCCGCAATACGTCACCACGGGCGCGGAAGGCCATGCGCGCCCACCGCAGGGAGCACCCGAGAGCCCCCGCACCCTCCGGCGACCTGAGCGAGGCGGCGCGCACCCGGATGATCGAGAAGCGTGCCGCCGAGCGGGTCCAGGCGGCGAAGAAGGCCAGGGCCGCGGTCCGTATGGAGGTGGAGGCCAGGGTCCAGCTCTGGGCCGACGAGGTACGGGCGCACCGCACCCACGACCCCGAGCAGTCGATCCTGGCGGGTCTGCACACCACGGTTCCGCGCCGGCGCACCCGGAAGGCGACGTACGCCTTCCGGGTCCCGGCCGACTCCCTCGACCACGTACGCGTCGTGATCGTCCCGTCGGTCAACGACCGGCTGCAGGAGGAGGCGGAGTGGACCGCCGAAGTCGAGGCGCCCGACGATGCGCTGCTCGACGACTCGCTGCCCCGCGACGACGACACCGACGACGGCGCGGCTGAGGCCTCCGAGGAGGAGACCGAGGCGCGGCAGCCGTCGTTCAGGGAGCGCCGCCAGAACAAGCGCGACCACCGCCGCCAGCAGATCAAGTCGACCAACGGCGCGGTGCTGTAGCCGTCCCGGGCAGTCAGCCGAAGCGCACCGGGAGGTGTTTGATCCCGTTGATGAAGTCCGAGCGCATCCGGCGCGGCTCCCCGGTGAGCTCCACCTCGCTGTGGCGCCGCAGCAGTTCCCTGGTGAGCGCGGTGATCTGGGTGCGGGCGAGGCCCGCGCCCAGGCAGTAGTGCGGCCCTCCCCCGCCGAAGGTGAGGTGGTCGTTGGGGGTGCGCCGGATGTCGAGGACGCCGGGGTCGGTGAAGACGTCCTCGTCGCGGTTGGCCGAGGTGAAGTAGAGGACGGCCTTCTGGCCGGCCCGGACGGGGACACCGCGGATCTCGGTGTCGCGGGTGGCGGTGCGCCGGAAGTTGTGGATCGAGCCGTTCCAGCGCAGGAACTCCTCGGTGGCGCTCGCCCAGAGCGCGTCGTCGTCGACCCCGGCGACCAGGTCGGCCCGTACGTCCGGGTGCTGCACCAGGGTGAGCATCGTCTGGGCGAGGAGGTTGCGGGTGGTCTCGTTGCCCGCGACGCAGAGCGTCACGAAGAACATGTTGATCTCGTGGCCCGAGAGCCGCTCGCCGTCGAGTTCGGCGTGGACGAGGGCGCTGAGGATGTCGTCCCTGGGGTCCTTGGCGCGCTCGGCGGCGAGGGTGTCGCAGTACATGTAGATCTCGACGGCCGCGTTCTGCCCGTCCTCCTGGCTCGTACGGAAATCGGGGTCCTGGAAGCCGACCATGCGGTTGGACCAGTCGAAGATCCGGTCCTCGTCGGCGGCCGGGACGCCGACCATCTCGCAGATGATCTGCAGCGGCAGCCGGGCCGCGACCTCCTCGACGAACTCAACCTCGCCGCCCTTCGCGGCCACGGTGTCCGCGAGCAGCGCTGCCCTGCGGCCGATGTCCTGGGTGAGCTTGCGGATCATGCGGGGCGAGAAGGCGGTGGAGACCAGGCGCCGGTAGCGGGTGTGCTTGGGCGGGTCCATCCCGACGAGGGTCAGGCCGAGGCTGGCGAGGGCCTCTGGGGTCTGGTCGCGGATGAAGAAGGAGCCCAGCTCCACGGACCACAGGCCGGGTTCGCGGCTGAGGGCGACGATGTCCTCGTGGCGGGTGACGGCGAAGAACCCCTCGTGGCCGCCGGGGAGTTCGTGCCAGTGGACGGGGTCCTCGCGGCGGAGGCGGGCGAACTGGTCGTGGGGCACTCCCTGCGCCCAGGTGTCCTCGAGCAGATTGATGGCGATCTCGCTCATGGCCGGTCCTTGTCTGGAAGGTCGTCGAGTCCGAGGAGCGTGCGCAGGGCGTCAACGACCAGTTCGTCGGGTATGCCGTGCGGGTCGAGCCGGTGCTGCAGCGCGCATCCGAGGAGTACGCCGAGGACGAGGGCCCCCGTCTCCTCGGGCGGCCTGGGCAGCGAGGTTCCGGTGGCCGCGGCCCAGTCGGCCAGGCCCTCGCCCAGCTGGGTGCGGATCTGCGCGTACCGCTCCGCGAGGCGGGAGCCCACCAGCGGGGAGCGTGCGCCGTGCAGCCAGAGCTCCATCTCCAGGAGCAGCCAGGCGTCCCCGCGGTCGGCCCGGGGGCGGGTGATGGAGCCCCACATCGCGCCGAAGTGCGCGGCGGGGTCGGAGCTGCCGGCGAGTTCGGCGGTGAGCTCGGCGGCGGTGCGTTCCTTCCACACCTCCAGGAGGGCCAGGAGCAGGCCTTCCTTGCCGCCGTAGTGGCTGTAGAGGGCGCCGGTGGTGCGCCCGGCCGAGGCGGCGACGGCCTCGGCCGAGACGGCGTGGAATCCCTTGCGGGCGAAGAGCTCGGCGGCGGCGTCGATCAGCCGCGCCCTGGTCTCCGTCTTGCGCTCGGCCTGGCTGCGCTTATATCGGGTCTCCGACATAAGACAACCGTCGCGCCGAACTGACGGCCCGTCAACCCCCGTAACAGGGAGGGCTGTTGGTCAGCTGGTGAAGAACTCCGTGACCTGCTCGACGAACTGCTGCGGCTGCGCCGCGTGCACGTCGTGACCGGCGGGGATGACGATCAGCCGGCAGTCGGGGATCCCGGCGGCCATGTCGTGGAGCCGCTCCTGGGGCATCGGGCTGTCGGGCCCGCCCGCCACGATGAGGGTGGGCGCCACGATCTCGCCGATGCGCTCGGCCCACTCGGGGTCGGGGTCGGAGACCTGGGCGAAGATGGCGGGCACCAGGTTCGCGTCGTAGGCGACAGGGCCGTCGGGCTCCGCGGATCCGAACGGCTTGCGGGGGTACGGCGGCGCGGGGTCCTCCAGGACGAGACGCTCGACGCGGTCGGGGTGGTCCTGGGCGAGCAGATAGCCGACGAGTCCGCCCATCGAGTGCCCGACGATGCCGACCCGGTCCAGGGAGAGCTCGTCGAGGAAGCCGAGCACGTCGTCACGCATGAGCTCGAAGGAGTACTCGTCCGGCCAGTCGCTCTCGCCGTGTCCGCGCAGGTCGAGTGCGTAGACCCGCCACTCCTCGCCGAGCAGCTGCCCGACCGTCTCCCAGGAGTCGGCGGACCCGGTCAGCCCGTGCAGCAGCACGACCGGCGAGCCGTAGGAGTCGCCCCAGCTCCGGTACGACAGCCGTACGTCCCCGACATCCACCACTCCGCGCTCAGTCATGGGCTCGACGCTACAGGGCTTCCACCTCCCCTTCTGCCGCACCCTTCAGCGGGACGGGCAGCTGGTTGAAGCCGTAGTAGACGGCGAGCAGGCCGTGCACCGCGAGGGTGAGCGGGGCGGAGACGAAGGACAGGGCCACGGTCGCCGGATAGGCCAGGCTGCCGAGGGCGAAGCGGCGGGTGACCGCGCGGGCCGCGACCGTGTCGACGCTGTCGTCGAAGAGGTGGCCGGTCCTGGTGAGGTGCCACCACAGGGCGTGGTAGTTGAACGCCATCACCACCATCAGCCCGCTGTAGACGGCGGCCGCCGCGTGCGAGGCACTGCCCTCGCGCAGGTACTCGGCCATCAGCGCGGCCGGCCAGGGCAGCGCCGCGACGGTCATCAGCAGCAGGAGATTGAGGAACATCAGGGTCCGGTCGACCCGCACCACGAACCGGAAGATCTGGTGGTGGTTGACCCACATGATCCCGATGACCAGAAAACTCACGACGTAGGCGGCGTACGAGGGCCACTGGTCGCCCAGCGCCCCCCAGAGGCCGCCCCCGGCATGTTCCGGAACCTTGATCTCCAGGATCAGCAGGGTGGTCGCGATGGCGAACACCCCGTCGCTGAAGGCCTCCAGCCTGCCCGATTCATTCATGACGAACATCCCCCTCAAATGATCGTTCGATCAATTCCGCACCAACCGTTGAGCGTTTGTGCGCGAACGTGTTAGAAAGCGCTTGCCCACGAGTGACTCCCCGCTTCACCAGGCTCCCGGAGATCCCATGACGCCTCCCTGGTCCCGCCGTGGCTTCATCGCCGCAACCGGCAGCACAGCCCTCGCACTTGGCGCTTTCGGCCTGCCCGCCACCCCCGCTCTCGCCGCCGGATCCGACGCCGACGCCGACGAGTTCGCGACACTACGTGCCAAGTGGCGCGAGCTCTACCTCGGCACCGGATTCAGCCCCACCGCCGAGCCCTTCAAGACCAAACTGGCCGCCCTCGGCACGCAGGCCGCCGGGTTCCGTACGGCCATGGCCCCTGCGACGGGCTCGCTCTGGCCCGACCTCGTCTATCTGGACCCCGAGCCGGACACCGACACCGAGTCGTACGCCTTCTCCGAGAAGATGAACACCAGCTACAACCGGCTGCGGACGATGGCCGAGGCCTACTCCCAGCCCGGTACCGGGCTGACGGGCGACGCGGCGCTCAAGGACACGATCCTCACCGGACTCGACCACCTCCACGCCGACGTCTTCAACGAGAACAAGGCGCCGTACGGGAACTGGTGGAACTTCCAGATCGGCTCCCCCCAGGCGCTGATGGACATATCCGTCCTGCTCTACGACGAGCTGTCCGAGGCGCAGATCGCAAGCTACGTCGCCGCGGTGGACAAGTTCCTCCCCGAGTCGCTCCTCGCCAAGTACACCGGCACCAGCACCGGCGCCAACCGCGTCGACCTGTGCCGCGGCATCATCCTGCGCGGCGTCGTCGGCAAGAACGGCGACAAGATCAAGGTCGCCGTCGACGCGCTCTCCCCGGTCTTCCCGTACGTCACGACCGGCGACGGCTTCTACGACGACGGCTCCTTCGTCCAGCACACCTCGATCCCCTACATCGGCGGCTACGGCGCCGTGCTCAACGACGGCCTCGGCCGCCTCTTCGCGCTGCTGCGCGGATCGAGCTGGGAGGTGACCGACCCGGGCAGCCAGCAGTTCCTCGACACCATCGAGGCCGCCATCGCCCCGTTCGTCTACAACGGCCTGATGATGGACAACGTCTCCGGCCGCGGCATCACCCGCATCGGCACCGACGACCACATCCGCGCGCACGGCGTGATGGGCTCGATCGTGCTGCTCGGCCAGGGCGCGAGCCCCGAGGAGAACGCGCGCTGGCGCGCCATGGTCAAGGGCTGGCTGCAGCGCGACTACTACGGCCCGGCCCTGAAGAACCCGGGCCTGAGCCTGGTCAATCTGACGCGGCTGCAGACGCTCCTCGACGACACCACCGTCACCGCGGCCCCCGAGCCCGTCGCGCACCGGGTCTTCCACAACATGGACCGGGTCACGCACCGTCGCCGCGACTGGGGCGCCGGGCTCTCGCTCGCGTCGAACCGCATCGCGCACTACGAGTTCGGCAATCTGGAGAACTACCGCGGCTGGCACACCGGTTCGGGCTGGCTGCAGTGGTGGGGCGCCGACAACGGTCTCGGCCAGTACTCGGACGCGTACTGGCCGACCGTGAACCCGTACCGGATACCCGGCACCACCGTCTCGACGAAGAAGCTCGCCGACGGCCAGGGCGGCGCCTGGGCCAACCCCCGTACCGACACCGCCTGGGTGGGCGGCACGGGCGACGGCGAGTACGGCACCACCGGCCAGCATCTGCAGGGTCTCGCCTCGACCATGCACGCCAAGAAGTCCTGGTTCTGGCTGGACGACGCGGTGGTCTGCCTGGGCGCGGGCATCACCTCGGCCGACGGCACGACCGTCGAGACCGTCTTCGACAACCGCAACCTGGGCGCGACCGGCACCCCCGCCCTGCTCCTCGACGGCATACCCCAGTCGTCCGCGCAGGGCTGGTCGGCCACCGGCCGCCGCACCCATTGGGCGCATCTGTCCGGCCACGCCGGCTATGTCTTCCCGGGCGGTACGAAGCTGAATGCGCTGCGCGAGGAGCGCACCGGCTGCTGGAAGGACGTCAACGGCGCGAGCGGCACCACCGACCCGATCACCCGGCGCTACGCGACGCTCTGGCAGGACCACGGCACCGACCCGACGGACGCCGGTTACGCGTACATCCTGATGCCCGGTGCGAGCGCGCTGCGCACCGCGGCCCGCGCGCTGGACACGCACTGGCTGGAGGTCGTCGCCAACACCCCGCAGCAGCAGGCGGTCCGGGTCCCCTCGCGCGGCTTCACCGGGATCAACTTCTGGGAGGCGGGCACGGCGGGCGCGGTCACGGCGAGCGCGCCGGTGAGCGTCCAGATCCGCGAGAAGCGCGACGGCACGGCCGTGATCTCGGTCGCGGACCCGTCCCGCGTCGCCAAGGACGGTCTGACGCTGACCTGGAAGCGGCGGGTCAAGTCCGTGGTGTCGAAGGCCTCTTCGGTCACGGCGGCAGAGACCGGACATGAGCTGACGCTGACGTTCGCGGACCTGAGCGGGCTGCGCGGCGCCACTCAGACGGTCACGGTGAAGCTCCACTGACCGCGCCGTACGGAAAGCAAGGGGCGGGCCCGGACTGCTGAGCAGTCCGGGCCCGCCCCTTTCGGCGTGCAACGGCTAGAAGTCGCGCAGGAGTTCACCGAGTCCGGTCAGCACCCGGCGTCCGGGCGCCGCCTGGACCGGCACGAAGGACGGCACGGCGGCGATCCGGCAGCCCGCCGCCTCCCCGGCGGCGATCCCCGTCGGGCTGTCCTCCACGACCAGGCAGCCGGCCGGGTCCACGCCCAGGGTGCGGGCCGCGGCGAGATAGGGGTCGGGGGCGGGCTTGGTGGCCGGGGTCTCTCCGGCGGCGACGGTGGTACGGAAGGATTCCGCACCCAGCACCTTGAGGACCGCGTCGACCACAGGGCGGGGCGAGGCCGACACCAGGGCGGCGGGAATGCCCAAGTCGGCCAGCCGGTCGAGGAGTTGGCGTGCACCGGGCAGCAGGACCGTGTCGGCCTCGACCGCGGCCAGGAAGCGTACGTCGAGGTCCGCGGTGATCTCCGCCAGCGGGCGGGCGGCGTCCGAGACGCGGAAGAGGTGGGCGGCGGTGTCCTCGACCGCGCGGCCGACGACCTCGGGGACGTCGGCGTCGGACAGCGTGTGGCCGAGCCCCTTCGCGACCTCCTCGGCCGTCTTCCACCACAGGGACTCGGTGTCGACGAGCGTGCCGTCCATGTCGAAGAGAACGGCCTGCGGGACGACCTCGAACGGCCGCCCGTCCAGGGTCCAGTGCGAGTCGGCGGGCCGGTCGAGTGCGGCGAACACCTGGGCCGCCACGTCCTCGTGGTGCAGGGTGCGCACGGTGGCGCCGGCCGGGATGCCGGGCCCCGAGCAGGCGATCCAGGCGGTGCGCTCCTGGTCGGAGACGCCGCCGTGGCCGCCCTCGTCGCGGTGACCGTGGTCGGTCACGACGATGACCGTCCAGGCCTCGTCCGCGTACGCCGCCCGGCCGCGCACGGCGGCGAGCAGCCGGCCGAGCCGCTCGTCGGCGCGGGCTATGGAGCGCTCGTACTCCGGTACGCAGCCCAGGATGTGGGCGGTCTCGTCGGTCGCACCGAGGTAGACGAACGAGGCTTCGGGGTCCTCTTCGGAGAGCACGCGGACGGCGTCGACGGTCATCTGCTCGTCGACCGCCTCCCAGTCCTCGCACGTCTCGGCGGCGGGGGCGACATGGCTGAGGCGGCTGGGCTCGCGGAAGAGCGGGCCGCCGTCGGCGACGGTCACCAGCGGCTGCCAGGCCGCAGCGACATACGTGCGGCGGCCGTCGCCGCGGGAGAGGCGCGTGGTGAAGTCGGGGAAGACGGCGAGGCGGTTGCCGCTGAAGTTGTTGCTCCAGACCGCGTGCTTCTCGACTCCGACCCCGGTGACGATCGTCGCCCAGCAGGGTCCCGACATGGTGGGGGTGCCGGGGCGGATCTGGACCGGGGCGAGGAAACCGGCCGCGGCGACGGAGTCCAGATGCGGGGTGTCCACGGTGCGCAGGGTGTCGAGGCGGACGCCGTCGATCCCGACGACCAGAACACGGCGGGCACGGTCGCGTACGCCAGATGCCATGACAGTGAGGTCCTTTCAGAGACGAACTCCGGCCATCTTTCGACCAAGAACGATCACCGTCAAGAGCGTTTGCGCAAACGAGCAGAAACGATCAGAAGGGCTTCGGGTGAACGAGGGCGCCCGACGATGCACGGACCCGCAGTTCCGGCAGGAGTTCGAGGTGCCGGCGCGGGGCGGGCACGCGGTGCGCGTCACGCCGTTCGGCGATCCGCTCGAACAGCAGCTCGGCCGCGGCGGCGCCCACCGCGCGCTTCGGCGGGGCGACCGCGGTCAGCGGCAGTCCGGCCAGGTCGGCGACCTCGTCGTCGTACGCGACGACCGCCAGCTCCTCGGGCACCTTGACGCCCCGGGCCTGCAGCCGCGGCACCAGCACCACGGCGTCCGCGTCGCTGTGCACGACCACCGCAGTCACACCGTGCCGGGCCACCAGGTCGCACAGGTACTCCAGCGTCCGGTCGAACCGGTCGGCCTCGGAGGTCGCGGGAGCGGTGTCCAGCGGGGACGCGGGCACCTCGTCGAGGCCGAGCGCGGCCACGGCCGCACGGTGACCGGACCTCAACTGCGCGGCGGTCGGACTTTCCTGGGCGGCGAGCGCGATCCTGCGGTGGCCGAGCTCGGCGAGCTTCCTGACCGCCTCACCTGCGCCGAAGGCATGGTCGGTGGCCACCAGGTCGAGGGCCGCCGCAGGGCTGCTGAGTTCGGCCCGCCGCTCCACCAGCACCACGGGCACGTCCAGGCTCCCCGCCCAGTCGCCCTCACCTGCCAGGGCCCGGCCTCCGTCCCAGGCGGGCGTCAGGAGCAGTCCGTCCACGCCCGCGGCCAGCAGGCGCTCGCTCTGGGCGGCGTCCTCTCCGGCGAGATAGCGGTGCAGTCCGATCGTCAGCCGCCCGCCGCGCGCCTCGACCGCCTCACGGGCCCCGCGGACCACATCGGCGTAGTAGTAGTTGGTCGACGGCACGACCATGCCGACGACGATCCCCTCGCCGGAACCCGCAGGCACCGGCGGCGCGACGGCGCCAGGACCGGTCTCCCCCGGCCACAGCACCGCACCGTGCAGCCTCCGCACCCGCCCCTGCCGGGCCAGGATCTCGATGTCCCGCCGCAGGGTGACGGAGGAGACCCCGAGTTCGCTCGCCAGCTCGGCCACCCGAAGGCTGCCGCGCTGCTCGACGAGGGCGAGGACCCGGTCGTGACGCTGGTCGACATGAAGACGCATGACCGACACTCTATGACCCTGGCCGTATCGATCGGTTGAGTTCGTATCGATCGCTTTGGCGTTGACGAAGTTCCCCCACGCTCTTAGATTCGCTGCATGCATCGTGCCGACACCAGCCCGTGGTGGCGCTCCGCCGCCATCTACCAGGTCTATCCCCGCAGCTTCGCCGACGGCAATGGGGACGGGGTCGGTGACATCGCGGGTATCCGCGCCCGTCTGCCCCATCTGCGCGAGCTGGGCGTCGACGCGCTCTGGATCAGCCCCTGGTACCCCTCCCCGATGGCCGACGGCGGCTACGACGTCTCCGACTACCGGGACATCGACCCCGTCTTCGGCACGCTCGCCGAGGCCGAGGCGCTGATCGGCGAGGCGCACGGCGCGGGTCTGCGGGTGATCATCGACATCGTCCCCAACCACTGCTCCGACCAGCACGACTGGTTCAAGGAGGCTGTCGCCGCGGGCCCCGGCTCCCCCGAGCGCGAGCGGTTCTGGTTCCGCGAGGGCCGGGGCGAGAGCGGTGAACTGCCGCCCAACGACTGGCAGTCCGTCTTCGGCGGCCCTTCCTGGCGCCGGGTCACCGAGCCCGACGGAACACCCGGCGCCTGGTATCTGCACCGCTTCGCGCCCGAGCAGCCGGACTTCAACTGGGAACACCCCGAGGTCAGGGCCGAGTTCGAGTCGGTCCTGCGGTTCTGGCTGGACCGGGGCGTCGACGGTTTCCGTATCGATGTCGCCGACAACCTGGTCAAGGACCCAGCCCTGCCCGAAGTCACCGCGCAGGTCCCGTCCCCCTGGTCCGACCAGGACGGGGTCCACGAGATCTACCGCGGCTGGCGCAAGGTCATCGACTCCTACCGGCGCGAGGGCGTCTTCGTCGGCGAGGTGTGGACCGCCGACCCCGAGCGCTTCGCCCGCTATCTGCGCCCGGACGAACTGCACACCGCCTTCAACTTCCCCTTCCTGCAGAGCCCTTGGGACGAGGCGGCGCTCCGCGAGGTCATCGACGCCACGCTCGCCGCGCACGCACCGGTCGGCGCCCCGGCCACCTGGGTGCTCTCCAACCACGACACCACCCGGCACGTCACCCGCTACGGGCGCGCCGACACCTCGTACGCCCTCGACGGCCGGCGCGTCCACGGCGCACCCGTCGACCTGGAGCTCGGTGCGCGCCGGGCACGGGCCGCGGCCCTGCTCACCATGGCGCTGCCCGGCAGCGTGTACGTCTACCAGGGCGACGAGCTCGGTCTCTGGGAGGTCGAGGACATCCCCGCCGCACTGCGCCAGGACCCGACCTTCGTCCACACCGGCGGCGAGGACCTGGGCCGCGACGGCTGCCGGGTGCCGATCCCGTGGGGCGATGCGGACCCTGCCGCCGCCACGCCCTGGCTGCCGCAGCCCGCCGCCTGGTCGGCGCTGAGCGTACGGGCGCAGCGCGACGACCCGGACTCGATGCTGGAGTTCTACGCCACGTCACTGCACATCCGCCGGGCCGAACTCGCCCCCGTACCCGATGCGTTCAGCTGGCTGCCGGCACCCGCGGGCGTCCTCGCCTTCGACCGCGGCGCCGTCCGCTGCATCACCAACTTCACCGCGGCCCCGGTGGCTCTGCCCGCACACGCCGAACTCCTGCACGTCAGCGCCCCGTTGGCCGCAGGACTCCTGCCACCGGACACCACGGCCTGGCTCCGGACACCCCGGTAGCACCTCCTCCCTTATTTCAACTCACTTGCACCGAAGGGGTGTACGAGTCTCTCCGCTGCCTGATAGGAAAGCTTCCTAACAGAACACCGGTACGACGAACACTCCTCTGGAGGACTGGTGAACACCCCCCACCGCCGCACCACGGCACGTCGCACAAGGATCGTCTCCCGCTCGCTGCTCGGGCTGGCCCTGGTGGCCATGCCCGTCACCGCGTACGCCGCGACCCCGCACCACGGCGCACAGCAGTCGCAGCAGTCACAGCAGGCGGCCGCCGCCACCGGCCTCGACGACCCGGCGAAGAAGGAGATCGCCATGAAGCTGGTCTCCAGCGCGGAGAACTCCTCGCTGGACTGGAAGGCGCAGTACAAGTACATCGAGGACATCGGTGACGGCCGGGGCTACACCGCCGGCATCATCGGTTTCTGTTCCGGCACCGGAGACATGCTCGACCTGGTCGAGCTGTACACCGACCGCGTTCCGGGCAACGCCCTCGCCAAGTACCTCCCCGCCCTGCGCAAGGTCGACGGCACGGACTCGCACTCGGGCCTCGGCTCCGGCTTCGTCAGCGCCTGGAAGACCGCCGCCAAGGACACCGCGTTCCAGACGGCGCAGAACGACGAGCGCGACCGGGTCTACTTCAACCCGGCGGTCAAGCAGGGCAAGACCGACGGGATCGGCACGCTGGGGCAGTTCGCCTACTACGACGCCATCGTGATGCACGGCGACGGCGGCGACTCGACCAGCTTCAGCTCCATACGCAAGCGCGCCCTGGCGAAGGCCAAGACCCCCGCGCAGGGCGGCAACGAGACGACGTACCTCAACGCGTTCCTCGACGCGCGCGTCTGGGCGATGCAGCAGGAGGAGGCTCACAGCGACACGAGCCGGGTCGACACCGAGCAGCGGGTGTTCCTCAAGGCCGGGAACCTCAACCTGAACCCGCCGCTGGACTGGAAGGTCTACGGAGACCCGTACCACATCGGGTGATCCGTCGGACCCGCCCCTTGGGATGACATGCCCATGACGCCCACGGCTGCTGCAGCTGCCGTGGGCGTCATCGTGACAAGGGGGCGGGCCGGTGTCAGTGCACTGCGGCGACTTCCGCCGCGGCCTGCCGCTCCAGCTCCTCGGCAGCCGGCTGCTTGCCGAAGTGGTTGAACGCCAGGTTGAGGACGATCGCCACCACGCACCCGGTGGAGATCCCGGAGTCGAGCACGACCAGCATGTTCTTCGGGAAGGCGTGGTAGAAGTCCGGCGCCGCGATCGGGATCAGCCCGATCCCGACGGCGGCCGCCACGATCAGCGCGTTCTCGCCCTTCTCCATGGCCGCACCGGCGAGCGTCTGGATGCCGCTCGCGGCGACCGACCCGAAGAGCACGATCCCCGCGCCGCCGAGCACCGGCAGCGGTACGAGCGCGATCACCGAGGCGGCCATCGGGCACAGGCCCAGCAGGATCAGGATGCCGCCGCCCGTGGCGACGACGTACCGGCTGCGCACCTTGGTCATCGCGACCAGGCCGATGTTCTGCGCGAAGGCGCTGGCCATGAAGCCGTTGAAGAGCGGGCTGAGCGCACTGCCGAGGGTGTCGGCGCGCAGACCGCCCTCGATGGTCCGCTCGTCGGCGGGCCGGCCCACGATCTTGCCGAGCGCCAGCATGTCGGCGGTCGACTCGGTCATGCAGACCAGCATCACGATGCACATCGAGACGATCGCGGGGATCTCGAACTGCGGCGCCCCGAAGTGGAAGGGCGTCGGGAAGCCGACGACATCGGCGTTCTTGATGGCGTCGAAGTTGGTCATGTCGAGCGGGATCGCGATGAGCGTCCCGATCGCCAGACCGAGCAGGATCGCGATCTGCTGGAGGAAGCCGGTCAGCAGCTTCCGCAGCGCGAGCACGATCACGAAGGTGAGGGCTGCCATCCCGATGTACTTCATCGAGCCGTAGTCCGAGCCCTGGGGGTTGGGCCCCTGGGCCCAGCCGAAGGCGACCGGCAGCAGCGAGACACCGATCAGGGTGATCACCGTGCCGGTGACCACGGGCGGGAAGAAGCGGAGCAACTTGCTGAAGTACGGGGCGAGTACGAAGCCGAGCACGCTCGCCACGATGATCGCGCCGAAGATGACGGCGATCCCGTCGTGGCCTCGGTCCTTGCCGATCGCGATCATCGGGGTGACACCGGCGAAGGAGACGCCGTTGACGAACGGGAGCCTGGCGCCGACCTTCCAGAAGCCGAGCGTCTGGAGCAGGGTGGCTATGCCGGCGGTGAAGAGAGAGGCCCCCACGAGGAAGGCGGTCTCGGTCGCGCTGAGGCCCACGGCGGGGCCGACGATCATGGGTGGTGCGACGACGCCCGCGTACATCGCGGCCACGTGCTGCAGACCGCTGGTGAACATCCTGACGGGCGGAAGTGTCTCGTCGACCGGGTGCTTCTCGAGGTCGGTGGTGCGGACTGCATCGTTACGAAACCTGGGCTTGGCTGCCACGGCGGTTCCTCCGGTCGGTTTACACGTCGGCGTTGACGCGGGTGTCATGGAGGTGGTGCGAGGTGGTGCTGAAGCATGCGAAAGTGGTGCATTTTTTCGTAAGTACAGAGACGTCACCGCCCCGGGAGGCGCGTGCACTTGAAGCACACGCCTCCCGGCAACGGCTGCCGTGAACCCCGCTCGGGTTCGCGGCGACCGGCCGGGGACCGTCCTCCCCGGCCGGACCTCAGGGGAGGACTCAGGCCTGCGCGGCGATTCGCGCCAGGCGCTGCGCCTCGTCCCGCGTGGAGCGGGCGATGGCGTCCTCGTCCACCGTGGTCAGGTGGTTGTCCTCGACGACGGTCCTGCCGTTGACGAGGGAGAGCGTGACCGGGGCCGCCGCGCCGAAGACGAGCGCGGTCACGGGGTCGGCGATCGATGCATGGGCCAGGGTGTCCAGCTTCCACAGCACCAGGTCGGCGAGCTTGCCCGGCTCCAGGGAGCCGATCTCGGCCGCCCGGCCGAGGACTTGGGCGCCTCCGTACGTCCCCAGGCGCAGCGCCTGGCGGGCATTCAGGGCGGCCTCGCGATGGGCGCCGAGGCGGTTGATGAGCAGCGCGTTGCGCAGCTCGGTGTGGAGCTCGCCCGACTCGTTGGAGGCGGTGCCGTCGACGCCGAGGCCGACGGGGACGCCGGACTTCAGCATGTCGGGGACACGGGCGATGCCCGCGGCGAGGCGTGCGTTGGAGGACGGGCAGTGGGCGACGCCCGTTCCCGTACGGGCGAAGGCGGCGATGTCGGAGTCGTTCATATGGACGCAGTGCGCCATCCACACGTCGTTGCCGAGCCAGCCGGTCGACTCGAAGTAGTCGGTCGGACCCATCCCGAACAGCTCCTTGCAGAACTGCTCCTCCTCGACCGTCTCGGAGCCGTGCGTGTGCAGCCGTACGCCACGGCGCCGGGCCAACTCGGCGCCCTGCTTCATGAGTTCGGTCGATACGGAGAACGGCGAACAGGGCGCGACCGCGATCTGCGTCATCGAGTCGAAGGAGGCGTCGTGGTGCTGGTCGATGGTCGCCTCGGTCGACGCGAGGGCGCCTTCCAGGGTCTCGACGGCGAAGTCCGGCGGCAGACCGCCGTCCTTCTCGCTGCGGTCCATGGAGCCGCGGGCGAGCGTGAACCGTACGCCCATCTCGGAGGCCGCGCCGATGATCGCGGACGAGAGGTCGCCGGAGCCCTTGGGGAAGACGTAGTGGTGGTCCATCGCGGTGGTGACACCGCCGCGCGCCATCATGGCGAGGGAGCCCTGAGCTGCCGAGCGGGCCATCTGCTCGTCGATGCGCGCCCACGTCGGGTACAGCGCGACCAGCCAGTTGAAGAGGTTGTGGTCGGTGGCCAGACCGCGGGTGATCCACTGGTAGAAGTGGTGGTGGGTGTTGACCAGGCCCGGGGTGACGAGGTGGCCGGTGCCGTCGATGCGGCGTACGACGTTGGTCAGTCCCTCGGGGGCCCTGCCCGCACCCACCGACTCGATGCGGTTGCCGGCGACGACCACATGGCCCGATGCGTACTCGGTGTCCTGGGCGTCGACGGTCGCGATGGCGACGTTCTCGATGACGATGCGCGCGGCTGCCGTTGCTGCCATGGCGGTGCTTCCTTCTTGTCTCGGATGCGAGGTGGGCACGGCAGGACCCTAGGAAGATTTGAGTGCCGCAGCCGCGTGGCTCCGGGTGCCGAGATGGTGGAAGAAAAGATTGAGCAGGACCGCGACCAGTGCGCCGGCGCTGATGCCGGAGCCCAGGACGGTCTGCGCCCAGGCGGGAAACTGTGCGTAGAAGGTGGGCGCGGCGAGCGGGATGATGCCCGCCCCGAGCGAGACCGCGACCAGGATGATGTTGGAGCTCTCGTCGAGTCCGGCCTCGGAGAGGGTACGGATCCCGCTGACGGCGATGGAGCCGAAGAGGACGATCCCCGCGCCGCCGAGGACGGGCATCGGCACCATCGAGACGACCGCGCCGAGGACCGGAAAAGTGCCGAGGACGATCAGGGCGCCGCCCGCCGCTGCGACGACGTACCGGCTGCGGACACGTGTCAGCGAGACGACGCCGACGTTCTGCGCGAAGGCACTGGTGGGGAAGCCGCCGAACATCGGTCCGATGAGGGTCGCGATGCCGTCCGTACGGAGCCCGCGGGTGATCGTCCGGCCGTCCGTGCGGCGGTCGCAGATCTCGCCGAGCGCCAGCATTCCGGCCGACGACTCCGTCATCAGCACCAGCATCACGATGCAGAGCGAGAGGATCGCGGCGGGCTGGAACTCGGGGGCGCCGAAGGCGAAGGGGACGGGGAGGGCCGCGACGGGCGCCGACTTGATGGCGCTGAAGTCGGCCATCCCGAAGGGGATCGCGGCGAGCGTGCCGATCAACAGGCCCAGCAGCAGGGCGACTTGCTTGACGAATCCCTTGCCGAAGCGCTGGATGACGAGGATCACGGCGAGCGTGAAGGCGGCGAGCGCCAGGTACTTCATGGCGCCGAAGTCTGCGGCGTCCTTGTTGCCGCCCTGCGCCCAGGAGACCGGGACGGGCATCAGCGTGACGCCGATGAGGGTGATGACGATGCCGGTGACGAGCGGCGGGAAGAAGCGCAGCAGCCGTCCGAAGAAGGGACCGACGCAGAGGCAGAAGACTCCGGCGACCATCACCGCGCCGTAGATGGCGGGGAGTTGGTGCCCCGGTGCGCTGGTCTCGGCGATGGCGAGCATCGGCGCGATGCCGGCGGAGGACGCGGCGTTGACGAACGGCAGCCGGTTCCCGGCGAACTTCGCGACGCCCAAGGTCTGCAGGAGCGTGGCGAGCCCGGCGATGAGCAGGCCCGCGGCGATCAGCCGGGTCATTCCCGCGGTGTCCAGGCCGACGGCCTGGCCGATGATGAGCGGAGGCGTGACGACGCCGGCGTACATGGCGGCGATGTGCTGGAGCGCGGCGGGGATCAGCCGCGAGGCGGGGAGCTTCTCGTCCACCGGGTGGGCCGGTGGGGTCGGACATGGGCCTTCGGCAGGCCCTTGAACTGGCGTCGTTGCCATGGGTGTTCCCTCCGGTCCGCACCGCCCCCCGCCGGCTCGGGCCGGCGGGGAACGCATGCGGTCGGCGTCAGAGGTTGGTCATGTCGACCGGGATCTGCGGCTCGACTCCGTCCCGCAGCACAGTGGCCTCGATCAGGCCGTACGGACGGTCCGCCGCGAAGTAGACCTCGTTGTCGTTCTTCAGCCCGAAGGGCTCGAGGTCCACCAGGAAGTGGTGGTTGTTCGGCAGCGAGAAACGGATCTCGTCGACCTCGCTGCGGCTGTTGATGACGCGCGAACCCATCTGGTACAGGGTCTGCTGCAGAGAAAGGGAGTACGTCTCCGCGAAGGCCTGCAGGATGTGCTTCTTGGCCTGCTCGTACGAACGCTCCCAGTTGGGCATCCGCTCGTCGTCGCTGGTCCAGTTGTAGCGCCAGGCCGCGGAGACGTCGGTGCACAGGATGCGGTCGTACGCCTCCTTGAGCGTCGTGTACTTGTCCTTGACGTAGCCCCAGAACTCCGAGTTGGTGGAGTTCATGACCGTCAGGTCCTTCAGACCGGAGATGATCTGCCACTTCTCACCGTCGAAGGTGATCTGCGTGGTGCGCAGTTCCTGGCCCTTGCGGGCGAAGGAGTGGTTGACCTGGTCCGAGCCGATGAACTTCGAGTTGTTGTCCGAGGTCGCGATGCGCTCCCAGGAGTACTCCTCGATCCGGATCCGCGCGACCTTGATCGGCTCCTGCGTCGTCACGAAGTGACGGGCGAGGTGGATGCCGAACTGCTCGGCGGACTCGATGCCGAACTCCTTGGCGAACGCGAACACCGTGTTCTTGGTGGTGTCGGTCGGCAGAACGTTGGCGTTGGAGCCGGAGTAGTGGACGTCGTCCATGTCGCCGGAGAGGGCGACGGAGACGTTCAGGTCCTTGATGTGGTGGGTGTCGCCGTCCCGCGTGATCTTGACAACGCGGTTCTCCGCCTTGCCGTACTGGTTCTGTCCAAGAATCGTGGGCATGTCTGCTAGCTCCCTCGGTATACGGAGTAGCCGAACGGGTTGAGCAGCAGCGGTACGTGATAGTGCTCGCCCGGGGCGACGGCGAAAGTGATCGCCACCTCCGGGAAGAACGCAGCGCTGTCCCTTACGCGGGGGGCGTCCTGCTGTGCCTCGGCGGCTTGCTTGGTGTCGAAGTACGGCTCGGTCCGGAAATCGAGCCGTACGTGGGTGGTTCCTTCCGGCAGGGCCGGCAGGTCCTTCACTCGCCCGTCCGCGTCGGTCTTGGAGACGCCGTGGGCGCTCCACTCCGCGTCGCTTCCACTGCGTACGGAAAGCTCGACGGGGACGCCCTCTGCGGGGCGGCCGACGCTGGTGTCCAGGATGTGCGTGGACACCGATGCGGTCGTTTCGGTACTCATGCGGTCTCTTCCTCCACGAGGCGGGTCAGCCGGATGCGGTTGATCTTGCCCAGCTCGGTGCGCACGATGGCGCGCTCCTGCTCGGGCGTATTGCCGATCCGGGCCTTCATCGCATCGCGCATCTGCTCGCCGGTCGCGCCGGTGGCGCAGATCAGAAAGACATGTCCGAACCTGTCCTGGTAGGCCAGGTTCAGTTCGAGCATTTCCACTTTGAGCTCTTCGGATGCCCCGGCCATCCCCCGCTGTTCACGGGAGGAGGTCGGGTCTCCGGGCTTCGGCCGTCCGATCGGCGGGTGTCCCGCCATCGCGTCGGCCAGGTCCTCGGTGGTCAGTTCGGCCGTGGCGGCGTCACTGGCGAGGAAGAGGGCTTCGGCGGTGGCGTACGGACGCTGGGCGAGCAGCTTGCTCCCCCATGCCGGACTGGCGCACACCTCGTGGAGCGCGGCCAGGGCCGCACTGTCCTGCTGGGTGTTGAACCGGGTCAGACCCGGTGTACTCGGTGTACTGCTCGAAGTCACGGGAGCCTCCGTGGCCTTGGTGCTGGACGGGCTGCGGATAGCTAACGCCCTCGGAAACACCGCGTCAACACTTTGTTGAAAACTTCGAGTTACAAAAGGGGACGGGAGGTTACCTGTCGGTTCACTCCGAGCGGTTCAGGTAGTTGTAGACCGTGAAGCGGGAGACACCCAGTGCCCCCGCGACCGTCTCCACCCCGTGCCGTACGGAGAAGGCGCCGCGCGCCTCCAGGGTCCGTACGACCGACTGCTTGGCCCGGCGGTCCAGCTCGGACAGCGGCACTCCGTGCCTGCGTTCCATGGCCGCCAGAATGTGGTCGAGGGAGTCCGAGAGCTGCGGAAGGCGTACGGCGAGTACGTCCTCGCCCTCCCACGCCAGGACGACATCGTCGGCCCCGGCCTGCTCCGGCCTGAGTATCTCGGCGCCCATGGCGTCCACCAGCGGCTTCACCGCGGCGACGAAGGGGTGGTCTCCGGGCTCGGTCACTTCTGGCCCTCCCCGTCGCTCTCGCCGATGACGTTGACCTGCAGCGAGACGCGTGTGGCGCCGGCCGCGAGGGACTTGCGCAGGAGGGCGTCGACCGCGGTGAGCACCGCGTCCGCACCACCTTCCGCCGTGTTGCCGAAGGGCCCCACGTCCACTGCGTCCAGCGCGGCGCCTTCGACGACCTCACGGGCGACCAGCGCATGCTGCGGCGCCTCGTCGAGGTCGAAGGGCTCGGTCGTGAACTCCACTCTCAATCGCACGCGCTCAACCTAACGCGCGGCCGACGAAATCCGGGAGGCCCTCTTGACAGCTCTCCCGGATTGAAGGCAACCTTCCATCAAGCAGAAAACAACTTCCGCAATACGGAAGGAGCGCACTCGATGGGCCTCAAGGACCAGCGCTTCGATGTGAACCTTTCGATCCTCTTCACGGAACTCCCGCTCCTGGAGCGCCCGGCGGCCGCGGCCGCCGCGGGCTTCACGGCGGTCGAGCTGTGGTGGCCCTGGATCGAGACCCCCACCCCGGCGCAGGCCGAGCTCGACGCCCTAAAGAAGGCGCTCGACGACGCAGGCACCCAGCTCGTGGGGCTGAATTTCTACGCGGGCAAGCTCCCCGGCCCTGACCGCGGAGCCCTCTCCGTACCCGGCGAGGAGTCGGACCGCTTCCGCGCCAACATCGGCATCGCGGCGGACTTCGCCGCCTCGGTCGGCTGCAAGGCGCTCAACGCGCTCTACGGCAACCGTGTCGACGGCGTCGACCCGGCGGCCCAGGACGCACTCGCCCTGGAGAACCTGGTGCTGGCGGCCCGCGCGGCCGACCGTATCGGCGCAATCCTCCTGGTCGAGACCCTCAACAAGCCGGAATCGCCGCTCTACCCGCTGGTGAGCGCCCCGGCCGCGATCGAGGTCATCGACAAGGTGAACGCGCTCAGCGGACTCGGCAACGCCAAGTTCCTGCTGGACATCTACCACCTGTCGATGAACGGCGAAGATGTCGCCGCCGTGATCGACGCCTACGCCGACAAGACCGGCCACGTCCAGATCGCGGACAACCCGGGCCGTGGCGCGCCGGGCACCGGATCGCTGCCGCTCGGGGACCTCCTCGACCGGCTCGGCAAGGCGGGCTACGAGGGCTGGGTCGGCCTGGAGTACAAGCCGGGCGACCGCCCGAGCGCCGAGGCCTTCGACTGGCTCACGGCCAACTGACCACTTATGTCTGCATGTTGAAAGAGGCACCCTGATGAGCACTCTCCCCAAGATCGCATGGGTCGGCCTCGGCATCATGGGCTCCCCCATGTCCGAGAACCTGATCAAGGCCGGCTACTCCGTCACCGGCTTCACGCTGGAGCAGGACAAGCTGGACCGTCTCGCGGCCGCCGGCGGCACCGTCGCCTCCTCGATCGCCGAGGCGGTGAAGGACGCCGACGTGATCGTGACGATGGTGCCCGCATCCCCGCAGGTCGAGGCCATCGCGTACGGCGAGAACGGCATCCTGGAGAACGCCCGTGAGGGCGCCCTGCTGATCGACATGTCCTCGATCACCCCGCAGACCTCGGTGGACCTCGCCAAGGCCGCCAAGGACAAGGGAATCCGCGTCCTGGACGCCCCGGTCTCCGGTGGCGAGGCCGGCGCGATCGAAGCCGTGCTCTCCATCATGGTCGGCGGCGAGAAGGCCGACTTCGACGAGGCCCGCCCGGTGCTCGACGCGCTCGGCAAGACCATCGTCCTGTGCGGTCCGCACGGCTCGGGCCAGACCGTGAAGGCCGCCAACCAGCTGATCGTCGCGGTCAACATCCAGGCCTGCGCCGAGGCCGTCGTCTTCCTGGAGAAGTCGGGCGTCGACCTCGCGGCCGCCCTGGACGTCCTCAACGGCGGCCTGGCCGGCTCGACCGTCCTGACCCGCAAGAAGGACAACTTCATCAACCGGGACTTCAAGCCCGGCTTCCGGATCGACCTGCACCACAAGGACATGGGCATCGTCACCGACGCCGCCCGCAACGTCGGCGCGGCCCTGCCCGTCGGCGCGGTCGTCGCCCAGCTGGTCGCCTCGCTGCGCGCCCAGGGCGACGGCGGCCTGGACCACTCGGCGCTGCTGCGCTCGGTCGAGCGCCTGTCGGGCTCGCAGGTCTGAAGCTACGAGGGGGCGACGTTCCCCTCGTGACTTCCCCCAGATTTCCGGGCGGCGGTGGCGCTGACACCTGTCCTGTCGCGCCCAGGCGTCGCCGCCGCCCGGAACACCACACGCAACTCAAACGACCAGCACTTTCAACAAACTGTTGACGTGACGTTCGAAGCGAATTTACGCTCCTCGCACCCCACCCGTCACCCAGCCGTCAGCAGATCCCGCACGGAAGGTCCACGATGTCGAAGCGCGTGCTTACGACCGAGTCAGGCGCCCCGGTCGCCGACAACCAGAACTCCGCATCCGCCGGCCTCGGTGGACCGCTGCTCCTCCAGGACCAGCACCTGCTGGAGAAGCTCGCCCGGTTCAACCGCGAGCGCATCCCGGAGCGCGTCGTCCACGCACGCGGCTCCGGCGCCTACGGCTACTTCGAGGTGACGGACGACGTCACCGGCTTCACCCACGCCGACTTCCTCTCCACCGTCGGCAAGCGCACCGAGACGTTCATCCGCTTCTCGACCGTGGCCGACTCGCTCGGCGGCGCGGACGCGGTCCGCGACCCGCGCGGCTTCGCGCTGAAGTTCTACACCGAGCAGGGCAACTACGACCTGGTCGGCAACAACACCCCGGTGTTCTTCATCAAGGACCCGATCAAGTTCCCCGACTTCATCCACTCCCAGAAGCGCGACCCCTTCACGGGCAAGCAGGAGGCGGACAACGTCTGGGACTTCTGGGCGCACGCGCCGGAAGCCACGCACCAGATCACCTGGCTGATGGGCGACCGCGGCATCCCCGCCTCGTACCGCCACATGAACGGCTACGGCTCGCACACCTACCAGTGGACGAACGCCGAGGGCGAGGCCTTCTTCGTCAAGTACCACTTCAAGACGAACCAGGGCATCCGCTGCCTCTCCGCCGAGCAGGGCGCCGAGCTCGCGGGCAAGGACGCCAACTCCCACCAGACGGACCTGCTGCAGGCCATCGAGCGGGGCGTCAACCCGTCCTGGACCCTGTACGTCCAGGTCATGCCGGCGGCCGAGGCGGCCGACTACCGCTTCAACCCCTTCGACCTGACGAAGATCTGGCCGCACAGCGACTACCCGCTGCAGCGCGTGGGGCGCCTGGTCCTGGACCGCAACCCCAACAACGTCTTCGCCGAGGTCGAGCAGGCCGCGTTCTCCCCGAACAACTTCGTTCCGGGCATCGGTCCTTCGCCGGACAAGATGCTGCAGGGCCGCCTCTTCGCGTACGCCGACGCGCAGCGCTACCGGGTGGGCATCAACCACACCCAGCTGCCGGTCAACGCCCCCAAGGCGACGGTCGCTTCGAACTACGGCCGCGACGGTGCGATGGCGACGCGCAACGGCGGTCGCAGCGAGAAGAACTACGAGCCCAACTCCTACCAGGGCCCGTCCCAGACGGACGCGGCGCTCTCCGCCCCGTACGCCCTCACCGGCTGGACCGGCACCTACGCCGCCCCCGCCCACGTCAAGGACGACGACTTCTTCCAGGCGGGCGAGCTCTACCGTCTGATGTCGGACGACGAGAAGTCCCGACTGATCGCCAACATCGCCGGCGGCCTCTCGCAGGTCACCCGCGACGACGTGATCGAGAAGAACCTGGCCCACTTCCACGCAGCCGACGCCGAGTACGGCAAGCGCGTGGAGGAGGCGGTCCGCGCCCTGCGCGAGGACTAGCACCCAGACCGCGACGGTGACCTGACGGGAGGTCAAGTCACCGCCGCAGTCCGGACCTTCGGCCCGATGAGGGGTGGCCGGCGGTACGGACGTGCCTGAGGGCCGCGGCGGTGCCGCGATGCCAGTGCGGTGGTCAAGGCCACCGGGTCCGTCCCTGACCTGAAGGAACGAACCCGGCCGGGCCAATCGCCCCGCCGCGGCCCCAGCCATACCCATGAACTCCGCCCGGCGACATGAATGTCCTGTCGCGCCCAGCCTCATGTCGCCGGGCGGCACCAACTCCCCTTTGACCCAGGCCCGCGGGCCTGGGTCATGTTATTTGCCGCGCTCCCAGCGCAGCGTCATGTCGGGCAGGTTCTCCATGTTGCGGCTGCCGTCGTTGGTGTCGAGGACCATGAAACCGTGGCGCTCGTAGAAGGCGCGGGCGTCGGTGTTCTGCTGGAAGACGTGGAGGCGCACCCCGCGCGGGCTGTGCGCCCTGACCTCGTCGAGGAGCAGCGTGCCGATGCCCTGGCGGCGGACGTCTGGGCGCAGATACAGGTGGTCGAGCATGTCTCCGTCGAGGGCCGCGTAACCGAGCACCTCGTCGCCCCGTACGGCGACCCAGACCCGGCACTCCTGGAGCAGCACCTCCCGCGCCCAGCGGACGACCTCCTCGTGGGTGCGCTTCTGCGGCGGCAGATACGGCATGGTCTGCGCCCGCGACGCCTGGTGGACGGTCGCGATCGCCTCGGCGTCCGCCGCACGCGCGGGCCGCACCTCTGCCGTACTGTCTGCACTCATCCCGCGAACCTACAAGGCTGAACACCGGGGGTACGACGGTTTATGGAGATCGTGGAGCAGAGGCTCACCACCCCGTGGGAAGGGTTCCTGGCCGCACCCGCGCAGGGCAGTGACGCCGGGGTGCTCGTACTTTCCGGGTCCAGTGGGCGAGTTGAGGTCGAGCGGTGCCGGGTGCTGGCCGGGGAAGGCGTCATCGCGCTGTCCGTACGGTGGTTCGGGGGGCCCGGGCAGGCTCCGGGGATCTGCGAGATTCCGTTGGAGACCTTTGGCGCCGCGACCGACCGGCTCCGGGCGGCGGGGGCGCGGCGCATCAGTGTTCTGGGGACCTCCAAAGGGGCCGAAGCCGCACTGCTGTGGGGGGTTTTCGACGAGCGGGTCGATGCGGTGGTCGCCCTCTCGCCCACGTCCCTGGTCTGGGGAAGTTTCGGACCGGGGCTCGACGGGCGCAGTGTTCCGTGCCGGTCGTCGTGGAGTTGGCAGGGGCGGGCGCTGCCGTTCGTTCCGTACGACGAGAGCTGGACGCGCACGGAGCCGGAGGGTGAACCCGTCTCCGTCCGTTCCTGGTACGAGCAGAGCCGCGAGGCCTACGCCCACCTCACCGACGCCGCCGCGATCCCCGTGGAGAAGGCCCGGGCCGAGGTGCTGCTCGTGGCCGGCGGGGACGACGCGATGTGGCCTTCGCTGCCGTATGCCGAGGAGTTGGCACTGCGGCGTCCTGTGCGACTCGTCAGCCGGCCGGACGCGGGGCATCGCATCCGACTGCCCGGGGAAAGCGCCCCGGCACCGTCCGCCGCGTTCGGGTACGGCGGTTCGCCCGCGGCCGATGCGGCGCTCGGGGCGGCGGCGTGGCCGCATCTGTTGCGGGCCGTGCGCGGCAAAACCTCTTAAGGCTTCTCCCAGACCGACACGTGCCGACGGCTTTCGCCGGTGAAGGGCTCCCGCTTCCATCCCTCCCACCGCTCACGCAGCCGCAGGCCTGCCAGCTGAGCCATCAGGTCGAGTTCCGACGGCCACACGTACCGGAACGGGATCGATCTGTACTCGCCCCGCCCGTCGACGACTTCGATGTAGTTCGACGTGGTCGCCTGGGTGGCGACGTCGTAGATGTCGAATGACCACCGCGTCTCGCCCACCCCGTACGGCACGACCGTCTGCCCGTAGGGAAGCCTGCGCAGTTCGGGGACCAGGACCTCGACGACGAAGCACCCGCCGGGTTCGAGGTGGGCCGCGGCATTGCGGAAGCAGGCCACTTGTGCCGCCTGTGTCGTGAGGTTCATGACGGTGTTGAAGAGCAGATACGCCAGGGAGAAGGGCCCCTCGTCCTCCGCTCGCGCCGTGGCGAAGTCGCCGATCGTCACGCCGATCGCAGCGCCGCCCGGCTTGGCGTGCAACCGGGACACCATTGCCCGTGACATGTCGATGCCGTGGACCGGAACCCCGCGACGGGTCAGCGGCAGTGCGATGCGCCCCGTACCGATGCCCAGTTCGAGGGCCCTTCCTCCGTCCGCCAGTTGGGCGAGGAAGTCGGCCGTCGTCTCCACAACATCCCGCTCGAACATGTCCGTTGACGATTCGTCGTACGTCGCCGCGACCCGTTCTCCGAAGTATCCGTCCGTATCGTCCATCGGCCGACCGTACTGCGGAGGCGTTCCGGCCGTGAAAGGATTTTCAGGCCGTCAGACGGTAGCGGCCGCCCGAGGCGCAGGCGGTGAGCCGCCAGCCGCCCGGGACTTGACGGAGTGTCAGGCCCGAGAGGCCCGAGGCCTGCGGGTGCGGGCGGGTCTCGCCCGGGAACCAGACGTCGAGCGTGCATCTGGCGCCCGTCCCGCCTGTCGGTGCCGTGCCCTCCAGTTGGAGTGTCGGCCCGTCCCCGCTCGCCGACAACCGGGTGAGCGAGCCAGGTGCCGCGCGCGGGTACGGGCGCGAGAGCAGTGCGGCCGTCGCCGGGTCGGGTGGCACGTCCTTGCCGGTGGCGCATACGACACCGACGACATTGCCCGTGTCGGTCGTGTCGCCGGCCGCCTGCGGGTCTCCGCACGCCTGCTTCCACACCCACACCGCGTCGCCTGCCAGCGCATCGTCCACCGCCTCGGCGAAACGCGCGGTCCTGGCGGCGTTCTGGCGTGTGGTGAACGGGAACCAGCCCCACTCCCCCACCCACAGCGGCATCCCGTAGACCTTCGCCTGCCGCTGGGCCAGCGCGAAGCCGCGCTCGATCGTGGTGAGGGTGATGCCGAGGTCCTGGTCCATGGTGATGGACTCGCTGTAGAGGTGCGGGGCGAAGACGGTGTAGCGGTCATCGGTGAAGCCGGGGGCGGGGGCGGCGTCGAAGCCGAGTCCGGACCACAGCACGCCGGGCTCCAGGAACGCCAGGTGCGGCAGACCGCCGGGGGTGTCCGACTCGGCGGCGCGGATGGCGTGCAGCGCGCGGTCGTAGTACCGGCCGAGGAGGGTGGAGGTGGTGGCCGGCGGGTCGTCGCCGAAGCCGGGCTCGTTGAGCAGGTCGTAGCCGGCGACGGCCGGATCGGCGGCGAAGGCGGCCGCGAGCCGCCCCCAGGTGCGGACGAGGGCGGTCTGGATGCCGTCGGTGTCGTGGAAGAAGTTGGTGACGGAGCGCTGTACGGCGGGCGTCAGGTCGCGGTCGAGGGACTGGCAGTGCGACTGCCCGTCGGGCAGCACGGCCCACTCCGGCGCCCCGTCGTAGCCGAGGACGGGGGACGTGCCCGAGGGGCAGCGGGTGCCGGGCGGGGCTGCCGAGTAGCGCGACCAGGCGTCCTGGTGCATGTCGAGGACGGTGTACATGCCGTGGTCGGCGGCGCGCGCCACGGCCTGGCGGACGAGGGCCAGATAGCCGGGGTCGAGCCGGCCGCGCACCGGTTCCAGGCGGGACCACGAGAGGTCCAGGCGTACGACGTCGAAGCCGAGCGCGGCCATGGAGGCGAAGTCGGCGTCGGTGAGCGGGCGGACGGGAGAGAGGCCGGGACGGGCGTTCGGGTCGGCGTCGTAGAGCTGGTTGACGTTGGCGCCGCGCAGGATGACCTGACGGCCGTTCACGTCGGAGATCGTACGGTTCCGTACGGTCAGGGCGGGCAGGGGGCGTGCGGCGGTGGCGCGGGCGGCGGCGGTGACGGGTGCCGTGCCGGGCAGCGGCCCGGAGGTGAGGGCGTACCCGGCGGGCCAGGCGAGCAGGGCGAGAGCGACGGCGGCGGCCAGGGCCGGGCGGAGCGGGAGGCGCGCCGCCAGGGGTATCGCCCAGCCGCAGGCGACTCCGAGGGAGATTCCGGCGCCGAGGTACAGCCCGAGGCCGACGACCCAGGCGAAGCCGCCGGCGGTCATGTCGTCCGCGACGTTCGCAACAGCCGCGCAGAGCCCGGCGAACGCGCCGCCGACGACGGCGGCGGGCCAGCCGGGCCAGGCACGCCGGAGCAGGAACCAGGTGGCTGCGCCGGCGGCGACCACGGTGAGCGCTGCGGCAGCGGCGCCGTGGACGGGGCCGCGGGCCAGGGCTGCGGCCGGGGAGCGGTCGAGGAGCAAGGGGGTGAGGAGCGGGGCCGCGACGGCGAAGGGGAGAGCGGCGGCGGTCAGCGGACGGGAGAGCGCGGCGCCGGGCTCCCCGTCGTCACGGCGCGGCCCGATCGCGGTGGCGGCCAGGGCGGGGACCCAGGCGAGCAGGGCGGTGCGTACGGCGGTCAGCCCGCAGGACCACAGCGCGACGCCCATGTCCCCTGTCTCCGCGAGGAGTTGGGCGAAGCGGGCCAGGGCGGCGGCAAGGACGGCGGTGGCCAGTACGCGGGTGAAGCGGGTGCCGAACCTCAGGACGCCCAGGTAGCAGGCGGCGGTGAGCACCGGCAGGAACACCACGAGCCCGGCGAGCGACCAGAGGCCCCGGACGGTGCCGGGGTGAAGGGTCGTCATGGACAGGGGGGCGAAGAGGCCGGTCGGGTCGAGAGCGGCCGCTCCGACGGCAGTCCCGGCCAGGAGGACTGCGGCACAGGCTGCGGCGAGGTGACGGCGGAGGGGCGCTGACATCCGGCGATCATAAGGTGGCACGTGTCACAAGTCGACGGGTCGACCGCCGGCCGACGGCCGTCGGATCAGCCCAACACCCCCGGCGTTCCTGAAGTTTCGCATCGAATCCTTCCCCGGGTGCTTGCGCGGTCCCCGCCACGGGGCGTACCCCTGCCCTAGGGGGTGGGCTTCATGACCGAGGGGTCAACACAGCTCAGCGCAGAGGAAGTCGGTCTCTTACAGGGCGGGCGGCGTTCGGCCGTCACCGTGGCCGTGGTGGCGCTGGCGTTGCGCGGGGCGATCACGCCGGGCAAGCCCGGCACACTGCAGACCTCGGGGGTGCCCAGTGGCGCCGACGGGGCCCTGGAGAAGGCCGTGCATGCCGCGCTGCACCGGCCGCTCGGACTGCGGGACCTGATGGACACGCCTCGGGTGCAGTCCGCGCTGGAGCAGGTGCAACAGCCGCTGGTCGAGGGCGGGTTGTGGCGTCAGCGCCTTCCGCACCGGACCCGGGCAGGACGGCATGCGGTGAAGGAGCTGATGGGGGAAGTCGTACTGCCCGAGGGGCCCCATGCGGCGCACGAGGTACGGGAGTCGGGATGGGAGGCGCGGGAGCAGCTGCTGGCCGTCGCGCTGTACGGGAATGCGGGGCTGGCCGCCGTCGTGCCGCATCTCGCCCGTGAGGGCGGGCTCACCGGACGGCTTCGGGGCGACTCCGGGGCGACCCCGTCCGGCGGGGGCGGAGGCGGCGGCATCGTGTGAGCGGGCGCGCAACGGCCCCCGCCCCGGCGCGAGTTGACGCCGGGGCGGGGGCCGTCCCCCCGCGTCAGGAAGCGGTGATCGGGATGATCGCCGTCGGGGCGTGGCCCGGCTCGGTGGCGATCTCCTCGAACTCCTTGACCGCGCTGATGTCTGCGGTCGGGCTCATCGCGATGTTGGTGATGCGCTCCAGGATCGCCTCGACGACGACCGGGACGCGGTACTCGGCGGCCAGCTTCTTGGCCTCCTCGAACGCGGGGAGCAGCTGGTCGGGCTCGGTGACCCGGATCGCCTTGCAGCCGAGACCCTCGACGACCTTGACGTGGTCGACGCCGTAGACGCCCAGCTCGGGAGCGTTGATGTTCTCGAACTCCAGGTTGACCTGGAAGTTGATGTCCAGGCCGATCTGGGACTGGCGGATCAGGCCCAAGTAGGCGTTGTTCACCAGGACATGGACGTACGGGATCCTGTGCTGCGCGCCGACCGCCAGCTCCTCCAGCATGAACTGGAAGTCGTAGTCCCCCGACAGCGCGACCACCGGGGTCTCGGGGTCGGCGGTCGCGGCGCCGAGCGCGGCCGGGATGGTCCAGCCGAGCGGGCCCGCCTGGCCGCAGTTGATCCAGTGGCGCGGCTTGTAGACGTGCAGCATCTGCGCGCCGGCGATCTGGGAGAGGCCGATGGTGGTGACGTAGCGCGTCTCCGGGCCGAAGGCCTTGTTCATCTCCTCGTAGACGCGCTGCGGCTTCATCGGCACGTTGTCGAAGTGCGTACGGCGGTGCAGCGAGCCCTTGCGCTCCAGGTGGGACGCGACCCAGGCGGAGCGGTCGGGCAGCTTGCCCTCGGCCTTGAGCTCCTTGGCGATCTCGACGAAGAGCTCGAGGGCGGCCTTGGCGTCGGAGGCGATGCCGTAGTCCGGGGCGAAGATCCTGCCGAGCTGGGTCGGCTCGATGTCGACGTGCACGAACTTGCGGTCCTTGGTGTACACGTCCAGCTTGTAGCCGGTGTGACGGTTGGCCCAGCGGTTGCCGATGCCGAGGACGAAGTCCGACTCCAGGAACGTGGCGTTGCCGTACCGGGTGCCGGTCTGCTGGCCGACCATGCCGGCGTTCAGCTCGTGGTCGTCCGGGATGGAGCCCCAGCCCATGAGGGTGGGAACGACCGGGGTGTCGGTCAGTTCGGCGAACTCGACCAGCAGGTCGGAGGCGTCGGCGTTGAAGATGCCGCCGCCCGCGATGATCAGCGGGCGCTCGGACTCGAGGAGGAACCGGATGGCCTTCTCGGCCTGGGCGCGGGTCGCCTTCGGCTTGTAGACGGGCAGCGGCTCGTACGTCTCAGGGTCGAACTCGATCTCGGTCAGCTGGACATCGATCGGCAGGTCGATGAGGACGGGTCCGGGACGGCCCGAGCGCATCAGGTGGAACGCCTGCTGGAAGACGCCGGGGACCTGCGCGGCCTCCAGGACGGTGGTCGCCGCCTTGGTGACGGGCTTGGCGATCGAGGCGATGTCGACGGCCTGGAAGTCCTCCTTGTGGAGGTAGGCGACCGGCGCCTGGCCCGTGATGCAGAGGATCGGGATCGAGTCGGCGATCGCCGAGTAGAGACCGGTGATCATGTCGGTGCCCGCGGGGCCCGAGGTGCCGATGCAGACGCCGATGTTCCCGGCGTTGGCACGGGTGTACCCCTCGGCCATGTGCGAGGCGCCCTCGACGTGGCGGGCGAGGGTGTGGTCGATGCCGCCGCCGGCCTTGAGGGCCGCGTAGAACGGGTTGATCGCCGCTCCCGGCACGCCGAACGCGTTGGTGACGCCTTCGCGCTTGAGGATCTCAACTGCCGCTCGGGCAGCGGTCATACGAGGCATTGAGTTCTCCTGCTCGGCCTGTCGGAGTGGGCCTCCTGTCGCGCCAACCTGAGATCGCCCATTTCCGTATTGCGGAATTTCAGTTCTGCTATACGGAAGCAATCTAGGAGCTGACCGCTCGGCCGTCAAGAGACATCCGTGCGACCGGATCCCCGAAGTCCCTCCCCGGGGCCTCGCTCCTGGTGGACGATGGACCCCATGGGAGAGGGCCCGAAGGAGAACCTGACAGCGACGACCGTGCAGGTGCACTGCCCGGCCTGCCGCCGCGAGCACAGCTATGCGGCGCCCGTCTACCCCTGTGCCTGCGGGGCCCCTGTCGCGCCGCCGCTCACCCAGGGCGCTCCCCCGCAGCCGATCCTCCATCGCACCTGGTCGGAGGCGTGGGTCGAGGTCCGCTGCACGGCCTGCGGGCGCCAGGACCACTGGCCGCAGCCGGAGCTGGGCTGCGGTTGCGGCACGGTGCTGCGGATCCCGGTCGAGCCGGTACGCACCGAAGCCGCACCCCCGCCATCGCCGGCCCCCGCCCACATACCGCTGCCCCGCACGGCCACCCCGCCCCGGCCCGCCTTCCACCCGGAGCCCGTCCGTACCGCGCACGACGCCGTCACCGCGGCCGCGCACTATCTGACCTGGCTGGGCTTCAGGGACGTCACGGCGACCGACCTGCCGGGCCGGCGCCCCGCCACGGGCATCGACGTACGCGGCCGCGGCCTGATCGCCACGGTCGATCCGCCCGGCGCCCTGCCGGCCGCGCTCCGCGACATCGAATGCCTCTGGCTGCACGGACTGAGCTCCTCGGTCCGCGCCGTCTACTTCGCCCCGGCCGGATTCACCGACGACGCCCTGGCCCGCGCCGAGGAACTGCACATCCCCCTCTTCGTCCTGGACCCGGCGGGCACCCCCCGGCCGGGCAACGGACCTGCCGACGAACTCGTCGGCACGGGCGCCTGAACGCGGTGGGCGGCGGCGGTACGACGCGCTCCGCGCTGCCCCCGTCGCTGCGCCGCGGGATCGGGATCGCCGCGGCCCTCGCCGCGCTCGTGGTCGTCGTACTCGGAGTGCTGTACGCGGGTCACGGCGAGCCCGGCAGGGTGGACCGGTGGATCGTCGATCCGACGGCGGACAGCGTGGGATCCCCGTGGCGGCGCGTGGCGCTGGCCCTCGACTTCCTGGGAGAACCCGCAGGAGCGGCAGCGCTGCTCGTGGCCGCCGTGACGGGCTGCCTCCTGCTGCGGCACCCGCGCGCGGCGGTGCTCGTCGTCGCCGGTGCCGGCCTGTCCACGGCCGTCACGACGGTGCTCAAGCACATGGTCGGACGCACCATCCACGGCGAGAGCAATCTGTCCTACCCGAGCGGGCACACCACCTTCGCCACCGCGATGGCCCTCGCGGTGGCGCTCCCGGCGACCGGCAGGATCGGCCTGGGCAGGGCGGCCGGCACGTCATGCGTACTCGCCGCGGCGCTGGTGGCCGGCGCCGCGATGGGATGGGCGGAGGTCGCCCTGGGCGCGCACTACGCGACCGACGTCCTCGGCGGCTGGTGCACCGCGCTGGCGGTGGTCCCGGCGACCGCGTGGCTGATCGACCGGCTCGCCGGGAGGAGAGCCGGCCGCTGACGTCATGTCATACGAGGCGGCGGAACACGGGCTTCACCGGCCTCCCGCCCTGCCAGGCCGAGGGGTCACCGGCGTCCAGCGCCTTCCGGTACACCGCGCACGCCTGCGCCACCACGTCGACGGTGTGGTCGATGTCGGCGTCGGTGAGGGCGCTGCTCACCACGAGCGACGGGGCCAGCACCCCGCCCGCGAGGAGCTGACGCAGGAACAGGGTGCGGTACTCCTGCGACGGCAGGCCGCTCTCGTCCAGCGTGGCATAGACGAGGTTGCTGGCCCGGCCCCGTACGAGGACGTGGTCGCTGACGCCCGCATCCACCGCCGCGCCGCGGACACCGGCGGCCAACTTCTCGCCGAGGGTGTGCAGTTGAGCGGTGACGCCCTCCTCGGCGTAGGTGGTGAGCACGGCCGTCGCGGCTGCCAGGGAGTGCGTCTCCGCGCCGTGCGTGGTGGACAGCAGGAACACCCGGTCGCCGGAGTGGCGCAGCCCGCCCTGCTCCATCAGCTCCCGGCGCCCGGCCAGCGCGGACACGGCGAACCCGTTGCCCAGCGCCTTGCCGAACGTGGAGAGGTCGGGCACGACTCCGTACAGGCCCTGAGCGCCCGCCTCCGACCAGCGCAGACCGGTGATCATCTCGTCGAAGATCAGTACGCAGCCGTGCCGGTCGGCGAGTTCGCGCAGGCCGGCGAGGTAGTCGGGAGGGCCGGTGGGTTCGACGATCAGGCAGGCGACGTCGTCCGGGTACCGGTCGAGCAGTTCCTCCGTCGCGGCCAGGTCCCCGTACGGGAACGACACCGTGAGCTCGGTGATCGCCTGCGGAATGCCGGCGGACATCGGTGTGGTGGCGATGAACCAGTCGTCGACGGAGAAGAACGGCTGGTCGCTGCAGACCGCCACCCGCGGACGCCCGGTGGCGGCGCGGGCGAGGCGGACCGCGGCGGTGGTGACGTCGGAGCCGTTCTTCGCGAACTTCACCATGTCGGCGGTCGGCACGGTGGCGAGGAAGCGTTCCGCGGCCTCGACCTCCAGGACGGACGGCCGGACGAAGTTGCCGCCCCGGTCGATCTCCCGGCGCGCCGCCTCGGTCACGCGGGGGTGCGCGTGACCGAGGCTGACCGACCGCAGACCGGAGCCGTACTCGATGTAGCGGTTGCCGTCGACGTCCCACACGTGGGCGCCGCGGCCGTGGCTGATGACCGGGGCCAGGTGCTCGGGGTACTGGTCGTCGCCCTTGGCGTAGGTGTGCGCGCCTCCGGGGATCAGGGCGTGCAGACGCTCGTTCGCCGCCCGCGACCTGGGGAGTTGGAACTCTTCGGTGCCCATGCCCACATCACCGCTTCCCCGGGAGATCCTGCAGTACCTCGGCGAGGCTCGGTGCCTTCCGGTCCCGCTCGGACACCGAAGTGACCGGCAGCGGCCAGGGGACGGCCAGTTCCGGGTCGTCGAAGGCGATCGTCACGTCCTCGGCCGGGTCGTGCGGGCGGTCGATCCGGTACGAGGTGTCCGCGGTTTCGGTCAGCGCCTGGAAGCCGTGCGCGCACCCCGCGGGGATGTAGAGGGTCGTCTGCGTCTCGCCGGACAGCTCGAAGGTGGCCACGTTGCGGAAGGTCGGCGATCCGTGCCGCAGGTCCACGACGACGTCGAAGACCTTCCCGTACGAGCACCGCACCAGCTTGGCCTCGCCCTTGCCGGAGCGCAGATGCAGGCCGCGGAGCACGCCGCGGACCGAGCGGGACAGGCTGTCCTGGACGAAGGCGTGCGGGTCGAGTCCCACCGAGCGGATCACGTCGGCGTCGAAGGTGCGGCTGAAGATGCCGCGCTCGTCGGCGTAGGGGGTGGGCTCGAAGAGGAACGCCCCGGAGATCTCCGGGACTTCGGTTGCTTTCATGGACTCTCCTGGCGTGCACGGTTCCGGGCGCGGGTCAGGTCGCCCGTCGTGAAAAGGGTTGCGGTCAACTCGGCGAACTGGACGGCGAGTTGCTGTGCTGCGGTCTCGTTCCTCTCGGCGAGGATCCGGCGCAGCTCGGCCGAGTGCTTCTCCAGCGCCCGGAATTGTTCGAGCAGCCGGTCGGCGTCGGCCTCGCGCGCAGGGTGAACGTACGCACCGAGCCCCATCCGTTCCATGAGCGCGTCGCTCTTCGCCGCATAGCTGAGGGCGAGGACGGGTGTGCCGGTCTTCAGCGCGCAGATCAGGTTGTGGTAGCGGACCGCCACCACGCTGTCGGCGGCCGCCATCTCCTTCATCAGGTCGGCCAGCGAGGCCGGTTGGGCGGCCGTGACGAGGGGTGAGTCCACCGCGTCGAGGATCGCGGCGACCACCGCCTCGTCGCACCGGTCGCCGGTGAGCAGCCGGACCGGTCTGCCTTCCTCGGCGAGTGTGCGGACGAACCGGATCGTCGCGTCGAGGTAGCGCCGGTAGATCTCCTCGGACCTGGCGCGGTCGTCGTTGCTCCCGTGGAAGTCCATGACACCGACGCAGACGATGCCCGCGGGCTCGACCGGCGGAGGTGTCGGCAGGGCGAACGCGAGGTCCGGGTAGACCTCGTCGCGCGCGGTGTCCACGCCCATGGCCCGCATCGCGTCACGGGACTGGGTGTCCCGGTACGAGCGGTAGGCGGCGAGCCGCGCCGACCAGCGCACCAGGGCCCGGGTCGGCCGGTTGCGGATCGGGGCGGCGCCGACGCCGACCAGGGCGACCCGGGTACGCAGCAGCCGGCCGCTCGCGCAGAGCAGGAAGAGCGCGTACGGAAAGCCCCACGGCCGCAGCGGCAGGGTGGCCTCCAGGACGCCCATCCCCGGCACGATCACCACGTCGTGCCGGCGCACCCAGGCGGCGGTGCGGAAGGCGTCGACGATTTTGCCCGCGCCCTTCGCCGCGACCGCGCCCGCACGGGACGCGGTCCGGTACTCCGCGCGGTTCCAGTGCATCCGTGTCGCGGGGATCCCGAACCGGGCCGTGACGGATTCGGGGCCGCCGCACAGTGCGTCCACGACCGCGTCCGGGTGCTCGGCGCGGAGATAGCCGAGCACGGCTTCGAGCGAGCCGTCGTTGCCGAGGTTGCCGGACCCGAGCAGGCCGAACACCCCGACTCGTAAGGAGGTTGTCATGCCCGACGCCCTTCCCGGCCGGCAACGAGGTCGTCGAGGGATATGTCGAGCCCGCCCGGACCGACCGGGGCGCGGTCCTCGACGCGTTCGCCGGCGCCCGGCCTGGTCCGGCTGGTCAGCCATGCGGCGAGGTGGCGGTAGCAGGCGCGCTTGTCGGCCGGGGACAGCGGCGCCCTGCGGATCGCCGAGGCGAAGCCCCAGACGTACTCGGCGAGCAGCCGGGGCGTCGGGTGCAGCGCGCCGGCCCGGCGCGGGTCGAGGTTGATGCACCGGGCGCGCTTGGACGGGTTGGCCCGCTCGGCGCGGGTGGGGTGGTCGCGGCGGAAGTAGAGCAGCTCGGGCACCTGGTAGAAGGGGCCGTGCAGGGTGATCTCGGCGACGTACGTACGGTCCGCGTGGTGGTAGCTGTCCATCGGCTTCACACGGCGCAGCCTCTCGGTGCGCATCACCCCGTAGAAGTCGTCGCCGCCGGGCTCGAACAGCAGGCTGCGGAAGCGCTCGGGGGCGCTCGGGGAGTCGGTGGCGAGCCCGTACTCGTAGGGGACCTTCACCTTTCCTTCGCCGTCGATGACCGCCTGGTCGGTGTGCGCGAGGATCAGCTCGGGCCGCTCGTCCAGCGCCTGGACACAGCGCTGGAGCAGGTCGCGGCCGTACAGGTCGTCGTGCGAAGCCCACTTGAAGAGTTCGCCGCGCGCCCCGGTGAGCACCCGGTTGTGGTTGGGCGTGGCACCGATGTTGCGGGGCAGCCGCTCGTAGCGGATGCGGGTGTCCGCGGCGGCGTAGCTGCGGCAGATGTCCTGGGTCCCGTCGGTCGAGGCGTTGTCGGAGATGACCAGTTCGAAGTCCTCGTAGGTCTGGCCGAGCAGGGCCTCGAGGGACTCGGCCAGGTACTCGTCGCCGTTGTAGACGGGCAGGCCGATGGTCAGTCTGGGGTGGGGGGTCATGTCGTCCTCACTTCGGGAAAAGAGTGCTGGCGCTCGCGCAGGGCGGAGCGCAGGTGGAGCCACCACACGGCCGAGCCGCACAACGTCGCGGTGGCGACGCCCCAGGCCGAGCCGACGGTGCCGGCGAAGACCGCACCGCCGAGTCCGCCGGTGACGTAACAGGCGGAGGAGAAGAGCTGCGAGCGCAGACTGCGCCGGGCCGCGCCGAGTGCGCGCAGGCCGGCCGCCGCGCCGGTTCCGAGGCCGGCACCCGCGACGCTGAGGGTGATCGGCACGATGAGCTGTGAGGCGGAGGGCCAGACATGGCCGAGGACGAGTTCGCCGATCCGGTCCGGCATCAGGAGGAGAGCCCCGCCCCACAGGAGCGCGGCGCCCGCCTGGCCGCCGCCGAGACAGAGACAGAACCTGCCGAGTCGGTGCGGGGCCCGCCGCAGGACCCTGGCCGCTTCCGGGACGGTGACCAGGGAGAGACCCATGAGTACGGCGAGGAACGGCCCGGTCAGGAGTTCCGCGCCGCGTACCGCGCCGACCGCGCCGACCCCGACGATCGCGCCGAGGCCATAGGCGCGCAGCTGGCTGGCGCCGCTGAGGCTGACGTTCTCGACGAGGTACCGGTAGCCGAGGTCGCGCTGTTCGCGCAGCCATGCGCGCGCCTGGGTCACCCGGGGCAGGATGCCGGACTGGACGTAGCCGTACACCGCGGCGACCGTGGCGGAGGCGCCCCAGGCGAGGACGAACGCGGCCACGCTGTTCATACGGTCCGCCACGACCATGGCGGGGACGAGCGCGACGCCCCACACGACGTCGTTGACGAACGCCTTCCGCCCGGCGCCGGCGGCGAAGAACGAGAATCGCCAGGCGTCCTGCAGCAGCAGCCCCGGCAGCATGACACCGAGGCAGGCGAACGCGGGCCCCATCCGGCCGCCGAGCGCGAGCCCGGCCGCCAGACAGACCACGCCGATGGTGGTGCCGACGCCGAGTGCGGTGCCCGTCGACCGGGCCACCGCCTTGCGCCAGTTCGCTTCGGGCACGCCGCTGAAGCGGACCACGAGCGGGTCGGTGGCCAGGCCCCGGGAGATGTTGAGCACCACGCCGTAGGTCACCCAGGCGAGGCTGAACACGCCGAACGCGGTCACCCCGAGCGAGCGGGCCACATAGACGCCCACCGCGAAGTTGGACATGCTGGAGGCCGCCTGGTCGGCGAGCCCCCAGGACAGCCGGCCGACGAGGGCCCGCGTGGCGGAGCGGGCCGGTCTCGTCTTCTCCTCCTCGGTGGTCATCGCCGTCACGCCTTGATCAGCCCGGCGGCGCCCAGGGCGTCGGCCGCTGCGGCGACGGTGTCGAACGGCAGCTCGGACCGCTCGGCGACGTCGAGGACACTGTGCTCGCCGTCGGAGAGGCTGAGCACCCAGAGCATGGCCATCTGGGCCTGCTGGGTGTCGCTCCGGCCGCCGAGCGCCTCGTACAACCCCCGCCGCCCCAGCTGTGGTTCGCCGTACGGGCTGAGGTTGATGTAACTGCGGTTGCGGTCCAGGACGGCGAACGCCTCCCGGCAGACGGCGAGGGTGTCCGCCATCGCCTCCGGGGTGACGAAGCCGGGGTTGTCCCCGGAGGTGTGGTACTCGGGGTAGCCCGCGTACGGGGTGCGGCTGAGCGAGCCCACCCCGAGGTTGAAGCCGGGCGAGCAGTACTGCCGCTCGTCGTAGCCGTACGGGGTGAACTCCTTGATGTGGTGCGGACGTTCGGACGCGGCGAGCACATGCCGCATCACCCGGTCGATCTCCGCGTCGCCGCGCCTGCTCTGCTTGTACGTCAGGTCGCCGCGGTCCCCCGCGCAGGCGAGGACCAGGCCGTGCTTGACCCTCTCGATGCGCTCGGCGTTGCGCGCCAGCCAGGTGATCGCCCCGACGGTGCCGGGCGCGTAGATGAACCGGTAGGTGTAGTACGGGGTCTGCTCCGCGAGCGTACGGGCCAGGAACGTCGCCACCGCGATGCCGGCCAGGTTGTCGTTGGCGAGCGACGGGTGGCAGACGTGACAGGAGACGATCACCTCGTCGGGGACCTGACCGGGGACCACGTGCTCGGCGTAGGTGAGGTGGCCGTCCTCCAGGGTGGAGTCGATGCACACCTCGTACTCGCCGTCCGGCAGCGCGTCCAGGGTCTCCTGGGCGAGGCAGAATCCCCAGTCCGGCTTGTAGTAACTGGTGCGGTACGGAACGAGGTTGGGCTGGTCCGGCAGGGTGTGCAGATGCGGGCGCAGCTCGGACAGGGGCATCGTCGCGGACACCGGCACGCTGTAGCCGAGCACATGCAGGCTGGACGCGGCGAAGTCGACGACGCGCCTCCCTGCGGCATCGGCGACGTACGCGTCCCGGATGTTCCACTCCTGCGGCACCGTCCAGTCCAGGACCTGGGTCCCGGTCGGCACCTCGTGCACCTGCAGCGGGATGTACTCCCCCACGATGTCCAGGGTGGCGCGCACCCCGTCGCCCGTGATGCTCCGGCAGAGCGGGTACATCCGCTCCACCAGAGCATGCATCTGCTCGCCGTACGCACTCATGCACGCCGCCGCAGGGTGTCGTCGACGGTGCCCGCCTCGGACGCCGCGCGCAGCACAGCGAGGCGGGTGAAGCGCTGCTCGAAGTCCTCCTTGGTCAGGTCGAACTTCCGGTAGGCGTCGGCGAGTTCGAGCGCACCCCGCTTCACCGACCACTCGCAGTCGAAGCCGGGGATCGCGGCGCGGAACCGTGCGAAGTCCACCCGGTAGGAGCGCGGATCGGCGCCGTTCTCGCCGGTGATCACCACCTTCGCGCCGGACACCGCCTCGGCGACCTGCTCGGCGATCTCGGCGACCGTGACGTTGTTGATCTCGCTGCCGATGTTGAACGCCCGGTCGTGCACCGCCTCGCGGGGTGCGGTCAGGGCGGCCGTGAAGGCCCGTGCGATGTCGGCGGCGTGCACCAGCGGGCGCCAGGGGGTGCCGTCGGAGAGCACCAGGACCTCGCCGGACAGCAGTGCGTGGCCCACCAGGTTGTTCAGCACGATGTCGGCGCGCAGCCGGGGCGAGTAGCCGAAGGCGGTGGCGTTGCGCATGAACACCGGGGTGAAGTCGTCGTCGGCGAGCGCGTGGAGGTCGTCCTCGACCCGCACCTTGGACTCCGCGTACGGCGTCACCGGGCGCAGCGGGGCGTCCTCGGTGACCAGACCGGAGCCGCCGGCGGCTCCGTACACCGAGCAGGTCGACGCGTACAGGAAGCGCCGCACTCCGGCGTCGCGGGCCAGCCAGGCGAGGCGTACGGAGGCGTGGTGGTTGATGTCGTAGGTGAGTTCGGGCGCCAGTGAGCCGAGCGGGTCGTTGGAGAGCGCGGCCAGGTGGATGACGGCGTCCACCCCGGCGACGTGCTCGGCGGTGATGTCGCGCAGGTCGACCCGGTGTCCGGGCGGGTCGGCGGGTGCGTGGCCGAGGACGCAGTCGGCGAACAGGCCCGCGTCGAGGCCGACGACGTCGTGTCCGGCGGCGGCGAGGACCGGAGCCATCACGGTGCCCAGGTAGCCCTGGTGTCCGGTCAGTAGTACGCGCACAGTTCAATCCCCCAGGTTCAGCGTGCATTTGGTGACGTCGAACGCCTCGGCGTAGCGCGCGTGGCATTCGATTCCGCGGATCCGGGCGAGGCCGAGGAAGGCCTCCCGGTCGTACCAGGGCCGGTGCCGCTGCGAGGGGTAGTGCTCCTGCAGCAGCCGTACCTTCTCCTCGGCGATCTCCTCCGACAGCGGCTGGTACGCGGTCGGCCGGCCGAGGTCGCCGTCCCACTTGACGATCTCGTAGCCGAGTACGAGGTGGTCGCGGAAGGCCGTGGGGATCAGCTGGGCGAGGCCCCGGTGGTCCTGGTGCGCGTCGTCGGTGCGCGGCGCGAGGACCAGGTCCGGATCGGTCCGCTCGCGCAGCTCCTCGACCGCGGCCTTGGCCTCCTCCCAGTGGGAGGGCAGCCGGCCGTCGGGCATCTTGTCCACGGTGAGGCGCAGGTCGGCGCCCGGGCAGAAGGCGGCGAGCGCGGCCTGTTCCTCCTGCTCGCGGTCGGTGCCACCGCCGGAGAGCACCAGCGCGTCGACGCGGATGCCCGGCCGGGCACGGCACAGCGCGAGCAGGGTGCCTCCGGCGCCGATGGCGATGTCGTCGCAGTGCGCGCCCACCGCGACGATCTTCTCCAGGGGCCCGCCTCCGAGCCGGATCATCCGCGCACCCCGACGCCGTCGCGTTCCCACACGGCCCAGGGGCGGTCGCCGTGCGCGTAGGCGGCGTCCAGTGCGGCCCGCTCCTTGACGGTGTCGGTCGGCTTCCAGAAGCCGCGGTGCTGATGCGCCACCAGCCGTCCCTGCTTGGCCAGTTGGGCGCATCCGTCGGCGACCAGGTCGCCGTTCTCCGGTATGTGGTCGAAGACTTCCTGGCGGAGCACGAAGTAGCCGCCGTTCTCCCACAGGGGCAGTTCGCTCACCGCGGTGATGCCGCCGACCAGGCCGTCCTCGCCCAACTCCACGCAGTGGAAAGAGGATTGGGGCGGTACGACCATCATCGACGCCCCGGCGTCGCGCTGGGTGAACTTCTCGATCATCTCCGGCAGCGGGGCGTCGGTGAGGACGTCGGCGTAGTTGGCGAGGAACATCTCGTCGCCGTCCAGGTGGTGGCGCACCCGGCGCAGCCGTTCCCCGATCGGCGACTCGATGCCGGTCTGCGCGAACGTGATCGTCCAGTCGGAGATGTCGGTGGAGAGGAGCTCGGTGCGCCCGCCGCGCAGCACGAAGTCGTTGGACGTCGTCTCCTCGTAGTTGAGGAAGAAGTCCTTGATGTGGTGCGCCCCGTAGCCGAGGCACAGGATGAACTCCGTGTGCCCGAAGTGCGCGTAGTAGCGCATGACGTGCCAGATCAGCGGCCTGGGACCGACCATCGCCATCGGCTTGGGCACGTCGTCGGCGGCACCGCTGCGCATCCGCATTCCGTAACCGCCGCAGAACAGTACGACCTTCATGCTGTGACCTCCTTGGCGACGGCCTCGACGATGCTCAGTTCCGGAATGGGGAAGACGAGACGGCCGCCCCATTCGTGGACGTAGGACAGCTGCTCGACCAGTTCGGCCCGCAGGTTCCACGGGAGGACGAGGACGTAGTCCGGTTTGTCGACGGCGATCTGTTCGGGCGGCAGGATCGGGATGCGTGTGCCCGGGGTGAACCTGCCGTGCTTGTACGGGTTGCGGTCGACGGTGTACGCGAGCAGGTCGGGCCTGATCCCGCAGTGGTTGAGCAGGGTGTTGCCCTTGCCGGGGGCGCCGTAGCCGACGACGGTCTCGCCGCGCTCGGCCGCCTCGACGAGGAACCGCAGCAGATCCCGGCGCACCTTGGCGACGCGGGCGGAGAACTCGGCGTACCCGGACAGCTCCTGCAGTCCGGCGGCCTTCTCGCTCGCCAGGACGTCGGCCACCTGCTGCGACGGCTCGCCGGCGACCTCCGCGGGGCGGGCCCACAGGCGGATGGAGCCGCCGTGCGTGGGCAGCAACTCGACGTCCACGAGGGCCAGTCCGCCGCTCGCGAGCGCGCGGATCGCGGAGGCGACCGTGTAGTACTGGAAGTGCTCGTGGTAGATCGTGTCGTACTGGTTCTCCTCGATCAGGGTCAGCAGGTGCTGCACCTCGATGGAGACCCAGCCGTCGTCGGCGACCAGCGCGCGCAGCCCCTGGGTGAACCCGACCACGTCGGGGATGTGCGCGTACACGTTGTTGGCCACGACCAGGTCCGCCGGGCCGTGTTCGGCGCGGACGGCCGCTGCCGTGTCCGGGCTGAGGAACTCCGTGAGCGTGGGCACGCCCGCGTCGCGGGCCGCCGCTCCGACGTTGACCGACGGTTCGATGCCCAGGCAGCGGATCCCCCGGTCCACCACGTGCTTCAGCAAGTACCCGTCGTTGCTGGCCACTTCGACCACGAAAGCGTCGGAGCCGAGGCCCGCCCGCGCTGTGGCGTCGGCGACGAAGGTGCGCGCGTGCTCGACCCACGACGTGGAGAAGGAGGAGAAGTACGCGTACTCCTTGAACGTCTCCTCCGGTGTGATCAGCGGCGGTATCTGCGCCAGCCAGCACTCCGTGCAGACCCGCAGGTGCAGCGGGTACGCCGGCTCCGGCAGGTCCAGCTGGTCCGCGGCGAGGAAGCTCTCGCACGGCGGGGTCGCCCCCAGGTCGACGACGCTGGCCAGCGCCGCCGAGCCGCACAGTCGGCATCGTGTCATTTACTGCCCCCCATTGATTCGTTCCCCCATTGGTTCCGACCGTCCCGCGATCGCGGTGCGGTACTCCTCCAGCAGGCGCTCCAGGCCGACGGCCGGGCTGAAGCCCTGTTCGTAACGGCGCCGGGCCGCCAGGCCCATCTCCCCGTTGCGGTCCGGCCCGTCCGTGATCCGGCGCAGGCAGGACGCGAGCGAGGCGGTGTCGCCCGGCCGGTGCAGCAGCCCGGTCACGCCGTCGTCGACGAGTTCGACGAAGGCGCCGTGTCCGGCGGCGACGACCGGGACCCCCGCGGCCATCGCCTCGACGACGACCAGGCCGAACGCCTCCAGCCACGTCGAGGGAGCCACCACGGCGACCGCTCTCGCGATCGCCTCCCGGCTCTGCTCCGTGTCGCACAGGCCGATGCACCGGACGTCGTCCCGGCCCGCCGCCCAGGCGGTCACCTCCTGCTCCAGCGGCCCCGTGCCGGCGATCACGAGCGGTACGCCCACTCCGCCGCCCGCCGCGATCTCGTCCCAGGCGGCCATGAGCAGCCGTACGCCCTTGGCCTCGGCGAGCCGGCCGAGATAGAGCAGATGCTCTCCCCCGCCCTCCCGGCGCATCCCCGGCTCCGGGACGAAGTTGTGCTTCACCGCGAGACGTTCGGCCGGCATCCCGGCCCCCACGAGGACGTCGCGCTGGGACGCGGAGATGCAGAGGAACCGCTGGACGCCGGACCACCACCGGCGCCGGTTGGCCGACAGGCTGACCGCGAGGGGCACTGTCGCGAGCCGGGAGCCGCGGTAGCAGCCGTGCCGGACCGCGGGCAGCGGCGTGGAGCCGACGCACTCGGTACAGGGGCGGCCGTCGCGCTGCAGCGTGCCGGGCACGCAGACCTGCGTGTAGTTGTGCAGCGTCGCGACGACGGGCACACCGGCGTCGGCGCAGGCGGCGAGCACGGCGGGCGACAGGAGCGGGAAGACGTTGTGGACGTGTACGACGTCGGGCCTCTCGGTGCGCAGCCGGGCCGCCAGTTCGGTGCGTACCGCCCGATTCCACGGCACGAGGAGCGGCACCGCGACCTTGCCGAGCAGGGACATGTCGGCGATGTCGTCACTGCGCCGCTCGAACATCTCGACCCGGTGGCCGGCCGCGCGCAGCAGCTCCGCCTCCTGGTCGACGACCTTGTTCTCGCCGCTCGGCTGCGCCGAGCCGTAGCGGTTGTGCACCACGACGACGTGCATGCTCAACGCACCTCCGATCCGAGGAACCGTCCCGGGATCTCCGGCAGGGGCGGCGCGGGCGTCGCCAACAGCGAGGCGGCCAGGGCCAGATGGAGCAGATACGGGGAGGCGTCGCCGAGGCCGGCCTCGGTGTACGACGCGATCCCGCAGTAGGTGATCAGGAAGATCGCGCAGGCGCGCTGGACCGACGGCGGCCGCAGCAGTGCGACACCGGCGAGGACGACGAAGATCACCGCGACGATGACGACGCCGATCATGCCCTGTTCGTTGTAGACGGCCAGCCAGCTGTTGTCGATGGGCAGTCCGCCGAACGACTTGTCGCCCAGGCCCACGCCGAAGAGCTGCTCCGAGGTCGTACGGGGCGCGGCCAGCAGGGCGTCCCAGACCTTGGCCCGGCCGGTGAGGTTGGAGAAGTTCTCCTGGGTCTGTCCCCGCAGGAACCACGCCTGCAGCGCCGAGGCGAACCCCACCGCGGCCACCGTGGCGCACACCACCGTCCAGGTGAAGAAGCGGCGGGCCGAGGCGCTGGTCAGGAGGAGCGAACCGATCGCCACGACCAGGCCGATGATCATCCCGAGCGTGGCGGTACGGGTGTGGGTCAGCGCGAGCAGGACCAGCGACGGCACGATGACCACCGCGGCACTGGCCCGGTCGGTCTGCCGGCCGAGCAGGAGCAGCGCGGTCAGCCCGATGATCACTGCGGCGTACTGGCCGATCTGCGGCGGGGTGAGCGGCCACAGCGCGCCGACGAGCCGCCCGCCGTAGAGGCCGGGAAGCGCCGTGCCCGGTGAGATCACCAGGCCCGCGGCCACCGTCGCGAGCACGGCGAAGTACATGCGGATGTGGTGGCGTACGAACGTCAGTCCGCCGTCCCACCAGCGGCTGAGCAGCCACAGTGTGCCGACGAAGAGAGCCAGCCTGCCGCAGCGGAACAGCGCGCCGAACCCGGCCTCCAGATGGGCACTGGAGATCACGCTCGGCACCAGGAGCAGGGTGAGCAGCAGGACGTAGGCGCTGGCGCGGATGCGCAGCCGGAGGTTGACCGCGAGCGCGAGCGCGAACGCGGCGACGAGCGAGCCCATGGTGACCATCTGGATGAGCGAGCGGGGCAGCGGGACGACGGTCACCGCCCCGGTGGAACCGAGGGTGTTGAGGATGAGCAGACCCCAGACGGCCGCGACGAGTTTCGGTTCGACGGTGGTACGCGGTGCGGCCTCGAGCTGTGCCGTCATCTCAACCACCGGCCCGTGGGCCGAGGGTGCTGCCCGCGTCCTGCCGGTAGCTCGCCCCCTGCCACTGCGCGAAGTCGATCACATGGCTCTGGTCCTGGACGACGAACTGCCACGGTCCGCGGTAGACGTTGTCGTGCCAGCGGTTGTCCTGGTCGTGGGTGATCGCTTCGGCCACCTTCTCGCCGTGGTACGGCGACCAGTTGGGATAGGTGCCGTAGTTGGCGAGGAGCCCCATCCGGTCGCACTTCTCCGTGCACTTGAGGACGGCCTTGTCCAGCAGGAAACGGTTGTCGTGGATGTCGACCCGCTGGGTCTTCCAGCGGCAGTCGGCGTAGAGCGGTGGCTTGGCGATCGCCGGTTTCGCGCAGGTTCCGGTCTTCTTCACCAGCTTCGTGCAGTCGCCGGACGAGGTGTTGGCCGGGCTGTTGCAGAAGCGGTCTGCGTTCTCCCACAGGGTGATCCCCGACCAGTTGTCGGTCAGCGTGTTCCCATAGATCTCGATCTTGTCGGTGCGGGCCTTGACCCGTGGTTCGCCGCCGGACTCGGAGATGTAGACGGTCGCGTACGGGAAGTTGTCGCCGGCCTTGGCCTCCTTGCGGCCCTCGACCCAGTTGTTGCGCCGGATCGTGTTGTTCCTGATGACCGCGTTGTAGCTGGTCTCGTAGATCAGCGCGGCACCGTCGTTGGTCTCGATGATGTTGTTCTCGATGCGGAAGTCGTTGTTGTTGGTGTCCGCCCACAGCCCGGTGCCGCGGTTGTCGTGCACCCAGTTGCCGCGGATGTCGGCGCCGTCGACGTCCCAGAACTTGATGCCGCCCGTGCAGCCGCAGCCTTCGCGCCGCCGCTCCCAGTCGCCGGTGTTGTTGCCGGTGATCTCGTTGCGCTCGACCACCAGACCGGTGATACGGCCGTTGCCCTTGTAGGCGTTCATGCCGTACTGGCCGTTGTCGCGCAGGCAGTTGGCGCGGACCTGCTGGCGGGCGCCGGCCATCAGAGCGGCGCCGGAGTTGTTCTGGATCGTCATGTGCTCGATCACCCACCCGTCGGCCGAGTCGTGGTTGACCACGCCCTCGTCCTGCGGCGCCACGAAACCCTCCACCGTCAGGAAGCCGATGGTGACGTCGCGGGCGCTGCCGGCGAACGCGTACTGGTTCTTCTTCCGGCCGTCGAGCACCGCACCCGGCGCACCGAGGTAGCGGTCCCCGTCCTTGGGGACGACCTGTGCGAAGCGGTCCGGGTCGAGCCTGTGCGTGCCGGGCCGCAGCCAGAACGTGGTGTGCGGCGGGCTGTTCTTCGTCTTCGCCGCCAGGTCGCCGACGACCCCGGGGTCGACGGTGACCGCGCCGGCCGGGGCCTTCTCGGGACCGGCCGCCGGCTTGGCGCACATCCGGGCCTCGGGCGCGGCCGACGGCGTGGCGGTCGCCTTGGCGGCAGGCTTCTGCCCGGCGTCCGACGTACTGCCCGATGCGCCGCCCGCCGTGCTGTCACAGCCGGACGCTCCCAGCAGGACCAGCGCCAGCGGTGCCACCGCCGACGCCCAGTGCCGTCTCCTGAACCTCACGTCCGTGCCCCTAGCCTTGGAACCTGAGTACGGTGGTGAACTCCCCCGCCGCCGCGACGCCGTTGGTGTCACCGGTGCCGACCAGCGTGGTGGTGGGCTCCTTGCGCCCGAATCCGGCGGAGTACCAGCCGAGCATGGGGTATCCCCTGCTCGAAGAGCTTGGGGAAGGTTCGCTCTCGCCGCGGTGTGCCCGCCAGGCCAGTTGCTCCGGCAGGTCGAGGACCGCGGAGCGCCCCTCTCCGTCCTTGATCCAGGTGAGCTGTGCCCGGCCCCCCACCAGGTCCGCGGCGATCTCCGGGCCGAGGTGGAACGCCAGCGTCACTTCCCCGCCCGTGCCGCGCACCTCGTCGAAGATCGTCAACTCCCTGCTGGTGGCGGCCAGTTCGACCCTACGTCGGTGCACGGCGGGCCGGTAGCCGTCGTGCTCGGCGCACCAGCGGGCCACGGGTACGCCGGTCGGGTCGGCGGTCAGGACGCGGGTCCTGGCCTGCCGGGTCCACAGGAAGGGGCCGCCGGAGACGGACTGGTCGGCGCCCCCGAGGCGCAGGGTGTTGTGGCCGAGGGTCGAGCGGAAGTACTGCCGCCATGCGGGCTGCCCGTGATAGCAGTACGTCCCCGGGTCGGCCAGCACGTCGACCCCGTCGTGCCGTACCTCCACGGACAGCGCGTCGGCGTGTGCGTGCGCGGCGATGGACAGGAAGCCGTGCGGCCCGCCGTCGCAGCGGCACCAGATCTCGCCGGGGCCGCGCAGGATGGTGAGCCCCGCGTCGGCGAAGTGCGCCGGCCGGGTCGCCGGGCGGCTCGCTGCAGCCTGGGCGGGCTTGATCAGCGCGGCGAGCAGCGGAGTGCGTACGTCGGCGCCGGTCACCTCCGGCCACCAGTCGAGCCGCCCGAACACGGCGTCCCCGGTGGCGAGGAGCGAGGCCCAGCGGTCGCATCCCGCCCCGTCCAGGACCAGACCGTGACCGTCGTCCGCGTCACCCTGACGCGGCGGCCGCAGCCGGTTGTCCACGACGGCCGCGAGCGCGTCGGTCATCCGCAGCAGTACGCGGCGGACGGTCGCCGGGACCGGTACGCCCGCGGCGTCCGCCTCGGCCAGCGCCGCCAGACCGAGCTCGAGGACGAGTCCGTGGTACTCGGTGGCCAGTTCGCGGTTGAGTCCCGAGGGGAAGGTGTTGGAGCGCAGGTGCCGCTCCAGGGAGCGCAGCGCGTCGTCCCGCCAGCGTGCCGAGGAGTCGAACCAGTCGAACGCGCAGGCCGCCGCGAACTGCCCCGCCGCCTCGGCGATCACATGGTTGTTCGCCGACGAACCCCGGCTGGGGAAGGCGGCCAGCCAGCGCTGGTGGTACCAGATCTGCTGCACGGCCGTCGGGTTGTCCTCGAACAGGGTGGCCGCGCCCTGCCAGCCGTCGAGCAGCCTGCGGACCCACACCCAGGACAGCAGCCGGATGCCCAGCTCGATGCCGCTGACCCAGTGCACCCCGCGCAGCGGCGGGTTGGTCTCCCACCACGAGGACAGGTGCTCGGCGACGCGCTCGGCGTACCGCTCGTTCCCGGTGAGCGCGTAGGCGGCGGCGAGCTGGGTGAGGTGCTGGTGGCGGGAGAGCTCCCAGATCTGCTTGATGTCCCCGACCGTGTTCTCGTCCCGGTACGGCACATCGAAGGCATAGCCGTCCGCGGCCCGGCGCCCAGTCTTCGGGTCGTACCACCAGTCCGGTTCGGACAGGTCGTCGCGGAGCACGCCGAAGTACTCGGCGCGCCCGTACATCAGGCGGTCCGCCGCGGCGAGAAGGAGTTTCGCCGCGTCGGGGGACACGGCGTCGACCGCCCCTTCGGGCAGTACGGCGGTGAACCGGGCGCCGGTCACGGCCGGGCACTCGGGCGGCGCCGACCGCCACCGCCGCCGGCGCACCGTGTCGCCGACGCGGCCCGCGATCTCCTGCGGCCCCATCCGGGTCAGGCGCCGCAGGTACCAGCCCGCGCTGCCCGAGCTCGCGGTCATCGCGGCCCCGCCAGCGTCACCGGCGTACCGGCGCCCAGTGCGGTCTGTACGGCGAGCGTGGCCGCCGTGGTGGCGACCAGCGACTCCAGCGGCACCGGCATCGGGCCGCCGGTCCGAACTGCCTTGATGAAAGCGGCCAGTTCGGCGTTCTGGCCCTTGTCCCTGGCCTTGGGCAGCCGGGAGCTGACCCACTTCTTCTGGCTGTGGACGGAGGCGCGGACGAAGTCGTCGAGCCGCAGCACCTTGCCGTCCGCGACGAGGTCGAGGGTCTCCTTCGGGAAGCCGGGGGCGCCCGTGGTGACGTAACTGATGGTGGCAGTGGACCCGTCCGGGTAGCGGAGCACGACCTGGAGGTCCTCGTTGCCGGCGGTGGCGACCGCGTACACGGAGACCGGGTCGGCGCCGAGCAGCCAGCTCGCCGTGTCGATGAAGTGTCCGCCTTCTCCGGCGAACCGCGAGCCCTCGGCGGCCTGTTGGAGGTACCAGCTGCCGTGCTGCAGCCGGCCCGCGTTGATCAGGTAGCGCAGGCTCGCCGGTCCCGTACGGGCGCCGAACCGTTTGCTCGCCTCCTGCAGCAGCGGCGAGAACCGGCGGTTGAAGCCCACCTGCAGCCGGTCGTTGCCGGACTCCTCCACCGCCGCGAGCACTCCGGCCAGGTCGTCCTCGGTGAGGGCCAGGGGCTTCTCGACGAACACCGCCTTGCCGGCGAGGAGTGCCCGGCGGGTCAGTTCGGCGTGCGAGCTGTGCCGGGTGACCACGAACACCGCGTCGATGGAGTTGTCGCCGAGCACGGCGTCGAGGTCGGTGGTCGCCTCGGCGAAGCCGAACTTGCGCTGCGCGTTCGCCGCGGAGAGCGCCGTCGTGGTGACGACCGTCGACAGTTCGACGCCCTCGCGCTTGGTGAGGTGCGGCAGCAGCATCGACGTCGCATAGTTCCCGGCGCCGACGAAAGCGAGCCGCACCGGCCCCTTGGCGGCCCGGGCCGGGCCCGGCTTCACGGTCGCCCTGGGCACGGCCACGGAAGGGGACTCGGCCTCGACTGCCGTCTGTTCGGGGTACTTGAACAGCACGGCGACGGCCTTCAACTCGCCGTCCTTCAGGCGCTGGTAGGTCTCCACGGCGTCGTCGAAGTCGGCGACGTGCGAGATCAGCGGCTCCACGTCGACGCGGCCGCGGGCCACGAGGTCGAGGAAGCACGCCAGGTTGCGGCGCTCGGTCCAGCGCACATAGCCGATCGGGTAGTCCCGGCCCTCCAGCTCGTACTCCGGGTCGTAGCGCCCGGGACCGTACGAACGCGAGAAGCGGACGTCGAGCTCCTTCTCGTAGTACGCGTTCCACGGCAGATCGAGGCGGCACTTGCCGATGTCGACGACCCGGCCGCGGTCCCGGCAGAGCCGGGCGGCCAGCTCGACGGGCTGGTTGCTGCCGCCGCCCGCGGCCAGGTACACGGTGTCCACGCCGTGGCCGTCGGTGAGTTCGGCGACGACGGCCTCCACGGCGGCGGACGCGGGGTCGCCGCAGGCCGCGGCGCCCGTGCGCTCGGCGAGCTCGCAGCGCGCCGGGTCGGGGTCGACGCCGACGACGCGTACGCCCGAGGCGACGAGGAGCTGCACCACGAGCTGCCCGATGAGGCCGAGGCCGATGACGAGCGCCACGTCGCCGAGCTGCGGCTCGCCCTGGCGGATGCCCTGCAGTGCGATCGACCCGACGGTGCCGAAGGCCGCGTGGCGCGGCGCGAGGCCGTCGGGCACCGGCGCGTAGAGGTTCTTCGGCACCCAGTTCAGCTCGGCGTGCAGCGCGTGCTCGTTGCCGGCGCAGGCCACGAGGTCGCCGGCCTTCACATCGTCGATCCCGGCGCCGACCTGCTCGACGACCCCGCACAGCGAGTAGCCGAGCGGCGTGTACGAGTCCAGCTTGCCCATCACCTTGCGGTAGGTGGCGGGCACCCCGTTGGTGGCCACGCTCTGCATGACCTTGGCCACCTGGTCGGGCCTGGAACGGGCCTTCCCGAGCATGGACATGCCGGCCTCGGACACCTTCATGAGCTCGGTCCCGGTGGATATCAGCGAGTACACGGTGCGGACCAGCACCCCGCCCGGCTTGCATCCCGGAACCGGAACGTCGAGCACCGCCAGCTCTCCGCTCTTGTAGTTCTGCACTACCTGCTTCACCCGAGCTCCTCTTGTTCTTTCTATGCCGTCAGGCCGCTTCGCTCCGGCGGGAGCCGGAGGTCGCGTCGCGGTACCAGTACTCGAGCGTCAGCACGTGCCACAGGTGCTTGGAGAAGTCCCGCTGCCCCGCGGCGTCCTCGGCGACCATCCGCGCGAGCGCGTCACGGCGCAGGAACCCGGAGTTGACGAGCTCGCCGTCGTTGATCACCTCGCGCACCAGCGGCGCAAGATCCCGGCTCATCCAGGCCCGCAGCGGGGCGCTGAACAGACCCTTGGGCCGGTAGACGATCTCCCGGGGCAGGATCGAGGTGGCCGCCTCCTTGAGGACGGCCTTGCCCTGCCGGCCGACGATCTTGCGACTCCCCGGCACGGCGAACGCCGCCTTGACCACCTCGACGTCCACGTACGGCACCCGTACCTCGGTCGACGCGGCCATGCTGGAGCGGTCCGTGTAGGCGAGGTTGAGGCCCGGCAGGAACATCCGGGCGTCGGTCAGGCACATGCGGTTGACGAAGTCGTCGAGCTCGTTGTCCGCGTAGGTGTCCGCGTGTTCGGTCAGTACGTCGTCGACCGTGCCCGCCAGGTCGGGGTTGATCAGGGCGAGCAGCTCTTCCTGGTCGTACATGGTGTAGCTGCGCCGGAACGCGGTCTCCTCCGGCAGTCCGGCGAAGGAGAGGAACCGTTTCGCGAAGCGCACCGACCGGTATCCGCGGCGGGCCGACGCGACCGGCAGCCGGTCCACGGCCGCGGAGACTCCGCGCCGCAGGGGCCTGGGCACCCGCTGGTAGCGGACCGCGATCAGGTTGGCCAGGTGCTTGCGGTATCCGGCGAACAGTTCGTCGGCGCCCATCCCCGAGAGCATCACCTTGACCCCGGCCTCCCGGGCGGCCTGGCAGATCAGATACGTGTTGATCGCGGCGGGGTCGCCGATCGGCTCGTCCAGGTGGTACGTCATCTTCGGCAGCAGGTCGAGGACGTTCGGGGCGATCTCGATCTCGTGCAGATCGACCCCGAACTGTGCCGCCACCTGCCGGGCGTAGCGCAGATCGTCCGGCATCGCCTCGAACTTGGCGTCCTCGGCGCGGAATCCGATCGTGTACGCGGAGATCCCCGGCTGGTGGCGGGCCGCGAGCGCGGTCAGATAGCTGGAGTCGAGACCGCCGGAGAGGAACGTCGCGACGGGGACGTCGGAGAGCAGATGGCGCCGCGTCGAGTCCTCGACGATCGCGGCGAGGTCGATCTGCTCGCCGGCCCTGGCCCGCTCCTGGCCCTCGGCGGCGACGTCCTTCAGGTTCCAGAACTGCCCGCGCTCCACCCCGCCGTCGGGCCTGCACCGCAGCCAGCTCCCCGGCGGCAGTTTCTCCGCCCCCTGCAGCGCGCACCGGGAGTCCGGCACCCAGTAGTAGAGGAGCGAGGCGACCATCGCGGCCCGGTCCACCTCCAGCGCGCCGCCCGTCGCGGTGGCGAGCGCCTTGAGTTCGGAGGCGAACGCCAGGCCCCCGGCGCGCCGGAGCAGGAAGAGCGGCTTGATGCCCAACTGGTCGCGGGCCAGCACCAGTTCACCCGTGCGCTCGTCGAAGATCCCGAACGCGAACATGCCGCGCAGCCGGGGCAGACAGTCCGTGCCCCAGCGCCGCCAGGCCTCCAGGAGCACCTCGGTGTCGGAGGTGCCGCGGAAGCGGACACCTGCGGATTCCAGCTCGGCCCGCAGTTCGGGCGCGTTGTACAGCTCGCCGTTGTACGTCAGGGCGAGGCCGTCCGAGACCATCGGCTGCGCGCCGGTCTCGGACAGGTCGATGATGGACAGCCGGCGGTGTCCGAGCTGGACTTCGCCGTCACCGGCCCGGTGACCGTAACGGCCCGACGCGTCCGGACCGCGGTGGGCGAGGATGCCCGTGAGCCGGTCGGTCACGGCCTTCCCGTCCGGCCATCGGTACGTGCCTGCGATGCCACACATGTGTTAGCGCGCCTCCTGGTCGTTGTCCGCGCCGCGTGCGGCCCACATCGGCTGCCGCTCCGGGCGCCGCGGGCCCGCCCCGTTCTGGCGGGCGACCCCTCGCTCGATCCGGCCGCGCAACGCGGTCTGCAGTCCGTCCCACAGCGTGCCGTCGGTCCGGTCCCGCGGGTCCGGGTCGATCAGCACCACGCCGATCACCGCGATGTTCTGGTCCGCCAACTGCCGTGCCACGGTGTGCAGCCAGGCGGCGCTGCCGTGCCCGGCGCGTACGACGAGCACGGTCTGGGTGCCGAGGTACTGAAGGTCGGTCCACGCCGTGCCCGGCGCCACCGAGCCGACGCCGAGGTGACGGCCCTGGTGCGGGGCGGCCGCGGCACGCTCGCCGCTGACGACGGTGGGGTCTCCCGGCTTCGGCCGGCGGCCCGCGAGCTGCAGCCGGGGCAGCCCGTCGACGAGGACCGCGGGCCCCTCCGCCGCCAGTGCTCTGCCGACGGCCAGGGCGATCGCGCTCGTGGCGTGCGCACTGCCCAGTTCGAGCAGCGACACCGTTTCGGTGGATCCGCGTACGGTGCGCGACAGGCTCGTGGTGAGCCGTTCACGGGCCACCCGGGTCCGCCGCCGCTGCCACAACCTGCCCCGGCGGCGGGGAAGTTCCGAGATGACCGAGGCGCCCAGGTGCGCGGCGATGTCCCGGCGCAGCACGGGCCGGTCGCGCACCACCACGCCGACCGCGGCCAGCGCCACCCCGAGGACGAGCCCGAGGAGGAACCCGATCACGGCGTCGGTGACCATCGTCCTGGGCAGGGAGTGCTGCACGACACGCGGGGCGTCCACGATCTGCGTACCGGCGATGACCTTGGGCGTACCCGTCCGCGCATCCGCGGCGCGCTCGTCGAAGTCGGCGATCCGCGAGTTGAGTTCGGCCCGGCGGGCGTAGAGCGTCTCGAGGCTCGCCGACGCCTTCGGGTCGGCCTCCGGCGACTGGGTCCCGATCTCCTCGTTGACCTGGGTGAGTTCCTCGCGCATCCGGTCACGCTGCTGGAGCAGGGCGTCGGCTTCGGCCTTCGCGGTGTCCTGCATCCGCTGCACATGGTCCTTGACGAACGCATCGGCCAGCGCCTTGGCGCGGGCCACTGCCTGCGCGTCGGTGTCCCCCGTCACATCGATCTGCAGCAGGTTGTTGGTCAGGCCGGTGCCCCGGTAGTCCTTCATGAAGTCCTCTGGTTTTTCCTGGGACTTGAGGGACGTGAGGGCCAGCTCGGCGATCCGGGTGGTCGCGAGGACCTGCACATCGGTGCGCATCAGCGTCCCGGTGTCGTTCGGCTGGTCCTCGGCATGCGCGACCAGCACCTTGGTCACCGCGCTCGGCGGTGGCGGCAGCAGGACCGCGACCGCCGCGCCGGCGAGCAGGCCGAGCAGCGCCAGGACGCACCAGAGACGGCGGCGTCTGCGGACCGCCACCACCAGTGCCTGCAGGTCGAAGAGGGGTGCGGCTGCCGGCGAATCCGTAGTCGTACGTGTTGTCACGCCGGGCCTCCTGTCGCGTGGCTGCGGACCGACGACGCCGGATTCACCTGGTCCAGGGGATGTCCGGCGGACGGCGACGGGCGGGAGAGGACCGGGTCGGAGACGACGACGCCGACGACCTCGTGCCCGGCGTCCGCGCACGCCTGCGCGATGCCGTTGAGCTCCGTGGTGGTCCAGGTGCCCGCGCTGAGGACGACCAGGGCCCCGGACTCGGAGGTACGGTCCGGCACCATCGGCCGGTCCGCCGAAACCTCCACCGTCCGCAGGACCAGATCGCCCGGGGCCTCGGCGGTGAGCTGCCCGGCCGCCCGGCGGGCGATCGCGTCGCCTTCCGGTACGACGGCCAACAGCTCCTGGTGGGCGGGCAGTTGGTCCCGGAGGCGGGCACACACCCGCCGGTAGCCGATCCGCCCGGCGGCCGTGTCGACGGCCCTCTGCGGAATCGGCGCGTCCCACCGGGTGTCGACGCGGAGGAGACGGCGGAGCCGGGCCTGCGCGCTGCCGGCTTCCGGCAGGTGCGCGTGCCGGTCGTCCGGTACGTCGACGATGCCGAGCAGCGCCGATCCCAGAGCGGCGGCGATCTCCCGTTCGCTGCGCGGCCGCCTGTTCACCCGCGCGGCGGCGAGATGGCAGACCACCGCGACCAGGAAGAACACCAGCGCCCCTGCGACGACGAGCTGGATCCGCGTCGGCGGTGCCTCACCGGTCGGCCGGGCCGCGGGCCCCATGACGACCATGCCGGCCTTGACGTTCGCCGGGTCAGCCTCGGCCAGTTTCGTCATGGCCTCTTCCAGCGAGGTGGTCAGCTTCTCCAGTGACGTACGGGCCTGTACGCCCTCCACGGTCTTCCCCGGATCGGCGGACTTGGACAGTTCGCTGATCCGGCGGTTGGTGTCCTCGACCTGCTTGCGCAGCGCCGCGAGCCCCGTGGTCGCGTCGGAGCCGTTGCTGCCGCCCGCGATCCGTACGGCGAACGTGACGAATTCCTTGGCGGCCTGGTCGGCGAGCCGCTGCGCGTGCTCCGGGGTGTCGGACGTACCCGAGATCTTGATGATGTTCCCGTCGGAGGCCTTGGCGGTCACCTTGCCCCGCAGTTCGTCACCGCTGACCCGGGTCCAGCCGAGCTCGACGGCCGTACGGTCGAGCACCGTGCCACTGGTCGCGATGTCCACCTGCGTCAGCAGTTCGCGCTCCTCCCACTGCCCTGGCAGCAGGACCGATGCCGACGTGGTGTAGCTCGGCGGGAACACCGCCGCGGCTCCGAGGCCGACGAGCGCGCCCACCACGGTGAGGACGGCGAGCAGGCGCCACCTCCGGTGGAGCATCCGCCCGATCGTGGCCAGGCGGATCGTGTCTTCGTTCAACGCTCCGGCCTCTTCCTTGTTCCGGCCGTCGTACCGTCCCCGCAGGCAGCGGCGTAGGCGGCGAGCAGCGACGCTTGCGAATTGCTCCAGGCGAGCGGCCCGCTGATCCGCTCCTGGCCGATGCGGCCCATCCGGGCCCGCTCCTGCGGATCGTCGAGGAGCGTCGTGATGAGTTTGGCGAACTCGGCCTCGTCGTTGGCCGGCGCGTAGACGGCCGCCTCACCGGCGGAGACGCGTGCCTCGCGCAGGTCGAACGAGACGATCGGCCGGCCCATCGCCATGTACTCCAGGACCTTGTTCATGGTCGACACGTCGTTGAGCGGATTGCGCGGGTCCGGAGAGAGGCAGACGTCCGCGGTGGACAGATAGCGCACCAGGTCCGCGTCCGGAATGCGCCCGGTGAACTGCACCTGCTCCTCGAGCCCGAGCTGCCGGGACAGCTCCACCATCGCGTCGAACGCGTCGCCGGAGCCGACGAACACCGCATGCCAGTCGGTCCGCCCGAAGTCGTCGCGCAGCTTCGCGAGGGCCCGCAGGGCGTAGTCCACGCCGTCCTGCGGCCCCATGACACCGAGGTAGCACAGGAGATGAGCCTTGCCGCGCTTCAACTCCGGTTCGGGGTCCACCGGTTGGAACCGGTCGACCGCGGGCGCGCTGCGCACCACGAAGACGTCCTCGGGGCGGCGGCCGCCACGGCTCACCGCGACGTCCCGGTAGCTCTCGTTCGTGGCGAGCACGACGTCCGCGGCCCGGTAGGTCCGCCTCTCCAGCGCGCACACGGCGCGGTAGAGCAGGTCCTTGCCGCGGTCGAACCGCGAGAGGTACAGCTCGGGTACGAGGTCGTGCTGGTCGAAGACGAACCGTGCGCCGCGCCGCTTCAGCCACCGTGCCGCCAGGAACAGCAGGTCGGGCGGGTTGCAGGCGTGGACCACATGGACCGGGCCGACCTTGCGGGCGAGGCGGGCCGTGTGCCAGAGCGCCGAGCCGTACTCCCGCAGGTAGCCTGCCGGTCCCCCGGTCGCCGCGCGCAACGGGTAGCGGTGGATCCGCACCCCGTCGATCACCGCCTCCGGTTCCGTGTCCCGCTTCTCCCCCCGGGGGCAGATGACGTGCACCTCCCAGCCCGCGCCCTGCAGCGTCGTGCACTCCTGCCACACCCGCCGGTCGAACGGCACCGACAGGTTCTCCACCAGGACCAGCGCGCGCCGGCCCGTACTGCTCGTGTCACCAGACAAGACCCGTGTACCCCTGTTCGGTCCGGCGCGCTTCGGCGTCGGGAAGGCGGACGAGGTCGACGATCAGCGGCCCTTCGCCATGGGGCAGCGCCGCGACCACCTCCGGATCCCTGGTCCCGACCAGGCACACCTCGGCGTGCTCGAGCACTTCCTCGACGGAGTCGGCGAGCAGCTGCGCGAGGTGCGGGAGCCGGTTCTCGATGTACTCCCGGTTGGCGCCGAGCAGCCGCGAGAGGCTCACGTTGGCGTCGTAGATCCGCAGGTCGTAGCCCTTCCCGAAGAGCCGCTCCGCCAGCTCGACGAGCGGGCTCTCGCGGAGGTCGTCGGTGCCGGGCTTGAAGGAGAGGCCGAAGAGGCCGACCCGGCGCTTGCCGGTGCGCTCGACCAGGTCCACCGCACGCTGCAGATGGTCGGAGTTGGAGGCGAGGACATGGGACAGGATCGGCACCGAGACGTCGGCCCGCTGCGCCGCGAACACCAGGCTGCGCAGGTCCTTGGGCAGGCAGGATCCGCCGAAGGCGAAGCCGGGCCGCAGATAGGCGGGGCTGACGTTCAGTTTGCGGTCGGCCAGGAAGACGTCCATCACCTGGTGCGAGTCCACCCCGAGCGCGTGGCAGACCGCGCCCAGCTCATTGGCGAAGCCGATCTTGAGGCCGTGGAACGCGTTGTCCGCGTACTTGATCGCCTCGGCCGTCGGGACCGGCACCCGGAACACCTCGCCGGGCAGGCCGTCGTAGAGCGCCGTCACCGCGTCGCCGCTGGCCGGGTCGAGCTCGCCGATCACGGTCTTGGGCGGGTCGAAGAAGTCCTTCACGCTCGTGCCCTCGCGCAGGAACTCGGGGTTGACCGCGACCCCCACGTCGCCCCAGCCCGCCCCGGCCGAGCCGCCGAGGCTCTTCTCCAGGATCGGCACGAGCAGGTCCAGGCAGGTGCCGGGGAGCATGGTGCTGCGGAAGACGACGGTGTGCCGCCCGCCCCGCTCCGCGAGCGCTGCACCGATCTCCTCGGTGACCCGTTCCAAGTAGGTGGTGCACAGGCTGCCGTTGGCCTCCGACGGCGTGCCCACGCAGATCAGCGATATCTCGCTGCCGGCTATCGCCTCGCGGACGTCACGGGTGGCGCGTAAGGCTCCGCTCCCCACGACGTCGGCGATGAGCTCGCCGATCCGTTCCTCGACCACGGGCGCCTTGGCGTCGTTGACCAGGTCGACCTTCACCTGGTTCACGTCCACCCCGATGACCTCGTGCCCCATGCTCGCCAGGCACGCGGCCGACACGCAGCCCACGTAACCGAGCCCGAAAACGCTGACCCTCATGACTTGTTCCTCCCCCCAGGCAGGCCCTGACGGCCTGCTGTCCGGGCGCCGTCGGGACGGCGCCCCCCTCGCATCAGTACGCGCCCTGTCCGTGGATCACCGCACGGAAGGTCTTCCACAAGATCACCGCGTCCAGGGCGAGCGACCAGTCCTCCACATACCGCAGGTCGAGCCGGACCGCCTCGTCCCACGGCAGATCGCTGCGTCCGCTGATCTGCCACAGGCCGGTGAGCCCGGGCTTGACCAGGAGGCGTCGCCGGATGTCGGGACCGTACGCGGCGGACTCCTCCGGCAGCGGAGGCCGCGGACCGACGAGTGACATCGATCCGGTCAACACGTTGAACAGCTGCGGGACTTCGTCGATCGAGTACCGCCGCAGTACGGCTCCCACCCGGGTCACCCGGGGGTCCCCGCGGACCTTGAACAGCAGCCCCGCACCCTCGTCGCGATCGGCGAGCTGGGCCCGTGCGGCGTGGGCCCCGGCCGACATGGTGCGGAACTTGAGAATGATGAACTCGCGGCCGTTCTTGCCGACCCTGCGCTGGCGGTAGACCATCCCACCCCTGCTGTCCACCACCACGAGCAGCCCGACGAGCACCAGCAGCGGCATGAGCATCACCAGCAGGATCGCCGCGCCCACCCGGTCCATGACCCCCTTGATCACCCGGCGGGCTCCGGTGAAGGCGGGCATGCTGACCCGCAGCAGCGGGATGCCGAGCACCGCGTCGACGTGCAGCCGCGGGCCCGCCACCTCCATCAGCACGGGGGCCACGACCATCTCGGCATCGCTGCCTTCGAGGTTCCAGGCCAGTTTCTGGAGCCGGTCCGGTGACCAGTAGGGGTCCGGTGTGACCGCGACGACCCGGTAGCCGTCACGGCGCACATGGCCCGCGGCGTCGGCGAGTTGACCGACGACCGGCACTCCGTCCAGCTGGTCGCCGTCGAGTCCCCGCCCGTCCACCGTGCACACGGCCTCGACGCGCCAGCCGAGGTGCGGGAATTTGCGGGTCCGGTTGATCAGGTCGCGCACCGTGTCGGGGCTCCCGGCGGCGAGCACCGGTCGCAGACACTGTCCGACCTTGCGCTGCCGGTGCAGCCAGAGACGGAGCAGATACCGCTCGGTCATGGTCACGATCCCGATCATGGGGATCGCGACAAAGATCCAGAGTTTGATGTTGCGCGAGGTGAGAGCGATCCCACCGAGCGCCAGTACGACGACCACCGTGAAGAGCGAGCGTCCGAGCCTGCGGAATTCCTCCGCGCCCTGACCGAGCACGGCCGGCGCCCACGAGCGGCTCAGGGTGAGCGCTCCGAGCACGAGCAGCTCGGTGCCGAAGGCCAGAATCCCCCACTTCTCATGCCAGTTGGCGGCATCTCTGGCCCCGAAGAACTGGCCGATCGATGCCACCACCACGAAGGTGGCCAAGGTGTCGCTGATGATCACATTGCGCCTGTAGCGCTGTTCCCAGTCGCTCGCCGGCTGACCCATCGCCCCGTCCGTCAGACGCCCTCGCGCCGACGGAAAAGGGTCGACTAATCCCCCCTGCCGCATAGAACCCCCCGGTCCCAAGTAGTTCGGCGTGGTCACCCACAGCCGTTGCTCCCGGAAGGCGTCGCCCCCCGGTACACGACATCCCCACTACTTCAGCCCTACTTGGACAACCCACTTCGACGGCAACAGCCCCGCACACCCGGTCAGTTCATCCGGGTGTGCGCATCGCCGCCGAAGCCCCCGTGTGCCCCCTGCCCCCAACACCCCATACGGCTCCGGGAGTTGATCATCTCTGGAACCTGAACCCAAAGATCATCATTTATCGCCCGGAGTCCCACCGTGTGGGGCAAAGTCAACTTAGACCATAGGGGGCCCGCGCAGAAGTGAGTTGTGTGTAATTCGTGCTCAAAACATGAAGCAGGTACTCCAGTTGCACCTAGTTGACGCCCCGGTCCAGCCCCGACCAGTACGGCTCACGCAGCTTGAACTTCTGGATCTTGCCCGTTGCGGTACGCGGGATGGCCTCACGGAACTCGACCGAGGTCGGCGCCTTGTAGCCGGCCATCCGCTCCTTGCAATGGGCGATGATGTCGGCCTCCTGCGCGCTCGCCCCTTCGGCGAGCACGACGAGGGCCAGAATCGTCTCGCCCCACTTCTCGTGCGGTACGCCGATGACCGCGACCTCGGCGACCGCCGGATGGCTGAAAATTGTGTCCTCCACCTCGATCGACGACACGTTCTCACCGCCGGTGATGATCACGTCCTTCTTCCGGTCCGAGATCGTCAGATGACCGTCGGCCTCGTCGATCGTTCCGCCGTCACCGGTATGGAACCAGCCGTCCTCCAGCGCCGCCGCGCTCTCCTCCGGCTTCTCCCAGTACCCCTCGAGCACGGTGTTCGAGCGGGCCAGCACTTCACCGGACTCCGCGACTTTCAGCCTGACCCCGAGCGCCGGAACTCCCGCGCGCGCCAGGCGCCTTGCCCGCTCCGCGGCCGGCAGCTCGTCGTCGGCGGGCTGCGTGCGGTTGAACGTGAGGAGCGGGGAGGTCTCGGTCAGACCGTAGATCTGGGTGAACTCCCAGCCAAGTTCCTCGCCCATTCGCTGGATCGTCCGGCTCGGCGGCGGCGCTCCCGCGCACACGACCCGCACCCGGTCGCGGCCGGGGATCTCGCCGTCCCAGGTCGCCGCGGCGTCCAGGACCGCGTTCCACACCGCGGGGGCTCCGCACATCAGTGTGACCCCGTGCTCCTCGACCCGGCGCAGGATCTCCGCCCCGTCGACCTTGCGCAGCACCACCTGCTTCACCCCGAGCCCCGCCATGACGAACGGCATGCCCCAGCCGTTGCAGTGGAACATGGGGAGGGTGTGCATATAGACGTCGCGCTCCCAGGCCCGGGTGTGGAGGCCCAGGGTCAGCCCGTTGACCCAGATGTTGCGGTGCGTCAGCTGTACGCCTTTCGGACGCGCGGTGGTCCCCGACGTGTAGTTGATGGTCGCGGTGGCGTCCTCGTCCGGGTCCGCCCACGGGCGCGGCTCCACGCCGAACCGCATGAACTCCCGTTCGGTCCGGTCGCCCAGGACGAACCGGTGGCGCGCCTTGACCCCGGAGAGCGGACCGTCCAGCTCCGGGTCGACGAAGAGCACCGAGGCGCCGCTCTGGCGCACCATGTAGTCGATCTCGTCGGGCTTCAGCCGGAAGTTGATGGGCACGCAGATCCGGCCGCTCATCGGCACCGCGAACAGCAGCTCCAGCATCCGGGCGGAGTTGTGGCTGACCACCGCCACCCGCTCCCCCGGTCCGACACCCCATGCGTCGAGGCCCGCCTGCCAGGCGCGGACCCGGTCGCCGAGCTCTCCGTACGTCGAGGTGGGCACCGGCGGGGCGGGCTGGTTCGGCTCGTCGATCACACCGGGGGCCGAGGCGAAGCCCCACTCGGCGCGGTCGAGGAAATCGGTGACGGTCATCGGCGTCCGCATGGTGCGCTCGCTTCCCGGAAGTGGAGGAACTACCGCTTCTTCTGCGGTGATTAGGCACTCAACCGCATCCGGAAATCAAGAACCAGGTGGCCGCGCGGTCCCTTCACTACGATCGTGATGTGGTGGATGCAGTGGAGATGCGGGCGGCGCTGCTGAGGCTGCGCCGTACCACCGGGCTGCCGGTGGCCTTCGGCGGGCTGCTCGGCGGCGCGCACCATTTCCGTATCGCCGAGCTGAGCGGCACGTCGACCGACGCCCTGCGCGGTCTCGCCGTCTCGACGGGCAACGGCCTGGGCGGGAAGTCGATCGCGCTCTCCCGGCCCTGCGCGGTGCTCGACTACCGGTCGTCGCTGCACATCAGCCACGAGTACGACACCCCGGTCACGGCGGAGGGGCTGCGTGCGGTCCTCGCGGTGCCGGTCGTCGTACGCCGCAAGGTGCGCGGCGTGCTGTACGGGGCGCTCCGTACGCCCACGGCCTTCGGCGACCGGACCTTCGGCGCCGCGGTGGAGGCGGCGCGCGACGTGGAGCAGTCCCTGCTCGTACGGGACGAGGCGGAGCGCCTGCTGGCGGCGGCGCGCGAGCCGGTGTGCGGCGCGGACGCCCCGGAGCTGATCCGGGAGACGCGGAGCGCGTTGCGTGCGCTGGCTCCGCACATCGTGGACCCGCTGCTGCGCGACGAACTCCTCGCAGTCTGCGGCTGGTTGGCGCCCGCGCCGCCGACGCTGGCGCCGGTGCGCGAGGTGGTGCTGGCGCCGCGCGAGGTCGACGTACTGACGTGGGTGGCGGCCGGGGCGACCAACGCGGTGACCGGGGAAGCGCTGGGGCTGAAGGCGGAGACGGTGAAGGGGTATCTGCGCTCCGCGATGAGGAAGCTGGGGGCGCACAGCCGGACGGAGGCGGTGGCGGCTGCCCGCCGGGCGGGGTTGCTGCCCTGACGCACCATGGCCCGCGCCCGGCCCGGCTGCTTGGATGGGGCGTCTGAGGGGGTGTGGGACATGGTGTCCACCGACCGATTTCTCGCCTTCGCGGCGATGTCTCTGCTGATCATCTCGATCCCCGGCCCGAGCGTGCTGTTCATCATCGGCCGCGCGCTCGCCCATGGCCGCAGGACCGCGGTCGCCACCGCGCTGGGCAATGTACTCGGCTCGTATCTGCTGGTGGTGATCGTCGCGCTGGGTGTGGGGGCGGTGGTCGAGCGTTCGCTGGTGGTGTTCATGGCGCTGAAGCTGGCGGGGGCGGCGTATCTGGTGTTCCTGGGGGTGCAGGCCTTCCGCCACCGCAAGGAGATGAGGCTCTCCTCGCTCGCCCCGCGGACGGCACCGGCGGCGCGCGGCGATGTGCGGACGGTGGCGGACGGCGCGCTGGTGGGGCTGACGAACCCGAAGGGGATCGTCTTCTTCGCCGCCGTACTGCCGCAGTTCGTGGACCACGCGGCGGGTCATGTCCCGGTGCAGATGCTGCTGTTGGGGCTGGTGCCGATCTCGATCGGCCTGGTCACGGACACCCTCTGGGGTCTGACGGCCTCCGCGGCCCGCTCCTGGTTCGGCCGCTCGGAGCGCCGTCTGTCGCTGATCGGCGGGGCGGGCGGCTTCGCGATGATCGGGCTCGGGGTGACGGTGGCCGCGACGGGGCGGGCGGACTGAGGCACCGGGCGTCAGAGCCACGTCAAAGTACGGCGCCTGAGGGTCAGCGGCGCGTCAGGGACCGGCTGCACGCACTCCCGCCGGGCATAGCTTCGAGTGGACGGACCCGGAGAACGGGTCCCGCTCGCACTACGCCCGGAGGACATCATGCAGACCCTCGCCCCCGAGGACCCGGAACCCCATTCACCGCGCCCGGCAGGGCCCCTCTACGTGCCGGTCAGGCACGGCTCTGCCGGAGGGTGTCAACTGCGGTTCCTGCGGACGCCGTTGGGCGCGCGGACCGCGGTCGGATTCACCAGCCCCCAGCGGCTCGCCGCCGTACTGGGCGAGCGCCAGGCGTGGATCCGGCTGGCCGAGCCGGCCCTGCGGGTGCTGGCCGAGCCGCTCGGAGTGGTGACCGTGACGGTCGATCCGCAGCTCACGGCCTTCGCCGCGCCGGCCGTGAAGCCGTGGCCCGAACGGCATCTCTGTACACGGGTGCGGGAAGTCGCCGCTCTGCCCCACAGCAAGGAAGAGGTGTACGGATGACCACCGTCTCGCTGGTGTCGCTCCCCGAGTTGAGCGCCCCCTCGGTGTGGCCGGCCTCGGCGGTCGCAGGCCCCGGCGGCGACCTGCTGGTCGGCGGGGTGTCCCTGGCGGCGCTCGCCGGGAGTCACGGCACTCCTCTGTATGTGCTCGACGAGGCGGAGGTACGGTCCCGGGCGCGCGCCTGGCTTCGCGCCGTCCCGGGCGCCGAGGTGGTCTATGCGGCAAAGGCCTTTCTCTCCAGGGCAGTTGTGGACTGGGTACGGGAGGAGGGCCTGGGCCTGGACGTGTGCTCGGCCGGGGAACTGGAGCTGGCCGTCTCGCGCGGCTTCCCGCCCGGCCGCATCGTGATGCACGGCAACGCCAAGTCCCCCGAGGACCTGCGCGCGGCCCTGCGCCACGGCGTCGGGCGGATCGTCATCGACTCGGACTGCGAGATCGCCCGCCTCGCGGCCCAGGTCACGGGGCCCGACCCGCAGCAGGTGATGGTCCGTGTCCTGCCCGGGATCGAAGCGGGCGCACACCACAAGATCCGGACCGGGACGGAGGGCCAGAAGTTCGGGCTCTCGCTCACCGGCGGGGACGCCGAGGACGCGGTCGCCCGGGTGCTGGGCCAGCCGCGCCTCGAACTGGTCGGCCTGCACTGCCACTTGGGCTCACAGATCGCCTCCACCGAGCCGTACGCCCGCGCCGCCCACCGCATGGTCGGCTTCCTGGCACGGATCAGGGAGCGGCACGGGGTCACGCTCCCCGAACTGGACCTCGGCGGCGGTTTCGCCGTGCCGTACCTGCCGGGCGATCCGGCTCCCGCCCCGGCCGCATTCGGCCGCCGTATCCGCGACGAACTGGGCCGCGCCTGCGCCGAGTTCGACTATCCGGAGCCCCGCCTCACCCTGGAGCCGGGCCGCTCGATGATCGCGACGGCGGGCATAGCGCTCTACCGCGTCCTGTCGGTGAAGCGCTCGGGCCGCCAGGTGTTCGTGGCGGTGGACGGCGGAATGAGCGACAACCCGCGCCCGTCCCTCTACGGGGCGCGCTACACCGCCCGCACGGTGGGCCGCGCCTCGTCGGCCCCGATGCGTACGGCCACCGTCGTGGGACGCCACTGCGAGGCGGGCGACGTACTGGCGGAGTCGGTGGAGCTCCCCGAGGACATCCGTCCGGGCGACCTCCTGGCCGTACCGGCGTCCGGGGCGTACCACCTCTCGATGGCCTCGGGCTACAACATGGTCGGCAGGCCGCCGCTGGTGGCGGTGGCGGAGGGGCAGGAGCGCCTGCTCCTGCGGCGCGAGACGTTCGACGACTGCCTGCGCCGCGACGTCACTGCGTGAAGGCGCCGAAGCGCACGTCGCGTTCGGCGGCGCCGGTCATGGAGGCGAGCAGCCGCTCCCCCTCCTCGGCCAGCGCCGCCCGCTCGGCGCGCGTCGGCTTCCCGAAGGGCTCGATCTCCAGCCGAGCGGCGCCCTTCTCCTCCTTGAGCCGCCACACACCGGCAAGAAACCCATCGAGCAGGAAGACGCAGTACGCCTGATTGCCCTTCCAGGTACGGCCCTTGTACTCGGCCGGCCCCATCCGGGATCGGTCGGCGTGCGAGAGCAGCAGATTGTCGAACTCGGGGAGGAAACGGGGCGGGGCGGGGGTGTCCTCGTCGGGCCGGGGAGCATCGGGCAGATCAAAGAGCTCCACACCACTCACGTCCCGGAAGGTGACCAGCTGCGGCCGCAGCCGCTCGAAGACCTCACTCAGCCGGGTGAGCCCGGCCCAGATCTGCATGTCCTTCACGGACGCGGGCCCGAAGGCCCCGAGATACCGCAGCACGGTCGCGTCCGGCGCCGGTACGGGCTGGGTCTTGCGCCCCAGCCAGTGCTCGACGGTGGTGAGCGCGACCTGGCCGCTCCTCCCCCAGAGCCCGCGCGGGGTGACCTGGACCAGCGGCAGGGTGCACCGCGCGGCAACGGACAGGGACATCGGATCGGCGTCGGGCCACTCCTGGAGCAACGCCTCCCTGATCTCCTTCATGGTGCGGGGCCGCTCCTCGACCAGCTCCCGGGAGAGCGCGGCGAGCCGGTCGAGCCCGACCCCCACGAGCCCCTTGCGGAAGTTCTTCAGCTCGCGCTCACGGGCGCCCTGGACCAGCGGCCGCAGGGTGAGGGCGTCGTCGGCGGTGTGCAGGTGGATGGTGGAGCGCATGGTCACCATCCGGACGGCCGCCCGCTCCTCCATGAGCGTGGAGAGCTCCTCGGGCCGGAAGTCCGCGAGCCGGGACCAGAGGGCGAAGTACGGCGGCTTGACGTTCTGCGCCTGCAGCCCCAGCAGATGCGCGACGGCGTCCTCGGCGGACATCGCGGCACGGTCCAGCAGAAGCTGACGCTGCAGGGTGGCGCGGTTGAGGGCGCGGGTGCTCATCGTGTCCATGCGCGCACGGTACCGACCAACGAGGACAGCTCCTGTCCTCATCGACAAAATCCGTCCACCCTGCCCGCGCAATATGGGACGTATATCCTGACCTGAGCAAGATCAGACAGATGTACGAAGTGACGGCCCGAGCCGGGAGGAGCGACCGCCATGCGCAGACCCCCCTGGCGCCACCGCCCCCCGCCTCCCACGACGACCCCGCCCCCGCCGGCTCCCGCACCGCCGCCCGCGATGCCGCCCCCCGTACAGAACGACAACGGCAGCGTCGTCCAGGCCGCGCTCTACCGCGACGGCCGCCGCGTCTCGACCCCCGCCTCGCTCGCCGACACCTTCCGCCAGCTGCGCGAACACCCGGACGGCATGGCCTGGATCGGCCTGCACCGCCCGACCGAACCCGAACTCCTCTCCCTAGCGGCCGAGTTCGACCTCCACCCTCTGGCGGTCGAGGACGCCCTGGAAGCACACCAGCGCCCCAAACTGGAGCGCTACGGCGACACGCTCTTCGTCGTGCTGCGCGCCGCCCGCTACCTGGACGCCCCGGAGGAGGTCGACTTCGGCGAACTGCACGTCTTCGTCGGCAGGGACTTCCTCATCACGGTCCGCCACGGCGCGGCCCCCGACCTCTCCGCCGTACGCAAGAGAATGGAAGAATCCCCCGAACTCCTGGCCCTGGGCCCGGAAGCCGCGCTGTACGCGATCCTCGACGCGGTGGTCGACGGGTACGCACCGGTGGTGTCGGGCGTACAGATCGACGTCGACGAGATCGAGACCGAGGTCTTCAGCGGCGACCCCGAGGTCTCCCGCCGCATCTACGAACTCTCCCGCGAAATGGTGGAGTTCCAGCGCGCGACCCGCCCCCTGGTGGGCATGCTGCACGCCCTGATGGCGGGCTTCGCCAAGTACGGTACGGACGAGGAACTCCAGCGCTACCTGCGCGACGTGGCCGACCACGTCACACACATCAGCGAACGCGTGGACGGCTTCCGCCAGGCCCTCACCGAAATCCTCACGGTCAACGCGACGCTGGTCACGCAGCAGCAGAACGCGGAGATGCGGGCGCTGGCGGAGGCGGGCTTCCAGCAGAACGAGGAGATCAAGAAGATCTCGTCCTGGGCGGCCATTCTGTTTGCACCCACACTGGTGGGAACGATCTACGGCATGAACTTCGAGAACATGCCCGAGCTGGGATGGAGCCTCGGATACCCCTTCGCGGTCGGCTTGATGGGGGTTGTCTGTGTCAGTTTGTACGTCATTTTCAAGCGGCGGGACTGGCTCTAGGACCCGGAGATCACTCTTCGGGTCGCTTGCACAATTCGCTCTCGCACTCTTCAAAAATCGAGCCACGACAGCCTTTGGGGAGTCCCTGGGGAGAAGTGATGCGGGTGATCTCCTCTACCTGCCTCCATCACGCCTCTGACCAGCACTTTTACCCTTCTGGAGCTGCTGGGGAGAATCCGGGGAGAATCAGCCGACGGCACGGGCCCTGCGTCGGCGACTCCATCCCTATCCCGTTCCCCGCGAAGCCTGCCGCCGAGCGCCGTTGCCGCTATCTGCAACGGACACAGACAGTGACATTGACTCCTTGGTTGAAGCCGCCAGCCCCGACCCTGTGCGGCCGCCATAATGGACGCATGGCCTCCCACCCGCAGCACACCGGACCCGGGCCGAGGAACCTCTCGGGCGCAGACGCCGAGGACCTCGCGCTGTACCGGGAAAAGTTCCGGCGCCGCCTGCCGGAGTCACTGGACGAGTTGCACGGACCGGCCCACGGCATCGTGGAGCTGCCGCTGCACCTGGCATGGTCCGGGATGACCTCGTACGACCTGGACAAACCTCGCCAGCGCATGGGCCTGTACCGCACCGTCCTGCACGAAGGCCTGCACGACGACCTGCCCCGCTACCTCAACCGGGATCTGCTCCTCGGCCTATGGCCCGTATTGCGCTCCCTCGTCGGCCGCACCGTGCGCACCGTGTGGGAGGACGCTTTCCCCGAACTCGCCTCCCGCACCCGGGCAGCCGCGTGACGGACATGCCGGAGCTGCACACGCGGCTCCTGGCGGATGTGATCGCCCTCGGCTCGCCGTATCCCCTGGTCCTCACCGGCGGGTATGCGGTGAGGGCGCACCGCCTCGTGAACCGCCCCAGCCAGGATCTCGATGTCGCCACCGATAACCCGGCGCCGATGACCGACATCGCAGCGGCGCTCTGTAGCGGCCTGACAGCCCGGGGCTGGAAGGTACAGGCACTGGAGACTGCCCCGCTGTCCGCTCGCTTCACCGTGACGGACCCCGCCACCGGGCAGGAGTGCGAGGTCGACATCCTCAAGGAGATTTTCTGGCGGCCCGTCGCCCAGAGCTCGTACGGGCCTGTCCTCGCCGAGGAGGACGTGATCGGGACCAAGGTTCGTGCCCTGGCTGACCGCGGAGCGCCACGCGACCTGATCGACGTGTTCGCCGCGTCCCGCCGCTGGACGAACGCAGAGCTCGAGGAGTTCGGCCGCCGCCACGCCCGCGGCCGTTTCGACCGCGAAGACCTCCAGGCCAACCTCACCGGCGCCGAGTGGACCGACGACGAAGCCTTCTCCGCCTATGGCCTCGATGACGCCACCATCGCCAGGCTCCGCAAGTGGGCGGTGGAGTGGGCCGACGACCTCGCGCACCGTCTCCTTGATGAGTCCGACGACCCGGACATCGACTGATCACGTCGGGGCGAGACAAATGTGGAACCTGCCGACGGGGCCGACGGTGAGCGTCGGGATCCATCGGAGAACGGAAACAGGGGGCGACGGCGGGTGGGATGGCGCGAGGAGATCGCTACGGCGCTGGGCGAACTGATCGCCATCATGGGCGGTACGGGCAAGCGACCACGCTGGCAGCGCATCGGACGCGCGATCCGCACCGGGGAGGCGGGTTGGTACGCCGTCGACATCCGCAGCTCAGACATCGATCCGGACCAGCTGGACACGCTGAAGCTTGCCGGCCCGGAACCGGACAACATCGAGACGAAGGGCTTCTCTGTTGCGGAGTCCGTGCAGAACGGCTCCTTGCTCTCGCTGAAGGTCGCCGCATTCGCCGACCTGACGGATCCCCATCTGTGGATGCTCAAGCAGCCGCCGACCTTCCTGGCCGAGGCCCTGCGCGACGGTATCGCAGGCATGGGAGAAGCCCCGCTGGCGAGCGCGTTGGCCGCCGGTTGCATCGGCGGTACGTCGTCCCTCGACCCTGACCCACCGGGTTTTCATCCCGCCCAGGGTGAGGCCTACCGCGCGTGCCTCGGCCAGGGCATTCATCTGGTGTGGGGCCCGCCCGGCACCGGCAAGACCACCGTGCTCAAACGTGCGATCGGTGACCTGATCACCCGGGGCGAGCGTGTGTTGCTGGTCTCGGCCACCAACATCGCTGTCGACAACGCCCTGTTGGGAGTGGCTAAGGAGAGCCGGCACAGCCCCGGCGACATCGTCCGCGTGGGTCCTCCACAGTTGCGGGAGGTGGCCGACAACCCCGAGGTGTCACTTCCCCTCATGGTCCGCGAGCGCCTCGCCGAAACGGCCGAGCGCCAGAGCCGGATCGAGGCGGCACTGGTGAGCAGTCGGGCCCGCGCGGCGGAACTGGCTGCTCTGGATACAGCGCTCGTGCGCTTCGACCCGGCCGGATACGCTGCCGCATTGAAACTGCTGCGTACGCCTGACCAGGACCCTGTCTCCCTGCAGGGCCGAGCAGCCAAGGCCGCGGCACTCATCGAGGAAGCCGTGGCGACACGGGATGCGGCGCAGGAATCGGCGCAGGAAGCCGAGCAGCGCAGCAACGCAGCAGAGGTTTCGCGACAGGGGTGGAGCGAGGTCGACCGCCTACGCAAGGAACAGTCACGCGTCCTCAAGGCGGCAGATCGCAAGGAAGCCGATGCCCTGATGGCCGAGGACTACCTCCGCGATCTGCAAGAGGAGCTGGGCCAACTCGACGCCAGGCGATCCATGGCCCGGTGGCGCACCCGCGAGAAACGGCAGGAGCTCAGCGAACAGATAGCCGCCGCCGAGGCAGACGCAGCGCGAGAACAGGGTGTGGCACGGGTCGCGCGCACCACAGCAAACGCCCACATCACCGCACTGGAAGTACAGCTGACAGAACTGATCGCCTGCATCGCTCTCACACCTCAGCAGATCGAACCCCTGGAGCAGGCGCTCGCCTCCGCTCGGACCACCTACAAGTCGGCCCTCGACCTTGTGACCCTCCGCCGACGGCAAGCCGCCGACGTGGAGCAGGCCGTAATGCATGCGAAAGAGGCGGCGGCCCTCATCACCCTCGCCGAACAACAGGGCTGGCCAGCGAGGCACACCAACGCCGAGCGCCTACGCCCCCAAGTGAAAGCCGACGCCACTGAGCGCGCCTCACTTGAAGACCAGTTCCGGCAAGTCCAGGAGGAGTACGAACGTCTCGCCCGTAACGCTCAAGGCGAGATCATCAAGGCAGCCAAGCTGGTGGCCACCACACTCGCCCGATTCCGCACCAACAAGTCCGTGTTCGAAGGTCCGTACGACGTCGTGCTGGTCGACGAGGCAGGCGCGGCAACGCTGCCGGAAGTGATCCTCGCGACAGCGAGAGCGACCCGCACCGCCGGCGATCCTCTTCGCCCCCACCCTGGTCGGCACGATCTACGGCATGAACTTCGAGCACATGCCGGAACTGGGCTGGGAGTTCGGATACCCGTTCGCGATCGGCCTGATGGCAATGGTGTGCGTCAGCTTGTACTTCATTTTCAAGCGGCGGGATTGGCTGTAGGTACGTTCACGCGGGCTTGGATCAACCAGCCGGCGAGCAGCAGTCATCGCTCCATCGACTCCAGAATGCGGTCGAGTGTCCGGCGCCCCATGCTGCTCATCGTCGGATTACTCGCGACGTAGTACCAGACAACACCCATCGCCTGTTGGAACGCCCATGCCTTGCCCCGCTCCCACTCCAGATCGTCACAGCCCAGTGTCCGCCGGAGCACTGCCCGCGGGCCTTGCTGCAGCAGGTGCCAGGCACTGACCAGATCCAGCGCGGGGTCGGCCGGACCGAAGCCGCCGGTGTCGAGTACGCCGCTGAGCCGGTCTCCCGTGACCAGTACATTGCCGGGAATCAAGTCGCCGTGGCTCATCACGTCGGTACCTGTGCGTGGCAACTCCCGAAAGTGGCTCCACACCTGGCGCAGCCGGGGCACGTCGAGCAGCCCCTCACTCTCCTTGAAGCACTTCGCCATCCAGTCGTCGTGGTGAGCGAGAACGCCGCCACGACCCTCGCCGCGGAAAAGCCGCCCCCGCGTCCCGGCTTCCCGAAGGGCTGCGATGAAGACCGCAAGGTCCTCGGCAAAGGCGTCCGACCCGCTCGAGTCGGCGTCAAAGGCGACCGTTCCCGGCAGCCATGTCTGGACCGACCAGGGCATGGGGTAACCCGCTCCGGGCTTTCCCAGGGCGACGGGTTCCGGGGCGGGGAACCGAGACACCTGCGCCAGCTCCGCACTCGCCCGGGCTTCCTGTTCCAGAACCGCCAACGCCTCCGCAGCATCGGCCAGACGCAGTGGGAAACGCGCCGACAGGTCGTGCCCGATGCGGAAGATGGCGTTGACCGTCCCGGTCGACGGCACGCGCTGGATCGCCTTGCCGCTCCACTGAGGGAACTGTTCCCCGATCAGAGTCGCAATGATTTCGGTGGTCACGTCCACCTGGTCATCGTGCATGGTCATCTCTCGAAGGCTCTTTCACTGGTCCGGCTCGCTACTGCCAGTCTTCATACGCCAGGGTCCAGATCAACTGAGATTCTCGGCCGCCCAGGACGGCCTCCTTCGGCGAAGCCGGTGTCAGTCGTCGATGGCCTGGTAGAGCGTGGTCCAGAAGTCGTGGATGAGCCGCGCCGAATCCGGGGTGGACATCCCGGTCTGGGTGAGCAGGATTCCGGTGATCCGGTTGGCAGGGTCCGCGTAGGCCGAGGTACCGGTACCTCCGTTCCAGCCGAACTGGCCGATGGGGGCGTAGTCGCTCCGGTGAGTGCGCACCGCCATCCCGAAGCCCCAACCGCCGTGCTGGTCCTGACCGGGTGCTACATGGACCACGTCGCTGAACATGGCGCTCCGGGCGGCTTGTTGCTCGGGCAGCAGGCGGTTGGTGGTCATCAGCTCGACGGCGGTACGGGACAGGATCCGCTCTCTGTCGTGCACACCGTGGTTCAGCAGCATGCGGAAGTACGTGTGGTAGTCGTCGACCGTGGAGACAAGACCGCCGCCGGCGCCCTGGAACGCCGGTGGCCGGCTCTTCTCTCCGCCGGCCGCCTCGTCCCAGATGTGGAACTCGCCGGTCTGCGGATCGGGCCCGTACAGGGGCGGAAGGCGGTCGATCTTGTCGGCGGGCACGTGGAAGGCGGTGTCCTTCATGCCCAGCGGATCGAGAATCCGTTCACGCAGGAACGTCTCCAACGGCCTGCCCGTGACCCTGGCGACCAGGACGCCGACCACTTCGTTGCTGAGGTCGTACTGCCACCGCTCTCCGGGCTGGAACTGCAGCGGCAGCTCGCCGAGGCGGCGCATCCACTCGTCCGGCTCGGGCGCGGGGCCGGACACCACGCTGTAGTCGAGCCGCTCGAAGGTCGCAGCCCTGATCGGGGAGGCCATCAGCGTGAAGTCCACTCCGTTGCCGAAGGTGGAGGTCAGCAGATCGCGTACGGTGATCGGCCGCCGCGCCGGCACGGTGTCGTCCAGCGGGCCGTCGGGCCTCTTCAGCACCTGCCGGTCGGCGAGTTCGGGCAGCCAGGGATCGACCGGCTCGTCCAGGCGCAGCCGGCACTCGTCGAGAAGGACCATCGCCGCCGCCATCGTGACCGGCTTGGACACCGATGCCATCCGGAAGATCGTGTCCCGGCCCATCGGTGCACCGCCGTCATGACGCATCGTCCCCATCGCCTCGACCTGTGTCCGGTCGCCCCGGCCGACCAGGGCGACAAGGCCGGGGATCTTCTTGGACTCGACATGCCGTGCCAGCACCTCGCGCACCTTGCGCATGCCCGCTTCGGAAATGCCGTTGCTGGTCCCGTCCATCATCAATCTCCTTGTCCGCATCAATCGATCCCCTGAATCCCTCCGGCCGGAGGACGGGACCGAGCCCTCGTCGAGAGGGCCGATGCGAGGAGCGTGCACCATGACCTAAGGTCAACCTCAACCCCGATCAACCAGCCAAGGGAAGAGGCGAGTTGAGCGCATGAGAAGCGGACTGACGATTGGCCAGGCGGCGTCCTTCGTCGGTGTCACGATCAAGACCGTGCGGCACTACCACCGACTCGGTCTGATCGCCGAACCGGAGCGTGACACTTCCGGTTACCGCCGCTACGGGTCGGCCGACCTGCTCCGCCTGGTCCAGGTCCGGACCCTGGCCGGAGCCGGCGTACCACTGGCCGAGATCGGCGATCTGCTCGACGCCGGCCCCGAGCAGTTCGCCGCCACCCTGGACGACGTACATCATCGGCTCGACGAACAGATCGAGGACCTGACCGCACGCCGCGACACACTCCACCGGCTCACCCACGGCGACCGGGCCCTGCTGCCCGACCGGGCCTGCGCGGTCCTGGAACGGCTCGTCGGCCTCGGCTTCGACCCCACCTACGTGGCCACACAACGGGAAGCCCTTGTCCTGGCACGGGCACTGGTTCCGGAGGTCTTCGACAGCTTCCTGAACCGGCTCGAACTCGGCCTCGACGACCCCGAGTTCGTCGCATTGACCAAGAACTCCCTGGAGGCCGAATCCTGGGACCCCGACGACCCCCGCATCGAGGAGCTGGCCGCCGCGGTGGCCGACAACCTGCTGGTCGACCGCGCACGCCTGGAGATGCCGACCGCGCCCCGGAAACGGTCCGACACAGCCGCCCGATACGGACTGGTCAACCACCATCGGGAAGACCGGCCGTCCATCGCCCGCCTCAACGCACTGGTCGAGGCGAAACTGCGCGCGGCCGGCATCGACGTCCCGCACCAGTGACCACGCCCTCGCCTTCAACAAGCGCGACCGACTGCAGCGGCATGGACTCCAAAGGTGAACTCGGCTAGCTTTTCGCGGCATGGACCCCGAGCGTGCTGCACGGCTCGACAACATCCGTACGCCGCGCGGCCGTTACGCGAAGGGTGTCCGCCGCCGCAACGAGATCCTGGCCGTGGCGCTGGAGGTCTTCGCGATGCTCGGCGAGAAGGGCGCGCTGATCAAGGAGATCGCCGACCGCATGGGCATGTCCCAGGCCGGCGTCCTGCGCTACTTCGGCTCGCGCGAGGGCCTGTTGATCTGGGCGCTGGCAGAGCGCGACCGGCTCGCCAAGGAACGCATCGCCCAGGAGTCCTACGGGGACCCCATCTCGCCGATGGCCGCGACCCTTCGCCGCAGCGGTGACGTGGCCGGACTGGTGCGCCTGTACGTGAGCATGGCGGCCGCCTCCGGCTTCCCCGACCACCCGGCGCGCGACTTCTTCGAGGTCCGCAACGGCGACATCCTCATCGCCCTGCGCGAGGGCCTCGCCGCACTGCAGCGCGAGGGCCGTATGCGCGCCGACCTCTCCCCCGACGCCGTCGCCCGGCTGGCCCTTGCCGCCGCGGACGGCATCCAGCACCAGTGGCTGCTCGACCCCACCGTGGACATGGGAGGCGTCATCGACACCGTTGTCGCCCTGGTCGTGGACAAAGGAGCAGCATGCGATTAGTCCGGGCGCCCCGCTGGGGCGTCACCTGCGCGATCGTCGCCGGTCTGGCGCTGTCAGGGTGCAGCTCGGGCAACGACCACCGGGTCCCGAAGGCGCGGGCCACGGCCGCGCCGGTGCCCAAGGGTGACGCGTTCTACGATCCGCCGGAGCCGCTGCCCCCGGGCAGGCCCGGCACCGTGATCCGCCAACGCCCCTTCGCCTCACCCGAGTTGAAGCTGACGCAGCCGTCGCACACCTCACTCGTGATGTATCTGAGCACCGGGACCGACGGCAGGCCGGTGGCCGCGACCGGTCTGGTGACCGTTCCCGACGGGCCCGCGCCCGCCGGGGGACGGCCCGTTGCCGCCGTGGACCACGGGACCATGGGCATCGGCTCGAAGTGCAGCCCGTCCCGTATGCCGGCCTTCGCCGGTCTCGAGGACACCAGTGCGGTCGCCAAGCTCCTCGCGCGCGGATTCGTCGTCGTACAGCCCGACTACATCGGCCTCGGCGTGACCGGCATCAGACACCCGTATCTCAACGGCAAGTCCGCCGCGTACGCCACTCTCGACATGCTGCGCGCCGCTCACCGGATCGACCCGGCGACGAGTACCACCACCCTCGTCTACGGCGGATCGCAGGGCGGGCACGCCGCACTGTGGAGTGCCCACTACGCCCCCGCGTACGCCCCCGAGTTCAGCCTCAAGGGCGTGGTCGCCAACGCGCCCGCGGTCGGATTCGAGTGGATGCCCGCCCTGTTCTCCCAGCAGAGCGCGACGGCCACCCCGTACGCCGGAATACTGCTGACGCTCATCGACGGGGCCTCCGCGGCCGACCCGGCGGTCAAGCCCGCCGAACTCCTCACCCCCAAGGCCCTGGCCGCCGCGCACCGCATGTGGACGGAGCCCTGCATGTCCGGCGAGACCGTGATCCCTCCCGCCAAGGACATCCTCCGGCCCGGCGCCGATCTGGAACCGCTCAACGCCGCTCTCAAAGCCAGCGCCACCGACCTGGCCACCTCCAAGGTCCCGGTGCTGTTGCCGCAGGGCGGCGACGACGTGCTGAGCAACCTCAACCAGACGCTCGCCCAGGAGCTGTGCGACAAGGGCGTGAACCTGGAGTTCAAGTTCTACGCCGACCAGGGACACACCATCAGCGACGGCCCGCTGGACGAGGCGATCGCCTGGATGGAAGCACGGCGCGCCGGCACACCGGTCACCGCAAACTGCAAGTTCTGAAAGGGAGTTGAGACGATGGCACCGACCGCTGTGGTCGTACAGAACACCAGGAGCGGCGGCCCCGGCCGGGTCGGGGACTGGCTGCGCGAGGCAGGGGTCGGGCTCGATGTACTGCGTCCCTACGACGGCGAGGACCTGCCCCGGTCGCTCGGCGGCCGACCCCTCGTCGTGCTCGGCGGCGGCTTCCTCCCCGACGACGACGAGCGCGCACCCTGGCTTCCCGCGACCCGCCGCCTCGTCGCGCAGGCGCTGGACGACGGCACGCCCGTCCTCGGGATCTGCCTCGGCGGCCAGTTGCTCGCGCACGTCGCGGGCGGCAGCGTACGGGCGCGTCACGGGGAGCCCGAGTTCGGCAGCACCCGGATCCGGCTGCGCGCCGAAGCCGCCGACGATCCGCTGCTGCACGGGCTCGGCGCCACGGTTCCCGCGATCGAGCGGCATGTCGACGCGATCACCGAACTCCCGCCGGGCGCAACCTGGTTGGCGTCCAGTGCGGCCTGCCCCCACCAGGCGTTCCGGGTCGGGGCGCGGGCCTGGGGGCTGCAGTTCCACCCGGAGGCGGAGGCCGGGCGGATCGCCGGCTGGGACCGGGAGCGGCTGGCCGAGCAGGGGTTCGACAGGGACCGGCTGCACGCCGAGGCCGTGGCCGAGGAGGGTGCGGCGGTCTCGGCGTGGTCGGTGTTCACACGGAGGTTCGCCCGGGTGTGTTCGAAGCTGCCGTGACCGGCCGAGGGGCGGGGGCGGCCGCCTTGCGCCGCCGGCCCACCGATGCGACCAGGCTGGTGAGTACGCCCGCGAGCAGCCCCCAGAACGCCGACCCGATCCCGAGCAGCGTCACCCCCGAGGCCGTGGCGAGGAAGGTGACGAGGGCCGCCTCCCTCGAGGCGGGGTCCGACAGCGCACTGGCCAGCGACGCCTCGATCGTGGCGAGCAGCCCGACCCCGGCGACGGCCAGGACGAGCGCGTGGGGCATCGCGGTGAGCAGCGAGGCGACGGTCGCGCCGAGCAGGCCCATGCACAGATAGAAGACGCTCGCCCAGACCGCAGCGAGGTAGCGCCGCTGCCGGTCGGGGTGGGCCCCCTCGCCGGTGCAGATCGCGGCGGTGATCGCCGCCAGGTTGATGCCGAACGCCCCGAACGGCGCGAGCACCGCCTGCACGGCTCCCGTCCACGTCAGTACGGGCGAGACGGGCACGTCGTAACCCGACCCGCGCAGGACGGCGACCCCCGGCAGATTCTGCGAGGCCATGGTGACGACGAACAGCGGTACGCCGACGCTGATCAGCACCTTCCAGTCGAACTCCGGGGCCGTGAACACGGGCTGCGCGAGCGAGAGTTGGACCCGTTCCAGGTGCCAGCCGCCGGTGACGGCGGAGGCGACGACCCCGCCGGCGAGCGCGACGAGGACCGCGTAGCGGGGCAGCAGCCGACGGGCGAGGAGGTAGAGCACGAACACCGGGAACACGATCGCGAAACTGCCGCTCATCTGGGAGAAGAGCCCCGTCCCGAACTCGAGCAGCACCCCGCCGAGCAGCGCCGAAGCCAGCGGCACCGGGATCCGGTCCATGACCCTGGCGAACCATCCGGTCAGACCGCTCGCCATGATCAGTACGGCGCTGAACACGAACGCGCCCACGGCCTTGCCCATCGACACCCCGCTCAGGCTCGTGGCGAGGAGGGCTGCTCCCGGCGTCGACCAGGCGGTGACGACCGGTGCTTTGTACCGCAGCGACAGGCCGGCGCAGGTCACGGCTATCCCGATGCCGAGGGCCAGCATCCAGGAGGAGATCTCCCGCGCGTCCGCGCCCGCGGCCCGCGCCGCGGTGAACACGATGGCGGCCGAGCTGGTCACACCGACGGTGACCGCGACGAGCCCCGCCGCGACGGCCGAGGGCGGCGCGGCGGCACGGATGCGGGCGACGAGCAGGGGCATGGGAAGATCCCTTCCGTTCCATAAACAGAACGTTCTGTTCGTGGAACACTAAGGAAGCGGACGGCGGCACGTCAAAGGAACAGGTCGGATGAGTCTGAACGACCAGGTGGGACGCAGGCTGAAGCAGCTGCGGCAGGACAGCGGCCTGTCCCTGTCGGAGCTCGCGCGCCGCTCCGGCGTCGGCAAGGGCACGCTCTCGGAGCTCGAGACGGGCCGGCGCAATCCCACCCTGGAGACGCTCTACGCACTGACCACCGCCCTCGGCCGCCCGCTCAGCGCCGTCCTCGACGACCCCTCCCCGAGCTCTCGGGTCTCCGGCACCGCCGTCACAGCGGTCCTCCTGGAGCGGTACGAGGACGAGACCGCGGCCACCGACGTCTTCCGCGTCACCATCACCGGGGGCGCGACCCAGGAGTCGGCCGCCCATGTCCCGCACACCACGGAGAGCCTGATGGTGCTCTCCGGCACGGCGGTCGTCGGCCTGCCGGACGCGCCGCAGTCGGCCGGGCCCGGCGGCCACGCCCACTGGCCGGCCGACGCGCCGCACTTCTACAGCGCACCGGACGGCGAAGTCCAGGGCATCCTCTTCGTCCGGTACCCGAAGAGCACCCCACCACCCGGACGGCCTACGCGCCGGGCAGCCCCGCCCCGCTGACGACGGGGCACGCGTTGCGGCCGGTGCCGCTGCGGCGAACGCTGGAACCATGTCTCGTCTGCCGATGGATGCCGGATCCGCCCTGCGGGCCCGCGCGCAGGCGCGTCTGCGGCGGTTCGCCTGCAGTGCGGTGAACCGCGGATGGGCCTGGGCCCAGAGCCACGGCCACATCTCGGCCGAAAGCCCCTGCGGGCTCCGCTTCGCCCGGCTGGGCGAGGGGGCGTGCATCGCGTTCCCGGCCGGCGCGATCTTCGGCGAGCAGTGGATCTCCATCGGCGACCACACCCTGGTCGGCGCCCAGGTGAGCATCTCGGCCGGGTACGCGACCGGTCAGGATCTGGGTCCCGAGGTGGTCGTCGACATCGGTCAGCGCTGCTCGGTCGGCCGCGGCAGCCACATCGTCGGACACCGTTCCCTCCACATCGGGAACGACGTCTTCATCGCCCCGTACGTCTACATCACCGACCAGAACCACACCTATCTGGACCCCGGGCAGCCGATCGGGGGCCAGTGGCCGCAGAACGTCCCGGTGTTCATCGGGGACGGCTGCTGGATCGGCACCGGGGCCATCATCCTGCCCGGCGTACGGCTGGGCAGGAACACCGTCGTGGCCGGCGGCGCGGTCGTCCGCGGCCAGTTCCCCGACCACTGCGTACTCGCCGGTGTGCCGGCCAGGGTCGTACGGCGCTACGACCCCGAACACGGCTGGCAGTCCGTCGGCGCGACCGAGCGCCAGTGAGCGACAGAGAGAGAAGGCAGCCCATGGCCCCCGTCGACTACGACAGTCCCGAAGTCGTCCAGGTGTCCCTGATGATCGTCGGCGACTCCATCAGCCATGGCAGCAGCGGCGACTGGACCTGGCGGTACCGCTTCTGGAAACACCTCCAGCAGTGCGGGGTCGCGGTCGACTTCGTCGGTCCGTACAAGACGCTCGACAACATCCGCACCGAAGAGACCGGCGACGGCGACAACACCTACGCCGACACGGAGTTCGACCGCGATCACGCCGCCAAGTGGGGACAGCCCTACCTGGTGGCGAAGACGACGGTCCAGGAGTACGTGGAGACGTACCGGCCCGACTTCGTGCTGGTGCTGCTGGGGATCAACGACCTCGTCTGGTACGACACCGACCCCGACCAGTTCGAGGCCAACCTGCGCGAGTTCATCGCCAACGCCCGCGCCGGGCACCACGCGGTGCGCCTGGTCCTCGGCACCATCCTCGAAACGGCCCGGGCCACCGAGGACTTCGTCTTCGCCAAGCGCGTCAGCAAGTGCAACGACCGGATCCGCGCCGTCGCCGCCGAACTGCGCCTGCCTCTCTCGCCGATCGAAGTCGCCGACACCGCGGTCGAGTTCGTGGCGGCCGAGCACACCTGGGACGACACCCACCCCAACCCCAACGGCGAGGTCCGCATCGCCGCCGCGTTCGCCGACGTACTGGCCCAGCGCTTCCAGATCGGCGCGACCTACCCGCGCCCCTATCCGGTGCTGGAGAACATCCGCCCCGAGGCGAAGGCCCCCCGCCACGTCGACACCGCCGAGGACGCGGCGGCCTAGCCCACGTCTCCCCGGGGGCCGAACTCGCAGAGGAGCAGCGCTGAGTCGTCGTCGGGGCCCGTACGGGTGTGCCGTTCGACATCGGCGCGCAGCCGGGCCCCACCGGCCGCACCCACCCCTTGCTCGTACCGAACTGTTCGGACTGAAGTGTCGCAGGGGGCACTGACAGCCGGTCAGGCGTGTGCCAGGACCACGGCCGCGTTGTGGCCGCCGAAGCCGAACGAGGTGCTGACGGCAAGGGCCGAAGGCTGTCGCCGGGCGGACCCGGCGACGGCGTCGATGTCGCACGCGGGGTCCCGGTCGCGCAGCCCCGCCACCGGTGGGACGGCGTCGTCGCGCAGCGCGAGTACGGTCAGGGCGGCCTCGATCGCGCCGGCCGCTCCCAGGGTGTGTCCCAGCGCCCCCTTGGCGGAGGTGACGGGCGGCCGGTGCGGGAAGACGCGGGCCAGGAGCGTCGCCTCCATCGCGTCGCCGCGCGGGGTGGAGGTGCCGTGCGCGTTGACGTGGTCCACGTCGTCCGGCGCGGCCCCGGCCTCGGCGAGAGCGGCCCGGACGGCCCGCTCGGCCTGGTGGCCCTCGGGGTGCGGGGCGACGAGGTGGTGGGCGTCGGTGGTGGCGCCGTAGCCGACGAACCGGGCGAGGACGGGGGCCGAGCGGGCCGCCGCGTGCTCCGGCCGCTCCAGGACGAGCGCGCCCGCGCCCTCGGCGATGACGAACCCGTCGCGGGCCACGTCGAAGGGGCACGAGAGGCGGTCTGAGAGCGCGCCGAGCTGGCTGAAGCCGGCCGTGACGAGCGGGGTGACCGCCGCGTCGGCGCCGCACACGACGGCGATGTCGCACTGCCCGGTCAGGAGCAGCTGCCGGGCCGTGCCGAGGGCGGTGGCACCGGCGGCACACGCTGTGGCGACCCCGAAGACCGGTCCGGTGACGCCCAGGTGGAGGGCGAGGGTGGCGCTCACCATGTTCGGCAGGTAGCCGGTGAGGAAGTACGGGGAGACGCTGGTCGCGCCTCCGTCCGCGAACCGTGCCGCGGCGGCCTCCTGGGGCTGTACGCCGCCGACGCCGGAGCCGGTGACCACGGCGACCCGGGAGCCGTCCCAGTCGGCGGGGTCCAGCTTCGCCCGGTCGAGAGCCTCGGTCACGGCGGCCAGGCCCATCCTGGCGGCGGGGTCGAGATGGGTGACACCTCGTTGCCGCAGGGGCAGTTCGTGGGCGCCGTCGACACGGCAGCTCAGGGTCACCGGCAGCTCCGACAGCGCCGGGTCGCGGCGGGCGCTCGCCCGGCCCGCCAGGACGGCGGCCCAGGTGGTGTCCGCGTCCCGGCCGGCCGGGGTGACCATGCCGAGTCCGGTGACGGTGACCGCCGTGTCCGGGGTCACCGGGTGCGCTGGGCGTCGACGCGGTCGGCGAACTCGGCGAAGGCGAGCTCCCGGAGTTCGGTTTCGGTGACGGAGACGCCCAGCTCCTCCTTGAGCGTGACGGCCATCTCGACGACCATCAGCGAGTCGACGAGCAGTTCGGTCATCGGTGCGTCCGCCCGGACGGCGTCCGGGTCGACCTCGAACTTGTCGACGAGAAGTCCGGTGAGCAGATCTTTGGTCGCAGGTGTCGCGGAAGTACTCATGGTGTCCTCACGCAGAACGGCACCCCGCTCATATCGGGGCATAGTTAAGAAAACCATCTAAATGGCATCTATAGCCTGGAGAGCTCCCTCATTGGGCTGAAGGTGGGATGCATGAAGGAACTGACCGACGCGATGGACGGCGTGCTGGAGTGGCTGGCCTCCGACTACTTCCGCGTCGAGGTGTCCGGCCTGGAGAACATCCCGGCGACCGGTCCGGCACTCCTCGCGGCGAACCACTCGGGGGCCTGGGCGCTCGACGGTCTGGTCCTGCACAACGTTCTGCACCGGCGGCTGGCACGCCCCATTCACCTCTACGTCGCCGAACTCTTCTTCCGGGTACCGGCACTGGCGGCGTACGCCCAACGGCACGGCGCCTTCACCGACGACCCGACACTGGGCCGCGACCGGCTGGCGGAAGGGCACCTCGTCGCCGTCTTCCCGGAGGGGATCGACGGCGTCGGGAAGCCCTTCTCGGAGCGATACCGGCTGCGGCCCTTCGGCCCCGGCTTCGCGGCGACCGCCGTACTGACCGGGGTACCGGTCGTCCCGGTGTCCGTCGTGGGGGCCGAGGAGACCTATCCCAAGCTCGGTGAGATCGGGGCGCTGGCCCGGCGGTTCGGCCTGCCGTACTTCCCCGTCACCACCCTGCTGCCGCTTCCCGCGAAGTGGATCGTCTCCGTGGGCGAGCCGATCCCCGCGCCCTCCGACGCCGGGACGTTCGCCCAACGCTCCGCCGCCGCCCGGCGGTTGAGCGACGAGGTGTGGTTCACCGTGCAGGGCATGGTCGACCGCGACCGGCGCCGCCGGGCGACACCGTTCTGGTAATTCCCTTGCCCTGAGCGTCAGTTCAGCAGCCACTCGGCGGCTCGGCGGGCGTCGGTGGCCGCACGGGCGCAGCGCTCCGCGTGGGCGAGCAGACGCATACGGCACTGCTCGCCGAAGGCGTCGCGGTTCCAGCCGGGCTGCCGCGCGCACTCGGCGAGCCGGCGTGCGTGTTCCTCCAGCCGCCGGGCGCTGGCCGAGGCGAGCGCCGCGTAGTGGGCGGGACTCTGCCCTGCGGCAGGACCGGCACTCGCGTCGAACGTCTCGCGTTCGGCCGTGTCCGTGTCCGCGACCGGGACGGGTCCGGTCTGCACGAGAGCAAGGCCGAGCGACGCGGCGGGGAGCGTGGCCGGGAGGGCGGCGGGGTCGAGGCGCGGGGTGCGGACGACCGGCTCGGCGTGCCGGGTCAGCGCGCGGACGAGTTCCGTGGCGGCGAGCACGGCCAGTTCGGCCGCGGCGCAGGGCGCGGGCGCCGCGCACAGGGACACCGACGGGTCCTCGGGGCCCGGTGTCCCCTCCTCCCCCTCGTCCAGGTCGCGCAGCCAGGCGGTCGCGCACAGGATCTCGGTGCCGGCCTCGACGGCCGTACCGCGCCATGCGAAGGGAGCGGTGATCTCGTGGACGGTGGCGGCCAGCGGCGGATAGCGGCGCAGCGCCTCTGCCACGCCGAGCTCCGCACGGTCGGTCGCGGGCATCAGCGGCTGCACCGTCACCAGCGCCAGGGCCTGCGGCACTGTCTCGTCGAGGGCGCGGGTGACGACTTCGAGGGCGTGCTCGAGCGCGGCCGCCTCCACGTCTTCGGCCTCCGCGGAGGTGCCGGCCGGGACGTACGGGTCGATGCGGCGCCGCAGCGCGGCGGCCCTCTCGGAGTGTTCGGCGGAGTTCGCGGACCCGAGCGTGGCCTCCAGGATGTCGCTGACGAGGGTGTCGTCGGCGCCGCCGTCCCCGAGGACGATGCGCCGGGCGAGCCGGCGGGTGACGGCACACCACTCCGCGCGCGGAAGGGTGTCGTCCGCCTGCCGTACGGCGAGGAGTTCGGCGGCCTCCTCCGCGGCGGCGGAACGCACCCGGGTGCGCAGGGCGCTCAGTGGACGGGCCGACGCGGCATGGGCCGTCAGTGTCGTACGGCGGCCCTCGGGAGTGAGGGAGGCGACGGTGCCACGGGCGCCGGCCTCCTCCGCCTGCGCGATCAGCGCGCAGGCGTCGTCGACGGAGAGCGGCATCAGGAACGAGCCGAATGCGGTGCGCACCCGCGCGGGACGCCCGGACGTACTGCGCCGTACCTGTGCGAGGGCCTGCCGGGTCAACTGCTGCCGGGTGAAAGGCTTCAGCCCCAGCGCGCGGGCCGGCGCATCGATCCAGGAGATGCGCTGGGCGGCCAGAGCCGCGCTGACCAGGGTGTTCTCCAGAGGCCAGGCGAGAGCTGGCCGGCCGGGAGCGGTCGTGGTGTCGGTGGCGTTCATCGCCGGTCTCCAGGGTCCGTGGTCATTTGTCGAACAGCCGGTACGGCTGGTTGGCGACGATCTCGCCGTCGTAGGCGGTGATCAGCGCGTTGACGCGGGCGCGGTGCGGGAGTTCACCGCTGCCGAGGGTCCCGGCGTACGCCTGCGGGGCGTGCGAGAGCGGGTAGTCGTACGTCTCGTCCTCCCAGGCCAGTTCGATCCAGCTGTCGGGGACGTCGGAGGCGGACGCGGGCCCGCGTCCGTCGAGCCCGGGGATCACGTCGTGATTGTTGACCAGGCTGATCACCTGGACCGCGGGGTCGACGGGGCGCTTGTTGTCGATGGGCGAGCCCACGGTGATCACATGGGTGAGCCGGTACGTCGACACGATGTCGAGGTCGCAGGCGAGGTTCATGGCCGTGATGCCGCCGAGGCTGTGCCCGACGATCATGAGCTCGGAGCCCTCGGGGACCCCGGCGCGCAGCAGCAGGTTCTTCACGGCCCGGGTGTACGTCGTGTCGGTGCGCAGCACCCCGTCGAACGCACCGACGAGGTCCTGCGGGGTGCTGTTGGTCACCCGCCCGAAGCTGGTGCCCGGGAGCAGCAGTACGTGCCGCTGGACGCCGTCCGTGCAGTCGATGCGGCGCAGCAGGGCGAGTCCGTGGTTGCCGAGCGCGGAGATGACGTCGATGTAGCGGACGATGTCGTTGCCGGAGCGGTCCAGGACCCGGGTGAGCATCGCGTCGGCCTCGGCCCGCTCGGCCCGGCCGGGGCCCGGGTTCAGATACTTGATGAGGCCGGCGGGCAGGCCGAACACCGGGTCGGTGTCGGGGACGCCGCCGGTCAGGGTGACCCAGGCGAAGCTGTCGTTGGTGGGGTTCTCGTCGAGGAGCCCGTTCAGCGCGAGCAGTTCCATGAGCACGGGGGACACCGTGGTCAGGGTGCGGGTGACGCCGAAGAGGTCGACCAACTCCCGTGCGGCGCGCAGCGCTTCGAGCCTGCGTCCGGTGATCACCGCGTCGGTGAGCCGTTTGGCCAGGGGCTCCGCCAGGTTCGGGTGGTCGCGGGCCGCCGCCTCGATCCGCAGCGCGAACGCGTCGACCGCCATCACCACGGATGCGGGTCTGCGGCGGGCCACGGCCCCCAGGGAGCGGACCGCCTCGCCGACGATTCCTCCGCTCGCTGCGAGCCCGAGCCCGGCGGGGTTCGTCACCGCGTGCGCCGCGGACAGAGCGGCGCCGAACGCCCACCCCGGGTGCCTGACCGCCTGCAGACCGACCCGCCAGCTGGAGGCGGCGGCGGTCAGTTCCGCGCCTGCCTGCCGTGCCGCGAGCGCCGCGTCGGCGAGCAGGACGGACGCCGCCATGAGCAGGTCGGCGTCGGTCCCGTCCGCCGGTGCGGACTCCGGTATGACGCCCGCGTCGACTGTCTGGACTGCCATGTCGGCCACCTCGTCCTTGAAGTACTAAGACCCCTCAGCAGTAGACAGGGGGCACCGCCGCCCGGCAGGACCGTGGCGGCCGTTCGGGTGAATCACCGAGGGTGTGCGCACTCCGGCGGACCGCTCCGGCGAGGCTCATTCCGGTGAAACTCGGGACGTACGCGCGCGCCGGGGCCGCGGCCGACGCACATGAAGATCAGCATGTCGGTGTGATCATCGGACGGCGGGGCGAAGCGCGGACGCGGACGTGTTCGCCGCGACGCCTGCTGGCGGGGCTCGTGCTGATCGCCTGCTGCTGGTCGCCGTCCGGGCCCTCGGTCGCCGACGGGGCCGGTCCGCCGGGGCTCGCGCTCGACGTCACGGTGAACACGCGGCCCGGTCTCGGCGCGCTGCACCCCGGGATCCGGACGGGTGCCGGTGTCGTCAAGTCGTACCGCCTGACCAACCGCACCGGCTCCGACCTGTACGGGGTGATCGTGCGGGACCCCGGAATGCCGGGCGCCGAGATCCGCTGCCCCGGCGGGCAGGACCGGGTGGCGATGCTGAGCGGGCTGCGCTCGGTGCGCTGTACGGCGACGGGTCCCGCACGGCCCGGCGCCTGGGTCGGCGAGGTCCGGGCCACCGGGCGACGGCCGTATCTGCACGACGCGGCGCATGCGACGGCACGCTCCGGGTACGCCGGGGTGGGCGCGGCGCTCGCCCTCGTGGAGTCGGCCCGGGTGACCGGCCCGGAGCGCGCACTGGTCCGTTACACCGTGACCAACACCGGCAACCGGGCCGTCCACGGCATCCGTGTCACCGACCCGGGCATCGCTCCCGACCGGATCGACTGCGGAGGCGGGCGGCCCGGCCTGCGCCGGCTCGCTGCCGGGGCGACGGCCACGTGCACCGCCACGGTGCGGCGCTCCCCCGGTACGTACGTCGGACGGGGCCTGGCGGAGGGCAGCGATCTGCTGCGCACCCTCGGCACCCGGGGCGGTGCGGTGGCGCCGCCCCGGCTGACGGCCCGTGACACGGTGCGTTTCACGCTGCTCGCCGCGGCGCCCCCGCCCGCGAGGCCCTCGCGGACCCCGGCGGCCGTCGCTCCCGTACGGCGGCCTCCGGCCGGGCACCGGACGCGGCCCGGGGCCGAGCCGCCCGGGGCCGCACCGGTGCCGCCCGCCGGTGTGCCGCTGGGCGCCGCTCTGCTGGCGCAGGTGCCACTCGCACCCGGTGTCGTGGCCCCCCGCGTCGCTCCCGCCGTCCCGCCCACCGCGCCCCTGGCGCGCAAGCGGGTCCCGGCTGCCGTACCCGTCGTACCCGTACCCCCACCCCCGCACCAGAAGCCCCGGCCGCAGCCTCAGCAGCACTCGCTGCTCCACCGCTTCATGAAAGCGGACCGCACCCCCACGGACCTGGGGCTGATGGCGGCGCTGTTCCTCGTCCTGCTGCCCGCCGCCGTCGCAGCAGCCGTACTCGGCACCCGCCGACGATGACCACCACGCCGCCACGAGACCGGACGCCCCGATGACCCAGACCTTCGCCATCGTTCTCGGTGTCGCCCTGCTCGCCGCCGCGATCGTCCTGATCAAACACCGCTTCTGGCCGCTGGGCCCCGACGACGAACCCCGCGAGGACGTCGCCGAGTACATCTCCATGATGGTCGGCGTTCTCTACGCGCTCGTCCTGGGCCTCGCCCTCGTCTCGGTCTGGGACATGCACTCCAGCGCCGAGGACCACACCGCCGCCGAGGCCAGTGCCGCGCACCAGATCCATCTGCTCGCCGCGGGCCTGCCCGCCGGTGAGGCCGACCGGATGCGCGGTGCCATCGGCGAGTACGTCCACCACGTCACCGCCACGGAGTGGCCCGCGATGACACGCGGCGCCGCACTGGACACGACGGGCTGGCAGATCCTGGACCGGGTGCGCGCGACCGGCGCGGTCCCCGCGGACGCCACCCCCGCCCAACAGGCCACGGGGCAGGAGACGCTGGCCCAGCTGAGCGTGCTGGACGACGCGCGCCGGGGCCGGGAGTCGGACGCGGAGGACCGGCTCGCACCGGTGATCTGGTTCGGTCTGATCGTGGGCGGTGTCCTCACGATCGCCTTCATGTTCATGTTCGGAGTGCAGCGCAGCTTCACTCATGTCGTCATGGTGATGGGCCTGTCCGCGCTCATCACCTTCACGGTGCTGCTGATCCACCAGCTCGAAAGCCCTTTCAACGGCCTGCTCGCCGTCGAACCGGAGGCTTTCACCCGCTACTTCTGATCATCGGCGGAACCGGGGGTAAAGTCGGGGGTTCCTCCCGCACACACCGGTGACCCCGGCGTGCCCGATCACAGCAGGTACCTCCTCCTTGTCTGCATCCACAGCCCTGTCCCCCGCCGAGCGCCTGCGCGGCCTGAAGCCCGACTGGCTCTCCGACCCGAAGGTGTGGCGCACCGAGGTCCTGGCCGGGCTCGTCGTCGGGCTCGCCCTGATCCCCGAGGCGATCTCGTTCTCGATCATCGCCGGAGTCGACCCGGCGATCGGGCTGTTCGCCTCCTTCACCATGGCCGTGACGATCTCGGTCGTCGGCGGCCGTCGCGCGATGATCTCCGCCGCGACCGGTGCCGTCGCCCTGGTGATCGCCCCGCTGAACCGCGAGCACGGCTTCGGGTACCTCGTCGCCGCAGTCATCCTGGCCGGTGTCTTCCAGATCGTCCTGGGGGCGCTCGGCGTCGCGAAGCTGATGCGGTTCGTGCCCCGTTCGGTGATGGTCGGCTTCGTCAACGCGCTCGCGATTCTGATCTTCATGGCGCAGGTTCCCGAAATGCACGACGTGCCCTGGGCCGTCTACCCGCTGCTCGCCGGCGGGCTGCTGCTGATGGTGTTCTTCCCGAGGGTCACCAAGGTGGTTCCGGCGCCGCTGGTCTCCATCGTCGTCCTCACCGTGATCACCGTCGCGGCCGGGATCGCGGTGCCGACCGTCGGTGACAAGGGCGAGCTGCCGTCCTCGCTTCCGGTACCGGGCCTGCCCGACGTGCCGTTCACGCTCGACACACTGACCACGGTCGCCCCGTACGCGCTCGCCATGGCCCTCGTCGGGCTCATGGAGTCGCTGATGACCGCGCAGCTGGTCGACGAGATCACCGACACCCGCTCCAACAAGACCCGCGAGTCCATCGGCCAGGGCATCGCCAACATCGTCACCGGGTTCTTCGGCGGCATGGGCGGCTGCGCCATGATCGGCCAGACGATGATCAACGTACGGGTCTCCGGCGCCCGTACCCGGCTGTCGACCTTCCTGGCGGGGACCTTCCTGCTGGTGCTGTGCGTGGTCTTCGGCCCGGTCGTCTCCGACATCCCGATGGCCGCCCTCGTCGCGGTGATGGTGATGGTCTGCTTCGCGACGTTCGACTGGCACTCGATCGCGCCCGCGACCCTCAAGCGGATGCCCGCGGGCGAGATCGCCGTCATGGTCGTCACCGTCGCGATCGTGGTCGCCACCTCCAACCTCGCCATCGGAGTCGTGGTCGGGTCGGTCACCGCCATGGTGATCTTCGCCCGCCGCGTCGCCCACCTGGCGGACGTCACCTCGGTCACCGACCCCGACGGCCGTACGGTCGTCTACTCGGTCACCGGCGAACTGTTCTTCGCGTCCTCGAACGACCTGGTCACCCGGTTCGACTACGCGGCCGACCCGGACAGGGTCGTCATCGACCTGTCTGCCACCCACGTCTGGGACGCCTCGTCGGTGGCCGCCCTGGACGCCATCGAGACCAAGTACAAACAGCGCGGCAAGACGGTGGAGATCATCGGCCTCAACGATCCCAGCGCCGATCTGCACAAGAGACTCAGCGGCGAACTCACCAGCCACTGACGAGCACGGGGGGAATCCGAAGCATGCACACGTCACCATCGACCCACGAGGCGCCGGTCCGGATCGGCGCTCTCGTTCCACTGACCAGGCCGGGCTGGGCGCAGGCGGGTCAACACCTGCTGGCCGGGCTGGAGTTGGCGGTCGGCGAGGTCAATGCCGCCGGCGGGATCGCCGGGCGGCCGCTCGAGCTGGTGGTACGGGACACCGCGGCCGATCCGCAGCGAGCGGTGGCGGCCGTCGACGAACTGGCCGGTCTGGGCGTGGCCGCGCTGGCGGGCGAGTACCACAGCGTCGTCGCCCGCGCCGCTGCCACCAGGGCAGACGCCCTCGGCCTTCCGTACCTCTGCTCGTCGGCGGTGTTCGACGCCCTCACCGAGCAGCCGACGGACCATGTCGCGCGCCTCTCCCCGCCGCAGTCCCGCGGCTGGCAGCTCTACGCGGACTTCCTCCTCGCCGCGGGCCACAGCCGGATCGCCGTGGCGACCCAGCCGAGCGTCTACTGGGCGGCCGGGACCGGCATTCTGCGCGACCGTCTCGCTCCGCACGGCGGTTCCCTCGTCGAACTCGACATGCGCGAGCTCACCCCCGAGTCCCTGTGCGACGAGCTCGTCGGCCACGGTGCGACGGCCCTCCTCCTGCTGGTCGGTCACCCGGAGCCGGCCGTCCCGGTCGTCAGGGCCGTCCGCCGCGACCCGCGCCTCTCCGGACTCCTGATGGGCGCCCCGGCCGGACAGCCGGAGTTCGCCGAATGGGCGGACCTGCTGGGCGACGACGGCGCCGGGATCCCGTTCCTGCGCTACCTGCCCGAGCAGCTCGGCCCTCTCGGCACACGCGTCGAGGCGGCCCTCCGCGAGCGGCTCGGCGAAGTGCCGTCCTTCGTGGCCTTCGAGGGCTACGACACGATCACCGTCCTCGCCGACCGGGTGCGAACTGCCGCCGCCTGGAAGGACGTTGACGTCGAAGGCACCCGAGGCCGTATCCGGTTCTCCCGCGAGCCGGGCATCAGCGTCTGGCAGTGGGCTCAGCCGCCGGTCCAGATCGCCGACCGTGACCCGTCGCATCCCGGCCGCTTCCGGGTCCTTCACGCCGACCGTCTCCCGCGACGACACTGAGGGGGACGCGTACCCCCGAACGCGGCAGCCCCGGAAGGGCGGCAGCATGGAGCAGATCCAGCAGGTCCTCACCGAGGTCATGAAGATACGAGGCGCGCTGGGCGCCGTCGTTGTGGACTACGTCAGCCGGGTCACCCTGGGCGTCCAGGGCAACGGCACGGAGCTCGACCTGCACAAGGTCGGAGAAGTCGACACCGATGTGATCCGGGCCAAGCTCCACGCGCTGTCCGTCCTCGGCTATCCGCCCGGCGACCTGCAGGACATCCTCGTGACGCTCACCGGCGAGTACCACCTCATCCACCCGCTGGCGCAGCGCAAACTGCAGGGCGTCTTCATCTACCTCGTACTCGACCGCAACAGCGCCGCCCTTGCCGTGGCCCGTGCGCGCCTGGTGGAGATCGAGGAGGCCTTCGACCTCTGAGCTCCGTCAGCGCCCCTTCCGCCCCAGCAGCCACAGCAGATACGGACCACCGACCAGCGCGGTGAGCGCACCGACCGGGATCTCCAGCGGCGGCAGCAGGGTGCGGGCCGCGAGGTCGGCAGTGACCACGACGAGTGATCCGGTCAACGCCGAGCAGATCAGGGGCAGTTGTGGGGTACGGGTGAGACGCCGGGCCAGCTGCGGAGCGGTGAGGGCCACGAAGCCGATGGGGCCGGCGGCACCGGTGGCGGTCGCGGCCAGGATCACGCCGAGCACGGTCAGACCGAGCCGGGTGCGCTGCACCGGTACGCCGAGTGCCGCCGCCGTGTCGTCGTCCAGGCCGAGCGGGCGCATCGCACGGGCGGCCCAGAGCAGGCCGGGCAGGGCGAGCAGCAGGACGCAGCCGAGCGGCCGGGCCTGCTCCAGGCCGCGCCCGCTGAGACTGCCCGCGAGCCAGAGCTTCACCTGCTCGGCCGCTGCCAGGTCGGCGTCGGTGAGATAGAGCTGTACGACGGCGGAGAGCGCGACCCCGATGCCCACCCCGGTCAGTACGAAGCGGCTCGCCTGCATGCCCCGCCGCCAGGCGACCGCGTACACGAGTGCTGCAGCCGCCAGACCTCCGGCGGCGGAGACGACGGGCAGAGCGCCGGGCGAGGTGACCGTCCCGGTGGCCAGGAGCAGCACCGTCGCGGCAGCGGCTCCGTGGCCGACGCCGATGACATCGGGGCTGGCCAGGGGGTTGCGGGTGACCGTCTGCACGAGGGCGCCGGAGAGGCCGAGCGCGGCGCCCACCAGTACGCCGAGCGCGATGCGCGGGACGCGCAGTTCGGAGACGACCAGGGTGTACGGACTCGGCTCGCCCCGCAGGACGTCCCAGACCGCGCCGGGCGCGACGAAGGTCTGCCCCACGCAGGCCGAGACGGCCACCGCACCCGCCAGCACTACGAGCAGCAGACACGCGACGACGGCCGAACGCCGGTGCAGGAGAAGGGAGATGCGCCCCGGGCGGAGTACGGAGAGCCCGGCGGCCCGCGGATAGGCGGCAGCGCTCATACCGTCGCCCCCTTCTTCCGTACGAGCACGATCAGCACCGGTACCCCGACCAGCGCGGTCATCACCCCGGCCGGCACCTCCGCCGGCGCCCGCACGACCCGCCCTGCCACGTCGGCGGCGAGCAGCAGAGCGGCGCCGAGGAGGGCGGAGAGCGGCAGCAGGCTGCGGTGGTTGCCGGAGACGAGCCGGCGGGCGAGGTGCGGTACGGCCAGGCCGACGAAGGCGATGGGGCCCGAGGCGGCGACGGCGGCCGCCGTCAGCACGGTGGCGCCGAGTGCCGCGCAGCCCCGTACGAGCGCCACCCTGTGGCCCAGCGCGCGGGCGCTCTCGTCGCCCAGGGCGAGTGCGTCGAGGCCGCGCGCACAGCCGAGTACGAGGAGCGCGCCGACCAGCAGGAACGGCAGCATGCGCCCGACGGTGCCGGGGTCGCGGCCGCTCAGCGCGCCCACCTGCCAGAACCTGAACTGGTCCAGGGTGGCCGAACTCGACGTCAGCGCAACGGTGGTGGCGCCTGCGACCATCGCGGAGAGCGCCGTCCCGGCCAGCGCCAGTTTGACGGGTGAGGCGCCGCCGCGGCCGCGCGAGGCGACGGCGTACACGACGCAGGCAGCGACGACGGCACCCCCGAAGGCGTACCAGACGTAACCCCCGAAGCCGCTCGCCAGACCGGTGGCGATGGCAAGGACCACCCCTGCCGCAGCGCCCTGGCTCAGCCCGAGGATGCCCGGATCGGCGAGCGGATTGCGGGTGACGGCCTGCAGCGCGGCCCCGGCGAGGCCGAGGGCCGCGCCCGCGGTGAGCCCGACGGCGGTACGCGGCATCCGCAGCGATCGCACCACGAGCGCGTCCGGTGAACTCCCGCCGTGCAGCAGGGCGTCGAGGACGGCGGAGGGCGGGACCGCCCGGGTGCCGACGGCCAGGCTCAGCACCACGGCCGCGGCGGTGAGCACCAGAGCGACCGCCGTCCAGCCGGTCGTACGGAACCTCATGATCCGAGCGAGGCGGTGAGCTGCTCGACGACCAACCGGGCTGCGGTGGGGCCCGCGTTGAGGTACCAGGGGTCGTCGTCGACCTTGACGGCGTGCTCGCCCTTGACCGCCTTCATGGACTTCCAGAGCGGTCCGGCGAGCACACTGCCCGCATCGGTCTTCGCGGGGTCGCCCTGCACCGAGTAGAAGATCCAGTCGCCGTCGGCGAGGTCGATGCGCTCGGAGCTGATGTCCTGCGAAATCGCCTTGAAGGACTGGGACTTGGGACGCCCGACTCCCATGTCGACGGCGATGGAGCCGGTGAAGGACGAGACGCCGAACATCCTGGTCCGGTCGGGCGTGAAGCGGACCATGGACACGGCGGTGCCGCCCGCGCCGAGCGCCTTGCCCTTGGCTGCCGCGTCCTCGGCGAAGCCGTTGAGCAGCGTCTGCGCCTGGTCGCCCTTCCCTACCGCGTCGCCGACCAGCAGCAGATCGCGCTTCCAGTTGATGCCCTGCCCCTTGGTCACCACGGTCGGCGCGATCTTCGACAGCTTGGGATAGAGGTCCGCGAGCGAGGAGTTGATGAGGATCAGATCGGGCTGCGCGGCGGAGAGCGCCTCCAGATTGGGCGCGGCCCGGGTGCCGACGTCGGCCATCTTCGCCAGCTGCGCCTTCTGCTGCGGGAAGGCGTCGGCCAGATAGTCCGGTACGAGTCCGGCGTTGTCGCCGCGGGTGGCGGCCACCGGGACGGCGCCCAGCGTGAGGAGGTCGTCGAGCTGCCCGGTGCTGAGCGCGGCGACCCTCGCGGGCTTCCCGGTGATCTCGGTGCTGCCCTTGAAGTGGGTGACGGTACGCGGGAAGACCCCGTCCGCGGCCTTCGTCCCCATACCGGCGGCCAGTGCGCTGGGCGCCGCCGCGGGCCCCTGCTCGGCCCCGGCGACCTTGTTGCGCGAGCCGTCGGCCGCGCCCTCGCTCCCCGTACCGCTGCCACCACCCGACGAACATCCGGCCAGCAGACCACCGATGACGGACAGGCCGAGGACGGCCTTCACACCCCACGCACGCACAAGAAGCCCTTCGAAGCCATTAGGTAAGGCTTACCTTAATCACACTTCCTGTGGGTGGGCGCACCACCCCCGGCAACCTTCCCCGCCCCGGCGGCGACAGCAGCACGGACATGCCTTCCACCGCGCAGGAGGATTCACCGTGCAGCACCCGCAGCCGCGCCCGCACTCCCCCGGATTCCGCCGACGCCATCTGCTGACCGCCGTCCTCGCCGGCGTCCTCGCCGCCGCCGGACTGGTCGCCCTGCCCGACACCTCGTCCGCCGCGACCGCCCGCCAGGTCGAGGCGCTCGACCGGGGTGTGGTGAGTGTGCACACCGATGCAGGGAACCTGGTCAGCTGGCGCTGGCTGGGCACCGATTCCGACACCGTGGCCTTCAACGTCTACCGGGCCGGCACGAAGCTCAACTCCGCCCCGGTCACGGGCTCCACGAACTACTTCCACTCCGGGGCGCCCGCCCAGGCCGACTACACGGTGCGCGCCGTCGTGAACGGCGTGGAGCAGGGCGACTCGGTGCACGCCGTGCAGTTCCGTACGGGCTACAAGGACGTCCCGATCTCCGCCCCGGCCGGCGGCACCACCCCCGACGGGGTGGCGTACACCTACGAGGCCAATGACGCGAGCGTCGGCGATCTCGACGGGGACGGCGCACTCGACTTCGTACTGAAGTGGACGCCGACCAACGCCAAGGACAACTCCCAGTCCGGCTACACCGGGAACACCGTCCTCGACGGCATCAAGCTGGACGGCACCCGGCTCTGGCGCATCGACCTGGGCAAGAACATCCGCTCGGGGGCGCACTACACCCAGTTCCAGGTGTACGACTACGACGGCGACGGCAGGGCCGAGGTGGCCACGAAGACCGCCGACGGGTCGGTGGACGGCGCGGGCAAGGTCATCGGCTCCGCCTCCGCCGACTACCGCAATTCCAGCGGGTACGTCCTCTCGGGCCCGGAGTATCTGACCATGTTCAACGGGCAGTCGGGCGCCGCGATGGGCACCGTCGACTACGTGCCCGCGCGCGGCACCGTCTCCTCCTGGGGGGACAGTTACGGCAACCGCGTGGACCGCTTCCTGGCCGGTACGGCCTATCTCGACGGCGCCCGCCCCTCGCTCATCATGGCGCGCGGCTACTACACGCGTACGGTGATCGCCGCCTGGGACTGGCGCGGCGGCGCCTTCACCCGCCGCTGGACCTTCGACACCAGCTCCTCGACCAACAGCGGCAAGGGGTACGACAGCCAGGGCAATCACAGCCTGTCGGTCGCCGATGTGGACCAGGACGGCAAGGACGAGATCGTCTACGGCTCGATGGCCGTCGACGACAACGGATCGGCCCGGTGGACCACGAAGAACGGCCACGGCGACGCGATGCACGTCGGCGATCTGGACCCCTCGCGCCCCGGCCTGGAGGAGTTCAAGGTCGACGAGGACTCCTCGAAGCCGTCCTCGTGGTTCGCGGACGCGAAAACGGGCCAGGTGCTCTGGTCGACGCCTGCGAACGGCGACAACGGGCGCGGTGTCTCCGACGACATCTGGTCCGGCAGCCCGGGCGCCGAGTCCTGGTCGTCGGCGCAGCCCGACATCCGCAACACGGCCGGCACGGTCGTCGGCCGCAAGCCCTCCAGCACCAACTTCCTCTCCTGGTGGGACGGGGACACCACCCGCGAGCTCCTGGACTCCACCCACATCGACAAGTACGGGACCGCCTCCGACACCCGGCTGCTGACGGGCGCGGGCGTGCACTCCAACAACTCCACCAAGGCCACACCGTCGCTGTCGGGCGACATCCTCGGCGACTGGCGCGAGGAAGTGGTCTGGCCGACCACGAACAACACCGCGCTGCGGATCTACTCCACGCCGTACGAGACGAGCACCAGGATCACCACGCTCCTCCACGACACCATGTACCGCACGGCCCTGGCCTGGCAGAACACGGCGTACAACCAGCCGCCCCACCCGAGCTTCTTCATCGGCGACGGCATGGCGACCGCACCGAGGCCGGTGGTCACCGCACCCTGACGCGACAGGAGCCCGAGCGCCCTGCCCGGTGTCCCCCGGCATCAGGCAGGGCCCTTCCCGCGCAACGCGGTGTTCCCCTTCCCGTATCCGGCAATATCACGCAGCGCCACCCCAGCACCCCCTTCCGGTGACATCGTGAAGCGGTGGCCGCCCCCTCTGACCAGCGGATACGGCCGCCAAAGACCGGGGGGTCCGAGGCACCCGCCGCCTTTGCGCCGCGCCGCCCGGTCGCACGAATTGCCTGGATCCAGGAAAGTTTGGATAACGCAGGCAACCCAGATCGCCTCACAACCCTTCTTCATGTATGCGAGTCACACGTCTGGAATCGGAATCGGCACTCGCATGACTGACACGGAGTGAGAAGAGACATGGTCTACCTATCGGTCGTCGTACCGTGCTTCAACGAGGGCGAGGTCATAGACGCATTCCACGCGGCCCTGATCTCCGCACTCGAACCGACCAGGGAGACCTTCGAGATCTGCTACGTCGACGACGGAAGCAGCGACAACACCCTCGATCAGCTGCGTGCGCTCGCCGAGACCGACCCCCGGGTGCGCTACACCTCCTTCAGCCGCAACTTCGGCAAGGAGCCCGGTATGCTCGCCGGCCTGCGGATGTCCCAGGGCGACGCCGTGGTCATCATGGACGCCGACCTCCAGCACCCCCCGGAGCTCATCCCCCGCATGCTGGAGCTCCACGGGCACGGATACGACCAGGTCATCGCCCAGCGCGACCGGGCCGGCGAGGGCGCGGTGCGTTCCGCTTTCAGCAAGACGTACTACCGCCTGGTGCGCCGCGCCATGGAAGTCGAGGTCATCGACGGCGCGGGCGACTTCCGTCTCCTTTCGCGCCGCGCGGTGGACTCGGTCCTCTCGCTCCCGGAGTCCAACCGCTTTTCCAAGGGGCTCTTCTCCTGGATCGGTTTCGACACCGTCAGCTTCACGTACCAGAACGTCGAGCGGGCGGCGGGCGAATCGAAGTGGGGCGGAAAGCGCCTGCTCAATTACGGCATCGACGGGCTGATCTCCTTCAACAGCCGTCCGCTGCGCCTGGCGATCCACACCGGCCTCTGCCTCTTCGTGTCCGCCCTGCTCTACGCCCTGTGGATCGTCGTCAACAGCGTGATGAACGGCGTCGACACCCCGGGTTACGCGACCCTGCTGAGCGCGATCGTGGCCCTCGCAGGTGTCCAGCTGGCGACGCTCGGTGTCGTCGGCGAGTACGTCGGCCGGATCTACCACGAGTCCAAGCGCCGCCCTCACTACGTCGTACGCGAGACGGACGAGACCGCCGGCGGCTTCACCACGGCCTCCCGGCTCACCTCTGCCGCCGTCCAGAGCGTGCAGGGCGTCAAGGGACTCCAGGGACGGCCGCAGTCTTGAAGGAACGCACCCGCACCCTGGGTCAGTTCGTCACGTTCGCCGCGATCGGACTGGCCAACACCGCTGTCTACTACGCGGTCTACGCCCCGCTGAACCGCTGGATCCCTTATCTCGCCGCCCATGTGATCGGCTGGATCGTCAGCATCATCGGCTCGTTCCTGCTCAACTCGTACATCACCATCCGCACCAGGCCGACGTGGCGGGGCTTCCTCCGCTACCCCCTGTCGGGGATCGTCAATGTCGTCGGCAGCGGCATCCTGCTCTACCTGGCTGTGAGCCGGCTGGGAATGAACAAGGACATCGCCGCGCTCCTCGCCGGTGTCCTCATCACGCCCGCCTCGTTCCTTCTTGCCCGCTGGGCCATCACCTCAGGGGTGACGGCCCAGCCGCAGACGGGGATCGAGGGTCACGGGGACCCCGAGGTCAGGGAATCCGCTTCCCGTGTGTGAGCTTGTCGACCTTGTACCACTTGGCGGTGCCGGTGATCGGCCAGCCGCTCTTCATGGTGAACGGCTCCAGCATGTGGGAGATCCTGGTCGGCGTGTACGGCAGGACCTTCTTGCCCTCCGCCGCCTGCTCCCGTAGCCACGCGTCCTGACGGTCGAACTTCTCCGCCCGTACGTGCATCTGGTGGCCGAGGTGCGTCAGCGGGGCGACCAGGGAGACACAGACCACTCCGTACACCGCGGCGGCGGCGAGCAGCGCCACCCCCGACGTGGCCCGGTTGTCCGTACGCAGCCGCAGCGCGCGGCCGAGCAGGGCGCCGAAGGCGACGAACAGCACGATGTACAGCAGCAGCCAGTCGTTCCAGACGCGGTCCGTGGCCGTCACCCTCGCGCCGAAGATGGGCAGCGTGATCAGGGTGCAGCCGTAGCCGGAGACCAGGCAGACCAGGGCGCCGAGCCCGATCAGGACCGGGGGCCTGACCGGCTTCAGGGCGGTGGAGCGCTCCGCGCGGCCGCGCGCGAGCAGGCCGAGGATCACCCCTGCGGCGACCGCTCCCAGGTACTGCCAGGTGGGCAGCGTCTTCTCCAGGATGTGCACATAGGCGGAGAACGCCGTCTTCAGGCTGTGCGGCGAGAGCATCTCGGCGGTGGACTGGGCGCCGTACCGCTGGCGCCGGTGGATCGAGCCCGGCGAGGTCATCAGGACGACCATGCCGATGGCGATGCCGAGCATGTAGCAGCCGGCCCAGACGCGGATGTGGCCGCGTACGCGCTCGGTGAAGAAGAGGTGCGCGAAGAGCAGGAGCGTCGCCCCGACCACCAGGACGATCACCGAGGTCTCCTCGGAGAGCGTCCCGATGAACACCCCGCCGACCACCGTCAGCACCAGGGCCGCGATCCTGCCCGCCCGGCCGTGGGCCAGCAGCAGCGGGATGGCCACGGCGGCCGCCAGGACCGGCGCCATGGTGTGCGAGACGGAGGCGGCGGGCCAGTAGAACGTCTTGTAGATGTTCACGCCGGCGAAGAAGAACACCGTCGTGATCATCAGGGAGACCAGCAGCGGGGTGCCGAGCGGCACGCGCTGCCCGGCCCTGCGCAGCACCAGGACGGTGAGGAGCCACAGCGCGCCGAGCATGATCACGGCGCTGACCAGGCCGAACCACTGGTGGCCCGCGATACCGAACTTGGCGTACGCACCGACCATCAGGGCGTTGGCGACGCGGCCGTTGTCGACGTTGTAGAACTTGTCGACCAGACCGGAGATGCCGTGGTCGCGCACGAGCGGCAGGAAGACCCATTCGTCGGCGCTCGGGCGGACGTACTGCCCGTACCAGAACGCGACGGCGAGGAGCCCGAGAGGCAGCAGGGAGAGCAGGGACGTCCAGGACGTCGTACGACGTCCGAGGCCGTCTCCGCGGTCGAGCCATCCTCGCTTTCCGGGCTCCTCGCCCGGATCTCGCGGGGTGGTGACGCTTGCTGCGTCAACGGCCATTCTCACCACTGCCTCTCGGAATTTACCTCTGATCCACCGGGGTAGACGGTAATCTCCGCGAGGTCGTTCCACCCTTTGTCAGGGCGTTATGGGCGGGTTGGCCTCCCTCGTCAGCTCCAGCGCCTGGGCGGCGAACCAGTCCCCCGCCGCCGGGTCGACCACTCCGCGTTCCGGATCCTCGGGCCCCTGGGTGCCGCGCAGGCACAGGCCGTCGGATTCGCCGGGGGTCTTGATCCACAGTTTGGCGTCCTGCAGCGGGTCGCCGGTGCGCAGCGTGGGGCGGGCGCCGAGGCCGCGTCCCGGCGGGTTGCACCAGTCCTGGGCGTCCGTGTACTTGCCGGGAGGCGGGGTCCAGGGGCCCTTGCCGTTGCGGCTCGTGTCGGTGACGAAGTGCTTCATCCGGGCCGGGTCGGCGTGCACATGGGTGTCGAGCCAGCTCTGGGCGTCGGCGCGCGGCCAGTACTGGTTGGGGCACTCCGCGCTGCTTCCGCCGGTGTCGACGTAGGCGAGGCAGGAGGAGATCAGCTTGCCGTACCAGGCGTTGGCGTCGTCGGTGTTGTAGTTGGAGGCGTTGGTGTAGAAGCCGGCGGCTCGGGCGACGCCTCCTTCGACCAGACGGGGGACGATGTCGTTGACGCTGTGCCAGCCGGGGTGTCCGGTGTCGAGATAGACCTTGGTGGCGGACGAGGCGCCGAGCCGGTCGACTGCGTAGTTGACCTCGGTGTAGCGGGCGGCGGTCTTCGTCCCCTGCGCGTCGTCCTGGCCGCAGTCGGAGGGCAGCAGGGCGAGGGAGTCGGGCTCCAGGACGACCATGGAGTCATGGCTGCCGATGCCGCGGGCGACCGCGTCGATCCAGGCCTTGTACGCGGGGGTGTCGGCGGCGCCGCCGGCCGAGTAGTTGGAGCAGTCGCGGCCGGGGATGTTGTAGAGGGCGAAGACGGGGATCTCGCGCCCGGCGTCCCGCACCACGGCGCGGGCCTGCCGCTCGACCTCGGCGGGGGTCTGGTCGCCGTACCAGACGGCCTGCGGGGTGCTGACCATGGCGAGGATCCCGGCGGCATCGCGGAACTGCCCGTGCCGGACGAGGTCGAGGGTCTGGCGGTACGCGTCCGGATTGGCGGCCGGGGTGTAGAGGCGGGGTCCGCGGGCGGCGGACGTGTCGGCCGTGGCGGAGTGCGCGGGCAGCAGCGCGGCGGCCACTGCGGCGCAGGCGAGCAGGGCGGGTCTCAGGCGGTTCAAGGGTTCACTCCAGGGGTGACGGGGCACGTGCGGGAGCGCTCCCACAGAGACTCAATCAGCGCCATGCTCGCGTCAAGAGTCGTGTACGTACGGAGTCAGGCGCCCGCCGCGTACTCCGGCCGGCGATCCGGGCGGCGGGCCGCCGGGACCGTCACCGTTCCCACCGCCAGGAAGCCGATCCCCAGCAGCAGCCAGCCGGTCGTCCCGCCGTTCGTGACCAGCGCCGTCACCAGCAGCGGGCCGGCCGCCCGGGACAGGTCCGCGCTGAGGGTCCAGGCGCCCTGGTACTCGCCCTGGCGGTCCGGGTGGGCCAGGCCGTACGACAGGCCCCAGCCGCTCGCCGAGGAGAGCAGTTCGCCGGCGGTGAGCAGCGCCACCCCCACCGCGAGCACCGCCACCGCGGCGACCGGTCCGAGCTCGCGGGCCACCGCGAAGACCGCGCACGCGCCGAGCAGCGCCCACCCGGCGCGCCGCCCCGCGACCGCCGCCCCCGGCACAGTGTCCGAGCCGCGGGCCGCGCGCACCTGGAGCAGGATCGCCAGCGCGGTGTTGAGGAGCATCAGCGCCGCGATCGACCAGCGGGGCGCCTCGGTGTGTCCGGCGATCCACAGCGGCAGCCCGAGGTTGAGGACGTCCGCCTGGATGTAGAGCAGCCCGGAGAGCGCGGCGAGCAGGAGGTAGCGGCCGTCGCGCAGGGCGCCGAAGCGCGGGCGGGCAGCGGGAGTTGCGCCCTCCTCGCGTACGGTCCGCCGTCCGTCCGGCATCCGCAGCAGGATGACGGCGACGATCGCGTACGAGAGGCAGTTGCCCACCACCAGGGACGCATAGCCGGCATAGGTGTCCACCGCGAGCGCGACGCCCGCGCCCAGACTCCCCAGCGAGAAACCGATGTTGAGCATCACCCTGGTGTACGCGCTCGCCGAGACCAGCGCCTTCGCGTCGGCGATCTGCGCAAGATAGGCGCTCGCGACCGGCCTCACCGCGCTCTTGGCCAGCGAGAGTGCGCAGACCACGGCGAGGAACGCGGGGAAGCTGTCGACCACGAGGTATCCGGCGAAGCAGGCGGCCTGGACGACGACCGCCAGGAGAAATATCCGCCGGTGCCCGTAGCGGTCGCCGAGGCGCCCGGCGGGCACGGAGACGACCGGGCCGACCAGTGCCGCCACGGTCATGCCGAGCCCCACCCGGGTCCCGCTGAGCCCGACGATCCGGGTGAAGAAGAGCGCGGCGCCGGTGAGGAAGAGACCATTGCCGATCCAGTCGACGAGGGTGATGAGGGCGTATCCGCGCAGCGGACCGCGGGGCGGCAGCACGGCTGCCGCCCCTGACGTGATCGAGGGCATGCCGACAGCCAACCCGCTGTCGCCCTCGCCCGACAGAGATTTAGGCTATGGCTCAATGCTCAGTTACCAGTTCGACGTCGACGACCTGGCCGACATGCGTTTCGGCTGCTCCCCGCTCCTGGAGACGGCAACGAGCCTGTGGGCGCTGGCCGCCCCGGAGAAGTACACGCTCCATCTCCCCTGGGTGCGCCGGACGCGGGCCGCCCTCGCGGATGCCGACGGTCTCGACCTCGTACTGCTGCATCAGCTGAAGGTGCGGGGCAGCGGGTGGATTCCGGACTTCCTCACACCGCGCCCCGATTCACCGCTGCCCGATGTGCGGGACGAGCTGAGGCGGGTGCGGGCGACGCGTCCGGAGAAGGTTCTGGCGGATGTCCGGGCGGCGTACGCGTCCCGGCGGCTTCCCGCACACCTGGCTGAACTGGCCGCGGATCCAAGGGTGTTGAGGGACGCGGTGGCCGACGCCCTGGAGAGGTACTGGGAGCTGGCGATCGCCCCGCACTGGCCCCGGATGCGTGCGGTCCTGGAGGCGGACATGATCCATCGCTCCCAGCTGCTTGCCCGCGACGGCGCGGCGGCCCTGCTCACCTCGCTGGATCCGACCGCGGTGTGGGAGGCGGGAAGGCTGACGCTCTTCGTCCATCCCGAGCTGGATCTGTCCGTGGCGGTCGGCGGCCGGGGCTTCTGGCTCGCGCCCACGCTCTTCGCCCGTCAGGCGATCAGCCCGGTCGGCGCGGACGAGCCGCCGACGATCAACTACCCGGCGCGCGGGGTCGCCACGCTCTGGGAGACCCGGCCACAGCAGCCGGCGGGGGCCCTGGCCGAACTGGTGGGTGCGCCGAAGGCGGCGCTGCTCGAAACGCTCGACGGGCCCGCCTCGACCACCGAACTCGCCCGCCGTATGGGCGTTTCGGCGAGTGCGGTCTCGCACCATCTCGCCGTACTGCACCGGACGGGACTCGTCAGCAGGGCGCGGGCCGGGCGCCTCGTGCTGTACGCCCGCACCGAGCTGGGCGCCGAGCTCGCGTCAGGCGACGGACGCCATCCGGCCGGCCGGCCCGCGTGAGCCTTCGTGGTGGATGGCGGTGTGGGCGCCCGTGAGGGAGGCCCCGGTGCCGCCGCGCCGGTTGGCGACGATCTCCGCGCCGATGGACAGGGCGGTCTCCTCGGGCGTACGCGCGCCGAGGTCGAGGCCGATAGGGGAGCGCAGCCGCGCCAGCTCCAGCTCGGTGACGCCGACGTCGCGCAGGCGCGCGTTGCGGTCGAGGTGGGTGCGGCGCGAGCCCATCGCGCCGACGTAGGCGACGGGGAGTTTCAGGGCGAGTTCGAGGAGGGGCACGTCGAACTTGGCGTCGTGGGTGAGGACGGCGAGGACCGTACGGCTGTCGGTCTCGGTGGACGCCAGGTAGCGGTGCGGCCAGTCGACGACGACCTCGTCGGCGTCGGGAAAGCGGGCGGCGGTGGCGAAGACCGGGCGGGCGTCGCAGACCGTGACGCGGTAGCCGAGGAACGTACCGACGCGCGCGAGGGCGGCGGCGAAGTCGATGGCGCCGAAGACGATCATGCGGGGCGGCGGCACGCTCGACTCGACGAGGAGGGTGAGCGGCTGTCCGCAGCGCGAGCCGCCCTCCCCGAGGGTGACCGTGCCGGTGCGTCCCGCGTCCAGCAGGGCGCGGGCCTCGGCCGCTGCCGTGCGGTCGAGTTCCGGGTGGCCGCCGAGGGTGCCCGTGTGGGGGCCCTCGTCGGTACGTACGAGAAGCGCGCTGCCCATCAGCTCGGCCGGCCCCTGTGTGATGCGGGCGACGGCCGCCGCCTCCCCCCGTGCGGCGGCGGCCAGCGCCTCGACGTACACCTGCCGCGCGGGTGAGTTCGCGCGGACCGGCGTGACCAGGATGTCGATGGTTCCCCCGCAGGTCAGGCCCACCGCGAAGGCGTCGTCGTCGGAGTAGCCGAAGCGCTCCACCACCGTTTCGCCGTCGTCCAGGGCCTGCTTGCAGAGTTCGTACACCGCCCCCTCCACGCATCCTCCGGAGACCGAACCGACCGCCGTGCCCTCGGAGTCCACGGCGAGCGCGGCTCCTGGCTGGCGGGGGGCGCTGCCGCCGACGGCCACGACCGTGGCCACGGCGAAGTCACGTCCCTGCTCGACCCACCGGTTGAGCTCTTCGGCGATGTCCAGCATGCGGGTCTCCTTCAGGATGCGGGGAGGGGTGCGGGCTGCACTAGATGCCCAGCCAGCTCTCGATGGGGTGGAGTGCGAAGTAGGCGAGGAACACCGCGGCGAGCACCCACATCAGCCAGCCGATCTCACGGACCTTGCCCTGAGCGGCCTTGATGAGGACGTGGGCGATGACGCCGGCCGCGATGCCCACCGTGATGGAGTACGTGAACGGCATCAGAACGGTGGTCAGGAACACCGGGATGGAGGTGGCCTGGTCGTTCCAGTCGATGTGCTTGGCGTTGGTCAGCATCATCGATCCGATGACGACGAGCGCGGCCGCGGCGACCTGGGTCGGGATGAGCTGGGCGAGCGGGGTGAAGACCAGGCACAGGGCGAAACCGAGACCGGTGACGACGCTGGCGAGACCGGTGCGGGCACCGTCGCCGACGCCCGCGGTGGACTCGACGAAGACCGTCTGGCCCGAGGCACCCGCGAGACCGCCCACGATGCCGCCGGCACCGTCGATGGTCAGGGCCTTGTTGAGGCCCGGCATCTTCCCGTCCTTGTCGACGAGGTTGGCCTGCTGGCCGACGCCGATGATCGTGCCGATGGCGTCGAAGAAGCCGGCGAGGACCAGGGTGAAGACGATCACTCCGACGGTGAGACCGCCGACGTCGCCGATGCCGCTGAAGGACACCTTGCCGAAGAGCCCGAAGTCGGGGGCGCTGACGATGGAGCCCTTGAGCGCGGGGGCGTTGAGACCCCAGTCCTTCTGGGTGAGTCCGGCGGCCTGGTGGACGATCGCCGCGAAGACCGTACCGCCGACGATGCCGATGAGGATCGCGCCGGGGACCTTGCGGACCTGCAGCACGAAGATCAGCAGCACGGTGACGCCGAAGCAGAGCACCGGCCAGCCGGTGAGCATGTCGCTGGTGCCGAGCTGGAGCGGCTTGGCTCCGGTGACCCCGCCGGGGCCCTTCATACCGGTGACGAAGCCGGCCTGGACCAGGCCGATGAGGCAGACGAAGAGGCCGATTCCCATGGTGATGGCGTGCTTCAGTGCCAGCGGGATGGCGTTCATGATGAGTTCGCGCAGGCCGGTGATGACCAGCAGACAGATGATGGCGCCGTAGATGATGCACATGGCCATCGCGTTGCCCCAGGTCATCTCCGGGGCGACCTGGTAGGCCATGACGGCGGAGACGCCGAGTCCCGCGGCGAGGGCGAGCGGCACATTGCCGACGAAGCCCATGACGAGGGTGGTGACGGCTGCGGCGAGGGCGGTGGCCGTGGTGATCTGGCCGCCGTCGAGGTGGTGTCCCGTCGCGTCCGCGCCCGAGAGGATCACCGGGTTCAGGAGGACGATGTACGCCATCGCCATGAAGGTGGTGATGCCGCCGCGGACCTCCTGGCCGACGGTGGACCCTCTCTTGGTTATGTGGAAGTACCGGTCGAGCCAGGACCTTCCGGCGGGCTGGCGCGTTCCCGCGCCGGCGTCCTCCGCCGTGGCCTTCGGCTCAGTGGACTGCTGGGTCATGATGCCTAACTCCCAAGGTTCACAGGGGCATCCGTATGCGTGCTACGGAATTTGGGATGTGCTGTTGGCTGCACGACCCGGGGGACGGCCCGAGAGATGTGCGGTGAAGCGGTGGTGCTGTGGTGCCGTGGTGCAAGGACCGCGAGCGGTGCGGTACTTGGGACTCCGGGCGGTGCGGGGAGGCGAAGTGTGACGTTCCCGTCCCCGCGCCGCCCGGAGAGCTTGTGGTGACTCAGGTGCCGGTGAGGTGCTCCGGTCGTACCGGGGTCTTGTTGAGCTCCAGGCCCGTCGCGTCCCGGATCGCCGCGAGGACGGCCGGGGTGGACGAGAGGGTCGGGGCCTCGCCGATGCCGCGCACGCCGTACGGCGCGTTCGGGTCGGCCAGTTCGAGGTAGTCGACCGGGATGGTCGGCGTGTCGAGGATGGTGGGGAGCAGGTAGTCCGTGAAGGAGGGGTTGCGCACCTTCGCGGTCTTCGGGTCGACGATGATCTCTTCCATCACCGCGACGCCCAGTCCCTGGACGGTGCCGCCCTGGATCTGGCCGATGACGGAGAGCGGGTTGACCGCCTTGCCGACGTCCTGGGCGACCGCGAGCTCGACGACCTTGACGAGGCCGAGCTCGGTGTCCACCTCGACGACCGCGCGGTGCGCCGCGAAGGCGTACTGCACATGGCCGTTGCCCTGCCCGGTGACGAGGTCGAAGGCCTGGGTGGGGCGGTGCCGCCACTCCTCCTCGATCTCCACGACCTCGTCCTCCAGGACGTCGGTGAGGGTCGCGAGGACCTCGCCGCCGTCGGTGACGACCTTGCCGCCCTCCAGGAGGAGTTCGGCGGTCGCCCACGCCGGGTGGTACGAGCCGAACTTGCGCCGGCCGATCTCCAGGACCTGCTCGCGGACGAGTTCGCAGGAGTTCTTGATGGCGCCGCCGGTCATGTACGTCTGACGGCCGGCCGAGGTCGATCCTGCCGAGCCCACCTGGGTGTCGGCGGGGTGGATGGTGACCTGCTGGACGCCGAGCTCGGTGCGGGCGATCTGCGCGTGGATGGTGACGCCGCCCTGGCCGACCTCCGCCATGGCGGTGTGGACGGTCGCGACGGCCTCGCCGTTGATGACCTCCATGCGGATCCTGGCGGTCGAGTAGTCGTCGAAGCCCTCGGAGAAGCCGACGTTCTTGATGCCGACCGCGTAGCCGATGCCGCGTACGACGCCTTCGCCGTGCGTGGTGTTGGAGAGACCGCCGGGCAGCGCACGGACGTCGGAGCCCTCGGTGGTGGCCCACTGCTGCTCGGGCGGCAGCGGACGGGCCTTGACGCGGCGCAGCAGTTCGGCGACCGGCGCGGGCGAGTCGACGACCTGCCCGGTCGGCATGACCGCGCCCTGCGACATCGCGTTGATCTGCCGGAACTCCACCGGGTCCATGTCGAGCTTCGCGGCGAGCTTGTCCATCTGGGCCTCGTACGCGAAGCACGCCTGGACCGCGCCGAAGCCGCGCATGGCGCCGCAGGGCGGGTTGTTGGAGTAGAGGCCGACGGCCTCGATCTCGACGTCCTCGACGACGTACGGACCGACCGAGAGGGAGGCCGCGTTGCCGACGACCGAGGCCGTCGAGGAGGCGTAGGCGCCGCCGTCGAGCACGATCCTGCACTTGAGGTGCGTGAGCTTGCCGTCCTTGGTGGCGCCGTGCTCGTAGGTGAGCTTCGCCGGGTGGCGGTGGACGTGCCCGAAGAAGGACTCGTAGCGGTTGTAGACCATCTTCACCGGCTTGCCCGTACGGAGCGCGAGCAGGGAGGCGAGGATCTGCATCGAGATGTCCTCGCGGCCGCCGAAGGCACCGCCGACGCCGGACATCGTCATCCGGATCTTCTCCTCGGGCAGGCCGAGGCAGGGGGCGATCTGCTTGAGGTCCGAGTGCAGCCACTGGGTGGCCACGTACAGGTCGACGCCGCCGTCCTCGGCCGGTACCGCGAGTCCGGACTCGGGGCCGAGGAACGCCTGGTCCTGCATGCCGAAGGTGTACTCGCCCCTGACGATGAAGTCGGCCTTCTTGGCGGCCTCTTCGGCGTTGCCGCGGACGATCGGCTGGCGGTGCACGATGTTGGGGTGCGGGACGTGACCCGCGTGGTGGTCGTCGCGGTTCTCGTGGACCAGAATCGCGTCGGGGGCGGTCGCCGAGGCCTCGTCGGTGATGAGGGGCAGCTCGCGGTACTCGATGCGGATCTTGGCGGCGGCGCGGCGCGCGGTCTCCGGGTGGTCGGCGGCCACGAGGGCGACCGGCTCACCGTGGTGACGGACCTTGCCGTACGCGAGGACCGGGGTGTCCTGGAACTCCATGCCGTAGTTCTTCGCGGCGGGGAGGTCGTCGGCCGTCAGAACGGCGTGGACGCCGTCCATCGCGAGGGCCTCGGAGGTGTCGATCGACACGATCTCGGCGTGCGCGATGGTGGACCGCAGGATCTGGCCCCACAGCATCTCGTCGTGCCACATGTCCGAGGAGTAGGCGAACTCACCGGTGACCTTGAGGGTGCCGTCGGGGCGGAGCGTGGACTCGCCGATGCCGCCCTTGCTGTGCTTCTGGGTGACGTTGGTGGGTGCGCCTGTCGTGGTTCCAGCCATGGTCAGACCGTCTCTTCCTGACGGGCGGCCGCGAGGCGGACCGCGTCCAGGATCTTCTCGTAGCCGGTGCAGCGGCAGAGGTTGCCGGAGAGTGCCTCGCGGATGTCGGCGTCCGACGGCGAGGCGTTGCGCTCGAGCAGCTCGTCGGCCGCGACCAGGAGACCGGGGGTGCAGAAACCGCACTGCACGGCGCCGGCGTCGATGAACGCCTGCTGGATCGGGGAGAGTTGAGTGCCCTCGCCGGTCTGGCTGTCGGTCCCCTTGGCCTGCCACATACGGGCTTCCTGGAGGCTGGTGCCGCCGCAGACGGAACCGCAGGCGCCGCCTGGGTGACTCGCTGCCTCGTGACGGCGCTGCTTCGCGTAGTCCGCCAGGCCCTCGACGGTGACGATCTCGCTGCCTTCGGCCTGACCGGCCGCGACCAGGCAGGAGCAGACCGGGACACCGTTGAGGCGGACCGTACAAGATCCGCACTCGCCCTGCTCGCAGGCGTTCTTGGAACCGGGGAGGCCCATGCGCTCACGCAGGACGTAGAGGAGGGACTCGCCCTCCCAGACGTCGTCGGCTTCCTGCTGACGGCCGTTGACCGTGAAATTCACGCGCATGACGCCACTCCCTCGATGCTGCTGCGGCCGTTGCCGCGGTAGGACTCCCAGGTCCAGCCGAGCGTGCGGCGGGCCATGATGCCGACGGCGTGGCGGCGGTAGTTCGCCGTGCCGCGTACGTCGTCGATGGGGTTGGCCGCACCGGAGGCCAGCTCCGCGAACTGCTTGGCGACCGACGGGGTGATGGTCTTGCGGCTCTCCCAGAACCCGCCCTCTTCGAGCGCGGCGTTCAGGAACTCCTCGGCGGCCTTCGCCCGGATCGGGGTCGGGGCGGCGGAGCCGATGCCGGTGCGGACCGTGCGGGTCTCGGGGTGCAGGGCGATGCCGAAGGCGCAGACCGCGATGACCATGGCGTTGCGGGTGCCGACCTTGGAGTACTGCTGCGGCCCGTCCGCCTTCTTGATGTGGACGCGCTTGATGAGCTCGTCGGCGGCGAGCGCGTTGCGCTTCACGCCGGTGTAGAAGTCGTCGATGGGGATGAGGCGCGAGCCGCGTACGGACTCGACCTCGACCTCGCAGTCGGCGGACAGCAGCGCGGGGTGGGCGTCGCCCGCGGGCGAGGCGGTCCCGAGGTTGCCGCCGACGCCGCCGCGGTTGCGGATCTGCGGGGAGGCCACCGTGTGCGAGGCGAGCGCGAGGCCCGGCAGCTCGGCGCGGAGGTTCTCCATGATCGCGGTGTACGGGACCGAGGCGCCGAGCAGGACCTTCTCCTCGCCGACCTCCCATTCGCCGAGCTCGCCGATGCGGTTGAGGTCGAGGAGGTACTCCGGACGACGGTGGTCGAAGTTGATCTCGACCATCACATCGGTGCCACCTGCAAGGGGAACGGCCGTGGGGTGCTCTGCCTTGGCGGCGAGCGCCTCCTCCCAGCTGGCGGGGCGAAGGAAGTCCATGAGTGGCTCTCTTCTTCTCAATCGGGGGGTGTTCGCCGGTGCCCGGGACGGCCGGCCCTCGACGGGCGTTCACGTGCTGTTAACGCTTGGTGGCCCCAGTACACAAGCCGTGCCCCGCCCGGTGCAGTCACCGAAACCATGAAGGAGTTGGCTGGTGACCATGCTCGTCTTGTATGTTCGAACGAAAGACGAGGTTCAGAAACCTCTCTGATTTTCACGGGCAACATCAAGACACAGAACGGCGGCGACGAGATGCGGCTGCGCGCACTGCTGGACACCGATGCGCTGGGCCTGCGGCTGCTGGGCGGCGAGGACGAGCTCGACCGGAGCGTCCGCGGGGTGATGACGACCGATCTCCGCGATCCGAGCCGGTATCTGTCGGGCGGCGAGCTGGTCCTGACCGGGCTCGCCTGGCGGCACACCGCCGAGGACTCGGAACCGTTCGTACGCATCCTCAGCCAGGCCGGGGTCGCCGGGCTCGCGGCCGGTGAGGCCGAGCAGGGCGACATCCCCGCCGACCTGGTCGAGGCGTGCGTACGCAACCGTCTGCCGCTCTTCGCGGTCAACGAGGACGTCGCCTTCGCGACCATCACCGAGTACGTGGTGCGCCAGGTCTCCGGCGAGCGCGCCGGTGATCTCGCGGCGGTCGTCGACCGGCACCGCAGGCTGATGACGTCGGGCCCGGCCGGCGGCGGCCCGGACGTGGTCCTCGACCTGCTGACGACCGACCTCGACCTGCACGCCTGGGTGCTCTCCCCCACCGGCCGCCAGATCGCGGGCGCGGGCGCGGAGCTGGACGCGGAGACCTCGGCGCTCCTCGCCGGCGAGCATCTGGCCGCGACCCGGACGGGGCGCAGGGGGCCGCACCGGGTGACGCTCAAGGGCACGACGTACTCGCTCTTCCCCATCCGCAACAGCGGGCGCGGCACGGCGACCGCGGCGGCGCGCGACGTCCGCGAGACGGTGCTCTCCGACTGGCTGCTGGCCGTCGAGGCGGATGCGAGCGACTGGCCCGCGGCCCGGCTCGACCTGCTGCAGGGGGTGACGCAGCTGATCGCCGTCGAGCGCGACCGGCGGGATGCGGCCCGCACCGTACGGCGCAGGCTGGCCCAGGAGGTCCTGGAGCTGGTCCAGACGGGGGCCGCGCCCGCCGAGATCGCGGCCAGGCTGCGGGTGGCCGCTCCGGTGCTGCTGCCGGGGCTCGGTTCCGCGCCGCACTGGCAGGTCGTGGTGGCGAAGGTGGAGTGGTCGCAGGACGGCCAGGCCGGGGCCGCGGACCTCGACTCGGGGCCCGTCGCGCAGTCGCTGCTGGAGGAGATCCTGGTCGAGTCGGACCGGATCGCCGTGGCGCACGCCGGGGACGAGGCGATCGCCCTCGTACCGCTGCCTTCGGTGTCCCCCACCGACGACGAGGACCTCGACGCGGCCCCGGGGCTGCACGCGGACGTGCTGCTGGAGTCCGTACGCGACCCGCTCTCGGCCGGTCTGGCCGACGACGGGCGCCTCACGCTGGGCGTCTCGGCGTCGGTGCACTCCGCGGAGGGGCTGCGCGGGGCGCTGGAGGAGGCCCGGCACGCGCGGCGGGTCGCCGCGGCCAGGCCGGGGCAGGTCTGCGCGGCGGGCCACCACGAGCTGGCTTCGCACGTCCTGCTGCTGCCGTTCGTCCCCGACGACGTACGGCGCGCCTTCACGGCCCGGCTCCTGGACCCGCTGCGGGACTACGACCGGCGCCACCGGGCGGAGCTGATTCCGACCCTCGAGGCCTTCCTGGACTGCGACGGCTCGTGGACGCGGTGTGCCACCCGGTTGCATCTGCACGTCAACACCCTGCGCTACCGGGTGGGCAGGATCGAGCAATTGACGGGGCGTGACTTGTCGCGTCTCGAGGACAAGCTGGACTTCTTCCTGGCGCTCCGGATGAGCTGACCCCGGCCGCCAGTTTGTGCTGTGTCTCCCGGGGGACAACCCCCGGACCCCCGGCCGCTCACCCCAGCCGGCGCGAAGCCAGTTTGTGAATTGATTCACCCAACCCCTTGGCCGGGCACGCCAATCCATGTTGAGATGCGCGCATACTCAACAGCTCAATGGCGTGCTCGGGGAGGGCAATGTGGCGTTTACCGCCATGTCTGGTCACGGAACGACACCTGCTGATGCTCCTCCGCTCCAGACCGCGGTATGGCGGCTGCGCTCGCGCGGCTGCTGGACGGACGCGGCCGCCCTGCTGGAGCCCCACGCGAAGGCCGACGCCGACGCCGCGCTGCACCGGGCGGCGCTGCTGAGCGAGCGGTGTCTCTACACCGAGCAGGGCTGGACGGACGCCGAGGACGCGCTCCGTACCGCCGAGGCGCTCGCCAGGGACGACGACTCGCGCGGCGCGGCGGCCAGCGAACGGGGTCAACTCGCCTATGCCTCAACCCTGTTGGGCGTACGGGACCGGGCGGACGAGGCTCGCGCCGCCCTCGGCAGGGCCGCGGCCCTCATCGCCCCCGGCGCCCCGGGACGCCCCCTCCTGGACTTCCGCAGGGGCCTGATCTCCCAGAACCTGGCCGACTCACCGCAGTCCGCCCGCGCCGCCTACCGCCGCGCCCACGCGGGCGCCACCGCCCACGACCAGCCTTTACTGCTCTCCTTCACCTGGCTCCACCTCGCCTCGCTCTCCCTGGCGGAGGGCGAGCTGGCGGAGGCCCGCCACGGCTTCGCGGAGTCCCTGCGGATCCGGGAGGAACTGGGCTACCTGGTCGGCACCGCCCCCGCGCTCGTCTCCCTCGCGGAGACCGAGACGGAACCGGAGGCGACCCGGCTGCGCACGGAGGCGAAGCGGCTCTTCCGCCTGCTGGACGGCGTCCCCACCTGGCTGGCGGCGCGGCTCGGCGGGTCAGCCCACTGAGCCGGTGAAGTGTTCCCGTACGAGTGACTGGACGACGGTGAGGTCCTGAGCCATCAGGGCCTCCAGGAGCGCGGTGTGCTCGGCCGCGTCGGCCAGCAGGTCGGCGCGGCGCGGTGCGGGGGCGCTGACCAGGGGCCACTGGGAGCGGCGGTGGAGGTCGTCGGCGACGGCGACCAACTGCTGGTTTCCGGAGAGGGCGAGGACCGCGCGGTGGAAGGCGCGGTCGCACTCGGCGTACGAGGCCCGGTCGCCCACCGCCGCGGCGGCCACGGTCGCCTCGGCGAGCGGCAGCAGCTCGGACCAGCGGGCCACGGGCAGCGTACGGGCGAGCCGGAGCATCACGGGGACCTCGATGAGCGCGCGCACCTCGGCGAGCTCGGCGAGCTCGCGCGCGCTGCGCTCGGCGACGCGGAAGCCGCGGTTGGGGACGACCTCGACGGCGCCCTCCACCGCGAGCTGCTGCATCGCTTCCCGTACGGGTGTGGCCGAGACCCCGAAGCGCTCGCCGAGCACCGGCGCCGAGTACACCTCGCCGGGGACGAGGTCGCCGTCGACGAGCGCCGAGCGCAGGGCGTCGAGGATCTGTCCGCGTACGGAGTGGCGCTGGACGAGCCGGGGCGCGGGCGGCTCGCTGTGCGTGTGCTCGCCGCGTGCCTGCTCAGGCACCCGAATGGACGCATGCGGCTGCGTGGCCGCGGCCTCGCGCGCTCTGCCTTGCTCCACCGGGATTCTCCTGTCTGACATTCCGCCCCCAGAGCACGATAGGCGGACACAGCCGGAGTTGAAACATCGATTGTCTTGGGTAAGGTAAGGCTTACCTGCAATACGATCCCGATTCGGTGGTCCCCTGCATGACCGTCCCCACGCTTGTCGAAGGACCCACGACGGCCGCGTACGCGCGCCTCGCCGAGGTCTTCCCCGGGCTTGCCGTCAGCGAGCTGACGGGCTCCGAGCTGCCCCCTTCGGGCAGCGGCTGGGTGACCGCGTCCGGCCTGGCCGCCGGAGGACCCGCCCTCGACGCCTTCCTGGCCTGGGACGACGCGCAGGTGCTGCGGGACTACGGGCAGCAGGCCCGGCCCGATGTCGTCGCCAGCTTCGGCTTCCACCGCTACGCCTGGCCCGCCTGTCTGCTGATCACCGTCCCCTGGTTCCTGCACCGCCGGGTACCGCGGATCCCGGTGGAGTCCGTGGCCTTCCACCGGGCGCTGGGGCGGATGACCGTACGGGTCGAGGAATTCGCCTGCCTGCCCGGCGATCCGGCCGCATCGCTGCCCGGCGCCCGTGTCGTACGGGACGAGGACGCACTCCGGGCCGAGGTCAGGGCCTCCGTCGCCGAGCACCTGGGCACCGTCCTGGAGGGCTTCGGGCCCCGGATGCGGCGCGGCAAGCGCGCCCTGTGGGGGATGGCGACCGACGAGATCGTTGAGGGCCTCTGGTACATCGCCCATCTCCTCGGCGAGGAGGGGCGCGGCGTCGCGGAGCTGGAGCGGCTGCTGCCGGGCGCGACGGCCCCGTACGTCGGCACCGCGGCCTTCCGCGAGCTGACCGGACCGCGCGGCGAGGCGCTGCCGACCCGTGACCGGGCGAGCTGCTGTCTCTTCTACACGCTGCGCCCCGAGGACACCTGCGTCACCTGCCCGCGGACCTGTGATGCCGACCGAGTGGCACGTCTCGCCCCTGACGCCCCTCTTTCGACTGACTGAAATCGAACCCAACCCGCTTCGCGCGTACGGCAGTTCGACCCAATCGCACCTATCAGGGCCCCTTGGCGTCCTGTTGTCCCGAAACTCTTCGACGGCTGTCGGAACTGGGACAGCATGGCGGCGCAAAGGCACTGACGCGATGCAAGGGACACCGCATGCGACTGACCGACATATCTCTGGACTGGCTGCTTCCCGGCGGCGTGATGCTCGTGGGGGTCCTGGTGGCGGTGGCGGTTCTCGCGCGCGGCAAGCGCGCCGCTGACAAGTCCACCTCCTCGGACGAGAGTTGGGAACGCAGCGAGGAACGCCGCAGGCAGAAGGAAGCGGTCTACGGCACCGCCTCCTACCTCCTGCTCTTCTGCTGTGCGGCGGTCGCCGCCGCACTCTCCTTCCACGGTCTGGTCGGCTTCGGCCGGCAGAACCTGGATCTCTCCGGGGGCTGGGAGTACCTGGTTCCCTTCGGGCTCGACGGCGCCGCGATGTTCTGTTCGGTGCTCGCCGTGCGCGAGGCCTCCCACGGCGACGCGGCGCTCGGCTCGCGTCTGCTGGTGTGGACGTTCGCCGGTGCGGCCGCCTGGTTCAACTGGGTACACGCGCCGCGCGGAATGGACCACGCGGGCGCCCCGCAGTTCTTCGCGGGGATGTCGCTCTCGGCCGCGGTGCTCTTCGACCGCGCGCTGAAGCAGACCCGCAGGGCCGCGCTGCGCGAGCAGGGTCTCGTACCGCGTCCGCTGCCGCAGATCCGGATCGTACGGTGGCTGCGCGCTCCCCGGGAGACCTTCGCCGCCTGGTCGCTGATGCTCCTGGAAGGCGTACGGACGCTGGACGAGGCGGTCGACGAGGTGCGGGAGGACCGCAGGCAGGACGAGCAGAACCGTCTCCGCAGGCGGGAGCACGAGAAGCTGGAGCGGGCGCAGCTCAAGGCCATCAACCGGCAGCACAGGACGTTGGGGCGCGGCCGCGGCGGTCGCCAGGTGGAGGTGACGGCGGGCACCGCGTCCGGCGTGAACTCCGCGCAGGCCGTCGCGGAGCCTGCCATACCCGAGACAGGACAACTGCCCCTTCGCGCCAGGCCCTCCCTCCAGGCCGTCACGAACGCTGAGGCCGTCACCGTCGATCTCACGGCGGAGGACGACACCCAGACGCTGCCCCGGCTCGACTCGCTGGAGCAGAAACTGAAGGATCTCGAGCAGCAATTCGGGTGATCGCAGCACGAGTTGACGCGGCGGGCCGGTGATTCATGCCGGTCCGCCGTTCAGCTCGAACCAGACCACCTTCCCCATCCCGTGTGCATGGACGCCCCAGGCGTCGGACAGCGTCTGCACCAGGACCAGGCCCCGGCCGTGCGTGCCGTCGTCGGCGTCCGGCGCGTGCAGCCTGGGCAGCGCGGACATGAAGTCCCGTACCTCGACGCGGAGCCGGTCGCTGCCCACGGTGGCGGTGATCACCGCCCCGTCCGCCGTGTGGACCAGTGCATTGGTCACGAGTTCGCTGGTGAGCAGTTCGGCGACCTCCGCGGCTGCGGGACTCCCCCAGTGCCGCAGCAGTTCCCGCAGGGAGCGCCTCACCTCCGTGATCGCCGGCAGATCCGATGAGCCGAGTCTGCGGCGCAGCTGTATCCGGCGGCCGTCGCCGCCCGCACCAGGTCCCCGGCGACGCCCGTCGGTCACGGACCCAGCCCCTCCCTGACGCCCAGTCATAACCCCCACCCCTACGGTGACTTGCCTTCTTCCACTCGAACAGCTTCACGAGATGCATGCCCCGCAGCGGTGGGCTCACGCTTGTCGATTCATCAACAACCCGTAGGGGATGCCCGGCCCTTCGCACGGGAAGTGAAGCAGTGCACCCCTGTGCACGAGCCGATTCATGACCTCGTAGGAGCCGTGATGCATGACGACCGACAGCTGGTGGAAGGGCGTCTGGAACGGGCGCTGCACCAGTTCATCCGTCCCGCGCAGTACGCCGCCAGATCTCCGCTGACCCTCTCCGTGTGGCATGCGCCGGGCGAGCCCGTGCCCGTCGCCGAGGCGCTGAAGGGCGACTATGCGCCGTTCGCGGTCGGGACCGAGTGGGGAACCCCCTGGTCGACCAGCTGGTTCAGGCTGGAAGGGGCCGTTCCGCCGGAGTGGGCGGGCCGCCGGGTCGAGGTGGTCGTCGATCCCGGTTTCACCGGCGACGGACCGGGTTTCCAGGCCGAGGGACTGGTGTACGACGCTGCGGGTATCCCTCTGAAGGGGATCCATCCGCGCAACCGGCACATCCCCGTGGGCGCCCCCGCCGAGGGCGGCGAAGACGTACACCTGCTGCTGGAGGCGGCCGCGAATCCAGCCGTACTGCACGGCTTCGAACCGACCCTGCTGGGAGACATCTCGACCGCAGGGGATCGGCCGATCTACCGATTCTCTTCTGCGGATCTGGCCGTACTGGATGAGGACGTCTGGCATCTGGTCCTGGACATCGAGGTGCTCTCCGAGCTGATGGCGGAGCTGCCCGCCGACCGGGCGCGCCGCCACGAGATCCTCCGCGCCCTGGAGGACATGCTCGACGCACTGGACCTGCACGACGTCGCGGGTACGGCGGTCCGCGCGCGGGCGGCCCTGGCCGAAACCCTGGCCCGCCCCGCGGAGGCGAGCGCGCACCGGATCTCTGCGGCGGGGCACGCGCACATCGACTCGGCGTGGCTGTGGCCGCTGCGCGAGACGGTCCGCAAGGCCTCGCGCACGTTCGCCAATGTGACCGCGCTGGCCGCCGACTACCCGGAGCTGGTCTTCGCCTGTTCGCAGGCGCAGCAGTACGCGTGGGTGAAGGAGCACCAGCCGCACATCTGGGAGCGCATCAAAAAGGCGGTGGCAGACGGCAATTGGGCGCCGGTGGGCTCCATGTGGGTGGAGTCGGACGCGAACATGCCGGGCGGCGAGGCGCTCGCGCGCCAGATCGTGCACGGCAAGCGGTTCTTCGCGGAGGAGCTGGGGGTGGAGACGGAGGAGATCTGGCTGCCGGACTCCTTCGGCTACACGGCCGCCTTTCCGCAGTTGGCGAAGCTGGCGGGGATCCGGTGGTTCCTCACACAGAAGCTGTCGTGGAACCAGTCCAACAAGATGCCGCACCACACCTTCTGGTGGGAGGGCATCGACGGGACGCGTGTCTTCACGCACTTCCCGCCCGTGGACACCTACAACTCGCAGATCCATGCGGCCGAACTGGCCCACGCGGAGCGGAACTTCGCCGACAAGGGCCGGGCCTCGCGCTCGCTGGTGCCGTTCGGCTGGGGCGACGGCGGGGGCGGGCCGACCCGCGAGATGCTGGAGAAGGCCCGCAGGGTGCGGGACCTGGAGGGGTCGCCCCGGGTGACGGTGGAGCGGCCGTCGGCGTTCTTCACGGCCGCGGAGGAGGAGTACGGGGGTCAGGCCCCGGTCTGGTCGGGCGAGCTGTATCTGGAGCTGCACCGGGCGACGTACACGACCCAGGCGAAGACCAAGCAGGGCAACCGGCGCGGTGAACACCTGCTCAGGGAGGCCGAGTTGTGGGCGACGGCGGCCGCGCTGCGGACCGGTGCGCCGTATCCGTACGAGGATCTGGACCGGCTCTGGAAGACGGTGCTGCTGCACCAGTTCCACGACATCCTGCCCGGCTCGTCGATCGCCTGGGTGCACCGTGAGGCGCGCGAGACCTATGCGCGGGTACGGGACGAGCTGGAGGGGATCATCGCGGCGTCGGTGACGGCGCTGGGCGCGGCGACGGGACCCGCGGTCCTCAACGCATCGCCGTACGGGCGGAGCGAGGTGGTCACAACCGGGGACGGGGATCCGGTGTTCGTACGGGTTCCGCCGCTGGCCGCAGCCCCGCTGTCCACCTCCGAGGCCCCCTCGGCGGTGACCGTGGAGCGGGAGGGCGGCGCGTTCGTCCTCGACAACGGGCTGCTGCGGGTCACCGTCGACGCGGACGGTCTGCTCACCTCCGTCACCGACCTGGCCGCCGGCCGCGAGGTCCTCGCCCCCGGCACCCGCGGCAACCTCCTCCAGCTGCACCCCGACCACCCCAACCAGTGGGACGCCTGGGACATCGACCGGCACTACCGGCGCTCGCACACCGATCTCACCGAGGCGGAGTCCGTCGAGCTGACCGAGGACGGGCCGCTGCGGGCGGCGGTCCGCGTGGTGCGGGTCTTCGGGTCGTCCCGGATCACCCAGGAGCTGCGCCTCGACGTCGCGAGCCCGCGCGTCGACGTCCTGACGGAGGTGGACTGGCAGGAGTCGGAGAAGGTGCTCAAGGCCGCGTTCCCCCTCGACGTGCACGCCGAACGGTCCACCGCCGAGATCCAGTTCGGCCATGTCCACCGGCCCACGCACGCCAACACCAGCTGGGACGCGGCCCGTTTCGAGATCTGCGCGCACCGCTGGCTGAGGGTCGCCGAGCCCGGGTACGGCGTCGCGGTCCTCAACGACTCGACGTACGGCCACGACGTGACCCGCACCCCGCACGAGGGCGGGCTCGGCACGACCGTGCGTCTCACCCTGCTGCGCGCCCCGCACAGCCCGGACCCGCAGACCGACCTCGGTGTGCACCGGTTCCGCTATGCACTGCTGCCGGGTGCGGACGTGCCGCTCGCGGTGCGCGAGGGCCTCGCCCTCAATCTGCCGCTGCGGGTGGCGGCCGCTCCCGAGCAGGGTCCGCTGGTCACCGTGGACCACGAGTCGATCACCGTCGAGGCGGTGAAGCTGGCGGAGGACCGCAGCGGGGATGTGGTCGTACGGCTCTACGAGTCGGCCGGCGACCGCGCCCGGGGCACGCTCCGGGTGGGCTTCCCCGTCGTATCGGCGCAGGTGACGGACCTTCTGGAGCGGCCGCTCCATGATGCGGAGACGGGCGAGGAGGGGCTGACGGTCGGCCTGCGGCCCTTCCAGATCCTGACCCTGCGGCTGCGTCCCGCCTGAGCGCACACCGGCGCCCCCCGTCCTGCCAGCAAGCCAGGGCGGGGGGCGCCGGTGAGGGGAGACGTGCGTGCGGATCAGAGGAGGCTGATGTGCGCGTCCACGTCCGCGTCGAGCAGGGCGCCGATGCCCAGGTCCAGGTCGATGTCGGCGTTGAGGCCGAGCGCGATGGCCAGGTCGACGTCCAGGTCGACGTTGGCGTCGACACCGACACCGATGACGACATCGGCGTCGGCGAAGACGCAGGTGCCGAGGGAGGCGTCGATCAGGGCGCCGGCACTGGCGTCCAGCACGAGGCCACCGTTGATCACGATGTCGGCGTTGACCGAACCGCCGCCGGAGACCACCTGGGCGCCGTCGCCGGACAGGACACCGATCCGGACCTTCGCCTTGGCGCCGACCGACGCCCACAGGACGTTGGTCTTGACGTCGAGGACGATGTTCGACAGAACGACCTTCTTGCCGCCCTTGGACAGCTGGACGCCGCCCTTGAAGACCACGGTGCCGCCGACGAGCTTGTGGTGACGGTGGATCAGCTTGCTGCCGGCACCGACCTTCAGGTTGATGCCCGCGTCGGCCTGGACGGCACCCTTGACGCCGGCGACGACGATGCCGTGGGCGTCGAGGTCAAGGTTGGCGGCGAGGTCGAGGTTGAGGAGACCGCCCTTGATCGGGGTGTCGCCCGGCATCGGGGCGACGGAGGCGGCGGCCGGGGCCGGCGCCGGAGCGGAGGCGAGGGCGGCCGGGGCAGCCATGCCCGTGATGACGACAGCGGCGACGGCAGTGGCGGCAATACGGCCGAAGCGACGGCTGGAAGACATGTGCGTCACAGACCTTTCCTGTGGCTGGTGTTGCGTGATGGTCACGTGATGTGACAATTCCGCGACTCAGCGCATACGGAGCCACCCGGCCCACACTTCCACCCGCATGGCCCTACGGCCTTTGATCAGGGACGAGGGACATTCCGCAGGTTGGAGCGGGCCATCTGCACCATTCGACCCACTCCGCCATCCAGGACGATTTTGCTGGCCGAGAGCGCGAAACCGGTCACCATCTCGGCGCTGATCTTCGGCGGGATCGACAGTGCGTTCGGGTCGGTGACGACATCGATCAGCGCCGGGCCCTTGTGCCTGAAGGCGTCCTTCAGCGCCCCGGCGAGCTGCTTGGGCTTCTCCACGCGCACCCCGTACGCACCGGCCGCCCGCGCGATCGCCGCGAAGTCCGGGTTGTGGTTGTGGGTGCCGAACGACGGGAGGCCCGAGACCAGCATCTCCAGCTCGACCATGCCGAGCGAGGAGTTGTTGAAGAGGACGACCTTCACCGGGAGGTCGTACTGGACCAGGGTGAGGAAATCGCCCATCAGCATCGAGAAGCCGCCGTCGCCGGACATCGAGACGACCTGGCGGTTCCGGTCGGTGAACTGGGCGCCGATCGCCTGCGGGAGCGCGTTGGCCATCGAGCCGTGGCTGAACGAGCCGATGATGCGGCGCTTTCCGTTGGGCGAGAGATAGCGGGCCGCCCAGACGTTGCACATGCCTGTGTCGACCGTGAACACGGCGTCGTCGTCGGCGAGTTCGTCGAGGACCGAGGCGACGTACTCGGGGTGGATCGGGACGTGCTTCTCGACCTTGCGGGTGTACGCCTTGATGACGCCTTCGAGCGCGTCGGCGTGCTTCTTCAGCATCTTGTCGAGGAACTTGCGGTCCGTCTTGGCCTTCACCCGGGGGGTGAGGCAGCGCAGCGTCTCGCGGACGTCGCCCCAGACCGCGAGGTCCAGCTTGGAGCGGCGGCCGAGGTGTTCGGGGCGGACGTCGACCTGGGCGATCTTCACGTCGTCGGGGAGGAAGGCGTTGTACGGGAAGTCCGTGCCGAGCAGGATCAGCAGGTCGCACTCGTGGGTGGCCTCGTAGGCGGCGCCGTAGCCGAGGAGTCCGCTCATGCCGACGTCGTAGGGGTTGTCGTACTGGATCCACTCCTTGCCGCGCAGCGCGTGCCCCACCGGGGACTTGACGCGCTCGGCGAACTCCATCACCTCGGCGTGCGCGCCCGCCGTGCCGCTGCCGCAGAAGAGGGTGACCCGCTTGGCCTCGTCGATCATGCGGGCCAGCTTCTCGATCTCGGCGTCCCCGGGGCGTACGGAGGGCAGCGACGTGACCAGGGCGTGGTCGATCGCCTTGTCGGGGGCGGGCGCGGAGGCGATGTCGCCGGGGAGGGAGACGACGCTCACCCCGCTGCGGCCGATGGCGTGCTGGATCGCCGTCTGGAGGAGGCGGGGCATCTGCTTGGGGTTGGAGATCAGCTCGCTGTAGTGGCTGCACTCCTGGAAGAGGCGGTCGGGGTGGGTCTCCTGGAAGTAGCCGAGGCCGATCTCGCTGGAGGGGATGTGCGAGGCGAGGGCGAGGACGGGGGCCATGGAGCGGTGGGCGTCGTAGAGGCCGTTGATGAGGTGGAGGTTGCCGGGGCCGCAGGAGCCCGCGCAGGCCGCGAGTGAGCCGGTGACCTGGGCTTCCGCGCCGGCCGCGAAGGCGGCGGTCTCCTCGTGTCTGACCTGGATCCACTCGATCTCGGGGGTGCGGCGGATCGCGTCGACGACGGGGTTGAGGCTGTCGCCGACGACTCCGTAGAGACGCTGGACTCCGGCGCGGACGAGGATGTCCACGAACTGCTCTGCGACGTTCTGCTTGGCCATGGATCCATCAACCCATGGGCCGTCTCGTTACGCCTCCCAGACTGCTGCAGCCGTACGGTCGTCCGCGTATCCCTTCACCCGCAGCTGGGTGTCGGCCAGGAACGCGGCCAGGCCGGGCGGCTCGTCGGGGCCCCAGCGCTCGGCGAGCTCCTTGGCGAGGGCCGGCTCCCCGCGCAGGGGTTCGGCCAGGCCGCCGCTGCAGAGGAGGAGCGTGTCGCCGGGGCGGGCGACCGAGGCGCGGAAGCGGAAGGGGTCGGCGGGGGGCGGGAGCGGGCGCTCGACGTACGGCGAGGGCGGTGTCGTGATGCCCAGGTCCATGGTGAGGCGGTCGCCCTCGGGGGTCTGCTCGGGGACGTCGGAGGGGGCCGAGCCGAAGCCGACGACGGCGTCGCCTTTGAGCGCGGAGGGCTCGGGAACGAGGGGCTCTATGTCCTGCCAGGCGCCGTCGCGCAGCCGGAAGAGACCGCCGCCTCCGCCGACGCCGAAGAAGATGCGGTTGCGGCACTCGGGGTCGCCGGAGAGCAGGAGGCAGCGGAGGCTCGCCGTGTACTCGCCCGGTTCCAGGCCGAGTTCGGCGGCGCGGGCGCGGAGCTTTCCGTAACCGCGGTCGGTGAGCCGGTGCAGCCCGGACTTGAGGTCGCCGCGGCGTCCGGCGCGGATGTCCTCGGCGAGCCGGACGTGGCTGCGGCCCACCGCCCCGCCGATCCAGCGGCAGGCGTCGGCCGCGGCGAGGTGCGCGCCTTCGGAGGCGCGGGCACCGCTGGCGACGGCGACCAGGACGAGACTCGTCTCGCCGGTGCCGAAACGGGCGGTGAGCAGGGCGTCGCGGCGCGGCTCGCCGCGGAAGCGGGCGGAGTCGCCTCGAGTGGAGGCGGCGCGCAGGGTGTACGCCCCGTAGCGCGCGCCGTCCAGCACGGTGTCGGCCATCAGCTCGTCGAGCCCGTCGGGGTGCGCGCCGGGCAGCGAGGTGGGCTCGGCGTCGTAGGTGGGCGGCCCGTCACCGATGTGCCCGGATTGCGGCCGGGGCGGCGGCTCGGAGAGCGCGGGTCCTGGGGCGGCGTGGCGGGGGTGGGCGGGCAGGTCCGGGACGGTGGGTTTGTGGGCGGCGGGCGCGGGCGGCTCGTCCTCGTCGGGCGCGATCTGCTGCTCGACCCCGGAGTCGGCTTCCTGGTGGGGAGTTGGAGCGGGTGGCTCGGGTGGGGACGGGGGGATCGGTGGGGGTGCGCCGAAGCGTTGGGTGAAGCCCCAGCCCGGTTCGGCGGGGGGCGTCTCCTCCGGGGGTTCCCAGGGGGCGCGGGTGCGTTGCGGAGGGATCTCGTCGTGCGGGGGCGGGGGGTCCGGTGGTGTGGCGACGCCGCTCGCGGAGTCGAAGCGGTCGTCCAGGGTGTCGCCGCCCGCGGTGGGGGCGGCTTCGGTGCCGGTGGCGGGCTCGTTCTCGTACAGCTTGCTCCACCAGTCGTCCTCGGCGGTGGCATGCCGGTCCCCCTGCTGACTCATGCCCCTATTGTCCATCGATGGGAGGGGATTGGTACAGGGTGCGCGGAATTGACCGCCCGGCCGCACTCCCCCCACAAGGGTGCAGCCGGGCGGGGCACACGGGTCTCCCCAAATCAGTAGATAGGGGATGACTTGAACAGGCCTGTGGCAACGGTCTGTTCCATCGGTTGGATCACTCTGGCAGAACCGGTCAGCGAACAGCGATGATGTGCCGCGGCGGAAATCCGCCGTGGCACAGAACCGCCACCCATGAAACGGAACGAGGTGCATCTTGCTCGGAGCCATAGGCCTCGACGACCTCCAGGAGACGGCCTACCGCGCGCTCGTGAGTCTGGGCGCGGCCGAAGTCCCCGACCTCGCCCGTCGGCTGTCCCTGCCCGAGTCCGACACCGAACGCGCGCTGCGGCGCCTGGAGCAGCACGGGCTCGCCGCCCAGTCGTCCGCGCGTACGGGGCGCTGGGTCGCCGCCCCGCCCGGTGTGGGTCTCGGCGCGCTGCTCACCCAGCAGCGGCACGAGCTGGACCAGGCGGAGCTGGCGGCGGCGCTGCTGGCCGAGGAGTACCGGTCGGAGGCCACCGCACCCGCCGCACTCGACCTGGTGGAGGTGGTCACAGGATCCAGTGCGATCGCGCAGCGCTTCCTGCAGATGCAGCTGGGTGCGACCGAGGAGATCTGCGGGATGGTGACCGGCCCCCCGATCGCGGTCGCGTCCGAGGAGAACGACGAGGCCGAGCAGCTGGTGACCACGCGCGGGGTCTCCTACCGGCTCGTCCTCGAGCGCGAGGTGCTCGAACTCCCCAATGCGATCGGCCAGTTGGCGGAGGGTCTGGGCCGGGGCGAGCAGCTCAGGGTCGCCGACCGGGTGCCCACCAAGCTGATCGTGGCGGACCGTTCGCTGGCGATGGTGCCGATGACGGTGCACGAGGGTGTGGAGCCGACGGCGATCGTCGTCCATGCCAGCGGGCTGCTCGACTCGCTGATCGGTCTCTTCGACTCGGTGTGGCGCGACGCGCTGCCGCTGCGGCTCGGTGAGGGCGGGACGGTCACGGGCGAGGACGAGGGCGGTCCTGACGCGACCGATCTGGAGATCCTGTCGCTGCTGCTGGCCGGGATGACCGATGCGAGCGTCGCCAAGCAGCTGGACCTGGGGCTGCGGACCGTACAGCGCAGGGTCAAGGGGCTGATGGAGCTGACCGGGGTCACCACCCGGCTGCAGCTGGGCTGGCACGCGTACGAGAAGGGCTGGGTCGCCCGGAGTTGAGCGCACGCAGACATGGGTCCGCCGGGCAACCCCACCCCCCACGGGAAGGACGCCCGGCGGACCCTTGTCACGTGGCTAGCGCAACCCGTAGGCGCTGACCACGGTCTGGGAGACCGCGTTGCCGGCCGCGTCGGTCAGCTCGGTCTTCAGCGTGACGGTCTTGGTGGTGTCGGCGCCCGCGTGGTCCACGGTCGCCACCCACTTCCCGCCCTGCTGTGCGACCTTGGCCGCCGTCCAGGTCTCGCCGCCGTCGTACGAGTACGAGAGCGCGGCCTTGACCAGGGCACCCGGGGTGTAGCCCGCGTGGCCCGTGGCGCTCAGGGTGATCTTCTGGCCGTCCTTCGCCGGGAGGGTCTTCAGACCGTCGTCGGACAGCTGGTAGGCCGGGAAGAGCATGGGGATGCCCTGCGAGTAGACGTGTCCGTCGCGGTGCGAGCGGAACGACCAAGTGGTGGACGTCGCCGTGGAGCGCTGCCAAACCTTGGCCGGAGCCCCGAACCGCTGGGTGAAGAGGGTCAGTTCGTAGGCGCTGTCCTCGGCCGGGACCGTGAACACCCCGTACGGGACAGGGGTGTCGCCGATCTGCTCGCCGTTGCGCTTGAGCACCATGCCGCCGATGTCGCCGAACCCGCCGGGGAGACCGTCGTGCTCGTTGTCGCGCCAGAAGCCCGGTGCGACTCCGATCAGGTTGTCCTGACGCTCGCCGACCAGGGTCTCCTTGCCGGTGGCGTCGTGCGGGACGCCGGGGGCGAGGACTCCTCCGTACCAGCTCTCCGTGACCTTTTGGCCCGCCGAGTACGTACGGTCCGGCGACACGATGGTCTCGCCGAAGGGCAGGCTGGAGGAGACCATGTGCGACCAGGTGGTCGCGCCCGGGGTGTAGTACTCGGTGCGGGTGCCCGGAGCCGGGACCCAGGCGAAGCCGGAGACGCCCACGGGCGCTCCGTAGGAGGGGGTGGCCCCGACGTAGTCGGAGTAGTCGGCCGCCACGCCCATGGCGCGGTAGTCGGCCTCGTTCCTGCCGAGCTTCCTGTCCTCGACCCGGTAGGTGCGGTCGGAGGTGATCCGGCCGGTCTCGGGGAAGGCCAGGTTGTAGACGTACGGGCTCTTGGCGGTCGCCTTCCAGCGCAGCGTCACCGGACCGGTGGCGAGCTTGGCGATCAGCGCGTTCGCCTCCGTGGCCTCGACGGCCAGGGCGGGCAGCGGCGGAGCGCCGAAGAAGCTGGTGGCCGGCTGCCAGCGGCCTGCGGCCGCGCGGTGGGCGATGACGGCCTTGGCGCCCGCGTTCTTGGCGAGCTGGGCGACGCTCTGGACGCTGACGTTGCCGTCCGGGACCTCGACCAGGGCGATCTTGCCCTGCACACCGGCCGCGGCCAGCTCGGCGGCGGTGCCCTTGCCCGCGTTCACGAGCTCCGCGGAGCCGGTGCCGTCGAGGTTGACCGAGCCCGTGCTGCCCGTGACCGGGTGGAGCTCGGGGCCGCCGACCGCCGTGAGGGACGAGATCTGCGGGGCGTACATGCTCCAGTAGCTGCCGAGCTCGAACGAGCCGTTGCGGGCGTCCCCCTGGACGTCTGCGTAGTAGTCCTTGACGATCCCGCTGCCGCCGATGGAGCCGGCGTGCAGCCAGTTCGGGTCCCAGGTGCGGCCGAAGGAGAGGGTGATGTTGCGGGCCTCGGACGGGCGGTCGGTCTTCACCGACAACTGGTGGGCCTTGCGGGCGTCCAGGATGACGGTGGTGTCCTTCGTCAGCTTGACCTGCGGACGGCCCACGAAGGAGACCGACTTGGGCAGGTTGCCGGTGGCGTCGTCCGTGTCGGGCGAGACGATGAAGGAGGAGAGGTAGTACTCGCCGGGGCGCACCTCGTAGACCTGGTCGGCCGAGCCGTCGTTGACCCGGCGCTCACCGGTGATGGTGTCGAGGCCGATGACGTCGACCGAGGAGGCGCCGGCCGCAGGCTTGCCGGTCCGGTCGATGGCCTTGACCCGCAGGGTGACGGTCGTCGGCTGGACGTACAGGGCGAACGGCGTGGAGACGCTGACGCCCTTGGCGGTGGCCACGACGCGTCCGGTGACGTCGCCGTACTGGCCGCCGGTCAGGTGCGCGGTCGGGTCGATGCGCAGCGGGACCTTGACGGTGGCACCGGCCGGGACGGTGACGGAGCTCCTGCCCAGCGAGGCAACGGCCGAGCGCACGGTGGTGCCGTCGTTGCCGGTCACCCGCTTCACGGCGAGGTTGAGCTTGACCGGTGTGGTGCCGGTGTTGGTGTACGGGACCTCGACGGACGTCCTGTCGCTCTTGTCCTGGGGCCAGTTGAAGCTGCCGCCCTGGACGGCGGGGGCGCCGAGGATCTGCTCGTCGACGGCGGCCTTCACATCGAGGCGGCCTGCGCCGGTCTGCCGTACGTCACCGGGGATGTCGGTGTGCGCGGAGGAGACCAGGGCCGCTTTGATCTGCTGGGCGGTCCAGGCGGGGTGGCGCTGCTTGAGGACGGCGGCGGCGCCCGCGACGTGCGGGGTGGCCATCGACGTACCGGACATGGTGCGGTACGCGTACACGCCGCGTCCGCCCATGGCCGCCGCGGAGATGTCGACGCCGGGGGCGGCGATCTCGGGCTTGAGGGTGTGGGCGCTGAGGACGGGGCCGCGGCTGGAGAAGGACGCGGTGGCGTCCTCGCTGTCGACGGCGCCGACGGTCAGCACGCTGGGGGCGCAGCCGGGCGAGGAGACGGTGTTGTCGTACGGGCCCGAGTTGCCGGCCGCGATGACGAACAACGTGTCGGTGCTCTGGGCGAGTTGCTCGGTGGCGGCGCTCATCGGGTCGGTGCAGTCGAGCTCGCTCGGGTTGCCGAGGCTCATCGAGACGACGTCGGCCTTCTGGTCGACCGCCCACTGCATTCCGGCGATGATCCACGAGTCCATGCCCGAGCCGGAGTCGTTGAGGACCTTGCCGATGAGCAGGTCGGTGCCGGGCGCGACACCCTTCTCCACGCCGCCCTTGCTGGCCGCGCCCGAGCCGCCCACGGTGGAGGCGGTGTGCGTGCCGTGGCCCGCGCGGTCCTCGGTGGTGTCGGAGTCGGTGAAGTTCTTGGAGTCGGTGATGCGGCCCTTGAGGTCGGGGTGCTCGAAGTCCGCGCCGGTGTCCAGGACGGCGACCTTGGTGCCCTTGCCGGTGAAGCCGGAAGCCCACGCCTGCGGGGCGTTGACCTGCTTCGTCGACTGGTCGAGGAGCGATTCGACCTTGCCGTCGAGCCACAGCTTCTTGAGCGTGGAGACGGAGCGGGAGCGCGACGTGGTGACGTCGGCCCAGAAGTCGGCCGCCTCGGCCTTGTCGGCCTTGAGCGCGACACCGCCGATGGAGTCGAGGACGAGTCCGCGCTCGGCGCCGCGCGGGGCGACGGGGGCGCTGCGGGCGACGTCGACGGAGCTGTTGTACGTGGCGATCAGCGGGATGGACTTGGCGTGCGCGTCGTCGTAGCCCTGGGCGATCAGCCCGGTGACGTTGAAGAGCTGCTCGTCGACCTTGCCCGCGGCGATCGCGGCGGCCGCACCCTCGGGGTAGACGTACAGGTCCTTGCCGCTCTGCCGGGTCTCGACCAGCGGCTGGGTGCCGTCCTCGCGCGGCAGGGCGACAGCGCTGCTGCGGCCCGAACTGCCCTTGGTCACCAGCACCTTGTCGCCGGTGACCAGCGTGACGGTGACGGGCTTGCCCTGCTTCTCCTGAGCGGCATCGCTGCCGACCAGCGGTCTCTTCCCGGCCGTGCTGTCCTGCGGCGATGCCACGGACGGCGCGACCGCTGTGGCAGCCAGGACAGCGGCGATGGCCGCTCCCAGGGCTGTACGCGGTATGCGGCGCATCGTTCTCCCCAAGTAAGTCATTGCGGAAATGCGGGCACAAAGGCCCTGTTTCCAGGTGCTGTTGGTGCAGCGGTGGCGCCACAGTGGCAGAGGGACGGGTGATACGGAGAGGATGGTGCTGGCGGGTATGCGCCGTGTCCGGTAGCCGCCGCGACCTGCGGCCGAGCGGCGTGAAGAGGGAGGGTGTTCGAAGTGCTGGGAGTGGTGGGGCTCGACGAGCGGTGCGAATCGGCGTACCGCGCGCTGGTGGTGCTCGGCTCCGCCGAGGTACCGGATCTCGCGCGGCGGCTGACGTTCTCCGAGTCGGATACGGAGGACGCGCTGCGCAGTCTGGAGCGCCGGCGCCTCGCCGCCAGGACGTCCGCGCGCTCACGGCGGTGGGTGGCCGCGCCTCCGGAAGCGGCCCTGGGCGCACTGCTCGCCCGGCACCGGCGCGAGCTGCAGGAGGCCGAGCGCTCGGCCACGCTGCTCGCCGGGGAGTACCGGGGCGACCCGGTGGCGCCCGATGTGCACGATCTGATCGAGGTGGTGCACGGTGCGAGCGCGGTGGCGCACCGTTTCCATCAGGTGCAGCAGGGCGCGGTCCGGGAGGTCTGCGCGCTGGTGTCGGTCAATCCGGACGTGGTGACGGGGACCGAGAACGACTCGGAGGAGCCGGCCACCGTCCGCGGCGTCTCCTACCGGGTGGTCGTCGAGCGCGCACTGCTGTCCACGCCGAACGGGCGGACGGAACTGCTGGCGGCGCTGGGCCGCGAGGAACAGGTGCGGGTGGTGGACCGCGTCCCGACGAAACTGGTGATCGCGGACGGCAGCCGTGCGCTGCTGCCGCTCCTGGGGCGGCGCGCGGATCCTGCCATCCTCGTGAGCCGGGCGAGCGGGCTGCTGGAGGCGCTCATGGGGCTCTTCGAGTCGGTGTGGCGCGAGGCGCAGCCGCTGCGGATCGGTTCCGACGGGACCACCCCGCACGAGGGGACGGCCCGGCCCGACGCCACCGATCTGGACATCCTGTCCCTGCTGCTGGACGGGATGACCGACGTCAGTGTCGCCAAGCAGCTCGGCCTCGTGGAGCGGACCGTGCAGCGCAGGATCAAGGGACTGATGGAGATCATCGGCGTCACCAGCCGGCTCCAGCTGGGCTGGCACGCGTACGACAGGGGCTGGGTGGCGGACCGGCCCCGCTGAGCCCGGCGCACCGTCCGCACGCGCTGGACCTGCGAGAACGCCGGGATTCCTGCACCCTTGGCAGATGAATGCGTGGCAGCTCCTCGCGGTGGGCCTGGTGATGCTGCTCGGCCTGCTGGGCGTCCTGGTCCCGGGTGTGCCGGGCCAGGCGATCGTCTGGGCCGCCGTCGCCTGGTGGGCGCTGACCGACACCACCACCCTCGCCTGGGGCGTGCTGGCCGGGGCGACCGCCGTACTGCTGCTGAACCAGGCGCTGCGGCCGCTGCTGCCCGCCCGCCGCCCCGCCGAGTCCGGGGCGCCACGCAGGAGTCTGTACGTCGGAGGGGTGGCCGGGATCGCCGGGTTCTTCCTGGTGCCCGTGGTCGGCGGGCCCGCCGGATTCGTCGGCGGGCTCTACGGTGCCGAGCGCGCACGTCTGGGGAGCCACCGGGACGGCTGGGCCTCCACCCGCAGGGTCATGCGGGCCGTCGGGACACCGGTCCTGGTGGAGCTCTTCGCCTGCCTGCTGGTCGTGGGGGCTTGGGTGGGCGCCCTCCTCTGGGGCTGACGAGGCCGACACATCGGATCTCTCCCTAAGTATTGACGCTCATCAGCACCTTGCCTACCTTCCATCCTGGGATTGCTCGGATGTATCTCTGTGTACGAGCCGCCAGGAGGCGCAGTGGGACACGCATCAGTACCGTCCAGACGAACCGTTCTCGCCACCGGCACAGCCCTCGGCGGAGCACTGCTGGCCGGAGGTGGAGCGGCCGTCCCCGCCCAGGCGGCGCCTGTCGCTGTCGCGCCGCAGGCCGTGCGCTCCTCCGAGGACAGCTGGCGCACGGTCCTCGCGGACGCCGATCTGCGCTGGCAGAAGATGCCGAAGACCTGGTACGAGGGCCCGTACCTCGGCAACGGCTACCTGGGCTCCGGCATCTACGCCGAGCCGGGCAAGAACGCGATCCGCTTCAACGTCCAGCACTCCGAGGTCCAGGACCACCGCCCCGAGTTCGGCTCGCTCTTCGGCCTGGCACGGCTGCCCATCGGGTACTTCACCCTGGAGCCCGTCGGCACCATCACCGCGCTCGACTGGCGACTCGGCCTGCGCGACGCCGAGCTCACCGGCACGCTCACCACCGACAAGGGCACGCTCACCCTGCGGGCGCTGGTCCACAACTCGCTCTCCGTGATGGCCGTGGAGATCACCCCGAGCGAGGGCGAGAAGGACTTCCGCTGGGTCTTCCACCCGGCCGTCGCGATCAGCCCGCGCGCCGCGTCGAAGCCGCTGCCGGCCGGTTACGCGGCCAATCCCCCGGCCGTGGTCGAGGACCACGACGGGGTGAGCGCGGCGGTCCAGTCGCTGCTCTCCGGCGGCCAGCACGTCACCGCCTGGCGCGAGCGCACCCGCGAGGCCACGCGCACGCTGTACGTCACCGTCGCGCACTCCTTCCCCAAGACCACGGCGCGCGACCGCGCCGTGAACCTGGTGCGGGGCGCGGCCTCGGTCTCGTACGACCTGCATGCCATGACGCACCGCGCCTGGTGGCACGGCTACTACAGGAAGAGCTTCCTGTCGGTGCCGGACGCGCGGCTGCAGCGCTTCTACTGGATCCAGCTCTACAAGATCGCCTCGGCGGCCCGCGAGGACGCCCCCGTGATGGCGACCTCGGGCCCGTGGCTGGAGCCGACGCCCTGGCCGGGCACCTGGTGGAACCTCAACGCGCAGCTCGAGTACTGGATGATCCACGGCTCGAACCACCTCGAACTCGACGCGCTGACCCGCTCGATCAGCGAGTACCGCCAGACCCTCGTCGAGACCACCGACCCCCGTTACCGCGCCGACTCGGCGGGCATCACCCGCACCACCGACATGACGCTCAACGCCGGTGCCCCGCTGGACGGTTCGACCTTCCCGCTGGGCATCCCGGGGCAGGCGACGCCCGTCCCCGAGGTCGGCTGTCTGACCTGGGCGCTGCACAACGTCTGGCTCAGCTACCGCCACACCATGGACGAGTCGATCCTGCGCGACACGGTCTTCCCGCTCCTGCGCCGCACCGTCAACTACTACCTGCACTTCCTGCAGCCGGGCGCGGACGGCAAGCTGCACCTCCCGCTCACCTACTCCCCCGAGTACGGCACGACCCCCGACTGCAACTTCGACCTGATGCTGCTGAACTGGGGCTGCCGAACCCTGCTCGAATCCGCCGAACTCCTCTCCATCCAGGACCCGTTGACGGCGCGCTGGCAGGAAGTGCTGGCCAAGCTCACCCCGTATCCGACGGGCCCGGACGGCCTGATGATCGGCGCGGGCACCCCCCTCGCGATCTCGCACCGGCACTTCTCGCATCTGCTCGCGATCTATCCGCTGTACGAGATGACGGGCCGGAGCGCGGACGAAGTCGCCCTGATCGAGCGGTCGTTGAGCCACTGGGTCGGCTTCACCGGGGCCCTCCAGGGCTATACGTACACCGGCGCCTCGTCGATCTCCTCGCTGCTCGGCAAGGGCGAGGACGCACTGAAGTACCTGGGCGAGCTGATGACCAAGTACATCAAGCCGAACACCATGTACACGGAGTCGGGCCCGGTCATCGAGACCCCGCTCGCCGCCGCCCAGTCGCTGCACGACATGCTTTGCCAGTCCTGGGGCGGCACCGTCCGCGTCTTCCCGGCCGTCCCGGCGGCGTGGGCCGAGCTGACGCTGCACGACTTCCGTACGCAGGGCGCCTTCCTGCTCAGCGCCGTACGGGAGCAGGGCGCGACCCGCTGGGTCAGGCTGACCAGCGAGGCGGGCGCGCCGTGCGTGGTGCGGCACGGGATCGCGGGGTCGGTCGACGTACGGGACAAGCACGGCCGCAGGCTGCGTTACGAGGACCTGGGCGACGCGACCGTCCGCATCGAGCTCCGAAGGGGCGAGTCCGCGCTGATCACGGCGGCGGGCGACCGCCCCGACCTCACGATCCGCCCGGTGACGCCGAACGCGCCCGCGCCCGCGTGGGGGCTGCCGGCCTGAGCCTGAAGTCCTAGGACCGATCTCCGATGCGCGGAGAGGGGTACGCGCGCGATGCTGGCCGCATGAGCGAATTCAGCGAGGCGGAACGCGCGTACCTCACGTCCCAGCGACTGGGACGCCTGGCGACGGTCGACCCCAAGGGGCAGCCGCAGGCCAATCCGGTCGGTTTCTTCCCGCAGGACGACGGCACCGTCCTGATCGGCGGCTATGCCCTGGGGACAACTAAGAAGTGGCGCAACCTCCAGGCCAACCCGAAGGTCGCCCTGGTCGTCGACGACGTGGTGAGCCTCAAGCCGTGGACCGTGCGCGGTGTGGAGATCCGCGGCGAGGCCGAACTGCTCACCGGGCCGCACGAGTTGGGGCCGCACTTCAGCGAGGAGCTCATCCGCATCCACCCGCTCAAGATTCACAGCTGGGGTCTCGACCAAGCGTGAGATGCCGTACGGCGTACGACCGCCACGGCCGCCACGCCTCGTCGTCGCCCTCGCCCCCGAGTGCGACGTCGGGGTCGCCGAGGGCCCGCATCCGGATCAGCGCGGCGGTCTCCGCGCTCACCCCGTCCAGGGCGAGCAGCGCCGCTTCCGCCTCGTCTCGGTCGGCCCCGGGGTCCAGCCGTACGCCCCCGAGCAGACCGAGTTCGCCCGCCTCGGGGAAGAGGTGGGTGAGCCCGCCGCAGGGGCGGTCGAGGACTTTCCCGCGGCTCTCCACCAGCCGCCCGGCGGCCTCGCGCCCCAGGATCGCCCGTACGGCGAACTCTTCAGGGTCGGCGGTGCCGGGCGACCGCAGTCCGGGCCTGGCCGCGACCAGCGGGGCGAGGCGGGGGTCGACGCCGAGGCGTTCGTCGATGGCGTACGGGTCGGCGTCGAGGTCGAGGAGGCGGCGCAGGCGCTGTACGGCGGTGGTGAGATCGCGCAGATCGGTGAGGTGGAGCCGCGCCTCCAGCCAGCGCCCGCCGGACTTCTCGTCGACGGCGGCGATCCCCGAGCCGTACGGGAGCCGCAGGGTGCGCCGGTAGGTTCGGGCGCCGGGTTCCCCGACGATCTCCTCGATGCCAGCGATCACCTCGCCGGCGAGCAGGTCGAAGGTCTCGCGGCGGGCGTAGGCGCCCCGGTAGGCGAGCCGCAGCGGAACACCGGCGGCCGTCAGGACGGCCGGGGTGGCGGACTCGGCGCGCAACTCAGTGGGCGTACGGGCGTAGATCTGCCGGATCGTGTCGTTGAACTGCCTCACGCTGGCGAAACCCGCCGCAAAGACGATCTCCGTGACGGGCAGTGCGGTGGTCTGCAGCAACAGCCGTGCGGTGTGCGCCCGTTGGGCGCGGGCGAGGGCGACGGGACCGGCGCCGACCTCCGCCGTCAGCTGACGCTGCACCTGGCGGGCGCTGTAGCCGAGCCGCCCTGCGAGCCCCGGTACGCCTTCGCGGTCGACGACACCGTCGCTGATCATGCGCATGGCCCGGCCGACGGTGTCGGCCCGTACGTTCCATGCGGCCGACCCCGGTACGGCGTCGGGGCGGCAGCGGCGGCAGGCCCGGAAGCCGGAGCCCTGGGCCGCCGCCGCGGTCGGGTAGAAACAGACGTTCTTGCGCTTGGGGGTCACGGCCGGGCAACTCGGCCGGCAGTAGATCCCCGTGGTCTTCACGGCGAAGAAGAACTCCCCGTCGAAGCGCGCGTCGCGGCTGCTCACCGCTTCGTAACTGGTCTCGTCGTCCATCATCACGAGTCCAGTGTGCGACAGCGCACGCGCTCCGACTGGCGGGAATCGGACACCGCGCTCACCGCGTCACGGCTTGCGGACCTTGCCGCGCTTGGCCTCCATGGCGGCCCGCCCCTCCGCGCCCTTCGCCTTCCAGTCCTTGCGGATCTCGGCGCGCATCCGGGCGTCGGTCTTGGCGACGATGCGCTGGTTCTCGCGGAGCAGCTTGCGGTAGCTCTCCAGACGGCGCACGGGCAGCACACCGTCGTCGAGGGCAGCGAGCACCGCGCACCCCGGCTCCGCCTCGTGGGCGCAGTCGTGGAACCGGCACTCGGCGGCGAACTCCTCGATCTCGGAGAACACCTGACCGACCCCGGTCTCGGCGTCCCAGAGCCCGACGCCGCGCAGCCCGGGGGTGTCGATGAGCACGCCCCCGGAGGGCATCACCAGGAGGTTGCGGGTGGTGGTGGTGTGCCGGCCCTTGCCGTCGGCGTCACGGGTGGCCTGCACCTCCATGACCTGCTCGCCGAGCAGGGCGTTGGCGAGGGTGGACTTCCCGGCGCCGGAGACGCCGAGCAGCACGCTCGTACCGCCGCCGACGATCGCGCCGAGTACGTCGACCCCGTCCCCGGTGGCCGAACTGACGGGCAGCACCTGCACACCGGGAGCCGCGGTCTCGACGTCCTCGACGAGGTACGAGAGTCCGGTGGCGTCCGGCACCAGGTCCGCCTTGGTGAGCACGACCAGCGGCTGGGCGCCCGACTCCCAGGCCAGGGCGAGGAAGCGCTCGATGCGGCCGAGGTCGAGCTCGACGGCGAGCGAGACCGCGATGATCGCGTGGTCGACGTTGGCCGCGAGGATCTGGCCCTCGGAGCGCTTGGACGACGTGGAGCGGACGAAGGCGGTACGCCGCGGCAGCAGCGTCCTTACGTACCGGGGATCCCCGGCCCGGTCGACGGCGCACCAGTCACCGGTGCACACGACCTTCATCGGGTCGCGCGGCACCACGAATTCGGTGTCGGCCCGTACGAGCCCGTCGGGAGTGATGACGTCGCACTGGCCGCGGTCGACCCGTACGACACGGCCGGGCACCAGGCCCTGCTCGGCGTACGGGGAGAAAGCGTCGGCCCAGCCCTGGTCCCAGCCGTGCGCGGCGAGGGGGTGCTGAGCGGTGGTGGAGGAGAGAGAAGACGTGTGGAACGAAGCGTTGGACAACGCGGGAAACCCTTCAAAGGGCGGTCCCGGCGAAGAAGAGGTGTCAGCCGGAGACCACAGGGATGGAAACGATGATGAACTCCTGAACGCGGGCAACGCCCGTCACGTTGACAGTCATCACAATCCACCTCCTGCTTCTCGACGAACCGGCACGATCACTCCGGGTGCGGCACACGTGCACGCCCCGGAACGATCAGAACCATAACCCCGCCCGGTGGAACAAGGCCACCGATTTACTGGAGAACTCTGCGGACCGGACGCCTTACAGGTTGACGCCGATGCGCTTGAGGTAGGCGACCGGGTCGACGTGGGCGCCGTAGCTGTTGCTGGAGCGGGCCTCGAAGTGGAGGTGCGGTCCGGTCGAGTTTCCAGTGGTCCCGGACAGCCCGATCTTCTGACCGGCCTTGACCTTCTGACCTGCGGAAACAGAGGTCGAGGTCAGATGGGCGGAGAGGGTGTACACGCCGTCCTTGTGCTTGATGATCACAGCATTGCCGTACGAGCCCTGCCAGCCCGACGTGACGACGGTGCCGGCGTTCACGGCCTTGATCTTCGTACCCGACGAGACCGGGAAGTCGATGCCGGTGTGGTAGCCGGCGGCCCAGCCGCCCGGGGTGCGGTAGCCGGTGCCGAGGTCGGCCTCGACCGGAGCGGAGCCCTTGCTCTTGGCGGCCGGGGCCGCAGCTGCGGGGATCGCCGTGGCCACGAGGGAAGCGGAGGCCCCGGCGACAACGAAGCCGGCGAGGACACGGGTGCGGCGGGCGGGGGCGGCAAGGGCGAAGGACATGCGGGATTCCTTACGTGGGGGGTGCGGGGTGCAGTGCCGGGGTGGCTCCCGGCCTGGTGAATCCACCTTCACTTCCGGGCCCTGCCCGGGGCAGTCCTCGAAAGTGGACCGTTCCCGGAGCGAAGGAGGACCGGTCACCACCCCTGCCGGGACCTAAGTCCCTGTCCGGCACCCGCTGGCGAGGAGTGGACATGGCGGGTTCACGTCAAGCGCGGACGCGGTGATCCGTAACAACGAGCGGGGAGGGTGTCGGCGGACTGCAGGAATCCGTCAACCCTGGAGGCACTTCCATGCTCAGACGGCCGGCCGGGCCCGCCCTCGGCGTCGTCGCCCTGTTCGCTCTCGCCCTGCTGCCGATCGCGCCGGCGACCGCGGTTCCGCTCTCTCCCGCCGCGGGACACATACGGAACGCCGGAGCGGCCTCGGCCCTCAAGGACAGCTATCTCGTCGTACTCAAGGAGAACGCCGGACTCCGGGCCCTCGATGTGCCCGCGGTGGCGAAGGACCTGGCCGTCCGCCACGGCGGCACGGTCCGGCACACCTACAGGAGCGCGCTGCGCGGCTTCGCTGTGCACATGCGCGCGGCCGACGCCGAGCGACTCGCCACCGATCCGGCGGTGGCCTACGTCGAACAGGACCGGCGTGTGCGGGCCACCGACGTCCAGCCGGACCCGCCGTCCTGGGGGCTCGACCGGATCGACCAGACCGCCCGGCCGCTCACCGGCAGCTACACCACCGCGACGCAGGCGTCGAATGTCACCGCGTACATCATCGACACCGGCATCAACGCCGCGCACAGCGACTTCGGCGGGCGTGCGACGAGCGGCTACGACTTCGTTGACAACGATGCCGACAGTACGGACTGCAACGGCCACGGCACCCATGTCGCGGGAACCGTCGGCGGCACCCGGTACGGCGTGGCGAAGGGCGTGAAGCTCGTCGGCGTACGCGTGCTGGGCTGCACCGGCAGCGGATCGATCACCGGTGTCATCGCCGGGGTCGACTGGGTGACCGCCCACCACCAGGGCCCTTCGGTCGCCAATATGAGCCTGGGCGGCGGCCTCAGCACCGCGCTCGACACCGCGGTGCGCAACTCCGTCGCCTCCGGCGTCACCTACGCCCTCGCGGCGGGGAACGACGCCGCCGACGCGTGCGACAGCAGCCCCGGCCGTGTCGCCGAAGCGCTCACCGTGGGTGCGACGGACCGGTGGGACGTCCGGGCCGACTTCTCGAACTACGGCTCCTGCGTGGACCTCTTCGCGCCGGGCGTGGACATCACGTCGGCCTGGTACGACAGCGCCACCGCGTCCCGGACCATCAGCGGTACGTCGATGGCGACGCCCCACGTCGCGGCCGCGGCCGCGCTCTACCTCGCCGGGCACCCGGACGCCGCGCCGGACCAGGTGTCGGCGGGGCTGCTGGACGCCGCGACCCCCGATGTCGTGGAGGACCCCCAGGGCTCCCCGGACCGGCTGCTGTTCACCACACAGGGCGAGCGGCCAGGACCCTTCTTCGAGGCGACCGCGGACGTTCCGATCCCGGACGCCGGGGACGCCGTGGAGAGCCCCCTCGACGTCAAGAACATGGACGCGGGCGCACTGGCCGATCTGGCGGTCCAGGTGAAGATCGTCCACCCGTACCCCGGTGATCTGCGGATCGACCTGGTCGCGCCGGACGGCGCCGTCATCGCGCTGCAGGCCCCCGACCCGTGGGCGTACACGCCCGATCTCGTCAAGACCTTCCACACCGATGCGAGCGGGCACCCCGCGAACGGCACCTGGAAGCTGCGCGTCCAGGACGTCAGCGCGTACGACTCGGGCCTGATCGACCGATGGAATCTGGAGTTCTGACCGATGCGGCACCTACGGATCCTGACCGAGGCAGCGCTGGCTGCCGTCCTGCTCGCCGGTACGCTCGGCGCCCCTTCCGCGGGCGCATCGGAGACCGCGCCACCGGCTCCCGTGCCTGGCCCTGTGGCCGTGCAGACACCCCGGCTCACGCTTGTCACCGGTGACGAGTTCACTGTGGCGGACGGCCCCTTCGGCCGGAAGACGGCCACCCTGCTGCCCGCCCCGGGCGAGCCGGTCCCCGCACTGGCGATCAACACGGACCTCGCCGGGAACACGTACCAAGTCCCGGAATCCGCCGCCCCGTTGGTGGCCTCGGGCGTCCTGGACCGCGAGCTGTTCAACACCAGCAACCTTGCCGCGCATCTGTCCGGCGACGGACGCATCCCGGTGAGCATCGCGTACGCGGACGGGGCATCGCCCGCGGCGATCCCCGGCATCACCGTGTCCGGGGGGACGAGTTACGTCACCGACGCCGGCGATCTGGGCGCCGCCCTGCGCCGGGAGACCTCCTCCGGGCACACCGCGGAACTCTTCGGCTCGGTCAAGCGCATCTCCTACGCGGGCCCCGCGGCCGCCGAGGCCCCGGACACGAGCACCCCCGCCGGCGAGCCCACGTACCCCCTGCGCGTGAAGGTCGTCCGTGCGCCGGGCGCCAAGATGTTCCTCGACGTGCAGCTCTACAACGTCGACGACTTCCTGGCCGGCGGCACCGGCTCCGCCGACGTGGGCGCCGACGGCTACGCCGACTTCGGCGAGGTCCCGGCCGGGCACTATGCGGCGGTGGCCAGGGACGCGGTCTACGACGCCGACTACAAGACCACCGCGAACTACCTGGGCGACGTCGAGATCACCGTCGGCGCGGACGGTCCCGTCTCCGAGCCGGTCATGGACTTCAGCTCCGCCGTACCGGTGCAGATCAAGACCCCGCGGCCGGCGAAGCTGCAGAGCTACACGGCGTTCATGAGCCGGGGCGACCTGAAGTTCTTCGCCGTCCCGGTCTTCGCCGCCAGCGGCACCGCCCCGCTCTACGTGACCCGAACCGGCACGCCCGGCCCCGGAGTCTTCAACCTCAGTGTCACCGCGACGCTGAACGGCGACGACTACGCGTACCGCCTCAACTTCAACGACCGTGACGGCATCCCGCTCGACGCCACGACGGAGACCCTCCGGGCCCGCACCGCGGATCTCGCGACCGTCGACACCCGGTACGCGGCCGACGAGGACGCAACGGCCACGGCGACGATCGTCACCCAGACCTGGAAGGACCGCTGGTTCACCACCGCCGACAACTACGCCACCGTGACGGTGCCTTCGCGCCGCACCGAGTACTGGTCGGCGGGCGAGACCTTCGGCCGGATCACGGCCACCTCGTCGGCCGTACGCACGGCCAGATGGCGCACCTACGCACCGGGCGCCCACAGCAGCGACGACTGGGGCGGCTCCCCGATCGGCCACGGACCGCAGTGGGACTGGATCCCGTGGAACACGGCCACCTGCCTGGCCTGCCGCAACGGCAATCAGCTGACTCTGGTCCTGGACCCCGAGCACGACAACGGAGAGGGCCATCTCTACAGTGCGGGCGGCATCACCGGCGCCCATCTGAAGATCAGCGCCGATGATCTGGTGATCCACGAGAGCGACCAGACGCTCGGCGTCGTACAGCAGCCGGTGCCCAAGCCGGAGGCCACCTACCGCATCGCGTACGAGACCGAGCGCGCCGGGGCCAGGACGTCCACCCGGGCCCGCACCGAGTGGACCTTCCGCCAGGCGCGGCCGACCGAGGACACCGTCGACCGGAGCAAGGCGTACTGCTTCACGAGCGAAGCCTGCACGGCGCTGCCGCTGCTGGATCTGCGGTACGACCTCGACACCGATCTCCACAACACCGTCAACGGCCGTGTCGCCACAATGGAGTTGACCGTCTCCCAGCTGGGCATCGCGCAGCAGACGGAGGCGGCCGGGGCGAGAGTCGAGGTCTCGTACGACGGCGGCGCCACCTGGCACAGGTCCCTCGCCGTCAGGACCGGCACGAACCGGTTCCATGCGCTGTGGCTGCAGCCGTCGTCCGCCGCGGGCACCACGCCCGCGCTCCGGGTGACCGCGTCCGACAGCGCGGGGAACACGGTGACGCAGACGGTCTGGGACGCCTACCGGGCCGGCTGACACGGAGACCGCCGGGCAGGGCGCACCAGGCCCTGCCCGGCCGGTCCACCGTGATCAGGCGGGCCGTGCCGGGCCCGTCAGTCTGCGCACTCCCCAGACCGCCAGGCCCGCGGCAACGACGGGGGCCACCCGGCGGGTGAGGATTCCGTTGCCGTCGCTGCCCATGCCGTGGCCGGGCAACAGGCCGACACGCATGGTGAGTTCACGGTTGGCCAGATCCCGCAGCAGGGAACGGAGCTGGTCCACCGTGGAGTTGCCGGCCACGATGAGCTCCAGTACGCGCCGAGCCGTCTGTTCGCGGGAGAGCAGATCGCGGGCGAGTTCCACCATGACGTCGGTGAGGGCGTCCTCGAAGACCTCAAGGGCGGACAGTTCGGGGGCGATCCTGCGTACGGAGCCTTCGATGTTCGTGATGGATTTGCCGAGCATGCCGATCATCGGGCTGGTGCGGATGCCCCGCTGGGCGGCGCAGCGCAGGACGTGGGTGAGCGCGATGCCGAAGTCGAGGTCCTCCAGCGCCGCGGCGGTGATCAGGGGGACGAGCCGTGTCATGTCCTCCTGGAAGCCGAGGAGGTCGGCGAACGGGGTCGCCCGGCCCATCTCGGTCCAGGCCGAGGCGAGACCGCGGGCGTCGTTCTGGGCGAGGCTGGTGAGGACCATGACGCCCAGCGAACCCAGGTTCCGGTCGATGCGGCCCACCATGCCCCAGTCGATGAGCGTGGCGCCGTGCTCGGGGTGGACGAAGATGTTGCCCGGGTGGGGGTCGGCGTGGAACATCCGCTCGACGAAGTAGCCCCGGTACATGAAGGTCAGCAGGTCGCTGCCGATCCTCCGGCGCTGTTTGTCGGAGAACGCCGACAGGTCGGCCTGGTTGAGCGCCTCTCCCGGGGCCAGGCTCTGCAACAGGACCTGTGGTGTGGCGAGATGGACGTCGGGGACGTGAATTCCCTTGAAATCGCGGGCCATTCGCCGCCCCTGCGCCATGTGTTTGGCCTCGGCGGTGAAGTCCAGTTCCGGCTGCATGCAGTCGAAGATCACCTGGAGTGTCGCCTCGATGTCGAGGACCGCTCCGATACGCGGCACCGCGCGGCCCGCGATCCTCGCGCCGCGGCGCAGATAGGCCATGTCGGCGTAGACGCGTTCGCGGGTGCCGGGCCGCTGCACCTTCAGTACGGCGGTGCGGCCGTCGGCCAGGACCACCCGGTAGACCTGGGCGAGCGAGGCGGAGCCCAGCGGGGACGCGGTGTCGATCTCCCGGAACATCTCGCACCACCGCGGGCCCAGCTCCTGCCGCAGCACCGGTTCGAAGACATGGAACGGCTCGCAGTGCACGGAGTCCTGGAGGCCTGCCAGTTCCCGCAGTACGGCATCGGAGACGACGTCCGACCGGGTGGCGAGGATCTGGCCCACCTTGACCCAGAAGGGCCCCAGGGTCTCGATCGTCTCGCGGATACGGCGGGCCCGCCGCTGCTGACGTGCCAGTTCGGCGTGTTCGACACCGATCCGCTCCCGGGAGGAGAGCACGTCGGAGACGAGCAGGGTCATCAGGTGCGCCACCTTGCGGTTGCGTCCGGCGCTCACCTCGTTCCCCCGTCGCCCAGCAGGCCGAGCAGACCGCCCTCCTTCGGCAGACAGTCCGCGACGAGGCGCAGCACCAGGTCCATCGTGCAGTCGGCGCCCGTCGTCTCGTGCCGTACGCGCAGCCGCTCCCCCGCCTGCAGCCGTGCCCGGAACTCCTCCTGGCCGACGTCCTTTCCGCCGTCCTCCGTGTCGAGCAGACGGCCGTCCCGGGTGCGCAGCAGCACGTGGAGCGGCCGGGGATCCTCAGGTGTCACGGTGTCTCCCTCCGGTGGTGGAGCCGTGCTCAGTCGCGGCCGAAGAGCCGCATCGCAGCTTCGGCGTCCCCGCGTACGGCGAAGAACTCGCCCAGTGCGCCCAGGAATTCGTCCTTGGTGATCCGCCCGTCACCGTCGCTGTCGATTTCCCCGAACCCCCGGTCGGCGTCGGCCGGATGCATTTTCGCGCCGAAGATGCGGCGGTACTCGGCCTGGTCGAGATGGCCGTTGTGATCGCTGTCGGCCGCGTCGAACACCGCGCCCATGGCCTGCGCCAGACCGGCCTGCAGTGCCTGGGGCGTCCCGTCGGGGCCCGGCAGGGTGCCGTCCGTGAACTCGGCCCTGGAGATACGGCCGTCGCCGTTCACGTCGAGCGCGGAGAGCTCGGCCCACCACACGTCGAAGGCGTCGTAGACGCGCTGCTCCGCCCGGTCCTCGAGTTCGAGGGGCCAGCACACGCTGCGCACCATCGCCTGCAGATCCTCGCGGGTGACGAACCCGTCGCCGGTCTGGTCCAGGACGTCGTCGAAGAAGCTGCCGACCCGTTCCGCACGCGAGGCGGGGCGCTGCCTGGGCACCGGGCCGCGCTTGCGGGCCGTACGCGGCTGGACGGAACGGCCGGCGAGGGCGGCCGCGGCCGGCGGCAGGAAGCGCCGCCGCACCGGCTGGGTGGCGAGGGACCAGCGGGCCGTGCGGTGCACGAGCCACGACAGGGCGCGGTCCCGGCGCCGGGCGGTGAGGCGGAGCCTGCGGCGGTACGCATCCGGCAGATCGGCCCGCAGTACGGAACCCATCACGGCCGCGGCGACGGCGCGCAGCACCTTCCAGAGGGGCGCCGGGATCCAGGCCAGCCAGGGCGGTGCGTGGACGGAGGCGTAGACGGCGCCGAGGAGGTGGCGGACCTCCCCGTTGTCTTCCAGGGCCTCGTCGAGCATGGAGGCGTAATAGCTGTGGTACTCCGTCAGATCCTGTGGAACGGCACTGCTTTCGATGCCGAACGAGACGACGATCGGCCGCCATTCGGCATACAACTGCGCCTCGTCGGCCGCCGAAAGCGGTCTGCCGCCCAGTCGCTCCATGGACACCATGGCGTCGAAGAGGGTCATGGCGATCCAGGTACGGCTCGCATCGTCCAGGCCGTCGTACGGCCGCCCCTGGTCGTCCGTGCCGTTGATGTGCCGGTGGACCCGCCGGATACGGGCGAATTCGCGGGCCCGGGTCTCCGGGTCGCCGTAGGTGAGGCGCTGCAGGCTCTCCAGGGTGAGTTCGAGCCGGCGCAACGGCCGGGTCCGGTAGGTGGAGTGCCGGGCCAGGGCCGCTCCGCCGGCGGGCAGGGCGGCCTCCAGGACCAGCGCCCGGCCGGTCACGAGCAGCATCCGCCGCTGCCCGAGCAGCTTCCAGCACAGCGAGCCGGGTCCGGGAAGCTCATGTTCACTCACTCGATGCCTCCACAACGTCGATTTCCACCGGCAGACTCCCTGTTCCATGAACTCCACAAACATGGAAATGCCGCCCGCGTACGAGAACAATCAGATCGAGCGACGCACGACTCTGTAGATTTCCACCCCTCTGCCGCCTGGAGATTGCCGGTAATTCCCGCTGGGTAAGCAACGCCGCAGAGCAGCGAGTTCATGCCGTTGTACGATGCGAGATGGATGGACATGTTCGACACGCAAGTCATCGAAACACTCAAGAACACAAGCAGGACTTTCTTCCTGCCGATCATGCGCCTTGACGGGCAGTTGCGGGACACGGTCGCGGCCTATTACCTCGCCAACCGCGCCCTTGACCAGATCGAGGACCACCCCGGCCTTTCCGCCGAAGCGAAGGTCGGCCTGCTGCGCGGAGCGAGCCGCCTTCTGCAGCAAGAAACGTTCACTCGGCACGACACCGACCGGCTGTTCGATCCGTACCTGGCCCAACTCGAGCCCGTCACCCGCAGCTTCCACGACTGGTCCGTGCAACTCCCGCCGCGCGACGTCGCGCCACGCCTGTGGGACTCTCTGGCCGCGCTCGCCGACCGTATGGCCGACTGGGTCGAGGACGGGTTCCGTATCAACGACCAGGCTGACCTGGACCGTTACACCTTCGCCGTGGCGGGTTCCATCGGGATCACGCTCTCGGACCTGTGGACCCGGCACGCCGGCGTCGTCACGCCCCTCGACGGGGCGGTGGCCTTCGGGCGTGCCGTCCAGGCCGCGAACATCGCCTGGAACCACGCCGACGACCTCGAGCGGGGAGTGGACTTCTACCCCTCCGGATGGTCGACCGGCGACATGTGCCGCTACTCCCGCAGGCACCTCCCCGGAGCGGACGACTACAACCGTTCCCTTCCCGCGGGCCCCATCAAAGACTTCTGCTCGCTCACCCTGGACATCTGCCGGACCACGCTGGCCTCCATCGAGGACGGCACTCCCATGAACCGGGCGACCATCGCCGGACTGGCCGAGCAGTACACCCCGGCGCAATAGGCGCGCACCAGCCGTTTCCGAACCGGCCATCAGATGAACGGCCGGCTGAGTGGGGTCAAATGGTACGGGAAATCCTTCGACTCGCTCATGGACGTCAAACCGCTCATGTGCCGTGACGCCGACGGAGATCTGTACTTCAAGAAGGTCGACGGCGCCACACTCATGGGCATCATGAACGGAAAGGGCGTCCTCGACCAGGGCCGGCATTTCTACTTTGTCCTCGACCGGGCCTGACAGGGTGCGGATCAGTCGGCCCGGCACCACAAGATGCGAAAAGGGGCAGGTCACGGTTTCAATGAACGTATGACTGGACCTTGGAGCATGCCGGTGGCATCGGGGAGGGTCACCGCGAAGTACAAGCAGCCAGGGGGCTGGGCGGCCGGGTTCCACACCGGAGTCGACTTCGGCGTACCGACGGGAACCCCGGTGGCCTCGGTCGGCCCCGGGACCGTGGTGACGGCCGGTGACCAGGGCGCGTACGGCAACTGTGTCGTCGTGCAGATGGCCGACGGCCGGTTCACGCTCTACGCCCACCTCAGCAAGGTCGACGTCCGCGTCGGCCAAGGGGTCGCCGGCGGGCACCGGTTGGGCCTCTCCGGGGCGACGGGCAATGTGACGGGGCCGCATCTGCACTTCGAGGCGCGCACCGCCAACAACTACAACTCCCATACGGATCCCATGGCTTACCTCAAGGGCCACGGCGTCGGCGGGAAGGCCACGGCGAAATCCGCCACGGCCAAGAAGGCCGCGCCGAAGAAGGCCCCGGGGACGTACACGGTGCGCTCCGGCGACACTCTGGGCGCCATCGCGCAGGCCACGCTCGGCAGCGCGAGCCGCTATCCGGAGATCGCCGCCCTCAACGGCATCGCCGACCCGAACCTCATCAAGGTCGGGCAGAAGCTCAAACTCCCCGGGAAGTAGGCCCAGTTGGCTGCCCCGCTCTCCGCCGACGCCTTCCTCGCCGCGCTCACCGGCGAGGGGGTCAAGGTCGTCGAGTACGACGGCTGGCGCACGCACAACCGGAACAGCAAGGGGGCCTGGGGCCCGGTGAACGGCGTGATGGTGCACCACACCGTGACGCGCGGCACCGACGCCACGGTCAAGCTGTGCCGCGAGGGCCGCGAGGATCTCCCCGGGCCGCTCTGCCACGGCGTGATCGCCAAGGACGGCACGGTGCATCTGATCGGGTACGGCCGCGCCAACCATGCGGGGCTGGGCGACTCCGCGGTCCTGGACGCGGTGGTCGCGGAGACCGCGCTGCCGCAGGTCGGCGAGGCCGTCACCGACGGCAACCGGCACTTCTACGGCTTCGAGTGCGAGAACCTGGGCGACGGCAAGGACCCCTGGCCCGCCGCCCAGATCGAAGCGATCGTGCGCACCTCGGCCGCGCTGTGCCGGGCGCACGGCTGGGGCACGACCGGCGACACGTCGGTGATCGGCCATGCGGAGTGGCAGCGGGGCAAGATCGACCCGTTGGGGCCGGGGATCACGATGGCGGGCGTCAGGCGCGACGTGGGCGCGAGGCTCGCGGGCCGTGCCTAGGCCCGCAGGGCGTCGACCACCAGATCGAGGATCGGGCCGATCTTCTCCGGGGTGTCGATGGCCGCCGTGGACAGGAACACCCCGAGCAGCATGACGGTGACGTTCTCGGGGTCGATGTCCGCCCGCAGCGTGCCGGCGGCCGCCCCCTTCTCCAGAATCGCCGCGATGGCGGCGGTGATCCGCTCCCGGGTGGCCGGGGTCGCGATGGCCCCCGAGGCCCAGCCCGCACGGAGGGTCTCCCCCATGCCGCGCTTGGTCGCGTGGAACGCCGCGTAGCGGTCCATCCAGGCCCGCAGGGCGGCCTCGGGCGGGAGTTCGGCGAGGAGCGCGGTCGCGCTGGAGACGACGTCGTCGAGCTCGGCGGCGTAGACGGCCTCGACGAGGGCTTCGCGCGTCGGGAAGTGCCGGTAGAGCGTGCCGATGCCCACGCCGGCCTCGCGGGCGATGCCTTCGAGGGTGGCGGCGGTGCCGTCGGTCGAGGCGAAGGCGGCTCCGGCGACGGCGAGGAGTTTGGCGCGGTTGCGCTGAGCGTCGGCACGAGCAGTCAAAGCGGAGGCCCTCCGTTTAGTGTTACGGTCGAAGTAACGGAGTCCCTCCGTTTAATCCATCGTCGCACAAGACGGGTCTGCCATGACGTCCTCCGCACGATCCCCCCAGTCCACGGCCACCGGCGCTCCCCGGGCCGGAGGCCCCGGCACGCTCGCGGGCCGCACCGTCTCCCGTATCGGCTTCGGCGCGATGCAGCTGGAGCGCCTGCACGACGACCGGGACGCCGCCGTCGCGCTGGTGCGCCGCGCCGTCGAGCTGGGCATCGACCACATCGACACCGCCCAGTTCTACGGAAACGGCTTCGCCAACGAGGCGATCCGCGAGGCGCTCCGCCCGGACGACGACGTCATCGTCGTCAGCAAGGTCGGCGCCGAACCCGACCCCGACGGCCCCCTCCCGCTCCGCCTCGCACAGCGCCCCGAACAGCTGCGGGCCAGCGTCGAGGACAACCTCAAGAGCCTCGGCCTCGACCGGATCCCCCTGGTCAACCTGCGCCGCACGGACACGGGCCCCGGTCTGCGCGCCGAGGGCGACCAGGTGGTCGGCATCGACGACCAGCTCGCGGTGATGACCGCACTGCGCGACGAGGGCAAGATCGGCGCGATCGGCCTGAGCAGCGTGAGCCTTGAGGTGCTGCGCCACGCACTCCCGGCCGGGATCGCCTGCGTACAGAACGCGTACAGCCTGGTGGCCCGGGACGACGAGGACATGCTCACGCTCTGCGGCGAGGAGGGCATCGCCTGGGTGCCGTACTTCCCGCTGGGCAGCGCATTCCCCGGCATGCCCAAGGTCACGGACGAGCCGGCGGCCCTGGCGGCGGCCCATTCCCTGAACTGCACCCCGGCCCAGATCGGCCTGTCCTGGCTGCTCCACCACGCCCCGAACGTGCTGCTGATCCCGGGCACGGCGAACGCGGACCACCTGGCGGCGAACGTCGAGGCAGGCGCGCTGACCCTCGACGCCGCAACACTCGCGACGCTGGACGCGGTGAGCACGCGCCCGGGAGACATCACCTTCGAATAGGACGATCCATGTCACTCAACGCAACCGAACGCCTTCGAACGAGCGAGGAGTTGAAGACCAATCTCAGGCTCTCGGGCCTGACACCCGGGGAAGCAGCAGCGGACCTGCACTTCACACCCCGGCGACTGCGGGACGCGCTGGACGCATCGTCCGATCCGGCAGACGTATGGCAACTGCGCGACTACCTGGAACACGCGGCGAGGGACGCGGGCCAACACCCCACGCCCTACACGGTACTCACGGATCGCGCACGCCTCCTGGCCCGCGCCTGGTTCTCCCTGCGCAAGGCACCCCGCCACGACTTCACCGCGCCCTCGTAAAACCGATTGACGCAGGTTGCACAATTTTCGTCATGGGGACGGATATCAGCGGCATGATCGAATGCCGCGCATGGCATCTGCACGAGGATGAGGACGAGGAATCGGTCTGGCGGGCCGCCGTCGACCTCTTCTTCCTCAACATCAACAGGGACTACGACGCGTTCGGCTGCCTCTTCGGAATCCGCAACTACGCCAACTTCCGTCCGCTGGCCGCGGATCGCGGACTGCCGATCGATGTGTCCGAGGCTGTTCGTGCCGACTTCGCCCGATGGGAGCAGTACCAGCCGTACGGAACCACTTGGATCACCTGGGCAGAGCTCAAGGCGGTCGACTGGGACGAGCCCGCGGAAAAGACCGACAGCCGGATCCACATCTACCGACAAACCGCCGACGGGCTGACGCTGACGGGAAAGTCCAGCTGGAGTCCCTGGTTCGCCCAACATGCCGGACTCCCCGATCGGATACCGGGCGACGCCGAGGCATGGCCCGAGGGGAGCGAGTGGCTCATCGGTGACACCCTCTACAGGTTCGAGACGATCCGTCGCCGGGACGCCGTTCGGGAATCCGGCGACTGGACGCCGGTCTGGACCGTCATGGAGGCCCTCGCCTCGCAACACGGCGACGACAACGTCCGGCTGATCGTCTGGTTCGACAACTGAGGGCGCTTCAGGACCGCGTCCGGTCCGTCCTGACGAGCAGGACGGACCGGCGCGGAGGTGTACAGGGCCCGGCTACGGCGTGACGACCTTGCCGCCGAACGTCACCGCGAGGTGGCCGTCCGAGGCGAAGGACCAGGCCAGGGCGCCGGCGTACGAGGAGCACCGGGATCCGTTCGTGCCCGACCAGAACTGGTTCGAGCTGTCGGCGTCGCCGACCGTCTTGTCGTTCGAGCCGGTGACCGCGAAGCGGCACGAGGTGTTCGTCCGGAACACCGAAGTCCCGGCGTCGAACGAGTAGTTGCGCTCGGCGTTGTCGATGCTGGCGTTGTTCGAGATGGCCATCTTCCCGGGGTTGCTGTTGTACGTGAACCCGTGATGGCCGTTGCCGAACGCGATGCTGTGCTGGACGGTGTGGTTGACCGCGATGTCGTCGCCGCCGAGCTTGTAGCCGTTGCGGTCGCCGTTGGAGTTCACGGTGCCGTCGGAGAGCGTGCCGTTGTTGTACGACAGCGAGTACTCGATGGTCACCGGGCCGATCGCCCCCGTGTCCGTCTTGGTGTAGAGGTCCCAGCCGTCGTCGATGTTGTTGTGCGAGACGTCGTACCGGAAGACGTTCCCGGTCCCCGTCGTGAGCTTCGCCGCGAAGCCGTCCGCGTCCTCGCCGTCGGAGTCCGCGTTGTCGTGCGACTCGGCGCTCACGATCAGATTGTTCGACGGCCACTGCGAGCTGGGGGTGGTGGAGGCGATCCGGCCGAGTTGAAGACCCGAGTCGTGGTTGAAGCGCGTCACCGTGCGCTCCACCACGTTGTTGCTGCCGCCGACGTAGATCCCGTTGTCACCGGCGTGCTCGACGACCAGACCGTAGAGGTGCCAGTACGAGGCGTTCAGCTGGAGTCCGCGGTTGGTCGAACTCTCGCTCTGCGCCGAGAAGTTGAGGACCGGGGTCTCGCCCGGGTAGGCGGACAGGGTGGTGCGGGCGGCGGAGGTGCCGTCGCTGCCGACCGGGACGGTGACCGTCGAGGAGTAGTTGTACGTTCCGCCCCGCACGTAGATCGTCCCGCCGGGTGCGACGCGGCTGATCGCGGAGGGCAGCGTCGTCGGGGCGGCCTGCGTTCCGGCCGCGCTGTCGCTGCCGCCCGGCGCCACGTACAGCGCGGTGCCCGACGGCGGTGTGGTGCCGGTGGCCACCTCGACGTCGAGGCTGTCGACGTCGGGCAGTCCGTTCACGCTGGTGGGGTTGAACCGGATGGTGTTGCTGCCCGCCTTCACCGGCACCGTGAGCGTCTTCGCGGTCCAGGTGTCCCACGCGGCCGTGCCCTCGAACGACGCCGACGCGACCGTCGATCCGTTCACCACGACGTCCGCGGGCCGGGCGGTGGTGGTCCCGTTGCTGAAACGCACCTGAAGCGTCGCGGTGCCCGCGGCACTCGCGTTCACGGTGAACTGGGCATACGCACCAACGGCGTTGTTGCCATTGCAGAACCCGCTGCCGGAGTAGCCGGTCCAGTTGGAGTCGATGGTGCCGGTGCAGACGGCCGGCGAACTCTCGGCCTCATAACGGGTGGACGCGGCCTGCGCCGTCGTGCCGGGCAGGGCAACTAGCGCTCCGGCCAACAGGCCGGCACATGCGAGGGCGGCTTTCAGTTGCATCGTTCGCCTCCATGGCGGTTCGACTGCATGAACGAGCTGCGCGGGTGGGTATCAGCTTCAGGGCGAGAAAGCCCTTTCTTCGGACACTAAAGGGTCGCCATGGGCACGTCAATGGTTATAGATGTGAACAACGTTCCCGTACATGATTCCTGACGTGTCGTCAGAGTTCGAAGCGGTAACCCATCCCCGGAGCAGTGATGAGATGCCGTGGATGCGAGGGGTCCGCTTCGAGCTTGCGCCTCAGCTGGGCCATGTAGACGCGGAGATAGTTGCTCTGCGTCCGGTAGCCGGGACCCCAGACCTCCTCCAGGAGCTGGCGCTGGCTGACGAGGCGGCCGCGGTTGCGGGTGAGGACCTCGACCAGGTGCCACTCGGTCGGCGTGAGCCGGACGTCTTTGCCGCCGCGCCTGGCCTTCTTGGCGTGCAGGTCCAGCGTGAAGTTCTCGGTGGTGACGATGCCCGTCCCGCCGTCGGACCGCGTCGCGGGTGCGGTGCGGCGGGTGGCCACGCGCAGGCGGGCGAGGAGTTCGTCCATGCTGAACGGCTTGGTGATGTAGTCGTCGGCCCCGGCGTCCAGCGCCGCGACCTTCTCGTCGGAGGTGCTGCGCGCGGAGACCACCAGGACGGGCGCCCGGGACCAGCGGCGGAGCGTCTTCAGTACGTCGAGGCCGTCCATGTCCGGCAGTCCGAGGTCGAGGAGCACGGCATCGGGTGGGTTCTCGGCGGCCAGTATCAGTGCGGTCTCCCCGTCGGACGCGGCATCGACGACGTACTTCCGCGCCCTGAGATTGATCTCGAGCGCCCGTACGAGCTGTGGTTCGTCCTCCACCACCAGCACCCGGGTCATCGGTGTGCCGCCTTTCTGTTGTGCGGAGGGGCGGGAGCCGGCGGCCAGGGTGTGCCTGGCCTGCCGGCTCCCGCCCCTTGCTGTAACGCGGTCACTTCTGCAGCAGGTCCTTGAGCGCGATGTTGAGCTTCAGGACGTTGACCGTCGGCTCGCTCATGAAGCCCAGGAGGCGGCCGCTGGTGTTGTCGGCGACGAGCTGGTCGACCTGGTCCACCGTGAGGTGGTTGAGTGCGGCGATCCGGTGGATCTGGATCTTCGCGTACTCGGGGGAGATCGCCGGGTCGAGACCCGAGCCCGAGGAGGTCACGGCGTCGGCCGGGACGTCCCCAGGCTTCACCGTGTAGCCGTTCACCGAGTTGTCCTTGACGACGGCGGCCTTGGCGTCGGTGACCCACTTGATCAGGTCGGCGTTGTCACCGGAACGGTTCGTGGCGCCGGACAGGATCAGCTTGTACTGAGTGTTGACGCTGTTGGAGCCGAGGCCGTTGGAGGGGCGCGGCTGGAACCACTTGAGGTCCGCGGCCGGGGTCTCCTCGCCCTTCTTCAGCGGGAGGTTGTAGGTCTGCCCGATGAGGGAGGAGCCGACGACCTTGCCGTTCTCCTTGATCTCGGAGCCGTTGGCCTTGTTGCTGAACGCGGCCTGGGCGATACCGGTGACGACGAGCGGATAGATCACGCCGCACACCACGGTCAGGACGAGCAGGGCACGGAGCCCGGCCCAGAGCAGGCGGCCGGCGCCGCTCACAGAGTTGTTCATGGCAGATCAGCCGATTCCGGGGATGAGGGAGATGAGCAGGTCGATGATCTTGATACCGATGAACGGGGCGATCAGACCGCCGATTCCGTAGATCGTGAGGTTGCGCCGGAGCATCTTGTCGGCGCTGGTCGGCTTGTACTGCACGCCCTTCAGGGCCAGCGGCACCAGCGCGATGATGATCAGCGCGTTGAAGATGACGGCGGACAGGATCGCCGACTCGGGGCTGGCCAGGTGCATGATGTTCAGCTTGTCGAGGCCCGGGTAGACCACCGCGAACATCGCCGGGATGATCGCGAAGTACTTCGCGACGTCGTTGGCGATCGAGAAGGTCGTCAACGCACCACGGGTGATGAGGAGTTGCTTGCCGATCTCGACGATCTCGATGAGCTTGGTCGGGTTCGAGTCGAGGTCGACCATGTTGCCGGCCTCCTTCGCGGCCGACGTACCCGTGTTCATCGCGACGCCGACGTCCGCCTGGGCCAGCGCGGGCGCGTCGTTCGTACCGTCACCGGTCATCGCGACGAGCTTGCCACCGGCCTGCTCGCGCTTGATCAGCGCCATCTTGTCCTCGGGGGTGGCCTCGGCGAGGAAGTCGTCCACGCCCGCCTCCTCCGCGATCGCCTTGGCGGTCAGCGGGTTGTCACCCGTGATCATGACGGTCTTGATCCCCATGCGGCGCAGTTCGTCGAACCGCTCGCGCATGCCCTCCTTGACGACGTCCTTGAGGTGGATGACCCCGAGGATGCGGGCGCCCCGCTCGTCCTTGACGGCGACGAGCAGCGGGGTGCCGCCGGCCTGGGAGATGGTGTTGGAGAGGGTGTCGGCGTCCTCGGACACCTCGCCGCCCTGCTCCTTGACCCAGGCGATGACCGAACCGGTCGCGCCCTTGCGGACCTTGCGGCCGTCGACGTCGACACCCGACATACGGGTCTGTGCGGTGAACTCGATCCACTCGGCCTGCGTCAGTTCGCCCTGGTGGCGCTCGCGCAGCCCGTACTTCTCCTTCGCCAGTACGACGATGGAGCGGCCCTCGGGGGTCTCGTCGGAGAGCGACGAGAGCTGGGCTGCGTCGGCGACCTCCGCCTCGGTCGTTCCGCGTACGGGTACGAACTCCGAGGCCTGGCGGTTGCCCAGGGTGATGGTGCCGGTCTTGTCGAGCAGCAGCGTGGACACGTCACCCGCGGCTTCAACTGCCCTGCCGGACATGGCCAGTACGTTGCGCTGAACCAGCCGGTCCATGCCCGCGATGCCGATCGCGGAGAGCAGAGCCCCGATGGTCGTCGGGATCAGGCAGACCAGCAGCGCGGTCAGCACGATCATCGACTGCTCGGCGCCGGCGTACGTCGCGAAGGGCTGCAGGGTGACAACCGCGAGCAGGAAGACGATGGTGAGCGAGGCGAGCAGGATGTTCAGCGCGATCTCGTTCGGCGTCTTCTGCCGGGCCGCGCCCTCGACGAGGGCGATCATGCGGTCGATGAAGGTCTCGCCGGGCTTCGTCGTGATCTTGACGACGATCCGGTCGGACAGCACCTTCGTACCGCCCGTGACGGCACAGCGGTCGCCGCCCGACTCCCGGATGACGGGGGCCGATTCACCGGTGATGGCCGATTCGTCGACGCTCGCTACACCCTCGACGACGTCACCGTCGCCGGGGATGATGTCTCCGGCCTCGCAGACCACCAGGTCACCGATGGTGAGCGCGGTGCCGGGCACCTGCTCCTCGACGCCGTTCTTGAGGCGGCGGGCGACGGTCTCGGTCTTGGCCTTGCGCAGGGTGTCGGCCTGCGCCTTGCCACGGCCTTCGGCGACTGCCTCGGCCAGGTTGGCGAAGATCGTGGTCAGCCAGAGCCAGGCGGCGATCGCCCAGCCGAACCAGCTGCCCGGGTCCTTGATCGCGAAGACCGTGGTCAGTACGGACCCGATCTCGACCACGAACATCACGGGCGACTTGACCATGACGCGCGGGTGGAGCTTCCTGATCGCGTCCGGGAAGGACTTGATCAGCTGCTTCGGGTCGAAGAGCCCGCCGCCGACACGGCTGCCGGCTTCCGGCTTGTGGCCCGTGGGTGCGTCCTGGTGGGGCGCCCGGGCCGGAGTGAGGGTACTCATGACGCCAGCCCTTCAGCGAGCGGTCCCAGCGCGAGCGCGGGGAAGTAGGTGAGACCGGTGACGATGAGGATGGTTCCGACGAGGAGCCCGGTGAACAGCGGCTTCTCGGTACGGAGCGTTCCTGCGGTGGCGGGGACCGGCTTCTGCTCCGCGAGCGAGCCGGCCAGCGCCAGGACGAAGATCATCGGCACGAAGCGGCCGAGGAGCATCGCGAGACCGATCGTGGTGTTGAACCACTGGGTGTCGGCGTTGAGCCCTGCGAAGGCCGAACCGTTGTTGTTGGCGCCCGAGGTGTAGGCGTACAGGATCTCGGAGAAGCCGTGCGCACCCGAGTTGGTCATCGAGTGGCCGGGGGTGGGCAGCGCCATCGCCGCGGCGGTGAAGCAGAGCACCAGCGCCGGGGTGATGAGGATGTAGCAGGCCGCGAACTTGATCTGGCGGGTGCCGATCTTCTTGCCCAGGTACTCCGGGGTACGGCCGACCATCAGACCCGCGATGAACACCGCGATGATCGCCATGATCAGCATTCCGTAGAGGCCGGACCCGGTACCACCGGGTGCGATCTCGCCGAGCTGCATGCCGAGCATCGTGATGCCGCCGCCGAAGCCGGTGAAAGAGGAGTGGAAGGAGTTGACCGCACCGGTCGAGGTGAGGGTGGTCGCGACCGAGAAGATCGACGATCCGGGGATGCCGAACCGGGTCTCCTTGCCCTCCATGGCGCCGCCGGCGATGTCGAAGGCCGGGCCGCCGTGGTGGAACTCGGTCCACATCATCAGCGCGGTGAAGCCGACCCAGATCGTCACCATCGTGGCGAGGATCGCGTAACCCTGCTTGATCGAGCCGACCATGCGGCCGAAGGTGCGGGTCAGCGCGAAGGGGATCACGAGGATCAGGAAGATCTCGAAGAGGTTCGAGAAGCCGTTGGGGTTCTCGAAGGGGTGGGCCGAGTTGGCGTTGAAGTAGCCGCCGCCGTTGGTGCCCAGCTCCTTGATGGCCTCCTGGGATGCGACCGCGCCGCCGTTCCACTGCTGCGAGCCGCCCATGAACTGGCCGACCGAGTGGATGCCGGAGAAGTTCTGGATGGCGCCGCACGCGACCAGCACGACGGCGGCGATCGCCGCGATCGGGATGAGGATGCGGACGGTGCCGCGCACCAGGTCGGCCCAGAAGTTGCCGAGCTCACCGGTGCGGGAGCGGGCGAAGCCGCGGACGAGGGCCACCGCCACGGCGATGCCGACGGATGCCGAGAGGAAGTTCTGTACGGCAAGACCGCCGGTCTGTACGACGTGGCCCATGGCCTGCTCGCCGTAGTACGACTGCCAGTTGGTGTTGGAGACGAACGACGCGGCGGTGTTGAACGCCTGGTCCGGGTCGATCGAGGAGAAGCCGAGCGAGCCGGGGAGCGAGCCCTGGATGCGCTGCAGCAGGTAGAGGAAGAGGACGCTCACCAGGGAGAAGGCGAGGACACCGCGCAGATAGGCGGGCCAGCGCATCTCGGTGGAGGGGTTGGCGCCGATGGCCTTGTAGATCCACTTCTCGACCCGGAGGTGCTTCTTCGAGGAGTAGACGCCGGCCATGTAGTCGCCGAGCGGACGGTATGCCAGAGCCAGCGCGACGAAGAGCGCGAGGAACTGCAGCACACCAGCGAGGACGGGGCTCATCAGGGCTCAGAACCTCTCCGGAAAGACAAGGGCTATGACGAGGTAACCCAGCAGGGCGACGGCCACGACGAGGCCGACGATGTTCTCGGCAGTCACAGCTTGGTCACCCCTTTGGCGATGAGCGCCACCAGCGCGAAGACCGCGATCGTGGTGACGACGAAGGCCAGGTCGGCCATCGTGAGCTCCTGAAGAAGTTCGGAAGTGATCGGACTCCTTGAGGAAACCGCCTCTGACGACTTCTGCGCGTTCCGTTGACGGCCCCCTTACGGCAAGGGGTGCCGCCTTGACGCGACTCTTACGCGAAGGCCCCAGAGACGCCCCTTGGTCACCCCCCGTGACGACGTGGTCACGTCAGAGGACCGTCAAGGACGGCTGAGCTCTCTTGAGCCGGCCGTCGCGGGACGGTTGGCTGGGGACGTGAACAGCAGCCTGCGCCATGACGACCGCCCGCCGCATACGGCGGTGCGGGTGATGTCGCGCGCTGTTCCGTGCCGGCTCTCTGATCTCTGATCTCTGGGCCGAGCCCGCCCGCGCCGTACGCCGTCAGCACCGCATCCGGTCCGACGGCGTACGCGCATCTCCACACACCCCTGCACGCCCGCCCCGCTCCCGGGACGGCGTCGGCGTGCCCACACCCAGGAATGGACCATGTCTTCAGCAACCCTGTCCGGCCGCACCGCGCTGGTGACCGGAGCGACCTCCGGTATCGGCTACGAGACCGCCCGGCTGCTGGCCGAGCACGGTGCCACCGTGCTCGTGCACGGCCGCACCGCCGAGGAAGCACGCACCGCGACCGACAGTCTGATCGCCACGGCCGGCATCGACTCCGCCCAACTCTGCGCGTACGCAGCCGACTTCACCCGTCTCGAAGAGGTGGAGCAGCTCGCCCACCGGGTCTCCGAGTCGCACCCGCACCTCGACGTCCTGGTCAACAACGCGGGGACGGCGGCTCCCGAGCGGCACACCGTCACGGCCGACGGCAACGAGGTCGCCTTCCAGGTGAACTTCCTCGCCCACTACCTGCTGACGTGCCTGCTGGAACAGGCGCTCACAACCGACCCGGGCGGCCGCGTCGTCAACGTCTCCTCGTCCCTGCACCGCACCGCCTCCATCTCCTGGAGCGACCCGAACCGCGCCCGCAGCTACTCACGCCTGGCCGCCTACGCCCAGGCCCAGATGGCGCTCACGATCTTCGCGGCGGACCCGCGGGTGACCGCCGTCTCCGTCCACCCGGGCATCTGCGAGACGGCCCTGCTCCCCCTGTACGCACACCAGGGCACCAGCGCCGCCGAGGGCGCGGCCCATGTCGTACGGCTCTGCGACCCGGCCACCGAGATCGTCAACGGCGCCTACTACGACCGCGACGAACGCGTCGAGCCCGCTGCCGCCGCCACCGAGTCCCGCAGCATCAAGCGCCTCAACAAGCTGGCCGACCTGCTCGTCGGCCACACCTCTTGAAGGAGTACCCCCTCATGTCCAAGCGCGCCCGCAAGAAGAAGGACCGCCGCAAGAAGAAGTCCAACCACGGCAGCAAAGCCGCCAACTAGCCGCCTGAAGGACCAGGGGGCGGACTACGCCGCCCGGCGCCCGGTCCGCCCCCTGTCCCGTTCCCCTCACCCGGAGATGAAGACCCGCCATGATCGAACTTCCGCTGCGCCAACTCTCTTCCCGTATGCGCTGGTTCCCCTCCGGGTCCGCAGGGCCGACCGCACTCGCCGAGCACGTCTTGGCCACCGGCACAGGCCGCCTCTGGGCGGACAGAGCCGAACGGCCGCGCGCCCTCGCCGTCACCTCCGCCGGCCATGTGCTGCTGCGCGGCGACGCGAGCACCCTCGAACCGGCCGCCCTGGCACCCCTGTCCGGCCACTACGCACTGGCCCCGGCCCGCTTCCTGCCCGCCCTCGGCTCCGCCTTCGACCGGATCGTGCCCTGGGAGCGAATGGTGTACGTACGCCGCGAGCAGCCGGCCCTGCCGCGCCCGCTCCGGGGCACCACCGTGCGCCGAATCGTGCCGTCCGACACCCCGGCTCTCGCAGCGCTCGACGCCGAGTCGGCCTGGATATACGACAGTTGGGGCAGCCCCGCCGCCCTCGCCGCATCGGGCCACGCCTGGGGCGCCTTCCACCGCGACCGGCTGCTCGCCGTCGCCTGCACCTACTTCCTCGGCACCCTGTACGAGGACATCGCCGTCGTCACCGCCGCCGAGCACCGCCGCGAGCAGCTCGCCCTCACCTGTGTCGTCGCGCTCTGCGCCGATGTCGAGTCCCGCGGCCGAACCGCGAGCTGGACCTGCTCCAGCCACAACCGCCCCAGCCGTCTGCTGGCGTGGACCGCCGGTTTCCGCCTGGAGCGCGAGTACGTCCACTACGCGACCGGCACCCCCGCCGACCGCCGCGTCGCCGCCTAGCTCCTCGGCGGGTGCTGCTGCACCCCGGTCATCAGGATGTCGAGCCCGCGCCGGGTCGTCGCCAGCACGACCCGGTCCCCGGCCCGCAGCACCCGGCCGTGCGGAGGCCGCCAGTCGAAGTCCGTACGCCTCCCGAGCCCGCCGCCGAGCGTGTCCGACGCGGTGACGTACGGGGCCGGGCCGTGCGCGGATCCGACCGCGAGGACCCGCCACTCGTTCTGCTGGAACGCCTCGTGGACGGAGAACCCCTCCAGCTCCGGATGGCCGCCCACGTCCACCACGGTGAACAGCAGCGCACCGCGCTCCACCGGCATGACGCCCAGGACGTGCCGGCCCATCATGGCCGCCGCGAACGAGGGTGCGGCGAGCGCGGAGACGCTGCGGCTGCGGGTGAGGGCGTGCGGGTAGGAGGCGCGCATCGTGTGGGAGACGGTGGCCGCGAAGTCGTCGTCGTACAGCCGCAGGACGACCCGGATGTCGGGGTTCGTCTCGCGGGCCGCCATCACGATGTCGAGGTTGGCGCTGTCGTCGCTGGTCAGGATGAGCAGGGAGCGGGCCCCGGCGATCCGGGCCAGGTCCAGGACGCCCGGGGCGGTGGCATCGTCCACGAGCAGCGGCACCCCCTGCTCGCGGGCGAGGGCGACACCGCGGGCGTGCGGGTCGCGCTCGATGACGACGAGTTGGTGGCGGGTGGTACGCAGCCGGGCCAGGACCCGTGTGCCGATCTTGCCGAGGCCGACGAGGACGATGTGGTCGGCCAGGTTCTCGGTGGGCGGATGGCTCGCGGATGCCGTACGGAACGCCTCGGTCGCGTTCATCGTGGCGGCGACGACGAGCGGCAGGACAGCGAGGCCGACGAAGCCCGCGATGAGCTGGAGGACCCGCCTGGCGGGCGGTTCGCCGATGGCCGGGTCGCCCATCGTGAAGATGTCCAGCATCGGCAGGTACACCGCTTTCCACAGCGGCATCGCGTCCACCAGCAGCCAGGTGGCGAGGGCGAGCAGCACCACGACCGCGGCGAGCAGCCCGAAGACGGAGCTCACCTCGCGGGAGACGAAGACGTTCCAGGGGAGGTGGCTCAGCCGGCCGCGGAGCCAGTCGCGTGCGCCGCGCGGGTCCGCCGGGAGGTCCGGGTGGTGGTCGGGGGTGACCTCCTCCAGCATCAGCCGGCCGTGGGTGAACTGCCGGTGGTAGGAGGTGCGGGTGTCGGGGAGGAGGAGGGTGCCGTCGGCGCCCGGGGTCTCGGCGCTGTCCTGGCTGCGGGGGTCGTCGCGGTGCGTCCCCGAGAGGACGGCGAGGGTGGCGAGGTCGGAGGCGTGCGGCGGGGTCCCTGCGGGCCGCACCACGCCCCGGAACACCTTGCCGTCGACCTGGAGCGTGGGCCCCTCCCCCAGTGCGGCCGCCGCGACCAGTTCGGGGACGGCGGTGTCGGCGTCGGACAGGACGGTCGTCGAGACGTCGACGATGCCGGTCTCCGTGTGCGGGGAGCGGGCCAGGACCGCACGGTCGAGCAACTGCTCCAGGTGGCGGCCGCGTTCGCGGTTGTACATACGGATGACGAGGCGGATCCCGGGGTTGAGGCTGCGGGCAAGAAGGGCCGCCGTCACATTGGTCTGGTCGTCGCCGTAGGTGAGGGCCAGCGCGGCGGCGCGCTCAACTCCCGCCGCCCGTAAGGTCTGTTCGTCCGGCTGCGCGGAGACGAGGAGCTGTACGGGCGAGTTCGGGTCGCGGTGCAGGGCGTCGATCCGGCCGCCGTGTTCGTCGCGTCGGGACGGCAGGACGACGGTGACCGTCTCGCCGCACACGGCGTCGAGTTCGACCGCGAGGCGTTGGGCCAGACCGTCGTTGCCGCAGATCACCATGTGCTGGGAGCGGACGTCGGTGCGTCCGGGCAGAGGGAGCGTCGACGTCATCGGAACTCGGCCAGCCGGGGCCGCAGCCCGATCACCAGGAGGCCGGCCGCCAGGAGCAGGGCCCCTCCCGCCGCGGGCGCCCGGACGGAGAGCGCGTCGCGGCCCGTGGCGACGGCTTGCGCGTGGTGGCCGGCATTGATCGCGGTCACCTTGTCCAGGGCCTCCATCCAGACCCCGAAGTGGGCGTTGGAGGTGTCGGAGGCCCAGCCGATGCAGAAGACGGTGGCCTCCTTCAGCTTCCCCTCGGCCACCAGGCGCCGGAACGTGCGGTCGTCCCTCTGGTAGACGGCGTACGCCTCGACGGTCTGCTCGGCGGCCGCCCGCTCCCCGGCGAAGGTGATGTTGTCGAGCTCGCGCCGGTACTCGCCGGTGAACTGCTCGTCCCCGTGGTCGCGTTGGTAGGCGGACCAGGTCTCCGCCAGCTGCTGGTCGTACGAGCCGAGGCTCGCGCCCTTCATTCCGTACAGCTGCTGCGACTTCTCCAGGAAGGACCTCTCGTACACGGGCCGGCGCGATGCGTCCAGCAGGAAGCGGCTCTCGTCGGCGTTGGCGTCGTAGCCGATCGCCTTGGAGCGCGAGAGCGCGACCACGGAGTCGAAGGCGTCGTGCCGCGCGACCTTCAACTGGTCGGCGTCGACGGCCAGGAGACTGCTGCCGCACACGACCGCGACCACCGCGCACAGGGTCGCCGCGAGCAGCGCCGGGTTCAGGATGCGACGGAAGCGGCGGGCGAGGTGGACCTGGAGGAGGACGAGGGCCGCGATCAGGAGGACGCCGAGTACGGCTTCGGTCGTCTGCTGGGTGGCGAGGTCCGAGCGGGCGGACGTGTATTCGCGCAGGTAGACCGCGTTGTTGGCGTCGACGAGCTTCCGCGCCTGGGGCAGCAGCTTCCCGGTGAGGAGGTCGGTGGCCCGCCGGTAGTCGGCGCGGGCGGCCTCCTTGCCGCCGGAGTGCTCGTCGTTCTCCAGTGCGCGCCCGATGAGCTCCTGGTAGTGCGCGAAGTCGTCGGTCAGCGCGACGACGGTGGCCTCGGTCGCCGGGTCGCCCTCCGCTGCGGCGCCCAGGGTGCGCAGTGAGGAGCTGATGGTTTCCTGTGCGTCCCCGTAGAAGCCGGTCGCCTTGGTGTACGACTCCGGCAGCCGACCCGCGCCGGTGCCCGAATCACCGCTGGAGAGAAGGATGTTGGCGGCCTGCGCGTCCATGTCGTCGAGCGCGAGGTCCAGTTGGGTGGCGGCGACCGTACGGGGTGCGTCGCGCTTCTCGACCGCGTCCCAGGTGGTGGAGAGCCCGGTCGCCGCGACGGCGATCAGGGCGAGGAGTCCGGCCCCGAGGAGCAGGCACACCGTACGGGTGAGGCGCAGCCGCCCCGGCAGCGTGGCCCAGTGACGCCGGAGGTGTAAGCGGACGAGCCGGGCGACGGCGATGGGAGACCGTCGCCGCGGCTGTCCTTCACGCGGGTCCCCTCCGGACCGCGGCACGGGGTCTCCCCCGGTACGGGCGAATGGCGCGGGGTCCGGTTCTTCAGCTTCCGGGGCCCCCGCTCCCTGGTGCTGTTCTGTACCGACGGTGACCGCCACTGGCACTCCAACCTCGCGCCACGGGCCGCTCGTACGAACCCGTGCGCACATCAGCATGCAGGTCAGAAGTTCGAGTGATCAGCCGCGTTGACGCCCCCCTGACGCCCGACGGTCATGCATTAACGCGTGCTTGACGGCGGCGTCAGCACTCCTGCTCCCGCACCCCGCCCGCATCCGCCAGCGCGGCCCCCGCCCGCCCGGCGAGCGTCACCGCCACCTGCCGTACTCGAAGCGGCAGCCGTCGAGCGCCACCAGCCCGGTCAGTTCGTCCCGTACGTGTTCGACGACGGCATCGGCGGACGTCGTGTGCTGTGCGATGCGGTCGATGGCGCCGATGCGGTCGAGGTAGCCCTCATCGGTGACCGCGACGGCCTTCAGACGGCGGTCCCGTGCCGCGCATTGTGTGAGGGCGACGCCCGCCACGAGCGCCGCGGGCAGTGCGAACCTGGTCATGGCGACCTCCCGTGCTCCACCTCCCAGGGTGCTCCTGGAAGACGGCGGCGGCGCTGGTGTCCCTGACGTACCTCTTACGCGGGCGCCGGTACCTCGGCCACCGGCAGGGACAGCACCATGGTCAGCCCGCCTCCCGGGGTGTCCTCGGGGGTGAGCGTGCCCTCCATCGCCTCGGTGAGGCCGCGGGACAGCGCCAGGCCGAGCCCTACGCCCGTCGTGTTGTCGGTGTCGCCGAGCCGCTGGAACGGTACGAAGGCCCGCTCGCGGTCGGCGGCGGGCAGGCCGGGGCCGCGGTCGACGACCCGTACCTCGACCCGGTCGGCGAGCGTGCTGGCCGTGAGCAGTACGGACGCGCCGCGCGGGGTGTGGCGGGCGGCGTTGCTCAGGAGGTTGGCGATCACCCGCTCCAGGAGCGGCGGGTCGGCCAGGACGGCGGGGACGGCGTCGAGGTGCTGGATGTCGACCGGGGGCGCGCCGGAGGGCAGCGACTCGAGGGCCATCGGGAGCACTTCCTCCAGGGCCATGGCGCGCAGGCTGAGGTTGAGGGCCCCGGCCTGGAGGCGGCTCATGTCGAGGAGGTTGTCGATCAGCCGGCCGAGGCGGGCCATCGACTCGTCGGCGGTGGCGAGGAGTTCGTCGCGGTCGTCGTCGCTGAAGTCCACGTCGCGGCTGCGCAGCGAGGCGATCGCGGCCCAGCCCGCCGCGAGGGGCGTGCGCAGGTCGTGGCTGACGGCGGCGAGCAGCGCCGTGCGCATCCGGTCCGCGGCCCTGACGGGTTCTATCTCGGCGGCCGCCTCCGCGAGCCGCGCACGTTCGACGGCGACGGTGAGGTGGGCGGCGAACGCGGTGAGGACGCGGCGTTCGGCGGCGGGCAGCGTACGGCCGCGCAGCAGCAGGAAGGTGTCCTGGCCGACGGGGACGCGTACCACCGGGTCGTCCCGCTCGGAGGCCCCGGTCACCGCCGAGCAGGGCACGAGCTCGACCGATTCCATGGCGAAGGTCTCGCGCGTACGGGCGAGAAGGGCCGGCACCGCCTCGTCGCCGCGCACGATGGAGCCCGCGAGCGAGGAGAGCGTCTCTGCTTCGGCGGTCGCGCGGGCCGAGCGGCGCGAGAGTCGCAGCGAACGGTCGACGACGGCCGCCACCGTGCCCGCGACGACGGCGAACACCACGGTCGCCAGAACACTGTTGAGGTTGGCGGTGAAGTGTCCTGCGGGCGGGATGAACCAGTAGTTCAGGAGCAGCGATGCGGTGACCGAGGCGACCACGGCCGACACCACTCCTCCGACGCAGGCCACGCCGACGACCGCGAGCAGGAACAGCAGCGCCTCGCTCATGAGGTCGAGGCTGCCCCGTGTGTGGTGGAGGAGGAAGGTGAGGACGACAGGAAGCACGAGCCCCGAGACGGGGCCCGCGATGAGCCGGGGCGTCGACAGGGTGCGGCGCCGCGACGGCAACAGCCGTCCCCCGCCCGCCCGTTCATGGGTGACGGTGTGGACGTCGATGTCCTCGGAGAGCCCGACGACCGTCTCTCCTATCCCGCGCCCGGTCAGGAACCGTTCCAGTCTGCTGCGCCGGCTGGTGCCGAGGACGAGCTGGGTGGCGTTCTCGGCGCGGGCGAACTCCAGGAGCGCGGTGGGGATGTCGTCGCCGACGACCGAGTGGTAGGTACCGCCGAGACTCTCGACGAGGACCCGCTGGCGGGCGAGCGCGGCCGACGAGGATCCGGCGGCGAGTCCGTCGCTGCGCGCGATGTGCACGGCGAGCAGGTCGCCGCGCGCGGACCGGTCGGCGATCCTGGCCGCCCTGCGGATGATCGTCTCGCCCTCGGGTCCTCCGGTCAGGGCGACCACGACGCGTTCCCTGGTCTCCCAGACGCCGCCGATGCCGTGCTCGGTGCGGTACTTCTGCAGCGCCTCGTCCACGCTGTCGGCGACCCAGAGCAGGGCCAGTTCCCGCAGTGCGGTCAGATTCCCGACCCGGAAGTAGTTGGCGAGGGCGGCGTCGACCTTCTCGGGTGCGTAGATGTTGCCGTGTGCCATACGGCGGCGCAGCGCGTCGGCGGGCATGTCGACCAGCTCGATCTGGTGCGCGCGGCGGACGACGTCGTCGGGGACGGTCTCCTGCTGCGGCACCCTGGTGATCTTCTCGACGACGTCGTTGAGGGACTCCAGATGCTGGATGTTGACGGCGGTGACGACGTCGATGCCCGCGGCGAGCAGTTCCTCGATGTCCTGCCAGCGCTTGACGTTGCGTCCGCCGGGGACGTTGCTGTGGGCGAGCTCGTCGACGAGGGCGACCTGGGGCCGCCGTGCGAGCACCGCGTCGAGGTCCATCTCCTCGAACTGCCCGCCCCGGTAGGCGCGTCGGGTGCGCGGCAGGATCTCGAAGCCGTCGAGACGGTCCAGGGTGTGCCGCCGTTTGTGGCACTCGACGTACGCGACCACCACGTCGGTGCCGCGCTCCGCCCTGCGCCGGGCCTCGTCCAGCATCCGGTAGGTCTTGCCCACTCCGGGGGCCGCCCCGAGGAAGACCTTCAACTGCCCCGTCCTCCCGGGCGGGACGTCCGGATCCACCACCACAGCACATGCCTCCTCGCATCGTCGGGTACGTCGTCGACCCAACTCCCCGTGCCCCGCGCCCGGGCGGGTCTTGGCGCATCCCTGTCGCCGGTCAGCAGTTGATTGACGTCGCCTTGACGTCCGGCGTATCGATAGGGTGAAGGCGGTGTGCCGGGAAGTCTGGTCGGCGTTGCGGTCCGCTCGGGTCCGCATCTGTCCAGGGGGCGGCATGCGCGGCGTCGGTACGGTTCTGTTTCTGGTGGTGCTCGCCACGATGGTGGCCACGGGCGCCCGCCGCTGGCGCATCCCCGCGCCCTCGCTCCTGGTGGTCGCGGGTCTGGTGGTGGCCCTGCTGCCTGGTTCGCCCGCGATAGAGGTCACTCCGGAGATCATCGGGCTCGTGGTGCTCCCGCCGCTGCTGTACGCCAGCGCCGAGGACGTCTCCTGGCGCGAACTGCGCGCCGTGTGGAAGCCGGTGAGCGTCCTGGCCGTCGGCCTGGTCCTCGCTTCCGCGGCGGTGGTGGGTTACGTCGCGTCCGTCATCACCCCGCTCTCCTGGCAGATGGCGCTCGTGCTCGGCGCGGTGCTGGCCAGCACCGACCCGGTGGCGGTCACCGCGCTGGGCCGCAGGCTGGCGCTGCCGCCCAAGGTGCAGGCCATGGTGCAGGCCGAGAGCCTGTTCAACGACGCCACCTCGCTGGTCCTCTTCAAGGTCGCGGTGGGCGTCGCCGTCGCCGCCTCGGCCGTCTCCTGGCCGGGCGCGGGGGCCGAGTTCGCGCTGCTCGCCGGGGGCGGCACGCTGATCGGGGCGGCGGTCGCGGGGGTGGTCGTACTGATCCGGCGGCGTACGGAGGACCCGGTCCTGGAGACGGTCGTCGCCCTCGTCACTCCGTACGCCGCCTACGTACTCGCCGAGGCTGCGCACACCTCCGGCGTGACCTCGGTGGTGGTGGCCGGGGTGGTGCTCGGCGGCCGCTCGGACCGGCTGACGAGCGCCCGCATCCGGCTCCAGCTGCACGCGGTGTACGGAACGGTGGTCTTCCTCCTGGAGAGCGTCGTCTTCTCCCTGATCGGGCTCTCCCTGCCCGGACTGATCGACGAACTGGGCGACGGGGACCGCCTCTGGCCGCTGTACGCCCTCGCCCTGGCCGGGACCCTGATCGCGGTCCGGATGCTGTGGATCTTCCCGCTCTCCGCGCTGCTGCAGTGGAAGGGCGGTCAGCGCCGGACCAACTGGCGGGTCCCTGTGGTCCTTTCCTGGGCCGGCACCCGGGGCGTGATGCCGCTGGCGGCCGCGCTGTCGATTCCGGTGACGACCGCGGGCGGCGCCGTCCTCCCCGGGCGCCCGCTGGTCCTCGTCCTCACCACCTCCGTGGTCGTGGTGACGCTGGTCGTCCAGGGTTTCTCCCTCGCCGCTGTCGTACGCCGCTCCGGCATAGCCCTGGAGCCGGACCGCACCGAGCGCGAGGAGGCACGGGCTCGGCTGGGCCTGGCCGAGGCGGGGCTGCGCCGCCTGGACGAGATGTCGGAGCTGGAGGCCGTCCCCGAGGTGGTCGCCGACCGGCTGCGCAGGGCGCTTCAGGCCCGCCAGGAGCACGCGTTGGAGCGCCTAGACGACACCACCGACAGCGCCACCGAGTCCGCCGAGCACGTCTACCGGCAGCTGCGCCGCGACCTGATCGTCGAGGAGACCGCCGAACTCCAGCGGCTCTACGACGGCCACCGCATCAGCGACTCCACCCGCCGCCGCCTCCAGCGTTCGCTGGACCTGGAGGAGGCGCGCCTCTCCGGCAGTTGATCACGGAGATGTCAGGGCGGCGTATGACCCGCGACAAGAAGAGGCGCCGGTGCGTCAGCGGTCCGTCAAGGCCTCACGACAGCCGCACCGGGGACGTCTACCGTCCCGGTGCATGGGACGAAGGACCACCCGCATCGTGGCGGGGCACAGCACAGCTCCACAGGGGACAGCGCACCCGACGGTCCACGACTCCACCTGGGCCGGCGACGCCCGTGCGGCGGTCGGTTGCGCGGTACTTCTGCTGGTGCTGCTGTTCGCCATCGACACCGGAGCGGGAACACTCAGCGTGCTGCGTGCCGCCCTCTGGACCGGACTGGCCGCCCTGCTCTTCGTGGTCCTCTGGCCGGCCCGGGTCTCCGTGACCCGGGGCCGGCTCGTCTCGCGCGGGCTGCTGCGCCAAGCCGAGGTCCGTACCGACCGGCTCGTCTCGGTGCGCTGGTCGGACGGGGTCGCCCAGCGCCTCGTCCTGCGGGACTCCGACGGCGGGCGGGCCGAGATCGACCCCAAGGTGCTCGTCGCCAATCCCCCGCTGTGGCGGGTTCTCGACCAGGACGCCCGCACCAGCACCGAGCGCGGCGTGCTGCGCTGCGGTGAGACGGCGTTGCGGCAGATCTCGGCGCGCGTCGACCGTGAGACGGCCCGCACTGTGTTCAAGGTCTCCGGCCTGGAGTAGGCAATACGCCCTGTTTGATACGCATTTGCGAGAACCTTGACGCCCCCTTAACGGCCTTCCGGAGCCCAACCCCCTCCGGCCGTTCATACGCTCGCGCCGTGTTGAACGTGACTGGCGTGCTGAAACGCCTGGTGATCGGCCGCGCCATGCGCAGCGAAGAGCTCGGCGAGACCCTGCTCCCCAAGCGGCTCGCCCTGCCCATCTTCGCCTCCGACCCTCTCTCCTCCGTGGCCTACGCCACCCAGGAGATCCTGCTCGTGCTGACGCTCGGCGGTCTGGCGTATCTGCACTTCACGCCGTGGATCGGGGCGGCGGTCGTCGCGCTGATGGCGGTCGTGGTGCTCTCGTACCGGCAGGTCGTGCACGCCTATCCGAGCGGCGGCGGCTCCTACGAGGTGGTCTCGAAGAACCTCGGTCCGTCCGCCGGATTGGTGGTCGCCGCGTCCCTGCTCGTCGACTACGTGATGACGGTGGCCGTCTCCGTCGCCTCCGGCGTCGACAACATCATCTCGGCGCTGCCCGCGCTCGCCGAGTACCGGGTGCTGCTCGCGGTGGGCTTCGTCGCGCTGCTGGCCGCCGTGAACCTGCGCGGGGTGCGCGAGTCCGGGCGGGCCTTCGCGGCACCGACGTATCTCTTCATCGGCGGCGTGCTGATCATGGTCGGGACCGGCCTGGTCCGCTATCTGCTCGGCGACGCACCGGTCGCCGAGTCGGCCTCGTACGGCATCGTCCCGACGCACGGCGACCAGAACCTGACGGGCCTCGCGCTCCTCATGCTCTGCCTGCGCGCCTTCTCCAGCGGCTGTACGGCACTGACCGGCGTCGAGGCCATCTCCAACGGGGTGCCCGCCTTCCGCAAGCCCAAGTCGAAGAACGCCGCGAGCACGATGGCGTCGATGGGCATCATCGCGGTCGTCATGTTCGTCGGCGTGACCACGCTCGCGCTGATCTCCAAGGTCCACATCACCGAGGACTCCTGCCAGTTGACCGGAATCACCGGCAACTGCGAGAACTTCACCCAGAAGACCGTCATCGCCCAGATCGCCGCGGCGGTCTTCGGCGGCGACCACAGCGTCGGCTTCTTCTTCATCCAGGCGGCGACCGCACTGGTCCTGATCCTCGCCGCGAACACCGCCTTCAACGGCTTCCCGCTGCTCTCCTCGATCCTGGCCCAGCACCGCTACCTGCCGCGTCAGCTGCACAACCGCGGCGACCGCCTCGCCTTCTCCAACGGCATCGTGGCGCTGGCGGTCGTGGCGGGCGCCCTGCTGTGGATGTACAAGGCGGACGTCACGAGCCTCATCCACCTCTACATCCTGGGCGTCTTCACCTCCTTCACGCTCTCCCAACTGGGCATGGTCAGGCACTGGAACCGCGCCCTGCGCACGGTGACCGACCCGGCGGAACGCCGCCGCCACCAGTCCTCGCGCGCGGTCAACACGCTGGGCGCGGTCGTGACGGGTCTGGTCCTGGTCATCGTCCTGATCACCAAGTTCACGCAGGGCGCCTGGCTGGCGGTGCTCGCCGCGATACTGCTCTGGCTGATGATGCGGGCGATCCGCCGCCACTACGACCGCACCTCGGCGGAGCTCGCGGTCGAGGACCCGCGCGGCGAACTCGCCCCGCCGTCACGGGTGTTGGCGGTGGTCCTGGTCTCCACGCTCCACAAGCCGACGCTGCGCGCGCTGTCGTACGCCCGGGCCACCCGCCCGTACCGCCTGGAAGCGCTCACGGTCGCCGTCGACAAGGACGCGACGACGGGGCTCCAGGAGGAGTGGGAGCACCTCGACGTGGACGTGCCGTTGAAGGTCCTGGCGTCCCCGTACCGCGAGATCACCAAGCCGGTCGTCGAGTACATCCGCACGATGCGGCGCGAGAGCCCGCGCGATGTGATCGCGGTCTTCATCCCGGAGTACGTGGTCGGCCACTGGTGGGAGAACCTCCTGCACAACCAGTCCGCGCTCTGGCTCAAGAGCCGGCTGCTCTTCACCCCGGGCGTCATGGTCACGAGCGTCCCCTGGCAGCTCACCTCGGCGGCCCACGCCGACCACCCGGCAGCACGCGCCCCGGGCTCGGTGCGCCGCGGAGAGCCGAGCGCACCGAAGCGGGAGGACGCGCCCGCGGAGCGCTGAACGGGGCCGGCCACCGCGCCGGGGCGCCGCCGCGCTGCTCAACTTCCTGCCTGCGCTGTCCCTGGGGACGATTGCCGACGGTCTGGCATAGACCCCTCGCCTATTCCGGCCGTTCTGGTGTCCGGTGACCGGACACCAGAAGCCGCGCGTCGGACGCGTGAGCAGGAGGGTGCCCCTGCGTTTCACGGCTGTGTCAGTCCGAGTGGTCGGGGTGCCCGTGGCCCGCGTACGGCCCACGCGCACCGGGACCACCCGGGTCGGACGTCCGCTGACCCGCGTCCCGGCCCGGGGCAAGTTGGCCGGTAGGCACAAGGGGGAATGAGGGCTTCGGTGTTGAGGTGAGGGCTCAGCGTTCGCGTCTCCCGACGCCGCGATCCTTCCAGAGAGGAGGGACGCTCATGGCGTTCCTCAGGCACAAGTCCACAGGGTTCCGCTGCGCGGTGGCGTGCCCGACCGCCCAGGGCTGGTCCGCGATGTTCCTGCGGCCCACCAGTGCCGCGGGCATCAGCGAAACGGCCCTGCTCTTCGACGCGGCGACGCACGAGGCGTACACGGGACAGTTCGCCGACCTGGCGAAGTACGAGTACCAGAACTTCAAGCTGTACCCGGAGGCCGTGCTGCAACTGCCCGACCACACGGACGGGGCGAAGCAGTACCTGTTCATCACCGGTTCGGACAGCCTGCTCTACCGCGTGGGCACCGGGGCCGTGAAGCGCGAACAGCTGGTGATGCGCGCCTGGCTGCCCGCCGACTGGCGGGACAACGTCGATGCCCTGCTGCAGGCGCCCAACTCGCCGACGAACGAGTGGCGCACGTACGTGTTCAAGGGCAGCCGCGTCCTCACCTACAACGGGGGCGCCAACTCCCCCGCCGTCGAACGGGATGTGCTGATCACCGCAGGACCGGACGCGGACGCGCCGGGCTGGGCCAAGCTCCCGGCCGATTTCCAGGCGGACCTCGACCACGTCGTCGCGCTGCCCCCCGCGTCCGGCGTACGCCGTTCACTGCTCGTCAAGGGTGACAAGGGGATCATCCTCAACTGGGCCACCGGCGTGGAGAAGTCGGGTGCGCTCACCTCGCTGATCACGGGCCTGGGCAAGCTTCCGGCGAACTACACGTCGCCGTACCTGCCCGTGTCCGGAACCTACCGGGCCACCAGTGCCGGCCTGACCGTGGAAGCACGCATCGACGTCGACGGGGTCGGCACGCTGTCCACGATCAGCGGTGACATCTTCACGGAGTCGGGCGGGACCACCACCTACTCCAACTCCTTCCGGGCGACCGGTGCGGTGGTGGAGTGGACCGGGACCTACATGATGGTCACGGGCAAGGCGCTTACGTGGGCCACACCGCCGACCCGCCCCGCCACCATCGTCCAGCTCCTGATCCCGCTCACCGCGGCCGGCCAGCCGGCGCGTCCGGCCGACTGGCTGTACCTGGAGGACGAGACCTACTACTACGACAACTGGTACGCCGTGCCCAGGGTGTCCACGTACTTCCACACCGTCGACCTCGAGGTCGACACGGTGGTCGGCCAGACCGCGATCGTCAGCTACGACACCTCCAAGGCCACCACACCCGCCGGGTACGCCAACCGGATACTCACCGTGCCCTCGTCGTTCGCCGAGGCGGGCATCGAGATGCGCACCTCCGGCAGCAACGCCCTCTCCCTCAGCGGGGCCCAGGCGGACCTGCTGTGGTCCAAGGCCGAACTGCACGCGGCGATGGTGGCGAACTTCAGCGGGTACCGCGACGTACCGCAGTGGAAGCTGTGGACCCTGGTCGCGGGTGGTTACGCCGACGGCGACAGCAAGAAGATCGCCGGGACCATGTTCGACAGCATCGGCCTGCAACGGCAGGGCATGGCGGTGTTCATGGAGTGCAACACCCCCGGCACCAACGACGAGCTGCACACCTACATCCACGAACTCGGCCACGCCTTCAACCTGATGCACTCCTTCTCCAAGGGGACGGCGATCCCGCCTGCACCGTCGGGTCCCCTCGCCGGTTACGGCGACCTCTCGTGGATGCAGTATCCGCACCTCTACCAGGGGGACAGCAGCGCGGCCGAGGACGAGCGGTCCGCCGCGTTCTTCCGTGCTTTCCCGTTCCGGTTCACCGACGACGAGATCCGGCACCTGCGCCACGGCTTCTACCGGAACGTGGTCATGGGCGGCAACAACTTCGTGACCGGCGCGGCAAAGGAGCAGCCGTCCATGGAGCTGCTCACGCAGCCGCTGACCGACGAGTCCGGCCTCGTACTGGCACTTGAGGGGCAGGCGGCGTTCGAGTACGGCGAACCGGTCGTCGCGCAGCTCAAGTTGGCCCGCACCGGCAGCCACGGTGACATCGCCGTGCTGCCCGAACTGAACCCCGAGACGGGACACGTCGCGGTCGCGATCACCGACCCCTACAACCAGACCCGCATGTTCCAGCCCCTCACCCGCACCTGCGGCAGGCACGACACCACCACGCTCACCGCCGAGGCCCCCGCCGTCTACGCCAGCCTGTACCTCGGTTACGGCGCCGACGGGCTCTACTTCAGCGAGCCGGGCCTGTACAAGGTGACCGCCGCCTACCAGGCACCGGACGGTTCCCGTGTGGTCTCCGCCCCGCGAACGGTCCGGGTCCGTCAGCCTCTGGCCCGCGAGGACCAGCAGGTCGGCGAGCTCCTGATGGGCGACGACCAGGGCCAGTTGCTGACGTTCCTCGGCTCCGACGCGCCGCAGCTGCAGGGCGGCAACGACGCCCTGCAGGAGATCATCGAACGCCACGGCAACCACCCCCTGGCGGCACACGCCCGCCTGGCCCGCGGCGCCAACGCAGGCCGCAACTTCCAGCACATCCGCGACGGCCGCATCGTCGTCCGCGAACCCGACATCAAGGAGAGCGTGCAGCAGCTCAGCGCCGCCATCAGCGCGTCCACCGGCGACCTGGGCCTCGACAACATCACCCTCAACCAGACGATGCGCCGCCTCGCCGGAGTCCACGCCAAGGACGGAAACCTCGTCGAGGCGGACGCCGTCCTCAACAAGATGGTCGCCACGTTCCGGGACAAGGGTCTCCCCACGGCGGTCCAGAAGACGATCCAGGCGCAGGCGGAGGAAACGCGCGCGCAGATCCACGCGAAGAAGCCCAAGCCGGCGCCGCGCAAGAAGAAGTGACCGTACTGTCCAGTTGATCGACGATTGACCGAATGATCGCGCCATTGGCCTTGCGGGTCGAGTCTGATGTATAACCGGGCCGGTTTCCGGACACCGTTCTCCGGTCCATCTCCCTTGACCCGCAAAGGACTTCAACGTGCTGCCTGTCGACAACCCCCGCAGGCGCGCAGGGCGCGGACTGCTGATAACGGGGGCGGTGCTCCTCGCGGTCGGGCTCGTGCTGGCCGCGGGAGCGTTCTGGGCGGTCCGGAGCAATTTCACGTTCGCGACCGCGAGCGGTGCCATGGCGCCCACGTACCCCCGGGGCGAACGGATCCCCGTCGAGAGGATCAGCGGCTCCACCGTACGGAGGGGCGATGTGGTGCTCTACCGGATGCCGGGCCGCTACGGCGACGGGGCGGTCCTGCAGCGCGTCATCGGGCTCGGGGGCGACCATGTCGTCTTCTCCGACGGGCAGTTGACCGTGAACGGGACGCAGCTGAGGGAGCCGTACCTGAAGGCGGGCGACGCCGGGGACCCCCGGCCCTACGACGTGAAGGTGCCCGCCGGCCGCATGTTCCTCCTGGGGGACAACCGCGGGAACTCCAACGACTCGCGGTACTACCTGACCGAGGAGTCCGGCACCGTGCCGACCTCCACGGTCCGGGGCCGCGCACTGGACTCCAGCACGGCACCGATGCTGCTCGGGCTGACCGCGATCCTCGGCGTGATGCTCGCCGTGGCGGGCGCCGTCTGCGCCGTGGTCGGCCTCGTGCAGTTCCGGCGCCGTGCGGTGGAGCCGTTCGCGATGTACCGGTGAGGTTCTCGTCGCTCAGTTCGCCCCGGCAGGGAGCGCGATCTCGCCGCTGAAGGTTTCGAGACTTCCCTCCGTCACATCCTGGCTGTACGTGATGCTCCGGCCGTTGTACGGAATCAGGAAGGTGAAGCGGAAGCGGTGTGAAATGACCCTGTACGTCGTCGGGTTCAGCACCAGCGTCTCCTCCAGCCGGTCCAGCGTGAGCTGATTCTCGGCTGCTGCGACCCCCGCATTCCGCAGCTGCTCAAGGATCGGGCGCAGCTCGCGCACCGCCTTCTTCACGTACGGCCGGTCTCGCACCGCCGAGAGCTTCTGCGAGGCAACGTGCACGCGGAGCTGGACCGTGCCGGCGCTCTTGGTCAGCTGGACGGCGTGGGCGTCCTGGTCCGCGTACTGGACGAATTCGGCTGTGGCGGCCACCAGGTCTTCCACCTTGTTCTGCATCTCGGGGTCGCTCGCCGGGCCGCGCTTCCACGCGGCGCTTCCCGCGCGGACGTAGACCTCGCCCCCGATCGCGTAGATCTGCTCCGGCTTGCTGCGGCCCTTGCTGAGCGTCGCGCCGGAGGCGTGGAGCGCCAGGGGTTCCTGCGTCCGATTCACCGTCGATTTGTAGGTGGCGGCGCTCCGTTGGCCCTGCAGGATCAGGACTTCGCTTCCCCTGACCCGGAAAGTCCAGCCCTTTTCAGCCGCCATGGCTCTTTCCGCCCGGTCCAGGAAGTCGCCTGGGGTTCGCGGTGGCGGCGTGGTGTCCGGGGTGGGCGCCTGTTCATTCTTCGCTGCGGGCGACGCCACGGGCTCGGCCGCGTCCCCATGTCCTTGTGCGGAACAGCCCACCAGAAGCATGGCCAGCGGCAGGAAGAACGCGGCACCACTGGACTGCGTTCTCATCGTCGATCTCATTTCACGTCCGTGGACCCGAGGGTGCCGGTCATCCGGAGGGCGCCCCCGGTGTCGATGCCGAGGCGGGCCGCCCAGGCAAGGGCGTCGTCGAGGGAGACGTCCGCACCCGACAGCCGGGCGGCGGCGAGGGTGGGCGGCGCTCCGGCCGCCCCGTCCAGCAGGGCGGCCCACTGGGGTCCCGTAAGGGAGAGGTAGCGCAGCTCCGCCAGTTGGGCCAGGACCGTCGGATCGGGGACATCGGCGCCGGAGAGGTCGAGGCCACGGAGGTGCGGGACGGTGCGCAGCGGGGCGATGTCGACGGGGACGGTGGTGGTCAGGTCGAGGGAGGCGAGGTGGGGGTGGCCCGCGAGCGGGGTCAGATCGCCGGAGTCGAGGGCTAGGCGCAGGTCTTCGACGGGCAGTTCGCGTACCGGCGCCAGGTCGGCGGCGGTGGAGCGGTTGAGGTGCAGGCGGCGCAGACGGGGCGCGGCGGTGAGCGGGGTGAGGTCGACCGGGCCTGTGGCGTCGTTGATGTGGATGGCCTGGAGTGTGGGCGGGACCTCGTCGGGAATGTCTCCGATGATCTGCTGCGCGCCGTCCTCGCCGGCGGGCTCGCGCAGGCTGATGTAGTCCCCGTCCTTGTCGTACGCGCCCTGGTCGAGCAGTTCCAGGTAGTGCCCGAGGAGGGACGTGATCGAGTCCGCGACGTAGGCGGGCCCGGCGTCATAGTCACGGCCGGTGTAAATGATCTGGCCGGGGCGACCGCTGCGGGCGGGGTCCATGTCGATGGCAAGGTAGTTGCCGTCCGAGCGGGTCGCGAAGTTCAACCAGCCGGGGTGGGCGCCGCAGCGGCGGACAGTATCGGCGGGGGCGGCGTCGAAAACGACTGCATCCCACTCCAAGTCCCAGCCGAACCAGGGTCGTTGACCACCTTCCCACTCGTCGGACTCCGAGCGGAGACTGTCCAGCGGCAGCCAGGCGTTGCCCTCGAAGAGGTAGCGCTCCTCGTCCCCCATGCTGCCGTCGGCGATCTCGTACAGCGCCCGCAGGTCGGCGGGCAGCCGCCGCCCCAGACGGCGTTCGGCTTCGTCGATCTCGGCAGCGGTCGCCGGCGGCGGCAGTTCTTCGGGCCGACCGAGGATCTCCGCGCGCCGCTCCAGATAGGCGCGGAAGCGGGCGACGGCCACCTCGGGGTCACCGGCCGGCGCGGCGGTACCAGGCTCCTGGGCAAAACCAGGCTGAGGCAACTGGCAGTCAGGGTCCAGGACGACATCGAACCCACTGTCCAGACCGGTCACCCGGGTGACCGAAGTGTCGAAGGCCACGAGCCGGTACTCACCGGACGGCCGGCACCGGATCTCAAGGCTGGAGGATTCCCACCCGCATCGCTTGCGCAATACCTCCGCCAGAGCCATGAGTTCCGCGTACGGATTGGGCACGCTGACTCCCCAGCGGCCCATCTGCGGGGTGTACCCGCCGCTCACCGAGGTACCGCCCCGACCCGCTCGGGCGTACAGCACCGCGTGCGTCCAGCCATCGGGGGCACTCGCGACGATCGCCTCGACTACCGGCCGTACTGCCTGCTCCACCATGCGCTGCTCCCGTGCTCTCGGTGGGCGTGCACCCGGCTCTCCCGCACACCTCTCCCCTGATCCCAGCGCCCGAGCCGCCCGGAACGTCACCCCCGGTCAGGCAGGCACCCAACCCCGCATGGCAGCCCGCGCAGCCGCCGCGCCCCGGGCAGCGGTCGAACCGCTCCCAGCCGCCTCGGCCTGCCCCTGACGGCACACACCGCATCGGTCCTCGTCGGCGACCGGTTGGAAGAGGAGCGACTGCGTGTGGTCACCCGCGCACTCCACCATCTGCGCAACACGGGGCGGCAGTTGAATGTCCGCCGAAGGAACCGGCGGCACCTCACGCAGTACGTACCTGACCAGCCCACCAGGGTGCCGAACGGCCACCTCACGCCCCGGCATCCCGCGCCGGATCGCCTCCCGTACGCCTCCCTCCGTGTGCCCGCACCCGAGCCACTCCCCCGCCAGCCCGGCCAACTCGGCGAGCATCCCTCGCGGTACGCGCAGCCGCGGGTCGAGTAGCTCCAGTTCCTCGACGATCCGGCGGGCCGCCTCCGGCGCGGGAGGTTGGGGGGTGTTGTCCTGATCGGTTTGCTCTGGATAACGGCCGACGACCCGACGGGTCGGCTGACCGACGGCCGGTGGGACGTCCGTCGGCGGAACCCCGTCCCGGACCAGCACGGCCTCCTCAGCCGTGAGCGGCACATTCGACACGAGCTGCACAGTGCCCCACCGCCCACGCACCTTCTGCTCCCGCCACTCGTGCAGGAACCCCTCCGCCTTCAGCTCCTCCTTGGCGCGCTGAAAGCCCGACTTCTTGACCCCGGCCCGCCGGGCGCTCTCGGAGAGGGGCTCGTCGGCCCCGGGTGCGAGGGAGAGCTGCCAGAGGAGCAGGCGTACAGCGTCGGAGCCGAGCCTGGGGTGGCGGATGATCTCGTTCGGCACCTGGCTGAAGAAACGGGCAGGCGCGATAGCATGGCGCAGCATTTCCGGTGGACCTCGTATCCACTAGGCGATGTAGGCCCTCGTCGCTGGTTGCACCCAGCACGGGGGCCGCTCTATTTGCGTAACGCTACAGCAACCTTCGTACACACAAGGTCACTTCACGTGATCACGCCGCCTCGCCCACACCACGACAGACCGCGCTCATCGCACGGTCGTTCCGTCGTAGCGAGGCAGTGTGCCCGTGTCCACGGTCCACTCGCCGATGGTGATGAGATCGCCGAATCTGTACGGGACGTGCGCGTCGTACCGGGTCCGGCCCTCTCCCTCGACGATCTCCCAGTGGTGGCGGCACGTCCCGTCGCGGGGATCGACGATCAGGTAGTGCGGGATGCCCATGACCGGGTAGTCGCACAGCTTGGCCTCGTAGTCGTTCTCCGGGTTGTTCGGTGACACGACCTCGACGGCCAGGAGGATTTCCCTGGGGTCGAGTCCCTTGGCGTCGGTGTCGAATGCCGATTCGGGGATCACGATGACATCGGGACGGCGCAGCTTGCCCTTCTCCTCGTCCTCGACGTCGCCGAGCGTGGGTGCGATGAGCTCGACGTTGATCTGCCGGGTGAGCTGCTGGGAGATCCTGTGCACGACAAAGTCATGCCGAGGCGACGGTGACAGGGTGATCAGGATCTGACCGTCACTGATCTCTGGCCAGGTGAAATGAGGGGCGGGGGTGAGGAGGTCGCGGCGCTCGCGGAGGTGCCGGTAGATTTCCCGCTGCGATTCCATGTAGCCGAACCTATCGCCTGGGGCGACTGCCCCCGCCGAAAGCCGCAGCGGCTCTACATGCCGTTCGGCCCGCCGAGGAACGTCTCCAGGGTGGCCGCCAGTGCGACCGGGGTCTCGTACATGGGGTAGTGGCCGGAGCCCGCGAGCTCTTCGAGTTCGGCGTTGGGATAGTGCGCGAGCCAGGTCCCGCGCATCACGTCCGCGGTCAGGGCCAGGTCGAAAGCGCCGACGACGACCTTGACGGGGACCGGGCTGCCCTTGATCTTGTCCGTCAGGTCGACGGAGACCCAGCCGCGGACGTAGCCGCCGAACGCCTCACGAGTGGAGAGCTCCAACGACTGGTCGACCATGCGGTTGAGCCACACCCGGCCGGCGCGCCGCCCCGTCACCAGATCGAGGATCGTGAACCGCTTGTCGCGGTCCTCGGCGGCACCGTAGAAGAGGGCCTCTCCGTCGGCATCGAGCGGGTACGGATCCGCGGGGACAGGGGCAAGACCGACGAGCTTGCGTACGCGCTGCGGAGCCTGGGCCAGGACCTGCTGGACGGCCTTGCCGCCCATGGAGTGGCCGATCAAGGAGAAGCGTTCCCAGCCGAGTTGGTCGGCGAGGGCGAGCGCGTCGTCCGCGATCTCGGCGAGGGTGAGTTCGCCGGGGACGTCCTTGCGCACACCGTAGCCCCGGTAATCCATGAAGGCGTAGCTGAAGGCATCGCCGTCCAGATACTCCAGGAAGGGGCCCCAGCCCGCACTGGTGCCGAACCAGTCGTGGAGGACCAGGACCTTGTGGTCACCGGAACCGATGAGGCGGTGAGGGATCGTCATGATGGCATTCCTCCTGTGGCACCGGGGCAGTCGGCCGTGCGACGTGTCGCAGCGTCTCCGGCTTGCGCACCACCGTCAATACCGCCTCCGGTTCCCGTCGACCCGTGCCTGCCCGACCGTGCAGCAACAGATACATCCGCTGCACGGACTCCTCCACCCCGACGTCAAACCGCTTGGCCACCTTGCCGATCGGATTCCATACCCGCCCGTCCGGCATCCGCACGCCAACAGCCTGCCTGAAGAACTCCCGCTGCCCCGCGTCGAAATCCACCCACACCGCGCCGGCCCGCCGCACGAACACCTCGCCCACATAGGCCCCGAGCCAGAACAGCTCCTGTGCAACATTCGCCCGCTCCGGCCCGGCGGTCCGCAGGCCGTCGACGATGCGGTCCACCACACGCAAGCTCGCCACCGAGTAGTCCAGCGGCAGCCGATTCCGCACAGTGACCCGCCGCACGAACGCAGCCACGCCCACCCGCATCTCCCCAGCCGCCGGCGCCCGTCGCTTATCCTCACCCGACGCCACCACAACTCCCGCCCCTCGCTTGGTTCCTACGACGGAGCACCTATCACTCCCCCGCAAAACCAAGCGATCGCGGCCACACAAACGTCACCACCCCACGGTCCAGATGAGTGCCCTCCCCCTGCCGACCTGGGGCTGGCGCCGCTGACGGCCGTCGGCGTGTCCACGGCTAGGCTGCCCCGATGACCACAGCATTCTCCGACGCCTTCCTGCACGCCGCCGAGTACCACGCGGCCTGGGGCGTACAACAGCTGGAAGTGATCGACGAGGCCTTCCCGGCTGGCCCGTGGACGGCAGATCTGGACCAGTGCCGCTACGAGTCGGGCGGCCGAAGCCTTCGGGTGGGACTGCTGGGCAGCTACGACCTGGCCGAGCAGACCTGGCTGTGGGGCTGGGCAAACCCGGGGCTGCGCGGCAGTGAAGTCGTCGCTGCCAGCGCGCGACTGGCCGACTTCGGCCGCCGTCACGGCATCGTGGAACTGCAGCAGGAGGGCGTGTCACTAGCCCGTTTCGCCGATCCGCGCCGGGCCGCCGAGGCGCTGGCCTTCCTCGGTATGGCAGTGCTCGGCTCGCCTGGCTACATCGGTCAGGAGGGCGGCCCGGAGACCCGGGTCTACTTCGTGCCGCAAGACCCGAAACTCCAGCCCGCGCGACTGGACCCGGTCACCATGCCGCGCCATCTGCTCACCGGCGCACAGCTTTTCGCACGCTCGCCGCGGCTGGTGGTCAACGGCTGGTTCGCCCTGCACGGCGTCCCGGTGCAGGAGGCGGCCGACCAGATCACGGCGACTCTGCCCAACGGGGTTGCTGCGGTGGTCTCCTTCGACTCAGCCGGTCGTATCTCGGGCATCAACGCCGGGCCAGTGTCTGCCTAGTACTCCAGCAGTTTGTGTCAGTCCGTTTCGGGAAGCGTTCGGGGCAGTCCGAAGCGCGTCATGACGTCGGTGTTGAAGCTGGTGATGGCGGTGATGCGGTCGCCGGCTGTGGTGACGACCAGCAGGCAGTAGGCGCGGTGGACACTGGCGTGGGCGTCGGCCAGATACAGGCCGAAGGCGGGCTGGCCGTTGGCTCGGGTGGGGACCACGCGGTAGGTGTGGCCGGGGCGGAAAGTGACGGCGGCGAAGAGGCGTTGGGCCGATTCGATGCCGCGGTACTCCAGCATGGCCGGGGGCATGGAGAGCCTCACGTCGGTGACGAGCAGTGCGACCAGGGCGTCCAGGTCCGCGCGTTCCAGGGCGTCGGTGAACCGGGCGACGATCCGGTGTTCGGCGGTGCTGTTGGTGGTCACGGTGCTGTGGGAGTCGGCGAGGTGGTGGTCGACCGTGGCGCGAGCGCGCTTGAGGGCGCTGCTTATGGATTCCTGGGTGGTGTCCAGCATTTGGGCGGCTTCGGCGGCGCGGTAGCCCAGGACGTCGCGCAGGACCAGCGCGGCGCGTTGGCGTGGGGGCAGCAGTTGCAGGGCGGTGATGAAGGCCAGGGAGATGGCCTCGGTGGTCTCGTAGCGGGCCTCGGGGCCGGGGCGTTGGTCTACGAGGTGGTCGAGCAGGACGTCGGGGTACGGCTCCAACCAGGGAGGGGCGTCACCCGCGCCTGAGGGATCGGGCAGGGTGGCCTCGGGCAGCGGGGGGACGATGCGGGGGCGTCGGCTGTCGGCGCGCAGCATGCTCAGGCACCGGTTGGTCGCGATCTTGTAGAGCCAGGTCCTGAGTGAGGACCGCTCGCCGAACTCGCCGAGGTTACGCCAGGCCGACACGAGGGTCTCCTGGAGCGCGTCCTCGGCGTCCTGCAGGGATCCCAGGATGCGGTAGCAGTGCACCTGCAACTCGTGGGAGTGGCCCTGGACCAGTTCGCGGAACGCGTTGTGGTCGCCTGCCCGGGCCCGCTCGATCAGGTCCGTCGTGTCCCTCTCCATCTCCATCGGCATGCATCCTCGCCTTTCTTTCGGCTCGTCTGAAAGTACCGACGCCGGCGGCCCCGCGAACTGGGCGGTGTCCGCACGCCCAATTCCGCGGAACTGCCGGCGTCTACCCGATTGGAGGCGGTCCCGGTCCGGGACGCGCCCCGGATGCAGAAGAGGACAACTCCCCATGACCACATACGTTTTCTCCTTCCGTGTGCCCTCCGACTACGTACCCGACGCCGGGACCCCGGCCGAGTGGCGGGCCTGGTTCGGCGGGCTGGGCTCGGCTCTGGTGGACGTCGGCCACGCGGTGACCGCATACGCCTCGCTCGGCGACGTCGGCGGCAGCGGCTCCCGGATGGTCGCCTACTCGGTGGTGTCCGCCGAGGACATGGACGCAGCCCTCGCGCTGGCCAAGGACTGCCCGGTGCTGCGCGTCGGCGGCGGGGTCGAGGTCGGCCCCGTACTGGAAGCCGCCACGTCGTGAGCGGCGCCATTGCCGCACCGCCCGAGGGGTCGTTCCTGGCGACCGGGCGCGGCAGGGTCACCCTCGCCCTGCTGTGCGCGGTGACGTTCCTGGACGTCGTGGACGGCTCGATCGTGAACGTCGCGCTGCCGACCATCCGTACGCATCTGGGGTTCTCGGTGCAGAACCTGCAGTGGGTGGTCAGCGGCTATCTGATCACCTACGGCGGGTTCCTGCTGCTGGGCGGCCGGGCCGGGGACCTGCTGGGGCGGCGGCGGCTGCTGATCGCCGGGACTCTGCTGTTCGCGGCCTCCTCGCTGGCCTGCGGACTGGCCGACAGCCAGGGGCTGTTGGTCGGCGCCCGGCTCGCCCAGGGGTTCGGGGCGGCGATGATGTCCCCGGCCGCGCTGTCCATCCTGACCACCACCTTCCAGGGCTCCGACCGGCACAAGGCGCTGGGTGTGTGGGCCGGGATCAGCGGGCTGGCCGCCGCGGTCGGGGTGTTCTTCGGCGGGCTGCTCACCCAGGACCTCGGCTGGCGCTGGGTGTTCTTCGTGAACCTCCCGCTGTGCGCGCTGGTGCTGTTCGGGGCGTTCCGCATCCTGAAGGCCGACCACGGCCGCTCCGTGCCGGGCGGTTTCGACGCGGTCGGTGCGGTCCTTGTCACCTCCGGCATGCTGCTGCTGATCTTCACGCTGGTGAAGGCGCCGGACGAGGGCTGGGGTACGGGCCGCACCATCGGCGGGCTGGCCGCATCGGCGGCGCTGATGGCCGCGTTCGTGGCCAATGAGCAGCGGCACGACCGTCCGCTGGTCCCGATGTCGATCTTCCGGATCAGGGGGCTGGCCGCAGCCGATGCCACCCAGGTGATCGCCTGGGCCGGGTTCTACTCGATGTTCTTCTTCGTCACTCTGTACATGCAGAACGTCCTGGGCTACTCCCAGCTGCGGACCGGGGTCTCGTATCTGCCGGTGACCGTCGGCATCGGGTTCGGCTCGACGGTGGCGACGAGGATGTTCGTACGGACCGGGACCCGTCCGGTCATCGTCTCCGGTGCGCTCCTCGCCGCCGGTGGCATCTGGTGGCTCTCCCGCATCCCGGTGGACGGCACCTATCTCGGCAATCTGCTCGCCCCGCTCGTGCTCATGGGGGCCGGACTCGGACTGCTGTACGCCGGTGTGCAAACGGCCGCGAACGCGGGCGTGCCGGAGGATCAGGCTGGACTGGCCGCGGCCCTGATCACCACCTCTTTCCAGCTCGGTTCCGCGCTCGGCCTGGCGGTGTTCACCGGAATCGCGACCAGCCGCACCAGCCACCTGCTGGCCGCCCACACCCCGCCTCCGGAGGCACTCACCGCCGGATTCCAGCGGGCCCTGCTCATCAGCGCCCTCTGCCTCGTGGCAGCAGGAGCCATCGCGCTGCGCGCCCCCAACACCCGCGGCGAACCCGCCACCACACCAGAGACCCCACACAACCTGGAGCCCACCTACGACCCCGCCTGACGCAGCACAAAGGACGCCGGGACCCGGGCCTCGGCCCGGGTCCCGGCGTTTGCGGCTACTGCCCGGTCGCGCCCATCAGGTGGTCGCGGGTCTTGTCCCACAACTGCTCGCTGCCCCAGCGGACCGTGATCTTGCCGATCTCCTGGCCGGCCTTCACCGGGACGCCCAGCATCTGGAAGCCCTTGGCGAACTCGACGGTGCTGAACAGCCTGATGCCGGTCGGCCCCCAGGCGAACTTCCCGTCGTCGAAGTGCGGACCGAAGAGGGTGCCCTCGGTCAGCGCCTGGATGATGCTCATGTTGAGCATCTTCGCGTCCTTGCCGTACGGCTGCTTCCCGTCCAGCCACGGCGCCACATAGAACCCTGTCACCAGCGGTTCGATACGCAGGGACGCCCCATTGAACGAGAACGTGTGCTTCTTGTCCTTGCTGGAGGCGATCCAGCCGCCGGGGTAGGTGATGCGGGTGTCCCACCTCATGCCGTCCAGGCGCGAACCCACCGGCATGTACACGCCGGAGTTGGCGGCACCGCCCGGCACGCCCTTCCAGGGGGCGATGAACTTGAACGACACCCCCGCGTCGTCGAGTGCCTGCTGCACGTCCGGGTCGAAGTCGATCTTCGCCCAGCCGCCGGGGGCCGCGTACAGGTTGAAGCAGCCCGGGTCCTTCTCCATGTCACAGCCGGCCTGGGTCGGTTCCACCGGCGGGTTCGGGTGCGCGGGGGCGGCCACCGCGGGCGCGAACGAGGACAGGGTCACTGCGGCGACCGTGGCCGCGAGTATTCGGGTGAGGCGCAAGGCGATCCTCCGTGGGAGAAGCGGCTCCGCGAGGCGCGGCACCTTCGGACTTCTCGCTCAGTTACGTCAGCTCACCCTGTGTTACTTTCGCTTGCCGCCCGGGGGGTCCGAACGGGCTACCTGCGAGATGCGTCACCTTCGGGACTTAAGTCCCATTCACCCCTGCCATACGTCCTGGTTCGTGCTGTCTACTGGGGCGCATGCTTCCGCACGTCTCCGTCATTCAGCAGATAGGTCTGGCCGTCCTCCTCCTGGCGACCGTGGCCTGGGTCGTCGGGCTCGTCCGCATCATGCGGCGGGACCGCTTCGTGGTCTCCGTCTGGCGCACCGGGCAGCCCTTGCGCCACGTCCCCGCCCCGCGCGGGCACTCCGGCGAGGAGGTCGTCCTCACACCCGCCGAGGAGGCCGCCTTCGCCGGGCTTGTGCGTCGGCTCGCCGACGATCGGTCGTAACTCCCCGTACAGCAGCGGGAGTTCAGGCCGTCAGGGCCACGGCACGGCTGGTCCGCAGCGCTGTCTCGTAGCGGGCGATCACCGCGCGCGCGATCCGCGGGTGGTCGGCCAGCGGGTCCGCCACCGTCCAGGCCCCCGAGCGCGCCAGCGCGTCCGTGAAGCGGCCGGGCGCGAGCAGATGTGTGGCCACGGCGATCCGCTTGTGGCCCGCGGAACGCAGTAGCGCGACCGCCTCGACCACCGTCGGCCCGGCCGCCGAGCAGTACGCGGTCAGCAGCGGGACGGGGCCGCGCTCGGGTTCGAGGAGTGCGCGCAGCTGGTCCGTGGCGGTGCGCGCCCCGTCGTTTCCGCCGGGGCGCGTCGATCCCGCCGCGGCTACGACGATCGCGTCCGCCCGCTCACCTGCCCGGCACTCCGCCTCGCGCAGCCGCCCGTACAGCGCGAGCGCCACGTCCTGCTCGCCGCTCAGGCCCTCCGTGAGTACGCAGTCCAGGCGGTCCCGCGCCGCTTCGACGACAGCGGGGATGTCGACCGTCCGGTGGTAGCCGTCCCCCAGCAGCAGCGGTACGACCACGGCTCGCGCTTCCCCCACCCCAGCCAGCGCCGTGGCCAGCGAAGGGCTCTGGTGGTCCAGGTGTCCGACCACCGGCCGGACACCACTCAGCGCCTCGACGGTGTCGGCGAGGCTTCCGATCGTGGCGGACGCCCCGGGCGCGGCGCTGCCGTGCACGGCGAGGACGAGTGCGGGTGAGTCAGAAGTGAACACGGCTTCGACGCTACGCGGACCGTGCCCGCGCACAGCGCTCCGGACGCCCCCTCCTCCAGGGCCACTGGTCCCGTCCATACAGGTCCTTTACCGGGCCGGCCGCGCCTCCCGTACGCCTAACGTCGGAGGTCAGGACCCCTTACGACCTGCGACGGAGCGTGCACACCATGGTGCAGACCCTTGTGCTCATCGGCCACGGAATGGTGGGCCACCGCCTCCTCGAAGCCCTGGCCGAGCGCGGCGCGCTCATCGACCCTGCCGCCCCCGACGGGCCCGGCTGGGAGGTCGTCGTCCTCGCCGAGGAGGACCGTCCCGCGTACGACCGCGTGCACCTTTCCTCCGCCTTCACCGGCGCCTCGCCCGACGAACTCTCCCTCGCCGCACCGGGGTTCATGGCGCAGTACGGCATCGACCTCCGTCTCGGCGACCCCGCCGAGACCATCGACCGCGCCGACCGGACCGTCACCACCACCTCCGGCGCCACCATTGCCTACGACGCCCTGGTCGTCGCCACCGGCTCGTACCCCTTCGTGCCGCCGGTCCCCGGCGCCGACGCCCCGGGCTGCTTCACGTACCGCACGCTCTACGACGTCGAGACACTGACCGCCTACTCCGAGGACGAGACCCGCACCACCGGTGTCGTCGTCGGCGGCGGTCTCCTCGGCCTCGAAGCGGCGGGCGCGCTGCGCACGCTCGGGCTGAAGACCCACGTCGTGGAGTTCGCCCCGCGCCTCATGCCGCTGCAGGTCGACGACGGCGGCGCGGCCGCGCTCCGCGCCACCATCGAGTCGATGGGCGTCGCCGTCCACACCGGGGTCGGCGCGCAGGAGGTCGCCCTCGACGGCGACGGCACCGCCTGCGGGCTGCGGCTCAACAACGGCGAGCACATCGACGCCGACCTGGTCGTCTTCTCCGCGGGCGTACGGCCCCGCGACCGCCTCGCGCGCGAATGCGGGCTCGCTGTGGGCGACCGAGGCGGTGTGGTGGTCGACGACCACTGCCGCACCAGCGATCCGTACATCTACGCGATCGGCGAGTGCGCGCAGACCGTCGACGGGCGGGTCTACGGCCTGGTCGCGCCCGGCTATCAGATGGCCGAGACAGTCGCCGAATCCCTTGCGGGAGAAGGCCAGTTGACCTTCACCGGCGCCGACACCTCCACCAAGCTGAAGCTCATGGGCGCCGACGTGGCGTCCTTCGGCGACCCCTTCGCCGAGGCCGATCAGACCTCCGGCGCCGTCTCCGTCGTCTTCTCCGACGAGCGCGAGGGCGTCTACAAGAAGCTGCTGCTCGGCCCCGACGGCGCCCTCCTCGGCGGAATCCTGGTCGGCGACGCGGACGCGTACGGCTCGCTCAAGCCGCACGCGGGCCGCCAACTCCCCGGCCCCGCCGAGGCGTACGTCCTGCCCGCGAACGGCGCCGAGGTCCCGGGCGCGGACTCCCTCCCCGACGACGCCGTCCTCTGCAGCTGCCACAACGTCACCAAGGGCGCGGTCCGCGCGGCCGTCGCCGACAACGGCCTCACCGACCTCGGCGGCATCAAGCAGTGCACCAAGGCCGGCACCGGCTGCGGCGGCTGCGCCGGCACCCTCCAGGCGGTGCTCGACGCCGAGCTGGCGGCCGCCGGCATCGAGAAGCCCAAGGGGCTCTGCGAGCACTTCGCGCTCTCCCGCTCCGAGATCTACGCGGCCGTACGCGACGAGCACATCCGCTCCTTCACCGAACTCCTCCAGAAGTACGGCACCGGCGAAGGCTGCGCGGTCTGCAAGCCGGTCGTCGGCAACGTCCTCGGCACCCTCTCCCCCGAGCTCGGCCTGTCCCACATCCTCGACGGCGAGCAGGCCACGCTCCAGGACTCCAACGACCTCTATCTCGCCAACCTCCAGAAGGACGGCACCTATTCGGTCGTCCCGCGCATCCCAGGCGGCGAGATCTCCCCCGAGGCGCTCATCGTCATCGGCGAGGTGGCGCGCGACTACGGCCTCTACACCAAGATCACCGGCGGCCAGCGGATCGACCTCTTCGGCGCCCGCGCCGCCCAACTCCCCGACATCTGGCAGCGGTTGGTCGATGCGGGCATGGAGTCGGGGCACGCGTACGGCAAGTCCCTCCGTACGGTGAAGTCCTGCGTCGGCGCGAAGTTCTGCCGCTTCGGCCAGGGCGACTCGGTCCAGCTCGCCATCGACATCGAGCTGCGCTACCGCGGGCTGCGGTCCCCGCACAAGGTCAAGGGCGGCGTCTCGGGCTGCCTGCGCGAGTGCGCCGAGGCGCGCGGCAAGGACATCGGCGTCATCGCGACGGCCAACGGCTGGAACCTGTACGTGTGCGGCAACGGCGGCACCACGCCCCGCCACGCCGAGCTGCTCGCCGCCGACCTCGACGCGGCCGAGCTCTTCCGCCTCATGGACCGCTTCCTCATGTACTACGTGCGCACGGCCGAGCGCCTGGAGCGCACCTCGGCGTGGCTGGAGCGGCTCGACGGCGGCATGGAGCACCTGAAGTCCGTACTGATCGAGGACTCCCTCGGACTCTGCGCCGACCTCGAAGCCCAGATGGACCGCCATGTCGCCGCGTACCAGGACGAGTGGGCGGCCGTCCTCGCCGACCCGGAGAAGCTGCGCCGCTTCGCGCCGTTCACGGCCGCCCCCGACGACGGCGTCTCCTTCACCGAAGACCTAGAGCCGGGCCGCGGCCGGGCGACGGTCCTCCCCGACGGCTCGGAGGCGGCCCTCTTCAAGGACCGCGAGGGACGCGTCTACGCGGTCGGCAACCGCGACCCCTTCTCGGGCGCCGACGTCATCGCGAACGGCGTCATGGGCTCGAAGGACGGCGTCCCGGTGGTCACGTCCCCCATGCACAAGCAGGTCTTCGACCTCCGTACGGGCATCTGCCTCGACGACCCCGACGTCGCCCTCACCGTCCACCAGGTCTGATCAGGACCTAGGCCCCGCCAGGAGCCGACCAAGGCCTCTGATCTCACCCTTATGTCCGGATCCACTCTGGAGGAGCAAGGATCTCCTCCTCATCACCAGGACGAAGCCATGAGCCCAGCCGTACAGGAAGCGACCGCCGCGCCCGCGCAGTCGTACGACCTCGACCAGTACAGGCCGGGCCGAACCATCAGCGACTGGGAGCCGGAGAACGAGCTCTTCTGGCAGTCCACCGGCCGCAAGGTCGCCCTCCGCAACCTCTGGATCGCGGTCCCCGCCCTCCTCGTCGCCTTCGTCGTCTGGCAGGTGTGGTCCGTCACCGCCACCAACCTGACGGACGTCGGCTTCACCTTCTCCACCTCGCAGCTCTTCTGGCTGACGGCGATCCCCGGCCTGACCGGCGGCACGGCCCGCATCTTCTACACCTTCCTCGGCCCGAAGATCGGCCAGCGCACCTTCACCGCGCTCTCCACCGTCGTCCTGATCGTCCCGCTGATCTGGCTGGGCTTCGCGATCCAGGACACCTCCACGTCGTACGGCGTGATGGCCATGATCGCCGCCCTCTGCGGCATCGGCGGCGCCAACTTCTCCTCCTCGCTCGCCAACATCGGCTTCTTCTTCCCCAAGCGCGAGAAGGGCAACGCGACCGGCATCAACGGCGGCCTCGGCAACCTCGGCGTCTCCGTCGTCCAGCTGCTCACCCCGATCGTCATCACCAGCTCGGTGATCGCCATCGGCTCGGGCCAGCACAACGCGAAGACCGGCAACACCGTCTTCCTCCAGAACGCCGCGTTCCTCTGGGTCCCGGTCCTGATCGTCCTTGCCGCCGTCGCCTGGTTCGGCCAGAACAACCTCAAGACGGCCTCCACGTCCTTCGCCCAGCAGAAGATCATCTTCAAGCGCAAGCACAACTGGCTGATGACCTGGCTGTACGTCGGAACCTTCGGCTCCTTCATCGGCTTCGCCGCGGCCCTGCCGATGCTGATCAAGACCACCTTCCCTGACTACCCGGTCGCCACGTACGCCTGGATGGGCCCGGCGCTGGGCGCGCTCGCCCGCTGGGCCGGTGGCTGGATCGCGGACAAGTTCGGCGGCGCCCGCGTCACGATCCTCTCCTTCGTCGGCATGGCGGCCTCGATCATCGGCGTCATCAACTTCCTTCCCACCGGCGGCGGTTCGGGCAACTTCTGGGGCTTCTTCCTCTGCTTCCTCTCCGCCTTCTTCTTCTCCGGCATCGGCAACGGCTCGACGTTCCGCCAGATCCCGGTCATCTTCCGCAACCAGCACCTCAAGGGCCTGACGGAAGGCACCCCGGAGTACACGAAGGCGCTGAAGCAGACGGAGATGGAATCCGGAGCGGTCACCGGCTTCACCGCGGCCATCGCCGCGTACGGGTTCTTCTTCATCCCCGCCTTGTTCGCCAACTTCGCGGTGACCAGCGCCATGTGGGGCTTCGTGGGCTTCTATGTGAGCTGCATGGTCGTCACCTGGTGGTTCTACGCCCGCCGCGGCGCCGAATCCCCCAGCTGACCGGGACTTCTGCCCTTCCTGCGCCCGCCCGGCTCAGAGCCGGGCGGGCGCAGCCCCTATAGGCTCGCTGTGTGATGTCTGAACAGCACACGCAGGAGCAGTACGCGATCGTCGCCGTGGCGTCCTCGGCCGGGGGCATCCGCGGGCTCCAGGCGTTGCTGGGCGGCCTCGACGACGACCTGCCGATGCCGGTTCTGGTCGTCCAGCACCTCGACCGGCACCACCGGACCTTCATCGCCGAGGTCCTCACCCGCCGATCCGCGCTCCCCGTCAAGCTGGCGGAGGACCGCGAGCCGGCCGAGGCGGGCACCGTCTACATCGCGCCCCCCGACCACCATCTGCTCATCACCTCCGACGGGCTCCTGTCCCTGACGCACAGCGCCCCCGTCCACTTCGTACGCCCCTCGGCGGACCTCCTCTTCGAGTCGGTGGCCGCCTCGTACGGGCCGCGCGCCATCGCCTGCGTCCTCACCGGTACGGGCGTCGACGGCGCGAAGGGCGTCGACACGGTGAAGTCGTACGGCGGGACCGTCATCGCCCAGGATCCGCTGACAGCGGAGTTCAAGGGGATGCCGGAGGCCGCCGTGGCCACCGGAGCCGTCGACTTCGTGCTACCTCTTGAGGAAATCGCGGCAACGATCCGCGGACTTGTAGAGACCAAGAGGCAGTAATGAACGAGCCGGCCGGTACCGGGACGGAGCAGGGCCTTGAGGAGCTGCTCGCCTTCATCAGGGATGCGCGGGGCTTCGACTTCACCGGGTACAAGCGCTCCACGCTGGGCCGGCGCATCCGCAAGCGGATGAACGACGCCGGAGCGCAGGGCTTCACGGACTACCGCGACCGGCTGGAGACCGACGCGGAGGAGTTCCGTGCGCTCTTCAACACGATCCTGATCAACGTCACTTCCGTCTTCCGCGACCCCGACGCCTGGGACCTGCTGCAGCGCGAGGCGGTGCCGCACGTGATCGCGGAGGTGGCGCCCGAGGACGAGATCCGGGTGTGGAGCGCGGGCTGCTCCAGCGGCGAGGAGGCGTTCTCGCTGGCCATCATGTTCGCGGAGGCGCTGGGGACCGAGGAGTTCCTGCGCCGGGTCAAGATCTACGCCACCGATGTGGACGAGGAGGCGCTGCGCGACGCCCGCTCGGGGCTGTACTCGGCGAAGTCCCTCGAACCGCTCCCGGCGGAGCTGCGCGAGAAGTACTTCGACCAGAGCGGCGCCAAGTTCCTCTTCCGCGGCGACCTGCGCCGCAAGGTGATCTTCGGCCGGCACGACATCACCCGCGACGCCCCCATCTCCCGGCTCGACCTGCTGGTCTGCCGCAACACCCTGATGTACTTCAACGTGGAGGCGCAGACGCACATCGTCGACCGCTTCCACTTCGCCCTGCGCGAGGGCGGGTTTCTCTTCCTCGGCAAGGCGGAGATGCTGCTGAACGACGGCGAGCGGTTCGAGCCGGTCAGCATCCGCCAGCGCGTCTTCAAGCGCCGGCCCGGTACGAACGGACTGCCGCACCCCGCGTCTCCGGTGAAGGTCCGAGCCGGTGCGGGCCCGCAGGCGAAAGCCGTCACCCGCTCCCGCCAGCTGCACGATCTGCTCCTCGACGCGGCGCCCAACGCCACGATCGCCATGGACGCGGAGGGCGTCGTGGTGATGATCAACAGCCAGGCGCGGGCCCGGTTCGGCCTCACCACGGGCGACGTGGGCCGCCCCTTCCAGGACCTGGAGATCTCCTACCGGCCCACCGAGCTGCGCTCACTGATCGACCAGGCGACGCACGGGCGCCGGACCCTGCGGGTCAACGGCGTGGAGCGCCATCTGGTCGACGAGGTGCAGTACTTCGACATCCTCATCCAGCCCATCTCCCACGGCCCTGGTCTGCCCGTCGCCACCAGCGTCACCTTCACCGACGTCACGATGGCGACTCAGCTCAAGGCGGAGGTCAAACGCGTGCGGGAAGACCTGGAGACCGCGTACGAGGAACTCCAGTCGACCAATGAGGAGTTGGAGACCACCAACGAGGAACTCCAGTCCAGCATCGAGGAGCTGGAGACGACCAACGAGGAACTCCAGTCGACCAACGAAGAACTGGAGACCACCAACGAGGAACTCCAGTCCGGTCATGAGGAACTGGAGACCATGAACGACGAGATGCGGCTGCGCACCGCCGATCTCGACGAAGCCAGGGCCTTCCTGGAGGGCGTGGTGAACAGCATCGCCGCCGGTGTGGTCGTGCTGTCCGCCGAGATGAGGGTCAAGAGCTGGAACCGGGGCACGGTCGAGCTGTGGGGGCTGCGTTCCGAGGAGGTTCTCGACGAGCAGTTCTTCGCGCTGGACTTCGGGCTTCCCACCGGGGGGCTGCGGGAGATGATCCAGCAGTGCATCGCCTCCGGGAAGCGGGAGGGCCCGGTCAGCGTCCCCGCCGTGAACCGCATCGGCCGGAGCATCGACTGTGCCGTGATCTGTTCGCCGTTCGACGGCCACAACGGGGGTGTCGTCCTGCTCATGGAGGACACTTCGAACAAAACCAACGCCTGACCCGCTCGGGGCATATGCTCTCAACATGGCCGTAGCGGGCGGTACTTCGGAACCCGGCGCCGGACAGGCGGGCGCCGCATGGCTGCACGTGGTGCGTGCGATGGAACGCGCGGCGCGGGAGAAGTCGCTGGCCGAGCGGCACGAGCGCCTGGCCGCGGAAACCGGCCGGGAGATCCACACCACCATGGCGCGGACGCACCGCGGCGTGGAGGAACGCCATCGCGCCGCGGCCCGCCTCCAGGAGGCCTACGCCCGCCGGCTGACCGACTGGCTCGCGCACCGCGGTGCGCGCCCGCTGTTCATGGCCGGGGTCGCCGAAGCCTGCGGCACGCGCAGCGCCGCACTCACCCTGGTGGGGCCCGACCTCCGCCAGCTCTCGATCGCGGCGTCGGACCAATTCTCGCGTACGGCACAGGACTTGGAGTACGTACTCGGGGTGGGACCCGCCACCGATGCGACGCGCGGACGCCGCCCGGTCTCCGCATCGGGGCCCGCCGTCGACGAGCTGTGGCCCGGTTACGGGGCGGGGCTCGCCGCGCTGGGCATGGGCTCCGTCGTCGCCGTACCGCTCTCCACGGCGGCGGGGTGCATCGGGGCACTCACCGTCTTCGACCCGCAGCCCGGTCTGGCCGAGTCGGGGGTCCTCACCGGGGTCGCGGACGCCCTGGCGGACGGGGTGCTGCTGGGGCCCGACGCCGAACCGGGGCTGTACGGCGGGACGGATCTGCGGGTGGTGGTCCACCAGGCGGCCGGCATGCTCTCCGAGCAACTCCACTGCCCCGTGGACGATGCGACGGCCATTATCAGGGCACACGCCTTTGCGACCGGGGAATCACCGGAAGCCGTCGCCGGGCAGATCGTGTCCGGCGACCTCAAGCTCAACTGACCTCAACCGCACTCAACCGCACTGAGGGGACGTTCCATGTCCACGCCGGACCAACGGCTGGCCAACACGTTTGTGGCGCTGGCCGGCAGCCTGGGCCCCACGCACGATCTCGCGCACTTCCTCGCCGTCCTCACGGAACGCAGCGTCGAACTGCTCGGTATCGACGCGGCGGGCGCGGTGTTCGCCGACGGGGTGCACGGGGCCGTGCAGGCCGGTGCCTCCGATCCACGGGTGGCCGAGCTGGAGTTGGCGGCCGCAGGCTGGAAGGAGGGGCCCGCGTACGACTGCGTGCGCACCGGCGTCCTTCCCGAGACCGCGCTGGACGGGCTGCCGGCGCAGCAGCGCTGGCCGCAGTACACGCCGAGGGCCCGCGCGCTGGGCTGCGCCCGGGTCGTGGCGCTCCCGTTGCGGCTGCTCGAGGAGACCGTCGGCGCGCTCGTACTGTTCCGCAACAGCCGCAATCCGCTGGACCCGGGCGCTCTGGCCCTCGGCCAGTCGCTGGCCGATGCCGCGACCATCGCGCTGCTGCGGGAGCGCGAGCTGACCGCGAGCAAGGTCCTCAGCGCCCAGCTGGAGCAGGCGCTGAGCAGCAGGATCGTCATCGAGCAGGCCAAAGGTGTCCTGGCGACCCGGCTGACGCTCTCCGTGGACCAGGCCTTCGACGTACTGCGGGGCTACGCGCGCTCGCACCGGACCAAGCTCGCCGAAGTGGCGCTGGATGTGGTGGAGGGGCGGCTGCGGCCCGGGGAGCCCGAGAAGTCCAAGGGCTAGGCAGCGTTCCCCTCGGCCAGCGCTGCGATCTGCGCGCGCGAGGAGAAGCCCAGCTTGGCCAGGATGTGTTCGACGTGGGCGTCGGCCGTGCGTTTGGAGATGACGAGCCGTTCGGCGATCTCCCGGTTGGTCATGCCCTGCGCGATCAGGGCGGCGACCTCGCGCTCGCGGCGGGTGAGGTTGTCGGCGGACGCGGTGTCCGAGGTCTGGGGCAGGGCCGTCGTCGGGCTGTCGGCGCCGGCGAGTGCGAGCTCCACCGCGCGGTCCAGGGGGAGTTCGGCTCCCTGGGCGAGGAGGCGGGCGTACTCCTGATCGCCGAGTTCGGTCCGTACGGCCGTCTCGATTCGGGTGTGGTCGTCCAGGTACATCGCGACGCCCACCATCGGGGATCCGACGTGGCGCCAGAGCGCCCCGGCCGCGCCCAGCATCCAGGCCGCGGTGCTCGGGCGGCCCAGCTCGGCGGCGCACCAGGCCATGAGTTCGAGGCTGTTGGCGGCGCCGAAGAGTTCGCGGACCTCGCGGCTCGTGGCGAGGCCCGTGCGGGCCAGCCTGATGCACTCGGCCGGCTCGCCGCGGCTCCAGGCGGCCATGGCCTCGAAGATGAGGATCTGGCCGGTGATCAGGCATTCGCCGGTGTCCTCGCCGAGGAGCCGCCGCGCCTTCGCGGCCTCGGTGAACGCGGAGTCCGACTCGCGCAGGAGCGCGTGCAGGTACGACTTCTGGTAGTGGTGGATGATCTGGCCGCGGCGGTCGCCGAGGCGGACGAGGAGGTCGAGGGAGTCGGCCAGCATCGTCCGGCCCGTACCGGTCTCGCCGAACAGCCAGCGCACACCCCCGATGTACCCGGTGGCCAGCGCGAAGTCGCTCTCCGCACCGGCCTTCACGGCCACGCGGCAGGTCTCCTCGAAGCCCGCGAGCGCCGGATCCAGATCGCCCTGGGTGAGGGCGATGAGGCTGCTCCACAACAGCCCCGCCGAGCGTTCCTCGCAGTCCTCGCGTTCGGCGTCGAGGCCCTTGGCGAGCCAGTAGCGGCCCTCCTTGGAGAGCCCGGCGGTGACCCAGAGCGGCCAGAGGCACGAGGCCATCACCAGGGCGGGCCTGATGCCGTCGGCCTGGGAGAGGGAGTAGTCGAGCGCGCTGCGGAGGTCGGCGACGTCACGGGTCAACTGCCAGTAGAGCGGCACCTGTTCGGCGGTGAGGATCATCTCCTGGAAGTACACGGCACGGGCCAGGAAGTGGTCCCGGTGCAGCCGCCGGCAGCGCTCCTGCTCGCCGTCGATCGCCACGCACTGGTCTGATCCGTACTCCCTGATGGTGTCCAGGAGCCGGTAGTGCGAGCCGTCCTCGCTGTCACGCAGGACGACGGATTTGTCGACGAGCCCGATGAGGTGCTCGATGATCTCGTCGCGCGGCAGGCCTTCCCCGGAGCAGACCTCCTCGACGGCCGTCAGGTCGAAGGAGCCCGCGAAGACGGAGAGCCTGGCCCACAGGAGGCGTTCCTCGGCGGAGCAGAGCTCGTGGCTCCAGTCGATGGCCGTACGGAGCGTCTGGTGGCGCGGGAGGGCCGCGCTGCGGCGGCCGCCGGTCAGCACGCGGAAGCGGTGCTCCAGGCGGGCGGTCAGCTGGTCGAGGGGGATCGCCCGCAGTCGTACGGTTGCGAGCTCGATGGCGAGCGGGATGCCGTCGAGGCGGCGGCAGAGCGCCAGGACGTCGGCGCGGTTGGCGGCGTCGACGGTGAAGCCGGGGACGACGGCGGCCGCGCGCTGGGCGAACAGGGCCTCGGCGTCGGCCTGTTGGAGCGGCTGGATGCCCAGGGTGTGCTCGCCGGGGACGTCGAGCGGCTGGCGGCTGGTGGCCAGGACGGTGACGCCGGGGGCCTCGCGCAGGAGGAGGTCGGCGAGGAGGGCGCAGGCGTCGAGGAGGTGTTCGCAGGTGTCGAGGACCAAGAGCAGGCGGCGCTCCTGGAGGTGTTCGATGACGGTGTCGAGCAGCGGCCTGCCGGACTGCTCGGGCAGGCCGAGGGCGTTCGCGATGGTGTGCGGGAGCAGCTCGGGGTCGTGCAGGGCGGAGAGTTCGACGAGGACGACCCCGTCGACGTATTCACCCTTGAGGGCGAGTGCGGTGCGCAGCGCGAGGCGGCTCTTGCCGACCCCGCCGGGGCCGACGAGGGTGACGAGCCGGTGCTGGACGACCAGTTCGCGCACCTGGGCGAGTTCGGCCGAGCGGCCCACGAAACCGGTCACCTCGGCGGGAAGGTCGCCGGTGCGCCTGCTGTAGCCCAGTGCCCCAAGTGCCATGTCGCTCCCCGCGGTCCGCCGCCGTACATGTCGCGGTTACCAGCGTACGGGCTGATGCGCCGCGAAAGTTGATGGTCGCTAAAGCCAACTCAGTTCGTCGAGCGGCCAGATGACCGCTTCGGCGGGACCCACCACGTCGGAGACCGGGACCGCACCCTTGTCCGTACCCGTCTGGTGGTAGCGGGAATCCGCGGAGTCGCCGCGGTGGTCGCCCTCGACCCAGACGTCGCCCTGGGGGACGGTGACCGGGCCGAAGTCGCCGTATCCGGAGCAGGAGTTGTCGCCGGGGTACAGATACGCGGACTCGTCGAGCGCGGTGCCGTTGACCTTCATGGTCGTACCCGTGCACTGGACGGTGTCGCCGCCGGTGGCGACGACGCGCTTGACGAGATAGTCGCCCTCGCCGGAAGGGAGCCAGCCGCCGGGATCCTTGAAGACCACCACATCGCCCTGCGAGGGTTCCCAGCCGAAGAGCGGGGTCAATTTGTTGACGGCAATGCGGTCGCCTATTCCCAGGGTGTTCTCCATGGAGCCCGAAGGAACGGTGAACACCTGGAAGAGGCAGGCCCTGACCGTGAGCGAAAGCACAATCGTCATGAGGACGAGGACCGGTATCTCGACGTACCACGGCCATCTTCTGCGCGTCTTGCGCGTCTTGCGCGTTTTCGCAGGTGACTTGCGCAGCATTTCCGGACCTCCCCTGTGGATGGTGTCGTTTTCTGTCTGCCGGAGAATAAGCGGGGAGCGCATAAAGGGGCTCTAAGCGCTTATCCCCTTCCGGCAATCGGCACAGCAATCGGCGCGGCGATCACGGACAGTGAGGTCAAAACACCGCCAAGTAATGTTGTGGACTCCGGCAAGCCGCGTAACTCCTCCGGCCGCCCGGACGGTTGTGCCGGACATGAATCTCCTGCGCAAGATCCGTTCCACGGGGCGGGTGGCCGAGCCCGCCCCGCCGCGCCCGCCCGCCGGCGATTTCCCCGACTTCGCCGGGTCGGTCCAGGTGCGCTGTGTGGACGCCGGGTCCTGCAACGGGTGCGAGATCGAGATCGCGGCCGCTTTCGGTCCTGTGTACGACGCCGAGCGGTACGGGGCCCGGCTCGTCGCCTCCCCGCGGCACGCGGACGTGGCCCTGGTGACCGGCCCCGTGACGCGGAACATGGCCGTACCCCTGCGCCGCACCGTCGAGGCGATGCCCGAGCCGCGTGCTGTCATCGCGATCGGGGACTGCGCGATCGGCTGCGGGGAGTTCTCCGGGGGGTACGGCGTCGAGGGCGCGGTCGCCGATGTGGTGGACGTGGATCTCGCCGTGCCGGGGTGTCCGCCCCGGCCCGAGGAGATCGTGGCGGCGCTGCGTTCCGTGACCGGCCGGTGAGCCGCCTCGGATCCGCACTCTGCTCGACCGTCACGGCGGCCGTCGGCGCGGCGGGGCTGGTCGGCGGGGCCACGGCGCTGGGCGGGGGCGTGTGGTCGGCGGACGTCCCCTGGCTGCTGCCGCTGGGCGGGGTGCGGCTGGCGCTGGACCCGCTGGGCGGTCTCTTCATGGCCGTCTCGGGGGCGGTCGTCCTTGCGGTCGCCGTGTACGGCATCGGGTGGGCGGGGACATCCGCCGCCCTGCCCGGCTTCGCGGTCGCTCTGGTGCTGGTGCCCGCCGCCGCCTCCGTGTCGTCGTTCCTGCTGCTGTGGGAGCTGATGGCGCTGACCTCGCTGCTCCTGGTCATCACCGAGCACCGTGAGCGGCCGCGCGCGGTTCGGGAGGCCGGGGTCTGGTACGCGGTCATGACACAGCTGGGGTTTGTGCTGCTGCTCGCGGGGCTCGCGCTCTTCGCCTCGCGTGCGGGCGGCGAGAGTTTCGCGGCGCTGCGGGCCGGGGCGGGTGCGATGCCGGGGGCGGTGCGGGGCGTTGTGTTCGTGCTGGTCGCGGCCGCCTGCATGTCGAAGTCGGGGCTTGTGCCGCTGCACGGCTGGCTGCCGCGCGCGTACGGGGAGGCGCCGGGGCCCGTGTCGGCGCTGATGAGCGCGGCCATGGTGAACATGGGCGTCTACGGGCTGGTGCGCGTCGGCTTCGACCTCCTGGGCGGTGGGCCTGTGTGGTGGTGGCTGCTGGTCGTCGCGGCTGCCGGGGTGTCTGCTGTGTACGGGATTCTGCAGGCTGCCATGGCCTCGGATCTGAAGAGGCTGCTTGCGTACTCGTCGACCGAGAACATGGGGCTCGTGCTGCTGGGGGTCGGTGCGGCCGGGCTCTTCGCGGCCGCCGGGGACCGGCAGCTGGCGGGGCTCGCGCTGGCCGCTGCGCTGCTTCATGTGGTCAACCACGCTGCCTTCAAGGGGCTGTTGTTCTGCGCTGCGGGGGCTGTGGTGCGGGCTTCGGGCGGGGTGCGGGATCTGGACGCGCTGGGTGGGCTGCGGGCCCGGATGCCCGTGACCGCGGGGCTGTTCGCGCTGGCCGCGTTGGGGGCCGTCGCACTGCCGCCCGGCAACGGGTTCGTGAGTGAGTGGCTGCTGCTTCAGGCGCTGATCCATGGGTTCGCGGTGCCGGGCATCGCAGCCGCCATCGTGCTGCCGCTCGCCGTTGCCGTGATCGCGCTGTCGGCCGGGCTGGCGGCCGCCGTGTTCGTCAAGGCGCTGGGGGTCGGCTTCTTCGCCAGGGCTCGTGGGGCGGGGGCGGTGGCCGCCGTGGAGGCGCCGCCTTTTGCGCTCGCCGGGATGGGGCTCTTCGGGGCCGCTTGTGTGGGGCTCGCGCTGGCGCCTGGGGTGTTGGGGGGCGGGCTGGACCGGGCGGTGGGTGTGGCGGGGACGGCGGCCGGGGGTCCGCTGGACGGGGGCGGCGTGGACGTGCGGCTGGAGGCGATCGGGGCCCACCTCTCGCCGGTGGTCGTCGCGTTCGCCGTCGCGGCCGCGCTGGTGGTGACCGCGGGGGCCGTACGGGTGCTGGCGCGGCGTCGGCGTCGTACGAGAGCCAGAGTCTGGGACTGCGGCGGGGGCGCGCCCACACCGTCCATGGCGTACACGGCGACCTCGTTCGCCGAACCGCTGCAGCGGGTCTTCGACCAGGTGCTCGCCCCGGAACAGGACGTGGAGGAGACGGCGGTGTCGGAGTCCGCGTATCTGGTGGAGCGCATCCGCTTCCGGCGGCGGGTGCCGGACCGCATTGAACACCGGCTGTACCGGCCGGTGTTGGAGACATTGGAGCGTACGGGGCGGGCTGCCCGGCGGCTGGCCACCGGCAGTGTCCATCTGTATCTGGGCTACGGCTTCTTCGGGCTGGTCTCGCTGCTGGTGGTCCTGGCGGTGGGCTGGTGAACGCGACGGGGATCGTGGTGGTGGCCGCCCAGGTGGCCGTGGTCGTCGGGGGCGCACCGCTGCTCACCGGGCTGATGCGACAAGTGCGGGCCCGGCTGGAGGGCAGGGCCGGGCCCGGTGTCGTACAACCCTGGCGCGATCTGCGGAAGTTGCTCCGCAAGGAGCCGGTCACCGCGGTCGGCACGGGCCCCGCCTTCCGGGTGGCCCCGCTGCTGCTGGTCGCGACCACGGCCGTCGTCGCCGCGCTGGTGCCGCTCGCCTCGGCCGCGACGCCGGTCAGCGGGAGCGCCGATCTGATCCTGGTGGTGGCGCTTCTCGTGCTGGGCACGGTCGCGCTCGCGCTGGCGGGGCTCGACTCCGGTACGGCGTTCGGCGGGATGGGGGCCTCGCGCGAGATGACGATCGCGGCTCTGGTCGAGCCGACCATCCTGCTGTCGGTGTTCGCCCTGTCGATGCCCGCCGGGTCGACCAACCTCGCCACGATCGTGGCCGGCGAGGTCACCGACCCCGACCGGCTCGCCTCCCCTGCGGGGCTGCTCGCGATCGCGGCGCTGGCGGTGGCCGTGCTCGCCGAGACGGGGCGTCTGCCGGTCGACAACCCGTCAACTCATCTGGAACTGACGATGGTTCACGAGGCGATGGTCCTGGAGTACGCAGGCCCCGACCTCGGGCTGGTGGAACTCGGCGCGCAGATGCGGCTGACGGTGCTGCTGGGACTCCTGGTGACGCTGTTCGCGCCCTGGGGCGTCGCCACGACCGCCTCGGCGGCCGCGGCGGGGGTGGGGCTCCTCCTCCTGGTGGTGAAGGTCGCCGCACTCGGTGCGGCGCTCGCGGCCGCCGAGGTCTTCTGGGCCAAGGTCCGGCTCTTCCGGGTCCCCGAGCTCCTCGCCGGATCCTTCCTGCTCGCGCTGCTCGCGGTCAGCGCCTCCTACTTCCTGAGCGGAGCGTGACCGCCAACATGATCGACGAATCCCTCTATACCCGGCTGCTCGACCTGGCCTGCGGGGCGTTCCTGCTGGCCGCGGTCATGGTCCTCTGGCGGCGCCAACTGACGTCGATCGTACGGACCTTCGCCCTCCAGGGTGTCGCGCTCGCCGCGCTGGCCGCCCTGCTCGGCGTGCACGAACAGCGCTGGGACCTGCTCTCGGTCGCGGTCGGCATCGGAGCGCTGCGGGCGGGCGTCCTCCCGTATCTGATGCGGCGCGCACTGGCCGGCACGGAGGACGACGAGACCCGCCCGGTGGTCAATGTCGCGGCCTCCCTGCTGACGGCGGCGGCGCTGACGCTGCTCGCGTACGCGGTCGCCCGGCCGCTCGTAGCCCTGGACCCGACCCCGGCGACGCGCGCGCTTCCGGTCGGCCTGGCCGTGGTCCTGATCGGCTTCTTCGTCCTGGCGACGCGGCGGCACGCCCCAGCCCAGGTGATCGGCTTCCTGCTGCTCGACAACGGGATCACGGCGACGGCGTTCCTGGCCGCGTCGGGAGTGCCGTTGATCGTCGAACTGGGCGTCTCCTTCGACCTGTTGCTCGCCGTGCTGGTCCTGCACATCCTCACGACCCGGATGCGTGTCGCGTTCGGCACCACCGACATCGACGACCTGCGGGAGCTGCACGACTGATGGTCCCTGTCCCCCTTTTGCTGGCGGCACCGGTCGGTGTGCCTGTGCTGGTCTCCGGCACGTACGCACTGGCGGCCCTCCGCACCCGCACACCGGCGCCCGCCGAGATCCCCACGGCCCGCCGGGCCCCGGTGGCCGAACCGGCCGTGGTGGGCGGGTCGTTGCCGACCCGGCCGCCACTGGAACACCTCGCCCCGGCCGCTCCCCCTGCCGTGCTGCCGGTCCGCGCCAAGGGCTGGGCCGGGCTGCTCTCCCCCGCCGCGATCCTGCTCTGCGGGGCGGTGCTGGCGGGCTCGGTTCCGTACGACGGTCCGGTGCAAATCCTCGACGGTGTGCTGCGCGCCGACGCCCTGACCGTGTGGATGCTGCTCGTGGTGGGCGCGGTGGCGGCGCTCGCGGTCGCGGCAGGTCCCTCGTACCTCGCGGGCGAACGGCTCGCGGGCCGTGCGGTCGACCGCACCGCGCACCGCTATCACCTCCTCGTGCACGCCTTCCTCGCCGCGATGTGTCTGGCCGTACTGGCAGGAAATCTAGGGGTGTTGTGGGTGGCGATCGAGGCGACGACGGTCGTCACGGCCTTCCTGGTGGGCCTGCGCCGCACCCGCACCTCCATCGAGGCAGCATGGAAGTACGTGGTGATCTGCTCGGCCGGGATCGCCCTCGCCTTCCTCGGCACGGTTCTCCTCTACTACGCGGCCCGCCAGGCAGGGATCTCCGAGACCCAGGCCCTGGACTGGCCGGTCCTGGTGGCGCACGCGGATGCCCTCGACCCGGCGGTGACCCGCCTCGGGATCGCCCTCGTCGTCCTCGGCTACGGGGCGAAGGCGGGCCTCGTACCGCTGCACGCCTGGCTCCCGGACGCCCACAGCCAGGCGCCGGCGCCGGTCTCCGCGCTGATGTCGGGGGTGCTGCTCGCCGTGTCGTTCGTGGCGGTGCTGCGCTACAAGGTGATCGCGGACGGGGTGTTCGGCGCGGGTTTCGTACGGGGCCTGCTGATCGCCGTAGCCCTGCTCACGCTGGCGTTGGCGGCGGGGGTGCTGCTGGCCCAGCGCGACTACAAACGCATGCTGGCGTACTCCTCCATGGAGCACATGAGCCTGATCGCGCTGGGCGCGGCGATCGGCTCTCCACTCGCGGTGGCGGCGGTGCTGCTGCACATCGCGGGGCACGGTCTGGCGAAGACGGTGGCGTTCTGCGCGTCGGGCCAGGTGCTGCAGTTGCGGGGGACGTCGCGGATCGGGCGGGTGCGGGGCCTGCTGGCGACGGCGCCGGGTCCGGGTGCGGCGCTGGGACTGGCGGTGCTGGCACTGCTGGGCCTGCCCCCGTTCGCGCTGTTCGCCTCCGAACTGGCCCTGATCCGGGCAGGTTTCGGGTCGCCGTACGGCTGGGCGGTGGCGGTCGCGCTGCTGTTCGCCCTGACCGCGTTCGCGGCGATGGGTTTCCGTACGGCGCGGATGCTGCTGGGCCCGGCACCGGGGGATGCGCCGCCTCCGTTGCGGCTGGGCGTGGCGGCGGGGGTGCCGTTGGCCGCCGGCCTGCTGCTGTGCGCGGCGCTGGGTCTGTCCGTACAACCGCTGCAGGCGCTCCTGACGGCGGCCGCGCATGTCATCACCGGAGGTCACTGACATCATGACGCGTACGATCACGGACCTGACTCCGTCGGAACTCCCGTCCCATGCGGCCAAGTTGCTGGATGCGGGCCACCGCCTGGCCCTGGTGGCGGCGCATCACGACAGTCCGGGTGTGCGGGTGGTGTACCTCTTCACGGCGGGCCCGCCGGACACGCGCACGGAACTCCACGTCCACCTGGACCCGGACGCACCCGTCATCCCCTCCATCGCCCATCTCTCCTTCCCCGCGGGCCGGTTCGAGCGCGAGATGCGCGACCTGCACGGCATCGCCCCGCTCGACCACCCGCTCCCCCACCGCCTGGTACGCCACTTCCACTGGCCGCGCGGCTGGTACCCGATGCACCCCGACGCGGGGTCCGCACCGCCCTTCGGCGAACAGGAGGGCCCGTACCCCTTCCTGGCGGTGGAGGGCGACGGGGTCTACGAGATCCCGGTGGGCCCGGTGCACGCGGGCCTGATCGAGCCGGGCCACTTCCGCTTCTCGGTGGTGGGCGAGACGATCATCAAGCTCAAGGCGCGCCTGTGGTTCGTCCACAAGGGAATCGAGAAGCTCTTCGAGGGCCGCTCCCTGGCCCGCGGCCTTCCCCTCTCCGAACGGATCAGCGGAGACACGGCGGTGGGCCACGCCCTGGCGTACTGCCTGGCGGTGGAGGAGGCGGCAGGGATCCCCGTAACGGAAGAATCGGCGCGCGCCAGATCCCTCCTCCTGGAACTGGAACGCCTGCACAACCACGTGGCCGACCTCGGCATGCTCTGCAACGACGTGGGCCACTCGATCCTCAACTCCCAGGCACAGCGCATCAGAGAGACACTCCTGCGCCTCAACGAAACGACGACGGGCCACCGCCTGCTACGGGGCGGAGTGCACCCGGGAGGCGCAACGCTCCACACCATCCCCAACCCGGTGACCCTGGCGGCGATCGGAAAGGACATCCGCGAGATCACGACCCTCGCCCTGAACCACGCAACGGTCCGCGACCGCTTCACGGGAACGGCGACGCTGAGCGCCGAGGCGGCGAGGGACCTGGGCTGCCTCGGCTACGTGGCGAGGGCGAGCGGTATGGCGGCGGACGCCAGGATCGCGCACCCCTTCACGGACGCGGGCTGCCCGTCATCGGTACCCGTACAGACGACGGGAGACGTCCTGGCACGCTTCCTGATCCGTACGCAGGAGATCGACACGTCCCTGGCCCTGATCGCCACCCTGTCGGCGGACCTGCACCCGATGACAACACCACAACTCCCGGGCCAGCACCGCAGGGGCTCGGGCGTGGGAATCGTCGAGGGCTGGCGAGGCACGATCACCACACGGGTGGAACTGACCCCGGACGACAACCACCTTTCACGGGTGAAGGTGGTGGACCCGTCCTTCTTCAACTGGCCGGCACTACCAGTGGCGTTGGCGGACACGATCGTCCCGGACTTCCCCCTCACCAACAAGAGCTTCAACTTGTCGTACGCGGGCAACGACCTCTGAGGACCGGTTATTCGGTGTCCTGCCCGCGTGATGACCACACAAGATGGTGCGCATGACGCTGACCACCCCCACACTGCACACCGCCCGCCTACGACTGCGCCCCTTCACCGACACGGACGCGGCCCCTCTCTTCGCCCTGCACAGCAACTCCTACGTGATGCGCTACTGGGACTCCCCGCCCTGGACGGAACGGGCCCGCGCCGAACGCTTCATCACGATGTGCCGCAAGATGGAGGCCGAAGGCACCGGGGCGCGAGTGGCCATCGACCGCGCTTCGGACGGAGCCTTCGTCGGCTGGTGCGGCCTGACCGGATGGAACCCGGACTACCGCAGCGCGTCACTGGGCTACGTCCTCGATGAATCAATGTGGGGCCACGGCTACGCGACGGAGACCGCACACGCCGTGCTGCGATGGGCGTTCGACGCACTGGACCTGAACCGGGTCCAGGCCGAGACCGATACGCGCAACGTGGCATCCGCCCGGGTCCTGGAGAAGGTGGGATTCCTGCGCGAAGGGACGCTGCGGGAAGACTGCGTGGTAAACGGCGACGTATCCGACTCGTGGGTGTTCGGCCTGCTCAGGCGAGAGTGGCGGCCCGGCAAAGAGCGGCGCTAATCCGCCCCCGGAGCGGTCGGTCCCGGCGGAACCAGGCCAAGCATCCCGAGGAAGTACGCGCACGCCACGCCCTCGGACGAAAACCTCTGCAGCTCCCGGCGCACGCCCCGCTCAAAGAAGAAGACCATCCACACACGACCCTGCCGACGGATACAGCAGGTGCTGTCCCCGGGAGGATCCATGATCCGGTAGTCGGCCGGATCCATCCCGGCCCGCGCCACAACCCCGCGTAACTCCGTTACATCCATGGGGGCACCATCCCCATGGAACTCTGCACATGCAAGAGACCGCTCATCTACGCGACCACCTGTGACGAGAGTCGGGCGCCAGCCGCCGCGCACCCACGTGACGATGAACCAGCACTGCGGCGAAGTCCTCGTACGCGCTCACGTCCTCGGCGACCGATCCCGCGCCCGCTCCATCCGGAACCCCAGAAGCTGGAAGAGCACGGAGAAGACCGATGCCCCGAACGCCCCTGCCCAGAATCGGACGTCGCCGTAGCGCGCCGCCATGAAGGCGCAGGCGACGAAGGCCCCGCCGGACAACCACACGAGCCCCCTCACCAGAACCTGCGCACCCCTGCCCGACCGTCTCTCGCCCGTACCCACGAAGCGCCCCCCTCGCTGCGGGCCCCAGCAGCCCGCGCCCGATGATGCCGCGCCTCCCCGCCCACCGAAACCCTGATGCGCCCCGCACCTCCCGGCTGCGAAGATCGGACCAGTCCCCTTCCGGCCATCAGGAGTTTCCGTGTACCCCCACCTCAGCGACCTCGTCGACCTCGATCTGCTGGCGCAGTCGATCAGCGCCGGCTACGTCCGCGAGCAGGTGCACCCCTCGCTGCCTCTGCGCATCCTGAATTACACGGAAAAAGCCCAGTTCGAGCGGGTGTGGGACGACGCAACCCTCCGGTGCCGCGGCCTGATCGTCGACCCCGACGGCAAGGTCCTCGCCCGCCCGTACGCCAAGTTCTTCAACTACTCCGAGCACCCCGAGGGCTCCTTCGCCCTCGACTCCCCGGTGGTCGTCACCGACAAGCTCGACGGCAGCCTCGGCATCCTCTACCCGACGGCGGACGGTCACGCGGTCGCGACCCGTGGCTCCTTCGCCTCCGACCAGGCGCTCCACGCGACCGAGGTGTGGCTCGAGCGGTACGCGCCGGACGTCAAGCCCGCGCCCGGTGTCACGTACCTCTTCGAGATCATCTACCCGGCCAACCGGATCGTCTGCGACTACGGCGACCTGGACGACCTCGTGCTGCTCGGCGGCGTCGAGACCGCGACCGGCGCACCCGTCCCCGCCGACTCGCTGCCCTGGACCGGACCGCGCGTGACGACCTTCGACTACGCGACCCTGCGCGACGCGCTCGCCGCCGAGCCGCGCGGTGGCGCGGAGGGCTTCGTCCTCCGCTTCCCCGGGCCCGACCACGACCAGACGATGATCAAGATCAAGCAGGACGATTACGTCGCCCTGCACCGCATCGTCACCGGCCTCAACGCCCGGATCGTCTGGGAGCGGCTCGGTGCGGGTGACGAGGTGGGCGCGATCTGCGAGGACCTCCCCGACGAGTTCCACGACTGGGTACGGGGCGTGGCGGACGACCTGACCGCCCGCCGCGACGAGATCCTGGCCGAGGCCGGCGCCGAGCACCGGCGTATTCTCGGCGAGCTCCCCGACGGGTGGGGCCGCAAGGAGTACGCCGCGGTCGCGGGCCGGTCCCCGTACCGCGGCTGGCTGTTCCTGCTCCTGGACGGCCGCGACCCGTCGGCCCGGATCTGGCACACCCTGCGCCCTTCCGGCGACCACCGCCCCGTCAACACCACCGAGGACACGGCCTGATGACCACCCTGCACTTCACCCGCGGCCTGCCCGCCAGCGGCAAGACGACCTGGGCGAAAGCCTGGACCGCCGAGGACCGGGCGGGCCGTGCGCGGGTCAACCGCGACGACCTGCGCGCGATGCTCGACTCCGGCGAGCATGTGAAGGGTGTGACGGAGCAGCGCGTCATGGCCGTACGGGACGCGACGATCCTGCGTCTCCTCGGCAAGGGCTACGACGTCGTGTGCGACGACACCAACCTGCCGCAGCGCGTCGCCCGTGATCTGGCGAAGCTGGCGGCGAAGGCGGGTGCGGCGCTGGAGGTGCACGACTTCACGGACGTACCGCTGGAGGTGTGCATCGAGCGGGACGCGGCGAGGGACCGTACGGTCGGCGAGGAGACGATCCGCGCGCTGCACCTGCGGTTCCTGGCGGGGCACAGCCTGCCGCTGCCGCTCCCCGACGAGGCCCAAGTGGCTTCGCCCGTACGGAAGTACGAGGCGAAGCCCGGCACCCCCAAGGCGATCCTCGTCGACATCGACGGCACCACCGCGCTGATCACGAACCGCAGTCCCTTCGACTCGACGCGGGTGCACCAGGACCTGCCGAACCGCCCGGTGATCGAGGTGGTGCGGGCGATGCAGGCGGCGGGCCACCGTGTCGTGTTCCTGTCCGGCCGGACGGACGACTCCCGTGCTGCGACGGAGAGTTGGCTGGCGAAGCACGTGGGTGTGGCGTACGACGCGCTCTACATGCGTGCCTCTGCCGACTCCCGGAAGGACTCGATCGTCAAGATCGAGCTCTTCGACGCGCATGTGCGCGAGGAGTACGACGTGACGTGCGTCCTCGACGACCGGAACCAGGTGGTCGAGGCGTGGCGCGCGATCGGCCTGACGGTGCTTCAGGTCGCGGAGGGCGACTTCTGACCGACCGCGCCGAACATCGTCACGGACATGTGCAGCGCACCGCGCGCGGCGGCCTCGGTGAGGTCGTCGTAGAGCCGGTCGCGCTGCACTTCCGTGATCAGCTGCCGGCGCACCGCCGACTCGCCGAGCATCCGGACCAGCGGCCAGGCAACGGAGTTGTGGTCCTGCAGCAGCGCCTGCGAGCCGCGCGCGCCGACGGCAAGACCGGCCGCCGAGAGCTGCCCGACGAGCTTGCGCCCTGCGTACGGATTCGCTGCCGCTGCCAGCGCCCCCGAGGTGAGCGCCGCTACGGTGTCGGGGTCGCCGGGGTGCAGGACGGTGGTGGCCCAGTCGGAGTCGAGCAGGACGGCCCGTCCGCGGGGCTTCAGTACGCGGGCGATCTCGCCCACGGCCCGCTCGGGGTCGGCCAGATGCTGGAGGACCCGCTCGCACCACACGATGTCGACGGAGGCGTCGGGCAGGGGAAGTGCGAGGGCGTCCCCCTCCACGAACCGGCCCGTGCTGCCCGCCTCGGCGGCGCGCTGCTCGGCGAGGGCGCGCAGTCCGGGGTTCAGTTCGACGCCGAGCGCGCTGCCGTCCGCGGTGACGGCGTCGGCGAGCGCCTGTACGACCGTCCCCGTACCCGATCCGATGTCGACCGCGACCTCGCCCGGCCGCGCGGCCACCGCCTCGTAGGCCCAGTCGCGCAGTCGCCGTACGCCGTCGGCGGCGTCCTGCGCGTCGAGGGCGGCGACCAGCCGGTCGACGTTGGCGGAGGGGGCGTTGGGCGCGTGGAATTCCGATGTGGGCCGTGGGGTGCTCATGCCGTGATCCTCGCACCGGACGGCAAGGGGGCCGGGTACGCGACGCGCACCCGGCCCCCTTTCACCCGTAACTCCCGTACTGGTCAGACCAGTTCGTGGGCCTCTTCACGACCCGCGGTGGACGGCTTGACCTCGGTCCTGTCGCCGTGGCCCGGCCACCAGGCCGCGCGGCCGAACAGTGCGGTCAGGCTCGGCGTGAAGAACATCGCCATGACGAACGCGGCGACGACGATCCCGAAGGAGACGGCGAAGCCCATCTCGCTGAGGAGCGAGTTGCCCGCGAGCATCATCGTGGCGAAGGTCGCGGCCAGGATGAACCCGGCCGCGGCGACGGTCGGACCCGCGTGCCGCAGTGCCTCGCCCGCCGCGTCGCGCGGCGAGCGGCCCTCGCGGGCCTCCTCGCGCAGTCGGGCGATCATCAGGATGTTGTAGTCGGTCCCGATGGCGACGACGAAGAGGTACATGATCACCGGGAGCATGAACATCAGCCCGGAGTGCCCCTGGCCCTTCTGGAAGATCAGCACCGTGGCACCGAGGGTGGCGCCGAAGCCGAGGCCGACCGAGGCCATCAGGTACCAGGGGGCGACCACGCTGCGGAGCAGCAGCCCCAGGATCACCATGATGAGCACCGCGGCGACCGGGAAGACCGTCTTGTAGTCGTGCTGGACGGCGGAGTTGATGTCCTTGTAGATCGCGGAGGTGCCGCCGACGACGGCCTTGGTGCCGGACGGCGTGTTCGCGTGCGCGGTGTCGCGCACCTTGCCGACCGCGGTGATCGCCTCGTCCTTGGCGGCGTCGTACTTGAGGGTGACGGCGATGTTGGCCGTCTCGCCGTCCTTGCTGAACGTGGAGAGCTTGGAGTCGGCGACGCCGTCGACGTCCCCCAGCTTGGCCACGAGCGCGGGCAGCGCGGCCTTGTCGAGGGGCTTGCCTTCGGTGCTGGTGACGTAGACCTGGGTGGGGTCGGCGGCACCGGCCGAGTACGCGTTCTGCATCTGGCTCTGGACGACCATCGATTCCTTGGTCTTGGGCATGGAGCCCGAGGCGAGGTCGAAGGTGGCCTTGAAACTGACCGCGCCCGCGGCCAGCGCGACCATCAGCAGCCCGGATACGACGGCGACCATCGCGGGACGCCTGCGTACGACACCGCCGAGCGCGGCGAAGCGGGCGTTGTCCGGCTCCTTCTTCCACGACTTCGACGGCCAGAAGACCTTCGGGCCGATGAGGGAGACCACGGCCGGGATCAGTGTGAGGCCGGCGAGCAGCGTGGCGGCGACCGCGATGGCGAGCGCGGGGCCCATCTGCTTCAGGAAGCCGAGGGAGGAGAGGGTGAGGGCGAGGAACGCGATGATCACGGCGCCGGCGGCCGAGGCGATGGCCTCGCCGACCCGGGCGACGGCGTTGATCATCGCCTCCTTGGGCTCGTCACCGGCGCGCAGCCGTTCGCGGTAGCGGAAGATGAGGAAGAGGAAGTAGTCCGTACCGACACCGAACAGCACCACGATCAGCATCGCCGAGATCGAGCTGTTGGCCTCGAGTCCGAAGAGCTTGGTGGCGTACGCGATCAGTCCGTTGGCGATGGCGGAGACGAGACCGATCAGCACGAGGGGCAGTACGGCCAGGATCGGCGCCCGGAAGATGATCAGCAGCGTGACCAGGATGATGACGAACGTGCCGATCCCGACAAGGGCGTTGCCGCGCGCGGACGCGTCCTGCTGGTCGAGGGCCATGGCGGCGGAACCGCCGAGTTTCACGTCCAGTTTGGTGCCGGAGGCGAGCTTCTTGGCGCCTTCGCGCAACTCCTTCGCGGCGTCGGCCTGCTTGGGCTGGCCGGCGTTCTTGCTGTCCATCTGGACGAGCGCCAGGTCGTACTTGCCGTCCTTCGACGGGGTTCCGGGGATGACCTTCTGCACCTGGTCGATGCCCTTGGCGCCCAGCGCGCCGGTGATGCGCTGAACGTCCTTCACGTCCGCGGGAGTCAGCTTCTGGCCGTCGGAGCGGCTGTAGAGCACGAGGGCGGAGGGGGTGAAGGCGCTGGGAAATGCTTTCGCCTGGAGGTCCGCGGCCTGGATGGACTCGTAGCTGCTCGGAAGGAAGCTGCTTTCGTCACTGTTGGACGGCAGGCTCGGTGCCGTGGCGACAATCGCAATGGCAGCTATGACCCACGCCACGATCGTCCAGACCGGATGGCGGACGACTGTGCGTCCTATGCGGTGAAACATGCGGTGTTGCCTTTCGTGTCACAACGGCCGGCGACGGCTGACCGTTCACCCTAACTGGGTGCGGTCATGACAGATGGAGGCGGGCTGGCCTCCCGCTCGAGGCCGAAGTGAGCAGGAAAAGCGGGCGAGTTGATTCCGCTTCTTTGGGGCCGATGAGTTTCTCCGCACTTGCCAGTCAGAGATCATGGTTGACGCAAGATGGCAGCCGACCCGCCACCACACAAACCAAGGAACCTCACATGCGCACTCTCATCAGCACCGCTTTCGTCTCCCTCGACGGCGTGGTCGAAGCCCCGGGCGGCGAGCCCGGCTACCGGAACTCCGGATGGACCTTCAAGGACATCGAGTTCCTCCCCGAGGCATTCGAAATCAAGGGCCGGGAGCAGAAGGAATCGGCGGCGATGCTGCTGGGCCGGGTCAGCTACGAGGCGTTCAGCCCGGTGTGGCCGGGCATGGAGGACTTCGCGGATTACAAGGTGATGCCGAAGTACGTCGTCTCCACGACGCTCACGGACGACGACCTGGTGTCGAACTGGGGCGAGACCACGATCCTGCGCACGCTGGACGACGTAGCGGCGCTGAAGGAGACGGAAGGCGGCCCGATCATCGTCCACGGCAGCGCGGCCCTGAACCAGAGCCTCTCGGACGCGGGCCTGATCGACCGCTACCACCTGCTGGTCTTCCCGCTGCTGCTGGGCGCGGGCAAGCGACTGTTCAGCGCGACGGACAAGGACACGCAGAAGCTGAAGCTGGTCGAGCACGAGGCGTACGCGAACGGCCTGCAGAAGAACGTCTTCGACGTGGTCCGCTGAGCAGACACCGGCTGATCGGGCATCCGGCTCGACGACTCGCGGAAGCCGGATGCGCCTAGGGGGTGTCCGGCGGATCAGGTCGCTCTTGCTGGGCGTTGAAGCTTTCACTGCGGGTGAGCGGTGGTCTGGTGCACTGCGCTTCGCCCCGTCTCGGCTCTTTGATTCATCCTTCGGATGCCGAGCGCAGCTGCAAGGCGGAGGAGGGCGACAACGCGAATGGGGCCTCCCCTGCTCGAGCGAAGCCGAGAGCTTGGGGAAGTTGGCAACTGACGACAACGCCGCAGATGTGCGTGCCAGACCGGCGCGACCGCGGCATCATCCGCCGGACACCCCCTAGGGCGCGGGCTGGACCAACTCCCCTGCCAGCACAGTGGTGTTGAGACTCCACAGTGCGCCGATGTCGAGGAGCGGGTCCCCGTCCACGACGATCAGGTCGGCGTCGTAGCCCAGCCTGACCTGCCCCTTGGACTCGCTCAGCCCGCAGGCCGCCGCGGCGACCGACGTCGCGGTCGCCAGCGCGTCGGCCTCCGGCATCCCGCCGTACACCAGCTCCGCGATCGCGGCGGGCAGGATGCCGTGCGGTTTGCCGGGGTTGATGCCTCCGTCCGTACCGGAGGCGATGGCCACTCCCTCCCGGTACGCACCGACCACGAGCTCCCGCCGCGCCTCCTCACCCAGTCCCGCCTTGAGGAAGCGCTCCAGCAGTTGCGGCGGCGGTACGACGCCCGGGGCCTTGCCCAGCGTCGGGCAGACCACGATGCCCCTCGACGCCAGTGCGGGGAGGGCATCTTCGGGCACGTGCACGCTGTCCTCCGTGAGGAAGGTGCAGTGCTCGATCCCGTCGGCGCCGGCCGCGATCGCGTCGCGGATCGCCACCAGCGCATGCGCGTGCACCGTGACGGGCAGCCCGAACTCGTGCGCCTCCGCGACCACCACCGCGAGCTCTGCGGCGGTGAACTGGGCCTGGTCCACGGCGGATCCGGGGGTTGTCATGCCGCCGCTCGCCATGACCTTCACCAGGTCCACGCCGTGCTCGGCCCGCTCCCGTACCGCCGCCCGCAGCCCGTCGGCGCCGGACGCCTCGCCGCCCATGTACCAGCAGTGACCACCGCGGCTCGTGACAGGCGGGCCGGACGCCACGACCGTCGGCAGTCCGGCGGTGGGACGGGCGCGCCGGTCGACGACGGCCCACGCCTTGTCGCCGAGGTCGCGCACGGTGGTGACGCCGGTCGAGAGGTGGATGCGCAGGGACCGTTCGATCGTGCGGGCCATGTCGTCGGGGGCCGCCTCCGCCAGCCGCTCGAGTGCACCCGGTCCCGAGTCGCCGACGAGGTGGACGTGGGCGTCGATGAGGCCGGGCAGCAGTGTGCCGCGGGGGCGGTCGACGAGCTCGCAGTCGGAGGGGATGTCACAGCCGGGCGACTCGACGCCCACGATCCGGCCGCCGTCCACGAAGACGACCCCCGCCCCCCGTGCAAGATCACGCCCGTCGAAGATCCGCGCAACGCGCACAGCCAACATGGTGATCCCCTCACTGCCCGGCGACGCCATCGACACCACGCTGCCACGCCGGATACACGATCGACAGGTTGTGGGCGGACAACGACCTCACCGGCCGGGGCGGCGGCCCCGGCGCCGGCCACACGCCCCTGGCGTACACGACCTTCTTCGAGAGTGAGCCGCCCACGGCGCGCATCATCTACCGCGCACCCGACGGGCACGTCCACGAGCTGTCCTACAACCTCGCCCCCCCGACCGCCCCCCGTCAGCCCGCTGTCGGAGTCCAGTCGCCCAACCAGGCCGCAGTCGTCTGGGCCGCGGCCTGGGCGTCCGTCAGCTGGGGGCGGTCCGTGCTCGCCGTGCCCGCGCCGGCGCCGGTGTTCTGGTACTCGGCGAATCGGTCGTCCTTCCAGGAGAAGCCGCCCATGTCCGACCACGGGGTGGACTTGATCGCTGCGCTCAGGGTGCTGTTACGGACCGTGGTCTGCGGGTCCACCGTCGTGTCCCCGCTCGGGTGCCAGTTACGGCCGAGGTGGAAGGAGGCCGCTGACACGTCGCCGTTGATCGCGGACCTGTTGATGAGGATGCCCTTGCGGTTGGCGGGCGTGCTCGGTGCGGTGACGTAACCGGCCGAGGTGCCGTTCCAGCGCTTCTTGAGGGTGATGACGGACTTGTCGACCACGGCGGTCGCCCGGCCGAAGATGAAGTCGACGTTGCCCGTGATGTAGGAGTTGGCGATGTAGACGCGGCCCTGCGTGGCCGCGGACGCCGTTTCCAGCTCCAGGGTGTCCTGGTCGCCGTTGACTATGACCCCGTCGAGGACGATCTTGTCGGCGGACGTCAGCAGCGCCACCGCCTGGTTGGAGATGTCCTGGTGCGCGGCCTCGTCGAAGTCGTTGGTGACGGTCAGGTTGCGGAGCTGGGAGTCGTCGGATGCGACGGACAGGGTGGCACTGCCCGGAGTTCCGTACGTACCCGAACCGTCCGGCTTCGTCGTCCCCGCTGCGTTGTTGTAGACGATCACCGTGTCCTTGCGGCTGGCGCCCGAGCCCTGGATGGTGACGTGCGGCTTGGCGGCGGGCACCTTGACGATCTCGCGGTACGTGCCCGGCTTCACGGAGATGACGACCCGGGAGGCGTTGTTCGCAGGGACCGCGTCGACGGCCGCCTGCACGGTCTTGTACTGGCCCGAGCCGTCCTGCGCGACGGTCAGGGTGGTCGCCGCCGCTGCGGTCGCCGCCGCCGTCGTACCGATCGAACTCCGCGGTCCCGCACCGGACTTGACGAGCGCCGGCACATCAGCCGCCCTGTCGAGCGTGTAGCTGTAGTACGTCTTCGGATCCCAGGCCGCGCCCGTACCCCCGCTCTCGTTCTTGCCGCTCGTCCCGGAGAAGACGCTGCCGCGCTGGACCAGGGTGGCGGTCGCGTCGCGGACGACGGGGTTGTTCATGCCCTGGAAGTAGCTGTTCTCCAGGACCATGTTGGTGTTGCCGCGCGCGTAGTTGCCGTACGAGGACGTGATCGTGGTGCCCGGGTCGTCCTGCAGGTAGTTGTTGTACAGGTGCGCGTGCGCGACGTTGTCCGTGGACGGGTTGCGCTGCTCGGTTTCGTGGATCCAGTTGTGGTGGATCGTGATGTCGGCGGTGGTGTTGTCGGTCCAGCCGATCCCGAAGGCCTTGTTGTCGTTGCTCAGCCTGTTGTACGACACCGTCAGATAGGTGGTGTCCTTGCGGCTGTCGATCAGACCGTCGGCCATGTGCCGGATGTCGTTGTGGTCGATCCAGACGTGGTGCGCGCCGTCCATCTGGATGCCGTCGTAGTCGTGCTCCTTGTCGTTCCAGACGCCCTGGTAGGCGTCCCGGATCGTCAGGTTGCGGAAGATCACGTTGTGCACGCCCGCACCGAGGAAGAAGCCGCCGCCGACGATGTGGCCGGAGGTGCCGGAGCCCACGATCGTCTTGTCGGAGGCGACCTTGATCTCCTTGCCCACCGGGTCCATGGTGATCGCCGCGGCGACGACGATGACATAGGGGTCGGAGGCGGTCGCGTACTTCTCCAGGTCGGCCAGGGTCTTCACGGTGACGATCTGGCCGCCACGGCCGCCGTACGTCCCGTTCTGGCCAAGGGCGTTGACGGATGCGAAGCCGTCGGCCGCGTCGGTCGCCCAGGCCGGGGCCGTGGCTTCGGCCGCCGAGGCCTTGGGCTGCGCGTCGTCGCCGAACGCCCCGAAAGCCGTGCCGTAGGCCAGTGCTCCCGCGGCCGCCACCGCGAGCGGCACACCGGCCAGCAGAGCTGTGCGACGTCTGCGGTGCCGTGCCTTGTTCCGGTTGTCACTCATGCGTGCCATCCATCTCATACGGGGGTGGGGGCACCCGCGCCCGGAGGAGGGGCGGGCTGCAGAGCAGTCGCCGCCGTGGCGCGGAAGGTTGCCACCCCCGGGGCCCGGGAAGGCCCGCCCTCGACGCGACGATCCACCATTCGACCCGGCTGGCCGTCACCGCGTACCTCTCGACCTGCGACGAGGCCGAGTTCGGCGCCGTACGCGACGGGTGCGACATCTCCGGCTCGGTCCTGAGCAAGACCGCCTCCGCGAGGGAACCTACGGCCCCGCTGGGGCCGCTCGGCGCGGGCCGGATTTATTCGGTTGCCGCTCCCCGTGTCCGCCCCTCACCATGGGCGGGACATCGGGAGACGCCCGGTGCTCCACGAGAGGAGGCACGACCGTGACTACGACTGTCCTCGGCCTGCCCGCAGACCAGCTTTCTCTCACCTCATGGAGCACCTCCAGCGATGTCTCACGACAATCTCTCGCAGTACCCGGTAATTCCTGACCGCCACGTCCCGCCGTCGGACAACCTGGGCGACGTCGACGACCGCTTCGTCTTCGACTTCCATTCCTACGACGACCTCGAGGACGGCCAGCGCTGGTCGACCTGGCTCAGCGTCGAACCCCTCAGCCGAGGCCCCGAGCCGCTCCCGGACTGGGTGGTGACCTCGCAGGGCGCGATCGACACCGAACTCGGCGTCCTCAAGACAGGCAAAGAGGCCGACGTCCATCTCGTCGAGCGCGCCGACCCGCTGGACCTCACAGCCGGCGTGGTCATGGCGGCCAAGCGGTACCGCTCTTCCGAGCACCGGTCCTTCCACCGCGCCGCGTCCTACACCGAGGGCCGCTCGATGAAGCGCTCACGTGACGAGCGGGCCGTCAAGCGCAAGAGCACCTTCGGCCGACAGGTCGCGGCCGGCGAGTGGGCGGTGTCCGAGTGGGCTGCGCTGGTGCGGTTCTGGAACCTCGGGCTGCCGGTTCCCTACCCGGTCCAGATCGACGGCACCGAGATCCTGATGGAGTGGATCACCGTCGTCGGCGAGGACGGAACCGTCCAGACCGCACCCCGCCTCGCCCAGACCCGCCCCTCGCCCGAGTTGCTGGCGTCGTACTTCGAGCAGCTCACCGATGCGCTCGCGACGATGGTGCAGAACGGTGTCGTGCACGGCGACCTCTCGGCGTACAACATCCTGGCGGCGGGCGAGCGGCTGGTCATCATCGACCTGCCCCAGATCGTCGACCTGGTCGGCAATCTCAACGGGATGACCTTCCTCCAGCGCGACTGCGCCAACATCTGCGGCTGGTTCCGCTCGCGGGGCCTCGACGTCGACGAGCACGCGCTGTTCGGGGAGCTGATGGCACACGCCTTCTGAAGCGTCGCTGCAGTCAGCGGCACAGGGCCGTGTCCACGACCTTCCCGACATGCTTCATGGCATCCGGGTCGGTCGGCTGCATGGTCACCGCGACGTTGACCGCGCGGCCGTCCGCCGTGACCCCGCCGCGGGTCTCGTATCCCGGGAAGCTGCCGCCGTGGCCCCAGTAGACGCCGCCGCACGACAGCGGGATGCTCACGAGCCCCAGTCCGTAGCGGGCTCCCGCGCCGAAGTAGTCGGCGGGAACCGTGGTGCGCATCTGGGCCAGTTGGGCTTTCGGGAGGAGGCGGCCCGACAGGAGCGCGGTGAAGAACCGGTTGAGGTCGGAGTCGGTGGTGATCAGCTGGCCCGCTGCCCAGGCCCAGGACGGGTCCATTTCCGTGACATCGCTCAGGGGCGCGTCCGCCGACTCCCTGTCGTAGCCGTGGGGATGGGGTCCCCGGACGGTCGCGTCCCCCGGGGCGGGGAAGTAGGTGTCGTGCAGGCCTACGGGTTCGATGATGCGCCGGTCCAGTTCCTCGGCCAGGGAACGCCCTGTGACCTTCTGGATGATCAGGCCGGCCAGCACGTAATTCGTGTTGCTGTACTCCCACTTCTTCCCCGGCTCGAAGCGGGCCTGGTGCGCCAGGGCGATGTCGACGAGCTCGCGGGGCTCGTAATGCCGGAGCTGCAGGCCGTACTCCGTGTAGTTGGGGAGTCCGCTGGTGTGCTGGAGGAGTTGGCGGACGGTGATGCGGCGGCCGTCGTTCCCCTTCCCGCGGACCAGGCCCGGGAGGTACCTGTCGACCGGGGCATCGAGGCGGATCCTGCCCTCTCCCACCAGTTGCAGCATCACCACCGCGGTGAACGACTTCGTGTTGCTGCCTGCCCGCACCCGGCCGTCCGCGGGCACCTTCGCGCCGGTGGCCAGATCGCCCACCCCTGCGGTGTAGGTGCGGGTGCGGCCGTCACGGTCCTCGACGCTCGCCAGCGCGGCGGGAAATCCGTCTGTGCGCACCAGCGCGTCCAGGCCCTGCTGGACGGTGTCCGGGCGAGGGCGCGCCGAGGCCGCGGAGGGCGCCACGGCGGTTGCCGTCATGACGCCGACGGCCAGCACGGCCGCGGCCGTCACGGCTCCGCGGCGCCCGCTCCGCTGCTGCCGGGATGAACGCAGCGTCTGCCTTGCTTGCTCGTGCACGAGTCAACTCCTGTGGAATCGCTGGAAGATCGGCGGTTGGCGCAGGAACCAGCATTTCCGTATACGACTGCCGGGGACGATCCAGCTACCCGCCCAGCTCCCAGGGGGTTAGCCCCCGGAACGGCCTCTCGATTGCCTCTACCCTTGGCGCCATGACCACGACAGGCAGACCACCGTCGCCGGAGCCCGGCAGCGTGCCTGACGTCGTCCGCAGCTGGGACGCCCGCGCCGATCGCTACCTGGAACTCTTCCGGCACGAGTGGGACACCAAGCCGTTCGACCAGGCGGTCCTGGCCGAGTTCGCCAGGAGGGTCGGTGAGGGCGGCAGGGTCTGTGACGCCGGGTGCGGGCCCTGTGGGCATGTGACGGCGATGCTCGGTGAGCGCGGGCTCGATGTGCTCGGCATTGATCTCTCGCCTCGCTGCGTCGAGTTGGCGCGGCGCGAGAAGCCCGGGTGTCGGTTCGAGGTGGGGGATCAGCGGGCGATCGAAGCCGCGGAGGGTCTGCTCGACGGGCTCGTTTCGTACTACTCGCTCCACGACCAGCCCAAGCGTCAGCTGCCCGGCACGCTCACCTCGTGGGCCGCCGCGATCCGGCCCGGTGGGCAGCTTCTGGTCGTCACCAAAGAAGGTGCGAGTGACGGCGTCGTCGGCGATCCGATGGGCGGGGAACTTCGGGTCTACTGGGCCGAGTTCATGGCCAAGGAGCTGCGAATCGCCGTCGAGGCGGCCTCGTTCCGCGTCGACGACCTCACCGTCCGCGAGGCCTACGCCGACGAGATCCGTACCCGGCGGATCTACCTCTCCGCGACACGTCGCTCCGTCAGCGCCGCGTGAGCCGTGGCCAGGATCTCCTCCGAGAGCGGTGAGCCCTCGGTCGCCCGGGCCAGGACGAGTGCGCCGAGCATGGTGCACAGCCGGGTGATGCCGTCCTCGTCCTCGGTCGCGAGCCAGCCGGCGAAGTCGCGCACGCCCTCGGTGTAGACCCGGCGCGCCTCGCGGTCGCCCGGCTCGCGCGCCATGTCGACCGCGAGTCCGGCGGCCGGGCATCCGTCGGCCGCGCTGTCGCGGTGCTGAACGGACAGGTAGGTGTCGATCAGGTCCCGCTGGGCGGCTTCGTGCTGCTCCGCGTCGCGCTCGATCCCGAACTCGTGGCGTCGGGCGAGCTCGCCGAAGGCGTGGGCCGTGGCTTCGCCCACGAGCGCCTCCTTCGAGGCGAACTGCTTGTAGAAGCCGCCGTGCGTCAGGCTCGACGCCTTCATGAGGTCGGCGACGCTCACGTGCGTGCCCTGTTCCCTGAACAGCCGGGAGGCGGTCTCCACGACCCGTCGGCGGTTCTCCTCCGCCTGTGCCTGCGATACGCGGCCCATGAGCCACCTCCCATTGGATGTCGATCGGAATCTATTCTAGGGTAGAGTTTAGATTACGGTCGACATCTAACAAGAGAAGCCCTGGAGCAGACATGGAACTGAAGAACTCCGTCGCAGTCGTCACCGGCGCCAACCGCGGCCTCGGCCGGCACCTGGCCGCCCAGCTCGTCGAGCGCGGCGCCAAGGTCTACGCGGCGGCCCGCCGCCCCGAGACCATCGATCTGCCGGGCGTCGTCCCGCTGCAGCTGGACGTGACGGACGAGGAGTCGATCCGCGCCGCGGCCCGCACCGCCTCCGACGCGACGCTGCTGGTCAACAACGCGGGCATCTCCACCGGCACGCAGTTGATCACCGGCGACCTCGACGCCGTCCGCCAGGAGATGGAGACGAACTACTTCGGCCCGCTCGCCGCCACTCGCGCCTTCGCCCCCGTCATCGAGAGCAACGGCGGCGGCACCGTGCTCAACGTCCTGTCCGTCCTGTCCTGGCTGCACCCCGCCGGCCTCGGTTCGTACGCCGCCACCAAGGCCGCCGCCTGGGCGCAGACCAATGCCGTACGGGAGGAACTGGCACCCCGCGGCATCACCGTCTCCGCGCTGCACGTCGCGTACATGGACACCGACATGGCCGCGACCGTACCCGCCGACCAGAAGACCGACCCCGCCGCGGTCGCCGCGCAGGCCCTCGACGGCATCGAGACGGGCCTGCCCGAGATCCTCGCCGACGAGACGACCCGCTACGTGAAGCAGAGCCTGGCCGCCCCGGCCCGGTGACGCCGGCGGTCGCCCCCGGGATACTGGTCGCCCATGGATGAAGTCGAGGTCGTCGTCGCCCATTCCGAGCGCGCGACGTTACGCGTCGGCGACGTGTTCCTGAAGGTGGACGCCGATCAGTCGCACATCGACGTCGAGGTCGAGGCGATGGCCCTGGCGCCGGTCCCGACCCCGGAAGTCCTGTGGCGCAAACCGCCCGTGCTCGCGCTCGCCGCGCTCCCGGGGACGACGCTCGGGCGCCTCGGCGGGCCGTCGACCGGGTCGCCGGCGGCGTGGGCCGCGGCGGGCGCCGCCATCCGGAAGCTGCACGACGCGCCCGTGCCGCCCCTGCTGGGCCGGGCCGGCCGGAGTATCGCCGCGCTGACGGCGGAACTCGACACCGAGTGCGAGCTGCTCGTCACGAACGGCCTCCTGCCCGCCGACCTGGTCGCCCGCAACCGCCGGGTCGCCGAGGCCGCACTCCGGCCGTGGACTCCGGCGTTCACACACGGCGACCTGCAGATCGCGCACGTCTTCGTCGACGGCGACGAGGTCACCGGCATCATCGACTGGTCGGAGGCGGGCCAGGGCGACGCCCTGTACGACCTCGCCACCTTCACGCTCGGGCACGAGGAGCACCTCGACGACGTCATCGCCGGCTACGGCACCGACGTCGACCTCGACGTGATCCGCGCGTTGTGGTCGCTGCGAAGCCTGCAGGCGGTTCGCTGGCTGGCCGAGAACGGCTTCGACCCGTTCGCGCCGGGCTGCGAGGTCGACGTGCTGAGGTCCCGGATGTGACGTCAGGAGTCGTGAGCCACCGGCACCGCGTATCCGGGTACGGAAGGCCACCGCACGGTCAGCACCACCGACTCCACCTCCGCGAACCAGGAGTGGTCGACCCCGTGCCCCCACACGACGTAGTCGCCCTGCTCCGCCAACAGCACGCTGCGACCCGGGAGTTCGACCCGGAAGCGTCCGCTGATGAGCACGAGCAGAGCCGTCCGCTCCTCACCCCGCACCCACTCCGCGCGCTCGTCACCGGGCGGGTGGACGCCCCACTTGATCTCCACGTCCTCGCTGTGCCGGGGATCGTCGGCATCCTTGAAGTGCCCGAGGATCCACCCCCGGTCGAGTGCCGCGTCCTTGCCCGCATTGCCCACATACACACTGTCGTTCACGCCTGCGGACGCTAGCAGTCAGCGGTTCACTCAGCGGACCATCCGAAGGTCCAGCTCCCTCGACCGCTCCAGCAGGTCGGCCGGGACCGCGGGCACCTCGATGCCCGCGCGCCCCGCGAGGGCCACCGTCGTGGCGACGAAGCCCTCCGAAAGGGCGCGCAGGACGGCGTGCGACGGGTTGCCGAGTCTGTCCACCAGGACGTTGACGAAGACCCCGAAGACGGCGGGGTCGATCTGACACTCGTCGTTCTCCATGGGAGCGATGCCGGACGGCAGGTCCAACTCGTCCTCGAACAGCCGCACTTGGCGCGGGAGTCCCGCAGCTCCCCTCATGCTACGAGAGGGGAGCTGCGGGACGCGCCCCAGGTCAGGCGCCCGCCGTCGCGATCGCCTTCTCGTACTCGTGGCGCATCTGGTCCAGGCCCTTCGGCTTCCAGTCCGACCAGAACGACTTCCACTCGCTGATGTTCTTGCGGCCCGCCACGATGTCGTTCACCAGGTCGTTCGCGTCCGTCGACATCTTCGGGTAGTGCTCCGTGTACGCGTCCGAGTAGTGCCCGACCGTCGGGTTCAGCGCGATCATCGGGACGAGCTTCTGCTCCACCGCGTAGATGTCCCGGACGTCCTGGGCCTGCGCGGTGCCCGGGAAGTCGGAGGCGATGAGGGCCGCCGGGGCGACCGTGGCCGTCGCGAGGCCGCTGTAGAGGCCCTCGACCTCGGACTTGCCCGTCTTGGTGTAGGCGGGGTAGCCGTTCGCGTCGTACGTGAAGTCCTCGCCCTGGACGCCGAACTGGAGGAACTCGCGCTCCTTCGTTCCGTACGGCGCCGCAAGGTAGTTGAGGACCTCCAGGAGCATCTTGACGCGCTCCGGGCTGCCCTTCTTGATCGCCGTGTAGCCGATCGTGCCCAGGTGGCGGGCGTGCTTGGGGGCCTTGCCGCCCGCGCTGAACGGGATCAGGACCTCGCCCGCCATGTCCGGGTCATTGGTGCGGGTGTCCTTGCGGACCGCCTTGGGGTTCGGGTAGACGCACGCGCCGATCGTGCCCTGCGCCAGCTTGATGTACGCGTCCGCCATCTCCGGGTCGCCCGGGTAGAAGACGCCCGCCTTCTTCAGCTTGATGGCGAAGCTCAGCGCCTCCGCGTACTCGTCCGTCTCCATCCAGAAGGTCAGCGAACCGTCCTTGTTCTGCAGCCACCTGTTCGGCGCCCCGTAACACTGGCTCAGCACGCTCACCGCGTTGACGTAGATCGGCTCCAGCGCCCACGTCTTGCCGCCCGTGACCTCCTTGCACTTGGAGAGGAACTCCTCCGGGCTCGTCGCCGACAGGCCGCCCGCCTTCTCCCAGACCTTCGGGTTGCCGCCGTAGACCTGGCCGAAGGCCGGGTACGGGCTCGGGGCGCCCCAGATCTTGCCGTTCACCACCGCCGTCTTCCAGTGCGCCGGCTGCATGTTGGCGAGGTTCGGGTACGCCTTCACCGCGTCGCCCGACACCAGCTCCGTGATGTCCGCGCACTTGGCCTCCAGGAGCTGGGCCACGTGCTGGATGCCCTGGTTCGGCGGGATCCACATCAGGTCCGGGAGGTCGTTCGCGGCGATCGTCGCCGAGAACTTGTCCGGGTAGCCGGGGTCCGAGCCCAGGATCGCGTTGAGGTCGATGCCCAGTTCCTTGCTGACGTTGTCCCAGTACGCGTTGGAGCCCTTCGGCTTCGGCGGTGCCGTCCACATCTCCGTCAGGACCGTGACCTTCGAGCCGTCGCCCGGCTTCTTCGCCACGCTCTGGACCAGGGTCTTGGGGTACGTGAGGAAGCCCGCCGAGAGGCCCTGCGCGTTCGGCGCCAGGTCCGGCTTGACCTTGTCGAACGGGACGTACGTCGGCAGCTTGACCTTCGACGAGGCGGCCTCGGTCTTGTGGTCCGCCTTGCTGCCGCACGCGGTCAGCAGCGGGGTCGCGACCGCGCCGGCGGCCACCGCCGTCGACAGGTTCAGGAAGGAGCGTCGGGACATTCCAGGCATCGGAGAACTCCAGGGGGAAAGGAGAGGAGAAGGGGTCAGCCCTTGATGGCGCCGGTGAGCACGCCCTTGGTGAAGTACTTCTGGAGGAACGGGTACAGCGCCAGGATCGGGAGCAGCGCGAGCATGACGACGGCCATGGAGATCGACTGCTGGGGCGGCATGTGCGTGATGCCCAGCTGGTCGGCGTTGAGCTGCTTGCTCTGGACGACGTACGTACGGAGCACCAGCTGGATGGGCCACTTGCCGGTGTCGTTGAGGTAGAGCATCGCGTTGAAGAAGGCGTTCCAGTACGTGACCGCGTAGAAGAGGCCGACGACCGCGATGACACCCTTCGAGAGCGGCAGCACGATGCGCGTGAGGATGCGCCAGTCGCCCGCGCCGTCGATGCGCGCGGCCTGGTAGAGCTCCTCGGGGATGTTCATGAAGAACGCCCGCATGACGACCAGGTTGAAGGCGTTCACCAGGCCGGGGAGGATCAACGCCCAGTAGGAGTCCAGGAGTCCGAGCTCCTTGACCAGGACGTACATCGGGATCATGCCGGGTGCGAAGAGCAGGGTGAAGAGGACCAGGAGGAGTACCGGTTTGGCGCCGGGGACTCCGCGCTTGCTCAGTGCGTACGCGAGCGTGATCGTCGTCAGCAGCGAGAGCAGCGTGCCGGTGATCGTGATCGCCAGGCTGACCAGGACGGCGCGGGTGACGATGCCGCCGGAGAGGATCGTCGTGTACGCCTGGAAGGTGGGCTCCGTCGGGAAGAGGACGAAGCCGCCGGCCGCGGTGATCTCCTTCTGGGAGGCCAGCGAGGTGGAGATGACGGTGACGAAGGGGAGCAGCATCACGACGACGAGGACCGTGATGACGACCGCCTTGGCCGTCGAGCCGAGCCGGCTGGGCGGTTCTTCCCAGGCGGGGCGCTGGTCCTTGGCGGTGGCGCGGCGGCCCCGGTTGACCGCGAGGCTCGCGGTGCGGGGGCGGGTGATGAGGCTCATTTCGAGTAGACCCCCTGCTCTCCGAAGGCGTGGGCGAGGCGGTTGGCGCCCCAGATCATCAGGGCGCCGATGACGCCCTTGATCAGGCCGGCTGCGGCGCCGATGCTCCAGTCGCCGTAGACGACTCCGTGGTAGTAGACGTAGGTGTCGAGGACTTCCGCGGCCCGCGGGCCGACCGCGTCGCGCTGGAGCAGGAACTGCTCGAAGCCGACGGAGAGTACGTCGCCGAGGCGCAGCACCAGGAGCATGATCGTGACGCTGCGGACGGCGGGCAGCGTCACGTGCCACATGCGGCGCCAGCGGTTGGCCCCGTCGACGGCCGCGGCCTCGTAGAGGGACTGGTCGACGTTGGCGAGCGCCGCCAGGTAAATGATCATTCCCCAGCCGATGTCCTTCCAGATCACCTGGGCGGTGATCAGGAGGGGGAAGGCGTGCGGATTGGTCATGATGTCGAGCGGGTCCATGCCGTGGTCGCGCAGGAAGTTGTTCAGCAGGCCTGCCCCGCCCAGGACTTGCTGGAAGAGGGCGACGACCAGCACCCAGGAGATGAAGTGGGGGAGGTAGACGACGCTCTGCACGAAGCGCCGGACCTTGCTGCCGACCAGGCTGTTGACCAGCAGGGCGAGGGCGAGCGGGGCGGGGAAGTAGAGAATCAGCTGGAGGGCCGCGAAGAGCAGGGTGTTGCGGACCGCCTCCCAGAACGCCGGGTCGGCGAAGAGCTCCTGGAAGTTGGCGAGGCCGACGAGGGCGCTGTCCTTGAAGCCGATGAACGGCTGGTAGTCCTCGAACGCGACGATGTTGCCGAGCATCGGTACGTAGAAGAAGACCAGGAAGAACAGCACGCCCGGGGTCATCAGGGCGAGCATCACCCAGTTGTTGCGCAGTCTGCGGCCCAGGGGGACGCGGGCGGTGGGCACCCGGTCCCGCTTGTCCTGCTTGCGAGCCTTGGGAATTCGGGTCTTGCTCTCGCTCGCGGCGGGCGTGGTTCCCGGGCGCCGCTCGGTTTTGAGGGATATCAAGCGCTGCTCCTGGACCGTGGCACGGGAGATTAGAAAAGCAACTTCCCTAATTGGGTGGCCACATCATGGGCGCAGCGACAGAACCCGTCAACCCCCGTCTCGAATCAGCCAAGTTCAGGCGTGTGCGGTCTGTTCCAAGAACTCCAGTGCCATCCGAACCGCCCCGGTTACGGTCGATTCCTCACCGAGCGTGGAGGTACGTACCTCGGGCGGACGGCGGCAGTTGGCGTCCAGATGCGCGGAGAGCGGCTCGCGCAGCACCCCGCCCGCGCGCGACACACCGCCGCCGAGCACGACCAACTCGGGGTCCAGCGCCGCGACATGGGTGAGCAGGCAGCCGGCGAGGCCCTCGGCGAAGGCCCGCAGCGCGTAGCGCGCGCCGCCGTCGCCCGCGTCCGCGGCCGCGACCACCGCGCGCACCGCGCTGTCGCGGGTCGGCGCCTCAGCCCCCTGGTGGCCCGCCGACCAGTCGAGGAGGCGCTGGTAGGCGTCGGCCCACGGCTGGAAGGGCAGCAGTTCGCCCGCCGCCGCGTGGTGGCCGCGGTGCAGCTGGCCGCGGAGCCAGAGGCCGATTCCGGGGCGGTTGCCCACATAGAGGTAGATGCCGTCGCGCACGCCGGTCGCCGCTCCCCCGGTGAACTCGGCGAGCGTCGCCAACTGGATGTCGTTGCCCACGAGTACGGGTCCGGGCACACATCCGTCCAGCTCACGGGTGAGGTCGAGCCCGCTCCAGCCGGGCAGCGCGGTGGAGACGGTGACGCGCCCGGACGGGTCCACGATGCCCGTGGTCCCGATGCCCAGGGCGAGGGGCCGCGCGTCCGTGGCCTGCTTCACGCAGGCGGCCACCGCGTCCCGTACGACGCGCAGTCTGCGGGCGGCCGTGAGGCCTGGCGTGACCGCGACCCGGTGTGCGGCAACGGTGCGTCCGCGCAGGTCGGCGACGTGCACGAGCACCTTGTGCGCACCGATGTCGACGCCGACGACATGGCCGGCCTCGGCGTGGAAGCGGAAGCGCCGGGCGGGCCTTCCGGCGCCGATCCGGGGGCCCTCGCTGCCGGATGCGAGCTCCACCACCCGCCCCTGTCCGAGGAGTTGGAGCAGGACGTCGTGGGCGGTGGGTCTGGAGACCCCGATGAGGGTGGCGAGTTCGGGCGCGGTGAGTTCTTCGTGCTGGCGCAGCACGCCCAGCGCGGCAGCGGTGTTGAGCCTGCGCAGCAGCGACGGGTCGCCGCTCAGCGTCCGCTTCTGATCCATGTCCACCCCTTGACACTCGTCCGGGCCCACCGGAAGGTGGGCCGAGCGATTGCGAAACTTACCTAATAAATAGCGCCCCCGACGGAGCAGACAACACATGGGTGAGACCGGCTACCCCGAGCTGAACCACGGGCTCGCATCCTGGGACAACGACGTCTACGGAAACCATCGCATTCTCGTGCGGGTTCCCAGGACGGACCCCACGGCCCTCGCGGTCGCGGCCGAGCTGCCCTGGCGACGCCACGATCCGGATCCCGAGGCGGTCGACCTGGTCGTCCTCGCGCCGTCGGGCGACCGGGTGCGCAATGTCGTACGCACCGAAGTGACCGCCGACCGCGGCCGCATCGCCTTCGAACCGGTGGACGGCCCTGGGACGTACGCCGTGCACTATCTGCCGTACGCGCACACCGGCAACCCGCACTATCCGCAGTCCGAGTACCGTCGCCCCACTGCCACCGCGCACCCTGCCTGGGTGCAGCGCTGCGGCCTGCGCAGCCCCGGCACCTGGCACAAGCTCCCCCGGGCGGAGGCCTTCCGCTACGAAGCAGCGAGCGCCGTCGACTCCTTCGCCCCGCTCGGCTTCGCCGCCACGGCCGCCGAGACCGCCGCACTCACCGCTGCCCACCCGGGCGAGCCCTTCCTGGTCTTCGCAGAGAACCGCGCCCATCCCCTGGGCCGGGCCTCGTTCATCCCGGCGCGCTGGGCGGCGACCGGCCCGTTCGCGCCGTTCAAGGGGGCCGCCCGGCGCGGGGAGTTCTACGCGCTGCAGGCCGGCGTCCATGCCGTACGCCCGCTGACCGGGGTGCACGCGGAGGTCCGCGGACTGCCGTTCCCCGTCCGCGCGATCACTCAGGGCGGCACCGACGCCCGGGGCGAGACCTTCGAGAAGGACATCGCGATCGGCGAAGGGCAGTTGCTCTCGCTCTGGTTCGGGCTCGACATCCCCAAGGACGCGGTTCCCGGTGCGTACGAGGGCGAGATCGCGGTCCGCGCCGACGGGGCCCCGGAGCGGACCCTGCCGGTGATGATCGCCGTCGGCGAGGACGCTGTCGAGGAGCACGGCGCGGGTGATCCGGCGAGCCTGGCCCGGCTGCGCTGGCTGGATTCCACGCTGGGCCATGACGACGAGCTCGTGCCGCCCTTCACCCCGGTCAAGGCCGACGGGCGTCAACTCGCCATCCTGGGGCGGATGGTGGAGCTCGGCCACGACGGTCTGCCCACCCGTATCACCTCGTCCTTCACCTCCGACGTGACCCGCACGGACGGACCGCCGCGTGACCTCCTCGCCGCCCCCGTCACCTTCGACGTCGGCCGCCCGCTCGACCAGGGCCCGCTCACCGTCACCCTGCCCGGTCCCGCCCGCGCCCACTGGCACACGGAGGCCACCGGGGAGGGCCTGCGGCTGCGCACCGAGGGCGAGTTGGAGGCCGACGGCTTCCTGCGCATCCGCACCACCGTCGAGGCACTGACCGACACCACGCTCGACGTGACCCTGGACGTCCCGGTCCGCGCCGAGGCGACTCCGTTCGTGATGGGCCTCGGGCTGCGCGGCCAGAAATGCCCCGCGAGCTACGACTGGACGTGGCAGACCGCCGTCCACAACCAGGACGCGCTCTGGCTCGGCGGCCCCTCCGCCGGCGTACAGCTCTCACTGCGCGACGAGCACTACGCGCGCCCGCTCAACACCAACTACTACCGCGAGAAGCCCCTGGTCACCCCGCGCTCCTGGGCCGGTGACGGTGACGGCGGAGTACGCCTCCGCACGGCGGACGGGACCCGCACCCTCACCGCGCACAGCGACACGGCCACCCTGGCCGCCGGGGAGAGCCGCTGCTTCGAACTGCGGCTGCTGCTCACCCCGTTCAAGCCGATCATCCCGGGCCGCCACCTCGCCGAGCGGTACTTCCACGCGTACGCGGACCCGGCCGAGATCGCCGCGTACGGCGCCAACGTCGTCAACATCCACCACGCGACCCCGCCGAACCCGTACATCAACGACCCCCTCCTGGAAGCCGGAGCACTCCGCGCCTACACGGACGAGGCCCACTCCCTCGGCATCCGCGTGAAGGTCTACAACACGGTCCGCGAACTGACGCGCCAGACACCGGAGTTGCCGGTCCTGGCCTCCCTCGGCGACGAGGTCCTGGCCCCGGGCCCCGGCGGCGGTCACGCCTGGCTGCGCGAGCACCTCGGCGACGGCTACGTGCCCGGCTGGGTGGCGCCCGACATCGGCGACGTCGCCGTCGTCACCTCGGGCGACTCGCGCTGGCACAACTCCTATGTGTGCGCGGTCGACCGGCTCCGCCGCCACGTCGGGGTCGACGGGCTCTACCTCGACGACGTGGCCTTCGACCGTACGACCATGAAGCGCGTCCGCAAGGTCCTCGCCGGATCGGGCGAGACGCCGCCCCTGATCGACCTGCACTCCTGCAACCAGTACCGGGAGGCCGACGGCTTCGCCTCCAGCGCCAACCTCTACGCCGAGCTGATGCCGTACACCGACCGCCTCTGGCTGGGCGAGCTCTTCGACTACGAGGGCACGGACCCGGCGTACTGGCTCGTGGAGATCTCCGGCATCCCCTTCGGCCTGATGGGCGAGATGCTGGAGGGCGGCGGAAACCCCTGGCGCGGCCTCGTCTTCGGCATGACGGCGCGCGCCCCGATGACCGATGTGCGCCCACTGTGGCGGGCGTTCGACCAACTGGGCCTGGAACAGGCGGAGATGACGGGCTGGTGGGCGGAGGCCCCACTGGTCCGTACGGGCCGCGACGATATCCTCGCGACCAGCTGGCGGGGTCCGGGCCTTGCGGTCACTGCGATCGCCTCCTGGGCGGACGGGCCTGCGGAGGCCGTCCTGAGCGATGCCTCAGGGCCGGTGGCCGCGTACGCGCCGGAGATCACGGGGTTCCAGCCGGAGCGGCGTTTCGCCGCGGGCGAGCCGGTCCCGGTGGAGCCGGGGCGCGGCTGGCTGCTCAGGCTGGGCTGAGGGCGGGGGTCAGTGTTCGGCCTCCCCCTGGTCGAGGCGGAAGGGCGGATAGGTGTCCGTCATCAGGAAGGCGTACGCGGCGACGCGTGCCGCCCACCGGTGGACGCCGATGTTCAGGTCGTACATCCCGCGCGGGTAGCGGCCGGTGAAGAGCAGCGCGACGCCCGCGAAGAAGGTCAGGGCGGCGGCGAGGCCGCCCGAACCGGACAGCTGGGAGCCGCCCGCGAGCATCGAGACCAGGATGTACTGCGGGATCGCGAGCAGCCACCACTTGACGAGGACCAGGCCCCGGGAGAGCGGCTGCTCGGGGTAGGCGATCTCCAGGCGGGCCGGGTAGTCGGGGACGTCGGCCAGGGTGAAGGGCGGATAGCGGTCGGTGCCGAGGGTGCCGTAGGAGTAGTACGACACCCGCCAGCCCCAGCGCAGGACGCCGACGTTGAAGTCGAACAGGGCCCGCGGGTAGCGGGTGGTGAAGAGGATCGCGAAGAACGCGACCACGGTGACGAAGAAGAAGGCGATGCCCAGGAGGAGCAACACGATGTAGTGCGGAATCGCCAGGAGCCACTTCACGAGCCACAGCCAGCGGGAGAGCACGGGTTCGTAGTGGGCTTCGAGCCGGACGGGGCTGTCGGGACTGCCGGAGCCGCCGAGGCCCTCGGTCGGTGCTGATACGGACGTCATGCCGATCATCTCCTTGCCGGTTCGAAGGAACCGGCCCACCCCTCTCTCTACGGGTCATGTCCGTTTCATACAAGACCGGGCGATGACGTTCCCCTTACGTTTCAGGCATGACTCCACAACTTGACGCGATCGGCATCGTCACCTCCGACATGGCGGCCTCGCTCGCCTTCTACCGGCGGCTCGGGATCGACATCCCGGCGGACGCCGACGCACAGCCCCATGTCGAGGCCACGCTGCCGAACGGTCTGCGACTGCTCTGGGACACCGAGGAGACACTCCGCTCCTTCGACGCCGGCTGGCAGCCGCCGCAGCCGGGCGCGGGACGGCTCGGCCTCGCCTTCCTCTGTGCGAGCCCGCGCGAGGTCGACGAGGTGTACGAGGCGCTGGTCGGGGCCGGTTACGAGGGCCACCTCAAGCCGTGGGACGCGGTCTGGGGCCAGCGCTATGCGACGGTCCACGACCCGGACGGCGGCGAGGTGTCGCTGTTCGCGCCCAGCGCCGCGTAACGGCTGAGGGTCGTCCCGGCCAGGTCCCGCATCTCGCGCGCGAGATGGGCCTGGTCGGTGCAGCCCGCCGCAACGGCCACGTCGGCGTACGGCATTCCGGTGGCGGCGAGGGCCAGCGCGCGCTGGAGGCGGAGGATACGGGCGAGGGTCTTGGGCCCGTACCCGAAGGCGCGGAGGGAACGCCGGTGCAACTGGCGCGCCCCGAGCCCGACGGCCTGCGCGGTGGCGTTCACGGGTCGCCCGGCGGAGAGGTGCGCGGCCACGGTACGCATCACGGGGTCCGGGGGTTCCACCTCCTCCGCCCTGCCGAGAGCCACCGCCTCCAGGGCGGCGGCCGGATCGGAGGACGCGTCGATGCGTCCGGTGAGGCGGCGGACGTCGGCCGCGGGCCAGAGGTCCGCCAACTCGACGCGATCGTTGAGGAGTTCGTACGCCGGTACGCCGCCCAGGAAGCCCGGCCCCGTGCCGGGCGCGAAGCGCACTCCGGCGATCCGGCCCGGGATGTCGCCCGGTGCGTGCGCCCGGGTGTCCGGGCCCGCGACGAAGAGCCGGCCCTCGGTCCAGAGCAGATCCATGCAGCCGTCGGGCAGCACCGGGTACTCGGGCCCGCCCGCACCGGCCGGAGTCCGCGACCAGACGACGGCCCCGTCGAGGTAGGAGGCTCTTTCCGCATACACGTCGGCCAAGCTAGTGCACACTGGTGTCTCTCGGTACAAGTCGCTCTGCTTCGGGGGCAGTTGTGGGCGCACTGATCGAATACACAACGGACAGCGGCGCTCAGGTCGTCGTCGAGATCGACCGCCAAGCACCCGGTGCCAGACTTGTGGCACGCGGCGACAACACCTTGGCCCAGGCGGGGCAGACGCTCGACTCCGCCCTCCAGAGCATCCGGTCCGCCGCCGAGTCCGCTCTGACGGTCTTTCGTGAAGGCAAGCTCAAACCTCATGGCGTGGAACTGGAATTCGGCGTGAAGCTGACCGCCGAGGCCGGAGCCGTGATCGCCAAGAGCTCGGTCGAGGGGCATCTTCTGGTCAAGCTGACCTGGTCCCCGCCGAACGATGCAACGACGGCAGACGGCTGATGAGCTCCCCGTCCTGGCATGCGCGTGTCGAGTGCGACGGGATCGTGCGGGGCGCCGGATTCCTCGTCTCCGACCGACAGGTGGTCACCTGCGCACACGTGGTGCAGTACGACGGACCGGTCTCGGTCACCTTCCCCGGCGGTCCGGGCATCGGGAGGGTCCTGGCCACGGTGGTGCGCGGCCCATGGGCGGGCAAGCTGCTCGATCCGGGCGATGTGGCCGTCCTCGTACTGGAGCGTCCCGTTCCTGTCGAACCCGCCGCCTTCACCCTTCTGAACGAAACCGTCGCCGGCCCGTCACCCAGGATCGTCTGCTACGGATTCCCGGACGGCTACGACGAAGGGACACTGAGCGAACTGAGCCTGGTGTCCGCGCAGTTGATCTCCGACGAGTGGGCACAGGTAACGGCGTGGAAGGAGCACGGACAGGGGCTGGCCAGTGGCTTCAGCGGGGCGGCCGCGATGCTGGCGGAGGGTGGCAAGGTCATCGGGATGATCGCCTCACAGGATCCGGACGCACACAACGGTCGGATCATCCCTGCCCAGGTGATGGGACGGCACCTTCCGGAACTCGCCGATCTCATCCCTACACCGGGGTACGGGCCCGCGGAAAAGCACTGGCTGCGCGAGCTGATCCGGCGCGCGTCAGGGGCCACGTACGACTTGGATCGTCTCTTCGCCAACGCCTGCGGGGCCTTCGGCTTCCACCGGCCGGCCGACCGCTTCCGCACTCTGTGGGAGGCGGTCTGGTACCTGCTGTCGGAGTCACCGCCGCGGGCCGCGTCCCTGCCGCTGGCCGACCTGACCGAAGGGCTGGCGCGGCTCGTCGGGGACGACAGTCTCAGCACCGACCTCAGGGCCTGGTCGCGCGCTCACAGGAGGCGCTTCGATGCCGCCGCCCCGGCCTCGGTGGACAGCCACTGGGCTCCGATCCTGGTCGAGATCAGACGCAGCGGCGCCGACCGCAATTCCCTGCTGGCCGAGGTGTCCGCCTTCAGGAACGGCCATGGGCAGCTTGTCGCGGAGGACCGGTTGACCCGGGCACAGCTGCGCGACTGGGTGCTGGACAAGATCGAAGCGGCGTACGGCGAGCTCGACCTGAAGGGCAAGGAGCTGGTCGCCTTCGTACTGCCGCGCGGCTGGCTCAACGAGCCGGTCGACCAGTGGGTGCCCAGCAGAGGCAGAGAGAAACCCCTGGGGTGCAAGTCGCCCCTGGTGGTCATGGACCTCGAGCGCCGTACCAACCACCGCCTCCAGCGCGGGCTCCGGCAGATCTGGGCATCTCTCGACGCGCACCAGACGTCCGCGCTGTACCGGATCGACTGCGACAGCGCGTACCAGCCCGATGTGCTCTCGGTCGAGCTCCAGGACGTCCTCAGCCCTGTGGGGTTCGCGCGGCCGCCCCGGGCTCCTCGCGACAAGAGGTTGTACGGTGCCGCGCTTGATGCGCCGGCGCCGATCGTGCTGTGGTCGCGGACCGCTTGCAACGGCGCTGGGTGCGCGCAATCCTGCTCGGGCAGTGACTTCCTCGACCTCCTGGCGGAGCATCTGGAGGGACTGGCGCCGTCCGATGTCCCGAGCTTGATATGGACGTTGCGCAAGCAGGCGTTCACGAACCGCGAGCCGGTGCCGCACTGGGCCCAGGGGCTGTCGCTCATCTGGGAAGATCCGCGCTGGTTCCCCGGGGTTCAGCCCATCGCCGCATCGCCCGTCGGTTGAGGACGATTCACCTCTGGAGATCCCGATGCCCCTGTGGCCCGTCTACACCGGCGCGAGCGAACCCCACGACGGGATCGCACAGTTGCCACCGCCGCCGCCCTGGCGCGACTTCAACGGCGGGCCGGTGCTCCGGGCGCCCGCGGACATCGCGGGAGGTGCGGGCGCGTCCCCCGACCGCGTGCACCGGGCACAGACCTACCGAGCGACGGAGAAGAGCATCCAGCTCGTCAACGCCGCGCTCTATCTGCGCAGACCGCTGCTGGTGACGGGCCCTCCGGGGAGCGGCAAGTCGACTCTGCCGTACGCGGTCGCACGGGAGTTGAAGCTCGGTCCCGTACTGCGGTGGAACATCACCAGCCGGGCGACGCTGAACGACGGGCTCTATCAGTACGACCCGCTGTCGAGGCTGTACGCGGCCGGGCAGAGCACCGAGGACTCCGGCATCGAGGATCATCTGCGGCTGGGTCCGGTGGGCACGGCCCTGCTGCCGTATGAACTTCCGCGCGTCCTGCTCATCGACGAGATCGACAAGAGCGACCTGGACCTGCCCAACGACCTGCTCAACATCCTGGAGGAGGGACAGTACGAGATCCCCGAACTGGTCCGGGCGGCGCGCAAGTTCCCCGAAGCCAGGCTCCTGGCCTCGGATTCCGACGAGAGGGTGGCGGTGCTCCGGGGGCGGGTGCGCTGCAGGGCGTTCCCGTTCGTGGTCCTGACGAGCAACGGCGAGCGCGAGTTCCCGCCCGCGTTTCTCCGCCGATGTGTCGCCCTGCAGCTCAAACAGCCGCTGCCGGGGCACCTCGAGGACATTGTGCGGGCCCATCTCGGCGAGCTGGACGACGGCGCGCACCGGGTGGTCGACGCCTTCCTGGAGCGCGCGGGCAGCGGTGAGCTCGCCACTGATCAACTGCTCAATGCCATCTATCTGACGCGGGCCTCCGGGCTCCGCGGTGCGTCCAGCGACGAACTGGCGCAGAGCCTGATGCCGTATCTGAGCAGCCGCCCGGCCGACGCGGACTCCGGTGAGCTCGGATGACCACCCCGCTGACGGAGCTCGCGTGGATCCTGGAAGCGGCCGGAGACGGACCGCCGACCGGGCGGGAGCTGGCCGAACTGCTCTGGCTCGCACAGTACGTTCAGGTGAAGCAGGAGCCGCCGGCCGAGGCAGCAGGAAGCCTGCAGGAGACGCGGGCGGCAGCGGAAAGGACGGCTACCGCGACACTTCCTCCTTCGTCTTCCCCGGCCGGCTCCGGCTCTCCGCCCCTCCCGGCCGCTCCACCGGCCGCGGAGCGGGTACCTCTGTTCGCGCCGGCGGACGGGCGCTCCCTCCTCGACGGCGCCCAGGAGTCGGTCCTTGCCCCCGCTCCCCCGATGCTCTCCCGCCCCCTCGAAATCCAGCGGGCGCTGCGCCCCCTGCGGCGGACCGTTCCCTCCCCGTACGCGCAGGAGTTGGACGAGACCGAGACGGCACACCGCATCGCGGCCACCGGTGCGGGGCCCGAGATGTGGCTGCCGGTGCTGCGGCCTCGCCGGGAGCGGTGGCTGCAACTGCGCCTGGTCTTCGACTCGGGTCCCACGATGACGATGTGGGAACCGCTGCTGCACGGCCTGCGGACGGCTGTCGGGCAGACCGGGATGTTCCGCACGGTGGAGGTGCTGCGGCTCGGACCTGACGGGCGGGTGCCGGCCCGGGCGTGGCTGCCTGGCAGGACCCTCGTCCTGGTGATCAGCGACTGCATGGGGCCCCAGTGGTGGGCGAGCGCCGCCGGGTCGCGCTGGTACCGGACGCTGCGGCGCTGGGCGACGGCCCTGCCCGTGGCGGTCGTGCAGCCGCTGCCGGAACGGCTGTGGGACAGCACGCCCTTCCCGGCCGTGCCCGGTCTGCTGTCGGCGCCGTATCCGGGCGCTCCGGATACGGCCCTCGGTTTCGCACCGTACGAGAAGTACAGGACCGTCGGCGAGGGCAGCATCCCGGTCCCCGTGCTGGAGTTGGCGCCCGAGTGGCTGGGGCACTGGGCATCACTGGTGGCGTCGGCCGGGGCGGGCGAAGTCCCGGGCGCGGCGGCCTGGCTGAGTGAGCGGCCGCCGTCCGCATCGCAGAGTGGGGCGCCCACGCCCGAGGAGACCGGCGCGGAGGCGCTCGTGCTGCGCTTCCGGGCAACGGCCTCCCCTGCCGCGTTCTGGCTGGCCTCCCATCTGGCGGTGGGTTCCGCGCACTTGCCGGTGATGCGGCTCGTGCAGGCGGCGGTCGAGGAGCGCCCCGAGCCGCGGCATCTGGCCGAGGTCGTGCTCAGCGGGATGTTGAAGTCGCTTCCGGGCGCGTCCGGTGCGTACGACTTCAGACCGGGGGTTCGCGAGGTACTTCTCGGTACGCTGCCGCGCTCGTCCCTGTCCCGTACAGCCCGGCTCCTCGGCCGGGTGAGCTCCCAGATCGAGGCCCGCGCGGGCACGGTCCCCGGCGAGTTCCGGGCGCTGATCGCAGCGGAGGGCGGACCGGTCGGAGTGGTACCTGGGGACCCGTTCGCGCTGGTCAGCAGGGAGAGCGTACAGCTGCTGCGGGGGCCGGAGCCCGAGGTGGCGAAGCCTGCTGCGGGCTCCGGAGCGGTCTTCGCTCCTCCGGTGCTCAACGACCGTTATGAGCTGCACACGTTGTTGGGCAGTGGCGGGGAGGGCGAGGTGTGGCTGGCGCACGACCTGGCGTTGAAGCGGTCCGTCGCGGTCAAGCTCTTCCCCTTCGTCCAGTCGGCAGGGGTCGCCTCGGCACGCGAGGCGGTCACCGACGCGTTTCTCGCTTCCGCACAGGTTGTTCAACTGTTCTCGAACCCTCTGCTCGTCACGGTGTACGACGTGTTCGCAACGGACAAGGCCTGCAGTCTGGTGATGGAGATGGTGGAGGGCTCCTCCTTGCGCGAGGTGCTCGACCTTTACTCCGGAGCACTCCCGGCGGACCGCATCGTCGAGATCGGCCGGCTGGTGCTCGAGGGACTCGAAGTACTGCACCGCGGGGGCGCCGTGCACGGAGACCTGAAGCCGTCCAACATCATCTTCCGCCAGGACGGCAGCCCCGTGCTCTGCGACTACGCCATCAACTGGACCGACGCAAAGCACGGGGACACCGTGCTGGCGTCCAGCATCCGCCCTGATGCGACATGGGCAGGGAGAACTCCCTGGTACACGGCTCCCGAGGGGAGCCGTGCGCCGGAGAGCGATTTCTACGCCCTGGGCTGTGTCCTGTACGAACTGGCCACCGGCGCGCCGCCCTTCCCCAGCACGAGTTTCACCAAGGTGGTCGTGGACCATCGGACCGCCGCCCCGGAGCCTCTGCGGACCCTTCGCCCCAATCTGCCGGCACAGCTCGAAGACGCTGTTCTGGCCCTGCTCGCCAAAGAACCCGAGGCCCGGCAGCGGGGCGTGGAGATCTTGATGTCGTCGGATCCGCGCTGGCTCAGCGGGACCGCGTGCCGCTGGCAGTACGACGTGCTCGGGCCGCCCTGGATCCATCACGACATCCTCGCGACCCATGACCGCACGCATCTCGACGTGCTCTGCAGGCTGTTGTGGGCGAACGGCGCACCGCTGACGGTGGATGAACTCTGTGTCGGTGCAGCGGACAGAACGACGGAGGACATCGAGCTTTTCCTCCGCGAACTGCAGGGATTCGGGCACGATGTCGCCGCCCGCCCCGACGGCTTCCTGCTCATCGCCGGCCCGGATCAACTCGACCTCACGAGAGCCAGGAGGCTGGCCGCGCAGGCCGTGGCCGCACGCGAACTCGGCGATGCTCTGCGCAGCCGCGATCTCTTCCGGGAGTCGCTCGGCCTCTGGTACGGCGAACCGCTGGATGACGTCCCTGGCGAGTGGGCGGCAACCGAGCGCCGCAGACTGCGGGAGTGGCGTACCGAACTGGAGCGGTCTTGCGACGAGATGGACCTGGCCCTCTTCCCCAGAGGCCCCACGCACATCGGCGCGTCCCTCTTCCACCCGGTCGCCGACGACACGACCGCCGCATTGGTGAAGCGGGCGCTCCACTCGGTGCTGGGCGATGCCTCGGCGACTGAGGTTGTCCCCTTCGGCGCACCCTCGGAAACGGTCGAGGTCGACGCGGAGGCCTCCGTATCCGAAGTGATGGCGGCAGTCATCGACCACCTGCCCGACACCCTCCTGTCCACTCTGCCCCACAGGCACGAGAGTCTGGTGCTGGCAGTCACGGTCCGCATGAAACAGGGCAATCCGGTGGTCGCGCCTCCCCGTCCGCGGCAGGTTCCCCGCGTGGGGCTGCTGATGAGCGTGACGGTGCCGGACGACGTGCACAGACAATTCGACGGGAAGTTGCGACAGCACTTTCGACGACGACTGGTGGAGACGGACACGGGTGATTTCTCGGCGGTCTGGTCCCGGACCGTCAGCCGCTCACAATCGGCGGACTGGGAAGAGGTGAGCCTCCGTTCCCCCTGGTATCTCAGGCTGACCAGGCGGCTCATTGCGGGCCGCACGGTAACCGGCGGCGCCGACACCGTCTACCCGCCCGAGTCCGAATCCCCGCGTTAGGGTTTCTGTTCCTTGTCGCGACCGCCGCTCCCCCGCAGCCGCGACGTCACATCGGTCGGCGGCAGGAAGCGCGACCAGCGCTCCGGGAACTCCGACGGCATGTCCGCGCTGTCGTCGTCGCCGTCGTCCTCCTCGTCGTCGTCCTCGTCCACCCCGACCGTGGGGCGGTACGTCGGCCGTGCCGGGAGCCGCGACGTGTGCGCCGCCCGCATCCGCTCGTTCGCGGCGCGCGCCGCGGCCGTCGCGGCGGCCGGCCAGACGCGGTCGATCGCCGCGTTGACGGCCGCGCCCACCAGGACCGCGAACGCCGAGATGCCGATCCACAGCAGGACCGCGATGGGCGCCGCGAGGGAGCCGTAGATGGTCGGGCCCTCGACCTGGCTCGTGAGGTAGATGCGGAGCAGCAGGCTGCCCACGAGCCACATGCCCAGCGCCACCAGCGCGCCCGGCACGTCCTCGATCCATGGGGAGCGGACCGGGACGGACACGTGGTAGAGCGTCGTGAGGAAGACGACGGAGAGGAGGATCATCAGCGGCCAGTACAGGACCGCGATGACGTCCGTGCCCCAGGGCAGGAGTTCCACCACCCGGTCGGGGCCCACCACCGCAAGGGGCAGCACCACGGCGCCGATCAGCAGGGCGATGACGTACAGGAGGATCGACAGGAGGCGGGTCATGACGATGCCGCGGCGGCCGTCGAGGCCGTACATGACCGTGATCGTGTCGATGAAGACGTTGACCGCGCGCGAGCCCGACCAGAGCGCGAAGGCGAAGCTGATCGAGACGAGGTCGGGGCGTTTGCCGTGGGTGACGTCCTCGAGGAGCGGAGTCGCGAAGTCGTGGACGCCGCGGTCGGAGAGGACCGTGGAGGCGGCGTGCAGGATGTTCGTCTCGATGCTGGCGACGGTGTCGGTGTTGGTCCAGCCGTCCACGTAACCGAGCAGCGCGATGAGCGAGAGCAGCAGCGGTGGCAGCGAGAGCAGCGTGAAGAACGCCGCCTCCGCCGCGAGTCCGAGGATGCGGTACTCCATGCACGAGTTGACGATGTCCTTGAGAAGGAGCCAGGCCGTCTTGCGCTTGGAGACGTTGTTGTAGAGAACTCGAGCCCGGTGGAGCCGGCCGCCTGAATGCCGCCCACCTGTTTCCTTTGCTGCCTGCACCTCCTTACCGTAGCGGCATGGCAGCCACCACCCACACCGTGACCAATCAGCCTCCGCCCCTGGTGGGGTACGACGTCTTCTCTGCCGACCGGGTGCTGACGGAGGCCGTGGAGCGGCACACCGCGCCTGAACTCCTGGACGGCGTACGGGAGGAGCTGGCCTCCCTCGGGCGGACGGCGGGATCGGCGCAGGCCCGGGAGTGGGGGGTCCAGGCCAATGAAAATCCGCCGAAACTCAAAACCCACGACCGGTACGGCCACCGCGTCGACGAGGTCGAATTCCATCCGGCCTGGCACCGATTGCTCGGTAAGGCCGTTTCGTCCGGTCTGACGGATGCCTGGGGGCGGCCGGCCGGGCATGTGCGCCGGGCGGCGGGGTTCCTGGTGTGGACGCAGGCGGAGGCGGGGCACGGCTGCCCGGTGTCGATGACACACGCGGCGGTGCCGACGCTGCGGACCGATCCGGTGCTGGCCGCGGAGTGGGAGCCCCGGCTCACCTCGCATCTGTACGAACAGGAGCTGCGGCCCGCGTCGCTGAAGTCGGGCGTGCTGTTCGGGATGGGGATGACGGAGAAGCAGGGCGGGAGTGACGTCCGGGCCAATACGACGAGCGCGGTGCCGCTGGCCGCGGAGGGTGAGTATCTGCTCACCGGGCACAAGTGGTTCTGTTCGGCGCCGATGTGCGACGGGTTCCTGGTGCTCGCGCAGGCGCCCGGGGGGCTGACCTGTTTCCTGGTGGAGCGGGTGCTGCCGGACGGCACGCGGAACGTCTTCGCGATCCAGCGGCTCAAGGACAAGCTGGGCAACCGGTCCAACGCGTCGAGCGAGGTCGAGTTCGACGGGACCCTCGCCCGGCGCGTGGGCGAGGAGGGGCGCGGGGTGCGGACCATCATCGAGATGGTCGCCGCGACCCGGCTCGACTGCACGATCGGGGCCGCGTCCCTGATGCGCCAGGCCGTGGCCCAGGCCACGCACCATGCCGTGCACCGCAGCGCGTTCGGGGGTGCGCTGATCGACAAGCCGCTGATGCGCAACGTACTGGCGGATCTGGCGCTGGAGTCGGAGGCGGCGACGACGCTCGCGATGCGGCTCGCCTCGGCGTACGACAGCGACACGGACGAGGAGCGGGCCTTTCTGCGGCTGGCGGTGCCCGCGGCGAAGTACTGGACCACCAAGCGCTGTACGCCCGTTGCCGTGGAGGCGCTGGAGTGCCTGGGCGGCAACGGCTACGTCGAGGAGTCGGGGATGCCCCGGCTGCTGCGCGAGTCGCCGCTGGGCTCGATCTGGGAGGGGTCGGGGAACGTACAGGCGCTGGATGTGCTGCGGGCGCTGCAGCGCGAACCGCAGGCGTTGAACGCGTTTCTGCAGGAGGTCGGCAAGGCGCGGGGCGCCGACCACCGGCTGGACGGTGCGATCAAGAACCTGCTGACCGAACTGTCCGATCTGGACGGTATCGAGGCGCGGGCGCGGCGGCTGGTGGAGCGCATCGCGCTGGTGCTGCAGGGGTCGCTGCTGGTGCGCTGGGCGCCGCCGGAGGTCGCGGACGCGTTCTGTGCCTCGCGGCTCGGCGGGGACTGGGGCTCGGCGTTCGGGACGCTGCCGCACACTCTGGACCTGCGGTCGGTCGTGGAGCGGGCACGGGTCGACGTGGAGGCGTGAACACGTAAAACAGCCGGGGTGGGTGCTGCGCCGACACGGCACCACCCCCGGCTGGTGATGACAACTTTCGTACAACCGCACGTCTGCCCGCGAGGGTTGCAGAAGGTTGCAGCGGTTGTTCGGAGTCCCGGACACCGGGCTCCCGGGCGATGCACCATGTGAAATGTAGGTATCACAGCCTGTGCACAGCCTTGGCTTTCCCGGGGGTTCCAGTGAAGACGCGACCGCTCGACCTCGCCCGCCTGAACGCGCAGCACAGCGCGGAGACGGCGCGCGTGCTGCACGGCCTGCACGAGGCGGCCTTCTCGGGCAAGCCTTCGCGTGCCACACCACGACCGGTGATCGACGCCTCGTGGCAGCGGATGATGCGCATCGGTCTGAACCCCGACCAGTCCACCAGCAGCGTGCTGTTGGAGACGGCCGAGCTGGAGCACCGGCGCAGAGCCACGGTCCTGGGCGAGCTGATGCCTTCGCTCAGCCAGGGGCTCGTCTCGATCGCGGACGCCTCCATGCAGGTCATGGTGGTGACCGACGAGGGGGGCCGGGTGCTGTGGCGCGACGGCAACCAGGCGGTGATCCGACGGGCGAACGGGATCTGTCTGGAGGAGGGCGCCGCCTGGTCCGAGGACACCACGGGGACCAATGCGATCGGCACCGCCCTGGAGGCCGCCCGGCCCGTACAGGTGCACTCCGCCGAGCACTTCGTCCGTACGCTCCACAACTGGACGTGCGCGGCGGCCCCCGTCCACGATCCGCGCGACGGCCGGCTGCTCGGCATCATCGACATCAGCGGCCCCGAGTCCACCTTCCACCCCGCCACCCTCGCCCTGGTCGACTCGGTGGCGCAGCTGGCCGTCTCCGAACTCCGCCAGCGCCACCACGTCTCCATCGAACGGCTGCGGTCGGTGGCGGCCCCGATCCTGTGCCGGCTGGGCGGCCGCGCCCTGGCGGTCGACACGCACGGCTGGCTCGCGGCGGTGACCGGGATGCCGCCGCTGGACCGTCTCCCGATCCCCAAGTCCTTTGCCGCGGGCCGCAGATGGCTGCCCTCGCTGGGTATGTGCGCGGTGGAGCCGCTGCCCGGCGGCTGGCTGATCAGGATCGACGAGGAGACCCGGGATTCGACGAACCGGATCGTCCTCGACCTGACGGCACCGCGCCGCTCCTCGGTGACCGTCTCGGGCCCCGCGGGCAGCTGGACGCACGAACTGTCCCCGCGCCACGCCGAGTTGCTGTACGTACTGACCCTGCACCCCCAGGGCCGGACCGCCGCCGAGCTCGCCGGGGACCTCTTCGGCGACATCACGCGCACCGTGACCGTACGGGCGGAGATGTCCCGGGTGCGCCGCCACTTCGCGGAGGTGCTGGCCCACCGCCCCTACCGCTTCGTCGAGGGCGTGGAAGTGGACGTGCTGCTGCCGGACCACCCCATGGACCTGCTGCCGCACTCCATCGCGCCGGCCGTGCGAGCGAACGCCTGAGGGCGTCCAGGGGGTCAGAACTTGCCCTCCTGCACCTCCGTGCGGTGGCCGAGCTGTCGGGCGAACTCCGCCTGGAAGCCGGTGCCGAGCGGCGGCCAGCCCCAGAAGTCGAAGGCGAGCGCGCCCAGGTCGAACCCCGACCCGAACTGCCATGCGGTGACGGGGACTTGGGCGCCGCAGGCGGGACAGGCCGCACTGCCCTCCCCCGTCTCCTTCCAGCCGGCTATGGCGTCCCGGAACGGCCGCCAGGCCTCGTCGTCCGGCTCGAAGCTCTCCGGGTAGTCGATGATCACCACGCGCCCGTCGCACCGCGGGCACGTCGCGGAGTCCGCCGTGTCCTCCCCCTGGCCGCCCACGTGGTACTCCCGCCCCACGACGACGGCCACCGGCCCCGGCTCCCAGCCCGGATCCTCCACCGCACGCTGCCAGTTGGGTCCGGGGAGATATCCCTCGTCGACGGTCAGGCTGTAGACGCCGTCGCCGGACAGCTCGCGGATGATCAGCCCCTCGCCGACCATCCACTCCACCATCCGCTCCGCGAGCGCCCCGGCGTCCTCGCCGCTCACCTCGACGTCGACGATCCGCTCGAAGAAGTCACCCATCGCCCTCTGCCCCCTCCCGTTGCATGTGTCTCCACTGTGCCAGCCACCACTGACAACGCCGGTTCGGGACGCCGGACTTCAGTACGCGGCCCCCAGCCACACGGCCACCGCGGCGAGCACCAGCAGGGCGATGTTGAGCCCGATCACCCGCACCTCGCCCCGCGACAAATGCACCGCCAGCCCGCCGATCTGCACGAGGACCAGCCCGACGGCGGCCGCGACGGCGAGTCCGACGGCGATCCCCGTCAGCGGGGGCAGAACCAGTCCGAGGGCTCCCAGCACCTCCAGCGTGCCTATGAGCCTGACGAGCGGCATGGGCACGGTGTCGACCCAGCCCATCATGGGCCGCAGCTGCTCCTGGCTCCGGACGACCTTCAGCCCTCCGCCGTAGACGTAGAACAGCGCGAGAAGCGCGGCGACGATCCAGTACGCGACATGCATGGGGACCCCTTGAGGACAGTTACGAACCGTAAGTGGCCTCATCATGAGTGACTGTGGAAGGGCCTACAAAAGGCACACGGATGTGCGCAAGGCACAAGGAGCTGTCATGTCGCAGTACGAGCACACCTGCATGATCCGGGGCGACGGCGGCCGGGCGATCCGCGCCGTACTGGACCGGATCTGCGACAAGTGGACGCTGCTGATCGTCGCCACGCTCGACCAGGGCCGGCTGCGCTTCACCGAACTGCACCGGCACGTGCCCGGCATCTCGCAGCGGATGCTCACCCTGACCCTGCGCAACCTGGAACGGGACGGACTGGTCTCCCGCACCGCCTACGCGGAGGTCCCGCCGCGCGTCGAGTACGCACTCACGTCCCTGGGCAAGAGCCTCATCGCTCCCGCCCTGGCCCTCGCGGGCTGGGCCATCGAGCACAACGCGGAGATCCAGTCCAGCAGGGCCGAGTACGACACCCCGCCCGCGTAGCCACCCGCCGTGGCCGCCCCCGGCCGCGCGTGATCCGATGTCCGCATGAACAGCACCACCGTCACCGTCACCACCTGGTCCCTCGAGCAGACCTCGCCCGCCGACCTGAATCCCGCGGCCGTCCCCGAGGGCGACGACATCCGCATCGTCCGCGCCGAGGTCCCCTCGCCCGAGTTCAGCCGCTTCCTGTACGCCTCCGTCGGCGGAGACATCCAGTGGATCGACCGGCTCGCGCTCACGTACGCGCAGTGGGAGGAGATCCTCGACCGGCCCGGGGTCGAGACCTGGGTCGCGTACGACCGGGGCACGCCGGCCGGGTACGTCGAGCTGGACCCGCAGGACGACGGCACGGTGGAGATCATGTACTTCGGCCTGATCCCGGCGTTCCGGGGGCGCCGGATCGGCGGCCACCTGCTCTCGTACGGAGTGCAGCGCGCCTGGGACCTGGCCGAGCGGTGGCCGGAGCGGACGCCGACCAAGCGGGTCTGGCTGCACACGTGCAGCCTGGACGGGCCGTATGCGATGGACAACTATCTGCGCCGCGGATTCAGGCTCTTCGACACGAAGACGGCCGAGGAGCCCGACGTACCGACTCCGGGGCCCTGGGCCGGTGCGCAGGGCTGACGTACGCCCGGCCCGCGTGACGGACGACACACTGTCTCGCGATACGGGACAGTGTGGTCCGCATTCTGGATAGTGGTGGACTGGCGCGAGATCGCCGTGACACGCTTCCGTCATGTCTGGAACTGGAATTGCCTTGGTGAGTCGACGCCACGTCGACCTCGGCCGCGTATCCAGCGCCATCTGTCCGGCGCGCTGATCAGAACCAGCCACGCCGTTTTCCGATACACCCCGCCGTCCCCGTCGTAGCGGACGAGCCGAAGCACCCCTTGCACTCGAGCCACCGCGTCCTGCCGTGAACAGGCAGGTCACAGGGGTACCTTCAGCCTGACCGCCGCCCCCTTGAGCCGCCACAGAAGGACGAACCACCATGGCCGCCACCCCGGAAAAGCCCGCTCCAGCCACGCCCCGCCGCAAGCCGGGCCGCCACCGTGGCGAAGGCCAGTGGGCCGCCGGCCACTTCACCCCTCTCAACGGCAACGAGCAGTTCAAGAAGGACGACGACGGTCTCAATGTGCGGACACGCATTGAGACGATCTACTCCAAGCGCGGATTCGACTCCATCGACCCCAACGACCTGCGCGGGCGCATGCGTTGGTGGGGTCTCTACACCCAGCGCAAGCCCGGGATCGACGGCGGCAAGACCGCGATCCTGGAGCCGGAGGAGCTGGACGACGAGTACTTCATGCTCCGGGTCCGGATCGACGGCGGCCGGCTGACCACCGAGCAGCTGCGGGTCATCGGCGAGATCTCCGTGGAGTTCGCGCGCGGGACCGCCGACATCACCGACCGGCAGAACGTCCAGTACCACTGGATCCGCATCGAGGACGTCCCCGAGATCTGGCGCCGGCTGGAGGCCGTCGGGCTCTCCACCACCGAGGCCTGCGGTGACACGCCCCGCACCATCCTCGGCTCGCCCGTCGCCGGTGTCGCCGCCGACGAGATCATCGACGGTACGACCGCGATCGACGAGATCCACCGCCGGTTCATCGGCAACCCCGACTACTCCAACCTGCCGCGGAAGTTCAAGACCGCGATCTCGGGCTCCCCGCAGCTCGATGTGGCGCACGAGATCAACGACATCGCGTTCGTCGGCGTGAACCACCCCGAGCACGGCCCCGGCTTCGACCTCTGGGTCGGCGGCGGCCTCTCCACCAACCCCAAGCTGGGTCAGCGCCTCGGCGCCTGGGTGCCGCTGGACGAGGTGCCTGACGTGTACGGCGGTGTCATCGGCATCTTCCGCGACTACGGCTACCGGCGGCTGCGCACCCGCGCCCGTCTGAAGTTCCTGCTCGCCGACTGGGGCACCGAGAAGTTCCGGCAGATCCTCGAGGACGAGTACCTGGAGCGCAAGCTTCTCGACGGGCCCGCGCCCGAGCAGCCGGCAGGCACCTGGCGCGACCACCTCGGCGTGCACCGGCAGAAGGACGGGCGTTTCTACGTCGGCTTCGCGCCGCGCGTGGGGCGTGTCGACGGCCCGACTCTCGTACGGATCGCGGAAGTTGCGAGCGAACACGGCTCGGGGCGGCTGCGTACCACCACCGAGCAGAAGATGATCGTGCTCGACGTGGAGGAGGCCCAGCTCCCCTCCCTGATCGCCGGGCTCGAAGCGCTCGACCTCAAGGTCAACGCCTCCCCGTTCCGGCGCGGCACCATGGCCTGCACCGGCATCGAGTTCTGCAAGCTCGCCATCGTCGAGACGAAGGCGCGTGGCGCCTCCCTCATCGACGAACTGGAGCGCCGCATCCCGGACTTCGACGAGCCCATCACCATCAACATCAACGGCTGCCCCAACGCCTGCGCCCGTATCCAGGTCGCCGACATCGGTCTCAAGGGCCAGTTGATGCTCGACAAGGACGGCAACCAGGTCGAGGGCTTCCAGGTGCACCTCGGCGGCGCACTCGGTCTCGAGGCCGGTTTCGGCCGCAAGGTCCGTGGTCTGAAGGTCACTTCGGCCGAGCTGCCCGACTACGTCGAGCGCGTCCTGATCCGCTTCCAGAAGGAGCGCGAGGACGGCGAGCGCTTCGCGACGTGGACCGCGCGCGCCTCCGAGGAGGCCCTCTCATGAGTGAGCGAGCCGCACCGTTCTACTGCCCGTACTGCGGAGACGAGGATCTGCGCCCCAACGAAACGGGGCACGGAGCCTGGGAATGCGCGGCGTGCAATCGCGCATTCCAGTTGAAGTTCCTCGGGCTCCTGACCCGGGGTCTGCAACGCAACGACGTTGAAGGGGACGGGATATGACGAGCACTCTGGAGACCGAAGATCCGAAGGCCCTCGCCGAGCGCGCGGGCCGCGAGCTGGAGGACGCCTCTCCGCTCGAGATCCTGAAGTGGGCCGCCGACACCTTCGGCAAGCGCTTCTGCGTGACCTCCTCCATGGAGGACGCGGTCGTCGCCCATCTCGCCTCCCGCGCCATGCCCGGCGTCGACGTCGTCTTCCTCGACACCGGCTACCACTTCCCCGAGACCATCGGGACGCGTGACGCGGTGGAGGCCGTGATGGACGTCAACGTCATCACGCTGCTTCCGTGGCAGACCGTCGAGGAGCAGGACGCCGAGTACGGGCCGAAGCTGCACGACCGGGACCCCGACCTCTGCTGCTCGCTCCGCAAGGTCAAGCCCCTGGAAGACGGCCTCAAGAACTACGGCGCCTGGGCCACGGGCCTGCGCCGCGACGAGTCGCCGACCCGGGCGAACACCCCCGTCGTCGGCTGGGACGAGAAGCGGCAGAAGGTCAAGGTCTCGCCGATCGCACGGTGGACTCAAGAGGACGTGGAGGCGTACGCCGCCGAGCATGGCGTCCTCATGAACCCGCTGCTCATGGACGGTTACCCCTCCATCGGCTGCGAGCCGTGCACCCGCCGCGTCGAGGAGGGCGAGGACGCCCGCGCCGGACGCTGGGCCGGGCGCAACAAGATCGAGTGCGGGCTGCACGACTGACGATGACGAAGATTCAGGAGAACGAGATGACGACGGACCAGGGAGCCACCATCTGGCTCACCGGTCTGCCGAGCGCGGGCAAGACCACCATCGCCTACGAGCTGGCCGACCGGCTCCGCGGCGAGGGCCACCGGGTGGAGGTGCTCGACGGCGACGAGATCCGCGAGTTCCTCTCCAAGGGGCTCGGGTTCTCCCGCGAGGACCGGCTCACCAACGTCCAACGCATCGGTTTCGTCGCGGAGTTGCTCGCGTCGAACGGTGTCAAGGCGCTGGTCCCGGTCATCGCCCCGTACGCGGACAGCCGCGAGGCGGTGCGCAAGCGCCACCAGAGCGAGGGCACCGCGTATCTGGAGGTGCATGTCGCCACTCCGGTGGAGGTCTGCTCCGTACGCGATGTGAAGGGTCTGTACGCCAAGCAGGCAGCCGGCGAACTCACCGGTCTCACCGGGGTGGACGACCCCTATGAGGCCCCCGAATCGCCCGACCTGCGGATCGAGTCGCACCAGCAGACCGTGCAGGAGTCCGCTGCGGCGCTGCACGCGCTGCTCACCGAGAGGGGCCTGGCCTGATGACGACCTTCGCCACTGTCAGCGAGGGGACGGACAGTCCCTTCGCGCTCAGCCACCTGGACTCGCTGGAGTCGGAGGCGGTGCACATCTTCCGTGAGGTGGCGGGTGAGTTCGAGCGGCCGGTGATTCTCTTCTCCGGCGGCAAGGACTCGATCGTCATGCTGCACCTGGCGCTGAAGGCGTTCGCCCCGGCGGCCGTGCCCTTCTCGCTGCTGCACGTGGACACCGGGCACAACTTCCCCGAGGTCCTCGCATACCGCGACCGTACGGTGGCCGAGCACGGCCTGCGCCTGCATGTCGCCTCCGTCCAGGACTACATCGACCGCGGTGTCCTGCGCGAGCGCCCGGACGGGGTACGCAACCCGCTCCAGACGCTCCCGCTCACGGAGAAGATCCAGGCCGAGCGCTTCGACGCGGTCTTCGGCGGCGGACGGCGCGACGAGGAGAAGGCCCGCGCCAAGGAGCGCGTCTTCAGCCTCCGTGACGAGTTCTCCGCCTGGGACCCGCGCCGCCAGCGCCCCGAACTGTGGCAGCTCTACAACGGCCGCCACGCACCCGGCGAGCACGTCCGCGTCTTCCCGCTCTCCAACTGGACCGAGCTCGACGTCTGGCAGTACATCGAGCGCGAGGGCATCGAACTCCCCGAGATCTACTTCGCCCATGAGCGCGAGGTGTTCAAGCGTTCCGGGATGTGGCTGACCGCAGGTGAGTGGGGCGGCCCGAAGGAGAGCGAGAGCGTCGAGACGCGTCTCGTGCGCTACCGGACCGTCGGCGACATGTCCTGCACCGGGGCCGTCGACTCCGACGCCACCACGCTCGATGCCGTGATCACCGAGATCGCCGCCTCCCGGCTCACCGAGCGGGGCGCCACCCGCGCCGACGACAAGATGTCCGAGGCCGCGATGGAAGACCGCAAGCGCGAAGGGTACTTCTAGACATGACCACCACCGCCGAGCACCTTTCGGCCACCACCCTGCTGCGCTTCGCGACCGCGGGCTCCGTCGACGACGGCAAGTCCACCCTCGTAGGACGCCTCCTCCACGACTCCAAGTCGATCCTCACCGACCAGCTGGAGGCCGTCGAGAGCGCGTCGCGCAACCGCGGTCAGGAGACCCCCGACCTGGCGCTGCTCACCGACGGGCTGCGCGCCGAGCGCGAGCAGGGCATCACCATCGACGTCGCGTACCGCTACTTCGCGACCGCCCGGCGCCGCTTCATCCTCGCCGACACCCCCGGGCATGTGCAGTACACCCGCAACATGGTCACCGGCGCATCCACCGCCGAGCTGGCCGTGGTCCTGGTCGACGCCCGCAACGGAGTCGTCGAGCAGACCCGCCGGCACGCCGCGGTCGCCGCCCTCCTGCGCGTCCCGCACGTCGTCCTCGCCGTCAACAAGATGGACCTCGTCGAGTACGCGGAGCCCGTATTCGCCGCCATAGCCGAGGAGTTCACCGCGTACGCCGCATCGCTCGGCGTCCCGGAGATCACCGCGATCCCCATCTCCGCGCTCGCGGGCGACAACGTCGTGGAGCCCTCCGCGCACATGGACTGGTACGGCGGCCCGACCGTCCTGGAGCACCTGGAGACGGTCCCGGCCAGCCACGACCTGACCGCCTGCCACGCCCGCTTCCCGGTCCAGTACGTGATCCGCCCGCAGACCGCCGAGCACCCCGACTACCGGGGTTACGCGGGCCAGATCGCCGCCGGAGCCTTCCGCGTCGGCGAGCAGATCACCGTCCTGCCCTCCGGCCGCACCAGCACCATCGCCGGGATCGACGCGCTCGGCCAGAGCGTCGACATCGCCTGGGCCCCGCAGTCCGTGACGCTCCGCCTCACCGACGACATCGACGTCTCGCGCGGCGACCTCATCGCCCCGAGCAGCGACGCCCCCGCGCCCACCCAGGACGTCGAGGCGACCGTCTGCCACGTGGCCGACCAGCCGCTGAGCGTCGGCCAGCGCGTGCTGCTCAAGCACACCACCCGCACGGTCAAGGCGATCGTCAAGGACATCCCGTCCCGGCTCACGCTGGACGACCTGTCCCAGCACCCGAACCCGGGGAAGCTCGTCGCCAACGACATCGGCCGGGTCGTCGTACGGACCGCAGAGCCGCTCGCGCTCGACGCGTACGCGGACTCGCGCCGCACCGGATCCTTCCTGCTCATCGACCCCGCGGACGGCACCACGCTCTCCGCGGGCATGGCGGGCGACGCCTTCGCCGCCACCGCCGGGCAGGTCCACGAAGCCGTTCAGCAGGACGAGGAGGGATGGGACTTCTGATGTCCGGTTCCAGGGATTTCTACACGGATTTCGCGAAGGAGGGCGGCCGCGTCGGCAGCGGCGCCCTCGGCAGCGGACAGGGCGGGGTCGCCCGATGTGCGTGATGACGTACGCGCACTGCCTGCGCGCCCCGATGCACCTGCACTCGTACCGCCGAAGACCTGCCGACTGCCCGGACTGAACTGACCCCGGGCCAACGAGAGGAAGACCTCCCGTGCCTGCCAGCCGTATCACCCTGCGCCGCAGCCTCGCCGCTGCCGCCGCCCTCCCGATCCTCGCCGTGGCGCTGACCGCCTGCGGCTACGGATCCGACAAGAAGGACGACACGAAGGCCGCGGCCACCGTGGGCGGCAAGAAGCTCTCCGCCGACACCGTGAAGATCGGCTACTTCCCGAACCTGACGCACGCCACCGCACTGGTCGGCGTCCAGGAGGGCCTGTTCCAGAAGGAGTTGGGCGGCACCAAGCTGAAGGCGTCGACCTTCAACGCCGGCCCCTCCGAGATCGAGGCGCTCAACGCCGGGTCGATCGACATCGGCTGGATCGGCCCCTCCCCCTCCATCAACGGCTACACCAAGTCCAAGGGCCAGAGCCTGCGCATCATCGGCGGCTCCGCGTCGGGCGGTGTGAAGCTCGTCGTGAACCCGGACAAGATCAAGTCCCTGGACGACGTCAAGGGCAAGAAGATCGCGACCCCGCAGCTGGGCAACACCCAGGACGTGGCGTTCCTCAACTGGATCGCCACCAAGGGCTGGAAGGTCGACGCGAACAGCGGCAAGGGTGACGTCTCCGTCGTCCGTACGGACAACAAGGTGACCCCCGACGCCTACAAGTCCGGTTCCATCGACGGCGCCTGGGTGCCGGAGCCGACCGCGTCCAAGCTGGTCGCCGCAGGCGGCAAGGTGCTCCTCGACGAGTCGGACCTGTGGCCCGACAAGAAGTTCGTGATCACCAACATCATCGTGTCGCAGAAGTTCCTCAAGGAGCACCCGGACGTCGTCGAGGCGGTCCTGCGCGGCTCGGTGAACACCAACGCCTGGATCAAGGCCAACCCGGACAAGGCGAAGGCCTCCGCCAACGAGGCTCTGAAGACGCTCTCCGGCAAGGCGCTGCCCACCGACGTCATCGACCCGGCATGGAAGTCCATCGAGACGACGGACGACCCGCTGGCCGCGACGCTGACCTCCGAGGCGGACCACGCGGTGAAGGCCGGTCTGCTGGAGAAGCCCGACCTGGCCGGCATCTACGACCTGACGCTGCTCAACAAGGTCCTCAAGGCGGCGGGTCAGCCCGCGGTCGCCGACGCCGGTCTCGGCGTCAAGTAACCACCGCACACCCGCTCCCAGGAGGTGACGACCATGGCCACAACCCTCGCCAAGGCCGACGACCGCACCGCGGTGACGCACGCGGCACGGATCGAGCACGTCTCGAAGTCCTTCGGCGGCCCCGCCGGGCCCCAGCTCGTCCTGGACGACATCACCCTCGATGTCGCACCGGGCGAGTTCGTCACCCTCCTGGGAGCCTCCGGGTGCGGCAAGTCCACGCTGCTCAACCTGGTCGCCGGGCTCGACCTGCCGTCCTCGGGGTCCATCGAGACCCCGGGCGGCCGGCCGGCCCTGATGTTCCAGGAGCACGCCCTGTTCCCGTGGCTCACCGCGGGCAAGAACATCGAGCTGGCGCTGCGGCTGCGCGGCGTACCGAAGGACGAGCGCCGCGCGGAGGCGGAGCGGCTGCTCGGTCTCGTACGGCTCGACGGCTCGTACGGAAAGCGGGTGCACGAGCTGTCGGGCGGTATGCGACAGCGCGTGGCGCTCGCCAGGGCGCTCGCCCAGGACAGCCAACTCCTGCTGATGGACGAGCCGTTCGCGGCCCTCGACGCCATCACCCGGGACGTCCTGCACGGCGAGCTGACCCGCATCTGGCGCGAGACGAACGTCTCCGTCCTCTTCGTCACGCACAACGTGCGCGAGGCCGTGCGCCTCGCCGAGCGCGTCGTACTGCTCTCGTCGCGGCCCGGACGGGTCGCGCACGAGTGGACGGTGGACATTCCGCAGCCGCGCCGCATCGAGGACTCCGCGGTCGCGGAGCTCTCGGTCGAGATCACCGAACAACTGCGTGGGGAGATCCGCCGCCATGGCCAGCACTGAGACAAAGGCCGACGCCAGGGCCGACGATCTGGCGGGGCTCGAAGCGGGCCTGGACGCGCTGGACGCGGTGCAGTCGCACCGGGTGCCGGTGCGCGAAGTACTCGTCAAGAAGATCCTCCCGCCGGTGGTCGCGGTCGTCCTGGTCCTCGCCGTCTGGCAGATCCTGATCTGGGCGAAGGTCACCGACGACTACAAACTGCCCTCGCCCTCACAGGTCTGGGACGAGGTCACCAACGCCTGGGCGCAGGGCACCCTGCTCGAATACATCTGGACGTCCGTCTCGCGCGGTCTGCTCGGCTTCTTCTTCGCCCTGGTCATCGGCACCCCACTGGGACTGCTCGTGGCGCGGGTGAAGTTCGTACGGGCGGCGATCGGCCCGGTCCTGTCCGGGCTGCAGTCGCTGCCCTCGGTGGCCTGGGTGCCGCCGGCGGTGATCTGGCTCGGCCTCAACGACTCGATGATGTACGCGGTGATCCTGCTCGGCGCCGTCCCCTCGATCGCCAACGGCCTGGTGTCGGGCATCGACCAGATCCCGCCGCTGTATCTGCGGGCCGGCCGGACGCTCGGTGCGACGGGGGTGCGGGGCGCCTGGCACATCGTGCTCCCGGCCTCGCTGCCCGGTTATCTGGCGGGGCTGAAGCAGGGCTGGGCGTTCTCCTGGCGCTCGCTGATGGCCGCCGAGATCATCGCCTCCTCGCCCGATCTGGGCGTGGGCCTGGGGCAGTTGCTGGAGCAGGGCCGCGAGACGAGCAGCATGTCGACGGTCTTCCTCGCCATCTTCCTGATCCTGATCGTCGGCATCGCCATCGATCTGCTGGTCTTCAGCCCGCTGGAGCGGCGGGTGCTGCGCAGCCGCGGTCTGATGGTCAAGAGCTGAGTACGCCGATGCCCCGTCCCGTCCTCCTCGTCGTCGCCCACGGCAGCCGCGATCCGCGGCACGCGGCGACCGTCCACGCGCTGGTTGGGCGTGTGCGGTCGCTGCGTCCCGGGCTGCGCGTGGAGACGGGGTTCCTGGACTTCAACGTGCCGTCCGTATCAGGGGTGTTGGAGTCCCTGGCGGCGGAAGGCGTACGGGACGTGGTGGCCCTCCCGCTGCTGCTCACCCGCGCCTTCCACGCCAAGTCCGACATCCCGGCGGTCCTGAACGCGGCCCCGCCGCGGCTGCGGATCCACCAGGCGGAGGTCCTCGGCCCTTCGCCGCTGCTGAACGCGGCGCTGGAGCGCCGGCTGTACGAGGCGGGGCTCACCCCCGCCGACAAACGCTCGACGGGGCTGGTTCTGGCCTCGGCGGGCTCCACGGACCCGGAGGCGATCGCAGTGATCGCTGAAATTGCGCGGGAGCTGCGGCACACCGGTTGGTGCGCCGTGCGGCCTGCGTTCGCCTCCGCTGCTCTGCCCCGTACCGAGGACGCGGTACGGGAGATGCGGGCGTCCGGCGGCGTCGAGCGGATCGCCGTCGCCCCGTACGTCATCGCACCCGGCCGCCTCCCGGACCGTATCGCTACGGGGGCCCGGGAGGCGGGCGCGGACGTGCTGGCCCAAGTGCTCGGCCCCGCGCCGGAGTTGGCGCGGCTGCTGCTGAGCCGTTACGACGAGGCGCGTACTCCTCTGCTCGTCCCGGCGCTCAGCGCCTGACTCACCCCGCCGTGGTGGTCCCGGTCGCCGTCGCGGCCGGTCCGGCGCCGGCCGCGGTGACCGCGGCCACCGTGACCGTGTACTTCGTGCCGGGTGTCAGACCGCCGACCACCCGGAACATGCCCTTGGCGGTGGGCTGGCCGACGAGCGCGTCACGCCCGTTGACCTCGATCGTCCGTCCGTCGGAGACCGTGAGGCGGTAGCCGATGACCTTGGCGTCGCCCATGGCCGCGGGCGGCGTCCAGGCCACGGTGACCGCGTTCGCCGACGTCCGCAGTTTCGCCCCGGTGGGGGCGGCCGGCAGGGCCGTGACCGCGGTCGGGGCGAGCGGGGCGGAGGTCAGCGAAGGGGAGCTGGTGCCATGGGAGTTGGTGGCGGTCACCGTCACCGTGAAGGGGCCGCCGGTCAGCCCGTCGATCCGTACGTACGCGAGCCGCTTGTAGTCGGCCGCGCTGATCGTCGCCGCGCCCGCCTCGGTGCCGTCGGCGCGCAGTGCCGTCGCCGTGTAGCCGGTGACGGGTGAACCGCCGTCCGCGTACGACGGGTTGAAGGTGACGAGGAGGGCGTCCGCGCCGGCCGTGCTGGTGCCGATGCGGGAGGGCGCCTCGGGGGCGGAGACGGCTGCGGTCCGCGCGGAGAGGATCCCCCGGTAGGCGGGTTCGATGCCGGCGTTTGCGATCACGCCGGCAGGGGCGTCGGCGGGACTGGTGATGATGTGGTTCCCGGTCGTCACCAGGCCCTTGTTGTCGCCGTCCCCGGTGCCTTCCTCCCACCAGTTGCCCTTGACGAGCGTCGGGTCCTTGTTGCCGAGCTGGTCGCGGTAGTCGGTGTGGCTGCTGGCGACGTTGGCGTAGGAGGCGGCATAGAGGACGTTGCCCTCGACGGTCTCGTACGTGCACCCGTTGTCCGTGTAGACGCTCTTGCCCAGGCCCCACTGGTCGTGGATCACGTTGCCGGTGACCTTCTCGCCGTCGGCGAGGGAGGTGCCGGTCAGGCCCTGGGTGTAGATGCCGCCGCCGTCGTCCAGCATCTGCATGTAGTCGAAGATGAGGTTGTCGCGCACCGCGTTGTCATGGCTGGCGTTGGGCGTCGCGGGCGAGCCGATCTTGTCGGGCCAGCCGCCCCAGCCCATGGAGATGGCGCTGTAGGCGAGGTGGTCGAGCTGGTTGTGCGCGATGGTGTTGTGCTGGGTGTAGCCGTTGAGGATGCCGACCGCGCCGTGGTACTCGCGGGGCAGTCCGTAGAGGTGATTGTCCGTCACTTCCACGCCACTGGCCGGGGTTTGGCCGTCGACGCCGCCGATCTCGATGCCGTTGCCGGAGATGTCGGTGAAGACGCTGCCGCGCACCCGGGAGTCCGTGGTGCCCGTGCCGAGTTCGAGTCCGGCCGCCCCGAGGTGGGTGAACTGGCTGCTCTCGAAGGTGATGCGCTGCCCGTACGTGAACGAGACGTTGCCCGGCATCTTGGTCCAGGAGGCGAAGGGGCAGCTGCCGCCCTCGACGAACCCGCACAGTCCCTGGGTGGCCCAGCCGGTCGGACCGGTGATGGTGTAGCCGGCCTGGATCTCGGAGAAGCCCTCGGGCTGCGAGGGAGTCAGCCAGGTCGCGTAGCTGAACTGCAGCCCCTGGAAGGCGACATCGTGGACGGGGGCCGCGGCGGTTCCCCGGCCGTCGACGAGCTTCTCGGCGGCGGCTGCCTCGACGTCCGCACGGCGCAGGTCCTCGCCCTTGCGGGGCAGGTAGTAGACGCGGTGCGCCGAGCGGTCCAGGTACCACTCGCCGGGCTGGTCGAGGAGTTCGTAGGCGTTCTCGATGTACGACGCCTTTCCGCTGTTGGTGAGCTTGCCCGGGCCGACCATGGAGACGGTCCGGCCGGGGATGTCGGGGAACTCCACGCGCTTGGTGGAGTTGTCCCAGCACGGCTGGACCATGGTGAGGGTGGTTCCCTCGGCGGAGGCGATGCGGCAGCGCGGTTCGGTCCACTGGCCGAGGCCGTTGCGCTCGACGTTCCAGAGCTCTTCGCCGCTGGTGTAGACGAACTCGGCGTCGGAGGGGTGGCGCCAGTGGGCGATGGTGTCGGAGGAGGCGGTGTACCCGGTCGGGGTGACCGTCAGGTCGACGGGGACCTCGCCCCTGGCGCGCTGGGCGCGCACTCCGTCGACGTACAACTGCCGTGTGTCGGTGAGGCCTTGGGGCGCGGGCGCGGAGTAGAGGCCGGGGCGCCCGCGGACGGGGCTCCAGCCCGACACCTGCTTTCCGCCGCTGATGACGGTGGATCCGGTGCCCTGCCAGACGATGCGGTGGCCGTTCCGGCCGGAGTCGCGGGCGTCGAGGACGAGGGGCTTCGTCATCCGGTACGTGCCGGAGGCGAGGCGGACGGTGAGGTCGCCGTCGTAGTGGGCGGACCGGGCGCGGGCGAGGTCGCGGGCGCGCTCCAGTGTGCGGACGGGGTGGCGGGCAGTGCCCTGGCCGTGGTCGTCGCCGTGGGGCGAGACATAGACGTCGGCCGAGTGCGCGGGGGCGGCTCCCGCCGCGGTCAGGCCCTGTGGAACACCGAGCGTGAGTACTGCGGCAAGAGCCGCCACAAGCGCGGCTCTTCGTGGTGCGGGCATCGTCCCTCCCGTGGGATCAGCCTCGTAAGGTACGGGAAAGGTAGGATGCTTTACGTGCCACGGTCAATGATTCTGCCAATAACTCCCTAGTGGTGGTGCGGAAGTTGAGTCACTCATCGGACGACTAGCTGGCCTTCCACTGCGGGTCACGACCCGAGTGGGCGAGCGCGCGCTCGAAGGCGGTGGCGCTGTCGGGGAGTTGGACGGGGTCGGCGAAGCCGTCGTACTGGCGGTAGATCTCGGCGTACTCGTCGACGACGCCCAGCAGCATCTCCCCCGCCGCGTCGGAGATCCGGATCTCCTGGCCGGTGGCCCGGGCGACGTCCCAGCCGTGCACGGCCATCTCCTTGGTGACCATCGCGGCGATCGAGGCGGCCGGCATCGCGGACCCGCCGAGATCGACGTCGCCCTCCCAGACGGCGGGGTCGGCCCAGGCGGCGACGGCGCGGTCCAGCTGGGCGGCGTACTGCTCGGCCCAGTCGGGGTCGGCGGTGAAGTCGCGGGCGGTGAGCGCGTCGGGCAGGGGGGTGCGCAGGGCGCGGTGCTCCAGACCGTGGGAGGTGTAGAGCACCCAGTGGTTGACCAGGGCCCGGGTGTCCCAGTCACCGCAGGGGGTGGCCGGGGAGTCGAGCTGGTCGGGGGTGATGGCGCGGGCGACGCGGGCGGCTTCGGCGGCGCATTCGATCATGTACGGGTACGTGGTGTTCATGACTGCCACGCTAGGTCCGGGCGGGTGCCCCGGTCTTGAAGAAATGCGACACCGCCCGCCCTCCGTCCGTCAGCTCTCCTCGTCCACCAGCGCCTCCAGCTCGGCGACCGGCATCGAGCCCGCCTCCCTGCGCTCGCGCGCGAACGCGTTCGCCACGCGCTGCAGTACGTCGTTCACCGGGGTCGGCACCCCGTGCAGCCTGCCGAGGAGCGCGATCTCGCCGTTGAGGAAGTCCGCCTCGATCGTGCCCGTACCCCTGCTGAGCGACTGCCAGGAGGAACCCGCGCTGCGAGCCCTGCCGCCCACGACCTTGAAGCCGATCTTGTCGCCGCGTGCGCGCTCCCCCTCGGCGTCCGGGATCGGATCGATCCCTGCGGCCGTGAGCACCGCCCGGCCCTCGGACTGTGCCCGCCGATAGAGCGGGACCATCTCGTCGCGCATCACACCGCAGGCCGCCTCCATGGCGTTGCCGATGTTCCCCAGGAGCTTGGCGTACTTCCAGCGCATCACGTCGGGGACCACGGGTGCCTCGAAGGGCGCCTTCTCCAGGTCGCGGGAGATCGCGTAGGCCGTCTCGTCGACGCCCGAGGGATAGCGGCCGATGTGCAGCATCCCCGTCAGCGGGGACCCCGGCGCCCCGACGAGGCCCGGCTCCAGGAAGGTCGCCGGGAGCCAGACACACATCCCGTACACCCGGCGGAAGCGCCGGAGCGCGAGGCGCTCGCCCTCGACACCGTTCTGCGCGCAGACCACCGGGAGTCGCTCGCCCGCCGTGCCGCCGCCCGACACCGGGCGGCCGGCCCAGGCGTCGAGCGCGGCGACACTGTCCTGAGTCTTCACCGCGAGGAACAGCACGTCGTCCGGGCCGAGTTCGAGCTCCTCGGGCCCCCGGACCACGGGCAGCGGATGGGTCCGCATCCCCTCGTGGCCCTCGACCCGCAGGCCGTCCGCGCGGATCGCCTCATAGTGCGCCCCGCGCGCGACGAGCACCACGTCGGCGCCGCTCTCCGCCAGCCGGCCGCCGACGACTCCGCCGATGGCCCCCGCCCCGATGATGATGTAGCGCATCCGCACTCCAATCGTCGGCAAATGGCCAGCCTACGGAGGCAGTTCACGGCCGGGCAACGGTCACCGGGTCACGGCTTGCCCAAACGCGTTGCCGGTCACCGTGACCTGCCGACCCTGACTCGTGGTCGTCGACGCGGTGCTCAGACAGCTGCCCGACGCCGGGTCGGTGACGGTCGGCAGCGTGCCCGTGGTGCTGACTCCGGCCTCCGTGCCGACCGGCTTCCCGTACGTCACGGTGACCTGCTGGCCGCAGCCCGCCGTCACGTACGGCTCGATGAAGCCGCCGTCGGACTTCTTGAACCGGCCGGACGCGGCGGGCAGCGAGAAGCTCCCGATGTGGGCGACCACAGCGCCGGTCGACGCGTTCACGACGTCGCCCGTCATCAGCTGGGTGTCCCCGGTGACGCTCGCCCGCTTGAGGTCGAGGGTGTACATCGTGCCCTTGGTGTACGCGAACCGAACGGCGCAGCTCACGCCCGCACCCCCGTCGGCGCCGTAGCTGCAGTGGCTGTCCGTGGTGGTGGCAGCGGCGTTGAAGGAGCTGAACACCGCCTGGAGGTTGGGGTTTCCGGCCGCGTCGACCGGCTTGGGCTGGAAGCCGGCGTACGGCCGTGTGCCGCTCTCCAGCGTCGTGTAGTACGCGAAGTACATACCGGCCGCGTCGGGCGCCGACTGGAAGGCCATCGGGAGCTCCAACTCGCTCACCGGGCCTGGTGCATTCGTGGTCCAGCTGCTCGTCGGCGTGGACGCCCACGACTGTCCTGCCGTACCGAGCACGAGCAGTCCGGCCGCTCCAGCGACTGTCATGAACCTGGCAACACGAGACACGTCATTCCTCCTGGGGTGGGGCACAGCGAGGGGTTCACCCGAAGCATGTAAGCGGTTGCTGTCCGACCGCAAGAGGGGGCGGAAAGTTTCTATTCGTTACTGTCAGGCGCATGATCCAGGAAAGCTTTCTGCTCGGCGGAGACCTGCCCGTACGGCGCCTCGGCTACGGAACCGCCCAGCTCGCGGGCCCCGGCTACTGGGGCCCGCGCGGCGACCGCCAGGACGCGCTCGCCGTCCTGCGCCGGGCCGTCGAGCGCGGGGTCACCCTCATCGACACCGCCGACAACTACGGGCCGGACGTGGCCGAGGAGCTGATCGCCGACGCCCTCCATCCGTACGCGGAAGACCTGGTGATCGCGACCAAGGGCGGCGTCGTCCGTACGGGACCCGACGCCTGGCACATCGCCGGACGCCCCGAGCAGCTGCGCGCCATGTGCGAGGCGAGCCTGCGCCGCCTGCGCACCGACACCATCGACCTCTACCAGCTGCACCGCCTCGACCCGGACGTACCCCTGGCCGACCAGCTGGGCACGCTGGACGCGCTCCGGCAGGAGGGCAAGATCCGGCACATCGGTCTGGACACCCTCACCGCGGACCGGCTGGAGCAGGCACTCTCCCTGACCGGGATCGCCTCGGTGCAGAACCGCTTCAACCTCATCGACCGCGAGTCCGCGGACGTCCTGAAGGTGTGCGAGACCCACGGCCTCGCGTTTCTGCCCTGGTTCCCGCTGGCCAACGGCGCGCTGACCGGCGAGGCATCGTCGAAGCTCGCCACCATCGCCGACCACCACGGCGCGACCCGGGGCCAACTCGCCCTGGCCTGGCTGCTGCACCACTCCCCCGTCACGCTGCCGACCCCCGGAACCGGGTCGGTCGCCCACCTGGACGAGAACCTGGACGCGGCGGCCCTGCGCCTGTCCGAGGACGAGATCAAGGAGCTGAACGAGCTGTGACAGCGAGCACCACCACGGTGATCAGGGCGGACGACGTCGATGTCGTACGGGACGGAAAGCTCCTCCTGGACTCGGTCTCCCTGACCGTACGGAGCGGCGAGCACTGGGCGCTGCTCGGTGCGAACGGCGCAGGCAAGTCGACGCTGCTCGGCCTGCTGGGCGCGGTCACGCACCCGACGCGCGGCACCGTGGAGATCCTGGGCCACACGCTGGGCCGGGTCGACCTGCGCGAACTCCGTACGCAGCTGGGCCACATCAACCCCCGCCACCCCCTGCACTCGCCGCTGCGCGTGCGGGACGTCGTACTCACCGGCCTCACCAACTCCATTGAGCCCGTGCCGCGTTGGTCCCCGACGGCAGCCGATGTCGCCCGCGCCGAGCGGCTGCTGTCGATGCTGGGCATGGGCGGGGAGAAGGCGGAGTCGCGCTGGCCGACCCTCTCGCAGGGCGAGCGCGGCCGCACGCTCATCGCCCGCGCGCTGATGCCGAGCCCGCGTCTGGTCCTCCTGGACGAGCCCGCGACCGGGCTGGACCTGGCCGCGCGCGAGCAACTGCTCAGCAGCCTGGACGACTTGCGCGCCGAACACCCGGAGCTGGCGACGATCCTGGTCACCCACCATCTGGAGGAGCTCCCCGCGTCGACGACGCACGCGATGCTGCTGCGGGAGGGCCGGTGCACGGGATCGGGGCCCGCGGACGAGGTGCTGACCACGGACGGGGTCAGCAAGTGCTTCGACCATCCGGTACGGATCTCGCGGACGGACGGGCGCTGGGCGGCACGGGCCGACCGTTGACCCTGCCCCAGGGGCAGAGCACATCCTCGGTCGCAGCCGGACGACCCGAGGAGGACGTATGACCGTCAGCACGGAAGAGCTCGACTTCTACCGCACCCAGAGCGTGTTCAGCGCCCCGGACACTGCGGCACTCCCCACCGGCAGCCCGCGCGAACTCGCCGCACTCGTACGGAACGTGCTCATTCACCGCGAGGAGGGCGGCCTCTTCGGCTACGCCCTGCCCGAGGAGCGGCGGAACGAGGCCGAGACGCGGTACGCCGCCGGCATCCTCGCGATCGTCCGCTCCCGGAGCCCCGAACCGCTCGCCGCGGAACGCGCCCCCGGTGAGCGGTTCGCGGGCACCTGCCGGGACTTCGCCCTGCTGCTCTGCACCCTGCTGCGGGCCTCGGGGACACCGGCCAGGATCCGCTGCGGCTTCGCGGGCTACTTCGGCGAAGGGGGCTTCCACGACGACCACTGGGTGACGGAGTACTGGGACGCCGCGTACGGCTGGCGGCTGGCGGACGCGCAGCTGCCCGGGGTGTACGCCACGGACTTCGACCCGCTGGACGTCCCGCGTTCGGAGTTCCTCGTCGCGGGCGAGGTCTGGCAGCGCATCCGGCGCGGGGATGCCGACCCCGAGACGTTCGGGGTGCAGGTCGTGGGGATCTCGGGGACCTGGTTCGTACGGAGCAATGTCGTACGGGACCTGGCGGCGCTCTGCCGCGTCGAGGTGCTGCCCTGGGACGGCTGGGGGCTGACGGACCAGCCCGAACTGGTGCTGTCGGAGACTGAGTTGGAGGTGTTGGACGCCGTCGCGGAGGCCGGGGTCCGGGGTGGTCCGCTCGCCGGGCTGCTGAAGCTCCACGAGGGGCACGACCAGCTGCGCACCCCGGACGAGATCACCTCGTACACCACCTACGACGGCGTCCGGAAGGTCACGCTCCGCCGGTGAGCTCCACCAGCTTGAGGACGGTGTTCCAGTTGCGGGAGGTGCCGGTGATGCCCTTGTTGACCGAAGGCCTGCCCAGCACCTCCCCGAGCTTGGAGCGCCCGAGGCCGTCGGGCGCGTACAGATAGAGCGCCTGGTCACCGAGCCGGAACTCCTCGGGGAGGAAGGCCTGTTGGTCGATGCCGGCGAACCGTTCCTCGGTGACCGGCCCCGAGAAGTAGGTGACGTGCAACTGCTTGGCCTCGAGCTCGGCGGCCGGGAAGGGGCAGTCCTCGGCGACGGCCCGCAGATAGGGGCCGCCGCGCACCAGGCAGGGGACGTCGAAGCCGAAGTGCGAGGCGATGGCGCGCTCCAGGTCGTCGGCGAGGGCGTCCTGGTCGTCGCTGTCGCTGGTGAAGACGGCGTTCCCGCTGTTCAGATACGTGGCGACACCGCCATGACCCAGCCCGGAGAGCACCTTTTTGAGCTCCGCCATCGGGACCTTCTTCTTGCCGCCCACATTGATGCCGCGCAGCAGCGCCGCGTACGTCGTCGTCATGCGGACGAAGATAGACCGCCTCCGCCCGCTTTACGTGTAGGGGGCCCGAGTCCGCCCTGGTAGGGATGCACCCCCACCGCAGGGAGGAGAAGGACGGCCCCGGGTTCAGCAGGGAGTACGACGAGACGGTCTTATCGCGCCCATACCTTCGGAATGTGAGGCGGCGCAGTGCCGTCACCGCCATCAAGGGGGCAGGGCCGTCATGGCAGTTGGGGATACGAAGGTGCGCGGCCTGGCCGCCAGGGCCGGAGGCTGGAGCGCCCGGCACCGCTGGGCCGCAGTGGGCATCTGGGTGCTCTTCGTGGTGCTGGCGATGGGGATCGGCACTGCGGTGGGCCGTGCGGACGTCAACCAGAGCGACGGGCTGTCCGGCGAGACCAGCCAGGCCGCGAGCATCATCGACGACGCGGGGCTCAAGGAGCCGGCCGGCGAGACCGTACTGGTCCAGGCGAAGGGGACGGACGCACGGGCCACCGACGCCGAGTTCCACCGGGCCGTGGACTCCGTGATGAAGGCGGTCACGGACACGGGAGCGGTGGACTCGGTGAAGTCGCCGTACGCCACCAAGTCCATATCGAAGGACGGGCGTTCGGCGCTGGTCCAGTTCCATGTCAAGGGTGACGCCGACACCGCGTCGGACCGGATCGATCCGGTCCTGAACGCGGTGAAGAAGGTGCAGGGCGAGCACCAGCAGCTGCGGATCGAGGAGATCGGCAGCGCGAGCATGAACAAGACGTTCAGCGACGCGTTCGGCAAGGACTTCGAGAAGGCCGAACTCTCCGCCGTGCCGGTCGCGTTCGGGATCCTGCTGATCGCCTTCGGCGCGCTGGTGGCGGCTCTGCTGCCGGTGGCGCTGGCGGTCTCCGCGATCATCGCGACGATGGGCCTGATGGCCGTCGTCAGCCATGCGATGCCGATGAGCGACACCGCGAACTCGGTGATGCTCCTGGTGGGTCTGGCCGTCGGTGTCGACTACTGCCTGTTCTATCTGCGGCGTGAGCGCGAGGAGCGGGCGGCCGGGCGCGACGCGCAGACCGCGATGCGGATCGCGGCGGCCACCTCCGGGCGGGCGATCATCGTCTCCGGTGTGACGGTCTGTGTCGCGATGGCGGGGATGCTCTTCACCGGTATCGCCGAGTTCAAGGCGATGGGGCTTGCCTCGCTGATGGTGGTCGCGGTGGCGATGGTCGGCTCCGTGACCGTACTGCCCGCGCTGCTCTCGCTGCTCGGCGAGCGGGTCGAGAAGGGCCGCATCCCGTTCCTGAACCGGATGAAGCGCGGCAAGTCCAACGGCAACGGCGAGAGCCGGATCTGGCGTGCGGTGCTCGGCGCCGTCCTGCGCAGGCCGAAGATGGCCCTGGTCGTGGCGGCGGGCGCGCTGGCCGCGATCGCACTGCCCGCCGTGGGCATGCACACCCAGAACCTCACGCTGGACCAGGAGTTCGGCAACAAGCTCCCCATCGTCGTGACGTACCAGAGCGTGAATGCGGCCTTCCCGGGCGGCGCCGACCCGGCCAATGTGGTGATCAGCGCCAAGGACATCAACGCGCCCGAGGTGCGGCAGGCGATCACCGACTTCCGTACGCAGGCGATCAGTTCGGGTGCCTCTCAGGGCCCGGTCGAGCTGACCGTGCACAAGCAGGAGAACGTGGCGACCATCGACGTACCGCTGGTCGGCGGCTCCGACCAGAAGAAGGCGGAGAAGAGCCTGGCACTGCTGCGCGACCACGTCCGCCCCGACACCCTCGGCAAGGTCTCCGGGGTCAGCGCCCCGATCACGGGCAGTGTCGCGGGGTCGAAGGACTTCAACGACCAGATCGTCGGCTCGGTGGTCCCGGTCTTCGCCTTCGTGGTCGTCTTCGCCTTCCTGCTGATGCTGCTCTGCTTCCGGTCGCTGACGATCGCGGTCACCTCGATCATCCTCAACCTGCTGTCGGTGGGCGCCGCCTACGGCATCCTGACCGCCGTCTTCCAGCACGGCTGGGGCGCCTCCCTGGTCGGCGCGGAGGGGGTCGGCGCGATCATCTCCTGGCTGCCGCTCTTCCTCTTCGTGATCCTCTTCGGGCTCTCGATGGACTACCACGTCTTCGTGGTCTCCCGGATCCGTGAGGCACGGGTGCAGGGGCGCAACACCCGGGACGCGATCCAGCACGGTGTCGTCACGACGGCCGGTGTGGTGACGAGCGCGGCGGTCATCATGGTCGCGGTCTTCGCGATCTTCGGAACGCTCTCGATGCAGTCCATGAAGCAGATGGGCGTGGGCCTTGCGGCCGCCGTACTGATCGACGCGACGATCATCCGGGGTGTGCTGCTCCCGGCGGTCATGGCACTGCTCGACGACCGCAACTGGTACTTCCCGAAGTGGCTGCGGTGGCTGCCCGACCTCACGCACGACGAGGCGGTCGCCCTCCCGGCCGAGTCCGGCGCCGTCTCCGTACCCCTGCAGAAGGACGACGACGAACCGGACCGGCGCGTGAAGGTCTGACCCCGGTCAGCTCTGACGAGCGGGCAGTTCGGCCTCGATGAGGTCGGCTGCCCGCTTCGTGCCGCCCTCGCCCGCCATCTCGGCGCGGATCTTCGCGAGACGGCGTGCGACCTCGGGGTCGCCGGCCACGGCCAGGACCGCCTCGCGCAGCGTCTCGGCGGTGGCTTCCTCGGCGGGTACGTGACGGGCGACACCCAGCTCCTGGAGTACGGCCGCGTTGCCGAACTGGTCGACGGCCTGCGGGACGGCGACCATCGGGGTCCCGGTGGAGAGCCCCTCACTGCTGCCTCCGGCACCCGCGTGGGTGATGAAGGCGTCGGCCTGGCGGAGGATCGCGAGCTGCGGGACCCAGGAGTGGACCTCGAAGTTGCCGGGGATCGTGCCGAGTTCGGACTCCTCGACGTGTGCGCCGATCTGCAGGACGACGTGCCAGCCGGGCAGGTCGCCGAAGGCCTCGATGCACGCGCGGTAGAAGCCGGGCTGCTTGGTGAAGGCGGAGCCGAGCGAGACGAGCAGCACCTTGTCGGCTCCTGCGGGGCGCCGCCAGTCGCCCTGGCCGGCGCTTTCGGCCCCTTCCACCCCTTCGGCCCGGCAGGGGCCGACGAAGGTGTAGACGGATTCGTCGACGCGGTCGGCGTTCGGCTGGAGCGCCTTGGGGATCAGGACGACGGAGCGGCGGGGGCGGCCGACGAAGGGGTCGGGGTGCTCGTCGATGCCGTTGGACTCCAGCCAGGCGCTGAACTGCGCGTAGTAGGCGCGGCCCCGCTCGGTCGCCATGAGTCCGGCGACCATGGGCTCGGAGACCTCCTTCTCGTACCCCTCCCAGGCGACCAGGTTCGGGGAGAGCGAGACGTCGGGGACGCCCCAGCGGCGGGAGAGCACGATCGCCGGGTACGAGGAGATGTCGTGGATGACGAGGTCGGGGACGCCGACGCCGCCCTCGCCCTCGTGCGCCTCGACGAGCTGCGGCAGGACCTGCATCGCGTCGTTGAGGAATGTCTCGAAGTAGTCGATCGCCTCCGCGCCCCAGGCATCGGGGTCGTCGTCGGTGGGGAGCGTCGAGGTGTAGACGACCGGTTCGGCGCCGGTCTCGGCGACCTTGTCGGCGAAGGCGGCGGGGATGCCGTAGGTGACGCGGTGCCCCCGGGCGACGAGCTCCCGGATCACTTCGAGGCTCGGGTTGAAGTGCCCGGCGGCGGCGATGGAGAACATGGCGATATGGGCACGCGGCGTTGAAGTCATGCCACGACCATAAACGAGACGAGACGTCTCGTCCAGCTCTATTTTCAGCGCTGGTAGCGGGCGAGCACCAGGTTGCCGTCCTTCACCAGACGTTTCTCCAGCTCAGCGGTGTCGATCGCACCGCTGTAGTACTCCTGGAAAGCCGGGGTCGCGATCTTGTCCTTCCACTCGGGATAGCCCCGCACCGACTGCGCGGGGGCCGGGCGCAGATACGCGGCCAGCGCGGTGCCCGTCGCCCAGCCGTCCTTCTCCGTGTGCAGCGCCGGATCGGCGAGCGCCTCGGTGGCGGTCGGCAGCATCCAGTCGCCCTTGGCCAGGCGCACCATGTTCCGCGGCTGGAGCATGAACTCGACGAACTCCATCGCCTCCTTCTTGTGCTCGCAGTCCTCGGAGACGGAGAGCGTCTGCGGGCTCACTCCCTGCGCCAGGCCCGCGCTGCCCGCCGGGGCGGGCAGCACCATCCACTCGAAGCCCTTGGGTGCCTGCTGGACGATCTGCTGCCGGTAGGAGAAGCCGAGCGGCACCATCGCGTACTTGTTGCCGAAGAAGCCGGGCAGCGTGTCGGAGCCGCCGCTGCCGAGCGTCGTGGTGGGTGAGCTGTGGTCGGTGTTGATCTGGGCCTGGATCGTGCCGGGGACCACCTGGTCGCCGGCGGTGAACCGGACCGTCACCTTGCCGTCCTCGCCCCGGTGGAAGAGCTCGCCGCCGGCGGAGAGACCGAGGTTGAGGGTGACGGAGACGGGCTCCTTCAGCGGCCAGGCGACGCCGAACTTCCCGTCGCCGCTCAGCTCCTTGGTGACGCTGCGGAACTCCTCCCAGCTCCACGGCTTGTCGGGCGTCGGGATGCGTACGCCGGAGGACTTGAGCCACTTCGCGTTGGCGATGATGACGCGCGGCTCCTGCAGGAAGGGGACGCCGTACACCCCTTCGCCGAACGTCGTCGTCTCCCAACTCCTCGCCGGGATGTCCGACTTGAGGCGGGCGGACAGCAGCGGGGTCAGATCGGCGAGATAGCCGCCGTACGCGAAGTCCGCGAGGTCGTCGGATGCGTCGTGGATGATGTCGGGGGCCTCGCCGCCCTCGAAGGAGGTCAGCAGCTGGTCGTGGACGCTGTCCCAGCTGCCCTGGATGTACTTGACCTGGACGTCGGGGTGAGCGGCGTTCCACTCCTTGACGAGCTCCTTGTTGGCGGCGACGGACTCCTCCTGCCAGGCCAGCGACTGGAACTGGAGGGTGATCTTCCCGCCGGAGCCACTGCTGTCGTCCGAGCAGCCCGCCGCGGCGGGCAGCAGGGTGAGGAGCGCACCGGCGAGGGCCTGGCGCCGGGTGATCTCGGGTGATCGCATCAGCTCTTCACCGCCCCTGCCAGCATTCCGCCGGTGATCCGCTTCTGGATGATCGCGAAGATGACGAGCGAGGGGATCGTCGCCAGGAACGCGGCCGCGGCGAGCGGCCCGAGGTCGGCGACGCCCTCCGCGCCGAGGAAGTGCGTGAGGACGACCGGCAAGGTCTGCTTCTCCGGGGTCTTGAGCAGGACGAGCGCGAAGAAGAACTCGTTCCATGCGGTGATGAAGGCGAAGAGCGCGGTGGCGACGAGCCCGGGCGCGAGGAGAGGCGCCGTGACCGAGACGAGCGTACGGAGCTTGCTCGCCCCGTCGACGGCGGCGGCCTCCTCCAGCTCGGGCGGCACGGCGCGTACGTACCCGACGAGCATCCAGAGCGCGAAGGGCAGCGACCAGACCACGTAGACCATGATCAGCCCGGGCAGGGAGTTGATCAGGTAGAGGTTCTTCAGGATGAGGAAGAGCGGGATGATGATCAGGACGAACGGGAACGCCTGGCTCACCACGACCCATCCCGTAGCCGCGGTCGAGAGCTTGCTGCGGTGCCGCGCCATGACGTAGGCCATCGGGGTCGCGATGACGACCGCGATCAGGGCGGCGGAAACCGCGGCGATCAGGGAGTTGAGCGCGGCGTGCAGCAGGGGCTGCTGGTCGAAGGCGTCGCGGAAGTTCTGGAGGGTGGGGTCCTTGGGGATCCAGGTGGGGTGCAGCGTGGCGAGCTCGCGCGGCGGTTTGAAGGCCGTGGAGATCAGCCAGGCGAAGGGGAACGCGATGAAGATCAGGTAGCAGAGCAGCGCCACGTACTGTCCGGCGCGGGCGGGCTTGCTGGTGCGCAGGCTCACTTCTCCTCGCCTCCCCTCAGTCGGCCGACGAGATAGACGGCGAGGATCACGGAGATCACCGCGACCATCACACATCCCATGGCGGCCGCGTATCCGAACTGGCCGTAGCGGAAGGCCTCTTCGTAGGCGAAGAGCATCGGGAGACGGGTGCGTCCGCCGGGTCCGCCGTTGGTGAGGACGTACACCAGCGCGAATGAATTGAAGTTCCAGATGAAATTGAGCGCGGTGATGGAGAGCGCGATGGGTTTGAGCGCGGGCCAGGTGACGGTACGGAACCGCCGCCAGGCTCCGGCCCCGTCGATCGCCGCGGCCTCGTGGAGCTCGTCGGGGGTGTTCTGCAGTCCGGCCAGCAGTGCGACGGTGGTCTGCGGCATCCCGGCCCAGACGCCGACGAGGATCACGGCGGGGAGCGCGGTGGAGAGGCCCGAGAGCCAGTCGCGTCCGTCGCCGAGGCCCAGATTCCGGATGGTCTCGTTGAGGATTCCCGCGTCGGGGTTGTAGACGAGCCGCCACATGATGCCGACGACGACCTCGGGCATCGCCCAGGGAATGATCGCGAGCGCCCGCGCCAGCCAGCGGAAACGCAGATTCTGGTTGAGCAGGAGGGCGAGGCCGAGCGCGAGGACGAACTGCGGGACGGTCACCCCGACCGCCCACAGCAGCCCGATCCTGAAGGAGTCCCAGAACAGGGTGTCGTGCAGCAGGTCCTGGAAGTTGAGCAGTCCGACCCACTCGGTGGGCTGGGTGCGTCCCGACTGGGAGTCGGTGAACGCGAGCGCGATGCCGTACAGCAGCGGGCCGACGCTCAGCACGAGGATGGGAATCAGCGCGGGCAGCACCAGGAACCAGGCACCGTGATCGGGCTGCTTCCCCGTGCGCGTACCGGACCGCGCCGTTGCGGTCGTTAATGTCACGTTTTTGACTCCTTCGGGCGGCTCATCCTGTTCTGGCCGCCCCGGCGGCCCCCGCCATGGTCCTGACGGGCCGTCGGTTCGTCAAGGCAACCTGCACAGATGCGAAACTTGACCGGCCGACACGATCAACAGGAGACAGCAGATGGACGAGTCACGGGCACGCGACGTACTGGCGGCGGCAGGCCTGGAGCGGGACGCGGAGCTGCTCGCTCTCGGCGAGAACGCCGTCTTCGCGACCGGTGGCCTGGTCGTCAAGGTGGGCCGCGACGCGGAGCTGCTCCCCCGCGCGGAGCGCGAACTGGCCATCGCCGCCTGGCTGGCGGAGACCGGCGTCCCCGCGGTCCGCGCGGCCGAACCGAAGCCGCTGCTCGCCGACGGCCACCCCGTCACCCTCTGGCACCGCCTCCCCGATGCGGTACGCCCGGCCGAACCCGCCGATCTGGCCGCCCTCCTGCGCCTGATCCACGCACTCCCCGCCCCCTCCTTCGCCCTTCCCCGCCGCGAACTGCTCGGCGGCGTCGAGCGCTGGCTGCGCCTGGCCGGCGACGCGGTCGACCCGGCGGACGCCGCCTACCTGCGCGCCCGCCGCGACGGCTTCGCCGAGGCCGCGGCGGCCCTCACACCCCACCTCCCGCAGGGCCCGATCCACGGCGACGCGCTCCCCCGCAACGTCCACATCGCCCCGTCGGGTCCGGTCCTGGTCGACCTGGAGACGTTCTCCTCGGACTTCCGCGAGCACGACCTGGTGGTGATGGCGCTCTCCCGCGACCGCTACGGACTGCCCTCCGACTCCTACGCGGCCTTCACCTCCGCCTACGGCTGGGACGTGACCGAGTGGGACGGCTGCGCGGTCCTGCGCGGCGCCCGCGAGACGGCGAGCTGCGCCTGGGTCGCCCAGCACGCCCCGACCAACCCCAAGGCCCTCGCGGAGTTCCGCCGGAGGGTCGCCTCCCTCCGGGACAACGCCCCGGAGGTCCGCTGGCACCCGTTCTGACAGGGCGCCGGGGTCAGCGCGGGACCGAACTCGCCTCGCGCAGCGGCCAGTCGGCGGGGATCACCGCGTCCGCGTTCCCCTTGCGCCGCAGGAACGCCTGGAAGTCCGTGGCCCAGTCCGCGTACCACCCCACCTGCTGCCGGTGCAGCTCCGCGAGGTCGGTCGCGCCCACCTGGCGGTGCCGCTCGGCTATGGCGACGGCCACCCGCACCGCGGCCAGGGCGTCGGCCCCCGCCTCGTGCGCCCCGTCCAGCACCACCCCGTACTCGGCGCAGCTCGCCTCCAGGGTCCGCTTGCCCCTGCGGTACTTGTCGACGGCCCGGTCGATGGTGAGCGGGTCGAGTACGGGCGCGGCGCCGGTCAGCGGCTCCAGGCCGTGCCGCCGCAGCTCGGCGTCGAGCAGCGTCAGATCGAAGGCCGCGTTGTACGCGACGACCGGCACGCCCTGCGCCCAGTACTCCCTCAGCACCCCGGCGATCTCCGCGGCGACCTCGCGGACCGGCCGCCCCTCGGCCGCCGCCCGTGCGGTGGTGACTCCGTGGATCTCCGCGGCCTCGTCCGGAATGGGCACTCCGGGATCGGCGAGCCACTCCAGGCGCCGCACCAGCCTCCCGTCGAGCACCTCGACCACCGCGGCCGTCACGATCCGCGACTCACTCGGCTCGGTCCCGGTCGTCTCCAGATCAAAACCGACCAGCGTCTTGCGGTGCCAGCTCATCGCGGCCCTCCTTCATGGTGCGTCCCCAGTTGACAACCACCTTCGCACGCACCACTGACAACGCCCCCACGCGGGGGATCGGCGAAGATCACGGACCGACCGTCCCCGCCTGGAGGACGTCGTACCCGACGAACGTGAACATGCTCGCCCCCCGTTCGAGCGGCAGCGGCGTACCCGTGAAGCGGTGCGCTCCGACGCCGAAGCCCGCGTCGGGCTCGGACAGCCACAGGCGCTCGAAGCCCCGGGACTCCAGCCAGTCGCAGATCTGCGGGAACCGGTCGGGGGCCTTGCGGTTGCGGGTCCAGACGAGGGTGGCCCCCTGCGCGCAGAGCCGGGTGGCGTGGTCGACCGTGCGCTCGATGTCGGCGAGGGTGATGTTGCCGAAGAGCCCGCAGATCAGGACCAGGTCCGCCGGGGTCATGTCCGCGTACTGGTCGGTCAACGAGGCGTCCCCCGCGACGACTTCGACCCGGTGGAGTCCTGCCGCCTTGACGGTCTCCGCGGCCGCCGCCACGTTCTGCGGGTCCAGCTCGACCAGCCGCGCGCTGACGTCCTCGCGCCGCGGGTGCTCCGCCAGTACGGGAAGAAGGTCGCGCCCCTGCCCCGCGCAGAGGCTGACCGCGCGCAGCGGGCCCGGCGGTGCGGTGTCCAGGGCCAGCCGGATCCGGTCGCGGACCGCGGCGAGCCTGCGGTGGAGGAAGGAGTCGGGTTGATCGTAGGCGTCGTGCCAGCGCTGCCAGTCCATGGGCCCGGACCCTATGCGCGGCGGCGTACGCGGGTCCACGCGATCGCGGATCCGACGGACAGCAGTACGGTCGCCGCGCCCGAGCCCGCGAGGACGTCGCCCGCGCCGAACAGCGCCGTGAGCGGCCCGCCGACCGCCGTGCCCACCGGGGCCGCGGTGAGCAGGGCGGCACCGCGGAAGGCGAGGACGGTGGTGAGGGAGGCGGCCGGGGTGCGGTCCTGGAACAGCGTGTAGCAGAGGGCCGTGAAGGGGCCGTATACGAAACCGCCGACGGCGAAGAAGACGAGCGAGACCGCGGCCGGTGCGCCGAACCCGAAGGGCAGCAGGGTCGCGCCCCAGCCCGCGACGATGGTCAGCACGACGGGCCACAGGGGAAGCCGGCGCAGCGCGCCCGCGGTGAGGCTGCCGAGGATCGCGCCGAACCCGAAGAAGGCCCAGAAGAGACCGAGCAGGCCCGAGTCGGCGTGCAGATCCTGGGTGACGTGGAGCGGGAGGGCCACTTCCACCGGTCCGTACAGGAAGAAGAAGAGCCAGGTGAGGGCGAGGAGCGCGATCAGCTCCGGCTGTCCGCGCAGGACCCGCAGCCCGGCCGCCGATTCGGACGTGTCCGCCGGCGCCCCGGCCTTCAACTCCCGCGCCGGGCCCCGGAGCCGGCCGGTGCGCAGGGCGAGGACCGCGAAGGAGAGCGCGTCGAGGCCGATGATCCAGGCCGGGCTGATCGCCGTGGCGAGGAATCCGGCGAGCGCGGGTCCCAGGACGATGCACGCGGTGCTGCTGGTGCTCACCAGCGCGTTGCCCGACAGGCGCTGCTCCTGCGGAAGCATCTCCGCGAGCAGGGCGTACTTGCCCGCACTGCCCCAGGCGCTGAGGACCGACGACCCCGCGAGCAGGGCCACGTACAGCGCGGGCGAGAGCGCCCCGAGCGCCCAGGCCACCGGGACGAGGCCCAGGAGCGTCGCACGCAGCCAGCTGTGGACCACCAGCAGCCGCCGGGCGGGCACCCGGCGCAGCAGCCGTCCGAAGGCGAGCGCGCCGACGGCTCCCGGCAGTGCGTACGCGGCGACCGCGGCGCCCAGATAGAGGCCTGCGTGGGAGGCAGGGGCGATCGCGATCGCCAGCCAGGAAACGGCGACGATGCTCATGCCGTCCCCGAGGTCGGAGACGACGAGCGCGGGCAGGAACCGCCGGAACTCGGTGTGGCCGAAGAGCGGCCGATAGGCCCGGGGCAGCAGCCGGGCGGTCCGTACGGAGGTCATCGGCCCACCCTCAGGGCTCAAGCGGGGTTGAGGTCAAGGGGATTGAGGTGACAGGAAGGTCAGGAGACCGGACGCGAATCCGTCCAGACCGACTCGAACTCCTCGCGGTACGTCTCGAAGAGCCCGTGCTCGGTGTCGGCCCCCGCCTTCACCACACTCCGGCCGCCGCCCCGCAGCACCAGCACCGGCGCCTCCATGCCGCGCGTCCTGCGCAGATACGTCTGGACCACCGCGAGCCCGTCCGAGCCGTCCCCGTCGACCAGATAGGCGGTGAAGCGCGGCGTCTCGTCGAAGACATGGATCTCGAAGGCGCCCGGGTCGCGGAGCCGGGCGCGGACGCGGCGCATGTGGAGGATGTTCATCTCCACGGAGCGGCTCAGTTCGCCCTTCTTCAGGCCGAGTTCACGCTCTCTGCGCTTGACCGCACTGCTCGCCGGGTTGAGGAAGAGGAGCCGGACCCGGCATCCGGACTCGGCCAGCCTGACGAGGCGCCTCCCGGAGAAGTTCTGCACCAGGAGGTTCAGGCCTATCCCGATCGCGTCGACACGGCGTGCGCCGCCGAAGAGGTCCTCGGCGGGCAACTGCCGCTGGAGGCGCACCCGGTCGGGGTGGACGCCGATGACGTCCGCGTACCGGTCCCCAACGAGGTCCTCGACCGCGTCGATCGGCAGCCGGTCCACGGAGGGCGCACCCGATCCCGAGCCGAGTATGTCGAGCAGCCGGGACGAGGCGCGCTCGGCCTGGCCCAGGACGGCTTCGGAGAGGGCGCGGTTGCGGGAGACGACGTTACGGGTGACCTCGAGCTCGTCCAGGGCCAGTTCGACGTCGCGCCGGTCGTCGAAGTACGGCTCGAAGCACGGCCAGTGCGCCACCATCAGTTCGCGCAGCTGGGGCAGGGTGAGGAAGGAGAGGACGTTGTCGTCGGCGGGGTCGAGCAGATAGCCCTTGCGGCGGGACACCTCGCGGACCGCGACGGCGCGCTGGACCCACTCCTGTCCGGCCGGCCCGGCTGCCGCGATCACCCAGTCGTCGCCGTGCACCGGTTCGTAGATGGGACGGAGCACGGCGGCCACGACGGCGCGCAGCCGCTGTTCCACCAGGTTCAGCCAGATGTAGGCCCGTCCAGCCCGTTGAGCGCGCGTACGCACCTCGCTCCAGGCGTCCGCGCCCCAGTCCAGCTCCACCCCGATCTCCATCGGCCGCGCAAGGGAAACCGCACCGGGCGGACCGTCCGCCGAGCCCCCCTCGTGACCTGGGTCACCTGGGGGTAGCTCAAGCCCACCCGAGCCCACCCGCGTACCGCCTTTCCGTCCCCCTGCAAGATCAAGGAAGACTACTCCGGGAGCGGGACGCGGTGCAGCCGGATGCACAGGGTCCTTTCCCAACTTCCGTACAACGCGCGCGGGTTCCCCCAGCACAAGATCGCCCGGAGTGAGCTGATTCATAGCGGATGCGTTTCGGAGGGGCAGATGTGGAAGAGTCTTCTGTCATGCAGGTCTGGCCGGGACAGACGTATCCGCTCGGGGCCACGTACGACGGCGCCGGGACCAACTTCGCGGTCTATTCGGAGGCCGCCGACCGGGTCGAGTTGTGCTTGCTGCACGACGACGGCTCAGAGACAGCGGTCGAGCTGCGCGAGACCGACGCCTTCGTACGCCATGCCTATCTGCCCGGCATCATGCCCGGTCAGCGGTACGGCTTCCGTGTGCACGGCCCGTACGAACCGGACCAGGGGCAGCGCTGCAACTCGGCGAAGCTGCTCCTCGATCCGTACGCCAAGGCCGTGAGCGGTGAGGTCGAGTGGGGCGAGGCGGTGTACGGCTACCACTTCGGCAAGCCGGAGACGCGCAACGACCTCGACTCCGCGCCGCACACCATGGCCTCGGTGGTGGTCAACCCCTACTTCGACTGGGGCGACGACCGGCTGCCGCGCACCCCGTACCACGAGACGGTGTTCTACGAGGCGCACGTCAAGGGCCTCACGATGCTCCACCCCGGCCTCCCCGAGGAGATGCGCGGGACGTACGCGGCGCTCGCCCACCCCGCGGTCATCGAGCATCTGACGGAGCTGGGGGTGACGGCCCTGGAGCTGATGCCGGTCCACCAGTTCGTCAACGACCACCGGCTGGCGGACGCGGGGCTCGCCAACTACTGGGGCTACAACACCATCGGCTTCTTCGCCCCGCACAACACCTATGCCTCCTGGGGCGACCGCGGCGAGCAGGTCCTGGAGTTCAAGCAGGCCGTGCGCGCCCTGCACGAGGCCGGCATCGAGGTGATCCTCGACGTCGTCTACAACCACACGGCCGAGGGCAACCACCTGGGGCCGACGCTCTCCTTCCGCGGGCTGGACAACGCCCAGTACTACCGTCTGGTGGAGGACGACCCGCGCCACTACATGGACACGACGGGCACCGGCAACTCGCTCCTCATGCGCTCCCCGCACGTCCTTCAGATGATCATGGACTCGCTGCGGTACTGGGTCACCGAGATGCACGTCGACGGCTTCCGCTTCGACCTCGCGGCGACCCTGGCCCGCCAGTTCCACGAGGTGGACCGGCTCTCGTCCTTCTTCGACCTGGTGCAGCAGGACCCGGTCGTCAGCCAGGTCAAGCTGATCGCGGAGCCGTGGGACGTCGGCGAGGGCGGCTACCAGGTGGGGAACTTCCCGCCGCTGTGGACCGAGTGGAACGGCAAGTACCGCGACACCGTACGGGACATGTGGCGCGGCGAGCCGCGCACGCTCGCGGAGTTCGCGGGCCGCCTCACCGGCTCCTCCGACCTCTACCAGGACGACGGCCGCCGGCCGCTCGCCTCGATCAACTTCTTCACCTGCCACGACGGGTTCACCCTGCACGACCTGGTCGCGTACAACAGCAAGCACAACGACGCGAACGGCGAGTCCAACCAGGACGGCGAGAGCCACAACCGCTCCTGGAACTGCGGCGCGGAGGGCGAGACCACCGATCCGGGCATCCTGGAGCTGCGCGCCCGGCAGATGCGGAACTTCATCGCGACGCTGATGCTGTCGCAGGGCGTCCCGATGCTCTCGCACGGCGACGAGTTCGCCCGTACCCAGCGCGGCAACAACAACGCCTACTGCCAGGACAGCGACCTGTCCTGGGTCAACTGGCCCGAGGAGAGCGACACTTCGGACACCACTCTCCTCGACTTCACCCGCGCGATGGTCGCCCTGCGCCGCGACCACCCCGTCTTCCGCCGCCGCCGCTTCTTCCACGGGCGCCCGGTGGAGGGCACGCACGACGAGCTCTCCGACATCGCCTGGTTCACCCCCGAGGGCGAGGAGATGACCCAGCGCGACTGGCAGTCCTCCAGCGCCAAGGCCCTCACGGTCTTCCTCAACGGCAACGCGATCTCCGAGCCGGGGACCAGGGGCGAGCGGATCTCCGACGACTCCTTCCTGCTGATGTTCAACGCGAGCGCGGAGGACATCGACTTCGCGGTCCCCGAGGACCACGGCAGGCAGTGGCAGGTGGTGGTCGACACCGCCCGCCAGGACGGTGTGCCGCCCGGGACGGGCCCCAAGGTGGGGGCGGGCGACCGGGTCACACTGATCGGGAGGAGTCTGACGGTGCTGCAACGGCCCGCATAGGGTACGTACGAAGCCATGACGCCCACCGCCACCTACCGGCTGCAGCTGCAGCCGGAGTTCCCCTTCTCGGCCGCCGAGAAGGCCGTGCCGTACCTGGCCGCACTCGGTGTCTCCCACCTCCATCTCTCGCCGGTCCTGGAGTCCGTCCCCGGCTCCACGCACGGTTACGACGTCGTCGATCCCACCCGCGTACGGGAGGAGCTGGGCGGCGAGGACGGTCTGCGCTCGCTCGCCCGCACCGCCCGCGCGCACGGCCTGCGCCTCGTCCTGGACATCGTCCCGAACCACATGGCCGCAGCCCCCCGCTTCAACACACCGCTGTGGGAGGTCCTGCGCGAGGGTCCCGCCTCCCCGTACGCCCGCTGGTTCGACATCGACTGGGAGGGCGGCGGCGGGCGGATCCTGCTGCCGGTCCTCGGTCACCGACTGGGCGTCGAATGGGAGCAGTTGAGCGTCGAGGGCAACCAACTCCACTACTACGACCAGGCGTTCCCGATCCGTGAGGGCACAGCGGACCTTCCGCTGCCCGAGCTGCTCGACGCCCAGTACTACCGCCTCGCCTGGTGGCGCCTGGCCCGCACCGAGCTCAACTACCGCCGCTTCTTCACCATTTCGGATCTGATCGGGGTCCGAGTCGACGACCCGGAGGTCTTCCGCGCCACCCACACCAAGATCCTGGAGCTCTTACGGGACGGCGTCGCCGACGGCCTGCGCATCGACCACCCCGACGGTCTCGCCGACCCGGGGACCTATCTGCGCCGGCTGAGCGAGGCCACCGGGAGCAGCTGGACGGTCGTGGAGAAGATCCTCACGGGCGACGAGCACCTCCAGGCGGAGTGGGCGGTCGCGGGGACGACCGGATACGACGCACTGCACCAGATCGACGGGCTGTTCACCGATCCGCAGGGTACGGGCGAACTGGCCCACCAGTACCGCGAGTTCACCGGACTGACCGGCGACCGCGGCGGCTACTGGGAGGCCACGGTGCGCCGGGCCGCGTACAAGGTCCTCACCCATGAGCTGGCCGCCGAGACCGAGTTCCTGGTCCGTACGGCGGCGCGCGTCTGCGCGGCCGATCCCGCCCTGCGCGACCACGCCCCGTGGGCGCTGCGCATCGCCCTGCGCGAGTTGCTCGTACGGGTCCCGGTCTACCGCCCCTACGTCACCCCGGGCAGCCACCCCGACCGGACCAGCCCGGCGCTCCCCCCGGAGGCGCTCGCCCGGGCCGCGGCGGCGTTCACCGTGCCCGAGGAGGCCGAGGCGCTGTCCGTGGTGCGCGATCTGGCGCTCGGCGCGCTGGGCGAGGGCCCCGACCGGGCCGCGTTCTGCGCCCGCTTCGCGCAGACGGCGTCCGCGCTGCGCGCCAAGTCCGTGGAGGACACGGCCTTCTACCGGTACGCGCCGCTCCTGTCGGCCGCCGAGGTGGGTGGCGACCCCGGGAGCCCCGCCGTCTCCCCCGAGGCGTTCCACGCCTTCTGTGCGCGGATCGCGCGCGACTGGCCTGGCACCGGGACGGTGCTGACGACGCACGACACCAAGCGCAGTGCGGACGTACGGGCCAGGATCGCGGTCCTCACCGAATGCCCGTCCCTGTGGGGCGAGTTGCTGACCCGGCTGAACGCCACCCCGGCCCCCGACCCGCAGCTGGCGTGGACGGCCTGGCAGACCGCGTTCGGGTTCGGGCTGCCCGACCGGGGGCGGCTGGAGCCCGCGCTGCTCAAGTCCGTACGGGAGGCGGGGCTGCACACCAGCTGGACCGAGCAGGACCCGGTGTACGAGGAGGCGGTGGCGGCCTTCGTGGCGGCGGGGCCGTGCGGGCCGCCGCACGCGGCGCTCGCGGAGTTCTCGCAGGGTCTCGATCCGTACGTACGGGCCAACGCGCTCGGTGCGGCGCTGGTGCACCTGACGATGCCGGGTGTGCCGGACGTCTACCAGGGCTCCGAGGGGACGTACATCGCCCTGGTCGACCCGGACAACAGGGACCCTTTCCGCCCTGCCGATCCCACGGACGAGAAGCTGGCCCTGACGACGGCGGCACTGCGGCTGCGCCGCCAACTCCCGGACGTTTTCGGGGAGTCGGGCACGTACACCCCGCTCACGGCGACCGGCCCGACGGCCGACCACTGCCTGGCCTTCAGCCGCTCGGGCGAGGCGATCACGGCGGTGACCCGCCTCTCTCTCCGTCTGGCGGAGGCGGGCGGCTGGGGGGACACGGAGCTGCCGCTGCCCGAGGGGGCGTGGACCGATCTCCTCGCCCCTGAAAGGGAGTTCACCGGCCTGGTCCGCCTGACAGATCTGTTCGCCCTGCGCCCGGTGGCGCTGCTCACTCGGGCCGTACGAGCAGACTCCGGGGTGAGCGCGTGAACAGCCCCGTCTCGACAGGCCGGAACCCGTCGACGTAGCGGAGCCCCGGCATGGCGTCGAGGAGGGCGCGCACCCCGTACTGCGCCTGGAGCGCGGCCGGGCAGTCCGCGGTGAGCTGCCCGGTGTCGGACCGGTGGAGGTCGAAGCGGTCGGGGTTCGCGAACCGGTCGGGGTCGCGCCCGGCCGCCCCGACGAGGCAGGCGAGGGTCGCCCCGGCGGGCACGGTCCCGCCGGCCAGCGGGACGTCGCGCACCGCCGTGCGCACCAGGACGTGGACGGGCGGATTGCGGCGCAGCGACTCCGCCCAGGCGCGCGGGATCAGCCCGGGTGCGGCGCGTACGGCGGCGAGCTGGGCCGGGTGGTCGAGGAGGTTGGCGAGGAGCGAGGCCAGCGCGCGCTCGGTGGTGGCGACCCGCAGCCGGGCGAAGTCCTCGTACGGCAGCCGCGAGGCCGTGGCGAGCACCCCGGCGGGCAGCCACCGGCAGAACTCGCCCACCAGATCGGCATCCCTGCGCCCGCCCAGCCGCGCGGCCAGCACATAGGCGGTCCGCTCGGCGATCTCCCGCTGCCCGCCGGGCGACGACGCTCCGGCGCAGGTCGGGTCACCGGGCTCGCAGCACCGGCTGGACCGCCCGCGCACGAGGCGCGGATCGGTGAGGGCGGCGGCCACGTCGGCGTACCGGCTCACCACCCAGACCCCGAGCCGCACGTCCCGGAAGAGGGGATGCTGCTCGCGCAGGAGGCGGTAGACGGGGTACGGATCGCGGTCGAGCCCGGCGTCGAAGAGCCCGGGCGGTCGCGTGGTCCGGTCCGTGACCATGCAGGTTGCTCCCGGGGCCGGGGCGCCGGACGACGGCGCGGGTACCTTCTAGGCGACCACCGGTCGGGCCCCTTCGCAGTCGTCGTGCGGCCGTACGGGTGACGGCTGCGCCTCCCGCAGCAGCTCCGCGAAGGCCTCCGCCGCACCCGTCAGCTCCACCCGCGAGAAGACGGCCAGGGCGCGCCGCCATCCCGGTTCCAGGGGCAGGGCCACGCAGTCCTCGCCGAGCGCTCCCCGTACGACCTGCAGGGGCGCGCAGACGATGCCGACGCCGGCGGCGGCCATCCGTACCGCCGTCGACGTGTGCTCGGTGCGGACCGCCGTACGGGGCAGGAAGCCCGCCTTGGCGCAGGCCCAGTCCAGGAGCGGCTGCCCGTGGACGACCGGTTCCATCGCGCACCTGATCCAGATGTGGTCGGAGAGCTCCTCCAGGCGGACCGACGACCGGCCCGCGAGGCGGTCGTCGAAGGGGGCCACGATCACGATCTCCTCGTCGCCGAGCGGGACGACGGGGCCCTGCCAGTCCGCGGGCAGCGGACCGACCGCGAGATCCGCCGTGCCGCGCTCGATCGCCTCCTCCAGTGCCTCGGTCGTGCCGTACTCGTGCAGGACCAGGGCGACGCCCGGGTGCTCGCGCTGCCAGCGGGCGAAGACCTCGGGGAGCACCCCGACGGCGAGCGCGTGCACCGTCGCGATGTGCAGCTCGCCGCCCTCCGCCCCCGCGGCCGCGCGGGCCGCCCGCTGGGCCTGGGCGGCGCTGCGTACGGCGCGCTCGGCGTGCGGGAGGTAGGCGCGGCCCATCGCGGTGAGCCGCACCCCGCGCGGCATCCGTTCCAGGAGTTCGCCGCCCACCGACCGCTCAAGTGCCTTGATCTGGTGGGAGAGTGCGGGCTGGGTGACGTGCAGGATCTCCGAGGCGCGGGTGAAGGACGATTCCTCCACAACCGTGACGAAGTACTCCATCTGCCGCAGACTGCTCATGGCCGGCTCTCCCCGCTCCCCCATAAAGACTGTGCATCGCTTCCACAAGAACATTGCCTTGGACGCATGGCAAGCGTCGGGCGGAGGGTGGGAGCCATGACAACAAGCACAGCAACACCCCAGGTGACAGACGTGATCGTCATCGGTGGCGGCACCGGCGGCTACTCCACCGCCCTGCGCGCCGCGGCCCTCGGCCTCGACGTCGTCCTCGCCGAGCGCGACAAGGTGGGCGGCACCTGCCTGCACCGCGGCTGCATCCCCAGCAAGGCGATGCTGCACGCCGCCGAACTCGTCGACGGCATCGCGGAGGCGCGCGAGCGCTGGGGTGTGAAGGCGACGCTGGACTCGGTGGACTGGCCCGCGCTGGTCGCCACCCGTGACGACATCGTCTCCCGCAACCACAAGGGCGTGGAGAGCCACCTCTCGCACGCCGGGGTCCACGTCCTCAGCGGGAGCGCCGAGTTGACCGACGCCCGTACGGTGCGGATCGAGGGCGCCGGCTCCTTCACCGCGCGCCGCGGCATCGTCCTGGCCACCGGATCGCGCCCCCGTACGCTGCCGGGCCTGGTCCCCGACGGGCGCCGCGTCGTCACGAGCGACGACGCGCTCTTCGCCCCCGGGCTGCCCGGCTCGGTCCTGGTCCTGGGCGGGGGCGCGATCGGCGTCGAGTACGCCTCCTTCCACCGGTCGATGGGCGCCGATGTCACCCTGGTCGAGGCGGCGGAGCGGCTCGTACCGCTCGAAGACGCCGACGTCTCCCGCCACTTGACCCGCGGTCTGAAGAAGCGCGGCATCGACATCCGCACCGGCGCCCGTCTGGAGTCCACCGCGCTCCTCCCCGACGGGATCCGCGCCACGGTCCGTACCGCGCGCGGCGAGGTGCTCACGATCGAGGCGGACCGGATCCTGGTCGCGGTCGGCCGCACCCCGGTCACCGACGGGCTGAACCTCGCCGCGGCCGGGCTCACCACCGACGAGCGCGGTTTCGTCGCCCCCGCCGACTGGTCGCGGCTGGAGACCGCCGTGCCCGGCATCCACGTGGTCGGCGATCTTCTGCCGCCGCCGTCGCTCGGGCTGGCCCACGCCTCGTTCGCGGAGGGCCTGTTGGTGGCCGAGACCCTGGCCGGAGTACCGTCACCGCCCGTCGACTACGCGGCCGTGCCCCGGGTCACGTACTCCTCGCCGCAGACCGCCTCGGTCGGCCTGACCGAGGCGGAGGCCCGCAACCGGGACCACGACGTGGTCGTCAACACCATGCCGCTGACCGCCGTCGCGAAGGGCATGGTGCACGGGCAGGGCGGGGTCGTGAAGGTCGTCGCGGAGCGCGGCGGGCAGGTCCTCGGCGTGCATCTCGTCGGACCGAACGTCTCCGAGATGATCGCCGAGAGCCAGCTGATCGTCGGCTGGGACGCCGAACCCGCCGACGTCGCCCGCCACATCCACGCCCACCCGACCCTCTCCGAGGCGGTCGGCGAGACCTTCCTCAGCTTGGCGGGGCGGGGGCTGCACCAGCAGTGAACGGCCGCAGCGGCGCCAGCGCCTCGAAGGCGGCGAGGACCACCCTCGACTGGAACTCCACCTGATCTCCTACGGGGATCCAGCGGGCGCCGCACTCGTCCTCGTACTCGGTGCACCCCTGGGCGATCGACGCGGCGAGGGCGTCCCGTACGTCCTGGTGGCGGCCCGCGGGCACCGCGCCGAGCGCCCGGATCAGCAGCCCGGCCGGGCGGAGCATCAGCCGCCGCGCCGAGATCCGCAGCGCCGTCACATGGGCCCGGGTCAGCGGCGGCATCCGGCTCGGCTCGCTCAGGGCCGCATCGGGGTGCCAGGCGTCGGCGAGCGCGGGCGAGATCGCGACGTACTCCTCGGCGGGAGCGAGCAACTGCCCGCCGAGGGCCGCCAGTTCGGGCCGTACGCGATCGAGCAGCTCCCCCAGCCGGAACGCCCGCTCCCGCAACCCGTCGCTGATCGCGAGGAGTTCGGGCCGCGGATCGGGGTGGAGCGACCCGTCGGCGACGGAGTCGACACCCCACATCGGCGACTCGACGACGGCGGTGACGGTGCCGTAGGGCTGCGGATGGAACCAGGTGGACTCGACCGCGGCCTCGGTGATGGCGGCGAACTGGTCGCCCTGCTTGGGCGGGGGTATCTCGAAGACCCCCGGGCCGAGCGCGGGCCAGTACAGGGCGTCGTACGGCCCCACTTCCAGCGGCACCCGCAGCGCGCGGGCGGCCCGCGCGACCCGCTCCGGCAGCCTTTCGAGCGGCCGCGTCACCTCCACGAACCCGCCGCCGACCTCGACGCCGTGCAGCGAGCACTGGAGGTAGGGCTTCAGTTCGTCCTGGACGGCGAGCAGCGCGAGGGTCTCCGGAAGCCGCTCGGCGCCGGCCTCCTCCTCGGGGAGCCACTCGGGCTGTGCGGCGAAGCCGGGACGGTAGAACTCCCGGTAGTAGTGGGCGAGTCGGTACGGACCCGACTGCCAGCCCGTGTTGAGGCGGGCTCCGTCGGGGTCCAGGCAGAGCAGGAAGTTCCAGGTGGTGTCCGCCCCCTCGCAGAGCCGGGGGTCGGCGGCGGCCCGCCGGGCGAGGCTGAGGACGGTCCCGCCGCCGACGGGTTCGTTGGCGTGCGGTCCGGCGACGATCAGTACGTTTCTGCTCCCGCGCCCCACGGAGAGCAGCCACAGCGGCTCGCCGGAACGCGACGTTCCCACTCTGCGGAGCCGGACCCCCGGCGGATGATGTTCCGTGAGGTCAACAGCACCGGCGACCACTTCGTCCACGCGCGGGAATCGGTCCACCAGGCGATGATCACGGCGGCCGCCCGGGCCGTCAACACCTTCTCGACTGTGCGCCGAGGGAGCGTGGAAGCGCAATACGGCGGGCGCCGCGCTCCGTGTCACCGCAGGTGCCCTCGGGCTCAGCTTGCGAGCCGCCTCCCGGCGAGTGCCTCGGCTGCCGCCTGCCCGCAGACGCGGGCCGCGCCGTGGGTGTCGATCCGGGCTGCTCCGGTGGCGCCGGAGTCCGGTTGGGGGACGCCGAGTTCGACGGTGACCGCATCGGGCCGCGCGGCGAGGAGCGCGTCGAGCCACTCCCGTACGGCGGGCCTGCGGTGGGCGTCCCGTACGGCCAGGACCAGCGGCCGCCCCTCCGCTCCGGCGAGGATCTCGCGGGCACGGTCGGGGTCGTACGGGGCGAGGGCGGGCAGGGTGGTGCGCACGGTGCCCGGCATGAGGCCGGTGAGCGCGCCGCCGAGCCCCCAGGGCACGCCGTCGCCCTCGACGACGGTGCCGGGGACCCCGAACTCGACGACAACAGGCGGGACTTGGAGCGGCAGCACGGCAGGGTCGGCGGCGGTGACCCGCAGCGCACGGCGCGCGGCATCGAGCCCGAGCGCCCGGTCCGGCACGGGGGCGGGTACGGACGCGGCGAGCGCCCGCTGCCAGGCGGCGAAGGCGGTGACGCGGGCGGCGGCTTCGGCGAGGCGGGCCTCGGGGAGCTCTCCGCGTACGACCGCGTCGACGACGGCGCTACGGAGCTGCGCGTACTCGGCGTCCTCCGAGCGGTCGCCGAGGCAGACGAGGTCCACTCCGGCGGCGAGCGCCCGCACGGCCGCACCGGTGAGTCCGTAACGCGCTCTGACGGCCTGCATCTCGACGGCGTCGCTGACGATCAGCCCCTCGAAGCCGAGCTCCTCGCGCAGGAGGCCGGTGATGATGCGGGGGCTGACGGTGGCCGGGTGCTCGGTGTCGTACGCGGGGATCAGCAGATGGGCGGTCATGACCGCGCGGACGCCCGCGGCGACGGCGGCGCGGAACGGCGGAAGGGCCAGTTCGGCGATGCGGTCGGCGTCCATGGCGACGGTGGGCAGGGCGAGGTGGGAGTCGGTGTCGGTGTCGCCGTGGCCGGGGAAGTGCTTGGCGCAGGCGGCGACCCCGGCGTCGTGCATGCCGCGGATCCAGGCGGCGGTGTGCCGGGCGACGAGGTCCGGATCCGCGCCGAAGGAGCGGACGCCGATGACCGGGTTGCCGGGGTTGGAGTTGACGTCGGCGTCGGGCGCGTAGTCGAGCCCGATCCCGACGGCGCGCAGCTCGCCGCCGACGGAGTGGGCGACGGCGGCGGTGAGTTCGGGGTCGTCAACGGTGCCGAGGGCGAGATTGCCGGGGTAGGACGAGCCGGTCGCGGCCTCGAGGCGGGTGATGTCGCCGCCCTCCTCGTCGACGGCGATCAGGACGTCGGGGTTCTCGACGCGCAGGGCGTCGGTGAGCGCCAGGGTCTGTGCGCGGTCGCGGACGTTGCCCCCGAAGAGCAGCACGGAGGCGAGCCCGCCGGAGAGCCTGCGGCGGATCCAGTCGGGGGCGGTGGTGCCCCGGAAGCCGGGCTGCAGCACCTGGTCGGCGAGGGCGAGGAGTTCGGGGGACGGAGCGGGCGCAGACGGCATGGCGGGTCCTCTCGGGCGGACGGCAGGCCCCGTTCGTGCTGGTCGGCGAGGCAGCGGCGGAGCAGTACGGTACCGGTGGCCAGGAGGCCGGGACCGCCCGGGGTTCCGTCACGGCGAAGATCCACGCGCCTCTTGCGGTGAAGCAAGCGGCTGGGGATCATCGGCCGGGTGTACGACGAGAACCACCTCTCCACACCGGCCGCCACGCACGCCCCGGACGGGACCCCGGACGTCGCCGGCGACTGCGGCCGCCCGGCACTGCACCACGCGGCCGGCGTGGGGACCGAACGGAAGAGCCGCCCGGCATGAAGATCCTCGGACTCAGCTCCGGCACCTCGCACGACGCCATCGACGCGGCGGTCGTCGAACTCGCCCTGGACGGCGGCACGTTGGTGGGCCATCTCGTCCACATGTCGCAGCACCCCTACCCGCACGCGCTGCGCGCCGAGATCCTGGCCGCACTGCCCCCGCACGAGGTGTCGCTGGCCACTGTCTGCCGCCTGGACACCCTGATCGGGCAGTCGTTCGCCGACGCTGCCGCCGCCTCGGTGGCGGCAGCGGGCCCGGTGGACCTGGTGTGCTCCCACGGCCAGACCCTGTACCACTGGGTGGACGAGGGCACGGTGCGCGGCACACTCCAGCTGGGCCAGCCCGCCTGGATCGCCGAGCGTCTGGGCGTGCCCGTGGTCTCGGACGTACGGACGGCGGACGTGGCGGCGGGCGGCCAGGGTGCTCCCCTGGTCTCCCTGCTCGACACCCTGCTCCTGGCCGGACTGCCGGGCCCCGCGGGCGCGCTGAATCTCGGCGGGATCGCCAATGTGACGGTGGTCGGGGCGGGTTCGGGTGCCCCGTTCGCCTTCGACACCGGTCCGGCCAATGCGCTGATGGACGCGGCGGCGCTGGCCGCGACGGGTATTCCGTACGACGAGGACGGCAGGCTCGCGGCGGCGGGAGAAATCGACGAGGAGCTGCTGACGGCGCTGCTCGCCGAGCCGTACTACCGGCGCGAGCCCCCGAAGACCACCGGCAAGGAGCTCTTCCACGCCGGCTATCTGGCGGGGCACCTGGCCGCGCGTCCCGCCCTCGCGGCCGAGGACCTGCTGGCCACGCTCGCCGAGCTGACCGCCCGTACGGTCGCCGACGCCGTACGGGACTGCGGTCTGCGGACCCTGGTGGTGTCGGGCGGCGGTGCGGAGAACCCGGTGCTGACGGGCCGGATCGGCGCGCTGCTGCCGGGTGTTGAGGTGGTGCGCTCCGACGCGCTGGGTCTGCCGTCGGCGGCCAAGGAGGCGGCGGCGTTCGCCCTGCTCGGCTGGTTCACCGCACACGGTCTGCCGGGCACGCTGCCCAGCTGCACCGGGGCCGAGGGCGGCCGCGTCCTGGGCAGGATCACCCCAGGCGGCGGACCGCTGCGGCTGCCGGAGCCTCTGGCCGAGGCCCCGGCAGCCGTCCGGTTCAGCTGCTGAGGCGGGTCAGCGGAGCCCGAAGACCGACCCCGTCGCGTTCTTCAGTACGCACGGGTTGGAGAAGGTCATCGAGTACACCTTGCGGTGACCGTTCCAGACGCCGTACGCCATCGCCGTGACCGGCTGGTAGATCATCGGGCACATGACGCCCGTCCTGGGCTTCATCCGCGTGATGTCCCCGCCGACCGCGGCCAGCTCCTTGCAGGCCTGCTTGCCGTGCGGGTGCCCGCCGCCGCCCTGCGGACAGCGCACCAGCGTGCCGCTGACATTGCCCAGGGCCTCCTCGCCCTGCATGACCGCGACGTACATCCAGTTGCCGGGGTACGCACGGGCCTCCTGGGCCTGCGCGACGCCGCTGCCGGACAGCAGCAGCGCGCCCGCTGCGAGGATTCCGCCGCACAAAGCCCTGAACCTGGTCATCCGCTTCACCGTTCTCCGCACTCGGGGTACGCAAGTGATCACTTGCGACGCTGCATCCATCGACACAGCGGACCCCCGGGCGCACCCCACTCACTCGAACGAGTTCAGGGATTGCCTGGAACAGCCCAGCAGGCCAGCGGTCAGCGCTCAGCGCGAGGCCAGCCGGAAGTTCATCCGCCCGAAGCTCACCGAGTCCCCGTCGCTCACGACGATCGCGCCGGTGACCCGGCGCCCGTTGACCGTGGTGCCGTTCGTCGACCCGAGGTCGCGCAGCACCCACATCCCCGCCTGCACGCTCAGCTCTGCATGGATGCGCGAGACCGTCTCGTGGCTGAGGCGCAGCCCGTTGACCGGATCGCGTCCGATGCGCAGCGGGTAGGGACCCGGTTCGGGCAGCAGCAGCTTCGGGAGGCGCTCGGCCTGCCAGGTCCTGCGCAGCCGTACGGTGAAGGCGGACGCCCGGCCCACCGCCGCGAACAGCCGCTGCGACCAGCGGCTCTCGGTCTCCAGGTCCGCGGTGAGCGCCACCAGCTCGTCGGATCTGCGGGCGGCGAGCGCCAGCTCCATGCGGCGCATGAACGTGTCGTGCGAGAGCCGGCCCTGGGCAGCGCCCTCCTTGAGCACACCGAGGACACGGTCGCGCTCGGCGTCGGTCAGCCGCGCGGGATACGTGTGGAACTCGGAGGAGGACGTCACAGTGGAGATTGTCGGGCCGACCGGCCCGGGGTGTCCAGAAGAACCGGGATATCCCGTACCCCCTGACCAGCACCGACTGCTACGGTCTGCGCTGCATCCCACAAACCCTGGAGTTGATTTGCCGCCGATATCGGTGACGTACCGCCCGCTGACCGGCCCCGAGGAGCTCGATCTCTTCTGCCGTCTGACCTATGTCCTCGACCACGAACTGGCCGACGACTTCGCCAACGGCAGCCGCCGCCCCGAGTGGACCTGGGTGGCCGTGGACGGCGACCGCCTCCTCGCCCGCCTCTCCTGGTGGACGACGCCGGGCGGCGACACCCCGCTCCAGTTCGACTTCTTCGACCTGGACGACGAGCTGCCCCGCACCGAGCGCGAGCAGATCGGTCTGCGGCTGTTCGAAACCGCGAAGGCCGCGGTCTTCCCCGCGGGGGCGAAGCTCCCGGAGTACGGCCGCTTCGTGCCGCCGGACTGGCACGACGACCCGGCGGCCCGCGACGTCGTCGAGAGCCGCACCCGCATTCTGGAGAGCACCGGCGCCCGGTTCCTCGTCGAGCGACTGCGGCTGGGCTGGACCCCTGAGTCGGCGGTCGCGGACACCGGGACGTCGCGTCTCGTCTTCCGTACGGTGAAGGACCGCGAGGACCTCGTCGCCCTGATGACCCCGGTCATGGAGGGAACCCTCGACGCCCACGGCCAGGCGGACCTCGCGTCCGGGCTGAGCGCGCGGGCCGCGGCCGAGCTGCACTACGACGACGAGTTCGCGGGGTTCAAGAGCCCGCAGGAGTGGTGGCGCATCGCCGAACTCCCGGACGGCGGCGGCCCGGTGGGCTTCGTGATCCCGGCCCGCAACACGTACAACCCCATCATCGCGTACATCGGTGTGCTGCCCGCGCACCGCGGCAACGGCTACATCGACGACATCCTCGCCGAGGGCACCCGCATCCTGGTGGCGGAGGGCGTCGACCGCATCCGCGCGGCGACGGACCTCGCCAACGTGCCGATGGCGAAGGCCTTCGAGCGGGCCGGTTACGTCAACTTCGAGCGCGCGCTCAACCTGGTCTGGGACTGAATGACGTCCCGGTACCAGCGGTAGGAGTCCTTGGGCGTGCGCTCCAGGGTCTCGTAGTCGACATGGACGAGGCCGAAGCGGCGGCTGACGCCTTCGATCCACTCGAAGTTGTCGGTGAGCGACCAGGTGAAGTAGCCGCGCACGTCGACTCCTTCGGCCATGGCGGTGTGCAGGGCGCGCAGGTGCCCGTCGAGGAAGTCGATACGGGCCGGGTCGTGCACGCCGTCGTAGCTGCAGCCGTTCTCGGTGATGTACAGCGGCGGAAGGCGGTCCCCGAAGCGGGCCTTGAGCAAGGTCAGCATCTCGTGCAGCCCTTCGGGGACCACCGGCCAGCCGAAGTCGGTCTTCGCGTACCCCTCGATCTCCCTTATGCCGAAGGGGAGTTCGGCGGGCATCTCGAATCCGGCGAAGGAGTCGAGGGCTTCGGTGGCGGGGGCGCCGACGAGGGTGGGGTTGTAGTAGTTGACCCCGTACCAGTCGAGGGGCTGCGAGATGATCTTGAGGTCCTCGGCGACCGGGCCCGGCATCAGGGCGGCGAAGTTCTCGTCCGGATAGGCGCCGGTGAGGATCGGGTCGGCGAACAGCCAGTTGGAGATCGTGTCGTACAGCTCGGCCCCGAACCGGTCCGCGTCGCTCTCCCCGGCCGTCCGGACGGGCGTGTGCGAGACGGCGATCCCGATGTTCGACGCACCGGCCGCACGGAGCGCCTGTACGGACAGACCGTGCGCCAGGAGCTGGTGGTGGGCGGCGGGCAGGGCGTCGAAGAGCAGCTTGCGGCCCGGGGCGTGCTCGCCCAACGCGTAGCCGAGCAGGGTCACTTCGGCCGGTTCGTTGAGGGTGATCCACATGGGGACACGGTCGGCGAGCCGCTCGGCGACCACGCCCGCGTACTCGGCGAACCGGTAGGCGGTGTCGCGCTGCAGCCAGCCGCCGGCGTCGTCGAGCTCCACGGGGGTGTCCCAGTGGTAGAGGGTCGGGGCAGGTGTGATGCCGTGCGCGCACAGCTCGTCGACGAGCCGGTCGTAGAAGTCGAGCCCCGCGGCGTTGACCGCACCGCTGCCCCCGGGGACGACGCGCGGCCAGCTCACGGAGAAGCGGAACGCCCCCGCGCCGAGCCCGGCGAGCAGGGCGACGTCCTCGCGGTAGCGGTCGTGGAACCCGGTGCCGCGCGAGGCGTCGGAGCCGTCCTTGATGCGCCCCGGCTCGGCGGCGAACCGGTCCCAGCCGGACGCCCCCTTGCCGTCCGCGTCGGACGCACCCTCGGTCTGAAAGGCGGAGGCGGAAGCTCCCCACAGGAAATCCGGCGGGAAGGAAGGCAGCGGATTATGGCTCATGCCCGGACCCTAATCGCCAGTTATGCCCAACCTCTAGACCTTGATCGCATCTTCCGCCGAGCATGGGGACCCATTCCCCGGGGGAGGAGCCAGAGATGCTGTTCGACGTATGGGCACCAGAGGCGGAACGGGTCACGCTGCACGCGGCGGACCGTACGGAACCGATGGAGCGGGACCCCTCGCGCCCCGGCTGGTGGTCGGCGCAGGCCGACGCCGACGAGGGTGTGCGGTACGGGTTCGCGCTCGGCGACAGCCCCCAGGTGCTGCCCGACCCGCGCTCGCGCCGCCAGCCGGACGGACCCGACGGGCTCAGCGCCGTCGTCGACCACTCCGCCCACACGTGGCAGCAGGAGTGGCCGGGCCGCCCGCTGCCCGGCGCGGTCCTCTACGAGCTGCACATCGGTACGTACACGCACGAGGGCACCTTCGACGCCGCAGCCCAACACCTCGCCCACCTAAGGGACTTGGGCATCACGCACATCGAGCTGATGCCCGTCTGCCCCTTCCCCGGCCGGCACGGCTGGGGGTACGAGGGCGTCTCCCTCTGGGCGGTGCACGAGCCGTACGGCGGCCCCGAGGGCCTGAAGCGCTTCGTCGACGCCGCCCACGCGCACGGGCTCGGCGTCGTCCTCGACGTGGTCCACAACCACCTCGGCCCGTCCGGCAACTACCTCCCCCTGTTCGGCCCGTACTTCACCGACACCCACCACACCCCGTGGGGCTCCGCCGTCAACCTGGACGCCCCCGGGTCCGACGAGGTCCGCGCCTACCTCCGCGAGAGCGCACTGTCCTGGCTGCGCGACTACCACCTCGACGGGCTGCGCCTGGACGCGGTGCACGCCCTCGCCGACACCCGCGCACTCCCCTTCCTGGAGGAGCTGTCCGCCGCCGTCGACGCCCTCTCCGCCGAACTGCACCGCCCGCTCTTCCTCATCGCCGAGTCCGACCTGGGCGACCCGGGCACCACAACACCCCGCGAAGCGGGCGGACTTGGCCTGCACGCGCAGTGGAACGACGACTTCCACCACGCCCTGCACACCGCGCTGACCGGCGAGTCCCAGGGCTACTACGAGGATTTCGCGCGCGCCCCCCTGGCCGCCGTGGCCAAGACCCTCACGCACGCCTTCTTCCACGACGGTACGTACTCGACGTTCCGCGCCCGCCACCACGGCCGCCCCGTCCCGCGCACCACCACCCCCGCCCACCGCTTCCTCGGCTACGCCCAGACCCACGACCAGATCGGCAACCGCGCCACCGGCGACCGGCTCTCCGCCACGCTCTCCCCCGGTCTGCTCGCCTGCGCGGCGGCGCTCGTCCTCACCGGGCCCTTCACCCCGATGCTGTTCATGGGCGAGGAGTGGGGCGCGACCACGCCCTGGCAGTTCTTCACCGACCACACCGACCCGGAGCTCGCGGAGGCCGTACGGCGGGGCAGGCGGCGGGAGTTCGCGGCGCACGGCTGGGCGGAGGAGGACATCCCCGACCCCCAGGACCCCGCCACCCGCGACCGCTCCTGCCTTGACTGGGCCCAGCCCGCACAGCCCCCGTACGACCGCCTCCTGGCCTGGCACCGCGCCCTCCTGGCCCTGCGCCGCGCCCAGCCCGACCTCTCCGATCCGGACCTGGCGGCGATCCGGGTGGCGTACGACGAGGAGGCCCGCTGGCTGGTGTTCCGCCGGGGCGATCTGCGCACCGCGGTGAACCTCTCCAAGGAGCCGGTGGAGATCCCGCTCGGCGGCGGCCCCGGCCGGGTGCTCGCCGCCTGGGACCCGGTCGAACACCCGGGCAGGGACGGCCTGTTGAGGCTGCGCCCCCAGTCGTGCGTGGTGCTCGGCCCATAACCCGTACCCCGTAAAACCCTTGCCTTCGAGCGCACTCCAGCCCCTAGGGGGTGTCCGGCGGACCATGCCACGGTCGCGCCGGTCTGGCACGCACATCTGCGGCGTTGTCGTCAGTTGCCAACGCTCCGCGTTGTCGCCCTCCTCCGCCTTGCAGCTGCACGCACCAGACCACCGCTCACCAGCAGCGAAAGGATCAACGCCGAGCAAGGGTGGCCTGATCCGCCGGACACCCCCTAGCGTCCTGCGCATGAAGCAACGACATCTCGGCCGCACCGGCCTGCGCGTCAGCGAGCTCTGCCTGGGCACCATGATCTTCGGCATGGGGGACGAGGCGGGCGCGCACCGCATCTTCGACGCCTTCACCGAGGCGGGCGGCACCTTCATCGACACGGCGGACATGTACGGCCACGGCGACTCGGAGGAGGTGCTCGGCAGCTGGCTCAAGGGCCGCGACCGCGACCAACTCGTCATCGCCACCAAGGTGTTCGGGCAGATGACCCCGGAGCCGAACAACGGCGGCCTGAGCCGCAAGCACATCGTCTCGGCCGTCGAGGCGAGCCTGCGCCGCCTCGGCACCGACTACATCGACCTCTACCAGACCCATGTCTGGGACGCGACGACCCCCATCGAGGAGACCCTCGCCACGCTGGACACCCTCGTCCGCTCGGGGAAGGTCCGCTATCTGGGCGCCAGCAATCTGGCCCCGTCCCAGCTCCAGCGCTCCCTCGACCTCGCCCGGCAGCACGGCTGGGAGCCGTACACCGCCCTCCAGCCGCTCTACAACCTGCTGCACCGCGAGGTGGAGTGGGAGCTGGGCCCGGTCAGCGAGGCCGGGGGCGTCGGCATCATCCCGTGGAGCCCGCTGCAGGGCGGCTGGCTGACCGGCAAGTACCGGCGCGGCATGACGGCGGCCCCCGCGGACTCGCGCTCCGCGAACAGCGGGGACTGGCAGGAGCGGGACACCGACCACACCTGGCGGGTCGTCGACGCGCTGACGGAGGTCGCCGAGGAGGCCGAACGCACGCCGTCCCAGGTAGCGTTGAGGTGGCTGCTCGGCCGCCCCGCCGTCACCGCGCCCATCGTCGGGGCCCGCACGGTGGAGCAGCTGACGGAGAATCTCGGCGCCACCGGCTGGGAGTTGACGCCCGATCAGACGGCGAAGCTGGACGCGGCGAGCGCCCGCCCGCTGCCGTACCCGTACGACGTGCTCCACCGCTTCCGCGACCGCGAGCCGCGCGACGACTGAGCCCCGCGACCCCCGCGACCCACCGGCCCCCTACTCCACGATGGCCATCTCGCGCGCGGTGGCGTTCAGCCGCCGCCCGCCGTCCTCGGTGACCGTCACGATGTCCTCGATCCGTACGCCGAACCGGCCCGGGAGATAGATCCCGGGCTCGACGGAGAAGCACATCCCCGGCACGAGCGGCTGCTCCTCGCCCTCGATCATGTACGGCGGCTCGTGCGTCGTCACGCCGATCCCGTGGCCGGTGCGGTGGATGAACTGCTCCCCGTACCCGGCCTCGGTGATGATCGCGCGCGCCACCCGGTCCACCTCCTGGCAGGCGATCCCGGGCCGCACGGCCTCGCAGCCGGCCTCCTGCGCCGCCCGTACGACGTCGTGCACCCGCTGTTCGGCGACGCTGGGCTCGCCGACGTGGACCGTACGGGAGGTGTCGGAGCCGTACCCGTGCTTGAGCCCGCCGAAGTCGAGCACCACCATGTCGCCGCCCTCGATGACGCGCTCCCCGGCCTCGTGGTGCGGATTGGCGCCGTTGGGCCCCGATCCGACGACCGTGAAGTCGACCTGCGAGTGCCCGAACTGCCGCAGCAGATCGGCGAGATCACCCGCGACGTCCGTCTCCCTGCGCCCCTCGAAGCGCACCTTCAGGATCTGCTCGTACGTCGCATCGGCGGCGGCCCCCGCCGCCGCGAGCCGCGCCAGCTCGTGCGCGTCCTTGACGGCACGGAGCATGGGCAGCCCCTCCGTCAGTGAGACGTACGACGTACCCGGCAACTCCTTCTGCAGTCCGAGCAGATGCATCGCCCACGCGTTGTCGCTGATCCCGAACCGACCGTCGACGTCGAGGAGCGGCGCGGTGACGTCGTACGGGTCCTTGCCGTCGGTCCAGTCGCGCAGGGTCAGCACGGACGCCCCCACGGCGTGCTCGGCGTCCGGCGCCTCCAGGGTCGGCACGACGAGAACCGGGTCCTGTCCGACGGCGAGCACCAGCAGGGTCAGGCGCTCGGTGGTCGCGGTCGGCGCGTAACCGGTGAGGTAGACCATGTCGGGACCGGGCGCGACGAGCACCCCGGCGAGCCCCGCGTCGGCCGCGCTGCGGGCGGCGCGGTCCATACGGGCGCGGTAGTCGTCAGCGGTGAAAGGTGTGGGCTCGGCAGCATCCATGGCCACAATCCTGCCGGGCGGCCGCCCCGGATGCGACCGGTGCGCCACCGGGGGACGATTCCTCCATGAAGATCCTCCTTTTCGGCGCCACGGGCATGGTCGGCAGCCGCATCACGGCCGAGGCGGTCCGGCGCGGTCACACGGTCACGGCGGCCACCCGCTCCGGCAGGTCGCCCGAGGGAACGGCCGAGGGACTGACCCTGGTCACCGCCGACGCCTCGGACCCGGCCAGGGTCGCCGAACTGGCCGCAGGACACGACGTGGTGGCCTCGGCGCTCGCACCGCCGCGCGACGGCTCCGAGCCCTCGGGTCCGTTCGTCGCCGCCAACAAGTCGCTGATCGAGGGCGTACGGGCCGCGGGCGCGCCCCGCCTGGTGGTCGTCGGCGGCGCGGGCAGCCTCGAAGTCGCCCCGGGCGTACAGCTGGTGACGACCCCCGGCTTCCCGGAGGCCGTGAAGCCCGAAGCGCTGGCGCACGGCGACGTCCTGGACCTGTACCGCACGGTGGACGACCTGGACTGGACGTACGTCTCCCCGGCCGCCCTGATCCAGCCGGGCACCCGCACCGGCTCCTACCGCCTGGGCGGCGACCAGCTGCTCACGGGCCCCGAGGGCGACAGCCACATCTCGGCGGAGGACTACGCGGTCGCCTTCGTCGACGAGCTGGAGATGCCCACGCACCCCAAGTCCCGTATCTGCGTGGCCTACTGACCCGTCACGACGAGATCGGCGCGCGCCCGGCCCGCCGCGACGAGCCGGGCGTTGGCCTCGTCGGAGGTACGCACCCACCGCTCGGCCTCCGCGGGCTCCTTGCCGTACCGCACATGCCGCGCGACGAGCCGCCGCACCCGCTCCTCCGCGCCGAGCTCCAGGAACCACACCTCGTCGACGAGCGCCCGCGCCCGCTCCCAGTGCAGCAGGTAGTTCCCCTCGGTGATCACCAGCGGCACCCCGGCCGGCACGGCGATGGCCCCGGCGACGGCCTCCTCGAGGTCCCGGTGGAAGGCGGGCGCGTACACGACGTCCTCGTCAGGGGTACGCAGCCGGGCGAGCAGCGCCGCGTACCCGCCCGCGTCGAAGGTGTCCGGCGCCCCTTTGCGCCCGGCCCGCCCGAGCCGCTCCAGCTCGGCCTGCGCCAGATGGAACCCGTCCATCGGCACCAGTACGGCGAGCCCGCCGAGGGCGTCGACGAGCCCGGCGGCCAGGGTGGACTTCCCGGCGCCGGGCGCCCCGGCAATGCCCAGGATCCGGCGCTGCCCGGCCCCGGCGAGCGCACGGGCGCGCTCCACAAGATCAGTACGGATCACCCCGCCACCCTCCCACGTGGTACGTGCTGCATTCTCCCGGGGGACACTGCGCCCGAATGCGGCTTCGCCGCGGGCCGGACCCCCAGCAGTACAAGCGACTCCGCGCGATCACCCCCTGGGCACCACGAGGCGAAGCAAAGTGGTACGTATAACCTAGCCCCATGTCCCACATCGCACTCATCACCCTCGTCGTCCGCGACTACGACGAGGCGATCGCCTTCTACACCGACGCCCTCGGCTTCGAGCTGACCGAGGACACCGACCGCGGCAACGGCACCCGCTGGGTCGTCGTCACCCCGCCGGGCGGAGCCCCCGGCACCGGCCTCCTGCTGGCCCGCGCCAAGGACGAGACCCAGCAGTCGGCGGTGGGCGCGCAGACGGGCGGCCGGGTCGGCTTCTTCCTGCACACCGAGGACTTCGCCGCCGACCACGCCCGGATGTCCGCCTCGGGGGTCCGCTTCCTGGAAGAACCGCGCCACGAGCCGTACGGCTCGGTCGCGGTCTTCGAGGACCTCTACGGCAACCGCTGGGATCTCCTGGAGCCCAGGTAACCGACTGCGCTAGACCCCTGTCCGGGAGGCAGGCACCACGGCCCCGCCCAGCACCCCGATCAGCGTGCTGACGGTCTCCGCCATCGCCTGCCGCCCGGCCGTGAGGTACTTGCGCGAGTCGACCGCATCCGGCCGCTCGGCCAGCACCTGGCGTATCGCCCCGGTCATCGCGATGTTCAGCGCGGTCCCGATGTTGACCTTCGCGATCCCGCCGCGCACCGCGGCCGCCAGCTCGCCGTCCGGCACCCCGGACGACCCGTGCAGCACCAGCGGCACATCGAGCGCACCGCTCAGCCGCCCCAGCAGCTCATGGTCGAGCACGGCGGTGCGCGAGGTCATCGCGTGCGAACTGCCCACCGCGACGGCAAGCGCGTCGACCCCCGACTCGGCGACGAAGGCCCGCGCCTCCTCGGGATCGGTACGCGCCCCGGGTGCGTGCGCATCCAGCGGCGCGGCCCCGTCCTTGCCGCCGACCTCCCCCAACTCGGCCTCGATCCACAGCCCTTGGGCGTGCGCCCAGTCGGCGGCGGCCCGGGTGGCGGCCAGGTTCTCCGCGTACGGAAGGTGCGCGGCGTCGTACATCACCGAGCTGAACCCGGCAGCGGCCGCCTGCCGCAGCAGGGCGTCGCTCTTCACATGGTCCAGGTGCAACGCGACGTCCACACCGGCCAGTCGAGCGGCCTCCGCGGCGGCCCGCGCCAGCGGCTCGAGCTGTCCGCGCCGGTACTTCACCGCGTTCTCGCTGATCTGCAGGATGACGGGCGCCCCGACGGCCTCGGCCCCCGCGATCACCGCCTCCACATGCTCCAGCGTGATGACGTTGAACGCGGCGACGGCACCCTGCCGGGCGGCCGCACCGGCGACCAGGTCCCCACTCCCCACCAGCGGCATCGGCTCAGCCCTCGTCGAGGATGACGGAGCGCGTCAGGTGCCGCGGCAGGTCCGGGTCGAGCCCCTTGAGGTCCGCGACGGCGACGGCCAGGCGCTGTGCCCGTACGAGCTCGGCGAGCGGGTCCAGCCCGCCGGCCACCCACATCCCCCCGGTGGCGCCGACCTGCTCGGCCAGCCCCTCGGGAGCCTCGCCGAACATCAGCGTCGCGGTCCCTTCCGTGGTGATGCTGATGGGCCCGTGCCGGTACTCCATCGCCGGGTACGCCTCAGTCCACGACAGCGACGCCTCACGCATCTTCAGCCCGGCCTCCTGCGCGAGCCCGACGCTCCAGCCGCGCCCGAGGAAGGTGAACTGCGTGCACTCCACGAGCCCTTCGGGCAGCGGCTCGGCGAGCGCGGTCCGCGCATCGGCGACGACCACGTCGCTGTGCAGCCCGAGGTGGGCCCGGAGCAGCGTCAGCGCGGTCGTCGCGAACCGCGTCTGCACGACGGACTTCTCGTCGGCGAACTCCATGACGACGACGTCGTCCGCCGCGTCCATGATCGGCGTCTTGGGGTCCCCGGTGATCGCGAGGGTCCGCGCCTTCCCGCGCACCTTCCCCAGCAGTTCGAGAACCTCGGTCGTGGTGCCCGACCGGGTCAGCGCGATCACCCGGTCGTAGGTCCGCCCGTACGGGAACTCCGATGCGGCGAAGGCGTCGGTCTCCCCCTGCCCCGACTCCTCGCGCAGCACGGCGACGGCCTGCGCCATGAAGAAGGAGGTACCGCACCCGACGATCGCGACCCGCTCACCCGCCGCGGGCAGCGCGTCCGCGTGCTCCACCGCCAGCGCGGCAGCACGCTCCCAGCACTCGGGCTGACTGCTCAACTCATCCAGGACATGGCTCACGCCGTACTCCACCCCTCACGCATCCAATGCTTGTTTCTGCAAGATACTGCGCACTTCCGAGCAGAATCAAGCATCAGTTTCTGAGCTAAGGTCGCTCCATGTCACGTGACGCACGCTGGAAGGCCCTCCTGGAGCTGCTCGTCGAACAGGGCCGCCTGGACGTAGAAGAAGCAGCCACGGCCCTCGACGTCTCCGCGGCCACCATCCGCCGCGACTTCGACCAGCTCGCACAGCAGCAGATGCTCGTACGCACCCGGGGCGGCGCCGTCGTCCACGGCGTCAGCTACGAACTCCCGCTGCGCTACAAGACGGCCCGCCGCGCCTCCGAGAAGCAGCGCATCGCCGAGGCCGTGGCAGCGCTCCTCACCCCGGGCGAGGCAGTGGGCCTGACCGGCGGCACGACGACCACGGAGGTCGCCCGCGCCCTGGCCGTACGCCCCGACCTCGCCTCCGGCACCCCGGCGCTGACCATCGTCACCAACGCCCTGAACATCGCCAACGAGCTGGCGATCCGCCCCCAGTTCAAGATCGTCGTCACCGGCGGAGTGGCCCGCCCCCAGTCGTACGAGCTCATCGGCCCCCTCGCCGACGGAGTCCTCTCCCAGATCACGATGGACACCGCGGTCCTCGGCGTGAACGGCTTCGACGTCACCCACGGCGCCGCCGCCCACCACGAGGACGAGGCCGGCATCAACCGCCTCCTGTGCGAGCGCGCCGAGCGCGTCATCGTCGCCGCGGACTCCACCAAGCTCGGCCAGCGCGCCTTCGCGCGCATCTGCACCACGGAGCAGGTCGACACCCTGGTCACGGACACCGGCATCACCGACGAGACGAAGGCCCGCTTCGAGGAAGCGGGCGTCACGGTCATCGCGGTGTAGCCGAACCGCCGCCCTTCCCCTTCTTCCGCCGCACCCAGGCGATCCGCCCCACGGCGACGAGCATCAGCACCACACCGCCCCCGACGACCCACAGGGCCCCGGTCTGGATGGACGTCACCTCGACGGTGAAGGTGACCGGATCCCCCCAGGCCTCGCCGGTGTCGGTCCGGTACAACTGCGCGGTCACCTGCGCCTGACCGTTGCTGCGCGCGGCGACGGGCACCGACACGGTGCTCACCGCCGCGGCCGTCAGCGACAGATCGGGCACGTCCCCGAGCTCCAGCATCGGCGCCTGAGAGGTCAGCCTCAGCTCCAGCCCCTGCGCCTTCTGCTGCAGCCCGTTGTCGACGGACACCTGCAGCTTCCCGCTGTCCCCGGACAGCGTGACCTTCGACTTCTGCACCAGATGTACGGCCCCGAGAGACGCAGTGATCGAGTCGGCGAGCCCCGTCCGGTACGCATCGCCCTTGGTCTGGTCGGCCCGCCAGGCGGTGGAGAGCCCGGACGCCATCGCCGCCTGCGTCTGCTGCTCCACGCGGTCCGGCTCGGTGAGAAGAGGCAGCAGAGTCTCCAGCCGCCCCTTCTGGTCCACCAGGCTCTGCAGCTGATCGGCGGAGATCTCGTCGGCGGCCTCGGAGGCGGGATAGGCGGACACCGCCGGCACCGCGACCTCCCCCGCCGGTGCGGCCATGTCCGTACGCAACCGATCCAGCGTCAGGCCCTTGACCCACCCGGCGTCCTGCGCGGCCTCCAGCGCCGCTCCGAGCCCCTGCACGGCGTCCCCCGACACCTGCCGGGGCGGCACCACGAACAGCCCCGCACGGTCCTTGGGCGAGGTGAGCGTGACGGCGAGCGTCTCGGCCAGCACACGCTGCTCGACGAGGACCTGACCGGAGTCGTCACCGAGTACGCCGCCCAGGGTGGAATCGGCGACGAGAGCGGTGGTCCCCGAGCTGGTGTCCTGCACCGGCGCGCTCCCTGGCACCTGCGTGCCCGACGTGACAACGGCACTGGACCCGAGCGACTTGGCCAGCCCCACGATGCCGGTGTCGACCACCCCGTCTGCGGGCCAGGCGACCCCGGTCTCCGGAGTCACCCCCAGCACATCCTCGACCTCGGCAACCCCACTGCTCCCCGCCTGCTTCAGCAGCTCCATGAGCCCGTCCACGCCGCCCCCGTGATGGGCCACGGACGCCAGATCCGGATCCCCGTACGCAAGCGACACCACATCGGCGTCGTCGCTCACGGCGCTCTTCAACCGCTTCAGCCAGGAGGAGGCCGCACTGCGCCCGCTGCCGGCGGTGTTGTCCTGCACGGCCTGCTGCCCGGAGTCGTCGGGCGAGGAGGCAACGCGATACCCCGCAGCCATGGCGCTCGCCTCGGCCAGCAGCTCAGGGTCAACCACCCAAGTGACGGGTAGATCGCCCGCGGCCCGCACGGCGTCGTCGAGCCGCCCGCCGTCCCCGAGATCATCGGCAAGCGTGTCATCACTGAACACGGCCTCGCCCTTGTCCTCCCCGTTCGCCATCGACCAGGCGTTGATGTGCGGGGTGGCGGTGAGCGGCCACACGGCACTCACCAGGGTGGCTTCGGCGCTGGTGCCGCTCGGATACCAGGGCAGAAACGTCCGCGTGATTCCGAGGGTCTCCGTCTCTTCCGCCCCGTCCGAAGTCCCCTGCGCATCGACGGCGAACTCGTACACCCCGGCCTTGTCCATTCCCAGCGCACTCACCGGAACGGCCACGCTGAAATCGGCGCTCTTCCCCGCAGCCACATCCCCGACATCGTCGAGATGCCCGGAAATCTCATCCCCGTCGGCACTCACCGGCTTACTGCGCCCAGCAACGTCCGCAATCCCCTTACGCCCGGAAAGAGGCTTCCCCTCCCCCATCCGGACCCCTACATGCAGCCCCGTCACAGCGGTGGCAGCGGTGTTCTTCACGCTGCCCTTGACCGTCACAGTGTCTCCGGCGGCCGGCACAGCAGGACTGAGGGAGGTGAGCGTGACGGTCACCGACAATCCCTTGCTGCCACTGTCAGCCGCCCCGGCAACGCCCGGCGGAAGGCCGACGCAGCCAGCAAGGAGAAGAAGCACCACCGCCGCCACACGTCCCACGAACGGCATGCGCACTCCTCCGAACCCATCGGCCGCTGTTGCCCGCATGGTGACGTAAGACGAGCGCCCCCGCCACTTCGACTCGCACAACCCCCGGAACGCAGAAAACCCCCGCACCAAAAGGTGCGGGGGTTTCCCATCTAAAAGAAGTTCGGCGGCGTCCTACTCTCCCACAGGGTCCCCCCTGCAGTACCATCGGCGCTGAAAGGCTTAGCTTCCGGGTTCGGAATGTAACCGGGCGTTTCCCTAACGCTATGACCACCGAAACACTATGAAATTGAACTACCGGATATGGACACGGTTGTTCGTTATTTCAGAACTAACACAGTGGACGCGAGCAACTGAGGACAAGCCCTCGGCCTATTAGTACCAGTCAGCTCCACCCGTTACCGGGCTTCCACATCTGGCCTATCAACCCAGTCGTCTACTGGGAGCCTTAACCCCTCAAAGGGGGTGGGAATACTCATCTCGAAGCAGGCTTCCCGCTTAGATGCTTTCAGCGGTTATCCTTTCCGAACGTAGCCAACCAGCCATGCCCTTGGCAGGACAACTGGCACACCAGAGGTTCGTCCGTCCCGGTCCTCTCGTACTAGGGACAGCCCTTCTCAATATTCCTACGCGCACAGAGGATAGGGACCGAACTGTCTCACGACGTTCTAAACCCAGCTCGCGTACCGCTTTAATGGGCGAACAGCCCAACCCTTGGGACCGACTCCAGCCCCAGGATGCGACGAGCCGACATCGAGGTGCCAAACCATCCCGTCGATATGGACTCTTGGGGAAGATCAGCCTGTTATCCCCGGGGTACCTTTTATCCGTTGAGCGACAGCGCTTCCACAAGCCACTGCCGGATCACTAGTCCCGACTTTCGTCCCTGCTCGACCCGTCGGTCTCACAGTCAAGCTCCCTTGTGCACTTACACTCAACACCTGATTGCCAACCAGGCTGAGGGAACCTTTGGGCGCCTCCGTTACTCTTTAGGAGGCAACCGCCCCAGTTAAACTACCCATCAGACACTGTCCCTGATCCGGATCACGGACCGAGGTTAGACATCCAGCACGACCAGAGTGGTATTTCAACGGCGACTCCACCATGACTGGCGTCACAGCTTCAAAGTCTCCCACCTATCCTACACAAGCCGAACCGAACACCAATATCAAACTGTAGTAAAGGTCCCGGGGTCTTTCCGTCCTTCTGCGCGAAACGAGCATCTTTACTCGTAGTGCAATTTCACCGGGCCTATGGTTGAGACAGTCGAGAAGTCGTTACGCCATTCGTGCAGGTCGGAACTTACCCGACAAGGAATTTCGCTACCTTAGGATGGTTATAGTTACCACCGCCGTTTACTGGCGCTTAAGTTCTCAGCTTCGCAACCCCGAAAGGTCACTAACCGGTCCCCTTAACGTTCCAGCACCGGGCAGGCGTCAGTCCGTATACATCGCCTTACGGCTTCGCACGGACCTGTGTTTTTAGTAAACAGTCGCTTCTCGCTGGTCTCTGCGGCCACCCCCAGCTCAGAGTGCAAGACTCATCACCGGTGATGGCCCCCCTTCTCCCGAAGTTACGGGGGCATTTTGCCGAGTTCCTTAACCATAGTTCACCCGAACGCCTCGGTATTCTCTACCTGACCACCTGAGTCGGTTTAGGGTACGGGCCGCCATGAAACTCGCTAGAGGCTTTTCTCGACAGCATAGGATCATCCACTTCACCACAATCGGCTCGGCATCAGGTCTCAGCCTTAATGTGTGACGGATTTGCCTATCACACGGCCTACACCCTTACCCCGGGACAACCACCGCCCGGGCTGGACTACCTTCCTGCGTCACCCCATCGCTTACCTAGTACAGATCTGGGTCACCGGCTCCACCACTTCCCTCAACTCCGAAGAGATCAGGACGGCTTCACGGGCTTAGCATCGTCTGATTCAGTATTGGGCGTTTCAAAGCGGGTACCGGAATATCAACCGGTTGTCCATCGACTACGCCTGTCGGCCTCGCCTTAGGTCCCGACTTACCCTGGGCAGATCAGCTTGACCCAGGAACCCTTAGTCAATCGGCGCACACGTTTCTCACGTGTGTATCGCTACTCATGCCTGCATTCTCACTCGTGAACCGTCCACCACTGCCTTCCGGCGCGGCTTCACCCGGCACACGACGCTCCCCTACCCATCCCAGCCCCCGTTGGGGGTATGTGCTGGAATGACACGACTTCGGCGGTACGCTTGAGCCCCGCTACATTGTCGGCGCGGAATCACTTGACCAGTGAGCTATTACGCACTCTTTCAAGGGTGGCTGCTTCTAAGCCAACCTCCTGGTTGTCTCTGCGACTCCACATCCTTTCCCACTTAGCGTACGCTTAGGGGCCTTAGTCGATGCTCTGGGCTGTTTCCCTCTCGACCATGGAGCTTATCCCCCACAGTCTCACTGCCGTGCTCTCACTTACCGGCATTCGGAGTTTGGCTAAGGTCAGTAACCCGGTAGGGCCCATCGCCTATCCAGTGCTCTACCTCCGGCAAGAAACACACGACGCTGCACCTAAATGCATTTCGGGGAGAACCAGCTATCACGGAGTTTGATTGGCCTTTCACCCCTAACCACAGGTCATCCCCCAGGTTTTCAACCCTGGTGGGTTCGGTCCTCCACGACCTCTTACAGCCGCTTCAACCTGCCCATGGCTAGATCACTCCGCTTCGGGTCTAGAGCGTGCAACTCAATCGCCCTATTCGGACTCGCTTTCGCTACGGCTTCCCCACACGGGTTAACCTCGCTACACACCGCTAACTCGCAGGCTCATTCTTCAAAAGGCACGCAGTCACGACTGACAGCACAAGTGCTGCCAGCGACGCTCCCACGGCTTGTAGGCACACGGTTTCAGGTACTATTTCACTCCGCTCCCGCGGTACTTTTCACCATTCCCTCACGGTACTATCCGCTATCGGTCACCAGGGAATATTTAGGCTTAGCGGGTGGTCCCGCCAGATTCACACGGGATTTCTCGGGCCCCGTGCTACTTGGGTGTCTCTCAAACGAGCCGCATGAATTTCAGCTACGGGGGTCTTACCCTCTACGCCGGACCTTTCGCATGTCCTTCGCCTATCCATACGGTTTCTGACTCGTCTCACAGCCGGCAGACTGTGAAAGAGAGATCCCACAACCCCGCATGCGCAACCCCTGCCGGGTATCACACGCATACGGTTTGGCCTCATCCGGTTTCGCTCGCCACTACTCCCGGAATCACGGTTGTTTTCTCTTCCTGAGGGTACTGAGATGTTTCACTTCCCCTCGTTCCCTCCACATACCCTATGTGTTCAGGTATGGGTGACAGCCCATGACGACTGCCGGGTTTCCCCATTCGGAAACCCCCGGATCAAAGCCTGGTTGACGGCTCCCCGGGGACTATCGTGGCCTCCCACGTCCTTCATCGGTTCCTGGTGCCAAGGCATCCACCGTGCGCCCTTAAAAACTTGGCCACAGATGCTCGCGTCCACTGTGCAGTTCTCAAACAACGACCAACCACCCATCACACACCACTCACGCGGTGCTTTACCGGGGCCGGCAACCGAAGACACAAGGCTTTACAGCCCGTACCTTCAGATACCCAACAGCGTGCCCGACCCGATCCCTCTTCGCTCAACGTTCCACGCCGAAGCAGTACTTGTTGTGCTGAAGAGACCGTGCCGAGTAGTCAACGTTCCACCCATGAGCTAACCACCGTCGAACATTTGCCGACGTAGTGGCTCTGGATTCCTTGCGGAATCTAGATGCTCCTTAGAAAGGAGGTGATCCAGCCGCACCTTCCGGTACGGCTACCTTGTTACGACTTCGTCCCAATCGCCAGTCCCACCTTCGACAGCTCCCTCCCACAAGGGGTTGGGCCACCGGCTTCGGGTGTTACCGACTTTCGTGACGTGACGGGCGGTGTGTACAAGGCCCGGGAACGTATTCACCGCAGCAATGCTGATCTGCGATTACTAGCAACTCCGACTTCATGGGGTCGAGTTGCAGACCCCAATCCGAACTGAGACCGGCTTTTTGAGATTCGCTCCGCCTCGCGGCATCGCAGCTCATTGTACCGGCCATTGTAGCACGTGTGCAGCCCAAGACATAAGGGGCATGATGACTTGACGTCGTCCCCACCTTCCTCCGAGTTGACCCCGGCAGTCTCCTGTGAGTCCCCATCACCCCGAAGGGCATGCTGGCAACACAGAACAAGGGTTGCGCTCGTTGCGGGACTTAACCCAACATCTCACGACACGAGCTGACGACAGCCATGCACCACCTGTCACCCGACCACAAGGGGGGCCGTATCTCTACGGCTTTCCGGGCGATGTCAAGCCTTGGTAAGGTTCTTCGCGTTGCGTCGAATTAAGCCACATGCTCCGCTGCTTGTGCGGGCCCCCGTCAATTCCTTTGAGTTTTAGCCTTGCGGCCGTACTCCCCAGGCGGGGAACTTAATGCGTTAGCTGCGGCACCGACGACGTGGAATGTCGCCAACACCTAGTTCCCAACGTTTACGGCGTGGACTACCAGGGTATCTAATCCTGTTCGCTCCCCACGCTTTCGCTCCTCAGCGTCAGTAATGGCCCAGAGATCCGCCTTCGCCACCGGTGTTCCTCCTGATATCTGCGCATTTCACCGCTACACCAGGAATTCCGATCTCCCCTACCACACTCTAGCCTGCCCGTATCGACTGCAGACCCGGGGTTAAGCCCCGGGCTTTCACAACCGACGTGACAAGCCGCCTACGAGCTCTTTACGCCCAATAATTCCGGACAACGCTCGCACCCTACGTATTACCGCGGCTGCTGGCACGTAGTTAGCCGGTGCTTCTTCTGCAGGTACCGTCACTTTCGCTTCTTCCCTGCTGAAAGAGGTTTACAACCCGAAGGCCGTCATCCCTCACGCGGCGTCGCTGCATCAGGCTTTCGCCCATTGTGCAATATTCCCCACTGCTGCCTCCCGTAGGAGTCTGGGCCGTGTCTCAGTCCCAGTGTGGCCGGTCGCCCTCTCAGGCCGGCTACCCGTCGTCGCCTTGGTAGGCCATCACCCCACCAACAAGCTGATAGGCCGCGGGCTCATCCTTCACCGCCGGAGCTTTTAACCAGGTCCCATGCGGAACCCGGTGTTATCCGGTATTAGACCCCGTTTCCAGGGCTTGTCCCAGAGTGAAGGGCAGATTGCCCACGTGTTACTCACCCGTTCGCCACTAATCCACCCCGAAGGGCTTCATCGTTCGACTTGCATGTGTTAAGCACGCCGCCAGCGTTCGTCCTGAGCCAGGATCAAACTCTCCGTGAATGTTTTCCCGTAATCGGGACCACACATCGGAAGAGCGGAACGGTCATGTCGGAATAGGACCGACCGTTCACTGCGTCCTCGCTGTGTTGCCTTGCCTTCAGTTAAGAGACAAGGTCTTTTTCAAAGGAACCACCAACCCACCGAAGTGGGCCGGGGTATCAACATATCTGGCGTTGACTTTTGGCACGCTGTTGAGTTCTCAAGGAACGGACGCTTCCTTTGTACTCACCCTCTCGGGCTTTCCTCCGGGCGCTTCCCTTCGGTCTTGCGTTTCCGACTCTATCAGATCCTTTCGGGCCTGATTCCCAGTCGAAGTGGGTTTGTCTTTCCGGCTGTTGGGCCGTTCCGACGTCTCAAACTCTAGCGGTTTTCCCCGGTGACTCATAATCGAGTCTCGGTTATCAATTTCGGCATGCCGAAATTGTCCCCGGTGGGATGTCGTGCTGAGTTTGTTTGCCGCTTTCGCGGCGGGATGGCTGTCACGGAACCCTTGAGGTTCCCTGGCAACTCGGAGGACACTACGGACTCTGAGGTTCCGCGTCAACTCGGTGACCTGTCGTCACATCTACATGGTCCGGGACCGCCTCGTGACGGTCGCCGACCGTCAGTGTGCCCGTGGGCTCGAACATGAGGATCGATGCGCCGGTGGGCGCGTGCGGTTTGTGTTCTGTGCCCCTGGGGACCGTGAAGACCGATCCCTTGGCCAGCGTCACCGTGCGCTCGCCCGTCGGCTCGCGCAGGTCGATGTGGAGTTCGCCGTCCAGTACGAGGAAGAACTCGTCGGTGTGGTCGTGGGCGTGCCAGACGTGTTCGCCTTCCACCTTGGCGATGCGTACGTCGTAGTCATTGACGTGGCCGACGATGCGGGGGCTCCACAGCTCGTCGAATGCGGTCAGGGCCTGGTGGAGGTCTGTCGGGTTGGTGGGCATGTGTCAACAGCATGGGAGGTGTGCGGGGCTGTCGCCAGTGCTAGAAATCGCATATGGCGCAAGGATCCTCGCAACTCCATCGGGTCGTCGTGATCGTCGACGAGAACTCCAATCCTTTTGAGCTCGGGTGCGCCACCGAGGTGTTCGGGCTGCGCAGGCCGGAGCTGGGGCGGGAGCTGTACGACTTCGGGCTCTGTTCGCCCGTGCCGCGCACGGTGATGCGGGACGGGTTCTTCACTCTCACCGGGGTTGCCGGGCTCGAGGCTGCCGAGCGTGCCGACACCTTGATCGTGCCCAATCGGCCCGACACCGATGTGCCGCGGCGTCCCGCCGTTCTGGATGCCGTACGGCGGGCGCATGCGCGGGGGGCCCGGCTGGTGGGGTTCTGCAGTGGGGCCTTCACGCTGGCCGAGGCCGGGGTGCTGGACGGGCGGCGGGCCACCACCCACTGGCAGTGGGCCGATTCCTTTCGGGAGCGCTTTCCTGCCGTACGGCTCGAGGCCGATGTGCTCTTTGTCGATGACGGGGACATCCTCACCGCCGCGGGCAGCGCTGCCGCGCTCGATCTCGGGCTGCATCTGGTGCGGCGTGATCATGGGGCCGAGGTTGCCAATTCCGTCAGCCGGCGGCTTGTGTTTGCTGCCCATCGTGATGGGGGGCAAAGACAGTTTGTGGAGCGGCCCGTGCCCGATGTGCCGGATGCGTCGCTGGCTCCTGTTCTCGTCTGGGCCCAGGAGCGGCTCGGGGAGCCGCTGACCGTGGCCGGGCTCGCGGCTCGGGCCGCCGTCAGTCAGGCCACCTTGCACCGGCGGTTTCGGGCGCAGCTCGGTACCACCCCTCTGGCCTGGCTCACCGGGGAGCGCGTTGCGCTCGCCTGCCGGCTCATCGAGCGGGGTGAGGAGCGGATCGACGTCGTGGCGCAGCGCAGTGGGCTGGGGTCCGGGGCCAATCTGCGGGCGCTGATGCAGCGGGAGACAGGGCTCAGTCCGTCTGCGTATCGGAAGCGGTTCGGGGGTTAGTCGATGCGGCGCGTGGGTGTGCCCGCCAGGTACGCCTCGATGTTCTCCACTGCCTGCGTGTAGTAGGTGCGGTAGTTCTGCTGGGAGACGTAGCCGAGGTGTGGGGTCGCGAGGAGGCGCGGGAGGGTGCGGAGCTCGTCGTTGGTGGGGAGTGGTTCTGTTTCGTAGACGTCCAGGGCCGCTCCTGCGATGCGGCCCTCGCGGAGGGTCTCGATGAGGGCGGGCTGGTCGACGATCGCCGCGCGTGAGGTGTTGATCAGGTACGCGGTCGGTTTGAGTAGGGCCAGTTCGGCGGGGCCCAGGAGGCCTCGGGTGCGGTCGCTCAGGGCCAGGTGGATCGAGACGTAGTCGCTGGTGGAGAGGAGAGTGGGGAGGGAGGGCGACAACACTGCGCCTGTTTCCTCCGCTCGTTCCTTCGTGAGGTTCTGGCTCCAGGCCGTGACCTCCATGTCGAAGGCCCGGGCGATCTTCGCCACCTTGCTGCCGATCCTGCCCAGGCCGAGGATGCCCAGGCGCCTGCCTGCCAGGTCCGCGCCGACCGTGCTCTGCCAGGGGCCTCCGGTGCGCAGGGCGGTGGCCTCGGGGACGATCGAGCGGGCCAGGCCCAGGAGCAGGGCCCAGGTCAGTTCCACCGGCGGGGTGCCCGCGCTCGCCGTGCCGCAGACCGTGATGCCGTGGGCCCTCGCCGCGTCGAAGTCGATCACGGAGTTGCGCATCCCTGAGGCGATCAGGAGTTTCAGGCGGGGCAGGCGGGCGAGGAGCGTGGCGGGGAAGGGGACGCGTTCGCGGAGTGTGACCACGATGTCGAACTCGGCCAGCGCGGCTGCCAGTTCATCCTCCGTGGGGAAGTGTTCGGGGTGGGTGACCACTTCGACCCGGTCGGTCAGCGGGGTCCAGTCGGCCATCGTGGTGGCGGCGTTCTGGTAGTCGTCGAGTACGGCACAGCGCAGCGTCATCGGAAGTCTCGTTTCGGCACGTCAGACATTGCGGAAAGCATCTCGCGGCGCGTGGAGTTCTGCTGGGATGGGGTCCTGAAGAGACGGCGGACGTGCCGTCGGCGGTCACGGGGGCTGGGATGGGGCTGCAGTTCGGGCACCGGTTGGGCCTGCCCGTCGCGCTCTGCAACCTTCCGGTGGCTCCGCTGGTGGAGGGTTACCGGGAACTGGCCGCCGAGCAGCGGGCTTTGGGGCTGCGGCATGTCGCGGATGCCTTTGCCCCTCGGGGGGCGCGCTTCCAGGTGCTCGACGGGGTGTTCGTCCCGCGCGGTCGGCAGGGGCGCGGATGGCAGCGCGTCGACGGGGCCGTACTGCGCGCCCGGCGCGACGAGGGTGGGGCGGCGGCCGGGTTTCTGGGGCGGCTGGTCGCGCTGCAGGATGCGGATCCGGGCGTACTGCGACGGGTGCTGCTGTATCAGCTGGTGGCGCTTCTGCAGGGTGGGCAGGATGCCGTGGACCTCGGGGTCGACGACGGTGAGGCTGCGGCTCTGGCGCATGCGGCGCGGATGCTTCCCGTACTCACCGATGAGCAGCGGCGCGCGGCCGAGGGGCTGCAGGACGCCTGGGCCGCGCGGCGGCTGCGGCGGGCCGAGCGGCTGGCCGGGCAGTTGGCGGGTGTCGTACGGCAGGATCCCTGGCTCGCGCGGCGGTTGAAGGAGATCGCCGGCGCTGTGCGGGCCGCTGATCTGGAGCTGCGTGAGGCGCGGGTGAGGGAGCACGCGGGGGACCTTGAGGGGGCTGGGGCTCGTTTTCTGCGGGTGGCGCGGCTCGCGGGCGACGATCGGCGGGCGCTGCGCGGGCTGGTGCGGGTACATGCGGGCGGTGAGGAATTACGGACCCGACTCGGGGCGGATTCAGTTGAGTTGAGCTGGCCGCGGACACCGGGAGTCGAAGCATGGCGGGTCTGTCGGCTGACCCGGGCCGAGGGGCGTCCCCCGGTCGTGGCCGAGGTTGCGGCCCGGGTGACCGACGGGGCCCTGGTGGACCGGCGGGCCGCGTTGGGCAGTGAGGTGCGGTACGCCGCTCTGCCGTTGCGGGGCGGGGTGGTCGACGGGCCGCCCGTCGTCTCGGCGGCGCTGCTCTTCGCGCCGGAGGTGGCGGGGCTGCGGGTGAGCGACGGCAGGGAGCGGCTGGAGGCGGACTGGCAGAGCCCGCCCGGGGCGGCCGCTGTGACGGTGACGCTGACCGGTCCGGACGGGAGTGCGCGGACCGTGGACGCGGAGAGCGGCAGGTGTGTGGTGCGCGGGCTCGGCGTCGGTGCGTACCGGCTGCGCGTCCGGTGCCGGTATCGCACCGCCGAGGGGCTTGACGTGGACTCCCCCGGTGTCGAGGCCGGCCGCACGGTCCATGCCTGGCCCGAGCCCGTCGATGCGCTGAAGGCCGAGGCGCGGGACGGCGGGGTGCGGTTCCGGTGGACCGGGGGTGCGGGGGCGCGGGTGCGGCTCGTGGAGTGGGCGGGTGGTGGCGTACCGCCGGAGGGGACGGAGCTGGATGAGGGTGCGGTGCCCGGGGCGCTCGGCTGGGCGCGGGACGGGGACGTGTCCGTACCGCCTGAGGGGTCGACCACGCTGGTAACCGCCGTCGCCGTGCTCGGTGAGCGGGCCGTCGTGGGGCCCGGGGTGCTGGTCGAGGCGGTGGCCGCCGTCGGTGCGCTGCGCGTCGAGCGGGACGGTGCGGGCGCCGCCCGGGTCGCCTTCGACTGGCCGGGGAACGCGGGGCAGGTGACCGTGGTGCGGGAACAGGACGGGGAGCGGGCGGAGTTCCGGGTCGCGCGCAGCGTGTTTCTGCGCGAGGGGCTGCGGGTGCCCGTATCCGCTGCGGCGGTACGGTTCCGGGCGGCCGCCGCGGCCCGTGCGGCGGGGGCCGTCGTCGTGGAGCCCGGGGCCGCCGCGGCGGAGCTGCCCGCGGACATCGCCATCGCGTACCGGATCGTTCCCGGGCCCCGTCGTCCGCTGCGCCGCAAGCCCGCTACCGTACACATCACGCTGTCGTCCCCGGACGGCGAAGATGCCCTGGACATACCGGAGTTCGTGCTCGTGGCCCGGCCTGGCGAACCGCCGGCGCCGGTGCGGCCCCGCGACCCTGCCGACGGCACCACCGTGCTGCGGCTGAGCGGTGCGGAGCTGCTGCGGGCGGGGAGCGTGGAGCGCGAGCTGGAGCCCGGGCTCTGCCGGACTCCGTATGCGCTGCGTGGGTTTCTGCTCGGCGGCCGGGCCGCCTCCGTACGACTTGAAGAGCCTTCCCCTTCGTCCCTGGTGGTTCGCTGACGTGACGACTGTTGTCTGCCCCTACTGCTTCGACCGCGCGCCCGCCGCCCGGCTGCCGTACCGCTGTCTGATGACGGCCACCGGGGTGCGCGGCGGGAAGCCGTGCGATGCCGAACGCGACGATCTGTGGGCCGAGTTCATGGGTCCGAGCGTGCCGCCCGCGCTGCGGATGCGCGGGCCTGTTTTTGTGGCGCAGCGCTCGATGGGCGGGATGCGCGGGGGTGGGCCGCGGGCCGCCTGTCCCGGGTGCGGGGTGTCGACTCCGGTGCGGGTCTGCCGGCGGTGTCACAGCGATTTCCCGAGCGACTACTGCGACCAGGACAGCCGGATCATCGCGCTCGTGGGGGCCAAGGCCTCGGGGAAGAGCACCTATGTGTCCGTGCTGGTCAATGAGTTGAGGCACCGGGTGGGGAGTGCGTTCGGCGCCTCGCTGGCCGCGATGGGCGGGGAGACGCAGCGCAGGGACCGGGAGATGGCCGAGGAGCTGTACGACCGCCTGCGGCTGCCGCAGGCGACGCGGCCGGCCGCGATGGGGCTCAACGATCCGCTGCTGTACCGGCTGAGCCTGCCGCGGCGGGGGCGGCTCGGGGACGGCAGCCGGCACACGACGCTGGTGTTCTTCGATGCCGCGGGCGAGGACCTGAAGAGCGCGGAGGCCATGGACCGGTACACGCACTATCTGGGGGCCGCCGACGGGATCATCCTGCTGGTGGACTCGTTGCAGCTCGGTTCCGTACGCGATCAGCTGCCGCCGGGCGAGGGGCCTCCGCTGCCCGCGGTGGAAACCTCGCCGCAGCAGATCGCCGCCGATCTGGCAGCGCAGCTGAGGGCGCACGGGAAGGGCTCGTCGCGGGGGCGGGTCTCCACGCCGATGGCGGTGGCGGTCACCAAGACGGACATGCTGCGGCCGGTCCTCGGGACCCACTCGCCGCTGCTGCGCAACGCGCCGCACGCGGGCGGAGAGCTGGACGAGGAGGACCGGCAGGCCGTGCACGAGGAGATGCGGTCGCTGATGGAGGGGTGGGACTCGGGCGGTCTCTCCCGTCAACTGGAGCGGGACTTCTCGGAGTTGTCGCTCTTCGGGATATCCGCGCTGGGGGCTCCGCCGCCGGCGAACGCTCCCGCGGACGCGCCGAAGGCGGGGCCGCGGCCGTTGCGCGTCGAGGATCCGCTGTTGTGGCTGCTCGGGCGGCGCGGGCTGCTTCCGGTACGCAAGAAGGGCAAGGGGACCAGCGCATGAGCCTGGCACAGCTCCACTACACCTCGGCTCCGCCCGGGCCCGACGGTTCGGGTTTCCGCTTCACGGCGGTGTCGCCCGGGCTGCCGCAGTCGCTGCTGAGGGAGGCCGAGCAGCTGATCGGGTACGAACCGCCGCGCGATGCCCCGCCCCGGCCGACCGATGCCGAACTCGCCGATTTTCCGCAGGCGTTGAGTCACAGCGTGCTGTCCGACGGCGGGCGGCTGCTGGCCAGGACCGTCTACACGGGCGCCGACTACAGCGGGCGGTGGGGCAATTTCCACGCCCATGCCGTGCATCTGCCGGACGGGGCGCAGCTGCCCGGCGGGGTGCTCCCCATCACCGCCTGGGACTCCTCGCAGTGGGCGGTGCGCACCCCGGAGGGCGGGGTGCCGGCGCCGTTGGAGAAGCTGGCGCCCTCGGGGCTCTTCGGCGTGGACGGTCTGGCCTCGTTCGCCGCTTCGCGCGCGGCGTGGCTGGCGGGCTTCTTCGGTGATCTGCGGCGGCTGTGCGAGGACCCGGCGGCGCCGCAGATCGTTCTGGTGGAGCAGCGCAGCGCGGACGTGGCGCAGTGGGTGGCGCTGGGGAGTGCGGTGCTGCCGCTGGAGAGCGCGCGCCGGCTGACCTTCACCACGTACACCAGGCGTCCGCAGCAGGCGCGGCAGCAGATCATCGGGGTGCTGCCGGACGACGCGCAGTCGATGAGCGGGCACGACCACCGTTACCGGCTGCACCACTGCGCGGGGAGGGCGGGGCCCGTCGAGGGGACCGCCGACGCGTGGGCGCAGACGGCGGCGCGGGTGTGGCTGGGGCGGGCCCCTGAGCTGTTCAGGGCCGCGGAAGCCTTGTCGGAAGGGCCCTTCGAGGCCGGGCCGCTGGCCGCTCTCGCGCTGGGTGCGGGGATCGCGCTGCCCGCGGGCAGCCGGGCGGCCGGGGTCGGCTGGGTGCCGGGGCGGATCGACGTACTGGACGAGGAGCAGCTGGAGCGGCTCGTCGCCACGGTGTGCGCGCCGGGCGAGGAGCGGCACGCCGAGGAGTCGGCGGCACTGGGGCGGCTCTTCGCGGCGCTCGAGGGGCGGGTCCCGGCGGCGGTGACCGCTCCGCTCGCGGCGCTGCTGCTCACGGAGGCGGTGCGGACGGCGGGGGCCGGGCTCTCTCCCGTACGCAGGTCGGCTCTCACCGAGGGGCTGCGGCAGCGGCTCGCGGCGGAGCTCGGGCCCGAGATCCGTGAGGGGGTGGCGCACGGGACCGATGCGGTGCGGCCGCTGGAGCTGCTGCGGATCGCGGACACGCTCGACGTGGACTGTACGGATCTGCTGCCGGATCTCGCGCGGAAGCTCTCGAGGGCGCTGCTCGCCGATCCCGACGGGGTCTACACGCCGTCCGTACGGCTGTGTCTGGAGGAGCAGTTCGAGCTGCGGGCCGCGCTCCTGGAGAAGCTGGACACGTTCGCCGCGGGGGATCCGCCGGCGGCGGCGCGGATGCTGGAGCGGACCGCGCTGCCCTTCACCGGGATGCAGGCGCTGCCGCACTTGCGGATGTGCGCGGAGGCTTCGCGGGTCGGGAACGGGGACCGGGTGTCGACGCTGCACTCGGTGCTGCGGGCGTCGGGCATGTCGCCGTTCGCCGAGCCGCTGGTGCTGCGGACCGCGGTGGCGCTGGTGTGGGACGGGGTGGTGCCGCGGGCGGGCGAGGCGCGGCTGATGCTGGACGAGACGGGGTCGGACGCGCACCGGACGGCGGGCACCTGGACGGTGCTGGTGCGGGCCGCGCTGGAGGGGTCGGTGGACGATCCGGATGTTCCTGCGCTCGCCCGTGATCTGTTGCGGCGTTTCACCGGGGAGCTGGACGCGCAGGTGCGCGGGGCGCTGATGCTGCTTGATTTCGCCGGGCAGTTGAGGGAGGGGACGGCGCCCGAGGGGTGGACCGCGCGGGTGCTGAGTCTGCGGTCGGCCGCCGATCCGGTGGAGCCCGTCGTACTGGAGCGGACCTTCCGGGCGCTTGCGCGGCGGCTGCTGGGCGACGACGTGCCGGACGGTGAGCTGTTCGCGCTGACGCACAGTGGCGACGCGGATCTGATCGCGGCGTACGGGCGTGCGGCGCGCGACGAGAGGGTGCTGAACCGGCTGCGGATCTCACCGGGTTACGTCGCCGACTGCTTCACGGCGTGGAGCGGGCACTCGGGGGCGAGCACGGACTGGGACAACACGCGGAACGTGCTGCTCGAGGACGTGCTGCGGCCGATCGTACGGGCGCTGCCGGACGGGGACATCGCGGCGGTGGAGCAGCGTCTTGAGCGGGCCGGGGGCCGTTGGGCCGAGGGGTTCCGTACGTGGAACCGGCCGGGGGCCTTCGGCCGGTTCGCCCAGCGTTTCGGCGGCGGGCGGGGGCGGCGCGGGTACGGATCCGGGGCCGCAGACTCCACGCGGTGGGGCGATGTGGAGCCGCCGCGGAAGGGCGGCAGGGAGTCATGAGCAGCTGGGGCTTGGTTGTTGTCGCGCTGTGGGCGGTGGGCCTGGTCGCCGTACCGCTCTGCGTCTTCTACACGCTGTGGCATCTGCTCAGTCTGTCCCTGGTGGGTGCGGCCCAGGTGCTGGGACCGTGGCGCACCGGGGCTCCCGACCGGCGGATTCCGCTCGTCGGCACGGGTGAGCCCGCGCAGCGCGCGTACTGGTCGCGGCAGATGTGGTCGGACGCCGGGGCCGCGACGCGCAGCTCGTACTGGATCATCTGGCACCGGCTGACCCAGCAGTGGGTCGGGCACTACGCGAAGAACCTCTACCGGGGTCGGCGACCGGCCACGGGGCGCCTGGGCGAGAACGGCTTCACGCGTCTGGTGATGCGGCTCGTCGCGACGGGGACGGCGGTCGGGGCGGGGCTCGGGGCGCTGATCGCCGCACTGGTCGTCTCGACGGTGCTGTGTGTCTTCGCCGCGCTGCTCGGTGTCGCCTGGCTGCTGCCCGCGGGCACCGCCCTGGTGCTGCGGGGCGTGGAGCGGGGGTGGCGGCTGGCCCGCGGGATCCGGATGAAGTGCCCGTATCCCGGCTGCTATCTGCCGGTGCCGCTCGCCGTGCACCACTGTCCCCAATGCAAGGCGGCACACCGGGAGTTGAGGCCCGGGCGGTACGGGGCGCTGTGGCACGCGTGCAGCTGCGGGCAGCGGCTGGTCACCACCTCGCTCGCGGGCCGCGCCAAGCTGACGGCCCGCTGTCCGCACTGCGACCAGCTGCTGCCGGCCGCGGTGGGCACGACCCGGGTCGTGCATCTTCCGCTGGTCGGCGGGACCTCGTCGGGCAAGACGATGCTGATGGCGGCGGTCGTGGCCGGACTGCAGTCGTGGTCGCACCGGTCCGCGCTGACGGTGGAGTTCGCGTCCGACGACGACCGGCGGGATTCCGGGACGCTCAACCAGCAGCTGACGCAGACCGGTTGGGCGATGAAGACCCAGGGCGGCCAGCCGCGCGCCTTCATGCTGCAGATCGGGCACGGGCGGCGGCGCAGGCTGCTGTATCTGTACGACCCGATGGGCGAGTCCCTGCGCGACGCCGGTGCGGTCAGGGAGCAGAACTATCTGGCCCATGCGGACGGGGTGATCCTGGTCGCCGACGTGCTGGCCGAGCCGCAGGTGCGGCGGGCCCTGGGGAGCGACGACGCGGCGCGGGTGAACGCTGCCAGCCCTTCCGATCAGGGCCCCTTCGACACGTACCAGGGGCTGGCGGGTGAACTGGCGGCGCTCACGGGGCGGCGCCGGCGCATCCCGGTGGCGACCGTGGTCACCAAGCGGGACGTCCTGGACCAGCTCGCCTCGCTGCCGGTGCCGGGTGCGCGGATCGACGACTGGCTGACGGAGGTCGGTCTGGGTGCGCTGGTACGGAGCCTGGGGCACGACTTCGGCGCCGCCCGCTACTGGGCGGTCAGCGCCCACGCGGCCACCGGTGCGGGTGCGCTGGAGAGCGAGCAGCGCAGGGCGGCGGAGCCGGTGCTCTGGATGCTGGGCCGGTCGGGGCTGCGGACCGGGGCCCTCGTCGCGGAGGATCCGGCCGCGGGCGTACCGGGGCCGCGGTCGGCGACTAGGGTCAACATCGCTTCGAAGAAGGAGAGTTGAGCCGACATGACGGTGGTGACACCGCAGGTCTCACGGGGCCGGCGGATGATTCTGGGGCTGTTCGTCACCGCGGTGGTGCTCGCCGTCGCTCCGGTGACGGCGCTTGTTCTGTACGTACTGAAGGAGCTCGCGGGCTGATGCGCCGCATCCGCGGAAAAGGCCCGCACGACACGGCGGAGGACATGGAGTGAGTGACATTCCCGGCGGGCCGATGGCGAATCGCCCGGTCCATTTCATCTGGCTGCTGGACTGCTCGTACTCCATGCAGGGGGAGAAGATCGGCCAGCTCAACTATGCGATCAGGGAAGCGATTCCGGAGATGCGCTCGGTCGCGCACGACAATCCGGCGGCGCAGCTCCTGCTCCGTACGCTCACCTTCTCCTCGGTGGCGCGCTGGCACCACAAGGACCCGGTGCCGGTCGACGACTTCACCTGGCAGGACGTGCAGGTGGACGGGATGACCAATCTGGGCGAGGCCCTGCAGACGGTCTCGCGCGAGCTGCAGACGCCGCCGATGCCGCAGCGTGCGCTGAAGCCGGTGCTGGCGCTGGTGTCGGACGGGGTGCCGACCGACGACTGGCGGGCGGGGCTCAAGGCGATCGACGCGACGCCGTGGGGGAAGAAGGCCGTACGGGTGGCGATCGCCATCGGGGCGGACGCCGACCGGAGCGTGCTGCAGGAGTTCCTGGGCAATCCGGAGCTGCAGCCGCTGGACGCCAACAGCCCCAAGCAGCTTGCCGCGGCGATCCGTTGGGCCTCGACGGCGGCGGTGAAGGCGGCTTCGCAGCCGGTGGTGGGCGGGTCCGCGGACACGCTGGTGAAGCAGCCGTACGCGCCGCCCGTCCTGGACGACGACGATGACGACGTCTGGTGAGCGCGGAGGCGTGGGAGACGCTCACCGCGAGCGTGCGGGGTGTCAACAAGAAGCGGAACCAGGACTGGAGTGAGGCGAAGGGGCGGGGCACCACGGACGACCCGCTGATCCTGACCGTCGCCGACGGACACGGCTCGGCCCCCCACGCGCGCAGCCACATCGGGGCGTGGAGCGCCACGGAGAAGGTGTTCCTGCCCCTCGCCACGGAGTTCGCCCGGCTCGCCGGGGCGGAGGGTCCCGACGGGCCGCGCAGTCTCAGCAGGCTGATGCGGTACGCCCGCGACGACATGCCGCGCCGGCTGGTCTCCCGCTGGCAGCAGGAGGTCCTTGGCCACTGGGAGCGCCATCGCGAGAGCGGCGAGCCGGAGCCGAGCACCGGGCAGAAGCTGCTGCTGTACGGGTCGACGCTGATCGGCGCCGTACTGACCCCGCAGTTCTTCGCGGCGTGGCAGCTCGGCGACGGCGAGCTGACCGTCGTGGAGTCGGGCGGCGAGGTGACGCTGCCGCTCGCGCCCGCGGAGGCGGATCTCGGCGACGAGACGGAGTCGCTGTGCAGCCGGGAGGCGTGGCGGATGGTGCGGGTGCACTGGGCGCCGATCACCGACGAGGCGCGGGCGCCGCGGCTCATCGCGCTGACCTCGGACGGGCTCTCCAAGAGTTTCGCCTCGGACGAGGGGTTCACCCAGTTCATGACGGGGCTCGACCAGCGGCTGACGGAGGAGGGCACCGCGGGTGTGCGCGCCGTCCTGCCGGAGTGGTTGCACAAGGCCGCCCAGTACTCCGGCGACGACACCACGCTGGCGGCCGGGCGGAGGACCGGGCCCGTAACCGGATCTTCAGCAGCAGAGAGGACAGCATGAGCGGCATGCTCGACAACGGCACCCGTCTCACCGCCGACAACGGCGAGGAGATCCAGGTCGACGGGATGCTCGGGGCAGGTGGTCAGGGCGAGGTGTACCGGGTGCGGACCCCGGGCGGGAACAAGGCCCTGAAGTGGTACTACCCGACGTGCGCGACACCCGAACAGGACGCCATCGTCCAGGAGTTGGTGTCCAGGGACTTCGACGACGACCGCTTCCTGTGGCCGACGTCGTACGTCAGCGCGGGCCCCGGCGCCTTCGGGTATCTGATGGACATCAGGCCCGATCACTTCAAGGGGCTGCCCGCGCTGTTCCGGCGCTCCCTGAACACGACCCCGCGCGCGCTGCTGACGGCCGCGCTCTACACGGTGGAGGCGTACCAGGCGCTGCACTCGCGGGGCATCGCCTACCGGGACATCTCCTGGGGCAACATCTTCTTCGACCCGGACACCGGCGCCGTACTGGTCTGCGACAACGACAACGCCGTGGTGGAGGGCGACAGCAGCGGCATCTCGGGGACCATGGAGTTCATGGCGCCCGAGCTGGTGCGCGGGGACGACGGCGCGCACCCCGGCACCCAGAGCGATCTCCACTCGCTGTCCGTGCTGCTCTTCATGCTCCTGATGAACCATCACCCCATGAAGGGCAAGCGGGAGTTGAGCATCCACTGTCTCGACGAGGCGGCGGAGCGCAAGCTGTACGGAAAGCGGCCGCTGTTCGTCTTCGACCCGAAGGACAACAGCAATGAGCCCGATCCGATGGAGCACGCCACGGTCCTCATCACCTGGGATCTGGCGCCCCAGGCGCTGAAGGACCTGTTCCTCCACAACTTCACCGACGGGCTCCACGACCCCGCCTCCCGGGTGCGCGAGTCCCAGTGGCGGGACGCGCTGCGGGCGGTCATCGACGCGGTGATCGAGTGCGCGTCCTGCGGCCGGCAGAACATGACGCAGCCCGACGCGAAGGACGCGGGCGCGTGCTGGAAGTGTGGGGCGGCCCTGATCCTGCCTCCGCGCCTCGTCATCACCACTCCCCCGCCGCGCGCGGAACGCCATGTGCGGCTGCGGCGGGCCGCCCGGGTGCACGCCCACCATCTGGTGCCGGAGCCGACACGGCACGACTACAGCGACGCCACACTGGTGGCCGAGCTCACCGAACACCCCCAGAAACCGGGGAAGTTCGGCATCGCGAACCGCTCGGGCGAGGCCTGGACGGGGACCCGTTCGGACGGTACGACACAGCGCATCGAGCCCGGCCAGACCGTGCCGCTGCGCTCGGGTCTGGAGCTGGAGATGGGCGGCGCGCTGGCCACCGTACGGGCGAAGTAGCCGCCGCGGTCAGAGCCCGACGGCTTGCCGCAGTTGCTCGGCGAGTGCCAGGCCGCTGCTGCCGGTGGCCAGGCCGAGCGAGATGGCCTGCAGGGCCCGGCTGATCCGGCCGGGGTCGGCGGGCCGCTGCTCGTCCCTGGCGCCGACGAGCTCGCCCCGGACGATCTCGGCCTGCTCGGCCAACACCGGGGATTCGGTGCGCAGTTGGCGTACGAGCTCGGCGGCGAGCTGCAGTGCTTCGGCCGGGCTCGCCCCGTGGTGGTGGATCTCGATCTTCCCGCCGTCGCCGAAGTTGCTCGGGCCCGAGACCTCGCCGTGGAAGTTGAACGTGCTCATGGGCTTGCTCCCCTCAGGGGTGTGCGGCGCCGCCCTGTCCGGCCGGCGGCTGTGCTTGTGGTTGTTGTCCGTACTGCGCGATCTGACCGTTGTTGCCGAAGTTGCTGGGCCCGGTGACGTTTCCGTTGACGGTGTACGTCTGGGTGATGATGGACTGCTGCGCCGCGTCGAAGGAACTGGTGTCGACGTTGTGGGCCTTGAGGAAGCGCTCGGTGGCGGTGAGCACTCCTCCCTGGAGGCGGTACAGGAAGTCCCGTGCGTCGGTGCGCTCGGAGTGTCCCATCTGGTCGTTGTCGCCGATCCATTCGCGCACGCTGTTGATGGCGCCGTAGTCGTAGAGCTCATTGCGTTTGGTGATGCCCTTGCGCCGCTTGTCCAGCGCCCTCTCCTGCCGGTTCCGTTCGGCGGAGCGGCGCCGGATGCGGCCGGTCGCGCCGCGCAGCGCGGGCCAGAAGCCGCCCGTGGTGTACGCGACCAGGCTCCACCAGCGCTCCGCCCCGCCGAGGGGAAGCCGGTCGACGCGGCTGAAGCGCGGACCGACCGGGGGCAGCACGCACGCGGTGACCTCCCAGGTCAGGCTGGGGTGCTGGACCCTGGCCCGCAGATACATCGAGACGATGGCCCGGCCGCCCTCGCCCACCCGCTCCAGGCTCAGATAGGTCCGCATGCCGGCGCCCGGGTTCAGCAGCCCGGCCTGCACCAGACCCTTGTCGATGCGGGCGCGCGGGCGCCCGAGCGGATCGGGAAGCAACTCGGGCCCCAGGTACTGGACATGACTGCCGATCACATAGAGCCGGTTGTTGGCGCGCAGGCCGTCGAGACCGGCGATCTTCTCCATCTCCCTGGCCACATAGGTGTGCAGGTCGACGGCGTCGAAGTCGATGATGGTGAGCTTTCCGCCACCGCTGGGATCGTCCGCGGGGCGGCTGACGTCGATGGGCTGCCAGCCCGTGTCCCTGACCTTCGCTCCGCTGCCGACGAAGGGGTTGTCGAGTTCCGCCTCGGCCGAGTAGGGCAGGACGTTGGCCCGCTTGACCTCGTGCAGATGGGCTTCGAGCTCGGCAGGAGCCGCCGGGGCGAGATCCTCGGTCTTGGCGTTCGTCCGTACGTGGTGGATGTCCACGGCGAGGTCCCTGGACTGCGCCTCGGTCGTGTACACCAGGGCCCACGCCCCGGCGAGCGCGCCGAGGAAGCCCGCTCCACCGGCCAGCATCGCCGGGGAGGAACCGGAAACGAGACCGCCGAGCACCACGAGCAGCGAGGCCAGAAATCCGGCGAAGAGCCAGGCGAGCCGGTGGTCGAGACGGTCCTGGCGGGCGGCGGCGGCACGGCAGTGGCGTACCAGCGCGACCAGGTTGATCCCGAGCGGCAGCCCGACCGCGTGCAGGGACTCGGTGGTGAAGTAGGCGCGGATCTGCCGGGCGAAGTCCGCGTCGAGATGTGCGGAGGCGCAGAGCCGCCGCGTCACCGCGTCCTTCCGGTACTGCGGCAGTGACGGTAACTGTCTCGGTGCCACTGGTGCCTCCCCCTCGGCGCTCGTACCGATCACCCTATGGGCGCGGCGCAGTTGGTGTCAGGCGGTGTTACGGTTGCCGTCTCCACAGCAGTGGACCGACCGAGGAGGTGTGCCCCATCAACGCTGGAACAGGCTGGGTGCTCTCCTCTCACAGCTGTACGGCTCACCGGACGTTTCGGACGTAGGTGACCGCGAGAGCGCCCTTCGGTAGCGCGAAAGGTTCTCTCCCATGTCGGCAGTCCCCTCTTCTTCTCTTTCTCTCCCCGCTCTTGTCACCAGGCTCCGTGCCGCCGGCTGTGTCTTCGCCGAGGACGAGGCGGAGCTCCTGTTGTCCGCCGCCGCGGATCCGGCCGATCTCGCCGCCATGGTGGAGCGCCGTGCCGCCGGGCATCCGCTGGAACACGTCCTGGGCTGGGCGGAGTTCGCCGGGCGGCGCTACGCCGTCGACGCGGGGGTCTTCGTCCCGCGCCGCCGTACGGAGTTCCTCGTCACGCAGGCCGTCCCGCTCGCCCCGCCGCGCGCGGTCGTCGTCGACCTGTGCTGCGGCTCCGGTGCGCTGGGGGCCGCCGTGGTCTCGGCCCTGGGCGGGGCCGAGCTGCACGCCGCGGACATCGATCCGGCCGCGGTGCGGTGTGCGCGGCGCAATGTGGCGGAGGCCGGCGGCCTCACGTACGAGGGTGATCTCTTCGAGCCGCTGCCCGTGGCGCTGCAGGGGCGGGTCGATGTGCTGATCGCCAATGTGCCGTACGTACCGACCGCGAAGGTGGGGCTGCTGCCGGCCGAGGCCCGGGTCCATGAGGCGCTGGTGGCCCTGGACGGGGGCGTCGACGGGCTCGATGTGCTGCGGCGTGTGGCGGCGGAGGCTCCGCGGTGGCTGGCTCCGGGCGGGCATCTGCTCTTCGAGGTCAGTGAGCGGCAGGCGGACGAGGCGGTCGCGACCGTGGCGGAGTGCGGGCTGCTCGCGCGGGTGGTCTCCTCCGAGGAGTGGTACGCCACCGTGGTCGTCGCGCGAATGCCGGTCCTGCGGAACTGATGCCCCGGGCCGCCGACGATCGTTATGCTGCGGCGAAAGCGTTCAAACGAACACAGCATGGCGAGGGGGCCTCAGCATGCGGGAGCCGGTCGAGCTCAGGCGGCAGCGGATTCTGTCCGCGGTGCAGTCGCGCGGTGCGGTCAAAGTGACCGATCTGGCGGTCGAGTTGGCGGTCTCGGTGGTCACGCTCCGGCGGGACGTCGAGGAGCTGGCGCGGGCGGGGCAGCTGCGGCGCGGCCACGGGGTGGCCCGGTCCATGGTGCCCGTGCAGGCCGCGCCCGAGGCCGGGCGGCCGGCCGCCGACGGGGATGCGGTGGCGCTGGTCGTGCCCGAGCGGCACTCGTATCTCAACGAGACGCTGCACGGCGCGCGGACCGTGCTGGAGGCGGCCGGGATCCGCACCGCCCTGCATATCGCACCGAGAGCGCCGGGGGCCGAACAGGCCATTGTGGAGCGGGCGTTGGCGGACGGGGCGCGTGGTCTGCTGATCGCTCCGAGGTGGCGGAGCGCCGCTGCGGAGCAGGCGGACTACGGCTGGCTGGCGGAGGTGAAGGTGCCGGCCGTGCTGATGGAGCGGCGACCGGTCCCCGGCAGTGCGCTGCACGCGCTGGATTCGGTCTGCTCGGACCATTGGTACGGCACGCATCTGGCGGTGGAACACCTGGTCGCGCTGGGTCACCGCCGGATCGTGCTGGCCGCCCGCGACGACAGCCCGACCGCGCGCGCGATCCGCGCGGCCTTCGCCAAGATCGCCGAGGACCGGCCGGAGATCGAGGACTGGGCGATCATGCTGAGCGCCCCCGACGCGGGCGCCGAGCCGGCGGCGGACCGCGGGCCGCACCCGAGCCTCGCGGCGCTGCTGCGGGAGCGGGGGGCCACGGCGGCGGTGCTGCACGGGGACGTGGACGCGCTGATGCTGGTGCAGCAGATCGGCGACGAGGGGGTGCGGGTGCCGCAGGACTGCTCGGTGGTGGCGTACGACGACATGGTGGCGGGGCTCGGCGGTACGCCGCTGACCGCGGTCGCTCCGCCCAAGGCGGAGATCGGGCGGGCGGCCGCCGAGCTGCTGCTGCACCGTCTGGAGCGGCCGTCGGGCGCGGGGGCCGGCACGGTGCGCAGGGTCGAGCTGCTCCCGGAGCTGAAGGTGCGCGGATCGGCGCAGGTGCCAACCCACCCCCCGAAGTGAGCGTTTGACCGCTTTGGGTTTCTTCTGATCGATCTATTGACCCCGACCGGTCAGGCGATCAGTATTCCCCGTGTCCCGACCAGGAGCCGCGGGAGGCGCCACATGCCCGGCCGACAGAGCCGTCGATCCGTGCTCGCCGCAGTAGCAGCTCTGCCCCTGACAGGTGCGCTCAACGCGTGCAGCAGCGGCGGAGCCGAGCGATCGAGCAGTACGAGCAAGACCAGTACGCGCAAGAGCACCACCACCATCACCTTCTGGTCCGCGCTGCGCGGCAGCCAGGAAGTGGTGGACGAGTTCAACAAGACCCACGACAGCATCCAGGTCCTGTACCAGCAGATACCGTCGGGCGATCAGGGCGGCTACGCCAAGCTGAGCAACGCCGCCCGCGCGGGCAACGCCCCGGACGTCGCCACCATCGAGTACCCGCAGGTGCCCACCTTCGCGATCGACGGCGTCGCCCGCGACATCACCGATCTGGTCAGCGACGGGCTCCGCGCCAAGCTCCTTCCGCAGGCCCTGGGGCTGACCACCTTCGAGAAGCGCACCTTCAGCGTCCCGCTCGACGTCGAACCGATGGTGATGCACTACCGCAGCGACCTCTTCGAGAGTTACGGCCTCCAAGTCCCCCGCACCTGGGACGAGTTCGAGGAGACGGCGAAGACGGTACGGAGCAAGGGCGGCGACCGCAGGCTCGCCCTCTTCCCCACCGACGGCGCCTCCTCGATGGCCGCGTTCGCCTGGCAGGCGGGCGGCCAGTGGTTCGACACCAGCGCCGGTGCGTGGAACGTCTCGATGGCCGACGCCCCGAGCCGCAAGGCGGCCGCGTACTGGCAGCGGCTGTTCGACCAGGACCTGGTCTTCATGAACCCGCTCAACACCCGGCAGGGCGACGCCCAGATCGCCAACGACAAGATCATGGTCCGGCTCACCGGCGCCTGGGAGGCCGGCGCCGTGATGCGGTCGCAGCCCGCGCAGAGCGGCAAGTGGAAGATCGCCCCGCTGCCCCAGTGGGACACCGCGCACCCGGCTCTCGGCACCCAGGGCGGCTCGACCTTCGCCGTCACCAAGGACTGCCGGCACCCGGAAGCGGCCATGGAGTTCATCGAGTGGCAGGTGGCGAGCGCGGACTCGCTGCGCGCCCGCCTCACCAGCGGCGCGAGCAGCCAGTACCCCGCGGCCCACGGCCTGGTCGCCGCCGGCCGCAAGGCCTTCGACCGCAAGTACTACAGCGGCCAGGACATCTACACCCTCTTCGAGCAGGAGGCGCCGAAGATCCGCGACGGCTGGGTCTGGGGCCCCCGGATGTCGGCCACCAACTCGGTGCTGCAGGACAGGTTCGCCCGGGTCAGCGCCGGTCAGGGCACCCTGACCGAAGCCCTGAGCGCGGCCCAGCAGGGCACGATGCCGGACCTCAAGGCGCTCGGTCTCTCCGTGACCGAGCACACCGCATGACCGGCATCCGCGCGCTCAGAGAGGCAGGTGACACCACGCCATGACCACCACAACCGCTTCCACCACCACCGCTCCCGCCGACCGCAAGGCCGCGGCGGACGCCCGCCCCACCTCCACCCTCAAGGGAACCCGCCGCCGTGAACTCGGCGCCGCTTCCGTCCTGATGACGCCCTTCTTCGCCCTCCTGGTGACGGTCTTCCTCATCCCGGTCGGCACGGCGATCTGGCTGAGCTTCTTCAGCCAGGACGAGCCGGGGCTCGGCTTCGGCCCCGAGCACACCGTCTTCGTCGGACTGCGCTCCTACGCGGCCGTCCTGACCGACCCCACGTTCCTCAGTGGTCTCGGTGTGGTCGCCCTGTACTGCCTCATCTACATCCCGCTGATGGTGATCGGCGCGCTCGCACTGGCGCTGCTGCTCGACTCGGGCGTCGTACGCCTGCGCGCCTGGGCACAGCTCGCGCTGTTCCTGCCGCACGCGGTGCCCGGCATCATCGCCGCGCTGATCTGGCTCTACCTCTACACACCCGGCCTCAGCCCGATCATCGACCTGTTCGCCAAGGGCGACATCACGATCAACTTCCTGGGCATCCACACCGTGCTGCCCTCGATCGTGAACATCTCGCTCTGGTCCAACCTCGGCTACAACATGGTCGTCTTCTACGCCGCCCTGCAGGCCGTCCCGCGCGAGGTCATCGAGGCCTCGGTCGTCGACGGCGCGGGCCCGGTGCGCTCCGCACTCCAGGTCAAGACGCCCCTCGTACGGCCGTCCATCGTGATGGTCGCGATCTTCACGCTGATCTGGGCGCTGCAGCTGTTCACGGAACCGAAGCTGCTCAGCCTGGCCACGCCGATGATCAACCAGCGGTTCTCGCCCAGCATGTACATCTACGACGCCGCCTTCACCCGCAACAACTACGGCATGGCGGCCGCCGCGTCCGTCGTCCTGCTCGTGGTCACCATCGCCCTGTCGTACGGCGTCACCCGCTGGACCAACCGCGCCGACTCCCCCGAGGAGAACGCCCGATGAGCACTTACGACACCGCCGCGTCCCTGCGGCCCCGGCTGCTCGGCCGTACCACCGTCAAGGTCGTCGTCGGCCTGTCCGTCCTCTACACGCTGCTGCCGGCGCTCTGGCTGGTGCTGGCCGCGGGCAAGAAGCAGGACGCGCTGTCGGGCGGCTCCATCTTCTCGCCGCACGACTTCTCCTTCCTGCAGAACCTGCGCAACCTGTTCGCGATGGACGACGGGATCTACAGCCGCTGGTACGGCAACAGCCTGCTGTACGCGGTCCTCGGCGCCGGCATCGGCGCGATGGTGAGCATCGCCTGCGGGTACGCCTTCGACAAGTACCGCTTCGCGCACAAGGAGAAGCTCTTCGGCCTGGTGCTCGCCGCGGTCATGGTGCCGCAGACCGTCCTGGCCCTCCCCCTCTATCTGATGGCGTCCGAGACGGGTCTGGTCAACACCTTCTGGTCGGTCTTCATCCCCGTCCTCTTCAACCCCTTCGGCGTCTACCTCGGCCGGATGTTCAGCCAGGGCTACGTACCCAACGAGGTCCTGGAAGCCGCGCGGATGGACGGCGCGGGCGAGCTGAAGACGTATCTGCGGGTCTCGCTGCGGATGCTGGGCCCCGGGCTCGTGACGGTCTTCCTCTTCCAGCTCACCGCGATCTGGAACAACTTCTTCCTGCCGATGGTGATGCTCTCCAACCAGAAGCTCTATCCCGTCAGCCTCGGCCTCTACACCTGGAACAGCTCGGCCACCACCGAGCCCGACTACTACGCGGTGGTGATCATGGGATCGCTGCTCGCGATCGTGCCGCTGATCCTCGCCTTCATCCTGCTGCAGCGCTTCTGGAAGTCGGGACTCACCGCCGGAGCCGTCAAGTGACCTCTGCACCACCCCGGTTCAGCCGTCCGCGCGCCGCCGTCGCCATGTCGAAGGAGGCGGCGGCGGCCGTGCTCGGCCCCGAGACCCTGGCCGCGCTCGGCGAGGTCTGCGACCTCGCGCCTCTTCCCGTACTCGACGACCTGACCACCGACCGGGCCCGCGCCGCGCTCGCCGACACCGAGATCCTGATCACCGGCTGGGGCTGTCCGCCCCTGGATCAGGCCGTCCTGGACGCCGCGCCCCGGCTGCGGGCCGTCGTCCACACGGCCGGTTCCGTACGGGGCCATGTCACCGAGGCCTGCTGGGAGCGCGGCATCGAGGTCTCCTCGGCCGCCGCGGCCAACGCCGTCCCGGTGGCCGAGTACACCATCGCCATGATCCTTCTGGCGGGCAAGCGCGTCCTGGAGCGCGCCCGCGACTTCCGCGCCGCCCGCCGCCGCGACAACTTCCTGCGCACCCCCGACGAGGTGGGCAACTACCGCCGTACGGTGGGCATCCTGTCCGCCTCGCTGATCGGCCGCAGGGTGATCGACCTGCTCCAGCCGTACGACCTGCGGATCCTGCTGTGCGACCCCTTCGTCACCCCCGAGGAGGCCGCGGCGCTCGGCGCCGAGGCCGCGTCCCTGCCCGAACTCTTCGCGCAGAGCGACATCGTGAGCGTCCACACCCCGCTGCTGCCGGTCACCGAGGGCCTGGTCAGCGCCGAACTCCTCGCCCTGATGCGCCAGGACGCCACCCTCATCAACACCGCGCGCGGCCCGGTCGTCGACCGCCACGCCCTCCTCGCCGCCCTCCAGGAGGGCCGCATCCGCGCGATCCTCGATGTCACCGACCCCGAGCCGCTGCCGCCGACGGACCCCCTGTGGGAGTGCGAGAACGCACTGATCACCCCGCACCTCGCCGGCTCCCAGGGCAACGAGTGGCGCCGTCTCGCCGACCTCGCCGTGAGCGAGGTCGGCCGGTGGGCCGCGGGCGACGGCTTCGCCCATCCCGTACGTAATGAAAGGCGGGCCTCCCTCGCATGAACAGCCCTCTCGAACTCCCCCCGTACGACACCGACTTGAGCCCGCACACCGGGTTGACCCGCGCCCACTGGGAGGCGGCCGCCGACGGTCTGCTGCACGCCGCCTGGAAGTGGGCGACCCCTGAGGGCGCCCTCCTCGACCTGCCCGGCCGGCCCTCCGTGTCCGGGGTGCGCTCCGACGGTCTGGAGGGGTACGCCCGTACGTTCCTGGCGGCCGCGTTCCGCGTCGCCGGCAGCGAAGGCAAGGACCCGCACGGCTGGCTGGACCGGTACGCGCAGGGTCTGGTGGCGGGCACCCGCACCCCGGGCCGTGACGACGCCGAGTCCTGGCCGCTGATCCAGGACCACACGGTCTTCGGGCAGCCCATGGTCGAGTCCGCGTCCGTCGCGCTCGGGCTGCGGCTGACCCGCCCCTGGCTCTGGGACCGTCTGGACTCCGGCGCCCAGGACCGCGCCGAGGAGTGGCTGCGCGGATCGCTGCGGCACACGCCCGCCCCCAACAACTGGTACCTCTTCCCGTACACCGTGGCCGGATTCCTGGAGTCGGTGGGCCGAGGCGACGCCGAGACGGTCCGCGCGCAGGAGCGCGCCCTGGACCTGATGGAGACCTGGTACCGGGGCGACGGCTGGTACGCCGACGGCGACGGCCGCGCCTTCGACCACTACAACGGCTGGGCGCTGCACCTCTACCCGGTGCTCCACGCCCACCTGTCCGGCGACTCCGAGCTCTCCGCCCACTTCGGTGCGCGCCTGCGCGAGCACCTGGAGAGCTTCGGTCTGCTCTTCGGCGCGGACGGCGCCCCGATCCACTTCGGCCGCTCGCTCACCTACCGGTTCGCGGCCTCCAGCGCGGTCTCGCTGGGCGCCCTCACCGGGCACACCCCGCTGACGCCGGGCGCCTCGCGCCGGGTGGCGAGCGGCTCCCTGCGCCACTTCCTGGACCGGGGTGCGACCGGCGACGACGGGCTGCTGTCGCTGGGCTGGTACGGCCCGCACGACGCCTCGCTCCAGCCGTACTCGGCTCCCGCGTCGCCGTACTGGGCGTCGAAGGCGTTCGTCGCGCTGCTCGCCCCCGCCGGCCACGCGTTCTGGACGGCGACCGAGGAGGAGGCGCCGAGCGAGGGCCCCGACCGGGTCCTCTCCGTACCCGCTCCCGGTCTGCTGATCCAGTCGACGCAGGAGGACGGGATCGTACGGCTGCACAATCACGGCAGTGACCATGTGCGGCCGCACGAGGGCGAGTTCGCGTCCGAGAGCGACCCGCACTACGGCCGCCAGGCGTACTCCACGCGCACCGGACCCACCTCGAAGGTCAACGCCGAGGACAACCACTTCGCCGTGAACCTGGCGGGCGTACGCTCCACCCGCCGCCGCATCCACCCGCTCGGCGCGGGCCACGGCGACGGCTGGGGCTGGGCCGCGTCCTGGCACACCCCGGTCTTCCCCAAGGGCCCGCCGACGGAGCCCGGTCTGCGCGTGGAGAGCGTCACTGTCGCGCGCGGCCGCCACGAGATACGGGTGCACCGGGTGACCGGCGCCCCGCCCGGGGCCCGTGTGGAGCAGACGGGCTGGGCGACAGGTCCTGAGGAGGGCCTCGTCTCGGCGCTGCACCCCCTGCACGGGTGGAGCGGCGAGGAGGAGGTGCGCGCCCCCCAGGGCACGGCGTTCACGCGCTGGGCGCTGGTGCCGCGGCTGACCGGCGAGGCGGAGGGCACGGAGATCTACGCGTCGCTGGCCGCGCTCACGACCTCCGCGGAGCCGGTCGCGGACGCGGTGACCTCGGTGACGGCGACGCCCGACGGCATCGACGTCCAGTGGGCCGACGACGGCTCGACCACCCGCGTCACGTTCTCGCCACTGGCGGTCCTGAGCGTGTGATGACCTGAATCCGACTCTTGTGCCCCACACGCAACTCCCCTTACGGTCAACGGACTTCGAGCCCGGACACCGACCCCGTAAGGAGTGCGCGTATGGACGACGAGAAGGAAGACGACGTCACCGAGATCACCCTGGACCTGAACAAGGTGGTGGTCCGCGACGAGGAGTCGAAGAACCGCGAGCGGCACACCATCGACAAGCGGCCCGCGCTCTGAGCACCACGCAAGGGCTCCGCGTCCACCTGGTGACCATGCCGTGGCAGCCGGTGGAACTCCCTTCCCTCCAGATCGGCCTGCTGCACGCGCTCGTCGCGCGCACCAGGCCGCAGGACGAGGTGCGGGAGTTCCACGGCTCGCTGCGCTGGGCGGAGTTCCTGCTCGAGCGGTCCCAGGGGCTGCTGCGTCCGGGCGACCATGTCGCGGTGGGCAGCGACGCCATCTTCGACGGGCTCGGGGACTGGGTCTTCTCCGGCGTCCTGTACGAGGACCCGTCCTGGGGCGTCGCCGCCCTCGACGACTACGCCCGCCGCCGGGGCACCGCCATCGACAAGGCCTCCGCGATGCGCGTCCACGCGGCGGAGTTCGTGCAGTTGTGCGCGGCGGAGATCCTCGCCGGCGACCCGGACGTCGTGGGGTTCACCAGTACGTTCATGCAGAACGTGTCCTCGCTCGCGCTCGCGAAGGAGCTCAAGCGGCGCCGTCCGGGGATCACTGTCGTCTTCGGCGGCAGCAACTGCGACGGGCCCATGGGCCATGCCCTGCACCGCAATCACCGCTTCGTCGACCATGTGGTGCGCGGCGAGGGCGAGTACGCCTTCCCCGCCCTCCTCGGCCATCTGGCCGCCGCCACCCGCCCGGTGGACGTACCCGGAGTGTGCTGGTGGGACGGCGCCGTCTCACGGGCCAACGAGGAGACCCGGCGCACGGTGGCGCCCGCCGACATCCCCCCGCCCGACTACGACCTGTGGCAGTCGGCCCTGGACGCGTCCCCGGTGGCGGAGTACGTGCACCCCAAGCTGGTGGTGGAGGGTGCGCGGGGCTGCTGGTGGGGCGAGAAGCACCACTGCACCTTCTGCGGGCTCAACGGTTCGGCCATGGCATTTCGCGCCAAGCCCGGCGAGCAGCTGTGGGCGGAGATCGACCGGCTGGTGCGACGCCACCGCCTCCTCGACATCGTCACCGTCGACAACATCATCGACATGAGCTACTTCAAGGACTTCCTCCCCATGGCCGCGAGAAGTGGCTGGGACCTGCGGATGCACTACGAGGTCAAGTCCAACCTCTCCTCGGACCAGTTGGGGCTGCTGGCCCGGGCCGGGGCGGTGCACATCCAGCCGGGGATCGAGTCCCTCAGCAACCGGGCGCTGGAGCTCATGGACAAGGGCGTCACCGGCACTCGCAACGTCCGCACGCTGCGGGACTGCGCGAACCACTCGCTGACCTGCACCTGGAACTACCTCTACGGCTTCCCCGGCGAGAGCGCCGAGGACTACACGTCCGTCATCGACCAGCTGCCCGCGCTCGTCCATCTGCAGCCGCCGGGCGGCGCCTTCCGCATCCAGCTGGAGCGCTTCAGCCCCAACTTCGCCACCCCTGCCCTGGGTTTCGCGGAGCGCCGTCCGGCCGAGATGTACGGCCATGTCTACGACCTGCCCGAGGCCGAACTGGCCGATCTGGTCTATCTCTTCGACACCCCGCCCGCGGGGATCGGCGGCACCACCGAGGAGCGCCTCCTGGCGGCCGTACGCGCCTGGCATGCCGGGCACGCCTCCTCCACCCTGCTCCTGGAGGAGGTGGCGGAGGACGGCGGTGGCGATCTGCTGGTGCACGACCGCCGCCACGGCCGGCCGCACCGCACGCACCGGCTCACCGGCTGGGAGGCGGCGGCACTGCGCCATCTGGAGCCCGGCCGCACCGAGCCCGCGCTGCTCAGGCTGCTGACGGGCGAGGGCAACCCGGTGAGCTCCGAAGAACTGGGCGCATGGCTTCAACAGGCGGTCGCCCTGGGGCTGTTGTACTTCGACACCCGGTCGTACGTGTCGCTGCCCACCCGCAACGAGCCGGTACGTCTGACCGAACCCGCGCCGGAGCGGCCGGCGTTCGAGGGAGTCGCCGGATGACCGCGCTCCTCCCGGCCGCCGTACCGCATACCGTCACGGGCCGTCGCGTGCGGGTGCGGGAGCCGCTCCCGCTGGCCGGAGGCGGCCGGGGTGCGGCGGTGTCGGTCCAGTTCCTGCGCGAGTGCCAGAGCCATGCGCTCGCCGTGGACTGGGTCCCGGACGGCGCGGCGGACACCGCGCCGCTGCACCATCTTCCGCCGCCCGCCCCGCTGCCCGACGAGCCGCCCGCGCTGACGGACTGGCGCTCCCGCCATGCGTACGGGCTGCTCTACCACCGGCGCGGTCCGGACTTCGTCACGGTCATGGACCGCAGGGAGTCCTCGGCCTCGGCACGGTTCACGCTCGCCCATCCCGAGCTTCTGGCCGCCTTCCTCACCCTCGCCGAGCCGACACCGCTGGACGGGCTGAGCGCCGTACACCGCAAGGCGGCCTCCGTACTGGCGGCCGAGAGGCTGGTCCTGGTCACCGACGGCTGGGCGGTGGCCCTGCCGCCGCGCCTGCGCCAGTGGCCCGTGCCCTGCGCAGCGATCTGACCCGATGGATTCCGGCCCCCCGGTACGCCCTCTCCGCCGTCACCGCGCCTTCCTTCTCCTCTGCGGCGAGCAGGCGGCCAGCTCCGTCGGACGCCAGGTCACCACCCTGGCGCTCGCGCTGCTGGCCGTGGACCGGCTGAACGCGGGCCCCTTCGGGGCGGCGGCCCTGATGGCGCTGAACTATCTGCCCGGAGCGGTGCTGAGTCCCTTCGCCGGTGTGCTCGTCGACCGGGCCAGGCTGCGCTCCCTGGCCGTACTGCTGACGGTCCTACAGGTCCTGGTCGTCGGCTCCGTTCCGCTCGCGGGCGCCATGGACCGGCTCAGCTGGCTCCATCTGTACGTGGTCGCCACCGCGTCGGGCGCCCTCACCTCCACGCTCACCGTGGCCCTGCAGGCCGCCCTGCCCCGGGTGGTGCGGGGGAAGCAGCTGCTGACCGCCAACTCCGCGCTGACGGGCGCCCGTACGGCGGGCCAGATCGGCGGCCCGGCCCTCGGCGGTGTGCTGGTCGGTTTCGCGGGGGCGGCCCCCGCGCTGCTCGCGGGTTCGGTCGCGTACGGCGTGGAGGCCGTGCTCCTGCTCTGTCTCCCCGCCTCGCTGAACACCCCGGCCGAGCGGAAAGGCCCTTCGGGCGGATCCCGGGCGGCCGCGCTGCGCGAGGGTTTCGAGGTGGTGCGCGCGCACCGGCTGCTGCGGCGGCAGGTGCTCGCGGGTGCCGGGTTCAATGTGGGCAGCGGGGCGGCGGACGCGCTCTTCGTCGTGTACGCGACCCGTGACCTTGCTCTGCCCGCCTGGCAGTTGGGGACCGTGTACGCCACCTTCAGCGTCGCCACGGTCCTCGGCGTGCTCCTGGCCGGGCGCTTCGCCGCGACCATCGGTCTCTTCCGGGCGACGCAGATCTGCGCCCTGCTCGCGGCCGCCGCGATCTTCCTGATCCCGGCCGCGTCACTGGGTTTCGCCTTTCCCGCGCTGATCGCCTACCAGCTCTGTTTCGGGCTGACGGGCACGGTATGGGCGATCTCCATGACCACCACCCAGCAGCTCATCGCCCCGCCCCACCTCCAGGGCCGCGTGGCCGGTTTTGTCCAGGCGGCCCTCATGGGGACGGTCCCCGCGGGGGCGCTGGCGGGCGGCGCGCTCGCCTCCTGGGCCGGCAACGTACCGGTGCTCACCGGAGCGGCGGCGACCGCACTCCTTGCTGCGGGCGGCCTCTGGCTGCCGCAGCGGGCGGGAGCCGATGCGCTGCCACCCGCCGCCGAAGTCCTCAGTGAGCGCGGTCGAGAGCGCCGGTGAGCCGCCCCAGCAGGGCCTGGAGGGCGAGGATCTCCTCGATCTCCATACCCGTGGCGGCGAGGATCCGGCGCGGCACGGGCAGCGCCTTCTCCTTCAACTCGTGTCCCGCGACGGTGAGTTCGACGGTCACGGACCGCTCGTCGGCGGCGCTGCGCTCACGTCGTACGAGACCGGCCGTCTCCAGCCGCTTGAGCAGCGGCGAGAGCGTCCCCGAGTCGAGCCGCAGCTGCTCGCCGATCGCCTTGACGGGCTGCGGTCCGTGCTCCCAGAGCACCATCATCGCCAGGTACTGGGGGTAGGTGAGCCCGAGGTCCTTCAGGGCGTCGCGGTAGACGCCGCCGAACGCGCGCGAGGCGGCGTGCAGCGAGAAGCAGACCTGGTGGTCGAGGCGGAGCAGTTCGGCGTCGTCGGTCATGGGAACAGCGTAGCTCTTCGCACGCGATTGAGTTGTGCACAACTTAATTGCGTGCCATGCTTAAGGCCGGACCTACGGAAGGACATCCCATGGACGCGCTGTACACCGCTGTCGCCACCGCCAACGGCCGCGAGGGCCGCGCCGTCAGCTCCGACGGCCAGATCGACCTCACCCTCGCCATGCCCCCGGCCCTCGGCGGCAACGGTCAGGGCACCAACCCCGAGCAGCTCTTCGCCGCCGGGTACGCGGCCTGTTTCGCCAGTGCCATGAGCGCCGTCGGCCGCCAGATGAAGGTCGACACCAAGGACGTCTCGGTGACCGCCGAGGTCTCCATCGGCAAGGACGACACGGGCTTCGGCCTCGCGGTCGTGATGCGCGTCGAGCTGCCGGACACGATCGAGGCCGCGACCGGCCGCGAGCTGGTCGAGGCGACCCACGCGTACTGCCCGTACTCGAAGGCGACCCGCGGCAACATCGAGGTCGAGCTCGTCGTCGAGTAGCAGCTCGGCTGCTCAGCGCGGCGGGTACTGGCTGTAGTCCGGGAAGTTTCCGTACAGCAGCTCGTGCACGCCCGCGTCCGCGGGCTGCGTCACCGCCTGTACGAGCAGGTCGCCGCCGACGAACGCGCCCTTCCAGGAGGCGCCCACCCCGCCGAAGGGCTCCTCGCGGTCGCCTCGGCTGCGGGGCGCGTTCACGCCGACCTTGAAGGCGCGGACCTCCGGGGCGACGCGGTCGGCGAACGCCTGGTCGTCGGTCGCGATGCTCGCCACCAGTGAGCCGTTGCTCGCGTTCATCTCGGCCAGCAGCTCGCTCTCGGAGTCCACGATGACGACCGAGTCCAGCGGCCCGAAGGGCTCGCGGTGGCGAAGCGCCCAGTTGGCGGGCGGTGCGAGGACGGCGGCCGGGGCCGCGTAGGCGCCGGTGTCCTGGCCGTCCAGGAAACGCCCGGCCTCCAGGGCACTGTGGTGGAGCGGGACGGCACCGCCCTGCAGCGCCTCCTCGTAGTAGCGGGCGAGCTCGGCGGCCTTGGCCGCGTGGATGACGGGGCCGAAGTCGAGCTCCGGGAGGTCGTCGTCCGGCTGGTCCACGGCGAGCGGATGCCCGAAGCGCAGGTCGGCCGCGACACCGAGATAGGTCTCCAGGAACTGCGGGAAGAGCCGGCGCTGGACGACGAAGCGCGGGTAGGCGGTGCACCGCTGCTTCCCGTACTCGTACCCCTTGCGCAGATGCTTGGCCAGAACGTCCCACTGGGAGAAGTCCCAGATGCCCCAGGCGTTGAGGCCCTCCTGCTCGATCATGTGGCGCCGACCGGTGTCGGCGAGCTCGGCGGCGGCCTTGCGGCCGTTGCTGCGTCCGCCGACGAAGGCGAGCGCGCCGAGGCCCTCGCCGCGGATGAGGGAGCTGCCGATCTGCGAGCCGACACCGGAGATCAGGGTGACGGGCAGGTCGCAGCGGCGCATCAGGGCGTGGGCGAGGGTCAGGCAGTGGAATCCGCCCTGGCTCGGGGTCTTGGCGATCACGGCGTTGCCCGCCAGCAGCTGCACCAGTTCGGCGTGGACCTGGACGCTCATGGGGTAGTTCCAGCTGGCGATGTTGGAGACGGGCCCGTCCAGGGGCTTGCGCCGACCGCCGAGCTCCATCTGCCGCTCGATCTCGCCCACGTACCAGCGCACCCCGTCCAGACACCGGTCCACGTCGGCGAGCGCGAGGCGCCAGGGCTTGCCGATCTCCCAGACCAGCAGCAGGGCGAGGAGTTCGCGGTGGGCCTCCAGCGCGTCCACGGCGGCGCTGACCCGCGCCCGGCGCTCGTCCAGATCCACCCGCTGCCAGGCCCGGTGCTCGGCACAGGCCCAGCCGACCGCGGTGGCCGCGTCCTCGGCGCCGACGCGCGGCGGTCCGGGGATCGCGCTGCCGTCGACGGGTGTGGTGTGTTCACCGGGGGTGCCGCTGGCGAGCCACTCGCCGCGCTCCAGGTTGTTCAGCCGGTCGGCCTGGAAGGCCTCGGGGGCGGCGCGCACGCACCTGGCGTACACCTCGTCCCATGATGTTCCCGGCTTCACGCGCAATGACATGGTCGCCTCCCGGCACGGTGGTCTCCCACCGAGCGTAGGCACCGCGGCGGACTCCCGCGCCTTGAGCCGTACGGCCACAGGGCCCGGAAAATCCCGTCCCGCCGGGACCAAAGGCCCCGGCGGGAGGGAACAGCCGGTTATCCGGCGTACGTCTCGAACTCGGCGACCTGCGGGGTGCCGGTCGACCCGGTGATCTCGAAGGTGATCTTCTTCAGCGAGACTGCGGGGAAGGAGATGACGCCCGCCCCGCTGCCGGTGGTCAGCACGGCGCCCGTGTCGCCGTTGAGCAACCGCCACGACCCGATGCGGCCCGCCGCGCCCGACGTCTCACGGATGGTGGCCCGCGCCACCGAGGTGGCGGAGCCCCACTTGACCGAGACGGAACCGGTCGCCGACGCAGGCGACCAGTAAGTGCTCAGGTTCCCGTCCCGTACGTTGCCGTAGCTCGTCCCGTCGGCCTTGCTGGAGCCGTCGGCACCGGCACCGAGGCTGAGGTTGGTGCCGGTGGGCTGGGTCGCGGTGGCCGTCGGGGTCGGGGTGGCTGTGGCCGTCGTACTGGGCGTCGGGCTCGGCGACTGCGCCGCGCACTTGCCGTCGGAGACCAGCAGCCCCTTGCCGGCGCCCGCCGTGCGGCTCACGACGTCGGGGACACAGCTCGCCGCGTCGAGGGTGTACGCGTACGGAATGCTGACGGTGGTGTTGGACGTCGGGTCGGGCCCCGCCGGATTGTTCTCGCTGCTCTTCGCCGACCAGGTCACGTTGTCGAAGATGTTGCCGCTGACCTGCCAGTATCCGGCCGCGTCGGTGTAGAAGGTACCCAGGACGTCCTTGGAGTCCTTGAAGTAGTTGTTGTCGACCTTGGCGTGGGCCCCGGCACGGGAGTTGATGCCGGACTCGTTCAGGCTCACGTAGTAGTTGTTGTAGATGTGGGCCGTGCCGCCGCGCAGCAGGGGCGTGCGCGAGTCGATGTTCTCGTACAGGTTGTGGTCGTACGTGATGAAGCTGTTCGAAAGCTCGGTCTCGCTGGAGCCGACGAGCCCGCCGCGCCCGGAGTTGCGCAGGGTGCTGTAGGACAGCGTCACGTACTGGGTGTTGTCCTTCAGGTCGAAGAGGCCGTCGTAGCCCGCGGACTCACCGCCCGAGGCCAACAGGCTGGTGTGGTCGACCCAGACGTTGCGTACGTCGGCCTCCATGCCGATGGCGTCACCGCCGTTGGAGGTGGGCGAGCCCGACTTCTTGACGTTCTTGACGGTCACGTTCTGGATGATGATGTTGCTCGACTCGCGGACGTGGATGCCCAGTTGGTCGAAGACCGCCCCGCTGCCGACGCCCACGAGCGTGACGTTGCTGATCTGCTTCAGCTCGATCCGGTCGGCGGCGGTGTTGCAGCTGTCCCCCGACACCTTGGTGGTGTTGCCGTGGTTGATGGTCCCCTCGACCTGGATGATGATCGGGGTGCTGCTGGAGGCCCGGCTGCACAGGGCCTGGTGGATCTGGGTCCCGGTGGTGGCCTTGACGGTTGTCCCGCCCGCTCCCCCGGTGGTCCCGCCGTTCTGGGACGCGTAGCCGGTGGCGCCCGCGGCCGCCGCCGATGCCTCGGGCATCGACAGGGCCACGCCGGCGGCGGCCACACAGGCCGCCGCGGCCACGACCGCACTGAGTCTCACTACGACTGGTCGTCGCATCCTCGCCTCGCAATTCGTCGTCTTCGAATGCTGGATGAGTGCTGTTCCATGCCGTAGTCGACGCTGTCGAACCAAAGGTTGCCGCCCTCACGCCAGAGGAAGCGCGCCTCGCGTCCCCGGCCGCCGGGGACCGAAGATGCGGCGTTCCTCCGCACGGATCGGCACGTCGTTGATGCTCGCCTCGCGCCGTCGCATCAGGCCGTGGGCGTCGAACTCCCACAACTCGTTGCCGTACGAGCGCCAGTGCCCGCCGTCCGCGTCCCGCCACTCGTACTGGAAGCGGACGGCGATGCGGTCCTCGGTGAAGGACCACAGCTCCTTGCGCAGTGCGTAGTCGAGCTCCCTGCTCCACTTCGCGGCGAGGAACGCGCGGATCTCCTCCCGCCCTCGCACGAAGGTGTCGCGGTTGCGCCACACGGAATCCTCCGTGTACGCGAGTGAGACCCGGTCGGGGTCACGGGTGTTCCACGCGTCCTCGGCGGCCTGCACCTTGGCGAGCGCGCCGGCTTCGGTGAACGGCGGCAGCGGGGGGCGCGTGCTCATTCCGACCACTCCGAGTTCTCGATGACGGTCACGAAGTCGGTACGGACGAAGCCCGGTGAGAAGTGGGCGAGCACATCGGACTTGACGTTGCCGAACGCGCTGGCGGGGCGGTGCGCGATGCCCTCGGTGAACGCCGCGAGGATCCGGCGCTTGAAGTCGGGCCGGGGATGCGCGGTCACGACCGCCTCCCGCTGCGCGTCGCCGACCTCGTCGAACCCGAGCCCCAGGACGTCGACTTCGACCCCGGCGGTGACCAGGGCCACCTCCGGCTCCATCCGGTACGGGATCTCGGGCGTCGTGTGCAGGGCGATCGCCGTCCAGGCGACCCGGGCGCGCTCGGCTGTCAGACCGTGCCGCAGCAGGAAGTCGCGGGCCGCGTCCGCGCCGTCGATCTCGAAGCGCTGCTCGGAGGCGGCGTACTTCTGTGTGAGCCCCAGGTCGTGGAACAGGGCTGCCACGTAGAGGAGTTCAGGGTCGAAGGCCAGATCGCGACGGCGGCCGCGCAGTGCACCGAAGAGGTAGACCCGGCGCGAATGGTCGTACAGGAGCGGGCCCGCGGTGTCGCGGACGAGTTCGGTCGCCTCCCTGGCGAGCGCGCTGTCGGGGATTTCGACGCCGGCGATGTGTGTGGTCATGTCCTCATCCTGTCGGCCGCACGCACCGTCCGGCCATGTCCATCAGGACAGGAATCCCACACATATGGACATGGCGCTTCGCTAACCTGGAGAGATGAGCTTGCGCAGGCCCGCCCTCTCCCGCACCGTCGCCGTACTCGCCTACGACGGTGTCCGGCTCCTCGACGTCACGGCCCCCCTCGAGGTGTTCAGTACGGCCGTCACCCTGGGGGCCCGGTACACGCCGGTCCTGCTCTCCCCGCACGGCGGGGCCGTCACCACCTCGGCAGGAACCCGGCTGCTCACGGACTCCGCCGACAGCCTGTCCGGGCGCATCCACACCCTGATCGTGCCCGGCTCCCCCGGCCTCCCCCAGCAGGTGCCGGCCGGCCTTCTCGACGCCGTCCGCACGCTGCACTCCGCGTCCTGGCGCACCGCATCCGTCTGCACCGGCGCCTTCGCGCTGGCCGAGGCGGGGCTGCTGCGCGGCCGGCGTGCCACCACGCACTGGCGGCACGCGGGGACGCTGACGCGACACCATCCCGACATCGAGGTGCACGAGGACGCGATCTTCGTACAGGACGGCCGGATCTACACCTCGGCGGGCGTGAGCGCCGGCCTGGATCTCTCCCTGGCCCTCGTCGAGGCCGACGAGGGCGCGGAGCTGGCCCGTGAAGTCGCCCGCGACCTGGTGGTCTTCCTCCAACGCCCGGGCGGGCAGTCGCAGTTCTCCGTGGCCGGGCACACCCCGGCACCGCGCCACGACGTGCTCGCCGCACTCCTCAGGGAGATCGCCGCGGACCCGGCGGCGGACCACTCCCTGCCGGAGCTCGCCCGCCGGGCCGGTGTCAGCGCACGCCACCTCACCCGGCTCTTCCACAGCGAGATCCGCGATACGCCGGGCGGTTACGTGGAGTCGGTCCGCCTCGAAGCCGCCCGGACCCTCCTCGACACGGGCGAGAGCGTCACCGCCGCGGCCCGGCGCAGCGGCCTCGGCAGCGACGAGACCCTGCGCCGGGTGTTCCTGCGCCATCTCGGTGTGACGCCCTCGGCGTACCGGGCGCGCTTCAGGACAACGTCGCCAGGACGGCTTCCGGTCGGTGGCGGCCCGGAAGGGCCACCATGACCCGGCAGTTGCGCCACACCACGAACAGCACACACCCGGGCAGCACCGCGAGCCCCAGCAACGGCATCTGGTTGACGAGGACCAGGGCCACGATCCCCAGCACCAGGTTCATCAGGGCCAGCCCCGCGTGCCGGACCACCGCGTACGGAGCGAGCAGGAACAGTCTCCGCTCCACGGTCTCTCCCGCGGCCACGTGGGCGAGTGCGACGGGCCACGCGAGCGCGGCGACCAGCGCGGCCACCGCCGCCATGGGGACAACTGCCGTCCCCAGTCCGGTGGTTCGCAGGGTGACGACATCGGCCACGGCCGCGATCATGAGCAGTACGAACGGCGCCGAGACCAGCAGAGCCCGCCGGAAGAGCTGCCGGTAGGCCCGGACGAACAGCCGTACGGGAGCCTGTTCGTCCCCCGTCGTCGCACCGAGATACGCGAACGCGGCAGCCAGCGAGGGCCCCGGCAGCACCAGCAGCAACAGCCCGAAGACCACGGGGTGGCGCCACGGCTGATGGCTCACCTGCAGCGCGAGCAGCAGGGGAAGGTTCGTCACGGCGATCCCGAGGTTGACGACCAGGACGCGGTGGACGTGCGCCCAGATCAACTCCCACGATCCGTGGGCGACGTTGAGCCGCGTCCGGTTCATCCCTTCACCCCCGTGGTCGCGATGCCCTCGACGAAGTAGCGCTGGCCGAGCAGGAACACGGCCAGGACCGGCACCACGGAGAGCACCGAACCCGTCATGATCATCGCGGACTCGGCGTCGTACTGGCCGATGAAGGCGCGCAGCCCCAACTGCACCGTCCACAGGCGGTTGTCCGTCAGATAGATGAACGGGCCCATGTAGTCGTTCCAGGTGTTCACGAACGTCAGGAGCGCGAGGCTCGCGAGGGCCGGCTTGGACAGCGGGAGCACGATCCGCGCCCAGATCCCGTACTCGGTCAGGCCGTCGAGGCGGGCCGCCTCGCTGATCTCGACCGGGATCGTCAGATAGAACTGCCGCATCAGGAAGACGCCGAACGCGCCGAAGGCCTGCAGCAGGATCAGTGACGTGTACGAGTTCACCAGGCCGAGCTTCTGCATGATCACGTACTGGGGCACCATGTACGCCTGCCACGGCACGGCGATCGTCGCGATGTACCCGGTGAAGAGGAGGTCCCGGCCGGGGAAGCGCATCTTGGCGAAGCCGTACGCCGCGAAGCTGCCGGTCAGCACCTGCAGGAACGTGATCACGACGCTCAGGAAGAACGAGTTGCCGAGGTAGGCGGCGAACGGCACCCGCGTCCAGATGCTGGAGAAGTTCTCCCACTTGAACTCTTCGGGGATCCACTGGACCGGCACCGTGAACACGTCGCGGTCGTCCTTGACCGACGAGATCAGCATCCAGATGAACGGCAGCAGGACCGCGACCGCCACCGCGGCGAGCAGTACGTACAGGACGATCTGCCCGGTCACCTTGCGCACGACGGTGGTGCTCATCGCTCGCTCCTTCGCTGCATCTGGAACTGGATCACCGTGATCACCAGGCAGATCAGGAAGAGCGCGAGGGAGACGGCCGAGGCGTAGCCGAAGCGGCCCTGGGTGATGCCCTCACGGAAGATCAGCTGGGACAGGACGAGGGTGGAGCGGCCGGGACCGCCCTCGGTCATCACCTGCACCAGGTCGAAGACCTTGAAGCTGGAGACCGTGATCATGACGGTGACGAAGAAGGTCGTGGGCCGCAGCCCGGGCAGGGTGACGTGCCAGAACCGCTGCCAGGGACCTGCTCCGTCCATGCGGGCCGCCTCGTACAGCTCGGCCGGGACGGTCTGCAGGCCGGCCAGGAACAGCACCATGTAGTAGCCCATGTCGCGCCACACGCTCGCGATGATCAGCGCGGGCATCGCCCAGTCCCGTGAACTGGTCCAGCCCGGCGGGTGATCGACTCCGAGGAACGACAGGAACTGGTTGACGGGCCCCGAGTCGGGGCTCAGCAGCATGTTCCACACCACGGCGACCGCGACGAGCGAGGTGATGTACGGGAAGAAGAACGCGGTCCGCAGGACGTGCACGCCGCGCAGCTTCTGATTGAGCAGTACGGCGAGGCCGAGCGAGACGCCGAGGGTCAGCGGGATGTGGCCGGCCGCGTAGTAGAAGGTGTTCTGCAGGGCGGCCCAGAAGTTGGAGTCGTTCCACAGCCGCTGGAAGTTGTCCAGGCCCACCCACTTCGGGGTGGAGTAGGAGTCCCACTGGGTGAAGGCCATCGCGAGCGCGCCGATCACCGGGACGAGGGTGAGGGCGGCGAAGCCGAGGAAGTTCGGCAGGATGAAGGACCAGCCGACCAGGAGGTTCCGGCGCCGCCGGCGCTTCGCGGCGGCCTGGTGGGCGGCCGCGGAAGCGCCGGGGGACGCGTTCTTGGTGACGGGCGGTGCGACGGGCGGGGCGGCGGCACTCACTGGACTTCGTCCTTCACACGCTTGTCCATCTCCTTGATCCCCGCGTCGACGGACTTCTCGCCGCTCATGATCAGCTCGTGCTCCTCCTTGAGGATCTGGTCGATGTCGGAGGTCTTGTCGCTGACCGGCATCTCCAGCTTCACCGTGGTCGGCTGCATCGCCGTACGGGACAGCGCGTCGGTCGGCATGCCGTCGACCGAGAAGAAGGTGTCGAGGATCTTGTCGCTGGTGTACGCGGGCGTGACACCGATCTTCGCGACGGCGGCCGCGCCCTCGGGGCCCGAGGCCCAGGTGACGAACTTCTTGGCGGCGTCGGCGTTCTTGGCCTTCTTGTTGACGGCGAACGCGGTCGGCGAGCCGAAGGTGACGGTCTTGCCGTCGCTCTTGATCTGCGGCATCGGCGCCATGCCCCAGTTGATGTCGTTCTTGCCCTGCTGCTTCTCGGCGAGCAGCGCGGCCGCCCACCAGGAGCCCATCGGGACCATCGCGGCCTTGCCGGTGGTCAGCTGGGAGTCGTAGGTGATCTGGTTGCTGGAGGCCGCGGAGAACGGCAGGACCGCCTTCGCCTTCTGCAGGCCGAGGGCCATGTCGTACTGGTCCTTGAAGAACCCGTAGTCGCCGCCGAGCTGGTCGCCGCCGGTCTGCGCGGAGGAGATCGCCTGGACGACGGAGCGCCAGGTGTGCAGATAGGTGCCGTAGACCTTGTCGGATCCCGAGCCCTTGGTGAACTGCTTCGCGAGCTTCGCGTAGTCGTCCCAGGTCAGCTTAGACATGTCGGCCTTGCCCGTCATGTCCTTGTTGTAGAAGAGGACCCAGAAGTCGGAGCGGTACGGCAGCGCGTAGTACTTGCCCTTGAGGTTGTAGTCATCGAGGCCGGAGTACGACGCCTTGTCGAGCTTGGTCGCCTCGTCGGTCAGCGGGAGGAGCTGGCCGCGGGTGGCGTAGCGGGCGTAGTCGGTGACGTTCTTCATGGTGAGGACGTCGGTGGTGTCACCGCCCGCCAGCATCGTGGTGACCTTGTCCGGGTAGCTGTCGGCGAGGATGTCGACCGGCTGGACGTCGATGTCGGGGTTCTTGGCCTCGAAGCCGTCGATCAGTGCCTTGAACTCGGGTGTGGTCTTGTAGTTCCACAGCGCGACCTTCACGACGGTCTTGCCGTCGGACGACGAGCTGCTGTCCGTCCCGCTGGCGTCGCAGGCGGTGGCGGTGAGGGCCGTGGCGACGACCAGCGGTGCTATGCGGGCGAGGCTCTTCTTCAACTTCATGGCGGCGGCTCTCCTTTGAGCTCACGGATGGTGCGGGGGAAATCGGGGGAGGGTCAGGCGCTCAGGCCCAGGGCCCAGCTCTCCGCGGTGACCTCGGCCCGCAGGGGCTGCCGGCCGACAAAGCGGGTGAGTTCGTCGAGGACGTGGTCGGTGAGCCGGCCGATCTCGGTGCCCAGGGACCCGGCGATGTGCGGGGTGATCATCACGCGGCCGAGGCGGCGCAACGGCGAGTCGGCGGGCAGCGGTTCGGGGTCGGTGACGTCGAGGATCGCGAACAGCCGTCGTGAGGCGCACTCGGCGGCCAGCGCGTCGGGGTCCACGAGCGAGCCGCGGGCGGTGTTGATGACGGTCGCGAAGTCGGGGAGCCTGCGCAGCTGCCCGGCGCCGATGAGGTGGTGGGTCCCGGCCGTCTCGGGGGCGTGCACGGACAGGACGTGGACCCGCGGCAGCATCTCCTCCAGCGGTACGAGGGTCGCGCCGGCCCGGGCCACCTCGTCCGGGTCCGCGTACGGGTCGGCGACCAGGACGGTGGTGCCGCGCAGCACCTTCAGGAGCTCGACGACCTGCCGCCCGATCCGCGAGAAGCCGACGATGCCGACGGTCCGCCGGAAGTTGGACACGTCGCCGTACCCGGTGACCGAGCCCCAGCCCCCGTACGCGCGCTGCTCGTCGGCGGCGAGGAACGGGGCCTTCTTCCCGGCGAAGATGATCGCCGCGAGGGTGTACTCGGCGACCGGTACGGCGTTGGCGTCCGCGGCGCTGGTCACCCGGATCCCGCGCCGCCACACCTCCTGGCCGACGAGATCGCGCACGCTGCCCGCGCCGTGCAGCACGGCCCGCAGCCGGGGGGCCGCGGCGACCCGCTGCGGGGTGAGGGCGGGCGCGCCCCAGGACGTGAGGAGCACCTCGGCGCGGGCCAGGCGTTCGCGCGACCGGGCGCTGTCGAGCTCGTCGGTCCAGCAGGGGTCGTCCAGGGTCACGAGGCCGGCGAGGCGGCGCAGGCGGTCGGCGTCGAAGTGGGCCTCGAAGCTGGACCTGCTCATCACGACCAGAGCGCGGGCCTTGGTCTGCATGCGGTACGAGCTCCTCTGTCATGGGGCGCCTGCTCAAACAGCAGGTGCCCTCTGTGTTTCCGGCGAGTTCCAGCCAGAAGTCGCTGAGTCAGAGATAGTGGTCGCCCACACAAACCCACCAGAGCTCGACCAGAGACGAAACGATCCGAACAGACTCGAACATCGCGCCCGGCTCAGCACCGGACGGGAGGGGATGCGCCATGACGTCGGCACAGCACGAGAACCACGAACCGCCCGCGGGGGCCGACCAGTTGTTCGCGCTGCAACGCCGCGAGCGGCTGATGGACCGGCTGCGACTGCACGGCGCTGTTCGCGTACGCGAACTCGCCCTCGATCTGTCGGTGAGCGAGCTGACCATCCGGCGGGACATCGCGGCCCTGGCCGACCGCGGCCTGCTGACCCGGGTGCACGGCGGGGCCACGCTGCCGTCTCCGCTGGAGCAGGAGCCGGTGCGCCGGCGCAGGCTCGCGACGCCCGCGTTCACGATCGGGATGGTCGTCCCTTCGCTGGACTTCTACTGGCCTCACATCGTCAGTGGCGTACGCAATGCCGCGGCCGCGCACGGCGTCAACGTCCAGCTGCGGGGCTCCAGTTACGACCAGGCGGAGGACCGCAGGCAGATCGTGCGGCTGACCGAATCCGGACAGGTGCAGGGGCTGCTGCTCGCCCCGAACCTGGAGGGTCCCGGCATGCACGAGATGATCGACTGGATCGGGAAACTGCCGGTCCCGGTCATCTTCGTGGAGCGCCAGACGCCCGAGTGGACCCCGACGCCGCACCAGCTCGAATGGGTGCGCAGCGACCATGCGACCGGCCTGGAGATGGCGGTGCGGCATCTGCACACGCTCGGCCACCGCAACATCGGTCTCGTCCTGTCCAAGGGCAGCCCCACCTCGGCGCACCTGGCCGTGGGCTGGCACCGCGCGTGCGCCGGGCTCGGCCTGTCCGACGCCTTCCTGATACGCGAGAGCGTCGCCCTCGACGTGCCGGGTCACCGCCGGATCATCGGCGACATCCTGGAGGGCTGCCGCCGCTCCCGCATCACGGCGCTCATCGTGCACAGCGACCCCGACGCCCTCTCGGTGGTCCAGTACCTGACCGAACAGGGCATCCGCGTCCCCGACGACATGGCGCTCGTCAGCTACGACGACGAGGTGGCCCATCTCGCCGACCCGGCCATCACCGCGGTGCGGCCGCCGAAGGCGCTCGTGGGCCGTACGGCCGTCGAGATGATGCTGGCGCGGCTCCTAGAAGGAAGGCGCAGGCCCGCCCAACGGGCGCTGATCCTCCCGGAGTTGATCATCCGCTCGTCGTCGCTCCCGGCCGCGCCCCCGTCCCTGCCCGCACGCACGCCCCGGCGCCGCGAAACGGTGTGAGCGGCCCCGGCGACACCCGCGCCAAAGCCGCTCACCCTCGCAACAGAACCGTCTACGTACGCACCAGCTGGTCGTACGCCGCCCGCAGCCGGCCCGCGAGCTGCTCGACGCCGACCGCGTCGAGCCCCTTCCGCCCGTCCGCGCCGGCCTTTGCCGCAGCAAGGGCACGGGCGAACACCGGCCACGAAGCGTCGGTGTAATCGCCCCGCTCCGGCGTCCCGACGTCCGCCAGGGCGCTCCGGACCGGTGCCGTGTCGACAGCGCCGTGCACATCACCGCCGGAGACGGTGTTGAGGGCGTCCACGACGAGCTTCCCGGCCGTCAGAACGAACCGCACCTCGTGCCTGCCGTCCGGCAGACCGCGCAGCGCATACGTCGCCAGACGCTTGTCGGTGGCGGCGGTCTTCGCGCCCCGGACGGCCAACTCGCCGTCGACATAGACGTCGAGGACGGCGCTGCCGTCGTTGCCGCCGATGACATCCACACCCGTACCGCGGAACGGGACGGTGAAGGAGGCCCCGGCCGTCGTGCTCGTCGACGTCGACCGGTACCAGTCCATCGCGTCGCCGAGAGACGCCTTCCGGCTCCATGTGCCCTCGTACGACACCGCGCTGTCCATGTTGTCCACCTGCGCGGCCGCGTACGGCGTGTAGCCGTCGACCTTCTCGACCTTCAAGTTGTCGAAGCCGGTCTTCTGGAAACCGCTGCCGAGCTTGACGCGCCCCTCGGTCTCCGGGGTCGGGTCCTCGTACGCCGCCACCGCCTTGCCGTCGACGAAGGCGGTGACCTGCGCCCCCTTCGCCTCGACGGCGAGGCGGTAGCCGCCGGCCGCCGCGACCGTGCCCTGCTGGAGCGCCGTGCCGTACTCGTAGAACGTCCAGGCGCCGTCGGGACCGATCCGCAGGCTGTAGGCGGCGTCGCTGATCGCCATGCCCTTCTGCTGGCGCACGCCGAGGGCGGCGAGCCCGCCGTCCTTGTCCGGGAAGGAGACGTCGACGGATGCCTTGTAGTTCTCCCAACGGAAGTCGCCGACCGTCGTGTTGGGGGTGTTCTTGTTCCATGCGCCGGTGTCCTTCATGGACTGGTCCATGTACTGGTAGAGCACCCCGTCGCCGCCCACCTCCCACGCGCCGGTCTGGTCGACCATGTAGCGGGGCTGGTTGCCGCGCGAAGAGAGATACGGCTGGGACGTACGGCCGACCCTGACCCTGCCCTCCTCGTCGTACGCGAAGTCGTCGGCGTAGAGGAAGCCGTCGCGGGTGTCGGACCGCTTGCCGTGCGCGTCGGTGTCGAGGACGGCGCGCTCGCCGGACTGCGGAAGGCGCTGCCGCGTGGCCGGGTCGGCGCTCTTGTCCAGCGTCGTCAGGGTCGTGATGGACCGCGGCTTCACGGTGTACGTGTAGAAGCCGTCGCCGTCGGGGCGCATCTCGTCGACCAGGTGCTTGAAGTCGGCGTCGTAGCGCTGCCCGGCGTCGGCCGCCCGGGTCTCCCACACCTCCATCGTGGGATCGCTGCCGAGCCGCAGGTTCTCGGCCTTGATGCGATAGGTCTTCGGCTGGTCGCTGTCGTTGACGACGACGGTCGAGAAGTCCTTCTTCGCGGGGTCGGCGAGCGTCATGTAGCTCGGTGCGCCGTTGGACCCGTCGAGGTTCTCGGTCCCGCTCACCCCGCTGTAACTGGCCTCGGGGACGGTCCGCCAGATCCCGGCCGTGTTGGTGTCGTTCTCCCAGCCGGTCTTCGCGAACTGGGTGAACTGCTGCATGACGTACAGCGCCGCGTCGTAGTGCAGATATCCCGACCACGGGTCGCGGGCGCTGACCAGTTCCTTGTGGCTGTACTGGGCACCCTCGTAGAAGGCGCCGATCGCCGGCTGGAATATGTAGTGGGTGCGCTTGGAGTTCGCGTAACTCTTGACCAGCCGGTTGGCGACGTCGAGCGCGCTCTGCACACCGCCGATTCCGGTGCTCGCTCCGTTCGGGCCTTCATTGTTGTTGACCCGGTAGTCGGTGTATCCGAACGAGGCGGTGCCCTCGCTGTACCAGACCTCTTTGTCCTGGCCGAAGGTGTTGTCGCCGGTGGCCAGCTTCGTATACGGAAGGTTCGTGGCGCTGTCGGCGGTGCCGTCGTGCCGGTCCTCGGTCGTGTAGTGGTACCCGGTCGCGTCGACGATCCCGAACAGATCGGCGTCGCTGAGCATCGCCGGCCCCATGTTCAGGGTGTTGTTCTCGTCGGAGGCGACGATCTTGATGCGGTGGTACGCCTTCGCCACCGCGCCCCGCTCGGCCACCGGAATGCCGTAGCGCGCGTCGGAGAAATCCGTGTCGTTCACGACGGCGTTCTTGTACCACTTGACGAACGACACGTCCGGCGTGCGGGTCTCGTTCTTGTCCGGGTTCACGTAGTCGACCATGTACCCGTACTTCTGGTACACGTCGAGAAGCGTCTCCTTGTACCACCGGTACATCTCGTCGTTGCCGGTCCCCTTGTCCCATTCCTGCTGGACCCATCGCGGCATTTCCCAGCGCAGGACCGACACCTTGAGCCCCGGATTGACCGTCCTGGCGTCGGCGGCCAGCTGGAAGCCCGGGGAGCGGGCGGCGTCGGCGAGTTCGTCCGCCGTACGCATGGTCGCCGGGTCGGCGCCGGTCGAGGTGTTGGTGTCCGAGCCCATCTCGACCTTGACGTGGTTGACGAGCGGGTTGGCACCCCCGAACAGCACCCGGATCAACTGCCAGTACCGCTCCGGGTGTTCGGCCTTGTAGTCCATCAGCAGATTGCTCGTGCTGTTGCAGCTGAGCACGCCGAGGCCCTTGTACGTCAGGCCGTTCACGTTGTCGGCCCGTACGTCGTTCCCGTCGACCACGACGTCCACCGGATCGTCGGCGGCGTGTCCGGGCGGCGCGGCGACCAGCCCCGCCCCCAGTGCGACGGCGGCCGCGGCGGCGACCGACACCCATCTCAGTCTTCTCTGTGTCCTCATCCGGAACATGACACATCCATGCCGCTCCGGCGCTCTACGGATCATCCGCACCCGACCACACTCATTCGCACTCGAACATCAGGGGGCGTTTGCCCTCGCCGCCGCGGTCGGTCTACAGTGACGGCCGATCGATCTCGATCACAGGGTTGTTACTCCCCCGAGCGGTTCCGCCCGAGGGGAGGCAAGGCCTGAGCAGCGCCATTGGCGTTGCTCAGGCCTTTTTTGTTGGGCCGAGCCACGTTGGCAGAGAAGCAAAGGATGCAAGGACGCATCATGAACACACCCGCACCGGCGACCGATGCACTGGCGAAGGACATCCTTCGCGGTATCGGCGGAGCCGAGAACATCGAGAGCGTCACGCACTGCGCGACGCGCCTGCGCTTCCAGCTCCATGACGGAGCCAAGGTCGACCAGGCCGCGCTCGACGCCCTGAACGGCGTGATGGGCACCGTTCCGCAGTCCGGCGACCGCTTCCAGATCGTGGTCGGCGGCGCCGTCGCGCGGGTCTACTCCGAGATCATGAACCTGCCGTCGATGAGCGGGGGCGGCAAGCCCCGTCCGCAGTCCGACGCCGACGTCAAGGCCGCCGCCCGCGCCAAGGGCCGCGGGCGCTTCGCCTGGGTCGACAACTTCTTCGAGTACCTCTCGGACTCGTTCCGCCCGCTCATGGGTGTGCTGCTCGGCTCCTCGCTGATCATCGCGATCGCCTCCGTCCTCGACGCCGTCGGCGTGGTCGACTTCCGGGCCGCGGACAAGTCCGCGACCTGGGTGTTCGTCGACGCCATGTGGCGCTCGGTCCTGTACTTCCTGCCGATCTTCGTCGCCTACAACGCGGCGAAGAAGCTGAAGATCGACCCGTGGGTGGGCGCCGCCGTGATGGCCGCGGTGATGACCCCGAACTTCACGGGCATGCTCAACAAGGACTCCGGAATCCCCGGGATCACCTGCACCACCAACGGGACGCTGGGCACCCAGGAGTGCGTCGCGCACGTCTTCGGGCTGCCGATGCAGCTGAACGACTACGGCGGCCAGGTCTTCGTACCGCTGCTGATGGTCGCCCTGCTCGCCCTGGTCTACAAGGGCCTGCAGCGCATCTTCCCCGAGGCCGTGCACATGGTCTTCGTGCCGTTCTTCAGCATGCTGATCATGATCCCGATCACCGCCTTCCTCATCGGCCCCATGGGCATCTGGGCCGGCAACGGCCTCGGCGAGGGTCTGTCCTGGCTGAACGGCAACGCCCCGATCGTCTTCGCGATCATGATCCCGCTGATCTACCCGTTCCTGGTCCCGCTGGGTCTGCACTGGCCGCTGAACGCGCTCATGCTCGTCAACATCAACACCCTGGGATACGACTTCATCCAGGGCCCCATGGGCGCCTGGAACTTCGCCTGCTTCGGCGCGACCGCCGGTGTGCTGCTGCTCTCGATGCGCCACCGCGAGAAGGAGATGCGCCAGACCGCCACCGGCGCCCTGGCCGCGGGCCTGCTCGGCGGCATCTCCGAGCCTTCCCTGTACGGCATCCACCTGCGCTTCAAGCGGATCTACCCGCGCATGCTCGTGGGCTGCCTCGTGGGCGGCGTGATCGTGGGCGTCATGGGCGGCGTGGACACCAAGGCCTTCGCCTTCACGTCCCTGCTGACCATCCCCGTCTTCTCCCCGGCGGTCGCGTACGTCATCGCGATCACGGCGGCGTTCTTCACCTCGATGGCGCTGGTCTACTTCTCCGACTTCCGCACCGCTGAGGACCGCGCCGAGTTCAACGCCGAGCGCGACGCGGCCGAGGCCGCCGCCCGCGGCGAGGACGCACCGGCCGCCGCCGCCACCGCCACGGGCACCGAGCTCGCGGCGCCGGTCGCAGGCCGTGTGGTCTCCCTCGACGAGGTCGGGGACCCGGTCTTCGCCTCCCGCGCGCTCGGCGAGGGCGTGGGCATCGAGCCCGCCGACGGCCGTGTGGTCGCCCCGGTCGACGGCGAGCTCGTCACGGTCGTCGACACCGGCCACGCCTACGGCATCCGCACCGCGGACGGCATCGAGGTGCTCATCCACGTCGGCATCGACACGGTGCAGATGAAGGGCGAAGGCTTCGACGTACGCGTCGAGTCCGGCCAGAAGGTCCGTACCGGCGACCTCCTCGTCGAGGTCGACCTCGACGCCGTGCGCGCCGCGGACCACTCGACCGTCACCCTGATGACCGTCACCAACACCGCGGACCTCGCCTCGGTCGAACCGCACACCGGTCAGGACGCCGCCGCGGGTGACCCCGTGGTGACCGTACGCCGGTAAGGCCCGCCCCCGACGCGGCGTGCGCCTCCCCTGGTGGAGCGCACGCCGCGTCGGTCGGGGATCATGGAGCAGAACAGAACCGGACCACGCACGGGAGGAGAGCCACTGATGGAGGCCCTGCGCGTCCTCAACAACAACGTGGTCCTCGCGCGCGACGAGAAGGGCCAGGAGGTCATCCTCACCGGCCGCGGCATCGGCTTCGTCTCCCGCCAGGGCAAGCCCATCGACCCGTCGCTGATCGTGCGCGTCTTCGTCCCGGCCGACGGCCGCGACCCCGACCATCTGGCCGAGGCCCTCGCCCTCATCGGCGAGGAAGTCCTGCGGGCCGTCGTCATCGCCCTCGACGAGGTCGGTATCGAGGGGCGCGAGTCCACCCGCCCCACCCTCGCCATCGGCGTCGCCGACCACGTCGCCGGCGCACTGGAGCGGGCCGCACGCGGCGTCGTCGTCGAGTACCCGCTGCGCGCCGAGGCCCAGGCCCTGTACGGCGCCGAGTACGCCCAGGCGCAGCGCCTGCTGGCGGCCATCAACGAGCGCGTGGACCCGAAGCTGGACGAGTCCGAGGCGACCGCGCTCGCACTGCACCTGGTCAACGCGGGCTTCGCCTCGGGCGACCTGTCGTTCACGTACACGATGACCGGGGTCATCCAGCAGCTGCTCGCCGTCGTGGCCGAGCAGTACGGCCTGGACGTCTCCCAGGAGTCCGTGAGCGCGGCGCGGTTCATCACCCATGTGCGCTATCTCTTCGTACGGATCCAGCAGCACGGGCAGCTGAAGGGCCACGAGGCCACGATCGGCAAGGGCATCCGCCAGCACTACCCGGAGGCGACCCGCACCGCGCAGAAGCTGGCGACGATCGTCGAGCTGCGGCTGGGGCAGCAGCTGAGCGAGGACGAGGTCTCGTACCTGGCGCTGCACGTGGCCCGGATGACCCTGGAGACCGACGGCAGCGCCGTCTGAGGCAGCAGCCGCCGGCCTGTCGTGCTCAGCCCTCGTCGGGCGTCAGCTTCAGCGAGATCGAGTTGATGCAGTACCGCTGGTCCGTCGGGGTCGCGTACCCCTCGCCCTCGAAGACATGGCCCAGGTGCGATCCGCAGCGCGCGCACCGCACCTCGGTGCGGGTCATGCCGTGGGAGGTGTCCTGGATCAGCTCGACGGCCTCGGTGTCCTTCGGGTCGTAGAACGACGGCCAGCCGCAGTGCGACTCGAACTTGGTGTCCGAGCGGAAGAGCTCGGCGCTGCACGCCCGGCACGAGTAGACGCCGGTCGTCTTGGTGTCGGTGTACTCGCCGACGAAGGCGGGCTCCGTGCCGGCCTGGCGCAGTACCGCGTACTCCGCCGGGCTCAGCTCCTCGCGCCACTGCTCGTCGGGCTTGTCGATCTCGTACGACATGGTTGCGTCCCCTCAGTTCGAAAGGCGGGCGAGGATCTGCGGACCCAGGTCCGTGACGTCGCCCGCGCCCATGGTGAGAACCAGGTCGCCCGGCTTCGCCATTCCCGCGACGACGTCCGGGACCGTCGCCTTGTCGTGCACGGCGGTCACGTCGGCGCCCGCCGCCTTCGCCGCGTCGATGATCAGGGTGCTGGTGATGCCGGGGATCGGGTCCTCGCGGGCCGGGTAGATGTCGAGGACCACCGAGGCGTCCGCGAGGGCCAGCGCCTGGCCCATCTCGGTGCCGAGCTCCTGGGTGCGGGAGAAGAGGTGGGGCTGGAAGACCACCAGCAGGCGCGCTTCGGAGGCGGCGCCGCGCATGGCTTCCAGGTCGGCCGTCATCTCGGTGGGGTGGTGGGCGTAACTGTCGATGACCTGGACGCCCGCCTCCTCGCCCTTGAGCTGCAGCCGGCGCTTGACGCCGGTGTACTTGCCGAGCGCGGAGGCCAGGTTGTGCGCGGGCAGGCCGAGCGCGACGCCCGCCGAGAGGGCCGCGACGGCGTTGAGGGCGTAGTGGCTGCCGGGGACCGAGACCGTGAAGGTGAGGTATTTGCCGCCGAGGACGACGGTGACCTCGCTGGTCAGACCGCGCGGGGTGATCTTCTGGACGCGTACGTCGGCCGAGGGGTCGATGCCGTACGTGACGACCTTGAGCGTGGAGAGGTCGCGGATCCGCGAGGTCAGCTCGACCGCGCCCGGCTGGTCGGCCGAGATGACCAGGGTGCCGCCGGGGACGACCTTGCCGACGAACGTCTCGAAGGAGTCGTAGATCTCGTCCATCGAGGCGTAGTTGGCGTGGTGGTCGAGCTCGACGTTGAGGACGATGGCGACCTCGGGGTCGTACTTCTGGAAGCTGCGGTCGCTTTCGTCCGCCTCGGCGACGAAGATCGCGCCCTCGCCGTGCCGGGCGTTGGTGCCGGGGCCCGCGAGATCGCCGCCGATCGCGTACGAGGGGTCGAGGCCCAGCTCGGTCAGGGCGACGGCCAGCATCGAGGTGGTCGTCGTCTTGCCGTGGGTGCCGGCCACCGCGATGGAGCGCAGGCCGTTCATCAGGGAGGCCAGTGCGTCCGAACGGTGGACCACCGGAATGCCCAGCTCGGCAGCGCGCACGAGCTCCGGGTTGTCGTCGCGGATGGCGCTGGAGACGACGACCGAGGTGGCGTCGTCCGCGAGGTTCGCCGCTTCGTGGCCGATGTGGACCGTGGCGCCCAGCGCGCGCAGGGACTCCGCCGTGGCGGACTCACGGGAGTCGCTGCCCGCGACCTTGGCTCCGCGCTGGGCGAGGATCTTCGCGATCCCCGACATTCCGGCGCCGCCGATGCCGATGAAGTGCGGTCGGTCCATGGCGGCAGGAATACCGGGTGCCATGTGCGTTTCTCCCCAAGGTGTACGGACGTAAGTGAGGCGGCCCAGCCTATTCGCTGTGCGCGAAGAGCTTGAGCACCGGTACGCCGACCTTGTGACGGGCGCGCGAGGCCCAGTCCCGGTGGAAGAACTCCTCGACGTAGTGCGGCTCGGTCAGCACGATGACCTCGTCGGCGCTCTTCTCGTTGACGACGCTCGTCAGCAGGTCGAGGGGGTGCTCCTCGACGACCCGCCCCTCCGCCGTGCTGCCGGCGTCGCGCAGCGCCTGCAGGGAGTGCTGCAGCGCCTGTTCCGCGGGGAGCCTGGCGTCCTGCCCCTCGGGTTCGTCGCTCTCGTGGGTGGCGTCGTCCAGTTCGCCCATGGCCACGTCGTCGATGGCTCGCAGCAGTACGTCCGCCTGGTCGCCGCGCGGCTGGATCAGCACCACGAAGGAGACCTGTTCGTCGCCGTGCAGCGTGGTGACGAACTCCACGTCTTCCGAGGTCAGGGGCTTCTCGATCATCAATACGCTCGTGAACACCGCTGGAGCCCTTCTGCTGAAACCATCCTTCCCCGTGCCGACACGGGGTCTGAAAAGGTAAGTCTGCCCATCCGGAGCTAACCGGAACGACAAATTCCGCCGATTGTCAGACACGACGGTAGCGGCTGAAAAGGAACCCGGCCTCCTCCAGGAGCGACACCAAGGAGAACCGTTCCGGCACCGCCAACGCGGGGCCTCCGGCGATCCGCTGCGCATCGCCCGACGTGAGGGTCGGCGACAGCGTGAGACAGAGCTCGTCGAGCACCCCGGCCGCCACGAACTGGCCCAGCATCCGGGGCCCGCCCTCGGTCAGCAGCCGCCGGTGTCCCCGCTCGCCCAGCTCCCGCAGCGCCCGGGCCGGGTCCACGCCCGCCCCGTCACCGGCGATGACCACCTCGGCGCCCGCCTTCTCGGCCGCCCGTACGCGGTCCTCGGGCGCCGAGGCCCCCGTCAGGACCAGGGTCGGGACGAGCGGCGCGGCGAACAGCGGAAGCTCGAAGTCCAGCTCCAGGCTCGCGCTGACCACGGCGATCGCGGGCGCGGGCCCCTGGCCGGCCGCCGCCCTGCGCGCGGCGAAGGCCTCACGGGCGCGGGCCGGCCGGTACCCCTCGAGGCGAACCGTTTCCGCACCGACCACCACCGCATCGGCAAGCGCCCTCAGCGTGCCGAAGATCCGCATGTCCGTCTCGGAGGAGATCGGCTGCGATCGGCCGTCGTGCTGGGCCGCGCCGTCGAGCGAGGAGACCATGTTGGCCCGCAGCCACGGAGCGCCTCCTTCCGGGGCGGTCACCGGGTAGGCGTAGGCATCGGCCAGTTCGTCCAGGCTCCACTCGCGGTCCTCCGCGGGCGCTGGCACTGTCTGGTCGGTCACAGGGAGCAGGCGTCGCATGCCAGGCAGTGTGGCACGGCGCATAGAGTTAAGAACTGTGTCGTCGTCCATAGCTGAAGTGGTCCCCCAATCCCTGTGCGCCCTCGAGCCGCGCGTCCCCGCCGACCGTCTGGTCGCGGAGATGGTGCCGCCGCCGCGCTTCGACTCGGTCCGCTTCGATACGTACAACCCCGACCCCAACCAGCCCAGCCAGGCCGAGGCGGTCACCGTCCTCAGCGCCTTCGCCGCCGGTCTCGGCGGTGGCGCCACGGCCACCGGCGCGGGCAGGAAGCGCTGGTTCGGGGGTACGAAAAAGCCCGCCGCGCCCACCGGACCGCGCGGGGTCTACCTCGACGGCGGGTACGGCGTCGGCAAGACCCACCTGCTGGCCTCCCTCTGGCACGCCACCCCTGCGCCCCCCGAGCTCAAGGCCTTCGGCACCTTCGTGGAGCTGACGAACCTGGTCGGCGCGCTCGGCTTCCAGCAGACGGTCCAGACCCTCAGCGGCCACAAGCTGCTCTGCATCGACGAGTTCGAACTCGACGACCCGGGCGACACCGTCCTGGTCTCCTCCCTGCTGCGCCGCCTCGTCGAGGCGGGTGTCGCGCTGGCCGCGACCTCCAACACCCTGCCCGGCAAGCTCGGCGAGGGCCGCTTCGCCTCCGCCGACTTCCTCCGCGAGATCCAGGGCCTCTCCGCCCACTTCCGCCCGCTGCGGATCGACGGCGAGGACTACCGCCACCGGGGGCTGCCCGAGGCGCCCGCCCCGTACAGCGACGAGCAGGTCACCAAGGCGGCATACGCGACCGAGGGCGCGTCCCTCGACGACTTCCCTGCGCTGCTCGCCCATCTCGCCCGTATCCACCCGAGCCGCTACGGCGCCCTCACCGAGTCCGTCACCGCGGTCTGCCTGACCGATGTGACGCCGGTGCCCGACCAGTCGACGGCGCTGCGCCTGGTCGTCCTCGCTGACCGGCTCTACGACCGCGAGATCCCCGTGCTCGCCTCGGGCCTGCCCTTCGACCGCCTGTTCAGTGAAGAAATGCTCAACGGCGGCTACAAGAAGAAGTACTTCCGGGCGATCTCCCGGCTCACGGCCCTGGCACGCGACGCGAAGGGCCTGGTAGCGCAGTAGATTTGGGGCCACCAACCAACAGATTGGGATTTCATCATGGCCACCACGCGTCAGGCGCACACGGTCTGGGACGGCACGCTCCTCGAGGGTTCGGGCGTCGTCACCTTCGACTCCTCCGGCATCGGCGAGTACCCGGTCTCCTGGCCCGCCCGTGCCGAGCAGGCCAACGGCAAGACCAGCCCGGAGGAGCTCATCGCGGCCGCTCACTCCAGCTGCTTCTCCATGGCGCTGTCCAACGGTCTGACCAAGGCCGGCAACCCGCCGACCCAGCTGACCACCCAGGCCGACGTCACCTTCCAGCCGGGCACCGGCATCACCGGTATCCACATCACGGTCGAGGGCCAGGTCCCCGGTCTCGACGCGGACGGTTTCCAGGCCGCCGCCGAGGACGCCAAGGCCAACTGCCCGGTGAGCCAGGCCCTTTCGGGTACGACGATCACGCTCACCGCGAAGCTCGCCTGACCCTCGGGACTCCCGGGGCATCGTGACCCGCATGGTTCACGTGCCGTTGTGTACGTGCTAGACACATGCGGGTCATGCACCACCTGTCCGCCAACAGGGAGATGCCCCATGACCGATGCAACACGTCGTCACGTCCTGGCCCGTACCGGCGCGGTCGGCGCCGGTATCGCCTTTTCCGGGACTCTGTCGGCCCTCTTCGAGGGCACGGCCGCCGCTTCCCAGCCGAGCGGCAGATCGGGGTACGGACCGCTCGTCCCCGACCCCGCCGGACTGCTCGACCTCCCCCGGGGGTTCCACTACAAGGTCCTCTCCCGCGAGGGCGACCAGCTCCGCTCGGGCGAGGGCACCGTCCCCTCCAACCACGACGGGATGACGGCCCTGCCGGGGCGCAGGGGCCGCACGTACCTGGTCCGCAACCACGAGAACCGCGTCACGGCCAAGCACCGGGTGCCGGCGATCGCCGGGATCACGTACGACCCGAACGGCATGGGCGGCTGTACGGCCCTGGAGCTGGACGGCCGCAACAACGTGCTGTCCGAGCGGGTCGCCATCGCCGGTACGGCCGTCAACTGCGCGGGCGGGCCCACCCCTTGGCACACCTGGCTGACCTGCGAGGAGACCGAGGACAAGGCCGGCACCAACGGCTACACCAAGGACCACGGCTTCATCTTCGAGACCGACCCCTCCGACCCGCAGCGCAGCGGCGCCGTCCCGCTCACCGCGATGGGCCGCTTCGCGCACGAGGCGATCGCGATCGACCCGGACCACGGCACGGTGTACGAGACCGAGGACGCGTTCATCAAGCCGTTCGGCCTCTTCTACCGCTTCCACCCCAACAAGCCGCTGGGCGGCGTCGGTTCACTGCGCGCGGGCGGCGCCCTGGAGGCGATGCGGGTGCCGGGAGTGCCCGACCTCTCCGCCGTGCAGGAGACCGGGGCGCGCTTCGAGGGCGTCGAGTGGGTCCCCGTACCGGATCCGCTCGCGAAGGAAACCCCCATCCGGCTGCAGGACTTCGGGCCGAAGGGCATCACGCACGCGCAGAAGCTGGAGGGCTGCTACTGGGGCGGCTCCTGCGTGTACTTCGTCTCCAGCTTCGCCATCTCCAAGGACGGCGCGGCGGGCGACCACTTCGGGCAGGTCTGGAAGTACGAGCCGAAGAAGCGGCGCCTCACTCTGGTCGTGGTCTTCGGGCCGAGTACGGACATCCAGCTGCCCGGCGAGTCCCCCGACAACATCACGCTCGCCCCAGGCGGCGGGCTGATGGTGTGCGAGGACGGCGAGGGCGCCCAGCACGTCTTCGGTCTGGACCGGAAGGGGAAGGTCTATCCGATGGCCCGGGGGAGGCAGAACATCGGCACCGCGGAGGAACCGGCGTGGGGCGAGTTCGCGGGGGTCACCTTCGCCCCGGACGGCCGAACCATGTTCGTGAACTGCTACACCCCTGGCACGACCTTCGCCGTGACCGGACCATGGTGTTAACCGTCGGCTGAAAGGGATGCGCAGTGGCCAAGAAGGGTTCCAAGAAGAAAGACGTCCCCCTGCGCGAGCTGCTGCGCATCCCGCCCGGCGGGGAGGTCGATCTCTCCTCGTACGATCCGGAGGCCCTCCCCGCGGGCCCGAAGAAGAAGGCCGACGGCCTCGCCGAGACCACCCTGATGGGTGAACGTCTCGCCGATCTCCAGGAGCGCCTGTACGCGGCCTCCACGGGCGGCGACCGGCGGCGCGTGCTGCTGGTGCTCCAGGGCATGGACACCAGCGGCAAGGGCGGTGTCGTCAAGCACGTCATCGGCCTCTTCAATCCGTCGGGCTGCCGGATCAAGGCCTTCAAGAAGCCGACGCAGGAGGAGCTCAACCACCCGTTCCTGTGGCGGATCATCAAGTCGCTCCCGCAGCCGGGCGAGATCGGGATCTTCGACCGCTCGCACTACGAGGACGTCCTCATCGCCCGGGTGCGCGAGCTGGTGCCGCGCAGCCAACTGGGGCGCAGGTACGGGCAGATAAACCGCTTCGAGCAGTCCCTCGCCGAGGACGGCGTGACCGTCGTCAAGATCTTCCTGCACATCAGTTACGAGCAGCAGCAGCGACGCCTCCTGGAGCGGCTCGACAACCCGGACAAGCACTGGAAGTTCAATCCGGGCGACATCGAGGAACGGGCCCTGTGGCCCGCCTACCAGGAGGCGTACGAGATCGCCCTGGAGCGGTGCTCCACGGACGCCGCGCCCTGGTTCCTGGTGCCCTCGGACCGCAAGTGGTACCGGAACTGGGCGATCAGCAAGCTGCTGCTCGAGCACCTCGAGGCGCTCGATCCGCAGTATCCGAAGGCCGATTTCGACGTCGCCCAGTGCCGCAAGCAGCTGCTGGCCGGATAGGTCAGTAGCGCAGGTCGGCGGCGATGCGGCCGTGGGCGGCGAGCGCGTCGTCGGGGAGGAAGACGACTTCGGCGCCGCTGTCCAGGGCCGCCTCGACCAGTTCGTCGACGATGTCCTCGCGGACCTCGTGGTCGCCGTCCTGACCGGTGCCGGCGGGCGCCAGGTGGCCGTCCTCGAGCCGGACCTCCTCCTGGTAGTTGTCCTCGACGGCGACCAGCGCCGCACGTCCCTCGCGGACCGCTTCCCACACCTCGTCGAGCCCGGCGGCGAAGGTGCGCCGGCCTCTCGCCTCGTCCAGCCGACGCGCGACCTCGGCGGCCGACTTCTGCTCGAACTCGGCGACCAGGGGCGCCAGTTGGGCGTGCAGCTCCTGGGCGGGGCCGTTGGTGAGGCCGCCCTTGAGCAGCTTGCCCGCGACCTTGCGGGCCGCGCCGCCCGCCTCTTCGAGCGCGCCGAGGGCGGGGGCCAGGCCGACGACGTACACGGGGCGCGGATGCGCGGCGGTCACGGCGCCCAGTGCGGCGTCGACGCTGCGCAGGTACTGCTTCGTCGTCTCGTCCCGGTACGTGCTGGGGGTGTCGCCCTGGCGCTCCTCGCGCTGCACGTCCGTCTGGATCTCCTCGGGCTCCAGGGGGAAACCGTCCCCGGTGTGCTCGCGCAGACTCTCGCCCGAGCCGTCCCACAGCGTCGCGCGGTCGGCCGCGACGGCCAGCACCCAGTACGGCCTGGACTGCGCCTTCGCGGCGACCAGGTTGCGGGTGAGGTAGGTGTCGCTGAGCACGATGCGCTCGGGCACCGACCGCGGCAGCGACCAGAGTTGGTACTCGTCGGGGCGTACGAAGACGACCAGACCGTCGTGGGCGTGACTCAGGTCCAGGTCGGCGACGGCCCGGTCCAGCTGCGCCTTGATGTCGATGCGCGCCTTGCGCGGCACGGACTCGTCGGCCTCCAGGCGGTGCACGGCCTCCGCGACCAGATTGCGCAGCCGTACACCGTCCTGGGCGTTGTCGGGCTCGCGGCGGTGGGTCGGCATGCTCAGCGAGACGACCGGATACGGCTGGGGCGCGCGCAGTTCCTGCAGCAGCGCCGAGGTCAGTGCATCGGTTTCCATGGCTCCCTTTCGGGTTCACAAATGCCGCATTTACGACAATAGCCTAGACCGGGGTGCACGGTTCCTGCCCGTCGCTCGGATACGTTCCGTCCGTGATCACACTCGCCCGGCGGCTGACGGCCGCCGCCGCCCTCGGGGCCCTCCTCACCGGCTGCGGAACCGCCGCCCCGCAGTCCCGCACCGGCAGGCCCGCACCGGCAGCCTCTCCCGCGCCGCACCGCCACTCCCCCTCGCCCGCCGCCTCGCCCACCCCGTCGAAGCCGCCGACGATGGCGCCGGGGCCCGGCGGACTGACCCCCGTCTTCTCGCACGGCTCCCGCACCCGCGGCAAGATCGTCGCGCTGAGCTTCGACGCGGACATGACCGCGAGCGAGGGGCCGAGGGCGGCCGCGGGCGAGCACTTCGACAATCCGCGGCTCATCGCCGATCTACGGCGACTGAAGGTCCCGGCGACGGTCTTCATGACGGGCCGCTGGGCCGACGAGTACCCGGCCGAGGCCCGCTCGATCGGGGCCGACCCGCTCTTCGAGGTCGCCAACCACTCCTACAGCCACTACGCCTTCACGTCCCCCTGCTACGGACTGCCCGAGCTCGGCGCCGACTCGATGCGCTCCGACGCGGCGCGGGCGACAGCTGCCTTCCGCAGGGCGGGGGTGAGACACACGGTCCCCTACTTCCGCTTCCCCGGGGGCTGTTACAACAGCGCGGCCCTGCGCGCACTGGCTCCGCTGGGCATGACGGCGGTGCAGTGGGACGTGGTCAGCGGCGACCCCTTCGCGCAGGACTCCGACGCGGTGGCCGAGCAGGTGCTGTCGGGGGTGCGGCCCGGCTCGCTGGTGGTCATGCACTGCACCGAGAGCGCCGCGCCCGCCACGGACTCGGCCGTACGGCGGATCGTGCCCGAACTGCGCGCCCGCGGCTACCGGTTCGTGAAGGTCTCGGACCTGATGGGCGCGAGCTAGCCGGAACAGGCCGTGCGCTGGGCTTCCTGCCACTCGCAGACGGGGCAGAGCGTGATGCCGCGGGTCGACTCCGGGTACTCGGTCGGCTTGCGGCACAGCACGCACTCCGCCGTCGCCACTGCTGCTTTCGGTTCGGTCTCCTTCATACGGACGAGAGTAGTCAGCCGCGCCGGGAGGTGAGCCGGCAGACCACCGCCGCAGCTGCGGCCGCGATCGCCGCGGACGCGGCCAGGGGCAGCAGCGGGATGTGCACGGTGCCGGTCCGCGAGCCGCTGACCAGGCCGTACACCGCGGTATGGGCCGGTGATCCTGTCGTCACCAGGACCAGCAGCGCGGCCAGCGCGGTGGCCGTGACCGACCAGCCGGTGGAGCGCAGCACCGGCCAGGTGCAGAGGGCGCCCACGGCGGCGCCGACGAGGGCGCACACCAGGGCGGCGAGGAGTCCGGCGGCGGCCGCGGAGAGTCGCGGTACGGCCGTCTGATGGTCGGTGCTCGACGGGTCGCTCATCGCGGTGATCACCGCGGTCCCCGCCACCGCGAGCACGGCCGCGCAGACCGACGCCGCGCCCAGGCAGGAGAGATGGACCCGGGCGGGGCTGGTCGCGGCCGCCGCGCAGTGCCGGGCGGCAGGGGGTTCCTGGGTGGCGCAGATGCGGACCAGCCAGGCGGTGACCGGGAGCAGGGCCGCGGCCGCGACGCCGAGGGAGTCGAGCACCGGGTCGCCGCCCTGGGCGCCGACCGCGAGGAAGATCCCGTACAGGAGGACGGGCGGGAGCCAGCGCTGGGAGCGCAGGAGCAGCTCGGTCTGGTAGCGGAGCAGTGCGGTCATCGGTCCTCGTGCACCTGGTGGGTCAGTCCGCGAATGTGCCAGCGCGCGGCGAGCAGCGCCCGCAGCAGGGCGTCGGAGTGGACGGCGGCGACGGTCAGGGTGGCGGCATCGGGACCCTGCTCGCACACGGGCGCCCCCGGCAGATGCGTCGGAAGTACGGCACCGGGCGGGCCCGAGGCCTCGACCCGGACCCGAGGTCCGGCCGTCTCCTCCCGTACGACCGCGACCGGCACCAGCGCGCTGCCCTCCACCCGGTGGCCCACGTCGACGGCGTCCGCGAGGCGGCGCGGGTCGTGGTCGACGAAGACGGCGGTGGCGCCCGCGGCGACGCGCTCGGCGACCGCGCCGTCGAGGGTGTCGCGGGCTGCGGTGTCCAGGCCGGTCCAGGCCTCGTCCAGGATCAGCAACTCCGGTGCGGCGAGGAGGGCTTGGGCCACGGCAATCTTCTGGCTGGTGCCCTTGGAGAGGCGGCTGAGCGGCGTACGGGCGTACTCCGTGATCCCGAACCGCTCCAGCCATTCGGCGGCCCCGGCCTGTGCGGCGGCCCGGCCCAGGCCGTGGATCCGGCCGAGGTGGACCAGATAGGCGCGCGCCGTGAACGGCAGGGCGGCGGGGAAGCGTTCGGGGACGTACGCGGTGCGCGGGCGGCCGGTGACGGACCCCTCCGTCGGGGTGTCGATCCCGGCGAGCAGCCGCAGCAGCGTCGACTTGCCGCTGCCGTTGACCCCTTCGACGCGTACGACGGCGTGCGGGGGCAGATCAAGATCCACCCCGCGCAGCACCCAGGGCCCGCCGAGGCCGTACCGACGGCCGACTCCGTTCAGTTTCAGTGCTGTTGGGCCTTCTGCGGGGTGGCCTCGCTCGGCCGTACGATCACGAATCCCTCGCCCTGCAGCATCAGCTGGACGGCTTCGCCCGAGCCGCCGCGGATCATCGAGCCGATGGACTGCGAGCGGTGCAGGGAGGTGCTGAGGTGCGCGGACCAGCCGACCACGGCGTCGGTGTCGACGTACACCGGGGCCTGGGGCGAGACGGGGATGACGATGGGGTTGCCCTCGCAGATCAGGCCGAGCTTGCCGTGGCCCGTGAAGACGCTGTTGAAGAGGCCGCCGCCCGCGATGCCCGAGCCCTTCACGGTCTTGATCTCGTACGAGAGCGTGGAGTCGAAGCACAGGACGTTGCGGCCGTTGATGGTGAGCGCGTCGCCCTGCTCGACGTCGACGATGAAGCAGTTCGCGGCCTCCTGCGCGAACCAGGCCTCGCCCTGTCCGGTGACCGCCATCAGCGGCAGGCCCTCGCCGGTGACGGCGCGCTTGAGCATGCCGCCTATCCCCTGGCCCTTCCGCTCGAACTGCAGATTTCCGCGGTAGGCGATCATCGAGCCCTGGCGGGCGAGCATGTCGCCATTGATCGCGTACTTGATCGATTTGGCGTTCTGCAGGGTCATGCCGGGGGCGACGGCCGGCTGCGCCATGTTGTCCGTGGAGAAAAGATCGCTCTTCATGCGGAGCATCCTCGCCCGGAGGGACTGCCTCCGCCAAGAAGGTGCGCAGGACGGGCTGGCAAACTGGTACGCGTGAGCAGCAACGACAGTCCTTTTGTGGTGGAGCCGACGTCGCGCGACGAGGCCCCGCAGTTCGTCCTCCCCCTCGTGGTCCACATCGAGAAGGCCGAACCCCCCGCCCGTACCGACGCCTTGGAGACGGCGGCGCGGGCCGTCCTGGTGATCCTCTCCGACGAGCGGTCGCTGGGCGACGGGGAGTGGGCGGACGTCATGCGGGACTGGCAGGACGCCCGGATCCGCAAGGTGGTGCGGCGTGCGCGCGGCGCGGAGTGGCGCAAGGCGTGCGCGCTGCCGGGGATCACGGTGACGGGCAAGGCCGCGGAGGTACGGGTCTTCCCGCCGGTGCCGCTGGACGGCTGGCCGAAGGAGCTGGCGAAGCTGCAGGTCAGCGGGACGGACCTGGACGACCCCGAGGAGCCTGCGGCGCCCGACCTCACCGCGCCCGTCCTCTGGATGAGCCCGGACGTCGAGATGTCGGCGGGCAAGGCGATGGCGCAGGCCGGACACGGGGCGCAGCTGGCGTGGTGGGAGCTGTCGGCGGCGGAGCGCGAGGAGTGGCGGGCGGCGGGCTTCCCACTGTCGGTGCGTACGGCCGCGGCGGTGCAGTGGAAGGAGCTCACGGAGAGCGGGCTGCCGGTGGTCAGGGATGCGGGCTTCACGGAAATCGCGCCGGGATCCTGCACGGTCGTCTCCGACCATCCCGCGCTGCGGAACCTCAAATGAAGCTCTGAACGTCTCTCCGGCAGGGTTCGCCTCCGTCTGAGGGGGTCATGACCCCTGCACGCACAACGCGGGTGGGTGTGAAGGAGGGGGAAACGATGCGGCATCACCTGGGTACGGGGATCGGCTGGCGTCCGGAGATCGCGGAGACGGTGGAGGCGCTGCCCGGCCTGGACTGGGTCGAGGTGGTGGCGGAGAACATCTGCCCCGGCCATCTCCCCGCCTCGCTGCAGCGCCTGCGCGACCGGGGCGTGACGATCGTCCCGCACGGTGTCTCGCTGGGGATCGGCGGCGCGGACCGCCCCGACGCGGGCCGCCTGGCGGACCTGGCGGCGCGGGCGGAGTTCCTTCAGTCGCCCCTGGTCACGGAACACATCGCGTTCGTACGGGCGGGAGGCGCGCTGACGGCATCGCCCGCGCTGGAGGCCGGCCATCTGCTGCCGGTCCCGCGCACCTGGGACGCGCTCGACGTGCTGTGCGAGAACGTCCGCATCGCGCAGGACGCGCTGCCCGTACCGCTCGCGCTGGAGAACATCGCGGCACTGATCGCCTGGCCGGACGAGGAGCTCACGGAGGGCCAGTTCCTGGCGGAGCTGGTGGCCCGCACGGGGGTGCGCCTCCTGATCGACGTGGCCAACCTCCACACGAACCACGTGAACAGGGGCGAGGACCCGGCTAAGGCCCTGGCCGAGCTCCCCCTGGAGGCGATCGCGTACGTCCACGTGGCGGGCGGAGTGGAGAAGGACGGCGTCTGGCACGACACCCACGCCCACCCGGTCACCGAGCCGGTCCTGAACGTCCTGGCGGAACTCCGCTCCCGGGTGGACCCGCCGGGCGTACTCCTGGAACGCGACGACGACTTCCCGCCTGCGGCGGAGCTGGAGGCCGAACTCGCGGCGATACGGGGAGTGTTGACGACTGGAGGCTTGTCCCGCGGGTCTGTGTCTGTCGGGACCAGCGCCGTCGCGCGGCCCGGCAAGGCGCACGGCACTGAGTGCGCGCCCGGCACCCCGGCCGCCCGCACCGGCGCAGTGGTACTGGACCGGTCGCCCGGCACGAGCACGATCGAGCCGACGACGCCCGGTTCCGGAGGCGGATCCGGCGAACCCGGCCCCGACTCCTCATCGCACGGCGAAGCTCGTGCCACCGAGGCGCGGGCCGATCGCCCCGACGGCGCTGTTGTCCCGGCCCCGGAGGGGCACGGCGCGAGCGACGCCGCGCGTCTGGGCGTCGCGCTGGCTCAGGCATCCTTGCTGTCCGCGCTCGTCGCCGGCACGCCCGCTCCCGAGGGGTTCGACACCCGGCGGCTTCGCGTGCAGAGCCGCTCCCTGGCCGCCAAGCGCGCCGACGTCGTCGCCAAGGTCGCCCCCGAGCTGCCCCGGATACTGGGCAGCGGATACCGGGACGCCTTCCTCTCGTACGCCAAGTCCCGCCCGATGTCCGGTGGTTACCGCCGCGACGCCCTGGACTTCGCCGAGCATCTGCTCGTCGCGGGGCGGCCCGCCGACCCCGCCGCCCGGCAGGCGCTGACCCGGTGGTGGCAGGACCGGGCCGCCCCTCGTCCGCCCACCCGCAGGACCCGTTTCGTACGGGCCGCCCGTGCCGCACTTGCGGGAAGGTGATCACGTGAACGGTCTCGCGCTCCTCTACTACCTGGTGATCGGCGCCTCCTCCATCGGCCTGATCTCCCTCACCGTCCGTGCCCGCGGGCACGCCACCGCCGGCTCCGGCGTCCATGACGTCATGGAGGCCGCCTTCCTGTCGGGCGGACCCGCCCGGGTCACCGACACCGCTCTCACGGCCATGTCCGAGGACGGCCGGATCCAGGTGGGCGGTCCGGGCATCGTCGCCGTGCAGCGGCCCGTCGCGCAGGAGCCCGTCGAGCGCGCCGTGCTGGCGGCGCTCGCCGAGGCGCCCAGCGGAGCGCTGCACGAGCTGCGGTACGCGGTGATGCGCAGCCCCGCCGTGCAGGAGATCGGCGACGGGCTCGCGGCGCGCGGGCTGATGGTGGAGCCGCACGCCCGGCGGGCGCCCGGGGTGTGGGGGCTCGTCCAGTTCGTCGTCTGCTTCCTGGGGCTGCCGCTGTCCGTCATTCCGACGGCCATGGAATTCTCGTCGGCCGAGTTCGGCGAGGACCCGTTCCCCTTCATCATCAAGGTGCTTCCCGCCCTGATCGGCGGGATGGTCACCGGCCTGGTGTGCTCGGCCGTCTCCGGACGCCGGGTGACAGGACCGGGCAAGGCGGCCCTGGCCGCCTACCGGGCCGAGTACGCACTGCATCCGGCCGGCGCCGTACGGGTCGCGCTGCACGGGCTGCGCGCGCTGCCCGATCCGCTCCTGCAGGCACAGCTGTTCGCGGCCGCGCGCATGCCGGGAGCCGGGCCGCGCAGGTCCTCCTCCATGTCCTCGGGCTCGCATTACGACCCGTACACCGCCGCTGTCATCACCACGCCAACGGTGTGGTGCGGCAGCCCGGGCTCGAGCGGATCGGGCTGCGGGAGCAGCAGCAGCGGAGGCGGCGGGTCCAGCTGCGGAGGCGGCTCCGGGTCCTCCTGCAGCAGTGGCTCGAGTTGCAGCAGTGGCTCCAGTTGCGGCAGTTCCGGGTCGAGCTGCGGCGGTAGTTCGGGCTCCAGCTGCGGATCGAGTTCCGGTTCCAGCTGCGGATCCAGCAGCAGCTAGGGCCCCACCCCTGCCTGGGATTTCGCCGAACTCCCCACAGGATCATCGAAACGCGCACTAACGTGCGGTGCCGCACCAGGAGGCACCATGCGTTCCATCACCGGCACCACGCTGGTCGTCGTCGCCCTCACGGCGACGATCAGCGCCCTGCTCTTTCCGATCTGGTCGTACGCGGACCGTTCCGGAACCGGCGTCGCGAATCTCAACGCCGGTACGGTGAACACCCGTTGGGGCCCGCTCTCCGCCGCCGACCGCGACTTTGTCGTACGCGTCAGACTCGCCGGCCTGTGGGAGGGCCCGGCGGGCCAGCAGGCCATCGAGCGCGCCCCCACGCCCGCGATCAAGACCGCGGGCGAGCACCTCGTCGACGGCCACGCCTTCCTCGACGCCCGCGTCCGCGAAGTCGCGGCCCAGTTGGGCATGGAGCTGCCGACCCAGCCCAACGCCCAGCAGCAGGGCTTCCTGAAGACCCTCACCGGGGACCGCGACACGACGACGTACGAGAAGGACTTCGCCACCATCGTGCGCCAGGCCCACGGCAAGGTCTTCTCCCTCGTCGCCCAGATCAGGGCCAACACCCGTAACTCCTTGGTCCGCACCCTCGCGGACGACGCGAACACGACCGTCCTGGACCATATGAAGGTCCTCGAGGCGACCGGCTTCGTCGACTTCCAGGCGCTCGCCACGTCCGCAGCCGCCACCGCGACCGCAAGTCCCACCGGACCGCCCCCGCCCGTCCCGGGCAGCACCCCGCCGGCCGTGCCGCCCGTCACCTCCTCGCCCAGCTTCCCGCTGCCCCCGCCCGCCTCCCGCGCGAATCCCTCCCCGGCCGCCGCGTCGCCCACCGCAACGAACCCATAACGCCCGGTCCACATCGTGGATATCCCATGGCGCTCCGGCAACCGACTCGCGTAGAAAGCCGACATGTTCTGGGTCATCTTTCTGCTGGTCGCATGGGCTGCCGCAGGAATCTCGTGCGGCCGGCTCTGCCTCGCCACGGTCGAAGCCGCCCGCCCCGCACCGGAGTCCGCGGACAGCGAAGGCCGCTCGCTCACGCTCTACGAGGCCGCGTTCCTCGCGGGCGGCCCCCACCGGGTCACCGATCTGACGCTGATCTCCATGCACCGCCGGCGGCGGCTGCTGCTCGCCCACACCGGCTGGGCAACCGTCGTCGACCCCGAGGGCCAGGACGACCTGGAGCGCAGCGTGCTGCGGGCGATCGGCCCCGCGGGTCAGGCCCGTACCGCCGCGATACGGACCGCGGCAGCGGCCGCCGACGCCGTACGCACCCTCGCCGACCGCCTGGTCCACGCGGGCCTCGCCGTCCCCGAGAACGCCCGCACGGACATCGCGGCGGGCGTCCGCGCGGTGCGCGCCGCGACCGTGCTCGTCCTCGCGATGGCCGCCGCGGCCCTGCTGATGGTGGATCAGAGCAACACCGGCCGGGGCCCGATCGCCGCCTGGTTCTCCCTCCCGCTCGTTCTCACCCTGGGCTGCCTGGCGATCGCCCGCATCGAGGTCCACCCGTACACCCGCTGGGCCTCCGCCGAGGGGCAGCGCCTGCTGGCCGCTCTCGGGGACGTGGAGCCGGACTATCTGACCGCCGTGGCCGTACGGGGCCTGCGCGCGGTGGACGATCCGGCGCTGCGGGCGGCCCTCGGCAGTGGCCGCACCGCGCATAGGAGTCATTGACCCCGACACCGGCAGGCGGTGCTTTACTTAGTCAACTACCGCACGAATCATCCCTTTTGTTCTGCAGGTACGCAGTCACGAAGGGATAGCGATGAGAGCAGTAGCGCTGTACGGAACAGCCGGGGCCTTGATCCTGTCGGCCATGTCCTCCCTGGCCACCGCCCCCGCCGCACACGCCGGCAGCGCCGACACCGCCGCCGCCCCCGCCTCCGCCGAGTCCACGGGCACCGAGGTCGCGGCCCGGCGCGCGGCCGCCACCGGTATCGCCTTCGGCAAGTGCGCCGCCGTCGAGCAGGTGTCGGCGCCCGCCCAGTGCGGCACCGTGAAGGTCCCGCTCGACTACGCGCACCCCAACGGGAAGCAGATCGCGCTGACGGTCAGCCGCCTGCGCGCCACCGGCGAAAAGGCCGCCCGCCAGGGCGCGTTGGTCTTCAACCCGGGCGGCCCCGGCGCCTCCTCCATGTACTTCCCCCTCGTCGCCGACTTCCCGGAGTGGAAGGGCCTCGCGAAGGCGTACGACATGGTGGGCTACGCCCCACGCGGTGTCGGCCGCTCCGCCCCGCTCTCCTGCGTCTCCCCCGCCGAGTTCGCCAAGGCGCCCACCGGCGCCCCGGCGTTCCCCTCCGAGGCGTACAAGCGCAAGCGCATCGCACAGGCGAAGGCGTACGCCGAGGGCTGCGCACGCCGCGCGGGCTCGGCGCTGCGCCACTACACCTCGCTCAACAACGCCCGTGACCTGGACGTCCTGCGGGCCGCGCTCGGCGAGAAGAAGCTGACCTTCATGGGTGCCTCGTACGGCACCTACTTCGGTGCGGTGTACGCGACGCTCTTCCCCTCGCACGTACGCCGCATGGTCTTCGACTCGGCGGTCAACCCCGACCCGAAGCAGATCTGGTACGACAACAACCTCGACCAGTCGCTCGCCTTCGAGCGCCGCTGGGAGGACTTCCGCCGCTGGGTCGCCAAGCACGACAAGACGTACCACCTCGGCTCAACTCCCCAGGCGGTACTGGCCAGTTACGACAAGGTGCGGGCCCGTCTCGCACACGACCCGGCCGGCGGTACGGTCGGCCCCGCGCAGCTCCAGGCGGCGTTCCTGCAGGCCGGTTACTACGACGACGTGTGGGCCGACCGCGCCGCCGCCCTGAGCGCGTATCTGAAGGGCGACCCGAAGCCGCTGATCGCCCAGGCCGCCCCGGACCCGAAGTCCGCCTGGGACAACGAGAACGGCAACGCCGTCTACACGGCGGTGGAGTGCAACGACACCGCCTGGCCGAGGGACTGGAGGACCTGGGACCGCGACAACACCGCGCTCGCGCGCCGGGCGCCGTTCGAGACCTGGGACAACGCCTGGATGAACCTGCCGTGCGCGTTCTGGAAGGCACCGCACCAGCAGCCGCTGGACGTCCGCACCGCGCGCGGCGCACTGCCGCCGACGCTGATCCTGGCCGCGGAGCGCGATGCGGCGACCCCGTACCCGGGGGCGCTGGAGCTGCAGAGGAGGCTGCCCGGGTCCGTACTGATCACGGAGCGGGGCGCGGGGACGCATGGTATCGGCGGCGGCGCCAACGCCTGCGTGAACAACTACATGGAGGAGTACCTGCTGAGTGGTCGGACGCCGGTGCGGCGCGCTGCGTGCGCGCCGCACCCGGAGCCGAACCCGGTGTCATTGGACGGGCGGGCGCTGGCAGGGCTAGTGCCCCCGCTGGATTCCGCCGTCTGATCTTCCGGGTTGAGGGGTGGTGGGCCTAGGCCAGGCCCGCCACCAGGTCTGCGACGGACTTGCGGCGGCCCGTGTAGAACGGGACCTCCTCGCGGACGTGCATCCGCGCCTCGGACGCCCGCAGATGGCGCATGAGGTCGACGATGCGGTAGAGCTCGTCGGCCTCGAAGGCCAGCAGCCACTCGTAGTCGCCGAGCGAGAACGAGGCGACCGTGTTGGCGCGCACGTCGGGGTAGCCGCGGGCCATCATGCCGTGGTCCTTGAGCATGCGGCGACGGTCCTCGTCGGGCAGCAGGTACCAGTCGTAGGAGCGCACGAAGGGGTAGACGCTCACATAGTTGCGGGGCGTCTCGTCGGCCAGGAAGGCCGGGATGTGCGACTTGTTGAACTCGGCGGGGCGGTGCAGCGCCATGTTCGACCAGACCGGCTCCAGCGCGCGGCCGAGCTTGGTGCGGCGGAAGAGGTTGTACGCCTCCTGCAGCTCGTCGGCCGTCTCAGCGTGCCACCAGATCATGACGTCGGCGTCGGCGCGCAGCCCCGAGACGTCGTACGTGCCGCGGACGGTGATGTCCTTGGCGGCGAGCTGGTCGAAGAGCTCCTGGACCTCGTCCGCGTAACCGGCGCGGTTCTCGGGCAGGACATCGCGCAGCTTGAAGACGGACCACAGGGTGTAGCGGATGACCTCGTTGAGGTCCTTCGCCTTCTTCCCCGCGTTGGGAATCTTCTCTGGTGCATCAGTCATGCCGCTATTGTCCCAAGCCGTTCGGGATGCCCGGCACCAGGGTGGGCGTGGCCAAGATCTCGTCGGCCGCGCGCTGTGCACCGGCGATGCACGCAGGGATACCGACCCCGTCGTACGCCGCCCCGCAGACGCTCAGTCCGGGCAGTGCGGCGACCGCGGTACGGATACGGCCGACCCGCGCCAGATGCCCGACCGGGTACTGCGGCAGCCCTCCTATCCACCGGGTGACGGCGGACGCGACCGGCTTGGCGCTCAGCCCGGTCGCCTCGCCCAGGTCGCTCAGCGACACGTCCACCAGGTCGGCGTCCTCGCGGTGCAGATGCGCCTCGTCGCCGTAGCGGCCCAGCGAGGTGCGCAGCAGGACGAGTTCGGGGTCGCGGTCGGCCCAGGCCCACTTCTGGCTGGAGAAGGTGGAGGCCTTGATGGTGTGGCCGTCGACGGGCGGCACCAGGAAGCCGGAGCCCTTCGGCAGGTTCACCTCGCTGCGGCGGAAGGCGAGGGTGACCAGGGACATCGACGCGTACTCGACGGCGGCCAGTTCGGCGGAAGCGGCGGGCGACTCGGCGGCGAGGAGCGCGGAGGCGGCCCAGGCGGGGGCGGCCAGGACGACGGCGTCGGCCTCGACGAATCCGTCGTCGGTACGCAGCCGCCAGCCGGCCCCGGTGCGCCGCAGCTCGTGGACGGGCCGGTGCAGCTGGATGTCGCCGCCGCCCGCGCGGATCGCGTCGGCGACCGCGCCGGGAAGGGTGCCGATGCCGCCTTCGAGGCCCGCGAAGACGGGGGTGGCGGGGGCGACTGAGCTGTTGGGGGTCCGCTCCTGGATCGAGCGGACGGCGCCGGTGAGGGTGTCGTGGCTGCGGACGGCCTCGTAGAGCGCGGGGACGGAGGAGCGCATCGAGGTGCGGTAGACGTCGCCCGCGTACACCCCGCCGAGCAGCGGCTCGACGAGCCGGTCGACGACCTCGCGTCCCATGCGGGCGGCGACGTACTCACCGAGCGCGGTGTCCTCGCCGATCTCGGTGCGCGGCAGTTCGAGGTCCTGGGCGATCCGGCGCAGGCCGTCCTCGGAGAGGACGCCGGTGAGCGCCTGTGCGTCGCCGGGTACGCCCATCACATGCCCCTTGGGCATGGGGACGAGCGCGCCCCGGTTCCAGAGACTGGCGCTCGCGATCGCGGGCGGCTGCAGGGCGTCGCCGAGGCCCACCGCGCGGGCGAGGCCGACGCCTTCTGTGCGGCGGGCGAGCATGGACTCGGCGCCGAAGTCGGTCCGTACGCCCTCGATCTCGCCCGTCAGCAGCTTGCCGCCCAGCGTCCCCGAGCCCTCCAGGACGGTCACGCGCACCCCGGTGCCCAGCAGCCGGTGGGCGGCCGCGAGGCCGGAGATGCCGCCGCCGACGACGACGACGTGGCCCGTACGTGTGTCCTGTGTGTCCGCACTCATGGGGTCCACTCTCTCAAACCCCTGCCGCAACCCCTTTCCGAGTCCCGAACGTGACCGCTTCGGGATCAGCGGAGAGCAACCCGCCCCAGGGCCCCGTACGTCGAACCTGCAACAACGGACACGACGTTCGGGGGACCCCGGAATGCGCGCACCCAGAAGTCTCGCGGCAGTACTGCTCGCCGCCTCGCTCGCCCTCGCCGGATGCGGTGCGAGCGGCAGCGACGACTCCGCCGGCAAATCGGAGGCCGACCACAAGGCGGCCCAGCCCGAGCAGGGCAGCGGGGCGGCCGACGCCGGTGGCAAACAGCCGTCGTCCGGGAGCAAGCCGGCGAAGAGCCCGGCGCTCGCCAAGGCCCAGATCATCCGGACCGCCTCGCTCTCCGTACAGGTCAAGGACGTGGCGACGGCGCTGGACACCGCGCGTTCGGCGGCCTCGACCGCGGGCGGTTTCGTCGGCAACGAGGCGACCAGCAGGGACGGCTCGGGACGCGAGATCTCGACGGTCGTCCTGCGGGTCCCGCAGGACAGCTACGACAGTGTGCTCGCCTCGCTGCAGGGCACGGGAAAGCTCCTCTCCCGCAAGTCCGACGCCAAGGACGTCACCGGTCAGGTCGTCGACGTGGAGAGCCGGATCTCCACCCAGCGGGCGAGCGTCGCCCGGATACGCGCACTGATGGACCGGGCGCAGAAGATCGCCGACGTGGTCGAGCTGGAGAGCGAACTCTCCAGCCGCCAGGCCGACTTGGAGTCCCTCCTCGCCCAGCAGGCGTCCCTGAAGGACCAGACGAGCCTGTCGACGATCACGCTCTCGCTCTCCGAGCCGCCGGTCACGAAGAAGGCGGAGAAGAAGAAGGACGACGACAGCCCGGGCTTCCTGGACGCGCTCGGCGGCGGCTGGGACGCGTTCGTGACGATGCTCAAGTGGATCGCGATGGTGGTCGCCGCGGTCGCCCCCTTCGCCGCAGCGCTCGCCTTCCTGTACGTCGTGTGGCGGCTGATCAGGGCACGGCTGCCGAAGCGCCCCGCAGCCGTTCCGGCTCACGTACCGTCCGAGGAGGAAGGCGAACAGGGCAGCTGACACGAGGGGTCAACGCATGGCGGCGGAACGACTGGTGGTCATCGGCGGCGATGCGGCGGGCATGTCCGCCGCATCGCAGGCCCGCAGGCTCAGGGGCCCCGAGGAGTTGGAGATCATCGCCTTCGAGCGCTCCGGTTTCACCTCGTTCTCGGCCTGCGGAATCCCGTACTGGGTGGGCGGCGAGGTCCCGGAGCGGGACGACCTGATCGCCCGTACGCCCGAGGAGCACCGGGAGCGCGCGATCGATCTCCGGATGCACACGGAGGTCACGGAGATCGACGTGGCGGGGCAGCGGGTCCGCACCCGGGACGGCTGGACCGCGTACGACAAACTCGTGATCGCGACCGGCGCCCGCCCGATCCGCCCGCCGCTCCCCGGCATCGACGCACCGGGCGTGCACGGGGTCCACACGCTCGACGACGGCCAGGCGCTGCTCGGGACGCTGGAGCGGACCGCCGGCCGGCGCGCGGTGATCGTCGGCGCGGGCTACATCGGCGTGGAGATGGCCGAGGCGCTCCTGAACCACGGTTACGAGGTCACGGTCCTGACCCGCGGGCCGGAGCCGATGTCCACGCTCGACCCGGACATGGGCCGTCTCGTCCGCGAGGCGATGGAGGCGATGGGCATCACGACGGTCACCGGCGCCGAGGTCACGAAAATCCTCACGGGCGAGGAGGGGCGGGTGCGCGCGGTCGCCACGGACGCGGCCGAGTACCCGGCGGACCTCGTGGTCCTGGGCATCGGCGTCGAGCCGGCGACGGAGCTGGCCAGGGCGGCCGGACTCCCGCTGGGCGCACACGGAGGCCTCCTCACGGACCTCTCCATGCGTGTGCGCGGCCACGAGAACATCTGGGCGGGCGGCGACTGCGTGGAGGTGCACGACCTGGTCTCGGGCAGCGAACGCCACATCGCGCTCGGCACGCACGCCAACAAACACGGCCAGATCATCGGCTCGAACGTCGGCGGCGGGTACGGGATCTTCCCCGGCGTGGTCGGTACGGCGATCTCCAAGGTCCGCGACCTGGAGATCGGCCGCACGGGCCTGCGCGAGAAGGACGCCCGAGCGGCGGGCCTGCAGTTCGTGACCGTGACGATCCAGTCGACGAACACGTCCGGCTACTACCCGGGTGCGGCCCTGATGACGGTGAAGATGCTCGCCGAGCGCCGCACGGGGCGGCTGCTCGGCGTGCAGATCGTGGGCCGCGAGGGGGCGGCGAAGCGGGTGGACGTGGCGGCGGTCGCGCTCACCGCCCGTATGACGGTGGAGCAGATGACCGCCCTGGACCTGGGCTACGCCCCGCCGTTCTCCCCGGTGTGGGACCCGGTCCTGGTCGCCGCGCGCAAGGCGACGGCGGCCGTGAAGGGGTCCGACTAGCGCGCGGTCTGCGTGTGCACGTACTCGACGAGCCGGGTCAGCGCCTCGGGGTCCATGTTCGGCATGACCCCGTGGCCCAGGTTGAAGATGTGCCCCTCAAGACCCGCTGCCGCGTCAAGCACCTCGCGGGTCTTCGCCTCGACCACCTCGGTCGAGGCGAAGAGGACGGCCGGGTCGAGGTTGCCCTGGAGCGCCTTGCCGGGCCCGACCCGGCGCGCGGCCTCGTCGAGCGGGACGCGCCAGTCGACGCCGACGACGTCCGCGCCGGCCTCGCCCATGAGCCCGAGCAGCTCACCGGTGCCGACGCCGAAGTGGATGCGCGGGACGCCGTACGAGGCCACCGAGTCGAGGACCTTCGCCGAGGCCGGAAGGACCGAGCGCCGGTAGTCGGCGGGCGCCAGCGCGCCCACCCAGGAGTCGAAGAGCTGGACGGCGCTCGCGCCCGCCTCGATCTGCACCTTCAGGAAGGCGGAGGTGATCTCGGCGAGACGGTCGAGCAGGTCGGCCCAGAGCTGCGGGTCGCCGTACATCAGCGCCTTGGTGTGCTCGTGGTTGCGCGAGGGACCGCCCTCCACGAGGTAGCTCGCGAGAGTGAAAGGTGCGCCCGCGAATCCGATGAGCGGAGTGGAGCCGAGTTCGGTGGTCAGGAGTCCGATCGCCTCGGTGACGTACGAGACGTCCTCCGGCGTCAGATCCCGCAGACGGTCCAGATCGGCGCGCGTACGGATCGGATCGGCGATGACGGGACCGACGCCCGGCTTGATGTCGAGGTCGATGCCGATGGCCTTCAGCGGGACCACGATGTCGCTGAAGTAGACCGCCGCGTCCACGTTGTGCCTGCGTACGGGCTGCATCGTGATCTCGGCGACCAACTCGGGACGCGTGCAGGACTCGAGCATCGGGATGCCCTCGCGCACCTTCAGGTACTCGGGCAGCGAGCGCCCCGCCTGGCGCATGAACCAGACCGGCGTGTGTTCGACGGCCTCCCGCCGGCAGGCCTTCATGAAAGGCGAGTCGTACGTCTTGCTCTGCTGGCCCTGGGGGCGGTCGTTGGCGCTCACGTCCAGAAGTTTCGCATGGCGGGTGTCTGTCCCCGTGCGAAGCCCTCGTTCCGCCTAGTCTTCCCCGCATGGCTGCGGCTCAAGGACGATTTTCAGATGGCGCTGACGGTTCGGACAGCGCGGACGGGAACCCCGTCCCGCCCGCTTTTCAGCGGGCGGTCGATGCTCTGCAGTCGGCGCGCCTGCGCCCGGAGGTGGAGATCGACCCGACCAAGGCACCCAAACGCCTCGCGCCGCACGCCTACGCACTGGAGGCCGCGGTCGTCCAGGACGACCTCGATCTGGCCGACGGCCGGCTCGTACTCCTGCACGACCCGTCGGGACACGACGCCTGGCAGGGCACGTTCCGCCTGGTCACGCTCGTCCGGGCGGAGCTGGAGCCGGAGATGGCCGCGGATCCGCTGCTGCCCGAGGTCTGCTGGTCGTGGCTGACCGGGGCGCTGGAGGCGCGCGGTCTCTCGTACGGGGAGGCGAGCGGCACGGTCACCCGCGCGGGGTCGCACTACTTCGGCGGCCTCTCGGAGCGCAGACCCGCCACGCAGATCGAGATCCGGGCGTCGTGGACCCCGCGCGAGGGGATGGGCGGGGTGCCCGATGCCGCCTCCCACCTGGCCGCCTGGTGCGATCTGCTCTGTCAGATCGGGGGGCTGCCGCCGGCCGGTCCGGTGGACACCGGAGTGGTCTCGCTGCCGCAGCGGCGCGGCCCGCAGACCCTCTGAACGAGCTCCGAGCGATTCGAACAATCGCGCGCACGTCCGAATTGCCGGAAATGTTACTCACCAAATCGTGATCTTTCTCTAAAGCCTGGGCCAATTGGTGCCGAAGAGGACAGTGACCCGCAAGCACCCCACTCTTCTCCCCAGGAGGCCTGGTGTCCGTTCTTCTCGAGCAGCCCGCAAGCCTGGTCGCCTACCGCCCGAACAAGCCGACGGCCATGGTCGTCGTGGCCGACCCTCGCGTCCGCTCCACCGTCACCCGCCACCTGTGGGCCCTCGGAGTGCGTGACGTCATCGAGGCCTCGTCCATCGCGGAGGCGCGTCCCCGCGTCGGCAACCCGCGCGACATCTGCGTTGCCGACGTCCACCTGCCCGACGGTTCCGGGCTGACCCTGCTGTCCGAGACCCGAGCCGCGGGGTGGCCGAACGGCCTGGCCCTCTCCGCAGCCGACGACATCGGTGCCGTACGCAATGCCCTCGCGGGCGGCGTGAAGGGCTACGTAGTCACCGGCACCCGTACAAACGTCGGGCACCCGACCCGCCCGGGCGCCGCACCCATCGGCGCCAACGCCGCCCGACTGCACCGCCGCCCCCCGGGCGCCCCGAGCCACCCGGGCGGTTACCGCGAGCTGTCGGGCCGTGAGGTCGAGGTGCTCCGCCTCGTCGCCGAAGGCCAGTCCAACAAGGCCATCGGCGTCTCGATGGGGCTCTCCGCCCTGACCGTCAAGAGCCACCTGGCCCGCATCGCACGCAAGCTCGGCACGGGCGACCGTGCCGGGATGGTCGCGGTGGCTCTCCGTACCGGAATCATCCACTGACCGATTTACACACCCTCTGGGCCCGTCGACGGAACGTTCCGTCGACGGGCCCCGTGCGTTCACAGATACCCTTGACAGGTGACCGACGCCCAAGAGACCGCAGCAGAGACAGCACTGCGCACCACGGGGGGCGCTCCCCCCGACGACGTCGATTCGGCGCCGATTCCCTTGCTGGAGCCCCGCGAGGGCATTCCGCCTGTAACCGCCACCGATGACGCGCTCGCCGAAGTGATCGCGGCCTTCGCCGCGGGCACGGGCCCCGTCGCCGTCGACGCCGAGCGTGCGTCCGGCTACCGCTACGGACAGCGCGCCTATCTCGTCCAGCTCCGCCGCGAGGGCGCGGGCTCCGCGCTGATCGATCCGGTCGGCTGCCCGGACCTGTCCGGTCTGGGCGAGGCGATCGCGGACGCCGAGTGGGTGCTGCACGCCGCGACCCAGGACCTTCCGTGTCTGCGCGAAATAGGCATGGTCCCGACGCGGATCTTCGACACCGAGCTGGCCGGGAGGCTCGCCGGGTTCCCGCGGGTCGGACTCGGCGCGATGGTCGAGAACGTACTGGGCTACGCACTGGAGAAGGGCCACTCCGCCGTCGACTGGTCGACGCGACCGCTCCCCGACCCCTGGCTGCGCTACGCCGCGCTCGACGTGGAGCTCCTCGTCGACCTGCGCGACGCGCTGGAGAAGGAGCTGGACCGGCAGGGCAAGCTGGAGTGGGCCCTGGAGGAGTTCGACGCGATCGCCTCCGCGCCGCCCGCGCCGCCGCGCAAGGACCCCTGGCGCCGTACGTCGGGCATGCACAAGGTGCGCAGGCGCCGTCAGATGGCCGTCGTACGGGAGCTGTGGACCGCGCGCGACGCGGTGGCCCAGCGGCGTGACGTGTCGCCGGGGAAGGTGCTCGGCGACGGCGCGATCGTGGAGGCGGCCCTCGCGCTGCCCGCCAATGTGACGGCGCTGACCGCGCTGCCGGGGTTCGGTCACCGGATGGGCCGGCGCGCGCTGGATCAGTGGCAGTCCGCGGTCGACCGGGCCAAGGCCCTGCCCGACAACGAACTCCCGCAGCCGGGGACGCAGGTGGCGGGTCCGCCGCCGCCGCGCGCCTGGGCGGACAAGGACCCGGCGGCCGCGGCACGGCTCTCGGCTGCGCGTACGGCGGTGTCGGCGCTGGCCGAGGAGCTGAACATGCCGCAGGAGAACCTGATGACGCCGGACACGGTGCGCCGGGTGTGCTGGGAGCCGCCGAGGGAGCGCACCGAGGAAAAGATCTCGGCCGTTCTTGCCGGGCTCGGAGCGCGCAAGTGGCAGATCGGTCAGGTCGCGCCGCTGCTGGTGACGGCGCTCCAGGCCGCACCGGCGCAGGGCTGACTTCCGGTTCGTACGACGAGGGCGGGCCACGGCATCGGGATGCTGTGGCCCGCCCTCGTCATGTGACCTTCGCCGCTCCTGCCGTGAAGGCTGGGCAGTTTGGTTACCCGTGGGTAGCATGGCCGTATGCGGACCACGACCCCGTCGTGCCCGCAGCAGCTGTGCCATCCCGCACCCTGGAGGAGAGCCATCGTGCCTCGTACCATCCGGGACGTCGTCTTCGTCGACGGCGTCCGCACCCCGTTCGGCAAGGCGGGCCCGAAGGGCATCTACCACGAGACCCGGGCCGACGATCTCGTCGTGAAGGCGATCCGGGAGCTGCTGCGCCGCAACCCGGACCTCGACCCCGCGAAGATCGACGAGGTGGCCATCGCCGCCACCACGCAGATCGGCGACCAGGGTCTGACGCTCGGCCGGACCGCGGGCATCCTCGCCGGTCTGCCGCAGTCCGTCCCCGGCTACTCCATCGACCGCATGTGCGCGGGCGCGCTGACCGCGGTGACGTCCCTCGCGGGCTCGATCGCCTTCGGTGCGTACGACGCCGTCATCGCCGGTGGCGTGGAGCACATGGGCCGTCACCCCATGGGCGAGGGCGTCGACCCGAACCCGCGGTTCGTGAGCGAGAAGCTCGTCGACGAGTCCGCCCTCTTCATGGGCATGACCGCCGAGAACCTGCACGACCGCTACCCGACCATCACCAAGCAGCGCGCCGACGAGTACGCCGTGCGCTCGCAGGAGAAGGCGGCGAAGGCGTACTCGAACGGGAAGATCCAGCAGGACCTGGTCCCGATCTCCGTACGCAACACCAACGCCGAGGTGGGCGAGACCGGCTGGGGCCTGGTCACCGCCGACGAGCCGATGCGTCCGGGCACGACCCTGGAGATGCTCGCCGGGCTGAAGACGCCGTTCCGTACCCACGGACGCGTCACCGCGGGCAACGCCGCCGGTCTCAACGACGGTGCCACCGCCTCGATCATCGCCTCCGAGGACTTCGCCCGCGAGAACAACCTCCCGGTGAAGATGCGCCTCGTCTCCTACGCCTTCACGGGCGTCGAGCCGGAGGTCATGGGCTACGGCCCGATCCCCGCCACCGAGAAGGCCCTCGCCAAGGCCGGCCTCTCCATCGAGGACATCAACCTCTTCGAGATCAACGAGGCCTTCGCGGTCCAGGTGCTCGCCTTCCTTGAGCACTACGGCATCGCGGACGACGACGCGCGCGTCAACCAGTACGGCGGCGCCATCGCCTACGGCCACCCCCTCGCCTCCTCCGGTGTGCGTCTGATGACGCAGCTGGCGCGGCAGTTCGAGGAGCAGCCCGAGGTCCGCTACGGCCTGACCACGATGTGTGTCGGCTTCGGCATGGGCGCCACGGTCATCTGGGAGAACCCGCACCACAAGGACGCCGGAGGCGACAAGTGAGCACCACCACCGCTGAGCTTCTGAAGGGCGCGGCCGAGCTGTTCCCCGGTGAGGTCGTCACGTCGGCGCACGTACGCCACCTCGATCTGCCGTACGGCGCGGGCAAGTTCGCGCTGATCACGCTGGACAACGGCTTCGACCACACCAAGCCGACCACCTTCGGCCCGGGCTCGCTCGCGAACCTGGACCTCGCCATCACCCAGGTGGAGAAGGAGGCGGCCGAGGGCGGGATCGTCGGTGTCGGTATCACCGGCAAGCCGTTCATCTTCGCCGTCGGCGCCGACCTCAAGGGCGTCGAGCTCCTCAAGAACCACGAGGACGCGCTGGCCATCGGCAAGGGCGGCCACGAGGTCTTCAAGCGCCTCGCGGGCCTGGCCGTGCCGACCTTCGCGTACTACAACGGTGCCGCGATGGGCGGCGGTGTCGAGGTCGGTCTGCACTGCAGCTACCGCACCGTCTCCAAGGCGCTGCCCGCCTTCTCGCTGCCCGAGGTCTTCCTCGGTCTGGTCCCCGGCTGGGGCGGCTGCGCCCTGCTGCCGAACCTGATCGGCGCGGAGCGCGCGGTCTCGGTGATCATCGAGAACTCGCTCAGCCAGAACCGTCAGCTCAAGGGCAAGCAGGTCTTCGAGCTCGGGATCGCGGACGCGATCTTCGAGGGCGCGGACTTCCTGGAGCAGTCGCTGATCTGGACGGCGAACGTCCTCAAGGGCGACGTGAAGGTCGAGCGCCCCGAGATCGACCGCGGCGAGGCCTGGGACCAGGCCGTCGCCAAGGGCCGCTTCGTCGCCGACTCCAAGGTGCACGGCGCCGCCCCGGCCGCGTACCGCGCGCTGGACATCATCGCCGCCGCCAAGAGCGGTGACCTGCAGGCCGGCTTCGACGCCGAGGACCAGGCCCTCGCGGACCTGATCATGGGCGGGGAACTCCGCAGCGGCATCTACGCGTTCAACCTCGTACAGAAGCGCGCCAAGCGCCCGGCGGGTGCGCCGGACAAGAACCTGGCGCGTCCGGTGACGAAGGTGGGCGTCGTGGGCGCGGGCCTGATGGCCTCGCAGCTCGCGCTGCTCTTCCTGCGCCGCCTGGAGGTCCCGGTCGTCCTCACGGACATCGACCAGGCGCGAGTCGACAAGGGCGTCGGTTACGTCCACGGCGAGATCGACAAGCTGCTGCTGAAGTCCCGTATCAACCAGGACAAGGCCAACCGCCTGAAGGCCCTGGTCACCGGTGTTCTGGACAAGGCCGAGGGCTTCTCCGACGCCGACTTCATCATCGAGGCCGTCTTCGAGGAGATCGGCGTCAAGCAGCAGGTGTTCGCGGAGGTCGAGGCGGTCGCCCCGGCGCACGCGATCCTCGCCACCAACACCTCGTCCCTCTCGATCACCGAGATGGCGTCGAAGCTGAAGAACCCCGAGCGGGTCGTCGGCTTCCACTTCTTCAACCCGGTCGCGATCCTCCCGCTGCTTGAGATCGTCCGCGGCGAGCAGACCGACGACGCCGCGCTGGCCACGGCGTTCGCTGTCGCGCGGAAGCTGAAGAAGACGGCGGTCCTGGTGAAGGACGCCCCGGCGTTCGTCGTCAACCGCATCCTCACCCGCTTCATGGGCGAGATCCAGAACGTCATCGACGAGGGCACCCCGGTGGAGGTCGCCGAGAAGGCGGTCGAGCCGCTGGGCCTGCCGATGTCGCCGCTGGTGCTGCTCGAGCTGGTCGGCCCGGCCATCGGTCTGCATGTCTCGGAGACCCTGAACCGCGCCTTCCCCGACCGCTTCACGGTCTCGGAGAACCTGGCCGCCGTCGTCAAGGCGGGCAAGCGCGGCTTCTACGTCTACTCCGCCGAGAATCCAGCCAAGCCGGAGCTGGACCCGGAGGTCGCGGCGCTGCTCAAGCAGGGCGACACCGTACTGACCGAGGAGCAGACGCGGGACCGTGTCCTGGACGCGGTGGCGCAGGAGATCGGCCTGATGCTGGCCGAGGGTGTCGTGGCCGAGGCCCAGGACATCGACCTCTGCCTGATCACCGGCGCGGGCTGGCCCTTCCACCTGGGCGGAATCACTCCGTACCTGGACCGCGAGGGCGTCTCGCAGCGGGTGAACGGGAAGCCGTTCCTCGCGCAGGGGGTAGCGAGCGTTCCGGCGTAACCTGGTCTGCCGAAGCGAGGAGCGCCCGTCCGTGCACCCCACGGGCGGGCGCTCCTCGCCGTAGTCCGGAGGAACAGAGACGACCGTGCCGATCATCGAGGCGAAACCTGCCAAGCCGGTCAGCCGGAGGACTCTGCTGCTCGCGGGCGGCGGCTCGGCGGCCGCACTCGTCACCGGGGGTGTGGCGGCGACGGCACTGATCACCGACCAGTCCCCGCCGAAGGCCGGCAGCCCGGCCGGGGTGTTCGACATCGCCGCGGCGTCGAGACTTCTGTCCCCCACACCGCTCCATGAGGTCAGCGGCCCTCAGGCTCTCGCCTTCGACGACACCCGCGGCCATCTCTACACACTTCAGGGCATCCCCGGCGGCGTGCGGCTGGCGGGCGAATCACGGCCGCGCAGTTCCTCGCAGCGGCGTCTGCACGGGGACATGTGCGTCTCCAGGTTGTCGCGGTCCGGAGAGCTGCTCGCCCATATGTATCTGCGCGGGTTCGGCCACGGCATTTCCCTGGGCATCGAACCGTCCGGCGCACAGGTCGAGTTGTGGGTCGAGTCCCGGGCCGACCCGCGGACCGGTTACGGACGCTCGGTGGCCAGGGTTCCGTTCCGCGACCGCACGGTGCTCGACAGCTCCGCACCCTCCGTACGCCACCACAGCCCGCTCCCGGGAAGTCACACCGTCCACCCGGCCCTGGATCTGTCCGGACGGCGGGTCCTGGTCAGCCACTGGACCGGACGGCAGCACCGGTATGCCGTCTACCCCATGGACGACTTCCTCGCCGGAAGGTACCGGCCGTCGCACACGGTGCTGGACACCGTACGGCGCAAGGGGGAGCCGCTCCAGGGATGCGCTCTGCACGGGGACTTCATCTACCAGCTCACCGGAAATCCGTACACGGACGAAGACGGCGACAACCCGCCCTCCGCCGGCGGGAACACCTATCTGTCGGCCATCGCGCTGAGGACCGGAAAGCCGGCGGGACGCAGACGGGTCACCGTCGCACCCACGCTCCCCTTCCGCGAGCCGGAGGGTCTGGCCGTCCGGCTCACTCCGCGTCCCGCGCTGTGCATGGGTTTCTCGACGAAGGCCCGTGGGCGCCGGGAACTCAGCGTCTACGGGTTCGCCGGCTGAGGCCGACCACTCATCCACCGTTGATAACCATTCGGTACCAGCGGCATCCAAGGTTCCGCTTCTGGCCATATTTTGTTCACCGTTGACCTAATCAGCACCTAAGATGCGTCTGAGATTTCACAAAATCCCTACACAGCTGCCGTGCCCGTCCCCACCGTGGCAAAGCCGCACCACGCCACGTTCAAGGAGGGCCGACCGGCCATGGGCAAGCAGCGACGCCAGGCCGTGCTGGGTGTTCTCATATCCGGCGCTCTCGTACTCAGCTTCGTCGCGATGATGACGTCGGTCGTCATCGCGTCCCTCCCTCTGTTCGTGTACGCCGCGACCACCAGCTACGTCGCCGACCTGCTGCTGCACAACGCGCAGTCCTCGACACTCGACCGGCTGCGGGAGTCCCGCTTCGGCCTCACCATCCGGTTCCTGATCCGCCAGTTCCTGCTGCTGGCGCTCTGCGGATCCATCGTGGACATCGACTCCTTCGTCGTACAGATCAGCACCGTGGGCTTCCTGCTGCTCTTCGTCCTGCAGCTCGCGTACAGCGGCATGCTGAAGCAGGTGCGCTCCCAGCGGGCGGCCCTGCCCTTCACCACCCGCGGGCTCGACGTCGAGGCGCTGGACATCCGGCGCATGCCTCATCCGTTCCTGATGAGCAAGCACGTCCGCAAGATGCTCCACCTGGACATCCCGCTGGTGGGCGGCGCGCTGGCCACCATGGCGACCGACGAAGGCCGCTACGTCGCCTTCGGCGGGATCATCACCGTCTCGGTCGCCTTCCTGGCGTTCCTCGCCCTGATCCCCGGAGCGCGGAACGCTCTCGTACTGCCGACGCACGACGAGGCCCTCGACGAGCTCAACCGACAGCTCGCGGACTACCGGCCGCAGGTGGCGCTGTACTTCACCTTCGCCGCGGTCTCCAAGGACTTCATGTACCAGGTGAACATGTGGCTGGAGTCGCTGGAGTCCCTGGATCTGCGCCCCGTCATCGTGCTGCGGGAGCGGGCCACTCTGCGCTTCCTCGACGCCACGTCGGTGCCGGTCGTCTGCGTGCCCAAGGCCGAATACCTGGCCCGCGTCGAGATGCCCGAGCTGCGGGTCACCCTCTACCCGGGCAACGCGGGCAAGAACGTGCACATGCTCCAGCGGGCCGAGGTGAAGCATGTGTTCATCGGGCACGGCGACAGCGACAAGCTGGCCAGCAGCAACCGCGTGAGCAAGGTGTTCGACGAGATCTGGGTGGCCGGCCGGGCCGGGCGCGACCGGTACGAGCGCATCAAGCACGCCGTCAACGCCGACCAGATCGTCGAGGTCGGACGACCGCAGCTGATGCCGCTGCACCGCTGGACCGGTTCCGTCAGCAACAGGATCCCCACCGTGATCTACGCGCCGACCTGGGAGGGCTGGACCGACGACGCCTGCTACACCTCGGTCATCCCGGCGGGCGAGAAGCTGGTCCGGGCGCTCCTCTCGCACGAGCGCGAGATACGGGTGATCTACAAGCCCCACCCGCTCACCGGAAGCAGGTCGCCGGAGGCCGCGGCCGCGCACCGGCGCATCATCGCCCTCCTCCAGGAGGGCAACGCCCAGCGGTTCGGGCGCAATCTCCACGACTCCAAGAGCGCTGCCCGCAAGCTGGCCCGCCTCGACAAGCAGATCGCGGAGGTCTCCGAGCGCGGGGTCAGGTCCAAGTACCCCGACCTCACCGAGGAGGAGCGGACCGCGCGCGTGCGCGGCAGCCGCAACCGGGCGGGTGCGCTGTACTGGAACGCGATCCCCGACGAGGCCCACCACGTGGTGATCGAGCGGGTGCCCTCCCTCTACGACTGCTTCAACCACTCGGACCTGCTGATCGGCGACATGTCCAGTGTGGTCTCGGACTTCGTGGCGACCCGCAAGCCGTACGCGATCTTCAACCTGGACGGCCTGCCCGACGACGAGTTCCGCAACGAGCAGCGCACCGCGTACGCCTCCTACCTCCTCGACTCCGACTGCGAGGGACTCGACGAGGCCCTGAACGCGATGCTCTTCCCCGAGCAGGACGTCATGGCCCCGTACCGCGAGCAGCTCAAGGAGTACCTGCTCGGGGCGGACTACCCGCCGTCCGGCGTGCGGTTCAACAACGCCGCGAACGACCTCTACGCGCGCGGAATGCGTGACTTCCCCATCGAGTACCCGGACGAACCCGAGCTGATGGCGTAGCGCCTCCGCCCCCACCCCGTCCAGCGACACCAGCCCCAGGAGGCAGGAACGCATGTCTGCCCAGCACCCGGGACGCCCGGCTCGGATCTTCGTGGCCGGTGACTCCACCGCGGTCACCCGCCCGTTCAGCCATCTCCCGATGGCCGGCTGGGCCCAGGCGCTTCCCCTCTTCCTCACCGACGAGGTCGAGGTCGTCAACTGCGCCAGGGCGCGGGCCAGTTCGAAGAGCTTCCACGAGCGCGGCCGCCTCCAGTGGATCCTGGAGAACATCGCGCCCGGCGACTACCTCGTCTACGGATTCGGCCAGATCGACTGGAAGCCCGACCCCGGACTGCACACCGACCCGTACGGCAGCTTCCTCGACCACATGCGGGCGTACGCCACGGGGGTCCGCGAGCGCCAGGCGCATCCGGTGATCCTGCTGCCGTACGAGCGGCGCCGTCTCGACCGCCACGGCAACGTGTCCCGGTTCCTCGCCGACTATCCCCGTGCGATGCGGCAGCTGGCCCGCGAGGAGCACCTCCCCGTCGTCGATCTCTACGGGCAGAGTCTGGCCTGGTGGGAGGAGCTCGGACCGGAGAACTCCCGGCACGCCTTCACCTATCTCCGCCCCGGTGAGCCGCTCCAGGAGATCGTCCAGGACGCGGACAATGTGCACCTCCGTGCCGAGGGCGCCGTCGAGTGCGCGCGCTTCGTGGCCCGCAGCCTCGCCGAGCAGCAGGTGATCCCCGCCCACTGGGTCAAGGGGCTCGACGTCCGCTCCTTCTCGTACGACGAGCTGGGCTGGCTCGACGAAGCCACCTTCCAGGACCGCACCCGCTCACGCGTCTCCGCATCCCCCGTCCCGAAGGCCGGCGCATGAACCATCTCCTCGGCCAGGGCCGTGCCATCGGCACCGAACCGTCCCAGGGTGCGGTGTACGCGGCCCTCTACAGCTCTGCGGATCCCCTGGAGGAGGTCGCCGTCGGTGACCTCGTCCAGCTCGGGCTCTCCGTCGCTCCCGACCGGGGCGCACCGCGCGGCTGTGCCTACCTGCACGCGGACGCGCTGACCGAAGCGGCCGAGATCGTCGGCGCCGAGCAGCTGGAGTACTTCCCCGCGCAGCGCTGGTTCCGGGTGCGCGCCGAGGCAGGAGAGAGCCGCTCGGGCGTCCTGTCCCTGCGCGTCAAGCAGCCCTCCGGGCCGCCGCGGCTGCGCCCGCAGTTCAGGGTCGCGGTGCCGGACGGCTCGGGGATGAAGCTGATCCGTACCGGGCGGCTCGATGCCCTCGCACTGCCCGTACGCACGTCGCCGGCCGCGGGGCTGCGGATCCTCACCGCGCAGGACACTCCGGGCGCGGTACGGATCCCGGCCGGGGGCGGCGCCCCGGTCTCACTGACTCAACCCCGGCACGGAGAAGCACAGTTGACCGGGGACGGAGCGCTGGCCTACCTGCCCGCGCCCGGCTTCCTGGGGTACGACCGTTTCACGTACACGGTGACCGCAGTGGACGGATCGCTCGCCTCCGCACCGGTGAATGTGCACGTCGGCCCCCTCGGGCAGGCACCCGGCGCCTTTCCCGAGTGCACCTCGGCCGTCGAATTCCACCCGTGGCAGTGGCCCGGGCTCACGGGCGAGATGCCCTGGCCCCGTTCCCCGGAGAGCGCACAGCCCCAGCAGACGCAGCAGAGGCAGTCATGGTGAATCGCGGCCCCTTCCACCCCGGTGACCTCCTTGACGTCACCGTCGTCCTGCGTGTCTGCGACCATGCGGAGACGGTGCTCGCCTGTGTCGATTCGCTGCTCGAGCAGACGACCGGCAAGCTCCGGCTGGAAATCATCGCGGTCGACGACGGTTCGACCGACGACAGCGGCCCCCTGCTGGCCCGTGCCGCCGACCGCAGCGGCGGCGTCCTGCGCATCGGCCGCCAGCAGCGTGGGCTGAGCCCGGCCGCCGCCCGCAACCTCGGTCTGAGCCAGGCGAGGGGACGGTTCGTCATCTTCCTCGAGGGCGCGGACCGGCTGGCACCGGACGCCCTCGCCCGTATGGTCGCCGTCGCGGACAAGACCGAGGCGGACGTCGTGCTCGGCAAGCCGGAGAGCTCCGGGCGCCACGCGGTGGCTACCTCGATGTTCCGTACCGGACGCGAGTACGCCGACCTCTACGCCTCGCGGGTCTACTGGTCGCTCACCCCGGACAAGCTCTTCCGCACCAGCATGCTGGAGCGACGCGGACTGCAGTTCCCCACCGATGTCCTCATCGGCGACGACCAGGCCTTCACCGCGGCCGCCTATGTGGCCGCGGACAACATCGCGGTGGTCGCGGACCGGACCTGCATCATCAAGGGACCCTCGTCCGCGCCGTCGGTGCCGCTGCCCGAACGGGTGGCCCTGGCTGCCCGGATGATGGCCCTGGTGACCACGCTGGTGCCGGCCGGCCCCCGGCTCGATCTGCTGCTCTCGCGTCACCTGGAGTCCGAACTCGGCCGTGCCACCGGTGCGTTGCTGCTCGCTTCGGACCATCAGGCCGAGCGGCAGCAGGCCATGTGGAGCGCCCAGAGCGTACTGCGCACCCACCTCACTCCCGGTGCGCTCGCCCGGCTGCCCAGGCCGCTGGCCGTTCGGCTCGCCCTGCTGTCGGCAGGCCGGTTCCCCGAGGCCGAGCAGATGGCCGTCTACGAGGCGGAGAAGCCACCCGCGCCGCGCAAGACCGTCGAGGACGGCCGGGTGTTCACCACGCTTCCGTACTTCCGGGATCCGCAAGTCCCCCTGGACGACGACCTGTTCGACATCACGGACCGGATGACCGTGACGCACGAACTCACGCGTCTGCAGTGGACCGGCCCCATGCTGACCCTGGACGGCTTCGCCTTCTTCGAGCAGCTCTCCACCCGGGACCGTGCCACCAAGGTGGTGCTGCGTCACCGTGAGAGCGGGGCGGAAGAACGCTTCTCCGTGACCGCACGCAGGGACGAGACCCTGCTGAACTCCAAGGGGAAGCCACGCGCCATGGCCCGCTTCTCGGCACGGGTCGGTCTGGGACAGACCTCGAGCGGCTGGCCCGTGGCCCCGGGGATCTGGGACATCTCCCTGGCCGTGAGCTTCGAGGGCGTGACCCGCGAGGTGCGGCTCGGCCGCCGGCGCTCGGCCGATGTGGACACCACCGCGCGTCCCCCCGTGGTGATCGCCCCGTCGCCCCGCTCGGAGCAGCACGAACTCGTCGCCGCACCCTTCTACACGCCGGAGGGCGACCTCTCCATCGAGGTCGCCGAGCGACGTCCGCTGCCTGGTGCCCGGTGATCCGGTCGGCCCAGCCGGCCCCACGGGCCGAAGGCAAGGCCCTCCCGGCCGATGTCCTGGCGCGCCAGCAGCAGTTCGCCGTCGCTGCCGAGGGCGGTGACCACCAGACGCCCCGCTCCGTCGACGGCCAGCTTCGGGGTGTGCGCGCCCTCGCCGTCCAGGGTCGCCCACCAGGCTCCGTACGCCTCGTTCTCCGTACCGTGGGCGGTCACTTCGATACCGCCGTGCGCCCCCGTCTGCGCCAGCACGGTGCAGTCGACGCCTCCGACGAGCGCGCGGGTGACGTCGGGCCTGCCCCGGCCCCCCGCACCGCCGAGCGGAATCAGGCCGCCGCCCTGCGCCTGCTGTCCCTGGGCACGCCAGGCGACGAGCGAGCCGTCGCCCGGATAGCGCCAGTAGTACGTCGCCCGCTTGGGACCGGTCTCGTACGCGATCTGGGTGCCGTCGACGAGCGGCGTCCCCAGGCGTTCCCTGAGTTCGAACCGGCCCTGTGCGACACCCACCCAGCGGTCGGTGCCGGCCGGGCCCGTGGCCAGGATCTCCAGCGGTCCTCCGGTCGTCATGACGGTGGCGAACGCATGGGGGTACGCCTCGGCCGTGACGGACTTCCAGCCGCCCCAGACACCGTCCGCGTTGCGACTGCGCCGCACGATTCCGCCGGCCCGCAGGGAGACCACGACGTGGACCGTGCCGATCGCCTTGTTCACCTCGATCAGGGGACCTGCGACCACGCTGTCCCCCGGCACGCCGGGCGACGCCGGAGCACCCAGGCTGCGCCAGTCGGTCAGCCCGCGCCCGGTCTGGAACTGCGTGGCGAAGGCAACCTCCAGGGCGCCGTCGGCGGTCCGCGGACGGCGCAGAACAGCGAGATACACGTAGCCCTCGGGGCTCTGCGCCATGGCGACCCGGCCGGTCCAGCCCGGAACCTCGACCAGGTCGGGGCCGGTCCAGGGAAGGTGACCCGAGGCCGGCTCGGTCAGGCGCAGCAGTCCGTGTTCTGCCGGCAGATAGGCAGTGAGCCGGCCGTCCTGCCCAGTGAAGAGCCAGTTGCCGGACGCGCTGCCGCCGTCACCGCTGCCACCGATCACGCCCCTGCCCCGCCTTTCCACAGGTTCGAACACATGCACAAGGATCCGCAGTTTGTCACACGGTCCATGCAACGTTCACCGAACCCCCTCAGCCTCACCATCCACATGAAAGGGCGCCACGAGCAGTGACGTACCAGACCGACGCAGACAGTCCCCACAGCGGCCACCGCGCCGCCCCCGCCAAGGGCTCCCGGCGCAAGGGGGGCAAGGGAGGCAAGGGCAAGAAGAGGCGCGGCCTGCGGATCGTGCTCATCAGCCTGGTCGTCCTGCTGCTCGCCGGAGGCGGCACCGTCTGGTGGCTCTACAGCCACCTCAACGGCAACATCAAGGGCGTCGACATCAACAAGGCGCTCGGCACCGACCGCCCCGAGAAGCTCCCCACCAGCGGACAGAACGTGCTGGTCCTGGGCTCGGACTCGCGGTCGGGTGAGAACAAGGGGCTCGCGGGCGGCAACGTCAGCGGGGCCCGCTCCGACACCGCGATGGTCGTGCACATACCGGAGGGCCGGAAGAAGGCCGTCGCCGTGAGCATTCCGCGCGACACCCTGGTGACCAGGCCCGAGTGCACCAAGAAGGACGGCTCGACGCTCTCCTCGGCGCAGCGCGTGATGTTCAACTCCGTCTACTCCCTTGCCGGTCCGGCCTGCGTGGTCAAGACCGTCGAGAAGATGTCCGGGGTGCGCATCGACCACTACATGGAGATCAACTTCGCCGGGTTCAAGGGGCTCGTCGACGCGATCGGCGGGGTCGATGTGACCACCGAGCAGGCGATCCACGACACATCCTCGGGGCTCGACCTCACGGCCGGTACGCACAAGCTGAACGGCACCGAGTCGCTGGCCTTCGTCCGCACCCGGCACGGGATCGGCGACGGCAGTGACCTCGGGCGCATCGGGCTGCAGCAGCAGTTCATGCTGGCCCTGCTGAGCGAGGTCAAGTCGCAGGATCTGCTGGGCAGTCCGACCAAGTCGTACAAGATCGCCAACTCGCTCACCAAGTCGCTGACCACCGACTCCGAGCTCGCCTCGCTGACCTCGCTGGCCGACTTCGCGCGGAGCCTGAACGGCGTCGATCCCGCCACCATGGAGACGATCATGCTCCCGGTGGCGTACGACAAGATCGACCCGAACCGGGTGATCGCGGCCGAACCGCAGGCGAAGACCCTCTGGAAGGCGATCCGCACCGACTCGACGATTCCCGCGTCGGCGAAGAAGTCCCCCGCGACCGGGGGCTGATCAGCGGGCGCTCGCGCCCAGGACGACCGTCAGGGACGTCGTGGGCGCGAGCCAGGGCAGGCCCGACGGGCCCGAGTTCGCGATCGCCGTGCGGTCGTGTTCGGCGGCCGCCGCGAGCACCTCTGCGGCCTTCGCCTCGCTGCCGGCCGCCGTGTCCGCCGTTGCTGCTTCCTGGATGTACGCCATTGCTCTGCTCCCTCGCCGATGTCCCCTCCAGCGTGACCGGGCCGTACGGCGAGGAGCAGGGGGCGTACGTCACCGGCGCGAAGGACCAAGGTCCCGTCGCCCTACTTGCTCCCTACACCTTTGCCCAGGCCGCGAGCGCCAGCCCCGGTTCGGCCTTCTGGCGGGCGATCCGCAGGGTGCCGTCCTCGGCGATGGCCGCCATGACCACCCGGTCCTCGGCGTCCAGCGCCAGGGCGGGGGCGCCGAGGGAGGGCTCGCCGGTCGGGGTCCACCACAGGCCGTCCGCCTCGCCCTCGGTCGGGCAGGCGGCGATGGCGGGGCGGCCGCTGCGGCTCCGGTAGGCCAGGACCGTGCAGTCGTGGCCTTCTATCGGGGTGCGCAGGACCGCGGGGGGACCGCTGTCGGGGTCGCCGCCGAGGGGGATCGGGTCGGAGCCGGGGCGGTGGGCGACGATGCCGGGGTTCTCGCGGTCGCTCCAGTAGTACGTGGCACGGCTCTCGGCGGTCTGCAGACCCTCGATCGATCCCGGGTACGGGGTGGCCGCGACCGGTTCCGCCTCCGTGAAGTCCCCGCCGGGGGCGTCCTGTTCGCGGCGGAGCAGTTCCTTGTCGGCGGGGGCGAGTGCCTCGACGAGACCGCCCACGGCGACGGCCGCAGCCATGCCCTCGCGGAAGTTCGCACCCTTGAGGTCCTGCCATCCCTGCCACTTCACGGCCTTGGTCTGGCGCCGCAGGTTGACCGCGCCGTTGCCGTTGTTCAGGAAGAGGTGCACATAGCCGTCGGCGCTGACCGCGACCCCCGGGACGCCGACGGCACGGGCCTTGTTCATGTCCTTGGTGTGGGGGTTGCCCAGTGACTGCCAGGGGCCGATCGGGCGGCCGCTCTGGTACTGGACGGCGTGCATCAGGTCGTCGCCGCCCTGCGCCCGTCTGCGGCGGGCGAGCAGATGGACGTAGCCGTCGGGGCCCTGGCCGAAGGAGACGTGCAGGAGGTCGGGCGTGGCGAGGAAATCGGGGCCGGTCCACTCGGGTCCGCCCGGCACGCTCTCCGTCCAGCGGAGAATTCCGCCGTCGGCGAGGGCATAGGCGGTGAGCCTGCCGTCCTTGCCGCGGAAAAGCCAGCGGCTGGTGCTCGGCGCTAGAGCGATGTGCGGCGACATGGCTGGCTGCCAGCCTTCCCTCAACTGGTCATACTTGTCGTCAACACTAACATTCTGGCTGGTGAGGGGCGGTGCGAGGGTGTCCCTGTTGATCGTGGACGCGGCAAATGTCGTGGGTTCCGTGCCCGACGGCTGGTGGCGGGACCGGCGCGGGGCCGCCGTACGGCTGCGGGACGGGCTCGTCGGGTACGGGGACGGCGCCGAGATCGTGCTGGTCGTCGAGGGTGCGGCCCGCGGGGTGGAGTCCGTCGAGGGCGTACGGGTGGAGTCGGCGCCCGGCAGCGGCGACGACCGGATCGTGGAGCTGGCCGCCGAGGCCGCTGCCGCCGGGGCGGAGTGCACCGTGGTCACCGCCGACCGGGAGCTGCGGCGCCGCGTGGAGGCGTACGGGGCGCGCTGCGCCGGGCCGCGGACCGTGCGTCAGCCGCCCGGGGAGCGTACGTAGAGGACCGCCCCGTCGACGGTGGCCCGTTCCGTGTAGCGGCCGTCGAGCAGCCGGCGCAGGGTGGGGACGCGGTCGGGGGCGAAGGGCTTGCCGCGCGAGTCGTCGACGATCAGGGCCGGAGGCCGCTCGGCCATCTCCTGGCGGAAGGTCGTCCAGGCCCCCTCGACGGCGTACTTCTCGCCGACCTGCGGGCCGTCGCGGCCGCCGCTGTAGTTGGTGAGAAGCCCTGCGGTGAGGAAGCGGCTGGCGGGGGCGCGGTCGGCGAAGAGGTACGTCTCCGGGTGTATCCCCCAGACGAGGACACGGTCCGTGGGAACGGTGCGCTCCTGCACGGCTTCGGCCAGACGCTGGACGTGGGCGAGTTCCGGGCGCGGGGCGAGCAGGCCCCAGGCGAGGAACAGCGCGCAGGTGCAGGCCGAGGTGAGGACGGTGGTGTGCAGCCAGTCGCGCGGCAGGATCTGCAGCGCGGCCGTCCCCAACAGGGCCAGGGGCGGGATGAGTTGGAGATAGTAGTGGCCGAAGAAGTGGAAGCCGATGACGACCGCGGCGGCCGAGGAGCCGAGCCAGAGCCAGAGGTCGGCGGCGCCGGTGCGGGCGATGCGCAGGACGCGCAGGACCGGTGGGATCAGTCCGGCGCAGGCGAAGGCGAGGATCGCGGTGTTGGTCATCGCGCGTACCAGCACGTGGAGTTCGGATCCCGTGAAGGAGGCGTACGCCCCCGATCCGGTCACCGTCCAGAAGACGAAGCCGGTGGGCGTGGTCAGGAGTGCCGCGGTGAGCACCGGAAGCGTGAGGCCGACTGCCGTACGCAGCAGGGCCTTTCGGGTCGGAGCGGTGTGCCAGAGCAGCCACAGGACCGGGATCAGCACCGCGCCGCCGGTCTGCTTCGTGAGGAACGCGGCCGCCACCGCCAGGCCCGCCCCGGCCCATCTGCGGCGGTCCGCGCACCAGAGCGCGGCCGCGGTGAAGGGCAGCATGAAGACCTCGAAGGTGGCCGCCTGGGTGTCCTCGGGGTTGAGGCCGATGGAGGCCAGGAGATAGAGGACACCTGCGGTGCGGCCGGCGCGGTCGCCCCAGCGGCGGCGGGCGATCGCGGCGAGTAGGGCCGCGGTGGTGAGCTGGGCGAGGACGGCGAGGACCTTCAGCGGGTGCAGCGATCCGTCGCCGCAGAGCGCGAAGGCGGCTTCGTACAGCCAGGGCAGCAGCGGTGGTTTGCGGTCGACGACGGTGCCGTAGAGCGTGCCGCCGTCGAGCAGTATCCGCGCCTGGACGGCGAGATACCCCTCGTCCGGGTTCCAGAGGGGGAGCCGGAAGGAGGGGATGCGGGTGACGGTGGCCAGTGCGGCGAGGAGAAGGAGGACGCGGGGCCAGAAGGGCGGCGCGGGTGCCCGTCGCGGCAGCCGGGGGGCGGATACGTACCGTAGCGAAGGCGGCGGCTCGACAAGCATGGGTGCAAACTACCGGCCCCGCACTCCGCTGTTTATACGGACATACGGGGCCGGAGATGAATTCCGGTGTGATTACCGGGAGTTGCGGGCCGGGTTGAGGCGGCTGTGCTTGCGGCCGTAGGCGAAGTAGATGACGATCCCGATCACCATCCAGATCCCGAAGCGCAGCCACGTCTCGACCGACAGGTTCAGCATCAGCCAGACCGAGCAGGCCACGGAGAGCACCGGGAGTACGGGCACCCAGGGGGCCTTGAAGTTGCGCGGCAGGTCGGGGCGGGTGCGGCGCAGGATGATCACGCCGAGGGCCACGACGACGAAGGCGAAGAGCGTGCCGATGTTGACGAGCTTGGAGAGCTCGTCGAGCGAGACGAAACCGGCCACCAGCGCGGAGATGAGGCCCAGGATGATCGTCGAGCGGTAGGGCGTACGGAACTTGGGGTGGACGTGGCTGAAGAGCGGCGGCAGCAGTCCGTCGCGGCTCATCGCGAAGAAGACGCGGCTCTGGCCCATCAGCAGGATCATGCAGACGGTGACCAGGCCGATGATCGCGCCGAAGTTGATGAGCCCGGCCCAGAAGGGGTGCCCGACGGACTTGAAGGCCTCGGAGAGCGGGGCCTCGGAGTCGAGTTCGGTGTACTTCTGCATGCCGGTCACCACGATCGCGACGGCGACGTACAGAATCGTGCAGATCAGCAGCGAGCCGAGGATGCCGCGCGGGATGTCCTTCTGCGGGTTGCGCGTCTCCTCGGCGGCGGTGGCGACGACGTCGAAGCCGATGTACGCGAAGAAGACGACGGCCGCGGCGGTGAAGATCCCCATGAAGCCGAAGCTGGTCGGGGTGAAGCCGAAGATCGCTTCGAGGAGGGTCGAGCTGAGGCCGTCGCCGCCCTTGGTCTCCTGCGAGGGCGGGATGAACGGGTGGTAGTTGGAGCCGTTGATCAGGAAGGCGCCGACCGCGATGACGATCAGGACGACGACGACCTTGATCGCCACGACGACGGAGGTGACCATCGCGGAGAGCTTCATACCGATGACGATCACCGCGGTGACCGCGAGGATGAGGAGGAACGCGGCGATGTTGAAGCCGAACCCCCCGTCGGCGGGCGGCCCTTGGAGCTTCTCGGGCAGCGGGATGCCCCAGCTGTCGAGGAGCGACTGGACGTAGCCGGACCAGCCGACGGCGACGGTCGCGCAGCCCAGCGCGAGCTCCAGGACGAGGTCCCAGCCGATGATCCAGGCGGGGAACTCGCCCATGGAGGCGTAACTGAAGGTGTACGCGGACCCGGCGACGGGGACGGTCGAGGCGAACTCGGCGTAGCAGAGGGCCGCCAGCGCGCAGACGACGGCGGCGACGACGAAGGCGAGGGTGACGGCGGGGCCCGCGTAGTTCTTGGCCGCCGTACCGGTGACGACGAAGATCCCCGAGCCGATGACGACCCCGACGCCGAAGACCGTGAGATCGAGCGCCGAGAGCGACTTCTTCAGCGCGTGCTCGGGCTCCTCCGTGTCCTGGATCGACTGCTCGATGGATTTCGTCCGCAGCAGCCCCTGCTGCCGCTTGCTGGTGGTGTGGTCGGTCTGTTGTGCCACTGCCGCGCCTCCCTGGTGGTCCGGTCCCGATGGCCGAGTCACCGCAATGATCGAGACCACACCTGCCGGTACGGAGAAGGGGAGGGGCAATTCACCCAATGGGGCCCATGCGGGCGAAAACCAATGGGCCGTACGGACCACCCTGACGGATGGTCCGTACGGCCCAGGGGCTGACGGGGGCGGACGGGTCAGTCGCGCGCGACCTCTGCCGCGACGTCCTCCATACGGCCGTCCAGCTTCGCGACCAGGCCGGTGACCTGGCGGGCGATGTCCGGCGCGGTCAGACCGATCTCGGCCATGACCTCGCCCCGCGACGCGTGGTCGAGGAAGCGCGCCGGGATGCCGAAGTCCCGCAGGGGGACGTCCACGCCCGCGTCCCGCAGCGCCTGCGAGACGGCGGAGCCGACGCCGCCGGCACGGCTGTTGTCCTCGACGGTGACGACGACCCGGTGCTGCTCGGCGAGCGGGGGCAGCGCCTCGTCGACGGGCTTGACCCAGCGGGGGTCGACGACGGTGGTGGTGATGCCCTGCTTGTTGAGCAGTTCGGCGATCTCCAGGCACATGGGCGCCAGGGCGCCGACCGAGACCAGGAGAACGTCCGGGCTGTCCGTACCCGCCTTGCGCAGGACGTCCATGCCGCCGACCTTGCCGACGGCGGGGACGGCCGGTCCGACCGCGCCCTTGGAGAAGCGGACCACGGTGGGGGCGTCCTCGACCTGGACGGCCTCGCGCAGCTGGGACCTGACCTGGTCGGCGTCGCGCGGGGCGGCGATCCGCAGGGTCGGGACGCACTGCAGGATCGACATGTCCCACATGCCGTTGTGCGAGGCGCCGTCCGTGCCGGTGACGCCCGCCCGGTCGAGGACGAAGGTCACGCCGCACTTGTGCAGGGCGACGTCCATCAGGACCTGGTCGAAGGCACGGTTGAGGAAGGTCGCGTACACGGCGAAGACGGGGTGCAGTCCGCCGGTGGCCAGTCCGGCCGCGGAGACCGCGCCGTGCTGCTCGGCGATCCCGACGTCGTACATACGGTCGGGGAAGGCCTTGGCGAACTTGTCGAGGCCGACGGGCTGGAGCATGGCCGCGGTGATCGCGACGATGTCCTTGCGCTCCTTGCCGAGGCGGACCATCTCCTCGCCGAAGACCGAGGTCCAGTCGAGGCCCGAGGTGGCGATCGGCAGTCCGGTGTCCGGGTGGATCTTGCCGACGGAGTGGAAGCGGTCGGCCTCGTCCGCGAGCGCGGGCTCGTAACCGCGGCCCTTCTCGGTGAGGCAGTGGACGATCACCGGGCCGCCGAAGCGCTTGGCGCGCTCCAGGGCGGACTCCAGGGCGGTGATGTCGTGGCCGTCGATCGGACCGAGGTACTTCAGGCCGAGGTCCTCGAACATGCCCTGCGGGGCGATGAAGTCCTTGAGGCCCTTCTTGGCGCCGTGCAGGGTCTCGTACAGCGGCTTGCCGACGACCGGCGTGCGCTCCAGGAGGTCCTTGCCCTTGGCCAGGAAGCGCTCGTAGCCGTCGGTGGTGCGGAGCGTGGCGAGGTGGTTGGCGAGGCCGCCGATCGTGGGGGCGTAGGAGCGCTCGTTGTCGTTGACGACGATGACGAGCGGGCGGTCCTTGGCGGCGGCGATGTTGTTCAGCGCCTCCCAGGCCATGCCGCCGGTGAGGGCGCCGTCACCGATGACGGCCACGACGTGGTCGTCCTTGCCCAGGACCTCGTTCGCCTTGGCGAGGCCGTCGGCCCAGCCCAGGACGGTGGAGGCGTGGCTGTTCTCGATGACGTCGTGCTCGGACTCCTCGCGCGAGGGGTAGCCGGAGAGGCCGCCCTTCATCTTCAGCTTCGAGAAGTCCTGACGGCCGGTGAGGAGCTTGTGCACATAGCTCTGGTGACCGGTGTCGAAGAGGACACGGTCCTTCGGGGAGTCGAAGACGCGGTGCAGGGCAATGGTCAGTTCGACGACGCCCAGGTTGGGGCCGAGGTGGCCGCCGGTCTTGGACACGGCGTCGACGAGGAAGGTCCGGATCTCATCGGCCAGCTGGTCCAGCTGCTCCGGGGTGAGCCGGTCCAGATCGCGCGGTCCCGTGATGCGGGTCAGCAGCTCCCCCCCGTCACCCACCGCCGCCCTTGTGGGACGCGCTCCGCGCGGCTGTGTCACCGTGCCTCCTTGCGTTCTAGCCTGATCGAGCTTCTGCCGGATCTTGTCGAGTCTAATGTTCCGGCCGCGACCGTGTTCATCGGGCGGTGCGTTCTATGTCACGCGTGCATCACGCTGTACCCACGCAGGAGCGCCCGACACCGGAGTACGGTGCCGGGCGCTCCTGCGGATCCGCGGTCAGGCGCGGCCCGCGGTCTTCTGGGTCTTGCGCGAGACCGAGTCGATGATCACGGCGATGAGGAGTACTCCACCGGTGATCATGTACTGGATCGCGTTCGACGACAGGTTCATCTGGTTGAGGCCCTGGACGATCGACTGGATGACCAGAATGCCCAGCAGCGCGGACCAGACCTTGCCGCGTCCGCCGAACAGGGACGTACCGCCGATGACCGCTGCGGCGATGCACATCATCAGCTGGTTGCCGCCACCGAGCGAACGGTCGGCGCCGCCGGTCGCGGAGGCCAGGAAGAGACCGCCGACCGCACCGAGCGTGCCGGAGATCATGAACACCGAGATACGGATCCAGGACACGTTGATACCGGCACGACGCGCTGCCTCGATGCCACCGCCGACCGCGAAGATCTGGCGGCCGTAGGTGGTGCGGCGCAGGACGAAGTCGGTGATGACCAGGATCGCGAGGAAGATCACCAGGGAGAGCGGGAGGCCCTGCTCCTGGTTGAACGCGTATGCCGCGAGGAGGGAGAGGATCGCGAGCAGCACGGTGCGCAGGATGATCTCGCTCTGCGGGCGGTGCGGCAGCTCCGCGGCCTTGCGGCGGCGAGCGTCGCGCAGCTGCGCGAGGTAGAAGGCGACGATCACGACGACGGCGAGACCGTAGGCGGCGGCCACGTCGGCGAAGTAGTAGCTGGTCAGGTCCCTGACGAAGCTGCCGAGCGGGGTGGTGATGGTGGACTTGTCGCCCATCACCCAGGTCTGCAGACCGGCCCAGCCCAGGAAGCCCGCCAGCGTCACGACGAACGCGGGCACGCCGATCTTGGCGAAGACGATGCCGTGGAAGGCGCCGATGACCGTGCCGGAGAGGATGCCGACCACGATGGCGAGGGAGTCGGGCATGTCCGTACCGAGCACGGCCCAGACCGAACCCGCGAGACCCGCGACGGAGCCGACCGCGAGGTCGATCTCGCCGAGCAGCAGGACGAAGACGATGCCGACGGCCATGATGCCGGGGCCGGCCGCGTACAGCGTGATCTGGTCGAGGTTGTACGAGGTGAGGAAGTTGCCGGTCTCGAGCTGGAAGACGATCCCGATGATGATCAGGCCCACCACGACGGGCAGCGAGCCGATCTCGCCCGAGCGCACCTTGCGCTTGAACTCGATCCAGTAGCCCTTGAAGCCCTGCTCACGGATGAGCAGGCGGGGGTCGACGACCTTGACGGCGCCGGCCGCTGCTGCGGGAGCCTCGGTGGACTCGGCCTGGGCCGGGACCTGTGCCGACGTCTTGCTGATCTTGCTCACTTGGATGCCTCCGCGCTGCGGGACTTGCGGCGGGTCACGGCGTTGTCCGTGGCGCCCGTGATCGCGGCGATGATTTCTTCGTGGCTGGTCGTCGCCACGGGGAAGATGCCGTTGTTGTGGCCGAGTCGCAGCACGGCGACCTGGTCGGCAACAGCCTTCACATCGGCCATGTTGTGGCTGATGAGGATGACGCCGAGGTTCTGCTCGCGCAGCCGCTCCACCAGGTCGAGGACCTGTGCGGTCTGCTCGACGCCGAGGGCCGCGGTGGGCTCGTCCAGGATCACGATCTTGGGGTCGCCGACCAGGGCGCGGGCGATGGCCACGACCTGGCGCTGACCGCCGGAGAGCGCGGCAACCGGGATACGGACGCTGGGGATGCGGATGGAGAGGGTGGACAGGAGGTCCTGCGCCCGCTTCTCCATGGCGACCTCGTCGAGGACGCCGCCCTTGCGGATCTCCCGGCCGAGGAACAGGTTGGCGACGACGTCCAGGTTGTCGCAGAGCGCGAGGTCCTGGTAGACGGTGGCGATGCCGAGGTTCTGGGCGTCGTGCGGACGGTTGATGTCCACCTTGTTGCCCTCCCACTCGATGACGCCCTCATCGATGGGGTGCACGCCGGCGATCGTCTTGACCAGCGTGGACTTTCCTGCACCGTTGTCGCCGACGAGGGCGACCACTTCTCCGGCATGGACTTCGAGATCGACACCGGAGAGGACCTGGACCGCTCCGAATCGCTTGAAGACTCCACGCAACGCCAGCACGGGCGTCTGTGACACGTGAACCATCTCCTTCGCCGCCTGACCGGCGGGGATGTGCCGCCTGACCGGCGGAGACGCCGCGCCACGAGGGGCAGCGTCGACGTACTGGAAGTACTGGGGGGAATGTGTCCGGCACCCGGCCGACAGCGGGGTGTGAGCCGGCCGGGGCCGGACAGTCATGGGGCGGGCCGACTCCGCCGTACGGGGCGGGTCAAACCCGTGCGCGCCAGGGCCTGTTGGCCCTGGCGCGCGAGGTGACTACTTGATGCCCAGCGCGGTGCACTTGGCGGCGATGTCCGAGACGCAGATGTCGGACACCTTGTAGATGCCGTCCTTGACCACGGTGGACGCGATGTTGTCCTTGTTCACGACGGTCGGCTCGAGCAGCGTGGACGGAACGCCGTCCGTCTTGCCCGTGGCGCCGATGTCCTTGCCCTGGAGCAGGTTGACCGCGAACTGGGCGGCGGCGGGGGCGAGCTGCTTCGGCGACTTGTAGATCGTGAAGGTCTGCGTGCCCGCGATGATCCGCTGGATACCGGTGATCTCGGCGTCCTGGCCACCGACCGGGATGTCCTTGATGCCGGCGTTGCCCAGGGAGGTGATGATGCCGCCGGCCATGCCGTCGTTGGCGGAGTAGACCGCGTTGATCTTGCCCTTGCCGACCGAGGAGATGGCGGCGGTCATCTTCTCACCGGCGATCTTCGGGTCCCACTCGCCAGAGGCCTCGTAGGCAATCTTGATCTTGCCGTCGAGGGACTCGTGCGCGCCCTTCTTGAACAGGCCGGCGTTCGGGTCCTTCTCGTCACCGTTGATCATGACGAGGTTGGAGCTGGCCGCCTTCGAGCCGAGGGCGTCGAGGATGGCCTGGCCCTGGAGCTTGCCGATCTTCTCGTTGTCGTGGCTGACGTACGCGTCGGCACCGACGATGGCGCGGTCGTACGCAACGACCTTGACGCCCTTCTTGTGCGCGTCCGCGACCCACGCGGCCGACTTCTCGGCGTCGACCGAGGAGATCGCGATGACCTTGATGCCGTCGGCTATCTGCTGCTCGAACTGCTGCTTCTGCTGGCCGACATCGCCGGCGGCGTTCTTGTACTCGACCTCACAGTCGGCACAGTCCTTCTTGACCGCTTCGATGAAGAGCGGCTTGTCCAGCGTCTCGTAGCGCGCGGTCTTGTTCTCCGGGAGCAGCAGACCGATCTTGGTCTTGCTGCCCGAGTCCGCCGAGTCCTTCTTGTCGTCGCCGGCCTTGCCACAGGCGGCGATGGAAAGGGCCATCGAAACAGCAGCGGTACCGATGACGGCACGACGCATCATTGCGTTCATGTGGAGATGCCTCCCTGACGAGGCCGCAACGTCGCGGCCGAGGTGGGAGTGAGTCAACTCGGCCGCCACGTAGGCGTCAAGGAGTAAATCCTTAACGAGATGGCAACGGTGTCATTCGTTATCTAAGTGAAGGCAGGGGTCCCCGCGGGGACACTACTGTCCAAAAGGGTCGAATCGCCCATTTCGCTGAGTACGAGAGCGAGCGCGCCCAGCACCTCCGCGCGGCCGCCCAACGCCCCCGGAAGCACGGAGAGTTGACGTGCCGCACTGGGGATCGCGTACCTGCCGACGGATTCACGGATGGGCCCGAGGACCAGTTCACCGGCCTCTGCGAGGTCTCCCCCGAGGACGACCCTGCTGGGGTTGAGGAGGTTGCACAGGTTCGCGACACCGCTTCCGATGTGGCGGCCCACGTCGGCGACCACCCTGCGGCAGCCCGGATCGCCCTCGCGGGCGAGCTGTACGACCCGCTCCATGGTCAGGTCCACGCCGTGGCTGGACTGGAGAAGGGGCAGCACGTACCGGGCCGCGGTGAAGGTCTCCAGGCAGCCGCGGTTGCCGCAGCGGCAGACCGGGCCGGACTCGTCGAGCGTGATGTGGCCGATCTCGCCGGCCGTGCCGCCCGGGCCACGGTAGATCTGCCCGTCGATGACGAGGCCTGCGCCCACACCGCTGGCGACCTTGATGTACGCGAGGTCCTTGACCCCCCGGCCGCTCCCCCACACCAGCTCGCCGAGCGCGCCCAGGTTGGCGTCGTTGTCGACGTACACCGGCACTCCGAGCCGTGCGGAGAGCTCCTCGGCGGGGTTGATGCCCGTCCAGCCCGGCAGGATCGAGGTGGAGCCGAGCGTGCCCGACTCGACGTCTATGGGGCCCGGTACACCGAGCCCCACGCCGATCACCTTGTCCGCGCCGATGCCGGTCGCCGAGATCAGCCGCTTGACCAGCTCCTCGGCCCGTCCGAAGCCCTCCGCGGAGGAGGCGTCCACGTCCAGTGGCTCGGACTCCTCGGCGAGCACCTGGTGGGCCAGGTTGCCGACCGCGACCCTGAGGTGCGTATGCCCGAAATCGACACCGATGACGATGCCGGCCGAGCCGCTCAGCGAGACGCTTCGGGCCCTGCGGCCGCCTGCGGAGGTCGGGGTGACCTCGACGGTTCCGCCGTCCTTCAGCTCCCGGACGATATTGGAGACCGTGGCTGCCGAGAGCCCGGTGGAGCGGGCGATCTCCGCCTGAGTGAGCGAGCCCGCCATCCGCACCGCGCGAACGACCCGCTCAAGGTTGGCCCGGTGCAGAGATGTCTGCGACCCCGGAGTCTCCATCGACTCATCCACTCCCGCCTTTGGCAGACGGCACGACGGCCGCCCCCCGCGCGGGGTCGCAGCAACGAGACCCCGCCCTATCTCCAACATGTGAACTCTAAGATGAGCCTTTGGGGTTCCTATCCGTCAAGACCTTGAGCAGGGGAAGGCACGAATGAGCGGCCCTGCCACTGACCACAGTTGAGACAGAAGCGCAGGTCAGGCGGGTGTGACGGGCGCAGATGTCGATTCGGACGGATTACCGCCGGTAAATTTTGCATGCAGTGAGACGTGCACGGCTGCCTCCACTGGGTTCACAACCTCGCCCGCCGCCAGCCACGCGGCCGCTCCGGCGCCGCTTCCCGCCGTGCAGACCGGTGCGTACCCCTGCGCGGCAAGGAGCTCCCGTACCGCCGCGCGAAGCGGACCTTCGCTGGTCAGAACGGATCCGGCGAGCACGATCGGGCCCTGCGCGCGGTGCACACGGGATGCCGTGGCGACGAGGTGGCGCGCTCCCTCTCGTACGATCTCCAGCGCCTTCGGGTCGCCCGCCTCGGCGGCCCTGTTCACGGCCGGGGCGAGGCGGGTCAGCGACTGGGGGGCGCTCTGGGCGCGCTCCACCAGAGCGATCGCCTGATCGTTCAGGTCACGAAAAGGTCGCGGTGAGCCGAGCAGTTCGGCGGTGACGAGTTCCCCGAGCAGCCCCGGATCCCTGCTGTCCGGTTGCGCCAGGGTGTGTACGACGGCCTTGGCCGCCTCCCGTCCGAGCCAGAAGCCGGAGCCCTCGTCGCCGAGGAGCCAGCCGAGCCCGTCCGCAACGGCCTCGACCGATCCGCCCTCGACCCGGCAGGCGATCGCACCCGTACCGCTGAGCAGGAGCGTCCCCGACGGCTCCGGGGTGCCGGCCACGAAGGCGATCAGCGCGTCGCCCACGAAGCGGGGCGCACAGCCGAGTCCGGCGCCCTTCCACACCTCTTCGAGCACGCCCGGCGCGAAGGCCTGACCGCCCGCGATGCCCGCCACACCGGCGGCCACGTCGGCCGGGTCCACGCCGCTCAGCGCTTGTGCGAGCGCGGCGGTCAACTGGGCGCCGGCGGCGGCCTGTCCATGGCTGGTGGGGTTTCCGCCGCCGGCCTTTCCGCGGCCCAGCGGCTCTCCGTCGAGGCGCGTGACGACCGCGCGGGTCGATGTGCCGCCCGCGTCGATTCCCAGGACGAGCCGGTGATCCGTCATGCCGACATGGTGGGTCTTGACGGGAACCCATGGCAAGAATAATTTTCATTCGGTTGGCACTTCGATGAAAAGAGTTACCTTGACAGCGGGGACAGTTGGGCGGATCACGGATGAACTGCCCGAATTGCCGGGCGCGTTGCGCCGTATCGCGGAGGCCGTTCTCGCCGACCCCGCCGCGGCCGCACGCTCGACGATCATCGAGCTGGCCGCCCGCGGCGGGGCCTCCCCCGCGACGGTGACGCGCTTCGCCAGGACCTTCGGATTCGCCGGGTACACGGAGCTCCGTTATGCCCTGGCGGCCGACACCGGGCGTACGGAACAGGCCAGTTGGGAGAGCACGACGGCGGCGACGGTCTCGCGGGACGACTCGCTCGCCGTCATGGTCCAGTCCCTGCTGACCACCGACACCGAGCTGCTGCGCGAGACCGGGGAACAGCTCGACCTCGACGCGGTCGCCCGGGCGGCCGCCGCCATGGTCGCGGCCCGACGCGTGCTCTTCTTCGGTACGTCGGTGAGCGGGGCCGTCGCCGCCCTGATGGCGGGGCAGTTCAACCGCATCAGGCTGCCCTGCTGGAGCTCCACGGACCCGCACGAGGCCCTGCCGAACGCGGCCCTGCTCCAGCCGGGCGACGTCGTCGTCGGGGTCTCCCACCGGGGGCGTACGCGCGAGGTCCTGGAGGTCCTGACCGAGGGGGCCGACAACGGCGCGGTCTCGGTCGCCGTCACCTCCTCCGCCCGTTCCCCGCTGGCGGAGACCGCGGACCACGTCCTGCTCACGGCCGGCCGGGAGGGCGTCCTGAGCGCGCGCGGCATGGCCACGGTCCACTCCCAGCTCTTCGCCCTCAACGCCCTCTACATGGCAGTCGCCCAACTGACGTACGAACGCACCACGCACGCCCTGGAGATCACCAGCCAGGCCACCGCAAGCCACCGCACAGAGAAGAGACGGTCATGACCATCGACGCGCAGTCCTTCGTCGGACACATCGAGAAGCTGATCCCCTCGGTCGCCACCAGTCAGACGGAGGCGGTCGGCCGTGCCGCCCGGCTGATCAGTGCCTCCCTCCTGGACGGCGGGGTGATCCAGGCCTTCGGTTCCGGGCACTCCGAATCCATCTCCATGGAGATAGCGGGCCGTGCGGGCGGTCTCGTCCCCACGAACAAGATCGCGCTGCGCGACCTGGTGCTGTACGGCGGTGAGCCGGCCTCGCTGCTCGGCTCCCCGGAACTGGAGCGCGATCCCACGATCGCCCAGAAGCTGTACGACCTGATCCCCGTCCAGCCGCAGGACGTCTTCGTGATCACGTCCAACTCCGGTGTCAACGGGACGATCGTGGAGTTCGCCTCGATCGTGAAGGAGAAGGGGCACGGCCTGATCGCCATCACGTCGCTGCAGCACACGCACGAGATGACCTCGCGCCACCCCTCGGGCCGCAAGCTGATCGAGCTGGCCGATGTGGTGCTGGACAACGGTGCCCCGTACGGGGACTCGGTGATGGACCTGCCCGGCGGCGGCACCTTCGGCGCCGTCTCCACGATCACCTCCGCGCTGCTCGCCCAGATGACGGTCGCCGAGGTGGTCAAGGACCTGCTGGCCGCCGGCCAGGTTCCACCGGTCTATCTCTCGGCCAACATGGCGGGCGGGGACGAGCACAACCGCGAACTCGAGGCGCGGTACGCGGGACGGATCCGCCGCGGGGCCTGAGACACGAAGGGCGGTGCCCCGGCGGAGCAATCCGCCGGGGCACCGCTTTCTGCTGTACCGCGCCGCTAGCGGAAGGTGCCCTGCGACACCGAACCGGCGATCCGGCGCTGGAATATGACGTACACGACCAGTACGGGCGCCACCGTGACCACGATCGCCGCGAACAGCGCGCCGTAGTCGACGTCGTAGACCTGCGAGGACGCGTAGGCGGCCATTCCCTGGGTCAAGACCCACTTGTCCTGGTTGGTGTTGAGCGCCACGGGCAGCAGGAACTGGTTCCACAGCCCCAGGAAGTTGAAGATCGCCACCGCTGCCATGCCAGGACTGGCCATCGGCAGCATCACCTGGAAGAACGCCCGCCAGTCACCGGCGCCGTCGATCTGCGCGGCCTCGTAGACGTCATGCGGCAGTGACCGGAAGAACGAATAGAGGAAGAACATCGTGAACGGCAGCGCGAACGCGACGTAGGTGAGGATCAGTCCGGGACGCGTGTTCAGCAACCCGAGGTTCTGCAGCTGGAAGAAGAGCGGCACGATCGCCAGGAAGACCGGGAAGGTCAGTCCCGCCAGCATGACGTAGTAGATCACCCGGCGTCCGGGGAACTCGAACCGCGCCAGGATGTAGGCGCACATCGAGCCCAGCAACATCACCAGGAACAGCGCGCAGACAACGACGATCACCGAATTCAGGAAGTACTTCCCGATGTTCGCGTCGGTCCACGCGTGCGAGTAGTTCTCGACTCTCCAGTGGTCCGGCAACGAGAACGGCGACGACAGAATCTCGCTGTTCGACTTGAACGACGACATCAGCACCCAGAGCATGGGCACGATCACGATCACGGACCACAGGATCAGCAAAGCGTGCGAGATCGCAGCGAATCTGCGGTCGCTGCTCGCGGCGCCTCTCGCCAGCTTCCGGTCGACGGCTATGGCGCTCACTGAGCACCTCCCTTGACTTTGGCACGCCGAGCCTTCAACCCACGCGCTTTCTCTTTGCCCTCGCCACCGCCGGTCAGACGATTGACGGTGAACACCAGCAGCGCGAACACAAGGGTGACAACGGCGAGGACGACCCCCATCGCGGTGGCATATCCGAACTGCCCCTGGCGGAAGGCGACATTGAACAGCCGCTGACTGATCGTCAGAGTCGAGTTGTCCGGTCCGCCGTTCGGCAGCAGCGCCTGTACGTAGACGAACGCGTCCAGCGCGGCGATGCCCAGGTAGATATACGCCGTCTGCACCGTGTCCCGGATCGCCGGCAAGGTGATCGAGAACGTGGCGCGGAAGCGACCGGCCCCGTCGATCTTCGCCGCCTCGTACAACTCGGCGGGAACTCCCTTGATCGCAGCGATGAAGAGCACCGCGTAGAACCCGACGAGCCCCCAGACGAAGACGAACATCAGGGCGGGCATCGCAGTCGACGCTTCGCCCAGCCAGGCGAACTCCTTGAACCCGTCAAGACCGAGCTTGGTGAGCATGCCGTTGAGCAGGCCGGCGTTCGGGTCGTACATCTGCGCCCAGATCAGACCGACGATGATCGCCGGCACGACGTAGGGGAAGAACGAGACGACCCGGTAGAACGACGCCCCCCGGATTCCCCGGACGGGGCCCTTGCTGGGCCCTCCCAGGGTGATGGCCACCGCGACCCCGAGGGCGAGCGTCAACGTCACGAACGGCACGATGGCCGCCAGCAACGCGACATTGCGCAACGCCTTCATGAAGACGTCGTCCTGGAACATCTTGGTGAAGTTGTCCAGCCCGATGAAGTTGTAGTCGGGGCTGAAGCCGCGCCAGTCGGTCATCGCCCAGAAAATTGCCTGGACGAAGGGGATCAGGACGAAGGTCACGAAAACAGCCAACGGGACACCGAGGAACGCGAGGAAGAACGTCACCCGGTCGAAGGTGAGCTTGCGGCGTCGGGGACGCCCGCCGCGAGCGGCCGGTGTGGACCGGCCGCTTGCGGTGTCGGATTTGGCGATCGTGTCACTCATGGTGATGCTAGCTAACCTCGAACTTCTTGATGGAGTCGTCGTTCCGGATCTTGTCGGAGATCTTCTGCAGAGCCTTGGTCAGGCCGGCTGCGTCGAGGTCACCGGCAAGGAACGAGTTCCACGGCACCAGCATGTCGGTGTTGATCCCGTAGGCGCCGACGAACTTGTGGTCGAAGATGTTCTCGCCCGCGTCGGCGAGCATCTTCGACTGCGAGACCAGCGCCGTCGATCCGTAGCCGTCGGCGGGGACGGTGTCCTTGACGATCGTCGGGGCGAGCTTCGTCTTGGAGAAGTTGGAGGCCGCCTCCTTGGACAGCATCGCCCGCAGCGTCTCCTTGCCGCCCGCCGCGTTCTTGGCCTTCTTGGGAACCATGAACGGCTCGCCCGCGGCAGCGTGAACCGCCTCGTAAGGCATCTTCGGGCTGCTGGTGACCGTGAACTCCGGAATACCGGTCATCTGGAAGTCGGCCTTGGTGGCCTTCTTCATCTCGTTCTCGATCCAGCCACCGGTCGGGTAGAGGAGCGCCTTCTGGTCGTTGCTCCAGGCCGCCTGCGCCTTCTGGAACTGGGTGCCGGAGCCGCCAGGGACGAACATTCCCTCCTTGACCATCTTCTCGAGGACCTTGAGGATGTCCTGGATGGGCTTCTGCGACCAGGAGTCCGCCTCCAGCTTCTCCAGGGAGATGCGGACCTCGTCGCCACCCTCCTTGATCGCGGAGTCGATGACCAGCGTCTGGTAGTACGTGGCGGCTTCCTTGCCGAAGACCCAGAGGTACTTGCCCTTCTCCTTCGCCTTCTTGCCGAGCTCGTACGCCTCGTCCCACGTCTTCGGCGCGGTCCAGCCGTTCGCCGCGAACAGCGTCTTGGAGTACCAGACGCCGTAGACCGTCATCACGTAGTTGAGGCCGACGAACTTGCCGTTGAACGTTCCGGGGGCCTTCACGCCGGCGTAGATCGTGTCGGCGATCTTCTTGCCCTCGTAGTTGTTGGCCTCGAGGACGTCATCAAGCGTCTCGAGCTGGTCGAGAATGCTGAGGAAGCCGATCTGGTCCTCACCGGAGTTGTCGATGAGGTCCGGCGGGTTGCCGCCGACGAACCGGGGCTGGAGCTCCGGGGCGATGTCGACGACCGGCTTGACCGTCACCGAGACACCGGCGATCTGGCTGCCGATGACCTTGTTGGCGTATCCGACGTAGTCAGTGCCGTAGCCGCCGTTGAAGATGCAGGCTTCGACCTTGGAGTTCTTGGCGACACCGAAGGGGTTCTTGGCCGAGGTCTCGCCCTTCGGCTTGTCCGTGTCACCGCTGTCGGAGGAGGGAGAGCCACACGCAACCGCCATCGACCCCATGGCCGCTGCTGCGATCGCCCCTCGCAGGAACATCCGCCTGTCAAGAGACCCGATACGAGTCGTCATCTCTGCATCCTCACTGATCGATTCGATCTTCATGGGTTTCACTGCGTGTTCGGCCGTCAGGGCCAGGTCGGCGATGCGCTTGCCGCGCTTTCCTGTGAGCGCGACTTTCGGTGAGCCTCCGCGTGGGATATCGGCGGAGAGGCACATCCGGAGCGTTTCGCCGTCGTTTCGGAGCCGCTCAGCGGCGCCGATGGTGATCAGCTGCGAGATGTATGGCGGCGTGATCGATGCTCCTGATCAGATCGCGATGGCTTACGCCGAGGATGGATCCCATGCTCAAGTCCTCGCCTTCTCCAGGACTCAGGCGGTGCAGCGGAATCCACCGGCGCCCGCGAACAGATGAAGCTCTAAGTGCTGCTGCTTTTACTGAGGTGGGTGAACCGCTGACGACAGGACGCTTTAGGCCCCTTGCTCCCCCTGCCTCGCACCCGCTTCCGCGGGATGCTCGGACGCCGACAGGTATAGTCCACTTCCCTTCAACTGGGCAAGATCGAATGCAGGTTTGAACGTCAGTCTTTCCCGAGTTGAGACCTCACGGACATCTGGGGCCCCGGGTTCCGGCACCGGAGGGCGATATTCCGGACCCGTCCGAAACGCCGCACCCTCCCGTTCAACACCCTTGACACCACTGGCCACTTGGCTTCCTACTTGACCCTGCGCTTCATCATGACAACGTTGTCCAGATCGAACCCGCAGGAGGACGTCCCACATGCCGCTCAGATCCCGGCGGAGAAGGAACTCCGCAACCGTCCTGGTGGCGACCGCCTTCGCGCTCGTCGTCTCGGCCCAGGGCGCGGCCGTCGCCCGGCCCGCCCAACCCCAGCAGCAGGGGGGCGAGTTCACGTCCTCCTTCGAAGAGGGACAACCACAGCCCGACTGGCGCAACACCGTTGAAGTGGGGTCCGACGGGCAGAAGCGCTCATCCGGTGTGGAAGGGGGCTTCATCAGTGGAATACCGGGCAATGTGACGGACCAGGTCACCGATGTCCGGGCGAGCGGCGAGAACACCGACGGCGGGGAGGTCAAGGAGAACCTCGTCGACGGGGACTCCGCCACGAAATGGCTGGCCTTTACACCGACTGCCTGGGCCGAGTTCGACCTGGACGAACCGGTCAAGGTCGTGACGTACGCGCTCACTTCGGCCAACGACCACGCCGAGCGCGACCCCAAGGACTGGACCCTGCAGGGTTCGGCCGACGGGACCACCTGGACGACGCTGGACACCCGCAAGGGTGAAACCTTCTCCGGGCGCTTCCAGACGAAGTCGTACGACTTCGCCAATGACACGGCCTATGCGCACTACCGGCTGAACGTCACCGCCAATGGTGGAGCCAATGACGCTCTGCAGCTCGCGGACGTTCAGTTCTCGAACGGTGACACCAGCACCCCGCCGCCGTCCGACATGCGCACCCAGGTCGACAACGGCCCCACCAGCTCCCCCACGGCGAAGGCACGCGCGGGCTTCACGGGCACGAAGGCGCTGCGCTACGCGGGCACGCAGTCGGGCACCGGGCACGCCTACTCGTACAACAAGGTCTTCGACGTCAATACACGCATCGCCAAGGACACCCAGCTCTCCTACAAGGTGTTCCCCGCGATGGCGGAGACGGACCTCAACTACCCCGCCACCAATGTGTCGGTCGACCTCGCCTTCACGGACGGCACCTATCTGAGTGATCTGGGTGCCCTCGACAGCAACGGCGGGCTCCTCACGCCCCAGGGCCAGGGCGCCGCCAAGCGGCTCTACGTCAACCAGTGGAACGCCGTCGCCTCGCGCATCGGCACGGTCGCGGCAGGCAAGACCGTCGACCGGGTGCTCGTCGCATACGACTCCCCCAAGGGCCCGGCGAAGTTCCAGGGCTGGATCGACGACATCAAGATCGCGCCCAAGGCCCCGGAGAAGCGCCTGGCGCATCTTTCGGACTACGCGCTGACCACCCGGGGCACCAACTCCAGCGGCTCCTTCTCGCGCGGCAACAACTTCCCCGCGACCGCCGTGCCCAATGGCTTCAACTTCTGGACGCCGGTCACCAACGCCGGCTCCACCAGCTGGCTCTACGACTACGCGCGCGGAAACAACGCGGACAACCTGCCGACACTCCAGGCCTTCTCCGCGAGCCACGAGCCGAGCCCCTGGATGGGCGACCGGCAGACCTTCCAGCTGATGCCGTCGGTGGCCTCCGGCACCCCGGACGCCGACCGCACCAAGCGGGCCATGCCCTTCCGCCACGAGAACGAGACGGCGAAGCCCCACTACTACGGGGTCACCTTCGAGAACGGTCTCAAGGCGGAGATGACGCCGACCGACCACGCGGCGATGATGCGGTTCACCTATCCCGGTGACGACGCGAGCATGATCTTCGACAACGTCACCAACGACGGCGGCCTGACCCTCGACCCGGCCACCCGCTCCTTCTCCGGCTTCTCCGACGTCAAGAGCGGCGGCTCCACAGGAGCGACCCGCCTCTTCGTGTACGGGACCTTCGACACCCCCGTCACCGACAGCGGCAAGCTCAAGGGCGGGGGCGGCGACGACGTCACCGGCTACCTCCGCTTCAAGCCGGGCAAGAACCGGACCGTCACCCTCAAGCTGGCCACCTCGCTGATCAGCCTCGACCAGGCGAAGGACAACCTCCGCCAGGAGCTCCCGGCCTCCGCGACCTTCGCGGGCACCGAGGCGCGCGCCCAGTCCGCCTGGGACAAGATCCTCAAGAAGGTCGAGGTGGAGGGCGCCACGCAGGACCAGCTCACCACCCTCTACTCCTCGCTCTACCGGCTGTACCTCTACCCCAACTCCGGTTCGGAGAAGGTCGGTTCGAAGGTCCAGTACGCCAGCCCCTTCTCCAAGGCGACCGGTGAGAACACCCCGACCCGGACCGGCGCGAAGATCGTCGACGGTCAGGTCTACGTCAACAACGGCTTCTGGGACACCTACCGCACGACCTGGCCCGCGTACTCCTTCCTCACCCCGAAGAAGGCGGGCACGCTCGTCGACGGCTTCGTCCAGCAGTACAAGGACGGCGGCTGGACCTCCCGCTGGTCGTCGCCCGGCTACGCGGACCTGATGACCGGCACCAGCTCGGACGTGGCCTTCGCGGACGCGTACGTCAAGGGCGTCACCAACTTCGACGCGAAGGCGGCGTACGAGGCGGCCGTGAAGAACGCCACGGTCGTCCCCCCGAGCTCGGGCGTCGGCCGCAAGGGCATGGACACCTCCCCCTTCCTCGGATACACCTCGACCTCCACCGGCGAGGGCATGTCCTGGGCGATGGAGGGCTACGTCAACGACTACGGCATCGCCAAGATGGGCGAGGCCCTCTACGAGAAGACCCACGAGAAGCGCTACAAGGAGGAGTCCGCGTACTTCCTCAACCGCGCCCAGGACTACGTGAAGCTCTTCGACTCGAAGGCCGGCTTCTTCCAGGGCAAGGACCTCCAGGGCAACTGGCGCGTGGACTCCTCGAAGTTCGACCCGCGCATCTGGGGCTACGACTACACGGAGACCAACGCCTGGGGCATGGCCTTCACCGCCCCGCAGGACTCGCGCGGCCTCGCCAACCTCTACGGCGGCCAGGACGACCTCGCGAAGAAGCTCGACACGTACTTCTCGACACCGGAGACCGCGTCTCCCGACGTCGCCGGTTCCTACGGCGGTGTCATCCACGAGATGACCGAGGCGCGTGACGTGCGGATGGGCCAGTACGGCCACAGCAACCAGGTCGCGCACCACATCACCTACATGTACGACGCGGCCGGCCGGCCCTGGAAGACCCAGGAGAAGGTCCGCGAGGTGATGAGCCGCCTCTACACGGGCAGCGAGATCGGCCAGGGCTACCACGGCGACGAGGACAACGGCGAGCAGTCGGCCTGGTACCTCTTCTCCTCGCTCGGCTTCTACCCGCTCGTCATGGGCAGCGGCGAATACGCCATCGGCTCCCCGCAGTTCACCAAGGCGACCGTCCATCTGGAGAACGGCCACGACCTGGTCGTCAAGGCGCCGAAGAACAGCACCAAGAACATCTACATCCAGTCGCTGAAGGTCAACGGCAAGTCCTGGAACTCCACCGCCCTCCCGAACGGCCTTCTGGAGCGCGGCGGCACGCTGGACTTCTCGATGGGCTCGAAGCCGTCCGCGTGGGGCTCGGGCAAGAACGCGGCCCCCGTCTCCATCGAGAAGGACGACAAGGTCCCCGCCCCGCGCGAGGACAAGATCACCGCAACCGGCCCGCTCTTCGACAACACCTCTGCCACCGCAGGGGAGTTCACCTCGGCGGACCTCCCGGTCGCGGGCCCCGTGCGCCCGGTCCAGTACACGCTCACCTCGTCCGACAGGACGAAGGCACCGTCCGCCTGGACCCTGCAGGGCTCCAACGACGGTACGAAGTGGACCTCGCTGGACGAGCGCACCGGCCAGTCCTTCACCTGGGACAAGCAGACCCGGGTCTTCTCGGTGGCGCACCCCGGTACGTACAAGAACTACCGTCTCGTGAACTCGGGCACGGCGACTCTGGCGGAGGTGGAGCTGCTCTCCTGACGTGACCTGAACTGAAGGGCGGGCGTGGCGAGTCCACGCCCGCCCTTCACGTACGCAGCCCGAATTCGCACCACACCACCTTGCCCGGGTCCCGCTCCCCCACGTCCCACTTGTCGGAGAGGGCCTCCACCAGGAGCAGACCCCTGCCGCCGTCGGCGTCCGCGTCCGGTCGCGGTATGGCCGGTACGCCGTCGCCGCTGTCGTGGACCTCGACGCGCACCCCGCCCTCGTACGGCAGCACGCGCAGAAGGAAGCCGCGGCCGGGCGGGACACCGTGCACCAGGGCATTGGTCACGAGCTCGCTCACGCAGAGCAGGATGTCGTACGAGCGATCCCGCACACCCCAGTCGGCCAGCGCCTCGCGCGTGAACTCCCGCGCGGCGGGGACGGATTGGCGTTCGCGACGGTAGAAGCGCTCACGGAATTGCACAGGTTCCATGAACGGAAATGTCGCGCACGGTGATTCACTGGGAACAGCGCGTCCACCCCGACAGAAGTTCTGTCGGGGTTCCAGTGGGGTCGAGCGAGAGTGGGGGCGGGGACATTGACCGTCATGAGCCCGGGAAAGCGTCCACCGAAGAACCCGTCCGCGATGAAGATGGTCGGCGACCTGGTGGCCCTGTTCCGCAAGGCGGCCGGGTTCACGCAGGCGGCGCTCGCCGGGCGGCTGGTGGTGGCGGAGTCCACGATCGCCGCGATCGAGCAGGGCAGGAGGCCGCTGCTGCCGGACATGGCGGTGGCGATGGACCAAGTCCTGGACACGAAGGGCGCGTTGGCGGTTGCGGTGGCGGGGATGCCGGAGATCGACCAGTACCCCATGTGGGCCGAGTCGTACATCCAACACGAGCGGGAGGCCATCGCTCTCTCCTGGTACGACACCCTGGTCGTCCCTGGCCTGCTCCAGACATCCGAGTACGCCCGCACGCTCCTCGGGCAGCGCGTGCCCGCGTACGACGAGGACGAGATCGAGACGAGGACGGCGGGCCGCGTCGAGCGTCAGGAGATCCTGCACCGCAAGTACCCGCCGACGCTGAGCTTCATCGTCTGGGAGCCCGCACTCAAGATGGCCATCTCCGAACCGCTCGTGCGCGCGGCCCAGTTGAGGTTTCTGCGCGAGTGCGCGGATCTCCCCGGCCTGTCCCTGCAGGTCCTTCCGCTCGACGCTCCCGAGAACGCCGGAACCGCAGGTCCGTTCATCCTCCTGGAGACCTCGGACCACCAGCACCTCGCATACACCGAGTCGCAGCGCGGAAGCCAGTGGGTTTCCGCCCCGGGCGAAGTCTCCGTCCTCGAACGCAAATATGCGATGCTGCGGTCACAGGCCCTCACGCCGAAAGCGACCAAGGGCCTGCTGGACCGGCTGCTAGGAGAGCAATGAGCACCGCACTGACCTGGTTCAAGTCGAGCTACAGCAGCGACGAAGGCGGCGCCTGCCTCGAAGTCGCCTACGACTGGCGGAAGTCGAGCTACAGCAGCAGCGAGGGCGGCGCCTGCGTAGAGGTCGCCGCCCACCCCACCGCCGTACACATCCGCGACTCCAAGAACCCCGAAGGCCCGCACTTCACGGTCGCGCCGGAGGCCTGGACCGCCTTCCTCAACGCCCGTTCCTGACGGGTCACTTGCCCTCCGCTGACGCGGCCTCCGCGAAGGCGCGGATCAGAGGGTTGCGATTGTCGGTGCGCCAGGCGAACGCCCAGCGGACGGGGGGCGCGTCGCGTACGGGGATGTAGACCAGATCGGGCCAGGGGTAGAAGCGGGCCGCCTCAGCGCTGGTGCCTGCGACGGCATGCCCGGCGAAGGTCGCCTTGAGCTGATCGTCCCAGGTGGCGACTTCCGGGCCGCGGGCGATGGGGCGACCGGAGGGGGTGTAGAAGGGCTGGAAGACCTCCTCCATGTACGCCGGGATCGGGGACCGGTGGGAGAGGAAGGTCAGATCGCCGAAGTCCTCCAGGCAGACCGACTCGCGGTCGGCGTACGGGTGGGAGGCGGCCATCATCACCATGAGCGGTGAGGTGTGGGTGACCGGACCGACGGTGATGTCGGGTTCGTGCACCGGCAGCCACAGGTGGGCCACATCGACCTCGCCCGTGTGCAGCGGGGTCAGCGGGTCGACGGGGCTGATGTCCTTCTGGACCAGCCGTGCAGCCGGAAGGCGGGCCTGGAAGCGGTCGATGGCGTCGCGGATGAGCCAGCCCTGCAGACCCATGGTGCCGAGAGCGAGCGTGCCGTCCGAGTCCTGGGCGGACGCGGACACTTCGTCGATCCCGTCGAGGATCTGCTGGTAGGCGGGCCGCAGGGTCTTGACCAACTGCTCGCCGGTCGCGGTGAGGCGGACCGTGCGGGAGGTGCGCTCGAACAGCGGAGCGCCGATGCGGCGTTCCTGCTTCTTGACCGCGTGACTCACTCGCGACGGCGTGACGTGCAGACGCTCGGCGGTGCGGCCGAAGTGCAGTTCCTCTGCCAGTGCCAGAAAGATCTCAATGTCCCGCAGCTCCATGGAATCTCCCCCGGTTCGAACTCCGTGAACCTAACGGTCAACTCAGCGGTGACACAACGCTCATTGATGACTCTTTAGGCAACGCAGCCTTGCCGATCCGGCCGTTGATAGCCGGATGCCGCCGCTTCAGTCTGATGTCCAGCAGGCCACGACGGACAGAGGAGCAGACATGAGCAAGCGCGTACTGATTTCGGGTGCGAGCGTTTCCGGGCCGTCCCTGGCGTACTGGTTGGTGCGGCAGGGCTGGGACGTGACCGTCGTGGAACGCGCCCCGCGGCTGCGTGCTGATGGTTACGCGGTGGACTTCCGAGGCGATGCCCTCGGGCTGCTCGAGGACATGGGCATCCTGGACGAGGTGCGCGGCCACGAGACGCACATGCTCGGCACCGACCTGATCGACGCCGACGGCGTCAGGACAGGGGAGCTGCCCGCTGAGGCGTTCGCCGGTGAACTGGAGGTGCCCAAGCCCGACTTGACGCGCATCCTGCACCGCATCACCGCCGATGACGTGCACTACGTCTTCGACGACTCGATCAGCGCGCTGGCGCAGGACGGGACGGGTGTGCACGTGGAGTTCGAGCGCGGTCGCCCCGCCGACTTCGACCTGGCGGTCGGGGCCGACGGCGTGTACTCGACGGTGCGCCGCCTGGCCTTCGGACCGCACCAGGAGTTCGTGAAGCACCTGGGCATGTCCGGCGCCTACTTCACCACGGCCAACCACCTCGGCCTCGACCACCGGGGCCTGCTGTACACGGCGCCGGGGCACGCCGTGTACACATTCAGCTCCGACGACCCGGACCGGCTGAAGGTCAGCCTGTCGTTCGCCACCGACTCCGCGGACGTGGACCGGCTGGACCGCGCGCGGCAGGAGGACCTGGCGCGTGCCGCGTGCGCCGACGCCGGCTGGGAAGTCCCGCACCTGCTCAAGGAGATGACGGCTGCCACCGACTACTTCTTCGCCTCCGCCTGCCAGGTCGAGCTGGACCGCTGGTCCGACGGCCGCGTGGTGCTGGTCGGCGACGCCGGGTACTGCGCCGCGCCGACGTCCGGCATGGGGACGTCCCAGGCCCTCATCGGCGCGCACACCCTCGCCGCACGTCTCGCCCGGCACGGCGGCGACCACACCACCGCGTTCTGCGAGTACGAGAAGCAGTTGCGGCCGTACGTCGCCGCCAATCAGGAGATCGGCCGCGAGGGCGCCAAGCGGTTCGGTGCCTGATCGGTCTCCTGTCGGGCCTTGCCGTCAACACCCGCCGGTGCAATGTTGATTACATGATTACAGCCGAACAGCACGAGAAGTTGCGCGGCTGGTTCGTCGGCCGCCTGTCCGAGGATCTCTTCGAGGGACCTGCCGACGTGACCGTGGACCGCGAGGAGATCACCGTCGTCGGCCGCATCGCCGAGCCGCAGCTCGCGAAGGACGTGTCCGACGCCGAACGGGCGGCCGCCGTCGAGGGTCGCATCCAGGAGTTCCGGGAGCGCACCCGCGACGAACGGGTCGGGGTCGCCAGGGAAGCCGAGCACAAGTTCCGCAGGAAGGTGTCCTGGGGCGTGCGCTGCGGGGACGAGCGGGCTCTGTTCACCCACGTGTCCGCGCCGGTCATGACGCGGCTGCGCCAGCCCGAGCGGCAGGTCCTCGACACCCTGGTCGCCGGTGGCGTGGCGCGCAGCCGCAGCGATGCGCTCGCGTGGTGCGTACGCCTGGTGCAGCGCAACGCCGACGCCTGGCTCGCCGAGCTCGGCGAGTCTCTGGAGCAGGTACGGCGCGTCCGGGCACAGGGCCCGGACGCGTAAGCAACGGTCAGGAGGCCGCGAGTTCCGCGTTGGCGCGCTGGGTGACCAGGGCCAGGACGCGTCCCGCGGTCTCCAGGTCGGCGGCCGGGATGTCCCCGTACAGCCGCGCCGTGAGCTTGGCGCCCGCTGCGCGCGTGTACGCGTGCAGCTCGGCCCCCGCGTCCGTGAAACGGACCACGTCGCCCGGTGCCGCCTCCAGCAGCTTCGCAGCGATCAGCTCGTCGACGACCGCACGGGCGAGCGCCGCGTCGATCTTCACTCCGCCGACCAGCCCACCGACGATCGCCTCGATGTCGGCGGAACCGCCTTGCGCAGCAACGTAGTTGAGCCCGAGCCCCTGATGGAAGCTGGCGCCGCTCTTGACCAGCAGGCCCTCCAGGAGGGCGCGGGTCGCGTAGTGGGCCTGGCCTATGACCTGGCCGTTGACGGTGGTGGGTGCAGTGGTCATGACTACTCCTCGATGATGTCGAGTGATACGTCGAGCAGCGCCGTCAGCTCTCTGGCGAGCGCTTTGGTCCGTGCGCCGTCCAGCCCTCCGAGCGGCGCCAACATCCGTCCGTGCAGCTCCCGTACGACCTGGATCGCCCTCTGGACGACCTCACGCCCTTCCCCAGTGAGCGCGAGGCGGACGGCCCGCGAGTCGGCCGGGTCCTTGGTCCGCTCCACGAGCCCGGCGGACTCGGAGGCGCGGGCCAGCTTGGAGACGTACAGCGCCTCCAGGCCCGTCTGGTCGGCGAGTTGACGCTGGGTGGGCTGCACTCCGGAGTACTCCAGGCCGTACAGCGAGGCGAGCAGTGAGTACTGCGCGTGCGTCAGCCCCAGAGGTGCCACCGCCCGGTCGACGGCGACCCGCCACTTCATGGACAGGCGCCAGACCAGGAAACCGGGCGTCGAGCCTTCGTATGCCGTACTCATGAGAGATACAGTACATGGCTATTAAGTACATGGCTACTATTTCTGAGTGCCGGAACCGCTTACGGTCGGGTCCATGACTTCCACCCTCCCCACCCGCAGGCTCGGCGCGCTGACCGTCTCCGCACAGGGCCTCGGCTGCATGGGCATGAGCCACGCGTACGGCGCGGCGGACGACGACCAGTCGATCGCCACCATCCATCGCGCCCTCGACCTGGGCGTCACCCTGCTGGACACCTCCGACTTCTACGGGCAGGGCCACAACGAGGAGCTGATCGGCCGCGCCCTCACCGGCGCCCGCCGCGAACAGGCCGTCGTGGCAACGAAGTTCGGCTTCGCCAACCGGCTGGGCGAGCCGACCGCGATCCGCGGCGACGCCGCCTACGTACGGAAGGCCTGCGACGCCTCGCTGCGCCGCCTCGGCACCGACCACATCGACCTCTACTACCAGCACCGGGTCGACCCGGACGTCCCGATCGAGGAGACGGTCGGCGCGATGTCCGAGCTCGTACAGGCCGGAAAGGTGCGCCACCTCGGCCTCTCCGAGGCGGGCGCGGCAACGATCCGCCGTGCGCACGCCGTGCACCCGATCGCGGCGCTGCAGAGCGAATGGTCGCTGTGGACGCGGGAGTTGGAGGCGGAGATCGCCCCGGTCTGCCGTGAGCTCGGGGTCGGCCTGGTGCCGTTCTCGCCGCTCGGCCGGGGTTTCCTGACCGGCCGCTACACCTCGGCCGACAGCTTCTCCGCGTCCGACATGCGCCGCTCCCAGCCGCGTTTCGCGGACGGCAACCTCGAACAGAACCTCGCGATCGTGGACCACCTCAACGCCCTGGCCGCCGAGAAGGGCGTCACCGCCGGGCAGTTGGCGCTGGCCTGGGTGCAGCACCGTGGCGCGGACGTGGTGCCGATCCCCGGCACTCGCCGCCAGAAGTACCTGGAGGAGAACCTCGCCGCCGTGACGGTCGAGCTGTCGCAGGAGGAGCTGGCGGCGATCGACGCGGCCGCTCCGGCGGGCAAGGTCGCGGGCACCCGCTACGACGAGAACAGCCTGCGCTTCGTCAACGGCTGACCTCAGGAACGGCCGAGGGCCGCACCCCCACAGGGGGTGCGGCCCTCAACTGCGTTCCCGTACCGCTTACTTGCGGATGAGGTTGCGCAGGACGTACTGCATGATGCCGCCGTTGCGGTAGTAGTCCGCCTCACCGGGGGTGTCGATGCGGACGACCGCGTCGAACTCCACACCGGTGTCGGTCGTGACCTTGACCGTACGGGGGGTGGTGCCGTTGTTGAGCTCGGTCACGCCGGTGAAGGAGAAGGACTCCTCGCCGGTCAGACCCAGGGACTCGGCGTTCTGGCCCTCCGGGTACTGGAGCGGCAGGACGCCCATGCCGATGAGGTTCGAGCGGTGGATGCGCTCGTACGACTCGGCGATGACGGCCTTGACGCCGAGCAGTGCGGTGCCCTTGGCGGCCCAGTCGCGGGACGAGCCCGAGCCGTACTCCTTGCCCGCGAGGATCGCGAGGGGGGTGCCGGCGGCCTGGTAGTTCTGCGAGGCGTCGTAGATGTACGCCACCGGGGCGTCCGTCTGCGTGAAGTCGCGGGTGAAGCCGCCCTCGGTGCCCGGCGCGATCTGGTTGCGCAGGCGGATGTTGGCGAACGTGCCGCGGATCATGACCTCGTGGTTGCCACGGCGCGAGCCGTAGGAGTTGAAGTCACGGCGCTCGACGCCGTGCTCCGTGAGGTACTTGCCGGCCGGGGTGTCGGCCTTGATCGCACCGGCCGGGGAGATGTGGTCGGTGGTGACCGAGTCGCCCAGCTTGGCGAGGACGCGGGCGCCCGTGATGTCGGAGACCGGGGTGGTCTCCATCGTCATGCCGTCGAAGTACGGGGGCTTCCGCACGTAGGTCGACTGCGGGTCCCACTCGAAGGTGTTGCCGGTCGGGATCGAGAGCGCCTGCCACTGGGCGTCGCCCGCGAAGACGTCCTGGTAGGACTTGTTGAACATGTCCTCGCCGATCGCGGAGGCCACGACCTCGTTGACCTCGGCCTCGGTCGGCCAGATGTCGGCCAGGAAGACCGGCTTGCCCTCGGAGTCGGTGGCGATCGCGTCGGTCGTGATGTTGACCTTCATCGAGCCCGCGATGGCGTACGCGACGACCAGCGGCGGCGATGCGAGGTAGTTCATCTTGACGTCGGGGTTGATGCGGCCCTCGAAGTTGCGGTTGCCCGAGAGCACCGAGGTGACGGCCAGGTCCGCGTCGTTGATCGCCTTCGAGATCTCCTCGTCGAGGGGGCCCGAGTTGCCGATGCAGGTGGTGCAGCCGTAGCCGACCAGGTTGAAGCCGAGCTTGTCGAGGTACGGCGTGAGGCCGGCCTTGTCGAAGTAGTCGGTGACGACCTTGGAGCCCGGGGCGAGGGTGGTCTTGACCCACGGCTTGCGGGTCAGGCCCTTCTCGGCGGCCTTCTTCGCGACGAGCGCGGCGGCGACCATGACGTACGGGTTCGAGGTGTTGGTGCAGGAGGTGATGGCCGCGACCGTCACCGCGCCGTGGTCGAGCTCGAACGAGGTGCCGTCGGCCAGGGTGACCTGGGTCGGCTTCGTCGGGACGCCGTTGGAGGACGCCGGGGAGTCGGACGCCGGGAAGGACTCCTTGCCGGCCTCCTCGTCGTCGGAGACGTAGTTGCGGACGTCCTGCGCGAACTGCTGCGAGGCGTTGGCGAGGACGATGCGGTCCTGCGGGCGCTTCGGGCCTGCGATGGAGGGGACGACCGTGGAGAGGTCGAGCTCCAGCTTCTCGGAGAAGTCGGGCTCGGCGGCCGGGTCGAGCCAGAGGCCCTGCTCCTTGGCGTACGCCTCGACGAGCGCGACCTGCTGGGCGTCGCGGCCGGTCAGACGCAGGTACTTCAGCGTCTCGTCGTCGATCGGGAAGATCGCGGCGGTGGAGCCGAACTCCGGCGACATGTTGCCGATGGTGGCGCGGTTGGCGAGGGAGGTCGCGGCGACGCCCTCACCGTAGAACTCGACGAACTTGCCGACGACGCCGTGCTTGCGCAGCATCTCGGTGATCGTGAGGACGAGGTCCGTGGCGGTCGTGCCCGGGGTCAGCTCACCGGTCAGCTTGAAGCCGACGACGCGCGGGATGAGCATCGAGACCGGCTGGCCGAGCATGGCTGCCTCGGCCTCGATGCCGCCGACGCCCCAGCCCAGCACGCCCAGGCCGTTGACCATGGTGGTGTGCGAGTCGGTGCCGACGAGGGTGTCGGGGTAGGCCTGGCCGTTGCGCACCATGACCGTACGAGCGAGGTGCTCGATGTTGACCTGGTGGACGATGCCGGTGCCCGGCGGGACGACCTTGAAGTCGTCGAAGGCGGTCTGGCCCCAGCGCAGGAACTGGTAGCGCTCCTTGTTGCGGCCGTACTCCAGCTCGACGTTCTGCGCGAAGGCGTCCTTCGTGCCGAACTTGTCGGCGATGACCGAGTGGTCGATGACCATCTCGGCGGGCGAGAGCGGGTTGATCTTCGCCGGGTCGCCGCCGAGCGCCTTCACGGCCTCACGCATGGTGGCGAGGTCCACGACACAGGGCACACCGGTGAAGTCCTGCATGATCACGCGGGCCGGCGTGAACTGGATCTCCCGGCTGGGCTGGGCCTGGGAGTCCCAGCCGCCGAGCGCGCGGATGTGGTCGGCGGTGATGTTCGCGCCGTCCTCCGTACGCAGCAGGTTCTCCAGCAGCACCTTCAGGCTGTAAGGGAGGCGCGCGGAGCCCTCGACCTTGTCCAGCTTGAAGATCTCGTACGACTCGTCGCCCACGCGCAGCGTGCTGCGGGCGTCGAAGCTGTTCGCCGACACGACAGTCTCCTTCATAACAAAAGTGCGCCTCGGCCCCAGCGCCGATCAGGTAAGGTAACCCTTACTTGCGAGGCGGCTGCGGTGCGCCTGGGCAGATATCTCGATGTCGAGATAACTCTAGTACACCGCCGCGCCGGGGTCATGTCCGGGCACGTGACGTCCGTGACATCGTGAGCGCCATGCATCAGAACGTGACGTTTCCCAGTGCCGGCAGCACCGCCCACGGCTATCTCGCGCTTCCGCCCGCCGGACGCGGCCCTGGCGTCATCGTCATCCAGGAGTGGTGGGGTCTGACCGACCACATCGCGGACGTCGCGGACCGGCTCGCCGCCGAGGGCTTCGTGGTCCTCGCGCCCGATCTGTACGGCGGCAGCGTCGCACACGACAGCGCCGAGGCCTTCCGCATGATGCAGGAGCTCCCTGTCGCGCGCGGCGTCGAGCTGCTCGCCGGCGCCGTCGACTGTCTGCTGGAGCGGCCCGAGGTCACCTCCGCCACCGTGGCCTCGGTCGGCTTCTGCATGGGCGGCGGATTCGTCGTCCAGCAGGCCGCCGCCGACCCGCGCGTCAGTGCGGCGGTCCCTTTCTACGGAGTGATCCAGGGCGAGCTCCCCGACTTCTCGGGGCTCAAGGCCCAGATCCTGGGGCACTACGGCGAGCAGGACTCCACCGTTCCGCCGGAGACCCTGGACGCGCTGGCCGAGGCGATCCAGCAGCAGTCGGGCGTCACCCCGGACTTCCGCCTCTACCCCGCCGGGCACGCCTTCTTCAACGACGACCGCCCCGAGGCGTACGCCCCCGGACCTGCCGCGGAGGCCTGGGAGAGCACCCTCGCTTTCCTGCGCGAGCAGCTGGGCTGACCGACTTCTAGCGCGCGTCGCCCCGGCTCCGTACGAGCAGCCACAGGAAGTACGGCGTCCCGATGACCGCCGTGAGCAGGCCCGCGCCGAGCTGGGCCGGTGCGATCACCGTCCGGCCCACCACGTCCGCGGTCCCCACGAGGACCGCGCCCAGCAGCAGCGCCACCGGCACCACGCGCACATGCCGGCGCCCCACCAGGGCGCGCGCGGCGTGCGGGGCCACCAGGCCCACGAAGGCGATGGTGCCGGCCGCGGCGACGGCCGCCGCGCTCAGCAGGACAGCGAGCGCCAGGAAGCCCAGCCGCGCCCGGGGCAGTCCGAGACCCAGCAGCCTCGGGGTGTCCTCGTCGAGCGAGACGAGGTCGAGCTCGGTGCGCCGTACGACCGCGAAGGCGACCGCCGCCACGAGGACGACGGCGAGCGGCAGCAGGTCGGGCAGGGTGCGTCCGTACGTCGAACCCGACAGCCAGGTCAGCGCCTTGGTGGCGTTGAACGGGTCGGTGAGGACGATGAACAGGCTGATCAGCGCGGAGCTCGCGGTGGCCACGCCCATGCCGACCAGCACGAGGCGGTTCTGCTGGAAGCCGCCGCGCGCGGACAGTCCGAAGACCAGTGCGGAGGCGGCGGCCGCGCCCGCGAAGGCCGCGACGGCCAGACCCGTCGGTCCGGCCGACGGCACGGTCGTCAGCAGGATCACCGCGCCCAGTGCGGCCCCGCCGGAGACGCCCATGACGCCCGGTTCGGCGAGCGGGTTGCGGGTCACCGCCTGGACCAGGGTTCCCGCCAGCGCGAGCGCCGCGCCGGCGAGGAGGGCGGCGAGCACCCTCGGCACGCGGGTGTCGAGGACGAAGGAGACGGACCGACCGGCCCTGCCCTGCGCCCAGTTGACGACATCGCCGAGGAGCAGTTTCGAGTCGCCGAGCAGTACGGAGGCGACGGTCAGCGCGATCAGCACGGCCACCAGCGTCCCGGCGACGGTCAGGAAGACGGCCCGGCTGCGGATGCGCAGGCGGTCGGGCGGGGCCGCGCCGCCGGTGTCCCTGCCCCGGGTCGCCAGCACCATCAGGAAGACGGCGCCGACCAGGCTGGTGACCACCCCGGTCGGCACGGCCACCGCCACGTCGGAGGCGACCAGGCTCCGCAGTACGACGTCCGAGCCCAGCACCAGAGCCGCACCGGCCAGCGCGGACACACTCACGCTCGTACGCAGCCGGGAGAAGCCGCGGTAGCGGCGCGCCATGAGTCGTACCCCGGCCGGGGCCGCCAGCCCCACGAAGCCGATCGGCCCGGCGAGGGTGACGGCCGCGGCGGACAGCAGCGCGCACAGCACGACCGTGGTCACACGGGTGGCCCGCACCGGTACGCCCAGCCCGCGTGCGGCGTCGTCGCCGAGCGCCAGGGCGTCGACCTTGCGGGCCACGAGGAGCAGCCCCGCCAGCCCGACGACGGCGAGCGGCACCATCCAAAGGACACCGCCGAAACCGTTCTGCGCGATGCTGCCCTGGTTCCAGGCGAACAGCCCCTGCGTCTGTACGGGGAAGAGCAGCAGCAGTCCCTCCGTGACGGAGCTGAGCCCGAGGGTGAGAGCGCTGCCCGCGAGGACCAGTCGTACGGTCCCCGCTCCGAGCCCGGAGAGACCGAGCACCACCGCCGCGGCCGCAAGCCCGCCGACGAAGGCGATGCCCGAGGAGGCGAGCAGCGGCAGCGAGACGCCGGTCGCCGCGGCCAGTCCGAGCGAGAAGTACGAACCGGCGTTGACCGCAAGGGTGTCGGGGGCGGCGAGCACATTGCGGCTGACGGCCTGGAGTGCGGCGCCCGCCATGCCGAGCACGGCGCCGACGAAGAGCCCGGCGGTCATGCGCGGCAGCCGCGAGGCGACGACGACGGAGGCGTCCGCCGTGTCGGCCTGCCCGGTGAGCGCCTTCCACACCTCGGCCGCGCCGACCGAGGAGGTGCCCTGGGTGATGTCGACGACCGCGAGGGCGGCGACCAGCAGGGCGAGCACGGCCGTCACCGCGAACGCGCCGCCCGTCCGGGGAGCTTCCGCCGTGGTGGGGGCGGTGGGAGCGGTGGTGGTGACGGCCATGATGGTTACGTGCGTCCCGTCGTCACTTCGTCAGCGCGGCGACGACGGAGTCGACGTACGACTCCATCGACGCGGTGCCGCCGAACATCCACACGCCGTCGGGCAGCCGGTGCACCTTGTTCGCCTTCACGAACGGGAGCGACTTCCACACAGCGTTGCCGGCGAGCTCTCCGGTGAACGGCTTGCTGCCCTTGTCGTCGTCGCTGGCGATGTACGCGAACTGCACGTCGCCGAGCTTGGTCAGCCCCTCGACATCGGTGGTGGCGAGCCCGTAGGCCGGGTCGCCCTTCATCGTCCAGGGGTTCTTCAGCCCGAGCTTCTCGTTCACCGCGCCGAGCAGCGAACCGCTGGTGTACGGACGGATCGACACCTGATTGCCCGTCACATAGCCGTCGGCGAAGGCGAACTTCTCCCCCGCGTGCCCGGCCTTCGCCAGCTGCTGCTTGCCCTCGGCGAGCTTCGTCTCGAAGCCCTTCTTGAGCTCGGTGGCACGGGCCGTGGTGCCCGTGGCCTTGGCGATCATGTCCAGGTCGTTGTACGTCTGCCCGATCGGGTCGGCGGCGTCGGCCGCCTTCAGGTCGAGCACCGGGGCTATCTTGCGCAGTTGCTTGATGGCGGCCGGGGGCAGGTCGCTGGTGGCGACGATGAGATCGGGCGCGAGCGCGGCGACGGTGTCCATGCTGGGCTCGCCGCGCGTGCCGATGTCCTTCGGACTGCCGGTCAGCGGGGCCGACTTGTCCCACGACGTGTAGCCCTTGACGTCGGCGACGCCGACCGGTGCGACGCCCAGCGAGACGAGGTGCTCGACGACGTTCCACTCGGTCCCGACGACCTTCTTGGCGGGTCCGTCGAGCTCCACCTTCGTACCGGAAGCACCGGTCAGGGTGATGTGTGCGGCGGCCTTGTTCTCCGCCTTGTCCGCGGCCGGCTCGGTCGTACCGCAGGCGCTCAGGGCGAGTGCCGCGGCGGTGGCCGCGGCGGCGGTGAGAAGGAGTCGTCTCATGAGGTGGCACTGAGCCTTTCGCTGTGCGCGTGGTGCGCGTTCTGCTTGCTGTCTTGTCGTGTGTGGTGGCGGCCGACGGCCCGGGTGCGCAGACGCCCCGTCAGCGGATCGGTGGAGACCTCGATGCGGATGCCGTACGTGTCCGTCAGCCGCTCAGGGGTGAGTACGTCCACGGGGTCGCCGTCCGCGATCACGCGTCCCGCCCGGAGCAGCACGATCCGGTCGGCGACGGCCGCCGCCTGGTCGAGGTCGTGCAGGACCACGCCGACGGCGATCTGGTGGTCGTCCGCCAAGTCCCGTATGAGATCGAGCAGTTCGACCTGGTAGCGCAGGTCGAGGTAGGTCGTCGGTTCGTCCAGGAGCAGTACGCCGGTCTCCTGCGCGAGGCACCCCGCGAGCCACACCCGTTGCAACTGCCCGCCGGAGAGGTGCTCGGCGCCCCTCTCGGCGAGCTCGGCGACCCCGGTCATCCGGAGCGCCCGCTCGACGGCCGCGGGGCCGTCCGGATCAGCCCTGCCCCAGCGGCCGCGGTACGGATAGCGCCCGAACTCCACGACGTCGCGCACGGTCAGCCCGCCGGGCGTGGGCCGCCCCTGCGTCAACAGCGCGACGTGCTGCGAGAACTCACGGGGCGTCAGCGCGAAGGCGTCCGTGCCCGCGTCGAGGGTCAGCTCGGCACTCCGCGCCCGCTGCAGTCGCGCCACGGTCCGCAACAGCGTCGACTTGCCACTGCCGTTCGGCCCGACCAGCGCGGTCACCTGCCCTGGCGCGAGCGCGAGGGACGCCTCGTGCACGACATCGACACCGTCGTACGCCACGGTGACACCCGTGGCAGAGAGGGTGTGGCCGCGGGAATGCGCGGCCCGGGGAAGCTCTTCACCGACTTTCACGTGCCGAAGGTTAGCCTAACCTAACCCCAGCTGAACACACCGGGAAACGTCACACGCGGAACTGTCGATCCCGCCGCCTGCCGTTCGACGCATGGATAAGAGCAAGCAGAGACCTGACCAAGGAGAGCGCCATGCCCAAGCTGCGCGTACACAGCCTCACCGTCACACTTGACGGCTTCGCCGCCGGCGTCGACCAGAGCCTCGACGCCCCTCTCGGTACCAACGTCGACGGACTGCACGAGTGGGCCTTCGCCGCATGGAGGGATCTCGCCGAGGGCAAGGGCGGGATCGACGCCGAGTGGATCGCGCGCGGCGACGAGAACATCGGGGCCCACATCATGGGGCGCAACATGTTCGGCCCCGTGCGCGGACCGTGGCAGGACGAGTCGTGGACGGGCTGGTGGGGCGAGAACCCGCCGTACCACCATGACGTGTTCGTGCACACCCACCATCTGCGGCCGTCGGTGTCCATGGAGGGCGGGACGGTCTTCCACTTCACGGACGAGCCCGTCGAAACCGTGCTGCGGCGGGCGTTCGAGGCCGCGGGCGGGCAGGACGTGCGGATCGGCGGCGGGCCGGCCACCATCCAGCAGTATCTGCGCGCCGGGCTCGTCGACGAGATCCATGTGGCGGTCGTCCCGATCCTCGCCGGCCGGGGCGAGCGCCTCTTCGACAACCTGGGGGACGCACTCGACGACTTCCGCGTCGCCGAGGTGGTCAGCTCCCCCGCCGTGACGCACTCTCTGCTGGTCCGGCGCTGAATCCCCGCTTCCGCCCGTACGGTGAGCCCATGACGAAGAGCGACGCGCACGACGAGAAGACCGACGTCCATGTCAGCCTCATCGGCGGTACGCGGCTGGAGGGGGCCACCGTCCATGAGCGCACCCTGACCGTCTCACTGATCGGGGGCGCGAACATCGACCTGACCGACGTGGACATCCCCGACGGATCGGAACTGCGCATCACCAAGCTGAGCCTGATCGGAGGCGTCTCGCTCCGGGTGAACCCCGATGTGCAGGTGCAGGTCAAGGGGATCAGGCTCGGCGGGGTCACGGACTCGGGGCCCACCGAGCCGGGCGGCCCCGTCGTGGTGGTCAATGCGTACGGGCTGCTCGGCGGGGTGAGCGTGCGGCGCGACTGACTTCTCCTTCCATACCTGACGGCGGATGTCAGGTATACGAGGCAGTCTCTCCCTCAACGGACCTGCCATTGATGGAGAGTTGCCTCATGAACACCTTCCCTGCCGATGAGATCAAGGGCTCCGTCCTCTTCCCGGGGGACGAGGAGTACGAGGCCGAACTGGCCGGGTTCCAGACCGCATACGGGCACCGGCCCTCGGTGGTCGTGGGCGCGGCCGGCGCCGAGGACGTACGGATCGCCGTGGAGTTCGCCGCGGGACAGGGGCTGCCGGTCGCCGTGCAGGCCACCGGGCACGGCCTGTCCGTCGCCACCGAGGGCGGAGTCCTGATCACCACCCGCCGGATGGACGAGGTCCGGATCGACGCCGCCGCGCGGACCGCGCGGATCGGGGCGGGGGTCCGCTGGGAGCAGGTCGTGGGGGCCGCCGCCGAGCACGGGCTCGCGCCGCTGAGCGGGTCGTCGCCGGGGGTGGGCGCGGTCTCGTACACCCTGGGCGGCGGAATCGGGCTGCTGGCACGGCAGTTCGGGTACGCGTCCGACCGGATCCGCTCGGCGGAGATCGTCACCGCGGACGGGCGGCTGCGTACGGTGACCGCCGACAGCGACCCCGGTCTCTTCTGGGCGCTGCGCGGGGCCGGGCACAACTTCGGCGTGGTGACCGCGCTGGAGATCGAACTCGTACAGGTCGCTCAGGTCTACGGCGGCGGGATGTTCTTCGCGGCGGAGCGGATCGCCGACGTCCTGGAGGCGTACCGGACGTGGAGCGCGACCGTGCCCGAGGCGCTGACGTCGTCGGTCGGGCTGATCGCCTACCCCGACATGGAGCAGTTGCCGGCGCCGCTGCGCGGGCAGTACGTGGCCCATGTGCGGATCGCCTTCGACGGGGACGCGGCCGACGGCGAGCGGCTGGTGGAGCCGCTGCGGGCGGTGGGGCCGCGGCTGATCGACACGCTGCGCACGCTCCCGTACACCGAGGGCGGATCGATCTACCAGGACCCGCCCTTCCCGCACGCCTACCTGGGTACGAACGTGCTGCTCAGCGCCCTGGACGCGGAGGCGCTGGAGGCCGTGCGGGAGCTGACGGGACCCGGCGCCCCGATGATGTCGGTGGTCGACGTACGGCACCTGGGCGGTGCGCTGTCGCGCCGGCCGGAGGGCGGGAGCGCTGTCGGGCGGCGTGATGCGCAGTACATCGTGCGGATCATCACCATGCCGGGCGAGCACGAGGGCGCTCTGGACGAGGCGCGGGGCGTGCTGGACCGGGCGGAGGAGATCCTCGCGCCGTGGAGCCTCGGACTCGCGCTGCCCTTCGTGTACGGGGACGGGGCGCGGGCCGGCGAGGCGCAGACGCGCGCCGGTTACGACCCGCAGGACTACGAGCGGCTGGCCCGGCTGAAGGCCGTCCACGACCCCGCCAACCTCTTCCGCCTCAACCGCAACATCACTCCGGTGGCCGTCCCCGGAAATGCAACATCTCATATGTGAGATAGCCTGCCGATATGGCAGACGACTACCTCGTACGCATCGGCAAGCTCATCCGTGACGCCCGTCAGCACCGGGGCTGGACACAGACTCAGCTTGCCGATGCGCTCTCCACCAGCCAGAGCGCGGTGAACCGCATCGAGCGCGGGAACCAGAACATCAGCCTTGAGATGATCGCCCGTATCGGTGAGGCGCTGGACAGCGAGATCGTGTCGCTGGGGTACGCCGGACCGATGCATCTGCGCGTCGTCGGCGGCCGCCGCCTCTCGGGCTCGATCGACGTCAAGACGAGCAAGAACGCGTGTGTGGCACTGCTCTGCGCCTCGCTGCTCAACAAGGGCCGCACCGTGCTGCGCCGCGTCGCGCGCATCGAAGAGGTCTACCGCCTGCTGGAGGTGCTCAACTCCATCGGCGTGCGCACCCGTTGGATCAACGACGGCAAGGACCTGGAGATCGTGCCGCCCGCACGGCTCGAGATGGACCAGATGGACGCGGAGGCCGCGCGCCGGACCCGCTCGATCATCATGTTCCTGGGCCCGCTGCTGCACCGCATGGACCGCTTCAAGCTGCCGTACGCCGGCGGCTGCGACCTCGGCACGCGCACGATCGAGCCGCACATGATCGCCCTGCGCCGCTTCGGTCTGGACATCTCCGCAACGGAGGGCATCTACCACGCCGAGGTGCAGCGCACCTCGCCCGACCGCCCGATCGTCCTGACCGAGCGCGGCGACACGGTCACCGAGAACGCGCTGCTGGCCGCCGCCCGCAACGCGGGCACGACCGTGATCCGTAACGCCTCGTCGAACTACATGGTCCAGGACCTGTGCTTCTTCCTGGAGGCGCTGGGGGTACGGGTCGACGGCATCGGCACGACGACACTCACCGTCCACGGGGTGCCGGAGATCGACGTCGACGTCGACTACTCCCCCTCCGAGGACCCGGTCGAGGCGATGAGCCTGCTGGCCGCGGCCGTGGTGACCGAGTCGGAGCTCACCATCCGCCGGGTGCCGATCGAGTTCCTGGAGATCGAGCTCGCGGTCCTGGAGGAGATGGGCCTCGACCACGACCGCAGCGCGGAGTACGCGGCGGACAACGGGCGGACCCGGCTGATCGATCTGACGGTGCGCCCCTCGAAGCTCGAAGCGCCGATCGACAAGATCCACCCGATGCCCTTCCCGGGCCTCAACATCGACAACGTGCCGTTCTTCGCGGCGATCGCGGCGGTCGCACAGGGCCAGACGCTGATCCACGACTGGGTCTACGACAACCGCGCGATCTACCTCACCGACCTGAACCGGCTCGGCGGCCGCCTCCAACTCCTGGACCCGCACCGCGTGTTGGTCGAGGGCCCGACGCGCTGGCGCGCGGCCGAGATGATGTGCCCGCCGGCCCTGCGGCCTGCTGTGGTGGTGCTGCTCGCGATGATGGCGGCCGAGGGCACGTCCGTACTGCGGAACGTCTACGTCATCAACCGCGGGTACGAGGACCTGGCCGAGCGTCTCAACTCGGTGGGCGCCCAGATCGAGATCTTCCGCGACATCTGACGAGGGAAGGGCCGCACACCGGTGACGGCGTGCGGCCCTTCGGCAGGGGTCAGTCGACGAACTGGTAGTCCGTCTCGATCAGTCCGGACTCGTCGAGCGTGATGAAGTCGAATCCGACCGAGTCCGCCCGGCCCGTCGCGACGTCGTACATCTCCCAGTTGAACCGCACCGAGCGGTGGTGTCCGGTCGCGTTGGGCACGGCCCGGAAGGCGTACCGGCCCGACTCGACCCACTTCTCGTAAGCCGTGCCCACGCGCTCCTCAAGCTGGGCCCGGCCGTGCACTTCCTGGGCGGGCGTGTAGTGCTGCGCCTCGGGGGCGAAGAGTTCTTCGATCGCCTTGCTGCGCAGGGCGGGGTCGGGTTCGTTCCACAGGGCGATGTAGCGGGTCGCGAATGCGTTCAGGTTTTCCGTCATGATTCTCTTCCTTCGCTCCGGGCTCGATGCCGCCAATCTCCCGCCGAAAGGTAAGAGAGGCAATTACCTCTGAGGTAGGAAGGATCTGCCTCAACTCGCTGACCTGCGACAGGACTTGGAGAAAAGCTCCGGCCTCAGGAGCGGTTCAGACCTCGTACCGCCTCGGCGGTGGCCTCGTCGGCCGGGAAGAACGACTCGATGATCAGCTCGGCCACCGTGATGTCGCGCGGCGTGCCGAACGTCGCGAGGGTGGCGAAGAAGGACAGCTCGTGGTCGCCCCGGCGCAGTTGCAGGGGGATGCAGATGTCCCCGAGCCCCGGCACGTCGAGCTCCGGTTCCTCCTGGTCGCACGGGTACGCGAGCAACTCCTCGTAGAGCGGGCCCAGTCGGGGGTCAGCCGCCGCCCGCCGGCTCAGCCGGCCCAGGAGTTTGGCGCGCCACACACCGAGGTTGACGATGCCCGGGGCCATGCCCTTGGGGTGCAGTACGAGGCGCAGGGCGTTCACGGGAGGCTCGAGAAGTTCGGGCGCGACCCCCTCGGTGAACAGCGCGAAGCTCCTGTTGGTGTCGACGAGGTTCCACTCGCCGTCGACGACGAGCGCCGGGTACGGGTCATGGCCGCTCAGGATCTGCTTGACGGCGCCGAGCACCGGTCCCATCGCCGGGTCCGCGAGCGGCTTCTGCTCGTACGCCGGGGCGTAACCGGCCGCGAGCAGCAGCGGATTGCGGTCGCGCAGGGGGACTTCGAGCTGCTCGGCCAGGCGCAGCACCATGGCCCGGCTGGGCATGGCCCGGCCGGTCTCGAGAAAGCTGAGATGGCGGGCGGAGACGCCGGCCCGGTTGGCGAGATCCACCTGGCTGAGGCGGCGGCGCTCGCGCCAACCCCGCAGCAACAGACCCACCTTCGACTGCTTGCGCTGCTCGGACACGGCCATGTGTCTGCTCACCCCTGCCCCACGATGTCACGTCGGACGACGACGGTCGCGGAGATCAGGCCGGGGTCCATTCCACCGTGAGACCGTCCCGGACCGCGAACCGTTCGATGTCGCTGCCGATGATCCGCTGCATCCTGGCGAGCTGTGCGCCGTCCGCGGCTTCGAGCACAAGGTGCAGGCACTCCGGTTCCGCGGTCAGCCGGCAGGTGCCCGCCGAGGCGGGGAACTCGATCACTCCCTCCGGCGGATCCCACTCCGCACGCGGGGCCATGTGGGCCGCATGGCTGCACAGTTGCTTGGCGTATCGCTCGCCCCTCGTGGTCGGGACGCGGGCTTCGGACTTCTCCATGCCCATCTGTTTATCGAGACACTCTGTCGCTGTCAATGCAAAGTGTCGTGCTGTCGTCGCCGCGTAAACTGGCGGGGTGCCGAAGCTGTGGAACGAGACGATCGAGGCGCACCGGCGTTCGGTGCGGGAGGCGGTTCTGGACGTGACGGCCGGGCTGGTGTCCGAGCAGGGGCTGCGGGCGGTGACGATGTCGCAGATCGCCGAGGGGACCGGCATCGGGCGGGCCACGCTGTACAAGTACTTCCCGGACGTCGAAGCGATCCTGACCGCCTGGCACGAACGCCGGATAACGGCCCACCTCGCGCAGCTCGCGGAGGTCCGCGACCGGGCCGGGGACGCGGGCGAGCGCCTCGAAGCGGTGCTGACCGCGTACGCCTTCATCGCCCACGGGACCCGGGAGCACCACGGTACGGAGCTCTCCGGGGTGCTCCACCGCGACCGGCATGTCGTCGACGGGGAGCGGCAGTTGCGCGGCATGGTCAGGGAGCTGCTCGCCGAGGGGGCGGCGAGCGGCGCCCTCCGGGGCGACGTCGCACCCGACGAGCTCGCGGGCTACTGCCTCCATGCCCTCTCCGCGGCCGGCACCCTCTCCTCCCGGGCCGCGGTCCACCGCCTCGTCACCGTCACACTGGCCGGGCTGCGCCCCTAGGCTCCGCCCAGGAGTTCGCGCTCCAGGTGCGCCGAGACGACCCAGTTGGGGGCGTCGACGACCTCGGAGATCTTGAGGTCCGCGGCGACGCTCGCCAGCAGGTACGCATCTTCCGGGGGCAGTCCCGTACGGGCCGTGATCTCCTCGATGAGCGCGCGCACCGCGTCCCGTGACGCCTCCATCAGGTCGGGGCCGATCCCCGTGGTGGCGAGGGCCGCGCCGGTGCGTGCGGTGACCGGGTGGGTCTCGATGACCGGGGTGCGGGGCGCGGCTCCCTTGCGTACGTCCACACGGAGGCGGGCCGTCGAGGAGGTCTCGACGCCGGTGCCGCAGACCTCGCCGTCGCCCATGGCCGCATGGGTGTCGCCCGCGGAGAGCAGGGCGCCCTCCACGCCGACCGGGAGGATCAGCCGGGCGCCGGGGCCGATGTGCCGGATGTCCATGTTGCCGCCCCAGCGCCGCGGCGGGATCACCGAGTGCGGGCCGGGCTCGGGCGGGGCGACGCCGATCGTGCCGATCATCGGGACGACGGGGATGCGCAGGCCGGGCAGGAGTTCGGCGTATCCGTCCGTGATGCGGGAGATCCTCAGGTGCGGGTCGGGGAACTCGTCGGCGAGCAGCCCGAATCCGGGGATGCAGGCGGTCCAGCCCCACTCCCCCACCTCCACGTCCAGGATGTCCACGACCAGGGCGTCGCCGGGCTCGGCCCCCTTGACGTACAGCGGCCCGGTGACCGGGTTGAGCCGGCCGAAGTCGAGCTTGCCGAGGTCGGCGGCGGTGGACTCGGCGGTGAGCTGGCCGCCGCCCGCGTCGAGGAGCTGGAGGGTCGCCTCGTCGCCGGGGGCGAGGGTGGTGACGGGGGCGATGGCGCGGTCCCAGGTGTGGTGGACCCGGTCGCCGTGGATGCTGAAGGAGGTCATGAACGGTCAGTGTCGCAGGGCGAGTTCGTCCCTGCCGAGTACGTCGTCCAAGTGGTGCAGTTTGCGGGCGGCACGGCGACGGATCCACACCATGGCCCCGGTGACGACCGCACTGATCGCGAGGAAGACCGCGGCCACGGCCCAGTCGCCGGTCACAGCTGCGAGGACGGCGACCAGCGCCAGCATGACGGAGAAGGCGGGTACTGACCAACGGGTGCGGCTCATCAGGTCGAGCCGGTGCAGCACCAGCCGGCGCATGGCGGCCCGCTCCTGCGGGTCCTCCGGCACCGTACCGCGCTGGATCCTGCGCTCCAGTGACTTCAGCGTCGCGGTGTCGGTGCCGGCGGCTTCGGCGTCCCTGCGCCGGCGGCGGGCGGCGAAAGCGACGCTGATCGCGATGTAGAGCCCCAGCTTGACGAGCCACCAGCCGGGCGTATGGCCCCAATTGAGCGAAAGGATCACCGCGGCGAAAAGGACGAACCCGAGCACCGTCTGGGCCGCGGGACTGTCCTTGAACCATTTCCTGACAGCGCGCATTGGCATCGAACCTCCGTCGTGGACGGTCGAGTGATGCCATCCGGGTACCCCCGTATCGGTGGACGTGTCAGGGAAGTACGGCCGTCCCGTCGAGCTCCACCATGGCCTGTTCGTCCCAGAGGCGCGTCGCGCCGATCACCGCCATCGCCGGGTAGTCGCGGCCCGCCAACTCCCGCCAGATGCGGCCGAGTTCGGGCGCGTTGATGCGGTACGCGGCGACGTCGGTGGCGTAGACCGTGACGCGGGCCAGGTCGGCGGGGGTGCCGCCCGCCGCCCCCAGTGCCGCGAGGAGGTTCGTGAGTGCCGTACGGAACTGGGCCGGGAGCGTGTCGCCGACCACCTTGCCGTCCGCGTCCAGCGCGGTCTGGCCCGCCAGGAAGACCAGGCGGGCGCCGGTGGCGACGACCGCGTGCGAGAAGCCGGCCGGCGGGGAGAGGTGCGGCGGGTTGATGCGGTCGAGGGGCATCAGGTGTACAACTCCTTGGCGATGATGGTGCGTTGGACCTCGGTGGCGCCCTCATAGATCCGGGGTGCGCGGACCTCGCGGTAGAGGTGTTCGAGGAGGTGGCCGCGCTGGAGGGCGCGGGCGCCGTGGAGCTGGACGGCCTGGTCGACCACGTACTGGGCGGTCTCGGTGGCCAGGAGCTTGGCCATGGCGGAGTGCTTCGCGATCCCCGGGTCCCCGGCGTCGTACGCGGCGGCCGCCGCGTAGACCAGGAGGCGGGCCGCCTCGGTGCGGGTCGCCATCTCCGCCACCTGGTGGGCCACCGACTGGAGGTCCTTCAACAGGCCCCCGAAAGCGGCCCGTTGTGCGGTGTGGGCGATCGTGGCGTCCAACGCCGCCTGTGCCATGCCGACCGCGAAGGCGCCGACGCTGGGGCGGAAGAGGTTGAGGGTGTTCATCGCCACGCGGAAGCCTCGGTCGGGGTCGCCCAGAACGTCCTCGGGGCCGACGGGGACGTCTGTGAAGGTCAGCGCGCCGATCGGGTGCGGCGAAAGCATGTCGAGCGGCGCGCCGGTGAGGCCCGGGCGGTCCGCGGGGACCAGGAAGGCGGTGACGCCGCGTGCCCCGGCCCCCTGTGTCGTACGGGCGAAGACGGTGTAGAAGTCGGCCTCGGGGGCGTTGGAGATCCAGCACTTCTCGCCGGTCAGGCGCCAACCCCCTTGATGCGGTACGGCGTTGAGGGACAGCGCCCCCGCGTCCGAGCCCGCCCCCGGCTCGCTCAGCGCGAACGCGGCCACCGCACGGCCCGCGGTGACCTCCGGGAGCCAGCGGTCCTGCTGGGCCCGTGTGCCCGACTGGACCAGGGGGTACGTGCCGAGCCCCTGGAGGGCGAGCGCCGTCTCGGCCTCCGTGCAGCCATGGGCGAGGGATTCGCGCATGAGGCAGAGGTCCAGCGCCCCGGAGGTGAACAGGCGTTCCAGCAGGCCTAGTTCGGCCAAGGCGGCCAGGAGCGGGCGGTTCACGCGGCCCGGCTCGCCCTTCTCCGCCAGGGAGCGCAGCCGTTCGGCGGAGAGGGTGCGCAGCTCCGCGCACCAGGCCTGCTGCTCGGGTTCCAGTGCGAATGCGGGCATCCGGGCAACCCCTCTTCACGCGTCTTATCGCGGACCGTTGACTGTCGTCATGTAAACGATACGCTCAACAGGCGACAAGGGGGCGATCCCGTCATGGAGCTGAAGACCTCAGCGCACGTCGACACCTTTCCCCGCGAGCAGCTGCCGCCCGCCGACCAGTGGCCGGAGCTGATCGTCGACCTGCCCGAACTGCGCTACCCGGACCGGCTCAACTGCGGTTCCGAGCTGCTGGACGGCACCGTACGGCGCTTCGGCGCGGACCGGCCCGTGTTCCGTACCGCCGCCGGCGAGGTCTGGACGTACGGGGAACTGCGGTCCGAAGTCGACCGCATCGCGCATGTGCTCACCGACGACCTCGGGGTCGTACCCGGCAACCGCGTCCTGCTGCGCGGGCCCACCACCCCTCATCTGGCGGCCTGTTGGCTCGCCGTGATGAAGGCGGGCGCGGTCGCGGTGACCGTGCTGGCCGCGCAGCGCTCGCAGGAGCTGGCGACGATCTGCTCCCTCGCACGGATCAGTCATGCGCTGTGCGACATCAGATCGGTCGACGACCTGGCGAAGGCGGAGGTGCCGGGGCTGCGGATCACCACCTTCGGGGGTGAAGGGCCCGACGATCTCTGCCAGTTGGCGCAGGACAGGCCCGATGTGTACGAGGCCGTGCCGACCTCCTCCGACGACGTGGCCCTGATCGCCTTCACCTCGGGGACCACCGGGCGTCCCAAGGGGTGCATGCACTTCCACCGGGACGTCCTCGCCATCGCGGACACCTTCTCGCGCCACGTCCTCAAGCCCGATCCTGACGATGTCTTCGCGGGCAGTCCGCCGCTGGGGTTCACCTTCGGGCTCGGCGGGCTCGTCATCTTCCCGATGCGGGCGGGCGCTTCGGCGCTGCTGCTCGAACAGGCCGGTCCCAAGCAGCTGTTGCCCGCGCTCGCCGAACACCGCGTCTCGGTCCTGTTCACCGCGCCGACCGCCTACCGGGCGATGCTGGCGGACGTGGACGCGTACGACATCTCGGCTCTGCGCCGCTGTGTCTCGGCGGGCGAGAACCTGACGGAAGCGACCTGGCGCGCCTGGCACGAGCGGACCGGGCTGCGCATCATCAACGGCATCGGCGCCACCGAGCTCCTCCACATCTTCGTCTCGGCGGCGGACGACGCGATCCGCCCGGGGACGACCGGGGTCCCGGTGCCGGGCTGGCGGGCGCGGGTGGTGGACCGGGCGGGGCAGCCTGTGCCGGACGGGGAGGCGGGGCTGCTCGCGGTGCGGGGTCCTGTCGGTTGCCGCTATCTCGCCGACGCGCGCCAGCTGGAGTACGTGCGCGACGGCTGGAACCTCACCGGCGACACTTATGTCCGCGAGCCCGACGGCTACTTCCGCTACGTCGCCCGCGCGGACGACATGATCATCTCGGCGGGGTACAACATCGCGGGCCCCGAGGTCGAGGACGCGCTGCTGCGCCACCCCGATGTGCTGGAGGCGGCCGTCGTGGGCCGCGCGGACGAGGACCGGGGGCAGGTGGCGGTCGCGTACGCCGTGCTGCGGGCGGGCGCGCGGCGCGACCGGCGGGCGCTGCAGGAGTTCGTACGGCAGGAGCTGGTGCCGTACAAGTGCCCGCGCGAGATCGTCTTCCTGGACGCCCTGCCGCGAACGCCCACGGGCAAACTGCAGCGCTTCCGCCTGCGCGAATTAGAGTGATCGCGTGAGTGAGCTGCACGCCCCCCGGTCCCTGATCGTCACGCTGTACGGCGCGTACGGCCGCGAGTCCGCAGGCCCCGTCCCCGTGGCGGAACTGATCCGCCTGCTGGCCGCGGTGGGCGTCGACGCGCCGTCGTTGCGCTCCTCGGTGTCGCGGCTGAAGCGGCGCGGGCTGCTGGAGTCCTCCCGCACGGAGGAGGGCGCCGCGGGCTACGCGCTGTCGCCGGACGCGCGCCAATTGCTCGACGACGGCGACCGGCGGATCTACGAACGGCCCGCGCCACGGCTCGCGGACGGCTGGGTGCTCGCCGTCTTCTCGGTCCCCGAGTCGGAACGCGACCGCCGTCATGTGCTGCGCTCGCGACTGGCCGGGCTGGGTTTCGGGACGGCCGCGCCCGGCGTGTGGATCGCACCGGCAGCGCTGTACGAGGAGACGCGGCACACCCTGGAGCGGCTCGAACTCGGTCCGTACGTCGACCTGTTCAGGGGCGAGCACCTCGGCTTCACGGCGACCGCCGCGTCGGTGGCGCGGTGGTGGGACCTCGGGGCGATCGCCAAGGAGTACGAGGCGTTCCTGGACCGCCACGAGCCGGTGCTGAGCCGCTGGGAACGCACCGAGCCCGACGCCGAGTCCGCCTACCGCGACTACCTCCTGGCCCTGGACTCCTGGCGCCGCCTCCCGTACGCGGACCCGGGCCTGCCGCCGGAACTGCTTCCGCACGACTGGCCGGGCGGGCGTGCGGCGCAGGTCTTCGCGGCGCTGCACGGGCGGCTGCGGGACGCCGGGGCGGGGTTCGCGAAACTGGGGTGCTGAAGACCGGGCTCCTCGGCATCATGAAGCGATGACCTGGACCTTCACTGAGGATCTCGACGCTTTCCTGGCGACGGCGGGCGACGCGGCCGCCACGCATCCGGCGGAGAACACGCTGATCCTGACCATCACGGCCGGCCTCAAGAAGCGCGGCCTCCACATCTACGGCGACGACGCCCCCGTGTTCGGCTGGTGGCGCGGGCGCGACGGCGCCGTCGAAGGGACCGCGGTGTGGACTCCGCCGCACCCCTTCCAGGTGGGCGTGGTGCCCGAAGAGGCGCTCGCGCCGCTGGCCGCGGAGATACGGAAGCTGGGCGCGACCACGGTCAATGCGCGGCCCTCCGAGCTCGATGCGCTGACGGCGGACTGGCCCGAGCGCAGGACCCTGCTGGAACAACGCCTTTACCGCCTCGACGAGTTGACCCCGCCCTCCCCCGCCCCACCGGGCCGCGCTCGCATCGCCACGGAATCCGACCGCGAGCTCCTGGTGGAGTGGCTACACGCGTTCGCCCGTGACACCGGTACCGACCGGGCTGATGCGCACGTCGAGGAGGCGGTGACCGACCGGCTCTCGTACGGCGGCCTGACGCTCTGGGAGCACGAAGGGACACCGGTGTCGCTGGCCGGAGCGATCCGCCCGGTCGCGGGCTCGGTCCGCGTCGCCCCGGTCTACACCCCGCCCGAACTGCGCGGCCACGGCTACGCGGCGGCGGTCACGGCGGAGGTGAGCCGGGCGGCGCAGGACGCGGGCGCGGCGGAGGTGCTGCTCTTCACCGACCTGGCCAACCCGACCAGCAACGGGGTCTACCAGCGCATCGGGTACCGCCCGGTCACCGACCGCGTCATCGTCACCGCATCATGAGCGAGGGGCCCGAGCCGGTCTGGCTGGTCGCCGCGAACGTCGTGTTCCACCGGCGGTACGGCGAGGGCGGCCAGGAGCTGCGGCCGGGGACCAAGTCGTACCGGGGCGGGGCGAAGGTGTACGTCATCGGGGGCCATCCGGGCATGGGCTGGGAGCAGGTGACCACCGTCGGGCACGGGCGGCACACCGGGGCGTACATCACCATCGACATGGCGGCCCGCAATCTGCATGGCTTCCGGGCCGAACTCGTCTACAGCCCGGCGGTGCTGCGCCGCTACGAGGACAGCTGGCTCGGGTACGGCGGCCGTGAACAGGCCGACGAGCGCGCCCGGTTCTTCGAGCGGGTCTCGCGCGAGTACCGCGCCTCGCACTGGGGCGGCGTACCGCACCCCGACCCGTGCCTGTGCCACGACTGCCTCACGCCAGAGTGAGCCGCGGCTTCGGGCCGTCCGTCCTTCCTGTCTGGGGGCGGCGGCTGCCCGCCTGGTACGGGAGGGGCCACGGGGCACCCGGGCCCTTGTACTCCTGGTCGGCCGCCGCGTGCAGCGTCCAGTTCGGGTCGTGGAGGTGGGGGCGGGCCAGCGCGCAGAGGTCCGAACGGCCCGCCAGGAGCAGCGAGTTGACGTCGTCCCAGGAGGAGATCGCACCGACCGCGATCACCGGGATGCCCAGCTCGTTGCGGATGCGGTCCGCGTAGGGGGTCTGGTACGAGCGGCCGTAGGCGGGCTGCTCGTCGGCGACGACCTGTCCCGTGGACACGTCGATCGCGTCCGCGCCGTGGTCGGCGAAGGCCCGGGCGATCTCCACCGCCTCCTCTGCGGTCGTGCCGCCGTCCGCCCAGTCCGTGGCCGAGATACGGACCGTCATCGGGCGGTCGTCCGGCCAGATGCCGCGTACCGCGTCGAAGACCTCCAGGGGGAAGCGCAGGCGGGCGGCCAGGGAACCGCCGTAACCGTCGGTTCGTTGATTGGTCAGCGGGGAGAGGAATCCGGACAGCAAGTAGCCGTGAGCGCAGTGGAGTTCGAGGAGGTCGAAGCCGCAGCGGGCCGCACGCCAGGCCGCTGCCGCGAACTGTTCGCGGATGTCGATGAGTCCGGTGCGGTCGAGCTGGTGCGGGGTCTGGCTGACGCCGCGCAGGTACGGGAGGGGGGAGGCGGCCGACAGGGGCCAGTTCTCGCCGTCCGGGAGCGGCTGGTCCATGCCCTCCCACATCAGGCGGGTCGATCCCTTGCGGCCCGAGTGGCCCAGCTGGACTCCGATGGCCGTCCCCGGCGACTGCGTGTGCACGAAGTCGGCGATACGGCGCCAGGCCGTGGCCTGTTCCGGGGTGTAGAGGCCCGCACAGCCCGGTGTGATGCGGCCCTCCGGGCTGACGCACACCATCTCCGTCATGACGAGACCCGCCCCGCCGAGCGCCCGCGCGCCCAGGTGAACGAGGTGGAAGTCGCCGGGGACGCCGTGCGTGGCGGAGTACATGTCCATCGGCGAGACGACGACCCGGTTGCGCAGGGTCAGTCGGCGCAGCCGGAAGGGCGTGAACATCGGGGGTGTGTCCTGCTCACAGCCGAAGGCGCGCTCCACCGCATCGGTGAAGGCGGGGTCGCGCAGGCGCAGGTTGTCGTGGGTGACACGGCGGCTGCGGGTGAGGAGGTTGAAGGCGAACTGGCGCGGCGGCTGACCGACGTACGTCTCCAGCTGCTCGAACCACTCCAGGCTGGCCTGCGCGGCACGCTGTGTGGAGGCGACGACGGGGCGGCGTTCGCTCTCGTACGCGGCGAGCGCGGTGGGGAGGTCGGGCTGTTCCTCGATGCAGGCGACGAGGGCGAGGGCGTCCTCGACCGCCAGCTTCGTACCGGAGCCGATGGAGAAATGGGCGGTGTGGGCGGCGTCGCCGATCAGGACCGTACTGCCGTGCGACCAGCGGTCGTTGACGACGGTGCGGAACGCGGTCCACGTCGAGTTGTTGCCGCGCAGGGCACGTCCGCCCAGCGCGTCCGCGAAGATCTTCGCGCAGCGTTCCGTCGACTCCTGCTCGTCGCAGGTGTCAAGGCCGGCCGCCCGCCACACCTCCTCGCGCATCTCGACGATGACGGTGGAGGCGTCGGCCGCATACGGGTAGCCGTGCAGCTGCATCACGCCGTGTTCGGTCTCGGCGATCTCGAAACGGAAGGCATCGAAGGCGAAGTCGGCGGAGAGCCAGATGTAGCGGCAGCGGTGGGTGGTGAGGCGGGGCGCGAAGACGTCGGCGTGCGCGGTGCGGGTCGCGCTGTGCACCCCGTCGGCCGCGATCACCAGATCGTGTTCCAGGGCGAGTTCGGCAGCGGGCGGCGCCTCGTTGCGGAACCGGAGGTCGACACCCAGCGAGCGGCAGCGCTCGTGCAGGATCTCCAGGAGACGGCGCCGGCCGAGCGCCGAGAAGCCGTGGCCGCCGGAGGTCAGGGTCGTGCCCCGGTGGACGACGTCGATGTCGTCCCAGCGCACGAACTCCTTCTGGAGCGCGGCGTAGACGACGGGGTCCGCGTGCTGGATGCCGCCGAGGGTCTCGTCGGAGAGGACGACGCCGAAGCCGAAGGTGTCGTCGGGGGCGTTGCGCTCCCAGACGGTGACGGAGCGGGTGGGGTCGAGCCGCTTCAGGAGGGCCGCGGCGTACAGCCCGCCGGGTCCGCCGCCGATGACCGCGACACGCATCCCGGCTACCTCCCCTGCCATTTCGGCGGCCGCTTCTCGGTGAAGGCGGCGTGGAACTCGGCGTAGTCCTCGCCGTTCATCAGGAGCGCCTGGGTGGCGGCGTCGAGCTCGACCGCGGCCGCGAGGGGCATGTCGAGCTCGGCGGTGAGCAGCGCCTTGGTCTGTGCGTACGCGAGGGCCGGCCCCTCGGCGAGCCTGCGGGCGAGCGCGGCGGCGGCCTCACCGGCACGGCCCTCGGCCGCCAACTCGCTGACCAGGCCGATGCGTTCGGCCTCATGGGCACGGACCGGGTCACCGAGCATCAGCAGCCGGGTGGCGTGCCCGAGCCCGACCACGCGCGGCAGCAGATACGCCGCCCCCATGTCGCCCCCGGAGAGCCCCACCTTGGTGAAGAGGAAGGCGAACCGGGTGGAGGGGTCGGCGATCCGGAAGTCCGCGGCCAGTGCGAGGACGGCGCCCGCGCCCGCCGCGACGCCGTGGACCGCGGCGATGACCGGGAAGGGGCATTCGCGCAGGGCCCGTACGACCTGCCCGGTCATCCGGTTGAAGTCGAGGAGCTGTGCGGTGTCCATGGCGAGCGTCGCGCCGATGATCTCGTCGACGTCACCGCCGGAGCAGAAGCCGCGCCCCTCGCCGCCCAAGACCAGGGCGCGCACCGCACGCTCGCGGGAGAGCTCGGCGAGGAGATCGCGCAGGTCGGCGTAGGCGCCGAAGGTGAGGGCGTTGAGTTTCTCGGGCCGGGCGAGGGTGACGGTGGCGACCCCGCCGTCGACGGCGAGACGCAGATGCTGCCACTCGCCGGTACGGGGTGTGGAGCCTGTAAAGGGGCTCATGACGTGCGGCCTCCTTCGGTCGGAGGGCTGCCGGTCCCTAGAAGTTATCACCTGTTCGTGACCCCCGTCACGAGCGCGCAATAAAGGGAATGCAGCAAAGCGCGCCGAAGGTCCCGCCCCCGGGGAGACTGCGGCCTCTACTCGCACACAGGTCCGCTCCGTACCGTTGAACACTCGACGAACACGACGCACCCCCGACCGTACGGAGATGAAGCTCAGCGTGTCCGACACCTCCCGCCCCGCCTCATGGCGCATCGCGCTGCCGCACACCACCGCGGCCGTGCCGATCGCCCGCGCCCTGATCCGCACCGCGCTCGCGGACATCGCGGCGGGCGACGGCAGCGCGGCGGACAGCGACACGGCCGAGCTCCTGACGGCGGAGCTGGTGGCCAACGCGGTGGAGCACACGGACGGCGACGACCCGATCGAGCTGGTCGTCGAGCTGCTCCCGACGGGCTGCCAGGTCGAGGTGCACGACCGCGATCCGGTCGCCCCCGGCGATCTCGTACGCAGCGAACCCGCGGGCGAGCCCGACCCCTGGCAGGAGCACGGGCGCGGACTGCTGCTGATCCGCACCCTCTCCTCGTCCTACGGCCACCGCCCCACCGCGCACGGCAAGGCGATCTGGTTCACGCTGCCGGGGCGGGACTGACGGGGTCGGTGCCGGGGTCGGTGAGGCGGGAGTTGCGGCGCCCGTAGAGCGCGTACACGACCAGTCCGACCACGACGAAGACGATGAACTGGACCCAGGTCGTCCAGCCCGTTCCGTACATCAGGTACACACAGAACGCCATGCCCACCAGCGGGCTGACCGGGTAGAACGGCACCCGGAAGGAACGCTCGAGCTCCGGGTGGCTGCGGCGCAGGACGATCACCGCGATATTGACGACGGCCATGGTCGCGGCCGCGCCGATGGTCGTCAGGTTCACGACGATGTCGAGCGAGGAGAAGGCCGCGGGCACCGCGAAGACGAGCGCGACGATCCAGGTGTTGGCGACAGGGGTCGCCGTCTTCGGCGAGACGCGTTCGAAGACGCGCGGGATCAGGCCGTCGCGGGACATCGACATCAGGATGCGGGTCTGGCCGTACATCACGGCGAGGACGACCGAGGCGATCGCGACGACGGCGCCGAAGGCGATGATTCCGCCGCCCACGGTGGAGTCGGTGACCTGGTTGACGATGAGCGAGAGCGCGGCGGGCTTGTCGCCGACGGCGTCCGCGCCCAGTGCGCCGATGGCGGCGACGGCGACCAGGCAGTAGATGACCGTGACGACACCGATGCAGATCAGGATCGCGATGGGGATGTTGCGACGGGGGTTCTTGACCTCTTCACCGGCCGTGGTGATCGCGTCGAAGCCGATGTACGAGAAGAACGCGGCCGACGTGCCGGCCGTGATGCCGGCGAAGCCCTCTGGGGAGAACGGCACGAGGTTGCCGTCCTCGAAGGCCGTGAAGGCGATCGCGCAGAAGGCGATCAGGATGGCGATCTTGAGGACGGCCATGGCGGCGGTGGCGCGGGCGCTCTCGCGGATGCCGCGCACCAGCAGGAGGGCGGCCATCAGGATCACGACGACGGCGGGGATGTTGATCACGCCTCCGTCGCCGGGGCCCGCCGAGAGCGAGGCGGGCAGCTGGTGGCCGAAGATGCTGTCGAGCAGTTCATTGACGTACTGGCTCCAGCCGACCGCGACGGCAGAGACCGAGACGCCGTACTCGAGCAGCAGGCACCACCCGGTCAGGAAGGCGATGCGCTCGCCGAGGGTCGCGTAGGCGAAGGAGTACGAGGAGCCCGAGACCGGGATCGCGCCGCCCAGCTCCGCGAAGGAGAAGGCGGTGAAGATGCAGGTGATCGCGGCCAGGATGAACGAGATGATCACCGCGGGGCCGGCTTCGGCGACCGTGTCGGAGAGGCCGACGAAGATGCCGGTGCCGACGATGGCGCCGACGCCGAAGCACACGAGCTGGAAGAGCCCCATGGTGCGCTTGAGGCCGTGGCCCTCGAGGTCGGCGCCCGATTCGGCGACCAGCTGTTCCGGGGACTTGATGCGCAGCACGGGGTGGATCTCTTCTCTGATCTCTGTTTTTGCACAAGAAAGTGGGGTTCGAGCGTGCGAGCTCGAACCCCACCAAGAAGCGACATACTAGTCGCCACACTGCATATTCACCCAATCGGGCGCATTGCTATTCGCCTCGGGCGGGGCCCGCGAGTGTCGCGACCATGATCGCCTTGATGGTGTGCATCCGGTTCTCGGCCTCGTCGAAGACGACCGACTGCTCGGACTCGAAGACCTCGTCGGTGACCTCGAGCTCCGAGAGCCCGTACTTCTCGTAGATCTCGCGGCCGAGCCTGGTGCCGAGGTCATGGAAGGCGGGCAGGCAGTGCAGGAACTTCACGGCCGGGTTGCCGGTGGCCTTCAGGACGTCCATGGTCACCGCGTACGGGCTGAGGAGCTTGATGCGCTCGGCCCAGATCTCCTCGGGCTCGCCCATGGAGACCCAGACGTCGGTGACGACGAAGTCCGCGCCCCGGACGCCCTCGGCGATGTCCTCGGTGAGGGTGATGCGGGCGCCGCTGGTCTCGGCGGCCTCGCGGGCCTGCGCGACGATCTCCTCGGACGGCCAGTAGGACTTCGGCGCCACGATGCGGACGTCCATGCCGAGGAGCGCGCCGGTGACCAGGTAGGAGTTGCCCATGTTGAAGCGGGCGTCGCCGAGGTAGGCGAAGGCCATCTCGGTGAGGGGCTTTTCGCTGTGCTCGGTCATAGTGAGCACGTCGGCGAGCATCTGGGTGGGGTGCCAGTCGTCGGTGAGCCCGTTGTAGACGGGGACACCGGCGTACGCGGCGAGCTCGTCGACCGTGTCCTGCGCGTCCCCGCGGAACTCGATGGCGTCGAACATCCGGCCCAGCACACGGGCGGTGTCCTTGGCCGACTCCTTCTTGCCGATGTGCGAACCCGCGGGGTCGATGTACGTCGTCGACGCACCCTGGTCGGCGGCCGCGACCTCGAACGAACAGCGCGTACGGGTCGAGGACTTCTCGAAGATCAGGGCGATGTTCCTGCCGCGCAGCCGCTGCGTCTCGGTGCCCGACTTCTTGGCCGCCTTGAGCTCGGCGGCCAGCTCGACGAGCCCGCGGAACTCCTCGGCGGTGAAGTCCAGCTCCTTGAGGAAGTGGCGGCCTGCGAGGTCTATCGCCATGGTGACTACTCCTGAGACAGTGAAATTCTATGCATTAGAACGCATCACTATACGGCATGGTCTCACGCGGCGTCCCGTTCGACGGGGCAGCTCATGCACCGCGGCCCGCCCCGGCCCCGCCCCAGCTCGCTGCCGCGGATCTCGATGACCTCGATCCCCTGCTTCCGCAGATGCGTATTGGTGGTCACGTTGCGCTCGTACGCGACGACCACGCCCGGCTCCACGGCGAGGACGTTGCAGCCGTCGTCCCACTGCTCGCGCTCGGCGGAGTGCACGTCCTGCGTCGCGGTCAGGACGCGCACGGAGTCCAGGCCGAGGGCGGCGGCGATGGCGCGGTGCATGTGCTCCGGCGGGTGATCGGTGACCTTGAGCTCGCTCGTCTCCGCGCCCGGTTCAATGGTGTACGAGCGGAGCATGCCGAGGCCCGCGTACTGCGTGAAGGTGTCCCCGTCGACCATCGTCATCACCGTGTCCAGGTGCATGAAGGCGCGGCGCTTGGGCATGTCGAGGGCCACGATCGTCCGCGCCGAACCGGCCGCGAACATCCCGCGCGCCAGCATCTCCACGGCCTGCGGGGTGGTGCGCTCGCTCATCCCGATGAGGACCGCGCCGTTGCCGATGACCAGGACGTCACCGCCCTCGATGGTGGACGGGTAGTCGCTCTGCCCCTGGGACCAGGTGTGGAAGGTCTCGCGGGCGAAGAGCGGGTGGTGACGGTAGATCGCCTCGAAGTGGACGGTCTCGCGCTGCCGGGCGGGCCAGCGCATCGCGTTGATGGAGACGCCGTCGTAGATCCAGGCGGAGGTGTCACGGGTGAAGAGGTGGTTCGGGAGCGGACCGAGGAGGAAGTCGTCCAGGTCCATGACGTGGAAGCGGACGGAGGTCGGCTCGGTGTGGCGCTCCAGGAATTCGCGTTTGGTCATCCCGCCGACCAACGCTCCGACGAGATCGGCAGCGGGCATCGAGTCGAAGGCCGTCCGCAGATGGTCGGTCGCGAGGGGGCCGTACTCCTTCTCGTCGAAGACCCGGTCCAGGACGAGGCGTCTCGCCTCGGGGACGTCGAGGGCTTCGCGGAGCAGATCGCCGAAGAGGTGCACCTCGACCCCTCGGTCGCGCAGCACGTCGGCGAATCCGTCGTGTTCCTGGCGGGCCCGGCGCACCCAGAGCACGTCATCGAAGAGGAGCGCGTCCTTGTTGCTGGGGGTGAGCCGTTTCAGCTCCAGATCGGGCCGGTGGAGGATGACGCGGCGCAGCCGCCCGGACTCGGAATCGACATGGAATCCCATGCCACCATCCTGTCCCCGGGCGGCTGCGCTCACCCCCTGAGTGCCCCGATCAGAGGCGGGGGTCAGAGCCGGGGGTCCACCGGCTCCGACTCCAGCGCGAGTACGGCGAAGACCGCCTCGTGGATGCGCCACAGCGGCTCGCCGCCGGCCAGCCGGTCCAGGGCCTCGAGCCCGAGCCCGTACTCGCGCAGGGCGAGCGAGCGCTTGTGGCCGAGGAAGCGCTGGCGCAGGCGGTCCAGGTTGTCGGGGCGCGTGTACTCGGGACCGTAGATGATCCGCAGGTACTCGCGGCCGCGCACCTTGATGCCGGGCTGGACCAGCCGGCCCTTCCCATCGCGCACCAGCGCCTGGAGCGGCTTGACGACCATGCCTTCGCCGCCGCGGCCGGTCATCTCCAGCCACCAGTCGATGCCTGCCTGGACGGAGGCCTCGTCGCCGGTGTCGACGATCAGGCGGCGGGTGGTCTGGAGCAGACCGGTCGGGTCGTGCTCGACCAGGCGGTCCAGCCAGGCCAGCTGTTCGTCGTGCGGTACGGCGGCGAGACTGCGGCCCTGGGCCGCGAGGAGCTGGAACGGCGCGATCCGTACGCCGTCCAGACCTTCGGTGGTCCAGCAGTAGCGGCGGTAGGCGTCGGTGAACGCGGCTGCGTCCACGGCCCGTTCGCGCTGTTTGGTGAGCAGCGCTTCGGCCCCTTCGACTCCGCGTGCGGCCGCTGCTTCCAGGGCGCCGATCGCGCCGGGGAAGACGGCGCGCGAGGCGGCGCCCACGGCTGCGTACTGCGTACGCAGCAGGCCCGAGGCCTTGAGCGACCAGGGCATCAACTCGGCGTCGATCAGCAGCCAGTCGGTGGCGAGCTCGTCCCAGAGTCCGGCCTCGGTGACGGCGGTGCGCAGCCGGCCGAGGATCTCCTCGGTGACGGCGTCGTCGGAGAAGAAGGGGCGCCCGGTGCGGGTGTGGAGCGCGCCGGTGGGTCCCTCCACTCCGAAGCGCTCGCGGGCCACGTCCGCGTCGCGGCAGACGAGGGCGACCGCGCGCGAGCCCATGTGCTTCTCCTCGCACACGACCCTGCCGACGCCGTCGGACTTGTACTGGGCGAACGCTTCGGCCGGGTGCTCCAGGTAGCCGTCCACCTGGGACGTCCCGGTCGGGGACATCGTCGGCGGGAGGTAGGCGAGCAGGCGCGGGTCGACCGCGAACCGGCTCATCACCTCCAGCGCGGCTGCCGCGTTCTCCTCGCGCACGGCGACGCGGCCCGAGTGCCGGGTCTCCACGATCCGGCGGCCGTTGACGTCGGCGAGGTCGAGCGGGCGCCCGTCCTGACCGCCCGGCGCCTCGGTGGTGAGGGGCTTGGCGGGTTCGTACCAGACCTGCTCGGCCGGTACGTCGACGAGCTCGCGCTCCGGCCAGCGCAGCGCGGTCATCTTCCCGCCGAAGACCGCACCGGTGTCCAGGCAGATGGTGTTGTTGATCCAGCTCGTCGACGGGACCGGGGTGTGCCCGTAGACGACCGCGGCGCGGCCCCGGTAGTCCTCGGCCCACGGGTAGCGGACGGGCAGGCCGAACTCGTCGGTCTCCCCGGTCGTGTCGCCGTACAGCACGTGCGAGCGGACCCGGCCCGAGGTGCGGCCGTGGTACTTCTCGGGCAGGCCTGCGTGACAGACGACGAGCTTGCCGCCGTCCAGGACGTAGTGGCTGACCAGTCCGTCGATGAACTCCCGCACCTCGGTGCGGAATTCGTCGCTCTCCTTCTCCAGCTGTTCGATGGTCTCGGCGAGACCGTGGGTGTGCTGGACGTTCCTTCCCTTCAGGTAACGGCTGAGCTTGTTCTCGTGGTTCCCGGGTACGCACAGCGCGTTGCCGTCGGCGACCATCGACATGACGCGCCGCAGTACGCCGGGGCTGTCGGGCCCGCGGTCGACGAGGTCCCCGACGAAGACGGCCGTACGGCCCTCGGGGTGCGCTCCGTCGACGTAGCCGAGCTCGCCGAGCAGGGTGTCCAGCTCGGAGCGGCAGCCGTGGATGTCACCGATGATGTCGAAGGGGCCTGTGAGGTGGGTGAGGTCGTTGTACCGCTTCTCCAGGACGACTTCGGCGCTCTCGACCTCCTCCACGGAACGCAGGATGTGCACCTTGCGGAAGCCCTCGCGCTCCAGGCCGCGCAGGGAGCGGTGGAGTTCGCGACGGTGGCGCGCGATGACATGGCGGGGCATGCCGGCCCGGTCGGGGCGTGCGGCGTTGCGCTCGGCGCAGACCGCTTCGGGCAGGTCGAGGACGATCGCGATGGGCAGCACGTCGTGCTCGCGGGCGAGGCGGACGAGCTGCTTGCGGCTCTCGGACTGCACGCTCGTCGCGTCGACGACGGTGAGCCGGCCGGCGGCGAGGCGCTTCCCGGCGATGTAGTGCAGGACGTCGAAGGCGTCGCCGCTGGCGCTCTGGTCGTTCTCGTCGTCGGCGACGAGTCCTCGGCAGAAGTCGGAGGAGATCACTTCGGTGGGCTTGAAGTGGGTGCGGGCGAAGGTGGACTTGCCCGATCCGGTGGCGCCGATCAGAACCACGAGGGCGAGGTCGGTCACCGGGAGAGTGCGCTTGCTGATGGTGGATTCGGTACTGGTCATGCGGCCTTCGCCTCCTTCTCGTTCGTCTCGTTCGTCTCGTTCTTCGCAGCCATCGTGAATACCGCCATCTGCGTGGGCGGCCCCACCTCGGGGTCGTCGGGGCCCACGGCCACGAACTCCACGCCGTAGCCGTGCCGTTCGGCCACCGCTCCCGCCCAGTTCCTGAACTCCTCGCGGGTCCACTCGAAGCGGTGGTCGCCGTGGCGCACATGCCCGGCCGGGAGGGTCTCCCAGCGGACGTTGTACTCGACGTTCGGAGTGGTCACCAGGACGGTCTGCGGGCGGGCCGAGCCGAAGACCGCGTACTCCAGAGCGGGCAACCGGTTGAGGTCGAGATGCTCGATGACCTCGCTGAGCACCGCCGCGTCGTACCCCTTGAGCCGCTTGTCGGTGTAGGAGAGGGAGCCCTGCATCAACTTGACGCGCCCGGACTGGCGCTCGCCCATCCGCTCGATCCGCAGCCGGCGCGCGGCGGTGTTCAGCGCCCGCATCGACACGTCGACGCCGACGACCTCGGTGAAGCGCACGTCCTTGAGCAGCTCGTGCACCAACTGGCCCTGTCCGCAGCCCAGGTCGAGCACCCGGCCCGCACCGGCGGTGCGCAGGGCGTCGAGGATCGCCTCACGCCGCTGCACGGCGAGCGGCACGGGTTTGTCCTCCGTGTCGGTGTTCTCGTCGACGGCGTTGTCGATCTCCTCGACCTCGCTGTCGTCCGCCTCCGCGAGCCGTACGAGCTCCAGCGCCTCGGTGGCCTGACGGGTCAGCCCCCAGCGGTGCGAGAGATAGCGGCTGGTGATCAGCTTCTGCTCGGGGTGCTCCGCCAGCCAGCCCTCGCCCGCCCGCAGCAGCTTGTCGACCTCGTCGGGTGCGACCCAGTAGTGCTTGGCGTCGTCGAGCACCGGCAGCAGCACGTACAGCTGGCGCAGGGCGTCGGCGAGCCGCAGCTCGCCTTCGAGCACGAGGCGTACGTACCGGGAGTCGCCCCATTCGGGGAACTGCTCGTCCAGCGCCACCGGCTCGGCGACGACGCTCGACCAGCCGAGCGGCCCGAAGAGCTTGTGGACCAGCTCGGGGCCGCCCCGTGCGGGCAGCGCGGGCACCTCGATCCGCAGCGGCAGCGGCTGGGCGGCCAGCTCGGGGCGCGCTGTGCACACACCGCGCAGCGCGCTCTTGAAGACGGTGCTCATCGCGACGGACAGCAGGGAGGACGCGGCGTAGGGGCGGTCGTTCACGTACTGCGCGAGCGCCGCGTCGGGCGCGCCTCCGCGCCCCTTGCCCTTGCCCCTGCGCACCAGCGCCACGGGATCCACTTCCAGGAGCAGCGCCGCCGTGCAGCGCTCGTCGGTCGCCTCGGGGTAGAGGACGTGCGCCGTGCCGTGGGAGGTGGAGAACGCCTGCGCGTTGTCGGGATGCTTGTGCAGCAGGAAGCCGAGGTCGGTCGCGGGACGCTCTGGGGAGCCGTAGGTGCTGATCGTCAGAAACACGTGTCCGAGTATCGCCCGGTACGACCGCCGCGACCACGGGTTTTACCCGTGACGCGGCGGCCGGGCGGACTACCGGCTGAGCTGGGACAGGACCTGGGAGGAGATCAGGTCCAGGTGGTCGAGGTCGTCCAGGTCGAGGACCTGGAGATAGACCCGGGAGGCCCCGATGGCCTCGTACTGGCCGATCTTGTCGATGACCTCGGCCGGTGATCCGGCAAGACCGTTGGCCTTCAGCTCCGCCACGTCCCGTCCGATGACATCGGCCCTGCGCTTCACCTCCGCGTCGTCCTTGCCGACACACACGACCAGGGCGTTGGAGTACACCAGATCGTCCTTGCCGCGGCCCGCCAGCTCCGCGGCCGCCTTCACCCGGCCGAACTGCCGCTCGCTGTCCTCCAGGGAGGCGAACGGGATGTTGAACTCGTCCGCGTACTGGGCGGCGAGTCGCGGGGTGCGGCTCGCTCCGTGTCCGCCGATCAGCACCGGGATCTTCATCTGGGCGGGCTTGGGCAGCGCGGGCGAGTCGGTGAGCTGGTAGTAGGTGCCGTCATAGCTGAACTTCTCGCCGACCCCGGTCCCCCAGAGCCCGGTGATGATCGCCAGCTGCTCCTCGAGCCGGCCGAACTTCTCCTTCGGGAACGGAATGCCGTACGCCTTGTGCTCCTCCTCGAACCAGCCTGCGCCCAGGCCCAGTTCGACCCGGCCACCCGACATCTGGTCGACCTGCGCCACCTGGATGGCCAGCACACCAGGGAGCCGGAAGGTGCCCGCGGTCATCAGCGTGCCGAGCCGGATCCGCTTGGTCTCGCGGGCCAGGCCGGCCAGCGTGATCCAGGCGTCGGTCGGTCCGGGGAGACCGTCGCCCGACCCCATCCGCAAGTAGTGGTCGGAACGGTAGAAGGCGTCAAATCCCAGATCCTCGGTGGCCTTGGCGACCGCGAGGAGGGTGTCGTAGCTCGCCCCCTGCTGGGGCTCGGTGAAGATTCGAAGGTCCATACATCCATCCTGCACCTTCGAACGCCCGTCAACCTCTCCCGCCTCACCCACCCCACACCCGCACGGCCGGGTGAAATCCCGTCAACCTGGGGGTCCGCGCACGGCCGCGCCAGTGACTGGCGGCCGGGGCCGGTCGTTGGCTCGGTCGGAGCCGGACCGTCCGGCTCGCGCGCCGGCCCCCGCAGCCGGTGCGTCGCTCGTTGTTGCAGCTCTCCCCGTGGGAGGGCTCGGGCCGAGGAGGCCGTCATGTCCCAGGAAGCCGTACCCGAACAGGTTGTGCCAGCACCGTCCGCACCGTCCGCACCCGGGCAGTCCGTACCGGAGCAGACCGTGCCCGAGCAGAAGGGCGCACCGAAGGGTCTGCTGCAGCAGATGGAGGAGTTGATGGCATCGCTCAACGCCGATCTCTCGCAGCTCGACGCCGATCTGCAGTCCTCCGCCGACCGCCCGCCGGCGGGCGAGACCTCCCGCTGACGTCATGACGGCCCCGCCGCCGAGTCATGGACAGGCCCCGACGGTCTCTCCTGTTCCCGCACCGTGAGTCTTCGCAGCATTCCGCGCACCCGGTCGCCCGACTCGTCGGCGGCGTCCACCGCCTCGATGCACTGCCAGTAGAGCCCGTCGACGTCCGTCGCACAGCCGACGCCGACCAGGGCGATCCCGACCTCCCCGAGCAGGATGCCCAGGCCGGTCAACGCCGCCCGCACATCGGCCACTTCGGTCAGCTGGGCCGCCCGAACCGCCCCTATGGGCAGCTCCACCGGATCGAGCGCACCGCATCCCCGGCCGCCCGACTCGGCGAGCCCGCGCGCCTCCGCTCTCAGCTCGGGGGGACCGGTCAGCGCGAGATGGCCGCCTATCGCCTGTGCGAGTGCCTGCGCCTGCCAGGCCTCCGCCACCGTGTCCCACTCCGCCCGGCTCTGCGCCAGGGCGTGCCGGCACACTCCGATGAGCCGCACCGCATCCATACGCCGCCCCCGTATCTACGACTTTCCGTCCCACTCACTCCATTACCCAGAGTGAGCGAGCGCAGCCCGGAAAGCCAGGGGAATCGGGAAATCTGTGGACACGAAGCCGGTTGTGGACAACTCCGTCACTTCGAAGAGTGACGATCCTGATGATCCGGCACAGGAAAGCGGTGCTCATTCCGGTCGATCTTGGCTGAAAGCGCCTCCAGCACATCGATCCCCAACACCTCGCAGAACTGCAGGAGATAGGCCAGTACGTCGGCGACCTCGTCCGCCACCCGGTGCGCCTTCTCCGGGTCCTCCATCACCCCGGCAGACTCCTCGGGCGTCAGCCACTGGAAGATCTCCTGAAGCTCCGAGGCCTCCACGCTCAACGCGGCCACCAGGTTCTTCGGCGTGTGGTACGGCCCCCAGCCCCGCGCATCGGCGAAGGCGGCGAGCCGCTCCTGCAGGGCTGCTACATCACGTGGTTCAGTCACGGCTCAGGTCTACCACCGTCACGCCCGCCGTCTCACGCGCGTACGCGGCGGCCGCCGACGCATCGCCGACCGCCCCCACCAGCCGCCGGTTGTCCCTGGCGCAGGTCCGGGCCGCCAGTTCCAGAAGCTCCCGCGACTGCCGCGCGTCCAGGCACCGGTCGAAGCCGTCGAGCAGGAAGGTGAGCGACTGCAGCGCCTCCGGCACCTCGTGCGCCGGGTCCATCGCCAGGACCCGGTCCCCGGTGAGCAGCACCAGGGCGAGCGCGAGGTATCTCAACTCGCCGTCCCCCAGCCGCTCCAGAGGGGTTTCGCGCTCCCCGCCCCGGCCGAGCACCGCGCGTACCGTGCCGTCGGCGAGTTCCTCGGCCAGCAGTGTCTCCACGGGTCCTGCGCAGCCTGCCCGTGCGGCGGCGACCAGTTCGCGGAAGCGGATCGCGCACTCGGACTGCGTACGCAGCACGACGGCGGCCAGGTTGTCGCAGCCGTTCTCCAGCCGTCCCGTGCCCACCGTGACCCGGCCCCGCATGCGCTGCGGCTGCGGATCGCACACGTACACCGACCGCAGGGCCACGACCGTCTGTTCGGCGGCGGCCAGCACCTGCAACTGCCCCTCCGTCTTGCCCGCGACGCGCAGCGGCAGCAGCGCCGTGCCCAGCAGGTCGTCCGGCAGCGGCGCCCTGGTCACGGGAGCCGCGCCCGCCGTGTGCCAGGCCGCCTGGACGGTGGAGCGGCCGGGGTCGCGCAGCGCGGTCGTCAGCAGCATCTGCCCGCCGCAGCTCAACCGTTCGCCCGCGATGCGCAGTTCGGGCTCCGCCTGTACGGCGAGATCGAGGCGTACGGATCCGGCGGGCCCCTGGACCGTGCAGCCGATGCGGAATCCCCTGCGCCCCTGCGTGTCCGGCTCCGCCCCCTCCGGCACGCAGCCCGCCGGGTCGGGGAAGGCCTCGGCCAGGGTGTCTCCGGCGCCGAGCCGGGCGAGGGCCTCGTACGCCTGCAGCACCGTCGACTTGCCGCTGCCGCCGGCCCCCGCGAACAGGGTCACGGGGGCCAGCGGGAACACCGCGCCGCGGTGCGTTCTGAAGGCGGCGAGCCGCAGTTCGGTGACGGTCGGCAGCGCGCAGGTTACGTCCATGGTCGGACCGTATGCACCCGCCGAACTGCCGAACCGTTACACCGCGTTGACCTTCCTACGATCGGGGGACGGCCTCGGCCGCGATCCCTTCCACCTCCGTGCCGACGGGGGCGAGCAGGAAGACGTTCTTGTCGACCCGGTGCATACCGCTGCCGAGACCGAAGACGACCCCGGTGCTGAAATCCAGGATCCGTTTGGCCACGGAGATGTCCGCACCGGTCAGGTCGAGCAGCACCGGAATCTGCGCGATGAGGTACTCGGCGACCTCGCGGGCGTCCGCGAAGACCTGCACTCTCAGCACGACGAACCGGCGCTGCTCCTCTGCGTACTCGGTGGGGAGGGTCCGGTGGTCGACCCGTGAGGGCCACTCGTTCCGGCTCCTCAGGGGCACGACCTGGGCAAGCCCTTCCCACTGCTCGTCGGTGGCGTCGAACTGGTCGTATCTGCCGTACCTGCTCACCGGACCGCCTCGGTTGGACTCACTATCTGCATCAGTCGATGATGACCCCTCTCACCCGTTCAGCCCAACACCGACACGGGGCTGCACGCGGATCGTCGCCTGCCTGGTCACCCCGTTGACCTTGAGCGTCACGGTCAGCGGGCCCGCCCGACGGGGTGTCAGCACTCCGGTCGACGGGTCGATGGAGGCGCCGCTGCCCGGGCTCACCGACCAGTCCGCGCTCACCGGCCAGGCGACCGGCACCGTACGCCCGGACTGCTCCACGCTGCCCTTCAGCCCCACCGACTGGCCGACCGTGACGGTCGCGGGTGCGTCGAGCGTCAGCTCGTCGACGTGCGCCCTGGTCTGTACGGAGATCCAGTCGCCCGGCCGGGAGCCGCGGTCGACGCCCACCAGGGACCAGCCGGTGAAGCCGCCCTCGGCGGCCGGTGCGGCAGGGTTCTTGCCGGAGTTGCCGTTGATCAGATACGGCACCCCGTCGACGTGCGAGGCGTGGAAGACCCCGACGTGCCCGCCGATGAACACGGCGCCCTTGCCGCTGCGGTGCTGGAACTCCGAGAGCCAGTTCTCCAGGAGTGCGGCCTCCTTGCGGTCGTTCAACTGGCTGCCCGCCTGCGGGGTGGGGTCGCGCGGCGGTACGTGCTCGATGACCGCCACGGAGCCGACCGCCGGGTCGGTCGCGGCCGCGTCCAGTTGCTTGCGCACCTCCTTGACCTGTGCGAAGCCTCCGCCGCGCAGGGTCAGTGACGAGGTGTCCACGGTGATGAAGCGGGTGCCCTTGTGGTCGAACGTGCGCTGTGCGGGGCCGAATTCGGCGGTGAAGGTGGCGATCGAGCCGCCCATCACCTCGTGATTGCCCGGCACGTAGTACCAGGGAACTGCCGTGCCCAGCTCTTCGTTCAGTATCTGGTGGGCGAATTTCAGGTCGGCGGCCGACCCCTCGTCGACGAGATCCCCATTGATGACCAGGAAGTCCGGCTTCGCCGCCCGGATCTCCTGGAGGGTGCGGCGCGCCTGGCGCACGATGTCGCTGTCCGGTGCCCGCGCCACGAACTGGGCGTCGGACATCACCGCGAACCGCCAGTCGCGGTGTCCGACCCTGGCCGCGGTCTGGATGAGCGGGTCCGCGACCACCGGTTCGGCCGGCAGGTCCACGTCCGGCGGGAGCTGTGCGTGGAGGTCGTCGATGGCGATCTGCCCGGTGTACTGCTGGGTGGCCACCGTCTCGGCGATGTAGAAGCGGTAGACGCTCAGCGGGTAGGCGACCCCGGCGGGCACGGTGAAGGTGACCTGCTTCCAGCCGGTCCAGGTGATGTACGGGCCGCGCAGCACCTGGTCGGTGCCTGCCGCGTCCTTGAGGTGGAGGCTCGGCCAGGAGCCCTTGCCGTCGCCCTTGATCCAGAGGGTGAAGGACTGCGGCTGGCCGGGGACGGCGATCTGCTGCGGCGGGTTGGCGTAGGCGGCGCGGGTCGCGGTGTCCTTGCCGAAGTCGTAGCTCATGGTGAGCGCGGTGCCGGTGTGGCCGTCGGCGCTCGCGGCGACCGAACCGGTGGCGCGGGCGGCGGTGAAGGTCCACTGTGCCGCGTCGTCGTACGAGGCCACCTCGCGGTCGGCGAGACCGATGGTCACCCCGACCGTGGTGCCCTTCCCGCCGACCGTGGCGGTGACGAGCCCCGATCCGCCGGCGGTCTTCGCCCGGACGGTGAAGGACCCGGTCGCCTCGTCCGCGGTGATGTCGAACAGGTCGTGGTCGTAGGCGAGTTGTACGTCGCCGGGCTCGATCGGCGCACTGTCGCCGCGCGCGTCGAGGCCGACCAGCCCGAAGCTGCCGGTCGCCGCGGGGTCGGCGAGTCCGACCTTGCGGGTGGTGGACGTGATCCGGTCGAGCGGGTCGAGGACGGTCATCCGCAGGGAACCCTTCGCGGCACCGTTACGGGCAAGGGCGTCGGTCGTGCCGGTGCGGCGGGCGCTGAACACGCCGTCCGGGGAGACCCTGCCCACGTCGGGACGGGAGGTGCGCCAGCCGGGGCGGCCGGACGCGGGCCCGTAGGCGGCGTCGTAACCGGTGGCCGTCAAACGGCGCGTCAGGCCGGGGAAGACACGGTCGGGGTGGCCGCCCTTGACCGGGTCGACGGTGGGCGCCGCCGCGGCGGAGGCCGTGGTGGCGACCGCGTACCCCTTGAGCCGTCCGGTGCCGGTGGGTGCGGTCACGGCGATGCCGGTGGCGTCCGCGCGTTCGGAGCCGTCGGAGGGGTTGTTCTCGACGACCGTCCCGGTGCGGCCCGCCTCGCGGGCGAGCAGGACGGAGGAGCCGCCGCCGTCGAGGTTGAGGGCGCTGTAGGCGCCCAACTTCTTCATCATCAGGGCGAGTTCGGTGAGGGTGGTGCCGCCGCTGTCGGCCTGGCGGCCGTCGACGACCAGGACGTGCATCGTCAGTCCGTCCTTGGAGAACCCGACGGCGGTGCGCGGCGCGGTCGCGTTGTTGGGCCTGCCCTCCCAGTTCTGCGCCTGTCCGTCGACGACCAGCAGTCCGGATCCGCCGACGGCCGTGCGGGGCACGGATCCGCCGTCGGTGCGCGGCTCGTAGGCGGTCGCCACGGCGTCGCCCGGCTTGAGCGCGGAGAGCACGTCGGCGCCCGCGTCGCGTCCGATCAGCACCGTCTCGCCGTCGGGTATCGCGCCGCTGCCGGCCTTGTCGTTCACGGAGACGACCTTGCCGTCCACGACGTCTGCCTCGACGACCTTCGACGATCCGTCGACGGTCTGCGCGCGGTCGGCCTCGCCCCACTGCGGGGTGTAGAGGCCGATGCCGCCGGCCGGGACGTCGGCGGCGTTGTACGAGTCGAGTCGGTGGGCGCCGTCGGGGAGGGTGAGGGTGCCGTCGAAGGTGAGGTTGAGGATGCGTCCGGCGGCGTCCGCCGGGTCGGTGGCGGAGCCGAAGCCGAGGGAGGTGTTGTAACCGGCCTTCGCGGAGTGGTCGATCACGCCGTTCGCGATGCCGAAGCCGAGCGGGGCGCCGGTCTGGTTGATGTCGAAGAAGTCGGCGTTGGTCGCGGCGACCGTCGTACGGCCCTTGCCCGCGTCGTGGTGGGCGACCATCTGCGAGATGGTCTCGCGCCGGGAGACCTTGCCGGAGGAGAGGTAGTCGACGCGGGCGCTGCCGCCGAGGTCGACGGAGAGGGCGTCGGCCCGCAGCCACTTGTCCGATTCCATACGGTCGAACTTGGTCAACGTCACGCCCTGCGCGAGGGGTTGGGACGACGAGGCGGTCTCGATGCCGTCGCCGTCGACGACGGCGTCCGGGGAGAGACCGCCGTCCGGGGCGCTCGCGGCGGGCGCCGATATCGGGCGGAGGACGTCGGCCCCGGTGACCGGGCGTACGTCGACGGAGGGGCCGGTGTCCGCGAGGGCGGGTGCGGTGGCCGCGAGGGTCCCGGCGAGCGTCAGGGCCGCGAGTACGGCGACCGGTCTGACGCGTCGGCGGTGGCGGGAGCGGCCGGTGCGTATGTGGGCGGACGAGAGCAAGGTGGACCCCCTGAGTCTGGTGCGACGGCAGGCGTGTGCAGCGACTCAGGGTTCCAGGGGGACGGGTGTGCTCCAAGGGGTGGCGCATGAATTGCCCGGGAACAGCTCGACCGCGGCCCGCTTCAGACCAGACACGACGCGCTGCCGGTGTCCTCGTCGCTGCCGTCGATCCGCACGGTCGTCACCCCGCTGCGCCCTCCGAGATACGCGGCCGTGCACACCAGTTGCTGGCGGGCGACAGCGGAGAGTCCGGCCACCGGACCGTGCATCCTGAGCACCACGTCACCCTGGCCCCGCTCCAGATCTACCCAGGCCCGGACCGCGGGCAGTTCCGTACGGAGCCCCGCCGCCTTCTCCGACTGCGTGGGGCCCGCGAACAGCATGGCGAACACCTTGACCGGGGAGGCGTTCGCCGTGTTCGACCGCACCACGGGCATCAGCCGGTCGGGCCCCTGAAAGTACAGCGTCACTCCTTCGTGGCCGGGCGTCCCGATCTGCGCGGTCGCCGGATCCCCGACCTCGACCACATCGGTGGACCGTATGCCGCAGCCGCCCACGAGGAGCACGGCGGCCAGCACCGCGGCCCAGCGCCGCGCCTGCCTCACTGGGCCTCGCCCACGGGCAGTTCCACGGTGAAGACCGCCCCGCCCGCAGGCCCGTTCGCCGCGCGCACCGTCCCCCCGTGCAGCCGTACGTTCTCCAGCGTGATCGCGAGCCCGAGGCCACTGCCCGCCGAGCGGGTGCGCGCCACGTCCGCCTTGAAGAACCGGTCGAAGATGTTCGGCAGTACGGCCGGGTCGATGCCCGGTCCACTGTCGGCCACCTCGACCGCAATCCCCTCGGCGGCCGGGACCTCGTACAGCCGCACGGTCACCGGCTGCGACCCGTGACGCAGCGCGTTGCCGACCAGGTTGGCGACGACGATGTCGAAGCGGCGCGGGTCGAGCATCGCCCGTATCCCGTCCGGGAGTTCGATGCTCACCTGCCCCTCCCAGTGCCGCCGCTGGAGCGTCTTGCGGATCATCTCGGCGACGTCGACCTCGTCCGTGTGGAGCTCCGCGGCCTTCGCGTCGAAGCGCGAGATCTCCATCAGGTCCTCGACGAGGGTGGCGAGTTTGCCGGTCTCGGCGGAGATCAGCCGGACGGCGGCCGCGGTGTCGGGTGCGAGCCGGTCGGCGTCCTCGTCGAGCACCTCGGTGACGGCGAGCATCCCGGCGAGCGGGGTGCGCAGTTCGTGCGAGACGTCGGAGGCGAACCGCCGGGCCCGCGCCTCCGCCTTGCGCAGCTCCTCGACGGACCGCTCCAGGGCGATCGCGGATTCGTTGAACGTCCAGGCCAAGTCGGCGAGTTCGTCGGAGCCCTTCACCTCGATACGGGTGTCGAGCGCGCCCTTGCCCATGCTGCTCGCGGCCCGTCGCAGATCACGCACAGGACGCAGCACGCTGCGCGCGGCCAGCAGCGCGGGCACCAGCGCGACGGCGAGGGCGGGCAGGGCGCCGTCGCGCGCCGCCGTGACCATGGCGTCGATGTTGGCGGCCTCGGTGTCGAGCTTCATCACGGCGTAGAGGACGATGCCGGTGCGCTGTTGGTTCTCTCCCTCGCCGAACATCACCGGCATCCCGACGGTCAGCCAGGGCGTACCGCCCTTGACCACCCGCTGGAAGGAGCCGTGCGCGCTGGTGCGGGCCTGCTGCCGCAGCTGGGCCGTGACCACGCCGGAGGTGGGGCGGTCGGAGGAGGACGCGGTGATCTTCCCGTACTCGCCGAAGACGATCCACGGGCGCGGGCGGCCCTGCCAGGCGAGCGCGGTGCAGACCTGCCGCAGCGAGACGGTGGTCATGGGCAGGGTCAGGTGCTGGGCGGCGATCTGGTCGCGGAACGCGGCGACGGCCGAGTCCTGCGCCTGCTGCAGGATGGTCGAGCGCGCCTCCCGGTAGGTGAGGGTCGCGGTGGCGGCCGCGCTGATGGCGGCGACCAGGAGGAAGGCGGCGATCAGCCGGGAGCGCAGGCCGAGGCGGCCGCGGAGGCGGCGTCTCACAGCGGTCCGAAGCGGTAGCCGAAGCCGCGCACGGTCTGGATGTAGCGGGGGGTCGCGGAGCTGTCCTCGATCTTCTGGCGCAGTCGCCGTACGCAGGCGTCGACCAGCCGGGCGTCCCCGTGGTAGCTGTGCTCCCAGACCGATTCGAGGAGCTGCTGGCGGCTGAAGACCTGTTCGGGCGAGGCGGCGAGGTACAGCAGCAGCTTCAGTTCGGAGGGGGCGAGCTGGAGGCGCTCCCCCGCCTTCGAGGCGCTCAGTCCGTTCCGGTCCAGGGCGAGTTCGCCGTGGAACTCGGGTCCGGGGCGGCCTCCGGGGTCGGCGAGTCTGCGCAGGACGGCCCGGATGCGCGCCTCTATCACCTCGGTGCGGGCGGGTTTGACGATGTAGTCGTCGGCGCCCGCCTCCAGGCCCACGACCACGTCGAAGTCGTCGCCGCGTGCGGTCAGCATGATGACCGGCAGCAGGCTCGTCTCCTCGGTCTCGCGGATACGGCGGCAGACCTGCACCCCGTTCATCCCGGGCAGCATCAGGTCGAGGAGGACCAACTCGGGCTGGAACGACTTGAGTTCACCGAGTCCCGCCTCGCCGCTCTCGGCGGCGCGCACCTCGTGGCCGCGGCGGCGCAGCCCGAGCTCGACCCCTTCGCGTACGGAAGGGTCGTCTTCGATCAGGAGCACGCGTGGCATGGCTTCGTCCGTCCCCGGTGGTTCAACGGCTTCTGCGGCCGCGGAGTCTGGTGATCATGGTGTTGAGCTCGGTGAGCCCCAGCGGCCGGGCGAGCAGCGCGAGGACCGCCAGGAGGGCGACGGTTCCGGTACCGGCCGCCGCGAAGTCCCCGAGCGGGGCTGCCGTGCGGGCGGTGCCGTACGCGAGGAGGGCTGCGGGCAGCGCGGCGAGCAGCAGCATCCCGTGGGCGCGCAGGGCCGGGGAGCTCAGGAGTCCCGCGCCGCCGAGCCGGCGGCCGAGGGTGTACGCGGTGACCGCGCAGCCCGCGAAGAGCGCGAGGGAGTAGGCGGCGGCCATGCCGGTGACCGCCCAGCGGGCGGGCAGCAGCAGATACGCCGCGTAGGTGAGGGCGGCGTTCGTGCCGGCGATGACCAGGTTCAGGAAGAACGGGGTGCGGGTGTCGCCGAGTGCGTAGAAGCCGCGGGAGAGGACGTACTGGCCGGAGAGCGCGATCAGTCCGGGCGCGAACGCCATCAGCATGCCGGACATCACGGTGATCTCTCCGGCCCCCGTCTGCCCGTATTCGTAGACCGCGCCCAGCACCCAGGGCGCCAGCGCGAAGAGCGCGCAGGCGGCGGGGACGATGGCGGCGGCGCTGGTCCGCAGGCCGTACGAGATGTCCCGCCGGACCGCGGCGAGGTCGCCGTCAGTGTGGCTGCGGCTCATCCGCGGGAGCAGGACCGTGACCAGGGAGACGGTGATGATGCCGTGCGGGACCATCCAGAGGAGGTTGGCGTTGGTGTACGCGGCGTAGCCCGCGCCGCGTACACCCGCGTCGGCGGCCCGTGCGCCCGCGGTGGTGGAGAGCCGGGTGATCACCCAGTACGCGGCCTGGTTGGTCAGCACGAGCAGCACCAGCCAGCCGGCGGACCGCAGCGGCCGGGCGAGCCCGCTGCCGCGCCAGTCGAACCGGGGCCGCCAGCGGAAGCGGGCCGCGCGCAGGGAGGGGATCAGGGCTAGGGCCTGGACGGCGATTCCGGCGGTGGTGCCGTAGCCGAGGAGGCGGGCGTCGGCGTCGCTGAGGGTGTCGCCGCCGCCGGTGGCGGTCGCGAGGAAGAGCCCGAACACCCCTATGACGACCAGGTTGTTGAGGATCGGGGTCCACATCATGGCGCCGAAGCGGCCGCGGGCGTTGAGGACCTGGCCGAAGAGGGTGAAGAGGCCGTAGAAGAGGATCTGCGGCAGGCAGTAGCGGGCGAGGGCGACGGTGAGGTCGGCCCTGGCGCCCGTGTAGTCGGTGTAGAAGCCGATCAGCCAGGGGGCGGCGAGCACGGCGGCCGCGGTGATCAGCAGGAGCCCGGCGGTGCAGGCGGTGAGCAGCCGGTCGGTGTAGGCGGCGCCGCCGTCGGCGTGCTCCTTGGCGGCGCGCACCAGCTCGGGCACGAAGACCGCGTTGAGGGTGCCGCCGATGAGCAGGGTGTAGAGGATGTTCGGGATGTTGTTGGCGACCGCGTACCCGTCGCCGAGGAACGCGACACCCAGGGCGGCCGCGACGACCGCGGACCGTATGAACCCGGTGGCGCGCGAGACGACGGACCCCGCGGCCATGACGGCCCCGCTGCGCAGCACGGAGTCCTTGGCCTTGGACCGCGCGTGCCGGGGCCCCGTCCCCTCGGTCACCGCCGTCATCTGCGGGCCAGATAGGCCTGGAAGGCCCGGTACAGCGTGTTGTTGGCAGCCCCGCCCATCGACATCTCCCACTCCCCCAGCGTCTCGACGGCCTGTCCGCCGGTGCCGAGCTTCCAGCGCAGCAGGCCGAAGGACCGGTCGCCCGGATCAAGGGTGGAGGGTACCCCGCGCATGTCGTACACCTGTGCACCGAGTCCGAGTGCATCGCGCATCATCTGCCACTGCAGGGCGTTGCTGGGCCGTACCTCACGGCGGTGATCGGCCGACGCTCCGGTCTGGTACCAGGCGCGGCCCCCGGCGACGATCAGCGTGTGCGCGGCGAGGATCTCCCCGTCGTGCACGGCGAGGTAGAGCCGCATGCGCCCCGGGCACTCGGCGTTGAGCACGGCGTACTGGCGCTGGAAGTACGCGAGCGAGCGCCCGAGCCGGAAGCCGTCGCGCTCCTCGGTGATCTGCAGCAGCCGGTAGAAGTCGGCCAGTTCGTCCGCCCCGCCCTGGACCACCCGCACTCCGGCACGGTTGGCGATGCGTACGTTGCGCCGCCACTCCTGGTTGAGCCCGGCCCACAGCTCGTCCGCGCTCCGCCCGGCAAGGGGCACCTGGAAGACATGGCGGGGCTGGGCGTCGGCGTCCCCGTCGTCCCCGCCGCAGCGCTTCCAGCCGCGCGCCCGCAGCCGCTCGGCGACGGCGGACCCCAGCGGGTCCACCTCGGTCGCCAGTACGTCACCGATCCTGCGCCCGGGCCCGGTGGACGCCTTCAGCCGGGCGGCGTCCCAGCGGCGGTACGCGGGCGAGGGTCCTATCCGTACGGCGAAGGCGCCCGCCTTCCGCAGATGCGCGAGCAGTGGCCCGAGCCAGCGGTCGATGTCCGGATCCTCCCAGTCCGCGACGGGCCCTTCGGGAAGATAGGCGAAGTATTTACGGGTGCCGGGGAATTGCCGGTAAAGGACAAGAGCTGCCCCGGCCAATTCGCCTTTCCCCGTCGCCCATCCGACCCTTTCGGCACGCCACTGGCTTTTCACCTCGGCCCAGGACGGATATTGCAGGAAACTCGCCCCCGGCCGTCCGTCGAGGAAGGAGCGGTACTCGGCGGTGTCGAGGCTGCGCATGCCGAGCTCCACATCGCGGTCGCCGGTCACCAGGAGTGCTGTCATGCACAGGATGTTCACAGCGGTCCATGACCGGCCCGAGCGGCGCATGTGACGGGACGGTGACCGTTGCTCACCGGTCGCTGTCACACGGTGAATTGCCGGATTTCCGGCGGCGGACGCGTCCTACAGTCCGGGGAAATACCCTTACGGAGGAATCCAGTTGAACCCCATACGCAGAAACGCGGTCATAGGCGCCGTGCTGTGCGCGACCGCCGCACTCAGTGCCTGCTCCGGCACTGCGTCCGCCGGCGGTTCCGGAAGCGGCACTGACGGAAAGGCCCCGGGAAAGACGGCGGCGGCCCCCGCGAAGATCACCGTGAATCTCACCGGACAGCAGGCCAGGGCCGGCACCCCGGTGAAGGTGACACTCGCTGCGGGCACCCTCGACAACGTCACGGTGACCGCGGACAAGGGCGGGAGTCTCGCGGGCACGCTCTCCCCGGACGGAAAGTCCTGGACCTCGGCCCGCAGCGCGGCCCCCGGCACCGGCTACACCGTGCGGGCCGCCACGGCGGACGGCGGCACCGCGCAGGCGGCGTTCGCGACGGCTGCGGCGGACCGGGTCAACAAGGTCACCATGTCCCCCGCCAAGGACACCGCGGTCGGCGTCGCCCAGCCGCTGTCGATCGTGTTCGACAGCCCGGTCGGGAACAAGACGGCGGTGGAGAAGCAGCTGAAGGTCACCACCTCCAACAACACCGAGGGCTCCTGGGGCTGGATCAAGGACTACTCGGGGCGCGACCGCGTCGACTGGCGCCCCAAGGAGTACTGGAAGCCCGGCACGAAGGTCTCTCTCCAGGCCGATCTGAACGGTGTCGACACGGGCTCGGCGGGCGGTTTCTTCGTACGCGACTACAGCACCCGGTTCACCATCGGCAGAGACCAGTTGAACAAGGTCAATCTCGACACCAAGAAGATGACGGTGTACCGCGACGGCCGCAGTGTCCGGCAGATCCTCGTCTCGGGCGGCACTCCGGGCGGCGACACGCGGTCCTGGCGGGGTACGGCGGTCGTCCTCGCACGGGAGGGCACGATCAAGATGCGCTCGGAGACGGTCGGGCTCGGCCACGCGTACAACCAGATGGTCGACGACTCCATGCGGCTGACCTGGTCGGGGATGTATGCCCATGCCGCCCCGTGGAACGCGCAGTTCCTCGGCCGCGCCAACCGCAGTCACGGGTGCATCGGCATGAGCGACGCCGACGCCGGCTACCTCTTCGGCATCACCCAGGTCGGCGACCCCTTCGAGATCACCGGAGCCGAGACGAAGGGCGTCGTCGCGCCCGGGAACGGCTACGGCGAGTGGAATCTCAACTGGGCGGACTGGCAGGCGAAGAGCGCCCTGCACTGATCGCGTCCGCCTGTTGCCACGGCGCGTCCGCCGGGGAGATCCTTCCGGTCATGAGCGACACCGCAGAAGACCGCGCCTGGCCCAGAGGCATCAGCGCCATCACGCTCTTCACCGAGGACCTGGAAGCCACACGGCAGTTCTACCGCGAGGTCTTCGGACTTCCGGTGGTCTACGAGGACGCCAACTCGGCCGTGTTCGGCTTCGGGGACACCCTCATCAACCTGCTCCGGATCTCCGAGGCGCCCGGGCTGATCGGGCCCGCGCGCGTCGCGGACCCCGGGGCCGGGGCCCGCAGCCAGTTCACCCTGACCGTGGACGACGTGGACGCGATGTGCGAGGAGCTCGCCGCACGCGGCGTGACCCTGCTCAACGGGCCGATGGACCGGCCCTGGGGAATCCGGACCGCCAGCTTCCGGGACCCCGGCGGCCACATCTGGGAGATCGCCAAGTGACCGTCCCCGCAACCCCGGACGCCGAGTCGCGTGCGCTGCTCACCTCCCTGGCGGGGCAGCGCCGCCACATCCTGGGCATCATCGAAGGGCTGGACGCCGACGCGCTGCGCCGTCCCGTGCTGCCCTCGGGCTGGAGCTGTCTGGGGCTCGTCCAGCACCTGGCGCTCGACGTGGAACGGTTCTGGTTCCGCGCGGTCGCGACCGGCGACCAGGAGGTGATCCGCGCGCTGGACGACATCGACGACGCCTGGCAGGTGGACCCCGCCGTCCCGGCCGACGACGTACTCGACCGCTACCGCAGGGAGACGGAGCTGGCGGACGCCGTGATCACCGCGACGCCCATGGACGCCGCCCTGGCCTGGTGGCCCCACCACCTGTTCGGCGACCCGCACCTGCACAGCCTCCGTGAGGTCGTGCTGCACGTCATCACGGAGACCGCGGCCCACGCGGGCCATCTGGACGCGGCCCGCGAACTCATCGACGGGCACCGCTGGTTGGTCCTCACGTAGAGCTGTACGGCATGCTCTGATCCCGTGTCCTCACTTCCGCACCAGCAGCAGCCGGCAGGCCCCGCAGACCCCACGGGCCACATGGTCGTCTGCGGCGACGACACCCTCGCCCACCGGCTCGCGGCCGAACTGCGCGAGGTGTACCGGGAACAGGTGACCCTCGTCGTACCGCCGCTGGCCGAAACCTCCCTGGCGCAGCTGCCGTTGACCGGGCGCGCCAGGGCCTCGGCTCTCCTCGGCCGGGTGTCGGCTGTGATGAACCGTACGGAGCCGAACCGTACGGACGAGACCCCTGCCGCCGCACCGGCCCCCGAGGCGACCGAGCCGACCGACGAGGTGCTGATCGCGGCCGGGGTCGGCCGGGCCGCCGCGCTGGCGCTCGTCTACGAGGACGACGAGACCAACATCCGCGGGGCGCTGATCGCCCGCCGTCTCAACCCCCGTCTGCGGCTGGTGATCCGCCTCTACAACCGCAGGCTGGGGCAGTACCTGTCGGAGGTCCTCGACCAGGCCGCGGCGCTCGCCGACCCGGATCTCGACCGGGCGGTGCTCGACAGGTCGACCACGGTCCTGTCCGACGCGGACACCGCCGCCCCCGCTCTGGCGGCCTCCGCGGTGGCCGGCACCAGCAAGGTCGTCCAGGCCGACGGCGTACTGCTGCGGGCGGCCGACCGGTCCCCGCCCGAGCCCGGCGTGAGCGCCGATCCGGGTCTGTACACGCTCGCCCTGCTCTCCTCGACCGCGGTGAACCCGGCCGGCTCGGAAGGCGCGGAGGGCAGCGGCGCCGACGGACCCCAACTCCTCCCCGACGAAGCCACGGTGGCCTCCGCGACCGGGCGCGGCACCGTGGTCCTGGAGGCCGTCTCCCGCCCGGGCCCCGCCCAGCCCGCCGCGCGCCTCACCGACCGCGGCGTCCCGCTGGGCCGGCTCTTCTCGCGCCGGCTGCGCTGGTCGTTCGCCGGGATCACCGCGGCCGTCCTGGGCCTGACCATCGCCTCCTGGCTGACCTCCTCCGACAACAACCACTTCCTGCACGCCGCCTACCTCACGCTCCTGGACATCTTCGCGATCGGCGACCCGGCCGTCGACGAGCCCCTCAGCCGCCAGATCCTGCAGCTCTGTTCGGGCCTGACCGGCCTGCTGCTCCTGCCGGTCCTGATCGCCGCCGTCCTGGAGGGCCTCGGCACCTTCCGCTCCAGCTCCGCGCTGCTGCGCCCCTCGCGCCGGCTCTCCGGCCATGTCGTCCTGCTGGGCCTCGGGAAGATCGGCTCCCGCGTCCTGCTGCGGCTGCACGAACTCGACATCCCCGTCGTCTGCGTGGAGGCCGACCCGGAGGCCCGCGGCGTCGGTCTCGCACGCCATCTCCGCGTCCCCACCGTCATCGGCGACGTCACCCAGGAGGGAGTCCTGGAGGCGGCCCGCGTCCACCGGGCACACGCCCTGCTCGCCCTCACCAGCTCCGACACCACCAACCTGGAGGCGTCGCTCGTCGCCCGCTCGCTCGATCCCGAACTGCGCGTCGTCATGCGCCTGTACGACGACGACTTCGCCACGGCGGTCTTCCGCACCCTGCGCGCCGCACACCCCGGGGCCCTCACCCGCAGCCGCAGCGTCTCCCACCTCGCCGCGCCCGCCTTCGCCGGGGCCATGATGGGCCGTCACATCCTGGGCGCCATACCGGTGGAGCGCAAAGTGCTGCTCTTCGCGGCGGTGGACGTGGCGGGCCACCCCCAGCTGGAGGGCCGTACGGTCGCGGAGGCGTTCCGCCCCGGCGTCTGGCGCATCCTCGCCCTGGACACCGCGGCCCCCGCCGACCGCGCCCCCGACCTGCGGACCCAGCACGGCACTTCGCGCCCGCGCACCCTGGTCTGGGACCTCCCCGGCACCTATGTCCTGCGCCCCGAGGACCGCGTGGTGCTGGCCGCGACCCGCCGCGGCCTGGCCGAACTCCTCGGCAGGGGCGGCGCGCAGGCCCGTACGGCCGCCCCGGACCGGGCCTAAGAAGTGACGCGCGGAGCCTCCTTGCGGCGGACGGCCTCCGTCGCCTCCAGACCCGTGGCGTAGTCCAGCTGCCGGGGCTGGTGACCGGGGTCGGCGGGGCGCCCTCGGGTCATCCCGTCGTACGCCCAGGTCGCCTCGCGGGCGTCCGCGCGCCAGGGCCTGCGCTCCCAGTACGTGCCCCGGAACGGGTCCCGGGTCTCGTTCATCCACTCCAGGAGACGGTCGTGCAGCCGGTCGCGCGGCCCCGAGTGCGCCGGATGGCCGATCAGGTTGCGGAGCTCGCCGGGGTCCTCGGCGAGGTCGTACAACTCGTCGTCCGACAGCAGATTGACGACCAGCTTGTACCGGCCGTCGAAGACTCCGCGCATCGGCTGGAAGCCGCCGAACCCGTCGTGGTCGACCTCGTACCGCCCGAACTCCACGAAGATCTCGGCATTCACCCGGTGCTCCGCGTCGGCGAGCGCGGGCAGCAGGCTCCGGCCCGCCAGGAACTCCGGGATCTCCATGCCCGCGTGGGCGAGCACGGTGGGGGCGAGGTCGATGTGCGAGACCGGATGCGGGCCGACCGTGCCGGGGACGGTGGTGCCGGGCAGTCTGATCAGCAGCGGCACCCGGGCGATCTCGTCGTACATGGCAGGGCCCTTGGCGTGCAGCCGGTGCGAGCCGAGCATGTCGCCGTGGTCGGAGGTGTAGATCACCAGCGCACCTGGTGCATGGAGATCGACCGCGTCGAGGACCCGGCCCAGCTGACTGTCCACGAACTCCTGCGCCGCGAAGTAGCGGGCGTCGCGGCGCTCGTACCCGCCGGAGCGGTCCTCGGCCAGCCGCGGCCCCGCCCACACGCGCTGGTGCTCGGGCTTGCCCTCCAGACCGTCGAGCACGTTCTCGTCGTGGGGGAAGACGAAGTCCCGGTAACGGTCGGCGAATTCGGGCGGTGTGATGCCCGGGTCGTGCGGTTCGTCGTACGACACCACGAGCAGGAAGTCCTCGTCGCTGTGCTGCTCGATGAAGTCCATGGCCCGCTCCGTGCAGCGGTGGGCGTACGTGAACCCGCTCTCCACGCCCGGGTCGTCCACGGTGTCCGGGTCCCGGGAGGCGAGCCGCTCCTCGGGGGTGAGCTCCTCGAGATAGCGGCGCATGTCGTACCAGTACTCGGGGTCCCAGCCGTCCGGGCAGCGGCCGTTGCCGAAGTAGTCGGTGCCGTCGAGATGCCACTTGCCGATGTATCCGGCGGCGATGTCGTGCGCGCCGAGCCGCTGTCCGAGGGTGGGGACGCCGAGGCCCGGCGCGAGGCTGTTGGACCAGGTGCCGTTGGAGTGCGGCCAGGTGCCGGTGAAGAGCGCCGAGCGGGCGGGCGCGCACACGGGCTGGGTGGTGTACGCGCGCTCGAAGCGGGTGCCGGTGGCGGCCAGCCGGTCGAGGTGCGGGGTGCGGACCCCGGTCTCGCGGTAGCTGCCGAGCATGTCCCAGCGGGTGGCGTCGGTCATCAGCAGGACGGTCTGGCGGGGCGGTGCGGTCATGGCGGAATGCGGTCCTCTCGGCTCGGAGGACCAGTCTCGGCCGACGGGGGCGGCGACGGCCATGGACAAAGCCGCGCAGTACATGGACGGGACGGAACCTGCCCCGCCGGTCCCTGACCTGCGCCGGCCTGTGCGCTCCCCCCGGTCCGCACAGACGGACGCAGGCCCGGGACACCGGGCCAGTCTGACCCATCGACCCCACGCATTGGAAGATCTTTCTAGAAAAGCGTTCTACTCCTCTACTCTGATCACCACCATGAGTCCCAAGCAGCAACGCGGCGAGGAAACCGCCGACCGCCTCCTGGACGCCGCACTCCGTGTGTACGCCGAGTCCGGCGAGCAGGGCGTCACTGTCAGCGCCCTCACCCGGGCCAGCGGTGTCAGTCTCGGCAGCCTCTACCACCACTTCGGGAGCGTCGACGGCCTCATGAACGCGCTGTTGCTGCGCTGGCTCGGCCGCCTCCTGGCCGACCTGGGCGCGGCCGTGGAGCGTTCCCGTACGGCCAGGACCGGCATCCGTGCTCTCGTACGGAGCTATCTGGCCTTCGTCCAGGAGCACCCGGACGCCGCCGGGCTTCTGCACTCCTCGTACGCCGACCGCCTCGGCATGGCCCAGGCCAGGGCGCTCCGCGACGCCCAGGAGGCGAGGCTGTCGCCACTGGCCGCCTGGGTGCAGCAGCACATCGATTCGGGTGAACTCGCCGTGCTGCCCGTGCCCTTGATCGAGGGGCTGGTGATGGGGCCCGTCGTCGCGACCGCGCGCCGCTGGCTGTCCGGTGTCGGCGACGTCGACCTGGACGAGGCCGCACGCGTCCTGCCCGAGCGGATCTGGCGGTCCCTCGCCCCCTGAGAGCGGTCAGGCGGACGGGGCGGCGAAGTAGTGGCCCTTGTCGAGGTCCTCGACGAGCCCGGGCCCGACCGGCTCCCAGCCCAGCAGTTCACGGGTGTACGCACTGGAGGCAGGCGTGTCCAGGCCGAGGAAGGCGGCCAGCCAGCCGAAGTGCGCGGCCGCGTCGTCGGGTGCGACCGGGGCGACGGGCAGGTCCAGTTGGCGTCCGATGACCTCGGCGACGGCGCGGATCGGCACTCCTTCGTCCCCGACGGCGTGCAGGACGGAACCGGCCGGGGCGTTCTCCAGCGCCAGCCGGAAGAGGTGCGCCGCGTCGGAACGGTGCACGGCGGGCCAGCGGTTGGCGCCGTCGCCGATGTAACTGGAGACGCCCTTGTCGCGGGCGGTGGCGACCAGGGTGGCGACGAAGCCCTGGTCCCCGTCGCCGTGCACGGTCGGGGGAAGCCGTACGACCGACGCGCGGACGCCTCGGTCCGCGAGCGCCAGCGTCGCGTGCGCGTTGGCCAGCCGCTGGGCCGGGGCGCCGGCCAGGTGGGCGCCGAGCGATGCGGGCGTCCGGCCGTCCTGCTCGGTCGCGAGCCGCCCCGGCGTCAGCCCTCCCGTACCCGAAGCGATGAGGAAGGGCCGGTCGGAGCCGGCCAGCGCCTCGCCGAGGGCGTCGATGGCACGCCGGTCCGCCGCGGCGGCCTCCTCGAAGCCGCCACTGAAGGCGATGTCGTGCTTGAAGGCGAGGTGGATCACGCCGTCGGAGGCGGCGGCCGCGCCGCGCAGGGTGTCGAGGTCGTCGAGGGTGCCGAGGACCACCTCGGCGCCTGCCTCGGTCAGGGCGGCGGCCGAGGCGTCGGAGCGGGCGAGCCCGACGACCCGGTGACCGGCCCCGATGAGCTCGGGCACGACGGCGGAACCGATCCAGCCGGACGCGCCGGTGATGAATACACGCATGGGAGAAACCTCCGCACAGGAGCCGATGTCAGCAACTGTCATCAACCGTAGCACTCCATGTCAGTGACTGTCATCACGTAGGATCGGACCCATGGGTCGATGGAAACCGGACGCGCGCGGACGTCTTGAGCAGGCGGCACTGGATCTCTTCGGCGAGCGCGGGTTCGAGCAGACCACCGCCGCCCAGATCGCCGAACGCGCGGAGCTCACGGAGCGGACCTTCTTCCGGCACTACGCGGACAAGCGCGAGGTGCTCTTCGGGAACGCCCACGAGTTCGAGCAGGTCTTCGTCGACGCCCTCGCCGACGCCCCGGAGAAGGCTTCGCCGATCGACGCGATGGCCACGACGCTGGAGGCGGCAGCGGCCCTCTTCCTGGAGCGTCACGAGTTCGCCCGCCGCCGCCAGGCCGTCATCATGGCCAGCACGGAGCTGCGCGAGCGCGAGCTGATCAAACTCGCCTCGCTCTCCGCCGCACTCGCCGCCACCCTGCGCCGGCGAGGCGTCAGGGACCCGGCCGCCGCCCTGACGGCGGAGGCGGGCATGGCCGTCTTCAGGGTCGGGTTCGAGCGCTGGGTCGGCGACAGCGGGGAGCGGGATCTGGTGGAGTACGTACGGGAGTCGCTGGCCGAGCTCAGGGCCGTGACCGCGGGCGAGTGACCGCGGGAGCCCAGGCGCGGAGCCCGCTCACTGGATACGCTCTTGTCCGTGTCCGTACTGCCCCTGGTCTTCACCAGCGGCTGGGCGAGCGGCATCAACGCGTACGCGGTGGTCCTGCTGCTCGGCCTCTTCGGCGCGACCGGGATCACCGACGAGGTCCCCGAGTCGCTGCAGCGCCCGGACGTCCTGATCGTGGCCGCGGTGCTCTTCCTCTGCGAGGCCGTCGCCGACAAGATCCCGTACGTGGACTCGGCGTGGGACACGGTGCACACCGTGATCCGCCCGGTGTCGGGCGCGGTCGTGGGTGCCCTGCTCGCCGGGCAGAGCGGTTCGCTCTCCGACCTGGCGGCGGGCGCGGTCGGCGGCTCCACGGCGCTGGCCAGCCACACCGTGAAGGCCGGCACCCGGATGGCGATCAACACCTCGCCCGAGCCGTTCTCGAACGTCGTCATGAGCACGGCCGAGGACCTCGGGGTGGGCGGCATCGTGACGTTCGCGATGTTCTATCCGAAGGCGGCCGCGACGATCGCCGCGGTGCTGCTCGTCATCGGCCTGGTGGTGCTGTTCTTCCTGATCCGGCGCATCCGCCGCTTCCTGCGCCGCCGGGCCCAGCGGCGCGAGGAGAAACGAATGGCCCGCGAGGCGCCGCCGCCTCCTTGACCGTGTCAGTCCAGTGCCGTGACGGCGAGATGGAAGGGGCACTCGGTGGTGCGGTGGAGGGCGGGCCCCGCGGTGAGTTCGGCGAGGCGCGTGCGCAGGGCCGGATTGTCGGGGTGGTCTTCGCGCAGGGGGATCAGGCACCGCAGGGGCAGGATCTCGGACTGCGGGCGACCCGATTCGCGGGCGTCCCGCAGAGCTTGTTCGGCTCGTACCTGGGCGAGCACGAGGTCTCCCGCCTCGGCGGCGAGGCGCGCGAGCATCGCGAGGTCGTGGGCCGCGCACTCCGGGCGCTGGGCCGCGGTGTAGCGCTCGACCGCCGTGCGGTGAAGGCGCTCCGCCACCTTCACGTCGCCCCGGGCGCGGGCGGCGAGGGCGTGGATCGTGTCGGCCGTGGCCTGCAGATACCGCTCGCCGCTGTCGGCCGCGTACTGCGCGAGGTCGTCGGCGGTGGACATGGCGGTCGGCCAGTCGTGGTCGCCGGCGGCGGCGCAGGCGAGGATGGCGAGGACGTACGCGGCCTCGTGCTCGGCGCCGATCATGGTCAGTTCGTCGTACGCGGCGCGCCAGTAGTGCACGGCGGTACCGCTGCGGCCGAGGCGTTCGTGGGCGATGCCCGTCATGATGTGGGCCGTTGCCGCGGAGTGCGGGTCGAGGCCGGTGAGCGTCTCGCGGGCGGTGACGGCGGATTTGAGGGCGGCCTCGGGGTCGTCGCCGGTAACCAGCAGTTCGCTGTGGAAGAGCTGCCACACGCCGGTCTCCCAGCGATGGTGCCGGTCGTCGAGGGCGCCTTCGGTGCGTTCGGCGACCGCGCGGGCCTCGTCGGGGCGTTCACACCGCAGATGGGTCGTGAGGGCGAGGGCCCCGACCAGGGTGAGGGCAGCGGCGTCGCCCCGGGCCTCGGCGGCGGCGAGCGCGCGGCGCAGCAGATCGGCGTGGGAACTCATCTCCGCCTGACGGGCGTTGGTGCCGAGCCAGGCGCACCAGGCGAGGGCCTCGGCGTACCAGGGCGATGCGTCGGTGGTGGTCTCCAGTGCGCGTACGAGCCGCCGGTGGCCCTCTTCGCGGCGGCCCGAGGCGAGCCAGTAGAGGGAAAGCCGGGTGGCGGCGCGCGAGGCGAGTTCCAGGCGTGCGGGGTCGGTGCCGCTCTGCAGCCAGTCGAGTGCGGCCGTGACTTCGGGGAAGGCTGCGGTGACGGCGGCGAAGGCCTCGCCGGCGCCGCCCGAGCGGATGCGGTCGGCGGCGCGGTCGGCCAGGCAGGCGACCCAGGTGCCGTGCCGGTGCAGTATCGCCTCCTCGTCGCCGGACGCGGCGAGTGCGGCCCGGGCGTACTGGCGTACGGGGACCAGCATCCGGTAGCGGGACAGGTTCACTTCGGGTTCGAAGACGAGGAGTGACTTGTCGGCGAGGTCGGCGAGGATGTCGGCCGTGCCGGGGCCCGCGACGGCGTCGGCGGCCCCGGGTGTGAAGGCGGTGCTGAACACGGACAGGGCGCGCAGGGCGGCCTGTTCCTCGGGTGCCAGCAGCCGGAAGCTCCAGTCGACGGCGGCGCGCAGGGTGTCGTGCCGGAAGTCGGCGGAGCGCAGCCGCACTTCCAGCATTCCGCGCCGGGAGCCGATCTGGTCGACGATGGCGGGGATGGGCGCGGAGCCTGCCTTCGCGGCGACGAGTTCGATGCCGAGCGGCAGCCGGTCGACGGCGTTGCAGACGGCTGTGATGTCGTCCGGGGTGGCTGCTTCGGCGGCGCGCGGCGAGAGCCAGGCGAGGCGGGCGAGGAAGAGCGCCGCCGCGTCGGGTTCGGTCATGGGCCGCAGGACGACGACGGCTTCGCCCGCGGCGCCGAGCCGCTCGCGGCTGGTGGCGAGGATGCGCAGGCCGGGGTGGCTGTCGAGGAGGCGTACGACGAGGTCGGCGCAGGCCGCGAGGACGTGTTCGCAGTTGTCGAGCAGGAGCAGTGGGTGCCTGGCGCGGCCGACGGACGCCGTCAGCCGCTCGACCAGCAACTCGGCGGGAAGGGAACCAGGACCCACGCCTGCGGCGGCTCCGACCGCCGCCGGCACGTCGTCGGGGGTGCAGGGGACGAGGTCGGTCCACCAGACGGTGGCGCCCGCCTCCCGTTCCCATGCGGCGGCGGCGAGGGCGAGACTGGTCTTGCCGATACCGCCCGCACCGACGAGGGTGACGAGCCGCGAGGTGGTCAACTTCGTCTTGAGATCGTCGAGTTCATGGCGCCGTCCGATGAACGACTCGCGGGGTTCGGCGCTGTCGTGGGCGGTGACGGCGGCCATCGGAGGCGTTTCGATCCCCCGGAGCACGGCGCGCTGTGCGGCACGCAGTTCGGGGCCCGGTTCGATGCCGAGACGGTCGCGGAGGCCGACCCGCACCTGCTGGTAGGCCTCCAGCGCCTCGGTCTGGCGGCCGCACAGCTGCAGGGCGCGGATCAGCAGGGCGTGCAGCCGTTCGCGGCCGGGCTCCTCGCGTACGCCGGTGCGCAGGGCGGCGACGAGATCGTACGGGTCCGTGAACGCGCCGACACCCGACTGGCGTGCGGCGACGGAGAGTTCGGCGTCGGCACGGTCCTCGAGCGCGGCCAGGCGCAGGGCTTCGAGGCGGGCGCGCTCCTGCTGGACGAACGGCAGGGGCTCGAATCCGGCGAGCGGGATGCCGGGGTGCCGCTTCAGCGCGGAACGCAGGAGCGCGGCCCGCTGGTCGGGCTCGGGGACGGAGCGCGCATGGGAGAGCTCGGCCTCGAGACTGCGGATGTCGAGGGTGTGCTCGGCGAGGTCGAGACGGTAGCCCGCACGCCCCGTGTGCAGCAGTTCGCCTCCGTGCGGACGCAGTCCGCGGCGGAGTTTGGCGACGGCCGTGTGCAGAGCCGCGACCGGGTCCTTGGCAGGAGCGCCTCCGGTCCACAACTCGTCCAGGATGCGCCCGCTGCTGACCCATGAAGGGGCGTGCAGCAACAGGAGCGCGAGCAGCATCTTCGGACGCGCCCCGGGGATCGCCAGGGGTGCGCCGTACGGGTCCAGGACAGCGATGTCACCAAGTAAGTGGAACTCCACGTGACCATTGGATCACGCCCAAGTCGCAGGTGTCGTCGTCCCATTGGACGAGGGGCGCTACTGCGGACAGAGCACGGACAGAGTTTGGACAGGGCGTCGAGCGAACCTGGAGTCTTCTGCTCGGAGGGGGAGGGGAGTTTTCGGTGCTGCGGCTTGCCTTCAGTACGGTACGCACGCGGCGTGCGCTGTTCCTCGGGTCGCTGGCCTCGGTGATCCTGTCGCTGGTACTGCTCACCTCGGCGGGGATCCTGCTCGAATCGGCGCTGCGCGGGCACGGTGAGGCGGACCGGTTCGCGGCGGCGGACGCGGTGGTGGTGGGTGATCCCGCGGTGGGTCTGGACAACCGCGGGCACCCGGCGGGGTTCGGCGACCTGGACGCGGCGCTCACCCCGCGCCCGCTGGTGCCCGAGAGTGTGGTCGACCGGGTGCGGTCCGTCGACGGGGTGGCCTCGGTCGTGCCCGACCGGGTTTTCTACGCGCAGGTCGTGGGCACCGACGGCACGGCGGTCACGCCGCGCGAGGGGGACCGTTCGTACGGGCATGCGTGGGACAGCGCGCGCGTGACGCCGTTCGCCCTGCGCTCGGGCCGCGCGCCGACGGGCGCGCGCGAGGTCGCCGTCGATGCGGTGACCGCCGAGCGCGGCGGGCTGCGGGTCGGCACCGAGGCGACCGTCCTCGACTCCGTCGAGGGACAGGCGCGTTACCGGGTGAGCGGCATCGTGGCACCGCCCCGGGCCGGCCTGACGAAGGATCAGTCCGCGCTGTTCTTCGCCCCGGGGACGGCCCTGCGACTGGCTCCCGACGGCGGCCGGCTGCAGGCGGTCGCGGTCTTCGCGCGACCCGGGACCGACACGTCGGCGCTGGCCGCCCGAGTACGTACGGCGGTCGGATCCTCCCCTTCGCTGAGTGTGCTCACCGACACGTACAAGGCCGAACTCTCGGGCAGTGACGTGCTGTTCATCAACACGCTGGTGTTCGTCGTCAGCATGGGTTCACTGGCGGTGTTCGTCGCACTGTTCGTGATGGCGAGCGGTTTCGCGTTCGCCGTCCTGCAGCGCTACCGCGAGATCGCGCTGCTGCGGGTGGTCGGCGCCACACCCCGGCAGGTCAAGCGCATGATCGGCTGGGAGACGCTGGTGGTGGCGGTGCTCGGCGCGGCCGTCGCCGTGCCGCTCGGCGCGCTGGCCGCAGGTCCGCTGGCGCGCGGCCTGGTGTCGATCGGGGTGGCGCCGGAGGAGCTCCATGTACGGGTCGGGCCCTGGCCGTTGGCCGGTTCCGCCCTCGCGGGTCTGGTCATCACCCGGCTCGCCGTGTGGTCGGCGGCGCGGCGTGCGGCCCGGGTCTCCCCCACCGAGGCGCTGCGCGAATCGGAGGCGCCGGACCGGCGGATGCCGTGGTCGCGGCTGCTGACGGGGTTCGCGTTCCTGCTGTTCACGGGCGCCTTCCTCGCGTTCGGGATCGGCATGGGCGGGGTGGCGGGATCGGGTCTCGCGTTCGGCGGGGCCCTGACGCTGCTGGTCGCCGCGGCCGCGCTCGGCCCCGCGCTGGTGCGGCCGCTGGTGCCGCTGGTGGGTCTGCTCGTACGGACGACCGCGCCCAGCACCGGACGCCTCGCGCTGGCCAACAGCGCGGCGTCCCCGCGCAGGGTCGCGGCCGCCGCGGTGCCGATCATCCTGATGGTGGGTTTCACGGCGTCCGCGCTGCTGATGCAGACCACCCAGCAGTCGGTCGCGGCGAGTTGGGCCGGTGAGCGGCTCGCTGCCGCGCAGGTGCTGCTGCCGCAGGACGCTCCGGGACTGCCGCCGGCGGTCGCCCGGGAAGCGGCCCGGCTGCCCGGCGTCGCGGCCGTCTCGGCGACGAGCACCGCCTCGGTCCGGGCCTCCGTACGCGCCGACGACGCGGAGAGCGCCACCCAGCCCGCGCTCGCGGCGGACGCGCACTTCGGCGAGGTGCTGAAGCCGCACGTACGGGAGGGCGATCTGCGGGGGCTCGCGGCGGGGACGGCCGTCGCCGTGAGCCAGGAGCAGGCGAAGGACTACGGCTGGCGGGTCGGTGACCGCATGAAGCTGCGGCTCCCCGACGGGACGGTGACGACCCTGCGGATCGGGGCGCGCTTCGACCGCTCGCTGGGCTTCGCCGATCTGATCGTGCCCGCTGCCGTACTGCGCGCCCACACCCCGGACGCGGTCCTCGACGCGGTGTATCTGATCGCCGCACCGGGCGCTCAACTCGACGGTGCTGTAAGCAAGTTGACCAAGCGGTGGCCCACCGTCCACGGCGCCGACCGGGCCGCGATGCGGGCCGCAGGGGCTGCCGACGCGGTGACGGAGACCTGGCCGGTGTATCTGTTCAGCGCGCTGATCGCCGTGTTCACCGCGCTCGCGCTGGCGAACGCGCTCGTCACGGCCACGCTGGTGCGGGCCGGTGAGTTCTCGGTGCTGCGCCTGATCGGGGCCACCCGGCGCAATGTGCTGGCCCTGGTGGCATGGGAGTCGGCCGTGATCGCCGGGTGCGGGGTGGTGCTCGGCGGGGCCGTCGCGTTCGTCGTCCTGTCCGCGACGAGCGTCGCCCTGTCCGGGGCGATACACATCAGCGGCCCGCCCGGATTCGTGATCGCGGCCGCCGCGGGCGCGACGGCGCTCGCGCTGGTGTCCGCACTGGTGCCGGCCTGGCGGATGTTGCGTACCGGACCAGCGTCCGCGGCATGAGCCCGTACCGACCGCTCGACCCCCCACACGATTCATGACAGAGAGTGAGAGAACAATGGCGTTCCCCGAAGAGCTGACCCGCGCCACCCAGTCCGGTGCGCCGCCCGCACTGCATCTCCGCGAGGTGACCAGGCGCTACGGACGCGGCAACGGGACCGTGCATGCGCTGCGCGGCGTCTCGGTGGCGCTGCCCGCCGGGTCGTTCACCTCGATCATGGGTCCCTCGGGTTCAGGGAAGAGCACGTTCCTGCGGTGTGCGGCCGGGCTCGACAAGCCCACGTCGGGCGAGGTGTTCCTCGGGCAGACCGACATCAGCAGGATGAGCGAGCGCAAGCTGACACTGCTGCGGCGCGAGCGGATCGGCTTTGTGTTCCAGGCCTTCAACCTGGTGCCTTCGCTGAGCGCGCAGGAGAACATCCTGCTGCCGTTCCGCCTCGCCAGGCGGCGACCCGACAGGGACTGGGTGCGTACGGTGATCGAGCGGACCCACCTCACCGACCGGCTGAAGCACCGGCCCGCCGAACTCTCCGGCGGTCAGCAGCAGCGGGTCGCCGTGGCCCGCGCCCTGGCAACGCGCCCCGAGGTGGTGTTCGCGGACGAGCCCACCGGGGCGCTCGACCTGACGTCCGGGCACGAAGTGCTCTCGCTGCTGCGGGAGATCGTGGACTCCATGGGACAGACCCTGGTGATGGTCACCCACGATCCGAACGCGGCGGCACGCGCGGACCGGGTGCTCTTCCTCGCGGACGGTTCGATCGTGGACACCATGGACCGGCCGTCCCAGAACCGCGTCGCGGACCGTATGTCCCGGCTGGGGGCCTGAGGTGCTGAGGCTGGCCGTCGGCGGGGCGCGCCACCACCGGGTCGGGTTCTTCGGCGCGGTGTGCGCGTCGGCGCTCGCCGCGATGCTGATCGCGGCGTGCGCGGTCCTGGTGGAGTCGGGGCTGCGGGCGGTGCCGGGCACGGACCGGTTCGGGGCGAGCGCCGCCGTCGTACGGATGGATCCGGATCTGACCGTACGCACGGGATCCGGGCAGAACGTCGACTACGAGAAGTATCCGCTGGACCAGCCACCCCTGTTGAGCGCGCAGGCCGTCGCGCAGGTGGGGCGGGTCAAGGGCGTGGGGCGGGTCGTCGCCGACACGCCCTTCTACGCGCAGGCGGTGGCCAAGGACGGTACGCCGATCGCCGGTCCCGACGACGGCGGGACCCAGGGGCACGGGTGGGAGGCGGCAGCGCTGACGCCCTTCGCACTGAGCGCGGGCAAGGCGCCGGCGGCCGACGACGAGGTGGTCGTCGACGCGGATGTGGCGGCGCGCGGCGGATTGCGGGTCGGGGACGCGGTGCGTGTGGTGACCGGGCGGGGGACCCTGGAATTCCGGGTCTCCGGGATCGCGGCGCCCGCCGGACGCCCGGGGCTGCCCGACCAGTCGGCCCTGTTCTTCACCGGTACGAGGGCCGCGCAGCTCTCCGGATCGGACGGCCGGGCGGCCGCCGTCGGAGTGTTCCCCGCCGACGGCGTGAGCGCGTCGGCGCTGCGCGACACCCTGTCGAAGGACCTCGGGGTGAAGGGCGCCCAGGTGCTGACCGGCGACAAGCGCGCGAAGGCGGGCGCGCCGGACACTACCGATCAACTCTCCTCCGCCACCCTTCTGTTCGGGCCGATGGCCGGGATCGGCGGCTTTCTCGCGGTGTTCGTCCTGGGCGGCACGATCGGCCTGGGCGTACTGCAGCGGACGATGGAGATCGCGATGCTGCGGGCGGCCGGTGCCACTCCGGGGCAGGTGCGGCGGCTCGTCGTCATGGAGACGCTCCTCGCGACGGTGGTCGGTCTGGTGCCCGGGTTCCTGCTCGCGGTGCCGCTGGCCCGGGTGATCCTGGGTGAGCTGCACGCGCGGGGGGTCGCGCCGGATGCGTACCACATCGTCGTCGGGCCCCTGCCGTTCCTGCTCGCGGCCGGGGCCACTGTGCTCCTCGCGGCGCTCGCCGGGTATGCGGCGGCGGTCCGGATCTCGCGGATCCGGGCGGGCGAGGCGCTGATGGAGGCGGCGGCTCCGCGCCGTGTCATGACGGTGACGCGGGGCGTGTTCGCGCTGCTGTTCCTGGGCGGCGGGATCGCGCTGTTCCTGGCGACCCAGCACATCGGAGGGGAGGTGGGGGTGGCCTTCCAGTACCTGGTCGTCATGTTGTTCATGGGCGCGGGCGCGCTCCTCGGGCCTCTTCTCACCCGTCTCCTGGAGCCGCCGCTGGGCGCCCTCGTGCAGGCGTTCGCCGGAGTGACGGGCCGGCTCGCGCACGCCAACTCGCGTGCCGCCGTGCGGCGGGTGGCCGCTACGGCTTCCGCGCTGATGCTGACCGTGGCGATGGCCTGCACGGTGCTGCTCGTCACCGGTTCCCTCAACCGGATCACGGCCGACCAGACCGAGGAGCGCACCCGCGCCGATGTGGTGCTGCTGCCGAAGGACGCGCCGGGTCTGGCTCCCGGTGTCGCCGATGCCGCGGGAAAGCTGAAGGGGGTCACGTCGCTGGCCACCACCCGCTCCACCACCTTCATCTCGTATGTGCTCGGCACCCCCGATGTGCTGCCCGCGCAGGGCGTCGACCCGTCGGCCGCCTCCGGAGTGCTCGACGTCGGCGTACGGGAAGGCGCGCTCGCCTCCCTCGCACAGGACGGAACGGCGGCGGTGAGCCGGACCCACGCCCGTGAGCGAGGGCTGAAGCTCGGCGAGACCTTCGACGGCTGGCTCGGTGACGGCACTCCTGTGAAGCTGAAAGTGGGGGCGATCTTCGACCGTCCGCTGGGGCTCGGCGACATCCTGCTCTCCCGCGACTACCTCGCCCCGCATCTGCACGACCAGCTCGACGACGCCGTACTGCTCAAGGCGGCTCCGGGTCAGGGGTCCCAACTCCTGCAGGCGGCACGGTCCTTGGCGAAGGAGAATCCCACCGTCAAGGTGACGGACGTCGCCGACTATGCGGCGGGGACCCGCACCTCGCTCGCCCAGAACACCGCGGGAACCTATCTGGTCCTCTCCGTCCTGATCATGTTCACCGCCGTGTCGGTGGTCAACGGGCTGCTCATGGGCACCGCCCAACGCACCCGGGAATTCGCCCTGTTGCGGCTGCTCGGCGCCACCAGGGGGCAAATCACCCGAATGCTGTATCTGGAAACCCTCATCGCGATTCTCATCGGCTCGGCCGTCGGCACGGCGATTGCCGTCGCAGGCCTCGCCGGGGCGAATGGCGCTTTGACCGGTTCGACGGATTTCAGCATTCCACCGGCGGGTTACGCACTGGTGCTGGCGGGAGTTGCGGCACTGGCCGCTGCGTCGACGGCCGTTCCGGCCGCGCTCGCACTGCGAAATCGTGCCGAAGGCGCCCTGCCCGCAGGGTGATTCCCTCCCCGGGCCCCGGCCGAAAACCATTACTAAAGCGTTTCTATAGATCGAACCAAGAGACGGATTCCATTATAGAAATGCATCCGGTCGAGCATCTGTCGAAGGAGGAGGATTTCTGGTGCACCTCATGGAGATTCTGCGTCACCGCCCCGTACCGGCCTCCGCCGTGTTCTTCGGCATCACGCGCAGGTGCCCGCTCCACTGCAAGCACTGTTCGACGAGTTCCATGCTCGACAGCGAGGAATACCCGGAGGAGATGTTCCGCAGGTTCGCGACCACCTTCACCACCGGGAACCGGCCCGAGTTCGTCCTGATGTCGGGCGGCGAGGCACTGCTTCGCCCCCGGCTCGTCAAGGACGTCGCGGACATCTCCCGTGCGGTGGGCGCCCGTTCGCACATCCTGTCCGGGCTGTACTTCGCGGCGAAGGACAAGAACTACGCCACCACCGGGCGCATCCCGCGCTCACTGCGGCCGGCGATCGACGCGGTGGACCACTTCTCGGCGAGCCTGGACTTCTTCCACGAGGAGGAGGTGCCGCGCAAGGCGGTCTTCCGCGTACTGAGGGAGCTCCTCGAGGAGGGCAAGCACGTCAGCCTCCAGCTGACGGGCACCGGGCCCGACGACCCGTACCTCGAAGGCCTGACCGCCGAGGTGCGCCGCGAGTTCGACGACCGGGTGCCGATGCTGGTGGCGCCCGTCAGCCCGCACGGCCGGGCGGACGCCTGGCTGCTCAAGCAGGTGCAGCTGCCGCGCACCACCGTCGATCCCGCTCCCTGCTCGGTCTCCGCCTGGCCGGTGATCGGGTTCAACGGGCAGGTCACGGCATGCGGCAACCAGGACGTGATGGACGGAAAGGTCCCTCTCCCGCCCCATCTCTACCTCGGTCACATCAACAAGGACGACTGGTCGGTCATCCGGGAGCGCTCCCTCAACAACCCGATGGTGCGCGCGATCCGGGCGACCGGACCCGAGTACCTCGCCGAGCGGTACGGGTCCGGCAAGCCCGGCTGCGCGGCCGGCGGCTACTGCGAGACGTGCTGGGTCCTGTCCAAGGACGAGGCCGTGCCGCGCGCGGTACGGGCGGCCGCAGACCGCGAGTCCGTCCGTCTTGTGGAGAAGCGTACGGAGGAACTGCTGGTGGAGGCCGGTCCGTTGACCTTCGCCAAGCAGTACGGCATCACCAGGTACGCAGAGCTCGTGACCCTCGGGGACACCTCCGCGAGGAGCCTCGTATGACCGCGCGCCTCAACCACCGTGCCATCGTCGACATCCGGCGGACCAGGGGCCGTTCGGTGCTCCTGTTCATCACCGACAGGTGCCCGGTCGGCTGCGGACACTGCTCGGTGGACTCGCGGCCCGACTCGCCGAGGATCACCGACTTCGCGCTCCTGGAGTCGATCGTGGACCGGCTCGCCGGGATCGAAGGGCTCGAGATGGCGGGGATCTCCGGGGGCGAACCGTTCGTGGAGCGGCGCGGGCTGACCCGTACCGTGCGACAGCTCTCGGAGGCCGGCAAGCACGTCGTCATCTACACCAGCGGCTTCTGGGCGCGCTCCGAGCGGGCGCCCCAGTGGATCCATGACGTGCTCGACAGATCGGCCGTGATCTATCTCAGCACCGACGCGTACCACGTGGCGGGGCAGGGACCCGAGCGGTTCGGGCACGCGGCGCGGGTGATCGCCGGGCACGAGGTGCCGATCGTCGTCCAGTGCATCGACGAGGGCGACACCCTGCAGCGCGCCGAGGAGGCCCTCACCAAGGCGCTGGGCCGCGACTGGTCCGCGTACGCCGAACTGATCCCCACCCATGGCCTCCCCCACGGGCGGGGTGCCGACCACTACAGCTTCCAGGAGCGCACACAGGGGTCCGACTTCGGTCCGTGCGACGTGGTGGACGCGACCGTGGTCCGCTACGACGGCAGGGTCACCGCCTGCTGCAACGAGTCCGTGATCATGGGGGCCGGGCCTGCCGCCCTCCGCGCGGACTGCACGACGGGCGAGGAAGTCGAGGCGGCGGTACGGGACTTCCACGCCGACCCCTTCTACCGGGCGCTGGGCTCGGTGGGACCGGGGGCCCTGACCGCGCTGCCCCGCTACAACGATCTGGCCGAGCGCCACTACAGCTCGATCTGCGGGCTGTGCTGGGCCATGACACGACGCAACAGCGAGGCCGGCGCACGGACGGACGCACCACTGCTGACCGCCATCGCCGGCATCGGACGAGACCACACGGGACGAGAGGAGCACACGGCATGACCGACCACAGCCTTGTCCTGCGCGCGAAGATCGCCCTGCTGATCCCCCATCTCGGGGCGGCCAGCCACGAGTTGTGGTCGCACCCCCGGGTGGCCGAGCTCTACCCCGAGTACCTCTGCATGCTGCACACCGCGATCCGTTCCACCGTGCCGCTCATGGAGAACGCCCTGGAGCGGTCGAAGGAAATCGCGGACCACGATCCGACGGCCGCCGCGCTCATTCCGTATCTGACCCGGCACATCAAGGAGGAGCAGGGCCATGACGAATGGCTGCGGCAGGACCTCGCGGCGATCGGGTACGACCCCGACATTCCGCTGCGCCGGCTCCCGGGGGCGGCCGTCGCGAATCTCGTGGGAGCCCAGTACTACTGGATACGGCATTTCCACCCGGTCTGTCTGCTGGGGCACATCGCGGTACTCGAAGGAAACCCCCCTTCGCGTGCGCTGGTGCCGGAACTGATGCGCCGCACCGGATATCCGCGGGAGGGTTTCCGGACACTGGAGCGGCATTCCGCGCTCGATGTGAAACACCGCGACGAACTGATGCACACCATCGACGAGTTGCCGCTCACGGAGCAGCTCGTCACGGCGATCGGCCTGAGCGCGCTCCATGCCGCCGACGCCGCCACGACTTCGCTCGGTGCCGTTGTGGCCACCGCCGGGCGAAACGTTCCGGCTCCGGCCGGGGCGTGAAACACCTGAAACCGCAATTTCGCAGTAACTCGCATCCACAGCTCGCATCCACAAAGGAGAACAGCATGTCGTTCGAGGCTCTCAAGGAACTCGCCGCTGCCGGTCACAACTTCAAGGGCGCCAACCCCGCCCAGCTGGACGCCATCTCCTCCCTCAGCCAGGAGGAGGTCTCGCTGCTGAACTCCATCAAGCAGCGCCTGGACGGCGCCGAGGACGTGGTCTCGCACAGCAACAGCCCGCTGAGCGGCGCGTTCGTCTGGTAACAGCACTTCACCGCAGGGCCCAGGCAGAAGCTGCCTGGGCCCTCCGGCGCGACCTGGAAACCCCACTTCCGGTTCAGGGGGAGACACGAGAGTGATCAGTTTCGGCATATTAGGCCCGCTCACCGCCACCGCCGGTGCGCGGCCGCTGGCGCTCGGCCCGTACAAGCAACAGCTCCTGCTGGCCTCGCTGTTGTGCGAGCCCGACGCGGTGGTCTCCGTCGACCACCTGGTGGACACCCTGTGGAGCGAGGGGCCGCCCAAGAGCGCCGCCAAGAACCTCCAGGTGTACGTGCACCATCTGCGCCGCACCCTGGAGTCGGCGGACGACGACGTCCGGATCCTGCTCCAGCGGCCGGGCTACCGCCTGACCGTGGACCCCGCGCGGGTGGACCGGGTCAACTTCGAGCAAGGCATCGACCGGGCCCGCCGGGCCACCGCCGAGAGCGATCCCGGGGTGGTCGACCGGCTGATGGCCGGGGCGATGAAGCTGTGGCGTGGACGCCCCTTCGCCGGGCTCGAAGGCGCCCAGCCGCTCGACGAGGAGGCGGACCGGCTGCACGAGCGCCGGCTCGCCGCGCTGGAGGTGTGGTTCTCGGCGCGGCTCGCGCTGGGCCGGCACCAGGAGGTGCTCGAGGAGGTGGAACCGCTCGTCGGCGCCAATCCGTACCGCGAGCAGCTGCGCGCCCACCACATGCGGGCCCTGCGCGGTCTCGGCAGACAGAGCGACGCACTGCTCGCCTACGACGAGGTGCGCCGCCTGTTCTCCCTGGAGCTCGGCCTGGAGCCGGGGACCGCACTGCGGCAGCTGCAGCAGGAGATCCTCTCCGGCTACGACGGCCGCCCCGACCCCGCGCCCGCGGACCTGCCGTCCCGCGCACAGGTCGAGTCCCGCCCGTGCGCGACCTCCCAACTGCCTCCCGGCATCAGCGACTTCACCGGGAGACTGAAGGAGTCGGCGGAGATACTGCCGGACGTGACGGCGCACTCGGTGGAGCCCGCCGTCCCCTGGCAGCTCACCGTCGTCACGGGTCGGCCGGGGGTGGGCAAGTCGTCGACGGCGATCGCGGCGGCACACGCGGCGGGAGAGATCTTCCCCGGCGGCCGGTTCCATGTGGATCTCGCGGACGAGAACGGCGCCCCGCGATCCCCCGAGGACGCCCTGGCCGATCTGCTGCGCGACCTGGGCCGTCCGGCGGAGCGCCTGCCGCGCCGGCTGGCCGACCTGGTCCGTCTCTACCGCGCCCGGCTCACCGGGCGCGGTCCCATGCTGTTCCTCCTGGACAACGCGTACGACGAGGCCCAGGTGCGTCCGCTGCTGCCGAGCGCCCCCATGTCGACCACCGTGGTGACGAGTTGCTCACGGCTCGCCGCCCTCGACGGGGCCCGGCTCGTGGAGCTGGCGCCGCTGTCGACGGCCGACTCCGTGGAGCTGCTGCGCCGCATCGTCGGCCCCGAGCGGGTCGACTCGGAGCCGGCCGCCGCGGTGGGGATCGCCAGGGCCTGTGACCGGCTGCCGCTCGCCCTGCGGATCGCGGGCGCCCAGCTCGCCGCCCGGCGGGCCTGGCCGCTGACGCGGCTCGCGGCGCAGCTGGGGGCGCCGGGGAGCCTGGACCTGTTCACGGTCGGCGATGTGGACCTGCGGGGCCGTCTGATGCGCGGGTACCAGGGGGTCGCGCCGCAGGACTGGGCGCTGATCCGGCTGCTCGGTACGTCGGCGGGGTTCACCTTCGACGACGCGGTCCGGGTGCTCGACGGCGATGTGGTGCGGGCGGGCCGTTCCCTGGACCGGCTGCACGATCTGCGGCTCTGCGACTGGCCTGCCCCGGCGGGCCCGGACGGCGCCCGGACCTTCCATGTCCCCGTGCTGGTACAGGCGTTGGCGCGGGAGCTGGCGCCCGGGCCGGTCTGGTCCGTACCGCCCGCACCGCCCGTACCGTCCATCCCGTCGATGCGCTCGCACACGGCAGCACCGGCCGACGGGTTCCTCCGCCTCCCGGTGTCCGGCCGCGCGCCGGTGTGACCCGCCACCGCGGGGCGGCCCTCAGCCGGCCGTCCGCAGCAGCTCCTCCAGAGCGCTGACCACCCGCCTGCCCGCCTCGCGCCGGTCACTGTCCAGGGACCCCAGCACCCTGGACAGGCCCAGGGTGTCGGCCGGCGCCGGGCTGCGCCGGCCGAGCTGGACCAGCCGCAGTGCCGCCGACGCCTGGTCGGCGAAGAGGGCGAGGAGGTCCATCGCGGCCAGTGGCGTGCGCAACTCCTGGCTCCGGTCGAGGACTTCGAGGACGCCGAGCGGGGTGTCGCCGTGCAGGAGCGGCGCGGCCATCAGCGACCTGGGTACGAAGAGGGTGGACTCGGCGAAGTCCCTGGCGAAGGAGGGATCGCCTTCGAGGTCCTCGACCTCCACGGACTGACGGGACTCCAGGACCCACCCCGCGATGCCGCGCCCGGCGTCCAGGCGCCGGCCGACGAGGTGTTCCTCGCCGCGGCCGGACACCGCCTCGAAGACCAGCTCGCCGCTGCTCTCGTCGACCAGGAAGATCGAACTGGCCTGGGCGTCGAAGATGGCGCGTGCCGTACGCACCACCGACTGCAGCAGCCTGCGGTGTTCGGCGTCTGGCTCGTGCACGGTCATGCAGGACCTCCGGACGTGGGGCGGCCGATGTTGGCCGAGGCGAGGAACAGCGCCTGCTTCACCTGGAACTGCGTCATGTCCGGGTGTTTGGAGAGGATGCGCGCGCACAGTCCGGCCACGTGCGGAGTGGCGAAACTGTTGCCGGTGCAGCTGCGGGTGCCACCGCCCGGCCAGGCCGCGGGGACGCGCACGCCCCGGGCGAAGAACTCGACGGGCGGGCTGGGGTTGTAGAGCAGCAGCTCCGGGTCGGGTTCGTCGTGGCTGCCCACCGAGATCACCGAGGAGAACCGCCAGGGGAAGCTCTCCACCGGCATGTTGTGCGCGGAGGCCACGATGAGACTGCGGCCGAAGTAGGCCCGGTCGGCGATCTCGTGGAGGGCCGAGGCGAACTCGCGCCGCGTGGTGGACAGACTCATGTTGATGACGTCGTAACCCTGCTCGACCGCCCACCTCATGCCCTCGATCAGCACATCGCCGCTGCCCCGGAATCCGGCGGAGAGCACCTGCACGCTGTCGATGCGGCACTGCGGGGCCATCGCCCGGATGATCGAGGCGCAGGCCGTGCCGTGCCCCCAGGAGTCGCCTCCCCTGATCTTCACCACCTCGTGGCCGCCGGAGCTTCCGTCGGCCGTCTCGCGCACCAGGTACGAGGCGCCGACCTCGCCGACCGCCGGATGGTCGGTGTCGATGCCGCTGTCGATGACACAGGCGCGCACGCCGTAGCCGGTGCCGTCGCCCCACGCCCGGTCCGCGCCCGAAGGACCGGCCCAGTCGGCGCGCATCTCGATCTCCGCGCGGTCGCGGCCGAGCAGATTCCAGGTCAGGCGGTCACTGTCCCGCTCCATCGTCCCCCCTTCCCGGATCCGCCGCGTCGAGTGCGGCGACGAGTTCTGCCGCGCGCTCCGCCCCCGTCCGGTGACCCTTGGCGGTGAAGTGCCGGTGGGCGGCCTCGGCTGCGTGACGTGCCTCGGCGGTGCGGCCGAGCGCCTCGTGGACCCGGGCCCGGTCGAGTTCGGCGGTGGCCATCGAGGTCGGCGAGTCGGTGGCGCGCGCTGCGCGCAGGGCGGCCTCCGCGTGCCGGTCGGCGCCTGCCGCGTCGCCCTCGGCCGCCGCGGCTCGCGCCCGTACGCCGTGGGCGTCGGCGGCGGCCGCGGGCTTCTCGGCGAGCCTGTCCCCCGCGAGGAGGCCGTCGGCGAGCTCGCGCGCCTCGCTGTCACCGGGGTTCAGACCGACCAGGACCCTGGCGAGGTCGGCCCTCGCGGTGACCAGGAGCTGGCGGTCGCCGAGCTCCTCCAGTCCGCCGACGACCGTACGGAGCTGCCGCTCGGCCTCCTCCCTGCGCCCCGCCAGCCGCTCGACGGTGGCGAGGAAAAGCCCCACTGCGGGCAGCGCGAAGAGGTGTCCGAGGTCGGTGAGCGTCTGTTCGGCGTCGCCGATCAGGAGGCGCGCCTCGTCGAAGCTGCCGCGCATCGCAAGGAGTACGGCCATGGGGCAGGACACCGTGGCGCGGGCCATGCGAAGCCCGGCGAGCTCTCCGAGGAAGGTCTGGCAGCGCTCCAGGGCGAGGGCCGCCGGCTCGGGTCCGAGCCACAGCGACACCGTCAACGCGCCCAGTACGCCCGCCCGTTCGAGACCGGCGTCGGCGCGGACGGCTTCGGTCAGCGCCCGCTCCAGGAAGGCGCTGGCCTCGGCGTGCAGGCTGCGGCTCTGCCGCTCCTGGCCCAGGGTCAGCCAGGCGCGGGCGAGCCCGAGTGCGTCGTCGGCCTCGGTGAACACCTCGACGGCGTCCCTGGCCGTCTCGGCCAGCGGGCCGAATCCGCCGGACGCCGGGTCCAGGTAGGCGAGTTGGAGCCGGGCCCTGGCCTCGGTCCTGCGGTCCCCCGCGCTGCGGGCGTCTGCGCGCAGCCGGCCGAGTTCGGCGACGGCGTCGGCCGCGTCCCCGGCGGCGATCCTGGCTTCGGCGAGTGCGAGGCGTACGGCGAGCGCACCGGGTTCCCCCGGCCGTACGGCGGCCAGTTCGGCGGCGCGCCGCAGCATGTCCATGGCCCAGCGGACGTCGCCGTGGGCCAGTGCCAGGGTTCCGGCGGTCCCCAGGTGTCCGGATGCCCGGTCGGCGAGGTCGCGGGTGGACTCGTCGGCGCCGCCGAGCTGACGGCGCAGCCGGTAACTCTGTTCCAGGTGGGTCCCCATCGTGTTGTGGTCGCCCGGGGAGTCGAGGGCCAGGTGTCCCGCGAAGGCCTCGTGCTGACGGGAGCGCAGCATTTTGGACATTCCGCTGTAGACCTCGTCGTGGATGAGCTGGCTGACGAACCTCCACCCGGCGGGCGCGGCCGCCTCCAGGAGCCGGCGGCGCGCCAGGTCGCGGACTGTGCGGTCGACGACATCCGGCCCCGCCTGCAGCGCAGTCGCCGAGCCGTCGTCCCCGCTCATCAGGGCCCGCAGTCCGGACGCGGAGAACTGGACCCCGATGACGGAGGCGTGCTGGAGAAGCGCGCGCTCGCCCGGTCCGAGCCGGTCGAGGCGGGCTGCGACCACGGCCCGTACGGAGGGCGGGACGTCGTCGTCGCTGCCCGACTCGCCGAACATCGCCACGATCTGCTCGACGAACAGCGGGTTGCCCTCGGATCTGCTGACGAGCCGGTCCACCACCGCGCTCCCCGCGAGGTGCGGGACGACCTCGGGCTCGTACAACCGCAGGACCAGTTCGCGGCAGTCGTCCTCGGCGAGCGGCGGCACGACCAGCGCGGTCGCGTTGAACTTGCCGCTCCCCCACTCCCGGTGCGCTTCCAGGAACTCGGTTCTGGCCACGCACATCAGCAGGACGGGCGCGCCCTGCACCCAGTCGCCGAGGTAGTCGAGCGCACGGAGCAGGTCCTCGTGCGCCCACTGCAGATCGTCGAGCACGAGGACGAGGGGCCGATCGGCGGCGAGCCGCGCGCACAGCAGCTGCAGCGCCCAGCAGGTCTCCTCGAACGAGGTCCCGGAGGATCCGCTGCGGGCGAGGCGCAGCAGTGCGGTGGCGGCGGCCGACTCGGCCTCGCCGCTGCCGAGCAGCGCGGTGGGTTCCGCGTCGCCGATCAGGATCCGCAGGAGCTCGGCGAGCGGCTGCAGTGCGCTCGTACTGCCGTACGGGACACAGCGCACGGACGCCGCGAGGGCGCCCTGCGTCCCGGCGCGCGCCACGAATTCCCCGGCCAGCCGGGACTTGCCGACCCCGGGGTCACCGAGCAGCGTCACCAGATGGCAGGACCGGTCGCGGCGCACCCGGCCGAACGCCAGGTCGAGCTGGGCGAGTTCGTCGTCGCGCCCCACGAGGAGGTCGCCGGGCCCGCCCCGGGCCGGTTCGGCGCCGCTGGGCACGGAGAGCAGCCGCCAGGCGGGGACCGGTGCGGACTTGCCCTTGACCGTCAGCGGCTCCACGGGGGTGGTGAGGGCGGTGTCCTTCAGCAGCCAGTAGGTGTCGGCTCCGACGAGTATCTGCCCTTCGGGGGCGTGCTGTTCGAGCCGGGCGGCGACATTGACGGTCTCCCCGGAGACCAGGGTGTGCCCGGCCTCCGGATCCCCTGAAGTGACCACCTCACCGGTGTGGACGCCGATGCGCACTGCAATCCGTACACCGACGTCCTCACCGAGCTCCGCCCCGAAGTCGTCGACGGCCGCCAGGATGTCGAGGGCCGCGCGGGCCGCGCGCAGCGCGTCGTCCTCGTGCACGACGGGCACCCCGAAGACCGCCATCACGGCATCGCCGATGAACTTCTCCACGGTGCCGCCGTGGCGCTCCAGGCACTCCCGCAGCCGTGCGTAGTACCGCAGCATGACGTGGCGCAGCGCCTCCGGGTCCAGCCGTTCGCTGAGCGCGGTGGAACCGGCCATGTCGCAGAAGACCACCGTGACGGTCCTGCGGCTCTCCGCGCCCGACCAGTCCACTTCGCCTCCATCCCTCCTGTGTCCGGTCCGGTCAGAACAGCACGCCGCCGATGATGGGCTCGACGCTGTGTGCCTCGACCTCCGAAGTGATGTCCGTCAGGCGGGACTTGAGGCCGAGAAGGATCGTGACCTCCTCGGGGGTGAGCTGTGCGAGCGACACGACGTCCTCGACGTCGAGCCCCTCGTCGGGGAATCCGCCGGCGCGCAGCGCGGCCAGCGGGTCGAACTCGCCGTCGGGGGACGGGAGTTCGTGCTCGGGTACGTCCATGGGTCCTCTCCGCTCTCTCACCAGAAGAAGTGCTGCCGTCTGCCGCCGGATCCGCTCTCCGGCCATTCGGGGCCGCCGTGTTCGGGCTCCGGCTCGTCCGCCATGTGGACCTCGACCTCCGGCCGCTGCACGGTCCCGGCGTACGAGTCCTCCGGGCCCTCCGGGTCCGGTACGGGATCCGCCCGCCCTCTTCGCCCGTACCACCAGACGGCGACCCCGAGGACGGCGAGCGCACAGCCCGATCCGAGGAAGACGGAGGCGACGCCGAGCTGGGCCGCGAGCGCCGCGCCCAGCGGGGGCGCGGCGAGCTGGAGCAGGACCGGGAAGGCGTTGGCGGTGGCCGAGACCCGGCCGATGAGCTCCTGCGGGGTCTCCTGCTGGAGGACGTACGGAAAGACGACCATGATCCCCGCCGCACCGAACCCGACGACGAACCCGACGACCATCCACAGCCAGACGGCGCCCTGCAGATCGGCGGAGAGGCCGACCCCCATGACGCACACCATCGCGCCGACGGCCGCCTGGGCGAGGGCCAGCACGGCGAACGGCCCCGGGCGCATGCCCCATTGACTGATGGCCAGCGTGCCGAGCGCGGCCCCGAGCCCCACGGCCGCGACGACGTACCCCAAGCTGCTCTGGGCCACGCCGAGTTCGCGCATGGCGAGCGGCGAGAGGGTGTCGAAGGTGAGGACGAGGAAGAGCGTGGCAGCCATGCTGACGGTGACCGCGACGAGCGCGGGCGTCCGCAGCACATGGGCGAGCCCCTCCTTGAACTCCTGCCGGAACCCTCCCGGCCGGCCTTCGTCGGCGTCCTGCCTCCCGACCGCGGGGGTGCGTGCCGGAAGCCGTACGAGAGCGATCAGAAGTGCGGACACCAGGAAGGTCGCGGCGTCGACGAGAAACGCCGCCCGCACCCCCCAGGCGGCGACGATCAGCCCGCTCAGCGCGGGTCCCGCGACCTTGGCGGCCTGGTGGGCGAAGACGCTCACCGACATCGCGGAGAGCATGTCGCCCTCGGGGACGACGGAGCGCAGCACGCTCTGGTGCACGGGGTTGAACAGCGCCCCGCAGGCCGTCTTGGCCAGCACGAGCGCCAGCAGGACAGGGAGGTCGGGGGCCACGAGATAGCCGAGTACGAGGCCCGAGCGGGCCAGGTCGCAGCCGATGAGGACCGGGGCGCGGTGCGCCATCCGGTCCGCGAGGACCCCGGCGAACGGGGCGAGCACCACCAGCGGCACGGCCACCGCCACGCTGAGCGCGGCGAGCGCGCCGGCGCCGTACTCCCAGGTGTAGGTGATCAGCACGACGAGCGCGAGGTAGTCCAGCCAGTCGCCGATGCTGGAGACGGCCTGGCCGCCGAAGAGCAGCCTGAATCGCGGGTTTCTGAGCGAGGTGACCAGCGTGAGTGAGGTCATCGGCAAGCGCCCTCCGGTGAGGCGAGGAGCCCGGCGAACGCCGACGTCAGCATGTTCAGCGTGTGCAGGGCGGACAGCCGTACGGTGGCGGCCAGTTGGGCGTCCCCGGGCAAAGCGTCGATGGTGCGGCGGAGCTCGTCGCGGTGGTGCCGGTCGAGTACGGCGTGCCGCTGCAGCGTGCGGAAGGCCGCGCGGGGCAGTCCGGTGCGGTCGCTGAGCACGGCCGCGACGTCGGGGGGCGGCGGGCTGCCCTCGGTGACCGCGACGTAGCCGAGCAGGCTGGCGGGGTGCCGGTGACGTATCCAGAAGTACTGGGCGCCGACCGCCGAGGCCACGGATGCGCAGGGGAAGCGCGCCCACACCTCGTCCGGATCACGGCCGAGTGCGGCGAGGTCCTCCCTGACCCAGTCGTCGTGCCCCGCCTCTTCGGCGATGTGCCGCTGCCAGTACGGGTGCAGTGCGGCCGCGACCGGGTCACCGCCGGCGGCGAGCTCGGCGCACCGGTCGCGCGCGCTCTCCATCATGGGGACGGAGGCCCGCAGGAGCTGGTGGGTGAGGTGGAGGAACTCCGGGTAGACCAGGGCTGGTTGGGGCACCGTCCAGATCCGGTCGAGCGTGCGGTGCAGGGCGGGCCGCAGCAGGCGCAGCCAGGCGTCGAGTTGCCGCCCCGCCGGGGCGGGGGCTGTCACCGGTGCCCCAGGTGTACGAGTTCCGCGTAGCGCTCGGACGCGTACCGCCGTACGAATCCGTCCGCGCCCTCGGCCGCGGCCAGCCGCCCGGCCTGTCGCTCGACGACCTGCCCGAAGGGCTCCCGCAACAGCGCGTCCGCCGCCCGTTCCGCCTCGGGCCCTGCCAGGGTCTGCACACAGGTGTCGCAGTAGCCGCCGCAATCACGCCCGGCGCGCTCTGCGGCGTACTGCGGCCCGAACGCGCGCACGGCACGCAGAACGGGCCGCCGAAGATGCCGCGTGCGGATCAACTCCCAGGGATCCTCGGCGATATGACCGAGCCTCAGATGATCGGGAAGCCGTCCGCCGAGCCCGTCGACGACATCCTGGTTGCAGCAGGCGACCACGGTCCCGTCGAAGGTGACGACCGGCCAGGAGGCCATCGCGCAGGGCACGGGCAGCGCCGTGTGCCGTCCCCGGCTCACGGCACGGGGCAGCCATGCGGCGGCCCGCCCCGCGGAACGCACCGCGCCCACAAGAACCGGAACCCGGTCGTCCAGGGTCCGGCGGATGTCGTCGGTCGCCTCGCGCAGATACGGATCGTCGGGCCCGAGCCCGGTCAACTGGACGCTGACGTCCTTGCCTTCGTCGAGGAGCTGCCGCAGCACCCGGAGCACGGCGGCCCGCGGAACCTCCCGCTCGTGGAAGGCGTCGATGCTCACGGCGAGATGACCGACGGCGTCGATGGCGGCCCGGACGGGCGCCGGTATCCGGTCCTGACGGGCGAAGAACATCCCGGTCAGCACCTGCGTACGGCACCCGACAGCCCCGGCCAGTTCGGCGAGCCGGCGCACGAGCCCGGGACGCAGCAGGGGTTCACCGCCAGTGAGCAGCAGGAAATCGGGCCGGTCCAGGGCCGTGAACGTACCGACGAAGCGCTCGATGAGCTCCGCGTCGCACTGCTCGCTCGCCATGGAGGACGAGGTCGAGCAGTGCGCGCAGCTCAGCGGGCAGCGCCGGGTGACCGTGAGGAGGAGCGCGGCTGCGGGCCGCGACCGGGCATCGAGCAGATCGACCAGATGCATCGGGCAGCCTCCTTCCGGCTCCCCTTCACTGTCGGAGGTACGGCTTGCCTGCCGGTATGCACAGACTTGCGGACCTCTTGCGTCGCTTCAGCGGCGCAGCCCCTTCACCAGATCCGCACCCGGTCCTCCGGGGCGAGCCACAGCCCGTCGCCCTCCGTCGTGCCGAAAGCCTCGTGGAACTCGTCGAGGTTGCGCACGATGTTCGCGCGGAACTCCGGCGGCGAGTGCGGGTCGATGGTCAGGTACTGCTGCTCCTGCTCCTTGCGGCGCTTGGTGCGCCAGCAGAAGGCCCAGTTGAGGAAGAGCCGCTGCGAACCGGAGAGCCCGTCCTGCTCCGGGGCCGGCGCGCCGTCCAGCGCGATCAGATAGGCCGTGTGCCCGATGGTCAGCCCGCCCAGGTCGCCGATGTTCTCGCCGACGGTGAGTGCGCCGTTGACGAACTCGCCGGGCAGATTGCGCGGCGAGAACGCGTCGTACTGCTTGATCAGCTCGCTGGACTTCGCCTTGAAGGCCGTGGTGTCGGCCTCGGTCCACCAGTCGTTGAGGTTGCCCTGGCCGTCGTACTGGGCGCCCTGGTCGTCGAAGCCGTGTCCGATCTCGTGACCGATCACCGAGCCGATGCCGCCGTAGTTCTCCGCCGCGTCGGCGTCGGGCGAGAAGAACGGCTTCTGGAGAATGCCCGCCGGGAAGCAGATCTCGTTCGTGCCCGGGTTGTAGTACGCGTTGACGGTCTGCGGCAGCATGAACCACTCGTCGCGGTCGACCGGCGCCCCGATCTTGGCGAGCTGGCGGTCGGACTCGAAGGCTTCCGCGGCCTGCGCGTTGGCGAGCAGATCGCCCTCGGTCACCTCCAGTGCCGAGTAGTCGCGGAACTTCTCCGGGTAGCCGATCTTCGGCCGGAAGGTGGCGAGCTTCTCGTACGCCCGCTCCTTCGTCTCCTCCGTCATCCAGTCGAGCCGGCCGATGGACTGGCGGTACGCCTCGAGGAGGTTGGCGACCAGCTCGTCCATCATCTCCTTGGAGCTCGGCGGGAAGTGCCGTGCGACGTACTCCTTGCCGACGGCCTCGCCGACCGCGCCCTCCACGAACTGCACGGCGCGCTTCCAGCGGTCGCGCAGTTCGGGGGTGCCGTTCAGAGTGCGCCCGTAGAAGGCGAAGTTGTTCTCGACGAACGCGCCGGAGAGATACGGCGAGCAGGCCCCCACGACGCGCACGAGCAGCCAGTCGCGCCACTGCTCGACGGGCACCTCGGTCAGCACACCCGACAGATGCGCGAGGTACGAGGGCTGGCGCACACAGGTCTCCGCGAACACGGCCTCCGACCCGCCGAGCCCGGCCGCGTACCCGCTCCAGTCGAACTCCGGTGCCAGCACGGCCAGTTCGGCGAAGGTCGTGAGGTTGTACGTCTTCTGTACGTCCCGGGTCTCGGCCCGCTCCCAGTGCCCGGCCGCCAGCTTCGCCTCGATGTCGAAGACGGTCTGCGCGGCGCCCGCAGGGTCGCCGTGCTCGGCAAGCGTGAGCAGCTCGGTGAGATAGGAGAGGTACGCCGCACGAATGTCGGCGAACTTCTCCTCGCGGTAGTAGGACTCGTCGGGCAGCCCGATCCCGCCCTGCAGCAGATTGACGAGATACCGGTCGGAGTCGCGGTCGTCGCTGGAGATGTACGAACCGAAGAGCCCGGAGCCGCCGATGCGCTCGAAGCGGCCGAGGAAAGCAGCCAGCTCACGCAGATCGCGGACCCCGCCCACGGCCTCGATCAGCGGCCTGGCGGGGTCGAGCCCCTTGGCCTCGGCCGCGTCCTCGTCCATGAAGGAGGCGTAGAGCGCGCCGATCTTCCGCGCGTCCTCGTCGTCGGTCCCGCCCGCCGCGAGTTCCTGGATGATCTCCTTGACATGCCGTTCGGCGTTGTCGACCAGCTCGACGAAGGGACCCCAGCTGGAGCGGTCGTCGGGGATCCGCGCAGTGTCCAGCCAGCGGCCGTTGACGTGCCCGAACAGGTCGTCCTGCGGGCGGATCTCGGGGTTCATGCCCTCACGGGCTTCATCCAGGATGCTCATCCCTGAACCGTAACGGTCGACCGCCGTCCCGGAACGCTCAGGTGGCAGATCCCGCGGCGGCACCGGTCTTCAGATCCGGCCCCCATCGGTCCAGCGATGCCTCAAGATCCAGCGCCCGCGGCTGGGCGGCTTCGCCCTCGGCGGGCCAGTCCTCGCGCGGCACCCGCCACATGACCTCGAACTCGTTGCCGTCGGGGTCCTTGGCGTACAGCGACTTGGACACCTGGTGGTTGGTCGCACCGACGAGCGCGCCGCGCCCGTTCAGCTTGTCCAGCATCTCGACGAGTTCCCCGAGTGTGCCGACCTCCCAGGCCAGGTGGTACAGCCCGACCCGTCCCTGTTCGGGCCCCGGAGCGTCGGCGCCGATCGCGAACAGCCCGAGATCGTGATCGTTGAGGGTCTCCTGGGCGCTGAGGAACGCCGCACGGCCCGGAATCTCGACATCGACCTTGAAGCCGAACACATCGGTGTAGAACTCGACGGCGCGAGCGACGTCGCGGATGTAGAGCACAGCGTGATTGAGACGACGTACGGGCATGGGTTCCTCCTGCGATTCAGCTTCACCCCCGACAGTACGTCCAACAACTTGAGACTTCAAACAAATGTCGTGCTCATCACGCCGGACCGTTCACAGGGAGTACGGCGAGGACGCGCGTGCCGTCGCCCAGCGAGCTGGTGACGGTGAGTTCCCCGCCCAGCTCGGCCAGCCGTCGCCGCATGCCGTCCAGGCCGAAGCCCTGGGACTCCCCGACCACGAAGCCCTTTCCGTCGTCGGTGATCTCCAGCTCGATCCCCGGGGCCAGTTCGGCGAGGACGACACCGACGTGCGCGGCGGCCGCGTGCTTGCGTATGTTCGCGAGCGATTCCTGCAGGCAGCGCAGCAGCGCGATCCGGGTCTGCTGATCACAGTCGATGTCCGGAAGTTCCGCGCTGACGGTGTGGTCCGTGTCCTCGGCGAAGCGCTCCAGAGTCCGCCGCAGGGAGGTCGCCACCGAGCCGGGAGCCACACCGCTCTGCGGAGCCGAGCCGACCAGCACCCGGGCCTCGGCCAGGTTCTCCCGGGCGGTGTTCTCGATGGAGACCAGCTGCGCCCTGCTCCTGCCCGGGTCCTTCTCGAAACCGAGGCGAGCCGCTTCGGCCAGCACCACGATGGAGGCGAAACCCTGGGCAAGGGTGTCGTGGATGTCGCGCGCCATGCGTTCACGCTCCTCCACGGCGCCCCGGCGCTGGTTCGCCGCGGCGAGCGCCGACTCGGCGGCGGCCAGCTCGGCTCGGAGCCGTCTGGCCCGCTCGTTGTTCTGCTCGATGACGCGGTGCACCCACACACCGATCACCACGCCCGCCGCATAGCCGAGCACGATGACCGCGTCGATCTCGGCATCGACTCCTTCGATGGACCCGCAGCCCAGGGTGACCGCTGCGGCAACACCGCTCCAGACGGCAGCGGAGCGCGGACTCCTCGCGAAGACCCAGAACTGTGGAAGAGCCACCACGAACATCGAGGCCTCACCACCGAGCAGATAGGCCATCGCGCCCAGGCCGACGACGAGCACACCCAGATAGACGTGCGGCCGCAGCACGGGACGTCCGGGGAAGACCGGCCCGATCGGATAACACAGGGCAAGCACGGCCAGCAGGCCCAACGACCAGTACGTCCGCGCACTGGAGTCGTCCAGTACCGCCAGAGCCGGCGGCACAAGTCCCAGGAGCAACCAGAAGACGGCATGCCAGCGATGGAGCGAACCTATCCAGAACTGGTCGTTGGACTGCGGCTGTTGATCCATACGGATCAGCGTACGATTCCGTGATCCCCGGGCCGCCCGCGCAGAACGGCTCCCGCCGCAAGCAGGGTCGTCGCCAGGGTGAGGGCGACCGCGCCGGTGATCACCGCGACCAGGATCCACGGGGAACCGGCCGGCAGCGCCGTGCCGAGGACACTGATGCTCAGCGGCACCAGGGTCGCCGCGGCGACGAGGCCGCCCAGCACAACGCCGGCCAGTGCCACCAGCGCTGCTTCCACGGTCATCATCTGCAGGACCTGCCGCCGGGTGGCGCCGATGAGCCGCTGCAGCATGAACTCCCCGCGCCGCTCGGCGGTTGCGAGGATCTGGGTGTTGACCAGGGCGAGTGCCGCGTAGCCGACGACCACGCCCAGGATCAGATACGCCATCCAGGTCTGGGTGTCGTCCGCATCGGCCTGCGCCGCCTCCAGAACCTCCGTGCCGGACACCCGCAGCCCCGGGTGCTGTTCCGTCAACGAGCCGAGAGCGGCGGCCAGTTGGTCCGGCCGTGTGCCTTCTGCCGCACTCACCACGATCTGGGGGACGAGCCCGCCGTCCGTGTGCCCGACCAGGAGCGAGGCCGGGACGAGTGCCGTCTCGTAGCCGCGGCGTCCCTCCAGGGTGGCGACCAGCTTCAGTTTCACCTGGGTGCCGTCACCGAGGCGCATCGGCACCAAGTCACCGAGCCTGCGGCCGTCCGCGTACGTCGCGGGCAGCGCGACGGTGTCGCCCTGCAGCGCGTTCAGGCTTCCGTCGGCCGCACGGTATGCCGTGGCGCGCTCCACCCCTTGCGCGGTGACGCCCTGCATCGGCAGCTCGACGGGCTGCGGTCCTGTGTCCTCGCCCTCACTCGGGCGCATCGGCTCGTCCGGCTCGATGTAGCCGGTGGTGGGTATCTGCGCGGAGACCGCGGCGACACCCGGCTGCCGGCGGACGGTGTCGACCAGATCGAGCGGCAGCCCGCCGGAGGCGGAGGTCACCACCAGGTCCGCGCGCAACGTCTCGTCGAACGCCCGCTTCGCTCCGGCGGATTGAGTGGTCTGCATAAAGATGAGCCCGACGGCAAGGCCACTGGCGAGCATCACCGGCATGACCGCGGACGCCATCCGGGCCGTGCGCGCCCGTGCGTTGTGCGCGGCGAGTTCCCCGGCCAGCCCGGACATCCTGCCGACGGGACGGCGCAGTACGGCAGTCATGGCGCGTACGACCACGGGCCCCAGCAGACCGAAGGCCGCGGCCCAGACCATCGCGGCCGGAGTGGCGACGCCCGCGGCATCGGGCCCGGCCGATGCCGCGGTGCCCCAGGAGAGGGCCGCTCCCCCGGCCAGGCAGAGCACTCCGGCGATCAGCCGGAACGCGCTGAACCAGCGGCGCTGCAGCGTGGCTTCGGCCAGCGCCTCGGTGGGCCGGGTGCGAGCGGCCGACTGCGCCGCGACGTACGCGGCGCCGACGGCGGTGAGCAGTGCCGTTCACGACGGTCCGCCGGGGGCGGGTGCCGGCGAGGCGCAGCGGCAGGGTCACGTTGTCCACCACGCTGAGCGCGGGCAGCAGGTTGAACGCCTGGAAGACGAAGCCGATGCGCTCGCGCCGGAAGCCGGTCAGGGACCGCTCCCGCATCGAGGCGAGATCCACCCCCTCCAGATGCACCGACCCCGAAGTGGGCCGGTCCAGACCCGCGGCACAGTGCAGGAACGTGGACTTGCCCGACCCGGAGGGCCCCATGACGGCGGTGAAGGTGCCGCGCTCCAGGCCGAGGGTGACATCGTCGAGCGCGGTCACCGGATTCCTCGCCCCGCCGTACACCTTGCTGACGTGGCTGAGCCGGACGGTCTCTTCGTGGGCCGGGCCCGGGGCGGAGGCTGACAGCACCCGCGTGCGGCGTGAACTCTTCATGCCCCAAGGCTCGTTGAGAGGCCGGGGTCGTCGACAGCGGCTACTGGTGGAACCTGGGGTCCACCAGTCGGTGGACCCCAGAGGACGGACCGCAGCGATAAAGGTCAGGCAGGTAAGACAGGTCAGGCAGCCTTGGCGATCGGCTCGAGGATCGCGACGCACTCCACGTGGTGGGTCATCGGGAAGAGGTCGAACGCCCGCAGCATCCGCACCTTGTACCCGCCCTCCTTGAAGTACGCCAGGTCCCGTGCCAGCGCCGCCGGATCGCACGCCACGTACGCGATGCGCCGCGCCCCAAGGGCTGCCAGCTGCTTCACCGTCTGCTTGCCCGCTCCTGCGCGCGGCGGGTCCAGGACGATCAGGTCGACCTCCGTGATGCCCGTGCGGGGCAGGACCGACTCGACCTTGCCCTGCTCGATACGGACCCGGGGGAAGCCCTGGAGGTTGTGCCGGGCGTCCTCGACGGCGCGCTTGCCCGACTCGATGCCGAGCACGGCGCCCTTCTCGCCGATGCGGTCCGCGATGGCCCCGGCGAAGAGGCCGACCCCGCAGTACAGGTCGAGTGCCATGTCGCCCTTGCGCGGGAGCAGGCCCTGCATCACGGCGCGCATCAGGGTGTCCGCGGCCTTCGGGTGGACCTGCCAGAAGCCGCCGTTGCCGACGCGGTAGGTGCGGTCGTCGGCCCGCTCGCGGACGAAGGCCCGGCCGTGCACGCGGTGGATCCCGCCGTCGTGCTCCTCGATGCGCAGGACCGAGACGGGCTTGTCCAGTTCGACCAGCGGGAGGCGGGCGCCGGGGCGCGGCTCCAGGATCACCTGGCGGTCGTTCGAGCCGGTCGCCGCGATGGCCTCGACCGAGGCCATGCCGGCCCAGTCGCGCTCCTCGATGCCGAGTTCCGTCACTCCGGGCGCCGCGATCATGCACCGCTCGATCGGCTCGATCTCGTGCGAGCGGTGCCGGCGCAGACCCGCGTTGCCGTCGGCGTCGACCGCGTACTGCACGCGGGTGCGCCACTGCGGGACCTCGCCGGGCGGAAGCTTGTCGCCGTCGGCCGGCATGACCGTGCCGTCCCAGCCCGCCTCCTCGGGGGTCAGGCCCGCGAGGCGCTGCAGCTGCTCGGCGATGACCTCGCCCTTGAGGCGGCGCTGGGCGCCCGGCTTGGCGTGCTGCCAGTCGCAGCCGCCGCACTTGCCGGGGCCCGCGTACTCGCAGGGCGCCTCGACGCGGTCCTTGGACGCCTCGATGATCTTCACCGCGTCGGCGCGCAGGAAGCGCGAGTCCTCGGCGCCGTCGGTGACACGGGCGACGATCTTCTCGCCGGGCAGGGTGTGGCGTACGAAGAGGACGCGGCCGTCTTCCGTACGGGCGATGCAGTGGCCGCCGTGTGCGACGGGGCCGACCTCGACCTCGTACTCCTCCCCGACCAGCGAAGACTCAGGTGCGTTCGCGTTCTGCATGGTGGGGTGACTCCAGAGGTCAAAAGGGAAGCGGCCGGACAACGACCCACCAGTCTACGTGGGTGTTGTCCGGCCGCTCGCCAACGAGAGGCGACGGGGGTCAGCTCTTGTTCGTCGGCTCCTTGGGGCGCTGGCTGACCGGGCCACGACGCACCGCACCCGGCGCGTTCCACTCGGCCCGCCTGCGCGCCCGCACCTTCGCGGCCTCGGAGGACTCCAGCTGGTACGGCACCGAGGTGACCATCACGCCGGGCAGGAAGAGCAGCCGGCCCTTGAGGCGCAGGGCGCTCTGGTTGTGCAGGAGGTGCTCGTACCAGTGGCCGACGACGTACTCCGGGATGTAGACGGAGACGACGTCCCGCGGGCTCTCGCGCCGCAGGCCCTTCACGTACTCGATGATCGGCCGGGTGATCTCGCGGTACGGGGAGTCGAGGATCTTCAGCGGCACATTGATGCCGCGCCGCTCCCACTCCTCCTTGAGCGCCTTGGTCTCGGCCTGGTCGACGCCGATCGAGAGCGCCTCCAGCTGGTCCGAGCGCATCAGCTTGGCGTACGCGAGGGCGCGCAGCGTCGGCTTGTGCAGCTTGGAGACCAGGACGATCGAGTGGACCCGGGAGGGGCGCACGGTGTCGTCGGAGGGGACTTCGGGGGCCGCGATCTCGTCGGTGACCCGGTCGTAGTGCCTGCGGATCGCGGACATCGTGCCGTAGAAGATCACCATGCCGAGCAGGGCGACCCAGGCGCCGTGCGTGAACTTGGTGGCCAGGACGACGACCAGGACCAGGCCGGTGAAGAAGGCGCCGAAGGTGTTGATCGCGCGTGAACGGATCATCTTGCGGCGCTTGTTGGGGTCGGTCTCGGTGCGCAGGTGGCGGTTCCAGTGACGGACCATGCCGGTCTGGCTGAGCGTGAAGGAGACGAAGACACCGACGATGTAGAGCTGGATGAGGCGCGTCGAGTCGGCGCCGTAGATCACTATCAGCAGCACGGCCGCGCCGGCCAGCAGCACGATGCCGTTGGAGAAGGCGAGGCGGTCTCCGCGGGTGTGCAGCTGGCGCGGGAGGTAACGGTCCTGCGCGAGGATCGAGCCGAGCAGCGGGAAGCCGTTGTACGCGGTGTTGGCGGCCAGGAAGAGGACCAGCGCGGTGGCTGCGGCGAGCACCACGAAGAGGAACGAGCCCTTGCCGAAGACGGCCTCGGCGACCTGCGAGATCACCGGGTTCTGTACGAAACCGGAACCGACCGGGGTGCCGTTCTTGAGCAGGTCGGTCGCCGGGTTCTCGGCCATCTTCACGTCGGTGGTCATGGCCAGCGCGATGATGCCGCAGAACATGGTGACGGCGAGGCCGCCCATCAGGGCGAGCGTGGTCGCCGCGTTCTTGCTCTTGGGCTTGCGAAAGGCGGGGACGCCGTTGCTGATGGCCTCGACGCCGGTGAGCGCCGCACAGCCGGAGGAGAAGGCCCGCAGGAGGAGGAAGACCAGGGCGAATCCGGCGAGGCCGCCCTGTTCCGCATGGATCGAGAGGTTGGCCGTCGGGGCTTCCATGTTGTCGCCCGCGATCAGTCCGCGGTAGCCGCCCCAGAGCAGCATGATGAAGACGCCCGCGACGAAGACGTAGGTCGGGATCGCGAAGAGCTTGCCCGACTCCTTCATCCCGCGCAGGTTCATCAGGGTCAGCAGGACGACGGTCGCGACCGCGCAGAGCACCTTGTGCTCCACGACGAACGGGATCGCCGAGCCGAGGTTCTCCACTCCGGAGGCGATCGACACGGCCACCGTGAGGACGTAGTCCACCAGCAGGGCGCTGGCCACGGTGAGACCGGCCTTGGGGCCGAGGTTGGTGGTGGCGACCTCGTAGTCACCGCCGCCGCTCGGGTAGGCGTGCACGTTCTGCCGGTACGAGGCCACCACGGTGAACATCAGCACCACGACAGCGACCGCGATCCACGGGCTGAAGTGGTACGCCGACACACCCGCGATCGAGAGTACGAGCAGCACTTCTCCCGGGGCGTACGCCACCGAGGACAGAGGGTCGGAGGCGAAGACGGGGAGTGCGATGCGCTTGGGGAGGAGCGTTTCTCCCAGCTTGTCGCTGCGCAGGGCCCGGCCGATCAGGATCCGTTTGGGCACGTCGGTCAGTTTGGACACGCAGAGGATCGTAAGCGTTCGATATGGGTGCCGCCCACCCACCACCCACTTATCGCTGTGAATCCCCTGGGTCCATTCGTGGAGGGTTCCGTACGGGGTGCCCCCGACCGCCCGTCGCCGTGAGGGCCCAACTTCGTTTCTTGTTCAACTCATTGACACGCGTCAGCTGCGGTCATAGCTTTCCGGCCGAAATCACTGACACACGTTCAAGGGCTGAACACAACCCTGTCATTGACACGTGCAAGTGATGCACACCATCACGTCCCGATACAGAAGGAGTGACGGTCCATGCCCGACATCGTGTCCCGCCCCGTGTCCAGACGATCGGCCCTGCGCCTGCTCGGCGGCTCCATCGCCGTGGTCGCGGCAGCCACCACCGGACTGCCCGCCGCCCACGCCACGACCGCCCCGGCAGGGTCCGGCGCCCGCACCCGCCGTGTGGAGTCGCTGCTCGCCCGGCTCACCCTCGACGAGAAGCTCACCTTCCTCTCCGGCACCACCGACCCCAGGAACCTCGGTCAGGCCGGATACATCCCCGGGATACCGCGCCTCGCCATCCCGCCCCTGCGCCTCACGGACGGACCCGCCGGAGTCCGCGTCACCGCGCACGCCACCGCGCTCCCCGCCCCCGTACTCCTCGCCTCGGCCTTCGACCCGGAGCTGGCCCGCCGGTACGGGAAGGTCATCGGCCACGAGGGCCGCGCCCTGGAGCAGGACGTGCTCCTCTCCCCCATGGTCAACCTCATCCGGACCCCGTACGCGGGCCGCAACTTCGAGACCTTCAGCGAGGACCCGCTGCTCGCCTCCGACCTCGTCGCCGCGGAGATCACGGGGATCCAGGGCGAGGGGCTCATCGCCACCGTCAAGCACTTCGCGCTGAACAACCAGGAGAAGGACCGCGACTCCGTCGACGTACGGGCCGACGAGCAGACCATGCACGAGCTGGAGCTGCGGGGCTTCGAGTCCGCGGTCGCAGCCGGCGCGGGCGCCGTCATGGGCTCGTACAACAGGGTCAACGGCACCTTCGCCTGCGAGAACAAGGACCTGCTCACCGGCATCCTCCGCGACCAGTGGGGCTTCGACGGCTGGGTGATGACCGACTGGTTCGCCGCGCACAGCACCGTCGCGTCGATCGCCGCCGGCCTCGACATGGAGATGCCGGGCGGGATCTACTTCGGCGCCGCGCTGAAGAAGGCCGTCCAGGACAGGACCGTGCCCGAGGCCTGGATCGACCGCAGCGTGCGCCGCATCCTCGGCGTGATGGACCGCTTCGATCTTCTGGGCGGTACGGTGCCGACCCGGCCCGCGCGCGACGCCGAGGCCGGGGCCGCCGTGGCCCGCGAGGTGGCCGAGGCGGGCGCGACCCTGCTGCGCAACCGCGACCGCGCCCTGCCGCTCACCGGCTCCGCCGCCCGCGACATCGCCGTCGTCGGACCCACCGCCACCGTCCCGTTCGTCAGCGGCGGCGGAAGCTCCCACGTCACCCCCGACCACGCCGACAGCCCGCTCGACGCCATCACTTCCCGGGCCGGACACCGCGCGCAGGTCTCGTACGCGCTCGGCGAGGACATCTTCGGCAAGCCCCTTCCCCCGGCGCAGCTCACCCCGGCGGCGGACCTCGACGCGCGCAAGGTCGCGGCCGGTGAGACCTGGTCGTACGACGGAACGCTCACCGTCGACGCGGCCGACGAGTGGACCTTCGCCATCCACTACTCGGGCGCACGCCCCACCGTGCTGCTCGACGGCAAGGAGCTCTTCCCGCTGCTGCCCGGCTACGGCGAGTACTTCGCGGGCGGCCTGACCGGAGTCGCCCCCGACGGACTGATGCTGCGCCGCACCCCCGTCGCGCTCACCCAGGGTCAGCACCGGCTGCAGATCACCGCGAAGGGCGGCGACGCGGGCCAGACCTTCCGGCTGCGCCGCTTCAACTCCGCGACCAGGGCGGCCGACGTCGCCGCGGCCGTCAGGACCGCGCGCGGCGCCCGCAGCGTGGTCCTCTTCGCGTACGAGGACGCCACCGAAGGTCTCGACCGTACGACGCTCGCCCTGCCCGGACAGCAGAACGAACTGATCGCCGCAGTGGCGGCCGCCAACCCGCGGACCACCGTGGTCCTCAACACCTCGTCGGCGACGACCATGCCGTGGCTCGACGACGTCGCCGCCGTCCTGCAGATGTACTACCCGGGCCAGGAGGGCGCCGCCGCCACGGCCGCCGTGCTCTTCGGCGACTGCGACCCGGGCGGCCGGCTCACCCAGTCCTTCCCGGTCTCCGACACCCGCCACCCCATGGCGGGCGACCCGCTGCGCTACCCCGGGGTCAACGGCAGGGAGGAGTACTCCGAGGGCATCCATCTCGGCTACCGCTGGTACGACGCCCAGGGCATCGACCCGCTCTTCCCCTTCGGCCACGGGCTCTCGTACACCTCCTTCGCCTACGGCGACCTGACCCTGCGGCCCTCCGGCGGCGGCTTCGAGGCGCGGTTCACCGTGCGCAACACCGGGCGGCGCGCGGGGGTCGAGGTCGCGCAGATATACGTCGGCAGGTCACCGGACCTCAAGCTCGACCAGGCCGTACGCACCCTCGCCGGCTACCGCCGGATCCACCTCGCACCCGGCGAACACCGCCACGTCACGGTGCGCGTCGCGGCCCGCACACTCTCCTCCTGGGACGCGAAACGGCACCGCTGGGTGCTCGGAAGCGGCCGCCGCACCGTCCAGGTGGGCTCCTCCTCGCGCGACCCCCGGCTCACAAGGACCGTCGTCATCGGCCGCGGAAGGGACAACTGACATGAGGACCAGTCGCATCCGCGGGGCAGCGGCGGCCGTCGCCGCACTCGCGGCACTTCTCGCGGCGGCCCTGCCCGCCCAGGCCACCGCCGCCCACCACGACAGCACCCTCGTCCGCACGCAGGACGGCTGGGTCCGCGGGCAGTCCACCGCGGAAGGGCGCCAGTTCCTCGGCATCCCGTACGCACAGCCGCCCGTCGGCGAGCTGCGCTGGGCCGAGCCGCGCCCCGCGAAGTCCTGGCAGGGCGTCCGCAAGGCCACCGACTTCAGCAACCGCTGTGTGCAGAGCGCGAGTTGGGACCCCGGCTACCAGGACCCCACGTACACCGAGGACTGTCTCGACCTCAATGTCTACGCACCCGGGGGCAGCGGCGACAGGCCCGTCATGGTCTGGCTGCACGGCGGCGGGCTGACCGCGGGCGCGGGCAGCGACATCGTGCCCGACACCTTCGCGCGGCAGACCGGCACGGTTGTGGTGAGCGTCAACTACCGCCTCGGCGCGATGGGCTTCCTCGCCTCCGCCGGACTCGACCACGAGGCGAAGGACGGCGTCTCGGGCAACTTCGGCATGCAGGACCAGCAGCTCGCGCTGCGCTGGGTGCGCGCCAACATCGGCCGCTTCGGCGGCGACGCGCACCGCGTCACGATCGCGGGCGAGTCCGCGGGCGGCCGCTCCGTCTGCACCCAGCTCGCCTCGCCGACGGCGCGCGGGCTGTTCCGGGCCGGGATCATCGAGAGCGGGGCGTACGGCGACTGCGCGGCCCGCACCCAGCAGACGGCCGTCGCCGCGGGCGCCGCGTTCGCCGCGAAGCTCGGCTGCGACACGGCCCAGGACACCGTGGCCTGTCTGCGCCGCAAGCCCGCCCAGGACGTCCTCGCCGCCCAGTCGGGCTTCGACTGGGGCCCGGTGACGGGCGGCGCCTTCCTGCCGCAGCAGCCGGCCGCGGCCCTCGCCTCCGGGCGCGCGGGCAACGTGCCGGTCCTCAACGGCGCCAACAAGGACGAGGGACGGCTCTTCGCGTACGGCTCGTACGACGGCCAGGGCAAGCCCCTGACCGCGGCCGCCTACCCCGACGCCCTGAAGTCGGCCTTCGGCCCCACGACCGGCGCGAAGGCCCTGGCCCGCTACCCCCTCAGCGCCTATCCGTCCCCGACCCTCGCCTACGCGGCGGCCGTCGGCGACCAGCTGATGGCCTGCCCGGCCCTGCGCCTCGACCGCACCCTCGCGGGGGCCGGGCGCGCGCCCGTGTACGCGTACGAGTTCGCCGACCGCACCTCCCCGCCCTTCGCCTCGATCCGGGAGGCCGGAAAGACGTTCGACTTCGGCGCGACCCACGTCAACGAGGTCCAGTACCTCTTCAAGCACTTCGGCCTGGAGACCCCGCTCAACGCCGAGCAGCGCGCCCTGTCCCGGCAGATGGTGCAGTACTGGGGCTCCTTCGTGCACGGCTCCGCCCCCCGCGCCGCAGGACAGCCGGCCATGCCCGACCAGCGCAGCCACCCCGGCCGCCCCCTGTCCCTGCGCACGGCGTCGGCGGGCGGCACCACGGTCTCCAGCACGGTCGGCGCCGAGCACGGGTGCAGCCTCTGGGACTGAGTCGTGACGTGACCCGTGCTTCGTTCGGCTGTACGGGTAGCGTGTCCGATGACGGCGGAGCGGGCACGAACAGTGCCGTCGCACCGCCGTCACCGAGCCGCGTAGCCCAGTCATGGCCCCCGGAGGGGCACGGAAGGACAGAAGATGATGAACGTGCAGGTCAAAGCCCCACTGGACAGGGTGAGGTAGGGGCCCGATGCACATCGTCATCATGGGCTGCGGGCGAGTGGGAGCCGCTCTCGCGCAGACCCTGGAGCAGCAGGGGCACACGGTCGCCGTGATCGACCAGGACCCCACGGCCTTCCGCCGCCTGGGCGCCGGGTTCGGCGGCCGCCGCGTCAACGGGGTCGGCTTCGACCAGGACACGCTGCGCGAGGCGGGGATCGAGGAGGCCGGTGCGTTCGCCGCGGTGAGCAGCGGCGACAACTCGAACATCATCGCCGCGCGCGTCGCACGCGAGATGTTCGGCATCGAGAACGTCGCGGCCCGCATCTACGACCCCCGCCGTGCCGAGGTCTACCAGCGTCTGGGCATCCCGACGGTCGCCACGGTCCGCTGGACCGCCGACCAGATGCTGCGACGGCTGCTGCCGTCCGGCGCCGAACCGCTGTGGCGCGACCCGAGCGGCGGCGTCCAGCTGGCCGAGGTGCACACCTCGACGGCCTGGATCGGGCACAAGATCAGCACGCTGCAGGAGGAGACCGGCGTCCGCGTCGCCTTCCTCACGCGCCTCGGCGAGGCGGTCCTGCCGACCTCCCAGACGGTGCTCCAGGAGGGCGACCTCGTCCACGTGATGATGCACACGGACGAGGTGGAGAAGGTCGAGGCGGTCTTCGCCCAGGGCCCCGAGGAGGGTGGTCACTGATGCGTGTCGCTATTGCCGGAGCCGGCGCCGTGGGCCGTTCCATCGCGGGCGAGCTCCTGGAGAACGGGCACGAGGTGCTCCTCGTCGACAAGGCCCCCACCGCCATCTCGGTGGAGCGGGTGCCGATGGCCGAGTGGCTGCTGGCCGACGCCTGCGAGATCACCTCGCTGGACGAGGCCGCGCTGCAGCGCTGCAACGTGGTGATCGCTGCGACGGGTGACGACAAGGTCAACCTGGTCGTCTCGCTGCTCGCCAAGACCGAGTACGGGGTGCCGCGGGTCGTGGCCCGCGTCAACAACCCCAAGAACGAATGGCTCTTCAACGAGTCCTGGGGCGTCGATGTCGCGGTCTCCACGCCGCGTCTGATGTCGGCGCTGGTGGAAGAGGCGGTGAGCGTCGGCGATCTCGTACGGCTGCTGCGCTTCAGCCACGGCGACGCCAACCTGGTCGAGCTCACGCTGCCCCCGGAGTCGGCGCTGGCCGGCACCCAGGTCTCGGACGTGGCCTGGCCCGAGGACACCTCGCTGGTCACCATCATCCGCGGTACGCGCGTCCTGACGCCGAGCCCGGAGGAGACCCTGGAGGCGGGCGACGAGCTGCTGTTCGTGGCGGCTCAGGCGCGTGAGGAACAGTTGGAGGACCTGCTGTCGGTCCGCCGGGAGACCGCCTGACACAGCCAACGCGAAGGGCCCGGGACCATCACGGTCCCGGGCCCTTGCCACGTAACTACGGCTACGCCTCGCTCTGCTGAGCCGCGGCGGCCTTACGGGCCTTCTCGGCCTGCTCCTCCGCCTCCATCTCCGCGAACACGTCGATGGGCGGCGGCGCCTTCGACAGGAAGACCCACGTCAGATAGATCGCGAGCAGCATCGGCGGCAGCTTCAGCGCGATGACCACCCAGCCGAACTGCGTGGTGTCGCCCCACCAGTACAGCGGAAACAGAATCGCGTACTTGGCGAGGAAGATCAGGCCCCAGGCCCAACTCGACTTCATGTACGCCGACTTGCGGCCCGGGTTCCTCGTGCGCCAGGAGAGGTTCTCCTTGAAGATCGGCCCGAGGATCAGCCCGATCAGAGGGAAGCCGACCAGCGCGGAGACGATGTACGCGAGCCCCGTGCCGACGCCGTAGAGCATCCCCGGCAGGTAGAAGTTCTTGGCGTCGCCGGTGAACATCGAGAAGACCACACCGATGACGACGCCGAAGACGCCGCTGAAGGCGTGCTTGACCGTGTCCTTGCGGACCAGGCGCACGGCGACCAGCACCAGGGACACCGCGAGCGCGGCGATCGCCGCGGAGTGCAGGTCCTGGTTGATCGTGTAGATCATCACGAAGAGCAGACCGGGGAGAATCGTCTCCGCCATGCCGCGCACGCCGCCGAAGGCCTCGGAGAGCGCGGCCTCGGTCACGGCCTTGGACTCGGCGTCGCTCTCCGGTGTGGTGGTCGGCTTGTCGATCGACGTCACCGGCTACTCCTGTCCGATCGGTCGCAGTTCGTACTTGGGATTGAACAGCACCCTGCGGCCGTGGCTCATGGAGATCCGGCCGGAGGCAATCAGTTTGCGGCCCGGCTCTATACCCACGATGGAGCGCCGGCCCAGCCACACCACGTCCAGCGGGGCCGTGCCGTCGAACAGCTCGGCCTCCAGGGCGGGCACGCCCGCCCGAGGGCGCAGGGTGACCGTGCGCAAGGTACCAGTGACCTTGACGATCTGCCGGTCTCCGCAGTCCGTGATACGGGTGCACCCCGTGGCCTGCGTGTCCTCCTGCAGCTCCGCGGAGTGCAGGTCTTCCTGGGACGACGACAGCCTGTCGATCATCCGGCGAAAGCGGCCGGTCGGCTTAGCGCTCATACGGGAAGCCTAACGCTCGAAGCGGTAACCCATTCCCGGCTCGGTGACGAAGTGCCGGGGGTGAGAGGGATCTGTCTCCAGCTTGCGCCGCAGCTGGGCCATGTACACCCGCAGATAGTTGGTTTCTGTGCCGTACGAAGGCCCCCAGACCTCCTGGAGCAGCTGCTTCTGGCTGACCAGACGGCCGGTGTTGCGCACCAGCACCTCGAGCAGGTGCCATTCCGTCGGGGTCAGGCGCACGTCGCGCCCCTCGCGCCGCACCTTCTTCGCGGCGAGGTCGACGACAAAGTTCTCCGTCTCGACCAGTGAGACGTCATCGCCGGCGCCGTCCTGGCCGCCGACCGGCTCGGCCCGGCGGACCGCGGCCCGCAGCCGGGCGAGGAGCTCGTCCATGCCGAAGGGCTTGGTGACGTAGTCGTCGGCGCCCGCGTCCAGCGCCTCGACCTTCTCGTCGGAGGTGTGGCGGGCGGAGAGCACCAGGATCGGGACGCGGGTCCAGCCGCGCAGACCCTTGATCACCTCGACGCCGTCCATGTCGGGCAGGCCGAGGTCGAGGACGACCACGTCGGGATGGCGGGCCGCGGCCAGCTGGAGGGCGGTGGCGCCGTCGGGGGCCGCGTCGACCTCGTACTTCCGCGCCTTCAGGTTGATCACGAGGGCGCGCACGATCTGCGGCTCGTCCTCGACCACCAGGACCCGGGTCATCGCATTCCTGCTTTCTGCTGTCGGAGGGGTCATGAGGTGACCTGGGCGGGGAGATCCGCGGGTACGGCGTCGTGGCCGCTCACCGCTCTGAGGGTGAGGACCATGGTGAGGCCCCCTCCGGGGGTGTCCTCGGCGGCGAGGGTGCCGCCCATGGACTCGATGAAGCCGCGGGCGACGGCGAGGCCGAGGCCCACTCCGGCGCCGCGCGGGGCGTCGCCGTACCGCTGGAAGGGCTCGAAGATCTTGTCCTTGGCGTCGTCGGGCACGCCGGGTCCGAGGTCGGTGACGCGTACCTCCACGCGCTCGGCCATGGCGCTGGCGGAGACCTGGACGGGCTTGCCGTCCGGGCTGTACTTCACGGCGTTCTCGACGATGTTGGCGACGGCCCGCTCCAGCAGGCCCGGGTCGACCGCGACCATCGGCAGGGACTCGGGGATGTCGAGTTCCGCGCTGCCTTCCGGTACGCCGCCGAGCGCCATCGGGACCACCTCGTCGAGGTCGATCTCGCGGATCAGGGGGGTCACGGTGCCGGTCTGCAGCCGGGACATGTCGAGCAGATTGCCTACGAGATGGTCGAGGCGGTCGGCGCCCTCCTCGATCCCTGCGAGCAGCTCGGCCTCGTCCTCCTCGGACCACTGGATGTCGTCGGAGCGCAGTGAGGTGACGGCCGCCTTGATGGAGGCGAGCGGCGTACGCAGGTCATGGCTGACAGCGGCGAGGAGCGCGGTGCGGATCCGGTTGCCCTCGGCGAGCCTGCGGGCCTCCTCGGCCTCGCCGACCAGGCGCTGGCGGTCCAGTACGACGGCGGCCTGGGCGGCGAAGGCGCCGAGCACGCGCCGGTCCTCGGCGGGCAGTACGCGTCCCGAGAGGGCCAGCGCCATGTTGTCGCCGATCGGCATGTCGACATCGGCGTCCTCGGGCCGGGCGAGCGGCCGGGGCCCGACGCTGCCCGCGCAGGTCCAGGGGTCGACGTCGCTGGCGCGCTCCAGGAGTGCCACGGACTCCATCGCGAAGGTCTCCCGTACGCGCTCCAGCAGGGCGTCCAGCGTGGTCTCGCCCCGGAGCACGCTGCCCGCGAGGAAGGAGAGGATCTCCGACTCGGCGCGCAGCCTGGCGGCCTGGTGGGTGCGGCGGGCGGCCAGGTCGACCACGGAGGCGACCGCGACCGCGACCGACACGAAGATCACGATGGCGACGATGTTCTTGGGGTCGGAGATCGTCCACCGGTGCAGCGGCGGCGCGAAGAAGTAGTTGAGGAGCAGCGATCCGAAGGCCGCCGAGGCGAGCGCGGGCAGGAGCCCGCCGAGCAGGGCCGCGGCCACCGTCAGGGCCAGGAACAGCAGCATGTCGTTGGCGAGGCCGAGATCGGCGCTGGTGTTGGTCAGGATCACGGTGAGGAGCGCGGGTCCCACCACTCCGGCGAGCCAGCCCCAGATGATGCGGACCTTGCCGAGCCGCGCCCCGCGCGCGACGGGCAGTCCGCGCCCCTTGGCGACGTGCTCGTGGGTGACGATGTGGACGTCCAGGTCGGGCCCGGAGTCGCGGGCCACGGTCTGTCCGACGCCGGGTCCCAGGATGTACTGCCAGGCCTTGCGGCGGCTGGAGCCGAGCACGATCTGGGTGGCGTTGACACCGCGCGCGAACTCGAGGAGCGCCGGCGGCACGTCGTCGCCTATGACGTGGTGGAACGTTCCGCCCAGGTCCTCGACCAGCGTCCGCTGGACCGCGAGCTCCTTGGGGGACGCGGAGGTGAGCCCGTCGCTGCGGGCGACGTACACGGCGAGAATCTCGCTGCCGGAGCCCTTGGCCGCCATCCGGGCGGCACGGCGTATCAGCGTGCGTCCCTCGGGCCCGCCGGTGAGGCCGACGACGATGCGCTCGCGGGCCTGCCAGGTGGCCTTGATGTTGTGCTCGCCGCGGTACTGCTGGAGGTACTCGTCGACCCGGTCGGCCAGCCAGAGCAGCGCGAGCTCGCGCAGGGCGGTGAGGTTGCCCAGGCGGAAGTAGTTGGAGAGGGCCGCGTCGACCTTCTCGGCCTTGTAGATGTTGCCGTGCGCCATACGGCGGCGGAGCGCCTGGGGCGACATGTCGACGAGCTCGATCTGGTCGGCCCTGCGCACGACCTCGTCGGGAACGGTCTCCCGCTGCCGTACGCCGGTGATCGACTCGACGACGTCGCCCAGCGACTCCAGATGCTGGATGTTGACGGTGGAGACGACGTCGATCCCGGCGGCGAGCAGCTCCTCGACGTCCTGCCAGCGCTTGGTGTTGCGCGAACCGGGGACATTGGTGTGCGGCAGCTCGTCGACGAGCGCGACGGCCGGCCTGCGCTCCAGGACGGCGTCCACGTCCATCTCGGTGAAGAAGGTGCCGCGGTACTCGATCTCGCGGCGCTGGATCTGCTCCAGCCCGTGCAGCATCACTTCGGTGCGCGGCCGCCCGTGGTGCTCGACGAACGCCACCACACAATCGGTGCCGCGCTCCATCCGGCGGTGAGCCTCGGACAGCATCGCGTACGTCTTGCCGACGCCCGGTGCCGAGCCGAGATATATCCGAAGCTTCCCGCGTGCCATGCCTTGACTTTACGGGCAAAGAAACGGGCATTCCGGACGAGGTGGTCCACCGGTGATCGTCTTGACGTGTCTCTGACGCGCAGGGCCGTCTCAGCCGTGCTCGACGATGTGCCCGTCGCTCAGTTCGAGCACCCGGTCGGCCAGCCCGAGCAGCTGGTTGTCGTGGGTGGCGACCAGGACAGTCACGCCCTCGCTCCGTACGACCGCGCGCAGCAGCTCCATCACCGCGAGCCCGGTCTCCGCGTCCAGCTGTCCGGTCGGCTCGTCCGCGATCAGCAGCGCCGGGCTGTTGGCGAGCGCGCGGGCGATGGCGACGCGCTGCTGCTGGCCGCCGGAGAGTTCGCCGGGGCGCTGCTGGGCGTGGTCGGAGAGGCCGACCAGGGAGAGCAGCAGCTCGACGCGCTCCTCGCGCTCGCGCGGGTCGGTCTTGCGCAGGCGCATGGGGACGCCGACGTTCTCGGCGGCGGAGAGGATGGGGATCAGGCCGAAGGACTGGAAGATGAAGCCGACGCGGTCGCGGCGCAGCTCCAGGAGGCCGTTCTCGCCGAGGCCGGAGAGTTCGGTGCCGTCGACGGATATCCGGCCCTCGTCGGGGCTGTCGAGGCCGCCGACCAGGTTGAGCAGGGTCGTCTTGCCGGAGCCCGAGCGGCCCTTGAGGGCGACGAGCTCGCCTCTGGGTACGTCGAAGGAGACGCCGCGCAGGGCGTGGACGGCGGAGGGCCCGGTGCCGTAGGAGCGGTGGAGGTTCTCCACCCGGATCATCGGGCGGCCGGCCGGGTCGTCGACGACGGCCGTGCCGGACTGGCCGCTGGTGTTCTCGGTCATGGTCTCCCCCGTACGGTGCGGTGATCAGGCGCCAGTATCGCCGCGCGCCGGGCCTGCGGGCAATGCCTCGGGGGCAGGCCGGGGGTCAGCGAAAAGGCCGGTGGCCCGCATCCCCTCGAAAGGGGCGTGCGGGCCACCGGCCACGAACGGGAGCGGGTCAGCGGACCTCGGTGATCTCCGGACCGCGCTGAAGCTGTCCCATGCCACCGGAGAAGCGCGAGCCCTCCTGGTCCTCCTGCTGGACACCGTCGGGCATCATCTGCGCGTCGTCCGGGAGCTTGAGGACGATCGGGTCGCGCGGCGCCATCGGCCCCTCGCCCCGTACGACCACGGTGTCCCGGAAGATCTGCTCCAGGACCCCGGCGGCCTGCGGCTGCACCGCGCCCTGGCCGGAGATGACCCCGCGCAGGAACCAGCGCTTGCCGTCGACGCCCACGAAGCGCACCAGCTGCACGCCGTTGGTCCCGTCGGGCAGCTGTACGGGGACCTGCGCACGCAGCTCCCAGCCCAGCGGGCCCTCGATCTCGTCGATCACACCACCCTGCTGGGTGATGCCCGAGGCGATCTCCTCGCGCACCTCGCCCCAGATGCCCTCGCGCTTGGGCGCGGCGAAGGCCTGCAGCTGTACGGCGCTGTCGCCCAGGACGACCGTGGCCGCGACGATCGCGTCACCCGCGACCTCGACGCGCAGCTCCATGCCCTCCACCCCGGGCACGAAGAGTCCGCCCAGGTCCACGCGGCCTTCGCCGGCCTCGGAGACCTCACTGCTGTCCCACGGTCCGTCGGGACGGGGAGCGGGCTCCAGCACTACGCGCGGGGCCTCTTCGGCCTCGCCCTCGTCAGTACCGTCGACGACCTGCTCGGCCTCGCCCGCCAGGTCCTCGTCGGAACCGTTCTTCTTGCGACGTCCGAACACGTCACTGTCCTTCCCGGTCGGATACGACCGAAGCGTATCGATTCCCACCCTGTGAGCCGCCCACCGCGGCATGACCGCCGGTGGAACCGAAGCCCCCCTCGGCCCGCGCCGAGCCGGGAAGCTCCGCCACCTCGTGGAAGCGCACCTTCTCGACCTGCTGGACGACCAGTTGGGCAATCCGGTCGAATCGCTCGAACCGCACCGTTTCGCGCGGGTCGAGATTGACCACGATCACCTTGATTTCCCCACGGTACCCGGCATCAACCGTCCCTGGGGCATTCACCAGGGCGACTCCGCAGCGAGCTGCGAGACCGGATCGGGGGTGCACGAAGGCCGCGTACCCGTCCGGGAGAGCGACAGACACTCCGGTGGGCAGCACCGCCCGTTCTCCCGGGGCGAGTTCGGCCGCTTCCGTCGTCACGAGATCCGCTCCGGCGTCGCCGGGGTGCCCGTACGCGGGGATCGGTACCTCGGGGTCAACGCGGCGGATGAGTACATCTACGGGGTTACGCATCAGGGGTTCACCTCGAAGGCACGTGCGCGCCTGGTCATGTCCGGGTCGTCCATGGCCGCCCGGATCTCCTCGGGCCGGCCGTTCTCCGTGAAGTGCTCGACCTTGACCTCGATGAAAAGGGCCTTCGCACGGACCGCGACGGGCCCCTCGGGGCCGCCGATCCGCCCCACGGCCCGGGAGTAGATCTTCCGCCCGCTCACGGCGGTGACCTCGGCCTCCAGGTGCAGCACGGTGTCCACGGGGACGGGCCGTACGAAGTCGGTCTCGAGCCGTCCGGTCACCGCGATGACCCGCAGCAGCCAGTTCAGCGAGCCGAGCGTCTCGTCCAGCGCGGTGGCCAGAATGCCGCCGTGCGCGAGCCCGGGGGCGCCCTGGTGGGCGGCCTGCACGGTGAACTCGGCGGACACCCGCACGCCCTCACCGGCGCGCGCCTGGAGGTGGAGTCCGTGCGCCTGTTGATCACCGCAGCCGAAACAGTGTCCGTAGTGCGCGCCGAGAAGTTCTCCGGGGGCCGGGGCATCGGCGTGCCGCACCGGCGCTATGGCGTCGGCCGGGGGCGTCAGCGCTGCAGTTGTTCCTGTCACAGATGCAGACCCTACCTGCGCGTACCCGCAGTCAGAACGCCGTGCCAAGCTTGGTTTCATGCAGCCCTACGAAGAACGCCTCACCGCACCCCGCTCCTGGTGGTTCATGTCCCTGCTCGTGGGCTTCGCCTGCGCGCTGATGTTCCTGCCGCTGGGCACCCTGCCGCTGCTCGGCGGCCTGGTCGGCGGCACCGCGGTCGCGGGTGTCGTGGTGAGTGCGTACGGCTCGATGCGCATCCGCGTGGTCGCGGACTCGCTGGTCGCGGGCGAGGCGAAGATCCCGCTCTCGGCGCTGGGCGAGGCGGAGGTCCTGGACGCCGAGGAGGCGCGCGCCTGGCGCTCGCACAAGGCGGACACCAGGGCGTTCATGCTGCTGCGCGCCTACATCCCGACGGCGCTGAAGGTCGAGATCACCGACCCGGCGGACCCGACGCCGTACGCGTACCTCTCCACGCGCCACCCCGAGCAGCTCAAGGCGGCGCTCGCAGCCGTACGAGCCGCCTAGCTCCCCAACGCCTTGGGGTCGTCGGGCCCGTTCAACTGCACGGGCTCCTCGATCCGCACCTTTTCCCGACGCCGCCCTCGCACTGCTCCGCAGGCTTCGGGCAGCTGCGCCGACTGGGACATCAGTCGCTCCGCGACGGGCGTCCGCCGACCCTCAGGGATCCAGCGCCTTGGGCCCCTCTGGCCCGTTCAACTGCACAGGCTCCTCGATCCGCTCCAGCGGCGGGAGCGCGGGCAAGGCGTCCCAGGGCACCTGGTTCCTGCGCAGGTCCGTGCGGATGCGTGCGGCGAGTTTCTTGGTGTCGCGCCGGTTCATCACGGCGCCGACGGCCGCGCCCACCATGAAGGGCACCAGGTTCGGCAGGTCCCGGATCATCCGCTTCATGATCTGCTGGCGCAGCTCGCGCTTCATCTGGCCGCCGAGCGCCGCGTTCACCGTCATCGGTTTGGTGACGTCGATACCGCGCTCGCCCGACCAGGAGTTCAGATACGTGGTCGTGCGCTGCTTCAGACTGCCCGGCGGGCGCTGGCCGTAGACCTCGTACAGCTCGGCGATGAGCTTCATCTCGATCGCCGCCACGCCCGTGATCTCCGCGGCCAGCTCGGCCGGCATCGCGGGCGGTACGGGAAGCATCGCCGCGGCGCCGATGCCGGCGCCGACGGTGGAGGTCGCCGCGGCCGCGCCGGTGACCAGCTTGTCGGCGATCTCCTCCGGGCCCAGGCCCGGGAAGTGTTTCTGCAGGGTCGCGAGATCGCGCACCGGAATCCGGGGCGCGTTCTCGATGATTCTGTCGGCGACGTACGCGATCCCTGCTTTCGCGCCGTCGCTGCTCTTCTTCACGCCGTTCTTCAGAGCGCCCAGGCGGCGGGCCCCGGTCCCGGACCCGCCCTCTACGCCCTGCTCACGCTCCGAGGGCATCAGGGCGGTGGGCTCGGCAGGCGCAGCTACGCCTTCTGCCGGGCCTGTGCCGCCCTGCTGTACCCCGGTTGACCCCTTGCGCCGGAAGCCTCGCTTCCGGGACGGTGTCGCGCCTGCCACGGCCGACCTGACCTCAGTCGCAGTCGCGGCAGATGGGCTGGCCGTTCTTCTCGCGGGCCAGCTGACTGCGGTGGTGCACGAGGAAGCAGCTCATGCAGGTGAACTCGTCGGCCTGCCGCGGCAGGACCCGGACGGAAAGCTCCTCGTTGGAGAGGTCCGCACCGGGCAGCTCCAGGCCTTCGGCCTGCTCGAACTCGTCGACGTCGACCGCCGAAGTGGACTTGTCGTTCCGACGAGCCTTGAGCTCTTCGATGCTGTCCTCGTTGACGTCATCGTCGGTCTTGCGTGGGGTGTCGTAATCCGTAGCCATTTAGTCGCTCTCCCCCTCTGGGTGTCTGCGGTGTCTCAGCGCACGTAACGCGTGAGAGGCCGGACTTGTGCCCGACCTGAGGCGGAGATTTTGCCTCACATCAAGGTCTGTTACTCAATCGACACCCAACCGGATCCCCCTGGAGTGATCAGTTTGGATGGCGATCGGGACCGTACACGGTCCGAATGTCGCACTTCACGGGCGCCACCCCGTGTACTTCCCGTGATCACACCCCCCGGAAACCCGGGGTTTTCCCGGTTTTCCGGGGGTTTTGCGATCACGGAGAGTAGATGGCCGGAAAATCGCCCCTGTGATCGATCGCACACGATCTTTCCGGGAACGGGTCCCGAAAATTCCGCGCAAAGCGAACTTCCGGACCGGCGTCGAGCAGCATCTCAGACAGGCAGGGTGACGCGCATCACGAGACCGCCGCCGTCGCGGGGCTCCGCGATGATACGGCCTCCGTGGGCGCGCGCGACGGAGCGCGCGATGGACAGGCCGAGCCCCACGCCCTTGTCGCTGCCCGTCCGCTCCGTACGCAGCCGTCTGAACGGCTCGAAGAGGTTGTCGATCTCGTAAGCGGGAACCACGGGACCTGTGTTCGAGACCACCAACACGGCCTGCCCCTGCTGGAGTTCGGTGGTGACCTCCACCCAGCCGTCCTCGGGAACGTTGTAGCGCACGGCGTTCTGTACGAGGTTCAGGGCGATGCGCTCCAGGAGCACTCCGTTGCCCTGTACGACCGCCGGAGCCTGCACCCCGCGGATCTCCACACCCTTGGCCTCCGCCTCGGCGTGTGCCTGGTCCAGGGCCCTCGTCGCCACCTCCGCGAGATCGACGGGCTTGCGCTCGACGATCTGGTTGTCGCTGCGGGCCAGCAGGAGAAGCCCCTCCACGAGCTGCTCGCTGCGCTCGTTGGTGGCCAGGAGGGTCTTGCCGAGCTGCTGGAGCTCCACAGGAGCCCCGGGGTCGGAGAGGTGGACCTCCAGGAGGGTCCGGTTGATGGCGAGCGGCGTACGCAGCTCGTGCGAGGCGTTGGCGACGAAGCGCTGCTGGGCGGTGAAGGCCCGCTCGAGCCGGTCGAGCATCTCGTCGAAGGTGTCGGCGAGCTCCTTGAGCTCGTCGTCGGGCCCGTCGAGCTCGATGCGCCGGGTCAGATCCGTGCCGGCCACGCGGCGGGCGGTACGGGTCATCTTGCCGAGCGGCTGCAGGACGCGGCCGGCCATGGCGTAGCCGACGGCGAAGGCGATGACACTGAGGCCCACGAGGGCGTACAGCGAGCGGGTGAGGAGGTTGTCGAGCGCCTCTTGACGCTGATGGTTGACGCACGCGTTCATCGCCGCGTTGAACTCGTCCACCGTGCCTTGGTCGGGCAGGTTGCACACCTTGCTCGACACGCTTCCGGAGACCATCTTGAACGGCAGCTCCGCGCCCACGTGGAGCGCCTGCGCGGCCAGCATGTAGATGATCGTGAGCAGCACGATGCCCGCGATCAGGAACATCCCGCCGTACAGCAGCGTCAGACGTATCCGGATCGTGGGGCGCAACCAGGGGAAGGGCATCTCTGCCGACTTCGGGTCCCAGGTCGGTTTCGGGGGCGCCGCCGGTGGCGCGGGAGTTGTGGCCACCGGGGGTCAGATCCGGTAACCGGAGCCGGGCACGGTGACGATGACGGGGGGCTCGCCGAGTTTGCGGCGCAGGGTCATGACCGTCACCCGTACGACGTTGGTGAACGGGTCGGTGTTCTCGTCCCAGGCCTTCTCCAGGAGCTGCTCGGCCGAGACGACCGCGCCCTCGCTGCGCATCAGGACCTCCAGGACCGCGAACTCCTTGGGCGCGAGCTGGATCTCGTTGCCGTCGCGGAAGACCTCGCGGCGGTTCGGATCGAGCTTGATGCCGGCGCGCTCCAGGATGGGCGGCAGCGGGACCGTCGTACGGCGGCCCAGCGCCCGGACGCGTGCGGTGAGCTCGCTGAAGGCGAAGGGCTTGGGGAGGTAGTCGTCGGCGCCGATCTCCAGGCCCTCGACGCGGTCGCTGACGTCGCCGGAGGCGGTCAGCATCAGGACGCGGGTGGGCATCCCGAGCTCGACGATCTTCCGGCAGACGTCGTCGCCGTGGACCAGGGGCAGGTCGCGGTCGAGTACGACCACGTCGTAGTCGTTCACCCCGATCCGCTCCAGGGCCGCGGCGCCGTCGTACACGACGTCGACGGCCATGGCCTCCCGGCGGAGTCCGGTGGCCACCGCATCGGCGAGCAACTGCTCGTCCTCGACGACGAGTACGCGCACGGCGCTGTCCTTCCCTCGTGCCCGCGGTTTGTGCATACGGGCAGGTCTGTAGCACTGACTGTGTGCATCCATCCTGCCCCTAACGCCCATAAACCGGCTGTAAGGCGGTGCCGGACGGTGCTGTGCGACGGGGAATTCCGTGATTCCCGGACGGGTTGAGGTTTCTTGACGAGAAGGCGGGGGGAGGACGACTGCACACCCCGCGATCACGCCCTGTATGTGGCGTACCACAGCCCGCTCTGTCCCCCAGAGGGAGTGTGTGATCGCAGGCAACCCTCGGCACACCCCCGTGCCACCGACCCATGACGAGGGGGCGCACCATGGACGCATTCACCGCAGGACTGCTGCAGCGCATAAAGGCCACGGAAACCGACCTCACCCGGGCTCGCGAGACCGGCGACGAGTTCCTGGCGGAGGTGGAGCAGGGCGAGCTGGACGACCTGCGCCGTCTCGCCGCCGAACACGGCGTCGAGGTCACCACCGCGGGCGTCTGACGCACGATCCGGATCCAGATCCAGGATTCAGGCAGGGCACGAGTGGGCCCCGGAGCCGCGGGACGGCTTCGGGGCCCACTCGTGTGTACGGACGGCTTTCGGCTCAGTCGTGCCAGGCGCCGTACTCCTCCAGGAGCGCCTGCAGGGGCTCGAAGACGCCGGGTGAGGCCGCGACCGCCAGGTCGTTGGACGGACGCTCGCCGGGGCGGCCGCCGGTCAGGGCGCCCGCCTCGCGGGCGATGAGGTCGCCGGCCGCCAGGTCCCAGGGGTGCAGTCCGCGCTCGTAGTAGCCGTCGAGGCGGCCCGCGGCCACGTCGCAGAGGTCGACCGCGGCCGAGCCGCCGCGGCGGATGTCGCGGAACTGCGGGATCAGCCGGTGGGCGATCTCGGCCTGGTGGGTGCGGACGGTGGCGACGTAGTTGAAGCCGGTCGAGACCAGCGCCTGGTCGAGCGGGGGCGCCGGGCGGTGCCGCAGCGGTGTCTCGCCCAGGTACGCACCGCCGCCGCGCACCGCGTGGAACGTTTCGCCGCGCATCGGGGCCGCGACCACGCCCACCACCGTCTCCCCGTCGAGTTCGGCGGCGATGGAGACGGCCCAAGTGGGCAGTCCGTAGAGGTAGTTGACCGTGCCATCGAGCGGGTCGACGACCCAGCGGATGCCGCTGCTGCCCTCGACGGATGCGCCTTCCTCGCCCAGGAAGCCGTCGTCGGGGCGGTGTTCGGCGAGGTAGCCGGTGATCAGCTTCTCGGCGGCGATGTCCATCTCGGTGACGACATCGATGGGGCTGGACTTGGTCGCGGCCACGCCGAGGTCGGCGGGGCGTCCGTCGCGCAGCAGCGCGCCGGCCCGGCGGGCCGCTTCCTGGGCGAGGGCGAGGAGTTCGGACGTCAGGGGGTCGCTCACGGGGGTCACGAGGGCTCCTTATGCGTACGGGCTGTCGGCGCCCGCGGCCGCGGGCCTGGGGGCGCGGGCCGGGCAGCAGCCGACCGGGCAGAGGTCGTGCGAGGCGCCGAGCGCACCCAGGGCGCAGCGCTCCACGGAGAGGCCCCGCTCGCTCGCGGCGCGCTCCAGGACCAGGTCGCGCACGGCGGCGGCGAACCGCGGGTCGGCGCCGACCGTCGCGGAGCGGGCGACGGGCAGGTTCAGCTCGGCGGCCTTGTCGGTGGCCTCGGTGTCCAGGTCGTAGAGGACTTCCATGTGGTCCGAGACGAAGCCGATGGGGACCATGACGACGGCCGGGGCGCCCTCGCCGTGCAGGGTCTCCAGGTGGTCGCAGATGTCCGGCTCGAGCCACGGGATGTGCGGGGCGCCGCTGCGCGACTGGTAGACGAGCTGCCAGGGGTGTGCGACGCCGGTCTGCTCGTGGATCGCGTCGGCGATCACCTGCGCGACGTCCAGGTGCTGGGCGACGTACGCCCCGCCCTCGGGGCCAGCCGATTCGGCGGCCGAGGTCGGGATGGAGTGCGTGGTGAAGGCGAGGTGCGCGCCTGCCCGTACGTCCTCGGGAAGCGCGGCCAGAGAGGCGAGGACGCCGTCGATCATGGGCGCGACGAAGCCGGCGTGGTTGAAGTAGTGCCGCAGCTTGTCGACGCGCGGCAGCTCCAGGCCTTCCGCTTCCAGCGCGGCGAGGGAGTCGGCAAGGTTCTCGCGGTACTGGCGGCAGCCGGAGTACGAGGCGTACGCACTGGTGGCGAGGACCGCGATGCGCTTGCGTCCGTCGGTGATCATCTCGCGCAGGGTGTCGGTCAGATACGGCGCCCAGTTCCGGTTGCCCCAGTAGACCGGCAGGTCCAGGCCGTGCTCCGCGAAGTCCTTGCGCAGGGCGTCGAGCAGGGCGCGGTTCTGGCCGTTGATGGGACTGATGCCGTCGAAGCGGAAGTAGTGCTGCCCCACCTCCCTGAGCCGCTCGTCGGGGATGCCCCGGCCGCGGGTCACGTTCTGCAGGAACGGAACCACATCCTCCGGGCCTTCCGGACCGCCGAAGGAGAGCAGCAGCAGAGCGTCGTACGGATCTGGATCACGCTGATCGGACATGGGTCCGATCCTGCCATCCGTATCCGACGGGCCGGTAACCACGCCACGGCCGTAAGCTGTGTCTTTCGCCTTCAGCCCTTACCCGGAGATCCTGTGCCCAGTCCCTACCGCGCGATCTTCGCGGCACCCGGCGCCAAACAGTTCTCCGCGGCCGGTCTGCTCGGCCGGATGCCGCTGTCCATGATGGGCATCGGCATCGTGACGATGATGTCGCTGATCACCGGCCGGTACGGGCTCGCGGGCGCACTCTCCGCCACCTGCGCGCTGTCGGCGGCGGCGATCGGGCCGCAGATCTCCCGGCTCGTCGACCGGTACGGACAGCGCCGCGTCCTGCGCCCGGCGACGCTGGTGACGGTGGCCGCCGTACTGGGACTGCTGCTCTGCGCCCAGCAGGGCTTCCCCGACTGGACGCTCTTCGTCTTCGCCGCGGGCACCGGCTGCGTCCCGAGCGTCGGCTCGATGGTCAGGTCCCGCTGGGCGGAGATCCACCGCGGCTCCCCGCGCGATCTCCACACGGCGTACGCCTGGGAGTCGATCGTCGACGAGGTCTGCTTCATCTTCGGCCCGATCCTCTCCATCGGACTCTCCACGGTCTGGTTCCCCGAGGCAGGCCCGCTCTTCGCCGCCGTCTTCCTCGTCGCCGGCGTCTACTGGCTCACCTCGCAGCGCGCCACCGAGCCCGTACCGCATCCGCGGGGCCACGGCTCGGGCGGAACGGCGCTGCGCTCCGGGGGACTTCAGGTCCTGGTCGCCGCCTTCGTCATGGTCGGAACGATCTTCGGGACGATCGACGTGGTGACCGTGGCCTTCGCCAGGGAGCAGGGCCACCAGGGCGCGGCGAGTGTGGTCCTCGCGGTCTACGCGCTCGGCTCGTGCCTCGCCGGAGCGGTCTTCGGGCTGCTCCGCCTCAAGGGCTCGGCGCCGAAGAGGTGGCTGGTGGGCGTGTGTGCGATGGCCGTGAGTATGATCCCCCTCCAACTGGCCGGGAACCTTCCGTTGCTGGCCGTGGCGCTCTTTGCCGCGGGCCTGTTCATCGCTCCGACGATGATCACGACCATGGCCCTCGTCGAACAGCACGTACCGCGCACTCAGTTGACCGAGGGCATGACCTGGATCAGCACCGGGCTCGCCGTCGGAGTGGCGCTCGGGTCGTCGGCCGCCGGTTGGGTGGTCGACGCGCACGGCGCGCAGGCGGGGTACCTGGTGTCCGCCGGGGCAGGAACGCTCGCGGCCGCGGTGGCGTTCCTGGGGTACCGCCGGCTGAACAGGCCGGTGCCGCAACGGGAGGGGCGCGAAACAGATGGCCGGAGCGAGCAGCAGCACGTGGCGTAACTGGGCGGGGAATGTCACCGCCCGTCCGGCCCGGGAGGTCTCCCCCGCATCGGTCGAGGAGCTCGCGGATGCCGTACGGAAGGCGGCGGACGAGGGCCTGACGGTGAAGCCGGTCGGCACCGGCCACTCCTTCACCGCCACGGCGGCCACCGAAGGCCTGCTGGTACGGCCCGATCTGCTCACCGGGATACGGGAGATCGACCGCGCCGCGGGGACCGTGACCGTCGAGGCGGGCACCCCCCTGAAGCGCCTGAATCTGGCCCTGGCCCGTGAGGGACTCTCGCTCACGAACATGGGCGACATCATGGAGCAGACGGTCGCGGGAGCCACCTCCACCGGCACCCACGGCACCGGCCGCGACTCGGCCTCGATCGCCGCACAGATCCGCGCCCTGGAGCTGGTCACCGCGGACGGCTCGGTCCTGACGTGCTCCGAGAAGGAGAATCCCGAGGTCTTCGCGGCCGCCCGGATCGGGCTCGGCGCACTCGGCGTCATCACCGCGATCACCTTCGCAGTGGAGCCGGTCTTCCTGCTGACGGCCCGCGAGGAGCCGATGGCCTTCGACCGCGTGACCGCCGAGTTCGACGAGCTCGTCGCCGAGAACGAGCACTTCGAGTTCTACTGGTTCCCGCACACCGGCAACTGCAACACCAAGCGCAACAACCGCAGCGAGGGCCCCGTCGCCCCGCCCGGGAAGATCAGCGGCTGGGTCGAGGACGAGCTCCTCTCCAACGGCGTCTTCCAGCTGGCCTGTTCGCTGGGCAGGGCGGTCCCCCGGACGATCCCGTCGATCGCCAAGATCTCCAGCCGGGCGCTCTCGGCCCGTACGTACACGGACATTCCCTACAAGGTCTTCACGAGTCCGCGCCGGGTGCGCTTCGTGGAGATGGAGTACGCCCTGCCGCGCGAGGCCGCGATGGAGGCGCTGCGCGAGGTGAAGGCGATGGTCGAGCGGTCCCCGCTGCGGGTCAGCTTCCCCGTGGAGGTGCGGACCGCGCCCGCGGACGACATCGCGCTCTCGACCGCGTCGGGCCGCGAGAGCGCGTACATCGCCGTCCATCTCTACAAGGGCACGCCGTACCAGTCGTACTTCACTGCGGTCGAGCGGATCATGACCGCGCACGGCGGCCGCCCCCACTGGGGCAAGGTGCACACGCGCGACGCCGAGTATCTGGCCGGCGTGTACCCGCGGTTCGGCGAGTTCACGGCGCTGCGCGACCGCCTGGACCCGGAGCGGGTGTTCGCCAACGCGTACCTGCGCCGGGTCCTGGGCGACTGAGCTGCTACGACGCCGGGGTGGTGGCCGTCGCGCCCGCCCCGGCACCGTCGCCGCTGTCGGAGCCGGTGTCGCTGCTGGACGATCCGGACGGGGTCGGCGTGGGAGTCGGCGTCGCGGAGGAGCCGCCGTCCGAACCGGAATCCGAACCGGAACCGGAATCCGACCCCGTGTCCGTGGACGACGACGGGCTCGGCGTCGGGTCCGGGGTGCCGTTGTCCGTACCGGTGCCGGATTCGGACGACTGACCGGTGCCGGACGAGCCGCCCGGCGATGGAGTCGTCGAGGTCGACGGGGTGTCCGACGGGGTGGACTTGTGGCTGTTGCCGCCGCTCACCGCGCCGCCGATCGTCGTGCCCTTGCCGCCGCTGAGGTCCTGGCCGGAGAGCAGCTCGAAGCCGGTGATCCCGCCCATGGCCACGACGAAGACGACGAGGGCCGCGATCGCCGAGCGCTTCCAGCCCCGCACCCGGGTGCCATGGGTCGTGGCCTCGGTGAACTCCTCGTCCGGGCCCGGCTGTACGGGCACCTGGGGCACCAGCTGCGTCTTGTCGGGGTCCGCCTTGTCGAAGCCGGGCCGCAGGAGCTGCGTCGCCTCAAGATCCCCCGCGGGGAGTTCCTCGGTGATCTGCGTGATCACCTGCGTCCGCATGTCCTCGGGCCAGGGTGCCGCGACCGTCGGCGGCACCGCCCCGGGGTCCCTGTCTCCCGGGATGCGCCGGACCTGGACCTGACGGCCCGTGTGGCCCTTGGGCTTCACCTGGACCGTGACCTCGCGGATCTGCTCGCCGGTCCTGCGGAACAGGTGCTGGAAGATCGTGCCGCCGCAGGTGGCGACGACACTGACCACGCCGGCGCCGATGATCGTTCCGTACACCCCGAGCTTCGAGGCCAGCACCGCCGCGACCACGGCCGCGATCGCGCTTCCCGCGACCTGCGGGACGCTCAGATCGAGTGACCTTTTGTTCGTTTCCGTCCCGTTCTCGGGCTTCTGATCCATCTACAACCTCTGCTTGACCTTCTTTCCCACCATGCACCAGATAGGGACATTTGAGCGAAACGAATAGTTCCGTTTCAGCTGATTCTGTGAAGCAGGACACCCGGGGAGAGGTTCAACTCCCGTGCCACGGGAGAACTTCGGCGGCGCGCCGCCCACCCACGTGGCCCGAATGGAGTACTGTTGCGAGCCCTGGGCCCGGTCTCCCTTGGGGGTGAGTGACCGAAATGGTCACTTTGCGTCGCAAACTGGTAACCGTGCCATAACGGCGGTCCGGGGTTCATGCCCGACACGCCGGGCAGATCAGCAAGGTTGTGGCAGGCTGCACCCGGGCAGGCCACACTCGACTAGCGGAAGCAGCGACGCACGTGACGTCGGCAGGCACCACCCGGGAGGTTCCCATGCCCGAACTGCGTGTCGTGGCCGTCTCGAATGACGGCACACGACTGGTGCTCAAAGCTGCGGACAGTACGGAGTACACGCTTCCGATCGATGAACGGCTGCGTGCGGCGGTCCGTAATGACCGCGCTCGACTGGGCCAGATCGAGATCGAGGTGGAGAGCCACCTCCGGCCGCGCGACATCCAGGCGCGGATACGAGCCGGAGCCTCCGCCGAAGAGGTCGCGTCCATGGCCGGGATTCCGGTCGACCGCGTCCGCCGCTTCGAGGGCCCTGTGCTCGCGGAGCGTGCGTTCATGGCCGAGCGCGCCCGGAAGACTCCTGTACGACGTGCCGGCGAGAACACCGGCACGGGTCCCCAGCTCGGTGAAGCAGTCAATGAGCGCCTCGTGCTGCGCGGCGCCGACAAGGACACCGTCCTCTGGGACTCCTGGCGCCGCGACGACGGCACCTGGGAAGTCCTGCTCGTGTACCGGGTCGCCACCGAGACGCACTCGGCGAGCTGGACGTACGACCCGCCGCGCCGTCTGGTGCAGGCCGTGGACGACGAGGCGCGCTCGCTCATCGGCGAGAGCGACGACTCGCTCTCGGCGCCGGAGCCGAGCTTTCCCTTCGTACCGCGGATCGCCAGGCTGCCGCGCGACCGGCCGCTCGACCGTGCCCTGGACCGGCAGCTGGAGCGGCCCTCCGTTCCCGCACCCGCCGCTCCCGAGCCCGAGGAGAGCAGCGAGCGCGACTCGCTGACCAGTCTGCTCGAGGCGGTGCCGAGCTTCCGGGGCGACATGGTCGTGCCGGAGCGTCCGGCTCCGCCGGAGCCTCCGGTCACCGAGCCCGTCATGGAGCCCGCGGTCGAGGAGCCGCCGGCTGCTTCGGCGGGCGCGGGCGCCGCGTACGCGGACGTACTGATGCCGCGTGCGGTCAGTGGCCACCGTGACCGGCTGACCGGGACGACGGACCGGCAGGCGGAGGCCGACGGGGTGCGCCCCGGGCGGCGTGCGGCGGTGCCGAGCTGGGACGAGATCGTCTTCGGGACGCGGCGCAAGAACAAGGACTAGCGCTACGGAGTACGCGTACGAGGAGGGGCCCGCACGGTGAGTGCGGGCCCCTCCTCGCGTGGTCCTACTGGGGGTCGGGGCCCGTGGCGACCGGGCGGGACTCGTCCGAGGACCACTCGGACCAGGAGCCCGCGTAGAGGGCGGCCGGGATACCCGCCACCTCCAGGGCGAGGACCTGGTGGGCGCCGGAGACACCGGAGCCGCAGTAGACACCGACCTCTCCGTCGGCGGCGCCCAGCGCCTTGAAGCGTGCCGCGAGGGCCTCCGGGGCCAGGAAGCGGCCGTCCTCGCCGACATTGGCGGAGGTCGGGGCCGAGACCGCGCCCGGGATGTGCCCGCCGACCCGGTCGATCGGCTCGACGTCACCCCGGTAGCGCTCGGGCGCCCGGGCGTCCAGGAGCAGCCCGGAGCGGGCCAGCGCGGCCGCCCCGTCCGCGTCGAGCAGGGGCAGCGAGTCCGGTACGGGAACAAAGTCGCCCTCGGCCGGGACCGGGGGCTCGGCCGAGAGCGGGCCCGACCAGGCGGCCAGGCCGCCGTCCAGGACACGGACCCGGGTGTGGCCCGCCCAGCGCAGCAGCCACCAGGCACGGGCGGCGGCCCAGCCCTGGCCTCCGTCGTAGACCACGACCGGGGTGTCCCGGGAGACTCCGGCCCCGCGCATCACCGCGCCGAAAGCCGCGGGGTCGGGCAGCGGGTGGCGGCCGCCGCGGCCCGCGGGACCTGCCAGTTCCGCGTCCAGGTCGACGTAGACGGCCCCTGGGATGTGCCCGGCCTCGTACGCCGGTCGCTGGTTCGGACCGCCCAGCTGCCAGCGGATGTCCAGGAGCACCGGCGGGTGCGATCCCGCCGACTCGCTCGCGAGTTCGGATGCGGTGATGATGGCATTCATGGGCCCATCCTCGCGCAGCGAAGGGACGGGCCCACAACACCGCTGAAAAAATGCGGCGCGGCCGGGGCGCGCTGCGCGGCAGGTGCTGAAAACATCGGGACGGGGGTGGCCGGTCGGCCGTCCCAATCGTCCGAGGAGAGAGTGAAGATGACCGAGGCAGCCACTCGGCACACCCCCGGCACGCCCTGCTGGGTCAGTCTGATGGTGCACGGCCTGTCCGCGACGCAGGACTTCTACGGGGCCCTGTTCGGCTGGGAGTTCAAGCCGGGGCCGCAGCAGCTCGGCCCGTACGTCCGCGCGCTCCTCGACGGCCAGGAGGTCGCGGGCATCGGGCAGTTGCCCCCGGACCGGCATCTCCCGGTCGCCTGGACGCCGTATCTGGCGACCGACGACGCGGACGCGACCGCCGAGACGATCCGGCACTGCGGCGGCACGGTCGGAGTCGGTCCGCTGGACGCGGGCGAGGCGGGGCGGATGGCCATGGGCTCCGACCCGGCGGGAGCGGTGTTCGGGATCTGGCAGGCGGCCGGGCATCTCGGTACGGCGGTGGCCGGAGTGCCGGGGACGGCGGCCTGGAACGAGTTGGTGACGCGGGAGACGGCGACGGTCGGGAAGTTCTACCAGGCGCTGTTCGGGTACGACGCCGAAGCCGTCGTCTCGGCCGACTTCGACTATGTGACGCTGCATCTGGACGGCCGCCCGGTGGCCGCGCTGCACGGTGTCGGGCATGCGCTGCCGCACGACAGGGGTGCGCACTGGATGACGTACTTCGAGGTGGCCGACGTCGACGACTCCGCGCGGCGGGTGGCGGAGCTGGGCGGTCATGTACTGCAGCAGCCGCGCGAGGGGGCGAGCGGGCGGATGGCGACGGTCGCGGACCCCGAGGGTGCTGTCTTCACGCTCGTGAAGTCAGCGTAACCAGGCGCGCCTTTGGTCTACACCTGTGAAACGCGCATGCCCTTTGACCTGGTGTTTTTTCGTCAAACTCCTGGCCCAGCCCACACGTGCTGAATATCCTCCGGGGATGACTCTCCCTCAGCACGAAGTCGACCGCCGCACCCTGTTCAGAGTCGGGCTCGGCACGGCGATGGCCGCGGTCGTCGGCACCGATCTGGCTCTCGCGGGCCCGGCTGCCGCGGCCCCCGCCGCGGGGTTCCCCTGGATCATCGGCTGCGACGAGTGGGGCGCCCGGCCCCCCGCCTCCCCGGTCCAGATATCCGGCAACACCACGAACAAGATCATCCTGCATCACATGGCGTTCCCCAACGTCACCGACTACTCCCGCGAGCACGCCGTCCAGCTCGCCAAGGACTGCCAGGACCTGCACATGGACGGCAACGGCTGGGCGGACACCGGCCAGCACTTCACCGTCAGCCGCGGCGGGTACGTGACCGAGGGCCGCCACCGCAGCCTGGAGACGCTCAACACCGGCCGGCACCAGGTGATCTCGGCGCACTGTCCGGGCGAGAACGGCAACGCGATCGGCATCGAGAACGAGGGCACGTACATCACGGAGACCCCTCCGGAGGCTCTCCTCGACTCGCTCGTGAAGCTGTGCGTCACCGTGTGCCGGCAGTTCCGGCTCAACGCCTGGGACATCTTCGGCCACTGGGACTTCCGGGTCACCGACTGCCCCGGCATCGCCTTCTACGCGCAGTTCCCGATGATCCGCGCCCGCGTCCTGGCCGAACTGGGCACGCCGCACTCCCAGATCCCGGCGCGGCGGTGGCCCGACATCTGGCGGTTCGTCGACAGCCCGGTCGTCCAGGTCGCCCAGTACCTGCTCAACGACGTCGGTTACGCCCTCACGGCCAACGGCTCCTTCGGCACCGACATGAACGTCGCCGTCGCCGACTTCCAGACCAGGTGCGGCATCCCGGTCACTCCCGACGCCACGTTCGACGCGGCCACGTGGGAGGCGCTCGCCCCCGTCCTCGGCAAGGATGCCACCGGACTCCCGGTCACCGCCCTGCAGTTCATGCTCGTACGCAAGGGCTACACCGAGGTCACCGCGGGCGGCATCTACGACCACGCCACCATGAAGGCCGTCCAGGACCTCCAGCGCCTCCACGGTCTGACCCCGAACGGAAAGGTCGACCTCGGGACGTGGTGCGCCGCGGTCGGCGGCTCGGTCCGCGAGGCCTTCCGCCGCTGACCCGCCCGTCAGCGCTCCTCATCGCCCGACGGAGAAGACGCCGAGTTCGCCCTGTGCGTACCGGCGTCTCAGCTCCTTCTTGTCGAACTTCCCGACGCTCGTCCTCGGGATCTCGGGGACGGTGGTCCACCGTTCCGGCAGCTGCCAGCGGGCCACTCGCCGTGCCAAGTGGGCATGGAGAGCGGGGTAGTCGGCCGGGGCGGAGTGCCATACGACCACGGCCAGCGGGCGCTCGTCCCAGCGCTCGTCGGGGACGCCGATCACGGCGGCCTCGCGTACCGCAGGGTGGGACGCCAGGTGGTTCTCCAGCTCCACCGAGGAGATCCACTCGCCGCCGGACTTGATGACGTCCTTGGCGCGGTCGGTCAGACGGAGGGAGCCGTCGGGGGTGAGCGTGCCGAGGTCGCCCGTACGCAGCCAGCCGTCGCGGAACGATCCTTCCGGCCTGCCGATCAGGTGGTACGAGCCGGTCACCCAGGGGCCGCGCACCTCCAACTCCCCTACGGTGACGCCGTCTTGAGGCAGGACCGAGCCGTCGTCCTGGGACACCAGGCGCAGCTCCACTCCGGCCGGCGGGCGTCCGGCGCCCGTCCGGTACGGCCGGGCCGCCTCCGGGGTGCGCGCATGGTGCGGCGCCCTGGCGACCGTGCCCAGCGGGGAGGTCTCCGTCATGCCCCAGGCGGCTGTGACGCGGACGCCGTGGCGCTCCTCGAAGCCGTCCATCAGGTCGGGAGGGCAGGCGGCGCCGCCGACCAGGACCTCGCTCAGGGAGGAGACGTCGCCGCCGTGGGCGTCGAGATGGGCGAGGAGCGCGGCCCATACGGTCGGTACGGCGGCCGCCGTGCTGGGCCGGTGAGCGGCGATGAACTCGGCGAGCGGGGCAGCCTGCAGATGGGGCCCGGGCAGCAGCAGCGACGCACCGGCCATGAATGCGGCGTACGGCAGACCCCAGGCCATTGCGTGGAACATCGGGACGACCGCGAGCGCGCGCACCGAGTCGTCGAGGCCGAGCGACTCCGGCATGCACAGCTGCATGGAGTGCAGATAGACCGAGCGGTGGGAGTAGACAACTCCCTTGGGATCGCCGGTGGTTCCGGAGGTGTAGCACATCGCGGCGGCCGAGTCCTCGTCGAGCTCGGGCCAGTCGAAGCGGTCGGGGGCGGCCGCCAGGAGTTCTTCGTACGCGTGCGTACGGACTCGCGGCAGGTCGGGCAGCTGCCCGCCGCCCGTCACGATCACATGCTCCACGGCGGGCAGTTGGGGAAGCAGCGGGGCCAGCAGGGGCACCAGATCCGCGTCCACCAGGACGACGCGGTCCTCGGCGTGGCGGGCGATGTGCAGGAGCTGGTCGGCGGGGAGGCGGAGGTTGAGGGTGTGCAGGACGGCGCCCATGGACGGGACCGCGAGATAGGCCTCCAGGTGTTCCTGGTTGTTCCACATCAGGGTGGCGACGCGCTGGTCGCCGTCGATGCCGAGGCCGCGCAGGGCGGCCGCCAACTTCGTTGCGCGTGAGGCGACTTCGGCGTACGTGGCACGCCTGGCCGCCCCTCCCGTCCAGGTGACCGCCTCGCTGCGGCCGTGCACGGTCGCGCCGTGGCGCAGCAGGGTGGTCACGGTCAGAGGATGGCGCTGCATGGTGCTGAGCACGTGGGTCTCTCCTGGTGGACGGGGCGGGACGGCGGCGAACGGCGCTACGGAAGGAGACGGCAGCCCGTCGGCGTCGCGTGGCCCGGGTCGAGGGCGTTCAGGACCTCGTGCAGGGCTACGGGGTCGATCTGCAGGGTGGCGTGCTGGGCGGTGTCCAGCAGGCAGAGGTCCTGGGTGTACACGTTGCGGACCCGCGGACCTTCGAGGAACTGCGTACGCACCGGGGTCACGATGAAGTCGAGCCGGGTGGAGATCACGGTGTAGTCGACGCCGGGCACGGTGTCGCCGCCCGCGTTGACCTTCGCCAGGAAGTCGGAGCCCCTGGCCTGGTCGAGGCAGGCCGGGCACCAGCTCCCGAGCACCGCCTGGGGCGCGCCGGGGATCGCCTGGAGGAGGGTGGCGAGGCCGGAGAGGGTGGTGCCGTGGCTGGTCGGGCCGAGCGCGACGAACCGGCCGGTCTTCTCGGCGCCGCCCAGGAACTTCTCGTAGTAGCGCGGCAGCAGGCCGCCCTGCGAGTGGCCGACCATGTCGACCTTGGCCGCTCCGGTCGCGGCGAGCACTCCGTCGACGAAGGTCTTGAGCTCGCGCGCGGACTGTTCCATGGGGGCGATCGCGGCCATCACGGGCACGTTCGGCATCCGCCCGTAGGTGAGGGCGAAGACGCAGTAGCCCTGCGCCTTGAGGAGCGGGGCGAGTTCGATCCAGTTCACGGTGCCGGTCACGAAGGTGCCGTGGACGAGGACGACGGGCCGGGGGTGCGCGGCGCTCGGCCTGCAGTTCCAGTCGTTGGCGCCGGGCAGGCCGGTCGCCTGGAGCGCCTGGGCGTCGGCGACCGGGGAGGCGGCGGACGCGCTGCCTGCAGGACCGGTGGCGAGGAGGGCGCCGGCCACAACGAGGGCTGCGGCGTGTCCTGTTCGCCGCAGCCTGCGGCGGATGGAGAGGTACATGGCGTACACGTGGTCCTCCTGACGTCGGACGGACCCGGCGGCTCCGGGGCGGCGCTCATCCGAACAGAACCCGCTCCGGCCGGGCCAGGGGCGCCGTCGCATCCGCTGCCGCGCCCCAACGCGAGCCGTCCCGCATTGTGCGCGGCGCACAAGGGGACCGTCACGATCGGGATGCGGGTCTCCCCAACCGGGCGCGCTCGTGCCACGCTGCTCCGCCATGGAGCGGATCACGTTGTCACCCCGCACAGCCGGCACCCTCGCGGAGGAAGTGCCGCGCCTCGTCCGGGAGGTGGAGGGCATCCTGCGGACCCGGTTCGCGACGGTGGCCTCGAAGCTCGCCGCCGAAACGCTCCGCGAGGACCGCGCGTACGCCGCGCTGCTCACCCATCACGAGCTGAGCGAGAGGATCCACCTCAATCTCTGCCGGGCCCTGGCCGATGTCACGCAGGCCGTCCAGGGACTGCCCCTGGACCTCGGCGACGCGATGGCCACGGGAAGCAGGCGCGTCGAGCAGGGCCTGCCGCTCACCTCCCTTCTGCGCACCTACCGGCAGGGCGGCAGGCTGCTGTGGCAGACGCTCAGCGAGGTGGTCACCGAGCGGTTCCCTGCGGAGCTGCCCACGCTGCTGCCGGCCGCCGCCGTGGTGTGGGACGTCATGGAGCAGACGACGGACGCCGTCGCCGAGTCGTACCGGCTGGCCGAGGCGGCGCGGGCCGCACGCGACCAGGACCGCCGGCACGCGCTGCTCGACGCGCTTCTGGACGGCTCGGGCGCCGGTCTCGCCTCGGAGGCGGCCGCGCAGCTGGGGCTGCCCGAGTACGGCCGCTACGCGGTGATCGAGCTGCTCCCGACCCCTGGGGCGCCGTCGCACTCGCCCCCGCCTGCGGGCCCGCGGATCCTCTGGCGCATCCGGGCGGACAGCGAGACGGGTCTCGTCCACCTCGCGGACCACCGCATCGAGGAGCTCAGGGATCAGCTCGTCGCGTACGGGACGCGGGCCGGCATCAGCCCTGTCGTGGACTCCGTCGCCGACCTCGGACGGGCCCGCTGGCTGGCCGAGTTGGCGCTGCGCACCTGCCGCCCCCATGAGCGCGGCCCCGTACTGCTCGACGACCGGCTGCCCGAAGCGCTGATCGCCGCCCAGGGAGACCTCGGCGCCCGGCTGCGTACGACCGTGTTCGGACGCGTCCTGGCGCTGCCGCCCGACGAGTGCGAGATCCTGCTGGCCACGCTGGAGGCCTGGCTGGGGACCGGAGGGTCGGCGGCGTCCGCGGGCGAGCGGCTGTACTGCCACCGCAACACCGTCTCCAACCGGCTGCGCCGCCTCGAACACCTCACGGGACGGACCCTGAACGACCCGTCCCACCTGGTCGAACTGTCCCTGGCGCTGGCCGCGTTGCGGCAGTACGGACCGTAGGCTCGGCCGGCGTCGGCTCGGGCGCGCGCGGAAAACCCGAGTGCCTTGCCGCCGGTCGGATTCCGGGCGGCTTGGAGCAGGCTCTTGACCTCGATGGTTGCGAGTCTCTAATTTGTGAGAGTCGTCTGTCCACAACTCCCGGAAGGAGGCGACCCTCAGATGTACACCAGCTCTGACCTCGGTCGCCTCGCCCAGTGCACAGCCTGGGCCCCGGGCCAGATCGCGCACGGCTGCTGATCACGCCGTTCTGATGTGCCCGTCCGTGGCACATCACAGCCTTCCCGTCACCACCTGTCGGCACGCCGCTGTTGCGTGCCCTGCTGCGCCCGCTTCTCGCGTCCGGCGCACCTGATCATGGAAAGCTGCCCGAAAATTGGCGAACATGATGAATCGACCGATCACGCACCGAATTGAAGGCCCGACATGGTAGCGGCGTACATCGTGGTCAACGGCGAAGAAGCACCGATTTCACCTGCTGCTCCGCACACCACAGCGCTGGACTTCCTGCGCGAGCGCGGCCTCACCGGAACCAAGGAAGGCTGCGCCGAGGGCGAGTGCGGTGCCTGTTCGGTCCTGGTGGCCCGCCCCGGGGTGGACAAGCCCACCGACTGGGTGGCGGTCAACGCCTGCCTGATCCCCGCCGCGGCGCTCGACGGCCAGGAGGTCATCACCTCCGAGGGTCTCGCCCGTACCGGCGAGGCCGGCACCCCGGCCACCCTGCACCCGGTGCAGGAGGAGATGGCGGTCCGCGGCGGCTCCCAGTGCGGCTACTGCACCCCGGGCTTCGTCTGCAGCATGGCCGCCGAGTACTACCGGCCGGGCCGCTGCGCGCACCCGGAGCCGGACAGCGGCACGGACGCGGACGACAGCACGGGCTCGGACGGCAGCACTGACGCCGAGCACGGCCCGAACGGTTTCGACCTGCACGCACTCAGCGGAAACCTGTGCCGATGCACCGGCTACCGCCCGATTCGCGATGCCGCGTACGCCGTCGGCGAGCCCACGGACGAGGACCCCCTCGCCCAGCGCCGCGAGCAGTCCCCGCCCACGGCCCGCGCCACCGAGTACGTCCAGGACGACAGCACGTTCCTGCGCACGAACACCCTTGCCGAGACAGTGGAGTTGCTGCGCGAGCGGCCCGGCGCGGTACTGGTCGCCGGCTCCACCGACTGGGGCGTCGAGGTGAACATCCGCTCCCGCCGCGCCGACTGCGTGGTCGCCATCGACCGGCTGCCCGAACTGCGGGAGCTGCGGGTCGAGTCCGATCACATCGAGATCGGTGCCGCGCTGACGCTCACCGAGATCGAACGCCGTCTCGACGGCGACGTCCCGTTGCTGGCGGAGCTGATCCCGCAGTTCGCGTCCCGGCTCATCCGCAACAGCGCGACCCTCGGCGGGAACCTCGGCACCGGCTCCCCCATCGGTGACAGCCCGCCGGTACTGCTCGCGCTGGACGCGTCGCTGATCCTCGCCGGCGCCGACGGCGAGCGCGAGGTCCCGCTGGCCGACTACTTCACCGGCTACCGGCAGAGCGTGCGACGTCCCGGCGAGCTGATCCGCTCGGTGCGCATCCCGCTGCCGCTGTCGCCGGTCACGGCCTTCCACAAGATCGCCAAGCGGCGCTTCGACGACATCTCCAGCGTGGCGGTCGCCTTCGCGCTCGACATCGAGGGCGGTGTCGTACGCAAGGCACGCATCGGTCTGGGCGGTGTCGCCGCCACTCCGATCCGCTCGCTCGCCACCGAGGCAGCACTGGAGGGCAAGGCCTGGACGGCGGAGAATGTAGAGGCCGCGGCCCGCGTGCTGCGCGGAGAGGGAACGCCGATGAGCGATCACCGCGCCAGCTCCCTCTACCGCTCCGCGATGCTCGGCCAGAGCCTGCTGAAGCTTTACGCGCACACCACCGAGGCGGCGAAGTCATGAGTCAGTTGTCCCAGCGCCCCGAGAAGCCCGTCGTCGGCGTCTCGATGCCGCACGAGAGCGCCACCCAGCACGTCACCGGCACCGCGCTGTACACCGATGACCTGGTCCACCGCACCAAGGACCTGCTGCACGCCTACCCGGTCCAGGTCATGAAGGCCCACGGCAGGATCACCGCGCTGCGTACCGAGCGCGCGCTCGCGATGCCGGGCGTGGTCCGCGTACTCACCGTTGCCGACGTGCCCGGCGTCAACGATGCCGGGATGAAGCACGACGAGCCGCTCTTCCCCGACACGGTGATGTTCCACGGGCACGCGGTCGCCTGGGTGCTCGGCGAGACCCTGGAGGCGGCCAGGATCGGTGCGGCGGCCGTCGAGGTCGAGCTCGAGGAACTGCCCTCCGTGATCACGCTCCAGGAAGCAATCGCGGCGGACAGTTTCCACGGCGCCCGGCCCGTGATGGAGACCGGCGATGTCGAGGCGGGCTTCGCCGACTCCGCGCACGTGTTCACCGGCGAGCTCCAGTTCTCCGACCAGGAGCACTTCTATCTGGAGACGCACGCCGCGCTGGCCCTGATCGACGAAGCCGGACAGGTCTTCATCCAGAGCAGCACCCAGCATCCCTCCGAGACGCAGGAGATCGTCGCGCACGTCCTGGGTCTGCACAGTCACGAGGTGACCGTGCAGTGTCTGCGGATGGGCGGCGGCTTCGGCGGCAAGGAAATGCAGCCGCACGGCTTCGCGGCCGTCGCCGCGCTCGGCGCCAAGCTGACCGGCCGGCCGGTCCGGGTCCGGCTGAACCGTACGCAGGACCTGACCATGTCCGGCAAGCGGCACGGGTTCCACGCCCAGTGGAAGATCGGCTTCGATGCCGACGGCCGCGTCCGGGCCCTGGACGCCACTCTGACCGCGGACGGCGGCTGGAGCCTGGACCTCTCCGAGCCGGTCACCGCCCGCGCGCTCTGCCACATCGACAACACGTACTGGCTGCCCAACGCGCGCATCGCCGGTCGTATCGCCCAGACCAACAAGGTCTCCAACACCGCTTTCCGCGGCTTCGGCGGACCGCAGGGCATGCTGGTCATCGAGGACATCATGGGCCGCTGCGCGCCGCTGCTCGGCCTGGACCCGATGGAGCTGCGGAAGCGCAACTTCTACGGGAAGGGCCAGTCGACGCCGTACGGTCAGCCGGTCCTCCAGCCGGAGCGGATCGCCGCCGTCTGGGACCAGGTCCAGGTCAACGGCGGCGTCGCCGACCGCAAGCGCGAGATCGCCGCGTTCAACGCCGCGCACCCGCACACCAAGCGGGCGCTCGCCGTCACCGGCCTGAAGTTCGGCATCTCCTTCAACCTGACGGCCTTCAACCAGGCCGGCGCGCTGGTGCTGATCTACAAGGACGGCTCGGTCCTGATCAACCACGGCGGCACCGAGATGGGCCAGGGTCTGCACACCAAGATGCTGCAGGTCGCCGCGACCTCCCTCGGTATTCCGCTGCACAAGGTCCGGCTCGCCCCGACGCGTACGGACAAGGTGCCCAACACCTCGGCCACCGCGGCCAGTGCGGGCGCGGACCTCAACGGCGGGGCGATCAAGAACGCCTGCGAGCAGCTGCGCGAGCGGCTCCACCAGGTGGCCGCGACCCAGTTCGGCGCCAGCGCCTCGGACGTGCGCATCGTCGAGGGTGTCGTACGGGCTCTGGGCAGCGACAAGGAGCTGGCCTGGGACGACCTGGTGCACACCGCGTACTTCCAGCGGGTCCAGCTCTCCGCGTCCGGCTACTACCGGACCGAGGGTCTGCACTGGGACGTGAAGGCATTCCACGGCTCGCCGTTCAAGTACTTCGCCCACGGCGCCGCTGCGGCCGAGGTCGAGGTGGACGGCTTCACCGGCGCGTACCGCATCCGGCGCGTCGACATCGTGCAGGACGTCGGCGACAGCCTCTCCCCGATGATCGACATCGGTCAGGTCGAGGGCGGCTTCGTCCAGGGAGCGGGCTGGCTGACGCTCGAGGACATGCGCTGGGACGCCACCGACGGGCCGAACCGGGGCCGGCTGCTCACCCAGGCCGCGAGCACGTACAAGCTGCCGAGTTTCTCGGAGATGCCCGAGGAGTTCTACGTCTCGCTGATGGAGAACGCCACCGAGGAGGGTGCGGTCTACGGGTCCAAGGCCGTGGGTGAGCCTCCGTTGATGCTGGCCTTCTCGGTACGGGAGGCGCTGCGGCAGGCTGCCGCGGCGTTCGGGCCGAGTGGGGCCGACGTGCGGCTGGCCTCGCCGGCGACGCCGGAAGCGGTGTACTGGGCGATCGAGGAGGCCCGCAGGGGGGCTGTCGCCGTGAACGGCCAGGTCCGGACCGGCGTGACCGCGTCGAGCGGTGTCTGACATGCTGCGGTGTCTGAAATGACCTGGATCACCGCGGTCGCGCGGTTGCGGGCACGCCGGGAGACCGGCGTGCTGGTGACCGTCGCGACCGTGCGCGGCCACGCCCCGCGCGAAGCCGGCGCGAAGCTGGTGGTGGGGCGGGACGAGACGTGGGGGTCGATCGGCGGCGGCAATGTGGAGGCCGTCGCGATCGACCGGGCCAGGGAGATGATCGCCGTGGCCAAGTCCGAGCCGGAGCTGATGGATTTCGCCCTGAACGACAAGGTCACCAACAAGCACGGCGTCCAGTGCTGCGGCGGCACGGTCCAGGTGCTGCTCGAACCCCTCCCCGTGGTACGGGCTGTGGCCGTCTTCGGCGCCGGACACGTGGGCCTGGAACTGGCACGCGTACTCGCCCGCCAGGACATCGACCTCCATCTGGTCGACTCCCGTGCCGAGATGCTCGCCGGGGAGCGGCTGCGCGTACTGGACGACGCGGTGGCGCAGGTGCATACGCATCACACGCCGCTGCTGCCCGAGCAGGTCCTGGACGAACTGCCGCCCGGCACCCACGTCCTGATCATGACTCATGACCACGCCGAGGACGCCGCGTTGTGCGACGCCGCCCTGCGCACCCCTCACCTCGGCTCCATCGGGCTGATCGGGTCGGCGGCGAAGTGGGTGCGGTTCCGCAAGCGCCTGCGGACCGAGGGCGGCCACGACGACGCCACCATCGACCGGATCAAGACCCCGATCGGGCTGGCCGACATCACCGGGAAGGACCCCGCGACGATCGCCGTGAGCGTCGCCGCCGACCTGCTGCGCACCTTTGAGGCCGACGGGAGCTGACTTTCCCCCCCCCGGACAACCGAAAGCCCCAGGTCACGAAGAGTGTGACCTGGGGCTTTCGGTTGTCCAGGGGTGTGTCAGTAGTCGATACGGTCGGACTTGGCCAGCCACGCGTCGAAGGGCGCCGTGCGGTTCGGCATGTCCACCCGCTCGATCGCCAGCGGCCACAGCTCCACGGGCCGCTTCTCGAAGAGGTCGTAGAACTTGCGGTCGTCGAAACCGGCCGCCGCGGCGTCGTCCCGGTCTGCGGCGAAAATGATCCGGTCGACGCGCGCCCACAGCGCGGAGGCGAGACACATCGGACACGGTTCGCACGAGGTGACCAGGACACAGCCCTCGAGGGAGAAGGAGCCCAGCTCCTGGCAGGCGGCACGAATCGCGCTCACCTCGCCGTGCGCGGTCGGGTCCAGGTGCGAGGTGACGTTGTTGTTGCCGATCGCAACAATGTCGCCGCCCTTGGCGATCAGTGCGCCGAACGGACCGCCGCCGTTCTGCACGCTGGCGGTGGCAAGGCCGATGGCCTCGTTCATCCAGGTGCGCTCCAGCTCCTGGACACTGTTCTCTTGGGCGTACGCGGTCATGATGACTCCTTTGTCGAACAGTGGGCGCCCCGCGGGTGGCCCACCGGAGCCCGGCTCATCGAGGTCTGCGGACTGGCACAAGTACATCCGCCGGGCCGCCCCGAGGGCAGTCACCGAAACCATGAAGGAACCTGCCGGCCAACCGGCGTCTCTAGTCTGTTCACACGAATCCGTCGCGGCCCAGACCGGCCTCGCGGGCGCGGAGCGCAGCGGCGGTCCTGTCGTGCACCTGAAGCTTCAGCAGGATCGCCGAGACGTGGTTGCGGACCGTCTTGTCCGAAAGCCGCAGACGGCGGGCGATCTCCCGGTTGGCGCAGCCGGCCGCCAGCAGGTCCAGGACATCACGTTCGCGGTCGGTGAGCAGGGGGAAAGCCCGCGTCGCGCAGTCGGCCGCGCTGCGGGAGGTGAAGAACTCGGCGATGCGCCGGGCCACGGCCTCTCCGTAGGCGGCGCCGCCCGCGGCGACCTGGACCACGGCGGCGACGATCTCCCCCCGGTCGGCTCCTTTGACCAGGTAGCCGCTCGCCCCCGCGCGCAGGGCCGCGAAAACGCTGTCGTCGCCGTCGTGCATGGTGAGGGCCAGCACGCCGGTGCCCGGGCTGTGCTGCCGTATCGCCCGGATGGCCTGGATGCCGTCGGTGCCCGGCATGGACAGGTCGGTGATCACGACGTCGGGGGTGTGCAGCCGTACGGCATCGAGGAGTTCCGCACCGTCGGCCGCCTCGGCGAGGACCTGGACGCCGGGGTCGCTGTCGAGGGCGGCCCGCAGTCCGAGCCGGTACATGGGGTGATCGTCGGCGACGACCACCCGGATCGGTGGCCGCTCGGGTGTCATGACCGCTCCTCGATGGGGAGGTGCGCGGTGACCGCCGTTCCGCCGAGCCGGCCGGGCGAGTCCACGACGAGTGTCCCGCCGTGCGACGCGACGCGGGCCCGCATGCTGTCGAGGCCCACTCCGGTGCCCGCCGGGGGCGGGTCCTGGCAGTGCCTCAGGCCTCGGCCGTCGTCGTCCACCCGTACGGTCAACTCGCCGTCGGCAAAGGTGAGTTCGACGAGTGCCCGAGTGGCCGCCGCATGCCGTACCACGTTGGTCAGCGCCTCGCACGCGATCCGGTACGCCGTCGTCTCCACGTCCGGGGGAAGCCGCGCCGGACCCGCCGGTCCGCTCACCCGGACCGGCAGATCCGGTGCGAACGACCGCGCGCGTTCACGCAACGCGCCGAGCAGGTCCAGTCGGTCGAGCGTTCCCGGGCGCAGGTCCTGGATGATGCGCCGGACCTCGGCACCGGACGCGTCGGCCTCGGCCCGGGCCGCCTCCACCATGTGCCGGGCCGTCGCGCGGTCGCCGGTGTCGAGGGAGTCCGAGGCGACCTGGAGCGCCAGGGCGATTCCCATGAGGGCGGGGCCGAGGCCGTCGTGCAGGTCCCTGCGGAAGCGGTCGCGTTCGGCGCGGGTGGCGCCGATGACCCGGTCGCGCTCCGCCGCCAGCTCCCGGGCAAGGGCATCGGCCCGTACGGCGGCGGCCATCGAGGGGGCGAGGGCGCGGAGCACCTTCAGGTCGGCGGCCGTGTACGGCTCATGGGTCGTACGGTCGGCGATCCGCAGCGTGCCGACCAGCGTTCCGGAGAGCCGCAGCGGAACATCGGCGGCGGGTACGGAACCTGTCGGCCGCGCGCCGCACCGGGCGAGCAACTCCCCGTCCACGTCCAGAAGTTCGGCGCCGGGAGCCCGTACGGACTCCGCGGTGGCGGTGAGCACCGCGGCGAGCACGCCTCCGTCGGCCTCCTCGGCGCCGGTCGCGAGCCGGTCACCGACGCGGGCCAGCGCCCGCAGGGGGTCGCGGCGGTCGCCGTACACGAAGCGGTCCACGGCCCGCTGCAGCCGGCCTTGCAGCGGGGCGAGCCCCACCGCGACCAGCGCTGCCGCCACCACGCCCGGCAGAACACCGTGCCCGAGGGTGGCGCCGGCTAGCGCGGTGGCGGCGAGGTAGGCGGCGACGACGGCCGCGGTCAGGGTGCCGTACACCAGCCAGCGGCGCAGGACGAGATCGATGCCGAGCAGCCGGTAGCGCAGCACACCGACGCCGACGGCCACCGGCAGCAGCATGCTGAGGGTGTTGGAGACGATCCGGTCGGTGAAGAACGTGGCGATGCCGATCGGCGGCAGGACGGCCACCAGCCAGGCCAGTTGCTGCCGTTGCGGTGGGCGCGAACGGGCCAGGCGCACCCCGGTGTCGACCCAGATGGCGAGCGTCGCGGCGGCGAGGAGCAGAAGACCCGCTCCGAACGCCGTGGAGTACAGGACGGCGGGGGCGTACAGGGGCGGGTCGCCGTGCGCGACCATGTCGTCGTAGAAGGACGGGCTCAAGGCGCCGGCGACCACCACCAGTGCGAGCCCGGCCGTCGCCGTCCACGCGAGTACGCGCGCACGGCGTCCCTGCGGCCGTCCCTGCGGATACAGCACCAGCAGCACGCTGTACGGCAGCAGCCAGGCGGGCAGCCACAGCGTGCTGAACAGCTGGGCGGCCAGGCGGGCGGCGGGCCAGGCCGGGTCGGCCACTGCCGCGCCGTACACGCCGTACGCCTGGAACAGCGCGGTGAGCGCGAGCAGGAGACTCACGGCGGTCAGCAGCCGTCCGACGGCGTTCTTGGGCCGCAGGCCGGTGAGGGCGGATCCGGTGACCGCCCAACTGACGGCGGCGAGCGCGATGCTCAGGGTGTCGCGCCCGAAGTCGCCGGTGTGCGCGAGGAGTCCGTGGTCCGGGAGGTACGCGATGTACGTGCCACCGGCGCCCGCGAGCACGGTGACGGCGGTCGGGGCCCAGACGAGGGTCGGGCTGTGTCGCTGTCGCGCGGTGCTCTCGGCCAGGGCCATCGCACACCTCCGTGCCCCCAGTCTGGCAGGGGACGTGTCCCGGTGACCCGGGACCGGAGTCCCTCCTCGGCCGGGTCGACTCCCCGGCCGTTCCGGGCCCGTTGTCAGCGGCGGAGCCGCGGGGCTCGGGCGCACGGTGGTGGCCGAGCGATCCGGCAGGGGTCGCCGACCGGAGGAGGACCCATGAAATCCACAGAGTCGATGCCGAAGGCAAGCAGCATCCGTACAACCGTCGCCGTCGCCGTCGCCGCTCTCGGCGTGATGCTGGTCGGCACCTACGTGAGCACACCGCTGAAGGGCGACACCTGGGACGTGTCGGCCGACCAGCACGGTCTCGGCACGCTGCCCCTGCTGGTCGCGTTCGCCGTGCTGGGCAGCGCCGTGGTGTTCGGAGTGGCCGTGCGCCGTGCTGCGGCACGGCCCGCCGAACGCACCGGTCTCCGCGCCCTGTTGCTGGCCGTGCTCGGTGCGGCCGCGATCGTCGTGTTCTGGACGGGGCTGCCCGTGGTCCTCGCCGCCGGGGCGGCCGTCCTGGCCAGGTCCTCGCACACCCGGACCGGCCGGTGGACCCTTCCCACGGTGACGGCCGCGGTCCTGGCCGGGGCGACGCTGCTCATGGCGGGATGGCTCGCCCTCGCGGGCTGAGGAGCCGCCATCCGGGGATGGCCGGGCCCGGCCACGGGGCGGGCCCGGCACCTCGGTCTGCTCAGGCCGCGCCGACCGGAAGCACGTCGGGCGACAGCGCCCCCGCCTGAGCCGACGCGCTCGTCATGCGCTTCCGGTGGTGGCGGCGGCACAGCACCTCGTAGCCGACTTCCTGCGCCGGGCGGTTCACATCACCCACCACGACCTGCTCGCCCTCGACGACCATCTCGCCGTCGACCGTACGGGCGTTGTGCGTGGCCCGCGCCCCGCACCAGCACATCGCCTCGACCTGCAAGGTCTCCAGGCGGTCCGCCAGTTCGATCAGTCGCTGCGAGCCGGGGAAGAGCCGGGTGCGGAAGTCGGTCGTGATCCCGAAGGCGAAGACGTCCAGGTCGAGGTCGTCGACGATCCGGGCGAGCTGGTCGATCTGGTCGGCGGCGAGGAACTGGGCCTCGTCCACGATCACGTAGTCGATCTTGCCGCCCTGGGACAGCTCGTCCACGACATACGCGTAGAGGTCACGCCCCGGGGCGGCCTCGACCGCCTCGCTGACCAGACCGAGACGGGACGAGATCTTGCCCTCGCCCGCCCGGTCGTCACGCGTGAAAATGACGCCCTGAAGTCCCCTGGCCGATCGGTTGTGCCCGATCTGAAGAGCGAGTGTGCTCTTTCCGCAGTCCATCGTTCCGGAGAAGAACACGAGCTCGGGCATGGGGAGTTGAGCGCCTTTCAGGTGGGGGTGGGAGGGGGGTTACGGACGGACTTCGAGCAGCGGGACCAGCTGCTCCACGGGGGTCATCGAGCCGTGCATGCCGACCATCTGGGACTCGTGCGGCTCGCGCCGCGAGGCGGTGATCACGACGTCGGCGTGGGCCGCGGCGACGACGTCGCCGATCCGGCCGTACACCCGCTCGTCGACGGAGGGGCCGAACCAGCCGGCCGCGATCGCCTCGTCGCGGCTCGCCACCCAGAACTGCTCGCCGAGGACCTCGCGCCAGACGGTGAGGACGTCGGCCGCCGCGCCGGGTACGGCGTAGACATGGCGGGCGCGGCCCTCGCCGCCGAGCAGGGCGACGCCCGCGCCGAGCTCCCAGTCCTCGTCGAAGTCGATGCGCGACTCCTCGTCGAAGGGGATGTCGATCATGCCGTGGTCGGCGGTGACGTACAGCGCCGAGCGGGGCGGGAGCTGGTCGGCGAGGCGCTGGACGAGACGGTCGACGTACATCAGCTGGCCGCGCCAGTCGTCGGAGCCGACGCCGAAGCGGTGGCCCTTGCCGTCCACCTCGCTGTAGTACGTGTAGACCAACGACCGGTCCGCCGCGCCCAGTTGGATGGCCGCGAGGTCCATCCGGTCCTCGCCGGTGAGGCGCCCGTGGAAGGTGCCTCCGCTGAGCGCGACCTTGGTGAGCGGGGTGTGCCGGAAGTCCGGGGAGGAGACCTGCGCGGTGTGCACTCCGGCCGCATCCGCGAGCTCGAAGACCGTGGGATACGGCTGCCAGGCGTGCGGGTCGGTCCAGGGCTTCCAGCGGAGCTGGTTCATCAGCTCGTTGGTCGCGGGGTTCAGCGTCGTGTAGCCGGTGAGGCCGTGCGCGCCGGGCGGTAGTCCGGTGCCCACCGAGGCGAGCGAGGTCGCCGTGGTGGCGGGGAAGCCCGCGGTCAGCGGGCGGCCCGTGTTGCCGCGCGAGGTGGGGAGCAGGGAGTGGAGGTACGGGGCTTCGGCGGGGTGCGCCTTGATCTGCTCCCAGCCGAGTCCGTCGATCAGGAAGACGCAGTTGCGGTCGGCGGGGGTCAGTTCGGCGATCCCCGCCGTCATGCCCGGGACCTCCATGCCCGCGGCGAGCGTCGGGAGGAGGTCCGCGAGGGAGCCCGTGCCGTACTGGGGGACGGGCGCGGTCGTGAGGGCGAGAGGTTCCGGATCGTGCCAGACGGGCTGGGCCATCAGCGGGAGGCCGCCGCGGTCGCCTCGGAGAGCGCCTGGGAGAAGGCGAGCGTCTGGCGCACGGTGTCCGGGCCGTCGCCGGCCTCGCTGACGCGCAGGCTCAGGTCGTCCGCCGTAGAACTGCCCGTATAGCCGTGGTCCGCCTCGCAGTTGGGGTCGCCGCAGGCGGCGGGCTCCAGGTCGAGGCGGGAGACCGCGCCCCAGCCGATGGTCAGGACGACCTCGCGGGGCAGGGTGCCGGGGACGTACTTCTCCGGGTTGGCGACGACGCGGCTCAGGACGACGGAGGAGATCCGGTCGAGCTTGACGGACTCCGTGGAGGTCGTCGCGTACGGCGTCGGGGAGCTGTCGTCGGCCGCCTGCTCGTCGGTGTGGCTCACGATGAAACGGTGGCCGGTGAGGACGAGGACGGTGACATGGCGGCGCACCTCGTTGGAGTCGAACGTCGTCTCCTGGTGCACCAGGTACGAGGAGACCGGCTCGCCGCCGACGGCGGCCTCCACCGCCTCGGCCACGAGGGCCGGGTAGTAGCCGCTGCGCTCGATCGCCGCGCGGAGCCCCTGGGTCGTCGTACCGGTCTTTGCCATGGGCTCCATCTTACGTCCCTGCCCGGTACGTCCGGGCCCTCGGTGAGATCAGTAGCTGGGGAGGCGGCGGGGGCCCAGGTCGCCTCTGGCGGGGGGTGGTGCCAGACGTACGGAAGCGCCGAGGACGCAGAGTCCGCCGGGGGCGACGACCACGGGTTCCAGGGCCACGGCGATCACTTCGGGGTGGTCGTCGACGAGGCGCGAGACGCGGAGCAGCAGCTCTTCGAGGGCGGCCGTGTCGACGGGGGCCGAGCCGCGCCAGCCGAAGAGGAGGGGTGCGGTCCTGATGGTCCTGATCAGTTCGGCGGCGTCCCGGTCGGTGGCGGGGACGAGCCGGTGGGCGGTGTCGCCGAGGAGTTCGGAGGGGGCGCCGGCCAGGCCGAAGGAGAGGACCGCGCCGACCGCGGGGTCGATCGCGGACCGTACGACGGTGTCGACGCCGCGCGGGACCATCGCCTGCACGACCGGCTGGACCTCGTCCGCCGTGCCGAGCGCGTCGGTCAACTCCTGGTAGGCGCGCCGCAGTCCGGCCTCGGTGGCGATGTCGAGGCGTACGCCGCCGAGGTCGGGGCGGTGGCGCAGGTGGGGGGCGGTGGCCTTGAGGGCGACGGGGTAGCCGAGGTCGGCGGCGGCCGCGACGGCGGCATCCGCGTACGGCGCAGGGAGGGTCGGGCGGACCTCGATGCCGTAGAGACCGAGCAGTTCGCGCGCGTCCTGGGGCGAGAGGGGCAGCCCGCGGGAGACGTCGACGTGGGCGGTGGCGAGGAGCTGCTCGATGCGGGCGGCGGCACCGGCCTCGTCGATGTCGTCGTACTCGGGGACCTTGCCGGGGTCTGCGGCCTGGCGGCGCCACTGGGCGTACCGGACGGCCTGGGCGAGGGCCCGGACGGCGCGCTCGGCGGCGGGGTAGACGGGGATGCGCGCGGGGTGGGACGGGAGGGGTTCTCCGTCCTTCTCGGGCGCGTCGGCGGCCGGGGAGGTGTCGGGGCGGGGTGCGGCCGGGGCGACCGTCGCCGTGGCCGCGGCCAGGGCTTCCGCCAGGCCGCCGATCTCGACGTGGACGACCGCGACCGGCTTGGCGGGGGCGCCTGCGGCGGCTTCGCGCAGGGCCGCGCCGAGGATCTCGCCGTCGCCCATCTCCTTCATGCCGTCCTCCCCCACCCAGGGGATCGCGGTCACCACGACCGCGTCGCAGCCGTCGTCGGCGAGCGCTTCGGCGAGTGCCGCGCGGAAGTCCTGGGGCGTTGCGGACGTCGTCAGGTCGCGGGGCGGGAGCGGGCGCAGCCGCTCCGTGAGGCAGGCGTCGTACGTGAGGAGGCCGAGCGATTCGGAGTTGCCGAGGATCGCGACCCTGGGCCCTGCGGGCAGCGGCTGCCCGGCCAGCAGGACGCCCGCGTCGACCAGTTCGGTGACGGTGTCGACGCGGATGACGCCCGCCTGGCGCAGCAGGGCCGAGACCGTGGCGTCGGGGACGCGGGTGACGGGCACGGCGTGGCCGGGCGGCGCGGAGCCGCTGTGCCGGGCGCCCTTGACCACGACGACGGGCTTCACGGCGGCGGTGCGGCGGGCGAGGCGGGTGAACTTGCGCGGGTTGCCGATCGATTCGAGGTAGAGGAGGGCGACGTCGGTGTCGGGGTCGTCGTACCAGTACTGCAGGAAGTCGTTGCCGGAGACGTCTGCGCGGTTCCCGGAGGAGATGAAGGAGGAGAGGCCGGCGCCCCTGCGGTGCAGTCCGGACAGGAGGGCGATGCCGATGGCCCCCGACTGGGTGAAGAGGCCGATGCGGCCGGGGGCCGGGGACTCGGGGGCGAGCGAGGCGTTGAGGTGGACCGCGTCGGAGGTGTTGATCAGGCCGAAGGCGTTGGGGCCGATGATGCGCATCCCGTACGAACGGGCCTGGCGCACCAGTTCGCGCTGGCGCTCCCTGCCTTCGGGGCCGCTCTCCGCGTATCCGGCGGAGAGAACGACCAGGCCCTGGACGCCGCTCTCGCCGCAGTCGGCGACGGCCTCGGGGACCCGTTCGGCGGGGACGGCGACGACCGCGAGGTCGACGCTCTCGCCGATGGCGGCGACGGAGGGGTGGGCGGGGACGCCGTCGACTTCGGTGACGTCGGCGGGGAAGGCCTTGTTCACCGCGTACACCGGGCCGGTGAAGCCGGAGGCGAGCAGATTGCGCAGGATCGTACGGCCCACTCCGCCGGGTGCGCGGCCCGTGCCGACGACGGCGACGGAGCGGGGGGCGAGCAGGCGCTGCACCGAGCGGGCCTCGGCGCGCTGCTCGCGCGCCCGCTGGACGGCGAGGGACGCCTCGGTGGGCTCCAGGTCGAGGGTGAGGTGGACCGAGCCGTCCTCGAAGCTGCGCCGCTGCTCGTAGCCGGCGTCCGTGAACACCTTGATCATCTTGTTGTTGGCGGGCAGCACCTCGGCGATGAAGCGGTGCACGTCGCGTTCTCGGGCGACCGCCGCGATGTGCTCCAGGAGGGCCGATGCGACGCCTCTCCCCTGGTGCGCGTCCTGGACGAGGAAGGCGACCTCGGCCTCGCCGGTGCCGATCCGGTCGTAGCGGACGGTGGCGATGAACTCGCCGCCGATCGTTGCCGCGAGGCCCACCCGGTCGACGTAGTCGTGGTGGGTGAAGCGGTGCACGTCCTTGTCGGACAGCCGCGGGTAGGGCGCGAAGAAGCGGTAGTACTTCGACTCGTCCGAGACCTGCTCGTAGAAACTGACCAGCCGATCGGCGTCGTCGGGGGCGATCGGCCTGATCCGCGCGGTGCCGCCGTCGCGCAGCACGACATCGGCTTCCCAGTGCGCCGGGTACGCCAGGTCCGGGTTCATGAGGAGAGCCTACGGGTCGCCTACGGGTCGCGGGGCGACCCCGACCGGTGCAGGCTGGGCCTCAGCATCCCGTACCCCGTGGTTGAATGGTCTAGACAACAGTCAGAGAACTTGAAGGGCAACACCATGGCTGAGCGCCGCGTAAATGTCGGTTGGGCCGAGGGTCTGCACGCCCGTCCCGCCTCCATCTTCGTCCGTGCCGCCACGGCCTCCGGCGTCGCGGTGACGATCGCCAAGGCCGACGGCAACCCCGTCAACGCCGCATCGATGCTCGCCGTGCTCGGTCTGGGCGCGCAGGGCGGCGAGGAGATCGTGCTCGCTTCGGACGCCGAGGGTGCGGACGCCGCTCTCGACCGTCTGGCGAAGCTGGTCGCCGAGGGTCTCGAGGAGCTCCCCGAGACCGTCTGAATTTCGCACACCGAAGCCGCTCCACCAGAATTGTGGTGGAGCGGCTTCGGCATTTCCTGAACCTTTTTCGGGCAGCAGAAAAGAGAGGCTCTTAAATGCCTCTTCTTTGTATACGGCGCGACTGTTAATGCGAACCGCCCGCGTTGTTTACAGCATGTTGCGAAGTCCTCACACGCATTGCGTCGGGGCGGCGCAGCCGGTGCGCGGAGCTCACGCGCTCCGCGTGCTGCACGGTCAGCGCCCTGGCCCGCTCCGCGTCGCCGCGTGCCACGGCGTCGACGATCGCACCGTGCTCGGCCCACGAGTCGACAGGACGCACGGGCTGCTCGACGGCGTACATCCAGGCGATCTTGTGCCGCAGCTGGGTGAGCAGCGCGGTCAGCGGCGGACTGCCCGAGGCCTGGGAGAGGGTCTCGTGGAACCAGCCGCCGAGCGAGCGCAGGTCCTCGCCCTGCCCCCGCCTGGCCCGCTCCTGCCCCAGCCTGACCAGGCCGCGCAGGACTTTGAGGTGGGCTTCGGTACGTCGCTGAGCTGCCCGGGCCGCGCCCATCGGCTCCAGCAGCAGCCGCATCTCCAGAAGATCGGCCGCCTCCTGCTCGGTGGGCTCGGCGACGCAGGCGCCGGCATGGCGGCGGGTGAGCACGAAGCCCTCGGACTCCAGGGTCCGCAGTGCTTCGCGCACCGGTACGCGCGAGACGCCGTACCGGCGGGCCAGGACCTCCTCGGTGAGCCGGCTGCCGCGCTCGAAGACACCGGAGACGATGTCGTCACGGATCGCCGTGCATACCGAGTGCGCCGGAATGCGCATCACCGAACCTCCGCCTTAATCCCCGCGAAACGCGGTCGATCGACGCCTGTTCGGCGACTCTATTGCAGCGGACGTGAATTTCCGATGGCGGCCGGTTAATCATGGATATCTTTTGGCCACGGAACCGTACGCGGAAGGCCCCGGCGCTGATGCGCCGGGGCCTTCTCGGTGGTGCTACGGGTGGAGCAGCTGTCAGACGTTCACGCCGTGCGAGCGCAGGTACGCGACCGGGTCGATGTCCGAGCCGTACTCGGCGGTCGTACGGGCCTCGAAGTGCAGGTGCGGGCCGGTGACGTTGCCGGTGGCGCCGGAGAGGCCTATCTGCTGGCCGGAGGTGACGGCGGAGCCGACCGAGACGCCGATGGACGAGAGGTGGCCGTACTGCGTGTACGTGCCGTCGTTCATCTTGATGACGACGTTGTTGCCGTACGCGCCGCCCCAGCCGGCCTCGACGACGGTGCCGGCGCCGACGGCGTGGACCGAGGTGCCCGACGCGGCGTGGAAGTCGATGCCGGTGTGGCTGCCGGAGGACCAGAGGCTGCCGCCGGTCTTGTAGCCGGTGGAGACGTAGGAGCCCGTTATGGGCGCGACGTAGGCGTTCAGGCGCTTGCGCTCGGCCTCGCGGGCGGCGCGCTCCTTGGCCTCGCGCTCCTGCTTCGCCTTGGCCTCGGCCTTCGCCTTGGCTTCGCGTGCCTTCTTGGCCTTGGCCTCGGCCTTCGCCTTGGCTTCCGCCTTGGCCTTCGCGGCGGCCTTGGCCGTGGCGGCCTCGTGCTTCTGCGCGGCGGCCTGGGCGTCGACGTGCGCGGCGAGGGAGTCGCCGATCACGATGGTCTGGGTGAGGCCGGTGGTGTCCACGGCGGGGGCCGCGGCTTCGGCGGCCATGGCCGGGGCGGCCAGGGTTCCGACGACGCCGGTCGTGGCGAGGGCGGCGGCACCGGCGAAGGTCGCGGTCCTGCGCGTCAGACGGTTCGGGGCACGGTGCTTACCGGTAGGGCGGGCGAACGCCATGAAGGGGCTGGTCCTTTCCTTCCTTCTCGCCTACCGGGTTAGCTGACGGGTTCGGAGCAGGAAGGTCTCCTACGGGCGTGCGCCTTGCGGCTGGGCCCGATTCACCCCAGGGACTGAGTGGGTCCCCGGCTCCCCAGGCTCGCGCCTGACGGGGACTCGGCGATCACTGTCCGGGGCCGCGGATGCGGCTTACGTACGACGAACAGCGAAATCGACGCTAAACGCTCCCGCTTACCGGAACCAAACAGACAGCTTGTTTTGTAGCGCACGCCACAGGACATCCAGGCAACCACAGAACAAACCGGACAAAAGGGAGAACCTCGGCGGCCGCCCGGCCGCCGAGGTCCCTTTTGCCCCTGTCCGTCAATCAGCCCGTGACGACGGTCACTTCGCCGATGCCCAGCTGCCTGACGGGCTCCGCGATCTTCGCCGCGTCCCCGACCAGGACCGTGACGAGGCGGTCCTCGGGGAAGGCGTTGACGACCGCGGCCGTGGCCTCGACCGTCCCGGTCTCCGCCAGCCGCGCGTACAACTGCGCCTGGAAGTCGTCGGGAAGGTGCTGCTCGACCTGGTCGGCGAGCGTGCCCGCGACCGCCGCCGCCGTCTCGAACTTCAGCGGGGCGACACCCACCAGGTTCTGTACGGCGGTCTCGCGCTCCGCGTCGGTGAGCCCCTCGGCGGCGAGCGTGCGCAGCACCTTCCAGAGGTCCTCCAGCGCCGGTCCAGTGGACTCCGTGTCCACCGAGCCGCTGATGGCGAGCATCGCGGCGCCGCTGCCGTCGGCGGCGGAGCGCATCACCTGGCCGAAGGCCCGGACGCCGTAGGTGTAGCCCTTCTCCTCGCGCAGGACGCGGTCCAGACGCGAGGTGAGGGTGCCGCCGAGGCAGTACGTACCGAGCACCTGGGCGGGCCAGACGCGGTCGTGCCGGTCGGCGCCGATCCGGCCGATCAGCAGCTGGGTCTGTACGGCGCCGGGGCGGTCCACGACGATCACGCGGCCCGTGTCGTCGGCGGTGATCGGCGGGGCCGGGCGCGGGGCCGCGGTGTTGCCGGTCCAGTCGCCGAGGGTCTCGGCGAGCAGCGCGTCCAGGTCGACGCCGGTGAGGTCACCGACGACCACGGCCGTGGTCGTGGCGGGGCGCACATGGGCGTCGTAGAAGGCGCGGACCCCGGCGGCGTCGATGTTCGACACCGTCTCCTCGGTGCCCTGGCGGGGGCGCGACATGCGCAGGGTCGCCGGGAAGAGCTCCTTGGAGAGCTGCTTGGCGGCGCGGCGGCCCGGGTTGGCCTGCTCGTGCGGGATCTCGTCGAGGCGGTTGCGTACGAGCCGGCTGATCTCGCCGTCGGCGAAGGCCGGTGCGCGCAGTGCCTCGGCGAGCAGGCCGAGCCCCTTCGGCAGCCGGGAGACGGGGACCTCCAGGGAGACCCGGATGCCCGGGTGGTCCGCGTGGGCGTCCATGGTGGCGCCGCAGCGCTCCAGTTCGGCCGCGAACTCCTCGGCGGTGTGCTTGTCGGTGCCCTCGTTGAAGGCGCGCGACATGATCGTGGCGATCCCGTCGAGGCCCTCGGGCTCGGCGTCCAGGGGGGCGTCGAGGTTGACCTCGACGGCGACCACCTGCTGGCCCGGACGGTGACAGCGCAGCACCGTCAGACCGTTGGGGAGCGTGGAACGCCCGGGGGCCGGGAACGCCCAGGGCGTTGCGGTGCCCGGCTGGGGCTGCGGGTGGTACGTCATGCTCACGGCAGCGGTGTCGGTGGTCTCCGTCACTGGTCCGCCCCCTCTTCTTCGGTCGCATCGGCGGCGGTGGTCGGCTCGTACACGAGGACCGCACGGTTGTCGGGGCGCAGACGCGCCTTGGCGACCGCCTGCACCTCCTCGGCCGTGACGTCGAGGACCCGCTGCACGGCGGTCAGCGCGAGCTGCGGGTCGCCGAACAGGACGGCGTACCTGCACAGTTCGTCGGCGCGCCCCGCCACGGTGCCGAGCCGGTCCAGCCACTCGCGCTCCAACTGGGCCTGGGCGCGCTCCATCTCCTCGGCCGTGGGGCCCTGCTCGGCGAACCGGGCGAGCTCCTCGTCGACGGCCGCCTCGATCTGCGGGACCTCGACACCGCCCGACGTCTTGACGTCCAGCCAGCCGAGCGAGGGGGCACCGGCCAGCCGGAGCAGGCCGAAGCCGGCCGCGACGGCCGTCTGGTCGCGCCGTACGAGACGGTTGTGCAGCAGGGAGGACTCGCCGCCGCCGAGGATCGTGAGGGCGATGTCGGCCGCGTCGCACTCGCGGGTGCCGTCCTGCGGGAGGCGGTAGGCGGCCATCAGCGCGCGCGACGGAACCTCCTCGTGGACCTCTTCGCGCAGCTGCTCGCCGATGGTCTCCGGGAGCGAGCCGTCGCGCGGCGGCTGCTTGCCGTCGTGCGCGGGGATCGTGCCGAAGTACTTCTCGACCCAGGCGAGGGTCTGCGCCGGGTCGATGTCACCGACGACCGAGAGCACCGCGTTGTTGGGCGCGTAGTACGTACGGAAGAAGGCGCGCGCGTCCTCGAGGGTCGCTGCGTCGAGGTCGGCCATCGAGCCGATCGGCGTGTGGTGGTACGGGTGCCCCTCCGGGTAGGAGAGGCCGGTCAGCTTCTCGAACGCGGTGCCGTAGGGCACGTTGTCGTACCGCTGCCGGCGCTCGTTCTTGACGACGTCGCGCTGGTTCTCCATCGACTCCTCGTCGAGGGCGGCGAGCAGCGAGCCCATCCGGTCCGCCTCCAGCCAGAGCGCGAGCTCCAGCTGGTGGGTGGGCATCGTCTCGAAGTAGTTGGTGCGCTCGAAGCTGGTGGTTCCGTTGAGCGATCCGCCGGCTCCCTGCACCAGCTCGAAGTGACCGTTGCCCTTCACCTGTCCGGAGCCCTGGAACATCAGGTGCTCGAAGAGGTGAGCCAGGCCCGTACGGCCCTTGACCTCGTGGCGCGAACCGACGTCGTACCAGAGGCAGACTGCGGCGACCGGGGTCAGGTGGTCCTCGGAGAGCACCACGCGCAGGCCATTGGCCAGCCTGTGTTCCGTTGCTGTCAGGCCGCCGGAGGAGGCCTCGGCGGTGGCCGTGTGACCCATGGGCATGTACGTCCCTTCGATCGCGGTAAAGAGAAAAGCGAAGTCCTGCCACTGTATGCAAGCGCACCGACAGCGCGCTAAGTTCCCGGGTCGCGGTCGGTGTTGTCAGTGGGACGGTCCACAATGGTCGGCGTCCCTACCTGACCAAGGCATGTGAAGGAGCCGCAGCAGCGATGGCCCGCCGCAGCACGAAGACCCCGCCGCCGGAGGACTTCGAGGAGAAGATCCTCGACATCGACGTGGTCGATGAAATGCAGGGCTCCTTCCTCGAGTACGCGTACTCGGTGATCTACTCCCGGGCCCTGCCGGACGCCCGGGACGGTATGAAGCCCGTCCACCGGCGCATCGTCTACCAGATGAACGAGATGGGGCTGCGCCGCGACCGCGGCTATGTGAAGTGTGCCCGTGTCGTCGGCGAAGTGATGGGCAAGCTGCACCCGCACGGCGACGCGTCCATCTACGACGCCCTGGTGCGCATGGCACAGCCCTTCTCGATGCGGCTCCCGCTCGTCGACGGGCACGGCAACTTCGGTTCCCTCGGCAACGACGACCCGCCGGCCGCCATGCGGTACACCGAGTGCCGGATGGCCGACGCCACGACGCTGATGACCGAGTCCATCGACGAGGACACGGTCGATTTCACGCCGAACTACGACGGCCAGGAGCAGGAGCCGGGCGTCCTGCCCGCCGCCTATCCGAACCTGCTGGTCAACGGCGCGACCGGAATCGCCGTCGGCATGGCGACGAACATGCCGCCGCACAACCTGGGCGAGGTCATCGCCGCCGCCCGGCACTTGATCAGGCATCCGGCCGCCGACCTCGAGACGCTGATGCGCTTCGTCCCCGGTCCCGACCTGCCGACCGGCGGGCGGATCGTGGGGCTCACGGGCATCAAGGACGCGTACGCGTCGGGGCGCGGCACCTTCAAGATCCGCGCCACGGTGGCGGTGGAGAACGTCACCGCGCGCCGCAAGGGCCTGGTCGTCACCGAACTGCCCTTCACCGTCGGCCCGGAGAAGGTCACCGCCAAGATCAAGGACCTGGTCTCGGCGAAGAAGCTGCAGGGCATCGCGGACGTCAAGGACCTCACCGACCGCTCGCACGGGCTGCGTCTGGTCATCGAGGTCAAGAACGGCTTCGTCCCTGAAGCGGTTCTCGAGCAGCTCTACAAGCTGACGCCGATGGAGGAGTCCTTCGGCATCAACAACGTGGCACTGGTGGACGGCCAGCCGCTGACCATGGGCCTCAAGGAGTTGCTCGAGGTCTATCTCGACCACCGCTTCGAGGTCGTACGGCGCCGCAGCGAGTTCCGCCGCACCAAGCGGCGCGACCGGCTGCACCTGGTCGAGGGACTGCTCGTCGCCCTCCTCGACATCGACGAGGTCATCCGTCTCATCCGCTCCAGCGACAACTCGGCGCAGGCCAAGGAGCGGCTGATCTCGCACTTCTCGCTGAGCGAGGTGCAGACGCAGTACATCCTCGACACCCCGCTGCGCCGCCTCACCAAGTTCGACAAGATCGAGCTGGAGAGCGAGCGCGACCGGCTGAACAGCGAGATCGACGAGCTGACCGCGATCCTGGAGTCGGACACCGAGCTGCGCAAGATCGTCTCGGCCGAACTGGCCGCGGTGGCCAAGAAGTTCGGCACCGACCGGCGCACGGTGCTCATGGAGTCGGCGGGCGCACCGGTGGCCGCCGTGTCGCTGGAGGTCGCGGACGACCCCTGCCGGGTGCTGATGTCCTCGACGGGTCTGCTGGCCCGTACGGCCAACGGTGAGCCGTTCGCGGAGGATTCCGGGAAGCGTACGAAGCACGACGTTGTGGTCTCGGCGGTGCCGGCGACGGCCCGCGGCGACGTGGGGGTGGTGACCTCGGCCGGGCGGCTGCTGCGGATCGCGGTCATCGACCTCCCGCAGCTTCCGGACACGGCGAACGTGCCCAATCTGGCGGGCGGCGCATCCGTTTCGGAGTTCGTCTCGCTGGATGACGACGAGACCGTTGTCTGTCTCACCACGCTGGACGAGTCGTCGCCGGGTCTGGCGATCGGCACCGAACAGGGCATCGTCAAGCGGGTCGTGCCCGACTACCCCGCCAACAAGGACGAGTTGGAGGTCATCGGCCTCAAGGACGGCGACCGGGTCGTCGGCGCGGCGGAACTGCGCACGGGCGAGGAGGACCTCGTCTTCATCACGGACGACGCCCAGCTGCTGCGCTATCCGTCGGGGCAGGTACGGCCGCAGGGCCGTCCGGCGGGCGGTATGGCGGGCGTCAAGCTGGCCGTCGGCGCCAAGGTGATCTCCTTCACCGCGGTGGATCCGGCGGTGGACGCGGTGGTCTTCACGGTCGCCGGTTCGCACGGGACGCTGGACGATTCGGCGCAGACGGCGAAGCTCACTCCGTTCGACCAGTACCCGCGCAAGGGCCGCGCCACCGGCGGTGTGCGCTGCCAGCGGTTCCTGAAGGGCGAGGACCTGCTGGTGCTGGCCTGGGCAGGACCGGCCCCGGCCCGGGCGGCCTCGTCCAACGGCACGGCGGTGGAGCTGCCGGCGCAGGACCCGCGACGCGACGGTTCGGGGGTTCCGCTGCTGACGCCGGTCGCGGCGCTGGCGGGCCCGGCTTCGTAACGGCGGAAGTCAGTCCTGGTCCACGTACCGCAGGACGCCCCACATCGACTCGGGTCGGGCGTCCTGCGGTGCGGTCTCCCGGCAGCCGTCGAGCTCCTTGCGGAGGGCGGCGGCGTCGATGCCGGAGCCGATGAGGACGAGCTGGGTGAGGTGTTCCTCGCCGGTGGCCCAGGCGCCCGGGTAGAAGCGCAGGAAACGTCCGACGGCGTGGAGGGTGAACTTCCCCTCGTTCTCGGGGACTTCGAAGTGGACGAAGCCCTTGATCCGGTAGAGGCCTTCGGGCCGGCGGTCGAGGAACTCCATGAGGCGCCGGGGGTTCATCGGGTCGGACGAGACGAACTCCACGCTCTCGTAGGCGGCATGAAGATGCCCCGAATGATCCCCTTCCTCGTCGGCACGCAGATCGTCGAAGGAGAGCTGCCCGACGCGCTCGCCGACGGCACGGCGGTCGATGAGGAGCTCGGGATCGATCTGTCCGTACGAGGTCCGGACGACGGGCGTCCCGGGACTGAGCTCGCCGACGGACGTCAGGGTCCGCTCGATTCCGGCCTCGTCCGCCCGGTCGGCCTTGTTGAGCACGACGAGGTCGGCGAGGGCGAGATGGCGGTCGGTCTCGGGGTGACGGGCGCGGGTGGCGTCGAACTCGGCGGCGTCGACGACCTGGACGAGGCCCCCGTAGACGATGTCCGGGTTCTCGGCGGCCAGGATCATCCGGATGAGCTCTTCGGGCTCGGCCAGCCCGCTCGCCTCGATGACGATGACGTCGATGCGCAGCTCGGGGCGGGCGAGTCTGCCCAGGTAGTCGTCGAGCTCACTGGCGTCGACGGCGCAGCACAGACAGCCGTTACCGAGGGAGACCATCGAGTCGACCTGCCCGGCGACGGTCATCGCGTCGATCTCGACGGCGCCGAAGTCATTGACGACGGCACCGATGCGGGTGCCCCTGCTCTGCCTGAGGAGATGGTTGAGGAGGGTGGTCTTGCCGGAGCCGAGGAACCCGGCGAGGACGACGACGGGGACGGGTTTCCTGGACATGGGTTCAGATCGTAGTGCAGCGGGGTCTCGTCAATCCGACGCGAAGTAAACGATTGTTAGCGACGTGTAACGGGCACACATCCGACAGGGCGCACGACCTCACAGCCCGATCCGACCGTGCGCCGCCTCTCCGCCCCTCCCCGCCGACCAGAGCCGCTCGGCACCCTGGAGGAACGACACGTGCACCCCGTCCCTCGTCGCCCTGCAGCCCGCCACCCGCAACCGACGAGGGACCAGGGTCGCCCAAATCGGGGGTATTGACATGGCCACACAGAAGCTAGGGATGCTGGAGGCCGTCGCGGCGGGGATCGCAGCCGGAGGGGCGGCAGGCCTGGCCGTGCTGGTCGCCCAGCACCGGAGCCTCGTCGAACGGCGGCGGCACGACAAAAACGTCAGCCTGGGCCGTCAACAGCAACTGCTGTACGAGCTCCTGACCAAGGCGATCGACGATCCGGATCTGGCTGCGGTACTGGACACCTACGACGAGGACTTCCCGCACGCCACGCAGCGGCAATACCTCTTCGCCAACATCCTCTACACCAACGCCCTCCTGGCCCACCGGGTCGGCCTCGTCTCAAAGCAGGAGCTCTTCGGGCACCTCAGGCAGACCTTCAACAACCGGATCGTCCGGGACTATTGGCGAGCGACCTCCCATCATCGCCAGAGCCTGGTCAGTACTTCCGAGGAGGCCCGGGCGGGCCGCATGATGGACGCTCTCATACGCGAACTGGACGAGAACGATGAAGAGTGGTGGATCGTCGGCCAGCCACCCGCGGAGTAGGCTCCCGCCGGTCGATCACCCCCTTGCATCGCACCGTGCGCTTACGGCATACGAGTTGCCAGCGGCGTGACCTCTCCACCAGTTGATCGTTACCCCTGTGCCGCATCATGGTTGCTGCGGTGCACGGGACCTCGGCGCCCGCACAAGCACCTTGCTACACAAGCGAGTTGACATCTAGGGTGACGCCAATGTCGAGTCCGTAGCGCTCAAGGGGTCGCGGACGCGAGTGGCCTGCCCCTCCCCCGTCCGCCCGTTGAAGAATTTGAGCCACTACTTTGAAGATTGTGCGCCGCATCGGTGTCCCGCCCACAGCCCGCGGCAGTCTCAACGGGCAGTCCTGCCCCGATCTGTTCGAACTCAGCGACGGAAATTTCGCCGTAATCGGGACAGAAGCTACTGCAACCCTCGAAGCTGAGCTGCCCTCCGATGCTTCGCGCGCCGATTACGAGCGGATCGTGATTGTCAGCCGCGAGACACTCATCAGGGCGAAAGGTGACATCCCCGACGCCTGACCGCGCCCCTTCGGCCCGGCATCTCGGTGGATGCCGGGCTTTCGGCATGTCAGATGGCCGGGACTGCCTGAGGTGCTGATGGCCCGACGTACCGCGCCGCAGGTCGGATGATTTTGGAGTCTGCCGACTGTTCCAGGATGTTCGCGCTCCAGCCCACCACGCGCGCCGCGCAGAACGTCGGGGTGAACATCTCGCGCGGCAGGCCGCAGAGTTCCATCACCACGCCCGCGTAGAACTCGACGTTCGTGTGGAGCTCGCGGCCCGGCTTCAGTTCCGCCAGGATCGCCTCGACCCGGGACTCGACCTGGACCGCGAAGTCCACCAGCGGGCCGCCGAATTGCTGTGCGATGCCCCGCAGCATCCGCGAGCGGGGGTCCTCCGTGCGGTAGACGGGGTGGCCGAAGCCCATGATGCGGTCGCCCTCCAGAACGCGTTCGCGGATCCAGGGGTCGATGCGGCCCGGGGTCGCGATGGCGTCGAGGGTGTCCAGGGCACGGCTGGGGGCGCCGCCGTGGAGGGGGCCCGAGAGGGCGCCCACGGCGCCGACCAGGCAGGCCGCCACATCGGCGCCGGTGGAGGCGATGACGCGGGACGTGAACGTGGACGCGTTGAAGCCGTGGTCGATCGTCGAGATCAGATACTGCTCGACCGCTCGCGCACGGACCGGGTCCGGCTCCGAACCGGTCAGCATGTAGAGGTAGTTGGCCGCGTGCGGCAGGTCGGTGCGCGGCGCGACGGGGTCGAGCCCCTGCCCGATGCGGTACAGCGCCGTCAGCAGCGTGGGGACGACCGCGCAGGCGGCGAGGGCGTCGTCGGCGCGCTGGTCGGGGGTGATGTCGTACACCGGGCGGAAGCCGGCGGACGCACCGAACAGGGAGAGCGCCGTACGGAGGCCCGCGAGAGGACCCGATCCGGCACGGGCGATCGCGGGAAGCGCCTCCCGGACCTCCTCGGGGAGCGTCCGCAGTGCTGCGGTGCGTGCGGTGAACACCTCGCGCTCGGCGAGGGAGGGGAGTTCGCCGTGGACCATCAGGTACCAGACGTCCTCGAAGGTACGGGTCTCGGCGAGCTCCACCGCCGAGTACTGGCGGTAGTGGTAGAAGCCCTCGGTTCCGCGGACGTCTCCGAGTGCGGTCTCGGTGACTACTACGCCCGCCAGCCCACGCGGAGCCGGAGCCTGAGCCGGTGCTGTGCTGATCGACATCTCTTCCTCCCTCTTTCTTGATTCGACCATCCATGCTTGACTTAATCCTTGTCAATATTGATTGAATCAATATGAGTACGGTGAGCATCGTGACGGAAGAACAGCGGCTGACCACCCGGGAGGCGGCGGAACGGCTCGGCGTGAAGCCGGAGACGGTCTACGCGTACGTGAGCCGCGGCCAGCTCTCGAGCCGCCGCGGCCCCGGCAGCCGGGGCTCCACCTTCGACGCCAAGGAGGTCGACGCCCTGGTGCGGCGCTCCCGGCGGGATTCCGCGAGCGGCGGCAACGGCGAGCTGTCCGTACGGACCCGGATCACGCTGATCGACAAGGACCGGTACTTCTTCCGGGGCGTGGACGCCGCCGAGCTGGCGCGCAACTACTCCTACGAGGAGGTCGCCGAGTGGCTGTGGACCGGCGTGCTGCGGCCCGGCATCCGGTTCACCGCTCCCCGGGACGTGACGGAGGCCGCCCGCCGCGCCGTCGACGCACTGCCCCCGCACTCCGCCCCGACCGACCGGCTGCGCGTGGCGGCGGTCGCCGCCGCGGCCAGCGATCCGCTGCGCTTCGACCTGTCGGAGGCGGCCGTGCTCGCCACCGCGCGCACGCTCATCCCAACTCTGGTGACCGCGCTCCCCCTGGCCGGCACGGCACACCACGGCGAGGGGCCGCTGGCCGAGCGGCTCTGGCCCCGGCTGACCGTACAGCCGCCTGACGCAGCGTCACTTCGCGTCCTGGACCTGGCACTTGCTCTGCTCATCGACCACGACCTGGCCGCCTCCACCCTCGCGGTACGGGTCGCGGCCTCGGCCCGCGCCCATCCGTACGCCGCGGTGTCGGCCGGCCTCGGCGTACTCGAAGGCCCGTTGCACGGCGCGGCCAGCGGCCTCGCCCACCGGATGCTCGCCGAGGTCATCGAACGGGGCAGCGCGGCCCCCGTGGTCGCCGACCATCTGCGCACCGGCCGCCGCGTCCCCGGTCTCGGGCACCGCATCTACCCGGGCGAAGACCCGCGCGCCCAGGCCCTGTTCGCCGCACTGGAGGACGTGGAGCAGGCGGCCCCCGCGCTGGCGGCGGCCCGCGACGTGATCACCACGACCGCGCGCCACACCGAGCTGTACGCCAACGTCGATCTGGCCCTGTCCGTACTGACGGTGACCACCGGCATGCCCGCCGAGGCCGGCGAGACCGTGTTCGCCGTGGCGCGCACGGCGGGCTGGATCGCGCACACGCTGGAGGAGTACGAGGAGCGGCCGCTGCGGATGCGGCCCAGTGGTCAGTACACCGGACCCCGCCCGCCGCAGCCGCTCCCCTGATCAGGCCCGCAGCCAGACCGCGGTGTCCTGCGGGAGGCGTCCGGCGTCGTCCAGCGGGCCGCTGGTGAGCAGGACGTCACGGTGGCCGGGGAGTTCGGCGGGCTCCGCGGCCAGGTTGACGACGCAGATCAGACCGCCGGGACGGCTGAAGGCGAGCACCCCGTCGCCGGCCGGCAGCCACTCCATCGGCCCGTCCCCGAACCCCTCCCCGTCGTGCCGCAGCCGCAGCGCCGTGCGGTAGAGCGACAGCATCGACGCCGGGTCCCCCACCTGGAGTTCAGCTGCGTACGACTCCCAGCCCTCCGGCTGCGGAAGCCACGGTTCCACGACCGGCCGCCGGGCTGTCCAGGGCAGCGGCACCCGGCAGCCGTCGCGTCCCGGATCGCTCCCCCCGGACCGGAAGTGCATGGGGTCCTCGATGCGGTCCAGCGGTATCTCCGACTCCGGCAGGCCGAGTTCCTCGCCCTGGTAGAGGTAGACCGAACCCGGCAGTGCGAGGGAGAGCAGCGCCGCCGCGCGCGCCCTGCGGGTGCCGAGCACCAGGTCCGTGGGGGTCCCGAAGGTCTTGGCCGCGAAATCGAACCCGCTCTCCTCGCGCCCGTACCGCGTCACGGTCCGTGTGACGTCGTGGTTGGCGAGCACCCAGGTGGCGGGCGCGCCGACCGGTGCGTGCTCGGCGAGGGTCTCCTCGACGGTCCTGCGGAGCAGGGCCGCGTCCCACGGGCAGGTCAGAAAGTTGAGGTTGAAGGCGGTGTGCAGTTCGTCGGGGCGCAGATAGCGGGCGAAGCGCTCGGAGTCCGGCAGCCAGACCTCGCCGACGAAGACACCGCCGTACTCGTCGGCGACCCTGCGCCAGGAGCGGTAGATGTCGTGGAGTTCGTCCTGGTCGATGTACGGATGCGGATCGCGGCCCTCGACGAAGTCGGGCAACCCCTCGGCCTTGGCGAGCAGGGCCGCGGAGTCGATCCGTACACCTGCCACCCCGCGCTCGAACCAGAAGCGCAGGACGTCCTCGTGCTCGCTGCGCACCTGTGGATGCGCCCAGTTGAGGTCCGGCTGCTCGGGCGCGAAGAGGTGGAGGTACCACTCGCCGTCCGCCACCCGCGTCCAGGTCTCGCCGGCGAACTGCGACGGCCAGTCGTTGGGCGGGAGTTCACCTCTCTCGCCGCGCCCGGGACGGAAGTGGAAGAGCTCGCGCTCGGGGCTGCCGGGCCCGGCCTCCAGTGCCGCCTTGAACCAGACGTGCTGGTCGGAGACATGGTTGGGCACGATGTCGACGATGGTACGGATGCCGAGCTCGCCCGCTTCGGCGATGAGTTTCTCCGCCTCGCCGAGGGTGCCGAAGGCGGGGTCGATGGTGCGGTAGTCGGCGACGTCGTATCCGCCGTCGGCGAGCGGGGAGAGGTACCAGGGGGTGAACCAGAGCGCGTCGACGCCGAGTTCGGCGAGGTACGGCAGCTTGGAGCGGACGCCCGCGAGATCACCGGTGCCGTCGCCGTCCGCGTCCGCGAAGCTGCGTACGTACACCTGGTAGATGGCCGCAGAGCGCCACCACTCGGAGTGAGGGGCTGCCACGTGAAGTCCTTTCGGGGAGGGGCGGTCAGCCCTTGAGGCTGCCTGCGGTGAGGCCGCTCATGATGTTGCGCTGGAAGATCAGGAAGATGATCAGGGTCGGGGCCGATGCCATCGCCAGCGCGGCGATCAGCCAGTTCTCCGGGACCCCCTGGGCCAGCGAGTAGATGCCGACGTTGAGGCTCTGCTTGGCCGGGTCCGGGAGGGTGAGCAGCGGCCAGAGGAAGTCCTTCCAGACGCCGACCACCGCGAAGATCGAGACGACGCCGAGGATCGGGCGGGAGATCGGCAGCACGATGGAGCGCAGGGTGCGCAGCGGGGGTGCGCCGTCGATGGCCGCCGCGTCGAGGAGTTCGCGCGGGATCGAGTCGAAGAACCGCTTCAGCAGGAAGATGTTGAAGGCGTTGGTGACGGACGGGAGCCAGATCACCCAGGGCGAGTTGATCAGATTGCGGTGGACGATCGGCACGTCGAGGACCGTGAGGTACTGCGGTACGACCAGGACCGTCGCCGGGATCATCAGGGTGGCCAGCATCATCCCGAGGATGACCTTGCCGAAGATGGGCCTCAGCTTGGAGAGCGAGTAGGCCGCGGCGACGTCGAAGACCAGCTGGAAGGCGAGGGCCCCGAAGGCGTAGTAGAGCGTGTTGAACAGGAGCTTGGAGAGATCCATGATGTTCCACGCGTCGCTGTAGTTCTTCGGGTGCGCCGAGTGCGGGAACGCGGTGGGCGGGGACTGGGCGTACTCCTGGGCGGTCTTCAGCCCGCCGGTGACCATCCAGTAGAGGGGGCCGAGGAAGACCAGGGTGAAGAGGAGGATCACCGCGACGAGGACGCTCCAGTAGAGGAACTTGCCGCGGGGACGGCCCAGTTGGGCGGGCGAGATGAGGGTGCGCTCTGCCATCGTCGTACTCCTGCTCTAGTCTTCGCTGTCGCGGCTGAGTCGGACGTACACGGCCGAGAAGCCGGCCAGCAGTACGAGCAGGACCAGGCCGAGCGCCGCCGCGCCGCCGTAGTTGTTGAAGTTGAAGGCGTACTGGTAGATGAGGTAGACGACCGTCGTCGTGGAGCCCTCGGGGCCTGCGCCGCCCGTGAGCAGGAACGGTTCCGCGAAGACCTGCATCGTCGCGATGATCTGCATCAGGAGCAGCAGCGACAGGATGAGCCGGGTCTGCGGGATGGTGATGTGCCAGATCTTGCTGAAGAGGCCGGCTCCGTCGAGCTCGGCGGCCTCGTAGAGCTCACCCGGTATGCCCTGGAGTGCGGCCAGGTAGATGAGGGTGGCGCCGCCCATGTTCATCCAGGTGGAGGCGATGACCACCGACAGCATCGCGGTGCTCGTGGACTGGAGCCATTGCTGTTCGGGGAGGTGGAGGAAGTGCAGGATGCCGTTGAAGAGGCCGTAGCCCGGGTCGTAGAAGTACTTGAAGAGCAGGACAGAGGCGACCGGCGGGAGCATCACGGGGAGGTAGACGAGGAGCCGCAGGTAGCCCTGGCCGTGGCGGAATTCATTGAGGATGATCGCGACGAAGAACGGCACCACGAAGCCGAGCAGCAGGGCGAGGCCGGTGAAGAGAAGGGTGTTGCGCCAGGCCTGCCAGAAGGCCGGGTCGTTGGCGACGTACTTGAGATTGCGCAGGCCGACCCAGCTGGTCTTGCCCGCCTCGGTCTTCTGGAAGGCCAGCAGGAACTCCCTGACCATCGGGTACCAGGAGAAGAACGAGAAGCAGAGCACGGCCCCGATCAGGAAGCCGTGCGCCGAGATGTTGCGCCGCAGTGCGCTGGTGAAGGCCTCGCGCCGTGCGTACGCGGGGACTTCCCGGCCGGGGCCGTCCGGCTTCGAAGGGGTGCTGCTGGTGGAGAGGGTGGGGGCCGACATCGTCGCTCCTTGGTGCCGGTAGGGGAGCCGGGACAGTGAAGTCCCGGCTCCCGTACGCCAGTTACTGGTTGGCCAGAATCTGGTTGACCTGGGTCTCGGCGGTGGAGAGCAGCTTGCCCGCGTCCGCGTTCTTGTTGGTCAGGACGCCCGACATCACGTTGTCCAGGACCTTGTAGATCTCCTGGGCCTTGACCGGCTCGGCCTTGCCGACGATCGGGTTGTCCAGGAAGGGACGGAAGTTCTCGACCGGCATGGTCGCGTTGTCCGTACGGGACGTGAGGTCCGTGGCCTTGGTGGCACCGGTCCAGAAGTTGGGCTGCGGCAGACCGACGGGGAGCTGGTCGCCCTTGGAGCGCGCCCAGTCGAACTGGCCCTTGCCGGGGGTGAGCGTCTTGAAGCTCAGCCAGGCGATGGCGGCCTTGATCTGGTCCGGGGAGAGCCCCTTCTTGATCATGTAGTCGTTGCCGCCGAAGAGCGTGGCCTTGCCGCCGGGGATCGGTCCCATGCCGAAGTTCTCGTACTTGGCGCCGAGTTGCTGGACCATGTACGTGATGTCGTCGGGGGCGGCGAGGAACATGCCGAGCTTGTCGGTGCTGATCTGCTTCTGCAGATCACCCCACTTCAGCAGCTGGGTCTTGCCCATGCTGTCGTCGTCCCACCGCATGGCCTTCAGGTTGCTCACGACCTGCTTGCCGAGGTCGTTGTTGAACGCGGCCTTCTTGCCGTCGGGGGAGACGATGTCGCCGCCGAGGCCGTACATGGTCGCGGTGAAGTGCCAGCCACCCTGGTTGGTCGCGCTGTACTCGCCGTAGCCGGAGATCCCATTGCCGAGCTTGGCGATGGCCTTGGCCGCGGTGCGCACCTCGGCCCAGGTGGTCGGCGGCTTGTTCGGGTCGAGGCCGGCCTGCTGGAAGAGCTTGCGGTTGATGAGCAGGCCCATGGTGTAGTTGCTGGTGGGCAGCCCGTAGAGCTTGCCGTCCTTCTTGAGGACGTTCAGCACGTTGGGGTCGATCGACGGCAGGGCCGGGACGGTCTTGTCGGTGACGTACGCACTGATGTCCGCGGCGCCGTCGTTGTCCAGGACCTGCTGCAGGTCGGTGAAGTACGTGTAGAAGACGTCCGGCTGCGACTTGCCCTTGAGCGCCGCGGTGAAGCGGGTGGGCTCCTCGCACTGGCCGGTCGTCGACTTACCGTTGATCGTCACGTTCGGGTACTTCTGGTTGAACGTCTTGATGTCCTCCTTCCACTGCCGCAGTTCGGCGGCCTTGGCGGCGGGAGGCATGCAGTCCATGGTCAGTGTGACCTTGGTCTTCGGGTCGAGCGGAGCGGTCGGGTCGGAACTGCCGCCACCTGATCCCTTGCTCCCGGTGTCGCTGCTGCTGGTGCCGCAGGCTGCGAGAGCGGTCAGAGCAAGCGCGGAGACGAGGGCGGCCGCGGCAGTGCGGCGGTGGGCTGGGCGGAACCAGGTGCTTCTCATCGGTGGTCCCCTTGTGGGCAGGAGCGCGGGAAGCCCACAGCAGCTCGCTGTGTGGCGGCGCACACTCAACCACCGACATCACATGACCGCAAGATGTCGCGCAGATTCCGCAAATAGTTGACAGCTAATGGGTTCTGTCGCGCGGCGCTTGCGCGGTCGAGCCGCGGACCACCAGTTCGGGTTCGAAGAGCAGCTCGTCGGAGGGGACCGCACGCCCCGCGATCTGCACGGACAGCAGTTCCACGGCGGCCCGCCCCATGGCCTCGATGGGCTGGCGGACGGTGGTCAGCGGGGGCTCCGTGCAGTTCATGAAAGCCGAGTCGTCGTATCCGACGATCGACACGTCTCCGGGTACGGACAGGCCCCGGCGGCGTGCCGCACGCACCGCCCCGAGGGCGAGGGGGTCGCTCGCGCAGATGAACCCGGTGACACCCTGGTCGAGCAGCCGGGCGGCGGCGGCCTGACCGCCTTCGAGCGAGAACATCGCCCGTACGATCCGCTCGTCCGGCACCTCACCGCCCAGCTCGCCGGCGATCCTCCGGGCGGCGGCGAGCTTGCGCTGCGAGGGCATGTGGTCGCTGGGGCCGAGGACGAGTCCGATGCGTTCGTGGCCCAGGGAGGCGAGGTGCCGCCAGGCCTGCTCCACGGCGACGGAGTCGTCGCAGGAGACGCAGGGGAAGCCGAGGTGGTCGATGGCCGCGTTGATCAGTACGACGGGGATCTTGCGGTCGGCGAGCACCTTGTAGTGGTCGTGCGGGGCGTCCGCCTGCGCGTAGAGCCCGCCGGCAAAGACCACGCCGGAAACCTGCTGTTCGAGGAGGAGTTCGACGTAGTCTGCCTCCGAGACCCCGCCCTTGGTCTGCGTGCAGAGCACGGGCGTGAGCCCCTGTTGGGCGAGGGCGCCGCCCACGACCTCGGCGAACGCCGGGAAAATGGGGTTCTGCAGCTCGGGCAGGACCAGGCCGACCAGCCTGGCCCGCTCGCCCCGCAGTTGGGTGGGGCGTTCGTAACCCAGTACGTCGAGGGCCGAGAGGACGGCCTGGCGGGTGGCCTCGGAGACCCCGGGTTTGTTGTTGAGAACCCGGCTTACGGTGGCCTCGCTGACCCCGACCTTCCGAGCTACGTGCGCAAGTCGTCGCGTCATGCACGCAAGATTAGCGCAAGCAGCGCAAGTGATTTGCGTGCCCGGGGAAATTTCCGGTTGCGGCACCCCGCCCTTTACCGTCTTTGCATATGAGCACCCGGCAGCCCAGAAGGATCCGCATAGGTCTGCCGCAGCGTGTCTTCTCCCAGGTCCTGCTGATGCAGCTGGCGATCGCGGCCGGGGTCGCCGTCCTCGCCACGGGACTCTTCCTGCGGCCGCTCAGTGACCAGCTCGACGACCAGGCGATGCACCGTGCGCTCGCGATCGCGCAGACCACTGCCTCGCCGCAGCTGGCGGAGGAACTGCTCGCCACCAAGCCGAGTGCCAAGGGTCCGGTGCAGAAGGAAGCGCAGCGCATCAAGGACGCGACCGGAGCCGAGTACATCGTGGTGGTGGACCGGCACTCGATCCGCTGGTCGCATCCCACGCTCAGTGAGATCGGCCACCAGGTCTCCACCAGCGCCAAAGCCCCCCTCGCCGGCGACGACGTGATGGAGATCGACAAGGGCACACTCGCCCGCTCCGCCCGCGGCAAGACCCCGCTGCGGACCGCGGACGGAACGATCGTCGGCGCGGTCTCGGTCGGCATCGCGTACGACAGCGTGCGCACCCAACTGATCTCGGCCATTCCCGGCCTGCTGGCGTACGCAGGCGGGGCGCTCGCCATCGGCGCTCTGGCCGCCTACCTGATCTCCCGCCGTCTCCAGCGCCAGACCCACGACCTGGCCTTCTCCGACATCTCCGCACTGCTCGCCGAGCGCGAGGCGATGCTGCACGGCATCCGCGAGGGCGTCGTCGCCCTCGACATGCATGGCCGGATCCGGCTCATGAACGACGAGGCTCAGCGGCTCCTGGGCCTCGGCCCCGAGGCCACCGGGCTCCCCCTGGACGAGGCGCTCGGCGAGGGGCGTACCGCCGACGTACTGGCGGGCCGGGTCACCGGCGACGACCTCCTGACCGTACGGGGCCAGCGCGTCCTCATCACCAACCGGATGCCCACCGACGACGGAGGCGCCGTCGCGACCCTCCGCGACCGCACGGAACTGGAGCAGCTGGGCCGCGAACTGGACTCCACGCGCGGTCTGATCGATGCCCTGCGCGCCCAGGACCACGAGCACGCCAACCGGCTGCACACCCTGCTCGGCCTCCTCGAACTCGAGATGCACGAGGAGGCGGCGGACTTCGTGACCGAGGTGGTCGGCGTGCACCGGGCCACCGCCGAGCAGGTCACCGAGAAGATCCACGACCCGCTGCTCGCCGCCCTGCTGGTGGGCAAGGCCACCGTCGCCGCCGAGCGCGGCGTCTCGCTGCGCATCGCGACCGGTTCGCTGCTGCCCGACCGTCTGGTCGACCCGCGCGGTCTGGTGACGATCGTCGGCAATCTGGTGGACAACGCGCTGGACGCGGCGTCCGGTTCTCTCTCCGCCCAGGTCGAGATCGCGCTGCACACCGAGGGCCGTACGGCCGTGCTCCGGGTCAGCGACAGCGGACCCGGGATCCCCTCGGAGGAGCGTGAGGTGATCTTCACGGAGGGCTGGACGACCAAGAAGCTTCCGGCGCACGGCAAGCGCGGCCTCGGGCTCGCGATGGTGCGCCGGTTCGCCGAGCGGCAGGGCGGCAGCGCGCGGGCCGGGGAGAGCGCGGAGGGCGGAGCCGTGTTCACCGTCGTACTCCCCGAAGCACTGACCGAACCCGGCCTCGCCCCGGCAGGAGAGAAGCTGTGATCGACGTACTGGTGGTGGACGACGACGTCCGGGTCGCGCAGATCAATGCGGCCTATGTGGCCAAGGTGGCGGGCTTCCGGGTGAGTGCGACGGCGCACTCGGCGGCGCAGGCGCTCGACAGTGTCGCCGCGCATCCGGTCGATCTGGTGCTGCTCGACCACTATCTGCCGGACGAGAACGGCCTGTCGGTCGTACGGGAGCTGCGCAGCAGGGGCCTCCACCTCGACGTGATCATGGTGACGGCGGCGCGCGACATCGCGACCGTACAGGCGGCGCAGCGGCACGGCGCGCTCCAGTACCTGGTCAAGCCCTTCAACTTCGCCGGTCTTCGCACCAAGCTGGAGGCCTACGCAGCGCTTCGCCGCACCCTGGACGGGGGCGGCGAAGCGGAGCAGGCGGAGGTGGACCGGATCTTCGGGGCGCTGTCGGCGGCGAGCTCGTCCGAACTCCCCAAGGGGCACTCGCCGACCACCGCGGAACTGGTGCGCCAGGTGCTCCTCGGCGCCGAACTCCCGCTCTCCGCCCAGGAGATCGCGGAGCGGTCGGGGGTCAGCAGGCAGACGGCCCAGCGCTATCTGAAGCTGCTCGAGCGCACGGGCCGGGTGCGGCTCAGTCTCAAGTACGGGGAGACCGGCCGCCCCGAGCACCGCTACGCGTGGGTCGCGAGCCTGTGAACCGCCGTGTCAGTGCGCGTTCTTGGCGAACTCCGTCGTGTACGTCTTCGCCAGGTCGATCTTCGCGTTCTTGATGTTCGGGTTGAAGGCCTTCAGGACGCGCTCGACGGTCTCCGGACCATTGGCCGGCATCACCCCGTCCGTGGTGAACATGGGCAGCGTGCTCTTGACCGACTCGGTGTAGAGCTTCTGGTTCCCCGCCGCGTAGTCCGCCGGCATCTTGGCGGCGATCTCCTCCGGGGAGTGCGTGGACATCCACTTGAGCGTCTTGACGAAGGCGTTGACCAGCTTCTGCACGCTCTCCTTGTGGCTGTCGACCCAGGAGCTCTGCATGTAGAGGCTGGAGGAGGGGTACGGACCGCCGAAGGCCTCCTGCGAGCCCGCGGGGGTGCGCATGTCGACCAGGACGCGGCCGAGCTTCTTGTCCAGGATCTGGGCGACGGTGGGGTCCGTCGTCATGCCGGCCTGGATGGAGCCCTTCTGCAGGGCGGCGATGAAGGTGGGGCCCGCGCCGACGGCGACCCGGGTGAAGTCACTGGAGTCCACGCCGTTCTTGACGCCGAGGTACTGGCTCAGGAAGTCGGTGGAGGAGCCGATTCCGGTGATGCCGACGTGCTTGCCCTTGAAGTCCTTCGGGGAGGTGATGTCCTCGGCCTTGTTCGAGACGATCTCGACTTCGCCGGGAGCGTGCGAGAACTGCACCACGGACTCGACGGACTTGCCCTTGGTCTGCAGGTCGAGCGTGTGGTCGTAGAAGCCGACGGCGCCCTGGACCTGACCCGAAACGAGCGCCGTCTCGGCCTGCACGCCCGCCGGCTCCGTCAGCAGCTCGACGTTGATGCCCTCGTCCCGGAAGAAACCGAGCTGCTGGGTGAGCATCGCCGGCATGTAGATGACCTTGTCCAGGCCACCCACCATGATCTTGACCGACTCACCCTCGACCTTGCCCGCGGGCTTGCCGGAGCCCGAGGAGGTGGAGGCGTCGTCGGCGCAGGCGGTCAGCGTGGAGAGGGCGAGCACACCGGCGACGGCAAGCGCCGGGATCTTGAGGGAACTGCGCATGATTCACACGTCCTTGTGAGTACCGGGGGAAAAGTGCTGCGGCAAAGGGGAAACGGGGTCAGCGGTCGGCGCCGTGGCCCGCCGGCTTCCACTTGAAGAGACGGCGCTCGACCAGGGTCAGCAGCCCCTCGGCGACCAGGGCGACCACGGCGAGGATGGCCATCGCCGCGTAGACACCGGCCGGGTTGAAGTTGCCCTGGGCCGCGGCGACGAGGAGGCCGACCCCCTTGGAGGCGCCGATGTACTCGCCGACGATGGCGCCGATCAGGGCGAAGCCGAAGCTGATGTGCAGGCTGGTGAAGATCCACGTGGTCGCGGAGGGGACGACGACCTGCAGCGTCACCTTGCGGTTGCTCGCACCGAGGATGCGCGCGTTGTCGACCAGGTTGCGGTCCACCTCGCGGGCGCCCTGGAAGGCGTTGAAGAAGACCGGGAAGAAGACCAGCACGATGGCCGAGGCGATCTTCGACTCCGGGCCGAGGCCGAACCAGATGACGAAGATCGGCGCCAGGGCGATCCGGGGGATGGCGTTGAGGACCTTGACGTACGGACCCAGCACATCGGCGAGGAACGCGATCCGGCCGAGGACGATGCCGAGGACCACACCGGCGATGACGCCGATGATCCAGCCCATGAAGGCCTCGTAGAGCGTGGTGGCGATCTGCTCGCCCAGCGAACCCTGCGCGGTGCCGTGCAGGACCCAGGTGCTGATCTGGTCCCAGACCTTCGAGGGCATCGAGAAGTTGAACGGGTCGATGACCTTGGTGCGGGCGAGCACCTCCCACAGGCCGAGCAGGACGACCAGCAGCAGCAGCCGGCTGCCCAGGACCAGGCCCTTGCGGCGGCGCGCGGCCCTGGCGCGGGAGTTCTTGCGCTCCTCGGCGCTCGTCGCGGCGGCGGGTGCGATGCCGGCCTTGGTCTCAGGCTGCGTTGTCGACACGGGCGGCACCCCTCTCGCGCGTGATGCGGACCTCTTCGCCGAGCGAGGACCAGATCTCGCGGTAGATCTCGACGAACCGGGGCTCGAGCCGTACTTCCTCGACCTTCCGCGGCCGGGGCAGATCGATGGTGAAGATCTCCTTCACCGTGGCCGGACCGGCCGTCATGACGACCACCCGGTCGGCGAGGGCGATGGACTCCTCCAGGTCGTGCGTCACGAAGACCACCGACGAGCCGGTGCCCGCCCACAGTTCGAGGAGCTCGTCCGACATCAGCGCGCGGGTCTGCACGTCGAGCGCGGAGAACGGCTCGTCCATGAGCAGGATCTCGGGGTCGTTCACAAAGGTCTGTGCGAGTGCGACGCGTTTGCGCTGGCCGCCGGAGAGCTGGTGCGGATAGCGGTCCTCGAAGGCCGAGAGGCCTACGCGGGCGAGCCATTCCCGGGCCCGTTCCCTGGCCTCGGCCTTGGGGACTCCGCGGAAGCGCGGCCCCGCCATCACATTGGACAGGACGGTCCGCCAGGGGAAGGTGGCGTCCTGCTGGAAGACGAATCCGACCTTGTCGCCGATTCCGGAGACCGGCTCGCCGGCGACCAGCACCTCGCCGGCGGTGGGCTCCTCAAGCCCGCTCACCAGTGTCAGGGTGGTTGATTTGCCGCAGCCGGTGGGACCCACCACGGCGACGAACTCGCCGCGGGCCACGGTCAGATCCAGATCCCGTACGGCGGTGTGGAGCGCCCCGGACGGCGTACGGAACGCTTTGCCTGCGCCCCGCAGCTCGATGGCGGGGCTCGTGTCTGTGCTCATGGAGCGGGACCGTAGATGTGGCACGCAGCACAACGGCAGCCTTGTGGGCGCAAGGCCGTCTTCTGCTTGCAAAACACTGTTGTGCTCGTTTTGCTCGCGCTACAACTACGTGGTCGCAACAAACGGTTCACACAGGGAGGTCGAATGATCGACGTGCTGGTGGTCGACGACGACTTCCGTGTTGCTGAGATCAACGCGGCGTACGTGGGAAAGGTTCCCGGCTTCCGGGTCGCCGCCCGCGCGCACAGCGCCGGCCAGGCGATGGCCACCCTCGAGCGCGAACACATCGATCTGGTGCTGCTCGACCACTACCTGCCGGACGAGACCGGACTCTCGCTGGTACGGCGCATGCGCCAGCAGGGCCACCACACCGACGTGATCATGGTGACCGCTGCCAGTGATGTGACGACCGTGCAGGCCGCCATGCGCCATGGCGCCCTGCACTACCTGGTCAAACCGTTCACCTTTGCCGGACTCCGCTCCCGGCTGGACAGTTACGCCGCCCTGCGCCGCACCGTGGACCGGGTCGGCTGCAGCGGGGAGGCCGCCGGCCAGGAGCAGGTCGACCGGATCTTCAGCGCCCTGCGCACCGCTGGGCCCGCCGCGTCCGCAGGCCTTCCCGCTGGTCATTCCGTACCGACGTCCGAGCTGATCCGCGAGGTGCTGACCGGGACCCCTCAGCCGCTGTCGGCCCACGAGGTGGCCGCGCGGACGGGGCTGAGCCGGTCCACCGCCCAGCGTTATCTGCGCCAACTGGAGCAAACCGGACGGCTCCGGCTCAGCCTCAAGTACGGGGACACCGGCCGCCCGGAGCACCGTTACGTCTGGGCCGTGCCGGGGTCAGACGGCGCCGGCACCGGTCAGTGACCGTACTTCCGTCTCCGCGTGCCGGGCAGCGTCCGGGGGCTCGGACGAGGTGACCGTACCGAGCCAGCCCGCGAGGAAGCCGAGCGGGATGGAGACCAGACCGGGGTTCTCCAGCGGGAAGAACTGGAAGTCCACGCCGGGGAAGAGGGATGCGGGGCTGCCGGAGACGACGGGCGACAGCAGCACCAGCACGATGGCGGGGATCAGGCCTCCGTAGACCGACCAGACCGCACCGCGGGTGGTGAAGTTCCGCCAGAACAGCGAGTAGAGCAGCACGGGCAGATTTGCGGATGCGGCGACCGCGAAGGCGAGTCCCACCAGGAAGGCTACGTTCATGTCCTTCGCCAGCAGTCCCAGCGCGATGGCGACCGCACCAATACCGGCCGCCGCGACCCGGGCCACGGCGACTTCGCTGTGCTGCTTGGCGTGACGGCGCCTGAGCGAGGCGTACAGGTCGTGGGCGACGGAGGCCGAGGAGGCCAGCGTGATCCCCGCGACGACGGCGAGGATGGTCGCGAAGGCAATCGCCGCCACTACGGCGAACAGAACCGTTCCGCCTGTTGACCCTGCTCCCCCGCCCAGGTCCAGGGCGAGCAGCGGAACCGCTGTGTTCCCCGCGGCATTCGACTTCCGTACGGCATCGGAACCCACCAGGGCGGCGGCGCCGAAGCCGAGCACGATCGTCATCAGGTAGAAGCCGCCGATGAGCCCGATGGACCAGACGACCGAGCGGCGGGCGGCCCGGGCGGTGGGCACGGTGTAGAAGCGCGACAGGATGTGCGGCAGCCCTGCCGTGCCGAGGACGAGCGCGAGGCCGAGGCTGATGAAGTCGAAGCGCGCGGTCCAGTCCCCGCCGTACTTGAGGCCGGGTGCGAGGAATTTCGTGCCGTGGCCGCTGCGGTCCGCGGCGGTGTTGAGCAGTTGGTTGAAGTTCCCGTGGAATCGCACCAGTACGAGCACGGTGAGCGCGATCGCACCCGCCATCAGCAGTACGGCCTTGACGATCTGGATCCAGGTGGTGGCCCGCATCCCGCCCAGCGTCACATAGACGACCATGAGCGCGCCCACGCCGATCACCGCGAGCACCTGCGACGAGCCGCTGTCCCCGCCGAGCAGGAGCGAGACCAGGCTGCCCGCACCGACCATCTGCGCCACCAGATAGAGAACGGAGACGGTGACGGAGGAAGTTCCCGCGGCGATGCGCACGGGTCGCTCGCTCATCCGGGACGCGACGACGTCGGCGAGGGTGAACCGGCCGCAGTTACGGACCAGTTCGGCCACCAGGAGCAGCACGACCAGCCAGGCGACGAGGAATCCGACGGAGTAGAGCATGCCGTCGTAGCCGAAGAGGGCGATCAGTCCGGAGATGCCGAGGAAGGAGGCGGCCGACATGTAGTCGCCCGCGATGGCGAAACCGTTCTCCATGGGGGAGAACAGCCGTCCGCCCGCGTAGAACTCCTCGGCGGAACCGTGCCGGTTGCGGCTCACCCAGGTGGTGATGGCGAGCGTCGCCGCGATGAATGCGCTGAACAGCAGCAGCGCCAGAGTCTGGTGGTCGCCGCTCACCTGGTGATCCCCCGCGTCAATTCCTGTGTGTCCCAACGGAGATCGAGCGCCGCCCGGTCCCTGCGCAGTCGCGCGTGCCGTGCGTAGGCCCAGGTCAGCAGGAAGGTGGTGAGGAACTGGCCGAGCCCCGCGACCATCGCGACATTCACCGCCCCCGCTACCGGGCGGGCCATGAATCCGGGGGCCGTCGTGGCGGTGACGACGTAGGCCACGTACCAGGCGAGAAAGGCCAGCGCCGCGGGCACGACGAACCTGCGGTAGCGGCTGCGCACTTCCTGGAAGGCGGCGCTGGACTGCACTTCGAGATAGATGTCGGCCGCGCTGCGGCCCGGTTCGGATGACTTCTGCGCCGGTACCGCCGCGGGGATGCCGCTGCCGGCCTCGTGCAACTCCCCCCAGCCGGAAGCCAACGCGTCGTACCAGGGGTCGTCGAGCCGCACCTCAGCGGACTCGCGCCCTACGTCCTTCTCCACCGAACATCCTCTCCCTGTACGCGGACCGCTGCGGCGGCCGCGTGCCCCAGGATGGGGACAACAGGAAGATCCCGGGCGGTTCTGGGGCCCTCTTCACCCCATTAGGTGACTAGGTCAGGGATGTACCAGGAGGCTGTGCAAGGCCCCGTTGGTAGGCGTATCGCACGGCCTGTGCGCGATCGCGCACTCCGGTCTTGGCGAAGAGGTTGTTGATGTGCGTCTTCACCGTGGCCGTGGAGATCTGCAACGACCGGGAGATCTCCGTGTTGGAGAGCCCCTCGGCGATCAGGTTCAGGATCTCCGCCTCGCGCGCGGTGAGCCCGTCGGGCAGCTCCACCACGCCGGCCACGGGCGGCGGCGCGGCCGTGACCCGCTCCACCAACAGCCTCTGCACGCTGGGCGAAAGCCCCGCCTGCCCCGACATCACGTCCTCGATGGCCCGTACGATCTCGTCGCCCCCGGCGTCCTTGGTCAGATATCCACGCGCCCCCGCCTTCAGCGCGGGGAAGATCGAATCGTCGTCGGCGTAGGTCGTCAGCACCACGACCTGCGTGGACGGGTACCGGTCGCGGATGCGGCGGGTCGCCTCCACCCCGTCGCAGCGCGGCATCCGCAGGTCCATCAGCACCACGTCCGGGGCGTGTTCACCCACGAGTTCCACCGCCTCCTCGCCGTCCTTCGCCGCCCCGACGACCTCGATGCCGGGCAGCAGTCCGAGCAGCATCACAATGCCTTCGCGCACCACGGACTGGTCGTCGGCCACCACCACGCGCGCCGTCATGCCGGCACCCTCAGTCGCACCACGAAGCCCTCCTCGTCCGGTCCGGCGTCGAGAGTCCCACCGAGCAGCTCGGCACGCTCCCGCATTCCCAACAGACCGTAACCGGAGCCACTGACAGTGAGCTCTCCGTCGGGTTGGCGGCCCCCCGAGTCCCGTACTTCCAGGGCGACTTCGCCCGGCCCGTACGCCAGCTCCACCCGCACCCGGGCCCCCGGCGCGTGTTTGCGCACATTGGTCATCGCCTCCTGTGCCACCCGCCGCACCGCCTGAGAGGCCTCGGCCCGCAACGGCCGCCGCTCCCCCGTCACGGCGAGCTCCGCCGTGCCCACCACCTCCTGCAGGAAGTCCTCCACGGGCGTCATCTCACCGCGCAGGGCGGAGAGCGCCTGCCGGGTCTCCGCGAGCCCCTCACGCGCCATCCCGCGGGCCGCCACCACGCGCTCCAGGACCTGGTCACGGAACTCCCCCTGCGGCTCTCTCTCGATCAGCAGCCGGGCCGCCTCCAGGTGCACCAGCTGAGCGGAGAGGCTGTGCGCGAGGACGTCATGGATCTCCCTGGCTATCCGGCCCCGCTCGGCCAGCGCCGCCGTCTCCGCCTCGGCGGCCCGTGCGGCCCGCTCCTGCGCCAGCAGCCGCTGCGCACTGCCCCGCGCCTCCGCGTCCAGTCGCAGAACGTACCCGCCGAGTCCGACGCCCGCGGTGGCGGCCGCGATCGACAGCCATCCATCCGTAGTGACCAGGGCGTACGTCCCCAGGGCGAACCCGGTGCAGGGCACCGCGGCCATGAGCGGCAGCCGCTCCAGGCCGGTGACGGCGCAGCCGTACCAGAGCACCACGGCCGGGGTGTGGAACCCGGTCTGCTGCGCGGTCAGCGCCGCGCCCATCAGCAGCGCCATCAGTCCGACCGAGGGCCACAACCGGTGTTCCAGGCTGGTGCGGAAGAACGCCCAGGCGGCCACGGCACACCCCGCCAGACCGATCCCGGCCACCACCAGCCCCCAGGCCGGTGCGGTCGCTTCCGAGAAGGTGCTCCAGAGCAGTGCCGCCAGCACCACCAGCCGCACCGTACGGGAGAGCCACAGCCTGGCAGGCGTCAGCCCCTCACGGGAAAGTGCCTCCCGCGAGGGCCAGCTGGTCCAGGTACTGGTCGTCACACACGGTCCTTCCAGGCCGCCCCCGCCGGGCCGGCGGCCGCGAATCCGTAGGACGGCTGCAACCGTCCGGCCCGCCATGCCAGCACTCCCGCCCGTACGAGCAGGGAAGCCGCCAGCGCTAGCAGCAGCGCCCCGGTGCCCAGCCGTACCCCGGCCAGTGCCCCCACGCCCATCATGCCGAGCCGCACCAGCATCCCACCGACCCACACGGCGGCGGTGGCCTTTGTGCCCCTGGCCCAGACCGTGCCGTCGGCCTCGGTCCACACCCTGGTGGTCCACGCCCACGCCGCGCCCATGGCCAGGCCGACGGCCAGTTCGGCGCCTATGAGCAGGACGGACTCGGTGCGGTGGTGCACGTCGAGCAGCCCGTTCTGGCGCACCGCGAAGAAGGCGAGCACGGCGGGCATCACCCACCAGCGCCGGTCGTGGGTGATCTGCTGTGTCCTGAACTGCCGCACGATCACCAGCACCACGACGGCGGCGATCACCACGACATCGGTGAGCGTGGACATGAGGGCCTCCGGGAGACGACGAAGTTCTGTGCCTTCGAAGTTACGGAAATGCCCTGGCCAGCAGATCGGAGCAGGGGTGGATCGTGGGTGGAGCTTCTCGCTCCACCCACGGGTGGAGAACCCTCAGGCGTCGATGCGCGAGCGGTCCAGGGTCGCCGCGGAGCTGGTGATGAACTCCTTGCGCGGCGCGACCTCGTTGCCCATCAGCAGATCGAAGACCTGCTCCGCCGCGTCGAGATCACCGATGTTGATCCGCCGCAGCGTCCTGAACCGCGGATCCATCGTGGTCTCCGCCAGCTGGTCCGCGTCCATCTCGCCCAGACCCTTGTACCGCTGGATGGAGTCCTTGTAGCGGATGTTCTTGCGCTGGTACTCCAGCAGCGTCTGGCGCAGCTCGTTGTCGGAGTACGTGTAGACGTACTTGTCCTGGCCCTTCTTGGGCTGGACCAGCTCGATCCGGTGCAGCGGCGGCACGGCCGCGAAGACGCGCCCCGCCTCGACCATCGGGCGCATGTAGCGCTGGAAGAGCGTCAGCAGCAGGATCCGGATGTGCGCGCCGTCGACATCGGCGTCGACGAGCAGGACGATCTTCCCGTAGCGCGCGGCGTCGATGTCGAAGGTCCGCCCGGACCCCGCTCCTATGACCTGGATGATCGCCCCGCACTCGGCGTTCTTGAGCATGTCCGAGACGGACGCCTTCTGTACGTTGAGGATCTTTCCCCGGATCGGCAGCAGCGCCTGGAACTCGGAGTTCCGCGCGAGCTTGGCCGTACCGAGCGCGGAGTCCCCTTCGACGATGAAGAGCTCGCTGCGCTCCACGTCGTCGCTGCGGCAGTCGGCGAGCTTGGCCGGCAGCGAGGAGGACTCCAGCGCGGTCTTACGGCGCTGCGCGTCCTTGTGCTGGCGGGCCGCGATCCGCGTACGGGCTGCGGCGACGGCCTTCTCCATGACCGCCCGCGCCTGCGCCTTGTCGTCGCGCTTGGTCGAGGTCAGGAACGCCTTGAGCTCCTTGGCGACGACGTTCGAGACGATCCGGTTGGCCGCCGAGGTGCCGAGGACCTCCTTGGTCTGGCCTTCGAACTGCGGCTCGGCGAGCCGCACGGTCACGACCGCGGTGAGCCCCTCCAGGGCGTCGTCCTTGACGATGTCGTCCTCGGCGACGCGCAGCAGCTTGGCCGAGCGCAGCACCTCGTTGACGGTCTTGGTGAGGGACCGCTCGAAGCCCGTCACATGCGTGCCGCCCTTGGGGGTGGCGATGATGTTGACGAAGGACCTGACCGTGGTGTCGTAGCCGGTGCCCCAGCGCAGCGCGATGTCCACGCCGAGCTCGCGGGTGACCTCGGTGGGCGTCATGTGGCCGCGGTCGTCGAGGACCGGGACGGTCTCCTTGAAGGTGCCCGAGCCGGTCAGGCGCTGGATGTCGCAGACCGCCTTGTCCTGCGCGAGGTACTCGCAGAACTCGCTGATGCCGCCGTCGAAGCGGAAGGTTTCCTCGGTCTTGCCCTCGCCCTCGAGCCCTCGCTCGTCCCGGACGACGATGGTCAGTCCCGGCACCAGGAAGGCCGTCTGGCGGGCACGCTGGTACAGGTGCTCCAGGGAGAGCTTGGCGTCCTTGAGGAAGATCTGCCGGTCGGCCCAGTAGCGGATCCTGGTGCCGGTGCGGCCCTTGGGCACCCGCTTGCCCTTGAGGAGTCCGCTGGCCGGGTCGAAGGGGCTGTCGGGGCCCGGCTCGGTGAAGATGCCGGGCACTCCGCGCCGGAAGCTGATGGAGTGCGTCGTGTTGCGGTCGACCTCTACGTCGAGGCGGGCGGACAAGGCGTTGACGACGGAGGCGCCCACGCCGTGCAGACCGCCGGAGGCCGCGTACGAGCCGCCGCCGAACTTTCCGCCGGCGTGCAGCTTGGTCATCACGACCTCGATGCCGGAGAGGCCGGTCTTGGGCTCGGCGTCGACCGGAATGCCGCGCCCGTTGTCCCGCACCTCGACAGAGCTGTCTTCGTGGAGGATAACCTCGATGTGGTCGCAGTGCCCGCCCAGGGCCTCGTCGACGGAGTTGTCGATGATCTCCCAGAGGCAGTGCATCAGACCGCGGCTGTCGGTCGACCCGATGTACATGCCGGGCCGCTTACGGACCGCTTCCAGCCCTTCGAGGACGAGCAGGTGCCGCGCGGTGTAGTTCGAGCTGTCCCTTTGCACGGACGTATCGGCGGTCACGCAGTTCGCTCCTCGCTGAATTTACTTTGGGGCCCAGTGGGTACAGGCCGGGCGTCGGTCGCCCGTCAGAGGGTACCGAGCCCTGGTAGAGCCGTTGTTACGCCACCCTAGACAACACTGGACGCCAAACCATCACCGTACACGCGTTCGATAGCTCGTTGGAGTGAAGCGCACATCACGTTCCCTTCCAGGCATGAACCATTTAGGCTCCGGGCACGTCCTCATCAACAACCGGCGACCCCGCCGGGAGGATCAAGACAAGACAATCCACGCGAAACCGTAAAGCCACCGCAATACGGCACATTCGCCGCCAACCGGCAGCAGACAGCCACCTTGACAAAAAGTTTCGAGGAAAAGCCACGAGCGGGAACGTTTTCGGCCTGGTTGGATGTTGACCCTGGTACGACAGCTCGTCGAGCTAGAGAAGAGGCGACGTGACTACTGTTCTGACCCCCGCGAGCCCCCTGACGGCCGCCGACCGATGCGACCGTTGCGGCGCCCAGGCATACCTGCGCGTTGTCCTGGCCAGCGGCGGCGAACTGCTCTTCTGCGCCCACCACGGGCGCAAGTTCGAGCCGGAACTCAAGAAGATCGCCGCGGACATCCAGGATGAGACCGATCGGCTCACGGCCGTACCGGCCACCTCAGCCGAAGAGGAACGCTGACACCTCGCACCCACGACGAGCCAGAGGCCGGTCCTGAACCGGCCGACGGGCGGCCACCCCTGCACCACAGGGGTGGCCGCCCGTCCTCGTTCCCAGGCTGAAATGGCTTGAATCAGCCCTGTTCCCCGACCGCCGGAAGCAGCGCCGAGATCCGTGTGTAGACCCCGGGACTGGCGGCCTGCCCACAGCCGACGCCCCAGGAGACCAGCCCGATGAGCCGGCCGTGCGCCACCAGCGGCCCTCCGCTGTCGCCCTGGCACGCATCGTGACCGCCCTGGGGGTCACCGGCGCAGAGCATGCTGGCGGCCTCGTACGTCCCGTCGGCGGTCCCCGGATACGCCTCCTCGCACATCGCGTCGGGCAGCACCTGCACCCTGGTCGAGCGCAGCTCGCCCGCGTAGGTCCCGGTGCCGGTCGTATCGCCCCAGCCGTAGACGGCGGCACCCGTGCCCGGCAGATCCGCGATGTCCTCGGGTGCCGCCACCGGAAGCGTGTACGCCGCCGGGAGAGCCCGGGACAGGGTCAGTACGGCCAGGTCGTCGGCGTTGGTGAGCGGGTTGTACTCCGGATCGGCCCAGGCGGCGCTCACCGGGATCTCCTCGCCGCCCGCCCCCTTCAGCTCGTCGCGGCCCGCGATGACCTTGAGGTCGTGCACTTCGCTCAGCGGGACGCCGAGGACCTCCGTACTCAGGCAGTGGGCGGCCGTGACCACCTTGTCCGGGGCCACCACCACTCCCCCGCAGAACTGGCCCGCTCTGGTACCCCCGAACCGGTCACGGCTGGACACCGCCACGACCCAGGGATTGTCGGCGGCATGCGCCGGGGTCCCGCCGATGACGACACCGTCGGCCGCGGCGGGCACAGGAGCCGCCAGTGGGGCCGCGGCGCCCGCGGCGATCAGTGCCAGCACCCCTGTCAGCGCTCGGGCGATAGGACGACGCATACGGGCTCCTGACTCTCCGGTGAACACGCTTCACTCAGAGTCGGCCAGCCTGTCGCGGCCCGCACCCGCTCACGCCGCAGGCCCGGGTCTCGGCGAAGAGAACCCGGGCCTGCGGTGTGCTGTGCTTCGTACGGCCTAGTCGAGGTAGTCGCGCAGAACCTGCGAGCGCGACGGGTGACGCAGCTTCGACATGGTCTTGGACTCGATCTGACGGATGCGCTCACGCGTCACGCCGTAGACCTTGCCGATCTCGTCGAGCGTCTTCGGCTGGCCGTCGGTGAGGCCGAAGCGCATGGAGACCACGCCCGCCTCACGCTCGGACAGGGTGTCCAGGACCGAGTGCAGCTGCTCCTGCAGGAGCGTGAAGCTGACCGCGTCGGCCGGGACGACGGCCTCGGAGTCCTCGATGAGGTCACCGAACTCGCTGTCGCCGTCCTCACCCAGGGGGGTGTGCAGCGAGATGGGCTCACGACCGTACTTCTGGACCTCGATGACCTTCTCAGGGGTCATGTCGAGCTCCTTGGCCAGCTCCTCCGGGGTGGGCTCGCGGCCCAGGTCCTGGAGCATCTGACGCTGGACGCGCGCGAGCTTGTTGATGACCTCGACCATGTGCACCGGGATACGGATGGTGCGGGCCTGGTCGGCCATGGCGCGGGTGATCGCCTGACGGATCCACCAGGTGGCGTACGTGGAGAACTTGTAGCCCTTGGTGTAGTCGAACTTCTCGACCGCGCGGATCAGACCGAGGTTGCCCTCCTGGATGAGGTCCAGGAAGAGCATGCCGCGACCGGTGTAGCGCTTGGCCAGCGAGACCACCAGACGGAGGTTGGCCTCCAGGAGGTGGTTCTTGGCGCGGCGGCCGTCCTCGGCGATGATCTCCAGCTCGCGCTTGAGCTTCGGCGCGAGCTTGTCGGAGTTGGCCAGCTTGTCCTCGGCGAAGAGACCCGCCTCGATGCGCTTGGCGAGCTCGACTTCCTGCTCCGCGTTGAGGAGCGGGACCTTGCCGATCTGCTTCAGGTAGTCCTTGACCGGGTCGGCGGTGGCACCGGCGACGGCGACCTGCTGCGCAGGCGCGTCGTCCTCGTCGTCGTCGGAGAGAACGAAGCCCTTGGCCTCGCCGCCCTCCTCCTCTTCGCCCTCGCCGGCCTTGGCCGGAGTCTCCTCCGCCTCGTCGCCGTCGAGAGCCTCGTCGGCGTCCTTCTTGGAGGCGGTCTTCTTCGCGGTGGTCTTCTTCGCCGTCGCCTTCTTCGCGACAGTCTTCTTCGCGGCCGCCTTCTTGGCGACCGCCTTCTTGGGCTCGGTGTCGTCGGCGACGGCGTCCACGGACTCGGCGGCGGGTGCCGCAGTGGCCGCGACAGTCTTCGCCGTGACCGTCTTCGCGGCAACCGTCTTGGTGGCGGTGCGCTTGACCGGGCTCTTCGCTGCGACGCTCTTACGGGGGCGCTTGGGCGACTCCGCGGCACTGACCATCAGCGTCACACCCTCTTCCTCGAGGATCTGGTTGAGGCTGCGCAGAACGTTCTTCCACTGGGTTGGCGGAATCTGGTCAGCCTCGAAGGCCCGGCGCACGTCGTCGCCTGCGATCTGCCCATCAGCCTTTCCCCGCTCGATGAGCGCCATGACAGACTCGGACTCGGCGATCTCCGGCGGGAGAGTACGGGATGTGCTGGCCGACACGAACAACCTCTCGGAACGATGGAAACGGCTTCCGGCTCCGCCCCTGATGGGGCCGGAACCGACGACCGCCGGCTGGGGATGTACCGACGGCGCGGGCTGAACCTCGGAGTTCTACAGCGCCACGTACGGCTGCTGCATTCCCTCCTCGACTGTCGCCTCTTAAGTCATCGCGCTGTTTCAAGGAGTGTTACGCCCAATCTGCGTGGCCCGAGTCACACCTCATTTGCGACGTAAACGACAAGTGCGGGCGTTCACCCACAAGCGTGTCGCCGGACCCCGAAGGATCCGGCGACACAGGGTCCGTATGTACGCGCAGGCTCTCGCCCGGTCAGTGCTCTCGCGGAGCGGGAACCACCCGCTCCACCTCCGGGTGGACGGTGAGCAGTTGACGCATGGCGGACTCGGCGCCCTGGGGGTCGGCCGCCGCGACGGCATCCGCGATCCGGGCGTGGTGCGAGAGGGAGATCTCCGTGGGCCTGTCGCAACCGGTGATGGGACCGCCGGAGACCTGGAGCGCCGCCGAGACGATGCCCGAGAGGTGCTCCAGCATGCGGTTGCTCGCGAGCTGGATGAGCAGCGAGTGGAACTCGGCATCGGCGCGGGAGAACGTGATCGAGTCACCCTGGGCAAGGGCGTGGCCCATGATCTCCACCATGTCCGCTAGCCGCTGCGACACGTCCTCGCGGCCGTGCCCGGCCGCGAGGCGGGCGGCGAGCGGCTCGATCGTCCAGCGCAGCTCGGCCAGCTCACGGCGCTGGTCGTCGCGCTGCGGGCCGAAGGCGCGCCATTCGATGATGTCGGGGTCCAGCAGGTTCCAGTCACTGACCGGGCGGACCCGGGTGCCGACATTGGGGCGCGCGCTGACCAGGCCCTTGGCCTCGAGCACACGCAGTGATTCGCGTACGACCGTGCGGGAGACCTCGAATCGCTGGCCGATCTCCTCGGGGACGAGCGGGCGGTCGGCGCCGAGATCGCCGGAGACGATCATCTGTCCGAGCTGCTGGACGAGTTGGCCGTGCAGCCCGCGGCCGCGGCTGCCTGCGGCGCGTCGGCCGACCCGGCCGAGCTCCGCATCGGCCCCGCCCCAGGAGGGGGGACCGACACGGTCGGCGCCGGGCGCCTCCGCGTAGGGGTAACGGTCGAGTTCGCCCGGACCCGCCAGTCCGGACTCGGCAGAACGGGCGGCGGTCATCATGGAGTGCGCAAGGGTAGTCACGCATCCTTTGTCGGCGTGGCTCCTGCGCCCCTTGAGGTCTTTGGTGAAAAGCACACGAAAGGGTGATCGCCGCCCCCCTCGCAATTGACGCCTTATCGGAAAGAAGCGGGCTGCTTCAAAGGAGTTGTGTGCAGGTCGGAGCCGATGCGCAGGAAGACGGTCACCAACGGGCCCTGCCGCGAAGGCCGGTGAACAGATATGCGCAGAGAAGGCCCGAGAGTGACAGCGCCAGCGCCGCACCGACGGGCTCGGCGAGGAGTCGCAACAGACCTGTCAGCCAACGGTCGCTCTGGTAGGGCCAGGAGATCCAGGGCAGTTCGCGCAGCCTGCCCGGAAGTCCCTCGACGGTGCGTGCGGACGGTCCGGCGAACACCTTCTGCAGAAGCGGAACGACCAGTACGGGTACGGCCAGAACCGCCGCGAGCCCGGCCGACGTACTCCTGAAGACCCCGGCAGCCAGCAGCCCGGCCCAGGAGCAGCCGACCACGAGGGCGCCCCAACTCACGCACAGCATCGGCCAGTCCGTCGGTACGGCCGCCAAGTCGCCTCCGTACACGGTCCGGAGAACCTGGGCATCGGTCACGACCGCCAGCGCCGCGAGGATCAGCGCGGCGGTGGCGGAGACGCCGAGTTTGGCCGCGAGGAGTCCGAGGCGGCGGGGAACCGTGCCACGGCCCGCCGCGAGTGCGGGGTAGCGGAACTCGTCGCCGAAGGCGAGGGCGCCGAGCAGCCCCGCCCCGAAGGCCGCGGGCGGCAGCGGGAGATACCGGGGCCAGGCCGCCAACAGACGGGGAGGCGGAGTGTGGCCGGTGCGGGCGAGGAGCAGGGAGATGACCGCCGACGTGACGAGAACGGCGGCCGCGATCAGGGGTGTTGTCCTGACGCCGAGCAGGCGGCGGAGTTCGTAGCGGACCGGTCGGAGCGGTCCGCGGGCCGGGTGCCGGGCGAGCGGCGGAGCGGCGCTCTCGGCGCGGGCCTCGGGGGCGGCGGGGGCTTCGGTGGCGCGGGGAGCGGGTGCCGGACCGGTTTCGTCGGCGAGCTGATGGAGGAGGACACCGTGCCGGAAGGCGGTGTCACCGATCTCGGCGCAACTGCTCCCGTAGACGGACAGGAGACTGCCGCCCTCGGGAACGACCTCGACGGAGCGCCGGGCCTCGCGGGATTCGCGGGCGATGAGTGCGCCGAGCCGGGTGGTGTGCGGGGTACGGACGGCGACGCGCGGACGGAGCCGGGTACGGGCGAACTCCGCCGCGTCCTGGTCGGCGACCAGCCTCCCCGCATCGATGGTGACGATCCGGTCCGCGGTACGGGCTGCCTCCTTGGGGTCTCTGGTGGTGTAGAGAACGGTGCCGCCCTGGGCGGCGTGGCCGCGCAGCAGTCCATGCAGCCAGCTGTTCTCGCGCGGCGAGAGTCCTTCGGCGGGCGCGTCGAGAAGGAGGGTGTGGGGGTCCGCCAGCAGGGCGACGGCAAGGCCGAGCCTGCGGTCCATGCCGAGGGAGAGCGTGCCGATGCGCTGGCCGCCGAGGCCTGCCAGGCCGACGACTTCGAGCAGGTCGTCGGCGCGGGAAGCGGGCACCCCGGCGGCGGCGCAGAGCATCCGGAGCTGGCCGCGGGCAGTGCGGGCGGGGTGTCCCGGAACATCGCCGAGGAGGGTTCCGACCTCGCGTGCCGGGTTGGCGATGCGGTGCAGCGGGCGGCCCCTGAAACAAGTGACACCGCGGCCCGGTTCGAGTTCGAGCATCAGCCGCAGGGCAGTTGTCTTCCCCGAATCCGGGTCGCCGAGCAGCGCCGTAACCTGTCCGGATCCGGCCTCGAAGGTCAGATCGTCCACGGCGGGCGCGAGGTCCCGGCGGGGGGTGCTGGTCAGTCCGATGGCCTGGAGCATCGCATCTCTTCGGCGGCAGGTGTGGGTACCGCAGCAAGATAACGCGATATTTAGGACTTTTTGCGCACCGGCTCAGACTTCGGGACGGAGCATCGGGGGATTCAGCAGCGTCGCACCTCCGGCTCGGAACAGCTGTGCGGGTCGGCCGCCCTGCCGAGTGGTGGTACCGCCCGAAGGGACGAGGAAGCCGGGCGTACCCGTCACCTTGCGGTGGAAATTGCGGGGGTCGAGGGCCACGCCCCATACGGCCTCGTAGACCCGGCGCAGCTCGCCCACCGTGAACTCCTGCGGGCAGAAGGCGGTGGCGAGCGAAGAGTATTCGATCTTGGACCGGGCGCGTTCCACACCGTCCGCGAGAATCTGGGCGTGGTCGAAGGCGAGCGGAGCCGGCAGCTCGCCCTCCCGCCCGGCGTCACTCTCGTGATGGAGCAGGGTCTCCACGGGAGCCCAGCGCGCGCTGTTCGCATCACCGCCCGCCCGGGGCGCCGGCAGGTCGGGGGCGAGGGCGAGATGAGCCACGCTGACGACCCTCATCCGGGGGTCGCGCTTGGGGTCGCCGTAGGTGCCCAACTGCTCGAGGTGGGCGCCGTTGTCCGGGGCCGGCGCCTCGGGGTCGTGCGCGCGCAGCCCGGTCTCCTCGCCGAGTTCCCGTGCTGCCGCCGCCCCGAGGTCCTCGTCCGCCCTGACGAAGCCGCCGGGAAGCGCCCACCTGCCCTGGAACGGCGACTCCCCCCGGCGTACGACCAGTGCGCAGAGCGCATGACGTCGCACGGTCAACACGACCAGATCGACGGTGACGGCGAAGGGCGGAAAGGCCGACGGGTCGTAGGGCGACATGGGGCGATCATAGTCGTCTCCCTGACGATAAGCACGCCCCTTGTCATCCACAATGCTCTCCACTCGTACGTCGCCCACCCGCCTCACACCCCCAGCTGCAACCCGCCCGCAGCCTCCTCCACCATCCCGAGGCCGAGCCTGCTGACCCTGACGGTGAAGGGCTCCCCCGCCACGCGCAGTCCCGAGAGCCTGATGGCGCCGAGCGGCGCGCAACTCACCGGATGCAGCGCGACCGTACCGGCAGGAGCATCGGGGCGGATACCTGCGAGCGTGGTGAGCAGCTGAATTCCGGCTGCGGCGGCCACCGCGGCCGGCCGGCAGGCGGCGGGGTGAGGCAGCGGTACCCCGGACCCGGTGCGCTGTTCTCCCGCGTACATCTCGGGCAGCCGATGGCCGAAAGCATCGGCTGCGTCGAGAACGCCGCGCAGCAGGGAACTCGCCTCCCTCTCGTATCCGGCCGCCGCCAGGCCCGCGACGGCCACCGCGCTCTCGTGCACCCGTACCGCACCGCCCCGGTGACCGAACGGGTTGTACCCCGGCTCCTTGGTCCCGAGGCTGCGCAGACCCCAGCCGGAGTCCATCGCCGGGCCACCGAGCAACCGGGCCAGTTGCTCGGTCTGCACCTTGTCCAGCAGACCCTGGGCGACCCGGCCGGCCCCCAGCAGACCGGTGTCCAGCAGATGGGCGACGCCCGAACCCAAGTGCGCCACAAGCTGCCCTTCCGTTGTACGGGCGACCGCGGGCCGGCCGCCCCCACGGTCCTCGACCCAGAAGTCCGCCTGGAACCTGCGCCGCAGCGCGCCGGCCCACTCGCGCCAGGCATCACTTCCCGGACGGCCGCACTCCTGCAGGAGTTCGGCCCCCAGGAGCGCGGCTCGGTGGGCGTGCGCCTGTGTCTCGCTGCGGCAGAACCCACCGGGCCCGGCGTCCGGGAGCAGCCCGTCCTCCCCTGCGGCGGTGCGCAGCCAGTTCATCGCACGCTCCGCTGCGGGAAGCAGCTCCGCCACCTCCTGTTCCGGCATCCCCCAACGGCGCGCCTCCGCCAGGAGGGTGGGGAGAAGGAGGGTCGCCTCCATGCCCGAACACGCCGGCGGCAGATGCGGCCCCGAGTCCCTGAGCGGTCCCGGGACGCGCCCCGTATCCGGTCCAGGGCCCGGGAGTTGGGTACGGGCGAGCGTGCGCAGCACGGAGGCGGCGAGCCGCGTACCCAGCGGCAGTGTCATCCGCGCGGCCCAGATCATCTCGGCGGGTGCGAATCCACAGCGCCAGGGCACCCCGGCCACGGGATACATGTCCGCCGGGTGGCGGGGGTCGCGCACCAGCAGGGCGCGCAGGTCGTCCAGCGCGGCGGCGAGCAGGGACGGTGCGCGGGGGTCGTCGCCCTCCGCCTGTGCGGGAGAGAGCGGATGGCTGCCCGAATGGGCCGGTGGCCGGGACGGACGGTCGCTGCGGATCCTCAGCTCGATGGAGCGGGAGCCTCCGGGCTCCAGTTCCATCTCCCAGCAGAGCAGCCCCGCGGAAGCCAGCGCGTCCTCGGGCGACGGGTCGGCGGTGACGACGGTCTGGGCCGTCGCCGTGGCCCAGCGCATCCCCGAATCATGGACGCTGGCGGACAGTTCGGGCCCTGCCCGGCCGGCGGCGACAGCTCCCAGATCGGCGAGGTCGGTGCCCAGCGCGATCTCCACGGACAGCCGCAGCGCACGCCCGGCCGCACTGTGCAGGGTGATCCGCTCGGTCCCGTCCGCGGATCGCATGCGTTCGACACTGATCTCGGGATCGGGCCCGCTGTCGGCGGCCGTACGGACGACGGAGAGGAATCTGGCACGGCCGGCCGAGACCAGCCGGCCCTGCAGGGCGACCGGCTCGCGTCCGGCGATGCGCAGTTGGCAGCGGGAGAGCAGCCGACGGCCCGACTGGTAGAAGCCCTCCAGACCCTGCCCCGTGAGCTGTCCGTCCTGTGCCGAGATCGCAAGTCCGGGCAGGGCGACGCAGATCAACGCGGCGTGGACCGGCGGCAGTTCTCCCGGCCGCCGCGCAGCTGAGGAGCCGGCACCGGATGCCGGGGCGCGAGCGCCGGCTCCACGGGGTCGGGAGGGGACGGTCAGGGCCATGGTCTGCCTTCTCTGCAGGGGAAGAGCTGCGCCACTCAGGTGAACGGCACTGCGGGTGGGCGGGTCACGGCCACAGCCCCGTACGTCCTTCACCGGCCGCTCTTCGTCCCACGCTGTCCGTTGCGCCTGCGCGTCCGGAGGCGCGGTCCACCCGCCCCGGGGCGGGCTGCGCCCGAGGGGCCGTCCTTCCGAGTGGCGGGCGGCTGCGGAGGCTTGCGCCGAGACTGTGCGCGCACTGGTCCTGCGGCCTTCGCCGACCTGTTCCGGCGCTCCGTGCGCAGACAGGAGCGCAGTGCCTCTGGATCGAGCCCCTCGTTGCAGGCCTGGTGCAGCAGTTGTGCGAAGTGGTATTCGGGGTCGAGCCGCAGGGCACGCCCCAGAGCGACCCGCGCTCCGGGCTCGTCGCCGGTCGACCAGGCGACCCACCCGGCAAGGGTGAGCGGGGCCGCCGCATGATCGGCGTACGGACCGACGCACCGCCTGGACAGCGCACGCCACAGCCGCAGCGCGTGCTCGGCCTCTGGTCCCTCCATCCATTCCGCCGCCCTGTCACGGGTCGTACGGTCCTGGAGACCGAGGACGAGTGCCGCAGCTTCACTGTCGTCGATGAGCGCGTCGTCACCGCTGTCGGTGCCGGTCTCGGTCCGGCCCGCCTTCCACGGCGCACCCGCGATCCGCCGCATCAGCCCGCGGGCCAGAGTGAGCGTCTCCTCGCCGACCTGTTCGCTTTCGGCTCCGTTCAGGATCCTGGGGACCAGTGCCGCTGCGGCCAGGTCGAGCGCACGCTCCTGCTGCTCGGTCCCAGCGGTCCTCGGCAGCAGTCGCGCCTCCATGTCACGCAGGGATCCGCGCACTTGGATTCCCGCGTACGCTGCGGCCGCCGCCATGACCGATGTCCCGGGCATGGCCAGCGCGTTCCCCTCGGGCGGACAGCAGCGGGTGTCCGGGCAGACGTACGACCAGAAACGGCCGTCCGAGATGCAGAGGGCCTCGTGGACGGGGACGTCGAGGGAACCGCAGGCCGTCCGGAGCCGCTGCGCGAGCGGGCGGAGGCGCTCCAGCACATCTGCGGACGTCTCGTCGGGGGCAGGATCCTGGCAGAGAAAGACGACGATCCCCTCCGGTTTGCTCCCGCGCCGTTCGCTGCCGGCCACCAGGCATTCGGCGAGTTGCTCGGCAACGGCCGGCCACTCCCCCGGCGAGCGCGGGATGCCGAGCCTGAGACGGCCGCCGAATCGGCCCCGGCGGCCGTGGAGGGCCACCATGACAATCGAGTCGGTCGGGTGGAACCCCATCAAGTAGGGCAGGGCGTCCGCCAGTTCGGCGGGCCCACGCAGAGTGATCTGCTCCTGGGCGGACGAAGAACCGGATGATTCGTGGTGCTTGTTCATGGTCACGAAGGTGCACCGGGCGGTCCGAGTCCGCGACCCCTGTGGATAACTTTGTCCACAGGCCGACGCCGTCGTTCGCGGTTTGTCAGTGCGATCGGGTTGCATGGGGGCATGACCAACGCAGACCGCTCCGAGCTCAGGGCCTCCGCCGACTCCGTACTCGCCCGCCTCGTCGGCGACCCCGGCGGTACCGCACGCCTGCGTGAGGACCAGTGGCGTGCCATCGAGGCACTCGTCGCCGACAAGCGCAGGGCGCTGGTCGTGCAGCGGACGGGGTGGGGCAAGTCCGCGGTGTATTTCGTGGCGACCTCACTGCTGCGTGCCCAGGGCAGCGGTCCGACCGTGATCGTCTCGCCCCTGCTGGCACTGATGCGCAACCAGGTGGATGCCGCGGCCAGGGCAGGCATCCGGGCGCGGACGATCAACTCTTCCAACACCGAGGAGTGGGACTCGGTCCAAGCCGAGGTGGCAGCCGGCGAGGTCGACGTCCTGCTGGTCAGCCCGGAGCGGCTCAACAATCCGGACTTCCGCGACCAGGTACTGCCGAAGCTCGCGGCCGCCACCGGAATGCTGGTCGTCGACGAGGCCCACTGCATCTCCGACTGGGGTCACGACTTCCGGCCCGACTACCGGCGGCTGCGCACGATGCTCGCCGACCTGCCGCCGGACGTTCCCGTGCTCGCCACCACCGCCACCGCCAATGCCCGTGTGACCGCGGATGTGGCGGAACAGCTGGGTACCGGGGGCAGCGAGGCACTCGTACTGCGCGGTCCGCTGGACCGGGAGAGCCTGAGCCTGGGCGTGGTCCAGCTGCCGGACGCGGCCCACCGGCTGGCCTGGCTCGCCGACCGGATCGGCGAGCTTCCCGGGTCCGGGATCATCTACACGCTGACGGTCTCCGCCGCCGAAGAGGTCACGGCCTATCTGCGCCAGCGCGGACACACCGTCTCGTCGTACACCGGAAGGACGGAGAACGCCGACCGGCTGCAGGCGGAGGAGGATCTGCTCGCGAACCGGGTCAAGGCGCTGGTCGCGACCTCGGCGCTGGGGATGGGATTCGACAAGCCCGACCTGGGATTTGTGGTGCACCTGGGGTCGCCCTCGTCCCCGATCGCCTACTACCAGCAGGTGGGGCGTGCCGGGCGTGGAGTGGAGCACGCGGAGGTACTGCTGCTGCCGGGCAAGGAGGACGAGGCGATCTGGAAGTACTTCGCCTCCGTCGCCTTCCCGCCCGAGGAGCAGGTGCGGCGCACGCTCGACCTGCTCGCTCAGGCCGGCAGGCCTCTCTCGCTGCCGGCCATGGAGCCGATGGTCGACCTTCGGCGCACCCGGCTCGAAGCCATGCTGAAGGTTCTTGACGTGGACGGTGCGGTGCACCGGGTGAAGGGCGGCTGGACCGCCACGGGTCAGCCCTGGGTGTACGACGCCGAGCGGTACGCGTGGGTCGCGAAGCAGCGGGCCGCCGAGCAGCAGGCGATGCGGGAGTATGCGACGACGACGGCCTGCCGGATGGAGTTCCTGCGCCGCCAGCTCGACGACGAGGAGGCAGCGCCGTGCGGGCGGTGCGACAACTGTGCGGGCGGCAGGTTCACTGCCGAGGTGTCGGGGGCCGCGCTGGACACCGCGCGCGGTGAACTCGACAGGCCCGGCGTGGAGGTGGAGCCGCGCAGGATGTGGCCGACCGGTCTCGCCGCGGTGGGGGTGGATCTCAAGGGCCGTATCCCGCTGGGGGAACAGGCCTTCACGGGGCGGGCCCTGGGGCGGCTGTCCGACATCGGCTGGGGCAACCGGCTCCGGCCGATGCTCGCCGCGCAGGCGCCCGACGGCCCGGTCCCCGACGCCGTCGTGGACGCCATCGTGACGGTGCTGTCCGACTGGGCCAGGGGTCCCGGCGGCTGGGCGTCCGGCGCCGCGGACGCGCCGCCCCGGCCCGCCGGTGTGGTCACCGTCGCCTCGCACGGCCGGCCCGAGCTGATCGGAACGCTGGGCAGCCGGATCGCCGAGGTCGGCCGTATGCCACTGCTCGGGCAGATCGAGTACGGCCCGGAGGCGTCGGACCAGCGGATCGCTCCCAGCAACAGCGCCCAACGGGTGCGCGCCCTGCACTCGGCCTTCACCGTGAGCCCCGGACTCGCCGCCTCGCTGGCTTCCGCGGGCGGTCCCGTGCTGCTCGTCGACGACTTCATGGACACCGGCTGGACGCTGGCCATGGCTGCGCGGCTGCTGCGCCGGGCCGGGGCGGAGGGAGTGTTTCCGCTGGTCCTTGCCGTTCAGTCGTGACCTCAGGAGTCACTCGTGGCGTGTCTGGGCAGGGATATGAGTGCCATACCCGCAGATTCCAGTCAGCATCGCCAATTGCTCGTTGCCGCCTGCCCATACGCCAGGAAGAATTGGAGCCGCTCCCCGCGCGGCTCGCCCGAGGTCCGGAAGGGCTGTTCCGCGGTGCGCCCTCACCCGACCCTGCCCGCACTGTGGGCGCGTATGCGAAGGGAGGACCGTGACCTTCGGATTCGCTCCGACCGCCGCTCTGACCAACTCCTCGACATCTCTGTCCGCAGCCGATTCCGTCAACCACCTCGGCAGAATGCTCGAACCCTCCGAGTGGGCCGCGGCAGGAATTCCCCTGCTGCGCAATCCCCGTGAGGTGGTCAGCGGCCTGCACTCGCGCCACAGCCCTTCGCCGTCTACCGCCGTCGTCGCCGTGCTCGATCACGAGGAACGGCTCACGGCCAGCGCCTCGTTCGCCCGCCGCGCCGCCCCCGCCGACGGCTGGGACTTCCGCAACGCCCTGCTGGCCCACCTGCGCCGGGTCATCCCGCACGATCTTCGCCGGCGCACGCCCGTCCGTACCGCCGTACTGCTCTACTGCCGCGAGGGAGACGAGCGGTGGACGGAGGAGGACGGCGCCTGGATGTGGGGGTTGCGGGACGCCTGCACCTTGCACGGGCTGCGCTGCGGTGCGTACATCACGCTGACGCGCGGCGGCTGGCAGGTGCTGGGCGAGGGCCGCGGCGGCCGCCGTCCCAACTCGCTGTCCAGGCCCGCCGATCTCGCGGACGCCGCAGCCGACTCCGTGTCGGCACCGCTGCGTTCGGGTGCGGCGGCGGCACTCCGGCGCGTGGCGGCCCGCTGACCGCACCGCGCTGCACCGCACCGGATCGCAGCACCGCCCGGCCGCCCCTCCCTCGGGAGGAAAAGCCGGGCGATCAGCGCGTACGACGGTGTGGTGAGGTGCTCACACTCCGGCGCCGAGCACGGCGTTGACGCGCTGCGGGTCGCCGCACACGATCAGCAGCACACCGGCGCGCGCCATCGCCGCGGGCAGTGCCCGCACCGTGGCGTCGTCGGTGCCGCCGTTGACCGCGACGATCACCACGGGCCGGGTCGCGGCACGCTCGGCGACAGCGGCGTCCGCGTAGAACACGTCGTCGCGGGCGTCGTGCTGGGCCCAGTAGGCGGCTTCGCCGAAGGACAGCTCGTGCGCCGCCCACGGGTGCTGCTCACCGGTGGTCAGCACCAGGACGTCGCCCGGCGCACGGCCGGAGTCGAGCAGCATGTCCACTGCCTCCTCCGCGGCGTCGAGCGCACCGTCCAGCGGTGCGGGAATCAACTGGATCTGCGGAACGGAACGATTCTCCGTGCGCGCCGCGGGCCTGGCGGCCGGCGGGGGCCCGGGACGAGCGGAACGCGGACCGGGTACGGGACGAGGGGTCGGCGTCGTGCGGCCTGTGGCCGGAGCGACACGGGGACCCTGGGCACTCTCGTGAATCTGAGGCTCCTCGGGGATGAGAGGCATGAATGGATGTCTATCAAACGCCGCTGCGGAACACATCGGCGGGTGGGCACATCAGTGCGATCGATACGGAAAAGTTCCCCGCCGATCCACCGAAAGTTCAGAAATCGAAGCCGAGTTGGCCCCCGCTTTCCAGCGCGACGGCCTCCGCGGACGGACGGGTCCTCTTCAGATGGCGCCACTGGGGCAGTGCGTCAAGATACGACCAGGACAGCCGGTGGTGCGCGGTGGGCCCCCGCTCGGCCAGCGCGGCCTGGTGCACGGGCGAGGGATAGCCGGCGTTCGCGGCAAAGCCGAACCCCGCACACTCCTCGGACCCCTCCTCGAGCTCGGCCATCATCGCGTCCCTGCGCACCTTGGCGATGACGGAGGCTGCCGCGACCGCGATGCAGGACTGGTCGCCCTTGATCACGGTACGGACGTGCCAGGGCGGCCCGAGGTAGTCGTGCTTGCCGTCGAGGATCACCGCGTCCGGACGCACCGGCAGCGCCTCCAGCGCCCGTACGGCAGCGAGCCGCAGCGCGGCGGTCATCCCCAGCGCATCGATCTCCTCCGGGGAGGAGTGCCCGAGGGCGTGCGAAGTGACCCAGCCCTCGAGTTCCGGAGCCAGCTCGGCCCGGCGTCTGGGACTGATCAGTTTGGAGTCGGTGAGTCCGGCGGGTGGCCGGCGCAGACCGGTGACGGCGGCGCACACGGTGACCGGTCCGGCCCAGGCCCCGCGCCCGACCTCGTCGACACCGGCGACGGTCTTGGCACCGGTGGTGGCGCGCAGTGAGCGCTCGACGGTGTGTGTGGGTGGTTCGTACGGCATGGCGCCAGACAGGGTACGCCGCCGGACGACACCCGCGACACCCCCGGGTCCCCACCGGCCCGCGGCGCCCGGCTCAGCAGCGGTGGCGGACCAGCAGCGGCACCATCACCTGATCGATCATCCGGGCGATGTCCGCCTCCTCCCATTCGCTGGCGCACACCTTCGACCGGTACATCATCAGCCCCGGAATGACGTCGAAGATCAGCTCTCCGGTGGCGTCAGGACGTACGTCACCGCGCTCGATCCCCCGGTACACCACCTCCCTGAACAGCCGGGTGGACGGCTCGATCACATGCTGCAGGATCACCTCATGGAACCGCTCCGCGGTCGCGTGGTCGCACTCGTGAAGCACGGCACGCAGCGCAAATCCCGGCCTGGAGAACATCGCGCCGCGCATCCGCAGACACAGCTGATAGAGGTCCTCGCGAATGCTTCCGAAGTCGTCCGCCTGGTCGAGATCGGGCAGTCCGGCCTGCAGGGCGTCCACGACGAGATCCTCTTTGGAGGGCCATCGCCGGTAGACCGCGGCCTTCCCGGTCTGCGCTCCGGCCGCGACCCCCTCCATGGTGAGGCCGCTCCAGCCGACCGTGCTCAGCTGTTCGAGTGCCGCTTCCAGGATGGCCCGTTCGAGTACGGGCCCCCGGCGGCGCAACGAGACCGGACGCGCCGTGGGGGCGGCGGACCAGCGCGAAGTAACCATGTTCAACTCTCCATCGGGGACAGGGTTTTAGTGAACGCTTGCGTCCACTGGCGGGGACTCTCTACCGTTGACGTCACAGTGAACGGATGCGTTCACTAACTCTCTTGCAGGGGACTCACAGTGACAACCTCTCAGCTGACAGCTCCACAGAAGGCGGGCGCGGCGCGCAAGCCAGGAAAGCCGGGGATCGCCCTGGCCGTCATCGCCGCTCTCCAACTCATGGTGGTCCTCGACACCACGATTGTGAATATCGCGCTCCCACACATCCAGAGTGCCCTGGACTTCACCACGACCCAGCTCTCCTGGGTCGTCAACGCCTACACCCTCACCTTCGGCGGGCTGTTGCTGCTGGGAGGCCGCGCGGGCGACATCCTCGGCCGCAGGCGCGTGTTCGTCTTCGGCGTCCTGCTCTTCACTTTCGCCTCGCTGATCTGCGGCATAGCCCAGGAGCCCTGGCAGATACTCGCGGCCCGCGCGCTCCAGGGCGTCGGCGGCGCCATCGCCTCGCCCACCGCGCTGGCCCTGATCACCACGACGTTCCCCGAAGGCCCGGAGCGCAACCGGGCGTTCGGCATCTTCGCCGGCGTCTCCGCAGGCGGTTCGGCCATCGGCCTCCTGGCCGGCGGCGTCCTGACCCAGTGGCTCTCGTGGCGCTGGGTCTTCTACGTCAACCTGCCCATCGGGATCGCGATCGCCCTCCTCGCCCCGGTGTTCATCAACGAATCCGACCGCCACCGCGGCAAGTTCGACCTCCCCGGCGCGATCACCTCGACCGCCGGCGTGGCCTCACTGGTGTACGGATTCATCCGCGCCGCCGACTCCGGCTGGACGGACGGTCTCACCCTCGGCGCCTTCGCGGCAGCCATCATCCTCCTGCCGACCTTCGTCTTCATCGAAAGCCGGGCATCCGAACCGATCACGCCCCTGCGGATGTTCGCCGACCGCAACCGCGCCGGAACCTACGCGGTCATGATGGGCCTCGCCGCCACGATGTTCGGCATGTTCTATTTCATCGTGCTGTTCGTGCAGAACGTGCTCGGCTACTCCGCGATCAAGTCGGGTGTCGCGTTCCTGCCGGTCACCGTGCTCGTGATGACGGGAGCCGGTCTCGCCACCAAGCTGCTCCCGGTTCTCGGCCCCAAGCCCTTCCTGATCGCGGGTACTTCCTTCGCCGGGCTCGGAATGCTCTGGCTGACACAGGTCGACCAGGGCAGTTCGTACGTCGGCGGGCTCCTCGGCCCGATGCTCTGCTTCGGCTTCGGCATGGGCATGATCTTCGTGACGGCGACGCTGACCGCCGTCTCGGGCGTGGCCCAGCACGAGTCGGGCGCGGCCTCCAGCCTGCTCAACGCCATGCAGATGGTGGGCGGTTCACTGGGCCTGTCCATCCTGGTCACCGTCTTCGGCACGGCCAGCCGCAACGAGGCCACCCGGCAGATGCCGGACTTCCTCGCCAAGTCCACACCGGAGCAGAAGGCGGAGCTCGCCAAGACGCATCAGCTGCCGGGCGACTGGGGCCATGCGGTGCTCGCCCAGGGCATCTCCACTGCCTTCTGGGCCGGGGTCGGTCTGGTATCGGTCGCGATTCTCGTCGCCGTCTTTGCCATCCGCGTACGCAAGAGCGACCTGGAAGCGCTCAGTGGTACGGCAGCGTCCGGCGGCGGAGGCGCGGTCTGAGCGACGTGGGGTGACCCCGTGGGGCGCGCCGTCAGTACTCTCCGAGCCCGACGCGCCCCACGTCGTACAACCCCATCCGCCCGCAGGCCTCCGTGTCGATGTCCACCGGCCTCTCGCGCAGGATGCCCCGGGCCCTGGACTCGGCGAGGCTGGTCGCGTACCACGGCTTGCCCGTGCCTCCCCTGCCGTCGCTGCCGAACCGGTCGGCGATCCCCGCGAGCGCGCAGGAGCGTTCCGGCTCGGGGAGGGTGTCGAGGGCGGGCACCGCATCGGCCGACAGGTCCTGGAAGTAACCGATGTCGATCTTCCCGGTGTCCTGGTAGCGCTGGACGTTCTGCTCGGCGACCAGGCCGTCCGGCGACACGAGCCCGAACGCCAGCACGGCCACGGCAGCACTGGCGGCGACGGCACGCGGCAGCCAGCGCGCGCCCCACACCCCGGCCGCCATGATCAGCACGATCACCAGACCGAGCCACAGCTCCATCGCCGCGACGGAGATACGCAGCCGGGTCAGCCCGTACGCGTCGACGTACAGATCCATCCTGCGCAGCGCCGAGGCCACCACGACCAGCGTCAGCACACACAGAGTGCCGAGTACGGACCGCACCAGTGCCCGGTCGCGCGGCGCCCAGCGCAGGGCGAGCGCGATGACCGCGAGGGTCAGGACGGTGGCCCAGAGAAGCTGCCAGAAGCCCTGGCGCGCATACGCGGCGTAGGTCAGCCCCGTCTCCTTCAGCACCTTGTCGTACCCGCCGAAGAGCACGGCGAGCTGTACGGCGATGAAGGCCGCGAACAGCAGATCGAGCACGATCAGCGGTACGGCCCACTCGGCGCGGCCCCTGGAACGCCCCGGCCGCACCCGCATCCTGTCCCAGCGCAGAGGCGCCGCGGCGGTGCGTGCGGCGGCGAGCGCCCCGACCAGGCCGACCAGGAAGAGCAGGATCCGCCACGGCCCGTCCGCGACCGAGAAGTCGGGGACCAGGCCTCCGAGCAGATCGGCGAAGGCGGCGTCGGCCCCCGCGAACAGCGCCCCGAATACCAGCAGCAGTACGGCCGCCACCAGGACGGTGCGCACCGCGGGCCCCCAGCGCTCGCGCGCCCCGCCCGACCGCTCGCGCACTCCGCTCCAGGCCCAGCCGAACCCCGTACCGATGGAGCCGAGGAGCCCGAGCGGGCTGAACAGCACCCCCGGCCAGCTGCCGCTGCCGTGCAGCGCGAACGAGCCGAGTGCCATCGCGGAGACGACGGCCAGGAAGGTGGGCCAGCCCGCGTCGCGCAGTGCGGGGATCACCAGCAGCGCCGGTCCGCCGAGCGCCCAGACCACCGTCCAGCGGCGTACGGTACGCCCGGCGGCCCGGGCGGCGAAGTACGCGCCGAGCGCCGCCGGCACCGCCACGATCAGCAGGTTCAGGCCGCTTCCCTCGCCCAGCAGCAGCGCACTGAGCACCGCGGTGGCCAGTACGGACCAGAGCGTCGCGCTCCGGACGGCAGCCGGCGGATCGGGACGTACGTCGACGAGCCACTGAGGCGGCCCGGCCGTGTGGTGCGCCCACTCGTGCGGATTGGACACCGCCACCGCACGCGCCGGCACGGCATCGTTCAGCTCTGCTTCGGACACGGAACCCCCTCCGTCGACGCGCCGGGTCATGATCACCGGCGGCGTGGCCGAAAGGGTAGCCCCGGACAGCACGGCTCCCCCCGTACGGAGGGAGCCTGTGTCAGGACCGTGACAACTTCAACCAGGCCTCAGTGCGCGGGAATCCACTCAGGCAGCGCCTCGGTCTGCTCCAGCCACCCGGCCGGCGGCGCTCCCGCTCCGCCCGCGGCCACCACCCCGCCGACGATCGCGCAGGTCGTGTCCACGTCTCCGCCCACCTGGGCGGTCGTCCAGAAGGCCCGCTCGAAGTCGCCGAGCCCGCGGGCCGCCGACCACAGCGCGAACGGCACGGTGTCATGGGCGCTCGTACGCCGTCCGCACCCGAGCACCGCCGCGACCGTGCCCGCGTCGTCGTAGTCCAGCATGTCCCTGGCGCGCCGCAGCCCCGCGCCCACGGCGCTGCGCGGCACCAGCGCGATCACTCCGTCGAGCAGATCACCCGGCGAGGGCGGCCCCGCAGGGTCCGCCGCGAGCGCCGCGGCGGCCGCGACCGCCATGGCACCCATGACGGCCTCGCGGTGCTGATGCGTCGTGTACGCGGAGATCTCGGCCTGGTGGGTGGCCTGTTCGGGGTCCGAGGCGTACCAGGCGCCGAGCGGTGCGATCCGCATCGCGGCCCCGTTGCCCCAGGACCCCTGCCCCTTGAAGAGAGCGCTGGCCAGCTCGCGCCAGTCGCCGCCCTCCCTGATGAGGCGGAGCATCCGGTTGACCGCGGGCCCGTAGCCCCGGTCGAAATCGTGGTGGTCGGCGAAGGACGCGGCCAGCGCGTCCTGGTCGATCCGTCCGTACGAGCCGAGCACGGCCAGCACGGAGGCCGCCATCTCGGTGTCGTCGGTCCACTGCCAGGGCCCCGGCGGCAGCTCGCGCCGGCCCAGCAGGGGGTAGTTGTCGGGGACGAAGAACTGGGAGCCGAGTGCGTCTCCCACGGACAGCCCGCGCAGGCTGGCCAGCGCACGTTCGAAAGCGGAATCAGGGGTCATCATCGCCCTGCCACTCTATCCGGTGACGCCGTACGGCTCCGGGGTGCGCCAGCGTTCGAACGGCCGGTCCAGGGTGTACCGCCCGTCCTCCCCCAGCACCAGAATGCGGGACTCCGCGTTGCCCGGATTGGACAGCGCCTCGAAGTCCGCGACGGACCAGTGGAACCAGCGCATGCAGAAGAGCCGCATCGTCAGCCCGTGCGTCACCAGCAGCACATTGGGCGGATGGTCGGGCGCCTCGAAACTCCGGTACAGACTCTCCAGGAATGCCCCCACCCTGTCGTAGACGTCGGCCCCCGACTCCCCTTGCGCGAACCGGTAGAAGAAGTGCCCGTACGCGTCCCGGTAGGCCTTTTGAAGTCGAACGTCGTCGCGGTCCTGCCAGTTCCCCCAGTCCTGCTCCCGCAGGCGCGGCTCCTCCCGGATCCGTACCTGCGCGGGGTCGAGCCCGAAGGCCCGGAAGGTCTCGTGCGTGCGCCGGTAGGGCGAGACATACGTACTGATCTGCTCGCTCCCGAACAGCTCCCGCAGCCGTACGCCCGTCTCCTCGGCCTGCCGCCACCCGGTCTCGGTGAGCTTCAGCGCATGGTCGGGTTCGCGCTCGTACACCGTGTCGTCGGCATTCCCCTCCGACTCCCCGTGCCGGACAAGAACGATGCGTTGTGGTCGTGCCATGCCAAAACCCTAGAGCGAAGCGGCACGGCCCGCCCCGCCAGGCACCCCTCACACGGTCCAGGAGGGCTCGAGCTGGACGACGTCCCCGGCCAGCGCCGCCACATCGGCGTCCGTCTGGGCGCGCAGCGAAAGCCGCTCGATCCGCTCGGGCCGGTACTTGCCCCGCTCGGCGGCCGAGTGCCACATGGAGAGCACCAGGAACTCCTCCCCCGGCGCCTCGCCGAACACCCCGCGCAGCATCCCGGGCGACCCCGCCATCGCCGGGTTCCACACCTTCTCCTGCATCAGCGCGAAATGCTCGACGCGGTCCGGATGCACCCGGCAGTGCGCGACCCGCACCACGTCCGCGTCCGTGAACCGGGGCTCGAACCCCGTCTTCACATCGAAGCGGTACTCGAAGAGCTTGACCTGAATGTCCTTGTACGTACCCGACTGACCGGCAGCGAGCCGGTCGTGCGAGCGCGCCATGAACGAGTCGTAGAACGGCCGGCTCTCCCAGAAGGCGAACACATGCGCCACCCCCGGCCGCCCCCGGCTCCACCCACCGCCCTGCCCGCGGAACCCCGGCTCGCCGAGAAGCCCCGCCCACTTCCGCTGTCCCCGTTCGAACCCGCGGGGGTCCGTCACGGTGCAGCGAATCCACTTGACCAGCACCGCGCCATCGTACGGCGCGAGACGTGGCGCCGGTCACACTCTGACGGAGTACACCCGTACCGGCTCGGTCGACAGAATGTCCGCCATGACAGCCCTGCACGCCAACCCGCTCTTCGCCCGCCTGGACAAGGCGCAGCACATCCTCGTCGCGGGCGCGGGCGGCGGCTTCGACATCTACGCCGGCCTGCCCGTGGCGCTCTCCCTCCTGCACCAGGGCAAGGACGTCCACCTGGCCAATCTCTCGTTCAGCGCGATCGAAGGCCTCCCGCTCGACGCATGGCTCGCCCCGGACGTCGCTGCGGTCACGCCGGAGACGGCGCTCCACCAGACGTATTTCCCCGAACGCACGCTCGCCCAGTGGCTCGACCTGCACGGCTATCCGTCGACCGTGCACGCCCTCGCCCGGGTCGGCGTACAGCCCTTGCGCGCCGCCTATCGCGCGCTGATCGACGCGTACGACATCGACGCCGTAGTCCTCGTGGACGGCGGTACGGACATCCTCATGCGCGGCGACGAATCGGGTCTCGGCACCCCGGAGGAGGACCTCACCAGCGTCGCCGCGCTGGCCGGTCTCGACGTCCCGGAACGCCTGATCGTCTCGATCGGCTTCGGCGTGGACGCGTATCACGGAGTGAGCCACGGCCTGGTCCTGGAGAACATCGCCGCCCTGGAACGCGACGGCGCGGCCCTGGGCGCCTTCTCCGTCTCCCGTACGACCAAGGAGGGCGCCCTCTACGTCGACGCGGTGGCCCACGCCCAGCAGAACACTCCCGACCACCCGAGCATCGTCAACGGATCGATAGCCGCAGCGGTCCAAGGCGCCTTCGGGGACGTCCGGTTCACCAGCCGCACCCGGGGCAGCGAGCTGTTCGTCAACCCGCTGATGTCGCTCTGCTTCGTCTTCGAACTGGACGGAGTGGCCCGCCGCTGCCTCTATCTGGACCGCATCGAGAACACCCACCTCATCCGGCAGGTGAGCAGCGCGATCGCGGAGTTCAGGGACGACATCGCCGTCTCCCGGCCACCACGCCGTATACCGCACTGAGGCGGGGCCCGGACCCGAAGGTCCGTGCCCCGCCTCAGTGTTCAGCGGTCAGCGTGCGATGCAGTCGATCAGCTGCAGCCGCTGGTCGAGCCGCAGCCCTCGCACAGGTAGCAGCTGCCGGCGCGGCGCATCTTCGTACCGCAGGAGAGGCAGAGCGGTGCGTCGGCGTTCAGACCGAGCTGGATCTCCATCAGTTCGGTGGAGTTGTGCGCCTGCCGGGGAGCGGGCTTCGCCGCCTCCGGCTCCGCGGCCTTGGGGGCGGCGGCCTTGGGGGCCTCCACCTGGCGCGGGGCGGACTGGGACAGACCCTCGACGTCCACCTCGTCGTCACTCGGCTCGTACGAACCGGTGTCCAGGTGACGCTGGCGCTCCTCGGCGGAGTGGATGCCGAGCGCGGAGCGGGTCTCGAAGGGCAGGAAGTCCAGCGCCAGGCGGCGGAAGATGTAGTCGACGATCGACTGCGCCATCCGCACGTCCGGGTCGTCCGTCATACCGGCCGGCTCGAAGCGCATGTTGGTGAACTTCGAGACGTAGGTCTCCAGCGGGACGCCGTACTGCATGCCGACCGAGACGGCGATCGAGAAGGCGTCCATCATGCCCGCGAGGGTCGAACCCTGCTTGGACATCTTCAGGAAGACCTCGCCCAGACCGTCGTCCGGGTAGGAGTTGGCGGTCATGTAACCCTCGGCGCCGCCCACCGTGAAGGAGGTGGTGATGCCGGGACGGCCCTTGGGGAGACGCTTGCGGACCGGGCGGTACTCGATGACCTTCTCGGTCTTCACCGCCGCCGTCTCCGCCGGCTTCTCTTCCTTCTTCTTGGCCGAGAGCGGCTGGCCGACCTTGGAGTTCTCGACGTAGACGGCGAGCGCCTTGGTGCCGAGCTTCCAGCCCTGGAGGTAGATCTCCTCGACGTCCTCGACCGTGGAGCTCGCGGGCATGTTGACGGTCTTGGAGATCGCGCCGGACAGGAACGGCTGGGCGGCCGCCATCATCCGTACGTGACCCATGGGCGCGATCGAGCGCTCGCCCATGGCGCAGTCGAAGACCTCGTAGTGCTCGTGCTTGAGGCCGGGGGCGTCGACGACATTGCCGTGCTCGGCGATGTGGGCGACGATCGCCTCGACCTGCTCCGGCTGGTAGCCGAGGCGCTTGAGGGCCTTGGGGACCGTGTTGTTCACGATCTGCATCGAGCCGCCGCCGACGAGCTTCTTGAACTTGACCAGGGCCAGGTCCGGCTCGACGCCCGTGGTGTCGCAGTCCATCATCAGGCCGATGGTGCCGGTCGGCGCGAGCACGGAGGCCTGCGCGTTGCGGAAACCGTTCTTCTCGCCGAGCCGGATGACGTCCTGCCAGGCCTCGGTCGCCGCGGCCCAGACCGGGTTGTCGAGGTCGTCCATGCGCTTGGCGTCGGTGTTGGCGTCCGCGTGCTGCTTCATGACGCGCTTGTGGGCGTCGGCGTTGCGGGCGTAGCCGTCGTACGGACCGACGATCGCGGCCAGCTCGGCGGAGCGCTTGTACGAGGTGCCGGTCATCAGCGAGGTGATGGCGCCGGCGAGCGCGCGGCCGCCGTTGCTGTCGTACGCGTGGCCGGTCGCCATCAGGAGCGCGCCGAGGTTGGCGTAACCGATGCCCAGCTGACGGAAGGCGCGGGTCGTCTCGCCGATCTTCTCGGTGGGGAAGTCGGCGAAGCAGATGGAGATGTCCATCGCGGTGATGACCAGCTCGACGACCTTGGCGAAGCGCTCGGCGTCGAACGACTGGTTGCCCTGGTCGTCGTCGCGCAGGAACTTCATCAGGTTCAGCGAGGCGAGGTTGCAGGACGAGTTGTCCAGGTGCATGTACTCGCTGCACGGGTTGGACGCGGTGATCCGGCCCGTCTCGGGCGAGGTGTGCCAGCGGTTGATGATGTCGTCGTACTGGATACCGGGGTCGGCACAGGCGTGCGCGGCCTCGGCCATCTTGCGGAAGAGCGACTTGGCGTCGACCTCCTCGATGACCTCGCCGGTCATGCGCGAGCGCAGACCGAACTTCGAGCCGGACTCGACGGCGTTCATGAACTCGTCGTTCACACGGACCGAGTTGTTGGCGTTCTGGTACTGGACCGACGTGATGTCGTCGCCGCCCAGGTCCATGTCGAAGCCCGCGTCGCGCAGGGCGCGGATCTTCTCCTCCTCCTTCACCTTGGTCTCGATGAAGGCCTCGACGTCCGGGTGGTCCACGTCCAGGACGACCATCTTGGCCGCGCGGCGGGTGGCGCCGCCCGACTTGATCGTTCCCGCGGACGCGTCGGCGCCGCGCATGAAGGAGACCGGGCCCGAGGCGTTGCCGCCGGAGGAGAGAAGCTCCTTGGAGGAGCGGATACGGGAGAGGTTCAGGCCGGCGCCCGAGCCGCCCTTGAAGATCATCCCCTCTTCCTTGTACCAGTCGAGGATGGACTCCATGGAGTCGTCGACGGACAGGATGAAACAGGCGCTGACCTGCTGCGGCTGCGTCGTGCCGACGTTGAACCAGACCGGCGAGTTGAAGCTGAAGACCTGGTGCAGCAGCGCGTAGGTCAGCTCGTGGTCGAAGAGCTCGGCGTCCTCCGGGGAGGTGAAGTAACCGTTCTCCTCGCCCGCCTTGCGGTAGGTCTTCACCACACGGTCGATGAGCTGCTTGAGGCTGCTCTCGCGGTTCTCAGCGCCCACCGCTCCGCGGAAGTACTTACTGGTGACGATGTTGACCGCGTTCACCGACCAGGAGTCGGGGAACTCGACGCCACGCTGCTCGAAGTTGATCGAGCCGTCGCGCCAATTGGTCATGACGACGTCACGGCGCGCCCACGTCACCTCGTCGTACGGATGCACGCCGGGGGTGGTGTGGATGCGCTCGATACGCAGACCCTTGCTGGCCTTGGATCCCTTGGAACGGGAACCTCGCGCCGGGCCGCTCGTCGTCTCGGTCATGCCGCCTCCCATATACGGGCGAAAACGCCCAAAAGTGCCCAGATCTTCCCGAGGCACGGTGTCGTCTGTCTGTCTTGTGTCCACGGCGCAGCAAGCAGCGCCGCAGGCAGGTCTCGCGCTGCCGGACCCTTGGGGTCAGTCGGCAGCAGTGGCGGGCACGGGGACCTCGAGGGTCTCGCCGCACTCGCAGTCGGGGGTGTGGAGCCTGCCCTCACGGAGTTCCGCGATGGCGGACTCGAAGTCTTCGAGCGAGTTGAACGCCCGGTACACGGACGCGAAGCGCAGGTACGCGACCAGGTCGAGCTCCCGCAGGGGGCCGAGTATGGCCAGACCCACGTCATGGGTGGTCAGTTCGGCGCTTCCGGTGGCGCGCAGCGCCTCCTCGACCCGCTGGCCGAGCTTGGCGAGAGCGTCCTCGGTGACCGGCCGCCCCTGGCACGCTTTGCGCACACCGGAGATGACCTTGGTACGGCTGAAGGGTTCGGTGACCCCGCTGCGCTTGATCACCATCAGCGAGGCGGTCTCCACCGTGGTGAAACGGCGGGTGCAGTCGGGGCACTGGCGGCGCCGGCGGATCGACGTGCCGTCGTCAGTGGTCCGACTGTCGACAACGCGGCTGTCGGGGTGCCTGCAGAAGGGGCAGTGCATGATTCCCAACCCTCCTTCACAGCACGACTGAATGGCCTCGACGGGCCCGGACAGGGCCCTCGAAGCAGCCCCAAGCATAGGCGATGGCCGGGGCCTTGAGGACCACGGACCACAACTTCTGGGCGGCTGGTTCAATCCAACCACTAGATCTGGGGTTTGGCGCGACTATCGACCACAGCGCGTGTCGCGCGGCCCGGAACGCCACGGGTTCGCCACGAGGGTACGGGAGACACGCGGACGACCGACGGTCAGGGGCGTCGGGCGCCCTCGGATGACACACTGGACAACCGGCACGGCCGACCGCGGCGGACCCCCCTGAGGGGTGGCGCCCCAGCGGTGAAGGGTACCGTAATGGACCGAATTGAGATTCGGTTCGAGCCTCGCTCATACACCCAGCAATACGCACACGTGAAGGTTTCTACGGTTTTTCACTCGAACGTGTGTTTGGCGCAACCTTTCGAAAGCAACTACCGTTGTGCAGCTAGGGAGAGCGAATATCTCGAGAGGGGCCGACGTGACCACCACCGCAGACAGTGCCACCATCACTGCCCAGAACCGACTCGAGCCGGTGCATGCCATGAATGACGCAGCCACGAACCCTGAATCCACAGGGGGGGCCGTGCCCTCGCGACCTGCGCGCTCGCTGCCCGGCCGACCTCCGGGCATCAGGGCGGACAGTTCCGGGCTGACCGACCGGCAGCGGCGGGTCATCGAGGTGATCAGGGACTCCGTGCAACGCCGCGGGTACCCGCCGTCGATGCGGGAGATCGGCCAGGCCGTGGGCCTGTCGAGCACGTCGTCGGTGGCGCACCAGCTCATGGCGCTGGAGCGCAAGGGCTTCCTGCGCCGCGACCCGCACCGGCCCCGGGCGTACGAGGTCCGCGGCTCCGACCAGCCCAGCAGCCAGCCCACCGACACCACGGGCAAGCCCGCCGCTTCGTACGTCCCGCTCGTCGGGCGCATCGCGGCCGGTGGCCCGATCCTCGCCGAGGAATCGGTGGAGGACGTCTTCCCGCTCCCCCGCCAGCTGGTCGGCGACGGCGAACTGTTCGTCCTGAAGGTCGTCGGCGACTCGATGATCGAAGCCGCGATCTGCGACGGCGACTGGGTCACCGTGCGCCGTCAGCCCGTCGCCGAGAACGGTGACATCGTGGCGGCCATGCTGGACGGCGAGGCCACGGTCAAGCGCTTCAAGCGCGAGGACGGCCATGTGTGGCTGCTGCCGCACAACTCCGCGTACCAGCCCATCGCAGGCGACGAGGCCACGATCCTCGGCAAGGTCGTGGCGGTCCTCCGGCGGATCTGACCCCTCTCCGCCGGTCATGAACCGGGCCCCTGGAATCCACTGCGCCGGTTCCAGGGGCCCTGCCGCGTTCAGGGGAACGGGCCGGACTACTTGCCGTCCGTCTTTGCTGCCGCATCGATCGCGGCGAGGGAGCGGCGGGCCTGGTTGGGGTCCGTGGTGTACCAGAAGTCGGGCAGCGAGGCGCGCAGGTAGCTGCCGTAGCGGGCGTTGGCGAGCCGGGGGTCCAGTACGGCGACGACACCCTTGTCGCCCGTTGCCCGGACGAGCCGGCCCGCGCCCTGAGCCATCAGCAGTGCGGAGTGCGTGGCGGCCACGGCCATGAAGCCATTGCCCCCTGCCTCCTCCACCGCCTTCTGGCGGGCGCTCATCAGCGGATCGTCGGGCCGGGGGAACGGGATCCGGTCCATGACCACCAGCTGGCAGCTCGGGCCGGGAACGTCCACGCCCTGCCAGAGCGAGAGCGTGCCGAACAGGCAGGTCTCCGGGTCGGCCGCGAAGTTCTTGATCAGCTCGCCCAGCGTCTCCTCGCCCTGGAGCAGGATCGGCTTGTCGAGCCTGGTGCGCAGTTCCTCGGCGGCGGCCTTGGCCCCCCGCATCGAGGAGAAGAGACCGAGCGTGCGGCCGCCGGCCGCCTCGATCAGCTCGGCCAGCTCGTCGATCATGTCCGTACGCGTGCCTTCGCGACCCGGGGTGGCCAGGTGCTTGGCGACGTACAGGATGCCCTGCTTGGGGTAGTCGAAGGGCGAGCCGACGTCGAGGCCCTTCCAGACGGGCATGTCCTCGCCCCCCTTGCCCTCCGGTGCCAGGCCCAGTGAGGCGCCGACGCCGTTGAAATCGCCGCCGAGCTTGAGGGTGGCGGAGGTGAGGACGACGGAGCGGTCGGTGAAGAGCTTCTCGCGCAGCAGGCCCGACACGGAGAGCGGCGCGACGCGCACGGAAGCGCCGAAGCGGTCGTGGCGTTCGTACCAGACGACGTCGTACTCGGAGCCCTGGGTGATGCGCTCGGCGACGTCATGGATGGACTCGACGGAGGCGAGGGCCTGCTTGCGTACGACGTCCTCGTCCTGGACGGACTTGTCGCGGGTCGCGCCGATGGCGGAAATGACCGTACGGGACGCGTCGCGCAGCGCCATCAGCGCGTATCCGAGGTCCTCGGGGATCTCTTCCAGGCGGCCGGGGAGCGCGAGTTCCATGACGCGCTCGAAGGTCTCCGAGGCGGTCTGCAGGGCGTCGGCCGCCTTCTCGTTGACGAGCTTGGCGGCCCGGCGCACGGCGCGGTTCACCTGGCCGGGGGTGAGCTCGCCGGTGGCGACGCCGGTGACCCGGGAGACCAGCTCATGGGCCTCGTCGACGATCAGCACCTCGTGCTGCGGGAGCACCGGGGCGCCTTCGATGGCGTCGATCGCCAGAAGGGCGTGGTTGGTGACGATGACATCGGCGAGCTTGGCGCGCTCACGGGCGGCCTCGGCGAAGCACTCCGCGCCGTACGCGCACTTCGTGGCGCCCAGGCATTCGCGCGACGAGACCGAGAGCTGGCCCCAGGCGCGGTCCGAGACGCCGGGGGTGAGGTCGTCGCGGTCGCCGGTCTCGGTCTCGTCCGCCCAGTCGCGCATCCGCAGCAGGTCCTGGCCGAGCTTGCTGGAGGGGGCGGACGTCTCGAACTGCTCGAACTGGTTGAAGAGACCGTCCTCCTCTTCCTGCGGCACGCCCTCGTGAAGGCGGTGCAGGCAGAGGTAGTTGGAGCGGCCCTTGAGCATGGCGAACTGGGGCTTGCGGCGCAGCAGGGGCTGCAGTGCCTCCACCGTACGCGGCAGGTCCCGCTCCACGAGCTGGCGCTGGAGGGCGAGGGTCGCTGTGGCCACGACGACGCGCTCGCCGTGGGCCAGAGCGGGGACCAGATAGCCGAGGGACTTGCCCGTACCCGTGCCGGCCTGGACCAGCAGGTGGGAGCTGTCGTCCACGGCCTCGGCGACGGCTTCGGCCATGGCCGCCTGGCCGGGCCGCTCCGTGCCGCCGACGGCGGTGACGGCGGCGTGAAGGAGCTCGGGAAGGGAGGCGTGTGGGGAAGCAGTCATAGCGGGACCACCCTACGGTGCGGCACTGACAATCGGGATCACACCTGGTGGAGGGGGTTGGGCACGGAGCCGTGGACGGCGGCGTGGGGGCGGTCGGGGCGGTCGCGGTAGCCGTCGAGGTGGAGACGGTTGCGGTTGAGGCTCAGGCGCTCGAGCCGGGGGGTGAGCAGGTCGAAGGTTTCGTAGCGGTCCTTCAGTTCGGGGAATCGTGCCTGGTGGCGCAGGATCTCGGCCCGTACGAGCGACCAGAACTCGCTCTCCGGAACCCCCAGTTGGTCCTCGCAGAGGGGGGCGAGGAAGCGGAAGACGCCGATGAAGAGCCCCGAGTGGATGAACTGCGTGAGGAAGGACGGGTCCTCGGTGAGGAGGATGGCCCGGACGTCCTCCGGCATGGAGTCGTGCTCGGGCAGCGGTTCCGCGCTGACGTTCACGTCGTCGACGAAGTCCTTGATCGCGAGGCGGACCGGGACGTCGTGGTCGTCGAAGACGACGATGGCGTTCTCGCCGTGCGGTGAGAAGACGGTGCCGTAGCGGTAGAGGAAGCGCAGCAGCGGGGGCAGCAGGGCGGCGAACAGGCGGCGGAGCCAGACGGTGGGGGCCAGCTGCGAGCGGGCGACGAGTTCGGCGGTGAAGGCGCGTCCCTCGGGGTCGGTGTGGAGCAGGGAGGCGAGCGTACGGGCACGTTCGCCGGGCGCGAGGTGACCCTCGAGCGGCTCGCGCCAGATCGCGCCGAGGAGTTCCCGGTACTGGTACGGGACTTCGGGCAGCTGGTCGTACAGAGGGTGTTGGACGGCGACGGACGCAACCTCGCCGAGGAGGATCACGCGGCATTCGTCGCGGAGGTAGGCGTCGCCGTCGCGCAGGCCCTGGACCCAGGTGGTGACGGCGGGTGCGGCGAGGGTTCGTTCGGTGGGGAGGCCGCGCCAGACCAGGGTGTTGAGGATGGAGAGGGGCAGCTTCACGGTGTGCCGGTCGGGGCGGCTGGTGTTGAGGAACGTACGGATCGACTGTTGGGGGAGGCGCAGGTCGCCGTCCGAGTGGAGCGGGACGATCGCGTTGTGGGCGACGGCCGGGGCGAAGAGCGGCAGGATCGTCTCGTGCCACTGCCAGGGGTGGACGGGGAGATAGAGGTACTGGTCCGGGTCGAGGCCGCGGGCCCGGAGTACGGCGGTGAAGGAGGCGCGGGTGGGGGCGTCGAGTTCGCGGCTGTAGAGGCGGTCGGGGGTGGCGAGTCCGGGGACGCCACGGTAGGAGGCGAGCTCGGTGGTGACCGCGATCCAGGGGAGACGTGTCGGTCTGCGCGCCTCGGGGGTCCAGCGCGCGGCGTCGGTGGCGGAGAAGCCGAGGCGGCCCTTGTTGAGGACGAGCCAGGGGTGTCCGGTCTGGTGTCCCTCCAGCTGCGCGTAGTCGAGGTCGGCGAGACGGGCCACGGGGAGGGCGGTGTGGTCGAGCCTGGCGTCGGCGGCGAGGGTGGCGGTGAGCTCGCGGACGAGGTGTCCCAGGGTGGCGCCGTCGAGGGCGAGCACGCGGCGGGCGCGGACGAGGAACTGCAGCGGGTCACCGAAAGGACGCCCCTGGACCTCGACGGAGTCCGGGTCGATGTGCCAGTGACCGTAACTGCCGCGTCGGGCACGGAAGGTGAGGAGGCTGTCGTCGTCCAGGAGGAAGGAGTGGCGGTCGTCGCCGGCCGGCGAAGCGACGGGGACGGGCTCGATGAGCTCCTCGTAGGCGAAGGCGCCGAGCATCTTGGCGAGGAGGCGGCCTGCCGCCCGGTCCCAGACGTCACGGTTCAGCTCGGGCGGTGCGAACAGCACTGGCTCCTCCGTGGATTCCTCTGCGGAGTCAGGAGTGGCAGGGGGTGTGGGCACGGGGACTCCTCGGGGTGGAACCGATTCGGGACGAGCGGTGTATCCAAGGCAGCGGTCGTTCACATCAAGGGGGGCACATGAGAGGGCACACGGAGCGGGTCACATCAGATTGCGGAAGGCCCGGTCGCGGACCATCAGGGCTGCCCGTTTGTCGGGGAGGTCGACCTCCGCCGAGAAGCGGAAGCCGGCGCTGAGGAAGGCGGCGACGGAGGGGGTGTTGCGCAGGTCGGGTTCGGCGATGACGCGTGCGCAGTGCGGTCGGTGGTCGAGGACGAGGTCGGAGACGGCGCGCAGGAGGGTGGTGCCGAGACCGTGGGCGCGGTCGGCGACGCCGCCGATGAGGAGGTGGAGGCCGGTGTCGTGGGGGCGGGCGGGGTAGTGCCGGGCGAGTGGATCGAGGTCCGCGCGGTAGATCTCCCAGTAGCTCATCGGTGTGCCGTCCAGTACGCCCAGGCAGGGGGAGCTGCGTCCGTCGCCGTCGAGCTGGGAGCGCAGATGTGCGGCGGTGACGGACTCGGGGCCCGGCAGTTCCCAGAAGGCGGCGACGGCGGGGTCGTTCATCCACCGGCTGATGAGCGAGAGGTCACGGTCGATCGACACGGGAGCCAGACGGAAGACCCCTGCGGCGGTGGTCGCGGGGCCCCACGCCAGAGGGTTGTCGAGCAGGTCGTCCTCGGGCGGCACGGACGGGGCGGTCCGGTGTGCGGTCGCCGGGTCCGTGTCGCGCAGGAGCGAGAGCAGCTCTTCGGGAAGCCGGAGATCCAGGGTGTCCTCGGGGCCCCCTGGGTGGGGGCTGGTTCCTGTGTCGGTGCTCGCATCGGTGGGAGGCACGGCGACGTTCCTCATTTCACGTGCTGATGTCGGGTGGGGTCATGTCCCGGTGGAGTGAAGGGGGTTGGTGAGGGCGACGTAGACGGACTGGGTGTCGACGGGCCCGACGAGTTCGTCGAGTCCGTGCAGCCGGGTCAGCAGATTGGCCTTGGTGCGGAGTACTGGGGTGTCGAGGAGGAGTGCGGGCAGGGGGGAGCCCAGGGCGGTGGCTTTGGTGAGGAACTGGCGGAAGGCGGCGAGGAGCAGGCGTTCGTCGGCGAGGTCCTGGGCACCGAAGGCGCCGATCAGACCCAGGACGTTGTTGATGCCGAGGTAGTAGGCGAAGCGTTCGTCGGTGACGGCGTCGGGGACGAACGTGTCGCTGTCGGTGCCGATGGAGGGGAGGCGTTGTTCGAGGGAGTCCCGGTGGGATTCCCGGAAGTAGTAGCCCTGGTTGTCGCGGTAGCGGCCGCCGACGGGCCAGCCTTCCGGGTCGAGGATGACCAGGGTGTTCTGCTGGTGGGCTTCGAGGGCGATGCCGGCGGTCCCGTCGAGCCAGAGCACGGGGCGAACGACATGGTCGAGGTAGCGCAGGAACCACTCCGCGGCGACGGCGTCGGTGGGCCGTCCGGTGCGGGTGGCCAGCCCGGTCACGATGTCGGCGAGGCGGGAGTGCATTCCGCTCCGGCCGGGCCAGGGGCGGGGTCCGGTGAGTCCTGCGATGCAGACGGCGTCGTCGCCGGGGCCGAACGGGTTGTGGCGCAGCACGACGTCAAGGCCGGGGAGCGGTTCTCCGTCCGGGGTGTCGACGGCGAGCCAGGCCGGGTCGCGGACGATGTCGAAGCCCGGGTGGGCGGACTGCCACTCCTCGGCGAGTCCGCCGCGCAGAAGGCGTTGTACCTCGACGCCCCGGTGGAGTTCCTTGCGGAGGTTCTCCCGGCGGGAGTTGGTGATGCGCAGGCCCAGCGAGAGCTTGAGCATGGCCGGGGCGCCGGGGCGGTGGACGGTTCGGACCGAGGAGGTGGGATGCCAGTGGTCGCCGTGCGGTCCGAGGTCGTGGAGCAGTCCCGCTTCCAGGAGGGCGGCCACGGCGGGGCGGTGGGCCAGGTCCCGGGCCTGCCAGGGGTGAAGGGGCAGGGGCACGGTGCCGGCGGGGAGTGGGAGGTCTCCGGCGAGGCGGGCTGCCAGTTGGTCGGCCGGGACGGTGCGGCCGCGCTCGGTCCAGGCGGAGTCGTGCGCCAGTGCCGACCGGTCGACCGCCATCCAGTGCAGCGGGAAGGAGCCGTGCAACTCGGGTGAGTAGAGGCGGGTTTCGGCCTCCGAGAGGCCTTCCCTGCTTTTCGGAGTGGGGTGCAGGGGGTGGCCGAGGAGGAGCGACTGTTCGGCGGTGAGAAAGAGGTCGGACTCGGCAACGGGGGCGGGGGCGGCACGCCGGTCGGTGATGAAGGAGGCAGTGCGGCGTACCGAATCGGCGACCCTGCCCACCAGGTCGGAGCTCTCCGCCTGGCCGGCCTCGCGGCCGAGCAGGGCTGCGACGGTGACGGCGTCGGCGGCCGGGGCCCCCTGCGGGCCTCCTTCCAGAGCGGGCCTGCCGAAGCGGTGCCATCCGGTGGCCGACCAGTAGCGGACGGGAATGAGGAAGGCGCTGCCACTGGCGTGGAGCGGGATGCGCAGGGTGGGGCCGTCCGGGCGGGCCAGGTTGTTCTCCCGTACCCAGCAGCGCAGCAGGTTCTCGACGGCCGCCGCTTCTGCCGCCGCGTGCGGGTCCGGGTCGTCGAGAAGATCCCCGGGGAGGCCGACCGGCAGCTGGGACCCCGTCTTCTGGCGCGGTACCGCCGCCGGATCGACCGATCGCGGACCGTGGGCGGTGGGGCGGCTGTCGGCCTCGGGCGCATCGGGTGCGGGGGTGGGGTTCACGGAGGGCTTCCTTGTGGGGTGGTCCGGGGTCAGTGAGAGGGCCCGGTCTCGCGGGGGCGGTGCGTGCGTTCGGCGGCGCTCAGGGCGTCGGCGAGACGGTCCAGTACGGCCTCGGCCTGTTCGTCGGTGATGGTGAGGGGAGGGAGCAGCCGTACAACACTGCTGTGGCGGCCGCCGAGTTCGACGATGAGGCCGCGGTCGAGGCACTCCCGCTGCACCGCGGCGGCGAGGGCGGGGTCGGCCGGGGGCGGGCCGGCGGCGGTCAGGTCCTCCGCTTCCGGGGCGACGAGTTCGACGCCGATCATGAGGCCCTTGCCGCGGACGTCACCGATGCGTGGGTGGTCTGCGGCCAGCCCCTGGAGCCGGCCGAGCATCCGAGCGCCCAGGGTGGCGGCGCGCTCGGCGAGACGGTTCTCGCGGACGTGGCGCAGGGTGGCCGCGCCCGCCGCCATGGCAAGCTGGTTGCCGCGGAAGGTACCGGCGTGCGCACCGGGCTCCCAGGCGTCCAGCTCCGAGCGGTAGACGACGACAGCGAGGGGCAGGGAGCCGCCGATGGCCTTGGAGAGGACCATCACGTCGGGGACGATCCCGCTGTGCTCGACCGCCCAGAAAGCACCGGTGCGCCCCACCCCGGTCTGTACTTCGTCGGCGATGAGCGGAATCGAGCGGTCCGCGGTGATCCGGCGCATCCGCCGCAGCCAGTCGTCGGGGGCGGGGATCACTCCGCCCTCGCCCTGCACCGGTTCGAGGATCATCCCGGCCGGTGCGGCCACCCCGCTCTTGGGGTCGTCGAGGAGGGTCTGGGTCCAGCGGGACGAGAGTTCGGCGCCGCGCTCACCGCCGACGCCGAACGGGCAGCGGTACTCCTGGGGGTACGGCAGCCGTGTCACCCGTACGTCCGGCGCACCACCGGATGCGGCCAGCGCGCCCTCGGTCATGCCGTGGTAGGCGCCGGTGAAGGCGAGCAGTCCGCTGCGCCCGGTCGCCGTACGGACCAGCTTGAGCGCGGCCTCGACCGCGTCCGTGCCGGCCGGTCCGCAGAACTGCACCCGCGCGTTGTCGGCAAGCCCGGGCGGCAGAGTGGCGAACAACTCGGTGGTGAAGGCGTCCTTGACGGGTGTGGCCAGGTCCAGGACGTGCAACGGGGCGCCCGAGTCGATGACCTTCTTGACCGCTTCGAGGACCGCGGGATGGTTGTGACCCAGCGCGAGGGTCCCGGCCCCGGAGAGGCAGTCGAGATACCGCCGTCCGTCCGCACCTTCGATCGTCAGCCCGCGTGCCCGTACGGGCACGATGGGCAGCGACCTCGCATAGGTGCGAGCCGCCGACTCGCGCAGCGACTGGCGCCGCAGGATTCCCTCGTGCGCGATCCCCTCGGTCACGGCCACGGCTTTCGGTCCTCCCGCTGTAACGGTCCTGTCGTACACCCGTCGCACTCCGGTGCTGAACGCAGCCCGGAACCCCCCGTACGTACCAACGACGCACGTGCCGTGGGATCACGGGTACGTCGGAAGATCCTTGCGGCCACGGAACCACGACCCTGCTGCACGCCGTCCCCAGCAGCACGGCATAGTGGAGCCCGCAATTCGGCACCGTGGTGCCGCAGTTCAGACATTCGAAGTCCCAGGGGGAACACAACATGCGACCGATACGCCCAGCCTTGGCAGCAGTCGGGCTGACTGCCGTACTGGCTCTTGCCGCGACCGCGTGCGGCCCGGGCGACGACAACGCCGGTGACAAGCCCAGCGGTTCGACGGCCTCCTCCTCGTCCGACGGCATCCAGATCCCGGACGACATCAAGGACCGGCTGAAGGAGCACGGCTTCGACCTGGACAAGTGGAAGGACGGCGAGTGGAAGAACTGGGACAAGGACAAGTGGCTCCGCGAGGCCCAGGACTTCATCAACCCGATCATTGACGGTCTGTGGGACCCGGACCGGATGAAGGGCGCCGACAAGCAGCCGCAGCAGCCCGTCCCCAATGACATCTCGGGCGACAAGGGCATCACCGACCCGGTCCCGGCCCCCGTGACCGCGCAGGAGCTCAACTCCCCGTACCACAAGAGCCTTCCGGCGCTCGGCAAGGTCATCTTCGACACCCCCGAGGGCCAGGCGGTCTGCTCGGGCACCGTCGTGAAGGACCCGGCCCATCCCGGCAAGTCCAACCTGGTGTGGACTGCCGGTCACTGCGTCCACGCCGGCGCCAAGGGCGGCTGGTACCGCAACATCATCTTCGTGCCGTCGTACAACGACGGCGGCAAGTCGGCCGCGGAGCTGCCGAAGCCGACCCGGGAGCAGCTCGCTCCCTACGGCGTCTTCTGGGCGGACGGGGCGCAGACCTCCGACCAGTGGATCGCGGGCGGCGGCCCGAGCGGAGGCGCGGGCGCTCCGTACGACTTCGCCGTGCTGCACGTGGCCCCCGAGAAGGGATCCACCAAGTCCCTTGAGGAGACGACCGGTTCGGCTGTCTCTGTGGACTTCAACGCTCCTGCCGTACCCAAGATCGCCAGCATGTCGGCGAACGGCTATCCGGCGGCCAAGCCCTTCGACGGCCAGAAGCTGTTCCGGTGCGCCGACAAGCCGGGCCGTCTCTCCCTCGCGCAGAACGACCCGACGATGTACCGCCTCGGCTGCACGATGACCGGCGGTTCCTCCGGCGGTGGCTGGCTCACCACGGGCCAGGACGGTCAGCCCGCGCTGGTCTCGAACACCTCGATCGGCCCGGTGGAGTCCGGCTGGCTGGCCGGTCCGCGCCTCGGCAAGGAGGCCAAGCAGGTCTACGAGGCGCAGAGCAAGAAGTTCGCCAACAAGTAGAACGCGCTCCATACGGCCGAAGGCCCGCACCCCTCGAGAGGAGTGCGGGCCTTCGGCCTGTGCGCGAGCGGCGGAAGTGTCAGCCCTTCGCCGGCACGTACTGCGCCAGGTCGGACGCCAGTTCCTCGTGCACCCGCGCCTTGAGCAGAGTGCCCTCCGGGGTGTGCTCCTCGGAGATCACCTCACCCTCGGTGTGGGCGCGGGCCACCAGTCCACCGTGCGTGTACGGCACGAGTGCCTCGATCTCCACCTGCGGGCGGGGCAGTTCGGCGTCGATGATCGCGAGCAGTTCCGCGATCCCCGCGCCCGTACGGGCCGAGACCGCGATGGCGTGACGCTCGGTGCGCAGCAGCCGCTGCAGTACGAGCGGATCGGCCGCGTCCGCCTTGTTGATCACCACGACCTCGGGCACGTCGGTCGCGCCGACGTCCCTGATCACCTCGCGCACCGCCGCGAGCTGCTCCTCCGGCACCGGGTGCGAGCCGTCCACCACGTGCAGGATCAGATCGGAGTCACCGACCTCCTCCATGGTGGAGCGGAACGCCTCGACGAGGTGGTGCGGCAGATGCCGTACGAACCCGACGGTGTCGGCCAGGGTGTAGACCCGGCCGGTCGGCGTCTCGGCCCGGCGCACGGTCGGGTCGAGGGTGGCGAACAGTGAGTTCTCCACCAGCACGCCCGCGCCCGTGAGGCGGTTGAGCAGCGAGGACTTTCCGGCGTTGGTGTATCCGGCGATCGCCACCGAAGGCACCTTGTTGCGCTTGCGCTCCTGGCGCTTGATGTCACGGCCGGTCTTCATCTCCGCGATCTCCCGGCGCATCTTCGCCATCTTCTCGCGGATACGGCGCCGGTCCGTCTCGATCTTGGTCTCACCGGGACCACGGGTGGCCATGCCGCCGCCACCGCTGGACCCGCCGCCGCCCATCTGGCGCGACAGCGACTGACCCCAGCCCCGGAGCCTGGGCAGCATGTACTGCATCTGCGCCAGCGAGACCTGTGCCTTGCCCTCTCGGGACTTGGCGTGCTGGGCGAAGATGTCGAGGATCAGCGCGGTCCTGTCGACCACCTTGACCTTGACGACGTCCTCGAGATGGATCAGCTGGCCGGGGCTGAGTTCACCGTCGCACACGACGGTGTCCGCCCCGGATTCGAGCACGATGTCCCGCAGCTCCTGGGCCTTGCCCGAGCCGATGTACGTGGCCGGGTCGGGCTTGTCGCGGCGCTGCACGACACCGTCGAGCACCTGAGCACCCGCCGTCTCGGCGAGCGCGGCGAGCTCCGCGAGGGAGTTCTCCGCGTCCTGCGCGGTTCCGGAGGTCCAGACGCCGACCAGCACGACCCGCTCGAGGCGCAGCTGGCGGTACTCGACCTCGGTGACGTCCTCGAGTTCGGTGGAGAGGCCCGCGACACGGCGCAGTGCGGCACGCTCGGAGCGGTCGTACTGATCGCCGTCACGCTCTCCGTCGATCTCGTGGCTCCAGGCGACGTCCTCTTCCATCAGGGCATCGGCCCGGAGGCTCTCGTTGAAGCTCTGCGCGTGCTCGCCGCTCTCGGCGTCCCGCGCGTCCTGGGAAGGGGAAGAAGAGGAGGTCATTGGATCCTTACGTCGAAAGAAAATACTTGGGTGTCCGTCACAACGCGTGACGGCCTGGGAAGATTCCCGGCCGCGTCGCCGACCTGTCGATAGTGGCATGGCGCGACCGGGACCGTCACCCGGGTTTTACCCCGCCCGGGAGACCTTCACCGGGTCGCTCCGCCAGTCCGGGTGGCCGGGCATCGGCGGCGTCTTCTCCGCGTACAGCCAGGCCCGGAAGAACCCGGAGAGATCGCGCCCGGAGATCCGCGACGCCAGCGCCGCGAAGTCCGCGGTGGTCGCGGACTTGTCCCGGTAGTCGCGCACCCACGCCCGCTCCAGCTGCTCGAAGGCGCCGGTGCCGATCTCCTGGCGCAGCGCGTAGAGCACCAGCGCGCTGCCGTCGTACACGACCGGCCGGAAGATGCCGATCTGCTGCCCCGGCGCCGCACGGCGCGGCTCCGCCGGCGGCCCGCCCGCGGCCCGCCAGCCGTCCGAGTCCGTGTAGGCGTCGTGCATGCGCCGCTCCATCGGCTGCTTGGCCTGCTCCTGCGCATAGAGCGCTTCATACCAGGTCGCATGGCCTTCGTTGAGCCACAGGTCGGACCAGGCGCGCGGCGAGACACTGTCGCCGAACCAGTGGTGGGACAGCTCGTGGACCATGATCGACTCGACGTACCACTCCGGGTACTCGGCCCGGGCGAACATCGAGCGCTCGAAGAGCGACAGCGTCTGCGTCTCCAGCTCGAAGCCGGTGTTCATGTCGGCGATCAGGACCCCGTAGTTCTCGAAGGGGTACGGACCGACCTTCGACTCCATCCACGCGAGCTGGCCGGGGGTCTTCTTCAGCCACCGCTCCATCTTCGTGCGGTCGGCGGCGGGGACCACGTCGCGGACCGGCAGCCCGTGCGGTCCCGTGCGGCGCAGTACGGCGGAGTGCCCGATGGACACCTGGGCCAGCTCGGTCGCCATGGGGTGCACGGTCCGGAACGTGGACGTGACGTTGCCGCCGTGTCGGCTCCGCGCCTCCTCCAGCCCGTTCGCGACCACGGTGAGACCCTTCGGCGCGGTCACGCGGAAGGTGAAGTACGCCTTGTCGGAGGGGTGGTCGTTGCAGGGGAAGACCCGGTGCGCGGCGTCCGCTTGGTTGGCCATGACCAGCCCGTCGCCGGTGCGCACCCAGCCGCCGACCTGTGCGCCGCGCGGGTCGCTGGTGTGGTGGACGGTGATGCGCAGCCTGCCGCCGGCGGGTACGGCCGCTGCCGGGGTGACGACCAGATCCTCACCGGTCGTCTCGTGGGCGGCGCGGGCGCCGTTCACCTCGACGGAGGAGACCGTGCCGTGCGTGAAGTCGAGGTTGACGCGCTCCAGCGCTTCGGTGGCGCGGGCGTCGATGACGGTGACGGCGGACAGCGGCTCGTTGTTGGAGCCGCCGTAGGTGAGTCCGATGTCGTACGAGAGGACGTCGTAGCCGGGGTTGCCGAGGCTGGGGTAGAGCGGATCGCCGATGCCGAGGGGCGTGGGCGCGGGCAGGGCGGCGGCGACGAGCGCGGCCGACGCGGCGGCCAGCAGACCGGCGCGCAGCCGCCGGGAGGGCCGGGAGATGTGCAGCATGCGTTACGGCTATCAGCGCGCGCGGCCCGCGCCGTGGCGGCGCGCGCCGCGCCACTCGAACGAGGTTCTCAGGCGGTGGCCGGATGCTGGGCGCGGCTGACGTCGTACACCCCGGGAACGTCGCGCATGGTGCGCATCAGCGCGGGAAGCCCTGCCGAGTCCGGGAGTTGGAGCGTGTACGTGTGGCGTACCCGCTGCTCGCTCGGCGGTTCCACGGTGGCCGAGACGACCGCGGCGCCCGCGCCGGCGATGGCCTCGGTGAGGTCGGCCAGCAGGTGGGGGCGGCCGAAGGCCTCGGCGACCAGCGTGACCCGCACCTCGCCGGTGGTCCGCCAGCTCACCGCGACGGGCTCCCGGCCCACCGCGCGCATCCGGTCCACGGCCGCACATCGCGCGCGGTGCACCGTGACGGCGCCGCCGCGCACCGCGAAGCCGGTGACCGCGTCGGGCGGCACGGGGGTGCAGCAGCCCGCCAGCCGTACGGTCGCGTTCGGCAGGTCGACGACGGCGTGGGCGCCCGCCGGACGTACCGCGTCACCGGCCGCCGCTTCCGCGACGGGCGGGCGCGGGGCCGCGGCGGGCACCGCGGCCCCTTCCGGGTGTGCGGTCAGCCAGCCGGTGATGGCGATCCGCGCGCCGGGCGTACGGGCATGGTCGAGCCAGTCGGGCGAGGGCCCCGAAGCGGCGTCCTGGGCGAGGAGGAGCTGCACGGTGTCGCCGTCGATGAGCACCGTGCTGAGGGTCGCGAGCCGCCCGTTGACCCGCGCCCCGATACAGGCGTGCGCCGCCTCGCCGTACTGCGCGTACGCCGCGTCCACACAGCTCGACCCGGCCGGCAGCCCCAGCATGGAGCCGTCGGAGCGGAAGACGGTGATCTCCCGGTCCTGTGCCAGGTCGGCGCGGAGCGTGGTCCAGAAGGTGTCGGGGTCCGGTGCCGACTCCTGCCAGTCGAGGAGCCGCGAGAGCCAGCCGGGCCGCGTGGGGTCGGCGCGCTCGCCGTCCTCGGCGGGTTCCGCGGAGGCGGCGGAGGCGGCGGGATCCAGAGGTGCGTACGGATTGCCGAGCGCGACGACTCCCGCCTCGGCGACCTTGTGCATCTGGTGCGTACGGATGAGGACTTCGGCGACCGAGCCGTCGGGGCTGGCGACCGCTGTGTGCAGCGACTGGTACAGGTTGAACTTGGGCGTGGCGATGAAGTCCTTGAACTCCGAGACCACCGGGGTGAAACAGGTGTGGAGTTCGCCGAGCACCGCGTAGCAGTCGGCGTCCTCGCCGACCAGCACCAGGAGCCGTCCGAAGTCGGTGGGGCGCAGCTCGCCGCGTTTGATCCGCACCCGGTGCACGGAGACGAAGTGGCGTGGCCTGATGAGGACTTCGGCGTTGATACCGGCGTCTCTCAGGACCGTTGTGACCTCTTCGGAGATGACGGCGAGGGGGTCGGCGGTCGCGGCGTCCGCGGCGATGAGGGCGCGGGTGTGCTCGTACTCCTCGGGGTGGAGGATCGCGAAGACCAGATCCTCCAGCTCGGTCTTGAGCGCCTGTACGCCGAGCCGTTCGGCGAGCGGGATCAGTACGTCACGGGTGACCTTGGCGATCCGGGCCTGCTTCTCGGGGCGCATGACGCCGAGAGTGCGCATGTTGTGCAGCCGGTCGGCGAGCTTGATCGACATGACGCGGACGTCGTTGCCGGTGGCGACGAGCATCTTGCGGAAGGTCTCCGGCTCGGCGGCGGCGCCGTAGTCGACCTTCTCCAGCTTGGTGACGCCGTCGACGAGGAAGCAGACCTCCTCGCCGAACTGCTCCCGCACCTGATCGAGCGTCACCTCGGTGTCCTCGACAGTGTCGTGGAGGAGGGATGCGGTCAAGGTCGTGGTCTCGGCGCCCAGTTCGGCCAGGATCAGCGTCACGGCCAGCGGATGGGTGATGTAGGGCTCGCCGCTCTTGCGCATCTGTCCGCGGTGCGAGGACTCGGCCAGTACGTACGCCCGGCGCAGGACGGCCAGATCGGCGTCGGGATGATGGGCGCGGTGGGCCTCGGCGACATGGCCGATGGCGTCCGGCAGCCGGTCCCTCGAGACCGGACCGAGCAGCGCGGCCCGGCCGAGCCTGCGGAGGTCGATCCTGGGGCGGCCTCGGCGGCGGCTGGGGGCACCAGGATTGGTGGCCTCTGCACTCATGGGGCACCTCCGGCAGTCTCGGCCATCGACCGGCGACTGTCAGGCTGCGGATACGCCTGAGGGCCGGTGCTTGATGCTACCGAGCCCACCACGGGCTGCAGTCCCACTCTCGCTCACCGTGAAACTGATCACCCATTCGAGCGAAACTCAGTCGAGAGCCGTTTCCCACCAGTCGGCATCGATCGTCCCTTCGGCCACGATCACGGCCGGACCGGTCATCTCGATTTCGCCGTCCGGCCGCTCGGTGATCGTGAGCCGGCCGCCGAGCACATCCACGGCGTACGTCACCGGGGCACCGGTGACCGACGGGTCGGCCCCGTCCCTGCGGGCCGCGGCCACCGCGACCGCGCAGGCGCCCGTGCCGCAGGACCGGGTCTCCCCCGCCCCGCGCTCGTACACCCGCATCGCCACGTGGCGCTCGCCCCGGTCGACGACGAACTCGACATTGGCCCCCGCCGGATAGACGGTGGCCGGGCTGAAGGGGGGCGGGGAGTAAAGGTCTCCGGCGTGCTCGAGGTCCTCGACGAAGGCCACCGCGTGCGGGTTGCCCATGTTCACGTTGCGCGCGGGCCAGCTGCGGCCGCCGACGGTGACGGTCGCCCCGTCCTCGGGGAGCACCGCGCGCCCCATGGAGACGGTGATGTCGCCGTCGGCACCCTTGGCCAGGTGCACCTGCTTCACGCCGCCGCGGGTGGCGACCGCGATGTCGCCGTCCTCCACGAGTCCGGCACGCTGCAGATAGCGGGCGAAGACCCGCACGCCGTTGCCGCACATCTCGACGGTGGAGCCGTCCCCGTTGCGGTAGTCCATGAACCACTCGGCCTCGCCGGCCATCGCGCGCGCCTCGGGGTGCGCGGCCGACCGTACGACATGGAGCAGCCCGTCCCCGCCGATTCCGGCCCGTCGGTCGCAGAGCGCGGCGACGGCGGACGCGGGCAGGTCGACGGTGTTGTCCGGGTCGGGGACGATCACGAAGTCGTTCTCGGTCCCGTGGCCCTTGAGGTAGGCGAGCTGCGCAGTGGTGGTCACGCGCTCCATCGTACGAGAGGCTTCTGACAATGCCGACGGCACCGGCGACGGCACGGGCGGATCCTCAGCGGAGCCGGGCGACCCGCCACACGGCCAGCGCGACCAGGGCGCACGCGGTGACGGCGTACAGGGCGATCACCCGCCAGTCGGGGCGCTCCCCCGATCCCCTGGCGGGCAGCCCCGGCAGGGTGTATCCCACACGCCGGGCGGCCATCAGGCCCCAGCCGGCGGCGCAGCAGCTGATCAGCAGTCCGAGCATGGCCACGACCGGGCCGCCGTCGCCGAATTCGAAGGCGAGCGGGAAGGCGAACATCAGCGAGCCGACGGCGGCGAGCATCACGATCGGCGCCAGCTGCCAGATCCGCAGGCGCCGCTGCGGGCGCAGCTCGACCTCGACCTCGGGGGCCACTCCGGCCATCTCCAGAGGGTCGGGTCCGTCGGGGCTCAGCCGTACCGCGTCCTCCGGTACTCCTGCTGTGCTCCGGTCGCCCTGATCCGTATCGCGCTCTCTGTCGCGAGGGCCGGCCTCCATCGCCACGCGCCCTCCCAACTCGGACTTCACTGTCGATCGCAGCTCGATGATGGCACGCTCCCGGGCCCCGGATTGACGGGCGGAGCGTCCCGATGCCATCACGTGATCAGGCTGTAACCGCTCGTTCGACCAACGCCAGCGCCCGGTGCGGGAGTTCCGCACGGTCCTCGGCCGCACCGCTCAGCCAGTGCACACGGGGGTCGCGGCGGAACCAGGAGTCCTGGCGGCGCGCGAAGCGCTTGGTGGCGCGTACGGTCTCGGCGCGCGCCTCCTCCTCGGTGCACTCCCCCGCGAGGGCGGCGAGCACCTGCTGGTACCCGAGTGCACGTGCTGCCGTACGCCCCTCGCGCAGCCCCACGGCCTCCAGTGCCTTCACCTCGTCGACCAGGCCCTCGTCCCACATCCGGTCGACGCGCAGCGCGATGCGCTCGTCCAGCTCGGGGCGGGCGACGTCGACGCCGATCTGCACGGTGTCGTACACCGAATCGTGACCGGGGAGGTTGGCGGTGAAGGGCTTTCCGGTGATCTCGATGACCTCGAGTGCCCGGACGATACGGCGGCCGTTGCTGGGCAGGATCGCCCGCCCGGCCTCCGGGTCGGCCGCGGCCAGCCGTGCGTGCAGCGCGCCGGGTCCGCGCAGCGTCAGCTCCTCCTCGAGCCGTGCGCGTACGTCCGGGTCGGTGCCCGGGAACTCCAGGGCGTCGATGGCCCCGCGGACGTACAGCCCCGAGCCGCCCACCAGGACCGGCGTACGGCCCTCGGCGAGCAGCCGGTCGATCTCCGCGCGGGCGAGACGCTGGTACTCCGCGACACTGGCCGCCTCGGTCACGTCCCAGATGTCGAGGAGCCGGTGCGGGACGCCGCCACGCTCGGGAAGCGTCAGCTTGGCGGTGCCGATGTCCATCCCCCGGTAGAGCTGCATGGAGTCGGCGTTGACGACCTCGCCCCCGAAATGACGGGCGAGCGCGACGCCCAGATCGGACTTTCCGGCCGCGGTGGGACCGACGACGGCGATGACCCGCGGTGCGGGAGCTGCAGTTCTCACCTCCCCAGTCTCGCAAACCTCCGGACCTGTCCCCGAACGAGTTACGTGACGGCCCGCGCCCGGCTTCGTTTCCCGTTGCGAGGTTCCGCCCGCCGGTTTGCGGACCGGTTCACCCGGGCGACGCAATGAGGCGCTCCGGGCGACGCGGGAATTCGCTCGCACGAGTACGGTATGGAGTAGATATGGGTGTTTTTGCACGGTTCAGCCGGAAGTCCAAGGCCGCAGCCGAGGAGTCAACCGCAGATACGACGGTCGCCACACTGACGGCCGAGCCGGAGGCGGAGGGCGAGGCGGAAGCAGCGGAGGAGGCCGGCGCCACCGAGGCCGCCGCTGTCGAGGGAGTTGAAATTCCCCAGCAGCAGTCCGCCGAGGCGGCCGCCGACAACAAAGCCGGTGAGGGCGCCCGCAAGTAAAGTCCCGTCGAGAGGGAAGAGGTGTCCCTATGGGATTTCTGGACAGCCTGAAGGCCAAGCTCGCACCCGCCAAGGACAAGGTCGGAGACCTCGCCCAGCAGCACGGGGACAAGATCGAACAAGGCCTGGACAAGGCCGCCCAGACGGTCGACTCCAAGACCAAGGGCAAATACAGCGACAAGATCGAGACGGGCACGGACAAGGCGAAGGACGCGCTGGGCCGTCTCTCGAACAAGGACGACGGCTCGGGCACCACGCCCCCTGCCGCCTGAACCACACCGCCGGAAGGCCGCGGAGCGCTGTACTCCGCGGCCTTCCGCCGTGTCCGGGTCCGTCGAGCGGCGCTAGGACCAGGCGGCCACGAAGTACCCGACGCCGTACGGCGCGTCCTCGTACAGCAGCTCCCCGCCCAGCCGTGCGCCCTCGGCGGCCCCCGCGAGGACCTGCCAGGGGGCGCGGCCCGCGACCTTGAGTTCGTACGCCAGTGCCGCGTCCAGCGCCGTGAGCGCCGCGGTGTCGGCCGCGCCCAGCGCCCGGGCCGCTTCCGCGTCGAACGCGGTGGCCCGCTCGTCCAGGTAGCCGGGCGCCTTCAGCGTGCGACAGGCGCTGCCGTCACCCATCACCAGGAGGGCGACGCGCTCCGCGCCGGCGGCCAGACCCCGTCCCGCCTCCAGGCAGCGGTCGGTGGCGAGCGGTTCGCCGACGCCCAGCGCTTCCACGGGGGCGTCGGTCCAGCCGGTGCGCTCCAGGAGCCAGGCCGCCACGGCCAGCGACGGCGGAAGCTCCCGCTCCGGGGCGGCGTCGCCGGCCCCGAGCCGTACGCGAAGATCCACTCCGAACCCGGCGAAGGACCCGACCGCCCCCTGCGGATGCGTCCCGCGCCCCTCGGCCCCGGCGGGCCCGACGACCACCAGCCGGTCGGGCCGGGAGACGGCCAGCACCCCGAGGGCGTCGAGACAGGCGTCCCGCGCCCCGTCGAGTTCGGCCGCGGCACCGGCGGCGACCTCGGGCACGAGCAGCGGCGGACAGGGACAGACGGCGGCGGCTACGAGCATGATCGGCAGCCTACTGCGCGGGGCCCCGGAGTCAGTCGACGGAGCAGCCCCCGGTGGCCGCCGGCAGCGGCTCGGGAACGCCGATCTTCGGCAGACCGAGCATGACGCCGGGAGCCTGCTGGGCCGGGGCGGCGGTGCGCTTCTCCCAGGCGTCACCGGCGCGCGTGCGCCGTACGGCGAGAGGCGCGCCCTCCGCGAGGAGGTGGTGCGGCGCCGCGTAGGTGATCTCCACCGTCACCACGTCGCCGGGACGTACGTCCTGCTCCGGCTTGGTGAAGTGGACGAGACGGTTGTCGGGCGCGCGCCCCGAAAGCCGGTGCGTGGCACCGTCCTTGCGGCCCTCGCCCTCGGCGACCATGACGTCCAGAGTGCGGCCGAACTGCTTCTTGTTCTCGTCCCAGGAGATCTCCTCCTGGAGGGCGGAGAGACGCATGTAGCGCTCCTGCACGACCTCCTTGGGGATCTGCCCGTCCATGGTGGCGGCGGGCGTCCCGGGGCGCTTGGAGTACTGGAAGGTGAAGGCGTTGGCGAAACGCGCCTCGCGGACCGCGTGCATCGTCTGCTCGAAGTCCTCCTCGGTCTCGCCGGGGAAGCCCACGATGATGTCGGTGGAGATGGCGGCGTGCGGGATCGCGGCGCGCACCTTCTCGATGATCCCCAGGAAGCGGTCCTGGCGGTACGAGCGGCGCATCGCCTTCAGGATCGTGTCCGATCCGGACTGCATGGGCATGTGAAGCTGCGGCATCACGTTCGGCGTCTCGGCCATCGCCGCGATCACGTCGTCGGTGAAGTCGCGCGGGTGCGGCGAGGTGAAGCGGACGCGCTCCAGGCCCTCGATCGTCCCGCAGGCGCGCAGCAGCTTGGAGAAGGCCTCGCGGTCGCCGATGTCGGAGCCGTACGCGTTGACGTTCTGGCCGAGCAGCGTGATCTCGCTGACGCCCTCGGCGACCAGCGCCTCGATCTCGGCGAGGATGTCGCCGGGGCGGCGGTCCTTCTCCTTGCCGCGCAGGGCGGGCACGATGCAGAACGTGCAGGTGTTGTTGCAGCCGACGGAGATGGAGACCCAGGCCGCGTACGCGCTCTCGCGCCGCGTGGGCAGCGTCGAGGGGAACGCCTCCAGGGACTCGGCGATCTCGACCTGCGCCTCCTCCTGGATGCGGGCGCGCTCCAGCAGCACCGGCAGCTTGCCGATGTTGTGCGTACCGAAGACGACGTCGACCCAGGGCGCGCGGTCCACGATCGTGTCGCGGTCCTTCTGCGCGAGGCAGCCGCCGACGGCGATCTGCATACCGGGCCGCTTGGTCTTCATCGGCGCGAGCCGGCCGAGATTGCCGTACAGCTTGTTGTCGGCGTTCTCACGCACCGCGCAGGTGTTGAAGACGACGACATCGGCATCCCCGTCGGCGTCCTTGGGCGCGCGGACGTAACCCGCGCCCTCAAGGAGGCCCGAGAGCCGCTCGGAGTCGTGGACGTTCATCTGGCACCCGTAGGTGCGCACCTCGTAGGTCTTCGCACTCATCTCGTACACCAGGGTACGGGGCGCCCGCCGCTCCGTACCCCCTGGTCCTTTCGGCGGGCAACCTGGCAGGATCGCGCGCATGTTCCAGGCACTCACCCGCATCGGCAGGCGCCGCGCCCTGCAGGGCTCCGCGGCCGCCCTGGTGGTCCTCGGGCTGCTGATGTGGTGGCTGCTGCCCTTCGGCACGGACTCGCCGGGCGGGCGGCTCAGCTTCAGCACCGGTGTACCGACCGGGGTCTACCAGACGTACGGCACCATGCTGAAGGAAGTGCTGGCCGAGGATCTGCCGCACGTCTCGGTCAGCCTGCAGACCAGTGAGGGTTCGGGGCAGAACATCTCGCGGGTGGCCACCGGCAAGGCGGACTTCGCTCTCGCGACCGCCGACTCCGTCGACGACTACATCCGCAACGACCGGCCCGGCTCGGACCGGCTGCGCGGCTGCGCGCGGCTGTACGACGACTACATACAGCTCGTCGTCGCGGACACCTCGAAGGTGCACCGCGCGCACGACCTGCGGAAACTGTCGGTGGCCGTGGGGCAGGAGGGCTCGGGCGTGCGGCTCATCGCCGAGCGGATCCTGCGGGCCGCGGGGCTCGATCCGCACAAGGACATCACCCCGGTGGCTGCCGGGATCGACACGGCTCCACGCCTGCTGGAGGAGGGGAAGATCGACGCCTTCTTCTGGTCGGGCGGTCTGCCCACCACCGCGGTGCGGCTGCTCACCGAACGGTTCCCGGTACGGATCGTTCCGCTCGACGACCTGGTGACGGCGCTGCACCGGAGCGGGGAGTCCACCCGCTACTACCGCTCGGCCGTGATGCCCGCCGATGCCTATCCGGCGGCGCGCAACGGCGGCTCCGTGCCGACGCTGGCCGTGGCGAACATCCTGATCACGGCCGACCGCACCGACGTGCGGCTGACCGAGGACTTCACGCGGACGGTGATCCGCAGCCGCGACAGCATCGGCCGGCAGGTGCACGCCGCGCAGCTGGTGGACGTACGGACGGCGATCTACACCGACCCGCTGCCGCTGCACGAGGGCGCGCGGCGCTACTACCGGTCGGTCAAGCCCTAGGGCGCGCTGCGCGGCACCGTCACGGTCACGCGCAGCCCCTGCGGGGTGTTCTTCCCGTACGAGAGGGAGCCGCCGCCCGCGGTGAGCAGGGCCCGCGAGATCGACAGGCCGAGGCCCGAACCCTTGATGTTCTGATGGCGGTTGGAGCGCCAGAAGCGGTCGCCGACCCGGGCCAGTTCGTCCTCGGTCAGTCCGGGCCCCCCGTCGGAGACGGTGATGGTGGAAACGGTGCCGTCGGCCGCGACCGTGACCTTGACCTCCTCGCCGCCGGGGGTGAACTTCAGGGCGTTGTCGATGATGGCGTCCAGGGCGCTGGAGAGCGCCACGGGGTCCGCCCAGGCGGTGACGGCCACCGCACCGTCCTCGGTGAGCCGCACCCCCTTGTCGTCCGCGAGCGGGCGCCAGGCGGCGACGCGTTCGGTCGTCAGCGCACCGATGTCGGTGAGCCGGATCTCCGCACCGGCGTGCTCGGCCAGCGCCAGACCCAGGAGGTCGTCGAGGACCTGGGCGAGGCGCTTGCCCTCGGTGCGCACCGAGGCGATCTCCTCGTTGCCCTCGGGGAGTTCGAGCGCGAGGAGTTCGATCCGGAGCAGCAACGCCGCCAGGGGGTTGCGGAGTTGGTGCGAGGCGTCGGCGACGAAGGCGCGCTGCTGCTCCAGCACGGCTTCGACGTTGTCCGCCATCTCGTTGAACGAACGGGCCAGGCGCCGGAGTTCCGGCGGACCGCCACCGGGTGCGACGCGCGAGTTCATCCTCCCGGTCGCGATGCCGTGGGTGGCCGCGTCCAGGATCCGTACGGGAAGGAGCACCCAGCCCGTCAGCCGGAAAGCGGCGCCGACGGCCACGAGCATCGCGGCCACCAGTCCCCCGCCGATCAGCAGCCAGCCGTGCAGGATCTTCGAACGCATCTCGCCCGTGGGCGAGTCGGTCATCACGACCGCGATCACATCACCGTTCCTGACGACCGGAGAGGCGACCACCAGGCGCCCGCGCTGCCAGGGCCACACCTGGGAGGGGTCGTGGCTGCGGCGGCTTGCCAGGGCCTCCTGGAAGGCCTGACGCCCCTCGCCCTCACCTGGAACTCCCCAGCCCAGCGGTGCGTTGGCCAGGGCAACACCGTCACGGTCGAAGACCCCGGCCCGGATCCCGTACACCTGCTGGTAGCGGACGAGTTCGTCCTGGAGCCTGGCCTGCCGTTCCTTCTCGACGGCCGGTATCTCCGTGACGAACTGCGCCTCTGCGGCGATGCGCGCCGTGTCGTCGATCCGGTCGACGACGACTTTCTGCTGCTGGGCCGCGGCCACACTGACGGCCAGCGGGAAGCCGAGCGCGAGCAGCACGCCCGCCATGAGGACGATGAGCAGCGGGAGGAGACGGGTGCGCACCGGGAGTTACGTACCTTGGGGTGTGCCGGGAGCGGCCGGAGCGACGAGCCGGTAGCCGACGCCGCGCACGGTCTCGATCAGCGTGGGCATCCGCAGCTTGGAGCGGAGGGACGCCACATGCACCTCGAGGGTGCGCCCGGTCCCCTCCCAGCTGGTGCGCCACACCTCGCTGATGATCTGCTCCCTGCGGAAGACGACCCCGGGCCGCTGGGCGAGGAGCGCGAGCAGGTCGAACTCCTTGCGGGTGAGCTGCACTTCACTCCCCTCGACACTGACCCTGCGCGTGGGCAGCTCGATCTGTACGGGCCCGAGCCACAGTTCGCTGCTGCCGGGACCGGGACCGCCGGCCGGCGCCGGACGGCGGATGACCGCGTGGATACGGGCGATCAGCTCGCCGGTGTCGTACGGCTTCACCACGTAGTCGTCGGCGCCCAGATTGAGCCCGTGGATGCGGGAACGGACGTCGGCCCGCGCGGTCACCATGATCACCGGGGTCGAGCTGCGCTTGCGGATCTTGCCGCAGACCTCGTAGCCGTCCTGGTCGGGAAGGCCCAGGTCGAGCAGGATGACGCCGAAGGGCTCGTGCGCGGCCGGCAGCAGGGCCTGCAGCGCCTCCTCGCCGTTGCGCGCGTGCACCACCTTGAAGCCGTGGCGGGCGAGGATCGCGGAGAGGGCCGCGGCGACGTGGTCGTCGTCCTCGACAAGCAGCAGTCTCATGGTCCCCCTTCCGTCGCACTCCGGTCGCACTCCATACGTACGCAATCCGTACTCACGCATCCACGCCGATGGACGCCCGGACAGTCAAGAGGCTTCCCCCTGAGCGGGGTATCCGTTATGCAGCCGGTACTCCCCTGCCTGCGTTCTTCACCCGGAGTGCCCGCAAGTAACCGGATCGTGATGCTCAATTTCCGCTCAGATGTAATGACGCTGGTGGCAGGCTGTCACTAAGGTCCTCGCAACCGACGAGGACGGAGCAACAAGCCGATGAGCGGAGTGTCAGTGGCCAAGGACGCCCAGCCGGTGGCGGACGACCTGGTCGTACTGAGCAACGTCAACAAGCACTTCGGCGCGCTGCATGTGCTCCAGGACATCGACCTGACCATCGCCCGTGGCGAGGTCGTGGTCGTGATCGGGCCCTCCGGGTCCGGCAAGTCCACACTGTGCCGCACCATCAACCGCCTGGAGACGGTCGACTCCGGCGCCATCTCGATCGACGGAAAGCCGCTGCCCCAGGAGGGCAGGGAGCTGGCCCGGCTGCGCGCCGATGTCGGCATGGTCTTCCAGTCGTTCAACCTCTTCGCGCACAAGACGGTCCTGCAGAACGTCATGCTGGGCCAGGTCAAGGTGCGCAAGACCGAGAAGAAGGCTGCCGAGACCAAGGCCCGCGCCCTGCTCGACCGGGTGGGCGTCGGCTCGCAGGCGGACAAGTACCCGGCGCAGCTCTCCGGCGGTCAGCAGCAACGCGTGGCAATCGCGCGGGCGTTGGCGATGGACCCCAAGGTCATGCTCTTCGACGAGCCCACTTCGGCGCTCGACCCCGAGATGATCAACGAGGTCCTGGAGGTCATGCAGCAGCTGGCACGTGACGGTATGACGATGGTCGTCGTCACCCACGAAATGGGTTTCGCGCGATCCGCCGCCAACAGGGTCGTCTTCATGGCCGACGGGAAGATCGTCGAAGAAGCCGTGCCCGACCAGTTCTTCAGCAACCCGCGCAGTGACCGGGCCAAGGACTTCCTGTCGAAGATCCTGCACCACTGACGCCCGACACCAACGCCCGCCAAACAGAGGGATGTTCACCATGAAGTTCCGCAAGTCCGCCGCGTTCGCGGCGATCTCCGTGCTCGCGCTGACCACTGCCGCGTGCGGCGGCAAGTCCGGTTCCGCCGGTGACAAGCAGTCGGCCCAGCCGGGCTCCTCCGGCGCCCCGTCCGCGCCGGCGTACACCGTCGCGAAGGGTGTCACCCTCGACTCCGCGACGCTCAAGGCCGCCCAGAAGCGCGGCAAGATCGTCATCGGTGCCAAGGCCGACCAGCCGTACCTCGGCTTCGAGGACCAGGCGACCAAGGAGCGCAGCGGTTTCGACATCGAGATCGCCACGATGCTCGCCGCCGACCTGGGCTTCTCGAAGGACCAGATCGAATGGAAGACCGTCGACTCCGGTGTGCGTGAGACCGCCATCTCCGGTGGCCAGGTGGACATCTACGCCGGTACGTACACGATCAACGACAAGCGCAAGAAGCTCGTCGGCTTCGCGGGCCCGTACTACAAGGCCGGTGCCGACCTGCTGATCCGCAAGGACGACTCGGGCATCACCAAGGACACCCTCAAGGGCAAGACCGTCTGCTCGATCGTCGGCTCCACGCCGCTCGAGGAGATCAAGAAGGCGAAGTACCAGGCCAAGACCGTCTCGCTCGCCAAGTACTCGGACTGTGTTCAGCAGCTGCTGACCAAGCAGGTCGACGCGGTCACCACCGACGACGCGATCCTCAAGGGTTACGCGGCCAAGAACCCGACCAAGCTGAAGGTCGTCGGCCAGCCGTTCACCGAGGAGCCGTACGGCATCGGCATGAACAAGGACGACAAGGTCCTGCGCGACTTCATCGACGACCAGCTCACCAAGCACGAGCAGGACGGCACGTACAAGAAGATCTACGACGCGACCCTGGGTCTGTCGGGTTCGCCGTACGTCGCGCCGCCCGCCCCCGTGAAGTACTGATCCCGGTCCTTCACCGCACACGCTGAAGCGCCCCGTACACCGCTACGGGGCGCTCGGCCCCCTGTCTTCCAGCAGCTGCCCGCCGACGCGGAGACCTCATGAACGTACTGCTCGACAATTTTTCCGATTTCCGCGCCGGCTTCATAGGAACCCTGTCGATCACCGCCTTCAGCACGGCGATAGCCCTGGTACTCGGCGTGATCATCGCCGGCTTCCGGGTCTCCCCCGTGCCTCCCCTGCGGTTCTTCGGCACGGCCTGGGTGACGCTCCTGCGCAACACCCCGCTCACGCTTCTCTTCCTGGTCGCCACCTTCGTGGTCCCCCTGGTGTTCTTCCCGGGCATGAGCTCCTTCGTGCTCGCCTCGCTCGCGCTCGGCTTCTACACCTCCTCGTTCGTCTGCGAGGCCATCAGGTCCGGCATCAACACGGTGCCCCTCGGCCAGGCGGAGGCCGCCCGTTCGCTCGGGATGTCGTTCTCGCAGACCCTGCGCCTGATCGTGCTGCCGCAGGCCACCCGGACCGTCATCCCGCCGCTGAGCAGCATCATCATCGCGCTCACCAAGAACTCGGCGATCGCGGGCGCGTTCAACGTCGTCGAACTCTTCGGCTGGCAGAAGTCGTTGAGCGATCAGGGCTACGCCATCGTCCCGATCTTCATCTGGGTCGCCCTCGGCTATCTGATCATCACCTTTGCCATCAGCGGACTCTTCCGTCTTCTTGAGCGCCGCATGGAGGTCGCCCGATGAGTGCCAGCGTTCTGTACGACGCTCCCGGCCCCAAGGCCGTCCTGCGCAACCGGATCTACACCGTCGTCGGCACCGTCGCGGTGCTCGCGCTGATCGTCTTCGCCATTCTGCGCCTGAAGGACAAGGGCCAGCTCGAAGGCGCGATGTGGGACATCTTCAACTACTCCGGCATCCGCCAGAACATCGCGGACGCGATCGTCGCCACGCTCAAGGCCTTCGGCCTCGCCGCGATCGGCTCCCTGGTGCTCGGCGTGGTCCTGGTCGTCGGCCGGCTCTCCGACCACCGGCCCGTCCGCTGGGTGGCCACCACCTTCATCGAACTGTTCCGCTCCATCCCGCTGCTGATCACCATCTATGCGATCTGGGTGGGCTTCCTCCCCAACGACTCGATGTGGGCGCTGGCGATCGGACTCTCGGTCTACAACGGCTGCGTGCAGGCCGAGGTGCTGCGCGCCGGCATCAACTCCGTACCGACGGGGCAGCGCGAGGCCGCGTACGCCCTGGGCCTGAACAAGACGCAGGTCATGACGAGCGTCCTGATGCCGCAGGCGGTCCGCGCGATGCTGCCGACGATCATCAGTCAGCTGGTGGTCACGCTCAAGGACACCTCGCTCGGCTACATCATCCTGTACCCGGAACTGCTGCAGACGGCGCGGCTCATCGCGAGCAACACCCAGGTCAACGGCGACTATCCGTACGTCCCGACGATCATCGTGATCGGCACCATCTATGTGGCGATGTGTCTGATGCTCGCCGGGCTCGCCACCTGGATCGAGAAGCGCGGGCGGCGTGCCAAGACCGGTATCGACGTGGCTCCCGCCGCTCCCCTGGCGCCCACGGACGTCAGCGCCTGACCCGCTCCTGACGGTACGTAGGGCAGCGGCGCGCGCGCCGCTGCCCGGTGTCACTTGACGGGGGCACCCGCAGTGGGTTGCATACGTTCTGTGATCGTGCACCGGGCTGTACCCGTCTGTCCCCGCTTCTCCGCACCAGCCGGAGGAGCCGCGCCGTGGACCCGGTGATCGTGGTCGGCGCGGGCCCGGTCGGGCTCTCGCTGGCACTGGCCCTGGCCGCACAGGGCGTCCCCTCCGTCGTACTGGACGAAGGTACGGGCACCGACGAGGCCCGCCCCGCCCGAACAGCCGTACTACGGCCCGACACTGCGGAGTTCGCGGAACGGCTGGGCTGTACGACAGCCCGTGACGAGGGCGCGCACTGGCTCGCCTGGCGGTCCATGCGGCGCGGTCAGCAACTGCGCCACTTCTCCTTCGACGAGGCCCTGCCTTCGCCCCTGCATGTCCCGCAGCATGCGCTGACCCGGGGTCTGCGAGCGGCGGCCGTCGCGCACGACCGGGTCCAACTGGTCACAGAGAGCCACCTGGACACCATCGAGCAGGACGCCGACGGCGTCACCGCGCACACCCGCGGTCCGGGCGCCACCTGGTGGCGCGGGAGCCATCTGGTGGGCTGCGACGGCGCCCGCTCCACCGTCCGCAAGCTGCTCGACATCCGCTTTCCCGGCCGTACGGCAGTGGAGCGGCACGCCGTCGCCGCGCTCCGAGCCGAACTGCCCTGGCCCGGCGAGGCCTTGCTCCACCGGATGCCCCCGTGGCGCAGCGGCGGCGACGAAGTGACGGCCCGTCCGCTGCCCGACGGTGTCTGGCGACTCGACTGGCTGCTGCCCGCCCGTGCCGAACTGGTCACCCCCGAGGCCATGGTGGCGCGGATCCGGGACACCCTGGCCGGCTGGTGCGGCGAGACACCCCCGTACGAACTGATCGACACCGGCGTCCACACCCTCCACCACCGTCTCGCGCGCCGCTGGCGCGTGGGCCGCGCCTTCCTGGCGGGCGATGCCGCACATCTGCTCGGCGCGCTCGGCACACAGGGTCTGGACGAGGGACTGCGGGACGCGGAGAACCTGGCCTGGAAGATCGCGGAGGCCTGGCACCACGGAAGCTCCGAGCTGCTTCTGGACAGCTATCAGGCGGAGCGGCGCACGGCCGTGGCCGCGAAACTGCGCGCCGCCGACCAGTCGCTGCCGATACTGCGCGGCGGCAAGGGACTGCGGAATCTTGTGCCGGGTGCGGCCCGGGGCCATGACGCCCTGCTCGCGGACGGGCACTTGGGGCGCGGAGCACTGGGGGCGCCTCCGGTGTACGCGCACTCCCCCCTCGCACCTCCGTACACCGATACGCAGACGACGGTCGCCACGGCCACCGGCGCGACGGTCGAGGACATCCGGGTCACGACACCGGACGGCTCGACCGCCGGGCTGCGCGACCGGCTCGGCCGGGGGCAGCTGCTGGTGGTGCTGATCGCCCCGGGGACCGGGGTGTGGGACCGGCGCCACTGGCTCACCGCCGGGGTGATGCCGCGGCTGGCCGCAGCGGTGGCGGCGCTCCCGGTAAGGGGCGAGCTCCTGGTCGCCGAGGCTTACCCCGGGGCCTCGGCCCACACGGTGCTGCTGATCCGGCCCGACGGACATCTGGTGGCGGCCTTCGCCGGGGTGCGGCCGGCCGAGCTGTACGAGGCGGCGGACGCGGCACGTGGGGGCGAGCCCGTCTCCGTACGTACCGAAAGCACCGTGGACGTCAATTGACCGACGCAGGTGCGCATGGTGTACTCCGGAATGTGACCGACACCCATGCGCACCTGTGGCGGAGGGTCCATATGGACCTCGTCCGCTATGCGGGCTGCGTGTGTCGCCCGTCCTGCTGATTCGCCTTCTCCCCTGTGCCGAGCCGCGCCGTGCTGTAGTGCACCGCAGTGGCCGCACACCCCCGCGAACCTCATCGGACGGTCACCCGTGTCTGCTCTGCCTGCTTCCGCACCCGTTTCTGCCCCCGCGCACACCGGTGCGCCCACCTCCGCCGAGCTGCTGGACTTCGTACGCCGTACGGCAGCCGACCCCGCGCTCGTCGCCTCACTCCCGCTCGATCCCGAGGGCCGTACCTGGATCCGTCTCGACGGTCCCGGCGGCAGTGAGGCCTGGCTGATCGGCTGGCCGCCGGGGACCGGCACCGGCTGGCACGACCACGGCGGTTCGTACGGCGCATTCGCCACGGCGGCCGGCCGGCTGACGGAGGACTCGCTCGCCGCGCGGCTGCCCACCGAGGGGTGGAAGACGCTGGAGCTGGCCGACGGGGTCGACCGCTCACGGCAGTTGTCCGCCGTACAGGGGCGGGCCTTCGGTCCGCACCATGTGCACGAGGTGCTCAACGAGTCCGCCGACACCCACGCTGTCTCGGTGCACGCGTACTTTCCGCCGCTGCCGCTGATCCGCCGCTACAGCCGCACCGGCCCGGTGCTCCGGCTGGAGCAGGTCGAGCTTCCCGGGGAGTGGTGATGAGCGAGCGTGTCTCGATCGACGAACTGCTGGAGCGGGTACGGGAGGACCTGGACCGGGTCGGACCGCAGGAGGCATTCGCGGCGGCGGCCGACGGGGCGCTGCTGGTGGACATCCGGTACGCCGCGCTCCGTGAGCGGGACGGGCTGATCCCGGGAGCGCTGGTGGTGGAGCGCAATGAGCTGGAGTGGCGGCTCGATCCTCAGGGCAGTCACCGGGCGGCCGAGGCGAAGGACCACGGCCTGCGGGTGGTCGTGATCTGCAACGAGGGGTACGCGTCATCGCTCGCGGCGGTGTCCCTGCGGCAGTTGGGGCTGGACCGGGCGACGGATCTGATCGGCGGGTTCCAGGCCTGGCGCGCGGCAGGGCTCCCGGTCGAGGTGTGACCGGGAGCCCTGGTGGCGCTGGACGGTGGCTGCCGCCTGCTGCCTACTGCTTGGCGGTGGCCACCTCCACGGGGCGGGGTCTGAGCGCGGCCCGGCCGGGGAGCGCGGTGGCGACCAGGGCGAGCAGGGCGGCGGCACCCACGACGCCCACGTAGACGATCGGGAGGACCACGGGGGCCGCGCTGCCCGTCATCCCGACGCTGAAGGCGGTCAGGACGGCGAGCGAGATGCCGGAGCCGAGGACCGCGGCGACGAGGAGGACCGCCAGGGCTTCCAGGCGGAGCATCCTCAGGACCTGGCGGCGGGTGGAGCCGACCAGCCGGAGCAGGGCGAATTCCCGGATGCGCTCGGAGACCGACATGGCGAGGGTGTTGACGACGGCGATGGCGGTGAAGGCGAGGACCAGCCCCATGGCCAGGTAGTTGACCTCGGCGTTGGTGCGCTGCTGGTCGGCGCGGACCTTGTCGGCACTCGATCGGGTGATGACGCTGACGCCGGGGAACTCCTTGACGGCGGCGGCGAGTTCTCGCTGTGTGGCCGCTCCGGAATCGGCGGCGACGAGGACGGCGGCGGAGAGGGGGTTGTCGACGTGGTGGGCGAGAAGGTCGTGGGGCAGGGTCAGGTCGCCGAAGCCCAGGCCCCGTGCATAGACGGCTGAGACGGTGAGCGTGGCGGGGGTGCCGTCGCCGAGCGTGAGCTTCAGCGGGCTGCCGGGCTTCAGATGGAGCTGGTCGGCGGCCAGTTCGCTGACGGCGACGGAGTTCTTGCCGAAGCGGTCCAGGGAGCCGCTGGTGACACCGGGGTTCCAGGTGCGGGTCAGCCCGGCGGGGGTGACGCCCTGCGCGGCGTACTTGGTGAGGCCGACGCGGACGGTGGTTCTGACGATCTCCGTGACCGCGGAGACACCTGGAGTCGCACGGACCTTCGCCGCGGCCTGAGCCGGGACGCCGGGGCCCTGCGACGCCAGCAGCCAGGGGGCGCTGATGCCTTCCCGGGCCTGGGTGCGGGCGGCGTTGCCCAGGGTCGGCTGGACGAAGAGCACGGTGCAGGTCATACCGATGAGGAGGGCCAGGGGGGTCACGGCGGCAGCCATCCGCGCCGAGTTGCCCCGGACGTTGGCGACAGCGAGCCTGCCGCCGGAGCCGGTCAGCCGCAGCGGGCCGGCCAGGAGGGCGGCCGCACCCTTGACGATCAGCGGGCCCAGAAGGGAGACGGAGGAGGCGAGGACCACAACGGAGAGGAAGGTCACGGGGGTTGAGGCGGGTTCGGTGCGCAGCATGCTCAGTACGGCCACGAGGACGATGCCGCCGGCGAGCAGCAGAAGCCCCGCGACGATACGGCCCCAGCCGGGGCGGGCCGGCTCGACGGAGGATTCGGCCATCGCCTCGGCCGGGCGGATCCGGGAGATCCGGCGGCCGGAGATCCGGGCCGCGGCCCAGGCGCCGAACAGGGTCGCGGCGACCGCGGCGAACACCGGGAAGACGCCGACGGTCCGCTCCAGGGTCACGGGGACGGCCCCCATGTCGACGAACCTGCCGTACAGCCAGGCGCCGAGCGGGAGTCCGGCGAGCGAACCGGCGACTCCGGCGAGAGAGCCGACCAGCAGGGCCTCGCGGCCGAGGAGGCTGCGGATCTGCTTCGGGGTGGCGGCAACGGCGCGCAGCAGGGCCAGTTCGCGGTGACGCTGCTGGATGGAGAGGGCGAAGGTGGAGACGACGACAAGGATCGCGACGAGCAGGGAGGTGCCACCGATGGCGCCTCCCATGGAGACAAGCTTGATACGGGCTCCGGCGGCGTCGAGGAATTCGACGGGGCCGCGATCGGAGCCGACGGATACCTGGGCTGTGGTGCCGTCGAGGGCATCGGTGAGGCGCTGCTTCAACTCACCTGCATCGACGCCCTGTTCGGGGACCACACCGATGGCGGTGACCTGCCCCGGCCGGCCGGAGAGCCGCTCGGCCTCGCCGGTGGAGAAGAACAGCGAGGTCTGGTGGCGGAGGTCTCCGCCCTGCGCGGCGGCGATCCCGGTGATCGTGTAGGTCCGGGGCGCCTGGGTGGACTGGACGGTGAGGCGTGAGCCGGGTTTCAGATGGGCCCGGGCGGCGAACCCCCGGTCGACGACGAGGTCGTTGGCGGCCGAGGGCGCCCCACCCTCGGCGAGGGTGAAGGGGGTCAGCGCCGCCGAGGCCCAGGCGTGTCCGTACGAGGGAGCGTCGCCGGCCCCCGTCAACGGAAGGGCGGAGAAGGTGAGTTCGGGGACGACGGTCCGGACGCCCGGTACGCCGCGGACCTGCTCGACCGTCTTCTCGGGCAGCCAGGCCCGTTCGGCCACCGGTTTGGCCTTGTGCTTGATCTTGGTCTTGCCGTTGCCCTTGTGCTTGACGGTGGTCTGGTGCACGTTCTGGTCGGCCGAGACGACGACCGGCGCGGCGGCATAGCGCTCGGTGGCGATCGTCCCGCGCAGTCCGGTCTCCAGGAGGGTTCCGCAGGCGGTGATCAGGGCGGCGGCGCACATCAGCGCGACGAACGCACCGAGGAAGCCGCCTTTGCGGTCGCGGACGGTCTGCAGGGCGTAGCGCAGCATCATGATGCGTCCTCAGGGGCAGGGAAGGCCATCAGTCGGGTGTGCACGGTGCGGGCGCCGGACGGTGTCGCGTCCTCGGGGCGCTTGTAGCGGTTGAGGAGCGCGATGTACTCCTCGAAGAACTCCCGGAGTTCGGTGGGTGTGAGCCGGATCTCCGAGCGCGAGTAGGCGAAGTCGTCGCTGTCGCTGTCGCGCTGCAGTCGTTCGAAGAGTTCGAGGTCGGCCGCGTAGGCGTGGTGGTTCAGCTCGTCCATGACGAGCCGCATCTCGGGTGTCTGCCGGCTGCGCGGCGGGAACCGCCGGTCTCCGGGGACCGTCCGCCACCAGCGTTCGCGGCGCGTGCCCTCGCCCTCGGTCTCCTCGACGAAGCCGTACCGGGCGAGTTCGCGCAGGTGGTAGCTGGTGGCGCCGGTGTTCAGCTCCAGGGCGCGGGCGAGGATGGCGGAGGTCGCCGGACCGCCCAGGGTGAGGTGCTGAAGAATCTGTTGCCTGCGCGGGTGCGCCAGCGCTTTGAGCGCGGCGAGATCCGCAATCTCCGTACCGCCGGATTCCCTTGTCATGCGGTACACAATTCCGTGTGCACACGTGTCTGTGCACTGGAGCGGCCCGGCATCATCGCCCGGGGGTCAGCCCCACCCCCGCCGCTCCCCGCCCACCGTCAGAACGCCTCGTACTCCAGGCCTTCGGTGTCTTCGCCTTCCTCCTCCAGGGCACGCCGGACCACCCGCAGGGCCATGCCCTCGGGGTATCCCTTGCGGGCCAGCATCCCGGCCAGGCGGCGCAGCCGCTTGTCGCGCTCCAGTCCCCGGGTGGAGCGGAGCTTGCGGTCGACGAGCTCGCGGGCGCGCTCCTCCTCCTGCTCGGAGTCGAGCTGCCCGACGGCATCGTCGATCACGGCGGAGTCGACGCCCTTCGTCCGCAGCTCCCGTGCGAGCGCCCGCCGGGCCAGGCCCCTGCCGTGATGGCGGGACTCGACCCAGGCATCCGCGAAAGCCGCGTCATTGATCAGGCCGACTTCTTCGAAGCGGGAGAGGACCTCGTCCGAGATCTCGTCCGGGATCTCCCGCTTCTTCAGAGCGTCAGCCAGTTGCTTGCGCGTGCGCGGGGTCCCGGTGAGCAGGCGCAGGCAGATCGCCCGCGCCCGCTCCGCCGGGTCCTGAGACTTCTCCGGCCGCTCCTGCGACCGGTCGCGTCGCCGCTCCGGTCGCCGGGTCCCCTCGCCGTCCTCGGAGTCCGTGGCCCCCGCCCATTCGGTTCTCCGGGTCATGGACTAGCTCTTGGCCGCGGCAGCCTTGGCCGTCTTGGCCTTGGTTGCCGGAGCGGGCACCGACTTCGCCGCGTCGTCCGCGGGTGCGGCAGCTGCCGCGTCCGCGCCCGGCTCGGCCGCCGGGGCGTCCGCACGGACACCGATACCCAGCTTCTCCAGGATCTTCTTCTCGATCTCGTTGGCGAGGTCGGGGTTGTCCTTGAGGAAGTTGCGGGCGTTCTCCTTGCCCTGGCCGAGCTGGTCGCCCTCGTACGTGTACCAGGCGCCGGCCTTGCGGACGAAGCCGTGATCCACGCCCATGTCGATCAGGCCGCCCTCGCGGCTGATGCCCTGGCCGTAGAGGATGTCGAACTCGGCCTGCTTGAAGGGCGGCGCGACCTTGTTCTTGACGACCTTGACGCGGGTGCGGTTGCCGACCGCGTCGGTGCCGTCCTTCAGCGTCTCGATGCGCCGGATGTCGAGACGCACCGATGCGTAGAACTTCAGCGCCCGGCCACCGGTGGTGGTCTCCGGGGAGCCGAACATCACGCCGATCTTCTCGCGGAGCTGGTTGATGAAGATCGCGGTGGTCTTGGACTGGTTCAGCGCACCGGTGATCTTGCGGAGGGCCTGGCTCATCAGTCGCGCCTGCAGACCGACGTGCGAGTCGCCCATCTCGCCCTCGATCTCCGCACGCGGCACGAGCGCCGCAACGGAGTCGATGACGATCAGGTCGAGGGCACCGGAGCGGACCAGCATGTCCACGATCTCCAGAGCCTGCTCACCGCTGTCGGGCTGCGAGAGGATCAGGTTGTCGATGTCGACGCCGAGCTTCTTCGCGTACTCGGGGTCGAGTGCGTGCTCCGCGTCGATGAAGGCCACCGAGCCGCCGAGCTTCTGCGCGTTGGCGACGGCGTGCAGCGTCAGGGTCGTCTTGCCGGAGGACTCCGGGCCGTACACCTCCACCACGCGGCCGCGCGGAAGGCCGCCGACGCCGAGCGCGACGTCGAGTGCGGTCGACCCGGTCGGGATGACCTCGATGGGCTCGTTGGTCCGCTCGCCCATGCGCATTACTGCGCCCTTGCCGAATTGCCGTTCAATCTGCGCGAGCGCGGCGTCGAGCGCCTTGTCGCGGTCCGTACCTGCCATGGGTTCCACCCGATTTGCTTGAGTCGATCGCTTCACGTCAGAGACGCTAACCCCTGCCACTGACAATGGGCCTCGACGTCCCTCCAGCCTGTGGATAAGTCGGCCGGAACCCCTGCAAACACAGGGCCGCCAATCCATAAGAATGGATGTTCGATTTTGGTGTCAAGCGCACCACGCGCACCGCGGCGCAGTCCGTTCAGTCCCGGTCCTGGCGCAGCGCACGCCGTATCCGGGCCAGGACCGTGGCCCCGCTGCGCGGCCTGCGCCTGCCGTGCACGCGCGGGTCGTCCGTCACCTCGTACCGCTTCACGTACGCCCCGAGGAAGGCCTGCAGCGTCGCGATCGCGGGGATCGCGATCAGCGCGCCGACCGCCCCCAGCAGCGCGGTGCCCGCGATGACCGAGCCGAACGCCACCGCGGGATGGATGTCGACGGTCTTGGAGGTGAGCTTCGGCTGCAGCACGTAATTCTCGAACTGCTGGTAGATCACGACGAACACGAGCACCCACACCGCGTACCAGGGGTCGACGGTGAAGGCGATCAGCATCGGCAGGGCGCCCGCCAGATACGTGCCGATGGTGGGGATGAACTGGGAGACCAGGCCCACCCAGACCGCGAGGGCGGGAGCGTACGGAATGCCCAGCGCGGCCAGCAGGATGTAGTGCGCCACGCCCGAGATGAGCGCCATCAGGCCGCGCGAGTAGAGATAGCCGCCGGTCTTGTCGACCGCGATCTCCCAGGCGCGCAGCACCTCGGTCTGCTTGGCCGGCGGGAGTACGGAGCACAGGGCGCGCCGCAGCCGGGGGCCGTCGGCCGCGAAGTAGAAGGCGAACAGGAAGATCGTCAGGAGCCTGAAGAGGCCGCCGAGCACGGTCGTCGAGACGTCCAGGACGCCGCTCGCGCTGTTCTGCACGTACTTCTGCAGCCAGTCGGAGTGCAGCAGGCTGTCCTGGACCGCGACCCGCGACAGATCGGTGTGGAAGGTCTGGTTGATCCAGTTGATCACCGAGTCGAGGTACTTGGGGAACTCCTCGACCATGTCCACGATCTGGCCCGCGAGCATCGCTCCGAGCAGGAAGACGAAGCCCGCCGCGGCGATCAGCAGCCCGAAGAAGATCAGGAACGTGGCGAGCCCTCTGCGCATCCCGCGCGACGCCATCCGCCCCACGGCCGGCTCCACCGCCAGCGCCACGAAGAACGCGATCAGGATGTTGATCAGCAGCCCGATCAGCTGGTGGAAGGCCCAACTGCCCAGCTGGAAACAGGCGATGAGGGCGAGCGCCAGCACCATCGCCCGCGGCAGCCAGCGCGGCATTCGTGCGGGACCGGCCTCGCCGCGGTCGGCGGCGGGCGGCGGCGGGACCGGCGGCTCGGTGTCCGCGGCGGTCGGGTCCTGGGCTCTCTCGTCTGTCGGTGCCACAGGATCAGTCTCGCCTACGCGCAGGGCCACCCGTTCCACCCGCGTCCGCCCGCTCCCCGCCGATGCCCGTCAGCGCAGTTCGGCGGGGATGCCCACCGCGGTGCAGACACCCCGCCAGACGTCCTTGGTCTCCCAGCCGGCGGCGAGCGCCTCGTGCACCGTACGGCCGCCGAGCTCGGCCATCACATGGTCGCGGGCGAAGGATTCGGCGTACCCCTCACCGAAGTGCTCCGCCATCCGCTCCCAGAAAATCGTCAACCGCATGACTCCAGTATCCCGCCCCTGAGAGTGCAGCCTGAGCCGTCCCCCCTTGCCGAGAGCGCTTTCCGCCCTACGGTCGGAGCATGGCTGGATCCGGAGCATCACCTCTCGCACGTGCCGAGCACTTCATCTGGCTGACGGCCAGGGTGCTCGAGCAGCGTCGGTTCGCGTACCACTTCCTCGCCGGCGGCAAGGGAGACAGCACCAAGAGCGCCGAGGAGGCGGTCGAGGCCGCCCTCACCGCGTACCGCAACGACGACGGCGGTTACGGTCACGCGCTCGAACCCGATCTGCGCGGCCCGGTCAGCCAGCCGCTGCACACCGCGCACGCGCTGCGCGTCCTGGACTCCGTGGGCCGCTGCGGCGGCCGGCGGGTGGAGACGGTGTGCCGCTATCTGACCGAGGTCTCCAACCGGGACGGCGCGCTGCCCGCGCTCCACCCCTCCCTGCGCGGCTACCCGGCGGCCCCCTTCCTGCCGATCGTCGACGATCCGCCGAGCGATCTGCTGGCGACCGGTCCCGTGGTCGGGCTGCTGCACCGCAACGAGGTCTGGCACGCCTGGCTCTTCCGGGCGACCGACTTCTGCTGGGCGGCCGTGGACGCTCTGGAGAAGTCCCATCCGTACGAGATCCAGGCCGCCGTCGCCTTCCTGGACGGCGTCCCCGACCGGGCGAGGGCCCAGGCGGCCGCGGACCGGCTGGGGCGGCTGGTGCGCGAGCAGCGGCTCGCCGTCACGGACCCGCTGCGGCGCGCGGACTTCCCCGTGGCGCCCGGATACGCGCCGGGCGAGCACCACTTCCCGTACGACTTCGCGCGCACACCCCAGTCGCTGGCGCGCGCCTGGTTCACCGACGAGGAGATGGCCCGCTCGCTGGACCACCTCGCGGGCGAGCAGCAGGAGGACGGCGGCTGGCCCATCAACTGGCGTGCCTGGGCGCCGGGTACGGCCCTGGAGTGGCGGCCGATCGTGACGATCCAGGCGCTGCTGACGCTCCGGGCCCACGGACGCGCGCTCGTCTGACGCGGCGGCGCCCGCCCCTCACTCCTCGCGCAGCAGCAGTGCCGCGATCACCAGCGCGGTGCCGCGCGGCGAGGCCAGGTCGATGCCGGTCTGCTCGGCGATCTTCGCGAGCCGGTTGTCGACCGTATTGGGGTGCAGTCCGAGGCGCTGGGCGGTGGCGCGCCGGTCCTGCTGCTCGGCGAGGTGCGTACGGAGGGTGTCGATGAGCTCGGGCCGGTCGGCGACCGGGTCGAGCAGGGCGGCGATGCGGTGGCTGCTCTCGCTGGGGCGCGAGAGGTGGAACTCCAGCAGGACGTCGTCGATGCGGTGCAGCCCCGGCGGCAGCCCGCAGGCGCGCGCGACGCGCAGGATCTCCCCCGCGGTGCGGGCCGCGTCCGGTATCGCCCCGGGGTCGTCGGCAGGCACGGCGGCGATACGGACCTCCAGGCCGCACGCCCGGCTGACCGCCCTGGCCAGGTCCGCCGGAGGCTCGCAGCCCTTGGGTACGACGGCCCTCCCCGACTCCGCGTCCAGGAGGGCGAGCACCTCCGTACCGAAGGCGTGGTCGAGGACCGTCTGGACCCGGCGCAGCCTGCGGCGCACCGCCACGGGCCCCTCGGCCGCGGCGGGGCCGATATCCAGCGAGATCGCCAGCACCAGGGCCGGTCCCTCGAGCCGGAGCTGCTCCAGGAGGGCATGACCGGGCGCCAGCATGCCGTCGAGCAGCCCACGGACCAGGGAGCGGCGCTGGGCGCGCTGTTCGGCCTCGAGCGCCGACCGCTCGTCGAGGTAGGTCTCGGCGACGGCGCCGACGATCGTGTGGTGTGAACGCAGGAGCAGGTCGACGAGTTCCAGCAGTGCCGCTTCGTCGCCCGGTCCCGCGGCTTCGCGCAGGGCCTCCCACAGCACGTACATCCCCAGTGCGTGGGTGCGCAGCAGCAGATGGAGCGGCATGCCCTCCTCGGCGCGCTGGGCGGCGCGTTCGCGGAAGAGGCGGTGGCTGCCGGGGCTGGGGTGCGGTTCGGCGACGCGGCGCAGGAAGAGCCGTACGCCGTGACGCGCGGTGGCGGCGATCTCCAGGTCTTTGACGTCGTCGGGGAGTTCGGCGTACCCGGGGAGCTCCTCGAAGGACTCCCGGGCCATGCGCCGCGCCAGCTCGTTGACCCGGGGCTCGCAGCGCAGGGCGAGGGCACGGGCCGCGGTGGACAGTTCGGGGGGCTGATCCATGGCCTCTCCTTCACCGTCCGCACCCAGGGGTTGTGACGCGTCACATTACGCACGCGGGACGCGTGTGACGAGAGCGGGTGTCCCAGGTCACTCTCCCGTCCGAGACTCGTGGGGGCAGTGACCTGCCGTGACCTGCCGCACAGCACCGAAGGAGCCGCTGGTATGACCGAGCACACCCCGCAGAACTACCTCGGATACATCGACCGCGTGTGGCGCGGCGAGGAGAATCTGCTGGCCCATCACACAGGCGCGTACACGAGTGACGAACTCGTCCCCGTCCGCGACCGGGTCGGCTTCTTCCCCGCCTTCGCCAATGTCGCGGTCTTCGACACCGGGGACGGACTGGTGCTGGTGGACTCGGGCGACTTCCGTACGGCCGGGCAACTGCACACCGCGGTACGGGCCTTCAGCGACCAGCCGGTTCACTCGATCGTTTACACGCACGGCCATGTCGACCACATCTTCGGCGTCTGGCCCTTCGACCGGCAGGCCCAGGAGACGGGCGGCACACGGCCCGAGGTGATCGCGCACCAGGCGGTCACGGCGCGCTTCGACCGCTACATCCAGACCGCGGGCTACAACACGTGGATCAACCGCAGGCAGTTCGGCGTCCCGTCCATCAAGTGGCCGACGGCCTACCGCTACCCCGACACCACCTATTCGGAGCGTCTGACCGTCGAGCGCGGCGACCTCACCTTCGAGTTGGTCCACGCGCGCGGGGAGACGGACGACCACACCTATGTGTGGATCCCCGAGCTCAAGACGCTCTGCACGGGCGACCTCTTCATCTGGAACTCCCCCAACGCCGGCAACCCGCAGAAGGTTCAGCGCTACCCGGAGGACTGGGCCCGCGCGCTGCGTGCGATGCAGGAGCTGGGCGCGGAGCTGCTGCTGCCGGGACACGGGGTGCCGATCGTCGGCGCGAGCCGGGTCCACCAGGCGCTTGACGACACGGCACGCCTCCTGGAGTCGCTCTGCGAGCAGACGCGCGCGCTGATGAACGCGGGCCACCGCCTCGATGCCGTACTGCACGGGGTGAAAGTCCCGCAGGAGCTGCTCGACAAGCCCTATCTGCACCCCGCCTACGACGAGCCGGAGTTCGTCGTACGCAATCTGTGGCGGCTCTGGGGCGGCTGGTACGACCAGAACCCCGCCCACCTGAAGCCGGCCCCCGACGCGGCGCTCGCCGCCGAGTTCGCGACCGCCGCGGGCGGCGCGCTCGTCCTGGCGCGGCGGGCGGCGGCCCTGCTGGCGGAGGGCGAGCTGCGGCTGGCCTCGCACCTGGCCGAGACAGCGGCGCTGGCTTCGCCGGCCGATGTCGAGGTGGCCCGGATACGCGCCGAGGTCTATGCCCGGCGGGCACGGACGGAGACGTCCACGATGGCGCGCGGGATCTTCAACTGGGCCGCCGCCGAATCGGCCGCCGTGGCCGAAGGCACGGACGTCGAGACCGAGTTGACGCGCACCGAGGCGGGCCGCAAGCGGGCCGCCGGAGCGATCAGCGTGGGCGTCGTCGACGACGACACGTGCGACTGCGGCGGCGAGGTGCAGGCGTGATGGCCGCGGTGACGGCGCACGCGCCGGAGCAAGCCCGGTGCGGCAGCTGTACCGCACCGGGCCGGAGGCACCATCTGGCCCCTGCTCGCCTTCATGCTGGTCACCGTCTCGGCCGTGAGCGTACTGAGCAAGTACGCCCAGTCGTGTCCACACCGATTCGCGCTTCCGGCTACCCCCGACGACGGGACGGCCACGGATCGCATCCACCCGAACTACGGGTGCGGGACCGGTGACAAGGCCCCACGCCGGGCGCACCCGGCGACTCCAGACCGCTCGAACGCCAACTACAACCGTGTCCCCGGATCGCTCCGGTTCGTGCCTTCAACGGGCTCGCGACCTTGCTGCCGAGCCTAGTCCGGCACAATCGCGCTCGGCGCGCTTCCGGCAATAAATACAGCCCGTTCCGTCGAACGAGTGACCTATCGGACGGAGATTCAATTCCCTGCCCGTTGGATGCCAGTGGGCCACCGCGCCCCTGCACAACTCGACGACCAACGGCTCTGCTGGCGCTGGGCGTTCGGGATCGTGGGCTTCGTGGGACTGGTCTGGTCGGGTTTCTGGATCGTACGGTCGAAGGAGGGGCCGCTCGCGCCGCCCCTCCTCAAGAAGGCCTCGCCCGCCGCGGATCCGGCTGCCGTCCCGTACCGGAGGATCCTGCTGTCGGGCACGTGGCTGACCGCCGCCTTCGGGGCCTTCGCCGCCTACTGGATGCTGTCGGCGGGCCTGACCTGGGCGCCGGACTATCTGCAGAAGGTGACCGGGCTGACCCTCAAGCAGTCGGGCGCGGTCGTCACGGGCGTGGCCGTCGGCAACGGTGCCGTCCTGCTCACCCACGGTCTGCTCGCCCGGCGTGCCGCTCAGCGCCCCAGCGGGCGGACGAGGTTCGCCGCAGGGGCGGGAGGCGGCCTGGTGATGTGTGTGGCGGCCGTGTCGATCGCCGCGTTCGCGCAGGTCGACGCGGTCGGCGTGAAGATCGCGCTGATGGTCGGCCCGATGGCGCTGACCAATGTGATCCTCACGATCTCGCAGACGGCCTGTGCCCGGATCACCCCGCCCTCGCAGCGGGGCGTGGCACTCGGCGCGCTGGCCTTCGTCTACGCGCTCGCCGGCATCCTCTCGCCGATGGTCACAGGCCGTCTGGTGGACGGGGCGGCGACCACGGCGGCCGGCTACCACACGGCGTATCTGCTGATGGCGGGCCTGGTCGCGGTGGCCGGAGTGCTCGCCGTGTTCCTGCTGCGGCCGGAGCGGGACGCGGGACGCCTCGGTGTGGCGGAGACGGGCGCGCCTGCCCTCTCCCCCGCGCACTGAGGAGCGTGTGTACGGGTGCGGGGTTCAGCCCAGCGCCCGTACACCTGCCGTGACCACCACGGCGGCCGCGACGACCACCAGGAAGGGGGCGCGCAGCACCAGAGCGAGCGCCGCCGCCGCGAGCCCCGCGCCCCGCGCGTCCAGTACAAGGTGCTGGCCGTCGCCGAAGGTCTGCTGAGCGGTGAGTGCGGCCAGCAGAGCGACAGGAAGCAGCGCGGACAACTGCTTGACCAGCGGCTTCTCCAGTACGCCCGCAGGGACGAGCAGCCCGAGCAGCTTGACGAGATAGCAGCCGACGGCGGTCGCGACGATGGCGATCCAGATGTTCAACGGTCCTCCTCCTTGGCAGGGTTGGTCATCGTGCGTCCCTTGAGGAAGAGCACGGCGGGCGCGGCGAGTGCGGCGACCAGGACGGGCACTCCGGCGGGCAGCACCGGCAGGAGGCCGAGGCCCAGGAGGACGGCGAGTGCGGCGGCGGTCCGTTCGGTCGTCGTACGGAGCATGGGGGCGAGCAGCGCCAGGAAGACGGCGGGACCGGCCGCGTCCAGACCCCACGCATTGGTGTCGCCGATGGCCTGCGCGCCGAGTGCACCTATCAGGGTGGTCAGGTTCCACAGCACGTAGAGGGTCAGTCCGGTGGCGGTGAAACCGATCCGGGCGGCGCGCCGGGTCGGCTGGGCGAGCGTGACGGCCGCGGTCTCGTCGATCACCCAGTGCGCGGCGAAGGGGCGCACCACGCGCGGCAGGGCCAGGAGCTGGGAGAGCCGGAGCCCGTAGAAGGTGTTCCGTACGCCCAGGAAGAAGGCGCCCGCGGCCGCGGTGAACGGGCTGCCGCCCGCCGCGAGCGCGCCGACCAGTGCGAACTGGGATGCCCCGGTGAAGACCAGGAGGCTCAGCACGCAGGTCTGCAGGAGGCTGAGCCCGGATCCTGCCGAGGTCACCCCGAAGGCGAATCCGGAGAGCCCCACGGCGACGCCGACGCCGAGGGCGTCCCTGATGACGGCCGAGTCGGGTTTGGCGCCGGCCTCGGCCCCGGTGTCTATGTGTTCGGGTGTTGCTTGTTCTGTTGCCACACCAGGGACGTTACGAGGGGAGGTCCCCGGCCGTCTTGTACGTTCTTGCGCGCTCGCGCTGATAGGCCCCGGGCGGGACCCCGACCATGCGCGTGAAGTGCCGGTTGAGGTGCGGCTGGTCGCTGAAACCGACGGCGGCGGCCGCATCCGCGGGGGGCGTGCCGGCGTCCAGGAGATGACGGGCACGGCGGACGCGCGCATTGGTGAGCCAGGTGTGCGGCGGCATCCCGTACTGCTGCTTGAAGGCGCGCAGCAGCGCGAACGGGCTGGTGGAGAGCGAGGTGGCGAGCTGCTCCAGGGACGGCGGATCGGTCATCCGCTCCTCCAGTACGGCGCGTGCCCGGGCTGCGTCGCGGGCGCCCGCCGAGCGGGGCGCGAGGGTGGGCAGGGTCTGTCCGTGGAGGCGCAGCAGCCTGGCGACCATGATCCGCAGCACACTGTCGGCGGCCAGGGCGTTGCCCTCCTCGGCGGCCCGGTGCACTTCGCGCAGCAGTCTGGCGGCCTGGAAGTCCACCACGTCGGTCTCGGCGAATCCAGGAGTGCCGCGGACGGATGTCGTCTCGGCGGCGATGTCGGCGATCACCTGGGCCGAGGGGTAGAGCGTCGCGTACTTCCAGCCCTCGGGGACTCCGGCGCGGGCGGTGTGCGGAACCTCCGGGTTGATCATGACGACGGTGCCGGGACCTGCGTGCACGGTCCCACCGGGCAGGCCGACGTCCTCGACTCCGTAGCTGATCGTGCCGAAGACATACCCCTCGTGGCTGTGCCGGGGGAAGGTGTGCCCGATGTAGCGGGCACGGAGCAGATCGACTCCCGGCAGCTGCTCGTAACTCCAGTACCGCGCCTGTTCCCCCTCGCCCATGCATCGATTCTCGCAGGTCCGGGCGGTTGTCAGTGGTAGGGTGCACGATGGGGGCATGGCGAGGACAGCGCTCGATTCCTTCTCCCCCGCGACCAGGTCCTGGTTCACGGGGGCCTTCACCGCGCCCACCGCCGCCCAGGACGGAGCCTGGCGGGCGATCGGCGAGGGTTCCGACGTGCTGGTCGTGGCCCCGACCGGCTCCGGCAAGACGCTGGCCGCCTTCCTCGCCGCGCTCGACTCCCTGGCCTCCTCGCCGCCGCCCGCGGACACGAAGAAGCGCTGCCGGGTGCTGTACGTGTCGCCGCTGAAGGCCCTGGCCGTCGACGTCGAGCGGAATCTGCGCAGCCCGCTCACGGGCATCCGCCAGGAGTCCGTACGGCTCGGTCTGCCGGAGCCCGACATCCGCGTCGGCATCCGCTCCGGGGACACCCCTGCCTCCGAGCGGCGTGCGATGGCGACCAGGCCGCCGGACATCCTGATCACGACGCCCGAGTCGCTGTTCCTGATGCTGACCTCGTCGGCGCGCGATGCGCTGACCGGCATCGAGACGGTGATCCTGGACGAGGTGCACGCCGTCGCGGGCACCAAGCGCGGCGCGCACCTCGCCGTGTCGCTGGAGCGTCTGGACGAGCTGCTGCCGCGGCCAGCCCGCCGAATCGGCCTCTCGGCGACGGTCCGTCCCGTGGACGAGATCGCGCGTTATCTCTCGCCGCAGCGCAAAGCCGAGATCGTACAGCCGCCCTCGGGCAAGGAGTTCGACCTCTCGGTGGTCGTCCCGGTCGAGGACATGGGCGAGTTGGGCGGCTCGCCCGCCTCCGAGGCTTCGGGCAGCGGCGACAAGCCCTCGATCTGGCCGCAGGTGGAGGAGCGGATCGCGGACCTCGTCCAGGCTCACCGCTCGACGATCGTCTTCGCCAACTCCCGCCGCCTGGCGGAGCGTCTCTGCAACCGCCTCAACGAGATCGCGTACGAGCGCGCCACCGGCGAGGAGCTGCCCGAAGCGCACTCGCCGGCGGAGGTGATGGCCGAATCGGGCGCCGCCAAGGGAGCCCCACCGCTCCTCGCCCGCGCCCACCACGGCTCGGTCTCCAAGGAACAGCGTGCCCTGGTCGAGGAGGACCTCAAGGCGGGCCGGCTGCCCGCGGTGGTGGCCACCTCCAGCCTGGAACTGGGCATCGACATGGGCGCGGTGGACCTGGTGATCCAGGTGGAGTCACCGCCGTCCGTTGCCTCCGGCCTGCAGCGCGTGGGCCGTGCGGGACACCAGGTGGGCGCGGTCTCCACGGGCGTCGTCTTCCCCAAGTACCGCGGCGATCTCGTCCAGGCAGCCGTGGTCACCGAGCGGATGCGCACGGGCTCCATCGAGTCGCTGCGCGTCCCCGCCAACCCCCTGGACGTCCTGGCCCAGCAGCTCGTCGCCATGGTCGCCCTCGACAGCTGGCAGGCCGACGACCTCCTCGCAGTGGTCCGGCGTGCCGCACCCTTCGCCTCACTGCCGGAATCGGCCTTCACCGCGGTCCTGGACATGCTCGCCGGGCGCTACCCCTCGGACGCCTTCGCGGAGTTGCGGCCGCGCGTCGTCTGGGACCGCATCGCCGGTACGGTCACGGGCCGGCCCGGGGCGCAGCGCCTCGCCGTCACTTCCGGCGGCACCATCCCCGACCGCGGGCTCTTCGGCGTCTTCCTGGCGGGAGCCGACCCGAAGAAGGGCGGCGGCCGGGTCGGTGAGCTCGACGAGGAGATGGTCTACGAATCACGGGTGGGCGACGTCTTCACCCTCGGTACGACCTCCTGGCGCATCCAGGACATCACCCGCGACCGCGTTCTCGTCACCCCCGCCCCCGGAGTGCCGGGCCGGCTCCCCTTCTGGAAGGGCGACCAGCTGGGCCGCCCGCTCGAACTGGGCCGCGCGGTGGGCGCGTTCCTCCGCGAGGTCGGACGCCTGACCCCCGAGGACGCCAGGCTGCGCCTCCTGGCGGCCGGCCTGGACGCCTGGGCCGCCGACAACGTCCTGTCGTACCTCGACGAACAGCGCCGCGCCTGCGGTCACATCCCGGACGACCGCACGATCGTGGTCGAACGCTTCCGCGACGAACTGGGCGACTGGCGGGTCGTCGTCCACTCCCCCTTCGGCGCCCAGGTGCACGCCCCCTGGGCGCTGGCCCTCGGCGCCAAACTGTCCGAGCGGTACGGCATGGACGCCCAGGTGATGCATGCCGACGACGGCATCGTGCTGCGGCTGCCCGACGCCGACCTGATGGACTTCGGCCCGGACAGCGACCCTGCCGCCCAGGGCACCGAGTACGACTCCGAGCAGGCCCCCCTTGGAGCGGCCGACGTCGCCTTCGACAAGGGCGAGGTCAACCAGATCGTCACCGACCAGGTCGGCGGCTCCGCCCTCTTCGCCTCCCGCTTCCGCGAATGCGCGGCCCGCGCCCTGCTGCTGCCGCGCCGCAGCCCCGGCAAGCGCACCCCCCTGTGGCAGCAGCGCCAGCGGGCCTCCCAGCTCCTCCAGGTGGCAAGCGAGTTCGGCTCGTTCCCCATCGTCCTGGAAGCGGTCCGCGAATGTCTCCAGGACGTCTTCGACGTCCCCGGTCTCACCGAGCTGATGGGCGACATCGAGTCCCGCCGGGTCCGGCTGGTCGAGGTCACCACCACCGAGCCGTCCCCGTTCGCCCGCTCGCTCCTCTTCGGTTACGTCGCGCAGTTCCTGTACGAGGGCGACTCGCCCCTCGCCGAGCGCCGCGCCGCCGCACTCTCCCTCGACTCCCGCCTGCTGGCCGAGCTCCTGGGCCAGGCGGAGCTCCGCGAGCTCCTGGACCCGGAGGTCCTCACCGAGCTGGAGCGCGAACTCCAGTGGCTGACCGAGGACCGCCGCATCAAGGACGCCGAGGGCGTCGCCGACCTCCTGCGTCTCCTGGGACCGCTCACCGAGGCCGAGTTGACGGAGCGGGGGGCCGATCCGCAGTGGCCCCGCGACCTGGTGTCCGCCCGCCGCGCCATTGCGGTCCGCATCGCCGGAGCCGACCACTGGGCCTCCGTCGAGGACGCCGGCCGCCTCCGCGACGCACTGGGCACGGCGCTCCCCGTGGGCGTCCCCGAGGCCTTCACCGAACCGGTCAAGGACCCCTTGGGCGACCTTCTCTCCCGGTACGCCCGTACGCACGGACCCTTCACCTCCTCCCAGGCCGCCGCCCGCTTCGGGCTGGGCAGCGCCGTCACGGACGGGGCGCTCCAGCGCCTCGCCGCCGCGGGCCGGGTGGTGCAGGGCGAGTTCCACCCGTCGGGCATCGGCCAGGAGTGGTGCGACGCCACCGTCCTGCGCCGGCTGCGCCGCCGCTCCCTCGCGGCCCTGCGGCACGAGCTCGAACCGGTCCCGCCCGCCGCCCTCGCCACCTTCCTCCCCCAGTGGCAGCACCTGGGCAGCAACAGTCTGCGCGGCATCGACGGCCTGGCCCGCGCCATCGAGCAGTTGCAGGGCGCCCCCGTCCCCGCATCGGCCCTCGAAAAGCTGATCCTCCCGTCCCGCGTCAGCGGCTACACCCCAGCACTCCTCGACGAGCTGACCACCACCGGCGAGGTCGTCTGGGCCGGAGCGGGCGCCCTCGCGGGCAAGGACGGCTGGATCTCCCTCTACCTCGCAGACGCCGCCCCCCTGCTCCTCCCGCCGCCCCACCCCCTGGAGCTGAGCGCGCTCCACGAGTCGGTCCTCAAGACCCTCGCCCCCGGGTACGGACTGTTCTTCCGCCAGATCGCCGACGAGATCCGCGCCACCACCCACCCCGACTGCACCGACCCCCAACTGGCCGACGCCATCTGGGAACTGGCCTGGTCGGGGCGGCTCACCAACGACACCCTGGCCCCGCTCCGCTCCCTCCTGGGCTCCGGCCGCACCGCCGGGTCCACGGCCCACCGCGCCAAGCGCACGATCCCCCGCGGCCGCTACGGAACGCTGACCGCGGCCGCCCGCCCCGCATCCCGTACGGGCCCGCCCACGGTCTCCGGCCGCTGGTCCCTGCTCCCCGTCCATGAACCGGACCCGACCCACCGCGCACACGCCCTGGCCCGCACGCTCCTGGACCGGCACGGGGTCGTCACCCGGGGAGCGGTGGCGGCCGAGGGCGTCGAGGGCGGCTTCTCCGCGGTCTACCGCATCCTCTCCGCCTTCGAGGACAGCGGTCAGGCCCGCCGGGGTTACGTCGTCGAGGGCCTGGGCGCGGCCCAGTTCGCCATGGACGGCGCGGTGGACCGCCTCCGCGCCGCAGCCACGGCCCGCGACCGTACGGAATCGGGATCCGACCCCCGCGCCCTGGTCCTGGCGGCGGCCGACCCCGCCAACGCCTACGGAGCAGCCCTCCCCTGGCCGGAGTCCCCGGCCGACGCCGGCCACAAGCCGGGCCGCAAGGCCGGATCCCTGGTGGTCCTCGTCGACGGCGAGCTCACCCTCTACATGGAGCGCGGCGGCAAATCTCTCCTGGCCTGGCCCACGGACCCCGAGGACCCCGCCCTCCTCGCAGCGGCCCGGGCCCTGGCCGCAGCGGCGACCGCCGGATCCCTCGGCACGATCACGGTGGAGCGCACCAACGGCACCCCCGCCCTCACCTCCCCCCTGGGCCGCACTCTGGAGTCGGCCGGCTTCATCGCCACCCCCCGCGGCCTCCGCCTCCGCGCCTGAAGCCCCGCACCGGCACACTGGATCCCATGCCCGAAGGAGACACCGTCTGGCAGACAGCCCGGCGCCTGCACACGGCCCTCGCCGGCCACACCCTCGTCCGCTCCGACCTGCGCGTCCCCCGGTTCGCCACCGCCGACCTCACCGGGCGCACCGTGCTGGACGTCACCCCGCGCGGCAAGCACCTCCTCACCCGCGTGGAGGGCGGCCTCACCCTCCACAGCCATCTCCGTATGGACGGCTCCTGGAAGGTCTACGCACCCGGCGAGCGCTGGCGAGGCGGCCCCGACCACCAGATCCGCGCCGTCCTCGCCACCACCGAACGCACGGCGGTCGGCTACCGCCTCCCCGTCCTGGAGCTCCTGCGCACCGAGGACGAGGACCAGGCCGTCGGCCACCTCGGCCCCGACCTCCTGGGCCCCGACTGGGACGCGGAGAAGGCCCTCGCCAACCTCCTCGCCGACCCCGCCCGCCCCGTCGGCGAAGCCCTCCTGGACCAGCGCAACCTCGCCGGCGTCGGCAACATCTTCAAGTCCGAGACCTGCTTCCTCGTCCACGCCTCCCCCTGGCTCCCCATCGGTGAACTCCCGTCCCCCGAGCGCCTGGTGGCCGCCGCCAAGAAGCTGCTCGACACCAACCGCGACCGCCCCGTCCGCAAGGTCTACCTCTACGGCCGCGCCGGCCGCCCCTGCCCCCGTTGCCGCACCGCGATCCTCCAGGCACCCCAGAACGACCGCCCCACCTACTGGTGCCCGTCCTGCCAACACAGTTGACGGCCCGTCAGATTCGGTCGTACGGTCCCGCCATGCCCATCAAGGCGTACGACCTCACCGGCCGCACCGCGTTCATCACCGGCGCCGCGAGCGGCATAGGCCGCGCCGGCGCCGTCCTCCTCGCGGAAGCAGGCGCCACCGTCCACTGCGCGGACCGCGACGAGAAGGGCCTGCACGAAACAGCGGACCTGATCGCCGAGGCCGGCGGCACAACGGCCCGCACCCACACCCTCGACGTCACGGACCGCTCCCAGCTCGCCGACGCCATCCGATCCACCGGCACCCGCCTCGACATCCTGGCGGCCGTCGCCGGAATCATGCACAGCAGCACCGTCCTGGAGACCAGGGACGAGGACCTGGACCGCGTCTGGTCGGTCAACTTCAAGGGCGTCCTGTACGCCTGCCAGGAAGCGGCCCGAAAAATGATCGCCGACGCGACGCCCCACGGCTCCATCGTCACCATGGCCTCGGGGGCGATGGACTCCGCCACACCCGGCCTGCTCTGCTACAGCACCGCCAAGGCCGCCGTGGTGCAGCTCACCAAGACACTCGCCGTCGAGCTCGGCCCGCACGCCATCCGCGTCAACGCGGTCGCCCCCGGCTGGATCCGCACCCCCATGACCGACCGCCACGACGAGGCCCACCAGCAGAAGATCGAGTCCGCGATGGTCCGCAGGTCACCGCTCGGACGCGTAGGAGAAGCCGACGACGTGGCCCACGCGGTCCTGCACCTGGCCTCGGACGCCTCCGCCTTCACGACGGGTCAGATCCTCCGCCCGAACGGCGGCGTAGCCATGCCCTGGTAGTGACCCCACCGCTCCCGCCCGGCAGCACCGTCACATGCACGGGCAACAGGCTCAGCCCCCACCCGCCGACCGCCACCGCGCCCTCGACAAGACCGGTGTCACCCGGCACCAGCACCAGACGCAGCACGGCCCACGACCACAGGGCGCCCACCACGAGCGCCGGAACCCACCGCAGTACCATGACTGCCTCCTCCGGCCGACGCTAGACGGACACGATCACCCGGCGGGAGGGCGCACCGGGTGCAAACCCGGCGCGTATGCACACCACCCCGCGCCCCTAGGCGCTCTCGGCCTGGAACATCCAGGCGTGCTTCTCAAGATCCGCGGTCAGCCCGATGATCACGTCCTGGCTGATCGGATCCGCGTCCCCGGTCGCCTCGATCCGCTCCCGCATCCGCTCCACCACGGCAGCCAGCGCGTCCACCAGCACCTTCACCGCGGCGACGTCCTTCACCCACCCCGAAGGCACCTCGCCGATCGCACTCGACCGCGCCACCGTGGCAGCACGCCCGTCCGGCGTCACACCGAGCGCCGACGCCCGCTCCGCCACCGTGTCCGAGTGCAGCCGCGCTGTGTCCACGACCTCGTCGAGCTGCAGGTGTACGGACCTGAACCGCGGCCCGACCACGTTCCAGTGCACCTGCTTGGCCACCAGCGACAGGTCCACCAGGTCCACCAGCGCCCCTTGCAGCGCCTCCCCGACCACCTTCAGGTCGGCCTCGGACAGCGGGCTCTTCACGACAGACATGCTCGACCTCCGATGCGTATGCGTCTCTACGGCTCTGTGCCGGCGCGCCTACCCCGTCCACCTTGTACGCAAAAGCCCCGGCCGGCCACTGGGGCCGACCGGGGCTGACAAGACTGCCGAAAACTCAAGCGGCGACGACGTCCACCGCTTCCGCAGGCGCCTTGATCGTCACCCGCTCCGTCGACACCGGCACACCGGTCATCGACGTCACAGAGATCGAATTGAGCATCGGGCGCACTGGCGCATGCACCGGCGCAGTGGCCGCTGCAGACTCGGCCAGCTCCGCCAGGGAAAGCTCGTCGCTCACTTCACGCATGAGCTCGGACATCCGTACGTCAAGCGCGTCGCAGATCGCGGAGAGCAGCTCGGAAGATGCCTCCTTCTGCCCCCGCTCCACCTCGGAAAGATAGCCGAGAGAGACTCGGGCGGACGAGGAGACTTCGCGCAGAGTACGGCCTTGGCGCTGGCGCTGCCGACGCAGCACGTCACCCAGCAGGCGACGGAGCAGAATCATCGGTGGCTCCCTCCTCGGACCGCGTAGCCGCATCCTTCACGCCCCACCGTACCGCCTCGCGCTGCGGCCGTGCGGGGAGCGATGTCGTGTTCACTCAGGGCTGCAAACATCAATTCCCCCCGTTCTGTTCCGTATCCTGTGCCCGCGCATTCCCGGCGAGTTCGCCGGAGAGCAGCCGGAGCGCGCTTCGCACACTCTCTCTACGGATTTCCGCCCGGTCCCCGTTCAACCGCAATGAGGCCACATTCTCCGCCCCGTCCGGCCCGGAAACGGCGACGAACACCGTTCCGACCGGCTGCCCGTCCTGCGGATCGGGCCCGGCGACACCCGTGGTCGCCACCCCCCAGTCCGCCCCGAGCACCCGGCGCACACCGCCCGCCATCTGCACCGCGACACCGGAGTCCACGGCTCCGCGCGCCGCCAGGAGCTCCCCGTCGACGCCCAGCACATCCCGCTTCAGCTCGGTCGCGTACGCCGTCACGGACCCGCGGAAGACCCGGGAGGCCCCGGGTACGGACGTGAGCTCCGCGGCCACCAGACCGCCGGTCAGCGACTCGGCGACCGCAAGGGTCTCCCCGCGGCCGGCGAGCAGCTCCAGCACCTGTGCCGCGGAACCGGGCGTCACCGCGAGGACTCCACCGGCGTTCCAGCCCCGGCCCGCTCGGCCTCCAGGCCCGCCCGCCGCAGCACCACTGCCTGCCGTACGTAATCCAGCCCGGTCACCACCGTCAGCACCACGGCCACCGCCATCACCCAGAACCGCAGCGTCGCCAGTGGCCCGGTCAGCGCCAGGACGTACATCCCCACCGCGGTCCCCTGCGCGAGGGTCTTCAGCTTGCCGCCCCGGCTGGCCGCGATCACCCCGTGCCTGATCACCCAGAACCGCATGAGCGTGATCCCGAGTTCCCGCGCGAGAATCACCGCGGTCACCCACCACGGCAGATCCCCGAGCAGGGAAAGCCCGATCAGCCCGGCGGCCATGATCGCCTTGTCCGCAATCGGATCGGCGATCTTTCCGAAATCGGTCACAAGGTTGTACGTACGCGCCAGATGCCCGTCAAAAATATCCGTGATCATGGCAACGGCGAAAGCGGCCCAGGCCCAGGCCCGCCAGGCCGGGTCGTATCCGTCCCCGTGGAACAGCAGAACCACGAAGACCGGCACGAGCACCAGCCGCACCATGGTCAGAATGTTGGCGATGTTCCAGAGGCTGGCCTGATTGACGGCCGCAGCGCCCAGCTTGCCCCCGGGCACCGGCTTCGCACCGGTACCGCCCGTGGCGGATGCCGGGACTCCGGTCATCTGCCCGCCTCCTCAACAAGACACTCGGCCACCAGGTCGACGCCTTCGGTACCGACCACCTTTGCCTCGACCATACGACCGGGGACCAGCCCCTCGCTCGTGGTGAACACGACCTGGCCGTCGGTCTCGGGCGCCTGGTGCTCCGCCCGGCCCACCGCACCGTCCTCCTCGTCCACCGACTCGACGAGCACGGAGAGCGTCTCACCGATGCGCTCCTCGGCCCGCTGGGCGGTGAGCTCCTCGGCGAGCCGGGAGATGTGCTCGAGCCGCTCGGCGATGACGTCGGCGTCCAGCTTGTTCTCGTAGCCGACCGCCTCGGTGCCCTCCTCGTCGGAGTACCCGAAGACGCCGATGGCGTCCAGTCGCGCACCGGTCAGGAAGCGCTCCAGCTCCTTCAGGTCGGCCTCGGTCTCACCGGGGAAGCCCACGATGAAGTTCGACCGCACACCGGCGTTCGGAGCCTTCCCGCGGATCGTGTCGAGCAGCTCCAGGAACCGGTCGGTGTCGCCGAAGCGCCGCATCGCACGCAGCACACCGGGCGCCGAGTGCTGGAACGACAGGTCGAAATAGGGCGCGATCTTGGGCGTGGACGTCAGGACGTCGATCAGCCCGGGCCGCATCTCGGCAGGCTGCAGATAGCTGACGCGTACGCGCTCGATCCCCTCGACCTCGGCCAGCTCGGGCAGCAGCGTCTCGAGGAGCCGGATGTCGCCGAGGTCCTTGCCGTACGAGGTGTTGTTCTCGGAGACGAGCATGACCTCCTTCACACCCTGCCCGGCGAGCCAGCGCGTCTCGCCCAGCACGTCGGAGGGGCGCCGCGAGATGAAGGACCCGCGGAAGGAGGGAATGGCGCAGAAGGAGCACCGGCGGTCGCAGCCGGAAGCCAGCTTCACCGAGGCGACGGGGCTGGAGCCGAGTCTGCGGCGCAGCGGCGCCCGCGGCCCGGATTCGGGGGCCACGCCCTCCGGAAGGTCCTCGGGGGGTACGTCCTGGGCGTGGCCGGGCAGCGCCACGTCGGGCGCCTCCTGCCGCTCCGCGGGGCTGATCGGCAGCAGCTTGCGCCGGTCGCGCGGGGTGTGGGAGGCGTGGATGCCGCCGTTGAGAATGGTCTGGAGGCGGTCCGAGATGTCGGTGTAGTCGTCGAATCCCAGGATCGCGTCCGCCTCGGGCAGAGCCTCGGCAAGATCCTTGCCGTATCGCTCGGCCATGCAGCCCACGGCCACGACGGCCTGGGTCCTGCCATGGTCCTTGAGGTCATTGGCTTCGAGGAGCGCGTCGACGGAGTCCTTCTTGGCGGCCTCGACGAATCCGCAGGTGTTGACGACTGCGACATCCGCATCGGCGGCGTCCTCGACGAGGTCCCAGCCGTCCGCTGCCAAGCGGCCTGCCAGCTCCTCCGAGTCCACCTCGTTACGGGCGCAGCCAAGAGTGACAAGGGCGACAGTGCGGCGTTCGGACATGGGCTCAAGACTACTTTGTCCTGGCCCACGCCCCGCCCGCCAGGGTTCTGTGCTTCCCGGGGGCGCGCCCCCGGACCCCCGGCACGCGACCCGGTCAGCCGGTCACCGGGTCACCCTTCGTGTACGAGAGCCGCTCCACCTGGCCCGGCTCGAATTCGTTCTGGACCTCCTTGCCGTTGACGTACAGCTGGATCGCCCCTGCATTTCCCAGGATCAGATCGATCTGCTTGTCGTCGGTGAAGGTCTTGGACTCGCCCTTCTGCAGGTTTCCCGCGAAGAGCGTCTTGCCGTTGTGCGACTTCGCCGAGATCCAGCTCATGTCGTCGACGGCGGACAGCTTCACCGTCACCTTGTCCTTGGGCACCGCCGCGATGGCGCTGTCCGAGGGGTTGGGCTTGGGGTCGGCGGGCTTTCCGGTGGACTTCTTGGGGGCCGGCGCCTTGGTGGTCGTGGGCCCTTCGGCGACCTGGGTCTTGGTCTTGTCGCCGCTGCTGTCGCCGCTGAACATCGTGAAGCCGACAAAGCCGACGACGGCGACGATCGCGGCGACCATGGCGGCGGTCCAGTTGGGCCGCCGCGGTTCCGGACGGATCCGTTCCGCCTCGAAGAGCGGAGCGGCAGGGGTAGGGGCAGGACGGCCGCCGTGCTCGGCGTCGAACTGCTCGACCAGTGGAGCGGGATCGAGACCGACGGCGCGCGCGAGGGTACGGATGTGACCGCGCGCGTAGACGTCGCCGCCGCAGCGGGAGAAATCGTCCTGCTCGATCGCGTGCACGATGGGAATGCGCACCCGCGTGGAGGAACTGACCTCGTCGACGGTCAGACCCGCGGCGATCCGGGCCTGCTGGAGGGAGCGACCGATCGAAGGCCGGTCGTCTTCGGGGGAGTTGCCGATGGACACGGGGGCGCCTTTCGAGCGTGTAGCCACCTGCTGGATGTTCAGTTTAGGGGGGCGTTCGGAGGACGGGGCAACCGGGAGAGCGGAGTTTGTACGCCATCAGGACGCGCATGGTGCCTGATGACGGGACATTTTCCGATCCCCCTCTCCAACTTGACGTTCCGCCAGAGGAAACGGTTGCCTTCCGATCTCCTACGTCTCAGACTCCCCGCGGATGATGGCCAGCACTCCCTCGAGTTCGTCGGGCTTGACCAGAACGTCGCGCGCCTTCGACCCCTCGCTCGGTCCGACGATGGCCCGCGACTCCATCAGGTCCATCAGCCGGCCCGCCTTGGCGAACCCCACCCGCAGCTTGCGCTGCAGCATCGACGTCGACCCGAACTGCGTCGAGACCACCAGCTCGACCGCCTGGCACAGCAGGTCCAGATCGTCGCCGATCTCCTCGTCGACCTCCTTCTTCTGCTTGGTGCCGACGACGACGTCCTCGCGGAAGACCGGCGCCATCTGCTCCTTGCAGTGCTGGACGACCGCGTGGATCTCGTCCTCGGTGACGAAGGCGCCCTGCATACGGGTCGGCTTGTTCGCCCCCATCGGCAGGAAGAGCCCGTCGCCCTTGCCGATCAGTTTCTCGGCGCCCGGCTGGTCGAGGATGACCCGGCTGTCGGCGAGCGAGGAGGTGGCGAACGCGAGCCGCGAGGGCACGTTCGCCTTGATCAGACCGGTGACGACGTCGACCGAAGGACGCTGGGTGGCGAGCACCAGGTGGATGCCGGCGGCCCGCGCGAGCTGGGTGATGCGCACGATGGAGTCCTCGACGTCCCGCGGCGCGACCATCATCAGGTCCGCGAGCTCGTCGACGATCACGAGCAGGTACGGGTAGGTCTTGAGCTCGCGCTCGCTGCCTTCCGGCGTCTTCAGCTTGCCGTCGCGGATGGCCTGGTTGAAGTCGTCGATGTGCCGGTACCCGAACGCCGCGAGGTCGTCGTAGCGCAGGTCCATCTCCCGTACGACCCACTGGAGGGCCTCGGCGGCGCGCTTCGGGTTGGTGATGATCGGCGTGATGAGGTGCGGAATGCCCTCGTACGCGGTCAGCTCGACCCGCTTGGGGTCGACGAGGACCATCCGGACGTCCTCGGGGGTGGCTCTTATCATCACCGACGTGATCAGGCAGTTGATGCACGACGACTTGCCGGAGCCCGTGGCGCCGGCGACCAGGATGTGCGGCATCTTCGCCATGTTCGCCATGACGTAACCGCCCTCGACGTCCTTGCCGAGCGCGACCAGCATCGGATGGTCGTCCTCGGCGGCGTCCGCCAGCCTCAGCACATCGCCGACGTTGACCATCTCGCGGTCCGTGTTCGGGATCTCGATGCCGACCGCGGACTTGCCGGGGATCGGCGAGATGATCCGGACGTCCGGGCTGGCTACGGCGTACGCGATGTTCTTGGTGAGGGCGGTGATGCGCTCGACCTTCACCGCGGGCCCGAGCTCCACCTCGTAGCGCGTGACCGTCGGACCGCGGGTGAATCCCGTGACGGCCGCGTCGACCTTGAACTCCATGAAGACGTTGCTCAGCGAGGCGACGACCGCGTCGTTGGCCGCGCTGCGCGTCTTGCCGGGACCGCCGCGCTCCAGCAGATCGAGCGAGGGCAGCGAGTAGGTGATGTCGCCCCGCAGCTGGAGCTGCTCGGCACGCGGCGGCAGCGGCTCGGAGCGCTCGGGGGCCTTCTTCGTCAGGTCGGGTACGAGCGTGCCGGGCTGACGCCGCCCGGGCTGACGCTCGCGCGCCGGCGGCACCGAGGGCTCGGGGGGTGCGGACGGCGAGGAGACTTCCCGGTCCGTGGAGACGCCCTGCGTCAGGTCGGCGACGATCGGCGAAGGCGGCAGCCCGTTCAGCACGGCGCCGTCGAGCGCGGCGGCGGCCGCCGCGGCCACGTCCACCGCGTCCATGGCACGCCCCTGCACAGGCTGCACGGAGGGCCGCCGCGGCCTGCGCCGCTGGGAGAGCGCCGCCTCCTCGGCCTGGTCCGCGTCGTAGACCTCGGGCGACTCGCTGCGCCGCGCGGAGGACCGCCGGGTCCGGGCGGGCAGCGCCTCGCGCCATTCGTTGTCGTACGCCTCGTCGTCCTGCGTGGGCAGCTGCTCCTCGGCGGGCTCCACGATCCCGAGCTTCGAGCCGAGAAGCCGCAGCCGCTGCGGGATGGCATTGACCGGAGTCGCGGTGACCACCAGCAGACCGAAGACGGTGAGCAGGAGCAGCAGGGGTACGGCGAGTACGTCGCCCATCATGAAGACCAGCGGCTTGGAGGCCGCCCAGCCGATCAGCCCGCCCGCGTCCTGCATCGCGGCGGTGCCGTCGTTGCGGCCGGGCGATCCGCAGGCGATGTGGACCTGGCCGAGCACACCGACGACCAGGGCGGAGAGACCGATGACGATCCGGCCGTTGGCCTCGGGCTTCTCGGGATAGAGGATCAGCCGTACGCCGATGGCGCCCAGCAGTATCGGCACCAGCAGATCGAGCCGACCGAATGCTCCGGTGATCAGCATCTCGACGAGGTCCCCGACGGGGCCGCGGAGATTCGACCAGGTACCGGCCGCCACGACCAGGGCGAGGCCGAGCAGCAGCAGCGCGAGCCCGTCCTTGCGGTGAGCGGGGTCGAGTCCCTTCGCACCACGCCCTATGCCGCGGAACATCGCTCCGACGCTGTGCGCGATACCGAGCCAGACCGCGCGTACGAGCCGGTACACACCACCGGTGGGTGACGGCGCCGCCTTCGGTGCGGGTCTGGCCGCTGCCGCCTTCTTGGCGGGGGGCTTCCTCGCCGGCGCAGCTTTCTTCGCGGGCGCGGTTTTCTTCGCAGCGGCCTTCTTGGCGGGCGCCACCTTCTTCGCGGATCCCTTGCCGGACGTACGTGAGGCCATGGTGGTGAGGTTACCGGTGTCTACGGCAGCGGACACGTGTGCCTACCGCTTCACCCGTCCGTGTCGCCCCTGCGGGGCACGCTTCTTGACGCGGGGTCAGCTGTCAGTTCTGCGAGGGAAGCGTGGGTGCGGAGCCGCCCGTACCGGGCTCCAGGGCGTCGAGCGCCCTCCGCAGACCGGTGAGTTTGCGCTCGAGATGGGCGGCGGTGGCGACAGCGCCGGCATCCGCCGACTCGTCGTCGAGCTGCTTGGACAGCGCCTCCGCCTGCTCCTCAACTGCCGCGAGCCGCGCCGAGAGTTCGGCCAGCAGCCCCGCGGGCTCCTTGACGTCACCGACGCCCGCCTGCGTGCTGCCCTCCAGCTGGAGGCGGAGCAGGGCCGCCTGCTCGCGCAGTTGGCAGTTCTTCATGTAGAGCTCGACGAAGACCGAGACCTTGGCGCGCAGCACCCACGGGTCGAAGGGCTTGGAGATGTAGTCCACCGCCCCCGCCGCGTATCCGCGGAAGGTGTGGTGCGGGCCGTGGTTGATGGCCGTGAGGAAGATGATCGGGATGTCCCGGGTCCGCTCGCGCCGCTTGATGTGCGCGGCGGTCTCGAAACCGTCCATGCCCGGCATCTGGACGTCCAGCAGAATGACTGCGAAATCGTCCGTCAGCAGCGCCTTGAGCGCTTCCTCCCCTGACGATGCCCGCACCAGTGTCTGATCGAGCGCGGAGAGGATGGCCTCCAGCGCCAGCAGATTCTCCGGCCGGTCATCGACCAGGAGGATCTTGGCCTTCTGCACCATGGCCCGTCCTCCTCGCCCCGGATTTGCACCGGGCGCCGCCCCAGGGGACGGCTCCATTGCGCCGCCCGTCCTTGTGCCGGTCATGGTAGCCGCACCCCGCCTGTCGCCACACCCTGTCACCGCGATGTCACTGTGCACGTAGCAGAAACGCAGTGGGAGACCAGAAGGTTCCCCGAATACCGCGGTCTCACACCACGTCGGCCACAGTCAGTCAGCAACTCCCGGCGCCGTACGGTCCCGGGGCGTGCCCCCGGGACCCTCTGCCGTCGCGCCGCTCACCGCATCACTCGCCGTTCATCCACTGCTCCATCACCGCGAGCAGATGATCGGGGTCGACCGGCTTGGTGACATAGTCGGAGGCTCCCGACTCGATCGCCTTCTCCCGGTCGCCCTTCATCGCCTTGGCGGTCAGCGCGATGATCGGCAGCCCCGCGAACTGCGGCATCCTGCGGATCGCCGACGTCGTCGCGTAGCCGTCCATCTCGGGCATCATGATGTCCATCAGAACGACCGTCACATCATCGTGCTGTTCCAGGACTTCGATCCCCTCGCGCCCGTTCTCCGCGTACAGGACGGACAGCCCGTGCTGCTCCAGCACGCTCGTCAGCGCGAAGACATTGCGGATGTCGTCGTCGACGATCAGTACCTTCTCGCTGTCGAACTGGAAGACACGGCGCGGCTGCTCCGCCTCCTGCTGACCGCCCGCCGGCCACTGCTCGCGCTCCAGCGACGAAGAAGCGCCGCCCGGCTGGCCCGGCAGCGCGGGCCGCTGCTCGGCCCCGCCGAGAGACTTGCGACGCCGCCTGAACAGCCCTGCGGGACCGCCCTGGACATCGGTCGGGGACATCCCGGAGTAACCGCCGGAGCGCTCCGGGCTCTGACCGTTGTCGGTGTTCCCCGGCATCCGCTCCAGACCGCCGGGGGCGAGCTGCGGGTAGCCCTGGGGCGGCAGTTCGGCCGGGTGCAGCGGCAGGTAGAGCGTGAAGGTGGAGCCGCGGCCCGGTTCGCTCGCCGCATGGATCTCGCCGCCGAGGAGGCGGGCGATCTCCCGGCTGATCGAGAGACCGAGGCCCGTTCCGCCGTACTTGCGGCTGGTCGTGCCGTCGGCCTGCTTGAACGCCTCGAAGATCACCCGCATCTTGCTGGCGGCGATCCCGATACCGGTGTCGGTGACCGAGAAGGCGATCAGATCGGCGTCCGCGTCGCGCAGCGAACCCGCCTCCAGCAACTGCTCGCGGATCTCGTGCGGCACGTTGGCGTTGGCCGGCCTGATGACCAGCTCGACCGCCCCGGTGTCGGTGAACTTCACCGCGTTGGAGAGGAGGTTGCGCAGCACCTGCAGCAGCCGCTGTTCGTCGGTGTGCAGAGTGGCCGGGAGCTCCGGAGAGACCCGTACGGAGAAATCGAGCCCCTTCTCCGCGGTGAGCGGCCGGAAGGTCGCCTCCACGTAGTCCACCAGCTGTACGAGCGCGATGCGCGTCGGGCTGACGTCCATCTTGCCCGCCTCGACCTTGGAGAGGTCGAGGATGTCGTTGATCAGCTGCAGCAGGTCGGAACCGGCTCCATGGATCGTCTCGGCGAACTCAACCTGCTTCGGGGAGAGGTTCCCCTCGGCGTTGTCGGCGAGCAACTTGGCCAGAATCAGCAGGGAGTTGAGCGGCGTGCGCAGCTCGTGCGACATGTTCGCCAGGAACTCGGACTTGTAGCGCATCGAGACCGCGAGCTGCTCGGCGCGCTCCTCGAGGACCTGCCGGGCCTCTTCGATCTCGGTGTTCTTGACCTCGATGTCGCGGTTCTGCCGCGCCAGCAGCTCGGCCTTCTCCTCCAGTTCGGCGTTGGAGGCCTGCAGCGCCTTCTGCCGGTTCTCCAACTCGGCGGACCGCTCGCGCAGTTGCTCGGTCAGCTCCTGCGACTGCTTCAGCAGCACCTCGGTCTTGGTGTTGACGCTGATCGTGTTGACGCTCGTCGCGATCATCTCGGCGATCTGGTTGAGGAAGTCCTTCTGGATGTGGGTGAAGGGCTGGAACGAAGCCAGCTCGATCACCCCGAGGACCTGTCCCTCGAAGAGCACCGGAAGCACGATCACATGCGCCGGGGGCGCCTCGCCCAGACCCGAGGAGATCTTCAGATAGCCCGGCGGCACGTTCTCCACCAGGATCGTGCGCTTCTCCTCGGCGGCCGTGCCGATCAGCGTCTCACCGGGCCGGAAGGTGGTCGGCATGGAGCCCGCCGAGTACCCGTAACTCCCGCGCATCCGCAGCTCGTACGCGTTCTCGGCCTCGGCGCCCACCTCGGCCGTGGTCCCCGTGGCCATCGCCAGGAAGAACGCGCCGTGCTGCGCGGAGACGACCGGGGTGAGCTCGCTCATGATCAGCGAGGCCACGTCCTCCAGATCGCGGCGGCCCTGCATCAGACCGGAGATCCGGGCCAGGTTGCCCTTGAGCCAGTCCTGCTCCTTGTTCGCGACGGTGGTGTCGCGCAGGTTGGCGATCATCGTGTTGATGTTGTCCTGGAGGGCCTGGATCTCGCCCGCCGCGTCCACGTCGATCTTCAGATTGAGATCACCGCGGGTCACCGCGGTGGCGACCGCGGCGATGGCGCGTACCTGACGGGTCAGGTTCCCGGCCATCTCGTTCACGGACTCGGTGAGGTCGCGCCAGGTGCCGTCCACGTCACGGACGCGCGCCTGACCGCCCAACTGCCCTTCCGTACCCACCTCACGGGCGACCCGGGTCACCTGCTCGGCGAACGACGACAGCTGGTCGACCATCGTGTTGATCGTCGTCTTCAGCTCCAGGATCTCGCCCTGGGCGTCGATGTCGATCTTCTTGGTCAGGTCGCCCTTGGCGATGGCCGTGGTGACCGTGGCGATCTGCCGCACCTGTCCGGTCAGGTTGGACGCCATCGAGTTCACCGACTCGGTGAGGTCCTTCCACGTACCGGCGACTCCGGGGACGCGCGCCTGACCGCCCAGAGAACCGAAGGTGCCCACCTCACGGGCGACCCGGGTCACCTCGTCGGCGAACGAGGACAGCGTCGTCACCATCGTGTTGACGGTGTCGGCGAGCTGAGCGACCTCGCCGCGCGCCTCGACCGTCACCTTCTTGGTCAGATCGCCGTTGGCGACCGCGGTCGCCACCTGCGAGATGTTGCGCACCTGGCTGGTCAGGTTGTTGGCCATCAGGTTGACGTTGTCGGAGAGGTCCTCCCAGATACCGGTGACCCCGCGCACCCGCGCCTGGCCGCCCAGGATGCCTTCGGTACCCACCTCGCGGGCGACCCTCAGCACCTGCTCGGCGAAGCTGGAGAGCTGGTCCACCATCGTGTTGACGGTGGTGACGAGCTCGAGGATCTCGCCCTTGGCATCAACCGTGATCTTCTTCGACAGGTCGCCCTTGGCGACCGCCGTCGTGACCTCGGCGATGTTGCGCACCTGCGACGTCAGGTTGTTGGCCATGAAGTTGACGGACTGGGTGAGGTCCTTCCACGTACCGGACACACCCTGCACCTCGGCCTGGCCGCCCAGGATGCCCTCGGTGCCCACCTCGCGGGCCACCCGCGTCACCTGCTCGGCGAAGCTGGAGAGCTGATCGACCATCGTGTTCAGAGTGTTCTTCAGCTCGAGGATCTCGCCCCGCGCGTCGACGTCGATCTTCTGCGACAGGTCACCGCGCGCCACCGCCGTCGCGACCTGCGCGATGTTGCGCACCTGGGCGGTGAGGTTCCCGGCCATGCCGTTCACCGAGTCGGTCAGGTCGCGCCACACACCGGCCACACCGGGCACCTGCGCCTGGCCGCCCAGGCGTCCGTCCGTACCCACCTCGCGGGCGACCCTGGTCACCTGCTCGGCGAAGGCGGAGAGCTGGTCGACCATCGTGTTGATGGTGTTCTTCAGCTCGAGGATCTCGCCCCGCGCGTCGACGTCGATCTTCTGCGACAGGTCTCCCTGCGCCACCGCCGTCGTCACCTGTGCGATCTGCCGCACCTGTGAAGTCAGGTTCCCCGCCATGAAGTTGACGGAGTCGGTCAGTTCCTTCCACGTACCCGAGACGCCGTCCACGCGCGCCTGGCCGCCGAGGCGCCCCTCCGTACCCACGTCGCGCGCCATCCGCGTCACCTGATCGGCGAACGAGGACAGCTGCGCCACCATCGTGTTGACGGTGTTCTTCAGCTCCAGCATCTCGCCGGCCACATCCACGGTGACCTTCTGCGAGAGGTCTCCGTTGGCGACCGCCGTCGTCACCTGCGCGATGTCCCGCACCTGTCCGGTGAGGTTGCGGAAGGCCGTGTTCACCGAGTCGGTGAGGTCCTTCCACGTCCCGGCGGCCCCCGGCACCTGCGCCTGCCCGCCCAGCCGGCCTTCTACGCCGACCTCCCGGGCCACCCTGGTCACCTCGGAACCGAACGACTGCAGCTGGTCCACCATCGTGTTGACGGTGTTCTTCAGCTCCAGCATCTCGCCGGCCACGTCCACGGTGACCTTCTGCGTCATGTCTCCGTTGGCGACCGCCGTGGTCACCTGCGCGATGTCCCGCACCTGGGTCGTGAGGTTGCGGAAGACGGTGTTGACGGAGTCCGTCAGGTCCTTCCACGTCCCCGCGGCGCCGGGCACCTGCGCCTGGCCGCCGAGCAGACCCTCCGCGCCGACCTCGCTCGCGACGCGGGTGACCTCGTCGGCGAACGTACGCAGCGTCTCGGTCATCTGGTTGATGGTCTCGGCGAGTTGGGCGACCTCGCCGCGCGCGCTCACCGTGACCTTCTGCGAGAGGTCACCGTTGGCGACCGCCGTGGTGACCTCCGCGATGCCCCGCACCTGGGAGGTGAGGTTGCCGGCCATCAGGTTCACCGAATCGGTGAGGTCCTTCCACACACCGGCCACACCGGGCACCGCCGCCTGGCCGCCCAGCTCGCCCTCCGTACCCACCTCGCGCGCGACTCGCGTCACCTCGGAGGAGAAGGACGACAGCTGGTCGACCATCGTGTTGACGGTGTTCTTCAGCTGGAGCATCTCGCCGGCCACGTGCACCGTGACCTTGCGCGACAGATCGCCCTTGGCCACCGCCGTCGTCACGAGAGCAATGTCACGCACCTGGGCGGTGAGCCGGTACGCCATCGTGTTGACCGAATCCGTGAGGTCCTTCCACGAACCGGACATACCGCGCACCTGGGCCTGACCGCCGAGCTTGCCCTCGGTACCGACCTCCAGGGCGACCCGCGTCACCTCGTCGGTGAACGCCGACAGCTGGTCCACCAGGTTGTTGACCGTACGGGCAACCTTCAGGAACTCCCCGCGCAGGGGCCGCTCCGCCCCGTCCTCGTTCTGCGAGCGCAGGTCCATCCGCTGCTCGAGGTCACCTTCCGCGACCGCGGAGAGCACCCTGCCGACTTCGGAGACCGGGCGTGCCAGATCGTCGACGAGGTCGTTGGAGGCATCGATGGCGGCGGCCCAGGAGCCCTCACAGGCCCCTGTCTCCAGCCGTTCGGTCAGTTTTCCCTCGCGCCCGACCATCCTCCGTACACGAGCGAGCTCACCCGTGAGGTGGAGATTGCGGTCCGCGACCTCGTTGAAGACCGCGGCGATCTCCGCCATCGGCCCTTCGCCCGAGACCGTCAGACGCTTGCGGAAGTTGCCGTCCCGCATCGAGGCCAGGGCCGTGAGCAGTCTGCCGAGGGCGGCCGAGTCCACTTCCGTGGTCCCATTGCGCCGATTTTTCGGGGACTGTCCGCTTTTTGCGCGCGTGTTCTCGGCACGCGTCGCCATGCCAGACTCCACCGTGTCCCTCCCGCAGGGGTTGACCGTACTGCCGGGCTGTCTAAGGAAGCTTGCCCAGTGTTTCACCATGGCTGAACCCGGCCATAACAGTTCGGCAGCTTCGCATACCGTCCCCGCCCTCAGTGGGCGGAAACCCAGTGACCGGCATCCGCTCGGACAGCGAAGGTAAGTAACCTGGCATCCGGCTGTCCAACCGCCCCGGTCCGCCCGGCGGGGGCGGAGGCACCAAGTACTACCACCGGGCACCGGAGGGGCGGGCCGACAATGGCAGAGCCGGGCGTCGAGACGCGTACGAGGAGTTCTGTGATCACCGCGCGGGCGGCTGCCAGTTTTGAACCGGTCGGACGGTCCGTGGCGACCGCCCGGGCCTTTGTCCGCGACACCCTCCAGGGGTGGGGATACTCCGACGTCATCGACGACGCCGTCGTCCTGACCAGCGAGCTCGTCACCAACGCGGTGGTGCACGCCGGCACCACGGCCGACGTCCTCTGTCTGCGTACGGAGACCGGAATCCGGGTCGAGGTCGGCGACCGCTACCCCGAACGCGAGGTCCCGCTCCAGGGCACGGCCGAGTCCTTCGGCAGCCCCGACCGCGAAGGCGGCCGCGGTCTGCTGCTCTGCGCGGCCCTCGCCTCGCGCTGGGGCGTCGAGTACACCCCCACGCACAAGCAGGTCTGGTTCCAACTCGACCTGCCGGAGCGCCCGGTGGGCGCCCGGTCCGCGGGCCCGGTCATTCCCGTCGAGCTCCTCCCGGTCGCCGACGCCCAGGTCCGCGTCGCGACGATCCAGATCGACCGCACGGGATCCATCTCGTCCTGGAACGAGGACGCCGAGATCCTCTTCGGTTACGCGGCCGAGCAGGTCACCGGCAAACCCCTCACCGACTTCGCGGCCTGGCCGCACACCCCGGGCACCGGCACCGGCATCGCCGACGCCCTCCAACTCTCCCGCTGGGAAGGCAGTTACGGCATCCGCGGCTCCGACGGCCGCGTCATCCCCGTCTACGCCTCGCATCTGCGCGTACGCGACCCCCAGGGCGAGCCCTCCACGGTCTGCCTCCTGGTCCGCGACGACGAACGCGCCATCCTCCAGACCCCGCTGCGCACCCCGCAGGACAGCACCGACAGCTACTCCGCGGGCAACCGCTCCACCGACCCGTTCGAAGTCTTCATCGGCTCCCCCGCCCCCGACGACCTGGACGGCCTCCTCCAGCGCACCGTCGAGCGGGCCCGCGACATGCTCGACGCGGACGCCGCGTTCCTCCTCCTCGCCACCGACGACGAGACGGAGCTGGAGGTACGGGCCACCACCGGCCTCCCCTCCGCCCGCCAGCGCTTCGCCCGCGTCCCCGTCGAAGCGGGCACGGGACGCTACGGGTCGGCCCGTATGCCGGCCGTCCACGAGGACCTGGCGGCGGTCCCCGGAGCCGTCCCGCTCCTCAGCGGTACGGGAATGCGCTCGGTCGTCACCGTCCCCCTCAAGGTCGAGGGCCGCCTCACCGGCTCCCTCGGAGTCTCCGCCGAAGCACCCGGCAGATACTCCAACGAGGAAGCCCTGCGCCTGCAGTTCGCCGCCGACCGCATCGCACTGGCCGTCGAGTCCGCCCGCCTCGGCGAGCTGGAACGCCTCCGCCGCGGCTCCCTCTCCTTCCTCGTCGAAGCTTCCGACCTCCTGGCCGGCACCCTCGACCGCGACCAGACCCTCGCGCTCATGGCGCAGATGACGGTCCCCACCCTGGCCACCTGGTGCGCGGTCTACACGATCGCCGACCAGGCCTCGGACCCGTACCTCAGCTACGTGCTCCACGAGGACGAGGAACGCATCGACGGCCTCAAGGCGCTCCTCTCCAAGATCGCCCCGCCCGAGCCGGTGCCCACCCCCGGCGCCCGCCTCTGGGCGGCCCCCGGCGAGGCAGCGCACCAAGCAGCCCTGCGCTCGTCGATGCGCAGCCTGGGCCTCGGCTCAACTCCCGCGCTGGGAGGGGGAATCGGCACCACCCTCGCCACAGCCGCAGCGGTCGGCGGCGAGACCGTGGTCCTCCCCCTGGTCGCCCGCAACCGCGTCATCGGCATGCTGACCCTCGGCAAGCCGTCCGACGACCACTTCCGCCAGGAGATCCTCGAACTGGCCGAAGACCTCTCCCGCCGAGCCGCCCTGGCACTCGACAACTCCCGCCTCTACTCGGAGCGCATGGCCATCAGCCGCTCCCTGCAGCGCAGCCTGCTCCCGCCGGGCCTGCCCGTCGTCCCCAACGTAGAAGTGGAAGTCATCTACCGCGCGGCCGGCGAGGGCAACGAGGTGGGCGGCGACTTCTACGACCTCTTCCCGATCCGCGACGGCGCCTACGGCTTCGCCATCGGCGACGTCTGCGGTACGGGCCCCGAGGCGGCGGCGGTGACCGGCCTGGCACGCCACGCCCTGCGCCTGCTCGCCCGCGAGGGCTTTGGCGGCCCCGCGGTCCTGGAGCGCCTCAACGCGGCGATCCTCGACGAGGGAGCCCGCAGCCGCTTCCTGACCCTGCTCTACGGGGAGTTGTGGCCCCAGGAGGACGGCAGCGCGGTCCTCAAGGTGGTCTGCGCGGGCCACCCGCTCCCCCTGCGCCTGCGCCAGGACGGCACGGTGGAACCGGCCGCGGAGCCCCAGCCCCTGCTGGGTGTCATGGAGGACCTCGAGCTGTACGAGCAGACGATCACCCTCGACCCGGGCGACGTCCTCCTCTGCGTGACGGACGGCATCACCGAGCGCCGCGAAGGCACCCGCATGCTGGGCGACGACGGCCTGGCCGAGGTCCTCACCACCTGCACCGGCCTCACCGCCGGTGCGGTCGCCGGCCGAGTCCTGCGAGCGGTGGAGCGCTTCGCGGCCGAACCGGCCTCGGACGACATGGCCATCCTGGTGATGCGCGTCCCCGAGCCCCAGAAGTAGCCGGTACCCGGGTACGCGAAAGGCCCCCGCCAACCGGCGGGGGCCTTCCCGTTTCCAGAGCCCCAATACGGAATCGAACCGTAGACCTTCTCCTTACCATGGAGACGCTCTACCGACTGAGCTATTGGGGCGCAGCAACAAGAGAAATCATACCCGATCTTCTGCCGTACTCCGCACCATCCAGAGCCGGATGTCAGACCGGCTGTCTATGCTGCCGATCATGAGCGAATCAACTCCCCAACCGCCCCCGCCCGGAACCACTTCTGAGGCGGAGTCCCTGAGTTCGGTGCTCGAGCGCAACCGACGGACCTTTGCCTGGAAGACGTCCGGGCTCGATGAGGCCGGGCTGCAGGCGACCACCTCCGCCAGTTCGATGACGCTCGGCGGTCTCGTCAAACACGTGGCCCTGGTCGAGGCGGACTGGCTGGCCGTGAAGCTGGCCGGCCGCGAGTACGGGGCCCCCTGGGATGCCGTGGACTTCGACGCCGACCCCGACTGGGAGTGGCGGACCGGGGCGCTGGACTCCCCGGAGGACATCTACGCGGTGTGGCACGCCGCGGTCGACCGATCGCGGGAGCTCGTGGCCCAGGTCATCAAGGAGCGCGGACTCGACGGACCGGCATCGTTCACCTGGCCGGACGGTCGCACCCCCAGCGTCCGCGCCATGCTCCTGGACATGATCGAGGAGTACGCACGGCACACAGGTCACGCCGACATCCTCCGCGAGGCCGTGGACGGCCGCGTGGGCGAAAACGCACCCAAGGACTTCACGCTCTAGAAGGCGGGCTGCAGGAGTCCACCGAGGGCGTTGCAGACGGCGGCGGTACGTCGCACGTCACCGTGGAGGGGCAGTGCCAGCGTCTCGTCGGAGGCCAACTCGGCCTGGGGCAGCCGCACATCGCGCCGGTACGCCGGCACCCGGTGAAGAGGCACGGGCACAGGCACCCAGCACGCCACCCCCCGAGCCTTCAGGACACGGGCGACAGCGTCCCGGTCGGGCCGCCCGTTGCCCGGCACCCGTACGACATAGCTCTCGCAGGTGTGCCCCTCCACCAGAGAGGGCGTCCGCATCCCCCGGAGCCGCTCACCCAGGTAGACAGCCTGCTCGCGCCCCTGCCCCGCCACGACCTGCTCGACCATCAACAGCCCACGCCTGCGGCCGAGTTCACGCATGCCGGCCGCGTCCGGCGGATGCCCGAAGCGATGCGTCAGCACAACTCCAGCTGTACGCGAGGTGACCGCGGCCTCGACGCTCCCCGCATCGAGGCAGTAGCTGTCGGGATCAATGTCCGCCAACACCACCACGGCCCCAACAGCCCTGACGGCCTCTGCGGCTTCAACATCGCCGTACGCCGACACAATGACTTCATCGCCGGCGCCGACGCCGGCGGCCTTCAGCAACCTCAAGGTGCTCATGACCACGGATACTGGCGACACAACGTGAACGACGAGTAACAGGGCATAAAAAAACGCTGGTCCCAGAACCGAAGTTCTGGGACCAGCGTTGAATAATTGTTCGGCGGCGTCCTACTCTCCCACAGGGTCCCCCCTGCAGTACCATCGGCGCTGAAAGGCTTAGCTTCCGGGTTCGGAATGTAACCGGGCGTTTCCCTAACGCTATGACCACCGAAACACTATGAAATTGAACCACCGGATATGGACACGGTTGTTCGTTATTTCAGAACTAACACAGTGGACGCGAGCAACTGAGGACAAGCCCTCGGCCTATTAGTACCAGTCAGCTCCACCCGTTACCGGGCTTCCACATCTGGCCTATCAACCCAGTCGTCTACTGGGAGCCTTAACCCCTCAAAGGGGGTGGGAATACTCATCTCGAAGCAGGCTTCCCGCTTAGATGCTTTCAGCGGTTATCCTTTCCGAACGTAGCCAACCAGCCATGCCCTTGGCAGGACAACTGGCACACCAGAGGTTCGTCCGTCCCGGTCCTCTCGTACTAGGGACAGCCCTTCTCAATATTCCTACGCGCACAGAGGATAGGGACCGAACTGTCTCACGACGTTCTAAACCCAGCTCGCGTACCGCTTTAATGGGCGAACAGCCCAACCCTTGGGACCGACTCCAGCCCCAGGATGCGACGAGCCGACATCGAGGTGCCAAACCATCCCGTCGATATGGACTCTTGGGGAAGATCAGCCTGTTATCCCCGGGGTACCTTTTATCCGTTGAGCGACAGCGCTTCCACAAGCCACTGCCGGATCACTAGTCCCGACTTTCGTCCCTGCTCGACCCGTCGGTCTCACAGTCAAGCTCCCTTGTGCACTTACACTCAACACCTGATTGCCAACCAGGCTGAGGGAACCTTTGGGCGCCTCCGTTACTCTTTAGGAGGCAACCGCCCCAGTTAAACTACCCATCAGACACTGTCCCTGATCCGGATCACGGACCGAGGTTAGACATCCAGCACGACCAGAGTGGTATTTCAACGGCGACTCCACCATGACTGGCGTCACAGCTTCAAAGTCTCCCACCTATCCTACACAAGCCGAACCGAACACCAATATCAAACTGTAGTAAAGGTCCCGGGGTCTTTCCGTCCTTCTGCGCGAAACGAGCATCTTTACTCGTAGTGCAATTTCACCGGGCCTATGGTTGAGACAGTCGAGAAGTCGTTACGCCATTCGTGCAGGTCGGAACTTACCCGACAAGGAATTTCGCTACCTTAGGATGGTTATAGTTACCACCGCCGTTTACTGGCGCTTAAGTTCTCAGCTTCGCAACCCCGAAAGGTCACTAACCGGTCCCCTTAACGTTCCAGCACCGGGCAGGCGTCAGTCCGTATACATCGCCTTACGGCTTCGCACGGACCTGTGTTTTTAGTAAACAGTCGCTTCTCGCTGGTCTCTGCGGCCACCCCCAGCTCACGGAGTAAATCCGATCACCAGTGATGGCCCCCCTTCTCCCGAAGTTACGGGGGCATTTTGCCGAGTTCCTTAACCATAGTTCACCCGAACGCCTCGGTATTCTCTACCTGACCACCTGAGTCGGTTTAGGGTACGGGCCGCCATGAAACTCGCTAGAGGCTTTTCTCGACAGCATAGGATCATCCACTTCACCACAATCGGCTCGGCATCAGGTCTCAGCCTCAATGTGTGACGGATTTGCCTATCACACGGCCTACACCCTTACCCCGGGACAACCACCGCCCGGGCTGGACTACCTTCCTGCGTCACCCCATCGCTTACCTAGTACAGATCTGGGTCACCGGCTCCACCACTTCCCTCAACTCCGAAGAGATCAGGACGGCTTCACGGGCTTAGCATCGTCTGATTCAGTATTGGGCGTTTCAAAGCGGGTACCGGAATATCAACCGGTTGTCCATCGACTACGCCTGTCGGCCTCGCCTTAGGTCCCGACTTACCCTGGGCAGATCAGCTTGACCCAGGAACCCTTAGTCAATCGGCGCACACGTTTCTCACGTGTGTATCGCTACTCATGCCTGCATTCTCACTCGTGAACCGTCCACCACTGCCTTCCGGCGCGGCTTCACCCGGCACACGACGCTCCCCTACCCATCCCAGCCCCCGTTGGGGGTATGTGCTGGAATGACACGACTTCGGCGGTACGCTTGAGCCCCGCTACATTGTCGGCGCGGAATCACTTGACCAGTGAGCTATTACGCACTCTTTCAAGGGTGGCTGCTTCTAAGCCAACCTCCTGGTTGTCTCTGCGACTCCACATCCTTTCCCACTTAGCGTACGCTTAGGGGCCTTAGTCGATGCTCTGGGCTGTTTCCCTCTCGACCATGGAGCTTATCCCCCACAGTCTCACTGCCGTGCTCTCACTTACCGGCATTCGGAGTTTGGCTAAGGTCAGTAACCCGGTAGGGCCCATCGCCTATCCAGTGCTCTACCTCCGGCAAGAAACACACGACGCTGCACCTAAATGCATTTCGGGGAGAACCAGCTATCACGGAGTTTGATTGGCCTTTCACCCCTAACCACAGGTCATCCCCCAGGTTTTCAACCCTGGTGGGTTCGGTCCTCCACGACCTCTTACAGCCGCTTCAACCTGCCCATGGCTAGATCACTCCGCTTCGGGTCTAGAGCGTGCAACTCAATCGCCCTATTCGGACTCGCTTTCGCTACGGCTTCCCCACACGGGTTAACCTCGCTACACACCGCTAACTCGCAGGCTCATTCTTCAAAAGGCACGCAGTCACGAGAGTGCATGCAAGCATGCACTCCGACGCTCCCACGGCTTGTAGGCACACGGTTTCAGGTACTATTTCACTCCGCTCCCGCGGTACTTTTCACCATTCCCTCACGGTACTATCCGCTATCGGTCACCAGGGAATATTTAGGCTTAGCGGGTGGTCCCGCCAGATTCACACGGGATTTCTCGGGCCCCGTGCTACTTGGGTGTCTCTCAAACGAGCCGCATGAATTTCAGCTACGGGGGTCTTACCCTCTACGCCGGACCTTTCGCATGTCCTTCGCCTATCCATACGGTTTCTGACTCGTCTCACAGCCGGCAGACTGTGAAAGAGAGATCCCACAACCCCGCATGCGCAACCCCTGCCGGGTATCACACGCATACGGTTTGGCCTCATCCGGTTTCGCTCGCCACTACTCCCGGAATCACGGTTGTTTTCTCTTCCTGAGGGTACTGAGATGTTTCACTTCCCCTCGTTCCCTCCACATACCCTATGTGTTCAGGTATGGGTGACAGCCCATGACGACTGCCGGGTTTCCCCATTCGGAAACCCCCGGATCAAAGCCTGGTTGACGGCTCCCCGGGGACTATCGTGGCCTCCCACGTCCTTCATCGGTTCCTGGTGCCAAGGCATCCACCGTGCGCCCTTAAAAACTTGGCCACAGATGCTCGCGTCCACTGTGCAGTTCTCAAACAACGACCAACCACCCGTCACACACCACTCACGCGGTGCTGTACCGGGGCCGGCAACCGAAGACACAAGGCTTTACAGCCCGTACCTTCAGATACCCAACAGCGTGCCCGACCCGATCCCTCTTCGCTCAACGTTCCACGCCGAAGCAGTACTTGTTGTGCTGAAGAGACCGTGCCGAGTAGTCAACGTTCCACCCATGAGCAACCAGCATCAGACGTTCGCTGATGAACTGGCCCCTGACCAACCGGAGTTGGTAAGAAGTGCTCCTTAGAAAGGAGGTGATCCAGCCGCACCTTCCGGTACGGCTACCTTGTTACGACTTCGTCCCAATCGCCAGTCCCACCTTCGACAGCTCCCTCCCACAAGGGGTTGGGCCACCGGCTTCGGGTGTTACCGACTTTCGTGACGTGACGGGCGGTGTGTACAAGGCCCGGGAACGTATTCACCGCAGCAATGCTGATCTGCGATTACTAGCAACTCCGACTTCATGGGGTCGAGTTGCAGACCCCAATCCGAACTGAGACCGGCTTTTTGAGATTCGCTCCGCCTCGCGGCATCGCAGCTCATTGTACCGGCCATTGTAGCACGTGTGCAGCCCAAGACATAAGGGGCATGATGACTTGACGTCGTCCCCACCTTCCTCCGAGTTGACCCCGGCAGTCTCCTGTGAGTCCCCATCACCCCGAAGGGCATGCTGGCAACACAGAACAAGGGTTGCGCTCGTTGCGGGACTTAACCCAACATCTCACGACACGAGCTGACGACAGCCATGCACCACCTGTCACCCGACCACAAGGGGGGCCGTATCTCTACGGCTTTCCGGGCGATGTCAAGCCTTGGTAAGGTTCTTCGCGTTGCGTCGAATTAAGCCACATGCTCCGCTGCTTGTGCGGGCCCCCGTCAATTCCTTTGAGTTTTAGCCTTGCGGCCGTACTCCCCAGGCGGGGAACTTAATGCGTTAGCTGCGGCACCGACGACGTGGAATGTCGCCAACACCTAGTTCCCAACGTTTACGGCGTGGACTACCAGGGTATCTAATCCTGTTCGCTCCCCACGCTTTCGCTCCTCAGCGTCAGTAATGGCCCAGAGATCCGCCTTCGCCACCGGTGTTCCTCCTGATATCTGCGCATTTCACCGCTACACCAGGAATTCCGATCTCCCCTACCACACTCTAGCCTGCCCGTATCGACTGCAGACCCGGGGTTAAGCCCCGGGCTTTCACAACCGACGTGACAAGCCGCCTACGAGCTCTTTACGCCCAATAATTCCGGACAACGCTCGCACCCTACGTATTACCGCGGCTGCTGGCACGTAGTTAGCCGGTGCTTCTTCTGCAGGTACCGTCACTTTCGCTTCTTCCCTGCTGAAAGAGGTTTACAACCCGAAGGCCGTCATCCCTCACGCGGCGTCGCTGCATCAGGCTTTCGCCCATTGTGCAATATTCCCCACTGCTGCCTCCCGTAGGAGTCTGGGCCGTGTCTCAGTCCCAGTGTGGCCGGTCGCCCTCTCAGGCCGGCTACCCGTCGTCGCCTTGGTAGGCCATCACCCCACCAACAAGCTGATAGGCCGCGGGCTCATCCTTCACCGCCGGAGCTTTTAACCAGGTCCCATGCGGAACCCGGTGTTATCCGGTATTAGACCCCGTTTCCAGGGCTTGTCCCAGAGTGAAGGGCAGATTGCCCACGTGTTACTCACCCGTTCGCCACTAATCCACCCCGAAAGGCTTCATCGTTCGACTTGCATGTGTTAAGCACGCCGCCAGCGTTCGTCCTGAGCCAGGATCAAACTCTCCGTGAATGTTTTCCCGTAATCGGGATCACACATCGGAAGAGCGGAACGGTCATGTCGGAATAGGACCGACCGTTCACTGCGTCCTCGCTGTGTTGCCTTGCCCTCAATCAAGGGACAAGGTCTTTTTCAAAGGAACCACCAACCCACCGAAGTGGGCCGGGGTATCAACATATCTGGCGTTGACTTTTGGCACGCTGTTGAGTTCTCAAGGAACGGACGCTTCCTTTGTACTCACCCTTGCGGGCTTTCCTCCGGGCGCTTCCCTTCGGTCTTGCGTTTCCGACTCTATCAGACTGTGTTCCGTCCGATTTCCTCGGTGCCTTTCAGGTTTCCCTTTCGGGTTTCCTTTCCGGCGGATCCGACTTTATCAGAGAATCTGAGTCGGAATTTCCGCTCCGACTCGGGCGATCCAGGCACGCAAGTGCTCCGGGTTCCCGTTCAGGCGGAGACGTAAACGTACTGGAGCGGGGCGCCCCGACGCAAATCGAGGTGCCCCGCTCCGGCTGTACGTGGTACGTGCGTCAGACCTCGACGACGACCGGGAGGATCATCGGGCGGCGGCGGTAGGTGTCGGAGACCCACTTGCCAACCGAGCGGCGGACCAACTGCTGGAGCTGGTGGGGCTCCACTACGCCGTCCTGCGCCGACTTGTTGATGGCCTCTTCGATCTTCGGGACGACGGCGCTGAACGTCGCGTCGTCGATGCCCGAGCCCCTGGCCTGGATGTGCGGGCCGCCGACGATCTTGCCGGTGGAGCTGTCGACCACGATGAAGACCGAGATGATGCCTTCGTCACCGAGGATGCGGCGGTCCTTGAGGGAGGTCTCCGTGACGTCGCCGACCGAGAGGCCGTCGACGTAGACGTAACCCGCCTGGACCTTGCCCACGATCCTGGCCTTGCCGTCGACGAGGTCGACGACCACGCCGTCCTCCGCGATGACGATGTGGTCCTTCGGGACACCCGTCGCCGCACCGAGTTCGGCGTTGGCCCTGAGGTGGCGCCATTCGCCGTGGACCGGCATCAGGTTCTTCGGCCTGCAGATGTTGTAGAAGTACAGCAGCTCGCCGGCCGAGGCGTGACCCGAGACGTGGACCTTGGCGTTGCCCTTGTGGACGACGTTCGCGCCCCAGCGGGTCAGACCGTTGATGACGCGGTAGACCGCGTTCTCGTTGCCCGGGATGAGCGACGAGGCCAGGATCACCGTGTCGCCCTGGACGATGCGGATCTGGTGGTCGCGGTTGGCCATCCGGGAGAGCGCGGCCATCGGCTCGCCCTGGGATCCCGTACAGACGAGGACGACCTCGTGGTCGGGCAGGTCGTCGAGCGTCTTGACGTCGACGACCAGGCCCGCGGGGACCTTGAGGTAGCCCAGGTCACGGGCGATGCCCATGTTGCGGACCATGGAGCGGCCCACGAAGGCGACCCTGCGGCCGTACTCGTGTGCGGCGTCCAGGATCTGCTGGATGCGGTGCACGTGGCTGGCGAAGCTCGCCACGATGATCCGCTTGTTGGCGTTGGCGAAGACCGTGCGCAGGACGTTGGAGATGTCCCGCTCGGGCGGTACGAAGCCGGGGACCTCTGCGTTCGTCGAGTCCGCGAGGAGGAGGTCGATGCCCTCCTCGCTCAGGCGCGCGAAGGCGTGCAGGTCGGTGAGGCGGCCGTCCAGCGGAAGCTGGTCCATCTTGAAGTCGCCGGTGGCCACGGCCATGCCCGCGGGGGTGCGGATGGCGACCGCGAGGGCGTCCGGGATGGAGTGGTTGACCGCGATGAACTCGCAGTCGAAGACGCCGATGCGCTCGCGCTGTCCCTCGGTGACTTCGAGGGTGTACGGGCGGATGCGGTGCTCCTGGAGCTTCGCCTCGATCAGCGCGAGGGTCAGCTTGGAGCCGATCAGCGGGATGTCCGGCTTCAGACGGAGCAGATACGGGACACCGCCGATGTGGTCCTCGTGGCCGTGCGTGAGCACGATCCCCTCGATGTCGTCGAGGCGGTCCCTGATCGTCGTGAAGTCAGGAAGGATCAGGTCGATTCCGGGCTGTTCTTCCTCCGGGAAGAGCACACCGCAGTCGACGATCAGCAGGCGGCCTCCGTACTCGAAGACCGTCATGTTGCGGCCGATCTCGCCGAGCCCGCCGAGCGGGGTCACGCGAAGGCCGTTCTTGGGAAGCTTCGGCGGGGCGCCGAGTTCGGGATGCGGATGACTCAAAAGACTCTCCTCACCACGCACGCCACGTACCCCTTGGCACGTGGCGCGGCGTGACATTCGTGCACTTGCTGTTGGTTGTCTGTGTGGTCCTGCTTATTCAGTTGTGAAGTCTGTGGTTGCTAGAGGTCTACCCCACCGGCGGCCAGATCGATCTTGAGCTGGGCCGTTTCGTCGGCGGTCAGCTCGACGAGGGGGAGACGCAGCGGGCCTGCGGGCAGGCCCTGCAGCGCGAGGGCCGCCTTCGTCGTGATGACGCCCTGGGTGCGGAACATGCCGGTGAAGACCGGAAGCAGGTGCTGGTGGATCTCCGTGGCCTTCTGGAACTCGCCCGCGAGGTGGGCGTCCAGGAGGGCACGGAGGTCCGGGGTGACGACATGGCCGACGACGGAGACGAAGCCGCACGCCCCGACCGAGAGGAGGGGGAGGTTGAGCATGTCGTCGCCCGAGTACCAGGCCAGGCCCGAGCGGGCGATGGCCCAGCTGGCACGGCCGAGGTCGCCCTTGGCGTCCTTGTTGGCGACGATCCTGGGGTGCTCGGCGAGCCGGACGATCGTCTCGGTGTTGATCGGGACGCCGCTGCGGCCGGGGATGTCGTAGAGCATCACCGGGAGTTCGGTCGAATCCGCGATCGCCGTGAAGTGGCGCAGGAGGCCTTCCTGCGGCGGCTTGTTGTAGTACGGGGTGACCGCGAGGAGGCCGTGTGCGCCTGCCTGTTCGGCGGCGCGCGCGAGCTCCAGGCTGTGGCGGGTGTCATTGGTGCCGACGCCTGCGATGACGTGGGCCCGGTCTCCGACTGCTTCCCGTACGGCCCGTACGAGGTCGTTTTTCTCCGCGTCGCTGGTGGTCGGGGACTCGCCGGTGGTGCCGTTGACGACCAGGCCGTCGTTGCCGGCATCCACCAGATGGGTTGCGAGTCGCTGCGCACCGTCGAGGTCGAGCGCGCCGTCCGCCGTGAAGGGCGTGACCATCGCGGTGAGGACCCGCCCGAAGGGGGTCTGCGGAGTGGAGATCGGAGCCATGGGTAACACGCTACTCGCTGCTCACCGCGGGATGCCCCCTCGGGGGCTGGAGAGGAAGGAGCCCGGCACTGCCTGCTCGGGGGTTCAAGCAGTGCCGGGTCCGTTTGATCAGCCTAGATGAACTTCTCGAAACGGTGCAATACGGACACTTCGCGTGATCGATGCGTACATCTGTGCCCTACAGGCCTCTTAAGGCTCTTGAGCTTTACGGAGCGACGCGGCCGTTGGTGTTGAAGGCCGCGTGGGTGAGGGGCATGAGCCTCGCCCAGTGCTCCTCCATCTTCTCGCCGACCATCTCGATCTCCCGCTGGGGGAAGGACGGGGTCTTCGCCAGCTCGTGCTGGGTGCGCAGGCCGAGGAAGTGCATCATCGAGCGCGCGTTGCACGTGGCGTACATCGAGGAGAAGAGACCGACGGGAAGGACCGCGCGGGCCACCTCGCGGGCGACGCCCGCGGCCAGCATGTCCTGGTAGGCGATGTACGCCTGGAGGTAGGAGTCCTCCATCGCGCGGCCGACCAGCTCCTGCTGTGCCTGGGTGCCCTCGACGAACTCGTACTTGCCGGGGCGGCCCTGCTGGACCAGTTTGCGGGACTCCGAGGGGACGTAGAAGACCGGCTCGAGCTCCCGGTAGCGGCCCGATTCCTCGTTGTACGACCAGCCGACGCGGTGCCGCATGAACTCGCGGAAGACGAAGATCGGGGCGCTGATGAAGAAGGTCATCGAGTTGTGCTCGAAGGGGCTGCCGTGGCGGTCCCGCATCAGGTAGTTGATGAGCCCCTTGGACCGCTCCGGGTCCTTCTGCAGCTCCTCCAGGGACTGCTCGCCCGCCGTGGAGACACGGGCCGCCCAGAGCACGTCCTGGTCGCTGGCGGTGTGCTTCACCAGCTCGACGGTGACATCACTGCGGAAGCTGGGCTTGGGGACTGAAGTGGGGGTGTCGCTCACCGGCGGGGTCCTTCCAGTTACGTCGCTCGGGCGGCGCCCACTCTACGGCTCACCACTGACAACCACGGACGGACGGTCCGTCAGGAGAAAAGTTCTACCAATTCGTCGAAATCGGGCACCAAACGGTGGTGTTGAACGTCTGTAACTGTGGAACCAGATGTGGAACCAGTCACCTTCGATCTCCAAGGAGAAGCACCCCATGTTCCGCCGGCGTGAAGCCGTCCCGTTCGCATTCGTCGCCGAGGCCGACCGCTTCCGCAGTAACGTCACCCCTCCCCCACGAGAACGCCCCAGCGTGTCCCAGCTGGCAGGCCGCACGCTCGTCGGACTGACCGTCGTCGCCGGGCTCGTCGGCTCGCTGCTCTTCGGGCTTCCGGCTCTGGCCGCCGATCAGTCACCGGCCCATACCCAGCAGTCCGAGGCATCGGACGGGCGCTGAATACGGGCGCTGACTCTTCCGGACCCCCTGGGGTGGTCGAAGGATCATCCCGTCGGTAGCCTCACCGGGCACAGCCAATCGAGCGTGCTTGTGAGTGAGGATCAGTCGTGCCCCTGCCTTTCCTGACGGCCGACCGTGCGTTTGACGCAGCCGCCGAGGACGTCGCGCTGCCGTTCGACGACCACGACCAGTGGCGGCGCCCCTACCGGCCAGGACCGTGGCGGGTGGCGGCAGCAGCGATGCTGCTGCTGCTCGCCTCGTTCATCCTGCTGGCGGCGACGATCATCGCCGCCGCCGGTGAACTCCCCGGTGCGGCCGTCTGCGCGGGCTTCGGCTTCGTCGTGATCGCCTGCTCGCTGCGGCTGCTGCGCGTGGGCACCTGGGTGAGCAGGCACGGAGTGCGGCGCGTGGGCTTCTTCTCCACGACCACCGTGCCGTGGGGCAAGACCCGGGCCCTGCGCACCGTGCAGCAGCCCGTGAAGTGGCTCGGCATGCCGCGGACCGTGCAGGGGCAGGCGCTTGTGCTCGTACGGCAGGGCGGCGACACCCTGCCGCCGCTGCTCACCGATCACAGCGCGGACTTCCTGGCGCGCGCCGAGGCCTTCGAGCGTGCCACGGACACGGTCGAGGCCTGGAGCGACGAGTACGGGGCGCTCGCTACGCGTTGACGGGCGGCTTCCCCGCGTGCAGCGCTATGGCCCGCTGCATCGCCTTGCGGGCCCGCGGGGTGTCCCTGGCGTCCTGGTACGCGACCGCAAGCCGGAACCAGCAGCGCCAGTCGTCCGGGGCGTCCTCGGTCTCCTCCTTGCGCCGCTGGAAGACGGCGTCGGCGGAGTTGCGGTCGATGCGGCCGCTGGGGGTACGGACCAACTCGTCGGCGGGCAGCCCGCCTTCGGCGTCGAGCTGGGCGGCGAGGCGGTTGGCGCGCTGGACGAACTGGGTGTTCTTCCAGAGGAACCAGATGCCGATCAGCGGCAGGATCAGCACGGCCACGCCGAACGTGACCGTGAGCAGCGTGCCGTGCTCGATCAGCATGATGCCGCGGGTGCCGACCAGGACGAAGTAGAAGACCAGGACGGCGGCCGTGATGAGGTACGTGAGCTTTGCGCGCATGATCGTTCTTTTCAGGCCAGGTCGAGGAAGTTTTCCAGGCCGAAGGTGAGGCCCGGAGTGGTCACCACCCGGCGGGCGCCGAGCAGGATGCCCGGCATGAAACTGGCGTGGTGGAGCGAGTCGTGGCGGATGGTGAGCGTCTCGCCCTCGCCGCCGAGCAGGACTTCCTGGTGGGCCAGGAGTCCGCGCAGCCGGATGGAGTGGACGGGGATCCCGTCGACGTCGGCGCCGCGGGCGCCGTCCAGGGCTGTGGTCGTGGCGTCGGGCTGAGGGTCGCAGCCCGCCTTGTCGCGGGCTTCCGCGATCAGCTGAGCGGTACGGCGGGCGGTGCCCGAGGGGGCGTCCGCCTTGTTCGGGTGGTGCAGTTCGACCACTTCCACGGACTCGAAGAAGCGGGCCGCCTGCTGGGCGAACTGCATGGTGAGCATGGCGCCGATGGAGAAGTTCGGGGCGATGAGCACGCCCGTCTCCGGGGAGGCTTCGAGCCAGGAGTGCAGCTGCGCGAGGCGTTCGTCGGTCCAGCCGGTGGTGCCGACCACGCCGTGGATTCCGTTGCGTACACAGAACTCCAGGTTGCCCATCACCGCGTCGGGGTGCGTCAGGTCGACGGCGACCTGGGCTCCGGCGGCGGTGAGGGTCTCCAGGGTGTCGTCCCGGCCGAGGGCCGCGACCAGTTCCATGTCCGGAGCTTCCTCCACGGCCAGTACCGCCGCTGAGCCGATACGGCCCTTGGCGCCGAGAACGGCCACGCGCAGCTTGCTACTCATTGCTTGATGTTCCTTAAGGGGATCTAGGAGACCGCGTCGTGGAGGCGGTCGGCCTGCTTGTCCTTCAGGGGGCCTATCACCGACAGGGAGGGGCGCCGGCCCAGGACGTCGCGCGCGACGTCGCGCACCTCGTCCGGGGTGACCGCCGCGATGGACGCGAGCATGTCGTCGACCGACATCTGCTCGCCCCAGCACAGTTCGCTCTTGCCGATACGGTTCATCAGCGCGCCCGTGTCCTCCAGGCCCAGGACCGTGGAACCGGAGAGCTGGCCGATCGCGCGGCCGATCTCCTCGTCCGTGAGCCCGTTGGACGCGACCTGGTCCAGCTCGTCGCGGCAGATCTTCAGGACGTCGTGGACCTGGCTGGGGCGGCAGCCCGCGTAGACGCCGAAGAGGCCGCAGTCGGCGAAGCCCGAGGTGTACGAGTACACGCTGTAGGCGAGGCCGCGCTTCTCCCGTACCTCCTGGAAGAGGCGGGACGACATACCGCCGCCGAGTGCCGTGGAGAGCACGCCGAGTGCCCAGCGGCGCTCGTCGGTGCGGGCCAGGCCCGGCATGCCGAGGACGACGTGCGCCTGTTCCGTCTTGCGGTTCAGGAGCTCGACGCGGCCTGCCGTACGGAGCGTGCGGCTGCCGGCGCGCGGGGGCGTCGGGACCGCGTCCGTGCGGGACAGGGCGCCGGCCTTCTCGAAGGCCTTGCGGACCTGGCGTACGACCGTGGCGTGGTCGACGTTGCCCGCGGCGGCGACGACCAGGTGCGTGGGGTCGTAGTGCTTCTTGTAGAAGCGGGAGATCCGGCTCGCGTCGAGGGCGTTGACCGTGTCGACCGTGCCGAGGACCGGACGGCCGAGGGGGGTGTCGCCGAGCATGGTGTGCGCGAACAGGTCGTGCACGCAGTCGCCCGGGTCGTCCTCGGTCATCGCGATCTCTTCGAGGATGACGCCGCGCTCGGCGTCGACGTCCTCGGAGCGGATCAGGGAGCCCGTGAGCATGTCGCAGACGACGTCGATCGCCAGGGGGAGATCGGTGTCGAGCACACGGGCGTAGTAGCAGGTGTACTCCTTCGCCGTGAAGGCGTTCATCTCGCCACCGACCGCGTCGATCGCGGAGGAGATGTCGAGGGCACTGCGCTTCTGCGTGCCCTTGAAGAGGAGGTGTTCGAGGTAGTGGGTGGCGCCGCCGAGGGCCGGGGTCTCGTCGCGGGATCCGACGTTCACCCAGATCCCGAAGGTCGCCGAGCGGACGGAGGGCAGCGTCTCGGTGACGATGCGCAGGCCCCCCGGCAGGGTCGTACGACGGACCGTGCCGATGCCGTTCTCACCCTTGAGAAGTGTTTGGGTACGGGCGACGGCCCGCCCCTCCGAAGAGGTGCGGGCCGTCAACCGTGAGCTACGGGACGTCACTTGTCGGTGTCGTCCTTCGCGTCGTCACCGTTCTCTTCACCCTCGATGACGGGGATGAGGGAGAGCTTGCCGCGCGAGTCGATCTCACCGATCTCGACCTGGACCTTGGCGCCGACCGCGAGCACGTCCTCGACGTTCTCCACGCGCTTGCCACCGGCGAGCTTGCGGATCTGCGAGATGTGCAGCAGGCCGTCCTTGCCCGGCATGAGCGAGACGAACGCACCGAAGGTGGTGGTCTTGACGACCGTACCCAGGTAGCGCTCGCCGACCTCCGGCATGGTCGGGTTGGCGATGCCGTTGATCGTGGCGCGGGCGGCCTCGGCGGCCGGACCGTCGGCGGCACCGATGTAGATGGTGCCGTCGTCCTCGATCGTGATGTCGGCGCCGGTGTCCTCCTGGATCTGGTTGATCATCTTGCCCTTGGGGCCGATGACCTCACCGATCTTGTCCACCGGGATCTTGACCGTGATGATGCGCGGCGCGTTCGGGGACATCTCGTCCGGAACGTCGATCGCCTCGTTCATCACGTCGAGGATGTGGAGGCGGGCGTCGCGGGCCTGCTTCAGCGCGGCGGCCAGGACCGAGGCGGGGATGCCGTCGAGCTTGGTGTCGAGCTGGAGCGCGGTCACGAACTGCTTCGTACCGGCGACCTTGAAGTCCATGTCACCGAACGCGTCCTCGGCACCGAGGATGTCGGTCAGGGCGACGTAGTGCGTCTTGCCGTCGATCTCCTGGGAGATGAGGCCCATGGCGATACCGGCGACGGCGGCCTTGAGGGGCACACCGGCGTTCAGCAGCGACATGGTGGAGGCGCAGACCGAGCCCATGGACGTCGAGCCGTTGGAGCCGAGAGCCTCGGACACCTGGCGGATCGCGTAGGGGAACTCCTCGCGGGTCGGGAGGACCGGCACGATGGCGCGCTCTGCGAGGGCACCGTGACCGATCTCGCGGCGCTTCGGGGAGCCGACGCGGCCCGTCTCGCCGACCGAGTACGGCGGGAAGTTGTAGTTGTGCATGTAGCGCTTGCGGGTCACCGGGGAGAGGGTGTCCAGCTGCTGCTCCATGCGGAGCATGTTGAGGGTGGTGACGCCCAGGATCTGGGTCTCGCCACGCTCGAACAGCGCCGAGCCGTGCACGCGCGGGATGGCCTCGACCTCGGCGGCGAGCGTACGGATGTCCGTGACGCCGCGGCCGTCGATGCGGACCTTGTCCTTGATGACGCGCTCGCGGACCAGCTTCTTGGTCAGCGAACGGTACGCGGCGGAGATCTCCTTCTCGCGGCCCTCGAACTTCGGGAGCAGCTTCTCGGCGGCGATCTCCTTGACGCGGTCCAGCTCGGCCTCGCGGTCCTGCTTGCCGGCGATGGTCAGCGCCTGGGCGAGCTCGGAGGTGACGGCCGACTCGAGGGCGGCGAAGACGTCGTCCTGGTAGTCGAGGAAGACCGGGAACTCGCCGACGGGCTTGGCAGCCTTCGAGGCGAGGTCCGACTGGGCCTTGCAGAGCGCCTTGATGAAGGGCTTCGCGGCTTCCAGACCGGCGGCGACGATCTCCTCGGTGGGAGCCTCGGCGCCGTCCTTGACGAGCTGGATGGTCTTCTCGGTGGCCTCGGCCTCGACCATCATGATCGCGACGTCGCCGTCGTCCAGGACGCGGCCCGCGACGACCATGTCGAAGACGGCGTCCTCGAGCTCGGTGTGCGTCGGGAAGGCGACCCACTGGCCCTTGATCAGGGCGACGCGGGTGGCGCCGATCGGGCCGGAGAAGGGCAGGCCCGCCAGCATCGTGGAGCAGGAGGCGGCGTTGATCGCGACCACGTCGTACAGGTGGTCGGGGTTGAGCGCCATGATCGTCTCGACGATCTGGATCTCGTTGCGCAGGCCCTTCTTGAAGGAGGGGCGCAGCGGCCGGTCGATCAGACGGCAGGTGAGGATCGCGTCCTCGGAGGGGCGGCCCTCGCGGCGGAAGAAGGATCCGGGGATCTTTCCGGCCGCGTACTGGCGCTCCTCGACGTCCACCGTGAGGGGGAAGAAGTCCAGGTTGTCCTTGGGCTTCTTGGAAGCCGTGGTGGCCGACAGCACCATGGTGTCGTCGTCCAGGTACGCAACGGCGGAGCCTGCGGCCTGCTTGGCGAGGCGGCCCGTCTCGAAGCGGATGGTGCGGGTGCCGAAGGTTCCGTTGTCGATAACGGCCTCGGCGTAGTGGGTCTCGTTCTCCACTAGCGTTTTCTCCATACTCGTCGTCTTCGTCCCCCTGCCCGTGTGGCGGGAGACGGTGGCGGAGAAGCGCCCCTGTGGTGCTGGCCGGTCTTCGATCGAAGCACCCGGGTCGTATTTTCCGGGGGCCACTACCGAGGACCGGCGGCTGCGAGGGCGCGCTTCTCCTCTTCGCTGCGTCCAGATTACTAACGTTGGCCGCAGTCGTGCACGTACAGCAAAGGGAGCGGCCCCCTAAGTGTGGGAACCGCTCCCTTCACGCGTCTTACTTGGCGCCGCCGGCCGCACCGCGGCGGATGCCGAGGCGGTCGACCAGCGCACGGAAGCGCTGGATGTCCTTCTTCGCCAGGTACTGGAGAAGGCGGCGACGCTGACCGACCAGGATCAGGAGACCCCGGCGGGAGTGGTGGTCGTGCTTGTGGGTCTTGAGGTGCTCCGTCAGGTCGGAAATCCGACGGGAGAGCATGGCGACCTGAACCTCGGGGGAACCGGTGTCGCCCTCCTTCTGACCGAACTCGGCAAAGATCTGCTTCTTCGTAGCGGCGTCGAGCGGCACGCGTACTCCTCTTTGGGGATCCATGCGCCCACGAGTGCCCCTGGTCTAGATCTCAGGGGAGCTTCCATGACTCGGAGGCGAAGACCGATGGGCGCAGCCTCCAGAGGATGAATCCGGAGGCGCGTACACAAACGGCCGTTACACAGCGTACCAGGGGCGGGAACCCCGGATGACCGGGGTTCCCGACGGTCCCCGGGGTCAGATTCCGCCGCGGACCTTGCTGTACATGTCCAGTACGGCCAGGCAGAGCGGGATCAGGGAGAGCAGGACGATCGAGTCCGCGATGTCGAGCATGCGGCCCCAGAACGGGGAGAGGCCCTTGTTCGGGACGATCAGGCCGATGGCGATCAGGAGCAGCGAGCCCGCGGCCACGGTCGCGCCGAGCCAGAGGGTGCGCACGTCCACGGGGGCGTGGTTGCCCATCAGCAGCTCCTTGATGATGTCCGACGGCGGCGAGATCGCCAGGCCGAGGACGAGGAGGCTGAGAGTGGCGACGCCGGCCACCATCAGGCAGGTGACCTGCGCGGTGTAGCGGAAGAGGCGGGCGCGGAGCATCGCGGCGACGCCGACGGCCAGGGCGAGGAACTGGGCCCAGCTGTTGGAGCTGAAGCCGAGGACGGCGCCGCCGGAGCCGACGATCACCATGGCGCAGCCGCCGACGAGGCCGAGGAGGAGCTCGTGGCCGCGGCTGGTCTGGGCGACGATCCGGTTGATGTCGACCGCTTCGAGGTTGCCCTCGGTGAGGCCGTCGCGGCGGGCGCGGGCCAGGTCCTCCGGCGAGCGGAAGCCGATGGGGAGCTTGGCGAAGCGGGCGGACCAGCCGGGGAGGAAGCCGATCACGGCGAGGGCGACGACGGCCGTGCCCGCGGCGATCTCACGGGGCGCCGCCTCGGTCAGTACGGCCGTGAAGGCGGCCAGTGTGCCGATCACGGAGGCCAGGGCCGCCGCGACGAAGGGGGCGTCGCCCTGCGGGAGCAGCATGATCAGGACGACGGAGACGAGCAGTACGCAGACGCAGCCGACCAGGAACTGCAGGCGTCCGGGGCCGTCCGTGGCGTCCTGGGGCAGGATGCCGGAGCCCGCGATGAGTGCCTGCGGGAGGGCTGCGATACCGAGGGCGACGGCGGCCGCCCGGTCGTCGTAGACCCGTGCCCGTACGCCGGCGAGCGCGGCCAGCGCGACCGCGAAGACGCCGGCCAGGATGCCCTGGAAGCCGTGCATGTCGTGGCGGACGGGGTCGGCGAACCAGAGGACGAAGCCGAGCATCGTCAGGAGCAGGACGCCGGATACCAGGCCCGCCACCCGCATGAGGTTGTCGTTCCAGCCGCGGTTGTCCTGCTTGACGGCCGAGGCGATCGCGTCGACGACGTCGTCGTGGACGGCCGGCGGCAGGGAGTCCGCGAAGGGGCGGAGGAGAAGGACCTCGCCGTCGCGGACCCGGTGCTCGACCAGCGAGCGGCTGGCGTCGAGGACGCCTCCGTCGCGGCGCACCAGGTGGTATCCGGCGAGCGAACCGTCGCTCTGGGCCATGCCCGAGAGGCGGATGATCTCCGGATAGATGTCCTGGATCGGCAGGTCTTCCGGCAGCGCCACATCGATCCGGCTGTCCGGCGCTGCGACGGTGACCCGGCAGAAGCCGGTCGATGTGCCCGTGCTCACCTGGTACATCCCCCATGTCTTTAATGAACTGCTGCGTACGGACTGGTTCGTATGGATTCATACGCGTATCGCGATGTTGCTCACGCGCCTCTTATGCGGCGCGGTGCGCCACCCTATCGTTCGCCTCAGGGATTGCATCCCCCGCCTCCCTTCTCAACTGCCCTCCTGCTTCCCCTTCTTCTCCGGAGTATCAGTAGGATCGGCGGACGCTGACGGGATGCCGTCGCCGCAACGGGGGCGTCGGTGCAGAGACGTAACAATCGCGAAGGATGAGTGCATCGGTGAGCGTCGTCATCATCAAACGACAGCCGCGGGTCCAGCCGCCGGCCGTCCCGGACGGCGAGATCAGACTCGAATCGCCGCCCGAGATTCCGCGGGAGGGTGACGACAGCATCTGGATGAACCTGCTGCCGCTGCTCGGTATGTTCGGTTCTGTCGCCTTCTTCTTCATGCCGGGCGCACCGCCCTACATGAAGGTCGTCGGGTCTGTCATGGCGGCCTCGACGGTCGCCATGGCCGTGGCCCAGCTGGTCAAGTCGAGGGCCGGTGGCGGCGCGACGATGGGCCAGGACCGGCGTGACTACTTCCGCTACCTGGAGCAGGTCCGCAAGGACGTGCACAAGACCGCTGACCTGCAGTACCGCGCGCAGGTCTACCAGCACCCGGACCCGGACCAGCTGTGGGCGCTGGCCGCCGACGGCAGGCGGTTGTGGGAGCGGCGTCCGACGGACGCCGACTTCGCTTCCGTACGCATGGGAATCGGCAGCCAGCAGCTGTCCACCCCGCTGGTCGCGCCCGAGACGGCGCCCAAGGAGGAGCTGGAGCCGCTGACGGCTGCGGCGATGAAGGCCTTCCTCGACGCACACGGGCGGGTTTCCGATCTGCCCGTTTCTGTGTCGCTTCGCGCCTTTTATCATGTGGCGATCTGCGGCGATTCGGACACGGTCTACGGCAACGCCCGTTCCGTGATCGGGCAGTTGGCCACCATGCACTCCCCCGAGGACCTGGTGGTCGCGGTGGTCGCGCACCCGGCCGCCTCGTCGGACTGGGACTGGATCAAGTGGCTGCCGCACAGCCAGCACCCGAAGGCGAAGGACGGCGCGGGCTCGTCCCGGCTGCTCTTCGACGACCTCGGTGAGCTGGAGGACGCGCTCGCCGACCAGCTGGCCGACCGGCCGCGCTGGAACCGCGAGGCGACGCCGGTCTACGACCAGCCGCATCTGCTGGTGATCCTCGACGGCGGCACGGTCCCGCCCGACTCCGAACTGGCCAGCTCCGAGGGGCTGCAGGGCGTCACCTTCCTGGAGGTCGCGCCCGGCGAGCTGGAGGACGAGCTGCGGGGCAACCTGACCGCGTATCTGCAGCCGAACGCGCTGCAGCTGTACGTGGGGCGCCAGTCGGCTTACAGCGGGAAGCCGGACCTGCTGAGCCTGGAGCAGGCCGAGTCGCTGGCCCGCCAGCTCGCGCCGTACCGCGTGGGAAGCGCCGAGGAGGGCGAACCGCTGCTCTCCAACCTGGACTTCACCGACCTCATGGGGATCGGTGACGCAGGTTCTGTGGATGTTTCGCGTACGTGGCGGCCGCGCACCCAGCACGAGCGGCTGCGCGTGCCGATCGGTGTCGGCGAGAGCGGCGAGCCGGTCATGCTGGACCTCAAGGAGGCCTCGCAGGAGGGCATGGGCCCGCACGGGCTGTGTGTCGGGGCGACCGGTTCCGGCAAGTCCGAGGTGCTGCGAACTCTGGTGCTCGGCCTGGCCGTTACTCACTCGTCCGAGACGCTGAACTTCATCCTCGCGGACTTCAAGGGTGGTGCGACCTTCGCCGGTATGGCGGACATGCCGCACACCGCTGCCGTCATCACGAACCTCGCCGACGACCTCACGCTGATCGACCGTATGCGCGACTCGATCACGGGTGAGACGCAGCGCCGGCAGGAGCTGCTGCGGTCCGCGGGCAACTACGCCAACATCCACGACTACGAGAAGGCGCGTGCCGCCGGTGCTCCGCTGGAGCCGCTGCCCTCGCTGGTCATGGTGCTCGACGAGTTCTCCGAGCTGCTGACCGCCAAGCCGGACTTCATCGACATGTTCATCCAGATCGGGCGCATCGGGCGTTCGCTGGGTGTGCATCTGCTGCTCGCCTCGCAGCGTCTGGAGGAGGGCAAGCTGCGCGGGCTCGACACGTACCTCTCGTACCGCATCGGTCTGCGTACCTTCTCCGCCGCAGAGTCGCGGACCGCGATCGGTGTGCCGGACGCCTATCACCTGCCGTCGATCCCGGGTTCCGGGTATCTGCGGTACGACACCGACACCATGGTCCGCTTCAAGGCGGCGTACGTGTCGGGGGCGTACCACGGCGAGGGTCCCGCGAGGGCGCAGCGCTCGACGCGGCTGCGGCCCGCGCTCTTCACCGCCGAGCACGTGGAGCTGCCTCCGCAGCCGGTGATCGAGGAGCCGGAGGCTCCGGCGCGGATCGACGACGCGCTGGCCGAGACCGTGCTCGACGTACTCGTCGGGAAGATGGCCAACCAGGGCCCTCCGGCCCACCAGGTGTGGCTCCCTCCGCTGGACGAGGCGCCGTCGCTGGAGCAGTTGCTGCCGGCGCTCGCGGTGACTCCGGAGCGGGGTCTGACCGCGCCCGAGTACACGGCGCTGGGGCGGCTCAATGTGCCCGTCGGTCTGGTCGACAAGCCCTTCGAGCAGCGGCGTGACGTGCTCTACCGGGACTTCTCGGCCGGTCAGGGCCACGGTCTGTTCGTGGGTGGTCCGCAGTCCGGCAAGTCGACGCTGCTGAGGACGCTCATTTCGTCGTTCGCGCTGACGCACACACCGAGCGAAGTGCAGTTCTACTGCCTGGACTTCGGTGGTGGATCGCTGATTTCCATGGAGGACATCGCCCATGTGGGTGGCGTCGCCAACCGACTGGACGGCGAGAAGGTCCGCCGTACGGTCAGCGAGGTCACGGGGATCCTGAACGCGCGGGAGGAGTACTTCCGCGCCAACAACGTCGACTCGATCACGACCTACCGTCAGCGGCGGGCCTCGGGGCAGCTGCCCGACCAGCCGTGGGGTGACGTCTTCCTCGTCATCGACGGCTGGGGCACCTTCAAGACGGACTACGAGCAGCTCGAGCCGTCGATCACCGACATCGCGATGCGCGGTCTGGGCTTCGGTGTCCACGTGATCATCACCGCGAGCCGGTACACCGAGGTGCGTCCCGCGCTCAAGGACATGCTGCAGAACCGTGTGGAGCTGCGGCTCGGTGACCCGACGGAGTCCGAGGTCGACCGCAAGGTCGCGCAGAACGTTCCTGCCGGTGCGTCGGGCCGTGGTCTGAGCCCCGACAAGCTGCACTTCATGACGGCGCTGCCGCGCATCGACGGCTCCTCGCAGACGGAGGATCTGTCGGACGCGACGGGCGCGCTGATCAGGGCGGTCAACGAGAGCTGGCAGGGGGCTCCGGCTCCGGTCGTACGGCTGCTGCCGACGCTCCTCGAGGCGGACCGGCTGCCCAAGGGGTTCGAACACCCGGAGCTGGGTGTCGCGTTCGGTATCGACGAGCAGGCGCTCGCGCCGGTCTTCATCGACTTCGAGGCGGACCCGCACTTCATCGTCTTCGGCGAGAGCGAGTCGGGGAAGTCGGCGGTCCTGCGGCTGCTGGTCAAGCAGATCACCGAGCGGTACTCGCCCGACCAGGCGAAGATCGTCATGGGTGACTACCGGCGTGCGCACCTGGAGGGCATCCCGGAGTCGCACCTGTCGCGGTACTGCGCCTCGGCGCCCGCCCTGGCGGAGACCATCCAGGGTCTCGCCGGATCGCTGCAGCGGCGTATGCCGGGTCCGGACGTCACTCCGGAGCAGCTGCGGAACCGCAGTTGGTACAACAGCCCGGACGCGTTCGTGATCGTCGACGACTACGACCTGGTGGCGAGCGGTCAGAACCCGCTGTCCCCGCTGCTCGAGTACCTGCCGTTCGCGCGGGACGTGGGCCTGCGTCTGATCATCGCGCGTGCTTCGGGCGGTGCGAGCCGTTCGCTGTACGAGCCGATCATGCAGCGCATGCGTGAGCTGGGCGCCCAGGGCATCGTGCTCTCCGGCGACAAGGCGGAGGGCCAACTGCTCGGCAATGTGGCGCCGCAGCAACTGCCGCCGGGCCGCGGTACGTTCCACACGCGGCGACGGGGCGGGCAGATGGTCCAGACGGGCTGGCTGCCGGCGCGGCACTGACCGCTTCTTTGCGCGGTGCTTGACTCCGCTTGATTGACACGGTCTCGTCACAAAGGTCTGGTGTCCGTCCCCGATTCGGGGCCGGGCACCGGACCTTTCGTCAACTCCGGTTAAAGTGACGGGATCTGAGGGGCAGTCGAGCCGGGAGGGGACGCCGTGTCGGGCAGTGGGCAGATCGAGGTCGAGGCGCCGGTCCTGAAGAGCGAGGGCTACCACTTCTTCGAGGTCGGGCAGAAGTTCAGCGAGGCTGTCACGGCTCTCCAGAACGGACTCACCGCCCTGGAGGGGAACGGAACTCCGCCCTGGGGCGACGACGATCTCGGGGAGAAGTTCGGGGTCGTGTACGAGGGCTTCCGCGACGGGATGTACCAGTCGATGGGGAGCCTGGCGGAGCGCCTGGCAGGGATTGGCATGGCCCTGACGGAGATGGGCGTGAAGCACGAGGCCAACGAGGACGCCACCTTCGAGATGATCAAGCAGAAGGAAGACGGACTCGACGGCGTGGAGCGGAAGTTGACCGCGATCCACCGCCCTGCTTCCTGACGTTGTCCGTACGTGTCTGACGGGGGATTTCTGCTGTGTCGATGATGCTGCCAGGTGAGCTCGAGTGGGTCCTCGAGATGCTCGGCTTCGACTGGCCGACGGCGGACGAGGACAAGATGATGGAGTCCGCCACGGTGTGGCGGAAGTTCGCGCAGGACGTACGCGCGCTCCACGACGCGTCGAACACGGCGGCCTCGACCGTCCTCAAGGCCAACTCGGGCGACTCGATCGACAAGTTCCGTACGACGTACGAGAAGTTCGGCGGGGGTTCGGGCGGGGACGGGCACCTCGCGAACGCGGCGATGGCGGCGGAGATCATCGCGGGGGTGATGGACGCCGCCGCGTATCTGGTCATCGCCTGCAAGGTGGCGGTGATCGTCCAGCTCATCGCGCTGGCCATCGAGATCATCGCCGCGCAGGCGGCCGCGCCGTTCACCTTCGGGCTCTCGGAGGTGGGTGCGCTCGGGGCGACAGCGGCGACCAAGATGATCGTCCGGCGGGTCCTCAAGGAGCTCAAGGACGCCCTGATCGACGCGATCATCGAGGCGGTCAAGGAGCCGGCGACCTCCGCGATCGAGGCGATGATCAGCGACCTGATCGCGCAGACGCTCAATGTCAGCTTCGGTGCGCAGCAGGGCTACAACCTGGGGCGTACGGCGGGGGCGGGCAAGGACGCCGCCTGGGACGCGATCAAGCAGACGCCGCAGACGCTGGCCGAGGGCGTACGGGACAGCCTGGGCGAGAAGGCCGGGCACCGGGCGCGGCACGCGGTGGACAGCCGGCTGGACGGGAGCCACGGGGCGGACGGGGATTCCGGGTCCGGGTCCGGGTCCGGCTCCAACTCCTCCTCCGGGGACGGGGATTCGAGTACGGACTCGGGATCGGACTCCTCCGACTCCGGGTCCGACTCCGGCTCCGATTCGCAGACGAACTCCGGCGACGGCAACACCAACTCCAACTCCAACTCCACGGTCTCGGCCGACGCCAACGTCAACACGGGCAACGGCACGAACATCGGCGGCGGCATATCCGCCGACACCGGCTCGGGCGTCGACGCCTCGGCGGACGTCGGTTCGCGTACGGCACCCGACCCCGGATCCAGCACCCCGGACTCCGCGTCGCCGCAGAGCGGGCCGCTCCCGTCGAACTCCTCCCCGGACTCCACCCTCTCGGACTTCGACGACCAGGGACCGTCACCGGCGAACCCCGGCCCGTCCAACGCGCCCTCGTCCGACGGCGGTACGGATGCGAGTACGGCATCCCCGTCGTCCGGCCCCTCGGGCAACGGCGGCCTCCCGTCCTCCCCCACGCCCCACTCCGCCCCGACACCGTCGGGGTCGACCGACTCCGGCTCCTCGTCGAACAACGGGCGCGGGATCAGCATGTCGGTGGACAACCTGGCCGCCACGGCTCCGGCGCCGCAGCACCACGCGACCCCGACGCCCAGCGCGTCGGACGGCCCGTCCACCTCGCGCCCGGACGGCAACAGCTCGATCCCGACGAGCCCCAACACACAGGGCTCCGGCTCCAGTACGCCCACCTCGCGCCCGAGCGCGGGTCCTTCGCCGTCGGGCCGTACGCCGTCCCCGTCGTCACCCTCCCCTTCTACGTCGTCGCCGTCGACGCCGTCGCACACGACGAGTCCGGGCAGCTCCGGGCCGAGGAGCACGCCGTCCTCACCGTCGTCGCCCAGCGGCCCGGCGGCCTCGACCCCGTCCTCCACGTCTCCTTCGACCCCTCGGGGATCGGCGCCGACCTCGACGAGCACCGCCCCGTCATCGAACTCCCCGACCACGAACCCGTCGTCGACGTCCTCGACCCCGCCGTCGTCCACTCCGTCCACCTCGTCGACGCCGTCCAGGGCGACACCGCCGTCGTCGGGCACACCGGACGCCGGCCCGGGCTCCAACTCCCCGCGCCCCACGCCGAGTACACCGGGCACACCCGGTACGCCGCCCGGCAGCACGCCCACACCGGGCAACAACACCCCCGGCACCCCGAACACGCCCCACACCCCGAACGCATCACCCCAGAACCCGAGCCCGAGCCCCGCCTCGACCCCGGCCACCACACCCTCCGGCCAGCACAACACCACCGTCCCGGCCCCGGTGCACACCGTGGCGCACACCGCCCCTGCCACCCCCACCGCGCACATCCCGCAGCAGCAGTCCGACTCCCCCGCGCACCAGGCCCCGACGTCCTCGACGCGCAACACCACCCCGCCCGGCGGCGTAACCCACCCCACGCACGCCGAACAGAGCGCGCTCGACGACTCCGTCCCGCGGGATGCCGACGGCAACCCGACCCGTCCGCCGGACCCGGCGGACGGCCCGTGGGTCCAGCGCATCAACGGCGAGGGGGCGGACGCTCCCGGCCGTAACAACAACTGCGTGGACGTGGCGCTCTCCACGGCCGACACCTTCTCCGGCAACCCGACGGCGGCAGCGGCCCGCACCCCCGACACCGGCCCCGACGGCCTGCCGTCCGACCGCGGCGAGACGAACGGCCGCAACCGCATCGAGAACGCGCTGGGCGCCCGCTTCAGCGACATGGGCGACGGCCGCAGCGCCTTCAACCGCCTGGAGAACACCCTCCGCGATTCGGGCCACGGCTCCCAGGCCGTGATCATCACTCAGGACGCCAACGGCCGGGCGCACGCATGGAACGCGGTCAACCACAACGGCCGCATCACGTACATCGACGCCCAGACGGGCCGCACGAGCCAAACGCCCCTGCACGACGGCAAGAACGGCGTCTTCGCGGTCCCGTTGGACGCGAACCGGCGACCCGTCACCCCTACGGCCACACCTGCGTCCACGAGCGCAGCCAAGACGCCGACGGCCTCTCAGCCGAACCACGAGCCGGCGACCGCACCGGCGGAGGGCCGCCGCGCCCCCGAAGCCCCTGCAGGGAGCCCCGCCCAGGCGGACGACGGCACGGATCAACCGGCAGGCGACCCACAGCAGGGGGAACATCCACGACTCGTGGATCCCGAAACTGTCGATTCGACACCGCATCACGGCATGTATCCCATGCCCGACCAGCAAAATCTGCGGCAGTCGAACGATGTCCGACAAGTCGACATGGACCATGTCCACCAGCAGCTCAATGCCTGGATGGAACCCCATCCGGTCCACCACGAGGACGGGACGCAGACAACCCGTATTCCGCTGGTCGATGCCATGCAGGCGAGCACGCCTCCCAGTACGGCCGACGGCTCGCCGCCCCCCGTCACACTCCGCCAGAGCGACCTCAACCGGATCCTGCCGGGCTTCTCCGACCTGCACCCGGGCGAACAGGGGGCCGTGGTCGCCTCCCTTGCGCGGCTCAGTCACAAGTTCCACGCGGCACACGCAGTCGGCGCAAGCCCGGAGCACACTCCCGGTCAACGCTCGCACGGCGCCGAAGCGCACGGCAAGGTGAGAAATTGGCCCGCGAAGACTCGCGAGGAGCAAGAACTCAAGGATGCGATTTCTGCGGAGTTCAAGAATTCAGGAATCGCTGGAGCCCTTCGAGACTCCGGTGAACATCGCCCAGATTTCAGCGGTCGAAATTATGCGGTACTCGAACTCCATGATCCGACCACCGGCGAGACAAGTTATCTCGTGGACAGTTCGTACCCGAATGTCGACGGAGAAAACGGCAAGCATTCCGAAAGCAACATTCTGGACTATCTCGACCAAGTGAATTCCGGCCGCGGCGAAGACTCCCAGTACAAGCCGATCGGCCTGTTCACGGACAGGGAACCCTGCGGAAGGGGGCAGGGGTACGCAAATTGCTCCCGCGCCCTGTCCGAGCGCGTACCCGGCGTGGACGTGTACTACGGCACCGGGTACAGAAAGAATGCGAGGGTCGACGAATCCGAAGAATACGCCGGCGTGAATCACAAGGCCGAATACGATCGCGATATCGCGAGGAACCTCGCAGCGCTTGGTAAGGTCTGGGTCCGGGCCATGGCAGAGGGCGGACTGCGGACCCCTGCATAACCAATCTCATGAAGAGGGGCACGTATGTCGGCTGCAGAGGGCAGGCATGGTGGCGACGGAAACGTGGATGCTCTCACGTCGTGGGTCGCAGATGCGCGTGCCGATCGGGGGCGCCTTTTCCTGCAGGGCGAGCCCGGGTCCGGCAAGACCGCCCTGCTCGGATCAGCCTGCGAAACCGTCGAGGGTGCCACTCTGGTCGACGCCGCAGGGCTGACCGGCGAGCAGCTGACAGCGAACTTGGCCCAAGCCCTGAGCCTGCCCGCCCAGCGGTTTCCTGATCTCTACCGAGTCAGGGACGCTCTGGCCGATATCCCCGGCCAGAAGGTCGTCCTGTTGGCCAACTCGCAGTGGGCCGGAACAACACGGACCACTGCTGAGCCTGCGCGGATCGTCGGACAGGTTGTGGGCACGCTGGGGACGGAATTCCGGCGCACGCGCACCCGCTTCGCCGTGGAGGTGGATGAACGGGCAGTCGGGCTGGGGGCCTACAAGAATCCACTCCTCCTGCAGATGCCGGGCCCAGCCCCCCAGGTCGAGGAACCGGTCGATCCCACGCACCGCGCGGCACTCCATGCCCTGGCTCTCACCGAACCACGCCAAGTCCGGTGCACTGAATGGCAATTCATGTGCTCTGTCCTCGGGCACGACATCAGCGTCTCCGAACTCCGCGACATCGCTGTCGAATCGGAGCTGATCGAATTCGAGCCCGAGCACGAGTTGTCGGTGCGGTTCACGTGGGAACACACCGCGAGGGACCTGCGGCTTCAGACCCCCGCCGACGTGTTCGGCGAAGTGCAGCACGAAACGGTTCGCCGCCTCCTCACTGGCTGGGACGACCCGACAACCGCCTCCTACGGAGCCCGGGCGCTCCCGGCCCACGCTGCTGCAGGACACTGCTTCGAAGAGTTCCTCAACGTCCCGTACGCAGTGGCGATGTGCAGGCGCGAGCCTCTGCTGGAGGGCTTGCGCGCGGCCTTCCCCGACACCGTCCAGGGAGGCAGCCGGGCCGCGGACCTGCATTACGTCTCCGCACAGGAGACCGTCTTCTCCTCCCACGCCGACTGGGTGGCATTCCTGCATCACAACGCCATGTGCTGGGGCGACACGGAGCGCGCCGAGGCGCTCGCGGCCGGTGCGGGCCCCCTGCCGTGGACGACCGTATGGGCAATGCAGCGTCCTGGCGGGTCCCCCATGGCTCCACACGTCTGGACGGGCCGGATCGAGGAGCTGAACGCCGATCCGGACGGCATCCATGTGATCAGTACCAATGAGGACGGCTCGGAACTCATCTGGGACGCGGCCGACGGACAGCTCTGCGACGCCGACGCCCAGACCTCTTCCGTACGGACCGAATCGCCTGCTCCTGTCGCGCAGTGGCGGGCCGAGGCGGACTGGAATCAGGTAGTCGTCCATGAGAACGCCGATACGGGTACGGAGCGCGTACTGCCGGCACCCCGGAGCGAGGCCGCCGTGGGCGTCGGTGAAGTCGTGGTGGTCGGCTCCCCCACCGGTCTCTACGCCGTCACCGTCGGCGCACCGGAAACCGCTCCGAAGTCCCCGCTCCAAGCGCTGCCGTACATCGGGCCGACGGCCCGCATCACACCTCGTCCGTTCGACGAACGGTGCCGCCGCCCCTCGCCCTCCCGCCTGGGCGAGCTCTTCGGCGCTGACCACGTCCACACCTTGGGAGCCGACCGGATCCCTTCCGGGATCACTCACCAGGACACCCGCGACCACCTGTCGCACACGGGTTTCCCCGCCGTAGCCGGCTTCTACAGCCTTCAGACGGAAAACCTGACCGAGTCCGGGCTCGTGGAAACTCCTTGGCAAGGCACGCACTCGTCCGAAATCCCGCTCGGCGACGGGCCGTTCTACCGGCTCGGCCACTGGATCGGCGGCATCCTCCTCCTCGATGGATCCACCGGTCGCGTTCTGCGCCGGACCACCCCGAACGCCGTCGACGCCGACCGGCCCGGCGACCCGCTCGCCGCCACCACGCTGTCCCGGTTCACGGCGATGATTGCCTTGCAGTGGCAGTACATGCTCGCCTACACGCAGTCCACCGGCATCGACTCCGAAGACCTTCTGACCGAACTCCGCTCATGGCTGTCCGCCATCGACCCTGTTGCCGTGGCCAATCGGTCCTGGCAGCACGTGCTCGACTCGGAGAACTTCCCCTACCTGTAACAGGGCTCGGAAAAGGCGGCCTGGCAGGTCGGTGATGCGCACAAGGCCAGTTTCCCGTCGCGTTCGCCTGCGATGACGCTGATCGCGTCGGCGGCGATCACGCCCAGGGCGTCTTCCACGCAGGAAGCCGGGCCGAGCCGCCATCGCCGCTTGCCGTCGGGCGTCAGGATGGCCGCTGCCCGCCCCCGAGCGCTGCGGTCATTGATGACGTGGACAGCAGTTGCAGGAAGCTCGTCCTGGATCGCGGCGGCCGTCGCGGCGGCGTGAATCGACTCCCTCAACTCCCGGGCGAGGTCGAGCTGGACGGTGGTGCAGGAGTCCACGGCGAGGCCGCTCACCGCCAGCCAGTCGACAAGTCGCTGCGGTGTGGGAGGAGGCCTGTTAGAACCGTCTTAGCCGGTTCCCTCATGGCCAGGAGGTTTTCATGCCCCGTCCGACCAGTGACGTGCAAGCATTTGAAGCCCACGCAACAGACGCCGACCTCGACGATCTGCGCGCGCGACTGGCAGCGGCGCGGCTGCCGGAGGCCGAGACGGTCCGTGGCGCAGCGCCCGGTCCTCGCCGATGGGAGCAGGGCGTTCCGCTCGCCGATCTCGTCGATGTCGTGAACTACTGGCGCACCGGGTACGACTGGCGGGCGTTCGAAGCGCGCCTCGACCGGATCGGCCAGTTCCGCACGACCATCGATGATCTGGGAATCCACTTCCTGCACCGCCGGTCGGCGCGCACGGATGCCACTCCCCTGATCCTGACGCACGGCTGGCCGGGCAGCATCGCCGAATTCATCGACGTAGTGGACGAGTTGGCGGATCCGGAAGATGCGGACGCTCCGGCGTTCCACGTCGTGGTCCCGTCGCTGCCGGGCTTCGGCTACAGCGACAAGCCGGCCACCACCGGGTGGGGGACCGAAAAGATCGCGGCCGCATGGGTGGAGCTGATGGGAAGGCTCGGCTACAGCAGGTTCGCGGCCCACGGCGGCGACTGGGGAGGCAACATCACCACGGTCCTCGGCGGCAGGTTCCCCGCGCACGTTCTCGGCATCCACACCTTGTTCGCGGAGGCGCCGCCCGGGTTGAGCACGGACGGGCTGACGGCGGACGAGCGCAGATGGACCGAGGAGACCCGCGACTTCTGGCACCACCGCGCGGCGTACGCGAAGCAGCAGGCGACCCGGCCGCAGACCATCGGCTACTCGCTCGTCGACTCACCGGTCGGGCTTCTCGCCTGGATCCTCGACAAGTTCGCCGAGTGGTCGGACACCGAGGACAGCCCGTTCGAGACGATTTCCATGGACCGCGTTCTCGACGACGTCACTCTGTACTGGCTGACGCGCACCGGCGCATCGGCGGCCCGCATCTACTACGAAAGCCACAACTCGCTGGACCCCGGACTCCGGGTCGACGTCCCGTCGGCCATCACCATGTATCCCCGCGACATCGAGAAGTGTCCGCGCCCCTGGGCACAGGAGCGGTACCGGCAGATCGTCCGGTGGAGGTCGCCCGAAGCCGGGGGGCATTTCCCGTCGCTGGAGGTTCCCGGGTATTTCGTCAAGGATCTGCAAGAGGGCCTGAAGGCAGTGCTGGCCGCTCATCGGTGAACGCAGCGCCGAGAGCCGGGGGAAGCATCCGGTTGACGCGCGGGAGTGGGTGGAGTTTTCTGCGTCGGTGACCGATCTCCGCATGGAACAAGTCGACGGCGAGCCCTCCCTCCGGGACTGGCAGCACGTCCACAACCTGATCATCCCCGCCGCCTCTTCCGTCCTCTCCCTGGACGAGGTGCGCGAGCGGGCCGGGCGCAATCGCCTGTACGTCGCGTACCTGGGCGGGGCCCTCGTCGGCTGCTCGACCGTGCGTACGCCCACCGTCGACAACGGGGCCACCGCCACCGTGATCGCCCGCATCCTGCCCGAGCAGCGCGGCAAGGGGCTCGGCGGGCAGCTCTACGCGCACGGGCTCGCGGTGGCGCGGGAGCTCGGGGCCGAGGTCGTCGAGACCGTTGTCCTGGAGTCCAATCCGGAGGGGCTGCGGTTCGCGCTGGCGCAGGGGTTCGTCGAGATCGAGCGGTACGTACTGCCCGGTGACAGCGTCGCCTTCGTCGATCTGCGGCTGGCCTGATCGTCGGCGCCGACCCCTTGCATGTTCTATGGCATACCCCATAAGTTACCGGGAGGTAGATGACACGGGCGAGGTCCGTCCGACCGTGCCTCCGGAAAGGCCGTCCCATGAGCCCCCGCAAGAGCGACAGCCGTGAGCGCATGATCGTCAGTACCGCCGCTCTGTTGCGCGAATACGGGGCAGGCGGCACCAGCATCGACCGCGTACTGGAGCACAGTGGTGCTCCTCGCGGCTCGGTGTACCACCACTTTCCCGGCGGGAGGGCCCAGCTCCTCGACGAGGCGGTGGCTCTCGCCGGGGACTTCATCGCCGGTCTGCTCGACGCCGCGATGCAGGACGGCGACGATCCGGTGCAGGCGATCGACGGGTTTTTCGTGCTCTGGCGCGAACGGCTCGTCAGCAGCGGCTTCCGGGCCGGCTGCCCCGTCGTGGCGGTCGCGGTGGAGACCAACGACGACGCCCCGCAGCTGGCCCGCTCCGCCGCCTCCGTCTTCGCCCGCTGGCAGGAGGCGCTCGCGGCACCGCTCGTCCGGCACGGCCTGACCGAACAACGGGCCGGGCGGCTGGCCGCGTTCATCGTCGCCGCGATCGAAGGCGCGGTGATCATGTGCCGCGTCGAACAGAGCTCCGCGCCGCTGGATGCGGCCGCCGCCGAGATCCATGACCTGCTGATCCACGCACTCCGACCCAGCCCGCATTGAGGAGCCGAGATGCCCACGCTCGACCGCCACGACAACGTATTCGTCCTCGACCTCGGAGACGGCGAGAACCGCTTCCACCCCGACTGGCTCGCCTCCGTGAGCGCCGCGCTGGACGAGGTGGAGAAGGCCGAAGGCCCCAAGGCCCTGGTGACGGCCGCGACGGGGAAGTTCTACTCCAACGGCCTCGACCTGGACTGGCTGTTCGCCCACGCCGACCAGCAGGAGGACTACGTCGTCTCGGTCCACGAGCTCTTCGCGCGGATGCTGTCGCTGCCGATGATCACCGTCGCCGCCCTCCAGGGGCACACCTTCGCCGCCGGCGCGATGTTCTCCCTCGCCCACGACTTCCGCGTGATGCGCGCCGACCGCGGCTACTGGTGCCTGCCCGAGGCGGACATCAACATCCCCTTCTCCCCCGGCATGTCCGCCCTCATCCAGGCCCGGCTGGCCCCGCAGACCGCACACCGGGCCATGCTCACGGCCCACCGCTACGGCGGGGCCGATGCCGCGGCCGCCGGGATCGTCGACCGGGCGGTCGCCGAGGACGCCGTCCGTACGGCCGCGCTCGAACTCGCCCAGGCGCAGGTGAACAAGGCCGGCGACACCCTCCGCACCATCAAGACCCGGATGTACGCCCCGGCGCTGGCCGCCCTGCGCGACACCGCCAACCCCCTCGGCTGACACCGCACCCAGCTGCACGACATCAAGGAATCCCCGTGACCTCCACCGACCTCACCGCTCTGTCCGGCCTCGAACTCATGCGCTGGTTCCAGACCGAGCGCCCCGCCGACGTCCCCTCCATCGGCCGGCTGCTCGGCATGCGCTTCGACGAAGTCGAGCACGGCCGTATCGTCGCCTCGCTCGACACCCGCCCCGACTTCGCCAATCCGCTGGGCACCGTGCACGGCGGCATCGCGGCCACCCTGCTCGACTCGGTCATGGGCTGCGCGGTGCACACCACGCTGCCCGCCGGCGTCGGCTACACGACCCTGGAGCTGAAGGTGAACTACATCCGGGCCGCGCAGACCGACGGGCGCACGCTCACCGCCGAAGGCACCGTCATCCACGCCGGCCGCCGCACCGCAACGGCCGAGGGGAAGGTCCTGGACGAGCAGGGGAAGCTGGTCGCGCACGCCACGACCACGTGCCTGGTGCTCCACTGAGTCCGTGGAGGTCAGCGCTCCGCGACCGGCTCGCGCTTCACCGAGGCGGCGTCCGCCCATGTCATACGGAGCTTCTTCGGAGTGCCGTTGAGGCGGGTGGCGACGCCGCCGGGGGCCCCGACCGTCGCCTCCTCCGAGCACGTACCGCCGAAGGCCTCGTAGAAGCCCTGGGCCGCCGTGTTCTGCTCAAGTACCCACAGGTACAGGGCTTTTGACGTCGCCCCGTCGACGGCCGCCTCCGCCGCCCGGGCCAGGAGTGCGCCGCCCACACCCGTACGCCTGCGGTCGTTGATGACGTGCAGATTGTCGACGAGGCTGCCCCACTGCGGGTCGTCGTCGAAGACGACGTGCACAAATCCCTGCAGGAGGCCGGAGCCGTCCTCCGCGACGATCGTCGCGGACGCACCCGGAGCGGCCAGGCGCGAACTCCACACCGACAGCCGGTTGGTGACCACGTCGCCGTCCAGGAACGCGTCCGAGTAGGCGCCCCGGTAGTGCCGCCGCCAGCTGTCGGCGTGCAGCCGGGCGATGCCCTCGGCGTCGTCGGGACCCGCGGACCGGAACGTCAGCTGTGCCATCTTCCTTCTCCCCCACCCGTGTTGCAGATCTTGCACGGCACCGTACTTCACGGCGCTGACAACGCCGGTCTGCCGGTGCGTGGGCCTACCCTGGCCCGCGTGATCAATGGTGCGCACGTCATCGTCCACAGCCGCGACGCAGAGGCGGACCGGGCCTTCTTCAGGGATGTGCTGGAGTATCCGCACGTCGACGCGGGAGGCGGCTGGCTGATCTTCAAGTTGCCGCCGGCGGAGCTCGCCGTGCATCCGACGGACGGCCCCGAGTCGCAGGAGCTCTATCTGATGTGCGACGACGTCGACGCGGCCGTGTCGGCCCTGACCGCACAGGGCGTGGAGTTCACCCAGCCGCTCACCGACGCGCGCTGGGGACGGGTGACCAGGTTCCGGCTGCCCGGCGGCAGCGAAGTCGGGCTGTACGAAACCCGTCACGAGCGCGCCACCGACCTCTGAGACAGCCCGCCCTCACGAGGCGAAGCGGATGCCGGCCGCGATCGGGAGGTGGTCGCTGCCGGTCGCGCGCAGGGTGCGGATGTCGGTGACCGTTGCCGCGCGGGCCATGACCTGGTCGATACGCGCCACGGGGAAGGTCTTCGGCCAGCTGAACGCGAAGTCCCCCGGCGGCGCCGTCATGTGCGAGGTGACCGGGGCCAGTCCGCGGTCGTCCGCGGTGCCGTTGAAGTCGCCCAGCACGATCACCCGTTCAAGCTTCTCGGCGGCGAGCGCCTCCCCCAGCAGGCCGGCGCTGTCGTCCCTGTTGCCGGAGGCGAAGCCGGTGGGCCGGAAGCGGACCGACGGCAGGTGGACGGCGTAGACCGCGGTCTCGCCCCATGGCGTACGCGCGGTGGCCCGCAGTCCGCGGTTCCAGCCGGTGTCGGTGATCCCCGGGGGCCTGATGTCGAGGTGCGTCACGTCCGACAGCGGGTACGTCGACCAGAGGCCGACCGTCCCTTCGACCGCGTGGTACGGGTAGACGGGCGCCAGCGTCTTCTCGTAGAGCGGCAGCGCGGCGGGTGTCAGCTCCTCCAGGGCGATGAGCTCCGGGCCGGCTTCCATCAGCGCCCTCGCGGTGTCGGCGGGGTCGGTGTTCACGTCGCTGACGTTGTGCTGGACCACCGTGATGTCGTGCGCGCCGCCGTCCCCGGCGAGGAGCGTTCCGCCGAAGAGGTACGTCCACGCCGCCACCGGGAGCAGCAGGGCCACCAGCGCGGTGGCCGAGCGGCGCAGCAGGGCCGCGGCGAGCAGCACCGGGACGGCGAGGCCCGTCCAGGGCAGGAACGCCTCGACCAAACTGCCCAGGTGCGCACCGGTGTTGGGCACGGCGGAGTGGAAGACCATCAGGACGGCGGACGTGGCGGCGAGCGCCGCGAGGACGCGCCCGCGCGCCCAGGTCCACCCCCGCAGCCACCGGTCCGCCGCCTCGCGCATCGCTGCCATTCCCCGCCCGTCCGCCCCGTGCTCAACGGCTCACTGCCGTCTCCCTCTCCACGCGCGACAGCTTCTGAGGGTTCCGCACGGCGTAGAGCCCGGTGATGAGCCCTTCGTCGACACGCACCGCGATCACGGTGTCGATCGCGCCGTCGAGCCGGAGGATCAGCGCCGGACAGCCGTTGACCTGCGCCGGCCGCAGGGCTGCCGCCGCGCTTCCGCCGAGGCGCCCGGCGGCCAGCAGCGCGGCCACCGGTTCGGCCCCCACGACCGGCGCCAGGGTGGCCTGCACGACTCCGCCGCCGTCGCCCAGGAAGACGACGTCCGGAGCGAGGACGTCGAGCAGACCGCGCAAGTCGCCTGTCTCCACGGCCTGTTGGAACGCGGTGAGCGCGTCCTTGGTCTCGGCCGCGGAGACGGCCCCGCGCGGCCGGCGCGCGGCCACATGGGCTCGCGCCCTGTGGGCGATCTGGCGGACCGCGGCCGGGCTCTTGTCGACGGCTTCGGCGATCTCCTCGTACTCGACCGCGAAGACCTCGCGCAGTACGAACACCGCCCGCTCGGTCGGGGAGAGCGTCTCCAGGACCAGCAGCATCGCCATGGACACGCTGTCCGCCAGCTCGACGTCCTCGGCCACGTCGGGCGCGGTCAGGAGCGGTTCGGGCAGCCAGGGGCCGACGTAGGACTCCTTGCGGCGGCCGAGCGTACGGAGGTGGGTCAGCGCCTGGCGCGTCGTGATCCGGACCAGGTACGCGCGCGGTTCCCGTACGGTGCCGGGCTCGACGCCCGCCCACTTCAGCCAGGTCTCCTGGAGGACGTCCTCGGCGTCGGCGGCGGAGCCGAGCATCTCGTAGGCGACGGTGAAGAGCAGATTGCGGTGGGCGACGAACGCCTCGGTGATGCCGTCCCTCGTGTGCTCGCCCATGCCCGGCTCCTGCCCGTTCCGCTCGCGGATGTGTCGCACACGAGACACCGGCCGGCGCCTCCGTGTGACACCTCCGGCCGGTGGCGCACGTCACAACTCCCCACCGTCACAAGAGCGGTGGCATCGGCATCTTGTGTTCGTCCAGTGCGGCAGCACACGACACCACGAGTGAGGACGACGTCATGGAACCCCGTTTCAATCTGCTCGACAGCCCGACCGCGGCGAAGGTCGCCAAGCGGTTCTACAGCGCCTCGGTGGCCATCGAACAGTCCACCCTTCCCAAGTCCCTGCGCGAACTGGTGCAGTTGCGCGCCAGCCAGATCAACGGCTGCGGCTTCTGCGTGGACGTCCACCTCAAGGAGGGCGCAGCCGCGGGCGAGACCGCACTGCGGCTCGGCCTGGTCTCCGCCTGGCGCCACACCACCGTGTTCACCGAGGCCGAGCGCGTGGTGCTGGCCTTCACGGAGGAGGGCACCCGGCTCGCGGACGCCGCCCAGGGCGTCTCCGACGAGACGTGGGCCGCGCTGCGCAAGCACTACGACGACGATCAGGTCGGTGCGCTGGTCTGGCTGGTCTCGATGATCAACGCGGCCAACCGGGTCGGCGTGATCCTGCACAACCAGGGTGGTTCGTACGAGCCGGGGGCGTTCGCAGCGCTCGACTGACCCGCGGAGGCATCCCGGGTGCGTGCGATGCTCTGGGGCATGTCGATACCGAGAGCGGTCGCCGTAGTCGTGCACGGAGCAAGGGTGTTGGTCGTCAAGCGCTTCTTGCAGCGCGAACGGTCGACCGCATGCGCCATATGCCGGGGCACCGGTGTGGCAGGTCCGGCCTGCCCGGGACATCACTACGCGGTACTGGTCGGCGGCCATGTCGAGCCGGACGAGACGGCCGAGGAGGCGGCGCTCCGCGAGCTCACGGAGGAGACGACGCTCTCGGCCCGGATCGAGCGGCTCCTGTGGACCGGTCACCACAACGACCGGCCTGCCTCGTACTTCCTGATGACGGATGTCGTGGGCAGGCCGGTCCTGTCCGGTCCTGAGGCCGAGGAGAACCGTCCGGACAACAGCTTCGAACTCCTGTGGGCCGCACCGGACGAGTTCGCCGGGCTGGGGCTGTACCCCGCGGACGTCCGGGAGCCGCTGACGCGGTTGCTCGACCGTCACCAGGGGGACGCCAGGACTCCGAGCACGCACACCGCCGTCCAGATCACCGGTCCCGACCAGGCACGTCTCGTACGGGACAAGCCTGTCCCCGTACCAGCCGACGGCCAGATCCTCGCCCGGGTGGAGTGTGTCGGGCTGTGCTTCTCGGACGTGAAACTGCGGCACCAGTTCGACCGGCATGTGCGCAAGTCACCTGTGCTGCACGACGATTCGCTGCGGGACAGCCCGTCCTACGTACCCGGTGAGCTGCCGACCGTGCCGGGGCACGAGGTCGTGCTGCGGGTCGTCGCCGTCGGGGGCGGAGTGAGCAGTGCGGTCGTCGGCGGGCGGTACGTCGTGCAGGCCAACTTCAGGGATCTCGCCACGGCCGCCTCCACCGGCGCCTTCGGCTACAACTTCGAGGGCGGCCTTCAGCAGTACGTCCTACTGGACGAGCGGGCCACCGTCGCGGCCGATGGCGAGAGTTATCTGATCCCGGCGCCCGAGGAGCCGTCGGCGAGCCAACTGGCGCTCGTCGAGCCGTGGTCGTGCGTGGAGCATGCGTACGCCGTCCGCGAGCGGCGCCAACTGCGGGCGGGTGGGACGGTGTTGGTCGCCGGTACGGGCGGCCCGGGCGGGCTCGACCTGTCCGGGAGCGGTCGGCGGCTGGGCACTGCGGAGGTCGCGGGGCTGACCGTCGTCGAGCCCGCCGCGCTCGCACCTCGGTCCGTCGACGACCTCCTCTACCGCGGCTCCGACGCCGACGAGCTGGAGCGGCTGCTGCCGCTGGTGGCCAACGACGGCCTGGTGCTGATCGCGACCGGCGGCGGGCGGTTCGGGCGGCCCGTCGACGTCCCCGTGGGGCGGGTGCACTATCAGAACCTGCGGATCGCGGCGACGACCTCGGACGACTTCGCCGACTGCCTGGACGCGATCCCCTCCACCGGGGAACTCCGCGACGGCGATCACGTCAACGTCGTGGGGGCGGGCGGCCCCACGGGCGTCATGGCGATGGTGCGCGCGATCGTCTCCTCGCGGCCCAAGGCGCTGGTCGAAGGCGCCGTACGCAATCCGGCGCGCGCCGCCGCCCTCGACCACCGTGTCGCGCGCACCGCCGCCGAACGGGGCGTCGAGGTGCGTCTGTTCGACCCGGAGACCGAGCACCCGCGCGGCCCCGTCGACTACTGCTTCGTGATGGCGCCGGTCCCCGACCTGATCCGTACGGCGATCGCCGACGCGGCCGGGCACGGGATCGTCAATGTGTTCGCGGGGATCGCCACCGATGCGCCCTGCCCCATTGACCTGGACACGTACACGGTGAAGCGCCTGTACTTCGTCGGTACGTCGGGCAGTGGGGTGGCGGACATGCGCGCGGTGCTGGCCCAGGTGGCCGACGGCCGTCTCGACACCAACCTGTCGGTGGGCGCGGTGAGCGGGATGGCGGGCGCGCTCGACGGCCTGGATGCGGTACGCGACCGCCGCATCCCCGGCAAGGTCGTCGTCTACCCGGCTCTCGACGACCTGCCCCTGCTCGACCTCGGCGAGATGGTCGCCCGCTACCCGTCCGTCGGCCCGCTGCTGAGGGACGGCTGCTGGACGGGGCCGGCCGAACGGGAGCTGTTCCGGGTGGCGTCGTTTCGCCACAGCGGCACGAGCTGAACGATCCCGAAGGCCACTTCGACGCCGAGGAACCCCCACAGCAGGTGCGGTGCGCCGTCGACCAGTGCGTACGCGAGCCACGCGGAGAACAGGATGCGTGCGATGCCGTCGAACAAGCCGTGCACCGGCTGCGGCTTCGTGATGCGCAGGAGCGCCCAGACGACCACGACCGAGCCCATCAGATTCGCGAACAGCGTCTGCATTGTGTCCAGTTGGGGCATCTCGCCCAGGCCCGATGCCCGGCCGAGCGACGACAGCGCGTCATGCACCAGTGCGTACGTCCACGGAGTCGCGAACCCCGCCGTGACGACAAGGTCGTACCAGGCGCTCGCGCGGACGGCGCGGAGGTAGCCGGGGCGTGCGGGGACGGCGAGAGGAATCATTCCGGGGCTCCTGATCGTTTCGGACCGACGGAGCCTCACGCTAAACAGTGGAGCACGGTCCAAGGTCAAGCCCATCACCGACGGGGAGTCAGCGCATGCGCATCGGGGAGCTGTCCGCACTGGCGGGCGTGTCCAGGGACACCATCCGCTTCTACGAGAAGGTCGGTCTCGTCACGGGGCAGCGACTGCCCAACGGGTACCGGGACTTCGCCCCCGAGACGGTGGCCTGGCTGCAGTACGTCAGGACCGCGCAGGCGCTCGGATTCTCGCTGGCGGAGATCGCGAAGAACGGCGAGGAGCTGCGCAAGGTGCCGGACAGCGCGGAGGCCCTGTCCGCGCTGTTCGAGGAGAAGATCCGGGTCATCGACGTACGGATGGCCGAACTCGCCGCACTGCGCGGGGAGTTGACGGAGCGCGTCGGCACGGGATGCCCGTTGCGCGCCCAAGGCTGAGTGCACGGTCTGCCGTACTCCAGCGCCGGTTGAGCGGAGCCCGAGACGGCGCCCGGACACTCTGAGGGATCGCTCCATCGGATCTGTCGGGGCAATGGCGCCCCGAGTGAATCGGCATTGAGGCAGGTCGCCGGGGTCCGCGCACCACAGGATGCGGCAGCGATCGACGGCCGGCGCCCCGCTCCCCCCTAGCGGGGCGCCCGCACGATCCGGTCGATCTCTTCGGCCATGTCGCCGGTGGGGTGGCCCAGCGGATCGGGGCGGCCCGGCTTCGTACTCCGCTCCGCGCGTCTGCGGCGCCACGCGAGCGCGAAGCCGACTCCCGCCACCAGCGCGGGAAGCGCCAGCTCTGTTGTCAGGGACGCCAGCCAGTCCGGGTTCAGTTGGCGCGTGATACCGCTCGTGTACTGGCATGTCGCCTGGGGTGGAAGGAAGCTGTACTCCAGCGTCCTCGGCACATTCGTCCCCCAGTCCGCCCCTGCCGAGCAGGCCGACGACGGGCCCGCGAGGAGCTTCCACCCGGTCAGTGCGTAGAACATGGCGAACACCGAGCCGGTCACGAAGAAAGCCACCGCCGTGCGGCGCAGCTTCTCGGTCCTGGACGTCGGCTTCACGTGGTCGCTCCCGGTCCGCGGCTCGAAGCACTCCGCAATCAGTGCCACGAACATGCTGACGACCAGCACCGCCAGACCGCCCCAGAGCAGGCCGCCCAGCACGCCCCTGCCCCCGAGAGAGACGACCTCTCCCCGCTCGAACTCGCACACAGTCGCCGGGGGAAACGCCTGATTCCGCACCCGCAGCAGTTCACCCGGGCCCTGGATCATCCCCTGCATGCACCGCTCGTCGAACTCCATCATGGCGAAACCGGCCAGCGCCGAGCCCACCACCACTGCGCCGAACGCGATGGCGGCCGCGGCCCAGAGACCGCCCGTCCGATAGCTGCCATGCGTACACGTGTTTGACATCCGCGCACCCTAGCCGACCCCATTGACGAATGGTCTGTACCAACTTACCTTCACGGTGCTCATGTCCCCCCAACTCTCCTGAGCCACGCGGCACTCGGCCTGCCCCACGGGCCGCCGCGACCGGCTGGAAAGGATCACGGCATGTTCCATCGGATACGGATGCTGCGCCTCGCGACGGTCGCGGTGGCGCTCGTCTTCGCCGCCCAGCTGCCCGCCGCCGCGGCGCAGGACACCGCGCAGGCCGACACCTGCGCCCTCAAGTCCAGGCCCACCGGAAAGGTTCTGCAGGGCTACTGGGAGAACTGGGACGGCGCCGCCAACGGCGTGCACCCGCCGTTCGGCTGGACCCCCATCACCGATTCCCGGATCGGCCAGCACGGCTACAACGTCATCAACGCCGCGTTCCCCGTCATCCGCTCCGACGGCACCGTCCTCTGGGAGGACGGCATGGACGCGGGCGTGAAGGTGGCGACCCCGGCCGAGATGTGCCAGGCCAAGGCGGCCGGCTCCACCATCCTGATGTCGATCGGCGGCGCCGCCGCGGGCATCGACCTCAGCTCCAGCGCGGTCGCCGACCGCTTCGTCGCGACGATCGTCCCGATCCTGAAGCAGTACAACTTCGACGGCATCGACATCGACATCGAGACCGGACTCGTCGGCAGCGGCAGCATCGGCCAACTCTCGGCCTCCCAGGCCAACTTGATCCGCATCATCGACGGCGTACTCGCCCAGATGCCCGCCGGCTTCGGCCTGACCATGGCGCCGGAGACCGCCTATGTCACCGGCGGCAGCGTGACGTACGGATCGATCTGGGGCGCGTACCTGCCCATCGTGAAGAAGTACGCGGACAACGGCCGCCTGTGGTGGCTCAACATGCAGTACTACAACGGCTCGATGTACGGCTGCTCCGGCGACTCCTACGAGGCGGGCACCGTGCAGGGCTTCACCGCGCAGACGGACTGCCTGAACAACGGGCTCGTCGTCCAGGGCACCACCATCAAGGTCCCGTACGACAAGCAGGTCCCCGGTCTCCCGGCCCAGTCCGGCGCGGGCGGCGGCTATATGTCACCGTCCCTGGTCTCGCAGGCGTGGCAGCACTACAACGGCGCACTGAAGGGGCTCATGACCTGGTCCCTCAACTGGGACGGCTCAAAGAGCTGGACCTTCGGGGACAACGTCAAGGCCCTGCAGGGCAGGTAGCAGCCCCGCCAGTGCGGCGGCCGGAAAGGGCGTGGTCTTGGTCTCGTTGAGGAGACGCCCGTAGAAGCCGTCCATGACGAGAGCCGTCGGGGCGTACCTGTCGACCAGATCCGCGACCGCGGGCGACAGGTCGCCCCTTCGCTCACCCGCGATCCAGTCGGCCAGGAACGCCGCGAAACCCACCTCCCCGGCTCCGACGCCGCCGCCCGGCAGATGGTTCCGCAGCAGATGACACATGGTCTGCCCGTGGTCGTACGCGCGATGGCGGGCCAGGAACCCGGCCTCGTCCGGGCCGAGTTCGAACCGGTCGCTGAGCGCGAGCCCGAAGTCCGTGAAGTACACCCGGTGTCCGTCGGTCAGGATGTTGTGGAAGTGCGCGTCGAAGTGGACGAGCCCCTGGGAGGCCATGAAGTCCACCCCGCGCGCGACGCCGTCGGCCGCCCGCAGGAAGGGCGCCTCACCGCCGTGGTCGGCCAGCCAGTCGCCCAGCGTGTGCGGCACGTATTCGAGGAAGAGCACCAGGCTGTACGTGGACCGGCCGATCGCCTCCAGCCGCTCGCGCACCGCGCCCGAGCCCTCCCAGTGCGCGACCGCCCCTTCGATGCCGCCGGCGAAGTCGGTGAACTCCTCGGGAGGCGAGTCGGGCAGAACACGCCAGTGGTACATGAGCGGGAAGGCCTCGCAGGCGTCCGCCAGGACCCAGTTCGTCGTCATGGTGTGCACGGCCAGCTCCCGCCAGGCCCCGAATCCGGCGGAGCCCACGCCGTACTGGTAGTACGTCGGCAGGCCGAAGAGGTTGGCCGTCGAGCGGAGATGCTCCGGTCGCAGTTCGAGGCCGGTGAGCGGGACCCGCTTGACGAAGACCCGGCTGCCCGCCACCTCCAGAACCGCCGATCTGCCGCCGATCCCGGTCCCGAGCTGCTCGGCCGCCGCCACGTCCTTGGCGAGCCGGTCGTCGCTCAACAGGGAGAGAGACGTGGAGACGTCCGCGTGGACGGACCGGCGGGCGGGGGCGCTGACTGCCTGCGGAGGCTGCTGCATAAGGTCCATTGTCATGGTGACAACACTCATGACGTACGCGGGGGCGGGCGAGGCCGACGGGCTCGTCACGCGGACCGGGGGCATACCGCTGGCGCCGGCGGGGACCGGCTGGCCCACCTGCTCGACCTGCGAAGGGCCGATGCAGTTTCTCGCCCAGGTCGTCCTGGAGCAGCAGGGCCGCACCATGGCGATCTTCATGTGCCAGAACGATCCGGGCATGTGCGACGAGTGGAGCCCGACCGGGGGCGGCAACCGGGCGCTGCTCTTCCCCGCCACGGGGCTGGAGCCGATCCCCCTGCCCGCACTGGGCGAGGACGACGAGGAGGACGTTCTCCAGCTCGGCGCGGTACACATCGCCGCCTTCGAGGCCTCCCCCGCCGCCGACTACGCGAGCGCGTACACGGAATGGGGCGGCCGCGAGGGAAACGATCCGGCGCACGTCCTGGGCCAGTTCGGCGGGCAGCCCGCCTGGCTGCAGGGCGACGAGACGCCCGCCTGCCCCGGATGCGGCCAACTCATGGGCCTGGTCGCCCAGTTGGAGGAGGGTCCCGACTACGCCACAGCCATGAATTTCGGCGGCTGCGGCTCGGCGTACGCCTTCGCCTGCACGCCCTGCGACCAGGCGGTTTTCCTCTGGCAGTGCTGAGGCCCCTCGGTTTCCCGGAGTTCTGAGACTTGACTCTCACAATACGTGAGAGGAGTCTCTCACGTCATGGACTCCCGTAACCGCCTGGGCGACATCGAGATCACCGACCCGAAGGCGATGCGCGCACTGGCCCACCCCGTACGCCTCGCGATCCTCGAACGCCTCCAGCGGAACGGCCCCGCGACGGCGACGCAGCTCGCACCCGACGTGGGCGCGACCCCGTCCGTGACCAGTTGGCATCTGCGGCATCTCGCGGGATTCGGTCTCGTACGCGATGCCGAGCCCGGACCGGACCGTCGGCAGCGGCGGTGGGAGGCCGTGGCCCGCGGGTTCCGGTACGAGCCGCCCGCAGATCCGGACGACGAGGAGGGCTGGTCCGCCGCGTGGGCCCTCACGCGGGAGATGTTCCTGCGCGGCGAGAGCAGGGCCAACCGGTGGCTGGACGAGACCGCGCCCCGGCTCGACCCGGACTGGCTGCGCCTCGCGGGCCTCGCCGAGACCGGCATCTCCGTCTCCGCCGGTGAACTGGCCGCCATCGAGGACGAGATGGAGCGCATCCTCGCGCCGTACGTGATGCGCGACGCCTCCGAGCGGCCCGCCGACACCCGTGGCGTACGGCTGCTCCGGTACTTCCTGCCGGAGCACATCGAGAAGCAGAGCGGGGACGCGTCATGAGCGCCTCACCCGCGGCCATACCCCCGTCCCTCTGGCGCGACCGCCGCTTCCGCCGCTTCTGGGCCGGCCAGTCGATATCGCAGTTCGGCGACCGCATCAGCGAACTCGCCCTGCCGCTCGTCGCGGTGGGCACCCTCCACGCCTCCGCCGGACAGGTCGCCTGGCTGACCGCACTCGTCTGGACCCCGAACCTCCTCGCCATCGTCCTGGGCGCCTGGGTCGACGGCCGCGCCCGCAAACGGCGCCTGATGGTCCGCGCCGACCTCGTCCAGGCGGCCGCGCTGCTCTCGCTCCCCGCCGCCTGGCTCTGGGGAGCCGTGACGCTCGCGCAGTTGTACGCGGTCGCCCTGCTGACCGGCGCCGCCGCAGTCATCTCCAACACGGCCGGTCAGCCGTTCTTCGCCCATCTGGTGCCGCGGACGTCGTACGTCGACGCCAACAGCAAGCTCGGCGCCAGCCGGTCCGCGTCGTTCATCGGCGGGCCCGCGATCGGCGGCGTGCTGGTCCAGGTGCTGACTGCGCCCGTCGCGGTCGTCGCCGACGCGCTGACCTTCCTGGCGTCCGCGTTCCTCATCGGCCGGATCCCGATCGACGAACCACCGCCCGTACAGGACGAGTTGGCGCCGTCCCTGCTCCGGCGCGCCAAGGACGGCATGACGTACGTGATCCGTCACCCGATACTGCGCGCGACCCTCGGCTGTGCGGCGACCGTCAACTTCTTCACCTTCATCGCGGGAACCGGGCTGATCGTGCTGTTCGCCACTCGCAACCTAGGCCTCACCGCAGGCGTGATCGGCACGGCTTTCGGCATCGGCGCGAGCGGCGCCCTCCTCGGTGCGGTGATCGCCCCCAGGCTTGCGCGAAGGATCGGCGTCGGGCGGAGCATCGCCGTGGGCGCGGTGCTGTTCCCGGTGCCGATTGCCCTCGTCGCGGCCGCGGGCGGCCCGATGTGGACGCGTACCGGAGCACTGGGTGCTGCGGAGTTCCTCTCCGGGTTCGGCGTGATGCTCTTCGACGTCAACCTCAACGCCCTGCAGACATCGGTGATCCCCGACGGGATGCGCAGCCGCGTCGCCGGCGCGTACAGCACGCTCAACTACGGCATCCGGCCGCTGGGCGCCCTCGTCGGCGGCTTCCTCGCCACGACGCTCGGACTCCGCGAGACGCTTGTCATCGGCGCCGCGGGCGGAGCGCTCTCGCTGCTCTGGCTGCTGCCGTCGCCGGTCCTGGGCATCCACTCACTGGCTCCGGATCGCGCCGAGCAGCCGGCGCTTTCGTGACAGGCCTCAACTCGGCGATCTAGATTGGCGGTTGACTGTTCACCTGTTCGTGCCGGAGGAATGCCGATGTCCGAGAACGCCGCCTCGCCCGCGGAAAGTGCCGAATCCCTGCGCGCCCGGATCAAGACCGATCAGCCGCACACCGCGCGGATCTGGAACTACTGGCTCGACGGGAAGGACAATTACCCCGTCGACCGCGCGGCCGGCGACCAGATCCGGCAGCTGCACCCGGGGATCGGCGACTACGCCCTCGCCGACCGGCTGTTCCTCGGCCGGGCCGTGCAGCATCTGGTCGCCGACTGCGGCATACGCCAGTTCCTCGACGTCGGCACCGGCCTGCCCACGGCCGACAACACCCATGAGGTCGCCCAGCGCATCGCCCCGGAGTCGCGCATCGTCTACGTCGACAACGACCCGCTGGTCCTGACCCACGCCCAGGCGCTGCTGACCAGTTCGCCCGAAGGCAGCACCGACTACCTCGACGCGGATCTGCGCGACCCCGACACCATCCTCGCCCACGCGGCCAAGTCACTGGATCTGACGAAGCCCGTCGCCCTCATGCTGCTCGGCGTCGTCATCTTCATCGAGGACGACGCCGAGGCGCTCGGTCTCGTACGCCGCCTCCTGGACGCTCTGCCGTCGGGGAGTTATCTGGTGCTGTCCCACACCATCACCAGCCCGGCCATGCCGGACGTCGACGCGGCGGTGGCGTTCTGGAACGAGCACGGGACGCCGAAGCTGACCCAGCGCACCCCCGAGAAGGTCACCGAGTTCTTCGCCGGCACCGAGCTTCTGACGCCCGGTGTGGTCTCGTGCTCGCGCTGGCGCCCGGCGGACGCGACCGGTGAGGAGCCGGCCGAGGTCGCCATGTTCGGCGGGGTCGGCCGCAAGCTCTGAGGCCGGGCCGCCGGTGAGGCGCGGCTTCAGTCCTTCGGGGCCTCGACGATCTTCCCAGTCGGCTTCTTCGCGCCGACCGGCTTCCCGAAGTCCGAGTAGGTCAGGTCGGGGGAGGTACGGCTGCCCGTGACGTCCTGCATGATCAGGTTCGGGGTGCCGGTCGACGCGATGTAGTACGTCACCGACTTGCCCCCGGCCCCCTTCCGCGCGAGTGACGTCACCTGCAGCCCGTCCAGCTGCGAGACCCTGCCCTTGGTCAGGCCTCCTGCGCTCGCGTCGGGGGCGGCGAACTGCTCGGAGTGGCAGTAGCTGCTGAGCGCGCTCGTCACCGGGTTGCCCGCCGTGCCGTGCAGCCAGGCGCTGTCCGAGAAGGCCGTGCCCGTGCTCCTGGTCATCCACGCCGCGAACCTGGCGCTCGGCTTCACCCAGGTGTCGGTGCCCTTGCGGACGATCTCGTAACTGCCCTCCGCCGACCTGGTGACCGTGCCCGCGCACTCCGTCGGGGACAGGCGCAGATCCGAGGTGATGCCGGGACGGGCCATGCGTTCGCGCAGGGAGCCCGCCTCGGCGTTCGCGTGCGTCGCCGTGTTGTAGATGGCGTCGGCGGCCAGCTTCTCGATGCCGTTGGGCCTGGCGCCGGGGCGGGATTCGGACAGCGACCTGGACTTGGGCTTGTGGTCGGCGGCCGGCTTCTTGCTGCCGCCGCAGGCGCTGAGTGTGACGAGCGTGGCCGCGCAGGCGAGGGCCGCGACGGTACGGATGTGCAGGTGCGTGAGGTTCATGCGATTACCGAAGCAGCGGGACGGGCACCGTCCGACCCGGCGCGGACCACCGCCCGGCCTCGTACCCGCGCACAGGCCCATGGGCTCCGGCCCCGGCACACAGGTGCCGAACATAGGATCAGTGGCTTACGCGCACCTGCCCGTACGGACGACGGAGGACCGGGACTCATGACCGCGCCGCCCGAAGGCTACGCACCGCACCCCCACATCGGCGGCCGCACCGCCGCCCTGCGCGCGCTCGCCGCGTGGCGCATGGAGTGGCCGGGTGCGCCGAGGGTCCTGCTGCTCACCGGCGGCGCCGGCAGCGGGAGTTCACGGCTGATCACCGGGTTCCTGATGCTCTGCGACCCGGAGTTCCGCGGGCGGCTGCCGCTCGACGACATGGATCCGTCCACCGTGCCGCCGGACCTGCCCGCACCCGCCGTGCCGGGCCCGGAAGGGCGCACGGCGGCCCAGGTGCTGTGGCTGCTCGCCGAGCACTTCGGGCTGAGCGCCGCGCGCACCGACGAGGTGTACGAGCAACTGGCGGGGCTGGAGCAGCCGGTGACCGTCGTGGTGCCCGATGTGGATCTGGCCGGTCCGGTACGGGGCGCGGGCGAGCCCGCCCGGCTCGTACGGGAGGTGCTGAAGCCTCTGGCCGCCACCGCGACCGTACGGCTGCTCGTCGACATCCCCCGTGAGTACGCGGCCGAGTTGGCCGGCGCCCTGCCGCCCGGCGAGGTCCAGGTCCTCGACCTGGACGACCCGCAGTGGGCCGACCAGGAGGGCCTCGCCCTGCATGCCGAGGCTGCCCTCGATCCCCAACTGGGCGCACCCGAGCTGCCGTTCACGGCCGACCCCGCCGTGCGGCGTGCGCTCGCGGAGGCCGTCGCGCGGCGGGCCGGGAACAGTCCGCTGGTGGTGCAGCTGGCCGTCCAGTGTCTACTGATGGCGCCCGAGGGGTTCGATCCGGACGACGCCTCGGTGCTTCCGTCGAGCGTGGACGAGGCCCTCGATCTTCATGCGCAACGCCTGGGCGCCGATCCGCAGACGCTGCGGCTGATGCTCGCGCCGCTGGCCCTCGCCGGGAGCGACGGGCTGCCCGTCGCGCTGTGGGGCGAGCTCGCCGCCGCGGTCGCGGGCCGGGACATGAGCGAGGACATCGCGGGCGGGATGCTGCTCGCCGGTCCTTTCGTACAGCCGGAGGAAGACAGGCTGCGCCTGCTGCACCCCGCGGTCGGCGCGGCGGTCAGGGCCGGCCTGCCCGATCTGCGGGCCGCGCAGTCGCGGGTCGCCGTCGCGCTGCTGTCCACCGTGCCGGGACAGGACTGGGGAAAGGCCGATCCCTACGTACGGGATCACATCGCCGGGCACGCACTGGAGTCCGGCCAGCTGCCCCAACTCCTCACCGATCCGGGGCTGTTCGCGCACGCGGACCCCGTGGTGCTGCGCGCCGCCGTCGAAGCCTGCGAGCCCGGGGAGCTGGGGGCGCCCGCGCTGACGTATCTGCGCACCGCCCCTCTCCTCACCCGCACCCAGGCGCCCGCCGAGCTGCGCGCCGCTCTCCTGGAGACAGCGTTCGCCGAGGACGGTCTGTACGAGTACGCGGCCGCCGTGCACCGGCTCGGCTTCGAACTGCCGTGGCAGACCCTGTGGAGTGTGCGGGTGCCGGACGTCAGCGCCGTCACGGTCGGGCGGCTGCCGGAGAGCGGACAGCAGGTCGCCGCACTCGTCGTGCCCGCCGGTACTCCCGGCTCCCTCCCCCTCGGCGAGTCCGGGGCCGTCAGCATCTACGGACTGACTCAGCCGGTGGAGCTCCCCGCCGACACCGACCCCGCGCGGATCGAGCGCCCCACCGAGGACGAGCGCGCCGAGGCCCCGCTGTTCCTGAGCCGCGGCGCCGACTATCTGCGCGTCTGGGACCGGGCGAGCGAGGAGATCGTCGCCGCCCTCGTCTCCGACGTCCCCTTCACCGCCGCCGACCTCTCGCCCGACGGGGTCCTGGTGGTCGCCACGGAGCGCGGGGCCAAGGCCCTCCGTGTCCGGGCCCCGCACCTGACCCACTAGCCTCGCAATCGCCCGTACGTCACTCGAAGGAGTCCCCTCGTGATCAGCCAGGATCAGGCGCTCGCCACCGCCGACCAATGGCTCAACCCTTATGGACTGCAGGGGCCCGTCGCCCCGCGCCGTGAGGTGAAGATGCATGAGTTCGACCTCGGCTGGGTCGTGTGGGCCGCGCCCGCACCCATGGAGCGGGACCCGGAGACCGGCGAGCGGCGGCCCCCTGCGGAGATCGGGAACGCGTGCGGGGTGGTGGACCGGCGGTCCGGCGAGCTGACGGTGTGGCCCTCGGTGCCGGTCGAGGAGGTCGTACGGATGTACCAGCAGAAGCACGGTGGCGGCACGGCCGCGGTGCGCCCGGTCACCGGTCCCGGGAACACGGCCGTCTTCACGTACGTCGACCCGGCGAACGGCGAGGAGACCAGCCTCTTCAAGAACGCGGCCCCGGGTCTGCCGCCCGTGGAGTACCAGGCCTGGTCCGAGCTGCGCAGGATGAACGTCCCCGAGGGCAATGTCGTCGGGATCCACACCGATCTGCGGCCCGCGCTGCTGCCCGGCGGATACACGGCGCAGGTCCTCAACTCCTTCCCGAACGCGCAGTTCTCGTGCACGCACGAGTACGGCGCGACCCCCGAGGAGCGCGCCCAGGGCATCGCCGGTCTGGTCCAGCACGCGGAGCTGATGGCGCAGATGGCCGGCCAGCAGGCGCCGCCCCGGCCGCGGACCGTGCAGGTGCCGGCGCAGGTCGCGCCCGCGGAGCCGCTGCGCGACGTGGCGGTGGGCCGGCATCTGACGGAGGTCTTCGGCGCGGAGGGCGTACGCCGCTACGACGCCGACGACATCGCCGCCAGCCGCCTGCCGGACGACGCGAAGAAGACGTTGACGTGGGCCGGGCTCCCGGCGGACGTGCCGTTCTTCTTCACCGCGGACCGCGACGACGCGCCGCCCGCGGGGGGCCTGTTCGCGGACGGGTCGGCGGCGGCGCTCGCGGCGGGGACGCGGGCCGAGGAGTCCGACGTACGCAAGCTGGCGCACTTCGCCCGCATCGGGACGGACGGCCTCTACACGGTGATGGTGCAGGTCGACCCGTCGCGCCGTACGCCCGACGGGCTCGGCTCGGTCTGGGCGATCGACCTGGCCACAGCAAATACCCGCTGGATCAACACCTCGGTCGCGGCCTTCGCCCGCTCGCTGGCGCTGCTGGCTTCGACCCGGGTGCGGATGCGGGGACTCGACCCGGTGACGGCGGGTGCGGCGGTGGCGGCGTTCCAGGAACAGCTGGCGGCGATCGACGCGGTCGCGCTGGGTCACCCGGAGAACTGGTGGTCCGTAGTGGTGGAGCAGATGTGGCACGGGCTGTTCTGACGGGCTGACGGCAACGAGACGCGCCCCCCGCAGTGCTGTGGCTGCCGGGGGCGCGTCTCGTTGCCGTTCTCGGCTCCTAATAGAGCGAGAAGCCTCCGCTGTGGCGGCCGGGCGGCTTCTTCGGGCCGTCCGACGGGCGCGTCGGGCTGTCGTCGGGGGCGGGCTCACCCTCGCGTACGGCCTCGCGCTCCTCCTCCGAGGCCGCCTCCCACTTCTCCCGCAGGGACGCCGTGCCGGACAGCAGTCCGCGCGAGACCGACGGGTCGTCGAGCGCGTCGCGCAGCGTGACGCGGCCGGACATCAACTTCTTTGCCGCTTCCCGCAATTCGGGGCTTCCGCCGTCGCTGTCGGCGAGCTTGCGCAGCGCGGAGTTGAGCGAGCGGAGCTGCGACGGCTCCAGCGCCTCGTCCCAGACGCCGCCCTGGTCGGGGGTCTGTGCAGCCATGGGGCTTGTCCTCTTCTCTCGTTCAGCCGAAGTCGGAACGGACACGGTCCGCGTGCGGGGTCCTGCGGTGCGAGCCGGAACCGGAACTCGGGCTCTGGCTCGCGGGCGGCGTCTCCGCAGCGCCGGCCCCCTGCTCGCCGGCGCCACCACCCGAACCCCCGTTGCCCGCGAGGTGGTTCACCCCGTTCGTCGCGTGCTCGCCCGCCCGGTCCGTCGCCGCCTGCAAGTATGTACGAGGGTCGGCAAGACCCTCGATGTTCTCCTTGACCCCGGTCAGACCGTCCTTGATCCCGCTCGTCGCCGACTCCTTGAAGGTGTCCAGGCCCTCACTGGCCGCGCCCTTGAGGTCGAAGCCGCTCTGCGCCCCGAAGTTGACCTTGACGCCCTGCTCGACGAGGTTCTGCGCGACCCCCGTCGCCGCCTCCTTCGCCGCGTCCGTGATGGCCTGCCTGGCCATGTCCTTCAGCGCCTGCAGGGAGGCTTCCTTGATGGTCTTGGTGATCGTCTCGACGATCACCTTCTCCAGCTCGTCCAGCACCCTCCGTACGACCACCCGCGTGATCTGCGTGGCCCCGACGGCTCCCGCCTCGGAGAGCCCGAAGGTGAAGGGCGCGGCCGCCTGCGCGGCGGCGATTTCGAATGCGAGTGCAACGAGCTGGGCAATGACCGAGACTTTGCTGATCACGACGTTCACGGCGACGACATCAAGTGCGATGGCAATGGTCTCCGCCATGAACTTGGCATCGCCGAGATAGCCGTCGCCCGCGTACTTCTGCCATTCCTTGTCGAACGCCTCGGTGGCATCTCCGGAGTTCGCGGCACGGACCGCACCGGCGGCCGTCATTCCGGCTTCCTCGAGCCGCGCGACTTCCGCGCCGAACGCCCGCCAGGCGTCGGCGGTCTGGACGATCTTGTCCTCGTCGGCCTCGGGCCATTCGTATCCGAGCAGTCCGAGGACCCACGCGACCTCGCCGGGGAGTGTGAGTGACATGGCCGATCAGCTCCCCGGCGTGTAGGTCATGGTGACGATGTCCTCGGTCTTCTCGTAATTCGCGCCGGTCGCCGTGAGTTTGGCGCCGATCCCCTTGAGCCGCTCGGCGAGCGACGCCATGGAGTCGTTCATCCCGTCCTTGACCGGCTGGTAGACGACGTCGAACGGTCCGCCGATGGTGTCCGCGCCCCACGGCGGCTCGTCGCCTTCGAGCGCGGCGAGCGCATCCTTGAGCGTGGCTGCGGCCACCGCGAAATCGCCGCCGATCCGCTCGAATTCGCCGCCCTGGCTCTTCAGTACGGACGGATCGACGTCGAACCCACTGCCTGGCATGGTTGTTCCCCCGTTGTGCTTTCACTTTGCAATTGAATGGCGATCAGGCCGGTACCCTAGCGCACCGATGTGACATTCGGCCCGGTATGCCGCGGCCGTCACACAGGCCCCCCACACCCTGCACAGCAAAGGACGAACTCCCCGTGGCCCAGGCTCCGTTCGCACCGCCCACCGCCTCCCCCGCACCCGAAGGACCGAGAGTCCTGGGGCGCGCGGCCGGTGCCGGATTCCTGCTCCTCGCACTGCTGGCGGCGGCCTTCACGGCGTACCAGGGCGCGAACACGGTGGGCTGGATCGGCACCCACGGCGAACTGACCGTGCAGTCCTGCGACACCAGCCACACCACCACGTCGCGGGCCCGCCGCCACAACAGCCGGCATGTCACCTGTTACGGGACCTTCGTCTCGGACGACGGCAAGACCCGTGACATCAACGCCCAGATCGAGGACGGCAAGCGGCGCTATCCGGGCGGCACCGAGCTGTCGGTCCAGCGCACGGGTGCGCCGACGCTCTCCACGGACACCGATACGAGTTACGTCATCACCGCGCCGTATCGCGCGGGCGGGTGGTTCGCCGGCTTCTTCGGTTCGTGGCTCGTCTTCGCGCTCGGGCTGCTGTACGTGACGACCGGACATCTCCCGGCGGGACGCAACAAGGTCCCGTTCTCGACGACTTGGGACGCGGCGGGCCGCGGCCGGGCGCGTACGGCGGCGATCGTCGTCTCCGTCGCGGGGCTGGCCGGGGCCGCGGTGTCGTTCCTGCTGGGCCTGGTGCTCTGAGGTAGAAGGCCGCGGATGCTACGACTGGGCGACGAGGCTGTCGCCCAGTCCCCCGACCGCCGCCGTCACGAAGAACACCGCGAGAGCCAGGCGCGTACGCCCCCGCAGGGACAGCCGCATCGCGAGCGCGCAGCCGGCCGCTCCGACCGCGTACGCGCCGAGCCAGAGTCCCGGGTCGGTGCCCTTGGCCAGCCGGATCCCGATCGCGAACAGGAAGACCAGACCGAACAGCGCCTGCAGCGACGCGTACAGCCGTCGCGTCCGCCGGGCCTCCGCGGCCCGGTCCCGTACGAGACCGGGCCGCCCCTCCGCCCGGAAGCGCGCCCGCAGCTCGGCCGGCGCGGCCGTGCCGCCGCCTGTACGGCCCTCGGTCCCGTACGCCCCCTGCTCACCGTCTGTCGTCATGGCGCCGACCCTATCGCCGCGCTTTACCGATTCCTTAGACTCGCCACCATGTCTTCGCCCCGCACGCTGTCCCCCTCCCCGGCCGCCACGGTCGTCCGTACGACGGGCCGCGCCTCCAAGCTGATCGCGATCGGGACCGTCCTCGCGGCGATCGGGCTGCTCTGCCTGATCGGCGGCATCGCGATGCTCGCCGGAGGCAGCGCCCGGGGCGCGGGGGCCGTGGTGATGGGCCTGCTCTTCCTCTTCTTCGCCGCGATCCCGCTGGTCTCCGTACGGAACGGGCGCGGGCTGCGCGTCAGCCTCGACGAGACCGGCTTCTGGCTGGAGCGCGGCGCGGCCCAGGGCCTGATCCGCTGGGACTCGCTCGCCGGAGCGGGCGTCCACTGGAGCACGTTCGGCCGCCGTACGAAGGTCTACTCCCTGGAGCTGTACCCCACGGGCCCCATCGACCGTGACGATCCGGTCCTGTGGACCCTGGTCCGCGACGAGGACCCACTGGCCCCTCAACTCCCGCGCCTGCGCTACCGGTTCCCCTTCGACGCGGCGGCCCGCGACCAGCTGACGGCGGCGGTCCAGCGCCACGCCCCGCAGCTCTGGCTCGGCGAGACCGAGCGCGCGACGGGCCACATCGGCACCCCGGACCGCAAGGGCCACGTACAGCGCACGGCCGCCCGCAAAGCCTGACCGCCCCCGCGCCCTCACCTCAACGTTGCCCCTGCGCCGGGGAAAATCTGCGTCACTGCTTTCCCTTCAGTACGCCAAGGCCTCTCTGGATACTCCCAACCCCCTTCCCCCGGGCCTGCCGCCCGGGGGAGGTTTGGTGTGACAGCCCTCATCGCTCCGCTCCGACCAGAAGAGGACCAGCAGTACGTGAACGGCAATCCAGCCACGGCGGCTCTCGCCGCGGTCGGGCACCACTACTCCGCCCACTCCCCCGGCTGGGACGACTTCTTCGTGGCGATCGCCCTGGTCGTCGGCGGCGGACTCGCGATCCTGGGCGTGCACGGGGGCTTCACCGCCTGGCGCAGCTCGGGCCCGCCACGCGGCCGCGCCCTGCGGGGCGCGCTCCTCGGATCGGGCCTGCTCCTTCTCCCGGGCCTCGCCATCGCCGCACTGGGCTTCTGGCTGTACTGAGAGCGGCCTGCTGGAGTCTCCCCTCCCCCAGTACATTGAAGGCATGTCCGGTGAACTGGTTCCCGATCGCAGCAGACTCCGCGCCTCCCACGAGGACCGCGACCTGGTCGTCGAGCGGCTGCAGATCGCCGCGGGCGACGGCAGGCTGACCGCGGAGGAGCTCGACGAGCGGCTCGAGGTGGCGCTGACGGCCCGTACGTACGGGGAGCTCGAGTCCGTGCTCGCGGATCTGCCGGCGACCGCCGCGGGACCCGCCCTCCCCGTCGGTGTCGCCGCCGCGGCTCCGAAGGAGGTGTCGCGGATCGTGGTGAGCAGCGCCAGCGTCCGCCGGGAGGGTCCCTGGGTGGTGCCGCAGCGGCTGGAGATCGAGGTCGGGAGCGGCGCGGTCTCGCTCGACTTCACCGGCGCCGTGATCGCACTGCCCGTGCTCGAGATCGAGGCGTCGGTGCACAGCGGCTCGGTGACGCTGGTGGTGCCGCCGGACGTACGGGTGGACCTCGACGAGGTGACGGTGCGCAGCGGCAGTGCGCGGAACCGGGCGCAGCCCGACCCCGCGGCGCCGGTCCGGCTGCAGGTGCACATCACGGGCAAGGTCCACAGCGGCAGCATCCGCGTACGCGCCCCGAAGCCGCCGCGCCGCACCTTCGGGCAGTGGTTGTTGCGACGCCCGCAGTCGAAGCCGGAGCTCGGCCGCTGACCGGTCCGGCGTCAGGACGACGCCGGACCGGCCTGCGCGGCTGTGATCTCAGCCGAGTCCGACGGAGAACACGTGCAGCTCCCCGTCCTTCGGCAGCGTCACGCTCTTGATCTGCTTGCCGTCGGGCACCTGGAAGGGCGTCGTGGCGAAGACGTACGCAGGTCCTCCCTGACCCCCGCCCTGGTTCCTGGGGGCCTTGCCCACCACGGTGTTGCCGAAGACCGGGTCGCTGCCGCCGCCCGGCAGGGTCCAGTCGCCGAACGACAGGTCCGCGGTGCCGGTCGTGCCGTCGGTGAACGTCACGGTCGCGCTGCCCCGCTGGTCACCGTTGGTGGCGGAGCCCACGAACAGCAGCCTCCGCGCGTCCTCGGCGGCCGCGCCCAGCTCGATCGTCTGGCCGCCCGCGACCAGGTTGTCGGGGCGCCCCTGCGGGGCGGCGGGCCACACGAACGACGTGCCCGACGCCTCCAGCCGGGCGCCGCCCTTCAGCCCGGCGGCGGCGAGCCCCTGCCGGGAGAAGGTGTTGCCCGCGCCGTCGAGGTCGCCCTGGCCGTGGTCGGCGTCGTCCGACATCCCGGTGTTGTCGTACGCGGCGGACAGGCTGCCCTCCGCGGCGACCAGGACGTACGCCGAGAGCTTCACAGGGGCGGACTTCCCGGATCCCTTCACGGTCAGCGGGACTTCGTAGTAACCCTCGGGCGTCCCGGCTGCGGCGGTGACGGTGAACGCGACGCTCCCCGACCCCGTCCGCGCATCGAGCTTCAGCTGCTTGCTGCGCGCACTCCCGCTCAGCTCCTTCGGCACCTCGGCGGTGACCGTCAGGCTGTGGTCGCGCCCGCCGAGCCGCTGCGCGTCGACGGTGATGTCCGCCCCCGCGCCGCCGGGCACGACGGTGGACTGGTTGGGCGTGGCACTGACCAGGAAGGGGTGCTCGCCGGTGCGGTACGAGGGCGGCGCCGCCTGCGCGGACGTCGCCCAGTGGGTGTCGGGGGTGGTGGAGAGGGTGAAGTCGAGGCGGCCTCCGCCCCGTACGACGGACTGCGGAAGGTACGTGCGCTCCCAGTCACGGCCGTCGAGCTTCAGGTCGTGGACGTACGGGGCGGACGCCGCGGCCTTCGGCGCACGGATGTCCAAGTCCCTTCCACCGCCCGGGAGATCGAGCACGGCGCGCTCGAACAGGGGGCTGTGCACGGAGAGGTCGGGCGTGCCGGGCGTCGAGGGGTAGACGCCGAGCGCGGCCCAGACGTACCAGGAGGACTGGGCGCCGAGGTCGTCGTTGCCGGGCTCTCCGTCGGGCGTCGGGCTGAAGAGGGTGGTGGCGATGTCACGCACCGTCTTCTGGGTCTTCCAGGGGGTGCCGAGGTGGTTGTAGACCCACGGAACACCGAAGTTGACCTCGTTGCCCGCCCACATGTACGGCTCGTTCGGGCCCGCGTTGAGCTTCGCGAAGAAGGTGTCGAGCCGCTGGGACGTCGCGTCGCGGCCGCCCATCGCCTGGATCAGACCGGCCGTGTTCTGCGGTACGAGCCAGTTGTACTGGGCGGCGTTGCCCTCGTCGAAGCCGTCCTGGCCGAACTTGCCGGGGGCGGGCGGCTGGTAGCCGGGCCCGTCCGGGAAGCGGCCGTCCTCGCCGCGCGGCTGGAGGTAGTCCGTGGCCGGGTTGAGGATGTTCTGCCAGTTCTGGGCGCGCCGGGTGAAGGTGCGGGCGGTGCTCTCGTCGCCCGCGGCCTTCGCGAGCTGTGCGATCCCGAAGTCGTCGATCGCCCACTCGAGGGTGACCGAGCCGCCGACGCGGGCGTGGTCGCCGCGGGAGGCGTCGTTGTTCGGTGCGTAGCCGCGCTCGACGTAGTTCGCGATGTCCGGGCGCTCCTTGTACGCACCCGGGGTGTCGTCCACCGTCGTCGCACCCTTGACCAGGTACTTCAGCGCGGTCCTGAGGTCGAAGTCACGGGCGCCGAAGGCGTAGAGGTTGGAGATGAGGGCGACGGAGTTGTCGCCGGTCATCTGCCCGGTGTAGTCGTTGGCGACGGGCCAGCGCGGCCACCAGCCGCCCTGCACCGCGTCGTTGACGAGCGACTGCGCCATGTCGCTCGCCTCCTTGGGCCAGAGCATCGCCTGCAGCGGGGCGAGCGAGCGGTAGGTGTCCCAGTCGGAGAAGTTGGCGTACTGGTGACGGCCCTTGGGGAGCGTGCGGATCTTGTTGTCGAAGCCGATGTAGCGCCCGTCGGCGTCGTCGAACGTGTTCGGGTGCATCAGCCCGTGGTAGAGCGAGGTGTAGAAGGTCTTCAGCTCGTCGGTGTCCTGGCCCGCGACCCGGACCTTGCGCAGCGCAAGCGTCCACTGGTCGCGGGTCTGCTGCCGCAGCGCGCCGAAGTCCCAACCCGGCACCTCCGCGGCCATGTTGGCCTCGGCGCCGTCCACGGAGACGTACGACATCGAGATCTTGGCCTGCACGGTGCGGTTCTTCGCCGTGTCGAAGGTCAGATACGCGCCCGCCTTCGGGGCGTCCACCGTGTCGCTGCCCGCGGTGACGGTCTTGCCGTCCCAGGTGCCGTGCGCGGTGAACGGCTGGTCGAAGGTGATGGCGTAGTGGACGGTGTACTCGTTGCCCTTGCCGCAGAAGTTCCCGGTCGTGGCCGACCCGGTCACCTCGCGGTCGCCCACGACACGCATGTCGGCGGCCTTGTCGCCCGCGAGGCTGGCACCGCCCTTGACGAGGACCTGGGCGGCGGCGCCTTCGGGGAAGGTGAAGGCGGCGAGTCCGGTACGGGTGGTGGCGGTGAGCTCGGCCCGTACCTTCGAGTCGTCGAGGGTGACGGCGTAGTAGCCGGGCTCCGCCTTCTCGTCGGTGTGCGAGAAGTGCTCGACGCGGTCCCAGGGGGCGGCGCCGACGTCACCGGTCACGGGGAGGACCGGCACGTCGCCGAAGGCGGTGCAGCCGACCGAGGCGTGATCCATGCTGAAGCCGCGGATGGTGTCGCTGTGGTACTGGTACCCGGCGTAGGAGCCGGGGGTGTCGGGAGAGAACTGCATCATCCCGAACGGGGTCGAGGGCCCGGGGAAGTTGTTGATCTCACCGACGCTGGACCCGCCTCTGCCGGTGCCGATGAGGGGGTCGACGTAATCGCTGGGATCGTCGACGAGCGGGGCGCCGTGTCCTCCCGCGAATGCTCCTGACAACGTTGTCACAGCAACTGAAGAAGGCGCGGCCGTCCCCACGAACAGCATCGCCGCGACCGCGGCCAGCGCACCTCGAGTCTTCCAACGTCTCACGCGTACCTCCTGCTTACTTGCGGCTCAAACCCACCACACCCTCAGGGACGAACGGCGCCAGGTCAAGAGGAGGACGCAGAAGGAGAGTTGGCGACACCCCCGCGCACCACACCCTCGGACGAGTAGCGCACGACCAGAGTCAGAACCCCCGCCGTGACCGCGAAGATCCCCGTCACGGGATTGACGTACCCGGGCACGACCGCCTCGTACGTCCATCCGTTCTCCAGATGGCACCCGAACCGCAGGGGGACGAAGGAGGTCTCGTACCCGTCGAGCAGCTTGGCCCGCTCCGGCCCCAACGCCTCCTGGCACGCGCGCAGTTGGCGGTCCTCGTCGAGCAGTACGAGGTGCAGCACACCCCAGGTGTACATGCCGATCATGCCCGCCCACACCAGCAGCGCAGCGCCCTTCACGGCGGTCCGCGTGGTCCACCCGGCCCCGGCCCGCGACAGCAGCAGCACGGCGCGGATGTCGATCCACAGCGCGGCGACGCATCCGGCGACGGCCACCAGGATCACGAGGACGGGGTGGTGGCCGTCGTAAGGGTCTCCTGACATGCGGCGCAGCCTGCCACATGTGCACGCCGCATTCCGGATACGACTCCCGTTACCACCCTTCCCGACGAACTACCGCAAAACCACTCACTCCCCACTCCACAACCGCAGCTTCTCCGGATTGCGGACCGCCCAGATGTGCGTGACACGGCCGCCGGAGAGGCCGAACGCCGCCACGGACACGGTGACCCCCTCGTGCCGGGCGACCAGCCCCGGCAGCCCGTTGACCGTCCGCTCCAGAAGCACGAGCCCAGGGGTCTTGCCGGCGAACCCGGCCAGGAACTGGGCGATGCGCTCACCGCCCTCGACCGGGCGCAGGGCGGCGGCGACCAGACCGCCGCCGTCGGCGATCATCGTGGCGTCGGGGTCGAGGAGCCCGACCAGGGCCTCGATGTCCTTGGCCTCCCAGGCCTGCTTGAAGTCCCGTACGAGACCGGCCTGCCCCGCGGCCGCCCCCACCGGAGCCTGAGCGTCACGCACCCTCCGGCGCGCCGAGGACGCCAGCTGCCGGCAGGCCGCGGGCGTGCGCCCGACGATCGCGCCGACCTCCCCGAAGGGGTACCGGAAGACGTCGTGGAGGATGAACGCCACGCGCTCCGCGGGGGTCATCGACTCCAGTACGACGAGAAAAGCCATGTTCACGGACTCGTCCAGCGTGACCAGCTCAGCGGGGTCGACCGGCTCGGCCCCCGCCTCGGCCCGCCCGCTGAACCACTCCGTACGGTCGGGCAGCGGCTCGGGTATCCACTCGCCGACGTACCGCTCGCGCCGGACCCGCGCCGACCCCAGCAGATCCAGACAGATCCGCCCGACCACCGTCGTCAGCCAGGCACCGGGCGCCTCGACCGCCGCCTGCCGCTGCGGCGACATCGCGTACCAGCGGGCGTACGCCTCCTGCACGGCGTCCTCGGCCTCGGCGACCGACCCGAGGAGCCGGTAGGCGACGTTCATCAACTGCCGCCGCTCGCCGGTGACCGTACTGGTGCTCATGCTCGACCTCACATTTCGCGGGCCCGTGTCGTCGGACTACTGAGACCTTACTGATCCACTTGCCGCGAGGCAGAAGAGAGGACCGCGTCATGGCCGCACAGACGACGGCAGCACCGACCACCACCAGAGCCACGTTCCTCCAAGTCGCCATAGCCCTGCAGACGTTGACGATCTTCCTTCAGGCAGTCAGCGCGGGACTGCTGCTCTCCACGTCCTACGGCGAGACGCTGCACAGCGCCGGAGCGCGCGTGATGTACGCGGCCACGATGCTGTACGTCCTCGCCGCGATCCTGGCGTGGCGCCCGGGCGGCGGCTCACCGCGCCCCATCCTCTACTCGTCCGGCTTCCTGGTCCTCGCGTCGGTGCAGGTGGTGCTGGGCGTGACGCACCACCCGGCGCTGCATGTGCCGCTGGGCGTCCTGATGTTCGGCCTGAGCCTGCTGGCACTGGGCCAGGTGCTGTTCACCACTCGGCCGCAACCCTCCCGTGAGGCATGATCGACAGATCCCCCACGATCGGAGAGCGCCGTATGCCAAGTGGACTGACAGCCCTGGCACTTGGGAGCTTCGGCATCGGCCTGACCGAGTTCCTGATCGCCGGTCTGCTGCCGCAGGTGGCGTCGAGTTTCGAGGTCTCCGAGGCGGCCGCGGGCTGGCTGATCTCGGGTTACGCACTGAGTGTCGCGGTCGGCGCGATCGTGCTGACCGCGGCGACGGCGCGGCTGCCCCGCAAGAGGATCCTGGTCGGCCTGGTGGCGCTGTTCGTCATCGGCAACCTGCTCTCCGCCGTCGCACCGGACTACCGGATCATGCTGCTCGGCAGGGTGGTGGCGGCGCTGTGCCACGGCTCGTTCTTCGGGATCGGCTCGCTGGTCGCGCGCAGTCTCGTCGTACCGGAGAAGAAGTCGCGCGCGGTGGCGGTCATGTTCGCCGGGCTGACGGTCGCGAATGTGCTGGGCGTGCCGTTCGGCGCGCTGGTGGGTGAACGCTGGGGCTGGCGGGCGGCGTTCTGGGCGGTGACCGGATTCGGCGTACTGGCACTGGCGGGGATCGTGGCGCTCGTACCGGCGGGGACGGCCGAGACGAGCCCGCCGCACCAGTTCCGAGCATTCCGCTCCGGGCAGGTGTGGCTGACGCTGGCGGCCACCGCGCTCAGCTACGGCGGGATGTTCGGGGCGTTCAGCTACATCGCGTACACCTTCACCGAGGTCGGCGGCTTCTCCGACCGGGACGTCGCCTGGCTCCTCATGGTGTACGGGGCCGGCCTGGTGGCGGGAAACCTGATCGGCGGACGGGCGGCCGACCACGACCGCGACCGGGCCCTGATACTCGCCCTCCTGGGACTCACCGCCACCCTGACCGCGTTCGGCCTCCTCGCCACCAGCGCCACGGCCTCCGTGATACTCGTCTTCCTGATGGGCCTGTTCGGCTTCGCCACCGTGCCCGGCATGATCACGCGCGTCACGGACTTCGCCCGCGGAGCGGCACTGGCAGCCAGCGCCAATGTCTCCGCGTCCAACCTGGGCAACGCACTGGGCGCCTGGCTGGGAGGCCTGGCCATCACGGCAGGCCTCGGCTACGCGGCGCCGCTCTACGTAGGGGCGGGCATCGCCCTGATCTCGGTGATCGTCATGACGATCGCCCTCCGAACTGCCAGGGATGCACCTCGACCGAGGCATACCGATCCACGGTGAGGACGGCACGTGCGGTGTCCGCATCGGGAGCCCGAAGCAGCACAGCCGTCCCCAGCCAGGTGACACCGTCGTCGGCGAGAAGCGGCCCGAAGGCGATCAACTCCGCGTCCCCCGAGGGCACATCGAGATCCACGGCGTCCCCCTCCCCCAACCCGAGGACCAGATACCGGTCCCCCTCGGTGTCTCCGCCGGGAAACTCCCACATGGTGCGCCCCAGCACATTGCGCCACCGCCGCAACAGCACGTCGCGGTAGACACCGGCCTGATACCCGGGCTCGTCGAAGGCGAAGGCACGAGCAGAAGCAACATCGGGAAGATCGAGAATATGAATGCTGCCGGTGGGCGCTTCCCGATCTTCGGTCAGAGTGGGTCCACGAGCGATCATCTCCTTGGCGAACCCGTCCATGTAGGACCAGTGCGCTTCGAGCAGCTCGCCACGTAGCTCCAGGGAGCCGGGCCGATCACGGTGATAACAGAGAAACTCCATCTCACCAGTCTCCAGCAGGTCAGGCCGCGTTGACCAACTTCATGTACTTCGCCCAGTCCCAGTACGGCCCCGGGTCCGTGTGGTCGGTGCCCGGAACCTCGACATGGCCGATGATGTGCGTGCGCGTCTTCGGGATGCCGTAACGGTCACAGACGGCCGCGGTGAGCTTCGCCGACTGCTGGTACATCACATCGGTGAACCACTCCGGCTGATCGACCCAGCCTTCGTGCTCGATGCCGATGGAGCGCGTGTTGTAGTCCCAGTTGCCGGCGTGCCAGGCGATGTCCTTCTCACGCACGAACTGTCCGATGTAGCCGTCGCCGGAGGCGACCATGTAGTGCGCGGACACCTTGCGGGCCGGATCCTGGAAGATCCGCATCGCGTCCTGGAAGGTCTCCTGAGTGACGTGGATGACCACGTAGTTGAGGGGATAGCTGCTCGGACGGCTGGAGACCGTGTAGTTGGAGGTGCTCGCCGGTATCCAGTGCGTCACGGGATACGGAGCCGCGGCAGCAGCACGGCCGGCGGCCAGCGGCCCCAGCGCGGCGGCCGCGGCGGTAACCGCGGCACCCTGCAGCAGGCGTCGGCGCGAGGGTCTGTCGGCGTGGGGGCTGGGCTGGTCCATGGGGCGCTCCCTTGGGGAGGGGGATGGGGGGCACGCAAGCGCAAGTCGCGTCCATGACAACGACGCGCCTCATGATGAGCCCACCCCCACACCCCTGCCAAGACCTCCTGGAACATGCCAAAGGGCCGACCAAAGGCGGTTCGCGCCAGGGGTCGGCCCCGGAGGTTCAGCAGCGTGCCATCGGGGTCACTTCGTCGTGGGCAGCACCATGAGCGAGTGGCTGGTGTCGCCGCTTCCGCCCCCCACGCCCGTGACGTAGATCCTGCCGTCGTGCCAATGCGGCCACGCTCCCGAGCTCATGCTCTTGTTGACCGACTCCGGATACTCGACGAGCGTCTTCATCGAACCGTCGTACTTGCCCATCTCGATCAGTTTGGCGGCATTGTCCGTCTTGACGTACACGAGGATCCGGTTCGCGCCCGTCCCCATCAGCGGAATGTACTGGGTATGCGCCTGTGCGGGCGTTCTCCACACCTGTCGACCGCTGTCGAGGTCGTAGGCCGTCACGAAGCCGCTCTCGTGGTCCTTTCCGGCTACCCCCATCACGAAGACATTGGCGAACACGGCGGTGTCCGGCCATACGCTGCCAGACGCGCGTTCAGTGAACAGGTTCACTGTCTGGTCCAGCGCGCTGCCAAACACACTGCGCCGCACGCCATTTGCCTCATTCGCGACGTAGGTCTCGGTGTTGGAGCTGAAGACCATGGGCAAGGTCGAGACGGGGAAGGTAGTTGCCCGATTTCCCTCCTTGGTCATCCACTTCGCCTTGCCTGTTTCCGGGTCGATCAACGACTCGGTGTGCCACGACTTGACGTTCGGATAGCTGCCGCTCTCACAGCGCTGCACTCGGACGAGGAGCTCGCCTCCGGTGTACGAACCGGCATTGCAGCCGCCTGTGGCTGCCCGTTCCGGGTTCCAGGCAGAGGTGCCGTCGGCGATCCGCAGCGCGATGCTCTCCTTGTTGGTGCGGACGACCACAACACCACGCGAGCGAGCCACCGAAACCTGGTCACGGTCAACTGGATCGACGTCATTGGCCTTGAAGGTGAAGTTGAGCGACTTACTCCAGACCACCTTGCCGGTGTCGAGGTTGTACGCGGCAACGTGATCGCACGCATACCCAGCCCAAGCGCCTTCGTGCTTCCCGCCGTAGGCGACGACACCAATCCCGCCGTACGAGTCCGACGGTGCGAGGCATGCATGGTTGCCGGCGCCAGGGAGCGGTGTCGTCCAGAGCTGCGTGCCGCTCTTCAGGTCGTACGCCGTCACCCCGTCGGCCAGGGTCTGCACCACGGCCTTGCCGGTGAACCAAGTACCTTGCGTCTCCTGGTGGTTACCGATCCAAGAGGCGTTCGTCTTCACGGTCCAGAAGGGCTGGACGGACGAGCTCCTGGTCAGATACCAGGCGCCGACGCCGCCTGCTCCGGCCAGGACTACCAACGCCAGAACCAGCGTCAGGATGAGCCCTGTTCTCTTCTTGGGCGGACGCGGCGGCCCGATCGGGTTCGGTTGGCCATAGCCATATCCAGGAGGTGGCGGCATCGCAGGCTGCGGCTGCGGTGGGTACGCGTACCCCTGTTGTGGGGGCACAGCCGGCTGCGGCGGCCCGTACCCCGGCTGCGACTGCCCATAGGGCCCCGGTGTCCCCGGAATTGGACCGTTTACGGCCATTGCGCCGCGCTCCTCGAGTATTGAACTGTTCCAGCCCTACAGACCCTGATACGGGGGCTGCTGGGGATAGCCCTGCGGGGGCTGCTGGGCGTACGGATGGGGATTCGGCGGAGCCTGCCCCGGCACGTGAGCCGGGTACTGCGGCTGGTGTGGGTAGCCGCCGTAGCCCTGGACGGGCGTGCCACCGCCAGGGCCGCCCGGGCCGCCCGGGCCGCCACGATTGCGGCGACGGATGATGACCGCAACGACGATGCCGATGCCGATGACCACGACAGCCGCGATCCCGCCGACGATGGCGAGCAGGGCCCCCGAGGACGGACTGCTCGACGAGGCAGCCGACTCCTCGGAGTTGCGGTCGGTCGACCTGTCGGTGCCGGGAGCCCCTCCGGACTCCTTGGCCGCCGGCGCCTGCCCGAGCGGTCCTTCCTTGGGCCCTGCGGGGATGCTCATGGTGAGCGCCGAGTACGGGCGCAGGATTCCGTAGCCGAACTTGTCGTCCGGCTTCTTGGTGATCGTGTTGCCGCCGTACGTCGTCGACTTGATGAGCCGGTTGATGACCTGCCCAGCAGTCAGATCGGGGAACTTGGCCCGCACGAGAGCCACTGCAGCCGAAACATAGGCCGTCGAATCGGATGTACCCGATCCCTCTGCGTAACCGCTGGGACTGGAGGTCTTGGCCCCCACGATATTTACACCGGGGGCGGTAATGGTAAGACCATGGCCGTAGTTGGAGTCGTCCCAGACATTCGCCTTGCCGTCAACGGCGCCAACGGAAACCACCCCAGGGAGGGCAGCCGGGTAAGAAATCGAGTCATGCCCGTCATTTCCCGAACCCGCGACTACGACAACATCGTGCGCCTGCGCGTACGCAACCGCTTCAGCGCCATCAGAGCCGGGCCTGGTCCCGCCGCCACCAAAGGACAGATTGATGACCTTGGCGCCATGATCGACTGCGTACCGAACCGCCGGGGCCCAAGTAGCGTCGTGAATATCCTTGCCATTGGACGAAATCCGAAGTGGAAGGATCTTCGCAGCAGGCGCAAGCCCCATCACACCGTCTGCATGGTGGGCGCCGTGGCCATGCCCCGCAATCTCACTGGCCAGGGAGGTTCCGTGGCCATCGAGGTCCCTGTGCGCACTGCCACCGGCACTGAGGAAGTCCTTGCCTGGAAGCACCTGCCCAGTCAGGTCTGGATGACTTCCGTCCACTCCCGTGTCGACCACTGCGACCGTCACGCCTTGGCCTTTGCTCTGGGACCAAACAGATTCGGCGTCGAACGCCTTCAAAATCCACTGCTTGTCCCGGATGTAGTCGGCCGACGCCATCGGAGCCGAAGCGAGGAGCAAGGCTCCCGTCAGGGCCACAACTCCCGTCGCGGCCCAGACTCGCTTGACGCCCATTCCTTACTCCTCAATCAACCACTGAAATGCACTACTGACCCTGGTACGGGGGCTGCTGGGCGTAGGGGGGATTCTGCGGCGCCTGGCCTGGAGCATTGGCCGGGTACTGCGGCTGATTCGGGTAGCCGCCGTAACCCTGTGCAGGGGTGCCGCCGCCGGGGCCGCCCGGGCCACCGCGGTTACGGCGACGGATGATGACCACGACGATAATGGCGATCACCACGACTACTGCGATGCCGGCGACGATCGCGATCGGGCTCACCGACGAAGAGTCGTCCGATGATGAAGAGGACGAGTCCTTCTTGGGAGTATCCGACTTCTCCGGATTCGCTGCGGACTTCGACGCAACGGGCGACTGCGCGAGGGGACCTTCCTTCGGACCAGCCGGGATGTCCATGGTAAGCGCGGAATACGGGCGGATCATCCCGTAGCCAAGCTTCTCGTCAGGCTTCTTCGATACAGCATTGTCGCCGTACGTCGCCGACTTGATCATCCGGTTGATGATCTGCCCGGCCGTCAAATTCGGGAACTTGGCACGCAGCAGAGCGGCTTCAGCCGATACGTAGGCCGTCGAGTCTGAAGTACCCGTAGCTTCCGCATAGCCGTTTGGCTGATTTGGCGCCACGACGATGTTCTTTACGCCCGGAGCAGTCAGAACGAGACCCTTGCCCCAGTTCGAGTCATTACCGACCTTCAATGATTCGTCGACGGCCCCTACGGACACCACCCCGGGGAGGGACGCCGGAAACCCAATGTTATCGATCCCATCGTTTCCGGCACCGGCCACCACAACGACATCATGCTGCTGCGCGTAAGCAATTGCTTCCGCACCCTTGGAAGTTGACGATCCGTTTGAAGCGGCGAAGGAGAGGTTGATCACCTTGGCGCCGGCATCCACCGCGTAGCGGACAGCCGGTGCCCAATTGGTTTCCGGATTGTCATTGTCCGGGGTGGTGACTCGCACTGGCAAGATTTTTGCCTTTGGTGCCAGCCCCATCACTCCATCGGCATTTCCTGCACCATGCCCATGAGCCGCAATGATGCCAGCCATTGACGTGCCGTGGCCGAGCGTGTCCTCGTTAGGATTCCCTGCGCCCGTAAAGTCCTTCCCCGGCAGTACCTGCCCAGTGAGGTCAGGATGGGTTCCGACCACTCCGGAGTCCACAACGGCGACCGTCACGCCCTGCCCTTGCGACACAGTCCAGACCTTCTTGGCGTTGAACGCCGTCAAAGGCCATTGCTTGTCCCTGATGTAGTCCGCCGACGCACTCGTGGCTGAACCAAGGAGCAAGGCTCCCGTCAAGGCCACAACTCCCGTCGTGGGCCAGACTCGTTTGAAACCCATTCCTTGCTCCTCACTCAACTACAACTGGTCACGCCAGCGAGCAGCCCACCCAGCGCTTGCCGGGTGGGCTGCTCGTTCACCTACTGGATGGTGGGCGGTACGATCCGGCCCTGCTCTTCGGAGATCCAGGTCTCCTCGTCCTCGACCAGGTAGTCCGGACGATCGCTGCCCTCGCCCTGGCCCTTCTTGCCCTTGCCGCGGCCAGCAGCGCCGCCCATGCCGCCTGCGCCCGACGCTCCACGCTGCGAGCCGCCGCGGCTGCCGTGCAGACCGGAACCGGCACCTGCGCCGGTCTTGTTGGTGACTCCCTTGGCTGCGCCGACCGCGCCGCCACGGGCCCGGGCAAGTGCCCCTCGGCCACCAGCTCCGGAAGCGCCACCGCGTGCACCCGCACCGGCGCCGCCGCCCATTCCGCCCATTCCACGGCCAGCAGCGGCACCACCTCGGCCCGCACCTGCGGCGCCACCGACGCCGCCGCCACGACCACCGGCACCGGCTGCCATGCCGCCGGCCAGACCGCCTGCACCGGCAACGCCGAAGCCAGAACCGGATCCTCCACCGACGCCGCCACCGCCGAGGCCACCTGTTCCGACACCTCCACCGACGCCACCGCCGCCACTGCCGATGCCGCCACTACCGATTCCGGTGGTGGGTGTCGGCGTGGTGATGCCGTCGACGCTGGTTCCGACTGACGGCGGCGTGTAGCTGCCGATGTCGTGACTACCCGTCGACGGGAGCGTGTGGGCCGGCGGAAGGCTTGAGTCGTGCGGAACCGTCGGGGCGGTCTGAACAGGCTTGACCTGACCCGAACTCCACTTGTCCGTCGTACCCGCCTTCCCCGGCACCTTGGCATTGGAAGTCGGGATGTGGACCGGCGGCGGCACCGTCACCTGGTTGTTCGGCGGGGTGATGGGCTTTTGCTGGTCAATGTTGTCTGTCTTGATGTTCTTCGCGTACGTCTGGTAGTTCGACCCAAGACTCTCCATCACGGAGACGGCCTGCAGCTGCCTCTCCTTGGTGGCCGAGAGCCGGTCCGCGTTCGCCGCAGCCGCAGCCTTCGCGTCGACTCCGTTCGCAAGGTCCTTCTGCATCTGCGTGTCGTCGCGGTCGTAGTCGGAAAGCTTGTCGCCGACCTTGTCCCAGAATCCAGGCTCCTTGATGCTCCGCATCGTCTCCTTGGCCTGGCGCAGGTCGTTCTGGACCGCATCCATCTGCCCTGCTGTCAGGCTGGCGTACGCGGCAGCATTGCGGATGCTGGTGGAAACTTCCTGAGCCTTCCTCTGGAAGGCCTGGGCTGCCTGCCCCTCCCAGTGCTCAAGGACGTTCGAAACTGCCTTGTCCAGCATCCCGGCGACGCTGTCCCCGGCAGACACGCCGTCCACTCGCCCCGTTTTGTCTCCCTCGCCGCCGGAAAGGGTGTGGTGGACCGACTTCCAGTGCTGGCTGATCTCGAGGATCTTGCCCGGATCTGCATCCTCGACCATGCGCTTCAAGCCCTTGATCGAGTACTCCATGAAGTTGGTGTCCAGCCCGGTGGGACGGTCCATTCCACCGTTCGGCTGCTCCTCCAGCTTCTCGTCGTGCTCCTTCTGAAGCCTTTCCTCATTCGCCTTCCGGATCGCCTCTTGCTGCTGAGGCGTCGTGTATCCGTATGCCATTGAACTTCCCCTCCGTCAGTGGCCCTAGCCAGGAATGCGTTTACTCAAGTCCGGGCTTCGTCTTGGGGCCACCGGAGTTGCCCCCCATCTGGGTCTTGTTCGCGTTTTCCTGCTCGCTGTACTTGTCCCTGACCTTCGAGGTGCTCGTGCCGAACTCGTCGATCAGCCCGTGCAGCTTTTTGATCATGGCCTCGATACTGGTCTTCATCTCGCCGTGTGCAGCGTGAAGCTTCGCCGCTTCCTTGAACGACTCGTGCCCCAGAGCCGTCGCCGGGATCTCCGTGTTGTACTTCGCCGTCGTCCCCGCAGTGTCCATCTCGTCGAGCAGTCCCCAGAGCTTCCGGATGACCTCATCCATCGCGCTGAGATCGACCCGCATCCCGCTACCGTCGCCCGCCATAACCCCGTTTCCTCTCCCCTGTTACCTATATGTCTTTGTTGCCAGACGACTACAGCGAACCCGTGCCCGCACCCGCAGCCCGCGTCTGCTTCCGTCGCCAGTCGCGGACCACCACACCGCTGCCGGCCACCGTCAGCACCAGCACCAGCGATCCGCCCATCACGTACATCGCCGTCCGCCGATCGCGTTCGGCTTGGGTCTCGCCCATCGTGACCGACATCGGGACCACCTGGCCCGCCACCACGTCGGGCTTGGGGTCCATGACCGCGTCGTCCGCCGGCTCGGAGTCGTCACCCAGGGCCGCGATCGGGTCCACGACGCCCCAGCCGAGGAACTGGTTCGGGCCGCGGCCCGTGCGCTTGGCTGATTCCTCTATGCGTGTGGTGAGCTGCTTCGCCGTCCAGTCCGGGTGCTTGGACTTCAGCAGGGCTGCCACGCCCGCCACGTACGGGGCCGCGAAGCTCGTGCCGTCGGCCGTGCACTGGCCGCCCTTGGGGACCGTCGAGATCATGCCTACGCCGGGCGCCGCCACGTCCACGAACTTGCCCGACTGCGAGAAGAACGCCCTCTCGTCGTTGCGGTCGGAGGCACCTACCGCGAGGACCCCCTCGTACGACGCCGGATAGGTGGCCAGCTGATTGCCGTCCGCGCCTTCGTTGCCCGCCGCCGCGATGATCAGGGCTCCCGCAGTCACCGCCCGCGCCACTGCTGCCCGCAGTTGCGCATTGTCCTGGCGCTTCACCGTGTCCGAGGAGATGTTGATGATCGAGGCGTGCTTGCTGACCGCGTAATCGATCGCGGCAGACATCGTGCCCGAGTTGCCCTGCTTCTTCGGATCGTCGCTGCCGCTGCCCGTGTACCGGAGCGGCAGGATCTTGGCCTCCGGAGCAAGCCCCGCGAAGCCGCTGCCCTTGGCCGGGCGCGCCGCGATGATGCCCGCGACCCGGGTGCCGTGGCCCTCGAGGTCCACGGTGCCGTCCGTGCTGCCCACGAAGTCCCTGCCGCCGGGGGCCAGCGCCCCGGCCAGCTGATCGTTTCCCTTGTCCACGCCGGTGTCGATCACCGCCACCGTGACACCCGCGCCCTTCGACTCCTCACGGAGCTGGTCGAGGAGGATGCGCTGCAGCGACCACGGCGTGGGCTTGATGTTGCCGCCGCCGAAGACGCATTCGGAGCTGGAGGCCAGGCCGAAGTCAGGTTTGTCGTGCTTGTCGGAGGCGGCGGCGGACGCTGCGGGGACTGCCGCCAGGCAGGCTCCCGTGGCCGCGAGTACGCCAAAGACCCGCTGCAGTGCGCGGGTTCCACTCGTACGGGGCATCAGGACCCCCATGTTCAGGACTCCCAGGGCTTGCGTGAAAGGTGAAGTGCCTACCGACAGACGTGGGTCGACCCGGCAGCAGCGCTGACCGGGTCGACCCACGTCCATGACTTGCTCAGCCCCAGGTGGCGGCGTTGCTCTTCTCCGTCGCCTGGTAGTTGTCGGCCGAGTTCTGCAGCGCGGAAGAGATCTTCAGCAGGGTGGCGTGCAGGTCGGCGGCGGTGGTGTCCCACTGCTGCTGCTTGGCCTGGTAGCCCTGCTGGGCCTCGCCTTCCCAGGTGTTGGCGACGCGCTTGACGGACGCCTCCAGGTCATCGAGCTGCTGCTTGATGCGCTGGGCGGTACCCGAGACGTCCTGCGACGCCTGGGTGATGGTGGCGAAATTGACGAGAATGGGCATCGCCAATGCTCCTTTACAGAAGAAGGAAGTCGGTACGTTCGATGGCAGTGCTGTGAAGAGCGGGCAGATCAGCCGAAGTCGGACATGATCTTGCTGATCTCAGAGTTCTGCTGGTCCTCGGACGCGTTGTAGTTCGTACGCGTCGAGTCCACGGCGTCCTTGATGTCGCCCAGGATGCCGTTCATCTTGCGAGCGTCCTCGTTCCAGCGGTTCTGCAGCTGGTGGTACGAGGTCGCCGCCTCGCCCTTCCATCCGGACGCGATCTGGTCGATCACGCCGTTGAGCCGCGAAATCTCGCCCTGGATCTGACCCCGAACGGTGTCGATCTTCCCCGAGAGGACGCGGAGTTCGTCCTCAGTTACCTGAAACTGGCCGGCCATGGTGCACCTTCCCCCATGCTTCGTTGGTGACCGGGTAGCCGTTGTCAGCCCCCGGAATAAGCTTCACGTCAATGAGCTCTGTGCTCACTCTATCGCCCGTCTGTCACACAGCTATGGGCAGATGCGATCAGTTACAGATTTCACACAGTCACGTGACCGGCTTGCAGTGAACATGCCCAAGTCGTCACGCGGGTAAGGCTGTTGGACCTCACTGACTCTGCGGCTGGGCTGCCGCACCGGTGTCGAGCGTCGGTCCCTTGGGGATGAATTCGGCCCAGGTCGCCGGTACGGGCGCCGAGTCCGTGGTCTTTTCGTACCCCAGTCGTGCCCTCGCCTTGTCCGTCTCCGAGGCGTCCTCGCCAGTGGACGGCGACGTCGTGGTCGACCCGTTCTTCTTCGTGGAGTCGTTGCCCGACGGCAGTGCGTAGCGCAGCCCGGTGTCCGTGAGCAGATACTTCGCGCCACCCCCCTCCGCCGTACCGGACAGCTCCGTGAAGAGCAGCCCCGAGCCCGAGGACACATAGGCGTTGAGTGATTCGGCGGACACGTTCTTCGGGTACGACGATCCGGCCCACGCCGTCAGCAGCGGCTTCTTGGTGGCCGGGTCGGGCGTGCCCTTGTAGACGCTGCACGCGGTGTCGTGCGCCTTCGCCCCCTCCGTCGGCGCCGAGGTGTTCGCCCACTTCGGGCTCAGCTTGGGCCAGCCCTTCCCGGCCTCGAAGACGTCCATCGAGCCGCCGTTGGCCTTGATCAGGTCCGTCGCGCTCACCTTCACGGGGTCCGTGGAGGCGTCCGCGTACAGCTTCGAGGCGTCGGGGAGCCCCCGGAGCAGCTGTGCGACGAACGGCGACACCCTGGCGACGTGGTCCTTCAGGACCACATAGAACTGGGTCCCCGAAGTGTCCTGCGACTGGAGGACCATGCCGACGGTCCGCGCCTTGTCGGGCATGCCCTGCATCGAGGTCTGTTCGCCGAGTCCCGGGATCGTCGGGAACTCGATGTGACCGCCGTCGTTCAGCGAGGCCAGCCACTCCTTGCTGACCCTCTGCGGGTCGGCCGCACCGCCGATGACCGCGGTACGCAGCTGTTCCTGCGTGGTTCCGGGCAGGGTGTTGGGCACGGCCGTCGGGTCGCCCACCAGGAACTTCGAGCCGTTGCTGTCGATGATGTACTGCGCACCGGGGTGCGTGCCGTCCGTCGTGCTGGAGTCGACCACGTACAGGACGTCCGCCGGTCCCAGCGCGCCCTTCTTCTGGTCGGTGACGGCCGAGGCTTCCTTCTCGTTCAGTACGAACACCGCGCGGTCGATGTTGGTGCCCGTCCCGACCGAGGGCCGCTCGCACACCGCCCAGACCTTCGCCTTCTCCGCGTCCCCGGCAGTCGGCAGCCGGTCGGGCGCGTACGGAATGCCGAGCGTCGAGCCGTGCGCGATCCCGCTCTTGTCGATCTCCGAGCCCTTGACCTCCAGGACCTCGCCCTTGCCCTTGTCGAGCAGGAGCTTCGCCGAGGCGTAGTTGAGGACCGGGTGCAGCGTGGGCACCTTCTTGCCGCCCGGGCCCTTGTCCGGGAGCACGACATATCGGGTCGTCGAGTCGGAGTCGACGATGATGTACTTCCCCGGTTCGTCCCAGCCCTTGGGCGCGGAAGGCTTGATCACACCCCAGCCGACGCAGCCCACGACCAGGATCACCCCCACGATCAGACTGGGCATGACCGTCTTGAACGGCCGCGGTGCACCTTCCTCGGAACCGCCCGGCGACGGCGCGAGGAACGCCGCCACTGTGCGCTTGCGAGCGAACGAGTAGGCGCTGAGCTCATCCTTACGCGTTGCCATGTGTGCCGGTTCTCCCCGTTTCGCGACGTACTTAAGGCCTGTGTGAAGCCGAGCAGGCCCCTACTATGCCCTGCCCGCTTGCCCCCGCGGGGGGCCGGGGGTTGTACGGTGACCATTCGCATGCGTCTCTTGCTTCACATCTGCGAGCGACGCAGAGGACCCAGCAGAGGTCGCTGAGAAGGCACCGCTTCGGAAAGGGATGTCCCGGGGGATGACCAGCGCTACCCGCTCTCGACGTGATCGCCGCACACCACGGCAGGCCGCGGCCCCGGTTCCGGCCCCTTCGGCCGTACTGGCCGCGTCGCCGCGCACCTTGCCGAGGCCCGGCGGCATCGGCCCGCTCCGGCTCCAGCAGCTCGTACTCCTCGAGGTCGCCGCCGCTCTCGTGGTCGGCGCCTGGGTCACCGAGAAGTGGCTCGTGGCACCCGCGGTCGTGGTGGCCGCCGTGCTGCTGCTCTTTGCCGTACTGCGGCTGCACCACCGTCCGCTCGTCGAGTGGTACGACACCACGCGCGCCCTCAAGGGCCGTCAGCGCGCGGCCAAACTGCCCGTGCCGCCCGGCACGGAGCCGTGGCTCGCGCCTGCCGTCGAGTGCGATCCGGCGCTGCGTACGTACAACTTCGTGTCCAGGGACGACCGTTCGATCGGAATGATCGGGGACGGGACGTTCCTGACCGCCGTCCTCTTCGTCCAGCCCGGTGACGAGCCGCTGCGCCCGTCCGTCGGCCGGCGTCAACTGCCGCTGGATCTGGTGCAGGAATGCCTGGAGGTCGACGGGATCAAGCTCGCCTCCGCGCAGGTCGTCCAGCACACCCAGCCCGCTCCGGCGCCGCACCTTCCGCCGCAGTCGGTGGCTGCCCGTTCGTACGCGCCCGTGCAGGCCCAGGCCGGTTCCCCGGCGCTGCGGCTGACGTGGGTCGCGCTCAAGCTCGACCCCGAGCTCTGCCCGGAGGCCGTCGAGGCGCGCGGCGACGGTGTGCCCGGTGCGCAGCGTGCGCTGCTGCGCATCGCCGACCAGCTGGCCAGCCGTCTTGCGGGCGCGGGCTTCGAGGCGACGATCCTCGACGAGGCCGAACTCGTGCAGGCGATCGCGACGTCCAGCTGCCTCAACCCGCGGGCCAACGCCCAGCGCGGGCAGAACGGGGGTCCGGCGCAGCGCCGTACCGCCGAGTCCGTACGCAACTGGCGCGTGGACGACCGCTGGCACTCCACGTACTGGATCTCCAAGTGGCCGCAGCTCGGTCAGGGCGGGGTCGCCCTGCCGCAGCTGGTCACGCAGTTCACCTCGATGCCGGTGCTCGCGTCGACCTTCTCGATGACGCTGAGCCGGGCCGGCAACCGCGGTACGTCGCTCACCGGTCACGTCCGGATCACCGGCCGCGGTGAGGACGAACTGACCAATATCCGCCAGGAGTTGGAGCGCACGGCGAACGCCGCCAAGGTCGGCCTGGTCCGACTCGACCGGGAACAGGTTCCCGGAGTGCTCGCCACGCTGCCGCTGGGAGGTACGTACTGATGTCTTACCCCGCCCCCGCCCCCGCTCCCCCCGAGCAGCGCCGCCCCGCGCACGTGGCCGCCCCCGGCGACACCGGACTCATCCCGATCGTCCAGCAGCCGGAGCCCGCCTCCCAGCAGCAACGGCGCATCTTCGCGCCGGGGTTCGGGCTGCGCGGCCCGCGCCGCAACCGCCACGTCGTCTCCCCCGACGAGGTCAACGCGATCTCGCTGCCGATCGGCGACGACGGTGTCGTCATCGGTACGGACACCGAGAACATGCCCGCGGTCCTCGGCCTCGCCCGGCCGACCCGCTTCGACGTCGTGCTCGTCGGCGGCCTGTGGATGTCGCAGGTGCTCGCGCTGCGCGCGGCCGCGACCGGCGCGCGCGTCGCCGTGGAGACCGGCCGTCCGCAGGCGTGGGCGCAGCTCGCGCAGGTGGCGGGCGGCGGTCAGCAGTGCGTCACCGTGTACCCGGTGGGCCAGGTGCCCCCGCAGGGTCCTTCGGTCTCCAGCCCCGTGGTGCTGATCCGCGACTGCGGTGTGCGTCCGCCGCGCGGGCGCGTCTCGTCGCTGCCGTGGCAGGCCGTGGTGACCGTTCTGCCCTTTATCGGGGAGTACGGCCCGCGTTGGCTGTCTCAGGCCCAACTGGTCGGGATTCAGCGGATTTCGCCGCAGGAGACGGTTCTCGTACGGGAGACGCTCGGCATTCCCGCGTCGGATCTGGAAGTGCTGCCGACGCTCTCCGACAATGTGGCGCTCTGGTCGACCCGCAAGCACCGCAAGTACGTGATGACCACGCCCACCGATGCGGAGACCGGCCTGCTCGGGACCGCGCGACGGCTCGACTGACGGGTCGGCCGGCGGCTCCGCTTACGGGCGACCGAGACCGGATCGGGACCGTATCCGGTCCCGGTCTGGCCGGGTGAGTCCGAATTGAGGACAACATCACGTGTCCGCAGTGGCCTGAGAAAGCTTAGGCTCGTCTGGTGATGCGGTGACGTCGTGGATGTGCAGCCCGCGCCCCATCCGCCCGTTACATCACGACGCATGCAGCAGTTGACCAGGAGGCAGTGCAGTGAGCAGGGACCGTTCCGAGTACAGCGGAAGCCCGTCCCCGGACGGCGAAGAGCGCGACATCGACCTCACGGGTGAGTTCGAGATCGATTACGCGCCGCCTGCCTACATGGCCTGGTACGACCAGACGAACGGCGGCGGCGCACAGTCCGGACCTGCGGGTCCGCCGCCGCCCACCGGTGCTCCGCTCGGCCCGCCCGGGGCCGCGCCGCAGGGCCCGCCGGTGACGCCGCCGCCCGCCGCACCGCAGCAGCCGGTGCCTCCGCAGCAGCAGACGCAGGGGGGCTACGGGTATCCGCAGGCACCCCAGCAGCCCGTGCCACCTCAGCAGGACACACAGGGTGGTTACGGCTACCCGCAGCAGGCGCAGCAGCAGCCCGTGCCGCCCCAGCAGCAGACGCAGGGCGGTTACGGGTATCCGCAGCAGACGCCGCTGTACCAGCCGCAGCAGTCCCAGCAGTTCCAGGTTCCTCCCCAGGAGCCGCAGCAGGCCGCGCCCCAACAGCCCGCCCCCCAGGCCCCGCAGCAGCAGAGTGCGCCCGCCGCAGGGCAGCTCTCGCCTCCCGGCTTCCCCGTCCTTCGGGCCGTCGACGCGGAGAGCGAGCCCGCTCCTGCGCCCGCCCCCGAGCCGGAGCCCGAGCCCGTCGCGCCCGAGCCCGAGCCACACGTGGTGGTGAACTTCGCCGCCGCCGACGCCGAGGCCGCAGCCCTCTTCGGCGACCCGGAGCCCGAGCCCGAGCCCGAGCAGGCCGAGGAGGAGCCGGAGCCCGAGCAGGCCCAGGCCCCCGAGCCCGCGCCGGAACCGGAGGCCGTTCCGGACCCCGAGCCCGCGCCCGAGCCCGAAGTCACCCAGCCTCCCGCGGCCGCCGCGCCCTCCCCGGAGACCGGTTCCGTCGTCCTGCCCGAGCCCGCGCCGGCCCCGGCCCCCGAGTCCGCCGCGATCCCGCCGCAGGCCGCCCCCTACCCGCCGCAGGCCCAGCCGCAGCCGCAGGCGGCGCAGCTGCCGCCGCTGCCGGAGGGGTACCAGCCGGTGCAGCCCGCGCCAGGCCCCGGCCAGCCGCTGCCCCCGCAGGCCCAGCCCGCGCCCGTACAGCAGCAGCCCCAACAGCCCGCCGCCCAGGGCGGGTTCGGCCCCGCGCAGCCGATGCCGCAGGCGCAGCAGCAGCCTCCGCAGCAGGGCGGTTACGGCTATCCGCAGCAGGGCCAGCCGATGCCGCAGCAGCCCGAGCCCGGGTACGGCTACCCGCAGCAGCCCGGCCAGCCGCAGCCTCAGCAGCCGATGCAGCCCCAGGCCGCTCCCCCGCAGCAGCCGATGCAGCAGCAGCCGCAGCCGGGTTACGGCTACCCGCAGCAGGCCCCCCAGGAGCCCCAGCCCGGATACGGCTACCCGCAGCAGCAGATGCCCCCGCAGGCCCAGCAGCAGCCCGCGCCCCAGCAACAGCAGCAGCCTCCGCAGCAGCAGCCCGTACAGCCTCAGGCGCCTCAGGCGCCTCAGGCACCCCAGCCCCAGCAGGGCTGGTCCGCACCCACGGGCCCTCAGCCCGGTGGCCCCGGCCAGCAGCCCACGGGCATGCCGGCCGGTGCGCCCCTCGGCTACAACGCGGCGGTCGAGCTCTCCTCCGACCGGCTTCTGCGCAACCAGCCCAAGAGCCGTAAGAACAACACCGGTCCCTCCCGCTTCAAGCTCGGCGCGAAGAAGGAAGAGGAGGAGCGCCAGCGCAAGCTGCAGCTCATCCGCACCCCGGTGATGTCCTGCTACCGCATCGCGGTGATCAGCCTCAAGGGCGGCGTCGGCAAGACCACGACGACGATCTCCCTCGGCGCGACCCTCGCCTCCGAGCGCCAGGACAAGATCCTCGCGATCGACGCCAACCCGGACGCCGGTACGCTCGGCCGCCGCGTACGGCGCGAGACCGGTGCGACCATCCGTGACCTGGTCCAGGCGATCCCGCAGCTCAACAGCTACATGGACATCCGCCGCTTCACCTCGCAGGCCCCGTCAGGGCTGGAGATCATCGCCAACGACGTGGACCCGGCGGTCTCCACGACCTTCAACGACCAGGACTACCGCAGTGCGCTGGAGGTCCTCGGCCGCCAGTACCCGATCATCCTCACCGACTCGGGCACGGGTCTCCTCTACAGCGCGATGCGCGGAGTCCTCGACCTCGCCGACCAGTTGATCATCATCTCGACCCCGTCGGTCGACGGTGCGAGCTCCGCATCGACCACGCTCGACTGGCTCTCCGCGCACGGCTTCGCGGACCTCGTCCAGCGGTCGATCACCGTCATCTCGGGTGTCCGCGAGACCGGCAAGATGATCAAGGTGGACGACATCGTCGCTCACTTCGAGACCCGCTGCCGCGCGGTCGTCGTGGTCCCCTTCGACGAGCACCTCGCGGCCGGCGCCGAGGTCGACCTCAACATGATGCGGCCCAAGACCCGCGAGGCGTACTTCAACCTCTCGGCGCTCGTCGCCGAGGACATCTCCCGCGTCCAGCAGGGCCAGGGCTGGGGCGGCCAGCAGCAACAGCAGCCGCAGCAGGGTTACGCACCTCAGCAGCAGCCCCCGCAGGGCCAGCAGCCGTACGCCCAGCCCCAGCAGGGCCAGGGCTGGGGAGCCCCGCCCCCGCAGCAGCAGCCGCCGCAGCAGCAGCCCGGTTACCCGCAGCAGCAGCCCCAGCCGGGCCAGGACTGGCAGCAGCAACAGCCGCCCGCGGGACCGCCGTCGGGCTGGACGCAGTAAACAGCGGAACCTCACGAAAGGGGCCGGCACCCTCACGGTGCCGGCCCCTTCGCCGTCCCCATACTTGGAATGTCCATGACCGATTCCAAGTCCGCCGTTGAACCGCCCTTGAACCCCTGTTGACCCTCCCCTGCCACGCTGTCATGAGGGCTATCACGGGGGATTGCTGTGGCGATCGAGCTGCCAGGGGAAGTCGTTTCGTTCCTTCAGTTCATCGGCGTGAACTGGCCGACGGTGAACGAGGACAAGGTCCGTGAATTCGCCGGGCACGTACGGGAGTTCGCGACGAAGCTCGAGGAGACGCACTCGGACTCCACGGCGACGGTGAAGCAGCTGGCCGATGTGTACCAGGGGGCGTCGTACGAGGCGCTCCTCGCGAAGTGGGCGCAGCTCTCCGACGGCCATATGACCGAGATGATCCAGGCGTGCCACGTCGTGGCGACCGCCCTCGACATCGGCGCCGACGTGATCGTGGCGATGAAGGTCGAGGTCATCGCGGAACTCGTCGTCCTCGCCGCCACGTTCGTGGCCGACCAGGCGGCGGCGGTGGCGACACTCGGCCTGGCCGAGGCGGCCGTGGCGCTGATCATCGAAGCGGCGGAGAAGCTGGTGGACTTCCTGGTCCAGCAGCTGGAGCAGTACGTCATCGGGCAGATCATCGAGGCCGCCATCGACCCCCTGATCGAGGTGGTGGGCCGGGCGGTGAGCGGTCTGATGTTCCAGGCCGCGGAGTCGGCGCTCGGGGTGTCGGCCGACGGAGCCCAGGGCGGGACCGGCTTCGAGATCCACCCCGAAGTACTGCAGGAGCGCGCGGAGTTGATGCACGGCCACGCCGAGAAGGTGGCCGGCCACGCCGAGATGTTCCGTACGAGCATCGCAGGGGTCAGCTTCGAATGAGCGAGGGGATGGGCAAGGGGCTGGGCAAGGGGGTCCGGCGCGAACACCGCACCGGACGGACCCCTTCCCCATGACCCCGTACGGCTACGTGAGGTCGAACTCCCCGTCGCGCGCCCCCAGTACGAAGGCCGTCCACTCGCCCTCCGTGAACCGCAGCACCGTGTCCGGGTCCGCCGAGCTGCGCATCGCGACCGCCCCGCCCTCCAGATAGGCGATCTCGACCTTCTCCTCCTCGGGGCCGCCGGGTGCGCTGACCCACTCGGCACCGCTGATGTCCATGGCGTACAGCTCAGCCTTTTCCTGCTCGGTCGCCACCGCGCTCACTCCGTTCCGCTTGCCCTTGACGCTCTTCGAGGACTGTAGCGCCCAGCCCCCGGCCGACCGGCGTCAGTTCCTCAACTGGGAAGCAAGATTGGTGTAGACCACTGGCGGACCACTGCACCACAACTTCACTCTTCCGTATGGCATTTCCGCAGCCCAGACAGGGTACGGACATCCGTTGACACGTCTAGACCACCGCTGATAAACCTTCGCTTCACCAGTGGACGCCCCTTGATTCATCTGACGCGAGGTCACCGCACCATGGACAGAAGAATGACGCCAGGCATCACCCGGCATCCCCGGAGCCGCCCTCGATTCCGGCTGCTTCTGGCCACCGGAGCCACCGCGTTCGCCCTCGCGGCGGCCACCGCGACCCCGCTGAACCCGGCGCCCCAGCAGGCCCAGGCCGCCGACGGCGGGAAGAAGGTCCTCACCGTCGCGGTCGCGCAGAGCGTCGACTCGATGAGCCCGTTCCTGGCGACGCGCCTGGTCTCCACGACCGCGCTGCGCCTGATGTACGACTACTTGACCAACTACGACGTCAAGGACGGGCACACGGTCCCCGGTCTGGCCACCGCCTGGAAGTCCTCGGCGGACAAACTGACCTGGACGTACACGATCCGGAAGAACTCCAAGTGGTCGGACGGCCAGCAGGCCACCGCCGACGACGCCGCCTGGACGTTCAACAAGATGATGTCCGACCCCGGCGCGGCCACCGCCAACGGCAGCTTCACGTCCAACTTCAAGAAGGTCACCGCCCCGGACCCGCAGACGCTCGTCGTCGAGCTGAAGAAGCCCCAGGCGACGATGACCGCGCTCGATGTGCCGATCGTCCCGAAGCACGTCTGGGAGTCGGTCAAGGACTTCTCGAAGTTCAACAACGACCAGAAGTTCCCGGTGGTCGGAAACGGCCCCTTCATCCTCACCGACTACAAGGTCGACCAGTACCTCAAGTTCAAGCCGAACAAGACCTTCTGGCGCGGTGCGCCGAAGTTCGACGAGCTGGACTTCAAGTACTACAAGGACAACGACGCGGCGGTCGCAGCCCTCCAGAAGGGCGAGGTCTCCTTCGTCCAGGGCCTCACCCCCGCGCAGGCCGCAGCCCTGAAGTCGGCGCCGAACATCAAGGTCAACGACGCCCCGGGCCGCCGCTTCTACGCGCTCGCCACCAACCCCGGCGCCAAGGCCAAGGACGGCACCAAGATCGGCAACGGCAACCCGGCCCTGCTCGACCAGAAGGTCCGCCAGGCCCTGTTCGCCGCCACCGACACCAAGACCATCATCGACAAGGTCTTCCAGGGCCACGCCGTCCAGGGCGAGGGCTACATCCCGCCGCGCTTCACCGACTACCACTGGCAGCCGGACGCGAGCCAGAAGATCGCCTACGACCCGGCCAAGGCGGCCCAGCTCCTCGACGAGGCGGGCTACAAGAAGAACGGCGACGGCAAGCGCGTCGGCAAGGACGGCAAGCCGCTGAGCTTCCGCATCCTCTGCCACGCCACCGACCCGAACGACAAGGCCATCGGCAAGTACATGCAGGAGTGGTGGTCCAAGCTCGGCATCGGCCTCAAGGTCGACTGCCTGGACAACGTCTCCGACCCCTGGGTGGCCGGCGAGTACGACCTGGCCTTCGACGGCTACTCGGTCAACCCCGACCCCGACTACGTCCTGTCGATCCACACCTGCGCGGCGCTCCCCGCGACCGCCAAGGACACCGGCGCCACGGACAACTTCATCTGCGACAAGCAGTTCGACGAGCTCTACGCCAAGCAGGCCGTCGAGTACGACCCGGCCAAGCGCGCCGACCTCGTCAAGCAGGCCGAATCGCGGCTCTACGACACCGGGTACATGAACGTCATGGCCTACCCGAACGCCGTCGAGGCCTACCGCACCGACCAGATCAAGTCCATCGACACCATGCCGCTGGCCGCGGGCAACATCTGGGGCCAGGACGGCTACTGGTCCTGGTGGTCGGCGGTCCCGGCCGGCGCCACCGCGAAGTCCGACTCGGGTACGTCCACGGGCGTCGTCGTCGGCATCGTCGCCGCGATCGTCGTCGTCGCCGGGCTCGGGGGCTTCCTCGCCCTCCGCCGCCGCTCCACCGCGGAAGACCGTGAGTAACTGATGAGCACTGCCTCCACCACACCGCTGGCGGAGGGTGCGGCCGACGGCCCGGTCCAGGTCAGGACCGGGCCGTCGGGCCCCCGCACCCGCACCCGCAGCAATGCGACCGCCTATCTCCTCTACGTCGCGGGCAAACTGGGCGGCGCCGCCGTCTCCCTGCTCGCCGTGCTGGTCACCAGCTTCTTCCTCTTCCGGATCGTCCCCGGCGACCCGGTCCGTACGATGACGCACGGCCGCCCGGTCTCGCACGACCAACTCATCCAATTGCGGAAGCAGTTGGGCCTGGACCTGCCGACCTGGCAGCAGTTCACCGAGTACTGCGGCAAGGCCCTCACCGGCGACCTCGGCACCTCGTACCAGTTCCACGCACCGGTCGGCGACCTCATCGCCCAGAAGCTCCCCGCGACGCTGCTGCTCACGGGCGTGGCCGTGGTGATCTACTCGATGCTCGGCCTCTGGCTGGGCACGCGCTCGGCGTGGAACCACGGCGGCCTCGGGGACAAGATCTCCACGGGCGTCGCCCTCACGCTCTGGTCGGTCCCGTCCTTCTGGCTGGGCCTGCTCCTGATCATCGTCTTCTCGGTCGGCATCGGCCCGATCCCCGGCCTGTTCCCCACAGGCGGCATGGAGTCGGGCGACACGACAGGGATCGCGTACGTCTTCGACGTGGCCCACCACATGGTCCTGCCGGTGCTGACGCTGGTGGCGGTCGGGTACGCCCAGACCCTGCTCGTGATGCGCTCCTCGCTCCTCGACGAGATGGGCAACGACTACCTCACGACGGCGCGGGCCAAGGGGCTCCGGGACGATCTCGTACGCCGCCGCCATGCCGTCCCCAACGCGCTCCTGCCGACGGTCACGATGGTCTTCATCAACCTCGGCCATGTGGCGGCCGGTTCGATCCTCGTCGAGACGGTCTTCTCCTGGCCGGGGCTCGGCGGGCTCTTCTACCAGGCGCTGAGCGTGCCCGATCTCCCCCTGGTCCAGGGCCTGTTCGTGGTCTTCGCGGGCGCGATGATCCTGATGAACCTCCTGGCCGACCTGCTCTATCCGCTGCTGGACCCCAGGGTGGGCCGATGACGACCGCACAACAGCCCGCGTCCAAGTCCCTCGCCTGGACCCGTCGCCGCGCGTCCGTCGCCCGCTTCTGGACGACGTACCGCGCACACAAGGCGGGACTGATCGGCCTGTCAGGCCTGGCGCTGATCGCGCTGGTGGCGATCTTCGCTCCCCTCCTTGTGGGCAGCGACGTGCAGAGCGTCACGAGCGCGCCGGGCGGGGCCCTGGAATCACCGAGCGGTGAATTCCTTCTGGGCACGGACCAGTTCGGCCGCTCGCTCCTCGGCCTCCTCATCTGGGGCGCCAGGATCTCCCTCGTGGTCGGCCTGCTGGCCGCGTTCCTCTCGGTGGCGATCGGGACGCTCGTCGGGATCATCGCCGGGCACTTCGGCGGCTGGTTCGCGACCGTCCTGATGCGGATCACCGACTGGTTCCTGGTGATGCCGACGCTGGTCCTGGCGATCGTCCTCGCGACGGTCCTCGACCACTCGATCTGGACGGTGATCCTCGCGATCGGCGTGACGAGCTGGCCGACGACGGCGCGGCTGGTCCGCGCCCAGACGCTGGCCGTCGAGTCACGTCCGTACATCGAACGCGCGAAGGCGCTCGGCGGCGGCCACGGCCACGTCATGTCGCGGCACGTCCTGCCGAACGTCATGCCGCTGGTCCTGGCGCAGACGACGCTCGGCATCTCCAACGCGATCCTCACGGAAGCCACCCTGGCCTTCCTGGGCCTGGGCGACCCCACGGTCATCTCCTGGGGCGGCATGCTCCAGGACGCGCGCGAGGCGGGCGCGGTGTCGTCCGGCCACTGGTGGTACCTGGCGCCGCCCGGGATCGCGATCGCCCTGGTCGCGCTCTCCTTCACCCTGTGCGGACGGGCGATCGAGTCCGTACTCAACCCGAAGCTGGGGGCGGGCCGTTGAGCGCGCTGGAGATCAAGAACCTGGAGGTCACGTACGGCTCGGGCCCCGGTGCGGTGCCTGCCGTACGAGGCGTGGACCTGACGGTCGACGCGGGCCAGAAGTTGGGCATCGCGGGCGAGTCGGGCTGCGGAAAGTCGACGCTGGCGCTGGCCCTGCTACGGCTGCTCCCGGCGTCGGCACATCTGTCGGGCGAGATCCTGCTCGACGGCGAGGACGTCCTCACGATGAAGTGGGGCCGGCTGCGGGCGGTGCGCTGGGCGGGGGCGTCGATCGTCTTCCAGGGCGCGATGCACTCGCTCAACGCGGTGCACCGCATCGGCGACCAGATCGCGGAACCGCTGCTCGTACACGGGCAGGCGAGCCCGGCCGCGGCGCGGCGGCGCGTGGGCGAGCTCCTGGAACAGGTGGGGCTGCCGGCGGCGCGGTCGGACGCGTACCCGCACGAGCTGTCGGGCGGGCAGCGGCAGCGCGTGATGATCGCGATGGCGCTGGCGTGCGATCCGCAGCTCATCGTGGCGGACGAGCCGACGACGGCGCTGGACGTGATGATCCAGGCGCAGATCCTGCGCCTGATCGAGGAGTTGGTGGCGGAGAAGTCCATCAGCCTGCTGATGATCAGCCACGACCTGGCGGTGCTGTCCGACACGTGCGACCGGCTCGCGGTGATGTACGCGGGCCGGGTGGTGGAGGAGGGCCCGGCGGCAGACGTCTTCGCGGCGGCGGAGCACCCGTACGCACGGGCGCTGTCGTCGGCGTTCCCCCGGATCGGGGACGCGGGGTCGCGGCGGGCGCCGAGGGGTCTGCCCGGGGATCCGCCGGATCCGTCGGCGCTTCCTTCGGGCTGTACGTTCCATCCGCGGTGCGGGGTGGCGGAGGCGGTGTGCGCGACGGAGGACCAGGCGCTGAGGGTGGCGGGGCCGGGGAGGCGGGCGGCATGCGTCCGGGTGGGCGCGGCATCCATCCCCCACCCCGCCCCTTCCCGAAACCGGGGGTGAACCCCCGGCCCCCCGGGCCCCGCCTTTGCGGGGGCTTCGCCCCCTGCGCCCCCGTACGCGACCTTCGGCCGCGTGTCCTCAATCGCCGGACGGGCTGGATTTTGCTGGTGTGGGCTTTCCGGTGTCGCATCCGAACGGACCGCAAGCGGCCATTGAGCAACCCCCACCCACGCCAGCAACCTCCGCGAGAGCGGCGCCGGTTTAGGCGCAAAACCAGCGGTCCGGGGGCAGCGCCCCCGAACCGGGGCCGCACCACTGAAACCCCGCCAGGGGGTCTGGGGCGCAGCCCCAGTTTCGGGAAGGGGCGGGATTGGGGAGACCAGCCCGCTGCAGGCGCACCCCCGGCCCACCCCGACACCGTCCAACCAGCCCAGGAGTACCCATGACGAAGACCCCCCTCCTCTCCGCCGACGCCCTCCGCGTCACCTTCCCCGGCCGCCGAGGCGCCCCACCCGCCCACGCAGTGGACGGCGTGGACCTGGACATCGCCCCCGGCGAAATCGTCGCCCTCGTAGGCGAGTCCGGCTGCGGCAAGACCTCCCTCGCCCGCACCCTCCTCGGCCTCGTCCAGCCCACCTCCGGCCAAGTCACCTTCGCGGGCGAACCCCTCGCCCACACCGCCCGCACCCTCAAGGCGTACCGCAAGCGCGTCCAGCTCGTCCTCCAGGACCCGAGCGGCTCCCTCAACCCCCGTCACACCGTGTACGACGCGGTCGCGGAAGGCCTCCGCATCCACGGCACGAACACCCACGACGGCGACGAACGCGAAGCCGTCTCCCGAGCCCTCTCCCGCGCCGGCCTCCGCCCCCCGGAGCGCTTCTTCCTCCGCTACCCCCACGAGCTCTCCGGCGGCCAGCGCCAGCGCGTCGTCATCGCGGGCGCGCTCGTCCTCGACCCCGAGCTGATCATCGCCGACGAACCGGTCGCCTCCCTCGACGCCTCCGTACGCGGTGAGATCCTTGCCCTCCTCCTCTCCCTCCGCGACGAACTCGGCCTCTCCGCCCTCGTGGTCACCCACGACCTGGGCCTCGCCTGGAACATCGCCGACCGCGTGGCCGTCATGTACCTGGGCCGCATCGTCGAGTCGGGCCCGGTGGAGGAGGTCCTCACCAACCCCCAACACCCGTACACACAAGCCCTGCTCTCCGTCCTCCCGGAGGCGGACGGCGAACCGGTCGTCCTCTCCGGCGAGCCCCCGGACCCCACCCGCATCCCCTCCGGCTGCCGCTTCCACGCCCGCTGCCAGATCCTGGCGAGCGGCGAGGCGGAGCGCGCAGGGGTCGCGGACCGATGCCGTACGGAGGACCTCCCCGTACTCAGCGGCGGAGCCCCGGCCCAACAGGTGGCATGCCACTGGGCAACGGCACCCGCGAAAACAAGTCAGGCCTGACGAACCCGCGCATGGAGGTGCATGTCGTGCCACCCGTCGGCGTGGAGCGCCGCCCCGCGCCGTACCCCCTCCGCCGCGAACCCCGCCTTCTCCGCGACCCGACAGGACGCCGGATTCCCCGTCGAGTGCTCCAACTCCAGCCGATGGAAGCCCACTTCACCCAACGCCCACTGAGCCAGCACACCAAGCGCCCGCGGGCAGACACCACTACCCCGCGCCTCCGGCGCCACCCAGTAGGAGATGGTGGCGGTGCCGTCGACGAGATTGAGGTCCCGCAGCGACATCTTGCCCAGCACAGCTCCCGAGCCCGAGTCGGCGACAGCCCAGTGCGCCCCCTGCTCCCCCTTCCAGGAGCCCCGCCACCGCTCGACCCACTCGCCCGCCTCCGCCAGGGAGTCCATCCGGCGCGCATGCCAGCGCTGGATCGCCGGATCCTGGTACGCCACCATGACAGCACCGGCATCGCCGGGCAGCCACGGCCGCAGAACAACGTCTCCTTCGACCCCGACCGGCAGAACCGGCTGCTCGGTCGCGGACAGTGAACCGGCGGCTATCGCAGGGGTGACCAGTGCAGGCATGGGCCGCATTGTCCGGGCCCCGCCTCCAAAGGATCAACTCCTTTACGGAACAGCCGCGTTCACCACCGCACCCGGCACCCGCCGCAGCCCCGGCGTCTGCACCACCGACACCAGCACCGATGCCCCGGCCATCACCGCCATCGCGCCCCCGGCCGGCACGTACTGGGCCACGGCCCCCGCCAGCGCCGCCCCCACTCCCTGCATCGTGAGCATCCCCGCCGTGTGCAGCCCGAGCGCCTGCCCCTGTACGTCGGGCGGTGTCAGCTCCACGAGCTGCTCCATCAGCACCAGGCTCGCCGCGTACCCGACCGAGGCCACGGCGACGGCGACGGCGACGAGCACCACCGGCATCCCCGGCCGCAGCACGAAGACCAGATACGGCACGGCGAGCAGCAGCCGCAGCGGGGTGGCGAGCCGGGCCCGCCACGCCACCGGGACCACCCGCCCCACCAGCACGTCACCCGTGAACATCCCGAAGGCGGCGACAGCGAGCAGCAGTCCGGCCCGCTCGGGTGCGTACGGGACGAAGAGCGCCTCGCACCCCACGATCAGCCCGTTGGGCACCCACAGCGCGAAGAGAACGGCCCGCCGGGGCGCGGACGAGAAGAGCAGGACATTCACCCGCCAGGTCTCCCGCACCGAGGGCCGGCCCGTGGCGCGCGTGGGCCGGAGGCTCAGTCCATAGCGGGCAACGACCGCCCCGAGAACATCAAACCCCGCCGCGATCAGGAGAGTTGGCCTCGGCGAAACGGCGGCGACCAGCACCCCGCCCAGGCCGAATCCGCAGATCTGCACGATCCCACCGGACATGTTGAAGACCGACCGCCCCAGGACGTACCCCTCCTTCGGAAGGATCTCGGCGAGCAGCCCGTACCGCACGCCGCCGCCCACGGAACCAGCCAGCCCCAGCAGAAGGATCACCGCGAAGGAGCCCCAGAGCGGCAGCCCGGGGACGGCCAGCACCGCGGATCCCGCACCGAAGACGAGGGCAAGGGCGACCAGAGCGGCGCGCGGCCGCAGCCGGTCGGCCGCCGAGAGCAGCGCCACCGCCCCGACGACCTGCGCGAAGGAGCCGCCGAACATGGACAGCGCGGACAGCAGGGGCGAGCCGGTCGTCTCGTAGACGAGGACACCCAGCGCGATGCCGCTGACCGTTGAGGCCGCTCCCGTGAGCGAGACCGTCGCGAAGAGCGGGGTGAACTCCGGTGTGCGGAAGAGGTCTTGGTAGCTGCGCATGGAACGGAGCCTGCGCGGCGCCGGAGAGCGGGCACAATGTTTCGCGGAGGGGCGAAACATGGGGCTGTGGCTGATCGACGCCGACACACTGGCGAACAGCCGCTTCGTCCTGTCCACGCTGTCCGAGACGGTGGCCTGCCTGGTCCTGCTGGAGCGCGGAGATGCCGCCCACCCCGGCGAGCGGACCTGGCTGGCGGCGCACCGCCCCGCGTACCGGCAGCTGATGGCGGCCGATCCCGTCACGCATCAGCTGGTACGGGCGGCGCTGCGCCCGCGCTGGATGGCGGACTTCTTCACCCCCGTGCCGCCCTCCACGGGACCCCTCTCCTTCGAGGCCGAGGTGGCGGTGGTCCGCGCGACACCGCCGGAGGTGGCGGTCGAATGCCTGCGGGTGTCGATGGACGGCCGGCTCCCTGCCGCTCTCGTACGCGACGACCTGCCGGACCGCGCCGCCGATCTGTTCACCTGGGTGTGGGAGGAGACGGTCCTGCCGTACTGGCCGCGCCGCCGGCGCCTCATGGAGGCCGATGTCCTGTCCCGTACACAGCAGTTGACCACCGGCGGGTGGGCGGCGGCGCTGGACGGCATACGGCCGGAGATGCGCTGGCTGGGCGACGGGCAGCTGCGCATCAACCACCAGGACTACCCGCCGCGGACGGTGTCGGGCGCGGAGCTCCTCTTCGTCCCGACCGGCGGCCGGGCGGGCTGGGTGGCCTGGGACGAGGCCGAGCGGCGTTTCGCGGCGGTGTACCCGTACGCGGGAGCCCTGTCGGAGTCCGACCGGTCACCCGCACCGGAGGCCCTGTCCAGGTTGCTGGGACCCGGCCGGGCGGCGGTCCTCACCCTCATCGCCACTCCGCTGAGCACCACCCAACTGGTGGCGCTGACCGGCCAGGGGCTGGGGTCGGTGGGCCGCCACCTGAAGGTGCTGCTGGATGCGGGGCTGGCCGGGCGCAGAAGGGCGGGGCGCTCGGTGCTCTACTTCCGTACGGCGGCCGGGGACACGCTGGTCGAAGCCGGCGCCCGCCTGTAGAGGAGCGAGGCCTGTCATCCCCGGGCCGTACTGCCCGCCAGCCTCATCCGGATGCGGATGACGGTGCCTCCGGGTGTCGTCCGCATGTCGGCGGCGTCGCTCAGTTGCCGTACGATCCACAGCCCGCGGCCGTTGAGGAGCCCGGTGCTCGGCGGCAGGTACCCGGCCAGCGCGGTGTCCAGGGTCCCCTGCGGGTCGGTCACCTCGCAGACCAGTTCGCCCGCCGCGACCCAGATCCGGCACATGCCGCCGCTGCCTCCGTGGCGTACGGCGTTGGAGGCCGCCTCGTCGACGCAGACCAGCAGCGAGTCGAGGCGGGCGGCGGCCAGCCCTGCCGCCCGCGCGTACTGTGCGGTGAACTCCCTTAATCGGGCGAACTGTTGCGGCCCGTCGAAGTGGAACTCGTCCCGCTTCGGCGGCGGTTCGGGCAGCGGCGCCGCATCGCAGGCCGCGCTGAACTCGGCCGGGTCCATGTGCGCCGGATTGGGCCGCACGGCCGCCATCACCGCATCCGCCCCCGCTCCCGCTCCCGTCAGGGAGGGGTGCGTCAGCTGGGCGGCGCGCAGGATCGCCCCGGGCAGTGCGCGGGTGTCGTACGGACAGAGGTGCCGGGCGCCGCTCGACGCGAGGGCGAGGGTGAGCAGTGCCTCGTAGCGGATCCACTCCCTCGCCTCGTCCTCGCTCCGGCCGTCCCAGGGGGCCTCGCCCACCACCCGGGAGGGACCCGGCTCGCGGTGCGCCTGGTCGTGGTAGGCGAGGAGCGTACGGGCGGGTGTGGTGTACCAGTCGGCGGGCGCGAAGGTCACGGCGTCGGCGCGCGGGCCCAGATGGCGGCGTAACAGACGGGTGTTGTACGGGCCGGTGGCGATGAACACCGGCTCCCCCGCGGACAGTCCGGCCCTGGCGAAGGGCACCGCGGTGGCCAGGAACTGCTCGTCCTCGCTGTACATCAGCAGGCTGTGGAGGTGAGTGGCCGGCCTCCGCCCGGACGGCCCTCGGGGTTCAGTCATCGGGGATCAACTCCAGGAGAGTGAGCGGCAGTTCGATCCGGTCCCACCCGCACGCGCCGAGCATCTCGGCGACGACGGGCTTTCGGGTGCACAGGACGAGGCGACGGCCGCGGTCCATCATTGAGGCGTACGTGACGAGCACATGAAGTGCGGAGAAGTTCAGGAAGGTCACTTCGGACAGGTCCACCGTGAGGTCCGGGGCGGGGGCAGGGGCGGGGCCCGGGTGGGAGTCGGAAGCGAGCAGCAGGGCCGCCAGGGCGGCCTGGTTCGTGAGATCCACCTGTCCGGCGAGGCGCACTCCGGGTGGGTCGGTGGTGCACCAGATCTTCAGTTGGGAATCGGCGTAGTACGCGGGCACCGGGACCTCGTCCCTCCGCACACCGTGGACCGCCCAGACCGGAGCCGGGACGCGGTATGGCTGTCGGCCGGCCGCAGAGGACCGGAGCGCGTCCGCCGGCGGGCAGGAGGGACTCCCCTCTTCGGGGCCGCCGTATGCCGGCACCGGAGCAGCGCTCGCAACGGTGGGGGCATCTACGGAGTCATATCGACCGTACGCCTGATCACCGTCACAATGCGGACACCGAGCCTCCGGACTTAGGCGTACCCCGACTGAAGGGACCCGTGCCATGACCTACGGAGAATCCGGCCTCGACGGGACCGTCGACCGCCTCTTGAACGACCATGCCGAGGTCGACGCCTCCGCCGAAGGAGCCCTGGACAACCTCGACCAGTTCCACATCGGCGGCGCCGAGGCGGTCGACCGGCTCATCCCCACCCTGGCCCTCGCGCCCGGCGACACGGTCCTGGACGTCGGCTCCGGCTTCGGCGGTCCCGCACGCCAGATCGCCCGCCGCACAGGCCAGTCGGTCGTCGGCCTCGACATCACCCCGGCGTACGTCGACACCGCGCGCGACCTCACCGCCAGGGCCGGGCTCGGCGACCGCGTCCGCTTCCACGCGGGCGACATCGCGGACTACCGCCCCGACGCGCCCTTCGCGGCCGCGCTCACCATGCACGTCCAGATGAACGTCCAGGACAAAACCACCTGGTTCCACCACATCGCCGAACGCCTCACCCCGGGCGCACACTTGGCGATCTGGGACGTCTGCCAGCCGGACGATGCGGCCGAGCTCCACTGGCCCATGCCCTGGTCGCTGGACGGTACGGACAGCTTCGTCGTGCCCGCCGAGACGCTGCGCACCCGCATCGAGGACGCGGGATTCACCACGACGGAGTGGATGAACGAGTCGGCCTGGGTCCAGAACTGGATCACCCGCACCTTCGCGGACGGCCTGCCCGAAGGCCCCTCCCTGCCGATGCTCCTGGACGACGGCTACACCCGGCTCATCAACTACGCGACCGCGCTCACGGACGGCACCCTGGAGGTCTGGCGCGGCTGCTTCACGAAGGACGCCGGCTGACTCACATCAGGTCCAGCTCGGCACGGACCGTCTTGCCGAGCGGTACGCGGTCCAGCACCTCCCACCGGTCGGCGAGCGCCTCGACGAGGAGCAGCCCGCGCCCGGAGTCCGCGTCGGGCGCGGGGGCGGTGAGGTGCGGGCGGCGCTCGGTGCGGGTGTCGGAGACGTCGATACGGAGGAAGACGGGCGTCTGCAGGAGCCGGAGCTCGAAGTCCCGCCCCGGAACGAGCCCGTGGGTCGTGGCGTTCGCCGCCAGCTCCGCGATGATCACGGCGGCACTGTCGGAGACGGCGGTACCGCGCGGGATGCCCCAGGAGTGCAGCTGATGCAGGGCAAGGTGCCGGGCGAGGCGGGCCCCGAGCCGCGTCGAGCTGAAGCGCTGGGTGAACACACGTACGGTGACCGGCTCTTGGTGGGTGTGGGGGTGCGTCATGGGCCCAATGTGGCGCGCTGCTGGGGCTGTTCACCAGATCAGGGACCCGTACGCTCTGCAAGCGTACGGGTACGCGGGGTAGACAGTAGCGGTAACTGCCCGTGACCATAGCCGACATGACAGACGGTACGGGTGGCGGCGAGCCAGAGTCATCGGACAGCCTCAAGGCATTCGGCGAGGTCGTCAAGATCTTCCGCAAACGCGCGGGCTACACACAGGAGGAGTTCGCACCACTGGTCGGCTACTCACTGCCGACCATCGCCTCCATCGAACAGGGCAGGCGCCTTCCGCCGCCGGGGTTCGTGGAGCAGGCGGAGGAGCTGCTGGACGCCTTCGGCGTGATCAGGGGTGCGGCACGGCATTTGTCGCGACAGCCGGGGCTGGCGAGCTGGTTCAGGCAGTGGGCGAAGCTGGAGGCGGAGGCGATCACGCTCTACACGTACGAATGCCGCCTGGTTCCAGGCCTGTTGCAGACGGAGGCGTACGCACGGACGCTGTTCACGGAGCAGCTCCCGCCGCTGGACGACGCGCAGGTCGAGGCCCAGTGGGTGGCGCGGGCCGAGCGGCAGGGGCTGCTGCGGGAGCGGCCGAACACGGCGTACAGCTTCATCCTGGAGGAGCACCTGTTCCTGCGCGAGATGGGTGGTCCGGAAGTCACACAGGGGCTCATCGATCACGTCCTCAACCTCGCCGATCAACGGAACATCGAGATCCAGGTCATGCCTCTGGTACGGAACACGCATGCCGGGTTGGATGGCCCCATGCAGCTGCTGGAGACACCGGAAAACCGGTGCTTCGCGTACTGCGAGGGGCAACGAGGCGGGCAATTCGTCTCCGTCGCAAAGGAGATCAGCGTCCTGCAGATGCGATATGCCAGGATGCGGTCACAGGCTCTCTCCCTCGTAGACTCCGTGAGCCTGCTGCAACGGATGCGAGGAGAACTATGAGCACCCCCGAACTCGCCTGGTTCAAGAGCAGTTACAGCAGTGGCGGCGATGGCGACTGCGTCGAAGTCGCCCTGGATTGGAGCAAGTCCAGCTACAGCAGCGGCTCCGGCGACGACTGCGTAGAGATCGCCCCCTGCCCCACCACCATCCACGTCCGCGACTCCAAGTCGCCCCAGGGACCCCAACTCGCCCTGCCCCCCGCCACTTGGACCCGCTTCGTCACGTACGCGACTCAACCCTGACGCCGACAACCCCCGGCCGTTCCGCAGGAAACCCCCGCTCCCGAGCCCGAACGACCACACCCAGCACCGCCACCAGGAGCACGATCACGCTCCACGGGAACGACATCGGCCCGAACCAACTCAGCAACAGGCCCCCAACCGCCCCGCCCACCGCCATGAACCCGTTCCACACGGTCACCAGCAAGGCCTGAGCCGAGTCGCCCCCCGCGTCGGTCACCGCGGTCTGCAGCAGCGCGCCCACACCTCCCCAGCCGAGCCCCCACAGCGTCACGGCGACGTACACCGCGCCGGAATGGTCGGCCAGCACCGCAAGCAGCGCAGCCCCGGCGCCAAACAGCACCACAGCAGCGATCGTCAGAACCCTCAACAAGCTGTCGGCCCGCGCCCCGACGACCAGGATGCTCACGATCGACGCGACGCCGAAGACGAGCAGCACCACATCCACGGAGTCCCCCATCCCGTACGCGTCGAGGAACGTGGCAATGTACGTGTAAAGGATGTTGTGCGCCAGCACATACGCCGCCACCACGAACAGCACCGCCACCACCCCCGGCCGGCCCAGCGCCCGCAGCACCGGCTCCCGGCTCTCCGCCCCCTGCCCGGGAAAGTCCGGGACGGCCACGTAGATCCACCCCACCAGCCCGACAGCAAGAACGGTCACCAGCCCGAACGTCGGCCGCCAGCCCAGCACTCCCCCCAGCAGCGTGCCCACGGGAATGCCCAGCGACAGAGCCAGCGGAACCCCCGACATGGTGATCGCGATCGCCCTGCCCTGCAGATGGGCGGGCGCCAACTTCCGTGCGTACCCGACAAGAAGCGCCCATACGAAACCGGCGCCGACCCCCGCGACGAACCGGGCCACCATCGTCACCAGATAGTCCGCCGAAACAGCCGTGACCGTATTGGCCAAGGCGAACGTCACCATCGCACCCAGCAGCAGCGGCTTGCGCCGCCAGGTCGCGGTGGCCATGGACAAGGGGATCGCAGTAACGGACGAGGCAATGGCATAAACAGTGAGCGCCTGCCCCATGGCCGGCTGGCCGACCCCGAGGTCGTGGCTCATCGCAGGCAGAACCCCGGCGGGCAGCGCCTCGGTCAGGATTCCCATGAAGGCCGCGGTGGCGAGCGCGAGCAACGCACCCCAGGGCAGCCCGCGTTGTGTGCAGGTTGTTGTCATGCCTCGTATGCTCGAACCCTCACATCAATGTGAAGGTCAAGCCAGGGCTAGATGAGGCAGGTCACATGCGTATCGGGCAGCTGTCCGAGCTCACCGGAACGTCCCGCAGGCTGCTGCGCTACTACGAGGAACAGGACCTGATCGCGTCCACGCGCGCCGCGAACGGCTACCGCGACTACGGCGACGAGTACGTCGACAAGGTGCTGCAGATCAGAGGCCTCCTCGACGCCGGGCTCCCCACCCGGGTCATCCGGCAGATCCTGCCGTGCCTCAACAGCCCCCGGACCATCAGCATCTCGGACGCGACACCGGAGACGATCGCCACGCTGGAACAGGAGCTGAACAGCATGAGCGAGCGCATCCGCTGCCTCGTACGCAACAGGGACGCCATCACCAGCTACCTGGACGACGTACGCGACGCCACCGCACGCCAGGCCGCCTGAGGCCTACGCCTCGTACGCCTCCACCAGCTCCGTCGACCGCTTCACGTCCGCCGCAATCGCGACGAGCAGCGACTCGATGGAGTCGAACTTCTCCTGCCCGCGCACGTACGCCAGGAAGTCCACGGCCACGTGCATCCCGTACAGATCAAGACCCACCCGGTCGATCGCGTACGCCTCGACCGTCCGCATCACGCCGTCGAACTGCGGGTTCGTCCCCACAGAGATCGCCGCGGGCATCCGCTCGCCGTCCGCCGTCAGCCAGCCCGCGTAGACCCCGTCGGCCGGGATCGCGGAGTGCGGCAGCGTCTCGACGTTCGCCGTCGGGTAGCCCAGCTCGCGGCCGCGCTTCGCGCCGTGCACGACGACGCCCTCGACGCTGTGCGGGCGGCCCAGGATCTCGCGTGCGCCCGTCAGATCGCCCTCGGCGATGAGGCGGCGGGTGAGCGTCGACGAGAAGGGCTCGCCGCCGCCCGCGTCCCCGCTCACGAACAGGTCGATGACCTCGACCTCGAAGTCGTACGTCTCGCCGGTCTCGGCCAGGAACGCCACATTGCCTGCGGCCTTGTGCCCGAAGCGGAAGTTGGGGCCCTCGACGACGAGCCGCGCGTGCAGCTTGTCGACGAGCACCTTCACGACGAAGTCGGCGGGCGACAGCTTCGAGAACTCGGCGGTGAAGGGGAGGATCAGCAGCGCGTCGACGCCCAGCTCCTCCATCAGCTCCGCGCGCCGGTGGTGCGGGGCGAGCAGCGGGGGGTGTGTGCCGGGGCGCACGACCTCGCTGGGGTGCGGGTCGAAGGTGACGACGACCGAGGGAATGCCCAGCTCACGGGCGCGCTGCACGGCACGCCCCATGATCAGCTGATGCCCGCGGTGCACGCCGTCGTAGGAGCCGATGGTGACGACGCTGCGTCCCCAGTCCTGGGGGATGTCCTCCAAGCCACGCCAGCGCTGCACTGATACCGCTCCTCGCCCGAAAACCGAAACCGAACCTGTGTACGTCTCATCACGCCTACTCACGCAGGTCTAAGACTGCCATGCCCGGCCGTCCCGGCCCGCATCGGCATGGGTCCGCCGAGCGACTCGACCGTTCTGCGGGCGCTCGGTCCGATGACGGCGGCCCATTCATCAGGGGCGTCGGCGAACCAGTCCACGATCTGCGCGGCGAATCCGGGGACCTCCTCCGCCAGCTCCACCAGGCGTCGATCGAAACAGGAGGCGCCTTCGGGCGTACGGACCAGGAGGAGCCCGGTGCGGTGGACGAGGTCCCGGGTCCGGGGCTCGGAGCGGTGCGGTGATCCCTGGGCGGCGGCCTGCAGCAGGGCGTCCAGAACGGTGTGGTCGCAGCCCGCGTACCGCTCGTGATCGAGGAGTACGTCCACGAGCTCGGCCCGCATCGCCCGCGAGACCCGACTGCCGGGCGCGGCGAGGACGGGCGCCAGGGCGGCCCGGACCTGGGGCGGATGGCCCCGCAGCATCCCGGTGACCAGCGGAAAGAGGACGGCCCTGGCGGCGGGCCCGTGCTCGAAGCGCCGGTCGACGAAGGCGGCGGCATGGGCTGCGCCCTCCGGGTGGCGGTCGACGTACTCGCGTACGAGGTCGGCGGCCCGGCGCGCGAGCGCGGGGGTGTCCACCTCGGCGAGCGCCCGCAGCACCTCGCCCGCGCCGTCGCCGGGCTCGTCCAGCCGGGCCCGGAAGGCGGCGAGGACCTGGTCCGGGTGGGTGGCGAGCGCGACGGCTGCGGCGGAGGCGGGGAGCCGGCCGGAGGAGAGGAGGAGCAGGGCGCGGGGCAGATAGCGGGTCCGGGTCGCCGGGTCGGTCACGAGGAGGGCGAGCGCGGGCCCGTGGAGGTCGGTGTCGGCGGTACGCCCGAGGAGGGCGAGGGCGGCGTACCGCAGCAGCTCGCGGTCGGCTTCGGTGGTGACGTGCGGGGCGACGAGGAGACCGTGGACGGCAGCGGCGGCCCGGCGGGCGGGGCGGTCGTCGTGGGCCCAGCGGTCGACGGCCCGGCAGAGGGCGGGGGTCTCGTCCTCGGCGAGCGCGGCGAGGAGTTCGTCGGCGCGGGGGTGCGAGGCGGCGGCGAGGGCCTCGGTGAGATCGTCCACGGCGAGGCGCCGCCGGGCGTAGAGCAGCGCCTGCGCGGCACGTGCGACGGTGGGCAGCACGTCTGCCCCCGGGGAGGCGGGCAGCGCCCGCTCGTCGGCGAACCACCCACAGAGCAGCACCTGCACAAAGCGGGGCGCCGCCACGAGCCGCCGCGCAACGGCATCGAGATACCGGTCCCGCCCCGGCTCGTCCCCGGGAACCCCGTCGACCGGCACGAGCCGCCGCAGCAGATCGAGGCGCACCTCGTCGCCGATGGCGACCCGCTCCCAGAAGCCGGGCCCGAACAGCCCGTAGGCGCCGGGGTGTTCGCCGCTCACGGCAATCCGGTCGGCCAGCCGCCGCAGCACGGCACGCTGCTCCTCGGCGTCGGACAACCGCAGCAGCACCTCGGCAAGGAGATGCACGGCCCACCAGCGCGCGTCGTCGAGGCGGACATGGAGCTCCCCTGTGGGTGCGGGGACTCGTTCCGGCGCGGGGGTCTGCTGCGGGAGCCGGATCTCCGCCGGAGGGGGCGCCAGCCGGTCCACGGCCTCCAACAACTCCCCCAGCCTGCGGCCCAGTTCAGCCGGTCCCCGCTCCCGGCCCAGCACGAGCAGCGCGCGGATCACCGGGCCGATCCGGTGGCGGGGTACCGGCAGGGCGCGGGAGGCGTCGCGTGCGCCTGGTACCGGTGCGTCGCTCGGGCCGGGGCGGGAGGGGAGCCGTACCGTCGGGTCCGTCGGGCCCTTGCCCTCGTGCCAGCGGTGGACCAGCGCCCTCAACGCCCCGTCCACGTCCAGGTGTTCGCCCTGGATCCAGTCGGCCAGCTCCTCGTGCGCGAAGCGGTAGCCGGTGCCCGCCGGGGTGATCAACCCCTCGGTGAGTACCGCCGACGCCCAGCCCGTACGCCACGGGAACAGCTCCTCGAAGGCCTCGCGGTCCAACTCCCCCTGCCCCGGCCCCAGACACCGCCGCGCCGCCTCGTGCACCCGCCCCGACACCCGCGCCGCCAGCCTCCGCACCGCGCTCCCCCGCAGCGCGGGCCCAGCCCCGGCCGCGATGCGGACCGCGATCCGCAGGCACATCAGGTCCAGGTGCGCGGTGAAGATCTCCTCGCGGGACGGGCAGCCCTCCGCCCCCTCCGGGAGCGCCTCGCGCACCTCCGCGAGGAGCCGCAGGGCGAGGGGGTGCGCCGCGTCGGCGGGCGCGAGGGCGCCGTCCGGGATTCCGTTCCGTACGCGCGCACGCTCCGCCTCCGCCGCCGTCAGATCCCCGATCCGTACGACGTCCGCCGCTCCCTCCGGATAGAGCGCGGACGCCTGCTCCCAGTGCTCGGGACGGCACGCGACAACCATCCGCACCCGGTGCGCCCGCAGCCAACTCGCCGTCCCCGCCGCCCAGTCGGCCATCCGGTGTGCCAGTACGGGCGCCATCTCCTCGGGCCCGTCGAGCAGCACGAGCAGGGGCTGGCCCGCGTCCGCCGCGAGACGTGCGACCCCCTCGGGCGTGGCCGCCCCCAGACCGCCCGGGGCGACGATCCGCCCGGCCTGTTGGAGGGTACGGGCCACCGCGTCGGCGACCGACGCGTCCCCGGCGCGCAGATCGGCGCCGCGCAGCCAGAGCGTCGGCGCGGGCTCGGCGCCCCGGGCCCGCCGTGCGGCGAGCGCGCCGAGTTCTGTCGTACGACCACTGCCCGGATCCCCGACGACGCCGAGGACCAGCCCGGCGAAGGAGTCCAACTCCCGTACGACATCCGGTCGTTCGACCACGTCCAGCCGCACGTCGACCGCCCCCACCGAGGTGGCCGTCAGCTCCAGCACCCCCGCCAGATTCAGATCGCGCCCGTACGCCGGCACGACCGCCCCGTTCCGCCGCAGCAGCTCCCCGAGCCCCGCCCCGCGCAACGGCACCGCGAACCCCGCCGCCGACCGCCCCGCCTCCAGCGCGGTCCCGATCACCCCGAGCACGGCCCCCGTGACGGCGTCCAGAACCGGCCCCCCGGCCGCCTCCCCGCCGAGCCGCAGCGCATTGCTGCCATCCGTACCGACCGCCAACTCCAGTGCGGCGCCCAGCAGATGGAAGCGGTCCGTCGCGGTGTACGTGACCTCCGCCTCGCCCAGGATCCGCGCCTCGCGCCACCCGTGCGCGGCGATCCGCACATACGTCCCCGCCTCGACCCCCGCCTCCCGTACGGCGATCGGCAGCGGCCGCACCCCGAGCCCATCGGTCCGCAGCAATGCAAGACCGAGCTCCGGCAACGAGGTCACGTCCCCGGCCTCGGCGAGGAAGGTCCGCTGCCCGTCCGCGTGCAGCACGACCCTGCTCAGCCCGTCGACGGCCTCATGACTGGTCACCACCGTGCCCCGGTCGTCCGCGACGAAGCCGGTGCCGCGCGGGCGCCCCGCCAGATCGCAGATGCGTACCAGCGTCTCCCGGTCCCCGCGTCCCATACCCCGACGGTAGGCATGGAGTGATCAGCAAGAGAAGAACGCCCGGCGAAAGCGCCCCCGAACGCCCCTCCATTCACTCCGAGCGCCTGCCCGAAGGGGTGAATCCGGGGGTGGAAGCGGATAGACACCTTCCGAGGGGGATCGTGGAGCGGGCATGCGGCCTTGCCCGCTCCACGGTGGGCTATGCGAAGACGGCGAGACTCTTGGCCTTGCCGTTCTGGTCCTCAACGAGAACCAGGAAGGTTCCGTCGGGTCCGAAGACCGCCACCGGACCCGGCGGATACGCCGGCATCTCGATGCGCACCCCGTTGAGCAGCAGCCCCGCCCGCTTCTCGTCGACGTCCCAGCGCGGGAAGGCGGCCGTGGCGGCCTCCGCGACGGGCATGACGGTCAGCTCCTCCTGGAGCTGGTCCAGGGTCTTGGCGACATCGAGCTTGTACGGACCGACGCGCGTGCGGCGCAGGGCCGTCAGATGCCCGCCCACACCGAGCCCGGCGCCCAGGTCGCGGGCGAGGGCGCGGATGTACGTACCCGAGGAGCAGACGACGGAGACGACCAGGTCGACGACGGGAGTGCCGTCCTCGGCGGTGGCCTCACGGACGTCGTACACCGTGAACTGCGAGACGGTGACCGGGCGGGCGGGGATCTCGAACTCCTCGCCGCCGCGCACCCGCGCGTACGACCGCTTGCCGTCGATCTTGATGGCGCTGACCTTGGACGGCACCTGCATGATGGCGCCGGTCAGTTTCGCGACCCCCGCGTCGATGCCCTCACGGGTGACCCCCGAGGCGTCCGTGGAGGAGATGATCTCGCCCTCGGCGTCGTCGGTGATCGTGTCCTGGCCGAGGCGGATCGTACCGAGGTACTCCTTCTCGGTCAGCGCGAGGTGCCCGAGCAGCTTGGTGGCGCGCTCGACGCCGAGGACGAGCACGCCCGTGGCCATCGGGTCGAGGGTGCCGGCGTGGCCCACGCGGCGGGTCTTGGCGATCCCGCGCATCTTGGCCACGACGTCGTGCGAAGTGAAGCCGGACGGCTTGTCGACGATGACAAGGCCGTCCGGCGTCTTCATGGTGCTCTGCTGGCTCATTCTGCGGCGTCGTCCTCGCCCGGGGCCTTGTACGGGTCGGCGTCGCCGGCGTACGTGGCGCCCGAGGACGCCTCGCGCACCTTGGCGTCCTGGGCCCGTGCCTTGTCGAGGAGGTCCTCGATCGCCTTGGCGTTGTCGGGCAGTGCGTCGGCGATGAACGTCAGGGTCGGGGTGAACTTGGTCCCCGCCGCCGCGCCCACGGCCGAGCGCAGGATGCCCTTGGCGCTCTCCAGGCCCGCTGCCGCACTGGCCCGGTCCTCGTCGTCGCCGTAGACCGTGTAGAAGACCGTGGCCTCCTGCAGATCGCCGGTGACCCGTGTGTCCGTGATGGTCACATGCGTGCCCAGACGCGGGTCCTTGATGCCGCGCTGCAGCTTCTCGGCGATCACCTTGCGGATGAGGTCCGCCAGCTTCTTCGCCCGCGCGTTGTCGGCCACTGGTCCGTCTCCTTCTCAAGCCTTGCTAATCGTCTTCGTCGCCGTGCAGCCGCCGCCTGACGGACAGCAGCTCCACCTCCGGCCGGGCGGCGACGAGTCGCTCGCACCGGTCGAGTACTTCTTTGAGATGCCCCGTCTCCCCGGACACCATCGCCACACCGATCTCGGCCCTGCGATGGAGATCCTGGTCGCCGACTTCGGCCACGCTCACCGCGAACTTGCGGTGGAGCTCGGCCACGATCGGCCGGACGACGGAGCGTTTCTCCTTCAGCGACCGTACGTCGCCGAGGAGCAGATCGAAGGACAGAGTCCCCACATACATGTGTGCCCGGATGTCCCGCCGGTTCGGGTTCGCGCCCCGCCACATCTGTTGGCAGGGACACAAGAACCGTACACGCAACGGCCGGGGCCGCTCGACGGAAATAACTTCCGCCGAGCGGCCCCGACTGATGCTGTACGGATCAGTCACGCAGCGACTAGCCGCGCGGCTTCTCGCGCATCTCGTACGTCGCGATGACGTCGTCGATCTTGATGTCGTTGAAGTTACCGAGGTTGATACCACCCTCGAAGCCTTCGCGGATCTCGGTGACGTCGTCCTTGAAGCGGCGCAGACCGGTGATGTTGAGGTTCTCCGAGATGACCTTGCCATCGCGGAGCAGGCGCGCCTTGGTGTTGCGCTTGACCTCGCCGGAGCGGACCAGCACACCGGCGATGTTGCCCAGCTTGGACGAGCGGAAGATCTCGCGGATCTCCGCCGTACCGAGCTCGACCTCTTCGTACTCCGGCTTGAGCATGCCCTTGAGGGCCGCTTCGATCTCTTCGATCGCCTGGTAGATGACCGAGTAGTACCGGACGTCCACACCTTCGCGGTCGGCCATCTGCGCGGCACGACCGGCCGCACGGACGTTGAACCCGATCACGATCGCGTCGGAGCCGGTCGCCAGGTCGATGTCCGACTCGGTGACCGCACCCACACCGCGGTGCAGGACGCGGATGTCGACCTCTTCGCCGACGTCGAGCTGGAGCAGCGAGGCCTCGAGGGCCTCCACCGAACCGGACGCGTCGCCCTTGATGATGAGGTTGAGTTCCTGCACCAGACCGGCCTTGAGCGCCTCGTCCAGGTTCTCCAGGGAGAACCGGACACCCTTGCGGGCGAAGCGGACGTTGCGCTCACGCGCTGCACGCTTCTCGGCGATCTGACGGGCGGTGCGGTCCTCGTCGACAACCAGGAAGTTGTCGCCGGCACCCGGGACGTTGGTGAGACCGAGGACGAGGACCGGAGTCGAGGGACCCGCCTCTTCCACGTTCTCGCCCTTGTCGTCGAGCATGGCGCGCACTCGGCCGTAGGCGTCGCCCACGACCATCGTGTCGCCGACCCGCAGCGTTCCGCGCTGGACGAGGACGGTCGCGACGGCGCCGCGGCCCTTGTCCAGGTGGGACTCGATCGCGATGCCCTGTGCGTCCTGCTCCGGGTTGGCCCGCAGGTCGAGCGAGGCGTCGGCGGTGAGGACGACGGCCTCCAGGAGGGACTCGATGTTGAGGCCCTGCTTGGCGGAGATGTCGACGAACATCGTGTCGCCGCCGTACTCCTCGGCCACCAGACCGAACTCGGTGAGCTGACCGCGCACCTTGGTCGGGTCCGCGCCCTCGACGTCGATCTTGTTGACCGCGACCACGATCGGCACGTTGGCCGCCTTGGCGTGGTTCAGCGCCTCGATCGTCTGGGGCATCACACCGTCGTTCGCCGCCACCACGAGGATCGCGATGTCGGTGGACTTGGCACCACGGGCACGCATGGCGGTGAACGCCTCGTGACCCGGGGTGTCGATGAAGGTGATCTTGCGGTCTTCACCGTTGACCTCGGTGGCGACCTGGTACGCACCGATGTGCTGCGTAATACCGCCGGCCTCGCCCGCAACGACGTTCGTCTTGCGGATCGCGTCCAGAAGTCGGGTCTTACCGTGGTCGACGTGACCCATGACGGTCACGACCGGCGGACGCGAGACCAGAGCCTCTTCGCCGCCCTCGTCCTCGCCGAACTCGATGTCGAAGGACTCGAGCAGCTCGCGGTCCTCCTCCTCGGGGCTGACGATCTCCAGGACGAAGTTCATCTCGTCCGCGAGAAGCCGCAGCGTCTCGTCGGGGACCGACTGAGTGGCCGTGACCATCTCGCCGAGGTTCATCATCACGCCGACGAGCGACGCCGGGTTGGCGTTGATCTTCTCGGCGAAGTCGGTCAGCGAAGCACCGCGGGACAGACGGACGGACTGTCCGTTGCCACGGGGCAGCATGACGCCGCCCACCGACGGAGCCTGCATCGACTCGTATTCCTGGCGCCTCTGGCGCTTCGACTTACGGCCACGACGGGCGGGCCCGCCGGGACGGCCGAAGGCACCCTGTGTGCCACCACGGGCACCGGGACCGCCGGGACGTCCACCGAAGCCGGGACGACCGCCGAAGCCGCCGCCACCGCCGGGAGCGCCACCGCCACCCGGACGACCGCCGAAGCCGCCGCCGCCACCGGGACGACCGCCGCCGCCCGGACCTGCCGGACGACCCTGGAAGCCACCGCCGGCCGGACGGCCTGCGCCGCCTGCGCCACCGGGACGGCCGGGACCGCCACCGGGACCACGGCCACCGGGGCCGCCGCCGGGACGGGGAGCTGCAGCGGGACGCTGCGGCATCATGCCGGGGTTCGGACGGTTACCGCCCGGAGCACCACCCGGACGCGGGGCGCCGCCCTGCGGACGGGGCATGCCACCCGGGCTCGGACGGCCGGGGCCGCCCTGACCCTGCGGACGCGGGGCGCCACCGGGGCCGCCCTGCGGGCGCGGAGCGCCGGAACGGTCGCCACCGGGGCGGTCGCCGCCGGGACGCGGGGCGCCCTGGGGACGAGGCGCGCCCGGACGGGCCATGCCCGTGGAGCCACCGGAGGTGAAGGGGTTGTTGCCCGGACGGGGACCGGCCGGACGTGCGCCGCCGGGACGCGGGGCGCCCTGGCCTGCGGGACGCGCGGGACGGTCGCCGCCGCGCTCGCCACCACGTGCGCCGCCCTGGCCGCCGTCACGCTGACCGCCGGCCGGAGCCGGACGGGCGGGCGCGGGGCGCGGGCCGGGGGTGGCACCCGCGGGACGCGGGGCCTGCTGCTGCGGGGCAGCGGCGGGCTGGGCCGGAGCCGGAGCCGAGAACTCGGCGGCCGGGACCGGAGTCACCGGGGCGGGCTTGGCCGCGGCGGGCTTGGGGCCCGGACGCGGACCGGCAGCCGCCGGCGTGGAAGGCGCCGCAGCAGGGGTGCTGGGCGCGGGGGTGCTGACCTCGGGGGCCTCGGCGGCGGCCGGCTTGGGAGCCGGTGCGCCGGGCTTCGGGGCAGCAGGACGTGCCGCAGCCGCCGGGGAGGGCGCTGCGGGCTTCGAGGGCGTCGCCTTGCGGGGCGCGCCGGGCTTTGCAGCGGACTTGCCGGCGTTGCCGCCGGGCCCCTGCAGTGCGTCAGTCAACTTGCGTACAACCGGCGCCTCGATCGTCGAGGACGCCGAACGTACGAATTCACCGAGTTCTTGGAGCTTGGCCATGACGACCTTGCTCTCAACCCCGAACTCCTTGGCGAGTTCGTATACCCGGACCTTAGCCACTTCGCTCCTTTTAGGTCCGGGTTACCGCCGGACCGTCGCTACTTCATGGGCGTACTCATCGCGTACTCATCGAGTGCTCATCGCAATCTCGACCTACTTCCAACTCGCGAGGTACCTGACCGCACGGGGTCCCGTGCCGTTCTCTTCTTACGGTGTTGCGGTGCTCTGCTCGACGTACCGGCTCAATGTCTCGCTGTCGAGCGGACCCTGGACCTTGAAGGCCCGGAGGAACGCCCGGCGGCGGACCGCCAGGTCGAGACAGACCGAGGCGGGGTGCAGATAAGCACCCCGGCCGGGCAGCGTACCGCGCGGATCAGGGACACAAGTGCCCTCGACCGCGACGATGCGCAGCAGATCGCTCTTGGCCGCTCGCTCCCGGCATCCCACACAGGTTCGCTCAGGGCACGCGGGAGTATGCGTACGGCCAGACACGGTTAAGTCTACCTCCCCGTAACGACCTCACCCCTTTGGGGGAAAAATCGAACGGATGTTGTGATCAGTCGTTGATGATCAGTCGCGGTCTTCGTCGGCCTCGGGCTGCTCGGTGTCCGGGCGGATGTCGATCCGCCAGCCGGTCAGGCGCGCGGCGAGCCGGGCGTTCTGGCCTTCCTTGCCGATCGCAAGGGACAGCTGGTAATCGGGGACGGTGACCCGGGCCGAACGCATGCCGAGGTCCACGATCTCGACCTTGTTGACGCGGGCCGGCGAGAGGGCGTTGGCGACCATCTCGGCCGGGTCGTCCGACCAGTCCACGATGTCGATCTTCTCGCCGAGCAGCTCGGCCATGACATTGCGCACACGGCTGCCCATCGGGCCGATGCAGGCGCCCTTGGGGTTGAGGCCGGAGCGCGTGGAGCGCACCGCGATCTTCGTGCGGTGGCCGGCCTCGCGGGCGATCGCCTCGATGACGACCGAGCCGTCCGCGATCTCCGGGACCTCCAGCGCGAAGAGCTTCTTCACCAGGTTCGGGTGGGTGCGCGAGAGCGTCACGGACGGGCCGCGGACGCCCTTGGCGACACGGACGACGTACGTGCGCAGGCGCAGCCCGTGCGTGTAGTCCTCGCCGGGGACCTGCTCCTGCACCGGCAGGATGGCCTCCAGCTTGCCGATGTCGACCAGGACGTTCTTGGGGTCCTTGCCCTGCTGCACGACGCCCGCGACGACATCGCCCTCACGGCCCGCGTACTCGCCGAACGTCAGATCGTCCTCGGCGTCGCGCAGCCGCTGCAGGATGACCTGCTTGGCGGTGGTCGCGGCGATCCGGCCGAAGTCGCCCGGGGTGTCGTCGAACTCCTTGGGCTCCTGGCCCTCTTCGAGGTCTGCGGGGTCCTCCTTCGCCCACACCGTCACATGCCCGTTCTCACGGTCGAGGCTGACGCGCGCGTGACGGCGCGCTCCCTCGGTGCGGTGGTAGGCGATGAGGAGGGCCGACTCGATCGCATCGGCCAGCTGGTCGAAGGAAATCTCCTTCTCCTTCGCCAAGCCCTTCAGAAGCTTTACGTCGATGTCCATGGCTACGCCTCCTCTTCCTTCTCGTCGTTCTCGTCGTTCTTGTCCTTGCGGCTGAATTCCAGCTCGACGCGCGCCTTGGCGATCTCCGAGAAGGCGACGCGGCGGGCGGTGGGCTTGCGCCCCTTCACGCCCGGCACTTCGAGGTCGAGGCCCTCGTCGTCCACCTTCAGGACGCGCGCGACCAGTTCGCCGCCCTCGGTCAGCGTCAGCTTGGCGAGGCGGCCGATGTTGCGTACGTAGTGGCGGTGCTCGGTCAGCGGGCGGTCCGCGCCCGGCGAGCTCACCTCGAGGACGTACTCGCCCTCGCCCATGACATCGCTCTCGTCGAGCTTCGCGGAGATCTCACGGCTCAGCTCGGCGCAGGCGTCGAGCTCGACGCCCTCCTCGGAATCCACGATGACGCGCAGCATGCCGCGGCGGCCTGCCCGGGACACCTCGATCTCTTCCAGATCCAGGTCCTTGGCGGCGACGAGCGGTTCCAGCAGCCCGCGCAGCCTCTCGCTCTGGGTGGTGCTCATCCGGGTGACTCCTCGGCCGCGTCTGCTGTTGTGGGTTTGTCGCGTGTCAGGTCAAAGGGTATCCGGTCGCGGGGGGTGTTGCCGTCCCTCGGCCGCGGGCCCGCGGGTACGCTCGCCTGCGGTGATCACTTCGAGGGGCCGAGGGAGACACACGTGCCGCGCACGGGGACCACACGCAGGCGTGCGCTGATCATGACGGGGGCGGGGCTGCTGGCAGCCGGCTGCTCCTCCGAAGAACCGGTGAAGAGCGCGCCGAAGCCGGCTCCGGCCGCCGCCGATCCCGAGACCGTACTGCGGAAGCGTTCCGCCGCTGCGAGCCGGGCGCTGCTGGGGCAGTACGACGCCGTGCTCGCCCGGCATCCGGTGACGGCGCGGTTGCTGCGGCCGATGCGGGAGGCTGTCGCGGCGCATGTCCAGGCGCTGTCCCCGGTACGGACACCGGCTGCGCGGGTACCCGCCGCCCCCGCGGACCGCGCCTCCGCCGTGAAGGCGCTGATCGCCGCCGAGCGGCGTACCGCCGGTGCCCACACCGCATCGCTGGACGCCGCCCCCGCCGAGCTGGCCCGGCTGCTGGCTTCCGTGGCGGCCGCGGGCGAGGTGCACGCGTATCTGCTGACCGAGGGGAACCGCTGATGAGCGCTCTGGACGCGGCGCAGGCCGCGCTGGCTGCCGAGCATGCCGCCGTGTACGGGTACGGGGTCGTCGGCGGGCGGGTGCGTGCGGGGCGGCGCGACGAGGCGCGTGAGGCGTACGCCGCTCACCGTTCCCGGCGCGACGGTCTCGTCCGTACCGTGCGTGACCTGGGCGGGACGCCGGTGGTGGCCGACGCCGCCTACGCGCTGCCCTTCGCGGTGACCGGGTCCGACGCGGCGGTGCGGCTGGCGGCCGTCCTGGAGGACCGGGTGGCGGACGTCTACTCGGATCTCGTACGGGCTGCGGAAGGCCCCCTGCGCCGTGAGGCCGCCGGTGCGCTGCGGGAGTCCGCGGTGCGGGCGGTGCGGTGGCGGGGCGGCGGGAGCGTAGCCTTTCCTGGGCTCGTGGAGCGCACCGTGACGACCAAGACCGCCGATGAGGGAACACCGCAGGTATGACTTTTGAACCGCCGCAGCGGCTGGTGAACGCGCTCGGCGAGGCGCAGGACGGGCAGGCGGAGCAGTGGCTGAAGGATCTGCCGCGGCTCCTCCAAGAGGCTGCCCTGCAGCGCGAGTTGACGGTCGAGCGGATCCAGATGCCCGGCGGACGCAGCAGTCTGGTGGCCCTGGTGCGGCAGGCCGACGGCACCCCCGCCACGCTGAAGCTGGCGCCCGGGCGGGGCCGGCCCGAACCGGAGCGGGCGGCCCTCACACAGTGGAACGGCTTCGGGGCGGTTCAGCTCCTCGGTCCCGACACGGGCGACGGTGCGCTGCTCATGGAGCGGCTGCGACCCGAGGTCTCGGTGCGCTCCCTGCCCGAGTCGAGGGCCCTGCTCGAAGCAGCCGGCACGCTGCGCCGCCTGTGGATCGAGCCTCCGCCGGGCCGCAACTGCGAGACGGTGACGGAGCGCACGGGCCGGCAGGCCGCCGCCATGCGCGCCTCGGTGGCCGCGTTTCCCGAGATCGCGCCGCTGGTCGACGCGGCCGTGGGTGTACGGGACGAACTCGTGATGCTGCCCCCGGAGACACGGCTGCTGCACGGCACGTTCCGCCAGAGCAAGGTGCTGTCCTCCGAACGGATGCCCTGGCTGGCGATCGGTCCCGACCCCGTGGTCGGCGAGACGGCATTCGACCTGGCCCGCCTGGTGCGCGACCGGGTCGAAGACCTGATCGCGGCCTCGACGGGCGCTTCGACCACCCGTCGCCGGGTGAAGAAGCTGGCCGAGTCGCTGGAGGTGGACCAGGAGCGCCTGCGCGGCTGGACCCTCTTCCGGGCCGTGGAGTCCGGGGTGCGGGCGCTGCGCGTGGGGCGCCCTAAGGACGCGGAACTGCTGCTGGAGTTCGCGGACTGGCTGTGAGCCGCAGGGCCAGGACCGGGCAGTCGGCCTCGGCGCGACGGGCGGCCCTGGTGTTCACCAGGGTGTCGACGATCAGGGGGTAGCCCCACTCGTCCGACGTGATGTGGTCGGGCAGCTGCTCGACGCAGAGGCGGTGGCCCGTACAGGACGTCCAGTCGATCTCGATGTGGGTCCGGCTCATCGGGGTGTCTCCTCGGGGACGGGGAGCAGCGGCGTGAAGTCGCTCGCCGTGCAGTGGCCCGTCGCGTGGTGGTCGAGTTCGGCGGCGAAGACGGTGAGGGCGCTGCGGACGAGCCGTACCGTGCCGTCGGGGTGGTGGCAGGCGCCGCGGCCCTCGACCAGGCCCGACCAGCGGGTCACGTCCTGGCGCAGGGTCGACTGCGGTCCTGGGTGGGCGAGTTGGGAGAACGCGCCCGCGATACGGGGCAGCCCGTTGAGGCAGGGGCCGCACTGGCCGGCCGACTGCAGGGCGAGGTAACGCAGCACGCGGGCGGTCTCGACGAGGCCGCAGCGGTCGGCGGGGAGAGCCGCCAGCACTCCTGCGCCGGGGGCGGCTCCGTACGGTGTGAGGCTCTTGGCGCCGAGGTTGAGGCGGGCGGCGTCGGCCGCGGGCAGCCAGGCGCCGTGGTAGCCGCCGATCAGGACCGCGGAGGCGCCGTCGAGCGGCAGGAGCCTGCGCAGCGGGGTGCCGACGGGGGTCTCGACGACCTGGGGCGGGGCGGTCGCGGTGTGCACGGTGCAGAGCATGGTGCCCGGCTCGGACGCGGTGCCCGCGGTACGGAACCAGTCGGGGCCGTAGCGGGCGATCAGGGCCAGATGGGCGAGGGTCTCGACATTCTGGACGAGGGTGGGGGCGCCGCCAACTCCCTGTTCGCGCACGGGCGGTTGGGGGTGACGGGGGCGGGCGGGTCTGCCGCTGAGGTGCTCGGCCAGGGCGGAGGACTCGCCGGAGAGGAACCGCGCGGGGACCTCGGTGAGGTGGACGGGGCGGGGGTCGTGCGGGCGGGAGGCGATGGCGTCGCGGAGGGTGCGGGTCAGCCCGGTGCCCTCTTCGAGGGTGAGGAAGGCGGCTTTCGCCCCGAGGAACCCGGCCGCCAACTGGAGCCCGTCGAGGACGAGTTGGGGATTGCGAGCCAGGAGTGTCTTGTCCTTGGCGCTGGCGGGCTCTCCCTCGGACCCGTTGGCGACGACCACGGGCGAGCCCCCGGCGGCCGCGACGGCGGCGAGCTTGCGGTGCACGGGGAAGGCGGCCCCGCCGCGCCCGGTGAGCCCGGACGCCTCGACGGCGTCGAGCCGCAGGGTGGCGGGGAGCGGCCCGTGGGCAAGGGGCTCGGTGCCCTCCGGCGGAAGGAGCCGGCCGGGGAGGGTGCGGATCGCGGTGGTCATGGGGTCACGCTCCTTTCCGTACGCGGGCAGGGGGTTGGGGCGCTGCCTGCTGCCGCGGGAGCGGGCGGGCGCCGTCGAGCAGCGACGCGGGGGTCTCGGGGCGCCGGCCGGCCCGTACCTCGTACAGGACGCGCACGGTGACCCCGCCGACGACGGCGACGACGCACACGACGGTGAGCCAGGTCATCCAGTCGACGCCGGTGTCCGTGCCGATCCCGATGCCGTGGACGAGGGCGACGGGCCAGGAGAGATAGGCGAGCCAGTGCACGGCACGCCAGACGCGGTGGCCGATGCGGCGCCGGAGCAGGCTGGTGGCGACGACGGCGAGCATCAGGTCGAAGGCGACGGTGCCGAGTCCCAGCCAGAGGGGCTGGTAGTCGGAGGCGAAGGGGACGAGGACGTCGAGGAGGGAGATGTTGACGTAGCTGTCGAAGACCGAGCTGCCGATGTGGACGGCGAGGAAGACGACGGCGAGGAGCGAGAGGGTCCGGTGCAGCCCGACGGTGCCGAAGCGGGGCAGCCCGGGAAGGCGTTTGCGCAGGTGGACGAGGATGCCGAGGAGCACGACGGCGGTGAAGAGGACGAGGCACACGACACCGGTGGCCCGGCTGACGTACCAGAGGAGGGGGCTGTCGGCGGTCATGCGGGGCCCCCTTCGGTCGGGAGGGGGGCTATGCGGGACAGGGCCGCCCTGGTGCGGCTCACTGCTTTGCGCCACGGGAGCGGTTCGGGGGGCCAGCCGTTCAGGGTGAGGACCGTGCCGTCGTGGGCGACCAGGCGGGACGGGAGGTTCTGGGAGCGCAGCCAGGACTCGCCCTGGGGGCCCTTGGCGAGTGTGGCCGTGGACGCCGTGTTGGCGTCTGCGCAGGTGGCCGCCGCCACCGACACCGTGCGCCAGGGGGAATCCGCGCTGGTGCCCGTGGTCGGGTCGATGATGTGGTGCAGCGGGCGGCCGCCGCGCAGCCAGTTGCGGGCTGCCGTGCCCGACGTGGCCAGGCCTCCCTCGCGGATCGTCACCGTCGACTGAGGGCCGTCCGTCACCGCGTGCGGGTGGCCGGTGATGTCCTGGACGCGGATGCGCCAGCCGTCGGCGGGCGGCGGGCCCGCGACGGCGGTGTCGCCGCCCAGGCTGACCAGGACGCCGCAGCCCGAGGCCTCCGCGAGGTGCCGGGCGGCGCGGTCCGCGGCCCAGGCCTTGGCAGTCGCGCCGAGATCGAGGCGGATGCCGCGCGGGACGGTGACCGTGCCGGCTTCGCAGTCGAGGGTGATGCGGTGGTGGCCGGGGACCGAGTGGACTTCGAGGCGTACGGGAAGCCCGTCGCGCTCGACCAGGCGGTAGTCGCGGTCGTAGCCGATGGCCTCCATGGCGGAGCCGACCGTGGGGTCCACCGCACCCTTCGTGAGGCGGGCGGCCCGCAGGGCGGTGGCCAGGGCGTCGGCGAGCAGGGGGCTGACGGGGGTGGTCAGGCCGCCCGCGGAGTCCAGGGCGACCAGCTCGGAGTCCTTGCGGAACCGGCTGCAGGCCGCGTCGACCTCGGCGAGGCTGCGGGCCAGCAGCCAGCTGCAGGCGTCGAGGTGCTCGGGGTCGGTGACGACCAGGCGCACCCGGCTGCCGAGGGCGTAGGAGTCGGCGGATGCGGTACGGGTACGCGGTGCGGTCGCGGGTGCCATCACGAGCTCCCCGACGTCGTGTCGCTGGAGCCGGTGTCCGTGCTCGCGGACGGGGTCGAGCTCGGGGACTGGAGCTGGGAGGAGTCGTCGGCCGTGGAGCTGGAGTCCGAGCTGGAGCTGGAGCTGGAGCTGGAGGAACTGTCGTCCGTGGAGCTCGAGCTGGAGGAGCTGTCGTCCGTGCTGGACGCGCTCTCCTTGCTCGGGGTGGAGCTGGGCGTGGAGCCCGTGTCCGTACCGCTCCCCGTCGTCTCTGCCGCGTCCGCCTGCATCGTGCCGACCAGCGCCGCCACCGCCGCCGTGCCGGCCAGCGCGGTCGCTGCCGTCACCGCCGCTATCCGGCGCCTTCCTCTGCTCACCCGGCCCGTCATCACTCTCCCGTCCGAGCGACAAGGGCTGTCGCTCCACGCCCTACGGTGGGCGCTTCAGATGAGAGCAGGCTGAGACAGCAGTGATCCCGGGATGAGCATTCCGCCCATCCCGGGAAAACCAGACATTTAGCCTACGAGGCGTGCGATCGCTTCCTCGACCGTGAGCTCCTCGCGCTCGCCCGTACGGCGGTCCTTCAGCTCCAGGACGCCCTCGGACGAGCGGCGGCCCGCCACCAGGATCTGCGGTACGCCGATGAGCTCCGCGTCCGTGAACTTCACGCCCGGCGAGACACCGGGACGGTCGTCGACCAGGACCCGCACGCCCGCGGCGCCCAGCTTCTCGGAGACGTCCAGGGCCAGCTCCGTCTGGAGCGCCTTGCCCGCCGCGACGACGTGCACGTCGGCCGGGGCGATCTCCTTGGGCCACGCCAGGCCCTTGTCGTCGGCGGTCTGCTCGGCGAGGGCCGCGACCGCGCGCGAGACGCCGATGCCGTACGAGCCCATGGTCACGCGGACCGGCTTGCCCTGCTGGCCGAGCACGTCGAGCTGGAAGGTGTCCGCGTACTTGCGGCCCAGCTGGAAGATGTGGCCGATCTCGATAGCGCGGTCCAGCGTGAGGCCGGTGCCGCAGTTCGGGCAGGGGTCGCCCGCCTCGACCACGACGACGTCGAGGTAGTCGTCGACCTCGAAGTCACGGCCCGCGACGACGTTCTTCGCGTGCTTGCCCTCCTTGTTGGCGCCGGTGATCCAGGACGTGCCGGCCGCGATGCGCGGGTCGGCGATGTAGCGGACCTTGTCCAGGCCCTGGGGGCCGACGTAGCCGCGTACGAGATCCGGACGGCCCTCGAAGTCCTCGGCCGTGACCAGCTCCACGACCGCCGGGGCCAGCTGCTCCTCCAGCTTGCCGAGGTCGACCTCGCGGTCGCCGGGGACGCCGATGGCGACGATCTCGCCGTCGATCTTCACCAGGAGGTTCTTGAGGGTCGCGGAGGCCGGGACGCCGAGGTGGGCGGCCAGGGTCTCGATCGTCGGGGTGTCGGGGGTGTCCAGCTCCTCCACCGCGCCCGGGGCCTCGGCTGCGGCGACCGCGGCCTTGAAGGTGACGGCCTCGGTATTGGCGGCGTAGTCGCAGTTCGGGCAGTCGGCGAAGGTGTCCTCGCCGGCCGCCGCGGGGGCCAGGAACTCCTCGGAGGCCGAGCCGCCCATCGCGCCGGAGACGGCGGAGACGATGCGGTGGTCGAGGCCGAGGCGCGTGAAGATCTTGATGTACGCGGCGCGGTGCAGCGCGTACGACTCGGCGAGGCCCTCGTCCGTGGTGTCGAAGGAGTACGAGTCCTTCATCTGGAACTCACGGCCGCGCAGCACGCCGGAGCGCGGACGCGCCTCGTCGCGGTACTTCGTCTGGATCTGGTACAGCATCACCGGCAGGTCCTTGTAGGACGAGCACTGGTCCTTGACCGTCTGCGTGAAGATCTCTTCGTGCGTCGGGCCGAGCAGGTAGTCCGCGCCCTTGCGGTCCTTGAGGCGGAAGAGCAGGTCGCCGTACTCCTCCCAGCGGCCGGACGCCTCGTAGGCCTCCTTGGGCAGGAGGGCGGGGAGGAGGACCTCCTGGGCGCCGATGGCGTCCATCTCTTCCCGTACGACACGGGTGATGTTGTCGAGGACCTTCTTGCCCAGGGGCAGCCAGGTCCAGATGCCGGCCGCGTTGCGGCGGACGTAGCCGGCGCGGACCAGCAGCTTGTGGCTGAGTGTCTCGGCGTCCGCCGGGTCGTCGCGCAGTGTCTTGACCATCAACTTGGACATGCGCTGGACCTGGGCCATGGTGACAACTCCTGCTTGCGAATCGGTGATAGCAGGAGGTTAGCCGGGGGGCGGGCGGCTGCGGTAATTGGTTAACGGCGGCGGAGCGGCAGCGGGGCGCCCATCACCGCGTACGGGAGCGCCGCCGAGGGGAAGTGGACCTGCTCGGCCAGGTCCTCGTAGCCCAGCTTCCGGTAGAGCCCGCGGGCCGGGGACTCGGTGTCGATCGCGGAGAGGATCGAGCGCGGCTGCTCGGCGCTGTCGGTGATCTGGGTGATCAGGCGGCGGCCTGCGCCCCGGCCCTGGAAGTCGGGGTGGACGTGCAGTTCGGTGATGACGAACGAGTCGTCGAGCCAGTCGGCGGCGCCGTTGGTACGCAGGTAGGGCTCGACGACGGTGGACCACCAGTGGTTGCGGTCGTTGGGCATGCCGTAGACGAAGCCGACCAGCCGGCCGTCGAGGGAGGTCGCGCCGAGCGCGCGAGCACCGGGGTTGAGGAGGTGCCGCAGCACGATGTGGCGGCGGACGCCGACCTCGTCCGCGCTGAGCCCGAAGGCGAGGGCCTGTACGGCGAGGGCCTCGTCCACGCGCTCGGCGAGGTTGACCGGACCGACCACGACGTCATCCACCATGCCCGGCACCTTATGTCAGGGCGCGGTCAGTACGCCTCGAAGCCGTCGCGGAAGACCGGAAGCTTCTCGCCGGCCTCGACGGGCAGGTGAAATCGGTTCTGCCGGGGCGGCATCGGGCAGTTGTACTGGATCGAGAAGCCGCACGGCGGGACGAAGGCGCGGTTGAAGTCGAGGACGACCCGGCTGCTGCCCTCCTCGCGGTGGACGAAGAGGAAGCGCCCGGCGCCGTACGTGGAGACGCCGTTGGTGGGGTCGCCGAAGACCAGCAGCAGCGTCCCGTCGTCGTCGAAGGCGCTGAGCGTGTACGGGGTGGAGTCCACGGTGAGCGTGATGTCGCCGGGGACGACGAGCTCACGGGTGCCGCCGTTGTCGCGGATGTGCTCGAAGGAGACCTTGCGGGCGTCGGCGACCGGCGTGTAGTCGGCCTCCAGGACCCATGCGGGGTCGTACGGGAAGACGTCCGTGCGCTCGAAGTGCTCGATGGCCGGGGACTTCGCGTCCCAGAAGCGCAGCGCGAACTCGGGCTCGCCGGTGACGATGTCGGTGCGCTCGACGGTGGTGACGGTCACGCTCGACGGCTGCCCTTCGAGGGCGGCTTCGGTGTCGGGGCGCTCGCCTGCGGGCAGCCAGCGGGTCTCGACGAGGGCGAGGTTGCCCTGGGGTGCGGTGAGCGAGCGCAGGCGCTCGGCCTGCCACTGGTCCCAGGACTGCTCGGCGGGTGTCTTCTCGGCCATGTCGTACTCGCTCACATCGGTAGTGCTTCAGAACAGGACACTCATGAACGCGCCGGTCTCCCGGAAGCCGACGCGGCGGTAGGAGGCGCGGGCGGCGGTGTTGAAGTCGTTCACGTACAGGCTGACGACCGGGGCGACGTCGGCGAGCGCGAAGTTCAGTACGGCCGCCATGCCGGTCTCGGAGAGCCCGCGGCCGCGGTACTCGGGGGCGACCCAGACGCCCTGGATCTGGCAGGCCCGTACGGTGGCGGCACCGATCTCCGCCTTGAAGACGACCCTGCCGTCCTCGATCCGGGCGAACGAGCGGCCCGCGCCGACCAGTTCGGCCACCCGCGCCTGGTAGAGCAGCCCGCCGTCACCGGCCAGCGGGGAGACGCCGACCTCCTCGGTGAACATGGCGACACAGGCCGGCATGATCACCTCCATCTCGTCCTTGCGGATGCGGCGGACCAGCGGATCGGGCCTGACCTCGGGCGAGGGCTGTTCGGTGACCATCAGGGGCTGGTGCGCGCGGACGTCGCGGGCGGGGCCCCAGTTCGGCTCCAGGAGCTTCCAGAGCAGGGAGGTCGGCTCGGCGGGGCCGACGATGGAGGAGCAGCGGCGGCCGCTGCGGCGGGCCCGGTCGGCGAAGGCGCGGACGGCGTCGGGGGTGGCGCAGATGGGGACGAGGTTCGCCCCGGAGTAGCAGAGGGAGCGGAGCCGGCCGTGTTCGTACCAGCCCCACATCTCACCGCCGAGCCGCCAGGGATCGAGCCCGGCGACCTGCACGCGGGAGGTCACGAAGGCGTTCGCGACGGGCTCGCTGTGGAGGATGGCGAGCGCGGCGTCGAGGTCGCTGGGTTCGAGGACCCGGGTGGCGGTATGCGTCAACACAAGGGGCCTCACCAAACGGTCTGCTGATCTCCGAACTGTACCTGGCGCGTCTGAGCCCCGCCCGGAGTACCGGACGGGGCTCGGACACCTGAAGCCGTGTGTCAGCTGATGGAGACCTCGGGCTCACCGGACATGACGCCGTCCTTCTCCATCTGCTCGGCGATCTTCATCGCTTCCTCGATGAGCGTCTCGACGATCTTCGACTCGGGGACGGTCTTGATGATCTCGCCCTTGACGAAGATCTGCCCCTTGCCGTTGCCGGAGGCGACACCGAGGTCGGCCTCGCGGGCCTCGCCGGGGCCGTTGACGACGCAGCCCATGACGGCGACGCGCAGCGGCACCTCCATGCCCTCGAGTCCGGCGCTGACCTGGTCGGCGAGCTTGTAGACGTCGACCTGGGCGCGGCCGCAGGAGGGGCAGGAGACGATCTCCAGGCGGCGCTGCTTGAGGTTCAGCGACTCCAGGATCTGGAGCCCGACCTTGACCTCTTCGGCGGGCGGCGCGGAGAGCGAGACGCGGATGGTGTCGCCGATGCCCTCGGAGAGCAGGGCGCCGAAGGCGACCGCGGACTTGATGGTGCCCTGGAAGGCGGGACCGGCCTCGGTGACGCCCAGGTGCAGCGGGTAGTCGCAGGCGGCCGCGAGCTGGCGGTAGGCGTTGACCATGACGACCGGGTCGTTGTGCTTGACCGAGATCTTGATGTCGCCGAAGCCGTGCTCCTCGAAGAGGGACGCCTCCCAGAGCGCGGACTCGACCAGCGCCTCGGGCGTGGCCTTGCCGTACTTCTTCAGCAGGCGCGCGTCGAGGGAGCCCGCGTTGACGCCGATACGGATCGGGGTGCCGGTGTCGCGCGCGGCGTGCGCGATCTCCTTGACCTTGTCGTCGAACTGCTTGATGTTGCCCGGGTTGACCCGGACCGCGGCGCAGCCGGCGTCGATGGCGGCGAAGACGTACTTCGGCTGGAAGTGGATGTCCGCGATGACCGGGATCTGCGACTTCGAGGCAATGGTCTTCAGCGCGTCGGCGTCGTCCTGCGTCGGACAGGCGACCCGGACGATCTGGCAGCCGGAGGCCGTCAGTTCGGCGATCTGCTGCAGCGTCGCGCCGATGTCGGAGGTACGCGTGGTGGTCATGGACTGCACGGAGACGGGGGCGTCACCGCCGACGGCGACCGTGCCGACCTGGATCTTGCGGCTGACCCGTCGTTCGGCGAGCTTGGTCGGAACGGCCGGCATTCCGAGAGAAATCGCAGTCATGCGCAGTGCATCCCCAAGGTGTGGATCGAGGTCCCGAGATCAGCGGGCTTCGGCTTCCGAGATTACGTCACCGGAGGGCGCGGCAGCGCACTGCGGTCGGGAATCCCCCCAAACGTGAACGGCCGGACACAAAACGTGTCCGGCCGTCCCCAAGTGTTCTTTCCTAGGTGATTTTGACGGGATTGACGATGTCCGCCACGAGCACCAGGACGGTGAAGCAGATGAAGATCCCGGCAACGACGTAGGCGACGGGCATCAGCTTCGCCACGTCGAATGGGCCCGGGTCGGGGCGCTTGGTGAGGCGGGCGAGGTTGCGCCGCAGCGACTCCCAGAGCGCTCCCGCGATGTGCCCGCCGTCGAGGGGCAGCAGCGGCAGCATGTTGAAGAGGAAGAGGGAGAGGTTGAAGCCCGCGAGGAGGAACAGCATCATCGCGATCTGGTTCTCGGCGGGGACGTCCAGGGTCATGACCTCGCCGCCGATGCGGGCCGCGCCGACGACTCCGACCGGGGAGTCGGCCTTGCGGTCGCCGCCGTCGAAGGCCGCGTTCCAGAGGTCGGGGATCTTGGTCGGGAGGGCGATGATCGAGTCGACGCCGTTGGAGATCATGTCGCCCATGCGGCTGACGGAGTCGCCGAAGGAGAGGGGCTGGATCTCGGAGGCCGGCGAGTATCCGAGGAACCCGGCCGGTACGTACTCCCCGGGCACGGCGTCGCCGTTGGAGTCCTTCTTGTTCACCGTGTTCTTGGCCAGGACCGGGTGCAGGTCGATCCGCTTGCCGTCGCGCTCGACCGTGACGGTGGCCTTGCCGATCGTGGCGCGGATGTGGTCCGAGAGCTCCGACCACTTGGTCACCGGGGTCCCGTTGAAGGCCACGATCTTGTCGCCGACCTGCAGGCCGGCGGCCTTGGCGGGCGAGGCCGCGTCGCCCTTCTTGCAGGTTTCACGGTTCTCGCTCGCCGAGATCACGCAGTTCGAGACGCTGGCGACCTTGGTGGTGCTGGTCTGGAAACCGAAGCCCATCGCAACGCCCATGAAGATCACCACGGCGAGGATCAGGTTCATGAACGGACCGGCGAACATCACGATGACGCGCTTCCACGGCTTGCGCGTGTAGAAGAGGCGGGTCTCGTCGCCCGGCTGCAGTTCCTCGAAGGCCGCCGAGCGGGCGTCCTCGATCATGGAGCGGAACGGCGAGGACGAGCGGGCCTCGATCTTGCCGTCGGGGCCCGGCGGGAACATCCCGATCATGCGGATGTAGCCGCCCGCGGGGATCGCCTTGACCCCGTACTCCGTGTCGCCCTTCTTGCGCGACCAGATCGTCGGGCCGAAGCCGACCATGTACTGCGGTACGCGGATGCCGAAGAGCTTGGCCGTCGACAGGTGACCCAGCTCGTGCCAGGCGATCGAGAAGAGCAGCCCGAAGGCGAAAATGACGATGCCGAGGACCGACAACAGAATCGTGGTCATGCGCGAGCCTCCGCTGTGGCCTTCTGGGCGAGTTCACGGGCCCGGGCGCGTGCCCAGGTCTCCGCTTCCAAGACGTCCGCGACCGTCAGAGAAGTTCCCGCTGTCGGGGTTCCGTGCTCGGTCACGACCGCTGTGACCGTATCCATGATGCCGTTGAACGGAAGCCGCCCCGCGAGGAACGCCTCCACGCACTCCTCGTTCGCCGCGTTGAAGACGGCCGGCGCCGTGCCTCCCAGGCCGCCGACGTGGCGGGCGAGGCCGACCGACGGGAAGGCCTCGGTGTCCAGCGGGAAGAACTCCCAGCTGGAGGCCTTCGTCCAGTCGAAGGCGGGCGCCGCGTCCGGGACGCGCTCCGGCCAGCCGATGCCGATCGCGATGGGGCCGCTCATGTCGGGCGGGGTGGCCTGGGCGAGGGTCGAGCCGTCGGTGAACTCGACCATGGAGTGCACGTAGGACTGCGGGTGGACGACGACCTCGATGCGGTCGAAGGGGATGTCGTAGAGGAGGTGCGCCTCGATGACCTCCAGTCCCTTGTTGACCAGGGTGGCCGAATTCACGGTGATGATCGGGCCCATCGCCCAGGTCGGGTGCGCGAGCGCGTCCTCGACGGTGACGTCCGCGAGTTCCGACCTCGTACGGCCGCGGAAGGGACCTCCCGACGCGGTGACGACCAGCTTCCGTACGTCGGCGCGCTTTCCGGCGGCCAGGGCCTGGAAGAGCGCGGCGTGCTCGGAGTCGACCGGGATGATCTGGCCGGGCTTGGCGAGGGCCTTCACCAGGGGGCCGCCGACGATCAGCGACTCCTTGTTGGCGAGGGCGAGCGTGCGGCCCGCTTCGAGAGCGGCGAGCGTGGGGGCCAGGCCGATCGATCCGGTGATCCCGTTGAGCACGGTGTGGCAGTCGGAGGCCGCGAGCTGGGTGGCGGCGTCGGGGCCGGCCAGGATCTCGGGCAGCGGATCGTTTCCGTACTGCGCGCGCAAGGCCTCGCGCAGTGCGGGCACGGTGTCCTCGCGGGCGACGGCGACGGTACGGACACCGAGCTGCCGCGCCTGCTCGGCGAGGAGAGCGACCCGGCCTCCCGCGGCGGAGAGCGCGGTGACGCGGAAGCGGTCGGGGTTGCGGAGGACCAGGTCGATGGCCTGGGTGCCGATGGACCCGGTGGAGCCGAGGACGACGATGTCCCGGCTTCCTTCGGACGCGTCGAAGGCGATGTGCGGGTCGGCGAGGGGGGCAGGGCTGTCGCTCATGCCCCCATTCTTGCCGCATCGACTGTGCGGAATGACAGGGGCGTCAGTTCTTGGCCGCCTGGAATTTCTTCCACTGCGCGTCGACGATCTCCTGCGGCACTCCCCCGATGTCCTTCGTGGAGAGGATCGAGGCGCGGAAGGAGAGGGTGGTGGAGCCGGAGCGGGCGACGGTGAGGTAGCGGTAGAGCTTCAGTTCGCCCTTGACGTCGAGGACCGTGAAACGGAAGGCCTTGGCCTCGTCGCCGATGGCCGGGGCCTTGAGCGTCTCGACCTTGAGGTACTTCCCCTTGGCGACGGCCCGCTCCTCGGTGAAGCCTGCCGCGCAGGCCGTGCCGGCCTTGGTGAGGGCCTGCATGACGCGGGCCGCGTTTCCTTCGGCGTACGTCCTGAGCTGGACGTCGACGCTCTCGCCGAGCATCTCGTCGGGCTTGTCGACGGTGCGGTTGACCTCGGCGACGGGGGCGCCGTACTGGCCGCTGGCCTCCTTGAGGCTGACGAGCGGCTGGCAGACCTCGGGGTCTGCGGTGTACTCGTCGCTGAACGGGCCGTCGAGGGCGGGTTCGGAGGCGGTGTACGGGCCGACGGGCTCGCCGTCGGTGAGGGAGGCTGCGGTCAACCGGGCCTTGGTGAGCGGTGCGGGGGCCTTGACGCTCTTGGACGCGGACGGCTTGGCGTCGGCCTTGTCCTTGCTGTCGCCGCCGCATGCCGCTGCTCCTGCGCAGAGCACGGCCACGAGTGCGCCGGCCGCTGCGCGTCGTCTGTGGTGCTGGTTCATGTGTCTGGCTCCCCGCCCCTGAAGTCTGATCAACTGGCGTCGATCAGAGACCGATTGTAGGGACGGGACGAGGAGGTCCGGTGGAGCATTTTCTGCGCCCCGAGGGGACGCCGCCGACGAATGGATACAGCCACGCGGTCGCTTTCAGCGGGAAGTCCGTCGCCGTCTCCGGCCAGGTGCCGGTGGATGCGGAGGGGCGGATCGTCGGCGAGGGCGATGCCGAGGCCCAGATACGGCAGGTGTTCGTGAATCTGCGGGCTGCGCTGGCCGGGGCGGGCGCGGAGCTCGCCGACGTCGCCAAACTCACCGTCTTTCTCACGGACTTGGCCGATCTGGGGGCGTTCCGGAAGGTGCGGGACGAGTTCATCGACGTCGAACGGCCGCCCGCCTGCTCGCTGGTGCAGGTGGTGGGGCTGGTCCATCCGGCGTTCCGGGTGGAGATCGAGGCGCTCGCCGCACTCCCCGCGTAACCCGGTTACAAACGTTCCCGTATATCGTGGTGGCATGAGTGAACCCGCCGGTCTGCGCGAGCGCAAGAAGGACCGCACCCGCCAGCTCCTCTCCGACACCGCCATCGAGATGTTCCTGGCCGACGGCTTCGACCGGGTGGGCGTCGCCGACATCGCGGCCGCGGCCGAGGTCTCCAAGCCGACGCTCTTCCGCTACTTCGCGTCCAAGGAGGACCTCGTCCTCCACCGGTTCGCCGATCACCAGGGCGAGTCGGCCGGGGTCGTGCGGGACCGCGAGGCCGGCGACACTCCGCTGCAGGCGCTGCACCGGCACTTCCGGGCGGGACTCGACGCGCACGATCCGGTCACCGGGCTCTGCGACCACCCGCAGGTACTGGCCTTCCACCGGCTGGTGTTCGACACCCCGAGCCTGACGGCCAGGGTCGCCGAGTACGCCGCGGCGGACACCGAGGCACTGGCCGGGGCGCTGGCCGAAGCGCCCGGCACGGCGTCGGGGCCGCTCGCCCACTCGCTGGTGGCCGCGCAGTTCATCGTCGTACGGCAGATGCTCGCCCGGAGGAACTGGGCCGAGCTGGCGGGCGGCCGCAGTGTCCGTCAGGTGCACCCCGAGGCCGTGGCCGCCGCCGAGCTGGCGTTCTCGCTGCTCAGTGACGGGGCATCCAGTCACGGCTACTGAGGATGTCGAGCCGTGACACCGCCCGGGTCAGGGCGACATAGAGCCGGTTGAGGCCGCGGGTCTCCGCTTCGACGATGTCGGCCGGCTCCGCGACGATCACGTGGTCGTACTCCAGGCCCTTGACCGTCGAGACCGGCATGACGGTCAACCTCTCGCCCCCTACGGGCAGTTGTGCGCCGACGAGCGCCGCCGTCACGCTCTCCGTGAGCACGTCCGGGACCAGTACGCCGATCGATCCCTCGTGGCCGAGCGCCTCGCGCGCCGCCTCGACGACCGCCTTCTCGAGGTCGGTGACGTCGGTGGTGCGCAGCCGGCCGTCGGTACGGAAGGAACGAGTCGCGGGGACGTCCACGTGCAGCTCGGCCAGGAGCTCGTTGGCCAGCTCCACCACCGCGGCCGGCACCCTGAACCCGGTGGTCAGGGCGATCACCTGCGCCTGCGGCTTGCCCAGGAGCTCCAGTTGTTCGGTCCAGGAGCGGGCCGCCCAGGGCGCGGTGCCCTGGGCGAGGTCGCCGAGGACGGTGATCGAGCCGTGCTCACTGCGGCGGGCGACCGCGCGGCACTGCATCGGGGACAGGTCCTGGGCCTCGTCGATGATCACGTGTCCGTAGCCGGCGGGCCGCTCGATCAGGCCTGAGAGTTCGTCGAGGAGTACGGCGTCGGCCGCCGTCCACTTCGCGCTCTTGAAGGAGCGCGGCCGCTTGGGCCACCGGAGGGCTGCCAGCTCCTGCGGCGGTTCGCAGAGAAACTCGAAGAGCACCTGCTCCGGTTTGACCGTCGGCCACACCTCGTCGAGGAAGGGCGTCACCCTACGGCCCGTCCGCTGCACCCAGGCCGCGTTGACCGGCAGCGCGCGCCGCTCCGCCTGCAGTTGCATCAGCGCCACGATCCGCGACCGGACGCGCTCACGGCCGACGCTGTACGGGACCGCCGCGCGCACGGTGTCGTCGACGATGCGGCGCAGGTCGTCCGCGTCCACGCGCCAGACGAACGCACCGTCCCGGACGGCGACGGGCTCGGTGGGCTTGGTGATCCGGCCGTAGAGCACGGTGCGCAGCGCCTGCGCCATGCCGGCGCCGTGCTTGATGACGGCGGCCTCTTCGCTGTCGGTGCCGAGGACGGGGCCGCGCGCCAGGAACTCCTCCATGGTGCTCTGTTCGACGTCGACCTCGCCGAGCGCGGGGAGCACGGCCGAGATGTATCCGAGGAAGGCCCGGTTCGGGCCCAGCACCAACACCCCTGCGCGCTGGAGCCGTTGGCGGTGGGAGTAGAGGAGATAGGCCGCCCGGTGCAGTCCGACGGCGGTCTTCCCCGTGCCCGGTGCGCCCTGGACGCAGAGGGACTCCTCCAGGCGGGCGCGGACCAGGTCGTCCTGTTCGGGCTGGATGGTGGCGACGATGTCGCGCATCGGGCCGACCCTGGGGCGCTCGATCTCGGCCGCCAGGAGCTTGCTGCTCGTCTCCGCTCCGTCCGCCAGGAGCTCGTCCTCGAACCCGGTCAGCTCCGTACCCGAACCGGACCAGCCGAAGCGGCGGCGTACGGCCACGCCTTGCGGGTCGCGGCCGCTCGCCTGGTAGAAGACCTTCGACACCGGTGCGCGCCAGTCGATCACCACGGGCAGCGCGCCCGTCTCGCCGGAGATGTGCCGCCGGCCGATGTGGTGGCTGCGGCCGCCGTGCTCCCCGGAGTCGAAGTCCAGGCGCCCGAAGAACGGCGGCCCGTCGGGCTCCTCGCTCATCTCCTTGGCCAGGCTCTTCAGATACCGGCCGAGCCGCTCGGCGCCGAAGCGGTCGGCGGAGACGGTCTCGCCCGCGATGACGTTCTCGTGGGCCCCCTCCAGCATCCGGCGCAGTCCGGCCCTGCACCGCTCTACGTATGCGCGCTCCTGGTCGAGTTCCTTCATCCAGCACCCCCTGAACAACTTTAACCGAGTTACGAATTTAACTTGGTTAGATTAAGTCATTCGGCCGGGACCCGCAAGACCGTGACGGCCCCGAGCGCCGCCAGGGCGGTCAGCAGTACGGCGAAGACCGTCGCCCCCGTGGACAGCCCCACCGCATCGCTGAGATAGCCGGCGGCGACGGGGAGCGCGCCCGCCGGGAGGTAACCGCCCATGTTCAGCGCCGAGTTGGCCTCGGCCAGGCGGCGGGCCGGGATCGTGGAGTTCAGCAGCGTGAGGCCGCCGAGCTGACCCGCACCCTGACCCGCGCCGGCCAGGATCGCGGCGGTGATCAGCAGGGCGGGCGATTCGGTGCGTACGGCTGCGATCAGGGCCAGCATCGCCAGGGCCGTGCTCGTCGCGCCGGCCAGGAGGACGGACCTGATCCGCAGGGCGCGGACCGCGAACTGCACCGCTGTCGCGGCCAGGAACATCACGAAGGCCATCGCCCCGGCCACCATCCGGCTCTCCGTGCCGAGGAGGGAGGAGAGGAGGGAGGGGCCGAGCGAGAGGACGAAGGACGTTGCGGTGATTCCGGGGGCGAACACCGCGATCCCGAGGGCGAGTTGGCGCCGGTTCGCGCGCGGGACCGAGGGGATGCGGATCCAGGACGCGGGGGCCTGTGCGCGGTCCGGGCGGCGCAGCGGCATCCGTACGGCGACCACGAGCGCCGAGACCAGGAGGGCCGCCTCCACCGCGAAGACCGTGACCGTCGGGGCGGGGGCGAGTTCAGACAGTACGCCCGAGAGCAGCGGGCCGAGCCCGGCGCCCAGCACCATCGCGCAGGAGGCGAGGAGCGCCGCCAGGCGGGTGCGGTCGGGGCCCGCCACGTCCGTCACCGCCGCCATTCCGGCCGAGACGGCGGCCCCGACCGCGATGCCGGTGAGCAGCCGGGCCGCGATCAGTGCCGCCACCGAGTCGGCCGTGGCGAAGATTCCGCAGGCGAGGAGGGCGAGGGCCAGGGCGGGGAGGAGGACCGGTTTGCGGCCGATGCGGTCGGAGAGGACGCCGGAAACGAGGAGCGAGGCGATCAGGCCGGCGATGTAGCAGGCGAAGACGACGGTCAACACGCCCCTGGAGAAGCCGATTTCGCGCTGCCAGAGGCCGTAGAGCGGGGTCGCCGCGTTGGAGAGGACGAACACCGCCGTCACCGGCCAGGCCGCGAGCCAGATCCAGCGGCGGGGGGCCGGGGGCGACGGGTTGTGGGTGGACCGGGCTGGTACGCGGGCATGCCGGACAGACGTCACGGGGGTCTCCCTCACCGAGCTTCAGTACGAGTTTTCTCGAACTTAGCATGCAGTACGATTCAAGTCGTACTGATGAGATCGATGAGGGAGACCCCCGTGCCGTCCGCAGTCCTCCCGGAGCCCCTGCCCGAACCCGCCGTCGCCGAGCTGCGCCTGGAGACCGTCCTCGGCGCGCTCAGCGATCCGCTCCGGCTGGGCATCGTCCGCAAACTCCTGCTGGAATCACCGGAGTCGGACCGCACCTGCGCCTGGTTCGGGATCGACCGGCCCAAGTCGTCGCTGACCCATCACTTCAAGGCGCTGCGCGAGGCGGGCGTGACCAGACAGCGGCAGTACGGTCTCGAGCGGCGCAGCCTCGTGCGCGTCGACGACCTCGATGCCCGCTTCCCCGGGCTGCTCGACCTGGTGAGAGAGTGGACCCCGCCTACCGCGTGAACGCCGCGAAGGCCTCGTGGAAGCCGGGGAAGGTTTTGCGGACGCAGCCCGGGTCGTCGAAGGTGATGCCCGGGGTGCGCAGGCCCGTCACCGCGAACGACATCACGATGCGGTGGTCGCCGTGCGTGGTGATCTCGGCCGGGCGAGGTGTCCCCGGCCGGATCTCGATCCAGTCCGGGCCTGTGGCGACCTCGATACCGAGCGCGCGAAGGTTGTCGGCGCAGGCCTCCAGGCGGTCGCACTCCTTGACGCGGGTGTTGCCGACGTCCTCGATCCGTACGGGAGTTGATGCGTACGGGGCGATCGCCGCCAGCGTCGGCATCGTGTCGGAGATGTCACGCATGTTGACCGTGAGGCCGGTGAGGCGGTCCGGTCCCGTGACGGTGGTCGCGTCGGCCGTCGTACGGACGTCCGCGCCCATGCGCGACAGGACCTCGACGAAGCCCAGGTCGCCCTGGAGGGCTCCGGTGCCCAGGCCGGGGACCGTCACCTCGCGGCCGGGCGTGAGGGCGGCCGTCGCGAAGAAGTAGCTCGCGGTGGAGGCGTCGGGCTCGATCGCGTATGTAGTGGCGCGGTAGCCGGTGGGCGGGACTGAGAAGACGTTGCCCTCGCGGGTGGGGCGGGCGCCGAAACTGCGCATCATCGCAAGGGTGATCTCGATGTACGGGGCCGAGACGAGGTCCGTGACGGTGATGCGCAGGCCCTCGGCGGTGAGTGGGCCGAGGAGGAGCAGGGCGGTCAGGTACTGGGACGACTGGCCTGCATCCAGGGTGAGTTCGCCGCCCTTGATCCCGTGTGCGGCGATGCGCAGGGGGTGGTGGCCTTCGGCCCCGTCGTGGGTGAGGTCGACGCCGAGTTCCTGGAGGGCGCGGGTGAGCGGGGCCAGGGGGCGGCGGCGCATCTGGGCGGAGGCGTCGAAGCGGTACGTACCGTGGCCGGCGGCGGCGAGGGTGGGCAGGAAGCGGGCGGTGGTCGCGCCGTCGCGGCAGTAGACGTCCGCGTCGGTGGCCGCGGGGCCTTCGGGGCGGCCCTGGATGCGCCAGGCGCCGGGGGCGCGCTCGACGTCGTAACCGAGACTGACGAGGCCCTCGGCGAAGCCCTCGGTGTCGTCTGAGACGAGGGGCCGAAGGAGGGTGGTGGTGCCCTCGGCCGCCGCGGCGAGGAAGAGGGCGCGGGCGGTCACGGACTTGGAGCCGGGGATTTCGATCTCGGTCATGAGGGGAGATTTTGCCCGGTCCGGAGTGAGGGGCGGGGGTGCGTTTCACGCGTTGGACGCGCTGCGGGAGCGTGCGAGGCGCAGGTAGCATCCGCGCATGCCCAAATGGCGCGTTCTCTTCTGGCTGTTCGTCTTCATGGCCGTCATGACTCTGGGCAGCCTGCGCACGGTCCTCGTCGCGCACCGCTGGGGGCTGGTGGCCGAGTTCACCGTCGTCGCCGCAGGGTTCGCGGGCGCTGCGGTGTACGTCGCAAGGCGCCGCCGCGCGGAGCGCGACAGCGCCTGAGCCGGTCCGCGTCTCAGCGGACGGGGCGGTGGACGTTGTCCTTCGTCGTCGGGCCGGGGGTGGCGTCCGCGATCCAGGGGCCTTCGCCCGAGGGGTCGACGATGCCCTGTTCCAGCCAGTTGTACGTACCCGACAGGACGCCCGTGACGACCTTGCGGTCCAGGTCGTCGGTGTTCGTCCAGAGGCGGGCGAAGAGTTCGTCGGTGCGGATGCGGGACTGGCGGCAGAACGCGTCCGCCAGCTGGTACGCCTCGCGGCCGTACTCCTCGGTGGTGCGCAGGAGTTCGGCCCGTACGCAGGCCGCGCTCATCGCGAAGAGCTCCGCGCCGATGTCCACGATCCGGCCGAGGAAGCCCTGTTTGGTCTCCATGCGGCCCTGCCAGCGCGACATCGCGTAGAACGTCGAGCGGGCCAGCTTGCGCGCCGAACGTTCCACGTAGCGCAGATGGCCCGAGAGGTCAGGATGGTCCTGCGGGTGGAACTCCGCGTAACTGCGCGGGAGTTGACCCGGTCCCGCGACCAGCTTCGGGAGCCAGCGGGCATAGAAGGCCCCGGCCTGGGCGCCCGCCTTCGCCTTGGCCGAGAGGTTCTTCTCCGGGTCGATCAGGTCGCCTGCGACCTTCAGGTGGGCGTCGACCGCCTCGCGGGCGATCAGCAGGTGCATGATCTCCGTCGAGCCCTCGAAGATGCGGTTGATGCGCATGTCGCGCAGGACCTGCTCGGCAGGAACGGCCCGCTCGCCGCGTGCGGCAAGGGAGTCGGCCGTCTCGAAGCCGCGGCCGCCCCTGATCTGGACCAGTTCGTCCGCCATCAGCCAGCCCATCTCCGAGCCGTAGAGCTTGGCGAGCGCCGCCTCGATGCGGATGTCGTTGCGGTCCTCGTCCGCCATCTGTGACGAAAGGTCCAGGATCGCCTCCAGGGCGAACGTCGTCGCCGCGATGAAGGCGATCTTCCCGCCCACCGCCTCGTGCTGGGCGACCGGCTTGCCCCACTGTTCCCGTACCGAGGACCACTCGCGGGCGATCTTCAGACACCACTTCCCCGCGCCCACGCACATCGCGGGAAGGGACAAGCGCCCCGTATTGAGCGTGGTCAGGGCGATCTTGAGGCCCGCGCCCTCCGGGCCGATGCGGTTCGCCGCAGGGACGCGGACCTGGTGGAAGCGGGTGACGCCGTTCTCCAGACCGCGCAGCCCCATGAAGGCGTTGCGGTTCTCGACCGTGACGCCCGGCGCGTCCGCCTCGACCACGAAGGCGGTGATGCCGCCCTTGGACGTCTCGGACTTGGGGACGCGCGCCATGACGACCAGGAGATCGGCGACCACGCCATTGGTCGTCCAGAGTTTTACGCCGTCGAGGATGTACGCATCGCCGTCGGGCACCGCCGTCGTCGCGAGGCGCGCCGGGTCCGAGCCGACGTCCGGCTCCGTGAGGAGGAAGGCGGAGATGTCGGTGCGGGCCAGCCGCGGCAGGAAGGCGTCCTTCTGGGCCTGCGTACCGAAGAGCTTCAGCGGCTGCGGTACGCCGATCGACTGGTGGGCGGAGAGGAGCGCACCGATGGCGGGGCTGGCCGAACCGGCCAGCGCGAGCGCCTTGTTGTAGTACACCTGCGTCAGTCCGAGACCGCCGTACTTGGTGTCGATCTTCATGCCGAGCGCGCCGAGCTCCTTGAGCCCGTTGATCGTCTCGTCGGGGATCCGCGCCTCGCGCTCGATGAGCGCGCTGTCGACCTTCGTCTCGCAGAAGACGTGCAGCCTGGCGAGGAAGTCCTCGCCGCGCTGCGCGTCGTCGGCCGCCGGCAGCGGATGGGGGTGGATGAGGTCGAGCCGGAAGCGGCCGAGGAAGAGCTCCTTGGCGAAACTCGGCTTGCGCCAGTCCTGTTCACGCGCGGCCTCGGCCACCTGGCGGGCCTCGCGCTCGGTGACCTTGGGGGTCTGCGGGGTCGGTCGGCTGTCCTGTGGTGCGGTCATGAGGGGAACTCCTCGCCGCGGGGTGTCGGGTGGACGCACCTACCCGTTACCGAGCGGTGCTACCCGTCCGTATTACCCGATTCCTGACGGCTCGGCCAGACCTCGCGCGGGTCGGACACGCGAACGGCCGGAGCCCCCGCACAGTGGGCTCCGGCCGCCGGATCTTTCGCGTACGCGCGTACCTGCTAGAGCGCGAGGCCCGTGAAGACCATGACCCGCTCGTAGGTGTAGTCCGCCATCGCGAACGCCACGCCCTCGCGGCCCACACCGGACTGCTTGGCGCCGCCGTACGGCATCTGGTCCGCGCGGTACGACGGGACGTCGCCGATGATCACGCCGCCCACCTCCAGCGCGCCGTGCGCACGGAAGGCCGTCTGCAGGTCGTGGGTGAACACCCCTGCCTGCAGGCCGTACTTGGAGTCGTTGACCGCCGCGAACGCCTCCGCCTCGCCGTCGACCTTCCGCACCGAGAGGACCGGCCCGAAGACCTCCTCGCAGGCGAGCGTGGTGTCGGCCGGGAGGTCGGCGAGGACGGTCGGCGCGTACGCCGCACCGTCGCGCTTGCCGCCCGTGAGCAGCTTGGCGCCCGCCTTGACGGCCTCGTCGACCCAGGACTCGACGCGCACGGCGGCGGCCTCGCTGACGAGCGGGCCGACATCGGTGGCGGCGTCGGACGGGTCACCCGTCACCTGCGCCTCGACGGCCGCGACGATCTTCGGGACGAGGCGGTCGTAGACGGCGGCGTCCGCGATCACGCGCTGCACGGAGATGCAGGACTGGCCGCCCTGGTAGTTCGAGAAGGTCGCGATACGGGTCGCGGCCCAGTCGAGGTCCTTCTCGGAGGCCCAGTCGCCGAGGACGACAGCCGCACCGTTGCCGCCGAGCTCCAGCGTGACGTGCTTGCGCGGGACCGAGTCCATGATCGCGAAGCCGACGGTCTCGGAGCCGGTGAAGGAGATGACCGGCAGCCGCTCGTCCTGGACGAGGGCGGGCATCTTGTCGTTGGCGACCGGGAGGATCGACCAGGAGCCGGCGGGGAGCTCCGTCTCGGCGAGCAGGTCGCCGAGGATGAGGCCCGAAAGGGGCGTCGCCGGGGCCGGCTTGAGGATGATCGGGGCGCCGACGGCGATCGCCGGGGCGATCTTGTGGGCGCAGAGGTTGAGCGGGAAGTTGAAGGGCGCGATGCCCAGGACCGTGCCGCGCGGGAAGCGGCGGGTCAGGGCGAGCCGGCCCGCGCCGCCGGCGTCGGTGTCGAGGCGCTGGGCCTCGCCGCCGTTGTAGCGGCGGGCCTCCTCGGCGGCGAACCGGAAGACGGAGACGGCCCGGCCGACCTCTCCGCGCGCCCACTTGATGGGCTTGCCGTTCTCGGCGGAGATCAGCTGGGCGATCTCCTCGGTGCGCTCGACGAGGCGGCGCGAAACGTGGTCGAGGGCGGCGGCGCGCACGTGCGCGGGGGTCGCGGCGAACTCGTCACGTACGGCGTGCGCGGCGGCCACGGCCTCCTCGACCTGGGCGTCGGTCGGCACGGCGACCGTGCCGACGAGCCGGCCGTCCCAGGGGGAGGTGACGTCGAAGGTGTCCTCGCCGGTGGCCTGACGGCCGGCGAGCCAGAAGGCGTGGGTGGAAGTCATGTTTCCCACCGTAGGGGCGGGGCGGCGGCGTGGCGTTTGTCCGGGGTGGAGTGGTGGGGGTGTCGGAGGTGCCGGATTGGCAATCTCAGCCCCTCCGGCGATTGAGGAGCGGGGTCCGGGGCGGAGCCCCGTGCGTCACGTCTGCGCCGGTGCCGACGTCGCTTTCAGCGCCAGCCACAGCTCCATCCGTACATCCGCGTCGTCCAGCGACCGCCCCAGGATCTCCTCCACCCGCCGCATCCGGTACCGCAGCGTGTGCCGATGCACCCCCAGGTCCGCCGCCGCCGCATCCCACTGCCCGTGGCGCGAGAGCCACGCCCGCAAGGAGTCCACCAGGTCGCCCCGGCCCTTCGCATCGTGTTCGTACAGCGCCCTCAGCATCCCGTCCGCGAACGCCCGCACCGCGTCGTCCGCAAGCAGCGGCAGCACCGAGCCCGCCGCCAACTCGTCGTGTTCCACCAGCACCCGGCGCCTGCGTCGCGCGACGGAAAGTGCCTGTTCCGCCTGCTTGTACGCGGACGCCGTCGCGATCGGACCCGCCGGGGCCGACTGCCCGATGACCACCTCGTCCTCCTCCGGCACCGCGTCGGACGAACCCCGGCGGCCTTCGAGCACCTCGGCGTACGTGGCGACCGCCTCGACGACCGCGCCCTCGTCCGCCGCGAGGACCACCAGGCGCTCCCCGTCGGGCACGGCGAGGACCGTCTCGCCCGCTCGCGAGGCCCCGGTTTCGAGGGCGTCGGTCAGCTCCTGCAGTACGGCCGGGTCCGCCGCCTCGGCGATCAGGATCCGGAAGGGCGCGTCGAGGAGCCCGTTGTAGAGGTCACCCGCCACCCCGCGCGCATGGTCGGGCTGGCCCGCGAGGAGCATCCGCAGCACCGCCGCCCCCAGCCGCTGCTCGGCCGCCTGCAGGGAGCGCGACCGCTCGGTGGTCAGCGTCAGCAGGGCGATCGCGGAATGTACGGCGTACCGCTCGGCCGTGCCCAGCGCCGCCCCCGTCCCCACGGCCAGCGCCCCGCGCGCCCGCCGCCCGGTGCCCAGCGACTGGAGCTCGACGCGGTCGTCCGCGCCGCCGACCACCGCGCTCGCCGGCGCGGGCCGCTCGCGCAGCCGCTCCACGTCGGGGGTGAGGCGGGCGGCCCGCCGTGCGGCCCAGTCGGGGGCGGCCGCGACGACCGCGCCCGAGGCGTCGTACAGCGCCGCCCACCCGTCGACGTGCGCGGCGAGGCGGGCGAGCAGGTCGCCGGGGCCGTCGCCGTTGAGGGCGGCCCGGGTCAGTTCGCGCTGGGCCTCGAAGCCGGCGGTCACCGAGCGGTACTGGTCGGCGGCGATCGCGGCCGAGACCGCCTTGCTGATCGCCAGGAAGGGCGTGCGCCGCGGGACCTCCAGGAGCGGCAGGCCCTCCTCCTCGGCGGCGGCGACCAGCGCCTGCGGGATGTCCTCGTAGTTGACGCCGACGGCGAAGCCGAGCCCGACGACCCCGGCTCCGGAGAGCCGCTTCACGTACCGCCGCATCGACTCGGGGTCCTCGGCGTTGAGCGTCATCGCCGTGATGAGGAGCAGCTCGCCGCCCTCCATGTACGGGACGGGGTCGGCGAGCTCGCTGACGTGCGCCCAGCGGACCGGGGTCTCCAGCCGCCCCTCCCCCGCGCGCACGGTCAGCTTGAGCGCGGAGTGGTGGACGAGGGAGGCGAGGGTGGGCGGCACGGGGCGGAACCTTCGGGTGGGGGTGCGCCGTTCCGTATGAACAGCACCCTTCGATTCTGCCAGGACGGCAGAGTGTCCCCAACCGGTTCAACCGTGAAGATCCACGAGCAGCGGCGGCGCGTGCTCTCCCCGTACGGTCGTCAGCGACAGCACCGCGTGCCCGGTGGGCACCTCACGGGCCAGGTCGGAGGCGGACCAGCGCTCGCGCTCGACCTTCCGTACGGTCACCGCGTCCGTGGTGACGGCCTTCCCCGTGACGAGTTTCCGCACCGCGTGCACGGCCCGGGTGAGCGGCTGGTCGGCGAAGACCGTGTGCTTGGCGACCTCCGTCGTCTCCACCCACTCGGTGCCCCAGGACTGCGCGAAGAGCCGCCCGTCCCAGGTGGTGACCCCGGCGAACGCCATGTGGCAGCCGGCCGCACCGAGCAGCGACGTGTGCAGGTTCTCCGGTACGTCACCGAGCGCGCGCAGCGTCAGCAGCACTCCGGCGTTGGCGTTCCGCAGCCGCTGCAGGGCCCGGACCGACTCGGCGGTGACGGCGTGGGTGGCGTCGTCGATCACCAGGAACGCGAAGAGGGAGCGGTCGCGGCGGGCGGGCGCCCCGGCGGTGAACTGGGCGAGGACGAGGCGGGTCAGGACATGGGCGGCCTCGGGGTGGGCCCGCTCGGGCAGGTCGATCCGGGCGCGCAGCGGGTGTTCCAGGGTGCGCAGCGAGAAGGGGCGGCTGTCGCCGCTCGCGTCGAAGAAGTCCGCGAAGGCGGGCCGGTCGAGGACGGCGACGCGGTCGGCGAGGGCGAGTGCGGGGTCGCCGGGGGTGCCGAACTGGCGGGCGCGGGCGTCGAGTTCGCGCAGGTGGGGGCCATCGGCGGCCAGGCGTCGGCGCAGGTCGTCGAGGGCGGCGGGGGTGGCGTCGAGGAGCTCGCGCAGGACGGGGACGGAGGGGAAGTGCCCGTGGGCGGCGCGGTAGGGGCCGAGCAGCTGGGCCAGCGCGGTCTGGGCGCGGCGCGCGTCGACCTCGGGCAGGTCGCCGGCGAGGGCCTCGGCGAGGAGGGCGGCGGCCTCGTCGGGGTCGGCGGTGCCGCCGTACAGGTCGAGGTCGTACGTGGAGGCCGGGTCGCCCGGCTTCACCACCACGTCGTATCCCTCGTCGGGTCCGAGCGGGGTGCCCGCCGCGCAGACCGCGACGACGGCGGCCTGGCCGGCGAGGGCCTGCAGGGCGAGCGACTCGACGACGGGGCGCACCAGCAGCCGGGTCTTGCCCGCGCCGGGCGGCCCGACCGCGAGCAGCGAGGAGCCGAGCGTGTCGGGGTCGACGGCGGAGCCCGCGCCCCGGCGGGCGGCCGGGTTGCGGTCGCGGTCGGCGTACTGACCGAGCCGCACCTGCGAGGTGAGCAGGTCGTGCGTGGCGGCGCGGGCGGGCAGGTCCCGGTCGCCGGAGGGATGCGGACAGGCCTGGCCGCCCTGGCGCAGCACCGCGTCGGTGAACGCCGGAAGCCGGGAGGGGTCGGCCTGGACGGATTCCCAGGCCCGCCGGATCCGTACACAGTCAACGTCGTTCATGAGCCCGGAGTTCCCGTCGGCGGCGAGCCGGTCGGCGGCGGCGGGCAGTCCGGCGGAGCGCAACTGGGGCCAGGCGGCGGGGTCTTCGCTGTTGCTCTGCTGCTGCGGAAGGGCGGCGCGCTTCTTCCCCTGCCGCAGGTCCCGTACGAGCGTGAGCCAGCCGCCCGCCCTGGCGATCGGCCAGAGGATGAGGGCGGAGACGACCAGGTGGTAGACGGTCCCGAACGTCTCGACGTTGTTCTTCGTCTGCTCGGCGTCGGTGGTGAACAGCCAGGACTTGGGGGTCAGGCCGAGCGCAAGGTTGTCGAAGGGGAGCAGGTCGTCGGCGCGTACGAAGAACCAGACCAGGACGGCGCCGACCAGGGCGGTGCGCAGGGCGCGGGAGGGCTGCGGGTGGTCGACGGCGTACCGGTGGAAGACCTCGCGCCAGTTGCCGAGGCGGCCGAAGCCGACGATCACAAGTGCGGCGACCAGGCTGTTGTAGACGGCGAGGGCGGTGATCGCGGCGGTGGGCCGCTCCAGGCCCCACCAGTCGGTGGGCGTGACGAGCTCGAGCAGGATGCGGCTGTGCGGGACGTAGCCGTTGCGCCACAGGGACCAGACGAGTGCGGCGGCGAGCAGCGCGACGACGGCTCCGCCGATCAGGGCCCGGTTCGGTACGCGGTCGGGGTCGGCGTCGGGGCGCGGCCGGTGCCCGAACCGCCAGAGCCCCGGTTCGGCGGCGGCGCGCGGGGTCCGGAGCCAGTCGGTGACGCCGGGGCGGCCCGTGGAGGGGGCGTGGGTGGGGGCGGGCGGGACGGCGGGGGGCCCGGCGGGGCGCGGGACGGGGTTGGCCCGGGTCCCGCGTGCGTCGTGGGTGCCCTCGGTGTCCATGCTGATCGCCCCTCCGTCTGCGTACGCGACCCCCCAATCTAGTGCCCCGCCTGGCCAGTTCACCGTCCCGAGCGCGACCCGGGCGGGTTGCGCGGCCTCCGTCCCGGGGCTCTGCCCCGGACCCCGGTCCTCAATCTCCCCCAAGCTCTTAAGGAGCAGGGGGGACCCCCTCGACGGCTTGATTTGCCCACCCTTTTTGCCCTTGCGGACAACGACACGCCCCCACCACTACCGAACGGCGCATGCCCAGCTCCTCCCCCCACCCCTAGCCTGCGAGAAGAAGCCAAGCGTCCGATTTACCCCGGTCACCCCCAGCCCACCCCAGGAGTCCCCCATGACCGCTCTCCCGCAGGAGCGACGCGTCGTCACCGCCATCCCCGGCCCGAAGTCGCAGGAGCTGCAGGCCCGCCGTACGGCCGCCGTCGCCGGTGGCGTCGGTTCCGTGCTGCCGGTCTTCACGACCCGCGCGGGCGGCGGCATCATCGAGGACGTCGACGGCAACCGCCTCATCGACTTCGGTTCCGGCATCGCCGTGACCTCGGTCGGTTCCTCCGCCGAGGCCGTCGTCCGCCGGGCCTCGGCCCAGCTCGCGGACTTCACCCACACCTGTTTCATGGTCACGCCGTACGAGGGCTACGTCGAGGTCTGCGAGCTCCTCGCCGAGCTGACCCCGGGCGACCACGCCAAGAAGTCGGCCCTCTTCAACTCGGGCGCCGAGGCCGTCGAGAACGCCGTCAAGATCGCCCGTGCGTACACCAAGCGCCAGGCCGTCGTCGTCTTCGACCACGGCTACCACGGCCGTACGAACCTCACCATGGGCATGACGGCGAAGAACATGCCGTACAAGAACGGCTTCGGCCCGTTCGCCCCCGAGATCTACCGCGTCCCGGTCGCCTACGGCTACCGCTGGCCGACCGGCCCGGACAACGCCGGCGCCGAGGCGTCCGCCCAGGCCATCGACATGATCAACAAGCAGGTCGGCGCGGAGAACGTCGCCGCGATCATCATCGAGCCGGTGCTCGGCGAGGGCGGCTTCATCGAGCCGGCGAAGGGCTTCCTGCCGGCGATCGCGCAGTTCGCGAAGGACAACGGCATCGTCTTCGTCGCGGACGAGATCCAGTCCGGCTTCTGCCGTACGGGCCAGTGGTTCGCTTCCGAGGACGAGGGCATCGTCCCCGACCTGATCACCACCGCCAAGGGCATCGCGGGCGGCCTCCCGCTCGCCGCCGTCACGGGCCGCGCCGAGATCATGGACGCCCCGCACTCGGGCGGCCTCGGCGGTACGTACGGCGGAAACCCGGTCGCCTGTGCCGCCGCGCTCGGTGCGATCGAGACGATGAAGGAGCTCGACCTCAACGCGAAGGCCAAGCGCATCGAGGAGGTCATGAAGGCCCGCCTCGCCGCCATCCAGGAGAAGTACGACATCGTCGGCGACATCCGCGGCCGCGGTGCCATGATCGCGATCGAGCTGGTCCAGTCCGGCACCAAGGACCCGAACCCGGCGGCGACCGCAGCTCTGGCCAAGGCTTGCCACGCCGAGGGTCTGCTGGTCCTCACGTGCGGCACGTACGGGAACGTCCTCCGCTTCCTGCCTCCGCTGGTGATCGGCGAGGACCTGCTCACCGAGGGCCTCGACATCCTCGAGCAGGCCTTCGCGGGCATCTGAACCACGCCTGTGACCTTCAGTAACGGTCAGACGGTGTGAAGACCCTGTGGGGGGCCGATGGCGGGATGGAGATCCGGCTGTCCGCCCCCCTGGTCTCTGCCGTACGGTTTCTGCAGATGAGAGAAACACCTCGCCCGCAGGGAACTGCGGACGAATCCAGGCAGGGGCCTCCCCAGTTCCAGCCTGGTCGTGCCTTCGCGCACACCACCGGAGCTTCGGGCTCCGGAAATCCTCACCGATCGGATGGCCGCCCGCCCCACACCCCCCGGGGCGCGCGGCACACCGGTCCAGCCCTTCGCTCCGGAACAACCCCCCCTGATCCGGAGCGAAGGGCTTCCCCCTTTCTCCTCCCGGCACTCTGCGTAGTCCTCTTCGCGCTGATCACCTGGCAGGTCGCGTCGGCCGGCCCCCTGCGCCGCCTGGACGAGCGCGTCGACCGCACCCTGGTGAACCACGGCCCGTCCTGGCTGACCCAGCTCCTCGCGGACCTCGGCAACGTCCAGATCGCGCTCCCGCTCCTGGCGGCGGCAATGGCGTACGCAGCCTGGCGCGGCGCCCGCACCCCAGTCCTGGCCTCCGCCGCGACGATGGCGCTGACCCCGGCCCTGGTGGTCCCCCTCAAGGACTGGATCGCCCGCCCGGGCCCACTGACACCGGAGACGGGCTACTTCCCGTCGGGCCACGCGGCGACGGCGATGGTGGCGTACGGCGGGGCGGCACTGCTGATCTCCCCGTACCTGAAACGGAGTTGGGCCCTACCGCTGGCAGCGGCGCTGAACCTCGCGACAGCCACCGGTCTGATCCTGCACGGCTACCACTGGCCCCTGGACGTCATCGCGAGCTGGCTCCTGGGAACACTGCTCCTGGTGCCGCTGGCGCGGACCGCTCAGGGCTCCAGGTCAGCCACCCCCCGGCCGGTCAGCACGTCGAACGGAACCGACGCCTGATCGTGCGCGATCAGCCACTCGCCCTCCGTCTTACGGAAGCAGAACGTGCCACGGACCCACATTCCGTCCGTCGTCGCGCCGTTCCGGAGCGTGCCGCTCAGGCGACCGAAGCAGTGGCCGAAGGCCAGGCTGTTGTCCACGGACAGGCGCAGGTCTCGCACCTCGTACGACACCTCGGCGAAGAAGGTGAATGCCTCCTCCCAGTTCTTCATCTTCGCCTCCACGCCCACGTGTTGCAGCGGCGGCTGGACGTCGAAGGAGATGACGTCCGGGGCGTAGAGCTTCCTCAGGGCGTCGAGGTCCTTGGCCCGGATGCCCTCGACGATCTTGTCCATGTGCTGCCGGAGTGCTGCTTCGTCCGCCTCGTACTGTGTCGGCATGGTGCCCACCCTTTCCTCGGTCGTGGATATGACGAAGCAGCGCCCCGGTATGTGACACCGGGGCGCTGCGGACGTCGGAACAGGGGGCTAGCTCCAGTTGTACGCGTCGAAGTTCTTCGAGAACTCCTGGTTGTTGAAGCGGTCCCAGTTGATCGACCACGTCATCAGGCCGCGCAGCGCGGGCCACGTCCCGTGCGTGGTGTACGTCCCGCAGTTCGTCTTCTTCGTCAGGCAGTCCAGGGTCTTCGTGACCTCCGCCGGCGACGTGTAGCCGTTGCCCGCGTTCGTCGACGCCGGGAGGCCTATCGCCACCTGGTCCGGGCGCAGCGGCTGGAAGACCTTCGTCGTGTCGCCCGCCACCGGGAAGCCCGTCAGCAGCATGTCCGTCATCGCAATGTGGAAGTCGGCGCCGCCCATCGAGTGGTACTGGTTGTCCAGGCCCATGATCGAGCCCGAGTTGTAGTCCTGGACGTGGAGCAGGGTGAGGTCATCGCGCAGGGCGTTGATCACCGGGAGGTACGCGCCCGCGCGCGGGTCCTGGCCGCCCCAGGGGCCCGATCCGTAGTACTGGTAGCCGAGTTGGACGAAGAACGTCTCGGGGGCCATCGTCAGCACGAACTTCGAGCCGTACTTCGCCTTCAGGGTCTTCAGCGCCGCGATCAGATTCACCACCACCGGGGTGGTCGGGTTCCGGAAGTCCGTGTCGCCCGTGTTGAGCGAGAGCGAGTGGCCCTCGAAGTCGATGTCCAGGCCGTCCAGGCCGTAGTCGTCGATGATTTTCGAGACGGACGACACGAAGGTGTCCCTGGCCGCCGTTGTCGTCAGCTGGACCTGGCCGTTCTGGCCGCCTATCGAGATCAGGACCTTCTTGCCCGCCGCCTGCTTCGCCTTGATCGCCGCCTTGAAGTCCGCGAGCGACTCCACCGTCGGGCACTCGCTCACCGGGCAGAGGCTGAAGCGGATGTCGCCCGACGTCACCGAGGTCGGCTCGCCGAAGGCCAGGTCGATCACGTCCCAGGAGTCGGGTACGTCGGCCATGCGCGTGTAGCCGGAGCCGTTCGCGAAGCTGGAGTGGAGGTAGCCGACCAGGGCGTGCGCGGGGAGCGTTCCTGTTCCCGTGCCGCCGCCCGCCGTTGTGGTGGCGGTGACCGTCACCGACTTCGGGGACTCGCCCGCCGCGTTGGACGCCGTCACCTGGAAGCTGTACGCCGTCGAGGCCGTCAGGCCGCTCACCGTGGCCGAAGTGCCCGTCACCGTCGAGACCTTGGTGCCGTTGCGGTAGATCGCGTACGACGTCGCGCCGCTCGCCGCGCCCCACGAGAGGTCCACCGTCGTGGAGGTGACCGTGCCCGCCCTCAGGCCCGTCGGCGCCGCCGGTATCTGCGCGGGTGCGCCGCCGGGGCCGACCAGGGTGAGGTCGTCGGCGCTGTACGCGGCGGTTCCGTACCAGCCATGGGTGTAGACCTGTACCGACGTCGTCGAGGCGCCCGTCGTGAAGCTCGTGGTCAGCTGCTGCCAGCCGGTCGCCGACTGCGTCCAGGTCGACACGTCCGTCGTCCCCGTCCCGGTCGCGCCGAGGTAGACGTAGCTCCCCTGCACCCAGCCGCTCAGCGTGTACTTCGAGTTGGGCTGGACCGCGACGGTCTGCGCGCACTGGGCGTAGTCGCTGCCCGCGGGTGTCGCCCTGAGCGCCGAAGTGCCGCTGCGGACGGGCGAGTTCACCGCGGATCCGTTCGTACAGCTCCAGCCGTCCAGGCCGGCCTCGAACCCTCCGTTACGCAACTGATCCGCATCCGCGGCCTGCGCCGTCTGCGTCAGAACAACGATTCCGCTTGCGGCCAGGGAGGCCGAGGCGAGCACAGCCAGAAGTCTTCGACGATCCACAACTGCCTCCGGACGTGGCGGGATTGATGTGGTGGAGCGCGCCACAATTTGGTCCAGACCAATCCTGTTGTCAAGACCTCTGGCGGAGCATCACCCTCCGCCGCCCCCACCACCCCCGTCATTCCTGGCGATTTGGGACGCCGCCTCGTGCATCGCGAGCTCCAGGAGCGCGGGATCGGTCAGCGTGCCGTTGCCGTCGGGGAGCACCAGCCAGCGCACCCCGCCCGTCGCGCGCCCCGGATACGGGACCACGATCCAGGTCCCGCGGCCCGCCCCCCGCACCCCCGTGCCGACCCAGCGCGCGGCCGTCCCCGGCGGTACGAAGAAGCCCATCCGGGAGTCGCCGAAGTCGGCCAGGACAGGGCCGGGCCGGTCGATCAGCCGGGTGAGGACGTCCAGGGTCGGATAGCCCAGTTCGCCGGGGAGGATCAGTACGTCCCAGAGCCTGCCGGCGGGAAGGAGAGCGACCCCGTGCGGGTTGCGCTCCCATTCCCATCGGCAGGCGTCCGGATCCGGTGCCACCGAAGCCAGCCACTCCACCGCGGTCTTTGTCTCCGAGCCACTCATCGCTCGGCCCTCCATCCAGTCCGTGTACGCGAAAACGGTGCGTGCACTGGGTGAGAGCGAGGTGGCCGTGAACTATGACGCGGGTTTGGCTACTTGTTGGTAGTGAAGTGGGTCACACCATGATCAGTGGTTGTGCGCCCCCGGCGCGAGCCGGGGGCGCAAGATCAGGAGTCGAAGCCGAGTCCCACCTTGTCCATGGCCTTCAGCCACAGATTGCGCCGGCCGCCCTGCGCGTCCGACCTGGCCAGGGACCACTTCGTGAGGCCGATCCCCGCCCAGGCGAAGGGCTCCGGCGGGAACGGCAGCGGCTTGGTGCGCACCATCTCCAGGGCGGTGCGCTCGGTCCGTACACCGGAGAGCAGATCCAGCATCACGTCCGCACCGAAGCGCGTCGCGCCCACGCCCAGGCCCGTGTACCCGGCCGCGTAGGAGACCTTCCCGCCGTGCGCCGTCCCGAAGAACGCCGAGAAGCGCGAGCAGGTGTCGATCGCCCCGCCCCAGGCGTGGCTGAAGTTGACGCCCGCCAGCTGCGGGAAGGCGGTGAAGAAGTGCTCCGCCAGCTTCAGATACGTCGCCGGGCCGTGGTCCAGGTCGGCGCTCATCCGGCCCCCGTAGGGGTAGATCGCGTCGTAGCCGCCCCAGAGGATCCGGTTGTCCGCGGTGATGCGGAAGTAGTGGAACTGGTTGGCGCTGTCGCCCAGCCCCTGGCGGTTCTTCCAGCCGATGGAGGCCAGTTGGTCCGCGCTGAGGGGCTCGGTCATCAGCGCGTAGTCGTAGACCGGCACGGTGTACGGACGGACCCGCTTGACCAGCGACGGGAAGATGTTCGTGCCCAGCGCGACATGGCGCGCGCGGATCCTGCCGTACGGGGTACGGACCGCCATCCCCGCGCCCGCGCCCACCAGGTCCAGGCCCCGGGTGCGCTCGTAGATCCGTACGCCCAGATCCAGGCACGCCCGCTTCAGGCCCCACGCCAGCTTGGCGGGGTGGAGCATCGCGACGCCGCGCGGGTCGTGGAGGCCGCCGAGGAAGGTCGGGGAGTCGACCTCCTTGCGGACCTGGTCCCGGTCGAGGAACTCGAGCCCTGTGAAGCCCAGTTCGGAGATCTCCGAGTGGAACTCACGGAGCTCCTCGACCTGGTGCGGCTGAGTCGCCACGTCGATCTCGCCGGTGCGCTCGAAGTCGCAGTCGATGCCGTACCGGGCGACCGTCTCCTCGATCGCGTCGAGGTTCTGCTCGCCCAGCTGTTCCAGCTTCTGGATCTCGCCCGGCCAGCGGGCGATGCCGTTGGCCAGGCCGTGGGTGAGGGACGCGGCGCAGAATCCGCCGTTGCGGCCCGAGGCGGCCCAGCCCACCTCGTGGCCCTCGATCAGGACGACGTCCCGCTGCGGGTCGCGCTCCTTGGCGAGGAGCGCGGTCCACAGTCCGCTGTAGCCGCCGCCGATGACGAGGAGGTCGCAGGTCTCGTCGCCCGTGAGGGCGGGGAGGGTGGCGGGCTTTCCCGGGTCCTCCAGCCAGAAGGAGACCGGGCGGGCCTCGGAAAGGGATCGTGCGGCGGACGTGCGCATGGCGGCTGGGGCCATGTCTTCCAACTCCCTCAGGGAACTTTAGGGTTTTGCGCTGTTCTTCTGCCGGCTGTTGCTGAGCAGCTGCGCGGCGAGGACCACCAGTACGGCAATGATGAACATCGCCGTGCCGATGACGTTGATCTGCACCGGCGTGCCGCGCTGTGCCGATCCCCAGACGAACATGGGGAAGGTCACCGTCGAGCCGGCGTTGAAGTTGGTGATGATGAAGTCGTCGAAGGAGAGCGCGAAGGAGAGCAGCGCACCTGCGGCGATTCCGGGGGCGGCGATGGGGAGCGTGACCCGTACGAACGTCTGGACCGGACCCGCGTACAGGTCGCGGGCCGCCTCCTCCAGGCGCGGGTCCATCGACATCACGCGTGCCTTGACCGCCGTCACCACGAAGCTGAGGCAGAACATGATGTGCGCGATGAGGATCGTCCAGAAGCCGAGCTTCGCGCCCATGTTGAGGAAGAGCGTGAGGAGGGAGGCCGCCATGACGACCTCGGGCATCGCCATCGGCAGGAAGATCAGCGAGTTGATCGCGCCGCGCGCCCGGAAGCGGTAGCGGACCAGCGCGAAGGCGATCATCGTGCCGAGCACGGTTGCGCCCAAGGTCGCCCAGGCCGCGATCTGCAGGGAAAGAGACAGCGAACCGCACATGTCGGCGACGCCGCAGGGGTCCTTCCAGGCGTCGAGCGAGCCCTTCTGCCAGGCGTAGTTGAAGCGCCCCTTCGGCTTGTTGAAGGAGAACACCATCACGACGATGTTCGGCAGGATGAGATACGCGAGCGTGATCAGGCCCGCGATGGTGATGAGATTGCGTCGGAGCCAGCGCATCAGACCAGGTCCTCCGTTCCGGCGCGGCGGATGTAGACGGTGACCATGGCCAGCACGATCGCCATGAGGATGAAGGAGAGGGCTGCGGCCGTCGGGTAGTCCAGTACGCGCAGGAACTGCGACTGGATGACGTTGCCGACCATCTTCTGGTCGGTGGAGCCGAGCAGTTCGGCGTTGACGTAGTCGCCGCTCGCCGGGATGAAGGTGAGGAGCGTCCCGGAGACGACACCCGGCATGGAGAGCGGGAAGGTCACCTTGCGGAAGGTGGTCGCGGGGGTGGCGTACAGGTCGCCTGCCGCCTCGTGGAGGCGCCCGTCGATGCGCTCCAGCGAGGTGTAGAGCGGCAGGATCATGAAGGGCAGGAAGTTGTACGTGAGGCCGCAGACCACCGCCATGGGTGTGGCCAGGACGCGGCTTCCCTCCGTCCAGCCGAGCCAGCTGGTGACGTCCAGGATGTGCAGCGTGTTGAGGACGTGCACCACCGGGCCGCCGTCGGCGAGGATCGTCTTCCAGGCGAGGGTGCGGATCAGGAAGCTCGTGAAGAACGGCGCGATGACCAGGATCAGCACCACGTTGCGCCAGCGGCCCGCCTTGAAGGCGATCAGATACGCGAGCGGGTAGCCCAGGATCAGACAGAGGACCGTGGCCGTTCCCGCGTAGAGCAGGGAGCGGATGAACTGCGGGTAGTACTCCTGGAAGGCGTCCCAGTACGTCTGGAAGTGCCAGGTGACCTCGAAGCCCTTCTCCAGGGAGCCGGTCTGCACGGACGTCGACGCCTGGTAGACCATCGGCAGCGCGAAGAAGATCAGCAGCCAGACGATGCCGGGCAGCAGCAGCCAGTACGGGACGAGCTTGCGGCGCAACAGGGGCTTGCGGACCGGGAGTTCGGCGGGGGCGGCGGGAGGTGTCTCCGTGAGCGTCGTCACGCCGCCTCCTCCGTCCCCGCGTCGATGTCCTGGGCCGCGTCGAGACCGAAGGTGTGCTCGGGGTTCCAGTGCAGGACGACCTCGGCGCCGGGGGTCAGGCGGGAGTCGCGCTCGATGTTCTGTACGTACACCTCCAGCTCGGGGCAGACCGGGCTGTCGATGACGAACTGCGTGGAGACGCCGATGAAGCTGGAGTCGGCGATACGGCCGGTGATGCGGTTGCGGCCGTCGGGTATCTCGTCCGCGTCGTCCGCGTGCGCGAGGGAGATCTTCTCGGGGCGTACGCCGACGAGGAGCTTGCCGCCGCTTGAAGTCTGCGCCGAACATCGGTTGGCGGGCAGGTGCAGCTTGGCCCCGGAGGCCGCCACCGTGATGTCGGATCCCGCCTCGACGACCTCGGCCTCGATGAGGTTGGAGGTGCCGAGGAAGTTGGCGACGAAGGTGGTGTTCGGGTTCTCGTACAGATCGGCGGGTGCGCCCAGCTGCTCGACGCGGCCGCCGTTCATCACCGCGACCGTGTCGGCCATGGTCATGGCCTCCTCCTGGTCGTGGGTGACATGGATGAAGGTGATGCCGACCTCGGTCTGGATGCGCTTGAGCTCCAGCTGCATCTGACGGCGCAGCTTGAGGTCGAGCGCACCGAGCGGCTCGTCGAGGAGCAGGACCTGCGGGTGGTTGATGAGCGCGCGGGCGACGGCGACGCGCTGCTGCTGGCCGCCGGAGAGCTGGTGCGGCTTGCGGTGCGCGAAGTCGCCGAGCTGGACGAGCTCCAGCATGTCGTCGACCTGCTTCTTCACCGACTTGATGCCGCGGCGGCGCAGGCCGAAGGCGATGTTCTCGGTGACGTTCAGGTGCGGGAAGAGCGCGTAGGACTGGAAGACGGTGTTGACGGGCCGCTTGTACGGGGGCAGGTCGGTGACGTCCTTGTCGCCGAGGAAGACCGTGCCGGTGGTCGGGTCCTCCAGGCCGGCGATCATCCGCAGCGTGGTGGTCTTGCCGCAGCCCGAGGCGCCGAGCAGGGCGAAGAACGAGCCCTGCGGGACGGTGAGTTCGAGGGGGTGCACGGCGGTGAAGGAGCCGTAGGTCTTGCTGATGCCGGTGAGGCGGACGTCGCCGCCTGAGGTCTCTGTCATGGGTTGCGATCCCGGAGTCTTGAGGAGGGGGAAGAGGGAGGGAGGAGGCTCAGACGCCGATGAGCTTGGCGAACTTCTCTTCGTACGCCGTCTCTTCCTTGCTCGTGAGCGAGCGGAAAGCGTGCGACTTCGCTGCCATGGCCTTGTCCGGGAGGATCAGCGTGTTGGACGCCAGAGCCGGGTCGATCTTGGCGAGTTCGTCGTGCACACCGTCGACGGGGCAGACGTAGTTGATGTACGCGGCGAGCTGGGCGGCGACCTTCGGCTCGTAGTAGTAGTCGATCAGCCGCTCGGCGTTGCGCTGGTGGCGTGCCTTCGCGGGGACGAGCAGGTTGTCCGAGGAGGTGAGGTAACCGGCCTTCGGGATCGCGAACCTGATGTCCTTGTTGTCGGCCTGCAGCTGGATGAGGTCGCCGGCCCAGGCGACACAGGCGGCGAGGTCGCCCTTGTCGAGGTCGGAGGTGTAGTCGTTGCCCGTGAAGCGGCGTATCTGCTTGGAGTCGACGCCCTTCTGCAGGCGGGCTATCGCACCGTTGAAGTCGTCGTCGGTGAAGGTGGCGGGGTCCTTGCCCATGTCGAGCAGGGTCATACCGACCGAGTCGCGCATCTCGGTGAGGAAGCCGACGCGGCCCTTGAGCGCGGGGTCGTCCAGCATCTGCGAGATGGAGTCGACCTTCTTCCCGCCGGTCGCCTTCACGTTGTACGCGATGACGGTGGGAATGCCGGTCCAGGGGTAGGAGTAGGCGCGGCCCGGGTCCCAGTCGGGGGAACGGAACTGGGCCGAGAGGTTGGCGTACGCATGCGGGAGGTGCGACGGGTCCAGTCTCTGGACCCAGCCGAGGCGGATCATGCGGGCGGCCAGCCAGTCGGTGAGGACCATCAGGTCGCGGCCGGTGTCCTGGCCTGCGGCGAGCATCGGCTTGACCTTGCCGAAGAACTCGACGTTGTCGTTGATGTCCTCGGTGTACTTGACCTTGATCCCGGTGCGCTTCGTGAACGCCTCCAGGGTCGGGCGGTGCTTCTCGTCGTCGCTGACGTCCATGTACTCGGTCCAGTTGGAGAAGTTGATCACCTTCTCCTGGGCCGAGTGGTCGTCGGAGGCCTTGGCGGTGCCGTTGTCCCGTGCGGCGGCGGGAATGCCGCAGCCGCTCAGGGCTGCCATTCCGCCGACGGCCAGGGCGCCGGCGCCGGAGGCGCGCAGCAGCGAACGGCGGGTGAGGGCGCCCCGGCCGCTGCGCAGACTGCGCTGCATGGCGGCCAGTTGGGCCGGGGAGAGACGCTCGGTCTCGTACTGCTCCATGGGCTGTCTGCCCTTCCTCTATCGGTCCCCGAAGATCGTGCGGTGCCAGTCCTTGCGGGCGACCGCGGTGTTGTCGTACATCACGTGCTTGACCTGTGTGTACTCCTCGAACGAGTACACGGACATGTCCTTGCCGAAGCCGCTGGCCTTGTATCCGCCGTGCGGCATCTCGCTGATGATCGGAATGTGGTCGTTGACCCAGACGCAGCCCGCCTTGATCTCGCGGGTGGCGCGGTTGGCGCGGTAGACACTGCCGGTCCAGGCGGAGGCGGCGAGGCCGTAGGGGGTGTCGTTGGCGAGGGCGATCCCTTCGTCGTCGGTGTCGAAGGGGAGGACCACGAGGACGGGGCCGAAGATCTCGGCCTGGACGATCTCGCTGTCCTGGGGGGCGCCGGTGACGAGGGTCGGGAGGTAGTAGGCGCCGTCGCGCTTCGGGGCTTCGCCGCCGGTGACGACGGTGGCGTACGCGCGGGCGCGCTCGACGATCGCGGCGACGCGGTCGCGGTGCTGATAAGAGATCAGCGGGCCGAGGTCGGTGTCCGGGGCGAAGGGGTCGCCGACGCGGACGGACTCCATCAGCTCGGCGACGCCGGTCACGAAGGCGTCGTAGAGCGGGCGTTGTACGTAGGCGCGGGTGGCGGCGGTGCAGTCCTGGCCGGTGTTGATCAGCGATCCCGCGACGGCGCCGTGGACGGCGGCCTCCAGGTCGGCGTCGTCGAAGACGACGAACGGGGCCTTGCCGCCGAGCTCCAGGTGGATGCGCTTGACGGTCGCGGTGGCGATCTCGGCGACGCGCTTGCCGACGGCGGTGGAGCCGGTGAAGGAGGTCATGACGACGTCGGGGTGGGCGACGAGGTGCTCGCCCGCGTCCTTGCCCGCGCCGGTGACGATATTGACGACACCGTCCGGGATGCCTGCTTCGGTGGCGGCCTGCGCGAAGAGGAGCGAGGTCAGCGGGGTGATCTCGGCGGGCTTCAGGACGATGGTGTTGCCCGCGGCGATCGCCGGGAGGATCTTCCAGGCGGCCATCTGGAGCGGGTAGTTCCAGGGGGCGATGGAACCGACGACGCCGATGGCCTCGCGCCGTACGTAGGAGGTGTGGTCGCCGCTGTACTCGCCCGCGGACTGGCCCTGGAGGTGACGGGCCGCGCCCGCGAAGAAGGCGGTGTTGTCGACGGTGCCCGGCACGTCGAACTCGGCGGTCAGCTTGGCCGGCTTCCCGCACTGGAGGGACTCCGCGTAGGCGAACTCCTCGGCGCGCTCGGCGAGTACGGCCGCGAACCTGTGCAGCGCGTCGGAACGCTCGCCCGGGGTTGCACCCGACCAGCCGGGGAAGGCGGCGCGGGCGGCGGCCACGGCGGCGTCGACATCGGCGGTCGAGGCCAGCTCGTAGGTGTAGACGATCTCGCCGGTCGCGGGGTTCACGACGTCGTGGTGACGGCCCGAGGTGCCGCTCCTCAATTCTCCGGCGATGTACTGCGCGCCGGCCGCGAAGCGGTCCTGCACCTGGAAGCGGTTGCCCATCGTGCTCTCCGTGCTCTGCGTAGCTCCAGCTCGATTTGAGTGCCGATCCTGACAGAGGCACAGTTCTCCAACAAGTGATTCCGTTGTTGCCTTTTGGTTACGCGACGGATTCGGTCGACCATGTGTCGTCTCAGCCTGGAAAACCACGACGGAGTGTCAGTGGCGGCTGCGAGACTCGCGTGCATGGGGAAGATCGAGGAACTTCACGCGCAGGTCAGCGCGGGCGAGAAGATCAAGTATCTGCACTTCTGGGGGCACACGCCGAGGCCGGACGGGACGCTGAGCGCGAGCTGTCTGAGCCAGTGGTGGCCGTCGCCGTTCACGGTGGACGGGGTGGAGTACGCGACGGCGGAGCACTGGATGATGGCGTCCAAGGCGCGGCTCTTCGGCGACGAGGCGGCCGAGCGCAAGGCGGTGGAGGCGAAGAACCCGGCGCTGGCGAAGAAGGCGGGCCGCCTGGTCAAGGGCTTCGACGACACGGTGTGGGAGCGCGAGCGGTACGGCATCGTGGTCGAGGGCAGCGTGCACAAGTTCGGCGCAGAGGCCGGGCTGCGGGATTTCCTGCTGGCCACGGGCGACCGGGTACTGGTGGAGGCGAGCCCGATGGACCGCATATGGGGCATAGGCCTGGCGGCCACGGACGACCGAGCCCAGGACCCGTCGAAGTGGCGCGGCCTGAACCTGCTGGGGTTCGCGCTGATGGACGCGCGGACCCGGCTGCGGCGTTAGCTGGGCTCTCTGCTGCGGGCGGGGGCCCTGACGGAACAGGGCCCCCGGTCCTCTATCGGGTCAGCGTCAGGGAGATGGACGTCTGGTACGTGTCGCTGAACGGGTCGTCGTCCGAGTCCGCGTCCGTCGCGATCGCCCAGATGATGAAGCCCAGGACCACCGCGCCGATCACGATCCCGATGCTCCCGAGGATGATCCCCGCCAGCGCCATCCCGCCGTTGTTCGCCTCGCCCCGGTTGGCCCGCTTGCGGCCGAGGATTCCGAAGATCAGCGCGAGGATGCCCAGGATGATCCCGATCCCCCAGGCGCAGAAGATCACCACGGAGATGATGCCGAGCACCATCCCCGCGATGCCGAAGCCGTTCATCGGCGCCTGCTGCATCGTGTTCCAGCCGCCCTGGCCCGCGTATCCCGGGTATCCGGGATAGCCGGAGCCCGGGTAGGCGCCCGGGGCCTGGGGTGCGCTCGGGTACGACGGGTATCCGTAGCCGGCGGGCGACTGCGGCTGCCCGGGTCCGTTGGGACCCGTCGGCGGCGGCGGTACGGCGCCGGGCTGCGGTTGCCCCGGGCCCTGTCCGGGGCCGGGACCCTGCGGGCCCTGCCCCGCCTCGGGCACTCCCGGCATCGCCGAGACCGTCTGCTGGTCGTGCACGGGACTGCCCGTGGGCGCCTGCGGCTTCTCCAGCGGAACCTTCCGCTCCGGAGGAGCCCAGGGGTCCCTGGGGGGATCCTGATCCCCCGGTGGCTGCTGCGCATTGTCTGACATGGGCCTCCCCCATCCTCGGATCGACATGCTAGGTCCTGCGGTCGCAGGCCGAGCCCCCGCCTACGATGATCCCCGAACACCAGCACCCACCGCATCCCGGAGGACCCGATGACCGACCACGACCTGCACCCTTTCATCGCAGGCCTGCCCAAGGCAGAGCTGCATGTGCATCACGTCGGGTCGGCCTCCCCCCGCATCGTTGCCGAGCTGGCCGCGCGCCACCCCGACTCCCAGGTCCCCACCGACCCCGAGGCGCTCGCCGACTACTTCACGTTCACCGACTTCGCGCACTTCATCCAGGTCTATCTCTCCGTCGTGGACCTGGTCCGCACCCCCGAGGACGTCCGGCTGCTGACCTTCGAGGTCGCCCGCGACATGGCCCGCCAGAACATCCGGTACGCGGAGCTCACCATCACCCCGTACTCCTCGACCCGCCGCGGCATCCCCGAGAAGGCCTTCATGGAGGCGATCGAGGACGCCCGCAAGGCGGCCGAGGACGAACTGGGCGTCATCCTGCGCTGGTGCTTCGACATCCCCGGCGAGGCAGGCATCGTCTCCGCCGAGGAGACGGCCCGTATGGCTGTCGAGCTGCACCCCGAGGGCCTGGTCTCCTTCGGGCTCGGCGGGCCCGAGATCGGCGTACCGCGCCCGCAGTTCAAGCCGTACTTCGACCGCGCGATCGCCGCCGGACTGCACTCCGTGCCGCACGCGGGCGAGGCGACGGGCCCCGAGACGATCTGGGACGCGCTCACCCACCTCGGCGCCGAGCGCATCGGCCACGGCACCAGCGCCGTCCAGGACCCCAAGCTCCTGGCGCACCTCGCCGAGAACCGCATCGCGCTGGAGGTATGCCCGACCTCCAACATCGCGACCCGCGTGGTCGAGACCCTCGACGAGCACCCGCTCAAGCAGATGGTCGACGCCGGCGTACTGGTCACCATCAACAGCGACGACCCGCCCATGTTCGGCACCGACCTCAACAACGAGTACCTGGTCGCCGCCCGCCTCCTCGGCCTCGACGAGCAGGGCCTGGCCGCGCTGGCGAAGAACGCCGTCGAGGCGTCCTTCCTCGACGAGGCGGGCAAGGCGAAGCTGGCCGCGGAGATCGACACGTACACCGCGAACTGGCTCGCCAAGTAAGACAGACCCGCACAATGGGCGCATGCGCACCGTCACTGCCGTAGGCCACCGCGGCGACCCGTACCGCGTCCGTGAGAACACCCTCCCCTCCCTGCGTTCGGCGCTGGGGAGGGGAGCGGGCGCGGTCGAGATCGACGTCCGCCTCACCCGTGACGGCGTCCCCGTCCTGCTCCACGACGAGACCCTTCAACGCCTCTGGGGCCACGACCGTCCGCTCGGCCGGCTCTCCGCCGCCGAGGTGCGCGGGCTGACGGGCGGCGGCGTCCCCACCTTCGAGGAGGCCCTGGCCGCCACGGACGGCCACCGCCTCATGATCGACCTCCCCGGTGCGGACGCGAAGGCGGTACGCGCCGTGGTCGGCGCCGTCCACGAGCACGGCGCGGCGGAGCGCGCGTACTACTGCGCGGGTGCGGCGACGATGCTGATGGTCCGCGCCGCCGACCCCGCCGCCGAGATCGCCATGACCTGGACGACCGTCGCCCCGCCGCGCCCCGCACTCGTGGACGCGGTGAAGCCGCGCTGGCTCAACTACCGCTTCGGACTGGTCACTTCGGACCTCTGCGACCGCGTCCACCACGACGGGCTGCTGGTCTCGGCGTGGACCGCCGACACGAAGCGGACGATGCGCCGGCTGATCGAGCGCGGCGTCGACTCGATCACCAGCAACCGCGTCGACGTACTGGCACCCCTGACCCAACTGCCCCGCGAACCCTAGGGGTTGCCCCCGGTGATCATCCGGGCCGGGGCCGACCCCACGGATGATCCGCAAGCGCTCCGGCCTCAGCAGGATGGCTCATGTCCGCACCACAGCCGTCCACCTCCGGAGTGAGTCACCGATGAACGCCCGCACCCGCAATGTCCTGCTCGCCGCCACCGTCGTCCTCGGCCTGGCGGCCGGCACGGCCGCGCCCGCCCTCGCCGACTCCCCCGCAGCGGTCTCCGCGCAGCACACCGCTCCGGACGCGGCGGCCCTGCGCGCGGCGATCGCCGGGCTCCCGAGCGCGGACGCGACGGCCGCGCTCGTACGGATCGGAGGCAGAGACGGGAGCTGGCGCGGGAGTTCAGGCGTACACGACCTCGCCTCCGGGAAGCCCGCCGACCCGAACGGGCGCTTCCGCGCCGGCTCCGTCACCAAGGTCTTCACCGCCGCCGTGGTCCTCCAGCTCGCCTCCGAGCACCGGCTCTCCCTGGACCGCCCGGTCCGCGACTACCTCCCGGACCTGATCCCGGCGGCGTACAAGCACGTCACCGTACGGCAGTTGCTCAACCACACCAGCGGTCTGCCGTCGTCCGGCGGCGTGGACGGCACGCCCGAGGAGGTGTACCAGCACCGCTTCGACGTCTACTCGCCGCAGCAGCAGGTGACCTCCGCGACGTCCCAGAAGCCGCTCTTCAGGCCCGGCACCCAGCAGAGTTACGACAACATCGGCTACACCGTGGCGGGCCTGCTCATCGAGCGGATCACCCACGACTCGTACGAGAACCAGGTCACCCGCCGCATCATCAACCCCCTCGGCCTGCACGGCACTTCGCTCCCCGGCGCCGACACCGGCATCAGCGGCCCGCACAACCACGGCTACCAGGCGTACGAGCACGCCGACGGCACGACCGAGCTGCGTGATGTGACGGTCTGGGGTCAGACGGGGTCCTGGGCCGCGGGCGACCTCATCTCCACCACCGCCGATCTGGAGCACTTCACCAAGGCCCTGTTCCGCGGGCAGGTGGTGCGCGGGCCGGTGCTGGAGGAGATGTTCACGCTGCCGAAGCTGAAGAAGGGCACGGCCGAGTACAGCGCCGGGCTCTCCGCGCTGAACCTCGGCGGGCGCCAGGTCTGGGGCAAGACGGGCAGCCGCTACGGCTATCTCGCGGCGATCGCGGCGACCCGCGACCTCTCGACGACCCTCGTCTACAGCGTGAACGGGACGGACGCGAAGGGCGACGGCATGAACGCGACCGCCATGAAGATCGTGGTGGCCGCCTTCGGAGCCCCGGACCCCTCCTGACATGCTGCGTTCATGGACACACGATCGACTTTCCTGGAGCGCACGTTCGGCCTCGACGGCCGTACGGCACTGATCACCGGCGGGAGCTCGGGCATCGGCCTGGGCATCGCACGGGCGCTGGCGGGGGCCGGCGCCCGGGTGGTCCTCCTGGCCCGCAACGAGGACCGGCTCCGGGCGGCCGCGGACGAGCTGAAGCCCGCCGACGTCTCCTGGATCACCGCCGACCTCGGCTCGCGCACCGAACTCCACGCCGCCGCCGACGAGATGGAGTCGCGCTTCGGCGCCCCCGACATCCTCGTCACCTCGGCGGGCATCAACCCCCGGCCGCCGCTCGACGACCTCGGCGAGGACGTCTGGGACGCCACCCTGGAGGTCAACCTCACCGCCCCGTTCCTCCTGGGCCAGCGGTTCGGTCCGGCCATGGCGGCGCGCGGCTGGGGCCGGATCATCCACCTGGCCTCGCAGCAGTCGATCCGCGCCTTCGGCAACAGTGGCGCGTACGGCGTCTCCAAGGCGGCGATCTGCGCGCTGACCCGCTCCCAGGCGGAGGCCTGGTCGCGGCACGGCGTCTGCGTCAACGCGATCGGCCCCGGCTTCGTCCACACCCCGCTCACGGAGCCGGTCTTCTCCGACCCGGACCGCCCGAAGGCCCTGGCGGCCCGCACGATGACCGGCCGCAACGGCGAGCCCGAGGACTTCGGCGGAGCGGCGGTGTTCCTGGCGAGCGACGCCGCCTGCTACGTCACCGGGCAGACGCTCTTCGCGGACGGCGGGTTCTCCGTCACCTGAGCCCCCCGATCACGCGGCCCGCTCCAGGGCCGCGTGATCGACGGCGTGCGCCAGCGGCAGCCCCGCCGCGAGGCGCTCCGCCTCCGCGGCCACGGCCAGGCCGAGTCGGGCGATCTCATTGCCCTGCGAGCCCGCGACATGAGGGGTGAGGTAGATGTCGGGGAGGTCGTAGAGCGGGGACAGGGCGGGCAGCGGTTCGGGGTCGGTGACGTCGAGAATCGCGCGGACACGGCCCGTCCGCGCCTCGTCGGCCAGCGCCTCGGTGTCGACGAGACTGCCGCGTGCGGTGTTGATCAGGACCGCCCCGTCGGGCATCAGCGCCAGCTCCCGGCGGCCGATCAGCCGGTGGGTCTCCGGGGTCTCCGGGGCGTGCACGGTGACGATGTCACTGGTGGCGAGCAGCCCGTCCGCCCCGTACAGACCGCGCAGTCGTACGCCGAGCGCCGCGGCCTGCGCCTCGTCCACGTACGGATCGGTGAGCGAGACCTCGAAGTCGAAGGGGCGCAGGAGCTCGATGACGCGGCGGCCGATGCGCGAGGCGCCGACGATGCCGATGCGACGGCCGAAGTTGCCGATGGAGGGGACGATCCCGCCGAGTTCGAACGTGCGGGCCGTGCGGTAGCTCTCGCGCTGGGCGAAGAGGTCCTTCCCCGCGAGGAGAATCATGCCGAGGGTGTACTCGGCGACCGGCAGCGCATTGGCCGCCGCGGCCGAGGAGACCAGCAGCCCGCGCCGCCAACAGGCCTCGGTGATCAGGGTCTTGACCGATCCTGCCGCATGCAGCACCGCGCGGAGCCGGGGCGCTGCGGCGAGTACGGAGTCGTCGAGCGGCGGGCAGCCCCAGCCGGTGACGAGGATCTCGGTGCGGGCCAGCTCCTCGCGCACCCGGGGGTCCGTGAAGTTCTCCGCCAGCAGACCGGGGTCGATGTCGACGGCCGTACGCAGCCTGGCCATCACCGGGGGCGGGAAGGCGTACGGCAGGGTGGCGGCGCCCATGGCGAACAGCGCTTTCGGGCGGTCGCCGGACTGGGGATCGGACAAGGGAGGGGCCTTCCGGGTCGGCTCGCACAGCAGGTATAGAAACCGGTTCCTACGCTAGAACCCCTCACCCGGCGCGGTCAACGAACGGGAGAGGGGCGATAGTTGCGGCTGCGGACACGCTTCCGGGAGGTCCTGACCGCACTGCTCTTCCACCCGGCTGCAGGGCACTGCTAGCCTCCCGTTTCGGGAACCGGTTGCTGCGCCTTGTGGCACCGCCCGTGGGGTGGAAGGATCAGCGCGGATGACCAGGAAGACCGCCGACGTTCAGGGCCGGCACACGATCCGCGACGTCGCAGCCCGCGCCGGGGTGTCCGCGTCCACCGTGTCGCGGGTGCTCGGCGGCGAGTACCCGGTGAGCGCGGCGACCCGCTCCCGCGTCATGCGGGCGGTGGACGCCCTCGACTACGTGGCGGACGCGCGCGCGAAGGCGGTGGCGGGCGCGGGCACTCCGACGCTGGCCTTCGTCCTCGACGACATCACCGGGCCCTCGTTCGCGCAGATGGCACAGGGTGTGGAGCGCGAGGCCCGCAAGATGGGCCACCTCTGCCTGGTGTGCAGCACCGACGGGGATGCCGACGAGCAGCTCGCCTTCACGGAGATGATGCGCGCCCAGCGGGCCGCGGCCGTGATCCTGGTAGGCGGCGCGCACTCCACCCCGAGCTACGAGGAGCGCACGGCCCGCACCGCGCACGCCCTGCACTCCTCCGGCTCCCGGCTCGTACTGTGCGGGCGCCCCCCGCTGGCGGAGAAGGTGCCCGCGACCGTCATCGAGTACGACAACGAGGGCGGCGCCCACGCCCTGTGCGCGTACCTCCTCGGCCAGGGCCACCGCCGCATCCTGCTCCTCGGCGGCGCCCCCGACAACACCACCCTGCAGGGCCGCGAGCGCGGCTACACCTCCGCGCACCGGGCCGTGGGCATCGAGCCCGACCCGGCACTGCGGCTGCCCGGCGACTTCACCCGCGACAGCGGCCACCGGCTGATGCGCCAAGCCATCGAGCGCGGGCTGGAGTTCAGCGCGGTGTTCGCGACGACGGACATGGTGGCGGCGGGCGCGCTCACCGCGCTGCACGAGGCGGGGCTCTCGGTCCCCGGTGACGTGTCGCTCGCCGGGTACGACGACATCGCCTTCACCCGCGATCTGCACCCGCCGCTGACCACGGTGCACGTCCCGTACGAGGAGCTGGGCCGCCTCGCCGTCCGGACAGCCCTGAACCGGGATGCGGACGGCGGGGCGGAGCATCTGCTGCTCGGCACGCATGTGGTCGTACGGGAGTCCACGGCGCGCTTCACCGGGTGAGACGACCGGCTACTTCGCGTACATCAGCGTGCCGAAGCCGAGCTGGTCGTAACCACCGCTGGTGGAGCCGTAGTTGCCGCCGCCGCCCTCGGGGGCGAGCGAGTAGTACATCTGCGAGATGTACTTGTCGTCCAGGTTCAGCCGCCGGTTGTAGTGGAAGTGCAGCAGCGCCCAGACCGGGCGCACCTGGCCGCGCGAGGCGGACGAGATGACGGTCTGCTCGCTGTAGGCGCAGTTCTGTCCGGTGCCCCAGCTGTAGGTGGTGTAGGGGACGTCGTTTCCGAGGTTGTACTTGGCGACGTACTGGGCGGCCTTCATGACGCGGCGGTCGTCGTAGGAGTAGAGGTCGTCGCCCTGGTTCCAGGCCATCTCGCAGATCGCGCCGATCTGGCCCATGCCCATCATGGTGTGGCCCTGGTCGCGGCCCGACTCCTGCCACTGGCCGAGTGCGTAGCCGTCGTCGTCGTCGGTGTAGAGGAAGGGGACGGCCTTGGCCAGCGCGCCGTTGCCCGCACCGGACTTGAAGTAGGTGACGGCCTGGTCGTACTTGGCGCTGTCCTCGCAGAGGATGCCGATGGCCATGATCGACGCCATGTTGCACAGGTCCCAGTTGGCCCAGTAGTTGGTGATGCAGGCGTCGTTGTGGCCGGTGAGGAACTGGTTGTTGAGCGGGTAGAAGACGTTGGTCATCATCGTCTGGAAGGCGGCGAGGTCGAAGCCGTCGTAGTCGCGCATCAGCTCGGCGGCGTTGGCGAACTCCCAGCCGTAGATGCCTGCGGCGAGGAAACGGTCGGCGTTGCCGGTGACCGAAGTCAGCGTCGAGGACCAGGCGTTGAGGATCGTGGCGGCGCACTGGGCGTTGGCCTCGGTGCCCGCGACCTTCCAGCGCAGCGCGTTCTGGTACGCGGCGGCGATGTCGTTGTAGAGCGAGGCGTAGTTCTCTCCGGTGCCACCGCGGATCACGGTCTCCTTGGGGCTGGGGGTCCAGGTGGACGCGGAGTGCGCGTTGGCGGTGAGGACGTTCCAGCCGGACAGCCAGGGCTCGGTGCCCGCGGCGACGCGCACCTTCGCCCGGTTGATGTCGCCCGCGTTGTGCAGCATGCCGGGGTGGGTCCAGGTGGTGGGTGCCGCGTCGGCGGTGGCGGAGGTCAGCGCGGTGGTGGCCGAGCCCGCCGCGAGTGCGGCGGTGAGACCGCCGGCGGTCTTCAGCAGACCGCGGCGGCTCAGCACGGTTTTGCGGTGGGTGGGGTGGGGGGACGGTTGATTCATGGACCGGGCTCCTTCGGTGGGGGGATTACGGGAGCGGGGTGACGGTCACCTCGCCGAACACGGTGGTGGCGAGGGTCAGGGGGCTGCGGGAGCAGACCACCAGGCCCACGTCGTAGGGGGCGTCTCCGAAGCCGGGGATCTCACCTGCGGCGACCTGGGTCCAGGTGGCGCCGTCGTCGGCGGAGACGTACGCGGTGAAGGCCGCCCCGGTGCGCCGCAGCCGCAGGAGGCAGGGGGCCGCTACCGTGGCGCTGCCCGTGAAGGCGGATGCACCCGCGACTTTGGTACGCAGCATGAGCTGAGCGGCGGTTCCGCCCGCGACGATGACGCCGGCCGCCTGGTCGAACGGGGACAGGGACTTGGCCATCAGCAGGCCGACCCGGTCGGCGGGTGCGCCGGTACGGGAGACGAGGCGGGCGGTGAGCTCGCAGTCGCCGGTGACGGGGCGGCGTACGAACTGCCCTGTCATCGCCTGGCCGTTGGTGTTCAGATCGACGCCCGCCCCGCGCACGGTGAACGTGCCGTTCTCGTACGAGGTCGATCCCGGCGTCCGTATCGCGACGACGCCGAGCGTGCCGAGCGTCCGCTCGTCGGCGGCCGGGTCGCCGAGGTCGCCGTACGTCCAGGGGGCGGGTGGCGGCGCACCAACGGTGAGGGCGAGCGCGCCGGTGGCGTCACCGGCCGCGTTGCCGGCCGTGGTGGTGACGGGGAAGGTTCCGGTCTCGGCGGGTGTCCCGGAGATCAGTCCGGTGCGCCGGTTCAACCGCAGACCGCGCGGCAGGCCGCTCGCGGTGAAGCGTACGGGCTCGTGGGAGGCGCGCAGCTGATGGCGGAAGGCGTCGCCGGTGTTCGCGTACGCGGTGCCGTGCGAGGTGAGGAGGGGTGCGGCGGGCGTCGGCATGGGCGCGGCCGCGGACCGTGAACGCGGGCCGCTGCCAACGGTGTTGGTCTTCGCGACGGTGTAGTGGTACGTCTCCCCGGGGGTCCCGGTGGCGTCCGCGTACCGCAGCCGCGTACCGAGGCCGACCGGGCCGATTCCGGTGGCGAGCGTGCGGTACGGGCCGTCCGGGCGGGTGGCGCGGAGCAGGGTGTAGCGGGCGGAGGGGTCGGGGTCGGTCCAGGCCAGTTCGACGGCGTCGGCGCCGGTGACGGCGGTCAGATCGGAGGCGGTACGGAAGGGGCGGCCCGCGCTCCAGCCGGTGACGATGACATTGTCGAAGGCGGCCGTGCCCGTCTCCGCGTAGGCCTGATCGACGCCCAGGCAGGAGGTGAAGGCGAGTCCCGCGTACACCGAGCGGCCCAACTCGACCTCGGTGGAGCCCACTTGGGTCCAGTACACGCCGTCCGGCGAGATCTCCCCGGTGAACCGGGATCCCTTGCGGGTGACGCGCACCCAGTACGGGGCGCGCAGCCGGTAGCCGTCGCCCGCGCCTTCGACGTACGGCGCGCTCAGCGGGGTCGCCGAGCCGGGAAGCGTACCGAGGTCGGAGATCGGGAACGAGGCGGCGGTGGTGATCGCCTGCTGCTGCGCGGGCGGTACGGGTGTGGAACCACTGCCCGTGGTCGCCGCCGACGGAGCGGAACGCACCGTCCACACTCCGCTCCAGGTGTGCAGCGGCAGCCCCTGGATCAGCATCGAGGCGTGCGGGGCGCCGGCCGCGAGGGAGCCGCGGATCATGACTCCGGCCTTGGAGTACTGGGAGCTGAGCGGCTGGACGAGGCGAGCGGTGACGGTGCCGTCGCCGTGCAACGGCAGATGGACGAAGCGGAAGGCGTCGGAGGTGGACCCGATGTCCGCGCCACCCGCCTCCAGGACGAACCGCTCCCCGTCGAAGAGGGCCGCGCCCTCGCGGCGCACGTCGCCGACGTTGTGCGATTCCCAGCGCCCGGGGAGACCCGCACCGGCACTGATGACGGCCGAACTCGGGCTCTGCGAGAGGGAGTTCACCGCCGAGACCGTGTAGTGGTACGTGCGGCCCGCGCGCACCGAGCGGTCGGCGTACGAGGTCCCCTCGACGCCCGACTCCAGCCGCTCGTACGGCCCTTGGGGGTCGGATGCGCGCCACACCGTGTACGTGTCCGCCCAGGCAGTCGGCAGCCAGGACACGGTGACCGCGTCGCGGGTGCCGGTGGCCGAGAGCCCGGCGGGGGCGGTGGGGGCGGCCGGGGCGCGGACGGCGCCCGCGTAGGCCAGCGTCCCGAAGGAGGGCAGGTCGTCGTTGCTGCCCTCGACGGCACGGGCGCCGTCCGCGCCCCGGAAGAGGAGCTGCCGGGTGGCGGGGGCTTCGAGTCCGCGGACTCCGGCGTAGTGCGCGTAGGCCATCTCGTAGACCGGCGGTATGGAGCCGCGCGAGGTCGCGGAGACGGCGGTCTTGATGTACTTGCCGGTGCGGTCGAGGTCGGGGACGAAGGGGACGTCGCCGCCGAGGTTGTAGCGGGCGGCGTACTCGACGTTGGCGAGGATCCTGTTGTCCAGGTGGCCGTAGAGGTCGACCCCCTGGGCCCAGGCGACCTGGGCGGCGTCGGTGAGCAGGCCGACGGCGAGCTGTTCGTGGCCCTGGTCGCGGCCCGACTCCTGGCCCTGACCTGCGTCGGTGACGATGCGGTGGGGCACGCTGCCGTCGCCCGCTCCGGCGGCGGCGTAGCGCAGGGCGTCCTCGAAGAGGGTGCGCTGTTCGCAGAAGACGCCGATGGCCAGGACGGTCTGGACGGCGGTGAGGTCCCAGTTGCCGTTGGCGTAGAGCATGTAGCCGGAGACGGCCGGGTACCAGACGCGCAGGAACGACTCCTCGCAGCGCGCGACGTCGGCGTCCGCCCAGCCGTCGTAGCCGGTGTGGCGCAGGAGTTCGGCGGCGTTGACGAACTTGAACGCCTGGAGTCCCGCGCCGAGCGGGCCGTCGGCGCCGGTGATCGCGGTGAGCGAGGCGGACCAGGCGTTGAGGAGGTCGCGGGCTTTGTCGGCGTGGGCGCGCTCGCCGGTGATGCACCACATGAGGGCGTTCTGGTACGCGGCGGCCGAGTCGGCGACGGCCTGGGACATGAAGTTGGAGGGGCCGCGGCCCCAGGAGGTGATCTGCCCGGTGTTCTGCACGGGGTACGCCGCCGAGGAGCGGGCGTGGGCGGCGAGCGCGAGGTAGCCGTCGTACACCGGGGACTCCTGCGCGGCGACGGCGGTCCTCATCCGGGCGAGGTCGGCGGCGGTGTGCAGGAGGCCGGGGTGGGAGAAGGTGAACTCGCCCTCGGAGTCGGCCTGTTGGGCGGCCCGCGCCGCGGGCACGAACAGGCTGTTCGTGCCCGCGGCGAGCAGCAGCGCCGTGGAGGACTGGAGCAGGGCGCGGCGGCCGAGGGGCGGTGTCACAGTGCGGCCGCCTCGGCGGTGGTGAGGAACTTCAGGTGGGTGACGTGCTCGTTGGCGTACCACTGGACGGTGTCGGTCGTGTAGTACCAGGTGGGCTTCTTCATCGTGTCGGCGACGACCGTGCCGTTGATGACGAGGTTCTCGAAGGTGACGCCGTCGATGGCGTGGTCGGCGTCGTAGCCGAGGAACAGCGACGGCTGGGCGTGGGTGCCGGTGTAGCTGAGGTTCTTGACGTAGACGTCGCTGATGCCGCGCCCGACCGAGGTGTTGTACTTCGTGTTGTACATGACCTTCATGTAGATGACCTGGCCCCAGCGGAAGTCCTCGATCCGGATGTCCTCGATCCGGACGGTCTTGAGGAGGTTGGAGTCGCCGACGTTCAGGGCGATGCAGCCCTGGTAGTTCAGCTGCGGCTCGCGGTGGTCGAGGATGTCGAGGTTCTGGATGACGAGGTTCTCGATCGTCTCGGGGTTGTCGCTGTTGCCGTGCGTGCCCACGTTGATGGGGTGCGCGACGTCCGCCCACAGGGTGCAGTTCTTGATGGTGATGTCGCGGGTGTCGCCGTAGTAGTCCCAGCGGTGGCAGTAGATGGCGAAGCAGTCGTCGGAGTTGCGCATGAAGCAGCCGTCGAAGGTGATGTCGGTGGAGGAGAAGACGTCGAAGCCGTCGCCGTTGCCCTTCGAGCTGAAGGAGCGGGCCTTGGTGACGTGGACGTTCTCGCTCATCCCGAACGTGCCCGCGTATCCGTTCGGGTTCATGATGATGACGTCGCGTACGCGGATGTTCTTGCTGCCCTCGCAGAGGATTCCGCCGGGTCCTGCGTTGAGCATGCCGTGGCCGGTCAGGGCCGCCTTTTCGACGTTCTTGAAGAAGACCTGCGCTTTGAGGACCGCGCCGCCCGCGAGATGGACGGTCTTGCCGCTGGGGACGGTGAGGACGTTGCCGGGGACGGTGTGCTCGCCGGGGCCGAAGTAGATGACGTCGGGGTCGTCGGCGGCCGGCGGGTGCGGGTCGACCCGGTTGGTGATGATGTGCAGGCAGTCGAAGACCAGGTCGTTGACCTGGACGACAATGTCCTTCGGCGTCTCGAGGGTGAACCGCATGGTGTCGCCGAGGAGTTCGGGCGTGATGCCCAGCGCGTCGGGGCGTACGCGGGCCTTGGTGGTGCCGCCGGGAACGTAGATGATCTCCAGCTCGACGGGGCCGCGGAAGTCGAAGTACACCATCGATGAGTTGTAGACCTTGCCGGAGCCCGTGTCGGCGTTGATCTCCTCCAGCTGGGGCCGCCAGATGTCGAGGGTCTGCCACTCGCCGTCGGGCACGGAGCGGACGCGCACCTTGAAGCTGGTGTTGGTCGGCATGGTGGAGGGGCGGGGGTAGGTGACCAGCTTCGGTACGGGGGTGTGATGGCCGCCGGCCGGCTCGGCGGCGGCGGTACGTGCGGTGAGTCCCGACAGGCCCGCGGCGAGGACGGTCGCGCCTGCGGCCTGGAGGGTTCTACGGCGGGTGGGGTTCTGGGGCACGCTCATGGAAGGCTCCTTGCGAGGGCGAGGGCAGCAACCGGTTGTCGGGCAATGCGGCAGAGCATCTTCCTGTTCCGTCGCACGCGTCAAGAGATCGGACAGCATTACGCGAAAGCCGTGCGCCCCCGGCGGCACATCACCTGCAACGCCGCCCAGGCGTCCGACAGGCCGAACGACTCACGGCAGGCGAAACAATTTCGTCATCTCCCCTTGCTAGGGACTCCCTGATGGGCCTAGCGTCCACGCCAACCGGTTTCTATATGTTGCGCGTTGACCACCCGCCAGTACTCCCGAAGGATCACGGTCAGATGAACTTCACCAGTTCCAGGAGCAAGCTCGTCCGAGCCGCGGCAACCGGCCTCGCCCTGACCGGACTGCTCTCCGCCTGCGGCGGATCGGGCTCCGGCGACAAGGCGTCATCGGGATCGGGCGGCCCCGTCACCCTCCCCTTCTGGGGCTGGGCCAACGGACAGCCGGAGGTGGTCAAGGCGTTCAACGCCGCCCACAAGGACATCCGGCTCAAGTACACCAAGGTCACCGACCAGTTGACGATGCAGAAGCAGCTCGCCAACGCGGTCAAGGCAGGCAACGCGCCCTGTCTGGTGCAGAACACCGCCGAGTACGTGACGACACTGGTCTCCCAGGGCGCCCTGGCCGACATCACCCCGTACGTCTCCTCCGCCAAGTCCACGTTCAACGCGGGCTCCTGGGCGAGCGCCCAGGTCCAGGGCAAGTCGTACGGCGTCCCGACCAGTTCGGCCCCGGCCTTCACGATTCTCCGCACCGACCTCTTCACCAAGTACGGCCTCAAGGCCCCTGCCACCTGGGACGACTTCATAGCCGCCGGCAAGGTGCTCAAGAAGCACGGCATCCACCTCACCAACTACGCGGGCGAGGACCCGAGCACCCTGGAGGTGCTCGCCATGCAGGCCGGTGCCCACTGGTACGCCATCGACGGAGACTCCTGGAAGGTGAACTTCCAGGACCCCGGCACCCTCAAGGCCGCCCAGGTCATCCAGGAGATCGTCGACAACGACCTCGACTCCACGCTCTCCTTCGCCGACTACGCCGCCGTCCAGCGCAACTACGACACCGGCGGCACGGCGACCCGGCAGATCTCCACCTGGCAGATGGCCGGCATGGTGCAGAACTTCACCAAGTCGAACGGAAAGTGGGCCCTGTCCCCCTGGCCGACGTTCACCGGCGAAGCGGCCAAGACCCCGGCCGGCACCAACCAGAGCGGCGGCGTCACCCTCGTCACCAAGCAGTGCAAGAACCAGAAGCAGGCCGCCGAGGCCGCCCTCTGGATGTCCACCGACACCGGCGCCGTCGGCACGATGGCCAACCCGGAGACCGGCAACGGCGTGATGCCCGCCCTCGCCGACAGCCAGAGCTACGTCGACAAGGCGATCTCCGCCAAGCTCCTCGGCCCGAACTACGAACCCGCCAAGAAGACGGTCACGGACAGCCTCCCCACCGTCACCACCGACTGGACCTTCGGCCCCAACTGGACCGCGATGTTCACCGAGTTGGCCACCGGCTGGGCCAAGGTCGTCTCCAAGGAACAGAAGGTCACCGACCTCCTCGCACACATGCAGGAGTGGACGGTCAAGGACCTGAAGTCCCGCGGCATCAGCGTCGAGGGCTGAGGGGCAGACCCGATGATCCGCTCCCAGCGCTGGAAGGGCGCCGCCTTCACGGTGCCCTTCCAGCTCGGCTTCCTCTTCATCTACGCGGTCCCGATCGGCTACGCCGTCTACGAGTCGCTCTTCCGCGAGCAGCAGTCAGGACTCGGCCTCGGCGGCGCGACGACGAAGTTCACCGGTCTCGCCAACTACCAGCAGGGACTGACCGATTCGGCCTTCATGGGCTCGGTCCTGCGCGTGGTCCTGTTCGCCTGCGTCCAGATCCCCGTGATGCTCGCGATCAGCCTGCTCCTCGCCCTGTTCCTGGACGCGCTGACCTCCCGGGCGGCAAGCCGGCTCCGCATCCTGCTCCTGGTCCCGTACATGATCCCCGGCGTGGTCGCCGCCGTCGTCTGGGTCAACCTCTACAGCCCCGACGTCGGCCCGCTGACCTCGCTCGGCCGTCTCTTCGGGGCGTCGTGGGACTTCTTCGCGCCCTCGATGGTCTGGCCGTCCATCGGCAATCTGCTGACCTGGCACGGCATCGGCTACAACATGGTGATCATCTACGCCGCACTGCAGTCCGTACCCCGCGAGCTCTTCGAGGCAGCCCGCCTCGACGGCGCCTCGGAGAAGCGCATCGCCCTCTCCATCAAGATCCCGCACGTACGCGGCGCGCTCGTCCTCACCGGTCTGCTCTCGATCATCCAGATGCTGCAGATCTTCAACGAGCCGGCCCTGTTCCGCAACGTCACCCCGCAGACCGTGAGTGACGCCTTCACGCCGATCATGGTCATCTACAACCAGGCGTTCAACGCCAACAACTACCACTACGCGGCCGCGCTCTCCGTCCTCCTCGCCCTCATCCTCGGCATCGCCTCCTTCCTCTTCTACCGCCTGACCTCGAAGGAGACCGACTGATGGTGATGACCGACCCCGAAACCGAGCAGCACCGCCGCACAGCCGCCGTGCGCACGCTCGCCCGCCCCGACGCCCGGGCCCGGGGCCGCGGCGCCCAGCGCTTCGTACTGCTCGGCCTGGTGCTGGCCTGCGCGTACAGCCTCTTCCCGGTGTGGTGGCTGCTCGTCGCCGCCACCAAGGACCGCACCGGGCTCTACCAGAGCAACGGCCTCTGGTTCTCCGGCATGCACCTCTGGGCGAACCTGCGTCAGCTCTTCACGTACGAGAACGGCATCTTCCTGCGCTGGACGGCCAACTCACTCCTCTACGCAGGAGTCGGCTCGCTCGGCGGCACCCTGATCGCCCTGGCCACCGGCTACGGCCTGGCCCGCTTCGACTTCCCCGGCCGCAACGCCGTCTTCGCGTGCGTGGTGGGCTCCTTCCTGATCCCCATCGCCCTCCTCACGCTCCCCCTCTATCTCCTCTTCTCGGCGATCGGCATGGTCGACACCCCGTGGGCGATGCTCGTCCCCTGCCTGATCAATCCGTTCAGCGTGTACCTCGCCAAGGTCTACACCGAGGCGACGATCCCGTACGAGATCCTGGAGGCGGCCCGCATCGACGGCGCGGGCGAGCTGCGGATCTTCTTCTCCATCGTCCTGCGGATGATGACGACGGGCGGCGCGACCGTCTTCCTGCTCGCCTTCGTGAACACCTGGAACGCCTTCTTCCTGCCGCTGACCGTGCTGCGCGGCGAGGAGAACTGGACGCTCAACCTGGGCCTCTACAACTGGTCCGGCAAGCGCCTGGAGTCCGGCGTCGACCTGACGAGCCTGGTCCTGACGGGCGCGCTGCTCTCGATCGTGCCGATGGCCGTGATGATGACGGCGATGCGCCGCTACTGGCGCTCGGGGGTCACGCTGGGAGCGCTGAAGTGACCGAAGCGGCCGATGCCGCCGTCAGCGCCTCCAGCTGCTTGATCTTCCGTCGTACGACATAGAGCGGGACGACCCCGAAGATCCCGAAGGACATGTCGATCACCGACCACCAGAAGGGGATCCCGCGGACCGGACCGCAGATCAGGGCGAGCGGGATGATTCCGGCGCAGGCGATCATCCCGAACTCGATCACCCAGATGTTGCGTACGGGGTCGCGGTAGGGGCCGTAGAAGGCCACCGCGATGACGAGGTGGGCGAAAGCAAGCCAGTCCGTGCCGTACAGGACAAAGGGGTACTTCGCGTCGGTTTCGTCCAGCCCCACGCGCACCCGGTGGATCCACTCCATCAGCGCCGGGAAGTGGTCGGGGACCACCTGCGTGGACTTCAACAGGCTCTCGGTCCAGTGCAGTTCGTGCACCAGCGGGAAGGCGGTCAGCCCACTCAGGACCAGGCACACGATGAAGACGACCAGCCAGATCCGTATGCGCCGCAGAAGCGATCTTCGTTCAGTCATGGGGGCAGCGTATGACCAGCCCCACTGCACGACTTCGCCCCCAGCCCTACCAGGGAGATTCACATGCCGTTAGCATGTTCGAGCTTGCGACGACTACCCTGACCACCCGTTTCTCACGGGAAACTCATGTCATCCGGCACAGTAAGTGACCTTTTGTCTTTATTTCACCCAATGAGCCGGACACATGACGACCACACCACCGCGAATACCCAGGCCCCGCAACGAGCTCGAGCCCGAGCGACGCACAAAGCTGTGGGTGGCAGCGGGTGCGGCGACCCTCGGCTTCCTCGTCGCCCTGGAGATCGCGGCGCGGCACTACGGCCAGCCGGGTCCGCTCACCCATGAGGCACGCGAGCTGATCTTCGCCCCCCGCCTGGGTCCGCTGATGTACGCCGGTCTTGCGCTCACGATGGTAGTGCTCACCTGGCGGCAGCGGTTCATCGCGCTCGGCGCCGCGGCCGCCATCGACCTCGGCTTCCTCCTGGTGCGCCTGGCCGCCGGCACCGGCCCCCAGCAGTTCGGCAACGGCGCGCTGTGGGTGACCGTGGCCATCGCGGTCGTCGCCATCACCCGCCGCACCGGCACGGAACGCATGCTGCTGCTCAAGGGGGTCGGGCTCGGCCAGCTGCTCGTCTTCGGCCACAAGACGGGCGACACCTGGCTGCTCATCACCTCGAAGGCCCGCCCGAAGGTGCTCGACCCGTACGTCGCCACCGCCGACCACGCCCTCGGCAACCCCTCCTGGCTGGTCGGCCGCGCCATCGAGGCCACCCAGCCGATCAGCGGCCACGCCCTCCACGTCGTCTACGGACAACTCCCGCTGGCCGCCGCACTCATCGGCCTCTACCAGCTGCGCCACGTCGCGGCCGAGCGGCGCTTCCCGGCCCACCACCTCGTGCGCACGTTCCTGGTCATAGGCCTGCTCGGGCCCGCCGTCTACATGATCTTCCCGGTCGTCGGCCCGATCTACGCCTACGGCGCCGAGGGCGGCCAGTGGGCCGTGTCCAACGTCTGGCCGGACAGCCTGCCGTCGATCGGCGTCCCGCACCCGGTCCTCTTCGACGGGATCACCCCGCGCAACTGCATGCCCAGCCTGCACACCGCCTGGGCCACCACCCTCTTCATCCACTCCCGCAACGGCTCGCGCGCCATGCGGAACACGGGCACCTTCTGGCTGGTCGCGACCCTCACCGCCACGCTGGGCTTCGGCTACCACTACGGCGCCGACCTCATCGCAGGCGTGGTCTTCGCCCTCACCGTCGAGGCGGGCATGCGCGCCCTCTCCCGCGGCTGGGACCGGTCGGCCACCGTGCTCGTCGGCTACGGCACGGTGGTCTTCACCGCACTCCTGCTGTCCTACCGCTATCTGCCGATGCAGCTGGCCGCCCACCCGTGGGTGTTCGGCCCGCTCCTCCTCCTGGCGACGGCCTCGGTGATCCACCTCTACCTCCGGACCACCCGCCGCTGGGACCCGAAGGCCGCACCGGAGCAGCAGGCGGGCAAGCGCCCCGCGGAGCCGCAGCTCGAACCCGCTTGAGGGCGGTGGATCGTACGGGTCAGAGCCCGACGATCGAGTTCCACCGCTTCGCGAACTCCACCCGCTCCTCGGACGTGATGTCCCGGGCGATCGCCAGCCGCTTGCGCATCGCGTCGTCCGGGAAGATCAGCGGATCCTCCGCCAGGGCGGCCGTGTCCTCGTCCTTCGAGGACGCGAGGACCTCGCGCGCCGCGGGCACCGGACAGACGTAGTTGACCCAGGCCGCGAGCTCGGCGGCGACCTCGGGCTCGTAGTAGTAGTCGATCAGCTTCTCGGCGTTGCTCTTGTGGCGCGCGAGGTTGGGGATCATCATCGACTCGGCCCAGAGCTCGGCGCCCTCCTCCGGCACCACGAACTCGATGTCCGGGTTGTCCGCCTGCAGCTGGATGACGTCGCCCGAGTACGCCTGGCAGGCCAGGACGTCGCCCGTCGACAGGTCCTTGATGTAGTCGTTGCCGGTGAAGCGGCGTATCTGCCGGTTCTTGACGTACTTCTCCACCTCGTCGCACATCCGGTGGAAGTCGTCCGCCGTCCAGCGAGTGATGTCGACGCCCTGCCCCTGCATCAGCAGTGCGAACGCCTCGTCGAGACCGGAGAGCAGCGTGACCTTGCCCTTGAGTTCGGGGGCCCACAGCTCGCTCATGTGCTTGATCTCGCGGCCGAGCTTCTTCTTGTTGTACGCGATCCCGGTGATCCCCGACTGCCACGGCACGCTGTGCATCCTGCCCTTGTCGAAGGCGGGCGAACTGAGCTGCGGGTCGAGGTACTTGGCGACGTTGGGCTGCTTCGCGCGGTCCATCTCCTGGACCCAGCCGAGCCGTACGAAGCGGGCCGCCATCCAGTCGCTGATGACGATCAGGTCCCGGCCGGTCTCCTGGTGGTTCATCAGCGCGGGGCTGATCTTCCCGAAGAACTCGTCGTTGTCGTTGATCTCCTCGGTGTACTTCACCGATATCCCGGAGCGCTTCTGGAAGGCGTCCAGGGTCGGGCGCTTGGAGGCGTCCTCGTCGTCGGTGTCGATGTAGAGGGGCCAGTTGGCGAAGACCAGGCTCTTGTCGCGGGCCGAGCGGTCGGCCGCGGCCCGGTCGCCGGGCTTCACGTACGCGGCCGGCACCCCGCACCCGGTGAGCGCCGCGAGGGCCCCGACCGTACCGAGACCGCCGAAACCGCGGAGGAGGGAGCGACGCGACATGCCGAGATCTGCCATGCCGCACAGCCTCTCCTCACCCGGGGCCGCCGGGCAATGGACGCTGCGTACGCTCGGCGCCCGCCGACCCCGACACCTTGTCGGGCGGAAAGGTCACCTCGACACAGAGTCCGCCGCCCTCCCCCGGCCTCGCCTGCACGGATCCGCCGTGCGCGGCGGTGATGGCCGCGACGATGGAGAGCCCCAGACCGTGGCCGTCGCGGCGCCTGGTGCGCTGGTCGCCGAGGCGGCGGAAGGGCTGGAAGAGGGCGTCGATCTGGTCGGGCGGGATCGGCGGGCCGCTGTTGGTGACGCGCAGGGTGGGGCAGCCGGCGCGCAGCCCGGTCCGCACCGAGATCCAGCCGCCGTCGATCACGTTGTGGCGTACGGCGTTGTCGATGAGGTTGCCCGCGAGGCGTTCCACCAGCGGGGGATCGCCCAGGAGTCCGGCGGGCGCGAGGTCCGCCTCGATGCGGTGACCGGTCTCCGGCAGCAGGGCTCCCGCGACCGCCGCGAGATCGACGTACTCCCGTTCCTGGAGCCCGCGCTGGCTGCGGGCGAGGGTCAGCAGCGCGTCGATCAGGCGCTCCTGCTCCTGGCCCGCCGCCCGTACCCGCAGACAGGCGGCGCGCAGGGTGTCGGCCGTCGCCTCCGGGTCGGCGAGCGCGACGTCGACCAGGGCCTGCTGGAGGGTGAGCGGGGTGCGCAGTTCGTGCGAGGCGTTGGCGACGAACTGGCGCTGCGCCTCGAAGGAGACCTCCAGGCGGGCCAGCATGTCGTCGAACGTGTCGGAGAGATCGGTGAGTTCGTCGGCGGGGCCCTGCACGGCGAGCCGCCGGTGCAGATGGTCGGCGGAGATCCGGCGGGCGGTGGCGGCCATGCCCCGCAGCGGCGCGAGGACCCGCCCGGCCACCAGCCAGCCGAGCAGCAGCGAGAGCCCCACCATCACGCCCAGCGCGATGCCCGACTCGACGAGCAGCAGGTGCAGTTGGTCGCCGCGCTGGACGTCCAGCTGCTGGACGACGTACGCACCGACCTCGGGCCCCTTGTGGGCCAGCGGGCCGTCGAGCGTCGGCGCGGGAGCGCCCGCCTCGCCCTTCGCCCGGGACGCCGAGTTCGCCATCAGCCCGTACGTGATCGCCAGGAGCACGGCGGCGGCCGCCACGAACAGCCCGCTGTAGAGCAGCGTGAGCCGCCACCGGACGCTGCGGGGGCCGCGCAGGAGCCGCCTCACACCCGGTATCCGGCCTGGGAGACGGTCTCGATCAGCGGCGGCTCGCCGAGCTTGCGGCGCAGCCGGCTGATGGTGACCTTCACGGTCTGGGTGAAGGGGTCGGCCGCCTCGTCCCAGGCCCGCTCCAGGAGTTCCTCGGCGGAGACCACCGCGCCCTGTGCGGCGAGCAGCAGCTCCAGTACGGCGAACTCCTTGGGACTGAGCGGGAGTTGGAGCCCGGCCCGGGTCGCGGTCCGGCGTGCCGGGTCGAGCCGCAGCTCGCCGTGGACGAGGACCGGCGGCAGCGCGGGCTGCGCCCGGCGCGCCAGCGCCCGTATCCGCGCGACGAGTTCGGTGAACGCGAAGGGCTTGGGGAGATAGTCGTCCGCGCCGAGGCCGAGCCCGGCGACCCGGTCGGCGACCGTACCGGACGCCGTGAGCATCAGCACACGGGCCCGGCTGCCCCCCTCGGCCAGCGCGCGGCAGACCCGGTCACCGTGGAGACCTGGCAGATCGCGGTCGAGCACGACGACGTCGTACCCGTTGACCGTGGCGCGCTCCAGCGCCGTATGCCCGTCGAACGCGAGGTCGACGGCCATCCCCTCACGGCGCAGTCCCGCCGCCACGGTCTCCGCGAGCTCTTCGTGATCCTCGACCACCAACACGCGCATGGAGAAGAGGATGCCGGGCCGGGGGTTACACGGCCGTAAGGGCGGCCGTTCCCGTGCCGTAACCGCCCCCGGAGTTGGGTGAGTAGCCGTAACAGCCACCACCACACGAGGAGGCACCCATGCGGGTGTTGACCAGCCGTCCGAAGCGCATGATCGCGGCGACGGCACTGTTCTCGGCAATCACTCTGACCGGCGTCGGCGCGGCACAGGCCACGGCATCCCCCACGCACGGGGGCGGCAAGGGCGGCAGCGCCGGCAACAAGGACGCCGCAGGCAGGGCTTTCGGCAGCTGCATGCGGGAGCACGGGCTGAAGAACTTCCCCGACCTCCACATCCAGGTGGACAAGGACAAGGCCGGGAAGAGCGGCAAGGGCGGAGTCTCCGTGCAGGCCAGTGGGGATTCCCGTCTCGGCGGAAAGCCCTTCGACCCGACGTCGAAGGCGTACCAGCGCGCCCTCAAGGCCTGCGGTCCGATCCTGACGAAGGCCGGAGTGCCGCTGCCGCCTGAGCCGGGCGACGGCAAGTGCAAGGCGGTCAAGGGCGGCAAGGGCGAGAAGGGCCTGCCCAAGCTGCCCGGTCCGCCGAACGGCCCCTTCAAGGGCCACAAGGCGAAGCACATCGTGGGCCCGGGCAAGGGCGGCTCCGAGAAGGGCTCCGCCCGCCACGGGGAGATCTGCGTCATCCAGAAGAAGGGCTGACACGGCACCGCACACGAAGCGGCCCCGGACGGATCAACTCCCGTCCGGGGCCGTTCTGTTCACCGCAGGGTGGCTCAGCCGTCGATCGACGTCATGACGTGCTTGATGCGGGTGTAGTCCTCGAAGCCGTACGCGGAGAGGTCCTTGCCGTAGCCGGACTTCTTGAAGCCGCCGTGCGGCATCTCGGCAACCAGCGGGATGTGGGTGTTGATCCACACGCAGCCGAAGTCCAGGTTCTTGGACATCCGCATGGCGCGCGCGTGGTCCTTGGTCCACACCGAGGAGGCCAGCGCGTAGTCGACGCCGTTGGCGTGGGCCAGGGCCTCGGCCTCGTCCGTGAAGGACTGGACGGTGATGACGGGGCCGAAGACCTCGTTCTGGATGATCTCGTCGTCCTGCTGGAGGCCGGAGACGACGGTCGGGGCGTAGAAGAAGCCCTTCTCGCCGACGCGGTGGCCGCCCGCCTCGACCTTGGCGTGCGCGGGAAGCCGGTCGATGAAGCCGGTGACCTGCGCGAGCTGGTTGGCGTTGTTGAGGGGGCCGTAGAGCACGTCCTCGTCGTCCGGCTGCCCGGTCTTCGTGTCGGCGGCAGCCTTGGCGAGCGCGGTCACGAACTCGTCGTGGATCGACTCGTGTACGAGGACGCGGGTCGCGGCTGTGCAGTCCTGGCCGGCGTTGAAGAAGCCCGCCACCGAGATGTCCTCGACGGCCTTCGGGATGTCGGCGTCCTCGAAGACGACGACCGGAGCCTTGCCGCCCAGCTCCAGGTGGACGCGCTTGACGTCCTTGGCCGCGGACTCCGCGACCTGCATGCCGGCCCGCACCGAACCGGTGATGGACGCCATCGCCGGCACCTTGTGCTCGACCATCGCGCGCCCGGTGTCGCGGTCGCCGCACACAACGTTGAAGACACCCTTGGGCGCGATCGCCCCGATGATCTCGCCCATCAGCACGGTCGACGCCGGCGTGGTGTCGGACGGCTTCAGTACGACGGTGTTGCCCGCGGCCAGCGCCGGGGCGAACTTCCACACGGCCATCATCATCGGGTAGTTCCAGGGCGCGACCTGCGCGCAGACCCCGACCGGCTCGCGCCGGATGATGGAGGTCATTCCCTCCATGTACTCGCCGGCGGCGCGCCCCTCCAGGAGCCGTGCCGCGCCCGCGAAGAAGCGGATCTGGTCGATCATCGGCGGGATCTCTTCGGAGCGTGTGAGCCCGACCGGCTTGCCGGTGTTCTCGCTCTCGGCGGCGATCAGCTCCTCGGCGCGCTCCTCGAAGGCGTCCGCGATCTTCAGCAGGACGCGCTGGCGCTCGGCGGGGGTGGAGTCGCGCCAGGCGGGGAAGGCGGCCGCGGCCGCCTGCATCGCGGCGTCGACGTCCGCGTCGCCCGAGAGGGGCGAGGTGGCGTACGCGTCGCCCGTGGCCGGATTGACGACCTCGATGGTCCGGCCGTCAGCGGCGTCCCGGAACTCTCCGTTGATGTAGTTGCGCAGCCGGCGCAGCTCGGTGGTCACAGCCACCCCTCCTGTCAGAAGTCCGATGGGTGAGACACCCACACTAGTAGGAGGTGCCACGCTTTCGACATACCCAGCCCCGACGAACTTCGGATTCAGTTCCAGAAACGCATCAAGACAACGAATTTCATCGCTCGGGGCTTGCGGGACGGTCGAGACCTCATGCAGAGTGAGGACGTGGCCAGTCGCAGCGCGGAATCCAGAAACGGGAACGGCACCCCTCCGATCGACGCCGTCTCCCTGGCGATCATCGAGCAGCTCCAGCAGGACGGCAGGCGTCCGTACGCAACGATCGGCAAGGCCGTCGGCCTCTCCGAAGCAGCCGTACGACAGCGCGTGCAGAAACTGCAGGACCAGGGCGTGATGCAGATCGTCGCCGTCACCGACCCTCTGACCGTCGGCTTCCGGCGTCAGGCGATGGTCGGGATAAGGGTCGAGGGCGATCTCGACCCGGTCGCGGACGCGCTGGCCGCCATGGACGAGGTCGACTACGTGGTGATGACCGCGGGCTCCTTCGACCTGATGGCGGAGGTCGTCTGCGAGGACGACGACCACCTGCTCGACGTGATCAACAAGCAGATCCGCGCCCTCCCCGGAGTGCGCGCCACCGAGAGCTTCGTCTACCTGAAACTCAAGAAGCAGACCTACCAGTGGGGCACCCGATAGTCATGAGCAAGGACCTGAGCCGGACCGCGTACGACCACTTGTGGATGCACTTCACGGACATGTCGTCGTACGAGAACGCGCCCGTTCCCACCATCGTGCGTGGCGAGGGCACCTACATCTTCGACGACAAGGGCAAGAAGTACCTCGACGGCCTCTCCGGCCTGTTCGTGGTCAACGCCGGCCACGGCCGCCACGAGCTGGCGGAGGCCGCGTACAAGCAGGCGCAGGAGCTGGCCTTCTTCCCGGTGTGGTCCTACGCCCACCCGAAGGCCGTCGAGCTCGCCGAGCGTCTCGCCCACCACGCGCCGGGCGACCTCAACAAGGTCTTCTTCACCACCGGTGGCGGCGAGGCCGTCGAGACCGCCTGGAAGCTGGCGAAGCAGTACTTCAAGCTGCAGGGCAAGCACACCAAGTACAAGGTCATCTCGCGTGCGGTCGCCTACCACGGCACCCCGCAGGGCGCCCTGTCCATCACCGGACTCCCGGCCCTGAAGGCCCCCTTCGAGCCGCTGGTCCCCGGCGCGCACAAGGTGCCGAACACCAACATCTACCGCGCCCCGATCCACGGCGACGACCCGGAGGCCTTCGGCCGCTGGGCCGCCGACCAGATCGAGCAGGAGATCCTCTTCGAGGGCGCCGAGACGGTCGCGGCGGTCTTCCTGGAGCCGGTCCAGAACGCGGGCGGCTGCTTCCCGCCCCCGCCCGGCTACTTCCAGCGGGTGCGCGAGATCTGCGACAAGTACGACGTGCTGCTCGTCTCGGACGAGGTCATCTGCGCCTTCGGCCGCCTGGGCACGATGTTCGCCTGCGACAAGTTCGACTACGTACCGGACATGATCACCTGCGCCAAGGGCATGACTTCGGGCTACTCCCCGATCGGCGCCTGCATCATCTCCGACAAGCTCGCCGAGCCCTTCTACCGGGACGGCAACACCTTCCTGCACGGCTACACCTTCGGCGGCCACCCGGTCTCCGCGGCGGTCGGCCTCGCCAACCTCGACATCTTCGAGCGCGAGAACCTCAACCAGCACGTGCTCGACAACGAGGGCGCCTTCCTCAAGACCCTCCAGAAGCTGCACGACCTGCCGATCGTCGGCGACGTCCGCGGCAACGGCTTCTTCTACGGCATCGAGCTCGTCAAGGACAAGGTCACCAAGGAGACCTTCAACGAGGACGAGACCGAGCGCATCCTCTACAACGCCGTCTCCAAGGGCCTGTACGAGAACGGTCTGTACTGCCGCGCCGACGACCGTGGCGACCCGGTCGTCCAGCTCGCGCCGCCGCTGATCTCCGACCAGTCGACGTTCGACGAGATCGAGTCGGTCCTGCGCCACGTCCTCACCGACGCCTGGGCCAAGATCTGACAGGTGTGAACCCCGCCCCCGGTCACCGCACTTGGTGACCGGGGGCGGAATGCTGTCCGCACCGCGCTGGTTGGACGGGGTGAGCAAGCGCTCAGCCACTTCCTCCGAAAGGCTCCGCCATGACAGCCCCGTTCTCGCTCCCCATCACGGTCCGCGGTTACGAGACCGACTCGCAGGGCCACCTCAACCAGGCGGTCTACCTCCAGTACGCGGAACACGCCCGCTGGTCCTACCTCCAGCAGGGCGGCATCCGCCAGTCCGACCTCCTCGACAAGGGCGTCGGCCCGGTCGCCCTCGAAGTCACCGTCCGCTATCTGCACGAACTGCGGGCCGGCGACGAGACCGTGGTCGACTGCCGCTTCGTGTGGGGCGAGGGCAAGACCTTCCGCATCGAGCAGACGATCCGCAGGGCCGACGGCACGGTGTGCGCCGAAGTGACCGGTGTGGGCGGCCTGTTGGACCTCCGCGCCCGCAAGCTCGTCACCGACCCGCGCCAGCAGTTCCGCGAGCTCGCCGCCGACCCGGCCGTCTTCGACCTCTGAGGCCTCCGGGCCCTCGCGTACACCCATCCGGGTGGGAACAGGAGCTGCCGCACCGCGCGGCTGCCCCGCCCGGCCAGGTCTCAGTCCTTACGGTGCCCAGTGACCGATCGGCTCCGCTTTCGTTCCCCCGTACGGGGGGCCGAAAATCTGAACTGAACCGAGGTGTTCACCATGGTGGCCCCACCGGACAACGATGTGCTCTGGGCACGCGCGGTGCACTACTCCCACAGCGGATCCCCCGCGCTCACCGGTGTCTCGCTCGGTGTCCGCGAGGGCGAGATCCTCGCCCTGACCGGCCCACGCGGCAGCGGCAAAACGACTCTGCTGCAGTGCCTCTCGGGACAGCTCACGCCCTCCCAGGGCGAGGTGTGGTTCAACAGCACCCCCATCCACACGATGAACCCCCTCGCCCGAGAGCGTCTGCGCATCGACCGCTTCGGCTGGATCGACCCCGAGCCGCACCTCGTCCCCGAGCTCAACGCCTGGGAGAACACGGCGCTCCCGCTGCTGCTCAACGGCACCGCCCACCGCGCCGCCAAGCAGGCCGCGATGGAGTGGCTGGAGCGCCTCGACATCGGTACGTACGCGCGCAAGCGCCCCCACGGCCTCCTCCAGTCGCAGCGCCAGCGCGTCGCCATCGCCCGGGCGCTGATCACCTCGCCGACCGTGCTCTTCGCGGACGAGCCCACCGCGTCCCTGCACCGCACTGACCGCGCCCAGATCCTGCGCACGCTCACCGCGGCCGCACGCTCGCACCGCATCACCGTCGTGCTCGCCACCCACGACCCGGACGTGGCCGCCCTCGCCGACCGCACCGTCTCGCTCCTCGACGGACGCCGCGTCAACTCCGTACAGCTCGCGGAAACGGAGGGCAGTCCCGAGTGCTCGCTCTCCGTCTAGCCCGCGGCACCCATCCCCTGGTCCTGCTGCGCCGACTGATGGTGGCGGCCGCATCCGCGGGCGTCGGATTCCTCCTCCTGGGCACGCTCGCCTACGCCTCCTCGCACCCCGCCCACGCCTCGCACGCCACGCTGCGGCTGCTGTGGTCGCTGATTCCCCTGGCCGCGACGGTGTACTTCGCGGTCTCGGTCGCCCGTACGGACCCGAGCACCCGCCCCAGCCCCGGCCTCACCGCGGCCGGCCTCGGGCCGGTCTCGCTGACCGCGCTGGCGGCGGTCTCCACCGCGGTCTCCTGCACGCTCGGCAGCGTGGTGGGCCTGCTCTTCTTCCTCCACCTGCGGGGCGACATCACCGGGCTGCCCTTCGACGGAGCGGCCTCCCAACTCCTGTCCTCCCAGGCCCCGTTGCCCCTCGCGGCCGCCCTCACCCTGCTCGCGCTCACCCCCGTCCTCGCGGCGGCGGGCAGCGCCTGGACGATGCGCCCCCGCAAGACGACGCCCGCACCGCTGACCGCGCCCACCGGTCTCCCCTGGGGCATCGCACTGATCGCGGCCGGACTGGCGACGGAGTCGTACACCAGCCGGGCCGCCGGCACGCCCTTCCCGCTCCCCGGGCACTTCGACGGCAGCCCGCTGGGCGTGCTCGCGGGCTGGACGCTCACGGCGATCGGTCTGGCGACGGCGGGTCCCGGGCTGACGTACACGACCGGGCGCGTGCTGCAGTCCCTGCACCCGGGAGCGGTACGGCTGCTGGCCGGCCGGGTGCTCCAGGCCGAGGCCGGACGCATCGGCCGCCCCCTCGGGGTGGTCTGCGCGGTGACCTCCGGCGTCATCGCGGCGGCCGGCGTCTACACGCCGGGGCCCGACTCCTTCGGACCGCTCACGGGTCTGGGCGCCGCCGTCGTCATGACCTGCGCGGTGGCAACCCTCCTCACGGCGGCGCTGGAGTCGAAGCAGTCGCGCGCCGCCACCACCACGGCGCTGGTCCGCCTCGGCGCCCCCGCCCAGCTCCTCCGCAAGGCGTCGGCGCTGCGCGTCGCGGCACTTCTCGCCGTGTTCGCGCCGCTGACCTGGGCCGTCGCCGAACTGGCCGCCCTTCCGCTCACCCGCTGACCCAGCCGCGACGCGCCGCGATCACGCCCGCCTGGAAACGGTTCGCGGCGCCCAGCTCACCGGTCAGACGGCTGATCCTGCGGCGCATCGTCCGTACCGACCAGCCCAACTGGCGGGCTATCGCCTCGTCCTTGAGCCCGCTCACCAGCAGAGTGAGCATCTGGCGGTCGTCCTCGTCGAGCGGGTCGTCGGCGGGCGCGCCCAGCGGGGTCGCCTCGCGCCAGCACATCTCCCAGTAGTCGATGAGGCCGTTGAGGAGCGCCGAGGGCCGGATGACCGCGGCACGCACCTCGTCGGTCGCGCCGAAGTCGAGGGAGAGCGGCATCAGGGCCAGTCTGCGGTCGGCGATGGCGAGTTTGATCCGCAGCCCCGGGAGCACGCGCGCCATCTCGCCGTGTGCGACGAGCTCCTGGATGTCGGCGAGAACGCCCGGCCACTCCAGGGCCTCGGGCGCGTACACCACCCGGTAGCGGACCCCCCGGGACAGGGCCGTCGCCTCGACCGGATTGGAGGTCGTGAGCGCGTACGGCGGCCGGTCCAGGGTGATGACTTCCTCGCGCGCCTCCTGCTGCAGCGTCACGAACCAACGGCCCAACGCCTCACTGCCGTGCACGACTTCGATCTGTTCGGAGCCGCCCGTGTGGGCCGCGGTGAAGAGCCGCGACAGCTCGTCCGCCGCCGATCGGACCGAGTCGAGTTCGGCCGTACGGGAGCGTACGAGGGCCTCGACGGCGGCGCCCGGCTCGATCGCCGCATAGCGGCGACGGGCGCCCGACAACCTCCCCACCAGGCCGTTCTCCCTGAGCCTGTCCAGGGCACGGGCGGCGCGCTCCAGCGAGCAGCCGAGGTCGTCGGCGAGGTCGGCGGGGGCTGCGGTGTGGCGGACGAGGATCGCGCGGTACACGCTCTCGTCGAACGGATCGATGCCTGCGGCGGTGAGCTGGGACATGGTCGGATCTTGGCCGGTCGGTGCCAGCGGCAGCAATGGGCCAGGCCAAATCGTTGTCCGGAACATGCTCCGCCGATTAGGACTTCGGGTCATGGCTACCTCTCGAAGATCTCACCGCCGCGGAACACGGCGCGCACTGACCGCATCGGTCACCGCGTCCGTGCTCGGCGGACTCCTTGCCGCCGCTCCCCCGTCCGCCTCCTCCGCCGCGCAGCCCGACCCGGAGCAGCGGGTGATCGTGACGCTCGACGGCGCGGCCGCGGCTGCCGGAGTCGGCGCCCTGCGGACAGCTGACGCGGGAGAGGTGGCCGCGGACCGCAAGGCCGTTTCCGCGGAGCAGTCGGCGTTCCTGGAGCGGGCGAAGGACGCCGGGGTGCGCACCGCCAAGCCGCGCAAGCTGGGGCTGCTGCTCAACGCGGTGGCGGTGACGGTCAAGGCCTCGCAGGTCGCCGGATTGCGCGGGCTGCCGGGCGTCGCGAGTGTCAGCCCCGATACGAAGATGAAGGTGCAGACCGACGACGCCGTGCCGCTCGTCGGCGCGCCCGACGTCTGGAAGCGCAAGGACTCCAAGGGCCAGAAGGCCAACGGCAAGGGCGTCACCGTCGCCGTCCTGGACAGCGGCGTCGATTACACCCACCCCGACCTGGGCGGCGCGTTCGGCGAGGGCCACAAGGTCGTCGGCGGGTACGACTTCGTCAACGGCGACGCCGACCCGATGGACGACAACGGCCACGGCACCCACGTGTCGGGGATCATCGCGGGCAGCGCCGCCGAAGAGGGCGGCGTCACCGGTGTCGCTCCGGGCGCCCAGCTCCTCGCGTACAAGGTCATGAACGCCAACGGCGAGGGCAACACCTCCGACATCATCGCGGGGATCGAGGCCGCGATCGACCCGGCCAATCCGCACCGCGCCGATGTCATCAACATGAGCCTCGGCGGTTACGGCGACGGCAGCGACCCCCTCGGACAGGCAGCAACGGCCGCCACCAAGGCGGGAGTTGTCGTCGTCGCCTCCGCGGGCAACGAAGGCCCCGGCAGCGGTACGGTCGGCACCCCCGCCGCGGCCGACGGCGTCGTCGCGGTCGGCGCGTCCGTCAGCGGGCTGCGCATACCGGGCGCCGCCTACAAGGGCGGCGAGAAGATCCAGACGTACCGCGGGATGATCTCCGCGAACCCGCCGGCCAGGCCGCTGACGACCGAGCTCGTGGACGTCGGCCAGGGCACGCCGGAGGACTGGGAGCGGGCGGGCGACGTCAAGGGCAAGGCCGTCCTGATCAACATGCTGGTCGCCCAGAACTCGCAGGACCTGTACGCCTCGGAGCTCGAGACCGCCCGCGAGGCGGAGCGCCGCGGCGCGGTCGCCGTCTTCGGCGGACAGTCCGGGGGCGGCGGTCCGGTCTTCTCCGTACCGCAGTCCGACAACACCGTCCCGCTGGCCCCGCAGACCACCGTGAAGGAGTCCGGCGACTCGCTGCGCATGGACTCCGAGGTGATGCTGGGCGTGGACTCGACGCAGTTCGCCGAGCTCGGGCGCAAGCTCGCGGCGGGCAAGGTCGAGATCACCCTGACCGGCACGGACGTCACCGACAAGATCGCCTCGTTCTCCTCGCGCGGCCCCGACCTCAACTGGAACCTGAAGCCGGAGCTGGTCGCACCGGGCTACGACATCCGTTCCACGGTCCCCAAGTCCCTCTACGCGCCCGGCTATTACCGCATGTCGGGTACGTCGATGGCCTCCCCGATGGTCGCCGGCGCCGCAGCCCTGCTGCGTCAGCTGCACCCGGCCGAGACCCCGGCGAAGGTCACCTCCGAACTGGTGGGCTCCACCAAGAAGGTCGACGACTACGGGACCACCACGGTCGGCTCCGGCCGCCTCGACGTGTCCGCTGCCGCCGACGCCGCCGACACCGGGATCACCACCACCCCCTCGACGCTCTCGTACGGACTGGCCGACCTGGCCCACCGCACCGTGGGCGGCAGCAAGAAGCTCACCGTCCGCAACTCCGGGTCCCGTACCCGTACGGTCTCCCTCAAGGTCAGCGGCGAGGCCACCGTCAGCCCGCGCACCCTGCGGATCCCGGCGGGCGGCAGCGCCACCGCCACGGTGACCGTGCGAGCCGACCGCCCGTCGGGCGAGAAGGAGATCACCGGCACGGTCACCGTCGACCCGGACAACGGGGCCGCGCTGCGCGTCCCGTACCTCCTGGTCATACGGCAGTTGTTCGTGCAGGCCGGTCCCGACCCGAGCGACGGCAAGTCCACCGCGGTCGTCTTCACCCCGGCCGCCCTCGCGAAGCCTCCGGTCCTGACCGTGACCCCGCCGCACGGCAGGTCGTACACGGTCGCCACGAAGCTCCTCGGCGGCAACGTCTACAAGGCCGAGATCACCGGCCGGGGCGACGGCGCCCACCTGGTCTCCGCGAGCGCCGAGACCTCCGACGGCAAGACGCTCGTCTCCAACCGCGACGGCTTCGACGTCACCCCCGTGGCCAGCCGCAACTCCCGCTGGCAGCCCGTCGGCCCGTACGAGGCGAGCGGCGCGATCGACACCGCGCCGAGCGCCCCCGGGCACGCGGTCCTCAGCCAGTACGGCAAGATCGGCCCCTGGGCGACCGATGACAACGGTGCCACCTGGCGCCAGAACGGCCGCCTCCCGCTGACCGATGTGATCGGCCAGCCCTTCACGGTCGTCGACCCGAAGAACGCCGACCGCTGGTGGTTCGCGGCCAACAGCGCGAGCGGCATCCCGCGTACGTCCTCGATCCTGCGCACCGAGGACGCGGGGCGCACCTGGGAGACCCTGAACACCCCCGACTCACCGGTCGTCAAGTTCCTCACCGACGCGACGGGGCACACGCTCATCGCCCTCACCGAGGCCGGACTGGTGACGAGCACGGACGGCGGGGACCACTGGACCGCACAGACCACCGGCGTGCCCGGGTCCGAGATCTACGACATGGCCATCGGCGGCGACAGCCTCTATCTGTCCGCGGGCAAGTCGATCTGGAAGCGCGACGGGGTCACCTCGGGCACGCTGGGCGAGGCGAAGCAGGTCTACGCGACGAAGGACGGCAAGATCACCGTCACCCTCGCCGCGGACCGCGACGTGGTGGCGGCGTACGAGATCGGCACCGGCGTCATCGGCTCGCACGACGGCGGCACGACCTGGTCCACGCTCGACAAGTTCGGGTACGGGGGTTCGGGGCTGAGCGTCACCGGCGGCGATGTGTACGCCAGTTACGGCGACCAGACCCGCATCGGCCGCGACCACGGCCGGACCTGGAGCACCATCCCGGGCGTCAACAACTCTTCGGTGGGCTTGGACTTCGACCGCTGGCAGGACGGCTCGCTGACCGTCTCCGCGTCCTCGGCGGGCATCTACCGCACGTCCGGCAGCGGTACGGACTACCAGCGCATCGGCGTCCAGGGCGGCACGGTCAACTCCCTTGCGGTGAGCGGCAGTTCACTGCTCGCGGCCGGTGACGTGGGCACGCACCGCGCCCAGCTCCCCGTCTCCGGATCGGACTGGGGCAACACCGGCGGCGAGGGCACGATCGGCAACACGGTCCCGCTGATGCAGGCCTCGCCCAGCGACTCGCGGATCGTCTGGCGGGTGCGCTACGGCCCGTTCGGCGACTTCCATGTGGAGCGCAGCGGCGACGCCGGGGCGACCTGGGAGGAGAAGGGCGCGGGCGACGGCCAGGTCTTCGCGATGACCGTGCACCCGGCCGATCCGAACCGCGTGTACGTCGCCTACGGCAACAACATGAGCACCGGCCTCTTCTCCACCACGGACGGCGGCGCGAACTGGAAGAACCTCCGCCAGGACACGTACTTCACCGCCGTCGCGGGCGACCCGAAGAACGCGAACCGGCTCTGGCTCGGCACGACCGACGGCCTCTACCGCTCGGACAACGGCGGCGCCGACCTCACCAAGGTCGCCGACGGTCTGGTGACCACCATCGAGTTCGCGGGCTCCCGCATGCTGACCGGCGGCGACACGATCAAGGTCTCGACGGACGGCGGCAAGAGCTTCCGTACGGGCGACACCGGATCCCTCCCGATGCGCGTCAGCGACCTGCTCCAGGTGGGCAACACCCTGTACGCGTCCACCACCAGCGTGTGGGAGACGGCGCTGCCGCGCGGCGGCCGGGGCGTGCTGCGCTCCACCGACGGCGGCCGGACCTGGCACAACGTGTCCACGGGCCTGCAGAACACCAACGCCACGAGCCTGGCCGCCGCGGGTGGCTGGCTGTACGTCGGCACGGTGCAGGGGGGCGTGCACCGCATGAAGCTCTGATCTCTCAGAGCCACTGAACCGGGGGATGCAAGGAGGGGAGCAGGGAGGTCCGGGCACATTCGCCCGGGCCTCCCTGCCGCGTTCGCCTACGATGACCGCGTGGATCAGAACACGGATCGTGAGATCGAAACCCTGGACGAGTTCGACCGGGCCGTCGCCCGCGGCCCCCTCGGCGGACACCGCATTCAGGCCGTCGACCTGACGGACCGTGACAAGGCGCTGCGTGCCACCGACACGGCGGGGGCGGTGTTCCTCGGCTGCCCGATGACCCCCGACACGGAGGCCAAGGTCCGCGGCGACGGCGCGCTCGTCTTCCCGCCCGTCCCCGGACTGCCGTTCGCCCCGTACCGCGGACTGCTCTACTCCGCGGACGAGCTCTTCGAGGGGCTCGCCGAGGGGTACGAGCAGACCCCCGACGCCCGCGCCTACGCCTGGTTCCAGCAGACCAAGACCGACGGCGACGTCTTCGCCTCGATGCTCCGCTCGATACACGACGACGCGATCTCCGACGCCCTCGACGAACACCTCGTCGGCGCGCAGGTGGTGGGCGTGATGGGCGGCCACGCGATGGCGCGCGGTACGGCGGAGTACGCGGGCGCCGCCCGCCTCGGCCGCACGCTGGCCCGCACCGGCCTGACCGTCGCCACGGGCGGCGGCCCCGGCGCGATGGAGGCGGCGAACCTCGGTGCGTACGCGGCACCCTTCCGGGACGCGATGCTGGACGAGGCGCTCGAACTCCTCGCCAAGGCACCGTCGTTCACCCCGTCGGTCTCCGACTGGGCCGCGGCCGCCTTCGAGGTACGGACCCGCTGGCCCCGGGGCGGCGACTCGGTGGGCATCCCCACCTGGTTCTACGGCCACGAGCCGCCCAACGCGTTCGCCGGCCACATCGCCAAGTACTTCGCCAACGCCACCCGCGAGGACGGCCTCCTGGCCCGCTCCACGGCGGGCGTGATCTTCCTGCCGGGCGCGGCCGGGACCGTACAGGAGATCTTCGACAACGCGACGCCGAACTACTACTCCTCGCGCGGCGAACCGACCCCCATGGTCCTGGTGAACCGTACGCACTGGACGGAGAAGCTGCCGGCCTGGCCGCTGCTCCAGGCGCTGGCGAAGGGCCGCGCGATGGAGTCGCGCATCGCCCTGGTCGACACGGTCGCCGAGGCCCCGGTGGCACTGGCCCGCATGCTGGACCAGTAGGCGGCAGGGAGCTACTCCGCGGGCAGCAGCACCACGTCGTCGGCCGCGAAGACCGCCCCGACCGTCGCCCCCTCCTCGGGCGCCGCACCGGGCGGGCACTGGGCCTCCAGCCGGGGGCCGTTCGACGGCTCCAGGAGTACGGCGACGTGCTGCCCCCGGAAGGTCCGCGCCCGCACCGTGCAGCGCAGCCCCTGGTCCGCCGCCACGAGACGTACGCCGGCCGGCCGCACCAGCAGCCGGCACTCGCCCTCCGCAGAGCCCGCGGCCACCGGGACCTTCCCCCACGGGGTGTCGGCGGCCTCGCCGCTCACGGTCGCGGACACCACGTTGTCGAAGCCGAGGAAGCGCGCCACGAACTCGGACGCGGGCCGCTGCCAGACGTCCAGCGGCGTACCCGTCTGGGCGATGCGCCCGTCGCGCATCACCACGACCCGGTCGGCGAGCGCGAACGCTTCGCCCTGGTCATGGGTGACGGCCAGCACGGTGGTCCCCAACTGCCGGAAGAGCGCCCGGAGTTCCCCCACGAGCCGCTCGCGCAGCCCGCGGTCCAGCTGCCCCAGCGGCTCGTCCAGCATCAGCAGCTTCGGCTGCGGGGCCAGCGCCCGCGCGAGCGCGACACGCTGCTGCTCGCCGCCGGAGAGCGCGGCGACCGCCCGCCGCTGGGCGCCGGGGAGCCCGACCAGCTCCAGCAACTCCTCGACGCGACGCGCCTGTTCGGCCCGCCCGGCACCCCGCATCCGCAGCCCGAAGGCGACATTGCCCGCGACGTCGCGCTGCGGGAAGAGCTGGTGGTCCTGGAACATCAGGCCCACACCGCGCCGGTGCACCGGCACCCCGCTCTGGTCGGCGCCGTCGAGCAGCACCTTCCCCGACGCCTCCTGCAGCCCCGCCACCACCCGCAGCAGCGTGGACTTGCCGCTGCCGCTGGGCCCGAGCACACAGACCGTCTCGTGGTCGGCGACCTCCAGGTCCACCGCGTCCAGGGCGGCCCGGTCGCCGAAGCGTACGGTCACCCCTTCCAGCCTCAGCATCAGAACTCTCCCGAGCGGTCGGTACGTATACGCTCCAGCACCAGCAGCGACACCGCGCACACCAGCATCAGGATCGTCGAAAGGGCCATCGCCTGGCCGTAGTTGAGGTCCCCGGCCCGCCCGAGGAGCCGCGCCACGGCCACCGGCAGCGTCGGATTGTCGGGCCGTGCGATGAAGACCGTCGCCCCGAACTCCCCCAGCGACACGGCGAAGGCGAACCCGGCGGCCACCAGCAGGGCCCGCCGCACCATCGGCAGATCCACCTCGCGCCAGGCCCGCAGCGGGGACGCCCCGAGCACGGCGGCGGCCTCGCGCAGCCGCCCGTCGACGGCGCGCAGGACCGGCAGCATCGTCCGTACGACGAAAGGCACACCGACCAGCGCCTGGGCGAGCGGCACCAGGATCCAGGAGGTCCGCAGGTCGAGCGGCGGTTTGTCGAGCGTGATCAGGAACCCGAAGCCGACGGTCACGGCCGAGACCCCGAGCGGCAGCATCAGCAGCGCGTCGAAGCCGCGCACGAGACGACCGGCCCGCCGGGTCAGCGCGGCGGCCGCAAGCCCCCCGACCAGCAGCGCGATGGCGGTCGCCACGAGCGCGTACTGCACCGAGTTCCAGATGGCGTCGATCGGCGGTACGAGGAAGGTCCCGCCGTCCGCGCCCTGCGACTGCAGCGCCCGGAAATAGCCGAAGCCGTAACCCTCGGGGGTGTCGAGGGACCGCTGCACCAGCACCGACAGCGGCAGCAGGATCAGCACCACCACGGATACGAGCACCCCGCCGAGCAGCGCCCACTGCCCCGCACCCCGCGGCCGGCGTGCCGTCTGCGCGGGGTCCACCAGCTTCAGCGCGCTCTCCCGGCGCCGTACGGTCCAGGCGTGCAGGGCGAGAATCGCGCCGACCGCGGCGAACTGCACCAGGGTCAGCACGGCGGCGGTCGGCAGATCGAGCAACTGGGCGGTCTGCCGGTATATCTCCACCTCAAGGGTCGAGAAGGCGGGCCCACCCAGGATCTGCACCACACCGAAAGAGGTGAAGGTGAAGAGAAAGACCATCAGCGAGGCGGCGGCGACAGCAGGCCCCAGCGCGGGCAGCGTCACGCGACGCCAGGCGGCGAACCGGGACGCCCCGAGGACCCGCGCGGCCTCCTCCTGCCGGGGGTCGAGCTGCGACCAGAGCCCGCCCACGGTCCGTACGACGACCGCGTAATTGAAGAAGACATGGGCGAGCAGGATCGCCCACACGGTGGTGTCGAGCCGCACCCCCCACAGCTGGTCCAGCATCCCCCCGCGCCCGAGCACCGCCAGAAAGGAAGTGCCGACGACCACGGTCGGCAGCACGAACGGCACGGTGACGATCGCCCGCAGCAGCTGCTTGCCGGGAAAGTCGAAGCGCGCGAAGACATACGCACCGGGCAGCGCGATCAGCAGCGTCAGCGCGGTCGAGGCGAGCGCCTGCCAGAGCGTGAACCACAGCACCTGGAGAATGTCCGGCTCACCGAGCACCTCCCCGATCCGCCCGAACTGCCAGTCGCCGCCCACGTCGAGCCCGCGCCCGACGATCGCGACGACCGGATAGGCGAAGAAGAGCGCGAAGAACGCGACGGGACCGGCCATGAGCCCGATCCGCACCGCGTTCCCGCGCATCCCGGCACCTACTTGACGAGCGAGGACCACGACTTGACCCACTGGTCACGGTTCTTGGCGATCGTCTCGGGCGCCACGGTCTTCGGGTCGGTCACCTTGGCACCGAACTCGGTGAACAGCGCGGGGACCTCGGCGTTCTTCGCGACCGGGTCCACGAACATGTTCAGCGGCATGTCCTCCTGGAACGTCTTGCTCACCAGGAAGTCGATCAGCGCCTTGCCGCCCGCCGTGTTCTTCGCCCCGTCCAGCAGCCCCGCGAACTCGATCTGCCGGAAGCAGGTCCCGGTCGCGACACCGGTCGGCGCGGTCTTGGGCTGCGGCTTGGCGTAGAGCACCTCGACGGGCGGACTGGAGGCGTACGAGACGACGAGCGGCCGGTCCCCCTTGGCCTTCTTGCCGCCGGCCGACCCGGAGAACTCCTCGTTGTAGGCCTGCTCCCAGCCGTCGACGACCTTCACACCGTTGGCCTTGAGCTTCTTCCAGTACGACTCCCAGCCGCTCTCGCCGTACTGGGCGGTGGTACCGAGCAGGAAACCGAGCCCCGGCGAAGAGGTCGCCGCATTCTCCGTCACCAACAGATTCTTGTACTCGGGCTTCACAAGATCGTCGAAGGACTGCGGCACGGCGATCTTGTGGTCGGCGAAGTACTTCTTGTCGTAGTTGACGCAGATGTCGCCGCTGTCGATCGGCGTGACCCGGTGCTTCTCCGAGTCCAGCTGCACAGCGGCGTCGACCTGGTCGAGGCCCTTGGCCGTGTACGACTGGAACAGCCCGTTGTCGAGCGCGCGCGAGAGCAGGGTGTTGTCGACGCCGAAGAAGACGTCACCGCGCGGGGACCCCTTGGTGAGGATCTCCTGGTTGAGGGCCGCCCCCGCGTCCCCGCTCTTGAGGACCTTGACCGTGTACCCGGTCTCCTTGGTGAACGCCTTCAGCACGGCCGGGGAGGCGGCGAAGGAGTCGTGGCTGACGAGGGTCACGGTCTTGGACGACGTACCGGACGACGACGAGCCGCCGTCCGAACTCCCGCACGCGGCAAGGGTGGTGACGCCGAGCGCGGCAACAACGGCGGTGACGGATATTCGGGTGATGGTGGTGCTCACTGAATTCCTCCTGGGAGATCCAGGAAGAGACGCGGCCCCGCCCGCCGGGAAGCGGGCAGGGCGCAACAGCTCGAGTATGAGACCGAACTTCCTACCCAGAATGACCTGGGCAAGGTTCTGAGGGTCTGCGGCTGGGCCGCACTCTCAGCGCTGTGGCGCTCCCCTGTCGGAATATGAAAATGTGCGGCCAGTATTGCACGGGCCTGTTCGGGTCCTACCGCTCGGAGGCGGCCAGCTGACCACAGGCCCCGTCGATCTCCTGGCCACGCGTGTCCCGTACGGTCACGGGCACGCCGTGGGCTGCGATCGCCGCGACGAAGGCCTTCTCGTCCTCAGGACGCGAGGCGGTCCACTTCGACCCGGGCGTCGGGTTCAGCGGAATCAGGTTCACATGGACCCGCTTCCCCTTCAGCAGCCGCCCCAGCCGGTCACCGCGCCAGGCCTGGTCGTTGATGTCGCGGATCAGCGCGTACTCGATGGAAATCCGGCGCCCGGACTTCTCCGCGTACTCCCATGCCGCGTCCAGCACCTCGCGCACCTTCCACCGCGTGTTCACGGGGACGAGGGTGTCGCGGAGCTCGTCGTCGGGGGCGTGCAGCGAGACGGCGAGCCGGCACTTGAAGCCCTCGTCGGCGAAGCGCAGCATCGCCGGGACGAGCCCGACGGTCGAGACGGTGATCCCACGCTGCGAGAGCCCGAGCCCGTCCGGCTCGGGGTCGGTCAGCCGGCGGATCGCGCCGACGACGCGCTTGTAGTTGGCGAGCGGCTCGCCCATGCCCATGAAGACGATGTTGGAGAGCCGCGCGGGACCGCCCGGTACATCACCGTCGCGCAGGGCGCGCATGCCGTCGACGATCTGGTGCACGATCTCGGCGGTGGACAGATTCCGGTCGAGCCCGGCCTGCCCCGTCGCACAGAACGGACAGTTCATCCCGCACCCGGCCTGGGACGAGATGCACATCGTCACGCGGTCCGGGTAGCGCATCAGCACGGACTCGACGAGCGTCCCGTCGTGCAGCTTCCACAGCGTCTTGCGCGTGGTGTCGTCGTCGCAGCTGATGTGGCGGATCACGCTCATCAGGTCGGGCAGCAGCGCTTCCCGGAGCTTCTCCCGCGAGGCGGCCGGAATGTCGGTCCACTGCTCGGGGTCGTGCGCGTACCGCGCGAAGTAGTGCTGCGACAGCTGCTTGGCGCGGAACGGCTTCTCACCGATCCCGGCCACGGCGTCCTTGCGCTCGGCGGGCGTGAGGTCGGCGAGGTGCGTCGGCGGCAGCTTCGCCCCGCGGGGCGCGACAAAAGTGAGTTCTCCGGGCTTTGGCATGGTGATTCAAGTGTCGCAGACATACGAAGGAGGGCTCGCCGTCCTGTGGACAACGAGCCCTCCCGTACGAAAACAGCAGGTCAGGACCCTACGAACAGCACCAGCAACAGCCACACGACCGGCGCGGTCGGCAGCAGCGAGTCCAGTCGGTCCATGATTCCACCGTGACCGGGCAGCAGCGTGCCCATGTCCTTGATCCCGAGATCGCGCTTGATCATGGATTCGCCCAGGTCGCCCAGGGTCGCACTGGCCGCGACCGCGAGGCCGAGCAGCAGACCCTGCCACCACTGGCCGTCGTCGATCAGGAACTGCATGCACAGCGCCCCCGCCACCATCGCGAAGGTCACCGCCCCGACCAGACCCTCGCGGGTCTTTCCGGGGCTGATGCGCGGCGCCAGCTTCGTCTTGCCGAAGCGCCAGCCGATCGCGTACGCACCGGTGTCGCTGACCACGGTGAGCAGCAGGAAGGTGAGCACCCGCTGCGGGCCGTCGTCCGCCGTGAGCATCATCGCCACGAAGGTGGCCAGGAACGGTACGTAGAAGGCCGCGAAGACCCCTGCGGTGACGTCCTTGAGGTAACCCTCGGGCGGCTCGGTCATCCGCCACACCAGGACGGCGAGAGCGGTGAGCGCCATCGCCACCCAGGCGCCCTCGGCACCGCGTACGTAACCGGCGACGACCATGGCCGCACCGCCCACCGCGAGCGGCACCAGCGGGGCCTTGATGCCCTTGCGCTCCTCGAGCCGGGAGGTGAGCTCCCACAGGCCGACGACCACGGCGACCGCTATCACGCCGACGAAGACGGCCTTCACGATGAACAGCGAGCCGACGACCAGAGCGCCGAGACCGACACCGACCCCTATGGCCGCGCGAAGATCACGGCCGGCCTTCTTCTTCTCAGGAGGCGGCGGTTCGGGGGCGGACATGGGCTCCTGCGGAATCTCGTCGCGGAACAGGGGACCGCTCAGCCGAGCGGCCCCCTGGTCGCGGTCGTCGCTGTTGTCTGCGGACTCGGCGTCTCTGCCTGCGTCGGGCACGATGGGCATGGGCCGAGTCTGCTCAACTTCATGCTCACCGTACGCGGGACCCGCCGGGAAAGGCCCCTGGTCGGGGGCCTGACCCCAGTATTCGGCTCTCGGCGGGGCGCCCCAGGAAGAGTCGTTCATCAGACCTCGAGCAACTCGGCTTCCTTGTGCTTCAGCAGCTCGTCCACCTGCGCGACGTACTTCGCGGTGGTGTCGTCGAGCTCCTTCTCGGCACGGCGGACCTCGTCCTCGCCGGACTCCTTGTCCTTGACGAGCTTGTCGAGGGTCTCCTTCGCCTTGCGGCGGATGGAGCGGATCGAGATCTTGGAGTCCTCGGCCTTGGTCTTGGCGACCTTGATGTACTCCTTGCGGCGGTCCTGGGTCAGCTCCGGGAACGTCACACGGATGATGTTGCCGTCGTTGCTCGGGTTGACGCCGAGGTCCGAGTCACGGATCGCCTGCTCGATGTTGCGCAGCGCGCTCTTGTCGAACGGGGTCACCACGGCCATCCGCGCCTCGGGAACCGAGAACGAGGCCAGCTGGTTGATCGGGGTGAGGGCACCGTAGTAGTCCGCCACGATCTTGTTGAACATCGCCGGGTGCGCACGGCCGGTGCGGATCGCGGCGAAGTCCTCCTTGGCGACCAGGACGGCCTTCTCCATCTTCTCCTCTGCCTCGAGGAGGGTCTCTTCGATCACCACTTGCTCCTGCATGTTGAGAGAGGTAAACCCGCGTCTTCCCTGCACGGTGTCCGACCGGCAGGGCTTTGTCCATGCCCCGGTCAGGCCCGGGTTCCCTGGCCGTTCACCAGCGTCCCGATCTTCTCACCCTTGACGGCACGGGCGATATTGCCCGAGGTGAGCAACTCGAAGACCAGGATGGGGAGGTCGTTGTCCCGGCAGAGGGTGATGGCCGTCATGTCCGCCACCTTCAGGTCGCGGGTGATGACCTCGTTGTACTCGAGCGCGTCGAACTTCACCGCGTCCGGATTGGTCCTGGGGTCGGAGTCGTAGACCCCGTCGACACCGTTCTTGCCCATGAGCATGACTTCGGCGTCGATCTCCAGCGCGCGCTGGGCGGCGGTGGTGTCGGTGGAGAAGTACGGCATGCCCATACCGGCGCCGAAGATGACGACGCGGCCCTTCTCCAGGTGCCGTACGGCACGCAGCGGGATGTACGGCTCCGCGACCTGGCCCATCGTGATGGCGGTCTGGACGCGGGAGTCGATGCCTTCCTTCTCCAGGAAGTCCTGGAGGGCGAGGCAGTTCATGACCGTACCGAGCATGCCCATGTAGTCGGAGCGTGCCCGGTCCATGCCGCGCTGCTGCAGCTCGGCGCCGCGGAAGAAGTTGCCGCCGCCGATGACGACCGCGACTTCCGCGCCGTCACGGACGACCGCGGCAATCTCGCGGGCTACGGCGTGGACGACGTCGGGGTCGACGCCGAGTCCGCCGCCGCCGGCGAACGCCTCGCCGGACAGCTTCAGCATGAAGCGGCCGCGCTTCTTGCCGTCGCTCGTGATGTCGGCTTTATCGGCCTGTTCCATGGGGATCTCCTCGTACACATACGAAGAAGGCCATTGCCCGGGGTCCTTGCGGTTCCCTGTGCGGCAATGGCCTCCTCGTCAGATCTGCGGTCGCCCTGCGCGTACGCGGCCGACTGCTTCAGACCCTATCGGGGTCCTGGGTCGGTCGACGACCGGACTCAGATGCCGACCTTGATGCGCGAGAAGCGCTTCAGGGTGACACCGGCCTCCTGCAGTACCTTCTCGACGGACTTCTTGTTGTCGAGGGCGTACGGCTGACCGAGGAGCGTGGCGTCCTTGAAGAAGCCGTTCACGCGACCCTCGACGATCTTCGGGAGCGCGGCCTCGGGCTTGCCCTCGGCGCGGGTGGTCTCCTCGGCGACGCGACGCTCGGTCTCGACGACCTCGGCCGGAACGTCCTCACGGGTGAGGTACTTCGGCGCGAAGGCGGCGATGTGCTGCGCGATGCCCTTGGCGACCTCGGCGTTCTCCTTGTCCAGCTCGACCAGAACACCGATCTGCGGGGGCAGGTCGGGCATGGTGCGGTGCATGTACGCGGAGACGTAGCCGCCGGTGAACTGCGCGAAGCGGTCCAGGACGATCTTCTCGCCGAGCGTGGCGTTGGCCTCGTCGACGTACGCCTGGACGGTCTTGCCGGCCTCGATCTCGGAGGCGAGCAGCGCGGCCAGGTCGGCCGGGTTGGTCGCGGCGGCGTGAGCGGCGAGCGCGTTCGCGACGGCCTGGAACTTGTCACCCTTGGCGACGAAGTCCGTCTCGCACTTGAGCTCGAGCAGAACGCCGGAGGTCTTGTCGTCGGAGATGACGGAGACGACGGCACCGTTCTCGGCAGAGCGGCCCTCGCGCTTGGCGACGCCCTTCTGGCCCTTGATACGGAGCGCCTCGACGGCCTTGTCGACGTTGCCGTCGGCCTCGTCGAGCGCCTTCTTGCAGTCCATCATGCCGGCGCCGGTGAGCTCGCGGAGCTTCTTGACGTCAGCGGCGGTGTAGTTCGCCATGATCCTGAAATTCTCTCTCGAAGTCTGAAAGATCTACGGGTGAACGGCGGGGGCCGGTGGGCCCCCGCCGTCAACTACCGAACCTGTGAAGGTCAGGCCTGCTCAGCAGCGTCCGCGGCCGGGGCCTCGGCGACCGGGGCCTCGGCCGCGGGGGCCTCGACCTCGGCGGCGGGGGCCTCGACGACCTCGGCAGCGGCCTCGGCGGCGGGCGCCTCAGCGGCGGCCGGAGCCTCGTCAGCCTTCTCGTCGGCCTTCTTCTCGCCCTCGAGCAGGTCGCGCTCCCACTCGGCGAGCGGCTCGGCGGCGGCCTTCTCGCCCGGCTTCTGGTCGCCGGTCGCAGCGCCGGAGCGGGCGATGAGGCCCTCGGCGACGGCGTCGGCGATCACGCGGGTGAGCAGGGTGACGGAGCGGATCGCGTCGTCGTTGCCCGGGATCTTGTAGTCGACCTCGTCGGGGTCGCAGTTGGTGTCGAGGATCGCGACGACCGGGATCTTCAGCTTGCGAGCCTCGCCGACGGCGATGTGCTCCTTCTTGGTGTCGACGATCCAGACGGCGCTGGGAACCTTCGACATCTCACGGATACCACCGAGGGTCTTCTCCAGCTTGGCCTTCTCGCGCGAGAGGACCAGGAGCTCCTTCTTGGTGAGACCCGAGGCTGCGACGTCCTCGAAGTCGATCTGCTCAAGCTCCTTCAGACGCTGAAGGCGCTTGTAGACGGTGGAGAAGTTGGTCAGCATGCCGCCGAGCCAGCGCTGGTTGACGTAGGGCATGCCCACGCGCGTCGCCTGCTCGGCGATCGCTTCCTGCGCCTGCTTCTTGGTGCCGACGAACATGATGGAGCCGCCGTGCGCGACGGTCTCCTTGACGAACTCGTAGGCGCGGTCGATGTACGACAGCGACTGGAGAAGGTCGATGATGTAGATGCCGTTGCGCTCCGTGAAGATGAAGCGCTTCATCTTCGGGTTCCAACGACGGGTCTGGTGACCGAAGTGGACGCCGCTTTCCAGCAGCTCCCGCATCGTGACGACGGCCATGGCCGTACTCCTTGAGGTGCTCGGTTGTCGCGTCCGCAGGATTGCGGTCGCGCCTGACGCCCCTTCGCGCCGTGCCACAAGGGACCGAGAGGCGCGTCCACCGACCGCTCAGAAAGGGTTGGTGGGGGGCGTGCGAAGTCGACCCGGTGACCCGGATCGCCACAAGAAGTGTACGGGACCCGATGAGTGCCGGGTGACGGCGATGTCCACAACCGTCCGGCCGTCCACAGGCCCGCACGCTCGGGGGCGTTTCGGGGGACGGTTTCCGTATGCGCCTGATCATGCTGAGCCTGCTGTTACTGCTGTCCGCCGCCGGTCCGGCCGGGGCCGAGGAGGCCCCGGGCGACCGGAGCTGGCCGGTGGGGAACCGGCCGGCCGTCGTCCGCGCCTGGGATCCGCCCACCTCCGCGTACGGTCCGGGCCACCGCGGGGTGGACCTGGGGGCGCCGGCCGGTGCTCCGGTGCGGGCCGCGGCGGCGGGGACGGTGTTCTTCGCTGGCCGGGTGGCGGGACGCGGGGTGGTGTCGATCACGGTGGCCGGCACCGGGCTGCGTACGACGTACGAACCGGTGGAGCCCCTGGTGGAGAAGGGCGCCGAGGTCACGGCGGGCGCTCGGGTCGCCACGCTCTCCCCCGGCTCCTTCCACTGCGCGGAGCCCTGTCTGCACTGGGGTCTCCTGGACGGGGACACCTATCTGGACCCGCTGACCCTGCTGCCCCCGGAGCTCCTGCGCAGGCCGCCGCCCCGGCTGCTCCCGGTCTTCGGCGTCCCGGAAACCGGGACCACTCCGGTCCTGGCCGCGACGACAACCGCCCCGGCCCACGCCCTGCTCCTGGCAGCGGTGGCGCTCTGGGCCTGCGGGAGGCTCAGCCCCGTACGCCGCCGAGAGCCATCGCGACCGCCGCGTCGGCGATCGCGCCGGGGTTCTCCGCGCCCGCCTCGATCCGTCGCACCGCCGCGTCGACCACGCCCTGCAGGAGCATCGCCGCGAGGCGGGGCTGTTCCTGTCCCAGGGCCTCCAGCGCCTCCACGATCATGGCGATGAGCCCGCCGTGCGCATCGCGGATCTTCTCCCGTGCGCCGGCGTCGAGTTCACTGGCCGAGATCGCGACGACGGCCCGGTGCCGCTGGTCCCCGACCAGCGCGAGCTGCTGGCGTACGTACGCCTCGACCTTGCCCTCCGCCGAAGCGGCCCCCTCCATCGCGGCCTCGATCTCCGAAGCCCAGACCGGAAAGTCCGCGGCGCAGAGTTCTTCGACGACCGCGGCACGCGAGCGGAAGTACTCGTAGACGGAGGACCGCGCGAGACCGGTGCGCTCCGCGAGTGCGGGGAAGGTCAGCGCCTCCGTACCGCCCTCGGACAGCAGGGAGCGTGCGGCGTCGAGGAGAGCGCTGCGCTGCATGGTCCGGTGCTCGGCCACGGAGGCCGCTCGAATCCTGGGCACGTTTCCACTCTACGGACCAAGACCGGGCAGGGACGATTCAGCTCCGCCCTCAGCGCCCGACGTCGGCCAGTTTCGCCCGCAGCTGGAGGACCGACTTCGTGTGGATCTGGCTGACCCGGCTCTCGGTCACACCGAGTACGTTGCCGATCTCGGCCAGGGTGAGGCCCTCGTAGTAGTAGAGCGTGACGACGGTCTTCTCCCGGTCGGGGAGGGTGTTGATGGCCCGGGCGAGCAGTCGCCGCAGCTCACGGTCCTCGGCGACCTCCACCGGGTCGTCCGCGTGGTGGTCCTCCAGGGTGTCCATCAGACTCAGCCGGTCACCACCCTCGCCGCCGACGTGCAGCAGCTCGTCGAGGGCCACCACGTTCGCCAGCGACAACTGGCTGAAAACGGCGTGCAGTTCCTCGACCTTGATGCCCATCTCCGCGGCGACCTCCCCCTCCGAGGGAGTGCGGCGCAGCTGCGCCTCCAGCGTGGCGTACGCGCGCTCGACGGCCCGCGCCTTCTGCCTCACCGACCGGGGAATCCAGTCCAGCGCCCGGAGTTCGTCGATCATCGCGCCCCGGATACGGGTGATCGCGTATGTCTCGAACTTGATGGACCGCTCGATGTCGAACTTCTCGATGGCGTCGATGAGTCCGAAGACCCCCGACGAGACGAAGTCGGCCTGCTCGACGTTGGGCGGCAGCCCCACACTGACCCGGCCCGCGACGTACTTCACCAGAGGCGAGTAGTGCAGGATCAGCTGATCCCGCAGCTTGCCGTCGCCCGTGGTCTTGTACGACCGCCACAGCTCATCGAGGGTCGATGGCGCGGCGGGTCGGTCGTGACCCCGGGCAGCGGGGGGCACTGCCGCGCGGTCGGACCCGGACGTGTGCTGGGGCATGCGTTGCCTTGAGCCGTTCTGCTGTGAGCTGGGAATCCTTGTGAGCGTAGCGTGACTGAAGAGTCGCAGTGCGCGAAGGATATGGGATCGCGACTGCTCGCTTCCGTACCGGCATTGCCACCCGGGAGGCGATGCCGAGAGGACCGTGCAGGTCATCGGCATTACCTTTTCACCCGATTGCCCCAGGTCAAGCACCGCCTCGCCGCGCGTCACCGGTCCGCGTCGCTTCGGCCGCCAACTTCCAGGTGTCGCCGTGGCGTTCGACGAACCCCAACGAGTGGAGTTCGTACAGCCTCCCGAGCGCCTCGTCGCCGGAGGTCCCCGACTCCCGTGCGATGTCCCGTCCGCGCACCGCCCCATGGGCCGGCAGTGCCTCCAACACCCGCGCGGCGACCGGATCGAGCAGATCCCTGGGCAGTACGGGCCCGCGCCGGTCCGGTGCGAGGTCACCGATCTCCCCGACGAGCTCGACCACTTCGTCCGCGTCCGACACCAGCACACCCTCGCCGCGCAGGAGTTCGTGCACGCCCGCCGAGAGTCCGCTCGTCACAGGACCCGGCACTCCCATGGTGAAGCGCCCGAGCCGCTGTGCGCTGCGGGCGGTGACCAGCGATCCCGAGCGGTACTCGGCCTCCACGACCACCGTGCCGCGGGTGAGCGCGGCGATCACCCGGTTCCGCATGATGAAGCGGCTCGGCGTCGGATGGTCCCCGGGCGGCAACTCGCCCACCACCAGACCTTGTTCCGCGATCCGCCCGATCAACTCGCTGTGCCCGCGCGGATAGACCTGGTCGACCCCGCAGGCAAGCACGGCGACCGTGGCCCCGCCCGCGGCCAGCGCCCCGCGATGCGCGGCCCCGTCGACCCCGAAGGCGGCCCCCGAAACGACAACCCATCCTCGCTCGGCAAGCCCCGACCCCAGCGAGCCGGCCATGTGCGCCCCGTACGGCGTGCATGCCCTGGCCCCGACCACGGCGACGGACCGCAGCGCCCACATCCGCAGATGGGGTCGCCCCCGCACCCAGAGCCCCACCGGCCTGGCATCCCCCAGGTCATCCAGCTGCCGCGGCCACTCCTGATCCCCAGGACAGACAAACCGCCCACCGACAGCCGCAACAGCCTCCAGATCCCGCCTCGGCACAGCCGCAACAGCCCGCAACCGATACCCCCCGAGCCGATACGCACTCACCCCCCGCAGCGCCTCCCCCTCCCCCTCCTCACAACAAAGCCTCCGCATGACCTCGACGGCCCCCAACTCCCGCACCCACCGCCCCCCGACTTCCTCCCCCGGCTCCAAAACCCGGGTAAGAGCCGCCCGCGCCATCCGCTCCTGCTCGCCCACGTCCGTCACAGCGCCTCCCCCATGACCGCCAACGCCCCCCGGTCGACTCCGGTCCTCAATTGGAGGGCCAGGTCGATGTCACCCGGCTCAGGACGGTCGTGGCCCCTGAGGTCCGCTACGGTCCAGGCCACCCGCAGCACCCGGTCCAGGCCACGGGCTGTCAGCAGCCCCCTCTCCATGTCCCGTTCGGCGGCTGCCAGCGCCCCCGGCGAAACCATCCATCGGGTGCGCAGCTCGTGCCCGGGCACCTCACTGTTGGTGGTCCACGGGGTCCCTTCCAGCCGTGCCGTGGCCCGCTCCCTGGCTTCCCTCACCCGGAGTGCCACGGCCTCGGTGGGCTCTCCCCGCCCGCCCTGTTCCATCAGATCCGCACGCTGGACGGGCTCGACTCCGACGCGCAGATCAACCCGGTCCAGCAGGGGCCCCGACAGTCGTGCCTGATAGCGGCGGACCGAAGAGGGCGGGCACTCACACGAACCGTCCGGCTGCCCGTGCCGGCCGCAGGGACACGGATTGGCAGCGAGCACCATCAGGAACCGGGCCGGCAGCCGCACCACCCCGGCGCTGCGGGCGATCACCACATGTCCCGACTCCAGAGGCTGCCGCAATGCGTCCAGGGCCTGTCCGGAGAATTCCGGTGCCTCATCCATAAAAAGAACGCCTCTGTGCGCCAGTGACACCGCACCCGGCCTCGGCATTCCGTTGCCCCCGCCCACCAGCGACTGCATCGTCGCCGAATGGTGCGGTGCGCAGTACGGAGCTGCCCTGACCAGCGGCTCCCCCGGTGGCAGGATCCCCGCCACCGAGTGCACCGCGGTCACTTCAAGGGACTCCTGCCTGGTCAGCGGCGGCAGGATCGCGGGCAGTCGCTCGGCGAGCATCGTCTTGCCCGCTCCGGGCGGCCCGTGCAGCAGCAGATGGTGTCCCCCTGCCGCCGCGACCGCAAGCGCGGTCCGCGCCGTCTTCTGCCCTGCGACGTCGGCCAGGTCCGGTACATGGCCTCCGGCATCCACGGCCAGCCCCGTCCCCACCCCCGCACCCGGCACCAGAAGTCCCGCCAGCCCCGCGTCCGGGCGGCCCGGCTCTGTCGGTTCTTCGTCCGGGACCGGTTCGCCCGTCAGTACGGCGATGAGCTGGCGCAGGCTTCGTACGCCGAGGACCGAGACGCCCGGGACCAACGAGGCCTCGCCTGCTGTCTGTTCGGGGACCACCACCTGGTGGTAGCCCGCCTCCGCTGCGGCCAGTACGGCCGGCAGGATGCCCCGGACCGGGCGGACCCTGCCGTCCAGACCCAGTTCGCCGATCAGGACCAGGTCGGCGATCTCCTTGGGGTCGATCCGTTCGGCCGCGCCCAGCACCGCGCAGGCCACGGCCAGGTCGAAGCCGCTTCCGCCCTTCGGTACGGACGCCGGGCTCAGACCCACCGTCAGCTTCTTCTGGGGCCACTCCGCGCCGGAGTTCGAAACCGCCGCCCTGACCCGGTCCCTGCTCTCCACCAGGCTCTTGTCCGGCAGCCCCACCAGCGCGAAGGTCGCGACGCCCGGTTCCAGGTCGGCCTGGACCTCGACCACCACTCCCTCGACGCCCACCAGCGCCACCGAGCACGCACGTGCGAAGCCCATCTCAGGCCACCCCCCGCGCGTGCTCGACGACGGGCGCCCCGCGCCGTGGCAGCAGCACCCCGACGAGGTCGATGCGCACACCGCCGGGCGGCGGTCCTCCGTGGAGTGCGAGCCAGAGCTCGGCCAGGCGTCTGAGGCGGTCCGCCTTGGCCGGGGTGACACCCGCCATGGGGTGTTCGAAGGCCCCTTCCCTCCGGGTCTTGACCTCACAGACGACCAGTGCGTCGCCGTCCTCGGCGACGATGTCGATCTCCCCTGCCCGGCATCGCCAGTTCCGCTCGACGACCGTCATCCCGGCATCGGCCAGCGTCCGTACCGCCAGCTCTTCGCCGTACCGCCCGAGTGCCCCCCGTGCGTTCATGTCGGCACCACCTCCGGCACCGACACTGACGCACGCGCACCCGGAGAGTGGATCTTGGTGGATTACTCGCCGGTTGTGGACAACTCCGTCACCCTGATCAGCTGCCGGGAAGTTCGAGGTCGCTCTTGTTGAGCTCCTCGATGTTCACGTCCTTGAACGTGAGCACCCTCACCTGCTTCACGAACCTGGCCGGCCTGTACATGTCCCAGACCCAGGCATCCGCCATCGAGACTTCGAAAAAGACCTCGCCCTGGACCGAGTGCACCTGCATCTCGTAGTCATTGGTGAGGTAGAACCGACGCTCGGTCTCGATCACGTATTTGAACAGCCCGACGACATCCCTGTACTCCCGGTAGAGCTTCAGCTCCATCTCGGTCTCGTACTTCTCGAGGTCCTCGGCGCTCATGGCATGTTCCCCTTCAGCCGTGCGTCCCCCTATTGTGCGCCGGTCACCTGCGCCCCTAGACGATTTCCGGGGCCAGAACCACCGGCGCCGCCGGAGGACCCTCGTCGAGCAGCGTCTTCAGCAGCCCGGCGAGCCTGGTCGGATACACCGTCTCACGCGTCGCGGACAGTTCGGCGGAGGTCCACCACCTCAACCCCTCGACACTGCGCCGCTCCAGCTCCGTCAGACCGTCCATCGCGGTCTCGGTCTGTTCCGTACGCACCAGGAAATACCATTCGTCCTGGTCCCAGCGGCGTCCGTCGAACGGGAACGAGCAGATCCGCGTCCAGAGCACGGGACCCAGCTCGACGTCCACGATCCCGGTCTCCTCCTTCAACTCGCGCCGCACGGTCTCGTCCCGCGTCTCCACGCCCTCGACCCCGCCGCCCGGCGTGAACCACCAGGTGCGCTCCGGGTCGTCGGGTTCGTACCCGTGCATCAGCAGGATCCGGTCCTGGGGGTCCAGTACGACGGCCCGCGCGACCTTCCGCAAGTCACCCTCGTCCGGCAGCACGCGACACCGCCTTCCGGCGCCCGAAGAGCCGTGCGAGCGGCCCGTACAGCGATCCGCCGACGATCAGCACCACACCGGCCACCAGCGCCCACACCACCAGCTTCAGCGGGCCCGGCTGCGAGATCCCGCCTGCCAGCGAGGAGAAGCCCTCAGGCCGCGCCAGCATCCCGCCCATCGGCCAGGCGATCGCGTCCACCCGCGCACTCACCGCCGAGCGCGGCACGGAACCGTGATCGGCGTCGGTCAGATGGACCCGTGAGTCCATCGAGTTGGTGCGCTCGTCACCGAGGAGGAAGAGCTGCCCCTGGGGCACCGTGGAGGTGAAATTGACCGGCGAGGCACGCTTGGTGTCCTGCAGATACGGTTCCTCGACCGGCTTGCCGTTCACGGTCAGCCGGCCCTGCGCATCGCAGCAGGCGATCTTGTCGCCGCCGATCCCGATCACACGCTTGACCATGGGCGAATCGCCCCACACCGCGTCCTTGAAGACCACCACGTCGCCGCGGTGCACCTCGCCACCGTCGATGCGCTGCGCCAGCACCCGCTCGCCCGCCTTGATGGTCGGCGTCATCGAGTCGGTCGGCACCGTGTACGGCTTGTACTGCACCGCACCCCAGGCGAACCCCCCGAGGAAGAGCACACAGCCGACGGCCACGGCCAGCCCCGACAGCACACTGCCGAGGCGGCCGCGGCCGCCGCTCGTACCCGAATCTATGGATCCGCCTGACCCGCTCATCCCAGCGCTCCCGCACATCGGAGATCGACAACCTGGGACGGCACCCTACCCGGCGGTAGACCCGCGGGTCAGCCTCCGCCTGCGCCAGAGCACGAGGGGCAGCGCTCCGGCGAGCCCCAGACCCGCGGGGCCGACGGTGGCCGCGGCGTTGATGCCCGGCTGGTCGAAGGTGGACGGAACGGAGAGCCAGTCCCAGTGGTTGACCGGCCAGGCGACCGTGAAGGCGCGGCCGACGACCTGCTTGTTCTCGACCGTGCCACCGCCCTTCAGCTCCTGGTGGTAGCGGGAGTCGAGGGAGTTCTGCCGGTGGTCGCCCATGACCCAGATGCTGCCCTTGGGCACATGGATCGGCCCGAACGGCTCGTCGTCGCAAGGGGTGTCACCGGGGAAGATGTACGACTTCTCGTCCAGCGCCTTGCCGTTGACGACGACCGGGCCGCCCTTCTTGCACGACACCGTGTCCCCGCCGACCGCGATGACCCGCTTGATCAGGTCCTTCTCCTCGGCGGACGGCATCAGCCCGACCAGGCTGAGGAACTTCTGCACCGCGTTGGGGTTGGGCGTGGGCTCGCCCTCCAGCCAGCCGCCCGGGTCGTGGAAGACCACGACCTCGCCGCGCGAGGGCTCGGAGCCGAACCACGGCGTCAGCTTGTCGACCAGCACCCGGTCACCGCGCTGCAGGGTGTCCTGCATCGAGTCGGAGGGGATCGAGAAGGCCTGTACCAGGAAGGTCTTGATCAGCAGCGCGAGAATCAGCGCGATACCGATGAGCAGCGGCAGTTCCTTCCAGAAGGAACGCTGCTTCTTCGGCTCGGGATCAGTGGCTTCCGCCGTGTCCCCGCCGCCGTCCGCCGCCGGTGGATCGGAGTCCACGACCTCAGCGTCGCCGGACGTACCGGGTCGGTCCTCCGGCTCGTCGTGTCCGGATCGTGCGCCGACCGCCAAGTCCCCCACATCCACTCCTCACTCCGTGCGACCGCCTGCCCCATAGTCGACGCAGGCCCACCACTCCCATAACGAGCGGGAGTTCCGCAGGGGTCGGGAGTCGGATCGGTCCGTCAGGATCCGGATCCGGACCCTGGGAGGACACACTATTCGACGCAACCGGTGCCGCAGTCGACACGCCCGCCGCATCAGGAACCGATGCGAAGGTGGGCGGTTCCTCCAGTTTTCGCCAGTGTCCGAAGGGCCAGGCGATCAGAACAGCCCGTCCCACAACGTCGTCCTCGGAGACCGTCCCCTGGTACGCCTCGGTCAGATGGAAGCGCGAATCGGCCGAATTCGACCGGTGATCGCCCATCACGAAGATCCGTCCGGCCGGGACCTTTACCTCGAATTTGAGTTGCGACGGCGGATTTCCGGGGAAAAGGTACGGCTCGCTCAGCGCCTTGCCGTTGACGGTGACCTGGCCGTTCTTGTCGCAGCACTTGACGGTGTCCCCGCCGACCGCGATGACGCGCTTGATCAAATCCTGCTCGTCGTTGGACGGCAGCAGCCCGATGAAGGTCAGCGCTTCCTTGATCTGCTTGATCACCACCGGGGAGTCCTCGGCGGTGCTCCCGGTCTCCTGCTGCAGCCAGTGGTTGGGGTCCTTGAAGACCACCACGTCGCCGCGCCGGGGCTTCGAGCCGAACCACGGAGTCAGTTTGTCGACCAGCACCCGGTCGCCGATCCGGATCGTCTGCTCCATCGAGCCCGACGGGATCACGAAGGCCTGCACCAGGAAGGTCTTGAGTACGAGCGCGATCAGCACCGCCACGGTTATCAGGAGGGGTATCTCCTTCACCGCCGACCTGCGGCGCCGCCGCTTCACCTTGCGCGCGAGCCTGCGCCGCTCCGCACGGGTCGGCAGCGACCGCGCCGTGGTGGCGGTCGGCCGCGACCCCGTCGGCAGCGGGTCGTCGGCCACCGGGCCGCCGCGGCCACGCCCCCGGTTACCCATGGGAGCCGCCCGCCGCCGGTACGCCGTCGAAGGCAGCCGTACGCTCCACCGAGCTCCAGCGCCCGAGCGGCCACCCGATCCACTGCGCCCGCCCGATCACCTGCCCGACCGGCACCATGCCGCCGCCGGCGTCGCCGAGGTGGTCACGGGAGTCGCTGGACCTGGCGCGGTGGTCACCCATGACCCAGAGCGTCCCCGCGGGCACCGCGATGTCGAAGTCGACGGACGACGGCGCATCCCCCGGGTACAGATACGGCTCGTCCACCGGCTTCCCGTTCACTTCGATCCGCCCCCGCCTGTCGCAGCAGACCACATGGTCGCCGCCCACCCCCACCACACGCTTCACATAGTCGGTCTCGGCGGGCTCGGCCAGACCGAGCGCCGCGGCCGCACCGTGCAGCGCACCGGTGACCGGATTCCCCGCGGGCCGCTCGCTCACGAAGGAGCCCGTGCCGTCGAAGACGACGACGTCCCCGCGCCGCGGAGCACTGCCGAAACGGTACGCCAGCTTGTTGACCAGCAGCCGGTCCCCGACCTTCAGCGTGGGCTCCATGGAGCCGCTGGGGATCAGGAAGGGCTGCATCACGTACGTACTGAACAGCAGCAGGCCGACAGCGCACGCGACGACCGTCAGCCACCCCTTGCGCCCCAACACAAAGCGCGACCTCTCCCCCTCACCGGTGTCCGGTACGGAGGAGCTGTCGCGCTCAGTGTCGTGCAGTGCTTCGGTGTCCATCGCGGCCAGAGTTTATCCGGCCGCACTGTGGACTCAGCGGTCGCGCTTCTCCTTGATCTTCGCGGCCTTGCCGCGCAGCTCACGGAGGTAGTACAGCTTCGCGCGGCGGACGTCACCGCGGGTGACGACCTCGATCTTCTCGAAGATCGGGCTGTTCACCGGGAAGGTGCGCTCGACGCCGACGGAGAAGGAGACCTTGCGGACCGTGAAGGTCTCGCTGACGCCCGCACCCTGGCGACGGACGACTACGCCCTTGAACTGCTGGATACGCGAGCGGTTGCCCTCGATCACGCGGACGTGAACGTTGACGGTGTCACCCGGGCGGAACGCGGGGAGGTCGCTGCGCAGGGAGGCGGCGTTGACGCCATCGAGCAGGCTTGCCATGGTTATCTGCTTTCTTCGCCGATGCCACAGGTCATCAGCGGGATCATCGAGATGATTTCGGGAGCTGTTCGCGTCGGGCCTGCGTCGTTCCCCCTGTGGCAGGGGCGCCGGCTGGACGTACAGCAGCGGCCTATTCTTCCACGGCCTCGGGGCTGCGCCCAAATCGGCCGTCGGGGCCCGGCTTCCAGCCCAGAATCGAGAGCATCTCCCGGTCCTTCTTGTCGAAGGCGGAGGGGTCGCAACGCTCAATCAGATCAGGCCTGTTGAGCGTCGTACGGCGGAAGGCCTCGTCCCGCCGCCAGCGCGCGATCTTGCCGTGGTGGCCGCTGAGCAGGACGTCCGGGATGCCGCGGCCGCGCCACTCGGGCGGCTTGGTGAAGACCGGGCCTTCGAGCAGGTTGGCCATGGCGCCGGGGGCGAAGGAGTCGTCGCGGTGCGATTCGGCGTTGCCGAGGACACCCGGGAGCAGCCGGGCGACGGCCTCGGTGATCACCAGTACGGCAGCCTCGCCGCCGGCCAGGACGTAGTCCCCGATGGAGACCTCGTACACCGGCATACGGGTCGTGTACTCGTCGATGACCCGGCGGTCGATGCCCTCGTAGCGCGCGGGCGTGAAGACCAGCCAGGGCCGCTCAGAGAGCTCGACGGCGAGCTCCTGGGTGAAGGGGCGGCCGCTGGGCGTGGGGACGACCAGGACGGGGCCGTGGGCGCCCGCCTCGTAGCCGTCGGCCAGGGCGTCGTCCAGGCAGGCGCCCCAGGGGTCGGTCTTCATGACCATGCCGGGGCCGCCGCCGTAGGGGGTGTCGTCGACCGTGTTGTGCCGGTCGTACGTCCACTCGCGCAGGTCGTGCACCTGTACGTCGAGCTGGCCGCGGGCCCGGGCCTTGCCGACCAGCGAGACGTTCAGGGGTTCCAGGTACTCGGGGAAGATCGTGACGACGTCGAGCCGCATCAGGCGTCGTCCTCGTCCCTCGTCGAAGCCACCTCGGCCTGGCTGTCGTCGATGAGACCGGGCGGCGGGTCGATGACGGCCCGCTGCTCCTCCAGGTCGATCTCGGTGACGATCTGCTCCACGAAGGGGATCATCAGCTCGGTGCCGTCGGGGCGCTCCACGATGAACAGGTCCTGCGAGGGCAGGTGCGTGATCTCGGTGATCCGCCCGATCTCGGTGCCGTCGGCCAGCACCACGTCGAGGTCCATCAGCTGGTGGTCGTAGTACTCGTCGGGCTCCTCGGGGAGCTCCTCCGGGTCGACGTCCGCGATCAGCAGGGTGTTGCGCAGGGCCTCGGCGGCCGTGCGGTCCGTACAACCCTCGAAGCGCAGGAGCAGCCTGCCGCTGTGCACCCGGCCGGTCGCGATGGTCAGCGGACCCGTGGCGGCGGGGTCGGTGGTGAGCACGGCGCCGGGCCCGAGCCGCAGCTCGGGCTCGTCCGTGCGTACCTCTACGGTGACCTCGCCCTTGATGCCGTGGGCACGGCCGATGCGCGCAACAACCAGCTGCATCGCTTCGCTCCCTCTTTGCGGCTAAACCGCCGCCGCTCTCGCGGAGGTGGCTGAAGTCCGTCGTGGTTTCTCAATTGATGGTTACGGTCGTCACACGACAAAGGCCGGGGGGAACCCTTCGGCCCTCCCCCGGCCCAAGCCGGTGTTCAACACGTTGTCGGCAAACCCTGTCTCAGCGGACCTGGTCCACGTCGACGAGGTCGACGCGAATGCCGCGGCCGCCGATGGCGCCCACGACGGTACGCAGAGCGCGTGCGGTGCGGCCGTTGCGGCCGATCACCTTACCGAGGTCGTCGGGGTGGACCCGGACCTCGAGCACCCGTCCGCGACGCAAGGTGCGCGAGGCGACCTGTACGTCGTCGGGGTTGTCGACGATGCCCTTTACGAGGTGCTCGAGAGCCTCCTCGAGCATGATCAGGCCTCGGTCGACTCGGAGGCGGACTCGGCCGGGGCCTCGTCCGACTTCTTGTCAGCCTTCTTTGCCTTCGGGGTGATGGCCTCACCCTTCGGCTCGCCCTCTTCGATCGAAGCGGCGAACGCCTCGAACGCGGCGCGCTTGTCTTCCTTCGGCGCGGCGACGAGCAGCGGCGCGGGGGCCGGGAGGCCCTTGTGCGCCTGCCAGTCACCGGTGAGCTTCAGGATCGCCATGACCGGCTCGGTCGGCTGAGCGCCGACGGAGAGCCAGTACTGCGCACGCTCCGAGTTGACCTCGATGCGCGAGGGGTTCTGCACCGGGTGGTACAGACCGATCTCCTCGATGGCCCGGCCATCACGGCGGGTACGGGAGTCGGCGACGACGATGCGGTAGTGAGGCGAACGGATCTTGCCCAGACGCTTCAGCTTGATCTTGACTGCCACTGGAGTGGTGTCTCCTGGTCTTGACGTGGTTGGGCACAACGAGATGCCACGTGGGGTTGCGGTACTCGGGTGCCCGATGGACGCGTCAGCCGGAGGCGAGAGGGTCCTGCACGGCTGTCGAGTACAGCTGTCCATTGTGCCACACGCCTGCGGCGGGCGTGTCCGCCCCCTCCCTCCCCGGAAAAGGGGGGTCAGCCCGCCGCGGCCACCACTTCCGGGATCCGGAACGGTTTGCCGCATCCGCCGCAGACGATCGGCGCCTGCGCCAGTACGGAAGGAACGACCCGGACGTTGCGGCCGCAGTCGCAGACCGCCTTCACCCGCACCCCTCCGCCCGACGAACCGTGCCGGGCGGCAGGTCCGCGGAAGGAGCGCTTGGTGTCGGCGGCCGTCGCGACGGTGTGCGCCTTCAGCGCGCGCTGCAGCCGTTCGATCGTTGGCCGATAACGGCGCTTGGCCTCGGGATTGAGCGCGACCAGGGAGAAGCCGCTGCTGGCATGCGGCTCCTCGGGATGGTCGAGGCCCATTTCCTCGGCAATCGCCAGGAATCGTCGGTTGTGGTATCTGCCGGCGCGCGAGGTGTCGCGGACACCTCGGGCGGCGGCGATGCCGTGGACTGCCTCATGGAGCAGTCGCTCGAAGGAGAGCTCAGCGCCGCAGGCGGACGAGGACTCTCCGATCAGGGACTCGGGCGCGGCTAGATCTGGCAGCTCGGGGTGGTACCGCTGAATGTCGGCCCACGCCTGCGCCAGCTCTGCGGCGAGTACAGGTGGTGTCGTGCTCACGTCGTGACAACGAGCCGGAGGCCCCCAGTGTTCCTATTACGGGGCATCCCAAATAATTTGCACGTACCCGTCAGTTGCCATTGATGCGTCCTGACGAGGGCGGGTGCGCTGATCTGCGGAGAAGCCTCGCAGCTCCTATCAAGGTGGTGCGTAGGGGCGCGTACGCCCCGGCGCTTAGACACCCACCGGGCGCCGGGTCGCGGGACAACCCCTGGGGCGCAAGGGGCCTTTCGGCCGTAATGGCGACCGCGCTCACGGACACCACGACGGCGACGCTACCCGGAGCACCGTCCACGGCGCACACCGGCCGTACCGGGCAGGGGCATCCGGGGCGCACGCAAGCATTGCCCTTCGCCCTCTGGACTTGGGCACGGATGCGGAGTTGTCTGGCATACGGGGAGAGTGCGCGCACGCATGTACGGGGGGCTGTCAACCAGGGCACAGCCGACCTCTCGGCGGATTGGGGCGCTTTCGATGACACCTACGCTCGTCCGGCACCACACCGTCTCCCCGGAAGCGGGCGCTCGGGCCCGCGACTGGGCCGAGATACAGGAACGGATGCTGGTACCGCTCTACGAAGCGGTGTACGAGCGGCTGGAGGTGGGCCCTGCCACCCGGCTGCTCGGCCTCGGCTGCGGTTCCGGTCTCGCCCTGCTCGTCGCGGCTGCGCGGGGTGCGGCCGTCACAGGCGTGGACAGCCATGCCGAGCGCATCGCGCTGGCGCGGGAGCGGCTGCTCCCGGTGGACGGCCGGCCGGGGAAGGAGGCCGCGTCCACTCCGTACAACCTGATCACGGCCTTCGAGCCGATCGGCTGCGCGGCGGGCGACACGGAGGATCTCGTGCCCGCGCTCCGGGAGGCGGTCGGCCGCGCCGAGCGGGGCAGCCCGGTGGCCCTGACGGGCTGGGGTCCGCCCGAGCGATGCGCCACCTCGGCGGTGCTGCGGGTGGCCGCGCGGCTGACGGACACCGTACGGCGGCCGCTGCGGGACGACCTGGAGGAGATCGCGGCGCAGGCCGGGCTGAAGCCGGACGGCTCCGGCCGGGTGGCCTGCCCCTTCGGCTACGCGGACATGGACAGCGCGGTGCGGGGGCTGCTCTCGACCGGGCTCTTCGACGCGGCGGTCCGGGCGACGGACGGCTCACAGGTGGAGAAGGAGCTCACGGAGGCGCTCCATCCGCATGTGCGCAGGGACGGCACGGTCTGGATGGCGAACATCTTCCGGTACGTGATCGCCCGTATCCCCTAGACCGCGTCAGGCCTCGTCCTTCGTCATCCTGGTGATGCCGGCGGCCCGGTAGGCGTCGGCCTCCTCCAGCGTCTCGTTCTCCAGGAGCGCCCCGGCCAGCGCGTCCAACTGGCCGCGGTGCTCGCGCAGCAGGCGCTTCGCGTCCTCGTAGCAGTCGTCGACGATGCGCCGCATCTCCGCGTCGACCGCGTCCAGTGTCGCCGGGGCGGCCGAGAGACCGTACGCGCCCTGGGAGTCGTTGGGGATGGCGGTGAGGCGGCCGACCTTCTCGCTCATGCCCCAGCGGCCGACCATGCCGCGGGCCAGGTTGGTGACCTGCTCCAGGTCGTTCTCGGCGCCCGTGGTGATGACGTCGAAGACAACCTGCTCGGCAGCCATGCCGCCCAGCGCGCTGATGATCCGGGCGCGCAGATACTCCTCGGTGTACGCGTACTTGTCGGAGTCAGGGGTGGAGAGCGTGACGCCCAGCGCCCGGCCCCGCGGCACGATGGTGATCTTCCGGACCGGGTCGGATCCGGGGTGCAGCATGCCGAGCAGGGCGTGCCCGCTCTCGTGGTACGCGGTCCGGCGGCGCTCCTCCTCCGGCATCACCAGCGGCCGCTCCGCTCCGAGCTGGACCTTCTCCAGTGCGTCGGAGAGCTCCGACTGTCCGACGGTCTTCTCCTTGCGCTTGACCGCGAGCAGGGCCGCCTCGTTGGCGAGGTTGGCCAGCTCGGCGCCGGTCATCCCGGGTGTCGTACGGGCGACTTGGGCCAGGTCGACGTCCTCGGCGAGCGGGATCTGCCGGGTGTGGATCTTCAGGATCGCCTCGCGCCCGCCGCGGTCGGGCGGGCTGACCTGGACGACCCGGTCGAAACGGCCGGGCCGGGTGAGGGCCGGGTCGAGGACGTCGGCGCGGTTGGTGGCGGCGATGACGACGACGCCCTCCGAGCCGGAGAAACCGTCCATCTCGGTGAGGATCTGGTTGAGGGTCTGCTCGCGCTCGTCGTGGCCGCCCATGCCGGAGCCGCCGCCGCGCGCCCGCCCGATGGTGTCGATCTCGTCGATGAAGATGATCGCCGGGGCGACCTTGCGGGCCTCGGCGAAGAGTTCCCGTACGCGTGAGGCACCCACGCCCACGATCATCTCGATGAACTCCGAGGCGGATGCGGAGAAGAACGGCACGTCCGCCTCGCCCGCGACGGCCCGGGCGAGCAGCGTCTTTCCGGTGCCGGGAGGGCCGGCGAGGAGCACACCGCCCGGCATCCTGGCGCCCATCTCCCGGTAGTCCTGCGGGTTCTTGAGGAAGTCGACGACCTCCGCCAGCTCGCCCTCCACCTCGTCGATGCCCGCGACGTCCTCGAAGGTGGTCCGCTTCCCCGACTCCAGCGCGACCGGCTTGGGCGGGGCCTTGCGGCCGAGGCCGCCCATGCCGCCGCCCATCGCTGCGCCCATCCGCCGGGCGATGAAGATCCACAGGACGACGAGGAGCAGCATCGGGGCGAGCGAGATCAGCAGGTTGGAGAGGAAGCTGCGCTCCTGGACGACCGGGGTGGCCGTGACCGTGGCGCCGTCCTTGGCGAGGGCCGACCAGAGGTCGTCGTCGGCGAAGGAGGGGCGCTGGGTGGTGAACTTGGTGTAGTCGTCGCCGCCGTCGGGGTTCTTGGCGGACTTCTTGAGCTGGCCCTGGATCGCGTCGCCCTTGGCGTAGATCTTCTCGACGTTGTTCGCCTGGACCTGCTTGTTGAACTCCGTGTACGAGACGGTGGGCTCGTTGCCCGAGTCGAACAGGGACAGCACCAGGTTGGCGATCAAGTAGACGACGAGCGCCGTCAGGATCAGCCCGCCCCACCCGCCGGGCATCTTCTTCTTCGGCGGCGGGGGCGGCGGTGCGCCCTCCGAGCGCCAGGGCTGGTCCGGACTGTCGCGGGGCGGTACGGGCGTGGGAGTGCTCACGTCGCGACCGTACTGGAGATACGACACACCGGCACCAAATGGGTCATATAGGTATGAACAGCAACGAAAAAGCGGCCCGCACCCCGGTGATGGGGTGCGGGCCGCCTTTTCGTGTGCGTACGGGCTAGCCCATGAACTTCTTGAACTCGTCCGGGAGCTCGAAGTTCTGCGGGACCTGGGCGGCGCCCGGCTGACCGGCCGCGCCCTGCTCGCGGCGCTCGGCCGCGGCCTGCTCCTCGGCCTTGCGCTTCATCGGGTTGCCGCTCTTGCGCTTGCCCTTGGCCTGCTTGACCTGCTTCTTCTGCCGGCCCGGGCCGCCGCCCATGCCCGGCATCCCGGGCATGCCCGGCATTCCGCCGCCCTGGGCCATGCGCGCCATCATCTTGCGCGCCTCGAAGAACCGCTCGACCAGGCCCTTCACCGCGCTCACCTCGACGCCCGAACCACGGGCCACGCGCGCCCGGCGCGAGCCGTTGATGATCGTGGGGTCCTGGCGCTCGGCGGGGGTCATCGACTTGATGATCGCGGCGGTACGGTCCACGTCGCGCTCGTCGATGTTGGCGATCTGCTCCTTCATCTGCCCCATGCCGGGCAGCATCCCGAGCAGCTTGGACATGGAGCCCATCTTCCTGACCTGCTCCATCTGCGCCAGGAAGTCGTCGAGCGTGAAGTCCTTGCCGCCCTTGCTGCCCTGCAGCTTGGCGGCCATCTTCTCGGCCTCGTCCTGACTGAAGGTCTGTTCGGCCTTCTCGATCAGGCTGAGCATGTCGCCCATGCCGAGGATGCGGGACGCCATGCGGTCCGGGTGGAACGTGTCGAACTCGTCCAGCTTCTCGCCGTTGGAGGCGAACATGATCTGGCGGCCGGTGACGTGCGCGATCGAGAGGGCCGCACCACCGCGGGCGTCGCCGTCGAGCTTGGAGAGGACGACGCCGTCGAAGCCGACGCCGTCGCGGAAGGCCTCGGCGGTGTTGACCGCGTCCTGACCGATCATCGCGTCGACGACGAAGAGGACCTCGTCGGGGCTGACGGCGTCGCGGATGTCCGCGGCCTGCTGCATCAGCTCCTGGTCGATGCCGAGGCGGCCGGCGGTGTCGACCACGACCACGTCGTACTGCTTCGACTTGGCGTACTCGATGGAGTCCTGGGCGACCTTGACCGGGTCGCCGACGCCGTTGCCCGGCTCCGGGGCGTAGACGGCGACGCCCGCGCGCTCGGCGACGACCGAGAGCTGGTTGACGGCGTTGGGGCGCTGGAGGTCACAGGCGACGAGCAGGGGCGCGTGGCCCTGGCTCTTCAGCCAGAGGCCGAGCTTTCCGGCGAGGGTCGTCTTACCGGCACCCTGCAGACCCGCGAGCATGATCACGGTCGGCGGGTTCTTGGCGAACCTGAGGCGACGGGTCTCGCCGCCGAGGATGCCGATGAGCTCCTCGTTGACGATCTTGACGACCTGCTGGGCGGGGTTCAGCGCCTGGGAGACCTCGGCACCGGCCGCGCGCTCCTTGACCTGCTTGATGAAGGCGCGGACGACGGGCAGTGCGACGTCGGCTTCGAGGAGCGCGATACGGATCTCGCGCGCGGTGGCGTCGATGTCCGCCTCGCTGAGGCGCCCTTTGCCCCGGAGGTTCTTGAATGTCGCTGCGAGGCGGTCGGAAAGGGTATCGAACACGGCGGTCGCGGATCCTCGGGTCGGGGGCGGATGGGCGTTGCCGTCCAGGGTATCCGGCCGCTGCGCGGAGCCGTTCCCCCCTGTGCGACTAATCCGTCGCCGCTCTCGCGGAGGTGGCTGGCGCGGGTGGGGGTTGCTCAATGGCCGCTTACGGTCCGTTCGGATGCGACACCGGGGAAAATCGAGCCCACATCAGCAAAATCAAGCCCCTCCGGCGATTGAGGAGCGGGGGTCCGGGGGCGGAGCCCCCGGAGGAGGCCCGCCCCCGGCGCCGTCAGCCGCGCAGCTCTGCCTCCAGACCCCGCGCCAGGCCCGCCGCTGCTTCCCCCGAAAGCGGCGCACCCTCGGCCCCGGTCACATAGAACGCGTCCACCGCATTCGCCCCCAGCGTCGACACATGCGCACTGCGCACCCGCACGCCCGCCCCCTCCAGCGCCCGCCCGATCCGGTGCAGCAGCCCCGGCGCATCCTGGGCCCTCACCTCGATCACCGTCGCCAGACGCGAGCCCGCCGCGGCCACCTTGACCCGTGGAGGCGGCGCCTGCACTCCCCTCCGGCGCGGGTACGCCGCCTCCCGTTCCGCCAGCTTCGCCCGGATGTCCAGGGATCCGTCCAGCGCCCGTACGAGATCCGCGCGCAGCCGCGCCGCCTGCGGCAGCGACCCGTACTCCGCCGCCACCCGCCAGCTCAGCAGCAGTACGTCTCCCGGGACGCCCAGCTCCCCCGGCAGTTCCACGGCCCGCAGATCCGCCGCCCGCACCGTCAGCCGGTGCAGCGCCAGGACCCCGGCCACCGCTGGCAGCACCCCGGGCTGGTCCGGCAGGGCGATCAGCAGTTCCACGCCCACCGGTTCGGGCCGCCCGTCCTCCTGCGGCGCCTCCGTCTGCGCGTGCAGCGCGAGGACCGGCTCCCCGGTCCGCAGCGCCTCGATCGCGAGCCGTTCCTGCTCCGCGCTGGGCGCGGCCGGCTCCGGCTCCTCGGGTGCGTCCCCCGCGAGCACCGCCCCGACCCGCTTCACCAGGTCCGCGACGAGCGAGCCCCGCCACGCCGACCACGCCGCGGGCCCGGTCGCCAGCGCGTCCGCCTCCGTCAGCGCGTGCAGCAGTTCCAGCGTCGATAAGGAACCCACCTCGTCGGCCACCGACCGCACCGTCGCCGGGTCGTCGAGGTCCCGCCGCGTCGCCGTCTCGATCAGCAGCAGATGGTGGCGTACCAGCGTCGACAGGACCGCGACCTCACCCGCGTCGAAGCCGATCCGCGCCGCCACGTCCCGTGCGATGACCTCCCCGGCCACGGAGTGGTCGCCGGGCCAGCCCTTCCCGATGTCGTGCAGCAGAGCAGCGACCAGGAGCAGGTCGGGCCGCCCGACCCGCCGCGTCAGCGACGAGGCGCGCACCGCCGCCTCGACCAGATGCCGGTCAACTGTCCATGTGTGTACGGGATTGCGCTGCGGCCTGCACCGCACCCGCTCCCAGTCGGGCAGCAGCTGGGTGATCAGCCCCTCCGCCTCCAGCGCCTCCCACACCGGAATGGTCGACTCCCCCGCGCCGAGCAGCGTCACCAGCTGCTCGCGCGCCTCGGCCGGCCACGGCACGGGCAGCGGCTTCACGGCGCCCGCGAGGCGACGTACCGCGTGCAGCGAGATCGGCAGCCCGGCCTGCGCGGCCGCCGCGGCGGCCCGCAGCGGAAGCACCGGGTCCTTCTCCGGCTTGGCGGTCCGTGCGAGGACCACCTCGCCCTCCAGCTCCACGACGCCCTCGGCGAGCGGGGTCCGCTCGGCCACCGGAGGCTTTCCGCCGAGCATCGTCCGCAGCCGGGGCCGCGCCGACCTCGCCTTCAGTACGCGATTGACCTCGCGCCAGGTGACGTCACTGGCGTACGACACCGTACGCGCGGCCTCGTACACCTGCCTCAGCAGTACGTCGGCGTCCAACAGCCCCAGTTCCGCGGCCACTTGGTCCTGCTCCTGCAGCGCGAGCCGGTCCGTCGCCCGCCCCGTCACCAGATGCAGTGCGTCGCGCGCGTCCATCAGCCGCCGCCGCGCCCCGTCGAGCCCCTCGCGCGGCGCGTCCGCGAGCCAGGAGGCCGCCACCGCCCGCAGGGCCGTCGCGTCGCGCAGCCCGCCGCGCGCCTCCTTCAGGTCGGGCTCGAGCAGGAACTGGAGCTCGCCCTGGCGCTCGGCCCGCTCCGTGCACAGTTCGTAGAGTTCCGGCAGCCGCTTGGGCGCCTGGTTGCGCCAGTCGGCGAGCACGGCCGTACGCAGGCCCGTCGTCAGCCCCAGGTCGCCCGCCACGTGCCGCGCGTCCAGCAGCCCCAGCTGCACCTTCAGATCGGAGCCCGCGGTCTTGCGGGCCTCGCCCGGAGTCCGTACGGAATGGTCCAGTGCGAGCCCCAGGTCCCACACCGGATACCAGACCCGGTCCGCGAGCGAGGCGATCGCGCCCGCGTCCGCGCTCCCGTCGTGCAGGAGCAACAGGTCCAGGTCGCTGCGCGGCGAGAGCTCCCCGCGCCCGTACCCGCCCACGGCCACCAGCGCCGCTCCCCGAACCCCTGCCGCCTCGGCGGCCGAGGTGAAGAGCGCCCCGATCCAGTCGTCGGTCAGCTTGCAGAGGGCAGAACGGCGCGGCGGCCCGGACTGCGCCTTCTCATTGAGGAGGCGCAGCCGGGCCGCCGCGTAACCGCTGGGTGCCGACTCCGGATGTTCAGGCTGGTCAGTCATCGCATCGATGCTCGTCACCCAGTAGTTCCTGTCTCTTGTCCTGCGCTCAGAGGGCGTCCGGGCCGCGTTCGCCGGTCCGTACCCGGACCGCCGTCTCGACCGGCACGCTCCATACCTTGCCGTCACCGATCTTGCCGGTTCGGGCGGCCTTCACCACGACATCGATCAGTTCTTCCGCGTCCGCGTCCTCGACGAGGACCTCGATGCGGATCTTCGGTACGAGGTCCACGGTGTACTCGGCGCCGCGGTAGACCTCGGTGTGGCCGCGCTGACGCCCGTACCCGCTGGCCTCGGTGACCGTGAGCCCCTGTACCCCGAAGGCCTGCAGGGCCTCCTTGATCTCGTCGAGCCGGTGCGGCTTCACCACTGCGGTGATGAGCTTCATGCGTCCACCTTCTTCGTCTGCTCGGCCGTGCCGGCCGCGGGCACTGCTGCCGTACGGGGGGCCGCGCCGCCGCCGGCGCCGCTGAAGTCGTAGGCGGTCTCGGCGTGTTCGGTCTGGTCGATGCCCGAGACCTCGACGTCCTCGGTGACCCGCATCCCGATCGTCTTGTCGAGCAGGAAGGCGAGGACCGCGGAGACGACCAGGGAGTACCCGAGGACCGAGAAGACACCGATGGCCTGGATGCCGAGCTGGTGGAAGCCGCCGCCGTAGAAGACACCGGCCACGTCCGACTGGACTCCGCCGGTGGCGAAGAAGCCGATCAGGAGCGAGCCGACGACACCGCCGACGAGGTGGACACCGACGACGTCGAGCGAGTCGTCGTATCCGAAGCGGAACTTGAGGCTGACGGCCATGGCGCAGAGGACACCGGCGATGGCGCCGACCGCGATCGCGCCGAGCGGGGAGACCGCACCGCCCGAGGGGGTGATGGCGACGAGTCCTGCGACCGCGCCGGAGGCTGCGCCGAGCGTGGTGAAGGAGCCGTGGCGGAGCTTCTCGTAGCCGAGCCAGGCGAGCATGGCGGCGGCGGTGGCGACCTGGGTGTTGACGAACATCACCGCGCCGACGCCGTCGTCGTTGCCCAGCCAGGAACCGGCGTTGAAGCCGAACCAGCCGAACCACAGAAGGGCGGCACCCAGCATCACCAGGGGGAGGCTGTGGGGGCGCATCGGGTCCTTCTTGAAGCCGACGCGCTTACCGATGACCAGGATCACGCCGAGGGCTGCCGCGCCGGCGTTGATGTGGACCGCGGTACCACCGGCGAAGTCGATGACGCCCTTCTTGAAGAGCCAGCCGTCGGAGGCCCAGACCCAGTGGGCCACGGGGAAGTAGACGACCGTGGCCCAGAGCGTGATGAACAGCGCCCAGGCGGTGAACTTGACGCGGTCGGCGAGCGCGCCGCTTATCAGGGCGGGCGTGATGATCGCGAACATCAGCTGGAAGACGGCGAAGACGTAGACCGGGATGGTGTATCCGGGCCAGAGCTCGGTCAGTCCGATGCCGCTGAGGCCGAAGTAGTCCTTGGTCCAGCCGAAGAAGCCGTTGCTGGCGCCGAAGGCGAGGCTGAAGCCGTAGAGCACCCAGAGGATCGTGACGATCCCGAGGCTGATGAAGCTCATCATCAGCATGTTCAGGGTGGACTTGACCCGGACCATGCCTCCGTAGAAGAAGGCCAGGCCCGGTGTCATGACCATCACCAGTGCGGAGCAGATGAGCATGAAGCCGGTGTTGGCCGAAGACAGCGTTGGGGCGTCTGCAGCAAGCGTCGTGATGCCTGGGGGCATCGGCGTCTCCTCGTCGTAGGTACGGCCTGTGCGGGCGAGCAGGTGCGAAAAGGGGTGGCCGGTTATGGACGATGAGGTTGGCGCAGCGCGGTTTCGGACGATGCCGCACGATGTTTCACCGCAGTGACGAAGCGGCGGGGCGTGTTACGCCCGGGTGAATTGCCGGATCGGCCCGGCCGCCCGCCGATACCCTGCGCACATCACAAACCGGCCGCGACGCCCACCCTTCGACCTGGCGTGGGGGAGCCGAGTCGGGCTGTACGGGGTGAGTGCCGCGGCCGGGGCCTGTGGGGCGGGAGTGGTGCGGGGACCGTACGCAGACCGCCTCAGACCGCTTCCGCGGTCTCGGGGAGGTGCTGGGCCATGAGCTCGGTCAGGTCGATCACTTCGGGTACGTCGCCGAAGTCGCGGACGGCGGTGTCGACCGTCTTGCGCAGCCTGGTGTTGACCCGCTCGGACCGTACGCGCCTGGCGATCTCCAGCGCCTTCCCGGCAAGCACCGTGGACTGCTCGGGTTCGCGCTTGAGCAGGTGGACGGTGGCCATGCCGATCAGATTCAGTGCGTACGAACGCTGGTGCTCGTCGTCCTTGCCGAAGAGCTCGACGGCGCGCTCCATGACCGGCTCTGCGAGCGAGGCGTACGTCGGGGAGCGGCCGGCGACATAGGCGAGGTCCCGGAAGGAGTGGGAGTTCTCGCCGTTGAGTTCGGCCTCGGAGAAGAAGCGGATCCAGTCGGGCTCGGGCTCGCCGTCGAACCCGGCGTCGGTGAAGGTGTCCTCGGCCATGCGCACGGCCCGTTTGCACTTGCTGGGCTGGCCCATGTTCGCGTACGCCCGTGCCTCCATCGCATACAGCATCGCCTGGGTGCGCGGGGTGGCGCAGTCGCGGCTGCCGTACTGGGCGAGGTGGATGAGTTCCAGGGCGTCGTCGGGGCGGCCGAGGTGGATCATCTGGCGGCTCATCGAGGACAGGACGTACGAACCGAGCGACTTGTCCCCGGCCTCCTTGGAGGCGTGCAGGGCCAGGACGAAGTACTTCTGGGCGGTGGGCTGCAGCCCCACGTCGTAGCTCATCCAGCCGGCCAGTTCGGCCAGTTCGGCCGCGCACTTGAAGAGGCGCTGGGCGGTGGCTTCGGGCTGCGGCTCCTGCAACAGGTCAGTCACTTCGTGGAGTTGGCCGACGACCGCCTTGCGGCGCAGACCGCCGCCGCACTGGGCGTCCCACTGGCGGAACATCGCGGTGGTGGACTCCAGGAGGTCCAGTTCGGGCCGGGAGAGGCGGGAGGGCCTGCGGGAGAGGGCCTGGGCGTCCAGGGAGGCGGGCTCACCGGCGGGCGAGGGCACCAGCCAGCGCTGCATCGGCTCGATGAGGGCGGGGCCGGCGGCCAGGGCGAGCGAGGTGCCGAGGAAACCGCGGCGCGCCAGCATCAGATCGCTGCGGGAGAACTCACTGAGCAGCGCCACGGTCTGCGGGCCCGCCCACGGCATGTCGACGCCGGAGACGGAGGGCGACTGGTGCGCGGTGCGCAGGCCGAGGTCCTCGATGGCGACGACGGAGCCGAAGCGCTCGGAGAAGAGCTCGGAGAGGATGCGCGGGATCGGCTCGCGCGGCTGCTCGCCGTCGAGCCAGCGCCGCACCCGGGAGGTGTCGGTGGAGATGTGGTGGGCGCCCATCTGCCGCGCCCGCCGGTTCACTTGGCGCGCGAGCTCGCCCTTCGACCAGCCGCTGCGCACGAACCATGAGCCCAACTGCTCGTTCGGGCGCTTGCCGGCCTGTGTGCCGCTCTCGCCGCTTTCGCCGCTGCCGCCCACTGGACTGCCCCCATCCCGCTGGATCCTCTGCGCGTCAGGCCCTCTGCCCGAGCCCTTCAAACCTCAACCCCTATCAGAATGCCGTGAGTTGAGGCCTCTGTCTGGAGCTTGCGCCCCCTGGAACAGGAAACCGGGTTGCCTCCGGCATACCCACGCGTGCACAACGACCCAGGGTTCGTGTACTGAAAGTAATCCTACGATCACCCCTCCCGCGAGGGCGATTCCAGAAACGCCACCATTCGCCACCCCTCCGAGTGAACTCGCCTGCCGCCAGGCGCGATTCACTTGACACGGGACGATCAGGAGCAGGCGGAGCGATGTGCGCCGGGGCGCGCAACTCGACCCGCACCACCCCACACGTCACTCCACGCCGTCGGGTCAGGGCCGTCGGCAACGGAGAGTCACCGTGGGGCTCCACGTCGTAACCACCGGCGCGTTCACCCGTTGGAGGGGGCATGGGCTTCACGATCGGCGGAATCCGGGGCACCAAAGAGACCCGGCCCGGCGTACGGCGCCGCGGCCGTATCGCGTCGGACTGCACAGCGGTGGCGGAGTACACCGGGCTGTGGGGCTGGGACGTGGCACCGGGAGCGAGGGCCGCGGCGGGCAACTGCTCCTGTGGAAGCGCTTCGTGTACGTCACCGGGCGCCCACCCCCTGGGCTTCGCCCCCGGCGTCCCGGCGGGCGCCACCCTCGACGAGGTCACGGCCGCCTGGTCGCAGACGCCCGGCGCCGCGGTGCTCCTGGCGGTCGGCCGCAGCTTCGACATCCTCGACCTCGCGGAGGCCGCGGGCCGCCGCGCCCTGGTCCGCATGGAGCGCATGGGGCTGCCGCTCGGCCCGGTGACGGTGACCCCGACGGGCCGCGCCCAGTTCTTCGTGGCCCCCGGCGCCGCGGCCGAACTCCCCCAACTGCTCTACCGCATGGGCTGGGACGACGCGGGCCTGGACCTGCAGGGCCTCGGCCCCGGCACACACATCACGGCCCCGCCCTCGGACCTGTCCGGCCTGGGCCCGGTCCGCTGGCTGCGCCCCCCGACCCTGGAAACGGCAGCGGGCCCCCCGCAGGCCCGCCTGCTCCTGGGCACGCTGGCGTACACGAGCCACCGTTCCGCAGCGGCCTGAAGCCGAAGGGGCCGCCACACCTGCGCACATTTCTTCACGCGCACCTCGCACGCTTCGCGGCTTCGGCGCGCTGCGCCGGACTCCGTCCGCCGACCCGACCCCCAAAGCCGGAGGGGCCCGCCACACCTGCACCGTGTGGCGGGCCCCTCCTCACGCACGTACGAGAACTCAGTCCCCGATCAACGCGTCCACGAACGCCTCCGGCTCGAACGGAGCCAGATCGTCCGCGCCCTCGCCCAGACCCACCAGCTTCACCGGTACGCCCAGCTCACGCTGCACCGCGATCACGATGCCGCCCTTCGCCGTCCCGTCCAGCTTCGTCAGCACAATGCCGGTGATGCTCACGACCTCCGCGAACACCCGCGCCTGCACCAGCCCGTTCTGACCTGTCGTGGCGTCCAGCACCAGCAGCACCTCGTCCAGCGGACCGTGCTTCTCCACGACCCGCTTGACCTTGCCCAGCTCGTCCATCAGCCCGGTCTTGGTGTGCAGCCGGCCCGCGGTGTCGATCAGTACGACGTCCGCACCCTCGGCGATGCCCTCCTTGACCGCGTCGAAGGCGATCGACGCCGGGTCGCCGCCCTCGGGGCCGCGTACCGTACGGGCGCCGACGCGGTCGCCCCAGGTCTGCAGCTGGTCGGCTGCGGCGGCGCGGAAGGTGTCGGCCGCGCCGAGCACCACGCTGCGTCCGTCCGCGACCAGGACGCGGGCGAGCTTGCCGGTGGTGGTGGTCTTGCCGGTGCCGTTGACGCCGACGACCATCACGACACCGGGGGTGTCGACACCGCTCTCGGTCTTGACCGCGCGGTCGAAGTCCGTGCCGAGCAGCTTCAGCAGCTCCTCGCGGAGCAGGGCGCGCAGGTCTTCGGGCGTACGGGTACCGAGCACCCGGACCCGCTCACGCAGCGCGTCGACCAGCTCCTGGGTGGGCGCGACACCGACGTCCGCGGTGAGCAGGGTGTCCTCGATCTCCTCCCAGGTTTCCTCGTCGAGGTTGTCGCGGGACAGGAGCGTGAGCAGCCCCTTGCCGAGCGAGTTCTGCGAGCGGGCGAGCCGGGCGCGCAGCCGCACCAGGCGGCCCGCGGTCGGCTCGGGGACGTCGATCTCGGCGGCGGGCGGCGCCGCGACGACCGGGTCCTCGACGGCTGCGGGCTCCGCGACGGCCTCGTCGGCCGAGCCGGGAAGTTCGACCTCCTCGATCGTCCGGCGCGGCTCGTCGCGCGGCGGTGCCGCGTCCTCGCCGACCTGCGGTTCGGCGGGCGGGGCGGTGATGGTCGGCGCGGAGGGCGGGGCCGGGGGCAGCTGCTTCTTCTTGCGGCTGCTGACCACGAGCCCGCTGATCGCGCCGACGGCGACCAGGGCGATGACTACAACAAGGATGAGGATTTCCATAACCCGTCCAGTATCGACCATGCCCCGCCGACACCGGGTCTTTGTAGCTTCCACCAAAGGACATAGGCACATCTAGGCCATATGACGTATTAAACTACGATGGAGCCGGCCCTATCAACGCGCGTAGAGTCCAAAGCGATCACCCCCCACCGGCTCAACGCGGAGCCGAGCGAGAGGCATGGACCCCCACACCATGAGCACCACCGCCACCGAATCCGAAGGCGCACTCGAGACCCGCGGTCTCGAACCCGTGCCGGACAACGAGCGCACCGGTCGCGTCCGTGACCTCTTCCCCACCTGGGTCGCCGCGAACATCAGTGTGCTGCTGCTCACCATGGGCGCGAGCCTCGTGGCGATCAACCACCTGAACTTCTGGCAGGCGCTCATCGTGGCGATCGCCGCGCCGATAGTCAGTTACGGGCTGGTCGGCCTGATCTCCATCGCGGGCAAGCGCGGCGGCGCCCCCGGCATGGCACTCTCGCGCGCCGTATTCGGCCAGCGCGGCAATCTGCTCCCCGGCTCGCTGATCTGGGTCGCCCGCTGGGGCTGGGAGACCATCAACGCGGTGACCGGTGCGTACGCCCTGCTCACCGTGCTCGACATCTGCTTCGGCATCAAGAGCAACAAGTTCCTGATCGTCGTCACGCTGCTGCTCTTCGTGGTCGTCACCTTCGCGATCTCGGGCCTGGGCATCAACGCCGTCCAGAAGTGCAACAAGTACGCGACGTACTTCTTCGGCGTCTTCTCTCTCCTGGTCCTCGGCTACCTCATCGCCACCACCGACTGGTCCGCGGTCTTCGACCGGCCCGCCGGCAAGACGGCCCTGGTGGTCGCGGGCATCGGCACCATCGCCGCGGGCGGCGTCAGCTGGATCCCCGCCGCCCCCGACTTCACCCGCTACCTGCCCCGTACCGCCTCCGCCAAGGCGATGGTCGGCAACTCCATCGGCGGCGCCGGCATCGTCGTCCTGCCGATGGTCCTGATGGGCGCGGTCATGGCGGTCTCCACCCCGGACCTGGCCAGCGCCGCCGACCCGGTCTCCTTCCTCGGCGACCTGCTGCCGATGTGGATCGCCGTCCCGTACCTGCTGATCGCCCTGGTCGGCATGCTGCTGATCAACGCGATGTCGATGTACTCGGCCGGATTCACCGCACAGACCCTCGGCTTCAAGGTCCCGCGCCACTGGGCGGTCTCCATCAACGCGGCGATCTCGCTGATCTTCGGCGGCATCCTGATGCTCGCGGCGACCGGCTTCATGGGCAACTTCATCTCCTTCCTCTCGCTCCTCGCGGTCGCCTTCTCCGCCTGGGTCGGCGTCTTCGGCGCGGACATGCTGAGCCGCAAGGAGTACGACGGCAAGGCGCTGCTCGACACCACGCGCACCAGCGCCTACTGGTACAAGGCCGGCTTCAACCCGCCCGCGGTCATCGCCTGGGCCGTCGGCCTCGTCGCCGGTCTGCTCTTCACCACCAGCCAGTGGTTCACCGGACCGCTCGCCTCCAACAACCCCATCGGCGAGTACGGCCTCGGCTGGGTGGCGACCATCGTCATCTCCGGCCTGCTCTACCTGGCCCTCCCCAAGCCGAAGCCCGCCGCACCCCAGGGCGCGTCCGAGGCCGGAGAGGCCGAGGAGCCCGAGCCTCTGGCCGTCTGACGCTGCGTCAGCTACTGTCCCCCTTCGCCAACTCCCACCCGGCGAAGGGGGACTTTCCCGTCATGGCATTCTCAGTGGTCCGCTTCAACCTGGTCGATCCGGACGCCACCCCCGAGACTCTCTCCGCCCGCTATCGCGCCGCCCTGGACATGGCCGCGTACGCGGACACCCACGCGGTCGACACCCTGCAGACCGAGGAGCACCACGGAGCCGCCAACAACTGGCTGCCCTCCCCCCTCGCCTTCGCGGGCGCCATCTTCGGTGCGACCAAGCGCATAGCCGTCACCGTCTCCGCCGTCATCGGCCCCCTCTACGACCCGCTGCGCCTGGCTGAGGAGATCGCGGTCCTCGACCTCCTCAGCGCGGGCCGTCTCGTCACGGTCGCGGGCATCGGCTACCGGCCCGAGGAGTACGAGCAGATGGGCGTCGAGTGGGGCAGGCGCGGCAAGCTGCAGGACGAGCTCCTGGAGACGATCCTGCAGGCCTGGACGGGCGAGCCCTTCGAGTTCCGCGGCCGTACGGTACGGGTCACCCCGCGCCCCTTCACCCAGCCGCACCCGCTCCTGCTGGTCGGCGGCTCCTCCAAGGCGGCGGCCCGCCGCGCCGCCCGCCTCGGTCTGCCGTTCTTCCCCAGCGCGCACATGCCGGACCTGGAGGCGTACTACAACGAGCAGCTCGCCGCGCACGGCACCGAGGGCTTCTGCATGATGCCGACGGCCGAGATCCCGCTGCTGCACGTCTCCGAGGACCCGGACCGGGCGTGGGCGACGTACGGCAAGCACTTCCTCCACGAGGCGAAGATGTACGCCTCCTGGCAGTCCAAGGACATCAAGTCGGCGGTGCGTTCCGGCGCGGGCACGGTCGAGGAGCTGCGCGCCGAGGGCGTGTACCGCATCGTCTCCCCCGACGAGTGTGTGGCGCTGGCCAACGAAGGGGGCGCGGAAAATCTCGTACTGCACCCGCTGTGCGGCGGCATGCCGGTGGAGGAGGGCTGGAGCAGCCTGCGCCTCTTCGCGGAAAAGGTGCTGCCCCGGCTCAAGTAGGCACTCGAACCGGGGCAGTTCCGTGGGTGAGGAGAGGGGCAGCGGGGGTTAGCCCATCTCCTCCAACGCCTTGCCCTTGGTCTCCTTCACGAACTTGAGCACGAAGGGGATCGAGAGCGCGGCGAAGGCTGCGTAGATGATGTACGAACCGGTGAGGCTCCAGTCCGAGAGGCTCGGGAAGCTCGCGGTGATGGCCCAGTTGGCGATCCACTGCGCGGCGGCAGCGACACCGAGCGCGGCGGCGCGGATCTTGTTCGGGAACATCTCGCCGAGGAAGACCCAGACCACGACACCCCACGAGAGGGCGAAGAAGAGCACGAAGGTGTGGGCCGCGACGAGCGCGATGACACCCTGGGTGTTCGGGAGCTTGCCGTCCACGAGGTCGTAGCTGAAGGCCCAGGCGGTGACGGCCAGCGCGACCGCCATACCGGCCGAACCGACGAGCGCGAGCGGCTTTCGGCCGACCCGGTCCACCAGGTACATCGCGATGACGGTACCGATGATGTTCACGATCGACGTGGTGAACGAGTAGAAGAACGAGTCGGACGGGTCGATGCCGACGGACTGCCACAGCGTCGAGGAGTAGTAGAACGCGACGTTGATGCCGACGAACTGCTGGAAGACCGAGAGGCCGATGCCGATCCAGACGATCGGCAGGAACAGGAAGCTGCCGCCGAGCAGGTCCTTGAACGTCGACTTGTGCTCGCTGCGCATCGCGTGCTCGATCTCGGCGACGCGGGCGTCCAGGTCGGCGTCCTTGCCCTCGACCTCGGTGAGGATCTTCTTGGCCTCGTCGCTCTTGCCGACCGAGATCAGGTAGCGCGGGGACTCGGGGATGACGAACGAGAACAGACCGTAGACGGCGGCCGGGATGACCATGATCCCGAGCATGACCTGCCAGGCCTCGAGGCCCATGAGCTTGCCCCGGTCGTCGCCGCCGGCCCAGTTGAGGAGCCCCCAGTTGACCAGCTGCGAAATGGCGATGCCGATGACGATGCCGGCCTGCTGGAAGGATCCGAGCCGTCCGCGGTACTCCTTCGGTGCGACCTCGGCGATGTACGCCGGGCCGATCACCGAGGCCATGCCGATGCCGATGCCGCCGAACACACGCCACATGGCGAGGTCCCAGAGGGCGAAGGGCAGCGCGGAACCGATCGCGCTGATGAAGAAGAGGACGGCGGCGATCTGCATGACGCGGATACGGCCGATGCGGTCGGCGATACGGCCCGCGATGGCCGCACCGATGGCCGCACCCAGCAGGCCGATGGCGATGACCTGCCCCAGCGCGCCGGAACCGATGTCGTACTTGTCCGCGATCGCGCCGACGGCGCCGTTGATCACGGCGCTGTCGTAGCCGAAGAGGAATCCGCCCATCGCAGCGGCGGCGGTGATGAAGATGACGCGCCCGAGATGCTCCGGCCGGCCCTGGTGGGCTCCGGGCGACGACGCCTGCGCTGTGGTCACGTTGACTCCTGGGGCCCGACAACGGTGACGGGCAGTGGGGGGACGAGCCCTTCCAGTGGCGCATAACTCCGCGTCAGCCACCACTTGAAGGTAAAAGCAACGTTGCAGAGACTATGCCTTCAAGTTTCGAAGTCAAGAGTGGGGTATCCGTGAGCTTCAGGGCGCGATGAGGCGGCTCGCGTTCAACTCTTAAAGTTGATCAACGGAGGCGCTGGCTGATGACCTTGGAGACGCCGTCGCCCTGCATGGAGACGCCGTAGAGCGCGTCCGCGACCTCCATCGTCCGCTTCTGGTGCGTGATCACGATCAGCTGCGAGCTCTCCTGGAGCTCCTGCATGATCCGGATCAGCCGCTGCAGATTGGTGTCGTCGAGGGCCGCCTCGACCTCGTCCATGACGTAGAACGGACTCGGCCTGGCCTTGAAGATGGCCACCAGCATCCCAACTGCCGTAAGGGATCGCTCGCCTCCCGACAGCAGCGACAGCCGCTTCACCTTCTTGCCCGGCGGCCTGGCCTCGACGTCCACGCCCGTGGTGAGCATGTTGTCGGGATCCGTGAGGATCAGACGTCCCTCGCCGCCCGGGAAGAGCCGCGAGAAGACCCCTTCGAACTCCCGCGCCGTGTCCCGGAACGCCTCGCTGAAGACCTGCTCGACACGCTCGTCGACCTCCTTCACAACCTGAAGCAGGTCGATCCGGGTCTTCTTCAGGTCTTCAAGCTGCTCCGAGAGGAACTTGTGCCGCTCCTCCAGCGCGGAGAACTCCTCAAGAGCCAGCGGATTCACCTTCCCGAGCTGCTGATACGCCCGTTCGGCCGCCCTCAGTCGCTTCTCCTGCTCACCGCGCACGAACGGCACGGGCTGGTTCCTCGGGTGCTCCGGGTCGTCGGGAAGCTCCTCTCCCTCCGCCGGCGGGGAGGGCGGCACCGGCTGCCCGGGGCCGTAGTCGGCCACGAGTCCGGCGGGCTCCACGCCCAGCTCCTCCAGCGCCTTCGTCTCCAGCTGCTCGATCCGCAGCCGCTTCTCGGCACCGAGTACCTCACCGCGGTGGACCGAATCAGTGAGTTTGTCGAGCTCCCCCTTGAGGTCCCGCCCCTGCCCTCGCTCCGTCACGAGGTCCTGCTCGCGCTCCCCCTTCGCCGCCTCGGCCGCGGCCCGCTCGGCCTCGGCCCGTACCAGCGACACCTCGACGTGCGCGAGCAGCTGCCGCGCACCGTCCGCGACGGCCCGCGCCACCTCGGCCTCGTGGAGCATCCGGGCCCGCCGCTGCTCGGCCCGCGCCCGCGCCTCGCGCTCGGCGCGTGCCCCGCGGTCGAGGGACTCGGCCCGCCCGGCGAGCCCCTTGACCCGCTCCTCGTGCGTACGGGCCTGAAGGCGGGCCTCCATCTCGGTCTGGCGGGCGTTGGCACCGTCGGCCGCCAGCCGGTCGCGTACGGAGGTGTCCGGCTCCTCCTCGGCCGGCATCTCCTCGGCGACCAGCAATCGCTCCGCCAGGACCTCGGCCTCCTCGGTCGCCCGCTCCAGCGCGTCCTGCGCCTTGGCCGCCGCGGCCGCCGACCGCTCGGCCTCTCCGGCGGCGCCGCGCGCCTGGCCCGCGAGACGGCCCAGCTGCTGGGCGACGCCCGACTTCTCCCGCTCGGCGGCCCGCCGCCGCTCACCCAGCTCCTCGACGAGCGCGGCACTCTCCTTGCGCCGCTCCCCCGCCGCCTGCTGGGCAGCGGCCAACTCCTCGCACCTCTGGTCGAGTTCGGCCAGCTCGGCGGCGGCCTCGTCCACGGAGGCCTGCACCTCGAGGAGGCTGGGCGCCCCGGCGGACCCGCCCTGCGCGAAGTGCGCGCCCAGGACGTCGCCCTCGGCAGTGACGGCGATCAGCCCGGGCCGGCCTGCCACCAGCTCCTCGGCGTCCTCCAGCGTCCCGACGACCACCATGTCCCGCAGCAGCTGACGCACGCCGGGCATCAACTCGGCCGGTCCGCGCACCAGTTCGGCGACGTACGGCAGCCCGGAGGCGTCGACGGCGGTACGTACCCCTGCGGCCTGCGCGGCCTCCACCGTGCCGTCGCTGTCCGTACGGCTCCCCGGCACACCCGCACCACCGGGCAGCACACCGGCCACGTCATGGCGCTCACCCGCCTGGTCCGGTACGACGCCGGGCGCGGCCAGCAGCAGTGCCGCCCGGCCCGCGTCCTGCTTGCGCAGGAGCCGGATCGCGTCCGCCGCCGTCGCCGGGTCGGCGACCGCGATCGCGTCCGCCGCGGCTCCCAGCGCCGCCGCCACCGGAACCTCGTACCCGGGAGCCACCGCGAGCAGCTCCGCCGCCGGGCCGAGCAGGCCCGTCAGCCGGTCCCCGGCCCCGAGCAGCGCGCCCGTGCCGTCCTTGCGGCGCAGCCCCAGCGCGAGCGCCTCGCGCCGGGCGGCCGTCGCGGCCCGCTTGCGCTCGGCGGACGTCGCGGCCTCACGGGCGGCGCTCAGCGCCGAGTCGGCCCGGGCGAGGGCCTGCTTCGCCGCGTCGTGCTGTTCGCCGAGCTCCGCGTCGCCCGCGTCGAGGCCGTCCACCTCGGCCTTGAGCAGCTCGTACTCCTCCTGGGCCGAGACCGCCCGCTCCTGCGCCCCGTCCCGCGCCTCCGCCAGCCGGTCGATCTCCGCCTGCGCGGACCCGGCCCGCGAACGTGCCGCGTTGACCTGCCCGTTCAGCCGGGCGAGCCCCTCGCGCCGGTCGGCGATGGCCCGCGCCACGTCCTTCAGCCGGCGCTCCTCGGTCACCAACTCCCGCTCCAGCTCGGCCCGGTGGGCGACCGTGTCCTCCAGCGCGTGCTCGGCCGCCTCCAGCGCGGCCTCCAGCTCGGCCTCCTGCTCACGGATCCGGGCGGCCTCGCGCTCCATGTCCTCCGGGTCGCGCCCGCGCCGTTCCTCGACCGGTGCCGAGGTCGCGCTCTTGACGCGTGCGTCGGCGAGCGACACCGTGCCGCGCACCCGCTCGGCCAGCTGGGAGAGTTCGTACCAGGTCTGCTGGGCCCGCTGGAGACGCGGCGCGAGACGCCGTACCTCGTCCTCCAGGTCCGCCTCACGCGCCAGCGCCGCCTTGAGCGCCGCCTCCGCGGCCTCCTTGCGCTGCTTGAGCGCGGCCTCGTCCTCGATCTCCGTACGCAGCGCGTCCCGCATCGCCACCAGGTCGTCGGCGAGCAGCCGCAGCCGCGCATCGCGCAGATCGGCCTGGATGACGGCGGCCCGCCGCGCCACGGCCGCCTGCCGCCCGAGCGGCTTGAGCTGACGCCTCAGCTCGTCGGTCAGATCCTGTACGCGCGCGAGGTTGGCCTGCATCGCGTCCAGCTTCCGCAGCGCCTTCTCCTTGCGCTTGCGGTGCTTGAGGACGCCTGCGGCCTCCTCGATGAAGGCCCTGCGCCCCATCGGATCGGCGTGCAGGATCGAGTCGAGCTGGCCCTGCCCGACGATCACGTGCATCTCGCGCCCGATGCCCGAGTCGGACAGCAGGTCCTGGATGTCGAGCAGCCGGCAGGTGTCCCCGTTGATCTGGTATTCGCTGCCGCCGTTGCGGAACATGATCCGGGTGATGGTGACTTCGGCGTACTCGATCGGCAGCGCGCCGTCGGAGTTGTCGATGGTCAGCGAGACCTCGGCGCGGCCCAGCGGCGGGCGGCCGGTGGTCCCGGCGAAGATGACGTCCTCCATCTTCCCGCCGCGCAGCGATTTGGCGCCCTGCTCGCCCATGACCCAGGAGAGCGCGTCCACCACGTTGGACTTGCCGGAGCCGTTGGGGCCCACGACGCAGGTGATGCCCGGCTCGAAGCGGAGCGTCGTGGCGGAGGCGAAGGATTTGAATCCGCGGAGGGTCATGGCCTTGAGGTGCACGCCGCCGGACTCTACCTTTCCGGGTGAAAGAAAGAAGGGACGCCGAAGCGTCCCTTGCATATCTTGTGCGGTGGTACGGGTGGTACCGGGTGGTTCCTAGCGGGGTGGCTGCTGTCAGGTGAGCGCAGGCTCCGCCTGGGGTACATCAATGTCGATGCCGTCGAGCAGCGACTCTCCGTGCTGGGCGGCGGCGTTCAGCGCATCGTTCTCGGACTGGATCCGAGTGAGCTCGGACTCGAGGTCCTGGACTCGCTGCTGAAGCCGTCGCATCTCGGAGAGAAGTCGCGGGTCGGAACCGCCGACGTAACCGAGAAGCGCCTTTGCCATGATGGATGGTCCTCCACACTGAGTGACCGACCGAAGCGGTGGTGGGTCGTAGGGGGAATCGCACCCGCGGTGCTCAGCAGTGCTGGTTTCTCGCTGCGTTCCTACTGCCAAACAGCTAAGGTGCGCGGGGTTTTAAGCGTCTCACCAAAAAGTTTGACGGTCAACACGATCACGCCCCGTATCCACGGGCAACCCGGGGGCGCGCGGCCTCAGAAGCGGCGGCGCGGCTCTCCTTCGGGGCCCTGGGGGCGGGAGATCATCCTCTACGTCGCAGCGTGGCACGGTCGGCGCGCATTGGCAACCACCAGGTCATTTCTGCCGAACGCACTTGCCAGAGGCGCCTTGCCAGTTCACGTACGGTGGCCGGCTCAGCGGATCGCGAAGCTCTCGTAGCCGCCGCGAGGAGTGTCCCAGATCTCAGTGACACCGTCGACGCGTCCGGGTGTGTCGTCGGAGCGGAGCCAGGCGAGGAGGAGGTCGCACTGCGCGCGCGGCCCTTCGGCCACCACCTGGACCCTGCCGTCCTCCAGGTTGAGGGCGAATCCCCTCAGGCCGCCGATCTGCAGGGCATTGGCCCTGGTGAACCAGCGGAAGCCCACGCCCTGGACTTTTCCGCGCACCCAGGCGGTGAGCCGTACATCTTCGTTCATGTCTGCACGCTAACCGGCCAATTGCTCACGGGACACTTCGGCCCCGTGCGCCATGGGCTACAGTCCGGACCCAATGAGCCTCACCCGTATGGGTGAGTCGTCGTGACGTAGGCCGTCGACCACGAGGAAGGCACCGCAGATGGGACGCCATCGACGCTCCGCCGCCGTACCGGCCGCAGTTGACTACGGCGAGGCAGGCCGGCACCGGGGCCGTGGCCGTGCGCGCCGCAAGAGCCGGGTCGCCCCCGTACGCACCGGACTGCTCGGCGTCTCCGCCGCAGCGGCCGTGGGCGCCGTGGCGATGGCCTCCGGCCTCCTGCCCGGCGGCGGCAACGCGTACAACGTCGGAGGCGGTGACCCTTCGGGCGACCAGGTCCGCGCGGACGGTGTCCCGGATCTGCAGACCCAGGGCGGCGAGTCCGCGACCCCCTCGTCCACCGCCACCTCCCCTTCTCCGAGCTCCGGCGCCACCCGCGCCCACGCACCGTCGACGAGCCCCTCGCCCGTCGCGCCGAAGACCTCGGCTCCTCCGTCAAAGGTGTCGAGCGCGCCGTCCGCGCCGACGAGGAGCGCGAGCGCCACGCCTTCACCCACGAAGACCGCGGCCAAGTCCGCGGTCCCGCTCGGCAAGGAGGCCGCGGCCCAGGCGGCGGTCCTCTCGCTGGTCAACAAGGAGCGGGCGACGGCCGGCTGCAGCCCGGTGACGGCCAACGGCCCGCTGGCCGCGCTGGCCACGGCCTTCAGCGAGGACATGGCCGCACGCAACTTCTTCGACCACACCGACCCGGACGGCAAGTCCCCCTGGGACCGCGCGGACGCGGCGGGCGTGAGCGGTCTGGGCGGCGAGAACATCGCCCGCGGCCAGGCCGACGCCGAGGCGGTCATGGACGCCTGGATGAACAGCCCCGGCCACCGGGCCAACATCCTGAACTGCGACTACAAGACGCTGGGCGTCGGCGTCCACTTCGGCTCCGGCGGTCCGTGGTGGACCCAGGACTTCGGCTTCTGAGCACTAACTCCTGGTGAGCGCTGTGCGCAGTACAGTGGACCCATGGACGATCTCGCCTTCGACGTATTCGCGAAGTCGTGCCCCTCGCGCGGAACGCTGGAGCACGTCACGGGCCGCTGGGGCAGCCTGACGCTGGGCGCGCTCCTCGAGGGGTCGCTGCGCTTCAACGAGCTGCGGCGGCGCGTCGACGGCGTCAGCGAGAAGATGCTCTCCCAGACGCTGCAGGCGCTGGAGCGCGACGGCCTGGTGCACCGCGAGGCGCAGCCGGTCAATCCGCCGCGCGTGGACTACGAACTCACGCCGCTGGGGCGGGAGATCGCCCAGCAGCTGCTCGGCCTCATCCACCTCGTCGAGGGCCGCATGGACCAGGTCCTGCAGTCGCGCGAGCGCTACGAAGCCGCCCGCGGCGGCCTCTGACAGCGCGGGCAGAAGTAGCTGGAGCGATTCATCCAGGGGCGCCTGCGGATGGAGGTGCCGCAGCGGCCGCACGGCTCGCCCTCGCGTCCGTAGGCGTCCAGCGACCGGTCGAAGTACCCGGATTCGCCGTTCACGTTGACGTAGAGGCTGTCGAAGCTGGTGCCGCCGACGGCGAGCGCGGCGTTCATGACGTCCCGGACATGGCCGAGGAGCTCGGCGGTCCTGGGCCGGGTGAAGCCCGCGGTGGGGCGCTCGTAGTGGACGCGGGAGCGCCAGAGCGCCTCGTCGGCGTAGATGTTGCCGACGCCGCTGATCAGCGACTGGTCGAGCAGGGCGCGCTTGATCGTCGTACGGCGCAGCCGCAGCGCCGTGTGGAACGCCTCGTCGTCGAACGCTTCGTCCAGCGGGTCGCGGGCGATGTGCGCGATGACGTCGGGCAGCCCGTCGGGGGTGTTCGGGTGGAGCGAGAGACCGCCGAAGGTGCGCTGGTCGACGAAGCGCAGCTCCGTACCGAGGGGATCGTCGAAGCGGACGCGGATCCTCAAGTGCTTCTCGTCCAGGGCCTCTTGGGGCTGTACGAGCAGCTGCCCGCTCATCCCCAGATGCCCGAGCACGGACGCGTCGGTGTCGTCGAGGGGAATCCAAAGGTACTTGCCCCTGCGCCGTGCGACGCCGAAGCGGTGCCCCTTGAGGGCGTGCGCGAAGTCCTCGCCGCCCGCGAGATGGCGGCGTACGGCACGCGGGTGCAGTACGTCCACCCCGGCGACGGTCCGGCCGGCCACCCAGCGCTCAAGACCGCGCCGTACGACTTCGACCTCGGGCAGCTCAGGCATCGCAATCCCCCTCGGGTACGGAAACCGCCCGCCCCCACTGAGGGGGCGGGCGGGGAAAGAACCGGCGTCAGGCCGTGGCGGCCGGATCGGTCGCGGCGGCCGAAGAGGTGTCGGCGACCTCTTCGTCCACTGCGGGCGCCACGGGCGCCTCCGCGGCGGCCTTGGCCTCCGCAGCACGCTTCTCGGCGTCCGCACTGATCTCGCGCCAGGCGGACTCCGCCGCCTGCTGCTCCGCTTCCTTCTTGCTGCGGCCGGTGCCGGTGCCGTACGAGACACCACCGACGCGGGCAGCAGCAGTGAAGGTCTTCTCGTGGTCCGGACCTGTCTCGCTGACCAGGTACTCCGGAACTCCGAGGCCTTCGCTCGCGGTGAGCTCCTGGAGACTGGTCTTCCAGTCCAGGCCCGCACCGAGGTTGGAGGACTTCTCGATGAGCGGGTCGAAGAGCCGGTGAACCAGCTCCGAGGCCGCGTCGAGGCCCTGATCCAGATAGACCGCGCCGATCACCGCTTCAAGGGTGTCGGCGAGGATGGAAGCCTTGTCCCGGCCACCCGTGCCTTCTTCACCGCGGCCGAGCCGGATGAAGAGACCGAGTTCTAGCCCGCGGCTCACCTCTGCGAGCGCACGCGAGTTGACCACCGCGGCCCGGAGTTTGGCCAGCTGGCCTTCCGGGAGATCGGGGTGGGTGCGGTACAGCGTGTCCGTGACCACCAGACCGAGCACGGAGTCCCCGAGGAACTCCAGACGCTCGTTGGTGGGCAGGCCGCCGTTCTCGTATGCGTACGAACGGTGCGTCAGCGCACGCACCAGAAGGGCGGACTCGAGTTGATACCCGAGCCGCCCTTCCAGAAGCGTGTGGGACGAGGCATTGTCCGTCTTGTGTGACTCAGACATGGTGCCTCTCACCAGCCGCTCAGACCTCGAGGACCTGGCGCTTGTTGTACGTGCCACAGCTGGGGCACGCGATGTGCTGCAGCTTCGGCTCCTGGCAGCGCTCGCACGAAACCAGGGTGGGGACCGCAGCCTTCCACTGCGACCGGCGGTGGCGCGTGTTGCTGCGCGACATCTTCCGCTTCGGAACAGCCACGGCTACTTCTCCTGCTTCTCGTCGACGCCAGATTCAGCGTCGTTAACGTTGTCCTTCTCGCCGACCTGGCCGGTCCCGACGAGTCCCTGCAACGCCGCCCAACGAATGTCGGGGACGTCATGGTGGTGACCGGGTTCGTCGTCCAGCCTGATTCCGCATTCGGAACACAGACCGGCACAGTCCTCCCGGCAGACCGGCTGCAGCGGCAGTGCGAGCACCACCGCGTCACGCAGCACGGGTTCGAGGTCGAACAAGCCGTCCTCGAGGGGGGTGATTTCCTCGTCCTCGGCGTCGTCGCCCGGCTCCGCGTTGCCACGGCTCCGGTCATCGGCGTCAGGGTACGAGAACATCTCCTGGTAGTCCGCTTCGAGATCGAGCTCGAGCGGCTCCAGACACCTTACGCACTCCCCCTTGGCCGATGCACGGGCGGTGCCTGTGACAAGCACCCCGTCCATGACCGACTCGAGGCGGAGGTTGATCTCCACCGGTGCGCCTTCCGGCACTCCGACGACCCCTTCGACGCCGAGGTCCCTGGGGGCCTCGGCCGTGCGGGACAGCCGCTTGAGGGCACCAGGACGCCGACCCAACTCGTGTGTGTCGAACACAAGAGGGTTGCGGTGGTCGAGGCGCGTGTTCAGGGCTTTTCCTGCTTTCGAAAATCTCTGGGGATGGCTGCCGAGCGGGCAGCTGGGATCGCGGACATACGCGCGACCGAAGAGCCAGGATACCGGTCGAGCCGCGATAGACCCAATCGGCCCCTGCTGACGCCTACCGGCCCTGTTCGTACTGACGCAGCTGATCGAGATCGATCATGCTCGTGTCGAAGAGGCTGGTCTCGTCGAGGGCGCTCTGCTGCTGGGGATACGGCTGCTGCTGGGGCTGCTGCGGGTAGCCGTTCTGGTCGTAGCCCTGCTGCTGGTACGCGTAGGGGTCCTGCTGGTACGCCGCGTACTGCTCCTGGGGCTGCTGCGGCTGCTGGTAGGCGTACGGGTCCTGCTGCTGAGGCTGCTGCTGGTACGCATACGGGTCGTACTGCTGCTGCGCCGGTACGGGAACCGCCTGGACCGGCACCTCCGCCTGCTGCACCGGCTGCGGCTCCGCCAGATCCGCCAGGAAGTCCGCGTCGCTGCCGCGCTGCTGCGGGTCCATGCCGTCCTGGGCCGCCATGTGCTCGCCGAGGTCGTCGATGGCGATGCGGCCGTGCAGCTTCTGCCGGCCCCGTCCCACCGCGTCGAGAGTCTTGGAGAGGACGGCCTCGAAGGCGCCCAGCTTGGTGTCGACGTAGGCGTCCGCGCGCTCGATGAGGGTCGCGGGGTCCGGGCTGTACTCCGGGGCGTCCTCGTCGGCGTAACCCTGCTCGTCGAGGCCGGGGCCGCGGCCGAGCAGCTTCTCGCGGCCGCGGTCGACGGAGCCGATGGTCTTGGTGAGGACGACCTCGAAGTTGGCCAGCTTGGAGTCGACGTAGTCGTCGGCCTCCGCACGGATCTCCTCGGCCTCGCGGCGGGCCTCGCTGAGGATCCGGTCCGCCTCGTCCTGGGACTGGCGGGCCACCTCGGTGTCGGAGATCAGGGAGCCGCGGTGGGCGTGCGCGGACTCGATGATCCGCTCGGCCTCCTGACGGGCCTGCTCGACCATCTGTTCGCGGCCGCCGATCAGCTCCTGCGCCTGGGCCAGGGAGCCCGGCAGGGCCTCCCGTACCTCTTCGAGCAGGGCGAGCAGCTCGGCGCGGTTGACCACGCACGAGGCCGACATGGGCATCGACCGGGCGCCCGCGACCGTTTCGACGATGTCGTCGAGCTTCTTCTGCACGTCCACCGTGTGCTCGCCACTCTCTACGCCGGGTTGGAGACGGACGGGGACGACTGTACGTCCAGTCGGCGCCCGCCCGACACCTGGTGACGGACTGTCAGGATTTCACTTCTCGCCGAGCCGCTGCGTCAGCGCCTCGTGGACCAGCGGAGGCAGCAGGTGGGAGACGTCTCCGCCCCAGGTCGCGACCTCCTTGACCAGACTGGAGGAGAGGAAGCTGTAGGTGGGGTTGGTCGGGACGAACAGCGTCTCGACGCCCGAGAGGCCGTTGTTCATCTGGGCCATCTGCAGCTCGTAGTCGAAATCGCTGACCGCGCGCAGGCCCTTCACGATGGCCGGGATGTCGCGCTGCTTGCAGAAGTCGACGAGCAGGCCGTGGAAGGACTCGACCTCGACGTTCCCGAAGTCTGCGGTCACCTGGCGGATCAGTTCGATCCGCTCGTCGACGGTGAAGAGACCGTGCTTCGACTGGTTGATCATCACGGCCACGTGTACGACGTCGTACAGCTTGGAGGCGCGGGCAATGATGTCGAGGTGTCCATTGGTGATGGGGTCGAAGGACCCCGGACAGACGGCGCGGCGCAACTGGATTCCCTGCCTCTCCGGTCCGGTCATCGTGCGTCTTCGCACGTAGCGGCGGCGCGACCGTACCAAAGCGTGCCCTCGCCGTAGCGACGGGCCCGCAAAGGCTCAAAACCCTTGGGCCACTTGAATTCTCCGCCTCTGGTGCTGCGTTCCACGGTGGCCACGGCGTCCTCCGTGAGCCAGCCCTGCGTACGGAGTGTGAGGAGGATCTCCCGAAGATCGTCGTCGCCGACGGCGTACGGAGGGTCGAGGAAGACGAGGTCGTACGGCGCCTGGGGAGCCGGTCCCGTCACGATCTGTTCCGCTTTGCCCGTACGGACTTCCGCACCCGGGAGGCCGAGCGTGCGCACGTTGGCACGGACAGTGGCGGCGGCGCGGGAGTCGGCCTCGACGAGGAGGGCGTGGACGGCACCACGGGAGAGCGCCTCCAGGCCGACGGCGCCGGAGCCCGCGTACAGATCGGCGATACGGACGCCCTCCAGCGTGCCCAGGAGCGACTCCCAGGTGGAGAAGAGGCCCTCGCGCGCACGGTCGGACGTGGGGCGGGTGCCGTTGCCCGGCGGGACGGCGAGCAGGCGCCCGCCGGCCGTACCGGCGATCACGCGGGTCATCTGAGGTCCTTCGGGTGGGCTGCTTGGTGCCAGTGAGGTGCTCCCCCAGTCTCTCAGCCCTTGTCGAGGTACTGCTCGCGCTCCTGGTCAAGCAGTGCGTCCAGAGCGATGCGCAGCTCCGGCAGTCGCTCCAGGTCGGGGTCGGCGGCGACGACCGTCACGGCCTCCTCGCGGGCGGCGGCGATGACCTCCTCGTCCTCGATGACGGCGAGCATCCGCAGCGAGGAGCGGACGCCGGACTGGGCCTGGCCGAGGACGTCGCCCTCGCGGCGCTGTTCGAGGTCGATACGGGAGAGCTCGAAGCCGTCCAGCGTCGCGGCCACCGCGCCCAGCCGGGCCCGGGCGGGGCTGGCCTCGTGCGCCTCGCTGACCAGCAGACAGAGCCCGGGCGCCGAGCCGCGGCCCACGCGGCCGCGCAGCTGGTGCAGCTGGGAGACCCCGAACCGGTCCGCGTCCATGATCACCATCACGGTGGCGTTGGGCACATTGACGCCGACCTCGATGACGGTGGTCGCGACGAGCACGTCCACGTCGCCGGCGGCGAAGCGCCGCATCACGTCGTCCTTGTCGTCGGGTGCCATGCGCCCGTGCAGGATCTCGACCCGCAGCCCGCTCAAAGGCCCCTTGGTGAGCTGCTCGGCGATCTCGACGACGGCGAGCGGCGGCCGCTTCTCGGGGTCCTCTTCAGCAGCCTTCTGCTTCTTCTTCGGCTCGTCCTCGCCGTCCCCGATGCGCGGGCAGACGACATACGCCTGATGCCCGTTCTCGACCTCCTCGCGTACGCGCTCCCACGCACGCGCCAGGAAATGTGGCTTGTCCTTGGCCGGTACGACATGGGTGGCGATCGGCGAGCGGCCCGCCGGGAGCTGGTCCAGGACCGAGGTCTCCAGGTCACCGAAGACGGTCATCGCGACCGTACGGGGAATGGGCGTCGCGGTCATGACCAGCAGATGCGGGGGCTGCTTGCCCTTGGAGCGCAGGGCGTCGCGCTGCTCCACCCCGAAGCGGTGCTGCTCGTCCACGACGACCAGGCCCAGGTCGTGGAACTGCACCTTGTCCTCGATGAGCGCATGCGTGCCGATCACGAGCCCGGCCTCACCGGTGACCAGGTCGAGCAGCGCCTGGCGGCGGGCGGGCATCCCCATCGAGCCGGTGAGCAGGACGACCTTGGTGCCCGCGTCGGAGCCGCCGAGCATGCCGCCCTCGGCGAGCTCGCCCATCATCTCGGTGATGGAGCGGTGGTGCTGCTGGGCGAGGACCTCGGTGGGCGCGAGCATCGCGGCCTGACCGCCCGCGTCGACGACGGCGAGCATGGCGCGCAGGGCGACCATGGTCTTCCCCGACCCGACTTCCCCCTGGAGCAGCCGGTGCATCGGGTGCTCGGTGGCGAGGTCGTCGAAGATCTCCTTGGTGACCTTCTGCTGGCCGTCGGTGAGGGTGAAGGGCAGCTTGGCGTCGAAGGCGTCGAGGAGGCCGTCGGCGACGGGCTTCCTTGCCACGGCGGGGAGTTGGGCGTCCGCGTACCGCCGGCGGGCGAGCGCCACCTGCAGGACGAACGCCTCGTCCCACTTGAGCCGGTCGCGGGCCTCCGCGATGTCGGCCTTCGTCTGCGGGCGGTGGATCTTCCGCAGTGCGTCGGGGAGCGCGATCAGACCGCGGCCCTCGCGCAGGGCGGGCGTGAGCGGGTCGACGGCCTCGTCCGCGCTGGGCAGGACCAGGTCGACACACTTGGCGATCTTCCAGGACTCCAGCTGCTTGCAGGCCGGGTAGATCGGGATCTGCTGGTTCGCCCAGGCAGTGACGGAGCCGGCATCGGTGTCGGCGTCGAGCAACTCATAGGCGGGGTGGGCGAGTTGGAAGGTCTGGCGGAACTTCGAGACCTTGCCGGAGAACATCGCGCGGCGGCCGGGGAGGAGCTCCTTGTGGGGCTTGTGGAGGCCGTTGCCGAAGAAGACGAGCTGGAGGCGTCCGCTGCCGTCGGTGATGTTCACCTCCAAACGCTTGCCGCTGCCACTGCCGAAGGTGAGGACCCGGGCGTCGGCGACCTGCGCGAAGACGGTGACGTGCTCGTCGAGGGGGAGGTCGGCGAGCTGGGTGAGCTCGCCGCGCTCGGCGTAGCGGCGGGGGTAGTGGTGCAGGAGGTCGCCGACCGTGTGCAGGTCGAGATGCTCGGCCATCACCTTGGCGGTGGGGGCGCCGAGTGTCTTCTTGAGGGGTTCGTCTAGCGCGGGCACGCGATCTATTGCACACCATGGGTCTGACATTGCGGCTAATCCGGCCCGTTCGGGACCCGCACAAGCGAGCCCAGATCAGCAAAATCAAGCCCCTCCGGCGATTGAGGAGCAGGGTCCGGGCAGCGCCCCGGGGCGGGGTCGCGCCTATTCGACGCCGATCAGCAGTGGCGCCGCCTGGGGACCCCCCGCATAGACCACCGTGTCCACCGCCAGGTGGCGTTCGCGTACGTACGCCTCAAGCCCCTCCGCCACCGAGTCCGGCACACCCTCCCCCACCACCAGCGTGACCAGTTCCCCGCCCGCCGCCAGCATCCGGTGCAGCACCGTCTCTGCCGTTGTCGCCACGTCCGCGCCGATCACCGCCACGTCGCCGTCGATCAGGCCCAGCACGTCGCCGGCCTGGCAGATGCCCGCCGACGTCCACGACTGCCGTTCCGCGACGGCCAGTTCGGCGTAGCGCGTCGTGCGGGCCGCCGCCGTCATCGCCACCACGTCCTCGTCGAAGCGGCGCTCCGGCTCGTGGACGGCCAGGGCCGCGATCCCCTGGACGGCCGCCCGCGTGGGAATGAGCGCGACCCGTACGCCCTCCGTACGCATCTGCTCCGCGGCCGCCGCAGCCGTGTGGCGCAGGTCCGCGTCGTTCGGCAGGAGGACCACCTCGCGGGCGTGCGCCCGGCGGATCGCGTCGACGAGTTCTCCGCTGGCGGGCGGCTCCCCGGGGCGTGCGAGCACGGTCGTCGCGCCCGCCTCCGAGCACAGCTCCGCGAGCCCCGCGCCGGGGACGACCGCCACCACCGCGCGCTGGATCTGCTCGCGCGCCTCGACTGCCGCGGCGGCGAAGTGGGTGATGCGGATCCGGTACGGGCGCCCCGCCTCGACCCCCGCCTCAACCGCGGCTCCGGCGTCGTCCACGTGCACATGAACGTTCCACAGCCCGTCGCCGCCGACCACGACCAGCGATTCGCCGAGTGCGTCCAGGCGCGTACGGAGCCGGGCCACCGCCTCGTCCTCCGCCTCCAGCAGATAGATCACCTCGAAGGCCGGGCCGCCCTCCTCCGGGTCCGCCGCGCAGTCGGCGGCCTCCACGAGCACCCCGTGGCCCCGCCCCTGCGCGGCCGGCGTCTCCCCGGTCAGCGCGCCCACCAGCGCGGCCAGCACATCCACCAGACCCCGCCCGCCCGCGTCCACGACGCCCGCGCGCCCCAGCACGGCCAGCTGCCCCGGGGTCTCCCGCAGCGCCTCCCGTGCGCCGTCGTACGCCGCCCGCGCCACCTCCGCGCAGCCGCCGCCCGCCGACTCCGCCGCATCGGCGGCCGCGGTCGCCACCGTCAGCATCGTGCCCTCGACCGGGTGCGCGACCGCCCGGTACGCCGATGTGGCCGCCGTGCGCAGCGCCCGCCGCAGCAGTACGGCGTGATCCTGCTCACCCTCCGGCTCCGCCAGCACCTCGGACATCCCCCGCAGCAGCTGCGACAGGATCGTCCCGGAGTTCCCCCGGGCCCCGATCAGCGCCCCGTGGGCCATCGCGCGGATCACGTCAGCCGTCTCCGGGGTTTCGGCGCCGTACCCCGTGAAGACCGCCTCGACCGCCTGGGAGGCGGATTCCAGGGTCAGATAGAGGTTGGTTCCGGTGTCCCCGTCCGCGACCGGATAGACATTGATCGCGTCGATCTCCTCGCGGTCGCTGCCCAGTGCGTCGAGCGCGAGCGAGCACCAGGTGCGTACCGCGACGGCATCGAGATCGTCGGGGATCTGCGGCACCTGGCGTCCTCCTTGACATCCTTGAGCAGCGGCGTTGCACCGCAGGGTAGACCCCGTGGGAGACAAGGGGCCGGGGCAGGGGGCGTCCCGGACATGGTAGTTTCGTATCTCCGAAGCCGCCGTTGTATGCTGCTTCGGTTGCCCGATGAGAGTCGGGCCAAATCCCCCGGCAAGCCACCATCAGTTACCTGATTCCGGTGCGCCGGAATTCATCGTAATTCTGAAGTCTTTGGAGTGACCCGTGGCTGCCAACTGCGACGTCTGTGGCAAGGGCCCCGGCTTCGGCAACAACATTTCGCACTCGCACCGCCGTACGTCCCGTCGCTGGAACCCCAACATCCAGCGCGTGCGTGCAGTGGTCGGTCGGACGCCGAAGCGGCTCAACGTCTGCACCTCGTGCATCAAGGCCGGCAAGGTCTCGCGCTAACGCGACGTTCCGTCGTAGCGCAGCCCCTTGCGGTTGCCTTGATAAAGCCGGTCCACCTCGGTGGACCGGCTTTTTCGCGTGCCCGAAAAGCCTCAGCCGGTACGGAACCGCCACCCGTGGTCGACCGGCCCGATCCCGCCGCCGAGCGGGAAGCCCGCCGCGATCGCGCCCGTGACGTACTCCTTGGCGGCCGCCACCGCCTCAGGGACCGAAAGCCCGCGCGCCAGGTACGAAGCGACCGCCGAGGCCAGCGTGCACCCCGTCCCGTGCGTATGACGGTTGTCGAGCCTCGGCGCCCGCAGCCAGTGCTCCTCGGTGCCGTCCGTCAGCAGGTCCACCGCCTCACCGGCGAGATGCCCGCCCTTGATGAGCGCCCAGCGCGGCCCGTACTCCAGAATCGCCCCGGCAGCCCGCACCAGGTCCGCCTCCGCCTCGACGTGCACCCCGGTCAGCTGGGCCACCTCGTCGAGGTTGGGCGTGGCCACGGTCGCCACCGGCAGCAGCTTCCTGCGTACGGAATCGAGCGCCGATGCCGCGAGCAGCGGATCCCCGTGCTTGGAGACGCCCACAGGGTCCACCACGACCGGGGCGTCGGTGCCGGCCAGCAGCTCCGCGACCGTCTCGACGAGCTCGGCCGTCGCCAGCATCCCGGTCTTCACCGCGTCGACGCCGATGTCGTCGACGACCGCCCGGTACTGGGCCCGTACCGCGTCGGCCGGAAGCTCCCACGCGCCCTGCACGCCCAGCGAGTTCTGCGCGGTGACCGCGGTGAGCACGCTCATGCCGTGCACGCCGAGCGCCAGCATCGTCTTGAGGTCGGCCTGGATGCCGGCCCCGCCGCCGGAGTCCGATCCGGCGACCGTCAGTACGAGAGGGGGGTGGTTCATGATCCGTCTCCTGAGAAGTGGTCCCAGCCGCCCTTGCTCGTCCAGGGCGCTCCGTCGACCGTCACCTGGGGCAGCGCGGAGGGGTTGAGGACCTCGCCGATGACCTTCCAGCGGGCGGGCAGCTTCACGTCCGGCGGGAAGGTCGCCACGATCGCGTGGTCCTCTCCCCCGGTGAGCACCCACTGCAGCGGGTCGACGCCGACCGCCTGACCGATGTCGTTCATCTGCGAGGGGATGTCGATGAGTCCGGCCCGCAGATCGATACGGACCTTGCTGGCCTCGGCGATATGACCGAGGTCGGCGACGAGCCCGTCGCTCACATCGGTCATCGCGGTGGCGCCGAGCCCGGCGGCCGCGGGTCCCGCGTGGTACGGCGGTTCGGGCCTGCGGTGTGCCTCGACGAAGGCGCGCGGCGAGCGGAACCCCCGTGACAGGACGGCGAATCCGGCCGCCGACCACCCCAACCACCCGGTGACGGCGACGACATCGCCCGGCTGCGCACCGGACCGGAGCACCGGCTCGTGGTTGCGCAGATCCCCAAGTGCCGTGATGGAGACGGTGATCGTGTCCCCGCGCACCACATCGCCGCCGACCACGGCGGCGCCCGCGACCTGGCACTCGTCGCGGATTCCGTCCATCAGCTCGACGGGCCAGGCGGCGGGCAGTTCGGCGGGTACGACGAGGCCGAGCAGGATCGCCGTGGGCACCGCGCCCATGGCGGCGATGTCGGCGAGATTCTGCGCGGCCGCCTTGCGCCCGACGTCGTACGCGGTCGACCAGTCGCGGCGGAAGTGCCGCCCCTCGATCAGGATGTCCGTGCTCGCCACGACTCTCCGGTCGGGTGCGGCCACGACCGCGGCGTCGTCGCCCGGTCCCAGCTTCACCGCCGGAGTGGTGGTGAGCCGGGAGGTGAGCTCTCTGATCAGCCCGAATTCCCCGAGCTCCCCCACGGTGCCCTTCATGTTCGTACCCCTTCTGCCCCTGTGCGCTTGCGGTCGCGAGCGGTGCCTGCTGTCGGTACCGTCGAAAGAGACGTCAACCGTGACGTCAACTTCTGTTCTCCGTACGCCCCGATGTGTGCGACAACCGGGCGCGCGGGTCTCCCCGTGGCCCGGAACGACGCGATACCTTGGCGTCCCTTTCCCTCTCCCCACAAGATCCTCGTGGCCGCCCTGGAGGTTCCGTGGTACAGGCGTACATCCTCATCCAGACCGAAGTGGGAAAGGCGTCGACTGTCGCCGATCTCATCGGGAAGATCCCCGGGGTCATACAGGCCGAGGACGTGACAGGACCGTACGACGTGATCGTGCGCGCCCAGGCCGACACCGTCGACGAACTCGGTCGCATGGTGGTCGCCAGAGTCCAGCAGGTGGACGGCATCACCCGCACCCTGACCTGCCCGGTGGTGCACCTGTAGCCCCGTCTACGCTGGGCCGGTGACTTCATCGCGCCGCCGGCTCCTCTCTCTTCCCGCCACAGCACTGCTGCTCGCCGCGGCGGGCTGCTCGGCGGGCGGCGCTCCTCAGGTCTCCGTCCCCAAGCCGCCCGCCGGTGAGGCCGCGTACTGCAAGGCGCTCGCCAAGGTGCTGCCGGAGACCGTCGCGGGGCTGAAGCGGAGCGATGTCGAGCCGAAGTCCGAACTGACCGCCGGCTGGGGGGACAACGCCGCGATCGTACTGCGCTGCGGTGTCCCCCGGCCCGAGAAGATGGACGACCCGAACGCGCTGGGCGTCGAGGCGGACGGCGTGAAGTGGATGCTGGAGCAGCTGAACAGCGGTCCGCGGTTCACCACGACCTACCGCAAGGTGTACGTCGAGGTCGCACTGGAGAAGAAGTACGACCACGACGTGACTCCTCTGTCGGACTTCGCGGCGGCGGTCGCCAAGACCGTCCCGCTCACCGTGAAGGCGTGAGGCAGCGCCTCAGCGCAGCCCCGTCGAGCGGTTGAGGGCCGCCTGGATGAGCCGGTCCACCAGCTCCTGGTAACCGACGCCGCTCTCCTGCCACATGCGCGGGTACATCGAGATCGGCGTGAAGCCCGGCATCGTGTTGATCTCGTTGATGACGAACTCGCCGTCCTCGGTGAGGAAGAAGTCCGCGCGGACCAGACCCTCGCAGGACACCGCGTCGAAGGCCTCGACCGCGAGGCGCTGCACCTCGGCGGTCTGCTCGGGGGTCAGCGGGGCGGGCACGAGCCCGGTCGCCGAGTCGATGTACTTCGCCTCGAAGTCGTAGAAGTCGTGCGCGGTGACCGGCGGGATCTCGGCGGGCACGCTGGCACGCGGTCCGTCCTCGAACTCCAGCACCCCGCACTCGATCTCGCGGCCGCGCAGCAGCGACTCGACGAGGATCTTGGGGTCGTGGCGCTGGGCCTCCTCGACCGCCTCGTCGAGGCCTTCGAGGGAGTCGACCTTGGTGATGCCCATCGAGGAGCCGCCGCGGGCGGGCTTGATGAAGAGCGGCCAGCCGTGCTCTCCGGCGAAGTCCACGATCTTCTTGCGGGCGGCGGCGGGGTCGAGCTTCCACTCGCGGGGGCGGACGACCTCGTAGGGGCCGACCTTGAGCCCGTACGAGATGAAGACCCGCTTCATGTACTCCTTGTCCTGCCCGACGGCGGAGGCGAGAACGCCCGCGCCGACGTACGGGATCCCGGAGAGCTCCAGAAGCCCCTGGAGGGTGCCGTCCTCGCCGTACGGGCCGTGCAGCATCGGGAAGACGACGTCGACCTCGCCCAGCGCCTTGGGCACGGAACCCTGCTCGCTGTAGACCACTTCGCGGTTGCCCGGGTCGACCGGGAGCACCACGGCCCCCTCGGTGGACTCCGCGATCTCCGCGATGGTCGGCATACGGCGGTCGGTGACGGCCATCCGCTCCGGCTCGTCGGCGGTGAGCGCCCAGCGGCCGTCCGTCGTGATGCCGATGGGCAGCACGTCGTACTTGGTCCGGTCGATGGCGCGCAGGATGGCGCCCGCTGTGACGATCGATACGCCGTGTTCGGAGCTGCGTCCGCCGAAGACGACCGCCACACGCGGCTTGCGACGCTGCTGATCAGGGCTCTGGGGGAGGTTCTCGCTGCTCATATCGGGTTGAGGGTACCTGCTGGTACCGGTCGAGTCAGCGGCGCTCGGCCTTGGCGCTGCGGCCCATCAGCTCCTTGAGCGCCACGAGCGGGGGCTTCCCGTTGTGGACGATGTCGACCACCGTGTCGGCGATCGGCATCTCGACGCCGTGGCGCCGGGCCAGATCGGCCACGGACTCACAGGACTTGACGCCCTCGGCGGTCTGCTTGGTGACCGCGATGGTCTCCTGGAGCGTCATCCCGCGGCCGAGGTTGAGGCCGAAGGTGTGGTTGCGGGAGAGCGGCGAGGAGCAGGTGGCGACCAGGTCGCCGAGGCCCGCGAGGCCGGAGAAGGTCAGCGGGTCGGCGCCCATCGCGAGGCCCAGACGCGTCGTCTCGGCCAGACCGCGCGTGATGAGGGAGCCCTTGGCGTTGTCGCCGAGCCCCATGCCGTCCGCGATGCCGACCGCCAGGCCGATCACGTTCTTCACCGCGCCGCCCAGCTCGCAGCCGATGACGTCGGTGATCGTGTACGGGCGGAAGTACGGGGTGTGGCAGGCGGCCTGGAGCCGCTGCGCGACGGCTTCGTCGGTGCAGGCGACCACCGCGGCGGCCGGCATCCGGCTGGCGATCTCCTTGGCCAGGTTGGGCCCGGAGACGACGGCGATGCGCTCGGAGGGGACCTTGGCGACCTCCTCGATCACCTCGCTCATGCGCTTGGCGGTGCCGAGTTCGATGCCCTTCATCAATGAGACGAGGACGGTGTCGGCGGCGAACAGTTCGGCCCAGGAGGCGAGATTCGCGCGCAGCGTCTGCGAGGGCACGGCGAACACCGCGAACTCGGCGCCCTCCGCGGCCTCGGCGGGATCCGTCGTGGCGCGCAGAGCCGCGGGGAGTTCGAGCCCGGGGAAGTAGTCGGGGTTGGTACGCGTGGTGTTGATGGCCTCGACGAGTTCGGGGCGGCGACCCACGAGGGTCACGTCGCACCCCGCATCGGCGAGCACCGTGCCGAAGGCGGTGCCCCACGATCCGGTTCCGAATACGGCTGCTCGGGTCACTTGGAGCCCTCCCCCGCGGCCTTGCGCCGCTCTTCTGCGCGGACCTTGCGGTGGTCGTACGGCTCGGCGGGCGCCTTCTCGCCGCGCAACTCCTCCAGGATGACGGTGATCGCGGCCATGATGACCTCGGTCGCCTCCTTCAGGACCTCGGGCGTCGCTTCCTTGTCGTAGAAGCGTGCGAGGTCGACCGGCGGACCGGCCTTCACCTGGAGGGTCTTGCGCGGGAAGAAGCGGAACTTCTTCTCCTTGGCGTACGGCGGCATCGCCAGGTTGGCGCCCCACTGGGCCACCGGGATGACGGGGGCACGGGTGAGCAGCGCGGCGCGTGCGACACCGGACTTGGCGGTCATCGGCCACTGGCCGGGGTCCCGGGTGAGCGTGCCCTCGGGGTAGAACGCGACGCATTCGCCGCTCTCGACGGCCTCGACGGCGGCGCGGAAGGCGCCGAAGGCGCTGGAGGACTCGCGGTACACGGGGATCTGGCGGGTGCCGCGCAGCAGGGTTCCTACGACGGGGGCCTTGAAGAGGCCTGCCTTGGCGAGGAATCGGGGAACTCGGCCGCTGTTGTACTGGAAGTGGCCGTAGGAGAACATGTCGAGATACGAGTTGTGATTGACGGCCGTGATAAATCCGCCGTCGGCCGGAATGTTCTCCATTCCGCTCCAGTCCCGCTTGAACAGAACAATCAGCGGCGGCTTGGAGATGACCGCCGCCAGGCGGTACCAGAAGCCGATTCTGCGGCGGGACACTCGGACACCTTCCTGTCTGCCTGGCTACCGACCGTCAAGTCTCGCCCCAGGCCCCTGCTCTGTAGAGAACACCGTACGCCCGGGCCGCCCGGCCGGGCATCGGGGGCTCGGGCCACAATGGGGCCGATGCCGAACTCGGATCGGACCGCAGCCTGGTCCCTGGTCGTACCCCTGAAGCCCTTGCCGCTGGCGAAAAGCAGGCTCGCGGCGGCGGCGGGTGATGCCCTGCGGCCCGGGCTCGCGCTGGCCTTCGCGCAGGACACCGTGGCTGCCGCGCTGGCGTGTTCGGCCGTACGCGATGTGGCGGTCGTCACGGACGATCCGCTGGCCGCCGGGGAACTGGCCGCGCTGGGTGCCCGAATAGTGCCGGATGCCCTTTCGGCGGGCCTCAACGCCGCTCTGGCGCACGGAGCACGCTCCGTGAGGGCCATGAACCCCTCGGCCGCCGTCGCGGCCCTCAACGCCGATCTGCCGGCTCTGCGGCCCGAGGAATTGCAACGCGTGCTCGATATCGCGGCCACCTTTCCGCGCGCTTTTCTGGCCGATGCGGCGGGAATCGGTACGACATTGCTGTCCTCGGCCCCCGGTACGGAATTGAACCCGGCTTTCGGCGGCCCGTCCCGGCTGCGGCATTCGGCGACGGGGGCGGCGGAAATCCTGCTGGACGGGGTGGATTCGGTCCGCCGGGACGTGGACACCGGGGACGACCTGCGGGCGGCCGCGACCCTGGGCCTCGGCCCGTACACGGCTCTGCGCTACGCCCCGCTCGCCGGTCAGTAAGCTGCGGTCCATGCAGGCGACCGCGTACACGTACGACTCAGAGACCCGCAGCGGCAGTGTGCTGCTCGACGACGGCACCCCGGTGGAGTTCGGCGCCCCGGCCTTCGACGCGGGCGGCCTGCGGCTGCTGAGGCCCGGTCAGCGGGTGCGGATCGAGACCGAGGGAGAGGGCGCGGGCCGCCGCATCACCCTCGTGACCCTGCAGACCTTCTGAAGCGCCCCTGAACCGATGTACCCCTGAACGCGCCGCGGGCCGGGCTCCCCGAAGGGGGAGCCCGGCCCGGTGCGTGACCGGCCTGCGCCGCTTTACTTCTTGCGCGCGGTGGCCTTCTTGGCCGTGGTCTTGCGCGCCGTGGCCTTCTTGGCCGGGGCCTTCTTCGCCACAGCCTTCTTGGCGGGGGCGGTCTTCTTGGCGGTGGCCTTCTTCGCAGTGGCCTTCTTCGCCGGAGCAGCCTTCTTGGCCGTCGTCTTCTTGGCCGCAGCGGCCTTCTTGACGGCGGTCGCCTTCTTGGCCGGGGTGGCCTTCTTGGCTACGGCTGCCTTCTTGGCGGGAGCCGCCTTCTTCGCGACCGTCTTCTTGGCGGTGGTCTTCTTGGCCGCCGCGGCCTTCTTGACGGTCGTACGGGTGGAAGAACCGCCCGAGAGGCTGCCCTTGGGGGCCTTCTTGACGGCCACGTCGTTCTTCGGGAGCTTCTTCGAGCCGCTGACCAGGTCCTTGAAGCCCTGACCCGCGCGGAAGCGAGGCACCGAGGTCTTCTTGACCCGGACGCGCTCACCCGTCTGCGGGTTGCGGGCGTAGCGGGCCGGGCGGTCGACCTTCTCGAACGAGCCGAAGCCCGTCACGGAGACACGGTCGCCGTTGACCACTGCACGGACGATCGCGTCGAGCACCGCGTCGACAGCGTCTGCGGCCTGCTGACGGCCACCGACCTTGTCGGCAATCGCTTCTACGAGCTGCGCCTTGTTCACGTCTTCCCCTTCGGAGACATTGCCAGAACGAAAGTGTTCAGGCTTTTTCGCACGTTAGGCAGATATATACCGCAAATCAAACACGAAACGGTCTAATCACCCTTGTGCCGCAACGTTCTGAGCTGTCACGGAGTTCCATCAAGGGAGTTGCCATCGGGGAATCGACCCTCGTCGAGGTCCTTCATCAACCGATCCAGGCGCGTTGCTGCATCGGTGAGATCGTGCTTCGCCGCGGCCGTGACGACCAACAGCTTCCGGGACAGCGCCATCCGTACGCCCTCCGGGACTTGCAGTTCACGCACCCTGATGTGCGCTTCCTTCAATTGGTCGGCGACTTGTGCGTAGAGCTTGAGTTGGTTGTCGCCTTCCATGCACCGATTGTGCCATCTGGGGCGAGTTGTCGCGCAACGGGGACTCAACAAGCGACTGCGCCCCCCACCTGGCGGCGGGGGGCGCAGTCCTGGAAAAGCGCTGCTCAGACCTCAATTGTACGGGGCTTGTGGGCGGGTCGTGCCGCCTCATAAGCCGCGATGTCCGCTTCGTTCTGAAGGGTGAGGCTGATGTCGTCCAGGCCGTTCAGCAGCCGCCAGCGGGCGTTCTCGTCGAGCTCGAAGTCGGCGGTGACGCCTTCCGCGAGGACCTGGCGCTGCTCCAAGTCGACCGTGATCTCGGCCGTCGGGTCGGCCTCGACGAGGTCCCAGAGCGCGTCCACGACCTTCTGGTCGAGAACTACCGTCAGGAGACCGTTCTTCAGCGAGTTGCCGCGGAAGATGTCCGCGAACCGCGAGGAGATGACGGTCTGGAAGCCGTAGTTCTGCAGGGCCCAGACGGCGTGCTCGCGGGAGGATCCGGTGCCGAAGTCGGGACCGGCCACCAGGACCGAGGCGCCCTTGCGCTCGGGCTTGTTCAGTACGAACTCGGGGTCCTTGCGCCAGGCCTCGAAGAGCCCGTCCTCGAAGCCGTCGCGGGTGACCTTCTTCAGCCAGTGGGCCGGGATGATCTGGTCCGTGTCGACGTTGGAGCGGCGCAGCGGGACCGCCCGGCCGGTGTGCTTGGTGAAAGCTTCCATGGTTCTCAGGCCTCCACGAGGGTCGGAGCGTCGGACAGATCGGCCGGCGAGGCCAGATGGCCCAGCACCGCGGTGGCGGCGGCGACCTGCGGGGAGACCAGGTGGGTGCGGCCGCCCTTGCCCTGCCTGCCCTCGAAGTTGCGGTTGGAGGTGGACGCGGAGCGCTCACCGGGCGCGAGTTGGTCGGGGTTCATGCCCAGACACATCGAGCAGCCCGCGTGCCGCCATTCGGCGCCCGAGGCGGTGAAGACCTTGTCCAGGCCCTCCGCGACGGCTTCCAGGGCCACACGGACGGAGCCGGGGACGACCAGCATCCGTACGCCGTCGGCGACTTTGCGGCCCTTGAGGAGCTCTGCGGCGTTGCGCAGGTCCTCGATGCGGCCGTTGGTGCACGAACCTACGAAGACGGTGTCGACCTTGATGTCGCGCAGCGGCTGTCCGGCGGTCAACCCCATGTACTCCAGGGCCTTTTCGGCGGCCAGGCGCTCCGAAGCGTCTTCGTACGAAGCCGGATCGGGGACATTCGCCGAAAGGGGCGCGCCCTGGCCGGGGTTGGTGCCCCAGGTGACGAACGGGGCGAGTTCCTCGGCCTTGATGAAGACCTCGGCGTCGAAGACCGCGTCCTCATCCGTCTTCAGGGTCTTCCAGTACGCGACGGCCTCGTCCCACTCCGCACCCTTGGGCGCGTGGTCGCGGCCTTCCAGGTAGTCGAAGGTGGTCTGGTCGGGGGCGATCATGCCTGCCCGCGCGCCCGCCTCGATCGACATGTTGCAGATGGTCATGCGCGATTCCATCGAGAGCTTCTCGATGGCGGAGCCGCGGTACTCCAGGATGTAGCCCTGGCCGCCGCCGGTGCCGATCTTCGTGATGACGGCGAGGATCAGGTCCTTGGCGGTGACGTCGGCGGGCAGTTCGCCGTCGACGGTGATGGCCATCGTCTTGGGACGGGCCAGCGGCAGCGTCTGGGTGGCCAGCACGTGCTCGACCTGCGAGGTGCCGATGCCGAACGCCAGCGCGCCGAAGGCGCCGTGGGTGGAGGTGTGCGAGTCGCCGCAGACCACCGTGGTGCCGGGCTGGGTCAGGCCCAGCTGCGGTCCCACGACGTGGACAACGCCCTGCTCGACGTCGCCCAGCGAGTGCAGCCGTACGCCGAACTCCGCGGCGTTCTTGCGCAGCGTCTCCAGCTGGACCCGGGAGACCGGGTCGGCGATCGGCTTGTCGATGTCGAGGGTCGGGGTGTTGTGGTCCTCGGTGGCGATGGTGAGGTCGAGCCGCCGGACCTGGCGGCCGTTCTGCCGCAGACCGTCGAAGGCCTGCGGGCTCGTCACCTCGTGCAGCAGGTGCAGATCGATGAAGAGAAGGTCGGGCTCGCCCTCCGCGCGCCTGACGACATGGTCGTCCCAGACCTTCTCCGCGAGTGTCCTACCCATCGCTTTCCCTCCGGCCGGCGTCTTCGCCGGCCCAACTAGAGATCGGTGCGCCTCACCCGTTCCCCCGAACCGGGCGGTGGCGTCAGGCCGTTGTGCGGCCGCCCTCACAGGGTGACAAGTTCCCCAGGAAATTGAACTTGCGTTTCACAGAGTGAGACGCGAATATCGTTGCATGGACAACTCTAGCGGCGTCGGCGTTCTCGACAAGGCTGCTCTGGTCTTGAGCGCCCTGGAGTCCGGTCCGGCCACCCTCGCAGGGTTGGTCGCGGCCACCGGACTCGCACGACCCACGGCACACCGGCTCGCCGTGGCACTGGAACACCACCGCATGGTGGCGCGGGACATGCAGGGCCGGTTCATCCTCGGCCCCCGGCTCTCCGAGCTCGCAGCCGCGGCCGGCGAGGACCGGCTGCTGGCCACGGCGGGACCCGTACTGACACATCTGCGCGATGTCACCGGCGAGAGCGCGCAGCTCTACCGCCGCCAGGGCGACATGCGCATCTGTGTGGCCGCCGCCGAGCGGCTCTCGGGTCTGCGGGACACGGTCCCGGTGGGCTCCACGCTCACGATGAAGGCCGGCTCGTCCGCGCAGATCCTGATGGCCTGGGAAGAGCCCGAGCGGCTGCACAGGGGCCTGCAGGGGGCCCGTTTCACGGCGACGGCACTCTCGGGCGTACGTCGCCGGGGCTGGGCCCAGTCGATCGGCGAGCGCGAGCCGGGCGTGGCCTCGGTCTCGGCGCCGGTGCGCGGCCCCTCCAACCGCGTGGTCGCGGCCGTCTCGGTCTCCGGACCGATCGAGCGCCTGACCCGCCACCCCGGCCGGATGCACGCCCAGGCGGTCATCGACGCCGCGGGCCGCCTCTCGGAGGCGCTGCGCCGCACCGGCTGAACTCCTCCGCATCTACGTCCAGTTACGGCCCACCCGCTTCAACGCCGCAGCGGGTGGGCCGTAGTTGTGTCCGGCCGACCGGACACCAGAACACGGACACGACGAAGAAGCCCTCCCCCAACTACCTCTGGGGAAGGGCTTCTTCAGTGCGTACCCCCGACCGGATTCGAACCGGCGCTACTGCCGTGAGAGGGCAGCGTGCTAGGCCGCTACACAACGGGGGCTTGCTGATACTGCGTACTGCGCTGGGCTACCAGGACTCGAACCTAGAACAACGGAACCAGAAACCGCCGTGTTGCCAATTACACCATAGCCCAAAATGGTCTAGACCAGACCAGTACCCCCGACCGGATTCGAACCGGCGCTACTGCCGTGAGAGGGCAGCGTGCTAGGCCGCTACACAACGGGGGCCCTAGCGATCCTGCGTCTCGAGTCCATCGGGTGCGACCCAGATGATCTCGCGGGAAGGATCTGTACCCCCGACCGGATTCGAACCGGCGCTACTGCCGTGAGAGGGCAGCGTGCTAGGCCGCTACACAACGGGGGCTTGTCTTGCTCTGTACTGCTTGTTTTGCGCTGGGCTACCAGGACTCGAACCTAGAATAACGGAACCAGAAACCGTCGTGTTGCCAATTACACCATAGCCCACCAAAACTCAACCCCCAGGTGGGGGTTTGTTTGGCTTGCACTGTCCGCTCCGGCCTTTCGGCCCGCTCGGGCGGCGCAGGAAGAACATTACCCGAAGGTGGACGGCGCTCCAAAACGGGTATTGCCCCGCAGCAGGTCAGGAAGCTGGTCGAGTCCGGTGATCCGGATCAGCTCGGGGCGTCCGCCCACGTCCAGGCGGTCGAGCCAGACGGCCGCGAGGCCCGCGGCGGCGGCTCCGGTGGCGTCGATGTCGGGGTGGTCGCCGACGTAGAGAACCTCGTGCGGCTCCAGCGCGAGGGCGTCGCAGGCGGCGTGGAAGGCGCCCGGTTCGGGCTTGGAGACGCCGAGTTCTGCCGCGCACAGCAGGACCTCGAAGCGGTCCCGTACGCCCAGGACGCGCAGCTTCCGCTCCTGGTGGTGCGTGGCGGAGTTCGAGAGGACGGCGTGGCGGTAGTCGGCCGCGAGGAGGTCCAGCGTGGGGACGGTGTCGGGGAAGAGGGACCAGGCGGCCTCGTAGTGGACGACGTGACGGTCGAACCAGGCGTCCGCCTCGGCGTCGGTCAGCTCCGTCCCCATGAAGTCACGCACCCGGTCACGGCGCTGCCCCTGGAAGTCGCCGTCGCCTGCGGCGAAGCGGGCCCAGTGCAGCTCGGTGAGCTCGCGCCAACGGTCGAGGGCCTGGTCGACGGATTCGGTTCCGTCGACCAGGCCCTCGGCCTGAAGGTGCACACGCATTCCGGCGCGGTCCGCGCTGGTGTAGTCGAAGATCGTGTCGTCTACGTCCCAGAGGACCGCTTGGATCGCCATGGGTCCAGGCTATGCGGCCAGCTTGCCCAGTGCGGTGTCGATGCGGGACAAGGTCTTGTCCTTGCCCAGGATCTCCAGGGACTCGAAGAGCGGGAGGCCCACCGTGCGGCCCGTGACGGCCACGCGGACCGGGGCCTGGGCCTTGCCGAGCTTCAGGCCGTGCTCCTCGCCGGCCTTCAGGACGGCCTCCTTGAGGGACTCCGGGCTCGTCCAGTCCGCGGCCTCCAGGTTGGCGCGGGCCGTCGTCAGGAGCGCGACCGGGTCGCCCTTCATCGCCTTGGTCCAGGACGCCTCGTCCTCGACCGGCTGGTCCAGGAAGAGGAAGTCCACGTTCTGCGTGATGTCCGAGAGGACCTGCAGACGCGTCTGGGCGTGCGGGGCGATTGCCTCCCACGCGGCCTGGTCGAAGGCCTCGGGAGCCCAGTTCGCGAACGGCGCCTGCAGCCAGGGGGTGCAGGCCTCGGTGAAGGCCTTCACGTCCAGCATGCGGATGTGGTCGGCGTTGATCGCCTCGGCCTTCTTCAGGTCGAAGCGGGCCGGGTTGGCGTTGACGTCCGCGATGTCGAACTTCTCGACCAGCTCCGACATCGTGAAGATGTCCTGGTCCTTGGAGAAGGACCAGCCCAGCAGGGAGAGGTAGTTGAGCAGGCCCTCGGGGAGGAAGCCGCGCTCGCGGTAGAGGTTGAGCGAGGCCTCGGGGTCGCGCTTCGAGAGCTTCTTGTTGCCCTCGCCCATGACGTACGGCAGGTGACCGAAGGCGGGGATCTGCTGGGCGATGCCGAGCTCGATCAGGGCCTTGTAGAGGGCCACCTGGCGCGGGGTCGAGGAGAGCAGGTCCTCGCCGCGCAGGACGTGGGTGATCTCCATCAGGGCGTCGTCGACCGGGTTGACCAGCGTGTAGAGCGGGGCGCCGTTGGCGCGGACGATGCCGTAGTCCGGGACGTTCTCCGGGGTGAAGGTCAGCTCGCCGCGGACCAGGTCCGTGAAGGTGATCGTCTCGTCGGGCATCCGGAAGCGGACGATCGAGGTGCGGCCCTCGGCCTTGTACGCCTCGATCTGCTCGGCCGAGAGGTCGCGGCAGTGGCCGTCGTAGCCCGAGGGCTTTCCGGCCTTGCGGGCGGCGTCGCGGCGCTCGTCCAGCTCGGGGGTGGTGCAGTAGCAGTGGTAGGCGTGACCGGCTGCCAGGAGCTTCTCGGCGACATCCTTGTAGATGTCCATGCGCTGCGACTGGCGGTAGGGGGCGTGCGGGCCGCCCACCTCGTCCGGGCCCTCGTCCCAGTTCAGGCCGAGCCAGCGCAGCGAGTCGAGCAGCTGGTCGTACGACTCCTCGGAGTCGCGGGCCGCGTCGGTGTCCTCGATGCGGAAGACCAGCTTGCCCTCGTTGTGCCGGGCGAACGCCCAGTTGAACAGGGCGGTGCGGACCAGGCCCACGTGCGGGTTGCCGGTCGGGGAGGGACAGAAACGTACGCGGACGTTGCTCGCGTTAGCCACGCTTGATCACCTTGTTGGTGAGAGTGCCGATGCCTTCGATGGTGACGGCGACCTCGTCGCCGACGTTCAGGGGTCCGACTCCGGCCGGGGTCCCTGTGAGGATGACGTCGCCCGGGAGCAGCGTCATGGCCTCGGAGATGTTGACGATCAGGTCCTCGATGGAGTGGATCATCTCGCTGGTGCGGCCCAGCTGGCGCTGTTCGCCGTTGACCGTCGCCTGGATCGCCAGGTCGGACGGGTCCAGGTCGGTCTCCACCCAGGGGCCGAGCGGGCAGGAGGTGTCGAAGCCCTTGGCCCTGGCCCACTGCTTCTCGCGCTTCTGGACGTCGCGCGCGGTGACGTCGTTGGCGCAGGTGTAGCCGAAGATGACGTCCTTGACGCGCTCGCGCGGGACCTCGCGGCACATACGGCCGATGACCACGGCCAGTTCGGCCTCGTGGTGCAGCTCGTTCGAGAAGGAGGGGTACGCGATGTCGTCGCCGGAGCCGATCACCGAGGTGGTGGGCTTCAGGAAGGCGAAGGGGACGTCCGGGACCTCGTTGCCGAGCTCTGCCGCGTGCTGCGCGTAGTTGCGGCCGAAGGCCACGACCTTGTTGGGGAGCACGGGGGGCAGGAGGCGGACCTTGCTCAGGGGCACCTTCGTACCGGAGAGCTCGAAGTCCGCGTACGGGATGCCCTTGATGATGTCGAGAACGAGACCGTCGGGGGCCTCACCCTCGACCGCGCCGAAGGCGACATTGCCGTCGATGGAGAACCTGGCGATGCGCACGAGTGCTGTCGCCCCTCACTTCACTGTTGCTGGCCGGCTGGAGTCTGACGGCTCCAGGCTAACGCGCGGTGGGGAGGGGCGGCCGCTTGATTACCCAGCGTCAGACAGCCGCGGTGACCGGGGCTTCCATCAGGATGGTGCGGCGGGGGTTGGCCGTCTGGGTCGGCAGCTCGACGGCGTGCTCCTGCTGCTCGGGGCGGTGCAGACCGTCCGCGTCCGCGAGGTGCATCAGGGTCGTGCGCCGCGGGTTGGCGGTGGAGCGGAGGATCATCGTCGTCTTCATCTGCTGTTCAGGCCTTGTCGGTACGGGGGCCCCTTCGGGGCACCGGTTGTCGGATTCGCCATCCCTGTAAAGCGTCAGGCTAAACATCGCATTCCCCGTTAAAGCCCGGCTCGAGTAACGATCTCTATGTGAGTTTGCTCACTGGATGACCGGCATTTACGACATAACGGTCAGTCAACTCTTGCGCACGAAACGGACATTGCGTGCGTGAAGGAGTCATTCCGCTCCTGATCGTCGCGACTGGGACACCCCCTGCCCGTAAGCGACTCGTAAGCAAAAGTCCGATTCCTCCGAGAACACTTTCTACGACTTGTGACGCAACGCTCACAACGTGTCACGCAGGTCACAGCACGGTACGCGGGCCTTGTTGGAGATCCCTCACTGTGCTGGAATTCCACGCACCGCCCGCAGGATTCAGGCCTCAGGCGCGGTACAGGGGGATGACAGCAGGTCACTCACGACCACCATGGGGCGCGCCGCGCCCCACGACTCGACACCGTTCCGCCGTCTACGCGGGGGGACGCCTGGTCCAGAGGTTGCGACGCTAGTGCAGGGACGTTTCAAGAGGGATGGCAGCGCTGCGGCGGAGCAGGAGCCGCAGGGTGGAGCCGACCGCGGCTCCTCGCCCCAGCACGCCCAAGGCCCCCAGGGCGGTGAGGCCAAAGCTTCGGCCCCGGCCTCGGCCGTCGCTTCGGTGACGCCGAAGGGCCCGGTCAACACCGGCTCACGCGTAGCCCTGCGCAACTGGCGCATCAGCACCCGTCTCGTCGCACTGCTGACCCTTCCCGTGGTCGCCGCGACCACCCTGGGTGGCATGCGGATCAACGAGTCGCTGGACAACATGCAGCAGCTCGACCACATGCAGCTGCTGACCCAGATGACCGCGCAGGCGACCAGGCTGGCCTCCGCGCTCCAGGACGAGCGGGACAAGTCCGCGGGTCCGCTCAGCCACAGCGACGGCAGCGACAGTGACCTGACGATGGTCAAGCAGCCCCGCAAGGCGACCGACCTCGCGGTGGACGCGTTCCTCAACGGCACCGAGGACTTCGGGGACTCGAGCGGCGACGACACGATCGCCTCGATCCGCAACAGTGCGCTCGCCATCGCCAAGCAGGTCAACCGCCTCAAGTCGATCCGCCAGGACGCGTACCAGAACGGCTCGACGACCCTGCAGACGGTCAACGAGTACAGCCAGCTGATCAACTCGCTGCTGAGCCTCTCGCAGGACATGGCGCAGGCGACCGCCAACCCGGACATGATCAAGCGCACCCGCGCCCTGGCGGCCTTCTCGTCCGCCAAGGAGTACGCCTCGATCCAGCGCGCCGTGATCGCGGCCGCGCTGCCGAAGACCAAGGGCGGCACGCCCAAGCTCGAAGAGAGCGACCGGCTCTACGCGAACTCCGCGAATCTGAGCGAGGCGGACGCCCTCCAGGCCTTCAGCAAGGTCTACGCCTCCCTCGGCAACCCGGACGAGCTGACCTCGACGCTCGACACGGGCAACACCGAGATCACCGCCGCCAACACGTACGCGAAGCGCGTCCTGAGCAACAAGAACGGGCTCGCCGAGCAGGGTGACCGCTACAGCTCGTACCTCGACTGGTACGACGCGGACACCAACAAGATCCGCGCCATGGACACCATCGAGTCGACGCTGCTCGGCGAGATGGACCAGAAGGCCCGTGAGCTGCGTACCGCCTCCGAGCGCGAAGCGATCATCTCCGGTGCGCTGATCCTGCTCGTCCTCGGTGTCTCGCTCGCCGGCGCCTTCGTCGTCGCCCGCTCCATGATCCGCTCGCTGCGCCGCCTCCAGGACACCGCCACCACGGTCGCCCAGGAACGTCTGCCCGAGCTCGTCAAGCAGCTCTCCGAGTCCGACCCGCAGGACGTCGACACCTCCGTCGAGTCCGTCGGTGTCCACTCGCGCGACGAGATCGGCAAGGTGGCCGCGGCCTTCGACGACGTGCACCGCGAGGCCGTACGACTCGCCGCCGAGCAGGCCCTCCTGCGAGGCAACGTCAACGCGATGTTCACCAACCTCTCGCGCCGCTCGCAGGGCCTCATCCAGCGTCAGCTCTCGCTCATCTCCGAACTGGAGTCGCGCGAGGCCGACCCGGACCAGCTCTCCTCGCTCTTCAAGCTCGACCACCTCGCGACGCGTATGCGCCGTAACGGTGAGAACCTCCTCGTCCTCGCGGGTGAGGAGCCGGGCCGCCGGTGGACGCGGCCCGTGCCGCTCGTCGACGTGCTCCGTGCCGCCGCATCCGAGGTGGAGCAGTACGAGCGCATCGAACTGGCCGCCGTGCCCGCGACCGAGGTCGCAGGACGCGTCGTCAACGACCTCGTGCACCTGCTCGCAGAGCTGCTCGAGAACGCCACTTCGTTCTCCTCGCCGCAGACCAAGGTCCGCGTCACAGGTCACGCACTGCCCGACGGGCGTGTGCTGGTCGAGATCCACGACACCGGTATCGGTCTGTCGCCCGAGGACCTCGCGGCGATCAACGAGCGGCTCGCGTCGCCGCCCACCGTGGACGTCTCGGTCTCGCGCCGCATGGGTCTGTTCGTGGTCGGCCGCCTGTCCCTGCGACACGGCATCCGTATCCAGCTGCGGCCCTCCGACTCCGGTGGTACGACCGCGCTGGTCATGCTCCCCGTCGACGTGGCCCAGGGTGGCAAGAAGCCCGCTCCCGGCAAGCCCGGCGCGCCTTCCATACCCTCAGGACCCGCAGGTCAGCAGCAGCCTCCGGCCGGTGGCGGCGGGCGTCTCGGCGCCGGTGCGCCGCGCGGTCAGGTCACGGGTACGGGGCCGCGTGCCGCGCTCCCCTCGCGCGGTGACGGGCCGATGCAGCCGGGTGGTCCGCAGGACATGCCGGCCGCGGCGACCAACGCCTTCGGCGCTGGTGCGCCGATGCAGCGCCGCGGCGGTCAGGGCCAGCAGAACCCGCAGCAGCAGCAGCCGCAGCGGGCCCAGCAGCCGCAGCGCTCCGCGCAGTTGCCGCCTCCCGGCGGTCCGCGGGCCGAGCTGCCCGGCGGCAACCCGATGCCGCAGCAGCCCCAGGCACCCCAGCGTCCGCAGGCGCCACAGCGTCCGCAGACCACCAGCTGGGGCAGCGAGCAGCCGCCCGCACCGCGCCCGGTCCAGCCGCAGGCTCAGTCCCAGGACATGCCGCGCGGTCACGAGGAGGCCGACTCCGGCGCCTTCGCCAGGCCGCAGATGGGCAACCGCCCGCCGTTCGACGGACACCAGGGTCCCGGCTCCACCGCCGAGTTCCAGCGTCCGGACTTCAACGCGCCTCCGCCGCCGCCGGCCCCGCAGCAGGACAGCGGCTGGTCCACCGGGCAGTACGAGCGCTCCGACGTCCGCGGTCCGGTGCGTCCGCAGCCGCCCCAGCGTCAGCAGCCCCAGGCACCTCAGCCGCCGCAACTGCCCCTGCAGCCGCAGCAGCCCCAGGTCCCGCAGTACCAGGAACAGCAGTACCCGGACCCGGCGTCCACCGCCGCCTTCCAGCGCCCGGACTTCGACGCCCAGCGTCCGCCGGCCCCGCAGGACGTCAGGCACCAGGAGTTCCGGGCGCCCGGCGCCCCCGTCCAGCGCGGCCGCGACAACGCCGACTTCGGCGCGCCGCGTCCGCCCGCCCCCGGCGCGCTGCCGGGCCAGCCGCAGCACGAGGCGCTGCCGCCGGCCAGCCAGCCCGGTGACGGCCGTACGCCGCTGTACGACACGCTCGAGACGAACTGGTTCCGCTCTCCCCAGGGCGGCGGCCAGGCAGCACCGGAGCCGCAGGCTCCGTCCGTACCGCAGCAGCCCGCTCCGGTCGCTCCCCCGATGCCCCGGCGCGATGCGGCTCCGGCCGGCGCTCCGGTCAACCAGGGCAACGGGAACGCCACTTGGCGTCCCTCGCCCAATGACGAACTCGTACGGCAGGCCGAGCGGGCGAAGAAGCCCGCGGCCGGCGGTGTCACCGTCTCCGGTCTGCCCCGGCGTGTTCCGCGGGCCAATCTGGTCGCGGGCACCGCACAGCAGCAGGCCAACCAGACCGGTCCGCAGGTCTCGCGTGCGCCCGATGACGTACGCGGCCGGCTGACCAATCTCCGGCGCGGCATCCAACAGGGTCGCAACGCCGGAAACGGCCCCTCTCACCAGCAGGAGCGTTAGTTGAGTCCGATGAGCCAGGCGGCGCAGAATCTGAACTGGTTGATCACCAATTTCGTGGACAACACCCCTGGGGTGTCCCACACGGTGGTGGTCTCCGCCGACGGACTGCTCCTCGCCATGTCCGAAGGTTTCCCCCGCGACCGCGCCGACCAGCTGGCGGCCGTCGCCTCCGGTCTGACGTCGCTGACCGCGGGCGCCTCGCGCATCTTCGAGGGCGGCGCCGTGGCGCAGACCGTCGTCGAGATGGAGCGCGGCTTCCTCTTCCTGATGTCGGTCTCCGACGGATCGTCGCTGGCCGTGCTCTCCCACCCCGAGTGCGACATCGGTCTGGTCGGTTACGAGATGGCCCTGCTGGTCGACCGCGCGGGCAGCGTCCTCACCCCGGACCTGCGCGCCGAGCTCCAGGGCAGCCTCCTCCACTAGGAGCCGCGGCCGCCCTCAACTCACAGGTTTTGCCCGTACGTTCGCACCAACCCGTCCGGCCGCAACCCGACCCCCACCGGCCAAGTCAGACGGCAAGCCGACCCCCTGCTGTCCCGCCCGGAGGATCAATGACCCCGCCACCCGCCTCACACGATCCGTACGGCGCGTTGCACGACGCGTCGTACGACAGCGAGGGCGACCAGCCGCTGGTACGTCCGTACGCGATGACCGGAGGCAGGACCAGGCCGCGCTACCAGCTCGCCATCGAGGCGCTGGTCAGCACCACGGCCGACCCGGTGCACCTCGCGGGGCTGCTCCCCGAGCACCAGCGGATCTGCCACCTGTGCCGTGAGGTCAAGTCGGTGGCCGAGGTCTCGGCACTGCTGTCGATGCCGCTCGGTGTGGCGCGGATCCTCGTCGCCGACCTGGCGGAGGCCGGCATGGTGGCCATCCACCAGCCGGGCAACGGAGAGGCCGGCGGCACGCCGGATGTGACACTGCTCGAAAGGGTGCTCAGTGGACTTCGCAAGCTCTAGCGGCGGCGCGGCCCGGTCGACCACCTCCGCGAAGATCGTGGTGGCGGGCGGTTTCGGCGTGGGCAAGACCACGTTCGTCGGCGCCGTCTCGGAGATCAATCCGCTGCGTACGGAAGCCGTCATGACGTCCGCGTCGGCGGGCATCGACGACCTCACGCACACCGGGGACAAGACCACCACGACGGTGGCCATGGACTTCGGCCGCATCACGCTCGACCAGGACCTGATCCTGTACCTCTTCGGTACTCCCGGACAGGACCGCTTCTGGTTCATGTGGGACGACCTGGTGCGCGGCGCGATCGGCGCCATCGTGCTGGTGGACACCCGCCGTCTCGCGGACTGCTTCCCCGCGGTCGACTACTTCGAGAACAGCGGGCTGCCGTTCGTCATCGCCCTCAACGGCTTCGACGGGCACCAGCCCTACACGCCCGACGAGGTGCGCGAGGCGCTCCAGATCGGACCGGACGCCCCGATCATCACCACGGACGCGCGGCACCGTGCTGATGCAAAGAGCGGACTCATCACACTCGTCGAGCACGCACTGATGGCACGACTCAAGTAGCTTTTCGCATACGGCAGTTGTCGTAGACGACCAGGGGCGGGCTGTGTCCTTTGACACGATCCGCCCCTGTGTTCATAACGTTTCGAGAGAGAATTCACCTCTCCCGAACACCCGTTGCGTTCACTCGGTGCCGCTGCGCTCACAACTGACCCGCTTTTTGCCGGGGCTCGCTCTTTATGACCGTTTTATCTGAGGCGTACACCACTCGGAATGGCCGGTTCCGGCTGTTTGGAACGACACCCTCTGACGTGCTGCAATGCGACGAACTGAGCAGTAGTACGGTGCCGAGAGGTTGTTGGTCGAGTGAGGCGAAGCAAGAACGGCTCCGCTACGCAGCAGGTGTCGCGGGGGAACTTCACCCCGCCGCCGCGCGAAGCGGCGTCGCCTGCGGAGATACCCGCGCCCGCGGCAGGCGGCTCCACCAGCCGGCTGGCACCGCGCAACTGGCGGGTGCCCACCAAGCTGAACGCGATCCTGTTGATCCCTGTGCTGGTCGGCCTCGTCATGGGCGGCTTCCAGGTCAAGGGATCGGTCGACACGTGGAACGAGGCGCAGGACGCCGAGAAGACGGCGCTCATCGTGCGCGCCGCCTCGGAGTACGGCCAGGCGCTCCTCAACGAGCGTGACCTCACCGCGGCCCCCCTGCTCTCCTCCAAGCGCACCGACCCCGTCGTCACGAAGGCGTACGCCGCCACCGACGACGCGAAGTCGAAGTTCGACACCGCCGTGGTGTCCATGCCCAGGAAGCAGGGCCTGGAGCGCCGTCTGAGCCTCTTCCGCGCCGAGGAGCCCAAGCTCGCCGCGCTGCGCAAGGCCGCGTACGCCGAGGCCCTCGACCCGGTGAAGACCGAAGAGGGCTACGTCAAGGTCCAGCACTCGCTGATGGAGTTCTCCAACGAACTCGGCCTCGGCACCGGCAACATCACCGCCTACGGGCGCACCGTGTACGCGATCGAGCTGGCCAAGGCCGCCGAGTCGCTCCAGCGCTCCATCGGTCTGCACCTGCTGCTGCGCCCCAGCCAGGACCAGGACACCTTCCGGGCCCAGGCCGTGGCGTTCAACTCGTACAACTACCTGGAGCAGATCGCCCTCGGCGAGTACACCTCCGGCGGCACCCAGGCCGACACCGACAAGCTCATCAAGATCATGAAGGGCAAGGCGGCCGACGGGGCGAAGAAGCTCGCGGCCGCCAAGCAGCAGGCCGACGCGGCCGGTGTCCCCTTCGTCGCCCCGCCGTCCAAGGCCGGTTCGGTCTACGACGGCATCGCCGCCGAGATCGGCAAGGGCCAGACCCCGAAGGAACTCAAGGCCAAGGGCATCACGGCCGAGACCTGGATGGCCGCCGCCACCGCCAAGTTCGACGGCTACACCGAGATCGAGAACGGTCTCGTCACCAAGGCCGTGGACGAGGCCGCCTCGATCTCCGACTCCGCGAAGACCGACGCCATCACCAACGGCGCGATCGTCGTGATCGCGCTCCTCGCCGCCTTCGTGCTGGCCGGGATGATGGCGCGCCAGATGAGCCGCTCGATGCGCCAGCTGCGTACGGCCGCCTTCGGCATCGCCGAGCAGCGGCTGCCGTCGCTGGTCGACCAGCTCTCGCGTACGGACCCGGGCCGCGTGGACACCCGCGTGGAGCCCATCCCGATCAACACCCAGGACGAGATCGGCGAAGTCGCCCGCGCCTTCGACCAGGTGCACCGCGAGGCGGTACGGCTCGCGGCCGAGCAGGCCATGCTGCGGGGCAACGTCAACGCGATCTTCACCAACCTCTCGCGGCGCAACCAGTCGCTCATCGAGGGCCAGCTGACGCTGATCACCGACCTCGAGAACAACGAGGCCGACCCGGACCAGCTGGAGAGCCTCTTCAAGCTGGACCACCTGGCGACCCGTATGCGCCGCAACGGCGAGAACCTCCTGGTCCTCGCCGGCGAGGAGCCGGGACGCCGCTGGAACCAGCCGGTTCCGCTGGTCGACGTGCTCCGCGCCGCCTCCTCCGAGGTGGAGTCCTACGAGCGCATCGAGCTCTCCGGCGTACCCGAGACCGAGATCCACGGCCAGGCCGTGACCGACCTCGTGCACCTGCTCGCCGAGCTCCTGGAGAACGCCACCACGTTCTCCTCCCCGCAGACCAAGGTCCGCGTCACCGCGACCCGGCTGCCCGACGGCCGCGTCATGGTCGAGATCCACGACAAGGGCATCGGCCTCACCGCCGAGGACTTCGCGGACATCAACCACAAGCTGGCCAACCCGCCGACCGTGGACGCCGCGATCTCCCAGCGCATGGGCCTGTTCGTGGTCGGCCGCCTCGCCGACCGGCACGGTGTGCGCGTCCAGCTCCGCCCCTCGGGCGAGCAGGCGGGCACCACCTCGCTGGTCATGCTCCCCGACGCCATCACCCACGGTGGCGGTGGCGAGGCGCTTCCGGTCGACGACTTCACGGTCTCCTCGATCATCCCGGAGCAGCAGCAGCCGATGCAGATGGCTCCGCTGCGTACGGCCGCCGAACTCGGCTTCGACGACTCGCGGTACGGCGACGGTGCGAACGGCGAGCAGCCGCGCGAACTCGACCCGGTCAACCGGTCGTTGATGCGCGGGGAGCGGCGGGCCGCGCTGGAGGCGCAGGCGCAGGTCGGTGACCGGCCGCTGTTCCGCGACGAGGTGCAGGAGCCCGCGCAGTACGCGGAGCCCCAGTTCACCGAACCGCAGTACACGGAGGCGCAGTACACGGACCAGCAGGGCTACGCCCAGGACGCGTACGCGCAGACCGGGTACCAGGAACAGCCGTACGCGCAGGAGCAGACGCCCGCGTACGACGAGAACGGCTACGCCTATGCGGAGTCCGCCTACGAGGCTCCCGCGACGCAGCAGCCGGGCTACGACGCCTCGTACGATCCCCACGCCCACCAGGGCGAGTGGCCTGCTCAGGGCACGTTCGAAGGGTCGTACGAAACCGGTTTCCAGACGGAAGCGGAATCTGCGCCCAGCGCTCCCGCAAGCGCCCCGGAGCGCGTAGGCTTCGACCGTCCGGGACCGTCCCCGAGCACCTCCCACGAAGTGACCGAAGCCGGTCTCCCCCGCCGCGGCAGCCAGTCGCAGCAGCCCGCGGCTCCTTCGGCCCCAGAGGCCGGGAACAGCCCCGACTCCGGTGACGTGGCAGTGAACGACGATTGGCGTTCGTCCAACGACGAGCGCTGGCAGCGCGCGGAGAAGCTCCGTGAGCCGAAGGCCGGCGGGGTCACCCCCTCCGGACTCCCCCGGCGCGTACCCAAGGCCAACCTGGTCGAGGGCACGGCGGAACAGACCCCTCAGGGCGGCCCCCAGGTCTCCCGCGCACCCGAGGACATCCGGGGCAGGTTGAGCAACCTGCGCCGCGGTGTCGAGCAGGGGCGCAGTGCAGGCAGTGAGACGAACGGCCAGGGCTTCAGCAGCCCTGACAGCACCTACAACCAGGAGCGTTAGTGTGAGCCCGATGAGCCAGGCGGCGCAGAACCTGAACTGGTTGATCACCAACTTCGTGGACAACACCCCTGGGGTGTCCCACACGGTGGTGGTCTCCGCCGACGGACTCCTTCTGGCGATGTCCGAAGGTTTCCCGCGCGACCGCGCCGACCAGCTGGCGGCCGTCGCCTCCGGTCTGACGTCGCTGACCGCGGGTGCCTCCCGCATCTTCGAGGGCGGTCATGTCAACCAGACCGTCGTGGAGATGGAGCGCGGCTTCCTCTTCATCATGTCCGTGTCGGACGGGTCCTCGCTCGCGGTGCTCGCGCACCCCGAGGCCGACATCGGTCTGGTCGGTTACGAGATGGCCCTTCTGGTCGATCGCGCGGGCAGTGTCCTCACCCCGGACCTGCGTGCGGAACTTCAGGGAAGTCTTCTCAACTAACAGACACACAGTGCGTTTCTCGCCACCGCGCCATAGGGTGCGGTGGCGCGGCTCCACAGGGAACAGCGACCGGCAGTCGGAGGAGGAAACGTGGCAACGCCCCCAGGCGGTCACCCTTACAACGGTGGACAGCAGTCTCCGGGTGATCACGACCGTAACCGCTTCAACTTCCCCTCCACGCCCAGCAGCAGACAGGGTCAGCCCTCTTACGAGCAGCCCTATCAGCCGCAGTACCCGCAGCAGCCCTCGCCGTACTCCCAGCCGCCGCAGCCGCCGCGCATCCAGCCGGTGCAGCCGCGTCGAGCCCCGGAGGCCGCTCCGCCGGCCGCGCACAACCCTCTCGTACGCCCTTATGCCATGACCGGCGGCCGGACCCGGCCGCGCTACCAGCTCGCCATCGAGGCACTGGTGCACACCACGGCCGAACCCGCCCGGCTGCAAGGGCAGTTGCCCGAGCACCAGCGGATCTGCCGGCTCTGTGTCGAGATCAAGTCGGTCGCCGAGATCTCGGCTCTACTTTCCATTCCTCTGGGCGTCGCCCGCATTCTCGTCGCAGACTTGGCGGAGGCCGGCCTTGTCGCCATCCATCAGCCGGGCGGCGACGAGAACGCCGGCGGCACGCCAGACGTGACACTGCTCGAAAGGGTGCTCAGTGGACTTCGCAAGCTCTAGCGGCGGTGCAGCCCGCTCCACTACCTCCGCGAAGATCGTGGTGGCGGGGGGCTTCGGCGTGGGCAAGACCACGTTCGTCGGCGCCGTCTCGGAGATCAATCCGCTGCGTACGGAAGCCGTGATGACGTCCGCGTCGGCGGGCATCGACGACTTGACCCACACCGGGGACAAGACGACGACCACCGTCGCCATGGACTTCGGCCGCATCACGCTCGACCAGGACCTGATCCTGTACCTCTTCGGTACGCCCGGACAGGACCGCTTCTGGTTCATGTGGGACGACCTGGTGCGCGGTGCGATCGGGGCCGTGGTCCTGGTCGACACGCGGCGTCTGGCCGACTGCTTCCCCGCGGTGGACTATTTCGAGAACTCGGGGCTGCCGTTCGTCATTGCCCTGAACGGCTTTGACGGTCACCAGCCCTACACGCCCGACGAGGTGCGCGAGGCGCTTCAGATCGGGCCGGACACGCCTATCCTGACGACGGATGCGCGGCATCGTGCGGATGCCAAGAGCGCGCTCATCACGCTGGTTGAGCATGCGCTGATGGCGCGGCTGCGGTAAGCGCTGCAGGCACGCCTAAGGCCCCGGCTCCTTTCGGAGCGCGGGGCCTTTGCGTTGTTCGTAAGCTGCGGGCCGGTGGGTGGTTGTGCCCACCCGTTCCGCCCTGCGGAACGACTGCCCACAACCACCGGAGGTGGTCTGTGTCAGCCCTGCCAGCTGTGGGGGGCGCGGAAGCCCGGGGTGCGTTCCAGGCGGCGCCAGCCGGCCGTGGTGGTGGGCTTGTGGGGTGCGGCCTCCGGCTGGGACGCGGCGCGGGCCAGGAGGATCGCGGTGATGGCCGCGAGCTCCTCGGCGTCGGCGTTGCCCTTCTCCACGCGGAGCAGGGAGGAATCGGAAGTGGCGGGGGTACTCAAGGCAGGAGTCTCCTCTTACTGAGGCGGGTTGCCGTGCTTGCGGGACGGCAGGTCGGCGTGCTTCGTGCGGAGCATGGCGAGCGAGGCGATCAGGACTTCGCGGGTCTCGGCGGGGTCGATGACGTCGTCGACCAGGCCGCGCTCGGCCGCGTAGTACGGGTGCATCAGCTCGGCCTTGTACTCCTTGACCATGCGCGTGCGCATGGCCTCGGGGTCCTCGGCCTCCGCGATCTGCTTGCGGAAGATGACGTTGGCGGCACCTTCGGCGCCCATCACCGCGATCTCGTTCGTCGGCCAGGCGTAGGTGAGGTCGGCACCGATGGACTGCGAGTCCATGACGATGTACGCGCCTCCGTACGCCTTGCGAAGGATCAGCGAGATCCGGGGCACCGTCGCGTTGCAGTACGCGTAGAGCAGCTTCGCGCCGTGCCGGATGATCCCGCCGTGCTCCTGGTCGACGCCGGGCAGGAAGCCGGGGACGTCGAGCAGCGTCACGATGGGGATATTGAAAGCATCGCACATTTGGACGAAACGGGCAGCTTTTTCGCTGGCCTCGATGTCCAGGACGCCCGCGAGGGACTGCGGCTGGTTGGCGACGATGCCGACCACCTGTCCGTCGAGGCGGGCCAGGGCGCAGATGATGTTGCGCGCCCAGCGCTCGTGGATCTCCAGGAAGTCGCCGTCGTCGACGAGCTCCTCGATGACCTTGTGCATGTCGTACGGGCGGTTGCCGTCGGCCGGGACGAGGTCCAGGAGGACCTCGGAGCGGCGGTCGGCGGGGTCCTCGCTGGGGTGCGAGGGCGGGTTCTCGCGGTTGTTCGAGGGGAGCATCGAGATGAGGTAGCGGACCTCGGCGATGCAGGTCTCCTCGTCGTCGTACGCGAAGTGCGCGACGCCCGAGGTCTCGGCGTGCACGTCCGCGCCGCCGAGGCCGTTCTGGGTGATCTCCTCGCCGGTCACCGCGCGGACCACGTCGGGTCCGGTGATGAACATCTGCGAGGTCTCGCGGACCATGAAGACGAAGTCCGTGAGGGCGGGGCTGTAGGCCGCGCCGCCCGCGCACGGGCCGAGCATCACGCTGATCTGCGGGATGACACCGGAGGCGCGGGTGTTGCGCTGGAAGATGCCGCCGTAGCCGGCGAGGGCGGAGACGCCCTCCTGGATACGGGCGCCGGCGCCGTCGTTCAGGGAGACCAGCGGGGCACCGGCCGAGATGGCCATGTCCATGATCTTGTGGATCTTCGTGGCGTGGGCCTCGCCCAGCGCGCCGCCGAAGATCCGGAAGTCGTGTGCGTAGACGAAGACCGTGCGGCCCTCGACCGTGCCCCAGCCGGTGATGACACCGTCGGTGTACGGCTTCTTCGCCTCCAGGCCGAAGCCGGTCGCCCGGTGGCGGCGCAGCTGCTCGACCTCCTTGAACGAACCCGGGTCCAGGAGCAGCTCGATGCGCTCGCGCGCGGTCAGCTTGCCCTTGGCGTGCTGGGCCTCGGTGGCGCGCTCGCTCGGGCCGCGGCGGGCCTGCTCACGCAGGGCGAGGAGCTCGGCGACTCGGCCACGGGCGTCCGTGGGCTCACCCGGGGATTCGTTGACAACGGTCATGTATCGACCCTACGAAGCCCGCCAAGAAAACGCGCAGTGGGCTTCGTACAGTCTCCGGACCGTTTTCCTGGTAGGCCCGGACAGAAGGCACCGGCCGTGCAGCTGAAGTGCCAGTTCAGGGGCGTGCCCCCTTGTGGGGATTCCACAAGGGGGTCGGTGAGACTCCGGTCACAGACCGTGTCCGGATCAGGCGAGGGCGACGACGGCCTTGTGGGTGGCGCCCAGGGTGCCGGGGGTGATCCTCAGGGTGAGCGAGGTGCCGGTGGAGACCGTCTGGACCGTGGAGTCCTTGGAGGTTACCGCGCTCACCGGGCGGTTCCAGGTGACGTCGATGGTCGCGGACTGGCGCATGGGGTCGGAGACGCAGATGGTCGCCGTACCGCCTGATTCGCGGATCATGACGGCGGCCGGGGCGTTGGTGGTGAGCGTGCCGACCGTTCCCGCGAACCAGAAGTTGACGCCGGTGAAGCCGAGCGAGGGGACGGCCACGCCCTGCTGGTTGTCGGTGTTGGCCAGGGCGGTGACCCAGGTGGTGTCGGCGGCTCGGGCCGCCGTGGCCGTTGTGGTCGCGCCGGGCATCAGGACGTAGTGGTACGTGGCGTCCGTCGGGTCGGTGCCGTGGTCGAACCAGAGGGTGAGGTAGCGGCGGGTGAGCGGGGTCGTCGTACCGCCCGAGTTGATGTCCGACCAGGCTCCGGTGCGGGCGGTACGGAGGGCCTTGACGGTGGCTCCGCCGGGGAAGACGTAGCCGGCGTGGCCCGCGATCTGGGCCCACTTGGCGCCGGTGAGGGTGGCGTTCCAGCCCAGGGCCGTGGACTGGGCGGTGCCGTCGACGGTGAAGGCGTGGACGCCGGCCTCGCCGAGGTTGCGGTTCTCCACCACGCTCTCCACGCCGGTGGCGTCGCGGCCGCGGATTCCTGCGCCGAGACAGACGATCGCGTCGTCGAGGAAGAACCAGGACTTCTTGGCGACGAGGGTGGAGGAGAGGCCCTTGAGGTACTGGCCGACGCTCGCGTACGTACCGTCACTCGCCCCGCCCACCCACTTCACGTCGGGGAGGGCCGCGCCCCAGGTGCCGCCCGCGCCGTCGGCGAGGACCTTCTTGGAGGCGGTCGTGCCGGGGAGGCGGTAGGGGTCGACGGTGGGCCAGAAGGCGTCGCTGTACTGGCCGTTGGCGAAGTCCTTGCCCCACCAGTAGAGCATTCCGGACCCTGTGTGCCAGCCGCGGACGTTCTCGCCGTTGCCGTTCTCGTAGTACGTGATGCGGCCGGAGGCCATCGAGACGTTGGCGGCCCAGGCGGCGCGGCGGTGCACGGCTCGGTCCATGCCGGGGAAGAGGCGGTGGCCCACCGGTTCCGCGGCGGCGGTCGCCGTGCCGTTCTGGACCGCGGCCAGGCGGGCCGCGGCGGCGACGCCGAGGGCGGGGTCGGTGAGGATCGGGACGTAGTAGTCGCGGGCGATCCAGCCCTTGACCATCGACTGCCAGCGGGCGGACTCGGCGGCCGACGCACCCTGGGCGAGGAGGGCGATGCAGGCGATGATCGCGTGGCCGCGGCTGTGATCGCTCTGCCCCTCTCGGCTGATCGCACGGCCCGAGACGCTGTCCATGGCGAGGCCGTTGAAGAGGAAGGGCGCGTACGCCTTCTCGACCGAGTCGAAGATGACCTGGCGGCCGGAGTCGGTGACCTCCCAGGTGGAGCCCTTGAGGAGGGCGAAGAGGAGGGAGAGGCCGCCGAGCATGACCGAGCCGTAGGAGCCCGCGTAGGGGACGACGGTGTGCTGGACGAAGGAGCCGTCCGCGTAGAGGCCGTCGCCGGTCGTCACGTACGGGAAGACGGGCGAGAGCGCGTCGCGGGCGGTGGCGATCTTGGCGGGGGTCTTGGCGATCACTCCGCGCAGGGCGATGACGCGGCAGAGGTCGACGCGGTTGGCGCCGGTGGAGGTGCCGGAGTACGTGGCGACGGCGCTGTCGGGGACGAAGTGGTCGATGGCGGCGGCGTAGTCGGCGATTCGGGTGGTGCCCAGGCTGTCGTAGAGGAAGGCGCAGATGTCCAGGAGCGCCTGGGGTATGCCGATCTGCCAGTTGTACCAATTGCCGTATCTGGCCTGGGTGTTGTTGTAGCGCTCGGTGTGGAGGTGATCGAGACCTGCGAGGATCTCGGTGAGCAGGGCGGCGTTGCCGGTGAGTCCGGTGCCGGGCTGGGAGTACGCCTCGGCGAGGGTGCGCAGCCGGGAGTAACTGGTGCCGAGGGCGGCGGAGTAGCCGTAGGAGGCGGTGTCGGTGTTCGGGTCCGGGTCGGCGTAGTCGAGGTCCGGCCAGAGGGAGCCGCTCGTGGCGTTCATGGTGGAGCGCAGGGTGGCGGCCGTGGTGCCGAGGGCGGAGAGCTTGGTCTTGTACGGTTCCGCGGCGGCGTCGAATCCGGTGCCGAGCATCAGATCGCGCCACTTGAGGCGGAGGGTGTCGTACGCGTCGGCCGCCATGGCGTGACCTGCGGCGGCCCCGAGGACCGGGACGGCGACGGCGGTGGCGGCGACCGCGCGCAGGAAGCCGCGGCGCGAGAGGAACATGGGGGGAACCACGGAGGACATGAGGGGAGAAACCTCCGGAGGGAAGGGTGCGTCATTGCACTCAGGGCCACTCGCGGTGCGAGTGAGCGGTTTCTAACACGTACGAACAGACAGCAGCAATGGCTTGAACGCTTCCTGCCGAAAATGATTGTTCAGACAGAAACGTTCACTAACGATCGTTGGAGTACTACACTCCAGCTCAGCCCGGTGACGGAAGAGGGGACCGGATTACGTGCATGCCGAAGAGAGGCACCAGGCGATACTGCGTCGCTTGCGCGAGCACGGCTCGCTGCGAGTGACCGATTTCGCCGATGAGTTGGGGGTTTCGCCCGTTACGGTCCGCCGTGATGTCGAGACTCTCGCCGAGCGCGGTCTGGTCGCCCGCGTCCACGGCGGCGCCATGCTCCCCGAGACCCGTGCGGAGACTGCCGGACCGGGTGCGGACACGGCACCGGTCGCGACGGTGCCCGGACCCCGTACCGCTGCCACGGAGCGGGTGTTCGGCATGATCGTGCCGGCCGCCGACTACTACTACCCGGAAGTGATCAAGGGCGCCCGCGAGGCGGCCGGTGCACGCGGTATCCGGCTGGTGCTCGGCATCTCCCAGTACTCCCCCGCCGAGGAGCAGGTGCAGGCCCGGCAGATGCTGGCCGACGGCATCGACGGGCTTCTGATCACCCCCTGCGGGGGCGCGGACGACCAGCACTGGCTGGCCGAACTCCCCATCCCCTTCGCCCTGGTGGAGCGCCGCCCCGAGATGGACATCGCGGGCGCGGAGCGGGCCGTCACCGACCACGTCTACGGCGCCCGGCTCGCGGTGCGCCATCTCGCGGAGTCCGGCCGGACGAAGATCGCCCTGCTGCTGCGCGAGGACAGCCCGCACGGGCCGCTGGTCGCCGAGGGGTACGCGGGCGGTCTGCGGGCGGCGGGCCTCGCCGCCCCCACCGCGATCAGCTTCCGCGTCCCGTCCCCCTCTGCGAGGGAGGAACGCGACCGGATCATCGAGGAGTTCATCGAAGCGGTCACCGAGGGCCGGGTCGATGCCGTACTCGTGCACAACGATCACGATGCGATCGTTCTGCTGCAGCGGCTGCGCGCACACGGCCTGACCGTCCCCGGTGATCTGGCGATCGTCGCGTACGACGACGAGGTGGCCGCACTCGCGGACATCCCGCTGACCGCCGTGGCCCCGCCCAAACACGCGGTGGGCGCGGCCGCCGTGGACCTCCTCGACCAGCGGGTCACCGACCCCAGCCGCCCCAAGCACCGTCTCGCCATACTGCCCGAGCTGCACATTCGGGACTCCAGCAGCTGAGCTCCTTCCGTACCGGAGAAACCCTCATGTTCCAGATATCCCCCGAGGGTTTCTCCCTCGACGGACGACCCCTGCGCCTGCTGTCGGGGGCCATGCACTACTTCAGGACCCTGCCCGAGCAGTGGCCGCACCGGCTGCACCAGCTGCGGGCGATGGGGCTCAACACCGTGGAGACGTACGTCCCGTGGAACCTCCACGAGCCGCGGCCGGGGACGTACGACTTCGAGGGACTGGCCGACCTCGACGCATTCCTGCACGCCACCGCCGAGGCCGGGCTGCACGCGATCGTCCGCCCCTCGCCGTACATCTGTGCCGAGTGGGAGAACGGCGGGCTGCCCTGGTGGCTCAACGCCGACCGGGACGTGCGGGCGGTGCGCTGCCAGGACCCGGCCTATCTGGCCCATGTGGAGCGCTGGTACGACCGGTTGATGCCGGTGATCGCACCGCACCAGGTCACTCGCGGCGGCAATGTGCTGATGGTCCAGATCGAGAACGAGTACGGCTCGTACGGCACCGACACCGGCTATCTGCAGCACCTCGCCGACGCCATGCGCTCGCGCGGGATCGACGTCCCGCTCTTCACCTCGGACGGCCCGGAGGACTTCTTCCTCACCGGCGGCACCGTCCCCGGGCATCTGGCGACCGTCAACTTCGGCAGCCGCGCCACGGAGGCGTTCGCCGAGCTCAGGCGGTTCCGGCCGGAGGACCCGGCGATGTGCATGGAGTTCTGGTGCGGCTGGTTCGACCACTGGGGCGACGGGCACACCGTCCGCGACCCGAAGGACGCGGCCGCCGCCCTCGCCGAGATGGTGGACGCAGGCGCTTCGGTGAACATCTACATGGCGCACGGCGGCACCAACTTCGGGACGTGGGCGGGCGCCAACACCAAGGACCCGGCCACCGGCGCGGTCTACCTCCCCGATGTGACGTCGTACGACTACGACGCCCCGATCGACGAGCGCGGCGGGACCACCGAGAAGTTCTGGGCGTTCCGCGAGGTCCTGGAGAAGGTCGCCGACGGGCCGCTGCCCGATCCGGCGCCGCTGCCGCCCCTGTTGCCTGCGGGAAGGGTCGAACTGACCGAATCGGTCCGGCTCTTCGAGGTACTGGACGAGCTGGCGGCCCCCACCGTCACCTCGCCCGTCCCGCTGACCTTCGAGGAGCTGGGCATCGAGCACGGCCTCGTCCTCTACGGAACGGAGATCCCGGGCCCGCGCAAGGCCTATCCGCTCTCCGTGCAGGGCCTGGCCGACCGCGCCCATGTCTTCGCCGACGGCGAGCTCAGGGGCGTCCTGGAGCGGGACTCCGACGCCCCGTGGCCCGAGATCGCGGTGGACGGTGCGCGCACGCGCATCGAGCTGCTGGTCGAGTCGATGGGCCGGGTCAACTACGGCACGGCGGTCGGCGAACACAAGGGCGTGACCCGCGTGCTGCACACCCAGCAGATGCTGCACAACTGGACGGCCCGCCCTGTCCCGCTGGGCAACGGAACCCCTGATGACCTGCCCTGGGGAACGGCGTCCGAAGGTCCGGGACCGGTTTTCCACCGGGGCTTCCTGGACGTCGAGGAAGCCGGGGAACCGAAGGAGGCCGCCGACGCCCATCTCGCGCTGCCCGGCTGGACCAAGGGCTACGTCTGGGTCAACGGCTTCTGTCTGGGTCGCTACTGGGAGCAGGGCCCGCAGCGGACGCTCTACGTCCCGTGGCCGCTGCTGCGCCCCGGGCGCAACGAGATCGTGGTCTTGGAGCTCGACGGATGTACGGAAACAGTCGTCGAGGTGCGCGAGTTGCCCGACTTGGGCTGATTCGGCGGGCGTTGACCAGTCGACGGATGTGCGGGATTGCACGTTTCGATTGAAACGCGCAAGCCCGCACATCGAAACCGTTCCGAGATGATCGATTGTCTCTTTGCTATTGACTCTGATCGTTCTTGGTCGAAAGATGACGTCAACTCGCCTCGTCAGCAGGTCTTCTCGTAGGAGTCAGAGCAATGAAGCCCACCTCCCGTAAGTCCTCCATAGCCCTTGCGGCCGCTGTGGCCTCTCTGGCCGTCCTCGCCACCGCCTGTGGCGGCGACGACTCCAGCGGCAAGAGCGCGGGGACCGGCACCGCCGCCGAACCGGTCAAGATCACCTACTGGTCCTGGATGCCCGGGACCAAGGACATGACCGCGGAGTTCAACAAGACCCACAAGAACATCCAGGTCACCTACTCCGAGATCCCGGCCGGTCTGGCCGGCGGCTACGACAAGCTCGGCAAGGCCGTCAAGGCAGGCAACGCCCCCGACGTCGTCAACGCCGAGTACCAGGCCCTCCCCGACCTCGTCACCCAGGGCCTCCTCAAGGACTCCACCGCGGAGCTCGGCGACACCGTCAAGAGCTACTCCCCCGAGTCCGTCCAGTCCCTGGTGACGCTCGGCGGCAAGACCTGGGCGGCCCCGTACGACGTCGGCCCGCAGACGTTCTTCTACCGCACCGACCTCTTCAAGAAGTACGGCGTCGAAGTCCCCAAGACCTGGGCCGAGTTCAAGACCGCCGCCGAGAAGATCAAGTCGGCCTCCAAGGGCAAGTCCCGGATGCTCTCCTTCTGGGGCGACGACACCGCCACCTGGGCGGGCCTCGTCCAGCAGGCCGGCGGCAAGTGGTACGCCGCCGACGGCGACTCCTGGAAGGTCAACATCGCCAGCCCCGAGACCCAGAAGGTCGCGGACTACTGGAAGGACCTGGTCAAGGGCGGCCTGGTCTACAACGACGTCTCCTGGAGCCCGGAGTCCACCAAGAAGGTCACCGACGGCAGCGCCGTCGCCTACCTCGGTGCGGCCTGGAGCGCGGGCGGCCTGAAGACCTCGTATCCCAAGCAGACCGGCAACTGGGCCGAGGCCCCGCTGCCCAACTGGGGCACCGCCGCCACCGGCTCCGTCGGCGGCTCGTCCTTCGCCATCAGCAAGGATTCCAAGAAGGCGGAAGCGGCCGCCGAGTTCATCAAGTGGGCGACCACCGACAAGGCCGCCGTCAAGGCCCGCCTCGCGTCCGGCGCCTCCAGCGGTCTGCCCGCCAACGAGGAGCTGCGCTCCACCGCCAAGGAGACCTTCGACGCGAAGTTCTTCGGCGGCCAGGACATCTACGCCCTCGCCGGCGACCAGGTGAAGACCATCCCCGCGGGCTGGGTCTGGAGCCCGACCCACAACTCCACCTCGGTGTCGCTGACCGCGGCCCTCGGCAAGGTCAAGGCCTCCGGCGACTTCTGGTCCGCCTTCCAGGACGGCCAGAAGGCCGCGGAGAAGAGCATCACGGACCGCGGCCTCAAGCTCGCCAAGTAGTTCGCCGCAGCAAGCCTCCGGCCGGGGCGGCCTGATCCCGCCCCGGCCGGAACCCTCTTCTCGTACGGACCAAAGGAGCCTTTGGTGTCATCACGGCTCGGCCGCGGTCAGCGCAGCACCCCCGCTCTGTTCATCGCCCCCTTCTTCCTTCTCTTCATCGCCGTGATGATCGTTCCGATCGGTTACGCGATCTGGATGAGCCTCTTCCGCGAGGAGTCCGCCGGTCTCGGCTTCGGCGGCTCGCACACGGTCTTCACCGGCATCGGCAACTACACGCGCGCCCTGGGCGACTCGGTCTTCCGCGACAGCTTTCTGCACGTCGCCCTCTACTGCCTGATCTACATCCCGCTGATGGTCGGCGGCGCCCTCGCACTCGCCCTGCTCGTCGACTCGGCGATGGCCCGCGCGAAGAAGTTCTTCCAGCTGGCGTACTTCCTGCCGCACGCGGTGCCGGGAATGATCGCCGCGATCATCTGGGTCTACCTCTACACCCCGAGCCTCAGCCCGATCACCCAGTTCCTGAAGACGTTCGGCGCGAGCTGGGACTTCCTCGGCAACGACGCCGTCCTCTTCTCCATGGCGAACGCCGCCGCCTGGCAGTGGATCGGCTACAACATGGTGATCTTCTACGCCGCCCTGCAGGCCGTCCCGCGCGAGACGCTGGAGGCCGCCCTCGTCGACGGCGCCGGTCACTTCCGTACAGCGGTCGCCGTGAAGCTCCCGATGATCCGCTCCTCGGTCGTCCTCACCATGCTCTTCACCGCCGTCGGCGCCATCCAGCTCTTCACCGAGCCCGAGATCCTGCGCGCCAAGGCCCCCTCGCTCGCCCCCGAGTGGTCGCCGACGATGTACATCTACCAGGCCGCCTTCACCAAGCACGACTACGGGACGGCCGCCGCGGCCTCCCTGATGCTCGCCGTGCTCGGAGCACTGCTCTCCTTCGTGATCACCAAGTTCGGCAACCGCTGGAAGGAGGCGTAGAGCATGAGCGTCGACACCAAGACCCCGCACGCACCGTCCGCCGCCGCCGTGGACAAGCAGCCCCCGGTCCGGCCCACCCGCTCCCGTACGACCCGCAGCCGCGGCGGCGCGACCGCGTCGTCCTTCTCCTCCAGGGCCGTGGTCAACACCATCCTGGTCATCATGGCGTTCTACACGCTGATGCCGCTGACCTGGCTGATCTTCGCCTCCACCAAGAACAACGGCGACCTCTTCGCCCACCCCGGCTTCGAGCTCGGAGACTTCAACCTCTTCTCCAACCTCCGCGCGCTCTTCAGCTACAACGACGGCATCTTCGCCACCTGGCTCGGCAACAGCATGCTGTACTCGGTCGTCGGCGCCGCCGCATCGGCCTTCATCAGCCTGCTGGCCGGCTACGCCTTCGACAAGTACAACTTCCCCCTGAAGAACAAGATGTACGGGGTCGTCCTGCTCGGGATCCTCGTCCCCAGCACCGTCGTCTCGCTGCCGATGTACCTGATGGCGTCAAAGGTCGGCCTGGTCAACACCTACTGGGCGGTCCTCATCCCCGGCCTGGTCAACCCCTTCGGCGTCTACCTCGCCCGGGTCTTCTCCGAGGGCTACGTCCCCGGCGAGACCCTGGAGGCCGCCCGTATGGACGGCGCGAGCGAGATCCGGCTCTTCCGCTCGGTGTCGCTCCCGATGATGGCCCCCGCCTTCATGACGATCTTCCTCTTCTCCTTCACCGGCAGCTGGAACAACTTCTTCCTGCCGCTGGTGATGCTGAACGACAGCTCGAAATACCCGGTCACGCTCGGCATCTACAACTGGAACCAGACGGTCTCCCAGTACCCCGAGTTCTACCAACTGGTCATCACGGGCTCGCTGATCTCGGTGATCCCCCTGGCCATCGCCTTCCTCGGCCTGCAGCGCTACTGGCGCTCCGGCCTCACCGCCGGAGCCGTCAAGTGACCGCCGCTGCCTCCGCTTCCCGCCGCCGCCCCCGCACCGTCCTGGCGATGGAGGCCTCCGTACGGGACGCGCTCTTCGACCAGGCCGCGTACGCCCGGCTGGCCGAGGTCGCGGACGCCGAACCCGCCGTCGTCGTACGGGACTTCGCCGACCCCGCGCACACGGACCGCCTCGCCGGGGCGGAGGTCCTGTTCAGCGGCTGGGGCTGCCCGCCCCTGACGGCCGCCGCGCTGGAGCGGATGCCGAAACTGCGCGCGGTCGTGCACGCGGCCGGCTCGGTCAAGCACCACATCACCGACGCGTGCTGGGAGCGCGGCATCGCGGTCTCCTCGGCCGCCGGGGTCAATGCGCTCCCGGTCGCCGAGTACACGGTCTCCGCGATCCTCTTCGCCGGAAAGCGGGTGCTGCCCGCGGCCGCCGCGTACCGCACCAAACGGACCTGGATCAGCCCAATCGAAGTGGTCGGGAACGGCGGCAACTTCCGCCGTACGGTCGGAGTCGTCGGCGCCTCGCGGATCGGGCGGCGCGTGATCGAACTGCTGCGCCCCTTCGATCTGCGGGTCCTCGTCCACGACCCGTACCTGGATCCGGCGGAGGCGCGGGCGCTGGGTGCGGAGCCGGTGTCGCTGGACACCCTCGCCCTCTCCAGCGACGTCGTCACGGTCCATGCGCCCGAACTCCCCGAGACCCGGCACCTGTTCGACCGGGCGCGGCTGTCACTGCTGAGGGACGGGGCCACGCTCATCAACACCGCGCGCGGCTCGCTCGTCGACACGGAGGCGCTCATCGAGGAGCTGGTCGCGGGCCGGCTGCAGGCCGTCCTGGACGTCACCGACCCGGAGATCCTGCCCGCCGACTCTCCCCTCTTCGACCTGGAGAACTGCCTGCTCACCCCGCACATCGCGGGCTCGCTCGGCAACGAGCTGGGCCGGATGACGCACCACGCGATGGACGAGCTGGAGAGTTACGCGGCAGGTCTGCCCTTCGCCGATCCGGTACGGGCCGAAGCGCTCGCCCACTCGGCCTGACAGGAGTCACGAACCCCGATGATCGTCCCCCGCCCTGCCCAATTCACCCTCAGCGAGGGCGGGTTCACGCTCACCTCGACCACCCCGGTCCTCGCCGAAGCCCCGCTCGACCGGGCCGCCGGCCGGCTGCGCGCCGCGCTCGCGCCGTCGCTGGGGGCGTCGCCGCCGGAGCGCGGGGAGGGGCCCGCGGTCCGGTTCCGTACGGACTCCGGGCTCGGCGAGGAGGCGTACCGGCTCACGGTCGCGTACGACGGTGTGCTCATCGAGGCGTCGGCGCACGCCGGGGCCTTCTACGCCGTGCAGTCGCTGCTGCAGCTGCTGCCCGCGCAGGTGCTCAGGTCGGCGGTCGCGGCGCCGGGGCCGCTGGTGGTGCCGTGCGCGACGGTCGCGGACGGGCCGCGGTTCGGGTGGCGGGGGACGCTGATCGATGTGGCGCGGCGGTTCCTTCCGAAGCGTGAACTCCTCAGGTACATCGACCTGTTGGCGCTGCACAAGCTCAATGTGCTGCATCTGCATCTGACGGACGACCAGGGCTGGCGCATCGAGATCAAGCGATACCCGCGGCTGACGGAGACCGGGTCGTGGCGGAGGGAATCGACGGTCGGCTCGTCGAAGCACGGGCGCCTGGACGGGCGTCCGCACGGCGGGTTCTACACCCAGGAGGACATCCGCGAGATCGTCGCGTACGCGGAGGAGCGGGCGATCACCGTCGTACCGGAGATCGACCTGCCCGGGCACACGCAGGCGGCGATCGCGGCCTACCCGGAGCTGGGGAACACCGGGGGTGCGGTGGAGGTGGGCACGGCGTGGGGGCCCGCGACGCACGTCCTGAACGCGGAGGACGCGACGGTCGAGTTCTTCAAGGGGGTGTACGAGGAGGTGCTCGATCTCTTCCCCTCGCGGTACGTGTGCGTGGGCGGGGACGAGTGCGTACAGGCCGAGTGGCGGGAGAGTCCGCGGGTCCAGGAGCGGATGCGGGAGCTGGGCCTGCCGGACGAGGACGCGCTGCAGAGCTGGTACATCCGGCAGTTCGCCACGTTCCTGACGCAGCGGGGCCGCAAGCTGCTGGGCTGGGACGAGATCCTGGCGGGCGGGCTCGCGGAGGGCGCGACGGTCATGTCGTGGCGGGGGACGCAGGGGGCGGTCGCGGCGGCGCGGGCCGGGCACGACGTGGTGGCGTGTCCGCTGACGGAGACCTACTTCGACTTCCGCCAGTCGGAGGGGGCCGACGAGCCGATCCCGGTGGGGTGCGCGACGACGACGGAGGACGCGTACGCCTTCGACCCGGTGCCGGCCGGGCTGACGCCCGGGGAGGCGGCGCATGTGCTGGGCGGACAAGCGCAGCTGTGGACGGAGGTGGTGGACGGGGCGCGGGGCCTGGACTACCTGGCGTTCCCGAGGCTGTCGGCGTTCGCGGAGGCGGTGTGGTCGGGCGGGGATCGGTCGTATGCGGAGTTCGAGGTACGCCTCGTACGGCACCTGGAGCGGCTGGACGCGCTGGGGGTGGAGTACCGACCGCTCGACGGACCCCGCCCGTGGCAGACGCGGCCCGATGCGATGGGGTGGCCGCGGGACCGGGCGGCGATGCTGGCGGACGTGCTGGGCGGGCCCGAGCACTGACGCGGTGCGGAGGGCGATCGCTGCGGGTCTGGCTTCGTCCCTGCCCCCAGTAAGCGACCTTCGGCCGCTTGTCCTCAATCGCCGGACGGGCTTGATTTTGGCTCGGGTGGACACCGTCGGCCCCCGAGTCTCCACCCTCAGTTCCACCCATGGGTCCAGGTGCCAGAGGCCTTGTCGCAGCAGGCTTAGGGGCATGACAACAACCGAGTGGATCACAGACATCGCGCTCCTCCTCGTCGTCTTCCGACAGCTGCGGGAAGGTCGCCTCGACCTCAAGACCTTCCTCATCCCGCTGGGCATCGTGGCCTTCGTGGCCCATACGTACCTCGACTCGATCCCCACCGCGGGCAACGACCTCGTACTGATCGGCACCCTCGTCGGCGCGGGTGCCGTCCTCGGCATCGCCGGTGGTGTCTACACCCGGATCCGGCCCGCCGGCGGGCACCTCCTCATCAAGGCCGGTGCCGTCTCGGCGGTCCTCTGGGTGGTCGGCATGGGTGCCCGGATGGGCTTCCAGCTGTGGGTCGAGCACGGGGGCGGCGCGGACAACGTCGGCCGGTTCAGCATCGCCCACCACATCACCTCCGACCAGGCCTGGACCGCCGCCTTCGTCCTGATGGCGCTCACCGAGGTGGTCACCCGGCTGGCGACGATCTACCTGCGCAGCCGGACCGTGCGGCCCGCACCCCGGGCGGCCGGGGTCGCCGCCTCCTCGCCCGTCCTCGGCCGCACCCGCTGACCGTGGGTTATGGTCGGCCCGTGGCCGCTGCCGAGACCGATCCGCCCTCCGGGACGGCCCCGCACCAAGGGGCCGGCCCCCGGCCGGTTCCCGCGCACGACCCCCGGGTGCAGTGGGCCGTGACCCTCGCGGTCATCGTCGCCGGGGCCCTGACGATCCGGCCCATGGGGTTCAGCGGACGCGGGCTCGCGGTCGCCGTCCTCTTCGTCGTGAACTGTGTGGCACTGCTCGGCCGGGGCGTGCCCGAGGGCAAGGTCTCCCCGCGCGTCGCCCTGATCTGGCTCACGTTCGGCATCGTCGCCGCGGCCGCACTGATCGGCGTCAGCCGCAGCGGGTCGAGCTATCTCTTCGCCTTCTTCCTGGCCGGCCACATCGGCTACCGGCTGGAGACCAGGCCGGCCCTCCTCCTCGCCCTGCTCTGCAGCGTGCTCTGCGGCGGCGTCCTCTATCTGCGCCTGGGCCCCGGCCACGAGCTGCTGCCGTGGACCCTGGGCCTGGCCACCGGCGCCCCCGTCCTGGTCGGGATCGTCAACCGGGCCCGGCAGCGCTCCGTCCGTACGGCCATCGAGGCGGCCGAGTCCGCCGAGCGGGCGGCCCGCGCCGAGGCCAGGACCGCCGTACTGACCGAGCGCAGCCGTATCGCCCGGGACGTGCACGACGTCCTGGCGCACTCCCTCGCGGGGATCAACATGCAGCTGGAGCTGGCCGACGCGCTGCTCGACACCGGCGACCTGGACAAGGTCCGCGAGGCCAACAACAAGGCGCACAGCATGGTCAAGGAGAGCCTCAAGCAGGCCCAGTGGACCGTGCACGCGCTGCGCGAGGACTCCCTGCCGCTGCTGGAGAGCCTGACCGCGATGGTCGAATCCTCCGGGCACCGCGATGCGCTGACGGTGACCGGGACCGTACGGCTGGCGCCCGCCCAGGTCACCCAGAATCTGCTGCGGATCGCCCAGGAGTCGCTGACCAACGCGGCCAGGTACGCGCCGGGCGGGGCGGTCGCGGTGGAGCTGACGTTCGACGCCGCGTCGACCTCGCTGCGGGTCCGCAACCGCCCCGCCACCCGTACGGTGCCGGTGGGCGGCGGCAGCGGGATGGGGCTCATCGGAATGCGCGAACGTGTCGCCCTGCTGGGCGGAACCATTACGGCTGGGCCGGTCACCGAAGGACCGGACCAGGGCGGCTGGCAGGTGGAGGCAGTGATCCCGGGATGAGCGAACAGACAGAGCAGCAGGGGAAGTTGAGGGTGATCGTCGCCGACGATCAGGCCGCCGTACGGGAACCGCTCGCGGCGGTGCTCGGACTGTCGGAGGGGATCGACGTCGTGGCGGCGGCCGCGGACGGCACGGAGGTGCTGGCCGCGGTGGGGGCGGGGCCGGTCGACGTGGTGCTGATGGATCTGCGGATGCCGGTGATGGACGGGATCGAGACGACGCGGAGGCTGAGCGAGGAGCACCCCGGGGTGGCCGTGGTCGTGCTGACCACGTTCGCCGACGACGAGTCGATCCTGGCCGCGCTGAGCGCGGGGGCGCGGGGGTATCTGACGAAGAACGCCGGGCGCCAGGACATCGTGCGGGCGATCCGGGCAGCCGCGGCCGGTCAGTCCGTACTGGACCGGGAGGTCCAGGACCGGCTGCTCGCGACCGTACGGACGAAGCCGGTGGCTGCGGCGCCGGAGCGGGCGCTGCCCGAGGACCTCACGCCGCGTGAGCGTGAAGTCCTCGGGCTGATCGGGCAGGGGCTGCCGAACCGGGCCATCGCCGAGCAGTTGTTCATCAGCGAGGCCACGGTCAAGACGCACATCAACAACCTGTTCGCCAAGGCGGGGCTGAGGGACCGGGCCGACGCGGTTCGCCGGGCGATCGCTGCGGGTCTGGCCTGATCCCGCCCTGGCGGAGGCTCGGAACTACGACCCGCAGTGGAACTTCGCGTCACCCCAGTCCGCGTGGTCGTTGCCGTTGCCGTCTCCTCCGTCGGCGACCACCAGGTCCACGTACTTCGCCCCGGTGACGTCCGCCGTCAGTGACCACGCCGCGTCCGGGCCCTTCACCAGCGGCGACTTCACCTTCTCCGTGCCGTCCGCCAGGACGCTGTACTGCACGCTCCCCCGCGTCGTCTGGGAATCGTCGATCCCCACCTCCGCCGTGAAGCTCGTGCACTTGCCGCCCAGGTAGTAGCGGAGCTTGGAGGGTGCGTGCGTGCCCAGGCCCTTCGTGTACGAGACGCCGCCCACCTTCAGCGGGGTCCCGTCGCCCGGTGCCTGGTCGCCGTTCTCCATGTCCTTCTCCGCCGGGCCCCAGCCGTTGTCCATGGACGTCCAGTCCAGGTCACTGGCCCAGGCGTCCGTCGTGGGCGGCGGCGGCAGCGTGCGGACCGTCGCCGTCGCCGACAGCTTCCGCGGGGAGCCCGACACCTCGTACGTCGCCGCCGAACTCAGCTCGTACGCCTGGTACTTGGCGTCCACGGGAGGCGTCACCTGCCACGTCCCCGTGACCTGCGTGCCCGGCGCCACCGAGTCGAAGGTGACCGGGCCCGCAGGCTCCGCCGTCCAGCCCTCGGGGAGGGTGAGCGAGACGGACACGCCCGTCGCCGCCGTCGCCTCGTCGTTGCTGAACGTCGCCTGCACCTTGTTCTGCGCCCCCGGCTCCAGCGTCTGCTCCGCCGGGTCGACGGTGAGCGTGCCGCACGCCGCCTTCTCGGGGGCCGGGCCGAGGTCCGTCACCGTGAAGCCGTCGAGCACGAAGTCCGCGCCCTCGGGGGCGTCGTCGCGCTTGCGCAGGCCGGTGAAGGTGTCGCCGCAGCCCGCCGTGACGTTCTCGGCGAAGTGGGCCGTGGTGCGCTGCTGGCCGAGCGGGGTCTGCCGGGTCTCGACGGAGCCGCCTCCGCCGTTCGTGCGGTCGTAGCCGGTGACCCACTCGTAGGCGCCCGCGTGGCTCGACTGGTAGTCGAACTCGACCTTGTACGTGTGCCCGTCCGTCATGGGGACCGTCGAGGGTGCCGTGCGGTAGACCAGTCCGGCGTTCTCCTCGTGGGACTTGAGGGATTCGCCGCCGCCGATGACGTCGTCGATGAGCTTCCCGTTCCAGCCGGCCTGCGTGTACGGCGCGTGGAGCTGGGCGATGTGGGTGCGCGGGTCGTTGGATCCGCCGGAGTCGCCCTTGATGAAGGGGCCCCAGCCCTGGTCGACGGCCTCGAAGTCCTCGTAGGAGACCGTGCCGGCCTGGGTGGCGGGGGCGTTCTCGACGAGGCGGATGTCGTCCAGGCGGACGGATGCGGCCGAACTGCCCTTCGCCGCCTCGATCTTGAGCGTGGTGTGTCCGTTCCTCGGCGCGGTGAAGTTCACCTTGGCGCGCTGGAAGTACGTACCGTGCCAGTCGGATCCGGCGAGGTTGTTCTCGACGGCCGAGCGCTCGACCGTGACCTGTTGCCCGCCGGCCGAGAGCGTCGTACGGCGCGTCTTGCCCGGCTCGACTTCCACCCAGGCGGACGCCGTGTAGCGCTTGCCGGGGGTCAGGCCCTTGATGTTCTGGGAGACGGCGGCGGTCGCGTCGCCCGACAGCTTCGCGCTGTTGCGGCCCTGGCTGTCCGTGTCGCGTACGACGGTGCCGGCCGTGCCCCAGTCACCGAGGCGGGCGTCGTTGAAGCCCGGGTCCTGCACCTTGGTGCCCTGGCCCCACTGGGGGTCGGAGGCCTTCGGGGCGTGGTCCGGGTAGAGGACGTACGCCTGGCCCGCGGCCGCGGTCAGCGTGATCTTCCCGTCCACGGGGCGGACCGTCGTGACCTTCTGGCGGCCGTTGTCCGTGAGCTTGTAGACGGTGTACTTGCCGGCCGGGACAGCCCAACTGGTCGTGCCACCCGCCTTGTTGTAGTGGTAGAGCTTCTTGCCGCCGTCCCACGGGAGGAGGTAGCTCGTCCCGTCCAGGACCTTGCGGCCGTGATCGTAGAACGTCCGCTTCCCGTCCTCCACCGTGCCGGTGACCCCGCCCGTGAAGGTGATGTCGTTGCCGTCCCAGCGGGTGATCTTCTGGTGCTGGAGGTACTTGGCGGGCAGGTCGCGCTGCCAGACGTTCGCCGTGAACTTCGTCCAGTCCGTCTCGCCCGTCCAGCCCTCGAACTCGTCGATGGCGGTCTGGCCGAGGACCGGGTCGTTGTTCCAGACGTCCTTCTCGTCGTTGCGGATGAAGCGGATGATCTTGGAGTTGAGGCCCTTGTCGGTGGGGCCGCCGTAGTCCAGGTCATTGGCCCAGTGCGACCAGAGCGAGCCGCGCTCGAACTTGTCGGCCCACTCGGAGGCGACGTTCCAGCCCTGGCCCTGGATGGCCTGCATCGTCTTGTCGGCGATCCAGCCGTGCGTGTAGTACACGTCGACGTACAGCATCGAGAGGTTGGGGTCGGTCTCGTCGCGCAGCTTCTTCAGGCGCGCAGTGAGGTTTCCGCTGTTCACGTCGCGGCGCTGGTCGATGTAGTAGCTCTGGTCGAGCCAGTTCCAGCCCTGGGCGGTCTTGTCGACGAGGTTGTCGTCGAAGGTCGTCGCGACCGGGTACGCCTCGGTGTCGTTGATGTGCGCGCCGAAGGTGGCGCCCCACTTCTTGCCGTCCCTGAGCAGGGTGTTGAGGTCCTTCAGGCCGCCCGCCCGCTTGTTGATGTCGAAGTAGTCGGGGTGGGCGGAGTCGTGGCCCTCGGACGCGTACCCCTTCAGGAGCGCCATCTGCCCGAGCCCGTCCGTCGACAGCGAGATCCGCTTGACGTCGTCGAGGGTGCGCAGGAAGGGGTGCGTGGCCTGGCTGGCGAAGTTGAACGGGATGTGGGTGATGACCCGGTCCGGGGTCTGGTCGCCGCCCTTGGGCTTGATGCCGATGGTGCGGAAGGCGACGGCGCCGTCCTGCCAGTCGACCGCCCCGTCGCCGTTGGCGTCGGGGGTGACGACGACCTTCGCCCAGGGCAGGTTGCCGCCGGTTTCGGCGGTCGGTGAGCCGCTCCCCCGGTACGTCCACTGCCCCGACCAGACGCCGACGCGCACCGAGCCGTCCGCGTCCTTGCGGGCCTGGTGCCAGAAGCGGGCCTCGTCGCCGTTGGTGGCACCGCTGGGCTTGTCGTAGCTGGAGTTGGACTCGACGGTCGCAGCGAGCGATCCGGTGTTGACGATCGCGTATGTGGCGCCAACGGGGGCCGTGTCGGCGGCCGTTGAGGTCGTCACCTTGCCGAACACGTCGGCGGTCCGCGTGGAGTCGTTGTCGAGCCGGGTGAAGGCGGTGGCCGCGCCCGTGTCCGTACTGGAGACGGAGACCAGGTCGTGGCCCGGGATGTCGATGGTGCCGACGCGGAACGCCTCGGTGTCGCGTACGGCGGTGACCTTGAAGGTGGTGGCCCGCCCTGCGACCGACAGCGTCGCGTCGATCTCGACGCCGTCGAGGCCGGTGAAGGTGAGCGTGTAGCGGGCGCTGGAGGCCGTGATCACCGGGTCGCCCTTGACCTGGACCGGGTAGGCCTTGCCGTTGAGGGTGACCGCGGTGACCGGCTTCGTACTGCCGAGGAGGGTCGCGCCGGTTCCGTTGTCGGTGTACGAGACGACCCGCGGGAAGTCCTTGGCGACGGCCACCGAGAGCTGGGGCGAGCCGATGACGGCGTCCCCGGCGGACGCGGCCGCCGCCCCGGTTGCTGCTCCGGTGCGGGCGGCGGCCGGCAGGGCGGGCCCGGCCAGGGCGAATACGGCGGATGAGGCGGCGGCGAGTGCGCACGCCGCGCGGAATCTTCGAGGCATGAGCACTGATCTAGTGGCGCCGCCCCGCCCCGGTCAACGGCCAACCCGCTTACCGGCTGCGGCAGTCCAACAACCGCCGTACGGAAGTCCAAGTGGCTCCTGCGGCTAGCCCTGTTGGGTTCCCTCGAAGAATCCGGTGGCGACGACGTGTCCTGTCACGGCCTGGAGCAGCGCTTCGCAGTTGGGGAGCGGGGTGTCGGCGGGGATCGCCTCGTCGAGGGCGTAGAGGTGGAATCCGTAGCGGTGCGCTCCATGGCCGGAGAGGGCGCGCGGGCCCTGGTAGCCGGTGCGGCCCATGACGACGGGGACGTATCTGACCTGCGTGTTGTCAGGGGTGAGCGCTCCTTCGGCGAAGCCCTTGAGGTCCGGGGAGAACAGGGCGACGAAGTGGAGGATCGGGCGGCTCAGGGGAACGTCGATGTCCTCCATCACCAGGAGGAGTTGGCGGGTGGCTTCGGGGAGCGGGCCCCACTGGAACGGCGGGGAGAGGTTCGGTCCGCGCCCCTTGCCCGCGTGCCGGACGGGGATCGGCTGCCCGTGCGCGAAGGCGGCGCTGGAGAACTCGATCGCGGTGGCGCTCGCGAGGGCGGGGACGCGGCGGACGCTGTGCTCCTCGCCCGCGCGGCGGTTCCGGAGGAGGCGGCCCAGGGGCGTAAGTGCCTTGTCCAGGGCGCTCATTCGGCGGCCGCCCCCGCGAGCAGGCCGAGGACCTCGGCGGTGGTGCCGGTCTCGCCGATGCGGGGGAAGATCCGCTCGGTGCTGTGGCGGTGGTTGTCGGCGTCCCTGTCGGTCATGGCGTCGGTGACCAGGGTGAGGTGGTAGCCGTGTTCGTGGGCGGCGCGGGCGGTGGACTCGACGCCGGCGCTGGTGGCGATGCCGGCCAGGACGATCTGGGTGACGCCCCGGCGGCGCAGCTGGAGGTCGAGGTCGGTGCCGTAGAACGCGCCCCAGTTGCGCTTCGTGACGGTGATGTCGCCGGGGTGTCCGGCGAGGGCGTCCACGATGAGGTCCCAGCCCTCGGTCAGGGTGAGGCTCCGGGCCCCCGGGGCGACGGAGCTGCGGCCGGGGACGCGGTCCGCGCCGTCGGGGGCGAAGGTGGCGCGGACCAGGACGACGGGGAGGTCGCGGGCGCGGAAGGCGTCGGCCAGCTCGACGGAGCGGTCCAGGACCTCGGTGGTGGAGTGGGGGGCGCCGGTGGCGGCCAATACGCCGTTCTGCAGGTCGATGAGGACGAGTGCGGTGGTGGGGTCGAGCGTGGTGAGTGACAAGGCGGTGCTCTTTCCGGGAGGGGGAAGGGAGTTACCGGGCGGCCGGGGCGATACGGCGCAGCGAGCGATCCGCCGCGCTGACCAGCAGGAAGAGGCAGGCGACGACCAGGAGGAAGATGCCGAGGTCGTGCAGGCCCGCGGTGTTCGCGCCGTGCTTGAAGAACACGGCGTTGGCGGCGGAGGCCAGCAGCGCGCCGACGTACATGAAGGTGCGCAGCAGGCCGGCGGAGGAGCCCATGCGGGCCGGGTCGGCCTGGGCGTAGAGGGCGTTCTGGTTGGCGAGGCCGTTGAGGCCCTGCGGTATGCCGACGAGCGCGCCGACGACGATCAGCATCCAGAGGGGACTTGACGAGCCGAGAAGGAGCAGGGCCGCGCAGGAGGCGATCTGCACCAGTCCGCCGGCCAGGAGCTTGCCGCGCACCTGTGCGCGCCGCCCGGTCGTCGCGGTGACGGCCATCGCCGCCACCGACATCGGCAGCAGGACGAGCCCGGCAGCGGACGCGCTCAGGCCGTGGCCCTCCTCCAGCCACTGGGTGAAGCCGTAGAGGAAGGCGTACGAAGTGGTGTACGCCAGGAGCTGGCGAATGTAGGTGGCGAGCAGCGGTGCGTTGCCGCCGAGGACCCGCAGGTCGATGAAGGGCTGTGCGGTGCGCAGCTCGCGAGCGGTGAAGCCCCCGCCGAGGGCGACGGCGATCAACGGCAGGTACCAATCGGAGAGTTGAGGGTCCATCAGGAAGAGCATGAACGCGGTGAGCATCCCGGCGAACAGCACCATGCCCGGCACGTCGACCCGCTCGGACTCCGGCTTCGCCATCACGGCGTCGCGCCGGGGCAGCCGCCGCGCGCCCAGGACCAGACAGGCCGCCGACAGCGGGATGTTGATGGCGAAGATCAGGTGCCAGCCGCCCGCGCCGATGAGCAGTCCGCCCAGCGTCGGGCCGATCACCGCGACGACCTGGTTGGAGATCGAGAGCGCGGCCAGGATCCCGGTGGGGCTCTTCATGCCGGTGCGGTCGGACTCGCTGCGGAGCAGGAACATCGAGGCCGGGTACGCGGCCGAGGTGCCGAAGCCGAGCAGGACGCGGGAGACGACGAGGACCCACAGCTCGGGGGCGAGGACGCCGACCAGTCCGGCGATGCCGACGAGCGCGGTGCCCACGAGGTAGAGCAGGCGCGGACCGTACGTGTCGACGAGCCGGCCGATGACCGGCTGCCCGACCGCGGTGGCGAGATAGAGGGCGGAGACGAGCCACGCCGTCTGGGACGGCGGGGCGCCGAACGCCTGCCCGATGGGGATCAACGCCACGGCGAGCATGGAGGAGTTGATGGGGTTCAGTACGGAACCCAGCATCATCGGGGCGAGCAGCTTGCGGTTGAACCCGCCGGGCTCCTGCGCTCCGGTGCGGCGCAGGGTGGTCCGTATGCGGCCGGTGAGGGCCGTCATGACTGGGCGACGTCGTCCAGCAACGCCATGGCCGCGATGACCGTACGCAGTTCCTCGTCGCTGCAGCGCTCCTCAAGGGTGCGCGCGAGCCACTCCTGGCGGGAGCGCCGTTCGCCCTGGAAGCGCTCGCGGCCCGCGTCGGTGAGGGAGACGAGCTGGCGGCGGCCGTCGTCGGGGTCGGGGGTGCGCACGGCCAGACCGGCCTCCTCCAGCGCCGCGACGGTCTTGGCCGTCGACTGCGGGCGGACCCGCTCGGCGGCGGCGAGGTCGCTGGCCGTGGCCGGGCCGCCCTTCGCGAGGCGTGAGAGCACGGACGTCTGCGACGGGGTGAGGCCGCCGTCGCCGGCCAGCTCGCGGAGTCTGCGGATCAGACGGCTGACCACGGCCCGGGTGTCGCCCGCCGCACGGACCGCCAGTTCGGAGGTCTCGCCGGCGCGGGCGTCGGCTCTGTTGTCGTTCATGGCCTCACCGTAAAACTCTTCAGTCCAGGCTGTCCAGTTTCAGGTGCACAGTTCAGGCTGCCCATTTCGTCCACTTCACGAGTGCGACACGATCCGAACGGGTGACGTTGTTGAACTTTGAACCAAAGAGGTCTATAGTCGATCTCGTTGAAGGTTAAACGACCTTGAACCCCGTCCCCACCGAGGAGGAGCCATGGCTCTGTTCAACCGCAAGAACCAGACCGTCGCCGCCGAGGCCGCGCCCGCCGCCGCTCTCCCGGTGGACCCCGCTCTCGCCGCCCTGACCGGCGACTACACGATCGACCCCGCCCACAGCTCCATCGGCTTCACCGTGCGTCACGCCATGGTCACCAACGTCCGCGGCTCCTTCGGCGGCCACGAGGGCACCCTCCACCTCGACGGCACCGACCCGTCCCGCTCGACCGCCTCCCTCGACGTACAGATCGAGTCCGTCGACACGGGCATCGCCGACCGCGACGGCCACCTGCGCAGCGCGGACTTCTTCGACGCGGAGAAGTTCCCGCTCATGACCTTCCGCTCGACGCAGGCCGAGCAGCTCGGCGGCGACGCGTACCGGATCACCGGTGACCTCACGATCAAGGACGTCACCAAGCCGCTCGCCATCGACCTGGAGTTCAACGGCACCGCGACCGACCCGTACGGCAACGAGCGCGTCGGCTTCGAGGGCAGCGCGACCATCCTGCGCACCGACTGGGGCCTGACCTGGAACTCGGCGCTGGAGACCGGTGGCGTCCTGGTCGGCGACAAGGTCAAGCTGACTTTCGACATCTCGGCGATCAAGGCCGCCTGACCCTTCTGACCCGTCTGACCCGTCGTACGCCACAGCCCCGGTCTCCGAGCGGAGACCGGGGCTGTGGTGTGTCCGCGGTGCGCGCTAGCAGCCGCCACAGTTGTAGTAGAGGACGTCCCAGTGGTTGCCCTCGTCGGTGTAGATGTTGCCGGAGCCGGACTGGTACATCGGGTAGCCGTCGCCGCGGAGGCCGATGTAACTGAACGCGCTGTGCACGTAGTTGTTGAGGCAGGTGCTCTTGCCGATGTCGAGCTTGTAGCCGTTCCAGTGCGAGTACGTGCCGCTCGCGTGGCCCGTCTCGGTGCCGCCGGTGATGTTCATCGCGCACCCGGTCGCCCGCTTCAGGGTCTGCGCGCCCTGGGCGGTGGCGAGGTTGAGCTGGTCGAACGACGTACAGGTGGAGTTGTTGCGGTTGGTGCAGCCGCCGGACGACGACCAGGTGATGCCGACGGAGCGGAACATCGATTCGGCGGTGGCCTGGCTGATCTTCGTGGCGGCGAAGGCGTCGGACGCGCTGGAGAAGACACCGACACCTGGTGCGAAGAGCACACCGAGGACGAGCGCGAGCGCACTGAGGACAGAGCGGATCTTCACGGGGGAACCCTCCTGCTGTTGACCGTGCTTCCTGTGGGTCTGCTGTGCAGGTGGCGCAGGGAGATGGTGCCCGAGTTCTACGCGCGTTCGCCAGAGGGCGTCGGGGTCGGGATCCGGACTACTTGGCGTCGTTGTTGAATTGGGACTGCGACCAGCGGTAGCCCAGGACGGTCAGGCCCACGCACCAGACCAGCGCGATCCACCAGTTGTTGCCGATCTCGGTGCCCAGGAGCAGTCCGCGCAGGGTCTCGATGGCCGGGGTGAAGGGCTGGTACTCGGCGATCGGCTGGAACCAGCCCGGCATGCTGTGCAGCGGCACGAAGGCGCTGGAGATCAGCGGCAGCAGGATCAGCGGCATCGCACTGTTGCTGGCCGCCTCCGCATTCGGGCTGCCCAGGCCCATCCCGACGGCGATCCACGTGAACGCCAGGGCGAAGAGGGCGAGCAGGCCGAAGGCCGCCAGCCACTCCAGGACACTGGCGTCGGTGGAGCGGAAGCCCATCGCGACACCGACCGCACCGACCAGGACCACGCTGATGATGGCCTGCAACACACTGCCGATCACATGCCCGATCAGCACCGAACCACGGTGGATGGCCATGGTGCGGAAACGGGCGATGATGCCCTCGTTCATGTCGGTGGAGACCGAGACGGCGGTGCCGACCGTGGTCGAGCCGATCGTCATCAGCAGGATGCCCGGCACCAGGTAGGCGATGTAGGCGGAGCGGCCCGCACCGCCGCTCATCGTGTCACCGAAGATGTAGACGAACAGCAGGAGCAGCATCACCGGAGTGAGCAGCAGGTTCAGCGTCAGCGACGGATAGCGGCGCGCATGCAGCAGATTGCGGCGCAGCATCGTGTTCGAGTCGCGCACAACAAGGGAGAGGGAGCTCATCGGACTGTCTCCTTGGACGGAGTGGTCTGGCTGGGGACGGTGTTGTCGCCGGTGAGGGCGAAGAAGACGTCGTCGAGGTCGGGGGTGTGGACGGTCAGTTCGTCGGCTTCGATGCCGGCGGCGTCGAGGCGGTCGAGGATGGAACGCAGGTCGCGCTGGCTGCCGTTGCTGGGAATCTGCAGGATCAGCGCTTCGTCGTCGCCGGTGGATTCGCGGAGTGCGGTGGCGGCGGACCGGTAGGCCGTGGGGTCGGTGAAGCGCAGTCGTACGTGTCCGCCGGGGACCAGACGCTTGAGCTCCTCCGCGGTGCCTTCCGCGGCGATCTTCCCGTCACTCAACACCGCGATACGGTCGGCGAGTTCATCCGCCTCCTCCAGGTACTGGGTGGTGAGGAAGACGGTCACGCCGCCTGTGACCAGCTCACGGATGATCCCCCACATCGTGTGACGCGAGCGCGGGTCGAGACCGGTCGTCGGCTCGTCGAGGAAGATGATCCGCGGGCTCCCGACCAGGGTCATCGCGATGTCCAGCCGGCGCTTCATGCCGCCCGAGTACGTCGAGGCCGGCTTCTTCGCCGCCTCCACCAGGTCGAAGCGCTCCAGGAGTTCAGCCGTGACCCGGCGGCCCTCAGCCTTGGGGAGGTGTTGCAGGTCGGCCATGAGGAGCATGTTCTCCTCGCCGGTGATCAGGCCGTCGACGGCGGAGAACTGACCGGTGACACCGATCACCGACCGCACCGACTGCGCCTTCGCGACCAGATCATGACCACCGACGCTCGCCTGCCCGCCATCGGCGGAGATCAGCGTGGAAAGAATCTTCACAGCGGTCGTCTTCCCGGCACCGTTCGGACCGAGGAGGGCGAAAACCGTGCCTTCGGGGACCTCCAGGTCGATGCCGTCGAGCACGACCTTGTCGCCGTAGGACTTGTGCAGTGCGTTCGCGGAGATGGCCGAGCTGGTCATGAGGGGTGCTCCTTGTCAGAGGCTGCGGGCGGTGATGTCGCCGTGGGCGGTGCTCGCGTGGATGAGCAGGTCGGCGCCGTCGGCGTTCTTGAGCGAGTTGTGGATCCGGCCGTACGTGGTGCCGGCGTTGAGTGCGGCGGAGACTCCGTGGGCGGCGGCGATGGAGATCTCACCGGACTCGGTGCGGAGCGTGACCGTGCCGTGCACGGCTTCGGCGACCGTCAGATCGCCCTTCAGGGTGGTGATCTCCCCGTCGCCGGCCAGGCGGCCGACCGAGACGTCGCCGTCCTGGAGGGTGAGGCGGGCGTTTTCCGTCCAGTCGAGTTCGACCGCGCCCTGTGCGCCCTCGAAGATGACGTCGCCGAGCGGTCCCACGCCACTGAGTTCGGCGCTGGCCGCCTTCGCTTCGACGCGGGAGCCGGCGGGCAGTTGGACGGTGACCTCGACGGAACCGGAGTTGCCGAGGATCCGGCTCTTCGCCTCCGGGGACCCGATCCTCAGGACACCGTCGCCGTACTCGACCGTGATCTGCGCCGCGGCCTTCACGTCGCGGCCCTTCGAGGCGTCCGCGGGCAGGACCTCGACCGTGGTGTCGGCACGGTCTGTTGCGATGAACCGGATGTAGCCCGCGGGGATGTCGAGAATCGCGGAGACCGGAGCGGGGGTGTCGAACTTCTGCATCGTGCTCTCCTTCTGCGTTCACTGTTTCCGATGAGAGAAACGCTACGTTGCGTTCAATGATCTGACAACATACTCGTTGCGCATGAATGCCATAGTCGCAGGTAGAGGCCGAATATTCATTGCAATGGTTTCGAATCTAACGCAACAACGTGCACTGGATTTGTTGCAATGGAATGCGAGTGAAGGTCACGGGCGCTGCCGTAGGTTGGCGAAATGACTTCCGGGGACGGGGCGTTCGGGGATTCCGTCGGGGCCGACCGGGTCAAGGGGCAGGCGCAGACCGGGTGTTACACCTGTGCGCACGAGAACGGGTTCGCGACGCTGCCGCCGCGTGAGCTCGTCGGCGCGACCGGGTCGCGCTGGAAGTGCGGGCCCAGTTGGAAATCGCTGGTCGTGGCTGAACAGGGCTGATACAAACCGGAGATGGACACCGGATACGCGGAACTCGACCCGTTGGAGCGGTTGCTCGCCGAGCGTGCCTGCGAGCGGCTGATCGTGGAGTTTCTGCGCCGGCTCGATCTGGGGAACCCGAGCACCGTCGCCGAGCTCTTCACCTCCGACGGCGTCTGGGAGTGGCCGCACGGCAACCGGTTCATCAAGGGGCGCGAGGAGCTGCGGAGTTACTTCGGGTCGCGGCCCGAGGACCGGCTCTCTCGGCGGATGTGCAGCAACATCCTCGTCACCGTCGAGTCGGCCACGACCGCGTCCGCCATCTCCTACTTCGCCACGTACCGCGTCGACGGCTACACCGGCGGCATGCTGCCGCCCCGGCTGCCCGCGAACGTCGGGCACTACGAGGACTCCTTCCGGTGCGTCGACGGGGTGTGGCTGCTCGCGTCGCGGGCCACGTATCTGCCCTTCGGCGGGCCCACCGAGCGGATCGGGCCGAGCGGGCGCGACGCCGCGGGCTGAGCCCCGTACTCCCCGGGGCGTACGGGGATCGCCTCCGGCAGGGCGACGCCCCGGGTGGCAGGTCCTCGCCATGCTGGCCCGTATGAACCGTCCGAGCGAACGTCTCTGCTACGCCGTCGCCGCCGTCCTCGTCGCCTCCGGCCTCTTCCACCTGGGCGTCTTCTTCGTCGACGGCGGCCCCTGGAACGGGCCCGTCTCCTGGCGCAAGCCCTTCACCTTCGGGGTGTCCTTCGGGCTGACGCTGGCGGCGATCACCTGGGTCACGTCGTATGTGCGGACGAGCGAGCGCGTGCGGGCCGTGCTGCTCGTCGTCTTCGCCGCCGACTGTGTGCTGGAGGTCGGGGGGATCACGCTGCAGGCGTGGCGGCACGTGCCCTCGCACCTGGACATGGAGACCTCGTTCAACTCGGTGGTGTCCATGGCGCTGGCGGTGGGGGGCGGGGTGCTGGTCGTCGTGCTGACCGCTTTCGCTGTGGCTTCGTTCCGGCGGGAGCCCGGCGGTCCGGTCGGGATGGCGGTGGCCGTGCGGGCCGGGTTCGCGATTCTGCTGGTCGCGCTCGCCTCGGGCGCGGTGATGATCGGGCACGGGGTGTATCTGACGCGGACCGGGCATCAGCTCGCCGCGTACGACTCGACCGCCCCCTTCAAGCCGCTGCACGGGGTGAGTCTGCATGCGGTGCTCGTACTGCCGGTGCTGGCTTGGGTGTTGAGCCGTACGGGGTGGAGTGAGGCCGCGCGGCTGCGGACCGTGCGGGCTGCTGTGGGGTGTTATGCGGCGGCCGTCGCGGGGGCCGTGGTGTGGGCCGCCGTGACCTACTGACGGCGGCGGTGGGCGGCCACGCGCTCGCGGGTGGCGCAACGCCGGGAGCAGTAGCGGCGGGGTGGGCCGCTGCCCTGGGTGAGATAGACGTTCGCGCAGGTGGTCGAGGCGCAGATGCCGCCGGGTGGGCGCTGGCCGTCCCAGATGAGGACGGCCAGCGCCAGGCAGGACGAGGCGAGCAGCCACTCGCCCCAGGGGGCGTCGTCGTCGCTGTCGAGGTGGGGGTGCCAGGGGGTTGTGCCGTGGTGGGCGGTGAGGCGGAGGCGTCCCGTGCTTTTGCGGAGGAGGCGGTTGAGGGCCTCGGCGGCGGTGTCGGTGGTGGGGGCCGCGAAGACTTCGCGTAGGGAGGTGGCCGCCGTGCGCATCGCGGTGAGATCGGCGGGGGTGAGGTCGACCGGGCCGCTCTCCCCGTGCTCGCGCAGGACGTCGGCGACCGCTTCGGGGGTGGCGGTCTCCTGGGCCAGGACGTTGACCAGGGCGGCGGTCCGGCGGGCTGTGGCGTTCGAGGTCAGCACCCGGGCAATGTAACGCATCTTGATGAGGTTTGAGTTACCTGCGTAACGTCGATGGGATGATGAAGCGTTACGGAATGCGGTCGTACGTCGCCGGTGCCGCCCTCGCCCGCACCGGCGACGAGATGTCGGGCCCGGCCCTGCTCCTCGCCGGTCTCGCCGCGACGGGGTCGGCCTCTTCCGCGTCGTCGCTCCTGGCCGGGCTGACGGTCTCGGCGGCGGTCGGGGGTCCGGTCTTCGGGATGCTGCTCGACCGCGCCGAACGGCCGGGCCGGCTGCTGGCCGGAGCGCTGGGGGCGTATGCGGGAGCGCTTGTGTTGATTCTGGTGAGCCTGGGCCGGGTGCCGGTGGTGTGCACCGTGCTCGTCGCGGTGGGCGCGGGGCTGCTCGGGCCCGCGCTGTCCGGGGGCTGGACGGCCCAACTCCCGTACGCAGTAGGCCCGGAGAGGCTGCCGCGCGCCAATGCCCTGGACGCGATGACCTTCAACTTCGCGGGTCTGGCGGGCCCGGCGGCGGCCGGACTCGTCGCGAGCCTCGCCGGAGCGCCGGCGGGGGTGGCGGTCGCCGCAGCCCTCATCTGCTGTGCGCTGCCTGCGGCTTGGGGGCTGCCCCGGGTCCATACGCGTACGGCGATGCGCGCCTCCCCGCTCGCCGGATTCCGCGCCGTTCTGCGCTCGCGCCCGCTGACCCGGGCGACCTCGGTGTCGGTGGCGTCGTGCATGAGCGAGGGAATGCTGGTCGCGTGCTGCCCGCTGCTGGGGGCGGAGGTGCTGGGCGGGGCCGGGCGCGGGGCACTGCTGCTGACGGCGGTGGCCGCGTCGGCGCTCGCGACGAATGCGCTGCTGGCCCGCGCGCGGCGGGTATCGGAGGCTCCGGAGCGCGTGATCGGGGCGAGCGCACTGGCGCAGGCGGCAGCCCTGGCAATGGCGGCCACACTCCAACCGCCCCTGCTGATCGGCGCAATGGTGCTGGCGGGGGCGGCGCAGGGCCCGCAACTCACGGCGCTGTTCGCGATACGCCATCGGGAGGCCCCAGACCACCTGCGAGGTCAGATCTTCACCACAGGGGCGAGCCTGAAACTGACCGGCTTCGCGGCGGGCGCGGCCCTCGCAGGCCCCCTCGCCACCCGATCCCTACCGGCCGCACTGCTGACCTCAGCGGGAATCGCGCTCCTCGCATCGCTGACGCCAACCACGCGCAGCCAGTCCGAGTCACTGCGACGGCCCGCCCGTCCGGCCGGGGATCCGGAACCCCAGGAAGACGCAGCACGACAGGCGCGAGCCTGAGAGCCACCGGCCTCACGGGCCCCCTCGCCACCGGGTCCCTGTCCGGCCGGGGGTCCGGGGGTCGTCCCCCGGGAAGACACAGCACCACAGGGGCGAGCCTGAAACTGACCGGCTTCGCGGCGGGCGCGGCCCTCGCAGGCCCCCTCGCCACCCGATCCCTTCCGGCCGCACTGCTCAGCGCCGCAGGCATCGCGCTCCTCGCCTCGTGCATGCCGAACGGGCGGCGCTCCCAGGAGGAGTGCCGCCCGTCCGATTCGCGTCAGGCCGCCCGGTAGGACGCCGTCAGCTTCGCCAGTGCTCCCTTCAGGTCGCCCGTCAGGAGCAGGTGGTCCGCGTCCGCGAAGGGCTTGGACGTGGCCTGGGTGAGATGGTCCGCGATCTTCTGCTGGACTATCTGGCGGGCCGCCGTCGCGATCTCCTTGCCCGCCGGGGAGTCCGCCTTCACGAAGTTCGCCGCCAGTGCGAGGGCCCTGAGGGTCACCTCACCGCCGGGCGGGGTCTTCTTCAAGGTGGTCAGGCCCCAGCCGTACGGGAACTGCGGATCGTACGTCGTGTCACCCACGTTGATCGGCAGCTGGGCCTCCGACTTCGGCCAGGTGACCGGGAGTTGACCCGTGAACCCCTTCTTGCCGTAGAGGACGTCCGCCACTCCGTCGCCCTCCGTGCCCGGCAGCCAGGAGGCCACGAGCGCGTCGGTCTTCGCGAGCTGGTCGCCGATCAGTTGCGGGCGGCCCGAGACGATCAGGACCGCGCACTTCATCGCCGCGCAGACCTTGTCGATCGCCGCCTGGTCCGCCGCCGTGAGGCTGAGTGTGTGGCCGTTTCCTACGTCGCCTATGCCTTCCGCGTAGGGCTTCTCGCCGACGACCACCACGCCCACGTCATACCCGGTCGTGGGAGCCGATGCATCCTTGGAGTACGTGAGGGACGCGGGGTCCGTCACGTCCTTCTTGATGCCGTCCAGGATCGTCGTGCCCGTCGTCGTCTTGCCCGAGCCTCCCTGCCAGGTGACCGTCCAGCCGCCGGCCTGGTTGCCCAGGTCGTCCGCGTTGGAGCCCGCCACGTACACCTTCTGCGAAGGCTTCAGCGGGAGGACGTTCCCGGAGTTCTTCAGCAGCACCTGGGATTCCGCCGCCGCCGTACGGGCCACCGCGCGGTGGTCCGCCGAGCCGACCTGCGCGATGTTCGTCGTGTCGGCGTACGGCTTCTCGAAGAGGCCCAGCTGGAACTTCTGCGTCAGGATGCGCGACACCGCGTCGTCGATCCGCGACTGGGCGATCCGGCCCGCCTTCACCTCGTCCTGGAGGGTCGCCGTGAAGGTCTGGTAGTTCGTCGGGACCATGATCATGTCGAGGCCCGCGTTGATGGAGGTGCGGACGTCGCTCGCGTAGTCCCCGGGGATCTGGTCGATGCCCGCGTAGTCGCTGATGACGAAGCCCTTGAACCCCATCTTGCCCTTCAACGCCCCATTGATCATTGCGGCGTTGGCGTGCATCTTCACCGGGCCCTCGTCGTCCCCGAGGATGTCCAGCGAGGAGTACGACGGCATGACCGAGCCGATGCCCCGCTTGACCGCGTCGCCGAAGGGGGCGAGGTGCACCGCCTCCAGTTCCTGGCGGGTGACCGTGGTGACACCCTGGTCGATCGTGTACGAGCCGGTGGTCGACGAGCCGTACGCCGTACCGCCGTCACCCACGAAGTGCTTGGCCGTCGCCAGGACCTTGTCGTTGCGGGAGAGGTCCTGGCCGTTGGCCTTGCCCTGCATGCCCTGGATCACCGTCTCCAGGGAGGAGACGAGCGCCGGGTCCTCGCCGTACGACTCGTAGGCCCGGCCCCAGCGCTCGTCGCGCGAGACGCACAGGCAGGGGGCGAAGTCCCACGGGATGCCGGTGGAGCGCACCTCGTTGGCCGTGACCGCACCCGTCTTCTCGGCGAGCGCGGGGTCGCGGGTCGCGCCGAGGCCGACGTTGTGCGGCATGATCGTCGCGCCGATGACGTTGTTGTGGCCGTGCACCGCGTCCACGCCGTAGATCAGCGGGATCTGGAAGCGGGTCGCCTGGGCCCGCAGCTGGTACGAGTCGACCATCTTCGCCCAGGCTTCGGGCGTGTTCGGGGTCGGGACCGAGCCGCCGCCCGAGAGGAGCGAGCCGAGGTCGTAACCCGCAATGTCCGACTGGGACTTGAGGGCGTTGCGCTCGGCCTGCGTCATCTGGCCGGCCTTCTCGGCCGGGGACATACGGGCGAGCAGGTCGGCGACCCGCTTCTTCACGGGGAGCTTGGGGTTGAGGTAGGGCAGGTCATGGGCGTTGATGACGACCTGGGGGTTCTCGGCCGGGGGCTTGGCGCCGGTGACCGTGAGGGCGAGCGGGATCGTCTCCGCCTCCTCGGCCGCCCTGTCCTTGGTGGTGGCCACCGTGACGGTCTGGGAGGCGCCCGACGCGGATCCGGCAGGGAAGGTGAGCGTGCCGGAGGTGGGCGTGTAGTCCTTGGCGGGGTCGGCCGTACCGTCCCCGGTGGTGTACGCGACCGTCACCGGCTCCTCGGTGGGAGCGGCTCCGGTGGTGGAGAGGGAGATCTTGACGTGTGCGGATCCGCCCTCCTTCACCGGGTAGACGGCGGCGTCCGTGACGACGCCGACCTTGAGGGACGGGTCGGCCTTTCCGTACAACTCAACGTTGTCCAGGGCGAATTGGCCGGGCGCGCCGGTCGGTAGTGTGAGCGCGTAGCCCCACATCTGGTCGAGGCCCAGGATGTGGTCGATGCCGCCGACGGGCTGGTAGTCGGTGCGGTACGCGAAGTCCGCGAAGGGGATCTCGACCTGGTGCCAGCCCTCCCAGTCGTCCGTGAAGGAGGTCGTCCAGAGCTCGGAGGCCTCGCCGTTGGCGCCGCCGTCCTTGATCTCGAAGTTGATCTTCTTGCCGGAGCCGGGCGGGAGGGGTGCGGTGTTCTGGCCGTACCACCAGAAGCGGATGCCCTTGGAGGCCGTCCAGTTGTGGGGCGTCTGGTCGGCGGCGTAGTCGTGGGTGAAGCCGCCGTAGGCGCTGATGTTGTACGTGCCTTCGAGGACCTTGGCGCCCTCGGGGGCGTCGGCGCGGTCCTTGAGGGCGAGGGTGGGGTTGTCGGTCGCGCTGCCGCCCCAGGTGAAGATCCCCTCGGCGGGCTGGCTCGCGAAGGGGACTTCGCCCTCGAACCGGTCCACGGGGACGGGGGCCGGGTCGTCGGCTGCGGCGGACGTCGCCGTGAAGGGGAGTAAGGCGGCGAGGAGGGCGGCTGCGGCGAGGCCGGCCGTCCGCGATCTGGATCTGGATCTCGTACGTGTGCGAGGCATGTGCGGCTCCTCAGTTGTCACGAGTGAGACGGATGGTGTCGCGGTACCACTTGGCACTGTCCTTGAGGGTGCGCTCCTGTGTCTCGTAGTCGACACGGACGATTCCGAAGCGCTTGTCGTAGCCGTAGCTCCACTCGAAGTTGTCGAGCAGGGACCAGGCGAAGTACCCGCGTACGTCGGCGCCCTGCGCGCGGGCGTCGGCGACTGCGGCGATGTGGTCGGCGAGGTAGGTGGTGCGGTCGGCGTCGTGGATCTCGCCGTCCGGGGTGACCTCGTCGTCGAAGGCGGCGCCGTTCTCGGTGATCACGGTGGGCAGGCCGTAGTCCTGCTGGAGGCGCAGGAGGAGGTCGGTGAGGGCGGTGGGGGTGATCTCCCAGTCCATGGCCGTACGGGGAAGATCGCGCTCGACGCCTCGGGTGACGGGGAGGCCGTCGGCGTCGAGGGGGGATCCTTCCTCGGTGACGCCGGAGAAGAGGGTGCCGCGGTAGAAGTTGACGCCGAGGACGTCGAGGGGGGTGGAGATGACCTCCAAGTCACCGTCCTGGACGGGGAGTTCGATGTTGCGCAGGGCCAGGTCGGCGACGATGTCGGCGGGGTAGGCGCCCTTGGTGATGGGGTCGAGGTAGATGCGGCTGCCGAGGCCGTCGGCGCGGCGGCAGGCTTCGGCGTCCTCGCGGCTGTCGGTCTCGGGGGTTGCGGTGCCGAGGTTGAGGGTGATGCCGAGTTCGAGGTCCTGGTTCTTGGCGGCGGCCGTCTCGCGGAGGTACTGGGACGCGAGGCCGTGGCCGAGGAGGAGGTGGTGGACGGCGCTCATCGCGTCGCCGAAGTCCTTGCGGCCGGGGGCCTGGGCACCGTACGCGTAGCCCAGCATGGCCGAGCACCAGGGCTCGTTGAGGGTGGTCCAGTGCTTGACGCGGTCGCCGAGGGCGTCGTAGGCGAGGGCGGCGTACTCGGCGAAACGGTGGGCGGTGTCGCGGGCCGGCCAGCCGCCCGCGTCTTCGAGGTCCTGAGGGAGGTCCCAGTGGTAGAGGGTGATCCACGGGGTGATGGCGCGGGTCTCGAGCTCGTCGAGGAGGCGCTTGTAGAAGTCGAGGCCCTTGGGGTTCGCGGGGCCGCGGCCGCCGGGCTGGATGCGGGGCCAGGCGAGCGAGAAGCGGTAGGTGTCGACCGAGAGGTCGGAGATGAGCTGCACGTCGTCGGGCATGCGGTGGTAGTGGTCGCAGGCCGTGTCGCCGTTCTCGCCTCGGACGACCATGCCGGGGGTGCGGCAGTAGGTGTCCCAGATGGAGGGGGTGCGGCCGTCTTCGGCGGCCGCACCCTCGATCTGGTACGCGGCCGTCGCGACGCCCCAGCGGAAGTCGGCGGGGAGTCCGGGGACGGGGGCGGGGGTGACGTTGCGGGCGTAGGGGGTGACGAGGTGGTTGTTCACGGTTCTCCTGGGGTGGGTCAGGTTGTGGGGTGGGGCATCGGTTGGCCGGGGGCGGGGTGGGCCGGTGGTCGCCGCTGCGCGGAGCGGATTCCCCAATCCCGCCCCTTCCCGAAACTGGGGCTGCGCCCCAGACCCCCTGCCGGGGGCGGAAGTTGACGGGGTCGAGCCCGGACCCCGCCTGCGGGGGCTTCGCCCCCTGCACCCCCGTACGCGACCTTCGGCCGCGTGTCCTCAATCGCCGGACGGGCTTGAGATGCCCATCTCCAGCCCCTCCGGCGATTGAGGAGCGGGGTCCGGGGCAGAGCCCCGGGCGGGGGTCAACAACGGGTCACGGGCCCGCCGCTGTCGCCACCGCTGGCGACTCCTGATGCAACCAGCAAGCCACCGTCCGCCCCGCGCCAGCGGCCGGCGCCGCCAGCACCGGCACATGCACCCCGCACGGCTCGAACGCCTTCCCGCACCGAGGATGAAACGCACACCCCGCCGGCATCGCAGCCAGATGCGGCGGCGACCCCGCGATCCCCGCCAGCTCCCTCCGCGGCCCGTGCAGCGCCGGGAACGAATGCAGCAGGCCGTCGCTGTACGGGTGGTGCGCGTCGCGGTAGATGTCCGCCGACGCCGCCTCCTCCACGATCCGGCCCCCGTACATGATCGCGATCCGGTCCGAGAACTCGATCAGCAGCGAGATGTCGTGCGTGATGAAGATGACGGAGAACGACAACTCCGCCTTCAGTCGCACCAGTTGGCGCAGGATCTGCCGCTGCATGACCACGTCCAGCGCCGTCGTCGGCTCGTCCATGATGACGATCTCCGGCTCCAGAGCCAGCGCCATCGCGATCATCACGCGCTGCCGCATCCCCCCGGACAGCTGGTGCGGGTACGAACCGAGCCGGTCCGCCGAGATCCCGACCAGGCCAAGAAGCTCCTTCGCCCGCGCCGTCCGCTCCGCCCGCTTCGTCTCCGGGCGGTGCGCCTTCAGGACGTCGGTCAGCTGGCTGTGGACCGTGTGCACCGGGTTCAGGGAGTTCATCGCGCCCTGGAAGACGATCGACAGCTCCTGCCAGCGGAACGCCCGCAGCTCCCGCGCCGACAGCGCCAGGATGTCCACCGGGTCGGGCTCGGTGGCGCGGTGGTAGTGCACCTCGCCACCCGTTATGACCCCCGGCGGCGACAGCAGCCGCGTCACCGCGTACGCGAGCGTCGACTTCCCCGAGCCCGACTCGCCCGCCAGGCCCAGGACTTCGCCCCGGTGGAGCGTGAGGTCGATGTCCCGCAGCGCGTGCACGGCGTCCGGCCCTGAGCCGTAGTCGACGTTGAGGCCGCTGATCGTGAGGATCGGGTCGGTCGCGGTCATGACCTGGGCTCCTTCGTGCGGTTGACCGGCGTGAAGCCGACGCGCATACGGACCTTCTTCGACGCGCCCGTCTCCGTACGCAGACGCGGATTGACGAATTCGTCGATGCCGAAGTTGATGAGGGCGAGGGACATGCCGAGCAGCGCGATGCACAGGCCGGCCGGGACGAACCACCACCAAGCCCCTTGCGCCAGCGCCTGGTTGGACTGCGCCCAGAACAGGACCGTCCCCCAGTTCCAGTTCGAGATGTCGGCCACCCCGATGAAAGCGAGCGTGATTTCCGACAGGATCGCGAAGATCACCGTGCCGACGAAGCCCGACGCGATCACCGCCGTCAGGTTCGGCAGGATCTCGAAGAGGATGATCCGCCACGTCGACTCCCCCGTCGCCCGCGCCGCCTCCACGTAGTCCCGCCGCCGCAGCGACAGCGTCTGCGCGCGCAACACCCGAGCGCCCCACGCCCACGACGTCACCGCGATCACCGACGCGATCAACAGATTGCTCGTGTCCTCGACGAAGCTCGCCACGATGATGATCAGCGGCAGTCCGGGGATGACCAGGAAGATGTTGGAGAGCGCGGAGAGGATCTCGTCCGCGACGCCTCCCAGGAAGCCCGCGCTCACCCCCACCAGGACCGACATCACCGTGGCGAATGCCCCGGCGACGAAGCCCACGATCAGCACACCCCGCGTCCCGACGAGGATCTGCGACAGGACGTCCTGGCCGGTCTGTGTCGTACCGAACCAGTGGTCGGCGGACGGCGGTTGGAGCAGCGCCTGGCTCATCTTGTCCGGGTCGTACGGTGCGATCCACGGGCCCGCGATCGCCATCAACACGAAGAATCCGAGGATCGCGAAGCCGACGACGGTCTTGCGGCCGCGCAGGAAACGGAACTTGCGCTTACTGGGTGCCGGGGTCTCGGCCGCGTCCAGTACGGCGACTTCGGCAGCGGTGACGGCCATGTCCTCAGGCCTCCCTTCGGGTACGGGGGTCGAGAAGCATGTAGACGATGTCGGCGAGGAGGTTCGCGGCGAGGACCGACAGCGTGATGATCAGGAAGATGCCCTGCATCAGCGGATAGTCCTTGCCGCCCACGGCCTGGAAGAGCTTGTAGCCGATGCCTGGGTACGAGAAGACCATCTCGACCAGCAGCGTGCCGCCGACGATGAAGCCCAGCGAGAGCGCGAAGCCGGAGATGTTGGGGAGGACCGCGTTGCGGGCCGCGTAGCTGAACATCACGCGGCGCTCGGAGAGCCCCTTGGCCTGGGCGACCATGACGTAGTCCTCGGAGGAGACCGTCACCATCATGTTGCGCATGCCGAGGATCCAGCCGGCCATCGCGCTGAGCACGATCGTCAAGCCGGGCAGCGCCCCGTGGTAGAGCGCGCTGGAGATGAACGGCCAGTCGAAGGCCGGCACGAGCGAGTCGTCGAAGCCGCCCGACTCGGGGAACAGCGGCCACTTCACGGCGAAGAGCGCGATCGCGATGAGCCCGAGCCAGAAGTAGGGGATGGCGGAGATGAAGGTGGTGACGGGCAGCAGGCTGTCCATCCAGGAGCCGCGCCGCCAGCCGGTGAAGACGCCGATCCCCGTACCGAGCAGGAAGCTGATGAGGGTCGTGATGCCGACCAGGGCCAGGGTCCAGGGCAGCGACTGGGAGATGATCTCGCTGACCGGGGTGGGGAAGTTGGTGAAGGACAGGCCGAGGTCGCCGTCGAGGAGGTGCGACCAGTAGTCGGTGTACTGCTGCCAGAGCGACTGGTGCTTGTCGAGGCCGAAGAGAGCCTTCAGGGAGTCGATGGCGTTGGTGTCCAACTGGCCCTGGAATCGCGACATCAGGGCCTGGACGGGGTCGCCGGGCATCAGGCGCGGGATCAGGAAGTTGATGGTGATCGCGGCCCAGGCGGTGACGGAGTAGAAGGCGATGCGCTGGAGGAGGTACTTCACTTCGCGGACACCTCCTCCTTCTTCGTGTCGTTCGCGTCGTTCTCGTACAGCCAGCAGGCCGCCCACTGGCCGTCCGCCAGGTCGAAGCGCGGCGGCAGTTCGGTGGAGCAGCGCTCCATCGCCTTGGGACAGCGGGGGTGGAAGCGGCAGCCGCCCGGCGGGGCGATGAGTGACGGGGGCTCGCCGCTTCCGGTCTCCTCCTGCTCCTCCTCGGCGACGACCCGGTCGGGGTCGGGCGCCGAGGCGATGAGCAGCTGGGTGTACGGGTGGGCGGGGTGCTGGGTGACCGTCTCGCTGTCGCCGCCCTCGACGATCCGGCCCGCGTACATCACCAGGGTCGTGTCCGCGAAGTAGCGGGCGGATGCGATGTCGTGGGTGATGTAGAGGATGGCGAGGCGGAGACGGTCCTTGAGGTCCTTCAGCAGATTCAGGACCCCGAGGCGGATCGATACATCGAGCATCGAGACCGGCTCGTCGGCGAGGAGCACCTTCGGGTCGGCGCCGAGCGCGCGGGCGATGGCCACGCGCTGGCGCTGACCGCCGGACAGCTCGTGCGGGAACTTGTCCAGGAACCGCTGGGGAGGCGTGAGTTGGACGCGTTCGAGCAGGGCTGCCAGGTTCTTCTCCAGTTCCGCCTCGCCCTCCCCCGCCCGGCCGTGGATCTTCAGGGCGCGGGTGAGGTGGTAGCGCACGGTGTGCACCGGGTTCAGGGAGGCGAAGGGGTCCTGGAAGATGAGCTGGACCTGGCGTACGTAACGACGGAAGGACCGGCCGCGGCCCGCTTTCACCGCGGTGCCCTCCAGCCGTATCTCGCCCTCGGTGAGCGGATACAGCTGGGCGAGCAGCCGGGCGACGGTGGATTTTCCGGAGCCCGACTCCCCCACCAGCGCCGTGACGGTGCCGCGCCGCAGCTGCAGCGAGACGTCGTCGACGGCGTGGACGCTGCGGCGGGTGCGTGCGACGACGTCGCGGCCCGTCCTGCGTACGGTGAAGTGCTTGGTGACTCCGCGTGCTTCGAGCACGATCGTGTTCTGCGGTTCTTGCTGCTGTTCTTGGTCGGTCATGGCCGGTCCGTCCGTCGTCCCCGTCTGCTTACTTGGCGGGCTTGAGGTTCAGCACGATCTCCAGCGCGGTGGGCTGGGTGTGCTGCGGCGGGGCGTAGGGGTTGGCCTCGGTCGGCCACCCCACCCAGTTCTTCGTGGAGTACTCGGCTCCGATGGGGGCCGCGGCCGTCGGGATCATCGGCACCTGGTCGACCATGACCTTCTGCAGGCTGTTCATGGCGGCGGTACGCGTCGCGTCGTCGGTGGCGTTGGCGAAGTCCTTCAGCGCCTTGGTGGCCTCGGGGCTGTTGAAGCGGCCGAAGTTGCCGGTCTGCGAGGGCTTGCCGATGGGCTGGAGCAGGGCGCCGTCCATGATGTTCTGGTACATGTCGTACGGGGTGGCGCCGCTGTTGGTCCAGTGCAGAGTGGCGTCGAAGTTGCCGTTGGCGACGTCCGCGCCCCAGGCGTCCGCCGTCTGCGTCTTGACCTTGGCGTCGATGCCGAGCTGCTTGATGTTGTCCTTGATGATCGACAGCCCGGTGATGTAGTCGTTCCAGCCGGCCGGGTCGGTGAACGTGAGCGTGACCGCCTTGCCGCTGGGGTCCTTCAGCACGCCGCCGTCGAGCTTGAATCCGGCCTCGGAGAGGATCTTCTTCGCGCCGGCGACGTCGGGCTTGGTGGTGGCGCTCTTGTACTCGGGCGCGAGGAAGGAGTCACCGGCGGGCAGCGGGATGCCGGTCGGGTTGGTGATCTCCGGGTAGAGGGTCGACTCGGCCTGGACGTAGATGGCGTTGCGGTCGACGACCATCGCCATGGCCTTGCGCAGGGCCGGGTTGTCGAAGGGCTTGCGAGTGGTGTTGAACCACAGGCCGTGGATGCCGAGACCGGACGGGAACCAGAGCTTGTAGTTCTTGGGGTCCTTGGCGATGTAGAGCTGCTTGTAGTTCGGCATGAAGACGAACGACCACTCGACCTTGCCGGTGGCCAGCGCCGTCGTCGCCGCGCTGTTGTCGTTGTACGCGGTGTAGCGCAGCTCCTTGACCTTGGTCTCGCCCTTCCAGTAGTCGGGCGTGGCGGTCAGGGTCGTGGTCTGCGGGGTGAAGGACTTCAGCTGGTACGGGCCGGAGCCGACGGGCGTGCGGTTGGGGAAGGTCTCCGGGTCCTTGATGGAGGCCCAGATGTGCTTCGGCACGATGTACTGCTGAATGATCTTGTTCTGGTTGACGAACTGCGAGGACTTGAAGGTCAGGACGACCTGCTTGCCCTGGACCGCGACCCCGTCGTAGGGGACGCCGTCGGCGTTGAGCGCCTTGTGCTCCTTGAGCAGGTTGAAGGTGAAGGCGACGTCGTCGGCGGTGAGCGGCTTCCCGTCGGCCCACTTGGCCCGGGAGTCCAGGGTGAAGGTGACCTTGGTGAAGTTGGACTCCCACTTCCAGTCGGTCGCCAGCCACGGCTTGGCCTTGTCCGCGGGCTTGATGCGGTTGGTCATGGCGAGGGGCTCGTAGACCATGACGCGGTAGCCGAGGGTGGCGGCGGCCGAGGTGGCGAGGAAGGGGTTGCTGTTGTTGGTCTGCGGCCCGTCGGGCTTGCCGAGGGTCAGTACGCCGCTCGCGCCGGCCCCGCCCTTGGAGGAGTTGTTCTTGCTGTTGGCGTCGGAGCATCCGGCGGCGAGGGCGACCACGACTGCGGCGGCGGCTACCGCCCGGACTCTCCGGGACTGCGGGTATGCGGACATGGCGACTCCATGGAAGGACTGCGGCGGGATGTTTTCGGGCAAGGCGAAGCGGGGTGCGTACGACGGGAGTTGGGTGGGCTGTGCGGCCGGGTTACGGCGCCGAACTGCGGACGACCAGTTCGGTGGGCAGGACGACCGGTTCGTCCGGTGCGGGCGTACCGCCGAGGTGTCCGAGCAGCATCCGCGCCGCCGTCTCGCCCATCTCACGGGTGGGCTGGCGGACGGTGGTGAGCGGGGGCTCGGTGTGCCGGGCCATCGGGATGTCGTCGAAGCCGACGACGGCGACATCGCCGGGGACGCTGCGGCCGGCCGCGCGCAACGCCCGCAGCGCGCCTGCCGCGCTGACGTCGTTGTGAGCGAAGACCGAGTCGAACTCGACGCCGTCCGCGATGAGTTGCTCGATCGCGCGGCCGCCGACCTCCTCCGTGAAGTCGCCCTGGGCGACGAGCGCCTGCGGGAGTACGTCACGGAAGCCTCCGAGCCGCTCCCGCGTACAGCCGAAGTGCGCGGGACCGGTGATGACCAGGGGCTTGCTGCGTCCGGCCGCCTGCAGATGGCGGGCGGCGGATGCTCCTCCTTCGCGGTTGGTGGTCACGACGGAGGGGAATTCGGGGTGGTGGCCGCGGTCGTCGATCAGCACGACCGGCAGCCCCCTGCGGTGCAACTCGGTGATCCTGTCGAGGGTGTTCTCGGGTTCGACGACGAGCAGTCCGTCGAAGGCGCGGGCCGAGACCTGGCTGGTGAAGCGCAGGACCGACTCCTCACCGCGGTTGATGGTGAAGAGCAGCAGCCCGTACCCGGCGGCCTCGACGGTGTCGACGACGCCCTGCAGCACCTCGCCCATCCAGGGCCAGGTCAGCGAGGGCACCAGCATGCCGACGGTGCGGCTGCTGCCGCGGGCGAGGCCGACGGCGCCGGAGCTCGGTACGTAACCCAGTGAAGCGATCACGTCCCGAACGCGCGCCGCGGTTGAACCGTCCACCTCGCCCTTGGTGTTGATGACCCGGGAGACGGTCGTCTTGCTGACGCCTGCCGCTCGGGCGACATCGGCAATGGTGACGCGCATCGGGCCTCCACGATGAGGTCGGACGGGTAGGTGCTGGTGAGCTGGTGGTGAGCTGTGGTGACACGCCGGTACCGGTTCCGGAACCGGTACCGGCGGCAGTGGCAGGAGTAAAGCCCACCCCCAAGGTGCCGTCAATACTTCACGTAGAGATTGGTCCAGACCCAATTTCCGCCCAGGCCAAGGGAGTTATTCGTTCACTACTTGAACGTGCGCGCCCCCTTGACGGCCACCCCGCAACCGCACTTCACTCCACCCTCAGCCCCAGTCCTTGGCACCTCCCCCACCTCTGCCAGAGGAGCGTCTGTCATGAACAGAGCAAGACCGTCCGGGCGGCTGACCCGGATCCTGCTGGCCGGAGCGCTGGCCACCGCCGGCCTCACGGCGATCTCCACGAGCAGCGCGTCGGCGGCGAACGAACCGGTGAACATCTGGCTGACGACCACGGACGACTCCGGCGGCCGCCATGTCACCCGCGGCCTCCAGCAGCAGACCCCGATCAGCTTCCAGTCGGGCAGCGGCGGTTCCGGCGAGAACATCACGGTCGACGAGAACACCCGCTACCAGACGTTCACCGGCGGCGGCGCGTCCTTCACGGACACGGCGGCCTGGCTGATGAAGAGCAGCGGGGCGCTCTCGCAGGCGACCCGCGACGCCACGATGCAGAAGCTCTTCTCCCCCACGAACGGCATCGGCCTGTCGTTTCTCCGCAACCCGATGGGCGCCTCGGACCTGGCGCGCTTCGGCTACACGTACGACGACGTGGCATCGGGCGCGACCGACCCGAACCTCGCGAACTTTTCGATCGCACACGATCTGGCGGACGTACTCCCGCTGACGAAACAGGCCCAGCAGATCAACCCGTCGCTCACGACGATGGCATCCCCGTGGACGGCGCCGGCGTGGATGAAGGACAGCGGATCACTCAACGGCGGCTGGCTCAAGTCGGAGGACTACGGCGCGTACGCGAACTACTTCGTGAAGTACCTCCAGGCGTACCGGGACCAGGGCGTCCCGATCAACTACGTCACCGCCCAGAACGAGCCGACGTGCTGCGGCGGCTACCCGTCGATGAGCTGGAACGGCTCGGGCCTGGCGTATTTCACCAAGTCGGAGCTCCTTCCCAAGCTCCAGGCGGCGGGCCTCTCCACGAAGGTCCTGGCCCTGGACTGGAACTGGGACACGTACGACGCGTACGCGGCCCCCACGGTCGACGACGCGGCGGTCCGCGCGCACCCGAACTTCGGCGGGATCGCCTGGCACGGCTATGGCGGCGACATCGCGAAGCAGACGAGCGTCCACAACCAGTACCCGTCCCTGGACGCCTTCGGCACGGAGCACTCCGGCGGCACCTGGATCGCCAACCAGCAGCGCGAGGACATGAGCAACATCATCGATTACACCCGCAACTGGGCAAAGTCGGTGACGAAGTGGTCCCTGGCCGTGGACCAGAACATGGGCCCGCACAACGGCGGTTGCGGCACCTGCACGGGCCTGATCACGGTCCACAACGGTGACGGCGCGAGCGGCACGGTGGACTACAACATCGAGTACTACACGATGGGCCACCTCACGAAGTTCGTCCGCCCGGGCGCGAGCCGCGTCTCCTCGACAGCGAGCACGAACGTCCCCAACGTGGCGTGGCGCAACACGGACGGCTCGAAGGCGCTGATCGCGTACAACGACGCCTCGGCGGCGAAGACGGTCACGATCAACTGGGGCGGCCAGCACGCCACGTACTCCCTCCCCGGCAAGACGTCAGCCACCTTCACCTGGTCGGGCACGCAGGGCACGGGCGGCGGCTCGGGCACGACGGGCGCCCTCACGGGCCTGGGCGGCAAGTGCCTGGACGTGGCGGGCGGTTCGTCGGCGAACGGCGCGGCGGTCCAGCTCTACGACTGCAACGGCAGCGCGGCGCAGCAGTGGACGGTGGGCACGGACTCGACGGTGAAGGCGCTGGGCAAGTGCCTGGACGTCACGTCGGCTTCAACAGCCAACGGGGCAAAGGTCCAGCTGTACGACTGCAACGGCACGGGCGCACAACAGTGGACGTACAACGCGACGACGGGGGACGTGGTGAACACGGCGGCGAACAAGTGCCTCGACGTCACGGACAACTCGTCGGCGAACGGCGCCCGGGCCCAGATCTGGACGTGCACCGGTGCCGCCAACCAGAAGTGGCATCTCGGCTAGCGCGCATATCGCTTGCGGTCGGTGCGCCCCACCCGTCCGAGGTGGAGCGCACAGACCGGCGACGTACCCGATTCCAAACCGCAATCGCACGAACACACTCAGCGGTCCGCCCGCCTCATACACTCCGCGGTGGGAGGGGGCCCATGAAGCGCAGGGCATGTGCAGCGGCAGTTGTGGCGCTGGGTGCGGCGGCGCTCACGGGGTGCACTCCTCCGGAACGCCCGCTTGTAGCAATCGAGTTGGACGGGTCAGGGAAGCCGGTGGCCATGATCTCCCCTTGTGGGGACGATCGCACCAGCTGGGTTGAGCTCACCAGCTACTCCGACGCGTGGGCTTCCGCCTGGGAGGCGGAGGAGGCCGCCACCGACCCCGCCGCGTCCGCCTCGGCGTCGGCCGCGGAATCGGCTGCCTACGCCGCAGACGAGCACACTGGCTGGCAGGCGACCCCAACCGAACCCGTCGGAGTCACGAAGATTCCCGTCTTCGCGCCCCCAGCCGCCTGGCACGCGCAGGCCACCGGCCCGCAGGAACTCCGCCAGGACCGTACGTACACACTGAGTTTCCGCGTCCCCGGCCAGGGAGCGGACTACACGGCCCACGTCGACTTCACCGCCGCCGACCTCGCGACTCTGCAGCACGGCCAGGTCTGGGCGGACGGCCGCGCCATGAGCGAGGAGGACTTCGCCCGCCTCGTCCGCAAGAAGTGCTGACTACTTCGCGGAGGCGGCGTACGTCGCGAAGGCGGACCAGGAGCCGGCTGTAAAGGCGAGCCGGGCGCCGTCCGCGTTCTTGGAGTCACGGACATGGACGGTGCCGGTCGCGGCGGCGATCTCGACGCAGTCGGGGCCATCGTTGGTGCTGTAGCTGCTCTTGAACCACTCCAACTCGCTGGCGCCGCCGGTGGAGGAGGTGTCGATGCTCAAGATTGACGTCGAGTTCGCCAACGGCACCCGCTCGCGCGGGGATGACGGCGAGTATGCAAGACCCCGGCGAGGTTGCCGACCAGCAGGCCGAGGAACGGTACCGGCGATGGCGTGCCCGCTATGGACGGGAGCCGTTTCCCGCGCCGGTCCCAACGTGGTGGCCGTGGCCCGTGGATGTGATCGGCCTTCGCGACGGTGACCCGGACAGCGGTTTGATCGTCTTGGACATCGAGCCCGCGCACGCTGATCCCTCCAATGCGTCCGGTGTTCTGGTGCGCCAGCCGGCCTCTGACGCCCCATACGAGTACGGCTGGCCTGGCCTTGCCTGGACACCGGAGGACGATCCGGAGACTCCCGTCAGTGCCCATCAGTGGGATGACGGCCCTTGGCGCTGGATCATCTTCGTAACCGGCGCCGCGCTGAGCGACGCCGATGTTGCTCGCATCCGCGACTCGATTGAGTGGCAGGAGCTTTCCTGATCTCCGCGTGCCCGACATCGCTGCTTCTGGACCTTGAGACCAGAAGACCGAACCGCCCGCACCGCAGGTCACCATGAGCGCTCATCCCTATGCCCGAACGCTCCCCCGGTCTGAGGAAACTTCGCGAGACCGAAGCAGCGCGCGGCCTGGACCGCTGGCCGAGGATCTGTATGCGCCGGCCTCTCTGAGGACGCCGGACGCCTCTCCGGGTCCGGCCCGAGCGGTACGGAACCCCTCCGTCGATGGACCTGCCCCGTCCCCACGCCGCACCGGTGACTCCGCCTGTACCGTACGAGGACCGAACCGCCCGCACCGGAGGTCACCGTGAGCGCGCAGCCCGACGGCCCGTACGGACCGCTCATCCCCATGCCCGAGCTCACCCCTGACGCGCTGCGGGCAGCCGTCTCCCGTATCGCCCCGAGCCGGGTTCCCGCGCTCACCCAGCACCTCTTCGAGGCGACTACGAACGCCCAGCAGACGCAGAGCCTCGCCCCGCTGCGAGCCTTCATCCACTCCTGGGCCGTCTTCATCGCGATCGAACGCCACCCTGTACGCGCGGCGCGGTTGCGCGAGCTGGAGCGGATTGTGGATTCGGGTGAGCAGGATCCGACGGCCGCGATCACCGAGATCCGGCAGATCCGGGAAGCGGCCGAGGCAGAGGCAGGTCTGTGACCGACTGGACCTGGGACTACAACCCCAGCGCGGAGTACCTCACCGAGGGCCTGCCGCCCGGAGTCGTAGCGGAAGTCGAGCGCCTGGCGACCGAGCTTGCTGCGTTGGGGCGTGACTCCCTCAAGGTAGGTAGGCCCATCGACCGCGAAGGCGGCCTGCGCGAGTTCGACCTGCTCGGCGGGCGCGGATTCATCAGCTTCCTTGCCGTGCCCCGGCACGACTGCGTATACGTCTGCAACATCACCTGGTACGGCTGAGGCCGGACGCCCTACGGCTGCGGAGGCACCTTCGTGTCTCCGCACTTTCGTGTGCCCGCGCCCGACCTCCGTACGCCCCACCCCCAAAAGAAGTCAGATTCTTGCGTAACTGATCTCTGTTTTTGCGTAGACCTTTGTAGAGTGGCCCCCGTGACGAAACGACGACTGCTGCAAGTGGCCGAGTACGCGGGTGTCAGTGAGGCGACCGTGAGTCGGGTCCTCAACGAGAGTCCTGACGTGGCGAGTTCGACCCGGGACGCCGTGCTCAGCGCGCTCGACGTCTGCGGGATCGAGCGGCCCCGGTCCTTTCGGCGGCAGCGCGCCGCGCTCATCGGGCTCGTAGTTCCTGACCTGCAGAATCCCATCTTCTCCGCCTTCGCCGAGGCCTTGTGCGGGCTGCTCAACAAGCGCGGGCTGATACCCGTCCTGTGCACCAGGACCGCCGACGGGGTCTCGGAGGCGCACTACATCGAGATGCTCCTGGAGCAGAACATCGGCGGCATCGTCTTCGTCGGTGCCAGTTACGCGGACGCCGGACCCGAGCACGGTCGCGTCCTGCGGGAGCGCAAGGTGCCGATGGTGCTGCTCAACGCCGCCGACGAGAACACCGGGGTCTCGCAAGTACGGGTCGACGACGCCCACTCCGCCGAGCAGGCTCTCAACCACCTCTCCGCACTCGGGCACGAGCGCATCGGCATGGTCCTCGGGCCCCTCGGGCATGTGCCGTCCGCTCGTAAACTCGCAGGCTATGCGGGGTTCTGCAACCGCCGCGGGATCTCCCCCGACGAGTGGCGCCGGCTCGTCGCGCATGCGCTCTTCACCATGGAGGGCGGCGCCACCGCCCTCCCCCGGCTCCTCGCCGAAGGCGTCACCGCCGTCGTTTGCGCCAGTGATGCGCTGGCGCTGGGAGTCGTGCGGGGAGCACGTCGGCAAGGGGTGCGCGTGCCCGAAGATCTGTCCGTCGTCGGGTTCGACGATTCGCCGTTCATGGTGGCCACCGACCCTCCGCTGACCACCGCGCGGCAGCCGATCCAGGCCATGGCCACGGCAGTTGTCGCCTCGTTGGCAGAGCAGATCAACGGCCATGCTGTTGCAAACGAGCTCATGATGTTCGACACCGAGCTGATCGTCCGCAGTTCGACCACCCGGCACTTCTCTGGTTGATTTTTTGCGCAGACTGATTGACTTCTTGCGTAACGCGCTTCTACCTTCAGCGCAGTTCAAGCGCTCGGGGTCCGTCGGCCCCGCCGTCGATCCCAGGAAGGCACGGTCCGCATGGATGGCATGCACGGCTTCAGCAGACGTCAGGTTCTCGGCTCCCTCGTCACCGGAGCTCTGGCACTCGGGCTCACCGCCTGCGGAGGTGGTGCGTCCAACTCGTCCGGCGTGGACAAGAACGGTGTGGTGACGATCTCCGTCAACGGGCTGCCGCCCAAGACGCAGACCGTCGACCGCAAGAACTTCGAGGAGGACGTCGCCGCCTTCGAGAAGAGCCACCCGAAGATCAAGATCGATGCCCGTGAGGGCCTGATGGACCCCAAGACGTTCTCGGCCAAGCTGGCGGGCGGCCAGCTGGAGGACGTGTACTACGTCTACTTCACCGACCCGGCCGGTCTCATTCAGCGCCGCCAGGCCGCCGACATCAGCAAGTACGTGAAGGACGTCCCGTACGCGAAGGACATCGACCCCTCGCTGCAGAAGGTCTTCACCGGCCCCGACGGCAAGATCTACGGGCTGCCCACCGGCAACTACTCCCTCGGACTCGTCTACAACCGCGCCCTGTTCAAGCGCGCCGGCCTCGACCCCGACGCCCCGCCCGCCACCTGGGACGAGGTCCGTACCGCCGCCAAGAAGATCAGCGCGCTCGGCGACAGCACGGTGGGCTACGCCGACTACAGCAAGAACAACCAGGGCGGCTGGCACCTCACCTCATGGATCTACTCCATGGGCGGTGACGTCGCCACGCAGGACGGGTCGAAGTGGAAGGCCGCGTTCGACAGCGACGCCGGGCACAAGGCCCTGCAGATGCTCCACGACATGCGCTGGACCGACAACAGCATGGGCACCCGCCAGCTCCTGGAGATAGCCGACGTCCAGAAGATGATGGGCGCGGGCAAGCTCGGGATGTACATGGCGGGACCCGACAACATCCCCACCATCGTCAAGCAGTTCGAGCGGAAGTACGACGACTACGGGCTGGCCGCGCTCCCCGGCACGGCGACCCTCGGCGGCGGCGACGGCTTCATGTTCAACCCCAAGGCCTCGCCCGAGAAGATCAAGGCCGGGCTGACCTGGGTCCAGTGGAAGTACCTGCGCAGCCCCGAGCGCGACGCAGTCGACAGCGCGCGGGCGAAGGCCGACGGTGTGCCCATCGGGCTGCCGCAGCCCCGCCTCTTCGCCGGTGCGACGCAGGCGAAGATCGACGAGATCCGGGCCAAGTACGCCAACACCCCGGTCGGCAACTACAAGCCCTTCATCGACCGCAACTCCCAGGTCCAGACGAAGGTCGAGCCGCCCAACGCCCAGCAGATCTACACGATCCTCGACGGCGTCATGCAGTCCGTCCTCACCAAGAAGGACGCGGACATCGACCAGCTCCTCAAGGACGCGTCGAAGAAGGTCGACTCCGTGCTCGCCACGGTGAAGTGACCTGAGAGACCGGCCGGGGGCGGTCCGCAGCACTGCCCCGCTCGCCGCCGCCCCCGGCTCACCACCCCCCCGGCCACAGCAGGAAGCACACCCTCATGACGGCTCAAGACCTCAGCCCAGCCCCGGTGTTGACCTCGCACGACACCACGAAGGCAACGAAGACGCCCGCCGCACCCGGCCGCCTCGCGCGCCGCATCCGCGAGAACCTCGTCGCGTATCTCTTCCTCGGTGCGGGCGTCGTCCTGTTCGCCGCGTTCTCCTGGTACCCGATCGTGCGCGGTGTGTTGCTCGGCTTCCAGCAGGTGACCTTCGCCGAACCGGCCCGCTGGGTCGGCCTGGACAACTTCCGGCGGCTCTTCGACGACCCGCTCTTCCTCACCGCCTGGAAGAACACCGGCTACTTCACCCTGCTCGCCCTCGTCTTCGGCTTCGCCGCGCCCTTCTTCACCGCCGTGGTCCTCAACGAGCTGCGCCACGGCCGCGCGTACCTCCGTATGACCGTGTATCTGCCGGTGATGCTGCCTCCGATCGTCACCATGCTGCTGTGGCGCTGGTTCTACGACCCGGGCCCCGGCCTCTTCAACAAGGCACTCGGCGTCTTCCACCTCCCCGCCCTGCAGTGGCTGGAGTCGGAGAACCTCGCGATGATCTCGCTGGTCCTGGTCTCCACCTGGGCCAACATGGGCACGACGACGCTGATCTACCTGGCCGCGCTCGGCGGGATTCCCGGCGAGCTGTACGAGGCTGCGGAGCTCGACGGCGCGTCCGTACGGCAGCGGCTGTGGCACGTCACCCTCCCGCAGATGCGCTTCATCCTCATGATCACGCTCCTGCTGCAGGTCATCGGGACGATGCAGGTCTTCGTCGAACCCTTCGTGCTCACGGGCGGCGGCCCCAACGACGCCACCGTCACCGTCCTGCTTCTGCTGTACCGATACGCCTTCGTCTACAACGACTTCGGCCTGGCCAGCGCCATGAGCACCCTGCTCTTCGTCGTGCTCGGCCTCTTCGCCGGCGTCTATCTGCGCCTGACCCGGACCAAGGGCTGAGAGGAACCGACCCCCATGGCTGCCGCATCCTCCACCTCCGAGCGCACGCTCATCGCGCCCACCGAAATGACCCGCCGTACCGGCCGGATCCTCTACCGCTTCGTCCTCGGCTCGACGCTCGTCGGCTTCACGATCGCGTTCGTCTTCCCCCTGTACTGGATGGCCTCCGGAGCCCTGAAGTCCTCCAGCGAACTCGCCGACCCGAACCCGACCCTGCTCCCCAAGTCCCTTCACCCCGAGGCCTATTCAGAGGCCTGGTCGAGCGTCGGGATCGGCCACTACTTCCTGAACACACTGATCCTGGCCTTCGGCGCCCTGCTGTTCCAGCTGGTCGTGGACGTCTCGGCGGCGTACGCGCTCTCCAAGCTCCGCCCCGTCCTGGGCAATGTGGTCCTCGGCATGATGCTGGCCACCCTGATGCTCCCGGTCTCGGCGCTCCTGGTCCCCACGTATCTGACCGTCGTGGACGTGCCGCTCGTCCACCTCAACCTGATCAACAGCCCGTGGGCGGTCTGGCTGCCGGCCGCCGCCAACGCGTTCAACATCTTCATCCTCAAGCGGTTCTTCGACCAGATCCCCACCGAACTCCTCGACTCCGCCCGGATCGACGGCGCGGGCACCCTCAGGGTCCTCGTCTCCGTGGTCCTCCCGCTGTCGCGCCCGGTCCTCGCCGTCGTCTCGATCTTCGCGGTCGTCGGCGTCTGGAAGGACTTCCTCTGGCCGATGCTCGTCCTCCCCGACCCGGCGCGCCGCCCCATCACCGTGGCGCTGAACGCCCTGTCCGAGGACATGCCGGCCAACCAACTCCTGGCAGGAATGGTCATGGCGAGCATCCCGCTGCTCGTCCTCTTCCTGGTCTTCCAGCGGCACATCATCGCGGGCCTCACAGCAGGCAGCCTCAAGGGCTGACCTGCACCCCCCGCTTTTTCTCCCCCCATGGAAGGACACACCGCCGTGTCTCCAGCACGCCCCAGAAGACGTCTCATACCCCTCCTGCCCCTCCTCCTCGCCCTCGTGTGCGCCTTCGTCGCGTACGGACCGACCGCGCGCGCCGCCGCCACCGCCCTCGAAGCCGAAGCGGCCCAGCTCTCCGGCGGCGCCACCGTCTCCACCGAGCACCCCGGCTACACCGGCACCGGCTTCGTCGGCGGCTACACCGACACCAACAAGGGCAACGCCTCGACCGCGTTCGCCATCACGTCCGCCGAGGCGGGTGGGGGCTCGGTCAGCGTGCGGTACGCGAACGGCACCACCGCAACCATGACGCTCAGCCTCTACGTCAACGGGACCAAGGTCCGCCAGATCAGCCTGGCCCCGACTGCGAACTGGGACACCTGGACCACCCACGACGAGCCGGTGACCTTCGCGAAGGGCGCCAACACGGTCGCCCTGACCTTCACCACGGCCGACAGCGGCAACGTCAACCTCGACAACCTCACCCCCACGACGCCCTCCCCGTCGGGCCCGACGACGCTCACCCACCAGGCCGAGGACGCGTACTTCTCCGGCGGAGCGGCCAAGGCGACCACGGCCGCGGGCTACGAGGGCAGCGGGTACCTCACCGGGTTCACGACCTCCGGAGCCCGCGCCGTCTTCTCGGTCAGCGCCCCCTCCGCGGCTACGTACCCCCTGGTGGTGCGCTACCGCACCGCTGGCTCCTCCGCCGCGTCGATCACCCTGACCGCCAACGGAGACAAGGTCCGCACCCTCTCGCTCCCCGGCACCTCGGGCGCCTGGACCACGGCCACCACCGATGTCCCGCTGCGCGCGAACCTCAACACCCTGACGCTGCGCACCGAGTCGGGCGACAACGGCAACCTCTCCCTCGACGGCATCACGGTCACGGGCTCCACCCCGAACGCGACCCGTGGCGCGACCGTCCCGTACACGGCGTACGAGGCGGAGAGCGGCTCCACCAACGCGTCCGCCACCGGTCCCGACCGCACGTACCTCACCGTCGCGTCCGAGTCCTCGGGCCGCAAGGCGGTCGTACTCGACGCGACCGGCGAGTACGTCCAGATCACGCTCACCCGCCCCGCCAACGCCCTGACCCTTCGCTACTCGATCCCGGACAACGCAGCCGGCACCGGGGACGCCAAAACACTCAGCCTCTACTCGGGCGGCAGCCAGCTCCGCAATCTGGACCTGACCTCCAAGTACAGCTGGGTGTACGGGAGTTACCCCTACACCAACACCCCGTCCCAGGGCTCGCCCCACCACTTCTACGACGAGACGCACATCAAGCTGGGCTCCACACTTCCCGCCGGAACGGTCCTCAAATTCCAGAAGGACGCGGACGACACCGCGGCCTCGTACACCCTCGACCTCATCGAGACGGAGCCGGTCGCGGCCGACCGGACGATGCCGTCCACCGGCTTCGTCTCCGCGACCTCGCTCGGCGTCACGCCCGGCGACGGCGGCGACGACACGGCGTCCCTCAACTCAGCGGTCTCCAGCGCGAAGTCGCAGGGCAAGGGCCTCTGGCTGCCCGCCGGTACGTACAACATCTCCGGTCACATCAACCTCACCGGCCTCGCCTTCCGTGGCGCCGGCGAGTGGTCCACGATCCTGCGCGGCAGCAACGGCAAGGGCGGACTCTTCGGCCAGGGCGGCACCAGCACGGTCCAGGACCTGGGCATCGAGGGTGATGTCTCGTACCGCGACGACGCGAACTTCGACACCGCGGTCGAGGGCGACTTCGGCAGCGGCTCGACGATCCAGAACGTCTGGATCGAGCACACCAAGGTCGGCCTGTGGATCGACGCCCCGACCAAGGGTCTGTACGCGACCGGCCTGCGGATCCGCGACACCTTCGCCGACGGCGTCAACCTGCACAAGGGCACCACCGACACCGAGCTCTGGAACACGTCCGTACGCAACACCGGCGACGACGGCCTCGCGATGTTCTCCGAGGGCCAGGCGGTCACCAACAGCGCCTTCCGCTTCGACACCGTCCAGTCACCGCTCCTCGCCAACGCGGCGGCGATCTACGGCGGCAACGGCAACCGCATCGAGGACAACATCGTCTCCGACACGGTCACCGGAGCCTCCGGCATCGCGGTGAGCAGCCGCTTCGCCCCCGTTCCCTTCTCGGGCACGACCTCCGTCCAGCGCAACACCCTTCAGCGGACCGGAGGTTACGAGCCGAACTGGGCGAGCAAGCTCGGCGCCCTGTGGGTGTACGCGGACTCCTCCGACATCACCGCACCGGTCCTCCTCCAGGACAACGACATCCTCGACAGCACGTACAGCGGCCTCCTGGTGACCTGGCAGAAGAACGTCAGCAGCCTCACGGTGAAGAACACCAAGATCACCACGGCAGGCTCGTACGGCATCGAGATCAACTCCGCCGGATCCGGCACCTTCACCGGCGTGACCGTCACCGGCGCCTCCGCCGGCGGCCTCAGCCTCGCGGGCGGCTTCGCGGTCACCCGGGGCGCGGGCAACAGCGGCTGGTAGCACCACGCCACCCGGCCCTTCCAGCACACCCAGCACTATGAGCAAGGAGTCCTCGTGACCCACTGGTGGCGGCACGCCGCGATCTACCAGATCTACGTACGGAGCTTCGCCGACGCCAACGGCGACGGCACGGGCGACCTCGCGGGAGTCCGCGACCGGCTGCCGTACCTGCGCGAACTCGGCGTGGACGCCCTGTGGTTCACCCCCTGGAACACCTCACCGCTGGCCGACGGCGGATACGACGTCGCGGACTACCGCGACATCGATCCGCGGTTCGGCACACTGGCCGAGGCGGAGGAGCTGATCGCGGAGGCGCACGAACACGGCCTCCGCGTCATCACCGACCTCGTCCCCAACCACTGCTCCGACCAGCACGTCTGGTTCCAGGAGGCCCTCTCCGCCGGACCCGGCTCGGCGGCGCGCGAGCGCTTCTGGTTCGTGTCGGGCGGGGAGGAGCCGCCCAACGACTGGCAGTCGTACTTCGGCGGCAGCGCATGGACGCGGCTGCCGGACGGCGACTGGTACCTGCACCTCTTCGCCCCCGAACAGCCGGACCTGAACTGGGAACACCCGGAGGTCCGGGCCGAGTTCGAGGACATCCTGCACTTCTGGCTGCGGCGCGGAGTGGACGGTTTCCGCATCGACGTGGCACACGGCCTCGCGAAGAAGCCGGGCCTGCCGGACGTGGGCCCGTCCCCGGACGTCACGGACCTCCCGTACCAGGACTGCGACGCGGTCCACGACATCTACCGCTCCTGGCGCAAGATCCTCGACTCGTACGACGGCGACCGCACGTTCGTGGGTGAGGTCTGGCTCCCGGAGGCGGAGCAGTTCGCCCGCTACCTGCGCCCCGACGAGCTGCACTCGGCGTTCAACTTCGACTTCCTGTGCTGCCCGTGGGACGCGCAGTCGCTCCGCAAGGTCATCAACTCGACCTTCGCAGCGCACGCCCCGGTGGGCGCCCCGCCGACCTGGGTCCTCTCCAACCACGACACGATCCGCCATGTCACGCGCTACGGCCGGGCGGACACGTCGTTCGACATGGGCGACAAGCGCCTGTCGGACCCGAGCGACATCGCCCTCGGCCGCCGAAGAGCCCGAGCAGCAGCGCTGCTCACCCTCGCCCTCCCCGGCGGTGTCTACATCTACCAGGGCGACGAACTGGGCCTCCCGGAGGTCCAAGACCTCCCCGACGCCCTGCGCCAGGACCCGACGTTCGTACGCTCCCAGGGCAAGGACCCGGGCCGAGACGGCTGCCGCATCCCGCTCCCCTGGAGCCCGTCGACCCCGTCCCTGGGCTTCTCCCCGTCCGAGGCGGCGTCCCCTTGGCTCCCGCAGCCGCAGGACTGGGCAGGCATCACGGCGGAGACCCAACTCACGGACCCGACCTCGTTCCTCACCCTGTACCGCGAGGCCCTGGCCCTGCGCCGAGCCCGCCTCCAGAACCTCCCGGAGGAGCTGACCTGGACGGAGGCAGGCCCCGACACGGTCTGCTTCGACCGCGAAGGCGGCTTCCGCTGCCTGGTCAACCTGGGCGAGCTCCCCCTCGAACTCCCCAAGGACGCAACGGTATTGCTGGCAAGCGGCCCCCTCCCGGACGGCACGGTCCCCACGGACACGGCGGTCTGGCTCAGCCTCTGACGAGATCACCGGGTGCGGGCGTGCGCGATCCGCGTACGCCCGCACCTGCGTCCGTCACTCCGCCGGCTCGACGCCCGCCCGCAGCAGCCCGTACGTGTACGCGTCCTCCAGGGACTGCCACGACGCCGCGATCACGTTCTCCGCCACGCCGACCGTCGCCCATTCACCCCGGCCGTCGCTCGTCGTGATCAGTACGCGGGTCGTCGAGTCCGTGCCGTACTTGCCCTCCAGGATGCGGACCTTGTAGTCCGTCAGCTCCAGTTGCGCGAGCTCGGGGTAGATCCGCTCCAGGCCCACCCGCAGCGCCCGGTCCAGCGCGTTGACCGGGCCGTTGCCCTCCGCCGTCGCCACGATGCGCTCGCCCTTGGCCCAGAGCTTCACCGTCGCCTCGTTGGCGTGCGTGCCGTCGGGGCGGTCCTCGACGATCGCGCGCCACGACTCGATACGGAAGTACGACAGCGCGCGGCCCTCGACCTCCTTGCGGAGCAGGAGCTCGAAGGAGGCGTCCGCCGCCTCGTACGTGTAGCCCTGCAGCTCACGCTCCTTGACCCTTCCCACGACCCGGCCGACCAGCTCGCGGTCGCCGCCCAGCTCGATGCCCAGCTCCTTGGCCTTGAGCTCGATCGAGGCGCGGCCCGCCATGTCGGAGACCAGCATCCGCATGTGGTTGCCGACCAGGGCCGGGTCCGTGTGCTGGTAGAGGTCCGGGTCGACCTTGATCGCGGAGGCGTGCAGGCCCGCCTTGTGCGCGAACGCGGAGACGCCCACGTACGGCTGGTGCGTGGAGGGCGTGAGGTTGACGACCTCGGCGATCGCGTGGGAGATGCGGGTCATCTCGGCGAGCGCGCCCGGCGGGATGACGGTCTTGCCGTACTTGAGTTCCAGGGCGGCGACCACCGGGAAGAGGTTGGCGTTGCCGACGCGCTCGCCGTAGCCGTTCGCCGTGCACTGGACGTGCGTCGCGCCCGCGTCCACGGCGGCCAGGGTGTTGGCGACCGCGCAGCCCGTGTCGTCCTGCGCGTGCATGCCCAGGCGCGCGCCCGTGTCGGCGAGGACCGTCGAGACGATCGCGCTGACCTGGGCGGGGAGCATCCCTCCGTTGGTGTCGCAGAGGATGACGACGTCGGCGCCCGCCTCGGAGGCGGCGCGGACGACGGACTTCGCGTACTCCGGGTTCGCCTTGTAGCCGTCGAAGAAATGCTCGCAGTCGACGAAGACCCGGCGGCCCTTGGAGACGAGGTACGAGACCGTGTCGCGGACCATGGCGAGGTTCTCGTCCAGGGTGGTGCGCAGGGCCAGTTCGACATGGCGGTCGTGGGACTTGGCGACCAGCGTGATCACCGGGGCGCCCGAGTCGAGGAGGGCTGCGACCTGCGGGTCTTCCGCCGCCTGGGAGTTCGCGCGGCGGGTGGCGCCGAAGGCGACCAGCTGGGCGTGCTTGAAGTCGATCTCCTGCTGCGCCCGCGCGAAGAACTCGGTGTCGCGCGGGTTGGCGCCGGGCCAGCCGCCCTCGATGAAGCCCACGCCGAAGTCGTCCAGGTGCCGGGCAATGGTCAGCTTGTCCGCGACGGTGAGGTTGATGCCCTCGCGCTGCGCGCCGTCGCGCAGCGTCGTGTCGAAGACATGGAAACTGTCGTTGCTGCTACCGCTCATGCTGATCTGAACTCCTGTCGGGTGAGTGGCTCCGGAATGGCTGGCTCCACTTGCCCCCATCTTCGCGTGCGCCTCGCTCCTTGCCGTGGTGGGGCCTGGAAACGAAAAAACCCCTCGCGGGTGCGAAGGGTTAGCGCGCGGGTCTGGGGCACGATGTCCGCGCCGTACATGGTGGTACGAGGCGGTCACTGCGGACCGGCGCGCCTGCTGCCGATAATCATGGCGAACGAGAGCACGGAAGCAGTCTGGCACAGGACTGCTTCCGTGCCGGGCCCGTCTCAGGATGCGAGCGGTGACGTGGATCGCACCGGTGCCGATTCCTTCGCGTCCGCGCCGGCCACCCGATTGAGGTCGATGTCGCGGGTCTCGCGCATCGTGAGGTAGACGACGAGGGACACGGCCGCGCATCCGGCCACGTACCAGTAGAAACCGGACTCGATGCCGCCCTTCTTGAACCACAGCGCCACATATTCCGCCGTGCCGCCGAAGAGCGCGTTGGCGATGGCGTACGGGAGCGCGACACCCAGCGCCCGGATCCCCGTCGGGAACAGCTCCGCCTTCACACAGGCGTTGATGGAGGTGTAGCCGGTGACGACGACCAGGGCCAGGAGCGCGAGGCCGAAGGCCGGCCAGAAGGTGCCCGCGTGCTTGAGCATGGTCATGATCGGGACCGTGAGGAAGGTCGAGCCGACCGCGAAGGTGATGAGCAGCGGGCGGCGGCCGATCCGGTCGGAGAGCATCCCGGCGAGCGGCTGGATGCACATGAAGACGAAGAGGGCGCAGAAGGAGACGAGGGTCGCCGTCTGCTTCTCCATGCCGGCGCTCTTGGAGAGGAACTTCGTGAGGTACGTCGTGTACGTGTAGTACGCGACCGTGCCGCCCATGGTGAGCGCCATGACGAGGAACGCCTCGCGCTTGTGCGCCCACAGCGCCTTGAGGGTGCCGCGGCTCGCGTCGGTGGCCGCGTCCGAGTCCGCGTACACCTCGGTCTCCAGCATGTTGCGGCGCAAGTAGAAGACGATGGCCGCGCCGAGCGCACCGACGATGAACGGGATGCGCCAGCCCCAGCTGTGCAGGGCGTCCTCGGAGAGGTTGTGCTGGAGGATGATCTGCAGCCCGAGGCCCACGAGTTGGCCGGCCGTCATCGACACGTACTGGAAGCTGGAGGCGAATCCGCGCTTGTCGGGGGCGGAGGCCTCGGTGAGATAGGTGGCCGATGCGGCGTACTCGCCGCCGACGGACAGCCCCTGGAGGAGGCGGGCGACGAGGAGGACGGCGACGCCTCCGTAGCCCGCGACCGCGTAGGTCGGCGCGACGGCGATGAGGATCGCCGAGGCCGACATGAGGGTGACGGTGAGGGTCAGTGCGGCTTTACGGCCTTTGCGGTCGCCGATCCGGCCGAGCAGCCAGCCGCCGACGGGCCGCATGAAGAAGCCCACGGCGAAGATGCCCATGGTGTTCATGAGGTTGGCGGTGTCGTTCCCCTTGGGGAAGAACGCGTCCGCGAAGTAGACGGCGAAGGTGGCGTACACGAACCAGTCGAACCACTCGACCATGTTGCCGGCCGAGCCGACCCAGATTTTCTTCCATTGCTCTCGTCCCATGGTGATTCACGGTGAGGGAGGGACGGGAAGCGCCACAAGGGTGCAGGTGGCAACGATCATGCGTACTTACGTGCGTTGCGTTCTCAGAGAAGCGACTCGTCGAGGAATTCGCCGACGTGGGCGAGGACTTGGGCCCGGTCCGAGCCCGGGAGCCCCATCGCGACGTGCGTCGAGAATCCGTCGAGGAGTGCACGGATGCGAACCGCGAACCGATCGGCGTCGACGGCGCGCAGCTCGCCGCGCGACGCGCCCTCGACGAGGAGGGCGACGAGGTCGCGGTGCCAGGAGAGTTCGATGTCGAGGAGCCGGCCGCGGGCGTCGTCGCCGACGTCGTGGGCGCGGTTCCAGAGCTCCAGCCAGAGGGACCAGTGGGGGTCGCGGGGGCCTGACGGTACGTAGAGATCGACGAAGGCGTCGAGGCGGGCGCGGACGGGGACCTGGCGGGCGAGGGCGGACCGGCGCTCCATGCCGAGCTGTTCCTCGCTCCATTCGAGGGTCTGGAGGAGGAGCTCGTCCTTGGAGCGGAAGTAGTAGAGGAGATGCCCGCTGCTCATCCCGACGGTCCGCCCGAGCCCGGCCATGGTGAGCTTGTCGAGGCCGTGCTCGGCGATGGCGGCCATGGCGGCGGCGAGGACGGTCTCGCGGGGCGGGGCGGCGGAGTTGCGGCGGCGGGGGGCGGGGTCCGGGCTGCTCTGGGTCATGTCCGGCTCCCGAGCGCTCGGGCCGCGGCCTCGGCGGGCAGTCCGAAGGGATCGCCGACACCGTGCGGCGGATCGAGCTCGAAATCCATGGTCGGAATGATGCCATTCGTCAGTCGGCGGGCGGGAGCGTGCTCAGTTCGGCGCCGCAGCCGACGGCCTGGGTGTAGCGGTGGCCGTCCTTCGCGTACTCGATCTGGAAGCTGTCGAGCGCGTAGCTGCCGGGGCGGGTGAGCTGCAGGTGCACCATCGGGTAGACGGTCGACACGGTCCTCGCCGGGATGCGGATCGGCCGGAGGGACAGGTTCTTGTACGCGCGCGTGTCCTCCGCGTCCCCTCCCATCACCATGGTGTCGACCGCCGCGTCGTACGCACTGAAGCCGCGCACCCGCACGCCCTCGGGCACATGGACCGCCGTCGCGCCGGTGACCTCGATCGGGGAGTCCGACCGGTTCGCCATCTGCGGGAGCGGGACCCAGAGCTCGTCGCCGACCTTCATCTCGCCCCTGCCCGCGGTGTACGCGCAGAACGGCTCCAGCGCGAACCCCGCCGAGCTCGCGGGCCCCGCCGACACCCCCGTCAGTACAAGCCCCGCCACCACGACCGCGTACTTCAGCGCACGACGACGCTCCATCGGTTCCCCCACGGAAACGGCGCGAGCCCCCGCTCACACCTTCGGCTGCTGCTGGGTGATGCAGTGAATGCCTCCCCCACCTGCGAAGATCGTACGTGCGTCGACCAGCGTGACCGTGCGATCCGGGAAAAGTCCCCGGAAGATCTCCGCCGCCTCCTCGTCCCTCGGGTCGTCGAAGCCGCACAGGACCACTCCCCCGTTGCAGAGGTAGTGGTTGATGTACGAGTAGTCGACCCACTCCCCGTCCTCGTCCTTCAGGACCGTCGGCGCCGGCACCTCCACGACCTCCAGCGGCCGCCCCTTCGCGTCCGTCTCCGCCCGGAGCTGCGCCACGATCCCCTTGCAGAGCTCGTGGTCCGGGTGGGCGGGGTCGGGCTGGACGTGCGCCACGACCACGCCAGGCCGGGCGAAGGCGGCGACGATGTCGACGTGGCCGCGCGTGCCGAACTCCCCGTAGTCGCCGGTCAGTCCGCGCGGCAACCAGATCGCCTTCGTCGTGCCGAGCCGTGCGTGGATCTCCGCCTCGACCTCCTCGCGCGACCAGTCCGGGTTGCGCTCAGGGCCCAGCTGGACGGTCTCCGTCAGCAGAACCGTGCCCTCGCCGTCGACGTGGATCGCGCCGCCCTCATTCACCAGGCGGGAGCTGTGCGTCTCCACTCCGGCCAGGTCGGCGACGTACGCGCCGATCTTCGCGTCGTGCTCCCAGCGCGCCCACTCCTGCGCGCCCCAGCCGTTGAACGTCCAGTCCACGGCGGCCAGTTGACCGGCCCCGTCCGTGACGAACGTCGGGCCGATGTCGCGCATCCACGCGTCGTCCAGCTCCCGCTCGACCAGCTCGACGTCGGCGCCGAGCAGCGCACGCGCACCCTCCGACTGCCCCGGGCCGACCACCATCGTGACCGGTTCGTACGCACGGACAGCGCGCGCCACGGCCGCCCACGCCTCCCGCGCTTCCGCCAGACCGGCGGCGTTGTCGAAGGTGGGGTTCGGGCCCGGCCAGGCCATCCAGGTCCGCTCGTGCGGGAACCACTCTGCGAGCATACGGAACATCAGCGAACTCCTAAAGGAAATAAAGCCTGTTGAGAGAGACCGAGTCGGCCGGTTCGGACTGCAGCGGGTCGCCGTCGAGCGTCACCAGGCCGCTGCGGGCGTCCACCCCGACGTCGCCGATACGCGAGTTGAGGCGCAGGTCCGCCGGGCCGATCCCGCGCGTGCCGCGCACCGCGACCCGCCGCCGCCGGGTCGGCATCCCGTCGTTGCCCTGGTCGACGGCGGCCTGCGCGACGAAAGCCACGGACAAGTCAGCCGCCGTCGCCCCGTACGAGCCGAACTGCGGCCCCAGGACCAGTGGTTCGCACGTGTCGGTCGCCGCGTTCGGGTCGCCCGTCACCCCGTACGCGGGGAAGCCCGACTTCAGCACCAGCTGCGGCTTCGCGCCGAAGAAGGCGGGCAGCCACAGCACGATGTCGGCGAGCTTGCCGACCTCGATCGACCCGATCTCGTGCGAAAGCCCGTGCGCGATCGCGGGGTTGATGGTCAGCTTCGCCATGTAGCGGAGCACGCGCGCGTTGTCGTCGTCGGGGCCGTCGCCCTCCATCGGGCCGAGCTCGGCCTTCATCTTCCCGGCCATCGCGAAGGTCCGGCGTACGGTCTCGCCCGCGCGCCCCATCCCCTGCGCGTCCGACGACGTGATCCCGATGGCGCCGAGGTCGTGCAGCACGTCCTCCGCACCCATCGTCCCGGCGCGGATACGGTCGCGGGCCATCGCAGCGTCGCCCGGCAGGTCGGTCTTCAGGTCGTGGACGGAGACGATCATCCCGTAGTGCTCGGCGACCGCGTCCCGCCCGAATGGAAGCGTCGGATTGGTCGACGACCCGATCACATTCGCCACGCCCGCCATCTTCAGCACATTAGGTACGTGCCCGCCCCCGCACCCCTCGATGTGGAAGGCGTGGATGGTCCGCCCCTCCAGTACGGCGAGAGTGTCCTCGACCGAAAGGCATTCGTTCAACCCATCGCTGTGCAGGGCGACTTGGACGTCATGCTCCTCGGCCACCCGCAGCGCTGTATCCAGCGCCCGCGTGTGCGCGCCCATGTCCTCGTGGACCTTGAACCCGGAGGCGCCGCCCTCGGCGAGGGCCTCCACCAGCGGGGCCGGGTCCGACGAGGACCCCCGCGCCAGGAAGCCGATGTTGACCGGCCAGGCGTCGAAGGCGTTGAAGGCGTGGCGCAGCGCCCAGGGCGAGTTGACCCCCACACCCCACACCGGGCCGAACTCCTGCCCGATGATCGTCGTCACGCCGGAGGAGAGCGAGGCCTCCATGATGCGCGGGGAGAGCAGATGCACATGGGCATCCACCGCACCCGCCGTCGCGATCATCCCTTCGCCCGACACGATGGTCGTCCCGGTGCCGACCACGACGTCGACCCCGTCCAGGGTGTCCGGGTTCCCGGCCCGCCCGATGGACGCGATCCGCCCTTCCCTGATCCCGATCGAGACCTTGCGGATCCCGACCGCCGCATCGATGACCAGCACATTGCTGATGACGACGTCGCACGTCTCCCGTACGGCCGCAGCCTTCAGATGCAGCCCGTCGCGGGCGGTCTTGCCGAACCCGGCGAGGAACTCGTCCCCCGGCTTCTGCGCGTCCGACTCCACCCGCACGACGAGCCCGGAGTCACCGAGGCGGACCCGGTCGCCGGCGCGGGGGCCGTGCACGGCCGCGTACTCACTCATCGCTCTCAGCTCCCAGATATCCGCAGGCAGCCGCCGCACGCAGCGCCCTCTCCTTCGCTCCCGGCGCATCGAGCGGCCCGTCGACCAGACCGGCGAACCCGATCGCGACGCGCTCGCCGCCGATCGGCATCAGCCCGACCTCGACGCGCTCGCCGGGCCCGAACCGTACGGACGACCCCGCCGGCACGCACAGCCGCATGCCGTACGCGGCCGAACGGTCGAAGTCCAGCCGGGGGTTGGCCTCGAAGAAGTGGAAGTGCGAGGTCACGGAGACGGGCACACTCGCGGTGTTGTGCACGAGCACCCGCACCGCCGCCTCGGGCTCGGTGTACCCGGGCCCCTCCAGGACGGCCCCCGGAGCGTCCGCACCGAGCGAACCCCCGCCGATCGGATCGCTCACCACGGCCAGCCGCGACCCGTCGTCGAAGACGGCCTCCACATGCACCTCGGTCACCACATCGGCGACCCCCGGCAGCACATCGTCGGGCCCCAGCACACTCCGCGCCGCCGCGATCGCCTCCGCGAGCCGCCGCCCGTCGCGGGCCGCCTCGCAGACCGTGTCGGCGATCAGCGCCGTCGCCTCGGGCACATTGAGCTTCAGCCCGCGCGCCCTGCGCGCCCGCGCCAGCTCGGCGGCTCCGAAGAGCAGCAGCCGGTCGCGTTCCGTCGGGGTCAGCCGCACGCCGTCACACCTCCGCACACGCACACGCACATCATTTAGAACTCCACTCTAACCACGAGATTCATAGGCCGGAAACATTGACGTGTGACATTGAGCTACGCCACATTGAACGCTGCTCAAACTTCCGAGTGTCAGGGGTAGCCCACATGCCGATTGAACAGCGCGGAGTCGACACCATCCCGGACGCGGAACGCACCAGCGGCCCGCGCGATCTCATCTCGATCCTGCTCGGCTCGAACCTCTGCCTGGGCGTGATCGTCTTCGGCTGGCTGCCGGTCTCCTTCGGCCTCGACCTGTGGGGCTCGGTGACCTCCGTCGTCACCGGCACGCTCGTCGGCACCCTGCTCACCGCGCCGCTGGCCCTGGTCTCCCTCCGTACGGGCACCAACCTCTCCACCTCCAGCGGAGCCCAGTTCGGCGTCCGGGGCCGCCTGGTCGGCTCGATCGTCGGCCTCCTGCTCTCCCTCGGATACACCGCGCTGACCCTCTGGATCGGCGGCGACACCATGATCGGGACGCTCACCCGCCTGATCGGCCTCCCCGACAACGGCTGGATCCACGCCGTCGTCTACGCGCTGCTCGCCGCGCTCACGGTCGTCGGCGCGGTGTACGGCTACCGGCTCCTGCTCCGCCTGAGCAAGATCCTCGCCATCGGCATGACGGCGCTCCTGGTCCTCGGCCTGATCGCGTACGCACCCGACTTCACGACCGCGGCCGCCCCCGACACCCCGTACCTCCTCGGCTCCTACTGGCCGACCTGGCTGCTCTCCGCGGTCGCCGCCGGCCTCAGCGGCCCGATCGCCTTCATCACCCTCCTCGGCGACTACACGCGCTACATCTCCCCGCGCCGCCACTCGACGAAGTCGGTCCTGGTCTCCACCTGCGCGGGCCTCTGTCTGGGCCTGCTGGTCCCGCAGCTCTTCGGTACGTACACCGCGCTCGCCGCCCGCTCGTCCCTGGACTACGCGGGCCCGCTGGTCGCCGCCTCCCCCACCTGGTACCTGATCCCGCTCCTCCTCGCGGCGAGCGCGGGCTCGGTCGGCAACGCGGGCCTGATGCTGTACTCGATGGGCCTGGACCTGGACGCGATCCTGCCGCGCGCGACGCGCGCCCGCGCCACGCTCGTCGTAGCCGCCGTCTCCACCCTCTTCGTCTTCCTGGGCCACTTCGCCTGGGACGCCCAGTCGGCGATGACGTCCTTCGTCCTGCTCCTCACGGCGATCGGCACCCCCTGGGCGGTGATCACGGTCATCGGCTACGTCCGCTGCCGCGGCACCTACAACGCGGACGCCCTCCAGGTCTTCAACCGCCGTGCGGTGGGCGGCATTTACTGGTTCCGCGCCGGCTGGAACCTCCGGGCGACGGCGGCCTGGGCGCTGGGCGCGGCGGTGGGTCTGCTCGCCGTGTCCACCCCGTTCTACGAGGGCCCGCTGCTCTCCCTCACGGGCGGCGTGGACTGCAGCTTCATCTTCTCGGGGCTGGTCGGCGGCGCGGTGTACGCGGCACTCACGGCCCGCCCGGAAATTGCCTCCGACGAGACACCTGCCGAAGTGCTGGCGGAGCTGTAACGTCCCGCCCCATGGACAGTGACATACAGGCATTCGTCCCCGAGCCGGACCGCGAGACCCGCCTCCGCTCCGAGACCGCGGCACTCGCCGCACGCTGGCCGGACCCCGCCAACAGGCCACCCCTGTACGGAATCCCGGTCGGAATCAAGGACATCATCCACGTGGACGGCCTCCCGACGCGGGCAGGATCGTCCCTCCCCCCGGCAGCGCTGGCGGGCCCCCAGGCGACGGTCGTCACACGCCTGCGCGAGGCCGGGGCGCTGATCGCGGGCAAGACGGTCACGGCGGAGTTCGCGGTACTGGCCCCGGGCCCGACCCACAATCCGCACAACCCGGCCCACACACCCGGCGGTTCGAGCAGCGGCTCGGCGGCGGGGGTGGCGGCGGGCCTGTTCCCCCTCTCCGTAGGAACCCAGACGGTCGGCTCGATGATCCGCCCGGGAGCGTACTGCGGGGTGGTGGCCTTCAAGCCGACGTACGACCGCATCCCGACCGACGGGGTGATCGCGAACGCGCCGAGCTTCGACACGCTGGGCCTGTACGCACAGGACGTGGCAGGCCTGCTGCCGGCGGCCTCGGTGGTCTGCGACGACTGGACACCACGGGACCCCGACGACCTGCCGGTCCTGGGCATCCCGACGGGCCCCTACCTCGACCGGGCCGAACCGGAAGCCCTGAAGTCCTTCACCGCCACCGCGGAACACCTGGAGCGGGCGGGCTTCACGGTCCGCCGGATCCCCGTGATGCAGGACTTCGACCGCACGGTGTCGCAGCTCTTCACGATGAACCGCTACGAACTGGCCAGGACGCACGCCGCCTGGTTCGCGGAGTACGCAAAGCTCTACCGCCGCGAGACGCGCCAGGCGATCCGCGAGGGCCACGCGATCACGCACGCGGACTACGTGGAGGCGTGTGCCGCCCGCGAAGCGTTCCGTACGCGGATGGCGGAGGCCATGGCACCGATCGACCTGTGGATCACACCGGCGGCGACGGGCCCGGCCCCCAAGGGCCTGACCACCACTGGCAGTTCGATCATGTGCCTCCCCTGGAGCAACATCGGCCTGCCCTCGCTCACGATCCCGTCGGGCCGGGCGCCGAACGGCCTGCCCCTGGGCCTCCAGTGCGTGGCCGCACCCCACCAGGACGAACAGCTCCTGGACTGGTCGGCATGGATCGAGGCGGCGCTCGTCTAAGCATCAGCCGGGCCGGATCACCGTGATCAGCTCATGCATGTACCGCTTGGTGATCCGGCCCCCGTACCGGGTGTCGATGAGCTCCCCGATCCCCGCGAGCAGCCCCTCACGCCGCTCGGGCGCCAGGGCCCGATGTCCGGAGTAGGTGAGCAGCACGTCGAGATACTCGGCACTGGTGTACGTGATCTCCTGCGCGTGCTTCCGCACGACTGCGGGCCCGAACTCCAAGTCGGTCCCCACGACGGCTTCGTCCCGCAGCCGCGTCCCGGGCGGCGTGGCAGGGTCCCACCGCTCGTAGAGACGCTGCACCTCCGCGAAGAACTCCACGCTCCCGCCCGCCACATGATGGGTGGTGACGACGGCGTACGTCCCACCCTCCCGGAGCGCCTCCATCGGCTTCCACACGCGTACGACGGGATCGATCCAGTGGTAGGCGGTGGCGACGACGACAAGATCGTACGGCTCGACGGGCAGCACCCAGGTGTCGAAGTCCCCCACATCGATACGGACCTCCGGAAACCCCGCCAGATTCCGCCGCGCAACGGCAGCCATGGCGGGCCCGAGCTCGACCCCGGTGATCCCCGCCCCGGTCCGCGCGAGAGGCAAGGTCAACTTCCCGGTCCCCGGGGCAATTTCGAGCACGCAGCTGCCACCCCCGAGCCCGGTCCGCGCGACAAGATCCTCGACCAGAGCGTTGGGATACCCAGGCCGCACACGGTCGTAGAGCTCGGCGTCCTCGTCAAAGATGTCTCGCAGCATGCCGACATCATTCCCTCGGGGTGGGGTGGGCATCACGGCTCCTGGGAGAGGTCTTTGGTCAGGTAGACCCTGCTCGTACCGACCGGATCGCAGGGAACCTCCCCCATCACTTTCCAGCCGTGCTTCAAGTAGAAGCCGGGCGCCTGAAAGCTGATCGTGTAGAGCACGGCGGACCGGCACCCCCGCGCCCGCGCCTCGTCCTCCGCCAGCCGCAGGATCCGGCTGCCGAGCCCACCGCCACGCAGCGCGGGCGGCAGATGGAACAGGTCCAGGAAGAAGAGCCCGAGCGAGGTGCGCCCGGTCAGTCCGCCGACCACCTTCTGCGTCTCGGGGTCTCTGGCGAGGACGGCGAGCGGCCGCCGGTCGTCGATCCCGGTCTGCTCGACGTTGAACACGTCGAGCCCGTCCGAGAGAAGCGCCGTGTCCACCGGGCCGGGGGCATCGGTGACAACGATCTGGACTGCGGTCGTGCTCGGCTCGATCATGCACTCCACGCTAACAACCAGGTCTGACATCGCCCGTCCGGTACAGCACACACCGCCGCAGCGGCCCCTCGGGCACGCTCGGATCCTCGAAGTCGTCGGCCGGGTCCCTGGTCATGCCGAGCCTGCGCATCACGGCCTGCGAGCGGAGGTTGTGGACGGTCGTCGACGCGACGATCTCCCGCAGCCCGAGAGTCCCGAAGCCGAAGTCCAGACAGGCCCGGGCGGCCTCGGTGGCGTACCCGTTGCCCCACGCCGAGCGCGTCAGCCGCCACCCGACATCCACCCCGGTGTACGGCAGACCCTCCATCACCACGTCCAGGCCGGCGCGTCCGACGAACTCACCGCTCTCCCGTACTTCCAGCGCCCACCAGCCGAATCCCCGCTCGCCGAACTCCGCCCGCATCAGCGCCACCCCGGCGTCGCTCTCCTCCCGGGTCAGCAGCGCCCCCAGGTGCCGACGGACCTCGGGATCGGCGTTCATCGCGGCCCAGGGCTCAAGGTCGGAATCCTGCCACTGGCGGAGCAGAAGGCGGTCGGTACGCAGTTCGGGCATGCCTCCAGCCAACACACTCAAGATCGGGATGTCGATCGGTTTGCACCGCAAAGCGATTGCCGGGTCCGGCGCCGTCCGGCACCATGCGCTGATGCGCTTCTCGGTGAACATTCCGAACTTCGGCGACTTCGCCGACCCCAGGGCCGTCGCGAAAGTGGCCGTAGCAGCTGAACAGGCAGGGTGGGACGGCCTGTTCGTCTGGGACCACGTGCTGCACCGCACCCACCAGGGCCGCCCCTTCGGCGACCCCTGGATGCTGCTGACCGCCGCCGCCCTGGCCACCTCCCGGATCCGCCTCGGCACCCTGATCACCCCCGTCGCCCGCCGCCGCCCGCAGCAACTCGCCCGTCAGGTCGCCACGTTGGACGCCCTGAGCGGCGGCCGGGTCACCTTCGCCACCGGGCTCGGCGGGCCCGTCGCGGACGAGTACGCCGCCTTCGGCGAGACCACCGACCCCAAGGTCCTGGCCGAGCGGCTCGACGAAGGGCTCGGGCTGCTGGAGCGCTTCTGGTCGGGCGAGGCCGTCGACCACAACGGCCCGCACTTCCAGGTACGCGACGTCACCCTGCTCCCCGCCACCGTGCAGCGCCCCCGCCCTCCCGTCTGGGTCGCAGGCTTCTGGCCCAACCGCCCACCCATGCGCCGGGCGGCCCGCTGGGACGGCGCGGTCCCTCTCTTCGCCGACGCCAAGCACGGGCACATCCCGCCCGTCGACCAGGTCCGTGACCTGGTGGCGTACGTCCACGAGCAGCGCGGGGAGCGGCCGGCCGGTGACCCGTACGAGATCGTCCTCGGCGGTGCCACACCGGGCGACGACCCCGCCAAGACCCTCGACCTGATCGCCCCGTTGGCCGAGGCGGGCGCCACCTGGTGGGACGAGCGTCAGATCCAGACCGGCCCCGACCTCGACCGCCTCGCACCGGTCCTGCGCCGCATCGAGCAGGGCCCACCCGCGCTGAAGTGACCACGCCGGGAACCCGTCCCGCCGGACGGGACAGGTGGCCGGGCATACGCCGAGGGCGCCCCGCGCGTGATCGCGGGGCGCCCTCGGAATGCGTACAACTGCCGGGCCGGTCAGCCCAGTCGGTGCATCCAGCCGTGCCGGTCCTCGGACACGCCGCGCTGGATGTCGAGCAGCGCCTCGCGGAGCCTGAGGGTGACCTCGCCCGGCTTGCCGGAGGACTGCTGCCACTCGGCCGCGTTCGACTTGACCGTGCCGACGGGGGTGATCACCGCGGCGGTACCGCAGGCGAAGACCTCCGTCAGGGTGCCGTTCTCGGTGTCCTCGCGCCACTGGTCGATCGAGACGCGGGCCTCCTCCGACTCGTAGCCCAGGTCGCGGGCGACCGCGAGGAGGGAGTCGCGGGTGATGCCCGCGAGGAGGGAGCCGGTGAGGGTCGGGGTGACGATCTTGTTGCCGTACACGAAGTACAGGTTCATGCCGCCGAGCTCTTCGACCCACTTGTGCTCGACCGCGTCGAGGTACGCGACCTGGTCGCAGCCCTTCGCCGCCGCTTCCGCCTGCGCGAGGAGGGACGCCGCGTAGTTGCCGCCGGTCTTGGCGTCGCCCATGCCGCCGGGGACGGCGCGGACGCGGTCCTCGGAGAGCCAGATCGAGACCGGCTTCACGCCGCCGGGGAAGTACGCGCCGGCGGGGGACGCGATCACGATGAAGAGGTACTCGTTGGCGGGCTTCACGCCCAGGCCGACCTCGGTCGCGATCATGAAGGGGCGCAGGTACAGGGACTCCTCGCCGCCGTGGGCCGGCACCCACGCCTCGTCCTGCTGGACCAGCAGGTCGCACGCCTCGATGAACGTCTCGACCGGGAGCTCGGGCATCCCCAGCCGGTGCGCCGAGGACTGGAAGCGCTTGGCGTTCATCTCCGGGCGGAAGGTCGCGACCGTGCCGTCGGGCTGGCGGTACGCCTTGAGGCCCTCGAAGATCTCCTGCGCGTAGTGCAGGACGTTCGTCGCGGGGTCCAGGGAGAGCGGTCCGTACGGGACGAGCTGGCCGTCGTGCCAGCCGCGGCCGTCCGTCCACTTGATGATCACCATGTGGTCGGTGAAGTGGCGGCCGAAGCCGGGGCTGGCCAGGATCGCCTCGCGCTCCGCGTCGGACAGCGGGGTCGAGGTGGGCTTGAGCTCGATCGTGGGCGTCGTCATGAGTCGTCTGTCCTTCACCGGTGTATTTGTGACGGACCGCGCTCACGTCGCTACTAGGACGTCCGAGCATCCGCACGTACCACGGCCCACGTTCGATTATCGCTCGCGAAGGCCTCTGTACGAAACGGCGTGATTGCGGTCCATGGTCGATGGTGGCACCCGTAGACCGCAAAACACAGCCGCCGGGTGTCTGTGCGACCCGGCGGCTGTGATCAATTCATCAGTCGGAGCGGGTCAACTCGCCACTACTCGGGATACGAGCGCGTCGCCGATCTCGTCCGTCGTACGGGCGGCGGTGCCGCGCTCCGCGAGGTCGGCGGAGACGGCGGTCTCGATGCGGGCCGCCTCGGTCTCGTAGCCGAGGTGACGCAGCAGGAGGGCGACGGACAGGACGGTGGCAGAGGGGTCGGCCTTGCCCTGGCCCGCGATGTCCGGGGCCGATCCGTGGACCGGCTCGAACATCGACGGGAAGTCGCCCGACGGGTTGATGTTGCCCGATGCGGCGACGCCGATGCCTCCGGAGACGGCCGCGGCGAGGTCCGTGATGATGTCGCCGAAGAGGTTGTCGGTGACGATCACGTCGAAGCGGGCGGGGTCCGTGACGAGGTAGATCGTCGCGGCGTCCACGTGGATGTAGTCCGTGGTGACCTCGGGAAACTCCTTGGCCACCGCGTTGAAGACGTTCGTCCACAGGTGACCCGCGAAGGTCAGCACGTTGTTCTTGTGGACGAGCGTGATCTTCTTGCGCGGGCGGGCCTGGGCGCGGGCGAAGGCGTCGCGGACCACACGCTCGACACCGAAGGCCGTGTTGACGGAGACCTCGGTGGCGACCTCGTGCGGGGTGCCCTTGCGGATGGTGCCGCCGTTGCCCGTGTACGGGCCTTCGGTTCCTTCGCGTACGACCACGAAGTCGATCTCCGGCTGGCCCGCGAGGGGCGTCGCCACACCCGGGAGCAGCTTGCTGGGACGGAGGTTGACGTGGTGGTCGAAGGCGAAGCGAAGCTTGAGGAGGAAGCCGCGCTCCAGGACGCCGGACGGGACCGAGGGGTCGCCGATCGCGCCGAGGAGGATCGCGTCGTGCGGCTTCAGCGCGTCGAGGTCGGCGTCGGTGAGGGTCTCACCGGTCGCGTGGTAGCGCTTGGCGCCGAAGTCGAAGTCGGTGGTCTCCAGCTTCACATCCTGCGGAAGGACGGCGGAGAGGACCTTGAGACCCTGGGCCACGACTTCCTGACCGATGCCGTCACCGGGGATCACTGCGAGTTTGATGCTGCGAGACATGCCGGGAGCTTAGCGGCCCGTCCCATGGGTTGACATCCTCCGTCCGCCATACGGACACATGGGGAGCTGTACGTGTCCCGTTCACCTGGCGGGCAGAGAGAAGTCAGGTGGGCGGAGGAGATTTCCGGCCATGGACATCCCTCGCTTCGGTATACCCGAGAAGCTCGCCGACCGTATGAGCATGGCGGAGCAGCACGAATTCCTTCGCACCAGACTCTCGCGGCGCGGCGTGCTGCGAACCGGCGTCGCCACGGCGGCAGTTGCCGGTGCCGGCGCCACCATGGGCGCCTCCCAGGCCTCGGCCGCCCCCGCGTACCTGCCCTCCAACTCCGCGTCGCACGTGGACGGTTCGCTGGTCGCGCCCTTCGGCCGGCACCTCGCGTACGGGGCCGACCCCAAGACCCAGATGGTGGTCTCCTGGCAGGTCCCCTTCGCGGTGAAGCGTCCGTACATCCGGATCGGGCGCACCCCCTGGGAGCTCAGCCGGAAGATCGACGCCGAGGTCAGGCACTTGACGACGCCGAGCCTGAACGGCGGGAAGATCGCGGCCGCCGAGCAGTACTACGTGCACGCGGGCCTCGACCGGCTGCAGGCGGGCACGACGTACTACTACGGCGTCGGCCACGACGGCTTCGACCCGGCGGACCGCAAGAACCTGGGCACGCTCGGCACCTTCACGACCGCGCCCTCGCACGCCGGCTCCTTCACTTTCACCGCCTTCGGCGACCAGGGCGTGAGCTACCACGCGCTCGGCAACGACCAGCTGATCCTCGGCCAGAACCCGGCGTTTCACCTGCACGCGGGCGACATCTGCTACGCGGACCCGTCCGGCTCGGGCCAGTCGAGCGACGTCTACGACGCCCGCACCTGGGACCAGTTCCTGGCGCAGACGGAGTCGGTCGCCAAGACCGTGCCGTGGATGGTGACGACCGGCAACCACGACATGGAGGCCTGGTACTCCCCCAACGGCTACGGCGGCCAGAACGCGCGCTGGACGCTGCCCGACAACGGCCCCGACCCGGTGAACCAGCCGGGTGTGTACTCGTTCGTGCACGGGAACGTGGGCGTGGTGGCGCTGGACGCCAATGACGTCTCGTACGAGATCCCCGCCAACTACGGGATCAGCGCGGGCAAGCAGACGAAGTGGCTGGACAAGCGGCTCGGCGAGCTGCGGGCGCGGCGCGACGTCGACTTCATCGTCATCTTCTTCCACCACTGTGCGTTCTCGACGACCAACTCGCACGCCTCGGACGGCGGGGTGCGCGACGAGTGGGTACCGGTCTTCGAGAAGCACGAGGTGGACCTGGTCATCAACGGCCACAACCACGTCTACGAGCGGACGGACGCGGTGAAGGGCGGGGCGGTCGGCAGGACGATCCCGATCGGCGCGAGGACCGACCCGACGCGGGACGGGATCGTGTACGTGACGGCGGGCGGTGCGGGCAAGTCGCTGTACGACTTCCCGGCGCCGGACAGCTTCGAGGGCAAGGTCAACGACCAGGAGTCCGTGCCCACTTGGCACTCCGTCAAGGGCGGCGGGAAGGCCGTCGAGACGGTGGAGTGGTCGCGGGTGCGGTACACGGGGTACTCGTTCCTGGCGGTCGAGGTGACGGCCGGGCACGATGCGCGGCTGAAGGTGAGCGCGCTGGCGGAGAGCGGAGCGCGGATCGACCACTTCGAGATCAAGCGCGGAAGGTAGTTTTTAGCCCGTCCGGCGATTGAGGACAAGCGGCCGAAGGTCGCTTACGGGGGTGCAGGGGGCGAAGCCCCCGCTCACTGGGGCCCGGGGGGTCTGGGGGCGGAGCCCCCAGTTTCGGGAAGGGGCGGGGTGGGGGAAATCTCCGCCCTGGCCCGCCCCACCTCACCTCGCGTCGTACCCCCCGTCCACCAAGTGGTAGCTCCCCTGCACGAACGACGCCCGGTCGGAGAGCAGGAACGCCGTAAGTTCCGCGACCTCCTCCGGACGCCCCAGCCTCCCCGCCGGATGCAGGGCAGCGAGAAACGCGCGGGCCCCGGCATCGAGATCGGCCAGCAGGGCCGTCTCGATGAAGCCGGGGCCGATCGCGTTGACCCGGACCCGCCGGTCCGCGTACTCGAGCGCGGCCGTCTTGGTCAGCCCGATGACCCCATGCTTGGCGGCGGTGTACGCGGGCGACCCCGCAAACCCATTGGCACCGAGCACGGACGCCATATTGACGACCGCCCCGCCCCCCGCGGCGACCAACGCGGGCAGCTCGGCGCGCATCGCGTAGAAGACCCCCGACAGATTGGTCTCCAGAACGCGCCGCCAGTCGTCGACCCCATACTCGGCGGTGTGCGCGCTGGGCCCGCCGATCCCGGCGTTGTTGACGGCCAGATGCAGCCCGCCGAAGGTCCGTACGGCGAAGGCCACCGCGGCCTCGGCGGACGCCGGGTCGGTGACATCGAGGCGTACGGCAGCGGCACGCGCGCCGGTGGACCCGATGGAGGCTGCCGCCTTGCGCGCGGCCTCCTCGTCGAGGTCGGCGAGGACGACGGCGGCTCCTCCGGCGGCGAGGCGCCGGGCCACGGCGAGGCCGATGCCCGATGCGGCGCCGGTGACCAGGGCGGCCCGGCCGGCGAATTCGGTGTCGGTGCAGGGGACAGTCACGGTGCTCGTACCTGTACTCATACGCGCACCGTATGTCCGGTATGGGCTAGTGCCCCGTAGCGCCGCCGTTGTCACGGCGGTCGAGGGCCCGCTGGAGTGCCGCCGCGGCGTTCTTGCGGTCGGACTCGCTCGTGCGGGAGGTGTGACGGACGCGGCGGACAGTCGTCTCGGCCATGGTGATCGACTCCTTGAATCCTGGGAGATCACGAAGATCACGGGGGTGATTCGAGGCGCCGGAAGGGGCGGGGAGCGGGTGCCGCAGGGGTTGCCTGCATCGGGGCACCGGCTCACGACCGCCATTCGCTGGGTCTAGCGAGACGTTCGGCTCCTACAAAGCTAGGGGAGCCCCGCCGGTCTGTCTCTACAAATACTCGGACTTCCTACTATCTGAGACGGCGATCATGAAACGGCCGCTCCCAGCAGGACCGACGCCAGCTCGTGCGGCTGCGAGAGCATCGGCCAGTGCCCGGTGTTCATCTCGACGAGCTTCCAGCGCCCCTCGCTCTCCGCCAGCAGCTTGGCCACGGCGCCGCTCGGCTCGTCGCCGTCGAGCAGACACTTGACGTACGTCGCCGGGAGCGCGCCCAGCGAGCGCTCCAGCACGGCCGGTTCGGTCACCGTGGCGGCCTGCTGGGGCGTCGCACGGCTCAGCAGCCGTGCGATCTGCTCCTCGGAGAGGTCCTGGCCGTCGAACTCCTCGACGGCCCACGGAACCCAGAATCCGCCGTTCGCGGCGAGCTCGGCCTCGAACGCCGCCTGCCCCGACCACCAGGCCGAGGCGACGGACTCGCCGTCGGCCGGGACCATCGCGTCGACGAGGACCAACCGGGTCAGCCGGTCCCCGATCTGCTCGGCCGCCTGGCCGACCGGGATGCCCGAGTAGCTGTGCCCCACCAGCACGACATCGCGCAGATCGAGGCGCTCCACCTCCCCCACGATGTCCCGCACATGCGTCTGCTGCCCTGCCTGCACGTCCCGCTTCTCGGCGAGCCCGGAGAGGGTCAGCGGATGGACCCCGTGCCCGGCCTCACGCAGCTCGGACACCACCTCGTCCCACGCCCACGCACCCAGCCACGCCCCTGGTACCAGCACGAATTGAGTCATGCAGGCACCGTAGCGCCGGGGTCTGACAACAGCCTCTGATCAGGAACTTTGCGGGCTGAGGTCCTGGAGTCCCACCACGCGCAGCAGCTGCAGCCGCTCGTACGCCTCCGTGCCGGGCCGGGCCGAGTGCACGATCAGGCTCTGCCCGCGCTCGGCCGCGGCCAGCACCTCGCAGTCCAGCTCCAGGAGCCCCACCACCGGGTGCAGGAAGCGTTTGACCGCCGATCGCCGTACCGCCACCTCGTGTTTTTCCCACAGCGCCGCGAACTCCGTGCTGGTGGCGAGCAGTTCGTTCACGAGGCCGGCCGGACCGGGGTCCTGGGGCCGGGCGGCGAGCACCGCGCGCAGTTGCGCCACATGGGAGCGGGCGTGCCCCTCCTGGTCCTCGACGGGGAAGATCGTGCGGGCTTCCGGGTCGGTGAAGTAGCGCCGAATGATGTTGCGGCCCGGCTCGCGCTCGCAGCCGAGCGCCATCGCCATCGGGTTCATGGCGAGCACCACGCCCCAGTCGCTCATGACCTGCGCGGGCGCGTCGTGCAGCCGGTCGAGGATCATCATCAGCCCGGGGCGCACGTGCAGCGAGGAGTTCGTCTCGCGTGGCGGCTCCTCGCCGGTGAGGTGGAAGAGATGGTCGCGCTCGTCCTCGCTGAGGCGCAGGGCGCGCGCCAGCGCGGTGAGCATCTGGCGTGACGGATGCGAGCCGCGGGCCTGCTCCAGACGCGTGTAGTAGTCCACCGACATGCCGGTGAGCTGGGCGACCTCCTCGCGCCGCAGTCCTTGCGTACGGCGGCGGGCACCGGCGGCCAGACCCACGTCGGAGGGCTCCAGGCGGGCACGGCAGCGGCGCAGGAAGTGCGCGAGTTCGTCTCTGTCCACCCCTCCACCATGGACCTGATCTGCGGATCTATCCAGGGAGTGCCAGTCCCCTGATAAGGACGTCTCTCCCGCCGCCGCCGGGACCGAAGCACGGTGGAGTCACCACGAAGAAGACGAAGGGACATGACGATGTTGATTCTGGTGACCGGGGCGACCGGACAAGTGGGACGGCGCTTCGTACCGAGGCTGCTGCAGCGCACCTCCCCCGCCGACACGGTGCGGGTGCTCGTACGGGACGAGGAGCGCGGGGCGCCGTTCGCGGAGCTCGGCGCGCAGGTCGCGGTCGGCGAGCTGCGCGATCCGGAGAGTGTGCGCAAGGCGCTGGTCGGGGTGGACGCGGTGGTGAACATCGCCGCCGCCTTCCGCGGGGTGCCCGACGAGGAGGCGTGGGCGGTCAACCGCGACGCGGCTGTCGCGCTGGGGCACGCGGCCGTGGAGGCGGGCGCGGGCCGTTTCGTGCAGGTGTCGACGACTCTCATCCACGGTGCAGGGCGCGGCCGCCCGCTGGTGGAGGACGACGGCACCGTGCCCGAAGGTCCGATGTGGGGCGCCTATCCCGCGTCGAAGGCGGAGGCGGAGGCCGGGCTCCTCGCGATCGAAGGACTTGACGTACGCATCGGACGCCTCTCCTTCGTGTACGGCGAAGGAGACCCGCATCTCGCCAACTCCATGATGTGGGCGGCCCATTGGGCATCGACGCAGCGCCTGTCGATGGTCCACCACGCCGATGTGGCGCAGGGCCTGATCCGGCTGCTGTTCGCGGAGGGGATCGCGGGCCGTGCGTACAACCTCGTGGACGACGCCCCGGTGACGGCGGTCGACCTGCACCAGCTCAACGGGGTGCCGCTCCCCGACGGCATGGGCGAGCGCGTCGACCCGGACCCGTGGTTCGGCATCGCCACGTCGCTGCGGATCCGCGACGAGCTCGGCTTCCGGCCGCTGTATCCGTCGGTGTGGACGGCGCGGGACGCGGGCGCGCTCTAAGCGGCTACAGCACGTCCCCGTCGCGCCAGTCGAAGAGGAGAGGGAGCGCCGGGTCGCCGACGAGCGGCCGTACGTACGTCGTTCCCTCCTCCTCCGGCAGCGGTACGACGCCCTCGGGGCCCAGCGCCCCGAGCCGCCCGGGCCACACCTGCCAGCCCCGGGACGCATAGAGTCCGGCGCCCTCGCTCGACGCGGAGAGGGCGCCGAACTCGTAGGCGCGGTCGATCACTTGCTCCAGCGCCTCCATGATCCGGCCGCCCAGCCCCTGCCGGTGGCGGTCGGCGCGCACCGCCACCCCTTCCACGTATCCGACACGGTACGAGCGCCCCGCGTGCAGCGCCCGCCGCTGGACCACGCTGCCGTGGGCGGCGATTCCGTCCGCGTCCCTGATGAGGGCGTGGATGCCGCCGAGGCTGTGGTCCCAGTCGTCGTCGCTGAAGCCGCCCTTGAAGGCGGCGTCCAACAGGGCCCGGATCTCGGTGAGTTCGGCCGGGTCGAGGTCTGCGGTGTGCACGGTGACGATCACAGCGCCCACCGTACTCAGACCCGTTCTGAGTACGCATGCCGATTCGGCCGGCGCGCGTCCGCAGCAGAGTGGCACCCATGAACGGCCTCTACGCCCTGAAGCCCTGGTACGCGGCCCGCCTCTCCGGGGTCCGCGGAGCGCTCGCCCGCCGTGAGGTGTCCCCGGACACGCTCACCGCCGCGGGAGTGGTCTGCGCGTCCGGCGCGGCAGCCTCGCTCGCCTGGCTGCCCGTCCCGTACGCGGCCCTCCCGGTCGCCGTCCTCCTCGCGGCCCGGCTCGCCTTCGCCAACCTCGACGGGGCTCTCGCCCGCGACACCGGGCGCACCACCCGGCGCGGCGCGCTCCTCAATGAACTCGGCGACCGCGCGGCCGACTTGATCGTGATCGCGGGTTTCCTCGCTCTCGCCCCGCTCTGGCTGGTGGCGGCCGCGGCCTTCGCCGCGACGCTCCCCTCCTGGGTCTCCCTCGCGGGCGCGGCGGCAGGCGCCCCGCGCCTGAACGGCGGCCCGGTCGGCAAGACGGAGCGCTGCCTCCTGGTCGTCATCGCGGCGGCCACGGGCTGGGCGGTCCCGGTCCTCGCCGTCGTAGCGGCGGGCTCGGCGCTCACCGCGGTGCTCCGACTGGCCCGTCTGTGGCGGGAGTTGGACCGATGAGCGCCGTCGTGGTGGTCGCGGGCACGCTCGGCGTGAGCGGGGTCGCGGTCGCGTCGCTGCCCGCGAAGGTCCGGATGCGGGCGGAGCTGCGGCGGCGCTGGCGGACGTGGGCACTGGCGGCCCCGGTGTATCTGGGGGCGCTGTATCTGGGCGGGGCCGGGGCGTTCGCGCTCGCGGCGGCGCTCGGGGTGATCGCGGCGGCGGAGTACGTACGGATGACGGGCCAGCCCCGCACCGACTTCGCGGTGCTCGCCGCCGGCGCGGTCGCCCTTCCCGTACTGGCCTGGCAGGCCCCCGGCGTCCTCGATCTCCGTACGGCGGCCCTGCTCCTCCTGGCGGCCGCCCTGCCCTCTCTCCTCTCCGGCGACAGCGAGCACGGCTTCACCCGCACGGCCCGCACCCTCTTCGCCCTCCTCTGGATTCCCGTCGCCCTGACGGGACTTGTGGCACTCGGCCACCACACGGCGATCGCGGTAGGCCTCGGAGTCGCGCTCGGGGACGTAGGTGCCTGGTGCGGCGGTACGGCACTGGGCCGCAGCGGCCCCCTCGCGCGCCGCCTCTCCCCGCTCTCCCCGAACAAGACCTGGGCGGGCGTCGTCGGCGCGGCTGCAGCAACTGCCCTTGCCCTGTGGGCAGTCGGCGCCTTCACTCCCCTCCTCTGGGCGGCGGTGCTGCTCGGCTGCGTCTGCGGCGATCTCGTCGAATCGATGGTCAAGCGCGAGACGGGCGTGAAGGACGCGGGCAGCTGGCTGCCCGGCTTCGGCGGCCTGCTCGACCGGATCGACTCCCTCCTGGTGGCCCTGCTCCTCGCGATGGCGGTGACGCTGTGACAACGGCTCTCGTACGGACCAAACCCGCCCACCCCCACCGCCTGCCCGCGTTCCTGCGCCGGGCCCTGTGGATGCTCGCCCTCACTCTCACGGGCGGGGTCGAGCGGCGCGGCCGTCTCCCGCGCGGGGGCTGCGTGGTGGTCGCGAACCACTCCTCGCACGCCGACACGGCCGCCCTCCTGGCCGCCCTCGACGCCCGGCACGCGCCCGCGATCGGGGCCGCGGCCGACTACTGGTTCGCGTCCCCGTGGCGCAGCCGCCTCTGCTCGCGGCTGGCCGCCGGATTCCCCGTACGCCGTACGGGCGGCGGCCTGGACGACCTCTTCGCGATGACGGACCACCTGCGGTCGGGCCGCGCGGTGGTCCTCTTCCCGGAGGGCACGCGCGGCCGTGACGGGGAGGTGGGCTCCTTCCACCGGGGTGCGCTGCTGCTCGCGGAGAGGGCCGGGGTGCCCCTCGTCCCGGTCGGCATCGGTGGCACGGACCGCCTCCTGCCCAAGCACGGCCGGCTGCGCCACTCCTTCGTACGGGTCAGGATCGGCGCCCCGCTCCCCTCCTCCGCCACACCGGACGAGGCGCGCGACGCGGTGGCGGCGCTGACCGCCCGTACGAAGTCCGAGCCGCTCGCCGACTCGCGGACGCGCCGCCGGGTGGCGGCGGTGGTCACCTCCCGCTGGGCGCTCCCGATCGCGTTCGCCTGGGCGTTCGCGGAGGCGCTGAGCTGGCCGCTGATGCCGGAGCTGCTGCTCGCGGTCGTGTGCGTGGCGGTCCCGCGCAGGGCCCTGAAACTCTCCGTCACCGCGCTCGCGGGAAGCCTGGCGGGCAGCCTCCTCGCGCTCCAACTGGCCGCGTCCGGCGCGCACTTGCCCGCCCCGCTCACGACGGCCCGTATGCACGCGGAGGTTCGCCAGGAGCTCACCCTCGAATCGGCCTCCGCCATCCGCCACCAGCCGTGGAACGGCATCCCGTTCAAGGTGTACGCGGCGGAGGCGGGCCGCACCGGGATCCCGGCCTCCGACTGGCTCCCGGCAGCGGCGAAAGCGCGCGGCACGCGCACCCTCGCCGTCGGCCTGCTCTGCGCCGCCTTCGGACTCCTGATGCGCCGCTTCCGCCGCCTCTACGGCCGGTATCTGCTGCTCCTGGGCGCCGGCTTCGCCACGGGCCTGGGGCTGATCGTGGCGGGCTGGAGCTGAGCCGCGCTCACTGCAGGGGCCGCAGGAACCTCCGCTCGTACCGCCTGATGCACTGCGTGCTGCGCGCCAGCTCGAAGGCCTCCTGGCACTCGGGGTCGGACATGCTGTCGGTGCGGTACTGCTCGTACAGCGCGAGGCTGGGGAACGAGAACAGCGCGTAGGCGATGTCGCTGTCGCCCTCGCTGGGCAGGAAGTAGCCGTGGTGGGTGCCGCCGAAGCGGTTGACGAGGCCGACCCAGCGGCGCCCGTACTCCTCGAAATCCTCGATCCGGTCGGGATCGATCTCGTACTTAAGGTGCACAGTGATCATGGCCCCAGCCTAGGCTGCGGCCATGTCACCGACGACAGCACATGAGTGGACGCCCACCCACGGCGACCCCTACCGGCCGGTTCCGTACCACCCCGCGCGCATACCGGCCGCCGAATCCCTCGCCCGCGCAAGGGAGTTGAGGGAGCGGATGGACGAGCGGAGGACGGTACGCCAGTTCTCCCCGGACCCCGTCCCCGAGCAGGCGGTCCGCGACGCGATCGCCTGCGCGTCGACCGCACCCTCCGGAGCGCACCAGCAGCCGTGGACGTTCGTCCTGGTCAAGGATCCGGCCGTACGCGCAAGGATCCGCGAGGCCGCCGAGCAGGAGGAGCAGATCTCCTACGACGGCAGGCTCGGCGAGGAGTGGCTCGCCGCCCTGCGCCCGCTGGGCACGGACGCGGTCAAGACCCACCTCACGGACGCCCCGGCGCTGATCGTCGTCTTCCAGCAGCGCTACTGGCTGGGCGAGGACGGCACGAAGCACAAGCACTACTACGTCGACGAGTCGGTCGGCATCGCGGTCGGCATGCTCCTGACCGCCCTCCACCTCGCGGGCCTCTTCGCCCTCACGCACACGCCGAGCCCGATGCGCTTCCTGCGCGAGGTGCTGGGCCGTCCGGAGAACGAGAAGGCGTTCGCGGTGATCCCGGTGGGCTACCCCGCACAGGACTGCCAAGTCCCGGGCCTCGTACGGAAATCCCTCGACCAAGTACTGATCGAGATCTGACAGAAAACCCGAGGGAACCTTCGCCGGACGGCACGACTCCTGGCGGTGCGAGAACACCGTCCGGCGAAGGGAATCCCATGCCACCCGTCAGCGAACGCCCCATGCCCCACGCGGATGGAGCCCGGCACAGCTGGGTCCAGTCGGGCGAAGTCAGCCTCCACACAGCCGAGTTCGGCCCACTCGCCGGCACCCCCGTGGTCCTCCTCCACGGCTTCCCCCAGCACTGGTACGCCTGGCGGAAGCTCGTCCCGCTTCTCTCCCCCGACCACCGGCTGATCTGCGTGGACCTGCGCGGCTTCGGCTGGTCGGAGCAGCCGAAGCGTGGCTACGACACGGACACCCTGGCCGGCGACATCCTCGCCCTCCTGGACTCGCTCGGCCTGGAGCGGACCGCGCTGATCGCGCACAACTGGGGTGCGGGGGTGGGCTTCCGCCTCTGCGCACAGCACTCCGACCGCATCTCCGCGTACGTCGCCCTGAACATGACGCACCCCTGGACCGAGCACCGCCACGTCCTGCCGAACCTCTGGCGGATGTGGTTCACGGCGCCGATCGAATATCCGCTGCTGGGCCGCCTGGTGCTGCGCCACTGCCCGCGCTTCACGCGCTACTTGCTGCGCCGGGCGGCGCCCGACCCCACGACGGTCTGGAACGAGTCCGACCTGAAGGAATTCGCCGAGGCAACGCAAACCTCGGCCCACGCGGGCCAGTCCCTGTTCTGGCAGTACGTCCTGCGCGACATCCCGGCAGGCTTCCGCGGCACGCACCGCCGCACCCGCCTGAAGGTCCCCACCGTGGTGCTGGGCGGCGAGCTGGACCCGGTGATCCCGCCGACCCTCCTCCAAGGAGCCCCGAACGCGGACGACTTGACCGTGGAGACCATCCCCGGAGCGGGCGGCCACCTCCCGGAGGAACACCCGGAAGTCGTAGCGGCAGCCCTGCGCAGACTCACCGCAGCGCGGCCCGCCGCTCCACCTCACTGAAGAAGGCCCGGGCCCGGCGCGCCCCGAGCATCCGCCGGTAGGCGCGCTGGACGGGCCCGAGGGCGGCGGGCCGCAGCGCCCCGCACACGGCGAACAGCGTCCCGTCGCCGTCCGCCACGGCCGCCATCCCCATGGTCACGAGGCGCGACTGCATCAGACACCACCCAGGAGCAAGCCGTACGTCGAAGTCCCCACGCAGCCCCACGACGTCCACGGCGACGGCGGCCTTGCGCTCGCTGTCGCCGGCGGCGACGCGGAACTCCCGTACGAAGGAGATCAGATGAGGCAGCTCCCCCTCGAGATCCGCAACCACACCCCACACACGCTCGAAGGGAAGCCCGATCCGAGCCTCGGCAAAGAGCGGCGCCCGCAACCCGGCGGCCACCACCCGCAGCCGCCCGACGGCATCCACGTCACTCATCGCACCCACGCCTTCCTGAACGCCGAACGGGCCCGGTGCAGCCGCGACTTGACGGTCCCCTCCGGTACGCCGAGAACAGCGGCGATGCCCCGCTCATCAAGCCCTTCAACCTCCCGCAACACGAGCACAGCGCGATGCTGCACGGACATCCGGGAGAGCAAGTCCCGCACTTCAACGCCCAGTTCACCGCTCACCCGCGCGGCCTCCTCATCCCCCAGCGCAACCTCACCCGCGCCACGCCGGGCCACACGAACGGCCTCCCGCACGGTCACGGTCCGCACCCACCCATAGAACGCCTGCGGATCACGCACGCCCCGCAACCCACGAAAGACCGCGATCAGCGCCTCCTGCACGGCATCGGCGGTGTCGCGCGGGGCGATGGGGGCGCACAGCCGCCGGACGTATGGCGTAACAAGTTCCAGCAGATCATCCATGGCCAGGGCATCGCCGCGCTGGGCCGCGCGCACGAGCGGGGCGGCGACGTCCCAGGGAAGCGCGGGCTCATCCATCGCACCCAACCTACAACTCCCCCACCTAACCTTTAAAAGTGCATTGACAGGTTAGAGAGCCACGTGGTCAACTCACCCCATGACAGAGACAGAGACAGAACAGCGAATCCACCACCGCACGGTGACAGTCGAGGGCCACGAGATCTTCTACCGCGAGGCAGGCCCGGCGGACGCCCCGGTGCTCCTGCTCCTGCACGGCTTCCCGACCAGCTCGTACATGTTCCGCGACCTGATCCCGCGCCTGGCCGACCGCTACCGCGTGATCGCCCCCGACCACCTGGGCTTCGGCCACTCGGCAACCCCGCCGGCGAAGGACTTCCCGTACACGTTCGCCGAACTGGCAGCGCTCACAGCGAAGTTCACCACCCACCTGAACCTCACGCGCTTCGCGCTCTACATCCAGGACTACGGCGCCCCGATCGGCCTCCGCCTGGCCCTGACGCACCCCGAGCGCATCACGGCGATCATCACGCAGAACGGCAACGCGTACACCGAGGGCCTGGGCGCAGAGGCATGGGCCCCGGTCCGGGCCCTGATAGCGAACCGCACCCCGGAAACGGAGGCAGCGGTAAGCGAGATCAGCACGCTCGACGGCATCAAGTGGCAGTACACAAACGGAGTCCCGCCCGAGTACACCCGGCTCCTCAACCCGGACGCCTGGCACCACGACGCGGCACTGATGGCCCGCGAAGGCCAGCGCGAGATCCAGCTGGACCTGATCGCGGACTACGGCGCCAACTTCGAGCTCTACCCGGCATTCCAGGAGTACTTCCGCACGAGCCAGATCCCGCTCCTGGCAACCTGGGGCCGGCACGACGAGGTGTTCATCCCGGCAGGAGCGGAGGCCTTCCGCCGTGACCTCCCGAAGGCAGAGATCCACCTGCTCCCCACGGGCCACTTCGCCCTGGAGACCCACGCCCCGGAAATCGCCACCCTGATAAGGGACTTCCTCGCCCGCAACATCACGAAGCCCTGACCGCTACGGCTCCAACTCCGCGTCGCACAGCGCACACACGAAGACACGCTCCCGCACCACGTTGAGCTCCGCACACTCCGGACACCACCGGAAGACGAACTCATGGGTGAACCCACCGGGATGCCCGATCCCGGCCCGCTCCAGAGCCGCCGCGACAGCGGGCCACGAGGAGGCATCCGGGCAGTACCCGGTCGACTGATTGGTCACCTCCGACACCGACCACCGCCCGTGCGCGTCCCGCACGAACGACATCTCCCCGGCGCTGAGCACAGACCGGCCACCGGCACAGGCAACGTGCTCACTTCGCCGAGGCGCCAGTCGCAAAATGCCCTCCGCGTCGACAACAAAGGTGAAGGGCTCGGCGCACTCCAGTTCCCCGAGGACTTCACCAGCTTCGACCGCAAACCCCAGGGAGCCCGGCGCGACGGCCGCGAGCAGATCAGCCGGCCCCACGTACGGATAGAGCACAGTCACTCCCCCCGGAGCCTGGTGAGCGTGCCACCGGATTCAGCGGCGGGCAGATTACTAGCGGTGCAGATACTATCTCTAGAGATAGTATCTGCGTCAGCCATACGCGCTGCCCCGGGAGAGCCACATGACCCATTTCGTCGGCCGTAAGGCGGAGCTCCGCACCCTCCACGGCGCCCTCGATCGCGTACGTACTTCCTCCGGCCACCCCGGGCAGTGCATCCTCATGCGTGGCCGTCGGCGTATCGGGAAGTCGAGCCTCGTGGAGGAATTCCTGCACCAGGCCGGCGTCCCACAGCTCTTCTTCACCGCAGGTGGCGGCAGCGCCGAAGCGGAACTCGCGGAGCTGCTCGACGCCGCTTCCGTCTCCACCCTCCCCGACCGCGAACTGCTCCTCGAAGCGGCCCCCAACAACTGGAACGCCGCTTTCCGGCTGCTCGCACAAGTCCTCCCCGACGACTCCCCCAGTGTGCTCGTCATCGACGAAGTCCCCTATCTGATGGACCGTGTCGACGCCTTCGAGGGCACGCTTCAACGCGCCTGGGACCGGCACCTGAGCCGGAAACCCGTTCTCCTGCTGCTCGTTGGCTCCGACCTGTCGATGATGGAGGCGCTGAACAGTTACGAACGGCCCTTCCACCAGCGCGGTACGGAGATGGTCGTCGGCCCGCTCACTCCGGCCGACGTGGCCGAGATGCTTGATCTCGATCCCGCCACCGCATTCGATGCGGCGCTTCTTACGGGAGGGCTGCCGCTGATCTGTGCCGAATGGCGAAAGGGTGCGGATGTCTGGGAGTTCCTGGACGCCTCCCTCTCCAACCCGATCTCCGCGCTTCTCGTCTCCGCGGAGCGCTCACTCGCCGCCGAATTCCCCACCCAGGCCATGGCACGCGAAGTGCTGCGCGCGATCGGAAGCGGTGAGCGCACGTTCACCAACGTCGCCCGCGCGGCCGGGGGCATTGCCCACACCACCCTCTCCCGGGCCACGGACCTCCTGGTCGACAAGCGCGTTGTCGCAGCCGAGCTCCCGATCTCCACCCGTCCGTCCAAGGAACGCCGTTATCGCATCGCGGACCCCTGTCTCCGTTTCTGGCTGGCCTTCCTGGAACCGCACATGCCGGAGATCGAGCGCATGCGCGGCGACCTGACTCTTTCCCGGATCAAGCAGGGCTGGACCAGCTGGCGAGGCCGGGCCGTCGAGCCGCTCATCCGCGAATCGCTCGCACGTCTCCTCCCCGACGGCGAACTTCCGGCCGCGCCGGCCGTCGGTGGCTACTGGACCCGCAGCAATGACGTCGAGATCGACATCGTCGGGGCCGACCGGGAACCGGTCGCCAAGAAGCTGCTCTTCCTCGGCTCGGTCAAGTGGCTGGAGAACAGCTCCTTCGACGCCCACGACCTTGCCGCACTCCACAAGCACCGCGCCGCCGTCACCGACGATCCGGTTCCGCTGGTGGCAGCGTCACGCGCCGGTGTCTCCTGCGCCGGACTCCAGGGCGCGTACGGACCGGAGGAACTGCTCGGCGCCTGGCGCCGGGCGTGAGAGCCGACCGCCCTCCCCCGGATACGGCCGCTCCGCCGGCAACAGTCCCGCCGCCCCCGCCTCGTCCCCCGCCCGCACCAGCTCCCTGATACGCCGCGCCAACGGAGTCACGTCGGTGATCGACACCGTCCACTCGTCCGCGTACCGTCGCGCCGCCTCCCCCGTCAAGCCCAACTGGAGTGACCGATAGGGCATTTGGCGCAGGTGCAGGTCCCGTTCCGGGTCCCACTGCACCCGCGCCGGGGCGCGCTTCAAGTCCCGTTGCCAGGACACACGGTCGGGGTGCGTGCCCCGCTCGTAGTGCGAGAGACACGCGTTCCGCAGCGCCCAGTCGAAGCCCTCCCTGGCGATCTCCACCGCCAGCACCGTCTCCTGGCCCTCCTTCTCGGCCCAGCCGCAGCGGTACATCATCCACAGGAACGACGGTTTGATCCACGTCATCCGGTCCCGCTTCCACGCCGCCGGAAAGCGGCCGTCGCGCGCCGCGGGGAGGCCGATGTGCGGGCCGTACGCCTGGTAGACGGTGATCGTCGACGCCGTGTGCAGCGCGCGGATCTCGCGGTTCTGTTCTGACATGTGCGTCAGCCTGCGGCCCCGTACGCCGCCCGCGCCACCGAATTCCACATGCCCCCGGACATGAAACCGCCCCCTCCCGGCGTTGGGGGTGCCGGGCGGGGGCGGGGTTCAGGGGGCCGGGATCAGCCCTGGTGGGGGTACGTGTAGTCCGTCGGCGGGACCAGGGTCTCCTTGATGGCCCGGGTGAGGGTCCAGCGCTGGAGGTTCTGGGGGGCGCCCGCCTTGTCGTTGGTGCCCGAGGCGCGGCCGCCGCCGAAGGGCTGCTGGCCGACGACCGCGCCCGTCGACTTGTCGTTGATGTAGAAGTTGCCCGCCGCGTAGCGGAGCTTCTCCATCGTGTACGCCGCCGCCGCACGGTCGTTGGAGATCACCGCGCCCGTGAGGGCGTAGTCCGAGGCCGACTCCATCTGGTCGAGCATGGCGTCGTAGTTCGCGTCCTCGTAGACGTGGATCGCGAGGATCGGGCCGAAGTACTCCGTCGTGAAGACCTCGTTCGTCGGGTCCGTGCACGCGATGACCGTCGGGCGCACGAAGTAGCCCACCGAGTCGTCGTACGTGCCGCCCGCGACGATCGTGCAGGTCGGGTCGGCCGCCGCCCGGTCGATCGCCGCCTTGTTCTTGGCGAAGGAGCGCTCGTCGATGACCGCGCCGATGAAGTTCGACAGGTCGGTGACGTCGCCCATCGTGATGCCGTCGACCTCGGCCGCGAAGGCCTCCTTGAAGCCGTCGTTCCAGATCGACGCCGGGACGTAGGCGCGCGAGGACGCCGAGCACTTCTGGCCCTGGTACTCGAACGAGCCGCGCGTCAGCGCCGTCTTCAGCACCGCACGGTCCGCGCTCGGGTGCGCGACCACGAAGTCCTTGCCGCCCGTCTCGCCGACGAGGCGCGGGTAGGTGCGGTACTTCGTGATGTTCTCGCCGACCGTCTTCCACAGGTACTGGAAGGTCGGGGTCGAGCCGGTGAAGTGGATGCCCGCCAGGTCGCGGTGGTTCAGCGCGACCTCGGAGACCGCGATGCCGTCGCCCGTGACGAGGTTGATGACGCCCTTGGGGAGGCCGGCCTCCTCCAGGAGCTGCATGAGCAGGACCGCGGCGTGGGTCTGGGTGGGGGACGGCTTCCAGACCACCACGTTGCCCATGAGGGCGGGCGCGGTCGGCAGGTTGCCCGCGATCGCGGTGAAGTTGAAGGGGGTGATCGCGTAGACGAAGCCCTCGAGCGGGCGGTGGTCCAGACGGTTCCAGACACCCGGGGAGTTCGCCGGGGGCTGCTCGGCGAGCAGGTCACGGGCGTAGGCGACGTTGAAGCGCCAGAAGTCGACGAGCTCGCACGGGGTGTCGATCTCGGCCTGCTGGGCGGTCTTCGACTGGCCGAGCATCGTCGAGGCGGCGAGCGTCTCGCGCCACGGCCCGGACAGCAGCTCCGCCGCACGCAGGATGATCGCGGCGCGATCGTCGAAGGACATCGCACGCCAGGCCGGAGCCGCGGCGAGGGCAGCGTCGATCGCGTCCTGCGCGTCGGCCTGCGTCGCGTGGGCCGACGTACCGAGGACGGCCTTGTGGTTGTGCGGCTGTACGACGGTGAAGCTCGCGCCGCCGCCCATCCGCTTCTCACCGTTGATCGTCATCGGCAGGTCGATGGGGTTCTCGGCCAGCTCCTTGAGCTTGGCCTCCAGACGCGCGCGCTCCGGGGAGCCGGGGGCGTACGAGCGGACCGGCTCGTTGACGGGGGCGGGGACCTGGGTTACGGCGTCCATGAGTTCCTGAACTCCTTTGGTGAGGAAGGGGAGGAAGAGGGTGGGAGGGCTCGGCCCCCGGATCAGCTCTTGGTGAGAACGGAGCGCGCGAAGAAGAGCAGGTTGGCCGGCTTCTCCGCGAGGCGCCGCATGAAGTATCCGTACCAGTCGGTCCCGTAGGCGGTGTACACGCGCATCCGGTGGCCCTCGGCCGCGAGCCGGAAGTGCTCCTCGCTGCGGATCCCGTACAGCATCTGGAACTCGTACTCGTCCAGCTTGCGCCCCGCGCGCCGCGCCAGCTCCTGGCTGACGGCGATGAGGCGGGGGTCGTGGGAGCCGATCATCGGGTAGCCGTCGCCCGCCATGAGGATCTTGACGATCCGGACGTACGCCTTGTCGATCTCGGGCTTCTCCTGGTACGCGACCGACGCGGGCTCCTTGTAGGCGCCCTTCACGATGCGGACCCGGCTGCCGTTCGCGGCGAGGCGGCGCGCGTCGTCCTCCGTACGGAAGAGGTAGGCCTGGATGACGCATCCGGTCTGCGGGAACGTCTTCCGCAGCTCCTCGTGGATGGCGAACATCGAGTCGAGGGTGGTGTGGTCCTCGGCGTCCAGGGTGACGGTGGTGCCGATCGCGGCGGCGGCCTCGACGACCGGGCGGACGTTGGCGAGCGCCAGCTCGTGGCCGCCCTCAAGGGCTTGGCCGAACATCGACAGCTTGATGGACATCTCGGCCCTGGTGCCGAGGCCCAGGTCCTTGAGGCGGTCGATGAGTTCCAGGTAGGCGTCGCGCGCCGCGTGGGACTGCTCGGGGGTGGTGATGTCCTCACCCACGACGTCGAGGGTGACCTCGAGACCCTTGTCCGTGGCGTCGAGGACGACCTGGACGACCTCGTCGACGCGCTCACCGGGGATGAAGCGGGCCACGACCTGCTTGGTACCGGGGGCCGCCGAGATGAAGCGGCGCATCTTGTCGCTGCGCGACGCGGCGAGGATCACGGGACCCAGCACGGGCACCTCCAAGGAAAGGGGTAGCAGGGGGCACCTACCCGTCGCTGCGGGTACGGCACGGACAACCACCGTGAAACCTATGGATCTCTCCGATCCTCTGCCATCGACAGCTGTCACGCATTCGTGGCCCGCCCTTCAGACATATGTCTGAAGGGGTGCGAGAATGCCGGAGTGAAGGGTGATTACCAGGACCTGGCCGACGAGATCTCGGCGCTGCTCGGCGCTCCGGCGACGCTGGAGAACCGGGATTTCGGGCTGATCGCCTTCGGTGCGCACGACGGGGAGAGCGGTTTCGACGAGACGGCGATGGACCCGGTCCGTACGCGATCGATCCTGACCCGGAAGTCGACCGTGGCCGTACGGGACTGGTTCGAGGGGTTCGGCATCGCCCGCGCCACGGGCCCGGTCCGTATCCCGGCGGCGCCCGACGCGGGCGTGTTCCGGGGGCGGATCTGTCTTCCCGTACGCCATCGGGGCGTGGTCCTGGGCTACGTGTGGCTGCTCGACGGCGACCCGGGCCCGACCCCCGAGCAGCTGACGGCGGCCATGGAGGTGGCGGCCCGGATCGGCACGCTGCTGTCGCAGGAGGCGCAGGCGGGGGCGGACCTGTCACGGGAGTTCGCGGCGGTCCTGACCGCCGAACGGGGCTGGCAGCGCGACATGGCGGTGTCCGCGCTCGCCGCCGCGCTGGGCCCGGACGCCACCGGGCTGCACGCCGTGGTGGCGCTCACTCCCTGGTCGGCGGACGGGCCTCCGGGCGTACGGAGCATCCCGGCGGCGGCCGCGGCCTGCGAGGTTCCGCTGACGTCCGCCGGCGGCCGGGCGGTGGCCGTACTGGTCCGGCTGCGTTCCGCGGACACCCCCGCCCCGGCCCTGACCGCGGCCGGCCGGCTGCTCACCGACGCAGGTCCGGGGGCGACCGCGGGGGTGTCGGGACCCCGGCGGGGTCTGGCCGAGCTGGCGGAGAGCTGGCGCGAGGCGGTCGCCGCGGCCCGGGCTGCGGCGGCCCGCCCGGGTCTCGGTCCGGTGGCGCAGTGGGCGTCGATCGGTCCGTACCGGATGCTCACCGCGCTCCCCGAAGGGGTGCACCGGGATCCGGCCGTCCGCGATCTGCTGACGCCCGTCCACACCGAACTGGCCCACACCGCCGAGGTGTTCCTCGACCATGCGGGCCAGGCGGGACGGACGGCGGCGGCACTGGGCATCCACCGCCAGACGCTCTACTACCGGCTGTCGCGCATCGAGCAGCTGACGGATCTCGACCTCGACGAGGGCGAGGACCGGCTGCTGCTGCACATGGCGCTGAAGGCGGCGCGGCTCTAGCGGGCCGCTCTAGTCCTTGAGGGCGGTCGCTGCGATCAACTGGCGCATGCCTTCGGTGAGTTCGTCGGCCGTCGGCGCCGTGTCCGGGTCGAGCATGTACTCCGCGATGATCCCGGAGATGAGCGTCATGTAGAACTTGCCGAGGGTGTCGACCCGGGGGTCGTCGGCCGGCGGCTCCTCGCCGCCCATGAAGATGGGGATGACGCCACGCCCGCCCTCGCGCTGGGCCTTGCCGACGAAGTCCCGCGCGGCGGGCATCTTGTCACCGACGATCATCAGCTCCATGCCCAGATGCCAGATGGAGCCGGGCTTGCCCATGGTCTCGATGACGTTCGTCAGCACCTCGTGGAAGCGTTCCAGCGAGCCCGCGGGGGTGGTCAGCTCGCCGCCCCGGTCGAAGGCCTCGGAGTTCTCCTCGACCAGCCCGATGTACGCCTGCGCGAGCAGCACGTCCTTCGAGCCGTAGTGGTAGCCGATGGACGCCAGGTTCGTCCCCGACTCCTTGACGATGTCGCGCGCCGTCGTCCGCGCGAACCCCTTCTCCAGCAGGCAGCGCTTGGCGCCTTCGAGCAGATCTTCGCGATGTCCCATGACAGCAGCGTACCCGGCCCGCAGACGCTTGTGTAAGACAGGCGTCTACGAAACCGGGTACGCGGCGTGCTGAAGCGGGGTCGCGTCAGTCGGCGAGGTTGACCGAACGGGCCGAGGCCGCGCCGATCTCCGCCGCCAGCTCGGTCAGGACCGGCTGCGGGACGGTGTCGTCGACGGTCAGCACGGCGAGCGCCTCGCCGCCGGCGTCGGCACGCGCGACCTGCATACCGGCGATGTTGAGACCGGCCTCACCGAGGATCTTGCCGACCGCACCGACGACGCCGGGACGGTCCGCGTACCGCAGGACGACCATGTGGTCGGCGAGCGCCAGGTCCACGTCGTACTCGCCGATCGCGACGATCTTCTGGAGGTGCTTGGGACCCGCGAGCGTGCCGGAGACCGAGACCTCCTCGCCGCTGGAGAGCGTGCCGCGGACGGTGACGACGTTGCGGTGGTCCGGGGACTCCGAGCTGGTCGTCAGCCGGACCTCGACACCGCGCTCCTGCGCGAAGAGCGGGGCGTTGACATAGGAGACCGTCTCGTCGACGACGTCCTCGAACACGCCCTTGAGCGCGGAGAGTTCGAGCACCTTGACGTCGTGCTGGGTGATCTCGCCGTACACCTCGACGTCGAGACGGGCCGCGACCTCGCCCGCGAGCGCGGTGAAGATCCGGCCGAGGCGCTCGGCGAGCGGCAGACCCGGCTTCACGTCCTCGGCGATGACGCCGCCCTGGACGTTGACCGCGTCGGGCACGAGCTCACCGGCGAGCGCGAGGCGCACGGAGCGGGCGACGGCGATGCCGGCCTTCTCCTGGGCCTCGTCGGTCGAGGCGCCGAGGTGCGGGGTGCAGACGACCTGGTCGAACTGGAAGAGCGGGGAGTCCGTGCAGGGCTCCTTCGCGTACACGTCCAGACCGGCGCCCGCGACACGGCCCTCCTTGAGGGCGGTGAACAGCGCCTCCTCGTCGACGATCCCACCGCGCGCGGCGTTGACGATCCGCACGGTCGGCTTGACCTTGTGGAGCGCCTCGTCGCCGATGAGACCGAGCGTCTCGGGGGTCTTGGGGAGGTGGACGGTGATGAAGTCCGAGACCTCGAGCAGCTCGTCGAGGGTGAGGACCTTGACGCCCATCTGGGCGGCGCGCGCGGGCTGTACGTAGGGGTCGTACGCGACGACCTTCATGCCGAACGCCGACATGCGCTGCGCGACCAGCGCGCCGATGCGGCCGAGGCCGACGACACCGAGGGTCTTCTCGGCGAGCTCGACGCCGGTGTACTTGGAGCGCTTCCACTCGCCGTTCTTCAGCGCCTGGCTGCCCTGGGGGATGTTGCGGGCGGTGGCGATGAGCAGACCGCAGGCGAGCTCGGCGGCGGTGACGATGTTGGAGGTCGGGGCGTTGACCACCATCACGCCGGCCTTGGTGGCGGCGGAGACGTCGACGTTGTCGAGGCCGACACCGGCACGGGCGACGACGCGCAGCTTCTTGGCGGCGGCGATGGCCTCGGCGTCGACCTTGGTGGCGGAACGTACGAGAATCGCGTCGACGTCGGCGATGGCGGGCAGCAGTTCGGCGCGGTCCGCGCCGTTGCAGTGCCGGATCTCGAAGTCCGGGCCCAGGGCGTCGACAGTGGCGGGCGACAGCTCTTCAGCGATGAGTACGACAGGTTTCGAGCTCACGTGAGTCCTCACAAGTCCAGTGCGGACGGCCGTCCCGACGGCCGCAGGCGGTGGAGGGGCTACCGCGTGGAAGACGCACGACGCTGTGGGCCTGACGCGAATGTGGTGTGCAGTCTAGTGCTGTGCGGGGGCGGCGATTACGCCCCTGCGGAAGGATCACCCTCACGAGGGTGGACGAGCTGTACAGGCGTGCGAGCCGGGGTGCGCCGCCGGAGCGTGAATGCTCCGATCCGCCGGTGTGCGAGCCCGGATGCGCCGTTCCGGCGGGCCCTCGTGGACCCGCCGGAACGGCCATGGTGCTTACGCCTCTTCGTTGACCCAGCTCATGAGCTTGCGGAGCTCCTTGCCGGTGGTCTCCAGGAGGTGCTCGGAGTCCGCGGTCTTGTACTCGTTGTACTTCTTCAGACCGCCGTGGTACTCGGCCATCCACTCGCGGGCGAAGGTGCCGTCCTGGATCTCGGCCAGGACCTTCTTCATCTCCACCTTGGTCTGCTCGGTGATGATGCGCGGGCCGGTGACGTAGTCGCCCCACTCGGCGGTCTCGGAGATCGACCAGCGCATCTTCTCCAGGCCGCCCTCGTACATGAGGTCGACGATGAGCTTCAGCTCGTGGAGGCACTCGAAGTACGCGATCTCCGGCTGGTAGCCGGCCTCGGTCAGCGTCTCGAAGCCCGCCTTGACGAGCGCCGCGGTGCCACCGCAGAGAACGGCCTGCTCGCCGAAGAGGTCGGTCTCGGTCTCCTCGGTGAAGGTCGTCTTGATGACGCCGGCGCGCGTGCCGCCGATGCCCTTCGCGTAACTCAGGGCCAGCGCCAGGCCGTTGCCCGTCGGGTCCTGCTCGACGGCCACGATGCACGGAACGCCGCGGCCCTCTTCGTACTGACGGCGGACGAGGTGACCCGGGCCCTTCGGGGCGACCATGCAGACGTCGACGTTGGCCGGCGGCTTGATGAAGTCGAAGCGGATGTTCAGGCCGTGGCCGAAGAACAGCGCGTCGCCGTCCTTGAGGTTGTCCTTGATGGACTCCTCGTAGACCTGGGCCTGCAGCGGGTCCGGGACCAGGATCATGATGACGTCGGCCTCGGCGGCGGCCTCGGACGGCGTCACCACGCGCAGGCCCTGCTCCTCGGCCTTCGCCTTGGACTTGGAGCCCTCGTGGAGACCGACGCGGACGTCGACACCCGAGTCACGCAGCGACAGCGCGTGGGCGTGGCCCTGGCTGCCGTAGCCGATGACCGCGACCTTGCGGCCCTGGATGATGGACAGGTCGGCATCGTCGTCGTAGAACAGCTCGGCCACTGGGATATCTCCTTGTGTGCAGGTGGTGCACCCACCGTACGGCGGGCGGGGGCAGGGAAGGGTTGAGGGTCCGGAATCCGGACGCGGGTCTCAGAACGCAGTGCTCAGGCGCTGCGGTCGAGCGCCCGCAGGGAGCGGTCCGTGATGGACCGGGCGCCGCGCCCTATGGCGATCGTCCCGGACTGGACGAGCTCCTTGATGCCGTACTGCTCCAGCATCTTGAGCATCGCCTCCAGCTTGTCGGCGCCGCCCGTGGCCTCGATGGTCACGGCCTCCGGGGAGACGTCGACGGTCTTGGCGCGGAACAGCTGGACGATCTCGGTGATCTGGGAACGCGTCTCGTTGTCGGCGCGGACCTTGACCAGAACGAGCTCGCGCTGGATCGCAGCGCTGGGCTCGAGTTCGACGATCTTCAGGACGTTGACCAGCTTGTTGAGCTGCTTGGTCACCTGCTCGAGGGGCAGTTCCTCGACACCGACCACGATGGTGATCCGGGAGATGTCGGGGTGCTCGGTGACGCCCACGGCGAGCGAGTCGATGTTGAAACCCCGACGGGAGAACAGGGCGGCGATCCGGGCGAGGATGCCGGGCGTGTTCTCGACCAGGACGGAGAGCGTGTGCTTGCTGGACATGTGAGTCTCGGTCTCTCTCTCGGCTCTTCGCTCAGTCGTCTTCGTTGTCGCCGAAGTCGGGGCGGACGCCGCGGGCGGCCATGACCTCGTCGTTGGACGTTCCGGCGGCCACCATCGGCCAGACCATGGCGTCCTCGTGGACGATGAAGTCCACCACGACGGGGCGGTCGTTGATGGCGTTGGCCTCGGCGATGACCTTGTCGAGGTCCTCGGGGCGCTCGCAGCGCAGGGCCACGCAGCCCATGGCCTCGGAGAGCTTCACGAAGTCGGGGACGCGGGTGCCGGTGTTGGCACCGCCCTCGCCCTCGCCGTTGTGCAGCACGGTGTTGGAGTAGCGCTGGTTGTAGAAGAGGGTCTGCCACTGGCGGACCATCCCGAGTGCGCCGTTGTTGATGATGGCGACCTTGATCGGGATGTTGTTGAGCGCGCAGGTGGTCAGTTCCTGGTTGGTCATCTGGAAGCAGCCGTCGCCGTCGATCGCCCAGACGGTGCGCTCGGGCATGCCCGCCTTGGCGCCCATGGCGGCCGGGACCGCGTACCCCATCGTGCCTGCGCCGCCGGAGTTGAGCCAGGTCGCGGGCTGCTCGTACTGGATGAAGTGCGAGGCCCACATCTGGTGCTGGCCGACGCCCGCCGCGAAGATCGTGCCCTCGGGGGCTGCCTGGCCGATGCGCTCGATGACCTGCTGCGGGGAGAGCGTGCCGTCCGCGGGCAGGTCGTAGCCCAGCGGGTAGGTGTCGCGCCAGCGGTTGAGGTCCTTCCACCAGGCGGTGTAGTCGCCCACGTGGCCCTCGGTGTGCTCGGCCTGGACGGCCTGGACCAGGTCGGCGATGACCTCGCGAGCGTCGCCCACGATCGGGACGTCGACCTCGCGGTTCTTGCCGATCTCGGCCGGGTCGATGTCCGCGTGGATGATCTTCGCGAAGGGGGCGAAGCTGTCCAGCTTGCCGGTGACGCGGTCGTCGAAGCGGGTGCCGAGCGCGATCAGGAGGTCGGCCTTCTGCAGCGCGGTGACGGCGGTGACCGCACCGTGCATGCCGGGCATTCCCACGTGCAGCGGGTGGCTGTCGGGGAAGGAGCCGAGCGCCATCAGGGTGGTGGTGACGGGCGCTCCGGTGAGCTCGGCCAGGACCTTCAGTTCGGCGGTCGCGCCGGCCTTCATGACGCCGCCGCCCACGTACAGCACCGGGCGCTTGGCCTGGGTGATGAGCTTGGCGGCCTCACGGATCTGCTTGGCGTGCGGCTTGGTCACCGGGCGGTAGCCCGGCAGGTCCATCTGCGGCGGCCAGGAGAACGTGGTCTTCGCCTGCAGGGCGTCCTTGGCGATGTCGACGAGGACGGGGCCCGGGCGGCCGGTCGAGGCGATGTGGAAGGCCTCGGCGATGGTGTGCGGGATGTCCTCGGCCTTGGTGACCAGGAAGTTGTGCTTGGTGATCGGCATCGTGATGCCGCAGATGTCCGCCTCCTGGAAGGCGTCCGTACCGATGGATGCCGCGGCCACCTGGCCGGTGATCGCGACGATCGGGACGGAGTCCATGTGGGCGTCGGCGATCGGGGTGACCAGGTTGGTGGCGCCGGGGCCCGAAGTGGCCATGCAGACGCCGACCTTGCCGGTGGCCTGGGCGTAACCGGTGGCCGCGTGGCCCGCGCCCTGCTCGTGGCGGACGAGGATGTGGCGGACCCGGGTGGAGTCCATCATCGGGTCGTACGCCGGGAGGATCGCTCCGCCGGGGATGCCGAATACCGTGTCGGCGCCGACCTCTTCGAGGGAACGGATGAGGGACTGCGCACCCGTGACGTGCTCGACGGCGGCGGAGTGCTGTCCGCCGTTACGGGCCCGCGGTTGCGGATGGTGGGCCCCGGTGGCCTGCTCGGTCATCAGCGTTTCTCTTCTCGAAGCTGAGGGATTTGCGAGGGTTTGGGAAGTGCCAGTGCAACAAAAAACCCCCCGTGCCGTGAGGCAAGCGAGGGGAGCGCGCCGGTGCGGTCTGCAGAGCTGGTGAGGAGCCCTGCTTCAGCCGACGCGCTTTCCAAGTACGAGAATTCGGGTGCGCATGGCATTGACCCTCCCCCCGGCGCGTAGTGACTGTCAAGTGGGTGGGACGGGCGTCTCATTATTTGAGCGCACGAAGGGATGAACGGAGGGGTGACTCGGATGGGTCCCCAGCAGTACGGGCCGTCCGTTGCCGCCCGGTGAGCCGGGGACGGGGAAGTCCCCGCGGGACAGCGCGCGCCGCAGCCGGTACTCGTCCAGCGGCCCGGAGAAGGCCATCCCCTGCCCGTGCGTACAGCCCATCGCGCGCAGGGCGATGACCTGTTCGGGGACGTCCACGCCGTCGGCCACGGACTGCATGCCGAGGTCGCAGGCGATCCTCAGCAGACCGCTGGTGATCTTGTGCAGTCTGGCCGATTCGACGACGCCCTCGACCAGACCGCGGTCCAGTTTCAGTACGTCGATGGGCAGTCGGCGCAGTGCGTTGATGGCGGCGTAACCGCTGCCGAATCCGTCCAGCGCGATGCGTACGCCGAGCCTGCGCAGCGCCATCAGCCGCCGCTCCAGGTCCTCGAAGGGGACCCGTGGGTCGCTGTCGGAGATCTCCACGACCAGGGCCCCCGAGGGCAGCCCGTGCCGGGTCAGCAGCGCTTCGATCGAGCCGAGCGGCATGGACTTGTCCAGCAGTCTGCGCGCGGAGATCCTGACCGCCACGGGCGCCTCGTGGCCCGCGGCGGACCTCTCGGCGGCCTGCTCCACGGCCTCTTCTAGCAGCCACCGCCCGAGCTCGGCCGTACGGGCGCCCGCCTCGGACTCCCCCGTCTCCTGTACGCGCAGGAATTCGGCCGGGGTGAACAGGATCCCCTGGGCCGAACGCCAGCGGGCCTGGGCGGCGACGGCGGTGATCCTGCCCGTGGTGAGGCTGACCACCGGCTGGTGCAACAGGGCGAACTCCCCGTCGTGCAGGGCCGTCCGCAGCCGGGCGGCCAGCTCCGTGCGCCGTACGACGTCGGCCTGCATCTGCGGGGCGTAGAGCTCGACGCGGTCCTTGCCGCCCGCCTTGGCGCGGTACATGGCGAGGTCCGCGTTGCGCATCAGGTCGGTCGGGGTGATGCCCGGCTCGGCGAAGGCGACGCCGATGGAGGCGGCGACCCGTACCTCGCTGCCCTCGATGCGGTACGGCTGGGAGAGGGTGAGGCGCAGCCGGTCGGCGATCTCGTGGACCTGGTACTCGCGGGCCGCGTGGTCGCGGCCGCCGTCGCCCAGGATCAGGGCGGCGAACTCGTCACCGCCGAGGCGCGCCGCGGTGTCGGCCACCCGTACCGAGTCCTGGAGGCGGCGGGCGGCCTGGATCAGCAGCTCGTCGCCGGCTTGGTGGCCGATGGTGTCGTTCACCGCCTTGAAGCCGTCGAGGTCGATGAAGAGCACCGCCGTGCCGTGATCGGTCACTCTGCGGCCGCTGAGCGCCTTGCGCACGCGCTGGGTGAACAGGGCGCGGTTGGGCAGGTCGGTGAGCGGGTCGTGCTCGGCGTTGTGCTGCAACTGGGCCTGCAGGCGCACCCGTTCGGTGACGTCGCGGCTGTTGAAGATCAGGCCGCCCTGGTGGCGCTTGACGGTGGACTCGACGTTGAGCCAGTCCCCCGTACCGGAGCGGAAGCGGCATTCGATCCGGGTCGTGGGCTCCTGCGCGGGCGAGGTGGCCAGAAAACGGCGTACTTCGTGGACCACGAGCCCCAGGTCCTCGGGGTGGATGAGCGAGGCGAGCTCGGAGCCGATGAGGTCCTCGGCGTCCCGGCCGTAGACCCCGGAGGCGGCCGGGGAGACGTACCGCAGGACGCCGGTGGGGGCGGCGATCATGATGACGTCGCTGGAGCCCTGCACCAGGGAGCGGAAGTGGTTCTCCTTCTGCGCCAGTTCATGGGTGAGGGCGATGTTGTCGACGAGCATGATGCCCTGCCGTACGACCAGGGCGAGCACCACCGTGCAGCCGGTGAAGACGACGAACCGGTCCACCCGGCGGCCTTCGACCACGTTGTAGAGGATGCCCAGGGTGCAGACCGCGGCCGCGAGGTACGGGGTGAGGGCGGCCAGCGAACTGGCAATGGGGCGGCTGGCGTTGCGGAGGCCCGGCAGGGCGGGGGCGTGCTCCTCACGCACCGTGACGTGCGGGAGGGGCCGTGATGCGCGGCGGGCGCCCCAGGGTGCGTACGCCAGGAGCAGCGAACCGGCGAACCACCCGGCGTCCAGGAGCTGGCCCGAGCGGTAGTTGTCGCGCAGCAGCGGCGAGGTGAACAGGGCGTCGGAGAGCACGGTCAGGGCGAGGGCCGCGATGGCGGTGTTGATCGCCGAGCGGTTGGCGTTCGACCTGCGGAAGTGCAGGGCCAGGACCATCGAGACCAGCACGATGTCCAGGAGCGGATAGGCGAGCGACAGGGCCGCGTGCGCCACGCTCTCGTGCCGGCCCTCCAGATGCGCGGTGTGCGCGAGGGCCAGGCTCCAGGAGAGTGTCAGCAGCGAGCCGCCGATGAGCCAGGAGTCCAGTGCCAGACAGACCCAGCCGGCGCGGGTGACGGGGCGTTTGGCGAGGACGAGCAGTCCGACGATGGCGGGCGGGGCGAAGCAGAGGAAGAAGAGGTCGGCGAGCGAGGGACTGGGCACCGGTTCGCGCAGGACGACCTCGTACCAGCCCCAGACGGTGTTGCCGCAGGCGGCCATCGCGGACGAGAAGGCGAAGAGCAGCCAGGCGGGCCGAAAACGGGTCTCGTGCGTACGTGCGTAGACGAAGCAGGAGACGGAGGCGAGTGCGGCCGCGACGGCGAGCCCGAAGTCGCCCATGACCAGGGCCATTTCGGGTGAGCCCCAGCCGAATGCCGCGCCGGTGGCATAGCCTCCGCACACCAGGGCGAGGAGGAGTTGGGAGAGCAGCGCGGACGGACCGCCGGTGACCGGCGACCGTGAGAGCAGCGCTCCCTGGGCGCTCACCGGTCCGTCCCGGTCGTTGTCTTCTCCGGGGTGGTCCGTGTCGTCTGCGTCGTCTCGGTGCATGAGCCAGGTCTGTGCGTCGGTGCGTGCCAGGGTCGTCGTCGGCGGACCTGCCGCGTCGGATGTTTCGTCCATTGGCCGTGCATCGCCCGTCGCCCCCCTCAGTGTCTGTACGCTCCCCCGCACCGCGGCTTGCGCGGCGCAGCCCCCGTTCGGGACGATACACCAGTCTCGTCACTCAGGGACATAGTTCCTCTACTCTCCGTGACGACCAGGGGCGATGCGGGCACCCGGTGCATCCGGGCGCCTGCGGAGCGTGCCTATGGGGTGGTCAGGACGACGTTTTCGAGGGGTTCGGCGGCGGCGTAACGGGTGAGCTGGGCCGCCAGCAGCCGCTTGGCGCGCGGCAGGAAGGCCGAGGTGGGGCCGCCCACGTGCGGGCTGATCAGCACTCCGGGCGCCTGCCAGAGCGGATGGCCCGCGGGGAGCGGTTCCGGGTCGGTGACGTCCAGGGCCGCAGTGATCCGACCACTCGTCAGTTCGGCGAGCAGCGCCTTGGTGTCGACCACAGGACCGCGGGCCACGTTGACCAGCAGCGCACCGTCCTTCATCCGGGCCAGGAAGTCGGCGTCCGCCAGTCCTTCGGTCTCCGCGGTGAGCGGAGTGGAGAGGATCACCACGTCGGCGTCCGGGAGGAGTTCGGGCAGCGCGGAAATCGGGTGCACGGGGCCGCGCGCGGTGTCACGTGCGGAGCGCGCGACGCGCGCCACCCGCGCACACTCGAAGGGCACGAGCCGGTCCTCGATCGCGGCCCCGATCGCCCCGTACCCGACGATCAGCACGGACCGGTCGGCGAGCGCGGGCCGGAAGACCGACTGCCACTGCTCCTTCTGCTGTCCTCGTACGAACTCGGGGATGCCGCGCAGCGAGGCGAGGGTCAGCGTGAGCGCCATCTCGGCCGTGCTGGCCTCGTGCACTCCGCGTGCGTTGCAGAGCTGGATGCCCGGCGGCAACTCGCCGAGCACGGACAGGATGTCGTCCACTCCGGCGGTGAGGGTCTGGATCACCTTGAGGTTCGGCAGATCCACCAGCGGCCCGATCTTTACCGGACGGCGCTTCATGTAAGGGACGACGTAGAAGGCGCAGTCCGCCGGATCGCCCGGGTAGTTGGGGCCGCCGTCCCAGAAGCGGTAGGTGAGGTTGTCGGGAAGGCCCTGGATCTCGTCGGGCGGGATGGGGAGCCACACATCAGCAGTCATGGTCAGGAGGTTAGTTTGGTGGCCGGGAACAGGGAGGATGCGGCCAGGTGGAGCGCAGGACAATCGGGGCGGCGGCGCTCGAAGTGGGCGCGATCGGGCTCGGATGCATGCCGATGAGCTGGGCCTACAGCGGATCCGAGCAGAGCGGGAGCCGTTCGCTGCGGGCCGTGCACACCGCGCTGGACGCAGGTTCCTCGCTGCTGGACACGGCCGACATGTACGGCCCGTTCACCAATGAACTGCTCCTGGGCCGGGTGCTCAAGGAGCGGCGGGCGGACGCCTTCGTCTCCACCAAGTGCGGGCTCCTGGTGGGCGAGCAGCATGTGGTGGCCGACGGGCGGCCGAGTTATGTACGGAGGGCGTGCGACGCCTCGCTGCGGCGGCTCGGCACCGATGTGATCGACCTCTATCAGCTGCACCGGGCCGATCCCGAGGTGCCGGTGGAGGAGACCTGGGGTGCGATGGCGGAGCTGGTGGGCGCGGGGAAGGTGCGGGCGCTGGGGTTCTGTGCGGTCGGGGCGCGTGCGGCACGGCGTTCGGGCGCGCGGCTGCACGACCAGACTGTGCGGCAACTCGAGCGTGTGCAGCAGGTGTTCCCGGTGAGCGCGGTCCAGGCGGAGCTCTCGGTGTGGTCGCCGGAGGCGCTGGATGCGCTGCTGCCGTGGTGCGAGGCGCGGGGGGTCGGATTTCTGGCGGCGATGCCGCTGGGGAACGGCTTCCTGGCGGGGAGGCTGACGCCGGGGCAGGGCTTCGAGCCGGACGACGTACGGGCCAGGCATCCGCGCTTCACGGCCGAGATGATGGCGGCCAATCAGCCGGTGGTGGCCGGGCTGCGGCGGATCGCGCGGCGCCACGGCGAGGAGACGACTCCGGCGCAGGTGGCGCTCGCCTGGGTGCTGGGGAGGGGGCGGCAGGTGGTGCCGGTGCCCGGGGCCAAGCGCGAGGAGTGGGTGAGGGAGAACGCAGGGGCGGCGGGGCTGGTGCTGACCGACGCGGATCTGACGGAGATAGCGGGGCTGCCGCCGGCGCAAGGTTCCTGGGACTGAACGGGAACCTTCGACAGCCGAGCGGTGTATGAAAAGTAGCTGTGCCGTCGTCGAAGGGATCGGGATGACCGTGCGAACTGTGCAACGACCAGCCGTGGCAGCCGCGTTGACCGCTGCGGTGCTGCTGCTGTCCGCCGGGTGCTCCTCGTCGTCGGGGGGCGAAGCGGCGCCCACCCACACCAATCCCAGAGCGACCGCCCCCTTCACCCCCTCCCCCTCGGGCGGGCCGTCCGCCGAGGCGCCTCCGGCCAAGGGTTCCGTGAAGGTCGTCTCCACCCTCACCACGGGCCTCAAGTCGCCCTGGGGGCTCGCTCCGCTGCCGGACGGGGATCTGCTGGTCTCCTCGCGGGACGAGGGGACGATCACGCGGATCGACGGGAAGAGCGGGAAGAAGACGCTGGTCGGGTCCGTTCCCGGGGTCGCGCCCGGCGGGGAGGGCGGGCTGCTGGGGATCGCGCTCTCTCCTTCGTACGCCTCGGACCAGATGGTCTATGCGTACTTCACCACCGCGTCCGACAACCGCATCGCGCGGATGCTGTACGACGAGAAGCAGCCCGCCGGGCGTCAGCTGGGCGCTCCGGACACCATCTTCAAGGGCATCCACAAGGGCTCGATCCACAACGGCGGGCGGATCGCCTTCGGCCCGGACAAGATGCTCTACGCGGGGGCGGGCGAGACGGGCGAGCGCGGGCTGGCCCAGGAGAAGAACGCCCTCGCGGGGAAGATCCTGCGGATGACGCCGGACGGGCAGCCGGCCCCCGGCAATCCCGATGCGGACTCCGTGGTCTACACGTACGGGCACCGGAATGTGCAGGGTCTCGCCTGGGACGCCCAGAACCGGCTGTGGGCCTCGGAGTTCGGCCAGGACACCTGGGACGAGCTGAATCTGATCGAACCGGGGAGGAACTACGGCTGGCCCGTGGTCGAGGGCAAGGAGAAGAAGGAGGGCTACGTCGATCCGGTGGAGCAGTGGCACACCTCCGACGCCTCGCCGAGCGGTATCGCCGTGGTCCAGGGGTCGGTCTGGATGGCGGGGCTGCGCGGGGAGCGGCTCTGGCGGATCCCGCTGGACGGCGCGAAGCCGGTGGCCGAGCCGCAGGCGTTCCTCGAGGGCGAGTACGGACGGCTGCGCACGGTGGTCGCCGCGGGCGGGGACCGGCTCTGGCTGGTGACCAGTGAGACGGACTCGCGGGGCACGCCCTCGGCGGGGGACGACCGGATTCTTCAGCTGGAGGTGCGGTAGCCGGGGTTACGCTGAAGCAGGGGACACCCGACAGGGGGCCGAATGTTCAACATGATCGAGCAGCTGTTCGCGCCGTCGCGCAAGCACACCGACGACGAACAGAAGCGCCTGGAGCTGTCCCGGGTCGAGCTGGGAGACACCGACCCGGGCCGGGGACCGATAGACCTGACCTCGGGCAAGGTGGTCATCCGACGGCCCGAGTGACCTCCGCGTCCGAGGGCTCCTGCGGGAACAGCCGCAGCCGGTGGGCGAGTGCGGCGGCCTCGCCGCGGCCCGTGACGCCCAGCTTCGCCAGGATGTTGGAGACGTGCACGCTCGCCGTCTTGGGCGAGATGAACAGCTCCTCGGCGATCTGACGGTTGGACCGGCCGGCCGCGACCAGACGCAGCACGTCCTGTTCCCGGCTGGTCAGGCCGAAACCGTCGTCCGGGGCGGCGGATGCGTCGCCGGGGACGGGTGCGGTGAGCGGGATCCGGGCGCGCTGGGCGAGCAGTGCGGTCTCCTCGCTCAGAGGCCGGGCGCCCAGCTGGGCAGCCATGGCGTGGACCAGCCTGAGCAGGTCCCCGGCGGCCTCGCGGTCGCCGCCCTCGGCGAGGAGTGCGGCCGCCCAGTGGTGGCGGGCCTGGGCGAGTTCGTACGGGCGCTCCACCTTTTCCAGGGCGGTGACCGCCTCGGCCCAGCGCTCGGAGCGGTCGGTGCCCTCGGCGCGGTCGGCCTCGGCGGCGACGAGGAGGGAGAACGCCAGCCAGACGGGTGCCGGGGTGGCGAGCTTGCGCGCGGTCGTGCGGATCAGGGTCAGGATGGTGTCGCGTCCGGCTTCCGCGGAGGGCAGTCCGCGGGTGTTCGCCTCGGCGGTGGCCGCGGCGAACAGCAGTGGCCAGGCGAAGCGCTGGGTGCCGGGCGCGAAGCCGACCTCCACGGTGCGGGCCAGTTCGGCGCGGGCGTCGTCGAGGCGGCCCTGTCCGGCGGCGATCCCCAGGGTGATCCTGGAGACCGGGATCGAGTGCTGGGGCATCGGGTCGTGGGTGCCGAAGTGTTCGAGTGAAGCAGCCAAGTGGGCCGCGGATGCGTCGAGTTCGCCGCGGGCCAGGGCGAGGGCGGCCATCTGCAGGGTGACGCCGCCGCGCGGCGCGATGCTGTGCGCGGCGTCGAGCACGCGTTGGGCGCAGCCCACGAGGTCGTCCCAGCGGCCGAGCGAGAGGAGCGACTCGGCCATGTTCATACGGACCCAGGCCTCGTTGTCGCTCAGGCCGTAGGTGCGGGCCAGTTCGACTCCGGCGTCGGCCACCTCGATCGCCTCGCGGGAGCGGCCGACGGCTTCGAGGATCGAGGCCAGGTTCGTGTGGCCGCGCCCGAGTTCGGCGATCAGGCCCAGCTCACCGGTGCGCTTGAGGGTGTCGCGCATGACGGCGATGCCCCGCTCGACGTCACCGGAGTCGACGAGGAGTGTGCCGAGGGTGAGCAGGGCGTTCAGTTCGATGTCTTCGGCGTCGACCAGCTTCGCGTACTCCACGGCGCGCTCGGCGGCGGCGAGGCTGTCGGGGCCGGGCTCGTGGAGCATGCCCCAGCCTGCGGCGGTGGCGAGCACGGTCGCGTGCACGGCGGACGGCGAGAGGCCGCGCACCAGCTCCTGGGCCTTCGCGATCTCCGCCCAGCCGTCGCCCCGGCCCAGGTTCTGCATCAGCCGGGAGCGCTCGGTCCAGAACCAGGCGGCGCGCAGGGGGTCGGGCTCCCCGTCCTCGAGGATCCGCAGTGCCTTCTTGCAGATCTTCAGGGCGCGTTCGCGTTCCCCGCAGAAGCGGGCGGCGACGGTCGCCTCGGCCATCAGGTCGAGATAGCGCAGGACTGCCGTGGAGCCGGGCGCGCAGTCGCAGGCCGGGTAGGCATCGGCGTAGTCGAGGGGCCGCAGGGCGCGCCGCACCTCGGCGGGGGCGCTGTCCCAGACCTCCATCGCCCGCTCCAGGAGCCGCAGTTGCTCGGAGTAGGCGTGCCGGCGCCGCGCCTCGACGGAGGCGTTCAGTACGGCGGGCAGGGCTTTGGCGGCGTCGTGCGCGTAGTACCAGTAGCCGGCCAGGCGGGTGGTGCGCTCGTCCGCCCGTACCAGCGTGGGGTCGGCCTCCAGGGCCTCCGCGCAGCGCCGGTTGAGCCTGGAGCGCTCGCCCGGCAGCAGGTCGTCGCTGACGGCCTCGCGTACCAGGGAGTGCCGGAAGCGGTAGCCGTCGCCGTCCGGGGTGGCCAGCAGGATGTTGGCGCCGACGGCGGCCCGCAGCGCCTCGATGAGGTCGTCCTCCGGGAGCCGGGCGACCGCCGCGAGCAGCGGGTATTCGACGGTGGAGCCGCCTTCGGCGACGAAGCGCACCACGCGCTGAGCGTTCTCGGGGAGCGTCTCGACCCGGACCATGAGCAGGTCGCGCAGGGAGTCGCTGATGCCGGTCACGCAGTCGTTCGAGCTGCAGACGGCGAGCTCTTCGACGAAGAAGGCGTTGCCGTCGGAGCGGGCGAAGATGTCGTCGGCGAGGCGCGGGTCGGGTTCGGCGGCGAGGATTCCGGTCAGCTGGCGCTGGACCTCGGAGCGGGTGAAGCGGGAGAGCTCGATGCGCCGTACCGTACGCAGCCGGTCCAGTTCGGCCAGGAGCGGGCGCAGCGGGTGGCGGCGGTGGATGTCGTCGGCCCGGTAGGTGGCGAGGACGACGATGCGGCCCCGGCGCAGGGTGCGGAAGATGTAGGAGAGCAGATGCCGGGTGGAGGCGTCCGCCCAGTGCATGTCCTCCAGGACGAGCACGACCGTGCGGTCGGCGGCTATCCGCTCCAGCAGGCGGACAGTGAGCTCGAAGAGGCGTGCGGTGCCGTCCTCGTTGCGGGAGTTGCTGCCGGTCTCGCCCATTTCGGGCAGCAGCCGGGCCAGTTCGTCCTCCTGCCCCTCGGCGGCCGCGGCCAGCTCGTCGGGCAGCTGGCGGCGCAGGGAGCGCAGCGCGGTGGAGAAGGGGGCGTACGGGAGTCCGTCCGCGCCGATCTCGACGCATCCGCCGAGCGCGACGACCGCGTCTCCGCGGCAGGCCCCGGCGATGAACTCCTCGACGAGGCGGGTCTTGCCGACCCCGGCCTCGCCCCCGAGCAGCAACGCCTGCGGCTCGCCCGCGGCAGCGCGGGCGAGCGCATCGTTCAGGGTGGTGAGTTCATCGGCACGACCGACGAACACCGGGCTGACGGACGTGTTCTCCACAGTGCCGAGCATCGCACAGCCTTCCGGCAGTGCGGCACCCGACGAGGGGAGCGGTGCGAGGCGCATCACGCGGCACGGACGAACCGGGCGCGCAGGGCGCTGACTCGACGGTCGGCGCGACGGGCGTCGCGGCGGGCCTTGCGGATCTCGTTGACGAGGCGGTGGTGGTGGGCCTGCTCCATGAGGTCGGCTGCACGGAGCTTCTGGATCTCGTACTCGAACATGGTGTGTTCCCCTGTTTCGAAGGTGAGTTGTCGCTCTCTGCGATGTCTCTACTTTCGTCTCCCAGGGGGTACCGCCACATCGGGAGAGTGCCGCATCTCCACGACGAAGGGGCCTTAGGCGGCGTACGCGGGGAGGTGCGTACGGCCTAAGGCCCCTTGGGAAGTGCTTAGGCGCTGGGCACCACGGGGGTGCCGGCGAAGAAGCCGGTGTACGTGGCGATCGCGACCAGCAGGCCGACGACGCCGAGGGCGATGCCGCCCCAGGCCACGGACTTGATCCAGTTCGGCTGCTTGCGGCCGGGGGTCCCGAAGGCCGGCACGACGGCGATGACGACCACGCCGACGATCAGGGCGAGGAGGGCGAAGATGCCGCCGACGGCAGCGGTCGCGTGCCAGCCGTCGACGTAGCCCTCCTTGATCTGGGCTGCGGTGCTGGCGGTCGAGGTCAGGTTGACCTGGCCGTTGAGCGTCTCGCGGGCGCCCTCGACGGTGCCGAGCCAGGTGCCGCTGAGGGAGAGGAAGCCGAGGGCTGCGGCGACGACGGCCGCGGCGCCGGACTTGATCCCGGTGGAGGAGGCGGCCTCTTCGGCCTCTTCCGCGGCGAGCAGTGCGTCGAGGTCGGCGTCGTCGTCCTCGTCGTCCGCGACAGCCTCCGCCGCGGCCTCCTCGGCCTCGGCGGCCTGTGCCTTGGCGGCCTGCGCCTCGGCAGCAGTCTCGTCGGTCGTTTCGGTCTTGGTGGTGGCGTTCATGCGCCGCACGCTAGGGGGCGTTTCTGAGAGTCCCCTTAACGTTCCCTGTGAGCTCTCCACTCGGGTGCCAGGACCGACCAGATCTCCTCGTCGTGCCGTACGCCCTTGTACGGGTACGCCTCCCGCAGCGTCCCGTCGTGCTTCATACCGAGCCGCTTGGCGACGCTGATGCTGGCGGTGTTGCCGGAGGCCGCCATCCACTCCACCCGGTGCATTCCGCGCTCCTCGACGGCCCAGTCGATGAGCACGCCGATCGCCCGGGTGACGAGCCCGCGCCCGGTGGCCGAGGGCTCCAGCCAGCAGCCGACCTCGCAGGTTTCCAAGGCGGTGTCGAAGATACGGAAGAGGACGCCGCCGACCAGGGTGCCGTCCAGCCAGATGCCATAGATGCGGCCCCCGTCGGCGGCCTGCTTCTCGGCGTACGCCTGGAGGAAGGCCCGTGCCGACTCCAGGTCCTTGTTGACGTCGGCGAAGCCGATGTACTGGCCGATGAACTCCCGGCCCCGGTCGACGTGGGCCAGGAACTCCCCGGCCCGCCAGGGCTCCAGGGGCTTCAGCTCAGCGCCGTCGCCCAGCGATATCGCGAACATCGTTCTCCTCCACTGCGGTGTGTCCCTGCTCCGGGATCCTCGCACGCGTACGGCACTCGGGCGGCTCGATGCTGATCCGCGGCAGGCGCCGGTCCAGCCAGCCGGGCAGCCACCAGTTCGCACCGCCCAGCAGGTGCATCAGGGCCGGCACCAGGAGCGTACGGAGGACGAAGGCGTCCAGCGCCACGGCCGCCGCGAGCCCGATCCCGAACATCGCGATCGCGCGCTCGCCGCTCAGGACGAAGGCCAGGAAGACCGAGATCATGATCACGGCGGCGGAGTTGATCACCCGGCTGGTCTCGGCGAGGCCGACCCGTACCGCCCGCCGGTTGTCGCCGGTCTCCAGCCACTCCTCGTACATCCGGCTGACCAGGAAGACCTGGTAGTCCATGGAGAGCCCGAAGAGCACGGAGACCATGATCACGGGCAGGAAGGGCTCGATGGGCCCGGCGCTCCCGAGCCCGAGCAGCTCGCTCCCCCAGCCCCACTGGAAGACGGCGACGACGATCCCGAAGGCGGAGGCGACGGCGGCCACGTTCATCGCGGCGGCCTTGAGCGGGATGCCGACCGACCGGAAGGCAAGGAGCAGAAGCACGCACCCCAGGGCGATCACGGACCCCACGAAGAGCGGCAGCTTCCCGACGATCACCTCGGCGAAGTCGTCGTAGGAGGCGGTCACTCCCCCGACGTGGACGTCGAGCGAGCTGCCGCTCTCGGCCTTCGGCAGCACGTCGGTGCGCAGCCGCTCCACCAGGTCGCTGGTCTGCTGCGACTGCGGCGAGGAGTCGGGCACGACGGTGACCACGGCCGTGTCGCCGCTGCCGTTGTACGTGATCGGGCTGACGGAGGCGACCCCCTCGGTGGCGCGCAGCTGCTCCGGCAGCTGGTCCATCGCGAGGCGGTCGGCGGCCCCGTCCATCTCGGCGACCAGGGTGAGCGGCCCGTTGACCCCGGGTCCGTACCCCTGGGCGAGCAGGTCGTACGCCTGCCGGGTGGTCGAGGACGCCGGGTTGTTGCCCTGGTCGGAGGTGCCCAGATGCAGCCCCAGCGTCGGCACGGCGAGCCCCAGCATCACCACGGCGGCGATCGCGCCGAGCAGCTTGGGGTGGCGCTCGACGAAGACCGACCAGCGGGCGGCGAGCCCGGTGGGCAGCTCGGGGCGCGGGCCGTGCTCGGTGAGCTCGCGGCGCTCGCGCCGGCTGAGGGCGCGCATCCCGATGTACGAGAGGAGGGCGGGCAGCAGCGTCACCGAGGCGGCGACGGTCAGCACCACGGTGAGCGAGGCGGCGATCGCGACGCCGTTGAGGAAGCTGAGGCGCAGGATCAGCATCCCGAGGAGCGCGATGCAGACGGTGGCCCCCGCGAAGACGACGGCCCGCCCGGTGGTGGTGACCGCACTGACGACTGCCTCGCCGACCGGCAGCCCGCGCCGGAGCCCCTTGCGGTATCTGGTCACGATGAACAGCGCGTAGTCGATGCCGACGCCGAGCCCGATCAGGGTCCCCAGCATCGGGGCGAAGTCGGCGACCGTCATCACATGCCCGAGCAGGGTGATGCCGGCGTACGCGGTCCCGACGCTCACCAGCGCGGTGGCGATGGGCAGCATGCTGGCGGCGAACGATCCGAAGGCCAGGAAGAGCACGACGGCGGCGACGCTCACGCCGACGATCTCGCTGATGTTGGCGCTGGACTTCTCGGTCAGCGCGATGGCGCTGCCGCCGAGCTCGACCTGCAGTCCGTCGCCCTCGGCCGCCTTCGCGGTGTCGACGACGGCCTGGGCCTGCGCCTTCGGTATGGAGTCGGACTGCTCGTCGAAGGTGACGGTGACGTATCCGGTCCGCCCGTCCTCGCTGATCTGCGGTTTGGAGACGGTGTCGACCCCGTCGAGCCCGGCGACCTTGTCCAGCGCCGTGTCGATGCGCTGCTCGACGCCCGAGGCCCGGACCGTCCCGCTGTCCGTGTGCCAGACGATGGTGTCGCTGTCGCCGCCCGCGCTGTGGAAGGCCTCGTCGAGCAGCTGGGTCGCGCGGCCCGATTCCGTACCCGGGACCTCGTAGTCGGTCGAGTACGCGGACCCGGCGATGCCGGCCGCCGCGGCCGTGCCCCCGAGGGTGAGCAGCCACAGGAGGACGGCAAAGAGGCGGTGGTTGATGCACCACCGGGCGATTGCTGCCACGGGCGTACTCCCTGGGTGGTTCGTGGATCTTTGTCGGGAATAGCCCGGAAAGAGCGCAGGACCTGTGACGGGTCACTCTGGCATCGAAAGATGATCGTTTGCCCGTTTCGTGTCTCTCCTCACAGCGGTACGGGTGGGTTCACAGCCGACTGCCAGGGAGGGCCCAGCCCGTAGAGTCGTCCCATGGCTTCCGACGACGACGGGACCGGCACCGCCCGGATCGACACCTGGATCTGGTCCGTGCGCCTGACCAAGACCCGCTCCCAGGCCGCCGCGGCCTGCCGGGCCGGCCACGCACGCCTCAACGGGGAGCGGGTGAAGCCGGCCCACCCCGTGCAGATCGGCGACGAGGTGCGGCTGTTCCACGCCGGCCGCGAGCGGATCGTGGTCGTCTCCAAGGTCGTACGGAAACGGGTCGGCCCCCCGGTCGCCGCCGAGTGCTACGTCGACAACAGCCCGCCCCCGCCGCCGCGCGAGGTGGCCGTGGAGATCCCGGTCCGCGACCGCGGAGCAGGCCGCCCCACCAAGCGCGACCGGCGCGAGATGGAGCAGCTGCGGCGCCGGTGAGTTAAGCGGCCGGCAGGTTCCACTGCTGGTTCGTGCCGCCCGCGCAGGTCCAGATCTGGAGCCGGGCGCCGTTGGCCGTGGACTTGTCCGTGACGTCGAGGCACTTGCCGGACGCCGGGTTGACCAGGGTGTTGCCCGTGCCCTTCTGCCACTGCTGGGCGCCGGTGCCGTTGCAGTCGTAGAGCTGCGCCTTGGTGCCGTTGGCGGTGCCCGCGGCGGTCAGGTCGAGACACTTGCCGAGCGCCTGGAGCGAGCCGTCGGTGGCCACGGTCCACTGCTGGGCGCTGCTGCCGTTGCAGTCGTAGAGCTGAACTGCCGCTCCGTTGGCGCTGCTTGCGGATGCGATGTCGACGCACTTGCCGCCGAGGCCGGTGATCTGGCCGGTGGGGGCGCCGGGTGACGTGCCGCCGCCGGTCATCGTCGTGTGGAACGTACGGGAGAACTGGTACGCGCTCTGCGGGGTGCCGCTGCACGTGTCGGAGAGCTGGCCGTTGGTCGCGCAGGCCTTGTCACGGCCGAGCGCCCAGAAGGCGAGCTCCTGGATACCCTTGGACTTGGCGAAGTTGGCGAGGGTGGTGGCGTTGGCGGTGGTGAAGACCTCGGCCTGGGTGTCGTTGACCCCGATCATCGGGGTGTTGCCCTCCATCGCCCAGAGCTGGGCGGAGGTCCTGGTGGTCCAGATGGAACCGAGCTGGGTGTGCAGCGCGGTCGCCGCGTCGGTGGCGGCCTTGCCCATGTCCATGGCGGGCCCGTAGTCCATCGTCATGATGTTGACGAGGTTGACGGTGAGGTTGTTGCTCTTGGCGTTGTTGAGCAGATTGATCGAGTTCTGCTCCAGGCCGGTGGGGTTGACCGGGAGCGTGTACTGCACGTCCAGCTTCCGGCCGGCGGCCGCGTACTCCTGCTGGAGCTGGGCGAGGGCCTGGTTGCGGCGGGTGTTGGCCGTGGTGTTGTCGAGCGTGGAGCCCTCGATGTCGAGGTCGATCCTGGTGAGGTTGAGCCCGTCGATCACCTTCTTGTACTGGGCCTTGAGGGACGCCACCGAGGTGCAGGCGAGGCCGAGTTCGGTGCCGGACGCGCCGCCGAAGGAGGCGATGACGTCGCCGCCCGCGCTGCGCAGGGAGTTGATGGCGGAGGTCCAGGCGGCGTCGGTGACCGAGGTGTCCCCGTTGAAGGTGGCGTTGCAGCCGCCGCCGTCGATGACGAAGGCGAGCGTGAAGTACTTCAGCCCGGTGGCCGCGCGGGCGTTGGCCAGTGCGGAGGGAGAGTTCCAGACCTCCGCGTAGGGGGCGGCGTACTGGGCGGGGAAACCGGGGCCGGGGTTGGCGGCGGCACTGGCGGTGGTGGAGGTGGTGACCACGGCGGTGGCCGCCATCGCGAGGACGGCCGATGCCGCGGCCAGGGCTCTCGTACAGGATCGGAACACAGGAGTACTCCTGTCGTGGGCGCGTCAAAGCGCAATGTGGGGGTGGACCTGGGCATTCACGTACATGAATGGAGGCCCCTCACTTGAACCTGTGAGTGATTGAAGAAAGTAGGACTAGACCAACGCCACGTCAATCCCTCGCGTTCACCAACTGAACACAGGTCAGAGGAAGTTGAGTGCGCCCCACAGAGCGAATGTCGACACGGCGAGGGCCGCGGGAACGGTCAGCAGCCCCAGCCGGGTGAAGTCGGAGAGCTCGGCGTCCGTGCCGTGCTGATGCAGGATGCGGCGCCAGAGGAGCGTGGCGAGCGAGCCGACGTAGGTGAGGTTCGGGCCGATGTTCACGCCGATCAGCGCGGCGAGGACGGGTCCTGGACCGGCGGGGGCGACGACGGGGAGCAGGGCGAGGATCGCCGGGAGGTTGTTGATCGCGTTGGCGAGTACGGCGGCGACGGCGGTCACCGCGAGGAGGGTGGTGAGCGAGTCGCCGTCGGGCAGGACCGCCCCGATGCCGTCGCCGAGACCGTTGTCGACGACGGCCTTCACGACGACGCCGAGCGCCAGGACGAAGAGGCAGAAGAGCGGGTTGGCGGAGCGGACGACGGCGGGGACGGTGGTGCGCTTGCGGCGCAGCTCGCGTACGGCAAGGACCGCCGTACCGGCGAGGGCGGCCCAGAGCGGCTCTGCACCCGCGAACGAGGTGACGACGAACCCGGCGAGGGTCAGCGCGAGGACGACGAGGGTGAAGACCGGCACCTCGGTCCGATCCTCCTCCTTCGGCGGGTAGGCGCCCGCGGCCAGATCGGCGGCGAAGTAGCGGCGGAAGACGGCGTACTCGACGGCGATCGCCGCGAGCCAGGGCAGCGCCATGAGCGCGGCGAACCGGGTGAAGGAGAGTCCGCTGGCGGCGAGGGCCAGGAGGTTGGTGAGGTTGGAGACCGGGAGGAGGAGCGAGGCGGAGTTGGCGAGGTGGGCACAGGCGTAGACGTGCGGCCGGGGCCGGGCGCCGACGCGGGCCGCGGTGGCGAAGACGACGGGGGTCAGCAGGACGACGGTGGCGTCCAGACTGAGGACGGCGGTGATGGCCGCGGCGACACCGAACACCCCGCCGAGCAGCCGTCGCGGTTTGCCGTGGCACACGCGCGCGACAAGATCCCCGGCGGCCTTGAACAGGCCGTCGTCCGCGCAGAGTTGGGACAGCGCGAGGATGGCGGCGAGGAAGCCGACGACGGGGAGCAGGGTACGGGTCTGCTCCCAGGCATCGGCCGGGCTGACCGCCCCCAGCACGACGACGATCGCGGCCGCGGGGACGGCCGCGGCGGCCTCGGGCCAGCTCTTGGGCCGTACGACGGCGAAGGCCAGCACGGCAAGCAGGAGGCCGACGGAGAGGATCTCGGCGGGAACGGTGCTCAGGGCGGAACTCCGGAGAAGGCGGGACACGGGTGGGGTGGTGGCGGCACGGTGCACCTCTGCTGGCACGCCGCCCCACCTCGGAGAAGTATCCAGGGTGCGCGCAGGTGCACCGAATCGCCGACAGTCCTGACCAGGGGTGCCCCCTCCGATCAGGGCCCCCACCCCCTCAGCGCAGGCTCGCTCCCGCCGGGCTGTCGTCGAGGAAGCCGCCCGACTGGTGCTGCCAGAGCTTTGCGTACGCGCCTTCCGACGCCAGCAGTTCCTGGTGCGTGCCCTGTTCCACGATCCTGCCCCGGTCCAGGACCACCAGTTGGTCCATGGTCGCGACCGTCGACAGCCGATGCGCCACCACCAGCGCCGTACGCCCCTCCATCAGCCGCCACAGCGCCTCCTGGACGAGGAGTTCGCTCTCCGAGTCCAGCGCGCTCGTCGCCTCGTCGAGCAGCAGGATCGGCGCGTCACGCAGGATCGCCCTCGCCAGCGCGACCCGCTGGCGCTGGCCGCCCGACAGTTTCAGGCCGCGCTCGCCCACCATCGTGTCGAAGCCTTCCGGCAGCGCGTCCGCGAACTCCGTCACGTGCGCCGCCTCCGCCGCACGGCGGATCTCCGCGTCCGTGGCGGCCGGCCGGGCGAAGGCGATGTTGTCCCGCAGCGTCCGGTGGAACATCGCCGGGTCCTGCGGTACGTAGGCGATCAGGCTCCGCAGATCCGCCTGGCGCAGCATGCTGATGTCCTGGCCGCCGATCAGAATCCGGCCGGTGTCGATGTCGTTCATCCGCAGCAGCAGCCGGCTGAGCGTGGTCTTGCCCCCGCCCGAGCGGCCGACGAGACCGATCCTCGTCCCGCTGGGCACGTTCAGGTCCAGGCCCTGGAAGAGCGGTCCCGCGCCCGCGTGGGCGAAGTTCACCTGCTCGAAGCGGACGTCGGCGGCCCTCGACCGCAGCGGCTCCGGCGTCGCCGGGTCGACCACGGTCGGCGGCTTCAGCAGCAGCTCCGTGAACTGCGCGGCCTCCGTCATCGACCGCTCCAGACGGCGGTAGATCTGGTTGAACTCGAACATGATCCGGGTCGCGTTCGTGTAGTACGTGAAGGCGACCACGACCGCCTCCACCCCGTGCGAGCCCCCGACGAGCGTGACCGCGAGCAGCAGGCCCAGCGCGTTGGTCAGTACGGACAGCGGCGCGACCAGCGTGTCGATGCGCAGGTTTCCGTAGTCCCACGACCTCAGCGTGATCCGCCGGGAGTCGGCGACCCGCGACCGGTGCTCGGCGGCCTCCTGCTCCTCCGCGGCGAACGCCCGGACCGTGTCCATGTTCATCAGGCTGTCGGCGACATGCCCCGACACCCGGGCCACCGCCTCCTCGCGCTGGCTGACGAGCGCCTGGCGGCGGCGGATGAGGGGCGCCACGCACACCGCGGTGAGCAGAATCATCGCCAACAGCCCGACGACGAGCAGCGGTTCGTAGTGCCACAGCACCACCGACCCGAACACCAGCGGCACGAAGCTGCCCACGATCTGGAACGTCAGCGTGTCGACGAACTCCTCGAAACGCGTCGCGAAGCTAAGGACCCGCTTCGTCAGCGACCCGGCGAAGTTGTCGTGGAAGAACGCGGCGTCCTTCGCGAACAGTTCGTCCATGCCGATCACATACAGGCGCTCGATGCTGTGGGCCGCGAGACGGTTCAGGAAGTGGAAGCCGATGCGCCACAGCACCTCCGCGAGCAGCAGCGCACCGGCGAAGGCGAGGACGTACGGCAGCGTCGAGCCGAAGTCGACACCGGAGTCGTCGGCGATACGGCCGACCAGTTTCGCGACGATCAGCGGCGCGATGTAGTTGATGCCGATGTTGCCCAGCGCGGGGAGCAGCATCGCGGGCGCCGTCAGCCATTTGCGCTGGGCCAACTCCCGCCCGTAGTAACGCAGTGCGAGCAGTACGGGACCCTTGCTCTGCGGAGCCTTGCGTAAATCAGGCGATTCCATCCCCACCCCGAGATGTCGTACGGATACCGACCTCGAAGTGTCCCGCGCCGGCATCCGCGCAGTCCAAGCGTTTTCGGGGCGCCGACGCCGAGGGGCGCCACACCAGTGGTGTGGCGCCCCTCGGCGTACGTACCGCGCACTGCGCGCGAGGTCAGCCCTCGACGCCCAGCCGCTCCAGGATGAGCTCCTTGACGCGTGCCGCGTCCGCCTGGCCCCGCGTGGTCTTCATGACCGCACCGACCAGAGCGCCCACCGCAGCGACCTTGCCGCCGCGGATCTTGTCCGCGATCGCCGCGTTGCCCGCGATGGCCTCGTCGACCGCAGCGCCCAGCGCGCCGTCGTCCGAGACGACCTTCAGACCGCGCTTCTCGACGATCTCGTCCGGCGTGCCCTCGCCCGCGAGGACACCCTCGACGACCTGCTTGGCCAGCTTGTCGTTGAGGTCTCCGGCCGCGACCAGGGCCGCGATGCGCGCAACCTGGGCCGGGGTGACCGGGAGTTCGTCCAGCGCGCGGCCGGTCTCGTTGGCGTTGCGCGCCAGCTCGCCCATCCACCACTTGCGGGCCGACGCGGCGTCCGCGCCCTCCGCGATCGTGGCGACGATCGGGTCGACCGCACCGGCGTTGAGGATCGTCTGCATGACGTCCTCGGAGATGCCCCAGTCCTCGCGCAGCCGGTTGCGGCGCAGCCGCGGAAGCTCGGGCAGACCGCCGCGCAGCTCCTCGACCCAGGCACGGGCCGGGGCGACCGGCACGAGGTCCGGCTCGGGGAAGTAGCGGTAGTCCTCGGCGTTGTCCTTGATACGGCCGGACGTCGTCGAGCCGTCCTCCTCGTGGAAGTGCCGCGTCTCCTGGATGATCGTGCCACCGGAGTTGAGCACCGCCGCGTGGCGCTGGATCTCGAAGCGCGCCGCACGCTCCACGGAACGGAGCGAGTTGACGTTCTTCGTCTCCGAACGCGTACCGAACTCCTCGCGCCCGTGCGGCCGCAGCGACAGGTTCACGTCGCAGCGCATCTGGCCCTTGTCCATCCGGGCCTCGGAGACGTTCAGCGCCTTGATGAGCTCGCGCAGCTCGGCGACGTACGCCTTCGCGACCTCGGGAGCACGCTCGCCCGCACCCTCGATCGGCTTGGTGACGATCTCGATGAGCGGGATGCCGGCCCGGTTGTAGTCCAGGAGGGAGTGCGAGGCGCCGTGGATACGGCCCGTCGCGCCACCGACGTGCAGCGACTTGCCGGTGTCCTCCTCCATGTGGGCGCGCTCGATCTGCACCCGGAAGATCTCGCCGTCCTCCAGCTGGACGTCCAGATAGCCGTTGAAGGCGATCGGCTCGTCGTACTGAGAGGTCTGGAAGTTCTTCGGCATGTCCGGATAGAAGTAGTTCTTCCGGGCGAAACGGCACCATTCGGCGATCTCGCAGTTGAGCGCGAGACCGATCTTGATGGCCGACTCGACGCCGATCTCGTTGACGACCGGCAGCGCGCCGGGCAGTCCGAGACAGGTCGGGCAGGTCTGCGAGTTGGGCTCGGCGCCCAGCTCCGTGGAGCACCCGCAGAACATCTTGGTCCTGGTGCCGAGCTCGACATGGACCTCCAGGCCCATGACGGGGTCGTACGTCGCGAGGGCTTCCTCGTACGCCACCAGGTCAGTCGTGGTTGTCACGGTGAAACTTCCCTCTCAGCCCAGCAGGACGTCGTCGTCGCCGAGGTGCTTCAGCTCGCGGAGGAGCAGAGCGACGCCCGTGGCGACGGCGGCGGCAGAGATCACGGCGTCGACGAGCAGCAGCTTGTCGCTCTCGCCGCGCGCCTTCCTCACCTGCTTGGAGACGCTGAGCGCGCCGAACAGGGTGGTGCCGATGGACAGGTACAGGCCGGGCTTGGAGTGCTTGAATCCCTTGGCCTTGGCCAGCGTGCTATCGCTCACAGCGACGGAGCCTCCTCGAGCAGCGGGTGTCCCCAACGGGCGTTGTACGCGGCCTCGACCGCGGCACCGACCTTGTACAGCCGGTCGTCCTTCATGGCGGGCGCGATGATCTGCAGCCCCACCGGCATACCGTCCTCCGGGGCCAGGCCGCAGGGAAGCGACATGGCGGAGTTGCCGGCCAGGTTGGTCGGAATGGTGCACAGGTCCGCGAGGTACATCGCCATCGGGTCGTCGGCGCGCTCGCCGATCGGGAAGGCGGTGGTGGGCGTCGTCGGCGAGACGATCACGTCGACGGACTCGAAGGCCTTCTCGAAGTCCTGCGTGATGAGCGTGCGGACCTTCTGGGCGGAGCCGTAGTACGCGTCGTAGTAGCCGGAGCTGAGCGCGTACGTACCGAGGATGATGCGGCGCTTGACCTCGTCGCCGAAACCGGCTTCGCGGGTCAGGGCGGTGACGTCCTCGGCGGACTTCGTACCGTCGTCGCCGACGCGCAGGCCGTAGCGCATCGCGTCGAAGCGGGCGAGGTTGGAGGAGCACTCCGAGGGGGCGATCAGGTAGTACGCGGAGAGCCCGAGGTCGAAGGAGGGGCAGTCCAGCTCGACGATGGTCGCGCCGAGCTCCTTGAGGAGCTCCACCGACTCGTCGAAGCGCTGGAGCACGCCCGCCTGGTAGCCCTCGCCGCGGAACTGCTTGACGACGCCGACGCGCATGCCCTCGACGGAGCCGTTGCGGGCGGCCTCGACGACCGGCGGGACCGGGGCGTCGATGGAGGTCGAGTCGAGCGGGTCGTGACCGGCGATGACCTCGTGGAGGAGGGCCGCGTCCAGGACCGTACGGGCGCAGGGGCCGCCCTGGTCGAGGGAGGACGAGAACGCCACCATGCCGAAGCGGGAGACCGCGCCGTACGTGGGCTTGACGCCGACCGTGCCGGTGACGGCGGCGGGCTGGCGGATGGAACCGCCGGTGTCCGTGCCGATGGCCAGGGGGGCCTCGTAGGAGGCGAGGGCGGCGGAGGAGCCGCCGCCGGAGCCGCCGGGGATCTTGGTGAGGTCCCAGGGGTTGCCGGTCGGGCCGTACGCGCTGTTCTCGGTGGAGGACCCCATGGCGAACTCGTCCATGTTGGTCTTGCCGAGAATGACGACGTCGGCGGCCTTGAGACGCTTGGTGAGCGTCGCGTCGTACGGCGGGATCCAGCCTTCGAGGATCTTCGAACCGACGGTGGTCGGGATGCCCTCGGTGGTGAAGATGTCCTTCAGCGCGAGGGGGACGCCCGCGAGGGGGCCCAGCTTCTCGCCGGCCGCCTTCTTGGCGTCGACGGCGCGGGCCTGCGCGAGGGCGCCGTCGCGGTCGACGTGCAGGAAGGCGTGGACCTTCTCGTCGATCGCGTCGATCCGGGCCAGGTGGGCCTCGGTGACCTCGACGGCCGTGAGCTCGCCGGAGGCGATCTTCGAGGCGATCTCGGCGGCGGTGAGCTTGATGATGGTGCTGTGGTCCGACATGGGTATTAGTCCTCCCCCAGGATCTGCGGCACCTTGAAACGCTGCTGCTCCTGGGCGGGGGCGCCGGAGAGGGCCTGCTCCGGGGTGAGCGAGGGGCGGACCTCGTCCTTGCGCATGACGTTCGTCAGCGGCAGCGGGTGGGAGGTCGGCGGTACGTCTTGGTCGGCGACCTCGGAGACGCGGGCGACCGCGCCGAGAATGTCGTCGAGCTGTCCGGCGAAGTGGTCGAGCTCTTCTGCCTTCAGCTCCAGACGTGCCAGCCGGGCGAGGTGGGCGACCTCCTCGCGCGTGATGCCAGGCATGCGGATCCTCACGGGGTGCGTGTGATGGTGTGGGGGCCAATCCTATGGGGCGCGGCCCCATGCCCCGAATCGGTTTCCCCGAGGCGGTGCGGTGGGCCTCCTTCCGGCCTCCGGCCGGTCCTGTTTCCCACCCGCACCACCCGTGCGGGAAGAGGGATATCTGCAGGTGGCCCAGGTGCCCGGCTGAACACCGCCGGCGTCCGCGACCCGGTGGTCGGCACCGCCCGGCCCGACGGCCGCGTCACGCACGCCTGAACCCACGCCCGCACCGGATCCGTGGTCCGCAGACGCCGACGGTGCTCGGCCGACCACCGGAAGACCCGCACCGTGTCCCCCCACCCGCACGGGTGGAGCGGGTGGGTGACACCGCGCGGCCGCCAGGCCGTGCGCACCACCCACCGGCCCGCACCGCACCGCTTACTTGACCGTCTGCCCCGAAGGGGAATCCGCGTCCAGACCCGCCGCGGCCTCCGCAGCCAGCGCAGCGGGCCGCTGCCAGCCCCTCGGGCCCCGGGCCAGGAGCCACGCCGTGGCCTCCGCAGGCGGCATCGCAGCAGCCACCAGCCACCCCTGCACCGCGTCGCAGCCCATGTCCTGCAGCCGCTCCCACGTCTCGTCGTCCTCGACGCCCTCGGCGACCACGACCAGGCCCAGCGAGTGCGCCAGATCGATCGTGCAGCGGACAATCTCCGCGTCCTCGTTGTCCACCGCGAGCCGCGCCACGAACGACCGGTCGATCTTGAGCTCGCTCACCGGCAGCTTCCGCAGGTGGACCAGCGACGAGTACCCCGTCCCGAAGTCGTCGAGCGACATCTTCACGCCGTGGCCCGTCAGCCCGGCCAGCGTGTCGGCCGCCCGCTGCGGGTCCTCAAGGAGTACGTGTTCCGTTATCTCCAGCTGCAGCGCCCCCGCAGGGACCCCGTGCCGGGCCAGCCGCGCCGCGACCGCTCCCGCGAAGCCCGGCGTGTGGACGTCTCGCGGCGAGACGTTCACCGCGACCGGGACCTTCAGTCCCTGCTTGCGCCACCGCGCGACCTGGGCGAGCGCCGTCTCCAGTACGTACTCCGTCAGGTGCGGCATGAGCCCCGACGTCTCGGCGATCGCGATGAACTCGTCCGGAGGGACCCGCCCCCGTTCCGGGTGCACCCACCGCACCAGCGCCTCAAGTCCGGCCACCTGACCGTCGAACCGCACCTTGGGCTGGTAGTGGAGCTCGACGTCACCCGCGTCCAGCGCCCGCCGCAGATCCCCCAACAGGCCCAGCCGGTCAGGGGTGTTGGAGTCGCGCTTCGACTCGTACGCCTCGACGCCCGTACGGTCCCGCTTCGCCTGGTACATCGCCACGTCGGCGCGCCTCAGCAGCCCCTCCGCGTCCAGCGCGTGGTCGGGGAAGACAGCGACGCCGGCGCTCGCCTCGAGCACCAGCGTCAGTCCGTCCAGGTCGAGCGGGGAGCCCAGTTCGGCGACGAGACGGCGGGCGATCTGTATCGCGCTGGTCGCCGAGTCGGCCACCGGCAGCAGGACCGCGAACTCGTCGCCGCCCAGCCGCGCCGCCTCCGCCCCCCGGGGCAGCGCCAGCCGTAGCCGGTCGGCGATCTGCAACAGCAGCCGGTCGCCCGCGAGATGGCCCAGGGTGTCGTTGACCGACCGGAAGCGGTCGAGGTCGATCAGGACGAGCGCTGCTCTCGCCCCGACGTTCTCCGCCTCCTCCAGCGCCGACCAGGTCCGCTCCAACAGCCACTGGCGGTTGGGCAGTCCGGTGAGCGGGTCCCGCAACTGCTCCTCCGCCCGGGCCCGGGCGATCCAGAGCGTGGAGTCCAGCGCGATCAGCGGTACGGCGAAGAGCGGCAGCAGTACGGGGACGGATGTCGCGACCACGCAGATCAGCGGGGCGATGCCGAGCAGCGCGACCCCCACGAGCCCCTGCCGCATCAGCGCGGTGCGGGCGATGGTCGGCAGCCCGCCGCCGCGCGGCGCCAGCGCGTACCAGAGCAGCAGCCGGGTCACTCCGAGGTAGGTCAGCGCGACGAGCACGACCTCGGGCGTGGAGCTGATGCCCCACTCCGAGGGAACCCAGGGCTGCTCCACTGTCGGTACGTCACCGAACGCGGCCATCACCAGGGCGCCCGCGCCGATGCCCAGGATGTCCACCGCGCCGTGCAGGAGCCCCTGCCGCCAGCGGTTGCGCCGTGCCGCCCCGGCCAGGACGACGACGGCCAGGGAGACCAGCGCGGCGGGCAGCCAGCCGTAGAGCAGGAGCACGGCCAGGGTCAGCGCGGCGCCCGATCCGGTCCCGCCCCACCAGCGGTCGCGGCCCATCGCGACCAGATGGCCCACGATGATGCCGGTGAGCACGGCCAGCGCCCAGCCCGTGGTGGAGTCGGGGAAGAGTGCGTGCCCGTCCCGTACGGCCAGACAGAACCCGGTGCCCAGCACCACGAGGGCGAGACCCACGACGGCGATCGACAGGCCTGAACCGCGCAGCCGTGAGTCCTGATCGGCGCTCTCGGTCGGTTTCATTCCCGTCCCTACCTCACAGCCGGCAGTGCCCATGCCACGCGGATGGCCCGTTGTCATGCCACCACGACCTGAATCTCACCACTCAGCCGTGCACGACAGGTGCGCTTTTCAACAGTAGGCCGCACAAGGCTCTGACGGGCACCGCTCTACAGGTCTTGCCCGAATGAGACCCAGCCACCCGTAAGGGTCTGCTATGCGCCGAACGGGTGGTCTTTCCGGGCCGTCCGCGACCGCTACTCCTCCGCGCCTTCCGTCGCCACCGCGGCCTCCCTGGCCGCGTCGGGACCCTGTTCCAGCAGGACCGCGAAGCCGTCCTCGTCCAGAACCGGAACCTTCAGCTGGACCGCCTTGTCGTACTTCGAGCCGGGGCTGTCCCCCACCACCACGAAGGCGGTCTTCTTGGAAACGGAGCCGGTGACCTTCGCCCCGAGGCTCTGGAGCGCCTCTTTCGCGCCATCTCGGGTGTGGCGCTCCAGCGTGCCGGTCACGACGACGGTGAGGCCCTCCAGCGGGCGCGGCCCCTGGTCCTCGTCGCCGCCCTCCTCTTCCAGCGGGACGCCTGCGGCCTTCCACTTCCGCAGGATCTCGCGGTGCCACTCCTCGGCGAACCACTGCTTGAGCGCGGCGGCGATGGTCGGGCCGACGCCCTCGACCGCGGCCAGCTCCTCCTCGGTCGCCTGCTCGATGCGCTCCACGGAACGGAACTCACGGGCCAGCGCCACCGAGGCGACCGGCCCCACGTGGCGGATCGAGAGACCGTTGATGAAGCGCGCCAGCGGCCGCCCCTTGGCTGCCGCGATGAAGTCCAGCATCGCCAGGGTGTTCTTCTTCGGCTCGCCCTTCTGGTTGGCGAAGACCGTGACGATCTTCTCCTCGCCCGTCTTGGGGTCACGCTTGGGCAGCCCGCTGTCCGCGTCCAGGACGTACGCCTTGATGGGCAGCAGCTGTTCCACCGTGAGGTCGAAGAGGTCGCCCTCGTCCAGCAGGGGCGGCACGGCCGGCTCCAGCGGGCGGGTCAGTGCGGCGGCGACCACCGCACCGAAGTTCTCGATGTCCAGGCACTCCCGGCCGGCCAGGTACGAGACGCGCTCGCGCAACTGGGCGGGACACGACTGCGCGTTGGGGCAGCGCAGGTCGATGTCGCCCTCCTTCATGGGCCGCAGCGCCGTACCGCACTCCGGGCACTCGGCGGGCATCACGAATTCCTTCTCGGTGCCGTCCCGCAGATCGACGACAGGACCGAGGATCTCGGGGATGACGTCTCCGGCCTTCCTGAGCACCACCGTGTCCCCGATGAGGACGCCCTTCTTCTTCACCACCTCCTGGTTGTGGAGGGTGGCGAACTCGACCTCGGATCCGGCCACGGTCACGGGCTCGACCTGCGCGTACGGCGTCACACGGCCCGTACGGCCCACGCCCACGCGGATGTTGATCAGCTTGGTGTTGACCTCTTCCGGCGCGAACTTCCAGGCGATCGCCCACCGCGGGGCGCGCGCCGTGGAGCCGAGACGGCCCTGGAGCGGGATCTCGTCGAGCTTGACGACGACGCCGTCGATCTCGTGCTCCACCACCGAGTGGCGGTTCTCGCCGATGTACTTGATGAAGTCGCGCACCCCGGCGAGCGAGTCGACGACGCGGTTCTGCGTGGCGGTCGGCAGCCCCCACTCGTGCAGCAGCTCGTACGCGTGCGACAGGCAGTCGATGTCGAAGCCCTCGCGGGCGCCGATGCCGTGCACCACCATGTGCAGCGGGCGGCCGGCCGTGACCTTGGGGTCCTTCTGGCGGAGCGAACCGGCCGCCGCGTTACGGGGGTTGGCGAAGGGCTTGTCCCCCGCCTCCACCAGGCGGGCGTTCAGCCCCTCGAAGGCCTCCATCGGGAAATAGACCTCGCCGCGGATCTCCACGAGCGCGGGGATCCTGTCGCCCTTGAGCCGGTCGGGGATGTCGGCGATCGTACGGACGTTGGCGGTGATGTCCTCGCCGATCCGGCCGTCGCCGCGCGTGGCGGCGCGGGTCAGCCTGCCGTTCTCGTACGTCAGGTTGACCGCGAGGCCGTCGACCTTCAGCTCGCACAGGAAGTGGTACGGGGCGGCGCCCACGTCCCGCGCCACGCGCTCGGCCCAGGCGGCCAGTTCCTCGTCGTCGAAGGCGTTGTCCAGGGAGAGCAGCCGCTCGCGGTGCTCGACCTTCGTGAACTCCGTCTCGTAGTCCCCGGCGACCTTCTGGGTCGGGGAGTCCGGGGTCCGCAGCTCCGGGTACTCCTCCTCCAGGGCCTCCAGGGAGCGCAGCAGCACATCGAAGTCGGCGTCGCTGATGACCGGTTGGTCCCTCACGTAATACCGGAAGCGGTGCCCCTCGATCTGTTCGGCCAGCTGGGCGTGCTGTTCCCGTGCCTTGGCGGGCACATTCCCTTGCTGTTCGACAGCCACCTTCAAGTCCTCCCGTTACTGAGCCAGTTATGGCACTGGTTACTCAGGGTTGTCCGCGAGCGATCTCGCCGCCCTGGCGCAGTGCGCGAGCGCCGCGCGCGCATACGCGGGGGAAGCCCCCGCGAGCCCGCACGACGGAGTGATCACCAGCGACTCCGCGAGAGTCCCCGGATTCAGCCCCAGCCTGCGCCACAGCGTCCTGACACCCGAAACGCTACCGGCAGGGTCTGACAATGGACCGTCCGTGCCGGGTACGACACCGGCGAAGAGCTGCGTACCGCCCTCGACGGCTTCGCCGATCGCATCCTCGTCACGCTCCGTGAGGAGCGAGAAGTCGAAGGAGACACCGGCCGCGCCGGCCCGCCGCAGCAGGGCGAACGGCACGTCGGGCGCGCAGGAATGGACCACAACCGGCCCTTCCGTCACACCCATCACATCGCGCAGCCCGCTCTCCACGACCTGCCGGTCCACGGCCCGGTGCGTCCGGTAGCCGCTCGCGGTCCTGATCTGCCCGCGCAGTACGGAAATCAGCGAGGGCTCGTCCAGCTGCAGCACCACCTGTGCGCCCGGCACCCGCCGCCGTACGTCCGCGAGGTGCGCCCGCAGCCCCTCGGCCAGCGACCCGGCGAGATCGCGGCACGCGCCCGGGTCCCCCAGCGCCGACTCCCCGCCGCGCAGCTCGAGTCCGGCGGCCAGCGTCCACGGACCCACCGCCTGGACCTTCAGCGGCCCCTCGTACCCCTGGGTGAACTCCTCCAGCGCGTCCAGGTCCTCGCCGAGCCAGGACCTGGCCCGCTTGGTGTCGCGCCCTGGCCGGTCGCTGACGCGCCAGCCGCTGGGTTCCACATGGGCGTACATCTCGACGAGCATGCCGATGGTGCGGCCCAGCATGTCGGCTCCCGGGCCGCGTGCGGGCAGTTCGGCCAGGTACGGGAAGTCCTCGAAGGACCCGACGACCGTCTTGGCGGTCTCGCGCGCGTCCCCGCCCGGCATGGACCCGATGCCGGTGGCGGGGCCCCAGGCCCACTTGGTGTCGCTCATCGACCCGGCCGGACGGTCAGGTTGTTGACCTCGGCGTCGCGCGGCAGGTCGATCGCCATGAGGATCGTCGTCGCGACGGACTCGGGGTCGATCCACTTGGAGGCGTCGTACTCCTTGCCCTCCTGCGAGTGCACCTTGGCCTGCATGGGGCTCGCGGTACGCCCGGGGTAGACCGACGTCACCCGCACCCCGTTCTCGTGCTCCTCGTGGCGCAGCGAGTCGGCGAGCGCCTTGAGGCCGTGCTTGGAGGCGGCGTAGGCGCCCCACTGGGCGTGGGCCTCAAGACCGGCGCCGGAGTTGACGTACACCACATGCCCCTGGGCCATGCGGAGTTGGGGCAGGAAGAGCCGGGTCAGCTCGGCCGGCGAGACCAGATTGGCGTTGAGCTGCTGGATCCAGGTTTTCGCCCGGAGCTCGGCGACCGGACCGAGATCCACGATGCCCGCGATGTGAAGCAGCGAGTCGACCTGTTCGGGCATGGCCTGCATGCCGAAGGCCTTGGAGATGCGTTCCGGTTCCGCGAGGTCGGCGACCATCGACCCGGCCCCCGGGTACTGCGCTTCGAGCTGCCTGGCGCGTCCGGCATCGCGCGCGATCAGCACGATGTCGTCACCGCGCTCCTGAAGCCGGCGCGCGACGGCCGCGCCGATGCCGGAACCTGCACCCGTGATCACATGTGTTGCCATACGGCCCATGCTCGCACTACTGGACGCCTGCACTCTCCTCCAGGTACGCCAGCGCCGCGACACCGTCCTCCGCGAAGAACACCAGGTCAGTCAGCGGGACCGGCAGGAAGCCCTCCTCCTCCATCCGCTGGAACTGCTGCTTCAGCCCGTCGTAGAAGCCCGCCGTGTTCAGCAGCACCACCGGCTTGGTGGTCTTGCCGTGCTTCTTCAGCTCCAGGATCTCGGTCGCCTCGTCGAGGGTCCCGGCCCCGCCCACCATGATCACCACGGCGTCCGCCTTGGCGAGCAGCAGCGCCTTGCGTTCGGCGAGGTCCTTGGCGACGACCATCTCGTCGGCGTCCTTGCGCGCCACGTCGGCCATGAACTCCACGGACACCCCCACGAGCCGCCCGCCCGCCTCCTTCACACCGTCCGCGACGACCTTCATGAGCCCGCTCTCGGACCCGCCCCACACCAGCGTGTGGCCGCCCTTGCCGATGAGTTCGGCGAATTCGCGGGCGGGCCGGGTGTAGCGCTCGTCGAGGTCGGCGGCAGACAGAAAGACACAGATATCCATACGTCCACCGTACGGGGAAGAACCGGCCGCCCCCGCACGCTGAAGTACGCATGACGAATGGACACAGCATCACCGTCGAAGAGGGCACCGAGCACGTCCGAGTCGTACGGGACGGCCAGGTGCTCGCCGAGTCCACCCGCCCCCTCGTCCTGCGCGAGACGGGCTGTCCGGTGCGCTACTACCTCCCGCCGGAGGACGTACGCACCGACCTCCTGACCCCCTCCGACACCCACACCCACTGCCCCTTCAAGGGCGACGCGTCCTACTGGTCACTGCCGGAGGCGGCCGACCTGGTCTGGGCGTACCCGGAGCCGAAGAACGAAGTGGCCCGGATCAAGGACCACTTCTGCTTCTACGACACCGAGGTGGTCTGAGCCACCGCCGCCGCAGCCCGCTCGGTCGTGGCGATCGTCGCCGAGCCGACGACCCTGGTGCCGTCGTAGAGCACGATCGCCTGGCCGGGCGCCACGCCCCGTACCGCCTCGTCGAACCGCACCCGCAGCTCGTCGCCGACCAGTTCCGCGCTCACTTCGGTCTCGCCGCCGTGGGCGCGGAGCTGTGCGGTGTACGTGCCCGGGCCCTGCGGCGCGTTTCCGCACCAGCGGGGCTTGATCGCGGTCAGGGCCGTGACGTCCAGGGCCTCCACGGGGCCGACCGTCACCGTGTTGTTCACCGGTGAGATGTCGAGGACGTAGCGCGGCTTTCCGTCGGGTGCCGGGTGGCCGATGCGCAGGCCCTTGCGCTGGCCGATCGTGAAGCCGAAGGCGCCGTCGTGGCTGCCGAGCTTCGTACCCGACTCGTCGAGGATGTCGCCCTCCGCCTTGCCGCCCAGGCGGTCCGCGAGGAAGCCCTGGGTGTCGCCGTCCGCGATGAAGCAGATGTCGTGGCTGTCGGGCTTCTTGGCGACCGCGAGGCCCCGGCGCTCGGCCTCGGCGCGGATCTCGTCCTTGGTGGTGAGGGTGTCGCCCAGCGGGAACATGGCGTGCGCGAGCTGCCGCTCGTCGAGCACCCCGAGGACGTACGACTGGTCCTTGGCCATGTCGGAGGCCCGGTGGAGCTCGCGCGAGCCGTCCTCGGTCAGCACGACCGTCGCGTAGTGGCCGGTGCAGACCGCGTCGAAGCCCAGCGCGAGTGCCTTGTCGAGCAGCGCCGCGAACTTGATCTTCTCGTTGCAGCGCAGACACGGGTTGGGGGTGCGCCCGGCCTCGTACTCCGCGACGAAGTCCTCGACGACGTCCTCGCGGAAGCGCTCGGCGAGGTCCCAGACGTAGAAGGGGATGCCGATGACGTCGGCCGCCCTGCGGGCGTCGCGCGAGTCCTCGATGGTGCAACAGCCGCGGGCTCCCGTACGGAAGGACTGCGGGTTGGCGGAGAGCGCCAGGTGCACACCGGTGACATCGTGCCCGGCTTCTGCGGCACGGGCGGCGGCGACGGCGGAGTCCACGCCGCCGGACATGGCGGCGAGCACACGGAGGGGGCGCTGGGGTGTCTGAGTCATAGCCCTACCAGGGTACGGCCACCCGGGAACCGGAAGCTCGTGAGTATGCGTTGTCGATCACATGGGAAGTACGGGGAGTGTGGGCGGTACGGGCAAGGACGGCGATCGGCGCATCGGGCGGCGGGCACTGCTGCTCGGTGGCCTGGGCACGGCGGTCGGGGCCGCGGTGCTGGCGAGGGACGAGCTGTCGCACATCTGGTGGCGGCTGCCGGGGATCGACAAACCGCGCACGCTGGGCGACGTCGACTTCCCCGGCGCCCAGTGGGTGGCGGCCTCGTCGGCGAACTACCGGCGGGCGGACCGGCCCGCCGACTACTCGATCGACCGGGTCGTCATCCATGTCGTGCAGGGCGGGTACGCCTCGGCGCTCAATGTCTTCCGTGACCCGTCGCACAAGGCGGCCGCGCACTACGTCGTGCGCAAGGACGGGCACGTGGCGCAGATGGTGCGCGAGCTGGACATCGCGTACCACGCGGGGAACTGGGACTACAACGAGCGCAGCGTCGGCATCGAGCACGAGGGGTTCGTGGACCGGAAGTCGTCGTTCACGGACGCGATGTACGCGTCGTCGGCGCGGCTCACGGCGAAGATCTGCCGGCGGTACGACATACCGGTGGACCGGGAGCACGTGGTCGGGCACGTGGAGGTGCCGGGGACGGACCACACCGATCCCGGGCCGCACTGGGACTGGGACCGGTACATGAAGCTGGTGCGGGCCGTACGCCCCTCCTAGCTCAGGCCCGCCGTGCGCGCCCGTTCCACCGCCGGGCCGATCGCCTCCGCGACCGCCGCCACGTCCGCCTTGGTGGAGGTGTGGCCGAGCGTGAAGCGCAGGGTGCCGCGCGCCAGGTCCGGGTCGGTGCCCGTCGCGAGGAGTACGTGGCTGGGCTGGGCGACACCCGCCGTGCACGCCGATCCCGTCGAGCAGGCGATGCCGGCCGCGTCGAGGAGGAGCAGCAGGGAGTCGCCCTCGCAGCCGGGGAAGGTGAAGTGGGCGTTGGCGGGGAGGCGGTCGTCCGGGTCGCCGCCGAGGATCGCGTCGGGGACGGCGTCGCGGACCGCCGCGATCAGTTCGTCGCGCAGGGCGCCGATCTCGCGGGCGTAGCTCTCGCGCCGCTCGGCGGCGATCTTCCCCGCGACCGCGAAGGCGGCGATGGCCGGGGCGTCGAGCGTCCCGGAGCGTACGTGGCGCTCCTGGCCGCCGCCGTGCAGGACGGGGACGGGGGTCTGGTCGCGGCCCAGGAGCAGCGCGCCGATGCCGTACGGGCCGCCGATCTTGTGGCCCGAGACCGTCATCGCGGCGAGCCCGGAGGAGGCGAAGTCCAGCTCGGTCTGGCCGAAGGCCTGGACCGCGTCGGAGTGCATGGGGATCTCGAACTCCCGTGCCACTTCGGCCAGTTCGCGGATCGGCATGATGGTGCCGATCTCGTTGTTGGCCCACATCACGGTGATCAGCGCCACGTCGGAGGGGTCGCGCTCGACGGCCGTACGGAGTGCGTCGGGGTGGACGCGGCCGTAGGAGTCGACCGGGAGGTACTCGACGGCCGCGCCCTCGTGCTCGGCCAGCCAGTGCACGGCGTCGAGGACGGCGTGGTGTTCGACGGGGCTGGTCAGGATGCGGGTGCGGTGCGGGTCGGCGTCGCGCCTGGCCCAGTACAGACCCTTGACCGCGAGGTTGTCGGCCTCGGTGCCGCCGGCGGTGAAGACCACCTCGCTGGGGCGCGCGCCGAGCGCGTCGGCGAGGGTCTCGCGGGCCTCCTCGACGGTACGCCGCGCCCGGCGTCCGGCGGCGTGCAGCGAGGAGGCGTTGCCGGTGACGGTGAGCTGGGCTGTCATTGCCTCAACCGCCTCCGGGAGCATGGGAGTGGTCGCAGCGTGGTCGAGGTAAGCCATGGTGGCCACGATTCTACGAGCCCGGGGGCCCCGGGCCCGCCGCACCCCGGTTGTGCCTCAGCCCTGCTGGTTCTGGCCCTGCCCGCCGCCGGGGCCGCCGCAGCCGCCCTGGCCTCCGCCCTGTCCTCCGCCGGGACCGCCCGAGGGCATTCCGGAGGGCCCGCCCGACGGCATTCCGGACGGCATGTCGGTGGGCCTGCTGCCCTTGGAGCCGCCGGACTGATTCCCCGAGGGCATCCCGGACGGCATCCCCGAAGGACGCTGGCAGTTCTGCGCGTTCTCGCTGTCACTGCCGGACGACGAGCCGCTCGAGTCGGAGCCGCACGCGGCCAGCAGCGGGGTCAGGGCCAGCAGTGCGGCTACGGGGATCGCCCGGCGTACACGCGTCATGGATCGTTCGCTCCTCAGGGTCTGTCGGATGACGCCTGAGGCCATCACGCGGAGATAAGCCCCCGCTGTCACGAGCCTGTGAATCGGAACGGAGCTAGAAGTTCCAGGCCAGCACGCCGTCGGAGGTGACCAGCGTGGCCAGGACCACCAGGTCCGCGACCCCGAGGCCGAGTCCCAGCAGGGCCCTGCCCCGGCGCGCGGTGCCGCGCCACAGCGCGAGCGCGGCCAGCACGATCGCGATGGGGCCGAGGATCAGGTTCATCACGAGCAGGCCGAGCAGTCCGAGCACGAACGCGGCGACGGCCATGCCGTCGGCGTCGCGGGTGCCGGTACGGGTGCGGGCGGTAGCGGTGAGTTCCATGGTTCCCTCTCCCCTGCTCACTTGGTCCGGGTGATGCGCTCGCGTACGGCGAAGATCAGCAGCCAGCCGCCGATGACGGCGGTGGCGACGAGGGAGACCGGGAGGGGCAGATGGGACACGGCGCCCAGCACGATCCCCAGGAGAAGGAGAACTGCGGCGATGGCAATCATCGGTCGTCAACCTTTCGGTGAACACTTGTGAGTACGACTGTTCACTGACTCCTGAGTCTACGCTTCCCTTCACCGGAGAACGGTTGTTTACTGAATGGCATGAGTCACACCTCCAGCGCGGCCACCGGCGTCCGCCAGGCACAGAAGCTCAAGACCCGCCAGGCCCTCCTGGACGCGGCCCTCGCGCTCCTCGAGGAGCAGAGCCTCAGCAGCCTCGGCCTGCGCGAGGTGACGCGCGCGGTCGGAGTGGCGCCGACCGCCTTCTACCGGCACTTCCGCGACACCGCCGACCTGGGCGTCGCCCTCGTCGAGGAGGCGCTCGGCTCGCTGCACGGCACGATCGGGACGGCCCTGGCGGACGAGGGCGACGCGGCGGCGCGCATCGACCGCACGGTCGGCCTCATCGCGGATCTCGTACGGACACACCCCGCGCACGTCCGCTTCATCGCCCGCGAACGGCACGGCGGCGTCCAGCCCGTCCGCGAGGCCATAGGCACCCAACTGCGGCTGTTCGCCCAGGAGGTGGCGGCCGCGTTCGCCCGCCAGCCGGAGTCGAAGGGCTGGAGCGAGGAGGACCTCCTCATGCTCGCCGGGCTGTACGTCGACCACATGGTGATGGCCGCGTCCGCCCTCCTGGAGGCGGAGGGCGGCGGCGAGGAGCGCGCCCGGGACACCGCCCGCCGTCAGCTGCGGCTGGTCAGCCTGGGGCGTCTGCACTGGCTGGACTGACGGGGGCGACCGTGCCGACCGGGCTGCCGGGGGCCGCGTAGATCGCCGCGACCTCCGCCGCCGCGCGGGCCATCTCGGCGCGCGCCTCGGGCGGCTCCAGCACCTCCAGGCTGTCGGAGTACGCCAGCAACTGCCGTACCGCCCGCACCTCTTCGAGCGCGAGCTCGACCTCCGCCCACTCCTCGCCCCGTACGGGCTCGGCGGTGAGCTGCGCACCGTGCAGCCGTACGAACTGATCCAGCCGGCCCGCGCGCACCCGGGCCCGCACCCGGAACCCGGCGGGCCGCGCCTCGACGCGCTGCCGCAACTCGGCCCATACGTCCGCCAGTTCCACCCCCTCGCGGCGGCGCACCGGCGCTTCCGTCTCGATGGCGGAGTGCACGCGGTCGGCGCGGTAGAGGGCGGGGGCGCCGCGGTGGTCGGCGACCAGGTACCAGACGCCCGCCTTCACGACGAGGCCGTACGGGTCGACGGTGTACGTGCGCGGCCCGCTCGCCCCGCCGTGCCGGTAGCGCAGCCGCAGGCGTCGCTCGGCGAAGACGGCGGTCTGCAACTCGTTGAGGTCGACGGCGGGCCGCGGGCCGCTCATCCAGCGGACAGGGTCGACAAGGATCCGTCGGCTGGTCAACTCGGCGGCGGGCCGGTGGGGTTCGGGGAGGGCAGCCATGACCTTGCGCAGGGCGGAGCCCAGGGCCTGGTCGAGGCCGAGGGCGGCGTGGGTGCCGTCGGCGGCCAGGACGAACAGGGCGCGGGACTCGTCGGCGGTGAGGCCGGTGACGTCCGTACGGAACCCGGGCAGCAGGGCGATGCCGCCGTGCCGGCCGCGTTCGGCGTAGACGGGGACGCCGGAGGCGGAGAGGGCGTCGATGTCGCGGTAGATGGTGCGGACGGAGACTTCGAGGCGGGTGGCGAGTTCGGTGGCGGGGACGAGGCCGCGGGTCTGGAGCAGGAGGAGGATCGAGAGCAGCCGGTCTGACTTCACGGCTCCAGGATCCCGGACGGGGTCGCAGAGGGCGGGCCGGGGGTGCGGAGGTTTCCCCGATCCCGCCCCTTCCCGCTGTGACATTTTGCGGCTCCGCCGCGTGGTGGGGGCGCCGCCCCGCAGACCCCCGCCGGGGCTCCGCCCCAGACCTCGGTCCTCAAACGCCGGACGGGCTTGAGTTTCGCGGTGCCCGCGCCAGCTGCCGAGACTGTGCGACCAGCCGGTCCGCGCTGTCCCAGACCTCCGTGTCCTCCTCCAGGAAGCCGCCCGCCAGGTTCCGCGTCGTGATCGACACCCGCAGCGGGCCTGGCGCCGGGCGGCAGCGGACGTGGACCGTCAACTCCACCGTGGGAACCCAGCCCTTGAGGCCCATCTCGAACGCCGTCGGCGGCAGCGCGTCCACCGCAAGGAGCAGGGACAGCGGGTCCGCGTCGCGGCCGTCCGCGAGGCCGAACCAGGCCCGCATCTCGCCCTTGCCCGACGGGGCTCCGACCGCCCAGCCGCACGTCGCCGGGTCCAGCTTCAGCCGCAGGCGGTCGGTGATCGCCGAGGAGCCGGGGATGGGGGCCGGACCGTCCTCGGGGCCGAAGCAGTGTTCCATCGGCGGGATCGCCGGGGGCTTGGCCGTCGTGCGTACGTCGTCGGGGAGTGCGTCCAGGTCGCCGTACGAGGCGAGGACGCGGATCCGCTCGACCTCGGTGCCATCCTCCGCGTACTGGAAGAGCGAGGCCTGCCCGGTGGAGAGCGTGCGGCCGCCGCGGACCAGTTCCGTGCGGATCACCGCAGGTCCCGGCGCCGACGCCGTCAGGTAGTGCGCGGAGATCGTGAGGGGGTCGGAGTGCGGCAGGGCTTCGCCCAGTGCGCGGCCGAGCAGGGCCAGGAGGTAGCCGCCGTTGACGGCGTGGATGATCGTCCAGCCGGCGGAGAGCTCCGCGTCGTAGATGCCCGGTGCGCGCGGGGTGACGGCGGTGTCGCGGTCGAACTCGCTGTCCCCGATGGATGCCTGTGCCATGCACAGCACGGTACACGCCAAAGTTACTCGTCGGTAGAGGCGGCCTGGGAGCGCCGGTTCCACGCCCTCGGCGCCCGCCAGCCGTAGCGCATCGCAAGGAGCCGCAGCACGACCGCCGTGAAGGCCGCGAGCCCGCTCGTCGCAGCGTTGAGCATGTCGAACCTGATGCAGAGCACCACCATCGTGGCCCCGATGATCGCGGGCACGGCGTACAGGTCGCGGTCCCAGCGCACCAGCGACGGCACCTCATTGGCGAGTACGTCTCGCAGCACACCCCCGCCGACCGCCGTCGCGAGCCCCATCGCGGCCGATGCGGTGAGGCCGAGCCCGTGCTCGTACGCCTTGGTCGTGCCCGTGACGCAGAAGAGCCCGAGCCCGGCGGCGTCGAAGACGTTCACCGCGTTCTGGATGCGCTCCACCTCGGGGTGCAGGAAGAAGACGAACCCGGCCGCCACCAGCGGGGCGAGGAAGTACCCGAGGTCGGTGAAGGCGGCCGGCGGGATCGCACCGATGACGATGTCACGGAAGAGCCCCCCGCCCAGCGCCGTGACCTCGGCGAAGACCGCGATGCCGAAGACGTCGAAGTTCTTGCGCACGGCGAGCAGGGCACCGGAGATCGCGAAGACGAAGATCCCGACGATGTCGAGCCCGTGCTGGACGGAGGGGGTGAACAGTTCGTGGAGCACCCGACATTCTTACCGAAAGGCGAGTGCTCCACCGCGCAGGCCAGCCCGACAGCGCCTACAGGGCGGGCTTGCCCGTCGTGTAGATCCACTTCGCGAAGAGGTCGTCGAGCTGCTGGTGCGAGATCTTCTCGGCGAGCGCGATGAACTCCTCGGTGGTGCCGTTCCCGTAGCGGTGCGCCGACGTCCAGGCGGGCAGCAGCTCGAAGAACGCCTTGTCGCCGATCCGCTCGCGCAGCGCCTGCAGCGTCATCGCGCCGCGCTGGTAGACGGCCGAGGCGAACATCGTGTCGCGCTGCGGGTCGGCGACCTTGATCTGCCAGAAGGCGGAGGTGTCCGGGCGCGAGTTGTACCCGGCCAGCATCTGGTCGTGCGCGGTCGAGGTGCCCCGGTGCTCGGTCCACAGCCACTGCGCGTACGTGGCGAAGCCCTCGTTGAGCCAGATGTTCTTCCACTGCTTCACGGAGACCGAGTCGCCGAACCACTGGTGGGCCAGCTCGTGGACGATGGTCGACTCGGACCGTACGGCCGAATAGCTCGGCTTGGTCTGGGTCTCCAGCGAGAAGCCCGCCTCGGGCATGTCGTCGACGACCGCCCCGGTCTCCTCGAAGGGGTACGGGCCGAAGAGCTTCGACCAGTAGTCGGTGGCCTCGGCGGTCACGCCGTACACGTCGACGCTGTTGCTGTTGGCGAGCACCGGGTCGATCGCCACGTAGATCGGGGTGCCGCCGGGCGTCACGCCGGTCTTCACGTCGAACTTCCCGATCGAGGCGGTCGCGAGATAGGTCGCCATGGGCCGGTTCTCGCGCCAGTGGTTGACGGTCTGGCCGCCCTGGTCGTACGTGGAGACCAGCCGCCCGTTGGAGACCCCGGTCAGCCCCTTGGGCGCCTTGATCCGGATGTCGTACGTCGCCTTGTCGGCCGGGTGGTCGCTGGAGGGGAACCAGGTGGACGCGGCGTTGGGCTCGCAGGCGACGAAGACTCCGTCGGTGGTCTTCATCCAGCCGTAGTCGGAGCCGAAGACGATGGGCCCGTTGAGCGCCTCGGGGACTCCTCCGTAGGTGACCTCGACGGAGAAGGTGCGGCCCTTGCGCAGGGAGTCGCGCGGGTTGATGCGTATCTCGTCGCCGGTACGGGTGAACTGGGCGCGTCTGCCGTTCACTTCGACCTTGGTGACCTCCAGCTTCTGGAGGTCGAGGTCGAAGGAGGAGAGGTTCTGGGTGGCGCGGGCGGTGACCGTGGTGACACCGTCGAGGCGGTCCGTGTCCGGGTTGTACGCGACGTTCAGGTCGTAGTGCAGCGCGTCGAAACCGCCGTTGCCCAGCTCGGGGAAGTACGGGTCACCGATTCCGGCGGACCCGGGTGAGGGCGCGGGAGCGGCGGCGATCAGACAGAAGGAAGCTGTCGCGGTGGCGATGGCCGCCAGACGTGCCGAACGGGAGAGTGCCATGAGTCTGCCCTTCGTACGTGCGCCGTAAGTACGGCTGCATCCTTGGTACGACAGGCAGGACTCTGCACTCTCCCGCTTAGCCATGGACATGACTTTGCCAACTCGTCATGTCCTACTGCTCGGTTGACTCCTGAGGCCCGTCCTCCGGTACGTCGGCCTCCGCGGCGGCCTCCGCTTCTGCCTCGGCCTCCGCCTTCACCGCGGGCATCGCGAGCTCGATCGACTCCCGGGCCTCCGCCAGCACCGACTCCCCCGGCACCTGGTCCGGAGCGTTCTCCGGGTGGTGACAGGCGACCTGCTGGCCCGGCTTGAGCGCGATCAGCTCCGGCTCCTTGGTCTTGCAGACCTCGGTCGCCTTCCAGCACCGCGTGTGGAAGCGGCAGCCGCTCGGCGGCGAGATCGGCGAGGGAACGTCACCCTTGAGCAGGATGCGCTCGCTCTTGACCCCGCGACGGCGCGGATCGGGCACCGGCACGGCCGACATGAGCGCCTTGGTGTACGGGTGCATCGGCGCCGCGTAGAGCGTCTTGCGGTCCGCCAGCTCGACGATCTTGCCGAGGTACATCACCGCGATGCGGTCCGAGACATGGCGGATGACCGAGAGGTCGTGCGCGATGATCACGTACGTCAGCCCGAGCTCGTCCTGGAGGTCGTCCAGCAGGTTGACCACCTGGGCCTGGATCGACACGTCGAGCGCGGAGACCGGCTCGTCGGCGACGACCAGCTTCGGCTTGAGCGCGAGCGCACGGGCGATGCCGATGCGCTGGCGCTGGCCGCCGGAGAACTCGTGCGGATAGCGGTTGTAGTGCTCGGGGCTCAGGCCCACCAGTTCCAGGAGGCTCTGGACCTCCTTCTTGACCCCGCCCTCGGGCTCGACGCCCTGCAGCCGGAACGGCGCCGAGACGATCGTGCCGATGGTGTGCCGGGGGTTCAGCGAGGAGTACGGGTCCTGGAAGATCATCTGGACGTCACGGCGCATCGGGCGCATCTGCCCCATGGAGATGTGCGTGATGTCCCGGCCCTCGAACTCGACCTTGCCGCCGGTCGGTTCGATCAGCCGCGTGATCAGCCGGCCCATCGTCGACTTGCCGCAGCCCGACTCCCCCACCACACCCAGGGTCTCCCCCGGGCGCACGTCGAAGGAGATGCCGTCGACCGCCCTGACCGCGCTGGTCTGCCGGCCGAGCAGCCCCTTCTTGATCGGGAAGTGCTTGACCAGGTTGTCGACTCTGAGCAGCGGCTCGGGCGAGGAGCTCGCCTGTTCCGGGATCGCCGTGCCGGCGGTGTCTTTGTTGCTCACGGCCTTCTCGCTCATAGCTTCGGCGCAATCTCTTCGGTCCAGATCCGGGTCCGCTCCTCCTGCGACATGTGACAGGCCGAGAAGTGACCGTCGCCGACCAGTTGCAGCTCCGGGCGCGTGGTGCGGGTGATGCCGCCCTTGGGAACGTCCGCGTACGGGCAGCGCGGGTTGAAGGCGCAGCCGCTCGGGATGTTGATGAGGCTGGGCGGGGAGCCCTTGACCGGGATGAGCCGGTCGGTCTCCTCCTTGTCGATGCGCGGCATCGATGTCAGCAGCCCCCAGGTGTAGGGGTGCCGGGGCTCGTAGAAGACCTGCTCGGCGCTTCCGCGCTCGATGCACCGGCCGCCGTACATCACCAGGAGGTTGTCGGCCATCTCGGCGACGACCCCGAGGTCGTGCGTGATCATGATGACCGCGGAGCCGAACTCCTTCTGCAGATCCCGGATCAGGTCGAGGATCTGCGCCTGGACGGTCACGTCCAGGGCGGTCGTCGGCTCGTCGGCGATCAGCAGCTTGGGGTTGTTGACCAGCGCCATCGCGATCATCGCGCGCTGACGCATACCGCCGGAGAACTCGTGCGGATACGCGTTGACGCGCTTGTTCGGCTCGGGGATGCCCACACGGTCGAGCATCTCGACGGCCCGGGCCCGGGCGACCTTCTTGGTGACCTTGTGGTGCACCCGGTAGGCCTCGATGATCTGGGCGCCCACCGAGAAGTACGGGTGCATCGCCGAGAGCGGGTCCTGGAAGATCATGGCCATCTTCTGGCCACGCAGCCGCCGTACGTGTTCGGGGTCGGCCCCGATCAACTCCTCGCCGTCCAGCCAGACTTCACCGGAGATCTGGGCGTGCGCCGTACGGTGCAGGCCCATCACCCCCAGCGAGGTGACCGACTTTCCGGAACCGGACTCGCCCACGATGCCGAGGGTTTCACCGGCCTTGACGTCGAAGCTGACGCCGTCGACGGACTTGACCAGGCCGTCGTCGGTGCTGAAGTGGATGCGCAGATCCCGTACGGAGAGAAAGGCATCCTCGGTGCCACCGCGCTGGGCGTGCACGGGCTCGCCCAGCGCCGCGGATGCAGCCGGCGATGCGGCCGCCGTGTCCTTGGAAACCTCGCTCACGAGTACCTCACCCTGGGGTCGATGGCGGCGTACACCAGGTCCACCAGCAAGTTGCAGATGACAATGAAGAATGCGGCGATCAGCGTCACGCCCATGACGATCGGCAGATCGTTCTGCTGCACGCCCTGGATGGCGTACTGGCCGAGACCCGGGAAGGAGAAGACCGTCTCGGTGATGACCGCACCGCCGATCAGCAGACCGAAGTCCATGCCGAAGATGGTGACGATCGGGGTCAGCGCGGCCCGCAGACCGTGCTTCGCGATGACCTTGCTCTCCCGCAGGCCCTTGGCGCGGGCGGTGCGGATGTAGTCCTCCCCCATGGTCTCCAGCATCCCGGCCCGGGTGAGCCGGGCATAGAGCGCGGAGTACAGGAAGGCCAGCGAGCACCAGGGGATCAGCAGGTTCCAGGCCCATTCACCGGGGTTGTCGGCGAAGGGGACGTACTGGATGGATTCCCAGATGGGCCACTGGACGGTGAAGACGCCCAGCGCCAGCATGCCGGTGAAGAAGATCGGGAGGGAGACGCCGGCGAGGGCGACACCCATGAAGAGGCGGTCGAGGAGCGAGCCCTTGCGGAGTGCGGAGAGCACGCCGGTCGCGACACCGGAGACCAGCCAGATCACGGCTGCACCGATCGCCAGCGAGAAGGTCACGGGGATGCGCGAGGAGATCGCGGGCCAGACCTCGACGTGGCTCTTGAAGGAGTAGCCGAAGCACGGCACCGAGCAGTGCGAGGCGTCGGGGCCGAACTTGTAGTCGGCGCCGACGAAGATCTGCTTGACGAAGTGCCAGTACTGGACGTACAGCGGATGGTTGAAGCCCAGGTTCTCCTTCACCGCGGCGATGGATTCCTTGTTGGCGTCCTTGCCCACGTACTGGGCGGCCAGGGAGTCCATCGTCTGCCCGGCGAGCCGGGGAACCAGGAAGAAGATCGCGAAGGTGACTGCGCTCACGATCAGCAGCAGAAGCACCGCGCCGAAGACGCGTCGGATGATGTACGCAGCCACAGCATTCCGGCGCCGGCGCCGCCGGGCGGGCAACTCCCTTGTGGGGAGCGCCCGTCCCGGCGGACACCGATGCCTTCACCTGCCTTTCGAACTAAGCGGGGGCCGGGCCCGGACTTACTTGGTGGAGCCCATCAGCGTGTAGTCGTACATGCCGAGGTAGGCCTGCGTGATGGTGACGTTCGTCGCGGAGGCCGACCGCAGAAGCAGGTTCTTGCGGTAGATCAGCGGAACGGCCGAGGCGTTCTCGGCGACCATCTTGTCGATGTCGCCCCACGCCTTGGTGCGCGCGGCGGTGTCGGTGTTGGCGATGGCCTCGTTGAGCGCCTTGTTGATCGCCGGGTCGTTCAGTTCCTGGACGTTGTTGCCACCGGACGGCTTGATGGCCGAACCGTTGATGATCTGGTCCAGGAAGCCGAAGCCGGTCGGCCAGTCGGCGCCCCACGCGGTCATGATCATGCCGAGCTTGTGCGAGTGGACGTAGCTCGGGTTACCGGCGAAGTTCTGGAAGTACTTGCCGCCCGGGAACGTCTTGATGTTCGCGGTGATGCCGATCGTCTTCAGCGACGCCTGGACCGCGGTGACCATCGCCATCTCGGCGGGACGGTCGGAACGGGCCGAGATGTTGGTGGTGAAGCCGTTCGGCTGGCCGCACTCCTTCAGCTCGGCCTTCGCCTTGGCGGCGTCGCCCTTGCTGCCGGGGGTCGCGTACAGGTCGAACTTGCTGTAACCACTGACGGTCGGCGGGAGCAGCGTCGAGGCGACGGCACCCTTCGGGTCACCGCCCTGGGCTGCCTGGATCGACGCCTTGTCGATGCCCCACTGCACGGCCTTGCGGCAGTGGATGTTGTCGAAGGGCGCGACGTTCAGGTTGAGACCGATGTACGAAGTGGCCCCCGCGAACGAGTTGTCGGTCGCCTTCTTCAGCTTCGGGGTCGTCAGCACCTTCGGCTGGGTCGCCGGCGCCACACCGGTGCCCGAGGCGTCGGTGGTCAGGTTGTCGGCGATCAGGTCGTTGTCGATCGTCTCCTGCTTGACCTTGAACCGGATGGTGACCTTCTCCGGAAGGGCCTTGCGGATCGGGTCCGTCTTCGGGTCCCAGTTCGGGTTGCGGACGAGGGTCGCGCCCTTGCCCTCCTCGTACGACTGGAACTTGTACGGGCCCGAGGAGACGATGTTCTTGACGTAGTCGGCACCCTTGTCCTTGGCGGCGGGCACCGGCGCGGTCTGGTTGAACGTCGCCAGGTAGTCGAAGTCCGCGAAGGCGTCCTTCAGCTTGAAGACGATCGTGGTGTCGTCCGGCGTCTCGATGGACGCGAGACCGCCGGGGCTCTTGTCCTTGTACGGACCCTTGTACTTGTCGCCACCGATGAGGTGCGCCTTGAAGTACGTCGGACCGTTGGACAGCGCCTCGGGGGCGAAGTTCGAACGCTCGACGGCGTACTTGACGTCCTTCGAGGTGATCGGAGTGCCGTCGTCGAACTTGAGGCCCTTGCGCAGGTGGTACGTCCACGTCTTGGCACCGTCGCTGGGCGTGCCCAGACCCTCGGCCAGGTCAGGAACCACCGTGAGGCCGTCCTTGCCCGCAGCGGGCTTGAACGAGGTGAGCGAACGGGCGTACAGGCGGGAGAAGTTCTGCACCCAGCCGTAGTAGTTGTTGCCCGGGTCGAGCGAGTCGGGCTCGTCGGACAACGCCAGGGAGAGCGTGCCGCCCTTCTTGTCGCTCGTGTTCACGATCGAGGTCAGCGCAGCGTCAGCAGCGGACGTGCCACCCTTGCTGCCGCCGCCGCCCTTGTCGTTGTCGGAGCTGCTGCACGCGGATGCCCCCAGCGCGAGCGCCACAACTGCGCCGAGCACAGCTGTCACTTTTCTTGTCTTCACCTGAGGAAAGCCCCCTCTAGAGATGGTTACTTGCTGCGGGGGTCGAGCGCATCGCGCAACCCGTCGCCCAGCAGGTTGAACGCCAGGACCGTGATGAAAATGGCCAGGCCCGGCACGATCATGTACTGCGGATCCGCCGTGTAGATGTCGCTCGCGTTGCTGAGCATCTGTCCCCAGGAAGCCTGCGGCGGCGCGATACCGACGCCGAGATAGCTGAGGCCCGCCTCGAAAATGATGTTGGTCGGAATCATCAGCGTCGAGTAGACGAGAATGGGTGCCACCAGGTTCGGCAGCAGTTCGCGGAAGAGAATGAACGGGCCGCGCGCGCCGAGGCTCTTGGCCGCTTCGACGAACTCACGATTCCGCAGCGTGAGCGTCTGCGCCCGCACGATCCTGCCCATGTAGGGCCAGCTGAAGAACCCGATGACAAAGATCAACACGCTGATCCGGAGCGGCAGTCCGGTCAGACCGAACGCGCCGTCCTGCAGGGTGGCAGCAATCGAAATCGCAAAGAGGAGGAGCGGGAAAGCCAGGAACGTGTCCATGGTCCGGCTGATGATGGAGTCGACCCAGCCGCCGTAGTAGCCGGAGACGACACCGAAGAACACTCCGATGACGACGGCGAGCAGCGTGGCGCCGCCCGCGACCAGCAGCGAGACCCAGGACCCCTCGATGATGCGGGTCATGATGTCGCGCCCGTACTGCGGGTCGACTCCCAGCGGATGGGCCCAACTCATCCCGCCCCAGTCACCCTTGGGTGCGAGGAGAGCCGGGTCGACCAGATCCTGGTGGAACTTGTTGGGATCCAGACCGAAGATCCACTGAATCGGCTTGGACAGAGCCGCGAGCAGGACGAGCAGGATCACGACAACGCCGCCGGCCACCGCCATCTTGTCGCGCTTGAAGCGCGTCCAGGCGATCCGACTGAGCGAACGTCCCTCGATCTGGCTCTGTTTGACTCCCGTGAGTACTGCCTCCGGCTGCGCGTTGGCAGCCGAACCGGTGGTCTCGATCGGTGCGGTCACAGTGCCTCTGACCCCTCCCGGCCGGTGGTGACCGGCCCGTACCCGTCGCTGTGGCGACTGTCGTGCATCAAGTGGTGCTTGCCTTGCCGGCGTGAAGAGAATTGCCCCTGTGGCGTGTGACGCGAACGTCGCTCAACTGAACGACGCCAAGCGTTAGCGGGGAGTCTTCAACGCACCGGCGATCACCCGCCAGACCTGACGGGGAATGTTTGCGCAACCGTGATGCGGCCAGAAGCGTTCCGTTATCCGGACGTCGCGACCGGCCCAGCGAACCAAGTCAGCACACTTCGCCCAGAACGGACGTGTGCCCCAACAGAGGCCAACAGCTGGCGAATTGACCTACTGGCCGTGGACCGGCGGGTAGCCGTAACCGGGGGCCGCGACGGGCGCCGCGTGCGCCTCGCGGTCGTAGAACGGACGGGAGTTGGCGCGCAGCCACATGCCGACCGGGTCGTACTCGTCGGACAGTGCGACGGTCGAAACGGGCAGTCCGTCGGGGACGGCCGCGACGGACTGCTGCATCATCGCGCGCACGGCGTCGACGGACTGCTGACTCGTGTCATAGAGATCGAGACCGATCGCCAGGTACGCGGCACCGAGCGAGGGCTGCACCCAGGCGCGGCGCAGGGCGCGGACCGCGGAGGTGCGGTGGGCGTTCTGGGCGAGAAGGGCGTAGAACTGCGGAATGTCCAGGGCGGGTTCGGAGATCCGCAGCGGTCCGGCCGGCATCCGGTCGAGACCGGTGGCGATCCGGCGCAGATCGGTCCAGGGGATGCCGACGCCGCCGCCGGGGGCGTGCGGGTTCAGCCAGATGCCCCAGCGGTCGGGGAAGAGGGCGCGGGCGATGTCGCGGCCGCCGACCGCCTCGTACGCACGGTTCCAGCCGCTCGCGGAGAGCTCCTGGGCGGAGGTCACACAGGGCGCGTAGCCGAGCCCCTCGACCTCCATGTTCCCGTACTGCGCGTCGGGCGCCCCCGCCTGGCCGTGCCAGAGCAGCATCCAGACCCGGCTCTCGGCGAGCGCGTGCAGCAGGGCCTCGTACGCGTCATAGCGCCCGGGGGTCACCTGGCGCAGCATGTGCTCGACCTGTCCGGCCGCCGCCGTGCCCGACGCACTCACTTGGGTCCCGCCCCTCGTCTTCTTGCCGTCCACCCGTTTCCGGCCACCAGCTCACCGGCCCGCGGTCATCCAACCAGCTTAGGCGGCGTCCCTGACATAAAACGGCCTGACCTTCTCCAGCATCCAGTCGCCCACCGGATCCTGTGCCACGTCCAGCAGGACCAGATTGACCGGCCACGCCGGTTCGGACCGGCCGAGCGCCCGGCCCAGTGCGTCCATGGGCGCGCCGCGGCCCGCGCCGTCCCAGGACGAGAACTCGACACCGATGAACAGGACGGGGTCGCCGCCCTCGATGGACGCGAGCGCCCTGCGCGCGGTGCGCACCACCCCGGTCTGGTCGAACTCCGCCGCCGCGGCGGCGAGGAAGTCGACCGGCTCCTCCTGCCAGTCCGGCTCGAAGAGGCGGACGCGACCGCCGCTGGAGGGACCGTCCAGCGGCGTACGGCCCGCCCGGCAGAGCTCGGCCACGGCGAGCGGCGGCAGGGGCAGGGTGACCGCGCCGCCCGGATTCACCACGACGCCCAGCTGCGGGGGCAGTCCGCGGGCGAACTCGACGGAGGGCGCGATCGTGAAGGAGAGATGGGTACCGACGCAGTCGAGGTACTGCGCCTCCGAGCTGTAGACCGGGACGTACGGCGCCCCCTCGATCTCCAGCGTCGGCAGGTCCAGGGAGCGGCTCTCGTGGCTGCCGCCGTTGGGCAGCGGAATCCAGACCGGGCTGCGTCCCAGGACCTCGATCAGCCGTCCGCCGGCCGCCGGATTGCCGACCGAGGCGCCCAGCACCTCTTCGAGCTCGTTGCCCGGCCATCCCATGTCCACCGACGGATCCCTCTCCTTCTGCGAGTGCTGTGCGCTGTGTGCGCCCGAGATTAACTCCGCCGCCACCCGGCCGGCCGAGCCTCCACCCATATGGACACGGAGCGCATCCGACTGGTTGCGGAGCGTGGCTGTCGATCTGAGGGTGGCAGATACAGGCGCCGCCGCGCAGCCCTTCCGGAAGGACCCCTTCATGGCCCCGCACACGCCCGTCGCCCTCACTCTCGCCGCCTCCCTGTGCGGTGCGCTGGCCTTCGGCGGTGCGGTGGCTGCCCCGGCGGCCGCGGCCGCCCCTTCGGTGCGTACGGCACAGGCGCCCGCCCGCCCCGCGGACATCGGGCCGCTGCTGGACGCCATCGACGAGCTGATGGAGAAGTCCGCCTCGGGCACGATCGACGAGGACGCGCTGGCGGAGGTGAACGCCAAGGTCGACGTCGTCCTGGGTCCGGACCCCGACAGTGCGCCCGCGAAGAAGGACACCGGCCCGGCGAGCGTGGCGGAAACCGCGCTGAGGGACGAGGTCGACGCGCTGATCAAGGCCGCGGCGGGCGGGGACTGGCTGCGGGTCTCGACCGCGCTGCAGGCGATCCCGAAGCTGTCGAACGATCTGCTGAGCGCGGCGGGCTGGCAGAAGTTCCTGGACTCCCTCCCGAAACTCCCCGGCCTGCCGACGCTCCCGGGCCTCCCCGCGGTCCCGGCCGTACCGGCGATCCCCGGTCTGCCCGCACTCCCGGCGGCGCCCGCGGCGATCCCGGGCCTCCCGGCCGTCCCCGGAGTCCCCACGGTCCCGGGCCTCCCGGCCTCCCCCGCGCTCCCCGCCGTGCCTGCCGTTCCCGAAGCTCCCGCTGTCCCGGCGGTTCCGGGGCTCTGATGTTTTCCGCGTACGAAAGGACTCCCCGAATATGAGGGTCAACCGACTCACCGCCGCGGTGGTCACCGCCTCGTCGCTCGGCGCCGTGCTGATCACCGGTGCGGTCACGCCCGCGCTCGCCGCCGCCCCCGTCAGCCGGACGGCTCCCGCCGTCGGTGCCGACTCGGTCGCCGCCCTGCGGACGTACCAGGACGTGCGTGCGCTCTACGCCGCCGTCAACGAGCTGACCTCGCGCACCACCGCCGGTACCGCCGACGCACAGGACCGCGCCACCGTACGGACCGCGCTGGACCGCGTCCTGGCCGACCCGGAGCCGCCGACCCCCGACCCTGCGGCGGCCGACACGGCTGCGGAGGCGGTCAAACCCACCAAGGTTCCCCCCACGCCCTCGCCGACCCTGGCCCATGCGAAGGACCTGCTGAAGGCCTCGGTCGAAGCGCTCCTGAACGCCACGGACAAGGGCGACTGGAAGGTCGCCACCTCCGCGCTCCTCGAGGTCTCCTCGCAAGCGGTCAACGTGCTGCTCGGCGTCAACATCGAGGCCGTCCTCAAGCAGCTCGGCGACCTGCTCTCCTGGGACAAGCTGCTGCCGAAGCTTCTCGGTCTGCCCGAGCTGCCCAAGGTCCCGGATGTCACGGGCATGCTCCCCAAGCTCCCCGAGCTGCCGAAGCTCCCGGCCGTCCCCGGCCTGCCCGCGCTGCCCTCCGTCCCGTGGCTGCCCTCTGTCCCGGCCGCCCCGGCCGCTGCAATCCCCGGCCTGCCCATCCCCTCGACCGCGATCCCCGGCTTCCCGAAGCTCTGGTGACCCGGCCGGTCCCGGGGGCGCTCAGCCCCCGGGACCGCCGAAGCTGATCTCCTCCAGTTCCCCCGCCGCCTCCCGGTCGAGCAGCACCGCCGACCCGCAGCCGGCCGGCAGTCTCCCCGCCTCGGCCTCCGCGAGGAGCCGGTCCACCGCCTTGCGGTGCCGTCCGAAGGCGTACGCGGAGACCGTGCGCCCCCGCTCCGCCTGCCCGGACAGGGCCACCTCCGGCGGGACGTCGAGCAGCAGCAGATGCAGGGCGCGCCCTCGTCGCCGGGCCGTGCGGGCCAGCCACCTCCGCACCCAGCGCTGTGTCCCGCAGTCGTGGACGACGACGCTCCGGCCCGAGCGCAGCGCCCGCCACAGCCCGCCGTAGTGGGCGGCGCGCACGAGGGGGCGGTAGCCCGCGTACGCGAGGAAGCCCGGCATCCGGCGCTCCCAGCGTTCCCGTACGTCCTGCGAGTCGATCCGGCGGGCGGCCCGCACCGTGCGGCGGATCAGTGTCGACTTCCCGCTGCCGGGCAGTCCGGAGACGACGACCAGGTCCCCCTCGGTGAACTCCAGACCGCGCGGGCGGCGGACGAGCGCCTCCTCGGCGGGGGCTCCGCGCGGGGCGGGCACGGCTCCCGCCCCCACCTCGTACAAGCCCTGTCCGTACACCGTCATGGCCACTCCCCCTGTCACGTTTCCGCGTCCCCTCCCCCTGCCCCGCAGAAGAGTAAAGAAACAGTAATGCGACACATGCGATGTGGCGCCCCTCGCGGCCGTGCGATGATGTCCGCGCCAACTCCATACAGGCCGTTCGAATCCGCGCGGGAGAGTCCCCGGTCCAGCCGACCGGGGCGCCGAAGGAGCAAGTCCCTCCCTTGTAATCTCTCAGGCCCCGTACCGCGCGCGACGAGGCAGATCTGAAAAGCGAGCCGCCCTTGTGCGGCGGCTCCACCCAAGGTGCAAGCCGGGTGTCCGGAAGTCCGGGCTCGCGGCGAACCTCTCAGGTTCCGATGACAGATGGGGAGGAATCGTCCTCGCCAGCCATGCCCTGGGAGCCTTAACGATGAGCACCACCCCCCGCCTCACCGCCCTCGACGCCCTGCACCGCAGCCTCGGAGCGACCATGACCGACTTCGCGGGCTGGGACATGCCCCTGCGGTACGCCAGCGAGCGCGACGAGCACAACGCGGTGCGTACGCGCGCCGGGCTCTTCGACCTGTCGCACATGGGCGAGATCACGGTCACGGGACCGCAGGCCGTGGACCTTCTGAACTACGCGCTGGTCGGCAACATCGGGACCGTCGGCCTCGGCCGCGCCCGCTACACCATGATCTGCCAGGAGGACGGCGGGATCCTGGACGACCTGATCGTCTACCGCCTGGGCGGGACCGAGTACATGGTCGTCGCCAACGCGGGCAACGCGCAGATCGTCCTCGACGCGATCACCGAGCGGGCCGCGGGCTTCGACGCCGTCGTACGGGACGACCGTGACGCCTACGCCCTCATCGCCGTCCAGGGCCCCGAGTCCCCCGGCATCCTGAAGTCCGTCACGGACGCCGACCTCGACGGGCTGAAGTACTACGCGGGCCTGCCCGGCACGGTCGCCGGTGTCCCCGCGCTCATCGCCCGCACCGGCTACACCGGCGAGGACGGCTTCGAGCTCTTCGTGGCCCCCGCCGACGCCGAGCAGCTCTGGCAGGCGCTGACCGAGGCCGGCAAGGACGTCGGTCTGGTCCCGGCCGGGCTCTCCTGCCGCGACACCCTCCGCCTCGAAGCGGGCATGCCACTGTACGGACACGAGCTGACCACCGCGCTGACCCCGTTCGACGCGGGTCTCGGCCGGGTCGTCAAGTTCGAGAAGGAGTGCGACTTCGTCGGTCGTACGTCCCTGGAGGCCGCCGCCGAGCGCGCCGCGACCAACCCGCCGCGCAAGCTGGTCGGCCTGATCGCCGAGGGCCGCCGCGTCCCGCGCGCCGGCTTCTCCGTGGTCGCGGACGGCCAGGTCATCGGCGAGGTCACCTCCGGCGCCCCCTCGCCCACGCTGGGCAAGCCGATCGCGATCGCGTACGTGGACGCGGCACACGCCGAGCCGGGCACGACGGGCGTGGGCGTGGACATCCGCGGTACGCATGAGCCGTACGAGGTCGTCGCCCTGCCGTTCTACAAGCGCCAGAAGTGACCCAGACCATTCCAGTCCGTAAGACCACCGTTCATCAGCACTCCCCCGCATCCAGGAGAATCAGGTCATGAGCAACCCCCAGCAGCTGCGGTACAGCAAGGAGCACGAGTGGCTCGCGGTCGCCGAGGACGGCGTCGCGACGGTCGGCATCACGGAGTTCGCGGCCAACGCGCTCGGTGACGTCGTCTACGCCCAGCTCCCCGAGGTCGGTGACACGGTGACCGCGGGCGAGACCTGCGGCGAGCTGGAGTCGACCAAGTCGGTCAGCGACCTGTACGCCCCGGTGACCGGCGAGGTCACCGAGTCGAACCAGGACGTCGTCGACGACCCGTCGCTGGTGAACTCCGCCCCGTTCGAGGGCGGTTGGCTGTTCAAGGTACGTGTCACGGGCGAGCCGGACGACCTGCTCTCCGCCGACGAGTACGACGCACTCACCGCCGGCAACTAGGTCTTAGGGACTGAATCCTTCATGTCGCTTATGAACTCCTCCCTCCACGAGCTCGACCCGGACGTCGCCGCCGCCGTCGACGCCGAGCTGAACCGCCAGCAGTCCACGCTGGAGATGATCGCCTCGGAGAACTTCGCTCCGGTGGCCGTCATGGAGGCCCAGGGCTCCGTCCTCACCAACAAGTACGCCGAGGGCTACCCGGGCCGCCGCTACTACGGCGGCTGCGAGCACGTCGACGTGGCCGAGCAGATCGCCATCGACCGTGTGAAGGACCTCTTCGGCGCCGAGTACGCCAACGTCCAGCCGCACTCGGGCGCCTCCGCCAACCAGGCCGCGCTCTTCGCCATCGCCCAGCCCGGCGACACGATCCTGGGCCTGGACCTGGCGCACGGCGGTCACCTGACGCACGGCATGCGCCTCAACTTCTCCGGCAAGCAGTTCAACGTGGTCGCGTACCACGTGGACGAGGGCGGCCTGGTCGACATGGCCGAGGTCGAGCGCCTCGCCAAGGAGAACAGCCCCAAGGTGATCATCGCGGGCTGGTCGGCGTACCCGCGCCAGCTGGACTTCGCCGAGTTCCGCCGGATCGCGGACGAGGTCGGCGCCCTGCTGTGGGTCGACATGGCGCACTTCGCCGGTCTGGTGGCCGCGGGTCTGCACCCGAACCCGGTCCCGTACGCCGACGTCGTCACCTCCACCACGCACAAGACCCTCGGCGGTCCGCGCGGCGGCATCATCCTGGCCCGCAACAAGGACTTCGCGAAGAAGCTGAACTCCGCGGTCTTCCCCGGTTTCCAGGGCGGCCCGCTGGAGCACGTGATCGCGGCCAAGGCGGTCTCCTTCAAGGTCGCGGCGACCGAGGAGTTCAAGGAGCGCCAGCAGCGCACCCTGGACGGCGCCCGCATCCTGGCCGAGCGCCTGGTCGCGGCCGACGTCACCGAGCACGGTGTCTCGGTCCTGTCCGGCGGCACGGACGTGCACCTGGTCCTGGTGGACCTGCGCAACTCCGAGCTCGACGGCCAGCAGGCCGAGGACCGTCTCCACGAGGTCGGCATCACGGTCAACCGCAACGCGGTCCCGAACGACCCCCGCCCCCCGATGACCACCTCGGGTCTGCGCATCGGTACGCCGGCGCTCGCCACCCGCGGCTTCGACGTCGAGGACTTCACGGAGGTCGCGGACATCATCGCCGAGACCCTGAAGCCGTCGTTCGACAAGGACGCCCTGGCGGGACGGGTCAAGGCCCTGGCCGACAAGCACCCGCTTTACCCCGGCCTGAAGTAGTTCCGTACGCTTTCACCTGGCGTTCCAGTACGAATCCACGGGGCACCCCGCACACTGGTTGTGTGAGCGAGGTGCCCCGTGGCACGCCACCAGGCACGTCCCTCTGCACCACCCGGCAGACAACGGCGTCTACCAACCCCTATAGGAGTCCTCTCGTGGCCATCTCGGTCTTCGACCTGTTCTCGATCGGCATCGGCCCGTCCAGCTCCCACACGGTCGGCCCCATGCGTGCGGCCCGGATGTTCGCCCGCCGCCTCAAGAACGAGGGCCTGCTGGCCCACACCACCGCGATACGCGCCGAGCTGTACGGCTCGCTGGGCGCGACCGGTCACGGGCACGGCACCCCCAAGGCGGTCCTGCTCGGCCTGGAGGGCGAGTCGCCCCGCACGGTCGACGTGGAGCACGCCGACGAGCGGGTCGAGCAGATCAAGCAGTCCGGCCGGATCAACCTCCTCGGCATGCACGAGATCGGCTTCGACTTCGACGAGGACCTGATCCTGCACCGCCGCAAGGCGCTGCCGTACCACGCCAACGGGATGACGGTCTTCGCGTACGACATCGACGGCGCCCCGGTCCTGGAGAAGACGTACTACTCGGTGGGCGGCGGCTTCGTCGTCGACGAGGACGCTGTCGGCGAGAAGAAGATCGTCCTCGACGACACGGTCCTGAAGTACCCCTTCCGCAGCGGCGACGAGCTGCTGCGCCTCACGCAGGAGACCGGCCTGTCCATCGCCGGGCTGATGCTGGAGAACGAGAAGGCATGGCGTACCGAGGACGAGATCCGCTCGGGCCTCCTCGACATCTGGCGCGCCATGCAGGCCTGCGTCTCGCGCGGCATGTCCCGCGAGGGCATCCTCCCCGGCGGCCTCAAGGTCCGCCGCCGCGCGGCCCACTCGGCCCGCCAGCTGCGCGCCGAGGGCGACCCCCTCGCACACGCCATGGAGTGGATCACGCTCTACGCGATGGCGGTCAACGAGGAGAACGCGGCGGGCGGCCGCGTCGTGACGGCCCCCACCAACGGCGCGGCGGGCATCATCCCGGCGGTCCTCCACTACTACATGAACTTCGTGCCCGGCGCGGAGGAGGAGGGCATCGTCCGCTTCATGCTCTCCGCGGGCGCCATCGGCATGCTCTTCAAGGAGAACGCCTCCATCTCCGGCGCCGAGGTCGGCTGCCAGGGCGAGGTCGGCTCCGCCTGCTCGATGGCGGCGGGCGCCCTCGCCGAGGTCCTCGGCGGCTCCCCCGAGCAGGTCGAGAACGCGGCCGAGATCGGCATGGAGCACAACCTCGGCCTGACCTGCGACCCGGTCGGCGGTCTGGTCCAGATCCCGTGCATCGAGCGCAACGGCATGGCGGCGGTCAAGGCCGTCACGGCGGCGAAGATGGCGATGCGCGGCGACGGCAGCCACAAGGTCTCCCTCGACAAGGTCATCAAGACCATGAAGGAGACCGGCGCGGACATGAGCGTGAAGTACAAGGAGACGGCGCGAGGCGGGCTCGCGGTGAACATCATCGAGTGCTGATGTCACACCTTCGGGTGCACCTCGGTAGCAATGCGTGACTTTCCCGGAGTGTCCGACCACGCTGAGTGAATGCGCAAGAGATTCCTGAGGACGAGTGGCGTAGCCCTGGCCTGCGTCACCGGCCTCCTCCTGACGACGTCACCGGTGGCGGTCGCGGCCGCCACCCCCGCGTCCGCAACCATCACCGCGGGCGTCGACATCCCACCCGGTGAACTCGCGCCGGAATCCAGCCCGTTGCACGTACTCAACCCCTACGTCACCTACTCCGGGCGCGGGTTCACCATCGACGCACCCAGGGCCGTACTCGCACAGGTGTCGAAGCCCATGCTGCGTCAACTGCTCGGATACGTCGCCCAGTTGAACGACCACATCAGGGCCGGCCACCTGACGATGACCCCGGCAGGCTTCGCGACGAGCGGCGCCGCGGCCGGACGGCTCGCCGCCGACGGCCCGCACGGCTACATCAAGTCCCACTGGTACGGGATCGAGGTCGGCCTCGACGCCTGGCTGACGAACAAGGTCGAGGGCGCCGCCTGGACCGGCTCCGGGGTCAGCACGCTCGCGGCCCTGCTGGGCGGCGGCCCGTACGCGGGAGCGGTCGCTGCGGCCCTCGCGATCCTCGCCGGCTCGGTGCAGGTCTGCCAGCACCAGAACGGCTGGACCTACCTCTACTGGGTGGGCGTCCCCGTCGGCGTGGGCGGCGTCGTCTGCAATCCGTTCGGCTAGATCCGCGACGCGACAGAAAGGGCCGACGCCCATGAAACGCACCACCGCCGTCACCGTCGTCGCCGTACTGGCCGTCGCCGCGGTCGTCACGTTCCTGACCGAACTGGACTCGTCCAGGAACGACGCCAAGTACCTCGGCGCCGCAGCCTTCACCGCCGGAATCGTCTTCTACGCCCTGGGGTGGGCGAAGAAGGACGGGAGCCGCTGAGCCCGCCCCTCGGTTTCACAGGAAGATCGGGGCAACCTCCTTGCCCCAGGCGGCAACCAGGGGTCATGACCGAGCCGCAGAAACACCTCGCACGCCGCTCCCTCCTCGTCTCCGCCGCCGCTGCCGCGGCGACCGCGGCCGTCGCCGGTCCGCTCGCCGCGTCGGCGGACGCGGCCGCGTTCGGCTACACCGACGACGGTTCGAACTACGTCGTCACGACCGGCGCCGACCTCGTCTTCAAGGTCAGCAAGACCAACGGCGACCTGACCTCCCTGGTTTACAAGGGCACCGAGTACCAGGGCTACGGCGGCAAGAACTCCCACATCGAGTCGGGCCTCGGCACCTCCACGGTGACCATCACCCAGTCCGGCTCCACCATCCTGATCTCGGTGGCGTACGGCACGCTCAAGCACTACTACGCGGCCCGCAGCGGCGAGAACAACGTCTATCTGTGGACCAACAAGGCCGACACGTCCGTCTCCGCGACCCGCTACATCGTGCGTGTGAAGGCCGGCCTGTTCCTCAACGACGAGCCCGACTCCTACACGTACACGACCAGCACCATCGAAGCGGCCGACGTGTTCGCGAAGGCCGACGGCCAGACCCGCTCCAAGCACTACTCGAAGCTGCGCGTCATCGACTACGACGCGATCGGCTGGACCACCGGCAGCGTCGGCCTGTACGTGGTGCGCTCCAACCACGAGAAGGCCTCCGGCGGCCCGTTCTACCGCTCGCTCCTGCGCCACCAGTCCGCGGACGGCGGCGGCCTGTACGAGATCCTCTACTACGGCGAGAACCAGACCGAGGCCCAGCGCTTCGGCCTCCAGGGCCCCTACGTCATCGCCTTCACCGACGGCGCCGCCCCCTCCTCCTCCCTCTCGCACGCCAACCTCACCACCCCCTGGGCCGACGGCCTCGGCCTCTCGGGGTACGTCGCCGCGAGCGGCCGGGGCCGGGTGGCGGGCGTCGGCATCACGGGCCGCGACACCGCCTACCCGTACACGGTGGGACTGGCCAACTCCACTGCCCAGTACTGGGGTTCGGCCCGCGCGTCCGACGGCTGGTTCTCGATCGGGGGCGCGCTTCCCGGTACGTACACGCTCACCGTCTTCAAGTCCGAACTCGCGGTGTACACCACGTCGGTGACCGTCACGGCGGGCGCCACGACCACCCTCAACACCATCGCCGTCCCCTCCACCAACGACCCGTCCAACGCCTCCGCGATCTGGCGCATAGGCGACTGGACGGGCTCGCCCGGCGGCCTGAAGAACGCCGACCTGATGACGTACGCACACCCCTCCGACCCGCGCGCCGCGTCCTGGACCGGCAACGTCGTCATCGGCAGCGGCACGGAGACCGCGTCCTTCCCCTGCTATCTGTGGAAGGACGTGAACAGCGGGATCACCGTCTACTTCAAACTGACCGCGGCCCAGGCGGCGGCCGCCCACACCCTGCGCATCGGCGTGACGACCGCGTACGCGAACGGCCGCCCGCAGATCGTCGTCAACGACACCTACACCTCCGCCGTCCCCTCCCCGCCGACGCAGCCGAGCACGCGGTCGCTGACGGTGGGCTCCTATCGGGGCAACAACAACACCTTCACGTACAGCGTCCCGGCGAGCGCCTGGCTGACCGACACGAGCGCGTACAACACGTTGAAGATCTACGTCGCGAGCGGCTCGGGCACGACCTCCTATCTCAGTGCGGGGACGGCGATCGACGCGATCGATCTGCTGGCCTGAGGTCCGGGGTCTACCCGCCCACGCCCGGCCCCTCGTACGCACCGGCGTTGGGCGGGTTCCCGACCGGGTTCCCGTACAGATCCCTGCTCACATTGCCGGCCACCGCCTCACCCGCGCCGACCGCCGGTGACCCGGTGCGCAGCCGCAGTCCGTACGGGAGCGGGCCCGTCGGGTCCGTGAGCTGCGGGTCCGCCGTCGAACCGCCCGGGTTCGCGGGGGTGTTCGCGACGCCCACCAGGGTGTTGTGCGCGAGCGTGACGCCGCCGCTCTTCAGGCTGAAGCCGGCCGTGCCCGCGCCCTCCTTCACCACGATGTTGTTCGTCAGCGTCAGGCCGTGCTTGTTCGTGGTGTTCTCGTTGACGACGGTCTGGCTGACGCCGTCGCCGACGTAGACGGTGTTGTTGTACGCGCGCACGCCGTCGAAGGAGCCGGAGCACGTCTCGATGCCCCGGTAGTGGTCGTTGCGGCTGACGTTGTAGCGGATGACCGCGTCGCCGAGCGTGCCGGTCGCGGTGCAGACCAGGAAGAAGCCGCCCGCGTTGTCGTGGCTGACGTTGTACTGGAAGACGGTCCCGAAGGTGCCCTCGTCGACGTCGTACGCCATGCCGTCGCGGGTGGTCTCGCCGCCGGACACTTCGTTGTACTGGAAGACGGTGTTGTCCGCGTTCCACGGCCACATGCCCGCGTTGTATCCGGACGAGCGGCGCTGGAATCCGTCGAGGCGGTTGTGCTCGACGAGTGTGCCGTCGGTGGCGGTGATGACGATGCCGTCGCCGGCCAGGTCCTTGAGGGTGTTGGAGCGGACGACGACCCGGGTGGACGGCAGGTAGGCGGGCCCGTTGGGGTCGTAATCGCCGTGCACGGGGCGGTTGTTCCAGGTGGAGCCGAAGTAGATGCCCTCGCGGTCCACGGAGGAGACCGTGTTCTCCGCGACCACGACGTCGTCGAACTTCGTCGGCTTCGCCGAACCGGTGACGGAGAAGAGGATACCCGCCGATCCGGCCGTGCCCTTGGCGTCGTCGCCGCGGATGTCGTGGATGTCCAGGCCGGTGAGGCGGTAGTGGGTGCCGGTGCCGTAGTCCTCCAACTGCACCCGGACTCCGCGCTTGTTGGTACCGGGGCTGCCGCTGTTGGTGATCTCCAGGTCCCTGGCCTCGACCCACTGGGTGTTCTTGAGGAGGAGCGTCTCGGGGTTCCCGTTGCCGTCGATCACGGGCTTGGCGCCGCTGCCGTACGCACCGATCACCATCGGGTCGCCGGGGCGGCCCGTGCCCCGGGGGGCCAGGGTGCCCTCGCAGCGGGTCCCGCGGCGGAGCAGGATCTGCGAACCCGTCTTCAGGGCAAGGGTGTTGACCTGGTCCAGGGTCTGCCAGGGGGCGGCGGCGGAGCCTGTCCGGCGGCTGCCGGCCGCCGAGCAGTCGACGTACTGGATGTCACGGCTGCCCGCGTGCGGGGAGGTTGCGACCGCCGGGGCGGCTGCAGCCAGCAGGGCCAGAACGGTGGTGGACACCGTCAGGGACAAGGATGTGGCCCGCCTGCGCGATCCGTACATACGCTCCCGCTCTCTCGGTCCGCTCTCGGTGCACTGCCGAGAGCACTATGGAACGAAAGAGCGGGAGCACGGAAGACTTTGATCGAAACTCGCGCGTTCCAATCAACTTCGAGCACTGACCTTCTAGAGCGTGGCGGTGGTCTGCTCCCCGCTCGCACTGCCGGACAGCCACTGCGACCACGACAGGTTGAAGGACGCGTAACCGTTGTCGGCGGAGGCCTTGGCACGCGGCGAGCCGGTGACCGTGATCGGGTCGCCCTGCTTGACCTGGTCGTAGAACCACTTCGCGTCGGAGAGCGAGAGGTGGACGCAGCCGTGCGAGCCGCGGGCGCTGCCGGAGCCCGGGTTGGTGTCGCCCGTGGAGTAGTGGACGTAGGTGCCGGACTGGGTCAGGTGAACGTCCCAGGGAAGGGTCAGGTTGTAGTAGTTGGCGCTGTTCTTGTCGCAACTGATGCCGACGCTGCAGGAAGTCATGTGGACCTTCTCCTGCTTGTCGATGACGGCCATGGTGCCGTTCCACGTCGGGTACTCGGCGCTGCCCGCGTTGATGGAGAGGGTGCGCACCGGGGCGCCGTTGCGCGTCACCTTCATGGTGTGGCCCGTCACCGAGGCGTCGGCGCGGACGTCGTCGCCGATGGTGAAGGAGTGCGTGTAGCCGTGGGTGCCGTAGCGGCCGCTGCCGTTGGAGACGTACTTCAGGTCGGCGTCGATCCGGACCTTGGTGCCGGACTTCCAGTACTCCTTCGGACGCCAGTCGACCCGCTGGTTGCCCATCCAGTGCCAGGCGCCCTGGGTGGGCACCGAGGCCGAGACCTTGAGGTGCTTCTCGATGTTCGCGTGCGCCTTGGAGGCCACCGGGTTGGTGAAGACGATCGAGATCGGCATCGCGACCCCGACCGTCGCCTTGTCCAGCGGAGCGATCGACTCCAGCAGCATCGGCGGGCCCGTGGGGTGCGTGGGCGACGGCTTCGCGCTGACGGACGCCTTGGCCGACGAGCCGCCCTTCGCGGCCCCGTTCTTGGAGTCGTCCGAGGCCGACGCGTTGCCCCCGCATGCGCTCGTTCCCGCGAGTACCGCGCTCACCACCAGCGCCATACCTATGCCGACCTTGCCCCGCCCCATGTCCCGCTCCACTCACGTCACTACTGCTTCGATTCAACGTTCATAGAGACAAGCGGGTGGGCGGCGCGGTTGCGGAATGGTGTGTAAAGCGCGTGCCAAGTCTGCTGTCTCAACAGGCGGGCGGCGGGACGGCGTAGGGCGGCAGGAACTCCAGGCGGATGGTGTCGGTGCGGGGGATCAGGAGGGCGGAGCCGGTGGTGGGGGTCCAGCCCTGAGGGAGAAAGACGTACTGGTCGGCGGAGTTGAGCATCAGCTTGAGGCCGTCGTAGCGGTACGGGTAGGCGGACTTGGGGTTGCGGCAGCGGGTCTCGTGGACGCCCGGTTCTTCGATGCTGAGGGCGCGGGCGCTGTAGAGCACGGTGGTGGGGTAGGCCGGCATTCCCGCCACGAATTGCTGCGCTCGGGTCCGGCCCACCGCGGAGGCGTAGTCGCTGGCGGCCCAGAAGAGGCTCAGGCCCACGAGCACGAAAAGCACGGCCCACTCGGCTGTGTCGGCCCATCCCGGGCGCGCGGCGCGGGGTGGTTCGGGTGGTGGCGGGACGGAGGGCGTGTCGTCCGTGTCGTCGTCGCGTGCGGGGTCCGGTGCGGGGGCTGGTGGGGCTGCGGCGGCGACGCGGTTCAAGTGGAGGGCGTAGCCGAGCAGGACGACGCCGGAGGCGAGGCTGAGCGGGGCGGCGACCAGGTGGTCGTTGAGAAACGTGGGGGCCAGGACGCTCCAGAATCCACCGAGGGAGAGAAGCAGTCCGGCGCCCGCCACGGCCGGGACGGCGATGCGCAGCACTTCGGGGCGGGCCCTGAATGCCAGTTGAGTACGTAACAAGGCGTATGCCCAGAAGGCCGCCAGAACCGCGGCCGCGGTCACGGTCATCGGGACGAAGAGGGCGTCCTGGCTGCGGAGGAGGTAGTCCACCGTGCTCAGACCCAGGACCGTGGAGTTGATGCCGAAGTAGTCGAAGAACCAGTAGGCGTGGAAGTAGCCGAAGAAGTAGAGCAGTGCGGTGACGAAGGTGGTGGGGGCCGCGACGGCGCCGAAGAGGGTGCCCAGGCGGCGGATGCTGACGGTGCCGGCGGGTGGGATGGGGGGTGCTTCGTCCGTCATGGACCGGCAGGGGGCGCGGATGTCGTGAGGGAGGCGGCCGGGGAGGTGGTGCCGGGTGAGGGGGACGGCGACAGCGGGGACGGCGGCGGGGAGGGCGGCGGGCACGGGAGGCCGCCGATGACGGTGACCACAGTGTTCTTGCCTCGTGCGACCACGGTGTCGCCGGCCGGTTCCGTCCGCGCGTAACCGCAAGGACTGACACCGGTGAGGGTCTCGTACCTGCGCACCAGCGTGACGCAGACCGTGTGGTCGCCGCACGCGTCCCTGAACTGGCCCTCGATGGTGGGCCAGATGCTCTCTTCGAACTCACCGTTCTCGTTGGTACGGCCCTCGGGGTTGATGGGCTTGCCCTCGAGTACGACCACCGGGATCTTCAGGGGCGATCCTGGCGCCTTGGGGCCGCCGCCACCGCCGTTGCCGCCATTGCCGCCGGGGGTTGCGCCGCCGGGCGCGCCGGGGGCTCCGCCGCCGGTGTTGCCGCTCGATGTGCCGCCGCCGGTGTTGCCGCTCGATGTGCCGCCGCCGGTGCGTCCGCCCGACGGACTCACGCCACCAGCGGCCCCTCTCCCTGTGCTGCCGCCCGGTGAACTGCTGCTCGTGCCACCGCCGTTGGCGCCCCCGGCGGTACCGCCGGGTTCCGTGCCACCGCCTGCGGCGCTCTCGCCCGTCGCCCCCTGCGCGATCGTCGCCCCCGCCTCGCCGCCCGAGCCGTTCGCGCCCCCCGGCCCGCCCTGGCCGCTGCACGCGGCCAGGGGGAGGCAGAGGAGGAGGGCGACCCCCCATGCTTCTCTGCGGGATCCGGGGCCGGTCGCGTACCGTCGTAATGCCGTCATGTCGCACCCAAGGCTGGAATATGTCGCCGTAACCCGAGAATGACACCGGTCACGGCATCCCGTCGACGCCTTTGCGGGAGTGGCAGCTCCGCTGCGGCTACAGCGTGACGACGATCTTGCCGGTGTGGGTGTTGGACTCCATCAGCCGGTGTGCGTCCGCCATGCGGTCCAGGCCGTCGAAGGTCTCGGCGATCACCGGGTTCAGGGTGCCGTCGGCGAGACCGGAGGTGATGTACGCCGCGGCGCGGCGGCGGCCCTCCTCGGTCCTGACGACGGCCGGGTTGGCGTAACCGTGCACCGTCAGGGGCCAGTTGCCGGACAGCGCCACAGGGGCCCCGGAGAGCCAGCCGTAGAGGACCAGGGTGCCGCCCGGGGCCGTGGCGTCACCGAGGGTGGCGAAGGCGGGGCCGCCGATCGCGTCGAGCACGATGTCGGCGCCGGCCGATCCGGTGAGGCGCCCGACCTCCTTCACCAGGTCCGGCTGCTCGTCGGTGACGATCACATGGGCTGCGCCCAGGTCCAGGAGCCGCTGCCGTTTGGCGGCGGTACGGGTGGTGGCGATGGGGATCGCGCCCGCGCGCCGTACGACCTGAAGGGCGGCGGTGCCGACACCGCTGGAGGCGCCGGTGATCAGCACGCGGTCGCCGGACTGCATGCCCGCGGTCCGGATCAGGGCGCCGTACGCCGTGGAGTAGGTGACCCAGACCGCGGCGGCGGTGACCGGGTCCACCTCCGGGGGACGGGCCACGACCGCCGACTCGGGAAGGAGCACCAGCTCGGCGTGGACGCCGTGGGCGGAGAGTTCGAAGTTTCCCGCCGTCATCACGGGGTCGCCGGGGGCGAATGCGGTGACACCCTCGCCGACCGCCTCGACGGTGCCCGCGGCCTCGTAACCGTTGCGGGAGGCGGGCAGGGTCGGCTGGTAGTAGTAGGTACCGGCGCGGAAGAGGGCTTCGGCGCGGTTGAGGCCCAACGCCCGGTTACGGATGAGGACTTGGCCGGGTCCCGGCGCGGGGAGCCCGAGGTCCTCGATCTTGAGGACCTCGGGTCCGCCGATCTCGTCGAACAGTACGGTGCGCGCAGTGGTGGTCGTCATGAGAGTGACGCTATGCGCGGTGCACGAGACGATCCATGGCCGAATGTCTCCCGTTCCTGTCCCATCGTCTCGGTGCGGAGCGAGTGGGCTACCGTGCGGACATGGATGTACTCAGCGACGCGATCGTGGCGATGCGGACGGGGCGGCCGCACTCCTCGCGGACCGAGCGGCACGCACCGTGGGGGATCCGCTTCCCCGACACCGGCGGGGTCGGATTCCATGTCGTACTGCAGGGGTCGGCCTGGTTGATGTCCGACGACCCCGACACCGAACCCGTACGGCTCGGCCCCGGCGACATCGCCTTCCTCGCGCACGGGCGCGGGTATGCGCTGGCGAGCGAACCAGGCGTGGCACTCGAGGAGTTCACGCTGCAGCCGGACGGATCGTGGCCCGGGCCGGCCCGGGACCGTACGCGCCCGGAACCGCCGTCCGCGGTGATGCTGTGCGGCGCCTACCAGCTGGACCGCAGCCGCATGCACCCCCTGCTGGCCGAGCTGCCCGCGGTGGTGCACCTGCCCGCGCGGTTCGGCGCGCACCGCTCGCTGCGGACGACCGTCGAACTGCTCGGCGCCGAGCTGGAGGATCCGCAGCCGGGCTCCGACGCGGTCGTCTCCACGCTCCTGGACACCCTGTTGCTGTACATCATGCGCGCCTGGTGGCTGAGCGAGCGGCACTGCGACGGACACCCGGCCGGCTGGGCCGCGGCCCTGGCCGACCCGTCGGTGGCCACCGCGCTGCGCGCCGTCCACGACGCGCCCTCGCACCCCTGGACGGTGGAGGAGCTCGGAGTGCTCTCGGGCCTTTCGCGGGCACCCTTCGCGCGGCGGTTCACCGCGACGGTGGGCATGCCGCCGCTCGCGTATCTGACCTGGTGGCGGATGACGACGGCGGGGAGGCTGCTGCGCACGGACGAGACGCCACTGCGTCAGGTGGCCGAACGTGCGGGATATTCCTCGGAGTTCGCCTTCGCCAAGGCCTTCAAACGGGAGTACGGGGTGGCGCCGGGGCAGTACCGGAAGCTTCGGGCGGACCGGCTCACCGCAGGCTGAGCCATGCGGGTCCGGCACGACCGTCCCCGCCCTTCACCCCCGTGTGAAGAGTGCGGCCCCGTCACGGCGGCATACTCCCTTGTCCTGTGCGGGCGGGGTCCGCGAAGGTGGCCGGTAGTTCGTCCGTACGGCCCTGCAAACCGCTGTCGTGTGCTGCTGGGCCCGCCAGGAACCCCAGTATTCGATCATGAACCGATCCCGCCGCCAGGAGACCCTGGCCACCTCACTCCCGGTGCTGCCCGGTGAAGCCGTGGTCGCCACCGCCTTCGGGCACCCCTCGCGCGGACAGGTCGTCTGCCCCTCCGCAGCCCTCCTCGGCGGGGCGCTGCGACGCCGCGGACTCGACGTGCGGTACGCGCCCTTCGCCGCCACCGCCGAGGGCGCCGTACCCGTCCGCGCCGTCACGTACCTGGGCCGCGACGAGACCCCCTCCGGGCTCGCCGTCGCCTGCCGCGCCGACGTCGAAGCCGAAGTCGCCGCCTGCGCCGAGGTGATGCGGACCCGGCGCATCGTGCTCGGCGCACCCGACCCCCGCTGCGAAGGCGCGCGCGAGCACGGGGCCCAGGCCGCCGGGCTCTGCCCGCTCGCGCTGTCGGCCCGCGACGAGGTGCTGCGGTTCGCGTCCCGCGGCGACACCGTCCTCGTGGTGGGGCGCGAGGGGCATGCGGTGCTGCCGGTCCTGCTGGACGCGGCACCCCCCGGCGGCGTCCTGCTCGTGGAGGACGTGGGAGGCGTGCACGACGTACGGATCGACGACCCCGCCCGGGTCGCCGTCGTCCTGCAGCCCGGACTGCCCGTGGAGGACACCGGGTCGGTGGCGGTCGCCCTGCGCGAACGCTTCCCACTGCTGGTCCCGCAGGACCCGAAGACCGTGTGCTACGCCGCCAGCGACCGGCGCTCCACCATCAGGGAACTGGCCTCCTTCTGCGACGCCCTGATCGTGGCCGGCGCCCCCGACCCCGAGGACACCGCCCTCCACGCGGCAGGCATGATCCCGCTCCACTTCGCCGCAGGCCCCGAGGACATCCGACCCGAATGGCTGGCCGGTACGGCATCGGTCGGCATCACCGCGGCCCGGGGCGCCGACCCCGCCCTCGCCCGCGAACTCGCCGCCGCACTGACCGGACTCGGACCCGCCGCAGCGGTCGAACGCCGGGTCGGAACAGTGGAGTTGTCCCCCGTCACGCCGTCCTCGACCACCATCCCGGGACGCCGCACCTGAAGCGCCTCAGCGCGCCCCCGCACCCGCCCTGGCCAGCACGTCCCGCGCCGCAGGCACCGAAGCCGCGTACGGGCGCAGCTCCCTGCGCAGAGAGCGCAGGGCGGCGTCCGCGCGCCCCGACTCCAGCATCGGGTGGTCATCGAGGAAGCCCCGCCAGTCCTCGCAGGCGTGCTCCACATGCCCCATCCGCAGCCGTATCCCGGCCAGCCGCGCCTTCGTGACCGCACGCGAGCGGCGCTCCCCCGGCGGGCGGTGCCGCAGGGACAGCGCGAGGAGTTCGGCGGCGCGCGGCAGGTCGCCGAGGAGGGCGAGGGTCTCGGACTGCTGGTGGGCGAGCGAGGCCTGGTGGTACGCACCGATGCCCGCGCCCGCCAGATCGGCCCGCGCCAACGCCCGTTCGGCAGAGGCGAGATGGGTGAGCGCGGCCCTGCGGTCGCCGGCCGCGGCGGAGGCCACCGCCAGCTGCCCGGTGAAGAACGCGACCCGCGGTCCGCCCGGCGGCGCGCTCGCCACGGCGGCTGACGCGAGCCGCAGCGACTCCGCACAATGGCCGAGCTCATGGGCCTGCACGCTCATCCCGCGCAGCGCGAGCGCGTAGCGGGCCGGGTCCCCGGCGGCGGAGGCGAGCCGGGCGGCGGCGGTGTAGTAGTGCTGCGCGGCACCCTGTAGCCGGTCGTCGAAGCACATGAACCCGGCGAGGTACGTCAAGTCCGCGGCAGCGGCCAGGAGTTGGGCGCGCACCCCGGGCGCACCTCCCGAACGCAGCCACAGCGCCATGTCCGTACCGAGGAAAGCGGCGAGGGCCTGCCGGGAGCGGCCGCCGCCGAACGCCGTGTCGGCGTCGGAGAAGACACCGAGCATGAGGGTGGCGGTGCGGACGTGGGAGCCGTCGATCCGCAGGCCTTCGGTACGGTGCTTCGACTCGGCCACCGGGGGCGGCAGTTGGGCGAACGACGGCAGCTGCGTCGCCGCCAGGCTGTATACGGTCGAGCGCAGCACGGCACGCCGCCCCGCCAGCTCTTCGAGAGGTGCCACGATGTCCTCCAGCGCGGCGGCAGCGCTGCCGGGCACCCCGCAATGCCCCGACGTCCGCGCCAGCCCCGTGTCGTCCACCGTAACTTCGCGCCGTGTCCGGCGCGAGAGCACCTCGGCGACAAATCCGGCGACCGGGGCGGGCGGGCACGTACCGGAGAGCCAGTGGGCGACGGCGGTCCGGTCGTAGTGCAGCCGCGTCCCGGCTTCGGCGGCCGCCGCGTTGACCGCGTCGGCGAGCGCCTGTCCGGTCCACCCCGACTCCCCGAGCAGCGCTCTGAGCCGGGGGTTGGGGGTCCGCGCAACGCGCACGTCTTCCTCCTCGCACGCGCCGGTGCATTCAACACCGGCACATCTTCAACAGTCCGGGGTCCGGGGACCGATGTGCGGATCGGCGCCTTCCAGGCGTAATGGAGGGCAAGGAGAATCCTTCCGCTTCCGCGGCGGATCATCCGGGGCGCGCAGAGGCATTTGCGTATGAATCCCGCACGCCCCGTGTGACCCCGCGTCACCCCTGACGGAGGTGCGCGTTCCATGAACCTGATCCGCGAGTAGCCGCCGGAGCCGGGCGGCGGCGCCACCGAGGGCCCGCCGCCGCCCGGCTTCCAGCTGCGAACAGCGGCGAACTCAGCACCACAGCCATCAAGTTGTGAAGGAACGAAATAATTGAGAGCGCTCTCAGTCACAGGTATTGACCTCATCTCCGGGTCTCGCAACAGTGTGGAACGCACCTCCCCCACCCCCCACACCACAGGAGACGTGCGTGATATCCCGCAGACTGTTCCTGACCGGCACCGCCGCCGCGGCCGCAGCGCTCACCTACCCCACCTGGAGCGCCACCGCCTCGGCCGCAACCTGTGAACTCGCCCTGGAGAACAAGTCGTTGCCCGGCAACGTCAACGCCTACGTCACGGGCCACGAGCAGGGCACCGACCGCTGGGTCCTCCTGCGCGCCGACGGCAGCGTCTACCACCCCGACTCCCCCGGCGCCCCGCAGACCCCGCTCCCCGTCGACTGCGCGATCCCCCTCAAGGGGGCCGGCGCGGGCCCCGTCGTCCTGACGCTGCCTCAGATGTACGGCGCCCGCGTCTACTTCGTACGCGACGACACCCTCTCCTTCTACCTCAACCCCGGCCCGTCCCTCGTCGAGCCCGCCTTCGCGACCTCCACCGACGCGAACTACGGCCGCACCTGGTCGTTCTGCGAGTTCACCTTCAACCCCGACCAGCTCTACGCCAACATCTCCTACGTCGACCTGGTCACCGCACTCCCCATCGGCCTCACCCTCACCGGCACCGAGACCCACACCGTCGCCCCGCTCCCCGACGGCGCCGTGGACCGCATCGCCGCCGACCTGACCGCCCAGGCCGCCAAGGACGGCCAGCCCTGGGACCAACTGGTCATCCGCGCCGCCGACGGAAAGGTCCTGCGTGTCATCTCCCCGCAGAACCTGATGGCCCCGTTCTTCGACCGCCCCGACCAGATGCCGTTCCGCGACCTGTGGACCGCGTACATCGACCAGGTCTGGGAGAAGTACCGCTCCACCGACCTCGCCATCGACCTGCAGGGCGGCCGCGGCACCGTCACCGGACGGGTCAGCGGCGACACCCTCACCTTCATCGGCGGGCACACCTTCACCAAGCCCGTCTCCAAGGACGTCTTCACCTGCAACCACGGCCCGTTCACCAACAACCCGGCCGACTCCGACGACAAGAAGGCGATCCTCGCCCGCCTCGCTGCCGGCTTCAACCGCTCGATCATGCTGACCCACCCCACCCAGCCGAACGGCACCACCACCGCCGACTACTACCAGGGCGACATCACCAACCACTGGTCACGCGTGGTCCACGCCAACTCCCCCATCGGCTACGCCTTCCCGTACGACGACGTACGCCCCGACGGCCAGCCCGACGTCTCCGGCGCCGCCCACGACGGCAGCCCGGTCCGCTTCACGGTCACCGTCGGCGCGTGAGGGACGCGGGGCCCGGCGGACACACGGCCCGCCGGGCCCCGCTCGCCCTACATCTCCTTCTCGCCCCGCTCCTCCCGCGCCTCCTCGGCCTCGGGCTCGGCGGCCTTCTCCGGTACGGGACCGGTACGCGGCGGCGGGGTGAAGCGCGCGGCCTCGGCGCGCAGCATGGCGTTCAGCGCCGCAAAGGGGTCGATGGGCATGACAGAACCGTCCTTGGTGCCAGGTGCATGTGTGTGGGGGGCACTTCCGCTGTCCGAGGGCACGGGCCTCTCAGCAGCGCAGCACCACACAGCACACGGCCCGCAGAGCGGTGGCACTGGAGATCAGGCCCGGCGCACGTACGGCATCGAGCGCGTACGGAACCGGAATCGCGGCCGGCCCCTCGACAACCGGCCGCAGCGGACAGAACGGCCCGCGCCGGCCGGGCGCGTGCACCGGGGCGGCGGACTCCGCATGGGGTTCGCTCTCGCAGCCGGCGGCGTACGAGGACTCCGCGGCGGTCCGCACATCGCGCCCCGGCTCCACCGCGGCATCGTGCGCGAGCAGCCCGAGGAACGCCACCATCAGCGCCACCAGGACGGGCCGGACCGCGATCACCATGGATCTGTCGTATCCCGGACGGAGCGAGGGCACACCCGAGAGACCTGCAGGTTCACTCGGATTAGGGCACGGGGATCAGTCGGCTGCCGGATCCAGGACCAGCTCGCGGTCCACGACCGCCTGCGCCACACCCCGCAGCTTCAGGCGCCGCGACCGCGCATAACCGCGCAGGACGTTGAAGGCCTCGTCGGGAGCCACCCCCAGCTGTGCCGCGAGCATCCCCTTGGCCTGCTCGATGACGATCCTGCTGCTCAGCGCCTCGTTCAGCTGCCCGGTGGTCTGCCGCTCCTGCTGCAGCTCGCGGAACTGCGTCAGCAGCAGTACGGCGAGATCCCCGAGATGCTGCGCCGAGTCGACCTCGCACGTCGACAACTCGCGCTCGGCGCACAGCAGTTGCAGTACGGCAACGGGGTCCGAGCCCTCCGTCCCGTGCAGCGGCAGCAGCGTGGCTGTGGTCCTGCCCTCCGCCAGGGCGCGCCCGGCGAACTCGGGCCAGCGCTCCTCCTGCTCCCGCAGGTCCACATTGACCAGCGCGGCGTCCTGGTCGAGGCACTCCTCCCCCGGACCGCCGCTGTCGGTGGCCTCGGCGAGCAGCACGCTCGCCGAGGCCACCGACAGCAGGTCGGCGCAGTAATCACTCAGCTGGCGCATGAGATAGGGCGCCTGCTCCTCGTCGGCGGCGAGCGCAGCGAGGCCTACGGCGCTGCTCATCCAGCGCTGTGCCTGTCCGTGTAACGGCTCCATGGCACGGCAGATTACCGAGAGTTGACCACTACTTGTTGAGAGCAGCCCAGAACTCTTCGAAAGAGAGCTTGCCGTCGCCGTTGCCGTCCTTGGCCTTGATGATGGCCTGGGCCACGGTCTCGGTGACGTTGAAGTCGCCGAGCTGCGCCATGACGCTCTTGTACTCGGCTGCCGTCACCCGGCCGTCGCCGTCGACGTCGAGCCGCCCGAACGCCTTGCGTGCCTCTTCGATGTCCGCCACTGGGTCCACCCCTTGTCCGATGTCGTGCTTTTTGACGCTGGTCAGATTAACCGGCGTGGTGAGCGCGGAGTGCAGCGGCCAGCCAACCGAAGTCCTCGTGGTGCCGGGGCTGGGGTGTGCGGCCGTTGATCACCGCCGTGAGCTGCCGGTAGCGGTCGGCGTCGGTGAAGGTGGAGCCCTCGATGCGGTGCAGTACGGCAGCCAGGTCCGCGTCCCCGCCGAGCAGGCGGTGCAGGACCTCGACGGCCTCCGGGGACTCGGGGGCGATGCCCTGTTCGCGGGCCTCGCCGACCACCTGCACGACCCGTGTCGCGAACCACTTGAACGCCCCGGGCTCCTGCCCGGGCCCCTCCGCGGCCCGCCCCTGTGCGTTGAACTCCACCATCTGCCGCATCTGCTGCCGGAATGCAGGGTTCTGTACCAGTTCGGCCAGCTCCACCCAGGCGTCGACCTGCTCGGGGGTCGGGTCGTCGGGCAGGTCGACCGCGGAGTGCTCGGCGCGCTCCCTGATCAGCGGGTCGGCGTCGATGCCGCCGAAGATCTCGTCCACGAAGTCGTCGACGATCTGCTTGCGCTCGGCTGCCGAGAGCCGTGCCAGTTTGTTCATGAGTGCCATCTCCTCGGTTCCGGATTTCCTCTTCGCGACGGTCGACAGGACGGCCCGGTTCAGCCGGAGCGTGCGGATCTGCGCGTCCAGGGCCGCCACATGGGCGGCGGCCACGGCCGCGAGGTCGCGCTCGCCCTCCACCACCCGCTGTACGTCGTCCAGGCCGAGCCCCAACTCCCGCAGTGTGCGGATGAGTTCGAGGCGGGCCAGGGACTGTGCGTCGTACAGCCGGTAGCCGCCCGCCGACCGGCCGACGGGCGGCAGAGCGCCGATGTCGGACCAGTAGCGGATGGTGCGCACGGAGAGTCCCGTGCGCCGGGAGAGCTGCCCGATGGTGAGCTGTTCGGGGCCTTCGTCGATCATGTCTCTGAGTGTCTGCCTTCCAGTCGGTGGAGACTCAAGCCGAGGAGAGGGACGGATTCCATGGGTGACTCACTGGCCGGCATTCTGGCAGCGGCGGCGCGCGGGCGGTTCCCGCCGATGGACGGCGCGGTGACGGTCCTCGGGCAGCCCGGCGCACGGGACGCCGGGGTACTGGCCTTCACCGCGCACTCGGTGGTCTTCACCGACGAGGATCCGCAGTGGGTACGGGAGGAGCTGGCGGCGGCGCGGAGCGATGCGCTGGCCGCCGCGATGAACCCGGGGTTCCTGGCGGCGCTGCTGACCCGGACAGGACGCCGCATGGACACCATCGACCTGCTCACGGTCGCGCCCGCGCTGCCGGGCGAGCCGGATCTCGTACTGAAGGAGATCGAGGACCAGGACCATCCGCGCGTGGTGACCTCGCGCAGGCGGCGCGACGGGGTGCGGGTGTGGGCGGCCGACGGCGGGGTCGTGGTGCTCGGCCGGGGTGTGGCGGGCCGCTGGGAGGCCGCGATCGAGGTGGACAAGTCGGCGCGGGGGCGGGGGCTCGGCGTACGGCTGGCGGTGGCGGCGCGGCATCTCGTACCGGACGAGGTGGTGTGGGCGCAGCAGGCGCCCGGCAACGCGCGCAGTGTGCGGGCGTTCCAGGCGGCGGGGTACCGGGCGGTGGGGTCGGAGGCGCTGATGTTGCCGGAGAGCGTCAGCGCCCCCTGAACCCGTGCGTGGCTACCGGAAGATCCCCGTGTGCCCCAAGGAGTACCGCCCCGGCTGCGGATACACCGCAAGCCCGTGCGGGCCGTCGCCGACCGGGATGCGGGCGAGCTCCTTGCCGGTGACGGTGTCGATCGCGTACACCTCCGCGTTGTAGCGGCCCGACAGCCAGAGCACCTTGCCGTCCGCCGAGACGCCGCCCATGTCAGGGCTGCCGCCGTCGGGGAGGTGCCACTTCTTCGTGAGGCGGTTCTTCGGGAAGTCGAAGATGGAGATGGTGCCCTCGCCGCGGTTGGAGACGTACATCTCCTTGGAGTCGCGGCTGACGTACAGCCCGTGGCAGCCCTTGCCGGTGGGCAGCAGCTTCGGGGTCGTGAACTTGTCGCCGTCCAGGACCCACATCCCGTTGGCCATCATGTCGGCGATGTAGAAGGTCTTGCCGTCGGGCGAGATCTTCACGTCCTGCGGCATAGCGCCCTGGAAGGGAAGCCGCTGCTGGCCGACGATCTTCATCTTCTCGGTGTCGACCTTGAGGAGTTCGCCGGAGAACTCGCAGGAGACGATGAAGTACCGGCCGTCGGCGGAGAAGTCCGCGTGGTTGACGCCGTAGCAGGTGACCGGGACGGTCTTCTCGCGGCTCATGGTGTGCGCGTCGCGGAAGACCAGTTCGCGGTCGAGCGAGGCCATGACGATCGCGTACTTGCCGTTGGGCGTGAAGTAGAGGTTGTACGGGTCGTGGACGTCGACCGTCTTGCCCGCGCGGCCCGTCATCGGGTCGATGGGGGTGAGGGTGTTGCCGCGGTCGTTGTTGACCCAGAGCGTCTTCATGTCCCAGGAGGGGACGACGTGTTGGGGCTGTTCGCCGACCGGGATCGTCTCGATGACCTTGTACGTCTTGGGGTCGATCACCGAGACGGTGTTGGAGTTGGTGTTGGGGACGTAGACCCGCGAGGGGTAGTTCTTGACGACCGGCGAGAGCGCGTTCGGGCGGTCGGCGGCGTAGACGTCCTTGGCGTCGAGGACCGGCGGCATCCCGGGCAGTCCGGCCGGGATCGCCTTCTTGCCCTCGGCGGCGGGCCGGGCGGGGGCCTGTTTGGTGGCGGCGAGCGCTTCGGGCTTGCTCTTCTCCGCGGGGGTGGAGCAGCCGGCGAGCGCGGCAAGCAGGACGCAGGCCGAGGCGAGCAGGGTGGCGCGGGTGCGCTGGGCGGTCATGAGGCGAGCAGCTCCGTGGTCGTCACCGCGTGCAGTCCGCGGCGGGCGAGTGTGTCGAGGACGGCGGGCAGGGCGGCGACGGTGTCCTGGTAGCCGAAGTGCAGGGAGACCACGGACCCGTTGCCGACCCGGTCGGCGACGTTGCGGGTGACGGCGTCCGCGCCCGGCGAGGTGTAGTCGAGGGAGTCCACGTCGTACGAGAGGACGTGGGGGTATCCGGCGCGGCGGGCCAGCTTCTGGACGAGCGGGGTCGCGTACTGGGTGCGCGAGGGGCGGAACCAGGTGCCGATGGACCCCGTCAGGCGGCGCAGGCGGTCGGCGCAGCCGGTGATCTCCGCGTACGCCTCCTGCTCGGACATGGCCGAGATGGAGATGTGGTGGAGGGTGTGGTTGCCGAGGTCGTGGCCGCCGTCGAGGATGCGGCGGGCCATCTGCGGCTGTTCGTCGAGCCAGGTGCCGACGGCGAGGACGGTGACGCGGGCGCCGGCGCGTTCGGCCTCGGCGAGTACGGCCTTGGCGACGGCGGGGTCGCCCTGGCCGTGGAAGGTGAGCGCGACCTTGGGGCGGTCGCGGGGGCCGTGCTCGATCTGCTCGGGCTGTCCGGGGAAGGCGCGGGGGGCCGGGGCGGGGCGTGGGGATGCGGTCGGTGGGGGCTTCCGGGACGGGGCGGGGGGCGCGGAGGCGGGGCGTGCGGCTGCGTGCTGGGCGGGGTCGGACTCCGTACAGCCTGCTGCGAAGGCCCCCGCGATGGCCGCGCCCGCTCCGGCGCGCAGTGCGCTGCGGCGGTCGATCTCAGTCACAACAGCCATTTAAGGGGCGGAAGGGGAGGAAGATCTTGATTGAGCCGGTTCAGGGCCCTGCGCGTCGACGGCGGTCCGGGCAATTACTCGCCGGATCGGATATTCATTCATCGTTTACCAGGTGAGTGGCCGACGTCACCTACGATTCACATCTAAACTGTGATGGTATGCGGACTTTTGTCCGAGTAGGGACTTTGGTACTCGGCGGGCTTCTCTGCCATAGTCGAGTCATCGACCCCCATTGACCCGGGCCAGGTCGTCCAAAGCCGCCGTGGAAACACCCCCCATTCCACGGCGCTCCACAGAAGCCCCCGCAGCGCCGTAACCCGGCCGACCCGGGGGCTTCTGCGTGGGCGGGTTTTCAGCGGTGGTTCAGCGGTGCTTCAGCGGTCGGAGACGCGCATCTCGAACCAGGTGGTCTTGCCGCGCGGCAGCAGGTCCACGCCCCAGCGGTCGGAGAGCTTGTCGACGAGGAAGAGGCCGCGGCCGCTGGTGTCCAGTTCGTGCACCGGCATCAGACAGGGCAGGCCGCGGGACGGGTCACGGACCTCGATACGGATCCAGCCCCGGCGGCGCAGCATCCGTAACCCGAAGGCGCGGGCGCCGGTGTGGCGTACGGCGTTGCCCACGAGCTCGGAGACGAGTAACACCGCGTGTTCGGTGGTCTGCGGGGAGAGGCCCCACTGGCGCAGCACGACGCACTGGGCGAGCCGGCGCGCGGTCGCAGCGGACTCCGGGCGCGAGGGAAGACGCACCTCGCCGTCCGTCGGGTTTCCGAACAACTCAAGGGCTTTCAGGCCCTGTTCGTCCTCGACGGCAGGTATCCACCGCGCCGCGGTCGCGTTACCACGCTGCCGCGGCTGCTCCACACCCTCCAGGCCCGCCATGGGTCCATCATGGCCGCAGAATGCGGGCCCTGGGGGTGATCCGGAGGAATCGGTATCCCGGAGTAACACCCTCCAGAGGCGTCGATCGGCATATGACAGAGGCAGGCAGCACCCTGATTTGTCCGCCCTGACCTGCGATGACACCGCGCGCACGAGTGATCACCATGAGTATGGGGCGGCTGCACCTTAAGGCTCTCTTAAGGTGCAGCTAATACTCCCAACTGGTGAACGGCTACTGGAACTTCGCCTTGCCAGGACCCTCTTCCACGAAGCTGCGCATCCCGCGCTCGCGGTCCTCGGTCGCGAACAGGCCTGCGAACCAGGTGCGTTCGACCGCGAGCCCGGTGTCGATGTCCGTCTCCAGGCCCGTGTCGATCGCCTCCTTGGCGGCGCGCAGCGCGATCGCGGGGCCCTGGGCGAGCCGGGCGGCCCAGGCGTGCGCCTGCTCGTACACCTCGGCGGCCGGCACGACCCGGTCGACCAGGCCGATGGCCAGGGCCTCGTCCGCCTTGACCATACGGCCGGTGAAGATGAGGTCCTTCGCCTTGGAGGGGCCGACCAGACGGGCCAGGCGCTGGGTGCCGCCCGCGCCGGGGATCAGGCCGAGGAGGATCTCGGGCTGCCCGAGCTTGGCATTGTCGGCGGCGATGCGGAAGTCCGCGCAGAGCGCCAACTCGCAACCGCCGCCCAGCGCGTAGCCGGTGACGGCGGCGACGACGGGCTTGGGGATACGGGCCACTGCGGTGAAGGAGTCCTGCAGCGCCCGGGAGCGTACGACCATCGCCGCATGGTCCATCGCCTGCATCTCCTTGATGTCCGCTCCGGCGGCGAACACCTTCTCGCCGCCGTAGACGATCACCGCACGCACGTCGTCTCGGCGCGTGGCCTCCTCGGCGAGCTCGCGCAGCCGGTCCTGGGTGGCGACGTCGAGGGCGTTCATCGGGGGGCGGTCCAGGCGGATGGTGCCGACGCCTTCGGAGACTTCGAGATTCACAGTCATACGGCCACGTTAACGGTCGGGGGGTCTGGGGGCTCCCCCAGAAAGCACAGTCACAGAAGGGCCCGGTGCCGTTGGTCACAGCACCGGGCCCCCGTACAGGACTGCTTACTTGGTCCACTCCGACCAGGACATGTTCCAGCCGTTGAGGCCGTTGGCCGGGTCGACCGTCTTGTCGTGGGTGTTCTTCACGACGACGACGTCGCCGACCATCGAGTGCTCGTAGAACCAGGCCGACGGGGAGCCGTTGCTGCCCCCGCCCCGCACGTCGCGCAGGCCCACGCAGCCGTGGCTGGCGTTGTAGTTGCCGAAGGCGCCGCCGCCCCAGTAGTTGCCGTGGATGAAGGTGCCGGAGTCGGTCAGGCGCTGGGCGTGCGGGACGTCCTTGATGTCGTACTCGCCGCCGTAGCCGACCGTCTCGCCGTTCATCCGGGTCACCGGGAGGCGCTCGCTGATGACCATCTGGCCCTGCCAGGTCTCGTAACCCGGCTTGCCCGTGGTGATCGGGATCTTCTTGTAGACGCTGTTGTCGCGCACCACGGTCATCATGTGGGTCTTGGCGTCGACGGTGGAGACCTGGCTGCGGCCGACCGTGAACTTCACGGTCTTGATCTGCTTGCCGTAGACACCGGGACGGCCCTCGACGCCGTCGAGGTTCAGCTTCAGCGTGACCTTGGTTCCCGCCGCCCAGTACTTCTCGGGGCGGAAGTCCAGGCGGTCGTTGCCGAACCAGTGGCCCTCGACCGGCACGGCGGGATCGGCCGTCACCTTGATCGCGTTCTTGACCGCGTCCGGGTGCGTGATGCCGCGCGTGAAGCGGATCGAGACCGGCATGCCGACGCCGACCGTGGCGCCGTTCTCCGGCGTGTACTGACCGATGAAGGTGTTCTTCGGGACGAGCGTGGTGAAGGTCGTGTCCTTCGCCGACTCACGGCCCTTGGCGTCCTTGGCGACCGCGTGGACCTTGAACTTCGTCGAGGCCGGCAGATGTCCCGTCGGCTCCCAGCTCGCACCCGTCGCGGCGATGGTGCCCGCGACCGCGTTGCCCTTGGTGTCCTGGACGGTGACCGCGGTCAGCTTGCCCTGGTCCGCGGTGATCTTGAGGACGCCGCTGGTGGCCACCGAGTCGGCGCCGTCCTTGGGGGTCACGTTCACGACGGCGACCGACGGAGTGTTCTCGTCGACCTTCTTGCCGGCGTTCTGCTTGCCCTTGCCGCCGGTGTCCCCGCCGCCGGATCCGCCCCCGCTGCCGCCGCACGCCGTCACCAGGAGCAGGAGCGCTCCCAGTACCAGTGCCAACAGGCCCCTGCGCCTGCGCCGCCCCCCGGCCGATGTCCCCGAAATCGGCTGCACGTTCACGTGGTTCTCTCCCCTCGCACGGCCTGGCCTCACCCCGGCTCGTACCCACCGCGCGATGAATCCCGCGCGTCTCGCGAAAGATAATCACATCGCGGACGCGCGGAACTCCCCTCCTATGTCACCGTTCAGTTCCAACCGAGGGCCGATCCGGCCTTCCACTGGCCCCAGTCCAGATTCCACCCACCGAGGCCGTTGTCCGGCGCGACCGTTTTGTCATGGGAATTGATGACCTCGACGACATCTCCGACGAGGGTCCGGTCGAAGAACCAGCCCGCCGGGGTGTCGGAGCTGCCGCCCTTCACATCGCGCAGCGAGACGCAGCCGTGGCTGGTGTTGGCGGAGCCGAACGTGCCCGAGGACGCCCAGTAGTTGCCGTGCAGGAAGGTCCCCGAATTGGTCAGCCGCATCGCGTGGGGCACGTCCGGGATGTCGTACTCGCCGCCGAAGCCGACCGTCTGGCCGTTCATGCGCGTCACGTCGTAGAGCTCGGAGACGACCATCTTCCCGTTGTACGTCGTCCGGCTCGGGGCGCCCGCCGTGACGGGCAGCGTCTGCAGTACCTTGCCGTCCCTCCGTACGGTCATGGTGTGCGCGTCGGCGTCCACCGTCGACACCTGGGAGCGGCCGACCGTGAAGCCGACGGTCTTCTGCTGGATGCCGTACACACCGGTCGCCGCCTGTACGTCCCGCAGCCGCATGTCGATGCTGACCTTGGTGCCCGGCTTCCAGTACTGCTCCGGGCGGAAGTCCAGGCGCCGGTCGCCGAACCAGTGGCCGACCACGTCCACCGGCGGCTGCGAGGTGACGCGGATGGCGCGCTCGACGGCCGCGCGGTTCTCCACGGACCGGTTGAAGTCGAAGGAGACGATCATTCCGGTGCCGACCGTGGAGTTGTTCTCGGGCTTGAAGTAGCCGATGAAGCGGTGCTCGGGGACGTACGTGGTGAAGGTGGTGTGCCGGGCCTGGCGGTGACCCGTGCCGTCCTCGGCGAGTGCGTCGACCGTGTACTTGGCGGCGAGCCGCAGCCCGTTGTCGGTGCTCGGCCCCACCGGGTGCCAGCTGCGGCCGTCGTCGGAGATCGCGCCCTTGATCTCCTGCTCCTTGGCGTCCCCGACCTGCACGACCCGTACGCGCTCGAGATGCCCGTCGGGGACGCTCACCTCGACCCTGCCGTCCTGCCGTACGCCCTGCGCCCTGTCCAGGGGCAGGACGCGGATCGCCTGCTCGGGTGTGCGCGGTTTCGCGTCGGCTCCCGCACCCCCTGCCGTACATCCGGCCAGTGAGGCCATCAGTCCTGCCCAAACCACTGCGGCGGCGACGCCCGCCCCTGCCCGCTTTGCCAGTTGTCTCACTCCCGCTCCAACGACCGGCCCCCTGCAGGGGAAACGTGAGGAGAGGGGCTGTTGCGGGCAGAACAGTGGGAGGACAACGCGAGGGGAGCCGCGGCCGGGACGCCGTGCGCCCTCGGCACGGTGAGTCCTGATGAGCCGCGGGAGGCTGAGAAGTGTCGAGCGCAGCCGAGCAGGAGGCCGTACCAGAGGCCGTGCAGAGGGATGCCGGCGACCGGCTCTCACCGGTCAACGGGCGTCAGAACGGGGGTAGTCGGCGGCACGGGCCCGCCGTGTGGCCGGGTGCGCCGACCCCGCTCGGGGCGCGCTACCGGGTCGGCCCCGACGGTACGGCGGGCACCAACTTCGCGCTCTGGGCGGGCGGTGCGGACTCCGTCGAGCTTTGCCTCTTCGACGCCTCGGGGCGCGAGACGCGCTGCGAACTGACCGAGCTGGACCACGAGATCTGGCACGGATTCGTCCCCGGCGTGCTGCCGGGACAGCGTTACGGATTCCGGGTGCACGGCCGCTGGGACCCGTGGACCGGGGCCCGCTGGAACCCGGCGAAGCTGCTCCTCGATCCCTACGCGCGGGCGGTGGACGGGGACTTCAGGCTGCCCGCCGAGGTCTACGGGCACGTACGCGACTGGCCGCAGCAGCATGTGGCGGACACCGTGCGCGACGAGCGGGACTCGGCTCCGCACGTGCCCAAGGGTGTGGTGGTCCATGACGACGACGACTGGTCCGACGACCACCGGCCCAAGACGCCCTGGTCGGACTCCGTCATCTACGAGGTGCACGTACGGGGATTCACCAAGCGGCACCCCGGGATCCCGGAGGAACTGCGCGGAACGTACGCGGGTCTCGCCCACCCGGCGGCGATCGAGCATCTGACCTCGCTCGGCGTGACGGCCGTCGAGCTGCTGCCGGTGCACCAGTTCGCGCACGAGGACCATCTGCTGCGGCGCGGGCTGAAGAACTACTGGGGCTACAACTCCATCGGCTACTTCGCCCCGCACGCGGGCTATGCGGCGTCCGGTACGGCAGGACAGCAGGTCGGCGAGTTCAAGAAGATGGTGCGCGCGCTGCACGCCGCCGGCATCGAGGTCATCCTCGACGTCGTCTACAACCACACGGCGGAAGCAGGCGAGTTGGGGCCGACGCTGTCGCTGCGCGGCATCGACAACCGCGGCTACTACCGCCTCCAGAGCGACGCCCGCCGCTACACGGACTACACCGGCTGCGGCAACACCCTCCATGTCGTACAGCCGCACGTCCTGCGCCTCATCACCGACTCTCTGCGCTACTGGGTCACCGAGATGGGCGTCGACGGCTTCCGCTTCGACCTGGCCGCCGCGCTCGCCCGCTCCATGCACGACGTCGACATGCTCTCGCCGTTCCTCGCGGTCATCGCCCAGGACCCGGTGCTGCGGCGCGTGAAGCTGATCGCCGAGCCGTGGGACGTCGGCAACGGCGGCTACCAGGTGGGCGCCTTCCCGCCGCTGTGGACGGAGTGGAACGACCGGTACCGCGACGCCGTACGGGACTTCTGGCGCGGCGCGCTCCCCGACGTACGGGACCTCGGCTACCGGCTGTCGGGCTCCAGCGACCTCTACGCCTGGGGCGGCCGCCGCCCGCAGGCCTCCATCAACTTCATCACCGCGCACGACGGTTTCACCCTGCGCGACCTGGTGAGCTACGAGCGCAAGCACAACGAGGCCAACGGCGAGGGCAACCGGGACGGCACCGGCAACAACCGCTCCTGGAACTGCGGCGTCGAGGGCGAGACCGCCGACACCCGCATCAACGCCCTGCGCCGCCGCCAGCTGCGCTCACTCCTGGCCACCCTGCTGGTGTCGACCGGTGTGCCGATGCTGGTCGCGGGCGACGAGATGGGGCGCACCCAGGGCGGCAACAACAACGCCTACTGCCAGGACAACGAGGTCAGTTGGATCGACTGGTCGCTGCTGGACGAGCCGGGCCCGCGCACCCTCCTCGAACTCACCCGCCGCCTCCTCGCCCTGCGCCACACCCACCCGGTGCTGCGCCGCCGCGCCTTCTTCTCCGGGCGGGCGCAGGCGGCGGACGGGCTGCGGGACCTGGCGTGGTTCACCCCGCGCGGGACGGAGATGACCGAGCGGGACTGGTACGCCCCCGCCGACACGCTCGGCCTCTATCTCTCCGGTCGCGACATCCCGGGCCGGGACGCCCGGGGCGAGGAGATCACCGACGACAGCTTCCTGACGATCCTGCACGCGGCGGACCGCCCGGCGAGCTTCCTGCTGCCCGGGGCGCCGTGGGCGGATGCGTACGAGCTGATCGTCGACACGTCCAGGGAGGAGCAGACGGCCGCGCCCGCGACGCTGCACCGAGGGGGCGCCTCGATCAACGTGCCGGCGCGGTCCGTGCTGCTGCTGAAGGTCAGGACGTGAGGTAGCAGGTGTAGTCCCCGTCGATGGAGGTGCCTTCGCCGGAGGAGACCGTCGCGGAACCGGCGACGTCGTACGTGCCTCGCGGACGCGCCTCGCGGGTCCAGGCCGTCGGGGCCGACTGGAACTTCTGGTCGCACTGCTGGCGGGCCAGGGCGAAGCCGTCGTCGTGGGTGAGCGTGGTCTTCGACGACTTGTGGACGCTCACCTGCCCGAACACCCGCAGGTCGTGCCGGTCCCCGCAGTCGACCGGACGCACCAGCATCGAGTCGTCCAGGCCGGTGTCGTTCGTGGCACAGCGGCCCCGCTTCAGCGACTGCACATCGGCGAGCACCTTGTCCGCGATCGCCACGTGCTTGCCGGAGGCGATCGTGTACGGGACCTTCTCCCCGAGCCGGGACAGGGTGTACTCGGCCCGCAGGGACGTCACCTTGCTCAGCCGGTGGTCACGGTGCAGGACCTTCAGGAACGGCGCGAGGTCGGCCGACGCGTGCGTCAGCCTGCCCCGGGCGTCGAAGTCGGCGGTCACGGTGACGGTGCCCGCCGCTCCCGGTACGAGGGTGGACATCGATGCGGGGAGCAGGCTCACCGCCAGCGCGGGCGCGATGTCCTCCCGGTAGCGGCGGGCGCCGCCGTCGAGTCGCTGGGGCTGGTGGCGAGGGATGGTGTACCGGACCACGTCGGCGAGTGTGCCGCCGTAAGGGGCGGACTTCCCGGCGTGGGCGAACACGTCCGCCGAAGCCTCGGAGAAGGTGTGGGCCGCCGAGGAGCGGTAGCGCAGCCAGCCGTCGTTGCGGGTCCTGTAGAGGACGTCCTGCCCGTCGACCGCGAAGGTCTCACGTGTGGAGGCGCCGATGAGCTCCGCGTCCTTCGCGGGGAAGGCGTGCGGCACCTTCACCGTGCGGTCGGCCTGGGCCGTGCGGTGCGCGAAGTCCTGGCTGCCGGAGGTGGTGTCCACCGCCTTGCCGGAGTGCGTCGTGTACTCGAGCGAGGAGACGAACCGGGATGAACCAGACTTGCTGGTGGCGAGGAGCGCCGCGGAGAACTGCTGCACCAGCGGCTTCTCGTACACCGACACCTCCTTCGGTGCGGCCGCCTTCCCGTCCCCGCCGCCCTGGCAGGCGGCGGCGCCCGCCAGTAGCGGCGCAGCCGCGAGCAGCGCTCTCCAACGTACCGATCTGTTCATGCTTCCCGCCCCTTGTGTGTTTGCTGTGAACAGCGTGCACACGGCAAAGAGGTCTGGACCAGCACGATCGAGTCACGAAACACCCAGGTCAGGTGGGTGATGGAGGGGTGGGGTCAGCCCAGGATCTTGCGGTCGTACGCCACCGCGACTGCCGCTGCGCGGTCCTTCACGTCCAACTTGGCGTAGATGTGCGTGAGATGGGTCTTCACCGTGGCCTCGCTGATGAACAGCTCCCGGGCGATCTCCCGGTTCGACGTGCCCTTGGCGACGAGGACCAGCACCTCGCGCTCGCGGGCGCTGAGCGTCTCGTGGCCGGGGGCGGCGGGGGTGCGGACGCGGGAGACCAGGCGGGAGGCAACCGCCGGGGAGAGCACCGTACGGCCGTCGGCGGCCGCCCGGACCGCGGTGAAGAGCTCGTCGCGCGGGGCGTCCTTGAGGAGGTAGCCCGTGGCGCCCGCCTCGATCGCCGGGAGGGTGTCGGAGTCGGTGTCGTACGTGGTGAGGACCAGCACCCGGGAGCGCGCGCCCCTGCGGGTGAGCTCCGCGATGGCGTCGACGCCGCCTCCGCCGGGCATCCGCAGGTCCATCAGGACCACGTCCGGGTCGAGGGAGACGGCGAGTTCGACGCCTTCCACTCCGTTCGACGCCTCGCCGAGCACGTCGAAGCCGGGGGCGTCGGTGAACATGCCGCGCAGGCCGTCCCGTACGACGGGGTGGTCGTCGACGATCAGCAGCGTGATGGTGCGGTACGTGTCAGGACTCATGGCGGACCAAAGGTACGCGAGCGGAGACCGCCGTGCCGTGCCCCGGCTCCGACTCGACGACGACGGTGCCGGCGATCCGTTCGGCCCGTGCGCACATCCCGCCGAGGCCGAACCCGCCGGACGTGGTGGGGGCGGGGAGTTGCTCCGGGTCGAAGCCGCGGCCGTCGTCGCGTACGTCGAGGGCCATGTCGTCGCCCATGTACGAGAGCGTGACGCCGACCCGGGTCGCGTGCGCGTGCTTGCCGGTGTTGGCCAGGGCCTCCTGGGCGATCCGGAGCAGCGTGGCGGCGACCTCGTCGTGGAGGGGCTCGACCGTGCCGGTCACGGTGAACTCGGCGCGTACGCCCGCCCGTCCGGACCATTCGTCGACCAGCTTCTTCAGCGCCTCGGGGAGCGAGTCGTCGGCGAGGGCGACCGGGGAGAGGTTCTGCACGGAGCGGCGGGCCTCGCCGAGGCTGTGGCGGGCCAGCGTCTGGGCGCTGGCGAGATGCTCGGCCGCGGTCTCCGGCGACTTGGTGGTGGAGGCGACCTGGAGCTGGGTGATGATGCCGGTCAGTCCCTGGGCGATCGTGTCGTGGATCTCGGCGGCCATCCGTCGGCGTTCGTCGGAGACCCCCGCTTCCCTTGCCTGGACGAGGAGTTGGGCGTGCAGCGCGGCGTTCTCGTCGAGGGCCTGCTGGAGGCGGGTGTTGGTCTCGGCCAGTTCCTCGATGGTGGAGGCCTGTTTGCGAGTGCGCTCGTCCTCCAGCTCGGAGAGGCGGATGAAGGCGGCGAGCATGATGATGCTGACGACCAGCAGACCCCCGAACAGGGCCCAGCCGGTGGCCCCTTCGGGCGGCAGTCCGCCGATGTACGCACCCGACATGGTGACGGCGGTGGCGAAGAGCCCCGCCCGGATCAGCGGGCGGGGCAGCAGCTTCTCGGCGGTGAAGTAGCCGATGACCGCGTAGAAGGAGAAGAACGGGTTCAGCCAGCAGAGCCAGAATCCGATGCCCCAGCGCAGGGTGTAGTAGACGGTGCTCGCGACCCCGGGGGTCGGGCAGGTGCGGACCGCCCTCCCCCACCACAGCTGGAGGACGAGGGCCGCGACGACCAGCGCCCCCGCCTGATAGACCTGCCCCCTCACGTCCGTCTTGGTCATGCCGACCAGTCCGACGGTGGCGACGCAGAGCACGGAGCCGAAGGCCAGCAGGACGTAGGGACCCCAGCGGTGGAGCTGAGCCAGCCGCTGGTCGACGGCTGTGGAGTGGGTCGTCATACATCCAGTCTGCATGGCGCCGGGCATCTGCTTCCTCACTCCCAGCGGAACCAGCGGGTGGCCGCGGCCGAGAGGACCACGGTCCACAGAGCGAGGACACCGAGGTGGATCCAGCCCGGCCAGTCGCCCGCCGCGGCCTGGTTGAGGGCCTGGGCGGCGGCGCCGAACGGAGTCGCCTCGACGACATGGGCGAGGGCGTCCGGCATGGCCTGGACCGGGACCCAGGTGCCGGCGCAGAACATCATCGGGAAGAAGATCGCGGACCCGATGGCGCTGGCGATCTTGCCCGTACGGGCCATCGCCGAGACCAGGGCGCCCAGCGCGAGCGCTGCCAGGACCGCCAGGACGAGCGCGAGGAGATAGCCGAAGGCCTGGCGCGGCAGTACGACGTCGAAGGCGATCCTGCCCACCGCGAGCGAGAGCAGCGCGGAGATCAGTGCGGCCGCTCCGTGCAGTCCCATCTGGGCGCCGAGCAGGGCGTGCGGGCGGACGGGGGTGGTGGACATGCGGCGCAGGATGCCGCGTTCGCGGTAGCCGGTGATCACCGGGGGCATGGCCTGGAGTCCGGCCAGGATCATCGCCATGAGGACGGTGACGGGAACGTACGCGTCGACGAGGCGGATCCCGCCGAGCGAGGCGTCGGTGTTCCGGAAGGAGGGGATGGAGCCGAGGATCACCAGGAGGAGGGTCGGGAAGGCCATGACCCAGAAGAGGGAGGCGGGTTCGCGGCGGAAGAGCCTGGCTTCGGTCTTCAGTACGGCGGCGCTGCTGCTTGCGGTCGCGGTGCTCATGAGGCGTCGGCTCCCGTCAGGTCGAGGAACGCGTCGTCCAACGTGGCGTCGGTGACACGGAGTTGGTGGGCCGTGATGTGGCGCTGGGCGAGCAGGGTGATGACGGCGTTGACGGTGTCGTCGGTGCCGCTGAGCGTGATCCGGTCGTCCTTGTACTCGACGGAGGAGAGCGCGGGCAGCGCGCGCAGTTCGTTCTCGTCGAGCGTCGAGGAGGGCGAGAAGGAGATGACGGTGGCGCCGCTCGCCCGGCGGATGAGGCCCGACGGGGTGTCCAGGGCGGCGATGCGGCCGCCGTCGATGACGGCGATGCGGTCGCAGAGGCGCTGGGCCTCCTCCATGAAGTGGGTGACGAGGAGGACGGTGACGCCCGAGTCCCGTACGTCCTCGATCAGCTGCCAGGTGTCGCGGCGGGCGCGCGGGTCGAGGCCCGTCGTCAGCTCGTCGAGCACGACGACCTTCGGGTTGCCGATCAGCGCGAGCGCGATGAACAGGCGCTGCTTCTGGCCGCCGGAGAGCTTGCCGAAGCGGGCGTCCAGGTGGGCGGTGAGGCCGAGGCGCTCGGCGAGCGGGCGCCAGTCGGCCGGGTGCGGGTAGAACGCCGCGTAGAGGGTGAGGGCCTCGCGCACCGTGAGCTTCGGCTGCAGTTCGCTCTCCTGGAGCTGGGCGCCGAGGATCTTGGAGACCCGGTCGTGGTCGGCGACCGGATCGAATCCGGCCACCCTGACCGATCCGGCGTCGGGGACCCGCAGCCCCTCGACGCATTCGACGGTCGTCGTCTTGCCCGCGCCGTTCGGGCCGAGGATCCCGAAGATCTCCCCCTGCTCGACGGCGAAGGACACCCCGTCCACGACGGCCCTGCCGCCGTAGACCTTGCGTACCTCGCTGACCTCGATGATTGCCATGTATCGAGAGTCCCGGAAAGCGCGTGGCCGCGGCATCCGCCAACGCGCTCAACCCGCCATCAACCGATCGGTTGATGGGGCACTACGACCGGTAGGGGGCTTCGCGGGTGCCCAGAAATTCTGTGGGCATTGTCAGTGGCTGTCCGTAGGGTCGGTGCTGATGCCCAGAAAAGATGCACCACCCAAGGAACTGTCCGCCGCACGCAGTCTGATGCGTCTGTGGCCGTATGTGCGGCCCGTACGAACACGGCTGGCCAGTGCGGCATTTGTCGCCGTTGTCGCATCCTGCCTGGGGCTGGTCATCCCCCTCGTACTGAAGTGGATCGTCGACGGCCCGGTCGCCGACCGGGACACCGGCGGGGTCTGGCTCGGGGCGTTCATGCTGCTGGGCCTCGGGATCGCTGAGGCGCTGCTCTTCGGGCTGCGGCGGTGGCTGGTCGCCCGGCCGCTGTCCCGCGTCGAGGCGTCCATGCGGGCCGACCTCTACCGGCATCTGCAGCGGCTGCCCGTCGCGTTCCACGACCGGTGGGCCTCGGGGCAGCTGCTCTCGCGCGGCACGACGGATCTGATGCTGCTGCGGATGTTCCTCGCCTTCCCGCTGACGTTCCTGCTGGTCAACGGGGTGACGATCCTCGTCGGGTTCATCATCCTGCTCCAGCAGCAGTGGTCGCTGGGTCTTGTACTGCTGGCCCCTGTCGTCCCGCTGGTGATCCTCTGTGCGCTCTTCGAGTCCAAGTACTCGAAGGTCACCCGGCTCTCCCAGGACCAGGTCGGCGATCTGACCACGGTCGTCGAGGAGAGCGTGCTGGGCATCCGCATCATCAAGGGCTTCGGCCGCCACCGCAGTCAGGCGCAGGCCTTCCGCGAACTGTCGGCGAAACTGCGCGGGACCGAGCTGTTCAAGGCGCGGCTGCTGGCCTCCATCTGGGCGCTGATCATGACGCTGCCCGAGGTCGCGATCGGTGCGGCGCTGGTGCTCGGCACGGTGCAGGTCGCCGACGGTGACCTGTCGGCGGGCACGCTGGTCGCCTTCCTGTCGACGGCGCTCGCGCTGCGCTGGCCGGTGGAGTCGATCGGCTTCCTGATCGCCATCAGCCAGGACGCGGCGACGGCCACGACACGGTACTTCGAGGTCCTGGACGTGGCCGAGGAGCTCGACACCGAGACGGCCGAGGCGGTCTCGCCCGACGCCTCGGGCCTGGTCTTCGAGGGGGTCGAGTTCCGCTACCCGGACGCCGCCCCCGACGCCCCGCCGGCCCTCGCCCACATCGATCTGCACATCCGCTCGGGCGAGACGATGGCGCTGGTCGGTGCGACGGGCTCCGGCAAGACGACCCTCACCGCCCTCGTACCGCGTCTGCACGAGATCACCGGGGGCCGCATCACCCTCGACGGTCAGGACATCACGCTCATGGCGCGCGAGCGGCTGCGCGAGCTGGTCTCGGTGGCGTTCGAGGAGCCGACGCTCTTCTCGGCGAGCGTCGGCGAGAACGTGCTGATGGGCGACGCGGGCGCGGACGAGACGGCGCTGAACCGGGCCCTGTCGGTGGCCCAGGCGGAGTTCGTGCACAACCTGCCCGACGGGACGGGGACCCAGGTCGGCGAGCAGGGCCTGAGCCTCTCGGGCGGCCAGCGCCAACGCCTCGCGCTGGCCAGGGCGGTGGTGGGCCGGCCGCGCTTCCTCGTACTGGACGATCCGCTGTCCGCGCTGGACGTGCACACGGAGGCCCTGGTCGAGGCGGCCCTGCGCCGGGTCCTGGAGTCGACGACCGCACTGGTGGTGGCGCACCGCCCGTCCACGGTGATGCTCGCCGACCGGGTCGCCCTGCTCTCGGACGGCCGGATCACGGCGGTCGGCACCCACCACGAACTGCTGCGCAGCAACGCCGAGTACGCCTGGCTGATGTCGGGCGCGGACGCCAACGCCGTTGAGGAGAACGCCTGATGACCTCGTCGCACACGACGACGCAGCCCGCCCAGGACGAGGACCCGGGTACAGGGGACGCGGCAGGGAGCGGGGCCGCCGACACGGCAGCAGCGCCGGGCTCGACCCGCGCCGCCGACGACGCGGGCAGGGACGACGCCGGCGCCGACCGGTCCGGCGGCCCGCGTACCCCGGCGGCCGAAACCGCCCCGCTTCCGCGGCAGTCGGGGGCCGACGGGCAGGCCACCAGCGATGCTCCCGGCGCTGACAACGGGGTCCGGCCCGGCAGTCAGGCCGGTCCCACCGACAAGAGCGCAGCCGACGGCACCGGCGGCGACCCCTTCGACAAGGACGCGCTGCCCGCGCCCGCCGGGGCCACCCGGGCTCTGCTGCTCTCTCTTCTCCGGCCGTTGCGCGGGCGCGTTCTCGTCGCGACCCTGCTCCTCCTTCTGCAGCAGGCCGCCGTGCAGGCCGGGCCCATGCTCGTCGCGTACGCCATCGACCGCGGTGTCCCCGCCTTCCGGGACCACGACTACGGGCCGCTGATCGCCGTCGGCGCCGGGTACCTCGGCTGTGCGCTGGCCTCCGGGATCCTGCAGTACTCCTTCATCCGCGCCTCGGCCCGCGTCAACCAGGACGTCCTCCTCGATCTGCGCGGCCGGATCTTCCGCCACGCGCAGGCCCTCAGCGTCGACTTCCACGAGCGCTACACCTCGGGCCGCCTCATCTCCCGCTCCACCACCGACGTCGAGTCCCTTCGCGAGCTCCTCTCCGAGGGGCTCCAGGAGCTCATCGGCGTCATCCTCTCCGGCGTGTACATCTGCGCGATGCTCCTCTGGCTGGACCTGGGCCTGGGCGCCGTCGCCGTCGCCTCCTTCGTCCCGCTCTACCTCCTCGTCCGGCTCTACCAGCGCCGCGCGGGACGGGTCTTCGCCCGGCGGTCCACCGCCATCGCCGCCGTGATCGTGAAGTTCGCCGAGACCATGAACGGCATCCGCCCGGTCCAGGCGTTCCGCCGCGAGCGCGCCAACGACGCGGACTTCCTCGTCCTCAACCGCCGCCACGAGCGCACCAACGGCGACGCCCTCCTGGAGATGGCCCGTTACGTGGTCGGCTCCCGGCTCGTCGCCAACACCGCCGTCGCCGCGATCGTCCTCTGGGGCTCCTACCGCGTCGCCGAGGGCGGCCTCGCGCTCGGTGTGCTCGCCGCCTCGGTGCTGTACCTCCGCCGACTGTACGACCCGATCGACCGCCTGGGGATGTTCCTCAACTCCTACCAGTCCGCGGCCGCCTCCCTGGAGAAGATCGCGGGCCTCCTCGCCCAGACCCCCACCGTCCCCGCGCCCACCACCCCGCAGCCGCTGCCCGCCCTCGCCTCCGAACACCCGGGCCGCACGGTCGTCTTCGACGACGTCCGCTTCGCCTACCGCACCGGCGGCGAGGTCCTCCCCCACTTCGACCTGACGATCCCCGCCGGTCAAACCGTCGCCGTCGTCGGCTCGACGGGCGCGGGCAAGTCCACCCTCGCCAAGCTCCTCGCCCGCTTCTACGACCCCACCGACGGCACTGTCCTCCTGGACGGCGTGGACCTGCGCGACCTGGACACCCCCGAACTGCGCAAGGGGGTCGTCATGGTCACCCAGGAGGCGTTCCTCTTCTCCGGCACGGTCGCCGAGAACATCGCGATCGGCCGCCCGGACGCGGCCCCCGAGGAGATCGAGCAGGCCGCGAAGGCGATCGGCGCGCACGACTTCATCGCCTCGCTCCCGGACGGGTACGACACCGACGTACGCAAGCGGGGCGGCCGGATCTCCGCCGGCCAGCGCCAACTGGTCGCGTTCGCACGGGCGTTGCTCGCCGACCCGGCGGTCCTGATCCTCGACGAGGCGACGAGCTCCCTGGACATCCCGGGCGAGCGGGCCGTACAGCGCGCGATGGACACCGTGCTGCGCGGCCGCACCGCGGTCGTCATCGCGCACCGCCTCTCCACGGTGGAGATCGCCGACCGGGTCCTGGTGATGGAGCACGGCCGGATCGTCGAGGACGGCGCCCCGGAGCAACTCATCGCGGGCACCGGCCAGTTCGCCGGTCTGCATCGCGCCTGGCGGGAGAGTGTGGTGGGCTGACGCCATGAGCGCAGAGATCGTCACCGTCCCGGCCCGTGTGCACGGCTACCCCGGTGTCGCCTTCGGCGGATACGTGGCGGGGCTGCTGGCCGACCGGGCGGACGCCAAGACCGTACGCGTGGACTTCCGCGGGGCGGTGCCGGTCGACACCCCCGTCCGGATCGCCCAGAACCCGGACGGCGGCGCCGAGTTGACCTCAGGGTCCACCGCGCTCGCGCTCGCGAGCCCGCGCGAGCTGACGCTCGACGTGCCGGACGCCCCGTCGTGGGCTGAGGCGCTCGCAGGGACGGAGGCCCGCCTCCAGAACCCGGACGGCGGATTCACCGACTGCTACGGCTGCGGCGAAGGGGTGACCCCCGGCCTCGGTCTGCGCATCTTCGCGGGGCTCGCCCCCGGCCGGGACCTGGTCACCGCCGCCTGGACGCCCGACCCCGGGCTCGGCGCGGACGGCGGGGTACTGCCGCCCGAGGCGGTGTGGGCGGCGCTGGACTGCCCCGGCGGGATCGCCGCACTCCAGCTGGGGTCGGCGAAGGCGGGCCTGGTCACGGCGGCGCTGACCGCCACGGTGCTGCGCCCGGTCGTCGCGGGCGAGCCGCATGTCCCGTACGCCTGGGTGATCGCGGAGTCGGGGCGCAAGCACACGGTGGGCATCGCGCTGGCGACGGCGGAGGGCGAACTGTGCGCGGTCGCCGAGGCGTTGTGGCTCGACCCGCGGACATAGCAGGCATTTCCGCCCGGTGACCGTAGGGTCGGGGGATGCCCGTCTTCCGCGTACGGTCCATCTCTCCGCGCCCGCCCGCCGACACCTGGCTGCGGGTCACCGACTGGCCGGCCCATGCCGCCTCCGTCCCCCTGACCAGGACCGTCGTCCTGACGCCGCCGCCCGCGGGTGAGGGGACGCGGTTCGTGGCGCGTACGGCGGTGGGGCGCTTCACCGTGGTCGACGATCCGATGGTGGTCGTGCGGTGGGAGCCGCCCGTCGAGGGCGCCTCCGGCTCACCCGGGGTGTGCCGGGTGGAGAAGGAGGGGCGGGTCCTGACCGGATGGGCCGAGATCGAAGTCGCGGCGGACGGCCGCGGCGGGTCGGTGGCCACCTGGACCGAGGAGCTCGCCGTCGCCCGGCTGCCCGCTTTCACCGACCCGGTCCTCCGCCGCGTCTCACGGTTCGTTTTCGGACAGGCCCTCGACGCGATGCTCCGCCCCTGACCCCTCACCCGGATGGCAAGAAATCAGCCGCGGCCGTCGCCGCCGCCACGGCCGTCGGACAGCCGGTCATGAACACCCTCTTCGCCGAAGAGGAATTCGAACTGAACACGGACATGTTCTTCGAATCCGGCCTGCAGCACACGCCAGAGCGCCTCATGGCGCCGGTCGACGTTGCATCCGCATACCGAACAACCCCCGTCGGGCAACGGACACTTTCCGGCCAACTTCTTGATGCGCTCCTGACAGAACGTTCCCTCGGCTGCCACTCTTCCCTCGTTCTGCGCACAGCTTGCTCTGCTAGGGCGGCCCGACCAGCTGCCCCAACACCCCCCATTGCAGAAGGAGTTCGCGTGAGACCCACGCATCGTCGCGCCACAGCCACCGGGGCACTTCTCGCCGCCGCAGCCCTCCTCGCCGCCGGGATCCAGACCGGTACGGCGTCCGCCACCCCGCAGGCGGCGCCCGCCGCCACCGCGGGCAAGGTGAACCCCGGCGCCCTGCCGGCCAAGCTCTCCCCCTCCCAGCGCACCGAGCTGATACGTCAGGCGGGGGCCACTTCGGCGGCCACCGCCAAGGCGCTTCACCTGGGCGCCAAGGAGAAGCTCCAGGTCAAGGATGTCGTCAAGGACCAGGACGGCACCCTCCACACGCGCTACGAGCGCACCTACGACGGGCTCCCCGTCCTCGGCGGCGACCTCGTCGTATCGGCGAAGGCCGGGAAGACCCAGGGCGTCACCAAGGCGTCCCAGGCCTCCCTCACCGGTGTCGACACCAGCGCGGACGTCGCGCCGGCCGCCGCCGCGAAGACCGCGCTGTCCGCCGCGAAGGCGCAGGGCTCGACGAAGACCGAGGCCGACCGGGCACCCCGCAAGGTGATCTGGCTGGCGCAGGGCAAGCCGACGCTGGCGTACGAGACCGTCGTCGGCGGGCTCCAGGACGACGGAACGCCGAACGCGCTCCACGTCGTCACGGACGCCACCACCGGCAAGAAGCTCTTCCAGGACCAGACGATCGAGACCGGTGTCGGCAACACCGAGTACAGCGGTCAGGTCACCCTGGGCACCACGCAGTCGGGCTCGACGTACAACCTCACCGACGCCGGGCGCGGCGGCCACAAGACGTACAACCTCAACCACGGCACGTCCGGCACGGGCACCCTCTTCTCGGGCCCGGACGACACATGGGGCAACGGCGCGGCGTCCAACGCCGAGACCGCGGCCGCCGACGCGCACTACGGTGCCGCCGAGACCTGGGACTTCTACAAGAACGTCCTGGGCCGCAACGGCATCAAGAACAACGGCGTCGCGTCCTACTCCCGCGTCCACTACGGCAATTCGTATGTGAACGCCTTCTGGGACGACAGCTGCTTCTGCATGACGTACGGCGACGGCTCCGGCAACGCGGCGCCCCTCACGGCGATCGACGTGGCCGGCCACGAGATGTCGCACGGTCTGACGGCGGCCACCGCGAAGCTCAACTACAGCGGTGAGTCCGGCGGTCTCAACGAGGCCACCTCCGACATCTTCGGCACCTCGGTGGAGTTCTACGCGAACAACACCACCGACGTCGGCGACTACCTCATCGGCGAGAAGATCGACATCAACGGCGACGGCACCCCGCTGCGCTACATGGACAAGCCGAGCAAGGACGGCGCGTCCAAGGACTCCTGGTACTCGGGTCTCGGCAACCTCGACGTCCACTACTCCTCGGGTCCGGCGAACCACTTCTTCTACCTGCTCTCCGAGGGCAGCGGCACCAAGGTCATCAACGGTGTCACCTACAACTCGCCGACCGCGGACGGTCTTCCGGTGACGGGCATCGGCCGGGACAAGGCCATCCAGATCTGGTACCGGGCGCTGAGCACCAAGTTCACCTCGACCACCAACTACGCGGGCGCCCGCACCGGTGCTCTCGCAGCGGCCAGTGAGCTGTACGGCGGCACCGCGAGCACCGAGTACAAGGCGGTCCAGGACGCGTTCGCGGCCATCGCGGTCGGTGCGCGCTCCGGCGGCGGCACGGACCCGGGCGGCAAGGTCTTCACCTCCAACACCGTGGTCTCCATCCCCGACGCGGGCGCTGCGGTCACCTCGTCGATCCCGGTCACCGGTGTGACGGGCAACGCGCCCGCCACGCTCAAGGTGGACGTGAACATCACCCACACCTGGCGCGGTGACCTGGTCCTGGACCTGGTGGCCCCGGACGGTTCGACGTACCGGCTGAAGAACTCGAGCTCCTCGGACTCGGCCGACAACGTCATCGCGACCTACACGGTCAACGCCTCCACCGAGGTGGCCAACGGCACCTGGAAGCTCAAGGCCCAGGACGTCGCGGCGCAGGACGTCGGAAAGATCAACAGCTGGAGCCTGACCTTCTGATGAGGTCGCGCAACAGCTGATTCCGGCCAGACCGGGTGGGGCGTCTCCCTGGACGCACGGGCAGCGCCCCACCCTCCAGCTGTGAATTTTCGGCCAAGACCGTTTTGCCCCGATGACATGCCCACACCATGTCTGCAAGGCTTCTCCCGCACCACGAGGCACCCGCATTCCCACCCCCCACCCCTTAAGAAAGGGAACTTCAGGTGACCCCTCAGATATCCCGCTCTACGCGCGTCGCCGGGTCGATAGCCGCCGCCGCGCTCCTGGCGACCGGCCTCACCGGGCTGGTCTCCTCCCCCGCCGGCGCCACCCCCACAGTCGCCGGTGCACAGCCGCTCTCCCTCTCCGCCTCCCAGCGCGCGGAGCTGATCCGTGAGGCCACCGCCACCACGGCGGCCACGGCCGACACGCTCTCGCTCGGCAGCCAGGAGAAGCTCGTCGTCAGAGACGTCATCAAGGACGCGGACGGCACCACGCACACCCGCTACGAGCGCACCTACGCCGGACTCCCCGTCCTGGGCGGCGACTTGGTGGTCCACGAGGCCAAGTCCGGTGCTACGAGCGTCACGAAGGCCACCACCAAGTCCATCGAGGTGGCGAGCACGACCCCCGCCCTCAAGCCCGCCGCGGCCCAGTCCAAGGCCCTCACCACGGCCAAGTCCGCGGGCGCCGAGAAGGCGACCACCGACCAGGCCCCGCGCAAGGTGATCTGGGCGGCCTCCGGCACGCCCACCCTCGCGTACGAGACGGTGGTCGGCGGCTTCCAGGACGACGGCACCCCCAGCCAGCTGCACGTCGTCACGGACGCGACCACCGGCGCCAAGCTGTCGGAGTGGCAGGCGGTCAAGACCGGCACCGGCAACAGCGAGTACAGCGGCAAGGTGACGCTGGGGACGACGCTCTCCGGCTCGACGTACCAGCTGAGCGACGCGGCACGCGGCGCCCACAAGACGTACAACCTCGCCCACAAGACCAGCGGCAAGGGCACGCTCCTCACGGACGCGGACGACGTCTGGGGCGACGGCAACGGCTCCAGCACGCAGACCGCCGCGGTCGACGCGCACTACGGTGCCGCGCAGACCTGGGACTTCTACAAGAACGTCCTGAAGCGCAACGGCATCAAGGGTGACGGCGTCGCCTCCTACTCCCGCGTCCACTACGGCAATTCGTATGTGAACGCCTTCTGGGACGACAGCTGCTTCTGCATGACGTACGGCGACGGCTCAGGCAACGCCGCCCCGCTGACCGCGCTCGACGTGGCCGGCCACGAGATGTCCCACGGCCTGACGGCGGCCACCGCCAACCTCAACTACAGCGGTGAGTCCGGCGGCCTGAACGAGGCGACCTCCGACATCTTCGGGACCGCGGTGGAGTTCTACTCCAGCAACGCCTCGGACGTCGGCGACTACCTCATCGGCGAGAAGATCGACATCAACGGCGACGGCTCTCCGCTGCGCTACATGGACAAGCCGAGCAAGGACGGCGCGTCCCTGGACGCCTGGAAGTCGACCGCGGGCAACGTCGACGTCCACTACTCGTCGGGCATCGCCAACCACTTCTTCTACCTGCTGAGCGAGGGCAGCGGCGCCAAGACGATCAACGGCGTCAGCTACAACTCCCCGACCTCCAACGGCTCCACGGTCACCGGCATCGGCCGGGACAAGGCCATCCAGATCTGGTACAAGGCCCTGACCACGTACATGACCAGCACCACCAACTACAAGGCGGCCCGCACCGCCACCCTCAGCGCCGCGTCCGCGCTGTACGGCGGCACCGCGAGCACCGAGTACAAGGCGGTCGCGGCCGCCTGGTCGGCAGTGAACGTCAGCTAGCCGTACCGCTCCACGCTCCACCCCCCACACGAGCCCCGTCGTCCGCCATCCGGCGGTCGGCGGGGCTCCGGGCGTAGGACCTCGGCCCGATGCGCCGCAGGCCGGGCCGGGTTAGCGTCACCGTCCATGAAGATCACCGCACCGCCCCGCAGCCGGGAACAGCGCACGGCCGACGTACTGGCACGGCTGGAGAGCGAGCTCGACATCTGGGTCGCCTCCGCCGACGCGGACGGCGTTCCGTGCCTCGTCGCGCTCTGGTTCGTCTGGGACGGCGAGGCGCTCTGGCTGGCCACGCGTCTCACCAACCCGACCGGCCGCAACCTCCGTTCCGGCGGCCGGACCCGGCTCGCGCTCGGGCACACGCGGGACGTCGTCCTCATCGACGGCGAGGTGGAGACCTTCACGTTGTCGGAGGTTCCTGCACGGGCTGCGGACGCCTTCACGGAGCGGACCGGCTGGGACCCCCGCGAGGAAGGCGGCTCGTACGCCTACTTCAGGGTCGTCCCGACCGCCGTACAGGCGTGGCACGAAGTGCGCGAGCTCAAGGGCCGGCATCTGACCGTGCCGCTCGTGGGGCCGTCCCGCTGACTAGGCTGATCACATGACCTCCCAGCCCCGCGTACGCGTCCTGCTCGCCGACGACGAAGCGATGATCCGTGCGGGGGTGCGGGCGATCCTCACCGCCGAGCCCGCCATCGAGGTCGTCGCGGAGGCCGGCGACGGGCGCGAGGCCGTCGAACTCACCCTCAAACACCGGCCGGACGTGACCCTGCTCGACATCCGCATGCCGCGGCTCGACGGGCTGCAGGCGGCCGAGGAACTGCGGAAGGTCGCGCCGGAGACCGCGCTCATCATGCTCACCACCTTCTCCGAGGACGAGTACATCGCGCGGGCGCTCGGCTCGGGCGTCAGCGGCTTCCTGCTGAAGTCGGGGAACCCGCGGGAGCTGATCGCGGGCATCCAGGCCGTCGCCGAGGGCGCCGCCTTCCTCTCACCCGAGGTGGCCCGCCGGGTCATCACACACCTCGGCAGCGGGCAGCTCTCGCGGGCATCCGCCGCACGCGCCCGTCTTGAGGGGCTGACCGCACGGGAGCGGGAGGTCGTGGCGCTCGTCGGGGGCGGGCTGTCCAACGCGGAGATCGCGGGGAAGCTCTTTGTCGTCGAGGGGACGGTGAAAGCGCACGTCAGCGCCGTCCTCGGTCGGCTCGACCTCAAGAACCGCGTGCAGCTGGCGATTCTGGCGTACGAGGCCGGGCTGGTCGCCGAGGACGGCGCATGAAGTCGGTTACGCGTCCCGGGAGTTGAGGACGCGTGCGGCTGCCGCGAGCGCTGCCGCCGCCCACGCCGCGAGGATCAGCAGCGCCACCGCCGGGCCGAAGGGGTGCGTGTCGCCGCTCATGAAGCCGATGCCGGCGGTCGAGGGGAAGCACTCGGAGAGGTTCGCGAGCCAGGTCTGGCCGAGCACCTCCGCAAGCCCGAGCAGCAGCAGCGGAAGCACCAGCATCACCACGAAGAGAACGGTGACCGTCCCCGCCGAACTGCGCAGCACCGCTCCCGTGCCCAGCGCGAAGACCGCCGCGAGCGCGCAGAAGACCCCCATCGCCAGGATCTGCCGTACGGCCTGACCGCCGTCCAGGACCCCGTACTGCTCCAGCGACGGGCCTCCGGTGAAGGTGCCGAGCGCCCCGTTGAGCACCCCGGCCCCGAAGCCGAGCCCTGCGACGACACCCGCCTTGGCCAGCAGGAGCCGGGCGCGGACGGGGACGCACTGGAGGGAGGTCGCGAGGGAGCCGTGCGCGTACTCACTGGTGATGGCGAGGACGGCGGGGGCGATCACGATGAACTGCACGAAGTAGGCGGTGAGTTGGACCGCGACGCTCGTGTACGCGACCGAGCCGGGCGCCGCGTGCGCCGCCTCGTTGTTGTTGGTCATCGTCATCGCCGTCAGCGGTGCGGAGGCCACCATCGCGAGGGCCGAGGCGGCCACCGCCCACCACGTCGAGCGCAGGGTGCGGAGCTTGATCCACTCGGCGTTGAGGGCGTTCATGGTGCTGCTCATACGGTGGCCTGCGCCTTCTTCTTGTAGTCGACGCTGTCGGCCGTGAGGTCCATGTAGACCTGCTCCAACGAGGCCTCGACGGCGTGCAGTTCATGGATGCGTACGCCTGCGGTGTGTGCGAGATCGCCGACGCGGTCGGTGGTCGTACCTGACACGATCAGCTCCTGCGCGCTCTCCCAGCGGATGTCCGCCGGGGGCAGGGCGGCGGCGAGGGGGCCGAGCTCGGGACCCCGAACGCGTACGGAGGAGGAGTGGAGCAGCTCGCCGATCTCGGTGTCCGCGATCAGCTTCCCCCTGCCGATGACGACGAGGCGGTCGGCGGTCTGCTCCATCTCGCTCATCAGGTGCGAGGAGATGAAGACGGTGCGGCCCTCGGCGGCGAGCGAACGGAGGAAGGTGCGGATCCAGCGCACGCCGTCGGGGTCGAGGCCGTTGACGGGCTCGTCGAGCATCAGCACCTGCGGATCGCCGAGCAGGGCGCCCGCGATCCCGAGCCGCTGCCCCATCCCGAGGGAGTACGTCCCCGCCGCCCGCCCCGCGACCTCGGTGAGCCCGACGGTGTCGAGCACCTCGTCGACGCGGCGGGCGGGGATGGCGTGGGTGGCGGCCATGGCGAGGAGGTGGTTGCGGGCGCTGCGACGGGGATGGAGGGCCTTGGCGTCGAGGAGCGCGCCGATCTCGCGGAGGGGGTGGGCGTGTGCGGCGTACGGCTTCCCTGCGACGAGGGCGGTACCGGAGGTGGGCCGGTCGAGGCCCAGGATCATCCGCATGGTGGTGGACTTGCCGGCGCCGTTGGGCCCGAGGAACCCGGTGATGCGTCCGGGGGCGATGTCGAGGGTGAGGCCGTCCACGGCGGGGGTGGGGCCGTAGCGCTTGGTGAGTTCACGCAGCTGAATCATGGGGACGACGCTAGGGATCGGGGCAGGTCCGGCTCATGGGGCGAAGGGAAGCGACATCCCCCGACTTTCGTCGGGGGCGGGGGACGGGGCGCGTCGGGCAGAGTGGGGATCATGCAGAGCAAGCCCCTCGATACCACCTGGCGCACCCGTGCCGTCGACCTCGCCCTCTGGGTGCTGGTCAGTGTGCCCGTCACCCTCAAGGCCGACGGCAATGACGGCGGTGCCTGGTGGCAGATCGTTCTCGGTGTTGCCGCCCTCGGCCTCGCCGTCGGCCTTTCTCGCCGTCGGCCGCTGCTCTCGCTCCTCATCGCCGTCGGCCTCAGCCTCGCCGTCACACCCGAGATGTGGACCTCCGCCTACGGCACCGCTCTCGTCCTGTTCGGGTATCTGGCCGGGCGGCGGCTGGAGCGGGCCCGGCCCGCCCTCGTCACCTTCTGCGCTGTCGCCGTCGGCGGGCTGGTGCTCTCCATGGCCGTCGGCGACGATCTGTGGGCCTGGCTGACCCAGCTCACCACCCTCGTCTTCACCGTCGTCATCCCCTGGCTGATCGGCCGCTACGTACGGCAGTACGCCCAACTCGTCAGCGCGGGCTGGGAGTTGGCCGACCGGCTCGAGCGCGAGCAGCAGGACGCCGCCGACCGCGCCCGGCTGCGCGAGCGGTCCCGGATCGCGGGCGACATGCACGACTCGCTCGGGCACGACCTCGCGCTGATCGCGGTACGGGCGGCCGCCCTGGAGGTCGACCGCGCCCTCGGGCCGCAGCAGCAGGCCGCCGCCGGGGAGCTGCGGGCGGCGGCCGGGGCGGCGACCGCGCGGCTGCGGGACGTCATCGGCGTCCTGCGCGAGGACGACGCGGCGGCCCCCGTCACCCCCGCCGACGAGACCGTCGCCGAACTGGTCAAGCGCGCCCAGGAGTCGGGGATGGCGGTGGAACTGGCCGAGGAGGGACCGGAGAGCGAGCTCGCGCCGATGACCGGCCGCGCCCTCCACCGCACCGTCCAGGAGGCGCTCACCAACGCGGCGAAACACGCACCCGGAGCGCGGGTCGCGGTCTCTCTCGTACGGACCGACTCCGCCCTCACGGTCACGGTCACCGGCGCCCCGCGCCCGGCGGGCCCGCTCCCCGGCGCCACCGGGAGCGGCACGGGCCTGGTCGGCCTCGACGAGCGCGTCCGCCTCGCGGGCGGCGCGCTCACGCACGGCCCGACACCCGAGGGCGGCTTCGCGGTGTGCGCCGTACTGCCGTACGCACCGGGGCCCGCCTCCGCGGCCCGCGCACCCGAATCCACCACCTCCGCCCGGGAGTTGGCGCACGCACGGAAGCGCGTACGGCGCGGTCTGGCACAGGCCATCTGGATTCCGGTGGCCGTGGTGGCGGGGCTCGCGTGCATGATCGGGCTGTTCTCGCTCTACACCCAGTACCGCTCGGTCCTGGACCGCGCCGACTACGACCGGATCCGGGTCGGGCAGAGCACGGCGCAGGTCGACGACCTTCTCCCCCCGTACGACATGGACGGCGCCCCCGAGGGCGCGCCGCCGGAGCCCGCGGGCGAGGAGTGCGCGTACTACCGCACCCGCGCCTACGACTCACTCCCCGCCTACCGGCTCTGCTACCGGGACGGACGCCTCACATCGAAGGCGGTCGTCGGGGAGTGAGGCGTCAACCGGCATAGATCCAGGGGCTGTTGTGTTCACCCCGGCATGACTGTCTTCGACGAAGCGACACGCGAACTGCTCGACGGCCGGAACTTCGCCACCGTGGCCACGCTCGACGCACGGACCTGCGACCCGCAGACCTCGGTGATCTGGGTGCTCCGGGACGGCGACGAGCTGCTCTTCTCGACCCTGGCCGGGCGCCAGAAGGCCCGCAATCTGGCGAAGGACCCACGGATCAGCGTGACCGTGGTCGACCAGGAGAACCCGTACCGCACGGTGGAGATCCGCGGCACGGCCACCGTGACGGAGGACGTGGACACCGCCGTCCAGCACGAGGTCTCGCAGAAGTACGTCGGCCAGCCGCCGCCCGCCGACAAGGCCGGTGAGGTCCGGGTGGTCGTCCGGATCTCACCGGCCAAGGTGGTCTACTTCTCCGCGTGACAAGCGCAGACCGTCACGCCGGGTTGTTCGCGTGCGTGAGCGTCTCCCAGGCCACGAAGAGGTTGTTGGAGCCGGCCGGGCGCTGCTGCTCCGTCAGCGCCTGGGTGTTGGTCATCGCGTAACCGAGCCTGTTGTGGAGGGCGTTGAAGCCGACCTCGGCGATCGGGCCGAGGCTGTCCTTCAGCGTTCCTCCGCAGAGGTTCGACGGGACGGCCGCGCCCATCATGTACTTGGACTGCAGGCCCAGCGCCTGGCGCAGCCGCTCGGCGATCTCCGGGTAGAGGTCCTGGCCCTGGATGCGGCTGGTCTCGGCGATGTGCGAGATGGCGGAGATGCCGTAGCCGGTGTGGGTGAGGTCGCGGCAGGTCTCCTGGGTGAGGCCGTCCATGAAGACCGACTGGCCCTGCCAGTACTTGATGATCGCCGCGCTGCCGCTCAGCCCGCTGTTCGGGGCGACCTTGGGCAGGGCGCCGTCTGCGCTGATGTAGATGTACGCGGGGACGCGGCCGCGGAAGGTGGCGACGGCCTTGTCGTAGGAGGTGCGGTCCTCCAGGAAGACGGAGATGCCGATCGCGGCCTCCGTCATCGACAGCTCCCAGTTGCCGTTGGAGTTGGAGCCCTTGATGACGGTGGGCAGGTAGACGTCTCTGAGCATGGTGCCGAAGCGGCCCGAGTTGGCCCAGCCGCCGGTGTAGGTGTACTTGACGATCTCGGCGGCGCGCGGCCACACCGACCCCGCCCAGCCGGTCTGCAGCGGGGCGTTGCTGTTGGTGTGCGCCTTGATCACGGCCGACCAGGCGTCCATGATCTCGATGGCCTTCTTGGCGTACTTGGCGTCCTGGGTGATGTACCAGGCGAGCGAGAGCGTGTACGCGGCGATGGCGTCCTCGCGCTCGTCCGTACAGCCGTAGTTGGGGTTGGAGTAGGACCCGCACTCGACGGTGGCGCGCGGGGCGGCGGTGCGGGTCAGCGAGGCGTACTTGCTCGCCATCATCTGGTCGTACGCGGCCTTCCAGGGGGCCGCGCCCGCCTGGACCTTGCCCCGCACGAAGTCGAGCTGCGGGCGGCTGACCAGCACGCCGGGGTGGGTGAAGGCGGCGGGGGCGGCGGCGACCGCCGGGGCTTCGGTGGTCGCCTTCGCGGCGGATGCCTGGGGTATGAGCGTCAGACCCAGGACTGCGGCGAGTCCGGCGGCGGCAGCGGCCGTCCAGACTCTGAAGCGGGTACGCATGTGGGGGGTGCCTTCCGGTCGGGGACGAAACGCCAACTGCGTTCATTCACATGAACGTTGCTCGCCATACTGAACTCGGCAGTGCGTGTGGAAACTAGAGGCATTCCATGAACGCGTCAAGAGATCCGTTCAAAAAGCGAAGGGGCCCGGCGCCACCCCGGCACCGGGCCCAGCAACGATCACCGACCGTCAGCGCATCAGCACACCCGCCCCCTCCCCCGTCGCCTCGGTCGGCAGCGCGACCAGACCGAGGTCCGCGCTCGTGGCGAGGAGCCGGTGCGCCGGCAGGATCCTGACCGTGTAGCCGTAGGGACCCGTACGGTCCAGGGCGAGCGGCCCCTCGTACACCCAACGCCCTTCCAGATCGGGCCCTCCGGTCGGCTTCAGCGGATACGTCTGCGCGTCGGCGATCCGGTCCTGCGAGTCGACCCGCCCGGAGACGGCCTGCACCTCGACGTCGTCGGGCTGCAGATCACCGAGGGCGGCGCGCACCCGCAGCGAGAGCGTGGACCCCAGCTCGGCGGTGCCGTTGACGGCGGTCGCGGTCAGCGCCTCCACGTGGTCGACATGGACGTAGGGCCAGGCGGCGCGCACCCGCCCCTTCCAGACCGCCAACTCCCTTGCGGTGTCGGGGTCCAGGGACCGGTGGGCGTGTGCGGCCGGTGCGTAGAGCCGCTCCACGTACTCGCGCACCATCCGCCCTGCGAGGACCTTCGGGCCGAGCGTGACCAGCGTCCTGCGGACCATCTCGATCCACCGGTCGGGCAGGCCGCCGTGCCCGCGGTCGTAGAAGCGCGGGGCGACGCGCTCCTCGATCAGCTCGTACAGGGCGGCCGACTCCAGATCGTCCCGCCGCTCCTCCTCGGTCCCGGAACCGTCGGCGGTCGGGATGGCCCACCCGAAGTCGGGCTCGAACCATTCGTCCCACCAGCCGTCCAGTACGGACAGATTGAGACACCCGTTGAGCGCGGCCTTCATCCCGCTCGTCCCGCACGCCTCCAGCGGCCGCAGCGGATTGTTGAGCCAGACGTCGCAGCCCGGGTAGAGCCGCTCGGCCATCGCCATCCCGTAGTCCGGCAGGAAGACGATGCGGTGCCGCACCCGCGGATCGTCCGCGAATCGCACCAACTCCTGAACGAGCCGCTTGCCCCCGTCGTCGGCCGGGTGCGCCTTGCCCGCGACCACGATCTGGATCGGCCGCGTGGGGTGGAGCAGCAGCTCCATCAGCCGGTCGCGGTCGCGCAGCATGAGCGTGAGCCGCTTGTACGAGGGGACGCGCCGCGCAAAGCCGATGGTCAGCACGTCCGGGTCCAACACCCCGTCCACCCAGCCCAGTTCGGCGTCCGAAGCCCCGCGCTGGCGCCAGGAGGCGCGCAGCCGGGACCGTACCTCCTGGACCAGCTGTTCGCGCAGCACCCTCCGCAGGTCCCAGATCTCCCCGTCTGCGATCTCGGCGACGGCGTCCCAGCGCTCGGAGCTGCCGACCGACAGTGCATGTTCCGTACGCTCGGCCCCGATCTGCCGTGCGCCGAGCCGGAACACCTCGGGGGCGACCCACGTCGGGGCGTGCACCCCGTTGGTCACGGATGTGATCGGTACTTCGTCGGGGTCGAATCCCGGCCAGAGCCCGGCGAACATCTCCCGGCTGACCGCGCCGTGGAGCGTGGAGACCCCGTTGGCGCGCTGGGCGAGCCGCAGGCCCATCACGGCCATGTTGAAGAGGTTGGGCTCGCCGCCGGGGTAGGTCTCCATGCCCAGCTGCAGGATCCGCTCCACGTCCACACCCGGCAACTCACCCTCGTCGCCCAGGTGATGGGCGACGAGCTCGCGGTCGAAGCGGTCGATCCCGGCGGGGACGGGCGTGTGCGTGGTGAAGACGGTCCCGGCGCGCACCGCCTCCAGACCCGCGTCGAAGTCCAGCCCCTCCCCCACGGCGAGTTCTCGGATCCGCTCCAGACCGAGGAACCCGGCGTGCCCCTCGTTGGTGTGGAAGACCTCGGGGTCCGGGTGCCCGGTCAGCCGGCAGTACGTCCGTACCGCCCGCACTCCCCCGATCCCGAGCAGCATCTCCTGGAGCAGCCGGTGCTCGCTGCCGCCCCCGTACAGCCGGTCGGTGACGTCCCGCTCGCCCGCGCCGTTCTCCTCCACGTCGGAGTCGAGCATCAGCAGCGGTACGCGCCCCACGTGCGCCACCCAGATGTGTGCCCGCAGCGACCGCCCGCCGGGCAGGGCGAGGGCCACCTGGGTCGGTACGCCGTCCGCCTCCCGCAGGAGGCTCACCGGCAGTTCGTTCGGATCCAGCACCGGGTACTGCTCCTGCTGCCAGCCGTCGCGGGACAGCGACTGGCGGAAGTATCCGTGCCGGTAGAGGAGCCCGACACCGATCAGCGGCACACCGAGGTCGCTGGCCGCCTTGAGGTGGTCCCCGGCGAGGATCCCGAGTCCGCCCGAGTACTGCGGAAGGGCGGCGGTCACCCCGAACTCGGGCGAGAAGTAGGCGACGGCGGCGGGCAGTTCGCCGCCCTGGCCCTGGTACCACCTGCTGCCGCCCAGGTAGTCCTGCAGGTCATCGGCGGCGGCGCTCAGCCGGCGCAGGAACCGCCGGTCCTGGGCGAGCTCCGCGAGGCGCCCCGCCGACACGGACCCGAGGAGGCGCACGGGGTCGCCCTCGGCAGCCTGCCATCCTTCGGGGTCGACGGCCTGGAAGAGATCACGGGTCTCGGTGTGCCAGGACCAGCGCAGATTCCGCGCCAAGTCGGTGAGCGGGCGCAGGGGTTCGGGGAGGACGGGCCGTACGGTGAATCGACGAATGGCCTTCATGCGTGCTCCACCTTCGCAAGCGAGGTACAGAACACCTCCGAAGGTAGTGCCCCGCGCCCACCGCAACCACGGCGCACCCGGGGCACTCCTTCCGGCCGCGCGCGCTACGCCGCCGGAACCCGGTCCCGCACGACGTCGTACGGGGAGCCCTGATTGACGGCCGCCGCGTCGAACGCGCCGGTCGCCGCGTACCGGGCGGCGATGGCGTCGAGCTCCTCGGCGGGGATGACGTCGTTGATGTCGGTGAAGCCGCCGGGCGCCCGCTCGTGCGCCAGATTGATCACCACTTCGGGACCCAACTGCCGGTTGGACAGCTGGAGTTGACTCATCGCGGGCCGCCGGTCGTTCTCGTACGCCGCGAGCCCCTCGTCCGTGGTGTCACAGGTGGCCAGCGCATGCGCGAGGGCGCGGGCGTCGACGATGGACTGGGTCGCCCCGTTCGAGCCGATCGGATACATCGCGTGGGCGGCGTCCCCGATCAGGGTGGTGCGGCCGTGGGTCCAGCGCGCCAAGGGCTCGCGGTCGACCATCGGGTACTCGTAGGCGCCGTCGGCCGCGCGCAGGATCTCGGCGACGTCGACGCCGTCGAAGACCCAACCCTCGTAGTGGTGGAGGAACTTGGTGACGGGGACGGGCCGGTTCCAGTCGCCGCGTACGTCGTCGCCGGGGTCCGCGACCGCCTCCGCGGGCAGGGCGAGTGCCCAGTTGACCAGGACACGGCCGCCCTCGGGCTCCGCCATGGGGTAGACGACGGCCTTCTGCCGGTTGTCGCCGGCGATGAGCATGAAGGTCCCGGCCCGGTCGGCGTCCATCCAGGAGGTGCCGCGCCAGACGAGCATGCCGTTCCACGGGGGCTCGCCCTCGCCGGGCACAAGGGCGGCGCGGACGACGGAGCGGATGCCGTCGGCGCCGATCAGGACGTCGGGGGCGAGCGAGGCGAGGGCGCCCTCGTCGCGGTGGCGCAGCTCCACCCGGGGCTTGCCGCCCGGGAGTTGGCCGACGGCGGTGACCCGGACGCCGGGCACCAGACTCTGCTCGCCGAGCCGGGCCCGTACCGCGTCTGCGAGCGCCATCTGCAGGTCGCCGCGCTGGACGGAGAGCTGCGGCCAGCGGTATCCGGCGCCCAGACCGCGCGCCTCGCGGGAGATGAGGCCGCCGCTGCGGTGGTAGTAGCGCAGCTCGCGCGTGCGCACGGCGGTCGCGTCGAGCCGCTCCAGGAGCCCGAGCGCGTCGAGTTCGCGTACGGCGTTGGGCATGATGTTGAGGCCCGCGCCGACGGGCTGGATCTCCCGGGCGGCCTCGATGACGGTGATCTCCTCGAACCCCGCCGCATGCAGGGACAGCGCGGCGGTGAGCCCGGCGATCCCGCCGCCCGCGATCAGGATCCGGGGCTGGGGCTGGGGCTGAGTACGGAGCATGTTCTCGGTCTCCTTCATCAGGCGGCCTGGGCGTCGCGCGGGCGGGTCGACCGGCGTACGAGCGTCTCGTTGTCGCGCGTCAGGTCGAGGACCGAGCGGAGCAGCGCGATGGGGGCGCCGCCGCTGCCGTTCTCGTACAGCCGCACGTCGTCGCTGTACGCCTTGCGAGCGATGGTGATGTGGCGGGCGCGGAAGGTCTTCAGAGTGCGCAGTACGTCCTGGAGCGCGAGGGCGGCGTCGGTGAGCGGCGCGGGCAGCTGGTCCACGTCCTCCCAGCTGATGGCGGCCGACAGTTTGCCGACGGCGGAGGGGCTGTGGGCGTGGGCGGCGTGGAAGGCGCGCCAGGACGGCAGGCTGTAGGGCACGGACTCGGCGATGAAGGCGTCGTACGAGGCGCCGCTCCTGTCGGACTGCCACAGCGTCAAGTCGACCAGCCAGAGCGGGACTTGGGCAGCCGCGGGCCCGAGGTAGTCGTGCCCGTCGACGGTGAACTCCTCGAAGTACGGGCGGAGCACCTGCGCGAAGTAGACCGGGGAGACATGCGCGACGGTGAAGTCGATGGAGGCGACCATCGCCTTCACGAGCCGGTCGGTGCGGCGCAGGGCGCGGGCGAAGGCGGGGTCGTACGGTTCGAGACCGGCCAGCTCCTCGCAGGTGTCGAGGGAGGCGACGAGGCTGGGGAAGACCATGCGTACGGCGTCCTGGAGGCAGGCCTCCATCGGGTCTCCGGTGTACATGCGGCGGCGCCCGTCGGCCGGGTTCCAGGTGGTGTAGTGGTGCACCGTGTCCCGGGGGATCATGTCGGTGCGGCTGCCCAACTCCTGGAGGACCGGGAGCAGTTCGGGTACGGCGTCGATGGGCTGGATGCCGTGCCGCTTGAGCGACCCCGCGACGATGCCCAGGTCACGCATGGCGGCGAGCGCGGAGACGGTGTCCAGTCCGGCCGTCAGGTCGGGGCCTGGAACCAGGGAGCGCAGGGCGACGATCAGGGCGGGGATGTCGGCGGCCTTGTTCATGGCGGGCAGCACCCGGCAGACGGCGTCGGCGCCGAGCGGGTCGGCCGCGCATATCTCGGCTATCCGGTACAGCGGCTCCCGGCGGGCGGCCAGGTCGACAAGAGGCGCCTCGGTCAGGGGCGCGGCGGAAACAGGCATGCTGGACAAGACAGTTCTCCTGAGGAAGTCACGAAGAGAAGGTGCAGACGTTCGCGTACGGGCCGGTCAGCGCACGCGGTCGGTGTCGTGCTCGATGCCGGACGCAGTGCCGGGCTCAGTGCCGGACTCAGTGCCGGGCTCGTTGCGCGCCGCCCCGCCGACGGAACCGTCGGCCCCCGGCGGTCGCAGCCGTACGGACAGCAGCGCGGCCAGCGCCGCGAAGGCGGCCCCGGTGAGCAGTGCGGCCCGGAAGCCCGCGGTCGTGTCGGTGTCCCGCGTCGCCACGCCGACCAGGACCGCGAGGCCGAGCACCGAGCCGAACTGCTGGCTGGTGTTGATGAGCCCCGAGGCGAGCCCGGTCTCCTCGGGGGCGGCTTCGGCGGTGGCGGCCACATTGGTGGTGACCATGACGAGCGGCAGGGCGACGCCGATCACCAGGCTGGGTGCGAGGACGGTGGTGAAGAACGTGCCGTCGGCGCGGAGCGCCAGGGCGAGCCAGAGCATCCCGCCGAAGAGCAGGGCGAATCCGGCGGTCATGGTGGTGCGCAGCCCGAACCGGAACAGGATCCGCCCGGTCTGCGGTGCGACGGCGACCACGACCAGTGACAGCGGCAGCAGTCCGAGGCCGCCGGTCAGCGCGGACTGCCCCAGTACGGACTGGAGGTAGAGGCTGACCAGGAAGAACATGGGGAAGAGCGTCATCTGGGCCAGCGCGCTGAGCCCGTTGGCGAGCCGCAGCGTCGGCCTGCTCAGCACCCCCGGAGGCACCAGCGGATACGCGGCCCGGCGCTCGACGCCCGCGAAGGCGGCGAGCAGCGCCACGCCTGCGGCGCCCGTCACCCAGGTCCGGGGCGCGGTCCACCCGTACTCGCCCGCACCGACCAGCGCGTACGCGACGAGCCCGAGCCCGCAGGTGGCGGTGAGCGCCCCGGCGAGGTCGAAGCCCGCGTCGCGCCGGCCCCCCGTACCGCCGTCGAGCAGCCGCATCGCGAGCACCACCAGCACCACGGCACCCAGGACGTTCAGCCAGAACGTGGAGCGCCAGCCGAGCGCGGACGTCAGCACCCCGCCCAGGACGGTGCCGAGGACCCCGCCGAGCCCGCCCATCGCGGCGAACGCGCCCAGCGCCTTGTGGCGCCCGGGCCCGTCGGGAAAGAGAATCAGCAGAAGCGCGAAAGCGGCGGCAGCGGCGAGGGCCGCGCCCACCCCCTGAACGGCGCGTGCGGCGACCAGAAGTCTCGCGCTGCCCGCAAGACCGCCCGCCGCGGAGGCCGCGCCGAGCAACCCGAGCCCGGCGACGAACAGCCGCCGGTGGCCGAAGAGATCGGCGGTGCGCCCGCCGAGGAGCAGCAGCCCCCCGAAGGTGATCAGATACGCGTTGGCCACCCAGGAGAGCCCCGCCGATCCCGACCCCAGGTCGTCGCCGATCGACGGCAGCGCGACATTGATGATCGCGGTGTCGAGGATCAGCAGCAGTTGGGTGGCGGCGAGCAGCGCAAGAGCGGCCCCGGGTCTGCGCGCGGGCGTACCGGCGGCGTTCACGGCCGTACTGCCTGCCCCAGCGTGTAGCTGTCGAGACAGTGCCTGGCCAGCTCTTCGCAGCTCGCGGTGTCGCCCTCCCACACCTGCTGCATCAGATAGATGTGCGGCGCCCCGTGGTAGAAGCGCTCGTACTGCTCGTGGCGGCCCGCGAACTCCGAACCGAGCGCGTCCCAGGCCAGTTTGAGGAGCTTGATGCGGTCCTCGGCGGGGTGTCCGGGCGAGCGGATGTACTTGGCGACGAGCGGCCCGATCTCCGGGTGCAGCAGATCGGCGCCGGACGCGGGAAGCTGGATGACGCCGCCGCCGGCCAGCATCTTGATCTCCTGGACGGCCTGCGGGTAGAGCTCGCCGGCCATGATGCGCTGCGCGAAGGAGATGTCCTTCCCCGGGGCGACGCCGCCCTTCCCGCCGTCGATCTCCTCGTACGAAGCCTCGGCGGCCAGTACGAACGCCTTGGCCTGGGCGACCTTGCCCATCAGCCGGCCGATCGCCTGGGTGACGGGCGGCAGTTGGTAGGTGTTGTTGGCCTTCGTCAGCAGAATCGCGATGCCGGTGAGGAATTCGAGCTTGGTCCAGAAGCGGGTGGCGGCCTGGTGGACGAAGTTGCGATAGGCAGGCGTCTTCCACCACATGCCGAAGCTGGCGTCCACATCGCGGTACGTCAGCACGTTCTCCCAGGGCACGAAGACGTCCTCGCAGATCAGCAGGGCGTCGTTCTCGTCGAAGCGCGAGGAGAGCGGGTTGTCGAAGACGCTGCGCGCCTGGCCCTCGTAGGAGGTGCGCGAGATGAACTTGAGGCCCGGGGTGTCGATCGGCACGGAGAACGTCAGCGCGTGCTCGACGTCCTGCGGTGCAAGGGGCTCGATGGTCCCGACGATGACCTCGTTGCCGAAGACGGCCGCGGTGCCGATCATCTTGGCGCCGCGGACGACGATGCCGCCGTCGCGCTCGGCCACGACCCGTACGACCAGGTCGTCCTCCTCCTGCTCGGAGGCGGATTTTGTCCGGTCGATCTGCGGGTTGGTGATGGTGAAGGTCGGATAGAGGTCGCCCTCCGCGAGCCGCCGGTGGTAGGCGAGCGCGTTGGCGGCCCCGTCGAAGGAGTCGGTGGTGAAGAGGTGCGGTGCGGCGGCGAAACCGGCGGCGCCGCCCGCCATGTAGTCGGGGGTGCGCCCCAGGAATCCGTAACTCGCCTCGGCCCACACCTTGTACGCCTCGCGCCGGGCGACCAGGTCCTGGTAGCTGCGCGGGATCGCGAACGCCCGGTGGACGCCGCCCTGGGTGAGGGTCGCGGAGTGCTCCGACGAGTGCGCCAGGTCGTAGAGGCCCGCGATGGAGGCTGCGGTGTTGCGGAAGGCGGGGTGCGTGGTGACGTCCTTCACGCGCTCCCCGTCGAGCCAAATTTCGCGGCCGTCGCGCAACGACTCGGTGTACTCCTGGCCGGACCTGGTCAACTTTGCTCCTCAGACGGAAGGTTTCTGCCTTCCGACCCTGTCCGGCGGCAGGGGTACGGGGCAATGAACGACCGTCCAGGGGTCCTTAAGAACCGGCCAGTCGGGGTGCACCCGACGCGCCCGAGCTGCGGAAATCGCCCGGTGTCCGGCCGAACCAGTTCTTGAACGCCAGGTGGAAGCCGACGGCGCTGCGGTAGCCGACGCGCTCGGGCACCGCCGACTGCGGCAGCGTGGTCTCGCCAAGCAGCCGGGCGGCCTCCTGCATGCGCCGGCCGGTCAGATGCCGGGCCGGAGCCTCGCCGACCAGCTCGCGGAAGGCGGCGGTGAAGGCCGAACGGGACATCCCGGCCTCGCGGGCCAGCAGCTCGACGGTCCACGGCTCGGCGAACCGGGTCGAGATGATCACCATGGCCTTGCTGATGCCGGGGTGGCGCAGGGCGAGCAGCGAGGCGGGGTGCTCGGCGAGCTCGTGCAGCAGCGGCCGCAGCGCCAGGACCAGCGCCATCTCGAAGGCCCGCAGGGTGACGAGGCGGTCGCCGGGGGCCACGGGGCGGTCGGTGGCGGAGAGCAGTGCGAGGGTGCCGTCGAGGAGGGGTTCGCGCACCACCTGCGTACGGTCCAGGACCAGCACCCAGGGCAGGGCGCGGTAGAGGCCGGTGGCCGCGCTGGCGTCGTAGTGCAGCCCGGCGCAGAGCAGCCGGCTGGCCGGACCGCTTCCCTCGATACGGATCTCACCCGAGGTCCCCGGCTGCCGCTCGGGCAGTACGGCCCGCAGCGGCACGCCCTGACGGTCGGGGCGGTCGGAGAGCCGGTGGGCGGTGCCAGTGGGGAAGAAGGCCAGGTCACCGGCTTCCAGCCGCAGCGGCTCATGGCCCTCGCCGGTGATCCAGCAGCCGCCTTCGACCATGTAGTGCAGTACGGCACAGGCCGCTTCCGCGTCGCCCTCGATGGCCCAGGGGGCCTGGACGTGCCAGCGGCTGTCGAAGACACCGGTCAGCCGCAGCGGCTTGAGCAGCTCACCGATCAGGTCATCGGGAATGAGGTGGTCGGTCTCATTCATGGACGATCCCTCAACCCCCGCCCCGGTTTGTTAATTGATCCTCCCAAGCCACCCCCGCCAGCCTGGAGGACCGGACCGGAACGGCACCTCTCACCCTATCGAAAGGCCCTCACCACCATGCCCGAGCACATCCCGCAGCGCTGCGCCGTCGTGGGAGCGACCGGCTTCCAGGGCGGCGCAGTGGCCCGTCTGCTCACCGACCGCGGCCACCGGGTCCGCACCCTCACCCGCCGCGCCCCGGCCGAGCGCCCCCAACTCCCCGGCGTCTCCTGCCAGACCGGGGACCTCGCCGACCGGGACGCGGTACGGCGGCTCTTCGAGGGCGCCACCCACGCCTCGGTGGTGATGCCGCTGAGCTACGACCCGGTGCTGATCGAGTCGTACGCACGGCACATCGGCGACGCGGCCCGCGAGAGCGGGGTGCGCCGCATCGTCTACAACGCCAACACCCGCATCCCCGACCGCACCACCCAGGTCGCGGCCTTCGAGACGCGCCGCCTCGCGGAGTCGGTCCTGCGCGAGAGCGGGGTGGATCTGGTGGTGCTGCGCCCGCCGGTCTACCTCGACAACCTCTTCAGCCCGTGGAACGGCCCGGCCCTGATCTCCGAGGGCCTGCTCGCCTACCCGCTGCCCACCGCCACCGAGACGGCCTGGATCTCCCACCGCGACCTCGCCGAGGCGACGGCCGCGGCTCTCTTCGCGGAGGCGGACGGCGTGGTGGGCCGCACCTTCGACATCGGCGGCGAGCGCTCGCTCACGGGTGACGCGCTGGCGGCGGAGTTCGCGCTGGGCCTCGGCCGCTCGGTGCACTACGAGCCGCTGCCCGCCGACCTGTTCGAGAAGGGCCTGGCCCAGGTGATCGGTGCGGAGGCCGCGGCGGGCGTGGCCGGGATCTACCACTACATGGCGGCGGGCGACGACCCGCACCTGATGGCGGGCGACGGCGGCGAGGCGTCCCGCGCGCTGGGCACCACCCCGCAGGCGGCGGACGCCTGGGTGGCCACGCAACCCTGGCAGGTGTGGGACACCCCGGAATCCGCCTGACCGTACGGGGAGGAGCCGCCCCGCTCCTCCCCGTACGCGCGCGGTCAGTTCACCCGGCGCAGGGCGTCGGGGGTGAGGTCGGCGAGCGTGGGATACCCGTCGACGGCCATGATCAGGTCGGCCTCCGCCAGTACGGACCGCAGTACGTGCGTGACCCCGTCGTCGCCGCCGAGGGCGAGCCCGTACGCGTACGGCCGCCCGATGCCGACGGCGCTCGCGCCGAGCGCGAGGGCCTTCACGACGTCGGCGCCGCTGCGGATGCCGGAATCAAAAAGAACAGGCATCCCGTCGGCGGCCTCCACCACACCGGGCAGCGCGTCGAGGGCGGGCAGCCCGCCGTTCGCCTGCCGCCCCCCGTGGTTGGAGCAGTAGATGCCGTCGACGCCGCCGTCCTTCGCACGCCGTACGTCCTCGGGGTGGCAGAGCCCCTTCACGATCAGCGGCAGGGTGGTGAGGGACCGCAGCCACGGCAGATCGTCCCAGGTGAGCGGGTTGCCGAAGACCTGTGTCCAGCGCAGGATCGCGGCGCCCATGTCCTCTTCCGGGTCGCGGGCGAGCTGGGCGTGGAAGACGGGGTCGCTGGTGTAGTTGGCGAGGCAGTGCCCCCTGAGCTGGGGGAAGTTGGCGTTGGCCAGATCGCGCGGCCGCCACCCCGTGACCCACGTGTCGAGTGTGACGACGATGCCCTTGAACCCGGACTTCTCGGCACGCTGCACGAGGCTGGCGGCGAGCTCACGATCGGTCGGCGTGTACAGCTGGAAGAACCCCGGTGTCTCCCCGAGCGCGGCGGCGACGTCCTCCATCGGGTCGGACGAGAGGGTCGAGGCGACCATGGGCACTCCCGTACGGGCTGCGGCGCGCGCGGTGGCCAGATCGCCGTGCCCGTCCTGCGCGCAGATGCCGAGGACGCCGATGGGGGCCATGAAGAGCGGCGAGGGAAGGCTCATCCCGAACAGATCAACGCTCAGGTCCCGCTCCTTGGCGCCCACGAACATGCGCGGAACGAGCCCCCACCCGTCGAACGCCTCGACATTGGCGCGCTGGGTGCGCTCGTCGCCCGCACCCCCGGCGACATAGGACCGCACGGAGGCGGGCATCGCGGCATGGGCGGCAGCCTCCAGCTCGCGCATGTCCACCGGATACTTCGGCACGATCCCGCCGAGCCCGTTGAGATAGATCTCGTCCTGGTAGGAACCGAACGACGATGTCATGTTCCAGCCTCTCCCTTGGGTTCACTCCGCGCGGCTGCCGGCGGCCCGACGGTACCCCGCGCCCCAGGAGCACCGGCTTCCGCCCACCCCCTCCGACGTGACCGGAATACGACGCAACCTCCCCGCAGTTCCCCACACATCCTCCACGGGCGATATGGCCGATTCCGCCCCCTCGTGCGGTCTTGTGGCACTTCACACCACAGGCAAGGCTGCCAAGTGGCCGTCCAACGGCGTCAACTGCACCGGGGACGGCCGGAGTTGATGAGGGGGACTCACACCATGACACTTCCGCACGCACACACCCGCCGACTGCAGCTCGCAGGGGCGCTGACGGCGGTCACCACAGCAGCGGCGCTCTCAGCCATCACCCTGCCCGCCCACGCCGCCCCGCCCGAGGGCCCGATACTCGGCGCCGGGGCGCCGGGCGCCGTCGGCGGCAGCTACATCGTCACGCTCAGGCCGGGCCAGTCGGGGATCAAGGCCCCATCGGCCGCGGGCAGGGACCTCGCGGCGAAGTACGGGGCCGAAATAAGCCATACGTACAGCACGGCACTCAACGGCTATGCGGTGAGGGCGGATTCGACCGAGGCGAAGCGCCTCGCGGCCGACCCCCGCGTGGCCTCGGTGGTCCAGGACACCACCGTCACGCTCGACCACAACCAGCAGAACCCGCCCTCCTGGGGCCTGGACCGCATCGACCAGGAGGACTTCCCGCTGGACGCGTCGTACACCTGGCCGGAGAGCGCGGGCGAGGGTGTCACCGCGTACGTCATCGACACCGGAATCCGTACGACGCACGAGGACTTCGGCGGCCGGGCATCCAGCGGCTGGGACTTCGTGGACAACGACGCAGTGGCCCAGGACGGCAACGGCCACGGAACACACGTGGCAGCCACCATCGCGGGCGAGACGTACGGCGTGGCAAAGAAGACGAACGTGGTGGCGGTCCGCGTCCTGGACGCGGCGGGTTCGGGCACCACGGCCCAAGTCATCGCCGGCATCGACTGGGTCACGCAGCACGCCCAGAAACCGGCAGTGGCCAACCTCAGCCTGGGCGGCTTCGCCAACACCCAACTGGACGCGGCGGTACGGAACTCCATCGCATCCGGGGTCACGTACACGATCGCCGCCGGAAACGACGGCATGCCCGCGATCCTGTACTCCCCGGCCAGGGTCAAGGAGGCGATCACGGTAGGGGCGACGGACAGGACGGACGCCCAGGCGAGCTTCTCCAACTGGGGCTCCAGGGTGGACCTGTACGCACCGGGCGTATCGATCACCTCCGCCTGGAACACGAGCGACACGGCGAAGGACACGATCTCGGGCACCTCGATGGCATCCCCGCACGCGGCGGGAGCGGCAGCGCTCTACCTGGCGGACCACTCCTGGGCAACGCCGCCCGAGGTGTCGAAGGCACTGAAGAAAAACGCCTCCTGGGGCAGGATCACGGGCGCGGGCCCCGGTTCACCGAACCGGCTCCTCCAGGTGAACAACCCCTAGGCCCTGCGCGTCCAGAGCGTCACATCACTGCTGGTGGCGACAGCCAGGCTCCGCCCGGACGGGGAAAACCCGAAGGCGCGCAGCTCCGACCAGGCCGAATGGAAGACGTGCCACCACCCCTCGCCGTGCGCGCCGCGGTACGGCGAGCCTCCGGCGCCGGAGAGCAGTACGCGGTCGTTCGGCCAGTCCGGACTGACGACCTCCACGGACCAGCCGCCGACCGCGGTGGTGTGCAGCCCGCCGCCGTAGAGTCCGGCGATACGGATCCGGCTGTCCGCCAACGGCCCCAGCCCCTGGCAGGCGAGGTCGCCGCCGTCGGGGTCGTCGCCCTCCGGATCGCGTGCGATCCGCTCCCCCGTCACGGTGTCGAAGAGCCCGTGCCCGTTGTGGGAGACCGCCATCAGCAGGTCCCTGCCGCTGTCGGGGTGCAGCCCGAAGCCGACCCCCGTCAGCCCGCCCACCGGGGCGAACGGCCGATCGGCGGGGCGCCAGGGGTCGGGGGCGGCGACCACCGGTGCGGCGAGGAAACGGTCCCTCAGCATCTCGGCGTGCGGCGAGAGGCGGGATCCACCCGCCGCCGGTTCCGGATCCGGGCTCCTGGTCCACTTCTTCATCCGCCCATGTTCCACCGGACGATCACCAGGTCGACGCACGGGGCACTTGCCAGTTCCACTACGCACGAGTACTTAACCAAGTGCCCGGATTGACCCCCCGATGTGTGGGGGAAGGCTGTCCCGGTACCCGCCCCCAAAGCGCACCCCACCGCACGCACCCACCCCACCCCAAGGTGGTCACTTGTGATCGGTCGCATACCTGTCCTGGACGTACAGCCTCTCGTCGACGGCGGCAGACGTCCCGCGAAGGCGGTGAGCGGTGAGCGTTTCCAGGTCACCGCGACCGTGTTCCGGGACGGACACGACGCCGTCGCCGCCAATGTGGTGCTACGAGATCCGGGCGGGCGGCGCGGACCGTGGACGCCGATGCGGGAGCTGGCTCCCGGGACCGACCGGTGGGGGGCGTACGTCACGCCCGCCTCCGAGGGGGTCTGGACGTATACGGTCGAGGCCTGGGGCGACCCCGTCGCCACCTGGCTCCACACCGCCCGCATCAAGATCCCCGCGGGGATCGACACGGCGCTCGTGCTCGCCGAGGGCGCGGAGCTGTACGAGCGTGCGGCCGACGGCGTTCCGAAGAAGAAGGGGCGCAGGGCTGCCGTCCTGGCCGCCGCCGCGGCCCTCCGCGACACGGACATGTCCGTCGCCGCCCGGCTCGCGGCCGTCCATGCGCCCGATGTCGTGGAGGCGCTCCGTCGGCATCCGCTCCGTGAACTGGTCAGCGCGAGCGACCCGTTGAGCCTGCTCGTCGAGCGGAGGCGGGCGCTCTTCGGGTCCTGGTACGAGTTCTTCCCCCGCTCGGAGGGGGCGGTGGTCGAGGAGGGCAGGCCCCCGGTCAGCGGGACCTTCCGTACGGCCGCCGAGCGGCTCCCCGCCGTCGCCGCCATGGGGTTCGACGTCGTGTACCTGCCGCCCGTCCACCCCATCGGGACGACCTTCCGCAAAGGGCCCGACAACTCCCTCTCCGCAGGCCCCCACGACGTCGGCGTCCCCTGGGCCATCGGATCACCCGAGGGCGGTCACGACGCGATCCACCCCGACCTCGGGACCTTCGACGACTTCGATCAATTCGTCGCCACGGCCGCCGATTTGGGCATGGAGATCGCCCTCGACTTCGCGCTCCAGTGCTCGCCCGACCACCCCTGGGTGGAGAAGCATCCGGAGTGGTTCCACCACCGCGCCGACGGCTCGATCGCGTACGCGGAGAATCCGCCGAAGAAGTACCAGGACATCTATCCGGTCGCGTTCGACGAGGACATGGACGGTCTCGTCGAGGAGACCGTACGGATCCTGCGCCTCTGGATGGATCACGGCGTACGCATCTTCCGCGTCGACAATCCGCACACCAAGCCGGTCGTCTTCTGGGAGCGCGTCATCGGGGAGATCACCCGCACCGACCCCGACATCATCTTCCTGGCCGAGGCGTTCACCCGGCCCGCCATGATGCACACGCTCGGCCGCATCGGTTTTCAGCAGTCGTACACGTACTTCACCTGGCGGAACACGAAAGAGGAACTGACCGAGTACCTGACCGAACTCTCCGGTGCGGCCGCCTCGTACATGCGGCCCAACTTCTTCGTGAACACCCCCGACATCCTGCACGGTTACCTCCAGCACGGCGGCCGTCCGGCCTTCGAGGTACGGGCCGTTCTCGCGGCAACACTCGCCCCCTCCTGGGGCGTCTACGCCGGCTACGAACTGTGCGAGAACGCCCCCGCCCGCGAGGGAAGCGAGGAGTACCTTCACTCGGAGAAATACCAACTCCGGCCCAGAGACTGGGAGTTGGCTGAACGCGAAGGCCGCACCATCGCCCCCCTGATCACCACCCTCAACCAGCTGCGCCGCACCCACCCCGCGCTCCAGCAGCTCCGCGACATCCATTTCCACCACACCGACAACGACACGGTGCTCGCCTTCTCGAAACGGTCGGGATCGAACACCGTTCTGGTGGTCGCGAACCTCGACCCTCACCACACCCAGGAGGCCACGGTCTCGTTGGACATGCCGGAACTCGGCCTGGAATGGCACGAGTCCGTCCCGGTGCGCGACGAGCTCACCGGCGAGACCTACCACTGGGGCAGGGCGAATTACGTGCGCCTAGAGCCGGGCGTCACGCCCGCGCACATCTGCGTCCTGCGACCGTCCCCGCCGATCGGAGGGTCACCCACACCATGATCGTAAACGAGCCTGTCCACGACACCTTCGAGGACACCCCGGCCAAGGACCGCGATCCCGACTGGTTCAAGCGTGCCGTCTTCTACGAGGTCCTGGTGCGTTCGTTCCAGGACTCCAACGGGGACGGCGTCGGCGACCTCAAGGGCATCACCGCCAAACTGGACTACCTCCAGTGGCTGGGCGTCGACTGCCTCTGGCTGCCGCCGTTCTTCAAGTCGCCGCTGCGCGACGGGGGTTACGACGTCTCGGACTACACGTCCGTCCTCCCGGAGTTCGGCGACCTCGCCGACTTCGTCGAGTTCGTGGACGCCGCGCACCAGCGCGGCATGCGCGTCATCATCGACTTCGTCATGAACCACACGAGCGATCAGCACGAGTGGTTCCAGGAGTCCAGAAAGGATCCGGAGGGGCCGTACGGCGACTACTACGTCTGGGCCGACGACGACAAGCAGTACCAGGACGCCCGCATCATCTTCGTCGACACGGAGACGTCCAACTGGACCTTCGACCCGGTGCGCAAGCAGTACTACTGGCACCGGTTCTTCTCCCACCAACCGGATCTCAACTACGAGAACCCGGTGGTCCAGGAGGAGATCATCTCCGCCCTGCGCTTCTGGCTGGACCTGGGCATCGACGGCTTCCGCCTCGACGCGGTCCCGTACCTCTACCAGGTCGAGGGCACGAACTGCGAGAACCTGCCCGCAACTCACCAGTTCCTGAAGCGCGTTCGGGCCGAGATCGACGCGAGCTACCCGGACACGGTCCTGCTCGCCGAGGCCAACCAGTGGCCGGAGGATGTCGTCGACTACTTCGGCGACTTCAAGGCCGGCGGCGACGAGTGCCACATGGCGTTCCACTTCCCCGTGATGCCGCGCATCTTCATGGCCGTACGGCGTGAATCGCGCTACCCCGTCTCGGAGATCCTCGCCAAGACCCCGGCCATCCCCGCGAGCGCCCAGTGGGGCATCTTCCTGCGCAACCACGACGAGCTCACGCTCGAAATGGTCACGGACGAAGAGCGCGACTACATGTACGCGGAGTACGCCAAGGATCCCCGGATGCGCGCCAACATCGGCATCCGCCGGCGGCTCGCGCCCCTCCTCGACAACGACCGCAACCAGATCGAGCTGTTCACGGCCCTGCTGCTCTCCCTCCCCGGCTCCCCGATCCTCTACTACGGGGACGAGATCGGCATGGGCGACAACATCTGGCTGGGCGACCGCGACGCGGTGCGCACCCCGATGCAGTGGACCCCCGACCGCAACGCCGGCTTCTCCTCCTGCGATCCGGGGCGGCTCTTCCTCCCGACGATCATGGATCCGGTCTACGGTTATCAGGTCACCAACGTCGAGGCGTCAATGGCGTCGCCTGCCTCACTGCTGCACTGGACGCGGCGGATGATCGAGATCCGCAAACAGAACCCGGCCTTCGGGCTCGGTTCGTACACCGAGCTCCCCTCCTCCAACCCCGCGGTCCTCGCCTTCCTCCGCGAGTACCGCGACGACCTGGTCCTGTGCGTGCACAACTTCTCGCGGTTCGCCCAGCCGACGGAGCTCGACCTCCAGGCCTTCACCGGCCGCCACCCGGTGGAGCTGATCGGCGGGGTGCGTTTCCCCGCCATCGGCGAACTGCCGTACCTCCTGACCCTGGCAGGTCACGGTTTCTACTGGTTCCGGCTCCGAAAGGACGCCGTACTGGGCTGAGTTGACGATGCGTCACGAGCGGGGCGGTTTCCGCCGCCCCGCCCTGGGCACTCCGAACCCACCGCGGGAAAGGACGTGATGCGATCCATGTCCAAGGCTGCATCCATCTGGACGGCATCGATCTGGAGCGACGCAGATGCAGACGCACGCGCCTCGTCCGTACCGCCCGACCCCCTGATATCCCTGGCCCCGATGCTGCGGCAGTGGCTGCCGCGCCAGCGCTGGTTCGCGGGCAAGGGCCGCAGCGTCGACGACCTCACCCTGGTCTCGGCGACCGGCCTCCTCCCGCCCGGCGGCTCCGCGGGCCTGCTCCACCTCCTCATACGCACCGAACCCGACGGCGACTGCTACCAACTCCTGCTCGGCCTGCGCGCCGCGCTCCCCCGCCACCTCGCCTCCGCCCTCATCGGCCATGTCACCGAGGGCCCCCTGACGGGTCTCACCGCGTACGACGCCCTCCTCGATCCCCGCCTGGCCGGCCTCCTCCTGGAACGCCTGCGCACCCCGGGCACGCTCGGCACCCTGCGCTTCGACCGCGACCCCCGAGCGACGCTCCCCGCCCCCGGGCTGAACGCGCGCCCACTCGGCGCGGAGCAGTCCAACTCCTCGCTGGTGTACGGCGATGCGTACATCCTCAAGCTCTTCCGCAGGATCCACGCGGGCACCAACCCGGACCTGGAACTCCCGTGGGCACTCGCCCGCTCGGGCTGCCACCGGGTCCCCGCTCCCGTGGCCTGGTTCGAGGGCACCCTCGACGGCGAACCGGCCACGCTCGGTGTGCTCCAGCCCTTCCTGCGCGGCTCCGACGACGGCTGGCAGCTGGCCCTGCACGCGCTCGCCGACGGGAGGGACTTCCGCACCGAGGCGTACGAGCTGGGCCGGACAACTGCCGAGATCCACGCGGCACTTGCGACGGCCCTCCCCACCCAGACCCTGCGCAAACAGCAGACGGACCACCTGGCGGCGGACATGATCGGCCGCCTCCAAGAAACAGCCCAGGCAGTCCCGTCCCTCCTCCCCTACGTCCCCGGCCTGCGCACCGCGTTCGAGCAGATCACCTCCCTGGGCCAGTCGGGCCGCACCTGGCAGGCGCAACGCGTCCACGGCGACCTGCACCTGGGCCAGGCGCTCCGCGCGAGGTCAGGCCACGCATGGTCCCTGATCGACTTCGAGGGCGAACCGGCCCGCCCCCTCACGGAACGCACCCGCCCGCAGCCGATCGCCCGCGACGTGGCGGGCATGCTGCGCTCCTTCGACTACGCCGCCCGCTCGCACCGCCCCTGGGACCCGGACTGGGCGGCGGGCTGCCGCAGCGCGTACTGCGAGGGATACGCCGCCCTCTCCGGCAACGACCCGCGCGCCGAGCCCGAACTGCTGCGGGCGTACGAGACGGACAAGGCGGTCTACGAGGTCCTCTACGAGGCCCGCCACCGCCCCGACTGGCTGCCGGTCCCCATGGCAGCGATCCAACGCCTCGCCGCCGACCCGCCCCCCTCAAGGAGGCCGCCCCAGTGACCAACAGCCCCCGCACGCCGGAGCCCAAAGCGCACCGCAGCCCAGAACCAGCCCCTCCGGCAACCTCATACCCGCAGGTGACAGCCAACATCAACCCAAATCAAGCCCCTCCGGCGATTGAGGAGCGGGGGCCCGGGGTCGGAGCCCCCGAAACCCCCGACCCTGGCCACGCACCCACCCCCGCACCCCTGGCCCCAGCCGACCGCGCCCGCCTCCTCGCAGGCGAGCACCACGACCCCCACGCAATCCTGGGCGCACACCCCACCCGCACAGGCGTAGCCATCCGCGTGCTGCGCCCCTTCGCCCGCGCCGTCACCGTCCGCGCCGCCGGCATCCGCGCCGAGCTCCACGACGACGGCGACGGGTTCTTCTCCGCCCTGCTCCCCCTCCGCGAAGTCCCCGAGTACACACTCCAGGTCACGTACGACGACGCCAACGCCGAAGACCCCCACACCGTCCAGGACCCGTACCGCTTCCTCCCCACCCTCGGCGACCTGGACCTGCACCTCATCAACGAAGGCCGCCACGAGGAGCTCTGGAAGGCGCTCGGCGCACACCCCATGACCCACCAGGAAGTCACCGGCACCCGTTTCACCGTCTGGGCCCCCAACGCCCGCGGCGTCCGCATAGCCGGGGACTTCAACTACTGGGACTCCACCGGCTTCCCCATGCGTTCCCTCGGCTCCTCCGGCATCTGGGAGCTCTTCCTCCCCTCCGTGGGCGAGGGCGAACGCTACAAGTTCGACATCACCCGCCCCGACGGCAGCCACACCCTGCGCGCCGACCCGATGGCCCGCCGCGCGGAGGTCCCACCGGCGAACGCCTCCATCGTCACCGCGTCGCACCACACCTGGCAGGACGCCGACTGGCTGGAACACCGCGCGGACCGCCCCGTCCACGAGGCTCCCTTCTCGGTCTACGAGATCCACCTCCCCTCCTGGCGCCCGGGCCTCACGTACCGCCAACTGGCAACGCAACTCCCCGCCTACATACGCGACTTGAACTTCACCCACGTAGAACTGATGCCAGTCGCCGAACACCCCTTCGGCGGCTCCTGGGGCTACCAGGTCACCGGCTTCTACGCCCCCACCTCCCGCATGGGAACCCCCGACGACTTCCGCTTCCTGGTCGACGCACTCCACCAATCAGGCATAGGCGTCCTGATGGACTGGGTCCCCGCCCACTTCCCCCGCGACGACTGGGCGCTGGCGGAATTCGACGGCCGCCCCCTCTACGAGCACGAGGACCCGGCCCGCGCGGCCCACCCCGACTGGGGCACCCTGGAATTCGACTACGGCCGCACGGAAGTACGCAACTTCCTCGTGGCCAACGCGACCTACTGGTGCGAGGAGTTCCACATCGACGGCCTCCGCGTCGACGCGGTCGCCTCCATGCTCTACCTCGACTACTCACGCGAGGACGGCGAGTGGACCCCCAACGCCCACGGCGGCCGGGAGAACCTCGACGCGGTGGCCTTCCTCCAGGAGATGAACGCCACCGTCTACCGCCGCAACCCCGGCGTGATCACGATCGCCGAGGAGTCCACGGCCTGGGACGGCGTCACCCGCGCCACGCACCACACAGGACCGGGCGGCTTCGGAGGCCTCGGCTTCGGCCTGAAGTGGAACATGGGCTGGATGCACGACTCGCTCACGTACGTCTCCCACGAGCCGGTCCACCGCAAGTACCACCACAACGAGATGACGTTCTCGATGGTCTACGCGTACTCCGAGAACTACGTCCTCCCCATCTCCCACGACGAGGTCGTCCACGGCAAGCGCTCGCTCGTCTCCAAACTCCCCGGCGACTGGTGGCAGCAGCGCGCGACCCACCGCGCGTACCTCGGCTTCATGTGGGCCCACCCCGGCAAGCAACTCCTGTTCATGGGCCAGGAGTTCGCGCAGGGAGCCGAGTGGTCGGAGGGCCACGGCCCCGACTGGTGGCTCCTCGACCCCTCCTACTCCGCGGAACCCGACCACCGGGGCGTACGCGACCTGGTCCGCGACCTCAACACCACCTACACGGCCACCCCCGCCCTCTGGCAGCGCGACACCGACCCGGCGGGCTTCGCCTGGGTGGAGGGCGACGCCGCGGAGGACAACGTCCTCGCCTTCCTCCGCTACGACTCCGACGGCACACCCCTCCTGGCGATCTCCCACTTCTCCCCGGTGGTACGCCACGACTACCGCCTGGGCGTCCCCACGCGCACATTGAACAAAGAGGGCATCCCCGCCTGGCAGGAGGTCCTCAACACCGACCTGTCCCGCTACGGCGGCAGCGACGTCCGCAACCCGGAACCGCTGAAACCGGAGTCGGTCCCGTACCACGGCCGCCCCTCCAGCATCCAGCTCACGCTGCCGCCCCTGTCGACGATCTGGCTCAGGCCGGAGTGAACCCCTCCAACCCGGTGGGCAGTTGACCGGAGTACAGCACGCCCATCCGCTGAGTCGCCCGCGTCAGCGCCACGTACAGGTCGCTCACCGCGAACTGCGACGGCTCGACGACGAGCACCGTGTCGAACTCCAGACCCTTGGCCTGGCGCGGTGCGAGGAGGACGACCGGGCGGGTCAGGTCGGGGGTCCGCCCGTGGCCCGCGTCCGGCAGGAGGGCGAGCAGTTCCGCGTGCAGTTCGGCCGGGGCGATCACCGCGAGGTGGCCCGACTCCGCTGCCGCCGCCGCGACCGCTTCGGCGACCGCGCGCGGCAGGTCGTCGGTGCGGTGCGCCCAGGGCCGTACGCCGGTCGAGCGGATGGAGCTGGGCGGCTCGAAGGCCGGGTCTTCGCCCCTGAGGAACGCGGCCGCCACGTCCATGATCTCCACCGGCGTACGGTAGTTGACACCGAGGCGGACGTGTTCGTAGCGGTCGTCGACGTACGGCGCGAGGATCGTGTCCCACGCCCCGCACCCGCCCGGCTCGCCCGTCTGGGCGGGGTCGCCGACCAGCGTCATCGACCGCGTGGGGCAGCGGCGCATCAGCAGCCGCCACGCCATGGCCGACAGCTCCTGCGCCTCGTCGACGATGATGTGGCCGAAGGCCCAGGTCCGGTCGGCGGCGGCCCGCTCGGCGGCGCTGCGGTGGTCGGCCTCCTCGTGGCGCTCGGCCATCCGCTCGGCGTCGATGATGTTGTGCGCGGCGAGCAGCTCCGACTCCTCGTCCTCGAACTCGTACGACTCCGAGCCCTGCGAGAGATCCAGGACCCCCTGCGCGAAGGCGACCTGCTCCTGCCGTGCGGCCTCCGCCGCGGCCCGCGCCGCCGAGTCGTCCTCACCGAGCAGCTCGGCAGCCTCGTCCAGGAGCGGGACATCGGCGACGGTCCACCCGTCACCCTCGCCGACCTTGCGCCGTACGGCCTCCACATCGACCTCCGGCAGATGCACCGGGTCGGCGAGGAAGTCCTCGACGAGCTGCTCCGGGGTGAGGTGCGGCCACAACTCCTCGATGGCGGCGTGTACTTCCGCGCTGGCCGCGATCCCCTTGCCGAGCTGGGCGAGGTCGTCGGGGCCCAGGAAGTTCGGGCCGCCGTACGGGTCCGCGCCGAGCCGGTCGCCCAGCTGCGTGGTCAGCAGATCGATGACCCGGAAGGCGAAGTGGGGGCGGGCGAGGTTGTGCGGAAGCTGGGCCGCGCGCGCCTTCTCCCGTGCGTCGTAGGCAATCGTCCAGTCCAGGACGAGCGTGCCGTCGTCGTGCGCGATCTCGATCGGCGCGCCCGGCTCGGGGGTGCGCTGCTGGTCGCGTACGAAGTCGGCGAGCACGCCCGCCATCGCAGCCCGGCCCTTGACCTCGGCGGCCTCCGGGGTGTCCGTACCCGTCGCGACGACACCGGGGAACAGCTCACCGGGGGTCGCGAGCAGCACACCCGTCTCGCCGAGCGAGGGAAGCACATCCCCGATGTAGCCGAGGAAGGCCGGGTTCGGCCCGACGATCAGCACAGCACGCCGCGCCAGCAACTCCCGCTGCGCGTACAGCAGATACGCGGCCCGGTGCAGCGCCACCACGGTCTTGCCGGTGCCGGGCCCGCCCTCGACGACCAGCACGCCGCGGTGGGGTGCGCGGATGATGCGGTCCTGGTCGGCCTGGATGGTGCGCACGATGTCGTGCATGCGCCCGGTGCGCGCGGAGTCGAGCGCGGCGAGCAGCACGGCGTCGGCGTCCGTGCCCTCGTAGCCGGTGCGCTCGGCGTCGGTCAGGTCGAGGATCTCGTCGTGGAGCGCGGTGACGGTGCGCCCCGACGTGGTGATGTGCCGGCGGCGGCGCAGCCCCATGGGGGCGTGGCCGGTGGCGAGGTAGAAGGGGCGGGCGACGGGTGCGCGCCAGTCGACGACGAGCGGGGTGCGCTCCGCGTTGTCCTCCCTCATTCCGATACGTCCGATGTGGTGGTGGATTCCGTCGACGAGATCGATCCGGCCGAAACAGAGTCCGGATTCCACGGAATTCAGTGCGCCGAGCAGCCCGCTCCGCTCGGCGACGACCACATCCCTTTCGAGCCGGGCCTGCTGTCCGCTGCCGACATCCGCGAACGACCGCTCCACCCCTGCCTCGGCCTGCTCACGGAGCCCGTCCAGGCGCTCGTAGAGCCGTGAGACGAATTGCTGTTCATTCTGCAATTCCTCGGTTGACAATTCAGCTCCTGACGCGATACGGTGTGCACACAAGACTTCTTCATGCCTTTGCTGTGTGCGCAGACATGAAGGTTCTAATATACGCGAAGAAATCCCCCGGACGTCAATTCGTCCGGGGGATTTCTTTTTGCGTACCGGTCAGCGCTCCACCGGCGGCAGCGGCTTCTGCCGCACCGGCGACGACAGCACGATCGACGTCGTCGTCCGCCCGAGCACCGACACCTGCTCCAGGATCTCCTCCAGATGCACCGTGTCGGCGACGGCGACCTTGACGATCCAGCAGTCCTCCCCGACCACGTGGTGCACCTCGGTGATCTCGGGCCGCTCCATCAGCTCCAGGGTCCTGGGGTGCTTGAGCGTGTACCCGCCGTGCGGATTGACGCGGACGAACGCCTGGATCCCGTACCCGAGCCGCCTCGGGTCGACCCGCGCCCCGTATCCCGTGATCGCCCCGCTCGTCTCCAGCCTGCGCAGCCGCTCGGTGACGGCGGCCGGGCTCAGCCGGATGCGCCGGCCCAGCTCGCTCAGCTTGAGGCGGCCCTCGGTCTGGACGAGCTCCAGGAGCTGCCGGTCGACCGCATCGAACCCGGATGAGGATTCGTTGGTGGCAGGCCGGGAACTCCGCGTTTCTTTCGGTACGGCGACGAGATCTCCCACGTTTCCCCCTTCAGCGAACGGAGCGCCAACGTAACACTTGTACCCATGGAATCAAGGGGTGCAGAAATGCGAAACGTGCTGGTCATCGGGGGTACCCGCTACTTCGGCAAGCGACTCGTCGCGCTGCTGCTGGCGGCCGGGGACCGCGTGACAGTCCTCAACCGGGGCTCGTCGGCGCCGCCGCCCGGCGCGGACATCCTGGTCGCCGACAGGAACGACGAGGCGTCGCTGGAGGCGGCCCTGGGCGACCGGACCTTCGACGTCGTGATCGACCAGGTCCTCTACACCCCGGTCCAGGCCGCGATCGCCCGCCGGGTCTTCGCGCACCGTACGAGCCGCTACGTCATGACCTCGACGGTGGAGGTGTACGAGTACGAGGACTCCCCCACCCCCGTCCCCGAATCGGCGATCGACCCGCGCACGGTCGCGGTGGACCTCGAACTCCCGTGGAGTGACCCGGAGTTCCTCGACGCGCACTACGGCGAGGGCAAGCGCCAGGCGGAGGCGGTCTTCGCCGCGTCCCCGGACTTCCCGTACGCGGCCGTACGAGTGGCCCATGTCCTGGGCGGCGCCGACGACTTCACGGGCCGTGTCACGCACTACGCGGACCGCCTCCGCACGGGCGAGCCGATCGCCGTACCGCCGCGCAACCACCCGGCGACGTACATCAACGTGGACGAGATCGCCGCCTTCCTCTTCTGGACGGCGGGCGAGGACTTCACGGGCCCGGTCAACGCGGCCTCGCACACGCCTCTCACCACCCACGACATCGTCACCGCGCTCTCCCCGACGACCCCGCCGACGTACCGGACCATCGAGGTCGGCGAGACGTCCCCCTTCTCCTTCGCCCGCTCCTACGCCATGGACACCACCCGCGCGACCGGCCTCGGATTCACGTTCTCGGACACCGGCGACTGGCTGGCGCGCGCCCTCGCAGAATCGACCAACTGACATGCAGTACAGACAACTTGGCCCGTTCAAGGTCAGCGCGATCGGTTACGGCGCCATGCCCCTGTCGATCGAGGGCCACCCGGACGAGACCCGCGCCGTCGCCACCGTGCACGCGGCCCTGGACGCCGGAATCACCCTCCTGGACACGGCCGACTCCTACCACGCACCGGGCGAGTCCCCCGGCCACAACGAGCACCTGATCGCCCGCGCCCTGGCGTCCTACGGAGCCCCCACCGACCACGTCCTCGTCGCCACGAAGGGCGGCAGAGGCCGCACCGCCGAAGGCGGCTGGACGGTCAACGGCGACCCCCGCCACCTCAAGCACGCGGCCGAGGCCTCCCTCCACCGCCTGGGCACGGACACGATCGGCCTCTACCAACTCCACAAGCCGGACCCCGCCGTCCCCTACGCCGAATCCCTCGGCGCCCTGCGCGAACTCCTCGACGCGGGCACGATCCGCACGGCCGGCATCTCCAACGCCGACTCCGCCCAGATCCGCCTGGCCCGCGAGGTCCTGGGGACCGACCTCGTCTCCGTACAGAACCGGTTCTCCCCCGCGGTCCGCGACAGCGAACCCGAACTGCGGCTCTGCGCGGAGCTGGGCCTGGCGTTCCTGCCGTGGAGCCCGCTGGGCGGGGTCTCGCGCAGCTCCCTGGACGGGCCCTCCGATCTGCCGACCGCGGACACGGAGTTCCACGCCCGCGCACGCGCCGAGGGGATCTCCCCTCAACAGGCAGTGCTCTCCTGGCTGTTGGCGCTCTCCCCGACGCTGATCCCGATCCCGGGCGCAAGCCGCCCCGAGACGGTCCGCAACTCGGCGGCGGCCGCCGACCTCACTCCTCCTCTTCCCCCTCTTCCGACGCCGCGTCCGGCACACCCAGCAGCCGCCGGGTGAGCGCATCGCGGTCGGACAGCAGCTCGTCGAGCGCGGCCCGCAGGTCCTGGCTCTCGGTGGACACGGCCTCGCGCTCGGCCCCCACCAGCACTGCCCGCCGCACGAGTTCCTTGGCGAAGGAGGCGGTCGTGCCTTCCGTACGGTCGACCACCTCGTCGACCAGCTCTTCCCCCAGGCCGAGCCCGGCCCCGTACAGCCCGATCAGCCGCCGCCGTCCATCCGCGTCCGGGAGCGGGATCTCGACGGCGAGGTCGACGCGTCCCGGCCGCTGGGACAGGGCGGGCTCCAGCAGGTCGGCACGGTTGGTGGTCAGCAGGAAGGCCACGTCGGAGTCGTCTCCGAGGCCGTCCATCTCGTTCAACACCTGGAAGAGGAGGGGCTGTTCACCGCCGCCGTAGTCCCGGGCCTCGGCAATCAGATCGCAGTCCTCCAGGACCACCAGAGCAGGCTGCAGCATCCGGGCGAGCGCACACGCGGGGCCGATCGCGCCGATGCTCGTGCCGGCCAGCATGACGACGGTGAAGTCCGGGAGGTGCGACAGCAGATACCGGACGGTGTGGGTCTTGCCGGTGCCGGGCGGCCCGTACAGCAGCAGCCCGCGCCTCAGGTGCTGCCCGGCCGCGCGCAGTTGCTCCCGGCGGCGTGCGACCCCGGTGACCTGGCGCTCCACCCGCTCCAGGAGCCCGGACGGGAGCACGATCTGCTCGGCGGTGAGGCGGGGCCTGGCGTGGAAACGGAAAGGGCCGAGCCCGTGGCCGAACTCCGAGCCCTCGAAGGAGAGGACCTGGCCGCGGAAGATGTTGTGCGTACGGATGAGCCCGTCCACATCGCTCAGCAGCCGGTTCGCCAGCTCCTTGCGGGGAGCGAGGACCTCGATCTCGACCTTGTCGCGCCCGTAGTTGTCGGAGGGCCCGCGCAACAGGAGCGCGAACTGCTCGCCGCCCTCGCTGCCCAGATAGAGCCCGAAGGAGACGCAGGCCAGCTCCTCGTCGGGGGCGATCGGCAGGTGGGTGTATTCAACGGCGCCGATGACGAAGCGGTTGTAGCGACTGGCGGACTCGATGATCTCGGGGAGGCTGAGATCGCCCTGGTGTCCGGCGCCGGTCATGCCGATGAGCTCGTACGTACGCCCTTCCGCGGCGAACCAGCGCTCAACAGCGCCATGGACGTTGGGGTGGTCGTACGCCGGATACGAGGCCTTGACGACAGGGCTGTCGCGCGGAGTCCTCCCGAGGTGCTCGCGCAGCCGCGCCGACAGATCGCGCTCGACGCTCTCGCTCTCCTGCGGCGAGCGCGTGACCGCTTCGAGAAACTCGCGGAAGAGCTCGGCGGTCCGCTCCATGTCGAACTGCCCGCTGCGCTCGCCCCGTTCGAACTCGCCGCTGCTCATGATCTCGGTCTTGCCGTCCATGCCCGCACCACGCTCCTTCGCGTCACCGACTAAGCAGCGTGGTGCAGAACGGGCATACCAGTCAAAGGGTTTGGGCCATTTGTACGCGTCCGGGTCCCGTCAGACCAGCGAGGGCTCCTGCGCGTGCTCGGCCTCCGCCGCCTCCGCGCGACGCCGCCGCCCCGGCAGCAGTACGGCCACCAGAACCGTCCCCGCCCCCAGGACCACCGCACCCACCAGGCTCGTGTGCGCGACCGCGTCCGAGAAGGCCGAGTGCACGGCGCTCACCAGCGCCTGCGCCTGTTCCGGCCCCGCCTGAACGCCCACCTTCTGCGCGACGACCAGCCCCGCGCCCACCGAGTCCTGCGCCGCGCTCAGCGCGTCGGTGGGCAGCTTGGTGCCCACGGCGTCCGCCAGATGTGAGGAGTACGAACCGGCCAGCACCGACCCCAGAATCGCGATCCCCAGCGACCCTCCCAGCTCCAGCGAGGTGTCGTTGACCGCGCCGCCGACGCCCAGTTCGGACTCCGGGAAGGCGCCCATGATCGCGTCCGTGCAGGGCGAGAGCGCGAGGCCGATCGCCAGGCCGAGGACGACGAGCGGGGCCACGAAGGCGGAGTACGTGGACGAGGCGTCGACCTGCGTGAGCAGCGCCAGCGCGGCCGTCCCGGCGACCATGCCCGCCGTGACGGTCACCTTCATGCCGAGCCGCGGGGTCAGCAGCCCGGTCAGCGCGGACCCGACGAAGACGGCGCCGGCCAGCGGCAGCATCCGTACGCCCGTCTCCAGCGGGGTGTACCCGAGCACGAACTGCAGGTGCTGCGTCAGGTAGTAGAAGGCCCCGAAGACAGCGAGGAAGAAGAGAGCAACGGCAAGGTTCGACCCGGCGAACCCCCGGTCGAGGTAGCGGCGTACGTCCAGGACAGGCCGCGCACACCTCAACTCCCAGACCACAAAGGCGATCAGCCCGACACCCGCGACGACGGCAGCACCCAGCGCCTTCGCGTCCCAGCCGAAGTGCGGCCCCTGGATGATCATGTAGACGAGCGCACCGATCCACACGACGGACAGCAGCCCGCCCCCGTAGTCGATCCGCCCGTGGTGATGGGCCTTCGACGGCGGTACGAGGACGAACGCCCCGACGATCGCAAGCGCGGCGATCGGCACATTGATCAGGAACGTCGACGCCCACCCGTGGTGCTCAAGGAGCGCCCCGGCCACCAGCGGCCCGGCCGCGATCGCGAGCCCGGCGGTCGCCGTCCACAGCACGATCGCCTTGGCGCGCTCGGCACGCGGGAAACTGGCGGCGAGCAGCGAGAGCGTGGCGGGCATGATCATGGCCGCGCCGACGCCCATGACGGCGCGTGCGGTGATGACACCCGCCGCACTCCCCACCAGCGAACCGGCGACCGCGCCGCCCCCGAACACCACCAGCCCCAGCACGAGCGCACCCCGCCGGCTGTACTTGTCGCCGATCGCGCCGAGCAGCAGCATCAGCGCGGCGTACGGAACCGTGTATCCGTCGATGACCCATTGCAGGTCCGAGCTGCTCAGCCCCAGGTCCTTGGTCATGTCGGGGGCCGCGACCGTCAGGGCGGTGTTCGCCATGACGATGATCAGCAGGCTCAGACACAGCACCCCCAGAGCCCACCAGCGCCGTGCGTACGGCTGCTCCATCTCGTCCACCGGCTGCTTCGCCCAGACCGCCACCGCTGCCCACCTCCCACTCACTTGCACATGACTGTGCAATTACACATCAGTGTGCAAGTTACGCGGTTGCACAGCTCTGTGCAAAACAAACCCGCATGCAAAATGGACCCGTGACCTCCGAACGCGCAGACGCCAACCGCCGCCGCATCCTGGACGTGGCGCTCACCGAGCTGCTGCACGACGCGGACGCCTCCATGGACCAGATCGCCCGCGCGGCCGGAGTGGTCCGCCGTACGGTCTACGGCCACTTCCCCAGCCGCGAGGCGCTGATCGCGGCGCTCGTCGACAACGCCGCCGAGTCGGTCACGGACGCCCACGCATCGGCGACGGCCGGCATCAAGGACCCCGCCGAGGCCCTCACCCGCGCCACCCTCGCCGCCTGGAAAATCGCCGACCGCTACCGCCTCCTGGTCGCCCTGGCCCAGCGCAGCGTCACGATGGAGGGCATCAAGCAACGCCTCGCGCCCGTACGCAAGGAGTGCACGGACCTCCTCCAACACGGCCTGGACGAGGGCGTGTTCACCTCGCCCCTGCCGGCCGCGGCGATCGCGTACGTCCACGAGCAGTCGCTCTTCGCCCTGATGGAGGCCGTGAACGACGGCGCACTCCCCGCCGACGAGGCAGCGGCAGCGGCCGCCCACACGGCGCTCACGACGGCGGGCGTCCCGCCGATCAAGGCCGCATCGGCCATCGCGAAGGCGCTGAGCGCATGAGGATCCTGCCCGCCGACGACCAACTGGGCGGAATGCGCGCGCTCCTGGAGTCGGGCGACGCCCTCACGGGCTATGAGCCGCAGGATTTCCCCGACCACTGCTGGATCCTGCACGCGGGGTACGAGAGCGGGAAGCGGGTGCGCTGGAGCGAGCTGCTCTCCCGTACCGGTCAGCGCCTGGAGGACTGGGGCCACAACCTGTCGTACCGCGTCTTCGACGATGCGGACTGGTCCGGCGAGGACAGCCCGTTCTGGAACGGTCACGAGGGAGAGCCCGACCGCGAGTCCCTGGCCCACCTCCTCGACGTACTCGCCCACCACAGCACACAGGGGCCGGACACCCCTTGCTACTGGGCCCAGACCTGGTTCGAGAACTTCGCCCACCCCGTCCCCGCACGCCACGGCCGCCTGGACGAGGGTCTGGCCCTCTACGACGACGCCCAGGACCCGGACCCGAACCACGGCCCCCGCATGTTCCCCTCCCAGTGGTGGCCCGAGGACCGCTCCTGGTACGCGGTCACGGACTACGACCTGTGGGCCACCGAAGTCCTCGGCCCGCCCGAACTCATCGCCGACCTCCTCTCCCACGACTGGCTCGAAGCAGTCCGCCACCCCCAGATCTCCGCAATCGGCGACGCCACAAAACCCCACTGGCGCACCACCCCCTGAAAACAACTGGCCCCACCACCCCCACCCGCCCCACCCTGTCCCCATGCCGACCGAAGCCGCAGCAACCCCCTTCCTCCCCGGACTCGGCCTCTCCCGCGCCCTCTACGAGGAGGCCGTCCGCCCGATCCTCGCGGCCGCCCACCCCCAACTCCCCTACAGCGCGGCCCGTATCGGCTCCGGCTCCGAGGTGCTCGGCTTCGACACCGCACGCTCCGCCGACCACGACTGGGGCCCGCAGCTCCAGCTCTTCCTCCACCCCGAAGCCGCAGCCACCCACGGCGGGACGATCCACCGCCTCCTCGCCGACAAGCTCCCCGGCACGGTCCACGGCTGGCCCACCCGCTACCGCCCCAGCGGCGACCCGCGCGACCCCGTGGGCCACCTCGACCCCACCGCCGACCCCCTCTCTCACCGCGTGCAGACAGCAGCCCCGGCGCCCTGGTTCCACGACCGGCTCCGGGGCGTCGACGCGCTGACCGCCGAGTTGTCCGTACGCGACTGGCTCGCCATCCCCCAGCAGGCCCTCGCCGAAGTCACCGGCGGCGCGGTCTTCCACGACGGGCTCGGCGTCCTGGGCCCGGTGCGCGAGCGCCTCGCCTGGTATCCCGACCAGGTCTGGCGGTATCTCCTCGGCTGTCAGTGGCGGAAGCTCTCGCAGGAGGAGGCCTTCGTCGGGCGTACCGCGGAGGTGGGCGACGACCTCGGCTCAGCGGTCGTCGCCGCCCGCCAGGTGCGCGAGCTCATGCGCCTCGCGCTGCTCCAGTCCCGCCGGTACGCCCCGTACAGCAAATGGCTCGGCAGCGCCTTCACCCGCGACGTCCCCGACGCGAAGCTCCTCAGCACGCCCCTCCGCGAGACGCTCGCCGCAACGACGTACGCCGACCGCTCGGCCCACCTCTGCGACGCGTACGAGGAACTGGCCCGCCGCCAGAACGCCCTCGCACTCACCCCCACCCCCGTCGACCCCACCCGCCGCCCCTATCGCTCCCGCCCCTTCCCCGTCATCCGCGCCGACCGCTTCGCGGACGCCCTCCTCGCCACCGTCACCGACCCCCACCTCACCGCCCTCCCGCCCGTCGGGTCGGTCGACCAGTGGGCGGACAGCACCGATTTCCTGACCGGTCCCGGCCTCCCCACCACCGGCCTTGCATGAAAATGCGCGACGTTGCATAATCTTCCTATGTCCAAGGTCCTCACCTCCCTGCCCACCGGCGAGCGCGTCGGCATCGCCTTCTCCGGCGGTCTCGACACCTCCGTCGCCGTCGCCTGGATGCGCGACAAGGGCGCCGTCCCGTGCACGTACACCGCCGACATCGGCCAGTACGACGAGCCCGACATCGCGTCCGTCCCCGGCCGCGCGAAGGCGTACGGCGCCGAGATCGCGCGCCTGGTCGACTGCCGTGCCGCGCTGGTCGAGGAAGGCCTGGCCGCACTCACCTGCGGGGCGTTCCACATCCGCTCGGGCGGGCGCGCGTACTTCAACACCACGCCGCTCGGCCGCGCCGTCACGGGCACCCTGCTGGTGCGGGCCATGCTCGAGGACAACGTCCAGATCTGGGGCGACGGCTCGACGTACAAGGGCAACGACATCGAGCGGTTCTACCGCTACGGCCTGCTCGCCAACCCGAACCTCCGCATCTACAAGCCCTGGCTCGACGCGGGCTTCGTGAGCGAGCTCGGCGGCCGCAAGGAGATGTCGGAGTGGCTGCTCGCCCACGAGCTGCCGTACCGGGACTCGACGGAGAAGGCGTACTCCACCGACGCCAACATCTGGGGCGCGACGCACGAGGCCAAGATCCTCGAGCACCTCAACACCGGTGTCGAGACCGTCGACCCGATCATGGGCGTGAAGTTCTGGGACCCCTCGGTCGAGATCGCCACCGAAGACGTGACGATCGGCTTCGAGCAGGGCCGGCCGGTGACGATCAACGGCAAGGAGTTCGGCTCCTCCGTCGACCTCGTCATGGAGGCCAACGCCATCGGCGGCCGCCACGGCATGGGCATGTCGGACCAGATCGAGAACCGGATCATCGAGGCCAAGAGCCGCGGCATCTACGAGGCTCCGGGCATGGCCCTCCTCCACGCCGCGTACGAGCGCCTCGTCAACGCGATCCACAACGAGGACACCCTCGCGCAGTACCACAACGAGGGCCGGCGCCTCGGCCGCCTCATGTACGAGGGCCGCTGGCTGGACCCGCAGGCGCTCATGGTCCGCGAGTCGATCCAGCGCTGGGTCGGCACGGCCGTCACGGGTGAGGTCACCCTGCGGCTGCGGCGCGGCGAGGACTACTCGATCCTCGACACGACGGGCCCGGCGTTCTCGTACCACCCGGACAAGCTCTCCATGGAGCGCACCGAGGACTCGGCGTTCGGCCCGGTGGACCGGATCGGCCAGCTCACCATGCGCAACCTCGACATCGCCGACTCGCGCGCCAAGCTGGAGCAGTACGCGGGCCTCGGCCTGCTCGGTGCGGGCCAGGAGTCCGCGGCCGGCCTGATCGGCGCCATGCCGGAGGGCGGCGCCGAGGCGATCGCCTCGCGCGGCGAGGTCGCCGGCGACGACGAGATGCTGGACCGCGCCGCGATGGAGTTCGGCACGGACTAGCACGCCCCACTTCATGCGGCGGGCCCCGGTGGAAGAGATTCCACCGGGGCCCTTCCTGTGCCGGTCGGACTACCAGCGGACCTGGAAGTTGACGAACCGCCGGAGTCCGGCGGCCGACGCCTTCTGCAGACGGTCCTCGCCCGCAGCCTCACGAGCTGCACAGGCCGCCGCGTTGTGCTTGAAACCGTCGGGCTGCATGAAGAACAGTTCCCCGCTCCCCGGCACGATCGCCACCCCGCCGAACGCATCGTCCCCGGCGAACCACACACCGGACTTGGCGCCATCCGGCCAGCCGCCGCTGTTCGGCCTCATGAACTTCCCGCGCATCAACGGCGAACCGCCCGGCCCCTTCCCGCCCATACGGAGCTGCCTGGCCGTCCCCGTGGCCCCCGCGAAGACCTGCTCCACCGGCGTGCGGAAGACGAGGGGGTACGTCCGGAGCACGCGGCGGCACCTGAAGGCCCAGTTCACCTCAGGAACCCAGAACTGCAAGGCGTAGGCGATCATGAGGGTCCCTACGATGCCCACGGGAATCAGATACCCCTTGTGGCTCAGCGCCGCGACGGCGATCAGCAACAGGCCTCCCACCAGGTAGGCCAGGAACCCCTTGAACGCACGCGCGAACTGGTGCCGCACCGCGCCCAGGTAGTCCGTGCCGTCCGTCGCATACGCGGCCTGCCGCGCGCTCTGCGTACCCGTCATCCGAAATCACCCCTCATTGCTTCTTCCACCGAACCGCTCGCAGGCGACGCCAAGTCGCCGCCCCCGGAAGCCAGTTCAGGGTCGGTGAACGACAACGTGCGGGCCACGCCCAGCAGAATCGACCGGTAGTCGTCCGCCAGGGCGACCGCCCCGGTCACCAGCTGTACGGCGACGACCGACGAGGTCTGCGTGTCCGCGACGGCGACCATGCCCTGCCAGAGCGGCTCGTTCTCGCCGCTGGGGGCCATCTCCTCGCGTACGAACTCCGTCAGATAGCCGGGCCCCGCGGGCAGTTCGACCGGCTGTACGCCGTCGCCCACGCCCCCCTCCGCGAGCATCGCGGCGAGCACCGCCTTGGGGTTGGTGCCGGGCATGCCGACCGTCGAGACGACGATCGCGGAGAGCACCAGCTCACCGTTGTCGTCGGGGTGCATGCCCATCGCGCAGCCCTGCACCTGCTGCTCGGCGAACATCGCGACCACGCCCGCGTACATCCGGAAGACCTTGTCGGCCTGTTCGCGCGGGCCGCCCTCGGGCAGCTGGAGGATCTGTCGTGCCACCTCTTCGAGGCCTTCGACGGTCGGGCGGATGTCCAACTGCCGGTATCCGTGCGGCAGTCCGTACCAGAACGCCGGCCGTTCGGGCGCCTGGAGCCCGCCGGAGAAATCTTGCGCTGTCACAGCCGGACACCCCTGATCAGTTCACCGATGTCGGTCACGAGGGCGGGCACCGCGCCGAATCCACCCTTGGCTGCAGCTGCCGCCTTGGTCGCCTCTGTCGAATCATGGCCAGGCCCGCCGTCGGGCAGCACGCCCTCGGTCTCCAGCGACGATCCGAGGTTGGCCACGACATTGACGCCGTTGGCCGCGAAGTCCCAGGCCTTGCCGACCCCGGAGCTGGTGGCCGCGTCAAGTGCCTTGTACGAGAAGGCCGGTACGACCTCGCTCGTGAACGCGCTCGCCTTCGCCCCCACCGACAGCGCCTCCCCGCCTTCCCGGGCGACCGCGGCTGCCAGCCCGGCCTCACTGCCCGCCCTGGCCAGTGCGCCGACCCCGGGCAGCATGCCCAGCGTGTCGCCCCCGACGGACGCCCACGCAGTCAGACCTTCCTTCCAGCCATGCTCACCCCACAACGAGTCCCTGAAGTCCTCGTTGGCCAGGTTCTTCCCCATCGAGGCCGCACTCGCGACCACCGCGATCCCCGCAAAAAGCGGCGCCAGCGGCGTAGGGAACAGCGCCAGCAACCCCGCGATGGCCCCGATCGTCCCCGCGTGATCGAGCAGGAACTGCCCCGCCGCCTTGAGCCCGTCCCCGATCGCGCTGAGCGTCTTGGAGAACCACCCCGGCTCCTTGGGCGCCAGCTTGTCGTCCGCCTCGTCGAGCTTGCCCGCGATCACCCCGGCCCGGTCGCCGTGCTCGGTCTCCAGGGTGTGGGCCTTGGTGATCACGTCGTTGTACGCGGTGTTGGCGTTGGTGAGCTGCGTGGCCGCGTCGTTGAGCGACTTCTCGGCCGCCCGCAGCCGCGCCGTCGCCGCGTCCGCCTCCTCCTGGCTGGGGTACTGCTTCCCGGCCAGCTGGAGGTCCGGGTTGCGGCCCGCCTCCTCGTGACGCGTCTTGGCGTTGTCGGCCGCGGTCTTCTTCTCGCCCGCCTCGCCGTCGTACTTCTGCGCCAGGTCGCGGTGCGCGGTGAGGTCCCCGTGCCAGGTGCCCAGCCACGTCGCGGCCTTCTCCAGGGAGAGCGCCGCGTTCTTCATGTACGTGGGGAGCTCGCCGTCGAGGGCGTCGCGGAAGGCGTTCGCCGCCTCCCCCTCCCAGTGGCTGCTCTCGCCGAGGAGCTTCTCGATCTGCGCGTGCGAGCTGCTGAGCGCACTCGCCGCCGCCTGCACCTTCTGCTGCAGGGCGGTGACTTCGCCCGGCATTCCGGTGACCGGGTTCCAGCCGAGGTTCGGATACGGATTGGCGGCCATCAGCCCTGCCCGCCCCCGCTCGAGTCGATCGTGTTCGCCATCTTGGTGAGGGCGGCCGCGAGATTCTTCTCGAACTCCTCGTAGCTCAGCTTGTTGGACTTCACGCCCTCGCTGATCGCGCCGATCATCTCGCTGAGCTGCTCGGACCCGTACTTCCATTTGCCCTGGAAGGTGTCGCAGGCCTCGTCGAGCCGGGGTGTGCCGATCTGGTCCGCACGGACATGGGAGAGCGCTTTGCGCGCTTCGTCCAGATCTTTGAGTGATTGCTGCAATGTGTCGATGAATCTTCCCAGTTGATCCGTATCGACCTTGAATTGGTCACCCATGGAACACCTTTCCCCGCTCGAGTCCCAAGGGATGTTAATGCACAGGTAAATCGCGAGGCCGGGACAATGGTCCGGTGAACAGTGAGAACAGACACGTGCTCTTCGACGTCGACGGCACCCTGATCGACGCCCTCGACAACCAGCGCCTCATCTGGGCGACCTGGGCCGCCCGCCACGGCCTCGACCCCGTCGCGGTCTACCAGGAGGCGCTGCGCACACGGCCGCTGGAGACCTTCGCCGCCGTCGCACCCGCGCTCGACCCGGAGCGGTGCCTCACCGAGTTCCATGCCCTGGAGGACGAGGACGTCCGCACCGGTACGTACTCCGCCTTCGAGGGCGCAGCCGAGCTCCTGCACGCACTGCCCGCCGACTCCTGGGCACTGGTCACCTCCAACTACGAGCACCGGGTCCGCGGCCGCTTCGCCCGTACGGGACTGCCGGTGCCCGAGGTGATCGTGGACGCCGCCGGGGTGAGCGAGGGGAAGCCGTCGCCGGTGCCGTATCTGCTGGCAGCCGAGCGGCTGGGCGCCGCGCCCGGGGACTGCCTGGTCGTCGAGGACGCACCTTCCGGGGTCAGGGCGGGGCTGGCCGCCGGAATGACCGTGTGGAACGTGAACACAGCCCGGTCCGTCGAGGGTGCGCACCGGCATTTCGCGTCCCTGCGGGAGGCGGCCCCCGCGATCCTCGCGTACGCCGGCCGGACAACCGTCAACCAAGGGTTGACGATGGAGGCACCGTCAACCTAACGTTGACGCATGGCGAATCCAGACCGTCCGACGACCACCACCGTCCGCCTCGACGACCTCATCGAGGCCATCAAAAAGGTCCACACCGACGCCCTCGACCAGCTCTCCGACGCCGTCATCGCCGCCGACCACCTCGGCGACGTGGCGGACCACCTGATCGGCCACTTCGTCGACCAGGCCCGCCGCTCCGGCGCCTCCTGGACCGACATCGGCAGGAGCATGGGGGTCACCAAGCAGGCCGCCCAGAAGCGATTCGTACCGAAGGACGTCAGCGGCGCCGAGGGCATGGACCCCAGCCAGGGATTCGGCCGGTTCACCGAACGGGCGCGCAACGTCGTCATGGCCTCGCACAACGAGGCCAAGGCGGCCGGCCACGCCCAGATGGTGCCCGCCCACCTCGTCCTGGGGCTGCTGGCCGAGCCCGAGGGCCTCGCGGCGGTCGCGATCCGCACGCAGGGGGTGGCGCTCGACTCCGTACGCCAGGCGGCGACCGCCGCACTGCCGGCCGCCGTCCCGGCCGAGGAGGTGCCGGAGCTCATTCCGTACGACGCCTCCGCGAAGAAGGCCCTGGAGCTCACCTTCCGGGAGGCCCTGCGCCTGGGCCACAACTACATCGGGACCGAGCACATCCTGCTCGCCCTCCTCGAACAGGAGGACGGCGAGGGCCCGTTGGCCGAGGTCGGCATCGACAAGGGCGCGGTCGAGGCGAAGCTCGTGGAGATGCTCTCGCAGATCCAGCTCTGACCCTGGGCGTGGGCGGTACGGAACGGATCCGTACCGCCCACACAGATCAAGCCCGCTCGTCCGCCAACTCCTTCTCCCCGCCCGGCCGTTGCTCGGGCACCGCGGCCACCCCCTCGTCCGTCAGCATCTTCTCGTCGAACGGCAGCCGCCCCGCCAGGACCTCCTCGACGCGTTCCTTGTCGATCTCCTTGGTCCACGTCCCGACGAGGACCGTGGCCACCGCGTTCCCCGCGAAGTTCGTCATCGCGCGCGCCTCGCTCATGAAGCGGTCGATGCCCACGATCAGACCGACGCCGTCGACCAACTCCGGTCGGTGCGACTGGAGTCCGCCCGCCAGCGTCGCGAGCCCCGCACCCGTCACACCCGCCGCGCCCTTCGACGCGACGAACATGAACAGCAGCAGCGAGATCTGCTCGCCCCCGCTCAGCGGCTTGTCGAGCGCGTTCGCCACAAAGATCGACGCCATCGTCAGATAGATCATCGTGCCGTCGAGATTGAACGAGTACCCCGTCGGCACCGTGATCCCGGCCACCGGCCTGCTCACACCCAGGTGTTCCATCTTCGCGATCAGCCGCGGCAGCGCCGACTCCGACGACGAGGTCGAGAGAATCAGCAGGAATTCACGGCTCAGATACTTCAGCAGCCGGAAGATGTTGAGCCCGGTGAAGACCCGCAGCAGCGCCCCCAGCACCACGAAGATGAACAGCGCACAGGTGATGTAGAAGCCCACCATGATCACGGCGAGCGCCTTGAGCGCATCCACACCGGTCTCGCCGACCACCGCCGCCATCGCCCCGAACGCCCCCAGCGGAGCCGCCCACATGATCATGGCGAGGATGCGGAAGACCAGCCGCTGGATGTGCTCGACACCCTTGAGTACGGGTGCCCCCACAGGGCCCAGCGCCTGCAGCGCGAAGCCGGCCAGCAGCGCGATCAGCAGCGTCTGCAGCACCTGGCCCTCGGTGAAGGCCGAGACCATGGTGGTCGGGATGATCCCGAGGAGGAAGTCCACGGTCGACTCGCTCGCACCCGCGGCCTGCTTGGCCCCGGCGCTCCTGGCCGCCTCCGTCAGATGCAGTCCGGCCCCCGGCTCCAGCAGATTGCCGACGAGCAGCCCGATCGCGAGCGCCACCACCGACATGATCAGGAAGTAGCCGAGCGCGAGCCCGCCGACGGCCCCGACCTTCGCCGCTTTGCGGACCGAGCCGACGCCCAGCACGATCGTGCAGAAGATGATCGGCGAGATCATCATCTTGATCAGGTTCACGAACCCCGTGCCGATCGGCTTGAGTTCGACGGCCACACCGGGGGCGGCGAACCCCACGATGATGCCGAGCACGACCGCGCCGATCACGGCCAGATACAGATAGTGCGTACGGTCCCGCCTGGTGGGGGCCACGTTGCCCTCCCTCTCGTCCACTGCTCCACGTCCCGATGGATCCCCGCGACTATCCATCGGCCTGTGACCCCCGTCACCCTTCCGTGCATTTCGTTCACCGCTTTTCCGCCAGGCACACTCTCCCCATGCGCATACCCGTCCCCCGCCCCGGACCCCGCTCCCTGGCGGGCCAGCTCTTCGCGATGCAGGTCGTGCTGGTGACGGTGCTCGTCGCGGGCTGCGCTCTCTTCTCGTACATCACCGACAACCGCCAGGCCCAGGACGCGGCCCGCCGCCAGGCGACGGCGGTCGCGCAGGCGGTCGCGCTGTCGCCCTCGGTGCAGGAGGCGGCGCTCGGTCCGGACCCCACTGCCGCTCTCCAGCGGTACGCCGAAACCGTCCGCAAGTCCACGGGCGTCGCCTTCGTCACGATCATGGACCGGCACGGCATCCGCTGGACCCACCCCGATCCGGACGAGATCGGCGCCCGCTACCTCGGCCACATCGGCGCCGCCCTGCGCGGCGAGACGTACTCCGAGACGTACACCGGCACCCTGGGCTCGTCGGTCCGCGTCGTCACCCCCATCCACGACGGCACCCGCATCACCGGCCTGGTCAGTGCGGGCATCACCGTCAAGAGGATCGACGCGCAGATCCGGCAGCAGGTGGGAATGCTGCTCTGGTTCGCGAGCGGCGCTCTCGCACTGGGCGGGCTCGGTACGTACGTCATCAACGCCCGTCTGCGCCGCCACACCCACGGCATGAACGCCGCCGAGCTGAGCAGGATGCACGACTACCACCAGGCAGCCCTGCACGCCGTACGCGAAGGCCTCCTCATGCTCGACAGCCGCCGCCGGATCGCCCTCATCAACGACGGCGGCCGCGAACTCCTCGGCCTGGGTGCGGACGCCGTCGGCCGCAGCGCCGCCGACCTCGGACTGCCCGCCCCGCTCACCGGCGCGCTCCTCTCCTCCGAGCCGCGCGTCGACGAGCTGCACCTGACCGCGGACCGGGTCGTGGTCGTCAACACCCGCCCCGTACGCGGCGGAGAGCAGCGCGGCACGGTCGTCACCCTCCGCGATCACACCGAACTCCAGGCGCTCAGCGGTGAGTTGGACTCCGAACGCGACTTCACCCAGGCCCTGCGCTCCCAGGCGCACGAAGCAGCCAACCGCCTCCACACCGTCGTCTCCCTGATCGAGCTCGACCGCACCCAGGAGGCCGTCGACTTCGCCACGGCGGAGCTCGAACTGGCCCAGACCCTCACGGACCGCGTGGTCGGCGCGGTCGCCGAACCGGTCCTGGCCGCCCTCCTCCTGGGCAAGGCGGCCCAGGCCAACGAACGCGGCGTGGAGCTGGTCCTCGCCGACGACAGCGACATCAAGGAGGGCCTGCTGCCGCCCCGCGACCTGGTCACCCTCCTCGGCAACCTCATCGACAACGCCCTCGACGCCGCCCAGGGAAGCGAGGGCGCCCGCGTCACGGTCACCGTGCGCGCGGCCCACCGCGAACTCCTCCTGCGCGTCACCGACACCGGCCCCGGCGTGCCGCCGTCCGAGGCCGAGGAGATCTTCCGGCCGGGCTGGTCGACCCGGGGCGAGGGCCGGGGTCTGGGCCTCGCCCTCGTACGCCAGACCGCCCACCGCAACGGCGGCCAAGTGACGGTCAGCGGCAGCGAGTTCACCGTCACCCTCCCCCTCGCGAAAGAGGCCCGAGCATGAGCACGGCCATCCGCGTCCTCGTCATCGAGGACGACCCCGTCGCCGCCGACGCCCACACCCTCTACGTCAACCGCGTCCCCGGCTTCACCGTCACCGCGACCACCCACTCGCGCGCCGAGGCCGTCCGCGCCCTGGACCGCGCGACCGCCGAAGGCGCCCCCGTCGACCTGCTCCTCCTCGACCTGCACCTCCCCGACGGACACGGCCTGCACCTGGTCCGCTCGCTGCGCGCCGCAGGGCACCGGGCGGACGTCATCGCGGTCACCTCCGCCCGCGATCTGGCGGTCGTACGCGAAGGGGTCTCCCTCGGCGTGATCCAGTACGTCCTGAAGCCCTTCACCTTCCCGACCCTGCGCGACCGCCTCGTGCGCTACGCCGAGTTCCGTACCGCCTCCGAGTCCGGCGAGGCCAGCGGCCAGGAGGAGGTCGACCGGGCGCTCGCGACACTCCGCGCACCCCAACCCGCCGTCCTGCCCAAGGGGTTGAGCGCACCCACGCTGGAGTCGGTGATCCAGACCCTGCGCCGCAGCCCGGACGGCACCACCGCGACCGAGGCCGCCGCCACCATCGGCATCTCGCGGATCACCGCACGCCGCTACCTGGAACACCTGGTGGACACGGGGCGGGCCGCCCGCGCACCGCAGTACGGACAGATCGGCCGCCCGGAGCTCCAGTACCGCTGGACGACCCGCCCGTAGCGGAACCGATAACAACGTTGTCATGCACGGGGATTGACCTTGTTTTGAACACCGCCTTAGGTTCACACGGCAGCCCACCCAGGCTTTTTGTGCCAGAGGAGGTCGTGCCCGTGCGCCCCACCGCTCCGCTGATCCTCGCCGCCGCAGCCACCGTGATCGCCGCAGGTTCGCTCACTGCCTGCAGCAGTGGTTCCGGCTCCAGCCCCGACACCGTGAAGATCGCCTACCAGCGCTCGACCAACAACAAAGTCCTCGTCATGGACAACTATCTCGAGGCCGTGAAGAAGGACTTCGAGAAGGCCAACCCGGGCAAAAAGGTCAAGCTCATCCCGATCCAGGCCGACGAGAACGCGTACTACACCAAGATCCAGCAGATGATGCGCTCCTCGAAGACCGCACCGGACCTGGTCTACGAGGACACCTTCCTCATCAACTCCGACATCAAGAGCGGGTACCTGGCCCCCATCGACAAGTACCTTGCCAAGTGGCCGAGTTGGGACCAGTTCCTGCCGACCGCCAAGACGGCGGCCAAGGCGCAGGACGGCAAGACGTACGGTGTGCCGGACGGCACCGACACCCGCGGCATCTGGTTCAACAAGGACATCTTCAAGAAGGCCGGCCTGCCCACCGACTGGCAGCCCAAGTCCTGGGCGGAGATCCTCGACGCGGCCCGCACGATCAAGCAGAAGGTCCCGGGCACGATCCCCCTCAACATCTACACCGGCAAGGGCCCGGGCGAAGCGGCCGTGATGCAGGGCTTCGAGATGCTGCTGTACGGAACCGGGGCCGACCCGCTCTACGACACCGCCTCCAGCAAGTGGGTCGCGGGCGGCCAGGGGTTCAAGGACTCGCTCTCCTTCGTGAACACGGTCTTCTCCGAGAAGCTGGGCCCGCAGCAGTCCGACGCCCTCGACCCGAACGTCGGCACCCAGGTCCAGACGGACTGGCTCCCCAACGGCAAGCTGGCCATCGACATCGACGGCTCCTGGATGGGCAACCAGTGGCTGCCCACGGGCGGCAAGCCCTGGCCCGAGTGGTCGACGGTGCTCGGCCAGACCGCGATGCCGACGCAGAACGGCCAGGCGCCGGGCAAGGTCTCGATGTCGGGCGGCTGGATCTACTCCATCCCCGCCAAGTCCAAGAACCAGGACCTGGCCTGGAAGATGATCGAGACGCTGCAGACCAAGCAGAACGCGGTGAAGTGGACCATCCAGGGGGCGCAGATCGCGGTCCGCAAGGACGTGGCGGCGGACCCGGACTACCTCAAGTCGAGCCCGGGAGTGGACTTCTTCACGGGCCTGGTCCAGTACACGCACTACCGCCCCGCACTCCCCGTCTATCCGCAGATCTCGACGGCGATCGGCGAGGCGATGGAGGCCGTGACCACGGGTGACGCCAAACCGGACGCCGCGGCGAAGACGTACGACGACTCGCTGAAGACGATCGCCGGCGACGCAGTCGTGAACAAGGGCTGAGGCAAGGGATGCCACACGCTCTTGGTGGCCCCGCACCCTCCGGGCACGCACTCCCGCACGCGCACGGCGCACACCGCGCCGTGCGCGTGGCCGGAGGCCTGCGCGTGAAGGCCCGCGTACACGCGGGCACGCGGCCCCGAGCTGCCTCGCGCCCGCACGCCCCTGGGTCCGGCCCCAGCCCCGGCCGAACACGCCCCGCACCACTGACCCCACCCACCCGAGGTGAAGCCTCGTGAGCACCCTGCGCCGAGCCGGCCGCTTCGGCTGGCTGCCCCTGACCCCGGCCGTCGTCCTGCTCCTGGTCTTCCTGGCCGGCCCCATCGGCTACTGCGTGTACATCGCGTTCACCAACATGCAGCTCACGGGGTCCTCGTCCACCGACTTCGTCGGCTTCGCCAACTTCCGCCGCGCCTTCGCCGACCCGGTGTTCCGCAACGCGGTCTGGCTCACCCTCGTCTTCACCGTCATCTCCTCCCTCGTCGGCCAGAACTCCCTGGGCCTGCTCCTGGCCACCCTGATGCGCCGCGCCTCCAAGCCCGTCCGTACGCTCACCGGCGCGTTCGTCATCGCCGCCTGGGTGCTCCCGGAGATCGTCGCGGCCTTCCTCCTGTACGCCTTCTTCCGCCGCGAGGGCACCCTCAACGGCATCCTGGACTGGCTCCATCTCCCGTCCCAGAACTGGCTGTACACGCTCCCGATCATCGCGGTCTCCTTCGCCAACGTCTGGCGCGGCACCGCGTTCTCGATGCTGATCTACTCGGCCGCTCTCGGCGAGATCCCGCAGGACATCACGGAGGCGGCCGAGGTCGACGGCGCGAGCGGCCTGCGCCGCTTCTGGCACATCACGCTTCCGATGATCCGCCGCTCGATCGCCACCAACCTGATGCTCAACACCCTCCAGACCCTCTCGGTCTTCGGCCTGATCTGGGCGATGACGCGGGGCGGCCCGGGAAACCGCAGCGAGACGCTCCCGGTCTTCATGTACGACCAGGCCTTCAACAAGTCCCTGATCGGCTACGGAACGGCAGTCGCCCTGCTCCTGCTCCTGATCAGCTCCCTGTTCTCGGTCGTCTACCTGCGCCTGCTGAAGACGGAGGTCTGAACCGACGATGACCGCTCCCCTCAAGCCCCTCAAGCCCGCCAAGCCCCTCAACCCGCTCAAGAACCGCCGCACAGCCGAACGCCTCGCCACCGACCTCGCCCTCCTGGTCCTGGCCACCGCCTTCGCGCTCCCCCTGGTCTGGCTGGTCCTGTCCTCGATCGACCCGGTGGCAGGCCTGCGCGTCCACCTCCCCGACAAGCCGACCCTCGACAACTTCTCCGGAGTGCTCACGGAGGAGATCACGTTCCGCCCGATGCTCAACAGCCTGATCCTCTGCGGCGGAGCGACGGCCCTCACGGTGGCGGCATCGGCCCTCGCCGCGTACCCGCTCTCCCGCTACCGCTCCCGCTTCAACCGCCCCTTCCTCCTCACTGTCCTCTTCACCACCTGCCTCCCCATCACGGCGATCATGGTCCCGGTCTACGGCCTGTTCGTTCAGACGAACCTCATCGACACGACGTACGGCACGGCGCTCTTCCTCTCCACCTCCCAACTCCCCTTCGGGATATGGCTGATGAAGAACTTCATGGACGGCGTCCCGATGGTCCTGGAGGAGGCGGCGCGCACGGACGGCGCGACAGGAATGCAGACGCTGATCCGCATCGTGCTCCCGCTGATGGGCCCGGGCGTCACCGTCGTCACGATCTTCAGCTTCATCATGATGTGGGGAAACTTCTTCGTCCCCTTCATGCTCCTGCTGACCCCCGAGCAGCTTCCCGCCTCGGTCTCCATCTTCAACTTCTTCGGCAACCGCACGGGCCAGGTGGCGTTCGGCGAGCTGGCGGCCTTCTCGATGATCTACTCGACGCCGGTGGTCCTGCTGTACGTCCTGATCGCACGCCGCCTGGGAAGCGGCTTCGCACTGGGCGGCGCGGTCAAGGGATAGGAGCCAAAGGGAACGAGACGTTCCTGCCCGTACGTTCCTCCAAAGCCCGAACCCTGTCGGAACGCACCGTATGCGCACCCCCACTCCCACCCCTACGGTGTGCCCGTGCAACACGAGAGCCCACCCTTCGACGCCCCCGCCGCGCGCCGCCTGCGCGAGGCGCTGGGCATGGCCCCCGGTCACGTCGCCTACGGCCTGCGCGCCCAGTACGGACTCCAGGTCACCCCGGACACGGTGGCGGCCTGGGAACGAGGCCTGCTCTCGCCCACTTCACGCGAACTGACCGCGCTGGCAGGGGTGTTGTGGTGCTCACTGGGCGACCTGCTGATCTCCGCGACGACCCTGCGCGAACACCGCCTGGCGCAGGGCCTCGCCCCGGAGGACCTCGCGCGCCGGATCGGCATGGACGTCTCCGCGTATCTGCGCATGGAGGAGTCGGGCCGCTGGCGCGGCAACGAACGCCAGTCGACGGCACTGGCCGAGACGCTCGGCCTGACCCCCGCCACGTTCCTGACGGCGACGGGCCGGGACGACGAACTGGCGGACCTGCTGCGCAACGCGGTCACCACGCGCTGGCAGGCCTACGTACGCCCGACGGCCAAGCTCCTCGCGCTCCCGCGCCAGCACCTCGAGGACGTACTGGAACAGCTCCACTCCGACTACCAGGCGCAGATGGTGCAGACACTGAGCTGGGGCCAGACGTCGCCGGCGGCGGGTGACGGGGGCCGGGCGTTCCTGGACGGGATCGTGCCACGCTTCTGGGAGCTGACGCGGGCGTAGTAAATCGGTATGCCCAGCAGCACCGCGTTCCTACGCTTACACCTCATGAACGCTGACGAGCACCTCCTCAACGTGGTCGACGTAGAAGCGACCTGCTGGGAGGGAGTCCCGCCACCCGGCGAGGTCAGCGAGATCATCGAGATCGGCCTCACCGTGGTCGACCTGCGCGCGGGCGAACGCCTCGCCAAGCACCGCCTGCTGGTACGTCCGGCCCGCTCGAAGGTGAGCCCGTTCTGTACGGAACTGACAAGCCTCACGCAGGCCGAGGTGGACGGCGGCGTGACCTTCACGGAAGCCTGCAGAAGACTCGCGACAGAACACCGAACACACCAGCTTCCCTGGGCCAGTTGGGGCGACTACGACCGCAACCAGTTCACACGCCAGTGCCGGAGCACGGGCACGGAGTACCCCTTCACCGGCCGCCACACCAACGCGAAGATCCCCTTCACCGCCTCCTACGGCCTGCGCCGTCGCCCGGGAATGGCGCAGGCGCTCACCGCGGCCGGCCTCCCGCTGGAGGGCCGCCACCACCGGGGCGACGACGATGCGTGGAACATCGCCGCCCTGGTGCTGGATCTCGCCGGCCGCGGCGACTGGCCCGCCGCCGGCTAGGGGGTGTTGTTCTCGGGCGGGCAACCGGGCATCGGCGGCGGCTCCACGGCCGCACCCCGGGGATCCGGCAGCTCGACATGCCGGACGGTGTAACCCCTGCCCGACACATAGGAGTTGAACGGGGCGGGAGCCGCGTCGTTCTGGGTGCAGCGCGCATCGACGACGCCCCAGGAGAAGCCCATCCGGTCGTACCGGTGACCCCGGGGGTCGGAGTAGACGCTGAACGACTTCCGCGTGCCCACGGGTTCGGGCCCGTCGACGATCGTTCCCGACACGACGGCCACGGGCCCGCCCGTCATCACGTAGTCGACCTTGACGGTCCCCCACCAACCGTCCTTGCTGCCGGGACTCTTGGGGTGGAAATACCGCACGGTTCCGTGCCCGAGGCGGGTGAAGACCACCTTCCCGTCGACCACCCGGTACGGCGCCCCGTACGCATCGAAGATGAACCGCCGCATCGGGTTGTCCGGATCGGCTCCGAATCTGACCCAGGCGTCGCCGGACACATGAGCCTCCTTCGGCGCGGCGGCCACCGCGTCCACTGCACCCTGCGGTGCAGCCGCCAGGGCGCTGCCGCCCGCCCCCAGCAGCGTGCTCCCGACGGCCGCCAGTGCGGCGGCCCCGACCATGAACTTCCGTACGCTCTGCACAACCATCTCTGTCTCCTCAGTCCGTGTGCCCTCAGCCTCCGTCGAACCCCCGGACCCCCACCATCGGCCGATCGGCAGACCTTCACCGCCCTGCCCGCCGCACCTCTGCCGATCGGCAGAGATCCCCGTCCGCCGCACCCGCATAGGCTCAACTCCATGAGGATCAAGGAGCGTTACGTCACCGCGATCGGCCCCGTGACGGCGGCCGCCGGAGTCCTGGTGACGGCCGGCTCGTTCCTGACGGAGGGCGAGTCGCTCACGCTCGCGGTCTCGGTGGTCGTCCTGCTGGCCCTGCTGGCCGCCACGGTCCGCCACGCACGGCGCCCCCTCGTACCCGCCCTCGTCGCCGGGGCCGCCGTGGCCCTCTGGACGCTGCCGCTCCTGCCGTCCGCGTCGATGGTGGAGCGTGCGGGCCTGGCCGGCTTCTGGCTGGTGCCCGCGCTCGTCGCGGCGACCATGGGCGGCTACCCGCGCCTGACGGAGACCCGCAGGCACCGCGCCGTGCACGAGGCCCGCCTGGCCCAGCAGCTCGAACTGGCCCACGACCTCCACGACTTCGTCGCCCACGACATCACCGGCATCGTGGTCCAGGCCCAAGCAGCCCGCTATGTGGCCGCCACGGACCCGGCGGCCGCGGCAGCCGCCCTGGAGCGGATCGAGCGCGCGGGCCTGGCCGCCCTGGAGTCGATCGACCGTACGGTACGCATGCTCCACCCGGACGCCGCCCACGCGCGCGACGCGCTCCCCAGCCTCAGCGAACTCACCGCCCTGGTAAGGGACTTCAACACTTCGAGCCCCATCACAACCACCCTCGACATAGCCCCCGGTGTCCCCGAGTCGCTCTCCCGCGAGGCAGCGGCAACAGCCCACCGCATCACCGTGGAAGCACTGACGAACATCCGCCGCCACGCCCCGGCGGCCACCACGGCAACGATCACCCTCACCCACTCCGGCGACCGGACCGCCGTGGAGCTCCGCATTCACAACAACAACACCGGCAGCGGCACTCGCCCGCTCCCCCGCCGCGACCACGGCGGGCGGGGCCTCCTGGCCCTCACCGAACGCGTACGGGCGGCGGGCGGAACCCTCACCGCGGGCCGCGATCAGGACGGTTGGCAGGTCACGGCCACGCTCCCCACGGCATCATGATCCGGTGACCACCCGCATCCTGATCGCCGACGACCAAGAGGACATACGCCACGGCTTCCGGCTGATCCTCGACTCCCAGCCCGACATGACGGTGATCGGGGAGGCGGCCGACGGCGCGACGGCGGTCGACCTGGCCCGCACGCTCCACCCCGACGTCGTACTGACCGACATCCGGATGCCGCGCATGGACGGCCTGGAGGTGACCCGCCTCCTCGCGGGCCCCGAGGCCGAACACCCCACCAGGGTCGTGGTGGTGACGACCTTCGACCTCGACGAGTACGTCCACACGGCCCTGCACAGCGGCGCATGCGGATTCCTGCTGAAGCGCTCGGGACCGGGACTGCTGATCGAGGGCGTACGGGCGGCAATGGCCGGAGACACCCTGATCAGCCCGCAGATCACGGTGCGCCTGCTCAGCAAGCTGGCCGAAACCCCGCAGCGGAGCCTGCGCCAGGACCCCCTCACGGACCGCGAACGCGAAATCGCCCGCCTGGTGGCCCGAGGCCTGACGAACGCCGAAATCGGCGCCGACCTCTTCATCTCACCGGGTACGGCAAAGACCCACATCGCCAACATCCAGGCCAAGCTGGAGGTGCGCAACAGGGTCGGCATAGCGGCCTGGGCGTGGGAAACGGGCCTGGCGACACCGCACGCCTAACCAGCGCTCTCGGCGATCCGCTCCATCAACGCCCCGGCCAGCCGCAGCACTTCACGCTCGGTCTCGCTCAGCCCGGCGATGGCTCCCTCCAGCCAGGCGTCACGCGCAGCCATGTCACCCACGAGAACGACGAGCCCGTCCCTGGTGAGCTCGAGCAGCACCCGCCGCCGGTCGCGCTCACTGGGAGACCGGACGATCAGCCCGTCCCGCTCGAGCTCGGCGAAGATCCGGGTGAGGGACTGCGGCTGCTGATGCTCCGCGGCGGCGATGTCGCCGGGCGTGGAGGGCCCGTGCCGGTGGAGATGCCCGAGCACACCGACCTTGCCCACGCTCAGCGCATCGGCGGGCCGCTCGGCGCGGAGGCGCCGGGCGAGGCGGATGGCACCGCGACGGATGGTAGGGGCGGGACTCTCACTATCCATTTCACTAAGCTATCACTTACGATACCCACCATGAAATGGCGTCCAGGGCGACCAAACTCCTACGCACTGCGTACGACAGCAACCAGCACAGCAGCCATGCTCCTCACCTTCGCCACGGCGGTGCTCCTGGGCCTGAAGTCCTCCGAAGTGGTGCTCGCGGTGGTCCTGGCGACATCCCTGTCCCGCAGACCGCAGAAGGCGACGAACGCACTGGCGCTCCCCTTCATAGCGGCGGCCGCGGCCGGCATAGGCACCCTGATGGCGTCACACCCCACACTGGGAGACGCGCTCTTCACGGTGTGCGTGGCCCTGTCGGTCCGCTACCGCCGCTACGGCGCACTGGTCGCGATGGCGTTCGTGGCGGTCCTGATCACCCCGGCGGACGCGGCCGCCCCGGGCTGGTCGGCACTGATAGCGCTGATCGCGTTCGCGTGGGTGGCACTGACCCAATTCATAGCCGTACGAACACACTTCACCACCCCAGCCCCCACGCAACACCCGCAACCCACGCCCTCGCCCCGCGCAGGCACCCGCATGGCGCTCCAGATGGCGGCGGCGCTGGCCACGGCATTCGCGCTGGGCCGCATCCTCTACCCCGACCACTGGCCCTGGACGGTCCTGACGACCTTCATCGTGTGCAGCGGGAACCGCGGCCGCGAGGACGTGGTCCACAAGAGCGCACTGCGCATCGCAGGCGCAGCGGCGGGAACGGTGGCGGCAACAGCCCTGGCGGGAGCATTCGCCCCGCACAACAGCGCCTCAATAGCAGTACTCCTGGCGGTACTTGCCACCTCCACCTGGCTCCGCACGTACAGCTACGCCTACTGGGCGGCGGGCGTGACGGCCGCGCTCTCACTCCTCTACGGCTACTACGGCCAGACGGACTTCTCCCTCCTCTCGACCCGCCTGACGGAGATAGCGCTGGGGGCGGCGATCGGCATAGTGGCGTCTTGGTGCATCCTCCCGATCCGCACGACGGACGTGGCCCGCAAACGCACGGCGGAGGCGCTCCACGCCCTACGAGACAAGGACGCGGCCGCCTTCACCCACGCGCTGTCCCGCCTGAACGAGATAACCCCACCCCTGAACCTGCACCGCCGCCTGACCCGCCACCGCCGAGGCGAAACCCCGCACGCGGCAGACGCAATGGACGCCATACGCCAACGAGACGCAAAGCGGGCCCGCGAGATCCTGGCAGCAATCTCCTCGGCGAAGGCCGGTGGTGATGGCCGCCACCACGGCCTCAAGCACCGAGGCGGCTGGACCGTCGTCCGCGACGACACCAGCGGCCAGACCCACTGGACGGCACCCACCGGGCACACCTACACCAACACCCCCGATACCTGGACCGAATAACTCACCCCTCGAAGACCGACCAGCAGATCTCATTCCGCAACCGCTGGTCGTCCAGGACAAGTTCACGAATCGCATCCGGGAGCTGTTCGCGCTGCCACCGGCATTCGCTCCTTCCCGCGCTCTCATCCTCCGCCGCGCGCACGGCCTTGATCGCATAGGCCGCAGCGCCAAGCTCGTGCGCGGCAACGTGCGCGACCACCGCCGCCTGGCCGGCGGCGTAGGCAGCGTGCCGTGCGGCCCCGCTCAACTCCCGCGCCGCAGCCATGGCATGACCACCCGCGGCCCGGGACTCGGACATCCGAATCTCCCCGCGCACCCACGCCCGAACCTGCTCGATCGCCTCACGGGGCCGCCGGTCCAACGGCTCCACCGCCTCAAAGAAATGCACAACATGCTCCGCACACACGGCAGCCCACAGCGCCAGGAGCCGATGATCGGAGTCCGTGAGCGTCCCCCCACGGCGAATGGTGATGAAACGGGGATCGCGAACTCTCGGCAGGATCATGACGCCTCTCTCCTTCTTGCCAGATTCTGTGCGCCAAGGCGCGATACGGCGCGCAACCCGGCCTGCCGACGCGGATCGCCCCCGCACCCCACCGGACAGTAGAGGTGGCCCTCCACCCACCCGCACCCGGCCACGAAACCCGGTGCCATCACCACCGGACAGCAGCCGAGGAGATCTCCACGCCGGAGAAGGCCCGGCACATGATGGGATGACGAACATGACGACTCCCACCCGATTCCAGGGCATCTCCCCGACCACCCTCGCCGACCTCCTCGGCCGCGAACAGGTCATGGACATCGGCATCCGCCCGCTCTGGCCCACGGTCCCGCGCGTCGCAGGCCCCGCGTTCACCGTGCGGTGCGCTCCCGGCGACAACCTCATGCTGCACGCGGCCATCCACCGCGCGGAGCCCGGCGCGGTCATCGTCGTCGAGTCGGGCGACCTGGACTACGCACTCGCCGGCGGAAACGTCTGCGCCGTCGCCCAGCGCCGGGGCATCGCAGCGTTCGTGGTCGACGGTCTGATCCGGGACCTGGCAGAGGTACGCGAAACAGGCTTCCCGGTCTTCGCCAGGGGCGTCATCCCCATCCCCGGCACCAAGGCCGCGGTCGAACCCCTCAACGTCCCGGTCCGCTGCGGCGGCGTAACGGTGAACCCCCGCGACATCGTCGTGGCCGACGAGGAGGGCATCGTGGTCGTCCCCGCCACCCGCCAGGAGCAGACACTCCTGGACGCCCAGGCGAAGGAGGCCAAGGAGGCGGCCGAGTCACTGAACGCATGGGAGGCGGCGCACCGCGCCCGCATCGACAAGATCCTCGCCGAGAAGGGCTTCACCGGCTGAGCGCCCACGCATAGCGTCACGCTCATGGCTTCCCACCAACCCCCCGACTTACCGAACCTCCCGCAGAACGCCGCCCTCCTGGCCTCACGCCACGCCCTGCGCATCGCCTACGGCGTCCCGGTCCTGGCCCGAGAGGGCATCGCAGCAGCGGTCGCCCTGGGAACGTCCACCCTGCTCGTACGCTTGCCGACCCTGCCCCCGCACCTCAGGACGGGCCAACCGTCACCGCCCTTGACGGAGCACGGCTGGCTGTCGGTCGACCCCTGGCAGTCCGGCCTGCCGACCGCCGAGGGAATCAGCCAGCTCTCCGGAGTCCTCGGCCAAGCACTCGCCAGGGTTGCCTACTTGGACACCTGACGGTGCACGGCGGCCCCGTCAGGCCCCGCCCGACTGCGGCCGCGTCGGCTCCTCGGCCGGTCAGCGGTCCTCGTCGTCCCGGTCCGCGCGCTTCGCCGCCTTCTCCGCCTGCATCTCCTTGATGCGGACCGTCTCCTTGCGGACCTCGGCCTGCGTCTCGCGCTCCTTCTGGAGCCACTCCGGGGACTCCGTCTTCAGCGCCTCGATCTGCTCCGTGGTCAGCGCGTCGGTGACTCCGCCGCGGGCGAGGCCCGAGATCGAGATGCCGAGCTTCGCCGCGACCACCGGGCGGGGGTGCGGGCCGTTGGCGCGGAGGTCCTGCAGCCACTGGGGCGGGTCGGTCTGCAGCGTGTTCAGCTCGCTGCGCGAGACGACACCCTCCTGGAATTCTGCGGGGGTGGCCTCGAGGTACACACCCAGCTTCTTGGCCGCCGTGGCGGGCTTCATGGTCTGGGTGCTCTGGTGCGACGTCATGGTTCCAGGGTATCGATCGCGTGCGCGACCGCTGACCATGATCGCGGGCCCCGGCCGGTAGCCTGGCCAGGTGACAGGCTCGGAAGCATCTCCCTCTCCCTCGTTCCGGCTCGCTTACGTGCCCGGAGTGACCCCCACCAAATGGGTCCGGATCTGGAACGAGCGGCTGGCCGACGTCCCCCTCACCCTGTCCCAGGTCACCCCCGCCGAGGCCCCCGGCCTGCTCCGCGAGCTGGGCGCCGATGCCGGTTTCGTACGGCTGCCGATCGACCGTACGGATCTGAGCGCCATCCCCCTCTACACCGAGACGACCGTCGTCGTGATCCCCAAGGACCACGCCGTCGCGGCCGCCGAGGAGGGAGAGGAAGTGTCCACGGGCGACCTGGCCGGCGAGATCGTGCTGCATCCCCTCGACGACGTCCTCGACTGGGAGCAGGCGCAGCTGCCCGGCACGCCCGCCAAGGAGCGCCCTGCCACGACGGCCGACGCGATCGAGCTGGTGGCGGCGGGGGTAGGGGTTCTCCTCGTACCGCAGTCGCTCGCGCGTCTGCACCACCGCAAGGACCTCACGTACCGGACGGTGGCCGGCGAGGACGTCCCCGCGTCGCGCATCGCGCTGGCGTGGCGGGAGGAGGAGACGACGGACCTGGTGGAGGAGTTCATCGGGATCGTCCGCGGCCGTACGGTCAACAGCTCGCGGGGGCGGGGAGCGCCCGCCGCGCAGCCGCAGCCGAAGGCCAAGCGTGCCGAGAAGCCCGCGAGGAAGCCCGCGCCGAAGAAGGCTGCGGGCAAGAACCCCAAGGGTGCGAAAAGCGCGAAGCGCGGCAAGCCCCGCCGGTAAAGCACGCCATGTCGGCCATGCGGATCTCCTCCGGGAGTCGGTGGACGGGCTGGTGGGCGAGGACCCGCCGCGCTGATCAGGACTGGCTGATCAAGACCGTACGAAGCTGAAGAGCTGGCCCTTCGCGTCGCCGGTGCAGCTCAACTGCGTGACCTCCGCCCAGCGTTGGCGCGATCCGTCCCGTACGCCCAGACACAGATCCGTGTGCACGGGCCGCACCCGGTACCCCTGCACCGGCGTTCCGAAGGCCTCGATCCGGAAGGCCTCCGCCGGCCCCCGCTTCCCGCAGTCGCGGTCCTCCAGGGTCGCGGCGACCGCGGTCGAGCCGTCGCGCACGCCCGTGCAACCGGGGCCGTAGTCGGGGTGGTCGGTCGCGATCCGCCAGGTGTCCCCGGGAAGGCGTTCGAGGGAGTACGCCGGGAGCGTCGTCCTGGTGCAGGCCGTCTGGTAGATCCGGCCGCTCTGCTGGCCCAGCTTCTCGGAGAGGCAGAGGCCGGAGTGGAGCAGCTTGAGATGGACGGGGCCGGAGGCGGGCGCGGCGACTTTCGGTTGCGCCTTCGGAGCCTCATTCGGTTCCGTACGGTCGTCCGAGCCCTGCGCCATCAGCACCACCACAACCCCGGCCACCGCCAGCGCGACCACCGCCGCCCCCGCCGCCAGCAGCCCCCGGCGCGGGCGGCGCCGTACGGGCGGGGCGGCCGGGTCGGGCTCCGCCGGAACCTCTGCGTCCGCCGTATCCGCGGGCTCCCGCCGCCCCCGTACCGCCAGCTCCTTCCGTACCGCCAGCCACGCGTCCACCTCGCCGGGCCCGCACCCGCAGGCCCGTACGTACGCCGCCACGAGGTCCTCCCGCGGCAGCGTCCCGCGCGCCAGCATGTTGGCGACCGTGGAGCGCGGCAGTACGTCGCCCTGCGCGTCCGCGCGTGCCGTCAGCTCGCGGTAGGTCAGCCCCGACCACTCCCGCAGTGCCGCCAGCAGGGCAATGAACTCGGCGGGACTGCTCGTGTCCTGCGGATCCGGTGCTCTCACCTGTGACTCCCCCCTCCCCCGGACAGGATTGGGACATGTCCGGGACAAGGGTCAGCCTTGTAGATCCGGGCCGCGGGCTCAAGACTTTTCCCGGGGAACGCATGAGCGGCCCGGATCGTCCTCGGGGGAGACGATCAGGGCCGCTCAGTCGTACAAGAGGGGACCTAGGTCCCGCGTGTCACGCGCCGGAAGCCAGATGTCAGAAGACCGACTCGGCCTCGTACATCCGCTCCTCGGGCACGGTCTTCAGCTCCGTCACCGCGTCCGCGAGCGGCACCATCACGATGTCGGTCCCGCGCAGTGCCGTCATGTTCCCGAAGTCCTGGCGGTGCGCCGCCTCCACCGCGTGCCAGCCGAAGCGCGTCGCGAGCACGCGGTCGTACGCCGTCGGAGTGCCGCCGCGCTGGACGTGGCCCAGGATGACGGGTCGCGCTTCCTTGCCCAGGCGGGTCTCCAGCTCTATGGCCAGCCGCGTCCCGATCCCGGTGAAGCGCTCGTGGCCGAACTGGTCGACGGCGCCCTTCTCGTACGGCATCGAGCCCTCGGCCGGACGCGCGCCTTCCGCGACGCAGACGACCGCGAACTTCTTGCCGCGCGCGAACCGTTCCTCGACCATCTTCACCAGCGAGTCGACCTCGAAGGGCCGCTCGGGCAGGCAGATTCCGTGCGCGCCGCCCGCCATTCCGGACTCCAGCGCGATCCAGCCCGCGTGGCGCCCCATGACCTCGACGACCATGACGCGCTGGTGCGACTCGGCGGTCGTCTTGAGGCGGTCGATGGCCTCCGTCGCGACGCCCACAGCCGTGTCGAAGCCGAAGGTGCGGTCCGTGCCGGAGATGTCGTTGTCGATGGTTTTCGGTACGCCGACCACCGGCATCCCCGCGTCGGAGAGCATCCGGGCCGCGGTGAGCGTGCCCTCGCCGCCGATCGGGATGAGGGCGTCGATGCCGTAGCGCTGCGCCAGCTCGGCGCAGTTCTCGGCGGCCTCGCGCAGCCGGTCGCGCTCCAGTCGGGCCGAGCCGAGGATCGTGCCGCCGCGGGCGAGGATGCCGCTCACGTTGTTGAGGTCGAGGGGGCGGTAGTGGCCGTCGAGCAGCCCCTTGAAACCGTCCTCGAAGCCGATGACCTCGTCCCCGTGCCCGACCAGGGCCCGGTGCACGACAGACCGGATGACGGCGTTGAGGCCTGGGCAGTCGCCGCCCGCGGTGAGAACTCCGATGCGCATCGTGCTGTGTCTCCTGCTCCTACTGGTACATGTGAGCCGTGTCCGATTGTTCCACGCTTGTACGGCTCGCCGCGCTCCCAGCCGTGGCGCACAAGGCCTTCGGACCCTTCTCCCAGGCCGTAGGTCCCGCCATTTCCCGGCGGGCGACGTACCCACGCACGGGGGTATCGTCAACAGGGCATGACCGCCCTAAACGGCGCATTTGCCCCACCTAAATCCTTACGAAAACCCATATACGCGGACTACGAGGACGGAGAGCACGCGTGACGCGCAGCGTGTACGTGACCGGGATCGACCGGGGAGACGGCCGACAGGTCATCGAGCTGGGAGTCATGGAGCTCCTCACCCGTCAGGTGGACCGGGTGGGCGTCTTCCGCCCACTCGTGCACGACGGCCCGGACCGCCTCTTCGATCTGCTCCGCGCCCGCTACCGCCTCGCCCAGGACCCTTCGACCGTCTACGGGCTCGACTATCACGAGGCGTCCACGATCCAGGCCGAGCAGGGCACGGACGAGCTGGTCTCGCGTCTGGTGGACCGGTTCCACCAGGTGGCGCGCGCGTACGAGGTGGTGCTGGTCCTGGGTACGGACTACGCCGGCACCCAGCTCCCCGACGAGCTGGCGCTCAACGCACGCCTGGCGAACGAGTTCGGCGCCTCCGTGATCCCCGTGGTCGGCGGCAAGGGCCAGACGTCGGAGTCCGTACGGGCCGAGACGCGCAACGCGTACCGCGCGTACGAGGCCCTCGGCTGCGACGTCCTCACCATGGTCGTCAACCGGGTCGTCCCCGAGGACCGCGACGAGATCGCCGAGCGCCTGGAGGCCCGTCTGCCGGTGCCCTGCGCGGTGCTCCCCGACGAGCCCGCCCTCTCGGCGCCGACGGTCTCGCAGATCAACCACGCCCTCGGCGGAACGGTTCTGCTCGGCGACGACGCCGGCCTCGCCCGTGACGCGCTGGACTTCGTCTTCGGCGGCGCGATGCTCCCGAAGTTCCTCAGCGCCCTGACCCCCGGCTGCCTCGTCGTCACCCCGGGCGACCGCGCCGACCTGGTCGTCGGCTCGCTCGCCGCGCACAGCGCGGGCACCCCGCCCATCGCGGGCGTCCTCCTCACCCTGGACGAACGCCCCGGCGAGGCGATCCTCAAGCTCGCCGACCGCCTGGCCCCCGGCACCCCGGTCATCGCGGTCTCGGGGGGCTCCTTCCCCACCGCGGCCGAACTCTTCGCGCTGGAAGGGAAGTTGAACGCCGCGACCCCCCGCAAGGCGGAGACGGCGCTCGGTCTCTTCGAGCGGTACGTCGACACGGCCGACCTCCTCGGCCGCCTCTCGGTGGCCCGCAGCGGCCGCGTCACCCCGATGATGTTCGAGCACGAACTCCTGGAGACGGCCCGCGCGGACAAGCGCCGTGTCGTCCTCCCCGAGGGCGCCGAGGACCGCGTCCTGCGCGCCGCCGACGTCCTGCTGCGCCGCGGCGTCTGCGACATCACGCTGCTCGGCGACGTCGACGCCGTACGGAAGAAGGCCGCCGACCTGGGCATCGACCTCTCCGCGGCCGACATCATCGACCCGCAGACCTCCGAACTGCGCCAGCGTTTCGCCGAGGTCTACGCCCAGCTCCGCGCCCACAAGGGCGTCACGGTCGAGCTGGCCTTCGACGTCGTCGCCGACGTCTCGTACTTCGGCACGCTGATGGTCCAGGAGGGCCTGGCCGACGGCATGGTCTCGGGCGCGGTGCACTCCACCGCGGCGACCATCCGCCCCGCCTTCGAGATCATCAAGACGAAGCCGGACGCCTCGATCGTCTCGTCGGTGTTCTTCATGTGCCTGGCCGACAAGGTCCTCGTGTACGGGGACTGCGCGGTCAACCCGGACCCGAACGCCGAGCAGCTCGCGGACATCGCCGTCCAGGCGGCGGCCACCGCGGCCCAGTTCGGCGTGGACCCCCGGATCGCGATGCTCTCGTACTCGACCGGGACCTCGGGTTCGGGCGCGGACGTCGACAAGGTCAGGCAGGCGACGGAGCTGGTGCGCGCCACCCGGCCGGATCTGCGGATCGAGGGCCCGATCCAGTACGACGCCGCCGTGGAGCCCTCCGTCGCGGCCACCAAGATGCCGGAGTCCGAGGTCGCCGGGCAGGCCAGCGTGCTGATCTTCCCGGACCTCAACACCGGCAACAACACCTACAAGGCCGTGCAGCGCTCGGCCGGCGCGGTCGCGGTCGGCCCGGTCCTTCAGGGGCTGCGCAAGCCGGTCAACGACCTCTCGCGCGGCGCACTCGTCCAGGACATCGTCAACACGGTCGCGATCACCGCGATCCAGGCACAGGCGCAGAGCCAGACCGAGGGAGTCACCGCATGACCGCCCCCACCCGCATTCTCGTACTCAACTCGGGCTCCTCCTCGGTGAAGTACCAGCTCATCGACATGGCGGACGGCTCGCGCCTCGCCAGCGGTCTGGTCGAGCGGATCGGCGAGGAGACCTCGCGCGTCAAGCACGGCGACCGCGAGACGAGCGGCCCGATCCCCGACCACGAGGCGGCCCTGAAGGCGGTCTCGGAGGAGCTCGACACGGACGGACTCGGCCTGGACTCCCCGGAGTTGGCGGCCGTCGGCCACCGGGTCGTGCACGGCGGGCTGAAGTTCACCGCGCCGACGCTGATCGACGACGAGGTGCTGGCGGAGATCGAGCGCCTGGTCCCGGTCGCCCCGCTGCACAACCCGGCGAACATCACCGGCATCCGTACCGCCCAGGCACTGCGCCCCGACCTCCCCCAGGTCGCCGTCTTCGACACCGCCTTCCACACCACGATGCCGGAGTACGCGGCCCGTTACGCCATCGACGTCGAGACCGCCGACGCGCACCGCATCCGCCGCTACGGCTTCCACGGCACCTCGCACGCCTACGTGTCCCGGGAGACGGCGAAGCTGCTCGGCAAGGCGCCCGAGGACGTCAACGTCATCGTGCTGCACCTCGGCAACGGCGCCTCCGCCTCGGCGGTCCGCGGCGGCGTCTGCGTGGACACCTCGATGGGGCTGACGCCGCTGGAGGGCCTGGTGATGGGTACGCGGTCCGGGGACATCGACCCGGCCGTGGTCTTCCACCTGTCGCGGGTGGCGGGCATGAGCGTGGACGAGATCGACGTACTGCTCAACAAGAAGAGCGGCATGGTCGGCCTCTGCGGCGACAACGACATGCGGGAGGTGGTGCGGCGGGCGCTCGCGGGCGACGGAGCGGCCCAGCTCGCATTCGGCGTGTACGTCCACCGCCTCAAGAAGTACATCGGCGCTTACTCGGCCGTTCTCGGCCGGGTCGACGCGGTGGCCTTCACTGCGGGCGTCGGCGAGAACTCGGCGCCGGTGCGCGAGGCGGCGATCGACGGTCTGGAGGAGCTGGGATTCGCGGTGGACGCCGATCTCAATTCCGTGCGATCCGACGAACCGCGTCTGATTTCGCCGGATTACGCGCGAGTAGCGGTGGCCGTGGTCCCCACGGACGAAGAACTGGAAATTGCCCAGCAGGTTTACGCCCTGGTTCGTACCTGAAAAGTCAGCTGCCACCTGAGCGCATCCCCGCCCATTTGTACTTTCCACCAGACGGAATATTCCGTAGCGAAACAAACCGATAGGATCCGCCTTATGCGCCGTTCCAAAATCGTCTGCACCCTGGGTCCCGCCGTCGACTCTCACGAGCAACTCGTCTCGTTGATCGAGGCCGGCATGAGCGTGGCCCGCTTCAACTTCAGCCACGGCACCCATGAGGAGCACCAGGGCCGTTACGACCGCGTCCGCGCGGCCGCCACCGAGACGGGCCGTGCGGTGGGCGTGCTCGCCGACCTCCAGGGCCCCAAGATCCGTCTGGCGAAGTTCGCCGAGGGTCCCGTCGAGCTCGTCCGGGGCGACGAGTTCACGATCACCGCCGAGGACGTCCCCGGTGACAAGTCGATCTGCGGCACGACCTACAAGGGTCTGCCGGGCGACGTCTCCAAGGGCGACCCGATCCTGATCAACGACGGCAACGTCGAGCTCAAGGTGATCGCGGTCGACGGCCCGCGGGTCAAGACGATCGTCATCGAGGGCGGTGTCATCTCCGACCACAAGGGCATCAACCTGCCCGGCGCGGCGGTCAATGTCCCGGCCCTGTCCGAGAAGGACATCGAGGACCTGCGCTTCGCGCTGAAGATGGGCTGCGACATGGTCGCCCTGTCCTTCGTGCGCGACGCCAACGACGTCAAGGACGTCCACAAGGTGATGGACGAGGAGGGCCGCCGGGTCCCCGTCATCGCCAAGGTCGAGAAGCCGCAGGCCGTCGCCAACATGGAGGGCGTCGTCATGGCGTTCGACGCCGTGATGGTGGCCCGTGGTGACCTGGCCGTCGAGTATCCGCTCGAGAAGGTCCCGATGGTGCAGAAGCGCCTCGTGGAGATGTGCCGCCGCAACGCCAAGCCGGTGATCGTCGCGACCCAGATGATGGAGTCGATGATCACCAACTCCCGTCCCACGCGCGCCGAGGCCTCCGACGTGGCCAACGCGATCCTGGACGGTGCGGACGCGGTCATGCTCTCCGCGGAGTCCTCGGTCGGTGCGTACCCGATCGAGACCGTCAAGACGATGTCCCGCATCGTCGAGGCGGCCGAGGAGGAGCTGCTCTCCAAGGGGCTGCAGCCGCTCGTCCCGGGCAAGAAGCCGCGCACGCAGGGCGGTTCGGTCGCCCGTGCGGCCTGCGAGATCGCGGACTTCCTGGACGCCAAGGCCCTGGTCGCCTTCACCGAGTCCGGTGACACCGCCCGCCGCCTGTCGCGCTACCGCGCCTGCCAGCCGATCCTGGCCTTCACGACCTCCGAGTCGACCCGCAACCAGCTCGCGCTGAGCTGGGGCGTCGAGACGCACGTGGTCGGTCACGTGGACTCCACGGACGAGATGGTCGACCTGGTCGACGGCGAGCTGCTGAAGCTCCAGCGCTACAGCAACGGCGACACCATGATCATCACCGCCGGTTCGCCTCCCGGTGTCCCCGGCACCACGAACATGGTCCGGGTGCACCACCTGGGCGGCGGCCAGCGCGACTAGTACGCGCCCCGTACGTCAGCAGCAACGCCGATGGGCGGCACACCAGTTGAGACTGGGGTGCCGCCCATCGGCGTTGCTCAGACCAGGTGCCGCACCATGAAGACATCCACGGGGTCCTCGGACTCCAGGGCGAACCCGTGCCGCTCGTACAACCGCCGGGCCGCGCTCCCCTGCAGCACATTGAGCCGCACCGTCAGCCCGGCCTCGTCGGCCCGCTCCAGCAGGGCCGTGAGCACCCCGGCCCCGATGCCCTGCCCCTGGAGGCGGGGATCCACGAAGAAGTGCTCAAGGACCAGACCGTCGCCGTCCGGGCGCAGGGCCACGCACCCTGCGAACTCCCCGTCGACCTCGATGACGGAGGCGTGCTCGGGCGCATAGGCGTCCCGGAACCGCTGGCGCACGCGCTTCTCGTCGAACCGGCCGAGCCGCTCCAGATCGGGCCGCATGACGACGGCACGCAGCTCGACTATGGTCTCCAGATCGGCCGCCGAGGCGGCCCGCAACTCCCACTTCATGGGCGCAGTGTCTCAGGATGCCCAGGTCAGCCCTTTACTGCCCCTGCCGCCAGACCGGATGCCAGCCTGCGCTGGACGATCACGAAGAAGATCAGCACGGGCACGGTGACGAGGGTGGAGCTGGCCATGACCGGGCCCCAGGCCGTCGAGTTCTCGCCGAAGAACTGGTAAATGCCCACGGCGGCCGTGTAGTTGTCGGCGCCCTTCATGAAGGTGTACGCGAAGACGAACTCGTTCCACGCGGTGATGAAGGCGAAGACGCTCGTCGCGACGAGGCCGGGGGCCACCAGCGGGAGCAGCACCGACCAGAACATGCGCGGCCAGGAACAGCCGTCGATGTACGCCGCCTCCTCGACCTCCTTGGGAACGGTCTGCACGAAGCCGCGCAGGGTCCAGATCGCGAAGGGGAGCGAGAGGGCGATGTAGACGATGGTCAGGCCGAGGAGGCTGTCGAGGAGGTCGTAGTCCCGCATCTGGAGGTAGAGCGGGATGACCAGCGCCTCCAGCGGGACCATCTGCACGATCAGCACCATGACGAGGACCGAGGTGCGGAAGCGGAACTTGAAGCGGGCGACCGCGACTGCCGCGAGGAGGGAGAGGACGGCCGCGGCCACGATCGTACCGAGGCCGACGAGCGCCGAATTGAGCAGGTACGTACCGAAGTTGCCCTCTTTGAAGACGTACCGGAAGTGCTCGAAGCTGAGGCCGCTGGGCAGGACGTCGGCGCCGCGCGTGACCGCCTTGGGGTCGAGCGCGGTGGAGACCATCCAGTAGACGGGGAACAGGGTGAAGACCAGCAGGGCGGTGACGGCTGCGCCGAGGCCGATGCGGGATGCGGTCGACGGGCGGCTCACAGGTCCTCCTCCCCTTGCTTGAAGAGCGTGCGGATGTACACGACGGTGATGGCGAGCAGAAGGATGGTCAGCAGGATGGCCGCGGCCGATCCCGTGCCGTAGTCGTTCTGCGCGAAAGCCTGGTTGTACGAGAAGACGCCCAGGTTGTAGACGTCCTCGTTGGACCCGCTGCCGCCGGGCATGATGTAGATCTGCGTGAAGACCTTGAAGTCCCAGATGGTCGACAGGATGGTCACCACGAGGAAGACCGGCTTGATGGTCGGAACGGTGATGTTCCAGAACCGCTGCCAGGCGCTCGCGCCGTCCAGCATCCCGGCCTCGTACAGCTCCTTGGGAATGGTCAGGAGCCCGGCGAAGATCGTGATCGCGACGAACGGGAAGCCGTGGTGGACCACGTTGAGCGTGGCGATCGCGTAGAACGGCAGCCGCTCGGTGAACCAGTTGGTGGTCTCCGGGTCGATCAGGCCCAGCGTGCCGGCGAGCTTGCTGAACATGCCGTCCTCCGGCTGGAACAGCCAGATCCAGACGTACGTCCCGGTGACGGCCGGCATGGCCCAGGCGGCCATGATCGCGGTGGAGCAGATGTAACGCCACACCGTGCCGAGCCGGTTGAGCAGCAGGGCGACCAGGGTGCCGAGCACGACGGTCAGGCCGACGCAGGCGACGGCGAAGAAGACCGTGTTGGGCAGGACCGTCTTCCAGAGGAGTGAGCTGGAGAGCAGGTCCGTGTAGTGGTCGAAGCCGGTCCAGGTGCCGACGCCGCCGCCGAACTTCACCTCGTAGTCCTGCAGGGACAGCTTTCCGACCTGGATGAGCGGCCACAGCAGAAGCGCGGCCAGGACCACCAGGGCGGGGGTGAGGAGGAGCCAGGGGCGGGTGATGGTGATCAACTGCTTGCGGCGGCGGGCGGTTTCGGCGGGCGTACGGGGACGCTTCGCCTGACGCCCGCCGGCGGCGGGGCGAGTGTCTGCCGCCCCGCCGCCGTCGAGAGTGCTCTTCACTTGAACTGACCTCGCAAAGACGGTCTGGGTGTCATGGCAACGGCCTGGTTGTCCGGCCGGGGGTCCGGGGGTTGTCCCCCGGGAAGACACAGCACGACTGGTCTCTTACTCGCTCTTGGCAAAGATCGCGTCCATCTCACCGGCGGCCTTGTCGGCTGCCTCCTGGACGGACGCCTTGTTGTTCAGGATGGACTGGATCATCTTCGGGATGACCTGGGAGGCCTGGATCTCGCCGTACGCCTTGGTCTTGGGGACGGTCGCGCCGGCCTCCAGCATCTGCGTGGCGAAGGGCTCGACCAGCGGGTCCTTCTGGGCAGCGACCTTCTTCAGCTCCGAGTTCTGGCCGGGGAAGTAGTTGGTCTGCTCGGCCCACTTCGCGGCGAACTCACCGGTGGTGAGCATCTTGACGAACTCCCAGGCCAGCGCCTGGTTCTCGCCCTTGAAGGTGGAGAGGTACGAGCCACCGAGGAAGGAGCGGCTCATGCCGCCGTTCTCACCGGGGACCGGGACCGCGGCGAGCTTGCCCTTGAGGTCCGGGTTGGCGTCGGTGAAGGCCTTCGGGGTCCAGTTGCCGGAGATGGACATGGCGACCTCGCCCTTCTTCCAGGCGTCGCCGACCTCCTTCTCGGTCCAGGTGTTGACCTTTGCCGGGGAGACCTTGTCCTTCTTCGCGAGGTCTGTGTAGAACTGGATGCCCTCGACGGCCTTGGGCGAGTTGATGGCGGACTTCCACTTGCCGCCCGACTCGGTGGCCAGCTCGCCGCCGGCGCCCCAGATGAAGGTCGTGGCGAACATCTCGGCGCCGCCCGCGACGGGGAAGGAGACCATGTTCGGCTCCTTCTGCTTCAGCGTCACCGCGTCCGCCTGGAGTTCCTTCCAGGTGGTGGGCGCCTTCAGGTTGTACTTCTCGAAGATGTCCTTGCGGTACAGGACCGAGCGGACACCCGCGTACCAGGGCATGCCGTACTGCTTGCCGTCGAGCGTGCCGGCGTCCTTGAGGCCCTCGACGAGGTCGTTGCTGAGGCCGGAGGCCTTGACCTTGTCGGTGACGTCGACGAGCGCGTCCGCGTCGGCGAACTGGGGCACCCAGGTGGTACCGACCTCGGCGACGTCGGGGACCTGCTTGGGGCCGCCCTCGATCGCGGTCGTGAACTTCTTCTGGGCGGTGGCCCACTGCTGGTACTCGACCTTGATGTCGGCCCCGGTCTTCTTCTTGAAGGCGGCGGCCGCCTCCTTGAAGAACGGCTTCGCGTCGGGGTTCGTACCCTCCATGATCCAGACGGTGAGGGTCTTGCCCTTCCCGTCGGTGGCCGATCCGCCGGCGCTGTCCTTCGAGTCGTCGCCGCCGCATGCGGTGGCGGACATTCCGATGACCAGGGCGATACCTGCCGCGACGACTCTTCGGTTCATTCCTGTACTCCCCAGTTGGCTCACTGTCTGTCTGCTGTGCACGCGAGTCTGACCACCCAACGGGGAATGGTCCAGACCCCTTTGCGCGAGCGGGACCGAAACGTGATGAGCGTTGCGCGGTGCACAACGCTCGCGATGGGCTGCGCAACAGTGCTGCTGAGGGCGGTAGTTGGCACCAGAGGTTTAGACCTCTGACGCATCGAGAAGCACCTCGGCCCAGACCGTCTTCCCGTACGGCCGGTCCGCTACACCCCACCCGAGACTCAGCGCCGCGACCAGCACGAGACCGCGTCCGCCTTCGGCTTCGGCGTCCGGGAGACGTGGGTGCGGAGGTGGCAGCCGGTCGGCGCAGGCGTCGGAGAGTTCGATACGGAGGAGGGACGGGCGGTCGGGATCGACGGCGAGGTGCAGCTGAAAGTCGCGGCCGGGAGCACGGCAGTGAGCGACGGCGTTGGCGGCGAGCTCGGCGACGACGAGGGCGGGGACGTCGGCCCCGTACCCCCAGGCGACCAGGTGCCGGACGGCATCGATCCGGGCGAGGTGGGCGCCGCGACGGGTCGAGCTGAAGAGCCGGGTGAACTCCCGCTTTGCGTCTGGCATTTGCTCGTTCATGGATCCAGCATCGAGGCGTGAGGCTACGATCACCAAGGGTCACGGTTTTCGGAGTCGCGGCACGAAAACGGCGGAACGGGACGGGAGGGCGCTGATGCCCGCACCAAAGGAACTCCACCCCACGTCATCCCTCCCCGAGCTGTACGGCGCGAAGCTGCGCAAGCTCCGGCTCCGGGCGGGCTGGACCCAGCGGGAGCTGGGCGACCGGGTCCCGATCGCGCACAGCCGGATCGCGCAGTTCGAACTGGGGAAGGAGATCCCGCCGAAGGACGTGTCGGACGCGCTGGACCGGCTGCTGGGGGCGGATGGGGACTTGTGTGACCTGTGGGCGCACATCCAGACGACGCCGATCCCCAACTGGGCGCGCCGGTATGTCGAGTTGGAACCGCAGGCCTGCAAGATCCGGAAGTACATGGCGCACACCGTGCCCGGTCTGCTGCAGACCAGGGCCTACGCACGCGCGCTGCTGAGCATCGCCCGCCCCAGCGTGGGGGGCCGGCTGGAGGCGATGCTGGAGACGAGGCTCGCGCGCCAGGCGATACTGGCCGGGCCGGAGCGCCCGGTGCTCTGGACCATCCTGGACGAGGCCGTACTGCGGCGCAGGATCGGCGGAGCGGCCGCGATGCACGAGCAACTGGGCCAACTCCTGCGCATGACAACGGAGATGAGTCATGTGACCGTACAAGTGGCTCCGTTCGACCTGGAGGAACATCCCCTCCTCGGGGGTTCGCTCACCGTGCTGTCGTTCCCCCGGCGGCCTGATGTGGCCTATCTGGAGAGTTCGCACTCCGGGGAGCTTGCCGAACGCCCCGGAACGGTCGCAGAGTACGCCCTAGCTTTCGATCACTTGCAGGCGCAGGCGCTGTCACCCAGCGCATCGGCCGACCTGATCCGATCCGCGATGGAGGACATCTACCGTGACACGCGTCGCCCCACCCGACCTGAGCGCCGCCGTCTGGCGCAAGTCCAGCCGCAGCAACACGCAGGGTGGCGACTGCGTAGAGGTCGCTGACGGCCACCCCACCTTGGTCCCCGTCCGCGACAGCAAGCGCCCGCACAGCCCCGCGATCCACATCCCCGCTGCCGCCTGGACGGCATTCCTCGACCTGATCAAGTAGCGGGCCTGTCCGCCAGGAAGACCAGAATACGGGACGTCAGTAGACGTTCCCCGAATCCGCTGGGAAGTCCGGCGGCCAAGGCCCGTCGTACAGCGACTCCCGGACACCCATCAGTGAGTACTCCGCTTCCCGCCAGCCCGGATTGCCGCCGATGACGAAGCTGTCGCCGTCAGGGTCCAACATCCAGGTGTACGTCGCATCGTCGGGCTCCAGCCCGTGCCGCTCCGCCAGCACCGCGAACCCCTCCGGGCTCGCGCGTCGAATGTGCAGGCCGTTGCGGTAGTAGGGCTGCAGGAGCATCAGCCTCACGTGGCCGAGACACACCTCGATACGGGTCGAGGTTCCGTCGACCAACGTCGCTTCGCTCTGCAGGAAGAGCTGCCGATGGGACGGGTTGAACCCGACCACTCGGAACAGCCTCCCTGTACGGATGAAATCGGTCATGCCCGAAGCCCTCTCTTGAATCTCCTGACACAGATCAGGTGGGCGTTATCCAACCGCGCCGGTCCGCACCCCATCTGCCGGAGACCGGCTCCCGTCGTCGCTGCGCCACCGCCAGGACGAGCGCGACGCTCACCGCGATCAGGTGCTCGCGTCCCGCCAGGTTCGGGTTGAGGACCGACTGGACGACGATGATCCCGCTCGTGAGCGCGAACAGCACCGGCGCCCGCAGGACGACCGCGAGGTACGTGAAGAGCCCCACCACCGCGGCGGAGGGACCCGTGTCGAGCACATGCGCCAGCTCCGGCGGCAGGCCACCCAGTCGGTCTGGGCCCATCGCGAACATCACGCGGGCGCCGAGGGTGCCAGCCAGGCTCGTGCCGTAGGCGATCAGCAGGGTCCGGGTGCGGCCCAGGGTGAGTTCGGCGAGGGCGAAGGCGAGGAAGAGCTTGGGGAGGCCAGGCCAGACGGGGAGTTCGGGGGCGGCGAGGAAGAGCGAGACCGGCGTACGGAGGAGGACCAGGCCCAGCGGGAGGTCGCCTCTGACCTCGCCGGTCAGCCGTATCGCCTCCGCGCCGGGCGCGGTCCGCGCGAGTTCGTGCAGGGCTATCACCGCGAGGGTCGACAGGAGGGCGAGGGAGAGCCCCGGTATCCCCCGGCTCCTCGCCTCGCGTATCGGGTCGACGACCACGCGCTGCCACTCGCCCCACACACTCGCTCCCCATGACGACGGCCCGTATCCCCCCGGTGAAGAGGCGATACGGGCCGTGGTCGTTCCGCGGCTCCCGGAAGATCAGTTCTGGGTGAAGTAGTTGTGCAGGCCGGGGACGGTCAGCGTGCCGCCGAACTGGCCCGCCTGGACCACCGTGACGTTCGTGAAGAACGCGAACGGCACGTTCAGCGGCGGCGGGGTCTCCGGCGAGAAGGTGATCGGGATGAGGCCGAAGAGGTTGCCCTTCAGCGACTCCGTGTACATCGTCACCTGGCCGTCGCGGATCGTGGAGGTCGAGCCGGAGCGCGCCTGCACATGGGCCGTTGTGCCGTTCGGGCCGACCACGAGCTGGTGCAGGTCCTTGATGTCGAGCGAACTCGCCGTGAACTTCAGGACCTTCTTGATCTTTCCGTCGCCGGTCTTCACCTCGACGATGCCCTTGTAGTCCAGGCCCGCCAGGGTGAGCAGCGACGTCTTCAGCGTCCACGGGTCCGACGGGAGGTCCGGGATGCCGGTCTCCAGGTCGGCCGCCGCGAGTGCCTTCGGGTCGGCGGTGGGGCACGGGTAGGACGGCTTGGCGCCGTCGGGGATCGCCGTGTCCTTCTTCGTGTCCAGGCCCTGGGCGGACTTGGGCAGATCCTCGACCGTCTTGCCGGCCTTGTCCGCCGCGTCCTTGATCGCCTTGGTGGTGTCGTCGACCGTCTTCTTGGCACCGTCGGTGACCGAGGACACCGGGTCCTTCGACGGGGTGGCCGCCGGGGTCGAGGACTTCGAGGCGGTGGGCGTCGGGGTGGCCGTGGGCGACGGGGTGTCCTTGATGCCCAGCAGGTCCTTGAGCGCGTCACCGACACCGAGCGGGTCGAGCGGGTTCTTCGACTTCGTCGCGGAAGGCGACGGGGTGGCCGAAGGAGACGCTGTCGTCTTCGACTTGGTGGTCGACGCCGAAGTCGATGCCGTTCCCGAGGGGCTGGCCGTCGGGGACGGCGTCGCCTTGTCGTCGTCCTTCGGGTCCGAGCTCGCGGAGGGCGACGGGGTCGCCGAGTCCGTGGGCTTGGGCGTACTGGACGGTGTCGCGCTCGGAGAGTCGGAGGCACTGACGCAGGGGCCCGCAGCGAACGGGATCTCGTCGTCGGCCATCGCCAGCTTGGGGGTGAGCCCCATGCCGACGAACACCGCCGTGGGCATCGCGGCCAGGGCTATCGCCTTGCTCGCGGGAATGTGCAGCTTCGCCAGGAGCGACTTCCTGGGGGCCGCGTGGCGCGGCCCTCTTCTCTCGCGGAGATCGTCGTCTCCGGAGAGCGTCAGCTGCCCTTCTTCACCCCGCACGGTGCCTCCCACCGTTGGCGTCAAATGTCGTGTCGTCGTGCACGGCCGGCGGCTGCTGCGGAAACTCCTGAACCGCTTGCTGCTCGGGTACGGCCGCGTGGTCGAACTCGCCTACGGGGGCCGCTCCCAGGGGCGCCTCCTCAAGGGGGGCCTCCCCCAGCGGGCGCTGCGCCGGAATCCCGGCCGGATCGGCCTGCGCCTTAGCCGGTGCCCAGGAGATCGACAGTGCGCCGCCGAAGAGAGCGAGCAGGAAACCGATCAGGAAGCCGCCGATGTTGGACAGCGGGATCGAGATGAGCCCCAGCAGGATGGTGGCGATGCCCGCGAAGACCCGGACGATGGAGTGGTACCACATCGTGAAGCCCAGGGTGATCAGCAGAATCCCGATGATCAGCGAGCCCGCACCCGCCGTCGTCGACATGGCCATCGTGAGGTGGCCGAGGTGCAGGTTGAAGTACGGGAAGTAGATGATCGGCGCCCCGCTGAGCAAGGTGAACAGTCCGGCCCAGAAGGGCCGTCCGCCCCGCCATGCCTGGAAACGCAGCCGCCAGTATGTGAAATCGCGGTCACCTGAGGACTCGGCGCTCATGGAAAACAGCTCCCTGGTACCGGCAATGCCTTGAGAAGAAGTGAGGGGGGAACGGGCGGGCCGGATGGTGCTTACCGGCCCGCCCGGAGTGTGCCTAGTAGCACTCGTTGCCGTCGCCGGTCTTCAGGCGCATGCTCAGACCGCTCAGCTTGAAGGTGCCGGCCGTGGTGGCCCAGGCCTTCTGCTTGACGTGGCTGAGCGTGACCTTCTCGGCCTGCTGCGAGAAGCCGAAGGGGTTGGCCTTCTCGCCCGGCTTCATGGCCGGACCCTTGGTGGCGTCCTTCGCCGCAACACCGATGTCGATGTTGGTGAAGACCGCATCGGCGTCGAGGTCCTCGACGTCGAGGTACAGGTCCTTCGCCGTGACCGGCTTGCTGGCGTTCTGGCCGGCCTTCAGTACCAGCGTGACGGTGCCGATGAACGGCACGTCCGGGGTGACCACGGACTGGCACATGTTGGTGATCGTCGCCGACTTGAAGCCGGAGACCGCCACCGCGTGCGCAGCCTTGTTGCCCTTGAGGTCGTACCCGGTGTCAACACCGCCGTACTGGCTGAAACCCGTGCCCTTGAGCTGGTCGGTGGTGACCTTGAAGCTCTGGCCGGAGACGCTGAACGAAGCCGCCAGCGCACCCTGCGCCATGGCGACGCCTATCGCACCGGTCGCGGCCACTGCCGGCACCATGACCAGCGCGAACCGCTTCCATCTGGTCCCGCCACGTACCTGGGAACTCATCAAATTCCTCCTTCTCGGACGTACATCTCCGGATCGGGACTGCGGCCCGTCCTGGGATGGGAGAAGTGCTACGTCCTCGGGAAGGAGAGCGCCTGCATCGGAGGCGCAGTTGCGTTCCGAAACACCGGCGATCACCCCCGAGCGACAACCACTGGCCACGCGTTCGCGCAACCTCTGGACAGGCCCTGCCGGAGAGCAGGAACCCCCCTGTCCCGGTCGGCGCCACTGCCGCCGACCCACCCGGTGGGGACCCAAGACGCCGTGGCACGACCGGATGTCGCGCTGGTGCGTTATTGGACCGAGCCTGGCCGATCGTGGTCCATTCGGCGCTCGCGCACAAGGGGTCTCGTTACCGGCTAGTAACGGACGCATAACCACGTCACGACGTGCCGACATCAGGCAGGCACGCAGGGTGGACCCGACCCAGGGTTTATGTGGGGTGATTGCCACTCAAAGGCGGACAGAACGATCCGCTCGGCTTACTACGAGTAACAGCGGCCGCGTTTACCAAGTTTTGGTAAAGCGCGGCCGCCTGTTGTCTCTGTGTCGCCAAAACGTCAGGGGTTTCCCGCTGACACCACGCGTTTAGTGACAGCTCAGCCGAGGCTCAGAAGAGAACCCGCGCCAGCGCGCTGCGCGCGGCCGTCACTCTCTGATCATCGGCGCCGATCACTTCGAAGAGCTCGAGGAGCCGTACGCGCGCCGCGTCCCGCTCGTCGCCCGCCGTGATCCGGACCGTGTCGACGAGGCGCGCGAAGGCGTCCTCGACGTGACCGCCGACCAGATCCAGGTCCGCGGCCGCGATCTGTGCGGCGACATCGGCCGGATTGTCGGCGGCGGCCTTGCGGACCTGCTGCGGGTCCGCGCTCTGCACGCGCTGCAGGAGCTGCGCCTGGGCGAGGCCGAGCTTGGCCTCCTCGTTGCCCGGGTCGTCGGAGAGCACGTTCTTGTACGCCTGGACCGCACCGCCGAAGTCATTGGCGTCCAGGGCCTGTACGGCGGCCTCGAGCAGGGCGTCGTACGGGCCGACCGGGATCGGGGCGGGCTCCGCCGAGCCCTCGGGGGCGTCCCCGTCGACCACGATGCCGGTCAGTCCGAAGCGCTCCTCGCCGACCTGGATCAGCTGGTCCAGCGTCTGGCGGATCTGGGCCTCGGGCGCCGCGCCCTGGAAGAGCGGGAGCGCCTGGCCGGCGACGACGGCGAAGACGGCCGGGATGCCCTGGATGCCGAACTGCTGCATCAGCATCTGGTTGGCGTCGACGTCCACCTTGGCGAGGAGGAAACGGCCGTTGTACTCGACGGCGAGGCGTTCGAGCAGCGGGCCGAGCTGCTTGCACGGCTCGCACCACTCGGCCCAGAAGTCGATGACGACCGGGACCTCGGCGGAGCGCTGCAGTACGTCGCTCTCGAAACCGGCTTCGTCGACATCGATGACAAGAGAGGAGGGAGAGACGGCCGCCGGGGCGCCGCCGCCCTGCCGGGCGGCCTCGGCGCGCGCCTGCTCCGCCTTCTGCCGGGCCTCGTTGGCCGCCTTCACTGCGGCGAGGTCGACGACGCCGCTCATGGACATGTTCCTAGGCTGCATGAGTACATCCTCCCCCTTCTGCCGCTCGTTCCGGAAAGCCGCCGGCACATTGGCCGGAGTACTGCGCTGAACTGCACTGAACGTAGTGAGTGGCGGGAGCACCGGGTCCCCACCCGGTGCCGTGGTTGTCGCTCTTTACGCTACGGGTCGTAGCGTATCTGTGCGACGGTCGGCACGGCGCGGGAATCCTTCGTGATCTGACTCACTCACCGCGATACCTACCGACCGGTATGGTCGCGGGCATGCCGCCTCCCCCCACCGCCCCCACGCCGCGCACCGGCCGCCCCCGTTCCACCGCCGCGGACGAGGCGATCCTCGAAGCGACCCGGGACGCCCTGGTCGAACTGGGCTGGTCCAAGCTGACGCTGGGCGACGTGGCGACGCGGGCCGGGGTCGCCAAGACCACCCTCTACCGGCGCTGGGCGGGCAAGAACGAGCTGGTCGTGGACGCGGTGGCGGTCCTCTTCGACGAGCTCGAACTGCCCGACAGGGGAAGCCTGTTGGCGGACGTGGAAGGTGTGGTGCTGCAGTTCGCGGCCCTGCTTGAGCGGCCGGAGACCAAGACCGCGCTGATGGCGGTGGTCGCGGAGTCGACGGGCGACGAGCCGCTGCGGCAGCGGATCCGTACGGCCATCGTCGACCGGCAGAAGCGGCTCGTACTGGTCGGGCGGGAGCGGGCGCAGGCGCGCGGGGAGCTTCCGTACGAGGAGGACTCGGAGGCGGCGGCCCGCAACGCGGACCTGATCTTCGACGTCATCGCGGGGGCCGTGGTGCACCGGACCCTGGTGAGCTGTGAGCCCATTGACGAGGCGTGGGCGCACAGCTTCACGCTGCTGCTGGTGTCGGGGCTGGGCGGCGTGCAGGGGTGATTTACACCTGGTAGCGGTCGGCCGCGAACAGGTGCAGGTTCTCCGCGATCCACTCCGACGTACAGGACAGACCCTCGGTCAGCGGGACCTGCGGCTCCCACCCCGCCCACTCGCGGGCCCGGGTGTTGTCGGAGAGCAGCCGCTGGACCTCGCTGCCGGAGGGGCGCAGGCGTGCCGGGTCCACGACGACCTCGGCGTCGCGGCCCGAGGCGGCGATCAGCGCCTGCGCCAGGTCGCCGATCGAGATCTCCTGGCCGGTGCCGAGGTTGACGCTCTCCCCCAGGGCGCGGTCGCAGTCGGCCAGGGCGAGAAAGCCCCTGGCGGTGTCGGTGACGTACGTGAAGTCGCGGGTCGGCGAGAGCGAGCCGAGCTTGATCTGCCGTGCCCCGGCGTGGAGTTGGGCCAGGATCGTGGGGATCACGGCGCGGGCGGACTGCCTCGGTCCGTAGGTGTTGAAGGGGCGGACCACCGTCACCGGCAGCTCGAAGGCGTGGAAGTGCGAGAGCGCCATCATGTCGGCGCCGATCTTCGATGCGGAGTACGGGGACTGCGGCTGGAGGGGGTGGCTCTCGCTGATGGGGGCGGTGAGCGCGGTTCCGTACACCTCGCTCGTGGAGGTGTGGACGAGGCGGCGCACGGAGTGGCGGCGGCAGGCCTCGGCGATGTTCTCGGTGCCGGTGACGTTGGTCTGTACGTACGCGCCCGGGGAGTCGTAGCTGTACGGGATGCCGATCAGCGCGGCGAGATGGAAGACGGTGTCGCAGCCGGCGACCGCGTCGCTGACGCGACCGGCGTCGCGTACGTCGCCTGCCAGCATCTCAACCTGGCCGATATGGCGGGCGAGGTGGCCCTTCTCGGCGTACGGCTTGTAGTGCACGAAGGCCCGGACGTTCGCGCCCTGTTCGACGAGGAGGTCGACGAGGGTCGAGCCGATGAAGCCCTCGGCGCCGGTGACGAGGACGGTGCGGTTCTTCCAGGGGTTGGTGCTCATGCTGCGTGCTCCAGTGCGTGCTCGATGACGGTGGCGGCCAGCAGGTCTGCGGCCTGGGCGTGGGTGGAGGGGTGGGCTGCGCCGCTCATGGCTGCGAGGCGCGCGGGGTTGTCGAGCAGCGGCCCGACGAGCTCCGCGAGCCGGTCGGCGGTGGTCTCCGCGTCGGGGAGCAGGACTCCGGCCCCGGCGTCGCACAGAACGCGGGCGTTGTGGGTCTGGTGGTCGCCCGGGGCGTGCGGGTAGGGGACGAGGACGGCGGGGACGCCGGTGGTGGCGAGCTCGGCGACGGTCGCGGAGCCGGCCCGGCAGATCACCAGATCGGCTGCCGCGTAGGCCAGTTCCATACGGTCGAGATAGGGGACGGCGCGGGCCACGCGGTCGCCGCCCTCGTCGGCGAGGCGTATGCGGGTGGCGTCCAGGGCGGCGGGCCCGGTCTTGATGAGGAGGTGGACGTCCTCGCGCCACTGCCAGCGCGAGGCGAGCCCGATCGCGGCCGCTGTGAGCCGGGCGGCCCCGAGGCTCCCGCCGTTGACGAGAACGAGCCGGGCCCGGTCGGGAACGCCGAGTGCGCGCCGGGCCTCGTCGCGCAGGGCGGCCCGGTCGAGTGAGGCGATGGGGGCGGCGATGGGCATGCCCACGGTCTCGGCGTTCTGCCCGCCGGCGAGATGGGCGCGGCTGCGGTCGAAGGCGACGGTGAGGTGGGGGGTGAGCCGGGCGGCGAACTGATTGGCGCGCCCCGGAACGGCGTTGGACTCATGGATGACGCTGGGCAGCCCGGCCATGCGGGCGCCGAGGATGACGGGCGCGCTCGGGTAGCCGCCCATCCCGACGGCGACCTGGGCGCGCTGCTCGCGGAGGATGGTGCGGCACTGGACACCGGACCGGAGGAGGGCCGCGGGGAGCAGATAGCGCTTGGCGCCGAGGGCGGGGTCGAAGGGGATCATGTCGACGGTGTGCAGCCGGTACCCGGCATCGGGAATGAGCCGCGTCTCGAGCCCGCGCTCCGTACCGACGAAGGAGACGACGGCACGAGGGTCGGCCCGGCGCAGGGCGTCGGCGAGGGCGAGCCCGGGATAGATGTGACCGCCGGTGCCGCCGGCACCGATGACGACCGAGAGGGGGGCTGCCGTGGTCCGGGCCGTGGTGAACCGAGTCGTTGTCCGCATGGCTGCAGATTCGCGGGGCGGTTTAAGAGGGTTCTAAGACCAGGGGGTTCGGGGGCGCAGGGGGCGAAGCCCCCGCCTCGCCCGGGCCCCGGGGGCCTGGGGGCCTGCCCCCAGTTTCGGGAAGGGGCGGGGTGGGGAACTCATCCCGCCCCCGACCCCGCTGAGCGTCCGGGTCCCGGACCGCCCCACCTGCGAACAACTGCCCCCGCACGCCGCCCCGCCCCGTCTAAGAGAGTTCTAAGAGCCGCATTTGGCAGTCTTTGCCCCATGACGAAGATCCTGGTCGTGGACGACCAGCCCGAGGTGCGCGCCGCCGTCGAGGACGGGCTCAGTGTCGAGGGGTACGAGGTGCTCGGGGTCGGTGACGGGCTCGCCGCGCTGTCGTCCGTCGCCTCCTGGCAGCCCGACGCCGTCGTGCTCGACGTGATGATGCCCGTCCTCGACGGGCTCGGGGTCTGCCGTCAGTTGCGAGCCGCGGGCGACCGCACCCCCGTCCTCGTCCTGACCGCGCTCGACTCCGTGAGCGAGCGCGTCGACGGGCTCGAGGCGGGCGCCGACGACTATCTCGTCAAGCCTTTCGCGCTGGACGAGCTGATCGCCCGCGTACGGGCCCTCCTGCGGCGTGCTGCCCCGGCACAGGACGGCGCCCCGCTCGCGTACGCCGACCTCACCCTCGACCCCGCCACCCGTACCGGGCACCGCGGGGCTCGCGCCCTGGAGTTCAGCCGGACCGAGTCCGCACTCCTGGAACTCCTTCTGCGCCATCCGGGGCAGGTCCTCCCCCGCGAGCTGATCCTGGAGCTGGTCTGGGGCCAGGACTTCGGGCCCGACTCCAACTCCCTTGCCGTGTACGTCGGTTACCTCCGCCGCAAACTGGAGGCGGGCGGCGAGCCCCGCCTCGTCCAGACCGTCCACGGCATCGGCTACCGGCTGGACCTCCCGTGACCGGCCGCCGGCGCGCACCCCGCTCCCTCCCCCTGCGCACCCGCCTCGCCCTCACCGCGTCGGCAGCGGTCGCGCTCGTCGCGCTCGGCGTCTGCGTGGCCGCCTTCTTCGTGATCCGTTACGAGCTCTACCACCAGCTCGACCTCAACCTCACCCAGTCCGCGACCCTCGCCACCCAGCAGAACCGCGACGCCGCCCCCGGCGTGCTCGCCGGGGAGTGCCGCTATCTCTCCGCCCCGGCGTGCAGCCAGATCGTCCCGGCCTCGGCGGCCGACGACCCCACCGCCGCCTATCTCCTCCCCGTCGCCGCAGCCACCCGCGAGGTGGCGGCCGGCGACTGGGCCGCGTACTACACCAACATCACGCTCTACGGTCACCCCACCCGGATGCTCACGACACCTCTCGGCAAGGACAGGGCCCTCCAAGTCGCCCTGCGCGCCGACCCGGTGGAGCGCGGCGTGCACCAGGCGGCCTGGCTCCTCTCCGCGATCGGCGCGGCCGGCGTGCTCCTCGCGGCCGCGCTCGGCTACTGGGTCTCGCGTACGGGCCTCGCCCCTGTCGTACGCCTCACCGCCACGGCGGAGCGCATCACGGCGACCCGCGACCCCCGCCACCGCATCGAGCCGCCCGCACCCGACCGCCACGACGAGATCACCCGGCTCACCACCACCTTCAACACCATGCTGGACGAGCTGGAGCGCTCGGTCACGGCCCAGCGCCGCCTCGTCGCGGACGCCTCCCACGAGCTGCGCACACCGCTCACCGCCCTGCGTACGAACGCCGAACTCCTCGCCCGCGCCGACCGCCTGACGGAGGCTCAGCGCACGCGCGCGTCCACCGCCCTCACCCGTCAGATCACCGAAGTGACGTCCCTGGTCAACGACTTGATCGAGCTGGCCCGCAACGAGGAGCCCACTCCCCTCCTCGAAGCGGTCCGCCTCGCCCCGCTCGTCGACCACGCCGTGGCCACGGCTCGCGGCCACTGGCCGGAGATCACCTTCACCGTACGGACGGATCCCGAGGCCGACCCCACCTTCCCCGGAGTCCCCGCCCGCCTCGCCCGCCTCCTGGCCAACCTGCTGTCGAACGCCGCGAAGTTCTCACCTCCGCACGCCACCGTCGAAGTGACGCTCACCGAGGCAGAGTTGACGATCCGCGACCACGGTCCGGGCATCGCGCCCCAGGACCTCCCCCACGTCTTCGACCGCTTCTACCGCGCGGAGGCGGCCCGCGCGCTCCCCGGTTCGGGTCTCGGCCTGGCGATGGCGCGCCAGATCGCGCGCGCCCACGGCGCCGGCCTCACGGCCGAACGGGCAGCGGGCGGCGGGGCCCTGTTCCGGCTGACCCTGCCGCCCTACCAGGAGGACTGTCAGAACCCCGGCGGCTCCGTGTAGATCCCCCACTCCTCGCGCAGGACCCCGCAGATCTCGCCGAGCGACGCCTCCGCCCGTACCGCCTCCAGCATCGGGGCGATCATGTTCGACCCGTCCCTGGCGGCGGCCAGCATGGCGTCGAGACCGGCGCGGACCTTCGCCTCGTCGCGGGCCGCCTTGCGTGCGGTCAGCTCCCGTACCTGCTCGCGCTCCACCTCGTGGCTGACCCGCAGAATCTCCAGGTCACCGGTGACCGAGCCCTCCAGGCAGTTGACGCCCACGACGCGCTTGTCGCCCTTCTCCACCGACCGCTGGTACTGGAAGGCCGACTCGGCGATCTCCCCGGTGAACCAGCCGTCCTCGATCCCGCGCAGGATCCCCGACGTGATCGGACCGATCGGGTGCACCCCGTCCGGGTGGGCGCGCCGGCCGCGCTCCCTGATCTGGTCGAAGATCTTCTCGGCGTCGGCCTCGATCCGGTCGGTCAGCTGCTCGACGTACCAGGAACCGCCCAGCGGGTCGGCGACATTGGCGACGCCGGTCTCCTCCATCAGCACCTGCTGCGTACGGAGCGCGATCTCGGCCGCCTGCTCGCTGGGGAGGGCGAGGGTCTCGTCGAGGGCGTTGGTGTGGAGGGAGTTGGTGCCGCCGAGGACCGCGGCGAGCGCCTCGACCGCGGTGCGTACGACGTTGTTGTACGGCTGCTGCGCGGTCAGCGACACCCCGGCCGTCTGGGTGTGGAAGCGCAGCCACTGCGCCTTGTCGGTCTGCGCGCCGTACTCGTCGCGCATCCAGCGGGCCCAAATCCTGCGCGCGGCACGGAACTTGGCGATCTCCTCGAAGAAGTCGACGTGCGCGTCGAAGAAGAAGGAGAGACCGGGGGCGAAGGTGTCGACGTCGAGGCCGCGGCTGAGCCCCAGCTCGACGTACCCGAAACCGTCGGCGAGGGTGTACGCCAGCTCCTGCGCGGCCGTCGAGCCCGCCTCGCGGATGTGATAGCCGGAGACGGAGAGGGGCTTGTACGCGGGGATCTCGGCGGCGCAGTGCTCCATCAGGTCGCCGATGAGGCGCAGGTGCGGCTCGGGCTGGAAGAGCCACTCCTTCTGCGCGATGTACTCCTTGAAGATGTCGGTCTGCAGGGTCCCGTTGAGGACGCCCGGGTCGACGCCCTGCCGCTCGGCGGCGACGAGGTACATGCAGAAGACGGGGACGGCGGGCCCGCTGATCGTCATGGAGGTGGTGACGTCCCCGAGGGGGATGTCCGCGAACAGCACCTCCATGTCCGCGGCGGAGTCGATCGCGACCCCGCAGTGCCCGACCTCGCCGAGCGCCTTGTCCTCGTCGGAGTCGCGCCCCATGAGGGTCGGCATGTCGAAGGCGACGGAGAGCCCGCCGCCGCCGTTGGCCAGGATCATCTTGTAGCGCTCGTTGGTCTGCTGCGCGTTCCCGAACCCGGCGAACTGCCGGATGGTCCAGGTCCGCCCGCGATACCCGGTCGGGTGGAGCCCGCGGGTGTACGGGTACTCGCCGGGCCACCCGATCCGCTCGAAGCCCTCGTACGTGTCCCCGGGCCGAGGCCCGTAGACCGGCTCCACGGGGTCCCCGGAGAGCGTGGTGAAGTCGGCGTCCCGCTTGCGGGCCCTGTCGTAACGGGCCTGCCAGCGACGGCGGCCTTCCTCGATGGCGTCAGCGTCGATACCCATACCCTCGAATTTACTAGGACGTCCTAGTAAATGTCGATGGCCCACGCTGCGGAGCAGCTAATGTCACAGCGCCCTCGGTTGTACCGGGGGCGGGGGTGGTTACGCCTTGGCGACGGCCGGGCCGTCGTCCGTGACCAGCGGCTCGACCTCGCGGGAGACCTTGCGCTCCACGAAGAAGGCGGCGGTGGGGATCGTGCCCGCGAGCAGCACCCAGAGCTGCTTGCCGACCGGCCACTTCGCCTTGGACCCCAGGTCGAAGGCGAAAACGAGGTACAGGACATACAGCCAGCCGTGCGCGATGCCGACGACGCTGACGAAGCTCGAGGCCCCGTCGATGTCCAGCAGGTACTTGGCGATGACGCCCAGGGTCAGCAGGACCAGCAGCACACCGGTGACGTACGCCATCACGCGGTAGCGGGTCAGCACGCTTCGTTTCATGCATACGAGACTAACCGCCCCGAAAACCCCCGCGTCGGCGGGGAGCACCAAGCCATCATGCGCTAGCGCGTCAGAACGCTCGGACCACCCCCGCAGCGGCGGGGAGCAAGCGTGCGGACCCGCAGATCAGCGTACTGATCCGCTCATCCCCTGTCCTCGAAATCGGCGGCAGCCACCCGCAGGGGCCGCAGCATGGCGAAGATCTCGGCGCACTCCTCGGCGTCGTACGCCCCGAGTCCGAACTCCATCGCCATCAGGTCCCGCGTCGCCGACTCGACGACCTCCCGACCCTTGTCGGTGATGGAGGCGAGCGTTCCGCGCCCGTCGTTCGGGTTCGGCCGCTTGTCGACGAGGCCGGAGCGGACGAGGCGGTCGACGGTGTTGGTGACGGACGTCGGGTGCACCATCAGGCGCTCGCCGATCTTGGACATCGGCAGTTCGCCGGCCTTGGAGAAGGTGAGGAGGACGAGCGCCTCGTACCGTGCGAAGGTCAGCCCGTACGGCTTCACGACCGCGTCGACCTCGGCCAGCAGGATCTGCTGCGCGCGCATGATCGAGGTGATCGCGGCCATCGAGGGGACGGGGCCCCAGCGCTGCTGCCAGAGTTCGTCGGCGCGGGCGATGGGATCGAAGGGAAGGCTGAGCGGCTTCGGCACGGCACCGACCCTACCCGCCGGTCATATACCGGTCAGCCCTGTCTCGCTCTTCGGTCCTCGCACTGTCTGTACGGCGCACGACCCGCACCTCCCGGAGAAGTACAAGAATCGCCAAGGTCCCCAGCGCCCCGGCCCCCGCGACGGCCTGGTGCACGGGGACCAGTTCGGCGACCACCCCTGCCAGCGCCATGCCCACGCCCTGGACGGTCATCATCCCCGCGGTGAGCAGGGTCATGGCGCGCCCGCGGATCTCCTCGGGGACGGCGTCGACGTACCACTTGTCGAGCCCCAGGGTGTACGCCCCGGTCGCACCGGTGAGGACGAGTGCGACGGCGGCGAGGGCGATCCCCGGCCGCACCCCGTACAGCAGCAGCGGCAGCACGCTCACCGCTGCCAGCGGCAGCACGATCCGGGAGCGCGCGGCGGGGGTCAGGGCCGATCCCGCCCACAGTTCGCCCGCGATGGTGCCGACGGGCATCGCGCACATCAGCAGTCCGAGGGCGCCGGTGGAGGCGCCGATCTCACCGGCGTACGGGGCGGCGAGCGCCTCGGGCGCGACGGCGAAGAGCGGTGAGACCCAGAACATCAGGGTCAGCGCGCGGACCCTGCGGTCGGCGAACACGAACCGCGCCCCGGCGAGCGACTCCCGCAACAGGTCCGCGCCGCCGCCCCCTTGGGCCCTGGCCGGCCGGCGTTTCGTACCGAAGCGGAGGAGCAGCGCGGAGGTGGCGAACGTGAGGACGGTGACGCACATGGCGCCGCGCGGCGACAGGACGGTCAGCAGCAGACCGCCCGCACCGAACCCGGCGAGCAGTGCGCTCTGGGACACGATCCGCAGGAGGGAGCGCCCGAGGACGAAGAGATCGCCGCCGCCGAGGATGTCGGTGAGGGTGGCCATACGGGTCCCGTTGAAGACGGGTGAGACGACGGCGACGACGCAGCGGATGGCGAGGAGCCCGGCGACGGGCGTACCGGGGAAGGCCATGACGGCGGCGCACGAGGCGCAGATCAGATCGCAGACGACGAGCACGCGCCGGGCGGGGAAGCGGTCGGCAACGCCGGCGAGGAGGGTGCCGCCGATGAGGTAGGGGAGGAAGCCGAGGGCGAAGGTGAGGGCGCTGAGGAGGGGGGAGCCGGTGAGGTCGTAGACGAGGACGGTGAGGGAGATCTCGCTGACGACGACGCCGAGGAGGGAGAGGAGGTGGGCGAGGAAGACGGTGCGGAATTCGGGGATGCGGAAGAGGTGGGTGTAGCCGGTCCCTGTGGGGACCGGCTCCGCCGATCCGGGGTCGCCGGGGGCGGATTCGGCCGGTGGGCAACCGGCGGGGAGGGCGAATTCAGCCTGTCCGGCGTTTGAGGACGAGCCGGCCGGAGGCCGCGACTCAGGAGGTGCGGCGACCGCAGCCCGGTTGGCGCCCTCAGGGGCAAATTCAGCCCGTCCGGCGTTTGAGGACGAGCGGCCGGAGGCCGTGTTCGGGGGTGCAGGGGGCGTAGCCCCCGCAAGCGGGGGCCGGGGCGCGGGCCCCGGTCGGCCCTCTCCCTGACAAGGGGGTCCAGGGGCGGAGCCCATGGTTTCGGGAAGGGGCGGGGTGGGGGAATGCTCCGGCGGTGGCATGAGCGCACCCTGCCGCCGCCCGCCCCACCCGCCCTAGACTTTCGGCCCAGGCCGAATCACTCCACGGGACCCGCCATGCCCTTCCGCGTCCACCTCGGCGAGGCCGACCTCCTCCGGTGCCGGTTCGCGCTCTCCCCGCTCTGGGAGACGCAGGAGGCGGTCCGTACCCTCAACTCCCCCGCCCGCCAGGGCTACCACCTCCCCTGGCTCCGCAAGATCCGGACCGCCGCCGCCGGCCTGGACCTCGCCACCGTCTGGCTGCTGATGCCCCGCCGCGGCCACAACCCGGACTACCTCTGCCCGCCGCCCCTGGGTCCCGCAGCCTCCTTCGAGGAGGAGATCGCGGCCGTACGCGCCACCGACCCCGAGCTCGCCCGCGACGACATGGCCCGCTCCCTCGCGTGCACGCCCGGCGCCGCCGACACCCCGGCCGGACAGCGCATGCTGCATGAACCGGCCCGTGCCGTACGGGAGTTGACCGATCTCATGGAGACCGCCTGGCACACCCTCGTCGAACCGGAGTGGCCCCGCCTCCGCTCGCTCCTGGAGGCGGACATCGCGTACCACTCCCGGCGCCTCGCCGAGGTCGGCCTCGGCGGCCTGCTCTCCGAGCTGCACCCCCGCCTGAGCTGGGACGGTACGACGCTCACCCTCGCCAACAACGGGGAGCACGTACGGGAGCCGACCGGCCGGGGCCTGATGCTGATGCCCAGCGCCTTCTGCTGGCCGGAGGTGATCAGCGGATTCGACGCCCCCTGGCAGCCGACCGTCGTCTATCCGGCGCGCGGCATCGGCGCCCTGTGGACGGAACGGGACGAGGGCAGAACGCCGGAGGCCCTCGCCCGGCTGCTGGGCCGGGCAAGGGCCGACGTACTGTGCGCGCTCGACGATCCCGCCTCCACCACCGCGCTCGCGCACCGGCTGCGGCTGGCCCCCAGCTCCGTATCGGCGCATCTGTCGGCGCTGCGCGGGGCGGGACTGCTGACGTCGCGCCGCTACGGGCACCAGGTGCTGTACGAGCGGACGCCGCTGGGGATCGCGCTAAGCGGCGGGACCGGCGAGGTAGCGCTCGACGGTGTCGACCTTTGAGGTCAGCCCGTCCGTCACACCGGGCCTGATGTCGGCCTTGAGGACGAGCGAGACCCGCCCCGCCCGCGCTTCCACGGCCGCGACGGCGCGCTTGACGACGTCCATGACCTCGTCCCACTCACCTTCGATGGAGGTGAACATCGCGTCCGTACGGTTCGGCAGCCCCGATTCCCGCACCACCCGCACCGCGTCGGCCACGTACTCGCCGACGTCCTCGCCGACACCCAGCGGAGAGACCGAGAAGGCGACGATCATCAGGCGACCACGCCTTCGCGGCGGGCGCGCGCGGCGATGACCGCGTTCTCGGCCTCGCGCTTGAGCTTGCGCTCGGCGAAGAAGCCGCCGGTCGGCAGGACCGACAGGACGAAGTAGAGGATCCCGGTGCCGGCGGACCACTTGGCGCGGTTCCAGGCGTCCAGCCAGAAGAGCACGTACAGGACGAAGAGCACGCCGTGGACCATGCCCATGACCGGAACCGCGTTGAAGTCCGTGGTGCGCTTGAGCACCGAGCAGATGAGCAGCAGCAGGAAGGAGACCGCCTCGGGGGCGGAGACCAGGCGGAGGCGTCGGATGGCGGAAGCGGTCTTGATGTCCACGGAGGGGCAACCTTCGGCATCGGGGGAAGGAGAAGGGCTGGCGATCTTGTGAATGTACGCACAAGCTCGAACCATTGTTGCAGCCGGGATTCCCAGGGTCGGATCAGGGTCCAGATCCTCCTCAAGGGCCCTGTTCGCGCACCTCCGCTCCCCCTATCTTCGATTCCGTGGCTCAGTTCATGCTCCAGGGGAGCAAAATGCTCGCGGTCTCCATGACCGGCGACTCCGTCAAGGCGAAGAACGGCGCGATGGTCGCCTACGACGGCCAGATGGCGTTCAAGAAGATGTCCGGCGGCGGTGAGGGCATACGCGGGATGGTGACCCGGCGCCTGACCGGCGAGCAGATGGTCATGATGGAGGTGAAGGGGAACGGGACCTGCTACTTCGCGGACCGGGCAAGCGAGATCAGCCTGGTCTCCCTCAACGGCGAGAAGCTGTACGTCGAGTCCAGCAATCTCCTCTGCACGGACGCGGGCCTGCGCACCGGCACCACCTTCACCGGTCTGCGCGGCGCGACCCAGGGCAACGGTCTGTTCACCACCACCGTGGAGGGCGTCGGCCAGGCGGCGATCATGTCGGACGGTCCCGCCGTCGTCCTGCGGGTGAGCGCGCAGTACCCGCTCCAGGTCGACCCGGGGGCGTACATCGCGCACACCGGAAATCTGCAGCAGCACTTCCAGTCCGGGGTGACGTTCCGCACCTTCATCGGTGAGGGCTCGGGCGAGGCGTTCCAGATCCGCTTCGAGGGCGAGGGGCTGGTCTATGTGCAGCCCAGCGAGCGCAACACCATCGGGGGCGAAGTCTGATGCCGTTCCGCGAGGTCAATTCGAAGATGGTCGAGGCGACGGTGCTGCCCGGCCAGAAGATGTTCAGCCAGCGCGGGGCGATGCTCGCGTACAAGGGCGAGGTGTCCTTCACGCCCAACATCCAGGGCGGCCAGGGCGGCCTGATGTCGATGATCGGCCGGCGGGTGGCCAATGAGGCCACTCCTCTCATGACCGTCGAGGGCAGCGGCACCGTGATGTTCGGCCACGGCGGCCACCACATCCAGGTGATCCAGCTCGCGGGCGACACCCTCTACGTCGAGGCCGACCGCCTCCTCGCCTTCGACGGGGCCCTGCAGCAGGGCACGATGTTCATGGGCTCGCAGGGCGGGGTGATGGGCATGGTCCGGGGGCAGGTCACCGGGCAGGGGCTCTTCACCACCACCCTCAAGGGGCACGGCGCGGTGGCCGTGATGGCGCACGGCGGGGTCGTGGAGCTGCCGATCACCCCGCAGCGGCCGATTCATGTCGACCCGCAGGCGTACGTGGCCCACCACGGGGACGTGCGCAACAAGCTCTCCACGGCGCTGGGCTGGCGCGACATGGTGGGGCGCGGCTCCGGCGAGGCGTTCCAGCTGGAGCTGTCGGGCAACGGAGCGGTCTACGTACAGGCGTCGGAGGAGAAGCTGTAATGACGACCGGAACCGCGGGACCCACGGTCTTCGACCCGATGTCGCTCCCCGTCGACGACAACGTGAACAAGTACACCTTCTGCGTGGAGCTCAAGAGCAGCCAGTGGCTGCTGCAGAAGGGCAAGATGATCGCCTACTACGGGCGGATCGACTTCAACGGCTTCGGCCGCGGCCGCCTCGACAGCATCCTCCGTACGAGCTTCCACTCGCCGATGCACGCGCAGGACTGGGTGGTGGCGGAGGGCTCCGGCAAGATGCTGCTCGCCGACCGGGCCTTCGACGTGAACTCGTACGACCTGGAGGAAGGCAACCTCACCATCCGCTCGGGCAATCTCCTCGCCTTCCAGCCGTCGCTCGCGCTGAAGCAGTCGATCGTGCCGGGCTTCCTGACGCTCATCGGTACGGGGAAGTTCGTGGCCGCCTCGAACGGTCCGGTCGTCTTCATGGAGCCGCCGATCCGCGTCGACCCGCAGGCGCTCGTCGGCTGGGCGGACTGTCCTTCGCCGTGCCATCACTACGACCACGGCTATATGACGGGCGTACTGGGCGGGATCAGGTCCCTCACCGGGCTCGGCGGCACCTCGGGCGAGGAGCACCAGTTCGAGTTCGTCGGGGCGGGGACGGTCCTCCTCCAGTCGACCGAGGTGCTGATGGCCGAGCAGCCGACGGGTGCGGTGCCGCAGCAGGCTGGGGTGCCGGGCGGGGGTCCCGGTGCAGGTCAGGCGGGGGCTGTGCCGCGCCTTCCCGGACAGTTGGGGGACCTCCAGCGTCGCTTCGGGCTGTGACCGGTAGTCTGCGGAGTGCAACATCGAACAAACGTCACACTGCGATGCACTCCCAGACTCGTCCAGCATTCAACTTCTTAGGTAGAATCCTCATCATGGACACCGAGACGGCCCCCCGCTGGCTGACCGAAGCCGAGCAGTGCACCTGGCGCACCTATCTGGACGTCAACAGGCTGCTCACCTACCAGATGGAGAAGGACCTCCAGCCGTTCGGCCTGACCATGAACGACTACGAGATCCTGGTCAACCTCTCCGAGGCCGAGGGCCGCCGGATGCGGATGAGCGATCTCGCGACGGCCACCCTGCAGTCCAAGAGCCGCCTCTCGCACCAGATCACGCGGATGGAGAACGCGGGTCTTGTGAAGCGCGAGAACTGCGAGTCCGACCGGCGCGGGCTGTTCGCGGTCCTCACCGACCTCGGCGGCGAGACGATGCTCAAGGTCGCCCCGCACCACGTGGCCTCGGTCCGCAAGCACTTCATCGACATGCTGGAGCCGGAGGCGCTCGCCGCACTGCGCGCGTCACTGACCCCGGTCGCCGACCACCTGCGCGGCCAGCGGAAGCCGTAGCTCGAAGACGGCGCCCACACCCTCGCCTGCCGTGACCGTGAGGGTGCCACCGTGGCGCAGGGCCACGTCGCGGGCGATCGCGAGGCCGAGCCCGGCGCCGCCCTCGTCGCGGGCGCGGGCGTCGTCGAGCCGTACGAACCGCTCGAAGATCCGCTCCCGCTCGGCCTCCGGGACGCCAGGACCGTCGTCGGCCACGGCGATCACGGCCCGGCCGTCCTCCTCCCGTACGGACACCTCGACCGCGGTGGCGGCATGCCGCTGGGCGTTGTCGAGGAGATTGCCGACGACGCGCGCCAACTGACCGCGCGAACCCGCCACCTGGGGCGAACCCGCGGCCTGCACCCTCACCGTCACCGGGACGCGCCCGGCCGCCCGCCGCTGGGACACCTCTTCCCGTACGAGCGCCTCCGCGTCGACCGTCCCGCGCCCCGGCCGCTCCCCCGCGTCCAGCCGGGCGAGCAGCAGCAGATCGGCGGCCAGGTGCTGCAGCCGTACAGTGTCCGCGACCGCGCCGTCCACATCGAGCAACTCCGAGTGTGCGGCGCCGACTTCGAGCTGGGTGCGCAGGGACGCGATGGGGCTGCGGAGCTCGTGCGAGGCGTCGGCGACGAAGCGGCGCTGGCGGTCGACGGAGGCTTCGAGCGCGGCGAGGGTCTCGTTGGTCGTACGGGCGAGACGGGCGACCTCGTCGTACGAGGACGGCTCGGGGACGCGCCGGCCGAGGTCCTCGGAGGCGGTGATCGCGGCCATCTCGCGGCGGATCCCCTCGACGGGCCGCAGCGCGCGCCGGGTGACCAGCCAGGTCACGGCGGCGACGACCACCAGGAGGGCGGGCAGGCCCACGAGCATGGCGCCGCGGACGGTGGAGACGGCGCCCTGTTCGGTGGCGAGGGGCGCGCCCGCGTAGACGGTGACGGTGACGCCGGTGGGGGTGGTGGCCTCGACTGCGGCGAACCGGTAGTCGGCGGTGGTGCCGTCGACGGTGGCGGCGCCGGAGGTGAACTGGGGTGTGTCGCCGGAGACTTGGCCCTTCCCGGGGTCGTCGTCGCCGTGATCGTCGTCATCGTCGTCGTCGCTTGTAGGGGCGGTCGTGGGCTCGACCTGCGGACTTCCCGCCCCGGAGATCGCGTCGAGGTCGTCGCTGACCGCCAGCACCCGCCGGTCCTCGTCCACGACCTGCACCGGGTTCTCGTCGGCGTCGGGCAGATCGAGCTGGTCGAGGGAGGTGCCCAGGGCGATGTCCGAGGCCACGCCCTGGGCGGTGACCTCGGCCTGGAGACCGGCCTGGTCGGTGAGACTCGTACGGAGCACGAGCAGCACCGCGATCCCGGCGGCGACCAGCGCGACGGCGACGACGACGGTGGCTCCGAGAGCGGCCCGGGAGCGTACCGAGCGCCAGGGCCGCCTCATCGCGCCACCAGCCGGTAGCCGGCGCCGCGCACGGTCTGGATGCGATCGGCACCGATCTTGCGGCGCAGCGCGCTCACGTACACCTCGACGATGTTGGGGTCGCCGTCGTACGCGAAGTCCCAGACGTGCTCCAGGATCGCAGCCTTCCCCACGACCTCGCCCGCCCGCACGGCGAGCTGCTCCAGGACCGCGAACTCCTTTGCTGTGAGGGGCACTTCGGCGTCGCCGCAGTGCACGGTGCGCCGGGCGGTGTCGACGGAGAGGCCGCCGACGTCCAGCCGGGGCGAGGGGCGGCCGTTGCTCCGGCGGCGCAGCAGCGCCCTGATCCTGGCCACCAGGACGACGTACGAGAACGGCTTCGTCAGGTAGTCGTCGGCTCCGGTGTCCAGGCCCTCGGCCTCGTCGTACTCCCCGTCCTTGGCGGTCAGCATCAGGATCGGCACGTCGTTGCCGGCGGCGCGCAGGGCGGCGCAGACGCGGTAGCCGTTCAGGCCGGGCAGCATGATGTCGAGGACGACCAGGTCGTACGGAGTCTCACCGGCGCGGTGCAGTCCCTCCCGGCCGTCGTGGACCACGTCCACGGCGAAGCCCTCGGCCGCGAGCCCCTTGGCCAGGGACGTCGCGAGCCTCTTCTCGTCCTCCACGATCAGCAAGCGCATGGCCCCAGCCTGCCAAATCGCGCCTGAAGAAATCTTCAGGTGCCTTCAGCGGGGCTTCAGCATGCGCCGCGCACATTGGGGATCAGCAATCCGAACCCACGACTCCAGGAGGATCTCCCATGAGGCGCAGGACCATCATCGCGGGCGTCACGACGGCAGCGCTGCTGACGGGCGGCGCGGCGACGGCCGTCGCGTTCGCCGACGACTCCGCGCGCACCCGGGCCACCTCGTCGTCCTCGTCGTCCTCGTCGACGGTCACCGTCGACAAGGCGATCGCGGCCGCCCTCAACTCCACACCGGGCACGGTCACTTCGGCCGAGCTGGACGACGACGGCTGGGACGTCGACGTCTACGGCAAGGACGCCAAGTGGCACGACGTGGACGTCGACCGGCACTCCGGCAAGGTCACCTCGTCCCGCATCGACACCGACGAGGACGACGACGACCGGCGCGGCGCCCCGGTGACGGCGGCACAGGCGGCGGCAGCTGCCCGTACGGCCGTCCCCGGGACGGTCACGGAGGTCGAGCTCGACGACGACGGCTGGGACGTGGACGTCCGGGCGAAGAACGGCACCCGGTACGACGTCGACGTCAGCGCTCACACCGGCAAGGTCACGCACCAGCACCGGCATCAGCAGGAGCAGGAGCAGGAAGGCGACGACGACTGATCCACTGCCCCGCCGAGAGCAGGACGGGGGCCGCCGCCAGGGCGAAGCACAGGGTGAGCGGGAGCCGCCCGATGAGCAGCCCGACGGCGGCCGCGCCGCCCGAACTCCCGGCGTTGACAGCCGTGTTGACCCAGGCGCCGGCCTGCGTGCGGGTGCCGGGGGCCGCGGTCTCGTCGGCGAGGAGGTAGCCGGTGGTGAGCGCGGGCGCGACGAAGGCCCCCGCCACCACGGCCGCCGCCCCCAGGACCCACAGATTCGGCGCGAGCCCGGCAGCGCCGAGCGCGAGGCCGAGACCGAGTGCGAAGAGCGACAGCCGCGACCGCGCGGGGATCCGCCACTCCACACCCCCGCTCACGAGCCCGCCCACCGCACTCCCGACGGACAGCGCCGCCAGCACCCAGGCGACGGCCTCGGGCCGCCCCTGGTCGGCGGCGAAGGCGACGACCAGCAGATCGAGCGCCCCGAGCCCGAGCCCCAATCCGCCGACGACGAGCACGGGGGGCCAGGGCACGGCGGCGCGCACGGCGGGACCGGCCGTCTTCTCCCGTACGGGATAGGTCCGTGCGGCCGGCGACGACACCATGGCCAGCGTCCCGGCCAGCACGAGGGCGGCGCTGACGGCCACACCCAGCGCGGGCGAGGCGAACTTCACCACGACGCCGACGAGCAGCGGCCCGGTGACGAAGAGCAGCTCCTCGCAGACCCCGTCCAGGCTGTAGGCGCGCTGCAACAGCCGCCGGTCGTCGAGCAGTTGGGTCCAGAGCGCGCGCATGGTCGGCCCGAGCGGCGGTGTGCACACCCCGGCGACGGAGGCGAGCACCCCCAGCAGCAGCCCGCTCGCCCCGGGCTGCCGGGCGGCGTACGCGAGGAGCACGAGCAGGACCGCGTACACGCCGGCCATCGGGGCGAGGGCCCGGCGCGGCCCGAACCGGTCGACGAGGGCGGCGCGGGCGGGCGAGAGGAGGACGCTGGTGGCCCCGAAGAGGGCCATCACGGTGCCGGCGACGGCGTAGGAGCCGGTGGCGTCCTTGACGGAGAGGACGAGGGAGAGGGAGACCATCCCGTAGGAGAGCCGCCCGACCAGGGCGGCGACGAAGGTGCGGCGGGCATGCGGAGTCCGCAGCACGGTGGCGTAAGACATGGGAAATCCTCAACTGGCAAGCGGGTACGGGGACAGAGCGGAGTCACGCGAGGGGCGACTCGACGGTTCTGTCCTACGCACGGTTGAGGAACATGCGGACGAAGCTACCAGGTGCCCTCCGGTGGAGGTACTGATGCGGCTGGAATCAGGGGTACGGAAGGCAGAGCTCCGCCCTACGGTGGTTGTGAACTCGTCAACCGTTCGGCCCTGGGGGGGACCCGTGACGGAACAGCAGCGAATTGATGTGGAAGCAGCTCGGGACGGGACGGATGCGGATCCGGTCTTCGTCGACGCCAGTGGGCGGCGTACCCGTTGGTCGCGGAGGGCGGGGCGCGGAGTGGCCGGGGTCTGTGCGACCTACGGCCTGGCGCTGGGGCTGAGCGTGATCGGGGCGGCCCCGTTCGCCCCCGACGCGATGTTCCCCTTCCACGGGCAGCCCGGCCCCGGTCCCGCCGCGGACGAGAACAGGAGCGGACAGCAGCCGGACAAGGTGACGCCGCCGGCCTGGGCGACAGGCGGTCCCGGGACCCGGGGGGTGGTTCCTGCCGTCTGGACAAAGCCGGATTCAGGGACCCCGCAGGCTCCCGAGAACGCCAAGAGCCCCACGGGCCCCACGAGTCCAAGGGCCCCGGCGACTCCGACCACTCCGACGACCCCGAATGTGCCCGAGACCCCGGATTCGCCACCACCTGGCGTACCCGGCACACCGGACGCGCCGGACACACCGACCCCTGTGACGCAGAAGCCCACGATTCCCTCGGTCCTCGAGCCGGTGACCGACCCGGTGGTCGGGGCGGTCGGCGCTGTGGTGAAGCCGGTCACGGAAACCGTCGCAGGCGTCGTAAAGCCGGTCGTCGACACGGTCGCCGCCGTCGTAGAACCCGTCACCACCGCCGTAAAACCCGTCACCGAAGCCCTGGTCCCCGTGACCACCGCCGTGGAACGCACAGTCCCCGCCCTGAAACCCATAACCGACCTGGTGACCGGTCTGACCGACGCGACCGGTGAGTGACACCAAGCGGCTCCACCGTCCCCGTTTTGTCCTCCCGCTGTTCGTCCTCCTGACGCTGGTGTGCATCCTGCTGCTCGGCGGTTACGTACGCGGCGACTACGCCGCCGACCACCGCACCCACCCCCTGGTGGAGGACGGCAAGGTGCCACGCCACGTCCTCGGCGGCGGGCCGGTCGTCGACGCCACGGGCGCGGAGCCCCGTTCCGTGCGTACGCCCGACCGCACCATCGTGCTCACCTTCGACGACGGCCCGGACCCGCAATGGACGCCGCAGATCCTCGCCGTACTGAAGAAGCACGCCGTGCCCGCGACCTTCTTCGTCACCGGCACCATGACGGCACGGCACCCGGGCCTCGTCGCCGACATGGTGCGCGACGGGCACGAGATCGGGCTGCACACGTTCGGCCACCCGGATCTGGCGTACAAGTCCGAGGCGGGCGTCGACCGCGAAATGGCACAGGCCCAGCTGGCCCTGGCGGGCGCGGCCGGAATCCACAGCTCGCTCTTCCGGCCTCCGTACTCCTCCACGGCCGCGGCGCTGGACAACGCCTCGTGGCCGGTGGTCCAACAGCTGGGCTCCGAGGGCTACATCACCGCGTTCATCGACCAGGACACCGACGACTGGCAGCGTCCGGGGGTCCGGGCGATCGTCGACCGGGCCATTCCCCGGGAGGACGGGCAGGGCGCGATCGTCCTGCTGCACGACTCGGGCGGTGACCGTTCCCAGACGGTCGCCGCACTCGACCAGCTGATCCCCCAACTCCAGGCGCGCGGGTACCGCTTCACCACCATCGCCGACATCGCCGGTGCGACGAGCGTCAACCAGCCGGTCCAGGGCACGGAGTTGTGGCGCGGCCGGGCCTTCGTCGGCGCGGTGGTCGTGTCCGAGTGGGCGCTCCCTGCGCTCGCCGTCCTGCTGTCCGTCGTCGGGTTCCTGGTCCTGGGGCGTTTCGCGGTGCTGCTGGTACTGGCCCGGCATCACGCACGCGTACGGCGCAGGCCCGGCTTCCGCTGGGGCCCCGCGGTCACCGAACCGGTCAGCGTCATCGTGCCCGCGTACAACGAGAGCGCCTGCATCACGGACACCCTGAACTCCCTTGCCGCGAGCGACCACCCCGTCGAGATCATCGTGGTGGACGACGGCTCGACGGACGACACCGCCGAGAAGGCGCACGCCCTCGGCCTGCCCTCCGTCACGGTGCTGCGCCAGCGCAACCTCGGCAAGTCCGTCGCGCTCAACACCGGTATCGCGCACGCCCGTCACGAGCTGATCGTGATGGTGGACGGCGACACCATCTTCGAGCCGTCCACGGTGGGCACGCTGGTCCAGCCGTTCGCCGACCCCGCCGTCGGCGCGGTCGCGGGCAATGCCAGGGTCGGCAACCACCGCACGATGATCAGCCGTTGGCAGCACATCGAGTACGTGATGGGCTTCAACCTGGACCGTCGTATGTACGACGTGCTGCGCTGCATGCCCACCGTCCCCGGCGCCGTCGGCGCCTACCGCCGTACGGCACTCGACCGGGTCGGCCGGATGAGCAGCGACACGCTCGCCGAGGACACCGACATCACCATGGCGCTGCACCGTGACGGCTGGCAGGTCGTGTACGAGGAGAACGCCCGCGCCCACACCGAGGCGCCCGGCAGCCTCGGCGAGCTGTGGCGCCAGCGCTACCGCTGGAGCTACGGCACGATGCAGGCGATGTGGAAGCACCGCGGGGCGGTGTTCGAGCGCGGCCATGCGGGCCGGTTCGGCCGGGTGGGGCTGCCGCTGGTCGCCCTGTTCACCGTACTGACCCCGCTGCTCGCCCCGCTCATCGACCTCTTCGCGCTCTACGGCTTCCTCTTCATGGACCCGGAGCGCACGGCGATCGCCTGGTGCGCGGTCCTGGCGGTGCAGGCGGCGTGTGCCGCGTACGCCTTCAGGCTGGACGGCGAGCCGTTGCGCCGGCTGTGGCCGCTGCCTCTGCAGCAGGTGGTCTACCGGCAGTTGATGTACATGGTGCTGATCCAGTCGTGCCTCACCGCGATCAGCGGCGCACGGCTGCACTGGCACAAACTGCGGCGTACCGGCGAGGTGGGCGAGCAGCTCCTGGCCGAGGCCAGGCTCGCGCAGCCCGCGACGGTGGGGGCCGCGCCGACCGGCGGCGGCGTCCACGGAACGGCCGGGCCCGATCTGCCGGGGGTGTCTTCCGAGCCCGCCCCCGTACCGGCGAAACCCGCGGCGCGCGACCGCTATCTCGACTTGCTGCGGGCGCTCGCCCTGGTGCGGGTCGTCGTCTATCACACCTTCGGCTGGGCCTGGCTGACGATCGCCTTCCCCTCCCTGGGGGTCATGTTCGCGCTGGCGGGTTCGCTGATGGCGCGCTCCCTGAACCGGCCCGCCGTCTCCGTGATCCGCAGCAGGATGCGCCGGCTGCTCGTCCCGTTCTGGGTCTTCGCCGTCGTCGCGGTCACCTGGATGTTGTGGCGCGGCTGGAGCCCCGCCCAACTGCCCCGGCTCGCGCTGTGGATCCTGCCGCTCGGTGACCCGCCGGGCAGCGAGTGGGGTGCCCAACTCACCGGCCCGCTCTGGTACATCCGCGCGTATCTCTGGTTCGTGCTGCTGTCCCCCGCGCTCCTTTGGGCCTGGCGGCGCGCCCCGCTTCCGCTGCTCGCCGGGTTCCTCGCGCTGGCCGCGGTCTTCCAGTACGAGCTGCTCGACCTGCCGGTGCTGCCCGCTGCCGCCCTCACCGACCTGAGCATCTTCGGCGCGTGCTGGCTGCTCGGCTTCGCCCACCGGGACGGGTCGCTGGACGCGCTGCGGGTCAGGACGGTGCTCGTCCCGGTCGCCGTGCTGATGGCCGCCGGCGGCTGGTTCACCTTCACCCATCCCACGGACGAGGGGTACGACCTGGGCGAGATCCCCTTCGGTCAGGCCCTCTGGTCGCTCGGCTTCGTCCTCCTGCTGATGCGATTCCGGCCAAGGTCACTGCCGCGCATGCCCGGCATCGACGGCCTGGTGCGTCTCTTCAACAACCGGGCCGTCACGATCTACCTCTGGCACGAGGTGGCACTGGTGGTGGCCGTGGTGGTGACGGACCTGATGTGGCAGGTGGGGTTCTTCGAGCAGTATCTGCCCCTGGGATCACAGTGGTTCGAGTTCCTGCTGGTCTGGCCGCTGATCGGCGCGGCGATCCTGCTGGTCGGCTGGACGGAGGACCTCGCGTCCCGAAAACGTCCCGACCTGTGGCCCACACGCCCGGCGCATCGTTGAGGAACATGGGGTGCGACACCCGCACACCCACGAGCAGAGCGGAGCGGCAGTGACGAACGAGAACGGCCCGACGATGCGAGCCGTCGTACTGAGCGGTCCAGGACCGGTGGAGAACCTCGACGTCCTGGACATTCCGGTGCCGGCCGTCCGGCCCGGCTGGGTGCGCATCGAGGTCAAGGCCTTCGGCCTGAACCGCTCGGAGCTCCATACCCGCCTCGGTCTGGCCGAGGACGTCACCTTCCCGCGCATCCCCGGCATCGAGGCGACCGGCGTCGTCGACGCCCTGGACCCCGCCGACGCCGGCAGCGGTCTGCGCCCGGGGGATCAAGTCGCCACGATGATGGGCGACATGGGCCGCACCTACGACGGCGGGTACGCCCAGTACACGCTCGTCCCCGTGGGCCAGGTCATCCCCTTCACCTCCGCCCTGCCCTGGGAGGTGCTGGGCGCGATCCCCGAGACGCTGCAGACGGCGTACGGATCGCTGACGACGGGTCTGGACCTGTCGGCGGGCCAGAGCCTGCTGATCCGCGGCGGCACCTCGTCGGTCGGTCTCGCGGCGGCAGCGGTGGCGAAGGAGCTGGGCGCGACCGTGCTGTCGACGACCCGCAACCCGGACCGCGCGGACACCCTCAAGGCCCAGGGCATCGACCATGTCCTGGTCGACGACGGCAAGGTCGCGGAGGCCGCCCGCGCGCTCTTCCCCGACGGCGTGGACGCGGCCCTGGAACTGGTCGGCACCCCGACACTCCCCGACACCCTGGCCGCGACCCGTGTGCACGGCACGGTCTGCTTCACCGGGATGCTGTCGAACCAGTGGATCGTCCGCGACTTCTACCCGATCGGCTATCTCCCGACGGGTGTACGCCTCACCGCGTACGGCGGCGACAGCGGCGACCTCCCGGCCGCGGTCCTGCAGCGCTTCCTCGACGGAATCGCCGCGGGCACGGTGTCGCTCGGTCCCGTCACCCCGTACGAGCTCGACGACATCCGCCGCGCGCACACGGACATGGAGACGGGCGCCGCCCTGGGCAAACTGGTGGTCCTGACGGGCCGTTGAGGCCCGTCAGCCCCCCGCCGTCACACCCTCCACCAGGGTGTCGGCCGCCGTGTACGGGTCGAGCTGCCCCGCCACGATCCGCTCGGCCAGCGCGTCCAGGCGCTGGTCGCCGCGGAGGTCGCCGATACGTTCCCGCAGCGCCGTGACCGCGATCGTCTCGACCTCGTGGGCGGCGCGGGCGCGGCGGCGCTCGTTCAGAACCCCGTGCTCGTCCATCCATGCGCGGTGCTTCTCCAGCGCTTCGACGACCTCGTCGATGCCCTCGCCGCGGGCCGCGACCGTCTTGACGATCGGCGGGCGCCAGTCGCCGGGGCCGCGCGATTCGCCCAGGCCCAGCATGTGGTTGAGCTCGCGGGCGGTCGCATCCGCGCCGTCCCGGTCTGCCTTGTTCACCACGTACACGTCACCGATCTCCAGGATCCCGGCCTTCGCCGCCTGGATCCCGTCGCCCATTCCGGGCGCGAGGAGCACGACGGAGGTGTCGGCCTGCGAGGCGATCTCCACCTCGGACTGGCCGACCCCGACCGTCTCCACCAGGACAACGTCGCAGCCCGCCGCGTCCAGGACGCGGATGGCCTGCGGCGCCGCCCAGGCGAGGCCGCCCAGATGGCCGCGGGTGGCCATCGAGCGGATGTAGACCCCGGGGTCCGAGGCGTGCTCGGACATCCGGACCCGGTCGCCGAGCAGCGCACCGCCCGAGAAGGGCGAGGAGGGGTCGACGGCCAGGACCCCGACGCGCTTTCCGGCCCGGCGGTACGCGGCCACGAGGGCCGAGGTGGAAGTCGACTTGCCGACTCCCGGCGACCCCGTGAGGCCGACCACGTACGCATTGCCCGTCAGCGGCGCCAGCCGTGCCATCACTTCCCGCAGTTGCGGGGACGCCCCCTCCACCAGGGAGATCAGCCGGGCTACGGCCCGGGGCCTGCCCTCGCGGGCCTGCTCGACCAGGGTGGGGACGTCCACGTTCACAGCTCCGTTCAGCGAATTTCCGGACGCGCGGATTTCCGTACGTACGGCGAAACCTACTTGCCCGCGACCCGGATGATCAGGGCGTCGCCCTGACCGCCGCCGCCGCACAGCGCCGCCGCGCCCACGCCGCCGCCACGGCGCTTCAGCTCCAGTGCCAGGTGGAGGACGACCCGGGCGCCCGACATCCCGATCGGGTGACCCAGGGCAATCGCGCCGCCGTTGACGTTCACCTTTTCCGGGGACACCCCGAGGTCCTTCATTGACTGCACCGCAACTGCCGCAAAAGCCTCATTGATCTCGATCAGGTCGAGGTCGTCAACACCGAGGCCCTCCTTGCCGAGCGCGTGCTGGATCGCGTTCGACGGCTGCGACTGGAGGGAGTTGTCGGGGCCCGCCACATTGCCGTGTGCGCCGATCTCCGCGATCCAGTCGAGGCCCAGCGCCTCGGCCTTGGCCTTGCTCATCACGACGACCGCCGCCGCACCGTCGGAGATCTGCGAGGAGGTGCCGGCCGTGATCGTGCCGTCCTTTGCGAACGCAGGGCGGAGCTTGCCCAGGGACTCCGTCGTGGTCTCGGGGCGGATGCCCTCGTCCTGCGAGAAGAGGACCGGGTCGCCCTTGCGCTGCGGGATCTCGACGGGGGTGATCTCCGCCTCGAAGAGGCCGTTCTTCTGGGCCGCGGCGGCCTTCTGGTGGGAGCCCGCCGCGAACTCGTCCTGAGGCGAACGGGCAATGCCCAGACGGGTGTTGTGCTTCTCCGTGGAGGCGCCCATGGCGATGTCCTCGAAAGAGTCGGTCAGTCCGTCGTACGCCATCGAGTCGAGCATCTCGATCGCGCCGTACTTGTAGCCCTCACGGGACTTGGGGAGCAGGTGCGGGGCGTTGGTCATCGACTCCTGGCCGCCGGCGACGACCACGTCGAATTCGCCCGCGCGAATCAGCTGGTCCGCGAGCGCGATCGCGTCGAGCCCGGAGAGGCACACCTTGTTGATCGTGATCGCGGGGACGTTCATCGGGATGCCGGCCTTGACGGCCGCCTGGCGTGCCGGGATCTGCCCTGCCCCGGCCTGGAGCACCTGCCCCATGATCACGTACTGGACCTGGTCGCCGCCGATCCCGGCCCGGTCGAGCGCCGCCTTGATGGCGAAGCCGCCCAGATCGGCGCCGGAGAAGGACTTGAGGGAGCCCAGCAGGCGCCCCATGGGCGTACGGGCACCCGCGACGATCACGGAGGTGGTGGTACCGGTCGTTCCAGACACAGACATGGGCACGGCCCCTTGGATGGTGAGATGTGAACGAGGGTTTACTTGAATGTACTGAGCGGTAGGCCACTCGTCACCGCCTCACGAATGTGATCGCGCGCACGTTGCGTAACCACCCGTCGGCGCGCTGCACTTAACCCCATGCTGACGCGAATCGACCACATCGGGATCGCCTGTCATGACCTCGACGCAACCGTCGAGTTCTACCGTGCGACGTACGGCTTCGAGGTCTTCCACACCGAGGTCAACGAGGAGCAGGGCGTACGCGAAGCCATGCTCAAGATCAACGAGACGTCCGACGGCGGCGCCTCCTATCTGCAGCTCCTGGAACCCACCCGCGAGGACTCCGCGGTCGGGAAGTGGCTGGCCAAGAACGGTGAGGGCGTGCACCACATCGCCTTCGGCACCGAGGACGTCGACAGTGACTCCCAGGCCATTCGCGACAAGGGTGTACGGGTCCTCTACGACCAGCCCAGGATCGGCTCCATGGGCTCCCGCATCACGTTTCTGCACCCCAAGGACTGTCACGGCGTACTGACGGAACTGGTCACCTCCGCACCCCCCGCCTCCACGGAGCACTGACCTCCGGATACCTGGGCCGGTAGAGTGGGCGGCTCCGGTCCGGGGCCGGATCGGGGCCTGTGACCCAGGTCTCGCCGATGATCTGACACCATTCCCCGGGGGCCGTCATGCACGACGACGTGCTCACGTACGGAGAAGTGTTGCGACCAGGGGACGGATGGGACCGCGCAGTGCGGGGCTACGAACGCCAGGAGAGCCACCGGGCTGACGACCACCTCTCTCGGTTCGAGGCCGAGATGGACCGGCTGAAGACCGAGCGGGAGAAGGCCGTCCAGCACGCCGAGGACCTCGGCTATCAGGTCGAGGTGCTGCGCGCCAAGCTGCACGAGGCGCGCCGCAACCTCGCGTCCCGCCCTGCCTACGACGCGGCGGACATCGGCTACCAGGCCGAGCAGCTGCTCCGTAATGCCCAGACCCAGGCCGACCAGCTGCGGATGGACGCCGAGCGCGAGCTGCGCGACGCCCGCGCCCAGACCCAGCGGATCCTGCAGGAGCACGCCGAGCACCAGGCGCGCCTGCAGTCCGAGCTGCACACCGAGGCCGTCACCCGCCGCCAGCGCCTCGACCAGGAGCTCAACGAGCGCCGCCAGACCGTCGAGGCGCACGTCAACGAGAACGTGGCCTGGGCCGAGCAGCTTCGCGCCCGTACGGAATCCCAGGCCCGCCGGCTCATGGACGAGTCGCGCGCCGAGGCCGAGCAGTCCCTGGCCGCCGCCCGCGCCGAGGCCGCCCGCGTCGCCGAGGAGGCCGGCCAGCGGCTCAGCTCCGCCGCCGAGACCGCCCGCGCCGAGGCCGACGCGATCCTGCTGCGCGCCCGCAAGGACGCCGAGCGCCTGCTGAACGCCGCGTCGAACCAGGCGCAGGAGGCCACATCCCACGCCGAGCAGCTGCGTACGTCCACGACCGCCGAGTCCGACCAGGCCCGCCAGCAGGCCGCCGAGCTCAGCCGCACCGCCGAGACGCGGATGCAGGAGGCCGAGACGGCGCTGCGCGAGGCGCGTGCCGAGGCCGAGAAGGTCCTCACCGAGGCGAAGGAGTCGGCCTCCAAGCAGCTGACCTCCGCCGAGTCCACCAATGAGCAGCGCACCCGTACCGCCAAGGCCGAGATCGCCCGGCTCGTCGGCGAGGCCACCACCGACGCCGAAGCGCTGAAGGCGGAGGCCGAGCAGGCCCTTGCAGATGCGCGCGCCGAGGCCGAGCGGCTGGTCAAGGAGGCCTCGGAGAAGGCCCGTACGGCCACCGCCGAGGACACCGCAGCCCAGCTCGCCAAGGCCGCCCGTACCGCCGAGGAGGTCCTCACCAAGGCCTCCGAGGACGCCAAGTCGACGATCAAGGCGGCGGCCGAGGAAGCCGAGCGGATCCGCCGCGAGACCGAGGCCGAGGCCGAGCGGCTGCGCGGCGAGGCCGCCGAGCAGGCCGACCAGCTCAAGGGCGCGGCCAAGGACGACACCAAGGAGTACCGGGCCAAGACGGTCGAGCTGCAGGAGGAGGCGCGCAGGCTGCGCGGCGAGGCCGAGCAGCTGCGGGCCGAGGCGGTCGCGGAGGGCGAGCGGATCCGCGGCGAGGCCCGCAGGGAGGCCGTCCAGCAGATCGAGGAGGCGGCCACCACCGCCGAGGAGCTCCTCGCCAAGGCCCGTACGGACGCGGACGAGCTGCGCTCGGGTGCGGCGACGGAGTCCGAGCGCGTACGGACCGAAGCCATCGAGCGCGCCACGACCCTGCGCAAGCAGGCCGAGGAGACCCTGGAGCGCACCCGCGCCGAGGCCGAGCGGCTGCGCGCGGAGGCCGACGAGCAGGCCGAAGGCGTCAAGTCCCAGGCGGAGGAGGCCGCTTCGGCCCTCCGCGAGGAGACCGAGCGCGGCATAGAGGCCCGACGGGCCGAAGCCGCAGACGAGTTGGGCCGGCTGCACACCGAGGCCGAACAGCGCCTCACCGCCTCCGAGACGACCCTCACCGACGCCCGCGCCGAGGCCGAGCGGATCCGCCGCGAGGCCGCGGACGAGACCGAGCGGCTGCGGACCGAGGCCGCGGAGCGCATCCGCACCCTGCAGGACCAGGCCGAGCAGGAGGCCGAGCGGCTGCGCGACGAGGCCGCCGCCGACGCCTCGCAGTCCCGCGCGGAGGGCGAATCCGTCGCCGTACGGCTGCGGTCCGAGGCCGCCGCCGAGGCCGAGCGGCTCAAGACCGAGGCGCAGGACAGCGCCGACCGCGTACGGGCGGAAGCCGCGGCCGCCGCCGAGCGCGTCGGCGCCGAGGCGCAGGAAGCCCTCGCTGCCGCCCAGGAGGAGGCCGTACGCCGCCGCCGCGAGGCCGAGGAGACGCTGGGCTCCGCCCGCGCCGAGGCCGAGCAGGAGCGGACCCGCGCCCGAGAGCAGAGCGAGGAGCTCCTCGCCTCCGCCCGCAAGCGCGTCGAGGAGGCGCAGGCCGAGGCGATCAGGCTGGTCGAGGAGGCGGACCGCCGCGCGACGGAGATGGTCGCGGCCGCCGAGCAGACCGCCAAGGACGTACGGGACTCCGTGTCCGGGCTGCAGGAGCAGGCCGAGCAGGAGATCGCCGGGCTGCGCTCGGCCGCCGAGCACTCCGCGGACCGTACGAAGACCGAGGCGCAGGAGGAGGCGGACCGGCTCCGCTCCGACGCGTACGGCGAGCGCGAGCGCGCCACGGAGGACGCCTCCCGCATCCGGGCCGTCGCCCACGAGGAGTCCGAGGCCGCCAAGTCCCTTGCCGAGCGCACCGTCACGGAAGCGATCACCGAGGCCGAGCGGCTGCGCGCGGACACCGCCGAGTACGCCCAGCGCATGCGCACCGAGGCCTCCGACGCGGTGGCCTCCGCCGAACAGGACGCCGCCCGCGCCCGGGCCGAGGCCCGCGAGGACGCCAACCGCATCCGCTCGGACGCCGCGGGCCAGGCCGACCTGCTGATCACCGAGGCCTCCTCGGAGGCCGACCGGCTGCGTACGGACTCCACCGCCGCAGCCGAGCAATTGCAGACCGAATCCGTGGCCCGCGCCGAGCAGTTGGTGCGCGACGCCTCCAACGAGGCCGAGCAGCTGCGCGCCGAGGCCGCCGAGACCGTGGGCTCCGCCCAGCAGGCCGCCGAGCGGATCCGCAACGAGTCGGAGCGCGTCAAGGCCGAGGGCGCCGCCACGGCCGAACGGCTGCGCGCCGACGCCCAGTCGGAGGCCGACCGCACCCTCGACGAGGCCCGTACGGCAGCCGCCAAGCGCCGCTCGGACGCCGCCGAGCAGGCCGACCAGCTCATCGCCAAGGCCCAGGAGGAGGCGCTGCGTTCGGCCACCGAGGCCGAGGCACAGGCCGACACCATGGTCGGCGCGGCCCGCAGCGAGGCCGAGCGGATCACCGCCGAGGCGACCGTCGAGGGCAACAGCCTGGTCGAGAAGGCCCGTACGGACGCGGACGAACTCCTCGTCGGCGCACGCCGGGACGCCACCGCCATAAGGGAGCGCTCGGAAGAGCTGCGCGACCGGATCACGGGCGAGATCGAGGAGCTGCACGAGCGGGCCCGCCGCGAGACGTCCGAGCAGATGCGGACCGCGGGCGAGCGCGTCGACAACCTCATGAAGGCCGCGGCCGATCAGCAGGCCGAGGCCGAGGCGAAGGCCAAGGAGCTGGTCTCGGAGGCCAGTTCGGAGGCCGGCAAGGTCCGTATCGCCGCCGTGAAGCGCGCCGAGTCGCTGCTGAAGGAAGCCGAGACGAAGAAGGCCGAGCTCGTACGGGACGCCGAGCGGATCCACGGCGAGGCGAAGGAGCGGGCCGAGCAGCTCGTCGCCGACGCGACGCGCGAGCACGACGTGCTGGTGCGCCGGCGCGAGGACATCCAGGCCGAGATCTCCCGTGTCCAGGACGTGCTCGAGGCGTTGGAATCTTTTGAGGCTCCGACCGGCGGCGGAAGCAAGGAAGGAGCCGTCAAGGCAGGCGCAGCAGCAGGTGGAACTCGTTCGAGTGGCAAGTCTTCCGAGAACTAGCCACTCAAAAGGCTGGACATTCTCCAGATCAAACGGGCATCTGCTCTATGACACGCCGCTTGGGCCCCTAGGATTCCCTCTATCACCTCACCGGTCTCATTCGACAGGAACCTCATGAGCGACACTTCCTCCCCATTCGGCTTCGAGCTCGTGCGGCGTGGTTACGACCGCGGTCAGGTGGACGACCGCATTACCAAGCTCGTCGCCGACCGTGACAGCGCTCTGGCACGGATCACCTCTCTGGAAAAGCGCATCGAGGAGCTCCACCTCGAGACGCAGAACGCCCAGGCCCAGGTCAACGACGCAGAGCCGTCGTACGCCGGTCTCGGTGCCCGCGTCGAGAAGATCCTCCGTCTCGCCGAGGAGGAGGCGAAGGACCTGCGCGAGGAGGCCCGCCGCGCCGCCGAGCAGCACCGCGAGCTCGCCGAGTCCGCCGCCCAGCAGGTGCGCAACGACGCCGAGTCCTTCGCTGCCGAGCGCAAGTCGAAGGCCGAGGACGAGGGCGTCCGCATCGTCGAGAAGGCGAAGAGCGACGCTTCCCAGCTGCGGGGCGAGGCCCAGAAGGACGCGCAGTCCAAGCGCGAGGAGGCGGACGCCCTCTTCGAGGAGACCCGCGCCAAGGCCGCCCAGGCCGCCGCGGACTTCGAGACGAACCTCGCCAAGCGCCGCGAGCAGTCGGAGCGCGACCTGGCCTCGCGTCAGGCGAAGGCCGAGAAGCGTCTGGCCGAGATCGAGCACCGCGCCGAGCAGCTCCGCCTGGAGGCCGAGAAGCTCCGTACGGACGCCGAGCGCCGTGCCCGTCAGACGGTCGAGACCGCGCAGCGCCAGGCCGAGGACATCGTGGCCGACGCCAATGCCAAGGCCGACCGCATCCGCAGCGAATCGGAGCGCGAGCTGGCGGCGCTGACGAACCGCCGCGACTCGATCAACGCGCAGCTGACGAACGTCCGCGAGATGCTGGCCACCCTCACGGGTGCCGCTGTCGCCGCCGCGAGCAGCCCGGTGGACGACGAGCCGGTCTCCCGCGGCGTCCCGGCGCAGCAGACCCGCTAGTACGTCACGGCCCAGAGCCCTCTGCCACTCCGGTGGCGGGGGGCTTTGTGCCGTTTTAGCGTGACCGCATGATCGAGCTCGAGGGCCTCACCAAGCGGTACGGCGACAAGACCGCCGTCGACCAGCTGTCCTGCCGGATCCGACCGGGCATGGTGACCGGCTTCCTCGGCCCGAACGGCGCCGGCAAGTCGACGACCATGCGCATGATGCTGGGCCTCGACAACCCGACCGGCGGCACGGTCCTGATCGACGGCAAGCAGTACCGCGAGCTCGACGAGCCCCTGAAGTACATCGGTGCGCTCCTCGACGCGAAGTCGATGCACGGCGGCCGGAGCGCGTACAACAACCTGCTCTGCCTCGCCCAGTCCAACCGCATCCCCGCATCGCGGGTCGACGAGGTCCTGGACACCGTGGGGCTGACCGCGGTCGCCAAACGGAAGTCCAAGGGCTTCTCCCTCGGTATGGGACAGCGTCTCGGAATCGCCTCGGCGCTCCTCGGCGATCCCGAGATCCTGATGTTCGACGAACCCGTCAATGGTCTGGACCCCGAGGGAATTCACTGGATCCGCAACTTGATGAAGAGTCTTGCGGCAGAAGGACGCACGATCTTCGTATCCAGCCACCTGATGAGCGAAATGGCGCTCACCGCCGACCACTTGATCGTCATCGGCCAGGGGAAACTCCTCGCCGACACCTCGATGGCGGATTTCATCCACGAGAACTCGCGCAGCTACGTACGGCTGCGCTCGCCGCAGCAGGAACGGCTGCGGGACGTCATCACCGAGGCGGGCATCACCGCGATCAGCGTCGGCGACGGCTCGCTGGAGGTGGACGCCGCGAGCAGCGAGCAGCTCGGTGAGCTGGCGGCGAGCCATCAGATCGTGCTGCACGAGCTCTCGCCGCAGCGCGCCTCGCTGGAGGAGGCGTTCATGCAGATGACGGCGGGGTCCGTGGAGTACCACGCACACACGTCGGACAGCGCGTCCGCAGCACCGCAGGACCAGCCGCAGGCCCCCGAGTGGGGACAGGGCTTCACCCCGAAGAAGAGCAAGGGAGCCTGACCCATGGCATCGGTACCCGCGGTCCTCCAGTCGGAGTGGACCAAGATCCGTACGGTCTCGTCCACCGCCTGGACTCTCGTGCTGGCGCTGGTGGTGACCGTCGGGATGAGCGCCGGGCTCTGCGCCCTGATGAAGTCGCAGTTCGACGACCTCTCCGAGCAGGAACGGCTCACCTTCGACCCGACCTTCCTCAGCTTCTCCGGGATGATGCTCGGCCAGCTGGCCATGGTCGTCTTCGGCGTCCTGGTCGTCGGCACCGAGTACAGCTCCGGAATGATCCGCACCTCGCTCGCGGCCGTACCGCAGCGCGCCACCTTCCTCTTCTCCAAGGTCGCGGTCGTCGGCGTGCTGACACTGGTCGTCGGACAGGCGACCGCCTTCCTCTCCTTCTTCCTCGGCCAGTCGCTCCTCGGCGGCCACTCGACGACCATCGGCGCCCCCAATGTGCTGCGCGCGGTCGTCGGAGCCGGCATCTACATGGCGCTGATCGCGATCTTCTCGATGGGCGTGGCGACGATGCTGCGCTCCTCGATGCTCTCGCTCGGCATCCTGATGCCGTTCTTCTTCCTGATCTCGCAGATCCTCTCGGCGGTCCCGGTCGCCAAGACCGTCGCCCGCTACTTCCCCGACCAGGCCGGCTCGAAGATCATGCAGGTGGTGCCGGACGCCATGGACAGCGACCCGGCGCCGTACGGGCCCTGGGGCGGTCTTGCGATCCTCGTCGGCTGGGTGGTGCTCGCGCTGGCGGGCGGCTATCTCGTACTGAAGAAGCGCGACGCCTAGTTTTTTACTCGCGCTTGGCAGGAACCGTCAGCCTGCGGATATTCTCCTAACCCTTACGGGGGCGTGCGCCCCGACGTCGTGAGCTGTCGATGGGTGCGGAGAATGATCGAGGCAGTCGGCCTGACGAAGCGCTACGGCGCCAAGACAGCCGTGTACAACCTTTCCTTCCAGGTGCGCCCGGGGACCGTGACCGGCTTCCTGGGCCCCAACGGTTCCGGCAAGTCCACGACCATGCGCATGATCCTGGGGCTCGACGAGCCGACCTCGGGACATGTGACGATCGGTGGGCACCCCTTCCGCAAGCTGCCGAACGCACCGCGCCAGGTCGGCGCGCTGCTCGACGCCAAGGCCGTGCACGGCGGGCGCAGCGCGCGCAGCCATCTGCTCTGCCTGGCGCAGCTCTCCGGCATCCCGGCCCGCCGCGTCGACGAGGTGCTCGGCGTCGTCGGACTGCAGGAGGTCGCCCGCAAGCGCTCCAAGGGCTTCTCGCTCGGCATGGGCCAGCGGCTCGGCATCGCGGCCGCGCTGCTCGGCGACCCGCAGGTGCTGCTCTTCGACGAGCCGGTCAACGGTCTCGACCCCGAGGGCATCCTCTGGGTCCGCAACCTCATGAAGTCCCTTGCCGCGGAAGGCCGTACGGTCTTCGTCTCCTCGCACCTGATGAGCGAGATGGCGCTCACCGCCGAGCACCTGATCGTGATCGGACGCGGCCAGATGCTCGCCGACATGAGCGTCGGCGCCTTCATCTCGGCCAACTCTGCGGACTTCGCGCGGGTCCGCACCCCGCAGACCGAGCCCGAGCAGCGCGAGAAGCTGACGGCCGCGCTGACCGAGGCCGGCGGTCATGTCATGCCGGAGCAGGACGGCGGCCTGCGGGTCACCGGGCTGCCGCTGCCGCAGATCAGCGATCTGGCGCACGAGGCGGACGTACGGCTGTGGGAGCTCTCCCCGCACCAGGCGTCGCTGGAGGAGGCGTACATGCGGATGACGCAGGGCGCCGTGGACTACCGCTCGACGGTGGACCAGCGCGCGGGCCTGCAGCAGCCGGTGCCGCAGCAGCAGGGTCACGGCTACGCACCGCCGCAGCCGGCCCCCGCCCAGCAGCAGCCCGGCTGGTACCCGCCGCCGCCTCCCGGCCAGGCGGCCCCGGCCCAGAACCCGTACGCGGACCAGCCCCAGCAGACCCCGGCCCCGATGCCCACGATGCAGCTCGCCCCGGCCGCGCAGCCGCCCGCCCCGGCAGCCGCCCCGATGCCCACGATGCAGCTGGCCCCGCTCGCGGCACCGCCCGTACCCGAAGCGCCCGCCGCACCGCCCGCGCCGCCCGCCGAGGCCCCCGCTCCCTCCGACCTGAACAAGCCCGAGGACGCCCGATGACCGCGCCGACCCCGACCCCGGCCCCGTACGCACAGCCGCCGCAGCAGCAGCCGATGGGCGGCGGCTACGCCTCGCCGATCCCGGTGCGCTCCACGCACCTGGGCCATGCGCTCGCCTCCGAGTGGACGAAGATCCGTACGGTCCGCTCCACGATCTGGACGATCGGCGTGATGTTCGTCCTGGTCGTCGGCATCGGGCTGCTGGTCTCCGTCCAGACGACCGACGACGACTTCATCGGCTACCCGTTCACCCTGCCCGCCCTCTTCGGGCTGCTGCTCGGGCAGATCTGCATCATCACGCTGGGCGTGCTGGTGGTCTCCTCCGAGTACGGCACCGGCATGATCCGTACGACCTTCACCGCATCCCCGCAGCGCTGGCGGGTCCTCGCCGCGAAGATGCTCGTCTTCTTCGCGCTCTCCTTCTCCGCACTCGTCGTCGCGATCGGCCTGGTCGGAGCGGCAACCGCCGCGATGCACAGCGGGGGCGGCGGCTCCACCAGCGGCGCCGACTGGGCGCGAAGCGTCCTCGGCGGCGCGCTCTACGTCTCGCTGCTCGGGCTGCTCGGGGTCGCCGTCGGCTCGATGCTGCGGCACTCCGCGGGCGCGATCACCGCGATGCTCGGCGTGGTGCTGCTGCCGTCGATCATCGGGCCGATCATGGGGATCTCGGCGAGCCTGCAGTCGATCTCCGACAAGCTCATCGAGTACAACGCCCCGAACTCGATCTCCATGCTCTTCTCGAACGCGATGTCCGGCGACGACACCGGCAACGGCATGAAGCAGCTCGCCCTGCTGGCCGTCGTCACCGCCGTCGCGATCGCCGGGGCCTTCGCGCTGCTGAGCAAGCGCGACGTGTGACGTACGGGCAACGCGCTCAGTAGCGCGGCGCGTTACGGGACCGCTGCACCTTCGAGGTGCGGCGGTCCTTCGCGTTCCAGCAGGCCTTGTGCCAGTGCCTGCGGTCGTCCACGCCGCCGTACTCCGGCCAGGCCACCACGTGCGGGACGCCCGAGGGGATCTCCTGGTCGCAGCCGGGGCAGCGGTAGCGCTTGCCCGCGGCGGCCGCGCCGCTGACCATGCGCACGGACCACTCCTCGCCCTGCCAGGACTCGGTGCGCTGCAGCCCGAAGCGGTCGGGGACCGCTCCCCCACCCCCCTCGGCAGGTTCGCTCGGATTCTCGCCACCACTGGGGCGGTTGCGGCGCGGGGACACGTGACACCTCACGGGGCAGACCGGACACTTTCTCTCACATCCCAGCCTACGGGGAGCGGAAGAGGGTAATCGCCCCAGCACGGGACCCCACTTGGCGGACAATCACAATTACCCGCGCGTAGGCCGTGCCTTTGGCACGTGTCAGACGTTATTGCCGGTAGTGGGGAGTGCCGCGTCGGCCGCGAAGGAGGCGGATGGCCATGCGTGTGGGGGCCTTTGTACTGGCAGCTCAGTTCCCGGGACAGGGACAGGGGGAGTCGCTGCACCGTGCGCTGCGGTCCGCCGAGGTCGCGGAGGAGTCCGGGCTCGATTCGGTCTGGCTGGCCGAGCACCATTTCGTTCCGTACGGCGTGTGTCCGTCCGCCGTCACCCTGGCCGCGCTCGTCCTCGGCCGTACGTCCAGAATCCGGGTCGGTACGGCGGTGAGCGTGCTGCCCAGCGCGCATCCGGTCGCACTCGGCGAGCAGGCGGCGCTGCTGCACATCGCCTCCGGGGGCCGCTTCAGCCTGGGTGTGGGGCGCGGCGGGCCGTGGGTCGACCTGGAGGTCTTCGGGGCGGGTCTGGAGGCGTACGAGAGCGGCTTCCCGGAGTCCCTCGACCTGTTGCTGCGCTGGCTGCGCGAGCCCAGTGTGTCGGCCGAAGGTGAGCGCTTCGCGTTCCGCGAGGTGCCGGTCGTGCCCAGGGCCGCCGAACTGCTGGGCACGGACGCCGAAGGTCCGGAAGTCGTCGTCGCCTGTACGTCGCCGAAGAGCGTGAAGCTGGCTGCGGAGCGCGGACTTCCGATGCTGCTCGGCATGCACTGCGGCGACGAGGAGAAGGCCGCCATGGTCGCCCTGTGGCGCCGTACGGCACGGGAGGCGGGCCACTCCCCCGAAGGCGCCCATGTGTCGGCGGGGGTGGCGCAGATCGCGGACCGTCCCGCGGAGGCGGCGGAGACGCTGCTGAAGGCGATGCCCGGCTGGCTGAAGCAGGGGCTCGACGCCCATGTCACGGTCGACGGCCGCCATCGCGCGATGCGCGACCCGGTCGCGTACACGGAGATGCTCTGCGGACTGCACCCGGTGGGCCCTCCCGCGCTGGCCGCCGACCGGATCGCCGCCACGGCCGAGAAGACCGGCATCTCACGCTTCGCGCTGCTCGTCGAGGGGTCGGGCGACGTGGCCGCCACGGAGGAGAACGTACGCCGACTGGGGGCCGAAGTCCTGCCGCTGATCGGGTAGTTGACGCCCGCGGCCGCCCCGACGGGTGCTGCTGTCCCGTTTCAGTTGCACCTCCCGCGAAACGGGACAGCAGCTCAAGGCGTCAGCAGTCCCGGAGTTCGGGCGACTGGTTCAGCAGCTGGCCTCGTATCGAGGTGAAGCGGGCGAGCCGCTCGTCGACCGAGGAGTCCAGCGGGAAAACCGCCACACGGTGGCAGTTCTGGAAGGCCAGTCGCACTCCGAAGTGGCGCTGCAGCGCACCTCGTATCGCATCACTCGCAAGTGCACGCAGCAGCTGGCCGCGCGCCTGCTCGTCCGGCGGAGGCGTCTGGTTGTCGGCGAACTCGCCGCCGTCCACCTTCAGCTGGGCCACCAGAGAGCTGATCATCTCCCATGCGTAGGGCAGGGAGGTCCGGACGCAGTCAACGAAGTCGGCTTCGCTGACCTCGCCTCGCTCGGCCTGTTCGAGTAGGGCCGGTGAGACGTCGAGCGACATGGGTTCTCCTCTCGCGGCCCCGCTTCAGCACGGGGCCTTACGGGCAGGGAAGGAGGACGACGACGCAGAGTGCACGAACGGCGACCTCCAGCTTCCACGGTAAGCGCGCAACCCGTGCCGCACCAGAAGAATGGGAACACAACCGGCCAATTACGAACGGGGTACTTAAGGGCGAATCGCGTCCACCCCCGCGCGTCGAGTAGCGTTGCCGACCATGCGTCTCGTCATCGCCCGCTGCTCCGTCGACTATGCGGGCCGCCTCACCGCCCATCTGCCCTCCGCGCCGCGCCTGATCCTGGTCAAGGCGGACGGAAGTGTCTCGATCCACGCCGACGACCGGGCGTACAAGCCCCTCAACTGGATGTCCCCGCCCTGCACCCTGAAGGAGGGTTCGGGGGATGAAGCCGGTGTGTGGACGGTCGTCAACAAGGCGGGCGAGAAGCTCATCATCACGATGGAGGAGGTCCTCCACGACTCCTCGCACGAGCTGGGCGTCGACCCGGGCCTCATCAAGGACGGCGTGGAAGCGCACCTTCAGGAACTGCTCGCCGACCGGATCGAGATCCTCGGCGAGGGCTACACGCTGATCCGCCGCGAGTACATGACGGCGATCGGCCCGGTCGACATCCTGTGCCGGGACGCGGACGGCAAGACCGTCGCCGTGGAGCTGAAGCGGCGCGGGGACATCGACGGTGTCGAGCAGTTGACCCGGTACCTGGAACTGCTGAACCGCGACCCCCATCTCGCCCCCGTCAAGGGCGTGTTCGCGGCCCAGGAGATCAAGCCGCAGGCGCGGGTCCTCGCGACGGACCGCGGGATCGGCTGTGTTGTCCTCGACTACGACGCGATGCGCGGCATCGAGGACGACAAGCTCAGGCTGTTCTGAGGCTCGCTCTGTTACGCGAAACGGCCCGGCGTCCACCAGGACGCCGGGCCGTTTCGCGCTGTGCGGGGCCGGGTCAGGCCGGCACCGTCCCGGCGGCTGAGCTGGACGGTGCGGTGCTGGCCGGGGCGCTGGACTGCTTCGTCGGTACGACGGTCGGCCCGGTCGATCCGGAGGCCGAGGTCGACGTGGACGGTGTCGTCGGCGGGGTCGTGGTCGGCGTGGGATCCGGCGTCGGGCTAACCGGGGGCGTACTGGACGGCGGCGGCGTCGTCGGCTTGGACGTCGTCGGCTTCGGCGAACTGGGCTTGGTCGTCTTGCCCGGAGTGCTCGGCTTCCCCGGTGTGCTCGGCGTGCCCGACGTGCTCGGGGTCGAACTGCTCCCCGGCGAACTGGACCCCGACGTGCCCGGGGCGGGGCTCGAAGGATCGGCTGGATTGCCGCTGTTGCTACCCGTACCGCCACCGGGAGTGCTCGTGGAACCGTCGGCAGGCGTGTCCGCGTTCAGCCCGTCCTTGTCGTCGCCCACCTGGGCCGACTGACCGTTGGGGTCCTTGTCCTTGGGCGAATCGTGGTTCCCGGTCGCGCCGAGCGTCACCACGGTGCCCAGTACGGCGGCGAGCAGCGCACCCGCACCCGCGGCCACCATGTTGCGCCGCGCACCGCGCAGCACCGAGCGGCGCACGGGTGCGCCGCCGGCCGGCGTGGACCGCCGGGTGACCAGCGTCTCGTTCTCCGACGGGAGTTCGGGCAGGGCCAGTACGGCTGCCGGTACGCCGCCGGGCGGCGAGGCCGACTCCTCGTAGCGTGCCGCCGGGACTTCCTCGCCCGCGGGCGTACGCCCGTCGAGCGCGAAGCCCCCCGCTGCGACATTTCCTCCTGGGGAACGGTCGGCGACGAGGGCGAGCGCCCTGCGCCCCGCGACCGTGCCGCGCTTGTCGGCGAGGGCGCCGCGCATCGCGATGGACGCCTCCAGCTCGGCGCGCGCCCGGTCGATGCTGCCGGTGCAGAGCGCCAGGATCCCCAACTCGTGGTGGAAGTACGCCTCGTCGGCGACCTCGCCGGAGATCCTCGCCGCCTCCTGGCCGGTCCGCAGGGACCGCTCCCAGGCACCCCAGTGCAGACCCGCCGCGAAGGCGGGGGCAGCACTGCGGGCGAGCTGGACGGCCGTGCCCGCGTGCCCGGCGCCGCCCGCGTTCACCAGGGCGGTGAGCGCGGCCAGGAGGGCGTCGGCCTCGGCGGCCGCGCGCTCGGGCGTCACCGAGGGGTGACCGGCCCACCAGGCGTAGTGCTGGGCGGCGGTGTGGGCGCGGGTCGCCGCGTCGTCCTCGTACCCGGCGGTCTCCAGCTGCTGTACGACACCGGCGGCCAGCCGGTAGCGCCCGCCGACCGGCGAGAGCAGCCCGCAGTGGGCGAGTTCGCCCAGCGCGGCGTCCGCGTGGGTGTCGCCGACCAGCGCCGGCAGATGCGCCTGGTGCGGCACCTCGCCGCCGAGCGCCACCGCGAAGTGCAGGGTGTCGCGGGCGGACTCGCTCAGCCGCGAGGCGAGCAGGGCCGCGGGGGCAGCACCCTCGCCCAGTGAGGGCAGCGGGAGTTCGCGCGCGTCCTCGGCCTCGAAGACGGAGGCGTCGTCAACCGGACGCCCGTCGAAGTACCCGTAAGAGTCGAAGGCGCCCGGATCGATCCGCTGCAGGTCGCGCTGGCGCAGCAGCGCACCCGCCTGTACGAAGCGCAGCGGCAGCCCCTCGGACTCGAACCAGAGGTCGCCCGCCCAGTTGGCCTCCTCGTCGGTGAGCGGCCGCTCCACGGCGCGCTCGAGCAGTTCCAGCGAGGCGCTGCGGCCGAGCCCGCCGAGGAAGACCTCTTCGAGGTGCGAGTCGTCGGAGGGCGCGGCCGTGCCGGGCGTAGCCGCGAGCAGGAAGGCGCACTCGGGTGTGGCGTCGAGGAGCTCGTCGAGCGCGGTGCCGCCGAACTCCAGGTCGTCCAGGACGACGACCGCGCCGATCTGGTGGACGAGTTCGAGGAGCTCACCGCGGTCGGGGCGGTGCAGCGGTGCGGCGAAGACGGCGGCGAACAGGTCGTGGAGCAGGTCGGCGGGGGTGCGGTGGTAGCCCGAGAGCCGTACGACACCGTCCGGTGCCAGCTCCGCGCAGTCGTCCGCGACGGCGTCGAGCAGCGCCGTACGACCGGCGCCGCCGGGCCCGGTCAGCCGTACGGACCGTCCGCGCGCCAGCAGCCGCACCAGCCGCTCGCGCTCCTCGTCCCGCTCCAGGAGCGGGAGTTCGGGCGCGACGGGCCCCGGCGGCACGGGCGGCTTCGCCGCACGCAGCAGCTCCGCGCGCTCCTCGGCCCGGTGGCGCACCGGACGGGCGGGGTGCTCCCCGGGCGGGCAGGCTTCGATCTCGCTGCCGTCGACGGGGTTGACGGTGAGCAGGAAGTCACCGGTGACGAGCTGGACGGTGCGCACGGGCGCAGCCGACGACGACTGCCCGAGGTCGGGCGTCAGGGCGTCGCGCGGCGGGCGCTGCGGGCGTGATCCTTCGCCGCGTCCGGCTGCTGACGTGTCGCCGTAGTCGTTGTTGTCCTGGCCGTACTCTTCCGGTCCCCGGTTCATCGGGTCCATGGTCAAAGCCCCCCAGATGGCGCTGCGTGCGGTTGCCCCTCCCGGCCTCGCACACCACGCTGTCGCTTCTGGTCCGGTGCCCACCGCATGGGTTGCGTCAATCGGTGGGCGAGCGAACCCTAGACCTTTGCTCAGTATCCATGAGCACGCGGGGTGCCGGGCCGTCCAAGACGTCACAGCTTCGTGAGGATTGCGCGGGGAATCCCATCCCCACACTCCCTCCACATTCGTCACACGCGGGGAAGCGACTCCGCGACGATTCCGCCCTCAATGGCCAGAATGCGGTGCAGCCGGGTCGCCACGAGAAGGCGCTGCATCTGCGGCGGTACGCCGCGGAGCACCAGCCGGCGCCCGCACCGTCCGGCCCGCCGGTGGGCGCCCATGATGACGCCGAGACCCGTCGCGTCCCAGGAGTCCAGCTCGGTCAGGTCGAGCACCAGGTCGCCGGCTCCGTCGTCGACGGCCGTGTGCAGGACCGTACGGGCGTCCGCCGCGCTGCGGACGTCGAGGCGGCCCCCGACGACCAGCTCGGCATGGTCGCCCTTGATGTGCATATGAACTCCCCGGGAGTGCTCCGCGCGATTCACGTCTTTCACGTATGTCACTGAACTGACTGCCCCACAGGCAGAGAAGTTGCCGTCTGTAAGCGAACTGATACCGAATTCACTCCTGGGGGTGACCCCGGAGCGACATATGCCTAGTGCTTGTAGAAGCCCTGCCCGCTTTTGCGGCCGATATCGCCCGCGTCCACCATCCGGCGCATCAGTTCGGGGGCCGCGAACTTCTCGTCCTGCGACTCCGTGTAGATGTTGCCGGTGGCGTGGAGCAGGATGTCGACGCCCGTCAGGTCGGCGGTGGCGAGGGGTCCCATCGCGTGGCCGAAGCCCAACTTGCAGGCGATGTCGATGTCTTCCGCGCTGGCGACGCCCGATTCGTACAGCTTGGCGGCCTCGACGACGAGCGCCGAGATCAGCCGGGTGGTCACGAAGCCGGCGACGTCGCGGTTGACGACGATGCAGGTCTTGCCCACGGATTCGGCGAACTCCCGTGCGGTGGCGAGGGTTTCGTCGCTCGTCTTGTAGCCGCGCACCAGCTCGCAGAGCTGCATCATCGGCACCGGCGAGAAGAAGTGCGTGCCCACGACGCGCTCCGGACGCTCCGTCACGGCCGCGATCTTGGTGATCGGGATGGCGGAGGTGTTGGAGGCGAGCACGGCGTCCGGGCGCACGATCGAGTCGAGCGCACGGAAGATCTCGTGCTTGACCTCGAGCTTCTCGAAGACGGCCTCGACGACGATGTCGGCGTCGGCGACCGCGTCCAGATCGGTGGTCGTGGTGATGCGGGAGAGCGCGGCGTCCGCGTCGGCCGCCTCCAGCTTCCCCTTGGAGACGAAGCGGTCGTAACTGGCCTTGATGCCGTCCGTGCCCCGGGTCAGCGCGGCGTCGGTCACGTCGCGCAGTACGACGTCCCAGCCGGCCTGCGCCGAGACCTGCGCGATGCCGGATCCCATGAGTCCGGCCCCGATGACGGCGAGCTTCCTGGCCACGTACGCACCCCTTAAATGAATTCCTTGCTACGGCTCTGGGCGGAGGCTATCGGCCGGGGGGCGCCTTTAGGCCGCATAGAGATGCGCGTCACGTCTCAGATGACGGACATCACACTCGCCGGTCCCATCACGCGTCACGCACCGCGTAGTTGAGCACCTTCTCGCTCAGCAGTTCCTCCATCTCGTCGAGGAGGCCGAGCGCGTCGCGCGACACCTCGGCGAGGCGCCGGCCGGTGATGACCTCGCGCGAGATGAAGGCGAGGAGGGAGCTGTGGACCCAGCCGATCTGCCCGGCGACCAGCGCCGGCAGGGTGTCGCGCGCGTCGGCTCCGGTCTCCTCGCGGAGGGTCTCCTCCAGGAGTTCGAGGGTCTTCTGCTGCATGTGCGCGATCCGCGCCTTGAGTCCGGACGACTCCTCGATGACCTGCAGGAAGCGGTCGAACCCCTCGATCAGGCCGACCGCCGGCGAGACGGCCTCGACCTCGCGCTGGAGCTCGCGCAGGACGGCGGCGGCGGCCGACTCGCCCTTCTCGCGGCCTCGTACGAACCGCGAGAGGCGGCCCGCGCTCCCCTTGGCGCGGTCGAGGAAGAGGTCTTCCTTGGCGTGGAAGTAGTTGTAGACGGTGTTGACGGAGACGTCCGCAGCCTGCGCGACCTCGGCGATGGTCACCGCGTCGAAGCCCCGTTCCAGGAACAGCCCCGTGGCCACGTCCGAGATGTGCTGCCTGGCCTGCCGCTTCTTCCGCTCCCTGAGCCCTTCTGCCATGGCGCCATCCTACCTTCCGCTGCCATCTCTACAATTTTGGTGTGGTTGCAATTTTTCAGTGACTCTGTTTTCTTAAGGTCATGGCGATCCTCACTGCTGCCGGGCTGGCCCGGACCTTCCAGACGAAACGCGGACCGGTCGAAGCCGTCCGCTCCATCGATCTCTCCGTACAGCCGGGCGAGATCCTCGGCTTCCTCGGCCCCAACGGCGCCGGCAAGACCACGACGCTGCGGATGCTCACCACCCTGCTCGCACCCACCGGGGGCACCGCCACCATCGCGGGCTGCGACCTGGCGGGCGATCCTGAGGGCGTACGGCGGAAGACGGGTTACGTCGCCCAGTCCGGCGGTGTCGACCCGCACATCAGCGTCCGCGAGGAGCTGGTCACCCAGGGGCGGCTGTACCGCCTGACCAAGGCGGCGGCCGCCGCCCGCGCCCGGGAACTCGCGGCCGAACTCGGCCTGACCGACCTGCTGGAGCGCCCGACCGCAGCCCTCTCCGGCGGTCAGCGCCGGCGTCTGGACATCGCGATGGGGCTCACGCACCGCCCCGCCGTCCTGTTCCTCGACGAGCCGACGACCGGCCTCGACCCGGCCAGCCGTACGGACCTGTGGGACCTCGTGCGCCGGCTGCGCGACGAGTACGGCACCACCGTCTTCCTCACCACGCACTACCTCGACGAGGCCGACGCGCTCGCCGACCGGATCGTCGTCGTGGACCAGGGCGTGGTCGCGGCGGAAGGGACCCCGAGCGCCCTCAAGCTCCGCCACGGCGGCTCGATCGACGCCACCCTCCAGGACACCTTCCTCGCCATCACCGGCCGCGGCCCGGCCGTCCGCGACACCACCCCCGTAGCCGTCTAGGAGCCCGCCTTGTCCTCCGCACTCCTCTCCGACACCGCGCTGATCTTCGGCCGCTACGCCCGCCAGACCCTGCGCTCCAAGTTCCAGATGGCCTTCGGCATCCTGATGCCGCTGCTCTACCTCGTCTTCTTCGGCCCGCTGCTCACCGGGATGAACCTGGGCACGCAGGGCACCTCCTGGCAGGTCCTGGTGCCCGGGCTGCTGCTCCAACTCGCCCTGTTCGGCTCGGCGTTCTCCGGGTTCGCGATCATCGTCGAGAAGAACTTCGGGGTCGTCGAGCGCATGCGCGTCACCCCGGTCAGCCGGCTGGCGCTGCTCCTCGGACGCGTCCTGCGCGACGCCGCGCTCTTCGTCGTCCAGGCGGCCGTGCTGGTCCTGGCCGCGCTCGTCATGGGCCTGCGCGCCCCGCTCGCCGGCGTCCTCATCGGCTTCGCGTTCGTCGCCCTGCTCACCGTCTCGCTGGGCTCGCTCTCGTACGCGGTCGCACTCGGCGTCGACCGCCCGCAGGAGTTCGGCCCGATGGTCAACGCGTTCACCATGCCCTCGATGCTGCTGTCGGGGCTGATGCTGCCGATCGCGCTGGGCCCCGCCTGGCTGGACGCGCTGTCGCACTTCGTACCGTTCCGCTATCTCGTCGACGCGGTGCGCAGCGCGTACGTCGGCCAGTACGCGACGGCCCAGATGCTCTACGGGGTCCTGGTCGCCGCCGGTTTCGCGGTGTTCGCCGTGACAGTGGGCACACGTGTCTTCCGCCGGGCCGGAGCGTAACTACGCTGGTGGCATGGTCAATCTGACGCGCATCTACACCCGTACCGGCGACCAGGGCACGACGGCCCTGGGCGACATGAGCCGCACCGCCAAGACCGATCTGCGGATCTCCGCGTACGCCGACGCCAACGAGGCCAACGCGGCGCTCGGCACGGCGATCGCACTGGGCGCGCTGGAGCAGGAGGTCGTCAAGGTCCTCACCCGCATCCAGAACGACCTCTTCGACGTGGGCGCGGACCTGTGCACCCCGGTGGTGGAGAACCCCGAATTCCCGCCGCTGCGCGTGGAGCAGTCGTACATCGACAAGCTGGAGGCGGACTGCGACCGCTTCCTGGAGGACCTGGAGAAGCTCCGCTCCTTCATCCTCCCGGGCGGCACCCCGGGCGCGGCGCTGCTGCACACGGCGTGCACGGTCGTACGGAGGGCCGAGCGGTCGACGTGGGCGGCGCTGGAGGTGCACGGCGAGGTCATGAACCCCTTGACGGCCACGTACCTGAACCGCCTCTCCGACCTCCTCTTCATCCTGGCCCGCACGGCGAACAAGGAGATCGGGGACGTGCTGTGGGTTCCGGGCGGCGAGCGGTAGTCGCCCCGGGGCGGGGTCGTCAGCCCCGCCCCACCCTCTCCTTCTTCGGGAACACCGTGTAGCTCAACGCGATCACCACATTGATCCCGATCAGGAACAGCATCCGCCCCTGCCAGACCCGCAGCGACGACACGTCCCCGTCCCCGCCGACGTACCAGACCGCCGCCTGCAGCAGCCCGATCGCGATCACCGAAGCCAGCGTCCACCGCGCCGCCGTCTGCCACTCCCACACCGCCCGCGCAGCCCCGTACTTCGGCGGCCTCACCGGCGGCGGCCCGCCCGCGAACCGGTGCGCGAACCGTGCGTCGGCCCACCGGATCGTCCGGTGCCCCAGCGCCACGGTGAACCCGATGTAGACGGCAGCGAGCCCGTGCATCCAGTCCGGCTCGGCCCCGTTCTTCAGGTCCACCGCCGTCACCACCAGCAGCACCAGCTCGAGCACCGGCTCGCAGAGCAGCACCGCGAGCCCCGCCCTGGGCATCTTCGCCAGATACCTGAGCGCAAGCCCTCCGGCCAGCAGCACCCAGAACCCGACTTCGCAGATGACGATCAACGTGACGATCACGGCCCGCTCCTCTCACTCTCCCTTCCAGCGTCACAGCCGACCCGCCCCCGCCCCTCGTCTCCAGTGACGAATCCGCACTGCATCCTTCGATGTACTGCGTCCTCGGCCCCGGTACGGAGGCCGGGCCGCCTCCGGCCCTGTTTGATGGAGTCGTGACAACCCCGCTCCCCCGCCCGCACCGCGACGACGTCCTCATCGCCGCCGCCGGGCTGCTCGGCGGCCTCGTGTTCTGGGCGATCGGTCTGCACAGCCAGTCCGGGCGGCTGCTGTCCGGGTCCTGGTCCCTGCTTCCTCTCTGCGTGATGTCCGCCATGGAGCTGCTGCGCAGAACCGCCCCGCGGACCGCCCTGGCCGTTGCCGTGCTCGCCCTGGTGGCGGACCAGTTCACCAGCGGGAACCTCGCCACCGTCCTGATGTTCACCGACATCATGTACGCGGCCGTGCTGTACGGAACCCCGGCCACCGCCCGCCGCATCCCCCGCATCACGGTCCTGCTCACCATCGCCCTCCCGCTCGGTTTCTACGCCTGGCTCCGCAGCCCCGACGCCCTCCTCGTCGGCGTCGGCACCGGCCTCATCGGCTACGCCCCGGCCGCCACAGGTCTCCTCGTACGCCACCACCGCGAGGCCGCCGATACGGCCCGCCTCCAGGCCGAACAGACCGCGCTCCTCGCCGAGATGGACCGCACCCAGGCAGTGATCGCCGAGCGCTCCCGGATGGCCCGCGAACTCCACGACCTGGTGGCCAACCACCTCTCCGCGATCGCCATCCACTCCACCGCGGCGCTCTCCCTCGACGATCCGAAGACCACCCGCGACGCCCTCGGCGTCATCCGCGAGAACAGCGTCGACGGCCTCGCCGAGATGCGTCGCCTCATCGGCCTGCTGCGCGACAACAGCGGGGACCAGGAGCCGGCCGCCGCCCCGACCCTGGCCGGCCTCGACGCCCTGGTGGCCCAGGCCCGTACGAACGGACTCGACGCCCGTCTCGCCGACGAACGCCCCGCCGGCGAGCGGCTCCCCACCCCGGTCGAGCTCGCCGCGTACCGCATCGTCCAGGAGTCCCTCACCAACGCGCTCAAGCACGCCGCCCCGGGCGAGGTCACCGTCGGCCTGACCCGCGAGGCGTCGGCGCTCACCGTCACCGTACGCAGCCCGTACGGCGACCGCCCCGGACCCCGCGCCCCCGGGTCCGGGGCCGGGCTCATCGGGATGCGCGAGCGGGTCGCCCTGCTCGGCGGGGAGTTCGGGGCCGGGGCGGACGACGACAAGAAGGTCTGGCAGGTACGGGCCCAACTGCCCGTCGCAGAAAGGGGTTCCACCGCATGACGATCCGTGTCCTGGTCGCCGAGGACCAGTCGGCCGTACGGTCGGGCCTGGTCCTCATCCTGGGCAGCGCACCCGACATCGAGGTCGTCGGAGAGGCTGCGGACGGTGAAGAGGCGCTCGCCCTCGCCCGTGAACTCCGCCCCGATCTGGTGCTGATGGACATCCAGATGCCCCGCCTGGACGGCGTTTCGGCCACCCGCCAGGTCGTCGCCGAGCAGCTCGCGGACGTCCTGGTGCTGACCACGTTCGACCTCGACGAGTACGTCTTCGGTGCGCTGCGCGCGGGCGCCTCGGGATTCCTCCTGAAGAACACCGAGGCCAGGGACCTGATCGAGGCGGTACGGACCGTGGCGCGCGGCGAGGGCCTGATCGCCCCCGCCGTGACACGCCGCCTGATCGCCGAGTTCGGGCGGCCGGACGCCCGCCGCGCCGATGCCCCGGACCCCGCCGTCCTGGACGCGCTGACCCGCCGCGAGCGCGAGGTCCTCACCTGTCTGGGCCGCGGCCTGTCCAATGCGGAGATCGCCGTCGACCTCGCGATGGCCGAGGCCACGGTGAAGACGCACGTCAGCCGGCTCCTCGGGAAGCTGGAGCTGCGCAGCCGGGTCCAAGCAGCCGTGCTGGCGCAGGAGTTGGGACTCTGACGGTGTTTTCCAGGTCGGAGGTCTGGACCTCTTGACGATTGGTCCAGACCTTCCTACGCTCACCGCACACACTGCGGTGAGCGAGCCATGACAATCAGTCAGCAGCGGCACGCTCAGGGCGGCGCAGAGTGCGCAAGCGGACCCACCCCCATCTCAGTCCGTTCACCACTCGAGGAGCCCTCTTGAGAACTCGCTTCAGATCAAGACGTTCCAGATACGCAGCAGCCCTCACCGCACTCCTCCTCCCGCTCGCCGCGGCCGTCGGCCTGGCGACACCGGCCCAGGCCGCAGGCCCGACCGCCACCTACGCCAAGACCTCCGACTGGGGCACCGGCTTCGGCGCGGGCTGGACCGTGAAGAACGCCGGGACGACCACGATCAACAGCTGGACCGTCGAGTGGGACTACCCCGCGGGGACCTCGGTGACCTCGGCCTGGGACGCCGACGTGACCTCCTCCGGCACCCACTGGACCGCCAAGAACAAGTCGTACAACGGCACACTGGCCCCCGGCGCCTCCGTCTCCTTCGGCTTCAACGGCGCGGGCTCCGGCGCCCCCTCCAACTGCAAGCTCAACGGCGCCTCCTGCGACGGCGGCACCACCGTCCCGGGCGACAACCCGCCCTCCGCGCCCGGCACTCCGACCGCGAGCGCCATCACGAACACCACCCTGACCCTCAACTGGTCGGCGGCGACGGACGACAAGGGCATCAAGAACTACGACGTGTACCGCGGCTCCACGAAGATCGCGACGGTCACCGGCACGACGGCCAACGACACGGGCCTGACCGCGGGCACCACGTACACCTACAGCGTCAAGGCGCGTGACACCGCCGACCAGGTCGGCGCCTCGTCCGGCACGGCGACCGTCACCACCACAGGCGGCGGAGGCGGCACCCCCGGCAAGGTCAAGCTCGGGTACTTCACCGACTGGGGCGTCTACGGCCGGAACTACCACGTCAAGAACCTGGAGACGTCCGGTACCGCCGCCAAGATCACGCACATCAACTACGCCTTCGGGAACGTCACCGGCGGCAAGTGCGCGATCGGCGACGCCTACGCCGACTACCAGAAGACGTACGACGCCTCCGGCAGCGTCGACGGCGTCGCCGACACCTGGGACCAGCCCGTGGCGGGCAGCTTCAACCAGCTCCGCAAACTGAAGAAGCTCCACCCGAACCTCAAGATCCTCTGGTCCTTCGGCGGCTGGACCTGGTCCGGCGGCTTCGGCCAGGCCGCCCAGAACCCGGCAGCCTTCGCCCAGTCCTGCTACGACCTCGTCGAAGACCCGCGCTGGGCGGACGTGTTCGACGGCATCGACATCGACTGGGAGTACCCCAACGCCTGCGGCCTCTCCTGTGACACCAGCGGCCCCGCGGCCTTCAAGAACGTGATGTCCGCGCTCCGCGCCAAGTTCGGCTCCTCGTACCTGGTGACGGCGGCGGTCACCGCCGACGGCTCCGACAACGGCAAGATGGACGCGGCCGACTACGCGGGCGCCGCGTCCTACGCCAACTGGTTCAACGTGATGACGTACGACTTCTTCGGCGCCTGGGCGGCCCAGGGCCCCACGGCCCCGCACTCCCCGCTCACCTCGTACTCCGGCATCCCGACGGCCGGGTTCAACACGGCCGACGCGATCGCCAAGTACAAGGCCAAGGGCGTCCCGGCGTCCAAGCTCCTCCTCGGCCTCGGCTTCTACGGCCGCGGCTGGACCGGAGTGACCCAGGCGGCACCCGGCGGCACGGCGACGGGCCCGGCGCCCGGCACGTACGAGCAGGGCATCGAGGACTACAAGGTCCTCAAGTCGACCTGCCCGGCGACCGGCACCATCGCGGGCACCGCGTACGCCAAGTGCGGTTCCAACTGGTGGAGTTACGACACCCCGGCCACCATCGCCTCGAAGATCGCCTGGGCGAAGGGGCAGGGCCTGGGAGGCGCGTTCTTCTGGGAGTTCAGCGGTGACACCAGCAACGGCGAACTGGTGACCGCGGCCAGCAACGCCATCGGCTAGCCGCACACAGACGGAAGCCGGGAAGAGGGGTCCGCCCCCACTCTTCCCGGCTTCTGCGTTCTAGGTATGACGTGCCTACGCGACGTTGACTCGTTGCCCGGGAGGCGCGGCCTCCAGCCAGGCCAGGAAACCGGTCAGCGCGTCGTCGCTCATCGCGAGCTCCAGACGCGTACCGCGGTGCATACAGCCGAGGACCACCGCGTCGGAGAGGAGCGCCAGCTCCTCCTCGCCCTCGGGCAGCCGCCGTGCGACGACCTCGATGGCGGAACGGTCCAGGGTCCGGCGGGGCCTCGGCGCGTACGAGAAGACCCGGAACCATTCGATCCGGTCGCCGCTGTAGCGGCAGACGCCGTAGACCCAGCCCTTGCCCGTGGGGTCCGGTTTCTCCGGAACGTCCCAACGGACACTGCAGTCGAAGGTGCCACCGGAACGCTGGATCAACCGCCGGCGCAGACCGAAGACGAAGAGTCCCACCGCCACCAGTACGACGACCAGGCCACACACAAGCAGAGCGAGGATCATCTACACCGACCTCCTCGCCACACGCCGTAGGGACCTGCTTCTGCATCGCCTCAGCCGCGACCCGGTCCGGAAAATTCCGGACGGGCCGCGGCTGAGGTCAAATCTCTCAGTTGCGGGGCGTCACTGCCCCGTAGCCGCGCGCAGACGGACATCGGCACGCCGCTCGGAAGCCGCGTCCTCCTCCGCCTTCGCGCTCTCCAGCGCACGCTCGGCGCGCTGGACGTCGATCTCGTCGGCCAGCTCGGCGATCTCGGCCAGCAGCGACAGCTTGTTGTCCGCGAACGAGATGAACCCGCCGTGCACAGCGGCGACGACAGTGCCGCCCTCGCTCGTACGGATGGTCACCGGGCCCGATTCCAGCACTCCGAGGAGCGGCTGGTGACCGGGCATGACGCCGATGTCGCCGGACGTGGTGCGCGCGACGACCAGGGTGGCCTCGCCGGACCAGACGTTACGGTCCGCCGCGACCAGCTCGACGTGCAGCTCAGCAGCCAAGGGAGGCTCCTCGGGTCACCACCCGGCCGCATCGGCCGGGTGTTGGGTCAAAGTCTAGTGGGCGTTCAGCGAGGGGCGGGACGGGGCCCCGCCCCTCGCTATGAGTCAAGGGACTCAGGAGACGCCGAGCTCCTTGGCGTTGGCCTTGAGGTCCTCAATGCCACCGCACATGAAGAACGCCTGCTCCGGGAAGTGGTCGTACTCGCCGTCGCAGATCGCGTTGAACGCGGTGATCGACTCGTCGAGCGGCACGTCCGAACCGTCCACGCCGGTGAACTGCTTGGCGACGTGGGTGTTCTGCGACAGGAAGCGCTCGACACGACGGGCACGGTGGACAACGAGCTTGTCCTCCTCGCCCAGCTCGTCGATACCGAGGATCGCGATGATGTCCTGAAGGTCCTTGTACTTCTGAAGGATCGTCTTGACACGCATGGCGGCCGCGTAGTGCTCGGCCGCGATGTACCGCGGGTCCAGGATGCGGGACGTCGAGTCCAGCGGGTCGACCGCCGGGTAGATGCCCTTCTCCGAGATCGGACGGGACAGAACGGTCGTCGCGTCCAGGTGGGCGAAGGTGGTCGCCGGCGCCGGGTCGGTCAGGTCGTCCGCGGGGACGTAGATCGCCTGCATCGAGGTGATCGAGTGACCGCGCGTCGAGGTGATGCGCTCCTGCAGCAGACCCATCTCGTCAGCCAGGTTCGGCTGGTAACCCACGGCGGACGGCATACGACCGAGAAGGGTCGACACCTCCGAACCCGCCTGGGTGTAACGGAAGATGTTGTCGATGAAGAAGAGCACGTCCTGCTTCTGCACATCGCGGAAGTACTCCGCCATGGTCAGACCGGCCAGCGCGACGCGAAGACGCGTGCCCGGCGGCTCGTCCATCTGACCGAAGACAAGCGCCGTCTTGTCGATGACGCCCGAGTCGGCCATTTCCTCGATGAGGTCGTTGCCCTCACGGGTACGCTCACCGACGCCCGCGAACACCGACACACCGTCGTGGTTGTTGGCGACGCGGTAGATCATTTCCTGGATCAGAACGGTCTTGCCGACACCGGCACCACCGAACAGACCGATCTTTCCACCCTTGACGTACGGGGTGAGAAGGTCGATGACCTTGACGCCGGTCTCGAACATCTCGGTCTTCGACTCGAGCTGGTCGAACGCGGGCGCCTTGCGGTGGATGGGCCACCGCTCGGTCACCTCGGCGTTGGCCTCCGGCTTGTTCAGGATCTCACCGAGGGTGTTGAACACCTTGCCCTTGGTGATGTCACCGACGGGCACCGTGATGCCCTCGCCGGTGTTGGTCACCGCGGCCTGGCGGACCAGACCGTCGGTGGGCTGCATCGAGATCGCACGGACCACGCCGTCACCCAGGTGCTGGGCGACTTCCAGGGTCAGCGTCTTGAGCTTGCCGTCCTCGGCCGGGTCGGCCACCTGGACGTGCAGAGCGTTGTAGATCTCCGGCATCGCGTCGACGGGGAACTCCACGTCGACGACCGGGCCGATGACCCGGGCGACGCGGCCCGTGGCTACGGCCGTCTCAACAGAGGTCGTCATTACTTGTCACTCCCCGCGGTCGCGTCGGCCATGGCGCTGGCGCCACCGACGATCTCGCTGATTTCCTGGGTGATTTCGGCCTGGCGGGCCGCGTTGGCAAGCCGGGAGAGGCTCTTGATGAGATCCCCGGCGTTGTCGGTCGCCGACTTCATCGCACGGCGGCGGGCGGCGTGCTCGGAAGCGGCGGCCTGCAGCAGTGCGTTGTAGATACGGCTCTCGACGTAGCGCGGCAGAAGGGCGTCGAGGACGTCCTCAGCCGACGGCTCGAAGTCGAAGAGGGGAAGGATCTCGCCCTTCGTCCCCGTCTCTTCCGAGACCTTGTCGAGCGAGAGAGGCAGCATCCGGTCGTCGACGGGGTTCTGCGTCATCATCGACACGAATTCCGTGAAGACGATGTGCAGTTCGTCGACGCCACCCTCGGCCGTCTCCGTCTGGACGGCCTCGATCAGCGGCGCTGCCACGTTCTTGGCGTCCGCGTAGCTCGGGCTGTCGGTGAAGCCGGTCCACGACTCCGCGACCTTGCGCTCGCGGAAGCCGTAGTAGGCGACACCCTTGCGGCCGACGATGTACGTGTCGACCTCCTTGCCCTCGCCGCGCAGCCGCTCCGTCAGCCGGTCCGCAGCCTTGATGGCGTTGGACGAGTAGCCGCCGGCCAGACCGCGGTCGCTCGTGATGAGGACGATCGCGGCCCGGGTCGGGGCCTCGGCCTCGGTGGTGAGCGGGTGCTTGGTGGTGGAGCCGGTCGCGACCGCGGTCACCGCACGGGTGAGCTCGGTTGCGTACGGCATCGATGCCGCCACCTTGCGCTGCGCCTTGACGATGCGCGAGGCGGCGATCATCTCCATCGCCTTGGTGATCTTCTTGGTCGCCGTGACGGCACGGATGCGACGCTTGTAGACCCGGAGCTGCGCTCCCATGAGTCAGGTCCCTTCCGTCGTCACTTGGAGACGTTGACGGCCGGCGTGTCCTCGCCCAGCAGCTGGCCGTCCGAGGTCTCGAACTGGCGCTTGAAGGCGGTGATCGCGTCGGCGATGGAGCCGAGCGTGTCGTCGGACATCTTGGCGCCCTCGGCGATCGAGGTGAGGAGCTCCTTGCGCTCGCGGCGCAGGTGCTCCAGCAGCTCGGACTCGAAGCGGCGGATGTCCTCGACCGGAACGTCGTCCATCTTGCCGGTGGTACCGGCCCAGACGGAGACGATCTGCTCCTCGATCGGCATCGGCTGGTACTGGCCCTGCTTCAGCAGCTCCACCATGCGCTTACCGCGCTCCAGCGACGCCTTCGACGCTGCGTCCAGGTCGGAACCGAAGGCGGCGAACGCCTCCAGCTCGCGGTACTGGGCGAGGTCGACACGGAGTCGGCCGGACACCTGGCGCATGGCCTTGTGCTGGGCGGAACCACCGACGCGGGAGACCGAGATACCGACGTTCAGCGCCGGGCGCTGGCCCGCGTTGAACAGGTCGGACTCCAGGAAGCACTGGCCGTCGGTGATGGAGATGACGTTGGTCGGGATGAACGCCGACACGTCGTTCGCCTTGGTCTCGACGATCGGGAGACCCGTCATCGAGCCCTTGCCCATCTCGTCGGAGAGCTTGGCGCAACGCTCCAGCAGACGCGAGTGCAAGTAGAAGACGTCGCCCGGGTAGGCCTCGCGGCCCGGCGGACGGCGCAGCAGCAGGGACACGGCGCGGTAGGCGTCGGCCTGCTTCGACAGGTCGTCGAAGATGATGAGGACGTGCTTACCGGCGTACATCCAGTGCTGGCCGATGGCCGAACCGGTGTACGGGGCCAGGTACTTGAAGCCGGCCGGGTCGGAAGCCGGAGCAGCGACGATCGTCGTGTACTCCAGGGCGCCCGCCTCTTCCAGCGCACCGCGAACCGACGCGATGGTGGAGCCCTTCTGGCCGATGGCAACGTAGATGCAGCGCACCTGCTTGTTGACATCGCCCGAGCGCCAGTTGTCGCGCTGGTTGATGATCGTGTCGACGGCCAGAGCGGTCTTGCCGGTCTGACGGTCGCCGATGATCAGCTGACGCTGGCCGCGGCCGATCGGCACCATGGCGTCGACAGCCTTGTAGCCGGTCTGCATCGGCTCGTGCACCGACTTGCGGACCATGACGCCGGGAGCCTGAAGCTCCAGCGCGCGACGGCCGTCGGTCTCGATCTCGCCGAGGCCGTCGATCGGGTTGCCGAGCGGGTCGACAACGCGGCCGAGGTAGCCCTCGCCGACGCCGACGGAGAGCACCTCACCGGTGCGCTGCACCGGCTGGCCCTCCTCGATACCGCTGAACTCACCGAGGATGACCGCACCGATCTCGCGCTCGTCCAGGTTGAGCGCGAGGCCGAGGGTTCCGTCCTCGAACTTCAGCAGCTCGTTCGCCATGGCCGAGGGAAGACCCTCTACCTTCGCGATGCCGTCGCCGGCAACGCTGACCGTTCCGACCTCCTCGCGCGAGGCCGCGTCCGGCTGGTACGACTGGACAAAGTTCTCCAGCGCATCCCGGATCTCCTCCGGCCGGATCGTGAGCTCCGCCATCTGGGTTCCCTGCTCTCCTTGTTGAGCCGAATCAATTACTTGTCGGCCCAACTCGGGCCGTTATCAATACTGTTGAGTTGGTGGCTGAATCAGCCGGCCATGCGACGCGACGCCTCGTCGAGGCGGTCCGCGATGGAGCCGTTGATGACCTCGTCGCCGACGCGGACCTGAATCCCGCCGAGGACCGCGGGGTCCACGTCGAGGTTGAGGTGCATCGGACGGCCGTAGAGCTTGGCCAGCACTCCGCCGAGGCGCAGCTTCTGGTCGTCGCTCAGCGGTACTGCCGAGGTGACCACCGCGACCATCCGGTCCCGGCGCTCCGCGGCGAGCTTGGAGAGGGACTCGAGTCCCGATTCCAGGCTACGTCCACGGGGCTGCGTCACAAGGCGTACGACCAGGCGCTCGGTGACCGGGTCCGCCTTGCCGCCGAGCAGGCTGCGGAGCAGCTCGCCCTTGGCGGAAGCCGGGGCCGTGCGGTCGGTGAGCGCGGAGCGCAGCTCCGGGGAGGAGGAGACGATCCGGCCGAACCGGAACAGCTCGTCCTCCACGTTGTCGAGCGAGCCCGACTTCTGCGCCGCGGTGAGGTCGGCGGTGGCCGCCAGCTCCTCGATCGCGTCCACCAGGTCGCGCGAGGACGACCAGCGGGAGCGGACCATACCGGCCACCAGGTCGGCGGTCGTACCGCTCACCTGGCTGCCGAACAGCCGTCCTGCCAGCTCGGCCTTGGCCTCACCGGCCTGCGACGGGTCGGTGAGGACCCGGCGCAGGGACACCTCGCGGTGGAGCAGCGCGGTGACAGCGGCCAGCTCGTCGGCGAGGGTCGCCGCGTCGGCCGACGTGGAGTCGGTCAGCGCGTCGAGTCGCTCGCGTGCGGCGGCCAGTGCCTCGCGGCTGGCGCCGTTCATCGAGTGGCCTCGGCCTTCTCCTCGAGGTCAGAGAGGAAACGGTCCACCGTGCGGCTCTGCCGGGCGTGGTCCTCGAGGGACTCGCCGACGAGCTTGCCTGCCAGGTCGGTGGCGAGCTTGCCCACGTCCTGGCGCAGCGACTGCGCGGCCTGCTTGCGGTCGGCCTCGATCTGGGCGTGGCCGGCAGCGACGATCTCCTCGCGCTGACGCTGGCCCTCCGCACGCATCTCAACGAGAAGTGCGGCACCCTGCTCCTGCGCCTCCTGGCGCAGACGAGCGGCCTCGTGCCGTGCCTCGGCGAGCTGGGCCTTGTACTGCTCCAGCACGCTCTCGGCCTCGAGCTTGGCCGCGTCGGCCTTCTCGATGCCACCCTCGATCGCCTCACGGCGCTCGTCCAGAACCTTGTTGATGTTCGGGAGGAGCTTCTTCGCAAGGAAGCCGAAGACGATGGCAAAGGCGATCAGACCGATGACGAGCTCGTCGAGATGCGGGATGAGGGGATTCTGGGTCTCCGCCTCCGCCGCAAGGAACAGAGCGTTCACATCAGTGCCTTCCATGAAAGGGGTTGGGCTTGTCGGGCCGGTTTACTGGTAGACGAAGCCCATGACGATGCCGATGAGGGCAAGCGCCTCACAGAAGGCGAAACCCATGATCTGGTTGGTGCGGATCAGGCCGGCAGCTTCGGGCTGACGGGCCAGCGCCTGGGTGCCGTTACCGAAGATGATGCCGACGCCGACGCCGGGGCCGATCGCGGCGAGGCCGTAGCCGATGGAGGCGACGTTGCCGACGACGGTGTCCTTCGCGCCTGCGAGGGAGTTGGCGAATTCGAGAGCAGCGGACATGCCGTTACTTCCTTCTCTTTCACGGACCCGGTGGGGGTTGGCCACCGGACGTCTTGGTTGGACTGGATGAGCAAGCGGGCTGGCTCAGTGGCTCTCTGCGAGCGCGCCCTGGATGTAGCTGGAGGCCAGGAGCACGAAGACGTACGCCTGGACGGCCTGGATGAAGAGCTCGAAGATCGTCATCACGATGACCATGACGAACGAGACGGTGCCGTAGGCGATCCCGATGCCGTTCATCAAGTACCAGGAGGCGATCGTGAACATCACGATCAGCAGGTGACCGGCGAACATGTTCGCAAAGAGCCGGACCGCGTGGGTGAACGGCCGGATCAGCAGGTTCGAGAAGAACTCGATCACGACGACCAGCGGCATGACCCAGCCGAGCGACTTGTCGTAGCCGGTGATGTTCTTCCAGCCGCCGACGAACCCGTGCTTCTTGAAGGTCAGCGAGACCCACAGGACGTACACGATCAGTGCGAGACCGGCCGGGAAGGCGATCAGCGACGTGACCGGGAACTGGGCGAGCGGGATGATCGACCAGAGGTTGAGCATCCACACGAAGAAGAACAGGGACACCATCAGCGGGACGTACTTCTCGCCGTCCTTCTTGCCGATGATCTCGTAGACGATGCCGCGGCGTACGAAGTCGTAACCCGCCTCACCGACCATCTGGACCTTGCCGGGCACCAGCTTCGGCTTGTTGAACGCGGCCCAGAAGAAGGCGACGATCAGGACCGAGGCCAGCAGCGCGAGCAGCATCGGCTTGGTGAAGTCGAAGCCGCCCACGGAGAACATGGGCTCGTACAGGAAGGTGTGGAGGCCCGGTGCCGGGAACCCGCATCCGGAGAAAATGTGGCAGCTCGCATCAAAGGCAAGCGTTGTGTCAGCACTCACCGCGGGCTCCTTCAGCGTGGCGCATAGGTACGGCAACCTCGTTGTGTCGGCGCGGCGCGCAGCCGCGGGTCGGCACTGGACTGGTGGTCTTACGGACGTGGGCGGGGCGGTTCGACATCGAGCCTCGCGCTGGGACAGGCGTCAGCTCGGATACCCGCGCCCGCAGTGCCGCAGTTGGCACCGGACGATAGCAGCATCGCGAACAGCGTTTTATCCCGGCCCTACCGTTCACGACGGGGACCCGCTCGTCTCGGGCTTCGCGACCGAGGAAGGAGTGGGTTCGACGTAAAGGATCTTGGCCTTCATGTAGGCGCGCGCCTGGGCGGCGATCCACGTGATGGTGCACGCGAGAATGCCGAAGGCGAACGCCTTGAAGTTGAAAAGTTCTGTGTGCTTGAAAATGCCCAAGAAGACGAAGAGCAGCAGCAGTTGGGTCACATAGAGAAGCATCCCCATGGCCTGGAACAGGTGCGGCAGGCTCTTCGCGGTGCGTTGCAGCACCACGAGTCCGGCCCCCATGAAGGCGATCGCCAGCGCAGCACCGACGGCAGCACCGATCGCACCCTTGCCGCCCACGACCGCAGCGCTGATCGCGACGGCGACGAGGCCGACGGCAGCACTGGGCAGGGCGGTGGGGAGGAGGATCTGGGCGTCGTTGGACCGCATGGCGGCAGCTCCGCTTCTGGTGGGGGCAGGGTGTCGTCATGGACGAGCGTAGGCCCGGTCCGAGAGTGATCTCGCGCCAAAAGGCCTTCGCACTAAGGCCCTTCGGCTCTGTTGCCGGGTTTCGTGAACGGTATCACAAACTATTTGATGCAGTCTTTACCATGGAAGTGTGCCGCCCGTCACACATGAGAGTTAATGCGCGCGTCTGCGCGGCAGGGCGGCCGCTTTGTCTGGTAATGGCGCCAGTTGGGCCCCGGCGTCAGCGGGACGTGCCGGCCTTCCGCCGGTCGGGGAAGCGCGAACGGGGGCCAACTGCGGTCGCTCCATTGACGCCTGCCGGAAGAGGCAGTCTTTCGGCCGATTCGTCGGATGTGTCCGCTTCTTCGTCGTGTACGGACTCGACGCTCGCCACCGCCCTCGGCCGCCGGTAGCGCGGCGGCACGAACCGCTCCGCCCAGCGCGGGGCATGGGGCTTGAAGCGCGGCAGCAGCAGGAGTACGAGACCGATCGCACTCAGCACCACGATGGCGAGCACGACCCACATCGAGGTGGACTGCACGGAGATGGCGAGCGCACCGAAGGCGAACAGTGCCGACCAGAAGTACATGATCAGCACCGCACGGCTCTGCGAGTGGCCGATCTCCAGGAGCCGGTGGTGCAGATGCCCGCGGTCGGCGGCGAACGGCGACTGGCCGTTCCAGGTCCGCCGCACGATCGCCAGGACCAGGTCGGCCATCGGGATCGCGATGATCGTCAGCGGCATCAGCAGCGGGATGAAGACCGGGAGCATCGCGTGGGTGGCGGCGCGCGAACCGCCGAGGTTCAGGTTGAGCGCGTCCGGGTCGACCTGGCCCGTGACCGAGATCGCGGCGGCCGCCATGACGAGGCCGATCATCATCGAGCCCGAGTCGCCCATGAAGATTCTGGCGGGGTGCATGTTGTGGGGCAGGAAGCCCAGGCACATGCCCATCAGGATCGCCGCGAAGAGGGTCGCCGGGGCGGCGGCCTCGATTCCGTACCCGTACCAGAGGCGGTAGGTGTACATGAAGAAGGCCGCGGCGGCGATGCAGACCATGCCGGCCGCCAGACCGTCGAGCCCGTCCACGAAGTTGACCGCGTTGATCGTGATGACCACGAGAGCGACCGTGAGCAGCGTGGACTGCCAGGAGGTCAGGGAGACCGTGCCGACGCCGGGGATGGGCAGCCAGAGGATCTCCAGGCCCTGCATGACCATGACGCCCGCGGCGATCATCTGGCCGCCGAGCTTGATCAGGGCGTCGATCTCGAACTTGTCGTCCAGTACGCCGATGAGCCAGATCAGCCCGGCCCCCGAGAGCAGCGCGCGCGGCTCGTTGGAGAGCGTGAAGACGCCGTTGAGGTTGACCAGGTGGTCGGCGACCAGCAGACCGGCGCACAGACCGCCGAACATGGCGATGCCACCGAGCCGCGGAGTCGGTTCTCGGTGGACGTCGCGCGCACGGATCTCCGGCATTGCCCCGGCCACGATGGCGAACTTCCGCACCGGCCCGGTCAGCAGGTAGGTCACGGCCGCCGTGACGCAGAGCGTCAGCAGGTATTCACGCACGGGCTGCCCCACAGGTATCGCTGGCCATCTCAGCCCCACACCCTAGCTCTCACGTGCATGCCTTGGAGGACACACGGGTAGCGCTGATGGTTGCACAGTGCCCGGTTACCCCGGATAAGGCGGGTATGCACGGGCGAGATCGCGCACCTCTTCCGCGACGTACCTGACCTCGCGTTCCTCGCGCAGAACCACGCCGAACAGCACGGCGAGCCGCGCCATTTCGGCCTCCCCCATGCCTTGTGTGGTGACCGCGGCCGTCCCCAGCCGGATGCCGCGCCCGTCGCCCCACGGCAGTGCGCAGGTGTCCAGGACCATTCCTGCGGCGGCGAGTCGGCTGCGTGCGGCCTGGCCCTCGATGCCCAGCGGCGCCGTATCCGCGGTGATCAGATGGGTGTCCGTGCCGCCGGTGGTGACGGTGAAGCCCTCCGCGACCAGGCCCGCGGCCAGCACCCGGGCGTTGGCGACGACGTGATGGGCGTACGCCGTGAAGGCGGGGGCGGCCGCCTCGCCGAAGGCGACGGCCTTGGCGGCGACCGTGTGCATCTGGGCGCCGCCCTGGGTGAAGGGGAACACCGCCCGGTCGATGCGCTCCGCGAGCTCGGCGCCGCACAGGATCAGCCCGCCGCGCGGGCCGCGCAGCACCTTGTGCGTGGTCGCGCAGACCACGTCGGCGTACGGCACCGGGTTGGGGGCCGCTCCCCCGGCGACCAGACCGATGGGGTGGGCGGCGTCGGCGATCAGATAGGCGCCGACCGCGTCGGCGATCTCCCGGAAGGCGGCGTAGTCGGGGTGGCGCGGGTAGGAGATCGAGCCGCAGACGATGGCTCTGGGGCGGTGTTCGCGGGCGAGGGCGTGCACCTGCTCGTAGTCGATGAGGCCGCTCTCGCCGTCGACGCCGTACCCGACGAAGTCGAACCAGCGGCCGGAGAAGTTGGCGGGCGACCCGTGCGTGAGGTGCCCGCCGTACGGAAGGCCCATGGCCAGGACGGTGTCGCCTGGGCGCAGCAGGGCGGCGTACGCGGCGAGGACGGCCGAGGAGCCGGAGTGCGGCTGTACGTTCGCGTGCTCGGCCCCGAAGAGGGCCATCGCGCGTTCGCAGGCGATCTTCTCGGCGACGTCGACCAGCTCGCAGCCGCCGTGGTGGCGGGCGCCGGGGTAGCCCTCGGCGTACTTGTTGGCGAGCGGGGAGCCGAGGGCGGCGAGGACGGCCGGCGAGGTGAAGTTCTCGGCGGCGATCAGCTGGAGGGAGGTCGCCTGGCGTGTCTCCTCGCCGAGGATGACGTCGGCGATCTCGGGGTCCTGACGGCGCAGGGCCTCGAAGCCCGGCAGGTGCGGGCTGTGTACGGATGCAGTGGTGACCGACATCTCTGGCTCCTCCGGCTTCGGAACCAATGTAGGCCGGGGTCGGCGCAGGCGCCTGTCAGTGCGGCGCGGGCACGCCCGTGAGCGCCGTGACCACCGGGTCCAGGGCCGAGTTGATCTCTTCGCCGATGGACCTGAAGAACGTGATCGGGGCGCCGTACGGGTCGTTCACCTCGTCCGCCTCCACGCTGGGCGCCAGCAGCCACCCGCGTAGAGCGGCGGCAGCACGGACCAGCGCGCGGGCGCGCTCGACCACGCCGTCGTCGAGGGGGTCGGGCAGCGTGGCGGGGTCTATGGCCCGTACGAGACGGGTGAACTCCTTCAGCGTGAAGGTGCGCAGCCCCGCGGAGTGGCCCATCGAGATGACCTGGGCGCGGTGGTCGCGGGTCGCGGTGAGGACCAGGTCGGCCCGGATGACGTGGTCGTCGAGGAGCTCGCGGCCGAGGAACCCCTTGGGGTCCGCGCCGTAGTCCTCCAGGACGGTCGCCGCGTTGGCCTCCATGGGCGCACCCTCGTGCCCCCAGGTGCCCGCGCTCTCCACGATCAGGCCGCCCGTCAGCGGGTCGCCGAGGCGGTCGCTGAGGGCATGGCGGGTCAGCCGCTCGGTGATCGGCGAGCGGCAGACGTTGCCGGTGCTGACGTGGAGGATGCGGAAGGCTGTGCTGTCCGTGCCTATGCCACGCCCCTCAGGGGCGGTCAATTGGCCACCTCGAGGTCGGGTACCACCTTGCGCAGCTCCTCCGCGGAGAGGGCGCCCGCGCGGAGCAGGACAGGCGTCTTCCCGGTGACGTCGACGATCGAGGAGGGCACGATGCCCGGGGTCGGGCCGCCGTCCAGGTAGACCGAGACGGAGTCGCCGAGCATCTCCTGGGCGGCGTCGCAGTCCTCGGGGGACGGGTGTCCCGTGAGGTTGGCGCTGGAGACGGCCATCGGGCCGACCTCGGTGAGGAGTTCGATGGCGACGGGGTGCAGCGGCATGCGTACGGCGACCGTGCCGCGGGTGTCGCCGAGGTCCCACTGGAGGGACGGCTGGTGCTTGGCGACGAGGGTGAGCGCGCCCGGCCAGAAGGCGTCGACGAGCTCCCAGGCCTGCTCGGAGAAGTCGGTGACCAGGCCGTGCAGGGTGTTCGGGGAGCCGATGAGGACGGGGGTGGGCATGTTGCGGCCCCGGCCCTTGGCGTCGAGGAGGTCGCGTACGCCCTCGGAGGAGAAGGCGTCCGCTCCGATGCCGTAGACGGTGTCGGTGGGAAGCACGACGAGTTCGCCCCGGCGCACGGCGGAGGCGGCTTCGCGCAGACCGGTGGTGCGGTCGGACGCGTCGTTGGTGTCGTATCGCCGTGCCATTTAGCGAGCCTCCTCGAGCAAGTACATGACGGTGGTGCCGGCGTGGTTCCGTATCACGGCATGGCCTTGCGGGCCGTGGCGAAGCGGGGCCGGTTGTTCAGGTCGGGGTGGTCGGCCGCGTCGGCCCAGCCCCGCTCCTCGGTGAAGATCCACGGGACCTGGCCGCCCTGGGTGTCGGCGTGCTCGATGACGACGACACCGCCGGGGACCAGGAGCCGGTGGGCGGTGCGTTCGATGCCGCGGATGGTGTCCAGGCCGTCCTCGCCGGAGAACAGGGCCATCTCGGGGTCGTGGTCGCGGGCCTCGGGGGCGACGTACTCCCACTCGGTGAGCGGGATGTACGGCGGGTTGGAGATCACCAGGTCGACCTGGCCGTCGAGCTCGGGAAGGGCGCTCAGAGCGTCTCCCTGGTGGACGGTGACCCTGGACCCCTCGGCGTTCTTACGGGTCCATTTCAGGGCGTCCTCGGACAGCTCCACGGCGTGCACGCGCGAGCGCGGCACCTCCTGGGCCATGGCGAGGGCGATCGCCCCGGAGCCGGTGCACAGGTCGACGATGAGCGGCTCGACGACGTCCATCGCGCGCACGGCGTCTATGGCCCACCCGACGACCGACTCGGTCTCGGGGCGGGGCACGAAGACGCCGGGCCCGACCTGGAGCTCCAGGTAGCGGAAGAAGGCGCGTCCGGTGATGTGCTGGAGCGGCTCTCTGGCCTCGCGGCGGGCGATGGTCTCCCAGTAGCGGGCGTCGAAGTCCGCGTCCTTGACGTTGTGCAGCTCGCCCCGCTTGACGCCGTGCACGAAGGAGGCGAGCTCCTCCGCATCGAAGCGCGGGGAGGGCACGCCGGCGTCGGCCAGCCGCTGGGTGGCCTGGGCCACCTCGGCAAGCAGCAGGTTCATGCGGTTCTCCGTACGGGCTACTGGCGGGTGTTACTGGGCTCTTCTACTGGGCTCTGCTTACTGGGCCGCGGCGAGCTTGGCCGCGGAGTCCGCGTCGACGCACGCCTGGATCATGGCGTCCAGGTCTCCGTCGAGGACCTGGTCCAAGTTGTACGCCTTGAAGCCGACGCGGTGGTCGGAGATCCGGTTTTCCGGGAAGTTGTACGTCCGGATCTTCTCGGAGCGGTCCACCGTACGCACCTGGCTGCGGCGCACGTCGGACGCTTCCTGCTCGGCCGCTTCCTGGGCCGCGGCCAGGAGGCGCGAGCGCAGGATGCGCATGGCCTGCTCCTTGTTCTGGAGCTGGCTCTTCTCGTTCTGGCAGGAGGCGACGACGCCGGTCGGCAGGTGCGTGATGCGGACGGCGGAGTCCGTGGTGTTGACGGACTGGCCGCCGGGGCCCGACGAGCGGTAGACGTCGATACGGAGATCGTTCGCGTGGATCTCGACGTCGACCTCCTCCGCCTCGGGCGTGACCAGCACACCGGCCGCGGAGGTGTGGATACGGCCGGCGGACTCGGTGGAGGGCACGCGCTGCACACGGTGCACCCCGCCCTCGTACTTCATCCGCGCCCAGACGCCCTGGCCGGGCTCGGTCGCGCCGTTGCCGCCCTTGGTCTTCACCGCGACCTGGACGTCCTTGTAGCCGCCCTGGTCGGACTCGGTGGCGTCGATGATCTCGGTCTTCCAGCCGATGCGCTCGGCGTACCGCAGATACATCCGCAGGAGGTCGCCGGCGAACAGGGCCGACTCGTCGCCGCCCGCACCCGCCTTGATCTCGAGCAGGACGTCCTTGTCGTCGCTGGGGTCGCGCGGGACCAGGAGGAGCCTGAGCTTCTCGGTGATGTCCTCGCGCTGCGCCTGCAGTTCCTTCACCTCGGCGGCGAAGTCCGGGTCGTCGGCGGCCAGTTCACGGGCCGTCTCGATGTCCTCACCGGTCTGCTTCCAGGAGCGGTACGTGGAGACGATCGGGGTGAGCTCGGCGTAGCGCTTGTTGAGCTTGCGCGCATTGGCCTGGTCGGCGTGGACCGACGGGTCTGCGAGCTTCGTCTCGAGATCGGCGTGCTCGCCGATGAGATCCTCGACCGCCTCGAACATCTTCGGGCTCCTGCTTCTGCTGGTGAAAGGGCTGCTTGGACGGCAAAAGCGCCGGTCCGGTCGCTCCGGGAGGGAGCGACCGAAGACCGGCGCAAATGGCTCGCTACTTGGACGCAGCAGCCTTGCCGAAGCGGGCCTCGAAGCGGGCCACACGGCCGCCGGTGTCCATGATCTTCTGCTTGCCCGTGTAGAACGGGTGGCACTCGGAGCAGACCTCGGCGCGGATGGAGCCGCCGGGGAGGGTGCTACGGGTGGTGAACGAGGCGCCACAGGTGCAGCTGACCTGGGTCTCGAAGTACTCGGGGTGGATCTCGCGCTTCAAGGTGTCTCCTAGGTTCGGGAGGGCGCCGGGTCGCCACGACGGAATTGCCGAGACGTGAACCGGGGCCGACGTACCAGTCTGCCAGGACCGGCCGTATCTCCCAAAACCGAGGTACGGCCCGTTCTATTCCGCGGGGCTCTAAGAGCCCGTGACGACCTTGCCCGCGCTGCCCGTGTCGCCCGCCGAGCCCTTGGTCGCGGAAGCCGGAATCGGCTTGTCCGCCTTGAGCGCGGCCCAGACCTGCTGGGACTTCGCCTCCAGCGGGATGACGCGGTTGAGGTCCGCGGGGTCGTACTGCACCGGCAGCGTGACCATCTTCATATTGCTGGAACTGATCGACTTCAGACCGTTCGCGAAGCTGGTCAGGCTGGAGACCGAGGCCAGGTCGGAGTCGGTGGTGACCGCCTTGGTGGCGGCGTTCGCGAGGCCGAGCAGCTTGCTGGGGTTGGTGAAGACGCCGACGCCCTTGACCTGCTCGATCAGCGCCTTGATGAACGCCTGCTGCAGCTGGATGCGGCCCAGGTCGCTGCCGTCGCCGACGCCGTGCCGGGTGCGTACGAGACCGAGCGACTGCTCCCCGTTCAGGGTGTGCTTGCCGGCCTTGAGGTCGAGGTGGCTCTTGCTGTCGTTGATGTCCTGGGTGGTGGTGATCGGCACCCCGCCCAGCTCGTCGATCAGCTTCTTGAAGCCGGTGAAGTCGACCTCGATGTAGTGGTCCATGCGGATGCCGGACATCGACTCGACGGTCTTGACCGCGCAGGCGGGCCCGCCGACCTCGTACGCCGTGTTGAACATCAGGCGCTTGCCACCGGGGTCCGTGGAGCCGCTGGAGGTGGTGCAGGACGGGCGGGTGATCAGGGTGTCGCGCGGGATGGAGACGACACTGGCCGCCTTGTGGCCCTTGTAGACGTGGACGATCATCGCCGTGTCCGAGCGGGAGGCGCCCTCGTCCTTGCCGTACTGGGAGTTCTTGCCCGCGCGCGAGTCCGAGCCCAGGACCAGGATGTCCATCGAGCCGTTGTCGACCTGGGCCGGCCGGCTGGTGCCGAGCGCGGCGTTGATGTCGACGCCCTTGATGTTGCCGTTGAGCTTGAAGTACAGGTACCCGAGTCCGCCGCCGCCGAGGAGCACCACGGCTGCCGCGACCCAGGCCGTGATCGTCAGCGCCTTGCGGCGCTTCGACTGCGGCTTGCGACGCTTGCCGGCGGCCCGCTTGCCGCCGCTGCGTATTCGGCTGTCCTTTGTGTGCTCGGCCATGCTCTCCCTCGAGTCCTCGTAGGTCCGGCTACCCCTTGCCGTGACGGTCAGGCATGGTCGGTCGGTACTTGTCAGACGGTGGAACAGCGCAAAGCGTTGCACAACGCCCTGTCGCTTCCGCTGGGGGCGGAGGCGACAGGGCGTTGGTCCAGCAGGTCCGTAAAAACGGCCCTCACCTGGGAATTCAGCTGAGCAGGCCGTACTGCTGCCAGCCGTTGCCGATGGTGATGGGTGTGGCAAAGATCTCCGACGAGGCCTTGCCGGTGCCCGGGTAGAGGTAGAGCGTGCCGGACGGCTTGCGGGCGATCAGGTCGGCCTTTCCGTCACCGGTGATGTCGCCGACCATGTCCAGGGTGTTGAACCCGGCCCAGCTGCGGACCTTGATCTTCGCCAGGAACGGGGAGGCGGCGTTGCCGGTGCCTCGGTACAGGTAGACCGAGCCGTCCGAGGTGCGGGCGAGGAGGTCCGTCTTGCCGTCGCCGGTCAGGTCGCCGTGGCCGCGCAGCTGGTTGAACTGCTGCCAGCCGCCGCCGATGCGGATGCGCGGGCCCGTAGTGCCGTCGTTCTTGCCGGGGTAGATCCAGTTGACGCCCGCGGAGTCGACCGAGAGCAGGTCGGGCAGGCCGTCGCCGGTGACGTCACCGGGGGCGTAGATCTGCTTGCGGGTCTTCCAGTTGGTCGCGATCTTGGTGTTGATCATCTGGTCGGCGGACCAGTCGTAGTGCATCCGGTAGACGTCGCCGGTGCTGCTCACGCGGTAGATCAGGTCCTGTACGCCGTCGCGGTCGAGGTCCGTCTGGACAACCAGGTTGAGGCCGTTCCAGTCGCCGATGTCGTCCTTGGCGGTGAACTTCGTGCCGAGCGAGTAGTAGAGGAAGCCGGTCCCGTCGGAGCTGCGGCGGGTGAAGAGGTCCGCCTTGTTGTCGTCGTTGAGGTTGGAGTCGTCGATCGCCGCGCGGACCGCACCGGTGAAGGTGCTGACCTTGGAGAAGACCCCGTAGGCACCCTTCTCGACACAGTCGGTGACGCCGTAGGAGACCACGCCGACGATCTTGCCGCCGACGACCAGGGGGCCGCCGGAGTCGCCGTTGCACGCGGTGACCGTGCCCGTGTCGGAGCCGGTGGCGGGGTTGCCCACGCAGAGCTGGTGGCCCTTGACGAAGTCGGAGCCGTAGAAGCCGGTGCACGCGGTGTCCGCGTCGATCGGCAGCGTCGCCTTGCGCAGGGTGTCGGAGATGTCCTGCGTGGTGGAGCTGGTGCGGCCCCAGCCGTAGACCGTGCCCGAGGTGCCGGCCCGGTAGGACGTGGTGTCGTCCGACTTCGTGATGTTGATCGGGGTGGCCTTGACGGGCTGGTTGAGCGTCAGCACCGCGACGTCGTTGTCCACCGCTCCGCTGGGAAGCACCTTGTACGACGGGTGGTTCCACTGACGCCAGATACCGGTGACGACCGCACCCGAAGGCAGAGTGTCGCCAGAGGCGAGGGTGGCGGTGCCGGTGACGATGGCGCCGTTGTTCTTCCAGTCGTAGCCCTTGACGCAGTGCGCGGCGGTAAGGATCTTCGTCGGCGACACGACCGTGCCACCGCAGAAGAAGCCCTCGTCGTCCGTGGTGTCGGTGGTGCCCTTGTCGTCGTAGTACCAGAGCTGCGCCATCCACGGAGCCGTGGAAACCGTGGTGGTGGTACCACCGATGATCTTGGGGCTGATCTTCGACGTGCTGGAGGGCGACGGGGTCGCCGACGGCGTCGCGGCGGCGCCGGGGGTGCTGTCACCCGCCGTGGCTCCGGCCACGCGCGAGAGCAGCTCGCTCTGCGGTACGACCTTGACGGCCGGCTTGCTAATGGGCGTCGGCAGCGGTGTGGCGGAGGCATTGGCGGGAGCCATGAGCATCACACCGGCAACACCTGCGGCGAGCGAAGCACCAAGTACCGGCACGGCTATGCGCATCCGGCGTCTGTGCTTGCCGCCCTTGAGGGACGAGAACACTCATGTCTCCTGTCAGAGGCTAAGTAGAAGGGCCCGAAGACAGGGAGTCGGAGCAGGCGCGCAAACGGCCATGACCGGCGCGGCATCGAAAAAGCGTTCCCCCCACCTGGGACCGGCCGATCCTATGTCCCACCCCCTCGGCAACTCCAGTCACTTATGTGCAACGCGTGAACAAGGATTGGCAAAATTCACACAGCACGCAACAGGGCCGCCCCGTCAACTACGTGACGGGGCGGCCCTGTTGATGTGCGTAAGAGCGACTACTCGTTGCCGTTGGACGGCGTCGTCTTCGCGATCTGCATCAGGAACTCGGCATTCGACTTCGTCTGCTTCATCTTGTCGAGAAGCAGCTCGATCGCCTGCTGCGAGTCGAGCGCGTGCAGCACTCGACGGAGCTTCCAGACAATGGCGAGTTCCTCCGGGTTGAGGAGGATCTCTTCCTTGCGCGTACCCGACGGGTCGACGTCGACCGCCGGGAAGATGCGCTTGTCGGCGAGCTTCCGGTCGAGCTTGAGTTCCATGTTGCCGGTGCCCTTGAACTCCTCGAAGATCACCTCGTCCATGCGCGAGCCGGTCTCCACGAGCGCGGTGGCGAGGATGGTCAGCGAGCCGCCGTCCTCGATGTTGCGCGCGGCACCGAAGAAGCGCTTCGGCGGGTAGAGCGCGGTCGAGTCGACACCACCGGAGAGGATGCGTCCGGAGGCCGGGGCCGCCAGGTTGTACGCACGGCCCAGGCGGGTGATCGAGTCGAGCAGCACGACCACGTCGTGACCCAGCTCCACGAGGCGCTTCGCGCGCTCGATGGCCAGCTCGGCGACGGTGGTGTGGTCCTCGGCGGGACGGTCGAAGGTCGAGGAGATGACCTCGCCCTTCACCGACCGCTGCATGTCGGTGACCTCTTCCGGACGCTCGTCGACCAGGACGACCATCAGGTGGCACTCGGGGTTGTTCGTGGTGATCGCGTTGGCGATCGCCTGCATGATCATGGTCTTGCCGGTCTTCGGCGGGGCCACGATCAGGCCTCGCTGGCCCTTGCCGATCGGCGACACGAGGTCGATGATCCGGGTCGTCAGGATGCCCGGGTCGGTCTCGAGGCGCAGCCGGTCCTGCGGGTACAGAGGGGTCAGCTTGTTGAACTCCGGGCGCCCGCGGCCCGAGTCGGCCGCCATGCCGTTGGAGGAGTCCAGACGCACCAGGGCGTTGAACTTCTCGCGGCGCTCGCCGTCCTTGGGCTGCCGGACGGCGCCGGTGACGTGGTCACCCTTGCGCAGGCCGTTCTTGCGGACCTGGGCCAGCGACACGTATACGTCGTTCGGGCCCGGCAGGTAGCCGGAGGTCCGGATGAACGCGTAGTTGTCGAGGATGTCCAGGATGCCCGCGACGGGGATCAGGACGTCGTCGTCGTTGACCTGCGGCGGGGCGTCGCTGCCGAACTCATCGCGGCCACGACGGCCACGGCGGTCGCGGTAGCGGCCGCGGCGGCCACGGCGTCCGTCGCCGAACTCGTCGTCGTCCTGCGGGCCGTTGTCACGGTTCTGGCTCTGGCCCTGGCTCTGGTTGTTCTGGTTCTGACCCTGCTGGCCGCCCTGGCGCTGCTGGCGCTGGCCGCCGCCCTGCTGGTCGTCGCCCTTGCCGCCGCGGTCCCGGCGGTCGCGCTGGTTGCCGCGGTCCTGACGGTCACCGCGGTCGCCACGGTCCTGGCGGTCCCTGCGGCCCTGCCGGTCACGGCGTCCCTCGGCACTGTCGACGGCCGCCTCGGCCTTGGCCTCGGCCGGAGCCTCCGCCTTGACCTCGGTCTTCACGGCCTCGGCGGCAGCGGTGGCCGTCGCCGTCTCGGGGCTGCCCGCCTGGGCGGTGGCCCGGCGCCGGCGGCGCTCGCCGACCGGCTGGTCGTCGCTGGCCGGCTGGCCCGGAATGTCGATCTGCTGCTGGGCCGTGGCCTTCTCCGCCTTCTTCTCGGCGGCAGGAGCTGCGGCGGCCTCGTCACCCGTGCGGGCCTTGGAGGTCGTACGGCGCTTCGGCTTGGTCTCGGCCGCATCGGCGCCGGCGCTCTTGGGCGCGGACGAACCGCCGCCCTGCGCCTCCTTGATGACCTCGATCAGCTGGCTCTTGCGCATCCGCGCAGTGCCCTTGATGTTGAGGCCGGACGCGACCTGCTGCAGCTCGGCCAGGACCATGCCCTCGAGGCCGGTGCCGGAGCGGCGACGCTTGGGGGCAGCACCTGTGGCGGACGCGCTGCTGTCGACATTGTTGTCGGCAGGTGCGCCCATCAGATCGGTGGTGTCGCTCACGAAGGGTCCTTCCCTGGAGCGGACGTCGGCCTGTCTGGCTCGGCGACCGGTTGTGCTGTCCGTCGGGTACGGCGGAGAAACAAATGTGATGGCAAAAGTGCTGAGGGGTGTCCGGCTCGGGGCCGGTTCCGGAGCGTGCTCGAACTGCTAGGCAGGCTGCTCAGGCAGTGGGGGAGGCTCCCGGAAGAAAAGCGGTCCCTGATGGGGACACGAAGCACCGCGCCACAACGACGTCGAGTGCAGACTTGAGATTAACACTACCGGATCCAACAAACATTCCCCCTCTCCATACAGGCCAGCTGTGGCCTGGCGACACTTACGATCCGAGCGGCAGGACGCTCGCACCCGGGACGTCGAGAGCCAGCCGGTTGGCCGCCCATCCCTCGCCCGCCAGCCGTGCGACCTTGTCGGCCGCACCGTCCTCGACCAGTGCGAGGACCGTGGGGCCCGCACCGGAGATGACTGCAGGGACGCCGTCCGCGCGCAGTCGGTTGACCAGGGCCACGCTCTCCGGCATCGCGGGAGCACGGTACTCCTGGTGCAGTCGGTCCTCGGTCGCCGCGAGCAGCAGCTCGGGGCGCCGGGTCAGTGCTTCTACGAGGAGAGCCGCGCGGCCCGCGTTGACGGCGGCGTCCACATGCGGGACGGTCCGCGGCAGCAGGCCCCGTGCGGTCTCCGTCAGTACAGGCTTACCCGGTACGAAGACCACCGGAACGACGGAATCGGCGGGATCCATCCGGATCGCACGCGCCGCTCCCCCGTCGGTCCAGGCGAGGGTGAAGCCGCCGAGGAGACAGGCGGCGACGTTGTCGGGGTGGCCCTCGATCTCGGTGGCGAGCTCCAGCAGGGCCTCGTCGTCGAGCTTCTCGGCCCCGCCTATGGTCACGGCGCGGGCGGCGACGATCCCGGCGCAGATGGCGGCCGACGACGAGCCGAGGCCGCGGCCGTGCGGGATGCGGTTGGCGCAGACGATCTCCAGGCCGCGCGGCTGTCCGCCGAGCAGGTCGAAGGCGGTGCGCAGGGAGCGTACGAGCAGATGGCTCTCGTCGCGGGGCAGCGTCTCGGCGCCCTCGCCCGCGATGTCGATGTGCAGTCCGGAGTCGGCGACACGGACGACCACGTCGTCGTAGAGGCCGAGCGAGAGTCCGAAGGCGTCGAAGCCCGGTCCGAGGTTGGCGCTGGAAGCGGGGACGCGCACCCGGACGGCAGCGGCGCGGAAGGCGGGACCGGCCATCGCTCTGATGACTCTCCTTGTGAGACTGCAGACCTGGTGACGGCTGCGACATGTTCTGGAGCTGTGAATACCCAAAAGGCCTTGGCGGCAACTGCTCCGCGGCATATGCGGCGGGGCGGGTTGGGTACAGCCTATCGAAGGAAGGTTCTGTGGCGACATAGGGCGCACAGGAGGCGCACGATGCGTGTCGCGAGCCCCCTGTGCGCTCTTCCGTACTAGACCAGGCCGAGGCGCTCCGCGGCGGCGGCCGCGTCGACCGGGACCGTGACCGGCTGGGGAGCGCCGGCGACGGCCCAGTCGGGGTCCTTGAGGCCGTTGCCGGTCACCGTGCACACAATCTTCTGGCCGGGGTCGACCTTGCCCTCTTCGACGGCCTTGAGGAGACCTGCGACCGATGCGGCCGACGCGGGCTCGACGAAGACGCCCTCCTGGGCCGCCAACAGGCGGTAGGCGGACAGGATCTGACGGTCCGTGACCTCGTCGATGAAGCCGCCCGACTCGTCGCGCGCATCGAGGGCGTACTGCCAGGAGGCAGGGTTGCCGATGCGAATCGCGGTGGCGAGCGTCGAGGGGTCCTTGACGATCTCGCCGCGCACGATGGGCGCCGATCCCGAGGCCTGGAAGCCCCACATCCGGGGGGTGCGGGTGGAGATCGCGTCGGCCGCGTACTCCTTGTAGCCCTTCCAGTAGGCCGTGATGTTACCTGCGTTGCCCACGGGAAGGACGTGAATGTCCGGGGCGTCGCCGAGCGCGTCGACGATCTCGAACGCGGCGGTCTTCTGGCCCTCGATACGGACCGGGTTGACCGAATTGACCAGCGCCACCGGGTAGTTGTCCGAGAGCGAGCGGGCCAGGGTCAGGCAGTCGTCGAAGTTGCCGTCGACCTGGAGGATCTTGGCGCCGTGGACCAGCGCCTGGCCCATCTTGCCGATCGCGATCTTGCCCTGCGGCACGAGGACGGCGCAGACCATTCCGGCGCGTACCGCATAGGCGGCCGCGGAGGCGGAGGTGTTGCCGGTGGAGGCGCAGATGACCGCCTTCGCACCTTCCTCCTTGGCGCGGGTGATGGCCATCGTCATGCCGCGGTCCTTGAAGGACCCGGTGGGGTTGGCGCCCTCGACCTTGAGGTGCACCTCGCAGCCCGTGCGCTCGGAGAGGACCTGAGCGCGGACGAGCGGCGTGCCGCCCTCACCGAGGGTGACTACGGGCGTGGCGGCCGTGACCGGAAGCCGGTCCCGGTACTCCTCGATGATGCCGCGCCACTGGTGGGTGCCGTTGGTGGTCATGGGTCCCTTACTCCCCTTCAACACGCATGATGCTGGCGACACCGCGCACGGTGTCGAGCTTGCGCAGTGCCTCGACGGTCCCGGAGAGGGCGGCGTCGGGTGCGCGGTGGGTGACGACGACGAGCGATGCCTCGCCGGCGCTGTCCTGTCGGCCCTGCTGTCGGACGGTATCGATCGATACGCCCTGCTCGGCGAAGACCGTCGCCACCTGGGCGAGCACGCCCGGCTTGTCGGCCACGTCGAGACTGATGTGGTAGCGCGTGACCACGTCGCCCATGGGGCTGACGGGCAGACGCGTGTACGCGGACTCGCCGGGTCCGGTCGACTCGTTGAGCTTGTTGCGGCAGACCGCGACCAGGTCGCCGAGGACGGCGGACGCGGTGGGCGAGCCGCCGGCGCCGGGGCCGTAGAACATCAGCTGGCCGGCCGCCTCGGCCTCGACGAAGACCGCGTTGTACGCCTCGCGTACGGAAGCCAGCGGGTGGGTCAGCGGGATCATCGCGGGGTGGACGCGGGCCGTGACGGACTTGCCGTCGGCGGCGCGCTCGCAGATCGCGAGGAGTTTGACCGTACAGCCCATGCGCTTGGCGGATGCGATGTCGGCGGCGGTGACCTCGGTGAGGCCCTCTCGGTAGACCTCGCTCATGCGGACGCGGGTGTGGAAGGCGATTCCGGCGAGGATGGCGGCCTTGGCGGCGGCGTCGAAGCCCTCGACGTCGGCGGTGGGGTCGGCCTCTGCGTACCCGAGGGCGGTGGCCTCGTCGAGCGCCTCGGAGTAGCCGGCGCCGGAGGAGTCCATCTTGTCGAGGATGAAGTTCGTGGTGCCGTTGACGATGCCCAGGACGCGGTTGACCTTGTCGCCGGCGAGGGACTCGCGCAGCGGGCGTACGAGCGGGATCGCACCGGCGACGGCGGCCTCGTAGTAGAGGTCCTTGCCGTGCTCCTCGGCCTTGGCGTGCAGGGCCGCGCCGTCCTCGGCGAGCAGCGCCTTGTTGGCCGAGACGACGGATGCGCCGTGCTCGAAGGCGGTGGTGATCAGGGTGCGGGCGGGCTCGATGCCGCCGATGACCTCGATGACGACGTCGATGTCCCCGCGTTTGACCAGGGCCGTCGCATCGGTGGTGATCAGCGCGGGGTCGATGCCCTCGCGGACCTTGGAGGGGAGGCGGACGGCTACGCCGGCGAGCTCGACAGGGGCCCCGATGCGGGCCGTGAGGTCGTCGGCGTGCGTCGTCATGATGCGGGCCACCTCTGAGCCGACCACTCCACAGCCCAGCAGCGCCACCTTCAGCGGACGCGTACGCATCATCCGACCTCACTTCTTTTACTTCTACGGTGTGGACCAGTCTCACTCACCGGACGGGAGTTTCTATCCCCCGTCCGGATCCTGAGACTGCTATTTCATCAGCCGACATCGAGACGCAGGAGATCTTCCTCTGTCTCGCGCCGGACGATCACGCGCGCCTGGCCGTCGCGGACCGCGACGACGGGCGGGCGGAGTGCGTGGTTGTAGTTGCTCGCCATGGAGCGGCAGTACGCGCCGGTGGCGGGGACCGCGATCAGGTCGCCGGGGGCGAGGTCCGCGGGGAGGAAGGCGTCCTTGACGACGATGTCGCCGCTCTCGCAGTGCTTGCCGACCACACGGACCAGCATGGGCTCGGCGGTGGAGGTGCGCGAGACGAGGGCGACCGTGTACTCGGCGTCGTAGAGCGCGGTGCGGATGTTGTCGGACATGCCGCCGTCGACGCTGACGTAGGTGCGCAGGCCTTCGAGGGGCTTGATGGTGCCGACCTCGTACAGCGTGAAGGCCGTCGGGCCGACGATCGCGCGGCCCGGCTCGACCGAGATGCGGGGGCTGCGCAGGCTCGCGGACTCGCACTCGCGCGTCACGATCTCGCCGAGCGCCTTGGCGATCTCCTGCGGCTCGCGCGGGTCGTCGTCGGAGGTGTACGCGATGCCGAGGCCGCCGCCGAGGTCGATCTCGGGGAGCTCGACGCCGTGCTCGTCGCGGATCTCGGCGAGGAGCTGGACGACGCGGCGGGCGGAGACCTCGAAGCCGGCCATGTCGAAGATCTGCGAGCCGATGTGGCTGTGGATACCGAGGAGTTCGAGCCCGTCGAGCTTGAGCGCGCGGCGTACGGCCTCGGCCGCCTGGCCGCCCGCGAGCGCGATCCCGAACTTCTGGTCCTCGTGCGCGGTGGCGATGAACTCGTGGGTGTGCGCCTCGACTCCGACGGTGACGCGGATCAGGACGGGCTGGCGCTTGCCGAGGCTCTGCGCGATGTGCGCGACGCGGACGATCTCCTGGAAGGAGTCGAGGACGATACGGCCGACGCCCGCGCGGACGGCGCGCTCGATCTCCTCGACGGTCTTGTTGTTGCCGTGGAAGGCGATGCGCTCGGCGGGCATTCCGGCGTCGAGGGCGGTGGTCAGCTCGCCGCCGGAACAGACGTCGAGGTTGAGTCCTTCTTCCTGCAGCCAGCGGACGACGGCACGGGAGAGGAAGGCCTTACCGGCGTAGAAGACGTCGGCGTCCTGGCCGAAGGCGTCGGCCCAGGCGCGGCAGCGGGCGCGGAAGTCCGCTTCGTCGAGGAAGTACGCAGGGGTGCCGAACTCCTCGGCGAGGCGGGTCACTTCGAGGCCGGCGACGGTCACGACGCCGTCGTCGTTGCGGCCGACGGTCCGCGACCAGACCTTCTCGTCAAGGGAGTTGAGGTCGGCGGGCGGCGCGGCGTAGTGCCCGTCGGGGAGTACGTCGGCGTGGCGGGGCCCTGCGGGGTGGGCGGAACGGCTCATCTCTTCGCTCTCTCAGACTCTTCGTACTCAGATGAATTCGGGTGCGCTGATGCCGAGCAGGGACAGGCCGCCTGCGAGCACCGTCCCGGCGGCCTCGGCGAGGGCCAGCCGGGAGCGGTGGGCGGCCGAGGGTTTCTCGTCGCCCAGGGGCAGCACGGCGGGACACAGGTCGAGGAGCGCGTCGGCGGTGGTGACCAGGTGCCGGGCGAGGCGGTCGGGGGCGCGGTGGCGGGCGGCGGCCTCGAGGACGGCGGGGTGGTCGGCCAGGGCGGTGAGGAGGGTGGGGGCGTCGACCGTCTCTTCGTACGCGCCGCTGAAGCCCAGGTCGTGGGCGTTGCGGGTGAGGGCGCGGCTGCGGGAGTACGCGTACCGGACCCGGAAGAGGGGGTTGCTCTCGCGCTGGGCGAGCAGTTCGCCGCCGGTGTACGGGTGGTCGTGGGCGGCGGGCCGCAGCATGCCCCAGCGGGCGGCGTCGGCGCCGAGGCGGGCTTGCGCGTCGATGGGGAGCGGCACGGCCCGGAGTGTTTCGGGGGCGCCGGGGACGACGGCGGCGGTCGCGCCCTGAGAGCGCAGCAGCCGGACGACGGTCTCGGTGACGGCGGCGGCGCGCGGCTCGTCGGCGGGTGCCAGGGGTGCGTCGGTGCCGGCGAGGGCTTCGCCGTGTCCGTAGCGCAGCCCCTGGGCGAGGACGGTGCGTACGAGCGCGGCCGAGCCGTCCCCGGCGAGCGTGAAGTTCAGGAACCCGGGGCCCGTGATCTCCACGGCGGCGATGCCCGGGGTGGCGGCGATGCGCTGCCGGAGCGTCTCGGCGACCGCGCGGGGCGGCATGCCCGCAGGTCCGGCCAGCTGGAGGGCGGCGTTGGTGGCGTAGTCCCCCTGGCCTCCGGGCCGCGACCGCTCGACCTTGACGGACTCCGGGACGGCCACGCGCAGGGCACCCTCGTCGACCGCGGTGCGCACGGCGCGCACGACGGTACGGGAGAGATCTGCGGGGGTCACGGGACCAGCGTATGGGAGAAGGGGGGTCCCTTCGCGAACCGGTTTCGCCATCCGGTCGCCGAGGCCCCCGCTCGTGCCGTCAGCCGCGCGCGCTCCCCGCACGCCCGGCTCGCTGTTGATGCCTGCCGTCGACGGACGGCGGCGCCTCCCGGTGCATCAGCTGCCGCACCAGCCGGACCAGCTCGGAGGGCTCGAAGGGCTTGGCGAGGAAGGCGTCCACGCCGGCGGCGACACCGGTCTCCACCTCGTACTGCGTACAAGCACTGACGATGGCTACCGGCAGCCCGCTCGTCAGCGGATCGGAGCGGAGCCGGGCGGCGGTGCGGAGTCCGTCCAGGCGCGGCATCACGACGTCGAGGGTGATCACATCCGGGTTCACACGGTGGACGACGTCCAGGCATTCGGCACCATCGGCCGCGGTCACCACCTCGAAGCCCTCCAGCTCGAGATTGACCCTGATCAGCTGCCGGATGACCTTGTTGTCGTCGACGACAAGCACCCGGCCGGACGCGCCCGACACAACTCCGAGGGTAGGTCCGCCACCACGGCCGCGTCCGGGTTTTGCCCACTTCCACCCCCTCCGGGGTACCGCCCCCGCACCCCGCGGAAAAGCCGTTCCTGGCCACCCCCGCTGAACTGGTAGGGTTCTACCCGTCGCCGCTTCACCGCAGCGATACGCCCCCGTAGCTCAGGGGATAGAGCATCGGCCTCCGGAGCCGGGTGCGCAGGTTCGAATCCTGCCGGGGGCACCTTTTACGAGGTGCCCAAGACCCCGCCATCAGCGGTTTCGCTGAGAACGGGGTCTTCGCGTATCTGCAGGCGATTTTGGGGTCAGGCCTTGCCGGCGAAGTGGGCGTAGACCACCACGTTGGAGTCCCAGTGACGTTCCTCGGTGAGGCTGCCGCCGCAGGTGATCAGGCGTAGTTCGGGGTGGGTCGTGCTGCCGTAGACCTTGTTCGTGGGGAAGTCGAGCTTCTTGTACGTGTCCACCGCGTCCACCGTGAACACCGCCGTGGTGCCGTCCTCCCTGTGGACCTTGATCTGTTCGTTCTTCTTGAGCTTCTTGAGGTTGTAGAAGACCGCCTCGGGCTGCTGGGCCGTGTCCATGTGGCCGACGATCGCCGAGGTGCCCTTCTCGCCGGGGGTGGGGCCCTGCTTGTACCAGTCCGCCTGCATCGGCTTGTCCATCGGCGGGGTTTCCATCACGCCCTTGGCGTCCAGGCCCACCGTGCCCAGGTCCGCGTCGACCTTGATGTCCGGGATGGAGATGTGGTCCGGGACGGACGGGGACAGGGCGGTGGTGCGGGTGACCGGGGTGGTTTTCGGGGTGCTGGTCGAGGGGGTCGACGAGCAGCCTGTGGCCAGGGTCACCGCCACCGCGGCGGTGACCGCCAGGGCGGCCGCGTGGTGGACGCGGCCGCCCCGGCGGACCTTGGGCGCCTCAGCCATTGTGGCGACGGCGCAGGACCGCGGCACCGGTCAGGGCCGCTACGCCGAGGCCTGCCGCGCCGGCGATCATGCCGGTGCTGACGCCGTCCTGGGACGACGCGGCCGGGGCCTGGCCGGTGTTGACCGAGCCGCGCGGGGTCTTGTGGTGGGTGGGGTTGAGCGGGACCGTCTTCTTGTCGTTCGTGGTGTGCTTCGCGTCGTTGGCGACCCCGAACTTCACCGAGTCGATCTTCTTGTTGCCGAGGTAGCCGTCCACGCGGTAGTAGCCCGACTTCGTGTTCTTCGAGACCGTCGCCGTGCCGTGGAAGGTGTTCTCGCCGGACTTCACCAGCGACACCTTGCCGCCGAACGCGTCCGACTCGACCGATGCCGCCGTGCCGCTGCCCTTGATCGTGACGCCTACCTTGTCGCCCGGCTTGCCGCCGTCCGTCGACAGGGACAGGGACGGCTGGACCGGGGTGGGCTTGGGGGCGGGGGTGGCGTCGTTCGCCACGCCGAACTTCGCCGAGTCGATCTTGCTGCCGTCGAGGAAGCCGTCCACTCGGTAGTAGCCCGACTTCGTGTTCTTCGAGACCGTCGCCGTGCCGTGGAAGGTGTTCTCGCCGGACTTCGTCAGGGCCACCTTGCCGCCGAACGCGTCCGACTCGACCGATGCCGCGGCGCCCTTGCCCTTGATCGTGACGCCTACCTTGTCGCCCGGCTTGCCGCCGTCCGTCGACAGGGACAGGGAGGGCTTGGTGGGGTCGGGCTTCACGATCGGGTCCGTGTTCACCGACAGCGTGGCCGACGCCTGCTGCGCGGTGTCCGGGAAGTTGGCGATCGCGTTGACCTGGTACGTACCGAACTTGGCGTCCTTCGCGATGGTCGCCGTGGCGATCCACGTGTCGCCGGCCTTGCTCGCCTGCGCGACCTGGATGTTGTCCAGGCCGTCGGAGGAGACGGAGACCTTGTCGGCCTTGGCCTCGGTCTTCACCGTGACCGTGATCTTGTCGCCGGGCTTGCCGCTCGTCTTGGAGAGGCGTACCTGGACGGCCTCCTGCGGCTGGTCGGGCGTCGTCGAGGTGGAGGTCACGGGCGCCGGCGCCGGAGCTCCGTCGGCGGCGAACGCGGTCGCCGGCGCGGCGACGGCGAGCGAAGCGGCGACCGCTATGGCCGAGACGGTGTATGCCTTGCGCATGAGAGAACCTCCTAGTAGCGACCTGAGGCTTTTTGTCCAGGTACACCGCTTATGAGGGGCTCTGTCGTGCGGCGGTTCACTCGGTTCCGGGGCCGGAAAATCAGCACGGCCAAAGGTCCGGGACCTGTCCCGGACCGGCTGAACTGGGGTTTTTGAGCTGGTTGAGAACGTCTCTTTGCTTCTGTATTAAGGCCTTACGTCCCGGCGCGCATAGCGCTCGGCCATCGTGCGGAAGACCTCCTTGGGCTCCCAGTTCATGTCCGGGTACGCCGTCCCCTTCCCGCCCGCGTCCAGCATCTTCACCACTCCGTACGTGGCCATGTCCAGGTCGTGGCGCGGGTCCCCGGGGCGGTGCACGGACCCATATCCGGCGAAGGTGAACCAGAAGGCGGCGTCCAGGCCCTCCTCCTCGAAGACCGTGAGGAGCTCGTCGAGGTAGCGGGACTGTTCGGACTCGTCGCGTACGTAGTCGCCGTTCAGGGCCGGCGGCTGCGCCTCGTGGTCGACGACCGCCCAGCCGCTGCCGCCACGGTCCCCCGCCCCCTGGTAGGTGCAGCAGCCGAACTCCGTCGCCGCGACGGGCTTGCCGTGCGCGAGGTGGCCGCGGATCTCCTCGCGGAAGGTGTTCTTGTTGTACTCGGCCCGGTAGGCGTCCACGCCCACGATGTCGAAGGGGGTCCAGTCGATGTGCTCCCAGGGGCCGGCCGCGTAGGTGATCCTGCCGCCGAAGCGGGGGCGCACCGCGGCGGCCACGTCGGCCATGAAGGTGCTCAACCGGCCGAGCACAGCGGGGAGTTCGGTGCCGTACCAGGCGCGGTCGGCGTTCGTGAGGGCGTCGATCCGCTCCATCAGGCCTTCGCCCGGCAGGAAGCCCGGGTTGAAGAGGGAGATCTCGCAGCCGGTCACATAGACCACCTCGGCGCCGGTCCCGCGGATCGCCTCGGCCCGGTCGGCGCAGTCGGTCAGTACCGCAAGGAGCTCATCGGCGGGGAGGTCGCAGGGGAAGGGCGCGAACCAGATCTCCAGGCCCGCCGCCGCCGCGGCCTCGGCGGCCGCCGTGAGGCGCTCGGGGTCGCCGCCGGAGATGCGGACCGCGTCGCAGTGCAGGTCCTCGGCGATGATCTGCATCTCGCGCCGGACGGTGGCCGCGTCGAATTCCGTACGGGAGGACTCGGGGCCGGTGGGGGTGAAGCCGGTGTCGTAGTTGATGCCGTGGCGTCGCATGGTGGGGTCTCTTCTCTCGGTCAGACAGTCGCGGGGGTGAAGGTGGTCTCGGGGGCCGCCTCGGCCGTCTCCGCCGCGATGAGCTTCTCCATCGGGTTCACGGCGACCACGCTGCCGATGACCATGGCGATCAGGATGGCGCCGCCGGTGAACACTCCGCCGAGCCAGACCATGGTGTCGACGGGGAGCGTGTAGGCGCCCACCACGCGCACAACGCACTCGCCGAGCAGCGCGGTTCCCCAGATGAGCGAGAACCGCGACTCGATACGGCGGAAGGCGGTCGACTCGGCCGAAAGCCGGTCCCAGGCCTCGGACTTGGCGCTGTCGGCCTTCACCAGCCAGGGCTTGAGGCCGGCCGTCATCATCGGGCGGCCGAGAGCCACGGAGACCAGGATGCCGATGCCGACCGTGGAGCTGACCGCGCTGTCCTTGGCGAGCATGAGCCGGGGGTCGCCGGTGAGGAAGGTGAGCGCCAGGCCGACCACGTTGACCACCAGCATCAGCGCGGCGAGGCCGTTGAGCTGCCGCTCCTTGATCAGGCCCCAGATCGTGCGGGCGGCGGGGACGACGCTGCTCCAGGCGAGGGCGGAGACGGTGGACATGCCCTCGTGCTTGAGGAGGTAGTAGCCGGCCGTCGGGATGACGGCGTCCACGATCAGCGGGCCGAAGTTCTTCTTCGCGTTGTCGGCGTTGCTGGTGGCGGTGGCGTTTCCTGCTGCGGCGTTCCCCTTGATTTCCATGGCTACAGCCTGCCGGGCAAGGGGAGTTGGGCATCAGATGCGACTGTCCCGTACTGGGCAGGACATTTGTCACGGTCATGCCCGGAGCCATGTCCTCCGGTCCCGCGCCGTGGCGTGCAGCGCCTCGATGTCCGCGGGCTTCAGTACGCCGCCGAGCCGCGCCAGCGCCTCCACGTCCCCCTCGCCGTCGCGCAGGATCCGTACGTTCCCCGCGCCCGCCCCGGGTGCGACCTCCACCCGCGCCGCCCCGACCAGACCCAGCACCGGCCGGACCGCCGCCGCGAGTGCGAGGGACGCCCGCTCGGCCTCCCTGCGTGCCCAGCGGAGCTGCGGTTCGGGCTCGGTGCGGCCGACGGTGACCAGGGGGTCGGCGATGCGGACCCGCAACTTCCTTACGTACAGCGTGCGTACGGTCATGATCCCTGCCGGGCCGATCAGCAGGTGGTCGATGTGCCCCCCGCCCGGCAGCGGCACCGAGTGCAGCACCCGCCAGCCCGCGCCCTCGAGACCGTCGAGCCGCTCCCCCAGCGCCTGCTGCGCGACCAGCGCGCCCCGCCGCGGGTCGGCACGGAACCGCGAGGGCGGTGCGGCGCCGTCCAGTACGGCGTGGAGCGCCTCGCCGGGGCGGTTGGGCGCCAGGTCGTCGTCGGGGTGCAGGGTGAGCAGCGCGAGGTCGGCCGGGGTCGGCACGGGAGGGGGGCCGACGGTGAACTCCCCTGTCAGGAAAGGCCGCAGGGCCTCCAGGACCGCTTCCCTCTGTTCGTCGAAGAGCAGGCTGACCCTGCTCGTGTCACGGTCGTACCAGGCGACGTTCCTGCCGTCCGGCAGGCCCACGTACAGCCGTTCCTGACTGTGCCGCCACGCCGGGGTGATCCTCAGACCGGTCATGCCGCATCACCTCATCCCACCCACGACCATGGGAACAGCACACAGGGCGGAGGGGCAATAACCAGGTTACCGTTGAGGTGAGTTGAGGGGGTTGACCTTGCGCGTGCGCAGGAGGGACGACGGGGACGTTCCGGCACCGGACACGGCCTGGGACGAGATCGTTCCGGGGCTGTGGATGGGCGGGCACGCCTTCTTCCGTCCGGAGACAGGGCTTGAACTGGCCGTCGTACGCGACGAGTTCGACGTCGTACTGAGTCTGCTGCGCCGCCCGGGCCACGGCCCGCCGCCCGGCGTGGAGCACCATGTGCACGAGATCCCCGACGCCCCGCTCGACGAGGCGCAGGTGGACGGGGTGATCCGGCTCGCGGAGATCGCGCAGCTCTCGCTGGGGCTCGGGCGGAGCGTACTGGTGCGCTGCCACTCCGGGTACAACCGCTCGGGGCTGGTCGTCGCGCACACGCTCATCCGGTCGGGGCGCACCCCCGAGGAGGCGATCGCGCTGGTCAGACAGCGCCGGTCGCGGTGGGCACTGCACAATCCGGTCTTCGAGGAGTATCTGGACACGGGGCTGGACGTGGTCCGTCTGCTTGCGGGATTGTCCGAGCCGTAGCCTGTACGCGGCCAGTACGGGCCGGGTATGACCGAGGAGGGGACCACGGCATGATCATTTTCGGTACCAGGGGGTACCTGTACCAGCTGGCGATGCTGACGCTGGTGTGCGGGCACTGCGGCAATCCGGCCGCGCACACGCTGCGCAAGCGCGTCACCAAGTTCACGCTGTTCTTCGTGCCGCTGTTCCCGATCTCGGTGAAGTACACGACGCAGTGCACGTTCTGCGGCATGGAGCAGAAGATCACCAAGGAGCAGGCGGACGGGCTCCAGGCGCAGCCGCAGCAGCAGGCGTACGGGCAGCAGGACGCCCCGCAGCAGCAGGCCGGCCAGAACCCGTACCAGGGCTGAGCGGGACGCATCCCGGCCCCGGCGCGAGGATGCGCCGGGGCCGCTGCCGTTACAGGCTGGGCTGGATGCACTCGTACGGAAGGAGAGCCTTGCGCCGCCGCCACCGCCCCGCAGCCGGAGCAGCACCGCTGACCGCGACGGTCGCGCTGCTCGTCGCCGTGTGCGCGGGATGCGGCACCTCGGGCGATCTGCAGAGCGCGGGCGCGACCCCGACCGCCGTGGGGCCCACTCAGCTGTGGCCCACCCTGACGCCCGCCTCCGTACAGCCGTCGGGGCCGCCGTCGAGCGCCTCCGAGTCCGTGCCGGGGATCAAGGTGAAGGGCGACGACGTGCACACGGTGGATCCGGCCAAGGTGGTGCGCGCCGATCCGACCACGTCCGGCTTCATCGCCGACGGTGATGTGCTCAAGCCGTACTACCGGGATCTGACGGGCGACAGCCGCGACGAGCTGATCACCGGCATCACGCTGCCCGACGGCCAGCTGGCGATCAACTGCTACTGGGCCCACAACGGCGAGCTGCTGCGCATCATGGACACGGTCGACGACGTGATCAGCGTCGAGCTGGCCGACCGCGACGTGATCATCCGCGATCCCGCGGGGCTGCCCGGCTACGAGTACCGGACCTCGTGGTCCTGGGACTCCAGCCAGCGCGCGATGCTCCCCACCCGGGACGAGATCCTGCGCGTCGCCCCCCAGAAGTCCCCGGCGCCGCTGTCCTCCGCGCGCCCGGCCAGACCCCGGCGGGCGAGCGCGGAATGAGGATCCGTCTCGCACCGTCCTGGGCGGCCTCGCTCACCTGGAAGGCCGCGGTCTTCATCACGGTGATGTCCTGCATGCTGGCCGCGCTGCTCGGCGGTCTGGTGCATGCGTCGGTGACGCACCAGACGGTCACCCAGGCCCGTGAGAAGGCGCTCGACCGGCTGTCGGAGACCGTGGAGGCGTACCAGGACGGCGAGCCGCTCCCCTGGCGTTCCGGCATCGACCCGCCCGATCTGCCGCCCACCCTGCACGACCTCGCCCTGAAGGGGCAGCGCGGCACGATGGTGGCCGACCGGGGCGGGCGGACGGTGATGTGGGCGGCGGGCCCCGCCGACGGGAAGGTGATCGCCACCGCCGTCGACTACAGCCAGAGCGCGAAGACCATCACCAACCTGGACCAGTCGATCCTCGCCTCCTCGGTCCTGGCCATCGGCGCCACGCTCCTCATCGGCGCCTTCACCGTCACCCGGATCACCCGCCGGCTGCGCAAGGCCGCGCTGGTCGCGGGCCGGATCAGCACAGGCGACCTGGACGCGCGCGTCAACGACCCCAGGGCCAGGGGGCCGCGCCGCCGGCAGGACGAGGTGGCGATCCTGTCGGGGGCGCTGGACACCATGGCCTCCTCGCTGCAGCGCAAGCTGGAGAGCGAGCAGCGCTTCACCGCCGATGTGGCGCACGAGCTGCGCACCCCGCTGACCGGACTGCACGCGGCTGCCGAACTGCTGCCGCCGGGCCGCCCCTCGGAGCTGGTGCAGGACCGCGTACGGGTGCTGCGCTCGCTCACCGAGGACCTGCTGGAGATCTCCCGGCTCGACGCGGGGAGCGAGACGGTCGACCTCGCCTTCCACCTCCTGCCGCCGATCGCCGAGCGGGTGGCCCTCGCCGCGGGGGCGGGCACGGAGGTACGGGTGGGGAGGGCGGCCCGCGTGGAGAGCGACAAGCGGCGCCTGGAGCGGGTCATCGGCAATCTGGTCGGCAATGCGCACAAGCACGGGCGGGCGCCGGTGGTGGTGAGCGTGGAGGGGCCCGTGGTGACCGTGCGGGACCACGGCGCGGGATATCCGGAGTATCTGCTGGAGCACGGGCCGCAGCGGTTCCGTACGAACGCCGAGACCAAGGGGCACGGTCTCGGGCTGACCATCGCGGTCGGGCAGGCGGCGGTGATCGGGGCCGAGCTCGTCTTCCGCAACGCGGAGGAGGCGGAGGGCGGCGGCGCGGAGGCCCGGCTCACGCTGCCCGAGTACGTGAGCTTCGACGACACCGCCGCCGGGGCCGGGTCAGACGCCTAGCAGCTTCGCCTTCGCGGCCGCGAACTCCTCGGGCGTGAGCAGGCCTTGCTGTGCCATCTGCCCCAACTGGGCCAGCCGGTCGGCGACATCGCCGCCGGAGGCGGGGGCGGCGGGCGCGGGCGCGACGGCCGGCATCGGCTGCTGGTACTGGGGCTGGGACTGCTGCGCCTGGAGGTCCTGGATCGCGGCGTTCTGGTCCTGCTCGTTCTGCGCGCGCCGGGCGTTGTTCTTGCCGACGGCGTACGCCGCGCCGCCCACCAGCGCACCGCGCAGCAGCGGGGCGCCCCGTGGGCGCATGACGGGACGGACCATCGGTCGCATGGGTCGGATGAACATGGGGTCAGCCCTCCTGGGACGCGGCGGTGGCGAGTACGGCCTGCACTTCCCGCAGGCGCTCCGGCGGAATGCGTACGGAAGCGGCGATGTGCCCGCCCGCCTCCCGTACGGCGTCGGCCGCGGCCTGCGCCCAGAGGTGCTCGACGAGGACGAGGAGCGCGCAGTTGCCGTTCTCCAGGAGCTCGGCCGCCTCCTTGACGTCCTCGGGCCCGATCAGCTGTGCGGCGTCCTCGCCGACGAGGACGTCCTTCAGTTCCTCGAACTCGGTGAGCTCGGCCGCCAGTACCTCGCCCGCCGCGGTCTTGGTGACCACCAGCGAGTCGACGGGGCGCACCGCACCGCTCTTGCGCAGGGCGGCGATCGCGGCCACGGCGTCGACGTGCAGCTGCTCCTCGGGGAAGGCGAGAACGATGAACTCCACAGGCCCCATATCCGCACTCCTCAGTCGTCAGGTCAGTCGTCAGGCCGTCGTGACAGGCCATCAGCATCCCTCGGCACACTATGACATAAAGGGACATAAGGTCTCTGTCTTGCTACGTTGCCTGGCATGACCGCAACGACGGCGGAAGCACCCCCGCCCGAACTACGCCTCCCCAAGCGGCGCGGCGTCGAGCTCGTGCTTCTCGTCGCCGCCGTCCTGATCTCCGTCTTCGGCTACGTCGACGTCGGTCTCGCCAAGAACGGTTCCGCCCCCGCCGACGCGCTCAGCTACGGCGCCGGGCTCGGCCTCCTCGCGCTCCTGGCCCACCTCGCCGTCCACTTCCGCGCCCCCTACGCGGACCCGCTGCTGCTGCCGATCGCCGTACTCCTCAACGGAATCGGCCTCGTCCTGATCTACCGCCTCGACCTGGAGACCCCCGGCGACCAGGCCGCCCCCACCCAGCTGATCTGGTCCACGCTGGGCGTCGCGCTCTTCATCGCCGTCGTCGTCTTCCTGCGCGACCACCGCGTCCTCCAGCGCTACGCCTACCTCTCGGTGGCCACCGCCCTGGTGCTGATGATCATCCCGATCTTCTTCCCTGCCGTGAACGGCGCGAAGATCTGGATCCGTATCGCGGGCTTCTCCATCCAGCCCGGTGAGTTCGCCAAGATCCTGCTCGCGATCTTCTTCGCCGCGTACCTCGCGGCCAACCGCAACGCCCTCGCCTACACGGGCCGCAAGATCTGGAAGCTCCAGCTCCCCACCATGCGGGTCTTCGCCCCGATCCTCGCGATCTGGCTGATCAGCGTCGGCGTCCTGGTCATGGAGCGCGACCTCGGCACCTCGCTCCTCTTCTTCGGACTCTTCGTGATCATGCTGTACGTGGCCACGGGCCGTGGCAGCTGGATCGCGATCGGGATGGTGCTGGCCGCCGTGGGCGCCGCCGTGGTCGGCACCCTGGAGCCGCACGTCCGCAGCCGCGTCGAGGACTGGCTGCACCCCTTCGCCTCCATCGACGCGGGCGAGGGCGCGAGCCAGCTCGCCCAGTCGCTCTTCGCCTTCGGCGCCGGCGGGATGCTCGGCACGGGCCTGGGCGAGGGCCACTCCATCCTCATCGGCTTCGCCGCCAAGTCCGACTTCATCCTCGCGACGGCGGGCGAGGAGCTCGGCCTCTTCGGCCTCACCGCGATCTTCATGCTGTACGCCCTGCTCGCGGCCCGCGGCTACCGCGCGGGCCTGGCCCTGCGCGACCCCTTCGGGCGGCTGCTCGCGATCGGGCTCGCCTCGATCATCGCCATCCAGGTCTTCGTGATCGCGGGCGGCGTCATGGACCTGATCCCGCTCACCGGCATGGCGATGCCGTTCCTGGCCCAGGGCGGCTCTTCGCTGGTCACCAACTGGATGATCGTGGCGCTGCTGATCCGGATCAGCGACTCGGCCCGTGCCCCGCACCCGGGCACGGTCGAGACCGGCGTCATCGCCCCGATCGTGGAGGACGACGAGTCATGATCCGCTACATCCGCCGCGCGGCCGGCTTCTGTCTGCTCCTGCTGGTCGCACTCCTCCTCAACGCGACCCGCGTCCAGGTCTTCGACGCGGACTCCCTCGACAAGAACCCCGCCAACCGCCGCCAGACGATCGCGCGTTACGACCAGCCGCGCGGGAACATCCTGGTCGACGGCAAGACGGTCACCGGCTCCAAGGACACCGGCGAGCAGCTGCGGTACGAGCGGACGTACAACAACGGCCCGCTGTACGCGCCCGTCACCGGCTACGCCTCGCAGACGTACGGCACCACGCTCATCGAGAACGCCGAGGACGGGATCCTCTCCGGCACCGACTCGATGCTCTCCACCGTGCCGCTCCTCAACGAGCTGACCCGCGCCCAGCAGCCCGGCGGCAACGTCTCCTCCACCATCCAGGCCGACATGCAGAAGGCGGCGTACAACGGTCTCGGCTCCAAGAAGGGCGCGGTCGCCGCGATCGAGCCCACCACGGGCAAGATCCTGGCGCTGGTCTCCACGCCGTCGTACGACCCGGGGCTGATCTCCGGGACGGACTCCTCGTCGACCCGGGCGTGGACCTCGCTCAACTCCGACGTCAACCAGCCGATGCTCAACCGGGCGATCCGCCAGGTGTACGCGCCGGGGTCGACCTTCAAGGTCGTGACGGCGGCGGGGATCCTGGACAGCGGGGTGGCGACCGACATCAACACGCCCACGGACACCCCGAATCCGTACACGCTGCCCGGCACCACCTACCAGCTGACGAACGAGAGCGCGTCGGACCAGTGCAAGAACGCGACGCTGCTCTACGCCTTCGAGGTGTCGTGCAACACGGTCTTCGCCAAGCTGGGCGTGGACGTGGGGCTGAGCGGCATGGTGAAGACCGCGGAGGCCTTCGGCTTCAACGACAGCGGGGTGAAGATCCCTTCGGGGGTCGCCGCCAGCAACTTCGACACCAAGATGAGCAACGACCACCTCGCGCAGTCCTGCATCGGCCAGTACGACACGAGCGCGACGCCGCTGCAGATGGCGATGGTCGCGGCGGCGGTCGCCAACGACGGGCAGATCATGTACCCGCACCTGGTCGACAAGACGACGCGCTCCGACCGCAGCACGGTCTCCGACACCGGCACGAAGAACTACCGGCAGGCGATGAACGTCACCACCGCGACCCAGCTCAAGACGATGATGGAGGCGGTGGTCGCGACGGGGACGGGCACGAACGCGGCGATCGAGGGGGCGACGGTCGGCGGCAAGACGGGCACCGCGCAGAACGGCATCGACAACTCGGGGACGCCGTACGCCTGGTTCATCTCGTACGCGCAGAAGTCGGACTCGAACACCCCGGCAGTGGCGGTCGCGGTGGTCGTCGAGGACGCCTCGGCGAACCGCTCGGACGTGAGCGGGGGCGGGAACGCGGCACCGATCGCGAAGGCGGTCATGGAGGCGGCGCTCAACTGACCGGCGGGCGGCGGGAGTTGTGATTAGAGTGCGCCTCATGACGACTCCTCACATACCCGCCGCATCCTACGAACTCGCCCAGGTCAACATAGCCCGGCTCAAATTCCCCCTGGATTCACCGCAGTTGAAGCCCTTCGTGGACGGCCTGGACCCGGTGAACGCGGTCGCGGACCAGGCCGACGGTTTCGTCTGGCGCCTGCAGACGGAGGCGGGGGACGCGACGGAACTGCGGATCTTCGGGGACGAGTGGCTGATGGTGAACATGTCGGTGTGGCGCGACCCGAACGCGCTCACCGCCTTCATGTACCAGGGGCAGCACCGCGAACTCCTGGGCCGCCGCTACGAGTTCTTCGAGCGGATCGAGGAGGCGATGACGGCGCTGTGGTGGGTCCCGGCGGGTTACCGCCCCACGGTGACGGACGCGGAGGCGCGCCTGGTGGACCTCCGCGAGAACGGCCCCACCCCGACGGCCTTCACCCTGCGCACGAGCTTCCCGCCGCCGGCCGCTTAGCCCTTTCCGGGCAGCGCCTCGCGGCGCTCCAGCCACTCGGGCGGGACGGCGTCGACGCCGGTACGGGCGGCGACGATGCCGCCGGTGATCGCGCACGTCGTGTCGACGTCGCCGAGCCCTTCCGCCGTGGCCCACAGGGCCGCTTCCAGGTCCCCGGAGTGACGGGCCGCCGACCAGACGGCGAAGGGGACGGTGTCGTCGGCGCGGATCCGCTGCCCGTTGCCGAGGAGGTCGGAGGCCTTCCAGGGCTCGGTGACGAAGGGGACGCCGGCGGCCCGCAGGAGGCCGTCGCGCACGGGGCCCTCCGGGGTCCGGTCCGCCACGGCCCGGATGTCGAGTTCTCCCCGTACGGAGAGAGCCGCGGCGGTGGCGACGGCCACGGCGCCCGCGATGCCCTGCGGGTGGGCGTGGGTGACCTCCGCGGACAACTCGGCCTGCCGGGCCACGAGTTCGAGGTCGTCACTGAACCAGGCCCCGAGGGGCGCGACCCGCATGGCGGCCCCGTTGCCGAGGCTGCCTCCGTCGAAGAGGTCCGGCGCGAGGGTGCGCCACTCCTCCGGTGCGGGGAGGAGGGCGGGCAGCAGTGTGTGCATGCCGTACCCGTAGCCGCGCCCCGGATCGGCGTCGAAGGTGAGCGCGAAACAGGCGGCGAGCCGGTCCTGGTCGACGGCGCCGTGCTCGTCGAGGACACGCTGGATCGCCAGCGCGAGGGCGGTGTCGTCAGTCCAGTGCCAGCGGGGCTCTTCGGGGGTGCGGCGGGCGCGGATGTCCTCGTAGGACTGCCGGGGCTCGCGGAAGAGCGGAAACCACCGCTCCCCGAAGGCGTCCCCGAGCGCAAGACCTTCGAGACTGCGGCGGGCGGCGGCGGGGTTGGCGGTCATGGGGCCATGGTGGCGGAGGGCGGCCTGCCCGGGTAGCCCTTTACGGGGTGCAGGCCGCCACCCCGGTCAGCCGAGCGGCTTGCGCATCTCCGTGCGGACCTGGGCCGCCGTTTCCGCTGCTGCTTCCAGGTCGATCTCGGTCGGGGCCTTCAGGATCGTTTCCTGCGTGATCTCCGCGACGGTCGCTCCCGTGTTGCCGTCCGTCCAGGCGCAGACCGGCATGGTGAGGCGCTGGCCGGACTGGGTCGAGGTGAGGACCTCGCAGGCGATCGGGACGTCGGAGCCCGAGGGGTGGAAGTCCTTGGGCTTGACCGCGACCACGGCCTTCGCCCCCTTCGCGGCGCCCTCCATCATGCCGCGGCGGGCCAGGCCGGTGTTCTTGAAGCGGCCGTACATGCCGGACACCGTCAGCTGGCCCTTGGCGTCGTCACCGCCGAGCGCGTACTGGGCGAGCAGGCCGCGGGTGACCTTCGCGTCCCACGCGCCGTCCGCCTCCTTCTTCATCGCCGCGCCCTCGGTGTCGGACAGGTCCTTGGTGAGCTGGTACTTGCCGTCGAGCAGCGTCTTGGGGAGCGTGAGCTGGTACTCCGCCTTCGGGAGGGACACCACCTTCTCGCCGATCATGGCCAGGGCCACCACCCCGCCGACGATCAGCACCACGGCTCCGCCGACGATGCCGAGGATCAGGCCCGTCTTCTTCTTGGGCGGCGGGCCCATCGGCATGCCCATCGGCGGAGCCCCCCAGGGGGCCGGCTGGCCGTAGGGAGCAGGCTGGCCATAGGGGGCGGCGGGCTGCTGGCCGTAGGGGCCCGGCTGCTGCTGGGGGTACGGCGTGGGCGGCTGGCCGAAGGGGTTCGGCTGCGGCTGCTGGGGCGGCGGAGGCATGGACACGCCAGCACGCTACTCCATCCGAGTGGCACCGGTCCCTCAGGAGGCCGCGCCCTCGTCGATCGCCTCCTTCACCTCCGTCACGCGCGCCTGCTCCTCCACCTCGAAGCGCTCGCGGTCCAGCTGTTCCGCGATCTCCTCGTCCTGGGTCATCAGGAGGTCCAGGTTGGAGTTGCCCATCTCGAAGACGCCCATGTCGACGTACGCCTTCTGCAGCCGCTCGCCCCAGAGTCCGATGTCCTTGACGCACGGGACGATGCGGCTGAAGAGCAACTGGCGGAAGAGGGCCAGGAATTCCGACTCCTCCGAGAGCTGTTCGGCCTCCTTCTTCGGGATGCCGAAGTTCTCCAGGACCTCGACCCCGCGCAGGCGGTCGCGCATCAAGTAGCAGCCCTCGATGACGAATTCCTCGCGCTCGCGCAGTTCCGCGTCCGAGAGCTGCTTGTAGTAGTCGCGCAGCGCCATGCGGCCGAAGGCGACGTGGCGGGCCTCGTCCTGCATCACGTACGCGAGGATCTGCTTGGGCAGCGGCTTGTCCGTGGTGTCGCGGATCATGCCGAAGGCGGCGAGGGCGAGGCCTTCGATGAGGACCTGCATGCCGAGGTAGGGCATGTCCCAGCGGGAGTCGCGCAGGGTGTCGCCGAGGAGGCCCTGGAGGTTGTCGTTGATCGGGTAGAGCATGCCGATCTTGTCGTGGAGGAAGCGTCCGTAGATCTCGGCGTGCCGGGCCTCGTCCATGGTCTGCGTCGCCGAGTAGAACTTGGCGTCCAGGTCGGGGACCGACTCGACGATGCGGGCGGCGCAGATCATCGCGCCCTGCTCACCGTGCAGGAACTGGCTGAACTGCCAGGCCGTGTAGTGGCGCCGGAGGTCGCCCTTGTTCTTGTCGGTCATCTTCGCCCAGTACGGGGTGCCGTAGAGGGTCATCGCCTCGTCGGGGGTGCCGAGCGGGTCGTACGGATCCACTTCCAGGGACCAGTCGATGCGCTTGGCGCCGTCCCACTGCTTGTCCTTGCCCTTCTGGTACAGGGCGAGGAGGCGGTCGCGGCCGTCGTCGTACTCCCAGCTGAACCGTGCTGAACTGGACGACGGTACTTGCCAGTTGGGGTCGATCGGTCCGCCCGTGTAGAGCTCATGTGTCGACATACAGCGCAGGTTCACACGTTGGTAGACGCCGGGTCAACAAGTCGTGCGTGAGGGATTGACGAGCTTGCTGACAAGCAGTCTCATAAGACGTGACCGTTGGTAACCCGCCCGGTGACCCGACGGATGACCCGACCTCTCCGACGCGCAAGAGGTGCCCTCAGAGATGACCTCCGTGACCGAACGCGAAGTGCTCCGCGACGCCCTCGGCCTCCTCAGGGACCGCGAACAGGTCGCCCGGCGGCTGCTCGAATCGTCCGCCAAGCACTCCTTCGACCCCGAGAAGGAACTCGACTGGGAAGCACCCGTCGAGGACGGGAAGTGGTTCTGGCCGCCGGAGCTGCTGTCGCTGTACGACACCCCGATGTGGCGCAGGATGAGCGAGGACCAGCGCATGGACCTCGCCCGTCACGAGGCCGCGTCGCTCGCCTCGCTGGGGATCTGGTTCGAGATCATCCTGATGCAGCTGCTCGTACGGCACATCTACGACAAGTCCCTGACCAGTCAGCACGTCCGCTACGCCCTGACCGAGATAGCCGACGAGTGCCGGCACTCGATGATGTTCGCCAAGATGATCCAGAAGGGCGGGGCGCCGACCTATCAGGTGCCGCGCTTCTACCACAATCTGGCGCGCGTCCTGAAGACCGTCTCGACCACACCCGGGTCGTTCTCCGCCACGCTGCTGGGTGAGGAGATCCTCGACTACATGCAGCGGTTGACCTTCCCGGACGAGCGCGTGCAGACCCTGGTGCGGGGCGTCACCCGTATCCATGTGGTCGAGGAGGCGCGCCATGTGCGGTACGCACGCGAGGAGTTGAGGCGCCAGATGGTCACCGCACCGCGCTGGGAGCAGCGCTTCACCCGGATCAGCAGCGGACAGGCCGCGCGCGTCTTCTCCACCTGCTTCGTCAACCCGCAGGTGTACACGAACGTCGGCCTCGACCGGCGGGAAGCCGTCGCCCAGGTGAAGGCGAGCGGCCACCGGGCGGAGGTCATGCAGAACGGGGCCCGGCGGCTGACCGACTTCTTGGATGACATCGGCGTCTTGCAGGGGGCGGGGCGGCGGCTGTGGGTGAGCTCCGGACTGCTGGCCCGCTGACCTCCGTACGGGATTACGCTGCGAGGGTGACCCCCGCAGCAGTCCCCGCCTACCGCCGGCTCAGCGTCGCGGAGCGCCGCAGCCAGCTCCTCGACGCCGCACTGTCGCTCTTCGCGCACCGGGCTCCCGAGGACGTCTCGCTCGACGAGGTCGCCGAGACGGCCGGGGTGTCGCGGCCGCTCGTCTACCGGTACTTCCCCGGCGGCAAGCAGCAGTTGTACGAGGCTGCCCTGCGGTCGGCCGCCGACGAGCTGGAGCAGTGCTTCGCCGAATCCCAGAGCGGGCCGCTGACGTTGCGGCTGACGCGGGCGCTGGATCGGTATCTGACCTTTGTGGACCAGCACGACACCGGGTTCTCCGCGCTGCTGCAGGGCGGCTCCGTCGCCGAGACGTCCCGTACGAGTGCGATCGTCGACGAGGTACGGCGGACCGCCGCCGAGCAGATCCTCGTCCACCTCCGGATGCCCGACCCCGGACCCCGGCTGCGGATGATGGTCCGGACGTGGATCGCCGCCGTCGAGGCGGCGTCGCTGATCTGGCTCGACGAGGGGAAGCAGCCGCCGCTGGGCGAGTTGCGCGACTGGCTCGTCGACCATCTGGTGGGGCTGCTGACCGTCACCGCCGCGACCGACGCCCAGGCCGCCGAGGCCGTGAAGGCCGCGCTGGCGCTGGAGACGCCGGAGGGGTCGGCGGGGGTGCTGGCCCGGCGGGTGATCCCCGTCGTCGGCGAGGCCGCCCACCTGCTGTGACACCGGTGGGGTGACACTGGTGGGGTGAAGAGCGAAGACACCCCCTTCGAGGGCGGGCCCCTGGACGGACGCGTGCTGCCCGTACTGCTCGGGCCCACCGGGCATCCGCCGAAGCTGTACAACGTGCCGGTACCGGACGCGGACGGCGGGGCGCCGACCGTGCTCGTGTACGTACGGACTCCTGCGGCAGCGTCCGGGCGGGTCGGGCTGACCCGGCGGTGGAAGTACGTCCACTCCCCCGAGGGGAAGCCGCCTTCGGGGGTGCGGTGGCCGTGGTCGAAGCCGGACGCGGCGACAGGGCCGGACGCCACGCCGGGGATGGACCGGACCGAGTGACCTCGTTGGGCCGAATCGGTCACCCCTGAGGCGGTTCCGTCGCCATCGCCCCATGGTCGGGGCGGAGGTGATGGGATGTCAGGGCGACTTCTCCGGTCCATCTGCACGGCTGCCATGGCGACGGTGATCGCGGCGACGCCGGCTCTCGCGTTCGCGGTGCCGGGGGATCCTGGGGATCCCGTGGATTCCGTGGATTCCGTGAGCTCGCCGCCCACGACGGTCGCGGGGGCGCTCACCGAGATGCAGACCCTGTACCGGCAGGCGGAAGAGGCGAGCGAGACGTACAACGCCACCGCCGCCGACCTGAAGGCGCAGACCGCCGAGACGAAACGGCTGGGGGCGCAGCTCGCGAAGGTGCGGATCGCCCTGGCGGGCGGGCGGAGCGAGGTCGGGCGGATGGCCCGGGAGCAGTACCAGGGGCAGACCGGTCTGTCGGACTACATGCAGTTGCTGCTCGCGCGGAGCCCGCAGGAGTTCATCGACCAGGGCCATCAGATCGAGCGGGCCTCCTCGGAGCGGCTGGCTCGGGTGAGCCGGCTCGAAGGGTCGGAGGTGCGGGCGAGTGAGCTGGCCGCCAAGTCTCAGGAGGCGCTGGATGCGGAGCAGGTGCTTGCGGCGAAGCAGAAGAAGCAGCGGGATGCGGTGCAGGGGCGGCTCAAGTCGGTGGAGACGCTGCTTGCTTCGCTGAGCGCACAGCAACTCGCCGATGTGGCGCGGCTGGAGCAGGCTTCCGTCGACTCCGCGCAGCGCACGCTGATCGACTCCGGTGTGCTGGCCGGGTCGCCGGGTGCGCCTGCGGGGGCGCCTTCGCGGGCGGGGAATGCGGCGCTGTCGTACGCGGTGCGACAGGTCGGGAAGCCGTATGTGTGGGGGGCGGAGGGGCCCGAGTCGTTCGACTGCTCGGGGCTCACTTCGCAGGCGTGGGCGTCTGCGGGGCGGGTGATTCCGCGGACTTCGCAGGAGCAGTGGGCTCAGCTGAAGCGGGTTCCGCTGCGGGAGCTGCGGCCCGGGGATCTGGTGATCTACTTCCCCGGGGCGACGCATGTGGCGATCTATCTGGGGGACGGGATGGTGGTGCAGGCGCCGCGGCCGGGGGACGTGGTGAAGGTGTCGCCGATCGCGTCCAATCCGTTGTTGGGGGCGGTGCGGCCGGATCCTGGGGCGGGGGCGATGGCGTCGTATGCGCCGCCCGTGGTGCCGGAGATTTCCCCCACCCCGCCCCTTCCCGAAACTGGGGCTGCGCCCCAGACCCCCTAGCGGGGGTGGGGTGGGCCGGGGCTGCGCGCCCCGGACCCCGCCTTTGCGGGGGCTTCGCCCCCTGCGCCCCCGTACGCGACCTTCGGCCGCGTGTCCTCAATCGCCGGACGGGCTGATTTTGCCCACCTGAGCTCACACGCGCGGGCTCATACAACCCGCAGAAAACGAGCCCGCAGGGGCAAAATCAAGCCCCTCCGGCGATTGAGGAGCGGGGGTCCGGGGGCGGAGCCCCCGGAGGAGGCGCGCCCCGACACGGCCCGCTTACGCCGCTGACGCAGCCGCCGCGACCCCACCCACATACGCGTTCGTCTTCTCCGGGTCGTAGAAGAAGTTCTCGAAGTCCGCCGGGTTGTTGAACCCGTTCGCGAAACGGTCCGCCACCGGCTGGAGCTGACCCGCCGCGCCGATCAGGTTCAGTACGTGCTCCGGCGGAACCCCCAGCATCGCGTTCGTCCACTTCGTGACGTGCTGTGCCGTGTTCCAGTAGCCGTCGAACGTCTGCTGCATCCAGGCCTCGTCGAAGGGCTGGTCTCCCCTGGTCACGATCGACTCCAGGTACGAAGCCGCGCACTTCGACGCCGAGTTGGAGCCCTGGCCCGTGATCGGGTCGTTCGCGACCACCACGTCCGCGACGCCAAGCACCAGGCCGCCGCCGGGCAGGCGGCCGATCGGGTTGCGGACCGTGGGGGCGTAGCGGCCCGCCAATGTGCCGCCCGCGTCGGTGAGTTCGACCTTGGTCGCCCTTGCGTACTCCCAGGGCGTGAACTTCTCCATCAGTTCCAGGGTGAGGGACAAGTGGTCCTTGGGGTCCTTCACTCCCTGGAACGCGTCCAGCGGGCCGCCGGGGATTCCCTCCCAGAAGAGGATGTCCGCGCGGCCCGTCGTCGTCAGCGTCGGCATCACGAAGAGCTCGCCGACCCCCGGGACCAGGTTGCAGCGGACGGCGTCGAAGTCCGGGTGCTCCGGGCGCGGGCCCATGCCGTGGACGTACGCGACCGCCAGGGCGCGCTGCGGTACCGAGAACGGGGAGCGCGACTCGTCGCGGCCGAACATCGAGACCAGTTCGCCCTTGCCCGCCGAGACCATCACCAGGTCGTAGGTGCGGGCGAAGAAGTCGAGGTCGGAGACTGCCGCTCCGTGGATGACCAGCTGGCCGCCGCGCTGGGCGAACGTCTCCATCCAGCCGGCCATCTTCACGCGCTGGTCCACTGATTGCGCGTAGCCGTCGAGCTTTCCCACCCAGTCGATCACTCGCTGAGACTCCGGGCCCGCCACCGAGACGCCCACGCCCTCGATCCTCGGCGCCTGCGACTCCCAGAAGTTGATCCCCAGGTCCCGCTCGTGCTGGAGCGCCGTGTCGAACATGCACTGGGTCGACATGACCCGGCCGCCCCGGATCTCGTCCGCGGTGCGGTTGGACATGAGGGTGACCTCGTAGCCCTGCGACTGGAGACCGAGGGCGAGTTGGAGCCCGGACTGGCCGGCTCCGACGATGAGTATCTTCCGCATGGCGGGGTTGCTCCTATTCGGGGGTGGTGTCGAGCGCGTGACCCACCAGGGTCAGCAGCGACTCGATCACCGTGATGCGGTTGCGCGCGTCCATGATCCGGACGGGGACGTGGGCGGGGATGGTGAGGGCTTCTCGTACGTCGGCCGCCTCGAAGCCCGGGGTTCCCTCGAAGTGGTTGACCGCCACGACGTAGGGCAGTCCGCACGACTCGAAGTAGTCCAGGGCCGGGAAGCAGTCCGCCAGGCGGCGCGTGTCCGCGAGGACCACCGCGCCGATCGCGCCGCGCACCAGGTCGTCCCACATGAACCAGAAGCGCTGCTGGCCGGGGGTGCCGAAGACGTACAGGACGAGGTCGTCGTCGAGCGTGATCCGGCCGAAGTCCATCGCGACGGTGGTCGTCTGCTTGTCGGGGGTGTCGCTGAGGTCGTCGGTGTCCTCGCTCGCCTGCGTCATCAGCGCTTCGGTCTTCAGCGGGGTGATCTCTGAGACTGACGAGACGAACGTGGTCTTGCCTACGCCGAAACCCCCCGCCACCACGATCTTCGTGGAGACAGGAGCCCTGGTGCGGTCGTTCTGCCACGCCTGGATGTTGTCCTCGGCGAGGTCAGAGACGGCGGAGTCCACTCAGCACCCTTTCGAGCAACGCACGGTTGGGCTGGCCCTCGCCGTGCCCGGTTCCGTACACACGGATCTTTCCCTGGTCGGCGAGGTCGCTGAGGAGTACGCGGACCACGCCGAGCGGCATCTTGAGGAGCGCCGAGATCTCGGCGACCGTACGCATCCGGCGGCAGATCTCGACGATCGCCTGCATCTCCGGCATGAGGTGCTTCGGGCCGCCACTGAGGAGTTCGGGACGCGTGGGTGGTGCGTCCAGTGCCGCCACGAAGGTCTCCACGAACAGGACGTGGCCGAACTTGGTGCGGCCACCGGTGAGCGAGTACGGGCGTACGCGCGCGGGGCGGCGGGCGGGGAGCTGGGGTACGGGCGGGGTCACCTGGTGCTCTCCATGGATTTGCGCAGCTCGCTGCGGAGTTCGGGGGTCAGGACGTGTCCGGCGCGGCCGACGAAGAGCGCCATGTGGTACGCGACGACGCTCATGTCGCAGTCGGGTGTCGCGTGCACGCCGAGCAGCGAGCCGTCGCTGATCGACATGACGAAGACGCTGCCCTCCTCCATCGCGACCATCGTCTGCTTCACGCCGCCGCCGTCCATCAGCTTGGCCGCGCCGACGGTGAGGCTGGCGATGCCGGAGACGATGGTGGCGAGGTCCGCCGAGGAGCCCTTGGGGCCGCTGCTCCGTGCCTCGGGTGCGGTGCCCTCGTCGGGCTCCGAGGAGAGCAGCATCAGGCCGTCGGAGGAGACGACCGTGACGGAGTGGACCCCTGGCACCTCCTCCACGAGGTTCTGCAGCAGCCAGTGCAGGTTGCGGGCCTCACTGCTCAATCCGTATGCGCCGGTTGTGCTGGGTGCGGTCAACTGCGTGCCTCCTCGACACTGTCCCCCGCGTCGTCGGTGTCCGCCGAGTCGTCGATTTCTGCCTGTACGTCTCTGCGGCCGTCCTTGGCCCCCTGGTGGAAGCCTCCGAGCCTGCGGCGCAGGGCATCGGCGTCCACGCCGGCGGGGCGCTTCTTGGGCTCCGCCGACGCCGACGGGGTGATCTTGGGGGTGCGCTTGGGGAGACCCTTGGGGGTGGTCAGGGTCTCGGTCGCGGGCTTCGGTGCGGGTTCCGGCTCCGGTGCGGGCTCGGGCTCCGGCGGCGGTACCGGCAGGCGCATCGTGAACGTCGGCTCGTCCACCTCGGGCTCGGGCGCGCGCTCGTGGGCGTCGGGGCCGATCTCGTAGCGCGCACGTGAACGCGTGGGCAGCGCATTGGAGTTGGCCTCCGCGACCTGGCCCGGCAGGTTCAGCGCGGGCGCGGCGCCCGGCACCGGTGCGCGGCGCGGGACGGCGAGGACCGGCGGCTCCGTGGGGAGCAGCGCGGGGGGCAGGACCACGACCGCGGCCGTGCCGCCCTGCTGCTGCTCGCGGAGTTCGATCCGTACGCCATGACGCGCGGCCAGCAGCGCCGCCACGTGCAGGCCGAGGCCCGTGGTGGGGTCCGCGGACTCGGGGTCCGGGGTGGCGAGGCGGGCGTTGATCTCGGTGCGGCGGGCCGGGGCCATGCCGATGCCCTCGTCCTGGACGGAGACCATCACCTCGCCGCTCTCCAGCATCCAGGCGGAGAGCTGCACCTGGGCGTCGGGCGGGGAGAACGCGGCCGCGTTCTCCAGGAGTTCGGCGACGAGGTGGCTGATGTCGTCGGCGGCGAAGCCCGCGACCTGGGCGTGCGGCGGGAGCGACTGGATCGCCACGCGCTCGTAGCGCTCGATCTCGGAGACGGCCGCGCGCAGGACGTCGACGAGCGGGACCGCGCCGCCGTGGGCGTGGCCGTGCTCGGCGCCTGCCAGGACGAGGAGGTTCTCGCTGTGGCGGCGCAGCACGGTCGCCATGTGGTCGAGCTTGAAGAGGGTGGCGAGACCTTCAGGGTCCTGCTCGCGCTCTTCGAGGGACTCGATGACGGTGAGCTGGCGGTCGACGACGCCGAGGCTGCGCAGGGCGAGGTTGACGAAGGTGGAGTGGACCGTGGAGCGCAGCCGGTCCAACTGGGCGGCGACCTGGGCCGATTCGGCCTCCAGGGCGGCTGTACGGGCTTCGAGTTCGGCGCGTTCGGCGGCCAGCATCTCGCGGCTGTCGGCCAGTTCACTGTGGTCGCCGACGAGGGACTGGGCGCGCGAACCGGCGGCGAGCAGCTTGCCGTGCAGGGTGTTCAGCGACCGTACGACCTGGGCGAACTCGTCGTTGCGGCCGGTGAAGCGCACCGGCTCCTCCGCCTCGGGGTCGGCGGCCAGGCGGGCCGCGCCGATCCGCAGGACGGCGAGCGGGCGGGTGAGGGTGCGGGCCACGGCGGTGGAGACGCCGATCGCCAGGAGCAGCAGTGCGGCTGTCTCGGCGATCTGGATCTCCAGCGCGGTGACCTTGTCGTCGCGGAGCTTCGCCAGCTGCTTCTCCTGCTCGACGCCCAGGGTCGACTCGACGCTGCGCATCTGGTCCGTACGGGCGGAGAGCGCGTCGTCGAGCTTGCTCTTGCTGGTGTCGAGGTCGGCGCCGGAGAGCTGCGGCTGGTCGGCGAGGCGGGTCAGATAGCGCTCGGCGCTGTTGACCTCGGTGCCGGAGACCGTGGCGGAGAGGGATTCGCGGGCGTCGGGCTGCGCGGCCTGGTCGAAGTCGGCCAGTGCGCCGAGTTCACGGACGCGGGCCTGCTGGGCGGCGGAGCTGAGGGCGTCGCGGTCCTTGGCCTTGGGGTCGTCGGACGGCTGCTTGAGGACGTACGTGGCCGTGATCGGGTCGTACACCGACACCTTGGCCGGGCGCGGGACGGCGAGCGCCGCGAGGAGCAGCCCCCGGGTCGCGGATGCCTGGTCGACGGCGCGGGCCAGTGCGAGGGGTGCGCGGGTGGTCGCGGCCGCCTCGGGCGGTGTCCGGTCGGCCAGTTGCTCGGCGAGGTCCTGGAGGGTGGCCACGACCTCGGAGTAGGCCCGTTGGGCGTCGAGGGCGGTGCCCTTGCCCGTCAGTGCCGTACGGCGGATGGCGGGGACGCCCGCGAGTTCGCGGCGGAGGCTGTCGGGGGCGCCGGCCGATGCGGCGCTGATCTCGTCGATCGCCCGGTCGACGCCGCCGGTCTCCGGCTTCTTGCCGTCGCGGCCGCCCGCGATGTAGACGGTCACGTCGTCGCGCTCGTCGGCGAGGGTGTGCGCGAGGGAGACGGCCTGCTGGTTGAGGGCGGCCAGGTCCACCAGGTGCTGGGCGTCCGACACTTCGGACGACGCACTGACGACCGAGGGCGCGCCGGCCGCGAGGACCGTGATCCCGACGACCGCGACACCGGCCACGAGCCTTCTGCGCACGCGCATCGTGCGCGGGTCGTTACTGCCCCGAGGCTGCTTGTTCCGCACCGGTGCTCGCATCCTTGACTCGCTGGTCACACAGAGAAACCCCCGCCCCTGACATGGCTCCTGACCATTTCAGTGGGTGTGGCGAGGGGGCGTGCATCGTCCGGTGGGCCACCCGAACGAGTGAACATCACAGCCGAGTTGGCGAACAACTCTGCGACCGGCGTGCGCGAGGCGCAGTCGGGGACCCGGCTGGATCTTCCGGTGCGCCTTTGGCAGGATGCGCGCCCGCAGCTTCCCGGAGGGGCTTCTTCCGCCTGGACGGGGGTGGTTGACCTGCTGGTTCAGACCAGGTGGTGATCGCTGTGATCGACCCGTGGAGGCGTCGTGCAGACTGGCGTTCATGCGCATCGAAGTCACCACCGTCCCCGGAGATCCCGTACGCCCCAACGAGGACTGGAGCGGCACGGTCCTGCCTGCCTCGGGCGGTGGCGGGGCGCTCGTCGTACTGGACGGGGTGACTCCGCCCGTGGGGGACGACGGGTGTGTGCACGGGGTGCCGTGGTTCACGGCGCGGCTCGGGGGCGCGATGGTCGAACTGTCCGGTTCGCGACGGGATATGACGCTCCCTGAGATCCTGGCGGAAGCAATCCGGCGCACCGCGGATACGCACGCCGGGACCTGTGACCTTTCTCACCCGCGCACACCTCAGGCAACCGTGGTCGCGGCGCGTTGGGACGCGGGCGATCTCGAGTACCTGGTGCTGTCGGACTCCGTCCTGCTGGTGGAGGACGCGGAGGGCGGCGTACGGGCGGTGCTCGACGACCGCCTCGACCGGGTGCCGCGCGAGCTGCTGGCCACGGAGGCTTCGGCGGACTCGGTGCGGAACCAGGAGGGCGGGTTCTTCACGGCCGCGGTGGATCCAGAGGTGGCCGGGCGGGCGGTGGCGGGGCGCGTGCCGGTGGGGGACGTGCGGGCTCTGGCGGCGCTGACCGACGGGGCGAGCCGGTGGGTGGAGAAGTTCGGCGAGGGCGACTGGGCCGACTGCTTCGGGGTTCTGCGGAAGGAGGGGCCGCAGGGGCTCGTCGACCGGGTGCGGGCTCTGGAGGACGGGGATGTGGAGCGGCGGTATCTGCGGCGGAGCAAGACGCATGACGATGCGACGGCGGTGCTGGTGGAGCTCTGAGGGCGTCGCCCTCGGACTCCCGTAAGCGACCTTCGGCCGCTTGTCCTCAATCTCCCCCAAGCTCTCGGCTTCGCTCGAGCAGGGGGGACCCCCTCGACGGGCTTGATGTGCCCCCGCTCATTCCGCCGCCCGCTTGTTGAACTGATGGAGGAGTCTGGCCAGTTCGGCGACCTCGCGCCTGTCCCAGCCGTCCAGCTTCTTCACGTACGTCGCCCGGCGCGCGTCCCGCACCCTGCGCAGCCGCTCGCGACCCTCCTCGGTGAGGTCGATCCGGAACGCACGCCCGTCGACCGGGTCCTGCTCGCGCCGGACCAGGCCCAGCTCCTCCAGCGCCTTCAGCTGCCGGCTCATCGTCGCCTTGCCGACGCCGATGTACGCGGCCAGGTCGGTCGCCCGCTGGACGCCCCACTCGTCGAGGCAGACCAGCAGCCCGTACGCGGCGGCCTCCAGATCGGGGTGGACCGCGCGCGACATCTCGCCCGACGTGGCTCTGGCACGGCGCAGGAAAACGGCCAACTCCCGCTCCAGGGACAGGAATTCCTGGTCCACACCACTTCCAGCCGTGGGCTCCGCTTCACTCCCTGTACCGCTCTCGTGCACGTCAGCACCCATTTCGAGCTTTCCCGATCCTGAAAGTTTCTTTCACCGGCCGACATCGCCGCAGCTCCGTCAGTATTTCGCAGGAGTAGACCATCGGCAGCAACCAGGCCCCCTTCCGCCACACGGGTCTACGTGCGTAGCTTCGTTGGCGCACCACCGCTCAGTCACTGCTCCCCCCACCATCGAGCACCACCGAGCCTTTCGGAGGCACGCACATGCCCGTGCACAGATCCGGAACGGCCGGCCGCGCACCTCTTGCCGCGGCCGGGATCCTCCTCGCAGTCCTCGCTCTCATTCTGGCCCTTCCCGGCAGTGCCGGTGCCGCCCAGGTACCCGCTCGCGGCACCGCCTGGCTGGGTATGGGGGTCGCCGCTCACGACGGCGTCCACACCGGCGGAGTCACTCCCCAGGTCACGCAGACCGAGGGCGTGGACACCAGCAGCCACAACGGCAACGTCGCCTGGTCGACGTTGTGGAGCTCCGGCGTGAAGTGGGCCTATGTGAAGGCCACCGAGGGGACGTACTACACGAACCCCTACTTCGCGCAGCAGTACAACGGCTCGTACAACGTCGGGATGATCCGCGGCTCGTACCACTTCGCCACCCCCGACACCACGACGGGCGCCGCCCAGGCCAACTACTTCATCGCTCACGGCGGTGGCTGGTCGAAGGACGGCAAGACGCTTCCCGGTGCGCTGGACATCGAGTGGAACCCGTACGGAGCGGCCTGCTACGGCAAGACCGCTGCCGGAATGGTCAGCTGGATCAAGGACTTCGTCAACACCTACAAGGCGGCGACCGGCCGCGACCCGGTGATCTACACCGCCACCAGCTGGTGGACCCAGTGCACGGGGAACTCGGCCGCCTTCGGCTCGATCAACCCGCTCTGGATCGCCCGTTACGCCACCTCCGTCGGCACGCTGCCGGCCGGCTGGGGCGTGCAGACGATGTGGCAGTACACCTCGTCAGGCCCCACGGTCGGCGACCACAGCCACTTCAACGGCGCCCTGGACCGCGTCCAGGCCCTCGCCAACGGCTGACCTGTCACACCGACAGCGGCCCCCGGCGCATCGCCGGGGGCCGCTGTCATGTCCGTACGTACGGGATCGTCAGCCGCAGTTCCCTGCCGGACGCTCCCGCGTCACCAGGTCCGTCCAGCCCGTGGTGCCGTCCACCCACACCACACGCTGTCCGCCGTCGGCGGCCGCGTAGAGCTGCTCGCCCCGGTTGCAGGAGACGCGGACCGCGCCGCTCGTGCCGTCCGTCGGGACCTGCCAGAGCTTGGCGAGGGTCTCGTTGCGGTAGGCGGTGTCGGGCTCCTGGGCCGTGACCGTCGCCGAGGTGTCGCTCAGGGTCAGGTCGTAGGCGTAGAGCGCGCCGGTGCCCGACTCGGGGGTGAGGTCGATCAGCTTGGAGCCGTCGTAGTTGGCCCGGCGCACCGACATCGTGCCGTCACCGTCGGTGTCGGCCAGCCACACCACATGGGTGCCGTTGATGCCGGTCTGGCCGACGGAGTACGGCTCGGCGCCGATCTGCGGCATCAGCGTGGTCTTGCCGGTGGTCAGGTCCAGGGTCTCGATGCCCAGGTGGTAGCCGGTCGCGTCCGGCCAGACCTTGGCGTAGGCGAGGGTCCTGCCCTTGACCGAGGGGAGCGCCGAGCTCTTGGAGTACGAGCCGCCGTCGACGTACGCCTGCTTGCCGGTCTTGATGTTGACGTAGCCGGCGTGCCGTCCGCCGAACGGGTCGTACTCCTCGAAGACCACGATGTCTCCGTCGATCTTCAGGTTCTGGAGATCGGTGTAGGAGGACCAGACCTTCTTCGGGGTGCCGCCGGCGATCGGCCGTACGAACACATCGATCGAGCTCTGCCCGAAGGACGCCCAGACGACGTTCTTGCCGTCGGTCGCCGGGTAGACGTTGTAGTTCCCGTTGTTGGGGCTGATCAGGCGCAGACCGCCGCCCGTCGTCCTGCCCGCCCAGACCGAGAACGGCTCGGAGCCGTCGTCGTTGGAGCGCGAGGCCGCCCACCAGCCGCCGCCGGCGCCCGTTCCCGTGGAGTGCGAGTTGATCTTGCCGAGCAGCTTGTCCGAGTCGACGCCGAGCGCGTTCTCCCAGCCCGGGACGATGCCGTGGGCGTTGAACGAGCGGGTGACGACCGCCAGTTGCTTCGACGTGACCCCGAGCGCCTTCGCCGCCGCGATGGTGGCGTTGCGGCCCTGGGTGAAGCCGTCCAGCGGCGTCATGTACTCGCTGAGCGCCTTGTAGGCGATGCGGTCGGCGAGGTCGGCGCCCAGGTCCTGGCGGATGTCCCAGAGCGCGCCCGAGTAGATCGTCGAGTTGAGGTGCACGCCGCCGTTGTCGGTGCCGAAGGAGACCCCGAGGTAGTTCTTGGAGGTCGTGGCGCCGTCGTTGAGGTCGCGGAAGGCGCACTCGCGCGGGGTCTTGCTGCGGCAGAGGTTCTCGCCGAGGAGGCCCGCGTCCGGGTCGGTCATCGAGGTGCCGGAGGCGTCGACGTCGATGGCGTTGCCGAAGTAGTCGGCGATGGCCTCGTTCATGGCGCCGGACTGGCCCGCGTAGACGAGGTTGGCGGTGTTCTCGACGACGCCGTGGGTCATCTCGTGGCCGACGACGTCCAGGTCCGAGGCGAGCGACTTGTACTCGTCGTCGCCCGTGCCGTAGACCATCTTGTCGCCGTCCCAGAAGGCGTTGACGTACGGCTGCCCGAACGACGTGACCCCGACCAGTGAGTTGACGGTACGGCCGCGCCCGTCGAGGCCGTCGCGGCCGTGCACCTTCTTGTAGTAGTCGTACACCTGGCCCGCGGCGACGTGCGCGTCGACCGCGCCCGCCTCGGTGGCGTCGGCGCCGAACTCCTGGGTGGCGGAGCCGAACTCCTTCATGCCGCTGGGCCAGCGGCCGGAGACCTCGGAGACGTCCTTGCCGCGGGCGTCCCAGGTGGTCAGCATGTTCTTGCTGGTGTCCCACATGTGGGCGTAGTCGATCATCACGTACTGGCCGCGCGAGGCGTAGTAGTACAGGTTCAGATCGGCCTTGGTGCCGTCCAGCTTGGTGCCGGTGCCGGTGGTGCCGGGGAAGTCGCCGACCGCCTCGGGCGCCTCGGGCTGTGCGCCCGTGCCGTCGGCGGCCGCCGCGCCCGCCTGGGTCCGCTGCGGGGCGCCGAAGGTTTTGATCGAGCTGTACTGCAGGACGGGGAAGCCCGCGTTCGCGTCGATGTAGACCTGCTGCAGCACCGGGTTCCCGGTGGCGGGGTCGGTGCCCGTGACGGTGACCTGGCGGGTCAGTACGCCCTTGCCCTGCGGCAGGACGATCAGCTTGCCCGCGGTTCCGGTGAGCGGCTTCAGGTCCTTCTTCGCCACGCTCGCCCTGGTCAGCTTCTGGCTTCCGCCGCCCAGTTGGGCCGCGACGGCGCCCACCGCACGCTGGACCGCGACCTGGTCGGAGACCTTGGCGGTGGTTCCGGTGGAGAGCTGGGTGAAGTACTGGCCGGACGTCCCGGTGACCGTCCGCTTCCCGTCCTTCTTGGTCATCCGCACGATGTACTGGCCGCCGAGCACGTCGAGGCCGTGGTACGTCTGCTTCAGCCGTACGGTCTCCTCGGCCCCGTCCTTCGTGGACTGGATCGCCTTCAGGTCGGCCGCCGGATTGCCGATCTTGTAACGGCTCTTCTTCGCGGCGAGATGCCCGGTGGCGGCAGCCGCCGCACTCACCTTCGCATCGGCCGATTCCTTGATTCCGTCCACCAGTGCCGGGGTCGCTGTCTCCGTCCCCGGGATGACTTCGGCAGGCGTTGCGGCCGGCGGGGTCGCCGCCGAGGCCGCGGGCACGACGCCGACCAGCAGGGCGGCGGCGCCCATCAGTGCCGCCACTCCGGTGATCCCGCTTCTGCCAGTGGATCTGCCTGCACGTGCTCTGGATGTACGCAAGGTTCCCCTCCCACGCTGGCTGTCTGGGCATGCCCATGCAACCTCCCGTGACGCGAACTCATCAATGCGTAGCCCGTGTTGACATGTGGACACACACACTTGTGTGGTTGTTGTGACCACGAAAGAATCCGGGTCATGATCCAGGGGGCGGAACTGCAGGACCTCGGCCTGGGGGAGGACGAGGAACGGACCTACGAGGCGTTGCTGAAACAACGCGCCGCACATCACGCCGAGTTGGCGCATCTCCTCGGCATTCCGCGCGGGCGTCTGAACGCGGCCCTGACCAGGCTGTCGGACCATGGATTCATCTCCCCGGCCGACTCGGAATCCCCCGCCGCGCTCCCCCGCCCGGCCGCCCCGGCGGCCGCGATCCGCACGCTGATCCACCGGCGCCAGGCCGAACTCCACCAGCGTTCAGCCGAGTTGGAGCGCCTGATGATGCAGGCGGACCGGATCGCGGGCCGGCTGATGGAGGGATCACCGACCGCCTCCGAGGGCGGGATCGAGATCGTCACCGGCATCCGCGAGATCGGCGAGCGGGCCGAGTCCCTGCTCGCGGGAGCCGAACGCGAGGTGATGATCCTCGACCGCCCGCCGTACGCCAGGGGCCCCGAGACCGAGGAGGGTTCACGCTCGGCGGGGCTCGACATCGAGGCGCTCCTCGACCGGGGCGTGGACGTCCGTACGGTCATCGACCGCGAGGGCCTCGCCTACCCGGGCCGGATGCGCTCCCTGAACACCCTGATCGAGCGCGGACTGCGGGCCCGGGTCACCACGGGCGTCCCGACCAAGCTGATCGTGGTGGACCGCCGTATCACCCTGCTCCCGCCGACGGAGTCCACCGACCCCACCGCCACGGCCCTCGTGGTCGGCGACGCGCTGCTGCGCAACGCGCTGGTCCCCCTCTTCGAGACGGTCTGGGACCAGGCAACTCCCCTGGGCGGAGCCGACGTTCCGCTCCCGGAGACCCAGAAGGAGCTCCTGGGGCTGCTCGCCTCGGGCCTCAAGGACGAGGCGATCGCGCGCCGCATGGGCGTACACGTCCACACGGCACGCCGCCGCATCACCCAGCTCCTGGACTCCCTGGGCGCCGAGACCCGCTTCCAGGCGGGGGCGCAGGCGACGCTGCGGGGCTGGCTCGACTTCTGAGGAGCCGGTGCCCGGACGGACAGCTCAGCCGGCCCCGGTCCCGTCTTCGCCGATCCAGCCCCTTTCGCGGGCCAGCAGAGCGGTCTGGAAGCGGGTCCTGGCGCCGAGCGCCGCCATGATCCGGCTGACATGGGTCTGTACGGTGCGCCGGCTCGTGCCGAGGGCGCGCGCGATGGACTCGTCCTTGAAGCCTGCCGCCATCAGCAGCAGAACCCGCCGGGCGCGTTCGTCCAACTCCCCCGCACCGTCCGGCTCCTGCGCGGGGACCAACGGCATCGCCCGCGCCCAGACGCCTTCGAAGAGCGCCACCATCGCGTCCAGCAGCGGCGAGGGGCGGATGATGAGCGAGCCCGCCTCCGGGGCGTCGGTCTCCAGCGGAATGAACCCCGTCGACCGGTCCATGAGCAGCAGCTTCATGGGAAGGTCGTCCACCAGCCGGGCCTCCTCGCCCAGTTCCATGCTCTCCCTGGCCAGCGCCAGCGTGAACGGCACATCCACGGCCGCGCTGTCGTAGACGGTCCGGTAGCGGACGCCGCGCCGGATGCCCTCGCCCTCCGTGTGCAGCACCTTGTCCACGTCCTGGGGGCTGCCGGGCACGACGTAGGGGGGCTTGGTGAAGACCGAGACCTCCTGCTTCGCGCTCTCCAGCAGGTGCGCGTAGTGCCGCAGCACCTCCCGCCGGCCGACCACGACCTCCAGCATGTCGCTGGGGCCGCTTCTCCCGCCCACCTCGCGGAACCTGCCCTGCAGATCGCGGGCGTAGAGGCGTATCTGGGCGAGTTCGTCCCCGAACCGCGAGACCAGCGACTCCAGTGCGGGCTCGGGCGGGCGGGCCGTGTAGTGCGGTACCGGTGCCGCGGAACGCGTGATGAGGAGCCGACGCTCCAACTGTTCCAGGGCGATGCGCACCGGCGGGACGTCCATGCCGAGCCGCCCCGCGACGGCGTCGGCGGACCGGCCCTCGCCCTCGTCGATGAGGTACAGGTACACGCGCTCGGCCAGCGGACCGATCCCCAGGGCCGCGAGATCGAACCGGGTGTCGGGAATGATCATCGAACCCTCCGCACCCCAGGGGGATTTGACCGGATTGAGCAGGTCGCCGTCCGATTCTGCGTGCATCGTACAGACAGGCGGACGGGCCTCCGCGGCGGGTTCCGCGCTGCGGCTTCTCATTCGCGCACCTTCACATGCCCGCAGCCGGGGAACCTTGTAGTGACCGTGCGGAGAAACGGAAGGTGAACTGCCGCCACCGCGGCCCCTCCTGCCTCCTCACGACGAATCCGGGTTCACTCCATGCGCATATCCCTCGGGGCGGCCGTGCTGGCTCTGGCCGCAGCCGCCCTGCTCCCGGTACAGGCGGCCACCGCCGCCGTGCCGTCCGACACCGGCGGGAGATCGGCCGCGCGGCCCCACGTCGCGAACGCCCCCGCCGCCGGCACCCAGGTCGCCACCACCCACGCGTGCGGCACCCCGAAACCGGGCCATATGACCTGTTTCGCCAACCGGCGTACGGACGTCAAGGGCATCAAGGGGCTCCTGGAGGCAAACAGCATTCCCTCCGGCTACGGTCCGGCCGATCTCCAGAACGCCTACAACCTCCCGGCCGACGGAGGTGCGGGCCAGACGGTCGCCATCGTCGACGCCTACGACGACCCCTCGGCGGAGTCCGATCTCGCGGTCTACCGGGCGCAGTTCGGCCTACCGGCCTGCACCACGGACAACGGCTGCTTCACCAAGGTCTCCCAGCGCGGCACCACGAACGACCTGCCCGTCGCCGACGCGGGCTGGTCCCAGGAGATCTCCCTGGACCTGGACATGGTCTCGGCGGCGGCACCGAACGCGCACATCCTGCTCGTCGAGGCGGACGCACCGAACACCGACTCCCTGGGCGCGGCGGTCAACACGGCGGTCGAGCTCGGCGCCAAATACGTGTCGAACTCCTATGGTTCGTCCTACTCCGCGACCTCGGGTTCCGGTGAGGACCCGGTCGACCTCACCACCGACGAGGAGTACTACAACCACCCGGGCGTCGTGCTCACGGCGAGCTCCGGCGACAGCGCGTACGGAGTGACCTACCCGGCCGCCTCCCCGTACGTCACCGCGGTCGGCGGCACCTCGCTCACCAAGGACGGCTCCGCCCGCGGGTGGAGCGAATCGGTGTGGGGCGGCGCGGGAGCGGGTGGCGCGGGCAGCGGCTGCTCGGCGATCGAGCCCAAGCCGGCGTTCCAGAAGGACACCGGCTGCGCGAACCGCACCGTCGCGGACGTCTCGGCGGTCGCCGACCCGGCCACCGGAGTCGCGGTCTACGACTCCTTCGAGGTCAACGGCTGGCAGGAGTTCGGCGGCACCAGCGCCTCCGCGCCGATCATCGCGAGCGTGTACGCCGTCGCCGGCACGCCGCCCGCGGGGACGTACCCCAACTCCTTCCCGTACGAGAACGGCACCGGTCTCAACGACGTGACCTCGGGCTCCAACGGCAGCTGCGCCACCGACTACCTCTGCACCGCCGCCGAGGGCTACGACGGCCCGACGGGCCTCGGCACCCCCAACGGCGTCAGCGCCTTCCGCTCGGGCCCGCACGGCAAGGTCACCGGCAAGGTGACGGCCGACGACACAGGAAAGCCGGTGCCGGGCGCAGCGGTCACCCTGGGCGGCAACCGGGCGACCACCGACGACAACGGCACGTACAGCATCACCACCGTGCCCGGTGACTACGACCTGAAGATCACCGAGTTCGGGTACGCCACTGCCACCCGCACCGGCGTCACGGTCACCGACGGCGCCACCGCCACCCAGGACGTCGTCCTGCACACGCTGCCCACGCACACGGTCAGCGGCAAGGTCACCGACGGCTCGGGGCACGGCTACCCGCTATACGCACGGCTGACCGTGGACGGCATGGCGGGCACCGTCTTCACCGACCCGTACACCGGCGCGTACAGCGTGAAGCTGCCCGACGGCGCCGACTACACCCTGCGCGTCACCGCACAGGCCGCGGGCTACGAGACCGCCGATCCCACCGTCACGGTGGGCGACGCGGACGTCAGCAAGGACGTCGCCCTGCCGGTCCAGGCCTCCGAGTGCACCGCGGCCGGGTACGCGCTCCGCCCGGACGGCAACACCCTGACCTTCGACGACTCCACGACCCCCGCCGGGTGGACCGTCACCGACGCGACCGGCAACGGCGGCTGGAAGTTCGGCCCCGCCACCGGCACGATCAGCGCCACCAACCCGGACAACTACACCCGGGGCGGCAGCGGCGGCTTCGCCGTCGCCAACAGCCGCGCCGCCGGCACCGCGCCGGTGGACACCACGCTCACCAGCCCGGTCATCGACATGTCCGAGGCGCCGGTGCCGTACGTCGAATTCGCCGACGACTACACCGCGGTCAACTCCCCCGCATCCAGCGCCCTCGTACAGGTCACGGTGGACGGCGGCCAGAACTGGACGACGGTCTGGCACCAGGGCACCGACGACCCCGGCTACGACGTCACCCAGGTCAAGGTCGCGATCCCCCAGGCCGCCGGAAAGACGCAGGTGCAGGTCCGCTTCCACTACACGGCCGCCTCGGGCGTCTGGTGGGAGATGGACAACCTGTTCGTGGGCAACGTGGGCTGTCTGCCCACCGACGGCGGGCTCGTCCAGGGCCGCGTCACCGACAGCAATACCGGCAAGGCCCTGACGGACGCCACGGTCACCACCGCGACCAGCCCTGCCGTCGCCGCGCAGACCACGGCCACCACCGAGGACCCCGCGCTGCCGGCCGGCTTCTACTCGATGTTCGTCCCCGGCACCGGCACCCAGAAGCTGACCGCCACCCGCCCCGACTACTCCGCACGCAACCAGACCCCGACCGTCCCCAAGGACGCGGTGCTGCGCCAGGACTTCGCGCTCGACGCGGGCCGGCTGACGCTGAGCACCGGCCCGGTCGCCAAGACCGTCGGCTGGCAGGGCAGGAGCACCGCGGAGCTGACGCTCACCAACACCGGCAGCGCGAGCGCCAGTGCCGAAGTCACCGAGCGCACCGGGACGTTCGCGCCGATGGCCAAGGGCGCCGAGGCACCGCTGCAGCGCGTCTCCGGCACCTTCTCGCCGTACTCGGCACAGAAGACCGGCACGATGACGGCCGGCGGAACCGTACAGCCGCACGCGGCCGCCGGTGAGCCGTGGAGCTCCATCGCCGACTACCCGGTGGCCGCCCAGGATTCGATGGTCGAGACGTACCAGGGCAAGGTCTACTCGGTCGGCGGTCTCTCCGACACCGGCGTGCTCAGCTCGCTCTTCGTGTACGACCCGAGCACCGGCGCCTGGACCGCCAAGTCCTCGGCGGCCGACGGCCGTTACGCAGGTGCGCACGGTCTGATCGGCGGAAAGATCTACGTCGCCGGAGGCTGGAAGGCCGGCGGTGGCGTCGACTCCGAACTGGAGATCTACGACCCGGCGACCGACCGGTGGACCAGCGGCGTCCCCCAGCCCACCCCCCTCGCGGGCGGGGCCAGTGCCGTCCTGGACGGCAAGCTCTACATGGTCGGCGGCTGCGGCGACAGCGCCTGCGGCAGCAGCCGGGTCGCGGTCTACGACCCGGCCCACAGCAAGTGGTCCACGGCCCCCGACTACCCCGTGGCCACCGCCTGGGCGTCCTGCGGCACCGTCAACGGCGTGCTGTACTGCGCGGGCGGCCAGCAGTCCGGCGGCAGCGCGGACGGCTACGCCTACGACCCGGCGCAGCACTCCTGGTCCAAGATCGCCCGGATGCCCGCCGACCTGTGGGGCTCCGCGTACGCCTCGGCCAACGGCCGTCTGCTGGTCTCCGGCGGCATCACCGGCCACAGCACCTCCCGTACCAACGCCGGATACGCCTACGACCCGGCGAGCGACAGCTGGAGCGCGATCCCCAACGCCACGAACGCGGTCTACCGCAGCGGCAGCGCACTCGGCGTCTACCAGGTCGGCGGCGCCCTCGGCGGTCTCAACCCGCCGGTCAGCTGGGCCACCCTGCTGCCCGGTTACGACCAGCCGGACGCCACCAGCGTCGACTGGCTGAGCGAGAGCGGTGACAAGGTCACCCTGGCCCCGGGCGAGAGCACCACGCTCACGGTCACCCTGGACGCCGCCTCCCTCACCCAGCCCGGCACCTACACGGCGTCGGTCGTACTGATCGGCGACACCCCCTACGGCACCGCACCGGTCCCGGTCTCGCTGACCGTGAACCCGCCGTCCACCTGGGGCAAGCTCACCGGCACCGTCTCCTCCTGGAACGGCACCACGACGGCCCCGCTGTCCGGCGCCACCCTCCAGATCGAGGGCGACCTGGGCACCTGGACGGTACGGACCGACAGCAACGGCCGCTACGCGCAGTGGCTCGACGAGGGCAACCACACCCTCCAGGTCGTCGCGGCCAGGGACGGCTACCAGCCGCTCGTACTGAGCAGTTCCGTCACCGCGCACACGACGACCGCACTCGACGCGGTACTGGCCGAAGTGGGCGCCGCGAAGGGCGCGTCGCAGACCACCGTGACCGCCGCGGACACCGCGTACGGCACGGCCCCGAAGGCCGTCGTCAAGGTCACCGGCGCCTCCTCGATCACCCCGACGGGGAAGGTCACCGTCAGCGAGGGCACGACGGTCCTGGGCACGGTGTCCCTGAACGCCGACGGCAACGCCGGTGTCGCCCTGCCGGCCACCCTGTCCGCCGGGGCGCACACGCTGACCGTCTCCTACGCGGGCGACAGCCGGCTGGCGAGGTCCTCCGCCACCGCCGTCCTGACCGTGACCAAGGCGGCGGCGACCGTCTCGGTCCAGGCCCCTGCTTCGGTCAAGCACACCAAGCAGGCGTCGGTGACGGTCACCGTCACCGCGACGGGAACGGTGCCCGGCGGCACGGTCACCGTCACCGAGGGCGGCAGGGTCGTCGCCACCGGGACGCTGACGGACGGCAAGGCGGTGCTGACCCTGCCGAAGCTGAGCAAGGGCACGCACACCCTGACGGCCGGCTATGCCGGTTCGGCCACGGTGTCCGCGTCCACCGGTGCGGCGTTCAAGGTGACCTCCACCTGACGTCCGCCACCGGCACACCACAGGGCGCTGCCACCCCGAACTCCCGGGTGGCAGCGCCCTGTTGCCGTCTCAGGCCGCGACGGGGATCCGCGCCTCGGCGGGCGCGAGTGCGATCTCCAGGACCTGGCGTACGTCGGTCACCGGGTGGACCTCCAGCTTCTCCAGGACCTCGGCGGGTACGTCGTCCAGGTCGGCCTCGTTCCGCTTGGGGATCACCACCGTGGTGATGCCCGCCCGGTGCGCGGCGAGGAGCTTCTGCTTCAGGCCGCCGATCGGGAGGACGCGTCCCGTGAGGGAGACCTCGCCCGTCATCGCCACATCCGTACGGACCAGACGCCCGCTCAGCAGCGAGGCGAGGGCCGTCGTCAGGGTGATGCCCGCGCTCGGTCCGTCCTTGGGGATCCCGCCCGCCGGGAAGTGGATGTGCGCGCCCCGGTCCTTCAAGTCGGTGACCGGGAGCTCCAGTTCGGCCCCGTGCGAGCGCAGGAAGGAGAGCGCGATCTGCGCCGACTCCTTCATGACGTCGCCGAGCTGGCCCGTCAGGGTCAGGCCCGCGGCCCCCGTCTCGGGGTCGGCGAGGGACGCCTCCACGAACAGGACGTCGCCGCCCGCGCCCGTGACCGCGAGTCCGGTCGCCACGCCCGGCACCGCGGTGCGGCGCTCGGCCGGGTCCTGGGCGGACTCGGGGACGTGGTGGGGGCGGCCGATGAGCTTGCGGAGGTCGCCGTCCGTGATGGTGAACGGCAGTTCCTGGTCGCCGAGTTCATGCTGGGCGGCCACCTTGCGGAGCAGCCGTGCGACGGCGCGCTCCAGGTTCCGTACGCCTGCCTCGCGGGTGTACTCGCCCGCCAGCCTGCGCAGCGCCGACTCGTCCAGGGTGACCTCGTCCGCCTCCAGGCCGGCCCGCTCCAGCTGGCGCGGGAGCAGGTGGTCGCGGGCGATGACGACCTTCTCGTCCTCGGTGTAGCCGTCCAGGCGGACGAGCTCCATGCGGTCGAGGAGGGCTTCCGGGATGGCGTCCAGGACGTTCGCCGTGGCGAGGAACACCACGTCGGACAGGTCGAGTTCGACCTCCAGGTAGTGGTCGCGGAAGGTGTGGTTCTGGGCGGGGTCGAGGACTTCGAGCAGGGCCGCGGCGGGGTCGCCGCGGAAGTCGGAGCCGACCTTGTCGATCTCGTCGAGGAGGACGACAGGGTTCATCGACCCGGCCTCCTTGATCGCGCGCACGATCCGGCCGGGGAGCGCGCCGACGTACGTACGACGGTGACCGCGGATCTCGGCCTCGTCGCGTACGCCGCCGAGTGCAACCCGTACGAACTTGCGGCCCATGGCGTGCGCGACGGACTCCCCGAGGGAGGTCTTGCCGACGCCGGGCGGGCCCACGAGCGCGAGGACCGCGCCGCCGCGACGGCCGCCGACCACACCCAGGCCGCGGTCCGCTCGGCGTTTGCGCACCGCGAGGTACTCGGTGATGCGCTCCTTCACGTCGGCGAGGCCCGCGTGCTCGGCGTCGAGGATCGCCCGCGCGCCCTGGATGTCGTACTCGTCCTCGGTCCGCTCGTTCCACGGGAGTTCGAGGACGGTGTCCAGCCAGGTGCGGATCCAGGAGCCCTCCGGGGACTGGTCGGAGGAGCGCTCCAGCTTCTCGACCTCCTTGAGGGCGGCTTCCCGTACGTTCTCGGGCAGATTCGCGGCCTCGACGCGCGCCCGGTAGTCGTCGGACTCGTCCTCGGGGTCGCCGTTGAGGTCGGCGAGCTCCTTGCGTACGGCCTCCAGCTGGCGCCGGAGCAGGAACTCGCGCTGCTGCTTGTCGACGCCCTCCTGGACGTCCTTGGCGATGGACTCGGCGACGTCCTGCTCGGCGAGGTGCTCGCTCAGCCAGCCGATCGCCGTCTTGAGGCGGGCGACCGGGTCGGCGGTCTCCAGGAGTTCCACCTTCTGCGCGGTGGTGAGGAAGGGCGAGTAGCCGGAGTTGTCGGCGAGGGCGGAGACGCCGTCGATCTGCTGGACGCGGTCCACGACCTGCCAGGCGCCGCGCTTCTTCAGCCAGCTGGTGGCGAGCGCCTTGTACTCCTTGACCAGTTCGGTGACGGATCCGGGCAGGGGGTCGGGGAGGGTCTCCTCGACCTCGGTCCCCTCGACCCAGAGGGCTGCGCCGGGGCCGGTCGTGCCGGCGCCGATCCGTACGCGGCTGCGGCCCTTGATCAGCGCGCCGGGGTCGCCGTCGGAGAGGCGGCCCACCTGCTCGACGGTGCCGAGGACGCCGGTGCTCGCGTACGTACCGTCGATCCGGGGAACGAGGAGCACCCGCGGCTTGTTGCCAGTGGAACGGGCCGCGGCCTGCGCGGCCTCCACGGCGGCGCGGACTTCGGTGTCGGACAGGTCCAGGGGCACCACCATTCCCGGCAGCACGACCTCGTCGTCGAGGGGCAGCACGGGCAAGGTGAGCGGTGTGGACGTGGAAGCCATGATCTCCCCTTAGGCAGTGAAGTTGAGCTATGCCGACTCAATGCCCAGGAGCCCCCGAATGTTCCCAAAAAATTGTTCGCTCTCGGCGATCGCCCTATGTAAGGTGCTCCTGTCGAGACTGACCATTACCTTTGGGAGGGTGTCATGGAGCGGGTGACAGAGGGCGTCGAGGCCTGGATCAGGGGCTGGATCGTCTCGCGGGGGACCTCGGATCCGATCGCCGAGCCGTGGGGCTTCACCATCGACGTCGGCCAGGCCAAGCACGTTTCGCGCCACGTGGTGCCCGCCCCCGACGAGACGGCCGTACGCAAGCTGGTGGCCGCGACGACCGCCCCCGGCACCTGGCTGAAGCTCTTCGCGGACGACGAGACCGTACGGCCCTGGCTCGGCCCCGGCTGGCAGTTCGACCAGCCCGGCTTCCTGATGACGACGCCTCTCTCCCCCGCCAGGCCCGAACTCCCGGCCGGCTACACGCTCACCTCCTGGACCCGCGGCGGCGTCACCCGCGTCCTGGTCCGCACCCCCGAGGGGCACTTCGCGGCACGCGGCCAGATCGCCCCGACCGGCGCCACCGCGGTGGCCGACCAGATCGAGACCTCCCCCGCCCACCAGCGCAAGGGCCTCGGCTCCCTGGTGATGCGGACCCTGCAGAACACGGCGTACGAGGCGGGCGCCACGACCGGCGTCCTGGTCGGCACCCCCGAGGGCCAGGCCCTGTACGCGGCGCTCGGCTGGTGCACGATCTCCCCGATGGCGAGCCTCTACTTCGCGCCGGACGAGCAGTGACCCTCACCCCCGCCCAGGCCGCGGCACTCGCCCACATCCGCGCGGCCGCGCGCACCGCACCGCCGGGACCGGACGCGCTCGTCCCGTACATCCCCGCGATCCGCGAGCACGCCCGCATCACCCTCAACTTCCACCCCGACCGCATCGCCACGGGCGGCCGCACGGTCGCGGAGGGCCTGGCCGCGGACGGGATCTATCGGAGCCAGTACGAGACGGGCCTGTCCAACGGCAGCCGTACCGCGCACCCGGGCGGACTGCGGGACACCTGGGAGGAGTCGCTCTTCGGCGGGGCGTACCACGCGGACGGCGTGGCGCCCGGGGACCGCCCCAAGTACGGCGCCCTGAACCTGATGCACCACTCCGACGGTGCCGCGCCCCGCTTCGGCTCCTGCCACGTACGGCTGCGGCCCGCCGTCAACGACCGGGCGACGTACTGCTTCGGGGACAGCCATGTCGGCCCGGCGCACGTCGGCACGATCGACGCGTTCGGCCCCGTACTGACGGGCCTGGCGGACGCCGCCGCGACCGGCTCGGCGCTGGGCGTCACGGGGATGGACCCGGCCTCCGTACTGCAGGGGCTTCCGGACGCCGCTCCCTCACCCCTGCCGGGCAGATCCCTGGACTTCTACATCGAGGCGCAGGTCCACGGCCCGGTCGACCTGGCGCGCGACGCGGAGGCGATCGTCCTGGACCCGTCCTTCGACGGCACGGAAACCGGCCGCCTTCTGATCAAGGCGGCCGAGCGGTACGGGATCGGCGTGGAGCGCCATGCGGGATTTGTCCTGGAGCCCGACGCGATCGACCCCGAATTCCGGGGCGAGGTGATGCTCCCGCTCGCGGAGCTGATCCGTGTCTCGTACGCGACCGGCCGCACCTACGACGCCGAGACACTCGGACGCGCGGCGGCCTCGGTCGTACGGGACCCGGAGGCCTGGGCACGGTGGGGCGACCGGGACGAAGTCCTGCAGTACGTCAAGCAGTTGTGGCACTGCCTGGTGGAGTTCGGGCGGCACTCCACCGCCGCACCAGCGGCCAGCAGGCGACCCCGATCACCAGTGCCATCAGATGTCCCCAGCCGGTCAGCGGATCGGTGAAGGACAGCAGGTCCTGGACGAGCACCGCGGTCAGCACGCCCAGCGCCGACCAGCGCAGCAGTGGTGCGACCAGCCCGGCGAGGGCGCCGAAGCTGGTCATCAGGCCGAAGCTGATGCCGTAGTCGAGGCGGTGCAGCGAGGAGTCGGGGAGGTGGCCCGTGACCACCGAGAGCCCCACGGGGAGTTCGGTGGCGAGGGTCGCCGTCACATGTCCGAGGAGGAAGACGCCGGCCGCGCGCCAGCCGCCGATGCGGCGCTCCAGCGCGGTGAGGACGAAGAGGAAGCCGACGGCGTACGGGGAGAGAATGCCGCCCGCGATCCACAGGGCGCTGCCCACCAGGGCGAGCAGCGGGGTCTGCGCAAGGTGGGCGACATCGGTGCTGGAGCCGCGCAGGAGGTCGCCGACGATGTCCGGGTCGGCGTGGTCGGCGAAGAGGGACGTGGCGAGCAGGACCAGCGCGTAGCCGAAGGTGAACGGCGTCCCGGCGGGGGTGGGGACCAACCGCAGCAGGCGTCGCCACGGGCGGCGTACGGGAGCCGGGGGCAGGGCGGGGAGCGAGGCGTCCGGCGCGACCGCGAAACCGGTGGGGTCCTCGTACGCGTGCTCGGGCACCGAAGCAGCGCTGCCGCGCTGGGACGGGATGCCGTCCAGCGGGGTGCGCGTCCGTGCCGGGTGCACTGCGGCCGGGTCCCTTCCGTGCGTGAACAAGTCACTCGTACAACGCGCACTCTCCGCGATAGCCTCCGGCCTCGTCTATGACGTGTGCCACACAGAGAACATGCGGGGCAACCAACTCGGCTCCGGCCGCGTCCGGGCCCCGTGGAACGCGCATCAAGGAGGCGATCGCCATCAACGACGTGCAGGAGCAGGCGCGCACGGTGGACCGGCGCGAGGGCCCGTACGGCGAGGTCGTACTGCGCAGCCGCGGCGAGCACTACGAGATCATCGCCAACGGGTGCTTCCTGATGGACACGTCGGACGGCCGGTCCGAGCGGCTGCTGATCGACGTGGCGATGGACGCCCTCGACAGCCGCAGCGAGCCGAGCGTCCTGATCGGCGGCCTCGGCGTCGGTTTCTCCCTCGCCCACGCCGCGGCCGACCCGCGCTGGGGACGCATCGCGGTCGTCGAGCGGGAGACCGCCATCGTCGACTGGCACCGGGAAGGGCCTCTCTCCCGCATCTCGGGGGCCGCTCTCGCCGATCCGAGGACTGTGATCCTGCCCACCGATCTCGTCGTATTCGTCCAGACCAATGATGAGCGCTTTGACGCACTCTGTCTGGATATCGACAACGGGCCCGACTGGACGGTTACCGACGGAAACTCGAGCCTCTACGGCCCGGCGGGACTCGCGGCGTGCCGCGACCGTCTCAAACCGGGCGGAATCCTCGCCGTATGGTCCGCGCAGCCGTCGGAAGCCTTCGAAACGGCTATGCGGAATGCCGGATTTGAGCAGGTAAGAACCGAAGAGATCGCCGTTGCCCGAGGCGTCCCCGACGTGGTCCATCTCGGTGTTCGCCCTGCGTAGCCGGGATGCCGCCACAGCCTCTAGTCTGCTGAGCGACCTTACGAGCAAGTACGTTGCGAAAGCACAGCAGGGGCGGGCGATGGAGCAGACACACACCACCCACAACGGCGTCGCGGCAACGCCGGGCGCCCAGCGCCGGGTGCTCGTCGTCGAGGACGACGCGACGATCGTCGACGCCATCGCAGCCCGGCTCCGCGCCGAGGGCTTCCAGGTGCAGACGGCCGTCGACGGACCCGCGGCCGTGGACGCGGCCGAGGCGTGGCAGCCGGACCTGATGGTCCTCGACGTGATGCTGCCGGGCTTCGACGGACTCGAGGTCTGCCGCCGTGTGCAGGCGCAGAGGCCGGTCCCGGTCCTGATGCTCACGGCACGCGACGACGAGACCGACATGCTGGTCGGGCTCGGAGTGGGCGCCGACGACTACATGACCAAGCCGTTCTCGATGCGCGAACTGGCCGCCAGGGTCCACGTACTGCTGCGGCGGGTGGAGCGGGCGACGATCGCCGCCTCGACTCCGCGCAGCGGGATCCTGCGCCTGGGCGAGCTGGAGATCGACCACGCGCAGCGTCGCGTACGGGTGCGCAACGACGACGTCCATCTGACGCCCACCGAGTTCGACCTCCTGGTCTGCCTGGCGAACACGCCCCGCGCCGTCCTCTCGCGCGAGCAGCTGCTCGCCGAGGTGTGGGACTGGGCCGACGCGTCGGGCACCCGTACCGTCGACAGCCACATCAAGGCGCTGCGCCGGAAGATCGGCGCGGAGCGGATCCGCACCGTCCACGGTGTGGGCTACGCCCTGGAGACCCCGGCGCCGTGACGAGGGTGGGGGTCGGCGGACGCAAGCGCTCGATTTCGATCAGGACCAAGCTCGGCACACTCGTCGTCGTCTCGGTCCTGGTCACCACCGGCCTGCTGACCGCCGCCCTCAACGCCAAGATCGAACTCCGCTTCGTCACGATCTTCTCGGTGATCGCCTCGATGCTGATCACCCAGTTCGCGGCGCACGCGCTGATGTCCCCGCTCGACGAGATGAACACCGTCGCCCGGTCGATCTCGCACGGCGACTACACCCGCCGCGTACGCGGGGCCGACCGCAACGACGGCTTCGGCGAGCTCGCCACGACCATCAACCGCATGGCCGAGGACCTGGAGGCCGTCGACCGGCACCGCAAGGAGCTGGTGGCCAACGTCTCGCACGAGCTGCGGACCCCGATCGCGGCTCTGCGGGCCGTCCTCGAGAACGTCGTGGACGGCGTCTCGGAGGCGGACCCGGCGACGATGCGCATCGCGCTGAAGCAGACGGAGCGCCTTGGCCGGCTGGTCGAGACGCTCCTGGACCTCTCCCGGCTCGACAACGGGGTGGTGCCGCTGAAGGCCCACCGCTTCGAGGTCTGGCCGTACCTCTCGGGCGTACTGAAGGAAGCCAACCTCGCCGCCGCCCAGCGGGCCTCCTCCGGGGGCTCGGGCGGCCAGCACACCCGTACCGACGTCCATCTGCACCTGGACGTCTCGCCGCCCGAGCTGACCGCGCACGCGGACGCGGAGCGGCTGCACCAGGTGGTGGCCAACCTGATCGACAACGCGGTCAAGCACTCCCCGCCGCACGGCCGCGTCACCGTACGCGCGCGGCGCGGCTCCCAGCCCGAGTCGCTGACCCTGGAGGTCATGGACGAGGGGCCCGGCATCCCCGAGTCGGAGTGGCACCAGGTCTTCGAGCGCTTCAACCGCGGGAACGCCCGGCACGGCGACGGCGGTACGGGGCTCGGCCTCGCCATCGCGCGCTGGGCCGTGGATCTTCACGGCGGGCGGATCGGGGTGGCCGAATCGGTGCGCGGCTGCCGTATACAGGTCACTCTTCCGGGCAGGCTTCCGGCGCGCGGTTGACGTAGGGTTCGAACCGGAACACCAGCCTCGCGCGGCGAAGCCGCTCCAGTGGAGCCGGTTTACCGGAGTGTAAGCGGGTGTGGGATGCGGGCTGCGAGGCCGCAGCCATGCGCCGCCGTACCCGTAACGCGCGGAACCTCGCTTGTTTCCCGCCATTTCAAGGCCCGAAACACAGGTTCCGATGTGACTTACGTGACGATGGCCAGCCCGGTCTGCATCTCGCGGCCACAGAGGCGTAGCCTTTATTCCCGCTGTCCATCACCTTGTGAAGCGGAAGAGGGCGGTTACCGCCGTGTCGTCTCAGTCCCCCAGTAACTCGAGCATCTCGACCGACCAAGCGGGGCAGGGCAAGAGCCCTGCCGCGGCCTTCGGTCCCAATGAGTGGCTCGTCGATGAGATCTACCAGCAGTACCTCCAGGACCCGAATTCGGTCGATCGTGCCTGGTGGGACTTCTTCGCCGACTACAAGCCGGGCAATGCCGCGGCGCCGGAGGCCCCTGCCGCCCCCGCCGCTCCGGCCGCCGCAGCCGCGGGGGCTGCGGTAGCCCCGCCTGCCCCGGCTGCTCAGACCCCGGCTCCGGTCCAGGCCACGCCTGCCCCGGCCAAGCCGGCCACCCAGGCCCCGGCTCCCGCAGCCGCACCCGCGCCCGCCGCTCCTGCGGCGAAGCCCGCGGCCGCTGCCCCGGCGCCCGCCAAGGCCGCTCCGGCCGCCCAGGCGGCCCCTGCTGCCGAAGCCCCGGCCGGTCCGGAGTTCGTCACCCTGCGCGGCCCCGCCGCCGCGGTCGCGAAGAACATGAACGCCTCCGTGGAGGTCCCGACGGCCACGTCCGTCCGCGCCCTCCCCGTGAAGCTGCTCTTCGACAACCGCATCGTCATCAACAACCACCTCAAGCGCGCCCGCGGCGGGAAGATCTCCTTCACGCACCTCATCGGGTTCGCCATGGTGCAGGCCATCAAGGCCATGCCGTCGATGAACTACTCCTTCGTGGAGAAGGACGGCAAGCCGACCCTGGTCAAGCCGGCGCACATCAACTTCGGCCTCGCCATCGACCTGGTGAAGCCCAACGGCGACCGTCAGCTGGTCGTCGCGGGCATCAAGAAGGCCGAGACCCTGAACTTCTTCGAGTTCTGGCAGGCCTACGAGGACATCGTCCGTCGCGCCCGCGACAACAAGCTGACGATGGACGACTTCACCGGCGTGACGGTCTCCCTCACCAACCCCGGCGGCCTCGGCACCGTCCACTCGGTCCCCCGCCTGATGCCCGGACAGTCGGTCATCATGGGCGTCGGCTCGATGGACTACCCGGCCGAATTCCAGGGCACGAGCCAGGACACCCTGAACAAGCTCGGCATCTCGAAGGTCATGACGCTCACGTCGACCTACGACCACCGGGTCATCCAGGGCGCCGCCTCCGGCGAGTTCCTCCGTGTCGTCGCCAACCTGCTCCTCGGCGAGAGCGGCTTCTACGACGAGATCTTCGAAGCCCTGCGCATCCCGTACGAGCCGGTCCGCTGGCTCAAGGACATCGACGTCTCCCACGACGACGACGTCACCAAGGCCGCGCGCGTCTTCGAGCTCATCCACTCCTACCGGGTCCGCGGCCACGTCATGGCCGACACCGACCCGCTGGAGTACAAGCAGCGCAAGCACCCCGACCTCGACATCATCGAGCACGGCCTCACCCTGTGGGACCTGGAGCGCGAGTTCGCGGTCGGCGGTTTCGCCGGCAAGTCGATGATGAAGCTGCGCGACATCCTGGGCGTGCTCCGCGACTCGTACTGCCGCACCACGGGCGTCGAGTTCATGCACATCCAGGACCCGAAGCAGCGCAAGTGGATCCAGGACCGCATCGAGCGCCCGCACTCCAAGCCGGAGCGCGAGGAGCAGCTGCGGATCCTGCGCCGCCTGAACGCCGCCGAGGCGTTCGAGACCTTCCTGCAGACGAAGTACGTCGGCCAGAAGCGGTTCTCCCTGGAGGGCGGCGAGTCCGTCATCCCGCTGCTCGACGCGGTCATCGACAGCGCCGCGGAGTCCCGCCTGGACGAGGTCGTCATCGGCATGGCCCACCGCGGCCGCCTCAACGTCCTCGCCAACATCGTCGGCAAGTCGTACGCGCAGATCTTCCGCGAGTTCGAGGGCAACCTCGACCCGAAGTCGATGCACGGCTCCGGCGACGTCAAGTACCACCTGGGCGCCCAGGGCACCTTCACGGGCCTCGACGGCGAGCAGATCAAGGTCTCGCTGGCCGCGAACCCGTCCCACCTGGAGACGGTCGACCCGGTCATCGAGGGCATCGTCCGCGCCAAGCAGGACATCATCAACAAGGGCGGCACGGACTTCACGGTCCTGCCCGTCGCCCTGCACGGTGACGCGGCCTTCGCGGGCCAGGGCGTGGTGGCCGAGACGCTCAACATGTCGCAGCTGCGCGGCTACCGCACGGGCGGCACGGTCCACATCGTCATCAACAACCAGGTCGGCTTCACGGCGGCTCCCGAGTCGTCGCGCTCCTCCATGTACGCCACGGACGTGGCCCGCATGATCGAGGCGCCGATCTTCCACGTGAACGGCGACGACCCCGAGGCCGTCGTCCGCGTTGCCCGACTGGCCTTCGAGTTCCGCCAGGCGTTCAACAAGGACGTCGTCATCGACCTCATCTGCTACCGCCGCCGCGGTCACAACGAGTCGGACAACCCGGCGTTCACCCAGCCGCTGATGTACGACCTGATCGACAAGAAGCGCTCGGTGCGCAAGCTCTACACCGAGTCCCTCATCGGCCGGGGCGACATCACCCTCGAGGAAGCGGAGCAGGCGCTCCAGGACTTCCAGGGCCAGCTGGAGAAGGTCTTCGCCGAGGTGCGCGAAGCCGTCGCGAACCCCGCGTCGGCCCCGCTCCCCGACCCGCAGGCCGCGTTCCCGGTGGCCGTCACCACGGCGATCTCCGCGGAGACCGTCAAGCGGATCGCCGAATCGCAGGTCAACATCCCCGACCGCGTCACCGTCCACCCGCGCCTGCTGCCCCAGCTGCAGCGCCGCGCGGCCATGGTCGAGGACGGCACGATCGACTGGGGCATGGGCGAGACCCTCGCCATCGGCTCGCTCCTCCTGGAGGGCACCCCGGTGCGCCTCTCGGGCCAGGACTCGCGCCGCGGCACGTTCGGCCAGCGCCACGCGGTCCTCATCGACCGGGAAACCGGCGAGGACTTCACCCCGCTGCTGTACCTCTCCGAGGACCAGGCGCGCTACAACGTCTACGACTCCCTCCTCTCCGAGTACGCGGTGATGGGCTTCGAGTACGGCTACTCGCTGGCCCGCCCCGAGTCGCTCGTCATGTGGGAGGCCCAGTTCGGCGACTTCGTCAACGGCGCCCAGTCGGTCATCGACGAGTACATCTCGGCGGCCGAGCAGAAGTGGGGCCAGCACTCGGGCGTCACGCTGCTCCTCCCGCACGGCTACGAGGGCCAGGGCCCGGACCACTCGTCCGCACGCCCCGAGCGCTTCCTCCAGATGTGCGCGCAGGACAACATGACGGTCGCCATGCCGACCCTCCCGTCGAACTACTTCCACCTCCTGCGGTGGCAGGTGCACAACCCGCACCACAAGCCGCTGGTGGTCTTCACCCCGAAGTCGATGCTCCGCCTCAAGGCGGCCGCGTCGAAGGCGGAGGAGTTCACGACGGGCGGCTTCCGCCCCGTCATCGGCGACGCGACCGTGGACCCGTCCGCGGTCCGCAAGGTCGTCTTCTGCGCCGGCAAGGTCTACTACGACCTGGAGGCCGAGCGTCAGAAGCGCGGCTCGACGGACACGGCGATCATCCGCCTGGAACGCCTCTACCCCCTCCCGGGTGCCGAGGTCCAGGCCGAGATCGCCAAGTACCCGAACGCCGAGAAGTACCTCTGGGCCCAGGAGGAGCCGGCGAACCAGGGCGCATGGCCCTTCATCGCCCTCAACCTGATCGACCACCTGGACCTGGCCGTCGGCGCGGACGTCCCGCACGGCGAGCGCCTGCGCCGCATCTCGCGCCCGCACAGCTCGTCCCCGGCGGTCGGTTCGGCCAAGCGCCACCAGGCCGAGCAGGAGCAGCTGGTGCACGAGGTGTTCGACGCGTAGTCGAGGACAGTTCTGAGCGGCCGGGCCGCATCCCCTCCGGGGGGTGCGGCCCGGCCGTTTTCCGCCACTTATCCTGGGTGCATGTACTTCACGGACCGTGGCATCGAGGAACTGGAGAAGCGGCGGGGCGAGGAAGAGGTCACCTTCGAGTGGCTCGCCGAGCAGCTGCGTACGTTCGTCGACCTCAACCCCGACTTCGAGGTTCCCGTCGAGCGGCTGGCCACCTGGCTGGCGCGGCTGGACGACGAGGACGAGGACGAGTAGTCCTCAGGCTTCTGGTGCTCAGGCCTCGGCGCGCATCCTGTCGTACGCCAGGCTCAGCGCGCCGTGCGTGATCAGCAGTGCCCCCGCGACCGTCCATCCCGTGGATCCGCGGCGGGTCGCTCCCCACGCCAACAGGGGGATTCCGGCGGCGAGTTGGACCGCGCCGAGGATGCGGGCCTTCGGGCCGCGGAGCCACGGGCCCAGCGGGCCCTCCTCCACCACGTCCAGTTCGGCCCGTACGGCGTCGCGCCAGCCCGAGGACTCGATCTGCTCGGCGGCGGGCTGGATGCGGGCGACCTCGCGGAGGCGGTCGGCCGGTTCGCCCGGGGTGAGGCCGGCCGGGAGGGCCAGGCCCGTGCGGGCGAGGACCGCGGTGAGGGCGATGAGGCGGGCGCGGGCGTCCGCGTCGGTGTCGGGGCGGGTCAGCGGGGTCAGCGCCTGGAAGCCCAGGACGGGGTCGAGGCCGAGCCGGGCCCCGAAGGTGCGCATCGCCTCGTCCTCGCCGGCCGGGGTGCCGTCCGCGAGCCAGACGTAGGTGACCGTACGGCGGAAGCCCGCCGCCAGGGTGAATCCGGCGCGGTCGCGGTCCCACCAGAGGGCGAGCACCGGCCACGGGACGGGTACCGCCAGAGCTGTCGCCCAGGCCGAGACAACGCGGTCGACCGGGTCGGTGCCCTGCAGCCAGGGCTTGGTCTCGGGGACCAGGACGCTCCACTCGTCGCCCGCGGGGGCGAGAAGCAGCCGCTCGCGGAGGAGATGGGCCGCAGGGCGTACGGCCGCGAGGTCGGCGCGGCAGAGGAGCAGCGCACCGGTGGCGGCATGGTCGGACGACGACACAGACATGACCACCACGCTAGGACAAATACCCCTCCGTCACCTGCGCGCTTGACTTTCGCGATACGCGATATATCTTGTTTAACAAGAGACGCGATATGTTGCGTCGTCGCCCGTACGGGGAGGTCCGCACCATGTCCGAATGGTCCGTGTCAGAGCCGCAGAAGCTCACGTTCGACGAGCCGGTGACGGCGCTGAATGTCCGTATCGTCAACGGAACGGTCAACGTCGTAGGGACCGAAGAAGGTTCCGCGCGCCTGGAGGTCTCCGAGATCGACGGGCCTCCGCTGATCGTGACCCAGGAGGGTGGCACCCTCACCGTCGCGTACGAGGACCTCGCCTGGAACGGCCTGCTCAAGTGGCTCGACCGCAAGGGCTGGAACCGCAGCGCGGTCGTCTCGCTCGCCGTACCGGCCGATGCGAAGGTCGCGGTGGGCGTGGTCGGCGCAGGGGCTGTCGTGACGGGCGTACGGGGACGCACCGAGGTGCGCGGCGTCACCGGCGACACCACGCTCGTGGGGGTCTCCGGCACGGTCGGCGCCGACACCGTCTCCGGCAATCTGGAGGCCCAGGCCGTCAGCGGCGACCTGCACTTCAAGTCGGTCAACGGGAACCTCACCGTGTTCGAGGGCACCGGCTCGTCCGTACGGGCGGAGTCGGTCAGCGGCGACATGGTCATCGACGTCGATCCGGGCGCCGGCAGCGGCAGGCCGACCGACATCGGGCTGACCACCGTCTCCGGCGAGATCGCCATCCGCCTCCCCCACCCGGCCGACGCCAAGGTCGAGGCGAACACCGCCAGCGGCTCCGTCTCCAACGCCTTCGAGGACCTGCGGGTCAGCGGGCAGTGGGGCGCGAAGCGGATCACCGGGACGCTGGGGGCCGGGAGCGGCAAGCTCAGGGCCTCGACCGTGTCCGGGTCGATCGCCCTGCTGCGCAGGCCCGCGGCCGACGCGTCCGACACCCTTCGCAAGGAGCTCTGAACCATGGCCCCCGTATTCGCCCACGGACGTCTGCGCCTCTACCTGCTGAAGCTCCTCGACGAGGCGCCGCGCCACGGCTACGAGGTCATCAGGCTCCTTGAGGAGCGCTTCCAGGGCCTGTACGCCCCGAGCGCCGGCACCGTCTACCCCCGGCTCGCGAAGCTGGAGGCCGAGGGCCTGGTCACCCATGCCTCGGAGGGCGGCCGGAAGGTCTACTCGATCACGGACGCCGGGCGTGAGGAGTTGGCGGGCCGCGGCGGTGAACTGGCCGACCTGGAGCTGGAGATCCGCGAGTCCGTCTCCGAACTGGCCGCGGAGATCCGCGCCGACGTGAGCGGCTCCGCGAGCGATCTGCGGCGCGAGATGCGGGCGGCGGCGAAGGAGGCGCGCGGGACGGGCGGCTCCGCGAAGCGGGACGCCGAGCGACCCTTCGGCGCTTTCCCCGACCCCTCCGACTTCTTCGACGGCTCCTGGGGCAACAAGGAGGGCTGGCTCCAGGCCAAGGAGGAGTTCAAGCGCGCCAAGCAGGAGTGGAAGGAGCAGGCGCGCCGGGCGAAGGACGAGTCCCGCCGGGCCCGCGAGGACGCCCAGCAGGCCCGCCGCCAGGCCAAGGAGGCCCAGGAGAAGGCGCGCCGGGTCGCCGAGCAGGTGCAGGTCCACTTCGCGCGGGGCGACTGGCCGACGGGCGTACGGGAGGGACTTGCCGAGCTGACAAAGGAGTTCGGGAACCTCGGCGGCGCCCGCAAGGAGGACGCCGCTCCGGCCCCGGAGTGGGCGAAGGAGGCCCCCTCAGGAAACCCCGCCCGCGACCTGGACCGCCTCCTGGACCGCTTCCGCGACGACATCCGCGACGCGGCGAGGGACAACGGGGTCACGGAGGCTCAACTCCGCGAGGTCCGGGACCACTTGACGGAGGCGGCAACGCGGATCGGAGCGGCGCTCCGGAAGCCAGGAGCGTAAGCGACCTTCGGCCGCGTGTCCTCAATCTCCCCCAAGCTCTCGGCTTCGCTCGAGCAGGGGGGACCCCCTTGACGGGCTGGATTTTGCTGGCGTGGGCTGTTCCGGTGTCGCATCCGAATGGACCGCAAGCGGCCATTGAGCAACCCCCACCCACGCCAGCAACCTCCGCGAGAGCGGCGCCGGTTTAGGCGCAAAACCAGCGGTCTGGGGCGGAGCCCCAGGAGGAGTCGCGCCTACTCGCCCCCGTAGAGCACGCGCTCCACGGCCCCATAACTCACCCCGTGCTCACCGAGCACATCAGCCACCACCCCCGGCCGAGCCGTCAGCGCCAGCAGAAAGTGCTCGTCGCCGATCCGCCGGTCCCCGTGCCCCACGGCCACCCGCAGCGTCCGCGTCAGCGTGTCCTTCGCGCCCGGGGTGAGCCGATGCCGCCCCCGCCGCACCGGCCTCCGCTTCGCCAGCGCGCCCTCCCCGTGCGCCTCCTCGACCCGGCCCACGATCGCGTCGACATCGATCCCGAGCCCGGCCAGCGCCTCCGTGTCGGCCCGCGACATCCCGCCCCGCCGGCGCGCCTGCTCAAGGCCCCGCTCCACCGAGGCGCGCCGCTCGGCGACTCCCAGCGAGGAGAAGGCGAAGGACGAACGGGTCCCCTCCTGGTCGAGGAGGGCCAGCAGCAGATGTTCCTCCGTCACGGCCGGATCCCCGGCGCGCTCCGCCCGTACGACCGCGCCCTCGACCACTCCACGCGCGCTCTGCGTGAATCGCTCGAACATCACTGCCTCCCGTGCTTCTTGTGGACCGCCTGCCTGCTGACACCGAGTTCGGCCGCGATCTCCTGCCACGACCAGCCCTTGTTGCGCGCACTGCGCACCTGTACGGACTCGAGCTGCTCGAGCAGTCGCCGCAGCGCGGCCACCGCCCGCAGCCCGGTCCGCGGATCGCTGTCGCTCGCCGCTTGGGCGAGCTCTGTCGCATCGCTCATGGTGTCAATGTAGGTTGACAAGGGAGGCGTGTCAACCTTAGTTGACGCTCAGCACGATCTTCCCGAAGAGCTCGCCGGAGGCCATCCGCTCGAACCCCTCGCGCGCCCGGTCCAGCGGCAGCACCTCGTCGATCACGGGCCGCACACCCGTCGCCGCGCAGAAGGCGAGGAGATCCTCCAGCTCGTCCTTGGAGCCCATCGTGGAGCCGACGACCTTGAGCTCCAGGAAGAAGATCCGGGTCAGCTCGGCGGCGGGCGGGTTCGAGCCCGACGTGGCGCCCGAGATGACCAGAGTCCCGCCGGGCTTCAGCGACTTGACGGAGTGCGACCAGGTGGCGGCGCCGACCGTCTCGATGACCGCGTCCACGCGCTCGGGGAGTCGCGCCCCGCTCTCGTACGCCTCGACCGCGCCGAGCTCGACGGCGCGCTTGCGCTTGGCCTCGTCGCGGCTGGTGGCGTAGACCCGCAGGCCCGCAGCCCTGCCGAGGACGATCGCGGCGGTCGCGACCCCGCCGCCCGCACCCTGCACGAGGACCGAATCCCCGGGGCGCACACCGGCGTTGGTGAAGAGCATGCGGTACGCGGTGAGCCAGGCGGTGGGCAGACAGGCGGCCTCCGCGAAGCTGAGCTCCTTGGGCTTGCGCAGGACGTTCCACTCGGGGACGGTGACCTGCTCGGCGAAGGTGCCCTGGTACTTCTCGGTGAGGATGGAGCGGCGCTCCTTCGCGCCGACGCCGTACCCCTTCTCGCCGATGACGGAGTGCAGGACGACCTCGTTGCCGTCCTGGTCGATGCCCGCGGCATCACAGCCGAGGATCATCGGGAGGGCCTCCTGCCCGAGGCCGACGCCCCGCAGCGACCAGAGGTCGTGGTGATTGAGGGAGGCGGCGCGGACGGTGACGGTGGTCCAGCCCGGTCGGTCGACGGGGGCGGGACGCTCCCCCAACTCAAGGCCGCTGAGCGGCTGGTCAGGGTCGATGCGGGCTGCGTAGGCGGCGAACATGGGTCGACCATAGGGGCCTGCGGGGCGCCGGGGAACGTTTACCGGGTGTGACCCGCGCCGCCTGTCCTCAATCGCCGGACGGGCTTGAAATGCCTGCACATGCGAGCGCGCATGGGCAAAATCAAGCCCCTCCGGCGATTGAGGAGCGGGGGTCCGGGGGCAGAGCCCCCGAAACCCCCGACGCCGCTACCTGCGTGCAACGCCCTCCGCGCGGGCCGCCGCAGCCACAGCCGCGGTGACCGCCGGCGCAACCCGCTCGTCGAACGGCGACGGGATCACGCACTCCGCGCTCAGCTCGTCCGCGACGACCGCCGCCAGGGCCTCCGCCGCAGCGAGCTTCATGCCCTCGGTGATACGCGACGCCCGCACCTGCAGCGCACCCGCGAAGATGCCCGGGAAGGCCAGCACGTTGTTGATCTGGTTCGGGAAGTCGGAGCGGCCCGTGGCCACGACCGCCGCGTACTTGTGGGCGATATCGGGGTGAATCTCCGGGTTCGGGTTGGCCATCGCGAAGATGAACGCGCCCTCCGCCATCGACGCCACCGCCGGCTCCGGCACCGTACCGCCGGAGACTCCGATGAAGACGTCCGCGCCCTTGAGCGCCGTCTCCAGCGGACCGACCAGGCCCGCCTTGTTGGTGAAGCCCGCGACCTCGCGCTTGATGGCGGTGAGGTCGTCGCGGTCGGCCGAGACGATGCCCTTGCGGTCGCACACCGCGACATCGCCGATGCCGGCCTCGATCAGGATCTTCGCGATGGCGACACCCGCCGCACCCGCGCCCGAGATGACCGCGCGCAGCTGGCCGAGCGAACGCCCGGTCAGCACCGACGCGTTGCGCAGGGCCGCCAGCGTCACGACGGCCGTGCCGTGCTGGTCGTCGTGGAAGACCGGAATGTCCAGCTCCTCCTGGAGCCGCTTCTCGATCTCGAAGCAGCGCGGCGCCGAGATGTCCTCGAGGTTGACACCCCCGAAGGACGGGGCGAGGCGCACCACGGTCTCGACGATCTCGTCGACGTCCGTGGTCGCGAGCGCGATCGGCACCGCGTCCACGCCGCCGAACTGCTTGAAGAGGATCGCCTTCCCCTCCATCACGGGGAGGGACGCCTCCGGGCCGATGTCCCCGAGCCCCAGCACGGCCGTCCCGTCCGTCACGACGGCGACGACATTGGACTTCCAGGTGTAGTCGTGGACGAGCTCCGGGTTCTCCGCGATCGCGCTGCACACCTTGGCGACACCGGGGGTGTACGCGAGGGACAGGTCGGCCGTGTCGCGCACCGGCACGGTGGCCTGCACGGCCATCTTGCCGCCGCGGTGCAGCGCGAAGGCCGCATCAAAAGGTTCTTCTGTGGTGCTGTCGGTGCGAGGATTGACGATCTCCGCTGCCATTGGTCTGACCCCTTAAGTCTTCATCAGTTGAGGGTGGCCACTCCTGGTTGAGGAGGGGTGGGCGGGCACCGCGTCCGTGCCCTGCGCCAGGTGGTTGGCCCGCCCGGGCAGGGGGAGGTACGAACGCGCGGGCGCGCCGCACACGCGCCCTGAGCCCCGGATGAGGGGTGTAACCACTCTTTCTACCTGAAGACGATGAGCACCGGCGAGTGGCATTCATTACCTCCGGGCGAACTCGCGCGGAGGAAGAGCGGAGGAAGAGTGCCGCCGGAGCCCGATCGCCGCTCCCTGCCCGTGACATGACTCATAGCGGGATATCTGGACAAGTCCGCTACGCAGTAGCAAACACGTCCATCAGGCGAGATATGCGGGAGATCCTCCCGCCGGAGTGTCGGATTCCTGCAGATGGTCCGGCCTTGCAGTACCGGCCAGTTGAGGAACGGGGGTGACCCGTTATCCGATTTTGACATGGGTAGCCCCCTGAATGGGCTAGTCCGAATGGCAAGATGCCGTAATCACACACGATCGCCGCACGCAAGGACGCGTGCGCGGTCGACGCCGCATCGGTAACTCCCCACCTGCCGGAGGATCCAGACCATGACCGCAAGCACCACCCGCCGTACGACCGCACAGAAGTCCCGTATAGCCGCGGTCGGCGCGATCGCGGTCGCCGGCGCCCTGCTGCTGACCGCCTGTGGCGACCAGACGAAGAGCGACGACACCAAGTCCTCGTCCTCCGCGAAGACCGGCACGGCCGCCGACCTGCTCCCGGCCGACATCAAGGCCAAGGGCAAGATCATGGTCGGCTCCGACATCGCGTACGCGCCGGTCGAGTCGACGGACGCCTCCGGCAAGACGGTCGGTATCGACCCGGACATCGCCGACGCCCTCGGCAAGCAGCTCGGCGTGAAGTTCGAGTTCCAGAACGGCAAGTTCGCCGACCTCATCGCCGGTCTCGCCGCCAAGCGGTACGACATCGCCATGTCGGCCATGACGGACACCAAGGACCGTCAGAACGGCGTCGACAGCGACACCAAGAAGAAGGTCGGCGCGGGCGTCGACTTCGTCGACTACTTCACCGCCGGTGTCTCGATCTACACCAACAAGGGTGCCAACAGCGGCATCAAGACGTGGGACGACCTCTGCGGCAAGTCGATCGGTGTGCAGACCGCCACCTTCTCGCAGGACCTCGCGAAGGCCCAGGCCAAGAAGTGCACCGCGGCCGGCAAGAAGACCGTCAAGATCGAGGACTTCCCGACCAACCCCGAGGCCGAGACGCGCATGCGCTCCAAGGGCGTCGACGCGGTCTCCGCGGACTTCCCGATCGCCGCGTACTCGGTGAAGAACTCCGGCGGCGGCAAGTACTTCGAGATCGTCGGCGACCAGGTCGAGGCGGGCCCGTACGGGATCGCGCTCGCCAAGGGCAACGACAAGCTGCGGGACGCCATCCAGGCCGCCCTGCAGGCGATCATCAAGAACGGTGAGTACGACAAGATCATCTCGAAGTGGGGCGTCGAAGAGGGCGCCAACCACGACGCGAAGATCAACGGCGGTTCCTGACCCGCGTTCCGTACCGCTCATCAACGGGGGAACTGAAAGGCACCATCCGTGACTGTTGACGTCAGCAAGACGGACGGCCCCGCCGACACTCCGCCACCCGCTGCCGGACCGGAGGCCATCGTGGCCGTCCCGGTCCGGCACCCGGGGCGCTATGTGTCCGCGGTCGTCGCGATCGGCCTCCTCGTGGCGATCGTCTACGCCTTCTCGCAGGGCAAGATCAACTGGGGCACCATCCCCGACTACTTCTTCAACGACCGGATCGTCACCGGCGTGTGGAAGACCCTCGAACTGACCGTGCTCTCCATGGCCATCGGCATCGCGGGCGGTCTGCTGCTCGCCGTGATGCGGATGTCCAAGAACCCGGTGACCAGCTCCATCGCCTGGGGCTACATCTGGTTCTTCCGCGGCACCCCGGTCCTGGTCCAGCTCTTCGTCTGGTTCAACCTGGGCCTGGTCTTCGAGTACATCAACCTCGGCCCGCTCTACAAGGACTACTGGGCCAGCTTCATGACGCCGCTGCTGACGGCGCTGCTCGGACTCGGGCTGAACGAGGCCGCGTACATGGCCGAGATCTGCCGCGCCGGTCTGCTCGCGGTCGACGAGGGCCAGACCGAGGCCTCCCACGCGCTCGGCATGAGCCACTCCAAGACCCTGCGCCGGATCGTGATCCCGCAGGCGATGCGAGTGATCGTGCCGCCGACGGGCAACGAAGTCATCAACATGCTGAAGACCACCTCGCTGGTCTCGGCGGTGCAGTTCCTCGACCTGTTCAAGGTGGCGCAGGACATCGGGCAGACATCAGGGGCGCCGGTGGAGATGTTCTTCCTCGCCGCCGCCTGGTACTTGGTGCTGACCTCGATCTTCAGCGTCGGCCAGTACTACCTGGAGCGGTACTACGCGCGCGGCTCGACCCGCGCCCTGCCGCCCACCCCGCTCCAGCGCCTGCGCTCGGCCGTGGGACGTTCGAAGGGAGCGGCCGCATGACCGCCATGGTGAAGGCCGAGGGCGTCCACAAGTCCTACGGCAGCGTCGAGGTCCTCAAGGGCATCGACCTGGAGGTCGCCCCGCAGGAGGTCTTCTGCCTGGTCGGCCCGTCCGGATCCGGCAAGTCGACGTTCCTGCGGTGCATCAACCACCTGGAGCAGATCAACGCCGGCCGGCTCTCGGTCGACGGCGAGCTCGTCGGCTACCGCGAGAAGAACGGCAAGCTCTACGAGCTCAAGGACAGCGAAGTCGCCCGGAAGCGCCGGGACATCGGCATGGTCTTCCAGCGCTTCAACCTGTTCCCGCACATGACGGCCATCGAGAACGTCATGGAGGCCCCGGTCCAGGTCAAGGGCGAGACGAAGGCCGTGGCACGCGCCCGCGCGACGCGTCTGCTCGACCGGGTCGGCCTCTCCGACAAGGCGGGGAACTACCCCTCGCAGCTCTCCGGCGGCCAGCAGCAGCGCGTCGCCATCGCCCGTGCGCTGGCGATGGAGCCGAAGCTGATGCTCTTCGACGAGCCGACCTCCGCACTCGACCCGGAGCTGGTGGGCGACGTCCTGGACGTCATGCGGGGCCTCGCCGAGGACGGCATGACGATGATCGTGGTCACCCATGAGATGGGCTTCGCCCGCGAGGTGGGCGACTCCCTGGTCTTCATGGACGAAGGTGTGGTCGTCGAGGCGGGCAGTCCGCGCGACGTGCTGACCAATCCGCAGCACGACAGGACGAAGTCGTTCCTGTCGAAGGTGCTGTAGGAGTACGGACATGAGGAGGGGGCGGTACGGAATCCCGTACCGCCCCCTCCCTTTTCGCCTACTTCAGGGCCAGCACCAGCGAGTCCCCGGGCGAGGCCCACACGCCCCGCGCCTCCCCGAACCCGGCGCCCTTCAGGGTCGCCACGTGCCAGTCGAGCGGCGGCATCTCCCCGTCCGCGTGCTCCCCGTAGATCTCGTACCGCCGCGCGGTCGCCTCGGCCAGCGCCGGGTCCTTCCCCGCGACGTCCCACCACTCGCGCCAGTCGAGCGCGCCGTCCGCCTTGGCGGCCTCCATGGCGCGCTCCTCGCCCGCCCTGACGGCGGCGTCGATACGGGGCGTGCCCTCGTGGGTCATGTGGTCGGCGTTCATGAACACGCCCCCGTCGCGCACCAGTTGGCCGATCTGTCCGTACAGCGCGGCGAGGGGTTCGATGTGCAGCCAGTGCAGGGCGGTCGCGGTGAGGACGGCGTCGTAGCTCTCGTACGGCAGCTTCTCCGTCCACGCCGGGTCCTTGAGGTCCGCGGTCACGAAGGTCACGCGGTCGTCCCCGGCGAAGTACCCCTGCGCGATCGCCAGCAGGGCGGGGTCGAGATCGACGCCGGTGCTGACGGCTCCCGGGAACCTCCGCAGCACCCGGTCCGTAATACTTCCCGTACCGCACGCGAGGTCCAGTACGCGCGGCTCGGGTCCCACCAGCGCCTCGACCATGTCCAGCATCACCCGGAACCGCTCCTCGCGGTCGGGCAGGTAGACCTCCTGCTGGCGGTCCCAGCTCCGCTGCCAGCCGGCCCAGTCCGTACCCGCCACTGTCTCCGTCATGACGACCCCTCCTCCGCAATCCGCCGGATGTAATACCCTAGAACCGCAATCGCCCGTTACTCCGAACGACCACGACCGACCCTAGACCGCCCCGGTAAGGACTACAAGTGGAACTGGCCTATTACTCGGATTACGCCGTACGTCTGGTCAACACCGAGGAGCCGGCCCGGAACAAGGACTCCCTCACCTCCGTGGAGGTGATCCGCGAGCTCTTCGGCGCCAATGTGCAGGCCTCCCGCCGGGCGACCGATTCCGACGTGACCCGCTTCCGTTCGGTACGGGCCAGGCTGCGCGCCGTCTTCGAGGCGGCGGACGGCGGCGACCAGACGCTCGCCGTGGACCTCCTGAACTCACTGCTCCTGGAGTTCCCGGTCTCCCCCCAGATCTCCGGCCACGACACCCCCAAGGAGGACGGCAGCCCGGACTGGCACATGCACCTGGCCGACCACCCCTCGAACGTCACGGCCGGCTATGCCGCGATCGCCTCCATGGGACTGGCCTTCCACCTCACCGAGTACGGGGTCGACCGCCTGGGCCTGTGCGAGGCAGCGCCGTGCCGCAACGCCTATCTCGACACCTCGACCAACCGCTCGCGCCGCTACTGCTCCGACCGCTGCGCGACCCGCGCCAACGTCGCCGCCTACCGCGCGCGCAAGCGCTTGGAAACGTCCCGGTCCGACAGCACGAGCCGTACGGACTGACAGAGCCACCCCAGGACCACACCCACCGTCCGCCGGCGCCCGGCCTCCACCGGCCGGTAGCGTCCGCGCACCCGGCCGAGCACGAGTTCGTCGGGGACGGTGCCGAACACCCGGCTGTCCAGGGCGTTCTCGGCGAGGCTGTCGCCGAGCACCCACCACCCCACGTCCTCGCGGCGCTCGATCAGCCGCTTCACGATGAGCAGATCCTGCTGCAGGGGATGGCGCAGCACCGCCACGTCCCCAGGCCGCAGTTGTGCCCCGTAGTGCACGAGCACCTGATCGCCCTGGCGCAGTGTGGGCAGCATGGAAGCCCCCATCACCTCGGCGATACCCCACGGCACACGCGGCTCCCGCTCCAGATCCGTCATCCGGCACCTCCCGGTCCGATCGTCCACGAGTCCCATAGTGACCCTGGACTTTTGTCCTAAGCCCTAGGGGGCACTCGCGAAAACGGGTCTCACACGGAGTAATGTCCCACCTGAGAAGACGATCACGAGGAAGGACAGCTAGATGCTTTCCCGCCTGTTTGCCCCCAAGGTCAAGGTCAGCGCCCACTGCGACCTGCCCTGCGGTGTGTACGACCCGGCCCAGGCCCGTATCGAGGCCGAGTCGGTCAAGGCCGTGCAGGAGAAGATGGCCGCCAACGACGACGCGCACTTCCAGGCGCGCGCCGTTGTCATCAAGGAGCAGCGCGCGGAGCTTGCCAAGCACCACGTGTCGGTGCTCTGGAGCGACTACTTCAAGCCCCCGCACTTCGAGAAGTACCCGGAGCTGCACCAGCTGGTCAACGACACCCTGAAGGCCCTCTCGGCCGCCAAGGCGTCGACGGACCCGAAGACCGGTGAGAAGGCTCTTGAGCTCATCGCCGAGATCGACCGGATCTTCTGGGAGACGAAGAAGGCCTGACGCCTGACTTGTCACCACGTCGACAGCACCCGGCATTCGCGCGAAGCCGGGTGCTGTCGGCGTTTTCCGGCTACTGGGGCTGTCGTACGGAGAACTCGTTGCCGTCGGGGTCGAGCAGCGCTCCGGTGTCGGTGCGCGTCGCGCCGAGTGCGATCAGGCGGTCGATCTCCGCCTCGCGGTCGGCGCCTGCGGGGAGTGCCAGCTCCAAGTACAGCCTGTTCGTGCCTGTCTTGGGCGCCACCGGGGGGCCACCCCACGTGATCTTCGTGCCGCCGTCCGGCGACTGGATCGCGGTCTCCTCGTCCTGGTCCCAGACCAGCGGCCAGCCCAGGGCCTCGCTCCAGAAGTAGCCGACCGCCTGGGTGCCGTCGCAGGACAGTGCTCCGATGAATCCGGTGTCGGCGAGGAATTTGTTGCCCGCCGGGATCACGCAGAACTCGTTGCCGTCCGGGTCCGCGAGCACCACGTGGCTCTCTTCGGGGAGTTGGCCCACGTCGATGTGCTTTCCGCCGAGTTCCAGCGCCCTGGCCACCGTCTGCTGCTGGGCCTCGGGGGTGGCGCTCGTCAGGTCGAAGTGCGCCTGGTTCTGGCGGGTCTTGGGCTCCTGGCTCGGCAGGAAGCGGATGCGGAAGCCGGCGCCGTCGGGGGGCAGGATCGTGACGCCGTCGTCGTCCTGGCTTTCGGCCGGCTTCCAGCCCAGGACCCCGGACCAGAACTGCGCCAGGGCCGGGGGCCGGGTCGCGTGGAAGCAGATCGCGAACAGTTGACTGGTCATACCCGGTACGTCTCCGATCCGCGGACCGCCCCTGTGGCGCCTCGCGCGCGCAGCCTAGGGCCGGCCGCGGGGCGCCGCATCCGAGTTTCGGGCGGTACGGCTCTCAACTTCCGCAGCAGCAGGCCTCGGCCTCCGGGGCGGCGCCCTTGCCCAGTTGATCGGCGTCGGCCTTGACGACGTAGACCTCCCACGGCTCCTTGCCGGGGCCGTGGACCCAGACCTTGTCCTGGAGGGCGTAGCAGCAGGAGGTGTCGTTCTCCTCGAACGTCGCGAGGCCTGCGTCCTTGAGGCGGGTGGTGGCGGCGGTGACCTCGTCGGTGGTGTCGACCTCGACGCCGAGGTGGTCCAGGCGGGTCTCCTGGCCGGGTTCGCCCTCGATGAGGACGAGCTTGAGCGGCGGGGTGGTGATCGCGAAGTTGGCGTATCCGGGGCGGCGCTTGGCGGGTTCGGTGCCGAAGAGCTTGGAGTAGAAGGCGACCGACGCTTCGAGGTCGGCGACGTTGAGCGCGAGCTGTGCACGGGACATGGCGGTCTCCCCGGGTTGTTGTATTGATGGCTGTCGATGCAACCTTGCGCCTTGGATCGGAGAACGTCAATATAGAAGCATGTCGAAACAAAAGTTGGAGCTGGTGGTCCTCGGGCAGGACGACGGCGCCGCAGGCTGCTGCCCCACTCCCCTGCTGACCGCCCCGCTGGACGAGGATCAGGCCGCCGATCTGGCGAAGGTGTTCAAGGCGCTCGGAGATCCGGTACGGCTGCGACTCCTGTCGATGATCGCCTCCCGTGCGGGCGGCGAGGTGTGCGTCTGTGACCTCACGCCGGCCTTCGAGCTGTCGCAGCCGACGATCTCCCACCATCTGAAGCTGCTGCGCGAGGCGGGGCTCATCGCCTCGGAGCGCCGGGGGACGTGGGTGTACTACCGGCTGCTCCCGGAGACCACCGACCGCCTCGCCGCGGTCCTCACCCGCCGTGCCGGGGCGCTCTCTTGAGCTCCGGCGCGGGTCGTCTGTCGTTCCTCGACCGCTTCCTCGCCGTGTGGATCCTGTGCGCGATGGGCGTCGGTCTCGGCCTGGGGCGCATCGTTCCGGGCCTGGGGGACGCGCTGGCGAGGGTCACCGTCACCGGAGTCTCGCTGCCGATCGCTCTCGGGCTGCTGGTGATGATGTACCCGGTCCTCGCGAAGGTCCGCTACGACCGGCTGGACACCGTCACCCGCGACCGGCGTCTCCTCGTCCCCTCGCTCGTCCTGAACTGGGTTGTCGGGCCTGCGCTGATGTTCGCCCTCGCCTGGGTCTTCCTGCCCGACCTGCCCGCGTACCGGACCGGCCTGATCATCGTCGGACTGGCGCGCTGCATCGCCATGGTCGTCATCTGGAACGACCTCGCGTGCGGCGACCGCGAGGCCGCCGCGGTGCTCGTCGCCCTGAACTCCGTGTTCCAGGTCGTCGCGTTCGCCGCCCTGGGCTGGTTCTACCTGGACGTGCTGCCCGGTGCGCTGGGGCTGGAGCAGACCTCGCTCGACGTATCGGTGTGGGAGATCGCCCGCTCTGTGCTCATCTTCCTCGGCATTCCGCTGCTCGCCGGGTACCTCACCCGCCGCCTGGGCGAGAGGGCCAGGGGCCGCACCTGGTACGAGACGAAGCTGGTCCCCCGCATCGGTCCGTACGCCCTGTACGGGCTGCTCTTCACGATCGTGGTGCTGTTCGCGCTGCAGGGCGACGCGATCACCTCCAAGCCCCTGGACGTCGCGCGGATCGCGCTGCCGCTGCTGGTGTACTTCGCGCTGATGTGGGCGGGGTCGATGGCGGTGGGCCGCGCGGTCGGCCTGGACTATCCGAAGGCGACGACACTGGCGTTCACCGCGGCCGGCAACAACTTCGAACTGGCCATCGCGGTCGCCATCGCCACGTTCGGCGCCACGTCGGGCCAGGCTCTGGCCGGGGTCGTCGGCCCGCTCATCGAAGTCCCGGTTCTGATCGGCCTGGTCCACGTCGCGCTGGCCAGCCGCCGCTACTTCCCCGAGCCGACAGCGGCTCTCCACCCGAAGGACTCCGCGCATGCCTGAGCCAGGAACGCCGTCCGTACCGTCGGTGCTGTTCGTGTGCGTCCATAACGCGGGCCGCTCACAGATGGCCGCCGCCTTCCTCACGCACCTCGCGGCCGGCCGGGTCGCGGTCCGCTCGGCCGGCTCCGCTCCGGCCGACGCCGTGAATCCGGCAGCCGTAACGGCCATGGCGGAGGCGGGCGTCGACATGTCCGCCGAACGCCCGAAGGTGCTGACCACGGAGGCCGTCCAGGCGTCCGACGTGGTGATCACCATGGGCTGCGGCGACTCCTGCCCGGTCTTTCCCGGGAAGAGGTACGTGGACTGGAAGCTCGAAGACCCCGCCGGTCAGGGCGTCGAAGCGGTCCGCCCGATCCGGGACGAGATCGAGCGGCGCGTCCGTGGTCTGCTCGCCGAACTCGGAATCGAGGCACCATGACCGCCGCACGGCCGGCCGGGGGTCGCATCACACCCCTGCGCCCCGAACACGCCCAGCAGGTTCTGGCGATCTATCAACTCGGCGTCGACGAGGGCAACGCCACGTTCGAGACCGTCGCACCGGACTGGGAACGGTTCGACGCGACCAGGCTGCCCGAGCACCGCCTGGTCGCGCTCGATGCGCAGGAGCGCGTACTGGGCTGGACCGCCGTGGTTCCGGTCTCCGACCGCTGCGCCTACGCCGGCGTGGTCGAGCACTCCGTCTACGTAGCCCCCGAAGCCCGTGGGCGCGGTGCGGGACTCGCCCTGCTGACCGCGCTCCTGGCGTCCACCGACGCCGCCGGGATCTGGACGGTGCAGTCCGGCGTCTTCCCCGAGAACGACGCCAGCCTCGCCCTGCACCGGAAGGCCGGGTTCCGCGTCATCGGCACCCGCGAGCGCATCGGTCTGCACCACGGCCGGTGGCGGGACGTCGTCCTCGTCGAACGCCGCAGCCCGACCGTGCGCTGAGGCGTCAGGCGTCAGACGTCCGACCGTGTAAGGACGACGACCGGGATGATCCGGCTGCCTGCGCGGGTCGCGAAGTCCGCGAAGTACGGGGTGAGCGGGAGCTGTTGGGCCCAGAGCCTGGCGCGCTCCTCGCCCTCCGTCGCTGCCGCCGTCACCTTGAAGGAGCCCTTGCCGATCTCCACCAGGGCCGACGGGTCGGCCAGGAGGTTGTGGTACCAGCCCGGGTGGTGCTCCCGACCGCCGTTGGCGCCGAAGACCACCAGGCGTTCGCCGTCCTTCAGGTACAGCAGCGGCATCGTGTGCTGCTCGCCGGTGCGCGCGCCGGTGGTGGTGAGGAGCAGCAGAGGCGTTCCGGCGAAGTCGCCGCCCACCACGCCTCCCGCCGAGCGGAATTCGTCGATCACCAGTTGATTGCGTTGCAGTCGCTCTGACATCGGTGCCGTCCGATCGTCTCGCCACGTGTCGCCCGCTCCCGGACGATCTGCCCGTGGGAACGGTACGCCGTGCCGTCCCGGCGCGCTGCGGTAGCCTCACCTCTTCCCGGTGGGAGCCGGGAGGAGCGAGGGGGAACCACCATGCCGGAGCAGCAGCCAGCCGCCGTCCTGGAGCGGGTCGGCGCCCTGCCCCTGCCGGGCGGCGGGCCGACCCGTATCGGTCCTTACGCGCTGGTGGGGGTGCTCGGCAGTGGTGGCATGGGGCGGGTCTATCTGGGGCGGCCCGCGGACGGGGGTCCCGGGCTCGTCGCCGTGAAGGTGATCCGGCCCGAGTACGCCGAGGACCCCTCCTTCCGGCGGCGCTTCGAGCGGGAGGCGGCCGTGGTGGGGCGGGTGCGCAGTGCGTACGCGCCGCAGCTGACCGGGACCGGCTTCGACGGTGAACTCCTGTGGATGGGAACGGAGTTCATACCGGGGATCTCGCTGGCCACCGCCGTACGGGAGTACGGGCCGCTGGAGCCCGCCGGGGTGTGGCGGCTGGTGGGGAATCTGGGGCGGGCCGTGTCCGCGCTGGCTGCCGTCGGTGTCGTACACCGGGATCTGAAGCCGTCCAATGTGATCCTGTCCGGGCGCGGGGCCCACGTCATCGACTTCGGGATCTCGCACTCCGTGGAGAGCACGGCGATCACTTCGACCGGGGCCCGGGTCGGCACCCCCGCCTATATGTCGCCGGAGCATCTGCGCGACGGGCGGACCGACACCGCGTCCGATGTCTTCTCGCTGGCCTGCACGCTCGTGTATGCGGCCACCGGGACCGCGCCGTTCGGGGACGGGACGGGCGTTGATGTGATGCACCGGGTGGCGTACGAGCCGCCCCGGCAGGAGGTGCTAGGGGCCCTCGCCGCCGCCGATCCCCGGCTGGCGGAGCTGCTGGGCGCGTGCCTGGCGAAGGAGCCCGAGCGGCGGCCCATTCCGCAGTACCTGGCCGACGCGGCCGCCCGGTCGCAGGGGGCAGAGCCGCAGTGGCAGGAGCCTCTGGCCGGTCAAGTGCGGGAGCGGCAGCGGGCGTTCGAGGTGCTGACCGAGATGGGCGTGGAGCACACCGTCTATCTGCGGGCGTCGGACGGCGTGCCCGCCGACCCCGACTCCCGGCCCACCGTCGCGACCCCGGCGACCGCGGCCCGCTCCCGGCGGCGGAGGACGGGGATCGCCGTGGCGGCAGGCATCGCGGTGTGTGCGGTGGCCGTGGGTGCGCTGGTGGTCGTACGGGGCGGGGATTCCGGTTCCGGGGGTGCGGCGGCTGCCGTCTCGTCGGCCTCTGCAGGGGTCAAGGAGTCGCAGGCAGGCGGGAGTTCGGAGCTGGTGACCTCGGACACCGGCTCCGCGAGCCCGTCCGCGTCGGGCAAGAAGGCCCAGGGCGCGGAGAGTTCGTCGCCGCAGCCCGGGGCGAGCGGCAGCGGGGCGGCGACCCCGTCCGCGAAAGCCACTCGTACGGCCAACACCTCCGCCGCACCCACCCGGAGCTCCGCTCCGCCGGCCACCTCGAAGCCGACTCCGAAGCCGACGCCCACCCCCGCCTGGATCAGCGAGTGCACGTACTACTCGGGCACCGTGCAGACCGAAGCGGGCGACAAGGGCCAGCGGGTGGTGCAGGTGCAGTGCATGCTGACCAAGCGCGGGTACTCGGTGGGCGCCTCGGGCGTGGACGGGGACTTCGGCTCGGACACGACGGCCGCGGTGAAGCGGTTCCAGACCGCGCGGGGGCTGGAAGTGGATGGGCAGGTCGGGCCCAACACCTGGGCCGCGCTGAGGAGTTGGAGCTAGTCAGTCGAGGGGGTCGGTCACCGCGACGCGGTGGGCCTCCAGGCCGGGGGTGGCGAGGAGTTCGGCGATGCAGGACTCGGATCCGCCGACGTACGTACTGAACAGGTCGGTGTCGCCGCCCACGCACCACGCGCGGTCCTCGGGCCACCACAGGTCGGGGAGTTCGTCGGGCCAGGGGCAGTCGGGGTCCGCCTCCCCTGCCTCGGCCGGGGACGCGGCGTCCGCGAGGCGGCCGGCGAGGAGGATCTCCTCGCGGCCGGGGGTCTCGAAGGCGGGGACGCCGGTCCAGTCGTACTGCCCGTAGCCGTGCCAGAGCCCGAACCAGCAGCGGTCCGGCGTGCGGGTGTGCCGGGCCAGGACGGGAATCAACGTGCGGGCCTCGGCGGCGGGGGTCGGGCCCTCCTTGGGGAGGTACTCCCAGACGCCCGGGCGGCTCAGGTCCCGGTTGTCGAGGTCGAAGCGGTGGCCGAGGCCGATCAGCTCGTGCCAGCGCGTCCCGCCCGACACCGTACGGCCGTACGCCGCCGCCACCTCGTCCCAGCGCACCGGGCGGCCGTCCAGCTCCGCCGGGTGCAGGATGCGCGCGTACGCGGCAAAGCCGGGGGCGCAGACCCCCGCCACCGTGCCGAAGCCGTCGCCGGCGCCGTCGCACGACTGCGGACGGACCAGCCAGCGCGCCGGGGCGAGGTCCTGGCCCTCGATGCGCAGGCGGCCGTAGGTGGCGGGAGTGGTGAGCATGGCCCCAGTCTGGCTCAGCTCCAGAGCGCCTGCAGCACGCCGAGGCCGCTGCAGCCGTCGCCGCCCGACGGGTCGTCCGCGTACACCGTGTAGAGCGCGAAGGCCTGCACGAGCAGCAGCACCGGGATGAGGCAGGCCGCGACCGTGGCGAACGTCCGCAGGCCGCCGGCCGGGCGGGCGCGCAGTGCGCGCAGGAGCGCGCCCGCCGCCAGGGCGCAGACCGGGGCCGCCCAGGCCGTGACGTACATACGCGTCGACGGGCCGAGGTACTCGCAGTGCTGGAAGGTGTCGCCGTCGAAGGTGAAGAACGCCACCGTCAGCGCCGCCGACACCGCCACCAGGAGCGGGACGAGCAGGAAGAGCCCCTGGCGGGACGGGGCGGACTGCGGGTGAGTCGTCGTCATCGCTGTCAGTACCAGTCCGGGTTCGGTCGGACGATCCGTACGTTCTGCTGTCCTTCGCCCTTCTCCGTGGCGGGGAGACGGCCTTCCAGACTGACGTTCTGGTTCGGGTCCGAGTGCTGGGTGTACTTGATCTCGCCGTCCGGCATCACCGCGGTGACGATCGCGGCGTGGTGGGTGTTGCCCTGCTCGTTGGACGCACCGGGGCCCTGCTGCTCGTAGTAGAGGATGTCGCCCGGCTTCACATCGGTGCGCGGGACCTCGTCGCCGCCGTGCTTGAGCATGAAGTTCTGCTGGTTCTCGGCGGCCGCCCAGCTGTCGGAGTAGGCGAGGCGCTTGTCGACGTTGTCGATGCCGGTGCGGTTGCCGATCATCCAGGTGTCGTCGTCCGAGGTGCCCCAGATCGACGTCTTCTCCTTCATGCCCGAGGCGTGCAGGGCGTTGGAGACGAAGTTGGTGCAGTTGTTGCCGAAGTCGGTCGGGTCGTCCTTGTCCCAGTTGTCGAGGGCGTACTGGACCATCTTCACGCGGTCGTACTTGCCGTTGCCGCGCAGATCCTTGCGCACGTCGGCCGGGATCCCGTCGAGGTTGGCGATCGCGACGGGCTCGGCGAGCTGCATCTGCCTGCGCTGCTCGGGGGTGAGGCCGTTCCACCAGTTGGCGACCGTGGTGGGGCTCGCGCCGACCGGGATGTCGGCGGCGAGCATCTTCATCTCGGTCTGCGAGGCGTGCGTCTGGAGGTCGTTGAGGGCCTTGGTGGGGTCCGTGACGCCCGTCTGGTTCGCCAGCTTCTCGAACTCCGCCGCCGCCAACTCGTCGGCGGTGGTGACCTGTTGGATCGCCTGGTTCACCAGGTCCTGCACCTGGGTGCGATACGGACCGATCTCCTCGGCCTCCATGCGGTTGTGCGGGGGCGGGGCGGTGACCGTGCCGTCGTCGGCGATCGTCAGCCCGTAGCGGCCGGCCAGTTCGACGGCCTCACGCATGGTCGAGTGGGCTGTCTCGATGGACGTGGTCATGCCGTCGGCGACCATGTGGACGGCGAGGAGGATGTCGTACGCCGCCTCCAGCTGGTTCGCCAGCTTCTCGAAGTCGTCCTTGGCGGCGGCCCCGACGGCGTCCGCCCAGTTGTCGGCGAGGGGCTTCGCACCGTACTCGCGGAGGTCCTTCGCCGCGTCAAGGCCGTACTTGGCGAGGTCGTGCCACTCCTCGGACGCGGTGTGCCAGATGCTGGGACGGGCGTTGTTGATGCCCTGGTACGACACCATGGTCAGGCCTTTCCGAGGTCGTTGAGTCCGGAGCGCAGCCGGGAGTCGGCCTCGGCGTCGGCCGCGTCGTAGCCGTCGGCGGAGTCGCGGAGGCGGGCGCTCAAGTCGCCCATTTTCTTGGCGAGTTCGACCATGCGCTCCTCCCACTTCAGGGCGCACACTTTGAGCTGGACCGGGCTCTGCCAGCCGTTGCCGTAGTGGGCTCCGTAGACCTCGTCGCTGGTGTCGAGGGAGTGGGCGAGGCGCGCCATCACCTGGCGCGACAGGGCTTCGGTGTCGGCTGCGGCGGCGCGGACGCGGGTCGTTTCTATGCTGATGTCGCTCATGGGCATCTCCCCGTGTGGATGGACCGGTGCATCCTACGGCGCAGGGGCAACAGGAGATTCAGGAGGCACCGATGAACGGGCTGGGGACGGCAGTTGGGGGCACGGGCACGCGGCAGGATCAGGACCGGGGCTGGGGGTTCTTCGCCGCGTGGGCTGTGGTGGGCGGGGGCTGTGCGCTCGCGGTGCTCACGCTGCTGTCGATCGGGATCTTCGTCCTGCCGGTCGCCGCGCTCGTCGCGCTGCTGCTGACCAGGTTCAGTGGGTGGCAGCGCGGGCTGCCGGGGCTCGTGTCGGGTCTCGGGGTGCCGCTGCTGTACGTGGCGTACCTCAACCGCGGTGGCCCGGGCACGGTGTGCACGACGTCGGGGACCGGTCAGACGTGCACGGACGAGTGGAACCCCTGGCTGTGGCTCGTGGGGGCGCTGATTCCGCTGGTGGTGGGGGTGGTGGCGATGGTGGTGGTGCGGCGTCAGGAGAGGCGGGGCGTGAGGTCCGGAGCGTAAAGCAGAAGAGTTCTTCGCGAACATCTCTTCGCAAAGGAGTCTTCTGGTTCTATCGTCGTGCCCATGACGGATCCCCTGGGCCCGCTCGCGCCCGACCCGGACCATGACATATCCCTCGATGTCGCCGCCCTGCGCGTCCTCGCCCACCCCCTGCGGTTCACGCTGCTGGGGCGGCTGAGGCAGTACGGGCCCGCCACAGCACGGCAGTTGGCGCGGTTGTACGACCTGGACTCGGGCGCCGCGAGCTACCATCTGCGGCGCCTCGCGGCCGGCGGGCTCATCGAGGAGGACACCGAGCGGGGCAACCGGCGCGACCGGTGGTGGCGCGCCGTACACCAGCAGTCCTTCCACGATCCGGGGGCGACTGCGCCCTCCGAGGAGGCGGAGAGCCGGGCCTACACGCATGCGGGGGTCCTCGCGTACGCGGACCGGCTGCGCAGGGTGGCGGGCATGGTGCCGCTGATGTCGGACGCATGGCACGGGGCGGCGATCTTCGCCGACTACACCGTGGAGCTGACGCCCGACGAACTCAACCTGATGAAGGCGGAGATCGTCGGGGTGGTGAAGAAGTACCGGGAGCGCGGGGCGAGTTCACCGGTGGGCGAGGGCGCCGCCGAGCGGGTCTCCGTACAGCTGCAGGCCTTCCCCCTGGTGGAGGAGTGATGGCGACGACGGCCACCGCCGTATACCGGGACACCAACGTCCTGCGCTGGGCGGGCGCGTACACCGCCTCGGTCACCGGCGACGTCGTCTACTTCCTCGCCCTGTCCTGGGCCGTCACCCGCACCGCGGGCCCCGCCCAGGCGGGCGCCGTGCTCGCCGCGGGGGCCGTGCCGCGCGCCGTGCTGATGCTCGGGGGCGGGGTGGTCGCGGACCGGTTCGGGGCGCGGCGGGTGGTCCTGGTCAGCGATGCCGTGCGGTGCGCGGTGGTCCTGGCGGTGGCGGCGGTGGTCTTCGCGGCCGGCGCCGAACTGTGGCTGCTGTACGCGCTGGCGGTCGTCTTCGGCACCGTGGACGCGCTGTTCATGCCGGCCGTGGGCGCCCTGCCGCCGCAGCTCGCGCCGCGCGACCAGCTCGCCCGCGTCCAGGGCATGCGCGCGCTGGCGGTACGGCTCAGCAACGCGGTGGGGCCGCTGATCGCCGGTGTGGTGCTGGGAGTCGGCGGGGCGTCGGCCGCGCTCGCGGGCGCGGGGCTGCTCTTCGGCGGCTCGCTGGTCCTGCTCCTCGGGGTACGAGTGAAGCCGCTGCCGGTACGGGACGCGGGGGCCACCCCCTGGGAGGACTTCCACGACGGCCTGCGCCACCTCAGGAGCAACCGCCGCCTCACCCGCCTGGTGATCGTGATCGGACTCGGCGAGATGTGCTTCAGCGGCCCGGTGGCGGCGGGCCTGGTCATGCTGACCGACGAACGGCACTGGGGCGCGGGCGTGTTGGCGGCGATCCTGGCCGCGTTCTCGGTGGGCGGCGCGGTCTCGGCGCTGGCGCTGACGGCCGCGCACCGCATCCCGTACGCCGGTCTCGCCCTCACCGCCTCCCTGCTGCTCACCGCGGTCCTCACCGTCGCGATCGGCCGCATCCCGTCGGCGGTGGTCGCGGTGGCGCTGGGCGCGCTGATGGGGCTGGCGAGCGGAACGGCGATGGTGATCGGTAACGCCCTGCTCCAGAAGGAGACCGACTCCCGCTACCTGGGCCGCGTCTCCTCGGTGACGGCCCTGTGCACACTCGGCCTGAGCCCGCTCCTGTTCCCGCTGGCCGGGGTGGTCGCGGCGGAGTGGGGTACGGCGGTGTTCTTCGCGGGGTGCGGGGCGGTGTGCCTGGCGGCGGCGGGGGTCGCGCTCTCGGTGCGTACGCTGCGGACCGCCCGGCTGTGAACCTCCGGTAGTTTCACCGCCATGCCGTCAGACGATCTGCTGGGTTCCGGGCGCAATGCCGATGTGTACGCGCTCGACGAGGGGTGGGTGCTGCGGCGCTACCGCGACGGGATGGACGCCACGGCGGAGGCGTCGGTGATGCCGTACCTGCGCGAACACGGCTACCCCGTACCTGCCGTACGGTCGGCGGACGGTCCTGAGCTGGTGATGCAGCGGCTGTACGGGCCGACGATGCTGACCGCGCTCCTCGAAGGATCGCTCACCGCCGACGAAGGGGCGGCGATGCTGGGCGGCCTCCTTGAGCAGCTGCACGCAGTGCCGGCGCGGTTGTCGGACGATCCTGCGGTACGGATCCTCCATCTGGACCTGCACCCGGACAATGTGATGCTCACGCCGGAGGGGCCGGTGGTGATCGACTGGTCCAACACGGCTGAGGGATCACCGGAGTTGGACTGGGCGATCTCGGCGCTCATCCTGGCCCAGGTGGCCGTGGGCGACCATCCGCCGGAGCTCGCGGAGGGCGCCCGCGCCGGGCTGGCCGCGCTGCTGAAGGGGCGCGAGGGCCCCGGCGATCTGGCGGGGGCCAGGGCGATGCGGGCGGCCAACCCGACCATGACGGCACGGGAGTTGGAGCAGCTCGACGAGGCGGTGGAGCTGGTGCTCAGCGCGGTCCGGGACTGAACGGGCCGAACGGACCGATGGGGGCCGGGTCCCCGTGCAGCTCCGTGTCGGCGGGACCGACGGCGAAGCGCGTGAAGCGGACCTGGAGCCCTTCGCGCTGCGGCGAGCAGCAGAAGGGGCCCGCGGAGGCGGTGGCGTCCGGGTCGAGCGGGGCGAGGCGGACCATGCGCCAGGGTCCGTCCTCGCAGCGGGCCCGGACGGTGACCGCGTCGCCGGAGCGGCTGGCGCGCACGGTGACGCGGCGGCCCGACCAGTCGGGGACGGGGGCCATGGACCAGTCCGAGCGGTCGTCGCGGGTGACGACGGCACCCAAGTGCGGTGCGGAGTCGGTGATTTCGATGCCCGACTTGATCCAGCCGCTCTCGTCGACGCGGACCATGACGCCGGCCTGGTCGTAGAGCTCGGCGAAGCTCCCGGTGTCGAAGGTGACCTCGACGGCGGATCCGGCGGGCAGATCGGTGAGGAGGGCGTGGCCGTCGTCGTGGACGAAGCCGTAACTGGTGGTGCGCCAGAAGTCGGTCTTGTCGCGGGTCGTGACGAGGAGGCTGTCGCCGTCGCGCTCGGCGGCGAGGGGCGGGTTGAGGGGAAGGGCGTCGTCCCAGTCGAGGAGGTAACCGCCGTTCCAGGGCTGGACCTTGACGACGGCGTCGACGGGGACGGGTCCGTAGATGTGGGGGAAGTCGTCGGCGCCGGGGGCCGGGGGCTCGTAGCGCAGGGGCGCGGTGAGGCGGTCGCTGTCGATGGTGAGGAGGACGAGGTCGTCGGGGCAGGTCCCGTCCCCGTAGAGGAAGCCCGCGACGGCGACGACCTGCCGGCGCAGCGAGGTGTGGATGAAGCCCTCCTCCTGGAGGGTGCGGCCGCGGGTGGACATCTCGTACGTACCGGAGGCGAGGGCGGCGTCCCACAGGGCGCGCTCGGTGAGGTGCAGGAGGGATGTCATGGGGTCACGCTAGCCGGGCGGGGCGGGGCCCTTCGGCTCTCCGCCCCGCTCCGGCTTCTAGCCCCGGCGTCGTAGCCCTGCGACGAGGAGAACCCCGACGCCGATGAAGCACATCGCGGCGAGGGCCAGGGCGCCCAGCGGGTGGTCGCCGGTTCCCGTGTCGGGCAGCGTGCCGGAGTGCGGTCCGGGTGCCGGCTCCACCGGCGCATCGGAGGACGGGGCCGGCGTGGGGGTCGGTGACGGGGTGGGGGCGGCCGTGACGAGCACGGTCTCCGCGGGCAGGCCGAGGCCGTGGCCGACCGGTACCTCGCCGCCGGTGAGGGCGTCGTGGGTGACTTCGGCGTCGAAGCTGTAGCAGCCGGGGGCGGGGAGTCGTACGGGCTCGGTGGCGTACGTGGTGTTCGAGCGGATGACCAGCGGGGCGAGCCGGGCTGCGACCGGGGGCTGAGGGGTGGCCCAGTCCAGGCCGTCGCAGGTGCCGTCGGCGGCGGGCGAGAGGGGTCCGTACAAGGTGACCGCGGCGGTCAGCGTGCGGTTCGGCGGGAGTCCGGCGACGGTGACGCGGTCGCGGACATCGGCTCCTGCCGGCACGGTGCTCTGCGTCGCCTGCGTGGTGACCGACAGGACCGGCGGGACGACGCGCGGCTGGACCTGGAACGACTCATGGGGCTCACCCGGGGCGAAGGAGACGTCGTCTCCGGTCGCCGGGTCGAGGACGGCGCCGAAGGAGTAGCAGCCCGGTGTGTCCATCTGCCGCTCGGGGGTGGCCGTGCGCCCCGCCCCGGTCAGTGCCACGGGGTCGTAGCGGTGGTCGACGGGCGGTGTTCCGGTCCAGTCGACGCCGTCGCAGGCACCGTCCACGGCAGGCAGTGGCCCGTACAGCGTGGTGGTGAGAGTCGCGTCGCCGGTGAGCCCGGAGACGATCAGGGTGTCGGTGACGGAGTCGCCCGCGGTGAGCGTCTGCGCGGAGACCTCACTGGTCATGCGCGGCGGGTCACCGGGCTCGATGTCGATGGTGACCGCAGACTTCGCCTGCAGGGGAAGGGGTTGGGTCAGCATCATCGACTGCACGCGGTGGGCGGGGTCTCCCACCATGAGGGTTCCGGTCGGGGCGGTCACAGGTCCGGTGGCGGACAGCCGGGCGGACGCCTTGGCGGCGGCGCGAATCCACAACTGCCCGCCGGGGGCGACTGTTTCTCCGCTGGTGAAGGGCTGCGTTCCGGCGGCGTCGGTGAAGGCGTCCGCGTTCTCGACGGTCACGGTGACGGGGCCGGTCGCGTTGGCGCCGATCGTGTACGGACCGATCAGCTGGTTCGTGGCGCCGCCGGACGGGCCTTCGATCGTGGGCGTGGGATCGGCGGCCGCCGGGGCGGGGCCTGCGGCCAGGACGTCGTCGACGATCTTGCGTACGACGTCGTAGAGCGCCTTGTCCTGGTAGTCGGGCGGCATGACGATGCCGTCCGTGAAGTAGTGGACGGCCATGGCGACCGTCCCGGACCGCTGCCGGTTGGCGACCGTCGCGTTGGCCGACGGCACCGCGGGTTCGTTCGTCGCGGGCCAGTAGTTCTCCAGGATGCGCTGGACATAGCCCAGGTTGTGGGCCCGGCTCGGCGGTTCGGGGTCGTAGCCGGTGCCGGTGCGCTGGCCCTGGGCCCACTCCACGCAGTACGCGGAGCCGACGACGGTCGTGCCCGTGGCGTCACGGAAGTTGTACCGGCAGGAGTTGGTGCCGTTGGTCCGCGTGAAGTCGAGGCTCGCCGGGTCGTAGCCGAACTCCGGGTAGGCGTGCGCCGCGGGGTCGAAGGACTCGGGGGCCGCGTACGGCTTGGGCTGGGTGTCGCGGACGCCCACCTCGATGCAGCCGTTCGTGCCCCACTGCACGGCCGCGAAGGGAGCGGAAGGCGGCACCTCGTCGGCCGCGGCGGGCGGTTGGCCCAGGCCTCCCCAGGTGACGAGCAGCCCGAGCATCAGCGTCAGCACCGCGACGGACGAGACAGGACGTGAACGAGTCATACGGCAGCCCCTGACAAAAATATGCTTGCCATGACAATCCGTCAGATCTTGTCGCGTCGGGCCCCGTCCACGCCGGGCACGTGCCGGATGTCCCCTGGATGCCTCAACCCGTCAGGCGCCTCACGCGTGACCGGACGGAGGTGGGCATGCTGGGGAGGCTCGTCGGGCGGCGGGCTCGTACGGACGGTGGTGCAGCGTGGCCGGGGAAGCCGCGCGACCGGGAACCTAGCCGGCTCGGCTGATGCGGTCGACGGCCCGCAGGACCTCGTCCCGATGGTGCGCCCGCTTGATCCAGGCGGGCAGGCGCGCCAACAGGGTCATCGTGTGCCCGGTGTCGTTCCGGGGCGCCCGTTCGCGGAGCCGCGCTTCGACGAACCCCCGGATCAGCGCCAAGTGCTCCCGGTTGTACGCCCACACCCAGCCGTGGCGCGTGCGCGCCTGGAGCCGGAGCGGGAGGTGGAAGTACGGGTCCGTCTCCGGAGCGGAGGCGGAGTTGCCGTACGACACGCACCTGCCGCTCCAGGTCCGCGCCAGACCGCACGCGCGGCAGACCAGCTTGCGCGGTACGAACATGGCGCGCCCGCTCCGGTCCCCGCTGTCGGCAACCGGCTCGATGTACGCGGCCTCCGCGCACCTCGGGCAGGTCACCAGGATCTGCCCGAGGTAGTCGTAGAGCGTCGCTCGCGGGTCGCGGAAGCGCGGGGCTGCGGGCATACGGGCAGTATGCGCCGGGGCAGTTCAGCCCCGCAGCACCTTTTCCTCCACCTCCGGGTCCAGGCCCACCGTCGGCCGGTCCGGGCGTTGCGGGGCCTCTCCGCCCAGCGACCGCAGCCAGGTCCAGGTGTCCGCCACCGTCTCCTCCACCGGCCGGCAACTCAGGCCCGCAGCAAGCGCCTTGGAGACATCGCCGCAGTGCATCATGTCGTGCATCTCGCCGCCCGGCGGCATCCAGATCGGGAGATCCATCCACGGCTCGATGCCCGCCGCAAGGATCGGTTCCGGGGCCGTCCAGCGCAGGTCGGCGGGGGCCGCTGCCGTGGAGGCCGTCGCCGCGACGCAGGCCTCCAGGAGCTCGCCCATCGTGGTGTGGCCCGGTGCGCTCACCGCGTTGTACGCGCCCGACAGGCCCTCCGCCGCCGCGTCCAGCACCCACGTCGCCAGGTCGCGGGCGTCGACGTACTGGAGCGGGAGGTCGCGCGGGCCGGGGGCCAGGACCGGGCCGCCGCGGGCGATGCGGTTCAGCCACCACGGGAGGCGGCCGATGTTCTCGTACGGGCCGATGATCAGGCCCGCCCTGGCGAGCAGCGCGCGGTCGCCGAAGGACTCCAGGACCGCGAGCTCGCCGCCGCGCTTGGCCTCCGCGTACGGGACTTCGCCCGTCAGGCCCGGGTCCGACTCGACCACCGGGCCCGTCTCGTCGAGGCCCGCGGCGGTCGGCCAGACGTAGACGGAGCGGCTGGAGATGTACGTGTAGTGGCCGGCCCGCGCCGTGAGGAGGCGGGCGGATTCCCGTACGACCGAGGGCGCCGCCGACCAGGTGTCGACCACCAGGTCCCAGGACCCCTCGGCCAGGGCGGCGAGTCCGTCGGGGGTCGTGCGGTCGCCGTGCAGGGCGGTGACGCCGGGCGGGGACGGCTTGTTGCCCCGGTGGAAGACCGTGACGTCCCAGCCGCGGGCGAGGGCGTCCTCCGCCACGGCGCGGCCCACGAATTCCGTACCGCCGAGAATCAGTAGCTTCATGGCCGCCACCCTGCCCCGGCAGGAGCGGTCGCGACAGGCGGGAACGCTGTCAGCGGAATTCGCCCAGTGCGTAAGGTGCCTGGAATGAGCAGACGGTGGTGGGCGCTCGGCGGCGCGGTGGTGACCGTCGGGGCGGGGCTCGGGGTGCGGGCGTGGGGCGGCGGGGACTTCGCGAAGTACGCGGGGGACGCCCTCTACACGGTGATGGTGTGCGCCGTGGTGGTCGTCGTGGCGCCCCGGCTGCGGACCGGCGTCGCCGCGGGCATCGCGCTGGGATTCAGCTGGGCCGTCGAGTTGTTGCAGATCGTGGGGATCCCGGCTGTCCTGCAGCCGCTCCTCGGGTCGACCTTCAACGCACCGGACCTGTTCTGGTACGCCGTGGGGGCGGGCCTGTGCTGGTGCGTCGGAGCGATGAGGGGATGGGGTCATGAAGACACGGAAAGCGGCTCAACGGTTCGTGCGGGTATGGGAGTCGGAGTGGAAGAGCGGTGACGTCGCCGCCATCTCGAAGCTGTACGCGGACGACTGTGTCCACCGGTCCATGCCCTTCCGCGCCCTGCACCGCGGCCGCGCCGAGATCGCCGCGTACATCGAGTGGTCCTTCGCGAGCGAGCGCGCGCTCGACGTCCGCTTCGGACAGCCCCTGGTGACCGACGACGGGGTGGCCGTCGCCGAGTTCCGGGTGCTGATGGAGAAGGAGGGGCGTCCTTCCACCCTGGCGGGGTGCGTGTTCGTACGGTTCAGGGAGTCGGACGGACTCGCGGTGGAGAGCCGCGACTACTGGCACAGCACGCCCCGCCACCAGGCGCCGGAGGGGCCGCTCGGCCTGGGACAGGAGCCGGAGCGACGATCTGTAATCCGGTCCCGCCCGGACGGGGCGAGCGACTAGATTCGGGGCCATGAGTGATGTGCTGGAGGCGCCGTACACGCGCCTGCTCGTCGACCGGTTCGCCGAGACCTTCCGCTTCTACCGGAACGTGCTTCCGGAGCTCACCGGCGCGAAACTCGCCGGTGGCAACGAGGCTTCGGGATACGCGAGTTGGGATCTGGACGGGCGTACGGTCTTCGCCCTCTTCGGCCGGGGACACATGGCGGCAGCCCTCGGAACCGCCCAACTCCCCCCAGGAGCAGGGGCACAGGACCACTTCTCCGTCGTCGTACACCTCGCCGACCATGCGGCCCTGGACCGCGCGGTCACCCGCTGCACGGAAGCCGGAGCCGAACTCGTGGCGCCCGCGCAGGACAGGCCGCAGTGGGGGCCGACCCTGCGGACGGCCCATCTCCGCGACCCGGACGGGCACTTGATCGAGCTGCAGACCTACTGAAGCTGAAGCTGAAGACGGAACGGAAGGGCATCGCGATGTACGACTTCGACCATGCACCCATGCCAGAACAGCCCCCGGTCCTCGCCGCCCTGCGCGCCGCCGCCGCGGACGCCGGTTTCACCATGTCCTGCGAGGACCGCACCGGAGCCTTCCTCGCCGCGCTCGCCGCGGAAGTCCCGGCCGGCGGCCGCATCCTCGAACTCGGCACGGGGGTGGGCGAGGGTTCGGCGTGGCTGCTCAGCGGGGCGGCCGCGGAGGGCGTGGAGCTGGTCAGCGTCGAGCTCGACGAGGACGTGCAGGCCGTCGCCCGCAAGCATCTGGGGGACGACCCCCGGGTGACCTTCGTGGCCGGGGACGGCGGGGCGTGGCTCGAGGCGTACCGCGGGGAGTCCTTCGACCTGATCTTCGCCGACACCTGGCCGGGCAAATTCACGCACCTGGACGCGGCGTTGAAGCTGGTCAAGCCGCACGGCACGTACGTGATCGACGACCTCTACACCCAGCCGAACTGGCCCGACGGTCATGCGGCCGAGGTCGAGCGGCTGCTGCGCGAGCTCTTCGCGCGGCGCGACTTCACCTGCGTACGGATGGGGCAGAGGGGCCTCTCCTCCGGGGTCCTGACCGCCGAGCGGTCGCGGGGCGGCGGAGGCGGCGGTCGCAAGGGGCGTTAGAGCGCGGCCCGCACCAACGACACGACCTCCTCCTCGCTGAGGCCCAACTCGCGGGCCTCGGCTGCGAGTTCGCGTACGCGCTCCAGGAGGCGAGCCCGGCCGGCCGGGGCCGCCCCGTCCACGACGACCGCGCCGCGGCCCCGGCGCAGTTCGATCAGGCCCTCCTCGCGGAGCTGCTGGTAGCCGCGGAGGACCGTGTGGACGTTGACGCCGAGGGTGTCGGCCAGGACGCGGGCGGCCGGGAGCCGTTCGCCCGCGTCCAGGGTGGAGTCGGCGAGCGCGCCCCGTACGCAGGCGGCGATCTGGTCGCCCAGGGGGGTGGCGGAGGTGGGGTCGACACGGAAGAGCATCAGGGCCTCGCCCGGTGACGGTCGCGGTCGGCGAGGGTGTTGAGGAGGGCCGCGGCCTCGGCGGCACCGTCGACGGTGACCACGAAGTCGCGTCCGCCGGTGCGCCGTACGACGAGCGCGTCGCCGGAGCGGAGGATGATCCCGGTGGCGCCGGGGCGCACGCGCAGGCCCCAACCCCAGAATTCCGTCAGGGCGTTGAGATTCCGGTGGGACGCCTCCTCGACCCGCGAGAGCGGCACCCTGATGCGCGGCCAGGGCAGCCACCCGGTGGTGACCGCGAGCCCCCGGCGGTCCACGGTGACGTACGGGCGGGCGAAGAGCAGCACCAGGAAGCCGATGACGAGCGCCGGGAGCGCGGACACCCAGCCCGCCACGGCCCAGACGACGACCCCGACGGCGAACAGCGTTGCTGCGGCGGCGAGCACCCGCCAGGAGTCGATGCGCCGCGCCCAGCCCGCGATCTCCCCGTCGGCCAGGTCGACTCGGGGCGTGGCGGCAGGAGTTGAAGCGGCGGGGTCCGGCATCGGTACGTACCGTACGAGCAGGAGCCCGACCCCCGTCGCGAGGGCCGCCGCCCCGAAGGCCGCCGCCAGGTTCCACAGCGGCATGCGGGCGGGGGTGTGCAGATTGGCCCGGAGCGTGGCGTCCATCAGGTACCCGAGGAATGCGGCCAGGCCCCAGGCGGCGCCGATCAGGGCCTTGAGCCCTCCGGCGGGCTGGCCGCGGCGGAGCGTGACGGCCGGCCAGAGTGCGGCGAGGGCGAACAGGATCAGCGAGAGCGTGACGACGAAGGGGGTCGTCGCGGTGTGGCCGTTGGGCGTTCCCGTGCCGGTGAAATGCGTGGCCAGGCGGTTGGGCAGCCGGTCACGCAGGGCCGCCCAGGCGATCAGGTCGAGGGCGAGAGCGAGCAGGAAGGGCAGTGCGACCACTGCCGTCAGTCGGGTCCGTGCATGCTTCATGACAACCTCCATTGTTCGCATACTACTAGAACAATCAGAGGTCCGTGAGATCAGGTCGACGTCAGATACGCCAGCACCGCCAGCACCCGCCTGTTGTGCTCCTCCCCCGTCGCCAGCCCCAACTTGCCGAGGATGGAGCCCACATGGGTCTCCACCGTCCGCTCGGTCAGCCACAGCCGCCGCGCGATCCCCAGGTTCGTCCGCCCCTCGGCCATCAGCGACAGCACCTCCGCCTCGCGCGGCGTCAGCGTGGCCAGGGGATCGCGCCGCGCCCCGAGCATCCGGGCCACCACCTCCGGGTCGAGCGCGGAGCCGCCCGCCGCGACCCTGCGCAGCGCCTCCAGGAAGTCGTCCACGTCGAAGACGCGGTCCTTGAGGAGGTAGCCGAAGCCGCCCTGCGCGACCAGTTCCATCGCGTTGCGCGTCTCGATGTGCTGGGAGAGCAGCACGATGCCCAGGTCCGGGAACTCCTCCCGTACGCGCCGCGCCGCACGCGCCCCGTCGTCGGTGAGGTCCGGCGGCATCCGGATGTCGATGACGGCCAGGTCGGGGCGCGTCTCGGAGACGGCGGCGACCAGCGCGGGGGCGTCCGCGGCCCGGCCCACGATCTCGTGGCCGGCGTCCGCGAGGAGCCGCGCGAGACCCTCCCTGAACAGGGCGGAGTCCTCACCGATCACGATGCGCACGGCAGCACCGCCTCCACAACCGTCCCGCTACCGGCCGCACTTGAGACCGAGAGGATCCCGCCGAGCGCCGCGACCCGGTCGGCGAGGCCCGCCAGCCCGGACCCGGGGCGCACGCCCGCACCGCCGCAGCCGTCGTCCTCGACGGCGATACGGATGGACTCGCCCTCGTCCTGCACGCGCAGCCCGATCCGGCCGGCGCCCGCGTGCTTGACGGCGTTGGCGACGGCCTCGCTGGCGACGTAGTACGCGGTCGTCGCGACCTCGTCGGGCAGCTCGGGGCGCTCCAGTCGCCAGTCGAGGGCGATCGGGGCGCGGGCGGAGAGCGCTTCGAGGGCGGGGCCGAGGCCGTCGTCGAGGGAGGAGGGGCGCAGCCCGTGCGCGAGTTCCCTCAACTCCGCGACCGCCGTGCCCAGTTCGGCGACGGCCTGGTCGAGGAGTCCGTCCATGTCGACGCTGTCGTCGTCGAGGTGGCGCTGGGCGAGGCGCAGCGCCATGCCGAGGGTGACGAGTCGCTGTTGGGCGCCGTCGTGCAAGTCCCGTTCCAGGCGGGCGCGTTCGCGGTATCCGGCGCGGAGCATCCGGGCACGGCTCGCCTCGACCTCGCCGAGGGCGCGCCCGACCTCCATGCGCAGCCGTACGGTCTCCACGAGCAGCACGCAGGCGGCGGCCACCTCGCGCGGGCAGTCGCCCCCGGCGACGATCCCGATCGGGCGCCCCGCGAGCCGCACCGGGACGGACCCGGTCACCAACTCGCCGTCCACGTCACGGAATTCGTCGGATCCGGGCAACAGATAGCCGACCCGCAGCCCCGGCTCGCGCAGCGCCTCGCGCAGGACGGACTCCAGCTGTTCGGGGCGCGCCCGCCCTTCGTGGACCTCGCGCTCCAGGGTGTCCAGGGAGGCAAGGGCCGCCTGCCGTACGGGGAAGAGCCGCCGGTCGACCCTGCGCCGCACCCGGTTCTTGACCGGTACGAGGGCCGCCGCGACCAGCGCGGTGAGCGCGGCCGCCGTCACCGCGCTGCCCCGCCCGACGGCGAACCCGCCGGCGAAGGACACCGCCGAGTAGACGGCCAGGAGGCCCGCGGTGACCACGCCCCAGGTGGCGACGGCGCTGGCGGCGCGGTCCACGTCGTAGAGGTCGTGCCGCAGCAGCGCCAGGGTGGTGAGCGCGGGCACCCCGGCGTACAGCGCGATGAGTCCGGCCCAGATCAGCACGCCGACCTCGCCCCACAGGAGGTAGTCGGCCCAGCAGCACAGCAGGGTCCCGGGCAGCGCGAGCGCGCCGAGCGCGAACCACTTCACCTGGGCCCGCTCGACGGCCCCGGCGGCCCGGTAGCGGCCGCGCATGACCAGGACGGAGAGGACGAGCAGGGCCATCATCAGGCCGAGCGGGACCAGGGCGGTCCAGGCGTAGGCGGCGGGCAGGGTGGGGAGCGGGTGGCCGTAGTCCTCGAAGGGCGGTTCGTACGGGGTCGGGTCGAGCATCGCCAGCACATCGAAGACGACGGGCACGACGAGGATCCCGCCGAGGACCCACCGCGCCCGGCGTCCGGCGGGCAGCCGCCCGTCGGGGAAGAGCAGGACGAGGAGCATCACGGGGACGTACCAGAGGGTCCACCAGCCCGAGGTGAGCTGGTGCAGCAACTCGGCGCCGGGGAGGGGCCGCCCGCGGGCAAGGCCGGCCCCCGCGTAGGTGTCGAGGCCGATGATCAGCGGCGGCACGAGCCCGGTGAGGGCGAGCAGCGCCCCGACGGGGTTGCGGGGCCGCCGCCGCGCGACGAAGAGCCCGAGCGCGAGGGAGACGCCGCCGATGACGGCGGCCCCGGCGAAGAGCAGGGAGTCCCCGGCGGCGGGCGAGGGCCGGACGGTCACCAGCACGACGGAGACGACGCACACCACTCCGACGGCGACCAGCGCGACACCGCCGGCGACTCGTCGCGGCCAGACACCGGCCCTGCTCTGCTCCTGTGCCTTCATGCGCTCACGGTAGGGGCGCGGTCACCCTTCGCGGTATCCGTGGCAGCACGCAGACTTCTCCCGTACCCGCCCGGATGTGGCACCAACTCCCCCACCGCCACAGTGCTGTGACAGAGCCTCAGCCACGAGTCCACCGATCCGGGAGACCCCGATGACCGACACCAAGCACCTCGCCGCCCCTGTCACCGCCGCCCCGCTCGCGGCCGGTCTGCGCACCCTCGCCACCGCCGCGCTCGGCGTCGTCGCGGTCGGCTCCGTCGTGAACGCGCTGTTCGCGGTCCTGACTCCGGGCGGCGACCCGCACAACGGGTTCAGCTACGGCGACGCGGCCGGCCACCGCGACCGCTTCTGGGCGATGTTCGCGTACGGCGGGCCGCTCTACGCCCTGTTCTGCGTCGGCCTCGCCTTCGCGGTCCTCGTCCTGGTGCGGCAGCGCGGGGCGGCGCTCGCCCGCATCGGTTCGGTGCTCCTGATCGTCTCGGGGGCACTGGTCAGCTCGGGCTTCGGAGGCGTCGGCGTGCTGTACGGGTACGCCACGAACTCCGCGGCCCTGCCCACCGCTTCGGGCCACAGCTTCGTCGCGTACATCAACGACCACACCGACCTCTACACCAACGTCCTGGCGCCCAGCGCACTCGCCCAGATCGTCGGCTCGGTGCTCGTCTGCATCGCGCTCTTCCGGGCACGCTCGGTCCCGCGCTGGCTGTCCGCGCTGTTCATCGTCGGGATGCTGCTGAGCTTCGCCATCTCCAGCGGCGCCGCCGGGTTCGTCGCGGCACTGCCCTCCGCGGTCGCGACCGTGGCGATCGCCTGGTACGCCCGCGAGCGCACCACGGCCTGACCAGCACCGCACGGGGGCGGCCCCGCACCGGAGGGGGATCCGGTGCGGGGCCGACGCATGCCGTCGTACGTCTACGCGTGCACGGTGAACGGCGCCTGGAGCGAGGCGCCCGGCGGGAGTTGCTCCTGGATCAGGGCGAGTGCTGCCCCGAAGTCGCCGTCGTTGTTCCCGGCGGAGTACCCCGCGCCGCCGTAGTGCAGGGTCACGCCGAGGTCGGTGTCGGGCCGCCGCAGCGCCAGCAGGCAGCTGAGGGTGGCCCGGTGCACCTCGCCGCCGGTGTCCAGGACCGGCAGCGGCATGTCCCACTCGAGGACGCAGTCGCCGAGCGCCGCCCCCTCGGCAGGGGCCAGCGCGTCGAAGGAGTCGCCCACGTACTCAACACCCCTGATCCGGGTGTGCAGTTGCCGCCCCTCGACCGTGATCACGAAGGCTTCCGATCCATGGCGGTCCCGGTACCAGCCGGCCCACGACTGTGCTGTCATGACCCGGACCTTAGCGCTGTCACCAGCCCCCCGTCACAAGGAGTGACCAAGTCCGGAATTACCGCTTCCTGGCGTACTTCGTCACGATCGTCCCGTTGTCGAAGGTCCGTACGTCGTCCAACTCGAAGTCCACGACGCCGAATTCGGCCGAGAAGAGCGGAATGCCCGCCCCGATGACGATCGGATACACCTTGATGACCAACTCGTCGATCTCCGGAAGAAGTTGGGCGGCCAGGTCGGCCCCGCCCGCGAGATAGATCCCGAGCCCGCCCTCCTCCGCCTTGAGCTCCTTCACGGCGCTCAGCACATCGCCGGAGATCATCTCGACGGCGGGGTCGGGGCTCTCGGCGATGGAGCGCGAGACCACGTACTGGCGCAGATGCGCGTACGGGCTCGTCACTCCCATGTCCAGCGCCGCAGCATAGGTACCGCGCCCCTGGATGATCGTGTCGAAGTGGGTGTTGGGTGCGTCGTCGACCCCGAAGTGACCGCGCACATGCGTCGGCAGGCACTCCGGATAGGTGCCGATCAGGAAGTCCTTCAGGAAGGGCTCGCCGAGCGGGTAGAAGTCATAGGCCCCGGAGGGCGCCGCGATGAAACCGTCGATGGAGGCACCGACGTAATACGTGAGCTTGCGCAAACCGGCCTCTTTGGTCTCGGGGATGTGGCCGTCCGTGAACCACGACAGCTATAGTGCTCCACGTGTAGTGGTTGCGCAAGAGCTTCAGGAGAGAGTCATGGCCCGAAATCCGGAACGCAGGACCGCACTTGTCGACGCGGCGATCGACGTACTCGCCCAGGAAGGAGCGCGCGGCCTCACCTTCCGGGCGGTCGACGCCTGCGCCGGCGTCCCCGCCGGCACCGCGTCAAACTACTTCGCCAGCCGCGACGATCTGCTGACCCAGGCCGGACGCCATATCCACGTACGGATGACGCCCGACCCCGCGGAGGTCGCCGAAGCCCTGCGCCCCGGACCTTCGCGCGCACTCGTCACCAGCCTCATGCAGTGGCTCGTGCAGCGCATGGAGAAGGAGCGCAACGGCTATCTGGCGCTCATCGAGCTCCGCCTGGAAGCCACCCGCTGGCCCGCCCTGCGCGCCGAACTGACCGTCGCCCTGCAGACGGTCCTCGACGCCAACATCGCGTTCCATCTGGCCTCGGGCATGCCGGGCGACGCCGAGACCGTACGGCTGCTGTACGTCTCCATGACGGGCCTCCTCGTCGAACACCTCACCCTGCCCGGCCTGTTGGGCGAGGACTCCACCGCCCGCCTGGTCGAGGCTCTGGTCGAAAGGATCGTCCCGGAGGGGTAGTTCAGCCCTGCGGCTCCTGCGGCTCGCGCCACATCGGCCACATCTGCGGCCCGTCGGGAAGCTGCACCGTCCTGCCCATGAAGGCGAACCCGAGCCGCTCGTACAGCACCCGGCTGCGCGCGCTGCTCGCCTCCAGATAGGCGGGCGTTCCCTCGCGGTCGCAGCGCTCCAGGACGGGCGCCATCAGTGCGGTCCCCAGCCCCTCCCCCTGCCGCTCCGGGCTCACCCCGATCATGAGCAGATACGTGTGGGCCCGGTCGTGCGGATGGACGGCGCCCATCAACCGGCCCACCAGCTCGGCCCGTTCGTTCTCCGGATCGGCCGTCTCGCGCATCAGGGCCGGGACCTCGTCCTCGCCCTCCGGCTCACCCGCGGGCACCTCCAGCCACAGGGCCATCGCGGACCCGTCCTCGGTGAGGTCGACCCGGCCCTCGGCGAGGGTGATGTCGATGAAGACCCCGAGGAACTTCCCGTGCACCGCCCGCCGGTGCGCCTCGTCGGGGAAGACCCACCCGCTCACCGGGTCCTGCTGGAACGCACTGTCCAGCAGTTCCACGAGCGCCTCGCGGTCGCCCTCGCCCGCCTGCCGTATCGCCACACCCATGTCCCGTGCCCCTCTCGTCCGTCCGCTCAACCGGCGGGCACGATCTTAGAGTTGGGGGCGGAACGCCGTGTGTCCCGGCGCGGGATCCGCGCCGGGACACACGAGACCTTCGACGCGCGGGTCAGCCGCCGAGCGCGCTGAGACTGCTCTTCGGGTCGGCCGTGGTCGACGCCTTGGCGAGCACGGTGTCGGCGACCGTCCCGACCTGCTTCGTGGTGCGGTCCAGGTCCACCGGGTTGTTCACCTTGGACTTCACCGGGGTCTCGACGCTGGTCAGGGCGTCGGCGGCGTCCGGAACCCCGTCGGCGTACGCGACCGAGGGGGCGGCCAGGGCGAGGAACGCGGCGGCAGCGGCGGCGCCGAGGGTGTGACGGGCAGTGGGCACGGGCGGAGATCCTTCCGGAAACGGGACGTCGATCGCGGGCAGTTCTACAGCCCGCCGCCGCACCGCGTACCGCATGAGCCCTGTCGTGGGCGCGCCGGACCCACTGTCCCCTCATCGGCCCGTCCGGAAATCGGCTGAGCGACTACGGCCCGGCGCCCGCGGCTCAGTGGTTCCGCCGCGTCACGAACTCCGCCAGGGACAGCAGCCCTCCCGCCGCCGTGAGGTCGGGGACAGCGCGCGACAGATGGTGCACCGCCCGGGACATTCGGTCGGCCGCCTGCATCTGCGCCCAGTCGCGGCCGCCCGCCCGCTCCACGGCCTCGGTCGCGGACCTTATGGCAGCGGCGTTCATCGGCCCCCGGTAGAGCCCCTCCAGTTCGGCCGCGGCGGGCGTCCCCGAGGACAGGGCGGCGACCACCGGCAGCGACTTCTTGTGCGCGGCCAGATCCGCACCGGCCGGCTTCCCCGTCTGGGCGGGGTCGCCCCAGATCCCGATGAGGTCGTCGATCAGCTGGAAGGCGAGCCCCGCCTCCCGCCCGAACGCGTCCATGGCGTCGACCACTTCGGTGTCCGCCCCCGCGTACAGCGCACCCAGCGCGCACGCACAGCCGAGCAGCGCCCCGGTCTTGGCCTCCGCCATCGTCAGGCACTCCTCCAGCGTGACGTCGCCCCGGTCCTCGAAGGCGCAGTCCGCCTGCTGGCCGGCGCAGAGCTCGATGACGCACGCGGCGAGACGCTCCGAGGCCGCCCGGGAGGCCGGGTGCGCATCCTCGGCGAGCAGCCGCAGCGCGAGTGCGTGCAGTGCGTCACCGGCGATGATCGCGTCCGGTATGCCGAAGACCGTCCAGGCGGTGGGCCGGTGTCTGCGGGTGGGGTCCTGGTCGATCACGTCGTCGTGCAGCAGGGTGAAGTTGTGCACCAGCTCCACGGCGGCGGCCGCCCGTACGGCAGGCTCCGTGTCCCCGCCCAGGGCCTGCGTCGCGGCGAGCACCAGCGCGGGCCTGATCGCCTTGCCCGCCTGTCCCGCAGCCGGGGTGCCGTCGGGCAGCTCCCAGCCGAAGTGGTACATCGCGATACGGCGCAGGGAGCCCGGCAGGGTCTCGACGGTGGACCTGAGCCGGGGGTTGACCGCGATCCGGGTCCGCTCCAGCAGAGCGGCGGCCTCGTGACCCTCGGTCGCGGAATGTGCAGTGATCACACCCGTTCACCTTCCTTACGGGGTGCGGGCCCGGGGCAGCGGCCCCGGGCCCGCGACCGCCCACTCAGCGCCAGCGACTGACCTCGACGTTCTCCAGCACGCCCAGCGCGTCCGGTACCAGGATCGCCGCCGAGTAGTAGGCCGTCACCAGGTAGGAGATGATCGCCTGCTCGTCGATGCCCATGAAGCGCACCGAGAGGCTCGGTTCGATCTCGTCGGGGATCCCCGCCTGCTGCAGACCGATGACACCCTGCTCGGCCTCGCCCGTACGCATACAGATGATCGAGGTGGTCCGGGCGTCGGTGATCGGGATCTTGTTGCAGGGGAAGATCGGCACCCCGCGCCAGGCGGGCACATGGTGCCCCGCCACCTCGATGCTGTCGGGGTAGAGCCCGCGCTTGTTGCACTCCCGCCCGAAGGCCGCGATGGCGCGCGGATGCGCGAGGATCATCTTCGACCCGCGCCTGCGCGACAGCAGTTCGTCCATGTCGTCGGGGCCGGGCGCCCCGTCGTGCGGCTGCAGCCGCTGGCTGTAGTCGGCGTTGTTCAGCAGCCCGAACTCACGGTTGTTGATGAGCTCGTGCTCCTGGCGCTCGCGCAGCGCCTCGACCGTGAGCCGCAACTGCTGCTCGGTCTGGTTCATGGGCTGGTTGTAGAGGTCGGCGATACGGCTGTGCACCTTCAGCACCGTCTGCGCGACGCTCAGTTCGTACTCGCGCGGCGCCGCGTCGTAGTCCACGAACGTGTGCGGTACGACGGCCTCGCCCACATGCCCGGCGGAGAGGTCGATCGCCGCCTCGCCGTACTTGTTGGTCCGCTGCTCGGGGACGAAGGCGAGCCCGGCCAGATGGTCCCGGAGCGAACCCGCGCGCTCGGCCAGGTTCAGCACATCGGCCCGGGTCAGCTCCAGGACCGTACAGGCGGTGGCGGCGCGGGCGGTGTACTCCCAGGTGGAGTCCGCGTCCACGAGCGCCTGGTCGCCCAGGTACGAGCCGTCGGCGAGCACCCCGAGCACGTTCTCACCGCCGTACTGCCCGGCGCCCAGCTTCTCCACCCTGCCGTGCGCGAGCAGGAACACCCGGTCGTTGGCCGTCCCCGCCTCGGCCATCACCTCCCCTGCCGCGAACTCCCGCTGCGCGCACCGCTGTGCGAGCTCCTGGAGCGCGGACTGGTCCTCGTAGTCCCGCAGCGCGGGCAGCTCGCCCAGCTCGGCGGGGATGACCGCGACCCGGTCGCCGGTCTGCACGAACGTCACGCGTCCGTCGCCCACGGAGTAACTCAGCCGGCGGTTCACCCGGTACGTACCGCCCTGCACCTGCACCCACGGCAGCATCCGCAGCAGCCACCGCGAGGTGATCTCCTGCATCTGCGGCGCGGACTTGGTGGTGGTCGCCAAGTTCCGCGCCGCCGCCGTCCCCAGACTCTGCTGGGACGGGGCCTGCTGCTCGCGGATCTCTTCGCCAACCGACATCTGACTCCCTCTCGATCAAGCGCTGACCTGCGTCCGCGAGCCTTCCACTACGGGGTGTCGCCGCGCCATTACACAAACGGAGGAGACTGTTTGGCGCTGGGCGGGGAAGGGCGGCGACAATCCCCCCATGTCCCCGGAACCACTTCGACCACTCCGCCCCCGCCTCCCGTCCCCGCTCCAGCAGGTCACGGACGGCCGGTTTGACCGCCACGGAGTCGAACTGCTCCTGAAACGGGACGACTTGATCCACCCGGACCTCACGGGCAACAAGTGGCGCAAGCTGTCCCCCAACCTCACGGCCGCGGCGGGCCGCCCCCTGCTGACCTTCGGCGGCGCGTACTCCAACCACTTGCGCGCGACGGCGGCCGCGGGCCGCCTGCTGGGCTTCGGGACGATCGGTGTCGTACGGGGGGACGAGCTGGCGGACCGCCCTCTGAACCCGTCGCTGGCGCGGTGCGCGGCGGACGGGATGCGACTGGTGTTCGTGGACCGCACGACGTACCGGGCGAAGACGGTCCCGCCGGAGTTCGCGGACGCGTACGTCGTCCCCGAGGGCGGCAGCAACTCCCTTGCGGTGCACGGCTGTACGGAGCTGGGCCGCGAGCTCCGGGGGGCGGCGGACGTGGTGGGGGTGGCCGTGGGGACGGGGGGAACGGTGGCGGGCCTGGCGGGCGGTCTGGCGCCCGGGCAGCGGGCGATCGGCATCCCGGTACTGAAGGGAGGCTTCCTGGGCGAGGAGGTACGCCGCCTGCAGCGGGAGGCGTTCGGGGCACCGACGGGGAACTGGACGCTGGACGACCGGTTCCACGAGGGGGGTTATGCGCGCGCGACGCCTGAACTGGAGGCGTTCGCAGGGGACTTCGAGGAGCGCCACGGAATCGCTCTGGAGCGGATCTACGTGGCGAAGATGCTGCGGGGTCTGCTGACACTGACGGAGGAGGGCGCGTTCCCCCGGGGCACGAGGCTGGCAGCGGTGATCACTGGACGCCCGTGAGGAGTTCCCCCACCCCGCCCCTTCCCGAAACTCGGGGCGTCGCCCCAAGACCCCACCGGGGCTCCGCCCCGGACCCCGCCTGGTTTTGCGCCTAAGCCGGCGCCGCTCTCGCGGAGGTGGTTGGCCTGGGTGTGGGTTCCTCAATGGCCGCTTGCGGTCCGTTCCGATGCGACACCGGGGCAAATCCAGCCCGTCAAGGGGGTCCCCCCTGCTCGAGCGAAGCCGAGAGCTTGGGGGAGATTGAGGACACGCGGCCGAAGGTCGCGTACGGGGGCGCGCCCCTAATCCGCCGCCTCCCGGTACGCCGCCGCCTCCTCCAGGTCCAGCCGCCGCAGCAGCGTCCGCAGCATCTCGTCGTCGATCCGCCGCCCGTCCCGCAGCTCCACGAACACCGCCCGCTCCGCCTCGATCATCTCCCGAGCCAGCCGCCGGTACGTCTCGTCCGCGCTCTCCCCCGTCACCGCGTTCACCGCCCCCAGCCGCTCCCACACCGCGTTGCGCCGCCGCTCCAGGACCGTACGCAGCCGGTCCGCCAGCGGCTGCGGCAGCGCGTTCTCCTCGTCCGCGAGCAGCACATCCAGACGCTCCTCCGCCGCCCGCGACGCCTCGCTCTGCGCCTGCGCCTCGGCCAGCGTCTCGGCATGGGCATCGCGCCCCGGGATCTTCAGCAGCCGGATCAGCGGCGGCAGCGTCAGCCCCTGCACCACCAGGGTCCCGATCACGGTCGTGAACGTAAGGAAAAGCACCAGGTTCCGCGCCGGGAAGTCCTCCCCGTCCACCGTCAGCGGGATCGAGAAGGCAATGGCCAGCGAGACCACGCCCCGCATCCCGGCCCACCCCACGATCAGCGGGGCCTTCCAGTCCGTGTCGGGCTCGCGCTCACGGATGCGCTCCGACAGCACCCGCGGCAGGAAGGTCGCCGGGTACACCCACACGAACCGCACCGCCACCACCAGCACGAAGACGGCCACCGCGTACCACCCGGCGACCCACCCCTCGTACTCCCCGAGCCCCTTCAGCACGAACCGCAACTGCAGCCCGATGAGCGCGAAGACGACCGACTCCAGGATGAAGGAGACCATCTTCCACACGGCCTCCTCCTGGAGCCGCGTCGCGAAGTCGACCTGCCACGACCGGTGCCCCAGATACAGCGCCACCACCACAACCGCCAGCACCCCGGACGCATGCACATGCTCGGCCGCCGCGTACGCGACGAACGGGATCAGCAGCGACAGCGTGTTCTGCAGCAGGGCTTCCTTCAGATGCGTACGCAGCCAGTGCAGCGGCACCATCAGGATCAGCCCGACCCCCACACCCCCCACGGCCGCCAGCGCGAACTCCTCGATCCCGCCCGCCCAGCTGGCCCCTTCCCCCACCGCGGCCGCGAGCGCCACCTTGTACGCGGTGATGGCCGTCGCGTCGTTCACCAGTGATTCGCCCTGCAGGATCGTCGTGATCCGCGAAGGCAGCCCCACCTTCCGCGCGATCGCCGTCGCCGCCACCGCGTCCGGCGGCGCGATGACGGCGCCCAGCACCAATGCAGCAGTCAGCGGCAGATCGGGAATGAGCAGATACGCCAGCCACCCCACGGCCAGCGTCGCGAAGAGCACGTACCCCACCGAAAGCAGCGCCACGGGCCGGAAATTGGCCCGCAAGTCCAGATACGAGGAATCGACCGCGGCCGTGTAGAGCAGCGGCGGCAGCACCAGCGGCAGCACGATCCCGGGATCGAGCGTGTACTCGGGCACCCCCGGCACATACGCGGCGATCAGCCCCACCGCGACCAGCATCAGCGGCGCGGGCACCGGCGTCCGCCGCGCCACCCCCGCCACGATGGCGCTTCCCGCCACCAGTGCCACCAGCGGCAATGCATCCATAGACCTGCCCGCCCTCACACACCAGTCCGTCGTAACCTGGCCATCATGAGCGAGTGCCAGCACACAGCCGAACTGCCGCGCCCCGAGCCCGCACCCCTGAACGACACCTGCCCGGAGTGCCTGGCTGTGGGATCGCACCCCGTCCAGCTGCGGCTCTGCCTGGTCTGCGGCCACGTCGGCTGCTGCGACTCGTCGCCGTTCCAGCACGCGACCCTGCACTTCAAGGAGACCGGTCACGCGGTGATGCGGAGCTTCGAGCCGGGCGAGAGCTGGCGCTGGTGCTTCGTCGACGGTTCGATCGTCTGACGCCGGGGTACGTCAACCCGACGCCCCCGCTTCACAATTGGGCCCGCAGACCCCTAGCCACTGTCCGTACCCGTAGGCTTACCATGAGTGACAGCCGCCGGGGCGGGAGTACCGGCCCACGACGACACGCGACCACGGATCGCGATAGCGTCACCGCGCATGGTTCCCGGAGAAGTGACTCCGGAGAACCCGAACGAGCTTGTGCCACCTTGGAGGTGAGGGTGTCCCCTATCGCAGGCGAGCCCGGGAATCAGGACTTCGTGGAAGTCCGGCTGCCGGCTGCGGGTGCTTACCTGTCGGTGCTGCGTACGGCGACCGCCGGCCTCGCAGCGCGTCTGGACTTCACCCTCGACGAGATCGAGGACTTGCGCATCGCGGTCGACGAGGCGTGCGCGATCCTGCTTCAGCAGGCCGTGCCCGGCTCGGTGTTGAGCTGTGTGTTCCGGCTGATCGACGACTCCCTCGAGGTGACCGTCTCGGCTCCCACGACCGACGGCCGCGCCCCGGAGCGCGACACCTTCGCCTGGACGGTGCTCTCGGCGCTCGCAGGACAGGTCGACGCCACGGTCGCCGAGGACCGTACGGTCTCCATCAGCCTGTACAAGAAGCGCGGCGCGGGACCCGGGCCGGCGTGAACGGGGACGGTCCGGTGAGGGACAAGGTGAGCTCGGGCTCGATCCCGGAGCAGCAGGCCCGGCCGCACCCGGTGGATGGACTTCTCGACGCCGCAGAGCAGGCGCAGGCAGAGCAGGCGGGTCCTATGAGCGAGCAGCAGCACGAGCACCACGAGCGGAAAGAACCACGCGATCCGCGCGACCGCAGTGCAGCGCGGGAGATGTTCATCGAGCTGGGCAAGCTTCCCGACGGATCGGCGGAGAAGGCCGAGCTGCGCAACCAGCTGGTGCGGATGCACCTGCCCCTGGTCGAGCACCTCGCACGCCGGTTCCGCAATCGCGGCGAGCCGCTGGACGACCTCACGCAGGTCGCCACGATCGGCCTGATCAAGTCGGTGGACCGCTTCGACCCGGAGCGCGGCGTGGAGTTCTCCACGTACGCGACACCCACGGTCGTCGGCGAGATCAAACGTCACTTCCGTGACAAGGGCTGGGCGGTACGGGTACCGCGCCGCCTCCAGGAGCTGCGTCTTTCGCTGACGACGGCCACCGCGGAACTCTCCCAGCAGCACGGCCGTTCCCCCACGGTCCACGAGCTGGCGGAGCGCCTCGGCATCTCGGAGGAGGAGGTCCTGGAGGGCCTGGAGTCGGCCAACGCCTACTCCACGCTGTCGCTGGACGTCCCCGACACGGACGACGACTCCCCCGCGGTCGCGGACACCCTGGGCGCGGACGACGAGGCGCTGGAGGGCGTCGAGTACCGCGAGTCGCTGAAGCCGCTGCTCGAGGATCTCCCGCCGCGGGAGAAGCGGATCCTGCTGCTGCGCTTCTTCGGCAACATGACCCAGTCGCAGATCGCGCAGGAGGTCGGCATCTCGCAGATGCACGTCTCCCGCCTCCTCGCCCGGACGCTCGCGCAGTTGCGCGAGAAGCTCCTGGTCGAGGAGTAGGTCCCAGCTCGCTACGCGTCGCGGGGGCCCGTGATGTCCAGGGCCTTCGCCGTCGCGGGATTGACCAGCAGGACGAGGCCGGTGACCGCGACGACGGCGAGCACGATGCCGGCGGGGATCAGCCCGTTCTCCGATTTCAGCAGGGTGTACGCCACCGGCAGCGCGATGATCTGCGTGATGATCCCCGGGCCCCGGCTCCAGCTCTTCTGCCGCAGCAGCCCGCGGGCCGCGATCAGCGGGATGAGCGCGAGCGCGATCAGTGTCACACCGGCCGTCGCGCCCGTTTCCGTACTGTTTCCGTCGACGGCGCCCCGGATCAGCAGGTACACGCCCGCGGCGACCAGGCCCGCCCCCTCCAGGCCGCAGAGGGCCGCTGCGTACGCCAGACGGCGGGGCCGGGGGGTCTCGGAGGTGTCGGGACGTTCGGGACTCTGCTCACTGCTCACCCCGGCAGCGTAACGGGCGTCTCGCAGGGCCGGACTGGGCCGGGTACCAGACGGTAGGTAATCTTCTGCCCATGCGCGCTCTCCTCGTGGTCAATCCTGCTGCCACCACTACCAGTGCGCGCGTACGCGACGTGCTCATCCACGCCCTCGCCAGCGAGATGAAGCTGGAGGCGATCACCACCGAGTACCGCGGCCATGCCCGGGACCTCGGCCGCCGGGCGGCGGAGAGCAAGGACATCGACCTGGTCGTCGCTCTGGGTGGCGACGGCACGGTCAACGAGGTCGTGAACGGCCTCCTGCACAACGGCCCCGACCTGGAGCGCCTGCCGGGCCTCGCGGTCGTCCCCGGCGGCTCCACCAATGTCTTCGCCCGCGCGCTGGGGCTGCCGAACGACGCCGTGGAGGCGACCGGCGCGATCCTGGATGCGCTGCGTGAGCGCAGTGAGCGCACCGTCAGCCTCGGTCTGGCGGCCGGTACGCCCGGCACGGAGGACGAAGGGGTCCCGGCGCGCTGGTTCACCTTCTGTGCGGGGCTCGGTTTCGACGCGGGCGTAGTGGGGCGGGTCGAACAGCAGCGGGAGCGCGGCAAGCGATCGACGCACGCGCTGTACGTACGTCAGGTCGTACGCCAGTTCCTGGACGAGCCGCGCCGGCGGCACGGTGCGATCACCCTGGAGCGCCCCGGCGAGGACCCGGTCACCGACCTCGTCCTGTCCATAATCTGCAACACCTCCCCCTACACCTACCTGGGCAATCGCCCGATGTACGCCTCTCCCGAGGCGTCCTTCGAGACCGCCCTGGACGTGCTCTCGCTCTCGAAGCTTTCGCCCACCGCGGCGGCTCGCTACGGCACTCAGCTGCTCACTTCCACACCCGAACGCGGTCCGCACGGAAAGCACGCAGTTTCCCTGCACGACCTCACCGACTTCTCCTTGCATTCCAAGGTTCCACTGCCGTTTCAGATGGACGGCGACCACCTGGGACTGCGTACGAGCGTGACGTTCACAGGCGTACGCCGTGCACTGCGTGTGATTGTGTGAGTGGAAGGGCCGAAAGTCCTTTAACTCGAACGTTTGGGCTGGGCTCCACCCCATGGAAGTACGGCTGTGACCTAGCCGACACCGAGGAATCCAAAAAAACTTCTCGGAAGGGGTTGTATCCGAAGCCGAGGTTTGCGAATCTCTTCATGGCGCTCGGAACGGCCCGCACCATCGGCCCCCTGAAGCACCGGAACCCCTCTACAAGCACAAGAGACGATGTCACGTCAAGTGACCTTCGACTCTTCACCTGCGGAGGGATTCGTGAAAGCGTTCACATTCACAAGCAACGTGCTTGAAACACCTAGGAGAGGTAGCAGCCATGGACTGGCGTCACAACGCCGTTTGTCGTGAGGAAGACCCGGAGCTGTTCTTCCCCATCGGCAACACCGGTCCCGCGCTGCTGCAGATCGAGGAAGCCAAGGCCGTCTGCCGCCGCTGCCCCGTCATGGAGCAGTGCCTGCAGTGGGCGCTCGAGTCCGGCCAGGACTCCGGCGTCTGGGGTGGCCTCAGCGAGGACGAGCGCCGCGCGATGAAGCGCCGTGCCGCTCGCAACCGGGCGCGCAACGCGACCGCCTGAACCACCCTGCACAGAGCCTGAGCCTGGCGGCGCGCGTACACAGCGTACGCATCACCGCCGCCCTTGAGCCGCAGCGCGCAGTACCCAACAGCGCAGTAGATCCACAGCTTTGAGCCCCGGCCCGAATCACTTCGGACCGGGGCTCGCTGCTGTTTCAGCAGGTCCGGCTCCTACTTCTGGGGCTTGACCGGGATGTCGAGTACGACGCGGGTGCCGCGCTCCGGGGCCGGAACCATGTCGAAGGAGCCGCCCAACTCGCCCTCCACCAGCGTCCGTACGATCTGCAGCCCCAGATTGCCGGCCCGGTGCGGGTCGAATCCCTCGGGCAGTCCGCGGCCGTCGTCCTGGACGGTGATGAGCAGCCGGGCATCGTCGCGGGAGCCTCCACCGCGTACGGCGGACACCTCGACCGTGCCCTGCTCGCCCTCTCCGAAGGCGTGTTCCAGGGCGTTCTGCAGAATTTCCGTCAGCACCATGGCGAGCGGGGTCGCGACTTCCGCGTCGAGTATTCCGAAGCGGCCCGTACGGCGGCAGGTGACCCGGCCCGGGGAGATTTCCGCGACCATCGCGATGACGCGGTCGGCGATCTCGTCGAATTCGACGCGCTCGTCGAGATTCTGCGAAAGCGTCTCGTGCACGATGGCGATCGAACCGACGCGGCGGACCGCCTCGTTGAGCGCGTCCCTGCCCTGTTCGGAATCCATGCGCCGCGACTGGAGGCGCAGAAGGGCCGCCACCGTCTGGAGGTTGTTCTTCACCCGGTGGTGGATTTCCCGGATGGTGGCGTCCTTGGTGATCAACTCACGCTCGCGGCGGCGGAGTTCCGTGACGTCGCGCAGAAGGACGAGCGAGCCGATCCGGCTCCCCTTGGGGGCTAGCGGGATGGCGCGCAGCTGGATGACGCCGCCGTTGCCCTCGACCTCGGTCTCGCGGGGCGCGTAACCGCTGGCCAGCTTCTCCAGGGCCTCGTCCACGGGGCCGCGGGAGGGGGCCAGTTCGGCGGTGAGCCTGCCGAGGTGCTGGCCGACGAGGTCGTGGGCGAGGCCCAGACGGTGGTAGGCGGAGAGGCCGTTGGGGCTGGCGTACTGGACGACGCCGTCCGCGTCGAGCCGGATCATGCCGTCGCCGACACGGGGGGACGCGTCCATGTCGACCTGCTGGCCGGGGAAGGGGAACGACCCCGCCGCGATCATCTGGGCCAGGTCGGAGGCCGACTGAAGGTAGGTGAGCTCCAGGCGGGAGGGGGTGCGGACGGTGAGGAGGTTGGTGTTGCGGGCGATGACACCGAGGACGCGGCCTTCGCGCCGTACGGGAATCGACTCGACCCGGACGGGCACCTCCTCGCGCCACTCGGGATCGCCCTCGCGCACGATGCGCCCCTCGTCGAGGGCGGCGTCGAGCAGCGGCCTGCGGCCGCGCGGGACGAGATGGCCGACCATGTCGTCCTGGTACGAGGTGGGGCCCGTGTTGGGCCGCATCTGCGCGACGGAGACATAGCGGGTCCCGTCCAGGGTGGGGACCCACAGGACGAGGTCGGCGAAGGACAGGTCGGAGAGCAGCTGCCACTCCGAGACCAGCAGATGGAGCCACTCGAGGTCGGTGTCACTCAGAGCGGTGTGCTGGCGGACGAGGTCGTTCATGGAGGGCACGCTGCGAGCGTACCTGTCGAAAATAGGGTCGTCGCACGCATGGACAGGGCGAATGGTCTAGTCCACAATGGCTGCGGTAAAGCTTCCGCTCTCCCCGCACAGGAGAGCGGAGACGAGGTACGCGGCGCTCTCTGCCCTGACTGCGCCAAGTCCTCCCCCTCGGCCGGCGGACCGCACATCCAACGGCCGATGTAGCTCCGGGCTGCGGTGTCGGCCGGACGGGCTGAGGGTCCCGTCCGATCAGACGCCGCGGCCCGAAGTGTTTTCACCTCTTCCGGACGCGCCTCTCGCGAGCTTCGGCCCCGGGGGGCCTCAGCGGCTTCGAGCCGCTGCGCCGGCCTCCGGCCGGCCGTGCCGATCACGGCCGGCACTTCACCGCGGGCCCGACCCGTCACCCGTCACCTGTCACGGCCAGGCGAGCATCGCCATCTCCGCCACCCGCGCCAGCTCCTCCCCGCTCGCCCCGTCCCGCGCCTGCAGGGACATGCCCTGGAAGACCGCCGCCACGTAGCGCGCCAGGACTCCGCAGTCCGTGTCCGCCGGGAGTTCGCCCCGGTCGACGTCCGCGCGGATCGCCTTCTCGAAGCGGCCGATGTTGATGTTGCGCATGTCGCGCAGGTCCTGCTCGACCTCCGGCGTCGTGCAGTTGGTCGCCGCCGAGATCACCATGCAGCCCGGCGGGTGCCCGGGCTCGGTGAAGAATCCCGCCGCCTCTCGCAGCACGCGTGCGAACGCCTCGCGGGCCGTGGGCTCCTCCTCGATCGCGACGACGACGAAGGCCCCGTGGACCTCTCCGTAGACCTGCACGACCTCGTCGAACAGCGCCTTCTTGTCGCCGAAGGCCGCGTACAGGCTGGGCGCCCCGATGCCCATCGCGCGGGTCAGGTCCGCGATGGAGGTCGCCTCGTACCCGTGGCGCCAGAAGGCCGTCGTGGCCTGTTCCAGGGCTGCGTCACGGTCGAAGGAGCGGGGCCGGCCGCGCTGTTTCGTTGCCATGCCGTCGATTCTATAGCGGTCGATAGAAAATGTGGGGTACGGTCTTTTCTGTAACGACCGCTAGAGAAGTGGGGAGGCGTCGCCATGGGCACGCTCACGGGCAGGACGGCACTGGTCACGGGCGGCAGCCGGGGCATCGGGCGCGGAATCGCCGAGCGGCTCGGCCGCGACGGGGCGACGGTCGCCGTGCACTACGGATCCAACGAAGCCGCCGCCAAGGAGACCGTTGCGGCCATCGAGGCAGAGGGTGGATCCGCCTTCGCGATCGGCCAGGAGCTGGGCGTTCCGGGAGACGCCGCCGCCCTCTGGGAGGCCTTCGACCGGCGGGCGGACGGACTCGACATCCTGGTCAACAACGCGGGCATCGGAGCGGCGAACGGTTTCGGCACCATCGAGGAGGCCGAGTACGACCGGATCTTCGCGGTGAACACCAAGGCCCCCTTCTTCCTGGCCCAGTCCGGCGCCGAGCGGCTGCGGGACGGCGGCCGCGTCATCAACATCTCCACCGGGCTCTCGCGGGCCGCGCTGATGCCCGACACGATCGCCTACGCGATGGCCAAGGGCGCCCTGGACGTGTTCACCAAGTACCTGTCCAAGGTGGTGGGTTCACGCGGGATCACGGTCAACACGGTCTCCCCCGGCATCGTCGACACCGACATCAACGCGGACTGGCTGCGCGCGAGCGACGAGGCGTGGGAGCAGGCCGCCGCGTTCTCCGCGCTGGGCAAGGTGGGCACCGTCTCCGACATCGCGGACGTGGTCGCCTTCCTCGCCTCGGACGACGCCCGCTGGGTCACGGGGCACTGGATCGACGCGACGGGTGGCTCGCTGGCGTAACGCGGTCAGCGGGTCTCGGTGACCTTGGCCAGGGCCCTGGGTGCGTCGGGGTCCTGGCCGCGGGCGATCGTCACCTCGTACGCCAGGAGCTGCAGCGGGAGGATCTCAAGGAGCGGCTGGAGCTCCTCGGGGACGCCGTCCGTCGGCAGGACGAAGCCCGCGGAGGCCGCGTCGACCTGGTACTTCGGGCCGATGACCACCAGGTCGGCGCCGCGCCCGCGCAGCCGGTCGAGGACCGGCTGGAGCGCATCGCCGCCCGAACCGTCGGTGACGACCGCGATGACCGGCGAGACGTTGTCGACCATGGCGAGCGGGCCGTGGAGCAGGTCCGCGCCCGAGTAGGAGAGCGCGGGGATGTAGCTCGTCTCCATCATCTTGAGCGCGGCCTCCTTGGCGGTCGGATAGCCGTAACCGCGCGAAGTGATCACCATCCGGCCGGCGAAGCGGTAGCGGGCGGCGAGCAGCCGTATCTCGTCCTGGCGGGCCAGGACCGCCTCGGCCAGCTCGGGCAGATTGCGGGCGGCGGCCCCGTCGCTGCCGCGCAGCCCCTCGGCGAAGAGGTAGAGGGAGAGCAGGGACGCGGTGTACGTCTTGGTGGCGGGCAGCGCCTTCTCCGGGCCCGCCAGGATGTCGATGTGGTACTCGGAGACCGCCGCCAGCGGCGAGTCCGCGTTGTTCGTGACGGCGAGCGTGATCGCACCGGCCTCGCGCGCGGCCCGGGTGGAGGCGACCAGGTCGGGCGAGCCGCCGGACTGGCTGACGACCACGACCAGGACGTCGCGCAGGTCGGGCCGGGCGCCGTACGCCGTCGTCGTCGACATGGAGGTCAGCCCGCAGGGCAGGCCGAGCTTGATCTCCAGCAGGTACTTCGCGTAGAGCGCCGCGTTGTCCGAGGTGCCGCGCGCGGTCAGCAGCACGAAGCGCGGGTGCCGGGCCGCGATGGCGTCCGCGGTCTCGCGGATCCTCGGCGCTCCCTGGTCCAGGATCCGCCGCAGCACCGCCGGCTGCTCCGCGATCTCCGCGGACATGATCCTGCCAGGCTGCTCGGACATCGCGACTGCCTCCAAATGGCTGCCTCTGAATGGGTCCCGGGAGCCTTCCCAGTCGACCATGGGAGCAGACGCAGCCGCCAGCCGGAGCGCGTCAAGCTCTGCTAGATTGGTCTATACCACAGTACGCTCCCACTCTTCAGATCGGCAGGCCCAGCGTGGAAGTTGTCATCGTCCCGGACGCCAAGGCAGGCGGCGAACTCATCGCGGAGGCCATGGCCTCGCTGATCCGCCGCAAGCCCGATGCTCTGCTCGGCGTTGCGACCGGCTCTACCCCGCTGCCCATCTACGAGGCCCTGGCCGCCAAGGTCGCCTCCGGCGCCGTGGACGCCTCGACGGCGCGGATCTGCCAGCTCGACGAGTACGTCGGGCTGCCGCAGGGCCACCCCGAGTCGTACCGCTCCGTCGTCCTGCGCGAGGTCGTCGACCCGCTCGGTCTCACCCCGTCCTCCTTCATGGGCCCCGACGGCTCGGCCGAGGACGTCCAGGCTGCTTGCGAGGTGTACGACAAGGCCCTCGCGGACGCGGGCGGCGTCGACCTGCAGCTGCTCGGCATCGGCACGGACGGGCACATCGGCTTCAACGAGCCGTGCTCCTCGCTCTCCTCCCGCACCCGGATCAAGACGCTGACGAACCAGACGCGCGTCGACAACGCGCGCTTCTTCGACAACGACATCGACCAGGTCCCCCACCACGTCATCACCCAGGGCATCGGCACCATCCTGGAGGCCCGCCACCTGGTGCTCCTCGCCACCGGCGAGGGCAAGGCGGACGCGGTCGCGGCGACGGTCGAGGGGCCGCTGTCGGCTCTCGTACCGGCATCGGCGCTGCAGTTGCACCGGCACGCGACGGTCGTCGTGGACGAGGCGGCGGCGTCCAAGCTGAAGCTGGCCGAGTACTTCCGCGCGACGTTCGCGGCGAAGCCGAGCTGGCAGGGCCTGTAGGACCCCGTACGCAAGGGGCCCGGACACCATCGCGGTGTCCGGGCCCCTTACGTGTTGCCGTACAGGCTAAGAAGCGACGACCTCCGCCGCCGCCCGCCCGCAGACGCGTGCCGCGCCGTGCGTGGCGATGTGCAGGGCGCCGCGCGGGGTTGCCTGCGGTACGCCCATCTCGACCACGACCGTGTCCGGCCGGGCGGCGATCAGTGCGTCCAGTGCGGCGGCCATCCAGGGGTGGCGGTGCTCGTCGCGTACGACGGCGACGATGCGGCGCCCGTCCGCTGCGGCCAGGACCGCCTCCGCCGTGGTGTCCGCGCCGTACGTCCCGGTCGCGGTGCCCGGCAGCAGCTCGGCCAGTTCGGCGGCGATGCCCCAGGGGGTCTCGTCGCCGACGGCGATGTTGGCGACGGGCGTGAAGGCGGCGACGTACGGAGCCGAACTCAGCGGCGTGTGGCCTTCGTTGACGGTCACCTTCAGCGCGCGGCGGGCGGCGACCAGGCCGATCTCGTTCTCGTTGCCGGGCGCGGTCCCCTCCTGCACTGCCGCGCCCGGCTCCGATGTCTCCCTGCTCTGCTGGGTCCACGCGGCGAGCGCGCGGACCCGTGCGGCGGCGTCGGCCAGCCGCTCTGCGGGAAGTTCACCGCTGCGGACGGCTGCGACGAGCGCATCCCGCAGCGAGAGGACCGTCTCCTCGTCGGCGAGCCCGCCGCCGACGCAGATGGCGTCGGCGCCGGCCGCGATGGCCAGCACCGATCCGCGCTCGATGCCGTACACGGCGGCGATGGCCTGCATCTCCATGCCGTCGGTGACGATGAGCCCCTCGTAGCCGAGCTCGCGCCTGAGCAGTCCGGTGAGGATGCGCGGGCTGAGCGTGGCCGGGTGCTCGGCGTCGAGCGCGGGCAGCAGGATGTGCGCGCTCATCACGGACTTGGTCCCTGCGGCGATCGCGGCCCGGAACGGGACGAGTTCGCGGGCGTGCAGGGTCTCCATGTCCGCGTCGATGCGGGGCATCGCGTGGTGGCTGTCGACGGCGGTGTCGCCGTGGCCCGGGAAGTGCTTGGTGCAGGCGGCGACGCCGGCGGCCTCCAGGCCTTCGACGTACGCGGCCGTGTGCCGGGCGACCAGGGCGGGGTCGGCGCCGAAGGACCGTACGCCGATGACCGGGTTGTCCGCGTTGGAGTTGACGTCCGCGGACGGCGCCCAGTTGAGGTTCACCCCGCACGCGGCGAGGCGGCGGCCGAGCTCGTGGGCGACGGCCCGGGTCAGGTCGGGGTCGTCAACGGCGCCGAGGGCGAGATTGCCCGGGAAGGAGGAGCCGTTACGGACCTCCAGGCGCGTGACGTCGCCGCCCTCCTCGTCGATGGCGACGAGGATGTCGTCCCGCTCGGCGCGCAACTGCTGGGTGAGCGCGGCCAGTTGCTCGGGCGATTCGATGTTGCGGCCGAAGAGGCCGACGGAGGAGAGGCCTTCGCGGATCTGCCGCAGCAGCCACTCGGGCGCGGTCGTCCCGACGAAGCCGGGCTGGAGCACCGCGAGGGCGTCGCGGGTCAGCGTGTCAGTGCTGGATGCGATCGTGGTCATGGAGGGGCGTCATCCCTTCACGGCGCCGGCCGTCAGACCTGCGGCCATCTTGCGCTGGACGAGGAGGAAGAGGATCACCACGGGCACAGCCATCATGGTGGAACCGGCCATCATCGGGGCGTACTCGGTGCCGTGCTGGGTGGTGAAGGTCGACAGCCAGACGGTGGCGGTCTGCTTCTGCTGGCTCAGCAGCATCAGAGCGTAGAGGTACTCGTTCCACGCCTGGATGAAGCCGTAGACGGAGGTGGCGACCATGCCCGGGGCGAGCAGCGGGAAGACGACGCGGATGAAGGCGCCGGTCTTCGTGCAGCCGTCGACCATCGCGGCCTCTTCGAGCTCCTTGGGGATGTTGACGATGAAGCCCCGGAGGGTCCACACCGTGAACGGGAGGATGAAGGTGAGGTACGTGATGATCAGGCCGGTGAGCTGGTCGTACTGACCGAGGTCGTTCAGCAGCAGGAAGACCGGGATGATCATGGCGACGAGCGGGACCATCTGCACCGCGAGGATGCCGACGATCACGATCTTGCGGCCGCGGAAGGCGAACCGGGAGATGGCCAGGGCGGCCAGCAGACCGACGACCAGGCCGATGGCCACCACCGAGAGCGAGACGATCGCGCTGCGGCCGATGGGGCCCCAGAAGTCGGAGATGTTCAGCGCACGGTCGAAGTTCGCCAGGGTGAAGGTCCTGGGGAAGAAGTGCGGGTTGGGGTCGATCGCGTCCTTGGCCGGCTTGAACGCCGTGTTCAGCATCCAGTAGACCGGGAAGCCGACGACGACGAAGACCAGGATGCCGATGACGTTCCAGCCCAGCTTGGACTTGCGTCGGCGGGGGGCCTTGAGCTTGGCGGCTGCGGGTGCCGCTGTCGTGGTCGTCACTCCACGTCTCCGATCTTGAGCATCTGGCGCATGTACACGGCGACCACACCCAGCAGGAGCAGCACGGTGATCAGGGCGATCGCCGACCCCTGCGAGTAGTCGTTGACCACGAAGGCCTTCTCGTACGAGTACGTGGTGAGCAGCTGGAACTCAGCCTCGGGGTGGCCGTTTCGCATCACGAACACCTGCGGGAACACCCCCATGTCCCAGATGACCGAGAGCGTCGCGAGCATCACGAGGATGGGCTTGAGGATCGGCAGCGTGACGTGGCGGAACACGCCCCAGCCGCCCGCTCCGTCGAGGCGCGCGGCCTCTTCGAGCTCCTTGGGCACCTGGGTGAGGCCGGCGTTGATGGTGATGACGACGAACGGGACCGCTCCCCACACCACCAGGATCATGATGACCGCGAGGCCCTGGGTGCCGCTGGCGAACCAGTTGTGGCCGTTGAAGTCCACGCCGGGGATCTTGCTGAGGACGTAATTGAAGACCCCGTACTGGGAGTCGAACATCCACTTGAAGATGGTGACCGCGACGATGATGGGCATGCCCCAACTCGCCACGAGCGCAATGTTGATGAGCGTCTTCACCCAGCCCGACACGCGCTGGAGAAGCAGCGCGATGAGCATCCCGAGCACCATCGTCAGCACGACGGCCGAGAGGGCGAACACGATGGTGCGGACGACGACGTGCCAGAACTCGCTGTCGCCCAGGACCGTGGAGAAGTTGTCGAAGCCGACCGACTTCGTCGGCTGGAAGCCCCAGAGCTGGGACTGTCCGAACTTCTCGAAGGAGAGCCGGACCAGCCGGTAGAGCGGGTAGCCGAGGACGAGGGCGAGGACGAGCAGACAGGGCGCGAGCAGCGCCCACGGCACTGCGGCGCTCGTCGAGACGCCCTTCTTGCCCTTCTTGCCCTTCTTGCCAGGGCCTCTCGTTCCGGAGTCCGGCGATGGCGAGCGCCGCTGCGGCGGCACCTTTGCGGTAGTTGTCTCTGCGGCACTCATCGCGTGCTCCTCAACGATCCCTTTCGTGCGTACGGGCAGCAGGGCGGGCCCGTTGAGTGTCAACGGGCCCGCCCGTCAGGTCACTTGGTGTTGATGACCTTGTCGATGGCGGCGTCTGCTTCCTTCGCAGCGTCCTCCACCGACTTCTTGCCCGTACCGATGGCCTGCAGCATGGTCTGCAGGACCTGGGCCTTCTCGACCTGGCCCCAGCCCGGCGCCATGGGAACGAACCAGCTGTTCTCGGCGGCGGCCGCGTTGACGGCCGTCTTCGGGTCGTTCTTCAGCGGCGCGAGGTCCGTCTTGTTGTTGGGCAGGTTGCCCTTGCCGACGAGAACCTTCTGGCCGCTCGTGCCGGTGAAGGCGTTGATCCACTCGGCCGCGACGCCCTGCGCCTTGGACTTGACCGGGACGGCCAGGTCGGAGCCACCGAGGAAGACCGGGATGGCCTTGCCGGACGGGCCGGGCATCGTGAAGGTCTCGAGCTTGTCGGCGATCTTGCCGACCTTGTCGTTCTCCGGAAGGGCAGCGGTGCCGCCCTCCCAGCCGGCGCCGAAGATCAGGGCAGACTTGCCCTGGCCGTAGACGATCGGACGGTCGGACTCGTCCTTCGTCTTGTCGCCCTTCATGTACTTGTCGACGACGCTCTTGAACTCGTTGAGGCCCTTGATGGACTCCGGCGAGGAAAGGTTGCCCTTGAACTGGCCGCCCTCCTCCTTCGCGATGGAGCCGCCGGCGTCGTAGATGAAGGAACCGGCCGCGTACCAGTCACGGGTGGGCTGGTACCAGGCGCTGAACTTGTCGCCCTTCTTCGCCTGGATCTTGTCCAGGTCGGCGGTCAGCTCGGTGTACGTCTTCGGGACGGCGGTGATGCCGGCGTCCTTGGCGATGTCCTTGCGCCACGTGGCGACACGGCCACCGGCGTAGTACGGAACACCGTAGGTCTTGCCGTCGTACGTGGCCGAAGCCTTCAGCCCGTCAAGCCAGTTGGCGGAGTTGTCGAACTTCGAGGCGTCGAGCTCGGCGAACGCGCCCTTGATGACGTAGGGCAGCATCTCGGTGTTGCCCATCTCGACCACGTCCGGAGCCTTGTCCGTGGCGAGTACGGCGTCGAGCTTGGCGTTCTTGTCCGGCCAGCCGTAGTACTCGTGCGTGATCTTGATGCCCGGGTGCTTGGCCACGATCGCGTCGTCGGCGGCCTTGACCAGCTCCGGCCAGTTCTTCTGAGCGTCGACCGTGAGCCAGACCTTCAGGGACTTGACGTCCGAGCCCTTGGCGTCGGTGCTCTTCTTGTCGTCGGATCCACACGCAGCGATGCTGACCAACATGCCCGCAACGCCGATAGCCGCGATGAGCTTGCGCTTCACGACACCCTCCTCAGGGATGCAAGAAACTTCCCCCCACCACCCGAGAACGCCGTTCCGCCGCAACAACCATGCGGCGTGTACTGCCCGTGAGGCTGGGACCTGGTCTTTAATGGTTTAGACCAGTACCGGGAGCTTGGCCTAGACCTTTAGGGGTGTCAAGGGTGTATAAGAAGGCCTGTCGCGTCCGTTATCGGACCGACACCTGCGGGAGGCCGACGCCCTGACAGCGCACCGTGCCACCATGTGAGCCGCAACAGACGGAGGAGCCGGTGACGGCAGCAGCGCAGCACTCGGAGAGGCAGGCCATGGGCACTGACGGGGGTAGTACGGAGAATGAGGGCACGACGCCCGGGCGTACTGCGCGCGTGCCCAAGTACTACCGCCTCAAGAGGCACTTGCTCGACATGACCGAAACGCTCCCGCCCGGCACGCCCGTGCCGCCGGAGCGCACTCTGGCCGCCGAGTTCGACACCTCGCGCACGACGGTGCGCCAGGCGCTCCAGGAGCTCGTCGTCGAGGGCCGCCTCGAGCGCATCCAGGGCAAGGGCACCTTCGTCGCGAAGCCCAAGGTCTCGCAGGCCCTCCAACTCACCTCGTACACCGAGGACATGAGGGCCCAGGGTCTCGAACCCACCTCGCAGCTCCTGGACATCGGCTACATCACCGCCGACGACGCACTGGCCGGGCTGCTCGACATCACGGCCGGCGGCCGCGTCCTGCGCATCGAGCGTCTGCGCCTGGCGAGCGGCGAGCCGATGGCGATCGAGACCACACACCTTTCGGCCAAGCGCTTCCCCGCGCTGCGCCGTTCCCTGGTGAAGTACACGTCGCTCTACACGGCCCTGGCCGAGGTCTACGACGTACGGCTCGCGGAGGCCGAGGAGACGATCGAAACGTCGCTGGCCACACCGCGCGAGGCGGGGCTGCTCGGGACGGACGTGGGGCTGCCGATGCTGATGCTGTCGCGGCACTCGATCGACGAGCGGGGCGAGCCGGTGGAGTGGGTGCGGTCGGTCTACCGCGGCGACCGCTACAAGTTCGTGGCGACCCTGCAGCGGCCCAACGACTGAGGTTGATGCCATTCCGGTATGCGGACGGGGGTTCCGCCGGGCGGAACCCCTCGCTTAGATTTCCTGCGCATTACAACAGGTGATCAGCGAGGGGACGGAACACCACATGCCGGAAGAGAAGCCACCACCACCCACCGTCACGCCGGTGCGCGTGATCATCGCGCTCTGCCTGATCGCGCCTTTTGTGGCGATGCTCTGGGTGGGCTCGTACGCGAAAATCGACCCGACCTTCATCGGCATCCCGTTCTTCTACTGGTACCAGATGCTCTGGGTCCTCATCTCGACCGCGCTCACGATGGTCGCGTACAAGCTGTGGCAGCGTGACCAGCGCGCCCGCAAGGCCGACTCGGCCCGCACGGAAGGCGCGTCCTCATGAAGACCGGCGTCAACGGCGTCGCTCTCGGCGTCTTCATCTTCTTCTTCCTGGCCGTCACGGTCATCGGGTTCATGGCGGCGCGCTGGCGCAAGGCCGAGAACGAGGAGAGCCTCGACGAATGGGGCCTGGGCGGACGGTCGTTCGGGACCTGGGTCACCTGGTTCCTGCTCGGCGGCGACCTGTACACGGCGTACACCTTCGTGGCGGTCCCTGCGGCGATCTACGCGGCGGGCGCGGCGGGCTTCTTCGCCGTCCCCTACACGATCCTCGTGTACCCGCTGATCTTCACCTTCCTGCCGCGCCTGTGGTCGGTCTCGCACAAGCACGGCTACGTCACCACCTCCGACTTCGTGCGCGGCCGCTTCGGCTCGAAGGGCCTGTCGCTGGCCGTCGCGGTCACGGGCATCCTCGCCACGATGCCGTACATCGCGCTCCAACTGGTCGGCATCCAGGCGGTACTCGACGTCATGGGCGTCGGCGGCGAGAGCAGCAACTGGTTCATCAAGGACCTGCCGCTGCTGATCGCCTTCGCGGTGCTCGCGGCGTACACCTACTCGTCGGGGCTGCGCGCGCCCGCGCTGATCGCGTTCGTCAAGGACGGCCTGATCTATCTGGTCATCATCGTCGCGATCATCTACATCCCCATCAAACTGGGCGGATTCGACGACATCTTCGCGGCGGCGGGCAAGAAGTTCGCGACGCTCAACCCGGCAACGGGCAAACCGATCGGCGGACTTGCCCCCGGTGAGGCGGGCCAGTGGGGCTACGCGACCCTCGCCCTCGGCTCGGCGCTCGCGCTCTTCATGTACCCGCACTCGATCACGGCGACCCTGTCCTCGCGCAGCCGCAACGTGATCCGCCGCAACACCACGATCCTGCCGCTGTACTCCCTGATGCTGGGCCTGCTGGCCCTGCTCGGGTTCATGGCGATCGCGGACGGTATCAACGTCAAGAACGGCCAGCTGGCGATCCCGCAGCTCTTCGAGAACATGTTCCCGGACTGGTTCGCGGGCGTGGCCTTCGCGGCGATCGGCATCGGCGCACTGGTGCCGGCGGCGATCATGTCGATCGCGGCGGCGAACCTCTTCACGCGCAACATCTACCGCGACTTCATCAAGCCGGACGCGACCCCGGCCCACGAGGCGAAGGTCTCGAAGCTGGTCTCGCTCCTGGTGAAGGTGGGGGCGCTGGCCTTCGTCCTGACGATGGACAAGACGGTGGCGATCAACTTCCAGCTGCTGGGCGGGATCTGGATCCTCCAGACGATGCCGGCGCTGGTCGGCGGCCTGTTCACGCGCTGGTTCCACCGCTGGGCGCTGCTGGCGGGCTGGGCGGCCGGCATGGCGTACGGAACGGCCGCCGCGTTCGGTGTCGCCTCGCCGACGCAGAAGCACTTCGGCGGCTCGTCGAAGGAGATCCCCGGGATCGGGGAGATCGGCTACATCGGCCTGACGGCGTTCGTCCTGAACGTGGTGGTCGTGCTGGTCCTGACATTCGTCCTGAAGGCGGCCAAGGCCCCGGAGGGCGTGGACGAGACGTCCCCGTCGGACTACACGGCGGACGCGGGCGACAAGGGCGTCCAGATCGACCTTCCCCCGGCGACAGCGCACTCCGCCCACTGACCCAACGGGCAACACCCGCACGGGCCGTCACAGCCCCCGAGAGGGGCGCTGCGGCGGCCCGCGTGCGTGGGGTTCGCCCCTCGGCGGACTTGATTTTGCCGGTGTCGCATCAGAACGGACAGCAAGCGGCCATTGAGTAACCCCCACCCACGCCAACCACCTCCGCGAGAGCGGCGCCGGTTTAGGCGCAAAACCAGGGGTCCGGGGGCGGAGCCCCCGAGTTGGGGGCCGCGCACCCCGGGGCGAGGGGGGCCGGATCGGGGAAAACCCCCGCGCCCCGGCCCCGCCGAACCCCGCACACTGACCCCCATGGACCTCACCATCCGCCGGGCCGAGCCCGAAGAGTACGAACCCCTCGGCGACCTCACCGCCGCGGCCTACCTCCACGCCGGCTTCCTCGACCTCGGCGAGGACGACCCCTACCTCGACACCCTCCGCGACGTCCCCGCCCGCGCCATCGGCGCGGAAGTCCTCGTAGCCGTACGCGAAACCGAACTCCTCGGCGGCGTCACCTACGCCCCGCCCGGCAGCCCCTGGGCCGACATCGCCGGCCCGCACGAGGCCGAGTTCCGGACACTCGCCGTCGCCCCGGACGCCCGCGGTCAGGGCGTCGGCGAGGCTCTCGTACGCGCCTGCATCGACCGCGCCCGAGCCGCCTCCCACGTCGAAAACCTCGTTCTTTCGACGCAGCGAACCATGCTCGGAGCCCACCGGATCTACCACCGCCTGGGCTTCACAAGGACCCCGGAGCGCGACTGGGCCCCTGTCCCCAACGTCTCTTTGCTGACGTACAGCTTGAAGCTCTGACGCGACCCGACACAACATATGGGGGGTGCCACATCAAGCGCCCCCCACATGTATGCTCGTGCTCGCTGTCGTCGCAGGGGAATCCGGTGTGAGTCCGGAACTGTCCCGCAACGGTGTGTTAAGTCCGAATACCTGCCGCCAGCACGCGCCGCTTCACCCGAAGCGGACGCAAGACGTCCGGGCCTCGCGGTTGGGCCTGCGGATGCTGTACGGAGTGCTGCCCCGACGCGCCCCCGTACGCACCCGTGTTGCCTCCGCCGGCCCGCCTGCCGAGCGAGGGAGAGCGCACCGTGACCATTGCGCCCACTGCACCTGCTGCCACCATCACCAGCGGCACAGAGCAGGACGCCGATGGACCAGGAACCGCACTGCTGCGGACCCTGACCGACCTCACCGCCGACCTCCCCGACACCGACCCCGGCCGCGTCGCCGCCGCCGCACTCCGCGGCCGGCACGCCGGTTCGGACACGGCCGAACTCCGGGAGCTGGCCACCGAGGCGGCCGCGGGCCTGATCTCCGAGGACCCTGCCTACTCCCGGCTCGCCGCCCGTCTCCTCACCGTCTCCATCGCGGAGGAGGCGGCCACCCAGGGCGTCACGTCCTTCTCGACCTCCGTGGCCGTCGGCCACCACGAGGGCCTGATCGCGGACCGTACGCACGCCTTCGTCGAGGCCCATCTCGCCCGCCTCGACGCGCTGATCGACACGGCCGGCGACGACCGCTTCGGCTACTTCGGCCTGCGCACCCTCTACAGCCGCTACCTCCTCCGCCACCCCATCACCCGCAAGGTCATCGAGACCCCGCAGCACTTCATGCTCCGGGTCGCCTCCGGCCTCGCCGAGGACGAGTCGGCCCGCGCGGTCGACGAAGTGGCCGCGCTCTACCGCCTGATGAGCCGCCTGGACTACCTCCCGTCCTCCCCCACCCTCTTCAACTCCGGCACCCGCCACCCCCAGATGTCCTCCTGCTACCTCCTGGACTCCCCCCTGGACGAGCTGGACTCCATCTACGGCCGGTACCACGAGGTCGCGCGCCTCTCGAAGCACGCGGGCGGCATCGGCCTCTCGTACTCCCGCATCCGCTCGCGCGGCTCCCTCATCCGCGGGACGAACGGCCACTCCAACGGCATCGTCCCGTTCCTGAAGACCCTCGACGCCTCGGTCGCCGCGGTGAACCAGGGCGGCCGCCGCAAGGGCGCTGCCGCGGTCTACCTGGAGACCTGGCACTCGGACATCGAGGAGTTCCTGGAGCTGCGCGACAACACGGGTGAGGACGCGCGCCGTACGCACAACCTCAACCTGGCGCACTGGATCCCCGACGAGTTCATGCGCCGCGTGGACGCCGACGCGACCTGGTCGCTCTTCTCCCCGGCCGACGTGCCCGAGCTCGTGGACCTGTGGGGCGACGAGTTCGACGCCGCGTACCGCAAGGCGGAGGCGGCCGGACTGGCCCTGAAGACCATCCCCGCCCGGGAGTTGTACGGCCGCATGATGCGCACCCTCGCGCAGACCGGCCAGGGCTGGATGACCTTCAAGGACGCCTCGAACCGCACCGCGAACCAGACCGCCGAGCCCGGCACGGTCGTCCACTCCTCGAACCTCTGCACCGAGATCCTCGAGGTCACGAACGACGGCGAGACGGCCGTCTGCAACCTCGGCTCGGTCAACCTGGGCGCGTTCGTCGTGGGCGGCGACATCGACTGGGAGCGCCTGGACGAGACGGTCCGCACCGCGGTCACCTTCCTCGACCGCGTGGTCGACATCAACTTCTACCCAACCGACCAGGCGGGCCGCTCCAACGCCAAGTGGCGCCCGGTGGGCCTCGGCGCGATGGGTCTGCAGGACGTCTTCTTCCAGCTGCGCCTGCCCTTCGACTCCCCCGAGGCGAAGGCCCTGTCCACCAAGATCTCCGAGCGGATCATGCTCGCGGCGTACGAGGCGTCCGCGGACCTCGCCGAGCGCAACGGCCCCCTCCCCGCCTGGGAGAAGACCCGCGCGGCCCGCGGCGTCCTGCACCCCGACCACTACGGCGTCACGCCCACCTGGCCGGAGCGCTGGGACGCCCTGCGCACGCGTATCGCGGCGACCGGAATGCGTAACTCCCTGCTCCTCGCGATCGCTCCGACCGCGACGATCGCCTCGATCGCCGGCGTCTACGAGTGCATCGAGCCCCAGGTCTCCAACCTCTTCAAGCGCGAGACGCTCTCGGGTGAATTCCTGCAGGTCAACGCCTACTTGGTCGAGGACCTGAAGAAGCTCGGCGTCTGGGACGCCCAGTCCCGCGAGGCGCTGCGCGAGGCGAGCGGCTCGGTCGCGGACTTCAACTGGATCCCCGCCGACGTCCGCGCCCTGTACCGCACAGCGTGGGAGATCCCGCAGCGCGGCCTGATCGACATGGCGGCGGCGCGCACCCCGTACCTCGACCAGTCGCAGTCGCTGAACCTCTTCCTCGAGACGCCCACCATCGGCAAGTTGAGCTCGATGTACGCGTACGCCTGGAAGCAGGGCCTCAAGACGACGTACTACCTGCGCTCGCGCCCGGCCACCAAGATCGCCCGGGCAGCGGCGAAGTCCACCCCCATCCCCGTACAGCAGGCCCCTGAGGTCACCGACGCCGAAGCGCTCGCCTGCTCCCTGGAAAACCCCGAGTCCTGCGAGGCCTGCCAGTAATGAGCTCCACCAACGCCGACAAGAACCTCCTCGACCCGGGCTTCGAGCTGACCCTGCGCCCCATGCGCTACCCGGACTTCTACGAGCGCTACCGGGACGCGATCAAGAACACCTGGACGGTCGAGGAGGTCGACCTCCACTCCGACGTGGCCGACCTCGCGAAGCTGACGCCGGGCGAGCAGCACATGATCGGCCGACTGGTCGCGTTCTTCGCGACGGGCGACTCGATCGTCTCGAACAACCTGGTCCTCACGCTCTACAAGCACATCAACTCCCCCGAGGCGCGCCTGTACCTCTCGCGTCAGCTCTTCGAGGAAGCGGTGCACGTCCAGTTCTACTTGACGCTCCTGGACACCTACCTCCCCAACCCGGAGGACCGGGCGGCCGCCTTCGACGCGGTGGAGGAGATCCCCTCCATCAAGGAGAAGGCCCAGTTCTGCTTCAAGTGGATGGACTCGGTCGAGAAGATCGACCGCCTGGAGTCGCAGGCGGACCGCCGCCGCTTCCTCCTCAACCTGATCTGCTTCGCGGCGTGTATCGAGGGCCTGTTCTTCTACGGCGCCTTCGCCTACGTCTACTGGTTCCGCAGCCGCGGCCTGCTCCACGGCCTGGCGACCGGCACCAACTGGGTGTTCCGCGACGAGACCATGCACATGAACTTCGCGTTCGAGGTCGTGGACACGGTCCGCAAGGAGGAGCCGGAGCTCTTCGACGACGCGCTGCAGCAGCAGGTCACCGACATGATCAAGGAGGCGGTCGAGGCGGAGCTGCAGTTCGGCCGCGACCTGTGCGGTGACGGTCTGCCGGGCATGAACACCGAGTCGATGCGCGAGTACCTCCAGTGCGTCGCCGACCAGCGCCTGACGCGCCTGGGCTTCGCCCCGGTGTACGGCTCGGAGAACCCGTTCTCCTTCATGGAGCTGCAGGGTGTCCAGGAGCTGACCAACTTCTTCGAGCGCCGCCCGTCGGCGTACCAGGTCGCGGTCGAGGGTTCGGTCTCCTTCGACGACGACTTCTAGGACGCGGAAGGGGCGGCCGGACGCGGAAATCCCCGCGCCCGGCCGCCCCTTCGCGACTTACAGTGCGCCGCATGAACGACTTCTCCGCCCACGGCGCCACGCTCCACTACGACGATCTGGGCCCGGCATCGGGCCTGCCCGTCGTCCTGGTCCACGGGCACCCCTTCAACCGCACACTCTGGACGCCCCAGGCGCAGGCCCTGGCAGCGGCAGGCCACCGGGTCATCACGCCCGACCTGCGCGGGTACGGCGACTCGACGGTCACCCCCGGCAAGGTCCTCCTCTCCGACTTCGCCGACGACCTCGCAGCCCTCCTCGACCATCTGGGCCTGGAGCGCGCCGTGATCGGCGGGGTCTCCATGGGCGGCCAGATCACCATGGAGTTCCAACGCCGGTACGCCCACCGGGTGTTGGCCCTGGTCCTGGCCGACACCTCCTCGGCCGCCGAGACCGAGGAGGGCAAGGCATTCCGTAACACCCTCGCGGACCGGCTCCTCGCGGAGGGCATGGACGGATACGCGGCCGAGGTGATCGACAAGATGCTCGCCGCGTACAACGTCACCGCGCTCCCGGACGCGGCCGCCCACGTCCTGACAATGATGCGTACGACCAACCCCGAAGGCGCAGCGGCGGCCCTGCGCGGCCGCGCGGAACGCCCCGACTACGGCGAGACGCTCGCGGCGGTCACGGCCCCCGTGCTCATCCTGGTCGGCGCCGACGACGTCTACACACCGGTCGCCACGGCGGAGTCCCTCCACCGCCTGGTCCCGCATGCCACGCTCGCGGTGATCGAGGGCGCCGGCCATCTCCCGGGCGTGGAACAGCCCGACCGGTTCAACGCCGCGCTGATCCCGTTCCTCGCTGCTAGCGTCCCCGCATGGTGAAACGCATACCTCCCCTGGCCGGTCCCGAGAAGGACACCCTCCTCGTCAGCATCAACCGCCACCGCGACGTGGTGCTCTGGAAGCTGCAAGGCCTGGACGACGAGCAGGTACGACGCCCGCTCACCCCGTCGGGAACGAACCTCCTCAGCCTGGTCAAGCACCTCGCGTACGTCGAGTACGGCTGGTTCTGCGGGACCTTCGGCCGCGAGACGGAACCACTGGGAGACCCCGAGAACGACCTGACCGTCGGCCCCGACGAGACGACCGCCGACATCGTGGCACTCTACGGCCGCGCCCGCGCAGCAGCCGACCTCGCGGTCAACGAGGTCGGCCTGGACGGTCTCGGCACGTCCTGGGACGGCGAGACGGTGTCCATGCGCTGGGTCCTGGTCCACATGATCGAGGAAACGACCCGGCACGCGGGCCACATGGACATCGTGCGTGAACTGATCGACGGGGCGACGGGCGACTACGCGTAGCCCCGAGCGACCGGACGTACGGGTGGGGGCCACGACTGCCCCCGCCCGTACGGCTAGCGCAGTGCCACGCCGTCGCCGGCCGAGTTGACCGCCATCGTCGTGTGCGTACCGGAGAAAGCCCACCGCCAGGTGCCGGCCGAGGTCGCGGTGACCGTGGTGCTGAGGCTGCCGGTGGAGTTGGTCTTCGCCGTCTTGACCGTCTTGTACGAGCTCGTTCCGGCCTTCTTGAACTGGAGCTTCACGGTCTGGTTGATGTAGCCGTGGTACTTGAGGTCGCTCCAATTGGCCCGCGTGAGACGCCCCTTGACCGTGAGCTTGCCGCCCTTGGAGACGGGCTCGGGTCCTGCGTCCGTGGTGAGGACCGACGCTCGCTTGAAGTCGAACAGGGCGAGCCGGTCGTGGATCCAGTAGTTGCCGTCATTGGCCGACACGGTCGCGTTCACCTGCCAGGTCCCCGCCAGCAGATTGGGGTCCCGTCCCGGCAGCGAGTCCTTGAACCAGTCCGGGTGGACTTCGAAGGTCTCGGTGCAGACGGAGGTCGTCTTGCTGGACTTCTTGCAGGTGTTGCCGATCCAGTCCTCCGAGTCCAGACCGTTGGAGGTGTTGAAGACCGCGGCGTGCGTCAGCTTCTTCACTCCCGAGTTGTCCCGGACCGTGAACACGACCGAGAACCGCTTCACGTCGTGCACGCCGACGATGACGTTGCCGCCGTTGTTGACGACGGTCTTGATGACCCGGATGTCGCCTTCGCCCTCGGCGTGCGCCGTGGACGCCCCCAGCGCCAGCATCACCACCGCACTCGATGCCGCCGCGCACACCGATCTCTTACGTATGCGCATGTTCTGTGATGCCCCCTCCGCATTGTGGAGAGCGCAGCCTAGCGCCCCTTGATCGGCCGGAGCAGCGCAATCGTGGCAACCGTCGTCGCCACCAGCGCGGCCGCCGCCACCAGCAGGCTCGTACGGAGTGCCATCGAGCCGAACGCGGCCACCGCCACCGCACCCCCCGCCTGGCGCGCCGTGTTGAAGACGCCCGCCGCCGTGCCCGCGCGGTCCGCCGGGACGTTGTCCAGGAGCAGGGCCGTCAGCGGGGTCACGGCCAGGGCTCCCGCGAAGCCCACCGGGATCATCAGGGCCGAGACCAGGGCCGCCGGGGTGTGGGAGTCGGTCGCCAGGAGCGCCAACAGCCCGGCCACTGTGCCCAGTTGGCCCGCCGCGATCATCGTGCGGGGGCCGAAGCGTGCCGTCAGCCGTACCGCGCCGAAGTAGTTCACCAGCGCGACCACCGCCGTCATCGGGACGAACATCAGGCCCGCGGCGAGCGCCGACTGGCCGCGCCCCTCCTGGAAGGAGAGCGAGAGCAGGAAGATCGCGCCGTAGAAGGCACCGTTCACTGCGAAGCCCGCGACGACCGCGAGGGAGACCGTACGGGAGCGGAAGAGGCCCAGCGGCACCATCGGGTTCGGCCGGCGCGCTTCGACCGCCAGGAACGCGGCCGCCGCGAGCACGGTCACGGCCAGCGCGGCGAGGCTCGTCTCGATCACCGCGTACGTGAGGGACGCGAGCGTCAGCGCCCCGGTCAGCTGCCCCGGCAGGTCGAGCGGCGCCGGACGCTTCGGGGAGCGTGCCGTACGGGAGAGGAGGAGCAGGCCCACCACGCCCGCGGGGACGTTGATGAAGAAGATCGTCCGCCAGCCCCAGAGCCCCGTCAGCAGCCCCCCGGCGACGGGCCCCGCCGCTGCCGCGACCGCCCCGCCCGTCGTCCAGACCGCGATCGCGCGGGCCCGCCGGGCCGTGTCCGGGTAGGCCTGGCGGATCAGGGCGAGGGAGGCGGGGAGCATCAGGGCCGCCGCCGCGCCCTGGACCATCCGCGCCGCGACCAGCAGCCACAACTGCGGGGCCAGGCCGCACAGTACGGACGCCGCGGTGAAGAGGGCGAGCCCGCTCCCGTACGCCCGCTTCGCGCCGATCCGGTCGGAGAGCGAGCCCGCGGAGAGCATCAGGGCGGCGAACATCAGGGTGTAGCCGGTGACCACCCACTGCAGTCCGGCCATGCCGCCGTGGACGGAGTCACCGATCGCGGGCAGTGCCACGTTCACGACGAGCGCGTCGAGCGCGATGACGAAGAAGCCGATGAGGGAGGCGGCCAGGACCGGTCCCGGGGAGGCGAGTTGGGGTCGTCCGGTCTGTGCGGTCTGTGCGGTCTGTGGTGCGGTGTCGGTAGCCATGGCCGCAACACTGGTTCCGGGAGGGCCGCCCCGGCAGACCGCACTGTTCCTGGGTGTGCCAGGGCCCCCCACGGCCGACACGCGTCGGCCACAATGGCGTTCATGAGCGAACTCGGCATATTTCTGCGCGCCCGCCGGGCCAGGGTCACCCCCTCCGACGTGGGCCTGCCCGAGGGCATCGGCCTGCGCCGCACCCCGGGGCTGCGGCGCGAGGAACTGGCAACGCTCGCCGGGGTGTCCATCGACTACTACACGCGCCTGGAGCAGGGGAAGGAGACCCGCCCCAGCCCGGCCGTGGTCGACGCGCTCGCCGCGACCCTGCGGCTCAACGACGACGAGCAGGAGCACCTGCGCGGACTCGCGGCCGCATCGGCCCAGCGCGCCCCCGAGCGGCGGAAACCCGTACCGGCGCGGACCGTGCGGCCCGGCGTGCACCAGCTGCTCGAGGCGCTGCGGCCCAACCCCGCCTATGTGGTCAGCCGCACCAACGACATCCTCGCGGCCAACCCCGGCGGCTACCGGCTGCTCGCCGGCATCGAGGAGTGGCCGGCCGGGCAGCGCAACATCCTGCGGTTCTTCTTCCTGCACCCGGGTGCCCGCGCCCTCTACCCGGAGTGGGAGAAGCTCGCCCCGGGCGTCGCGGCCCGGCTGCGGGCGATGGCCGGTACGTATGCCGACGCACCGGACCTGGTGGAGCTGGTGGGCGAACTGGCCGTCAAGAGCCCGGAGTTCGCCCGGCTGTGGAAGCAGTACGACGTGGAGGCGAGGGTGGACGGACACAAGCGGTTCCACCACCCCGAGGTCGGCGACGTGACCCTCGGGTACGAGTCGATGACCCTCGCCAGGACCGAGGAGCAGCGGCTCATCGCGTACCACGCGGAGCCGGGAAGCCCCGCGTACGACGCCATGGTGCTGCTCGACATGGCCTCGCCCCGGGCTCAGGCGGAGAGTTCGTACGAGACCCCGGGTCGGTCCGAGCTGCGCTGAGCGGCGGCGGCCCGTGCGATCTGCCGGTCGATGCGCCGGTCGCGGGCGACCCCGACCAGCGACGGCAGGGCGATGAGGACGAAGACGGCGATGACGGTCAGGTAGTTCAGGAAGTTGTCCATGCGTCTACTTTCCCGCGCTGCGGCCCGAAAAATGAGTGGCAGGACCGTCACGCAACCTCGAATTACTGCCACACTGGATCCATGCTGAAAAACGTCGCCGTGGTGCTGCTCGACAAGGTCCAGCCGTTCGAACTCGGCGTCGCCTGCGAGGTGTTCGGGATCGACCGGAGCGAAGAAGGGCTGCCCGTCTACGACTTCGCGGTGGTCTCCGCCGACGGCCCCGTCCTGTCCACGCACGCCGGCTTCACGATCACCACAGCGCTCGGCCTCGACCGCCTGGAGGAGGCCGACCTGATCGTCGTCCCCGCGGGCGGGGACTTCTCCTCCCGCACCTTCCCGCCCGAGCTCCTGGCCGCGCTGCGCCACGCCGTGGACCGCGGGGCCCTCGTCCTGAGCGTCTGCTCCGGCGTGTTCGTGCTCGCCGCGGCGGGCCTCCTCGAAGGGCGCCGCTGCACCATGCACTGGCACCATGCCGAGGAATTCGCCCGCCAGTACCCGCGGGCGGCCGTCGAGCCCGATGTCCTGTACGTACAGGACGGCCAGATCATCACCTCCGCGGGCACCGCCGCAGGGATCGACGCCTGCCTCCATCTCGTACGGCAGGAGCACGGCCCCCAGATCGCCAACGCCATCGCCCGCCGGATGGTCGTCCCGCCGCACCGCGACGGCGGCCAGGCCCAGTTCATCGAGCGCCCGCTCGCCGCGATGGAGCGGTGCGACACGGTCGGCGAGGTGCTCGCCTGGATGTCGCGGCACCTGGAGGACGAGATGACCGTGGAGGAGCTCGCCGCCCGCGCGCACATGTCGCCGCGCACCTTCGCCCGCCGCTTCCAGCAGGAGACGGGCACCACGCCCTACCGCTGGCTCCTGCGCCAACGCGTGCTGTACGCCCAGGAGTTGCTGGAGGGCTCCGACGACACGGTGGACGCGATCGCGGGCCGCGCGGGCTTCGGCACGGCGGCCGGCCTGCGCCACCACTTCCTGCGCACGCTCGGCACGACGCCCAACGCCTACCGCCGCACGTTCCGCGTGACGGAGCCGGCCGCGTAACAGATCAGGCGTTCGGCACAGTCTCGTAGCGCGGCGTGCCCTCTTCCATCTGCCGGAGCGCGTCCTTGCGGTCGCGCTTCGACAGACGGTCGATGTAGAGGTAGCCGTACAGGTGGTCCGTCTCGTGCTGCAGGCAGCGCGCGAAGTACCCCGTCCCCCGCACCTTGATGGGGTTGCCCTCGGCGTCCTGGCCGTGGACGACCGCGTAGTCGGGGCGGGCCAGCTCGGCGTAGGCGGTCGGGACGGAGAGGCAGCCCTCGTTGCCGTCGTCGAGGACGCGGCGGTCGGCGGGGAGCTCCTCCAGGACCGGGTTGCAGACGACACCGGTGTGGCGCACGCCGTCGTCGTCCGGGCAGTCGTAGACGAAGACCTTGAGGTCGACGCCGATCTGGTTGGCGGCCAGGCCCACGCCCTCGGCGGCCTTCTGGCTGGCGAACATGTCGTCGATCAGCTGGGCCAGCTCGGGGCCGAACTCCGTGACGTCCTTGCACTCCTTGTGCAGGACCGGGTTCCCGACGACCGTGATGGGGCGGGCCGTGCCGCGTGCGCGGTAGGCCTCCTCGCGCGCCTCGCAGTCCTCGGTGTCCACGACGAAACCGTCATTGACCTGCTGCTCGGCCTGCTGGTCCGTCTCCTGCTGCGCCATGTCCGCCGTAAACCTTCCTCAAAACCCGAATTCGATCCCGTACAGCCTACGGGCAGCGGCGGCCGCAGCCGTCAGCAGACTTCTTCCAGATCACGCCACTCACGGCTGTCCGGCGAGTCCGCGACCCACCCGTCGAGCAGCCCGCGCACCAGTCCCGCGGGCGCCGCGATGCCGCATTCGCGCTCGGGGGACCAGAGCTCGCCCGCCGTACGGTGCCCGTACGGTCCGGGGTGTCCCGGCTCGCTGTGGTCGTGCGGGTCCAGGTGCTGCTCGCCGTCGCCCTCGTCGCTGGCCATCTTCGACTCCGAGCAGGCCCGGCAGAGCAGCCGTACGGACGACGACCAGTCCTCGGCGGCAAATCCCGCGTCCGCCGCGAGCCGCTCCAGGGCGTCCCGGTCGGCCTCGGTGGCGGCCTCCAGGAGGACCACCCAGGTGGGGACGGGGGAAGGGGCCCAGAGCTCGATCTCGTCGAAGACGGGGAAGGACGGGCCCGCGGCCGTAAGCCGCTCCCCGTGCGGTACGCCGTCGTGCAGGACGACCTCGCCCCAGCGCCGCCCCGAGGAGGGCAGCGGGATGGAGAGGATCTCGATGCGGGCGGGGTCGAGCCGCCGGCCCCAGACCACCTCGGCCTCGCCCTCGGGGGAGAGGCGTACGGCGGCGGAGCCCAGGTCCATGCCGACCGGCTCCCCGTTGGGCGCGGTGACGCCGGGCACCTTCAGCCCGTACGCCTGCCAGGCCCGCCGCGCGAGGGGCCAGTCCTGGAGGGCGGTGGCGGCGATGCCGACGTTCCACCAGTCGGGGGCCCCGGTCTCCCGGTCCAGGAGCGCGACGGCCCGCAGTCCCGCGGCCCGCGCCTGGTCCCAGTCGTGCCGGAACTTGTGCAGCAGGGCGAGGTTGAACCAGGACTCGGACAGCCACGGTTCCAGGTCCGCCGCCCGGGTCAGAAGCGCTCCCGCGTCTTCGTACCGACCGTCTCCGATCAGCGTGAACGCGCGGTCGGTGGCCTGCCGCCACGAGGCGGAGGGCCGATGCCGTACCTTCCCGAAGATCCTCACGATTCCCGCCTGCCGGTCGTTTCCAGGCTGAGGTCACAGCCCCCGGACACCCTCTCTTCGCATCCAACCATGCCCGGCCGGATGCCCGCTCATTACCCAGTGGTTACCCAGGCGGGACGGGGGTGACTCCGCCCCTGGACAGGACATGAGCCAGTGATTCCACGACCGCCGGGTGGTAGTCGTGCCCGGTCCCGAGCCGCAGCCGTTCCAGGGCCGAAAGGGGGCTGCCCACCCCTCCGCTTCCCCCCGCGAGGTCCTCGTACGCGTTGACCGCCCGCACGATCCGGGCGGCCAGTGGCTGGTCCCGGTAGGGGTCCGCCTGCCGCTCCACGACGACCGCGACCTCCGCGTCCACCCCGGTCTGGCGGACCACGGCCCCGCCGAGCAGGGCGATCCTGCGCTGTTCGGCGGCGGGGAGCGGCTCCGTGGCCCCGTCGGGCACGGGATCGACCAGGGACAGCTGCCCGATGTCGTGCATCAGGGCCGCGTACTCCAGGACGGTCAGCTCCGGCTCGGAGAGCCCAAGCTCGCGCCCCACGGCCCGGCTGAGGGCCGCGACGCGGCGGGCGTGCCCGGGAGGGGTGTAACCGGCGATCTCGGTGGCGCGGGCGAGGGAGGTGATGGTCTGGGCGTACGTCGTCCGTACGAGCGCGTAGCGGCGCAGGGAGAGCTGGGTGAGCAGCAGCGGTACGGAGACGACGGGCAGCGCCCACAGCCCGGCGACGGCCACCCCCAGCGCCATCACGACCCCGGTGGCGCAGACCGCGGAACCTATCCCGATGAGGGCGCGCAGCTCGTCGCGGAGGATCGGGCCGTACGGATAGCGGGTGCGGGCCCTGGCCATCGCGGCGGCGAGGACGGCGTCGCAGAGGGCGGTCAGCGCCAGCAGAAGCAGCAGCACCAGGGCGTACGCGGGCCCGTCGCCGACCCACTGCCCCAGCCGCCCGGAGTTGTACAGCGGCTGGAAACAGACCGCGGCGAAGCCGACGGTGAGCACGCGCCGGGCCATGTGGTCGAGCCGGGGCCCCCGCCCCAGCGCCACATGGGGCACGGCCCCGACAAGGGCCCCGGCCACCACGACGGCCACGACCTGCATGACACCGTGCCCGGTGGCCCGCCCGCCGTCCTGCCCGAGGAGCGCGTACGCGAGGGCGCCGGCGGCCCCGAGCGGGGCGGGCTCACGATCCATCTCCCCGCGCCGCACGAGCTCCCCGACGGCGACGAGCACGCCAAAGGCGAGGGCGGCCCCGGGCTCGACGACTCCGTGCCAGAGGGTCCGCCCGAGCGCAAGAACGGTGAGCAGCCCGGCGGCAACATAAACAACCCGCACGACAAGAGGCGCCGTCATCCGAGCCCACCCTGCTCGCCCCTACCCTGTGGGCAATCGTTCCGCAGGGCGGAACGGGTGGGCACAGCCGCGACGCTGGTCAGCGATTCACCACTGGCCACCCGCGCCCCCGGCACATGACCCCCCTCGTCAGCGGTGACAACGGGCCTCCACCCCTCCCGCCCCAGCGCCCGCGCAAACGCATCCACCATCACCGGATCGAACTGCACCCCCGCACACCGCCGAAGCTCCTCCACCGCAGCCTCCACAGGCCGAGCCCGCCGATAAGACCGGGTGGACGTCATCGCATCAAACGCGTCCGCAACCGCCACCACCCGCGCGAACTCCGGAATCTGCTCCCCCGCGAGCCCGTACGGATACCCGCTCCCGTCGAGCCGCTCATGGTGATGAAGGATCGCCGCCCGCGCCTCCCCCAGGAACCCGATCCCCCGCACCATCTCGTGCCCGTACTCGGGATGCAGCTCGATGACCCGCCGCTCCTCGGGCGTCAGCGGCCCGTCCTTCCGCAGCAGCCGAGTCGGCACCCCCAGCTTCCCCACGTCGTGCAGGATCCCGGCGAACCGCAGCACTTCGAGCCGCTCCCCGTCCATCCCGAGCTCGCGCGCGATCATCGCGGAGGCCTGCCCGACGCGCTCGCTGTGCCCGCGCGTGTACTGGTCCTTGATGTCAACTGCCTGCACCAGAGCGCGAATTGTGGCCTGATGGGCGGCCCGCTCCTGGTGGTACTGGGCGAAGACCCAGCTGGAGATGTACATGGGCAGCAGCACGAACAGCGCCGCCCCCGGCCCGTAGACGCTCCGCCACAGCACGGCCATCATCAGCCCCGCGAGCCCGTGCACGGCGTGCGGGGCGAGCGAGGGCAGCAGCAGCCCGCGCCAGGCGGTCCGCACCGGAAGCCTCCCCCGTAGCCCGAAAGGCACGGGAGGTGCCCCCTTGGCGGTGGCGCGGATCCCGCCGTCCAGCAGGGTCAGGGTCAGACAGAAGGCCAGGGCGGTGGCGAGTGCGGGCAGCAGGACGTACGGAAACTCAACAGCCCCCCGCACCCCCACGACACCCCACACATGCCCGGAAACCCATACGACCAGGGCGAGTTGAGCCGCCCGCCACACGCGCCGCACCGCGTACGGCCGGTCCTCGACCCTCCCGACGAGCGCCCCCGGCACAGCGACCAGCGCGGCCGCGGCAGGCGGCAGCAGCAGGGCCGCGGCCAGCAGTACGGGAAAGAAGGACCCGGCCCCGAGCGACCGGCGGCCGAGCAGCTCGCACCCCGCGTACAGCGCGGCGAGCAGGGCGACGGCGCGCCACGGCGTGCGGCCGTCCGCGTACGCCGGGAGGGCGCACGCGAGAGCCCCCAGCACGGCGCACACCACATACACGCGCGCCCCTGCAGGCAGTCCCCGCATCAGCCCTCACCCTCTCCTCACCCTTTCCTCGTACAGGTCGGTGAGAATAGGCGCGCGGCAGCCACTCGCGGGCCGATTCGGGCGACGGACAGCCCCTTCGGGTGACAGAAAACAGCAGAGAGGCCGCAACGCAAGCGTCACGGCCTCTCAAATCCCTTACCGAAACCGGCAGTTACTCCTTGGCAGCAGCCGACTTATCGGCGCTCGCCACGGTCACGTCCTGCTCGGGCACAGCCTGCCCGGACCGGATCAGATCGATCCGCCCCATGACCTTGGACCGCAGGTCCGCGGGTACGTCGTCGCTGCCGCAGCACCGCTTCACCAGCTTCTTCACGGCCTGCTCCAAGCCGTACTTCTCCAGGCACGGCGAGCACTCGTCAAAGTGCACTTCGAACTTGGTGCAGTCCGTGTCGGGCATCTCATGGTCAAGAAACTCATAGAGATGGTCCAGGACCTCGGAGCATTCCGTCTCGTGCGGCTCTCCGCAGCTCATGAGCCCGAGCCTTTCGCTTCGTCCGACTCTCCGGCGCCCGCCGGAACCAGCCCGCGGTCACGGGCGTAGTCCTCGAGCATGCCGCGCAGCTGCCGGCGGCCGCGGTGCAGTCGGGACATCACCGTTCCGATGGGTGTCCCCATGATGTCTGCGATCTCCTTGTACGCAAAGCCCTCTACGTCCGCGAGATATACGGCGATGCGGAATTCCTCCGGGATCGCCTGCAGCGCTTCCTTCACGTCCGAGTCCGGCAGGTGGTCGAGCGCCTGCGACTCGGCCGACCGGAGCCCGGTCGACATGTGGGACTCGGCGCGCGCGAGCTGCCAGTCCTCGATCTCCTCGGCACCACTGCGCAGCGGCTCGCGCTGCTTCTTGCGGTAGGAGTTGATGAAGGTATTGGTCAGGATGCGGTACATCCACGCCTTGAGGTTGGTCCCCTCCCGGAACTGGTGGAAGGACCCGTACGCCTTCGCGTACGTCTCCTGCACCAGGTCCTCGGCATCGGCGGGGTTACGCGTCATACGCAGCGCAGCCGAGTACATCTGGTCGAGGAACCCGAGAGCATCCCGCTCGAAGCGCGCGTTGCGCTCGGCGGTCGTCTCCTCCGCGTGGCCGTCTTCGGTCCCTGTGTCGGTACCAGTGACCGGACCCACCTCCTCCAACGACATGGCGGGCCCGAATGCGGACCCACTCGAATCGGAGGATAGACGAACATCCATCCCGTCCGCCGCCCGAACGGAAGCGGTCTTGGCCCCCGAAAGCACCGTCCACTCCAGGTCAGCGGCTTGCGGGCGGCGCGGGCAGATGGTCGAACCCATGCGACGGACTCCCTCTCCACGTTCGAGCTTGCTCAGACTCTGTATGTCCGCCACAACAGTGGTCCCGCGCTCAACATTCCCGGAGCATCCGCACCCACTCGGAGACTCCGTCGGTAATGACGTCCAGAGCCTGCTCCTGGGTCAGGGCCCCGCGCTTGGGCACGGCGAACCCATGATCACCACCCCCCACCTCCACCAGCCCGAACTCCCCGTCGGGGAACTCCCCGGGCTTCCCGAAGGGATCGTTCCCGCCCTGTACGACCAATGTGGGTACGCCCGCGCCGAGCAACTCCTCCGCCCGGGACTTCTCGGGCTTCCCGGGCGGATGCAGCGGAAAACTCAGAGCAAGCACCCCGCAGGCCCCCAACTCACCGGCGGTCCGACAGGCAACGCGGGCCCCCGCGCTCCTCCCCCCGGCGACGACGGGAAGCCCGGGCTTCTCGAGCAGCGGCCACACCCCACGCCACCCGACGTCCAGCGTCTTGGGAGCGGGAGCAACCTTCTTCCCCGCAACGCGCCAGGGCTGCTCCACCAGCGCAACGCTCACACCAAGCGCAGGCAGCACCCCGGCAAGGGCCTGCAGATCGCGGGCATCGATCCCACCCCCGGCCCCATGCCCCAGCCCCACAACAAGCCAGGCCTTCTTCGCGGGAAACCAGGTGACGCGAGCTTCCCCAACAACGGTCTCAACACTCTCGACGCGACTCACGGGCCCCATCCTGCCGCCCAGCCCCAGCCGCAAGCCGGAAGGCGGCACACAAACCCGCCGCCCAAACCCGCACGACGGCAAGCCCCGCACCCGCCAGCAGCACCTGCCCGACCGCCAGGCCCGTGCACAGCCCGCACCCGCCAACGGCGCTCAGCCCCCGCCAGTCCCGCACGGTAGCCGGCCCCACGCCCACCCCGCACGGCCGTCAGGCCCGTGCCACCAACCCGCACCCGCCAACGGCGCTCAGCACCCCACAGGAAGACCCGCACCCAACCCTCTTACCCGCACGGGTGGTGCGGGTGGGTAACACCGCGCGGCCGCCAGGCCGTGCGCACCCCACACAAACCCGCACCCTCAGAACAACGTCCCGACCTCCGGCCCCTCCAGCTCATTCACCAGCTCAGCCCCGTTGTTACGGACATTGCTCACAGCCGTCGCGACCGGATAGGCCCGCACCAGCCCACCCCCCGGCGGCACCAACAACCCCCGCAGCTCCTCCGCATCGGTCAACGAAGGATCGAGCCAAGCCCCCCACCGCTCCTGCGGCAGCATCAACGGCATCCGAGGATGAATCTCCGCCAACGACGCAGGCCCAGACCCCCCGTACCCCGCCAGCGGCGTCGTCTCCGCCTCGGTCGTCACGATCGTGCAGGTCGCCCACCACGCCAGCTCATGATCGTCAGGCAGCGTCCGGTCCCGCCAAAATTCATAAAGCCCCGCAAAAGCCATCACGGACCCATCAGCAGGCGTCACAAAATACGGCTGCTTCCGCGCCCGCTTCTTCTTCCCCTCAACTTCCAGCTCCCGCTCCTCGGCAGCGGTCACCCACTCGTAATAGCCGTCCGCGGGAACAATGCACCGCCGCGCCACAAAGGGCCGCCGGAACGACGGCTTCTCGTGCACCGTCTCCGCCCGCGCGTTGATCATCCGCGCCCCGCCCTCGGGCGTCTTCGCCCAGGACGGCACCAGCCCCCACTTCACCGTCCGCAACTGCCGAACCGGAGCAGGATCCTCGGCGTCCTTTACAGGACGCTCCAACACCACGTACACCGACTTCGTCGGCGCCACGTTCCAGTCAGGAGCCAGCGCCTCCGTCGGATCCCATTTTTCGATCTCAAAGATTCCTGCGAGATCCTCGGCCTTACGACTCGACGCATACCGTCCGCACATACGTCCCACCCTGCCACCCCCGAGGAGCCCCCCGCAGATGGATCGCATCTTCGGCACCCAGCCCGACCCCGACCAGTGGCTGGTCATAGGCACCGCCGCCATCGCCCTGGCCGCGGTGGTCCCCCACGGCCTCTGGCGGCTGTCGCGCAACGCCGTCACCATCGCCCACGAGGGCGGCCACGGCCTGGTCGCCCTGCTGACCGGCCGCCGCCTCGACGGCATCCGGCTGCACTCCGACACCAGCGGCCTCACCGTCAGCCGGGGCAAACCGCACGGCCTCGGCATGATCCTGACCGCGGCCGCCGGCTACACCGCCCCGCCCCTGCTCGGCCTCGGCGGCGCGGCCCTCCTCGCCGCGAACCACATCACGCTGCTCCTCTGGGCGGTCAGCGCCCTGCTCATCGCGATGCTGGTCATGATCCGGAACGCGTACGGCGCCCTCACCGTGATCGTCACGGGCGCGGCCTTCGTCCTGATCTCCTGGCTGACGACCCCCGACGTCCAATCAGCCTTCGCGTACACGGCGGTCTGGTTCCTCCTGATCGGCGGTGTACGCCCCGCCTTCGAGCTCCAGGCCAAGCGCCGCCGCCACAACAGCGGAGACTCCGACGCGGACCAGCTCGCCCGCCTCACCCACGTCCCCGCGACGCTCTGGCTCCTCCTCTTCCACGTCGTGTCGCTCTGCTGTCTCCTCGGCGGCGGCCGCTGGCTCCTCGGGTTGTGACCCAGCCGGTGACCCGCCAGTAAAGTGAGGGTCATGACCGAAAGCTCCGTGCACACCGCCCTCTGGCCCGCCCCCTATGCCATCGGGGCCGTCGACGCGACGGTCACCGTGCCCGGATCGAAGTCGGTCACCAACCGCGGCCTGGTCCTCGCCGCACTCGCCGCCGAGCCCGGCTGGCTCCGCCGCCCGCTGCGCTCCCGGGACACGCTCCTCATGGCGGAGGCCCTCCGCGCGATGGGCGTCGGCATCGAGGAAGGCGTCGGCCCCGACGGTTCCGGCGAGGCCTGGCGCGTCATCCCGGCGGGCCTGCGCGGCCCGGCCACGATCGACGTCGGCAACGCCGGTACGGTCATGCGCTTCCTGCCCCCCGTCGCCGCCCTGGCCGACGGCCCGGTCCGCTTCGACGGCGACCCCCGTTCGTACGAGCGCCCCCTGACCGGTGTCATCGACGCGCTCCGCACCCTCGGCGCCCGGATCGACGACGACGGCCGCGGCGCGCTCCCCCTCACGGTCCACGGCGGCGGCGCCCTGGACGGCGGACCGGTCGAGATCGACGCCTCGTCGTCCTCCCAGTTCGTCTCCGCGCTGCTCCTCTCCGCCCCCCGCTTCAACCAGGGGGTGGAGGTACGTCACACGGGCGCGACCCTGCCCTCCCTCCCGCACATCCGGATGACGGTCGACATGCTCCGCTCCATCGGCGCCCAGGTCGACGAGCCGGAGACGGGCGGCGAGCCGAACGTCTGGCGGGTCTCCCCCTCCGCCCTCCTCGGCCGCGATCTGACCGTCGAGCCCGACCTCTCCAACGCCCAGCCGTTCCTGGCCGCGGCCCTGGTCACCGGCGGCCGCGTCACGATCCCCGACTGGCCGTCCCGCACCACGCAGCCCGGCGACGCGCTCCGCGAGATCTTCACGGAGATGGGCGGCTCCTGCGAGCTCACCGCCCAGGGCCTGACCTTCACCGGCACGGGCACCATCCACGGCATCGACGTCGACCTGAGCGAGGTCGGCGAGCTGACCCCCGGCATCGCGGCCGTCGCCGCCCTCGCCGACTCCCCCTCGACGCTGCGCGGCGTCGCGCACCTGCGCCTGCACGAGACGGACCGCCTGGCCGCGCTCACCAAGGAGATCAACGAGCTCGGCGGCGACGTCACGGAGACCGCCGACGGCCTGCACATCAAGCCGCGCGCCCTGCACGGCGGCACGTTCCACACGTACGACGACCACCGGATGGCGACGGCGGGCTCGATCATCGGCCTCGCGGTCGAGGGCGTGCAGATCGAGAACGTGGGCACGACCGCGAAAACCCTCCCCGACTTCCCGAAGATGTGGACCGAAATGCTCGGGGCCTGACGCGATGCGCCGCTACGGCAAGAACCCCGACGAGGACGACATCCGCGTCCGCCCGAACCCCAAGGGCAACCGCCCCCGCACCAACATCCGCCCCAAGCACGAGGACGCCGCCGAGGGCATGGTCCTGACCGTGGACCGGGGCAGGCTCACCGTCCTCATCGACGACCGCCCGGTCATGGCGATGAAATCCCGTGAACTGGGCCGCAAGGCCGCCGTGGTGGGCGACCAGGTCATGGTGGTCGGCGACCTCTCCGGCGCCAAGGACACCCTGGCGCGCATCGTCCGCATCCAGCCCCGGACCTCGGTCCTGCGCCGTACGGCCGACGACGACGACCCGTACGAGCGCGTGGTCGTCGCCAACGCCGACCAGCTCGCCATCGTCACCGCGCTCGCCGACCCCGAACCGCGCCCGCGCATGATCGACCGCTGTCTGGTCGCGGCGTACGACGGCGGGCTCTCGCCCCTCCTCGTCCTGACCAAGTCGGACCTGGCCTCCGCCGAGACGCTCCTCGAGTCGTACGGCGCGCTCGACATCCCCTACGTCGTCACGAGCCGCGACGAGCTGGCGAAGGGCGAGGCCGCCGACCGCGTACGGGACTTCCTCAACGACAAGGTCACCGCCTTCGTCGGCCACTCGGGCGTCGGCAAGACGACCCTGGTCAACGCGCTCGTGCCGGAGGACCGCCGGCGTACGACAGGACACGTCAACGCCGTCACCGGACGCGGCCGCCACACCACCACCTCGGCCCTTGCGCTCCCCCTGCCGGACGCACGCGGCTGGGTGATCGACACCCCGGGCGTGCGCTCCTTCGGTCTGCACCATGTGGACCCGTCGCGCGTGATCCTGGCCTTCCCCGACCTCGTACCGGGAACGGAGGAGTGCCCGCGCGCCTGCAGCCACGACGAACCGGACTGCGCGCTGGACGCCTGGGTGGAGGAGGGCCATGCGGATCCGGCCCGGCTGTACTCGCTGCGCCGGCTGCTCGCCACACGGGAGCGACGCGAGGGCGACTGATCACCGCGTTTACCGGCCCACCGCCGTAGGTAAATGCATAATCGCACCAACTGATGACGAAGCAGTCACCGATGCGAGGTCGAAGGCGGAGGAACCAACATGCCGTGGCTGCTGGTCGTGGTCGCAGGACTCCTGGAGACGGGTTTCGCCGTCTGCCTCAAGCTCTCGCACGGGTTCTCCCGGCTCTGGCCCACGATCGCCTTCGCCTGTTTCGCGCTCGGCAGCTTCGGCCTGCTGACGCTCGCGCTGCGGAAGCTGGACGTCGGTCCCGCGTACGCCGTGTGGACGGGTATCGGCGCAGCGGGAACCGCGATCTACGGAATGATCTTCCTGGGCGACGTCGTCTCGACCCTCAAACTCGTCTCGATCTCCTTCGTGATCGTCGGGGTCATCGGGCTGCAGCTGTCGGGCTCGGCACACTGACGAAGTGACAGGCCGCCACATGGTCGGCCCCGCGCTCCACGGGCAGCGGCACTTCACTCGCACACCGCTCGCGCTCCTCCTCGCCGAGTTCCGCGAACACCGGGCAGCGTCCCCTGAACCGGCAGCCCTCGTACCGGCGGGTGGGGCTCGGCGGGTCGCCCGCCAGCAGGATCCTGGTGCGCTGCCGCTCGCGCTCCAGGTCCGGGTCGAGAAGCGGTACGGCTGACAACAGGGCCTGGGTGTACGGGTGTTGGGGCCGCTCGAAGACCGCGTCGACCGCTCCGGCCTCGACCGTACGCCCGAGATAGACGACGCTGACGCGGTCCGCGATGTGCCGTACGACGGACAGGTCGTGCGAGACGAAGAGATACGCGAGCCCGAGCTCGGCCTTGAGGCGCTGCAGCAGATTGAGCACACCGGCCTGTACGGAGACGTCGAGCGCGGAGACGGGTTCGTCGAGCACCAGCAGCTGCGGCTCGACGGAAAGGGCGCGCGCGATCCCGATGCGCTGACGCTGGCCCCCGGAGAACTCGTGCGGGAACCGGTCGGCGTGGGCGGCGTCCAGCCCGACCTGCTCCAGCAGCCCGGGAACGCGACGGGCGGCGGCCGTACGGTCGACGCCCTGCGCCCGCAGCGGCTCGGCGACGATGTCGCCGACCGTCATACGCGGATCCAGGCTCGCCATGGGGTCCTGGAAGACGATCTGGACCTGCCCGCGGAGCGCCTTGCGCCCGGCCTTGCCGAGCGAGTCGAGCGACTGCCCGAAGAGCTCGACGGTGCCGCCCTCGGGGCGGGCCAGGTTAAGGAGCTCGAAGAGGGTGGTGGACTTCCCGGACCCGGATTCGCCGACGAGGGCGAGGGTCTCCCCACGCCGAATGTCGAGGTCGACACCGTCGACGGCATGAACGGTCCCGACGCGCCGCTTGAAGGCAGCGCCCTTCAACACGGGAAAGGTCTTGACGAGCCCCCGCACGGTCAACACGGCGTCACCGGGCCCCTGTTGAGAAACCTCGGGAACAACGGGCACAGGAAACACATCAAGCACCCCCATCCCCCGCTCAACAACTTCCCCGACCCGCAAGCAGGCAGCCAAATGCTGCCCTGCCGTCCCGCACTCGCCCACGCTGCGACCAGGCGCCTCCTCGTCGACTCGCGCCCCCACGTTGTGGGCAGTCGCCTCGTCGCCCCCCGCCCCCACGTTGTGGGCAATCGTTCCGCAGGGCGGAACGGGTGGGCACAGCGTGGGGACCGCTCGCAGCTCCGGCTCCGCACCCCGGCACCGTTCCTCCACCAACGGACACCGGTCCGCAAACGGGCACCCGCCCCCGACCTCCCCCGCCCCGGGCGGACTCCCGGGAATCGGCACGAGCACCGAACTCGCCGAGTCCACCCGGGGTACAGCCCCAACAAGCCCCATCGTGTACGGCATCACAGGCCGCGCAAACAACTCCCGCACCCCCGCCGTCTCCACCACCCGCCCCGCATACATCACCGCGACCCGGTCCGCAGTCCCCGCAATAACCCCCAGGTCATGCGAGACAAGCACCAACGCAGCCCCCGTCTCCCGCTGAGCCGTCCGCAGGACATCAAGCACCTGCGCCTGAATCGTCACATCCAGCGCCGTGGTCGGCTCGTCAGCCAGAATCACATCGGGATCGTTCGCCATAGCCATCGCGATCATCGCCCGCTGCCGCATCCCCCCGGAGAACTCGTGCGGAAACGACTGCGCCCGCACCCCCGGCTCCGGAATCCCCACCAGATCCAGCAGCTCCACGGCCCGCGCCCGCGCCTTCTCCCGCGAGACGTCCTGATGTGCGCGCACCGCCTCCGCGATCTGGTCCCCGATCCGGTACACCGGAGTGAAGGCCGACAGCGGGTCCTGAAAAACCATCGCGATCCGGCTGCCCCGCACCTTCGACAGCGCCGCGTCCGACGCCCCGACCAGCTCCTCACCACCCAGCCGCACCGATCCCCGCACCGCCGCGTTCCCCGGCAGAAGCCCCAGCACGGCGAGCGCAGTGGCCGACTTCCCCGACCCCGACTCCCCCACCAGGCCGAGCACTTCGCCCCGCTCCAGCGAGAAGCTGACCCCGCGCACGGCGGGCCGGCCGTCGAAGTCGACCTCCAGGCCGCTGACTTCCAGTACGGCGGTCATGAGGTACGCCCCTTCCGACGCAACGTGCGCGAGGTCGGATCGATCGCATCGCGCAACCCGTCCCCCACAAGATTCACAGCGAGTACGAACACGATCAGCAGCCCCGCGGCGAAGAAGAACATCCACGGGTACGTGACGGCCGCCCCCGTGGTCGACGCGATCAGCGTCCCCAGCGACACGTCCGGCGCCTGCACGCCGAACCCGAAGTAGGAAAGCGCCGTCTCACTCATCACCGCCCCGCCCACCGCGATGGTCGCGTCGATGATCAGGAACGACGCGATGTTCGGCACCACATGGCGCCAGATGATCCGGAACGGACCGACCCCCATGTACCGCGCCGCGCGCACGAATTCGCGCTCCTTCAGCGACAGGGTCATCGACCGCACCACCCGCGCGGTGATCATCCACCCGAAGACGGCGAGCAGCGCCACAAAGGCGAACCAGCCCCCGCCTCGCAGTCGAGGCGAGATGATCGCGATGATCAGGAACGACGGAAAGACCAACAGCAAGTCCACAAAGAACATCAGCACCCGATCGGTCCACCCCCCGAAGTACCCGGCACACGCCCCCACCAGCGAGGCGAGCACGGTCGAGAAGAGCGCCACCAGCAACCCGATGACCAGCGACTTCTGCAGCCCGCGCACGGTCTGCGCGAAGACGTCCTGCCCGATCCGGTTGGTGCCCCACCAGTGGTCGGCGCTCGGCGGCTCCCGCAGCGCGCTGTAGTCGATGTGCGCGTAGTCCCAGGGGCTGACGAGCGGCCCGACGAAGGCGAGCACGAAGAGCAGCACCAGTACGACACCCCCGGCGAGGGCGCTCCGATTGCGTACGAACCGGCGCAGCACGACACCGGCGCGCCCCACGGGCCGTATCGGCTCGGCTCCTTGGCCGGCCGCGTCCGCGGCGGCGGTCTCTATGACGGCGGTCATGACGGGTCGTACTCCTCAGGCCTGGCGGATACGCGGGTCGAGCGCGGCGTGCAGTACGTCCGCGAGGAAGCCGGACAGCAGAACCACCACGGCGGCGAACACATTGACGGCGACGACCGAGTTGACGTCGTTCTTGCCGATCGAGGAGACGAACCACTCCCCCATGCCGTGCCACCCGAAGATCGTCTCGGTGAAGGTGGCGCCGGTGAACAGGGCGAGGAATCCGTAACTGAAGTACGTCGACATGGGGATGAGCGCCGTCCGCAGCCCGTGCCGGAGCAGGGCGGTGCGCCGGGTGAGCCCCTTGGCCTGGGCGGTGCGCAGATAGTCCGAGCCGAGCACGTCGAGCATGGTCGAGCGCTGGTAGCGGCTGTAACTGGCGATCGTGCCCAGCGCGATGGACACGGTCGGCAGCAGCAGATGCACCCCGCGGTCCTTGAAGACCGCCCAGAACCCCGAGTCGACTCCGGGGCTCTTCTCACCCGTGAACTGGATGAATTCCGTCCCGGTCGTCTGGTTGAACCAGATCGCACCGATCTTCAGCAGAACGGCCAGCAGGAACACGGGAGTTGAGAGCAGTACGAACGAGATGAGCGTCACCGCACGGTCGGAGAGCCGGTACTGGCGTACGGCGGTCCACGCCCCGGCCAGCACCCCGACGACGGTCCCCGCGACCGTACCGAGCAGCAGAAGCCGCAGGCTGACGCCGATCCGCCGCCCGAACTCGGCGCCCACGGACGTCCCGTCGATGGTCTGGCCGAGGTCGCCGCGCACGGCGTGCCCGGCCCAGGTCAGGAAGCGGGAGAGGAGCGGCTCGTGGTCGTTGACGCCGAGCGCGGTGAGGTGGTGGTCGACGGAGACCGGCGACAGCGGGGGCTGGCGGCCTTCGTAGTACGCGCGCGGGTCGAGCGCGAGCGACGACAGCAGATAGGAGAGGCAGACGGCGACGAGCAACAGGGCGGCGTAGTAGCCGAGTCGCTTGGCCAGGTAGGCGGCCACAGGTGGAGGTCCTCCGCGGGAAGGGTGACGGTGTCTCGCCGCGGCAGGAGCAAAAGGCGCAGGTCGTCGGCTTGTTGGTCCATTCTGACCATCAATTGTTGCGTCCACGCAAAGAATTCATAACAGCACTCCCATGAGACTCCCGCTGTGCCGCGGCGGCGACTTACGGTCTGCGGAGCCTGCGGTCTCGATCAGACCGCACCACGACCGGAGGAAGAAATCCGATGCGCAGAACCACCGTCCTCGCCATCGCCGCAGCTGCGTCGGCCACCCTGGTGGCCACCGGCTGCGGTTCCTCCGGGAGCGACGACAAGCCGGCCACGAAGCAGGCGGCCCCCTCGGTGGACGGGCAGGGCATCAACGTCCGCCCGCTGAGCGACCTCAAGCAGGGCGGTTCGCTGCGGTTCCGCATCGACCAGTGGATCACGCAGTACAACATCAACCAGGTCGACGGCCAGCAGGGCGACGCGCAGGACATCATCAAGGCCGTCCTGCCCGACCTGTTCGACGCCGACACCAAGGGCGCGATCCACACCAACCCCAGCTTCCTCGTCTCGGCGAAGGTCACCTCGACCAGCCCGCAGGTCGTGGAGTACACGCTGAACCCGAAGGCCAAGTGGTCCGACGGAAAGCCGCTGAGCTGGAAGGACTTCGAGGCGCAGTGGAAGGCGCTGAACGGCACCAACACCGCCTACGAAGCCTCCGACACCTCCGGCTACGACCACATATCCAAGGTCGAGCAGGGCGCGGACGCCCACGCGGTGAAGGTCACCTTCAACAAGCCCTACGCCGACTGGCAGCGCCTCTTCGACCCGCTGTACCCGGCCGCGTACATCGACACCCCGGAGAAGTTCAACAAGGGCTGGGCCGAGAAGGCCCCGGTCACCGGCGCGGCCTTCAAGGTCGGTACGTACGACAAGACCGCCCAGACCGTCACGATCGTCCCCGACCCCGCCTGGTGGGGCCCGAAGCCCAAGCTGGACTCGGTGGTCTACCGCGTCCTGGACTCCTCCGCGGGCACCGAGGCGTACCTCAACAAGGAGCTCGACGAGACGACCGCGCTGCTCCCCGAGGACTACAAGCGCCTGGCCAAGGCGGCGGACACGGACATCAGGCGCGGCGCCCGCTGGGACGAGGTGCACATCACGCTCAACGGCGGCCGCGGCCCGCTGAAGGACGTGAAGGTCCGCAACGCCCTGCAGGCGGCGATCAACCGCGCCGGGGTCAACGAGAGCTTCAGCAAGGACCTCACCTTCGAACTGAAGCCGCTGAACAACCACTTCTTCATGCCGAACCAGGAGGGGTACCAGGACAACTCCAGCGAGTTCGACAAGTACGACCCCGAGAAGGCGAAGAAGCTCCTCGAGGAGGCCGGCTGGAAGGACGCGGGCGAGGGCAAGCCGCGTACCAAGGACGGCAAGAAGCTCACGCTGGACTACACGCTGAGCGCGGGCGGCACCTCCGCCCAGAGCGACCAGGCGGAGCTGGTGCAGCAGATGCTCGGCGCGGTGGGCGTGAAGGTCAACATCAAGTCGGTCCCGGCCAACGACTTCTTCAACAAGTTCGTCAACACGGGCAACTTCGACCTCGTCAGCTTCCGCAACGTCGACGCGGTCTACCAGACGATGCTGACCTCGACCTTCCGGCAGCCGCAGGGCAAGAACCTCTTCCAGAACTTCGGCTCGATCGGCTCGCCGGAGATCGACGCGCTGCTGACGAAGGCCGGCGAGACCACCGACCACGCCGAGTCGATCAAGCTCTACAACCAGGCGGACGTCCTGATCTGGAAGCTCGGCCACTCCATCGAGCTCTACCAGCGCCCGCAGATCGACGCGGTCCGCAAGGGCCTCGCCAACTACGGCGCCTTCGGTCTGGCCGACACCGACTACACGAAGGTCGGCTGGGTCAAGTAGTCACGAAGCAGCCGTGGCGTCCCGCACCAGCCGCCCCACCCCCTGCCCGCCCGGCGCGACGACGTAGCTGAGCGCCAGGCGCAGGGTCACCTCGCAGCGGTACGCGATCGACCCGGCCTCCTCCTTGGGGCGGCCGGGTTCCAGCGCGGCGACCGCCCGGTCCCGTACGACGGCGAGCAGTTCGGCGGGGCCCGGCAGGCCCACGTCGGCCCGGCGCTGGGCGGGGACGGGGGATGCGCTCGTACGGGCGGCGGGGCGCGGGACGGGCAGCCGCTCGCCCCAGCAGCCGGTGAGCAGCGCCCGTACCAGCGGATGACCGCGGGCCGTCGCCACGGTCCACTCGGCGACGGCGGCCAGCCGGTCGGCGGGGGTGGCCGCCGTCTCGCCGAGCGCCCGGTCGACCCCGCGCAGATAGACGTCGGCCTCGCGCCGCACGAGGGCGCGGGCGAGGCCGTCCTTGCTGCCGAACTCGTTGTAGAGCGTCTGCCGGGAGACCCCGGCGGCTGATGCGACATCCACCATGCGCACGGCGGACCAGGGCAGGCCCGTGAGCGCGGAGAGGGCGGAGTCGAGTAAGGATTCGCGCGCTGTAGGCATCGTTGCCTCCCAGGCCTTGCGGCTCTGAACTCAGACTTGACGCGCCGCGGAGCGGTGTCAATAGCCTGCGCAGACGGGGCCCTGTGGCCCGATCAGGGCCTGATGGCTACTGTGGCGACCATGCCCGACTACCACGATGATCTGCGCCTCGCCCATGTCCTGGCGGACGCCGCCGACGCGGCGACGATGGACCGGTTCAAGGCGCTCGACCTCAAGGTCGAGACGAAGCCGGACATGACCCCGGTCAGCGAGGCCGACAAGGGCGCCGAGGAGCTGATCCGCGGCCAGCTCCAGCGGGCCAGGCCGCGAGACGCGATCCTCGGCGAGGAGTTCGGTCTGGCGGGCACGGGCCCCCGGCGCTGGATCGTCGACCCCATCGACGGCACCAAGAACTATGTGCGCGGAGTGCCGGTCTGGGCGACGCTGATCTCCCTCACGGTGGTGGGCGAGGGCGGATACGAACCGGTGGTCGGCGTGGTCTCGGCGCCCGCGCTGGGCCGCCGCTGGTGGGCGGCGAAGGGCGGCGGCGCGTACACGGGACGCAGTCTCTCCTCGGCGACGCGGCTGCATGTCTCCAACGTCGGCAAGATCGCGGACTCCTCCTTCGCGTACTCCTCGCTCACTGGCTGGGAGGCGCAGGGCCGGCTCGACGGCTTCCTGGACCTGACCCGCGACTGCTGGCGGACGCGCGGCTACGGGGACTTCTGGCCGTACATGATGGTCGCCGAGGGCTCGGTGGACATCTGCGCCGAGCCGGAGCTCTCGCTCTGGGACATGGCGGCGAACGCGATCATCGTCGAGGAGGCGGGCGGCCGCTTCACCAGCCTGGACGGGGTGCGCGGCGTGGAGGGCGGCAATGCGGCGGCCTCCAACGGCCTGCTCCACAACGACCTGCTGGGCTATCTCAACCAGCGCTACTAGCCGTATCCGGGGCGCGTGAGGGGCGTGAGCCGTCTTTTTACGCGCCCCTCAACTTGCTTCTACCACCCCCTTGTTGACCCCACGACGGGATGCGACTCTATGAGTCCCCCCACTTGTGAACTTGTGAATCGGTTCTCGTGTTCCGGTCCACCAAGGAGGTGGCTCCATTCATGCTCGTCCGCGACGCCATGAGCACAGTGGTCCTCACCATCGGTCCCGCCCACACCCTGCGTCAGTCCGCCCGGCTGATGTCGGCACGCCGCGTCGGCGCGGCCGTGGTCCTCGACCCCGACACCAGCGGCCTCGGCATCCTCACCGAACGCGACATCCTCAACGCGGTGGGAGCGGGCCTCGACCCCGACCGTGAACTCTCCGCGACCCACACCACGACCGACGTCGTCTTCGCCGCACCGTCCTGGACCCTGGAGGAGGCGGCCACGGCCATGGCGCACGGCGGCTTCCGGCATCTGATCGTGCTGGACGACGCGGGCCCGGTGGGCGTCGTGTCGGTGCGCGACATCATCCGCTGCTGGGCGCCGGTCAGGCTGCACCCGGCGGAGCAACTGGTCTCCTGACCGAGCCACAGGAAAAGGGCCGGGCACCCCGCGAACGGAGCCCGGCCCTCTCCTCACTCCTGCCTCAGGCGCGCAGGGCGGCGACCGCCGCCTCCAGCCGCTTGCCGAAGTCACCGTCGGCCTGACGGAAGTTGTCGATCGCACGCTCGGCGATGTCGTCGCGCGACACCTTGGCGATGAACCCGGAGAGGTTCTCGATCAGGCGGGTCTTCTCGTCCTCGGAGTAGAGCCGGTACAGATTCCCGGCCTGCACGAAGTCGTTGTCCTCGGCGTGGCTGGGCGCCTCGTGGTTGCCCGTCGCACCGGTGACCTGGGCGGGCTGCCACAGGGGCCGGTCCGTCTGGAAGGGACCGCCGAAGGAGTTCGGCTCGTAGTTCTTGGCGCCCTTGTGCCGGCCGTCGTACAGCGCGCCGTCACGGGAGTTGGTGCGCGCCTCGGTGGCGTGCGGGCGGTTCACGGGCAGGTGGTCGGCGTTGATGCCGACGCGGTACCGGTGGGCGTCGCCGTACGCGAACAGCCGCCCCTGGAGCATCTTGTCGGGCGAGGGACCGATGCCCGGCACGAAGTGGGCCGGCGAGAAGATGGACTGCTCGGTCTCGGCGAAGACGTTCTCGGGGTTGCGGTTGAGCTCGAGCTTGCCGATCTCGATGGGCGGGTAGTCCTCGTGCGGCCAGACCTTGGTCAGGTCGAACGGGTTGAAGCGGTACGTCGCCGCCTCGGCCGCCGGCATGATCTGCACCTGCACGGTCCAGGACGGGAATTCACCGCGCTCGATGGCCTCGCGCAGGTCCCGCTGGTGGCTGTCGGGGTCCTCACCGGCAAGCTGGTTGGCCTCGGCCTGGGTGAGGTTCTTGATGCCCTGGTCGGTCTTGAAGTGGTACTTGACCCAGAAGACCTCGCCGGCCTCGTTGTTCCACTGGAACGTGTGCGAGCCGTACCCGTTCATGTGGCGCAGGGTGGCCGGGATGCCGCGGTCACCGAAGAGCCAGGTCACCTGATGGGTGCTCTCGGGAGACAGCCCCCAGAAGTCCCATACGTTGTCGGCTTCCTGCGAGCCGGTGTACGGGTCGCGCTTCTGGGTGTGGATGAAGTCGGGGAACTTGATGGCGTCCTTGATGAAGAAGACGGGGGTGTTGTTCCCGACGAGGTCGTAGTTCCCCTCCTCGGTGTAGAACTTCAGCGCAAAACCACGAGGGTCGCGCACGGCGTCGGCGGACCCGAGGTTGCCGGCCACGGTGGAGAACCGCAGGAACGTCTCGGTCTGCTTCCCGACCTCGGACAGGAACTTCGCACGCGTCCACTGCGAGACATCGCGGGTCAGCGTGAAGGTGCCGTACGCACCGGCGCCGCGCGCATGCACGATGCGCTCCGGGATGCGCTCACGGTTGAAGTGCGCGAGCTTCTCCAGCAGCGCCTGGTCCTGGACGAGCACGGGGCCGCCGACGCCGGCGGTCTCGCTGTTCTGGTTGTCCGCGACCGGTGCGCCGGCCTCCGTGGTGAGCGGTCCCTGCGACGTCATGTGCGCCTCCTGCGTCATTCCTGCCAGTCCTGTCCATGGCGTTGAAGCCATCACCGACCCTACACTGGACTTTGTCCAAATCAATCAGAGGTCCAAAGTCACACCTGTTCGGGACTTCGGTCCCTTCCCTGTTAGGCTGACCCTTATGAGTGACCTGTTGGAACGCCTTCGCGGCCGAGGCTGGCGGATGACCGCGCAGCGCCGTGTCGTGGCCGAGGTCCTCGACGGCGACCACGTCCACCTGACGGCCGACGAGGTGCACGCCCGCGCCGTGTCACGGCTGCCCGAGATCTCGCGCGCGACCGTCTACAACACCCTGGGCGAGATGGTGTCGCTCGGCGAGATCCTCGAGGTCTCCACGGACCACCGAGCCAAGCGGTACGACCCGAACGCGCACCGCCCCCACCAGCACCTGGTCTGCGCCCAGTGCGGCGCGATCCGCGACGTCCACCCGACGGGCAACCCCCTGACGTCACTCCCGGACACGGAGCGCTTCGGCTTCACGATCTCCGGCGTAGAGGTCACCTACCGAGGCATCTGCCCGGCCTGCGCGACAGCCTGACGCAGACACCCGAGGGCCCCGGCACGCGAGAGCGCGCCGGGGCCCTCGCGCGTGCCACGCCAGCCCCTGCACACCTGTCCTCCTGTCCTCCTGTCCTCCTGTCCTCCTGTCCTCCTGTCCTCCTGTCCTCCTGTCCTCCTGTCCTCCTGCGGATATCAAGCCCACATCAGGCAAAATCAAGCCCCTCCGGCGATTGAGGAGCGGGGGTCCGGGGGCGGAGCCCCCGAAAAGGCGGGGCCAGGGGGTCCGGGGCTCCACCCCGGTTTCGAGAAGGGGCGGGATCGGGGAAGCCCCCCCAGCCCCACCCACCGCACCCCTTCCACAATCTGACGCCCCGTCATATTCTCGGCCGCGATAATTCCCGCCCTCCGCAAGGAGCACAAGGTGGCCGACCCGCACCCCACCCCCAAACTCCAAGCCCGCACCCTCACCCGCACCTTCGGCCGAGGCCACAAGTCCCTCCCCGCCCTGGGCCCCCTGGACCTGGACATCCCCCCGGGCGAGTTCACCTGCATCGTCGGCCCCTCGGGCTGCGGAAAGTCCACCCTCCTCCGCATAGCCGCCGGCCTCCTCCGCCCCTCCCAGGGCGAACTCCGCATCCGTACGACCTCCCCCCGCCCCGCCGCGATGATCTTCCAGGACTACGGCATCTACGACTGGAAGACCGTCCTCGCCAACGTCCGCTTCGGCCTGGACATCCAGCACACCCCCCGCGCCGAGGCCAACGCCAAGGCCCGCGACTGGCTCGCCCGCCTGGGCCTGGCCGACTTCGCCGACGCCTACCCCGCCACCCTCTCCGGCGGCATGCGCCAACGCGTCGCGATCGCCCGCGCCCTCGCCGTGGAGCCCGAACTCCTCCTCATGGACGAGCCGTTCGCAGCCCTGGACGCCCAGCTCCGCACGATCCTCCAGGACGAGCTCCTCGAACTCACCCAGACCACCCGCACCACCACCCTCTTCATCACCCATAGCCTCGAAGAGGCGATCGTCCTGGGCGACCGTGTCCTGGTCATGTCCGCCCGCCCGGGCCGCATCATCGCCGAACGGCGCCCCCCGTTCCCCCGCCCCCGCACAGGCGACATTCGGTCGACCCCCGAATTCACCGAGCTCAAGAGCGAGTTGTGGGACCTGCTCCGCACCGAGGTACGCACAGAGAAGGCCCCGGCATGACAACAACCCACCAGCCCGACCAAGCAGAAGACCAAGAAGCCGTACTGGTCCGCAAACCGGGCCCCCAGGAACTCCACCCGGCCCGCACCCACCGACGCCGCCGCACCCTGGAGCTGACCCTGGCGGTCGCGGTCCCCCTCGCCCTGGTCCTCCTCTGGCAACTGGCCGCGTCCCAGCAGTGGATCGACGACCGCGTCTACCCCGCCCCCTCCACGATCCTCTCCGACGGCTGGGACCGCGCAGCCCAGGGCGACCTGTGGCCCGACGTCTGGGCCACCCTCAAGCGCGTACTCGGCGGCTACGCCATCGGCACTGTCGCGGGCTACGCCCTCGGCCTCCTCATGGGCTCCCTCCCCCTCGTCCGAGCAGCCCTCGAACCGCTCCTCGACGCCCTCTACGTCGTCCCGAAGCTCGCCCTGCTCCCCGTCTTCCTCAATATGTTCGGCCTGGGCGAGGGCCCTCAGATCGCACTCGTCGCCGCCACGGTCTTCTTCTTCGTATGGATCTCAACGATGGCCGCCGTCCTCGCAGTTCCCGTCGGTCACCGCGACGCGGGACAGGTCTTCGGCGCATCCCCCTGGCAGATGTTCCGGCACGTCCTGCTCCCCGCCTCCCTCCCCGCGGTCCTCGTCGGAGCCCGTATCGCGGCAGGCGTCGCCGTCCTGGTGATCGTCGCCTCGGAACAGATCGCCGCGTCCAACGGCCTCGGCCACCTGATCTTCGACTCCCGGGCGCTCTTCCAGAACGACGTGATGTTCGTGGGCATCGTCTGCGTGGCCGTCCTCGGAGTCCTCTTCTCCGAAGTGGTGCGCATCGTCGGCCGGTTGCTCACCCCCTGGGCCCCGCGCGACCGAGGCCGCAGCCAATCCTGATCCGCCCCTGCACGCCGTACGGAGGAACCATGCGTACCCGCACCACCACCGTCACCCTGCTCCTGGCCACCACCCTGCTCGCCTCGGCCGCCTGCGCGAAGCACGACGACAACGCCCCCGCCTCGGCGGCCAAGCCCCGCACCATCACCGCGGTCACCGGCTGTACGGCACACGGCTGGACCGACCCCGCCGACCTCGCCCCCGACCGCGCCCCGGCCCGCTGCGACAAGAACACCCCGGCCCCCAAGCCCCTCGCCAAGAAACGCAAACTCACCATCGCGACCGGAACGCTCGCGGCCGAGTACGTCGCCCCGCTCGAACTGGCCGTCCAGAAGGGCGAGTTCACCAAGGAGAACCTGGACGTCGAGCTGAAGGTCCTCCCCACCCCCGACGCCCTCCCCCTCCTCGCCAAGGGCGACATCGACGCCCAGTGGGCGGCCCCCGAGGCAGCCGTCATGAACGGCATCAACGGCGGCTTCGACATCAAATGGGTCGCGGGCAACTTCTCCCCCGCCCCCGCCTCCAAGAGCGGTCTCTGGGTCCGTCTCAAGGACGGCGAGACCGCGGCCTCCGCCTCCCTCAAGGGCGACAGGATGGGCACGATGATCGGCAAGGGCTCGGTGATCTCGTATCCGATGGAGAAGGCCCTCAAGGACCACGGCAGCAGCCTGACCGACATCGGCTTCCAGCAGCTCGGCTCCGCGGACGTCCTCACCGCCCTGCAGAACGGCGGCGTCGACTCCGCCTGGCTGCTCGACCCGATCTGGCGCAAGGTCGACGGCGACGCCAAGTACGCGTTCCTGGGCGGGCAGCCGCTCGGCGAACCGCTCGGCGGCGTCCTGTTCGGACCGAGCCTGCTGAACAAGGACCCGGACGCGGGGGTCGCCTTCCTGCGGGCGTACATCCGTACCGTCAACACCTACTTCGCCGGCGACTACAAGTCCGACCCGGCCTTCACCGCCTCCCTCGCCACGCTCCTCAAGACCGACGAGGCGATCCTCAAGTCGACCCCGTCGCTCCGCATGGACTGGGAGATCCGCAAGGGAACGACGGACCGCCTGCAGAAGTCGTACCTCGACGCGGGTGTCATGAAGGGATCTGCGCTGCCCGAGGACAGGACGGTCGACCGCTCGCTGTACGCGGAGGCGGTGGGCCACAAGCAGTAGAACCCGGCCCGGACACGACGAAGGCCCGGACTCTTTCGAGTCCGGGCCTTCGGTGCTACTGAGTAGCGGGGACAGGATTTGAACCTGCGACCTCTGGGTTATGAGCCCAGCGAGCTACCGAGCTGCTCCACCCCGCGTCGGTGAACACAACCTTACGGTGCCCCGCCGACCAGCGCAAATCGCTTCTGCCCCGTTGCACTCAGCCCGCGCACAGCCCTACGCACTGAGCTCCTGCCGCAGCGCCTCAAGGAGCCGGGCCGCCCGCTCCGCGACCTCCGCGGGCCCCAGCTCCGCCGCCCGCGCGCACCACTTCTGCCCCTCGGCGAGCTCTCCGCGCCGGATCGCCAGAAGCCCTATGCGCAGCGCGGCCCGCCCGTGCCCCGCGTTCGCCGCCCGCGCCCACCACAGACCGGCCTCGCGCTCGCTGCCCTCGCGGGCAAGCAGCAGCCCGAGGTTGAAGGCGCCGTTGCGGCTGCCCGCCTCGGCGGCCTCGCGGTACCAGCGCGCGGCCCCCTCGACGTCGTTGCGGGACGCGGCGAGCATCCCCACGCGCACCTGGGCACGCCGGTGCCCCTGCTCGGCTGCGCGCTCGTACCACTCCTCGCACTCGCTCTTCTCCGTCACCGGTTCGCCGAGGATCGGCGGCCCCGGCGGCGGCATCCGCGAGTCGAGCAGCGCACCGAGACGGAAGGCCGCCTCCGCGCTGCCGCCGCCCGCCGCGCACCGCAGATGGCGCTCCGCGCTCTGCTCCTCGCCGTCCCTGAGCAGGGCGATGCCGACCTGCAGGGCCGCCTCGGTGTGCCCGGCGGCGGCCGCCCGCTCGTACCAGACGAAGGCCGTACGGTCGTCGTCGCGGCCCGCGTGCAGGATGCCGAGGTTGAACGCGGCGTCCACGCTGCCGGCCTCGGCCGCCTTGGAGAACCAGGGCTCGGCCCCGGCCGGGTCGCCGCCCTGCAGCAGCAGGACGGCCAGCGCGTTGGCGGCCTCCCTGTGACCCGCGTAGGCGGCGCGCCGGTACCACTGCTCGGCCTGGGCGTTGCGGTTCTGGGCGGCGCAGAGCAGCGCGAGGTTGTACGCACCGTTGACGTCGCCCGCGTCCATGGCGGCCCGGTACCAGCGCTCGGCGGTCTGCTGCTCACCGCGGGCGGCGTGCAGCGCGCCCAGCGCGTTGGCGGCGTTCCCGTCGCCGTCCTGGGCGGCGCGCAGCCACCACACGGCCGCGCTCTCCTCGTCGCCCGCATCACGCAGCAGGAAGCCGAGCGCGCAGGCAGCCCGCGCCTCGCCGTCCTTGGCGGAGGTCAGGTACCAGCGGCCCGCCTCCTTGAGCTCGCCGCGCTTCTCGAGGATCGCCCCGAGGTGCAGGGCGGCCCGCCGATGCCCGCGTGCGGCCGCCTGCCGGTACCACTGCTCGGCCTCGGCGGCGGGCTTGTCCTCCGTCGCCGCACGGTCCAGGGCGCGCGCGAGGCGGTAGCTGGCCTCGCGGTGCCCCTGCTCGGCGGCGGCGCGCAGCCAGCGCTCGGCGCCGACGTCGCTGCGGTGCTCCAGAAGATCAGCCAGGGCGTACGCACCGAGCGCGTGCCCGGACTCGGCGGACTGCCGCAGCCAGTACTCGGCGGCGGGCTCGTCACCGCGCTCGCGGTAGTGCCGGCCCAGCGCATGGGCCGCGGCCGCGGAGCCCGCGACGGCGGCGATCCGCCACCAGCCGGCCGCCTCGTCGGCGTAGCCGCGCTGGTGGAGCAGGACACCCAGATTGTTGGCCGCCGCCCGGTCGCCCTCGCCGGTGGCGGCACGCAGGAGAGGCTCGGCCCCGTCGAGATCGCCGCGGCGCAGCAGCAGGGCACCGAGCGCGCTCATCGACGCGGCGTCGCCGCTCTCCGCCGCAGACCGAAAGCGCGCCTCGCTCTCGGCGTCCGCTCCGATATCGGTGTGCGTCTGCACAAACCGCCCTGTCTCCAACAGAGTTGCCCTGTCCCCCATAAATACCATCGTCGCACCACCTGCAACCCGCGTACACCTGGTATACCGCAGCCAGTGAGGTCACTTCAGCGTTTTGTCGACATGCCCACAGAGAGATAACTCAAACACGTTCCGGGCCCAACTCCCCCCGCACGGCGGCTTCTTCGGACCGTCACATGACAGAGGCAAAAGACCATATGCATGACGAAGGCCCGGATCTCTTCCGAGATCCGGGCCCAGGCCTTCAGTAGCGGGGACAGGATTTGAACCTGCGACCTCTGGGTTATGAGCCCAGCGAGCTACCGAGCTGCTCCACCCCGCGTCGTTGTGTTTCAACCGTACCACGACGCGGGGTGGGTCCTTCTCAGCTCTTCTTGGCCTTCGCCTCGGCGTCCGCGGCGCGCTGCAGAGCGTCCTGCAGGGCGGTCTGCGCCTTGCCGTACGCCTCCCAGTCGCCCTTCTTCAGCGCCGCCTGACCGTCGTCGTACGCCTTCTGCGCATCGGCGATGGCCTGCTTGGCGGTGGCGTTGCCGCCCGTGGCGGGCGGCGGTGTGGTGCCCGTGTCCGGTGGGGTCGTGGTGCCCGTCCCGTCCACCCCGAAGACCTCGTTCAGCGCCTCACTCAGCGTGTTCGCGAACGCGGTGGTGTCGCCGTCCGGAGAATCGGCGTCCGCGTACGAGACGGCCACCTTCTTCAGCAGCGGATAGTGCGAGTTGTTGCCCTGGGCGTACACCGGCTCGACGTACAGGAATCCGCCGTCGAGCGGCACCGTCAGCAGGTTTCCGTACTCGATGTCCGAGTCGGCGCCCTTCATGTCGCGCACAAAGTTGGCAACCGCCGGCAGACCGTTGAGCTTGTTCTGCACCTGTTCGGGACCTGGCACCTCGGACGTGACTCTCAGTAGTCTGATCTTGCCGTAGTCAGGGCTGGCCGCGTCGGCGTCGACCGCCATGAATCCGCCCAGGTTCGGCCGGCCGCTCGGAGTGAAGGTGGTGGTCAGCGAGAACTGCTGGCCGTCGCCCTTCTGCCCGGGCATCTTCATCGACAGGTAGTACGGCGGTACGGCCCGGTTGTCCTTGGTGGTCGGGTCGTTGGGGACCTGCCAGGCGTCACTGCCGCTGTAGAACTGCTTCGGGTCGGTGACGTGGTAGCGCGTCAGCAGCTCCCGCTGGACCTTGAACATGTCCTGCGGGTACCGGAGATGGGACATCAGATCCGTGGGGATCTCGCTCTTGTCCTTGACCGTGCCGGGGAACGCCTTCATCCAGGTCTTGAGGACCGGGTCCTTCTCGTCCCACTGGTAGAGCTTGACGTCGCCGGTGTACGCGTCGACGGTCGCCTTCACCGAGTTGCGGATGTAGTTGACCTGGTTCTGCTGGGCGACCACCGCCCGCTGGTTGTCGGTCAGCGAGTCGGCCGTGGTGTCACCGAGCGTCGTACGCGACGCGTACGGGTAGCCGTTGGTCGTCGTGTAGGCGTCGACCACCCACTGGATCTGCCCGCCGACCACCGCCGGATAGGCGTCGCCGTCGATGGTGAGCCAGGGGGCCACCGCCTCGACGCGCTGCTTCGGGGTGCGGTTGTAGAGGATCTTCGATCCCTCGCCGATGGCCCCGGAGTAGAGGATCTGCGGTTCGCCGAGGGTCACGGCGTACGCGGCCCGGTTGAACGGGTTGGAGAGGCTGACCCCGCTCTTGCCGGCGTAGCTGGTGGTCTTCTCGCCGTTGTCCTCGTAGTCGAGCTCCTTCTGCGGACCGCCGACGATCGAGTACTGCGTGGTCTTCTCGCCGTAGTAGATCCGCTGCTGGTACTCACCGAGGTTGCCCGTGGTCGGCAGACCGGACTCCGTGAAGACCGGTGCGCCGTTGGAGTCGGTGGCCGTGCCCTTGGCCGTGATCGCGCCGTAGCCGTGGGTGTAGGTGAAGTGGTCGTTGATCCAGTTGTGCTTCTGGATGCCCGCGATGTTCAGCTCGCGCAGACCGATGACCGTGTCCTGGCCCTTGTAGCGGTCGACGTCCAGGGTCGCCGGGAAGCCGTAGTACTTACGCTTCTGCTCCAGCTGCTGGAACGTCGGCGAGACGACGTTCGGGTCGATCAGCCGGTAGCTGGCGGCCAGATCGGCGTCCGCACGCTGCTTGGCGGTGTCCTTGGTGCTGCTCTTGCCCGAGTAGTCGACGACGTCCGTGTCTGCGATCTGGTACGCCTCACGGGTGGCATCGATGTTCTTCTGGATGTACGGCGCTTCCTTGGCCTGCTCGTTCGGCTGGACCGTGAACTTCTGCACGATCGCCGGGTAGAGCCCGCCGATGAGGATCGCCGAGAGCACCATCAGGCCGAAGCCGATCATCGGAAGCTGCCAGGTGCGGCGCCAGAGCGTCGCGAAGAACAGCAGGGCGCAGATGACCGCGATGCAGAACAGGATCGTCTTCGCCGGGAGATAGGCGTTGGCGTCGACGTACCGCAGACCCGTCCAGTTGCCGGTGGCCTTGAAGTCACTGGACTTCACCGCGAGGCCGTACCGGTCGAGCCAGTACGCGACGGCCTTGAGCGTGACGAAGATGCCGAGCAGCACCGAGAGGTGGCCGGTGGCGGCCGCCGTGGCGCGCGCTCCGGGGCTCGTGACGCGCAGTCCGCCGTACAGGTAGTGCACGAGGGCGGCGGCGATCAGCGAGAGCACGGCGGCCGCGAAGCCGAAGCCGAGCAGGAAGCGGTACCAGGGCAGGTCGAAGGCGTAGAACGACACGTCCAGATGGAACTGGGGGTCCTTCTGGTCGAAGGACACACCGTTGACGTACATCAGCCAGGTGCGCCACTGGCCCGACGCGGAAGCGCCCGCGATCAGGCCGACCAGCGCGGTGATCCCGAGCAGCAGCCACTTCTTGAACGGCTGGATGCCCATCCGGTAGCGGTCGAGCGACTGCTGCTCCATGGACATCGCGCTGAGCGGCGGCCGCAGCCGGTGCGCCAGCCAGATGTTCACGCCGACCGCGGCCGCCATGAGCAGGCCGAAGACGAGGAAGAGGCCGATCTTGGTCCACAGGGTGGTGGTGAAGACCGACGAGTAGTGGACGGAGCGGTACCAGAGCCAGTCGGTCCAGAACCCCGCGAACATGACGAACGCCATGGCCAGTACGGCCAGGACGCCCAGTGTCATGAGCAGGGTCCGGGCGCGCCGGGAGGGCCGGCCCACTCTGATCCGTGGCCCGGTCGGGCCTCCGCCGCGGTCCGGCATCTGGAAAGCCAACGTGCGCACCTCGAAGTTCGCGGTCGTGTCGAGCGGGCCCCGCGATCGTAGAGCCCACTCATGCAACTTACTGAGGCTTTACTCAGTTCCCGTTCCCGGGGTGGAAGAGGGCAGGATATTGACCATGTCCAACACGACCCCCTCAGGTTCCCCGATGGCCGCGAGCCCGCTGACCGTCGCGGTGCTCGAAATCGACGAGTACGCGTCCGGGCTCGGCTGGGACCAGCCGGCCCGTCTCTTCGCCCTCGTCGACACCGCGAAACTCCGTTCCCAGGAGCCGGGCATCGCCGCCCAGCTCGGCCTCGACACCGAAGGCCCGGCCCCTGCCGGGCTGACTCCGGTGGAGCAGGACGAGATCCCCGCCTCCACCCCGCTCGACGAATTCCTCGGCACGATCGCCTGGCCCGACGCGGTGGCCGGGTGCGCGATGACGGTGGAGCGGCTGATGCTCCCGCCGTCCGCGGAGTCGTCCGTACCGGAAGGGATGAACGACAAGCAGCTGGCCGCATGGGTGGCCAAGCACCCTGAGCGCCAGGAAGTGCGCATGACCGTGGCCGTGCTGCGCAACGGCAAGCGCGAATCGGCGCTGCGGCTGCGCGAGAAGGACTCCCCGAACGACGTCCTCACGGGCGCCGACCTGGTGCCCGGGCTCGCCGAGGCGCTGGCCGCCACCTTCGAGGCGTAACTCCGTGGGGAGAACGGCCGGCTAGCTTGCCGAGCAGCTCGGCAGGCCGGCCGTCTCCCCCGCACGGATCTTGGCGAGCGACTTCGTCGCGTCGTCGATGTTCTTCACCTTCACCAGCTTGAGGCCGGAGGGGGTGTCGGAAGCGGCGTCCGCGCAGTTCTCGCTCGGCGTCAGGAAGTACTCGGCGCCCGCGTTGCGCGCGGCGATCAGCTTCATCTCGATACCGCCGATCGGGCCCACGACGCCCTTGTCGTCGATGGTGCCGGTGCCCGCGATGAACTTGCCGCCCGTCAGTTCACCCGGCGAGAGCTTGTCCACGATGCCGAGGGAGAACATCAGGCCCGCGCTCGGACCGCCGACGTCGGCGAGCGAGATGTCGATGGTGAACGGGAACGTGTGGTCGGTGCCGGCCGTGATGCCGACGACCGCGCGGGACTTCCCGGTGTCGGGGTCGGTGGCCTTCTTCGTGGTGATGGCGACCTTCTCCGTCTCCGTCGCCTCCTTGCCGGCCTTCTCCGCCGCTGCCGCCTTCTTCGCCGGGACGATGGTGAACACGACCTCCTGGCCGGGGTCGCGCTTGGTCACCAGCTTCGCGACGTCCTTGGGCTCCTTGACGACCGTGCCGTCGACGGACTTGATGACGTCACCGGCGTGCAGTTTGCCCTCGGCGGGGCTGTCCTTGACGACCGTGGAGACCACGACCCGGGTCTTCACTGGGATGTTCAGCTCCGTGAGCGCCGCGACCTTGGCGCTCTCCTGGGACTGGCTGAACTCCTCGGCGTTCTCCTGGGTGGACTGCTGCTCCGTCTTCCCGTCCGGGTAGAGGGTGTTGTGCGGCACCACGAGGTTGTCGTGTGCCAGCCAGCCGTAGACCGCCTCGACGAGGTTCATGTTGTAGTCCGCGCCGGTGACCCTGACCGTCGTCATGTTGAGGTGACCGGAGGTCGGATAGGTCTGGTGGCCGGAAATGTTCAGTACGGGCTGGCCGTTCACCTCGCCGAGGGTGTTGACCGTCGGTCCCGGGCTCATCTCCGCGTACGGAACTTTGATGAGCACTCCGGCGCAGAGCAGCGCGATGAGGACCAGGGTGGAGGCGAGCATCGTCGCGGTGCGGCGTGGCATGGAACGACAGTACGGGACGGGTCTGTCAGCGCACCGCTGGGGCCGGTCCGTACGGGTCCCTGCTCAGGCGCTGTGTTCCTTCTCCATCGCCTCGCGGAACCGGGCGTATCCGGCCAGTTCGGAGACGTCTCCGGTCGTGCGGTGCCGGCCGGCCCAGCTGCCCCATATCGCGGCGCCGACGGCGGCCAGCAGCGGAATCAGCAACCAGGCGAGTGCCGCCATTCCGACCTCCGTGCCCCGTGCGTGCAGAACGTGCTGATCAGCAGATTAACCATCCACTGGTTCAACGCTCGTTGCTGGGGTCCGGTTACGCAAATCCGCGCTCGTGGGTCAACAGGCCCCGACCCGCCCTCCCGTCACCCGACCACCGCCCCTCAACGACGGCGCTACGCGCCGACCCACTCGTCTGTACCGTCCGAGAACTTCTGGTGCTTCCAGATCGGGACTTCGTGCTTGAGGTCGTCGATCAGCTTGCGGCAGGCCTCGAACGCCTCGCCGCGGTGCGGGCAGGAGACGGCGACGACGACGGCGAGATCGCCCACCGCGAGATCGCCCACCCGGTGGACCGCGGCCAGTGCCCGTACCGGATATTCCGCGGTGACCTTCTCGGCGACGCGTCGCATCTCCGCCTCGGCCGAGGGGTGGCAGGAGTACCCGAGGGCGTCGACGTCCGCGCCGCCGTCGTGGTTGCGCACGGTGCCGACGAAGAGCGCGGTGCCGCCCGCCGCGTCGTCGCCGACCGCCCGGAAGACCTCGTCCAGGCTCAGCGGGGTGTCGCGGATCTCCAGCAGCCGGATGGGGTCCTGCGCGGCCTGCTCGCCCGGGTGGTCGTGGGTGTTCGCCATGGCGCCCATCGTGCCGTACGGCACTGACATCGCGGAATGGCGTTTTCGACCGGCCCGTACGTGTCGCGGTTGGAGCCTCCTACCAGTTGCCCGGCAACTAGATGCGCCGGCGCGCCTTCCTGGCGCGCCGCACCACGGCCGCCGCACCCAGCAGCGCGACCGTCGCACCCGCCGCACCCGCGGCCGTCGCGTCCTTGCGGCCCAGCCGGCGGCCGGCCACCGTGTGGCGGCCCGCGACCTCGGCGAGGAGCTCCGCGAGGACCTCCTCGTTGGTCCACTGCGGACGCCAGCCCGCGTCGTGGAGGCGGCCGACGCTGACCACCCAGGGGTGCATCGTGTACGCAAGATCACCTGCGGGAGAGGGCGTGAGGCCGATCCGGTGCAGCCGGGCGGCGGCTCCGAGCGCCACCGCCGACGGCAGCTCCATGCGGCGGATGCCGCTGAGCTCCTCGACCTCCTCCTGCTCCAGCCAGCCGTCGCAGCCGACCGCGAACTCGCCGTCGACCTTCTCCAGGACGGCGTACTCCAGGGCGCTCACCAGGTCCTCGACGTGGCAGAACTGCCAGGTGGGGCGGGAGCCCGCGACGACCAGGAGGCGCGGCGACTCGAAGTAGCGGGTCAGCGCGGTGTCCGTGCCTCCCACCAGGACGGCGGGCCGGACGACCGTGACATGGAGGCCGGGGTGGGCGCGCGGGGCGCGGCGGCCGAGGCGTTCGATCTCCAGGAGGTCGCCGACACCCGTGGCCTCGGCGGTCGCGCGCAGCTCGGCGTCCTCGGAGAGCGGGATGTCGTTGTCCTCGAGGGCTCCGTAGACCATCGCGGAGGTGCACAGCACGACCCGGTGGACCCCGGCCGCCGCGGCGGCCGTCAGGACGGTCTGGGTTCCACGGACGTTGTAGGCCGTACGGGCGGCGGGGTCCGTCTCCAGGTCGAGATCGAGCGCGAGATGGACCACCACGTCTGCGCCGCGCAGCTTCTCGGCGATCGCCGGGTCGCGTACGTCCAGGATCTGCCACTGCGCCTCGGAGACCTCGCCCCGGCGCTCGTCGATGGCGATGACCTGCTTGATCTCCTCGGAGGCTGCGAGGCGCTCCGTGAGCAGCGCACCGACTCCCGAGGCGGCGCCGGTCACCGCGACGACGGGCCCCTTGGGGGTGGGGGTTGAGAGGTTTCGCGCTGCGCGAACCTGCGGATCTGGGGAACTCACCGGGCGTCTCCAGCGGTTGTCTTCAGTACGTACGCGAAACGACACGTACGGACCAGGTGGCGTCCATCCTGCCGCAGGCCGTGAGTCGGCGGAGCACCGAGCCCGAAAGCGGGGCACGCCCTTACGCTGGTTGTGTAGTCGGGCAAGCCGCTGTCGACCGTCCGGTCGGCGGCCCTACGAGCCGAGGAAACCCGTGAGTGACACCCCATTCGGATTCGGCCTTCCGCCGGAGGAGCCGGAGGACGGCGACGACGGCAAGAGCAAGGGCGGCCAGGGCGGTGGCCAGGGCCCGGCGAATCCCTTCGGGTTCGGTCCCGGTGCCGGAGGCGACAATCCCTTCGCCGCGATGTTCGGGTCGATGAACCCGAACGACCTGGGCGCGGCCTTCCAGCAGCTCGGCCAGATGCTCAGTTACGAGGGCGGTCCCGTGAACTGGGACATGGCCAAGGACATCGCACGTCAGACGGTCGCCCAGGGCACCGCCGACGGCACCAAGGACGCGAGTGTCGGCCCGGCCGAGACGGCTGCGGTGCAGGAGGCCCTGCGCCTGGCGGACCTGTGGCTGGACGGCGCGACCTCGCTGCCCTCGGGTGCGAGCACGGCCGTGGCCTGGAGCCGCGCCGAGTGGGTCGAGGCGACCCTCCCGGTGTGGAAGGAGCTCGTGGACCCGGTCGCCGAGCGTGTCGGCGCGGCCATGGGCGGTGTGCTGCCCGAGGAGATGCAGGCCATGGCGGGCCCGCTGCTCGGCATGATGCGCTCCATGGGCGGCGCCATGTTCGGCCAGCAGATCGGCCAGGCCGTGGGCGTGCTCGCGGGCGAGGTCGTCGGCTCGACCGACATCGGTCTGCCGCTCGGTCCGGCCGGCAAGGCCGCGCTGCTGCCCCTGAACGTGGAGGCCCTCGGCAAGGACCTGGGCATCGACAAGAACGAGGTGCGGCTGTATCTGGCGCTGCGCGAGGCCGCCCACCAGCGGCTCTTCGCCCATGTGCCGTGGCTGCGCTCGCATCTGTTCGGCGCGGTCGAGGGGTACGCCCGCGGGATCAAGGTCGACACCAGCAAGCTGGAGGACGTGGTCGGGCAGTTCGACCCGCAGTCCCCCGAGCAGCTGCAGGAGGCGCTCCAGCAGGGCATGTTCCAGCCGGAGGACACGCCGGAGCAGAAGGCCGCGCTGGCCCGTCTGGAGACGGCGCTCGCACTGGTCGAGGGCTGGGTCGACGCGGTGGTGCACGAGGCCGCGAAGTCCCGGTTGACGTCGGCTGACGCGCTGCGCGAGACGCTGCGCAGGCGCCGGGCGTCCGGCGGTCCCGCCGAGCAGACCTTCGCCACGCTGATCGGCCTGGAGCTGCGTCCGCGCCGGCTGCGGGACGCGTCGCGGCTGTGGGCCTCGCTCACCGACGCGCGGGGTGTCGACGGGCGCGACGCGCTCTGGGAGCACCCGGACATGCTGCCGACGGCGACCGACCTGGACGACCCGGACGGTTTTGTCCACCACGAGCAGCTCGACTTCTCGGAGCTGGACAAGATGCTGGGCGAGGCGGCCGACCAGAACCGCCCCAAGGACGACAACGGCGAGGGTGACCCCGAGGGCGGCACTGCCAAGTGACCCTGCACGACGACGCGGCCCTCGTACTGAAGGCGTACGAGGGCACGGAGGAACAGGCTGAGCTGCGCCAGGTCTACCTGGACCATCTCTCCGCGCATCCGGACGGCATGTGGAAGGCCTGCGAGGCCGGGCACATCACGGCGAGCGCGCTGGTGGTGGACGTGGAGCGCGGCCGCGTACTGCTCACGCTCCACAAGAAGCTGCAGATGTGGCTCCAGATGGGCGGGCACTGCGAGCCGGGCGACGCTTCGCTGGCCGCCGCGGCGCTGCGCGAGGCGACGGAGGAGTCCGGGATCGAGGGGCTGGCGCTGCTTCCCGGCGGTCCGGTGAACCTGGACCGGCATCCGATTCCGGCGCCCTGCAACTGGCATCTCGATGTGCAGTACGCGGCGGTGGCCCCGCCGGGTGCGGTGGAGGCGATCAGCGAGGAGTCGCTGGACCTGCGCTGGTTCACCTTCGACGAGGTGGCGGGCGTGGCCGATGCGTCGGTCGTACGGCTCGTGGAGCGCACGCGCGCGGCGCTGTAGCCCGGAAACAGGTGTGTGTAAGGGGCGTCCGCCATTGGCGGACGCCCCTTACACATTGGCCTGCTAGCTCCAGGCGTTGCCCTGGTTCTGGCCACGCGCGCCCTGCTGCCCGATGCCGTACTGGGCGGCCAGGCCCTGTCCGATCTGCGCTCCCTGCGGGGGCATCACCTCGGACGGCTGGACCAGCGCGAAGCCCTGGCCGAGGAAGCTGAGCTCCCAGCCCTCGCCGGTGTTGCCGCGCCTGCGGGTGACGGACGAGGAGTAGGTCTGCGCCTGCATCTGCACCCGCAGCGACGCCGACCAGGCGACGACGGCGTCCGCGTCGGCGTTGACGTACTTGTCGGGCGTGACCTGCATCATCAGCGGCTGGCCCGAGGTCATCAGCGCGACCTTGCCCTGGCCGGTGATGTTGAGCTGGTACTTGCCGGATCCTGAGATCCCGTACTGGCTGTCCACCGCGACGACGGTGTAGCTCAGCGAGGAGTCCATCGCCAGGACGTAGGAGCTGTCCACGACCAGGCCCTCGTGGTCGACGTCCACGACATGGACGTGCTGCGCGAGGTTGGCGAAGTAGACGGTGCCCTGTCCCGAGCAGCGCATCAGGTCCAGGCCCTCACCGGTGGCGGCGCGGGCGCGGCCCTGCTGCTGGGACCGGTACTCGCCGTCGAATTCGATCAGCCCCTGGTAGGCGACCATCGATCCTTTGCGGGCGAGTACGTCGTCGTGCCCGGCCAGCGCGACCCGCAGGAGCTGCGGGTTCTGGGCGGTGTACCGGTCCTGGGTCTGCTGTTCCGTGTAGCTGAAAAGCGGGCTCTGCATGGTGTGTTCGCTCCCCTCAGCCCCGGGCCCGCAGGCGGTCCGTGCTGTCCTCGCTCGGCTGTACGACGACGATTCCCTCGCCGGAGAAGCCCATCTGGTACGCCTCTCCGCTGCCCCGCCCGATCAGCGAGGACGCCTTGAAGCTGCGCTTGCCCTTCACCTTGAGGTTCGGGGACCAGGCGACGAGTGCGTCCGGGTCGACGTACGTCTCGTCGTCGCCTCGGCCGCAGTCGACGACGACCGGTGTGCCGCGCGAGGTGATGGCGACCCAGCCGGTGCCCGACACCTTGACGTTCCACAGGCCCTGGCCTGCGAACTTGGCGAGGCCCTTGACCCGCTCGACGCCCCACTGGAGGGATGCGTCGAGGGCCAGGAGGTTGGTGCCGTTGACCGAGAGGGCGTCGTTGTTGAGGTTGATGACGACGATGTCCGCGCCGTAGTCGGCGAGGTAGAGCAGTCCGTCGCCGGAGCACTTCATGAGCGGTGCGCCTTCGCCGGTGATCCAGTCGCGGGCGATCTGGCGGACGGCGGGCGGGTTCGGCTCGTACTGCACGAAGCCCTCGTACGCGACCATCGAACCGGTGCGGGCGAGGAGGTCGTTGCCGGTCTGCATGGCGACCTTGAGCATCGTGCTGCCGTGGTTCTCCATGCGGGCGGCGATCGGGGTCGGGGCGAAGCCCGCGAGCTGCTGCTGTGTCATGACGGGCTCCCTCAGACCTCGTAGGGCTGGACGACGATGAAGTTGCCGGGTGCGCCCCGGAACTGGAGGTTCACGGTCTCGCCGCTGTGTCCGGGATAGGAGTTGCGGCGCAGCCTGACCTGGCTGGAGACGATCACCTGGGACGCCGCCGACCAGGCCACGACGGCGTTGCAGTCGGCGAAGGTGGTCGGGGTGACGGGGAGGACGACCGGGGTGCCGTGGGTCTTGACGACCACGGTTCCCGTGCCCTGGAAGAGCATCGTGAACAGGGCGCCGCCCGGGATGCCGTGGCCCTCGATCCTGCGGACCTCGTGCTGCAGGGTCTCGTCGAAGGCGAGGACGTTCTCGGCGGAGACGCAGATGCCGTCGCCCTGGAGCTCGATGGTGTGCAGATGGGCGCTGTTCTCGGCGAAGAAGATCTGCCCCTGGCCCGTGCAGCGCATCAGCTGCATCTCCTGGCCGGTGGCGTTGCCGACGATGCGTCCCGCGAAACCGGCACCCTTGTAGCCGAAGTCGACCTTGCCCTGGTACATCACCATGCTGCCCTGGCGGGCGAGGACGGGGGTCGCGTCGGCGCTGAGGTCGGCGCGCATCAGGTAGTGGTTCTGCGCGGTCCAGCGCTGGCCGGTGGGCGCCTCGCGATACTTCTGCAGGGCGACCTGGAGACCTCCGCCGGGCTGGCCCTGTCCCTGGGGTGCGGGTTGTCCGTACGGTGCGGGCTGGCCGTAGGGCGCGGGTGCCTGGCCCGGGACCTGGCCGAACTGCGGCTGCTGCGGAGGCTGCTGCCCGTACGGGGCCGGAGCCGGAGCAGGCGGCGGGACCGGGCTGCCCTGCGCCGGCATCGGCGGCATCGGCGCGGCGATGGTCGGCGCGGCGTGCACGGGCGGCGGGCTGTACGGAGCGGGCGCCGGAGGCTGGGGGGCCTGCGGCGGGGCGCCGAACGACGGGGCCGGCTGCGGGGCCTGGGGCTGCTGCTGCGGCGGGGCGGCGGGCGCGCCGAACGCGGGGGGCGGGCCTGCGGGTGCTCCGAAGGCCGGTGCGGCCTGGGGCTGCGCGGCCGGTTCCTCCTCGGCGACCTCGCCGCCGAAGTTCTTCAGCAGCGCGTCGAGACCGCCGTCGAAGCCCTGGCCGACCGCGGCGAAGCGCCACACGTCCTTGAGGTAGAAATCGCCCAGCATGACCGCGCGCTCGGTGGTGAACTCCGCGCCCGTGAACGCGTACCGTACGACCTCCTCACCGCCCGCGACGATCCGGATGTAACCGGGTCCGACCTGCGACATCTGTCCCGCACCGTCGAGAGTCGCGGTGAAGGAGAGCTTGTGGATGTTCGCCGGAATCCGGTCGAGGGTGACGCGGAACGACTCGGTGTCGCCGGACTGCGCACCGAGGAGCTGAACCGACTCCTCCGGCGATTTCGGCTGGTTGAAGAAGATGAAATACCGGTCGTCGGAGAGCTGCTCATGGGCGTCGAGGCCGAAACAGCTGATGTCGAAGGTCAGTCCGGGACCGGCGATCTGCACGCCTACGTACAGATCCGTCCCCGCTGTGAGGTCACTGATCTTGGCCTTGTGGCCGCGCTGGAATTCCCTGGCCATGCGTAACGACCGTCCCCCATCCGGATGGTGATTGCGTCGCGCCAGGCTAACGGCAAAACCTGAGATCCGGACAAGTGGGGGCGGACCCGGTACAGGCCCGGTACACAATCACGCAGCGTTACTCGCCGCGCGCTGCCGGGAGGTGCGGCAGCCGGTCGGCCGCGACGACCCCTTCGAGGTAGCCCCGGGCACGCTCGGTGCGCGGATAGGCCTCGAGCAGGCGCCAGAAGCGCGGGCCGTGGCCGGGCACCAGGAGGTGGGCCAGCTCGTGGACGAGGACGTAGTCGACGACGTACTCCGGCATGCCCTGCAGCCGGTGCGAGAGTCTGATCGATCCCTCGGCGGGGGTGCAGGAGCCCCAGCGGGTGTTCTGATTGGTCACCCATCGCACCGAATCGGGCCGGGCGCGGCCTTCGAAATACTGGGCGGACAACCGCTCGGCGCGCTCGGTCAGTTCTTCGTCGCCGAGAATGCGCTTGCTCTCCTGGGCGGCGAGTTTGTCCAGCATCACGCCCACCCAGCGCTGCTCCTCCGCCTCCGACATCCGGGCCGGGATGAGCACGATGGTGCGGTCGCCCTCCCGGTACGCCGACACCGTTCTGCTGCGCCGGGCTGATCGGCGGACCTCGACCGCGCTCGTCGCCGAGCCGCGGGGCGGCTGGCTTTTCGCGCTGCGCGGTGGACTTCCGGCGGTGTGCAGTGGGTCGACGGGCACGCCCCGACGTTACCCGCTGTCAGTGGGGGAAGTCCCGCCTCCGGGGCGGTTGGAACGTGATCCATTCCGTGCGTGCACCATTTGAACGACTAATACCCCACGCCTGTGGATAACTTTCCGCACCCCTCGCCCGCCTCCTGCATTCTGATCAAACGGGTCCGACGGGGGATTCGAAGGAGACGGAACGGGGGCGGTCCGCGTGCATCCGATGGTGAAGCCGGCGCTGCGGCGCGCATGGCGGGAGCGGGACCGGGTGCAGTTCGGAGTGACACCCGCGCACGCGGTGGTTCTCGGTCCTGTGGACCCGGCGACGGGCTGCCTTCTCGCCCTGCTGGACGGCACCCGCGGTCTGGAGCTGCTGCGCGAGGAGGGCCGGAAGCTGGACCTGCCGGACGGCCATGTCGACGCGCTGGTGGCCGAGTTGGAGAAGGCCGGGGTGCTGGACGATCCGGCCGGGCACGGCTCGGCGGTCGACGCGCTGCGGAAAAGGGACGGGGCCCTCGACCGGCTGCGCCCCGATCTGGCGTCCCTCTCCACCGTCCACCCGGAACCCGGCGGCGCACTGGAGCGGCTGGCGGCGCGCCGGTCGATGCGGGTGCAGGTGCGGGGCGCGGGCAGGGTCGGCGCGGCGGTCGCCGCGGTGCTCTCCGCCTCCGGGGTCGGGCGCGTGGACGTACTGGACGGGGGGTGTACGGAGCCGTGGGACGTGGCCCCCGGCGGACTGCCGGAAGAAGCCGTCGGCGAGCGGCGGGATGTCGCAGCCCGGCGACTGGTGCGGCGTGTCGCGACCGGCGCGCCGCCGCGCGCGGGAGGCGAGGCCGGGCTGTCCCTGGTGATCGTCGCCCCGCGGGACGGCTTCGATGCCTATGTGCCGGATCCGGGTGCGGCAGCGGAGTGGATCGCGACGGGGACACCCCATCTGTACGCGGGGGTGGTCGAGGGGACCGGTGTGGTGGGGCCGCTGGTGCTGCCGGGCGGGTCGGCGTGTGCGGGGTGTCTGGCGCTGCGGCGGGCGGACCGTGATCCGGGGTGGCCGCGGATGGTGGCGCAGTGGCGGTCGGGCCGGCGCTCCACGGCGGTGGCGTGCGATCTGGGTCTGGCGACGGCGGTGGCGGGACTGGCCGCGGCGCATGCGTTGTCGTACCTCGACGGAGGGCTGCCCACGGCGACGGGGACGCGGTGGGAGGCGTCGCTCCCGCTCCTCGACTGGCGTGCGGCACGGATTCCGCCGCATGCGGAATGCGGGTGCGGCGCAGCTGGGAACAGCGCTGGTGGGAAGACTGGAGGGGAGCGGGCCTCGGGGGTTGGGGCACAGCACGCCACAATGGCCGGGTAACCGCCGTACGCACCACGGCAGTCTGGGAACTGGAGGGGCGCATGTCTGATCTTCCCCGGAAGGCGGTCACTCGTACTGCCAAGCTGGCCGCCCTTCCCTTGGGTTTCGCCGGTCGTGCCACCTGGGGCCTGGGCAAGCGGATCGGAGGGAAGTCCGCGGAGATCGTGGCGCGTGAGCTTCAGCAGCGCACCGCGGAGCAGCTGTTCAAGGTTCTGGGTGAGCTGAAGGGCGGTGCGATGAAGTTCGGCCAGGCTCTCTCCGTCTTCGAGTCCGCACTTCCCGAGGAGGTCGCGGGACCCTACCGGGCGGCGCTGACCAAGCTGCAGGAGGCGGCTCCGCCGATGCCGACCCGCACGGTCCACTCCGTACTGGAGGAGCGGCTCGGCGAGGAGTGGCGGGAGTTGTTCCTGGAGTTCGAGGACAAGCCGTCGGCGGCGGCGTCGATCGGCCAGGTGCACCGGGCGGTGTGGCACGACGGGCGCGAGGTCGCGGTGAAGGTGCAGTACCCGGGGGCGGGTGCGGCGCTGCTCTCGGACCTCAATCAACTGGCCCGGTTCGCCCGGCTGCTGGGCCCGCTCATCCCGGGCATGGACATCAAGCCGCTCATCTCCGAACTGCGCGACCGGGTGTCGGAGGAGCTGGACTACGCGCTGGAGGCGCAGTCCCAGCGGGACCATGCGGCGGAGTTCGCGGGGGATCCCGACGTGATGGTGCCGGATGTGGTGCACCAGGTCGACCAGGTGCTGGTGACGGAGTGGATCGACGGGATACCGCTGGCCGAGATCATCACGGACGGTACGGAGGAACAGCGCGACAGGGCCGGGCAGTTGCTCGCCGGGTTCCTCTTCTCGGGGCCCGCGCGCACGGGACTGCTGCACGCCGATCCGCACCCGGGGAACTTCCGTCTGCTGCCACCGCCGGAGAGCGAGGGTGACGGTGCGGAGGAGGGTGGCTGGCGGCTCGGGGTGCTGGACTTCGGGACGGTGGACCGGCTGCCGGGAGGGTGGCCGGCCACGATCGGGGAATCGTTGCGGATGACGCTCGAGGGCAACGCCGAGGCGGTGTACGAACTGCTCCGTGAGGAGGGGTTCGTCAAGGAGTCCATAGACCTCGACCCGGACGCAGTTCTGGACTATCTGCTGCCGATCATCGAGCCGGCGCAGGCGGAGGAGTTCACCTTCAGCCGTGGCTGGATACGCGCGCAGGCCGCCAGGATCGCCGATCCCCGCTCCCCCGCGCACCAGTTGGGCAAGCAGCTGAATCTCCCGCCGAGTTATCTGCTGATCCACCGGGTGACGCTGAGCACCATCGGGGTGCTCTGCCAGCTGGGTGCGACGGTGCGGCTGCGCGACGAGTTGGAGACCTGGCTGCCGGGGTTCCTGCTGGAGGAAGAGGAAGAGGCGGCGGAGGCGTGAACGCGCCGTGGGGCCGGCCCTTTCGGACCGGCCCCACGGGAGGTGTGTCTCTCTCTTACTGCATGACGGCCATGGCCAGCGCGCGGCGGGCGCGCTGGGAGACGCGCTCGGCGCGCCGCTGCATGCGCCGGGCGGCGACCAGGCGCAGGGCCTGGCGTTCCGCCTCGGCTTCACGCATGCGTTCGTGCATATGCGCACGAGCCATGGCTTCTGGGATGAGTTGCATTTCGCGGGTCCTGTTCTGACGCGACGCGGTGGCGCCGATGGTGGTGACGACGGGGGTTGCGGAGCCGGACGGCTCGTTGGTGGAGGTGCTCATCGGGTCCTGCTTCTGGGGTTCGTGCGTGCTGGGTCGGTCGATGGTTCCGGGGCCGGTGAGGTTCATGCCGCGACCGGGTTCTTGCGCGGACGGCCACGCGGACGCTTGCGGGCGACGACAACACCCTGGACGAAGAGCTCGCCACCCCAGACACCCCAGGGCTCACGACGCTCCTTGGCACCGGCGAGGCAGGCCTCGACCAGCGGGCAGGTGCCGCAGAGCGACTTGGCGTACTCGACGTCGGCCGGGGTCTCGGCGAAGAAGACCTCGGGGTCGTACGAGCGGCAGGGGACGGGGACGCCGAGGTTCTCGATGGCGTCGTCGAGAGCGGTGAGCGAGGTGAGCGGAGTCAAGGTGGGGTCCTTCTGGGCGTCAGGGGGCGGGAGTGTCTGCGAGGGCGGGACGGACGGGGCGTGCACTGCCGTGTGCGCTGTGGTCTGCGCTTCGGTCTGCAGGGTGGTCTGCACGGTGGTTTCGTTCCTCGTCTGGTTGTTCCGGTCTGTTTGACCGGAGGTTGCTGGTGGCCCAGAACAAACAAAAGGGCCGCGGATCCCGGGTGGGGTTCCGCGGCCCTGAAGGCGCCTGCCTGACTGCATCAGGCTGGATCACTCCAGGGTTCGAGCCCGCGGAAGGCCCACATCTTGTGGTGCTGCGTCATCTGCTGCTGCGTCGTGCTTCCGAATCCGGCACCGGTTGCCGCAAACGCATAGGCCTTGGCCTGTGCCTTCGCTACTGCTGCTTCCGGTGCCTGGGTCGGTCGCTCATTACGCTCCCGGACGGGGAGGCTCGCGAGGGCGACAGGGCTGACGGCAGAGATGCCGGACAGACCGGTGCCACGGAGCGAAGAGCCGAGCGGGCAGGTGGCGACGACCGAGGAATCGGTCATTTTGATGAAGTCGATGATGATTGCCACTGGTCTCGCCTCCTCTCGGCGTCTCGAGGACCTCGGCCCGGAGGCCTGGTCCCATACGTATGGGTGATAAGTACAGCACGGAGTCAGGGCTTCAGAGAAGACGCTGTTCCCGTGATGAAGAACCTATGGGGGTTCCTGGGGCGTGCGCAAACTATTTTCTCGACGAGTTTTCCTCAGTCGTCCTCGGAGCTTTCTCCAAGCTCCTGACCTGCGCAGATCGCCAGGACGTCCGATCCGAACCGGTCCAGCTTCCGGACACCGACTCCGGGGATGGTCGCCAGCTCGTTGTCGGTCGACGGAACGTTCTCTGCGATCGCCATCAGCGTTTTGTCCGTGAACACGCAGTATCCGGGCTGTCCCAGCGCCTTCGCCTGGACCGCCCGCCAGTCGCGCAGCCGCTCGTAGAGACCCTCGTCCATGTCCGACGGGCAGTCCTCGCAGCGCATCAGTTTCATCTCGCCGCCGTCGGTCAGCGCCTTGCCGCAGACCCGGCAGCGGACAGGGCCGCGGTTCTTGCGGCGCGGGGCCGCGCTCGTGGGCGTGTCCTGCCCGAAGGCCGTGGAGCCGCCCCGTTCGATGCCTCCGGCGCCGCCCGCGCTGCGGGCGCCCGATGCCACGGTGCCCGGGCGCAATCCGGTCAGGAAGCGGCTGGGACGGCGCGACGCACGGCCGCCGGGGGCGCGGGCCAGCGACCAGGAGAGCGTGAGGTGCAGTCGGGCGCGGGTGACGCCGACGTAGAGCAGTCGGCGCTCCTCCTCGATCTGCTCGTCGGTCTTGGCGTACGTGATCGGCATCATGCCCTCGGTCAGGCCGACCAGGAACACCGCGTCCCACTCCAGGCCCTTGGCCGCGTGCAGGGAGGCGAGGGTGACGCCCTGGACCGTCGGGGCGTGCTGGGCGGCGGCGCGCTCGTCGAGCTCGGCGACGAGGTGGGAGAGCGTCGAGCCGGGCTTTGCCTTGCCGAAGTCTTCCGCGAGGCGGACCAGGGCGGCCAGGGACTCCCAGCGGTCGCGGACCGCGCCGGAGCCGGCCGGGGCCTTGGCCGTCCAGCCCTTGGTGCCGAGCACGGCCCGCACCTGTGACGCCAGGTCGTCGGCGTCGTCGAGGAGGGAGTCGTTGCCGCCGGCGCGGGCCGCGCCGCGCAGGGCGACGATCGCCTCGCGCACCTCGGGGCGCTCGAAGAAGCGCTCGGCCCCGCGCAGCTGGTAGGGCACCCCGGCGTCGGCCAGGGCCGTCTCGTACACCTGCGACTGGGCGTTGATGCGGTAGAGGACGGCGATCTCGGATGCGGGGGTGCCCGAGGCGATCAGGTCGCGGATGCGGCGGGCGGTGGACTCGGCCTCGGCGGGCTCGTCCCCGTACTCGACGTACGACGGGGCCGGGCCCGCCTCGCGCTGGGAGACCAGTTCCAGCCGGTGGTCGGCGGCCTTGCCGCGGGCCTGGGCGAGCAGTCCGTTGGCGAGGTGGACGACCTGGGGGGTGGAGCGGTAGTCGCGGATCAGCTTCACGACCGTCGCGCCCGCGTAGCGCGTGCGGAAGTTCAGGAGGTGGTCGGGGGTGGCGCCGGTGAACGAGTAGATCGTCTGGCTGGCGTCCCCGACCACGCAGAGGTTCTCGCGGTCGCCGAGCCACAGTTCGAGGAGCCGCTGCTGGAGCGGGCTGACGTCCTGGTACTCGTCGACCACGAAGTGCTGGTACTGGCTGCGGATCGTCGCGGCGATGTCGTGGCGGTCCTGCAGGATGCCGACCGTCAGGAGCAGGACGTCCTCGAAGTCGATGACTCCGCGGTCGCGCTTCAGTTGTTCGTACGTCCCGTAGATCTGGCTGATTTCCGCCGCTGCCCTGGGGGCGTCACGGGACGACTTGGCGACCGCCGCCGGGTAGTCGGCGGGGACGGTCTGGGTGACCTTCGCCCACTCGATCTCACTGGTGACATCGCGCAGTTCATTGCGGTCCAGGCGGATCCTGCAGCGTGCCGCCGCCTCGTTGACCAGCTGGACCTTGCGCTCAAGGAGCCGCGGCATCTCGCCGCCGACCGCCTTGGGCCAGAAGTACTGGAGCTGGCGCAGGGCCGCGGAGTGGAAGGTCCGCGCCTGGACGCCGCCCGCGCCGAGCTGGCGCAGCCGGCCGCGCATCTCGCCCGCCGCGCGGTTGGTGAAGGTGACGGCCAGCACCGTGCCGGGCTGCAGGATCCCCGCACGCACCCCGTAGGCGATGCGGTGGGTGATGGCGCGGGTTTTGCCCGTCCCCGCTCCCGCCAGGACGCACACAGGCCCGTGCAGGGCCAGGGCGACCTCGCGCTGCTCGGGGTCGAGCCCGTCGAGCACCGCGTCCGCCGAGTCCGGGACCTCGGGGACCTGGGGAGTCTGCGGGAAGAGCGGGGAGTGCGTTGCTGATGTCACCCCGCCATGCTGCCAGGTCGCCGGGGGCAGACGTGAAGCGTTGTCCACAGGGGGCCTGGTTAGTCGTACCAATGCCGTACCCGTGCGGGAATGGCGGCCTGGTCACGTACGTTCTACGCGGTGCGAACACGCGTCGGACGTGGGAGCAGAAGCAGCAGAGGAGCGCGAGACACATGCCGGGCACTGTGACGATGTACAGCACCACGTGGTGCGGCTACTGCCGTCGGCTGAAGGGCCAGATGGACCGCGAGGGCATCGCGTACAACGAGATCAACATCGAGCACGACGCAGACTCGGCCGCGTTCGTCGAGAAGGCGAACGGCGGGAACCAGACGGTTCCGACCCTGCTGATCGTCGGCGACTCCGGCGCGGAGTCCGTGATGACCAACCCGTCGCTGGCCCAGGTCAAGCAGGCGCTGAGCGCGTAAGCGGTTCCGCGCAGCGGGGCGGGCTCCGTACGGCGAGCCCGCCCGGCCGCGGCTCAGGCCAGAGGCTTGGGCAGCGGCTTTCCGTACCAGAGCTCCACCAGGCGGGCCGCGATCGAGATGCCCGAGGGCGGCAGGATCTCGCCGGTCTCGATGGCCGTCCGCAGGTCCTCGCGCGAGAACCAGCGCGCCTCGCTGATCTCCTCGCCGTCCACATTGATCTCGAAGGTCGTCGCCCGCGCCATGAAGCCGAGCATCAGCGACGAGGGGAACGGCCACGGCTGGCTGGCCACGTAGCTCACCTCGCCGATCGCCACGCCCGCCTCCTCGAAGACCTCGCGCGCCACCGACGCCTCGATCGACTCGCCCGGCTCGACGAAGCCCGCGAGCGTCGAGAAGCGCCCTTCCGGCCAGTGCACCTGGCGGCCCAGGAGTGCCCGGTCCTCGTCGTCCGTCACCAGCATGATCACGGCCGGGTCCGTACGCGGGTAGTGCTCGGCCCCGCACGCCTGGCAGCGGCGGATGTGACCGGCCGCGGCAATGACCGTGCGCTCGCCGCAGCGCGAGCAGAAGCGGTGCAGTCGCTGCCAGTTCTCCAGGGCCACCGCGTGGACGAGCAGGCCGGCGTCGCGCGGTGAGAGGAGGAGTCCCGCCTCGCGCAGGCCCGCCGGGCGCGCGGGCTGGTCCATGCGGCCGGGCAGCGCGTCCTTCTGCAGGGCGAAGTAGTGGATCCCCTCGGTGTCCGTGCCGAGGAAGTAGCGGTGCTCCTCGGTGAGCGGCGCCTCGAAGGACGGCGTCATGACGAGCTCGGTCACGCCCTCGGCGTTCTCGTCGATCAGGGCCTGCCCGCCGGAGACCACGAAGACCCGGGTGGAGGGGTGGCTCCAGGCCGCCATGAGCCAGGCCTCGTCGAGGCGGTGGTGCGCGGCGCGGTCGATACCGCTCGGTGCGGTCAGACCGATGGGCCGGTTCGGGTCTTCGGTGGTGATGTGGCTGCTGGTGCTCACTGGTGCTTCCAACTCCCCCTCATGGACGGACTGTTCGGTTCAGTGGAGCGCGGTGGCGAGGTCGCTCCAGAGGTGGGCGGTGGTCTCTACGCCCTTGAGGAGCAGGTCGATCTCGACCTTCTCGTTGGGTGCGTGCCAGCCGTCCGACGGTACGGAGATACCCAGGAAGAGCACGGGTGCACCGAGTACGTCCTGAAGATCGGCGGCGGGGCCGGAGCCGCCCTCGCGCGTGAAGCGGATCTTGGTGTCGAAGGCCTTGCCCATGGCCCGTACGACCGACTGGAGCGCCGGGTGGTCGAGCGGGGTCAGGCAGGGGCGGGTGCCCGCGCTGAAGGTGATCGTGTGGTCGATGCCGGCCGGGACCTGCGTCGCCGTCCAGTCCGTGACCAACTGCTCGATACGGGCCGGGTCCTGGCCCGCGACCAGCCGGAACGAGAGCTTCACCATCGCGGAGGACGGGACGATCGTCTTGCCGCCGGGGCCCTGGTAGCCGCCGCCGATGCCGTTGACCTCGGCGGTCGGGCGGGCCCAGATGCGCTCCAGGGTCGTGAGGCCCTTCTCGCCGTGCGGGGCGCGGGACTTGGCCGTACGCAGCCACTCGGCCTCGTCGAAGGGGAGCTCCGAGAAGAGCTCGCGCTCGCTGTCCGTGAGCTCCGCGATCCCGTCGTAGAAGCCGGGGATCGTGATGCGCTCGTCGGCGTCGTGGAGCGCTGCGACCAGGCGGGCCGCGGTGGTGGCGGGGTTGGGGACCGCGCCGCCGAAGGAGCCCGAGTGGATGTCCTGGTCGGGGCCCCGGAAGGTGATCTCGCACTCGGCGAGGCCGCGCATGCCCGTGCAGACGGTGGGCGTCGTCTCGGACCACATGCCGGTGTCGGAGACGATCACGGCGTCGGCGGCGAGGCGGTCGGCGTGCGCCTCGACCAGCTCGCGGAAGTGCGGGGAGCCGGACTCCTCCTCGCCCTCGATGAGGAGCTTGAGGTTCACGGCAGGGGTCGTGCGGCCGGTGGCGGCGAGGTGGGCGCGGACGCCGAGTGTGTGGAAGAACACCTGGCCCTTGTCGTCCGCGGCGCCCCTTCCGTACATCCGGCCGTCCTCGATCACCGGCTCGAAGGGGTCGGTGTGCCAGCCGTCCTCGACGGCGGCGGGCTGCACGTCGTGGTGTCCGTAGACCAGGACGGTGGGGGCGGCGGGGTCCTCGGAGGGCCACTCCGCGTAGACCGCGGGGGCGCCGGGCGTATCGAGGATTTCCGTGGTGGGGAAGCCGGTTTCCTTGAGCTTGGCGGCCAGCCAGTCGGCGCTGCGCCGTACGTCCGCGTCGTGGTCCGGCTGGGCGGAGACGGACGGGATGCGCAGCCAGTCGGCCAGGTCGTCGAGGAAGGCCGTGCGGTGCGCTTCGATGTACGTACGGACGGCACTGTCCGGGGTGTCGCTCATGCCATCGAGCCTAACCGGCCGGTGGGGGTGGCTCGTCCGGTGGTTCGTCCGGCGGCTCTCCCATGAGGATCCGCTCCAGCTCCTCGCGGCCCGGGAGGTGCGCGGGCCGGACGACCTCGCCGCTGCGTACGTAGAGGAACACGGCGTCCACCGAGGTGAGCGGGATCCTGTGGCGCTCCGCCCAGGCGAGGCGGTAGACCGCGAGCTGGAGGGGGTCCGCGGTGGGGGCGTGGTGGGTCTTCCAGTCGACGATCTCGTACGTGGCCGGGCCCGTGCGGTAGACCGCGTCGATGCGGCCCCGGACCACGCGGCCCGCGAGGGTGAGCTGGACGGGGGCCTCGATGCGGTACGGGGTGCGGTGGGCGTACGGGGTGCGCTCGAAGGCGTCCTTGAGGGTGGCCAGGTCGCGCTCGTCCTGGATCTCGGGCTCGTCGTCGTAACCGCCGGGGAGCTCGTCGGGGCCGAGCATCGGGAGGGGGAGCTCCTCGAAGCGGGCCTCGACCCAGGCGTGGAAACGGGTGCCCCGGCGGGCGCCGGGGGCGGGGGGCCTGGGCATGGGGCGGGCCAGCTCCTGGGCGAAGCCGTCGGGGTCGGCGGCGATGCGGAGGAGCTGGGAGGCGGAGAGGGCGGGCGGGACGGGGACGTCGACGGTGGTGCGGCGGGAGCGGCGGAGCTCTTCCGTGAGCGCGTCGAGGTCCCTGTCCCAGGAGGTGAGCGTCCTTGTCTCCTCGGGCGTGAGCGGGTCGGTGGGGGCGGGGTCGGTGGGGTGGGGGCGTGCGGCGGGGTCGGGCGCGGCCAGGGAGTGCTGCTCCGCAGCATCGGGGGCTCCGCCCCCGGACCTCCGCTCCTCAATCGCCGGAGGGGCTTGATTTTGCTCCGTCGCCCAGTCGTCCCAGTCCGAAAGGTCACCCTCCTCCGGATACGCCTCGACCGCGTGGACAGGTTCGGGCTCCTCCGGCCTCTCCAGGAACGCCAGCACCCGCTCCGCCGCCGCCCTCCTTCGCGCCGTCGCCGCCTCGTCCAGGGGCAGGGGCCACGCGTGGTCCTTCGCCGCCTCCTGCAGGGACGGGTTCTCCTCGTCCTCCTCCGGGGCCTCCGCCCATGCCTCGATCTCGCCGAAGCCCGAGCGGCAGTGCTCGTACAGCTCCAGCAGGAAGTCCGAGGGGCCGCGCGGCTTCTTCTGCGTCGGGCCCCACCAGTGCGCCGAGCCCAGCAGCAGCGAGCGCGGGCGGGTGAACGTGACGTAGCCCAGGCGCAGTTCCTCCGTGTGCTGGTGCGCCTTCATCGCCGCCTTGAACCCCGCGATCCCCTTCGCGTCCCACGCCCCGACGTCCGGCAGCGTCGCCGCGTCCCCGCGCAGGGCGTGCGGCAACACCTTCGGCTGGGCCGTCCAGGACTCGCGGCCCTGCTCGCTCGGGAACTGCTTCGCCACCAGGCCGGGGACCACCACCACGTCCCACTCAAGCCCCTTGGACTTGTGCGCGGTGAGGACCTTCACCGTGTTCTCGCCGCCGGGCAGCGCGTTGTCCAGGCCCTTCTCGTACTGCGCCGCCGTCCGCAGGAAGCCCAGGAACGCCAGCAGCGACGCCTCCCCGTCCAGCGACGCGAAGCCCGCCGCGATGTCCAGGAAGTTCGACAGGGTCTCGCGGCGGCGCGCCGCCAGCGCGTGCGGCGACGCCGACAGCTCGACCTCCAGGCCCGTCGTGGCCAGCACCCGGTGCAGTACGTCCATCAGCGGGTCCGCCAACGACCGCCGCAGATCGCGCAGTTCGGCCGCCAGTCGGGCGAAGCGCACCCTCGCCTCGACGGAGAACGGGAGGCCGTCGTCCTCGCCGCCCGAGTCGAGGAAGGTGTCCAGCGCGTCCGCCAGGGAGATCACCTCGGACGGGTCCACCCCCTCCACCGCGTCCGCGAGCCGCTGGTCCGGGTCGTCGTCGGCGCCCGTCTCGTACCGTACGAGCAGCCGCGCCCGACGCCCGAGGAGTGCCAGGTCGCGCGGCCCGATCCGCCAGCGCGGACCCGTCAGCAGCCGCACCAGCGAGGCGTTCGCGCCGGGGTCCTGCAGCACCTCGCAGTACGCGACCAGGTCCGCGATCTCCGGGAGGTGGAGCAGGCCCGACAGACCGACCACCTCCACCGGGACGTCCCGCGCGACCAACGCCCCCTGGATCTCCGCGAAGTCGCCCGCCGTACGGCACAGGACCGCGATCTCGCCCGGTTCCCTGCCCGTACGCACCAGATGCGCGATGGAGTCCGCGACCCAGTCGATCTCCTCCTCGTGCGTACGCAGCAGGGCGCAGCGCACCGTTCCGTCGCGCTCCGCGCCGGGCGCGGCCCGCAGCGCCTCCACCCCCGCGTGCATCGCCCGCAGCGGCTCCGCGAGGCCGTTGGCGAGGGCGAGGAGGCGGCCGCCGCTGCGGCGGTTCTCGCTGAGCGAGTAGCGCCTCGCGGGGGTTCCGTCGGCGTACGGGAAGTGGTCGGGGAAGTCGTCGAGGTTGGCCACGGAGGCACCGCGCCAGCCGTAGATCGCCTGGCAGGGGTCGCCCACCGCCGTCACCGCGTGCCCGCTGCCGCCCCCGAACAGGCCGGAGAGCAGCAGTCGTTGGGCCACGGACGTGTCCTGGTACTCGTCGAGGAGCACCACCCGGAACTCGTCCCGCAGGACCGTCCCCACCTGGGGCATCGTCCGCGCCAGCTCCGCCGAGAGCGCGATCTGGTCGCCGAAGTCGAGGAGGTCGCGGGCCCCTTTCGCCTTGCGGTAGCGCTCCACCAGGTCGAGGAGTTCCCGCCGGGCCTCGGCCGCCTCGGGCACCTTGCGGAGGTCGGCGTTGGAGAGCTTGGCGCCCTCCAGGATCTCCAGCAGTTCGGTGTCGTACGCCCGCAGCCGCGCCGGCTCCGCGAGATGTTCCGACAACTCGCCGTCCAGTGCGAGCAGATCGCTCACGAGCGAGGAGAAGGACCTGGTCAGCGCGGGATACGGGCCCGGCGCCTCCTTCAGTACGCGCGCCGCCAGCTGGTAGCGCGTGGCGTCCGCGAGCAGCCGGGAGGTCGGCTCGAGCCCTATCCGCAGCCCGTGATCGGTCAGCAGCTGGCCCGCGAAGGCGTGGTACGTGGAGATGCGGGGCTCGCCCGGAGGGTTGTCCGGGTCGATCACGTCCGGATCGGTCACCCCCGCCCGCACCAGCGCCTTCCGTACGCGCTCGGCCAGCTCCCCCGCGGCCTTGTTGGTGAAGGTCAGACCGAGGACCTGCTCGGGCGCCACCTGCCCGGTCCCCACGAGCCACACCACCCGCGCGGCCATCACCGTGGTCTTCCCCGACCCGGCCCCGGCCACCACGACCTGCGGGGCGGGCGGTGCGGTGATGCAGGCCGTCTGCTCCGGGGTGAACGGGATGCCGAGGAGCTCTTTGAGCTGCTCGGGGTCGGTGATACGTGCGGTCACCCCAGTGAGGCTAGCGGTGGCCACTGACAGCCGCGCCGCGACTGCCCGCGGCCACCGCCCCTCAGGGGGGTCAGCCGGCCAGCTTGTCCAGGTCGACGACCTGGCTCGCCGGCGGCAGCGTGGCCGTCACCGGCTTCCCGAAGTCGGTCAGCGTGTAGGAGTTCGGCTCCTTGCCGCCCTTGGTCTCGACCTTGAGGAAGTACGGCTGGCCCTCGGCGGCGACGTAGTAGGTGCGCGTCTCGGCGCCCGACTTCTTGACGAGGGTGACGGCCTTCTTGCCGTCGACCTCGGCGTCGGCACCCTTGGTCACGCCGGCGGTCTCGTTCACCTTCAGGTGGCTGAGCAGCGAGGCCAGCGAGCAGAAGTCGTCCTCGTCGCCGCTGCTGTCGGCGCCCGTCTTCATCCACTTGCCCTTGAGCATCTTGAGCATGGCGCCGCCGTCCTCGCCGCCGCCCATCTCCGTCCAGAACGCGTCGCTGCCCTTCATGTACGTCGCCTTGCCAATGCCGACGATCTCCGCGGGCGCGCCCTTGGGCGAGTACATCGTGCCCGTGCACTGCCCGCCGCCACCGTTGGTGACGGAGATCGCCATCTTCGTCGTGTCGCCGTCCGTGACTTCGGTGCCGTTGGCGAGCGCCGTTCCCGCGCCCTTCGTCGCCGAGTACGCCTTCTTCGCGATCTCCTCGGCGCTCAGTCCGGCCAGGGCGTCCGCCGCCTTGTCCGGAGTGGAGGCCGCCGTGCGCTTCGAGGAAGAGGAGCCCTTGCCGTCCGAGCTCTTCGCCTTGCCGCCGTCGTCACTGCCTCCGCAGCCCGCGAGAGCGACGGTCGCCGCTACGCACGCCACCGCTGTGATCAGGAATTTCCGCTGGGCTGCCATGAGTTGCTCTCCTCGTAAAGAAACGCTTTACCGAGTCTTTACGACCAACGAACCCTCACAGGGGATGCACAGCGTCCGGAGTGATACGGAACACATCACTCCACGATCTGGCGCCCCTCGGGCTGCGCACTGCACGCCCCCTTGAAGGTGCAGTGCCCGCAGTGCGTCCCCGTCGTCGGCGTGAACCGCTCGTCGAGCACCTTCCCGGCCGCCGTCGCGAGCAGGTCCCCGACCCACTCCCCCACCAGCGGCTCCTGTCCCTGCACCTTCGGCAGCTCGTCGCCGCCGTCCTTCTTGGCCGCCGCCTGCCGCAGCTGTACGAGCTCGGCCCCGCCCGCGGCGGGACGCTGTCCGCCGAAGATCTCGTCGACGGCTCCTTCCCGTACCGCCAGCTGGTAGACCGCGAGCTGCGGATGGTGCGCGACCTCGTCCCGCGTCACCGTGCCCTTGCCGGTCTTGAAGTCGACGACGTACGCACGCCCCTCCGCGTCCGTCTCCACGCGGTCCATGGAGCCGCGGATACGGACCTCGTACGCGCCCGCCTCCAGCGTCACGTCGAAGCCGTGCTCGGTGGCCACGGGGCTGCGGGCCGCCCGGTCCATCACGTGCCAGCGCAGGAACCGCTCCAGGGCGATGCGCGCGTTCTCCTTCTCCTGCACGGACTTCCAGGGCGCGTCGAAGGCGAGCCCGTCCCACACCGAGTCGAGGCGCTCCATCAGTACGGCGAGGTCGGCCGGGGTCTGCCCCGAGGCCACCTCGTCGGCCAGCACGTGCACCACGTTCCCGAACCCCTGGGCGGCCGTCGCCGGTTCGTCCGCCTTGACCTCGCGGCCCAGGAACCACTGCAGGGAACAGGTGTTGGCGAGCTGGTCGAGCGCGCTGCCGGACAGCGCGACAGGCGCGTCGCGGTCGCGCAGCGGGACGGCGGAGCGCGTCGGGTCGTACAGGCCCCACCAGCGGTAGGGGTGCGCGGAGGGGACCATCGGCTGGCCCTCCTCGTCGGCGAGCGCGGCCAGGCGCGCCAGCCGGTGGGCGGCGGCCTCGCGCAGCGCGGGGGACGCGTGCGGGTCCACCGTCGTGGCGCGCAGTTCGGCGACGAGCGCGGGAACGGCGAGCGGGCGGCGCGGGCGGCCGGTCACGTCCTTCGGCTCCACCCCCAACTCGGCCAGGAACCGGGAGGGTTGATCACCGTCGTCGGCCGGTGCCTTGACCGCGGTGACGACGAGGCGCTCGCGGGCGCGGGTGGCGGCGACGTAGAAGAGGCGCCGCTCCTCGGCGAGCAGCGCGCCCGGGGTGAGCGGCTCAGCGAGGCCGTCGCGCCCGATCCGGTCGGCCTCCAGGAGCGAGCCGCGCCGCCGCAGGTCGGGCCAGAGCCCCTCCTGCACGCCCGCGACGACGACCAGGCTCCACTCCAGGCCCTTGGAGCGGTGCGCGGTCATCAGCCGTACGGCATCGGGTCGAAGCGCCCGCCGGGTGAGGGTGTCGGCGGCGATGTCCTGGGCGTCCAGCTCCTCCAGGAAGTTGAGCGCGCCGCGCCCGCCGGTGCGCTCCTCGGCGCGTGCGGCGGTGTCGAACAGCGCGCACACCGCGTCGAGGTCGCGGTCCGCGTTCCGTCCGCCCGCCCCGCCGCGCAGCGCGGAGCGCTCCAGGCGCTGCGGCCAGGACGTGCCGTTCCACAGTTCCCACAGCGCCTGTTCGGCGGTCCCGCCGTCGGCCAGGACCTGCCGGGCGGAGGCGAGCAGCTTCCCCAGGCGCTGGGCGCCGCGTGCGTACGACGGCTCGTGCACGACGAGTCGCTCGGGCTCGGCGATCGCGCGCGCGAGCAGCTCGTCGGAGGGCGGCGGTACGCGATTGCCGCCGGCCCGCTCCTCGTCCCGCAGCGCCCTCCCGAGCTTGCGCAGATCGGCCGCGTCCATCCCGCCCAGCGGCGAGGACAGCAGCTCTATGGCCGTCTCGGTCGCGAGCCCGCAGTCAGGGTCCTGCACGGCCTCGGCCACCGCCCGCAGCGCAAGCAACAGGGGCGCGACCGCCGGTTCGTGGCGCAGCGCCACGTCGTCGCCGTCGATGTCCAGAGGTACGCCAGCCGAGGTCAGCGCCCTGCGCACGGCCGGAATGGAGCGCCCGCCCGCCCTCACCAGGACCGCCATCTCGCCCCACGGAACGCCCTCTTCCAGGTGGGCCCGGCGCAGGATGTCCGCGATGTTGTCGAGCTCGGTGCCCGCCGTCGGGTAGGTGTACGCCTCCACGCGGCCCCCCGCCCGTACGGCACCCAGATCGCGGTGGGCCCGTACCTTCTCGGCCGGCAGCCGGGTCAGGGGCATCCGCTGGGTCAGCAGCCGGGTCGCCGCGAGCAGCAGCCCGCCCGAGCGCCGCGAGGTCCGCAGGACGGCGACCGGGGCGGGGGCCCCGTCGGCGCGGTGGAACTCGTCCGGGAACTGAAGGATGCCGCCGACGTCCGCGCCCCGGAAGGCGTAGATCGACTGGTCGGGGTCGCCGAAGGCGATCAGCGTCCGGCCGCCGCCGGCCAGCGCCTGAACGAGCCGGACCTGGGCCGGGTCGGTGTCCTGGTACTCGTCGACGAAGACCGTGTCGTACGCCCGCCCGAGGTCCGCGTCCTCGACGAGCGGGATCGCCCGGTGCACCAGCTCCGCGTAGTCGAGGACGCCCTGCATCTCCAGGACGTCCAGATACTCGGCCAGGAACGCGGCGGCCGCACCCCAGTCGGGCCGGCCGATGCGCTGCGCGAAGTCGGAGAGGGTCTCGGGGCGCAGCCCCAGCTCGCGGCTGCGGGCGAGCACGGCCCGCACCTCGTCGGCGAAACCGCGCGTCGTCAGACAGGCCCTGAGCTCGTCGGGCCAGCGGATGTGGCCGAACTCCAGCTGCCCGGCGAGCAGTTCGCGCACGGCGACGTCCTGCTCGGGTCCGGAGAGGAGCCGCAGCGGCTCGGCGTACAGGTCGGCGTCCTGGTGCGCCCGTACGACGGCGTAGCAGTACGAGTGGAAGGTCGTGGCCTGCGGACCGCGCGCGCCGCCGAGCCGGACCGCCATCCGGTCGCGCAGTTCGGCGGCGGCCTTGCGGCTGAAGGTGAGAACGAGGATCCGCTCGGGATCGCCCCCTTCGGCGACCCGGCGTGCCACGGCCTCCACCAGAGTGGTGGTTTTCCCGGTGCCGGGACCGGCCAGAACCAGCAGGGGCCCCGCACCCCGTCCGGCATGGTCAACCACGGCACGCTGCTCTGCGTCCAGAAGAGGAGGATCCACCGGGCCCGGCGGGGTACGCACCAGTCGGTACGCGCCCTGGGTCCGTTGCCGTACCCGGTGGGTGGAGGAGGAGCTCAAGTGGATCGCCGGTCCTGGGGAGTGTGCTGGTGGTGACGGGGCTGCGCGTGGTGTTTGCGGTCGACGCTACGCCAGGTGGCATCGGGGGCGCAGAGGTTCGGTCCCGTACTCCGTACGGTCCTCAGAGCGCCCGCCGCGGGCGCCCATGGCGGAAGCTGTCAGACATGAGCCCCGTCGCCGCCGTCCCAGCGCGCCCGCCGCATGTCGAGGCGCGGGAGATGGCCTTCGGCGGAGCGGGAGGCCTCCTTGAGCGGGGTGGACTCGTCCCGGTAGTGGCCGAGGGCGCGGAGCTCGTGGCCGGGCAGCAGACAGCCGTCGGCGCGCACCACGCGCCACCACGGGGCGCCGCCGCCGTAGAGCGCCATGACCCGGCCGACCTGGCGCGGGCCGCCCTCGCCCAGCCATTCGGCGATGTCTCCGTACGTCATGACGCGCCCGGACGGAATCATGTCCGCCACTTCGAGCACCTTCTCGGCGTACTCGGGCAACTCGTCCAGCTCGTCGCTCATCCGTCCCATCCTGCACCACCCCACCGACAACGTCCGGAACACCCGTCCGGTCCGAACACGGAGCGTGATTCCTCCCGCAAAGGGGCCCTGATGCCCCCTTGTGACGGTCCGCCGTGCCACCATCTTCCCGGCAGTGACCGAGGTGGAGAGCGTTGATCCGGGACCAGAAGGACATGGCGGAGGAGCAGGGCGTGCAGCCAACGAACGCGGCGGCGAGCACTCCCGATGCCGAAGCGCGCCCGGAAACACCGGAGCCCCCGGAGAACACGGAGCCCCCGGAGAACGCAGACTGCGGTGACGACGCGCCCGGCCACATCGACCGCGTCTCCGGCGACGAGCCGCTGCTCGCCGCCCGCGTGCACCGCCCCTCCGACCTCCTGCGCCTGCTCACCGGTGTCCTGGCCATCGCGGTGCTCCTCGCGATCGCCGCGTTCGCCCACGGCACCACCTCGGGCCTGGAATCGGACATCAGCAAGGGCACCGGCGGCACCCCCGACCTGCTCATCAAGCTCGCGGGCCTGACGTCCTCCATCGCGATACTGATCCTCCCGGTCGCCTTCGCGATCGAGCGCCTGGTCAAACGCGACGGGCTGCGCATCGCGGACGGTGTCCTCGCCGCCGTCCTCGCGCACGGTGTCTCGCTCGCCACCGACCTCTGGGTCTCGCGCGCCGCCCCCCAGTCGATCACCGACGCGCTCACGCAGCCGGTCACCGGCGGGGGCCTCACCGATCCCGTGCACGGCTATCTCGCCCCGGTCATCGCCTATATGACGGCCGTCGGCATGGCGAGACGCCCGCGCTGGCGGGTCGCGCTCTGGGTGGTCCTCCTCGCGAACTCCCTGGCCGTGCTGCTCGGCGGCCAGACCACCCCCTTCTCGATCGCCCTCACGATCCTGATCGGCTGGACCGTCGCGTACGGCACCCTGTACGCCGTCGGCTCCCCCAACGTCCGCCCCACCGGCCGCCAGCTCCTGGCCGGTCTGCGCCACGTCGGCTTCAAGCCGGTCACCGCGATGCGCGCCGAGGACGTCCCCGACTCCTCCGAGCAGGGTGACCGCGGCCGCCGCTATCTCGTCACGCTGGAGGACGGCCCGCCCCTCGACGTCACCGTCGTCGACCGCGAGCAGCAGGCCCAGGGCTTCTTCTACCGGGTCTGGCGCCGACTCACCCTGCGCTCCATCTCCACGGGCCGCTCGATCCAGTCGCTGCGGCAGGCCCTGGAGCAGGAGGCGCTCCTCGCGTACGCGGCCATCGCGGCCGGTGCCAACGCCCCCAAGCTGATCGCGACCTCCGAGCTCGGCCCGGACGCCGTGATGCTCGTCTACGAGCACGTGGGCGGGCGCTCCCTGGACTCCCTCGCCGACGACGAGATCACCGACGAGCTGCTGCGCAGCGCCTGGCACCAGGCGAAATCGCTCCAGTCGCGGCGGATCGCCCACCGCCGGCTGGTCGGCGACGCGATCTTGGTGGATCGTTCCGGCGCAGTGATCATCACCGATCTGCGGGGCGGCGAGATCGCCGCCGGTGACGTCGTCCTCCGTATGGACATCGCCCAGTTGCTCACCACGCTCGGCCTGCGCGCCGGCGCCGAACGCGCGGTCGCCGCGGCCCTGGCGGTGCTCGGCCCCGACGCGGTCGCCGACAGCCTCCCGCTGCTGCAGCCCATCGCGCTGAGCCGCTCCACCCGCGCGACCCTGCGCCAGCTCGCCCGCGAACGCTCCCAGCGCGAGCGCGAGGCAGTGATAGAGGCCTCGGACGCGGCCCGCCAGGCGAAGGCGCGCAGCAACACCAACGAGGTGGCTCCGGCCGACTCGCGCAAGGACGTACGCGCGGAGAAGAAGGCCGAGAAGTCGGCCATCGACGACGCGCTGGAGAACGCCCGCGAGGAGGACCTGCTCACCCAGATCCGCCACCAGGTGCTGCTGATCCGCCCGCAGGCCCCGGTCGAGCCGGTCCGTCTGGAGCGCATCAAACCGCGCACCCTGGTCAGCCTGATCGCGGGCTCGATCGCCGCGTACTTCCTCTTCACGCAGATGGCGAACATCCCCTTCGCCGATCTGCTGCACCAGACGCAGTGGGGCTGGGTCATCGCCGCGGTCTTCTTCTCCGCGTTCAGCTATGTCGCGGCGGCGATGAGCCTGCTCGGCTTCGTCCCCGAGAACGTGTCGTTCCTCCGTACGGTCCTGGCGCAGATCGCCGGCTCCTTCGTGAAGCTCGTCGCCCCGGCGGCGGTCGGCGGCGTCGCGCTCAACACCCGCTTCCTGCAGCGCTCGGGCATCCGCCCCGGCCTGGCGGTGGCGAGCGTCGGCGCGTCCCAGCTCTTCGGTCTGGCCAGCCACATCACGCTGCTGATGGTCTTCGGCTACATCACCGGCACGGAGTCCACGGCGGACCTCTCGCCGTCCCGCACGGTGATCGCCGGACTGCTGACGGCGGCGGTCCTCGCGCTGGTAGTGACGGCGGTCCCGTTCCTGCGCAAGTTCGTCGTCACCCGGGTCCGTTCGCTGTTCGCGGGCGTCATCCCGCGCATGCTGGACGTACTGCAGCGGCCGCGGAAGCTGCTCACCGGCATCGGCGGGATGCTGCTGCTGACCGCGACCTTCGTGATGTGCCTGGACTCCTCGATCCGTGCGTTCGGCGAGGGCAACACCCTGAGCTACGCATCGATCGCGGTGGTCTTCCTGACGGCCAACGCCGTCGGTTCGGCCATCCCGACGCCGGGCGGGGTCGGCGCGGTGGAGACCGCGCTGACGACGGCACTGGTGATCGCGGGGCTGCCGGCCGGGGTGGCGGGCGCTGCGGTGCTGCTCTACCGGCTGCTGACGTTCTGGCTGCCGGTGCTGCCGGGGTGGCTGTGCTTCAACTACCTCACGCGACGGGGCGAGTTGTAGGGGACGTACGCCCCACCCGTATCCCCGCACACGCCACCCAGTAGGCTCTCCCGGCCGAACGATCAGGGGGAGATCACCGGGTGATACCGAAAACAAGGCGTACCAAGCTGCTCGCAGGCGCCGTCGCCGTGCTCGTCGCGGCCACCGCGACCATCTGGGCCACGGGCACAGGTCCGTTCGACACCGCCGAGCCCAGCCACTGCTGGGGCACCTGGCACGAGGACGAGGACGGCGACGTACTCCGCTTCGGGGAAGGCCAGGAAGGGACCCCGTCCGCCGGCCGCCCGCAGGGCAGTTGTACGGCCATCGTCGACACCAGCGGCGGCCCGGTCACCGTCACGGTCGCCTACGGACCCGCCCCCGAGGCCCCGCCCGCGCGCGCCGCCTGGCTCTTCGACCACCTGGGACCCGGCACGGTTCCGCTCCCCGACGGGCTGACCGGCGCCGCGGGCGCCGACAGCGGTCTGCTCGTACTCCCCGAGAAGTGCGACACCTCCGACGGCCGTGCGACCGCCGTCACCCTCAGGACCGATAGCACCTCCACCGTCGATCTCGGCGGCATCCGCCAGGTCGCGCAGATCCTCGCCGTCGCCGCCAACCACGGCATGGAGAAGGCCGGTTGCGCTCCGGCGAAGCCCCTGCGCACGACCTCGCCCGTGCTCTTCCTGCCCGAGGACATCGAGGACTACGCCGCGAAGAGCGTGTGCCGCATCCCCGGCCTCGACTTCCCCGACTCCAGGGCCACCGACCTCGAGTACCAGGTGGGGCCGGTCACCCGCGATCTCCAGTCCTGCGCGGTACGGGACTCCGAGTCCCGCAGCGAGACGCTCGACCTCCTCATGGTGGCCCAGCCCCGTCTGGCCGCCCTCGCCGGTGACGTGGCGGGCACCACGAAGCGTCCGGGCTGGCGCGGCTCCGGCACCTACACCGACGAGTACGCGGCGGTACGCGCCGACTGCGCCGGACGCCCCACCACGTTCCTCACCCTGAACCCGGACGCCACGCTCGACAGGTTCGCCGCCTTCGCCAACGCCGCTGCCCGGCGCCTGGGTTGTGCCGCCGTCGCCCCGGCAGGAGACACCGCATGAATTCCCTCCGCCAACGCCTCGACCACCTCCTGCGCGGCCGCCTCCGTACCGCCGTCGCCGCGGCCCTCGCAGGCCTGCTGATCGGCGCCACCGTCACCGCCTGGCAGACCGACGCCTTCGCCTCCGACGACTCCTTCTGCTGGGGCGCCCTCGACCAGAGCGACGTCACCGCCCTCTTCCATACGCCCAAGAACGTGAAGTCCGCCGAACTGCCCGTCGTGAACAGCGACTTGTCGACCGGCAACCTCAACGGATCCTGCCGCCTCTCCCGGCGCACCTGGCAGGTGACCGCCACCGCCCACCAGCTCTCCAGCCAGTACGGCGGCGCGAGCGGCCTGTGGGCGGACGAATTCCTGAGCGCCCGCCTCACCCCGCTCGGCGGCGGCCTCAGCGGCATGGCCTCCGACACCCGCGCCTGGCTGGCCCTCCCGGAGGACTGCACCGGCGACATCGACGCGTACGAGGGGCCCGACGTCGTCGACCTCGCGATGGGTTCGGCGAATCCGGGCCACAAGGTCGACCCCGAGGACCGGGCCGCCATGGCCCGCGCCGTGGTCAAACTCGTCAACCGCGTGATCGCGGACCAGGGTTGCCGCGGCACCGTCGCCGACCCGTCCGGCCACCTCCCCGCCGTGCCCGCGTACCTGGACGAAAAGCCCGGCGACCTCTGCGGCATCAAGGGCCTTGCCCTCACCTCGAACCAGCGCAAGGACACCGACCTGGGCCGCGCCCTGGTCGCCGGCGGCACGGGCCCGGTCCGCACCTGCGAGTTCACTTCGCCCTCCGGCCGCCCCCGTCTGCGCCTGATGACGGTCACCGACCCCCACCTCGCCGGCATCTACTACAACACCCTCCTGTACGGCGGCACCCGCATCGAAAACACCATGGGCTCCGGCATCGTCCGCCCCGACCTCGCCGCCTTCCGCGCCGACTGCCAGACCGGCCGCACCCTCTTTCTCGTCCAGACCGAGGACTCCCGCCAGGCCGCCACCGTCAAGGCACTGCTCCCCCGCTACGCAGCCGCCGAGGCCACCCGCATCGGCTGCGGCCCCCCGCGGATCACCGTCCCCCGCTGAACCACCTGTCCTACGATGACCGCACATCACGAGGGGGACCACCGCATGCCCAAGCTCATACGCGCCACCGCACTCTCCGTCACCGCAGCCCTTGCCCTGCTCACCGGCTGCGACAGCGGCGGTACGGACTCCCCGGCGCCCGAGGCGAAGACCTCCACCACCCCTGCGGCCCCGGCACCGGCGCCCAAGAACGGCGACTCCGTCCTCCCCGCCTCCCTGACCTCCCAGACGCTCAACTGGGGCTCCTGCAAGGACAGTCCGAGCGGCTGGAGGTGCGCCACCGTCAAGGTCCCCCTCGACTACGCGCACCCCACCGGCGACACCATCTCCCTCGCCCTCGTACGCAAGAAGGCGAAGGACAGCTCCCACCGCCTGGGCTCGCTCCTCTTCAACTTCGGCGGCCCCGGCGGCTCGGGCGTCGACATCCTGCCCCAGGCCGCCTCCGAGTACGGAAGCCTCAACGACCGCTACGACCTGGTCAGTTGGGACCCCCGCGGCGTCTCCCGCAGCGCCGGTGTCGTCTGCCGCACCGACGCCCAGCAGGCCACCGCCGAGCGCTCCGTCGACCTGACCCCCGACACCCCGGCCGAGGCGTCCGCGTACTTCGGCGACGCCGCCGCCTTCGGCCAGGGCTGCAAGGCGCGCTCCGCCAAGGTCCTCCCGTACGTCACCACCAGCAACACCGCCCGCGACATGGACCTGATGCGCGCGGTCCTCGGCGACGCGAAACTCAACTACTTCGGCATCTCCTACGGCACCGAACTGGGCGGCACCTACGCCCACTTGTTCCCCTCCCACGTGGGCCGCACCGTCCTGGACGCCGTCGTCGACCCCACCGCCGACGCGGTCGGCCACGCCCGCAACCAGACCCTCGGCTTCCAGCGCGCCCTCGACGACTACCTCAAGTCGACCGGCCAGGACCCCAAGGCGGGCACCGCGAAGATCGCCGCGCTGCTCGACCGCCTCGACAAGAACCCGCTGCCGACCTCCGACGGCCGCAAGCTCAACCAGTCCCTCGCCCTCACCGGCATCGTGATGCCGCTGTACTCCAAGTCCAGCTGGACCTACCTCACGCAGGGCCTCAAGGAGGCCGAGGAGCTGGGCACCGGCAACCTCCTCCTCGCCATGGCCGACTCGTACAACGACCGTGACGAGAAGGGCCGTTACTCCACCCAGTCCAGCTCCCAGCGGGCCATCGACTGCGCCGACACCAAGTCGCATCCGACCGAGGCACAGGCGAAGGCCCTGCTCCCGTCGTTCCGCAAACTCTCCCCGGTCTTCGGGGAGTTCCTCGCCTGGGACACCGCCGGCTGGTGCTACAAGTGGCCCGTGACCGGCGAGCGCGACCACCCGGTGGCCGATGCTCAGGGCGCGGGCCCGATCCTGGTCGTCGGCACGACGGGCGACCCGGCGACTCCGTACGAGGGCGCGCGGAAGATGGCCGACGCGCTGGGCGCGGGGGTCGGCGTCCTGCTCACCAACAAGGGCGAGGGCCACGGCGCGTACCACGGCGGCAGCGGCTGCGTGGCGAAGAAGGTCGACGGCTATCTGCTCGACGGCAAGGTCCCGGCCAACGGCTCGACCTGTTCCTAGTCCACCTCGGCGACCGGCAGCCGGCGTCGTACGAACACGACGACGCCGGCCAGCGCCCCCGTCCCCAGCACCACCCACAGCAGCGCGAGGAGTCCGCTCCCCCGCTGCGGCGCCGCCGTCAGCGTGTCGGTGTCGCCCGCGCAGCCCAGCGCGGGCCCGGAATGCCGGCCCCTGACGCAGACGGTGGTCGCGGTCTGCTGCCGGGCCCCCGGTTTCGCGTCGTCGCCCGTGCGCCGGTCCGCGCCGGGCCTGCCGGGTGTCACCACGGACTCGATCTCGCGCGTACTGCCCGCGGGAATCGCCATGGTCCAGGTGACCGCGGCGTCCGTGGCGGTGCCGCGCGGCGAGGACGAGACGTGCTGGGCGCCCCCGGCCAGCGACTGGGTGACGACGGCGGCCCTGAGGTCCTTGCCGCCCTCGTTGCGGACCGTGATCCGGTAGTGCGTGAGCCGGCCCTCGGTGGTCGTGTCGGCGGAGTCCGTGACGGTGACCTCCACCTTCTTCCCGTCGGCCTGCGCCACCTCCGTCGCGGCACCGCCGAGCAGCAGGATTCCGGCCGCGAGAGCGGCTGTGGTCGTACGCGGCATGTTCCGTACCTCCGTGGAGCGGTCCAGTCTGTCTCCCTCCTGTTATGGAGCGAGCGGCCGTCACCGCGGGGTATTGGGGGCCGCTAGCGGGCCGCGACCACCAGGATGGCCGCATCGTCCTGGAGGCGGCCGCCGACGTACGCGCCGAGGTCCCGCTCGATCTCCTTGGCGAGCGCGCGCGGCTCCAGATCGGTCCAGCCCTCCAGCCGCTGGGCGAGGGGATAGAACTCGCCGCGCGCGTCGCGGGCCTCCGTCACCCCGTCCGTGAACATCAGCATCCATACGTCGTACGGGAGTTGGAGCTCCACGACCGGGCGCTCCGGGTCCTCGACGAGCGAGCCGAAGCCGAGCGGGAGGCCCGCCTCGCCCAGGCCGACCTCCAGGGCGCCTGCCGGGCCGACGACGAACGGCTCCAGGTGGCCGCAGTTCACCAGACGCATCAGCCGCTCGGAGGGGTCGAACTCGACGAGCAGCGCGGTGACGTGGCGCTCCTCCTGACCGGTGTCCTCCGCGTACTCGTTGTAGCGGTCGAGGGTGTTCTCCATGCGCCGGGTGAGCTGCGCGAGATCGGGTTCCTCGTAGCCCGCGACCCGGAAGGCGCTGAGGACGGTCGCGCCCGCGTTGATGGCGTCGAGCCCTTTGCCGCGTACGTCGGCCACCAGGACGCGGGTCCCGAAGGGCGATTCGATGACTTCGTAGAGGTCTCCGCCGACGCGGGCGTACTCCTCGGCGGCGAGATAGACGCCGTACACCTCGAAGTCCTTGGTGCGGAGCGGGAGTTTGCGCAGGAGGGCCAGCTGGACCGCCTCCGCCGTGGAGCGGGCCTGCTGGAGCAGCTGATGGCGCTGCTCGCCCAGCCGGGCGATGAGGAGGGCGAGCAGGCCCAGCGCGCAGGTGGAGATGAGGGCGACGGCCTCCTCGCTGACGTTGTTCCCGTCGGGCACCACCACCGCGTACGCGACGGCGACCGACGCGCTCGCGATGACCGCCAGGACGGCGGTGCGGGCGACGCCGAGGACGAGGGAGCCGAGGAGCGGGACGAGGAAGACGACCAGGACGATGCGCAGGGGCTTGGGGGTCGCGTACTCGGCGATGTTGCACACCGCGAGAATCAGGATCAGCGCGGCGAAGTACCAGCGCTGCTGCTTGCGCGACATGTCCCGCTCGACGAGGAAGCGGGGGAGGCGGCGGCCCGGCGTCGGCATGGTCGAGTCCCTTTTCGGCGCGTACGTGACCCTTTGGTGGGCCCCGCTGCCACAGTAGCCGTACACCCTGAATGCCCGATAAGAACCGCCCAAGGGAGTGGCCATGGCGCATGTGCACGTGATCCTCAACCAGAAGGGCGGGGTCGGTAAATCCACGCTCGCCGTCAATCTCGCGGCGGTCACGGCCGATGTGCTGGGGGCGGGCGAGAAGGGCGGGCAGCCGCCGGTGGTCGCCGTCTCGATCGACCCGCAGGGGTCGGCGGTGTGGTGGTCGGAGCGGGTGGGCGAGGGGCTGCCGTTCGACTTCGTACAGGCCCACGACGATCTGGCCGGTCTGGCCGCGCTGGCGCGGATCCCGTCCGTGCAGCACGTCTTCGTGGACACCCCGGGCTGGCTCGACCTGGCGGACGGGCCCGGCGACGACCCCCTCGGCAAGGGACCCGCCGCCGACGCGCTGCGGGCCGTGCTGGACTCCGCGCACGACGTCATCGTCCCCATCGAGCCGGAGCCGCTGGGCTTCCAGCCGACCCAGCGGACGATCGAGCGGGTCGTGAAGCCGCGCGGGCTGCCGTTCCGCGTCGTCATCAACAACTGGGACCCGCGCGACGGGAAGGCCGACCTGGAGCAGACCCGGGCCTTCGTCGAGGCGCAGGGGTGGCCGCTCGCACGGGCCGTCGTACGCCACTACAAGCTGCACACCCGGGCCTCCGCGGACGGCCTCGTCGTCACGCAGTACGGAGCGAACCGCGTCGCCCTGCAGGCGCGCGAGGACTTCTTCCGGCTCGCGCTGGAGGTGGGCCTCGCGGTCATCCCGGCCCCGGCGAAGGCCCGGCGCTCGCGCGCGAAGAAGCCGGTGAGCGCCTGATGGGGCGGCGCATCGACCTGTCGTCGCTGCTCGGGGCCGCCGAGACGGCGGACGCGGGGAAACCTCCCGTCGCCCGGGACACGTACCAGCTGACCGTCCCGCTCACCGACCTCACCGAGAACCCCGACAACCCGCGCCACGAACTGCGCGACCTGGACGGGCTCGCGGAGACGCTGCGCGAGCGCGGTGTGCTGCAGGCGCTGGGCGTCGTCTCGCGCGGGACGTTTCTCGCCGCCCATCCGCAGCACGCCGAGGCGGTCGGGGACGCGCCGTACGTCGTGCTGCACGGCCACCGGCGGCTGGCCGCGGCACGGATCGCGGGGCTGCGGGAGGTGCCCGTTCTCGTACGGGAGGACGCGTCGCGCAGCGGCGAGGACGCGCTGATCGAGAACGTGCAGCGCGACGACCTGACCGAACTGGAGCAGGCCCAGGCGATCCAGGGGCTGATCGGGACGTACGGCTACTCGCAGCGGGACGTCGCCGGGCGCATCGGGAAGTCGCAGGGGTTCGTCTCGCAGCGGTTGTCGCTGATGCGGCTGCGCCCCGAGCTCCAGGAGGCGCTCGCCGAGGGCCTGTTGTCGGTGGAGGACGCCCGGCGGATCGCGCGGCTGCCGGTGGAGGAGCAGGCGCTGCCGGAGACGGCGGCCGCTTCCGTACCGAAAGCGCGGCGTGATTACGGCGTAATCAAGCTGAGCGCGCGGTCGACTCCGGAGGAGGTCGTGGACGGGCTGCGGCGGCATCTGTCGCCGGCGGCGCTGGAGCGGCTGGTGGAGCTGCTCGGCAAGCGCTAGGTACGACGGAGGGGCCGGTCCGCACATCGTGTGCGGGCCGGCCCCTCTGACGTGACGAGGTCTAGTAGATCGGCTTCTCGGGCTCGATCTGGTTGACCCAGCCGATCACGCCGCCGCCCACGTGCACCGCGTCCGAGAAGCCCGCGGACTTCAGGACCGCGAGGACCTCCGCGCTGCGGACGCCCGTCTTGCAGTGCAGGACGATGCGCTTGTCCTGCGGGAGCGACTCGAGCGCCGTGCCCATCAGGAACTCGTTCTTCGGGATCAGCTTCGCGCCGGGGATCGAGACGATCTCGTACTCGTTCTGCTCACGGACGTCGATGATCTCGATCTTCTCGTCCGCGTCGATCCACTCCTTGAGCTGCTTGGGAGTGATCGTGGAGCCGAGCGCCGCCTCCTGGGCCTCCTCGGACACGACGCCGCAGAAGGCCTCGTAGTCGATGAGCTCGGTGACGGTCGGGTTCTCGCCGCAGACCGCGCAGTCGGGGTCCTTGCGGACCTTGACCTGGCGGTACTGCATCTCCAGGGCGTCGTAGATCATCAGGCGGCCGACGAGCGGGTCGCCGATGCCGGTGAGGACCTTGATCGCCTCGGTGACCTGGATGGAGCCGATCGACGCGCAGAGCACGCCGAGGACGCCGCCCTCGGCGCAGGAGGGGACCATGCCGGGGGGCGGGGGCTCCGGGTAGAGGCAGCGGTAGCAGGGGCCGTGCTCGGACCAGAAGACGGACGCCTGGCCGTCGAAGCGGTAGATCGAGCCCCAGACGTACGGCTTGTTGAGCAGCACGCACGCGTCGTTGACCAGGTAGCGCGTGGCGAAGTTGTCCGTGCCGTCCACGATCAGGTCGTACTGGGAGAAGATCTCCATGACGTTCTCTGCTTCGAGGCGCTCCTCGTGCAGGACGACATTGACGTACGGGTTGATGCCGAGGACCGAGTCCTTCGCGGACTGGGCCTTCGAGCGGCCGATGTCGGCCTGGCTGTGGATGATCTGGCGCTGCAGGTTCGACTCGTCGACCTCGTCGAACTCCACGATGCCGAGCGTGCCCACGCCGGCGGCGGCCAGATACATGAGGGCGGGCGAACCGAGGCCGCCCGCACCGACGGCGAGGACCTTGGCGTTCTTCAGCCGCTTCTGCCCGTCCATCCCGACATCCGGGATGATCAGGTGGCGGGAGTACCTGCGGACCTCGTCGACGGTGAGCTCTGCAGCAGGCTCAACCAGGGGTGGCAGCGACACGGGGACTCCGTTGGTCGATATGTATCTACGTACGGTTGTTCTCTCCGTAACACTGCCACGCCCCTTCTCATTCCGAGACACCCGGTCCGATCCGCGAGACGATTTCGTCCCAGTAACCGGGCAGTGTCTCGAATGGGCTGGATTCGGCGGATGTTTCGGTCCGGTCCGTGAAGAAGATCGTCCCCGCGCCCTGCCAGCGCGCGATGCGGACGGCCTCCTCCAGGTGGGTGCGCGGCAGACCGTGCACGAAGTGGCAGAAGCGGGATGCGTCGTACTCCGCCGTCCACTCCGCCACCTGCGACCAGCGGTAGTCCGTCCACGGTCCGGTGAAGGTGACCAGTTGGTCGGCGGCCTCCGCGTAGCCGGGGTGGGGGTGGGTGCCGTGGCCCAGGACCGTGTGGCCCTGGAGGGCGGCGGTCAGGCGGCGGGTCTCGGGGAGGTCGGCGCGCTCGGTGGGGGCGCGGTCGAGGTAGAAGCCGTCGACGCGGTACCACTCGCGGAAACGCTCGGCGTCGGTCATCAGCTCGCCGTACGCGCGGGCCCCGTACGTCATGTCGAGGTGGCCGATGACCTTGATGCCCGCGTTGCGCAGCTTGCCCGCCGCGTCCAGGCAGTGCGGGTCGGGGCGGGTGCCGGGGCCGTGCGAGACGTTGAGCACCGCCCAGTGCAACGGCGTTCCGGGGCGCGTGAGTTCGGCCCATTCGACGGGGGCGACGAGGGGATGCGCGTAACCCGGCACACCGAAACCGAGGCGGGTGATGGGGTGCGTGGTCAGATGCGGCATGCCGCCTCCATCCAGATGTCGGCCAGGGACTCTTCGAGGTTGATACGGGGGCGCCAGCCGAGGCGGTCGCGGGCGGTGCGGACGTCCGCCTGCTGCCAGCTTCCGCAGCCGTCGGGGTACGGGGCCGGGGAGCCGATGTGCTCCATCGGGTTCTGTTCCGTACGGGGGGAGATCAGGCCCGAGTGACGGGCGGGCTGGGCGTCCAGCTCGTGCAGCGCGCCCCCGTAGCCGGCGACGCGGGCCAGGACGGCGGCGGCGTCGCGGAGCTTGACGGCGCGGCCCGTACCGATGTTGACGACGCCCTGAGCTGCGGAGAGCGAGGCTGCGTGGACGGCGCGCGCCACGTCGCGTACGTCGACGAAGTCGCGCTGCACACCGAGGCCGGAGAGCTTCAGCTCGCCGTCGCCCGACTGCATCGCGCGGCGCATGGCCTCGGCGAGACGGCCCAGCGGGGAGCCGGCCGGGGTGCCGGGGCCGACGGGTGAGAAGACGCGCAGGACGATCGCGTCCAGGCCCGAGCCGAGGACGAGTTCGGAGGCGGCGAGCTTGGAGACGCCGTACGGGCCGCCGGGGCGGGGGACGGCGTCCTCCGCGGTCGACGATCCCGGCTGGGAGGGCCCGTACTCGGCCGCGCAGCCGAGCTGTACGAGGCGGGCGGAGGACGTGGACCGGCGCATGGCCTCGCAGACCGTGGCGACGGCGACGGTGTTGTGGCGGGTGAGATCGCGGGCGCCGCCGCGGGTCGCACCGGCGCAGTTGATGACGACGCCGGGGTGGACGGCGTCCAGGAAGCGGGTGAGCGCGCCCGGGGACCCGTTGGCGAGGTCGAAACGGACGTCGGCGTCGTCGCCGCGGCCCAGTGCCGTGAGGTGCACGGCGGGGTCGGCGAGCAGCCGGTCGGCGACGAAACGGCCGAGGTAACCATTGGCTCCGAGCAGCAGGACCCTCATCGCGCGGCCACCTTTCGGGACCGACGGGCCGGGGCGGCGGCTGGGGGTGCGGGGCTCATGTGGCGTTCTCCTTCAGGATGTTGCTCGGTCGTACGGGAAGAGGGCCGTCCGCGGCGTCGGCTCCGCGGAGGGCGTGGCATCAGGTGTGCGTGTGCGCCGAGGCGCGGGTGAGTGCGGTCGCCGCGTGCGCGAGGAGCGCGAGGGCGGCGGCCGTGACGGCGACGACGGGGAGGGCGGCGGCCCCGGTCCCGATGAACTCGCAGCCGGGGAGCCTGCTGGTCAACACGGCTGCGGCGGCCAGGACTTGGGCCGCGCAGACGGCTGCGAGGGCGGCGGCGGGACCGTCGGGGAAACCGTGGACGGTCAGCAGCCTGGCCAGGTGAAGGGCGGCGCCGAGGGCCAGGTTGACGGGGGTGAGGCTCTGGGTGAGGAGCAGCAGCCCGGTGAGTACGGCGAGGTGGAGTGCGGTGGTGAGGAGGAGCAACGGGCGGGCGTGGGCGGCGAATTCGTCCGTACCGCGGCTGGTGGCGAGCTTGCGGCGGGCCCGGGTGGAGAAGAGGCGGGCGCACCAGGCGCCGGGGGCGACCGCGAGGGCGAGGGCCAGGAGCGGCCCGGAGGTCATCGGCCAGGGGCCGTCGGGGCCTCCGGAGATGAGCTGGTCGAGGAGCGTGGGCCCGTAGACGGTGTACGCGAGGAGCCACAGGACGTAGAGGCGGGTGGCGGGGACGATGCGGCCGGAGGCGCGGAGGGGGCCGCGGCGGAGGGTGAACCCCATGGCGAGGGAGACGGCGACGACCCCGGCGGCGATGACGCCGAGCCGCGCCTGCCCGTCGGTGAAGTGAACTCCGGCTGCGGCGGCGGCTGTTGCGGCGCCGGGGAGGAGCCCGTAGAGGGGCGCGTGCGGCTCCGGCTGCGGGGTGACGGGGTCGGGGGCTGCGGCGTCGCCGGTGTGGGGGACGCGGGCGTAGAGCTCCTCGGCGAGCGAGAAGACGTCCCGGTGCCGGAAGCGGGCGGCGGTCCGGTCGGTGACGCCATGGGCCTCCAGCCCGGCGGCGATCTCCAACGGGTCGACGGCACGCTCACAGAGCTCACGGTGCCGGTGCATGAGGGCTTTGACGGGGTCGGCGGGCCCGCGGGTCTGCTTGCGGGCGGGGGTGGGGGTGCTCATACGTCGGCCCCCTCTGCCGCAGCCGGGGTGTTGTGCCCACCCGTTCCGCCCTGCGGAACGACTGCCCACAACGGCGGCGCGTGCGTGCCTGCTGGGAGCGGGGCCGAGACGAACAACTCCGCCGGGTTCGCGAAGAGTTGTGCCCCGGCTCCATCCCGCCGCACAGGACACCGCGAGATCACGTCGAGGTAAATGCCGTTAAATGCCACGAGGTTCTGTTCGACCGTGAACAGCTCGAGCGCCCGCGCCCGCGCCGCCGCCCCCAGCCGCCCTCTCCGCTCCGGATCCCGCAGCAGCGACACGCACGCGTCGGCCAGCGCACGCGGATTGCGCGGCGGCACCACCAAGCCCGTGCCGCCGATGACTTCGACCACCGCCCCGACGTCCGTCGAGACCGTCGCCCGGCCGCAGAACATCGCTTCCACCAGGCTGATCGGGAAGCCCTCCACCACGCTCGACAGAACAACCACCGCGCCGGAGGCGTACGCGGCGGCCAGGTCCGGTGTCTCCGGGCCGCCGATCTCCTCGAACGTGACGGGGTTGGAGCCCACCGCGTGCTGGTCCGCGGCCTCGTCGGGGAAGAGTTGTGCCGCGAGGGCGCGACAGTGGGAGAGGTATGCCGCGCCCTCGGGTCCTTGGGCGGGGGCTCCGACGATGCGCAGCCGGGCCTCCGGTTCTTCTTTCCGTACCTCCGCGAACGCGTGCAGCAGCGCGATGAGGTCCTTGGACGGGTCGATGCGCCCGACCCAGACCAGCGTGTCGGGCTCCCCCGGCTCCTCCGCGTCGCCCACGGCCGCGAAGCGCCCGGCCTCCATGCCGGGGTAGACCGTGCGCAGCTTCGCGCGGTCGGCGCCGCACTTCTCCTGCCAGCGGCGGGCGTGGGTGTTGCCGGGGGTGACGACGGCGGCCTGTTCGTACACCTCGGCGGCCAGACGGCGGTGGAAGGAGGTGATCAACGCCCGGACGGGGGCGGGGACTTGGCCCGCCGCGAGGTCGAGGTACTGGGCGCGGAGCTGCACGCCGTACTCGGTGACCAGGAGCGGTACGCCGAAGAAGCGTTTGGCCAGCAGGCCGGGGAGCGCGGCGGACCCACCCGACGTGGCGTGGCAGAGATCGACCGCGCCGAGCCCGTTCTCGTCGTACCAGTCGCTCAGCGAGAGGGGGCGCAGGGCGCGCTCCAGCAGGCCGGCGAAGCCGAGGAGGTCGGGGATCCTGGCGGCCTGGACGGTGCGGCTCGCGCCGGGGGCGCGGCAGGCGGACTCCAGGATGCGTATGGCGGCCTCGGAGCGGAGCGCGGCGCACAACCCGCCGAATTCGAGGGCGAGTTCGGCCAGTCCGTACAGCCCCTGCGCGAAGTCCTCGCCGTCGCCGCAGATCGCCGCGGCGAGGTCCGTGAAGTGGGCGGCGAAGCGGCGGCGTTCGCGGCGGCCGTACGTGAGTCCGTCGTCGTCCGGCGCCCAGAGCGGCGCGGTCCGCACCAACTGCACCTGGGGCGGCAGCGCGATCCAGCCGCGCTCCTCCTGTTCGGCGCTGCGGCTCAGTGCGTAGACGTCGAACTCGTGCTGCCCGAGCCCGCGCACCAGCCGGTCGCACCAGAGCCTGGACTCACCCGTCGCATACGGATAACCGCCTTCCGTAAGCAGTCCGATCCGCAACCGAAACACCCCCGATCTCCCTTGACCGCGGCCGCCGTTGGTGGCGGTGACTCGCAGCGGGACGACCGTAAGCGGACAGTGAGGTGGCGCGACGGACGGTTGTCCATCACGCCACCAGAAGGGGTGAACCGTCGTAACTTTCCCGCCCCGTTGACGTTCTGTCGCGCTAGGGTGCGGTTTCGTTACGCTGCGTCAGGCTGCGGCCAGCTCCCTTCGCGCCGCGCGGCGCACGGCCGCGAGCACGGGATCGAGGGCGGGGACGGCGGCCAGGAGCTGGCGGGTGTAGGGGTCCTGAGGATTCCCGTACACCTCGTCGACGGGTCCCTGCTCCACGATCCGGCCCTGGCGCATGACGGCGACCCGGTCGCTCACCTGTCGTACGACGGCGAGGTCGTGCGCGATGAAGACGAGCCCGAGCCCGAGCTCCTGCTGCAACTCCGCGAGCAGGGCGGTGACTTGGGCCTGGGTGGTGACGTCGAGCGCGGAGACGGCCTCGTCGCAGACGATCAGCGCGGGGTCGGCGGCGAGGGCGCGCGCGATGCCGACGCGCTGGCGCTGACCGCCGCTGAACTCGTGCGGATAGCGGTCGTACGCCTCGGGGTCGAGCCCCACGCGCTTGAGCAGGTCGCGCACGCGGGCGCGGATCGCGGCGTCGTCGAGCTCGCCGCGCGCGCGGAGCGGGTCGGCGACGGATTCACCGATGGAACGGCGGGGGTTGAGGGAGGAGACCGGGTCCTGGAAGACCATCTGGACGCGGTCGGTCCGGGTGAGGGTGCCGGCGGTGGGCTCCTGGAGTCCGACGAGGATGCGGCCGAGGGTGGTCTTGCCGCTGCCGCTCTCGCCGACGATGCCAAGGGTTTCGCCAGGGTGGAGGGTGATGTCGACTCCGTCGACGGCGGCGAAGGCGTGCTTGCCGCGGCCGAACACCTGCCGCAAACCGGTGGCCCGCAGGAGATCCCCGGACACCTCAAGCCCGTCCGGCGATTGAGGACGAGCGGCCGAAGGTCGCTCACGGGGGCCTGGGGGCGTGCCCCCTCGCGCGGCGGAGCCGCTGATGTCACTGCCGGGAAGGGGCGGGATCGGGGAAGCCTTCGCCTGAACCCGCACCCTGTCCACCCGCGGAACCGCCGCAAGCAGCGCCTGCGTATAGGCATCCTGGGGCGAGCCCAGCACCTCACGCACCGACCCCCGCTCCACCGCCCGACCCGCCCGCATCACCAGCACATCATCGACCGACTCCGCCGCCACCCCCACGTCATGCGTGACCAGCAGCAGCCCCATCCCCGTCTCCGTCCGCAACTCGTGCAGCAGATCCAGGATCTGGGCCTGCACCGTCACGTCCAGCGCCGTCGTCGGCTCGTCCGCGATCAGCAGCCGCGGCTCGCACGCCAGCGCCATCGCGATCAGCGCCCGCTGCCGCATCCCGCCGCTGAACTCGTGCGGGCGCGACCGCGAGCGACGTACCGCGTCAGGAATCCCGACCCGGTCGAGCACCTCCACCGCCCGCGCCCGCGCGGCCCGCCGCGACGCCTTCGCGTGGACGCGGTAGACCTCGGCGATCTGGTCGCCGATCGCGTAGTACGGGTCGAGCGAGGACAGCGGGTCCTGGAAGACCATGGCCGCGGCCCCGCCCCGCAGCGCCCTCAACTCCCCCTCGGACGCGGCCTGTACGTCGACCCCGGCCACCCGCACCGACCCGCTGACGACGGCCCCGCTCCCCCGGTGCAACCCGAGCAGCGCGTACGCCGAAGCGCTCTTGCCCGAGCCGGACTCGCCGACCACGGCCAGCGCGCCACCCGCCTCCAGCGTGAAGGAGAGCCCGTCCACGGCCTGCACATCACCGAAGCCGATCCTGAGGTCCTCGACCTCGACCAGCGGAAGCGGAGTCTCACTCATGACAGGACCACCCGTCGGTCGGCCAGCGCGTGAGCCACGTCCGCGACGGCATTGGCAAGCACCACAAAGAATCCGGTGACGAGCACCAGCCCCACCACGACCGGCAGGTCGACGTTCCTGACGGCCTCGACCATCTGGCGCCCGATCCCCGGAATCCCGAACAGCGACTCGGTCAGGACCGCCCCGCCGAACATCGTCCCGACGTCCAGCGCGGCCAGCGCGATCAACGGGGCGAGCGCCCCGCGCAGCGCGTGCCGCCAGACCAGGGCGCGCTCACTGACCCCGTACGCCCTGAAGGTCCGTACGTGGTCCTCGGCCAGCGTCTCCAGCATCGCGGCACGCGTCATCCGCGCGTACGGAGCCGCCGAGATCGCCGCCAGCGAGACCCACGGCAGCAGCAGGTTCCAGCCCCACTCGGCGGGGTCCTCGGTGAAGGGGACGTACTGGGGGAACGGCAGCCACTGCAGCGTCGAGCAGAACACGATGATCAGCAGCAGCCCGATCACGAAGACCGGTGTGGACATGCCTGCCAGGGTGAGCCCGGTCAGCAGCCGCTCGGTGAGCCGGCCGCGCCGCCACACCGACAGCAGTCCGGTGCCGACCCCGAGCAGCATCCACAGTACGAATCCGCCCACCACCAGCGAGGCGGTGGCCGGGAGCTTGGCGAGGATCAACTGCGTGACCTGCTGGTCTCCTTGGTAGGAGATGCCCAGGCACGGGGCGTCGCAGTGGATGACCGACGTGCCGCCCGAGTAGTCGCGGCCGACGAAGATGCCCTGGACGAAGTGCGCGTACTGCACGTACAGCGGGTCGCCGAGGTGCAGTTGCTCGCGCACCTGGGCCACCTGGGCGGCCGAGCAGCGTGGTCCGCAGGCGATCTGGGCGACGTCGCCGGGGGCCACGTAGAAGACCGCGTAGACGATGACGCTCAGCGCGAAGAGCACGAAGAGCGCTCCGGCGACCCTGCGCAGCAGGAACCGGCTCATGCCCCGGCCTCCTTCTTCTTGCCGGTGCCGATCCGCAGCCGGGAGGCGATCCGCGGGTCGAGCGCGGTGCGTACGCCCTCGCCCAGCACGGTCAGCGCCAGCACGGTGATGAACAGCAGCACGGCGGGGATGAGCAGATAGGTGGGCGCCGCCTGATACCAGGTGTCGGCGTCGCTGAGCATCTGTCCCCACGAGGGGGTCGGCGGTTTGATGCCCACCCCGAGGAAGGACAGGGCCGCCTCGACGACGATGTTGGTGGGGAAGAGCAGCACGGCGTACGTGATGACGGGTGCGGCCAGCGCGGGCAGCAGTTCCCTGCGGGCGATCTGCCATCCGCTCCAGCCGCTCAGCCGGGCCGCCGCCACATAGTCGCGGGACTTCAGCGAGAGCGTCTGCGCGCGCACGATCTTCGAGGTGCCGGACCAGCCGACCAGCCCGATGACCAGCGCGATCAGCACGGGACGCGGGAAACTCCCGGGCACCACGGTCAGCGCGGCCAGCGCCGTGACCATGATCGGCAGGGCCACCATCACATCGGTGATCCGGCTGAGTGCCTGGTCGACGAAACGGTTGCCGAGACCGGCGGTGAGCCCGATCCCGACCCCGACGATCACCTGGATCAGGGTCGCGCCGAGCGCGACGCCGAGCGAGACCCTGGCCCCGTACACGACGCGTGCGAACACATCGCGCCCGGTGAGCGGTTCGACCCCGAGCCAGTGCTCGGCGCTGATCCCGCCGAAGGAGCCGAGCGGCACGCCGCCGGTCGCCGAGTCGACGAGTTTCGGGTGGTACGAGGTCGGGTCCTGGCCCTCCAGCGCCGTGAGCAGCGGCGCGGCGAGCGCGGCGAGGACCAGCAGCGCGACGACGACCGCCGCGACGAGGGCGGCGCGCTGCGTGCGCAGCCGCCGCCAGAACGGAGACGCCCCGGAGGCGGGGGCGGCCGTGACGACCGCCCCCGCCTCCTGGACCGACAAGGCTTCGGACATGGTTACTTGACCGCGACCTGCGAGACGTCCAGCACACCGGTCCAGTCGCTGATCACGACGTTCTTGACGGCCGAGCCGTAGAGCCGCTTGTAGACCGGGTGGAAGAGCGGCACGGTCAGCGCCTGCTCGCCGAGCTTCTTGTCGAGCGCGCCCCAGCGCGTGGCGGCGGCGTTCAGGTCGGTCAGCTTGTTGATCGCGTCGACCTCCTTGTTGACGGAGGCGTCGTCGAGCTGCGAGGCGTTGAAGTTGTAGCCGTTCTTGACGATCTGGCGGCCGTCGAAGATCGGGGCGAGGAAGGGACCGCCGGAGGGCCAGTCGGCACCCCAGCCGCCGAGGAACATGCCCGGCTCGCTCTTCACGCTGTAGATGGTGTCGCTGTAGGCGTTGGACTCCAGGCCCTGCAGCTTGACGGTGATGCCGGCCTTCTTGAGGGCCTCCTGGATCGCGGTGGCGATCTCGGGGCTGGTCTCGAAGTTCTTCTCGTTGTTGTGCGCGAGGGTGATGGTCAGGCCCTTGGCGTAACCGGCCTCCTTCAGCAGCTCCTTGGCCTTGGCCGCGTTGCCCGATTCACCGGCGGGGAAGGCGTCGTAGGCGCTGTAGCCGAAGGATGCCTGGCCGGGCAGGAAGGTGGTGGCGGGCTCGGCGAGCGAGGAGCCGCCGGCCGCGTTGACGACCGAGCTGCGGTCGACTGCGTACGAGATCGCCTGGCGCACCTTCGGGTTGTCGAAGGGCTTCACCTTGGTGTTGAAGGCGATGTAGTTGGTGTAGCCGAAGTGGCCCGTGCCCACGCGGGCGGCGAGCTTCTTGTCCCCGGAGACCTTCGCCAGCTCGGCCGGGCCGAGGTTGGTGTCGGTGGTCACGGCGGCCGAGTCGGTGCCCGCCGAGGCGGAGAGCCGCTGGTTGATGACGGCCGAGTCCAGGCCCGAACGCACGTCGATGGTGTCGGGGTAGGCCTTGCGCTCGTCGTCGTTCGACCAGTACTTGTTGCGCTCCAGCGTGATGCGCTCGCCGTTGTTCTCGTTCTTGACGACCTTGTACGGGCCCGAGGAGACCGGGTGGTTCGCGTACTTGACGCCGGTGTCCTTGGCCTGGGGCACCGGGGTCGTCTGCGTCTGGGTGGCGAGGTAGGGGAACTCGCCCTCGGGCTTGTTCAGGTGGAAGACGATGGTCTTCGCGTCCGGGGTCTCGATCGAGGCGAGGCCCTTTTTGTCCTTGTACGGGCCCTCGTAGTCGGCTCCGCCGATCAGCCAGTCCCTCAAGTACGGTGCACCGCCGGAGAGTTCACCGGCGAAGGAGCGCTCGATGCCGTACTTGATGTCGGCGCTCGTGATCGCGGTGCCGTCCTCGTACTTCAGCCCGTCCTTCAGCGTGTACGTCCACACCGTGGCGTCCTTGTTGGGCCGGCCGGTGTCGGTGGCCAGGTCCGGCACCACCTTGGAGCCGGCCGCGCCGTCCTCGCGGTTGCGGGTGGTCAGCGTACGGAAGACCAGCGAGGGGATGTTGCCGCCGCCGGAGGTGTAGAGCCTCGCGGGGTCGAAGTTGTCCGTGGGGTTCGCATTCAGGACGGTCAGCGCGCCGCCCTTGTGCGGGGTGGCGTCGGCCGAGGAGCTCGTGGAGGAGCCGTCCTTGGGGCCGCAGGCGGCGGCGCCCAGGGCGAGGATCACCGCACCCGCGGCTATGGACACGCTGCGTGGGGACAGATGGCGCATGGGAATTCAGACCTCTCGATGTACCGCGGAGACAAGGAGGAAGAGTCCACACAGGGCAGCGGTACCGGGGTCCGGAAAGCAGAATTACCGCGCCTGCGGGCAGAGTTGTGCCCGGGGGCGCGGCAGAGAAACGCAAAAGAGCCGACGCACGCCAGGGCGGGCGTCAGCGACAGAGAATGTCGGCGACGCTGTGCCCGGTCACGCCGATGAGCGCCAGCTCTATGGCGGCGCTCACGGAGGACTCGAGGCAGTGCGACATGAGGAGAAATATGGGGGACGGCACCCCGGATGTCAAAAAGACATAAACCACATCCGGGCGCCCGCCCGACAGCTCACCTCAACTGGCCGGATATACCCAGGGGTTGGGCCTGCACTTGATTCCGTTGATGTCCAGCGACTTGGTCTGCTGCTGCATCACGGGCGCCAGCGCACCCGGAGTGGTGCAGGTCACATGCGAGTGCCCGAGCCGGTGACCGACTTCATGATTGATGAGCATTTGCCGGTACATGAACATTTTGTCGGCGCCGTACGTCTCGGAACCCTGCGCCCAGCGATACGCATTGATCATGACGCGCTCGGTGGACGCGGAATCGCACGACACATTCTCCTCGGACGTGTCGAGGCCGGATTTCAGACACCATTTCGCAGTGGTTCCCGGACTGGCCAGAGTGATCACGAAATCAGGCGTGCCCGTGGATATCCGCTCAAATGTCTTGGCCCCGTTGTGCGCCCAACTCCGGTTGTCGTTCAGGGTCTTCTGGACGGCATCGGCGAATAGCGCGCCGTCGAGCCCGAGCCCCTTCTCGACATCGATCCGGTAGCGGTACTTTCGCCCGCTCCCCGGCGCCTTCGCCGACCCCGGCACCGTCGCGAACTCCCCGGACGCCGTCAGCTTCGCGTCCAGCGGGTACTGCTTGGCCATCTTCTGGTCGTACGTGAGGACGGGAGCGACCAGCGTCGACGGCGTCGAACGGTGCTCCCCGCGCGAGGCCGCGGAACTGTCGCCCCGGCCCGTCCCCGAGGACTGGGCGTCGGTGTGCGACGAGCCGCCGCCCGAGGCGACCTGCCCGGCGACGACCACGGCGAGCACGGTGGTCACCGCGGCGGCGGCGATCCCGGTGAAGGCCCGCCCCTTGCCGCTCTTGGCGGTCTCCGGCTCCGCGGGCGGAACGATCGGTTCGAACTCGCGCTCCGGCGCGGTCCACGCGGCCCCGGCGGTCTCCTCGAAGGCCTGCACGAACTCCTGCCGCGGCCCCGGCACACGAGGCGGCCGCGACTGCTGCCCGCCCGGACCGCCCTGCCAGTCGCCGTACCGCTGCGGCATCGGCGCGGCGCCCCACTCACGGTGCTCGGGATGCCCCCCGCGCACCTGACCGTGGGTCTCCTCGGCGGTCCTCCTGCGACGGCCGGTCCCCGGTTCGGCCTGCACCGCCGGTCTGTCGCCGACGGGTATGGGCCCGGTGTCGGCGGTGCCGGTGGTGCCTCGGCGGCTATGACGTCCCACGCCCGGGATCAGCTCCTACTGCAGTCGTTCAGCAATTCCCGGAAGGCCGTCGCGACCGTCTCGGGGTACTCCATCATCGCCACGTGCCCGGCGTCGGGCAGTGACAGCAGGCGCGACCCCCGGAACGTCTTCGCGGCCCTGCTCGCCATACGGTACGAGACGAGCTGGTCCCTGCCGCCGTACACGAGCAGCGTCGGCGCCAGCACCCGCTCCGCCTGCCGCCACAGTCCGTGCTGGCCGCCCAGCGTGTACGCATCCACGATCCCCCGCGCGGAACGCGTCATCGCGTCCCAGAAATACGGGAGTTGAAGCCTGCGCTCCATCTCGTCGACCGCGTTGCGCAGTCCCTCGTCGGAGACCCGCGCCGGGTCCCCGTAACAGAGTGCCATCACTCCGCGGGTGCGCTGCTCCGCCGTCCAGTCCTTCGTCATCTTCGCGAACATCCCGGCGACGCCGGGCACCGCGACCAGCGCGGTCGGCCACGCGGTGCGCTGGGCGCGCAGCTCGGGCAGGGCCGGCGAGATCAGGGTCAGGGTCCGTACGAGATCGGGCCGCACGGCGGCGACCCGCGTCGAGACCGCCCCGCCGAGCGAGTTCCCCACCAGGTGCACGGGGCCGCGCCCGCTCGCGTCGAGGTGGCGGATGACGGCGCGCGCGTGCCCGGTGACCGAGTAGTCGCCGGTGTCCGGCGGCGGGGAGTCCCCGAATCCGGGCAGGTCCAGCGCCTCGCCGTCGACGAGATCGTCGACCAGCGGCATCAGCGCCGACCAGTTCTGCGAGGACCCGCCGAGCCCGTGCACGAACAGTGCGGGCTCCAGGCCGGTCCGCGTCCCGGCCCTGGAGCGGACGTTCAGCGTCAGTCCGGGGAGCGACACGGTCCGCAGCGTCTCCCCCTCGGCGATGCGGACGGCGCTCACCTTGGGTGCCACGGACGTGGCGATTCCCGGCAGCTCGGTCGAAGACATAAGGCGATGTTACGAGACGATCACGCAGTGGTTCGTGTGTTCGCAGTCACAGGCTGCCTGGCGGCGCGGGACCGGCGCTCCTAGGCTCGATGGGGAGAGTGCTCCCGAGGGAAGGCGAGTCCATGCCCACCGAGCCCTACGAAGAGGCGGACCCTGCGGACACCGCCGAACAGCAGGCCGATCTCACTCCGCAGGACGACGACCCCCTGACCTCCATCGATCCGGCCGTCGTCAACGAGGCGGACGCGACCGAACAGACGCGCGTGGTCCCGCTCGACGAGGACGATTACCGCAGCTGACGTGTGGCTGAACAGCGGTGGGACCTTCACAGGCTGTCCGGTCCGTGAAATTCTGCGTCCGCACCGCGCACAGCACGGTTACTCAAAAGTACGATGGCGGCGCGACGTCAGAGCTTTGCTTGGTACAGCTATTCATTGGGAGGCGGCGTGACAGCCATCGAGCAGACAGAGGCAGCGCGCCCGCGGGGCACGCGCCTGCCGCGCCGAGCCCGACGCAACCAGCTCCTCGGGGCCGCCCAGGAGGTTTTTGTCGCGCAGGGGTACCACGCGGCCGCGATGGACGACATCGCCGAACGGGCCGGCGTCAGCAAGCCCGTGCTCTACCAGCACTTCCCGGGGAAGCTGGACCTCTATCTGGCCCTGCTCGACCAGCACTGCGAGTCGCTCCTCCAGGCGGTCCGCACGGCGCTGGCCTCGACCACGGACAACAAGCTGCGCGTGGCCGCGACGATGGACGCGTACTTCGCGTACGTACAGGACGAGGGCGGCGCCTTCCGCCTCGTCTTCGAGTCCGACCTGACGAACGAGCCCGCCGTGCGCGAGCGCGTGGACCGGGTGTCGCTGCAGTGCGCCGAGGCGATCTCGGACGTCATCGCGGGCGACACGGGCCTCTCCAAGGAGGAGTCGATGCTCCTCGCGGTGGGTCTCGGCGGCGTCTCGCAGGTGGTCGCCCGCTACTGGCTCTCCAGCGAGTCCACCATCCCGCGCGACAACGCCGTACAGCTGCTCACCTCGCTGGCCTGGCGCGGCATCGCGGGATTCCCGCTGCACGGGGCCGAGGGGCACTGACCTTCCTCCCGGAAGGGCTTGTTCGCTGCGGGCGTGTTCGACCAGCGCCGTGGCCGTCCCCTCACCGGGCTAATGTGGTGATCCGTACAGCGCGGCTGGCCGCGCACCGCAGGACCGTCGGAGGGACAAAGCCGTGGAGGTCAAGATCGGCGTGCAGCACGCGCCCCGGGAGATCGTTCTGGAGAGCGGGCAGTCGGCCGAGGAGGTCGAGCGCGCGGTAGCGGAGGCGCTGGCCGGCAAGGCACAGCTGCTCAGCCTCTCGGACGACAAGGGCCGCAAGGTCCTGATTCCGGCCGACCGGATCGCGTACGTGGAGCTCGGCGAGCCCGCCCAGCGACGGGTCGGATTCGGCGCCCTGTAACGCCACTCAGCACAACGGAACGGCCCGGCGGTGATCACCGCCGGGCCGTTGTCGTGCGTACGGGGAGGGTTGCATTCCGCGAGCGGCGGGTAGTACCGCCTCGACCGATTTGCCAGGCTTCGCGGGAGGGACCACATGAGCATGTTCTGGGAAGCCCTCGGCTCCGTTCTCCTGGGATTCGCCCTGTCCTGGGCCGCCGCGCACCGACTGTCGGACCGGCTCCCCTCACGGCGTACGGTCCTGGTGACCGGCCCGGTCGGCGCCCTGTTCGGCGCCTTCCTGACCCACTCGACGATCGGCCCCAGCAGCGCCGCGGGAGTGGTGGCGACCCTGCTCGGAGCGGTGGTCGTGGCCGTGGTCCTGCTGTCCCTGCTGCTACGCCCGACGGGCCGCCTCCGCCGATCAGCTGCCTAGGCAGCCAGCCCCAGCGCAGCCATGCGCTTGGTGTGGGCTTCCGTGATGCGCGAGAACATCCGGCCCACCTCAGCCAGATCGAAGCCGTCCGCCACCCCGCCGACCAGCATCGTCGACAGTGCGTCGCGGTCCGCGACCACGCGCTGGGCCTGGCTCAGGGCCTCGCCCATCAGGCGTCGGGCCCAGAGCGCGAGCCGGCCGCCGACGCGGGGGTCGGCCTCGATCGCGGCGCGGACCTTCTCCACCGCGAAGTTGCCGTGGCCCGTGTCGTCGAGGACCGCGAGCACCAGCTGGCGGGTGTCGGTGTCCAGGCGGGCCGCGACCTCGCGGTAGAAGTCACTGGCGATCGAGTCGCCGACGTACGCCTTGACCAGGCCCTCCAGCCAGTCCGACGGAGCGGTCTGGCGGTGGAAGTCGTCCAGGGCCTGGGCGAAGGGGTCCATCGAGGCGGTCGGGTCGGCGTCGATCGCGGTGAGCCGGTCGGCCAGTCGCTCGAAGTGGTGGAACTCGGCCGAGGCCATCTTCGCCAGCGCCGCCTTGTCACCGAGCGTCGGCGCGAGCTTGGCGTCCTCGGCGAGCCGCTCGAAGGCCGCCAGCTCCCCGTACGCGAGCGCACCGAGCAGGTCCACGACGGCGGCGCGGTACTTGGGATCGGCTCCAGCCGTCTCCCAGTCCTGGGCTGCGATGCCGGTCGGGGCAGGGGCTTCGTCGGTGGCGGTTTTGGCGTTGTCAGGCGTCTCCATGGAGCGCACAATAGCCCGGTTGCGGCATTGCGTAAGGGGTCGGTCGGCCACTGTGACCACGGCCTCTACTTCAATTCACCCAACACACATGCGCGATTCCGGGGTACAGTGGTAATGCGCCTGTCGAATGTTCTGAACGTTTGGCAGGTCATCCGAATGAGGATGCCCGGTCGGTGGCCCGATCGGCTCCACCCGACCGCCCTCACTTTTTCCGATGTGAGGGGCCCCCTCAGCGGCACGAGCGCTTGAGCGAAGGCAGTGGTCCCGCGCTGATCGGCACGGTACGACCCCCATCGTTCGCCTTGGGCCGCGTCTCACAGAAGAGGCAGCACCCTGACTACGTTCCGAGACCTCGGGATTCTCCCCGAGACCGCCGAAGCCCTTGAGGCCGTCGGCATTGTGTCCCCCTTTCCCATCCAGGAGATGACGCTCCCCGTCGCGCTCTCCGGATCCGACGTCATCGGCCAGGCCAAGACCGGCACCGGCAAGACGCTCGGTTTCGGTCTGCCGCTGCTCGAGCGCGTCACCGTCCCCGCCGACGTCGAGGCCGGCCGTGCCGCGCCGGAGAAGCTGACCGACGCCCCGCAGGCGCTCGTCGTCGTCCCCACCCGTGAGCTGTGCCAGCAGGTCACCAACGACCTGCAGACCGCCGGCAAGGTCCGTAACGTCCGCGTTCTCGCGATCTACGGCGGCCGGGCGTACGAGCCGCAGGTCGAGGCCCTGAAGAAGGGCGTCGACATCATCGTCGGCACCCCGGGCCGACTGCTCGACCTGGCGGGCCAGAAGAAGCTCAACCTCGGTCACATCCGCGCGCTCGTCCTCGACGAGGCCGACGAGATGCTGGACCTGGGCTTCCTGCCCGACGTCGAGCGCATCATGAACATGCTGCCGCCGCGCCGCCAGACGATGCTCTTCTCGGCAACCATGCCGGGTGCGGTCATCGGCCTCGCGCGCCGCTACATGTCGCAGCCGACGCACATCCGGGCGACCTCGCCCGACGGCGAGGGCCAGACCGTCGCCAACATCACGCAGCACATCTTCCGCGCCCACTCGATGGACAAGCCGGAACTGGTCTCGCGCATCCTGCAGGCCGACGGCCGCGGGCTCGCGATGATCTTCTGCCGTACGAAGCGGACCGCCGCGGACATCGCCGAGCAGCTGGCCACCCGTGGCTTCTCCTCGGGCGCCGTCCACGGCGACCTCGGCCAGGGTGCGCGCGAGCAGGCCCTGCGCGCCTTCCGCAACGGCAAGATCGACGTGCTGGTCTGCACCGACGTCGCCGCGCGCGGTATCGACGTCGACGACGTGACGCACGTCATCAACTACCAGTCCCCCGAGGACGAGAAGACGTACCTGCACCGCATCGGCCGCACCGGCCGCGCGGGCAAGTCGGGTACGGCGATCACGCTCGTCGACTGGGACGACATCCCGCGCTGGAAGCTGATCAACAAGGCGCTGGACCTGCCGTTCGACGAGCCGGAGGAGACGTACTCCACCTCCGAGCACCTCTACGAACTGCTGGGCATTCCGGCCGGTACGAAGGGTGTTCTGCCGCGGGCGGAGCGCACGCGTGCGGGTCTGGGTGCTGAGGAGCTCGAGGACCTGGGCGAGACGGGTGGCCGTGGACGCAAGTCCGCGCCCGCCGCGGCCGCTCCGGTACGTGAGCGGGAGGAGCGCGCGCCGCGTACGCCGCGGCAGCGTCGGCGCACGCGCAATGGCGCCCCGCTGGGCAGCGAGACGGCCGAGACCGCTGTCGCCGCGCCTGCGCCCGCACCCGTCGCCGAAGAGGCCGCTGCGGAGGAGCCGCGCACGCCGCGGCGCCGTCGCCGTACGCGCGTCGCTGTCGCGGACGCGGTCGCCGAGGCGGCTGTCGTGACGCCGGCGCCGGTCGTCGAGGCCGAGCCGGAGGTCAAGCCGAAGCGTCGTACGCGGGTCGCGAAGCCCGAGGTCGCCGACGAGCCGGACTTCCAGATGGCCCCCCTGGTCGAGCCCGAGCCGAAGCCGAAGCGCAAGCGCGCGGCGGCCAAGCCGAAGGTGACGGCGGAGGCGACCCCCGAGGCGGCCGAGGCCGACGCGGAGGCCAAGCCGCGTAGGCGCCGGACGCGAGCCCCGAAGGCCACGCAGCCCGAGAGCTGACCTGCACGAAGCGGCCCGGATCCCCGAGGGGACCCGGGCCGCTTCGCGTTTCCCCCACCCCGGTTAGCCTCGTCGTATGAGTCGGCCGCCCACCTTCGCCCCGCCCGCCCGCACCCGTGCCTACCCCCTCCTGACCTCGCGGGGACCGTTCGCCGTCCTGGACACCAGCCCCGCCCGGCACACCCGTGGCACCGCCCTCCTCCTCCCCGGGTACACCGGCAGCAAGGAGGACTTCATCGCGATGCTGGAGCCTCTGGCCGGTGCCGGGTTCCGTACCGTTGCCGTCGACGGTCGCGGGCAGTACGAGTCCGAGGGGACCGACGCCCAAGAGGCTTACGCGCAGGCCGAGTTGGCCAGGGACGTCATCGCCCAGGCCTGCGCCCTCGATACCCCCGTGCACCTCGTCGGTCACTCCCTCGGCGGCCAGATCGCCCGGGCCGCCGTGCTCCTCGACCCCTCCCCCTTCGCCTCGCTCACCCTCATGTCCTCCGGTCCGGCCCAGGTCACCGCCGAACAGCAGCAGAAGATCAAGCTGCTCAGCGACGCGCTCGCGGTGATGGGCATGGAGCAGGTCTGGGAGGCGATGCGTGCCATGGACCCGCCCGCCGAGAGGGAGTCCGACGACACCGACATGCGGCGGCGCTGGATGCTCCACCGTCCGGCCCAACTCATCGCCACCGGCCGCCAGTTGGCCACCGAACCGGACCGCACCGACGAGCTCGCCGCCGTGCCCCTCCCGCTCCACGTCGTCTCGGGCGAGCGCGACGACACCTGGCCCGTGCCGCTCCTCGACGCGATGGCGGAGCGCCTCGGTGCCCGGCGCACCGTGATCCGGGGCGCCGAGCACTCCCCCAACACCGACCGGCCCGCCGAGACCTCGGCCGCGCTCGCCGCCTTCTGGGAGGGCATCCAGTACGAGGGCGTCTAGTACTGCGACTGCAGGTGGTTCCAGAAGCCGTCGCGCAGCGCCCGCCGCAGGTCCCCGTGCCCGCGGAGCGACCGCTGGAGCAGCCGCTCCGCATCGACCAGGAGCTCCTGGTCCACCGGGCCCGGCAGATACGGGCGGTTGGGCAGCAGCTCGGCCAGCGCCTCGCGCCCCCGCTCCGAGAGCCACGTCGCGGCGATCTGGGCGCCGACGAAGCGGATGTCCTCGCGGGTGGGCAGCGGCGTGGACTCCTGCTCGTACGTGGTGACCGGCCGCCGCGTCACGTACGGCTTGCAGAAGTCCAGGTCGAAGGTGCGCTGGCTGTCGACCTCCCAGAGCAGCGGTTCGGCCTGGTTGCGCATGCCCTCCGCGGCCTCGATCCCCCAGAGGTGGACCCGCGCCCCGTACCCCTGCGCCGCCTCGACGGCGGAGACGAGGTCCTCGTCGCCGCCGACCAGGGCCGCGTCGGAGATGGCGCGGTGGCGGGCGAGGGACTCCAGATCGGTGCGGATCAGGGAGTCGACGCCCTTCTGCTGGTTGTTGGCGTTGAGGTTGCCCAGGCGCACCTTCACGTCGGGGAGCTCGGCGATGGACTGCTGCTCGGGGGTGTGGATGCGACGCCGGGCGCCGTCGTACCAGTACACCCGCAGCAGCCTGCTGTCCGCGAAGATGATCCGCGCCTTGTCGATGAAGGCCTCGATCAGGCCCTCCGCGTCGAGGTCGAAGGATCTGCGGTCCTCGGTCCCGGTGACCAGCAGGCCGCCCGCGGCATACACATATCCGGCGTCCACGAAGATCGCGTGCGTGGACGGGGTCTTGGCGACCTCGGCGAGCATGCGCGTGAGGAGGTCGTTGGTGCGCTGCAGGTGAGCGCCGATGTCTGCGTCGTCATTCATACGCCGCCCATTGTCCTAGGCGTCACGCAGCGGGCACAACCTGTCGCACTACCGGCCAGTAATTAGGCTCGCGAAAATTTTCCTTAGCGTAGGGAATGTTTGAGGAAGGCAAGCCGTTGGACCCATATGGAACGTGAGGCACCCTAGCCACGCAATCCACTCTTAACGGACGGGCAACCGCCCAGACGCACCACGGGAGCAGAGTAAATACCCGTACGACACACAGTTCTCCAGCAGGAGGATCGGACGAAGGGAGAAGCCATGCGCTTCGAAATCATGCGCCTCAACGACGTCGATGGCACCGCCATGGACAGCACCGTTGTGGACGCCGCCTCCGTCAACCGGATCGTGCAGCAGGCCGCGGCAATCGGCCAGCGCATCTACATCCGCCCGGCCGACAGCCCGGCTTCGTAACGCCTTAAGTACGTCGCTGATGACGAAGCGCCCCCGTGCACATGCACGGGGGCGCCTTGCGTTTCAGGACAGGTCAGGGCAGGTCAGCTGTTCTGGATGACCTGGGTGACGCCGTTGATGATCTGCTGCACGGCGATCGCGGAGAGCATCATGCCCGCGAGCCGCGTCACCAGCACGACCCCGCCGTCCTTGATCACACGGATGATCAGCAGCGAGTAGCGCATCGTCAGCCAGAGCACGATGTGCATGGCGAGGATCGCCACCCAGACCGAGACCTGCTGCGCCGCGGTGTCCGCGTGCTGCACGGCCAGGATGACCGAGACGATCGCACCCGGACCCGCGAGCAGCGGCATGCCGAGCGGTACGAGCGCGACGTTGACGTCCTTGGTCTGCGTCGGCTCGTCCGTCTTGCCGGTGAGCAGGTCGAGCGCGATCAGGAGCAGCAGCAGACCGCCCGCGATCATCAGCGCGGGGACGGAGACATGCAGATAGTCCAGGATCTGCTGGCCGAGCAGGCCGAAGACGGCGATCACGCCGAAGGCGACCATCACCGCCTGCAGCGCCATCTTGCGCTGGACCTTGGCGGGACGGCCCGCGGTGAGGGCGAGGAAGATCGGGGTGATCCCAGGGGGGTCCATGATCACAAAAAGCGTGACAAAGAGGGATCCGAAAACGGCAGCGTCGAACACAGTGAGGCCTTGCACGTGAGGAGTGAGAAGTGGGGGTTACGAGGAGAAGCGCGGTCAGCGTCCGCCGGCGCCCGGCACCGGGAACGCGCCCGTCGCACGCCGGGTGATCTCGCCGTACACCTCGGGGTCGGTGGTGTACTCCCCGAGCTCCACGGACTTGCGGCTGCCGTGGTAGTCGCTGGACCCGGTGGTCAGCAGCCCGAGGTCACCCGCGAGGGAGCGCAGCCGGGTGCGGGTCGGTGCGTCGTGGTCCATGTGGTCGACCTCGATGCCGTCGAGGCCGTGCGCCGCGAGATCGCCGATCGTGGACTCCGGTACGACCTTGCCGCGCTTGACGGCCTGCGGGTGCGCGAAGACCGCGACGCCACCCGCCTGCTTGACCAGGCGGATCGCTTTGAAGGGGTCCAGCTCGTGCTTCGCCGCGTACGCACGTCCGCCGTCGGCCAGCCACTCGGTGGTGAAGGCGTCGGACACGGTGTCCACAACTCCCAGCTCCACCAGGGCAGTTGCGATGTGCGGGCGGCCGAGCGAGGCGTCGCCCGCGATGCGCGCGACCTGCTCCCAGGTGATGGGCACGCCCAGCTCCTGGAGCTTGCGGACCATCGACTGCGCGCGCGGCACCCGGTCGTCGCGGACCAGTTCGCGCTCGCGGAGGAACTCCGGCTCGTCGGGGTCGAAGAGGTACGCGAGGAGGTGCATGCCGATGCCGTCGACACGGCAGGAGATCTCGGCGCCGGTGACGAGCGTCAGTCCCGCGGGGAGGGCGGCGATCGATTCGGCGTGGCCGCGGGTGGTGTCGTGGTCGGTGAGCGCCACGACGTCGAGTCCGGCGGCGGCCGCGTTACGGACGAGCTCGGCCGGGGTGTCCGTACCGTCCGAGGCCCGGGAGTGGGTGTGCAGGTCGATGCGCACGACGCGTGACTCCGGGGGCAAAGGGGGCGAGAGGGACGGTCAAGGGTAACCCGGGTGGCTACGCGAGCAGCCGCGGCGAGAGCGCCCCGACCGGCACCAGGTCCACCTCTCCGCCCGCGTCGCGCAGATCGGTGAGCACCAGCTCCTCGTACATCAGCAGCCCCGACTGCTCCGGCCAGACGATCGCCCAGAGCCAGAGCCCGCGCGCCTCGCCCGCGAAGACCGCGCGGTCGGCGGGGGCGTTGACGTGCCAGAGCGGGGTGGGGCGGCCGGCGGCGAGGACCTTGGTGTGCGGGGGTTCGTCGACCTTCATGTGCGGGCCGGGGTCCGGGCCCTCGACCCCCGCGTACCGCGCGCCGAGTCCGACGCCCAGCTCCTCGGCGACCAGGATCAGTTCGCCGATGCCGCCGAGCGGTCCGGGTCCCGAGCAGGCGACGGCGGTCGCGCGGCCGCCGCTGCGGTCGTCGCCCGCGCACGCCACTCCGGTGAACATCCATCCGACGGGCAGGGGCCAGGGCATCCACACCGGGACCTGCGCCCGGTGCACCACCACGCCGAGGGCCTCGACGCTGGGCGGGATCACGGGCTGCAGCGGATGCACGACACCGTGCACGTCGCACTGCCAGGAGTCGGCAAAGAGACCGGGCGCCCTGACCCGGCCACCACACTTCGGGCAACTGGGTTCGCCCCTCATAGAGCTCAACGGTCCTCCCCGCCCGTCGCCGCGTCAAGGACGATCACCCGTCCGGGCTTCGAAGCCTCTGACCGGCCCAAACTAGATGTAGCTTGCATCTATTAGTTCCGCTCACTTATTGTGTGTATAACACAACCACTCAGGGAGAGAATCGAGGCAGTCATGAGCGAAGCCGAACCAGGAAGCCTCCTGCGGCAGCCGAAGGCCGTCTGGGCCACCGCGGGCGCATCCGTCGTCGCCTTCATGGGCATCGGCCTGGTGGACCCGATCCTGCCGTCCATCGCCAAGGGCCTGGACGCGACCCCCAGCCAGGTCTCGCTCCTGTTCACCTCGTACTTCCTGATCACCGCGGTCGCGATGCTGGTCACCGGCTACGTCTCCAGCCGTATCGGCGGCAAGAAGACCCTGCTCGTCGGGCTCGCGCTGGTCGTCGTCTTCGCCGCGCTCTCCGGCACCTCGGGCTCGGTCGGCGAACTCGTCGGCTTCCGGGCCGGCTGGGGGCTCGGCAACGCGCTCTTCGTCTCGACCGCGCTCGCCGTCATCGTCGGCGCCGCGGCCGGCGGCAGCGCGGCGGCCATCCTGCTGTACGAGTCCGCGCTCGGCCTCGGCATGGCCTGCGGCCCGCTGCTCGGCGCGGCCCTCGGCAACGCCAGCTGGCGCTACCCCTTCTTCGGGACCGCGGCCCTGATGGCCATCGGTTTCCTCTGCATCTCGGCGTTCCTCAAGGAACAGCCCAGGCCCGCGAAGAAGACCGGGCTCTTCGACCCGATCCGCGCCCTCGGCCACGGCGGGCTCGCCTCGGTCGCCGCCTCCGCGTTCTTCTACAACTACGCGTTCTTCACCGTGCTGGCCTTCACCCCGTTCGTGCTGAACATGACGCCCTACAAGTCCGGCGCGGTGTTCTTCTGCTGGGGCCTGCTGCTCGCCGTCTTCTCGGTCCTCGTCGCACCCCGCCTGCAGAAGCGCTTCGGCACGCTGAAGGTGCTCGGCGGCTCACTGGTGCTGCTCGCCGCGGACCTGGTGGTGCTCGGCTACGGCAGCCACACGACCGCCATCGTCGCCACGATCGTCTCGGGCGCCTTCATCGGCCTCAACAACACCGTCTACACGGAGCTGGCGCTGGGCGTCTCGGACGCGCCCCGTCCGGTGGCGAGCGCGGGCTACAACTTCGTCCGCTGGTTCGCGGCCGCCGCGGCCCCGTTCCTGGCGCCGCACATCGAGGAGTGGACCGACATCCACATCCCGTTCGTGGTGGCTGCCGCCGCCGCGGTGGTCGGGGCCGGTGTGGTGTGGGCGCGGCGCTCGGCCCTCGTACACGAGGAAGAGGAGTTCGCCGAGACGCACGCCGCCGAGGACGGGGTCTCCGTTTTCGCCAACTAGCTTGATTCAGTCGAGAGTTACGGACCTGCGCAGCGGATCGCGCAGGTCCGTTCCGTGTGCCAGCCAGCGCTCCTGGAGCTCCTGGCCGCCGTGCACCCGCTTCCACGCCGCCTCGTTGGGCGTCATCGGCAGGAGCGGCAGGAAGTGGACGGGGTCCATCGGGTCGTCGAGGTCGAGGTCCTCGACCAGACCGCCCGGCTCCGCCACGAGTACGGAACTGAACGGAGCCCCCGGCCAGAGCGGGTCGCCGACTTCGAGCGAGGCACCCGGGGCCACGATCACGCCCTCGACCTGCGGGGACGCGGCCAGTACGGCGAGCGGCCTGAGCACCTTGTCGGTGTCTGCGAGACCGGCCCGCACCGAGAGGACCAGTTCGGCGCGCGGGCCCTTCACCGGGTCGGCGAGCGCGGCGGTCGGATCCGCCATCGGCTGGGCGGACATACCGAGGGTGGCGTAGCGCACCACATCGCCGTCGACGAACCGGAGGACCTCGATGCGGTCGGTGCCGAGGAAGGTCACCGCGGCACGGGCGTCCGGTTCGCCCAGCGCCGAGCGCAGCCGGGCTTCGACCAGAGCAAGAACTTCGTCCATGGTCGCGAGCATAAAGCGCGTATGGAACGGGCAAAGAGCGGGGTTGGCCCTGTAGTCGGCTGATACTCTTGGCCGCTGGTCAGGGCAGCATCGTTCGTCCCCTACGGGGGACCGGCCGGAGGAGGTGGGACTGCGATGGATCGAGATCCGAGTCGACCGGGCAGTACATGCCGCTCTTCCGCACTTCATCTGCTTTCTCTCTGACCCGAGATCAGGGCCCCGGCCCTCCCGGTTTTGAGACTGGGCACTTCGCACGCCGGAAGAGCACTTCATCTTGCTTTGTCTGTGTCTGTAGCGAACGCCGCCATCCGCGATGATGCGGTACCGCCCGCTTTGCGGACGTCACGCAGAAACGTCCCCATTCCGGGCAGTGCCACCGTCGCCGACGGCCCCTCCGTGAAGGAGCCTGCCATGTCGATGATCCGTGACCTGCGCGCAGCGGTCCGTCCGTCCGTGCGCAAGAGCAACGCCCCGTACAGCAACTACGACTCCACCCGCGACCCCTCCGCCAGCAGCGCGGTCGTCGACTGTGCTGTTTACCGAGAGGGAGTGCGCGTCGACGGCGACGCCTGCCTCACACCGCGTGCGGCGCAGCACCGGGTGCGGGACGTCGGAGGCTTCACCTGGATCGGGCTGCACGAGCCGACCGAGGCCGAATTCTCCGGTATCGCCGCCGAGTTCGGGCTCCACCCGCTGGCCGTCGAGGACGCGGTCCACGCACACCAGCGGCCCAAGCTGGAGCGGTACGACGACACGCTCTTCACCGTCTTCAAGACCATCCACTACGTCGAGCACGCCGAGCTCACCGCGACCAGCGAGGTCGTCGAGACCGGCGAGGTGATGTGCTTCACCGGCCGGGACTTCGTCATCACGGTCCGGCACGGCGGCCAGGGCTCGCTGCGGGCGCTGCGCCACCGCATGCAGTCGGAGCCCGAGCTGCTCGCGAAGGGCCCCTCGGCGGTGCTGCACGCGATCGCCGACCAGGTCGTGGACGGCTATCTGGCGGTGGCGTCGGCCGTGCAGGACGACATCGACGAGGTCGAGATCGATGTCTTCTCCGAGCCGGCGAAGGGCACTTCGCGCGGTACGGACGCGGGCCGTATCTACCAGCTCAAGCGCGAGGTCCTCGAATTCAAGCGGGCCGTCTCACCGCTGCTGCGGCCGCTGCAGCTGCTCAGCGAGCGGCCGATGCGGCTGATCGACCCCGACATCCAGAAGTACTTCCGTGACGTGGCGGACCACCTGGCGCGGGTGCAGGAGCAGGTGATCGGCTTCGACGAGCTGCTCAACTCGATCCTGCAGGCCAACCTGGCGCAGGCGACGGTCGCGCAGAACGAGGACATGCGGAAGATCACGGCGTGGGCGGCGATCATCGCCGTCCCCACGATGATCACCGGCGTGTACGGGATGAACTTCGAGCACATGCCGGAGCTGCACTCGCAGTACGGGTACCCGGTGGCGATGGCGGGGATCGTCGGCATCTGTCTGGCGATCCACCGCACGCTGAAGCGGAACGGCTGGCTCTGAAGAGGCCCGAAGCAGCGGCCCGTACCCTGACCCCATGACCGAGTCGCTGCTCACGCGGGCCCTCGCCGAAGAGGCCACCAAGAAGTCCGGGCTGATCTGGGTGCAGGGCACCGGGGCGGCCCGCGCGCTCTGGCACGTATGGCTCGACGGGGCCGCCCTCCTCCTCGGGGACGGTCCCGGCGAACAGCCCCTGGAGGGGCTCGTGGACGGCGGGAGCGCCGAGGTCACCGTGCGCAGCAAGGACAAGGGCGGGCGGCTCGTCGTCTGGACCGCCGCCGTCACCGAGGTCACGCCGGGCAGCGAGGCCTGGGACACCGCCGTCGCCGAGCTCAAGGGCAAGCGGCTCAACGCCCCCGACGGCGAGCGGATGGTGGAGCGCTGGGCGCGCGAGTGCCGGATCGTACGGCTGGAGCCGACCGCCGTACGGACCGAGATGCCCGAGGGGTCCCTGGCCACCGCGCCGGCCGCCACCTCCGCGACCACACGGCAGCCCGTCCCCGCCGCGCTTCCCTCGCTGCTCTTCAAGCGCCGTAAGCGCTGATCACGTCTTCGGGAGCTGGCGGCCGTAGTCGACCGTGTCGTCCTTGCCGGGCTCGGTCAGCGTGAAGTCCTTGTCCCAGTCGGCGAGTTGAAGGACCCCCGCGCCACCGGCCCGCTCGAACCGCAGCGGGTACGGGGTCCCCTTCAGCGAGACGTCCAGCGTGCCGCCCTCGCCCGAGTCGCCGCCGGTGATCCGCACGGTCCGGATCCCGCCGACCGTCGTCCGGTCGCCCTTGTTGAGCGTGCCGTGCAGTCCCAGCAGCCCGTCCAGGAGCGCGCTCATCTCGGTGAAGCCGCGGAACTGCTGGTACGCGGGGTCGCCCTGCGGCACCTTCACGTACTTCGAGTCGAGCTTGTCCGCGGCCGTCGCCCCGCTCTTGCCGTCCGCCTGGTCCCAGAAGCCCGCGTCGGCCTTCACATAGAGCGCGTCGCCGACCCGCAGCAGGGCGAAGGTGCTGTTCTTCGAGGTGACGGAGCCGGTGCCGCCGTCCGCCTTGAGCTTCATGTTCAGCTTGTACGAGCCGCCCTTGCTGACCAGCGTCCCCGACAGCCGTACCGCCTGCGCGCCGTCCACGGCCGTACGCGCCTTCGTCTCGATCTCCTGCGCGGAGAGCTTGCCGACGCCATTGGTCCCGGCGTCCGGGTCCTCGCTGCCGCAGGCGGTGAGCGATGCGGCCAGACCGGCGCACACCGCCCCGGCGAGCGCGGCTCGACGGGCTCGGGAGACGTGGGGGAATGCAGCCACTGGCGCACTGCCTCTCATGCGGGTGTCCTCAACAGCAGACCGCAGCGTACCCGTGCGGCCTACGTTCATCGCCAGAGAGCCGTACGGACGCCCCTCAAAGGCGCCGTCGCCCGCCACGGGCTAGCCTGAACCCTGAATCGCACGGCGGACCTGGGCAGAAGGAGACGCGCTCCATGGCAGCAGGCGCCCCGAGGGTCTTCGTCTCCCACCTCTCCGGCGTCGCGGTCTTCGACCCCAACGGCGATCAGGTCGGGCGTGTCCGCGACCTCGTGGCGATGCTCCGCGTCGGCAACCGCCCGCCCCGGATGCTGGGCCTGGTCGTGGAAGTGGTCACCCGGCGGCGGATCTTCCTGCCCCTGACCCGGGTGACGGGCGTCGAGACCGGCCAGCTCATCACCACCGGCGTGGTGAACATGCGCCGCTTCGAGCAGCGCCCCACCGAACGCCTCGTCCTCGGCGAACTCCTCGACCGGCGGGTGCGGCTGGTCGAAGGGGACGAGGAGGTCACCGTCCTCGACGTATCGATTCAGCAGCTGCCCGCCCGCCGCGACTGGGAGATCGACAAGGTCTTCGTACGCAAGGGAAAGGGCGGAGCACTCCGCCGCAAGGGCGAGACGCTGACCGTCGAGTGGTCGGCCGTCACCGGCTTCTCCCTGGAGGAGGACAGCCAGGGCGCGGAGTCGCTGGTCGCCACGTACGAGCAGCTGCGCCCCGCCGACCTCGCCAACGTCCTGCACCACCTCTCCCCCAAGCGGCGCGCCGAGGTGGCCGCGGTCCTCGACGACGACCGGCTCGCCGACGTCCTGGAGGAGCTCCCCGAGGACGACCAGGTGGAGATCATCGGCAAGCTCAAGGAGGAGCGGGCAGCCGACGTCCTGGAGGCGATGGACCCGGACGACGCGGCCGACCTGCTGAGCGAGCTGCCCGAGGAGGACAAGGAGCGGCTGCTGACGCTGATGCAGCCCGACGACGCCGCCGACGTGCGCCGGCTGCTCTCCTACGAGGAGCGGACCGCGGGCGGTCTGATGACGACCGAGCCGATCGTGCTGCGCCCCGACGCGACGGTCGCCGACGCGCTCGCCCGGGTGCGCCAGCAGGACCTGTCGCCGTCGCTGGCGGCGCAGGTGTACGTCTGCCGGCCGCCGTACGAGACGCCCACCGGCAAGTACCTGGGCACCGTGCACTTCCAGCGGCTGCTGCGCGACCCGCCGTTCACCCTGGTCGGCTCCATCGCGGACACCGATCTGCCGTCGCTGCCGCCGGACACCCCGCTGCCCGCGCTGACCAGCTATCTCGCGGCGTACAACATGGTCTCGGCGCCGGTCGTGGACGCGAACGGGTCGCTGCTCGGGGTCGTCACCGTCGACGACGTACTCGACCATCTGCTGCCCGACGACTGGCGCGAGCGGGACTTCCACGGCGGCGACACCCATGGCGAGGAGGCTCACGATGGGCGCTGAGCCGACCCCCAGGGGCCGTCTGGACCAGCCGCGCGCACCACGGCGGCGGTTCCTGCCCGAGTACGACCCGGAGTCCTTCGGGCGGCTCTCGGAGCAGGTCGCGCGCTTCCTGGGGACGGGGCGCTTCATCGTCTGGATGACGGTGGTGATCGTGGTGTGGGTGGTGTGGAACACCCTGGCGCCGGACGCCTGGCGGTTCGACCCGTTCCCCTTCATCTTCCTGACGCTGGTGCTGTCGCTGCAGGCGTCGTACGCGGCCCCGCTGATCCTCCTCGCGCAGAACCGCCAGGACGACCGCGACCGCGTCAACCTGGAGCAGGACCGCAAGCAGAACGAGCGCTCGATCGCCGACACCGAGTATCTGACCCGGGAGATCGCCTCGCTGCGCATGGGTCTGGGCGAGGTCGCCACCCGCGACTGGATCCGTTCCGAACTCCAGGACCTGGTCAGGGAGCTGGACAAGCAGCGCAGCGTATTCCCGTACGAGCCCTCGGGGCCACGTGACGAAGGCGACCGCTGACCGCCCTTTCCTGAGGTGGGTGTGCGCGCCGTAACATCGGGGTCATGGCTACGGAAGACGCGGTGCTTGAGGCACTGGCGACAGTGAACGACCCCGAGATCCACCGACCGATCACCGAGCTCGGCATGGTGAAATCGATCGACATCGGCGCGGACGGTGCGGTCGCTGTCACGGTGTACCTGACCGTCTCCGGCTGCCCGATGCGCGAGACGATCACCAGCAATGTGAAGGACGCGGTGGCCCGCGTCGAGGGCGTCACCTCGGTCTCCGTCGAACTCGACGTGATGAGCGACGAGCAGCGCAAGGACCTCGCGACCTCGCTGCGCGGCGGAACCGCCGAGCGCGAGGTGCCCTTCGCCAAGCCCGGCTCGCTGACCCGGGTGTACGCGGTCGCCTCCGGCAAGGGCGGTGTCGGCAAGTCCTCGGTGACCGTGAACCTGGCGGCCGCGCTGGCCGCCGACGGGCTGAAGGTCGGCGTCGTGGACGCGGACATCTACGGTCACAGCGTGCCGCGCATGCTGGGCGTGGACGGCAAGCCCACCCAGGTCGAGAACATGATCATGCCGCCGTCCGCGAACGGCGTGAAGGTCATCTCGATCGGGATGTTCACCCCGGGCAACTCGCCGGTGGTGTGGCGCGGACCGATGCTGCACCGCGCGCTGCAGCAGTTCCTGGCGGACGTGTACTGGGGCGACCTGGACGTCCTGCTGCTCGACCTGCCGCCGGGCACGGGCGACATCGCGATCTCGGTCGCGCAGCTCGTCCCGAACGCCGAGATCCTCGTGGTGACGACGCCTCAGCAGGCGGCGGCCGAGGTGGCCGAGCGCGCCGGCTCGATCGCCGTACAGACGCACCAGAAGATCGTGGGCGTCGTCGAGAACATGTCGGGCATGCCGTGCCCGCACTGCGACGAGATGGTCGACGTCTTCGGCACGGGCGGCGGCCAGAAGGTCGCCGACGGTCTGACGAAGACGACGGGCGCCACGGTCCCGGTGCTCGGCTCGATCCCGATCGACCTGCGGCTGCGCGAGGGCGGCGACGAGGGCAAGCCGGTCGTCCTGACGGACCCGGACTCCCCGGCGGGCGCGGCGCTGCGCGCGATCGCGGGCAAGCTGAGCAGCCGTCAGCGGGGCCTGGCGGGAATGTCGCTGGGCGTCACGCCGCGCAACAAGTTCTAGCTGCACGGTTGTGGGCAGGCGTTCCGCACGGCGAGTGGGGTCTCCCCTGCTCGAGCGGAGCCGAGAGCTTGGGGAAGGGTGGGCACAACCGACCACCGGCCCGCACCTTGCCCTAGTACCTCAGGGCACACGGTGCGGGCCGTTCAACGCTCCGGCCGCGCTACGCGTAAACGCTGATGTCCTTCACCACGGAGAACCCGAGCCCGTACGCCGACATGCCGCGACCGTACGCACCGAGCGGGACCCCGCCCTCCGTCGAGCCGGCGAGGACCCAGCCGAACTCCGACTCCCGGTAGGCGAACCGGGTCGCGACGCCGTCCACCGGCAGCGACAGCGAGGACCACTCGGGCCCGCCGAGGTCGTCGGCCAGCTCGAACGCGGTCTCCGTCTGCTGGTCCAGCCAGTCGTCGCGCAGGGTGTGGTCCATCTGCGCCGGCCAGGTGTAGGCGAGCAGCCCCGAACCGGCCAGCCAGGCCGCCGAGGAGACCGAGGTGGCCTCCAGCACGCCCGTGCCGTCGCCGCTGCGCCGCAGCGGGCTGGACGCCACCGTCACCACGACGGCGAAGCGCTCGCGCTCCGGGCCGCTGTCGGCGGTCCGTACGGACGAGGGCTCGTCCCCGTGCCCCGTGGAACCGTGCTGCACCGTGCCGTCGGCAGCCGTGCCGACCTGCATCAGCCAGCGCGGCCCGGTGAAGGCCTCGTCCAGTCCGTACCAGGGAAAAGGCGCGCGCAGGTAATCGTCAACCGTGCGCGGGCCTGCCTGACTCGTCGTCTCCACTGCCTGGCCGCCTCCTCGATCCATCGGGTCCGGCGCGGCCCGCCCCCCTCGGGCGTCCTGACTGCCGGACCAGATGGAGAATACTCAGGTGGCGTCGTCGTCGAAGCGGGGGCGCTCCTCCACGGCCGGCTTGTCGCTCTTCTTCAGCAGGTCAGGGGTGGCGCTGCCGTTGGCAGAAGTGGTCGGCGTGGAGGCCACGGAGCTGGTGGCGCTCTCCTTGCCGGTCACCGTGTCCGCGATGTCGGTGATTTCCTTCTTGAGGTCGAAGCTGCTGCGGATCTCCTTGAGTCCCAGAGCGTCGTCGTCACCGTCGAGCAGGTGCTTGCGCACCAGGTTCTTCGGGTTGAGGTCCTCGAACTCGAAGTCCTTGAACTCGGGGCCGAGCTCCGCGCGGATGTCTTCCTTCGCGCTGTCGGAGAACTCACGGATCTTGCGGATCGTCCGCGTGACGTCCTGGATGACCTTCGGCAGTTTCTCCGGACCGAAGACGAGCACGGCAAGGACAACGAGCGTCACTATTTCAAGTGGGCCTACGTCAGTGAACACGTTGCTTGCTCCTCGTGGCTCCGCGGCCCGAAGGTCGGGGCCGGTCCGGGTTCCGTTCACGGTACCCGGCCAAGCTGTCAGGGCGGTACCTCTGTATGGCCAAGAAGATGACGTTCACGTGCCGCTCGCCGAGCCGAGGGTCAGCACGACGGCCGTCTCGCGCCCCGAACGGTTCACGGTGAGCTTCAGCCGGTCGCCGGGGCGGTGCGCACGGATCTTCACGATGAGCTCCTCACCGCTGTGCACGCGCGCGCCGTCGACCGCGGTGATGATGTCGCCCGCCAGGATCCCGGCCTTGGCACCAGGACCGCCTGCGGCCACCGCCGGGCCGCCGTCCTTCGCCTTGTCGCCGACGCGTGCGCCGTCGCCGGTGAACTGCATGTCGAGCGTCACACCGATCACGGGGTGCGTCGCCCTGCCCGTGTTGATGAGCTCCTCGGCCACGCGCTTGCCCTGGTTGACGGGGATCGCGAAACCGAGGCCGATGGAGCCGCTCTGGGCGCCGGTCGTCCCCGAGCCGTTGTCGGCGGCCCGGATCGCACTGTTGATGCCGATGACGCGGGCCCGCGAATCGAGCAGCGGGCCGCCCGAGTTGCCCGGGTTGATGGGGGCGTCGGTCTGCAGGGCGTCGACATAGCTGATGTCGCTGCCGTCGCCCTTCTCGCCGCCCGCCGTGATGGGGCGCCCCTTGGCGCTGATGATGCCGGAGGTCACGGTGTTGGAGAGGTCGAAGGGGGCGCCGATGGCCACCACGGGGTCGCCGACCTGGACGTTGTCGGAGTTGCCGAGGGGCAGCGGCTTGAGGCCGGAGACGCCGGTGACCTGGACGACGGCGAGGTCGTAACCGCTGTCCTTGCCCACGACCTTGGCCTGGGCGACCTCGCCGCCGCTGAAGGTGACGGAGATCTCTCCGGACCCGGCGGCGGGCGCCACCACATGGTTGTTGGTGAGGATGTGACCCTCGCGGTCGAGGACGAATCCGGTGCCGGTGCCCTGTTCGGTGGCCCCCTTCACATGCAGGGTGACCACACCGGGCAGCGCGCTGGCGGCGATCCCCGCCACGCTGTCGGGTGCCCGGCCCGGGGCCTCCTTGGCCGCCTGCGGGAGCTTCACGTCCGGGGCGATCCCGTCGTTACGCTCGATGTACGCGCCGACGCCGCCGCCCACCACACCGGTGACCAGCGCCAGCAGCACGGCGAACACGATCCCGCCCCTGCGTCTGCGCGGCGCGGGCGGCGGGGGCAGGGGCCGGGCGGCCCAGGGGTCGTAGTTCAGCCACTGCGAGGGAGGCGGCTGCGGAGGTACGAACTCGGGCGCGGGCCCCGGGATCGGTGTGCCCGCCGCGGGGGTGGGCACCGGCCGCTGCACGGGCGGCGCGGGGGCCCAGGGGCCGGGGCCGCCGTAAGGCGGTGTGCTGTACGGGTCGGGTGCGTGCAGCGGCTGCGGACGGCCGGAGGGGCTGTCCTCGGGTGCGGGGCGCTCCGGCACCGGGGCCGGTGCCGGCTGCGGTGGCACATCGGCCACGGGGCCTGCCGGATCGAGCACGTGCCGGTGCTCGGGCCGGCTCCACCACTTCGCCTTCGGCCCCGTGGGCTTCCCGTCGTCCATGCTCGTCCCGCACCCGCCCCAGATCCTGCGTGCCCCGTGGAGGCACCCCTGCTGGGATTCAACCAGGTTGTCAGTGCCGGGTCAGCTGCGGAGCCCCGGCAAGCTGGGTGGCTGCCGGAGTGACGCCGGGACTCGGTGTCACGGGGGGTGTTGATGCGGTCGCCGGTATCAGGGGCGGCAGCGAGGAACCGGTGAGCAGCGCCGCCGAGAGCGGATGCGAGAGGGGGGCCCGCAGCGGGCCCGTCGACACGACGGGCGCGGAGAGCGCCACGACCGAGGACGTACTCGTCGCGGTGACCGGCGGACGGCTCTCCTCCTCGCTCGTCGGCACGGAGGCGGCTCCACCGCCCTGGCGCCGGAGGATTTCCGTACCCACCACGGCCTGACCGCCCGACTGCTGCGGGGCTGCGGTGCCGCCGCCCTGCGCACCGGCCGAAGTGGCGCCTGTGGGCGCTCCGTTCGGCATGGCGCCGCCGAGCGCGATCGCGGCCAGCGAGACCGCACTGGCGGCGGCGAAGGCGAACCTGCGCCGCGAGGAGAACGAGGAGCGGTCGGTGTCCTGGCGGCCGACGGGGTGGATCGGGAAGCCCGCTGCGGCTGCCGGGTGGGGTCTGGCGGGGACGTAACCAAAGGACTCACGGGGGTCCGGGGGGAACCCCCGGGAAGAAGAAGTCAGTCCGTAGACACCGTCGGCGAATCTTCCCCCGCCGAAGGGGCCTGATCCGCCGCGCCCCGTGTCGTCACCTCCGGGTCCGCCGGGCAGCCCCTGCAGGCGCGCGAGCAGTCCCTCGGAGGGCGGTGGCGGTGCGGTCTCGGCGAACACGCTCTTGAGGCGGCGCTGTGCGTCGGCCTCGGCCTTGCATTTGGGACAGCTCGCGAGATGGGACAGGACCCGCTCGCGCACGTCGTGGTTCAGCTCACCGTCGACGAGGGCGGCGAGGCGGTCGCCGAGGTGCTGCTCGGCAGGGGTCGGACCGGATCCACTCACGCGGCCCCGTCCTCTCCACCCACCCCGGAAGAGCCGGAGGTCACCCCGGCCAGCGCACGCTGCTCGGCCCGGCGGGCCTCCGGCGAACGGTGCTGCAGTGCCTTGCGCAGATGTGAGCGGCCGCGGTGGATCCGGCTGCGGACGGTGCCGAGCTTCACTCCGAGGGTGGCCGCGATCTCCTCGTAGCTCAGCCCCTCGATGTCGCAGAGGACGACGGCGGCACGGAACTCCGGGGCCAGCGTGTCCAGCGCGTGCTGCACGTCCGCGTCGAAGTGGGTGTCGTTGAACACCTGCTGCGGGGACGGCTCGCGGCTGGGCAGCCGCTCGGCCGCATCGTCGCCGAGCGCGTCGAAGCGGATGCGCTGCTTGCGGCGGACCATGTCCAGGAAGAGGTTCGTGGTGATGCGGTGGAGCCAGCCCTCGAACGTGCCGGGCGTGTACGTCGACAGCGAGCGGAAGACGCGGACGAAGACTTCCTGGGTGAGGTCCTCGGCGTCGTGCTGGTTGCCGGTCAGACGGTAGGCGAGGCGGTACACCCGGCCGCTGTGCGTGCTGACGATCTCCTCCCACGTGGGCGGAGTCCATGCCTGCGCATCGGCGTCCGAGGTGAACGTCGCGGTCTGGGCCGTAGCAGAGCTGTCGGCAGCAATGTTGGTCACGGATTTCGGCTCACCCGCCGACCTGAGAAAGCGCCGCAGCACTCCTCCCCGATCCACAGGCGCAGCCGCACCTCCCCTGTCGGCTCTGGTGGTGTCCAGTGGAGCCCCTACCATAGCCACCTCGCCCGTTAGCTCCGGATAAGACTGATTGCCGGATTCCTCGTTCATGACCATCCCCCCTGCCCCCTCATAACGCCCGGTCCCATCTGCGGGTTCCCGGGTGCAGCGGATACAGTCAACTCTGCGTCAACTACGGGGACAGGAGAGGGCCATTACCGCCAACCGGCAGACGAGCTGGGCGTTCGCCGACGCCTTTGTCGCCGAGGACGAAGCCCTGCGCTGGGCCCGGGACCGGGCCCGCGACTCAGGGCTGCCCTCGGTGTCACCGGGAACCGGCGCCGCGCTGCGACTGCTGGCCGCGACGGCGGGGGCGAAGTCCGTCGCCGAGATCGGCACGGGGACGGGCGTCTCGGGGATCTATCTGCTGCAGGGGATGCGGCGCGACGGTGTTCTGACCACGGTGGATCCGGAGCCGGAGCGGCAGGGCTTCGCCCGCCAGGCGTTCCGGGCGGCCGGCTTCGCGGGCAACCGGGCCCGGTTCATCCCGGGGCGGGCGCTGGACGTACTGCCGCGGCTCGCCGACGGCGGGTACGACCTGGTTTTCGTGGACGGCGACCGGCTCGAGTCGCTGGATGTGCTCGCTGAATCGTTGCGCCTGCTGCGACCGGGCGGTCTGGTCTGCTTCGAGGGTGTCTTCGCGGACGGCCGCACGGTCGACTCCGCGCATCAGCCGGCGGAGGTACTGCATCTGCGCGAGCTGCTGCGCGCGGTCCGCGAGAGCCAGGAGCTGTTGCCTTCGCTGCTGCCGGTCGGCGACGGGTTGCTCTGCGCGGTCCGACGGGGCTGAGCGGTGCGGCCCCGTCCCCGGGGCTCCGCCCCGGACCCCGCTCCTCAATCGCCGGAGGGGCTTGAGTTTGCCCGATGTGGGCTTGCACGTGCGGGTGGGCATGAGAAACAAACAGCGCTGCCCCCGGCCAGCTCGGCCGGGGGCAGCGAAAAGTTTGGCTTCGGAACGTCAGCCGACGACCTTCTTCAGCGCGTCGCCGAGCGCGTCGGCCTCGTCCGGAGTCAGCTCGACGACAAGCCGACCGCCGCCTTCGAGCGGAACGCGCATGACGATGCCCCGCCCCTCCTTGGTCACCTCGAGCGGGCCGTCGCCCGTCCGCGGCTTCATGGCCGCCATGCTGTTTCCCCTTCCTGAAACCAGCTCATCGCAGCCGACAACCCAGGTGTCACCGGCATCGAACACATTGCTTCCAAGCCATTATCCCGCATCGCAGGACCCGATGACCAACATCAGTCCGCATCGCTTGCGCAACGCGCTCCCTCAAAACCACTCAATTCGGCGATCCTGCTGCGATACTTCGCCGCCTTGACCGCATGTAAGGGCCGTAATTGTTTGACGCAGGTCACATGCGCAGCGTCGATGATCTCCGCCATGCTGAGCAGTGACGACGACTCAGTAACTTTGGAGGGGCCCCATGGCGGACACCGTGCTGTACGAGGTGGCGGACGGACTCGCGACGATCACGATCAACCGGCCCGAGGCCATGAACGCGATGAACATCGTGACGAAGGTCGCCCTTCGCGACGCGGTGCAGGCCGCGGCCTCGGACGATGCCGTACGGGCCGTACTGCTGACCTCCGCCGGTGACCGCGCCTTCTGCGTAGGCCAGGACCTCAAGGAGCACATCGGGCTCCTCGCCGCCGACCGCGAGGCCGGGACCGGGCGGACCATGAACACCGTGCGCGAGCACTACAACCCGATCGTGCGCGCCCTGACCCAGATGCCCAAGCCCGTCGTCGCCGGCGTCAACGGCGTCGCCGCGGGCGCCGGTCTCGGTTTCGCGCTCGCCGCCGACTACCGGGTGGTCGCCGACACCGCGAAGTTCACGACCTCCTTCGCGGGTGTCGCACTCACCGCGGACTCGGGCGTTTCGTGGACGCTGCCGCGCCTGATCGGCCAGAGCCGCGCCGCCGACCTGCTGCTCTTCCCGCGCTCGATCACCGCGCAGGAGGCGTACGAGCTGGGCATCGTGAACAAGCTCGTACCGTCGGCCGACCTCGCCTCCGAGGCGGCCGCCGTGGCGCGCGCCCTCGCCGCGGGCCCGACGGTCGCGTACGCCGCGATCAAGAGGTCCCTGGCGTACGGCGCCGGGCACACGCTCAGCCAGACCCTCGACAGGGAGGACGAGCTGCAGACCATCGCCGGAGCCTCCGAGGACCACGCGATCGCCGTCCAGGCCTTCGTGAACAAGGAGAAGCCGAAGTACCTGGGGCGTTAGCGGGAAGCGCGGACGAAGCAGTCCGCCAGGTGGTCGTCGACCAGGCCGCACGCCTGCATCAGGGCGTAGGCCGTGGTCGGCCCCACGAAGCGCAGGCCGCGCTTCTTCAGCTCCTTGGCGAGGGCCGTGGACTCGGCCGTGATCGCCGGTACGTCGGACAGGGCGCGGGGGGCAGGGCGGGCGCTCTGGTCGGGTGCGTACGACCAGATCAGCTCGTCCAGTTCGCCGCTCCCCCAGCCGCCGAGCACCTTCGCGTTGGCGAGGGTCGCCGCGATCTTGGCGCGGTTGCGGATGATCCCGGGGTCGGCGAGCAGGCGCTCGGCGTCCGCCTCGGTGAAGCGGGCGACCGCCGCGATCTCGAAGCCCGCGAAGGCTTTGCGGAAGCCCTCGCGGCGGCGCAGGATCGTGATCCAGGACAGACCCGACTGGAAGGCCTCCAGACAGAGCCGCTCGAAGAGCGCGTCGTCGCCGTGGACCGGCCGGCCCCACTCGGTGTCGTGGTACGCGACGTAGTCCTCTGCGGACAGCCCCCAGGGGCAGCGCAGCCGCCCGTCGGAGCCCGCGACCGCGTCGCTCACTGCTGCGGCTCCTGTGGGGACATCCGGCCCGTGCGCGCCCCCGCGAGGGCCGCCTCCAGCTCGGCGATACGGGCGTCGCGCTCGGCGAGCTCCGCTCCGAGCCTGCTCAGTACGTCGTCCACGTCGGCCATGCGGTAGCCGCGCACCTCCATCGGGAGCCGCAGCTCCTCGATGTCGGCGCGGCCGACCGGGCGGTGCTCGGGCAGCGGGTCGGTGAGCCGCTCGGGCGCCACGTCGGGCAGCACCGTTCCGTCGCCGCCCACATGGCCGTCGCCTCCGCCGTCACTTCCGCCGTCGCCGCCGCCGACCACCGCGAGCGTCACCGCGGCGACCACCACCACCATCGCGATCAGCAAGAACCAGAACACGCGTATCTCCCCGGGATCCGAAACCGTCCGGTGCCGATCGTGCCATGCGGAGCTGAGAGTTAAGGTCGCAGGCGACCGGATGCGAGGGAAGGTACGGCGAATGTTGCGGTTGGGACGGCGCGAATTCAGCGCACAGGAGCCGGTGATCATGGCGATCGTCAACCGGACTCCGGACTCCTTCTACGACCAGGGAGCCACCTTCCGCGACGAGCCCGCGCTCGCCCGCGTGGAGCAGGCGGTGTCGGAGGGGGCTGCGATCATCGACATCGGCGGGGTCAAGGCCGGTCCCGGCGAGGAGGTCTCGGCACAGGAGGAGGCGCGGCGCACGGTCGGCTTCGTCGCGGAGGTACGGCGGCGCCACCCGGACGTGGTGATCAGCGTCGACACCTGGCGGCACGACGTGGGGGCCGCGGTCTGCGAGGCGGGCGCCGATGTGCTCAACGACGCCTGGGGCGGCGTCGATCCGAAGCTGGCCGAGGTGGCTGCGCGGTTCGGGGCGGGTCTGGTGTGCACGCACGCGGGCGGCGCCGAGCCGCGGACGCGGCCGCACCGGGTGACGTACGACGACGTGATGGCGGACATCCTGCGCGTCACCGTGGGGCTGGCCGAGCGGGCCGTGGAGCTCGGGGTGCGGCGGGACGGGATCATGATCGACCCCGGTCATGACTTCGGGAAGAACACGCGGCATTCACTGGAGGCGACGCGGCGGCTCGGGGAGATGACGGAGACGGGGTGGCCGGTGCTGGTGTCCCTGTCGAACAAGGACTTCGTCGGGGAGACGCTCGACAAGCCGGTGAAGGAGCGGGTCATCGGGACGCTCGCCACGACTGCGGTTTCGGCTTGGCTGGGGGCGCAGGTGTATCGGGTGCACGAGGTCGCCGAGACGCGGCAGGTGCTGGACATGGTGGCGTCGATCGCTGGACTTCGCCCCCCGGCCGTTGCCCGGCGCGGGCTCGCGTAGGCGCAGCGGGGCCGCCTGCCCGGGGCGGGTTCGGCGGTCCGCGTCCCGGCTGTGCCCACCCGTTCCGCCCTGCGGAACGACTGCCCACAGCCGGGGGGCGTAGCGTCCGGCGCGTCCTACTTGGACGTTTCCTTCGTGACCAGGGCTACCGCCTCGTCCACGTCGTCCGTCACGTGGAACAGCAGCAGGTCCTTCTCCGACGCCTTGCCCTGGGCGATCACCGTGTCCCGGAGCCAGTCCACGAGCCCGCTCCAGTACTCCGTGCCGAACAGCACGATCGGGAAGCGGGTGACCTTCCTCGTCTGGACCAGCGTCAGGGCCTCGAAGAGTTCGTCCAGGGTGCCGAGGCCGCCCGGCAGGACCACGAAGCCCTGTGCGTACTTCACGAACATCGTCTTGCGGACGAAGAAGTAGCGGAAGTTCACGCCGATGTCGACGTGCGGGTTCAGCCCCTGCTCGAAGGGGAGCTCGATGCCGAGGCCCACCGAGACGCCCTTGGCCTCCCTGGCCCCCTTGTTCGCCGCCTCCATCGCGCCGGGGCCGCCGCCCGTGATCACCGCGAAGCCCGCGTCGACCAGGGCGCGGCCGATGCGTACGCCCGCCTCGTACTCCGGTGAGTCCGCGGGCGTGCGCGCCGAGCCGAAGACGCTGATGGCGCTGGGCAGTTCGGCCAGTGCGCCGAAGCCCTCCACGAACTCCGACTGGATGCGCATGACCCTCCAGGGGTCGGTGTGCACCCACTCGGAGTCGCCCTCGGAGTCGAGCAGCCGCTGATCGGTCGTGCCCGGCTGGACCTGCTCCCGGCGGCGTACCACCGGGCCGAGCCGCTGCTCGTCCAGGGCCTTCGCTCCCTCGGGGTTGTCCATGTCGTGCTCCCTCCGCTGTGCGTGTCAGGTCAGCGTAGGCGGAGGGGCGTTACGAACAGCGAAACTTATGCCGTCAGCCAGGCGTGGAGTCGCGTCTCGCACTCGGCGATCAGCGACGCCTTGACCCGCTCGTCGCGCTTGTGGGCGAGCAGCGGGTTGCCCGGGCCGTAGTTCACGGCCGGGATGCCGAGCGAGCCGAAGCGCGCCACGTCCGTCCAGCCGAACTTGGGGCGCGGGGTGCCGCCGACCGCTTCGATGAACGCCTTGGCGGCCGGCTGGGTGAGGCCCGGCATGGCGGCGCCCGAGTGGTCGTCGACGATGAACTCGTCGATGTCGCAGTCGGCGAAGACCTCGCGGACGTGCGCGAGCGCGTCCTCGGCGGTACGGTCCGGTGCGTAACGGAAGTTGACGGTGACCGTGCAGGAGTCGGGGATGACGTTCTTCGCCTCGCCGCCCTCGATGCCGACCGCGTTGAGGCCCTCGCGGTACTCCAGGCCCTCGATCACCGGCCACCTCGCCTCGTACGACGCGAGCTTCGCCAGGATCGGTGCCGCGGTGTGGATCGCGTTGGAGCCCATCCAGCCGCGCGCCGAGTGCGCGCGCTCGCCCTTGGTCTTCAGCAGGACCCGCAGGGTGCCCTGGCAGCCGCCCTCGACCTCCAGGTCGGAGGATTCGAGTACGACCGCGAAGTCGCCCTTGATCCAGTCGGGGTGTGCCTCGACGACCTTGCCCAGGCCGTTGAGGTCGGCGGCGACCTCTTCGTTGTCGTAGAAGACGAAGGTGAGGTCGCGGTTGGGCTCGGGGACCGTCGCCGCGATACGCAGCTGGACCGCCAGGCCCGACTTCATGTCGCAGGAGCCGCAGCCCCAGAGCATGCCGTCCTCGTCCAGGTGCGAGGGGACGTTGTCCGCGATCGGCACGGTGTCGAGGTGGCCCGCGAGGATGACACGCTCGGCGCGGCCCAGGTTCGTACGGGCCACGACGTTGTTGCCGTACCGGTCGACGGTCAGGTGCGGGAGGGTGCGCAGCGCCTGCTCGACCGCGTCGGCCAGGGGCTTCTCGGTGCCGCTCACCGAGGGGAAGTCGACGAGCCAGGCGGTCAGCGCCGGGGCGTCCAGGGTGAGGTCGAGCGGGGTTTCGGTCATGGCTTCGACGATATCTCGGGCTCCAGTACGGTGGTCCGCGTGTCCAAGACCGCCTCCCTCCCCCGTCGCGGCCGCCTCCTGCGTATCGGAGCCGCCGTCGCCGTGCTGCTCGGTGTCGCCGGTTATCTGGTCGCGCAGTACGAGACCGGAGGCGGCGGCGCCCCCCGCTGCACGGTGACCTCGGCCGACGGGGACAGCTACCGGATGAGTCCGGAGCAGGCGGTCAACGCCGCGACGATCTCCGCGGTCGGCACCACCCGCGGGATGCCCGAGCGGGCCGTGACCATCGCGCTCGCCACCGCGCTCCAGGAGTCGGGGCTGCGCAATCTGAACCACGGCGACCGGGACTCGCTCGGCCTCTTCCAGCAGCGGCCCTCGCAGGGCTGGGGGACGGCGAAGCAGATCACCGATCCGGTGTACGCGGCCGGGAAGTTCTACGACCACCTCGCCAAGGTCCCCGGCTACTCGCGCCTCCCCCTGACCGTCGCCGCCCAGCGCGTCCAGCGCAGCGGTTTCCCGCAGGCGTATGCCAAGCACGAGCCCGATGCCGCACTGCTCTCCGCCGCCCTCACAGGACGGACCCAGGCGGCCGTGACCTGCTCGGCGGCGAAGGGCGCGACGCCCGGGGACGCGGCGAAGGTACGGACCGAGCTGGCCCGGGACTTCGGGCCCGGCGTGCTGCCCACGAACCGGGACGCGGGCAGCGGTCCGGTGCTCGTCCTCCCGGTGGCCTCGACGGTCGTGGCGGCGTCGACGGAGTCCACGGGCGGTCCGCAGCGGACGCAGCGCGGCTGGGAGCTCGCGCACTGGGCCGTGGCTCACTCGTCCGAGCTGCGGATCGAACGGGTCTCCTACGCCGGGCGGGAGTGGACCGCGGGTCAGTCGGGGAATGACTGGCACACGACGGACACGAAGTCGGACGGCGTACGCCTCACCCTGTCGAAATAGCACTCGGTCAGAGATCCGGTGCGTCACTCGGCGGTGGCACTCCCGCCCTGCCCGCAAGGCCCCGCGGAGGGCTCTCGGAACACCGCGCCCGTAATCGCCAATTCCCTTGCGGGCAAAGGGATCTGACGGTCCGACAGCACCCCTCGTTGTGGATCATTTGCCCGTTTTTATCCGCGGTCGATAATGCGACGCATTGCAAACTCTTTACGTTGCCGGACCGCAACCTCCCCCGCCCTTCCGGCTGTTGTCATGGCGTCCGGTCGACAGGACGCCACGAACCGCAGTGTCCTCAGTTCCCTCCCGTACCAAGGAGCATCATGTCCCTCCCCCTGACCCGTCGGATCGCCCGTGCCGCACTGCTCCTCGCGGCGAGCGCAGCCCCCGTGGTCGCGGCGGCCGGCTCCGCAAGCGCCGTGGACCTTCCGCAGGCCCCGAACCTGGGCGGTCTGACCGCCCTGGACGGCGGCGGCCTCGGTGACACCGTCGACGGTGCCGCCCAGAAGGCCACCGGGCTGGCGGGCGACGCCGGCAGCAAGGCCGTGAAGAAGGCCGTCCCGACCGCGGGCAAGACCCTCGGCAAGGCGGGCAAGACCGCGACCCCCGCCGCCCAGAAGGCCGCCGGTGACGCCGCGGGCAGCGCCGCCGACATCCTCGGCGAGACCACCAAGTCGGCGACGGACGGCGGCCTTCCGGTCGGCGGCCTGCCCACCGGTGGCGGCCTCCCGGTCAGCGGTCTGCCCTCCACGGGCTCGCTGCCGGTCTCGGGCCTGCCGCTCGGCTGAACAGCCCCCTGAGTACGGGAGAGGGCCCCGGGAGCACGAACTCCCGGGGCCCTTTCCCGTGTACGTGTACGGGTACGAGAGCGGGCGGGCGCTAGCCCAGCCGCTTCACCGCGGCCTCCACGCGCTCGTCGGTGGCCGTCAGCGCCACCCGTACGAACTCCGCGCCCGCCTCGCCGTAGAAGTCCCCCGGCGCGACCAGGATGCCCAGCTCCGCGAGGTGCGCCACGGTGTCCCAGCAGCCCTCGCCGCGCGTCGCCCAGAGGTAGAGGCTCGCCTCGCTGTGCTCGATGCGGAAGCCGTGCGCCTCAAGTGCCGTACGCAGCACGGTCCGCCGGGCCGCGTACCGCGCCCGCTGCTCCTGCACATGCGCGTCGTCGTTCAGCGCGGCCGCGGCGGCGGCCTGTACGGGGGCGGCGGTCATCATGCCGCCGTGCTTGCGGATCTGCAGCAGCTCGCCGACGATCTCCGCGTCACCGGCCAGGAACGCCAGCCGGTAGCCCGCGAAGTTGGAGCGCTTGGAGAGCGAGTGAACGGCGAGCAGGCCCTCGTACGTACCGCCGCAGACGTCCGGGTGCAGGACCGAGACCGGGTCGGCCTCCCAGCCCAGCTCCAGGTAGCACTCGTCGCTCGCGATGAGGACGCCGTGCTCGCGGGCCCACGCCACGATCCGTACGAGCTCGTCCTTGGACAGGACCCGACCGGTCGGATTCGAGGGCGAGTTGAGCCAGAGCAGCTTGAGGTCGGTGGGGTCGAGCTCGGTCGGGTCGTCGTAGACCACGGCCTCCGCGCCGCAGAGCCGCGCGCCGACCTCGTACGTCGGGTACGCGAGTCGCGGGTAGGCCACCTTGTCGCCCGCGCCGAGACCCAGTTGCGTCGGCAGCCACGCCACCAGCTCCTTGGAGCCGACGATCGGCAGCACGTTCGTGTGGCGCACGTCGACCGCGCCCAGCCGCTTCTCGCACCAGCCGGTGATCGCGTCCCGCAGCTCCGTGGTCCCCCACACCGTCGGATAGCCCGGCGAGTCGGCGGCCGCGATCAGCGCTTTCTGGATGACGGCGGGGACCGGGTCGACGGGCGTGCCGACCGACAGGTCGACGATGCCGTCCGGGTGGGCCTTGGCCGTCGCCTTGTACGGCTCGAGCTTGTCCCAGGGGAAGACGGGGAGACGCGAGGAGACTGCGCTGCTCACGGGGGTGCTCACTTTCGCTGTCGTACGGGGAAACACCAGAGCCCCGCACGGCGCGCAAGCCGTACGGGACCCTGGGCGATGTCAGCTCAGCCGGGCTGGTTCTGCGGCGGCAGCGCTGCGATGAAGGGGTGGTCGCGCTCGATCAGGCCGAGCTTGGAGGCACCACCGGGCGAGCCGAGCTCGTCGAAGTACTCGACGTTCGCCTTGTAGTAGTCCTTCCACTCCTCCGGGGTGTCGTCCTCGTAGAAGATCGCTTCCACGGGACAGACCGGCTCACAGGCTCCGCAGTCGACGCATTCGTCCGGGTGGATGTACAAGGACCTGGAGCCCTCGTAGATGCAGTCGACGGGGCACTCCTCGATGCACGCCTTGTCCTTGACGTCGACACAAGGCTGCGCGATGACGTAAGTCACGCTGTCGTTCCTCCTCGGTAGGGCTGCTCTGCGCGGGAGCGCGGCGTCGTCGATGCCCGCCCCTAGTATCTCCGTTCCTGGGCACGATCCGAACAGGAGGGGCGGAGAGAGCTGTGGAATTCACCACCGGCGGACGGCTTGAAGTCCGAATTACACCTGATGACGTGGGAAAACGCGTATCGGTCAGGCAGTTCACCGACAACCCCGACGGAGGTGAGAAGTTCACCGACACGGTGGGTGTTCTCACATCCTGGAACGACGGTGTGCTGTCGATCACACGCAAGTCCGGCGAATCGGTCCGGGTTTCCGAATCGTCGCTGGTGGCGGGCAAGAGCGTACCGGCCGCTCCGGCGCGCCGCAGGGGTCCTTCCGCCGGATTCCCCGAGCTGGCGCGGGTGACGGCGCGCGCCTGGCAGCCGGTCGAGAGCGAGCCGCTGGGCGAGTGGGAACTGCGGGCCGCCGCGGGATTCACGCGGCGTGCGAACTCCGTGCTGCCGCTGGGGGACCCGGGGCGTCCGCTGCCCGAGGCGCTCCGTCACGTACGTGAGTGGTACGCCGCCCGGGACCTGCCCGCGTACATCCAGCTGGCCATGGGCAGCGAGGGCACCCAGGAGCTCCTCGCCGCCGAGCTCGCGGAGCACGGCTGGTCGAGCGAAGTCAGCGCGCTCGTACGGATCGCCGCGCTCGCGCCGATCGGCGACCTCGATGCGGACGTCTCACGGGTCGCGCTCTCGCGCGCCGTCGACGAGGCGTGGCTCTCGCGCTACAAGCGGTTCGGGACTCCGGGTCCAGAGGTTCTCAAAGTGATCGGCAGCGGTCCTTCCACCTGGTTCGCCACCGTGCCCGCCGCCGAAGGCGGTACTCCCGCTGCGATCGGCCGTTGTGTGGTCGACGGCCGCTGGGCCGGGTTCATGGCGATCGAGGTCGATCCGGCCGCGCGCCGCCAGGGTCTTGCGACCGCCGTGATGGCGGCGCTCGCCCGGCGCGCCCTGGAGGAGGGCGCCTCGGCGGCGTGGCTGCAGGTGGAGGAGGACAACAGCGGGGCCCGTGCCCTCTACGACCGCATGGGATTCGAGACCCACCACTCCTACCACCACTTCCGGTCCCTCTAGCCGGGTACGAGGCAGATATGCGCGAGGAATCCCCCGACACCCCCGAACAGGCCGATTGGCGGCGGGAGTTCGCCGACGAGGCACGTGCGGAGCGTCCCGACCTCGCGCAGCTCTGTCTGCTCATCGGAACCCAGGCCGATCCCGGCTTCGGGCAGGCGGGCATCGACGCCGCCCAGATCGAACTCGACCGGCTGGCGGGCCTGTTGCCCTTCGGGGTCTCCGGCGCCCGCTCCTGGGCGGTCGCGCTGGGCGAACTCCTGGGCACGGCAGGGGGGTTCAGGGGCGCTCCCGGCGACTACCAGCGCCTCGGCTCCTCGCTCCTGCACCAGGTGCTGCGCCGCCGCCGGGGACTGCCGATCCTGCTCTCCGTCGTCTGGATCGAGGTGGCGCGGCGTGCGGGCGCACCGGTGTACGGGGTGGCCCTCCCGGGTCATTTTGTGGTCGGCTTCGGCGCCCCCGACGATCTGGTCCTGGTCGACCCGTTCGACGGCGGGCGGCTGCTGACCGGCCAGGACGCGGGCCTGCTGGTGGCGGGCGCGACGGGCGCCCCGCTGGAGCCCTCGATGCTGGCCCCGGCCGAACCGCTCGACATCGTCCTGCGCATCCTCAACAACATCCGTGCCTGGGCGGCGACCCGACCCGAGCGCTCGGACGTCCAGCTCTGGGCGGTGGAGCTCTCCCTGCTGCTGCCGTCCCATCCTGCGCGCCTGCGCTACGAGCACGCTCAACTCCTGGTCCAGCGCGGTGACTTCCTGCGCGGGGCGGCGGAGCTGGAGGACTACGCGGACGTGGTGGCGGAGGTCGAGCCGGCGACGGCCGAGGTGATCAGGGGCCGGGCCAGGTCGGCGCGGGCCATGCTGAACTGACGGGCTCCGGTACGGGCGTAGCGGCCGGGGGCGATGCCCACGACGCGCTTGAAGTGGCGGGTCAGGTGCGACTGGTCGTAGAAGCCGGTGGCTGCCGCGACGTCCCCCACGGGCCGCCCGTCGAGGAGCAGGCGGCGGGCCCGGTCGACTCGGCGGGACGTCAGGTACTGGTGCGGGGCGATCCCGAAGGCGCCGCTGAAGGCCCGTACGAGATGGGTCGGATCGGCGTGCACGGTCCGCGCGGCCTCCTCCAGGGTGACCCCGTCGACCAGCCGTGCGTCGAGGAGTTCACGGAGGCGGCGGGCGACACCTCGGTCCGCCGCATCCGCCGCGGGGGCGAGCCCGGTCCTGAGGTGCCCGCGCAGCCGCTCCCCGATGAACGCCAGCCGGCTCTCCGCCTCCAGCTCGTCGCCGCGTACGGCGAGGGCGGTGTGCAACTGGGCGATGCGCTGCCGCAGTACGGGATCGACGAGATCGGGGCCGTCGACCGCGGGGCCGATGAGGTCCGCGCCGAGCACCGACAGGTCCAGGTAGATGACCCGCTTGCGGAAGCCGTCCGGGGTCGCGGGCGAGCCGTTGTGCGGGACCTGCGGCGGGAGCAGGGAGACGGTGTCGCCGGGGGTGCCGTGCTCGTGGCGGTCCAGGTCGTAGCGGACGGCCCCGTCGTCGACGATCAGCAGGGTCCAGGCGTCGTGGACGTGCATCGGGTAGGCGTGCTCGGTGAAGTGGGCATGGAAGACCTCGACGACACCCGCGACCGGGGGGCGCCATGCGGAGATCTCCTGCCGGGCCACCATGCAAAGAACGTACAAGACGGCGGGAAGGGGCGTTCGGCAGTCTCAGTACATGACCACCGACAACGCCACCGGCTCCGCCCCCGTCCGTTTCGACACCAAGATCGCCGTGCTGCTCCGGGACGACCTGGAGACGTGGCAGCGGCTGAACGTCACCGCCTTCCTGGTCAGCGGCCTGGGCACGGTGATCCCCGAGGTGATCGGCGAGCCGTACGCGGACGCCGACGACACCGCGTACCTTCCGATGTTCCGCCAGCCGGTCCTGGTCTTCGAGGGCTCGAAGGAGACGCTGACCGCCGCGCACGCCAAGGCCCTCGGCCGCGGGCTCCCGGTGTCGGTCTTCACCTCGGACCTGTTCGCCACGGGCCACGACGCCGACAACCGTGCGGCGGTACGGGCCGTGGGCAGGGACCACCTCGACCTGGTGGGGATCGCGGTGCACGGGCCGCGCAACGCGGTGGACAAGGCGCTCAAGGGCGCGCGGATGCACCCGTGACCGCTCGCCGCTGTCAGCCCTGCCGGACCCTGAGCGCCGCGCGCGCCGGGAGGGTGACCGCGAGGAGGGCGAGGCCCACCGCTGCCGCGGCGAAGGAACCGTAGACGAGCGGCGGTACGTACGGAGCCTCGCCCGTCAGGCCGCGCACCATCGGGACCAGGGTGGCCGCGGCGATGGCCGTGCCGAGGACGACGCCGGCGACCGCCACCAGCAGGCCCTCCCAGCGCAGCATGCCCATCACCTGACGCCTGGTGGCGCCGACGAGACGGAGCATCGAGAGCTCGCGGCGGCGGTCGAAGACGGTCATCACCAGGGTGTTGACGGCGGCGACCGCGGCGAAGCCGCCCAGGACCCCGGCCATCGTGTAGTTGGCCCAGGCGTTGAGCTCGGCGTCGGTGCTCTTCTCGAGCGCGTAGCCGGACGCGTCGGTGACTTTGCCCAGCGGGGCAAGGGAGTTGGCGTCTCCGCCGCGTACCAGCAGCGTGGAGTCGTAGGGCGCGGTGACGTGGGCGGCCAGGGCGGCGCGGTCCATGGTCACGGCCGGGAGGCCGAGCCCGCGGCCGTACACGGCGACGACCTCGGGGCTGGTCCTGGTGCCGTCCGGAAGGTACATCGGCAGCTTGTCGCCGACGGTGACCTTCGCCGATGCGGCGAGCATCTTGTCGACGGCGATGCGGCCCTGGCCGACCTGGTCCAGGCTGCCACTGCGTACGTCGAGATCCTGCACCTTGGCGAGCTGCGCACCCGATCCCGAGATGCCCTGGGTCGCCGAGCCCTGCAGATAGCGGTCGCCGCCGGAGCCGACGGGCACGAGCACCTGCGCGTCGAGCAGGCCCACGGCCGCTTCGACGCCCGGTGCGCGGGCGGCCCGGTCGACGGCTTCGGCGGGGAGCCCGGCGGGGTGCGTGACGACGTGGTCCGCCGTGACACCGGCGGCCAACTGCCGGGCGGCGACGTGGCTTTCGCTCGTGTGCATGAAGGCGAGCGTCGAGGCGAAGGCCATGGCCAGCACGATCGGGGTGATCGCGGAGGCCAGACGGCGGGCGTTCGTACGGGAGTTGTCGGCGGCGAGCGTGGCCGCGGCGCCCCGGCCGCGCAGCGGGAGCCCGAAGAGCGCCACGCACAGCCGGGCCACGAGGGGGCCGAGCAGCGCGACGGCGAGCATGAACAGCATGACGACGCCGAGGGCCGCGTTGGCCGCGTCGTCCCCGGCCGAACGGGCGGCGAGGCCCGTGAGGAAACCCCCGCCGACGAGGGCTGCCACGCCCAGTACGGTACGGATCACGCCCGGCCGCAGCCGCTCCACCGACGCCTCGGCGAGCGCCTGGCCCGGCTTGGTCCTCGCGGGCCTGCGCCCGGCCGCCCAGCCGGCGACGAGCGCGGTGAGCAGCCCCGTACCGACGGCAGCGACGAGCGGGATCCACGAAACGTGCAGCTGGACGGCGTCGGGGACGGCCCCGCGGTCCTTCAACTGCCCGAACCACCAGTGCGCGAGCCCGATCCCGGGCAGACAGCCGACCAGCCCGGCGAGCGGCGCGACGAGCAGCGCCTCGGAGGCGACCGCGCGGCGGATCTGGCGCGGGGTGGCGCCGACGGCGCGCAGCAGCGCGAACTCGCGGGCGCGCTGGGCGACGGAGAGCGCGACGGTGCCGGACGCCGTGAAGACGGCGACCACGGCGGCGATCCCGCCGAAGGAGCCGCCGAGTCCGGTGAGCATCTCCTTGGCGTACGCGAGGCCGTGGTCCTCGACGGCGCCGCGGTCGTCGCCGGTGTGCACCTGGGCGCCGGACCCGGCAAGCGCCTTCTCGACGCCGGCGGCGAGGGCGTTGGCGTCCGTCCCGTCCTTCGCGAGGACGGCGATGGCGTCGGCCTTCCCGGGATGCCCGGCGAGGGCGGAGGACTGGGCGTCGGCGAACCACCCGGTGGGCTGCCCGCCCGCGTCGCCCGACCCGGCCTTCGCGAGCCCGGAGACGCGGAAGTCGGCGCGCCCGGCGGGGGTTTCGAGCGAGACGGTGTCGCCGACACGGGCCTTCGCCGAGGCGTCGAGGACGACCTCGCCGGTACGGGGTGCGGCGCCGGAGGTGAGCGCGGCGCCGGTGAAGGCGTGCGACCCCCACCCGTGCCCGGTCAGCACGGAGCCGCCCTGGCGTACGGGAAAGGTGTAGTCGGCCACGGCGGCTTCGACGCCGGGGGCGTGGGCCGCCTTGCCGGCCAGCGAGGCGTCCACGCGCGCGGTGTCCGGCAGCGGGACCGCCGACTCGGAGCGGCTGTCGCCGCTGCCGGTGACGAGGTGGGCGTACTGGTCCGCGGCCGCCACGACCGGCGCGTTGGCGTACCGCTCGGCGGGCACGGAGGCGCGGGTGCCGGTCTCGAGGAGGATGCCGCAGGCCGAGACGATCAGCGCGGCCATTATCAGCGCGACGAAGGTCCCGGCGAACGAGGCGGGCTTGAAACGGACGGCCGCGCGCGCGAGCCCGTTGGGGACAAAGCTCACGCCACTGCCCCTGCCGTCTGCTGTGTGCCGCCGTGCAGCCGCATGTCCGTCCTCCGCGATCTTTTCGAGCCGATACCTCGAAGCTACGGATCACGGGCATTGCGGACCATGGCGGCTGCTGGCGGATCAGGGGTGGGGATAACCCGAGGCCGGACGGGGTCAGGCGGTGGCCGGCTCGCGGAAGTAGCCACCGACCGGGCCGTGCGGCATCCACAGGGTCGTGCCGTGGCGTCGCCCCCAGCGGCGGAGGTTGACGAACCAGGCGGCGATCGGCCCCGCGACCGTCAGCGCTACGGGGAACATCACCTGGTCGAACAGCGGCCGGCCCTGCGGGTTGTCCCCCGCCCCAGTTCGTTCACGGTCCGCGCACACGCGTGGCAGGAAGATCAAACAGCGGTGCATGATCACGAACAACCATCAGCAGGTCAGACCGAGGTCAAAGCCAGCCCTTCTCGCGGGCGATCCGCACCGCTTCCGCCCGGTTGCGGGCCGTCAGTTTCTGGATGGCCGTCGAGAGGTAGTTGCGGACCGTGCCCTGCGACAGGTGCAGCGCCTCCGCCAGTTCCGCGTTCGTCGAGCCGTCCGCCGCCGCACGCAGTACGTCCCGCTCGCGATCCGTGAGCGGATTCGCGCCCTCCGCCAGGGCCGCCGCCGCGAGTGTGGGGTCGATGACCCGCTCCCCCGCGAGGACCTTCCGTACCGCCGCCGCCAGTTGGGCCGCCGGTGCGTCCTTCACCAGGAACGCCGACGCCCCCGACTCCATCGCGCTGCGGAGATACCCGGGCCGCCCGAACGTTGTCAGGACCACCACCTTCAGCTCCGGGAGTTCGCGCCGCAGCTGCGCCGCCGCCTCGATGCCCGTCATCCCCGGCATCTCGATGTCGAGCAGCGCCACGTCCACCTCGTGGGCGCGCGCCGCCTCCAGGACCTCGTCGCCGCGCGCCACTTGGGCGACGACCTCGAAGTCCGGTTCCAGACCCAGCAGGGCCGCGAGTGCTTCGCGGACCATCGACTGGTCCTCGGCGAGCAGGAGCCTGATCATGAACCGGATTTTAGGGGGACACGGGCCGTGAGCGTGAAGCCCCGGGACACCTCGGTCTCCAGCGTGCCGCCGACCCCGGCGAGGCGTTCGGTGAGGCCCGTGAGGCCGTTTCCGTAGGCCGCGGGCGCGGCGCCCCGGCCGTCGTCGTGCACCGAGAGCGCCAGGTGGCGGCCGTCCAGCGTCTGGCGCGGGGCGAGCGTGACGGTGCAGGTGCGGGCCCCGCTGTGCCGTACGACGTTGGTGATGGCCTCGCGCAACGCCCAGGCGAGCGCCGCCTCGCGCTCCTCGGTGAGGTCCAGGGGGCCCGGGTCCTCGGGAACCGTCGCGGTGATGCCGGCTGCCGCCAATGCCGTACGGGCGCCCGCCAGTTCGCCGGGGAGCGTGGGGCGCCGGTAGCCGGTGACGGCGCTGCGCACGTCGGTCAGTGCCTGGCGGCTGACGCGCTCGATGTCGGCCACCTGCTGGGCCGCCCGGTCGGGGCTGTCGGGCAGCATGCGGCCCGCGAGCTCGGACTTGAGGGTGATCAGGGAGAGGGAGTGGCCCAGGAGGTCGTGGAGGTCGCGGGCGAGGCGGAGGCGCTCCTCGTTGGCGGCGAGCTGGGCGACCGTGGCGCGCGCTTCCTTCAACTCCACCGTCGTACGGACCAGTTGGCGCACCCCCGTCATCGCGAAGCCGCCCAGTACGGCGGGGACGAGGAGCGGGGTGACGACCTTGGCCGGGTGGTCGTCGAGGAGGGAGACGAGGACCATCACCCCTGTCGTGGCGAGGATCGCCCAGCGTGCGATACGGATCGGCAGGACCGCGCCGGCGCCCACGGCCACGTACACGAAGAGCACCAGCCAGGCCGAGCCGAGCGTGAGCGACATCGTGAGGGCGAGGGCGCCGAGGAAGGCGAGCGCACCGTAGACGCGGTCCGGGGAGAGCAGCCGGGCGGTCTGGCGGAAGACCAGGACCAGGTAGGCGGCGACGAAGACGACGAGGCCGGCCCAGCCGAAGACCTCCTCGGCGCCGGTGTAGTCGTCGCCGAGGAGCTTGCTGATGGGCGCGCCCATGAAGATCAGCCAGACGCCGATCCAGAGCATCTTGCGCGCGGCCTCCCGGCCGGACGTGGGCGTCCGGCCGATCCCGATCTCGCGTTCGGTGCTCACGCCTTCAGGGTGTCCTTGCGGTAGAGGTAGGCGGCGCCGCCCGCGAAGAGCAGGAAGTAGGCGAAGAGGATCGCCACGTCCTGGGCGTGCGGGGCGTTGCCCGTTTCGATGGCCTGGCCGAGGGCCGCGTAGGCGTGGGTGGGAAGCCACTTGATGATGTTCTGCGCCCAGTCCGGCCAGGTCGCCGTCGGGAACCAGAGACCGCCGGCCATGGAGAGACTGAAGTAGATGATCATCGTGATCGGGCGGACCGCGTCACCGCTGGCGATGTAGCCGATGGCGACACCCAGGGCCGCGAACACCAGGCTGCCTGCCCAGATGGCACCGGTGAGCGCCACCCACTGCCAGGCGTCGAAGCGCACGTCCTTGAGCACGGCCGAGACGACGAAGACCACGACGATGCAGGGCAGCGTGACCACGGCCGCGCTGGCGATCTTCGCGAGGACGTAGCCGCGGCCGGGCAGCGAGGTGAGGCGCAGTTGGCGGACCCAGCCCTTCTCGCGCTCCTTGGCGATGCGTTCGCTGTTGCCCATCAGGACGGCGGTCAGCGCGCCGAAGGAGGCCATCGCGACGACGTAGAAGTTCTGGAAGGTCAGATCCGTGCCGGGGATCTTGTCCGTGGGGGTCTTCGAGGCCGAGAACAACAGATAGATGATCGACGGGTAGAGGATCGAGAAGAACATGAACTTCTTGTTCCGCAGGGTCCGCGTGATTTCGAGCCTGATGAGCGTGGTCATGCTGCTTTGGCCTCCTCGGCCTCGGTGATGGCGACGAAGGCCTGCTCCAGGCCGAGGCCCGCGACTTCGAGGTTGCGCGGGTAGAGGCCGAGCGAGTAGATCGCGTGGACGGTCGCGTCCGCGTCCGTCGACTGGATGCGGACCGTACGGGCCGACACGTCGAAGCTGGTGAGGAACGGGAGTTCGCGCAGCGCCGGCTCGTCGATCACGCCCTCCAGGTCGAAGGCGATACGGCGCGCCCCCGCCTTCGCCTTGATCTCCGAGGCCGTGCCGTCGGCGAGCAGCCGCCCCTTGTGGAGCACCAGCACGCGGTCGGCGATCGCGTCGGCCTCCTCCAGGTAGTGCGTGGCGAAGAGGACCGTGCGGCCCCGGTCGGCCTGCTCGCGCATCGTGGCCCAGAAGGCCTGGCGGGCGGTGACGTCCATGCCGGTCGTCGGCTCGTCGAGGACGATCAGGTCGTTGTCGCCCGCGGTGGCGAGCGCGAAGCGCACCCGCTGTTCCTGGCCGCCGGAGAGCTTGTTGACCTTGCGGTCGGCGATCTGGTCGATTCCGGCCCGGCTGAGGACCTCGTCGACCGGGTGCGGTTTGCGGTGCAGGTCGCAGGCGAGTCTGACGATCTCGCGGACCGTGACCTCCTCCATCAGGCCGCCGCTCTGCAGCATCGCCCCGACGTGTCCGGCCGCGATGGCCTCGGTGGGTGTCGTACCGAAGACGGTGACCGTGCCGGTGTCCGCGGGACGCAGGCCGAGGAGGAGGTCGAGGGTGGTGGACTTGCCCGCTCCGTTGGGGCCGAGGAGGGCGACCGTCTCGCCCGGGTGGAGGGTGAGCGAGAGGTCGGCCACGGCGCGTACGGTGCCGTAGCTCTTGTTGACGTTCTCGAAGCTCACCACGGACGACGCGGTGGGAGCGGGTTGTGTGGTCATGGGGACAAGGTTCGCTCAGCGGGGGCGGTGCGCGGCAGAGCCGCCTGTCGTGAGTCGGCGATGACAAATGTCATGGCGTACGCATGACGGAGCCCCCGCACCGTCAGGGCGCGGGGGCTCGGGTCGCCCGGGGTCAGGTGATCGTGACCGTACGGGAGGCCACGTCCGTGCCGAGCAGCGCCTTCTTCATGGCCGTGGCCACGTCGTCCGGCGTCACCTCGTGCTTCGTACCGCCCTGGTTGACCATGACGCCCTTGAAGACGCCCTCCAGGAGCTTGTCGATGGCGGCCTTGTCGTAGTGCTCGACGAGCTTTCCGTTGGCCGGGGTCACCGAAAGGATCTTCGGCAGGGAGCGCGCGGGGCCGAAGTCGATGCTCTTGCCGCCCGCCTTGATCTTGATCAGTCCGGACATCGCGGGCTCCGCGAACTCCTTCATCTCCCGGTCGAGCTCGGCCTGGGTGATCGTGGGCTGGCGTGCCGCGACGGGGAGTTCGACGGTGTTGGCCTGCCCCGTCTCGACCTGGTTGCGGTAGGCGTCGCGCACCGAAATCATCGAGCGGCTCACGTCGAGCGACTTGCCCGCCTTGCCGGGTACGGCGACGGCCTTGCCGGGGACGAACTTGATCGTGCCCTCGGAGGCGGATCCCGAGACGCCCGCCAGATCGTTCAGGGCGACGGAGAGCTTCTCGTCGTCGACCTGGATCACCGGCTCGACGACGCGCTCCTGGCCGAAGAGCGAACCGATGACGGAGACGGGGTTGTAGTCGCTGCCCGCCGCGTTGCGGACGGTCTGCTGACTGTCCAGCGTCAGGCCGGACTTCTCCGGGAAGAGCTTCGTCTTCTTGCCGTCCACGGTGAGCTGGATCGGGTCGTTGATGCGCTTGCCGAGGGCGGCGTCGAGCTTGTTCGCCGCTTCCTCGCGGGTTCCGCCGCCGATGTCGACGCCGAGGACCGTGGTGTTGGTCGGTACGTCGGAGTGGTTCATCAGCAGGCCCGCGCCATAGGCGATTCCGCCGACGACGACCACGGCGACCGCGAGCAGGACCAGCTTGGAGCGGCCCTTCTTGGCGGGCTTCGCGGCGGGACGGGGCGCGGCGGGTGCCGCCGGGGCCGCGTCCGGCGCGGGTGCCTGGTTCTGTGCCATCGGGGGGTCGGGCAGCCGCGGCGTCATGTCGGGCCCGGTGGGACGGGGCCCCTGCGGGCCGCCGGGGCCGCCGATACCGGCGGGGCCGCCCTGGCCGAGGGGGCCGGGCGGGAACGGCGAGCGGCGGTCCGCGGGGACGACCGGGATGCCGCTGGTCAGCGTGTCGCCGGAGACGTTGCCGCCGGCGGGCGGACCGGCCGGGGATCCCGTGCCCGTGGGGGCGGGGGCGGCCTTCTGCGGAGTGAGGACGGCCGTGTCGTCGGACATCTGCGGCGCGGGCGGCGGCGGGGTGGCACCCCGGGGAGGCGCACCCTGACCCGGGCGGGTCGGCAGGTCGGGACGTACGACGGTCGGCTTCATCATCGGCGCCGCACCGGTGGCGGGGCCGGTGGTGGGCCCGGCAGGACCGGCGGACGGGCCACCAGGACCGGCGGGACCGCCGGGACCGGACGGACCCGGCGCGGGCCGGCCGCCGTTGCCCGTGGGCTCCGAGAAGTACGGAACGCCCGCCGGGGGCGCGGCCGGAGCAGGTGCGGGCGCGGGCGCCGGAGCCGCGGGCGCGGCCGGACCGGACTTGCGCGGGGCGAACCAGTCGCTGGTCGGCTTCTCCTCGGCGGCCGCGGGCGCGGGCTCCGGCGCGGGCGCCGGCTCCTCGACCGCCTCGGGCCGGGGCGTGGAGCCCGTGCGCTCGCTGCTGGGACCGCCGTCCACGTCGCTCATGGGCGTCCGCATGACGACCGGCGGGATCGGCCGCGATCCGGGGATGTTGATCCGGATACGCGTCGTCAGCGTGGTCTCGGTCTTCGGCTCTTCCGGCAGCGGCGAGGGCGAAGGAGCCGGAGCCGCGGCGTCTTCAGGAGACTGGCGGGTTCCGTACGGCGGCGTACCCGAGGGGTACGCGGCTCCGCCACGCCCCTGGGGGCCGGTGGACGAACTGTCAGTTTCACGACTCAAGGCAGGTTCTCCCGGTTGGCTCCGCCGCCCGTTCTTACAGGTGCGGGAGGCTCGGCGGCGCGCACCACCATACTGGCCGACGCCGGACGGCACCCCCCGCCCATGGGAATGAACCGTTCCGACTGCCCTGGGAAGCGACCGGAAGCGGTCCGTTCCGCCGGGCGAAGCACCACATCACTTCCCAGGTCGGGCAGAACCTCCGGGCGCCTGCGGCAGCTTGGCGAGCGTGGCGCAGATCACAGCGACGATCATCCCTCCGAGCAGGAAGAGATACGAACCGGTGCCGGCGCCGAAGACGAAGTCGCCCTCGGGACGGGTCGCGGTCAGGAACATGACGGAGATCAGCCAGCCCGCGGCGGGCGCCCCGACGCCGAGCGCGCCGCCCATCGCGACCCGGCCGCCGAGGAAGACTCCGGCCGACGCGGCCAGCGCCAGGATCAATCCGCCGGGGAACCAGGCGGGTTGGATCAGCGCACCGGCGACACCGGTCAGCGCGCCGAGGACCGCGAGCCCGAAGTAGGCGCCGATCCGGCCGAAGTTCAGCGGGGCGGCGAGACCGCTGCCGGGCCCCTGCGACGTACTCACGACTGCACTCCTGTGTCGACACCGGCGAAGAGATCCGTCTCGCGCTCGCCCTCCGGCGCCCCGGAGGCCCCGCGCACCAGCTGGTAGTACTCCCGGGCGAAGAGCGGCTGCCCCAGGTCGTTGGAGAGCGCGAAGAACGGCCCGTCCACCGCGACCTGGGTGGCGTGCGCGCGCATCGCGGCCGTCTTCTGCTCGCGGTACGGCTCCCCGTCGATCTCCGCCGTGACCAGCGCGTCGTCCACCACGCCCGGTACATCGCCGATCTCGGCGATCCCCGGGAACTCCGTGCCGGCCTCGCGCAGCCGCGCGAAGCCCTCCTCGGCGACCGGGCGCGGGACCCGGTTCCAGTAGATCTTGGAGATCGTGTGCGGCTCCCCGAGGTCCCGCCGGAAGGCTGTCTCGGCCGCCAGGTCGGCTGCGCGCATGGCGACGCGGTGGGCCTGGATGTGGTCGGGGTGTCCGTAGCCGCCGTCCGGGTCGTACGTCACCAGCACCTGCGGGCGCACGGACCGGACGACCTCGACGAGGTCCGTGGCCGCCTCGTCCACGTCCGTGTTCCAGAACGCGCCGTCGCGGTGGTTCTGTTCGACGCCCATCATCCCGGAGTCGCGGAACCGTCCTGGCCCGCCGAGGAAGCGGTGGTCGGTGACCCCCAGCTCCTTCATCGCGGCGGCCAGTTCACCGATGCGGTGCGGCCCCAGGCAGTCCTCCTGGTCCGGGGCCAGATGGGCGAGTTCGGGCGGGATGACCTCGCCCTCCTCGCCGAGGGTGCAGGTCACCAGGGTGACCAGTGCGCCTTCGGCGGCGTACTTGGCCATGGTGGCGCCGTTGTTGATCGACTCGTCGTCGGGGTGCGCGTGCACCAGAAGCAGACGACGGGCGGGAAGGTCCGTCATACCCGACAGCCTACGAGCCCGCGCGCCCCGACCGGTGCCTCAGAACTTGATGCCGCCGATCATCCCGGCCACGTTGGTGGTCAGCGTGTGGATGGTGGGCGCGATGGAGGAGCTGGCCAGATAGAACCCCAGAAGCACGCAGACGACGGCATGACCACCTTTCAGTCCGGACTTCTTGACCATCAGGAAGACGATGATCGCCAGCAGCACCACCGCCGAGATCGAGAGTGCCATGCGGCGGTTCACCTCCCACGCGTCGAAAAAGGGCAGCACGACTGCAGCCGGTAGCTGCATACCCACCCAGCGCTACGGATCATAACTATCCGTGGCAGCGCATTGATCCGTGCACGGCAGCACGGGGGGCGCATGCGGGCTAGGTCCTGTCCGGCGGATCAGGTCGCTCTTGCCGGGCGTTGAGCCTTTCACTGCGTGCCGGACCGGCGCGACCGCGGCATGATCCGCCGGATAGGGCCTAGGTTCTGAGCCATGCCGACGAACTCGCCGAAGCAGCTCTCCTTCCCGCGCCAGTACGCACGGACCCAGCGCTTCACCCTCGGCGCCCCGCGCGCTTTCACCGTGTCGCCGGACGGGAATCACGTCCTGTTCCTGCGTTCGCCCTCGGGCACCGACCGGGCCGGCGCCCTCTGGTCGCTCGACCTCGAAGGGCCCGCCGAGCGCCTGGTCGCCGACCCGCAGGCACTCCTCGGCGGCGCGGCCGAGGAGCTCTCCGCGCAGGAGCGGGCGCGCCGCGAGCGCAGCCGGGAGGGTTCGGCGGGCATCGTCGGTTACGCGGTTGACGCCGCGGCCTCCCTCGCCGCCTTCGCGCTGTCGGGCCGGCTGTTCACGGCGGAGGTACGGACCGGCGCCACGCGCGAACTCCCCGCCCCCGGGCCGGTGCTCGACCCCCGGCCCTCCCCGGACGGCAGGCTCGTCGCGTACGTGACCCAGGGCGCGCTCCGGGTCGTCGGCGCGGACGGCAGGGACGACAGGGCGCTCGCGGAGCCCGAGGACGCGCATACGACGTACGGGCTCGCGGAGTTCATCGCGGCCGAGGAGATGCAGCGCTCACGCGGCTACTGGTGGGCGCCCGACTCGGCGCGCCTGCTGGTCGCGCGGGCCGACGACAGCGCCGTACAGCGGTGGTGGATCGCCGATCCCGCGCACCCGGACCGCGAGCCCGCCGAGGTCGGCTATCCGGCGGCGGGGACGCCCAACGCGGAGGTGCGGCTCTTCCTGCAGGAGCTCGACGGCGGCCGCACCGAGGTCGTGTGGGACCGGGTCCGCCACCCGTATCTGGCGTCCGTGCACTGGTCGTCGGACGGCGCGCCGCTGCTGCTCGTACAGGCGCGCGACCAGCGCAGCCAGCGTTATCTGGCGGTCGACACGGAGTCCGGCGCCACCCGGACCGTGCACGTGGACGAGGACCCGGTGTGGCTGGATCTCTTCCCCGGGGTGCCCGCCTGGGCGCCGGACGGACGGCTCGTGCGGATCGCGGACGAGGGCGGGGCACGGGTCCTCGCGGTGGGCGACCGGGCGCTGACCGGCGGGCAGTTGCACGTACGGGCCGTGCTGGACATCTCTCAGGGCGATGTCCTGATCTCGGCGTCGGCGGGCGAGGACGCGAAGGCCCCCGAGACCGGTGAGATCCATGTCTACCGGGTCAACGAGCTGGGCGTGGAACGGATTTCACAGGGCGCCGGTGTCCACTCCGCGGTCCGCTCCGGCGGTGTCACGGTCCTCTCCTCGGCCCGGACGGACCGGCCCGGCGCGGCGGTCCGGGTGGAGCGGGACGGCAAGGAGGTCGCCGCGATCGTCTCGTATGCCGAGAAGCCGGCGCTCACCGCCCGGGTGCAGCTCGTCGAGGGGGGCGCACGGAAGATTCCGTGCGCCGTCCTGCTCCCCACCGGCCACCGCGAGTCGGACGGAGTGCTTCCGGTGCTCCTCGACCCGTACGGCGGGCCGCACGGCCAGCGGGTGGTCGCCGCGCACAACCCATACCTCACCTCGCAGTGGTTCGCCGACCAGGGCTTCGCGGTGATCGTCGCCGACGGGCGGGGTGCGCCCGGGCGTTCGCCCGGCTGGGAGAAGGCGATCAGGGACAACTTCGTCCTCACCCTCGACGACCAGATCGACGCCCTGCACGGTCTGGCCGAACAGGGCTTCCCGCTGGACCTCGACCGGGTCGCCATCCGCGGCTGGTCGTACGGCGGTTACCTCGCGGCGCTCGCGGTGCTGCGCCGCCCCGACGTCTTCCACGCGGGGATCGCGGGGGCGCCGGTGACCGACTGGCGGCTGTACGACACCCACTACACCGAGCGCTACCTCGGCGACCCGGCCGCGCAGCCCGACGTGTACGCCGCCAACTCCCTGGTCACCGACGACGGACTCACCGAACCGGCCGACCCCGTACGCCCGTTGATGGTCATCCACGGCCTCGCGGACGACAACGTGGTCGCCGCCCACACTCTGCGGCTCTCCTCGGCGCTGCTGGCGGCGGGCCGTCCGCACGAGGTGCTGCCGCTCAGCGGGGTGACCCATATGACGCCGCAGGAGCAGGTCGCGGAGAACCTGCTCCTGCTCCAAGTGGACTTCCTCAAGCGATCGTTGGGGATGACCCCGTAGACCCCGCAGTCACCAGCCCGGCGGCGGCGAGCTGGGCGGCGGCGGTCCGAAACCGGGCTGCTGCCGCCACGCCGGGGCCTGCCTGATACCGGGCTCGTCGCGCACGCCCCGCCGGGCCAGCACGAGCAGGACCACCACACCGGCCAGGAGATAGAACAGCTGGGTGAGGACGATCAGTTGACTCTCGGTGTTGAGATCACCGAGGCGCGAGAGCAGCTTGTCGCGCAGCGCGACCGACAGGAACAGCCCGCCCATGCCCGCGAGGACGAGGGCCACCACCAGACCCAGCGGCCGTGAGAAGTGGGCACGGACGACGGCCGCGATCGCCGCCACCAGGCCCAGGACCCCGAGCGCCACGTTCAGCCAGCCGACCGGGACGCCGAGCAGCGGCATGTAGATGCCCGACTCGCCGGTGAAGCGATGCCCGTACGCGCTCCAGCTCACGCCGATCACCCGGTCCGCACTCCAGCCCTCCCAGGCCAGCGCCGCACACCCGGCAACTCCCAGGAAAATGAAGGCAGTTATTCCGGCGCCCAGCGACGGCCTCGTCGGCACACGGTCGTCCTCGTCGTACTCACCCGCCAGGCCCCTGCGCCCCGCCGCCGCCACGATCAGCAGGACGAGCGCACCCACCAACGCGGCGAGGGCGCTCCACAACGCCCGGTCGCGCAGATCGTCCACAGACCACGGCCGCGCCCAGCCGGCCCGGGCGACCCAGAGCGAGGGCAGCCGTATCGCCAGGGTGATCACGGCCGCGGCGACCAGCGCCTGGGCGGCCAGTGGTGAGCGGACGGCGGCGACCGCCACGGCGACGTACACGACGACCAGCACGAGGTCGTACAGCGTCGTCGCCAGGAAGATCTGCCCGACCCCGGAGGACCCGGACTCCCAGAACTTCCACAACTGGTTCGGCCCGTCAGCTGTGTTGAGGTCGCGCGCGATCCAGGACGCCGCGATCAGCGCGAGCAGCGCGCAGACGACGGCGCCGGTGATGCGCGCACCACGGGTGAGTACCACGCTCGCGATAATCCACTGCCGCACGGCAGTTGAACAAGGGGCGCACCACCACGCGTGCGATCGGCCGGAGCGACATGGCGCGCCCCGGCCGATCTACGGCACCCGCACGGCCGTACGCTGTTCAGAGTGACGCGTTCGTATATCGGAGTTGCGACAGTCAAGTTGCCTGTGTGTTAACGAATTTGATCCCCATAAATCATCCGATGTCGCCTGCGGTGTTCCTGTGTCAAGCACGTGATCAGGACGATCTGCAAAACCTTCGCTCAAGATGCGCGTGAGCCCCACACCTTTCCTCGCAAAGCTCTTGACTCGCGTAGATATCCATTGCCACAGTCCGCCTCAGCTGCGACGACTGCAGACGAGTTCACACGGCGGGGGCAGAGTGATGACGAGTCCATCTCAGGCTGCGGCAGCCGGAGTTGACGCCCCTTCTCTGGACCCCGGCCTCGCACCCGGCGGGCCCGGCGAAGGTCCGGCAAAACTGGAAGGGCGCTCTCCGGGTCAAATCATGTGGCGCCGGTTCAAACGGGACCGGACGGGCGTCGCGTCCGCCTTCATCGTCATTTTCTTCTTCATCGTGGCGCTCGGCGCACCGCTGATCTCGAAGATGTACGGAAAGAATCCGACCACCACCTACGGCCTCGACCAGCCCGGGCTGCTCAATCAGTTCGGTTATCCGATCAAGGCCAACGGCGGCATCGACAGCGATTTCTGGTTCGGCATCGAACCGACCCTGGGCCGCGATGTGTTCATGCAGCTGGTCTACGGAATCCGGACCTCCCTGCTCATCGCCGTCGCGGCCACGATCCTCTGCGTCGGCACGGGAATCCTGATCGGCGTCACGGCCGGCTATCTGGGCGGCAGGGCCGACTACTTCCTCGGCCGGTTCATCGATCTGCTGCTCGCCTTCCCCGCCCAGCTCTCCTTCGTGGCCTTCACCCCGGTCGTGTACTCGCTCTTCGTGAGTCCCGACAAGGAGACACCGACCTATCTGCGCGTGGTCACACTGATCGTGGTCCTGTGGATCCTCGGCTGGATGGGCCTGGCCCGCCTGCTGCGCGGACAGGTGCTCAGCCTGCGCGAGCGGGAGTTCGTCGAGGCGGCCAGGGTCACCGGGGCGTCGCCGTGGCGGATCATCCGCCAGGAGCTGATCCCCAATCTGTGGACGCCGATCCTCATCCAGTCGACGCTGATGCTCCCGTCGTTCGTGACGATCGAGGCCGGTCTCTCCTTCATCGGCGTCGGCATCCTCGAACCGACGCCCGACTGGGGCCGGATGTTCGCCAACGGCGCCCAGTACTACGTCAGCGACCTCACCTATCTGTTCTTCCCGGGCATCGCCATGATCGTTTTCGTGGTCGCGTTCAACCTGCTCGGGGATTCGGTCCGGGACGCGTTCGACCCCAGGACCAAGCACTAGGCACCACGCACCAACCGCACGGATCAGTACGGATCAGCACGTCACATCAGGGCAACGATGGACAGGCAGGTGCAACATTTCATGAGGACAACCGTGATGAGCAGAGTACGGCTGGGTGCCGTCGCTCTTGCGGCGGGGGCACTGGTGCTCACCGGCTGCAGCAGCGGAGGCGGAGGCGGGGGCAGCGACAACAACTCGGCCCCGGCCAAGGACAAGAACAAGGCGGAGAACTACTCCCTCGGCACCGCGGCGGACTCCACCGGTCCCGCCGCCGAGGTCCCCGGCGCCAAGAAGGGCGGCGCGATCACCGTTCTCCAGCGCGACGCCTTCAACCACCTGGACCCGGGCCAGATCTACTACTCCGACGTCCTCACCGTCCAGATGCTCTACAACCGCAGCCTCACCTCCTACAAGGTGGCCCAGGACGGCACGGTCAAGGTCGTCGGCGACCTCGCCACCGACACCGGCACGTCCTCCGACGGTGGCAAGACCTGGAAGTACACGCTCAAGGACGGCCTGAAGTTCGAGGACGGCACGGACATCACCTCGGCGGACGTGCGCTGGGGCATCGAGCGGCTCTACGCGCCCTTCGAGACCGACGGCCCGCTGTACATCCCGCAGTGGCTCTCCGGCGAGGGCAACGAGTTCCGCAAGGCCCTGCCGAACGGTCCGTACGACGGCAAGCACCTGCCCGACTCGGTGCTCTCGACGCCCGACGCGAAGACCGTCATCTTCCACTTCAAGAAGCCGCACGCGGACGCCCCGTACGCGGTCGCGATGCCCAACGTCGGTGCCGTGAAGGCGTCGAAGGACACCAAGCAGAAGTACGACAACGCGCCCTTCTCGTCCGGCCCCTACAAGGTCGGCAAGTACAACGTCGGCAGGTCGCTGACGCTGGTGAAGAACCCCAACTGGGACCCGAAGACGGACCCGATCCGCCACCAGTACGTCGACACCTTCAACATCGACTTCGGCCATCAGCTGGACGACTCCACCCGCCGGCTCCTCGCCGACCAGGGCGCGGACAAGAACGCCATCTCGTTCTCGAACGCGGTGGCCCCCGAGCTGACGCAGAAGGTGCTCTCGGACACCACCGCCAAGGCGCGCAGCTTCGTGGAGATCCAGCCCTACGTCGACTACATCAGCTTCAACATGTCGCGGCTGAAGGACGTCAACGTCCGCAAGGCGCTCGCCTACGCGATGCCCAACGGCCAGATCCTGCAGCAGAACGGCGGCGCCACCGGCGGTGACATCGCCACCAACCTGCTCTCCCCCTCGCTCGCGGGGTGGAAGGCATCGGACCCGTTCGGCAAGAAGACGCACCCCTCGGGTGACCCTGCCAAGGCCAAGGAGATCCTGACCAAGGCCGGCAAGCTCAACACCGAGATCGTCTACGGCTACCCGAACACGGACGTCCAGCAGAAGGTCTCCGTGGTCGTCACCCAGGCGCTCGAGCGGGCCGGCTTCAAGGTCCAGAAGAAGGAGGTCGACTCCAACGTCTGGCGTACGGCCATCGCCGAGGTGGGCAACAAGTTCGACATCTACCGCACCTCGTGGGGCGCCGACTGGCCGGTCGCTTCCACGGTCGTGCCGCTGCTGTACGACGGCCGCATCATCGCCGACGGCGGCTCGAACTACGCCCACATCGACGTCCCGGGGGTCAACTCCGAGATCGACCGGGTCAACGCAGTGCCCGACGTGAAGACCGCCGCCCCCGAGTGGATGACGCTCGCGGACAAGATCTTCACCGAGGACGTCCCCGGCGTTCCGACCTTCTACAACAAGCTGTACTCGGTATGGGGTTCGAACGTCGGAGGGGTCAAGTACCACTCCGTGTACGGCACGGTCGACCCGACCGGTGTGTACGTGAAGTAGCACTGCCGCGTCCGCTGCCGCCGCCCGCACAGGGCGGCGGCAGCGGTCCCCTCTCCGAACCGCCGGCCTTCACGGGAAGAACCGCGACACCATGCTTCGATTCCTGGCACGCCGCTCGCTCGGCGCACTCGTCATCATCCTGCTGATCAGCGCGATCACGTTCTTCCTGTTCTTCGCGATCCCCTCGCAGCCCGCGCTGATGTCCTGCGGCAAGAACTGCACCCCCGGTGCGATCGCCCTCATCAACAAGAACCTGGGTCTCGACCAGCCCATCCCGGTCCAGTACTGGCACTACATGACCGGCATCTTCATGGGCCGCGACTTCTCCGTGGGCCACTGCCCGGCGCCCTGCCTCGGCTACTCCTTCTCCAACCAGCAGCCGGTCTGGGGCACCATCGTCGACCGCTTCCCGACGACGCTCTCGCTCACCCTGGGCGGCGCGTTCGTCTTCCTGGTCGTCGGCGTCGGCATCGGCATGATCGCCGCCGCCCGCCGCGGCACGTACATCGACAAGGTCTTCAGCTCGCTGTCCCTGATCGGCAACTCGCTGCAGATCTACTTCGTCGGAACGCTCGCCCTGGCCTTTTTCGTCAGCGGGATCGGCCTCCTCGACGAACCGGCGTACTACCCCTTCACCGAGAACCCCGGCAAGTGGTTCATGGGCATGCTGCTGCCCTGGCTGGTGCTCTCCATCATCTTCATCGCCAACTACAGCCGTATGACGCGCTCGCAGATGATCGAGCAGCTGGAGGAGGAGCACGTCCGCACGGCCCGCGCGAAGGGCATGACCCGCTCGACGGTCTTCTTCCGGTACGCCTGGCGCGGTGCGCTGGCGCCGATCGTCACCATCTTCGGCATCGACCTGGGCAGCCTCTTCGGCGGCGCCATCATCACCGAGTTCACCTTCAACCTGCACGGTCTGGGCCGCCTGGCGGTCTCCTCGGTGAGCGAGACCGATCTGCCCACGCTGATGGGCGTGATGCTCATCGGCTGTACGGCGATCGTGGTCGCCAACATCCTCGTCGACGCCGCCTACGCCTATATCGACCCGCGCGTACGCCTTTCCTAGGAGCCAGCCCACGTGACCACCCTGACCAAACCGGAGGGCACTCCGGCGCCGCCTTGCGCAGGCTCCGCCTTTCTCTCCGTACGCGATCTGTACGTCCGCTTCTCGACCGAGGACGGCACCGTCAAGGCCGTCGACGGGCTCTCCTTCGACCTCGAGCGCGGCAAGACGCTCGGCATCGTCGGCGAGTCGGGATCCGGCAAGTCGGTCACCAACCTCTCCGTGCTCGGCCTGCACGACCCGCGCCACACGGAGACCCGCGGCGAAATCATCCTGGACGGACAGGAGATGACCGGTGCGGGCGAGCGCACCCTGGAGAAGCTGCGCGGCAACAAGGTCGCGATGATCTTCCAGGACTCGCTGACCGCGCTCTCGCCGTACTACACGATCGGCCGCCAGATCTCCGAGCCGTACCGCAAGCACCGCGGCGTCTCCAAGAAGGAGGCCTGGGACCGGGCGGTGGAGATGCTCGGCAAGGTCGGCATCCCCAACCCGCGGCTGCGGGCGGACGACTACCCCCACCAGTTCTCCGGCGGAATGCGCCAGCGCGCGATGATCGCGATGTCGCTGGTCTGCAACCCGGAACTGCTCATCGCGGACGAGCCGACGACCGCCCTGGACGTCACGGTCCAGGCGCAGATCCTCGACCTGCTCTCCGATCTGCAGCAGGAGTTCGGCTCGGCGATCATCCTGATCACCCACGACCTGGGGGTGGTCGCCAATGTCGCGGACGACCTCCTGGTGATGTACGCGGGCCGTGCGGTGGAGCGCGGTTCCGTACGGGAAGTCCTCCGCGCCCCCCAACACCCGTACACCTGGGGCCTGCTGGGCTCCATGCCCCGCCTGAGCTCGGACGTGAACGAGCCCCTCACCCCGATCCCCGGCACCCCGCCCAGCCTCCTCGCCCCTCCGCCCGGCTGCGCCTTCCACCCGCGCTGCACCTTCAAGTCCGAGGTGGGCGGCGGCCGTTGCGAGAACGAACGCCCCGAGATCCCGGCCGGGCGAGGTTCCGCCTGCCACCTCACCCCCGACCAGAAGCAGTCCGTCTTCATCGAACAGATCAAGCCCCGTCTGGGCCTGGCCTAGGTCTTAGGAGCGACACGACATGGCTCAAGAGGCCACCATCCCGGCCCCCCGGGACCAGGCGACCGCCTCCCGCGAGGTCCTGCTCACCGCCGAGGGGCTGACGAAGCACTTCCCGATCATGGGCGGCTTCCCCATCAAGCGGCGGGTGGGCGCGGTCCAGGCGGTGGACGGCATCGACCTGCACATCTTCGAGGGCGAGAGCTTCGGCCTGGTGGGCGAGTCGGGCTGCGGCAAGTCGACCACGGGCCGGCTGCTGACCCGCCTGCTGGAGCCGACGGCCGGCAAGCTCGCCTACAGGGGTCAGGACATCACCCACGCGGGCCGCAAAGAGCTGGCACCGATCCGCTCCCAGATCCAGATGATCTTCCAGGACCCGTACTCCTCGCTCAACCCGCGCCAGACGGTCGGCAAGATCATCTCGGGCCCGATGGAGATCAACAACATCAACCCGGCCGGCGGCCGCGAGGCCCGCGTCCGTGAGCTCCTGGAGATCGTCGGCCTCAACCCCGAGCACTACAACCGCTTCCCGCACGAGTTCTCCGGCGGTCAGCGCCAACGCGTAGGCGTGGCAAGGGCGTTGGCCCTCGAACCCAAGCTCATCATCGCCGACGAGCCCGTCTCGGCCCTGGACGTCTCCATCCAGGCCCAGGTGGTCAACCTGCTCCAGGAGCTGCAGCGCGAGCTGAACATCGCGTTCCTGTTCATCGCCCACGACCTGGCGGTGGTACGCCACTTCTCGCACCGCGTGGCCGTCATGTACCTCGGCAAGATCGTGGAAGTCGGCGACCGCGACGCGATCTACCACCAGCCCCGCCACCCCTACACCCACGCCCTGCTCTCCGCGGTCCCCGAGGCCGCACTCAGCGACGACCCCGAGGACGGCCGCCGCGAACGCATCCGCCTCGCGGGCGACGTCCCCTCCCCCGTCAACCCGCCCTCGGGCTGCCGCTTCCGTACGCGCTGCTGGAAGGCCCAGGACAAGTGCGCCACGGAGGAGCCCCCGCTGGTCCGGATCTCCGGCAACCGCACCGACCACCTCACGGCCTGCCACTTCCCCGAGGACCCCACCACAGACGCGGCGGACCGGGCGGAGGACATCGTCCTCGACCCGGCCCTGCGCGACCTGGAGACCGACTAGCCGGCTAGCCGGCTAGCCGACCGAGTCGGCGCTGCTGTCGGGCGGCGGCGGCACCACGACCCGCTCCTCCGCGAAGTGGCAGGCGGAGTCGTGCTGCGCCGGCCCGTCCTTCAGCCGGAACACCGCCGGCACCGCAAGCTCGGGAACCTCCAGCGTGCAGCGCTCCTGTGCCTTCCAGCAGCGGGTGCGGAAGCGGCAGCCGGACGGCGGGTTGGCCGGCGAGGGCACATCGCCGGCCAGGATGATCCGGTCGCGGCGCTCCCGCGCCTCGGGGTCCGGTACGGGGACCGCCGAGAGCAGCGCCTGGGTGTAGGGGTGCGTCGGGTGGTCGTAGATCTGCTCGTCGGTCCCGATCTCCGCCATCCGCCCCAGATACATCACCCCGACGCGGTCGGAGATGTGCCGCACGATGGACAGGTCGTGCGCGATGAAGACGTAGCTCAGATTGAACTCGGTCTGCAGCTTGTCCAGCAGGTTCACCACCTGCGCCTGCACCGACACGTCCAGCGCCGAGACCGGCTCGTCGGCCACGATGATCTCGGGCTGCAGCGCGAGCCCGCGCGCGATGCCGATGCGCTGGCGCTGACCGCCGGAGAACTGGTGCGGATAGCGGTTGATGTACTCCGGGTTGAGCCCGACGACGTCCAGCAGATCCTGGACCTTCTTGCGCCGGTCGCCCTTGGGCGCCACCTCGGGGTGGATCTCGTACGGCTCCCCGATGATGTCGCCGACCGTCATCCGCGGATTCAGCGAGGTGTACGGGTCCTGGAACACCATCTGGATGTTGCGCCGTACGGCCTTCAGCGCTCGCCCGGACATCGTGGTGATGTCCTCGCCCTTGTACTTGATCTGCCCGGCGGTGGGCCGCTCCAGGTTGACCAGCATCTTGGCGACGGTGGACTTCCCGCACCCCGACTCCCCCACGATGCCGAGCGTCTCGCCGGCCGCGAGGTCGAAGGAGATCCCGTCGACGGCCTTCACGGCCCCGACCTGCTTCTTGAACAGAATCCCCTGGGTGAGCGGGTAGTGCTTGACGAGGTCGCGGACCTCCAGGATCGCCTCAGGCATCGAGCGTCTCCTTCCAGAAGTGGCAGGCGCTCTGGCGGGTCTCGGACACCTTGGCCAGCGGGGGTACGTCGCTGCGGCACACGTCCTGCGCCATCGGGCAGCGGGGGTTGAAGGCACAGCCCGGCGGGATGTGCAGCAGGTTCGGCGGCAGGCCCTTGATCGCGTACAGCTCCTGGCCCTTCTGGTCCAGACGCGGGATCGAGTTGAGCAGACCCTTGGTGTACGGGTGGGCCGGAGCCTTGTAGATCTCGTGCACCGGCGCCGTCTCGACGATCCGCCCCGCGTACATCACCGCGATCTTGTCGGCGACGTCCGCGACGACCCCGAGGTCGTGGGTGATCAGGATGAGCCCCATGTTGAGCTCGCGCTGCAGCTCCGCGAGCAGATCCATCACCTGCGCCTGCACCGTCACGTCGAGCGCGGTGGTCGGCTCGTCGGCGATGATCAGCGAGGGCTCCAGGGCGAGCGCCATCGCGATCATGATGCGCTGGCGCATACCGCCGGAGAACTGGTGCGGATACTGCCCGACGCGCTCCTTGGCGGCCGGAATGCGTACCCGGTCCATCAGCTCGACGGCCTTGGCCTTGGCGTCCTTGCGGGACAACCCCTTGTGGACGACGAACAGTTCACCGATCTGCTCGCCCACGCTCAGTACGGGATTGAGCGAGGACAGCGCGTCCTGGAAGATCATGGCCATCTCCTGGCCGCGGACCTTCCGCCGCTCCTCCTCCTTGAGCTTCAGCAGATCGCGGTCCTTGAAGATGATCTCGCCACTGCTGATCTTGCCGGGCGGCATGTCGAGAATGCCCATGACCGCCTGCGCGGTCACCGACTTCCCGGACCCCGACTCACCGAGCACGGCGAGCGTCTCGCCCTCGGCCACCGAGTAGTTGACCCCGTTGACCGCCTTGGCCACACCGTCGCGGGTGTGGAACTCCACGTGCAGATCGCGCACTTCGAGCAACGACATGGGCGCTACCTCAGTTTGGGGTCGAGGGCGTCGCGCACCGCGTCGCCGAGCATGATGAACGCGAGCACGGTGAGGGCCAGGGCACCAGCCGGATAGAGCAGCATGTGCGGGGCGTTGCGGACGTTCTGCGACGCCGCCGAGATGTCGATGCCCCAGCTCACGGTCGGAGGCTTCAGACCGACGCCGAGGTACGACAGCGTCGCCTCGAGGGAGATGAACGTACCCAGGGCGATGGTGGCGACCACGATGACCGGCGCGATGGCGTTGGGGGCCACGTGACGCAGCATCATCCGCGAGTTGCTGGCGCCGAGCGCCCGCGCCGCCTGCACGAAGTCGTTCTGCTTGACGGTGATCACCGAACCGCGGGCGATACGGGAGATCTGCGGCCAGCCCAGCAGCACCATGAAGCCGACCACCGGCCAGACCGTGCTGCTCGTGACGACCGAGAGGAGCACCAGACCGCCGAGCACCACGGGGATGGCGAAGAAGATGTCCGCGACACGGGAGAGGATCGCGTCCCAGAACCCGCCGAAGAACCCGGCCAGACCGCCGAGGAGGCTGCCCAGGAGCGCGACACCGAGGGTGGCGCACACGCCGACGGTGATGGAGGCCCGCGCGCCGTAGACGACCCGTGTGTAGACGTCGCGCCCCTGGGTGTCGTACCCGAAGGGATGGCCGGGTGACGACCCCTGCTGGGCCTTGGAGAGGTCGGCCTTCAGCGGGTTGCCGCTCGCGATGAGCGAGGGCCAGATCGAGATGATCACGAGGAAGAGGATGACGAGCGCGGAGATGATGAAGACCGGGCTGCGCCGCAGGTCGCGCCACGCGTCACCCCACAGGCTGCGCGGGGCGTCGGCGGGGCCCTGACCGTCCGAGGGGCCGGGTCCGCCGCTGAGGTCCATGGCCTCGCTCGCGGCGAGGTCCATCGCGCCGCCGGCACCGGTCGCCGCGATCGCTCCCTGATTCTCCTGGGGTTCAGGCATAACGGATCCTGGGGTCGAGGACGGAGTAGAGGAGGTCGACGAGCAGGTTCGCCACCAGGAAGACCAGGACCAGGATGGTGGCGAAGCCGACCACCGTCTGGGTGTTCTGCCGCAGGATGCCCTGGTAGAGCTGGTAACCCACGCCGTGGATGTTGAAGATGCGCTCGGTGACGATCGCACCGCCCATGAGCGCACCGATGTCGGTACCGATGAACGTCACCACGGGGATCAGCGAGTTCCGCAGCAGATGCCGGGTGATGACGCGGCGCCGGGGCAGGCCCTTGGCGACGGCCGTACGGATGTAGTCGGCGCGGGCGTTCTCGGCGATCGAGGTGCGGGTCAGCCGGGTCACGTAGGCCAGGGAGACCGAGGCGAGCACGATCCCGGGCAGGATCAGCTCGTTGAACGGAGCGTCCGAGGACACCGTGGGCGACACCCATCCCCACTTGATGCCGAGGAGGAACTGCAGCACATATCCCGTCACGAACGTCGGGATCGCGATCACGACGAGGGTGATCATCAGTACCGAGGTGTCCACCGCGCGGCCCTTGCGGAGGCCGGAGAACACACCGAGCGTGATGCCGACGATGATCTCGAACAGGATCGCCACGATCGTGAGGCGGACGGTGACGGGGTACGAACTGGCGAGGAGCTCGGTGACCGGCTGCCCGTTGAACGCGGTGCCGAAGTCGCCGGTGAAGACGTTCCCCATGTAGGTGAGGTATTGCTGCCAGACGGGCTTGTCGAGCCCGAACTCCTTCTCCAGCTGAGCGGCGGTCGCCGGGTCGCACGCCTTGTCTCCGCAGAGACCGGCGATCGGATCGCCCATCACGTTGACCATGAGGAACAGCAGCAGCGTCGCCCCGATGAACACCGGGATCATCTGTAGCAGCCGCCGGATCACATACCGACCCACGTCTCCTCCGTCGCTCGGAAGTCAGATTCCCAATAGAACCCAACTGGACAAGTTACGCATCTCAGGATGTCTATCAATCAACCGACGCGAATCGATTGATAACGACGAGGGCGGCAGCCCGGCCGGAGTCCGGCGCGAGCTGCCGCCCCGCTGGCGTCAGTTGACCTTGATCTCGTTGTAGACCGGGACGCTGAACGGGTTCAGCGCGACGTTCGAGACGTTGGTCGAGTAGCCGGCGCTGCCGTTCTGGTACCAGAGCGGGATCGCGCCCATGTCGTCCCGGAGCACCTCTTCGGCCTGCTGGAAGAGGGAGACGGCCTTGGCCGTGTCCGACTCGGCGTTGGCCTCGTCGACGAGCTTGTCGAACTTGGGGTTGGTGTAGAGGCCGTCGTTGGACGAGGCGTTGGTGTAGTAGAGCGGCTGCAGGAAGTTCTGGATCAGCGGGTAGTCCATCTGCCACCCGGCCCGGAACGGACCCGTCATCTTGTGCTGGCCGATCTTGTTGCGGAAGTCGGCGAAGGTGCCGGTCGGGTCGCCGACGCACGCGTTGTCGTTGCCCAGCGCGTTGTTGATGCTGTTGCAGACGGCGTCGACCCAGTCCTTGTGGGAGCCGGTGTCCGCGTTGTACCCGATCTTCAGCTGGCCGCCGGGGATGCCGCCGCCCTCGGCGATCAGCTTCTTCGCCTCGGCCGCGTTGTACGTGCAGCCGTCGCCGCAGAGCCCTTCCTTGAAGCCGCCTTCCTCGCCGAGGACGGGTGAGGTCCAGTCGGTGGCCGGGGTGCGGGTCTTCTGGAAGATCGTGTCGGTGATCTGCTCGCGGTTGATCGCCATCGACAGGCCCTTGCGGACCTTGGCCGCGCCCGGCGTGTTCCATTCCTTGTCGTAGAACGGGAAGGCGAGCGTCTGGATGATGCCGGCGGGGGTGTTGATGTAGCGGTCGCCCAGGTCGCTCTTGACGTTCTTGAGCTGGGTGGCGGGGACGTCGTCGACGAGGTCGAGGTTGCCCGCGATCAGGTCGGTGTAGGCGGTGTTGTTGTCGGTGTAGACCTTCAGGTCCACGCCGCCGTTCTGTGCCTTGTCGTCGCCCGGGTAGTCGTCCCACTTGCGCAGGCTCATCTGCGAGCCCTTGGTGTACGAGTCCACCGTGTACGGGCCGTTGCCGATGGGCTTGGAGAGCCACGCGGCGTGGTCGTCGTAGAAGGCCTTCGGCAGCGGGGCGTAGGCCGCGTAGCCGAGCGTGTCCGGGAAGGTCGAGAACTTCTGGTTGAGCTTGACCGTGAACGTCAGGTCGCCGGTGACCTTGAGGCCGGAGAGGGCCGGCTCGGTCGCCGCACCGGAGTCCGGGTGGACCTTGTCGTAGCCGTCGATGTAGCCGAAGAAGTAGGCGTTCTTCTGGTTGTTCTTCAGCTGGGCGCCGTAGTTCCAGGCGTCCACGAAGGACTTGGCGGTGATCTTCTCGCCGTTGGAGAAGGTCCAGCCGGGCTTGACGGTGATGGTGAAGTTCTGCGAGTCCGAGGTCTCGATCTTCTCGGCGAGCATGTCCTTGGCCTCGCCGGTCTTCGGGTCGTACCGCTTCAGACCGCGGAAGAGCATGTCGAGGACCTTGCCGCCCTGGACCTCGTTGGTGTTCGCCGGCTCCAGCGGGTTCTGCGGGTCGCCCCACGAGGAGCTGACCACCCCGTCGCTGCCACCGCTTCCGCCGCTGTCGCCCCCGCCGCCGCAGGCGGTCGCCGCAAGGGCTACGACGACCGCGCATGCGGTCCACTTGGCGTGCGTGGCTCCGCGCATGGAGTGCCTCCTGTTGGGTTCCCAAGTCTCACTTAGGCCCCAATATCACCCTATGCGTCTGCTGATGCACGTTTAGGTACCTCGTTCGGCTTACACCCCGGCAGGTGGGCCCCTCCGGCACGCGAAAGAATTGTGGCGGATTCCCTCCCTCCGAATTCACCAAAACATTGAAATTCGCAGAGGGACCTCAGTTCTTGCTCAAGTCGCTCCCCCGTTCCCCCACCGGACCCCATTCTTGACGTGTCCGAGTCACCGGGCCCATCGAATGGGAGACCACCGGGCGACTCCGTCTTCAAGGGGGAAGACCGCATATGAGACGCATTGCAAGCGCTGCGCTCGCCACAGCAGTTCTGGGGGCGGGAACTGTCGTACTCGCCGCCACACCCGCATCCGCCCACCCGGACTGCGAATCCAACCACTACTACTACGCGATCTCCGGCAAGAAGACGGTGTGGAAGGCCACCAACGTCCACAGCGACTGGGCCCGCAAGGGCGTCACCATCAGCTACGCGAAGAACAAGACCGGCACCTGGACGGCGACCGGCACCGCAACCGTCGGCGCGGACGCCGGTGTCATCTTCGCCAAGGTCTCGACGTCGTTCTCCGTCTCCGTCGGCAAGTCCTGGGCGAAGTCCGACACCTGGACGTACTCGGCCACGGTGGGCAAGCCCCCGGCGGGCAAGTCCAAGGGACGCCTGATGATGTACCACGAGGCCAAGGGCTTCACCGTCACGAAGTACCACTACCTGCCGAACTCGACTTCCTGCTACAAGAGCAATGTCTACAAGAAGTCCGGCACGGCGCCGGTCAAGAGGAACAACAACCTGTGGGCCATTCAGTACAGTTGATGTAACAACTAAAGGCGCCCCAGACCGAATTCGGTCTGGGGCGCCTTTAGTTGAGGAGGTTGCTTACGCCGCGTGGACGACGTCCTTCTCCTCGGCGAAGTGGCACGCCGACTCATGGGCGGCCGGGGTGTCGACGCCCTTGAAGCGCTCCGGGATCGCCAGCAGCGGGGTGTCGACGGAGCAGCGCTCCTCGGCCTTCCAGCAGCGGGTACGGAAGCTGCAGCCGGACGGCGGGTTGGCCGGCGAGGGGACGTCACCGGTGAGGATGATCCGCTCGCGGCCCTCGCGGGCCTCCGGGTCGGGAACCGGCACGGCCGAGAGCAGCGCCTGGGTGTACGGGTGCGTGGGGTGCTCGTAGATCTGCTCGTCCGAGCCGATCTCCGCCATCTTGCCCAGGTACATCACGCCGACGCGGTCGGAGATGTGCCGGACGATCGACAGGTCGTGCGCGATGAAGATGTAGGAGAGGTTGAACTCGTCCTGCAGCTTCTCCATCAGGTTGATGACCTGAGCCTGCACCGAGACGTCCAGGGCGGACACCGGCTCGTCGCAGATGATGATCTCGGGGTTGAGCGCGAGGCCGCGGGCGATGCCGATGCGCTGGCGCTGGCCGCCCGAGAACTGGTGCGGGTAGCGGGTGATGTACTCGGGGTTCAGACCCACGACGTCCATCAGCTCCTGCACCTTGCGGCGCCGCTCGCCCTTCGGGGCCACCTCGGGGTGGATGTCGAAGGGCTCGCCGATGATGTCGCCCACCGTCATACGGGGGTTGAGCGAGGTGTACGGGTCCTGGAACACCATCTGGATGTTCCGTCGTACGGCCTTCAGCGCGCGCCCGGACAGCTTGGTGATGTCCTGGCCCTTGTAGAAGACCTCGCCCGCGGTCGCCTTCTCCAGCATCATGAGCAGCTTGGCGACCGTGGACTTCCCGCAGCCCGACTCACCGACGATACCGAGGGTCTCGCCCTGGTGGAGGTCGAAGGAGATGCCGTCCACGGCCTTGACCGCGCCGACCTGCCTCTTGAAGACAATGCCGGTGGTCAGCGGGAAGTGCTTGACCAGGTTCCGCACCTGAAGGATCGGCTCGCCCCGGTCCACGGGGGCGTCGAGCACAGCCTCGATCTCGGTGTCGGTCGTAGCGTCGGCCACGTCCACCTTCGCGAGGTTCGGCGTCGCATCAGCCATGGATCTGCTCCTTCCAGAAGTGGCACGCGCTGCCGCGGCCCGGCAGCTCCGTGCCGTCCTGCTCGGTCACCTGGGCCAGGACCGGGGAGTCCGTACGGCAGATGTCCGTGGCCTTCGGGCAGCGCGGGTTGAAGGCGCAACCGGAGGGGACCTTGAGCAGGTTGGGCGGCAGCCCCTTGATCGCGTACAGCTCCTGGCCCTTCTGGTCCAGGCGCGGGATCGAGTCGAGCAGACCACGCGTGTACGGGTGCGCCGGGCGCTTGTAGAGCTCGTGCACGGGGGCGGTCTCGACGATCCGGCCCGCGTACATGACCGCGATCTTGTCCGCGACGTCGGCGACGACGCCGAGGTCGTGGGTGATCAGGATCAGGCCCATGTTGTACTCGCGCTGCAGCTCGGCCAGCAGGTCCATGACCTGGGCCTGGACCGTCACGTCGAGCGCCGTGGTCGGCTCGTCCGCGATGATCAGGTCCGGCTCGAGAGCCAGCGCCATGGCGATCATGATGCGCTGGCGCATACCGCCGGAGAACTGATGGGGGTAGTCGTTGACGCGTGCCGCGGCGGCCGGGATCTTGACCTTGTCCATCAGCTCGATGGACTTGGCCTTGGCCTGCTTGCGGGACATGCCCTGGTGGACCCGGAACATCTCGCCGAGCTGATAGCCCACGGTGAGCACCGGGTTGAGCGAGGACAGCGCGTCCTGGAAGATCATGGCGACCTTCTGGCCGCGGATCTTACGACGTTCCTCGCTGGACATCTTGAGCATGTCCTGGCCCTGGAACAGGATCTCGCCCTGCGGGATCTTCCCCGGGGGCATGTCCAGAATGCCCATGATCGCCTGCGCGGTCACGGACTTGCCGGAACCCGACTCGCCCAGGACGGCGAGGGTCTCGCCAGGCGCGACGGTGTAGTTGACACCGTTCACCGCCTTGACGACACCGTCACGGGTGTGGAACTCGACGTGCAGGTCACGGACTTCGAGAAGCGGCGTACTGCCGTCGCCGCCCTGCCTCGGGGAGGGAATCGCGGTCTGATCAATGGTGGTCATGTACGCCCTCCTCAGCGCATCTTGGGGTCGAAGGCGTCACGGACCACGTCGCCGAGCGCGATGAACGCCAGCACGGTGATGCTGAGGATCGCGGCCGGGAAGAGCAGTGCGTGCGGTGAGGTGAGGAACCGGTCCTGCACATCGCTGATCATCAGACCCCAGGAGATGTTGGGGTGCTGGATGCCGATGCCGAGGTACGAGAGTGCCGCCTCGGCCGAGATGTAGACACCGAGGTTCATCGTCGTGATGACGATGACCGGGGCGAGCGTGTTCGGCAGGATGTGCCGGAACGCTATTCGCTTGGTGTCGGCACCGAGCGCGCGCGCCGCCATGACGTAGTCGTTGTGCTTGTTGACGATCACTTCACCGCGCATGATGCGGAACACCTGCGGCCAGCCGAGCACGGCCATGATGAGCGAGACCGTCCAGGCGTCGCCGCCGCCGAGGATCGACATGATCAGCAGCGCACCGACGATGAGCGGAAGCGCCGAGAAGACCTCGGTGATGCGGGACAGGATCGAGTCGATCCAGCCGCCGCGCAGACCCGCGATGATGCCGATGAAGCCACCGATGAAGGTGGTCATCAGCGTCGTGACGACACCCACGATGATCGAGTTCCGGGTGCCCCACATGGAGCGCGTGTAGATGTCGCAGCCCTGCAGGTCGTAGCCGAAGAGGTGACCCGACGACGGCGGTTCCATCGAGTTCTGCAGCTGGCAGAAGCCGTCGCTGAACGGCGAGCGCGAAGTGAACAGTTGAGGCACGATCGCGATCACCAGCAGCACCAGGATGATCGTGCCGGCCATGAGGAACATCGGCCGCGTACGCAGCTCGATCCAGCCGTCCCTGAGCAGGCTCGCCTGCCGCGCCTCGTCCTTCGCCTCGGCCTCGGCGGTCTGTGCCGCCGTGGAGCCGTCGGCCGGGACGGACTTCTCCATGGTCTTCTCACTCATAGCGGATCCTCGGGTCGAGCACTGCGTAGAGAAGGTCTACGACGATGTTGGTCACGAGATAGACCAGGACGATCAGGGTGGTCAGTCCGACCACGACTGGACGCTCACGCAGGTAGACGGACTGAGCCAACTGCCCGCCGATGCCGTTCAGGTTGAACAGCTTCTCCGTGATGATCGCGCCGCCCATCAGGGCACCCAGGTCGAAACCAAGGAAGGTGACCACGGGGATGAGGGAGTTGCGCAGCGTGTGGATCCCGATGACACGGCGCATCGGAAGGCCCTTGGCGATCGCCGTACGCACGTAGTCCGCACGGATCGACTCCGACATGCTCGCGCGGGTCAGTCGCGCGATGTACGCCATCGAGGTCGATGCCAGCACGATCGCCGGGAGGATGTAACTGGTCGGCCAGCCGTCCTCGACCCCCGCCACCGGCGTGATCTTCAACTTGACGCCGAGCTCCAGCTGCAGCACGTTGCCGAGCACGAACACCGGGATCGAGATGAGCAGCAGGGTGCTGATCAGGACGAGGTTGTCAAGGAACTTGCCCTTCTTCAGGGCTGCGAAGATACCGGCGACGATCCCGACGGCCGCTTCGATGCCGAACGCGGTGAGCGCGAGCTTCAGCGTCACGGGGAAGCGCTCGGCGACGATGTCCGAGATCTGCCGGCCGGTGTAGGTCGTCCCCAGGTCGCCGGTGAAGACACCGCTGATGTAGTGCCAATACTGAACGATCTTGGGGTCGTTGAGGTGGTACTGCTCGCGCAGAATCGCCGCGATGTTGGGGTCGGCGCGCTTCTCGCCCGCCAGGGCCTGGATCGGATCGCCCTTGAGGGCGAAGACCAGGAAGTAGATCAGAAACGTAACGCCTATCAGTACAGGGATCGCCTGCAAGATGCGGCGCACGACGAATCGGCCCATCGGTTCTCCAGAGGGGTGCTGCTGCGTCCGCTGCCGGGATGAGGGGTGGCAGAACGGACGGCGGACGGCAGGAAGGGTGGGTAGGGGGAACCCGTTTCTGGACTCCCCCTGCCCACCCTCAGCCCGCTACTTCACGGGACTGGATCGCTCTTGCTCAGCTGAGCTTGACGGTGTCCCAGAGGACCTGACCGCCGGCGATCTTCATCGACTTGATCTTCGAGCTGTATCCGGCGTTGAGCTTGTAGAAGTACACCGGGATGTACGGCATCTCGTCCAGGAGGACGTCGTCCGCCTCCTGGTACTTCTTGATGGCCGCTTCCGAAGTCGTCGCCTGGTCGCCGTCCTTGAGAAGCTGCTCGAACTTCTCGTTGGTGTAGCCGGCGTAGTTGGAGCCGTTCGCGATCGCGTCCTTGGAGAAGATCGGACGGAGGTAGTTCTCCATGTTCGGGTAGTCCATGTTCCAGCCCATACGGAAGGCGCCACCGTACTTCTTGGCGTCCAGGTCGTTCAGGATGGTCTGGAACTGCTCGAACGGCTTGGCCGTGACCTTGATGCCCAGGTTCTGCTGGATCTGGTTGGCGACAGCCTCGATCCAGCCCTTGTGGTCACCGTCGGCGTTGTAGCCGATCTCCAGGGTGTCGTTCGGCAGGCCGCCGCTCTTCTTGTAGAGCTCCTTGGCCTTCGCCGCGTTCAGGGTGCAGGCGTCGCCGCACGCGCCCTGACGGTAGCCCTCGATGATCGGGCTGATGAAGTCGTCGGCCGGCATGCGCGAACCGAGGAAGATCTTGTCCGCGATCGTCTTCCGGTCGATGGCCATCGAGATGGCCTTGCGCAGGTCCTTGTTCTCGAAGGCCTTGTTGTACTTCAGCGGGAAGCCGATGTAGCCGACGCCGGAGTCCGACTCGTCGATCGCGCGGCTGCCGAGGTCGTTCTTGTACGTGGCCAGACCGGACGTCGGGATCGAGTCGTCGATGTCCAGGTTGCCCGCGACGAGGTCCTTGTAGGACGTGTCGGAGTTCGAGTAGATCTTGAAGTTGATGCCCTTGACCGCGTACGAGGAGGCGGTCGGGTACTTGTCGTACTTGACGACGGAGATCGACTCGTTGTGCTTGAACGAACCCGACATCTTGTACGGACCGTTGCCGATCGGCGCCTCGCCGAACGCCTTCGGGTTGTCGTAGAAGACCTTCGGCAGGGGCGCGAAGCCGTAGAACGACAGCTGCGTCGGGAACGCCGAGAACGGGGCGTCCAGGGTCACCTGAAGCGTGGTGTCGTCGACGGCCTTGAGGCCGGACATCGCCTTGGTGGTGACCTTCTTCTTCTCACCCGGGTTCAGGTCCGTGTAGCCCTGGATGTGGGAGAACATCGCGTTGGTCTGCTGCGCGTTCTCCTGGTTGGCGCCGTAGTTCCAGGCGTCCACGAAGGACTTGGCCGTGACGGCCTCACCGTTGTGGAAGGTGTAGCCCGGCTTGAGCTTGATCGTCCAGACCTTGGAGTCCTTGGTGTCTATGGACTGCGCAAGGTCGTTGACGACCTCGTTCTTCTCGTTGAGCTTGGTAAGACCGGTGAACAGCGTGGAGATGACCTCGGCGCCCTCGGTCTCGTAGGTGTTCGACGGGATGAGCGTGTTCTGCGGCTCACCGATCTCCATGGAGACGATGCCGTTGCTCTTCGAGCCCGTCGAGCCCTTGCTGTCACTTCCACCGCCGCCACAGGCAGTAGCGGCCAGGGCGACGATGGTCGCGCCCACGACCCACTTGGCGCTCTTGGCACCGCGCATGGGTTCCTCCTCATGAGTCCACTGATCTAACAAGAAGGGCCTTGGACCGTCGCCGACACCCCTGCAGGCGATGGCACCCAAGTGCCCTGAGTGTGCTCGTGAGTCGACACTCCCCAAAGTGGTTGACCCATTGACCCGAGCTCAATGAGGCAACTATTAAGTACGACCAGGCTGTAAACCACACTTAAAGGGTCTCGGTTTGACAACATCAGTCGCACGCGTAGACCCGAAATCCGGACAAACCAAGCCGAGACAGACACGCACGAAACGGACTGTTAACACGCCATTCGGAGAGCGACGGTCGATATCCGGACGCTTCGCCAGTTAAAAGCGGTTGACGAAAGGCCCGGACCCTGCCATCAGGTGATGGCAGGGTCCGGGCCTTCAGTACATATCTGACAGGGCGTCAGCGCCCTGAGTCGGAGCTCCGGGTCAGCGCTTGGCGCGCGAAGCCGTACGACCGCGCTCCTTGGCGTCCAGGACGACCTTGCGGATACGCACGGTCTCCGGGGTCACCTCGATGCACTCGTCGTCGCGGCAGAACTCCAGGGACTGCTCCAGGGAGAGCTTGCGCGGGGGCACCACGTTCTCCGTGTTGTCCGCGGAAGCCGCACGCATGTTGGTGAGCTTCTTCTCCTTGGTGATGTTCACGTCCATGTCGTCGGAGCGCGAGTTCTCACCGATGATCATGCCCTCGTAGACCTCGGTGCCGGCCTCCGTGAAGATGACACCTCGCTCCTGGAGGTTGATCATCGCGAAGGGGGTCACCGAACCCGAACGGTCCGCCACCAGCGAGCCGTTGTTACGGGTGCGCAGCTCGCCGAACCACGGCTCGTGGCCCTCGAAGATGGAGTGCGCGATGCCGGTGCCGCGGGTCTGCGTCAGGAACTCCGTACGGAAGCCGATGAGGCCGCGGGACGGCACGATCCACTCCATGCGGATCCAGCCCGAACCGTGGTTCGTCATGGTCTCCATACGGCCCTTGCGGGTCGCCATGAGCTGCGTGATCGCGCCCAGGTGCTCCTCGGGCGAGTCGATCGTCATGCGCTCGATCGGCTCGTGCAGCTTGCCGTCGATCTGCTTGGTGACGACCTCGGGCTTGCCGACGGTCAGCTCGAAGCCCTCACGGCGCATCTGCTCGACCAGGATGGCCAGCGCGAGCTCACCGCGGCCCTGGACCTCCCAGGCGTCCGGGCGCTCGGTGTCGAGGACACGGAGCGAGACGTTACCGATGAGCTCCTTGTCCAGGCGGTCCTTCACCTGGCGGGCGGTGACCTTGTGGCCCTTGCCGCCCTTGCCGACGAGCGGCGAGGTGTTGGTGCCGATGGTCATGGAGATCGCGGGCTCGTCGACCGTGATCAGCGGGAGCGCGATCGGGTTCTCGGGGTCGGCCAGGGTCTCGCCGATCATGATCTCCGGGATACCGGCGATCGCGCAGATGTCGCCGGGACCGGCCTTCTCGGCCGGCTTGCGGGTGAGCGCCTCGGTCATCAGGAGCTCGGTGATGCGGACGTTGGACATCGTCCCGTCACGCTTGATCCAGGTGACCGTCTGGCCCTTGCGCAGCTCGCCCTGCTCGACGCGGCAGAGCGCGATGCGGCCGAGGAAGTTGTCGGCGTCCAGGTTGGTGACGTGGGCCTGCAGCGGGGCGTCCTCGTCGTACTCCGGGGCCGGGACCGTGGAGAGGATCGTCGAGAAGAACGGCTCCAGGCTGTCGCTGTCCGCCGGGACCGTGCCGTTCTCCGGCTTGGTCAGCGAGGCGACGCCGTCACGGGCGCAGGCGAAGACGATCGGGAACTCGATCTGGTCCTCGTCGGCGTCCAGGTCCAGGAACAGGTCGTAGGTCTCGTTGATGACCTCGTCGATCCGGGAGTCCGGGCGGTCCGTCTTGTTGATGCAGAGGATGACGGGCAGGCGGGCGGTGAGCGCCTTGCGGAGCACGAAGCGCGTCTGCGGCAGCGGGCCCTCGGAGGCGTCGACCAGCAGGACGACCGCGTCGACCATCGACAGGCCGCGCTCGACCTCACCACCGAAGTCGGCGTGGCCGGGGGTGTCGATGATGTTGATGGTGATGACGTCGCCGCCATCCTTGGGGTGGTACTTGACGGCCGTGTTCTTGGCCAGGATCGTGATGCCCTTCTCACGCTCCAGGTCGTTCGAGTCCATCATGCGGTCGTCGAGGGACTCAGCGGCGTGGGCGGCGAAGGCACCGGCCTGCTTGAGCATGGCGTCGACCAGAGTGGTCTTGCCGTGGTCGACGTGGGCGACGATGGCGACGTTACGGATGTCGTGGCGCGTGGGCATGCTGGCTAGCGCTTCTCTCGATCGTGGGATGCGGCGTTGCCTCGTGGTCCTGAGTACGCCCACCGGGCGGACGCGCCACGGCTATGTCCCATGGTACGGGGCCCGCGCGTCGGGGGCTTCCCGGGCAATCGTTACCGGCCGTATCGGGCGAGAAAAAGCAGGGTGGGGGGATGGAGCTGCCCTCGGGTCAAGAGGTGGGAACGACCTTGCCCGCCGGGGTGGCCGGCGGGCAAGGGTATTGAGCTCGATCTGAGCTTCGGGGCTGCTCAGGACTGCTGCGGGACTACTTGGTGAAGCCGATGTCCTGGTAGCGGGGGGTCTGGAAGCCGAAGGCCCCGGCGTTGGCGACGTTCCGCTTGGCGGCCACCAGCTGGGGGCGCTGGTAGAGAGGGATCGATCCTGCAGCTGCCCAGATCCGCGCGTCGGCCTGTTCCATCAGGTCGCGGGACGCCTTCTCGTCCAGCTCGCCGACCGCCTGGTCGAACAGCTGGTCGATGTGGTCCGTACCGACCCGGGTGTAGTTCTGCTCCACCGTGAGCGAGCCGTCGGCGGCGGGCTCGGGCTTCGCGTAGATCGGGCGGGCGTCGGTGGCCGGGTAGGCGGTGGTGGGCCAGGAGTAGAGGGCCAGGTCGTAGTCGCCGGAGGCCACGTGGTCCTTGAAGTAGCTGTCGTCGTCGACCTTGGTGACCTCGGTACGGATCCCGATCGCGTCCAGCATCTGCGTGATCCGGTCGCCGGTGGCGCGCAGCGTCTCCGAGCCGGGGCCCGAGGGGAGCACGAAGCGCAGGGTCAGGGGCTTGCCGTCCCTGGTGAGTACGTTCGAGGGGACGCCGCCGGCCGGGGCGCGGGTGCCAGTGGGTGCGTACGCCCCGTCGACCCGGTGGCCGTGGCTGTCGGTGTGCCTGCCGTCGTGCCGCTCGTCCTGCTTGCCGTCCTGCTTGCCGTCCTGCTTGCCCTCCGGGGCCGCCGTGCTGCCCGCCTTGGCGCCCTCGGGCTTGGCGGTGGCGACGGCGCCGCCCTGCTTCCAGCCCGCGTCGGCCAGCAGGGCCTGGGCCTCGTGGGTGTCCTGGTCGCCGAGCGCGTCGCTGTTGTCGGCGTACGCCTCCTGGCCGGCCAGGGCGAGGTGGCTGCCGGGTGCCTCCGCGGGCAGGCCCAGCGGCTTCAGTACGTCGGCGGCGAGCTCCTCGCGGTTCAGGGCGCGGGCGACGGCGCGGCGTACGCGCTCGTCGCTGAGCGGTCCGGTGCTGCCGTTCAGCGCGAGCTGGGTGTAGGCGGGCTCGAGGGACTTGCGGAGGGCGTATGCGCGCAGGTTCGTCTGCTGGGTGTCGTAGACCTTGATGGCCGCCTGCGTCTGCTTGCGGGCCTTGCGCGCGGCCTCGGCCTTCTCCTCGCCGTCGGAGCCGTGCGCCACCGCCCAGGAGCGCAGGGCGCTGACGGGGGTGATGGCGGCGGCGGGCCCGCCGGTGACGCCGGCGTTCTTGTCGTCGGCGGCCCGGGTGATCCGGTCGGCGGCCGCGGCATCCACGTCGGCGAGGTCGAGGGTGCCCTTCTCCAGGGCCGCGGAGCGCTTCTCGCGGGCCACCGCGGTGAGGACGAGGGAGTCGAGCTTGGCGGGCGTGCCCCACCAGCGCGGGTTGCGTACGAGGGTGGCGGTGCCGTCCTGGCGGTCCACTTCCTTGATCTGGAAGGGGCCCGCGGTCTCCTTGAGCGCCTTGCGCGCCGCGTCGTTGAAGGCGGTCGGGGAGCCCATGACCTCCTTCGGGTACAGCGGCGAGAAGAGGGAGCGCCAGTCCGCGTACGGCTTGTCGAAGGTCACCTTGACCTCCAGGTCGTCGGCGCCCCGCTCGATCTTCTCGATCCGGTCGTAGCCGGCGTTGCGCGCGGTCCAGTACGAGGAGTCCTTGCCGCTGAGCGCGCGCCACTGGGCGACGAAGTCGGGGGCGCCGATCTCGCGTCCGTCGCTCCAGACCGCCTTCTGGTTGATGCGGTACAGGACGACCTGCTTGGGCTCGCTGGTGACGATCTTGGCCGACTCCAGGTAGTCCGGGTTGGCCTGCGGGCGGCCCTTCGCGTCGAGCGTGAAGAGGCTGGGGAGCACGGCGCCGGTGATGCGGGTGGTGGTGGCGTCGGCGTCGGCCTGGAACGCGTTGAGCGTCTCGGGCATCGCGTCCACGGCCCAGCGCAGCGTGCCGCCGTCGGCGACCTGTGCGCGGCCTGCGGGGGCGACGTCCTGGGGGGCGGCGGGGGTGGAGTCGGCGTCGTCGCCGGCGCCGCAGCCGGCCAGGGCGATTACACCAGTGGTGAGGAGCGCGAGGGAGCGCAGGCGCTTCGCTCTGGACATGGCTGGACCTCCGGGGGGCGGGTACCGAAATAGACCGGATTCTTCGCTTTTGGTGGCATTTGAAGCTGATCACACGTATTGCCTATTCACTGAAAGGGGCGAGTGGTGGGGGGTGTGGGAGGCACGCGCGGCGGCGACAGGAACCCACCCGTGCGGCCTACACGGGGGCGGAGGGGCTGGATTCTGCGCTGCGCGCCCCTTCGCGCTACCGGAATCCGTGCACGTCCCTTCACAAGTGGCGATGTGACGCGCGACACTCTCCGACGCGCGAGCGTTGCCATCCGCACCGGCGGAAGTGAGGCAAGTCATGTCCCTGCAGGACGATTTGACGGCGGTTCAGCGCTGTCTCGACGATCTGGCCCGTTCGGTCGGGCGGGTGGAGCAGCAGGTCGGCGGCGGCCTGGAGATGCGTCGCGTACGCACCGACGCCGCCCATCTCCGCGAATCCCTCGCACTGCTGCGCGACTCCGTACCGCGGGACCGCCCCCTGGACGGGGTCGGCCTGATCACCATTCCTGACACCCCCTACGACACGGCGCTGTGGACGGACTCGGACGACGAGGGTCTCGGCGCGCGCGATCGGCACGCACCCTGACGTCTCTGGAGTCCTCGTTGGCCACAGGTACGGAACCCCAACCGCTCACCGGCGTGCACGACCCGTCGCGCGCCGCGATCGCTCCACGCCATCTGCGCACGGACCGCTGGTGGCTCTCGCCCGCGCTGACCGCCGCCGGGCTGCTCGCCTTCGTCGTCTACTCGACCTGGCGCGCCTTCGCCGACAGCAACTACTACTCGGCGCCCTACGTCTCGCCGTTCTACTCGCCCTGCCTGGCGGACAACTGCGTCCCCATGCGGCACGGCCCCAACTGGGACCTCTTCGGCAGCTGGTGGGGCCTCTCCCCCGCCCTGCTCATCCTGGTCTTCCCGCTGGGCTTCCGGCTGACCTGCTACTACTACCGCAAGGCCTACTACCGGGGCTTCTGGGCCTCGCCCCCGGCCTGCGCGGTCGCCGAGCCCCACACGTCGTACAGCGGCGAGACCAGGTTTCCGCTGATCCTGCAGAACCTGCACCGCTACTTCTTCTACGCGGCGATCGTCGTCGCCGGGATCCTCACGTACGACACCGTGCTCTCCTTCCGCGACGAGAACTACCAGTGGGGACACATGGGTCTCGGGAGCGTCGTCTTCCTGGTGAACATCGCGCTGATCTGGGCGTACACCGTCTCCTGCCACTCCTGCCGGCACATCATCGGCGGGCGGCTGAAGCACTTCTCCAAGCACCCGGTGCGGTACCGGCTGTGGGGGTGGGTGGGAAAGCTGAACGGCCGTCACATGCAGCTCGCCTGGGCCTCGTTGATCAGTGTGGGGCTCGCCGACTTCTACGTGTATCTCGTTGCTTCCGGTGTCTTCGACGATCCGAGGTTCTTCTAGATGACTCAGCTCGACCGGCAGGAGTGGGACGTCGTCGTGGTCGGCGCGGGCGGCGCCGGGCTGCGGGCGGCGATCGAGGCGCGGGAGCAGGGTGCCCGTACCGCCGTCATCTGCAAATCGCTCTTCGGCAAGGCGCACACCGTCATGGCCGAGGGCGGGATCGCCGCCTCCATGGGCAATGTGAACTCCAACGACAGCTGGCAAGTGCACTTCCGGGACACGCTGCGCGGCGGGAAGTTCCTCAACCAGTGGCGCATGGCGGAGCTGCACGCACAGGAAGCTCCCGACCGGGTCTGGGAGTTGGAGACCTGGGGCGCGCTCTTCGACCGTACGGACGACGGGCGGATCTCCCAGCGGAACTTCGGCGGGCACGAGTACCCGCGGCTCGCCCATGTCGGCGACCGCACGGGACTTGAGCTGATCCGCACCCTGCAGCAGAAGATCGTGTCGCTGCAGCAGGAGGACAAGAAGGAGTTCGGGGACTACGAGGCGCGCCTGAAGGTCTTTCAGGAGTGCACCGTCACACGGGTGTTGAAGGACGAGGACGGCCGCGTCGCCGGGACCTTCTGCTACGAGCGCGAGTCCGGGCGCTTCTTCGTGCTCGAAGCGCCGAGCGTCGTCCTGGCGACCGGCGGCATCGGAAAGTCCTTCAAGGTCACGTCCAACTCGTGGGAGTACACGGGCGACGGGCACGCCCTGGCGCTGCTCGCGGGGGCGCCTCTGCTCAACATGGAGTTCGTGCAGTTCCACCCGACGGGCATGGTCTGGCCGCCCTCGGTGAAGGGGATCCTCGTCACCGAATCCGTGCGCGGCGACGGCGGCGTGCTGCGCAACTCCGACGGCAAGCGCTTCATGTTCGAGTACATCCCGGACGTCTTCAAGGAGAAGTACGCGGAGTCCGAGGAGGAGGGCGACCGCTGGTACGACGACCCGGACCACAACCGGCGCCCCCCTGAGCTCCTCCCCCGCGACGAGGTCGCCCGCGCCATCAACTCCGAGGTCAAGGCGGGGCGCGGATCGCCGCACGGCGGGGTCTTCCTGGACGTCTCCACCCGGATGCCGGCCGAGCGGATCAGGCGCCGACTCCCGTCCATGTACCACCAGTTCAAGGAACTGGCGGACGTGGACATCACGGCGGAGGCGATGGAGGTCGGGCCCACCTGTCACTACGTGATGGGCGGCATCGCCGTCGACTCCGACACCGCGGCGGCCGTCGCCGTACCGGGGCTGTACGCCGCCGGGGAGGTCGCCGGCGGGATGCACGGCTCCAACCGGCTGGGCGGGAACTCGCTCTCCGACCTGCTCGTCTTCGGGCGGCGGGCGGGGCTGCACGCGGCGACGTACGCGGCAGCCCTCATCGGGGCCGGCACCCGGCCCCCGGTGGACGACGCGCAGATCGACGCCGCGGCCGCCGAGGCGCTGCGGCCCTTCAGTGCGGAGGAGCCGGAAGGGGGCCTGTCGTCCGAGGGGACCGTCGCGGAGAACCCGTACACCCTCCACCAGGAACTCCAGCAGACGATGAACGACCTCGTCGGCATCATCCGGCGCGAGGGCGAGATGGAGCAGGCGCTCGACAAGCTCGCCGATCTACGGGTACGGGCCCGGCGCGCCGGGGTCGAGGGTCACCGGCAGTTCAACCCCGGCTGGCACCTGGCGCTCGACCTGCGGAACATGCTGCTGGTCAGCGAGTGCATCGCGCGGGCCGCGCTGGAGCGGACCGAGAGCCGCGGCGGGCACACCCGGGAGGACTTCCCGGCCATGGACCGCGACTGGCGTCCGGTCAATCTGCTCTGCCAACTGGCCGATCCCACCGGGGGGTTGGCGGCCACCGATCCGGTGCTCGGGCAGATCGAGCTCGTACGGAAGAAGACCGTGGCCATCCGTCCCGACCTCCTCGCTCTCTTCGAGAAGGAGGAGCTGGTCAAGTACCTCGCCGAAGAGGAGCTCTACGAGTGAGCGGTTCATACAAGGCCGAATTCAGGGTGTGGCGGGGCGATGCGGACGGGGGCGATCTGCAGGACTACACCGTCGAGGTGAACGACGGCGAGGTCGTCCTCGACATCATCCACCGGCTGCAGGCGACCCAGGCCTCCGATCTGGCGGTGCGCTGGAACTGCAAGGCGGGCAAGTGCGGTTCGTGCAGCGCGGAGGTCAACGGGCGGCCGCGGCTGATGTGCATGACGCGGATGTCCACCTTCGAGCGGACCGACGTCATCACGGTCACCCCGCTGCGGGCCTTTCCGGTTGTACGGGACCTGGTGACGGACGTCGGGTTCAACTACACGAAGGCGCGGGAGATCCCGTCGTTCGTGCCGCCCGAGGGTGTCGCGGCCGGTGAGTACCGGATGCAGCAGGTGGACGTGGAGCGGTCGCAGGAGTTCCGCAAGTGCATCGAGTGCTTCCTGTGCCAGGACACCTGCCACGTGGTGCGCGACCACGAGGAGAACAAGGACGCCTTCGCGGGTCCGCGCTTCCTGATGCGCGTCGCCGAACTGGACATGCACCCGCTGGACGCGGCGGACGAGGCCGGGCTCGACCGGAAGCGGACGGCGCAGGAGGAGCACGGGCTCGGGTACTGCAACATCACCAAGTGCTGCACGGAGGTCTGCCCCGAGCACATCAAGATCACCGACAATGCGCTGATCCCGCTGAAGGAGCGGGCCGTGGACCGGAAGTACGACCCGCTGGTCTGGCTCGGGAACAAGATCGGGCGGCGCGGATCGGGGTGAGCCGGCACGGGGCTTGCTTGCCCGCTGGTCGGATCCATGCCTAGGGTTGAATGCGCTTTCATGCGAGATCCTCGCAGCGCGTTTCCCAGAGAACTAGGCGGTTGATCGGGTGAGCTCAGCCCCCACGGTGTACGACGTCGCCGAGCAGTCGGGCGTCTCCATCGCGACGGTGTCGCGGGTCTACCGCAACCCCGACTCGGTGCGGCAGCAGACCCGCGACCGCGTCCTGGCGGCCGCGCGCGAGCTGGGTTACGTACCCAGCGGGAACGCGCGCGGCCTGGCCAGCAGAACGACGGGGGTCCTCGGCCTCTGCTTCCCCGACTACGCGGACCCGGCCACCGAGACCGACTCGGGCGACGAGCCGGACGACGACGCGGCGATGCTCTACTCCGACCAGATCATCCGGGGCATGGAGCGGGCCGCACGCCGCCACGGGTACGCGCTGCTGATCGCCGCCTCGCTGCAGGGCGGGCCCGAGAGCCTGGTCGCCAAGGTGGCCGGGCGGGTGGACGGGTTCGCCGTACTGGCGCGGACCGTGCCGACCGAGGAGCTGGACGTCATCTCGCGACGGCTGCCGGTGGTGATGCTGGCGGGGCCGCGCGAGAGCGATCAGCTGGACCATCTCGACCACATCGAGGTGGCCAACGCGGACGGGCAGCGCGAGCTGACCCGGCACCTGGTGGAGGACCACGGGCTGCGCAGGCTGGCGTTCGTGGGCGCTGAGGAGGACTCGCCGGACGTACGGGCGCGGTTCGCCGGATACCGCGAGGCGTGCCTGGCGGCAGGTCTTCCCGTACGCGACGAGCCCGATCTACGGGCCACGCTGATGACGCAGGCCGAGGGGTCGCGGGCGGCCGACGCGCTGCTCGACCGGGGCGGGGAGCCGCTGGACGCCATCGTCTTCGCCAACGACCAGATGGCGGTGGGCGCCCTGCACACGCTGGAGCGGCGCGGGGTGCGGGTGCCGGAGGACCTGGCGGTGACCGGCTTCGACGGGATCCCGCTGAGCCGCCTGGTGCGGCCCGCGCTGACCACCGTCCGCCAGCCGATGCGCAGGATGGGCGAGGAGGCGGTGGACCTGCTCGTGCAGCGGCTGGGGACGGGGCGCGGCGGCGATCCGGTGTCGCTGATGCTGCCGGTGAGTGTGGCGCGGAGGGGCAGCTGCGGCTGCTAGGCCTCGCCGTCGGTCAGGTGCTGGGCGAAGAAGCCGGCCCGCGCCTCGGAGAGGGCCTTGAGCTCGGTCTCCGTACCGTCGTGGTCGAAGTGGCCGGCCTGCAGGATGTGCGGCTGCGGTGAGCCCGGCGGCAGGGCGTTGTATACGGCGAACTGGCCCGGCGGCGGCACCGCGGGGTCGAAGAGCGCCGGTGCCACCAGGGTCGGGATCTCGATCAGGGTCGCGGCGCTCGCCGCGTCGAAGTACCGGAGTACGTCGGTGACTTCGGGGTGTGTGCGGTGGTACGTCCGTACGGACTCCCCGCTGCCCGTGCACGGCAGCGTGAGCCGCAGCGGGTGGTTGCCGAAGGTGGGGACGGTCAGCTGCGCGGCGCCGAAGCGGTCGTCCCAGGGGAGCGCGAGGGCGCCCAGGCCGCCGCCGAAGCTCCCGCCCGCGTAGCCGAGTGCGCCCAGGCCGGGGACGAGTTCGCGCAGGGCCGAGGCCGCGCACCAGAGGTCGGCCACGCAGTCGCCGATGACGTACGTGTCGCGCGAGGCGATGCCGTGCAGGACGTGGCCGTCCGCGACCGAGGGGATCTCCGGGACCAGGCCCCGGGTGCCCATGCCGCGTACGCAGGGCAGCAGCGCCGCCGAGCGGGGCAGCGGGAGGGGGACGTCGGGGCCGGCCTGGTCGCGGCCCCCGTAGCCGTGGCCGATGACGAAGCCGTGCTCGGCGGGGCCCTCCGCGGGCAGGACCAGCCAGCCTCCCAGGCGGACTTCGCCCACCGAGAGATACGTCACCTCGAAGATCCGTACGCCGTCGCGCTCCTCGACGAGAGCACCCACCTCCGGGGCCGTCTCCACCGCGCGGGCGGCCTCGTACCGGGACTGCCAGAAGGCGCCGAAATCGGCGGGCGGGGCGGGTGCGGGTATCCGCAGAAGCTCCTCCCGGGTCCGGCCGTAGGTGGGGTCGAAGGGGAATTCGTGTGCGAAGGCAGGCATGGGCGGGACCTTAGCGGAGCGGCCGGTGGCAGCCCCTGCGGGGAGCGGAATGCATCACATCGGCCCCTAAGGTGCAAACAGGTCATTTACCGTTCATCTACAGGCTGTCCCGTTACGGGAGTGTGACCAAGACCCCCCTTGCGGTTTCCGAAGCGGCTGCCACAGAGTGATGTATGCGCTTACAGACAGCGCATACATCAGGGATGTCAGGGAAGCTCAAGGAGGAGCCCTCCATGCACCGCACCGCCAGACTCGCTTCGGTCGCCGCCATCGGGCTCGCGTCGGCACTCACGCTCACCGCCTGCGGAAGCTCCGGTGGTGCGGACGTCGCCGCCGACAAGAAGCAGACGCTGACCGTCTGGGCCATGGGCGCCGAGGGCGAGAAGCTCGGGGACGTCGCGAAGGCGTACAACAAGACGCACCCGAACATCACCATCAAGGTCACCCCGGTCGGCTGGGACGTCGCGCACCAGAAGCTGGTCGCAGCGGCCGCGGCGGGAACCCTGCCGGACGTCGCGCAGATGGGCGGGAGCTACATGGGCGAGTTCGCCGACATGGGCGTGCTCGAGCCGGTGGACACCAAGACCTTCAAGCAGGGCGACTTCTTCCCGGCGGCCTGGAACCAGGGCGTCGTGGACTCCACCGCGTACGGCGTGCCGTGGTACGTCGACACCCGCGTGCTCTACTACCGCACCGACCTGGCGGAGAAGGCCGGCATCACCAAGGCCCCCGCCAACTGGTCCGAGATGGAGAAGCTGGCCGACGCGTACCAGAACAAGGCCGGCACCAAGTGGGGGCTGAACATCCAGCCCAGCGGCCTCGACACGGTGCAGAACTTCTACCCGTTCCTGTACTCGGCCGGCGGCGCGATCGTCGACGACAGCGGCAAGAAGGCCGTCTTCGACAGCCCCGAGACCGTCAAGGCGCTGAAGGAGTACGGCTCGTACTTCGACAAGGGCCTCGCCAAGAAGAGCGTCCAGCCCGGCTACGACGTCATCAAGGACTTCGGCAACGGCTCGGTCCCGATGTTCTTCGGCGGCCCCTGGCAGACCGGCCTCATCAACGACGGCCAGCCGCAGCTGAAGGGCAAGTGGGCCGTCGCCAAGATCCCCGCGGACAAGTCCTCGGTCTCGATGGCAGGCGGCTCCAGCCTGGTGATCTCCAAGGACAGCGAGCACAAGGCCGCCGCCAAGGAGTTCATCACGTACCTCACCGACACCAAGGGCCAGTCGGACTGGTTCCAGCGGTCCAAGGACCTCCCGGCCAACACCGCGGCCTGGAAGTCAGGTGACCTCGCCACCGACCCGAGCCTGAAGATCTACGGCGAGCAGATGGCGAGCGCCAAGACCTCGCCGCCGCTGGCCAAGTGGACCGAGATCACCTCGAAGGTCGACTCGGCCATCGAGTCGGTCACGCAGGGCAAGTCCTCCGCCGAGGACGCGGCCAAGAAGGCGCAGTCCGAGATCGAAAGCCTCCTGGGTTAACCATCATGAGCACCACGACCGGAGCGGCCGCCGAAGTGGCCGCGTCACAAGGCGCACCGGGGAGCAGCGACTCCCCGGGCGCCGGGTCCCGGCGGGCCAAGAAGCGCTCCATGGGAGTGCAGAACGTCTCGGGATGGCTCTTCTCGACGCCCTTCCTCGTCCTGTTCACCGTCTTCATGGCCTTCCCGATCGTCGCGACGCTCCTCATGAGCTTCACGGACTTCGGAGCCCGTAACGTCACCGATCCGCTGAGCGCCAAGTTCATCGGCTTCGAGAACTACACGAAGCTGTTCAGCGACGAGCAGTTCCTCAAGTCGCTGTTCAACACGGCGTACTTCGTGGTCGTGGGCGTCCCGCTGACGATCGTCCTGGGCCTGGTCGTCGCCGTCCTGCTGAACAACGGCATCGACCGTGCTCGGACCTTCTTCCGGGTCGGCTTCTACGCACCCGTCGTCACCAGCATCGTCGCGGTCGCCGTCGTCTGGCGCTTCGTCCTCGACCCGTCGGACGGGCTGATCGCCGGCCTGTTCTCCGAAGTGGGGCTCACCGGGCCCGACTTCCTCGGCAGCGAGACGCTGGCGATGCCCTCGCTGATCGCGATGGCGGTCTGGCGCAACCTCGGCACGGTCATGGTGCTCTTCATCGCAGGACTGCAGGCCGTCCCCACCGAGGTACGGGAGGCGGCCAAGCTCGACGGGGCCGGGGTGTGGCAGGAGTTCCGCCGCATCACCGTCCCGCTGCTGCGACCCACGCTGCTGTACGCGACAGTCATCACCACCATCGGCTACCTCAATGTCTTCGAGGAGCCGTTCGTGATGACCCAGGGCGGGCCCTCGGACTCCACCCTCACCGTCTCGCTGGACATGTACCGCCAGGGCTTCAACTTCTTCCACATGGGCTATGCGAGCGCGATGGCGTACGTCCTGTTCGTAGTGATCATGGGAATCACGGTGCTCCAGCTCCGACTGCTGAAGGACAACACCAAATGAGCACCGTGCGGTTCAACCCGAAGAAGTCCCTGGTCTACGTCCTGCTGTCGGCCGGACTGCTGGTCATGGCCGCCCCGTTCCTGTGGATGGCGCTGTCCGCCTTCAAGACCGACAAGGAGCTCTCCGCCTCCCCGCCGGTCTGGCTGCCGACCGACTGGACCCTGAGCCACTTCTCCCAGCTGCTCGACAAGCTGGACATGCCGCTCTACTTCATGAACTCGGTGGTCGTGGCCGTCCTGGTCACCGTCTGCAACCTGGTGTTCTGCTCGATGCTCGGGTACGCCCTGGCCAAGCTGAAGTTCACCGGCCGCAACAAGATCTTCGCGCTGGTCCTCGGTGCGCTGATGGTTCCCGGCAACCTCATGCTGCTGCCGCTCTACGTCCTGATGAGCAAGCTGCAGCTGATCGACACCTACGCCGGTCTGGTGCTGCCGTTCGCGGCCGGTGCCTTCGGGGTCTTCCTGATGCGGCAGTTCATGCAGTCGATCCCCGACGAACTCCTCGAAGCGGCCCGGATGGACGGCGCCCGCGAGTGGTACATCTTCTGGCGGATCGTGATGCCGCTGGTCAAGCCGGCCCTCGCCACGCTGTCGATCATCACCTTCCTGGGGTCCTGGAACAACTTCGTCTGGCCGCTGATCGCGACCAACAGCCCCGACAAGTACACGCTGCCGGTCGCCCTGGCCACCTTCGCCACCGATCCCAACCAGTCGGCGGGCTCCAACGGAATGCTGATGGCCGGGTCCCTCCTGGTCGTGCTTCCGGTGCTGCTCCTCTTCGCCGTACTGCAGCGGCACTTCACGCAGGGCATCGCCACGGCGGGCATGAAGTAGCCCTCCCGGCCCTCACCCCCTCCCCCACACTTTTCGTTCGTACGAGAGAGAACTCGCGATGACGCACGCCTCGACCCGCTTCCCCGACGGTTTCCTCTGGGGGGCCTCGACCGCCGCCCACCAGATCGAGGGCAACAACATCAACAGCGACTGGTGGCGCAAGGAGCACAGCGGCACCGACCAGGTCCAGGAGCCCAGCCTGGACGCCTGCGACAGCTACCACCGCTGGCCCGAGGACATGGACCTGCTGGCCGAACTCGGCTTCACCGACTACCGGTTCTCCATCGAGTGGGCCCGTATCGAGCCCGCCGAGGGCCACTTCTCCGGCGCCGAGATCGCCCACTACCGGCGCATGGTCGAGGGCGCGATCGCCCGCGGGCTGCGGCCGATGGTGACCCTGCACCACTTCACCGTGCCGCGCTGGTTCGAGGACCGCGGCGGCTGGACGGCCGAAGGGGCCGTCGAACTCTTCGCCCGGTACACCGCCGCCTGCGCGCCGGTCATCGGCGACGGCGTCCCGTACGTCTGCACCATCAACGAGCCCAACATGATCTCCGTGATGGCCGGTCTCGCGAAGTCCGGCAACGTCGGCTTCCCGCCGGCCGGGCTGCCCGCCCCCGACGAGGAGACCACCGAGGCGATCATCGCGGCCCACCACGCGTCGGCCCGCGCGGTGAAGGCGATCGACCCGTCGATCCAGGTCGGCTGGACGATCGCCAACCAGGTCTACCAGGCCCTCCCCGGCGCCGAAGAGGTCACCGCCGCCTACCGCCACCCCCGCGAGGACGTCTTCATCGAGGCGGCGCGCGGCGACGACTGGATCGGCGTCCAGTCCTACACCCGCACCAAGATCGGACCCGAGGGGCCGATCCCGGCGCCCGAGGACGTCGAGCGGACCCTGACGCAGTGGGAGTACTACCCCACCGCGGTCGGCCACGCGCTGCGGCACACCGCCGAGGTCGTCGGCCCCGACGTACCCCTGATCGTCACCGAGAACGGCATGGCGACCGCCGACGACGCACGCCGCATCGACTACTACACGGGCGCGCTCGGCGAGGTCGCGGCCGGCCTGGAGGACGGGCTCAACATCCACGGCTATCTCGCCTGGAGCGCCCTCGACAACTACGAGTGGGGATCCTTCCGCCCCACCTTCGGGCTGATCTCCGTCGACCCGAAGACCTTCGAGCGCACCGCCAAGCCGTCCGCGGTCTGGCTCGGCGGGCTCGGCCGCACGCGGGAGCTTCCCCGCTCGGCCGCGTAACACCGCGCGTACTGCCCCCATCAGTACGCACGCGATCACACCCCAGAACCCGGGAGCCGGCGGACACCTGACATCCGCCGGCTCCCGTTCGCATGCACCGCGTCGACTGTTCATGCCTTGGATACACCGCTGCTCGCGGATCGGTTCCACCCTGCGCGCCCTCGAGCTAGCTCCAGCCCTTCTTGTACGCCGTCCAGTCGGACTCCGTCGCCGCGAAGTCCACGTACAGCGCGACCCCGAACCGCTCGCGCCCCCGGTCCGTGCGCCCCAGCGCCAGCCGGGCGCCCCGGATCGCGGCCGCCGCGGTCTCGGCGGAGGCCGTGTGGCCCCACTTGTCCTCGTGGAAGAAGGGCAGCCCCATCAGCAGATCGACGTCCTTCGGCGTGACCTCCAGGGCCAGGGCCGTCTGCTGGGCGACGTACCCGCCGTACAGGCTCTGGACCGGCATCGAGGTGTCGTACGACATCACCGCGATCTGGTCGACCCGCTCCGCCACCTGCCCGAAGAACTTCTGCGACCACCACTTCTCGTGCCCGGAGAAGACCCCCGCGAACGAGTGGAGCCCGGGGAGCGGGTCGATCTGGTGCGAGGCGACGGAGAGCTGGGCGCCCCGGGAGCGGGTGAGGGCGTGCAGGGTGTCGAGCAGCGCGAGGTAGTCCTGGTCGTCGGAGTGCAGCGGCTCCAGGTCGAAGTGGGCGCCTTCGAAGCCCGCGTCCAGGACCTGGCGGGTCGAGGCGACGACGGCGCTGCGCGTGGCCGCCTCGCTCAGCTTCATGCCGTCGGGCGACTCGGTGGCCAGTACGTCGCCGAGCCAGGCCTGCACCCGTACGCCGGGGATCTTCCGGTGCACCGTGTCGAACAGCCACTTCGCCTTCGGGTACAGGCTCGCGGGCAGGGTGCCGTTGTGTTCCAGCGGGCCCGTGTGGACATAGAGGTCGCGGATGCCCGTGCCCCGGATCCGGTCCGCGAAGGCGTCCACGTCCGCTTCCGTCTTGCGGCCGTCGACCCACGCGTGGCCGAGCCAGATCGCGTCGCGGCCGCGGGTGCGGGTGCCGTCCTTGTAGTCGCCCGCGTATTCGATGCGCAGGGCCGTCGCGGCGGCGATCACGGGGACCAGGATCACCAGGACCAGCGCCAGTGCGATGCGCTTGGGCCACTTCAGACGCGGGCTCCCCAGGCGTGTGCGTATCGCCTGCAGACGCGGGCTCCTCAGCCGTGCCCGTATCGCTGCCGGTGCCTTCACCCGTGCCGCCCCTCGTCCGCCGTACCGTGATCGCCAAGACTGCGGGCAGTGGCATTCCGGTTCCCGCGGCCGAGTAGCGGGGGCGCAAATGCCGCCATAAGCTCCCCAATGTGACGCCGCCCGTGAAGTCAGACCGGCCGCACATACCCGGCTGGGCCGCCGTTCTCGTCGCCGCTTTCGTAGCGGTCTGCGGGCTGGTCCTGCCCGCGCCGGCCCCCGCAGCCCGTGCCGATTCCCCCATCACGCTGTCCACCGACGGTCAGATCACCGACCGGGTGGGCGCGCTGCGCGACCGCAAGCCCGAGGTCGTGAAGGCGCTCGACGCGCTCTACGACGACCACCGGATCCAGCTCTTCGTCGCGTACGTACGGGACTTCTCCGGGCAGTCCGCGCAGAGCTGGGCCGACGCGACCGCCACCAAGAGCGGGCTCGGCCAGAACGACCTGCTGCTCGCGGTCGCCACCCACGACCGCCAGTACGCGTACTCGATCGGCAGCCAGACCACCGCCTTCACCTCTTCCCAGCTCGCGGACGTCGCCCAGACGGCGATCGTCCCCGCGCTGAAGCAGAACGACTGGGCGGGGGCGGCCATCGGCGCCGCCAACGGCTACAGCGCGGTGCTCTCCGGGACGCCGATCCCCACCCCGACCATCACCCCGGGCCCCGCGGACCCCGGCGGATCCGCGTCGGACGAAGCGGGCTCCGCAGCCGATGTCATCGTGCCCGTCGTCGCGGTGGGCGGAGCCGGAGCGCTGGCGGCCTTCGCGTACACCCGGCGCAAGAAGCGCGCGGGGACCCGGACCACGCCGGGCGGCGGGGGCGGCTGGGGCGGTCCCGCCGAGCCGGCGCCGATGCCGCTGCCCGAACTCGACGCCAAGGCCAAGCAGCTCCTCGTCGACACGGACAACGCGATCCGTACCAGCGACGAGGAACTCGGCTTCGCCGCCGCCCAGTTCGGGGACGAGGCGGCGCAGCCCTTCAAGGACGCGGTGACGTACGCGAAGGGCGAGCTGACCGCGGCGTTCCGCATCCGGCAGAAGCTGGACGACGCGTTCCCCGAGGACGACGCGACCCGCCGGCAGATGATGGACGAGATCGTCAGCCGCTGCGAGGAGGCGAACCGCCGGCTCGACGCGGAGTCCGAGAGCTTCGACCGGCTGCGCGCGATGGAGCAGAACGCCCCGCAGGCACTGGAGCTGGCGGAGTCGACGTTCCGGCAGGTCACCTCGCGTACGGGAGCGGCCGAGACCGCGCTGGCGACGCTCGCCCAGCAGTACGCGCCCTCCGCTTCGGCCCCCGTGACCGGGCATGTCGAGCAGGCGAAGGACCGGCTGCTGTTCGCGACGACCAACCTCAACCAGGCGCGCCAGGCGGTCGACGCGGGCGACAACGGCAAGGCGGCCGTGTTCGTACGGGCCGCCGAGGGCGCCGTCGACCAGGCGGGCACGCTGGTGGACGCGGTGGACCGGCTCGCGGGCGAACTCGGCGAGGCAGACGGCCAGTTGGCCGGTGCGCTGACCGAGACCGAGACGGATCTGGCCGATGCGCGCGGGCTGCTGCAGGGCACGGGGGCCGATGTCTCCACCGCCGATCTGCAGGGGCGGATCGCGCGGGCGGAGTCGGTGGTCGGTGACGTACGGCAGGAGATGGCGGCCGGTCCGTACGACCCGATCGACGCGCTGCGGCGCATCGAGGAGGCGGACGCGGTCCTGGACGAGGCCCTGGCCGGGGCGCGCGAGCGGGAGGCAGGGACCCGGCGGGCCGCGGCACTGCTGGACCAGGCGCGGCTGACGGCGACCAGTTCGCTGGGGGCCGCGGCGGACTACATCACGACGAACCGGGGCGCGGTGGGCAGCCAGGCCCGCACCCGCCTGGCGGAGGCACAGCGCCACCTGGAGAACGGGCTGGCCCTCGCCGCGACGGACGCGCAGGCCGCGCTGGCGGAGGTGCAGCAGGCGGACGCGCTGGCCCGGCAGGCGCAGAAGCTCGCGCAGCAGGACGTACAGGGCTACGGCGGCGGGGGCATGGGCGGCTTCGGCGGAGGCGGGGGCATGGGCGGCGGTGGAGGCGGCGGGATCGGCGGCGCGGTGCTCGGCGGGATCATCCTCGGCGGGCTCTTCGGCGGCGGTGGCGGCCGGGGCGGCGGCTACGGCGGAGGCGGCTTCGGGGGCGGCGGGCCCGGGAGCTTCGGCGGTGGGGGCACGGGTGGGCGGATGGGCGGAGGCGGCCGCTTCTGATCCTTCCGCCGGTTCCTCGCAGCTCCCGTAACTCCCTTTACGTACAAGGAGAAAGACCATGTCGCAGAAGCAGACCATTTTCGGGCGAGTGAGCCAGCTCGCCAAGGCCAACATCAACGCGCTCCTCGACCAGGCCGAGGACCCGCAGAAGATGATCGACCAGCTGATCCGCGACTACACGAACAACATCGCGGAGGCCGAGCAGGCGGTGGCCACCACCATCGGCAATCTGCGGCTGATGGAGCAGGACCACACGGAGGACGTGGAGGCGGCGAAGGAGTGGGGCGGGAAGGCCCTGGCCGCGTCCAAGAAGGCGGATGAGCTGCGGGCGGGCGGTTCGGCGGCCGACGCGGACAAGTTCGACAACCTGGCGAAGGTCGCGCTGGGGCGGCAGCTGCAGTCCGAGAAGGAGGCGAAGACGGCGGAGCCGACGATCGCCTCGCAGACGGAGGTCGTGGACAAGCTGAAGACGGGCCTCGACCAGATGAAGGTGAAGCTGACGGAGCTCCAGGGGAAGCGGGACGAACTGGTGGCGCGGGCGAAGTCGGCGCAGGCGCAGAACACGATGATGGACGCGGTGAAGAACATCAACGTCCTTGACCCGACGAGTGAGTTGGGGCGGTTCGAGGACAAGGTGCGGAGGGAGGAGGCGAAGGCGATGGGGAAGCAGGAGTTGGCGGCGTCGTCGCTGGATGCGCAATTTGAGCAGCTGGACTCTCTGGGCGACGGGGCCGAGGTGGAGGCCAGGCTGGCTGCGCTGAAGTCGGGGGCTGCGAACGGCTGACCCCGCCCCGGGGCTCTGCCCCGGACCCCGCGTGGTTTTGCGCCTAAACCGGCGCCGCTCTCGCGGAGGTGGTTGGCATGGGTGGGGGTTGCTCAATGGCCGCTTGCGGTGCGTTCGGATGCGACACCGAAAAGCCCCCACCCCTAATACATGGCGAGCAATTGGTCCGCCGTGAGCTCCGCCGGGGCCTCGTCCCCCTCCGGCAGCGCCAGCTCGAACCACACCGTCTTGCCGCGCGGGGTCCGCCTAGATCCCCACGCCGCGCTCAGCAGCCCCACCAGCTGCAGCCCCCGGCCCCCCTCGTCCGTGTCCCGCGCCCGCCGCCGCCGCGGCTGCACCAGGCCCGCGTCCCAGACCTCGCAGACCAGCGTCCGGTCCCGCAGGAGCCGCAGCCGGATCTCGCCCTCGCCGTACCGCAGCGCGTTCGTCGCGAGCTCGCTCACCAGCAGTTCCACCGTGTCGACCAGCGACTCCAGGCCCCAGCTCTCCAGCTGCCGGCGCGCCAACTCCCGTGCCCGGCCCACCGACTTCGGCTCCCTCGGCAGCGTCCAGTCGCCCACCGCCTCCGCGGGCAGGCCCTGGATCCGCGCCATCAGCAGTGCGATGTCGTCCTCGCCGTGGCCGGTGTCGAGCGTCGTCAGTATGTGGTCGCAGACGTCCTCCAGCGCCGGTACGGGATCCGCCAGCGCGCCCCGCAGCTGCGACAGGCCCTCGTCCAGCGGATGCTCCCGCGACTCGACGAGGCCGTCCGTGTAGAGCGCGAGCAGCGCGCCCTCGGGGAGTTCGACCTCGACCTCCTCGAAGGGTTCGCCGCCCACCCCCAGTGGCATTCCGGGCGGTACGTCCAGGAGCAGCGGCTCCTCCCCCGGTTCCACCACCAGCGGCGGCAGATGGCCCGCGTTGGCGAACGTGCAGCGGCGGGTGACCGGGTCGTAGACCGCGTACACGCACGTCGCCAGATAGACCTCCGACAGGTCCGCCTCCCGCGACTTGTGCGCGGCCCGCGAGGCCTGCTGCGTGCCGCCGGGGGCGCCGAGACCCCGCGCGATCTCGTCCAGCGCGGAGAGCACCTCCGCCGGCTCCAGGTCGAGCAGCGCCAACGTCCTGACCGCCGTACGCAGTTCACCCATCGCGACCGCGGCCCGCAGCCCGCGCCCCATCACGTCCCCGACGACCAGCGCCGTCCGGTGTCCGGGCAGCTCGATGACGTCGAACCAGTCGCCGCCGACCTCGGTCTCCATGTTGCCCGGCAGATAGCGGCAGGCGATGGTGAGTCCGGCGGCCTCCGGGTCGCCGGGCGGCAGCAGGGACCGTTGCAGTATCAGGGCGCGTTCATGCTCGCGCCGGTAGAGGCGGGCGTTGTCGATACAGACGGCGGCCCGCGCGGCCAGCTCCACGGCGAGCGCCCGGTCGCGCTCGCCGAAGGGCTCGCTCCCCTTCGTACGGGCGAACTGCACCAAGCCGACCACCGTGTCGTGCGCGACCATCGGCACGGCGAGCGTCGACTGCACCAGGCTGCCTTCCGCGCCGGGCACGGACTGCAGCTGCGCCTCGCGCAGGGCCTTCGCGTAGGGCGAGACGAACGCGTAGCGGTGGACGGCACCGAGCGGGGGCGCCGCGCCCTCGTCGCCGTTGCCGACCTCCAGCGGCCCGTCGGAGACGGCGCTGGCGAAGGCGACGCGGCGCAGCTCGGCGGAGCCGTCGGCGTGGCCGGGGCCGGCCTCATCGCCGGCGAGGAGGCCCTGGTAGAGGTCGACCGCGGCGAGGTCGCAGAAGCCGGGGACGGCGACGTCGAGGAGTTCGCGGGCGGTGGTCTCCAGGTCGAGGGAGTTGCCGATGCGGGCGCTGGCCTCGTTGAGGAGGGCGAGGTTGCGGCGGGCGTTGGCGGCCTCGCGGGCGGCGACATGGCGGCGGGTGACGTCCGTGCCGAGCCCGGCGACCCCGATGGGGCGGCCGGCTCCGCTGTGGACGCGGTAGAGGTTGACCGACCAGTGCCGGTGGTCGGTGGAGCCGGGGGCGGTGCCCACGAGCTGGAGGTCGGTGACGGGCTCGCCGCTCTCCAGTACGCGTCTGAGCGCGGCGGTCATCCGCTCGGCCTCGGCGGGTGCGAGGTAGTCGTGGACGGTACGGCCTCGGTGCTCGTCGACGTCGCCGCCGAAGAGGGCGGCGAAGCGGCTGTTGGCGCGCTGCACCGTGAGGTCCATCCCGAACAGGAGGAAGCCGAAGGGAGATTGGCCGAAAATCGCCTGCGAGGAGGCGAGGTCGGTCTCGATCTGCCGGAGCACCCTGACGTCCACCACGATGCACACCGCGCCGCGCCGCCCGCTGGGGGTCTCGCTCGGCATGACGTACAGCTCGGCGACTCCGTGCGCGTGGTCCTCGCCCGGCATCCGGAACGGGACCAGACCCGTCCACTCCTTGCCGTCGAGGATCTCCGCGACCCTGCCGCGACCGCGTCCGTGCAGTTCGGCGGGCATGAAGGCGTCCACCGGATCCTTGCCCACGGCATCGCGTGCGGCCACGCCGAAGAGCTCCTCGGCCCGGCGGCTCCACTGCTCCACCAGTCCGTCGGCCCCGATGGAGAAGGAGGCGACTCTGATGTAGTCGTAGATCGAGCCGGGCGGGCTGCTCTGCCACACGACGTCGCCCGCCGTGTCAGGCATCCCAGTAGTCCCAGGTATCTCGCTCACGCGACCGTCCCCTCCAGCTCAAGCACACCGGACCGGCCTTGGACCGCAGTATTCAGCACTACGGCCCCGGCAGGCACGGTGTTCACGATCACAGCACGGTCTCAGTCCCTTTCGGACAGCCGCGACGCGTGATCGCACTCGTCCCACCCCGTCTACTAACCAGGCTGGGCCAGCTCGAACCACACCGTCTTGCCCGTTCTCCCGCGACGGGTCCCCCAGCGCTGTGCGGAACAGGCCACGAGCTGCAGTCCCCGGCCTCCCTCGTCGTCCGGTCCCGAGCTGCGCTCACGGGGCGGATCCGGAAGCGGATCGGAGACTTCCACCAGCAGATCGCCATGATCCAGGCGTACGAGACGGACACCGATCGGGCCCGACGCGTACCGCAGCGCGTTCGTGACCAGCTCACTCACCAGAAGGACCGCGACATCGCCGAAGGCCGGAAACAGACCCCAGGTGTGCAGGGCGTCGCGTACGGCATGACGTGCGACGCGTACGGCATCGGGCTCAGCAGGAAAGGTCCACTCGGCGCAGTCGCCTTCGGTGTCGATCACGCCGACCACTTCCCAAGACCAGCAATGGACCTGAGTCCTATTTCGGGGGGTTAATCACCAGATACCCGATATCAGCGCTCAGCTATCGGGCCATATGGCGCACAGTGTCACGATCGGCGCATTGCGTCAGTCGTGCGCCCCCTCCGCGAGCCGTCGCGCGGCCTCCTTCACGGCGGGCCGGTCCAGCTCCAGCCAGTCCACGGAGTCGATCTCGTCGGGGCCGAGCCAGCGCAGTGCGTCGTGGTCCTCCAGCGGCTGCGGCTCCCCGGACAGGAGCCGCGCGGTCCACACCTGGAATACGTAGCCGGGCTTCAGGGGCCATTCTCCGGGGATGCGCTCGACGACCTCGGACTCGATGCCCAGCTCCTCGCGCAGCTCCCGTACGAGGGCCTCCTCGGGGCTCTCCCCGGGCTCCACTTTCCCGCCCGGGAGCTCCCAGCCCCCGGCCAGCTCGGGAGGCGCACTCCGGCGCGCGGCCAGCAGCCTTCCCCGGTCGAAAAGAGCTCCGCCCACGACGACACGATCAGTCATGGGCGGAGCTTACTGAAGCGGGGTGCGAGCGGGGCTAGCGCGCGATCTGACCGATGCGCTCGACCCAGTAGAGCTGCTTGTGGCCCCGGTCGTCGAGGCTGTCGGCGACCTTGTCGGCCTCGGTCTTGGTGGCGTAACGGCCGACGCGGTAGCGGTTGCCGTTGTCGTCCTGCCGTATCACCAGCCAGGGCAGGAGGACGTCACTGTCGTTCATCGCACGGCCCCGTCCGCCGGAGTGCAGGTCAGTAATGATCCCCAGGAAACCTCACTACGCATATGCCCGAGCGTACGCCTGACCTTTACTGAGCGGATACGACTTTGCACAATGAGGTACGCATCCGGCCATGGGGCTCTCAGGCGGTGCGGACCGGGATCGTCGGTACCGGCATCAGGACCGGGCCCGCGGACTGATCGGTGCGGCAGACGTCGCCGCACGTCGCGTCCAGCGAGCAGCAGAGCGAGCAGATCGGGCCCGACTGGACCGGGCAGTCGGCGACGTCCGGGAGCTCGTAGTCGGTGTCGCAGACCGCGCAGGTGTGGGTCGCGGTGATGTCCTCGACGTCCACGTCGGGGCCGTTCACCGGGTTGGGGCGGGCCAGGTAGTACTTGCCCTTGGTGGCCCAGGCGATCAGCGGGCAGAGCGTGACGGCGAGGCCTGCGGCGATGAAGGTGGAGAAGGCTTCCGCGTACTCGCCGAAGACTCCGAAGAACGCGATGATCGAGACGGTCGACGCGACCACCATCGCACCGAATCCCGCCGGGTTCACGGCGTAGAGGTAGGCGCGCTTGAACTCGATGTACTTGGGGCTCCAGCCGGCCCGCTTGTTGATGACCAGGTCGGCGGCGACGGCCGCGATCCAGGCGATGCCGACGTTGGAGTAGAAGCCGAGCAGCTTGTTGAGGGCCGCGAACATGTTCATCTCCATCAGCGTCAGCGCGATGGCGAGGTTGAGGAAGATGTACCAGACCCGGCCCGGGTGCTTGTGCGTGATGCGGGAGAAGAAGTTCGACCAGGACAGCGAGCCGCTGTAGGCGTTCGTCACGTTGATCTTGATCTGCGAGACGATGACGAAGATCGCGGCGGCGGGGAGCCCGAAGGAGCCGAGCCAGGGCTTGAGGGCCTCGATCTGCGGGGCGATGGGCTCCAGCGCGTGGGTCTTGCCGACCGCTTCGAGCGCGGCGAAGGCGAGCAGTGCGCCGCCCAGCTGCTTGGCCGCGCCGATGATGACCCAGCCGGGGCCCGCGGCGAGTACGGCCAGGTTCCACTTGCGCTTGTTCGCCTCGGTCTTGGCGGGCATGAAGCGGAGGTAGTCGGCCTGCTCGCCGATCTGCGCGATGAGGGAGAGGGCGACGCCGGTGCCGAGCCCGAAGCCGATCCAGGAGAAGCCCGAGCCCGCGCCCTCCGTGCCGCCGAAGGAGGAGAAGGCGGAGAAGGTGTCCGGGGAGTGGAAGGCGAGGACCAGGAAGGGCAGGACCATGCCGATCAGCCAGATGGGCTGGGTCCAGGCCTGCACCTTGGCGAGCGCGCCCATGCCGCGGAAGACGATCGGAATCACGATCAGGGTCGTGATCAAGTAACCGAACTGGACCGGGAGTCCGACGGCCTGGTGCATGGCCTGCGCCATGATCGAGCCTTCGAGGGCGAAGAAGATGAAGGTGAACGAGGCGTAGATGAGCGAGGTGAGCGTCGAGCCGAAGTAGCCGAAGCCGGCGCCCCGGGTGAGGAGGTCCATGTCGACGCCGTACTTGGCGCAGGCGCGGGCGATCGGGATACCGGTGACGAAGATGATCGTCGCGGCGCAGAGGATCGAGGCGAGTCCGCTGGTGAAGCCGTACGTGAAGACGATCGAGGCGCCGATCGCGAAGTCCGCGAGGTAGGCGATGCCGCCGAGCGCGGTCGAGGCGACCATCGTCGGGGACCAGCGCCTGAAGGAGTGCGGCGCATAGCGCAGCGAGTAGTCCTCGCGGCTCTCGTCGGCGGCGAGTTTGGCGTAACTGCGCTTGGTCGGCGGCTCGCCCGGCGGGGCTTCGGTGGTGGCGCTGCTGGGCGTCGCGGTGTCCGTCATCTGCGGCTTCCCGTTCGTCGTCGGTCTCCGGGGTGCGGGTACGGACGAGAAGGTAGGAGCCGGACATGACAATTTGTTGCAACCGGTGATTGCCCCGAAGTTACGTGACGGGCGCGGGCGTTAACTCGCGATCACGCGGGGCGGACAGAGCGTCCGCCCACCGGTCACTTGACCGGCAGGTGGTATGCGATCCGGTACCGGTCGGCGGGGACAACGATGTCCGCCGTCTCCACCGGGCGTCCCGAGGCGTAGTACGTACGGCAGATGACCACGACGACATGGCCCGGCACCCCGCCCAGGGTCAGCAGCTCCTCCGCGAGGCCGGGACGGGCACCGACCTCCTCCACCACGTTGTCCACGACCAGGTCGATCGCCGCCATGCGCTCGACCACGCCGCAGCCGCCGAGCGGGCCCTCCTCCGGCAGCATCACGGGCGTGCGCCCGGTGACGGCGAGCGGCTCGAAGGAGGTGGAGAGCATCATCGTCTCGCCCGCGTCCCGGAAGACGTACCGCGTGCGCATCACCCGGTCGCCCTCCTTGATGCCCAGGCGCAGCGCGATCTCCGTACTCGCCTCGTCCTGTTCGCTCCTGGACTCCCAGGTGCCGCGCGCGGCCTCGTCGGCCTGCTCCTGGCGGAAGGGCGAGGCGCCGGCGGCCAGCCGGTATCCGGAGCGGGCGACGCGGCGCGGGACGGGGCGCTCGCGCACATACGTGCCCGATCCGGAGCGGCCCTCGACGAGGCCCTCGGCCATCAGGACCTTGCGGGCCTCCAGGGCGACCGTGTCGGAGACCCCGTACTCCTCGCGGATGCGCGCCTGGGACGGGAGTCGGGTGTGCGGGGGCAGCGATCCGTCGGCGATCTTCTGCCGGAGATCGCTGGCAACGCGCAGATAGGCCGGCTGCTCACCGAATGTCACGAACCACTCCCCGTAATTTGACGGACAGCAACAGCCTGACAACCGGCGGTCGTCGACCGCAAGCGAGGGCCAGAGTTTCACCCGAAGTGATGACACGCCTTTTCAGGAGGGCCTGTCGCGGGTATGGATGCCCGCTCAGCTCTTGACCTCCTCTGGTCCAGACCAATACGTTCCGCGCATGCCACGAAACCGTCGAAGAACCCTCCTCGGAGCGGCAGTTGCCGCCTGCTCGCTCTCCCTCCTCACCACCCTCGCCCCCGCCGCACAGGCGCACGGCGGGGACCACCGGCCCTCGTACAAGCGCGTCGGCTACTTCACCCAGTGGGGCATCTACGGGCGGAACTACCAGGTCAAGGACCTCGACACCAGCGGTCAGGCCGCCAACCTCACGCACATCAACTACGCCTTCGGAGGCGTGAATTCCGCAGGCCTGTGCACCTCCGCCGACTCGTGGGCGGACTACAGCCGCCCGCTGGACGCGGCGACCTCCGTGGACGGCACGGCGGACACCGCCGAGCAGCCGCTCGCCGGAAACTTCAACCAGTTGCGGGAACTGAAGGCCAAACACCCGGGGTTGAAGGTGCTGCTCTCGCTGGGCGGCTGGACCGGTTCGGCCCACCTGTCGGACGCGGCGCTCACCCCCGCCTCCCGCAAGGCGTTCGTCTCCTCCTGCATCGACCTCTTCATCAAGGGCAACCTGCCGGTGGACGGGGCGCGCGGCGGAGCCGGCGCGGCGGCCGGGCTCTTCGACGGGATCGACCTCGACTGGGAGTGGCCGGGCTCGGAGGCCGACGCGGGGACGGTGCACCGTCCCGAGGACAAGCAGAACCTGACGGCGCTGGTCCACGAGTTCCGTACGCAGCTCGACGCGTACGGCCGCACCCAGCGCCACCACAAGCACTACGACCTGTCCGCCTTCGTGCCGACGGCCCCCGCGAAGATCGACGCGGGTTACGAAGTGCGCAAGGTGATGCGGGACTTCGACTTCGTGAACCTCCAGGGGTACGACTTCCACGTCTCGGGCGAGACGACGACCGCCCAGCAGTCCGCGCTCTTCGCGAAGAACGACTTCAGCGTCGACGGCACCGTCGACTCCTGGCTGCGGCGCGGCGCACCGGCCCGCAAGCTCGTGGTCGGCATGCCGTTCTACGGGCAGGGCTGGACGGGCGTCACGGGCGGCGGCGACGGGCTGAACCAGCCCGCAGCCGGACCCGCACCGGCGACGTGGGCCAACGGGACCGAGGACTACAAGGCGCTCAAGACGCTGGCCGCCTCGGGTACGTACAAGCTCTACCGGGACCGGACGGGCGGCAGCGCGTGGCTCTTCGACGGGACGACGCTGTGGACGTACGACGACCCGCAGGTGCTGCGGACGAAGGCGGAGTACGTGCGCCATCGCGGCCTGGGCGGGGCGATGTTCTGGTCGATGGACGGCGACACGAGCACGGGTGAGCTGACCGCTGCGGTCGACCGGGGGCTCGGCGGGCGGTGACGCCCGGCGCGGGGGCGGGCGGGGGTCGACCGGCCCGCCTCCGCGTGGTTTATGCCAGGCCCGTCTTCAGCCCCGCCCCGCACAGCGGGACCACGGCCGTGCGGTCGCCGAGGGCGCCCGCGCTCGCCGCCGCCCAGCACGCCACGCCCGTCGACTCCACGAAGAGGCCTCGGGACGCCAAGTCCAGTTGGGCGGCCCGGATCTGATCCTCCGTCACCGTCAGGAACGTACCGCCCGACTCCCGTACCGCCGCCAGGATCTGGCGGGCCCTCGGCGGGCGCGGGATCGCGATGCCCTCCGCCAGGGTGGGGGCCGTCGGGGTCTCGGGGAGCAGGTCGTCCGCACCCGAGTGGAACGCCGCCGCCAGCGGCGAGACCGCCTCCGCCTGGACCGCGTACAGCGCCGGGCGTGACGCGATCAGGCCGTGTGCGTACAGCTCATTGACCGCCAGGGATGCGCCGAGGAGCAGCGTGCCGTTGCCGACCGGCACCACGATCACCTCGGGGAGCGTGCCGCCGCGCTCCTCCCACATCTCGTAGACGTACGTCTTCGTGCCGTGCAGGAAGTACGGGTTGTAGACGTGCGAGGCGTAGAAGACGCCGGGGGTGTCCGCCGCCTTGCGGGCCGCCGTCGCCGTGGCCTCCCGGTCGCCGTCGACCAGTTCGAGGTCCGCGCCGTGCGCCCTGATCTGCTCGATCTTCTTCGGGGACGTCGCGCCGGGGACGTAGACCGAGCACGGCAGGCCCGCCCGCGCGCAGTACGCCGCCACCGCCGTGCCCGCGTTGCCGCTGCTGTCCGCGATCACGCGCCGAGGGGCGAGGCGGCGGGCCAGCTCCGCGAGCATCACCGCGCCCCGGTCCTTGAAGGAGAGCGTGGGCATGAGGAAGTCGAGCTTGGCGGAGACCGTGTCGGTGAGCGCGACGAGCGGGGTGCGGCCTTCGCCGAGCGAGACGGAGGGGGCGGAGAGCGGGAGGGCTTCCTCGTACCGCCAGAGCGAATTGACGCGCTCCGGAAGGGACTTGAGAGGTACGGGGGCGGTCTCCCACTCCAGGTCCCAGGGGCCGCCGCACTGCGGACAGCACCAGGGTGCGGCCGCCTCCACCGGAGCGGTGGAGGCATCGGCGGGGCAGCGGTAGCGAGGCGTCGTCGTCATCCTCGAAGCCTGTCAGACCCCGTGCCACGACTCCCACAGCGCCGCGTACGCTCCCCCGCCCGCGACCAGGTCGTCGTGCGTGCCCAGCTCGGCGATCCGCCCGTCCGCCATGACCGCCACCCGGTCCGCGTCGTGCGCGGTGTGCAGGCGGTGCGCGATCGCGATGACCGTACGGCCTTCCAGTACGGCGGCCAGCGCCCGTTCCGTGTGGCGGGCCGTCGTCGGGTCCAGGAGCGCGGTCGCCTCGTCGAGTATCAGGGTGTGCGGGTCCGCCAACACCACGCGCGCCAGGGCCAGTTGCTGGGACTGCGCGCCGTCCAGCTGCTGGCCGCCCGGGCCGCCGAGTTCCGCGTCGAGGTCGTCCGCCCACTCCGCGCCTACCACCGCGAGCGCCGCCCGCAGCTTGTCGTCGTCCGCGTCCGGGGCGGCGATCACCAGGTTGTCCCGTACGGTGCCGAGGAAGACATGGTGCTCCTGCGTGACCAGCACCACCTGGCGCCGCAGCTGCTCCGGATCGAGGCCGGCGACCGGGGTGCCGCCGACCGTCACACTGCCCTCGCGGGGCGCGTCGATACCCGCCAACAGCCGTCCCAGCGTGGACTTTCCGGCCCCGGACGGGCCGACGACCGCAAGACGCTCGCCCGGCCGCACCGTCAGGTCGACGCCGTGCAGGACGTCGCGCCCGCCGGCGTACGCATAGCGCGCGCCCGCGATCTCGATGCGGTCGTCCGCCGGGGGCGTCGACGCGCCGGGCTCCACGACCGGCACCTCGCCCAGCCCCTCCACCCGTGCGAACGCCGCCCCGCTGCTCTGCATCTGCTCGACCACGAACAGGATCGCGTTGAGCGGCTGCGACAACTGCTGGAAGTACACCGCCGAGGCCACCACCGCCCCCAGCGTCACCACCCCGTGCTGATGCAGTACGCCGCCGAGCAGCAGCACCGCCACCACCGGGACCACGTACGACACGTCCAGCGCCGGGAACAGCACGCTGCGCAGCGCCAGGGTCCGCTCCCGGGTGCGGCGGCTGCGCTCGACTGCCGTCTCCGCGGCGGCGATGCGCTGCTCCTGCAGGCCCAGCGCCTCGACCGTGCGCGCACCGGCGGCGGTGGTCGCCAGGACCTCGGTGAGCGCCGAGTTGGCCGCGCCCTCCGCGAGATACGCGGCGCGCGCCCGGCGCAGATACCAGCGGGTCGCGCAGAAGACCCCGACCAGGCCCACCAGACCGCACGCGCCGAGCAGCGGGTCGATGACCAGGACCGCGGCCAGGATGAACAGCGCCTGGACCGCGGCGACGAAGACATCGGGGGCGGCGTCGCGCAGGGTCGCGCCGACGGCCGTCACATCACTCGTACCGCGTGTCGTCAGGTCGCCTGTCCCCGCGCGCTCCACGACGGCGGAGGGCAGCGAGAGCGCCCGCTCCGTGTACCGCTCGCGCACTCGCGCCGAGGTCCGCTCGCCGAAGCGGTGGGCGAGGTAGCGGGCGTAGCGCGCGAAGACCATCTGGACCAGCGCGAAGACGACGACGAGCGCCGCGAACCGGTTGACCTCGGAGAGCGCGTGTCCACTCGTGCCGTCCGAGCGGATCGTGTCGATGATCCGGCCGAGCAGCCAGGGCGCCACCAACCCGGCTGCTGCGGCTGCCGAGTTGAGGCCGAGGACGGCGGCGAAGGCACGCCGGTCCGCCTTGATCAGTGCGTACGCGGCCCGGCGCACGGTGCGTGCGGCGGCGATCGGCAGTGCGGTGGCGCCGCTCATCGGGCGTCCTCCGTTTCCTCGGCGCCGCGCGAGACGAGCGCCCGGTATCCGGGTTCGGCGGCGAGCAGTTCGCGGTGGCTGCCGGTGGCGGCGACGCGTCCTTCGACCAGGTAGTGCACGTGGTGCGCCCGGTCGAGGAGCAGGGGCGAGGTGGTGGTGACGACGGTCGTACGGCCGGCGCGTGCGCTCCGCAGCCGGGCGGCGACCGCGGCTTCCGTATGCGCGTCGACGGCGGAGGTCGGCTCCACGGCGAGCAGCACTTCGGGGTCGGCGAGCAGGGCCCGTACGAGACGGACGCGCTGCCGCTGCCCGCCGGAGAGGTTGAGGCCCTGCGCGTCGATGGCGGAGCCGAGGCCGTCGGGCAGCCCCTGCACGATGTCCTCGGCGAGCGCGGCGTGCAGGGCGAGGCCCAGGGCCTCCTCGTCGCGTTCGGCGCGGCCGCCGACGACTTCGCGGAGGGGGCCGGAGAAGAGGTGCGCCTCGTTGTCCGCGACGACGATCCGCTCCCGGACCTCGGCCTGCGCGACCGCGTCGATGCGCAGCCCGCCCCACCGCACGTCGGAGTCGCCGAACCGCCCCAACCGGTCGACCACGTCCGCCGATTCGGCGGGCCTGGCGCTGACGAGCGCGGTGAGCGCGCGGGGCGCGATCTCGACGCCGGACGCGGGGTCGTGGAGTACGGAATGAGGCGTCGGCCCCGTCCCCGTGCCGCCGTCGGCGGCGGGCTCCATCTGCAGGAACCGTACGATGCGGCGGGCGGCGACCAGGCCGCGGCTGATGTCGTACCCGCCCTCGATGAAGAAGGTGACGGGGATGACGAGTACGGCGACGTACCCGTAGATGGCGGTCAACTGCCCGACGGAGATGGTCCCTTCGGCGGCCATGCGGGCGGCGAGCCAGGTCACGGCGGCGAGGAACAGGGCGGGCAGCCCGACGGCGAGGGCCTGGATCCAGCTGAAGACGGCGCCGACCTTGTAGCCCTCCGCCTGCAGGTCCTGTGAGCCCTGGCGATAACGCGTCAGGTACACCTCTTTGCCGCCGAGCCCGCTGAGCACGCGCAGCCCGCCGGCCATGTCGACGAACCGCGTCGACAGCCGCCCCTCCTTCTCCCGGTACGCGGACTCCGCGCCTTGCAGCCGCCCGAGCAACGGCCCCACGAGCACCGCGAGTACTGGGACCCCCACCAGCACCACGACGGCGAGCAGCGCGGAGACGGAGAGCAGCAGCCCGGCGATGACGAAGTACGCGATGACGGCGCCGACTCCGGGCCCGGTCACGGTCATGACGTTGGCGACGATCTGCACGTCGCGGATCCCGATGGTGACGACCTCCCCGGCGGTGACCCGCCGCCGCAGCACGGCCCCCAGCCGAACGGTCTGCCGCACGACGGCGCGCACGGTCCGGTACTGCGCGTCGAGCCGCGACCGGGTCATGGTCCGGTGCCGCATGATGCTCAGCCAGGCCATCACCAGCCCCACGGCGAGAAGGGCCGCGGTCCACCCGGCGAGGGCGCGCATGTCCTCTTTCTGCAGGCCGTCGTCGATGGCGCGGGAGAGGAGATAGGGCGGCAGGGCGAGCCCGACCATCCAGCTGGAGCCGAGCACGGCGGCGAGGACGGTACGGCGGCGCTGACTGACCACGAGCCACCAGAGGTAGCGGGGGGCGCTGCGGTGATCGGGGGCCGTGCGGTTGACCGCCCGTATCGAAGCCGCCGTCGAAACGCTCATCCCGTCCCCACCTCTACCGCTTACGATTCGTGCGGCCGTTCGATGACCAAGAACTTTGGAGCACGGTAACCCGTGGACATCCCGCGCGGCGGCCCCGGTACCGAGCGTGGGTGGTGGGCTTCGGGTGGGTGGGGCGGGTTGCGGTTTCGTTTCGCGCCTTCGGCGCACGGAATCTGGTTACAGCGAACAGGTGGGGGGCGGGCGCCGGACGCCGGTCGCGCGGGTTGGTTCGGTGCTGGGGTTGCGGGATGTACGACGCTGCGCGTCGTAGGCCTCGCCCTGGGGGCGAGTCCGTCTGGCTGCTGCCGCGTGGTGGTTGGGGTTTCGTGAACACCGCGATGCTCGTGCGGACCGGTTGTGCTGATCGGTTCATCTGCGGGGCACTTCGGCGGGGGGTGAGCGTTACAGCGTCCGGGATGGAGCTCCGCTCCCCGGGGTGGTGGCGGATGTCGCACCACTTGCATGGGCTGCCGGTCTGGTCTTGGCGTCAACGGGCCGTTGGTTGATGGGTGTTCATGCCCCGCTGGTCGCTGTCCGGTGGCCGGATGGGGTGTTACCTCGGGTTACTGTCGGAAACGGACAGGCATAGCGGACATATGGGTGCGCCTGGTGTCCATTTCCGGCCGCAACGGGCAACTGGCGTCGACTCCGGCTACTCCGAGATACGTAGGTCCGGTCCCGCCGGACCTACGTATCTCGCAGTGGCAGCCACGCCACCCAAAGCAGCGCAAAAGGTGCATGCTGGGCGGTGGTGGGAGAGGGTGTGGCGCGGAAGTTCGGCGGGACCGAACTTCCGCGCCACAGGACCCTTCGCACCCCCTTCGCACCCGCGAGGCGCTTCGCCCGCCCCACCACCCACCGGGCAGTGACCAGCGGGGCATGAAGTCGAGCCAACGGGCGGGTGGTTGACGCCGAGCCGAGAGCAACTGCCCCATTCAAGTGGTGCGCCAACCGGCCACCGCGCACCCATCGCGCCCCGGGCCACCAGGACCGTGCCGCCGTTGCGGGCGCAGCCCGCACCCCGACACCGGCCCACCGCCCGCAGCCCCGGCCCCAGCCCGACCCCCGCCGTTCCCGGTCCGGGCTACCCCCACCCCAGATCCCCGTACACGTGCGGCCAGGCCTCCCTGCCGACCGATAGCCGCCAACCCCAGCGCTGGAGGGGCCGGAGTCAAGGGTGGAGCGAAGCGGAATCGCGCAGCGACGCGACGAAGTCGCGCCCTTTACTCCGGACCCGGAAGCGCGCACACTCCCGGCGTCGGTTGACAGGGAGACCCACCCCACGAAGCCCCCGACAAGCGGAGCCGGGTAGGAGCCGAGCCCCACCACCCCCTAAGCCGCCAGCTCCCTGCGCCGTGCGCTGATCGAGTCCGGGTCCCAGCCGGGGCGGGGGACCGACGCCAACAGCAGTTTCGTGTAGGGGTGTTCGGGGGATTCCAGGAGGTCTGCCACCGGGCGGTGTTCCATCGTCCTGCCCCGGTACAGGACCAGTGCCTCGTCGCACACGTAGCGCACCACCGCCAGGTCGTGGCTGACGAAGACCAGGCCGATGCCGGTGTCCCTGCGGATGTCGGAGAGCAGGTTGAGCACCTGGGCCTGTACCGACACGTCCAGCGCCGAGACCGCCTCGTCCAGGACCAGGACTGCGGGCTCGACCGCCAACGCCCTTGCGATCGCCGCGCGTTGGCGCTGGCCGCCCGAGAGTTGGCGGGGCAGCGCCGCTGCCTCGCGCTCGCCCAGGCCCACCTGCGCGAGGAGCTCCCGCGACCTCGCCGCCCGCGCCGCCGGGTCGCGGTGGCCGTGCAGGCGCAGCACTCCGTCGAGGGTCGCGCCGATGCTGATGCGGCCGTCCAGGGAGAGGTACGGGTCCTGGAAGACGATCTGGACCGCCTTCGCCCGGGCGAGACGGGCCGCCTTCCCCCGTACGGTCGCGGCCAGCGGTTCGCCCTGCACCAGGATCCGGCCCGCGTCGGGGCGCTCCAGACCGATCAGCATCCGGGCCGTCGTGGTCTTGCCCGAGCCGGACTCCCCCACGATGCCGAGCGCCCCGCCCTGCGGGAGGACGAACGAGAGGTCGTCCACCGCGACCAGCTCCGACGTCCCTCCGGTCCGGTACGTCTTGCGCAGGCCGCTCACCTGGAGCAGGGGGTGTACGGATGGCGCTTCTGCGGTGGTCAACTGACCTCCTCCGTAAGGGTGTTCAGTACCTCGTCGGCCCGGTGGCACGCGACCAGCGTCGCGCCGTGCTCGGTCAGCGGCGGCGGTGACTGGTCGCAGAGCCCGGGCTGCGCGAAGCGGCAGCGGGGCGCGAAGGCGCAGCCGGGCGCCGTGTCCAGCAGGCCCATCGGGGCGCCGGGGATCGGGGTGAGGCGGGCCGGCGGACCCTGCGGCGCCGTCAGCGGCGGGGTCGAGCCGAGCAGGCCCGCCGTGTACGGGTGGCGGGGGGTCGCGAAGAGCTCGGCCGTGGTCGCGGTCTCCACGATCCGGCCCGCGTACATGACGTAGATCCGGTCGCAGGCGGCCGCCGCCAGCTCGATGTCGTGCGTGATCAGGAGCAGACCCAGGTCGCGTTCGCGCTGGAGCCGTCCCAGGATCGCCATGATCTCGGCCTGGGTGGAGACGTCGAGCGCGGTGGTCGGTTCGTCGCAGAGGAGCAGGCGGGGCTCCACCATGAGCGCGCCGGCGATCATGACGCGCTGGAGCATGCCGCCGGAGAGTTCGTGCGGGTACTGGCGGAGGTGCCGGGGCGGGTCGGGGAGGCCCACCGCGCCGAGGAGTTCGACGGCGCGGGCGTTCGCCCGGTCCTTCGCCCAGCCCTGGCCGACGCGCAGCGACTCGGTGAGGAAGTCGCCGATGCGGCGGACCGGGTTGATGCCCGCCCGAGGGTCCTGGAAGATCATCGACGCCTTGCCGGTGCGTACCGTCCGCAGATCGGCGGCGCTCGCGCCCACCAACTCCGTTCCGTCGACGCTGACTTGACCGTCGAGTGCAGCACCTGCCGGGAACAGGCCGAGTGCGGCCCGCGCCGTGACGGACTTCCCCGAACCCGACTCGCCCACCAGCGCGACGACTTCACCTGCGGACACCGTCAGGTCGATCCCGTCGAGGACAGGACGGGCCGTGCCGGGCAGGGTGATGCTCAGGTTCTCGTATTCGAGCAGTGCCATCAGGATTCCCTCCCCGCGAGCCGGTCGCCGAAGTTCTCCCCGACGATGTTGAAGGCGACGACCACGAGCACGACGGCCACCGCGGGCACGACCGCGGAGAGCGGCTGCCCCTGGAGCACGGCGGCCTGGCTCTGGTTGATCATCGCGCCCCAGTCGGGTGTCGGAGGCTGGACGCCCAGGCCCAGGAAGGACAGGGCGGCCAGGTCGAGCAGCGCGTAGCCGAAGTTGACGGTGGACTGGGCGAGCACGGTCGGGCCGATGTTGGGCAGGAGGCGGCGGACCGCGACGTACAGCGCGGAGTGCCCCTGCACGCGGTAGGCCGCGATGTACGGCCTGGCCTGCTCCTGCATCGCGAGTCCGCGCACCAGCCGTGCGGTGTACGGCATGTACGCCACCGACATCGCGATCACCGGTGCCGTCATCCCCTTCCCGAAGACCGCCACCGCGAGGATCGCGACCAGCAGCGCCGGGAAGGCGAAGACGACGTCGAGGAGCCGCCCGATCAGGGTGTCGGCCCAGCCGCCCCGCCACGCCGTGAACAGGCCGACGGCGATGCCGGTCACGGTCGAGAAGACGACCACGAGGAGCGGTCCGACCAGGCTCGTACGGCTTCCCTCGATGAGGGCGGAGAGCGTGTCGTGCCCGCCCTGGTCGGTGCCCAGCCAGTGGCCGGCGCCCGGGCCGACCAGACCCGCGCCCAGCTCCCCGTACGTCGGATCCTGCGGTGCGAGCCACGGCGCGAAAGCGGCGACCAGTACGAACAGGACGAGCAGCCCCAGACACAGATTCTGGAGCCAACCGCCGCCCAGCGTCCGCAACTTGGTGACCGGACCGCTCAGCACCCCTGCTGCAGATGCGCTCATCGTGCGCTCCCCGCTGCGGCCACCCGCGGATCGATCAGCGGATGGACCAGGTCCACCAGCGCGTTGACGACGACGAACGCGGCCACGACGAGCAGCACGATCGCCTGCACCACCTGGAAGTCCATCTGGTTGACGGACGTGATCAGCAGCGAGCCGATGCCCGACATGCCGAACGCGGTCTCCACGATCGACGTGCTGACGAGCATCCCGGAGATGAGGAGGGCTGAGACGGTGACGATCGGGCCGAGCGCGTTGCGCAGGACGTGCCGTCTGATCACCGTCCACCGCGGGGTGCCGCGGCTCACCGCGACCTCGACGTGTTCACGGCCGAGTTCCTCCAGCATCGAGGAGCGGGTCACCCGGGTCACCAGCGCCATGAACGTCACCGACAGGGCGATCGCCGGAAGGATGACGTGATGGAGCCGGTCCAGTACGCCCGTGCCGTTGCCGATCGTCGGGAACCAGCCCAGCTTCACGCCGAACACCGACCGCAGCAGCAGCGCCGCGACGAACGCGGGAGCCGCCGCCCCCACCGTCACCAGCAGCATCAGCGCGGAGTCGGTACGGGTGCCGCGGCGCAGCGCGCCGAGCATCCCCGACGCGATGCCGACCACCCCGATGAGCACGGCCGAGGCCGCGATCAGCAGGAGGGTGGCGGGCAGCCGGGAGGCGAGGACGGAGGAGACGTCCTGGTGGAAGACGTAACTGCGGCCGAAGTCGCCGTGCAGTACGCCGCCCAGCCAGTCCCAGTAGCGGACGAAGAACGGCTGGTCGAAGCCGTACTGGTGGCGGATCTGGGCGAGTTCGTCCGGGCCGGCGCTGCGGCCGCGGATCAGGAAGCTCGCCGGATCTCCGGGCGCCAGGTACAGCGAGGAGAACACCAGGAACGAGGTGACCAGGAGGGTCGCGGCCATTCCGGCCAGTCTGCGCAGGCCACCGAGCGCCCGCGTAGCGGAACGGCTCACTTCTTGGCCCCGATCTCGGCCGCCCACGGGTAGTAGAGGAAGGCGACCGAGGGCTGCACACCGGTGATCTTGTTGCCGAGGAAGACGCTCGTGGGCGTCGTGTAGAGCGGCAGCCACGGCAGTTCGCGCAGGGCGATCTTCTGCGCCTCGGCGTTGAACTCGTTGCGCTTGGCCGGGTCGTACTCGGCTCCGGCCTTCTCTACGGCCGCGTCGAACTCCTTGTTGGACCACTGGCCGTAGTTGGTGAACATGCCGGTCTCCAGCGATCCGTACATGTCGATCGGGTCGGTGACCGACGTGTACCAGAACGTCATGAAGAGGTCGATGCCCTTGCGGGCGGCCGGGTCGGTGAAGAGCGTCGAGTACTTCTCCGGGGAGAGCGTCTCGATCTTCGGGTCGAGGCCGATGGCCTTCGCGGCCTGCTCGACGGCCTGCGCGATGATCGTCGTCTGCGAGTCGAGCGGGCTGGTCGCGATGACGACGCGCTTGCCCGTCACCCCGGCCTTCTCGGCGATCTTCTTGGCCGCGGCCGGGTCGTACGCGTACTTCGGTACGTCGGCGACGAGGGCCTTGCGCCGGTCCTCGGGCGACTGGTTCCACATGTTGTCGGTGACGAGCGAGTCGGAGACCTTGCCGACGCCGTGCGCGCCGGCCTTCACGATGCCCTTGCGGTCGATGGCCATGAGCAGCGCCTTGCGCACCTCGGTCTTGCCGAGCGGGCCCTTGAGGTTGGAGACGACCTCGTCGGTGACGGTGGTGTTGGTGCCGTAGTAGAGCTTGCCCGCCGTGGAGGTGGAGAGCTGGCTGTAGGCGTCGGCCGGGATCATCCAGCCGCCGTCGACCTCACCGCTCTGGAAGGCGTTGACGCGGGTCGTCGCGTCGCTCAGGAACACGAACTTGACCTGGTTCGCCTTGGCCTTGAGCTTGGTGTCCCAGTAGCCGTCGAACTTCTTCAGGGTCAGCGACTGGCCGGAGCTCCAGGAGCCGAAGGAGAACGGACCGGTGCAGTTCACGCCGCCCTTGGGACTGCCGTAGTCCTTGCCCGCCTTTTTGAGGGTGGCGGCGGACTCGACGGTGCCGGAGCTGTTGGCCATCTGCTGGTTGAAGGCCGCGTCGGGCTTGGTGAGCTTGACGGTGACTTCCAACGGCCCTGATGTGGCGATGGACTTCACATTGCGGAAGGTGTTCGCCCAGGCGGCGCCGACGGCCGGGTCCATCTGGCGGCGCAGGGATGCGACGACGTCGTCCGCGGTGAGCACGGTCCCGTCGTGGAAGTGGACACCGGGGCGGATCTTGTAGACCCAGGTGGTGGGGTCCGGGTTGCTGTACGAGGTCGCGAGGCCGGGCGACGTCGTCAGATCCGGGTTCCAGCGCAGGAGGCTCTCGCAGACGTTGGAGAGGACCTGGTTCGGCGGGAAGTCGAAGGCGTACGCGTAGTCGAGCGAGGCGGGCTCGGCGTAGATCGACCAGGTGAAGGAGTTGATGGGGCCTGCTGCCGCGGGCGTCTTCGCGGTGAGTTGGTACGGGGTGGACGCACCGGAGCCCTTGGTGGGGTGCGCCGTGCCGCTGCAGGCGGCGGTGACGAGCAGGGCGGACGCGGCGAGGACGGTGCCTGCGACGCGGCGGAGGGGTCTGGCGGTGGCGGGAGATGCTGGTGCTGCGGGAGTTGAGGGCATCGTCTACCTCTGTCCGGGGCGGGGTGGTGGCGTGGTGACGTACGCGGCGGGGTGGGATCGGGCGTGCGGGATCAGTCCGTAGCGCTGAAGACGAGGTCGCCCTCGATGTACGTCCGGCTGACGCGGGTCTCGGCGATCTCCTCGGCGGGGTGCGCGAAGGGGTCGCGGTCCAGGACGACGAGGTCGGCGTATTTGCCGGGCTCGATGGTGCCGGTCTCCTCGTCGAGGTGGTTCACCCACGCGGTGCCTGCGGTGTACGCGGTCATCGCCTGGGCGAGGGTGATGGCCTGCTCGGGGTAGAACGGCGGGTGCACCTGGCCGTCGGACTCCTCCGCAGGGACGGCGCGGTTGACCGCGACATGGATGCCCCACAGCGGGTTGGGGCTGCTGACAGACCAGTCGCTGCCGGCGACGAGGCGGGCGCCCGCACGTGCCAGGTCTCCGAAGGGGTACTGCAGGGCGGCCCGTTCGGGCCCCAGGAAGGGGATCGTCAGCTCGTCCATTTGCGGTTCGTGCGCGGCCCACAGCGCCTGGATGTTCGCGGCGACGTCCAGGTCGGCGAAGCGCTTGATGTCGTCGGGGTGGACGACCTGGAGGTGGGCCATGTGGTGGCGGTTGTCGTTCGCACCGTTGGCGGCGCGGGCTGCTCCGAGCGCGTCGAGTGCCTCGCGTACGGCACGGTCGCCCAGTGCGTGGAAGTGGACCTGGAAGCCCGAGCGGTCGAGGGCGGTGACCGCCTCGGTGAGCAGGGCCGGCTCGATGAAACTCAGCCCTGAATTGCCGGTGGGGCAGCCGCAGTTGTCGAGGTAGGGCTCCAGCATTCCGGCGGTGAAGTTCTCCGCGACGCCGTCCTGCATGATCTTCACGGAGGTGGCGTTGAAGCGGCCGGCCCGTCCCGTACGACGGCGCTCCTCGATGTCCGGTATCTGGTCCATCCCGCGTTCGCGGTCCCACCACAGGGCGCCGACGACCCGGGCACGCAGCGAGCCGTCGCGGGCCGCGCGCAGATAGACGCCGAAGTTGTCCGGGCTGCCGGGGAAGGCGCCGATCATGGCGTCCTGCCAGCTGGTCACCCCGAGTGAGAACAAGTACTCCTGGGCGGCGAGCAGTCCGGCGCGCGCCTCGTCGAGCGTCGCCACGGGTACGTGACGGGCGACCAGCTCGACGGCGCCCTCCTGGAGGGTGCCGGCCGGGGTGCCGTCGGGCTCGCGCTCGATCCGTCCGTCCACGGGGTCGGGGGTGTCGCGGTCGACGCCCGCGATCTCCAGGGCGCGGGAGTTGACCCAGGCGCCGTGGCCGTCGCGGTTGGTGAGCAGCACGGGCCGGTCGGGGACCACCGCGTCCAGCATGGCGCGGGTCGGCGTGCCGCCGGGGAAACTGTCCATCGACCAGCCGCCGCCGCGGATCCAGGGTGCGTCCGGGTGCTCCTCGGCGTACTGGCCGACGACCGCGAGGCATCCCTCGGCGGTGTTCTGCGCGCTCTGGTCGCAGCCGAGCATCTGGATCCCGCCGACCACGGGGTGGATGTGCGCGTCCTGGAACCCGGGCACAAGGAGTCCGCCCGCCAGGTCGACGACCTCCGTGGACGACCCCGCGAGCGAGCGCACGGTGGTCGCGTCGGCGACGGCGAGGATCCGTCCGTCCCGTACGGCGACGGCTGCCTCGACCGGGGTGGTCCCGGTTCCGGTGAAGACCCGCCCTCCCACGAAAACGGTGTCGGCCTGCTGGCTGGTGTTCGCCATCGACGCATCCTCCGGCTCGGCGGGGCGGGCCCGCTGGCTTGTGTTGAGGAGGAGTGAACGGCAGCGCAACACTGTTGTCAACGGTGTTGCGCCAAGGCCGTATCCGATCGATACACTGGGCGCACCATGCCGACGACACCCGCCACCACAGCCCGTTCCAAGCGCGCGGGCAGCCAGCTGACGCCCGACGCGATCATCGAGGCGAGCCTGCGCATCGCCGCCCGCGGAAGCGAGGACGCCTTCACCGTCCGGCGCCTGGGCGAGGAGCTCGGCGCCGACCCGACCGCGATCTACCGGCACTTCCGCGACAAGGACGAACTGCTGCTCTCGGTCGCCGACCGCACGCTCGGCGAGGTGCTCGACAGCATCCCCGAGGGCCTCGGCTGGCAGGACCGGATCCGGGCGCTGGCCGCGGGATCACTCGAAGTCGCCCTGAAATACCCGGTGGTGGGCTCGGCCATGACCAGCCGGACCACCCGGCGCCCGCATGAGTTCCGGGTGGTGGAGCTGATCCTCGGGGCCGTCATGGAGGCCGGCCTGGAGGGACCCGAGGCGGCCGTCCACTACCGCATGGTCGGCGACTCGATCCTCGCGTACGTCGGGCAGCAGGCGTCCTACCTGCTGTTCGCCCCGGAGGCCCGCGCGGCCGACGAGTCCTCCTGGAGCCGGGAGTACCGCTCGGTCGCCCCGGCGGAGTTCCCCAACATCACGCTGCTGAACGCCGAACTGCCCGAGGTGACGGACGAGAAGATCTTCCGCCTCCAGGTGGAGGCGCTGATCGCCGCGATCGAGACCCGGGCGCTGGCGCTGCGCGCCGAATAGCCCGAAGCACCGCGGCCGCTGCCTCCGTGCCGCAACGGGCCGCCCCGGCCGGGACGGGGTCCGCGCGCACCGCGCGGACTTCCCATATTTACCGGCTTGTTACGCCTCGGCCGGTATCCAGTTGCCGTGGAAGCCGGTCGGTACCCGGACCGGCAGATGGATCCGCGCCACCGGTTCGGCCGTGAAGTCGCCGGCGGCCAGGACCACCAGGTCCGTCGCCTGCCGGTCGGGGTCGAACGCATAGGCCAGCACCCAGCCGTCGTCCTCCGCCGCGTCCGGCGACGCCGGGACGAAGACGCCTTCGCCCACGTCCCCGTCGGGGTGGAAGCGGTGGATCTCGGCTCCGCCCGATGTCAGGTCGTACTTGATCAGGCCGATCCCCGCCTGCTCGTAACCGCCCTCCTGCAGCGCGTGCCGCGCCGCGGCGAACCCTTCGCGCGGCTCCAGCACCCCGTACCCGAACCGGTGTTGACCCGTGGCCCGGCGCGGGTCGACGCGCGGGAACTCGATCGGTCGGTCGTCCAGCGTCTCCGTCCGCACCCGGCCGGCCGCCAGGTCGATGGTCCAGCGCTCCAGCCGCGGCGGGCAGTCGTCGGGGCCCTGCACGCCGCCCCGGCTCCGGTCGAAGATCTTCTCGTACCGCACGAGGTCGACGACGATCCGCTGTCCGCCGTCCGTCTCGTACGCGTTCATCGGGTGGAAGACGAAGCACGGATCGATGTCCAGCCAGCGCACGTCCTCGGCCCCGCCGTCCCTGGGCAGCACCCCGATCCGCGCCTGCTTCCGGTCGTCCCAGCCGTACGGGAACGTCGAACCGGCGGTGGCCGCCTCCATGGAGAAGCCCACCGGCAGGTCGTACAGCAGCACATACCGCTCCGTCAGGGAGAAGTCGTGCATCATCGGGCTGCCTTCGACGGGTATGTCGACGTGCCGCTTGATCCGGCCGTCCACACCCGCCACCAGGTACTGCACGTACGGGTACGTCCAGCAGTACGCGACCGCGTGCAGCTCCCCGTTCACCGGGTCGACCACCGTGTGCGCGGCGAAGCCGCCCGGCAAGGTGCCCTGGAAGTCGTACGGGCCAAGGGTGTTGAGCTCGTCGTCGAGTTCGTACGGAAGGGATCCGCCCTCGACCGTGGCGAGATTGCGCCCCGCGAAACGCAGGATGTGGGTGTTGGCCCCGAAGTCCATGTCCTGGTGGCGCGGCCCGTTGAACGGCTTCTCGCCGAGCCGCTCGGCGACCTTGTCGCTGCGCACCCACCGGTTGCGGTACCACTCGGCGCGCCCGTCCCGCAGCCGCACTCCGTGCACCATTCCGTCGCCGGTGAACCAGTGGTGCGCCGCCGGGTCGTCGACCCCCAGCGGGTTCGGCCCGTTGCGCAGATAGCGGCCGTTCAGGGCGTCCGGAATGCGCCCCGTCACTTCGAGGCCGTGCGCCGTCACCTCTTCCCTCACGGGAGCGAAGATGCCGCTCAGATAGGGGTTCGCCTGGTTCTCCGGACCGTCCTTCATGACTCCACCATCCACCCATCCAGGGGACTGTGCAGGCGCGTCCCGCCCGCCGGGCCGGACGCCGATTCCGTGGTCTTACATGGTCGTGCGATGAGTCTCTTGCGCACACGCACCCGCATGTCGCTGATCACCGCACCCCTGCTCAGCGGCACGCTGATCGCCGCTGCCGTACCCCCCTCGCCCTCCCCCGTCTCCCCTGCGGCCGCAGCCGCACCGGCCGTCCCCGCCTGCGGCAAGGAGGCGGACGGCTGGTCGCTGACCTCCACGCGCCCCGATCCGACGGTCGGTCAGCATCCTTACATCGGAAACGGATATCTCGGCCACCGGGTTCCCGCCCTCGGCACCGGATACCAGGGCTCCGAAGACCCGAGCGGCTGGCCCCTCTACACCCCCCGCTACGACGGGGCGTTCGCCGCCGGCCTCTACGCCCACAACTCCCGCTCCGACGCCGACCGCCAGGCCGTCGCCGCCCTCCCCACCTGGACCGGCCTCGAAGCGGGCCTCGGCCCCGGCACGGCATCGCACTACCGCCAGACCCTCTTCATGGCCTGCGGAGTGGTCCGCACCTCCTACACCTGGACGGGCCGCGACGGCCGTACGACCGACCTGTCCTACGAGGTCCTCGCCGACCGCAGCGACGTGCACACCGGCGCCGTGCGCCTGCGCCTCACCCCGCGCTGGACCGGCGCCGCGACCGTCACCGACCGCATCGACGGCCGGGGCGCCCGCCGCATCACCGCCGCCGGAGCAGCCGGAGCAGCCGCCGCCGGCCGTACGACGTCGGTCTCCTTCCGCGCCGACGGCACGCACACACCGGGCACGGTCGCCTCAACCCTCGTACCGGCCAAGGGAATTCACCCCACCTCCGAGCACCGCTCCGCCTCCGGCCTGAGCGCCGCCCGCGCCCTCATCTTCCCCGTCCGCACCGGCACCACGTACGAGATCGCCAAGCACATCGGCGTCGACACCACCCTCACCCGCGCCACCGAGGCCTCCCGCCGGGCGGCCGCCCGCGGCTGGCGGGCCGTCCACAGCGGGAACGCGTCCGCCTGGGCCAAGCTGTGGGCGTCCGACATCACCGTCCCCGGGCAGCCCGACCTCCAGGCGTGGGTGCGCTCGGCGCAGTACGGACTCTTCGCCAACTCCCGCCCGGGCTCCGCCGATTCGCTCTCCCCCGTGGGCCTGACCAGCGACAACTACGCGGGCGAAATCTTCTGGGACGCCGAGACCTGGATGTTCCCCGGCCTCCTCGCCACCCGCCCCGAGCTCGCCAAATCCGTCGTCGACTACCGCTTCCGCACCCGCGCCGCCGCAGCGGTCAACGCCCGGAAGCTCGGCTTCAAGGGCCTGTTCTACCCCTGGACGTCCGGCAGCAAGGGCGACAACTGGGCCGAGTGTCACAGCTGGAACCCACCCCACTGCATCATGCAGACCCACCTCCAGGGCGACATCTCCCTCGCCGTCTGGCAGTACTACCTGGCGACCGGCGACGGGCAGTGGCTGAAGGAGCGCGGCTGGCCGCTCCTCAAGGGCATCGCCGACTACTGGACCTCGCGCGTCACCAAGAACGACGACGGCTCGTACTCGATCAAGCTGGTCGCGGGCCCCGACGAGTACAGCAACGGCGTCACCGACGGCGTCTACACCAACGCCGTCGCGGCCACCGCCCTGCGCAACGCGGCCCGCGCCGCCACCCTCCTCGACACCGAAGCCCCGGCCGCGTGGTCGGAGATCGCGGACCGGCTCCGTATCCCGTACGACAACAAGGCGGGCGTCTTCGAGCAGTACGCGGGGTACGACGGCTCCCTCATCAAGCAGGCCGACACGGTCCTGCTCCTCTACCCCCTCGACTGGAAGATGACGAAGCAGCAGGCGGCCCGCACCCTCGCCTACTACGCCCAGCGCACCGACCCGGCAGGCCCCGCCATGACGGACTCGGTCCACGCGGTCGCATCGGCGGCGATCGGCAGCCCCGGCTGCGCGACGTACACCTACCTCCAGCGCGCCATCCGCCCTTACGTACGAGGGGACTTCGACCTCTTCTCGGAGGCGAAGGGCGACAAGGCGGGCGCCCACGACGCCCTCGCGGGGCACCCGGCGATGGACTTCCTGACCGGCAAGGGCGGCTTCCTGCAGACCTTCACGCACGGGCTGACGGGGCTGCGCGTCCAGGAGGACGGCGTCCACCTGGACCCGATGCTGCCGCCCCAACTCCCGCAGGGCACCACGCTCCACGGGCTGCACTGGCAGGGCCGTACGTACTCCGTGGCGATCGGCGCGAAGACCACCCGGGTCACGCTCACCCGCGGCGCGCCCTTCACGCTCCACACCCCCAAGGGCGCCCGAAAGCTGACCACCACCCTCGAACTGCCCACCCGCCGCCCGGACTTGACCCCTACCACCAACACGGCCCGCTGCCGCCCGGCGACGGCCACCTCCGAGCAGCCCGGCTTCTACGCGGCCGCAGCCGTGGACGGCGACGCCGCGACCACCTGGTCACCGGACCCAGCGGCGAAGACGGCGACGCTCACGGTGGACCTCGGCCCGGGCACCGGCAAGGCGAAGATCACCCCGTCCTGGGAGAAGCGCCCGACGTCGTTCACGGCCACGCAGAAAGGCCGGCTCGTCCACCTCACGGTGAACGGACCGGCCGTCCTGCGGGAGTTGAAGGTCAGCCGAGGAGCTTGACGATCGCGTCGGCGGTGTCGGTCTCGCCGAGCCGCGGGAAGATGTGCGCGACGCTGTTGGCGTGCGTCTCGGCCTTCAGGTCGGTGATGGCGTCGGTGGCGACGGTCACGTGGTAGCCGTGCTCCTGCGCCGACCGCGCCGTCGCCTCGACGCCGATGCTCGTCGCGATGCCGCCGACGACGACCTGGGTCACGCCGCGGCGGCGCAGCTGCATGTCGAGGTCGGTGCCGTAGAAGGCGCCCCAGGTCTGCTTGGTGACGACGATGTCGCTGTCCTGCCGGTCGAGCTCGGGGACGAGCTCGACCCAGTCGGCCGGCGGGGTGCCCTGGGCCGGAGGCTGCTCGTTGCGGCCGGGGGCGCCGCCGGTCACCCGTACGAGAACGACGGGCAGCCCGCGCTCGCGGAAAGCGGCGGCGAGAAACGCGGCACGCTCGACGACGTCGGCGGCGGGGTGGGCGAGCGGAAGCCCGACGATCCCCTTCTGGAGGTCGACGAGGACGAGCGCGGTCTTGGCGTCAAGTGCCGTTGCGGTCATGGGGGTTGCTCACTTTCGTCAATGCTGTAGGGGGAATGACCGGGATCAGCGCTGCACGATGCGCTCCAGCAGCGCGACGGCGTCGCTCAGCGTCCGCAGCTCGCCCGCGTCGAGCTCGCCCTCGATCGCCCCGGTCAGCCAGCTCTGCGTATCGATCCGTGCGTCGTCGACCGCCCGCCGCCCCTGGGCGGAGACCGACACCACGACCTGCCGTCCGTCGCTCGGGTCGGGCGCGCGCTCCACCAGACCGCGCTCCTCCAGCGCGCCCACCGTCAGCCGCATCGACTGCGGCCGTACGAGCTCGAGGCGCGCCAGCTCGGCGGTGGTGGCGGGGCCGCCCCGGACGAGCCGGGAGAGCACGGACCGCTGCGAGGGGGTCAGCAGGCTCTCCGGGGAAGCACTCCGCATACGCCGTACGACCCGCCCGAGGGCGACGGTGAGCTCGGCTGCGACCTTCCCGGCATCCGGCGGCGCAGGATCCTTGGTCATAGCATCTACCGTACGAGATCGACAGGCAGCCTTGCAAGTCTGCCTGCCGAAGCACATCACGTCAGCGTGGCGCCGCAGTCATCGGGTACCCGTACTCCATGGACACCTCCACCCAAGTGCTGCTGGGGCTCGCGGCACTGGCCTGCGTGGCGACACTGGCGTTCGCGGTCGTCCTCGTGATCCGTCTGTTCCGGGCCCGCCGCCTGCTGCGCGACGCCGGAATCCCCGTCCAGAACAAGCTCGCGTTCTGGGGCGCGCTGATCTACACGATCAGCCCGGTCGACCTGATCCCCGACCCGGTCTACCTCGACGACATAGGGGTGCTCCTGCTGGCGCTGCACACGCTCCAGGCGGCGGCCCGCCGACGGCCGGGCACCCTCGGGACCGAACGCCTCTGAGCCCGTCCGCGCGTGCGTACAACCTTGATCCGGCCACATCGCCTGCCTGCGGCGGCGGGCAGGACGGCGAGGACGCGAAGACGAAGGGCGCCTCCACGGCGGCGAGACCGGCGGCGAAAGCACTCACGACCGCCGAGCTGGAGAAGCTCGTGATCGCCAAGGGCGACGTCACGGACCACGAGATCACGGTGCCGGGGAAGGACGACGTCTTCAAGCCGGGCCAGGTCTCCGTCGACAAGTCCGAGTGCAAGCCCGTCGCCCAGGCGCTGTCGTCCCTGCCGGCGAGCGAGCCGAAGGCGAGCGTCCAGCGGCTCGTCGTCCACAAGTCGGCGAAGGCCAAGAAGGGCATGCCTTCGACGAAGGAGCTCGGGAAGATGACGGAGAAGCAGGCCCAGGACGCGACGCTCGACTCGCTCGACATCACCAAGACGATGACCTCCCTCTGGTCCTACGACGGCCAGGGCGCCGAGCAGGCCCTCACCACGCTGCGCGAGGCCGCCAAGAAGTGCGCCGCCGGCTTCACCATGACGCTCGACGGGGAGAAGCAGCAGGTCACCAAGGTCGAGGAGGCGGCACTCTCCGCCGGGGACGAGGGCGCCTCCTGGACGGTGACAGCGGAGGACAGCGGCAACAAGGTCCTCACCGATGTCGCCGTCTTCCGGAAGGGCGCCACGCTCGCCGGATTCTCGTCCTTCAACATCGCGGCGGCCGCCCGGGGCAAGGCGTTCGAGCCGCCGACGGACGTCATCACTGCCCAGGCCGCCAAGCTCCGCTGATCGGCCCCGCCATCCCCCTCCGGCCTGCACGCATGCACGCCGGAGGGAGGGTGCGGGACTCCGCGCCGGTCAGGTCGCCGTGCGGAGCCTCACCTTTCGTCACGCAGGCGGGCCGCCAGGTTCGTGAGCGATTCGGCCTCGTCGGCCGCACCCAGGGCGGTCAGCCGGGCGACGGCCGCGTCGAGCCGTACGAGCGCGGGCTCGGCGCGCTCCAGGTGGACCCCCTCCACAAGCGACGCGAGCCGTACGCACTCCGCCCACTCCCCGGGGTGAGGGCCTTCCGGCTCGGGCTCGGGCAGCAGCGCGAGGGCCTCCTCCAGGTGGGCCAGAGCGGTTTCGGCCTGACCGGCATAGGCGTTGACCCGGCCGTACTCGTAGGCCAGGGCGGTCTCCAGGGAGCGGCCCCCGGGCTCGAACGAGACGGCGCGCGCCTCCTCGGCGATGCGGCCCGCGTCGGTGAGGAAGGTGAGGGCCTCGGCGAGTCCGTCGGGGCCCTCCTGCTGGACCTGGAGGCGGGCGAGTTCCCGAAGGGCATTGCTGATCGGCTCGTAGCGCGGGGCCTCGGCGTGGGCGGTGAGCGCCTGGGCGATCACCTCGCGTGCCCGTACGAACTCGCCTCCCTCACCCAGGAGTACGGCCGTCTCCGCGGCGATCATGGCGTGGCTTCCGGGGTCGTCGTCCCAGTTCGCGGACTCGGCGGCGAGGGCGGCGAACTCCGCCGTGGCGGCCTTGAGGTCCTCCCCCACGTGCAGGGCCCTGGCGCGCGTCAGCCGCAGCTGGGCGACGAGCCGGTCGTCCAACTCGCCCGTGGTGACGACCTGTTCGGCCAGGAGGGAGTCGAGGAGCGCGATGCAGTCCTCGATCCGGCCGAGGTCGAGGCTGAGCTGGGCGGCGTTGCTGTACGTGCAGAACGCCTGGATCCGGTTGTCGTCGCGCAGGTGCAGTTCCGCGGACCGTGTCAGATGACGGAGGGCCTCGTCGGGACGGTCCAGGTGCATCGAGACCCTGGCCAGCTCGCCGTGGAGGCGGGCCGTGTCGGTCGCACCCGCCGGCCAGCCGGCGGCCTCCCGCAGCCCCTCGGACAGCGCCTCGTGCCCGGCCTTCGCGTCACCCAGGCCGAGCAGCAGCCGGCCGCGCAGACCGTGCAGCCTGGGCAGGTGCCACGCAGGGCCGTCCGACTTCAACCGCGCCTGGAGAGCGTCCAGTTCCGCGATGGCCGCGGGCAGGTCGCCGGTGAGGGCGAGCGTGCTGGCCTGCAGCAGCCACCCGCCGGAGATCTGCAGGGTGACGTCGTGGCGGCCTGCGAACTCGCGCAACTCGGCCACCTCGGCGAACGCTGCCGCGGCATGCTCCTCGCCCGGCGACGACTGCAGCCGCAGCCCGAGGGCGGTGGCGCGCAGGCGCAGCAGCCGGGCCTCCTGGTCCGGGGTGAGGTCCGCGGTCTCCTCGTGCAGGCGGGCCATCGCGGTGTGGGCGGCGGTCAGCGCTTCGGCCTTCTCGGCGTCGTCGTCCGGTATCTCGGCGGTGGCGATCAGGGAGCAGGCGTGGGAGACGGCGGCCTGGCCGGGGCTCCCGGCGTCCTCGTACAGCCCTGCGGCCTCCTCGTGGAGGGCCGCGCAGGTCGCGAAGTCGTCCTTGCGTCCTGCCCGCTCCCCCTCGTCCTTCAGCAGATCCGCGCGCAGTACAAGCTCCGGGCCGATGCGCGGGTCGTCGGGGTGGACGTAGCCGCGCGCCGCGACGAGCGTGCGCAGCCGCGCCCAGTACGCTTCCGCGTCCGGGTGTCCCTGCTCGTCCAACTCCCTTGCCTTGAGGATGAGTTCGGGCAGAGCGTCGGGGATCTCGGCAGTCTTGCGGACGGCTGCGGGTACGGCGACCGGGACGGCGGCAGGCGACGCGTCGTCGAGGCTGCGGACCCGCAGCGTCAGCTCCAGGGAGTCCAGCAGCGGGGCGCGCTCCAGTCGGGCGCGGCGGCGGTCGGTGTGGGCCGGGGTCCCGTTGCGGGCGTCGAAGCGGGCCGCGAGGTCGTCGGCGCGGCCCCGTACCTCGGCGCGCAGACCGGCCACCGTCCACGTACGGCCCAGGTATCCGGCCGAGGGGAGGTCGCCGTGGCCGAGCGCCTCGATGCGCGCGAGGAGAACCTCGACGCCGGTGAGGAAGTCGAGCATGTCGAGCGGCGACTCCACCTCCTCGAACAGCGAGCGGTTCTCGGAGAGCAGTTCAAGTCCCCGCGCTTCGTTGCCGGTCAGCGCGCAGAACTCCAGATGCCGGCCCACCTCCCCGGACATCGAGGGGTTGTGGCGGCAGGCGCGGTAGCCGGCGAGGTGCAGTTCGCGGGCGCGTTCGGTGTCGCCCGTACGGAGAAGGGGCAGCAGGGCGTACGAAATGGAGCGCGCGGGCTCCTCCTGGCAGGCGCCCTGCCCCGCCAGTACGGGCTCCCACTCGCGCAGCGCCCGTACGTCGTCGCCCGCACCGAGGTGGAACTGGGCGCGCTCGCAGATCTCGCAGGCCCCGCAGTCGCTGAGCCGGGTGCGGGCGCGGGCGGCCCACAGTTCGTAGGCCAGCGCGGTGTCCTCGCCGACGTGGGAGGCGAGCTGGTACGCCTGCCCGTAGTACGGCTGCAGCTCCAGGCCGGCCTTGACGTACCGGTCGCGCATCTCCTGGAGCCACTGGCGCAGGCTGCCGAGCGGCATCTCGGGCAGGGCGAGCAGGGCGTTCGCCACCCACTTGAAGCGCCAGAAGAGCTGGTGGCGCCCGCGCTCGTCGAAGAGGTCGGGCTGCTCGTCGAAGAGGTTGAGCAGCCGGGCGAAGACGACGGGCGACTTACGGGGTTCGGAGCCGTAGGTGTAGGCCTCCTGGAGCTCGAACAGTGCGAGGACCAGCAGCTCCGGGTCGTCGAACTGCTCGGCGGCCTCGGTGAGTTCCTCGGCCGTGACGGTACGGGTGCGCCCGTAGGGGCGCTGGTCGTTCTCCTGGAGCGCGTGGCGCAGCTCGTCGGTGGACTGCGGTGTGGTCGTCGGCATCGTCAGCTGTCCTTGCGGAGGGCGTGGGCGAGGAGGTCGAGGAAGGAGCGGTTGATGAGGCTGGACTCGGCGGGCCGCAGGGGGCGCCGGGACAACAGCGCGGCCTGCCCGTAGAGGGCTTCGGCGCTGGTGCGGGCGAGTTCGGGCTCGTCGATGGCGACGGCGGTACGGACCAGCGGGTTGAGCTGGTTGAGGATCAGCTGGGCGCGCGGGGCCTCCTGGCGGAGCGCGCCGAGGATGTCGCCCCACAGGCCGCCCTCCTGCTCGCGGGCGAGCTGGGAGCGGGTGCGCTCGTGGCGGGCCTCGCGGCTGTCGACGAGGAGGGCGGGGGCGGAGGCGGGCTGGAAGGAGCGCAGCGCGACGTCGCAGTCGAAGACGGCGAGGGCGTCACGGGCGCGGCTCAGATAGGCGCCGGCGGCGAGTTCCGTCTCGCGGTCGACGGGGTCGAGGTGGGCGGTGAGGGTCTCCGGGTCGAGGTCGGCGACCGTGTTCTCCGGCCTGATCTCCGGGAGCCGGTGGACCAGTTCGCGGTCGTACGTGTAGCCGCCGTTGACGACGCCGAGCCCGGCGGCCGAGGCGATCGCGGCGACCTGCCGGAACTCCTCCACGCTGGAGGTGACGAGGACGGTGCGGTGCGAGCGCGCGAACTCGTCGAGGGTGGCGTGCCCGTCGGTCGTCTCGAACGGCAGCCAGGGCAGCAGCATCCGCAGGATCTCGTCGTCGTGCACGGCGAGGGACTTCACCGCCAGGTGGTGCGCCTGGAGGAAGCGGGAGAGGAGGTCGGGGTCGCTGGCGGCGGCCTTGGCGATCCAGTCGCGCAGCCGCTCGGTGAGGGCGTCGCGTACGGCGGCGAGGGTGTCGTCCTCGTACAGGGCCTCGCGCGACGCCGTCGGGCGCAGGCTCTCGGCGTCGACCACGCACCGTACGAAGAACGCCCACTCGGGCAGGATCTCCTCGGCCCGCTCCGACAGGAGCATGCCCTTGACGTGCACGCGGTGCCCGTGGCGGCGCCCGGCCGGGACGGCCTCGGGCAGCACGCAGGCGATGCCCTTGAGACCGACGGCGGGGAGGTCGAGCTCGATGGTGTCGAGCGGCGTGAACCCGAACACGTCCTCGCCGTACGCGGCCAGCGCGCGGCTCCGGGCTCCCGGCGTCGGGTACGCGACCGACCAGGGGGCGGGGTCGGGATTGACGGGTACGGCGGGGCCCGCACTGCCGTCGTCGAAGGTCACGGGGTGGCGCAGCAGGGCGCCGAAGTGGCGTGCCAGGGAGTGCACTTGGCCCGGCCGGGTCCACTCGCCCGCGTCCGCACGGGGGGTGAGGGTGACGGTGGTCCCGGGGCGGGTCCGGGCGGATGCGGGCAGCGTACGGACGGTGTAGCTGCCGTCGCCGCGCCCCTGCCACTCCACGACGGGCGCGTCGGGCGTACGGGCGCTGCGGCTCACGACATGGATCTCGTCGGCGACGAGGAAACAAGAGAGCAGCCCGATGCCGAACTGCCCGATGAAGTCGGCGCGTTGCTCGGCGATGCGCTCGGCGTGCTTGCTGCTGCGGCCGATGGTGGCGAGGAACGTGTGGACGTCGGCCTCGGTGAGACCGATGCCGTCGTCCTCGACGCGCACGACGGCCCCGTCGGCGTAGAGGCGGATGCCGTACGTACCGGGCGCACCGCCCGGTTCATGCAGATGCCGTGCGCTGAGGGCGTCCACGGCGTTCTGCAGCAGCTCGCGCAGATAGACGCGGGGACTGGAGTAGAGGTGATGGGAGAGGAGATCGACGAGGCCGCGCAGATCCACCTGGAAGGTGCGATCGGTGGCGGAAGTGGGCTGAGTCATGGGGCAGTCCGGGGATGGCAGGGGTGGTGGAAGGAGGGCGGCGGGTTCAGGCGCGGCGGCTGCGGCGGGCGAACTCCGCCTGCGGATCCGCGAGATAGCGCCAGGGCCATGGGGTGTAGGCGCCGTCGAGCTCCTTGAAGACGCGGCGGAGCGTGTGGTGCTCACCGGAGAGCGACAGGGCCATGGCGAACTTGTTGAAGTCGCCCTGCCAGCCGGGGCTCCGCTCGTAGGAGGGGTGCAGGATGCTGTGCTCGGCCGCCTCGACCAGCTCGTCACGAACCTCCGGCGCGACGAGGCAGGCCCCGTCGTCCGACTCGACCCAGTCCTCGATGCGGGCCATGGCGATCACACAGCCCAGCCGGTGCCCCTCGGGTGCGCGGTCGTACGCCTGCCGGGCGAACGCCCCGGCCTCGCCCGGCTCTCCGCCCCAACGGGGCTGGAGCTGCGACAGCCACTCCTCGTGGCAGTCGAGGTCCAGCGGATCACGGCGCAGGGCGGCGTCCCACCGGGTCTCGTTGATGGTGCGCCCCAGCGACACGCCCCGCCCGGACGTGAGGAGCTGCCGCCAGGGGGTGACCCACTCGGGCCGCAGCTCGGCGACCTCGAACAGCTGCGCCTCGGCGATGTCGAGCCGCTCGTGGAAGACCTTCCACTGCTCCTGGGTGACGTTCTTGGCGCGCGCGGAAGTACGCGCCTCCCACCCCCAAGTGATGTGCCGCGCCCCGGATATGAGCAGGGCGGCGGCCCGGTGCTCCTTGTCCTCCTCGACAGCCCGCCCGATCCACTCCTCCACCCCGTCGAGCTCGACGAGCTCCCCGAGGACACCGTGATCGCGCCCGAGATCGAAGGGAACCAGCGCCGCTTTGACGGCTTCCCAGTCCCGCGAGTCGGCCGCCTCCACCACGTCCAGAACGCGCCGGTCGCCGAGCGCCCGCAGCTCGTACATCCCGTTCTTCCGCTTGCGCGGCGCGGGAAGCACGTGCGGCCCCGCCTGCGCACTCTCCCCACCTCTGCCGAACAACTTCCCCAGCATCCCGAGCCCTCCCCAGGTCCCACGTGATCGTCGGGGGCAGCATAAGCGGCCCCTACGACAGCGGACCTGCAGGGTCCTGTCAGCGCTTCACGACGATCCGCGGGGGACGCGCAGTGTTCCGTACGGGATGCATATGCCTAGTCTGACGGGAGTTGACGGAGCACGAACCAAGGAGGGGCCGTGGCGGGGCACATCGAGGGCGTGGAGCATCACAGCATCAAGGTCAAGGGCCTCACCCTGCACTACGCCGCGGCGGGCGCGGAGGACGGCCCGCTGGTGGTGCTGCGGCACGGCTTCCCGGAGTGCTGGTACTCCTGGCGCCACCAGCTCACCGCGCTCGCCGCGGCCGGTTACCGCGCCGTCGCCCCGGACCAGCGCGGCTTCGCCCGCAGCGACGCCCCGACGGCCGTCGAGGCGTACGCGCTGCCGAACCTGGTGGGCGATGTAGTGGCTCTCGTACGGCAGTTGGGCCGCGACCGATTCGCCGTGGTCGGCCACGACTGGGGCGCCCCCGTCGCCTGGCTCACCGCACAGCTCCGCCCGGACCTGGTGCGCGGCGTCGTAGGCCTGAGCGTGCCGCCGCCCGTGCCGGACCCCGGGCACACCCCGCCGCTCACCGCGCTGACGGAGATGTTCGACGGCCGCTTCTACCAGAACTACTTCTGCCAACCGGGCGTGGCAGACGCCGAGTTCGCCGAGGCCCCGGAGAACACCTTCCGCCGCTTCCTCTACGGAGCGAGCGGCGACAACCCGCAGACCGACCCGCCCCCGCAGCCCCTGGTCCCCCCGGGCAGCACCTTCCTGGAGACCCTGGACGAGCCGAAGGAACTGCCGTCCTGGCTGACCGAGGACGACATCGCGGTGTTCACCGAGGAGTACCGGAACAACGGCTTCACCGGCGGCCTGAACCTGTACCGCAACATCGACCGCAACTGGGAGCTGGGCGCGGCCTGGGACGCCCTCCCGATCAAGGTCCCCGCGCTCTACGTGGTCGGCGACCGAGACCTGGTAGGAGTCTTCCCCGGCATGGACCAACTCCTCCCCGCACTCCAACAACTGAACCCGACCCTCCGCCCCACGGTCACGCTCCCCGGCTGCGGCCACTGGACCCAGCAGGAACGCCCGGCCGAGGTGAACGAGGCACTGATCGACTTCCTGGGCGGGTTGCCCGACTGAGCCGGTCGCCGGCGCCCCGCGGTCAGGCTTCGGCCGCACCCGTCCGGGCGGCGACGATCTCCTCGTCCTCGAAGTCGCCGGTGGGTACGAAGCCGAGCGATGCGTACAGGCGCGCGGCCGGGGCGTTGTCCGGGTGGTACGAGAGCCGGACCTCCCGGTACCCGGGGAGCGTGGCAAGGCGCCCGATCAGCGCGCGCACGGCGGCACGCCCCACGCCGTTGCCCTGCTCGGCGGCATCGACGATCATGCCGCCGATCCAGTGGGCGCCTTCCTCGTCGTCGTACGCCCACATCACATGGCCCACGACCTCGTCACCGGCCCGGACCGCGAGGGAGTTCCAGAGCCCGCCCCTCATGGAGAGCAGCAGATAGCGCGCGCCGAGGGCGGCCACGAAACGACGCTGGTCGTCGGCGGGAGCCACGTCGGCGACGTCGCGCCAGTTCTCGTCGGTGATGTCCTCGAGCGTCACGCGCCGGCCCCGGCGGTCGGTTATGTCCTTCGTCATGCACGCCATCCAACAGCAAGGGGCCGGACCCGAAGGCCCGGCCCCTGAACCGGGGTGCAGCGCTGTCACACGTTGAAGCGGAACTCCACCACGTCGCCGTCCTGCATGACGTACTCCTTGCCCTCCATGCGGGCCTTGCCCTTCGCGCGGGCCTCGGCCACCGAGCCGGTCTCCACCAGGTCGGCGAAGGAGATGATCTCCGCCTTGATGAAGCCCTTCTGGAAGTCGGTGTGGATCACGCCGGCCGCCTCCGGGGCCGTCGCGCCCTGGGGGATCGTCCAGGCGCGGGACTCCTTGGGGCCTGCCGTGAGGTAGGTCTGCAGGCCGAGCGTGGCGAAGCCGACGCGGCCCAGGGTGGCGAGGCCGGGCTCCTCCTGGCCCATCGACTGGAGGAGTTCGAGGGCCTCGTCGTCCTCGAGCTCGATGAGCTCGGACTCGATCTTGGCATTGAGGAAGATCGCCTCGGCGGGGGCGACCAGGGCGCGCTGCTCGTCCTTGAACTCCTCGTCGACCAGCTCGTCCTCGTCGACGTTGAAGACGTAGAGGAACGGCTTGGTGGTGAGGAGGTGCAGCTCGTGCAGGAGGTCGCCCTGCTCGGTGCCCTTGGTGATGCCCGCGGAGAACAGCGTCTCGCCGGACTCCAGGATCTTCTGGGCCTTCTCGACCGCGGCGAGGACGAGGACCTTCTCCTTCTGGAGACGGGACTCCTTCTGGAGGCGGGGGATCTGCTTCTCGACGGACTGGAGGTCGGCGAGGATCAGCTCGGTGTTGATGGTCTCGATGTCGTCCTTGGGCGAGACCTTGCCGTCGACGTGGACGACGTTCTCGTCCTTGAAGGCGCGGATGACCTGGCAGATCGCGTCGGACTCGCGGATGTTCGCCAGGAACTTGTTGCCCAGGCCCTCGCCCTCGGAGGCGCCGCGGACGATGCCCGCGATGTCCACGAAGTCGACCGTCGCCGGGAGGATCTTCTGCGAGGAGAAGATCTCGGCGAGCTTGGTCAGGCGGGCGTCGGGGACGCCGACGACGCCGACGTTCGGCTCGATGGTGGCGAACGGGTAGTTGGCCGCCAGCACGTCGTTCTTGGTCAGGGCGTTGAACAGGGTCGACTTGCCGACATTCGGCAGGCCGACGATTCCGATCGTGAGCGACACGTTGGCGACTTCCCGTTACAGAGGGTGATGGATCGGCCCTGGTTGGGCGGGCCGATGTACCAGTTTACGGGCGCGGACGGAGCTGATTCCTGTTCCCGTACGTCGAACTCATCGCCAAGCTCGCCCAAAGCGCGTGTCCCGCGCCGGATTGACCCCACCCGGCGACCTACGTTGGTCGGGTGGAGCAGCAACACAGGACCCGGACCCCCCGCCCCGACGTTCCCTCGCAGGCCGGCCGTGGCGAGACCTCGACCGTCTACCGGGTCTCCGGAGCGCGGCCCGCACGGCCCGTGGCGCCGCTGGTGCTGGCCCTGCGGAAGATGCCCGGTCCGCGGCTGACCGGGCTCGGTGGCGGGCTCTTCGCCATGGTGGCGATGCTGGCGGCCGGCGGTCTCGACTGGCTGCTCTTCGGCGGGTCCGCGGTGGCGTACGGGCTGCTGTTCCTGCCGGTGAGCGTGGCGACCGCGATGTGGGTACGCCCCGCCGACCTCGTGACCGCGCCGATCAGCGTCCCGATCGCCTTCGCCGTCGGGGCCGTGCCGATCTCCGACGGGGCGGGCGACGGGCTCGGCGGCAGCCTCATGGGCGTCCTGACGACGCTGGCGCTGCATGCCGGCTGGCTGTACGCCGGCACGCTCGTCGCCGCGGTGATCATGGTCGTACGGCGCGTACGCGTCATCTCCGAGCGCCGCCGCGAGCGCTAGGTCTTCCGTTCCGGGAGGTGACGCCCCGACCTCGTCACCCGCGATCAGCTCTGCGTCTCCTCGCGGCGTCCCACAGCGGCCGCATCGAGTACGAGGAGCAGCTTGCCGGTGGTACGCCGAGCCTCCAGATCGCTGTGGGCCTGGGCGGCCTCGGACAGTGCGTAGCGACCCGTCACAGTGACCTCGAGCGCCTTGGAGCGCACCCACTCGAACACATCGGCGGCCCGTCGGAGCAGTTCGGACCGATCGGCGATGAAGTCCCCGAGGCTGGGCCGGATCAGGGTCAGCGAACCGCCGTGGGCGAGCCGGATCGGATCAAACGGCGGCACGGCACCACTTGCCGCGCCGAAGAGCACGAGATGGCCGCGGGTTCGCAGGCTGGCGAGGCTCGCATCGAAGGTGTGCGCGCCGACGCCGTCGAAGACGACCGGCAGTCCCTGACCGCCGTTGAGCCGCCTCACCTCGGCTGCGAGATCGTCGACCGCGGAGGAAAGGATCACCTCAGCGGCCCCGGCACGCTTCGCCAGCTCGGCCTTCGCCGTGGTCGACGTCGTGCCGATCACCCTGCCGCCGAGATGGGTGATGAGCTGGGTCAGAAGCAGCCCCATGCCGCCGGCAGCCGCATGCACGAGCACCGTGTCGCCCCCCTGAACCGGGTAGGCGTCCTTGACGAGATAGTGCGCGGTCATGCCTTGGAGGAGCACGGCGGCGGCTGTCTCGAAGCCGATGTCGTCGGGCAGCGGCACCAGCCGGGAGGCGTCCACGACGGCCCGCTCGGCATACGAGCCGGGAATCTCCACCCAACCGACCCGGTCCCCGACTGCGACGTCAGCGACGCCGGGTCCCACTTCGACGACCGTGCCGGCGCCCTCGGCGCCCGGGGTGAAGGGCAGCGGGAGGCTGTAACGGCCTTCGCGGTGGTAGACGTCGAGGAAGTTGACCCCGGATGCGGCGACCTCCACGATCGCCTCGCCCGGACCCGGCCGCGGCAGGTCCACCTCGGCCTCCTGCAGCACCTCGGGACCGCCCACTTCGTGCACCTGAATCGCTCGCATGACTCTCCAATATCGGTTCGTCCTCCACCAACCCCGTTGATGGCGATCCGATTCCCGGCAGGGCCGGGCAATACAGCTAGGCCACCATGCGCGAGGCCGCCATCGCGGCCCCTACGATCCCCGCGTTGTTCTCCAGCTCCGCCGGCACGATCTCGGCCCTGATGTCCTCGATGAGGTGCAGGAACTTGTCGGCCTTGCGGCTGACTCCGCCGCCGATGATGAAAAGTTCCGGCGAGAAGAGCATCTCCACATGGGCCAGGTACTTCTGGACCCGGTGCGCCCAGTGCTGCCAGCTGAGCTCCTCGTCGTCCTTGGCCTTCGTGGAGGCGCGGGTCTCCGCGTCGTGGCCGTGCAGCTCCAGGTGACCGAGCTCGGTGTTGGGGATCAGGCGGCCGCCGCTGAAGAGGGCCGAGCCGATTCCCGTACCGAACGTGAGCAGGATGACCGTGCCCTCGCGGTCGCGGCCCGCGCCGAAGGTCACCTCCGCGATGCCGGCCGCGTCCGCGTCGTTCAGGACGGTGACGGGGCGGCCGTCCAGGCGCCGGGAGAGCAGCGACGCCGCGTCCGTGTCCACCCAACCCTTGTCCACGTTGGCCGCCGTACGGACCGTGCCGTCGGTGACGACGCCGGGGAAGGTGATGCCCACGGGGCCGTCCCAGTCGAAGTGGGAGACCACCTCCGCGACACAGCCGGCCACACCGTCGGGTGTGGCCGGCTGCGGGGTCAGTACCTTGTGGCGCTCCTGTGCGAGGTCGCCGCGGTCGAGGTCGACCGGAGCGCCCTTGATGCCGGATCCGCCGATGTCCACGCCGAAGATCTGCATGGCCCCCACGTTACGACGGACCGCTGACACTCACTTGGCAGACAGTTCGGCCGCCTCCGCGCGCAGGTCGCGGCGGAGCTCCTTGGGCAGCGAGAAGGTGATCGACTCGTCGGCCGTCTTCACCGTCTCCACGTCTCCGTAGCCCCGCTCGGACAGCCACTCCAGTACGCCGTCGACCAGCACGTCGGGGACCGAGGCGCCCGAGGTCAGGCCGACCGTCGTCACGCCCTCCAGCCAGGCCTCGTCGATCTCGGAGGCGAAGTCGACCAGGTGCGCGGCGGGGGCGCCCGCGTCCAGGGCGACCTCGACCATGCGGATGGAGTTGGAGGAGTTCTTGGAGCCGACGACGATGACCAGTTCGGCGTCCTCGGCCAGCTTCTTCACCGCGATCTGGCGGTTCTGCGTGGCGTAGCAGATGTCGTCGCTCGGCGGGGAGAGAAGGTTCGGGAACTTGGACTTCAGGGCGTCGACCGTCTCCATCGTCTCGTCGACCGAGAGCGTGGTCTGGGAGAGCCAGACGACCTTGGACTCGTCGCGGACCGAGACATTCGCTACGTCGTCCGGGCCGTCGACCAGCGTGATGTGGTCCGGGGCCTCGCCACTCGTGCCGATGACCTCTTCGTGGCCCTCGTGGCCGATCAGGAGGATGTCGTAGTCCTCCTTGGCGTACCGGACGGCTTCCTTGTGGACCTTGGTGACGAGCGGGCACGTCGCGTCGATCGTCGCGAGATTGCGCTCGGCGGCCTCGGCGTGGACGGTCGGGGCGACGCCGTGCGCGGAGAACATCACGATGGAGCCCTCGGGGACCTCCTCCGTGCGCTCCACGAAGATGGCGCCCTTCTTCTCCAGGGTCTGCACGACGTACTTGTTGTGCACGATCTCGTGGCGGACGTAGACCGGCGCACCGTACTGCTCCAGGGCCTTCTCGACGGCGATCACGGCACGGTCCACACCCGCGCAGTACCCGCGGGGAGCGGCAAGGAGGACACGGCGAGCTGTCGTTGCAGTCATGTTCTCCATCGTAAGGCCGTGCCCGGCGGGCCAAAGATCGGCTCTGCGGGAAGACTGAGGCGCATGAGTACGGGAGAGAGCACAGACACCGGCGAGGCCGGGACCCTGCGACGGAACCTCGGCTTCCGCGATCTGGTCGTCTACGGGCTGCTCTTCATCGCCCCCATGGCCCCGGTCGGTGTCTTCGGCACGCTCGACGCGAAGTCGCACGGCGCCGTGGCGCTGGTCTATGTCGTCGCGACGGTGGCCATGGCGTTCACCGCTTTCAGCTATGCGCAGATGGTGCGGGTCGTCCCCCAGACGGGCTCGGTCTTCGCGTACGCGCGCAAGGGCCTGGGCGAGGGGCCCGGTTTCATCGCCGGGTGGATGGCGATGCTCGACTATCTGCTGATCCCGGCGGTCGCGTACCTCTTCTCCGGGATCGCGATGAACTCCCTCGTGCCGTCCGTCTCGCGCTGGGTGTGGACCGCGATCGCCGTCGTCATCACGACGCTGCTCAACCTGTGGGGGGTGCGGGCGGCCGCCCGGGTCGGCTTCGCGGTGCTCGCGATGGAGATCGTGGTGCTGCTGGTGTTCGTGGTCTCCGCGCTGGTGGAGATCTCGCAGAACGGGGCGACGCGCGGGCTGCTGACGCCGTTCACCAGCGACGTCGGGTTCTCGATGAGCGCGGTGCTCGGGGCGGTGTCGGTGGCCGTCCTGTCGTATCTCGGCTTCGACGCGATCGCCTCGTTCGCCGAGGAGGTGACCGGGGGCTCGGCGAAGGTGGCGCGGGCGGTGCTGTTCTGTCTGGTCCTCGCGGGTGTCCTCTTCATCGCGCAGACCTATCTGGCCGCCGTCCTCGAGCCCATGTCGTCGGCCCAGCTGGCCGCCGATCCGGAGGCTCAGGGGACGGCGTTCTACGACACCGTGGACGCGGCCGTGGGCGGCTGGCTGCACGATCTGGTCGCGGTCTCCAAGGCGATCGGCGCCGCCTTCGCCGCGCTGGCCGGGCAGGCGGCGGCCGGACGGCTGCTCTTCGCGATGGCCAGGGAGCGCAGGCTGCCGAAGGTGCTGTCGAAGACCGAGTCGGGGGTGCCGAGGCCCGCGCTGCTCCTGGCCGCGACGGTGACGCTGGTGGCCGCGGTGTGGGCGGCCCGGCGCGACGACGGCATGGACCATCTGGTCTCGGTGGTGGACATCGGGGCGCTGACCGCCTTCGTCCTGCTGCACGCCTCGGTGGTGGGCTGGTTCGCCGTACGGAAGATGGAGGGACCCGTCATCTGGTGGCGGCACGTCCTGGCCCCGGTGCTGGGTGCGGCGATCACGATCGCGGTGATCGTGGAGGCCACGGGGACCGCGCAGGTCGTCGGGCTGATCTGGCTGGCGATCGGACTGGTGGTGCTCGCCGTTCAGCTGCGGCGCCGTGTCAGTGCAGGCGGCTAGCCTCTCCGTATGGCTCTGAATACGAGTGCGGATGCGCCGCTTCCCGTCGGCGAGGTCTCGCGGCTCATCGGGGGGTGGATCGACCGCCTGGGCGCGGTCTGGGTCGAGGGGCAGATCACCCAGCTGTCCCGGCGGCCGGGGGCCGGTGTCGTCTTTCTGACGCTGCGCGATCCGTCGCACGACGTCTCGGTGGGGGTGACCTGTTTCCGGCAGGTCTTCGACGCGGTCGCCGACGTCGTCTCCGAGGGCGCGCGGGTCGTCGTCCACGCGAAGCCCGAGTGGTACGCGCCGCGGGGGCAGCTGTCCCTGCGGGCCGTGGAGATCAAGCCGGTGGGGATCGGTGAGCTGCTCGCCCGGCTCGAGCAGTTGAAGAAGACCCTCGCGGCCGAAGGGCTCTTCGCGCTGGACCGCAAGAAGCCGCTGCCGTTCCTGCCGCAGCTGATCGGTCTGGTGACGGGGCGGGCCTCGGCGGCCGAGCGCGACGTGCTGGAGAACGCGCGGCGGCGCTGGCCCGCCGTCCGCTTCGAGGTGCGCAATGTGGCGGTGCAGGGGGTGCACGCGGTGCCGCAGGTCGTCCAGGCGGTGAAGGAGCTGGACGAGCTGGCCGAGGTCGACGTGATCGTCGTGGCGCGCGGCGGGGGCAGCGTGGAGGACCTGCTGCCGTTCTCGGACGAGCAGCTCGTACGGGCGGTGGGCGCGTGCCGTACGCCGGTCGTCTCCGCGATCGGGCACGAGCCGGACTCCCCGCTGCTCGACCTCGTGGCGGATCTGCGGGCCTCGACCCCGACGGACGCGGCGAAGAAGGTCGTACCGGACGTGGGTGAGGAACTGGACCGGGTGCAGGGCCTGCGCGACCGGGCGCTGCGGACCGTGCAGGGCGCGCTGGACCGGGAGGAGCGGGGGCTCGCCGCCGCGCTGGCCCGGCCCTCGATGGAGCGTCCGCAGCGGATGGTGGAGGAGCGCGAGGCGGTGGTGGACGCGCTGGTGGAGCGCAGCCGGCGCACGCTGGGGCACCTCCTGGACCGCGCGGACTCCGAGCTCTCGCACACCAGGGCCCGGGTGGTGGCGCTCTCGCCGGCGGCGACGCTGGAGCGGGGCTATGCGGTGCTGCAGCGGGCGGACGGTGCGGTCGTACGGGACCCGGCGGAGGTCGGGGACGGGGATGCGCTGCGGGCCAGGGTGGCCGGGGGCGAGTTGAACGTGACAGTGACGGCGCAGGACCAGCAGGTCCAGGACTAGGTGGAGATCATGGCGAAGACGGACACGGCAGCCACCGGGACCGGGGACACGGCCCTCGGGTACGAGCAGGCGCGGGACGAACTGATCGATGTCGTACGGAGGCTGGAGGCCGGCGGCACGACCCTGGAGGAGTCCCTGGCCCTCTGGGAGCGCGGCGAGGAGCTGGCCAAGGTCTGCCGGCGCTGGCTGGACGGGGCGCGGGCGCGGCTGAACGCGGCGCTGGCGGAGGGCGAGACTCCGGAGGGCGGCGACGGGGCGGTGTGAGGACGGTCACCCGGGGGCCAGATTAGTTGAAACTTAATCTAATGCGTCGTACAGTCGGGACATCGCCTGATCGTTCATGCACGTCCGGAAGGTACGACTGATGTCCCTCGTTCTTGACCCCGCCGCCCAGGACCTCCTGTTCCGCGAGGCCCGCACCGCCAACACGTTCACCGACGAGCCGGTGACCGAGGAGCAGGTGCAGGCGATCTACGACCTGGTCAAGTTCGGCCCGACCGCCTTCAACCAGTCGCCGCTGCGCGTCACGCTGGTCCGCTCCCCCGAGGCCCGCGAGCGCCTCGTCGCGCTGATGGCCGAGGGCAACCAGCCCAAGACCGCCTCCGCCCCGCTCGTCGCGATCCTCTCCGTGGACAACGAGTTCCACGAGGAGCTCCCGAAGCTGCTCCCGCACTTCCCGCAGGCCAAGGACATGTTCTTCGCCGAGCGCCCGGTCCGCGAGCAGGCCGCCCTGGTCAACGGCGCCCTCCAGGCCGCGTACTTCATCGTCGGCATCCGCGCCGCCGGTCTGGCCGCGGGCCCGATGACGGGCTTCGACTTCGCCGGTGTCCAGAAGGAGTTCCTGGACGGCGACCACTCCGCGCTGATGGTCGTCAACATCGGCAAGCCGGGCGACGACGCCTGGTTCCCGCGCTCTCCGCGCCTGGAGCTCGACGAGGTCATCACCACCGTCTGAGTCACCAAGCGCAACAAGAGGCGGTCACCCCCGGTCCCGGGGTGGCCGCCTCTTCGCGTACCCGCTACTTCGTGCGCAGCGCCGCCGCCATCTTCGCCAGCTGCTCGTACGGCGCCGTGCCCGTCACCACCGTCGTGGAGCCCTTGTCCCGGCGCACCAGCGCGTCGTAGTGCGAGCCCTCCCAGCGCTGCCAGGTCTCGCCGTTGACCTGCTGCGTCGCCGCGGTCTTCTTCGCCTGCTGGCTCACCGAGCGCGCGTACTTGTCCGCGGCAGCACCGGTCACCGCCGACTGCTCTATGGCGACGTACTGCTCGTTCGGGTCGACGAAGCCCAGGTGCCAGGCCTCGCCGTTCTTCCCGTCGTACGTCACCGAGGTCGCACGCCACTCCTTGGAGAGGCCCTGCGGTGCCGCGACGGGGTACGAGGCGCTCCGCTGCGCCTGCATCAGCTCGACCCGGTAGTCGGTCGGCTTCTTGATCGGGCTCGCCTTGTCGTCGTGCGGGACGAACACGTAAATACCGGCGACGACCGCACCGATCACCGCCATGGATGCGAACGCACCCCGAACTGTCTGCTTTCGCGCACCTGCCATGTCGCCCATGGTCTCAGGTGGTGACAGTGCTCATACGTGGGGGCCCCTGCTCATTTTATCGCCCAAACGATAGAATCGAACGAACCCTCAACATCTACATACGGCCGTCGTCGTATCAGAAAGGTGCGTGCCGATGACCGAGCATCAGCTTCCGTCCCAGCTCGAGGTCTCTCCCGAGGCCCCCGACCGCAACCTCGCCCTGGAGCTCGTCCGGGTCACGGAGGCCGCCGCCATGGCCGCCGGCCGGTGGGTCGGGCGCGGCGACAAGATCGGCGCGGACGGCGCCGCCGTCAATGCCATGCGCACCCTGGTCTCCACCGTCTCGATGAACGGCGTCGTCGTCATCGGCGAGGGCGAGAAGGACGAAGCGCCGATGCTCTTCAACGGGGAGCACATCGGTGACGGCACCGGCCCCGAGGTGGACATCGCCGTCGACCCGATCGACGGGACGACGCTCAACGCCAAGGGCCAGCCCAACGCCATCGCGGTGCTCGCGGCCGCCGACCGCGGGACGATGTTCGACCCGTCGGCCGTCTTCTACATGGAGAAGCTGGTCACCGGGCCCGAGGCCGCCGACTTCGTCGACATCAACGCCCCGGTCTCCGTCAACATCCGGCGCGTGGCCAAGGCGAAGAACTCCAGCCCCGAAGACGTCACCGTGATGATCCTCGACCGGCCGCGCCACGACGGCATGGTCAAGGAGATCCGCGAGACGGGTGCGCGGATCAAGTTCATCTCGGACGGCGACGTCGCCGGTTCGATCATGGCCGTACGGGAGGGCACCGGCGTCGATCTGCTGATGGGCATCGGCGGCACTCCCGAGGGCATCATCTCGGCCTGCGCGATCAAGTGCCTCGGCGGCACCATCCAGGGCAAGCTCTGGCCCAAGGACGAGGCGGAGCGGCAGCGGGCGATCGACGCGGGCCACGACCTCGACCGGGTGCTTTCGACCAATGACCTCGTCAGCGGCGAGAACGTCTTCTTCGTCGCCACCGGGATCACCGACGGCGAGCTGCTGCGCGGGGTGCGGTACCGCGCGGAGACCGCCACGACCGAGTCGCTGGTGATGCGGTCCAAGTCGGGCACGATCCGCCGGATCGACTCGACGCACCGGCTCTCGAAGCTGCGCGCGTACAGCCAGATCGACTTCGACCGCGCCAAGTAACAACTGATGTGAGGGGCGCTCCCGTTGTGCGGACGGGGCGCCCCTCACGCATGTCCGCGTACTAGAAGACCGGCGTGCCGGCCTGCGTCAGCTTCCAGTTGGAGACCGCGAAGTCCTTCGGGTCCAGGGCGCCCTTGGCGACGACGTAGTCGATCATCGTCTGGCGGATCTCGATCGTGGAGGAGAAGGCGATCTCGGCGGTCGCGATGTGCGGGTAGCCGCTGCCGCCGTTGGCGCGGTAGTTGTTGACCGCGATGACGAAGACCTGGGCGTCGTCGACCGGGGCGCCGTTCAGGGTGAGGTTCTTGACGCGGGAGCCGATGGGCTGCGCGATGTCGATCTCGTAGTCGACGCCGGCCATCGTGTCGTACATGTAGTCCCAGAAGCTGTTGGCGTTGGTGAGGGTCGCGGTGTCGACCTTCGTCCCGGCCGGCACCTGGGCGTAGTACTTCGCCGCGTACTCCAGGTAGTCCTTGAGCTGGGCACCGGTCAGCTTCTTGCCGTACAGCGTGTTGTCGTACGTGTAGAGCCCGGCGATGTCGCGGATCGTCACGTCGCCCGCCGGGATGTCCGCGGTGCGGCTGAAGGGCGCGGCGATGGAGACCATCGGCAGGGCGGCGTCGGCGGCCGAGAGTCCGGCGGCGACCGTGTCCATCTGGACCTTCTGGATGAAGTCCATGACCGGGACGTCCTTCCAGCACGCCTCGGCGGCCGACATCTCCTCGGTACAGGTGCCGACAGGGGTGTTGACGTACTTCACGACCAGGTCGTGGTCGGCCTTGATCAGCCGGGTGATGACCGGGTCCTCCTCCTCGGCCGCGGGGCTGAGGGTGTCGGAGGTGACGGCGGTGACCTTCCAGCGGCCGTGCGGCTCCAGCTCCAGTTCGAAGTCGAAGACCGAGAGGCGCTTGCCGTAGCAGAACGGCTCGGAGAGCACGACGTCCTTGCCCGTCTCGGTGTTGGTGACGGTGTAGGTGGGGACGTTGGTGTGCGTGTGACCGACGAGAATCGCGTCGATGCCGGGGACCTGCTCGGCGACGAGGTTCGAGGCGTTCTCGATGTACGGGAGGGAATCGCCGTACGAGGAGGAGCCGTCGAGGCCCGAGTGGTCGCTGAGGAAGATCACGTCGCAGCCGAGCGAGCGCAGCTTCGGGACGTACTTCTTCGCCTGCTCGACCAGCCCGGGGAAGGCCATCTCGCCCGAGACGTTGTCCTTGTCCCACAGAGCGATTCCGGGGTTGGTGAGCCCGAGGATGCCGACCTTGATGTCCGGGGCGCCGTGCACGCGCACGTGCTTGACGGTGTACGGGTGGAAGGCGGGCTTCAGCGTCTTCGCGTCCAGCGCGTTCGCGCCCAGGAGCGGGAAGTTGAGCTGCTTCTCGAACTTGCGGAGCACCGGGATGCCGTAGTTGAACTCGTGGTTGCCGAGCGCGGCGGCGTCGTACTGCAGCGCGTTCATGGCGAGCGCCATCGGGTGCTTGGGGCCGGGCTTGCCGTCGGTGCCGGTGATCGGGTCGACGCGTGCGAAGTAGTACGCGAGGGACGTGCCCTGGATGATGTCGCCGGCGTCGATGAGCAGGACGCGGTCGGCGCCCTTCTCGGCGCGCAGCTTCTTCACCAGGGTGGCGATCTTGGCGATGCCGACGGCGTCGCCCGCGCTGTCCTTGTACGTCGCGTCCGTGTAGTAGTCCCAGTTGAAGACGTGGCTGTGCAGGTCGGACGTGCCGAGGATGGAGAAGGAGTGGGTCTTCTTCGGCTTCTCGTGCTTCCCGTGATTGCGCTCGGCGGCGCTCGCTGCCGTGGTGCCTGCGGCGGTGGCGACGGCCACGGCGGCACCCGTCGCTGCGGACTTGTTGATGAATTCCCGGCGGTTGATCGGCATGCACGTCTCCTGTGGAACTGGTGGGACCGGTGGGACTGGCCCGGCACAAGGGGATACGCGCGTAGATACTTGCCGCTGCAGGGGTGTTGGCTGAATCCCGATCAGGTCATCTCCCGGTCAAGGGAGCGTATGGACAGGTAACGCACAGCGGGGGACGCACCCGGTGCGGGTGCGTCCCCCTCCGTCAACTCGCGGTGAAATCAGCCCGCTTGGGCGATGTGGTCCGTCGCGGCGTTCCTCAGCTCCACCTCGCGCCGGCGGCGCCTGGCCAGAACGACCCGGCGCTCGGCGGCGGTCAGGCCACCCCACACCCCGTACGGCTCGGGCTGGAGCAGGGCGTGTTCGCGGCACTCGACCATGACGGGACAGCGCGCGCAGACCCGTTTCGCCGCCTCTTCCCGGGAGAGCCGGGCGGCCGTCGGTTCCTTGGACGGTGCGAAGAAGAGGCCCGCCTCGTCCCGGCGGCACACCGCCTCCGCATGCCAGGGGCCGGCCTGGTCCTCCCGCGCGGAACCTCGCTGCGGCGGGACGGCGGCGACCTGCACGGACTGGTACGGCGGATGCAGCACGGTCTACTCCTGACGACGGCTTCGCGAGCGAGAGACGATGCAGCACTCCCTACCCGCTGTACGCGCGCCTATGCACTGAGTTCCGATGTGCACACGTTCCTACAGCCCCGGACGAGTCCGGACAGAGTCAGCCGAAGTGCTTGCGCATGTGCTTGTCCAGATGCTTTTCCAGGCGCTTGTGCAGGTCGGTGACGAGCTTGCCGCGCTTCGGCTTGGCCTCGATGTTCCCGAAGACCGAGTAGCCGTTGACGACGACGACCGGGGCCTCGGGATTCTCCGACTCCAGGTTCTCCACCTCGAAATTGCCGAAGATCCCGGTGCCGCTGCCGCGCAGCGAGATGTTCTCGGGGACGGTGACCTCGACGTTGCCGAAGATGGAGGTGGCGTCGATGACGGTGAGGCGCTGCTCGAAGAGGGCCTCGGTGAGGTCGATCTCGATGTTGCCGAAGAGCGAGAAGGCCCTCGTACGGCTCCCGACGCGCCAGCGTCCCTTGCGGGTCGAGCTGGAGAAGACCGCGACCAGGCTCTCGGAGGTGGCGGGGAGGTTCGGATCGGGCTGGGCGGCCCAGGCGGCCGCGGTCTGGTCGCGGTGGCCGCCACCGGGGGCCGGCAAGTCCTTGACCAGCGGCTCCAGTTCGCCGACGGTCTTGGCGCGGTAGACCGAGTCGATGCGCTCGGCGTGCTCCTCGGCGGTCAGCCGCCCCTCGGCCAGGGCGTCCCTGAGGATGTCCGCGATGCGGTCGCGGTCGGCGTCGGAGGCGCGGAGCGCGGGCTCGGCCGGGGCGGTCGGCGCGGCGGGGGCGACCGGGGGCTGGTGGGGTTGCTTTTCGAGGTCCACCTCCCCAGCGTACCCAAACGCGATAGATCGCGACTAGGGCGAGGTGAGCCCTACCTCACAACAGAGTGGGATCGATGGGGTTCTAGGCTGGTGGGCGCCGGGCCAATGGAGGCCGGGCGCCGTCTGCCGAGTGAGGAATGGCCGTAATGCCAGAGTTTGCGTACTCCGATCTGCTCCCTCTGGGAGAGGACACCACGCCCTACCGCCTGGTGACCGCCGAGGGTGTCTCCACCTTCGAGGCCGACGGCCGTACGTTCCTCAAGGTCGACCCCGAGGCACTGCGCAAGCTCTCCGCCGAGGCGATCCACGACATCCAGCACTACCTGCGCCCGGCGCACCTCGCCCAGCTGCGCAAGATCATCGACGACCCCGAGGCCTCGGGCAACGACAAGTTCGTCGCGCTCGACCTCCTCAAGAACGCCAACATCGCGGCGGCCGGCGTCCTCCCGATGTGCCAGGACACCGGCACGGCGATCGTCATGGGCAAGCGCGGCCAGAACGTGCTGACCGAGGGCGGCGACGAGGAGGCTCTCTCGCGGGGCATCTACGACGCGTACACGCAGCTCAACCTGCGCTACTCCCAGATGGCGCCGATCACCATGTGGGAGGAGAAGAACACCGGCTCGAACCTGCCCGCGCAGATCGAGCTCTACGCGACCGACGGCGGCGCGTACAAGTTCCTCTTCATGGCCAAGGGCGGCGGCTCGGCCAACAAGTCCTTCCTCTACCAGGAGACGAAGGCCGTCCTCAACGAGGCGTCCATGATGAAGTTCCTGGAGGAGAAGATCCGTTCGCTCGGTACGGCGGCCTGCCCGCCGTACCACCTGGCGATCACCGTCGGCGGCACGAGCGCCGAGTTCGCGCTGAAGACCGCGAAGTACGCCTCCGCGCACTACCTGGACGAGCTGCCCACCGAGGGCTCGGCCACCGGCCACGGCTTCCGTGACGTGGAGCTGGAGCAGAAGGTCTTCGAGCTGACGCAGAAGATCGGGATCGGCGCGCAGTTCGGCGGCAAGTACTTCTGCCACGACGTACGGGTCGTCCGCCTGCCCCGCCACGGCGCGTCCCTGCCCGTCGCGATCGCCGTCTCCTGCTCGGCGGACCGCCAGGCGCTGGCGAAGATCACCGCCGAGGGCGTCTTCCTGGAGCAGCTGGAGCGCGACCCGGCGAGGTTCCTCCCGGAGACGACGGACGAGCACCTCGACGAGGCCGGCGACGTGGTCAAGATCGACCTCAACCAGCCCATGGACGAGATCCTGGCCGAGCTCACCAAGTACCCGGTCAAGACCCGCCTCTCCCTCAACGGCCCGCTGGTCGTGGCCCGCGACATCGCGCACGCCAAGATCAAGGAGCGCCTCGACGCGGGCGAGGACATGCCGCAGTACCTGAAGGACCACCCGGTCTACTACGCGGGCCCGGCCAAGACCCCCGAGGGCTACGCCTCCGGCTCCTTCGGCCCGACCACGGCCGGCCGTATGGACTCCTACGTGGAGCAGTTCCAGGCGGCGGGCGGCTCCAAGGTGATGCTGGCCAAGGGCAACCGCTCGAAGCAGGTCACGGACGCGTGCGACGCGCACGGCGGCTTCTACCTGGGCTCGATCGGCGGACCCGCGGCCCGTCTGGCGCAGGACTGCATCAAGAAGGTCGAGGTCGTCGAGTACGAGGAGCTCGGCATGGAGGCGGTCTGGAAGATCGAGGTGGAGGACTTCCCCGCGTTCATCGTGGTCGACGACAAGGGCAACGACTTCTTCACGGAGCCTGCGCCCGCGCCGACCTTCACGAGCATCCCGGTCCGCGGCCCCGGGCTCGCGTAAGGGAAGCGCCGCCCCATCACACCGAGGTCACCCACCGCAATCCATAGATTGCGGAGGGTGACCTTGTGGCTGAGGGTGGGACACACGTGTGCCTCGTGTGTCCCGTGCGGAAGGAACGCCCACCCTCATGGCCCGGAAAAAGTTCTGTCTGGTCGTCAGCGCCGCCCTCTGCTGCTCCCTGGTCGCCGGCCCCGTCGCAGCCGCCTCCCCCGTACCGCCGACGCCGACACCCACCCCGACGCCCACCCCGAGCGCGTCCTCCAAGCTGACCATCCAGGAGGACCCGCTCCGGGAGCGTGAGCGGATGGCCGTCGGGTTCCGTACGGTCGGGAAGTTCGGCGGGGCCACCGGGGCGACCGCCGAGCTGGCCGGGCTGGTCATCGGCGGGGAGCGGGACCCCAAGACGCTCGACGCCGCTCTGGCCGACGCCGACAAGGGGCTCGACAACCTCCTCGCGATCATCCCCGGCGGCTCCCTCACGCGGGCGAAGATGGCCGGCTACGACATCAGGGGCTCGGTCGCGCTCCTCAAGACGGACCAGCGCGCGCTCGTCGAAGCCGGGGTGAAGGGCGACGTGGCGTCGTTCATGGGCACCGCCGCGTTCCTGATGGTGCATCTGGCACTGCTCGCCGCCGACATCTTCTTCGGGCTCGGTTTGAGCATCGCCCAGGCGTTCATCCCGTTCCCGCTGCCGACCTTCACCGTGCCGGACTTCAAGTTCCCGTGGGACAAGCCGCAGCCGACCGCCACGCCCACGCCGTCCGCCACGCCGTCTCCCACCACCACCCCGAGCCCTTCCGGGAGTACGTCATGAGCACCGTCCGCCAGGGCACCGACTCGCTCGACGACGCGACCGTGGAACAGCTCGAGGACGCGAACGCCGGAGAGATCGCGGACTGCGAGCTCGACAACCTTCTAGCCATCATGCCGGGGTGATCTGCGGACCATGACCGACACCGAGAAGGAGCGTCACCGCCCCGCAGCCCCGCCGTCCACCCGGGTCCGCAAGGCCGAGAGGATCAACCTCGCCCTGCTGGCGCTCTCCGCCGTGGGCGCCGTCGTCTTCGGCATCGTCTACTTCGCCGACGGCAGCGTCCACGCGGGCCACACCCAGCGCTCCGGCTGGGCCCCGTTCCTGGGGTGCCTCGTCCTGGTGTGTCTGTTCGGCGCGGCCGCGCTGATCAGGCCGTTCCGGATGGAGACCAGACGCTGCGCGCTGATGGCGACCGTGGCGAGCCTGATCTTCGCGCTCGGCATCGGCACGATCTGGCAGATCGTCTCGCACGACAAGGTCACCGACACCATCGTCGGGACGCCGCTGATGAGCACCAAGGACACCTCGGCGTACATGAAGAAGACCTTCCCGGGCGTCAAGCTCCGCTACATCCCGACCGGAGTGTTCATCCAGGGCTCCAAGTTCGCCAGCCCCCAGGAGGTCGAGGTCAGCGGCTATGTCTGGCAGCGCTACTCCCCCGACATCCCCGAGTCCTCGATGGGCGTCGTCTTCCCCGAGGCGCCGGACGGGTACTCGCTCGACGAGGCGTACGACACCAAGACGACCGACGGGCAGCGCCTCAAGGGCTGGCACTTCAACCTGACCCTGCGCCAGAAGTTCGACTACGCCCAGTACCCGCTGGACAAGCAGAACATCTGGCTGCGGATGTGGTCGAACGCCACCTTCACCAACGATGTGCTGGTCCCCGACTTCGCCTCGTACCCGCCCTGGAAGTACGGCGAGATCGGCCTCGACCAGGACATCGTGACCAGCGGCTGGGCGCCGTACTTCACCGGCTGGAGCTTCGACCAGCACAAGTACACGATGACCCAGGGCCTCCAGGACTGGAACAAGCCGTTCGTCGCCGCGCCCGAGCTCTACTTCAACGTCGGCATGGAGCGCAGCTGGGCGGGCCCGCTCGCCGGGAAGCTGCTCCAGTCCTTCTTCATCGCGGCGATCATGTTCCTGGCGCTCTTCGTCTACACGAAGGACGACAACAAGAACCCGCGCTTCGGCTTCTCCACCTGGACGGCGATCTCGTTCTCGGTCTCGCTGCTGCTGGTCGTGGTCGTGGACCAGACCCAGATCCGGGAGATCGCCGGGGACACGTCGCTCACCTATCTGGAGTACTTCGCGATCGCGCAGTACATCGTGATCATGGGCATCTTCGCGAACGCCATCCTGATCGGCTCCGAGACGAAGTTCCGCGCGCTGGAGTGGCAGGACAACCTGCTGCCGACGCTGCTGTACTGGCCGGTCCTGATCGGGCTGTTCTTCGTCTTCACGCTGTTCGTCTTCGCGACCTAGCGGCGTTACGGGGGCGGGCGCCACGCCCGCCCCCCTCGCTACAACTTCCCCTGCGCGTCGTGGAGTTGACGTGCCGTGTCGTCGAACATCGCCCCCCACGCCTCGTCGTCCGCCCCCGCCGACTTCAGCCGCGAGCTGGTGACCCCGACCTGGACCTCCTCGCCCTGGGCGGTGCGCGCGTACCAGGGACCGCCGCTCGCGCCGTTCGTCATTCGGCACGGCTGGAGCTGCTCGCCGCCGGCCAGGCGGGGGTCGTCGACCGGGGTGGTGGGGCCGGAGCAGTACTGGAGGGTCTCGCCGTCGTACGGCTTCACGTACGGATAGCCGAGCGCCGTCTTCTCCCCCGCCACCGGGGCGAAGACCGCCCGCCGGGCGCCGACCACGTCCTGGACGTGGCGGTTCTTCACGTCGGTGTCGAGGGCGACGAAGGCGAAGTCCGCCTTGTGGTCCTCCTTGTCCGCCCAGGCCGGGGCGATGCCGACGGAGCGGGCGGCGAACCCTCCGTGCGGCCAGTCGTCGGTGTCGTACCCCGGCACGAACATCAGCGCCTTCATGAAGCCGCCGTACTCGTTGAGGTGGACGCAGTGGCCCGCCGTGGCGATGGTGTCGTGGTTCGGGGAGTCGACGACGGCGGCGGTGCAGGTGGCCTTCTGGCCGGCGGGGAGGACCATGAAGAGGCGGCCGACCTGGCGTACGGAGTCCTTGCCCTGGGTCCAGGGGACGCCGTCCGGCGGGGCCGGATCGCCGTCCGGGGCCGAGGCGGCCATCGCCTCGTGCATGCGCTGGGGGGTCCAGTACGCCCGTATGTCGTCGGCGGACTGGCCGCCCTGCTGGACGGGGGCGAGGGTCGCGGTGAGTGCTGCGGCGACCACGGAGAGTATTCCGATCATAAATCGAACGTAACGCCGGACGGGAACATCCACTACCGGACCGTTGCTGCCACAGACGGAGGTAGGACCATGACGCAGCAGTACCGCATCGAGCACGACTCCATGGGCGAGGTACGGGTCCCCGCCGACGCCAAATGGCGGGCGCAGACCCAGCGCGCGGTGGAGAACTTCCCCGTCTCCGGGCAGCGCCTGGAGCGCGCCCACATCGAGGCGCTGGCCCGGATCAAGGCGGCCGCGGCCAAGGTCAACGCGGAGCTCGGGGTCCTCGACAAGGACATCGCCGGGGCGGTCGCGGACGCGGCCGGGGAGGTCGCGGGCGGGCAGTGGGACGACCAGTTCCCGGTGGACGTCTTCCAGACCGGCTCCGGCACCTCCTCCAACATGAACATGAACGAGGTCGTGGCGACGCTGGCGAGCGAGCGGCTGGGGCGCGACGTGCACCCGAACGACCACGTCAACGCCTCCCAGTCGTCCAATGACGTGTTCCCGTCGTCGATCCACATCGCGGCCACGGCGGCCGTAACCGCCGATCTGATCCCGGCACTTGAGCAGCTGGCGCTGGCGCTGGAGCGCAAGGAGGAGGAGTTCGCGGAGGTCGTGAAGTCGGGGCGTACGCATCTGATGGACGCGACGCCGGTGACGCTGGGGCAGGAGTTCGGGGGGTACGCGGCGCAGGTCCGGTACGGGGTCGAGCGGCTGCACGCGTCGCTGCCGCGGCTGGCCGAGCTGCCGCTCGGGGGGACCGCGGTGGGGACGGGGATCAACACTCCTCCCGGCTTCTCGGCCGCGGTCATCGCGGAGGTCGCGCGGGCGACGGGGCTGCCGCTCACCGAGGCGCGCAACCACTTCGAGGCGCAGGGGGCGCGGGACGGTCTGGTGGAGACGTCCGGGCAGCTGCGGGTGATCGGGGTCGGTCTGACGAAGATCGCGAACGATCTGCGGTGGATGGCGTCGGGGCCGCGCACGGGCCTGGCGGAGATCTCGCTGCCGGATCTGCAGCCGGGGTCGTCGATCATGCCGGGGAAGGTGAACCCGGTGATCCCCGAGGCGGTGCTGATGGTGGCGGCGCAGGTCACGGGGAACGACGCGACGGTGGCGGCGGCCGGGGCCGCGGGCAACTTCGAGTTGAACGTGATGCTGCCGGTGATCGCGAAGAACGTACTGGAATCGGTGCGGCTGCTGGCCAATGTCACGCGCCTGCTGGCGGACCGCACGGTGGACGGGATCACGGCGCACGTGGAGCGGGCGCGGGAGTACGCGGAGTCGTCGCCGTCGGTGGTGACGCCGCTGAACAAGTACATCGGGTACGAGGAGGCGGCGAAGGTCGCGAAGCGGGCGCTGGCGCGGCGGCAGACGATCCGGGAGACGGTGCTGGAGGGAGGCTACGTCGAGCGGGGCGACCTGACGCTGGAGCAACTGGACTCCGCCCTGGACGTGCTGGGCATGACGCACCCGTGACGTGGATCGCAGCGGCGGCCCCTGCCCGTCACTAAGATCTGCTCATGACAGGCACCGGAGGTAACCAACACTGGGCGCCCGGAGATCACATCCTCTGGCGCTATCTCGGCAACGCCTCCGGCGACCCCCACATCTGCCGGCCCGTCACGGTCGTCCAGGACACCGACGATCTCCTCGCCGTCTGGATGGCCCCCGGCACCGAGTGCGTACGCCCCGTCATCGCCGACGGCACCCCCGTGCACCAGGAGCCCCTCGCGACCCGCTACACCAAGGCCCGCACCGTCGAGCGCTCCCAGTGGTTCGGTATGGGCGTGCTCAAGCTGGCGCGGCCCGGGGAGCCCTGGTCGGTGTGGCTGTTCTGGGATCGCGGGTGGCGTTTCCGGAACTGGTACGTGAACCTCGAGGCGCCGCGCACCCGTTGGGCCGGCGGCGTCGACTCCGTGGACCACTTTCTGGACATCGCCGTGGAGCCGGACCGGAGTTGGCGCTGGCTGGACGAGGACGAGTTCGCGCAGGCCCAGCGCGACGGGCTGATGAACGCGGACGAGGCCCGGCACGTAACTGAAGCGGGGCGTTCTGCTGTCGCGGCCGTCGAGGCGTGGGGTGCGCCGTTCTCCGACGGGTGGGAGAAGTGGCGGCCCGACGCACGATGGCCTGTTCCTGAGCTGCCGAACGACTGGGATCGCGCCCCGGCGCATATGCCTGCGTGAGACCCTTGATGCGCCCCCGGGGTCCAAACGTAGGATCGGCTTCCGTAAGGCTGCGCCCTGCAACGAATTGAAAACCGCCAACGAACCGGGCGCGGTGCACTATCTGACCGAATGTCACTACAGGGGGGTGCGGCCATGACAGCGGGTATACGACTCCACGAAGCGGTTGCACCGCACACCTGCCCCGGACGGACGGAACCCCACGCGTGACGGAGCACTCCACCTCCCACGAAGGCCGGCAGCCCACCACCGCTGCCAGGCCGTACGAACGTACCCGTCCGCGCCAGGAGGCGGACGCGGACGAGGCCAAGGCCGCCAAGGACATCGCCGCCGCGGCGGCGATCCCGGCGCCCGCGGCCCCCGCGCGTCCCGAGGGCGACCGGCTGCGGTTCGTGGGTGCGGCGACGCGCCGCATCGCGCGCGGCATAGACCTCGACGAGATCGTGCTCGGGCTGTGCCGGGCGACCGTGCCGACGTTCTCGGACGCGATACTCGTCTTCCTCCGGGACCCGCTGCCGGTGGGCGACGAGCGTCCGGTGACCCCGTTCGTTTTGCGGCTGCGCCGCACGGACCGGCTGCGTTTACCTGAAGAGACCGATCAGGAAGAGGCGTTGGAGCCTCTCGCCGCCGAGCTCTGCGAGGTCCGGTCCGGGGGCGCGCTGGCCGAGGTCCTCCGGGGCGTACGCCCGGTCTTCGGCGACTCCGCGGCCGCCCGCGCCGCACTGCCCGAGCTGCTCGGCGGCGGCCACCCGGTCCCGACCGGGCATCGTACGATCCTGGCCCCGCTCAGGGGCAGACGCCGGGTGATCGGCGCCGCGGTCTTCATCCGCCGCCCCGAGGGGCCCTCCTTCGAGCCCAACGACCTGCTCGTGGCAGCCCAGTTGGCGACGCACACCGCGCTCGGCATCGACAAGGCGGTGCTGTACGGGCGCGAGGCGTACATCGCCGACGAGCTCCAGCGCACCATGCTGCCCGACTCGCTCCCCCAGCCGACCGGCGTGAAGCTGGCCTCGCGCTATCTGCCCGCCGCGGAGACCGCGCGCGTGGGCGGCGACTGGTACGACGCGATCCCGCTGCCGGGCAGCCGGGTCGCACTCGTCGTCGGGGACGTCATGGGACACTCCATGACCTCGGCCGCGATCATGGGCCAACTCCGCACCACCGCACAGACGTTGGCGCAGCTGGACCTGCCGCCCGCCGAAGTGCTGCACCACCTCGACGAGCAGGCGCAGCGGCTCGGCTCCGACCGGATGGCGACCTGCCTGTACGCGGTCTACGACCCGGTCGCGCACCGCATCACCATCGCCAACGCCGGCCATCCTCCGCCCGTACTGCTGCACCTGGGAGGGCGGGCCGAGGTGCTGCGTGTCCCTCCGGGCGCGCCCATCGGCGTCGGCGGGGTCGACTTCGAGGCCGTCGAGCTGGACGCCCCTGCGGGCGCCACGCTGCTCCTGTACACGGACGGGCTCGTCGAGTCCCGGCTGCGCGACGTCTGGACGGGCATCGAGCAGCTGCGCGAACGCCTCGCCGCCACCGCCCAGTTGACCGGACCCGACCACTCGCCGCCGCTGGAAGCCCTCTGCGACGACGTACTGGACATGCTCGGCCCGGGCGACCGCGACGACGACATCGCGCTGCTCGCCGCCCGCTTCGACGGGATCGCGCCGAGCGACGTCGCGTACTGGTACCTGGACCCGGAGGAGCAGGCGCCGGGCCGCGCCCGCAAGCTCGCCCGCAAGGCGCTGGCGCGCTGGGGCCTGGAGGAGCTGTCGGACTCGATGGAGCTGCTGGTCAGCGAAGTCGTGACCAATGCCGTGCGGTACGCGGAGCGTCCGGTGACGCTGCGTCTGCTCCGTACGGACGTGCTGCGCTGCGAGGTCGGCGACGACGCGCCCCAACTCCCGCGCCAGCGGCGCGCCCGCGACACGGACGAGGGCGGCCGCGGGCTCTTCCTGGTGAACCGGCTGGCCCGGCGGTGGGGAGCGACCCGGCTGTCGACCGGCAAGGTGGTGTGGTTCGAACTGCCGCTGCGGTGAGGTCGGGCCGCGCCGAAGTCGCCAGCCTCTACTGGCATGATGGCGCGGCACCGACCACACGAGCAGGAGAACCACGTGTCCGAACAGACCCCGTCCGACGAGACCCCCCAGGACCGGACCGGCCAGGGACCGGCGGGCGGCCAGACGCCGCCGCAGGACGCGAACCCGTACGGGCAGCAGCAGCCGCCGCAGGGCGCGAACCCGTACGGCCAACAGCCGCCGTACGGCTACCCCTACCCGCCGCCGCCCGGCACCTACACGGGCGACCCGGCCGCGCCGTACGGCTACGACCGCTACGGCCGCCCGTACTCCGACAAGTCGAAGATCGTCGCGGGCCTGCTCCAGTTCTTCCTCGGCTGCTTCGGCGCCGGCCGCTTCTACACCGGGCACACCGGCATCGCCATCGCCCAGCTCTGCACCTGCGGCGGCCTCGGCATCTGGGCCCTCGTCGACGCCATCATCATGCTGGCCAGCGACAACGCCACCGACAGCGACGGCCGGGTGCTGCGCGGTGGCTGACCGCCGCCCCTGGTCCCCGGCCGTCGCGCCCCTCGCGGTACTCGCGGGGGCGGCGGCCGGGGCGGTGTACCTCTACGGCACCGACCCGCACGAGCCCGGGCACCTTCTCCCCCGGTGCCCGTTCCGCCTGGCGACCGGGCTGCTCTGCCCCGCCTGCGGGGGCACGCGGATGGCGTTCGACCTGATGCACGGCCGGTTCACGGCCGCCTGGCACGACAACGGGATGCTGCTGCTCGCCTCCCCGTTCGCCCTCGGCCTGCTGGCCCGCTGGGCCTGGAACGGAGTGCGCGGACGCCACTGGCGCCCCGCCCTCGGGGGCCGCACCCAGGCTCTGATCCTCGGTGCGGCCGTCCTCTGGACGGTGCTCCGCAACGCCTAGTCGTCGTTCGGCAGGGCGTTCTGACTGCCGCCCGGATTGGGCGCCGAACTGCTCTGGCCCGGGTCCGGCGGCCCGCTGCTGCTCTGGCCCGGATCCGGATCCACCGGCGTCTCGGAGGGCGTCTCCGACGGCGTCTCGGACGGGGTCTCCGACGGGGTCCTGCTCGGGGTGTTGGACGGCGTCTCGGAGGGCGTCTCCGACGGGGTCTCGGACGGGGTCCAGGTCGGCTCGACGGCGGCGCCCTGGTCGGTGTCCAGGTCGAACTTGGCGTTCTTCATGTCGAGCCCGAAGGTGTACGCGGCCCAGATCTGCGCCGGGAAACCACCACCGTTGATACGGCCCGTGGGGCTGCCCGCGGCGCCGCTCATGGTGACCTGGCCGCCCTTGAGGATCTTCACGCCGTCCACCGTGCGCGGCGTGGCCGCCTCACCGAAGAGGCCCACCGAGGTGACGAGATCCGGCGTATAGCCCGTGAACCAGGCCGACTTGTTGTTGTCGGAGGTACCGGTCTTGCCCGCCACCTGCTGGTCCTTGTTCTTGACGACCTTGCCGGTGCCCTCGTCGACCACACCGGTCAGCACGGAGGTCAGCGCGTCGGCCGTCGACCGGCTGACCACCTGCTCGCCGATCGCGTCCTTCATCTTCGAGTACGGCTCACGGTTGGCGTGCGTCGCGGTCTTGATGATGGTGGGCGTGACCTTCTTGCCGTGGTTGTCGAAGGTGGCGTAGGCCCCGGCCATCTCCATGGGGCTCGCACCGTACGAACCGAGCGTCATCGCGGGAACGTTCTCGGCGGTCTTCATCCGGCTGAGGCCGAGTTCGATGCCCAGCTGCTTGACGTTCGCGAGCCCGACGTCCACGCCCATCTGCGCGAACACCGAGTTGATCGACTTGTTCATGGCGGTCTGCACGGTGACCTCGCCGTAGCTGACGTTGTCCTCGTTGGGCGGGTCGAAGGGGGTGTCGCTCCCCTCCACCGGCCGCTTGCTCTTGCCGCTGTACATCGTGTCCGCGGTGATCGCCTGGTTGTCCTGCGTCTTCGCCTTCTTCTCCAGCGCCGCGGCAAGAATCAGCGGCTTGAAGGTGGAAGCGGGCTGGTAGTCCGTGCGCTTGGCGTTGCTGAACTCGTGCTTGAGGTAGTCCGTGCCGCCGTACAGCGCCAGGATCGCGCCCGTGTGCGGGTCGACCGAGACCGCACCCGCCTGGAGGTCGGCGTCGACCTTCCGCTTCTTCGGGTCCAGCTTGTCGGTGACCTGCTCCTTGATCGTCTTCTCCAGCGCCGCCTGCTTCTTGGCGTCGATGTTGAGCGTGATCGTCCAGCCGCCCGCGTCGATCTCCGCCTCGGAGATGCCGGACGCCATCATTTCCTGCTTGGCGGCCTTGACCAGATAGCCGGTCTCGCCCTTCAGCCCGGCCTCGGCCTTGGGCGCCCGGGGCTTCGGGAGGTCCTTCAGGGCCGCACGGTCGGAGGCGCTCAGCCAGTTCTTCTCGACCATGTTGTCGAGGGTGTAGTTCCAGCGGTTGGTGACCAGCCGCTTGCCCTCGGCGGTCGCCGCCTGCCAGTCGTACTGACTCGGCGCCTGCAGCAGCGAGGCGAGATAGGCGCCCTGCGCGACGTTGAGCTTCTTGGCGTCGATGCCGTAGTACGCCTGGGCCGCGGCCTGGATCCCGTACGCCTGGCGCCCGTAGTAGCTGGTGTTGATGTACCCCTCGAGGATCTCGCTCTTGGAGAACTTCCGGTCGACCTTGAGGGAGATCACCAGTTCCTTGAGCTTGCGCGTCGCGGTCTGGTCCTGGGTGAGGTAGTAGTTCTTCACGTACTGCTGGGTGATGGTCGAGCCACCCTGCTTCCCCTTGCCGCTGGCCGTGTTGTAGAGGCCGCGGGCCAGGCCCTTGATGTCGATGCCGTTGTCGTCGTAGAAGGACTTGTTCTCGGCGGCGACGAAGGTGTGCTGGACGTCGGTGGGTATCTGGTCGAGTCCGACCTTCTCCCGGTTGATCTCTCCGGTGCGGGCGATCACCTTGCCGTTGGCGAGCTTGTAGACGTTGCTCTGCTGCTCGGCGTCCGCGTTGGCCGTGGGTACGTCGACGTACAGATAGAGCCCGATGAAGGCGGCCATGCCGAGCAGCACGATCCCGAAGAACGTGCCCAGCATCTTCTTCCAGGTGAAGAGCCGGCGTATGCCGGACTTCTTCGGCTTCGCCCGGCGCGCCCCGCTCTGCCGGGCTCGTCGCTCCTCTGCACGGCCCATCGCTCTGTACGCTCCGCCTTCTTCTCTGCCAGGTCAGCTCAGCTCGCAAGCTAACACCGCACGTACGGACAAAGGACGGCTGATCCGCACTTTTCCGTACGTGACAATCAGCACCTGTCTCTAGGGAACCGACGAGCGAAGCGCACGCAAGGTTGCCAATCCCGACCGAAGTTGACCGATGAGGTGCGAAATGTCGCATAAGTCGGCCACTATGCACTGTAGGTATACGTGGTGTGTATAGTGCTCGGCATGTCAATCGGCCACACCCTGCTCGGGCTCCTGGAGTCCGGCCCCCGCCATGGATACGACCTCAAGCGCGCCTTCGACGAGAAGTTCGGGCACGACCGCCCGCTGCACTACGGGCAGGTCTACTCGACCATGTCGCGGCTCCTGAAGAACGGCCTCGTGGAGGTCGACGGCATAGAGGCCGGCGGCGGTCCCGAGCGCAAGCGGTACGCCATCACCGAGGCCGGCGTCAGCGACGTCGACCAGTGGCTCGCGCAGCCCGAGAAGCCCGAGCCCTACCTCCAGTCGACGCTCTACACCAAGGTCGTCCTGGCCCTGCTGACCGACCGCAGCGCCGCCGACCTCCTCGACACCCAGCGGGCCGAGCACCTGCGGCTGATGCGCATCCTCACCGACCGCAAGCGCCGCGGCGACCTCGCCGACCAACTGATCTGCGACCACGCCCTGTTCCATCTGGAAGCCGATCTGCGCTGGCTGGAACTGACCGCGGCCCGCCTCGGCCAGCTCTCCACGGAGGTACGGGCATGACCCCCTCGGCCCCCGCCGGCTCCCTGCTCGTCGCCAAGGACCTGCACAAGACGTACGGGCAGACCCCCGCCCTCGACGGCGCGTCCTTCTCCATCCACCCCGGCGAGATCGTCGCCGTCATGGGCCCCTCGGGCTCCGGCAAGTCGACGCTGCTGCACTGCCTCGCCGGGATCGTCCGCCCGGACGCCGGGACCATCACGTACAACGGCCACGAGCTCTCCTCGATGCCGGACGCCGGCCGCTCCGCGCTGCGCCGCAGCGACTTCGGCTTCGTCTTCCAGTTCGGCCAGCTGGTCCCGGAGTTGACCTGCGTCGAGAACGTGGCGCTCCCGCTGCGCCTCAACGGGGTCAAGCGCAAGGAGGCCGAGCGCAGGGCCGCCGAGTGGATGGAGCAGCTGGAGGTCGACGACCTGGCCGGGAAGCGTCCCGGCGAGGTCTCCGGCGGGCAGGGGCAGCGCGTCGCCGTCGCCCGTTCGCTGGTCACCTCGCCGCGGGTCCTCTTCGCGGACGAGCCGACCGGTGCGCTCGACTCCCTCAACGGGGAGCGCGTCATGGAGCTCTTCACCCAGGCCGCCCGCTCCACCAACGCGGCTGTCGTCCTGGTCACCCACGAGGCGCGGGTCGCCGCGTACTCGGACCGCGAAATCGTCGTACGGGACGGGAAGTCCCGCGACCTGGAGTTCACCGTATGAGCGCGTCCAGCTGGGCCACGGACCTGTCCATAGGCGCCAAGTTCGGTGTCGCGGGCGGCCGCGAGGGCTGGATGCGGACCCTGCTGACCGCCGTCGGCGTCGGGCTCGGCGTCGCCGTGCTGCTCTTCACGACCGCGGTGCCCGGCGCCCTGTCCGCGCGCGACCAGCGCAGCGCGGCGCGCGACGACTTCACGGCGCAGATGACCGACAAGCGCGGGGACACGACCCTGCAGGCGATCACGGACACGCAGTACGGAATGGACGACGTCCGCGGCCGCCTCGTGCACGGCGAGAGCGCCGCCGCCCCCGTCCCGCCGGGCCTCGGCTCGCTGCCCGCGACGGGCACGATGGTGGTCTCCCCCGCCCTCGGGGCCCTCCTCGACTCCCCCGCGGGCAAGCTCCTGCGCGAGCGCATCCCGTACAAGGACGTCGGGACGATCTCCGACGCCGGGCTGCTCGGCCCGCACGAACTCGCCTACTACGGGGGCGTGGACAGTCTCACCCTGGGCAGCGGCGAGGTCCGGCGGATCAGCTCCTACGGCGGTCAGCAGCAGCAGGAGCCCATGGACCCGGTGATGGCGCTGCTCGTCGTCATCATCTTCATCGTGCTGCTGATGCCCGTCGGCGTCTTCATCGCCGCCGCCGTCCGCTTCGGCGGCGACCGCCGCGACCGCAGGCTGGCCGCACTGCGGCTGGTCGGCGCTGACGCGCAGGCGACGCGGCGCATCGCGGCGGGCGAGGCGCTCGCCGGGGCGCTCGTCGGGCTGGTGCTCGGCGCCGGATTCTTCCTCCTTGGGCGGCAGTTCATCGGCGACATGACCGTCGCGGGGATCAATCTCTTCCCCGCCGACGTGGACCCCTCGCCCGCCCTCGCGGTGCTCGTCGCGCTCGCCGTGCCCGCGGCGGCCGTCGGGGTGACGCTGCTGTCGATGCGCGGGGTGGTCGTCGAGCCGCTCGGTGTCGTACGGACCGCGACCGCACGCCGTCGCCGGGTTTGGTGGCGGCTGGCGCTGCCGGCCGCCGGACTCGTCCTGCTCGCCCCGATGATCGGCAAGGGCCGCTCCGGGGGCGGCTTCAACAAGGTCCAGGTCATCAGCGGTACGACGCTGTTCCTTTCCGGGGTCGTGGCGCTGCTCCCCTGGGTGGTGGAGGCCGTCGTGAACCGCCTCGGCGGGGGCGCGACCGCCTGGCAACTGGCCGTACGGCGGCTGCAGTTGACCAGCGGCACGGCAGCCAGGACGGTCAACGGGATCGCGGTGGCCGTCGCCGGGGCGATCGCGCTGCAGATGCTGTTCACGGGGATCGACGGGGACTACACGAAGACGACGGGCGCCGATGTCTCCCGGTACCAGTTGTCCGTGTACGGCCTCAACAAGACCGCGGCCCAGAGCGCGGACGTCGAGGCGAAGCTGCGGGCCACGCACGGGGTGCGCTCGGTGGTCACGCTCGGGAACGCCTCGGTGGCGAAGTTCTCCCGGTACAACGAGTCGTACAGCGACCTCACCGTCGGCGACTGCGCCTCGCTGCGCGCGGTCGCGAACATCGGCTCGTCCTGCAAGGACGGCGACGCGTTCGTCGCGACGGGCGGCTGGGACCCGAACGCGGTCGCGATGGCCAAGCCGGGACACCGGGTGTACCTGAGCGGCTCGAGCCTCCTCCCCACGGACAAGTCGCGCGCGCTGCCGATCAGTTGGACCGTACCGGCGGACACCCGGACGGTGACCGTACGGAACTCGCCCGACGGGGGCACGGACGGGGGCGGTCTGCTGCTCACGCCGGGGGCGCTGCCGGCGCTCAAGGAGGGGCAGATCAGCCGGAGGATGTTCCTGAGCCTGGATCCCGCGGTGACCGACGCGAACGACCTGGCGCGGAACAGCATCGCGGGGATCTCGCCGCTCTACAGCGTGCAGCGGCTCTCGGAGACGGAACAGAGCCAACGGTTCGCTTCGGTGCGACGGGGTCTCTACATCGGCACCGCGGGTGTCCTGCTCCTCATCGGCGTGAGCCTGCTGGTCGCGCTCCTTGAACAACTCCGCGAGCGCAAACGGCTGTTGGCGGTGCTGGTGGCCTTCGGTACGCGGCGTTCGACGATGAGCTGGTCGGTGCTCTGGCAGACGGCGATCCCCGTCGCGTTGGGGCTGATCCTGTCGACGGTGGTGGGCGTAGGGCTCGGTGTGATGCTGCTGGCGATGGTGGGCCACTCGATCACGGTGGACTGGAGCGTGGTGGCGGCGATGACGGGGATCAGCGGGGGCGCGGTGCTCCTGGTGACGCTGCTGAGCCTGCCGCCGTTGTGGCGGCTGATGCGACCTGACGGCCTGCGGACAGAGTGACCGGCTCTAATTCAGCCACACCGGCAGCGGTCTCATCGCCTCCCGCAGCGCCGCCGCGAACGCCTCGAACTCCTCGCCCCGCGCCGCCCCCACCCGCATCGCCAGCGCGATGCGGCGGGACGGGGCGGGGTTCGCGAAGTACGCCGTCGCCAGGTGCTCGTTGCGGCCCGTCTCCACTCGTACCGCCGTCCGCGGCAGCAGCGTCACCCCCAGTCCGCCCGCGACCAGCTGCACCAGCGTCGACAGACCGGCCGCCGTCGTCGTGACCGCGGCCCCGTCGCTCCTCCCCGCCTCCCGGCACACGTCCAGCGCCTGGTCGCGCAGACAGTGGCCCTCGTCGAGCAGCAGCAGGTCCAGCGCCTTCAGCGCCTCCCTCGGCACGTCCTCCCGGCCCGCCAGCCAGTGGTCCCTCGGCGTCACCAGGACGAAGTCCTCGTCGAACAGGGGCAGTTCGGCCACCCCCGGCACCCCCAGCGGCACCGCGAGGAGCAGCAGATCGAGCCGCCCCGCCGCCAGCCCCTCCAGCAGGGACGACGTCTGCTCCTCGTGCACCTGGAGATCCAAGGCCGGGTACTCGCGCCGTACGAGACGCAGCACGGTCGGCAGCAGATACGGCGCCACCGTCGGAATCACCCCGAGCCGCAGCACCCCGGTGAACGGCGCCCGCACCGCCTCCGCCTCCTCCATCAGCTCCCCGACCGCATCCAGCACCGTCTTCGCCCGCGCCGCAAGCCGCTCCCCCGCCGGCGACAGCAGCACCTTGCGCGTCGTCCGCTCCAGAAGCTGTACGCCGAGGGTCTCCTCCAGCGCCGAGACCGCCCCCGACAGCGCGGGCTGGCTCATCCCGATCGCCGCCGCCGCGTCACGGAAGTGCAGATGCTCGGCCACCGCCGCGAACGCCCGCAGCTGCGCCAGGCTCGGCTGCTTGCTCTGCTTGCTCCTACTTACTGTGGCCACTGATAGGCACCTCCGATCATCACGACCGAGTCTAGCTATTTCCGTGATCAATGCATCCTGTGGCACGCTGTGAGCCGTCCAACCCCCAGGAAAGCCCCAAAAGGGATTCCTGCCCCTTTGCAAGGAGTGCGCGTGCTCACTGTCGGTGACAAGTTCCCCGAGTTCGACCTGACCGCTTGTGTTTCGCTGGAGGCGGGCAAGGAGTTCGAGCAGATCAACCACAAGACCTACGAGGGCAAGTGGAAGATCGTCTTCGCGTGGCCGAAGGACTTCACCTTCGTGTGCCCCACCGAGATCGCCGCCTTCGGCAAGCTCAACGAGGAGTTCGCCGACCGTGACGCCCAGGTCCTCGGCTTCTCCGGCGACTCCGAGTTCGTGCACCACGCCTGGCGCAAGGACCACCCGGACCTGACCGACCTGCCCTTCCCGATGCTCGCCGACTCGAAGCACGAGCTCATGCGCGACCTCGGCATCGAGGGCGAGGACGGCTTCGCGCAGCGCGCCGTCTTCATCGTCGACCAGAACAACGAGATCCAGTTCACGATGGTGACCGCGGGCTCCGTCGGCCGTAACCCGAAGGAAGTCCTCCGGGTCCTGGACGCGCTCCAGACCGACGAGCTGTGCCCGTGCAACTGGACCAAGGGCGAGAACACCCTGGACCCGGTCGCCCTCCTGGCCGGTGAGTGACCATGGCGCTCGATGAACTCAAGTCCGCCATACCGGACTACGCCAAGGACCTGAAGCTGAACCTCGGCTCGGTCATCGGCAACTCGGACCTCCCGAAGCAGCAGCTCTGGGGCACCGTCCTGGCCTGCGCGATCGCCTCGCGCTCGCCGCAGGTGCTGCGCGAGCTGGAGCCGGAGGCGAAGGCGAACCTCTCCCCGGAGGCGTACACCGCCGCCAAGTCCGCCGCGGCGGTCATGGCGATGAACAACGTCTACTACCGGACGCGCCACCTCCTCTCCGACCCCGAGTACGGCACGCTCCGCGCGGGCCTGCGGATGAACGTCATCGGCAACCCGGGCGTCGAGAAGGTCGACTTCGAGCTGTGGTCGCTCGCGGTCTCCGCGATCAACGGCTGCGGCCAGTGCCTGGACTCGCACGAGCAGGTGCTCCGCAAGGCCGGGGTCGACCGCGAGACCATCCAGGAGGCCTTCAAGATCGCGGCCGTCCTGCAGGCGGTCGGCACGACGCTGGACGCGGAAGCGGTGCTGGCGCAGTAGCGGTTGCGTACGACATGAGCGGGCCCCGGTGACAGATCCTGTCGCCGGGGCCCTTCTCACTTCTTGAGCGCCGCCATCATCGCGCGCATGTCCTCGATCATCGCGGGCTGGAGGGCGGCCATCTCCGCGGTGGACGGGGGCTTGGGCCCCGCCGCCTCCATATCCCCGTAAGAGTTCATGGAGATGTCGACGTTCAGGGTGAACACGGCCGACCCGTCCCGGACCCGGAGCTCGGGAATGCCCGCGTTCCCGTCGTTGGTGGTCACCATGTACGCCTCGTCGCCCAGGCCGGGAACCTCTTCGACCTTCGACTTCTGGTCGACGTACCAGTCGTTCTTGCTGAGGGTCGCCCGGAACTCGGGGCCCGGATCGGTCACCTTGTGCAGCGCGGCGGACAGCCCCACCGAGTAGCTCAGCGAGGACTTCTCCTTCTCCGCCTTCGCCTTCTCCTCGGCGGACTGGATCCCCACCGTGCAGCGCGCCCGGTCGAGAGTGCTGTTCCGGTCGTCCCAGCGGACGGGATCGTTCTCCCGCTCCCGCTCTCCGATCGCGGCGGTCAGCGCCTTCAGCCGGACCTTCTGGCAGAGATCGGCCCCCACCGCGTACCCCTTGATGTCCACCCCGTCGTCGCGCCCGCGCTCGTACGCGAAGAGCGCCCCGCCCCAGACCGCCGACGCCACCACCGCCCCGCCCAGCGCCCACAGCCACGGTCTGCGCGGCCGGGGCGCTCTCGGCGGGCGGCCCTCCAACTCTCCGGCCAAGTCCATGACTTGGCTGTCGCCGAAGTCCCCCACTATCTCCGGCTCTGATATCACTCGGTTCCCCCGTTTTCATCTCTGTCGTCGTTCGGCAGTACCGGTGCCACCTCGACCGCCGTCGCCCCGTGCGGGGCCGGTGCCGTCCTGAGGGCGTTCTCCCGGCTGTAGGTGCGCAGATAGCCCACCATCGTGTTGGTCACCGCCACCAGCGGGACCGCGACCACCGCGCCGCCGATCCCCGCGACCAGCCCTCCCGCCGCCACGGAGAGCACCACCGCGAGCGGATGCACCCGTACCGCACGGCCCAGGATGAACGGCTGCAGGATGTGGCCCTCGATCTGCTGTACGGCGAGGACCACGATCAGCACCATCAGCGCCGTGAACACGCCCTCCGTCACCAGGGCGACCACCACCGCCAGCGCGCCCGAAATGACCGCGCCGACCAGGGGGATGAAGGCGAACAGGAAGATGAAGACGGCCAGCGGGACCGCCATGGGGACCTTCAGGAAGTAGATCCCGAGCCCGATGAAGATGGCGTCGATCATGGCCACTATCACCGTCCCGCGCACATACGCGGTCAGCGTCCGCCAGGCGCGCGGGCCGGCGCCCGCGAGGCCGGGGCGGGCCGCTGCGGGGGCCAGCTTGAGGGTCCACTGCCAGATGCGCGGGCCGTCGTACAGCAGGAAGAGCGTGGAGAACATCGCCAGCAGTATCCCGGTGAGCACCTCCACCATGACCGTGATGCCCTGAAGGCCGGTCGAGGTGATCTCGTTGGTGTTGGCGCCGATGGTGTCGGTGAGGTTCTTGGCGATCTGGTTGATCTGGTCCTCGGTGACATGGAACGGGCTGTTGAGCAGCCAGCGCTTCAGCTCCTGGATACCGTCCTGGACCTTGGTCGAGAGCGTGTCCAGGTTCTCCATGACCTGCCAGACCACGAACCAGCCGACGAGCCCCATGAGGACGAAGCCGGAGATCGCGGTGACCGCGGTGGCGAGGCCGCGCGGCAGGCCCATCTTCTTGAGGCGGGCCACGGTCGGCTGGAGCAGGGCGGTGACCAACAGGGCCGCGACGAAGGCGAACACGACCAGCTGGATGGCGCTGATGACCTTCATCAGGACCCAGAGCGTGCCCGCGAGGACCAGCAGGCGCCAGCCCGCCTCGGCGGCGACCCGCATCCCCCAGGGGACGGCGGCCACCGGGTCGGGGCGGGGGGCCACGGCGGGAGCGTAGGCGGGCGGCGGGGGTACGTGTTCGGGGGCGGCCTGTGATTCCTGTGGTTCTTCCTGGCCGGCCTTCACGTCCTCCTCCGCACGGCGTTCCTCCAGCCGTTCGCCCAGGCTGGTCAGTTCGGCGCCGAGCCGCTCCAGCCATCCCGGCAGTCCTGCCATGTCGTTCCTTCTTCCCCCGTGGTGCCCCCGGCTCGGTTCGAGGCTGACCGTACACGCACGGAGCCCCCCACCGAAGGACGGTGAGGGGCTCTGTGAAGTTGAGTGCTGAGGCTGCTCAGTACGAGTGGTGGGTCTGCCAGTACGACCAGGCACCGCACGGGGAGCCGTAACGGTTCTCCATGTAGTTGAGGCCCCACTTGATCTGGGTGGCCGGGTTGGTCTGCCAGTCGGCGCCGGCCGAGGCCATCTTGGAGCCGGGGTAGGCCTGGACGAGACCGTAGGCACCCGAGGAGGGGTTGGTCGCGCGGTAGTTCCAGCCGGACTCGTGCTCCACGATGTTGCTGAAGCACTGGAACTGGTCGGACGCCATCATCGACTGGGCCATCGCCTTGATCTGCGACACCGAGTACGAGCTCTGCTGGGTGTAGCTGATCTTGGAGCGGGCTTCGGAGCGGCTGGCCGCTTCCTTGGCCTCGCGCTCCTTCTTCAGCTTCGCCTCGGCGGCGTCCTTCTTCGACTTCGCGTCCTTGGCAGCCTGGATGCGGGCCGCAGCCTCGGCATCCTTCTTGGCCGACGCGTCGGCCTGGGCGGCCTGGACGTCTGCCTGCTGACTGAGGGAAGCGGTCTGCACCTGAGCCTGCTGGCCGGTGGGAATGTCCGCGAGGAGCGTCGTGTCCGGTGCAGCTGCTGTGTCGTTGTTGTCGTTCGCGGGCAGGGTGCTGCCCGAGGCAACGCCGACGACGGCGCCAACGGTGGTGACCGCAGTGGCAGATGCCACCGCGAATCCGCGAACCGAAATCCGGCTCACACGGTTTCCTTCCAGCAGCGCCCGCACCGGTGACCCCGCGGACGCAATCGTGCCCCTGGCACAGGCCTCCCAACTGCTGGGTCACGGGAGGCACGGGCCCGGTGGGCAACTCCCTTGCGGGAGAGCCGCGTGGTGCTCGGGCGGCATACGGCGTCAGATGTGGAGTTGTGTGGTGCTTTGGTGCACGGGTGCCGTATGCGGGGCCTGACGGAAGAGAGACTCTGCCGGACGGGGGCACCGCAAGGCAATTATCTGCTGAGTGTGAAAGCTCACACGTCGTTTACCCCAACGGATTTCCGGAAACGCAGGCGCACCGAAGAGCCGCCCGGCTAGGCTGCTGCGCCTCGCCGGACGGCTCCGGTTCTGCCAACTGCTGGGTAACCGAGGGCATATGCCTCAGATCTGGCCGTCCTCCAGCATTTCGGTCACCAGTGCGGCGATCTGCGACCGCTCGGAGCGGGTCAGGGTGATGTGCGCGAAGAGCGGGTGGCCCTTCAGCTTCTCGACGACGGCCACCACACCGTCGTACCGCCCGACCCGCAGATTGTCGCGCTGGGCGACATCGTGCGTGAGGACAACCCTGGAATTCGCCCCGATACGGGACAGAACGGTCAACAGAACGTTCCGTTCCAGGGATTGGGCCTCGTCCACGATCACGAACGCGTCGTGGAGCGAACGGCCGCGGATGTGGGTGAGCGGCAGGACCTCGAGCATGCCGCGCCCCAGGACCTCCTCGATCACCTCGCGCGACGTCACGGACGAGAGCGTGTCGAAGACCGCCTGCGCCCACGGGCCCATCTTGTCGGCCTCGGACCCCGGCAGATAACCGAGCTCCTGCCCCCCGACCGCGTACAGCGGCCTGAAGACCATGACCTTCTTGTGCTGCCCGCGCTCCAGTACGGCTTCCAGCCCCGCGCAGAGCGCCAGCGCCGACTTGCCGGTGCCGGCCCGGCCGCCCATCGAGATGATCCCGATGTCCGGGTCCAGGAGCAGATCCAGCGCGATCCGCTGCTCGGCGCTGCGGCCGTGCAGCCCGAAGGCCTCACGATCGCCGCGTACGAGACGGACGTTGCCCTCGCCGGTGACCCGGCCCAGCGCCTTGCCGCGCTCCGACTGGAGCACGAGTCCGGTGTGGACGGGGAAGTCGGCCGCCTCGGGGACGTACAGCGTCTCCTCGGAGAAGAGGAGGTCCACCTGGTCGGCGGAGAGCTGCAGTTCGGACATTCCGGTGAAACCGGAGTCGGTGATCGCGAGCTCGGCGCGGTACTCCTCGGCGAGCAGACCGACCGACGAGGCCTTGATGCGCAGCGGGAGGTCCTTGGAGACGACGGTGACGTCGTATCCCTCCGCCTGGAGATTGCGTGCGACCGCGAGAATGCGGGAGTCGTTGTCCCCCAACCTGTAACCAGCGGGAAGAACGCTGGGATCGGAGTGGTTCAGCTCGACCCTCAGGGTCCCGCCCAGCTCGCCCATCGGGATGGGGGCGTCGAGGCGGCCGAACTTCACCCGGAAGTCGTCCAGCAGGCGCAGCGCCTGCCGGGCGAAGTAACCGAGCTCAGGATGGTGCCTCTTGGCCTCCAACTCCGTGACCACGACAATCGGCAGCACGACTTCGTGCTCGTCGAATCGGGCCATGGCATTGGGGTCGGCCAGCAGGACGCTGGTGTCGAGAACGTAAGTGCGCCTGTCGGGCATGCGGCGCTTAGTGCTGGTCACCACGGAAGGACGTACCCCCTCGGCTGAGGTTGGGGTGCGACGACGTCGCGAGCGGTGGAACCGGTCTCAGGCCACGATGCACGGGCCGAGCGCCGGCCCACCCCGCTCTTCTCTGCGGGCTCCGTGTGCAAAGGGCCTCCCGGGTGAGCTGCCTCGAACGCTGCTCACGAGGGGGTATGCCCTCGAACACCCGAAGCCATGCCACCCACCGCATATGCGGGTGAGGGAGATGTGCCCAGAGAGAGGATCAGCCGGGGAGGTCAGGCGCCGTAACGCCGGTGGCGTGCCGCGTAGTCACGCAGGGCACGCAGGAAATCCACCTTGCGGAAGGCCGGCCAGAAGACTTCGCAGAAGTAGTACTCCGAGTGGGCGCTCTGCCAGAGCATGAAGCCCGAGAGGCGCTGCTCGCCGCTGGTGCGGATCACGAGGTCCGGGTCGGGCTGGCCGCGGGTGTAGAGGTGTTCGGAGATGTGCTCGACGTCGACGATCTCGGCGAGCTCCTCGAAGGAGGTGCCCTTGGAGGCGTGCTCCAGGAGGAGCGAGCGGACCGCGTCGGCGATCTCCTGGCGGCCGCCGTAGCCCACGGCGACGTTGACCAGTATTCCGTCGCGGTCGTGGGTGGCCTGCTCGGCCTCCTTGATGACCGACTGCGTACGGGAGGGGAGAAGGTCGAGCGTGCCGACGTGGTGGACGCGCCAGCGGCCGTCCGACGCCAGCTCGCGGACCGTGTCCTCGATGATGCCGAGGAGCGGTACGAGCTCGTCCTCGGGGCGGTCGAAGTTGTCCGTGGAGAGCATCCACAGGGTGACGACCTCGACGTCCGTCTCGTCGCACCAGCCCAGGAACTCGGAGATCTTGTCCGCGCCCGCCTTGTGCCCCTGCGCGGCGGTGCCGCCCGAGGCCTTGGCCCAGCGGCGGTTGCCGTCCAGGATGACGCCGATGTGCTTGGGCACCTGGGCGTGGTCGAGGCGGCCTTCCACCCGGCGTGCGTAGAGCCCGTACACCAGGTCGCGCAAGTTCACTGAGATTCCTCTCACGAGGGCTGTGGGGGTAAGTGGCCACAGTACTGCGCAGGGGTCACTGCCACCCAACCCGGACTGTCACAGCTCCGTGATAGTCAGGGGACATGACCGATTCTCTTCGTTATCTCGCCGCCGGTGACCGTTATGACTCCATGGAGTACCGGCGGACCGGCCGGAGCGGGCTGAAGCTGCCCGCGATCTCCCTCGGCCTGTGGCACAACTTCGGTGACGACCGCACCCTCGACTCCCAGCGCGAGATCCTGCGCCGCGCCTTCGATCTCGGAGTCACGCACTTCGACCTGGCGAACAACTACGGTCCGCCGGCCGGGTCCGCCGAGCTCAACTTCGGCAAGCTCTTCGCCCAGGACTTCGCTCCGTACCGCGACGAGCTGATCATTTCCACCAAGGCCGGTTATCTGATGCACCCCGGCCCGTACGGCGAGTGGGGCTCGCGCAAGTACCTGACCTCGTCGCTGGACGCCTCGCTGAAGCGCATGGGCCTCGACTACGTCGACATCTTCTACTCCCACCGCTTCGACCCGGAGACCCCGCTCGAGGAGACGATGGGCGCGCTGGCCTCCGCGGTGCAGCAGGGCAAGGCGCTGTACGTCGGTGTCTCCTCCTATACGAGCGAGCAGACCGCCCAGGCGGCCGCCATCCTGAAGGAGATGGGTGTTCCCGCCCTCATCCACCAGCCGTCGTACTCGATGATCAACCGCTGGACCGAGGACGACGCGCTGCTCGACACGCTGGAGACGGCGGGCATGGGCTGCATCTCCTTCGTGCCGCTCGCGCAGGGTCTGCTCACCGGCAAGTACCTGAAGGGCATCCCGGAGGGCTCGCGCGCCACACAGGGCAAGTCCCTCAACCCGGATCTGCTCTCGGACGAGGTGCTGCGCCGCCTCAACGGTCTCAACGAGATCGCGAAGCGCCGCGGTCAGTCGCTCGCACAGCTGGCACTCAACTGGGTGCTGCGCGACCCGCGGATGACGTCCGCGCTGATCGGTGCGTCGAGCGTGAAGCAGCTGGAGGAGAACGTCGCGGCTCTGGCCGGAGCGCCGCTCAGCGACGCGGAGTTGAAGGAGATCGACACCTTCGCCGTGGACACCGCGGGCGCCAACATCTGGGCCGGGCGCGGCTGACGGAAGAAAAAACGGGCCGGTCCGTGGGGGGGGATACGGACCGGCCCGAGGGGGGGTTTCCACCATAACCCTTCGTAAGTGGTGCTCGCTGCCACGACGTGCCGCAACTACGCTCCGAATCCGCCGAGCAGCAGACCCGTGCAAGCGCCGGCCACCATGAACGGGCCGAAGGGCAGCGCGGTCTTGAGGGTGGCCCTACCCATCGCGACCAGGGAAATCCCGTACAGGGAGCTGTAGACGAACCCGGCGAGAGCGCCCAGCATCAACACCCCCCACCCGTACCACCCAAGAGCTAATCCGAGTGACGTAGCCAACTTGACGTCACCAAAGCCCATCCCCCGCGGGTTGACGAGGAACAGCACGTAGTAACCGCCGCCGAGCGCGCAGGCACCGAGAAGGGCGTGGATCCAGGAGCCCCGGGCGCCGGGAATCAGGGCCGCGAGACCCAGCAGGGCGGCGGTGGCGGCGGCGAGCGGAAGGGTCAGTACGTCGGGCAGTCGCTTCACGGCGCGGTCGACGAGGGCCAGCAGTACGAGCACGGGCGCGATCAGCAGCCAGACGCACAGCTCGGGCACAGGTCCGGCTGATAGTGCGAGCGCGGCACAGAGCAGTGCGGTGACGGTGACGGTGACCGGGGTGCTCGGTCCGTACCACCCGCGGTGTGCGGTGCGGGCGGGCCCGATCCAGCCGGTGAGGGGTGCGCCGTCGGGCGCTGTCGCACGCCAGGGCTCCTCCGGCTCGACCGACAGCCGGTGGGCGGGGCGCGGCAGGAGGAGCCCGGCGGCGGCGCCGAGCAGGCCCGCGAGGAGGGTGAGCACGAGGAGCACGGCATCCACGGCGGCCGGCCCTCTACGCGGCGGGCTTGCGGGCCTCGACGAGGAACCGTGCGGTCGTCGCCACGAACGGCCCCTCCTTCTCGATCTGCTCGTGCAGGGACCGGAGTTGGGGCAGATACTCCGCCACCGTGAAGCCCGGCACCATCCAGATCACCTTGCGCAGGAAGTAGACGACGGCCCCGATGTCGAGGAACTCCGTCCGCAGCTTCTCGAGCCGCAGGTCCACCACCTCAAGTCCTGCCGCCTCCGCCTCCGCCCGCGCCGCCTCCGGGTCGCGGCCCTTGCGGCCTTCGGGCTGCGGGCCCAGGAAGTACTCGATGAGTTCGAAGACGCTCGCCGGGCCGACCTCCTGCGAGAAGTACGTACCGCCGGGAGCCAGTACGCGGGCGATCTCCGTCCAGTACGCCTTCACCGGGTGGCGGCTGACCACGAGGTCGAACGCCCCGTCGGCGAACGGCAGCGGCGGCTCCTCCTGGTCCGCGACGACCACCGCACCCCGGGGGTGCAGCAGCGCGGTCGCCTTCGCGACGTTCGGCGGCCAGGCCTCGGTGGCGACCGCGAGCGGCGGCAACTTCGGTACGGAGGCGAGGACTTCACCCCCGCCGGTCTGGATGTCGAGCGCGGCGGACGCCCGCCCCATCCGCTCCCCCATCGCCCGCGCGTACCCCCACGAGGGGCGCTCCTCGGTGGCGCGGCCGTCCAGCCAGGAAAAGTCCCAGCCCGCCACGGAGACGGAGTCTGCCTCGGCGACGAGTTCTTCGAAAGATCGATCGGTGCTCATAGGAGCCGACCCTACGGAGAGTGACGCCGAAGGGCCCGCGCTTTTACGAACTCAGCCCTGTGCCACCGCCTCCTCGACGGTCTCCACCACCCGGAAGCAGTCACCGAGCCCGGCCGCGCGCAGCAGCTTGAGGTGCCAGGGCCGGACGCAGACCAGCACCATGGTCCCTCCCCGGTCCCGGAGCCTGCGGCGGGCGCGGCAGAGCAGGGCGAAGGCGGCGCAGTCGATGAATTCGACGGGGCGCAGGTCGACGACGAGCCGGGAGCCGACGAGGGCGGTCGCCGCATCGATGTGCAGCCGGACCTCGGGGGCGGTGGCGAGGTCGATCTCGCCGTGCAGCTCGACGATCGTGGAGCCGTTCTTGGAGTAACTGTGCGCACTGTGGCCTGAATCGGGAAGAACTCCAGGCAGATCTTTCACACCCACGGCAGTCCTTGGCGATAGCTCGGAACGAGTGGACAGCCACCGGAGTCCAGGGCGACACCCTCACGATAGGAAGGCGGGGGGTGAAGAAACGTGCATGCTTTTATCGATTCACTCGTGCAAGTGAAGTTTGGTACATCTCCGGGCGCGCGGCCGTGGAGATCTGCTAGGCGTCGGTCCGCTCCTGCGAAAGGGGAGTTTTCTCCACCGACGCGGCACCACCTGTCACCACATAATGACGCCGTGGCTGAAAACGAACAAGCAGCAGACAGCGGGAAGTTCACCTTCCGCGGCGGGCTCGTGGCCCTTCGCCGCTCCCTCACCCTGTGCGGCCTTGCGACGGTCGTCTCCCTCCGTTCCCTTGCTGTCTCCTCGGCGGTGTGGCTGATCGGTCCGGGCCTCGGTCTCGTCCCGGCCGCGATGGCCGGCGTCCGCCAACAGGCGGACAGACAACGCGAGTTGGCCGCCGCCTGGTCGGGGGTCGAGATACCGGGACCGTACGGACCGCTGCCACCCGCGCCGCCCGGCGCCCGCGGACTGGTCGCCCGTTACCGGTGGCTGTTCAGCGACCCGCAGACCCGCCGCGAGCGGCTCTGGGCGCTGCACGAGCCGCTGGTCGGCGGGCCGCTCGCCTTCGTACCGGCCGCGCTGCTGCTCAGCGGGGCCTGGGGGATCTTTCTCGCCGCGTACGGAACCCAGCTCACCCAGGGGTCCTGGAACAACGCCTGGTATCTGTTCTTCCCCGTCATGGGGTGGAAGACGGCGGCCCTGGCCGGCTTCCTCGGGCTCGTCCAGTTCCCGCTCGCCCTGTGGTCCGCCCCCAAAGTCGTGCGCCAGCACGCCCGTTGGACCCGGCGCGTGCTGACGCCCAGCGCGAAGGAGCTGCTGAACGCCCGCGTAAAACACCTCGCCGAGACCCGCTCCGACGCCGTCGGCAACCAGATGGCCGAGATCCGCCGTATCGAGCGCGATCTGCACGACGGGGCGCAGGCGCGGCTGGTCGCGATGGGGATGACGCTCAACGCCGCCGAACACCGTCTTGCGACCGACCCCGAAGCCGTACGGGAGCTGCTCGTCGAGGCCAGGGAGTCCTCGGTCAAGGCCCTCCAGGAGTTGCGCGACCTCGTCCGCGGCATCCATCCGCCGGTCCTCGCCGACCGCGGACTCGTCGACGCCGTAAGGGCGTTGGCGCTCGGCAGCCCGCTCACCACCGAGGTCGTCGCCGGCCTGCCGGGCCGCCCCGATCTGCCCGTGGAGTCCGCCGCCTACTTCGCCGTCTCCGAGGTGCTGACCAACGCCACCAAGCACGCGCGGGCCGACCGCGCCTGGATCGAGGTCGGTTACGATCATGACCGCCGCGCCCTGCGCATCACCGTGACCGACGACGGCCACGGCGGCGCGGACCCGGCTCGTGGCACCGGCCTGCGCGGCATCGAGCGCAGGCTCGCCACCTTCGACGGCGTACTGGCCGTGAGCAGCCCGCCGGGCGGGCCCACCCTGGTGACGATGGAGCTGCCGTGCGAATTGTCCTCGCCGAAGACCACTTCCTCCTGAGGGACGGCCTGATCCGGCTGCTGAAGGCGTACGGCCATGAGGTCGCCGCCGCCGTCGACAACGGCGAGGACCTCCTGTCCGCCCTCACCGCCGACCCCCGCCCGGACATCGGCATCGTCGACGTACGGCTGCCGCCGGGCTTCAGCGACGAGGGGCTGCGGGCGGCCGTGGAGGCGCGGCGCAGGGTGCCGGGTCTGCCCGTACTGCTGCTGTCGCAGTACGTGGAGCCGCTGTACGCACGGGAGTTGCTCGCCGGGGGCGGGGGTGCGGTCGGGTACATGCTCAAGGACCGGGTCACCGACGGCACGATGTTCATGGACACCGTCCGCCGGGTCGCGGAGGGCGGGACCGCGATGGACCCGCAGGTCGTCGCGCAGCTGATGGTCCGCAGGGACCGCGACGAGCGAATCGCGGCGCTCACCCCACGCGAGCGCGAGGTCCTGGAGTGGCTGGCGCAGGGGCGGTCCAACGCCGGGATCGCGGAGGGGCTCTTCGTCACGGAGAAGGCCGTCGCCAAGCACATCGGCAACATCTTCACCAAGCTGGGGCTGCTGGCGGGCGAGAGCGACAACCGGCGGGTGCTGGCCGTGCTGGCCTACCTCGATCGCTGAGACTCCCGTACGATCTACGACAGCATCGCGTGCCGGCCGCCGCCTGGGCGGAGCATGGAGGTGCCGGGCATGCCTCTGGAGGCATACCACCGTGTCTGTATCCGTTCAGCTCAACCACACCATCATTCACGCCCGTGACAACCGGGCGTCCGCCGAGTTCCTGGCGGGCATCCTCGGCCTCGAAGTGGGCGAGGAATGGGGGCCGTTCATCCCCGTCACCACCGGGAACGGCGTCACTCTCGACTTCGCCGCCATCCCTGCCGATTCGATCACCGTGCAGCACTACGCCTTCCTCGTGCCCGAGGAGGAGTTCGACGGGATCTTCGACCGGATGAAGGCGACGGGCGCCGACTGGTTCGCCGACCCGCACATGAAGCACCCCCGCGAGATCAACCACAACGACGGGGGCCGCGGGGTCTACTTCATCGACCCCGCGGGCCACGCCATGGAAGTCATCACCCGGCCGTACGGCGGCTAGGGATCGCGGTCAGCTGACGCCGGCGAGCTTCTCCGGGTTGGTCACGATGTAGATGCTCCGCACCTCGTCGGTCTCCGGCGCCAGCTCCAGGACGAGTACGGCGAAGAGCGCGTCCCCGCTGAAGAGCAGTGCCGACGGGTCCCCGTTGACCCGTCGGTACTGGATCCGCGCGTCCGGCACCCCGCGCCCGGACCGGGCCGCCAGCAGCCGGGCCACCTTCTCGCGGCCGTGCACAGGTCGCCGTCCCGCCGCCGGGGCCTTGCCGCCGCCGTCGGCCCACAGGGTGACGTCCTCGGCGAGGATCTCCAGGAGCGCCTCCAGGTCGCCGCCCGCGTTGGCGGCCATGAAGCGCTCGGTGACCTGCTGCCAGATCTGCGGGTCGGGGCGGTAGCGCGGACGCCGCGCCTGTACGTGTTCCCTTGCGCGGTGGGCGAGTTGGCGTACGGCGGAGGGCGAACGGCCCAGGATCTGCGCGGTCTCCGTGTGTGCGTACCCGAACACCTCGTGGAGGACGAAGACGGTCCGCTCCAGCGGTGTCAGCGTCTCCAGGACCACCATCAGGGCCATCGACACGGAGTCGCTGCGGTCGGCGTCCGTCGCGTCGTCGGCGGTGACGAGGGGCTCGGGGAGCCACGGGCCGAAGTAGGTCTCGCGGCGGCGGCTGATCAGGTCCTTCCTGGCCAGCGCCTTGTTCACGGCGATCCGCACCAGGTAGGCGCGCGGGCTCTCGATCGGCTCCGCGTCCGGGGACGAGTTGCGGCCGGTCCAGGCCAGCCAGGTCTCCTGCAGGACGTCGTCGGTGTCGGCCACGGAGCCGAGCATGTTGTAGACGACGGAGAAGAGCAGCTCCCGGTGGCCGACGAAGACCTCCGTGGGAGCGGGCTGCGGGCTGTCGGTCATGGGTGCGTGCCTCCTGCTAGCGGTCCCTCTTGCCCACTGAGAGCGGAAGCAGGGGCCGAAGTGTGACACCTCTCTTGTCCGGGACCCCGGGGCCTCGTCCACTGGGGACGTGAAGGAGGACGAGGTCCCGGAGAACGAAGAGAGTACGGCTTCGTGTAAGCGGATCGGTGCCGCCAGGCGTAACAGGGGTGTGAAGCAGCTGGATTTCAAGGAGTTCTACCGGGCCGACCGGGACGCCTGCCTGCGGGCCGTCCTGGCGAGCGTGGGTGACCGGCAGCTGGCCGAGGATCTGGTGGCCGAGGCCTTCACCCGTGCGTGGACGGGGTGGGCGAAGGTGAGCCGGCATCCGTCACCGAGGGCGTGGGTCGTACGGACCGCGCTCAACACCCGCGTCACGTGGTGGCGGCGCAGGCGCCGGGAGGTGACGCTGGCCGACGGCCACGAGGTCTGCGGACCCGACGCCACCGATGCCGCCCTCGACCCGGCGCTGCTGACCGCGTTGCGCCGACTGCCGCAGAGGCAGCGGGAGGTGGTCGCCTTCCGGGTCTTCCTGGACCTGGACACGGCGGGCACGGCCAAGGCCCTGGGGATCGCGCCCGGGACCGTAACCGCCCATCTGTCGCGGGCTGTTGCGGCGCTGCGCGGCGAACTCGTATCCGTACCGCACCAGCAGAGGCAACAGGAGGACCTGTCATGAACGACACCGACACCGACCAGCTCTTCGACGCGCTGAGGGGCTCGCTCGACGACGTGCATCTCGCCACTCCCGTCGAGGAGATCGTCGCCAAGGGGCGCTCGCGCCGGCGGCTGCGCAAGGTCACGGGCGTGGCCGCGGTCGCGCTGGCGTCCGGGCTCGCGGTAGGGGTCTCGACCCTCGCCAACCCGTCGACCGCGCCACCGTCCTATGCGACGTCGGGCGCGGGCGTGCACATCCACACGGCCGCGTACACCGTGGACACCCAGCCGGACGGGTCGGTCCACGCCACCTTCGACAAGCAGCGGTACTTCAGCGACCACGCGGGGCTGCAGGCGGCCCTGCGCAGGGCCGGATTCCCCGTCCTGATGAAGACCGGGGTCTTCTGCAAGGGGCCGAACGACGACGGGAAGCTCAGCGAGTCGGGCCAGGGCGCCGGGGTGGACCGGGTGATGGAGGGCGTACGGGAGGACGACGGGCGGGTCACCTTCGTCTTCAAGCCGGAGAACATGCCGGCGAACACGCAGTTGTTCATCGGCTACCTCGACGCGGCCCAACTGGCCGCCGTACACATGAATCCCGGGTCCGTGGAGCGCCTGGTGCCCACGAACCAGAAGCTGACCTGCGACACGGTCGCACCGCCGGAGCACGTGTACCGGTAGAGCGCCCAGGAGGGCGGCCCCGGGGGGCGGCCGCCCTCTTCTCGTGCCCCGGCGTCATGACAAGCCCCACACAGGAAACCCCTACCGTGAGCACAACTGTCCCGCTCTGATGCGGTTTGTCACCCACCTCGCGCCTCGCCCTCGCATTGCCGTGCACAGGAACTCCATTTACCCGTGCTTTACCTGCATCTAGCATCGAGCCCTCTCCGTCCCACCGAGGAAAAGGCTCCCTTGAAGATCCGTCGCACTCTCGCAACGGCGGTCGTGGCCGCCGTGGTCGCCCCCGTCGCCCTTCTCTCGGTCACGGCCCCGGCGTTCGCCGCCACCGCCAGGCCCGCCGCGCAGGCACAGGCCCAGAGCAAGCCCACGATCGCCGAGCTGGAGAAGGCCGCGGCCGACGCGCAGAAGGCCTATGACGACGCCGTCATAGCCGAGAAGGCCGGGCAGGAGGCCTTCAAGAAGTACACCGAGACGCCCAACGAGCTCACGATCAAGGTCGACGAGACGAAGAAGGCGGCCACTGCGGCAGCCGACGCGCAGGTCATCGCCGAGCAGGCGCTCGCCGACGCCAGGGACGCGCTCATCAACCTCCCCGACACCGCCACCGAGGAGGAGAAGGCCGCAGCCAAGCAGGCGATAGCCGACGCGGCAACGGCCGTCACGGCCGCCGCGGACGCCAAGACGAAGGCCGACGAGGAGTACCGGAAGGCCGGCGACGCGAACGACGACGACCTCGTCGCCCACTCCAAGGTGCTCGCCCTCCTCCAGAAGGCCGTGCGGGACGCCCTGGACACGAAGAACGCCGCCGACAAGGCCCTCGCCGACGCCAAGGCCGCCGAGGACCCGGACTGCGTGGTGGCCCCGAAGTTCGGCGCCGTGGCCAAGGGCCTGCCGTCGAAGATCGTCGCCGGTCAGTGGGTGGGCTTCTCCCTGCGCGTCACCAACGGCACCGCCAAGACCGTGGACGCGGTCCTCCCGTTCGCCATGTTCCACGCGATGGACGACACCGGCACCGTCGACTACGACAAGCTCGTCACGCTCCAGTGGTACGACACCGCGTCGGCCTCCTGGAAGACCGTCGGCGGCGACCACCTCGCCGGCGAGCACGGCGCCCTCAAGGCGGGTGCCCACCTCGACGTCAAGCTGCGCGTGAAGATCGACGCCAAGGTCAAGTCCGGCGGCGGGATGGCCTTCGTCACCGGTGCGTACGCCAATGAGGACGGCACCTGCGGCGGCGACACCGGCAGCGAGTACGAGTTCGAGATCCTGCCCGCGGGCAGCAAGCCCGGCAAGGTCGACGACGCCGAGCCGAACGACAGCCACCCGTCCCTCCCGGGCGACAAGCCGCAGGGCGGCAACTCCGGTCAGGTGAAGGACACTTCGGGCGCGGACTCCGCCGCCGACGGCAGCCTCGCCAAGACCGGCTCCCCCTCGGCCCTCCCGCAGATCGCCCTCGCGGGCGGCGCGGCCGCGGCCCTGGGCGCGGGCGCGGTCTTCGTCGTACGCCGCCGGAAGGCCGGCGCCGACGCCTGATCCACCGCGACGGCCCGTGCGGCCGGAGCGGTTCGGGGCCCGTACCTCCCGGCGGAGGTACGGGCCCTTGTGCGTCCCGGCGCGGGGTGCGGTCAGCCCCGTACCGTGAACGCGTCCACGATGAGGTAACTCCCGCTCTTCATCACGCCCTTGACCGTGTGCTCGCCCGGGGCGAGTCCGTCCGTGCTGAACACGGTCTGGTCGTACGCGCGCGTGGCACTCGTGGCGTCGACGGTCTGGCGCAGGGTCCCGTCGACGTAGATGTCGATCAGGCCCTCGTCGCTGTACTTCTCGGTGCTGAAGTCGACGCCCGTGCCGTTGAAGGTGAAGGAGAAGGAGTCGCCGATGTGCGTGGTGGCGACGATGTCGTCCATGTACGAGCCGGCCCCGCCGGTGGCCGTCCCGCGCCAGCCCCAGTCGCTGCCGGTGTAGACGACGCCCGCGGTGTTGTTGAGCTTCTGCGCGCCGGTCGGCTTGGTGAGGGTGAGGGTGGATGCCGCCTGGCCGCGCCAGATGCCGGCGGTGACCGTGGAGCCGGGGGCGAGCTTGTTGTAGACGGTCCAGAAGCTGTCGCGGTCGGTGACGGGGGTGCCGTTGACCGTGCGGATCACGTCGAGGGTGCGCAGGCCCTGGCCGTAGGCGTACGAGGTGGCGGGTACGGACTCCAGGTAGAGCCCGTTGAAGTCGCCCAGCCCGACCGCGGACTGGACCGCGTTGTCGTAGATCTCCTTGGCGGTGGCGCCGAGGAACGGCTCGGCCTGCGACTTCACGGTCGGCACGGTGGGCGCGGTCGGCCAGATGACGGCCGGCGGGACGGGCTCGCCGGGGCGTCCCGTACCGAAGGCGTCCATGGGGATGTTGGTGAACCCGTGGGCCAGGGCGGGCGAGCCGGCGGCGACCGTGTAGTCCTTCATCGCGGGGTCGGTCCAGGGCGAGCCGTGGGCGAAGAGCGGGTCCGCGGTGGCGGAGTGGGTGTCCAGGCCGTTGGCCGACCAGGTGCCCCCGAGACCGGTGACGGGCTTGCCGTTGTTCCAGAAGACGTTGTCGTCGGCCGTGTACTTGGCGGTGGCCGGGTCGCTGGTGTTGAGCTGGTAGGGCTGGTCGGTGAGGACGATGTTGTGGTGGATCGCGTCGCCGGAGTCGCGGTGGGTGATCTGTTCGTAGATGCTGCCGCCGACCAGGATGTTGTTGCTGACGGTCCGCTCGAAGCCGTCACGCAGCTTGATGCCGGAGTTGAGCAGCAGGTTGCTCTTCACGATGTAGTTGCCGGAGCCGTCGTCGAGGTCGATGGCCCACTCGCTGTTGTGCCAGATGCGGTTGTTGCTGATGGTGTTGGGCTCGACCACGTCCAGCTTCGCGTACGACTTCTGCAGCGCGTCGGAGGCGGCGCTCGGGTTGATGTTGGGCCCGGCGATCGGCCAGAAGCGGTCACGGCCCCAGGCGTTGATCGGCCCGTGGTCGGAGGTCTCCTTCACGCAGTCGAAGATGTCGTTGTACTCGACGCGATGGCCGCCCCAGGTGCCGTCGTTGATGTTCACGCAGGAACGCGGGCTGCCGTGCACGGTGTTGTGGGAGACCGTCACCCGGCTGCTCATGGAGATGTTGACGCCGGCGCTCTGCTTCTCGAAGCGGCCCATGTCGGCCATGGAGTTGTAGCTGACCGTGATGGAGCGCGGATAGTCCTGCGTCTTCGGACCTGGGGTCAGGTCGGTGGGCGGGTTGACCATGGCGCCCCAGGTGGAGGGGTCGCGCACCGCGTCGCGCGAGCCGACGACCTGGACGTCGCTGGCGCCGGATCCGGTGAAGCGGTTACGAGTGATCACGTCGCCCTTGTTGTACCCGTCGAGGAAGACGCCGTTGCCTCCGACCTGCACGAAGGAGGAGTCCGAGACGGTGATGCGCTCGGCGTTCTTCGCGTGGACGGCACCGGCGCGGGCGACGGCCCAGTCGCCGAGCTGGAGGGGCTCGTACGGGGTGTCGAAGAGGGTCCGGTGGGTCTGGGTGAAGGTGAGGCCGTCGAAGGTGAGGTCGTGGACGGGGCGGGTGGCGGACGCGCCCTGGATGTGGACGAGTTCGTCGAGTTCGGCGGTCTCGACGACCGCCTTGTCGAGGTCGCCGGTGCCGGCGGGCGGCTGGAAGTAGAGCTTGCCCGCGGCCTTGTCGTAGAACCACTCGCCGGGTGCGTCCAGCTCCTCGAAGATGTTCTCCGCGACGACCTTGCCGGTGTCCATGGCGCTGCCGCGGTTGTTGTCGCCGACCCACTGGGTCTGCAGACCGCCCGGAGCGAGCCCGGTGATCTTGTAGTCGTTGCCGCCCCAGTGCCCGGAGTGCAGGGCGCGGAGGTCCCCGGTGGCGGGGTCCCGCCACCCCTTGGCCCGTTCGTTCAGGGTCGCGAGGGTGGTCGTCCCGTTGAGTACGGCGGCGTTCGGGTCGGCGTTGGGATAGCGGGCGAGGGTCTGCTGCGACCCGCCGAGGAAGAGCCCGTCGATGCTGTGTCCGGCGCCGATGTCGGCGACCTGGATGTCCCCTGCGTACGTCGACCAGGCGGCCCGCACCTGCCGCCCGCCGCTGAACACGACGTTCGCCCCCGGGGCGGCGGAGTAGGTGACGGGGGCGCCGGCCGAACCGGAGTCGGCGGAGGTGAAGTCGAGGGTCCTGGCGAGGTGGTACGTACCGCCCGCGAACCACACATGGACGGCCTGCCCGCCCGCGGAGGCGGCGCGTGCGGCCGTCTGGGCGCGGGCGGGGGTGAGGAACGGGCGGGCCTGGGACCGCCCTGAGTTGGAGTCGCGCCCGTCGACGGCCACGTAGATGTTCACCGCGGCGGCATGACTCCTGGCGTCACTCCCGGTGGGACTCGCCAGCGCCTGCCCGCCGGGAAGGGACGTCAGGGCGGCGGCAAGGAGCACACCGCCCGTGACCGTACGACGTCTCAGCGATCCACGCGGCATACCCAACTCCTTGGACACATCCGATGTATGAGGCGTGGGAAGCCTGCTCGCGCGGAACACAGGTGTCAATACTGCGCGTTGGGATCGACCAGATCGGATGTATCGCGAGTACCGTCAGAGCGATCCGAGCCAGTCCATGAGCAACTCATTGACGGTGTCCGGCCGTTCCTGCTGGATCCAGTGCCCGCACCCCTCGATCAGATGCGACCCACGCAGCCCCGGCAGCGTCGTGTCGTACGCCTTGATCGCGTCCGCCAACCACATCGTCGAGGCGTCCCGCGTACCGCCCACGAACAGGGACGGCTGGGTGATCGGTGCGCCCCGGAACTCCGCCAGGTCCTCCCAGTCGCGGTCCATGTTCCGGTAGCGGTTGAGCGCGCCGGTCAGCCCCGTCCGCTCGAACTCGGCCGCGTAGACGTCGAGTTCGGCCTCGTCCAGCCAGGCGGGCAGCGGCGGTCCGGCCGGGAACCTGTCCCGCAGGCGCCCGCCCCGGGTCACGAAGTGCGGGTCCGGGGCGTCCGGGCCCGGCATCGTGTCCGCGGAGAACGCCGCGTAGAACCCGGCCAGCCAGCCCCGTACGTCGGGCTCGATCTCCGCCTCGGCGCGGCCCGGCTCCTGGAAGTACGCGACGTAGAACTCCTCGTCCCCGCCCATCCCCGCGAACACCTCGCTCGGGCGCGGGCCGCCCGGCGGTGCGTACGGGACGCTCAGGAGGCCGACCGCGCGGAAGACGTCGGGGCGCACCAGCGCGCAGTGCGCGGCGATGGTCGAACCCCAGTCGTGGCCGACGACCACCGCCGTCTCCTCGCCGAGCGCGCGCACGACGGCGACGGCGTCCTCGACCAGGTCGAGCATCCGGTACGCGGCGGCCCCGTCCGGCCGGGAGGAGCGACCGTAGCCGCGTACGTCGACCGCGACCGCGCGGTAGCCCGCCGCGGCGAGCACCGGGAGCTGGCGGCGCCAGGAGTACCAGGACTCCGGGAAGCCGTGGACGAGGAGGACGAGTGGGCCCGTGCCCTGCTCCACGAGGTGGATGCGGCCCGCCGGTGCGGGGACCAGGCGGTGGGTGAGGGGTGCGGGCTGCGGCGTGGGCGTCTGCGGCATGGGTCCTCCGGGTCGGGTCGCTCGGTGTTCGCTCCGTGTCCTGCGACGATCATCCGGCGAACCCTGCCGCACCCGCGATTTCTGTTGCCGCTCCGGCAAGTTCGAGGGCGCCCGACTGACGCCGATTACGCTGTCCCAGCCCGCTGACCTGCGGTCGCCCACTCCGCCCCACTCCGCCCCACCCTGCCGAGCCCTTGCTGAGGAGCCCCCGATGAGCGTCCCCGCGGCCCGCCGTGCCTGGCTGACCGATCTGCCCGTGCTGCTGGTCGCAGTGGTGTGGGGCTCCAGCTACCTCGCCGCCAAGGGCGTCACCACGACCCAGACGGTGCTCGCGGTGCTCGTCCTGCGGTTCGCCGTGGTGCTGCCCGTGCTGTTCGTCGTCGGCCGGCGCAAGCTGCTCGCGCTGAGCGGTGCGCAGATACGCGGGGCCGGCGTCCTCGGGCTGATACTCGCCGGGGTTTTCATCCTCGAGACGTACGGCGTCGTGCACACCTCCGCGACCAACGCCGGGCTCATCATCAGCCTCACCATGATCTTCACGCCGATCGCCGAGAGCCGTCTGCGCGGGACGAAGCTGTCGGGGTCGTTCGTCGCGGCCGCCGGGCTCTCGGTGCTCGGGGTGCTGCTCCTGACGCAGGGCGCCGGGTTCTCCGAGCCGTCGCTCGGCGATCTGCTGATGCTGGGTGCGGCCGTCGTCCGTACCGTCCACGTCCTCGCGATGTCGCGCATGAAGTCGGTGCAGGACGCGGACGCACTGTCGATGACCACGGTCCAACTGGCCAGCGCCGTCGTGGTGTTCGCGCTGCTTTCGGCGGCGCCGGGCACCGGGGGCACGCCGTGGGCGGCAGCCGCGGGCTTCGGGGCCGGGGACTGGCTGGGGCTGGTCTATCTGTCGGCGTTCTGCACACTTTTCGCGTTCTTCGTACAGATGTGGGCGGTCCGCAGGACGTCCCCCTCGCGCGTCAGCCTGCTGCTCGGCACGGAGCCGGTGTGGGCCGCGGTCGTCGGCATCGCGCTCGCCGGGGACCGGCCGGGGTGGCTCGGGTTCGCGGGGGCGGTGCTGGTGCTCGCGGGTACGGCGTGGGGGCGTACGGCAGTCGCCCCGCGGCCGACGGCGGAGGCGACCGCACCAGCCGTCGAGCCGAACGCCACGGACCCCGGCGTCTACGATCTCGCCCATGGGGAATTCCATGGTGCGCCCAGCGCCCCTGACCGTCCTTCCCACATGCGTGTGGAGTGACGAAGAGCGGGATGCGATGCGGCTCGGACATGTCAGCCGCGCGATGGAAGGCAAATGGCATGTGGTCTCCGAGGGCGACACCGTCCGTCTGCTGAGGAGCTGGACGGGGCACGAGATCTACCGGGCCGAGTTCGCCCCGGCAGGGGCGTCCGAGGGCGGCGGGTGGCGCATCGTCCGGGCCGAGGCGGAACGCGATCCGGACCGGTACCGGGATTTCGGAGCGGAGTTCGACGCGGTGATGCTGGAACTCGTCCTGCGGACGTATGCCCTGTCCGAACCCGCAGCGGAACTGCGCACCCTCATGGTCTCCCTGGTCGCCGATGCCACGGGCCATGTCGACACCCGCCCCGCTCTGGTGCAGATGAGTCTTCTCGGCGTGCGTACGGATCCGCCGCCGGGGATTGTTCCCGGCGGCGGGGTGGCCTAGCCTGCGGAAACCTCCTCACTCGTGATCACCTCGGCAGGGGACCCCATGACCCGTATCCACGGCACGTACCACCCCCGATTCCAGCCCCTGATAGACGAACTGAGCCGTCGCATCGACGCGGGCGACGAGGTCGGTGCGTCACTCGCCGCCGTGCACGAGGGCGAGATGGTGCTCGATGTGTGGGGCGGCTGGACCGACGAGTCCCGTACGACGGAGTGGGCCGAGGACACCGTCACCAACGTCTGGTCCTCGACCAAGACGGTGGTCTCGCTCGCGGCCCTGATGCTGGTCGACCGCGGTCTGCTCGACGTGCACGAGAAAGTGGCCCACTACTGGCCGGAGTTCGCGGCGGCCGGCAAGCAGGACATCGAGGTACGGCACCTCCTCTCGCACACCTCCGGTCTCTCCGGCTGGGACCAGCCGGCGGCCATGGAGGAGCTGTACGACTGGGACCGCGCGACCGCCCGCCTCGCCGCGCAGGCACCGTGGTGGGAGCCGGGCACGGCGTCCGGGTACCACGCACTGACCTTCGGCCACCTGATAGGCGAGGTCGTCCGCCGGATCACGGGCAAGCCCCTTCGCGAGTTCGTCGCCGAGGAGATCGCGGGCCCGGTGGGCGCGGACTTCACCATCGGCCTCCCCGCGGACCAGTACCACCGGGTCTCCCCCGTGATCCCGCCACCGCCGCAGGACTTCGACATCGTGGCGCTCGGCCCCGACCACCTCACCTTCAAGACGTTCGCCGGACCGCCGCTGGACGCGACGGCGAGCTGGACCGACGGCTGGCGCGGCGCCGACATAGGGGCGGCCAACGGCCACGGCAACGCCCGCTCCCTCGCCCGGATCCAGTCCGCGCTCTCGCACGACGGCACCGCGTGCGGCGTGAAGCTCCTCGGCCGCGAGACCGTCGACCTGGTCTTCGAGGAGCAGTACGCGGGCCCGGATCTGGTCTTCGGCGTCCCGGTCCGCTTCGGCGTCGGCTACGGACTCGCCGAGCAGGCGACCCGCCCGCACCTGCCCGACCACCGGATCTGCTTCTGGGGCGGGTGGGGCGGCTCGATGGTGCTCAACGACGTCGATGCGCGCAGCACGTTCACGTACGTCATGAACAAGATGCAGCCCGGCATGCTCGGCTCCGCGAACGGCATCGCGTACAGCAGCACGTACTACGCCTGCCTGGAAGCCTGACTCACCCGCAGACCTCCCACACCGCGTCCCGGATCGCACTCTCCAGCCGGTCCGGCGCGGTGAGCTGGGCGATGTGCCCCTCCCCGACGAGCGTGACGATGCGCGCGTCGGGCAGTACGGCGGCCAGGTCGGCGGTGCGCTCGCGGAGATGTTCCGGGCTCTGGTCCCCTTCGAGGAGGGTCACCGGCAGTTCGAGGCCCTTGAAGCGGTCGATGCCGACGCCGAGGGCGTCGAGCGCCTCGTCGTCGGTGATCTGCGCCGCCGCGTGCACGGCGAAGGCGGCGGCGATGCGCGGGTCGGCGAACATCCCGTCGACCTCGGGCGCGGGCATCCGTACGACGTCGCGCATATGGATCCGCATCGCCTCGACCGGATCCCCCGCGTCGATCGCGGCGCGGGCGCGGAGCCCGGCCACGCCGGCGAGCAACGACCGGGTGGGCAGAGGCGGTTCGTACAGAAACAGCCCGCCGAACGCCGAGGGCTCGGCCCGCGCGGCCTCCAGCGCGGCGACCGCACCCGAGGAGTGCCCGACCAGGAACACGGGCCGGGGCCCGAGAAGCCGGGCGACGGCGAGGATGTCGGCGGCCTCGTCGGCCATGGAATGGTCGGGGGCGATGTCGGCGCCGGAGACGTAGATACGCCGCCGGACGCGGACGACACGGAAGTCGGCCGCGAGCGAGCGGGCGACCGCGTCCCAGGTGGAGATGTCGCTCCCGCCGGGGTGAACGACCAGCAGAACAGGGCGACTTGCACTGATCTCGCGGGTGCCTTCGTCGAGTGCGGTGATGGGTGTGCCGTCCTCTGAGACGGCCAGTAGCTCAGTCATGACCTCAGCGTGCTCCCGCACGCCGACACACCGCCGACACGGGCCCGACAGGTGGCCGACAGCGGGTCGGGGCCGGGTAGGCGCGGACTAGATTTCCCATATGCCGGAATCGATCCACCATGCACAGAAGGTCTCACTTGGCTGACGATCTACCGCGGCGAGCAGCGCACCGAGAAACTGGTGAGCGTGCACGAAAGCAGCGAGGGCTGGCTCGCCTCGATGACCGGGTACGAGGCATTCGATCACGAGGGGCAGCTTCTCGGCTCATTTGGTGTGCTGATGAAGAAGTCCCTGGACCGCACGACATGGCAGTTCGACCAGCCCGGACTGGGCCGTTTCATCGGGACGGAGCGCAGCGTGAAGACGGCGCGGGGACGGCGCCTGCTGGGGCTCGCCGGGGTGGTGGGCGAGATCGCCGGAGCTCTGGTGAAGTACCACTTCGACTTCGAACGGGACGGGAAGACGGCGTTCAGCATCGAGAAGCCCAAGGTGCTGGACGACTGGTACAAGCTGACCGTGCACGAGGATGCGATCGACCGGCAATTGCTGTTCGCTCTGGCAGTCACGATGGAAGCCAGACAGCGTGGTTGAGGGGCGGGGCGGATTCTGCCGGTGGTGATGGCACCGGGTTTCGTGGCCGGGTGCGGGTGGGTGGAGGGCCGCCTCCACGGTCCGGTGGGGGCGGGGGCGATACGCGTGGGCGGGTGCGGCTTACCGATGGAAATTAGCGTGGTTGGGGTGCGTGGTGGGCTGGCGAACTGTCCCTTCGCGCGTGGTCGGCTGCGGCTTCGTCGCAACGTCCTGGTTCTGATGACTGTGAAATAAACACGGGATTGACCTGGCATTATCACGGAGAGTGAGGGAGAATAGGGGTATCAACCACCGTATAGGGGACGGTGGTTGGTGACCGACGCACGGGGGTGTGGGGGATGGAAGAACAAAGGGAAGCACCGGGGACACCGGACGAGTGGGCGGCCTTTCTGCGCACGCAGGACCCGTCGGCGCATGTGATGGACCTGCTGCCGGTCCTGGACGCGGAGAAGCTGTCCGCGGCCGGGCGGATCGATGCGTTGGCGGTACTGGAGCGCTGCGCGTCCTGGGTGGCTGCCTGTCAGGTGCCGTTGCTGGCGGGGATCGAGGCGCAGACCAGTGCCGAGTTGCCGGTGGGTGCGGACTTCGAGACCACCCTGCTGCATGACTGGGACTACGCGGCCGAACAGGTCGCCTGCGCCCTGAAGCTGAGCGGGGCAGGTGCGGGCGACCGCCTGGAGGTCGCCCGCGCGCTGATGGACCGCCTGCCCCAGACCCTGGAGCTGCTGGCGCAGGGGGAAATCTCCTGGCGCCAGGCCAAGACGGTGGTGGATGCGTGCGCGGTCCTCGACGATGAGATGACCGCGAAGGTCGAGGACGCGGTGGTGGCCAAGCTCCCCACCCAGGCGGCGCACGAGACCCGGCGGATGCTGAACCGCACGATCGCCCGCCTCGACCCCGAGGGTGCGGCCGCCCGCCACGAGCAGCGGCGTCTGGAGCGGACCACGGTCAACTACCCGCAGCCGGACGGCATGGCGATGTTCGGAGCGATCATCCCGGCAGAACAAGCCGCACTCATGGAACAGGCCGTCGACGCCCACGCCGCCACCTTCGCCGACGACGGCCGCACCCTCTCCCAGAAGCGGGCGGACGCTTTGTTCGACCTGATCACCGGCACCACCAACACGCAGTCGGTGGGCGGTCGTTCAGCGGCGGTCGTTCAGATCACCGTCCCGCTGGACGTGCTGATCGGGGCCAGCGAGGAGCCCGCCGAGTTGAAGGGCTACGGACCCATCACCGCCGGACAAGCCCGCGACGTGGCGTTCGCAGAAGGCACGGTGTGGCGGCGCCTCATCACCCACCCCACCACCGGCATGGTCGTCAAAACCGACCCCACCACCTACAAACCCACCGCCGAAACCACTCGCCACGTCGAAGCCCGCGACCGCCACTGCGCGTTCCCGACCTGCCGAATGCCCGCCCACCGCACCGACCTCGACCACGTCGTGGAATTCGATCACCACAACCCACCCGCAGGCGGCCAGTCAGTGCCCGAGAACCTGATCCCGCTCTGCCGACGCCACCACGGCCTCAAACACCGAGGCGGCTGGACCGTCGTCCGCAACGAAGCGACCGGGCAGACCCACTGGACGGCACCCACCGGACACACCTACACCAACACCCCCGACACCTGGACCGAATAGCGCCCCCCAGCCGGCCCTCGTGTTGCCAGCGCCTGTGCGCCGAAGGCGCGACACGGCGTGCAACCCTGCCCGCCCACCCGAAGCACCCCACCGGGCCCATTTCTCACATCAGTTGGGGAAAGGTCGTTGCGACGGAGTCGCAGCCGACAACGCGCGTACGGAGGTAGTCCAGCCACCCACGCACCTCAGCCACGCTACTTTCCATCAGTAAGCCGCACCCGCCCACGCGAATCGCCCCCGCCCCCACCGGACAGGAGAGGCGGCCCTCCACCCACCCGCACCCGGCCACGAAACCCGGTGCCATCACCACCGGACAGAACCCGATCGAGCATCACCTGCCGAGCGGTCTCAGCAAGTAGTTCCCAGAACCCGAGGAGTACGGGCTGCACGTCCCCCATCTCGATGAGAACAGCAAGCGCCCTCTCCCGCTCCTGGCTTCCGATGCCCTAACGGACATCCCCTACCGCCTAAGGGTTGCCCCATAAATGATCTTCGGCGTGATCGGGGTCGGTTGCCCGTCGTGAGTACCTGTCGCTTATCCGTCGATTGTCAGATAGGCAGCGACCTGGCTGTTCGCGATGCGTCCGGCAGTACCGGTGTACTGGCGCTGCATGCCGCACATCGACGACCAACACCGCATCCTCGTGGTGCAACTGCTCGACGATGAACTCGCGGATGTCGTCGCGGACCGCGTCGGAGTCTCACCTGGCCTTCGACAACAGATGCTGCAGGCCGTCCGGGGAAGCGTCCCCCGCGTACTCGGCGAGCGTCCAGCAATTCTTGCGCGGCAGGTCCGACAACAACCCGAGGACCAGTGCCCTCGCCCGGCGGCGCGGTTCCACACGGCGAACCGCCGCGCGATACGGTCCATCAGGACCTCGAACATGGTTCCCCGACCAGCCCGGATCAGTAAGATCACCATCCAGGCTGGAGCACCAACCCTGGAGTTGATTCCGCCGATGGACATGTCCTCCCGGGAGATCCGCATCCCCCTTGCCGAGGCCGTCGCAGTCCTGCAAGACCTGAACGAGTTCGTGGTATCCCTCGACCGACTCGGATCCCGCCAGGCGTCCGGCACCGCCGATGAGCACACCGTCGGAACGTTCATCGACGACTGGGACGTGGCGCGACGGTTGGCCCGCGTTCGACACGTCATCAGCGTCGCGCTGGATGAGCAACTGAGCAAGGAAGACAACCTCGAGATCGACGCGCTGTGTGAACAGGGCCGCTTCTACACGGATAACGTCGGCAATCCCTCCCCCGACCAGTCCAGCTGATACGGCAAGCGCGTCAGGCCGGTCCAATCGAGAGGGGAAATCAGCCCGACCGTGACCTGGAAACCCACCAAGATCATGGTCTACGGCTGGAGTACTAGGACTGCAACTGACCGTGACAGGAACAAGGACACTCAGTTCCCGGACACGGTCCTGCGCGATATGCGTGATCGACCGCTCCGCTTCCCTGCAAGGCAAGTAGCAGTCTGCCGAATCCAAAAGCCGATTGGCCGTCAGAGATCTCCTCGCCAAATCCTTCGGCGAGCTTGCGACGTGCGACGGAAAAGCCACACGCATACTCAGCTACATGCCAAGCAACGAGGGCATCAAGGTAGTCGACTGCCTCGTCTCTCCGCGCACCGTGGACGACGCCTCGGACCAGGGCGGTGCGACCTGCTTCAATCCGCTCAAAGCACCAGAGCAAAGTGAAGTAGGAAGTCAGAGCATGGCTCCAGTCAACAGCGCTGGACGCAGAGTCCGGATCGCCATAGTGAAGGCTTCCGATGATCTTGCGGGCGGCAGCGACTTCCCCGGTGGTCAGATCGTGATGCAAGGCTCGGGCGCCTTCGAAACGGGCTCGTCGGCGTTCGGACCGGAACGCGAGCAGGGCAACAACCACCGCTGCCAGTGCCAGCATCGTTGAAGACACTCCGGCCAGTGCTGACCACTCATCTGCCCCCATGCTCGCCCTTCCTCCGGCTGGGGCCTCTCCCCCACAGATTCCGCGCTGGCCCTAACCCTGTCCGCATTCGGCTTCTGCCATGCAGGCGCTGATCCGAAGAAGCGGCGGCTTGCCGATCGGTACAACAGCCGACGAGTGCCCACCCGGCAGGGACAATGCGGTCTCGTAGGGGGTGGGGATGGAGCAGACAGTCTTCGAGTCCATCAGGTACTCGGGCGGGTGCCCTGACTGCGGTGCGCAGTTGGAGTGCTGCGGAGTCCAAGTTCTCGTGAGCGGTTCCTTGAGCTGGGACACGGAGTCTCGGTGCCCGGCCTGCGGGTTCGCAGAGGCCTCATGTGGTGGGGATCTGCCTGTCGACATGCGGGAGCGGTTGCTGTCCGAGCGGGGGCCGGCGTATCTCCAGGTGGATCCGTCGGTGAGCCGTTCTGCGGTCATGCTCGTGTTGCGGGCCGCACTTGGGGTCGGGCTGGGCGAAGCCCGAGCCTTGCTGGGTGAGGTCCTGGCCGGAGACCACTCGGGCACCGTGCCCGAGATGGAGTTCCTGGCCCGCAAGCTGCGTGCGGCCGGGATCGAAACCCGTGTGCTTCGGCGGGGGGCGGTCGGGTAGCGTGCGGGGCATGTCGAGCCCTGAGGCATCCACGGTGGGGGTTTTCGGTCCCGCCGTCAGCCCCCTCAACCACTGAGTCCGTAGCTCTGCCGGACACCTGTGCCCTTACGGGCTGACCGCGGTGACGAGACGTCCCTCTCGTACTTCTCTCACCTCGGAGTTTCTCGATGCCTCTCCCGTTGTATCTGCTTGCCGTGGCCGTATTCGCCATGGGCACCTCCGAATTCATGCTGGCCGGTCTGTTGCCGGACATCGCCTCCGACCTCGGCGTGACCGTCGGGGCCGCATCCTCGCTCACCTCCGCCTTCGCGGTCGGGATGGTCGTCGGCGCCCCGCTCATGGCCGCGCTTGCGCGCAACTGGCCGCGGCGGTCCAGCCTGTTCGGATGCGTCGTCGTGTTTCTGACGGCCCATGCCGTGGCGGCTGTCACCTCCAGCTTTGCGGTCCTCTTCGCGACGCGGGTCGTCGCGGCGCTCGCCAACGCGGGATTCCTCGCCGTCGCCCTGACGACAGCCACCACGCTGGTCGCTCCCGAGCGGAAAGGGCGCGCGCTTGCCGTGCTGTTGTCCGGCACCACGGCCGCCACTGTCGTCGGAGTCCCGGGGGGAGCCGTACTGGGTGCGGCTCTCGGGTGGCGTGCCACCTTCTGGGGCGTCGCAGTTCTCTGTCTTCCCGCCGCCGTCGGCATTCTCTGGGGGCTCCCGGGCTGTGCTCGCAAGGCCTGCGTTCCTGCCTTGCGAGCAGAGTTCGCGCGACTGCGCAGCCGGCGATTGATCGTGGTCATGGTGCTCGGCGCACTGGTGAACGCGGCGACCTTCGCGAGCTTCACCTTCCTCGCCCCTGTGGTGACCGACACCGCCGGGCTGGGTGAATTGTGGATCTCCGTCGTACTGGTGCTCTTCGGGGCCGGCTCCTTCACCGGTGTCGCCTTCGCCGGCAAGTGGTCCGACCGGCGCCCCGGTCCGGTCGTCGCCGTCGGCGGGCCCCTGCTGCTCGTCGGCTGGGCGGCCCTGGCCGTACTGGCGGACCGGCCGGCCGCACTGCTCGTCCTCGCCTTCGTACAAGGCGCCCTGTCGTTCGCGTTGGGCAGCACGCTGATCACGCAGATTCTCTACGAGGCGGGAGCGGAAGCGCCGACCATGGCCGGCTCCTACGCGACCGCCGCACTGAACGTCGGCGCCGCCGCAGGGCCCCTCGTCGCCGCCACCACTCTCCATTCCGAAGCCGGCAACCTCGGGCCGCTCTGGGTCAGTGCGCTTCTGGTCCTGGCCGCGCTGCTCCTCGCGTTGCCGTTCCGCAAGGTGATGCGGGCGGCGCAGGGTGGTGAGTCCCCACTACTGTGATCACCATGACGGGGGCAACGGGGCAGTTGGTCAGTGGGCGCTATCGGCTGGTCGAGGCGGTCGGGCGCGGGGGTATGGGGCGTGTGTGGCGCGGGCATGATGAGGTGCTCGATCGCGAAGTCGCCGTAAAGGAAGTCCTGTTGGGGGACGGCGTGCGGCCTGAGCTGCGTGCTCAGCTGATCGCGCGTACCGAGCGCGAGGCGCGTGCCGCTGCTCGGCTGCGGCATCCGAACATCGTGACCGTCCACGACGTGACGCAGCACGACGGGACTCCGTGGATCGTCATGGAGTACATCGCCGGGCCGTCTTTGGGCGGACTTCTCGACCGGGAACGGCAGTTGGGGTGGGAGCGGGCCGCCGGGATCGGTGCCGCTCTTGCGGATGCGTTGACTCATGCGCACGCTGCGGGTGTCGTGCACCGCGATCTGAAGCCGGACAATGTGCTGCTCGACGGGGAACGGCCCGTCATCACCGACTTCGGGATCGCCCGGGTGCTGGATGCCACGCATCATCTGACGGTTACCAACTCTGTTATCGGGACTCCGCAGTTCATGCCGCCCGAGCAGTTGGAGGGCAAGCGGGTCGAGGCCCCGGCGGATCTCTGGGCGTTGGGGGCCACGCTCTACACGGCGGTGGAGGGGCGCCCTCCGTTCCACGGCGACACCCTGACGTCGATCGTGGTGGCCGTGCTGACGCAGCCGGTTCCGCCGCCGGGGCGGGCGGGGCCGCTGGCGGAGCTGCTGGTCGGGCTGATGGACAAGGAGCCGGGGCGGCGTCCGGATGCGCCGAGCGTGGCGGAGCGGTTGCGGGCGCTGGGGGCGGGTGCGGGTGCGGGCCCAGTGGCGCCCCGGGTCCCTGCACCTGCTGCGGATCCGGTCCCGGTTCTGGCACCGGCCCCGGCCCCGGCCCCGGCCCCAAGCCGTACGACCCACGGCGCCTCCCCCATCCCCACCGTTCCGGACAGCCCTGCCGCCATCGCCGCGGCCCCCACCGTCTCCGCCCCGCCCGCCCCGCGCAGGCGGCCCACTCCGCCTCCCGCTCCCCCCGCGGCCGACACGACCCCCGACTTCCTGCGCGGCCCGAGCCGGCGTTCCCTCCTCATCGGGGGCTTCGCCGCGCTGGCCGCGACAGGAGGGGCCGTGTACGGCGTCACTCAACTCAACCGCAACGCGGGGGGCCCCGACGCGAACACCCCCACGGAGGTCACCCTCGACGGGCACAACTCCACCGTCGAGACAGTGGCGTTCAGCCCCGACGGCAAGCTCCTCGCCTCCGGGGACATGGACGGGCTCATCCTGGTCCGCGACGCCGCCACCCATGCCGTGAAGGCCAAGTTCACCGTCCCGAAGCTGATGGGCACGGCTCTGGCCTTCAGCAACGACAGCAGGATCGTGGCCGTGCCGTGCACCAAGAACGCGATCCGGCTCCTGGACGTCACGACCCGCACCCAGGCCGGGGCCCTCACAACCCCCAACGGCTACGCGAGTGTGGTCGCCTTCCATCCGGACGGCAGGACATTGGCCACGGCGGGCGAGGCGAAGGAGATCCGTCTCTGGGACCTCGCCACTCGTACGCTCAGGACCACCATCACCGGCTTCACGGACGACATCTCCGCGCTGGCCTTCAGCCCCGACGGCAAGACCCTTGCCGCCAGCACCATGGAGGACGGCCGCATCTGGCTGACGAAACCCGCCCCCGACAGCAGCCCGGTCCAACTCCCCGACCCCGATCCCGCGCACAAGAACTTCGCGGAGTCGATGGCGTTCAGCCCGGACAGCCGCCGGCTCGCCGTGGTGAGATCAGGTCCGTTCGACCTCTGGGACATCCCCGCCCGTACGTACTCCACGATCTCCGGCCCGGACGTGGGCTACTCCCTGGACTCGGTCGCCTTCAGCCCGGACGGGAAGACGCTGGCCACGGCCGACTCGCTGGGCAACGGCATCCAGGTGTGGAACGCCTCCACCCGCACCCTGGTCAAGGACTTCACGGCGTACGATTCGGGCGCCCGCGCCGTGGCCTTCAGCCCCGACGGCAAGACCATCGCGTCCGGCGGTGAGAGCAGGAACGTGGTGCTGCGGCCGGCACCCTGAACCCTGCATCACCGCGCCGGGCGGGTCACAGGGTTGGAGCGCAGGAGCGAAGCCCCCAACGGGGTGAGGATGTGCAGCACGGACGCGCCCTGACGTCGGCTGGCGATCAGGCCCGCGTCCCGCAGCGCGGTCGTGTGCTGACTGGCCGAGGACGCCGACACCCCTGCTGCACAGGCGAGTTCACCCGTGGTGGCCGCTGCGGGTCGCACGGCCCGAGACCCGGGCGGCGCCATGGGATCAGCGGTTCTTGAACGCTTCGATGGCGTCCCTGACCACCTCGCCCGCGGCATCGCTTCCCGCGTGCCCCGAGTCCTCGATGATGTGGAGGCGGGCGCCCGGCCACGCCTTCGCCAGCTCCCATGCCGTCTGGACCGGGCAGCCCATGTCGTGCCGGCCGTGCACGATCACCCCGGGGATCCCGGCGAGCTTCGGCGCGTTCCGGATCAGCTGGTCCTCCTCCAGCCAGGCGCCGTTGCCGAAGATGTGCGCGCAGATCCTCACGAACGCGATCCGCGCGTCGGCCTCGCGGTTGCTGTACACGCCGGGTACGCCGTTGGGCTCGCCCGCGATGACGGCGTCCTCCCAGGCGAGCCAGTCCGCGGCGGCCTTCTCGCGGATCGCACGGTCGGGGTTCTCCATGAGACGTGCGTACGCGGCGAGGAGGTCGCCGTCACGCTCCTCCTCGGGGACGCCCTCGCGGAAGCGGTCCCACGCCTCGGGGCGGAACTGTCCGGCACCCCGGTAGAGCCAGTCGATCTCGGAGCGGCGGGAGGTCATGACCGACTGGATGACGATCTCGCTGACGCGCTCGGGGTACTGCTGTGCGTAGGCCAGGATGAGCGTCGGGCCCCAAGAGGCGCCGTTGAGCAGCCACTTGTCGACACCGAGGTGTTCGCGCAGCCGCTCCATGTCGTCGACCAGGTGCTGCGTGGTGTTGAGGCTCATGTCGGCCGCCGGGTCACTGGCGTGCGGGGTGCTGCGGCCGCAGTTGCGCTGGTCGTAGCGGATGATCCGGTACGCCTCCGGGTCCCAGGCCCTCGTCGGGCGCTGCATCGCACCGCCGCCCGGGCCGCCGTGGACCGTAAGGGCCGGCTTGCCCTCGGGGTTGCCGAGCTGCTCGTAGTAGACGCGGTTGCCGTCTCCGGTGTCGAGGAACCCGGAATCGTAGGGACTCGTCGGAGGGTAGAAGTCGACCATGAGCGCCGATCGTACGGACAAGAGGCTGTCGGCCGAGCGGAATTAAGGGCGCGACCGACGGTTGGTGGTTGGCAGTCGGCGCGCATTTCAGGAAGGCTGGCGCTCATGATCTCGGTAGTGCAGAACGTGGCGATCGACTGTGCGGACGCCTATGAGTTGGCCCGGTTCTGGAGCGGCGTGACCGGCCGCCCGCTGGATCCGGAGGCCGAACCGGGTGCCCATGAGACGCAGGTGCTGCTGGCGGACGGGCCGGTGCTGCACTTCAACCAGGTGCCCGAGGGCAAGACGGTCAAGAACCGGATCCATCTGTGTCTGCGGCCCGACACCTCGCGCGATCCGGAGGTGGACCGGCTGCTGGCTCTCGGCGCCGGCTTCCTGGCCGATCACCGGAATCCGGACGGTTCGGGGTGGGTGATCCTCACCGACCCCGAGGGCAATGAGTTCTGCGTACTGCGCAGCGAGTCCGACCGGGCTGCCATGGACTCCTGACGGATCAGCGCCGCCGCGTCAGACGGCTGTGCCCGAAGGTGCCAGAAATGTCGGACTGGGCGTGCAGGGAACGGACTTCGTCGTGGATGCGCTGCGCCTCCAGGACGGCGCGCTTCTCGATCGCGTACGCGTCCGGATTCTCGGTCCGCGAACTCCGGCCCCGCCGGCCGACCAGCGCGAGCAGCCCCGCCACCACGACGGCCGTCCCGAGTATGAACACACCGATCGCGCCCATGGGTCGCTCCATCCCGTACGTTCCCGCTCCCCCGAACGGGAGATCAACAGCATAGGCAGGGAATTCGTGCTGGGCCAGGGTGATCGGTAGGGTGCCAGGTCACGACCGCGCCCTGTCGGACGCCGCCCTTCCGACAGGGGGGTCGCACACGGCCGGGCAGACGGGCTCCGGCCGACGGGTCAGGAGGAACAGTGGCACAGATCATGGCCGAGGTCTCACGGACGTTCAACGAGTTCCTGCTGCTGCCGAACCGGACCCGCACCGACTGCTCGCCCGCCACGGTCGCGCTGCGGACTCCCCTCGTACGGCACATCGTCGGCGAGACGCCCGCCATCGAGCTGCAGTCCCCCTTCACCTCCGCGATCATGCAGGCCGTCAGCACACCGGAGCTCGCGATCGCCCTCGCGCGCAACGGCGGGCTGAGCTTCCTGCACCACAACCAGTCGGTGGAGGACCAGGCCGCGGCGGTACGCGAAGTCAAGGGCTTCAAGGCCGGGTTCGTCACCAGCGACACCAACGTCCGCCCGGACGACACCCTCAGCGAGCTCGTCGAGGTCATGCGCCGTACCGGCCACAGCACCGCCGCCGTCACGGACGACGGGACCGGAATCGGCCGCCTCCTGGGCCTGGTGACCTCGCGCGACTTCCACCCCCAGCGTCACGACCTCGCCGGCCCGGTCAGCGGCCGTATGACGCCCATCGCCGAACTCCCGTACGCCGGCGCCGACATCACCCTCTCCGAGGCCAACGCACAGCTCTGGGACCAGCGGCTCGACTGCCTGCCCGTCCTCGACGGCGGCGGCCGGCTGCAGCATCTCGTCTTCCGCTCGGACTACGCGGACAACAAGCGGTTCCCGAACCAGCTCGTCGACGCCGCCAAGCGCCTGCGCGTGGGCGCCGGGGTCAACACCCACGACTACCGCGAGCGCGTCCCCGCCCTGCTGGAGGCGGGCGCGGACGCCCTGTGCTTCGACTCGTCCGACGGATACAGCGACTGGCAGGCGGAGGCGCTGGGCTGGGTCAAGAAGCACTACCCGGAGATCCCGATCGGCGGCGGGAACGTCGTCGACGGCGAGGCGTTCACCTTCCTCGCCGAGGCCGGTGCGGACTTCGTCAAGGTCGGCGTGGGCGGCGGCTCCATCTGCATCACCCGCGACCAGAAGGGCATCGGCCGCGGCCAGGCCAGCGCCGTACTGGACGTCGCAGCGGCCCGCGACGCCTTCGCCGAGCGGACCGGCGCGTATGTGCCGATCTGCTCCGACGGCGGCCTCGTGCACGACTACCACGTGGCCCTGGCGCTCGCGATGGGCGCCGACTTCGTGATGATGGGCCGCTACTTCGCCCGCTTCGACCAGGCCGCCGGCGCGAAGGTCCCCACCCGCGACGGCTTCGTGAAGGAGTACTGGGGCGAGGGCTCCAACCGGGCCCGGAACTGGGCGCGTTACGGGCAGGGCGGCGGCCAGGGGCTGCTCTTCGAGGAGGGCGTCGACGGGTTCGTACCGTACGCCGGTGACCTCGACGAGGGCCTGTCCACGACCATCGCGAAGCTCAAGACGACGATGGTCTCCTGCGGCTCCGCCACGCTGCAGGAGTTCCAGTCCACGGCCCGCCTCACCCTGGTCTCCGACCAGAGCTTCCAGGAGAGCCACGCCAACGTCACGCTGCGGGACACCCCGACGTCGATCGCCTGACGCCGGCACGCAGAGGCGCCGAGGGTCAGGCCGCGTGGCAGAGCGTCGCGGGGGCGGCCCGGGGCGAAGTGCGGGCCACGGCTGCGGGCACGGAGTGGGTGGCGCGGGCGGGGGTCGTGGGCTGCGTGTGGTTCCGCGCGAAGACGAGGAGCCGCAGCACCGCGAAACGTGCGACTCCCGCGAGCGCGGAAGCGGACAGATAGACGACCTGTTCGACCACCGCACCGGGCGCCGCCACCAACACCTGCAGGACGAACATCGCCCCGCAGGTCACCGCGTACGCGGCCGCCGCCGACCCGGCCGACTGCACATGCTGACGCCGACTCGCATGCCCGCCCGCACCGAAGGTGAAGCGGGCGTGCAGTTCGGTGGCGAGCAGCGTGGAGGCCACGCTGATCACGGCGTTGGCCAGGACCCAGGGGATCCAGGAGCCGAGGGCCGCCACGGCGAAACTGGAGGCGACGCCCACCCCGCCGCCGCAGAGCACGAAGCGGGCGAAGGCGGTGAACGCGCCGGGCGCCGACTGCTGTTGCCGTTTCCGGCTCAGTGCCGTTTCCATGACCCCGCCCCTCGCCCGCTGCTTTCGCTGTCTGTACTTTCTAACAGCCAACTAGGCCAGAACTGGACCTACTTAAGGGCAGCGGGCGACAGAACCCGACGCTGACGCACCGCCGCCCCGGACCGAAGGCTTCGGTCCGGGGCGGCGGCGGCGCCGGTGGCGGTCGGGCAGTCGGCTCACTTGCGCGGGCGCGACCGTACCGCCGTGATCACGATCCACAGGATCGCCGTGAAGCGGCCCAGCGGGAGCAGCAGCATGGCCGACTCGGTGGCGAACGACACGAGCGACAGTACGGACAGGGAGGCCGCGACCACACCCAGCACCGTGGTCCAGCGCGGGGCCGACGAGGCGCCGGCACGGACTCCCGCGGCGACCAGGAGGCCCAGCAGCGGGACGTGGATCTGGCCGCCGGTGAGGAAGGTCAGGTAGTGCAGCGTGTGCTGGGTATCGCCGGTGGCGTTCAGGACCGGGATGGCCGCGTTGAGCAGACCCGAGGCGGCCAGTGCGGCCGCGGCCGCCCAACCCGCCGTGCGCGCCCGCCCGTTGCCGAGGGTCGTTGCGAACAGAGCCAGCGGGACGGCCGCCAGCAGGTGCGCGATGCCCTGGGCGAGGACCGTGTTCTGGTTGGCGGCGAAGTAGGCCGCGGCCTCCGTCTCGGAGTCGAGTGGCGAGGGGTATATGCCCGTCCCCAGCAGGCTGGAGAGCAGCATCCCGCCGATGAAGAGCGCGGCGAAGGTGACTCCGGCGAGGAACCGACGACGGTCGGCCGTGGTTTCCGCCCTGGAAGCGGCTGTGACTGAGGCGGACTCAGTGGCGGTGATCATGGCTTGCTCCTCGTCGTCGTGCGGACCGGTGCGTTGCCATGGACACTACGAACTCAAGCCTGGGCAATCGTCCTATGGGCGGCGGCAGTTGGACTACTTCCGCGGGAGTAGCCCGCGCGGCTCCGGCTGAGCGACCACGCGCCATGGCGGATCCGGGGAACTTGCTCTATTCCTGTCGTCATGACTGGTGTGGTGTGGCTGGCGGTGAGCACGGGCGGGCTCCTGGTCGTCCTGAACCTGGGCATCGGCGGGCTGGCCCTGTCGAGCCGCCGGGCGGGGCTGCGGGCGGCGGAACGGCTGCTGGCGTCCGGCGAGTTGGACGCGTACCACGCGGCGTGGCTGCTCGGACCGGGGTTCCGGCGGTCTGAGCCCCGGCAAAGGGAACGTACGGCGGCCGAGATGGCGATGCGGTCGCTGCTCGATGCGGGGCTGGTGCGGCGGGACCCTGACATACGGACCAGTCCTGAGATACGGCTCGACCCCGCCGTGTGGCTCGACGCGTATCAACCACTGGTGGCCGCAGAGGAGTTGGACCCGGAAGGCGTCACACCACCGGAGCATCCCCTGGAGCTGGAGGCCTGGCGCTTCGCCCGCGCCTCGTGGTCCGCCGCAAGCCCGGTGACAGTGAAGGCGCTCGCCGACCACCCCACCTTCAAGACGGCCTGCAAGGCCCACACAGAGCGCCTGTCCGGATACCTGCCACTGCACCGCACGCGGCGCGACAACCGCGCAGGCCGGGCGCCGTGGACCGCGGGGCTGATCACCGCGGGATGGATCGCGGTCAACACCTGTGTCCTGCTGGCCGACAGGGTGCACCGAGAGGGCCTCGAAAAGGTCGACGGCGTAGTGGGCGCGACCATCGGGACCGCCGCGCTCTCCGGATTCCTCGCGGTGACGTTCCACGTCGTCGCCTGGCGGGGCTGGCGGGACCGCTGGCCCCAACAGCTGCGCGCCCACTGCCAGGCGCTGATGCGGCGGGGCACCCGCGACTCGGTCACTCCGGTCGCGGATCCCCCGGCGCTTCCGCAGAAGTGACGACTGCGGATTACTACGCCGCGTCCGTCACGCCCGTCCACTTCGTGCACATTCCGTTGGCCCCGGTGTTCTCGGCGAACGTCGCGGGGTCGCGCCAGCCGGGCATGATCTTGTCGACCTTCGCCCAGTCGTGGTCGTCGATGGCGCGGAACGCCTCCATCTTGAAGTCGTAGAACGCTCCGAGACCTGGCGTGGTGGCGCAGCCGTCCCTGATGTCGCCCTTGAGGTCCAGGACCGCATCCTTGAGGGCGTTGGCGTAGCTCGTCATGCCGCCGCACATCGCCTTGCGGGTGTCGTTGGTCAGCCGGGGCTGCCCGTACAGGTTCTCGCGGGCCGCCGCTTCAGGGGTGTAGGACCGCTTGAGCGTGTAGGGCGTGATGGCCTGCCACGACTCGACCGCCTGGTACCACTCGTTGGTGTACTTCGGGTCGTCCTCGTCCCGGGAGCACATGGCGTCGAACACCTCCTTCGCCAGCTTCTGCTCGGTGTCGTCCGCACCGTCCGCAGCCACCGCGCTCACGCTCCCCCGGTGCGGTACGACACTCGTGGCCCCTGCGACGCCCGGCAGCACCGACACCAGCGTCCCTGCGATCGCCACCACCCAGCCGGCCCGCCTGCACGCACTGCCCATTCCTCGACCCACGGCACTACCTCACGATTAGTGATGAATCAGCACTGTCCGTGAACAATCTAGGGTGCGCGGGACACCCCCTCGCGCGCCACACGGGCCGCGCGGCGGCCCCACGAGGGACTGCCGGGCCCGACTCACGTACCGCACAAAGGATTTCGGTCGCCCATCACCTCGAGAGACGGGCCTCGATGCCGTCGAGCAGGAAGGCGAGGCCGATCCGGAAGGTGTGGTCGGCGTCCCAGTGGGCGGCATCGCGCACCACCGTGGCCAGCGCGGGGAATCGGCCGGTGGCGAAGGTCCGCTCCAGATAGGGCCCGAGCGATCTCTGCCAGCGCTCCTCGTCCATCCCGGTGGCCCGCTCGGCACGACGTGCGGCGATTTCCCGGCGGACCGCGCCGATCACGTACGCATCGACTGCCGAGACCACCGGCATGACGTCATCCACACCGATGCCGCTCATCGCGGACACCACGGCCTCGCCCCTGGCCAGCGCGTGCGGCCCGAGCTGCGGACGGCCCCCGAGGAGATCGGCGAGCCATTCGTGCTCGTGGGCGGCTCGCCGGGTGGTTTCGGCCAGGGAGTTCAGCATCTCCCGCCAGTCGTCGCCGACCGGCCGGATCTCGGCGTGGATCGCGTCGACCATCAGGTCGAGCAGCTCTTCCTTGCTCGCGATGTAGCCGTACAACCGCATCGGCCCGGCGCCCAGTTCAGTGGCGACCTTGCGCAGCGACACCGCCTCCAGGCCGTCCGCGTCGGCCAGCCGGATCGCCGCGCGCACGATCCGCTCCCTGCTCAGCGGGGCCTGAACCGGTCGACTCGGAGGCTCCGGCCTCTCCCACACCACCATGCCGCTGACAGTACATCGCATCAGGCGATACAGTGTATCGACCAATACGGCGTATCGGAGATGTGTCGGAGAACGGGAGAGGCAATCATGACCATTGCCATCGTCGGAGCCGGCCTGGGCGGCCTGGCCCTTGCCCGCGTGCTGCACCTGGGCGGCATCGATGCCGTCGTGTACGAGCGCGAACCGTCACGCGATGCGCGCGGGCAGGGCGGGATGCTCGACATCCACTCCGGACAGCGGGCGCTGCGCGAGGCCGGTCTGATCGACGAGTTCTACGCGATTGCCCGAGGCGAAGGCCAGGACATGCGCCTCCTGGAGCCGGACGGCACCCTGCTGCTCCAGGAGGACACCCCCGACGACGCCCCGCTCGACCGACCCGAGGTCGACCGCGCCGATCTGCGCGATCTGCTGCTGAATTCCCTCCCCGACGGCATGGTGCGCTGGGGCCACGCGTTCACCTCCGCCGGCGAGGGCCTGCTGCACTTCGCCGACGGCAGCAGCGCGGCGTACGACCTGCTGGTCGGCGCGGACGGCGCGCAGTCCCGGGTCCGCCCGCTGCTCACCGACGCCCGCCCTGCGCACATCGGCCAGAACGTCGTCGAGATCGGCATCCCCGACATCGACCGCACGCACCCCGACCTCGCGGCGATGGTCGGGCGCGGCAACTACTGGGTGCTCGGCAATGGGATATCCCTGGGGGCCCAGCGCAACGGCGACGGTCGCGTGCGCATCGGTCTCAGCTTCTACAACACCGCCGAGGACTGGTTCGCCACGAGCAGGATTCCGTTCGACGACCCGGCCGCAGCCCGGGCGCGGCTGATCGACCTGCTCCCCGGCTGGGACCCACGATTCACCGCGCTGATCGCGGCCTGCGACGACACGGTGGTACCGCGGGCGCTCACCACACTCCCGGTCGGCCTGACCTGGCCGTCGACACCGGGCGTCACACTGATCGGCGATGCCGCACACCTGATGCCGCCGGTGGGGCAGGGCGCCAACATGGCGCTGCTCGACGGGGCCTTGCTCGGACGCGCGCTGGCCGCATGCCCGGAGGACTTTCCTGCGGCTGTCGAGGCGTACGAACGCGAGATGTTCGAGCGCGCCGGTGCTGCCGCCCGGATGTCCGCGGACATGCAGGAACTGCTGATGTCGCCCGACGCCGCACAGAAGTTGCTCGCGTTCTTCAGGCCGGACTGAGGAACCAGGCAGTCGAAGCGTTCATGCAGGGTGTGGGCAGTCTCTCTCCTCGCACAACTGATGCATGTGGTAGCCGAGTTGGCGCCGTCGCTGCTCCCGGCCGACGAACCACGTCGCCAGCGCGGCGGTGACCATGACGATCCCGCAGGGCGGCGACGCTCTCAGGCCCACCGCCTGACCCGGCGACTCAGTCACTGTTGTCCATGAGGACACACACGAGCCGACCCTCATGGTCGTAGAGCGCGGTCCCGCGGCCGCACCCGGCATGGGCGCCCGTCTGGAAGGCGATACACATCGCGCCGTCGCCCGAAGCAGCGGGAACCTCCTGGACGTTGGGCAGGCGCCCGGCCTCGGCGCCCTCGACCAGCTCAGCCCTCGCCTGCGCCGCGAACTCGGCACTCCACGCGAGCGACGAAGCGGCCCCGTCCCAGATCGCGCCCTCCGGCCCCAGGGGCTGGTAGTCGCCGTACACATCCTCCAGCCGACCCTCGGTGAGCGCTGCAGCGATGGCCTGCGGGGTCGCGAGCGGGATGACGGCAAGGTTCACCCACGACGCCGGCATGCCGTAGACCGCGCGCTGAGCGGCATCGGGCTCGACCACTTCCAGGTACACCGGGTGCCGACCGGCCGGGATGTCCTTGTGCGGTACGAGTTCGCCGGGGCTCGGCTTCGCGAAGCCGACATCCCCGGTCACCACCAGGTCGCTGACCCGGTGGAATGCGTGACGCCCTCCGAGGTACGGCCAGTCGCCCGCCTTCTCGTCGGCGAATCTCTGCGCTATCCGGTCGAGGACCTCTGCCATCTCCATGCCGCAAGATCATGGCACGCCCCGCCGGGCACCCGGCCAACCGGGCTGTACCGCCAGGTCGTTGCGGTCCGGCCCTGCTGCGGGCGGCTCAGGGGGTGATCGTGTACGTGGTGGTACTACGGGTGGGGAGCACGGCCCAGGTGCGGGTGCCTCCGGTGGGTTCGTGGGCGGGACCCAGGCCCCAGGTGCCGCCGCACGCTTTGACGAGGCAGGCCAGTACGCGGAGGCTCGCGCGGCGGCGGGCGTCGCAGGCGGCGGCGAGGCGGGGGTTGGTGTGGCGGGGGTGGGCGTCGTACACGATGACGCGGATCGCGTCGTCGCGGTGGCGGAGGGAGAGGTAGATCTCGGCGTCCGGCGGGCTGAACTTCGCTGCGGTGGCGGTGAGTTCACTGGTTGCCAGGACGGCGGGGTCCGTGAGCGGGGTGAGGTTGTGGGCGCGGAGGGCGGAGGCGGTCGCGATGCGCGCGACGGCCGCGCTGCGGGGTGCGGCGGGGAGGGTGAGGCTGTAGGCGAGGGTGGGGAGGTGGCCGTCGGGCTGGAGGGGTTCCGGACAGCGGGTGTAGGTGGGGGTGAGGGTGGTGGTTGCGTGCATGGCAACTCCCGGTGGGTGGTTGTGGGGGTACGCGCAGCGGTTGGTGGGCCTGTCTCCCTGACACGGGCCACCCCTCCCAGGGGAGGAGATCGCGGGCAGCGCCGTGTGATGCACTTCCAACTGCCTTACGTAGTCGATGCGTTACCAACCGTAGAGCATGAGGGGGTTAATTAGGTCCCTTAGTCGTGAAACTTGCGCCAGATCGTGGTCCGGTCGCACATGTACGCGGCAGACTGCACGGGACCGCGCACGAAAGGGAACGGCATGCCAGCGAGGACCGCCCCCACTGAACGCCAGAAGCGCCTGGGCAGCGAGCTGCGCAAGATGCGCATGTCAGCAGGGATGACTGCCGAGTTCGCGGCCGGACTCCTGGGCGTCGACCGGGGGAAGATCTCCCACATCGAGCTGGGCGTGCGGGCCATCAGCGCCGACCGTCTGCGCACGCTAGCCTGCAACTGCGAGTGCACCGACGAGCGATACGTCGAAGCCCTGACCGAAATGGTGCAGCCCCGCACGCGCGGCTGGTGGGAGCGATATCGCGGCACGCTGCCCCAAGGCCTTCTGGATATCGCCGAGCTGGAGGCCTACGCCGTACGCATGCGCGCCGCGTACTCCATGCACGTCCCGGGCCTGCTCCAGACCTCGGACCACGCACTGGCCGTCTTCCGCGTGGTGATTCCGAAGCTGCCCGAGCGGGAGGTCGCCTTGCGGCTCGCTCACCGCGTGGAGCGCCAGCAGGTCCTGGAGGGCGACAACCCGACCAGATTCGTGGCCATAGTCCACGAGGCCGCCCTGCGCATGCAGTTCGGCGGGCGCGATGTCGCGCGGGCCCAACTGGAGCATCTACTGAAGAAGTCCGAGCAGGGCAATGTGACCTTGCTGGTCATCCCTTTCGAGGCGGGCGCGTTCCCTGGAGCCGGGCAGACAGTCCTGTACGCGGAGGGCCCGGTGTCGCAGCTCGACACCGCCCAGATCGATACGTCGCACGGACCGGAATTCCTGCACGCCGACATGCAGTTGACGAAGTACCGGGCCCACCTGGACTGGATGGAGAACATTGCGCTGGCCCCCGAGGCCTCGCGCGACTTCATCCGCACCATCGCTCGCCAACTCTGAGGAGACTATCGATGCCGGAGAACAACATCACCTGGGATGAAGCTTTCTGCGGGGAAGGCAACTCCTGCTTCCGGCTCGGCACGGACGCCGAAGGCAACGGCTACATCAGCATCCTCGGCGAGGAAGACCGCTACCTCACCGACAGCCGCGACGCCCTGCGCAACTTGATCCGCGACATCAAGGCCGGCAAGGCGGACCACCTGCTGTAGGCAGCGCCCCAGGCCTCCGGGGTCGCGGCCCGCGCACCTCGGCGCCGCGACCAGCGGTACAAGCTACGGGCTGCCGGTGATGAGAGCCGTGCCGACGGGCCCCAGGACGCAGGTCCCGATGGAGATCGCACAGGCCGCCTTGAACAGGTACCGCCCGGACTCCTTACCCGCCCACGCCTGCTCGCCCCGGTTCATCCGGGCCCACTCCGCCCCGTGCGTCATCATGTACGCCTTGCTGGCCCGCCGCCCCAGGACGTACCACCGCACCGTCAGCGCCCCGGACCCGCACAGAACCGCAATCCACCACACCCACACCCAGCCGCTCGCACTCATCCACTCCCCCGCCCCGAAACCCCTACCCGTTTCCCCTGGTCGGGGGCTTCGTGTGGTGGGTCTCCCTGTCAACCGACGCCGGGAGTGTGCGCGCCTCCAGGGACGGGGTCAAGGGCGCTCCCTTCGGTCGCGTCGGCTGCGCCGATTGCGCTTCGCTTCACCCTTGACCCCGTCCCTTCCGGCGCTGGGGTTGGCGGCTATCGGTCGGCAGGGAGGCCTGGCCACAGTGGGGAGGGGACCTAGGGTGTGGGTGGCCCGGACCGGAACGGCGGGTGGCGGGGGTGGGCCCGGGGCTGCGGGCGGGGATCCCCTGTCCCATCGCGGGCTGCGCCCGCAACGGCACCCAGGCCGGGATCCGGTCCGGGACGCAGGTGGTGCGGGCGGGCTGGTTCGCGCGCCCTTGGCATGGGGCTGTTGCTCCCGGCTCGGCGTCAACCACCCGCCGCCCGGCTGGACTTCATGCCCCGCTGGTCACCGCCCGGTGGGCGGAGGGGCCACAACATCCACCAGGCACCATTTGCCCGCTTTGGGCGATGCGGCCGTCACTGCGAGATACGTAGGTCCGGCCCCACCGGACCTACGTATCTCGCAGTGGCCGGAGAGGGGTGACACCACCCCCGCGCACCCCATTTGCCCCACTATGGTCGGCATGGCCTGAGCCCCGTGACCCAAATCGCCACTGCCGTCGCACATTTGGGTCGCACGCCCTCCCGCCGGGCACCCAATTCCCGGGTTGCGGCCGGAAGCGGACACCAGGCGTGCCCATATGTCCGCTATGCCTGTCCGTTTCCGGCAGTAACCCGGGGTAACAGGCCTTCCGTCCCACCCACCCACCGGACGGCGACCAGCGGGGCATGAACACCCGCCAACCGGCGGCCCGTTGACGCCGAGCCGAGACCGGCGGCCCCATGCAAGTGGTGCAACACCCGCCCCCACCCCGGGGAGCGGAGCTCCACCCCGGACGCTCTCACCCCAACTTCCCCGCCGAAGTGCCCCGCAGCCGAACCGATCAGCCCTACCGGTCCGCACGAGCATCGCGGTGTCCACGAAACCGCAACCACCGCGCGGCAGCAGCCAGCCGGACTCGCCCCCAGGGCGAGACCTACGACGCGCAGCGTCGTACATCCCGCAACACCAACACCGAACAACCCGCCACCCAGCGAACCCGCCCGCGCCCCCCACCTGTTCGCTGTAGCCAGCCTCCTTGCGCCGAAGGCGCGAGACGCCGCGCAACAGCCCCACCCACCCGAAGCCCACCACCGGACCCCGCCCGCCCATCCCCGGGAGAGGTTCCATGGCTGCACTACCTAGCGGCGGAGGCACAGGGCCGTTGGGCACCATGGCAGGCAAGGCGGGCTATGCTCTTCTGGCGTTACGCGGACGACGCGGCGTTCCCTGCGCTTCCGTAGCGGCGGAACGCGCTGGTCTCCACAGTCCACGGGCCAAACGGAACCGTGTCACCGAAGATGTACGGGGACTTGGCCTCATACCGATCCTTGACGGGGTCGGAATGAACCTCGATGGTGCCGGTGCGAGGGTCGACGATCATGTAATGGGCGATGCCCATGGCCGGGTACTCGGCGAGCTTGTCGCCGTAGTCGTTCTCCGGGTGGGAGGGCGAGACGATCTCGACGGCCGCCAGGACCTGCGCGGCATCGACGGTCAGTCCCTCTTCGTCGAGGGCTTCCTCGGGGATCACCACAGCGTCGGGACGTCGCATCCGGCCGATCTCGGGGTGCTCGATCTCGGGACCGTTCTCGCAGACGTAACCGGGGTGCGTGGCGGGAAGCTGCTCGTTGAGCTGATCGCGGGTACGGCGGACCGTGCCTGCGTGCCGCTTGGAGAGGATCTCCATCGCCAGGACCGGGCCGGAGGGTCCGATCTCGATGCACCAACTGCCTTCGAGCCGCTCGGCGTACGCCGTGAGTTCCTCGGCAATCGCGCGCATCTTCGCGTACTCCATACCCCAAGGTAGCGAAGCGGGCGTCCGTCGAAGTGGTGCTGCCGATGAGTTCAGGGTCGTTGAACGGTCTGCCCAGTGACCGGACCGTTCTCGACAGGAGTGCCATGTCCACCATCCAGCCAGTGATCCTCACCGCCCGCCATGACGTGCTACTCGGCTTCTATACGAAGTTGTTCGGCGCCGAGGAGATCTTCCGGAGGCCGGAGAAGGGCCCCGCCTTCTACCTCGGGCTGCGCATCGGCGACACCGACCTCGGGCTCGTGGCCAAGAAGGACGCGGATACCGAGGCCGCACCGCGGATGCTGCTCAGCATCGGTGTCGACGACGTCGACGAGACACTCGGCCGGGTCGAGGCGCTGGGCGGCTCCGTCAGCGGCGGCCCCACCGACATGCCGTGGGGGCAGCGCGTCGCGCACATCAAGGATCCGGACGGCAACCCGGTGAACCTCACCCAGCCGACCCCGGCCCGGTGACGCTCCACTGACACCCGCGTCGCGTGCCGGGCCGCCCCGCACGACGATGGGGCTGTGTACTCCGAAGCGGATCCCCGTACTCGTGTGAGCCCGCCCAAACTGGCCGGGCCCGGCGTCGAGCTGTCCCAGATCGCGTCGCTCGACACGGGTCGCGGCACCGTCCTGGGGTTCCGGTGCGCGGAGGCACAGATGCGGGATCTCAGCCTTGACCGGACCCATCTGCACACGGGCCGCGTCACCGGGCTGCATACGGCCCGTACGTACTTCAGCGGGGTCAGGGCCGAGTCCGTCGCATTCGAGGACTGCTCGCTCGGGACACTCGAATGGAGCAAGGGGAAGATCGCGCGTTCCGTGTTCCGGGGCTGCAAGCTCATGGGGGCCACGTTCGACGACGTGACCGCCGACCATCTCCTCTTCGAGAACTGCCGGCTCGACTTCGCCGCCTTCAACCGGCTGCGGACCGCCGGCCGCGTGGTGTTCTCCGGGTGCGTGCTGACCGAGGCGACGTTCGCCGGATGCGATCTGCGGCACGCGGTCTTCGACGGCTGCACGCTGCGGCAGACGGAGTTCGACGACGGGTACTACCGGGGTTGCGACCTGCGCGACAACGACCTCTCCGGGGTGCGAGGAGTGCACCGGCTGGAGGGAGTTGTCATCAACAGCTCGCAGCAGTTCCAGCTCACCGAGGCGCTCGTTTCTTCGCTGCAGGTCACCTTTGGTGATGCGGAGTCTCATCGCCGATGAGTTCCCTGCACCGCGTCGGTCCGTACACATGAGACCTACTCACGGAAGGCCGGCGCCATGCGGAAACTGATCTACGGCATGAACCTGTCCCTGGACGGCTACATCGCCGCGCCCGGCGACGACATCGGCTGGAGCGTACCGAGCGACGAGATGTTCCAGTTCTGGTCCGACCAGTTGGAGGCGACCGAACTGACGCTGTACGGGCGCAAGTTGTGGCAGACGATGAGCTCCTACTGGCCGACCGGCGACCAGCAGCCCGACGCCACCCCGGCGGAGAGGGAGTTCGCGCGCCGCTGGCGGGACATGTCGAAGGTGGTGTTCTCCTCGACGATCGACAAGGTCGACTGGAACACCCGCCTGGTCACCGGCGACGCGGTCGCCGAGATCACCCGGCTCAAGGCCGAGGACGGCGGCCCGATGGACATCGGCGGCGCGACGTTCGCCGGGGCCGCCATGCGGGCCGGGCTGATCGACGAGTACGTACTGGCCACCGCGCCGGTCCTGGTGGGCGGCGGCACGCCGTTCTTCACCGCGCTGGACAACTGGGTGAACCTGAACTTGGTGGAGACGCGGACGCTTCCGTGTGGCGTGATCCTGACCCGGTACGAGACGAAGCGTTGACCGCCCGTCAGTTACTGGCTGTACGCGGGAAGGAGACCTCCACTCGGCGGTTCTTCTTACGGCCCTCTTCCGTTGCGTTGGAGGCGATGGGGTAGTCCTCGCTGTAGCCGCGGATCTGGAAGGTGATGGAGGAGGCGCCGGGGAGGGACTTCGTGAGTTCCTGCTGGACGGCGTCGGCTCGCTGCTTGGAGAGGACCTTGCCGTGTTCGTAGGAGCCGAGGTCGTCGGTGAAGCCGAACACGCGGACGTTGGTGGCGTGTTGGGCTCCGATCTCGGTGGCGATGTCCTTGATGCGGGCAGCGGCGGCGGGGTTGAGCTTGGCGCTGTTCTTGGGGAACAGGACTTCCGCCTGGAGGGCGAAGGTGGTGTCGGAGGGGGTGTCGGAGCGGCGTTCCTCGCCGCCCAGGTCTTCGACTACGGACTTGATGTCGATGATCCGGGAGGGCGCGAGGGTGGCGCCGTCGCCCAGCTTGAGGTTGGGGGCTGTGGGGCTGATCGTGGGGGCCGGGGAGGATGTGGTTCCGCCGGGGGGCGTGCTGGGGGTGGGGCCGTCTGCGTGGGCGAGGGTGGGGGTTGTGAGGAGTAGGGCTGTGGTCAGGGCCGCTACGGACAGGTGGCGGGCGTGAGGTGGTCGCATCGGGTCACTCGCCGTCGGTGATGTCGATGGTGGCGGGGGGCATGTCGGCGATCTGGAACTCGACGGACTTTGTGCTGGCGGGTGGGGCGGGGAACTGGGCGTAGAAGGGCTTTTCGGAGTTTGCCTGGAAGCCGCCTGTGAACTTAGTGCAGAGGCAACGGCCGTCAGTGTCGCGAAGAATGAGGTACTTCTTCTTACCTGTCATGTCGACCAAGGAAGCACCGGCCATCGATGCGGAGTTGTTGACCAGCTCTTTCTCGTCCCCCGACCACGAAGCAGGGTTCCAAGCCTTGTTGGCGCCGTTCATCACCTTGCCACTGATCGTGACGAAGCCGCCGGAGTCTCGTACTGCCGAGTTGATGGTGATCGTCACACTGTCGCCCCCCTTCACCTGCGCCAGAACCTCGTCTGGCTGCGGGGTCACGGACTCCTGAGCCTTGTCGCCGCTCTCCGTCTTGTGCGTCACAGGAGTCGATGCGGTCGACTTCCCCTTCTTGTCTCCACCATCACCACCGCAACCGACCACCAAGAGGGCCAAGCCACTCGTGATCGCCACAGCGGTCAACGCCCTGCGGGCCTTCATGGTGTGCCGCATGCTCATCTCTCCCACTCACTCAGCCAGGTGTACCGAGAACAGGTCCTTCGCCTCGGGCAGCGCAAGGTCGTCGAGGTGCTTCGGGTCGATCTTCCAGGGCGGGTCGTCGCCACAAGTGAATTCGATGAAATCCGTATCGTTGCCTGGTGTCACAGAGCAGCGAGGTTCGATGACCGCGACGGCATGGGCCTTGGCATGGCTCTTGGAGGTCACGGGAAGGATCGACTTACCCGCGGTGTAGTTCGTCGTGATGCTGGCCCTGAATGCTGGGTACCCCGCGACCGTGGTCGGCGCCAGCCCATCGAGCGTCGCGTCGTTGTCGCCAGCGAGTTGGGAGGCCGCGGCCTCTCCCGTCCCATGAACCGGTTGCTCCATCAGGAGCCACTTGACCCAATCATCTTGATTGTCCAAGGAGTTGAGAAATCCGTCGGCAAGCTCGTCCCGCACATCCTGAGCTGCCGCCAATGCAGATGCATCTGCAGCCGACTGTGCCCCGTTGCGAGCGACCGCTGCCTGAGCAAACGCGAAGTACGCAAACGCGAGAAAGAGCAGACTCCCCACCACGACAACGTAGATGGGGATGGTCTGCCCTCGGTCATCCCGCAGACGGACGCCTCTCATCCGCCAGTGATGTTCCCGACCGCAGTGCTGATCGCTGAAGAGATTGTGTCCTGCAACCCCAACCCCCGAACCGCCACCACAATCAGCGCCACAATCACCAGCAGCCCGCCGTACTCCACCACGCTCGCCCCACCATCGGCTGCCCGCCCCCGCATCCGCGTCACCACCGTGTCGCGCCACCCCCGCACCGCGATCTGCGTCCGGGTGATCGCCGTCAGCCTGATGTCCCTCTTCGCCATGGTGATGTGCCCCTCTGGATGACTGAGACTGTGCGGTCGCCCCCGTACGCCTCGCAACGTACGCGGAAGCAGCCCCTCCGGCAGAGGGTCCACGGGCCCAACTCCGGGCCCAAAGAACAACGTCACCCATGACGGCCCGCCGTCCCCAGCCACACCGCTATGGCCTCGCTCCGGCTCACCGCGTGCAGTTTCGCGAAGATGCGGTTGATGTGGTTCTTGACCGTCTTCTCGCTGATGAAGCAGGTGGCGGCGATCTGCTGGTTGTTCATGCCCGACGCGATCAGGTTCATCACCTCCACCTCCCTCGAACTCAGCCCGAAGTCACGCCTGTTGTGCACATGTTGTGGAAGCCTCTGCCGAGACTGTCCCACAACTGGTTGCATTTGCGAAGACGTTTCGGGGGTTCTGCTGGTTCCCTTGTATGGAGTCGCCGCCGCGTACACCGCCCCCAGCCCCTCCGGCAGCCCCACCTCCCCCGTCGTCCCCCGTACGTGCGCCAGCAGCGCGTCCTGTGCCGACGCCGAGAAGTGGGCCCGGCCCGCCTTGATGTCCCGTACCGCGCCCACCAGTTCGTCCGCCGTGAACTCGCCGTGCACCAAGTAGCCCCCCGCGCCCAGCCGCAGCGCCTCCTGCACGATCTCGCTCTCCCTGCTGTACGTCAGCATCATCACCGGTGCGATCCGCACCAGGTACGGAAGCGCCGAGATGCCGTCCACCCCCGGCATCCGTACGTCCAACAGCACGACGTCCGGCCGGTGTTGCTCCGTCTGCGTCAGCGCCTGGCGGCCGTCCGACGCCTCTGCCACCACCTGGATGTCGTCTCGGGCGTCCAGGAGGGCGGTCAGGCCTGCCCGTACGACCGGGTTGTCGTCGGCGATCACGATCCGCAGCGCCGACGGGGAGGGCGGTGGAGCCGGGGCTCCCAGTGGGGTGTGTTCGGAGCGGGGTTCGAAGGTGTGGGAGTGGGTGTGCTGGGACACGTGGTAGGAGCTCTCGTCAGGCACTGGCCGCTCCCCTTTCCGTGGGTGAGTGAACTGATGGGCCCAGAGCTGCCGTTGGGAGGTCGACGCGGACCTCCGTACCGCCCTCGCTCCTTCCCCTGCCGATACGGATCCGGGCCCCTATCCCTGCCGCGCGCTCGACCATCCCCACCAGGCCGAAGTGGCCCGCGCGGCGGAGGTCGTCGAGGGTGGTACCGCGCGGCAGGCCTGATCCGTTGTCCAGGACCGAGAGGTGGAGGTCGGTGGCGATGATGCCGATCTCCACCGTGATCCGGGTCGCGCGGGCGTGGCGGTGGGCGTTCTCCAGGGCCTCCGTCGCGATCGTGAGGAGCTGGCGGGCCACCGCGTGCGGGAGGGCGGGGGCCGGGGCGTCGCCGACCGGGATGAAGTCCGTGGGGATCTGTGTGCGTGTCGCGAAGTCCCTTACCCGGGAGGAGAGTTCTGCTGCTACTTCCACTCCGCCTGTGTCGTAGTCCGCCTTTCGGCGGAGGTCCGAGAGGATCTCGCGGGACTCCGCCGCCGCGCGGCGCGCCGAGCGGGCGACCATGCCGGCCTGGTGTTTCACCGTGAGCGGGTCCATGCGGTCGGCGGACTGGGCGAGGCTCTCCGCCGACAGGGCCAGGCCGTGGAGCGTCTTGGCCACCGAGTCGTGCATCTCGCGGGCCAGGCGGGCGCGTTCCTCTTCCACGGCGTCGTTCACCGCCAGGCGGGCCGTCGCTTCGGAGAGGGCCTGCGTTGCCGTACCGAAGCGGAACATCAGGTTGCGGAGGGTGACCCCGATGATGCCCGCCGCGATGCAGAAGCCCGTGAGGAGCAGCGTCGAGGCGGGGCCCTCCATGCTCTCGCGCCAGGCGGAGAACGCGGCGGCCAGCAGGAGGATCTGGATCAGCGTGAAGATGCCGGCGCCGCGCCAGCCGTAGAGCAGGCCGGCGAGGAGAGGGGTGCAGACGGTGGCGTAACCGAGGGTGGAGTCCGGGGACGCGGTGAGCAGGAGGACCGAGCCGAAGATGAAGTCCAGGGCCATCAGGGAGCGGTACTTGATCAGGAGCGGGCCGAAGATCTCCCAGTCCCTGAGCATCGCGTACGAGCCGACCAGGCTGAAGACGATGGCTGCGCCTACCAGCCAGGGGCCTACGCGGCCGCCCGCTCTGTCCAGGGCCAGGGGGGTGCCGATCACGATCAGGGCCAGCCTGAAGCCGAAGACCTGGCGGCAGAGTGCCTGCAGGGCGTTGATCTGGATCGGGAGGCTGGGCGCGGGGGCGTCGTCCTCGAACGCGGACGCGGGGGGCGGGTCCGCGTGGGCCGGGCCGCCCTGGAGCAGAGTGGTGGGCACAACACTCCTACGGTCCATCGCTGCCCTCCCCTCCCCTCAGTTCAGTTCAGTTCAGTTCAGTTGCCGAAGAGTTGGCCGAAGTCGGTGTCCGAGCCGAGGAACATGTTCGCCACGATCAGGATCAGAGTCGCCGGGACCATCGAGATCAGCGTGACCATGGTGGTTTTCGGGATCGCTTTCGCCGCCCTGCGGCGGGAGTTCTGGGCGTCCGTACGGCGCATGTCCGTGGCGATCTGGATCAGGGTGTCCGCGATCGGCGCGCCCAGTTCCTCGCCCTGCTGGAGCGCCGTCACGAACTGCGAGACCTGCTCGGACTCGTTGCGGCGGCGCAGTTCGTCGAAGGCCTGGCGGCGGCTGACGCCCATGTCCATCTGGCGCAGTGTGATGCGGAGTTCGTCGGCCCAGGGGCCCGCGTACTTCTCCGACACCCGTTCCAGCGCCTGGCGGAAGTTGAGGCCCGCGGAGACGACGACGGCGAGGACGTCGAGGAAGTCCGGGAGCGTGCGCTCGATCGTCTGCTTGCGGTTGCGGATCGCCTGCCAGATGGTGGCGTCCGCCGCGAAGGCTCCGTAGGCCAGGGCTACGAGCGCGAAGATCATCATGCCGTTGGTGAGGAGCGCGAAGCCCGCGAGGCCGCCGAAGATGCCGAAGACGGCGCGCCGGGCCGCGTAACGGTCGATGGTGAGGCCGCCGGGGTTGCCCGCCATGTCGATGCGGCGGCGCTTCTTCTCGACCTGTTTCGGGCCCATGGTTTTGAGGACCGACGGGGCGAAGCGCATGCCCGCGCGGTCGATCGCTGCCTCCAGGCCCTTCACACGGGTGGAGCCGACTTCGAGCGCGATCGCGAGGTCCTCGGGGATCTTGGCTTCGGCGCGGTACATGCGGATGCCGAGGAAGATGCCGACCAGGGAGAGGCCGAAGAGCGCTGCTAGGAGGAGTCCTGTCATCGCTCTCAGACCTCGATCTTGCCGAGGCGGCGCATCGCTATGAAGCCGACCACGTAGAGCGCTATCGACACAACTACCGCTATCTGACCGATCGTTGAGCCCGTCATGCGCGCGAGGCTGCCTGGTGCCATCGAGTTCAGCATCACCATCGCGCCGAGGCCGAGCAGCGGCAGCGTGTACGCGGTGGCGTTCACCTCGGAGAGCATCGTGATCACCTCGCGGCGGGTTTCCTTGCGCTCCTCCAGGGTGGTCGTGAGGTTGCGGAGGGAGGCGACGACCGTGCCGCCCGCGCGGTTGGAGAGGACGAGGGTCGTGACGAGGACGACCAGCTCGCGGGAGGGGAGGCGGTCGGCGAGTTCGGTGAGGGCCTCGTCGATGGAGCGGCCTAGGGCGAGTTGGTTGGCGACCGTGGCGAGCTCTTCGCCTGCGGGGGCTTCCAGTTCGTCCGCCGCCATGGAGAGGGCCGTACGGAGTGCGAGGCCGGCGGCGGTCGCGTTGGCGAGGATGCGGGCCAGCTCGGGGAGCTGGTTGATGAAGGCCTCGATGCGCTTCTGGCGCTGCCAGTTGAGGAAGGTGTTGGCCGCCCAGAGGGCGATGAGCGCTGCCACCGGGCCGAAGAAGGGGGCCAGGAAGGCGGCGGCCACGGCCCAGAGGACTCCGGTGGCGAGCAGTGCGTAGACGAAGAACTCACCGGGGGTGAGGTCCAGGCCGGTCGCGTTGATGCGCTGCTGGATGCGCTTGCCGAGGGCGGTGCGGCGGAGGCGGGTGTCGACGGTGGTGAAGTGGCGCGTGCGGGTGCCGGGTGGGGTGTGGCCGGTGGTGATCGCGAGGCGTTTCTCCAGCTCGGCGTGCTGGGACTTGCCTCGCGTGTACGTGAGGAGGCCTGCGATGGCCAGGGCTGCGCAGGCCAGGGTGGCGGCGATGGCGATCAGGGCTGGGGTCGTCACGGGGTCTCCTCCCGGGGGTGGTCGTGGGTGGGCGTGCGTGGGCCGGGGGTCATCGCGCCTCCCGGAGTTGGAGGGGTGTCAGTTCGTCCGCCACTCCGAACGCCGGGGGGATCGGCTCGTTCGCCAGGTACAGGCGTTCCGCGACCCTGCGTGGGAGCGGAAGGTGCTCGAACTCGCCGTGCACCACCCTGTCCGCCGACATCGGGCGCGCCCTGAAGCGGGAGACCGTCGCGATCTGGAACTGCTCGCGGCCGTGCGACGTGAGGATCGCCAGCTCGCTGATCTTGCGCGAGCCGTCCGCGTGGCGCGTCAGCTGGACCAGTACGTCCACCGCGCTGTTGATCTGGTCGCGCAGTGCCTCGAAGGGGATCTCCACCTCCGACATCGAGCCCAGCGTCTGGAGCCGCATCAGCGCGTCCTCGGCGCTGTTGGAGTGGACCGTCGCGAGCGAACCGTCGTGGCCCGTCGACATCGCCTGGAGCATGTCGAGCGTCTCGCCGCCTCGGACCTCACCGACGATGATCCGGTCCGGGCGCATACGGAGCGAGTTGCGGACCAGGTCGCGGATGGTGATCTGGCCCTTTCCTTCTACGTTTGCCGGGCGGGTCTCCAGGCGGATCACGTGCGCTTGTTGCAGCTGGAGCTCGGCTGCGTCCTCGACCGTGATGATGCGTTCCTGGTCGGGGATCAGGCCCGAGAGCGCGTTGAGGAGGGTTGTTTTGCCACTGCCTGTTCCGCCGCTGACGATCACGTTGAAGCGGGCTCTTACGAACGCGGAGAGGAGGAGGAGTAGTTGTTCGTCCAGGGTGCCGAGGTTGATCAGTTCGGTGAGGCGGTACGCGCGGGGGAAGCGGCGGATCGTGAGGGTGGGGCCCGTGAGGGAGAGCGGCGGGATGATCACGTTGACGCGCTCGCCGGAGGGGAGGCGGGCGTCGACCATGGGGTTCGACTCGTCTACGCGGCGGTTGACCGTGGAGACGATGCGTTCGATCGTCTGCATGAGTTGTTCTGTGGAGGCGAATCGGAGGGGGAGTTGTTCTACTCGGCCTGCTCGTTCTACGAAGATCGCGTCTGGGCCGTTCACCATGATTTCGGTGATCGAGGCGTCTTCGAGGAGGGGTTCGAGGACTCCTAGGCCGAGGGCTTCGTCCACTACTCGGCGTATCAGTTGGGCGCGTTCCGAGGTGGAGAGGACCGGGCCCTCGCGGCTGATGATGTGGCCCAGTACGCGTTCCAGGCGGGCGCGGCGTTCGGCTGCGGCGAGGGAGGACATCTCCGCGAGGTCGATCTCTTCGAGGAGTTTCGCGCGGTAGGTGGCTACCAGGGGGCCGTCCTCGCGGGCCGTCTGGGCGTGCTCCTCGGGGGTGGTGACCATACGGGAACGCAGGCTCATGGGGTTCCTCCTCCGACTCCGCCGTCCTGGTCGTCGTCCTTGGGCATCGTCACGGTGCGGGTGATCGGGCCGAAGGGGTTCACTCCGGGGAGTACGGAGGGGACTGTGACGGTGGCCGTCGCTTTCACGGTGTCGCCGGCGTCGTTGATCTTGACGATGGTGTCGTCGCTGAGCCAGCCGCTGACCGCCGACTTGCCTGCGGTTCCGCCCGAGCCGGGGGTGAGGGATTCGCTGCGGGCGGCTGTGCGGGCTGCGGTGCCGGCCTGGTTGGCTGCGTAGCCGATGAGGCCGAGCTGGATGGCTGCCATCGCTACGAAGAGGAGGATCGGGAGGAAGCCGGTGAATTCGAGGATGGAGGTACCTGTGTCGGACCTCCAGCCCGTCCGGCGATTGAGGACAGGCGGCCGAAGGTCGCCTACCGGGCGGGGGCCGGACCTGACCCTGGTCCGCGTCACTCCGCACCCCCCTCCGCCGCCGCGGCCGCGTCCCCGTCCACCTTCCACGGGAAGTTGCCCGCCCCCGGGAACAGGATCGGCGTCTCCAGGTGAACCTTGGCCCGCCACACCGTGCCGTCCAGCGTGCACGTCGCCGTCGCCGCGCCCCGCCAGCTCGCCGGCAGGCGTTTGACCGCCGCCTGTTGGCAGGCCGCCTCCGTGCTCTCCCCCGACGTCGCCGCCGCCGTCGCCGCCCGCGACGCCTCGTCCGCCGCGTTGCCCGCCAGCGAGAACGTGTATCCCCACAGCACGCACTGCCACATCGCCACCAGTACGAAGATGATCAGCGGCGCCATCCCCGCGAACTCGATCATCGCCGCGCCCCGGTCCCCGCCCCTCCTCCGCAGCGCCAGGCCCGTCCCCTTCGCGGGAGCCACCGCCGTCGATCTCGTCAGTTCCAGTTCACCCGCCAGTGCCCACAGCGCCTGTTTCACCGTCGAGCGCGCGTCCAGGTCCTGCATGCGGCCCGCGTCCACCGCCGACTGAAGTTCCTTGAAGGCGGCAGGGATTGAGGTCCTCGCCACCTTTGTGCCCGTGATCCTCTCCACCAGCGGCGGCTGGATCTCCGTCTGGCGGGAGGCGCGGTTGACCAGTGTCGTGGTCTCCTCCGCCTTGCGGATCTGCAGGCGGTCCCACATCCGGACCATCCGCTTCGCCGCCCGCACCGCCACCACGTCCGGGGTCACCAGGAGCAGCGCCCGGTCCGCCATCTCGATCGCTGCCGCGTTGGCGCCGTTCATCTGCGTACCGCAGTCGACGACCACCACCTCGTAGCGGTTACGGAGCGACGACACCACCTGCCGTGCCACCCGGTCCGTGACCTCCTCGCCCCGCTCCCCGTCGCCCGGCGCGAGCAGCAGGCCGATGCCCGTGGAGTGGGCGTACACCGCGTCCTGGAGGACCCTCGGGGAAATGTCCGCGATGCCCGCCAGGTCCACGATCGAGCGGCGGAACTGGACGTCCAGGTACGACGCCACGTCGCCCGACTGCAGGTCCAGGTCCACCAGCGCCACTGTCCGGCCCGACGCCGCTGCCGCCAGGGCCAGTTGGACCGCCGTGAGCGTCGCTCCGACCCCGCCCTTCGCGCCGGACACCGTCACCACCGTGCCGCCCGGGCCGCCGCCCATCACCTCCGCCGAGCCGCCCAGGTGGCGGCGTACGCCCGTTGCCCAGGAAGCCGCGTTCTGGACGCGGGCCGACAACTCCTCGTACCCGAGCGGGAGTCCGACCAGGCCGCGCGCGCCCGAGTCCATCGCCGCCGTGTAGAGCATGGGGCCCGCGTCCGACGTGATCAGGACGACCCCGCACGCCGGGAAGCGCAGAGCCACCTCGCGGATCAGCTCCAACGCCGGGGCCGGGCCAATCCGTTCGTGGACCAGGACCACCTCGGGGAGTTCGTCGATCGACTCCGACGCGAGGCGCGCCAGCATGTCCAGGAGGGACGTGGAGTCGACCACCGGTGCGTACGGTTCCGCGTCCGGGAGCTGGCTGAGGAGCGTCGTCATGGAGCGGGCGGCGTCCAGGTCGCCGACCGCCGGGAGGATTCGGATCGTCACAACGGGCCCTCCTCTTCCCTTACTTGTCGCCGTCTAGGGTGTAGCGGCGGTCGCCCGGCGGGACGGTCGGAGCTTCCCCGGGGGCCACCAGCGCCAGGCGGACATGGGTCGCGAAGGACTCCGCGTACGCGACGCGCTGGGAGTCGAGCGTGCCGAGCGCGAAGGTGATCGGGACGGCCTCGGTGGCGGTGCGGGTTCTGTTGTTGGTGTTGTTCGCGTCCAGGGCGGTCAGTTTCCCTACGTCCAGGACCCTGGCGTTCGAGACGATCACCTCTGAGGTGTTGGGCTTTGTTTTGTTGTCGCCCGCGAACGTCGCGTAGATGTTGACCGTCGAACCGGGAGTGATCTTGCCCGCGACACCCGTCGCCGCGTCGATCATGATCGCGATCTCCTGTTCGCCCGGCTTGAGTTCGGGCTGGTCGACGATCATGTCGGACTGGAGGAGCGAGCCCGATTTGAGCTGGGTGACCGCGATCTTGCCTCTGATCTGGGAGAGGTTGGTGACCGCGTTCTCCGAGAGCCAGCGCTTCGGCATCTTCGTCTGCTCGAAGTCCGACGGGTCGAGCTGTTTGTACGGGGCGATGTCGTTCTTGAGGCGGTACGCCGTCACCTCGGGGCCGACCTTGGAGTTCACGTCGCGTATCACGGCCAGGACGCCGGCGAAGGCCGCGAAGGCGCAGAGGACGGAGAGGAGCAGCAGGATGATGCCGCGGCGCTGGCGTGAGTTCACTTGCGTACTACCTCGTTCAGGAACGTTGGGGGTCTGGATCAACGGACAGGAGCGGGGTGGTGCACGTGCGCGGTTACGTCGAGCCGGTGGTGAGCGCCCCCGCCACCCGTTTCTGGTTCGTGGGGCGCTGTGCGGGTGGGGGTGTCGGCGCCGATTGCTGCAGAAGCGGGGACGAGCAGAATCCGCAGCGGTCGCCTATGAGTTGGAGGCCGCACCAGTGGCAGGTCTCGCGCCGTACCGAAGCCACCAGTTGGTAGAGGACGGAGATGTCGGAGATCGCTGATGCGAATTCGATGAGCTTGGGCGTGCCCCACCAGCCCGCCGAATCCGCCGGGAGCGCGGTCTCCAGCAGGCCCTGTACGTGCCAGGAGGGGGCGAGGGTCTCACCCACCCACTCGGACTGGAGCTGGCCTCGGGCCACCAGCATGTGCGTGCCGAATCCCGGGCCCGGGAGGGCGTCGGTCGGGTGTGAAGTCAGCTTCAGGAGGTGGGGTGTTGGTGCTGTCAGTACCGCGAACTGTGAGCCCGGCACCCAGGACTTGGCGTGCGCCTTGAGCGTCACCGGTACGCGGTCGAGCTTCGTCACGGAGGCCAGCAGCGCGCCCGCGTAGATGTAGTGCGAGAGCAAACGGGCCGCGGACGCGATGACCCCCGGGCTGAAGTCGCAGAGGGAGAGCTGGCGCAGCTGGCGTACGAGAACGGCCACCGCGAGCGGCGGCAGCTCCATCGGGAGCAGGGCGATGCGGTCGCTCTCCAGGACCGAGCGCACGGTGTGGAGGCGGTGAACCGCCCCGGGCGCGAGGGAGTTCGGATAGACGACGACCACGTACCCATGCTGTTCGAGCAGCGTGTGCATCTCGGCGAGCGAGCCTTCGAGCGACTGGGCCGCCGGGGGCTGGAGGACCGCCGCGAGCGGGGTGTGGTGGTCAGGGGGTGGCAGTACGAGATCGGGGCTTGTCACGGCTATCGCGGTTGGCACGTTGTGTTCCCCCGTTCACGGTGTGTGTCTCCAGCAACAGCACTGTATCCAGGCAGGCCGGAGCAAGAACCCCCAACCGGGCAATATTCATTGGATCTTGGACGGATCGGGGCGTTCGATTCCGCGATGCGGATGTCCGCCCTCCAGAGGTCTTGACAACTCAATTGGTCTGGACCAGCTTGTACCAGCAACGGTGGCCACCGTCTCCTCCCCCGCCCCGCTCACTCCCCCACCCCCGGAGGCACCACGTGGACCGAGCACCCAGACCGCACCGATCTCCCCGCTCCCTCCTTCTCCGTAAATCCTGGATAGGCGTGGCGACCGCGCTCGTCGCCGCGGGCGCCGCATCCCTCACCGCGATGGCCACCAACGCCTCGGCCGCCGACATCAACGTCGCCAAGAACGCCGGCTTCGAGTCCGGCCTGACCGGCTGGACCTGTACGGGCGGCACCGGATCGGTCGTCACCTCGCCCGTGCACGGCGGGTCCTCGGCGCTGAAGGGCGCCGCGTCCTCGTCGGACAACGCGCAGTGCTCGCAGACGGTCGCCGTGCAGCCCAACTCCACGTACACGATGAGTGGTTGGGTGCAGGGGAACTACGTCTACCTCGGCGCCTCCGGCACCGGCACCACCGACGTGTCCACCTGGACCCCGGGGGCCACGGGCTGGACGCAGCTCTCCACCTCCTTCAAGACCGGCGCCTCGACGAAGTCGGTCACGATCTACACCCACGGCTGGTACGGCCAGGGCGCGTACTACGCGGACGACATCACGGTCAGCGGCCCCGACGGCGGCGGCGGTACGGACCCGACACCGACCCCCACCGCCTCCACGTCCAACCCGTCGACCCCCACCCCGACCCCCACGCCGACACCCACCCCCAGCTCGACGGTGACGCCGCCCGCCGGGTCCGTCCCCAAGCACGCGGTCACCGGCTACTGGCAGAACTTCAACAACGGCGCCACGGTCCAGAAGATCAGTGACGTCCCGTCCGCGTACGACATCATCGCCGTCTCCTTCGCCGACGCGACGACCACGCCCGGCGCGGTCTCCTTCACGCTCGACTCGGCGGGCCTGAACGGCTACACCGTCGCCCAGTTCAAGGCCGACATCGCCGCCAAGCAGGCCGCGGGCAAGTCCGTCGTCATCTCCATCGGCGGCCAGAACGGCACGATCAGCGTGAGCGACTCCGCCTCCGCGACGAACTTCGCCAACTCCGTCTACTCCCTGATGCAGACGTACGGCTTCAACGGCGTCGACATCGACCTGGAGAACGGCCTCAACTCCACCTACATGTCGCAGGCGCTCAAGTCCCTGGCCAGCAAGGCCGGTTCGGGCTTCGTCCTCACCATGGCGCCGCAGACCATCGACATGCAGTCGACCTCGGGCGAGTACTTCAAGACCGCACTGGCCGTGAAGGACATCCTGACCGTCGTCAACATGCAGTACTACAACAGCGGTTCGATGCTCGGCTGCGACGGCAAGGTCTACAGCCAGGGTTCGGTGGACTTCCTCACCGCGCTCGCCTGCATCCAGCTGGAGGGCGGCCTCGCCCCCTCGCAGGTCGGGATCGGCGTGCCGGCCTCGACGAGCGGCGCAGGCAGCGGCTACGTCTCGCCGTCGGTCGTGAACGCGGCGCTCGACTGCCTCGCCAAGGGCACGAGCTGCGGTTCCTTCAAGCCCTCGAAGACCTACCCGGGTCTGCGCGGCGCGATGACCTGGTCGACCAACTGGGACGCCTCGTCGGGCAACGCCTGGTCCAACGCGGTCGGGCCGCACGTCCACGCCCTGCCGTAACACCGCAACCACCGCACCGCCGCACCGCCGCAGATACGCAGCGCCCGCCGCTCCCCCGGCGGGCGCTGCTGTGCATCCGCTACGGCTACGGCTTGGGCAGCGTGCAGCCCGCGCGGGTCAGGTCGATCTTGTTGCCGATGCCGACGCAGGCGACGATTCCGTACGTCTCCTGCGCGTAGTTGATGCCCTTGCGGACGGTGACCGTGCCGTCCGCGGCGACCTCGCACGGGTTGTTCTCCGTGCAGCGCGCGCCGTCCTCATTGCCCGTGTTGTTGACGGCGACGACCTTGCCGGTCGTCGTGTCGATCACCGGGGAGCCCGAGGTGCCGCCGATGGTCTGGCAGGCGGAGGTGTAGCGGACCGAGTCCTTCCAGGTCCAGTCGCCCTCCTTGAGGCGGTAGACGAAGCCGTCGATGCTGCAGCTGTACGTGCGCTTCCAGTAGCCGGAGACCACCTTGATGGCGCTGCCCTGCGTGGGGTGGGCGGCGTTGAGTTCCAGGGCCTTGATGCCGTAGGAGCTCTGGATCTGGGCGTAGGTGGAGGTCAGTTCGTACAGGGAGATGTCGGTGTCCGTCATCGTCCCGTACGCGATCTTGCTCGCCCGGAGCGTGGCGACCTTGGTGCCCGCGCCGTTCAGGAGCGAGAAGGTGCGGGTGGAGGGGCGGTCGACGATGACCTCGCCCGCGGCCGGGAAGCCGGTCTCCAGGCAGTGGCCGTTGGAGAGCACGAGGGCGGGGTCGGTCGACTGCGAGTCGGGCATGCGGATCACGGAGCCGGAACAGTTGCTGAGCGCGACCGTGCCGGCGAAGTCGACCGCCTTGACTGCGGGTGCGGCTTGGGCCGCGGGTGCGGCTTTGGCTGCGGGTGCGGCTTTGGCTGCGGGTGCGGGGCTGCTTGTGGCTGCCGCCGCTGTCGCGGGTGCTGCTGCAACTCCCAGGAGGAGGAGTGACAGCAGGGCACCGACGAGAGGCTTTTTCATGGGGGGTCCCCTCTGTGACCGAAGTTCTTTCGGTTTTGACATGCGCATTGTTAGCGCATGTGCGGCAGAGGAGGGAAGAGTGCCTTATTGGCCGCGGGAGCCCAGGTAGTAGCCGATGACCGGGGCGATCTCGGTGAACCACTCGTGGAGCATGGCCGCATTGCGGGCCGAGACCGACCCCTCGAAGAAGCGTCCGTCGGGCAGGACCACGGCGACCATCAGGACGGTGCCCACGGGGCCCGCCTTGTAGTGGACGGTCTGGATGTGGTGCCAGGGGAAGTCCGCGGTCTGGCCCTGGTGCTCGAAGGAGACTCCTTCGGCGTCGACGACGATCGCCTGGCGGCGGTCGGCGGCGAGGAAGTCCGGGTGGGGGGACGGGGCTTGGGGCTGCTGCGGCTGCTGGGGTTGGAACGGCTGTTGTGGCTGGAAATGCTGCTGCGGCTGCTGCGGTTGCTGGGTGGGGAAAACAGCGGGCGGCGGGCCGAAGCCCTGCGGCGGGTGTGCCGGGGGTGGGGGGTACTGCTGCCCTGAGTTCTCCATGGCGCCACAGTATCAAGTCAGATACATCATTCTTGATGTAATCTCGGCCCCATGAACGCAGTCGAGCTGTTCCTCCTTGGCCGCACCCTGATGAAGATCGGCGAGGCCGCGCTGCCCACCGAAGGCATCGGCAAGCACACCACCAGCGTCCGCACCGTGATGATCGTGGCCGGCGACGCACGGCAGAACCCCGGCAGCGCGGTGGGCGAGATCGCCGCCCGCACCGGGCTGCCGCAGAGCGCGGTCTCGGCGTCCGTCGCCCGGCTGCGTACCGCCGGCGCCGTCGTGACCGAGCCCGACCCCGCCGACCGCCGCCGGATGCTGGTCAATCCGGCGCCCTCTGTCTCGGACCGGGTCGAGGAGGTACGGGCGGCCTCCGTCGACTCGGTCCTCGCCACCGCCCTCGACACCGACGACCCCGAGCGGGTCGCCGCACTCGTCGCCACCCTGGAGGCGCTGGCCGCGGAGCTGACCCCGCAGGCCATCGCCCGCGTACGCGCGACGGACTGAACGGACCGAGGGGCGCCCGGAGTTGACCTCCGGGCGCCCCTCCATCGTGGTTACTGGCTAGATCACCAGGCTGAGCAGTGCCGCGACTGCGAAGCCCGCGACCGACAGGACCGTCTCCAGGACCGTCCAGGACTTCAGGGTGTCCCGCTCCGTGATGCCGAAGTACTTCGAGACCATCCAGAAGCCGCCGTCGTTGACGTGCGAGGCGAAGATCGAGCCCGCCGAGATCGCCATGATGATCAGCGCGAGGTGGGCCTGCGAGAGGTCCTGGCCCTCGACGAGGGGGACGACGATGCCGGCCGTGGTGACGATCGCGACCGTCGCCGAACCCTGCGCGACGCGCAGCACGACGGAGATCAGCCAGGCGAGCAGGATGACCGGCAGGCCCACGTCGTTGAAGGTCTTGGCGAGGGCGTCCGCGATGCCCGACGCCTTGAGGACCGCACCGAAGACACCGCCCGCGCCGACGACGAGCAGGATGTTGCCGACCGGCTTGAGGGACGCCGTGGAGACCTGCTCCAGGGACTTGCGCGACCAGCCGCGGCGGATGCCGAGCAGGTAGTACGCGAGGAACAGCGCGATGGTCAGCGCAACGAACGGGTGGCCGAAGAACTCGATCACCGAGCGGAACGTCGACGGGTCGAGCGCGATCGAGGAGAACGTCGCGAGCAGGATCAGGATCAGCGGGGTGCCGATGATGGCCAGGACCGCGGTGAGCGAGACCGGCTCCTCCTGGGACTTCACGCCCTGCGCCGTACGCTCGGCCAGGACCGCCGCCTTGGCCTCCTCGGAGGCGTCGAGCATGTCCTGCGGGACCTCAACGAAGAGGCGCTTGCCGATCCAGGAGGCGTAGACCCAGGCGCAGAGCAGCGCCGGGATACCGACCGAGATGCCCATCAGGATGACCCAGCCGAGCGACACGTGGAACAGCGCCGCCGCGGCGACCGGGCCCGGGTGCGGGGGCAGGAACGCGTGGGTCATGGAGAGGCCGGCGAGCAGCGGCATCGCGTACAGGACGATCGACTTGCCGGAGCGCTTGGTGGCCGCGTACACGATGGGCGCCAGCACGAAGATGCCGACGTCGAAGAAGACCGGGATACCGAAGATGAGGCCGGTGAGGCCCATCGCGAGCGGGGCGCGCTTCTCGCCGAAGAGGTTGAGGAGGCGGGCGCTCAACGTCTCGGCGCCGCCGGAGACTTCGAGGATCGCGCCGAGCATCGTGCCGAGGCCGATGATGATCGCGATATGGCCGAGGGTGCCGCCCATGCCGGTTTCGATGACCGAGGTGGCGGTGGACTTCTGGACCGTGCCGAAGAGTTCGGTGACGGAGAGACCGGCGCCGAGGCCGACGGCTATGGAGACGGCGAGGAGGGCCACGAACGGCTGGATCCTGACCTTGATGATCAGGACGAGCAGCAGGGCTATGCCGAGCGCGGCGACGAGGAGCAGGCCCGTCGTACCGCCGATGAGGGGGAGCAGACCGCCGGTGTGCGGGGTTGGCGGGGGGACTGCGGGGGCTGCTGCGGCGAGCATCATGCGGTGAACTCCATTGTTTCCGTGGTGCATTCGGGCATGGGGGGATCACGGCACGGCGCCGCAGAGGAGCGGGTGGGCGCCGTGCCGTGGGGGTGCGCGTGCTGGTGCGGGTTTAAGAGACTCACTCGGGTTTCGCCGTGTGGTGGGGCGGGTGGACGCTGGCCGGCTGCTTTAGCCGAGTACGGCCAGCGCGTCGATCTCGATGAGCAGGCCGGCGGGGAGACCGACGTAGACCGTGGTGCGGGCCGAGGCCGGGGCCTTCAGGTTCTGCTCCTCGAAGTACGCGTTGTAGATCTCGTTGAGCTCGGCGAAGTGCGCGGTGTCCGTGAGGTAGACGCGCATCATCATCACGTCGTCCCAGCTCGCGCCGCCCTCCTCCAGGATCGCCTTGACGTTGGCGAAGGTCTGGAGGGTCTGCTCGCGCAGGGTCGGGCCCGCGGGGGTCGGGGCCTGGCCCTCGACGGCCGGCAGGAAGCCGACCTGTCCTGCGACCTGCAGGATATTGCCCTTGCGGACGCCGTGCGAGAACTTCGCGGGCGGGGCGGTGTGGGTGGAGGGGGTGAGAGCGGTCTTCTCGGTCATGCGACTGATCCCTTGGGGGTGTTGGGGGTTGTCTGTGCGGGTGTCCTGCCGGAGTACTCGCCGCTGATCGCGTCCGCGGTACGGCGTACGAGCGGGAGCAGGGTGAGGAGTTCCTCCGCCGTGACGACGACGTTCGGCGCCGACATCGACATCGCTGCCACCACCCGGCCGTCGGCGCCCCTGATGGGGGCCCCGATGCAGTTGATGGACTCCTCGTGGCCGCCGAGGTCGGTGGCCCAGCCCTGTTCGCGTACGACGCTGAGCTCCTTGAGGAAGGCGCCCGCGTTCGGGGTCGAACGGGCCGTGTAGGTGGGGTAGTCGAGCCGTTCGGCGATGGCGCGCCGCTCGGGCTCGGGGAGGTCGGCGAGGAGGAGTTTGGCCACGGCGGCGACGGTGATCGCGACGGGTTTGCCGATGCGCGAGTACATCCGGACCGGGTAGCGGCTCTCCACCTTGTCGATGTAGAGGACCTCGTTCTCCTCGTACACGGCAAGGTGGACCGTGTGGCCGACCTGCTCGTTGAGGGCGGTGAGGTGGGGGTGGGCGATCTCGCGCACGTCGAGGTTCTCGACGGCCTCCTGCGCGAGGGCGAACAGGCGGGCGCCCAGGCGGTAGCGCTGGTCCTGCTGGCGGTAGACGAGGCCGTGCTCGTGGAGGGTGCGCAGCAGGCGCAGGGCGGTGGACTTGTGCACGTCCAGGCTCGTCGCGACCTGGCCGAGGTCGGCGGGGCCGCGGGCGAGCAGGGGCAGGATCGAGAGCGCCCTGTCGACGGTCTGGCTCATGGGGTACGTACCTCCTCGGCGGCCTGCGGCGAGGTCGTCGTCCAGCCGGGGCCGAGACGAAGTGTCCCCCAGGCGGCGTCGTCGAGGGCGACAAGCCGGTCGGCGTGGGCGCGGGAGGGCGGGGCGGCGAGGTCGGCGGGGGTGGTGAGGGCGGCGGCGGCCATGAGGTGACCGTGGCGTACGCGGTCGCGTACGGGGAGTCCGCGGAGGGTGCCGGAGAGAAACCCGGCGGCGAAGGCGTCGCCGGCACCGACGGGGGCGACGACGTCCACGCGGAGGGCGGGGACGTCGGTGACGCTGTCGGTGACGCGGGTCTGCGCGGCGGGGGCGGTTTCGGCGACGCCGGTCTGCGCCGGGGCGCGGTCTGCGCCGCCGCTGCGCGGAGCCATGTCCCCGACCCCGCCCCTTCCCGAAACCTGGGGCGTTGCCCCCGGACCCCCTGACGCGGCCTCCGGCCGCTCGTCCTCAATCGCCGGACGGGCTGAATGTGCCTGGTGCGCGCTTGCATTGCGCGGCAGATTGTTCGCGGGGATTTGCACGCGGGCCGTTTCTGCGCGGGCCGTTTGCACCCGCACGTGCAAGCCCTCACCGGCAAAATCCAGCCCCTCCGGCGATTGAGGAGCGGGGTCCGGGGCGGAGCCCCGGAGGAGGTCCGCCCCGGTACGGGTGAACACCGTCGCTCCGGCCGAACCTCGCTTCACCACCAGCGTCGCCGGCTCCGGGAGCGCCTCCCGGATCGCCTCTGCGCCATGCAGACCCCACGCGCCCTCCGCCTCGTCCTCACCCACGAAGACCAGGTCCGCACCCCGCGCCAGTTCCAGCAGCACCTCGGGGCCCTGGCCCGAACGCCACAGCCCCGGGCGGTAGTTCACGTCAAAAGACACCAGGGGGCGACCAGGACCCCGCGTCATCAACTCCCGCATCAGTTCCAGGCAGTCGTCCGACAGCGCCGCCGTGATCCCCGACAGGTGCAGGATCCGGGCCGCGCGCAGGTCCTCGTACGGGACCGTCCGCGGCGACATCGCCGACGCCGCCGAGCCCGCCCGGTAGTAGAGCACCTCGTGGTCCGCCGCCTCGCGGTCGTCCGCCGTACGGAAGTAGATGCCGGTGGGGCGCGACGCGTCACGGCCGACCGCGCTCACGTCCACGCCGTACGCCCCGATCGCCTCGACCAGGTGCTCCCCGAAGCCGTCGGCCCCGACCCTGCTGACCCACTTCGCCGCATGTCCCGCCGCCGCCAGGGCACACGCGACATTGGACTCCGCACCGCCTATCGCGCGGTCGAAGGACGGCACGTCGGCGAGGCGGCCGGGGCGCGCGGGCAGGAACGTGACCATGGACTCGCCGAGGCAGACGACGTCGGTGTCGGCTGTGGTGGGCTGCACGGTCACGGGGTCTGCTCCCTGGGGCACTGGACGACTGGATGGCTCGGATGTTAGACAGCACTGAGCGCGATACGCAATGACCGTTGCACATGTTGCAACGTGGACTCTCCAGGAGGCTCGGATGAACGGCGAAGAAGCCGCAGCAGAGGTCGTCGACCACCGCTTCAAGGGGCTGCCCCCGACCGCACAGGGCCTCACCCTCGCCGCCCTGGCCGCCGAGCGCCGCAACCTCTTCACCGACGGGTTCACCACCCCCGTCCTCGCCCTCTCCGCCGAGTCCGTCGCGCACAATCTCGAGCTCATGGAGACGTACTCCACCCGCCACGGCCTCGCCTTCGCCCCGCACGGCAAGACCTCCATGGCCCCCCAGCTCTTCGCCCGCCAGATCGAGCACGGCGCCTGGGGCATCACCCTCGCCGTGCCCCACCAGGTGCGCGTGGCACGGGAGTTCGGGGTCCAGCGCATCTTCCTCGCCAACGAGGTCGTCGACGCCGCAGCCCTCCGCTGGATCGGCTCCGAGCTCGACGCCGACCCGGACTTCACCTTCATCTGTTACGTCGACTCCGTGCGCGGCGTCGAGCTGATGGACGAGGCGCTGCGCGGGACATCGCGTGCGCTGGACGTCGTCGTGGAGCTGGGCGCGGGCGACGGAGCCCGCACCGGCGCCCGTACCGAGGCCGAGTGCGCCGCGATTGCCGACGCCGTGGCCGCTACGGAGACCCTGCGCCTGGTGGGCGTCGCCGGTTACGAGGGCGAGGTCCCCGACGCCGACGGCGAGCGCGTCCGCGCCTGGCTGCGGCGGCTCGTCGCGCTGGCCGCCGACTTCGACAAGGCCGGACGGTTCGGTCGTACGGACGAGATCGTGATCAGCGCGGGCGGCAGCGCCTGGTTCGACGCGGTCGCGGACGTCTTCGCGGAGATCCCCGAACTGTCCGCCCCCGTCTGCAAGTTGCTCCGCTCCGGCGCGTACATCTCGCACGACGACGGCCACTACCGCCACCTCACCCCCTTCAACCGGGTCCCCGACGAGGGCGCCCTGCACGCCGGGTTCCGGCTCTGGGCGCAGGTCGTCTCCCGCCCCTCCGGCGAGCAGGCCTTCGTCAACGCGGGCAAGCGCGACGCCGCGTACGACCTCGACCTGCCCGAGGCGCAGGTCGTACGGGACGGGCGCACCGGGGAGATCCGGCCCGCCACCGGCATCACCGTCAGCGGCCTCTCCGACCAGCACGGGTGGGTCCGCACCACGGACGAGGCGGACCTGGAGGTCGGCGACTGGGTCGGCATGGGGCTCAGCCACCCGTGCACGTCCTTCGACAAGTGGCAGCTGATCCCGCTCGTCGAGGCGGACGGGACCGTCGTCGACTACATCCGTACGTACTTCTGAGAAGCGGAGCTCCTGTCATGGATCTTGTCATCCGCGACGCCCGCGTCATCGACGGCACCGGCGGCGACTCGTACCGCGCCGATGTGGCCGTGGACGGCGGCCGTATCGTCGCCATCGCCCGCGAGGGAGACGAACGGCCCAGCGCCACACGGGTGTTGGACGCCAACGGGCTCGCTCTCTCCCCCGGCTTCATCGACATGCACGCCCACTCCGACCTGGCGCTCCTGCGCGACCAGGGCCATGAGGCGAAGGCCGCGCAGGGGGTGACCCTGGAAGTCCTTGGGCAGGACGGCCTGAGTTACGCGCCCGTCGACGACCGCACCCTCGCCCAGGTCCGCAAGACCATCACCGGCTGGAACGGCGACGGCAGCGACATCGACTTCGACTGGCGCACCGTCGGCGAGTACCTGGACCGGCTCGACCGGCAGGGCATCGCGGTCAACGCCGCGTACCTCATCCCGCAGGGCACGGTGCGGATGTACGCGATGGGCTGGGACGACCGGGCCGCGACCCCCGCCGAGATCACGCGCATGAAGCAGCTCGTCGCGGAGGGCATGGAGCAGGGCGCGGTCGGCATGTCGTCGGGGCTCACGTACACGCCCGGGATGTACGCGGACGACGCCGAACTCACCGAGCTCTGCCGAGTGGTGGCCTCGTACGGCGGCTACTACTGCCCGCACCACCGCTCCTACGGGGCGGGCGCGCTCCAGGCGTACGAGGAGATGGTCGCCCTCACCCGCAGCGCTGGCTGCGCCCTGCATCTCGCGCACGCCACCATGAACTTCAGCGTGAATGAAGGGAAGGCGCCGGAGCTGCTCAGCCTCCTGGACGCGGCGCTCGACGCCGGTTCCGACATCTCGCTCGACACCTACCCCTACACCCCGGGCTGCACAACTCTCGTTGCCATGCTGCCCAGTTGGGCCAGCGAGGGCGGGCCCGACGCGATCCTCGCCCGCCTCCAGGACGACGCGACGGCGGAGAAGATCCGCCACGTCATGGAGGTCGAGGGCGCGGACGGCTGCCACGGGGTGCCCATCGAGTGGGACACCATCGAGATCTCGGGGGTCAGCGACCCGGGTCTCGCGGGCTGCGTCGGCAAGACCCTCGCGCAGAGCGCGGCCGAGCGCGGCGAGGAGCCGTGGGTCACCGCCCGGCGCCTGCTCATCAACGACCGGCTCGGTTCGACGATCCTGCAGCACGTCGGCCACGAGGAGAACGTCCGGCAGATCATGCGCCACCGCGTCCACACGGGCGGCAGCGACGGCATCCTCCAGGGCTACAAGCCGCACCCGCGCGCGTACGGCACCTTCCCGCAGTATCTCGGCCGCTACGCAAGGGAGTTGGGGGTGCTCTCCCTGGAGGAGACGGTCGCCCACCTCACCTCGCGCCCCGCTGCCCGGCTGCGGCTCTCCGACCGCGGCCTGGTCCGCGAGGGGTACCGCGCCGATCTGGTCCTCTTCGACCCGGACACGGTCGCGGCGGGCTCCACCTTCGAGGCGCCGCGCACGCTGCCGGTCGGCATTCCGTACGTACTGATCGACGGCCGCTTCGTCGTCGAGGACGCCCGCAGGACGGACGTCCTGGCGGGGCGTGCGGTGCGCGGCAGCGCGTACAAGGCGGCCTGACCCCGGTCACCGGAGTGCCGCCCGCCCCGTGGCGAGGGAGGCGGGCGGCACGTTCCAGGGGTGCGGGGCCTCAGCTCGTTTCCTTGCCCTTGTCCTTCTTCTCCTTGTCGCCGCCACCGCGCCAACTCGCCGTCCGCGAGGCCCTGCTGCCGTCGTCGACATGAAGCGCGGCCTCGGTGATCTCGGCCTTGAAGTGCTCGTCGATGTACGCGGCGAGCCGACTGCGCACCGTGCTGTCCGTGACCTTCTCGCCGATGTCGACCCCGCCCCCGTAGTCACCCTCCAGCCAGGCGCCGCCGAACACCCACGGCCTGCGGTCCACGGCCGGGTGCACATTGATGTAGAGGCGCTGCGCCCCGTACGAGATCCGGATCGACTTGGACGTGAAACTCGTCCCGCCCACCCAGGTCCACTCGTAGTCGGAGGTGTGCGCGCTGAGTGTGGTGAGTGCCGTGACGGTCCGCTGCTGAGCCGCGGGTACCGGTGTCGCCATGATGGGTTCCCCCTTGCTGCACGCAGGCCGGGACCGGCCCGGTGGGGGGAGTCTCGTGCGGGGCCGCCATGAACGCCATACGCCAGAAATGGCCGACCGGGTCAGCCGAAGTCGTTGCGGACCGCTTCGGCGTGGCTGCCGCGAGGAGGCGCCTGGGCGGGGATCGGCAGGGGCTGGGCGGCGGGCACGCCGACCGGCACGGCCGCTGCCGGTTCCGGTTCCGGTCCGGCCGCGGGCTCGGGCTCGGGTGCGCCGTCCGTGGTGGCCGGCTTCCCTCCCGGGTAGCCCCAGTCCACCGACTGGACCACCGCCGCGAGGATCTTCGAGTACTGCTCCCACTCCTGCATGGAGGGTGTGGTCAGCTCGAAGCAGAGGACCTCGGTCTGGTTCGGCAGGGGGAGGTAGACCTGTATGACCCCCCGCTCCAGCTGTCCGTCCACACCGAGGCCGGCCAGTTCGTCGGGGAGCGGCGAGGTGTTCCCCTCGATCTTCGCCACGGCGGGTCCGCACGGCAGATGGAGCCGCTCGACATCGGCCTCGGGGAAGGCCTCCCGCAGCCCGGACTCGATCTCCACCACGCGCTTCAGGGGGGCCACCGGGCCCGACTCCGTGTACTCCAGGGTCACGGTGAGCGTGGCCGTGCTCTGTCTCCCGTCCTCCATCTCGAAGAGGCAGAAGCCCGCGTAGACGCCGCCGGCGACGAGGAGTTCGTCGACGGTCGGCACCAGCGACAGCGCCACCGCGAGCTGCTCGTCCGGCGTTCCGCCGGGGGCCAGTTCGGCAGCCAGGTCCGCGAGCCGGTCGGCGGCCTCCTCCTCGTCCGCGACGAGCGGGAGCTCGTGGAAGAAGGGGGGTACCGCGTATCCGACGCAGAGCTGGTCGGCTGCTATCAGAACGGCCTCAGAAGATCCGACCACCGGAATGCGTTCCTTTCGTTCTCGTCCTGGACCAGTTGGCCCACCGGCTCGACCGTGGGACCCGTGTACCGGGGCTCGGCATCGGACGGCTCCGGGGCGACGGCGGCCGGATCGAAGCGGATGTGGCTGTGGTAGGTGCGGTGGTACGGGAACGGGTAGCGCGCCGGGACCGGGGTCCCGGCGCGGCGGGCCGCCTCCACCACGGCCAGGTACGCGTTGAGCCGCGCCTTGGCGGTCTGCCGGTACGGCAGGGCGCGCTGCTTGCGCACGGAACGCCAGCACCAGAGCGCGGTCAGCACCAGCAGGACGCCGCTGACCGCCGCGCCCGTCGTACGGCCCGACGAGGCCGTGACCCCGGCGACGATCGCCAGGATCGCCAGCGGGAACAGGAAGGCCGCCGCGCGGTAGGAGGCGGCTTCACTCGTCTTGTGAACCGTGTACAGCAGCCTCTGCACCGCTCCGTTGTCGGAGAAGTCGAACTGGAGCCTGGCGCCTTCGGCGTGGGCCAGTTGAGCGGTGGCGGGGTGCGCGAGGAGTTCGTGCGCGGGAATGAGCGCACGCTGCTTGGGCGTCGAGTCCTTGTAGTACCAGCGCTCGACCATGCCGGGCGGCAGCGGGTTCTGCGGGTACGCGCCGGGAGGCGGGCCTTGTCGGTACGCGCCCTGCTGGTACGGGCCCGGGGGCGGACCCTGCTGATACGGATTCGGTTCGTACGGCCCCTGCTGGTAGGGGCCCTGGGGGAACGACACGGCTGTCTCTCCTCAGGCCACGGCGGCCAGGAACGGCCTGGGCGACGGGCCCGGCGCGGGCATGGTCGTGATCGGCGGCTCCCCCATCGACGGCCCGGGCGTGGGCATCGTCGTGATCGGGGGCGGCCCCATCGACGGTCCGGGGGTGGGCATCGTCGAGACCGGCGGCGGCAGCGGTGCGGGCGACGGCGTGGGCGCGGGGGCGGCCGGCTGCGCCGGCTGGAACGACTCCTGCTTGCCCCCGTCCCCGCTCACGAGCCCCCACGCACCGTGCACCGCACTGAGCGCCTTCGAGCCCAACTGGACGGTTTCCGGGGCGACTTCCTTCCCGAACTTCGACAGGAGCTTGCTGCCGAGCTTCGAGGAGATCGTGCTGCCCGACATCCCGGTGACGGCCTTGCCCGCGCCCGTGACGCGTTCCATCAGCGAGGCGCCCTTCCCCAGCGTGGCGAGCGCCTTCACACCCTTGCTGCCCCCGGAGATGAACTTCCCCGCCGCGCCCACGCCCGGAATCACCCCGAGCGCGTCGACCCCGATCTTCCAGGCCGGTGTCCCGTTTCCGCGCGCATTGCCCATCCAGTGCCCGGCCATGGCCCCGGCGGAGGCAACGGTCGCACCTGCCAGGACGACGGCCGCGACGGGCGCACCCACCCCGGTCGCGGCGAGCGCCAGACCGACCACCGTCAGCCCCGCGCTGATCGTCGACAGCAGATCCGCGTTGTCGACGAGCCAGTCCAAAGACCCCCGCCAGGCCGCCTTCAGCCCGTCCATCGCCCTGTCCCACCAGTGGAAGTCCGGCGGGTGGTTCTCGGACGCCTTGAGGATCGCGCGTTCCGCGTCGCCCGCGCGGTCCTTCCAGGTGGCCTGGAGGTCCTCGGCGCGGTCGATGATGTCCTGCAACGTGTCGTTGGCGCTGTTCAGTTGCTGGACGGAGGTCTCGTACGCGCGCTGGGCGCTCTCCGTCTCCGGCGTGATCGGCGTGCCGACCAGCTTCATGACGGCTTCGCGTTGCGCGTTGTACGTGGCCTCGCGGTCCTTCACCCGCGACCGTGCCTCGATCGCGTCCTCCTCCAGGCCGTTCGCCCGGCCCTGGAACCCTTCGAGCAGGCCGTGCCAGGTGATCAGCGCCTGCTTGCAGTCGCGCATCGAGTCCGTGCCCTGCTTGAGGTACTTCGGCAGATCACCCAGTTTCTTGGTGAACGCCTCGGCCGCCTCCCCCTCCCACATGCCGCCGGTCTCGCCGACCTGCTTGAGGGTGTCGTGCATGTCTTCCAGGTACTCGCTGACCAGGCGCACGTCCGTGGCGAGGCCGTTGATCGTGTCGAGATCGCCGCGGGCCGGGTTGAAGCCCAGTCCGGGCCAGTCGTAGTTCTTCTGCTGGGTGAAGTACGCCATGAGCTCGGCGCCCCTTCCGGTTTCCGTCGTCGGGCGTCGGGTGTCAGGCGCTGAGGCTCTTGGCCGTGCTCTTCTCGTTCTCGTCGTACGTCGTGATCGTCTGCTGGAGCTTGTCGTGGATCGTGGCCGACGCCTTGGCGATACGGGTGATCCCGTCGTCCCACTGCGACTGGAACTCGTCGCAGGCGTGGTCGAGCCCCTCGGATCCCAGCCCGTTCGGACCGACGTTCTTCAGCTTCTTCGACGCCTCGTTCATCGTCTGTTCGACGTGCGCCAGCTTCTGCAGCAGCTTCTGCATTTTGTCGACGTCGACAGAGAACTGTCCCCCGGCCATGTGCTCACCCCGTTCGTCAGGCACTTGGGTCTCAGTTGTATCAACCACCCCTGGGGCAACAGAAAACCTCCACAGGTCCCCCACATCACGGGCACGGCTACGGCAGCGGCGTGATCTTGACCGTGTGCTCGCCGGGCGCCGAAGCAAGAGTCAGGACACGGGACTTGGCGTCCCAGGTGCTCGCGGACCCGTCGGCCGTCCGGCCGCCCTTGGGGAAGAAGCGGCTCGGGAGGTAGACCTCGGTCCCGCCCCCGACGTTCGCCGAGCCCCGCCAACTCACCGTGAAGGTCAGCGACTTGGCGTCCCAGTCGTATGCAAACGGGTCCCCCGCGATCGCCCGCGGATACGGCCGGTCCAGGACCGGCACCAGCGCGGTCGGCTTCAGGTCCTTGTCCCAGGGCGACCAGGTGCCCGGGTCGCTGGACCAGTAGGCCGTGCCCGCGCCCATCGCGTCGGCGATCTCCCGCACCTTGGTGACGTAGGCGCCCGCCCCCGGCAACGTCATGTCGAGCCCGTACTCCCCGATGAGCACCGGCGCCCCGAGCCGCCGCGCCGTCTTCTCCGTCTGCTCGCGCCAGGAGTCGAGGGTGGTGTCGACCTGGGACTTCGTGTCCCCTGTGTAGCCGCCGCCGAGGTCCATGGGCAGCGGATAGAGGTGCGGGGCGTACGCGATCCGCGCCTTGTCCCCGCCGCCGCGCGGGTCGGCGAGGTGCGGAAGGGCGCTCGGCAGGCCCCAGTTGGAGCTGACGGCCTCCGACTCGACGAAGATCCACGAGTCGTGGTCGACGGCGCGGATCGCGGTGATCGTACGGCGGTAGAGCGCGGCCAGCGGGCCGGCCTCGAAGGCGGGGCCCTGGACGGAGCCGCCCCAGGGCTCGTTCATCAGGTCGTACCCGATGACGGCCGGATCGGACCTGAACTTCTGCGCGACGTGCGCCCACGCGGCGGCGTAGTGCGCGCGCAGGTCGCGGCTCGCGGACCGGGTGCCCCAGAAGTGGTCGAAGGCCCGGATCGTGCCGGGCTCCACGTACTTGAGCTCCCACTGCTCCTGCTCGGTGACGCCCAGACCGTCGGCCTCGGTCGCCCAGGCGGGCGCTCCGTTGCCCTTCACGGCGGGCCCGTAGATGTCCTGGTGCATGTCGAGCATGACGCGATAGCCACGGCTTCCGTACCAGCGCACCCGTGTCGCGACCTTGGTGAGGTACGCGTCGTCGTACTTCCCCGGCTCCGGTTCGACGTTGCGCCACTGGATCAGGAACCGTACGAAGTCCGAGCCCAGCGCGTCGGTCTCCTGCTGGACGTCCTTCTCCTTGATCCACGGCATGCCGCCCGAATCGGACTTGGCGCTGCTGGCGGTGTTGAGCCCGTGGAGGACCAGGGCGCGCCCCGCGTCGTCGGTGATCCAGCGGTGGCCGCTCGCGGTCGCGGCCCGTTCGGCGCCGGATCCCTCGGGGCCGACGGCCACCAGCAGGGCGGCGGCGACGGCACACGCGGCGCCAACTCCCGTCCAGACGCGCCAGTTGCTCCTGATCATGGCCGGGAGCGTATGCGTTCCCCGCGCCGCCCACCAGACCTGAAACTTGTTCACTTTTTGTCGTCCGCACCTCTGTCGGACGGGACGGGCGCCGCCTACAGTGACCGGCCATGCGCCACCTCCGCTGGAACGCCACCACCTCCGTGGCCGGCGTCTGCCTGCTGCTGGTCCTGCTGTACGGCTCGGGCTACCTCTTCACCACGCTCACCGCGTACACGGGCATGACCGTCGTCCCGAGCGCGCTCGGCGCCCCGATGGGCCTGCCCGGCCTGCGCGCCTACCCGCTCGGCGCGACCACCTGGTCCTGGCAGCTCTGCGAGGACTTCGCGGCGCTGCTGCTGATCGCGGTCGCCGTCGTACGCATCCGCCGCCACCTGCGCAAACGCCCTGCCGCCGGCCGCGTGCGCCGACTGCTCGCGGGGTGGACCGCGCTGATCGCGGGGGCTGCGGCGGCCGGGGCGTGGCGGGGGCTCGTGGCCGCCCGGATGGTCGAATCGGGGGCGCTGGGCTGGCTGGCGTACGCCGTCGCGGGGGCGCTCTTCGGTGCGCTGTGGGGGCTGCTGCTGGGCTGGCTGCCGGGCGCGGCAGTGAGCCACGCCTCAGGGAAACCAGCGGCGGGCGGCGTTACTCAGCCGTAAGCTCGCGGACATGCAGGTGATCCAGTCGACGAAGCTCGCCAATGTCTGTTACGAGATCCGGGGCCCGGTCCTGGAGGAGGCGATGCGGCTGGAGGCGGCAGGCCATCGCATCCTCAAGCTCAACACCGGCAACCCGGCCGCGTTCGGCTTCGAGTGCCCCCCGGCGATCCTCGAGGACGTCCTGCGCAACCTCCACGACGCGCACGGTTACGGCGACGCGAAGGGTCTGCTCTCCGCCCGCCGCGCGATCATGTCGCACTACGAGACCAAGGGCATCCCCCTCTCCGTCGAGGACATCTACCTCGGCAACGGCGTCTCCGAGCTCATCCAGATGTCGATGCAGGCCCTCCTCGACGACGGCGACGAGGTCCTCGTCCCCGCCCCCGACTACCCGCTGTGGACCGCCTCGGTCTCCCTCGCGGGCGGCACCGCCGTGCACTACCGCTGCGACGAGCAGGCGGAGTGGATGCCGGACCTCGACGACATCGAGCGGCGCATCACCGACCGCACCAAGGCCATCGTCATCATCAACCCCAACAACCCCACGGGTGCGGTGTACGACGACGAGATGCTGCGGGGTCTGACGGAGATCGCCCGCCGCCACTCCCTGGTCATCTGCTCCGACGAGATCTACGACAAGATCCTCTACGACGGCACGACCCACACCCCGACGGCCGCGATCGCCCCCGACCTCCTGGTCCTCACCTTCAACGGCATGTCGAAGAACTACCGGGTGGCGGGCTACCGCTCCGGCTGGCTGGCGGTCTGCGGCCCCAAGTCGCACGCGACCTCGTACATCGAGGGCCTGACGATCCTGGCGAACATGCGCCTGTGCGCCAACATGCCGGCCCAGCACGCCATCGCCGCCGCCCTGCAGGGCCGGCAGTCGATCGAGGCGCTGGTGCAGCCGGGCGGCAGGCTCCTGGAGCAGCGCGACACGGCGTACGAACTGCTCACCCGGATCCCCGGCGTGACCTGCGTGAAGCCGAAGGGGGCGCTGTACCTCTTCCCGCGCCTCGACCCCGCGGTCTACAAGATCAAGGACGACCGCGAGATGGTCCTCGACCTGCTCCGCGCCGAGAAGATCATGATCGTCCACGGCACGGGCTTCAACTGGCCCGACCCCGACCACTTCCGCATCGTCACGCTCCCCGCGGCGAAGGAACTGCACGACGCGGTGACCAGGATCGGGAACTTCCTGGACGGCTACTCGCAGCCCTAGATCGATTCCCAAGACCCCACTCAACTTTAGACAGAATCTAAGCTAGGATGGTCCCCTGACCGTGAACAGGAGGCCATCCATGTACGAACCGATCCGCACGAAGTCGGTCCACTCGCTGACGGCCGACGACACGGTCAGCTACCCCCACCGCACCCGCGAGGAGGAGCTGGACCTCCAGCTGGCCGGCCACCTCTCCGCGCTCCTCGCGGTGACGGACGAACTCGGCCTGTCCGAGGACGGCGACCGCATCGCCCGCGAGATCGCCCGCCTCCGCTCCACCCCGCCGGTCCGCCACGCAGGCCTCTCCGCCGCGGACCCCGCCGCCCTCCACCACCGCGCCCACGCCCTCGCGGGCCGCGCCCTGGTGGTCGCCGCCTCCCGCGCGGACACGGCGGCCGCGATCCTCGCCGCCGAACGCATGGACGCCCACACCGCCGCCCAGCACCTCACCGCGGCCCGCTGACCGGCCCCGGCCTGCAGCCGCGGAGGCGCGCAGGCCGGGCGCCACGCATGTGCACGTGCGTCAGAGGTTGACCCTCTTGAGATAGACACGCTTGCGATGCGGAATCGTCTGGTACCAAAGCATCAAATGCTCGTCCTCGTACGTCCGCAGACGCATGACGTTGAGATCATCTGCCAGACCCCCGTCCTTGGGATCAAGTCCCAGTGAGGCCAGATCGGTCAGGCCGGTCGCGATCCGCTCCACCTCGCCCCTGAGGTGGTCCGGCATGTCACCGAGCACCCACGCGGCGCTCGGGTCGTACTCGAAGGCCCACCCACTCGCATCCTCCTCACCCTCCCCACGCTTGGTCACAGACCGATCTCCCCCTGCGCCTCGGCCAGGATGCGACTGGTGGTGTCCATCGCCGCACGGAACTGCTCCTCCGTACTGTCAGGGTCCCCGGAGACCTGCTCGGCGCGATGAAGCGCCATGGCGCGCGAAGGCCAACGCTCGACCGCGACAAACGTCGCCCACTTAATCAAGAAGAACCGCAGAGGATTGACCGACTGCGCCTGCACTGCCCGATCGAAGGCCTCGGCACTCTCCCGGTCGAACTCGGCCAACTGGGCCAGACTGAGCCTCCGCACAGCCTCCCGCACAGCCTCCCTGGTCATGGCGGGCTGGGAAATCAGCGGCCCTTCGTGTTCCGCGCTCTGTGCAGACATACCCAGTTCCTTTCCAGGGGGAAGTACGCCCATCAGTCTGGCAGAGGGGTACGACAGAGCCCCCTGATTCACCAGTGATCCCCGACGAGCCACACCACCCCGTCCTGCCCCCACGGCTTGCGCCATTCCGCCCAGACCTCCTTGCCCCCTCCGGTACGCCGCCCGTTGATGAGCCGGTAATGCCCCCAGTCGTCGGCGTACCTGCGCAGCAGCCACAGTCCGCGCCCACGCTCGGCGTCGAGGGAGGGGCCGGCTCCCGCAACTGGACACCGTCCAACTCGGCGCAGAACATGGCGTCGTACTCGTACACACGGACGTAGCACTGATGAAGTACCGCACGGTCCTGGACCGGATGGAGGCCATGTCTCTCAAGCCCGCCCCTTCACGCAACTTCATCAAGTCGATCATCGCAACCCTCTGAAAGGCTCCCGCGTGCCCGCCGACCTCAACTGGCAGAAGTCGTCCTACAGCAGCGAGGGAAGCAACTGCGTCGAACTCGCCACCGCCCCGGACGGCACGATCCACCTCCGCGAATCCGACGCCCCGGCCATCACGCTCACTCTGCACGGTGCGACTCTGACCGCCCTCCTCGCGGCAACCAGTGCCGACTATCGTGCCCACACCGCCGCCCAGCACCTCACCGCGGCCCGCTGACCGGCCCCGGCCTGCAGCCGCGGAGGCGCGCAGGCCGGGCGCCACGCTCTTTGCCCGGCGCACCTTTTCCGTACGCACCGGACGCGCACCCTCCGTCGGTACGATCGCCCCCATGCGTGCCACCGGAACGTTCAGCGTCCAGGACTTCACCCCGACCGAACTCGCCCCGACGCCCGGCACGCCCACCGCCGTCCCCGTCGGGGTCGCGACGATGGCGAAGCAGTTCGAGGGCGAAGTGACCGGCCGGGCCGCGACTCTCTTCACCGCCGCCTACGACGCCGAGACCGGCAGCGGCGGGATCGAGATCGAGGCGGGCGGCACGCACCGCATCTGGTTCGACTACGAGATCGGATAACAGCCGTGTCCACTCTGCGCGACCTCCTCACCACCCACGTCAACGACGGCACCGTCCCGGGAGCAGTGGCCCTGGTGGCGCGCGGCGGCCGTATCGAAGCGGAGGCCGTCGGTTCGGCCGATGCCGACGGGGCCGCCCCGATGGCGCGGGACTCAATCTTCCGTATCGCCTCCATCAGCAAGCCGCTCACCGCGGCGGCCACGATGGTGCTGGTCGACGAGGGGAGGCTCGCGCTGGACGCCCCCGTCTCCGCCTGGCTCCCCGAGCTCGCCTCGCCCTCCGTCGTCCGTACCCCCTCGTCCCCCGTCGACGACGTGGTCCCGGCGGCCCGCCCGATCACGGTCGAGGACCTGCTGACGTTCCGCGCCGGGTACGGATTCCCCTCCGACTTCTCCTACCCCGCGGTCCAACTCCTCTTCGGCGACCTGCAGAAGAGCGGACTCGACCCCCAGTTCACGCCCGCCCCGGACGAGTGGATGGCGCGGCTCGGCCGGATTCCGCTCCTGCACCAGCCGGGCGAGGCGTGGCTCTACAACACCTGCTCCGACATCCTCTCCGTGCTGATCTCCCGCGCCTCGGGCACCCCCTTCGCCGACTTCCTCGCCGAGCGGATCCTCCATCCGCTCGCGATGACCGACACCGGCTTCTCCGTGCCCGCCGCCGACCTGGGCCGGTTCACCACCGCCTACCGGCCCACCCCCGACGGCAAGTTGGAGCAGGTCGACGCCCCCGAAGGACAGTGGAGCAGCCCGCCGGCCTTCGCCTCCGGCGCGGGCGGCCTGGTGTCGACGGCCGACGACTGGCACGCTTTCGGGCGGATGCTGCTGGCAGGCGGCGAGGCGCCGGACGGCCGCGCGCTGCTCTCCGCCGACGCCGTACGCCGTATGACCACCGACCACCTCACCGCACCCCAGCGCGAGGCGAGCGACCTCTTCATGGAGGGCCAGGGCTGGGGTTACGGCGGCTCGGTCGACGTCGAGCGGCGCGACCCCTGGAACGTCCCCGGACGCTACGGCTGGGTGGGCGGCAGCGGCACGTCGGCGCACATCGTCCCGGCCACGGGGGCGGTCGCGATCCTGCTCACCCAGGTCCAGATGACGGGCCCGACCCCACCCACGATCATGCGCGACTTCTGGGCGTACGCGGCTACCGCCTAGCCCGCACCCACGTCGCGAAGTCCTCGATCCCGTCGATCACCGCCTCGAAGCGGAAGGAGTGGAAGAGGTCGAAGGCGTGGTGTCCGCCCGGGAGTTCGGCGTACACCACCGGCGACGTGGAGACGGCGCGCAGGGCGGTGACGAGCGCCTTCGGGTTCTCCGTCGGGACCAGTTCGTCCAGGTCGCCGTGGGCGATCAGGAACGGCGGCGCGTCCGCCCGGACGAGGTTCACCGGTGAGGTCGCCGGGTCCCCGTCGAAGTACTCGGCGAGAAAGCCGTTGAGCACGATCACCGCGTCGACGGAGGTGTCAGCCTCCTCGAACCCGGGCTGCAGAACGGGGTCGTTGGGGGTGAGCCCGGCGAGCGCCGCCATGTGCCCGCCCGCGGAACTCCCCGACATGAAGACGCCCGCCTCGGGGTCCGCGCCGTACTCCTTGGCGTGTTCGCGCGCCCAGGCGACGACCTTCTTCGCGTCGATGAGGTGGTCGGGGTGCGAAGAGGCGGGCCGCAGACGGTAGTTGGCGCTGATGCAGACCCAGCCCTGGCTCGCGAGGCGGTAGAGGAGCGGGAGCGACTGGGTGTTCTTCCGGCCCGAGTCGTAGTGGCCGCCATGGAAGTGGATCAGCACGGGACCGCCCGTCGGCCGGCCCCGGTGGTGGTAGACGTCGAGGAGATTGCGGCGGCCGGCGTCCCCGTAACTGAGGTTCCCCACCCGCTTGACGTCGCCGCGGCGCCGGAAGAACGGCCGGACCAGGATCCGGACCAGCGGCGGGCGGCGGCGCGTACTCGTACCCGCGCCGAGCGCCTCCTCCAGGGCCCGCCGGACCACCGGCGGCGTCCGTATCCCGCGCCGGGCGACGACCACGAGTCCGGCCAGCGTGACGGCGGCCAGACCGACCGACACCCAGTCGCCCGCCGCGTTGATGTCGCCCTCCGAGAGGGCCAGCACCGTCGAGGCGATGAGCGCGTAAATGGCCCAGAACGGAATCTCGTTGAAGGTGAGGCCGAGCCGGTACGTCACCCAGAAGACCGGCGCCGGCCCCTGGAAGGGCACCAGCGCGCACAGCGTGAGCAACGCCGCGATCAGCACATTGATCAGATAGCCGACAGACACAGATCCACTCCCCGTCCGACACCGCATTCCGTGTACCCCATCTGTGGTACCACGGATGAGGTACTTTTGATACGTGAACCAGGAAAGACGTGACCGCCTGCGCGACGCCGCCATCGGCCTGCTGGCGGGATCCAGCAGCCGGGGGCTGACCCACCGGGCCGTCGACGCGGCGGCGGACGTGCCGCCGGGGACCACCAAGAACTACTTCCCGACCAGGGACGCGCTCCTCCAGGCGGCCGCCGAGCGCATCTTCGAGCTGTACGCAGCCGTACCGCGACCCGCACCCACCGACCGGGCGAGCCTGACCGCGCTGATCGTCGCGCTCCTGGAGAACGCCACGGGCCCCGCCCGCGCACGCCTCCTCGCCTTCTACGAGCTCCGGGGCGAGGCGCCGCGCGCACCGTGGCTGGCGAGCGCGGTGGACGCGTTCTCGGCCGCGGACTTCGCGTACTTCGAGCAGGCCCAGCGCGCCGCAGGCCTGCCCGTCACCCCGCAGCGCGCCGCCACCGTCACGCTGGCCCTGCACGCCGCGCTCTTCCATCTCCTGGCCGAGGGCCCGGCCACGATCGCGGCGGCGGGACTCGACGACCTCGACCGCTTCGTCCGCGAACTGCTGGACACGGTCTACGGGACGGCGACGTAGGAAAAGGGCCCGGCCCCCCGCGCCGTGAGGGGGCGCAGGGGGCCGGGCAACGCGGTGGGCCGTAGTAGGACCCCACAGGTCAGGGCGGATGTCTGTGAACCGCCCACCGCGAGTCAACTCAACGACTAGCCAAGGCGCTTGACCAGCGCGCGGTACTCGTCCCACAGCTCGACGGGCGTGTGCTCGCCGAAGGTGTTGAGGTGGTCGGGGACCAGGGCGGCCTCCTCGCGCCAGACCTCCTTGTCCACGGTGAGGAGGAAGTCCAGGTCGGACTCGGCGAGGTCGAGGCCCTTGGTGTCGAGGGAGCCCTTGGCCGGGAGGATGCCGATGGGGGTCTCGACGCCCTCCGCCGTGCCGTTGAGGCGCTCGACGATCCACTTCAAGACGCGGCTGTTCTCGCCGAATCCGGGCCACACGAACTTGCCCGCGTCGTTCTTGCGGAACCAGTTCACGTAGTAGATCTTCGGGAGCTTGGCCTGGTCCTTGTCTGCTCCGACCTTCACCCAGTGCCCCATGTAGTCGCCCATGTTGTAGCCGCAGAACGGCAGCATGGCGAAGGGGTCGCGGCGCAGCTCGCCGACCTTGCCCTCGGCGGCGGCGGTCTTCTCGGAGGCGACGTTGGCTCCGAGGAAGACGCCGTGGTTCCAGTCGAAGGACTCGGTGACGAGCGGCACCGCGGTCGCGCGGCGGCCGCCGAAGAGGATCGCGGAGATCGGGACGCCGCGCGGGTCCTCCCACTCGGGCGCGATGATCGGGCACTGGCCGGCGGGGACGGTGAAGCGCGCGTTGGGGTGGGCCGCGGGGACGCCGGACTCCGGGGTCCAGTCGTTGCCCTTCCAGTCCGTGAGGTGCGCGGGAAGTTCCTCCGTCATGCCCTCCCACCAGACGTCGCCGTCGTCGGTGAGCGCGACGTTGGTGAAGACGGAGTTGCCCCACATGGTCTTCATCGCATTGGCGTTGGTGTGCTCGCCCGTGCCCGGCGCGACACCGAAGAAGCCGGCCTCCGGGTTGATCGCGTACAGCTGACCGTCCTCGCCGAAGCGCATCCAGGCGATGTCGTCGCCGATGGTCTCGACGGTCCAGCCGGAGATCGTCGGCTCCAGCATGGCGAGGTTCGTCTTGCCGCAGGCCGAAGGGAAGGCGGCGGCAACGTACTTGGACTCGCCGGTCGGGGGCGTCAGCTTGAGGATCAGCATGTGCTCGGCGAGCCAGCCCTCGTCGCGCGCCATGACGGAGGCGATGCGCAGGGCGTAGCACTTCTTGCCCAGGAGCGCGTTGCCGCCGTAGCCCGATCCGTACGACCAGATCTCGCGGTCCTCGGGGAAGTGCGAGATGTACTTGGTGGTGTTGCACGGCCACGGCACGTCCGCCTCGCCCTCGGCGAGCGGGGCGCCCAGCGTGTGGACCGCCTTGACGAAGAAGCCGTCCGTGCCGAGCTCGTCGAGGACCGGCTGCCCCATGCGCGTCATCGTGCGCATCGAGACCGCGACGTACGCGGAGTCCGTGATCTCGACGCCGATCGCGGAGAGCGGCGAGCCGACGGGGCCCATGCAGAAGGGGACGACGTACATCGTGCGGCCGCGCATCGAGCCACGGAAGATGCCGCCCTTGCCGTTGACGCCCTGGAAGATGTCGCGCATCTCCGCCGGGGCCTTCCAGTGGTTCGTGGGGCCTGCGTCCTGCTCGTTCTCGGAGCAGATGTACGTCCGGTCCTCGACCCGTGCGACATCGGACGGGTCGGAGGCGGCGTAGTACGAGTTGGGGCGCTTGATCGGGTCGAGCTTGGTGAAGGTCCCCTTGGCGACGAGCTCCTCGCACAGGCGCTCGTACTCGGCCTCGGAACCGTCGCACCAGACCACACTGTCCGGCTGAGTCAGTTCAGCGATCTCGTTGACCCACGAGATCAGTTCCTGGTGCTGGGTGGGAAGGACAGTGGGAGCCGCGATGTCGCGCGCCACGGTTGCTCCTATGCAGGTGTTTGGAGGGTGAATTGTTGCCGCCCCGTGGGGGCTGCGACCCGGATGCCTGCACGCCCCCAAGATCGGGGCGCTCATCCGGTGCCGACCGCACTCATCTGATCATCCGCGCGATTCGCCCATATGTCCAGGGGGCCTCTCACGTGAGCATCGCCACTCCGTGACTGAACCTACGGAACCGTAGGTAGCATCGACATATGACTGCTGCCGCCTCCGCCGAGACCGAAGTGACCGAACTCGTCCCGACGCCGGTCAAACCGAGACTGCGCGGCTGGCTGCACACCGGGATGTTCCCGGCCGTGATCGTCGCGGGGCTGGCGCTGGTCGCCCTCGCGGATTCCACCCAGGCACGCATCGCCTGCGGGATCTACATCCTCACTGCCTGCATGCTCTTCGGGGTCAGCGCGGTCTACCACCGCGGGACCTGGGGGGCGACGGGCGAGGCCATATTGCGGCGCCTCGACCACGCCAACATCTTCCTGATCATCGCGGGCACGTACACCCCGCTCGCCCTGCTCCTGCTGCCGCGCTCCACCGCGGAGCCGCTGCTCATCGCCATCTGGGCGGCGGCCGCGGCCGGCATCGCCTTCCGGGTGCTGTGGGTCGGCGCGCCGCGCTGGCTCTACACGCCCTGCTACATCGCGATGGGCTGGGCGGCGGTCTTCTTCCTGCCCGACTTCATGCGGCAGGGCGGCGTCGCGGTGCTGGTCTGCGTCATCGTCGGCGGGCTGCTCTACAGCGCGGGCGGCGTCATCTACGCACTGAAGCGGCCCGACCCGTCGCCGGCCTGGTTCGGCTTCCACGAGGTGTTCCACTCGCTGACGCTGGCGGCCTTCATCACTCAGTACGTCGCCATTTCCCTCATCGCCTACTAGCGCGATCCACCTGCAGCACTAGCGCCACGGAGCGGCCGTACCCCGTCGGGTACGGCCGCTTCAGTGTTGACAGTCGCAATCTTTTGAGAGTTACTATCACAAGACATTGACTAGCGGATTCTTGAAGGGGTGGGGACATGGAACGCAAGTGGTGGGCTCTCGGAGCCATGGTGATGAGTTTTCTGGTGATCGGCTTCGACACCACGATCCTGAACGTCGCACTGCCGACCATGGCCGACCAGCTCGGCGCGACGACCGGCCAGCAGCAATGGATGGCCGACTCCTACATCGTCGTCTTCGCGGCGCTGATGCTCCCCGCCGGACTGCTGGGCGACCGCTTCGGGCGGCGCAAGATGCTGATCGCCGGACTCGCGATATTCCTCGCCGGGTCGGTCGTCGGCGCCTTCTCCACCAGCGTCGAGCCGGTGATCGCCGCCCGTGCCTTCATGGGCATCGGGGCCGCGCTGATCATGCCGCTCGCGCTCGCCGTCGTACCGACGATGTTCGAGCCGCAGGAGCAGTCCAAGGCGATGGGGATCATCACCGCCGCCTCGGGACTCGGCATGCCGCTCGGGCCGATCATCGGCGGATGGCTGCTCAACCACTTCTGGTGGGGCTCGATCTTCGTGATCAACGTGCCGATGGCCGCGATCGGGATCGTGGCATGCGTCCTGCTGCTGCCCGAAACGCGTGATCCCGCCGCGCCCAAGGTCGACCTCCTGTCCACCGCGCTGACGACCACCGGGCTCGCCGCGCTGATCTTCGGGATCATCGAGGCTTCGGAGCGCAGTTGGGGCGACCCGCTGGTCGTCTCCATGCTGGCGGGGAGTGTGGTGCTGATCGCGGCTCTGGTCGTACGGGAGCGGCGCATGGTCCGCCCCATGCTGGACCTCAAGCTGCTGGCCCACCGGCCCTTCCTGCTGAACACGCTCGCCGCGACGCTGACCATGTTCGTCCTGTCCGGGCTGATGTTCGTGCTCACGCCGTATCTGTCGGCGGTCCTCGGCAATGACGCCTTCGGGACCGGGCTGCGGATGCTGCCGATGATGGCCGGGCTGACCGTCGCCGCGAAGGCCTCGGCGCCCCTGCTGCGGAAGTTCGGCTCGCGGGCCGTCATCAGCGGGGGGCTCGTGGTCCTCGCCGCCGGGACGCTGCTGGGCGCGACCACGGGGGTCGACGACGGCTACGGGTTCGCGGCGGTGTGGCTGACCGTGGTCGGCTTCGGCTTCGGATTCGCGATGGTGCCCGCGATGACCTCAGCCATCGGGGCGCTGCCCCGGGACCAGGCGGGCAGCGGGTCCGGACTGCTGAGCACCGTACGGCAGACGGGTGCCGCACTCGGGGTCGCGCTGCTCGGCTCACTCATCGCCGGGGCGTACGCGGGCCGGCTGCCGGACGGGGCGCCGGAGGCCGCGAAGGACTCGGTGGTCGGGGCCCATCTGCTGGGCGACGCGGGGCTGGCACGGGCTGCGGATGCGGCGTACCTCCACGGGATGAGCGTGGCGCTGATCGTGTGCGGGGTCGCGGCTCTGGTGACGGCGGTGCTGGCACTGCTGATGCTTCCGGCCAAGCAGGCGCCCGCAGCGGCAGAGGTCTTGGCCCCGGCCCCGGTGGATGCCTGAGAATGGACACCATGGCCGCCACCACGCCCCAGCTGGGACTACGCGAACGCAAGAAGATCAAGACCCGTACGGAGATCCGCCGGGCCACGTACCGGCTGGTCGCCGAGCAGGGGTACGACGCCACGACGGTCGAGCAGATCGCGGAGGCGGCGGAGGTGTCGCCCTCGACGGTGTTCCGCTACTTCCCGACCAAGGAGGACATCGTCCTCACGGACGAGTACGACGAGCTGCTGGTGGCCGCGCTGCGGGACCGCCCGGAGGACGAACCGCCGCTGGAATCGCTGCGGTTCGTCGTCCAGGAGGGGCTGCGGATGTCGATGGAGATCGACCCGGCGGAGATGCGCCAGCGCACGAAGCTGATGGTGGAAGTGCCGGCGCTGCGGGCCCGGATGATGGAAAGCATGTCCGGCACGGGCCGGATGCTCTGCGCGGTACTGGCCGAACGCAGCGGGCGGGACCCGGACGATCTGGAGATCCGGGTGTTCGCGATGGGAACGCTGGGCGGGCTGAACGAGGCGACGGCGTACTGGGCGGAACGGGGGCACCAGGACGACTTGACGGAACTGGTGGACCGGGCGATCAACACGCTGCGGGACGGGCTGGTGCTTTAGGGGGTGTCCGGCGGATCATGCCGCGGTCGCGCCGGTCTGGCACGCACATCTGCGGCGAGATCGCACATGCCCAGCAAGGGCGGCCTGATCCGCCGGACACCCCCTAGCCCCCACCCCGCGGAGCCCCAGTGGGGCTCCGCGGGTGGGGATCAGCTCCGGCAGGCGACCCCGTTCCGGTCCGGGTCCAGGCGCAAGGGATCGTCGCCGTTCACCTTCAGGCGGCCGTACCCGTGCGACCCCAGCCACGCACACCGCGCCGCCGTCGTCCGCTTCACCGTCGCCGGGAACACCGTCGGGACGCACACGTTCACCGTCCCGTAGTGACGGTCACAGCCCGAGATCGTCGTCGACACCGGCGCCGAAGCCCGCTTCTTCGTACGGGACTTGGGCGACGCCGACAGATCGTCGGCGAAGGAGTGGACATGCGCCGCCGACGCCGTCGCGTCCAGCGCCGTCGGTCCCCCCAGATGCACCCACTGCGCCACCGAGGGAATCCCGTTCGCATCCACCCCGAACAGCATGTACCAGCCGGGCGGCGCCAGATTCGGGTTGCTCGTGACGTTCAGGTCGATCGTCTTCCCGTTGATCACCGACATCGGCAGGTCGACGAACCGCTGGTTCGGGTCGGAGGAGTGCGTGACCGCCGCAGGGCGGATCAGCTCCGCCTTCGCGATCGGGCGGTCCACCGTGATCCGCTGCGTATCGCCGTACTTCCACTGGGAGTTGATGACCGACGTGATCGAGGGACGCGCGCCCTTCAGCAGGTACGGCGGCGTGTAGATCGACACGTTGTGGTTCCACGTGCCGTTCCCCGGGTTGTCGCCCGTCGACATCACCCGCCCGTCCGGCAGCAGGAAGGACGAGGAGTGGTACGTCCGCTTCTGCGGGTCCGGGGCCATCGGCGTGAAAGCATTCGTCGTCGGGTCGAACATCGACGCCTCGTACACCGGGTCCGCCCGGTCGTGCAGACCGCCGCCCGTCTCGAAGACGTTCCCGTCCGGCAGCAGCACCGCCGAGACGTACATCTTCCCCTGCGCACCCGTCTCCGGCTTCGGACCCGTCCCCTGGTCGACCGTCCCCTGCGGCAGCAACGGACCTGCCACATATGAGGGGTTGGCGGCCTTGAGGTCGATGATGTCCGTCAGGCGGTTGCCCTCCGGGTTCGTGTTGACGTTGCCGCCGCCCATCGTCAGCACCCGCTGGTCCTGTGCCGGAGGCAGCAGCACGCTCGCCGACTGGTCGCGCTGGTCCTTGTTCTGCAGACCGGGGACGTCGGTGATCGTGTTCGCGTCGTAGTCGTAGACCGAGGCGCCCGACCCCGGGGTCCCGTCGCCGAAGACATGGCTCCCGCTGTAGAAGAGCCGGCCGTCCTGCATGAGGATCATCGAGGGGTAGAGGCCCCAGTACGACCAGGTCTGGTTGACCTGGTTCATCGGCAGCCACTTGTTCTGCGCCGCCGAGAACTTCTCCGCCGTCACCGACCCCGTCGAGTCCTCGCGCAGCCCGCCGAAGGACACCACGTCACCGCTGCCGAGCACGGTCGCCGACGGGTACCAGTGGCCGTCGTTCATGTCGTTGGTGCGCGTGTACGTCTCGGTGTCCGGGTCGAAGAGGTACGAGTCCTTCAGCCCCTCGTAGCCCACCTTCCCGTCCGCCGTCGGGTACGCCTTGTTGCCGCTCATCACGAGCACCCGCCCGTCGGCCAGCTGCACATGGCCGGAGCAGAACATGTCGGCGGGCGTCGGGATCGTCTTGTACGTGCCCTTCACCGGGTCGTACACCGCCGAGGTGAACGTGCCCGCCGCGAACGCCGCCGGGTCGTTGCCCGAGCCCGCGATCAGCAGCACCTTGCCGTTCTTCAGGACGACCGAGTGCATCGAGCGGACCGGGTTCTGCGTCGGCAGCACGTTCCACTTGCCCTTGGCGCACTCCTGCGCCGTACCGCTGCAGACCGGGTCCACGGGCGGCGGCGTGACCTCCGCCATCGCGTAGTCGTCCGTGGTGACCGCCCCCGTGCCGTACACGGAGACGCCCCACGTGATGCGGTCCGTGCCCGCGGGGACGGCAGGAGTACGCACCGTCGCCTGTGCGTAACTCGCGCTCAGATCAAGGGTCTTGAGGTCCGTCCAGTACTGCCAGCCCGCCGTCGCATCGTGCCGGAAGAGCGTGATGGAGGCGTCCGGGGTCGTCGACTTGTACCAGAGCGAGAGGTCGTACTGGCTGTCCGGCGTCACCGCAGGGGCGCACGCCGCGCTCTCCGTGATCAGCACCTTGCGGTCGCCCTCGACGCGGCGCGTGACGTTCACCTTCATCGCCTTCGTGCCCGCGTGCGCGTCCGTGGTCGTGGCGATCGTGAAGTCGTTGTCGCCCCAGCCCGACTTCTCCCAGCACTGCGGCATCCCGTCCGTACCGGCCGTCTCGAAGCCGGGGTTGGAGATGAGGTTCGCCGCCGATGCGGGGGCCTGGGCGGCGGCGAGCAGGGCGGCGGTCATCGCCCCGATCGCCGCCAGAGCGGATATGCGGCGGGTCGTGCGGCTCGTACGTCTCATGCGACCTTCCTGTCCCGGTTGTTACGGCCACTACGGTTGCGGCGCGGCAGATAGACCAGCGCCTCCGTCCCCGCGAACCGCAGCACGAACGTCAGCAGCAGCGCCGCCACCGTCGCGGTCAGTACGCCCATCCCCCACTCCCCCACGAACAGGGCGATCAGCGGGATCCGCAGCACCAGATCGGCATTGGCGATCAGCGCGAACCGGCCCACCCGGTCCGCCCAGTGCCGGTGCCCGCGCCGCGAGCGGAAGAGCAGCAGTTCGATGAGGAGGAAGTTCCAGGCGACGCCCGCCTGGTTGGCGAGGATCTCGGCCGGGAGGTAGTGCATCCCGGCGTTGTTCAGTGCGTGCAGGGCGAGGAGGTTCGGTACGAAGCCCGAGAGGCCGATCAGCCCGAAGACCAGCATCCTGGCGACGGGCGAGGCCGTACGCAGCTCGACGAGATGGCGCAGGAAGCGCATCCCCTCCTTCGCCGACGACTTGGACTCGCCCGCGAACCGGTCCTGGAAGACGAACGGCACCTCCGCGACCTCCGAGGGGCGGCAGCGCACCGCCAGCTCCAGGAGGATCTTGTAGCCGAGCGGCTTGAGCGCGTCCGCCGTCACCACACTGCGGCGGATCGCGAAGAAGCCGCTCATCGGGTCGGAGATCCCGCGCAGGCGGCGCGGGAAGAGCGCCTTGGTCAGCCAGGTCGCGCCGCGCGAGACGGCGATGCGGTAGCCGCCGGCCAGGCCGGCGCGGCTGCCGCCCGCGATGTAGCGCGAGGCGACGACCAGATCGGCATTGGTGCTCTCGCCCGCCGCGACCAGTTCGGGGACGAGCGCGGGCGGGTGCTGCAGGTCGGCGTCCATGACGACGACCCAGTCGGAGCCCGCCGTGCGCAGCCCCTCGACGACCGCCCCGCCCAGGCCGCCGAGCGGCTCGTCGCGGTGGATGACGGCGACCGGGAAGGGGCAGTCCTGGGCGGCGGCCGCGATGACGGCCGGGGTGTCGTCGGTGGAGTCGTCGACGAAGACGACCTCGCAGGGGAGGCGGGACGGCACCGATTCGGTGAGGCGGCGCAGCAACTCCCCTACGTTTCCCGCCTCGTTGAAGGTCGGGATGATGATCGTGACCGCGCCCGGCTCGGAGACCTCGGCTCCCCGCAGGGCCGGGTCGCCCAGTTCGTGCGCGTCCTCGTCCTCGTCCGAACCCGTCGCATCCATCGGCCAGATGCTCATCGCACACCCCCCACGATCTTCCGGATCTCGATCCGGTCCTCGCCGGTGCCGAAGGTGGCGACGACTGCCGAATGGTCCAGTGCGGCCTTGACGTTGGGCAGATCGCGGGCGTCGCGCCGCACGGTCGGCGAGGCGACGACGTAGTCGAGGTCGCGGTAGCCGTGCGGCATCGTCTTGGTGACGGCGGGGTCGAGGTCCGCCTTGTAGAACCAGATCGCGCCGTCGCCCGGCTGGTATCCGGCGTGCACCAGGTCCAGCCAGAGCGCGTCGTCGACCAGGGCGCGGGTGGAGGCGGGGTCCTTCACCTGGGTCTTCATCCAGGCGGCGGCCTCCCGGTAGGGGGCGTTGGCGTCGACGGTGAGCGCGTCGCGGTTGCCGTCGTACCAGCGCGGCACGGTGTACGCGAGCGCCGAGGCGGCCAGCACGACGGCGACCGTCCAGCGGGCGGCCATCGGGATACGCGGGCGCTCCGGGCCAACTCCCTTGCGCAGTACGGCATGCGCGATGCTCGCCGCACCGCCGGCCAGCACCAGCGCGAGGAACGGCAGCGCCTGGATGACGTACATCGCGGGCAGATAGCCGGAGGGCCGCATCGCGACGGCGGCGAGGATCGCCACCACCAGGGCGGGGCCCGCGAGCGCCCGCGCGGTGATCGACCAGCGCAGGGTGAGCAGGAGCAGCAGCGCCCCGGCCAGTCCGCCGAGCGGCAGTATCCGGTCGTAGTACAGCCAGGAGTGGAAGACGCCGTGCGAGCCGGACGCGGAGTCGAAGATCGAGCCGGAGCCCGGACGGCTCATCTGGTACGTGATGCCGTCGATCAGCGACACATGGCCGGGTCCGGGGAGCAGTTCGTTGTTGAGCAGGGCGTAGAGCGGATAGGCGAGCCCTATCAGCACGCACGCGGTGATCGCGCCGGTGACCGCGTACTTGCGGGTGTCACGGTGGCTGTGGCGCCACATCGTGACGAGGAGCGCGGGCAGGACGAGCAGCATCGTTTCTTTGGAGAGAACCGAGGCCGCGCCCGCGACGCCCGCCGCGAAGTGGTGCCAGAGATGGCGGTTGGGCGATGCGGCCAGGCAGAAGGCGAGCAGCATCCACATGACGGCGATGTTGTCGAGGAAGATCTCGCGCTGCAGGACCACGGAGAGCGGCGAGAGGCCGAAGAGCGCCATCGCCAGGGCCGAGGCCCAGCGCGGCAGGAAGAGCCGGCGCGCCAGTACGTACAGGAAGACCGCGCTCGCCGCGCTGACCAGCAGCATCGCGCAGCGCATGGTGGCCACGGTCATGTTGTCGGGCGAGAAGAGCGAGGGGATCCAGGTGAGGAACGCGATCTGGATCCAGCCGAGCGGCGGGTGGTCGTACCAGTACGTGTAGTGCGCGAGGCCGGTGCCCTGCTGGACCGACCAGGCCTGGGCGAGGTAGGTGCCCTCGTCGTCGCTGAGGGCAGGGAAGCGGGTGATGTTCCAGCCCTGGACCACCATGATGACCGTCAACAGGCCTGCGCACAGGGCGAGATCGGGGCGCGAGCGGCGGAAGCGTACGACGGGGCGCGGCTCGTGCGGGAGGCGGTGGGTCGCGCGGCGGTCGCGCTGGACGGGGATCGTCGTGGGCGCAGCCGTGGTCGCGATCGTGGGAGCGGGCGGGGGCGTGGGCGCGAGGGAGGTCACTGGCGGATGTCCTCTCGGATGCTGTTACCGGCGCCGGTACCGGGAAGGTGTGCGCCGGAGTGGCTGGTCAGCTCCCACTCGGTGCGGCCCTTCTGCTCCCGCCAGACCGCGCGGATCGCCGCGCCCGCGAGGAGCATCTGGTAGAAGGGGCCGCCGACGATGAGCTTGAGGTAGTGGACGAGGCGGACACGGAGGCCGTACTGCCGGCCGAAGTCGTGCAGGCCGACGATCTCGAAGACGAACGTGACCATCGCGGTGATCAGCGGCAGGAAGGTGACGACCGCTATGCCGACGGGCACGTCGAGGAAGAGCGCCACGGCGATGTTCAGCGGAATGATCACGCCGGTGAACGCCTGCATGAACGGGGTGGTGAGGGTGTAGCGGGCGAGCAACCGCTGTCGCCAGGTGGGCAGTTGCTTCCAGTCCTTCTTCCGGTAGACCTGGAGGAAGCCCTGGTTCCAGCGGGTGCGCTGCTTGAGGAGCGAGAGCAGCGTGCCGGGGGTCTCCTCGCGGGTGACCATGTCGGCGTCGTACGCGACGACGACCTTCTTGCCGACGGAGGAGAGCCGTACGCCCAGGTCGCAGTCCTCGGCGAGGCACTCCGGGTCCCATCCTTCCGCCTCGCGCAGGACGTCTGTGCGGACGAAGACGGTGTTGCCGCCGAGCGGGATGAAGCCCTTCTCGGCGTGCAGGTGGAGGCGGGAGCGGAACCAGAAGAAGTACTCCAGGCAGTTGCGCAGGGCGTACCAGCTGGAGTGGAAGTTGATCAGCTGTACGCCGCCCTGGACGACGTCCGCGCCGGTCGAGACGAAGGCGTGGTCGACGTGGGCGAGCAGTTCGGGGTGGACCTGGTCCTCGGCGTCGAAGACCCCGACCACGTCACCGCGGCAGTGCGGCAGCGCGGTGTTGAGCGCCTTGGGCTTGTTCTTCTTCTCGTGCGTGTCGACGACGACGCGCACCCGCAGCGGGTCGTGGGCGGCCATCTGCTCGGCGACGGCCGCGGTCTCCGGGTCGTCGTGGCCGACGATGACGATGATCTCGAAGTTCCGGTGGGTGGATTCGAGGAGCCGCTCGATGGTGTGCCGCAGCACCAACTGCTCGTGGCGGGCGGGCAGAAGCAGCGAGAACGACAGCCCCGACGCCTCGGTCGGGGCGTCGAAGCGGGTCGCGGCGAGCGTCTCGGGCGTACGCCAGGCGTGCATCTGCCACCACAGCGTGAAGCCCGCCATCCAGAACAGCGCCAGCGAAACGGCAGCAACGAACAGCGACAGCACCAACGGTCGATCCCCCCTGTGAGCAGAGGGCAGCACACGGCGAGTCACCTGCCGCGCTGTCCCCTGCATCCCCCGCACGCACTCCCCAGTGCGCGCGTCACTCTCTCCTCAACTGTGCGGAGAATATCGGGAATAAGTGAAGATCAGTGACTCTGGGAGGGAAAATCTGTGCTTCGCTTATGCTTCCGAAAGCTTTCGTCCCAGGTCAGCGACGTTGTCAACCGGAGCCGCACACACGAAGTTGCGACATACGTACGCAGCGCCACCCCCGTCGATCAACGGCCGGTCGGCCAGCAGCGGGAACTCGTCGCTGCCCGGCTCCCCCACGGCGACCACGGCCCCGGGTGCGGTCGACAGCAGTGCGGCGCGGTGCAACTCCCTTGTCCTGGCGTCCCCTTGGGGCCCGACGACCGCCACCTCGCGCGGCCCGTCGAGCGCCGCCTCCGCGACGGCCAGACCCCAGCCGATGAAGCGGGGCGCGCGCGGGCCGAGCGCCTTGACCACGCCCAACGCCCTTTCAGCGGTGGTGCGATGGACCTCGGAGCCGGTGTGGGCCGCGTACGAGAGCAGCGCTCCGGCGGCGGCGGTCCAGCCGGACGGGGTGGCGTTGTCGGTGGGGTCCTGGGGGCGGCGGATCAGCTTCTCGGCGTCGTGCGCGGTGTCGTACAGGGTGCCGTTCTCGCCGACGAACTGGTCGATGACGAGGTCGAGCAGGAACCCGGCGAACTCCAGCCAGACACCCTCCCCGGTGACGGACGCCAGCGCGACGAACCCCTCCGCCACATCGGCGTAGTCCTCCAACACCCCGGAATTCGCGCCGACTTGACCGTCCTTGGACGTACGGGCAAGACGCGCACCGGCGTCCATGTGCACGCGTACGAGAAGATCGGCGGCCTCCGTGGCGCGCTCGATCAGATCGGGCCGCTCGAAGTACGCCCCTACCTCGGCGAGCGCGGCGATCGCGAGCCCGTTCCAGGCGGCGACCACCTTGTCGTCGCGGCCGGGGGCGGGGCGTGCGGCGCGGGCGGCGAGGAGGCGTGCGCGGACCTCGGGATCGGCTTCGGCGCCCGGGAGTTGGAGCACCGATGCGCCCTCCTCGAAGGTGCCTTCCTCGGTGACCCCGTAGATCCGGGCGGCCTGGTCCCCGGCTTCGTCGCCGAGCACCTCGCGCAGCTGCGACGGCGTCCAGACGTAGTACGCGCCCTCGACGTGCTTGCCCGTACCGTCGTCGCTGTCGGCGTCGAGCGCCGAGGCGAACCCGCCCTCGTTGGTGCGGAGTTCGGTGGCGATGAAGTCCGCTGTTTCGAGGGCGACGCGGCGGGCGAGGTCGGAGCCCGTGGTGCGCCAGAGGTGGGCGTACACCCGGCAGAGCAGCGCATTGTCGTAGAGCATCTTCTCGAAGTGCGGGACCACCCACTCGCGGTCCACGGAGTACCGCGCGAAACCGCCCCCGAGCTGGTCGTACATCCCACCGCGCGCCATCGCCTCGCAGGTGCCGACGGCCATCTCCAGCGCGCCCTCCGAGCCGGTCCGCGCGTAGTTCCGCAGCAGGAACTCCAGCGCCATGGACGGCGGGAACTTGGGCGCACCCCCGAACCCGGCGCTCTTCGTGTCGTACTCGCGCGTCAGCCCGAGCAGCGCCTGCGTCAGATCGTTCTCACCGGGCATCTCCGGGGAGTCGTAGGCGAGGGAACGGTCCGCCAGGTCCTGCACGATCTTCCCGGCGACCTCGTCGACCTCCCCGCGCCGGTCGGTCCAAGCCGCGTGCACGCCCTCCAGGACCTGCCGGAAGGAGGCCATGCCGTGGCGGGGCGAGGGCGGGAAGTACGTACCGAAGTAGAAGGGCTGTGCGTCCGGGGTGAGGAAGACGGTCATCGGCCAGCCGCCCTGTCCTGTGGCCGCCTGGACGGCCTCCATGTAGACGGCGTCGACGTCGGGGCGCTCCTCCCGGTCGACTTTGACGGAGACGAAGTGCTCGTTCACGTACGCCGCGGTGACGATGTCCTCGAAGGACTCGTGCGCCATGACATGACACCAGTGGCAGCTCGAATATCCGACGCTCAGCAGCACCGGCACACCCCGGCGCCGCGCCTCCTCGAAGGCTTCGGGCGACCACGGCCACCAGTCCACCGGGTTGTCGGCGTGCTGGAGGAGGTACGGGGACGTCTCGTGCGCGAGTCGGTTGGGCATGCCTCCATCCTTGCGCACCGGGCGGGGCGACGCTCAAGCGCCACGAGGGCGGCAGAGTCCGTCACCGAGCTTGCTCCTGCGGTAGCGCACGCTGCGCCCGGTCCGGGCCCGTACCAGGAGCCCCGCGTCGAACAGCAGCGACAGATGCTGGCTGACCGCGCCCGGTGTGACGCCGATCCGCAGCGCGAGTTCCGTGGTCGACGCGGGTTCGGCGAGGAGCAGCAGGATCCGGGCGCGCGGGGCGCCGAGGAGCCGGGTCAGGGTGTGGTCGGCGACCGGGGGCGGGGGTTCGGTCTCGCCGAGCTGGGCGCGTCCGCGCGCCGGGTAGAAGAGGGCGGGCGGCAGCTCGGGGGTGCAGAGCGGCTGGGCGCCGCGTGCGAAGAGCGTGGGGGTGAGGACCATGCCGCGCCCCGCGACGGCCACCTGCTCGCGCCACCAACCGCCGTCGCGGTAAGGGGAGATGAGGCGCAGTACGGCGTGTTCGCCGTCCCAGGTGAGCCGCGGGTCGAGCCCGGCGAAGAGCGCGTCGACGCCTTCCTCGGCGAGGACCCGGCCCCGGTGCGCGAGGTCCGCCTCGAAGACCGCCTGGGCGCGCGGCCACCAGGCGTCCGCGAGGCAGTCGGTCCAGTACGACTCCAGGGCGTCGGCGGTACGGGCGAGGACCCGCTCCGGGTCGCCGGCCAGTACGGCGGGCAGCGGTTCGCCGTCGCTGTACGCGTCCCGCAGCCCCGAGGCGACGACGGAGCTCGGGGTCGCCCGCAGCAGGGCCAGTTCCTCGGCGAAGGTGGGCCGTGCGCGGCTGGGGCGCGGTGTCAGGAAGTCCGGTATCCACATCCGCCCGGTGAGCATGGCGTCGAGGATCTCCAGGTCCTGGCGGTCGTAGGCGCTGCGCATACGCCGCAGCCAGGGCCGCTGGAACGGGTAGCGCACCGGGTCGCGCCAGGCCCGCAGCGAGAACGCGGCCTCCTGGAGCGGCGAGTACGCGAACGACGTACGGGCCAAGTCGTCGACACCGAACAGGAACTCGATCATTTAGTGTCACACTAAATCAATGCCGATCGCGGCGGCAGTCGTCTGGGATGTGGCAGTGACCACTACGCCTGCCGCCCCCGCACCCGAGACCGCCGCACCAAAAGCCCCGCGCCCCACCCACCTCGCCGGCTTCCTCCCCGCCGACCCGGTCCTGCGCCGCCTCTCCCTGCTCACCCTCCTCAACGCCTTCGGCCGCGGCCTGGTCTTCCCGCTGATGGTCCTGTACTTCACCCGCATCGTGGGCCTGTCCACCACCTCGGTCGGCGTCGGCCTGACGATCGCCGGAGCCTGCGGACTGTTCGCGGGGGTTGCCGCGGGCCGGGCCTCCGACCGCTTCGGCAGCCGCCCGGTCCTGACCGCCCTCTGGCTGGGCTGCGGCACGGTGATGGCCTCGTACACCCTGATCAGTTCGTACGCGGCCTTCCTCGTCGCGGTGATCTTCTTCGCGGTCGCCAACCAGTCGAGCACCGGGGTGCGCAGCGCGCTCTACGCGGACGTGATGGACCCGGCGACGCGCGTCGAGGGCCGGGCCCATCTGCGCATGGTGACCAATGTGGCGATGGGCATCGGCGGCGCGCTGGGCATGCTGGCGCTGCAGTCCGACACCCGGACCGCGTACACGGTGATGCTGCTGATCAACGCGGCCTGTTTCTCCGGCGGTGCGCTGCTCGTGTGGCGCCTGCCGGTGCGCCGCACGGTGGCCCAGGCGGTCGCGGAGTCCGGCGAGGCGGTGAGCTGCTGGCGGGCCGTCCGCGACCTCCCGTTCCTCGCCGTGACCGTCCTCAACGGCGTGATCACCCTCCAGTACGGCCTCCTGGAGGTCGGCCTGCCGCTCTGGGTCGTGCAGAACACCGACGCCCCGCGCTGGTCGGTCGCCCTGATCGCGATCCTCAACTGCGCGCTGGTGGCGCTGCTCCAGGTCCGTGTCACCCGCCGGATCGACGATCTCCCGCGCGCGGTCGGGGCGATGGGCCGCGCGGGCGTCCTGCTCGGGCTGGGCTGCCTGGTCTTCGCCCTCACCGCCGGCCTGTCCCCGCTCTGGGCGGTCGCGGTCCTCGCCGTCGGCGCGGTGATCCAGGTCTTCGCCGAGGTCCTCTCGGCGGCGGGCGGCTGGACCATCGGCTACGAACTGGCCGACGCCCGCGCCCAGGGCGTCTACCAGGGGGTGTACTCCACCGGCTTCTCCGCCGCCACCATGGCGGGCCCCGCCCTGATCACCCTCACCGCCATCGACCACGGCACCGCGGGCTGGATCGTGCTCGCGGTCCTCTTCACCGCAGCGGGCCTCGGCTTCGCGCCCGCCGTGCGCTGGGCCCGCCGCGACGGCGACTGGCGCGGCGAACCGGCCTGAGGGCCATGGACGTTCGCGCATGGAGGTGAGCGTCTGGGCCATGTCGATCGGGCCCGGAAGCCGCTTGACTGGCGTACATGACACAGAACACGCACCACACCACACAGCAGCAGCAGCAGCAGCGGAAGACCAGCACCGCCGGCCTCGTCCTCGGGGTCGCGCTCGTGCTGACAGGGATCGTCTCGGGCGTCTGGTACGCGTACTCGACGTCGGTGATGCTCGCCCTCGGCGACGCGGGCGACCGCACCTTCATCGACGTCATGCAGCGCATCAACGACCGCATCGAGAACCCGGTCTTCTTCCTGGCCTTCTTCGGGGCGCTGATACTGACCGGCATCTCGTACTGGCAGCTGAGGAAGTCCGCGGCCCGCTGGTGGGTGCTGGCCGCGCTCGTCCTGTACGCGGCCGTCTTCCTCCTCACCTCCGGCGTGAACGTCCCCCTCAACGACGAGCTGGCACAGGCAGGGAACCCGGCGCGGATCGCCGATCCGGCCGCCGTACGCGAGAAGTTCGAGGGCACCTGGGTCGCGTGGAACCACGTACGCGGCGTGCTCACGATCGCGGCCGTCGGCTGCCTCGGTCGGGCGCTCTTCCTCTACGGGCGGTACGGGAAGAACACGCGGCCCGCGCCGCTTCAGGAGCCCGCGTACTTCTCGTCCGCCGCCGGATCCAGCGCGAGCCGGTAACCCCTCTTGACCACCGTCTGGATCAGCCGGGGCGCTCCCAGGGCCGCCCGCAGCCGGGTCATCGCCGTCTCCACGGCGTGCTCGTCGCGGCCGGAGCCGGGGAGCGCCTTCAGCAGGTCCGCGCGCGAGACGACCCAGCCGGGGCGGCGGGCGAGGGCGCGCAGGAGGGACATCCCGGCGGGCGGCACGGGACGGAGGTCGTCGTCGACGCAGACCGCGTGTCCGCGGATCTGGACCCGATGCCCTGCGATCGGCAACAGGCGGGCGCGGGAGGGGAGTTCGCCGCAGACGACCTGGACCAGCGGGCCGAGCCTGAAGCGCTCCGGCTGGACGGTGTCGATGCCCACGGCCTGCAGCGGCAGCGCGGTGACGGGGCCGACGCAGACGGCGAGCACATCGTGCTGGAGCGCGGCCAGCAACTCCCGTTCCATGCCCCGGACTTCGGCCCGGGCGAGAAGGGACGCGGCGGCGGGCGCGCTGGTGAAGGTGAGGGCGTCGAGCGAGCGGGCGACCGTCGCGTCGAGGAGCCGGTCCAGCGGCCCTATGTCCTCCGGCGGCATCCACCGGTACACGGGTACGGCGACGACTTCGGCGCCCCCGGCCTCCAGCGCCTCGACGAACCCGGGCAGCGGCTCCCCGTGCAGCTGGATGGCGACCCTCCGCCCGTCGACACCCTCCCCGAGGAGCCGGTCGAGGACCTCGGCCATGGACTCGGAGGCGGGCGACCACTCCTCGGTGAGACCGGCGGCCCGTATGGCGCCCTTGACCTTGGGCCCGCGGGCCAGGAGTTCGACCCGGCGCAGTACGGCGAGGAGCTCGTCCCCGACCCCCCAGCCGTCGGCCGCCTCGACCCAGCCGCGGAAGCCGATCGCGGTGGTGGCGATCACGACGTCCGGTGCGTGGACGATCAACTCCTTGGTGGCGTCGAGGAGTTCGGTGTCGTCGGCGAGCGGGACGATCCGCAGGGCGGGCGCGTGCTGCACGACCGCCCCGCGCCGCTCGAGCAGCACCCCGAGCTCCTCGGCCCGGCGGGCGGCCGTGACGCCGACCGTGAATCCCGCCAGGGGCCGGGGTGCGGTTGTTTCTTCGTCTCGCATGATGGTGAAGCGTCCCAAGGGTGCGTGACGGGTTCGGTTCGCGGGGATTTCGGCGCTGTTACGACTGTCCCGCCGACTACACCTCGGCGTAGCTGAGCTGCGGAGTTGCCGCCGTGGCGGGTGCGGTGCGACGGGATCCGCGAAGGTATACCGCCCAGGTGACCGCGAAACACGCTGCGTAGAAGGCGAGGAAGGAGACGAAGGCCGCCGTCCCGGTGCCGGCCGTCTGGAACGACTGCCGGAACGCGAGGTTGATGGCGAGCCCGCCGAGCGCGCCGACCGCCCCGATGAGCCCCATGGCAGCCCCGGACAGCCTGCGACCGTGCGCGGCCGCCGCCTCACCGGTCATGCCCTGCGCCAGGGCCTTGGTCTGGAAGATCCCGGGGATCATCTTGTACGTCGACCCGTTGCCGAGGCCGCTCAGCACGAAGAGCGCGATGAAGCCGACCAGGAAGATCCCGAGGGACTTCTGCACGGAGGCGTAGATGACGACCGAGGTGGCCACCGCCATGGCCGCGTAGTTCCACAGGGTGATCCGCGCCCCGCCGTGCCGATCGGCGAGCCAGCCGCCGACGGGCCTGATGAGCGAGCCGAGGAGCGGGCCGATGAAGGTGAGCGACGCGGCCTGCAGCGGGGTGCGGCCGAACTGGGTCTGCAGGACGAGACCGAAGGCGAAGCTGTAGCCGATGAAGGAGCCGAAGGTCCCCACGTACAGGAAGGACATGATCCAGGTGTGCGGGTCGCGCGCGGCGTCCTTGGCGGCGCCGGTGTCGTTCTTGACGGGCGCGAGGTTGTCCATCTTCAGCGCGGCGAGGACGGCGGCGAGGACGATCAGCGGGATGTAGATGCCGAGCAGGATGCGCGGGTGGGTGGCGCCCGCCGTACCGATGACGAGGAGACCGACGAGCTGGACGACGGGGACACCGATGTTGCCGCCGCCCGCGTTGAGGCCGAGCGCCCAGCCCTTCTTGCGCAGGGGGAAGAAGGCGTTGATGTTGGTCATGGAGGAGGCGAAGTTCCCGCCGCCGACACCGGTGAGGGCCGCGACGACCATGAAGGTCGTGTACGAGGTTCCGGGCTTCATGACCGCGTAGGCCGCGATGGTCGGCACGAGCAGGAGGGCCGCGCTGACGATCGTCCAGTTGCGTCCGCCGAAGCGGGCGACGGCGAAGGTGTACGGGACGCGGGCGATCGCTCCGACCAGGGTGGCCATCGAGATCAGGAAGAACTTGCCGGCCGGGTCGACCCCGTACTTCGGCCCCATGAACAGGACCATCACCGACCACAGCGTCCAGATGGAGAATCCGATGTGCTCGGAGAGGACGGAGAAGAGCAGATTGCGGTTGGCGATCTTCTCCCCGCCCCCCTTCCAGAAGGTCTCGTCCTCCGGGTCCCACTGCTCGATCCAGCGGCCACTCATCACGCCTCCACGGGGGGTGTTGTCCGTCCGATGACAGACAACTGACCGTAGGGACCTGGGGTTTCGGGTTCGTGGCTGTACGTGACCGGCGCGCAACCTTGCGCTCACCCGGGAGCGGAAGGGACGGTGAGGTCAGCCCCAGTGCGCCGGGCGCACGAGCGCCTTGGGCAGCTTGGTGACGGAGTCGCCGCGGGCCGCGTTCAGCTGCGGCTGGGTGAGGAAGAAGGCTCCGGTGAGGTCCGCCCCGGCGAGGTTGGTGTCGCGCAGGTCCGCGCCGATGAGGTCGGCGGTACGGAGGTCGGCGCCGGAGAGGTCGGCGGCGATGAGATAGGCGCCCCGGAGGTCGGCGCCGCGCAGATCGGCCTTGCGGAGACGGGCGCCCATGAGGTCGGCGCCGCGCCGGTTCTTCTTCTTGCCGGGGTTGCCGCGGACGAGCGAACTGGCCTTCAGGAGAAGGGCGTTGACCTTCTGCCGCTGGGCGCCGACGTCGAGGGCGGCGAGCGCGTCGGGCCCGAGGAGGGTGAGGGCCTCGGTCTCGTCGCGCAGAAGGCGGAGTTCAGGGTGGAGGGGGCGGGCGGGCTCCAGGGCCAGGGCCTCGGTGACGTAGAAGAGGAGCTCGTGGAGCTGGCGTACGACGGGGAAGACCCCGAACATCTGCGGCGCGGTGTCGGGGGCCTGCCGCCAGTCCTTGGAGCCGAAGGTGACCTGGGAGACCTTCTGGCCGGCGCCGAAACAGTCGTACACCGTGCAGCCGGAGAAGCCCTGGTCGCGGAGGCGGGTGTGGATCCCGCAGCGGAAGTCCTGCTGGAGGTTGGCGCAGGGCTTCCCGGCGGGCTTGGTGACGGCGAAGTCGGCGGAGACGGCGAAGGGAAGGGCCACGCAGCAGAGCCCGAAGCAGTTGGCGCAGTCACCGCGGAGGGCGGCGGGGGCGGGGGCTTCGGTCATGGTGCGGGGCCCTTCGGGGTGCGGGTCAGGCGGGGTGCAGGACAGTCTGCCGCAGGGCGCGGGTGAAGTCCTCGACGCCCTTCCTGTCGTGCTGGTCGAAGTCACTGCCGGCGAGCATGACCGTACCCATGCTGCCCTTGTCGCCCCAGGTGCAGGCGCCCATGACTTCACCCGTCGGATAGGTGGCGGTCAGGCAGCGCATCCAGCCGCCGTAGGCGCCGGGTGCGGCGTCCCACCGATCGGACGTCGTCGGGACCAGGCCGCCCTGCAGGGCGTCCAGGAAGCTGTCGACGTCGCGGGCCGACATCTCGTGCATGTCTCCGTGCACGCCGAACAGGACCGCTATGGTCCCGGCGGGCTCCCCATCCGGATCGTCCACGTAGACCTTCCTGAACGACTCGATGCCCTCCCGGCCCAGGTCTCCGCCCAGCTCCGAGTCGAGGGTGTCCAGGATCGGGGCGTCCACGACCTCCTGCAGCCCGCGGAAGGTGTCCGGCACCGAGGCCGTGTAGTGCGGGTACTCCCGGTACTGGGCGTTCTGCCACACGCCGCTGCCGACAGCCGCCGCCAGGAGCACGGTGAGCGCCGCCGCCATCTGCAGCTGATCACGCCTGGTGTACCCGGGCACGGGTGGCAGCAGCGAGGCCTCGTCCTCCGCCGACTCCACAGCCCCGGAGGGCAGTTCACGTCGTACAGCACGCTCCCGGGCCCCCTTCAGCAGCCGCTTCAGCGCCACCCCCGGCACCGAAAGCAGCACCCCCGCGCCCATCACCCACCATGGCAGCCGGAACACCGGCACGGCCAGCAGCACCGCGACGTACAACACCAGCAGCACCAGGGCGTACGTCCCGGGCGCCCGCACGATGAACCGCAACAGCCCCCGCCCGCGGCGCTCCAGCGCCGTGAGCGTCTCGTCCAGTACGGCAAGACGCGCGTCCAGCGGCCGGGCAGCGGCCAACTCCCGTACACGCTCCCGCTCGCCCGCGCCCCGCCGGATCACCCGCTGCGCCTCGAGTCTCTGCACCCGCACCGCGGACGGCGGCTTCGGTCCGCCCGACCCGCCGCCACCCGCGGTCTGCGCCGCCTGAAGCGCCTGCGGCGAATCGGGGGCCAGCTCCCGGAGCCGGGCCGCCAGCTCACCGCGCAGTCGGTGGCGTACCGGACGCTCCATGTAGTCCGCCCGCGCGCACAACTCCGCATACGCGGCCAGCAGGTCCAGATCGTCCGGGAAGGACGCGAGCCCCTCCTTGAACACGGCCTCCGCCCGGTCGTCGTGGTCGTCGTCGTCCTCCGCCGCGTGGGCCCGCCCCAGCACCGCGTACAGCCCCGCGTCGGACCCCTCCCCGGAGAGCCCGTCCCGCGCGGCCCCCCGTGCCTCGCTCAACCGGCCCGCCCGCAGCAGCGCCTCCGCTTTCGCGCGCGCCGGTATGACCTCAGTGCTCTCGTCCTGCATGTGCGCTGTTCCCCACCCCTGGTTCAGCCGCCGATCCCCTCGGCGGCTCGCGCCACTATCGCCCGGGGCTTCCTGCCTGGTCAACCAGGGTTTTCTTGCCCCCACCCGTCGGCCACAGCCGCGGCCGCCGCTTTGCCGCGACGTCCTCGATCCACCCCACGGCCAGGATCATCAGCCCGATGAGCGGCCAGACCAGAACGAACATCAGCACGCTCGACAGGGAGGTGAGCTGGGCGTCGAAATGATCGTCCAGCCAGGGGATGTTGTACAGCTGGTCGATCAGCGGCACCGTCGCCATGATCAGCGTGTTGTGCCAGAGGTAGATCGTCACCGCCCGGTTGTTCGACAGAGTGATCCACTTGTCGAACTTGGCGAGTCTGCCCGGCAGTTGCTGCCACGAGGGCGAGTACGCGAGCAGGATCGCGCACGCCCCGAACGACCACGCCGCCTGGGCGAGAGGAATGTCGTTCAAGTCCCAGCCGTCGGGCCCGAGATGGCCCGAGGCCCACCACAGACCGAAGACCATCACCGGGACGGCACACGACACCAGGAAGTAGCGCGGCACCCGCTGCAGCAGCCCGTCCTGGTGGGCGAAGCCCAGCATCCAGCAGGAGCCGAAGACCGCGAAGTCCGTGAGCGCGAGCCCCGGTTCGCCGGGAACCGAGACCAGTCCGGTGGAGAGCAGCGCGGTCAGGCCGAGCGGGGCGAGGAGCGTCGGCCACGGCATCCGGCGGAACGCCTTCAGCAGCAGCGGGGAGAGCAGCACGAACCACAGATAGGCGCGGATGTACCAGAGCGGGCCCACCGCCTGGTCGGGCCAGGTGGCGTCGAAGAGCCCGCCGTCGTCGCCGAGCGTGTCGGGGTAGCCGGGGGCGCCGACCGGCAGGACGTACATCAGCAGTTTGGTCCACGACGGCCGCCACCCCGCGTACAGCATCGTCGTCAGCATCACCGCCCCGAACGCCCACATCGGCGGCAGCAGCCGCCGCAGCCTGCCGCGGACCACGCCGAGCGCGGGGCGCGAGAGGGAGCGGGCCATCAGGGAGCCGGCGAGGGCGAACATCACACCCATGGACGGGAAGACGACCGACAGCCAGCCCCAGCCGAACAGGTGGTAGAAGACGACCCGGAAGAGGGCGACGGACCGGAGCAGGTCGAGGTAGCGGTCGCGGCCGGGGGCGGCGGCACGCGCGGCGGGCCGCTCCGCCTTGTGGCTGCGGCGGGCGGCCGGGACGCTGACGTGGCGTTGCGTACTGCTCATGCGACCGGCCTCCGTTGCGGGATCGAGCCCGGCGCCTCGACCACTCCGGTACGGCGGAGCTTCTGCCAGCGCAGCCGGCCGCCGGTGAGAGCGGTGATCCACGACTGGAGCAGCACGACGTACATCAGCTGCCGGTAGAGGATCTGCTGCAGCGGGAGCGAGACGAGATGGGTGAGCCGCTCGCGGTCGAGCCGGAAGGCGTACGCGGCACAGACGGCCTGCAGGGCCAGAACCGCCCCCCAGGCGGCGGCAGTTCGGGCGGTGGGCCCGAAGACGAGGCCGTACAGGAGGAAGACGTCGATCAGGGGCGCGAGCAGCGGGGCAAGCACCATGAAGAGGGAGACGAGCGGCAGCCCGACCCGTCCGAAGCGCCCGGACGCCCCGCTCTCGACGACCGCGTGGCGGTGCTTCCAGATGGCCTGCATGGTGCCGTACGACCACCGGTAGCGCTGCGACCAGAGCTGCTGCACGGACTCGGGGGCCTCGGTCCAGGCGCGCGCGTTCTCCGCGTACACGACGCGCCAGCCGTCGCGGTGCAGCGCCATGGTGATGTCGGTGTCCTCGGCGAGGGTGTCCTCGCTCATGCCGCCGACCCGGTCGAGGGCGTCGCGGCGGAAGGCGCCGACCGCGCCGGGGATGGTGGGCATGCAGCCGAGCATGTCGTACATGCGGCGGTCGAGATTGAAGCCCATGACGTACTCGATGTGCTGCCAGGCCCCGATGAGCGAGTCGCGGTTGCCGACCTTGGCGTTGCCCGCGACGGCGCCGACGCGCGGGTCGCCGAAGGGCTGGACGAGTTCGCGTACGGTCGACGGCTCGAAGACCGTGTCGCCGTCCATCATCACGACGAGGTCGTAACGGGCGTGCGCGATCCCGTTGTTGAGGGCGGCGGGCTTGCCCGCATTGCGCTGGCGCACGACTCTCACGTACGGCATCCGGAGCGCGTCGACGATGTCCGCGGTGCCGTCGGTCGACCCGTCGTCGACGACGATGATCTCGATGCGGTGATCGCTCGCGGCGAGGGAGCGGACCGTGTTGGCGATGCATTCGCGCTCGTTGTACGCGGGGACGACGACCGAGACGGGCCGGGTGACCTCGGGCCCCCAGCGGAATCCGCGCCGGCGCACCCGCCGCGCGTGGACGGCGGCGAGGATCAGCATCAGCCCGAAGCGGACGAAGACCAGGACGCCGATGACGGCGAGGCAGACGACCAGGATGTCGGTGGCACGCTCCGAGACGCCGACGACGGTGACGAAGGCCTTGCCCTTCCAGAGGGCGAGCCCGGTGACCGGGGTGTGCGCGCTGGGGGCGCCGAGCGCATCGGTGAGATTGGTGAACTTGTAGCCCTGCGCCTGGAGTTCGGGCAGGAAGCGGTCGAGCGCGGCGACGGTCTCGGCACGGTCGCCGCCCGCGTCGTGCATCAGCACCACGGCGCCCTTGCCACCGGCGGGCGTCGCATTCTCGACGATCTTCGCGATGCCGGGCTTCTGCCAGTCCTCGCTGTCGGTGGAGTCGAGCGCGGTGATGTATCCGCGGCTGCCGACGTACTGGATGACCGGCCAGTTCTCGTCGTCGATCGCGTCGGCGAAGGAGGAGTACGGCGGCCGGAAGAGCGAGGAGCGGATGCCGGCGGCGCCCGCGAGGGCGAGCTGGGTCTGGGAGAGCTCCCAGTCTATGCGGCTCTTCGACTGGTAGGAGAGATCAGGGTGGTTGAAGGTGTGCACCCCCACCTCGTGCCCTTCGTCGACCATCCGCCGCACGAGGTCCGGATAGCGCGAGGCGTTGGCGCCGGTGACGAAGAAGACCGCATGCGCGTGGTGCTTCTTCAGCTCATCCAGGATCTTCGGCGTCCACTTCGGGTCGGGCCCGTCGTCGAAGGTCAGCACCAGCCTGTGGTCCGGGATCTGCAGGCTGGTGGGGTGGGACCGGGAACGTGCGTCGATGACCGGTCCGCCGTCGAGGATCCGGTCGGGCACCTCCCCGGTCCCTGCTTCGGGGCGGATCCGGTGGTCCGGAACGATCTCGTTGTGGACGTATCCGCGGACGAGCAGCATCGCGAAGAGCGCGACCAGAAAGAGCGGCGGCAGCAGCAGCCGCATCGGGAACGTGCGCCGTGCGGCGGCGCGTCGGCCTGTCACTTACGGTGCTCCCGCCGCGGGAGGAGCGGGCGGCGACGATTCGACGGGCGGCGGGCTGGAGCTCGCGCTGGGCCCGGGATCCGGCGAGGCCGAGGCCGACGGGCTGGCCGCGGGGGCCGAGGACTGGGATCCCCCCGGCAGCGGCCCCGCGACGTCCGGGCTGCCCTTGGCGGTGGGCTGCTGCCCCGGTTTGGCGGGGGCGGTGGCGCCCGCGCCGGCCTTGCCGCTCGCTGCGGGGCTCGCGGCCGCGGTGCCGGTGGGGGTGGCCGCGCCCGGCGTACTGGCGGCGCCGTACGTACCGGACGTCTGGCCCGGGGCTGCGACCGCACCCTGCGAGGCGTCGGCGTTGGGCGGGATCCGTACCGTGTCCGCGGCCTTCTTGCCGTCGTCGGAGGGGCCCGGGATGAGCAGCCAGGGCGCGCTCGAATTGCCGCCGAGGACGGTGGCGACGAGCATCACCGCGTAACAGGCGCAGACGATCCCGGCGAGCCATCCGAGGCGCCGGATCTTCCGCCCTCTGCGCCCGCTGGCGTCGACGAAGACGGGCCCCGCGTCAGGACTCTCGCCCACGACGGACTCGAGCGTCTCCTCGACGGACGATTCCGCCAACTCCCGCCCGAGACCGTCCCGTTGGACGGTCACATCGGGCGGCTCGTACATGTGCCCGAACTGGGCGCCTTCTTGCCATTTGTCCACCACTGCTGAACGCACTCCCCCCAGGCCCTTGTCGCATGCGCGTCATGGCCCGGACACTCACCGCCCGGCAACGGAGTCCCCACCCCGTGCGAGCGCCCCTATCCCTTGTGAATCCGGACCGCGAATGTAGCGCACCACCACACCCGCCTGACGCCAGTGTCCACACTTGCTCACATGTACGTCCGGTCAACGACCGGAATCCACGCTCCCGGGGGCCGCTTCAGCCACCCGCGCTCGGCGACCAGCGCATCTGCGGCCTCTCGAATCGCATCGAGTGCCGGATGCCGCAAACCTTTTCGCCATACGAGGGAGATCGGGGACAGCGGCACGGGATCCACGAGGGGCCGCAGCACCATGCCCTCGACGGCGATGAACTCGGTGCTGGCCAGCACGGACCACCCCCGCTTCCGGATGACGCGCACGAACTCCTCCGCGCCGTCGATCTCGGGATAGGGCGCGGCAAGCAGGATCCCCCGCCCGTCGAACAGCCGCTCGGCGAGGTCGGTCCACTCGGCGGTGGCGGGATTGCCGGCGGCGGCGTAAAGGGTCTCTCCACTGAGCGCACCGAGCGGAACCTGCTCCAGGGCGGCCAGTGGATGCCCGTCGGGAAGGAGGACGGCCATCCGCTCGTAGCGGAGGGGCCGGTGCTCCAGCGCGCCGCGCAGCGCCTCGGGAAGCCCGGCGATGCGCCCGGCCGACACATCGAGCCGCCCGGCGGCGATCTCGGCGGCGGCCCCGGTGAGCCCACTGTGAAAGCGGGCGACGAACTCGAGGCCGGGAGCCAACTCCCGTACGTGCTGAAGGAGTTCAAAGGCGGTCCCGACAGGAGCCCCCACATCGACGAGGAGCGGCCGCACCCCGTCGGCCCAGGCGGCGGAGAGCTCGTCGTAGGCGCCGAGGACGCGACGGGCGTAGGGCAGGAGGCGCAGACCGTCCTCGGTGAGGGAGACCTGCCGGGTGGTCCGCACGAAGAGCACACACCCGAGCTCACGCTCGAGCCGCTGGATGTCACGGCTCAGGGCTTGCTGGGCGACATAGAGGCGGGCGGCGGCGCGGGTGAAGTGAAGGTCCTCGGCAACGGCGAGGAAGGCGCGGAGCAGCCGGGGGTCTATGTCGTGGGGCACGGGCTGAATTTATCGCGAGCAAGATCCGCGCACTGGGCGCGTACCAGCCCACGCCGACCAAAACCCTCCCGCGCTTCCAAGCCCACGCCGGGCAAAATCAAGCCCCTCCGGCGATTGAGGAGCGGGGGTCCGGGGGCAGAGCCCCCGAATCGGGGGCGCAGGGGGCGCAGCCCCCGCACACCACACCGGGGCCAGGGGGTCTGGGGCGCAGCCCCAGTTTCGGGAAGGGGCGGGATTGGGGACCTGCTCCGCGCAGCGGCACCCCAGGCCACACCCGCCCCCGGTTAACAACCCACCCGCGTAAATCCGCCCCGAACAGGTGTTGGACCAAGCCCGCACCCCACCCCGACCCTTGATCCATGCCGCAAACGACCACCACAACACCCCCCACCACCCCCACCCGCACAACCCCCGTCACCCCCTACCGCCGCCTCCTCTCCACCCCCGGCGCCCGCGCCTTCACCCTAGGCAACCTCATCGCCCGCCTCCCCATGGGCATGTTCAGCGTGAGCGCCGTCTTCATGATCGCGAGCGCCCACGACTCCTACGCCCTCGCAGGCGCGGTCACCGCCACCGGCCTCGCAGCCACCGCGGCCGTCGCGCCCTGGACCGCCCGTCTCATCGACCGCCACGGCCAGGCCCGAGTAGCCGTCCCAGCAACCCTGTTCGCCGCCCTCGGCTCCCTCGCCCTCCTCCTCTGCGTCCACTTCGACGCCCCCACCTGGACCCTCTTCCTCTCCTACGCGGCGACAGCCACCACCCCCAACACCGGCGGCATGTCCCGCGCCCGCTGGGCCCACCTCCACCGCGACGACCCCGCGACCCTCCACACGGCCAACTCCTTCGAGCAGGCCGTCGACGAACTCTGCTTCATGACCGGCCCGGTGATCGCCGCCTTCCTCTGCTCGGCGCTCTTCCCCGAAGCAGGAACCCTCATCGGCGCGATCCTCCTCGTCACCGGCATCCTGACCTTCGCCGCCCAGCGCTCCACCGAACCCCCGCCCACCGCCCGCACCACAACCACCCGCTCCCCGATCCGCACCCCCGGCTTCCCCGCCCTCCTCGCCGTCTTCCTCTGCACGGGCGCGGTCTTCGGCGCGATGGAGGTCACGACGATCGCCTTCGCCGACGCCCAGAACCACAAATCATCGGCAGGAGCGGTCCTCGCCCTCCAAGCAGCCGGCTCCTGCGCGGCAGGCCTCCTCTACGGCACCCTGCGCCCCTCCCCGAACGTCCCCCGCCGCCTCCTGGCCTGCCTGGCCGCGATGACGGCCCTGATGACGGCGCCCCTCACAGCAGCCAGTACGACCACCTCCCTCATCCCCCTGGCAGCCGCCCTCCTCCTCGCAGGCGCGGCAACGGCCCCCACGATGGTCACCGGCATGACGTTGGTCCAACGCCTCACCCCCCAGGGCCAGTTGAACGAAGGGATGACCCTCGCAGTCACCGCACTTCTGGGCGGCATAGCGACAGGCTCAGCGACAGCGGGCCACCTCATCGACAGCACCACCCCCGCCACCGCCTTCCTCACCCCGGTCGCCGCGGCAGCCCTGGCCCTGCTCCTCTGCGCACTCACCGTGACCCGCGCCGACAAGCGCCCCATCCCCGAGGACTAGGCTCTGTCCGACCGGTCGAACAGGGGGCTCCCATGGTGAAGATCACGGACGTGGCGCGGCATGCAGGGGTCTCCCCCAGCACGGTCTCGTACGCACTGAGCGGCAAACGCCCCATCACCGAGGACACCCGACGCCGCATCGAGGAGAGCATCCGCGAACTCGGCTACCGCCCGCACGCCGGCGCCCGGGCCCTCGCGAGCAGCCGTACGAACGTCATCGCGCTGATGATCCCCCTCCGCGCGGGCGTCCACGTCCCGGTGGTGATGCAGTTCGCGGCCGCGGTCGTCACGGCGGCCCGCGCGTACGACCAGGACGTCATGCTCCTCACCCAGGAGGAGGGCGAGGACGGCTTGCGCCGGATGGCCGACACGGCCATGGCCGACGCGACGATCGTGATGGACGTCCAACTCCACGACCCTCGCGCCCAGTTGCTCCGTACGCTCCCCCTCCCCTCGGTCCTGATCGGCTTCCCGGCCGACCCCTCGGGCCTCACCTGCGTCGACCTGGACTTCCGCGCGGCGGGCGAGGCCTGCGTCGACCACCTGGCCGCCCAGGGGCACCGCAGGATCGCCCTGATCGGCTCGCCCCCCGCCGTGTACGCACGCGAGACCGGCTTCGCCGAGCGCGTGGTCCAGGGCTTCACCACGGCGGCCGGCCGCCACGGCCTCACCACGTCGTTCCACCCCTGCGAACCGACTCCGGAGGCGGCACAGGACCTGGCCCGCCGCCTCCTGTCCGAAAGTCCCGCGCCCACGGGCCTGGTGATCCACAACGAGCCCCTGATCAAGCCCCTGACGGAGGCGTTCCACTCCCTGGGCCTGCGGATCCCCGAGGACCTGGCCCTCACGGCGATCTGCCCCGACGAAACAGCCGAGCAGGCCCCCGTCCCCGTCACCTCGGTCGCGATCCCGGCGACGGAGGTCGGTGAGAAGGCCGTAGAACTCCTGATGCGAAAGCTGGACGGCGTACCCGTCCCGGGGGCAACGCGCCTCGCGCCGCGCCTGACCCGCCGCGCCTCAAGCCGATGAGGGCTTGACCCCGGTCGCCAGCCATTCGTCGCGCACCGCGACCGGCGTGGCATTGATCGTCGCCAGGGCCTGGGCGCAGACCGCTCCGAGCATCGCGTCCGAGACCCCGTTGTCCTTCATCGCGTCGATCATGGCGTCCCAGGTCACCGGGTCGAGCTCGCACAGCGCCTCAATACCGGCCTCACCCATGATTCCTCCAGTCTCACGCCCCCTGGAACAAGCCTCACGTACACGATCCCGACCGGCAACCGGTGCCCGCGCACAACGAAAAAGACCCCGACTGCCGAAACAGTCGAGGCCTTTCTCTCACATGGGAATTGTGGAGATGGCGGGAATCGAACCCGCGTCCAACGGTGCAAAAGGAGGGCTTCTCCGAGCGCAGTTCACTGTGATTTTCTCGGCCCCGGTGATCTCGTGAACAAGTCTCCGACGGGCTCAGTCACTGTTTGATTTCCCGTCTCACCCCGTGACCGGGCGAGACGGTTTAGTCCCCTAGATTATGCCAGGATCCGGGTCGGGAACACTCCCGGGCTGACACCCATTAAGGGTCCCTCACTCACTGCTTATTAGGCAGCGAGGGCGAAGGACTGGGAATCGCTCTTGGAATTGGCGATTATTGGTTGCGACATATGGTTTACGAGATCATTGCCGCTTCCTCGGCTCGCTTCCCCTGCTTCGACATCCGCTGTCGAAACCGATCATCCCCATGTTTTTTTATCAAAGCACGCCCCTCGCGGGGTGCGCTGCTGCCATGGTACGCGACCCGGGCCGCCCCATGCCAGATCTTTTAGCCGTGCTGGCTCCGCTGCTGCCTGCGCACCGCCGCGACCGCCCGGTTCGTCTCGCGGGTGTCCTGCTTCTCGCGCAGCGTCTGCCGCTTGTCGTACTCCTTCTTGCCCTTGGCCAGCGCGATCTCGACCTTGGCCCGGCCGTCCTTGAAGTACAGAGCGAGGGGCACGATCGTGTGACCCGACTCGTTCGCCTTGGACTCCAGCTTGTCGATCTCGGCCCGGTGCATCAGCAGCTTCCGCTTGCGCCGCGCGCTGTGGTTGGTCCAGGTGCCCTGGGTGTACTCGGGGACGTGGACGTTGTGCAGCCACGCCTCACCGTTGTCGATCTGGACGAACCCGTCGACCAGCGAGGCCCGCCCCTGCCGCAGCGACTTCACCTCGGTGCCGGTCAGTACGAGACCGCACTCGTAGGTGTCCAGAATGTGGTAGTCGTGCCGCGCCTTCTTGTGCTGGGCGACCAGCTTCCGCCCTGTTTCCTTAGCCATAGTGCGAACAGTTTCGCACTAGGACCCACCCCCGAGGCCACTCAATACTGTCTCGGCTCTCGCCTCGGCCCGATCGCCCGCCACCAGGTCGGGCGTGATGCCCACCCCGTCGACCGCATGACCGGCCGGAGTGCGGTAGTGCCCGACGGTCAGCTCGGCGACTGAACCGTCCTGCAGCCTGCTCGGCATCTGCACCGAGCCCTTGCCGAAGGTACGGGTGCCGACCGTGATGGCCCGCCCCAGGTCCTGCAGCGCACCGGTCAGCAGCTCGGCGGCGCTCATCGTGCCGCCGTCGACCAGGACCACCAGGGGTCTGACGGTGTCACCGCCGTCCTCCGCGTACAGCGCGCGCTGCTTGCCGTGGACGTCGTACGTGGCGACCAGACCGCCGTCGAGGAAGGCGGATGCGGCGGCGGTGGCCTCCGTGACCAGCCCTCCGGCATTGCCGCGCAGATCGAGCAGTATGCCGCCGGCCGACTCCTCCACGGCGTCCCGTACCCGCTCGCCCGAGCCCTTGGTGAAGGCGGTGACCTTGATCATCGTGGCGCCGTCGGCCAGGGACCGCACGGTCACGGCCTCGGTCGAGAGCCGGGCCCGGCGGAGCGTTCGCGTCCAGGTGTGGGTGCCGCGCTGCAGCCCGAGTGTCACGGGCGTACCGGGTGAGGCGGAAGAGCCCTTCGCACCCGAGGTACCGGAGTCGCCGTCCCCGCGCAGTTCCGAGACAACGTCGGTGACAGGGCTGGCGTCCACGCGCCGGCCGTCGATCGTACGGATCCGGTCCCCGGCCCGTACCCCCGCCAGCGCGGCGGGCCCGCCCGGCTGGACGGTGGAGACCTCGATGCGCCCGTCCCCCGCGCGCCGCGCGCCGAGCCCGACGCCCGTGTACGTACCGTCCAGGGCTTGTTCGAACTCCTCGTACTCCCCGCGGTCGTACACCGCGCCCCAGCGGTCCCCGCTGCGGCTGACGACCTCCTCGGCGGCCTCCGTACCGGACTTGCCGTCGGCGACGGCGTCCGCTGCGGCCTTGTCGAGGGCCTGCGGGGAGACGGTGCTGGGGGTGGAATCGGCGACGTTGCGGGTCCGGCCGGACGGCGGCGATTTCACGTCGTCCCGGGGCCAGGCGTTCGTCGCGGCGGAGGCGGCGAGGACGCTCGCGAAGACCAATGTCAGGGCCGCCCCGCGGCGGGAGCGGCGGGGCCTGGAAGCGAATTCCGGGCCGGACATGGCGACCACTCTAGGCCAACCCCGTGCGCCGTACGGCTCGTTGCCCGTACGACGCACGGGGTGTCGGTCACACCTTCAGGTACTTGCGCAGCACGAAGGAGGCGGCCAGCGCCGGCATCAGCACACTGATCGCGAGCACCAGCGGGAACTTGGTGATGACCTCGCTCCAGCCGATGAAGTGGATCAGGTTGAGCTTGTCCTGCAGCATCAGCCCGTGCGAGACGGTGAAGAACCGCCCCGCGGCCAGCATGCCGCAGGCGACGACACCGCCGATGAGCCCCGCGACGGCGGCCTCCATGATGAACGGCGTCTGGATGTAGAAGCTGGACGCACCGACGAGCCGCATGATGCCGGTCTCTCTGCGCCGGCTGAAGGCGGAGACGCGCACGGTGTTGATGATGAGCATCAGCGCAATGACCAGCATCAGCCCCATCACGGCGAACGCGGCGACCTTCATGCCGTTGAGCAAGGCGAAGAGATTCTCCAGAATCCCTCGCTGGTCCTGGACGGACTGCACACCGTCCCGCCCTGCGAACGCGGTCGCGATCACCTTGTACTTGGACGGGTCCTTGAGCTTGACGCGGTACGACTCCTGGAGCTGGTCAGGGGTGATGGACGACGCCATCGGAGTGCCCTTGAACTGGTCCTGGTAGTGCTTGTACGCCTCGTCGCTGGACTCGTACGTCACCGTCTCGACAAGATCGGTCATCTTGTCCAGGTCGGCCTTGATGGCGGTCTTCTGCGCCTCGGTGACGGCACCCTTGGCACACTTGGTGAACGTCTCCGCATCGCCCTTGCTGCACAGGTAGATGGAGACGTTGACCTTGTCGTACCAGTAATCCTTCATCTTGTTGACCTGGTCGCTCATCATGAGCGCCCCGCCGAACAGAGCAAGGGAAAGAGCGACGGAAACGACGACGGCGAAGGTCATCGTCAGATTGCGGCGGAGACCTACGCCGATCTCCGACAGGACGAACTGGGCGCGCATGGCGTCCTTTCAGTGCTGGTAGCCGTACACGCCGCGCGACTGGTCGCGTACGAGACGGCCCTTCTCGAGTTCGATGACGCGCTTGCGCATCTGGTCGACGATCTGCTGGTCGTGGGTCGCCATGATGACGGTCGTCCCGGTCCGGTTGATCCGGTCGAGCAGCTTCATGATGCCGACGGACGTCTGCGGGTCGAGGTTTCCGGTCGGCTCGTCCGCGATCAGCAGCATGGGCCGGTTGACGAAGGCGCGGGCGATGGCCACGCGCTGCTGCTCGCCACCGGACAGCTCGCCCGGCATGCGGTCTTCCTTGCCGCCGAGACCGACGAGGTCGAGGACCTGCGGGACGGCCTTGCGGATCTCGCCCTTGGGCTTGCCGATGACCTCCTGCGCGAAGGCCACGTTCTCGGCGACGGTCTTGTTGGGCAGCAACCGGAAGTCCTGGAAGACGTTGCCGAGCTGGCGGCGCATCTGCGGCACCTTCCAGTTCGACATCCGCGCGAGGTCCTTGCCCAGGACGTGCACCTGGCCTTGGCTGGCGCGCTCCTCACGCAGGATCAGCCGCAGGAAGGTCGACTTGCCGGAACCGGAGGACCCCACGAGGAAGACGAACTCTCCCCTCTCGACTTCGAGGGAGACGTCGCGCAGGGCGGGGCGGTTCTGCTTCGGGTAGGTCTTGGAGACGTTGTCGAATCGGATCACAGGTGCACCACGGTCGGCCGGGAGTAGGTGTGCGTGACCTTACGCGAAGCAGATGCGCCCCCGCAGGCGGCGTATGGGGATGCGTGTTATGTCCCGTAATGGAGCAGCCGGGAACCCCTGCGATCGCTCCCTGGATCTGCCGAAATCAGGCAGGGCGCGCCGTATCGTCCCCGAGCTGGCACAGTGGTATGGGGAACGGTTGCGTTTCCCCGGGCGTTGCAAGGAAAGAACGACCGGTAAAGCCCGACCCGCAAGCCGGCTGTGCGGAAGGAGGAGTGCGGATGACCTACGACCGACTGGTCTGCGCGAACTGCGCGTCACCCGTCAGCGAGGGCCGCTGCCCCGTCTGCCGCGCCAACAGGGAGCGACTCCAGCAGGAGGGCCCCTGGGGCGGCCTGAGCCCGGTCGCGCTGATCACGCTGCTGGTGCTGCTGGTGGGGGCGGTAGCGCTGCTGGCCCATCAGACGGTCTGATCCCTTACGTACGAGAGAGGGCCCCGACACCTGAAGGTGTCGGGGCCCTCTCTTACGTACGTACGTGCTCCGCGTGCTTACGCAGCGGTGCGGTTGCCCGCGATGCGCGGCAGGAACCGGAAGCCGATGCCACCGGCGATCATGGTCGCGGCACCGATGATCAGGAACGAGGTCTCGGCGGCGCCGGTCTCGGCCAGCTCCTCCTTGGCCTTGCCCTGCTCGACCGGCTGCGAGCCGAGGTTGTCGGTGTTGGTGTTCGACGAGCCGTCGGTGCACGTGACGGTGTCGGCATCCGAGGTGCAGGTGCCGGCGTCGCCGTCGTCGCCACCCTCGTTGCCACCGTTGGCGTTGCCACCGTTGGCGTTGCCACCCGTCGACGAGCCGTGGGTCGGCTTGTCGGTGGGCTTGTCCGTCGGCTTGTCGGTGGGCTTGTCCGTCGGAACGTCCGTCGGGACGTCGGTCGGAACGTCGGTGGGGACGTCCGTCGGCTCGTCGGTGGGCTCATCCGTCGGCTCGTCCGTCGGAATACCGGTCGGGTCACCCGTCGGCTGATCCGTCGGAATACCGGTCGGGTCGTCGTCCACGCCGAGACCGGCGTCGATGCCCTTCTGGTCCACGCTGGCGTGCGCATTGAGCGGGCCGACGCCCACGTCTATGCCCACGGCCTGAGCGGCACCCGCGGCGGTGAGCGAAGCGCCCGCAGCGATCACCGCACCGGCCGCGATCCGTGCAACGCGGATTCGCGTCTTCTTCGTCATCTGCTTGCTACCCCCAGTAGCTCATCGTCAATGGAGCAGCGTTCGGGGGCGGCAGCGCCAGAGGGGGTGTCGTACCCGTACCCCCGACCACACGCGCCCCAGTGATACGCATGCCGCGCGCCAGCCTTCACGTAAATAAGATGTGCGTCAAGGTCGTTGCGCGCGCAATGCCCGGAATGACCCGCATTGCCCGTCGTACGGGAATACGACTGTGACGAAAAAAGCGAACTGCCGCCCGTGGGGCGGCAGTTCGCTTATCGACAAAGGTACTGCTACTTCTCCTGCTGCTTGCGCCAGCGAATTCCGGCTTCCAGGAAGCCGTCGATCTCACCGTCGAGCACAGCCTGCGGGTTGCCGACCTCGAACTCGGTCCGGAGGTCCTTCACCATCTGGTAGGGGTGCAGGACGTACGAACGCATCTGGTTGCCCCAGGAGTTGCCGCCGTCGCCCTTGAGCGAGTCCATCAGCGCCTGCTCCTCCTGGCGGCGGCGCTCGAGGAGCTTCGCCTGGAGGACGTTCATGGCGCTGGCCTTGTTCTGGATCTGCGAGCGCTCGTTCTGGCAGGACACCACGATCCCGGTGGGGATGTGGGTCAGTCGCACGGCGGAGTCAGTGGTGTTGACGCCCTGGCCACCGGGACCGGAGGCGCGGTAGACGTCCACGCGCAGCTCGGTCTCGTCGATCTCGATGTGGTCGGTCTGCTCCACGACGGGGAGCACCTCCACGCCCGCGAACGACGTCTGGCGGCGACCCTGGTTGTCGAAGGGCGAGATCCGGACGAGCCGGTGCGTGCCCTGCTCCACGGAGAGGGTGCCGTAGGCGTACGGGGCCTTGACGACGAAGGTGGTCGACTTGATGCCGGCCTCTTCCGCGTACGACGTCTCGTAGACCTCGGTCTTGTACCCGTGCCGCTCGGCGTACCGCAGGTACATGCGCTGCAGCTGCTCGGCGAAGTCGGCGGCGTCGACGCCACCGGCCTCGGCGCGGATGTTGACCAGCGCCTCGCGCTCGTCGTACTCGCCCGACAGAAGCGTCCGTACTTCCATCTCTTCCAGCGCCTTCCGGACCGAGACGAGCTCGGACTCCGCCTCGGCGAGGGTGTCGGCGTCGTCCTCGGCCTCGGCGAGCTCGAAGAGCACGCTCAGGTCGTCGATGCGCCCGCGCAGGGCTTCGGCCTTACGGACCTCGGCCTGCATGTGTGAAAGCTTGCTGGTGATCTTCTGGGCCGCATCCGGGTCGTCCCAGAGGGACGGTGCCGCGGCCTGCTCCTCGAGCACGACGATATCGGCCCTCAGCTTGTCGAGGTCCAGGACGGCCTCGATCGACCCCATGGTCGAGGAGAGGGACTTCAGCTCTTCGGAAACATCGACGACTGCCACGGGTCCAGCGTAACGGCTGCTGGTGCGGGCATTCCCCGGGCGGCAAGATCGACAGCCACAAGCGGGCCGGTGGACCCGGCTACGGAACGTGACGCCAGGCTCCCGTACCTCATGATCAACATGCGCCCTTGCGACACTCGGGCGAGGCTGGCTGGAGGGGCTGGAAGGAGCATGTGATGAGACTTCCCTTGCTTGGTACGGCCGCTGTTCTGGGGACCGCAGGGTTCTTCACCTTTGCCAGCGTGATGCCGGCCGCCGCCGCCGATCCCGGTGGGCGGGTGAGTACGCAGGCCGGGCTCAATGTGCACAGCAATCCGACCATGTCGGCCCGGGTGACCAAGGTCCTCGCGTATCAGCAGATCGTGTTCCTGAGCTGCAAGGTCAACGGGCCCAGCGTCGGCGGGAACCGGATTTGGTACAACCTGTCCGACGGTGGGTGGGTCAGCGCGAAGTACGTGGACAATTTCAGCGCCGTGCCGACCTGCAACAGCGGTGTGGGCAACGGTGGGACCCGGGCTCAGGGGCGGGTGACTTCCCGTACTGAACTGCATGTCCGGAAGAGCGCCACCACCGCCTCCGCCTCCGTGAAGGAGCTCAGGCCCGGGTCGGTCATCTCGCTCTACTGCAAGAAGAACGGGCAGAGCGTCGGCGGGAACCCGATCTGGTACATGCTCGGTGACGGGAGCGGGTGGGTCTCCGCTCGGTACGTCGACAATTTGAGCATCGTGCCCTACTGCTAGGGCTGGGTTGAGGTTGACTGTTTGGTGTCCTGGGGCTGGTTCGAAGCGTCGTCTCCCGACGTCGCCAGCCAGCCGCCCACCCCTACCGCCGCCGCCACCACGATCGCCGCCGCGCCCAGCTTGATGCGGCGGCGTCGTACGGCCTCGGTCGTCGACTTGTGGCGGGCCGTGCCCGGGCGGCGCTGCGCCGACGTGCGGGGCGCTCGGGCCGTGCCCAGGGGGCCGCCCGCCAGTTCGTCGGGGGCCGGGACCCGCATGCTCGTGTGGGTGTCGCGGTTGGAGTCGGGGGACGAGCCCGGGACCAGGGGGACCGCGCCTCTCCGGGGAGTGGACGACGGGGTGGGCGTGGTGTCTTCCGCGTACGGCTCTTCTTCCGGCTGCTCATCGTCCGGTTCGTCCACGTCCAGCGGCGGAATGCCTGCCAGGTGCGGGAGTTGCTCGCGCAGGCGGTCGCCCAGTTCGGACGCGCGCAGGCGGGAGGCCGGGGCCTTCGCCAGGCACTGGACCAGGAGTTGCCACAGCTCGTCCGGGATTCCGGGGAGGGGGACGACCGTCTCCGTGACGTGGCGGCGGAGGACCGCTCCCGGGTGGCCGCCGCCGAACGGCGTGAAGCCCGCGAGGAGTTCGTAGAGGACCGTCGCGAGGGCGTAGATGTCTACTGAGGCTCGTGGGGGCAGGCCCTCGATGATCTCCGGGGCCAAGTAGTCCGGGGTGCCGATGATTTTGGTCGCTCGCGTGCGGCGCGGGGTGTCGATCAGTTTCGCCACGCCGAAGTCCGTGAGGAGCGCCGGGTGCGAGCTGCCCGGGCCCAGGGGGCCCTGCATGTCCAGGAGGATGTTCTCCGGTTTTACGTCCCTGTGGACCACTCCTGCCGCGTGCGCCGCCGCCAGGCCGTCCGCGATGTCCGCGACGATCGCCACCGCCGCTTCGGGGCTGAGGCGGCGTTCGCGGTCCAGGCGGGTGCGCAGGTCCGTGCCCCGTACGAGATCCATCACCAGTGCCAGGTCGTTGCCGTCGACCACCAGGTCGCGGACCGCCACCACATGGGGGTGGTCCAGGCCCAGAAGCGCCGTGCGTTCCTGTACGAAGCGGCCCACCAGCTCCTGGTCGGATGCCAGGTCCTCGCGGAGCAGCTTGATGGCGACGGGGCCCTCGGGGCCTTCGCCTAGCCATACCGTGCCCGCGCTGCCGCGCCCCAGGATCTGGTGCGCGGTGTACCGGCTGCCGATTTTCCGTGCCAAGACTGCTCCCTCAGCGGCTGGCGATCGCACCCAAAATACGCGGGTGCTGGGGTGTTCAGTGCCCCGGAAGACGCCAACCTTCACTTCTGCGGGCGAAATTGGCCCGCAGAAGTCGACTTGTTTACAGGGTGGGGTCGGATCGGGTCAGTTTCCCGAGCCTGAGTCGCCGATGCTCGACACGAAGTCGCTCACCTTGCTGATGATGTCGCCGATCTGGGCGAAGAAGCCCTTCGTCGTGCCGATCCAGTCCTGGAGCGGGGTCAACTCCCAGATCAGCCAGGCTCCTACGAAGAGGATCAGGAAGGTGAACAGGCAGCCCTTGAGGCAGCCCAGGCCCGGGATCTTCATCGGGTTCGCGCTGCGCTGACGCGGCTGGCGCGGTTCGCGGGGTGCGGGTGCCTGGGGCTGTTGGGGCTGCTGCGGCGGCGCGTACTGCTGTTGCTGCGGGCGCTGTTGCTGCTGGGGGCGCTGTTGCTGAGGACGCTGCTGCTGCCGCTGGGGCGGGCGCTGGTCCTGGGGCTGTTGGTACTGGGGCTGCGCGTAACGCTGGTCCTGGGGCTGGTTCTGCTGCTGGCCTCGGTGCGGGCGGTGGCGCAGGGGGTCCTGGCTGGGGTCCAGGTACTGGACCTGGGTCTGCTCGTTGCGGTCGCGGGCCGCCTGGAGCTGGCTCTGCCAGGGGTGCGGGCCGTCGGGCTGCGGAGGCTGGTTGGGCATCACCGCGGTGGGGTCGGCCGTGGGGCGCGGCGGGGTGTTCGGCATGACGCTGGTGCGCGCGTTCGGGTCGTACGAGGCCGCATTGGACGGCAGGACCTGGGTCGGGTCGGCCGCGCCCGGCATGTCCGGGACGGTCGTGGGCGCCGGGTCGGGGGCGAGCAGGGAGGCAACCCCGAGGGCCGCGTCGACCTGGGCCGGGGTGGAGTGGACGCCCACGCCCGCGGCGACCGTACGGAGGCCGCGTGCCAGGTTCTCCGCGCTCGGGCGGCGGTCCGGGTCCTTGGAGAGGCAGCGCTCGATGACCGTCCAGAGGGGCTCGGGGACGGTCGTGGGGCGGCGGGGCTCCTCGCTGAGGTGGCGGTGGAGGACCTCGAGGGCGCTGCCGCCCGCGAACGGCGGGCGTCCGGTGACCAGTTCGTACAGGAGGATGCCCGCGCCGTAGATGTCGACCGCGGAGGTCTGCGGGCGGCCCTCGGCGGACTCGGGGGCCACGTAGGCCGGCGTACCGACGAATTCGTGGGTGCGGGTCAGGCCCGGGGAGTCCGCGAGGCGGGCGATGCCGAAGTCGGTCAGCATCGGGTGCATCTGGCCGTCGGGGCTGGTGGAGAGGAGGACGTTGGCCGGCTTGAGGTCGCGGTGGACCACGCCGTCCGCGTGGCTCGCGGCGAGCGCGTCGGCGATCTGCGCGGTGAGGAGGGATGCGGCGACCGGCGAGAAGGGGCCGTTGTCGCGGAGGTAGTGGTGCAGGTCCGGGCCGTCGATCAGGTCCATGACCAGGGCGAGGAGATCGCCCTCGACCACCAGGTCGCGGGTGCGCACGATGTTGGGGTGCGTCAGACGCAGGAGTACGGAGCGCTCGCGGAGGAAGCGCATCACGATGTCCGGGTCGTTCGCGAGCTCCTCCTTGAGGACCTTGATCGCGACCATCTCGCCGGGCTGACCGGCCACGGCCGCCTCGGCACCCGCGGTCTCTCGCTGGCGGGCTCGCCAGACGGTGCCCGTGGCGCCGCGCCCGAGCGGCTCCTCGAGCAGGTACTTGCTGCCTACCGGCCGCACGTCATGCGCTCCCTGCTGGTCGGGGTCTGGTCCTGGTCCTGATCCTCTGGACCTTCTTGCTGCGGTGCTGCGCCGCCGCTCCGGGGGCCGCGCTGCTCGCGCGATCCGGCTCCGGCGTTTCCGGCCCACTCTAGTGCCGCCGAACGGGGCACCGGCCGGGGAAGTTCCGGATGTGCACAGGGCTGTGTTCCCGCTGTGTTCGAGTGGAAGACGCAAGGGCCGCCCAGTTGGTTGCCGAACCCGTCCCAACCAGGCACTTTTACGTCCAAGGCCGACCGTTCAAGATCACTTTCCGGCCACCCCCGGGCGTGTTGTCAGTGGCAGGTGCGAGGATGCTTCACAGCACGGAGTGATGGGGTCGGGAGCCCCTCTTTCCGTGCCGACTTGCCGGGTGGGGGAGATCACAGGCGGCTTCCCTGCCGGGCACCCCGCGCAGAAGGGACCGCCGACGGCTATGCAGATCCGGCTGACCGTCCTCGTGCCGCGAAGCGGCCAACCCTCTACTGAGGTGCGTTCCTGCGACGTGCTGGTGACCGCCCCCGCGGGGACGGCGCTGGCGGCCGTGGCCTCCGGCCTGGCCACCGCCGCGGCGGGCGCCGACGCGGGCGGATCGGGCGCCGTCGTGCTGTATGCGGGGCACCGGCGGCTCGACCTGCAGCGGTGCGCCCTGGGTGAGCCGCCGCTGGTGGACGGGGCGGTGCTCTCGCTCCAGGTGCCCGCGGAGGACGACGGGACGGGTGCGCACGGCGACGAGGGTGCGGCGCAGCTGCATGTGGTGGCCGGGCCCGACGCGGGCGGGGTGCATCTGCTGCACGGTGGGCAGATCCGTATCGGACGCTCGGCGGACGCTGACGTTCCGCTTGACGATCCCGATGTGTCGCGGCTGCATTGCGCGATCACCGTCGGTGACGACGGGCGGGTCACGGTCGCGGACCTGGGCTCGACGAACGGTACGACGCTGGACGGTGCGGCGGTCGGCGGGCGGCCTGTGCGGCTCGCGCCCGGGGCGCTGCTGCGGATCGGCGAATCGGCGCTGCGGATCGCTTCGGGCGCTGCCGGCACGGCAGTTGTGGTGCCGGACGGCGAGGGGCATCTGCGGTTCACGGGAGGCGGGGACGACGAGGAGCCGGGCGTGGATTCGGCCAGTTCCGCGTACGGCAGCGGTCCTGTCGACGGGACGTCGGCGTACGGCGCTGCGGCCGCCCCCCGCGATCCCGACCGCGCCCGCCGCGAGACACCTCCGCGCGGTACGCAGATGCCGCTGCGCGACGACGACATCGACGAGCACGCCAGGGCGGGCAGCGAGAGCGACGGGGACTACCGGGACGGCGAGAGCGCGCGTGGAAGCGGAACGGGGAGTGGAACCGGGAGCGGCAGGCGCGGCGGCATAGGAGCTTGGGCCCGGCGGCTGGCCGGGGGCCGTCCGGAGAGTGTGCGCGAGAGCCTGCCCGCCGAGCGGGCCGAGCCCGCAGGCCCCGGCGGGACCTTCGGGGCGTCCCCCGTGCGCGCCCCCGATTCCTGGCCCGATCCGGCCGCGCTGCTGCTGACCGCGCTCGGTCCCGGGGCGCGGCTGTGGGAGCGCGGGCCCGGGCACCCGGAGGCGCTGGTGGTGCGGCTCGGGACCGCCGACCGGGCCGAGCTCGCTTCCGTACCGGTGACGGTGTCGCTGCGCGAAGCCGGTTCGCTCGGGCTCGCGGGCCCGCGCGAGCGGCTGGCCGGACTTGCCCGGGCCGCCGTGGCGCAGCTCGCGGCGCTCCACTCCCCCGCCGGTCTGGAGATCGTGCTGATCAGTACGGACCGGAGCCGCCCCCTGGCCGAGCGCAAGGCCGACTGGGGCTGGCTCGGCTGGCTGCCGCATCTGCGGCCGGCGCACGGACAGGACTGCCGGCTGCTGCTCGCCTACGACCGCGAGCAGGCCGCCGCCCGTACGGACGAGCTCGTACGGCGCCTGGACTACGGCCCGTTGGGGACGGGATGGGCCTCCGCGGACGCCCGCAGCGTCGACGCGGCCGCCCAACAGTACGAGGGGCCGCGCACGGTCGTCGTCGTGGACGGGGATCCGGGCTCCGCCGTCCTGCGCGAGACCACCGCGCGCCTCGCCTCCGCCGGTGCGGCCGCCGGGATCCATCTGCTCTGCCTCGCCGAGACCCCGGCCGCGTCCGCGCTCTCGCCGGTCGACGCGACGTACGAGACGGCCTGCTCCGCCTCGCTCGCCTTCCGCGAGTGCGGGGCCGTCGCCCTGCTCAGCGGGGATGTGGCGACCGCGCTGCGGCTGCTGCGTACGGCGGGCGGGCAGCCCGCGGGACACGGCACGCTCGCCGCGGTGGACGCGGTGTCGGCCGCCTGGGCCGAGCGGTTCGGGCGGGCGCTGGCGCCGCTGCGGGCGGACGGCGGGATCGAGTCGGCGGCGCGGCAGGCCGCGGCGCTGCCCAGGTCGGCGCGGCTGCTCGACGAATTGGGGCTCGCGAGGGCCACCCCGGCCTCGCTGATGGCCCGTTGGGCCTCGGCGGCGGACGGCAAGGACCCGGCGGCAGGCGCGGACGAACCGCACCGCAGGGACAGCGCTTCCGCCCTTCCCGGGGCGCGCGCGCTGGCCGTGCTGGGGGCCGGACCGCGCGGCCCGCTCACCGTCGACCTGGCTGCGGAGGGACCGCATCTGCTCATCGAGGGCCCGACCGGCAGCGGCCGTACGGAACTGCTCCGCGCGGCGGCCGCCTCCCTGGCCGCAGCGGCACGCCCGGACCGGCTCGCGCTGATCCTGGTGGACGGCTCCGGCGGCGACGGCCTGCTCCCCTGTACGGAACTCCCGCACACCTCCACGCACTTGGTGGCGTCGGACCCGGTCCGGATGCGCGAGTTCGCCCAGTCGCTGGGCGCGGAACTGAAGCGCCGCGCGGAACTGCTCGGCTCGATCGGCTTCGCCGAATGGCACACGCAGCGCGAGGTGTCGGAGCGCATGGTGGGCCAGCGCACGGCCCCCGGCGGCAGGCGCGTCAGCGCACAGGGCGCGGGCCGCGACGAGGCGGCGGCCTGGGCCGGCGCGGGGGCGGCGCGCGGCGGCAGGCGCGTCAGCGGCGCGGTGCAGGACACGGACCGCGGCGAGAACGCCTGGACGGGCGCGCTGCGCGCGGAGCCGGGTGAGGCCGAAGCGGCCGCACGGCCGGGGCCCGCGGGCACGCCACGTGGCGAACCGGAGGCCTCCGAACCAGCCGCACGGCCGCTGTACGACCAGACGGCCGACGCCAACAGCGGCCCGGGCGGCGGGCGTTGGGCCCGGCCGGGCGAGCAGCCCGGCATGACCGCCCCCTCCGGCACCGGGGCGAGCCCCCGGGGTGCCGCCGGGACGGCCCCCCGCGTCGGGGCCCAGGCGCGGCTCGGGGACATAGAGTCCGCCGACTCCGGGACGCTGCGGCTTCGCGTCGCACGGGGCGGGGACATGGTCGACGGCGCCTGGCCGCTTCCCCGGCTCGTCGTGATCGTCGACGACTTCGACGCGCTCGTCGCCCCCGCCCTCGGCAGCCCCGGGCGGCCCGCCGCCGGGTCCGTCGTCCGGGCGCTGGAAGCCGTGGCCCGGGACGGGGAGCGGCTCGGGGTGCATCTGATCGCCGCCTCCGCCCGGCCGGACCGCACCGCCGACACCGAGCTCGCCCACATCGCCCGGCTGCGGGTGGTCCTCGACCCCGCCCCCGCCTCTCCCGGACCGGAAGACCCCAGTCCCGGGCGCGGGCGGCTCGGGCATCCCGACGGGAGGGTCACGCCGTTCCAGGGCGGGCGCGTCACCGGGCGCATCCCGCGCACGGCCACCCTGCGCCCCACCGTCGTACCGCTGGAGTGGGAGCGGATGGGCGATCCGCCGGCCCGCCGCCCCGTCCGTGAGCTGGGCAACGGACCCACCGACCTGGCCCTGTTGGCCAGTGCCCTCGACCGGGCGGCACGGTCCGTGGAGGCCGTCCCGATACCGCCGCTCGTCTGCTGACATTTCGTCTGACGTAACGTCACAGGCCCATCACGAACGGGAGTTGACACCTGAGGCAGTATTGCGGGCCCCGTGGACCGGGCGTAGGACTGACGCACGGGACAGAGGCGTCGCCGACGTGGCCACCACCGGCACGCGCTCCACGGCTGCGCCGATCCGCACCGCACGCGCGCAACGGGAGAGGTCGGGGCAGAGATGCGCACCATACGCACGGCTCGCACAGCTCGTCGTACACGGAACGCCGCAATGGCAGTACTCGCGGCAGGGTCACTCGTCCTCGCCGCAGGCTGCGGGGGCAGCGACAAGAAGTCGGACGACAAGGGGTCCAACTCGCCCAGCGCGGGCGCCAGTACGGGGTCGGGGGTCACCCTCCCCAAGCTCGACGGCGTATCGCTCACGGTCGCCGCCGTCTGGACGGGCGCGGAGCAGAAGAACTTCGTCAAGGTGCTCGACGAGTTCTCCAAGCGCACCGGGGCGAAGGTCACCTTCGTCCCCGCGCAGGACCCGATCGTCAACTTCCTCGGTACGAAGATCGCGGGCGGCTCACCGCCCGACGTGGCGATGATGCCCCAGGTGGGCGCCGTCACCCAGGCCGCCGCCAAGGGCTGGCTCAAGCCGGCGGGCCCGGAGGCCAAGGCAGAGCTGACCAAGAACTACTCGAAGGTCTGGCAGGACCTCGGCGCGGTCAAGGGCACCCAGTACGGGGTGTACTACAAGGCCGCCAACAAGTCCCTGGTCTGGTACAACACCAAGGTCTTCGCCAACGCGGGCGCCAGCGAGCCCAAGACCTGGGCGGACTTCATGAAGACCGCCGAGACCATCTCCGCCTCCGGCGTCACGCCGGTCTCGGTCGGCGGCGCGGACGGCTGGACCCTGACGGACTGGTTCGAGAACATCTACCTCTCCCAGGCGGGCCCGGAGAAGTACGACCAGCTGGCCGCCCACAAGATCAAGTGGACCGACCCGTCCGTGAAGGACGCGCTGACGACCCTCGGCCAGCTCTTCGGCAAGCCGTCCCTGATCGCAGGCGGCGCCGACGGCGCGCTGCAGGTCGAGTTCCCGGCCTCCGTCACCCAGACGTTCACCGGCGGCGACAACCCCAAGGGCGCCATGGTGTTCGAGGGCGACTTCGTCCAGGTCAACATCGGCCAGACGAAGGCGAAGGTCGGCACCGACGCCAAGGTCTTCCCGTTCCCCGCCGTGGGCGCCAAGTCCCCGGTGGTGACCGGCGGTGACGCGGCCGTCGTACTGAAGGACTCCAAGGGCGCCCAGGCGCTGCTGACCTGGCTGGCCTCCACCGACGCGGCGAAGGTCGCGGCCGAGTCGGGCGGCTTCATCTCGCCCAACAAGGGCCTGGACCCGGCGGCGTACCCCAACGACATCCAGCGCACGATCGCCAAGGCGCTCATCGCGGCCGGTGACGACATCCGCTTCGACATGTCCGACCAGGCTCCCCAGTCGTTCGGCGGGACGCCGGGCAAGGGCGAGTGGAAGGACCTCCAGGACTTCCTGAAGAACCCGAAGGACATCGCGGGGACCCAGGCGAAGCTGGAGGCCGACGCGGCCAAGGCGTACAAGAGCTGACGACGCGATGACGTCGGACGCTGCGGCGGGCGGCGCGCTGAACCAGGCGCCCCCCGCCGGGAATCGCTCACCCCGTAAGAGCGTGACAGGCACACGCAAAATGTTCGCGGTCGGCTTCCTGCTGCCCGCGCTGGTGCTGCTCGGCGCGCTCGTGGTCTACCCGATCGGGTTCTCCGTCTACCGGTCCTTCTTCGACAAGTCCGGCAACGGCTTCGCGGGCTTCGACAACTACACGTCCGTCTTCACCGACGACACCCTCCAGACCGCCGTCGTCAACAACGGCATCTGGCTGATCGCCCCCGTCGTCGCCACCGGCATCGGCCTGATCTTCGCGGTCCTCACCGAACGGATCCGCTGGGGCACCGCGTTCAAGCTGGTCGTCTTCATGCCGATGGCCATCTCGATGCTCGCCTCGGGGATCATCTTCCGGCTGGTGTACGAGCAGGACCCGGACCGCGGCGTCGCCAACGCCGTCTGGGTGGGCGTCCACGACACGTTCTCCGAGTCGGCGGGCTACCCGGGCGCACACCCGCTCCCGGTGGCCCCGCTCAAGGCGGGCGGCAGCGGCTCCTTCGTCACGAAGCAGCCGGTGAGCGCCGGAACTCCCGTACAGCTGCCGCTGGTTGGCGTACTTCCGGTGAAAATGCCGTCCGACGCGAAGCCCGCGAAGGAGCCCGGGGCGGCCTCCGGCGGAGGGATCTCCGGCACCGCCTGGCTGGACTTCACCAAGGGCGGCGGCGGAAAGCCGAACACCATCGACTCCACCGAACTCGGCCTCAAGGGGCTGAAGATCGAGGCGGTCAAGGACGGCAAGGTGGTCGCCACGGCGAAGGCGGCGGCCGACGGCACGTTCACGCTCCCCGCGAAGGCGGCGGGCGCGCAGCTGCGGCTTCCGGACTCCAACTTCCACGAGCCGTACAACGGTGTCGACTGGCTGGGCCCGAAGGTCGTCACCCCGGCGATCATGGGCAGCTACATCTGGATGTGGACGGGCTTCGCGATGGTCCTCATCGCGGCCGGCCTGGCCGGCATCCCCCGCGAACTCCAGGAACAGGCGCGGGTGGACGGCGCGAACGAGTGGCAGGTCTTCCGCCGCATCACCGTCCCGCTGCTGAGCCCGGTCCTCGGCGTGGTCACCATCACCCTGATGATCAACGTCCTGAAGATCTTCGACCTGATCTTCATCATCGCGCCGGGATCGTCCCAGGACGACGCCAACGTCCTGGCCCTGCAGCTCTACCGCTCGTCCTTCGGTACGGATGCGGACCTGGGCGTCGGCAGCGCGATCGCCGTCATCCTGCTCCTCCTGGTCATCCCGATCATGATCGTGAACATCCGGCGCATGCGAAAAGAGGCCCGGCGATGACCACGCAACTCCAGGTGGTGAAGGCGAAACAGTCCCTGGCGGCCAGGATCGCCGGGCGGCTCGGCGGCGGCGTCATGCGGATCTTCCTGATCCTGATCGCCCTGATCTGGCTGATGCCGACGGTCGGACTGCTCTTCTCCTCCCTCCGCTCGCCCTCCGACATCGCGGCGACGGGCTGGTGGAAGGTCTTCTCCATCCCGTCCCAGATGAACTTCGACAACTACTCCAACCTCCTCGACAACAAGGTCATCACCGACTCCCTCCTCTCCACCGTCCTGATCACGGTCCCGGCGACTCTGCTCGTCGTGATCATCGGCTCGCTCGCGGGCTACGCCTTCGCCTGGATGGAATTCCCGGGCAGGGACTGGTGGTTCCTGCTCGTGGTCGGCCTGCTCGTGGTCCCCGTCCAGGTCGCCCTGGTCCCGGTGGCGAAGATCTTCGGCCACATCGGTCTCTTCGGCACCACCCTCGGCGTGATCATCTTCCATGTCGCCTTCGGCCTGCCGTTCGCGATCTTCCTCCTGCGCAACTTCTTCGCCGAGATCCCGCGCGAACTCCTCGAAGCCGCCCGCCTGGACGGCGCGGGCGAGATCCGGCTCTTCACCCGGGTCGTCATGCCGCTCGGGGGACCCGCGATCGCCTCGCTCGGGATCTTCCAGTTCCTCTGGGTCTGGAACGACATGCTGGTCGCGCTGATCTTCGCGGACGCCAAACATCCACCGATCACGGTGGCGCTCCAGCAGCAGGTCCGTCAGTTCGGCAACAACATCGACGTGCTCGCGCCCGGCGCCTTCGTGTCGATGGTGATCCCGCTGGCCGTCTTCTTCGCGTTCCAGAGGCAGTTCGTCTCGGGCGTCATGGCAGGCGCGGTCAAGTAAGCAAGGAGCAGGCCCGATTCACCCTCACGGATCACATCGGGCCTGCTTAGGGGGTGTCCGGCGGATCATGCCGCGGTCGCGCCGGTCTGGCACGCACATCTGCGGCGTTGTCGTCAGTTGCCAACTTCCCCAAGCTCTCGGCTTCGCTCGAGCAGGGGAGGCCCCATTCGCGTTGTCGCCCTCCTCCGCCTTGCAGCTGCGCTCGGCATCCGAAGGATGAATCTAAGAGCCGAGACGGAGCGAAGCGCAGTGCACCAGACCACCGCTCACCCGCAGCGAATAGCTCAACGCCCAGCAAGGGCGACCTGATCCGCCGGACACCCCCTAAACATCCGAGTCCCCCAAATGCCGCATCCGGCGTAACCAGCTCACTCCCACGGCCGTTCCAGGGCCATGCCCCGGTTCAGCGTGATCGTCCCCGCCTACAAGGTCCAGGCCTACCTCCAGGAGTGCCTGGACTCGGTCCTCACCCAGAGCTTCGAAGACCTCGAACTCATCGCGGTGGACGACTGCTCACCGGACGCATGCGGCGCGATCATCGACGAGTACGCGGCCCGCGACCGCCGCGTCACCGCCGTCCACCTCCCGGAGAACCAGGGCCTGGGCCGCGCCCGCAACGCCGCCCTCGCCCGCGCCACCGGCGAGTACGTCCTCTTCCTGGACAGCGACGACACCCTCACCCCCGGCGCGCTCCAGGCGATCACCGACCGCCTCAAGGAGACCGGCGGCCCCGACGTCCTGGTCTACGACTACGCGCGCACCTACTGGTCGGGCGAGGCCGTACGCAACGAACGCGCGTCCCAGCTCACCGAGGAGGGCCCGGACACCTTCCGCCTCTCCGACCGCCCCGGCCTCCTCAAGGTCCTCATGGTGGTCTGGAACAAGGCGTACCGCCGCGAGTTCATCGAGAGCCGGCGCATGACCTTCCCGCCCGGCTACTACGAGGACACCCCCTGGACCTACCCGGTCCTGATGTCCGCGGGCTCCCTCACCACGCTCGACCGCGTCTGCGTCCACTACCGCCAGCGGCGCCTGGGCAACATCCTCTCCACCACGAGCCGCAAGCACTTCGACCTCTTCGACCAGTACGACCGGGTCTTCGCGTTCATCGACTCCCGCCCGGAGCTGGCGAGTTGGCGCCCGGTGATCTTCCGCCGGATGATCGACCACTTCACCACCGTCTTCACCAAGCGCGACCGCCTCCCCCGCGGCAGCCGCGCCGAGTTCTTCCGCCGCGCCCGCGCCCACTACGCCCGCTACCGCACCCCGGGCGCGACCCCCCGCCCCACCACACGCGCCCGCCACACCATGGTCCGCCTCGGCGCGCACCGCACGTACGGCACCCTCTTCAGGGCCCTGGCCGTACGCCGCCGGGCGCAGCGCCTGCTCTCCACCGCCCACCGCACCACCCGCGCAGCGCTCCTCCAGCTCCACTACCGCGCCCAACTCCGCCTGCCCGTACGGAAGAACACGGCCGTCTTCGCCGCGTACTGGAACGGCGGCTACGCCTGCAACCCGGCCGCCGTGGAGGCCAAGGTCCGCGAGCTCGCCCCCCACATCCGCACCGCGTGGATCACGGCCCCCGCCCACCGCCACACGGTCCCGCTCGCCACCCGCCGCCTCACGCCCGGCACCTTCGCGTACTGGACGGCGCTCGCCCGCTCCAAGTACCTCGTGAACAACGTCAACTTCGACCGCCGCCTGGTCAAGCGCCCCTCCCAGATCCTCCTCCAGACCCACCACGGCACCCCCCTCAAGTCGATGGGCCTGGACCTGAAGCGCCACCCGGCGGCCTCGCACGGCATGAACTTCCACGACCTCCTCGCCAACACCGACAAGTGGGACTTCACGCTCTCCGCCAACCGCCACTCCACGCTGGTCTGGGAGCGCGCGTACCCCTCGCGCTACACCACGCTCGAGTACGGCTATCCGCGCAACGACCGCTTCCAGAGCGCCACTTCGTACGACGTCTCCCGCATCCGCGAGTCGCTCTCCATCCCCGAGGGCTTCACCGCGCTCCTGTACGCACCCACCCACCGCGACTACGTCTCCGGCCAGCGCCGCACCCTCGACCTGGAGCGCCTGGCCCGCGCGCTCGGCCCGCGCTGCGTGATCCTCACCCGCGCCCACTACTCGTACGAGGCACCCCTCGCCACCACTCCCCTCCCCCGCGTCATCGACGTCTCCGCCCACCCCTCCGTCGAGGACCTCTGCCTCGCCTCGGACGCGCTGATCACCGACTACTCCTCGCTGATGTTCGACTACGCGACCCTCGACCGCCCGATCGTCCTGCACATCGACGACTGGGAGGCCTACGAGGCGTCCCGCGGCACGTACTTCGACATCCGCGACGCTCCCCCCGGTGCCCTCGCCCGCACCGAGGACGAGCTGATCGACATCTTCACCACCGACCACTGGCGCGGCTCGCGCTCCGCCCAGCTGCGCTCCGCGTTCCGTGCGCGCTTCTGCACGTACGACGACGGGCGCGCGGCCGAGCGCGTGGTGCGCCACGTCTTCCTCGGCGAGACGCCGGGCCTCCCCGTACCCCTCCCCCTGGAGAGCCGCACCCCGGCGCCCGCGCCCCAGCACTTCCCCCGTACGGCGGCCGCCACCGCCGGCTACATCCCCTCCAACACCCTCAGCTGAGAGGCCGCCATGACCGGCACCACCCCCACCGCCGCCGAACCGACCGAGCAGCTTCCCCAGCCCACCCGGCTCTCCGACGTCAAGGGCTGGTTCTTCACCGCCGACCAGCTGCTCTTCGACTGGTTCCTGACCCACCAGCGCGAGCAGCGGCTCAGCGGCGACCTCCTCGAACTCGGCGCGTACCTCGGCAAGAGCGCGATCTTCCTCGGCTCCTACCTCGAAGCCGACGAGGCGTTCACGGTCTGCGACCTCTTCGACTCACCGGCCCCCGACGCCTCCAACACCCGTGAGATGAACCGCTCGTACGCGACCCTCACCCGCCGCGCCTTCGAGGCCAACTACCTCTCCTTCCACCCCGCGCTCCCCACGGTCGTCCAGGCCCCCACCTCGGCCGTCACCGACCATGTCCGCCCCGCCAGCTGCCGCTTCGTCCACGTCGACGCCTCGCACCTGTACGAGCACGTGCACGGCGACATCGAGGCAGCCCGCCAACTCCTGCTCCCCGAGGGCGTCGTGGCCTTCGACGACTTCCGCTCCGAGCACTGCCCGGGCGTCGCCGCCGCCGTCTGGGGCGCGGTCGCCACCGCGGGCCTGAAGCCGATCTGTGTGACGGGGACCAAGTTCTACGGAACATGGGGCGACCCCACCGCCCCGCGCGACGCCCTCCGCGCATGGCTGAAGACCCGCAGGCCGGAGCTCTGGCACGGTGTGGAGGAGGTCGCGGGCCACCCCCTGATCCGCGTATCGAACAAGAAGGCCGTCCCGCCGGCCCACCCCAAGTCCCGTCACACGGCGGCCATTCCGGCCCAGCGGACCGCCGCCGGGGCCGCAGGTCCCGCGGCGCGCACCCCGCAGCCCTCGCTCGCCCGGCGCCTCGCGAAGGACCTGCTCCCGCCGGTCCTCACGCGCGCCGTCGCCGCACGACGCACACGCTGAACGTCCCGCAGCAGCCAAGGAAGAGTGAATGCCCCGCTTCAGCATCATCGTCCCCGTCCATGACTCCCTCGGATATCTGCGGGGGTGCCTGGAGTCGGTGCTCGCGCAGTCGTACGCGGACTTCGAGATCATCGGCGTCGACGACGGCTCCGCCGACGGCTCGGGCGGTCTGCTGGACTCGCTCGCGGCCGGGGACGGCCGGGTGCGGGCCGTCCATCTGCCGGAGGCGGTGACCGTCGGCGAGCGGCGCAACGCCGGTGCCGAGGCGGCCAAGGGCGACTACCTCCTCTTCCTCGACCCGACGTTCGTCCAGCTGCCCGGCGCCCTGCAGGCGGTCGCCGAGCGGCTCGCGTCGACGGGCGACCCCGATCTGCTGCTCTTCGGCCACATCCGTACGCCCTTCCTCGGCAAGCCGGAGCCGAGCCGCTCCCTCGCCACGCTGCGGGCGGTCGGCGAGGGCACGCACACCGTCGTCGACCGCCCCTGCCTGCTGGAGCTGGCCGCGGTCTGCTGGAACCGGGCGGTGCGCCGGGAGTTCTGGCAGAGGGAGTCGCTCGCCTTCGAGCCCGGCCGGTACGCGGAGGGCCTCCTCGCCCGGAAGACCCTCGCCGCCGCATCGACGGTCGCCGCCCTGCCCATGGCCTGTGTCGACCACCGCCAGCGCCGCCAGGTGCCGGGCACGGCGGAGCCCGCGGGCTCGCCGCTGGACTTCGTGGACCAGTACACGGGCCTCTTCGCCTTCCTCGCGGACCGCCCGCGCCTCGCCCCGCTGCACGGCCCGCTGTTCACCGGGGCCGTGCAGGAGCTCCTGAAGGCGTACGAGGACCTGCGCTCGGGCCGCCGCGCCTACGTCCGCGCGGTCGCCCGCTTCAGCGCCGCGTACCGACCGGCCGGCCACCGTCTCGCGGGCGGCCGGGCCGGACTGCGCCAGCGGCTGCTCACCGACGGCCGCCCCACGGCCCTGATGGCGCTCGACTCCGCGCTCGGCGCCCGCAGGGCCGTGCGCGGCACGGTCCGCACGCTGCGCAAACGGGCCGCCCGCGCCGCCGTCAAGCACTACTACCGCCTCCAGCGGCTGCGCCCCCTGGACCCCGCCCTCGCCGTCTACTCCGCGTACTGGGACCGCGGGATGAGCTGCAACCCGGAGGCGATCCACCGCAAGGCGGCCGAACTGGCGCCCGGTATCAGGAACGTCTGGGTCGTCTGGAAGGAGAACGCCGGCTCACTGCCCCCGGGGACCGACCACGTCGCGCCCGGCAGCCGCCGCTACTGGCGGACCATGGCCCGTGCCACGTACTTCGTCAACAACGTCAACTTCTCCGACAAGGTGGTCAAGCGCCCCGGCCAGATCCACGTCCAGACCCACCACGGCACCCCCCTGAAGAAGATGGGCCTCGACCAGCAGGACCACCCGGCCGCCGCCCAGGGCCTCAACTTCCGCCGCTTCCTGGCCCGGGTCGACCGCTGGGACTACTCGGTGACGTCCAACCCGCACACCACCGAGGCCTGGTCGCGCGCGCACCCGAGCGCGGTGCGCTTCCTGGAGACGGGCTATCCCCGCAACGACGTGTTCGCCACGGCGACGGCCGACGACGTCCTGGCCGTACGGAATGAGCTCGGCATCGCGCCGCACCAGCGGGCCCTGCTCTTCGCCCCCACCCACCGCGACTACGAACGGGGCTTCACCAGCACCATCGACCTGGCCCGGCTCTGCCGTGAACTCGGCCCGGACACCGTGGTGTTGGTCCGCGCGCACTACTTCTACGCGGCCGCGGGCCTGCCCTCTCACCCCTCCCTGATCGACGTCTCGGCCCACCCCCGGGTCGAGGACCTCTGTCTGGCGGCGGACGCGCTGATCACCGACTACTCCTCGGTGATGTTCGACTACGCCAACCTCGACCGCCCGATCGTGGTGCACGCACCGGACTGGGAGATCTACCGCACGGTGCGCGGCGTCTACTTCGACCTGCTGTCGGGTGCTCCGGGCGAGACGCCCGGCGCGGTGACGACCTCCACGGACGAACTGGTGCGCGTGTTCCGGGACGGCACCTGGTGCAGCGCGGAGAACGCCGTCCTGCGCGGTGCGTTCCGTGAGCGCTTCTGTACGTACGACGACGGGCACGCGGCGGAGAGGGTCGTACGCCGTGTCCTGCTCGGCGACAGCACACCGGTGCGGCTGGTGCCACTCGCCGAGCGCACCCCCGCCCCGGCCGTGAGCAGCTTCAGCCCGACGGCCACGGCGACCGCCAGGCAGAGCCAGGCGGCCATCGCCCACCAGAGCGGCAGCGTGAGCCGGACGCTCGCCGACCGTCCGATCACGCACCAGGGGGCGCCGCACCCCGACGTGTAGGTGAGGACGAGGCAGGCCCCGGCGGTCAGTCCGTAGAGCGTCGCCGTCCAGAACTCCACGAGGAAGAGTGCGGCGGCGGCCCAGGCCAGGTACTGGATGCCGCTGGCCGTGCTCAGACAGAGGAAGAGCGCGAGCGTCAGCCCCGCGACGGCGGGCAGCCGGCCGGGGACGCGGCGCACCAGGAGCGCGCCGGTGGCCGCGCAGAGGGCCACGACGGCGAACCGGCCCGGGCCGTGCAGCAGGTGCAGTACGAACGCCGGGTGGATGCCGAGGAGTTTCACCAGCTCGCTCGGCCCCCACCAGTCGCCGGTGCCGCCCGCGTAGCCGAAGACGTTGTGGCGGAGACCAGCCCACTGGGACCGGGCGGCGGGCCCCCAGACGAGCAGCGAGGCGCCGCCGAACCCGAGGACGAAGACCCGGAGACTGCGCCGCCCTTGGAGCATCGCGACGACGACGAGTGCGGGCAGGACAACGACGGGAACGATCTTGACGCCGAGCGCGAGGGCGAAGACGGCACCGGCCGGTCCCGGGCGCCGCAGATCGCCGAGGAGGTACACGGCGAGCAGGGTGAGGAAGACGAAGACCGGATCCGTGTTGCCGTGGAATCCCGAGACGCCCACGAGGACGGGACTGAGGCTGACCATGACCGAGGCGGCGGCCGCCCTGCGCGTCCCGGCCCCGCGGGCCACCATCGCGTACACGAGCAGGGCCGTGCCCAGGTCGGCGACGCAGGCCGGGATCCGGATGAACAGCGCGAAGGGGACTCCGGTGCGGCCGGCCAGGTCCGCCAGGGAGAGCCAGGCGCCGGTGACGGGCGGGTGGTTGTAGAGCATCCCGCCATAGAAGGGGTGCGCGTACGCGCCGGCTACGCCGAGCCGGTGGACCGCGTGGGCGAATTCCTGGAAGGTCCGCACGTCCGGCGACCCGAGGGTGTGCGCGGCGAGCCAGAGCTTGCCCGCGCAGGCCAGCACGGCCGCCATCATGGCCAGGCGTGACGCGGTGGTGGTGGAACGCACCGTTCTACTTCCTCTACCTCTGCGGGAAACAGATGACGTGCATATCTGTCGACCGCGAAGGGCACACCGCAAACCACCAGGAACCAGACGTGGACGTACAGCCGGTCCGCCTCGCCCGCGTCCGGGTGCGCCGCCTGCGTGGCCAGACCGCAGAGCGCGGTGGCCACGACGAAGAGTCCGGCGGCGCCAGGCCGGCGCAGCGACCACCAGGCCCCCGCGGCCCAGACGAGCAGCGGCAGCGGCTCCGTCAGACGGTCGCGGATCCACAACGGCCAGTAGCTTCCGCTGAGTTCACGCCACTGCTGCCATGCGTCGGGGACGTCGGGGAGCCGGCAGTGGTTCGTGAAGAGCTCCATCACGCTGTCGTCGGCACCGGGCCAGCCGAGGAGCCGTACACCCGCAGCCGTGAGGGCGACCGCTCCCCCGGTCAGCGCCAGGGCGGTGACCCCGTCGCCGCGCCGGTCCCAGCTCCCCGCCAGAAGCCCGACGGCGCAGGCGAGGGCGAGCCAGCCGCCCAGCATCAGGAAGAGCGAGTACTTGACGGCGAATCCGGCAGCGAAGGCCCCGGCCGTCACCGCACAGCCCGCCCTCCTGCGCCCGCGCCACACCAGTGCGAGCCCGAGCAGCACCGCCGCGGAGAGGGCGAGCACCAGACCCTCGGCGAGGGGCCGCATCGACCAGTAGCCGGTCGGCAATACGTAATAGAGCGCCTGCCCCAGCAGAGCGGCCGGAACGGCGGCCCCGGCGACGCGTAGGAACAGCAGGACGAGGACCCCGCCGGCCAGCGTCACCAGCAGGGCGAAGCCCCACATGCCCCAGGTGAGCCCGAACGCCGCCACGAACGGCACGACGGCGTAGGCGTATCCGGGGCGGGAGAGGAAGATCGCCTCGCAGCGGTTGGCCGGGGCGAGGGCCCGTCCCGGCGGGCCCATCAGGGCCGGCAGCGGTACGAGCGCCTCCGCCCGCAGGACCCTGAAGCAGTGGCGGCTCACCGCGCGCTCGTCGAGCGGATCGCGGAACTCCATGACGTTCAGGGCGTGCCGCTCGCGCGCCAGGCGCAGCTGCTGGTCGCAGCGCTGCCCGATCACCTCGTCGGCCAGCCGCGCGCCCGGTGTGTCCAGGACGCGCAGGGCCTGGCCCGCGTAGTTGCTGGTGTCGGGCGAGACATGGCCGGGCGCTGAGGGGATCTGCAGAAACGCGAAGAGCGCCCCGATGAGGAGCGCCCCACGCCATGTGCTGAGCCGAAGCCGCATGCCTACGCTCAGGCCGATTGGCCGGCGAAGACCGTGACCAGTCCGACCACCACCAGGAGCGATCCTCCCCAGGTCCAGAGGGAGGTCTTCTCGTGCAGGACGGTGGAGCTGGCCACCACGATCAGCAGGTAGCCCAGCGCGTTGAAGGGGTACGCGATGCTCAGCGGCACCTGCGCCAGCGTCGACATCCACGCGATCGCGGAGATGCCGAAGACCGCGAGCCCGAGGACCACCCAGGGGGTGGTCGCCGCACGGATCGCGAGCGACCCTCCGGCGTGCTCGGTGGTCTTGGCGGCGACGCGCATGCCGTGCTTGAGCATGATCTGGCCGGCCGCCGAGGAGAAGACGGCGAACAGCAGCAGTACGAGACTCGGCAGAGTCAACGTCCGCCTCCCATCGGCTTGTCGGACATCGTCGGCGCCCTCGGGGGCGTCAGACGCCCACGTGGTCGGCTCGGTCGGCGGGGCTGTACTGGCGGTTGAGAATGTCTTGGACATCGACGTGCTCTCCAGCGATGATCGTCCGGGCCGCATGCGGGGTGAGCAGTGCGACGTGCTGATAGCCGAACAGCGTCGGCCTGATGCGGGTCGCCAGCTTGGAGAGGCCGCCGAGGAGACGGGCGACGATGCCGCCGCCGAGCACGTTCCAGAAGGGCGCCCCGGTCGACGTGATGTCGAGGACGTCGTAGCCGGCGGACTTGACCGTGCGGCGGAGGCTGGCGCGGGTGAAGAAGCGCAGATGCGTCTCATCGAGGATGCCGCGGCGGTCGTAGTCGAAGACGCCGAAGGCCACGCGCAGCCGCGAGTACCAGTGGCTGAAGTTCGGTACGGACAGCAGGACCTTGCCGCCGGGCGCCAGGACGTCGGCGACCCCGGCGAGGACCCGCTCGGGGCGCGAGAGGTGCTCGATGACGTCGCCGGCGACCACATAGTCGTAGTCGACGCCGATCTCCTCGGGCAGCCCCTCCTCCAGGTTGGCGAGGAAGAACTCGGAGCAGCGCTCCCGTACGCCCTCGACCTCGATGTAGTCGACGCCGGTCACCTTGTGGCCGAGCATCTCCAGGCGCTCCGCGAAGAGCCCGCCCGAGCAGCCGAGGTCCAGGACGCGGCCGGGCGGCAGGGTGCGCATCCGGTCGAGGATGACGGAGTGCGAGGAGCCGTCACCCTCCTTGAAGGCGTACTCGGCGGGCTTGGGAATCCAGGAGCAGGTGCCGAATCCCTTGACGGCGAGCCGGTATTCGAGGACGTCCTTGATGACGTCCTTCGCGTACTTCATTCCATTCACGTAGCAGATCTCGTCGCCGTAGTACGTGGGAATGGGGATCTCCTTGATCCGCATTCCGGCGTTGATGAGCTGGACGATGATCTGGGTGTCGAAGTCGAATGCGTCCGTGTTCCGGTCGATCGGCAGCTGCTTGAGCGCCGCGACGCTGTAGGCGCGGTATCCGGAGTGGAATTCGGTGAGCTGCGATCCGAGGAGGGAATTCTCGACCCGGGTGAGGATGCGATTGCCGAGCCACTTGTACATGGGCATGCCGCCCTTGCGCGCCCCGCCCGACTTCATCATGCGCGAACCGAACACCGCTTCGCATTCGCCGCGTTCGATGGGCGCGATCATGTCGGGCAGGGATTCCGGGGCGTACTGGCCGTCGCCGTGCAGCAGCACCACGATGTCCAGACCGCGTTCGGCGGCCAGGGCGTAACCGGCTTTCTGGTTACCGCCGTAACCGAGATTCTTGGTGTGCCGCATCACCACGGTCTGCGGCATTCCCTCCGCCTGCGACCAGCGGCATCCGGCGGTGAATGTCTCGTCGTGGCTCGCGTCGTCCAGGATCAGAATCTCGGCGATGCGCGACCGGAAATCCTCCGGAATGCGGTCGAGCGTCTTCTCCAGCGTGGTTTCGGCGTTGTACGCCACCACCATGATCCCGATCCGGGGGCCGGGGCTGGAGCTGGTGCTTTCCTTCACGTGCGTGTCTCCGCGGTCTGTAGGGGGTGTTCGGGCGCGATGGCCTGAAGGGGGAATCGGGAGGAATCGGCGCTGGGCGGGGGCGTGTTGAGCACCTTGCGGATCGCGGATGCGACACCGAGCGCGAGGATCAGCCAGCCGACGGCGCCGACGGCGAGCTCGACGGAGTTCCACTTGACGGCCCGGTGGACCCAATAGACCCAGGAGGCGAGGGCGCCGACGACGAGGCTGTAACTCAGCCCCTCCCAGAGGCCGATGACGAACAGGCCGGCCACGGGCCAGGCCAGGTACTGCACTCCGGAGGCGGTGGAGAGCAGCAGGAGGAGGCCCATGGTCACGCCGACCACGCCGGGCAGTTCGGAGGGCCGCCGCCAGGCCAGCCACGCCCCGGCCGCGACACAGGCGAGGACCACCAGGAAGTGCCCGTCGCCGCGCATGAAGCCGATCACCGGCTCGGGCGCACCGAGCCAGTCGGCGAACTTCACCAGGCCCCAGAGGCGGTACGGGCCGCCCTCGTACTCCAGGACCTTCTCCTTGAGCGCCAGGGGTACGGTCACGAGGACAGGCCCCCAGACGAGCAGGAACAGCGCGCCGAACCCGGCACAGAACCGCACGAACACCGGCCGTCCACCGCGGAACGCGGCAATCACCAGTGCGGGGAGCGCCACGACGGGCACGAACTTGACGCTGATGGAGAGCGCGGCGCACACCCCGGCGGCGAGGGGGCTCTTCCGGTCGGCGAGCAGATGCGCGGCGGCCAGCGCGAACATCACCGCGACCGAATCGGTGTTCCCGTGGAATCCGGAGGTCGGAATCAATACGGGCGAGAGGGTGACCCCGATCGCACAGGCCACGGCCGTCCGCACCGAGCTCCGCCTGCGTACGATTTCGAACACCAGAATGCTGCACACGAAATCGGCCAGGCAGGCCGGAAGGCGAATGAGTGTGCTGAAGTCGGCGACACGGCCCGCGAGTTCATCGAGTACGAGGAGCATCCACCCCGCCAGCGGCGGGTGGTTGTAGACCGGAAGGTGCGGCATGGGGTGGTCATAGATCCGCACCGGTCCGACCGCGGCGATGTTCTGCGCGAAACCCCGGAAGAACCGGACGTCGGCCGGTCCCCCGGTGGATGCGGCGAGCGTCATCTTCCCGACGAGTCCTATGGCCGCGACCAGTACGACGACGGCCATGCCGCGGCGCGCACCCCAGGCCTTCCGAGATTTCTGCAAGCTCATGGCCGCCGAACGTAGCAACCATCGGGGCAATCGTTCCGGAGGGATGAAATCACTATTCCCGCAAGGAAGTTCGCTCTCCTGCGGATCTCTCCGCACATCACTTCAGGTGAATCACCCATACGGCGCAGGCCAACCCGTAATCCTGTGCTTCAACTCTCGTTCACTACCTGTCCCTTGTGCGGCACACGCACAGCCATTTCGCAGCTTTGACGACGGGTCCAACCAGTGAAAGCACTCGTACTCTCCGGTGGCGCAGGCACCCGGCTGCGGCCGATCACGCACACCTCGGCCAAGCAGCTCGTACCGGTCGCGAACAAGCCCGTGCTCTTCTACGGCCTTGAGGCGATCGCCGAGGCGGGCATCCGCGAGGTGGGCATCGTCGTCGGCGACACCGCCCCGGAGATCGAGGCCGCGGTCGGTGACGGCTCCCGCTTCGGCCTGGAGGTGACGTACATCCCGCAGCTGTCGCCGCTCGGGCTCGCCCACGCAGTGCTGATCGCCCAGGAGTTCCTCGGCGACGACGACTTCGTGATGTACCTCGGCGACAACTTCATCGTCGGCGGCATCACGTCGCTGGTCGAGGAGTTCCGCGCCACGCGCCCCGACGCCCAGATCCTGCTGACCCGCGTCCCCGACCCGCGCGCCTTCGGTGTCGCGGAGCTGGACGGGACGGGCCGGGTGGCGAATCTGGAGGAGAAGCCGGCCGAGCCGAAGAGCGATCTGGCGCTGGTCGGGGTGTACCTCTTCACCCCGGCCGTGCACGAGGCCGTACGGTCCATCGAGCCCTCGGCGCGCGGCGAGCTGGAGATCACGCACGCCCTGCAGTGGCTCATCGACCAGCGACGGATGGTGAGTTCGACGGTCATTTCCGGCTACTGGAAGGACACCGGGAACGTCGCCGACATGCTGGAGGTGAACCGTTCCGTGCTGGAGCTGCTCGACCCAAGCGACGAGGGGACGGTCGACGACGCCACCGAGATCATCGGCCGGGTGCGGATCGGTGAGGGTGCCGTCGTGCGCGGCTCGCGCATCGTGGGCCCGGCGATCATCGGGCCGCGTACGACCGTCGAGAACTCCTACATCGGGCCCTCCACGTCGATCGCCGAGAACTGCCGGGTCACCGACAGCGAGATCGAGTACTCGATCGTCCTGAGCGGCTCGTCGCTGAACGGCGTACGGCGCGTGGAGGCGTCCCTGATCGGCCGGGACGTCGAGATCACGCCCGCGCCCAGCATCCCGGCCGCCCACCGGCTGGTCCTGGGGGACCACAGCAGGGTGCAGATCTCCGGCTGACGCGCCCGCCGCGCCCCGGTGCCCGACCGCTCCTGAAAGGTCTCCGCCCACATGTCCAGAACGATCACCCAGGCGAGCGCGGCTCTGCGCGGTGCCTGGCGCCAGGGCACGCTCTGGCCGTGGTGCCTGGCAGCGATCGCGGCACTCTGCGGCAGTGCCGTGGCCACCGTCTTCCACCCCGGGTACTTCAGCGCGGACAGCCACTTCCAGCTGTTGCAGGCGCTCGGGTACGAGCCGATGAGCGACTGGCACCCGCCGGTGCTGGCGCTGGTGTGGCGCGTTCTCCTCCGGACGACGGGGGCCCTCTCGGCCATGGCCGACCTGCAGACCGCCCTGCTGTGGGGATCGCTGTGGGTCCTCGCCCGTCTGGTCTGGAAGAAGACCGGCAGCCGCGGTCTCTCGCTCGCGATGCTGGCCGTCGGCCTCGCACCCCACATCATGAACTTCACCGGTGTGGTGTGGAAGGACGTGCACCTCGCGTACGCGCTGCTCGCGGTCTGCGCGATCGCGCTGACCGCACGTGAGTTGCCGCGGGAGCGGACCTGGACCCGTTGGGCGCTGGTGGTGCTCGGCGTACTGTTCATCGTGTACGCGGGCATGGTCAGGAAGAACGGATTCCCCGCCGTCCTCCCGGTGTTCGCCCTGCTGGTCCTCGCGGCATGGCCCACCCCCGGCCGCCGCCGCTGGCTGGCCGCCACGGGGATCTTCGTCGCCGTCACCGTCGCCGGAAGCATCGGGGTGTCGGCGGCCGCCCATCCGCTGTCCACCCGGGTGTACGCGGTGATCCCGGTGGACGACCTCACCCATGTGCTGACCCCGGCCCAGGTGCGGGACGCAGCCCAACAGGCGGGCGGCAGCGCGGACTTCACGCACCGCATGGTCGCCGCCGCCGTCGACTGCCGGAAGCGGGAGCTCACGTCCAACGCGTACCTGGAGTGCTATCCGCGCAAGGGCCCGTTCGACCTGATGGAGCTGAGCCGCAACGCCGACGCGCTGGACCGGATGTGGACGGAGCAGATGCCGGAGCACTGGAAGGGGTACGCCGCGTACCGGGTCCGGGTCTTCACCAAGGTGCTCTTCCGGACCAACCAGCCCTTCCTGAACGGCAACCGGCTGCTGCCCGGCAGCCCCGTACCGGAGATCCTGAAGAAGTCGCCGCCCGACGACACCCTGAGGTACGCCCTCCAGAACTACGTGATGGGCGCCGTACGCGACCTGCCGATGCTCTTCCAGGGCTGGTTCTGGCTGGCCGTCGCCCTCGTGCTCGTGCTGCGCCGCCGCTGGCCAGGCCCGTACAGCAGGGAACTGCGTCTCATCGGGGCGAGTTCGGTCGTCTACATCCTCGCCTACCTGCCCACGGCGCCCGAGTCCAACTTCCGCTATCTGTACTGGCCCGCGCTCTCCGGGACCGTCGCGCTGGTGCTCGTCGCGAGCGCGTACCTGACCCGGCGCCGCGCGGCCGACACGCAGGCGGCCGTGCCGTCGCCCGCCCAGGAGGCTCCCCGGCAGGAGAGCGAGGTGCTGCGCGGGTGAGTGCCCGCACAGCACCTCACCGGCTCATGCGCCGTCGGCCGCCAGCATCCGGTCCACCACCGCGGCCGCGGCCGTCCCGTCGTCGAGGTCGCAGAAGACCTCGCGGAACGCCTCGTAGGCCTCCGCGTAGGACTCCGTCGCCGTGGCGGGGGCGCGCAGCGCCTCGATGAGGTCGGTGGAGCCGGGGATCAGCGGGCCCGGCGCCTGGGACTCGAAGTCGAAGCAGAAGCCGCGCAGGGTGTCCCGGTAGTGCTCCAGGTCGTACGTGTGGAACAGCATCGGGCGGCGGGTGTGGGCGAAGTCGAACATCAGCGAGGAGTAGTCGGTGACGAGCACATCGCTGATGAGCATGAGTTCCGCGACGTCCGGGTAGCGCGACACGTCCCGGACGAAGCCGTCGCCGGTGCCCGGCAGCCGGTCGGTGACCAGGTAGTGGCGGCGCACCAGCATGACGGTGGAACCGCCCAGCGCCTCCTCGGCGGCGGTGAGGTCCAGTCGCAGGTCGAGTGCGTAACGGCCGCCTCCCGCCGGGCGGTCCTCGCGCCAGGTCGGGGCGTACAGCACGACACGCTTGCCCTCGGGGATGCCCAGCCGCTCCCGTACGCTCGCGGCGATCTTCTCGCGGTCCGGTGCGTGGAGCAGGGCGTTGCGCGGGTAGCCGCTCTCCAGGACCTCGCCCTCGTACCCGAAGGACCGCCGCAGGACGGGGGTGCTGAAGCGGTTGGGCGAGACCAACAGGTTCCACTGGCGGGCCCGCTGCGGGAGCGACGCGATGTACGGCTCGTTGGCCTGGACCGTGCCGCTGAGGTCGATCCCGATGCGCTTGAGCGGGGTGCCGTGCCAGGTCTGTACGACGTACTGGCCCTCGCGGCGCTCGAACCACTCCGGCAGCTGGGTGTTGGTCACGACGTACCGGGAGCGGGCGAGCGCCTCGTGCCAGGCGGTGGAGCCATGGGCCACGGCGCGGGCTCCGGTGGGCAGCTGGGCCTGCTGGTCGCGTACGACACACAGGTGCTCCAACTCCCCGCCACGGGAGAGGAGTTCCTCGTGGATGGCGCGGGGTGAGTCCGAGTGCTGGCGGCCGTCGAAGCTGCTGTAGAGGACGGCGGGCTTCAGCGGTTCGGTGCGGGCGGCGCGGTAGGTCTCCTGCAGGCGCTGCTGTCCGTGAGTGCCGCGCTCCTCGGCGGCGAGGACGGATCCCGAGGTCAGCAGCAGCTGGTCGTGGTAGCGCCGCTCCAGGGTGAAGTCGCGTTCGTTCAGCCTGCGTTGGGCGGGGACGGCGGCGTGCAGGGCGGGGAGCAGGCGCATCGGGACGCCGGGCGAGTCCTGTTCGCTCCCGGGTGCGCGCAGGAAGAAGTACCAGTTGCCCTCCGCCAGCGGCAGGTCGCCGCCGGGGCCGGTCACGGCGTGGGGGTGCAGTGCGGCACGGAAGCGCCCGTTCTCGTACTGGGCGGGAAAGACGATCTCCTCGCGGTGGACGCTGTGCTGGGCCACCAACTCCACGTTGTACGAGGCACCTTGGGGGTACGAGCCCTCCATGACCAGCTCGCCCTCGCCGCTCCAGCCCGCCCGGTCGACCAGGGGCTGCACCGTCTGGTCGCCGATCTGCAGATTGCCGCGGGCGCTCGCCGTGACGCACAGCTCGCGCCCTCCGTCGCCGAGGGGGTAGCGGCCGGGCTGGAAGGTCCCGGGGGCGTCGACCGGGGTCCGGCGTCCGGTGCGGTCGACGAGGTGGACGCTGTACGGATCGACGGGCCTGGCCTCCGTCTTGTGCACGTCCGCCACGGCGGCGAGCGCGACCTCCGCAGTGAAGGCGCTCTTGCGGACCGTGACCGGGCAGTCGACGACCGCGGCGGAGTGGCGGTGCTTGAGGCGCAGGGTGAACGGGCCCTGGCCCGGGCCTTCCCCGACCAGGGTCCCCTCCAGCAGGACCGTGTCGCCGGAGAGCCGGTGGGTGTCGATCCTGGACCGTACCGGCTCGGCGTACAGCACCAGCTTTCCGTCCTCGAAGGCGGGGACGATGCGCGACGTCGCGTCGGGCCGGTGCACGGCGGGCGGGGTCGGGGCGTCGGCCGGGCCGAGGGCTGCGCGGCGCAGCATGCCGTGGCCGGCGACGCCGATCTCCAGGCGCCAGGCCGTTCCGTCGCCCTCGGACGACAGCCGGCCGGGGTCGACGGCGGTCTCGAACCCCGCCCAGTCGTAGCGGTGCAGCCGCTGCCGTGAGCGCGCGGTGGCCTCGGCGTCCGCAACGGTCCGCACCCGCAGGGGCAGCACCTTGCGCCCGCCCGCCCTCAGCCAGGCGGCCTTCACCTCGCTCCGGCGCGATGCCGCGGGGAGGTTGCGGACGTAGGCGAAGCCGCGCAGCTGGAGCTTGCCGTCGCGCCAGTACGCCTCCAACAGCCGTGCGGTGAGCGGCAGATCGGTGTCGGCGACGCGCAGGACGGAGGCAGGGACGGGGCGTTGCAGGGGCGGGTACTGGGCGCGCCGCCGGCGGATGCCGCGTACGGCGAAGGCACCCGGGTTGGCCTTGTCGAAGGCGAGGAGCCCGAGGAGCTCCTCCAGACGGCGCTCGCGCGCCAGGTGCCACATCAGCCTCAGTCGTACGGGGAGACCTTCCAGGACCCCGGGTTCCGTCTGGTCGGCGAAGGCATTGGCACAGGTGAGGAACGCCTGCTGGTAGTCACTGCTTCCGTCCGGCAGCACCTCCATGAAGTACCAGAGGTCGTTGGCCAGGACGTGCGCTTCGTAGTGCGCCTTGTGCCCGGTGTCGCCGCGCTCCTTCAGGAAGGTGCTGACGTGCGTCACATGGGCCACCCGGTCCTCGATGCCCCTGACGACCGCACGCCGGGTGGTGATGGATCCGTCGCGGTCGCGCCAGTGGTAGACGGTGTTCTTCACGACGTCGACCGACTCGGCGAGGAACTGTGCGGGCAGGACGACCGGGATGTCCTCGTACAGGCTGCCCACCGGGAAGGCGAAGGAGTGCTTCTCCCAGAAGGCCCTGCGGAACACCTTGTTGCAGGCGATCCGGTCGGCGGCCAGGTCCCAGTCCCTGGTGATGTGGGTCCGCATCCGGGTGGAGGCCATCGGCCTGCGGAAGTTGGGCGACTGCTGGAGCTTGCCGCTCGTCCGCAGCCGCATCACGTTCCCCGACGCGAAGTCGGAACCCGAACCGTCGAGGGCGGCGACGAGCAGCGCGTACGCATCGGGCGGGATCACGTCGTCGCTGTCGACGAAGGCCAGGAACTCGGCCTCGGGATCGGCGTGCGCAACCCCGGTGTTGCGGGCCGCCCCCAAGCCGGCGTTCTCCTGGACCACCAGCCGGAACCGGGCGTCCTGCGCGGCGAACCGGCGGGCGATGTCCGCGCTGCCGTCGGGCGAACCGTCGTCGACCATGACAACTTCGAGGTCGGGGAAGGTCTGTTCGGCCAGCGAGCGGAGACACTCCCCGAGGTAGTCCTCGACGTTGTAGATGGGGACGACGACGCTGAGACGTGGCGGCATGGTTCAGGCACAACCTTTCCGGCGGGTGGCTGGTCAACTGGGTCCAACTGCCCGTTACCTCACGCAGTTGTCCGCTTCACCGCCACGCCACCCGCAGGTGCACCAGGAGTCACTCCTTCGGCCCAACGGGCTCCTGAACTGCCGATGATGCGTTCGGGCAGCCTTTGCCGTATCTTTCCCGGGACAACACCTGAGGTATTCCCCCACATACCTCAGGCATTGCAATGACTGGTAATTCAAGGGTGGGGGCACCGCGAAAATGGATCGCGAAAGTTCGGAATCCAGCACAACCTTGCGGGCGAGCATCGTCGTTCCCGTATACAACGCGGGCGAGTACATCGACACTTCGTCCGAGTCCCTGCTGCGGCAGAGCATCGGCGCGGACCACTACGAAGTCATCTATGTTAACGACGGGTCGACGGACGACTCCGCCGAGCGGCTCGAGAAGCTCGCCGCCGCCCATCCGCATGTCCGCGTGCACCACCAGGAGAACTCGGGGTGGCCGGGCAAGCCGCGCAACGTGGGGGTGCGTCTCAGCCGCGGCCGGTACATCCAATTCGTTGACCAGGACGACGCGTTGGGGCTCGAAGCGCTGGAGCGGCTGTGCGCGATGGGGGAGCGCAACGAGGCCGACGTCGTGCTCGGCAAGGTCGCGGGAACCATGCAGGGGCCGAGCAGCGTCTTCGCAGACAATGTCGAAGTCTGCACTGCGCAGGACCATCCACTGATGGAATCCCTGACCCCGCACAAAATGTTCCGGCGGGACTTCCTGCTGGAGAACGGCATCGAGTTCCCCGAAGGGCGGGTACGGCTCGAGGACCAGCTCTTCATGGCCCGCGCCTACGTCGCCGCCGAGCGGGTCTCCGTACTCGCCGACTATCCCTGCTACTACTGGATGCGCCGCGAGGACAAGGGCAACAACAGCAGCGCGGAGATCGATCTCAGCTATTACGAGGACCTGCGCAAGGTCATCCACGCGGTGAAGGCCGGCACCGAGCCCGGCGAGCAGCGCGACCACCTGCTGCGGCGCACCTACCGGGTCGAGATCCTCCGGCAGGCGAGCGAACCGCGGGTGCTGAGCAAGGCATCGTGGGTGGAGGAGCGGTACGAGGCGGTCCGCCGGCTCGTGACCGAGGAGTTCACCGACGGTGTACGCGAAGGACTCAACCCCCTGGCCCAGCTGCGCGCCCACCTCCTCGAAGCGAATCGCCTGGGCGATCTGAAGGCGCTCGCGGAGCGGACCCGGCAGATCCGCTCGCACGCCGAGGTGGGCCGGCTCCGCTGGCGCGACGGAGTGCTGAGCGCCCCGCTGCGGCTCACCCTGAACCACGCGGACGGCAGCCCGGTGACCCTCGTGGAGCGCGACGGGCGGCTCCTGTTCGACCCCGCGCTGCTGGAGGGCGTGACGGGCGTCGACGAGTGGGAGGTCGGCGATCCGCTGCGTGCGGCGGAGGGGCGGCTGCTGCTCAAGGACCGGACGCGGCACATGGGCTGGTTCCCCGACCCGAAGGGGCTGCGCGTGGAGCTGCAGGACGCGGGACCCGGCCGCAAGCAGGCCGTGGTCACCGGCCATCTGGAGATCGACCCGCTGACCGCCGCGGGCGGCAGCCCGCTGGAGCGCGGGGTGTACGACGTCCAGGCCTCCTTCCAGCTCCTCGGAATCGGCCGCAGCGCCCGGATCAGCGGCACCCCGCGCAGTGCGCGCACGGCGGCCGGTGCGGTGCGCGTGGGTGGCACCGCGGCCATCCCGTACTGGACCGGAGGCGGTCATCTCGCCCTGGACATGGGCGAGTTCTACCACCGGATGGACGCGCTGCCGCGCCACGACTGGAAGGCGCACATACCCAGGTCGGTGCGCCGCCCGCTGGGCCGGGTGCGCCGCGCCCTCACGAAGTGAGGAAGAGGCGCCGCACCACCCGCTCCGCCGCTCCCCCGTCGTCGTACGGGCAGAACCGTGCCCTGAACGCCTGACGGAGCGCGCTGGTGGCGCGGGTGTCCCAGGCGCCGGACGCCAGGAGGTCGAGGAGTTCGTCCTCGGTGGTGGCGACCGCGCCCGGGGTCTCGCCCGCCTCGCCGGAGAGCAGGTCGAAGTAGGTGCCGCGGGAGGCGCGGTAGGCCGGCCAGTCGGGGGCGTAGGCGACGATGGGGCGGTCCAGGCAGGCGTAGTCGAACATCAGGGACGAGTAGTCCGTGATCAACACGTCGGAGGCCAGGGCGAGTTCCTCGGTCGACGGGTGGGACGTCACGTCGATGACGCGGGCGCCGCGCCCGGCGGAGGTGCGGCCGTAGAAGTAGTGCGCGCGGACCAGCAGGACGTACTCGTCGGAGAGTTCGCGTGACAGCCGCTCCAGGTCGAGATGGGGCACGAAGCCCTTCTCGTAGTCGCGGTGCGTGGGCGCGTAGAGGAGCGCCGTCTGGCCGGCCTCGATGCCCAGGCCGGTGCGGAGTGCCGTGATCTCGGCGGGAGTTGTCGTGAAGTAGACGTCGTTGCGCGGGTAGCCGAGGTCCAGGTGCTGGTACGCGGTCGAGGGGTAGACCCGGTCCCAGACCTCGGTGGAGTGCGGGTTGGAGGAGAGGCTGAAGTCCCACTGGTCGGTGTGGGCGAGGATCTTCTCGAAGTCCGTACCGCCCGCGCAGGCGGGGTAGCGGCGCTGGTCCAGGCCCATGGTCTTGAGCGGGGTGCCGTGGTGGGTCTGGAGGTAGAGCTGGCCCGGGCGCTTCGTGAAGCCGCCGGGGAAGCTGGAGTTGTTGACCAGGTACGTCGCCCTCGCCATCGCCCGCCAGTAGGCGCGGGATCCCTCGATGACGTACGGCGTCCCGGGCGGCAGCCGGTCGACGTGGCGGCTGCTGACCGCCCACACGGGGCGGATGTTCGGGGCGAGTTCGCGGGCGGCGGCGGCGATCGCGGCCGGGTTGCAGGAGACTCCGCGGTTCCAGTAGGCGCCGTAGACCGCGAGGTTGGGGTCGAGGCCGCTGGTGCGGAGGTCGGCGCGGTAGGCGGTGCGCATGGCGCGGGTGCGCAGGCGCTTCTTGTACGAGGTGAGGGCCGAGCGGGTCCTGGCCCTGCGGTCGGCCGCGGCGCCGAGCGCCTGGTGGGCGGCGTACGAGCCCGAGGCCAGGGGGCGGTGGTGCGGCGGCGGTTCGTACCCCTCGGGGACATGGGCGCGGTAGTGCGCCGACGCCAGGGAGAAGAAGTCCTTGCGGTCCTCGGGGGCGATGCGGCCCGGGTCGTCCAGGACGGCGAGGGTGTGGTCGGTCATGGGGCGGAAGAGGCAGGGGTGCGGGCCCGAGTCGGCGAGCACGGCGGTGTAGGCGTCGAAGAGCGTGAAGTGGTGGCGGCCCGGGGTGGTGGAGGTGGAGCCGCCGCGCCGGATCCGGTGCCGTACGCAGACCCGGTCGAGGACGGCGGGCGGCCCTTCGAGGAGGCGGGTGGCGCGGTGGACCGGGAGGAGGTGGCCGTAGGGGCCGTACCGGAAGTCGAGTCGGTGGGTGGTGAAGAAGGCGCGGCTGAACACGCGGTTCCAGGGGACGGGCACGGCCGCGAGGGGGTCGCTGAGGTCGTCGCCGCCCGGGGTCACCGTCTCCCACCAGTCGATGCACTCGTGCCCGAAGAGGAGCACGTCGGGGCCCTCGCGGAGGCGTCCGGCGAGCGCCTCCAGCGAGCCGGGCAGCAGCAGGTCGTCGCCGTCGAGGAAGAGCAGGTAGTCGCCGCGGGCCAGACCGGTCCCTGCGTTGCGGGCCGCGCCCACGCCCTGGTGCGAGGCGAGCGGGAGGAGGGTGACGCGGGGGTCCCGGTCCGCGTACTCCTCGGCGATGGCCGCACAGCCGTCCGGGGAGTGGTCGTCGACCACGATCAGCTCGAAGTCCCCGTAGGACTGGGCGAGTACGGACTCGACGGCGGCCCGGAGGTATCCCTGTACGCGGTGGACGGGCATGACGACGCTGAAGCGGGGCATGGGCGCTGAGAGTAGTCGCATCGTCGCACTCCGGGGCCGTGTCGCCACTCGTTCGGGCTAGCGCTGGTAACCCCTCCCGCGTCACCGTGTTGACGTCTGTGTGAAGCCACGTCTGAGCGTCGTCGTGCCCATTTTCAACGTCGAGGAGTACCTGGAGGAGTGCCTGCGGTCGATTGCCGAGCAGACCGTCCGGGATCTGGAGGTGGTGCTCGTCGACGACGGGTCCACCGATCTGAGCGGGGTGATCGCGGAGAAGTTCGCGGCCGCCGATCCGCGGTTCCGGTACGTGAAGCAGGAGAACGCCGGGCTGAGCGCGGCGCGCAACGCGGGGGTGCGGCACACGTCGGGTTCGGTCCCGTATCTGACGTTCGTCGACAGTGACGACATCGTCGTGCACGACGCGTACGAGCGGATGCTGGCGTCCCTGGAGACCACGGGGTCCGACTTCGCGACCGGCAATGTGTGGCGCCTCGACGGGCGCGGCCGCCACCAGGCCTGGCAGTACAAGTGGCTCGGCGCCTCGCGCGAGCGCACCCACATCACGCGCGATCCGCAGCTCCTCGCCGACCGGGTCGCCTGGAACAAGGTCTTCCGGCGGGACTTCTGGGACCGGCACCAATTCGCCTTCCCGGAAGGGAAGTTGTACGAGGACACCCCGGTGATGATCCCGGCGCACTACCGGGCGGAGACGGTCGACGTGCTCGCCGGGCACGTCTACTACTGGCGCGTGCGGGAGGGGTCGATCACGCAGCGCCGTACGGACGTGAAGGGCGTACGCGACCGGATCGACGTCTGCGCCGAGGTCAGCCGCTTCCTGGGCGGGGAGCGGGCGTCGGCGGCCGAGAAGCGGGTCTACGACGTGTCATGCCTGCGCGACGACTTCGTCTACTTCCTGGAGGGGCTGCCGATGGGCGGCCCGGAGTACCGCGAGGCGTTCATGGCGGGGGCCGCGGACTTCATGGGGGCGGCCGACCCGACGATCGTCGACGACCTCTCGGCGGATCTGCGGATCAAGTGGCGGCTGGTGCGGGAGGGGCGGCTGCAGGAGCTCCTGGACGTCCTCGTCTTCGAGCAGGAGCACGGCAAGGGGACGTTCGAGGTGCGCGGCCTGCCGTGGCTCAGGCGGGCGGCCTTCCCCGGGGTCGCGGCGACGGAGCGGCTGCGGTCCGGCGAACTCCCCGTGGCAGTACGGCTGTTGGGGGCGGAGTGGCAGCCCGACGGCAGGCTGCGTCTGCGCGGAACGGCAGCGATCCGCAACCTCCCCGCCGGACGCACCCCGAAGCTGGGCATGGCGCGCGAGGCGGGCGGCCGGAAGATGCGGCGGCTGCGGCTGCGCAAGGGCGGCGCCCCCGGCTCCTTCGAGATGACGGTGGACCCCCTCGCCCTCCCGGTCGGCGAGTGGCTGCTCGGGGTGGTGGCCGGCCGCCGCGAGGTGGTGCGCCGGGCCGCCGTACGCCCCCTGGAGGCGTCCGCGGCGCAGCCGCTGGTGAAGGAACTCGGCCACGGCTGGCGGGGGTTGCTGGACTTCCGGGAGGGGCGGGCGTCGGTGACCGTACGGCAGTGCGCGGCACGCGTGGACGGACACCGCCTGGACGGCGACCGCCTGGAGCTGACGGGCCAGCTCTTCAGCGGCGCCCGCCCTACGGCGCTGCGCATCCAACACCCCTCCGGTGAAAGGGAGTTCAGCTACCACGTGGACGGCGCGGCGGACACCTTCTCGACCCGCATCCCGCTACGGCACCTCACGGCACCCCCCACCCACACTCCCCGCCTCCCGAAGGAGGTCGAGCCCCCGCACACGACGCACTGGCGGGTCCGCCTGGTCCTGCCGGACGGCACGGAACAGCCCGTGGCGGCCGCACTCGGCCTGGCCCCGGGCCGATACGACGACGTGTGCGCGACCGCGGACGCGGCAGGGGACCTCCGTCTGGAGGTGACGCGGCAGGCGATCGTCGACGTACTGCGGTGGGAGCGCGGGGAGCTGCGCCTGTCGGGGACGTACGGCGGCGACGGCGAGGGCGACCTGGAACTGCGCGCGGAGGACGGCGGCGAGGTGACGCACGCGGCGGTCACGCGAGACGGAGGCCGCTTCACGGCGAAGGCCCCCGCACCGACGGCACCGGGCCGCTGGCACGCGTACCTGGACGGGATGCCGGTACGGGCCCTGACGCCGGTCGGGGCCGCGCTGCCGGCCGAACACACGGACGAGACATGGGAGTTGACGGCTGACCGCCGCCACGGCGACCGCCTCGTGATCGACGCGGCCAACACCGCCGGCACACCCCCGGGCGGGACAACGCCTAGCGGGCACGGGCCCGTCGAGCAGCAGACCCCGGCCCCCCGAGACGGAGGCACAGAACCGAGCACGGTGACACCCGCACCGCAGGCAGCTGTCCCGACCCCGACGGCCGGCGCGGGGTCCGCATCGCGGGCCGCGTCCGAACCCGGCCCCGGCCCCGGAGCACCGGGCTCCCCCACCTCCGTCCAGCCGTGAGACTCCGCTCCCGGACCGCCGCCTGGTCGCTGCTGCTGGCGGTGGTCTTCGGGTGTCTGCAGCTCACCGGGGTGTCGGGGCGTGCCAGTCCCGACACCAAGAACTACCTCTCGTACGCCCTCAGGCTGCAGGGCGACAGCCCGCGGGCCGCCGCCGACCGGACCATCTCCTACATGTGCCTCAGCCGCGACCCCGCCGCGCGCCGCGCCTGCACGCGCACGATGGAGCGCGGCGTCGCCCGGCACGGCGGTCCGGGCGGGGCCTCGCTGCTCACGCCGTTCTCGGGGCCGCGCTTCCTGGGGATCTTCGCGGTGCGGCCCGGCTACCCGGCGCTGCTCGCCCCCTTCGTCGCGGCCGCCGGCGTGACCTGGGGCGTCTGGCTGGCGGGGCTGTTCGTGACGGTCGCCGGGAGTCTGCTGGTCGTACGCGTGCTGCGTACGCTCGGCGCCTCCGCCGCGATCGCGGTCGCCGGGCAGGCGCTGTACTTCGCGCTGCCCTCCGGCTCCACCGCGATGCGCCCCATGACCGAGGGGACGCTGATGGCGCTGACCCTCGCCGTGGTCTGGGGCTGTCTGCTCGTACTCCGAAAAGACCGCCGGGGGTTCGCCGTCACCGCGGCCGGCTTCGCCGCCCTGTTCGCCGTCAAGCACACCCAGACGCTCTTCCTCGGCGGCGCCCTGGCGGCGGCACTCGCCGCGGTCGCGGTCGTACGTCGCTGCGCGGGGCGCAGGGCGGGCCCCGAGGTGACGGGGCTGCTCCTGCTGGCGCTCGGCGCGGCGGGCTCCACGCTCCTCGCCGCGCAGGCGCTGCACTACCCCACCGCGTACGACAGCGTCCAGGACCTCCTCACCCCCCACTTCCTGCGCCCCGATCTGGCCGATCCCTGGCCGAAGTTGATGCACATGGAGGTGCGGTTCTGGTCCGGATGGGTGCGGCAGCAGTGCCAGGAGCCGCTCCTGCCGCTGCTGCTCGGCGCGGCCGGCTGGGCGGTGTACCGGCGCAGCCCCGCCTTCGCGGCCGTGCTCGCGGCCGCCGCCTGCAGCGGGCTGGTCAACCAGGCGGCCCATCCCGACCACACCGTCTGGGGCGCGCGCCTGATCGTCATGGTCTGGCTGCTGCCCGCCGTCGGGCTGCCGCTGCTCGCCGATCGGCCCGGAGCCCATTGGGTGACGCGTGGGACGGGCGCGGGCCGCCACGGAACCGATGAGGAGTGCACTCACCCCCAGCTCCCACCCCCTGGCGCCCCAGCCCGTACTTCGTCATCGGCGGTCTCTTCTGGGCCCTGATGACGGCGGCCACCTGGCGGGTCCCGATGGTCGGCGACTTCGGTACGCACGCCGCCGTCGTGGAGCGGCTCAGCGCCGACTGGCGCCACCCGACGCACCCGCTGGCCGCCGTGCCCGGCGAGGGCAGCCCGTACTACTCGCCCTACGCCCTCTTCCAGGGGCTGTTCGCGCACGCCATGGGGGTGCCGGGCCGTCTCGTCGTGAAGCTCGCCGCCCCGGTGAACCTCATCGTCCTGCTCACCGGGATCGGCCGTTTCACCAAGGTGCTGACCGACCGCCGCTGGGCTCCGGTGTTCGCGCTCGCCGCGATGGTGCTGCTGTGGGGCACCGAGCGGGCCAGCTGGAGCGGCTACCTCGGGCTGCTCTCGATGACGACGACGCTCGCCTACCCGAGCGCCTTCGCGGCCGGACTGGCCTTCCACATCTGGGCGCTGACGGGCAGGACGGCCCGGGAGCACGAACGTGAGCGCACGAGTTACGTGGAGCACGCGGCGATCGGCATCCTCGTCGGCCTGTTGATGCTGATCCACCCGATCACCTCGGTCGGCACCCTCGTCGGGGTCGCGGCCTTCGTCGTCGGCTGGCAGCGCGAGTGGGACGGCGGCACCGCCCGCCGCTGGTCGCTGACGGTCGTGGCCGCGGTGGCGGTGGCCGCCTCCTGGCCGTACTTCGACGCCTTCTCGCTCGGGTCGAGCGAGAGCGCCGCCGTCCTGGACCATGTGCACCGACGGCTCTACACGCACATCGGGGGCCAGTTCTGGCTGGGGCTGATCGGGGTCCCGGCGCTGTGGGTGCGGTGGCGGCGCTCGCGGCGGGATCCCCTCGTCCTGATGTTCGCCGCTGACTGCGTGCTCGTCGCGTACGGCTGGATCAGCGGGCACTACACGTACGGGCGGCTGCTCGGGCTGACCCTGGTGGGCCCGCAGTTCGCGCTCGCCGTCGAGCTGGCACGGCCCGGCCCGTACGGACTCGGGCGGCGGCTCCTGGCACCGGTCGCGGCGGGGGCGGCGGCACTCGGCTTCTTCACCGTGCAGGCGGGCGCGGTGGTGCCGCGGTCGATGGATCCGGTCGGCTTCGACCAGCCGCCGGACTGGCGGACGTACGCCTGGGTCACTCCGTACGTCGAGCCGGGCGAGACCGTGCTCGCGGACGACTACTACATCAGCCACTCGCTGCCCGGGTACGGCGCGTATCTCGTCGCCCCGACCTGGCCGGATCCCGCGCTCGCGGAGAGGGACCGGTGGCGGCGGAAGCAGGACGTGCGCCGCTACCTCTCGCCGCTCTCCACGGCGACGGAGCGGGCCGGCATCGCGCGCCGGTACCGCGTGCACTGGCTGCTGCTGACCTCGAAGCAGACCCTCCCGCCGGAGGCCGTGGCCGTGACCTTCAGCCCGGTGACGGGTGAAGTCCTGGCCCGCGTACCGGAGTTCAGGCTTTGAGCGCTGCGACCGCGGCCTTGGCCAGGCCGTCCAGATACCCCTTGGGCAGGGCGTCGCGTACGACGATGGCCCGCCAGTACAGCGGCCCGATGATCAGCTCCAGGGCGCGCTCCGGGTCGGTCGACTCCGGCAGGTCGCCGCGCGCCACCGCGTCACGGACGACGGCCGCGGCCAGCCCCTGCTGACTGTCGAGCAGCGCTTCCTTGATCGTGTTGGCGATCTCGGGGTTGCGGGCCGCCTCGACGAGCAGGTCGGGGATGACCTGGGAGGCGACCGGGTGGCGCAGGGCGTGCGAGGCGACCTCCAGGAGGGCCCGTACGTCGCCGTGGAGCGAACCGGTCGCGGGCGCCGGCAGCCCCTGCACGGCGAAGGCCGAGACCAGGTCGAGCACCAGGTGCAGCTTGGACTTCCAGCGGCGGTAGACGGCCGTCTTCCCGACCCCGGCCCTGCGGGCGATGCCCTCGATCGACATCTTCGAGAACCCGACGGTCGCCAGCTCCTCGAAGACAGCGGCCCGAATGGCGTCCGTCACGTCCTCGCGGAGCACGGCGGCGCCGGCAGGCGCTCGACGTGCGGCTTTGGGGTCGGTCGTCGTCATGGCCAAGATTTTACCTTACGTCGGGACGGTTGCGTTTCGACGTGGGACGGTCTTACTGTCACCGTGACGACGAAACGGGTCCGTCCCATCGTCGCTGCCTCCACGGCACCCCACCCCTGCCCCCCGTCGAAAGTGACCGCCCGTGAGCGTGATGACACCGCCGGCCCCTCAGCCGGCCATGGACGCGCAGCCGCCGCAGGACCTGACCGCCTATGCGATCGCGCACGGTCTGACCGTCAGCGGGGCCCGGCCCTCCCTCATCTCGTACGTGAAGCAGATCTGGAGCCGGCGCCACTTCATCACCACCTTCGCCACCGCCAAGCTGACCGCGCAGTACAGCCAGGCGAAGATGGGCCAGATCTGGCAGGTCATGACGCCGCTGCTCAACGCGGCCGTCTACTACTTCATCTTCGGCATCCTGATGAACACCAAGCGCGGGATCCCCGACTTCCTGCCCTGGCTGGTCTGCGGCGTCTTCGTCTGGACCTTCACCAGCCAGTCGATCATGGCGGGCACGCGCTCCCTCAGCAGCAACATGGGCCTGGTGCGGGCGCTGCACTTCCCGCGCGCCTCGCTCCCGATCGCGTACGCCATCCAGCAGCTCCAGCAACTGCTGTTCTCCATGGGCGCGCTGGTCGTGATCCTGGCCTTCGTCGGCGAGTACCCGAAGATGTCCTGGCTCATCGCACTGCCCGCGCTGCTCCTGCAGGCGCTCTTCAACACCGGGCTTTCGCTGGTCATGGCCCGGGTCGCGAGCAAGACGCCCGACATCGCGCAGCTGATGCCCTTCGTCCTGCGTACCTGGATGTACATCTCCGGCGTCATGTGGTCCATCGACAAGGTCACCAAGGGCGACCACCTCCCGCACCTCGTCACGCTCGCCCTGCAGTGCAACCCGGCCGCCGTGTACATCGACCTGATGCGCTTCGCGCTGATCGACAGCGTCACGGCGAAGGACCTCCCGCCGCACGTCTGGGCGATCGCGGCCGGCTGGGCGCTGCTCGCGGCGCTCGGCGGGTTCATCTACTTCTGGAAGGCAGAGGAGCGGTACGGCCGTGGCTGAGACCAGTACAGAGACCCGCCCGGAGGCGGTCGCGACGGAGCCGACGGTCGTCTGCGACGACGTCCACATCGTCTACAAGATCCAGGGCGCGGGCTCCGGAAGGGGCAGCGCCACCTCGGCCCTCAGCCGGATCGTCTCCCGCAAGGAGCGTCCGGGCGTACGCGAGGTGCACGCCGTCAAGGGCGTCAGCTTCGTCGCGCACAAGGGCGAGGCGATCGGACTGATCGGCTCCAACGGGTCGGGGAAATCAACCCTCCTGAAGGCCATCGCCGGTCTGCTCCCGACCGAGAAGGGCAAAATCTTCACCAACGGCCAGCCCTCGCTCCTGGGCGTCAACGCCGCCCTGATGAGCGATCTGACCGGCGAGCGCAATGTCATCCTCGGCGGTCTCGCGATGGGCATGTCCCGCGAGGAGGTCCGCGACCGCTACCAGAACATCGTCGACTTCTCCGGGATCAACGAGAAGGGCGACTTCATCTCGCTGCCCATGCGCACGTACTCCTCCGGCATGGGCGCACGGCTCCGCTTCTCCATCGCGGCCGCCAAGAACCACGACGTCCTGATGATCGACGAGGCACTGGCCACCGGCGACGCCCGCTTCCAGCGCCGCAGCCAGGAACGCATCGCCGAGCTGCGCAAGGAGGCCGGCACGGTCTTCGTCGTCAGCCACAGCAACGCCTCGATCCGCGAGACCTGCGAGCGGGTCATCTGGCTGGAGAGCGGCACCCTGCTGATGGACGGCCCGGCCGACGAGGTCCTGGCCGCGTACGAGAACCACAACCGCAGCTAGGGGGTGTCCGGCGGATCATGCCGCGGTCGCGCCGGTCCGGCACGCACATCTGCGGCGTTGTCGTCGGTCAACAACGCTCCGCGTTGCTTCCCTCCTCCGCCTTGCAGCTGCGCTCGGCATCCGAAGGATGAATCAAAGAGCCGAGACGGAGCGAAGCGCAGTGCACCAGACCACCGCTCCACCCGCAGTGAAAGGATCAACGCCCAGCAAGAGCGACCTGATCCGCCGGACACCCCCAGGCCGGCGCGGCACACGCGAGAGGGGGCGCCCACCAGGCCGGTGGGCGCCCCCTCTCGCGTACGTAACCGCTGTCGCTACACGTGCGTCCGCAGCAGCGTGCGCATCGTGCGCATGGCGACCGACAGGTTCGCCAGGTCGAAGGAGTCCGAGGACTGGATCTCCTCCAGGGTGGAGCGCGAACGGCCCAGGATCGAGGCGTTCTTCTCCTCCCACGCCTTGAAGCGCTGCTCGGGGCTCGAGGTCCCGTTGCCCACCGAGAGGACGTCCTGCGTGAGGCCGGCGTGCGCCGCGTACAGGTCCTCGCGGATGGAGGCGCGGGCCATCGACTGCCAGCGGTCGGCCCGCGGGAGCTCGATGATCCGGTCCATCAGCTTGGTGATCGCGAGACGGTCGGCGAGGTCGTAGTAGACCTCGGCGACGGCCATCGGGTCCTTGTCGATGCGGTCGGCGATCGCGACGATGTCGAGCGTCGGGAAGGCCGAGGAGAACCCGGCCACCCGCAGCGCCAGCGACTCCGGAACACCCGCCGCGCAGAGCTCGTCGAGGATGCCCTGGTACCACTCCAGGTCGGCGCCGCGGAGCATCTTCGGCAGCTCGGCCCAGACCTGCGCCACACCGTCCTTGAAGAACGCGATGGTCTCGGAGAGGTCGAGCGGCTGCGGGCGGTTGCCGAGCAGCCAGCGTGTGCCGCGCTCGACGAGACGGCGCGAGTGGAGGCGGATCCGGGTCTGGACGTCGGCGGCGACCTCGTTGTCGAGCGCCTCCACCTCGTCCCAGACGGCGGAGAGACCGAAGATCTCACGGGCCGCCGCCTGCGCCCGTACGATCTCCTCGATCGACGCCCCGGTCTCCTCCCGCAGACGGTGCAGGAAGGTCGAACCACCGGTGTTCACCGCGTCGTTGACCAGCACCGTCGTGATGATCTCGCGGCGCAGTGCGTGCCCCTCGATCGCCTCGGGGTAGCGCTCGCGCAGCTGGGCGGGGAAGTAGGCGTGCACCAGCTTCTGCAGGTACGGGTCGTCGGGGAGCCCGGTGGTGATCAGCTCGTCGGCGACCGTGATCTTCGTGTACGCGAGGAGCACCGCGAGCTCCGGCTGCGACAACCCGCGTCCGCTGCTGAGGAGTTCACGGATCTGCCGGTCGCTGGGCAGGAACTCCAGCGAGCGGTCGAGGTGCTTGTCCCGGCCCAGGCGCCGCATGAAGCGCTGGTGGGCGTGGAGCAGCGACGGCGACTGGGCGACGGCGTTGGCCAGGGCGGTGTTCTGCGCGTAGTTGTTGCGCAGCACCAGGTGGCCGACCTCGTCGGTCATCTCGGCGAGGAGGATGTTGCGCTGCTTGACGGTCAGGTCGCCTTCCGCGACAAGGCCGTTGAGCAGGATCTTGATGTTCACCTCGTGGTCGGAGGTGTCGACGCCCGCGCTGTTGTCGATGGCGTCGGTGTTGACCTTGCCGCCCGCGCGGGCGAACTCGATCCGGCCGAGCTGGGTCAGGCCCAGGTTGCCGCCCTCGCCGACGATCTTGGCGCGCAGCTCCTCGCCGCTGACGCGGATCGCGTCGTTGGCCTTGTCGCCGACGTCCGCGTTCGACTCGGCGCTCGACTTCACGTACGTACCGATGCCGCCGTTCCACAGCAGATCGACCGGCGCCTTGAGGATCGCCTGCATCAGATCGGCCGGGGTCATCTTGGCGACGCCCGACTCGATGCCCAGCGCCTCGCGGATGTGCGCGTTGAGCGGGATCGACTTGGCGGTACGGGGGTGGATGCCGCCGCCGGACGACAGCAGTTCCTTGCTGTAGTCGGCCCACGAGGAGCGCGGCAGGTCGAAGAGGCGGCGGCGCTCGGCGTACGAGGTGGCCGCGTCCGGGTTCGGGTCGATGAAGATGTGGCGGTGGTCGAAGGCGGCGACCAGTCGGATGTGCTCGCTCAGCAGCATCCCGTTGCCGAAGACGTCGCCGGACATGTCGCCGACGCCGACCGCGGTGAAGTCCTCGGTCTGCGAGTCGTGGCCGAGCTCGCGGAAGTGCCGCTTGACGGACTCCCAGGCGCCGCGGGCGGTGATGCCCATGCCCTTGTGGTCGTACCCGGCGGAGCCGCCGGAGGCGAAGGCGTCCCCGAGCCAGAAGTTGTACGACTCGGCGACCTGGTTGGCGATGTCGGAGAAGGTCGCGGTGCCCTTGTCGGCGGCGACGACGAGGTAGGTGTCGTCCTCGTCGTGGCGTACGACGTCGGCGGGCGGGACGACCTCTCCGGCCACCAGGTTGTCGGTGATGTCGAGCAGCGCCGAGATGAACGTCTTGTAGCTGGCGATGCCTTCGGCCAGCCAGGCGTCACGGTCGACGGACGGATCGGGCAGCTGCTTGGCGACGAAGCCGCCCTTGGCGCCGACCGGCACGATGACGGTGTTCTTCACCATCTGCGCCTTGACCAGCCCGAGGATCTCCGTACGGAAGTCCTCGCGTCGGTCGGACCAGCGCAGCCCGCCGCGCGCGACCTTGCCGAAGCGCAGGTGCACACCCTCGACGCGGGGCGAGTAGACCCAGATCTCGAACGCCGGGCGGGGCGCAGGAAGATCGGGGATGGCCTGCGGGTCGAACTTCATCGAGACGTAGGTGTGGCTCTTGCCGCCCTCCGCCTCCTGGAAGAAGTTCGTCCGCAGCGTGGCCTTGATGACGGTGAGGAAGGACCGCAGGATCCGGTCCTCGTCGAGCGAGGCGACCTGGTCGAGGGCACCGTCGAGCTCCTCCAGGAGCCCGTCGGTCAGCTCGGTCCCGGCCCGCTGGCGGTCGGGCGACATCCGCGCCTCGAAGAGCGAGACGAGGAGGCGGGTGGTGTGGACGTTCGTACGGAGGGTGTCCTCCATGTAGTCCTGGCTGAAAGTCGACCCGGCCTGGCGCAGGTACTTGGCGTACGCGCGCAGCACCATCGCCTGACGCCAGTTGAGCCCGGCGCCCAGGACGAGGGAGTTGAAGCCGTCGTTCTCGGCCTCGCCCGTCCAGGTCGCGGCGAAGGCCTCCTGGAAGCGCTCGCGGGCGTCGTCGGCGAGGTAATCACCGTTGCCGTTCGCCGACTTGGGCATCCGCAGGCCGAAGTCGTAGATCCAGGCGTGGGTGCGGTCGGCGCAGCGCAGCTCGTACGGGCGCTCGTCGGTGACCTCGACGCCGAGGCGCTGCAGTACCGGCAGGACGGCCGAGAGGGAGACCTGCTCGCCGATCCGGTAGATCTTGAAGCGGCGCTCGCCGGGGGCCGCGCCGACGGGCTCGTACAGGGAGAGCGCGAAGTCGTTGCGGCCCTGGGTGAGCTGCTCCAGGTGGACGAGGTCGGCGACGGCGGAGCGCGGTGAGTGGTCGGCCTTGTAGCCCTCGGGGAAGGCGTGTCCGTACCGGCGGAGCAGGGCGGCGGCGCGCTCCTCACCGCACTCGGCGTTGAGCGCGTCGGAGAAGCCGTCGGCCCAGGAGCGGGCGGCCTCGACGAGGCGGGCCTCGATGCGGTCGGTGTCTGCCTCGGTGAGCTTCGTGAGCTCGGTGCCGGGCTCCACGCGTACGACGAAGTGGAGGCGGGAGAGGATCGACTCGGTGTTCCAGGCGGTGAAGTCGACGGAGGTGCCGCCGAGTTCTTCCTTGAGGATGTCGATGAGGCGCAGGCGCACACCGGTGGTGTAGCGGTCGCGGGGCAGGTAGATCAGGGCCGAGTAGTAGCGCCCGTACTCGTCCTGGCGCAGGTAGAGCCGCAGCCGGCGCCGCTCCTGCAGATACATCACCGAGGTGACGACGGACCGGAGCTGGTCGACGGGGGTCTGGAAGATCTCGTCGCGCGGGTAGGTCTCCAGGATCTGGAGCAGGTCGCGCCCGTCGTGGCTGTGCGGCGAGACGCCGGCGCCTTCGAGCACCTCGGCGACCTTGCGCCGTACGACAGGAACACGCCGCACGGACTCGGTGTACGCGGCCGAGGAGAAGAGCCCCAGGAAGCGCCGCTCGCCGACGACATTGCCCTCGGCGTCGAACTTCTTCACGCCGACGTAGTCGAGGTAGCTGGGCCGGTGCACGGTCGCCCGGCTGTTGGCCTTGGTCAGCACGAGCAGCTTGTGCTCGCGCGCCTTGGCGCGGGCGTCGGCGGGCAGCCGGCTGAAGGACGGCGAAACGGGATGCGCGTCGTCCTCGTGGTGCTGCGGGTCGGAGCGCAGGATACCGAGACCGGTGCCGGGGACGGCGGAAAGGGCGTCGTCCTGGGTGAGCTGGTACTCGCGGTAGCCGAGGAAGGTGAAGTGATCGGCGGCCAGCCAGCGCAGCAGCTCACGGGCCTCCTCGACCTCCTGCGTGCGCAGGTCGTCGGCGGTCGGCTCGGACGGGAGCTCCTCGGCGATGCGCAGGGCGGCATCGCGCATCTTGTCCCAGTCCTCGACGGTCTCCCGTACGTCGGAGAGGACCCGGAGCAGATCGGCGGTGATCTGCTTCAGGTCGGCGCGGTCGGTCTCGCGGTCGATCTCGACGTGGATCCAGGACTCGACGACGGCGTCGTGGCCGTCCGGAGCGGCGTCCTTCCCCAGGACCTCGATGAGCTTGCCGGTGACGTCGCGCCGGACGACGACCTGCGGGTGGATGACGACGTGGATGCCGCGGCCCTGCCGGGAGAGCTCATTGGTGACGGAGTCGACCAGGAACGGCATGTCGTCGGTCACGACCTCGACGACGGAGTGGCTGCAGGTCCAGCCGTTCTCCTCGACCGTCGGGGTGTGGACGCGGACGTTGGCGGTGCCCTGCGGCCGGTTCTCGGCCAGCCGGTAGTGCGAGAGCGCTGCACCGAAGACGTCGACCGGGTCGCGGTCGCTGAGGTCCTCGGGAGCGGTGTGCAGGTAGTAGCGCTGGAGATACGCGAGCACGGTGTCCTGATCAGTACCGCCGGGGAGGCCCGAGGGGCTGTTCTCGGCTACCAGGGCCGCCCGTGCGAGCAGTTCGGCCTTGGCTTCGTCCAGCTTGGTCTGCATGTCCTCTGGCTCCTGTCGCGCGCCGTTGCGTGACGTAGGGGAAGGGTGCGACACGACGCCACGACGCGGGGTTTCCGGTCGATGTCGACGTTATGCCGCGATGAGAGATGCCCGTACCGTTATTGGCCATTTTCGGCGTCCGGTCGGAGGCATCGGTGAAATGGGATGCAGCGATCGCCCGGGCACGGTGGTGCTCCGGGCGCAGGGCAGGGGCGTCAATGCCCCCGCGGGATATCGCGCTGATCACGGGTCAAGGCTATCGCCCTCGGACTGCGAGTCGTCATGAGCCATATCTGTACAAAACTGGGGCCCGAACTCTGCCCCTCTGGACAAAGACTCCGGCCGGATGCACGTTGGCGGGAACCACAGAGCGTGCGTGCACGGCCGAAGGGGAGCGAGCAGCAGCCATGGCAGCGAAGATCCTGATAGTCACCGGCGACGCGGCGGAGTCGCTGGAGGTCCTCTACCCGTACCAGCGTCTGCGCGAGGAGGGGTACGAGGTCCACATCGCGGCCCCCGCCCGCAAGACGCTCCGGTTCGTGGTGCACGACTTCGAGCCGGGCTTCGACACGTACACGGAGAAGCCCGGCTACACCTGGCCGGCGGACCTGGCGTTCTCGGAGGTCGACCCGGGTGAGTACGCCGCTCTGGTGATCCCGGGCGGCCGGGCGCCGGAGTACCTGCGCAACGACCCGGAGCTCCGCAAGATCCTGAAGGCCTTCTTCGACACGGACAAACCGGTGGCGCAGATCTGCCACGGGCCACTGCTGACGGCGGCGATCGGCGGCCTGAGCGGGCGGAGGGTGACGTCGTACCCGGCGCTGGAACTGGACATGGAGGCGGCGGGGGCGGTGTTCCAGGACGCGGAGACGGTGGTGGACGGGACGCTGGTGTCGGCGAGGGCGTGGCCGGACCACCCGGGGTGGATGAGGGAGTTCCTGACGGTGCTGAGGTCAAAAGCGCCGGTGACCTAACCACCTACCCACCCACCCACCCACCCACCCACCTGCACAAATCCAGCCCACACCGGGCAAAATCAAGCCCGTCCGGCGATTGAGGACATCTTTTACGGGGTCCGGGGCGGAGCCCCGGTTTCGGGAAGGGGCGGGCTCGGGGACCCGCTCCGCGCAGCGGCGGCCCAGGCTCACCCCGCCCCAGGCCCACCGATCTCAGCCCGGGACGAAATCCCCAGCTTCGCGAAGATGTGCTCCACATGCGCATCCACAGTCCGCTTCGACACCACCAACCGCTCGGCGATCTCCCGATTGGAAAGCCCCGCCACCACCATCGAAGCCACCTCCCGCTCGCGCCGGGTCAACACATCGTGCGCACCGGCGCCCACGGCCCGAGGCGCCTCGCCCACCCCGTCCGCCCCGCGCAGCGCCAGCTCCGCAGCCCGCTCAGGCTCCATCGCGTACCCCGCCGCGAAGGCCGCCCGGTACTCCCCCGCCCCCAACTCCCCCCGTACCGCCGCCTCCACCCTCCCGTGCTCCTCAATGAGCACGCCCACCCCGAACAGCACGCTCCCGGTCCGCTCCCAGAGCGCCGCGGCCGCCCCGAGCATCCACGCCGCGCGCCCGGCCCGCCCCTCCCCGTGCGCGACCCACGCCAGCACCGCCAGGCAGTGCGCGACCCCGAACACCTCCCGCACCTCGCGCTTGAGCGCGAGCGCCGCCCCGATCTGCTCCCTGGCCCCGCCCATATCCCCCGTGAACCAGCTGACGAAGGCCTTCACGGTCAGCGTGTGCCCCCGCACGATGCATTCGCGGTTGTCGTCCCCGAGGAGCCGCAGCGCCTCGTCGCAGAGCCGCAGCGCCTCCTCGGCATCACCTTGGACGGCCCGCAGGAAGGCCATCTGGTACGCGTACCCGATGAGCCCGTACGAGTCCCCCGCGTCCTCCATCAGCCGCCGCCCTCGGCCCGTGTACTCGGCGCAGAGCCTGTTGTCCCCGAGCAGCCCGTACGTACCGCCCAGATCGGCCAGCAGCCGCCCCTGAAGCGCCAGGTCACCGAGCGCCTCCGCCAGCGCGAGAGCCTCCCTGAAGTACGTCAGGGCTCTGTCCATGTCGCCCTGCCAGAGCCCGAAGGACCCGAACTCAAGCAGTCCGCGGCAGCGCTCAGAGCAGGGCTCGCGCACCAGCCCAAGCCCCTTGCCGAGCCAGTACACGCCCTCGGCCGGCTGCCCGGACGTCGTCCAGTACCAGCCGAGCAGTCCGGCCAGCGCCAGCCCTGACACCGCCTCGCCCTCTTCGGAGAAGGAGAACTCCAGGGCGCCGCGTATGTTCTCGCCGTCCCGGCAGAGCGCGAGGTACATCGGCGCCTGCTCACCGGTGTGGAAGCACCGGTCGAAGCGCTCGGCGGCCCGCAAATAATGATCACGGTGCAACCGCCGCACCGCCGCGACAGCATCCGCCCCGCCCTGCCCCTGAAGGCGCTCGGCCCCGTACTCGCGCAGGGTGTCGAGCAGCCGGTAGCGCGACCCGGCCCGGTCGATCCGCAGCACCACGGACTTGTCGACGAGCCCGATGAGCGTCTCGACGGCCTCCCCGTCCCCGATCCCGTCCCCGATCCCGTCCCCTGCGCAGACCGCTTCGACGGCCGCCAGGTCGAAGGAGCCCGCGAAGACCGAGAGCCGCGCCCAGAGCAGCCGCTCCGCCTCGCCGCACAGCTCGTAGGACCAGTCGATGGCGGTACGGAGCGTCTGATGGCGGGGCAGGGCGGTGCGCCGGCCGCCGGTGAGCAGCCGGAAGCGGTCCTCGACCCGGGCGGTGAGCTCGGTGAGGGGCAGGGCGCGCAGCCGTACGGTGGCGAGCTCGATGGCGAGCGGGATCCCGTCGAGGCGGCGACACAGCGCGCTGACTCCGGGGCGGTTGGCCTCGGTGAGGACGAAGTCGGGGTCGACGGCGGCCGCCCGCTGCGCGAAGAGCCGTACGGCGTCGGACTCGGGGAGCGGCGGCACGGCCAGGGTGTGCTCGCCGGGGACGTCGAGCGGCTGCCGACTGGTGACGAGCAGCCGTACGCCCTGGGTCTCGCGCAGCAGGATGTCGGCGAGCATCGCGCACGCGTCGACGAGATGCTCACAGGTGTCGAGAACGATCAGGAGTTTCCGGTCGTGGAGGTGGTCGACCAGCGCGTCCAGGGCGGGCCGGCCGTCCTGCTGGGCGAGGCCGAGGAGCGTGGCCAGGGTGTGCGGGAGGAGTTCGGCGTCGCGCAGGGAGGACAGTTCGGCGAGCCAGGTCCCGTCCGGGCAGAGCCCCTTGACCGCGGCGGCGGCCCGCAGCGCGATCCGGCTCTTGCCCACCCCGCCGGGCCCGGCCAGAGTGACCAGCCGCTCGCGCGCCAACAGGGCGTTCAGCTGCTCCAGTTCGCCTTGCCTGCCCACGAATCCGGTGACCTCGGCCGGAAGTTCACCGGCGCGCCGCTGCACGTAGCCGAGCTGCATAACGACCCAGCGTAGGCGAGAGGGCACACCCCGCGACAGATGTTCCCGCCGCACCCCCCGATCGTGGCCTCCGGGGCAAAACCTCCTACGCGGCCAACTCCTGCGCCAGCTCCACCGCTTCGGCCAGCGAGTCCACGACCGGCACCCCCGCCGCCTCCAGGCTGCCCCGGCTGTGCGACCCCCCGGTGTACAGGACGGCGCGCGCCCCGACGTGCTGCGCGGCCCGCGCATCGTCGACCGCGTCCCCGATGACGACGACCCTGGCGGGGTCGACGCCCTCCAGGCCGGCGAGATGGCGCATCATGTGCTCGGCCTTGCCCGTGTTGGAGGGGCCCACCCGGCCGTCCACCCGGACGAAGCGCTCTTCGATGCCGTGCGTCCGCACGATCGGTATGAGGTGTTCGTGCGGGGCCAGCGAGCACAGCGACTGGGTGAGCCCGGCGGACTGCCAGTCGGCCAGCAACTCCCTGGCCCCCAGGGTCAGTCCGGCCTGCTCGGCACCCGCCCAGTAGTGCCGGTGGAAGGCCTCGTCCATGACGACCCACTCCGCCTCGGTCGGCAGCCGCCCCAACAGGCGCTCGTAGAAGCGCGGTACGGGCACGCAGTACAGCTCGCGGTAGCGCTCGAGCGTGATCGGCGCCATGCCCAGCTCCGCGAAGGCAGCGTTGGTCGCGACGATGACCGCCTCGTTGTCGTCGAACAGCGTGCCGTTCCAGTCCCACACCAGATGCGTCCCCATGGAGAAAACCGTACCCGCAGGGACTGACAGTCAGCCGATGAGGTGGGAGATCTCCTGCACACCGAACCAGAGCAGCTCGTGGTCCTCGGCACCGTCCACCGTGAACTGCGCGTCCTCGTCACCCTGGTCGGCGGCGCCCAGCGCCCCGGCCGCGGCGGTCACGTCGCCCTCGGCGTCGTCGGCGTCGACGTGCACGGCCGCCGCCTTGGCGAGCGGTACCGCGGAGGCGATCCGCACCTCGCCGAGCGCGGCCGCGTCCAGGGACCGGTCGGGGTCGGCGGCCGCGGAGCCGTCGGGGATGTCGACGGCGACGACGACCCGGCGCCGCACGGCCCCCGGGTCCCCTGCGAGCAGCCGCAGCGAGGCGGAGGCGGCCCGGTTGAGCGCCGCGTACTCCAGCTCCTCGATGTCGTCCGAGACGTACCACTCGCGCAGCGCGGGCGTGACGGCATAGGCGGTGAGCGGCGCGGGCCCGAGCTCGCCCGCCGTGTGCGCCGCTGCGAGACCGGAGAGGGTCAGGGGGACGTACACGCGCATGGCGGGCTGCTTTCGTCGTTCGTATACGGGGCTCCAGGATACGTTCGCGGCCGCCCCGCCACCCGGATAGGTGATTCCGTACGCCCTCGGCAGCCCGCGGGCGCCACCCTTGCCGCCCGCCGATCACCGGCTGTAGAAGGTCCCCAAGCAGAAAGTTACCGCCCGGTATTCATTCACCGCCGGGCCCTGCAGAACGGGGGCGCACATGACCATCACAAGGCCCGCAAACAGGCGGGACCAGCGCAGGCCGGGACAGCGCGGCCCACGGCCGCACGAACTGTTCGCGGAGAGACTCCTGGCCGTGCTCAGCGGACAGAAGCCCGTGCACTGGATGCTGAACTTCACTGTCGGCGAGGCGTACCAGCAGCTGATCGATCTCGCCCCGCACACCCCGTTCCTCAACGGCGACGCCCGCCCCGTCCTGCTCCCGTGCCGGTGGTACGGCCACCCTCGCCCGGGAGTGGTCGAGGCAGCGGTCACCATCACGGCCGGCGAGCATGTCAGCGCCATGGCCTTCCGCCTGGAGCAGGGCGCCGACCTCCGCTGGCGCTGCGCCGCGGTGGAACTGGGCGGCGAGCGGGTCCCCGCGTAGAACAAGAGCTGGGGCCGGACACCCGAAAGTGTCCGGCCCCAGCACATCAACAGGTTGAAACCTACTTCTTGCGACGGCGCCCGCCGCCGCCCTTCTGGGCCTTGCGGCGCTCGGCGCGGGTCAGGCCGTCGGCCTCGGACCGGGCCGGTCCGTCACCGTTCTCGAAGTCGCCCTCGACGACGCCGCCCTCGGCGGTCGGAGCCGAGAAGTGCAGCCGGTCGGGCCGCTGCGGGGCGTCGAGACCCTTGGCACGGATCTCCGGACGGGCAGCGCCCGCAGGCACGGCGTCGTCCTTGTCCAGCGAGGTCTTCTCGGCCGCGTCCTGCACCGGAACCTCCTCGACCTGCTGCTCGACCTGGACCTCCAGGTTGAACAGGTAGCCGACGGACTCCTCCTTGATGCCCTCCATCATGGCGTTGAACATGTCGAAGCCCTCGCGCTGGTACTCGACCAGCGGGTCCTTCTGCGCCATGGCCCGGAGGCCGATGCCCTCCTGGAGGTAGTCCATCTCGTAGAGGTGCTCACGCCACTTGCGGTCCAGTACGGACAGCACCACGCGCCGCTCCAGCTCACGCATGATGTCCGACCCGAGCTGCTCCTCGCGGCCCGCGTACTGCTCGTGGATGTCGTCCTTGATGGACTCGGCGATGAACTCGGCGGTGATGCCCGCCCGGTCCCCGGCCGCGTCCTCCAGCTCGTCGACGGTGACCTTCACCGGGTAGAGCTGCTTGAAGGCGCCCCACAGCCGGTCCAGGTCCCACTCCTCGGCGAAGCCCTCGACCGTCTCGGCCTGGATGTAGGCGTCGATGGTGTCGTCCATGAAGTGCTGCACCTGCTCGTGCAGGTCCTCGCCCTCCAGGACGCGGCGGCGCTCGCCGTAGATGACCTCGCGCTGGCGGTTGAGCACCTCGTCGTACTTCAGGACGTTCTTGCGCGTCTCGAAGTTCTGCTGCTCGACCTGCGACTGCGCGGAGGCGATCGCCCGCGTGACCATCTTGTTCTCGATCGGTACGTCGTCGGGCACGTTCGCCATCGACATCACGCGCTCGACCATCTGCGCCTTGAACAGACGCATCAGGTCGTCACCGAGCGAGAGGTAGAACCGGGACTCGCCCGGGTCGCCCTGACGGCCGGAACGACCGCGCAGCTGGTTGTCGATACGCCGCGACTCGTGGCGCTCGGTGCCGAGTACGTACAGACCGCCGAGGTCCTTGACCTCGTCGTGCTCGGCTTTGACCGCCTGCTCGGCCTTCTCCAGCGCGGCGGGCAGGGCCGCGGCCCACTCCTCCACGTTCTCGTCCGGGTCGAGACCGCGCTGGCGCAGCTCCGCCTCGGCGAGGTCGTCGGGGTTGCCGCCGAGCTTGATGTCCGTACCGCGGCCGGCCATGTTGGTGGCCACGGTGACGGCGCCCTTGCGGCCGGCCTGGGCGATGATCGGCGCCTCACGGTCGTGCTGCTTGGCGTTGAGGACCTCGTGCTGGACGCCGCGCTTGGAGAGCTGCTGCGAGAGGTACTCGGACTTCTCGACCGAGGTGGTGCCGACCAGGATCGGCTGGCCCTTCTCGTGCTTCTCCGCGATGTCCTCGACGACCGCGTCGAACTTCGCGACCTCGGTACGGAAGATGAGGTCGGACTGGTCCATGCGGACCATCGGCTTGTTCGTCGGGATCGGGACGACGCCGAGCTTGTAGATCTGGTGGAACTCCGCGGCCTCGGTCATGGCCGTACCGGTCATGCCGGAGAGCTTGCTGTAGAGGCGGAAGAAGTTCTGCAGGGTGATCGTGGCGAGGGTCTGGTTCTCGTCCTTGATGTCCACCCCTTCCTTCGCCTCGATCGCCTGGTGCATGCCCTCGTTGTAGCGGCGGCCGGCGAGGATACGGCCGGTGTGCTCGTCGACGATCATGACTTCGCCGTCGATGACGACGTAGTCCTTGTCCTTCTTGAAGAGTTCCTTGGCCTTGATGGCGTTGTTGAGGTAACCCACCAGAGGCGTGTTCACCGACTCGTACAGGTTGTCGATGCCGAGCCAGTCCTCGACCTTGGCGACGCCGGGCTCGTGGATGGCGACGGTGCGCTTCTTCTCGTCGACCTCGTAGTCGCCGGTCTCCTCGATGCCCTTCAGCGGGTTGCCCGGCTCGCCCTTGGCCAGGCGGGTGACGAGCTTCGCGAAGTCGCCGTACCACTTGGTGGCCTGGTCGGCGGGGCCGGAGATGATCAGCGGCGTACGGGCCTCGTCGACCAGGATCGAGTCGACCTCGTCGACCACGGCGAAGTTGTGGCCGCGCTGGACGAGCTCGTCCTGGGACCACGCCATGTTGTCGCGGAGGTAGTCGAAGCCGAACTCGTTGTTCGTGCCGTACGTGATGTCGCAGGCGTACTGCTCACGGCGCTGCGCCGGAGTCATGTTCGCCAGGATGCAGCCGACCTCGAGACCGAGGAACTTGTGGACGCGGCCCATCATCTCGGAGTCGCGCTCGGCCAGGTAGTCGTTCACCGTGATCAGGTGCACGCCCTTGCCGGACAGCGCGTTGAGGTACGTCGGGAGGGTGCCGACGAGGGTCTTGCCCTCACCGGTCTTCATCTCGGCGACGTACCCGAGGTGCAGGGCGGCGCCGCCCATCATCTGGACGTCGTAGTGACGCTGTCCCAGGACGCGCTTGGAGGCCTCACGGACGGTCGCGAAGGCCTCGGGCAGCAGGTCGTCGAGGCTCTCGCCGTCGGCGTACCGCTCCTTGTACTCGTCGGTGAGGGCCCGCAGCTCGGCGTCGGAGAGGTTGACGAAGTCCTCTTCGATGGAGTTGACCTGGTCCGCAATGCGGTGCAGCTTGCGCAGGATCTTTCCTTCGCCTGCACGCATGAGCTTGTTGAAGACGGACACGGGGGTTGGTCTCCTTGCCGGTCGGGCCTGGCTCGGTCGGAATGCTCAAACGACAGCCTGAGCAACGGCCATCGTATGCGAGGACCCCGCCGCCCCGGGAGGTCCACTGTCAAGGAGAACGTCCGGAGCAGCCAGAAGGTGCCGGAGCGACGGCCAAAAGGCCTGGCGGCCCGCTGAGGCAAGGGCGCAGAATCAGCCGATGGATCCCGTGACCCTGACCACCGAGCGCCTCCTGCTGCGCCCTCTGGACGCCCGCGACATCCAGGCCACGTACGAGGCCTGCCAGGACCCGGCGATCCAGCGCTGGACGACCGTCCCGTCGCCGTACGAGCGGATCCATGCGGAGTTCTTCATCGAGCAGATGGCGCCGGAGGGCTGGCGGACGGACTCGGCGTACAACTTCGCGGTGGTCCCGCGGGACGGCGGTCCGCTCCTCGCCTCGCTCAACCTCCACCGTTCCCTCAACCTCCACAGTGTCCCGCCCGGCGCCTGGGAGACCGGCTTCTGGACGGCGAAGGAGTACCGCGGCCACGGCTACATCACCGAGGCGGTCGGCGCGCTCGCCCACTGGGCCTTCACCGCACTGGACGCCGGGCGCCTCGAGTGGCGGGCGGAGGTGGGCAACAACGCCTCGCGGGCCGTCGCGGAACGGGCCGGCTTCCGGATCGAGGGCGTGCTGCGGGCCGGACTGCCGCACCGCGGCACGCTGCGCGACGCCTGGCTGGGCGCGCTGCTCCCCGGCGATCTCGGTCTTCCCAGCTCACAGCCGTATGTCAGTGCCACCTCCTAAAGTCTTTCCCATGGCACCCACAGAGCTGTCCGCGGACGAAGCCCGTCGTATCGCCCTGCGCGCCCAGGGATTCCTCGGCGCCCCCGACCGCAGGGGCGGGGCGCGCGGTGTGCTGCGGCACCTGGGCGCGGTGCAGCTCGACACGATCTCGGTCCTCGCCCGCTCGCACGAGCTGATTCCGTACGCACGCCTGGGCCCCCTGGGCCGCCGTACGGTCGAGGACGCCTACTGGACCGGCGTATCTGATGGCGCGTCTCCGACACGACCTCACTCCTTCGAGTACTGGTCGCACGCGGCCTGCATCCTCCCCGTCGAGGAGTGGCCGCACTTCGCCTTCCGCCGCCGCGCCTACCGCGACCGCCCCCAGTGGCACCACGACCTCCCGCAGTCCGCGTACGACCAGGTGATCAAGCAGCTCCGCGCCGAAGGACCGCTCACCGCAACGGAGTTGGGCGGTGCGAAGAACGGCGGCGAGTGGTGGGACTGGTCGGATTCGAAGATCGCCGTCGAGCGGGCTCTGATGTACGGCGACGTGGTCTGCACCGAGCGCCGCAGCTGGAAGCGCGTCTACGACCTGGCGGAACGGGCAATCCCCACCGACCTCCTCGACACCGACCTCGACGACGCGGAATGCCTCCGCCGCCTGGTCCGCCTCGCGGGCGACGCACTGGGCGTGGGCACCCGCTCGGACATCGCGGACTACCACCGCCTCAAGGCCGAGCAGTTCGACGCGGTGGTCGCCGACTCGGGCCTGGTCCCGGTCACCGTCCAGGGCTGGGACAAGCCGGCGTGGGCCTCACCGGAGGCCCTGGCCACGACGCCCCGTGGCCGTCACCGCACGACGCTCCTGTCGCCCTTCGACTCCCTCATCTGGGAACGCCCCCGCACGGAGCGCATCTTCGGCTTCACACACCGCCTGGAGGCGTACGTCCCCCGGCCCAAGCGCATCCACGGCTACTTCGCGATGCCGCTGCTGGCGGGCGGCCACCTGGTGGGCCGGGTCGACCCGGCCCGCGAGGGAACGACGCTGGTGGCACGCCAGCTCTCCCTGAAGAACGCGAAGGCGGTGACCCCCATGGCGGCGGCGCTCACAGAGGCGGCGAGCTGGGTGGGCTGCACACAGGTGCGCGTGGAGCGGGTGGACCCCCCGGAGCTGAGGGCCCCGCTCGAGGCGGCCGTATCAAGCCTGACCGGCGTCTGAGGCACGCACTACCGGCTACCGGATCTCGAGGATCTTCTCCCGCATCGCGTAGACGACGGCCTCCATCCTGGAGTGCAGCTGCAGCTTCTCCAGGATGTTCCGCACATGGTTCTTCACGGTGTTCTCCGAGATGAACAGCTCTTTGGCGATGTCCCGGTTGTTCATCCCGGTGGCCACCAGCTTCAGCACCTCGAGCTCGCGGTCCGTCAGCCGCGGCGCCGGCACCAGACGCCGCTCGTCCGTCCGCTGAATCATCGACTTGAACTCGGTGAGCAGTTTCGACGCCATCGAAGGACTGATCTGCGACTGCCCGTCGGCAACCGCCCGAATCGCGGTGGCCACCTCGTCGGTCGAGATCTCCTTCAGCAGATATCCCGTGGCACCGGCCTTGATCGCGTCGTACAGATCGGCCTCTTCATCGCTGATCGTCAGCATGATGATCTTCGCGCTGGGCGCCACCTCCTTGATGGAGGTGCAGGCCTCGATACCGCCCCGCTTCGGCATCCGTACGTCCATCAGCACGATGTCGGGCAGCAGATCCGCGGCCTTGTCGACCGCCTCGGCCCCGTCGCCCGCCTCGCCGACGACCTGGATGTCCTCCTCCGCGGCCAGGACGATCTCCAGACCCCGCCGGAACAGCGCATGGTCGTCGACCACGAGGACCCGAATCGGCTCCTTGCGCGATACGCCCGGCTCGTCGGAGGCACTGCCGTCATCCATGCTGCCGTCCCGCACCGGTCCGAAGCTGTCCGCCATCGTTCCTCCCCCTGAAGGCCTACTGCGCCAACCGCAGCTCACAGAGCACCTATTGGCGCGCGACTCCATGCTTTCATGCCGGGAGGGCAGAGCAGCGATTGTCCCCACGGCGATGCCCCTGGTGGCTCAAAAAAGCTCCCAGGGGCACCACAGCGGCTAATCCGGCCAATCCGGCACCATCACCCGCCGAGCGCGCCCCCGGCGCCACCCGCGTCGGTCTCGGCCAGCGGGTCCGTCGTCAGATGAATGACGCCGTAGTCGTAGGCGTGCCGCCGGTAGACGACACTCGGTTCCTTGGTCTCCGCGTCGACGAAGAGATAGAAGTCGTGACCGACCAACTCCATCTCGTAGAGCGCCTGGTCGAGCGTCATCGCCGCTGCGACGTGCGTCTTCTCCCTGACGACCAGCGGACCTTCGCCCTGCACCTCGAGCGAGCCCATTTTGGTCGTGGGCACGGCGCCCGCCGCCGACGGGTCGGCGACGACGTCACCGCTGCCGTCGAGGTGCGCCACACCCGGCACCGTGTCGACGACCTCGGCCGCCGAAAGCCTGCCGGTGCCACGCCTGTTGTGCCGCTTCTCATTCTGCTTGCGCAGCCGGGCCTCGAGCTTCCCCGTGGCCAGATCCAGCGCTGCGTACGGGTCGGCGGCCGCCGCCTCCGCCCTGATCACCGGACCCCGGGAGTGGAGCGTGATCTCCACACGGTCGGAACGCTCGGCCTGCCTCGGGTTGGGCTCCTTGGACACCTCGACGTCGAGGCTGATCACCTTGCCGTCGAGCTTCTGGATCTTCTCCAGGTTCAGCTTCTCGGCCACGTGCTTGCGGAACCGCTCGGGTACCTCGGTCTTGCGGCCCTTGACGACGATGTCCACGCAGAACTCCGTTCCCGGGTCGCTCCGCTCATCGGCGGAGCAGCTCCCTCTTGCACCAGACCCCGGTGAGCACCGGAGTCTCGGACTTGGCGACTTTCACCTCCTCCTCCCCCAAAGGGAAGATCCCCACCCCACCAACTTCAGGGGTTACGGAAGACACCAGAGCTGTGCTTTATCCACACGTGTCCGTGCAATCAGTGAGTCACAGCTTTCGCGATTCCTCACAACCGAACATAGCTCGCCGGACCGTGTGTCGGCACCCGCTACCGGGCCGTACCTCCGTTCAGGTGACTCTTCCCTCTCACTACCTGCAACGATGCAAGTTGCCTATCAGTTCCGGTTTATTTCTGGAAAGAACGGAAAGCAGAAACCGGAGCCGCCACCACAGCCGCGCCCAGTTCCCCGCCCCCCATGAATTCGCGCGCCTCCCCGACGGCCCGCGCGGCCTCCACCAGCGAGGCTCCGGTCGTCATCAGATCGTCCACCAGCACGATCCGGCCGCCCGCCAGCAGCCGTACGCCACCCGCTGCCGCCTCCAGCGCCCCGGAGAGATTCGCCAGCCGCTGCCGGGCGCTCAGCCCCGCCTGGTCGGCCACCGCACGGCGCTGTCGCAGCACGGAGAGGACCCTGGCCTGCGACCCCGTCCTGCGGAGCTCCGCGGAGGCCGCGAGAGCGATCCGCCGCGCCGGATCGTGGCCGCGCGCCCGCACCGCGCTCCGCGCCGAGGGCACCGGCACCAGCAGCAGCGGTCCCGTTCCCGCCGCGTACGGGGCAGAGGCCCTGACGGCCCCGGCCAGCGCCCTGCCGAGCGCCCCCGCAAGCCCCAGCGCACCCCGCTCCTTGTGCCCGAGCAACACGGCCCGCACCGCGTCCTCGTACCCGGCGGCGGCATGCACCACCGGCAGCCCGACCGGTTCAGGATCGGGCCGCACCCGTCGCGCCGCGGCACCGTGGAGCGCCCCGGCGCACTCCTCGCACAGCGCCGTACGCGACCTGCCGCAGCCACCGCAGGCCACCGGAAGCACCAGGCCGGAGATTTCCCGCCACCACCCCCGCATGGACTCCACTGTGACCGTACGGACCACATCCGGCCACCCCTGTGGACAACTCCTGTGGACAACTCCCCACGGTCCAGCCGGAGTCAGCCCGGGTAGACGGGCGAGGCTCCCTTTTCAACGACCGTCTTCCAATTGGCCCCGAACGGCAGCCGCACGATGCCGTCACCCTGCGAGAGCGCCACCAGCGGGAGCCGACTGTCGTCCGCCGCCGCCACCGCCGTGACCCGGTTCGCACCGGGGATCGTCGCCGCGGACGAACCGTCCGTCTGCATGTACCGCACTTCCTGCACCCCGCCGAATTCCTTGCCGACCACCACGAGCCTGCTGTGCCCGGCCCATGACATGGCGGTCACCTCCGCCATCTGCGGGGCGGCGTCCCTCAGTTCACTCACGGACACGGTCACACCGTCCTCCCCGTGGCTCTGCCGCTCCACCCGGCCGACCTTCAGCGTCGTCTTCTTGCCCTCGGAGACGAGCAGCGCGATCCGTACGCCGTCGGCCGACATCCGGATCGACTCGATCCGCGCACCGTCCAGACCCGCGACATTCACGGTCTGCGGCGCACCGGTGCCGCCGGCGAAACGCAGCAGCCGCGCATGCGCACGGTCCCGGTCGGCGACCCACAGGTCGCCCAGACCGTCCCAACTCGGCGCCGAGAGACGGTCCTCGGGCCGCTTCCCCTGGCTGGTCACCAACGGATCGCCCAACTCGCCGTCGGAGAGGATCGATGCCGCGTAGAGCTGCTGCCCGGAGACGGTGACGGCCGCCGCCCGCCGGTCGTCACGCGACACCGCGACCGAGTCCAGCGTCTTCGGTCCCGCGCCGAGCGGCCCGGGCACCTCCTCCGTCGTCTTGCTGCTGCCCGCCGTCGAATCCCCCGCACCCGTCGAGGACGCGACGGATCCAGGCAGCCGTTCGAGATGCCCCTTGGCGTTGATGAAGTACGCAGAAGTCGCAGTCCCCGAGGCGCGGTCCGGCGAGAACTCCTCCGCCTGGTCGGAGCTGAGCACACACAGCTGCGAGCCGTCCGAGCGCTCCAGCTCCACCTGCGTGACCTTGGACGCCGTCAAGTCCCGCAGAGTGAAAAGCAGTTGAGCGGCCATCTTCCGGCACTGCCCCTGCCCGACCTGGGACGCCTTCGCGTTGAGCGGCACCTTGAGCGCATTGCGGTCGTCGAACGTCAGCGACTTGATGCCGTCCTTCAGCGCCGTACCCGTCGGGAAGCGCGAATCGACCACCGGCTTCAGCCAGTTGGTGGGCCCGCTGAGCAGCGTGGCGACCGTCTGCGTCACCGAGTCCATCCGCGACTCGGGGTCGATGCGCTTCCGTACGTAGACCGGATCGGCGACCAGCCAGTCCTGTCGCGACGAATCCGTGGATCCGGTGGAGTTCCCGGACCCGGACGCCGGCAGCGAGGCGAAGTAGTACTTGTTGACGGACTGGTAGTTCCGTACGAAGTCCGACTGGCCGAGCAGCAGCCCCTTCGGCGGACTGTCGATCCGCCACTCCTTGCCGTCGGGGGTGTTCCGCCGTACGAGATGGATCGTCTCCTCGTACGCCCCCGCCTCCGGCCGGTAGGCGTGCTGTTGGTCCACCACCGCGACCTGGGTACCGCGCAGCTTGTAGGTGAACCCGTCCAGCCCTCCCCGGTCGAGCTGCCGGTCCGGCTCCCGGCTGGGCCCGTCCGTCAGCACCGTCGTCTCGGCGGCCGGGTCCCAGGTCTTCGCCGCCTGACTGGTCAGATACTTCCTGGCCGTGGCGAACTGCAGATCGTCGCTGGTCATGGCCTCCAGGAAGCCGTCGACGATGTCGACGGGCTGCGCACCGTCCTGCGGCGACACGGCGTACACCTTGACCTCGGAGTCCGCCCGCTGCGACGGATCCACGGACTTGATGTCCCCGGAGGTCGGCATCGACGCACACCCGGCCAGCAGCACACCGCCGCAGCCGAGCAGTACGTACGCCCGCACACCCCGCCCCGATGCCCCACCCTCAACGCCCACGGGCCGTGTCCTCCCGGTCAGAAGCCTGTGCCTGCGTGACGGAATCACTCTGCCGCGCCACCACCCGCGCCCCGCTCCCCGGCAGAGCCGTCGGATCGGCCGGTATCGCCCGCGGCGGCATCGGCAGCGCCGAGCGCTCCGCGCCGGGCTGAACCGGCACGGTAGCCAGCCGCTCCGCGCTGACCTGCGCCTTCGCCTGTTCCCGCCCGCGCCGCGAGTCCTCGGGCTCGAGTGGTATCGGCGAGCCCCGCAAGGGCTCGTCGGCCGTACGCGGCAACGTCAGCCTGAACTGCGACCCGCCACCGGGCTCGCCCCAGGCCTGCAGCCACCCGCCGTGCAGCCGCGCGTCCTCGACGGCGATCGAAAGACCGAGCCCCGTACCACCAGTGGTCCGCGCCCGCGCCGGATCGGCCCGCCAGAACCGGCTGAAGACCCGCGTGGCCTCGCCGGGCTTGAGCCCGACGCCGTAGTCCCGCACCGCGATGGCGACAGCGCCGCCCGCGACCCCGAAGCGCACGACCACGTCCTTGCCCTCACCGTGCTCGACGGCGTTGACGACCAGGTTCCGCATCACCCGCTCGATCCGCCGCGCATCGGCCTCGGCGACCACCGGCTGCGCATCCCCGACGACCCGGATCCGGCTGCCCTTGTGCTCGGCCAGCGGCTCGGCCGCCGCGATCACGCGCCGTACGGTCTCCCGCAGATCTATCGGCTCGGCCTCCAGGGCAGCAGCCCCCGCGTCGAACCGGCTGATCTCCAGCAGATCGGCCAGCAACGACTCGAACCGGTCGAGCTGCTCACCGAGAAGCTCCGCCGACCGTGCCGTCACCGGATCAAAATCGCTGCGCGCGTCATGAATGACATCGGCGGCCATCCGCACAGTGGTCAGAGGCGTCCGCAGCTCATGCGAAACGTCCGACACGAACCGCCGCTGCATCCGCGAAAGATCCTCCAGCTGCTGGATCTTCAGCTGCAGGTTCTGCGCCATCTTGTTGAAGGCCTCACCGAGCCGGGCGATGTCGTCCTCACCGGTGACCTTCATCCGCTCCTGCAGCCGGCCCGCCGACAGCCGCTCGGCGATGCCCGCGGCCATCCGCACCGGCGTGACGACCTGCCGCACCACCAGCCATGCGATGGCGCCCAGCAGCACAACGACGAACAGCCCGGCCGTCGCCAAGGTGGTCTTGACCAGACTGAGCGTCTTCTCCTCCTGCGTCAGCGGGAAGAGGTAGTAGAGCTGGTACGGCTGATGATCGACGTCCTCGAGCCGCTGGCCCACGATCAGCCCGGCCTGCGGCTCTCGCCCGTCCTCGTACTTGATCTCGGTGTACGTCTGGTACGGCGTCGTCCCCTGGTCCACGCGCTTGCGCAGCTCCTGGGGAACGCTCGCCGTCAACACCCGCCCGGTGCCGCGCTCGCCGAGGCTGCTGGCACCCGCCTCGTCCGTGGCGGGCCCCAGAGTCACCACGTTGTACGCGCCCTGCCCGCCACTGGCGAGCTGCTCCACGAGGTCGGTCCGCCAGTTGGAGGAACCCTTGTCGCTCGCCGCACTCCCGTCCTGCGCACCCGACGCCACCGGCTGGTTGGCCTTGTCCTTCGCCACGGTGAAACCGCCGGCGGCCTGACTGACCGCGGCCTTCCCCTTGGCATCGAGCAGCCCATTGCGTACCTGCCCGATGACCACAAGCCCGAGCAGCAGCACCACCCCGAGGGACATCACGAGCGTGCCCGCGACCACCCTGAGCTGGATGTTCCGCCGCCACAGCCGTACGGCAGGCAGCAGCGGACGCCGCACCCACCGCGCGACAAGACGCAGCACGGGCGAGCCGGGTGCCCCGTCCTGGAGCAGCCGACCCCCGTCCAGAAAGCGCCCGAACCTCGAAGTCCTCTGCCGGGCACCGGCAGGCCGCTCCGCACGGACTCCCGGCTCCCCGGGTATCGGAGCAGCACTGCCTCGCGTCATATCAACTCGGCCCGGCCTTGTACCCGACACCACGCACCGTCACCACGATCTCCGGCCGCTCCGGGTCCTTCTCGACCTTGGAACGCAGCCGCTGGACGTGCACATTGACCAGCCGGGTGTCCGCCGCGTGCCGGTACCCCCACACCTGCTCGAGCAGCACCTCGCGCGTGAACACCTGCCAGGGCTTCCTGGCCAGCGCCACGAGCAGATCGAACTCCAGCGGAGTCAGAGCGATGGACTGCCCCTCCCGCTTCACGGAGTGCCCGGCCACGTCGATGACCAGATCCCCGATCGTCAGCTGTTCAGGCGCCGGCTCCTCGGACCTCCGCAGCCGCGCCCGGATCCGGGCGACGAGCTCCTTCGGCTTGAACGGCTTGACGATGTAGTCGTCGGCCCCGGATTCGAGCCCCACCACCACATCGACGGTGTCGCTCTTCGCCGTGAGCATCACGATCGGCACCCCGGACTCGGCCCTGATCAGCCTGCAGACCTCGATGCCGTCCCGTCCGGGCAGCATCAGATCGAGCAGCACCAGGTCCGGCTTGGCGTCACGGAATGCAGCCAGTGCCTTGTCGCCGTCCGCTACAAACGACGGTTCAAAACCTTCTCCCCGCAGCACAATGCCCAACATCTCGGCCAGCGCGGTGTCGTCATCGACGACAAGGACTCGTCCCTTCATATCGACATCATCCCATTTGCATCTCAGAGGCATAGACCGAGGTGAGATAGGTCACCGACCTGTGACAACGTCCGTCGCCACCTGCGGATGACTACCAACATCCGACGACGTTGATGTCACCTGCTGACCGGCCACCGGGCGGGAGCCTTACCGCGCACGGAGCGAGGCCCCGCCGCACAGCTCCGCGAGCGCCGCGCCCGTGACGGGCGACAGCACTCCTTCTTCCGTGACGATCGCCGTCACGAGGTCCGGGGGTGTGACATCAAACGCAGGGTTGTACGCCTGCGTTCCCAGCGGAGCCACCGGACCGTCCCCACCCGCGAACTCCGTGACCTCCTGCCCCGGACGCTGCTCCACTTCGACGGAGGCCCCGTCCGGGGTCTCCAGGTCCACCGTCGTGACCGGAGCCACCACGATGAACGGCACATGGTGGTACTTCGCGAGCACCGCGAGCGGATAGCTCCCCACCTTGTTCGCGACCGACCCGTCGGCGGCGATCCGGTCCGCCCCGATCAGCACCGCGTCGACCTCTCCCGCAGCGAAGAGCGAACCCGCCGCGTTGTCGGTGAGCAAGGTGTACGCCATCCCGTTCCTGGCCGCTTCGTACGCGGTCAGCCGCGCCCCCTGCAGCAGCGGACGCGTCTCGTCGACCCACAGCCGCCGCAGACTGCCCGCCCGGTGCGCGGCCAGCGCCACCGCGAAGGCCGTGCCCTCGCCGCCCGAGACCAGCGCCCCGGTGTTGCAGTGCGTCAGGATCCGGTGCCCGCCACCGGGCAGCAGCTCGTCGAGGAGCCCCAGGCCGTGTGCGGCCATGCGGGCACTGGCCTCGGCGTCCTCCCGGTGCAGCGCCCGGGCCTCGGCGAGCGCTGCATGCGCCGCCTGCGCGGGCCCCTCGCTCTGCAGAGCCGCCCGATAGGCGTCCGCGGCCCTCCGCACCCCGTACCCGAGGTTCACGGCGGTGGGCCGCGCCCCCGCGAGCAGCGCGGCCGCCTCGTCCACGTCGAACCCGCGTACGGCAGCGAGCGCGACCCCGTACGCCCCGGCGATGCCCAGCAGCGGCGCCCCCCGGACGGCCAGCGTCTGGATGGCGAGCACCAGCGCGGGCACGTCCGTGCACACCAGCTCGACCTCCTCGGCGGGCAGCCGCGTCTGGTCGAGGAGCACCAGCACGGGCCCCTCGGGCGGCTCGTCCCAGCGCAGCGCAGGGAGCTCGGGCGGCTTGGATGCCTGAGGGCTGTACACGTCCTGATCGGCCATCCGCCCAGTCTGCCCCGTGACCCACCGACAATTGAAGGTGCAAAGGAGATGCAGCACCTGATCCGCAGCCGCGTCCCACATGGCACGATGGCTGGCAACCTGCCGCCGCGTCCGCGGACGGGCACCGTGAAGGAGCAATTCCCGTGAACGACTCTCCGGGCTGGGCCTCGCCCGGATCCGCCCCCTCCGACGGCCAGGACCCGGGCGTGCCCCGGCCTGCCGAGCCCGCCGACCAGTCCGGTGCCGCCCCGAAGTGGTCCGACGCCCAGCCGCCCGCCGGCCAGTGGTCCCCTCCCAGCGCCCCGAACACCCCGGGCGCACCCCCCGCACCCCAGCCGAACCAGGGCTGGGGACACCAGTACCAGGGCGGCCCTCGGCAGAACGGCCCGCACCAGGGCGGCGGTTGGGGCGCCCCGCAGCAGGGCGGCGGCTGGGGACAGCCGCCCGCGGCCAAGCCCGGCGTGATCCCGCTGCGCCCCCTCGGGGTCGGCGAGATCCTCGACGGCGCGGTCTCCACGATGCGCGCCCACTGGCGTACGGTGCTGGGCCTCACGCTCACCGTCGCCGTGGTCACCCAGCTCGCGGACATCCTGATCCAGCGCTACCTGATGCCCACCCCGCCGTCGATCGACCCCAACGCGACCGGCACGGAAGCCATCAACCAGTCCATCGACTCGATGCAGTCCAGCATGCTCGCCCTGGCGCCCACACTGGTCATCTCGCTCATCGGCACGCTGTTCACCACGGCGATGCTCACGATGGTGATCAGCCGCTCCGTCCTCGGCCGTTCGGTGACGCTCAAGGAGGCCTGGGCCGAAGCACGACCGAGGCTGGCCGGGCTGCTCGGACTGACCCTGCTCCTGGGCCTGATGGCCAGTGCGATCGTGGGCGTCGGCATCCTCCCCGGCGTCCTCGTCGCCGTACTCGCCAGCTCGACCGCGGGCGCGGCTCTCGCCGTCCTCGGCGGACTCGGAGCGGTGGTCGTCGTGATCTGGCTGATGGTCCGCTTCTCCCTCGCGTCCCCCGCCCTGATGCTGGAACGACGGGGCATCGTCCCCTCGCTGCGCCGCTCGGCCAAGCTGGTCCGCGGCACCTGGTGGCGGATCTTCGGCATCTCCCTGCTCACGATGGTGCTGACCCTGGTCGTCTCCATGATCATCGGGATCCCGTTCTCCGCGATCGCGATCGCCGTGGACGGCAACAGCTTCAGCGACCTGTTCTCGGGGACGACCACGGACTTCGGCTGGCCCTTCCTGATCGTCAGCGGCATCGGCGCGGTGATCGCCTCGATGATCACCTACCCGATCTCCGCCGGTGTGACGGTCCTCCTCTACGTGGACCAGCGCATCCGCCGCGAAGCCCTCGACCTCGAACTCGCGCGCGCCGCAGGCGTGCCCGGGTACGAGACCACCGGGAGCTGATGCGGTGTCGGCTCCGGGGGGCTGGACAACAACGCGGCTGCTGACCCGCGCATTCACCAACGCACCGACACCACCGGTGGACACTCCGCGCGACCCTGCCCGCGAAGCGGCGAAGCGCGAACTGTCCAAACCGATGTACCACGAGAACGACCCGAGCCTGCTCCGCCGCGGCATCGACCGCTTCTGGGACTGGCTCGGCGGCCTCTTCGACGCCGCCTCCGGGGCAGCCCCCGGAGGCGTACTCGGTCTGGTCGTCATCATCCTCCTCGTCCTCGCCCTGATCGCCGCCCTCTGGTGGCGTCTGGGCACCCCCCAACGGCTCCCGGTCTCCGCCTCCACCCTGTTCGACGACCGCCCTCGCACCGCGGCCGAACACCGCACCGCCGCCGAGGCGCACGCCGCAGACCACGCCTGGACCCCCGCCGTCCAGGAACGGATGCGCGCCATCGTCCGCTCCCTGGAAGAACGCACCCTGCTCGACCCGCGCCCCGGCCGCACCGCCGACGAGGCGGCAGCAGAGGCAGCCCGCCCGCTCCCCGCGCACGCGGACCGACTGCGCACCGCAGCGCGCGAGTTCGACGGCATCACCTACGGCGGCCGCACCGCGGACGAGCAGGCGTACCTCCGCCTGACCGCACTCGACCACGACCTGGACCGCACCAAACCCCAGCTGGCCGAAGCTCCCCAGGGAGCCACCCCATGACCACCACCACACCCGCCACCTCGCTCTCCCCCACCGCGCGCCAGGTGTGGACCCGGGCCCGCGGTCTCCTGATCGCGCTCGCCGTCCTCCTCGCAGCCGGCATCGCTCTCGCTGCCGTCCGCTCCGGGGACCAGCACGGCAACCTCGACCCCCGCTCGGCCGACCGCTACGGCAGCCGCGCCGTGGCCGAACTCCTCAAGGAGCGCGGCGTCTCCACCCGGGTCGTCACCACACTCGACGCGACCGTCGCCGCGGCCGGCCCGGACACCACCCTCCTGGTGGCCAACCCCGACCTCCTCACCCCCCACCAACAGAAGACCCTCCACTCGGCGATCTCCGATTCAGGCGGCCGCACGGTCCTCCTCTCCCCGGGCCCGCCCTCCGTCTCCACCCTCGCCCCCGGCGTACGGGCCATAGCCCCCGCCGAGGTCTCCGCCCGCGCCCCGCGCTGCGACCTGCCCGCCGCACTCCGCGCGGGCCCCGCCGACACGGGCGGCATCAGCTACTCCTCCCCCGGCAACGGCGCCTCCGCCTGCTACCCCGCCGACGGCCTCCCCACGGTGCTCACCCTCCCGTCCGCCGGCCACGGCGACACCGTCCTGCTCGGCGCTCCCGACATCCTTCTCAACCATCGCCTCGACGACGAGGGCAACGCCTCACTCGCCCTGCAACTCCTCGGCTCACGCCCCCACCTCGTCTGGTACCTCCCCTCGCTCTCCGACGCCTCCGCCACCGACGGCGGCACCAAGAGCTTCTTCGACCTCATCCCGTCCGGCTGGCTCTGGGGAACGCTCCAACTCCTCCTGGCCGCAGCCCTGGCCGCCGTATGGCGAGCCCGCCGCCTCGGCCCCCTGGTCCCCGAACGCCTCCCCGTCACACTCCGCGCCTCGGAAGCCACCGAGGGCCGCGCCCGCCTCTACCGGAAGACGAACGCCCGCGACCGCGCGGCCGAAGTGCTCCGCTCGGCAGCCCGCGCCCGTCTCGCCCCACTCCTCGGCGTCCCTCCCCGCGAGGCCCACACCCCCGAGGCCCTCCTCCCCGCCGTCTCCGCCCAACTCCCCACCACGGCACACGATCTCCGTACCCTGCTCTTCGGCCCGTCCCCTGCCGACGACGCCGCCCTCATCCGCCTGGCAGACGAACTCGACGCCCTAGAACGAGAGGTACGCACCTCATGAGCGCCCCGACCCCGCAGACCCCCGACCACTCGGACCAGGCCCGAGCCTCACTGGAGGCCCTGCGAGCCGAGATCGGAAAGGCCGTGGTCGGTCAGGACCCGGCCGTGACCGGTCTGGTCGTCGCGCTCCTCTGCCGAGGCCACGTCCTCCTCGAAGGCGTCCCCGGAGTGGCGAAGACCCTCCTGGTCCGCGCCCTGGCCGCCTCCCTGCAACTCGACACCAAGCGCGTCCAGTTCACCCCCGACCTCATGCCCAGCGACATCACGGGATCGCTGGTCTACGACGCCCGCACCGCCGAGTTCTCCTTCCAGTCCGGCCCGGTCTTCACGAACCTGCTCCTCGCCGACGAGATCAACCGAACCCCTCCCAAGACGCAGTCCTCGCTCCTCGAAGCGATGGAAGAACGCCAGGTCACGGTCGACGGCACCCCCCGCCCCCTGCCCGACCCGTTCCTGGTGGCCGCCACCCAGAACCCGGTCGAGTACGAAGGCACCTACCCCCTCCCGGAAGCCCAGCTCGACCGCTTCCTCCTCAAGCTGACCGTCCCCCTCCCATCCCGCGAGGACGAGATCAGCGTGCTCACCCGGCACGCCGACGGCTTCAACCCCCGCGACCTCCAGGCCGCCGGCCTACGCCCCGTCGCCGGTCCCGCCGACCTCGAAGCGGCCCGCACCGCCGTCGCCAAGACCTCCGTGTCCCCGGAAATCTCCGGCTACGTGGTCGATATCTGCCGTGCCACCAGAGAATCCCCCTCCCTCACCCTCGGCGTCTCCCCACGAGGCGCCACCGCGCTGCTCTCCACCGCCCGGGCCTGGGCCTGGCTCACCGGCCGTGACTACGTCATCCCCGACGACGTCAAAGCCCTCGCGCTGCCGACCCTCCGCCACCGGATCCAACTCCGCCCCGAGGCCGAGATGGAGGGCGTCACCGCCGACTCCGTCATCAACGCGATCCTCGCCCAAGTCCCCGTCCCCCGCTGAGGATCCACCCATGGCCCTCACCGGACGCGCCGCGCTCCTCGCAGCCCTCAGCTCCCTCCCCGTCGGCATCCTCGCCCCCAGCTGGACGGGGATCCTCGCCGTGAACACCCCCCTCACACTCGCAATTCTGTACGACTACGCCCGGGCCGCACCAGTACGAAAGCTCCAATTCACCCGAACCGGTGACACATCAGTTCGGGTTGACGAGCCGGCCGAAGTCCTTCTCACCGTCACCAACCCGTCCCCCCGTCGCCTGCGCGCCCAACTCCGCGACGCCTGGCCCCCCAGCGCCTGGCCGCCCGGCACGGAACAGGCCGCCTCCCGCCACACCCTGACGATCCCCGCCGGCGAACGACGCCGCCTCACCACGGCCCTCCGCCCCACCCGCCGCGGCGACCGCCAAGCAGAACGCATCACGGTCCGCTCGTACGGCCCGCTGGGGCTCGCGGCCCGCCAAGGCCACCACCGCGTCCCCTGGACGGTGCGCGTCCTGCCGCCGTTCACCAGCCGCAAACACCTGCCCTCACGCCTGGCCCGCCTGCGCGAACTCGACGGCCGCACCAGCGTGTTGACCCGCGGCGAAGGCACAGAGTTCGACAGCCTCCGCGAGTACGTCCCCGGCGACGACACCCGTTCCATCGACTGGCGAGCCACGGCCCGCCAGAGCACCGTCGCCGTACGCACCTGGCGTCCCGAACGCGACCGCCACATCCTGATCGTCCTGGACACGGGCCGCACGTCAGCGGGACGGGTCGGTGACGTCCCTCGCCTGGACGCGGCAATGGACGCAGCTCTGCTCCTCGCCGCCCTCGCCTCACGCGCCGGCGACCGCGTGGACCTCCTCGCATACGACCGCCGCACCCGAGCCCTGGTCCAGGGCCGCTCAGCGGGAGAGATCCTCCCCTCCCTGGTCAACGCACTGGCCCCTCTCGAACCCGAGCTGGTGGAAACAGACGCCCGCGGCCTGAGCGCCGCAGCCCTCAAACACGCCCCCCGCCGCTCCCTGATCGTCCTGCTCACCACCCTGGACGCCGCCCCGATCGGCGAAGGCCTCCTGCCCGTGCTCCCCCAACTCACCCAACGCCATACGGTCCTCGTAGCCTCGGTCGCCGACCCCTACGTCGCCGAAATGACGACCGCCCGAGGAACCCTCGAAGCGGTCTACGAATCCGCAGCCGCCACCCAGGCCCTCGAACAGCGCCGCCGCACAGCGGACCAGCTCACGCACCACGGCGTCACAGTCGTAGACGCAACCCCAACAGAAATCGCCCCCGCCCTGGCCGACGCCTACCTGGCCCTGAAAGCCGCCGGCCGCCTCTGAAAAGGCGGCCGGCCCGGCCTTCCCATACCGGCCCCGGAACGCAGAAAACCCCCGCACCATAAGGTGCGGGGGTTTCCCATCTAAAAATTGTTCGGCGGCGTCCTACTCTCCCACAGGGTCCCCCCTGCAGTACCATCGGCGCTGAAAGGCTTAGCTTCCGGGTTCGGAATGTAACCGGGCGTTTCCCTAACGCTATGACCACCGAAACACTATGAAATTGAACCAACCGGTGTTTTCACGGTCGTTCGTTATTTCAGAACTAACACAGTGGACGCGAGCAACTGAGGACAAGCCCTCGGCCTATTAGTACCAGTCAGCTCCACCCGTTACCGGGCTTCCACATCTGGCCTATCAACCCAGTCGTCTACTGGGAGCCTTAACCCCTCAAAGGGGGTGGGAATACTCATCTCGAAGCAGGCTTCCCGCTTAGATGCTTTCAGCGGTTATCCTTTCCGAACGTAGCCAACCAGCCATGCCCTTGGCAGGACAACTGGCACACCAGAGGTTCGTCCGTCCCGGTCCTCTCGTACTAGGGACAGCCCTTCTCAATATTCCTACGCGCACAGAGGATAGGGACCGAACTGTCTCACGACGTTCTAAACCCAGCTCGCGTACCGCTTTAATGGGCGAACAGCCCAACCCTTGGGACCGACTCCAGCCCCAGGATGCGACGAGCCGACATCGAGGTGCCAAACCATCCCGTCGATATGGACTCTTGGGGAAGATCAGCCTGTTATCCCCGGGGTACCTTTTATCCGTTGAGCGACAGCGCTTCCACAAGCCACTGCCGGATCACTAGTCCCGACTTTCGTCCCTGCTCGACCCGTCGGTCTCACAGTCAAGCTCCCTTGTGCACTTACACTCAACACCTGATTGCCAACCAGGCTGAGGGAACCTTTGGGCGCCTCCGTTACTCTTTAGGAGGCAACCGCCCCAGTTAAACTACCCATCAGACACTGTCCCTGATCCGGATCACGGACCGAGGTTAGACATCCAGCACGACCAGAGTGGTATTTCAACGGCGACTCCACCATGACTGGCGTCACAGCTTCAAAGTCTCCCACCTATCCTACACAAGCCGAACCGAACACCAATATCAAACTGTAGTAAAGGTCCCGGGGTCTTTCCGTCCTTCTGCGCGAAACGAGCATCTTTACTCGTAGTGCAATTTCACCGGGCCTATGGTTGAGACAGTCGAGAAGTCGTTACGCCATTCGTGCAGGTCGGAACTTACCCGACAAGGAATTTCGCTACCTTAGGATGGTTATAGTTACCACCGCCGTTTACTGGCGCTTAAGTTCTCAGCTTCGCAACCCCGAAAGGTCACTAACCGGTCCCCTTAACGTTCCAGCACCGGGCAGGCGTCAGTCCGTATACATCGCCTTACGGCTTCGCACGGACCTGTGTTTTTAGTAAACAGTCGCTTCTCGCTGGTCTCTGCGGCCACCCCCAGCTCAGGAAGCAAGTTCCTTCACCGGTGATGGCCCCCCTTCTCCCGAAGTTACGGGGGCATTTTGCCGAGTTCCTTAACCATAGTTCACCCGAACGCCTCGGTATTCTCTACCTGACCACCTGAGTCGGTTTAGGGTACGGGCCGCCATGAAACTCGCTAGAGGCTTTTCTCGACAGCATAGGATCATCCACTTCACCACAATCGGCTCGGCATCAGGTCTCAGCCTTAATGTGTGACGGATTTGCCTATCACACGGCCTACACCCTTACCCCGGGACAACCACCGCCCGGGCTGGACTACCTTCCTGCGTCACCCCATCGCTTACCTAGTACAGATCTGGGTCACCGGCTCCACCACTTCCCTCAACTCCGAAGAGATCAGGACGGCTTCACGGGCTTAGCATCGTCTGATTCAGTATTGGGCGTTTCAAAGCGGGTACCGGAATATCAACCGGTTGTCCATCGACTACGCCTGTCGGCCTCGCCTTAGGTCCCGACTTACCCTGGGCAGATCAGCTTGACCCAGGAACCCTTAGTCAATCGGCGCACACGTTTCTCACGTGTGTATCGCTACTCATGCCTGCATTCTCACTCGTGAACCGTCCACCACTGCCTTCCGGCGCGGCTTCACCCGGCACACGACGCTCCCCTACCCATCCCAGCCCCCGTTGGGGGTATGTGCTGGAATGACACGACTTCGGCGGTACGCTTGAGCCCCGCTACATTGTCGGCGCGGAATCACTTGACCAGTGAGCTATTACGCACTCTTTCAAGGGTGGCTGCTTCTAAGCCAACCTCCTGGTTGTCTCTGCGACTCCACATCCTTTCCCACTTAGCGTACGCTTAGGGGCCTTAGTCGATGCTCTGGGCTGTTTCCCTCTCGACCATGGAGCTTATCCCCCACAGTCTCACTGCCGTGCTCTCACTTACCGGCATTCGGAGTTTGGCTAAGGTCAGTAACCCGGTAGGGCCCATCGCCTATCCAGTGCTCTACCTCCGGCAAGAAACACACGACGCTGCACCTAAATGCATTTCGGGGAGAACCAGCTATCACGGAGTTTGATTGGCCTTTCACCCCTAACCACAGGTCATCCCCCAGGTTTTCAACCCTGGTGGGTTCGGTCCTCCACGACCTCTTACAGCCGCTTCAACCTGCCCATGGCTAGATCACTCCGCTTCGGGTCTAGAGCGTGCAACTCAATCGCCCTATTCGGACTCGCTTTCGCTACGGCTTCCCCACACGGGTTAACCTCGCTACACACCGCTAACTCGCAGGCTCATTCTTCAAAAGGCACGCAGTCACGACCCATTGAGTAAACTCAATGAGCGACGCTCCCACGGCTTGTAGGCACACGGTTTCAGGTACTATTTCACTCCGCTCCCGCGGTACTTTTCACCATTCCCTCACGGTACTATCCGCTATCGGTCACCAGGGAATATTTAGGCTTAGCGGGTGGTCCCGCCAGATTCACACGGGATTTCTCGGGCCCCGTGCTACTTGGGTGTCTCTCAAACGAGCCGTTGATGTTTCAGCTACGGGGGTCTTACCCTCTACGCCGGACCTTTCGCATGTCCTTCGCCTACATCAACGGTTTCTGACTCGTCTCACAGCCGGCAGACTGTGAAAGAGAGATCCCACAACCCCGCATGCGCAACCCCTGCCGGGTATCACACGCATACGGTTTGGCCTCATCCGGTTTCGCTCGCCACTACTCCCGGAATCACGGTTGTTTTCTCTTCCTGAGGGTACTGAGATGTTTCACTTCCCCTCGTTCCCTCCACATACCCTATGTGTTCAGGTATGGGTGACAGCCCATGACGACTGCCGGGTTTCCCCATTCGGAAACCCCCGGATCAAAGCCTGGTTGACGGCTCCCCGGGGACTATCGTGGCCTCCCACGTCCTTCATCGGTTCCTGGTGCCAAGGCATCCACCGTGCGCCCTTAAAAACTTGGCCACAGATGCTCGCGTCCACTGTGCAGTTCTCAAACAACGACCAACCACCCGTCACACACCACTCACGCGGTGCTGTACCGGGGCCGGCAACCGAAGACACAAGGCTTTACAGCCCGTACCTTCAGATACCCAACAGCGTGCCCGACCCGACCAATCACTCTTCCCTTTCCACGCCGAAGCAGTACTGAGGAAAAACAACCTGTCGTGCCGAGTAGTCAACGTTCCACCCATGAGCAACCAGCATCAGACGTTCGCTGATGAACTGGCCTCTGACCAACCGGAGTTGGTAAGAAGTGCTCCTTAGAAAGGAGGTGATCCAGCCGCACCTTCCGGTACGGCTACCTTGTTACGACTTCGTCCCAATCGCCAGTCCCACCTTCGACAGCTCCCTCCCACAAGGGGTTGGGCCACCGGCTTCGGGTGTTACCGACTTTCGTGACGTGACGGGCGGTGTGTACAAGGCCCGGGAACGTATTCACCGCAGCAATGCTGATCTGCGATTACTAGCAACTCCGACTTCATGGGGTCGAGTTGCAGACCCCAATCCGAACTGAGACCGGCTTTTTGAGATTCGCTCCGCCTCGCGGCATCGCAGCTCATTGTACCGGCCATTGTAGCACGTGTGCAGCCCAAGACATAAGGGGCATGATGACTTGACGTCGTCCCCACCTTCCTCCGAGTTGACCCCGGCAGTCTCCTGTGAGTCCCCATCACCCCGAAGGGCATGCTGGCAACACAGAACAAGGGTTGCGCTCGTTGCGGGACTTAACCCAACATCTCACGACACGAGCTGACGACAGCCATGCACCACCTGTCACCCGACCACAAGGGGGGCCGTATCTCTACGGCTTTCCGGGCGATGTCAAGCCTTGGTAAGGTTCTTCGCGTTGCGTCGAATTAAGCCACATGCTCCGCTGCTTGTGCGGGCCCCCGTCAATTCCTTTGAGTTTTAGCCTTGCGGCCGTACTCCCCAGGCGGGGAACTTAATGCGTTAGCTGCGGCACCGACGACGTGGAATGTCGCCAACACCTAGTTCCCAACGTTTACGGCGTGGACTACCAGGGTATCTAATCCTGTTCGCTCCCCACGCTTTCGCTCCTCAGCGTCAGTAATGGCCCAGAGATCCGCCTTCGCCACCGGTGTTCCTCCTGATATCTGCGCATTTCACCGCTACACCAGGAATTCCGATCTCCCCTACCACACTCTAGCCTGCCCGTATCGACTGCAGACCCGGGGTTAAGCCCCGGGCTTTCACAACCGACGTGACAAGCCGCCTACGAGCTCTTTACGCCCAATAATTCCGGACAACGCTCGCACCCTACGTATTACCGCGGCTGCTGGCACGTAGTTAGCCGGTGCTTCTTCTGCAGGTACCGTCACTTTCGCTTCTTCCCTGCTGAAAGAGGTTTACAACCCGAAGGCCGTCATCCCTCACGCGGCGTCGCTGCATCAGGCTTTCGCCCATTGTGCAATATTCCCCACTGCTGCCTCCCGTAGGAGTCTGGGCCGTGTCTCAGTCCCAGTGTGGCCGGTCGCCCTCTCAGGCCGGCTACCCGTCGTCGCCTTGGTAGGCCATCACCCCACCAACAAGCTGATAGGCCGCGGGCTCATCCTTCACCGCCGGAGCTTTTAACCAGGTCCCATGCGGAACCCGGTGTTATCCGGTATTAGACCCCGTTTCCAGGGCTTGTCCCAGAGTGAAGGGCAGATTGCCCACGTGTTACTCACCCGTTCGCCACTAATCCACCCCGAAAGGCTTCATCGTTCGACTTGCATGTGTTAAGCACGCCGCCAGCGTTCGTCCTGAGCCAGGATCAAACTCTCCGTGAATGTTTTCTCGCCGAAGCGAGTAGACACACGAAAGAGCGGAACGGTCATGTCGGAATAGGACCGACCGTTCACTGCGTCCTCGCTGTGTTGCCTTCCCGGCAAAGGGAAGGTCTTTTTCAAAGGAACCACCAACCCACCGAAGTGGGCCGGGGTATCAACATATCTGGCGTTGACTTTTGGCACGCTGTTGAGTTCTCAAGGAACGGACGCTTCCTTTGTACTCACCCGCAGAACATTTTCTGGGGCTTTCCTCCGGGCGCTTCCCTTCGGTCTTGCGTTTCCGACTCTATCAGACTCTTTCGTGTCCGATTCCCGGTCGAAACGGGGTGCTTTTCGGTCTCTCGACTTTCCAGCGATTCCGACTTTATCAGATGAAATTTGGCCGACTTGATCGGCCTCGTCATTCTGAATATCGGGAGGCTCTGCGGAAATTCAATTTCCGGTGTGAGCGAGAGAGACACTAGCTGTTTCGCTCGAACCTGTCCAGTTCGAGGCAACCGTTCGAATCTACCTCCCCACTCGAACCGTGTCAACGGTTTTTTGTGGGCGAGGAGGAGACTAGCAGGTCAGGGGGTGCGTACGCACATCACGCCGCGATGGGGAGTTCGGCGCTTCGGTCCGCTTCCTCCACGTCACCGGTGTCGCCTGCTCGTGCTGCTCGGCCGCCTAGTACGTACACGTAGGTGAGGAATGCCAGTTCCGCTGCGATGCCGATGCCTATGCGGGCCCAGGTGGGGAGGCCCGAGGGGGTCACGAAGCCTTCCAGGATTCCTGAGACGAAGAGGACCAGGGCCAGGCCGATGGCCATGCCCAGCGCTGCGCGGCCCTGTTGGGCCAGAGCTGTGCGGCGGGAGAGGGGGCCCGGGTCGATGACGGTCCAGCCGAGGCGCAGGCCTGTGCCGGCGGCTACGAAGACCGCGGTGAGTTCCAGGAGGCCGTGCGGGAGGACCAGGCCGAGGAAGGTGTCGAGGCGGCCGGCCGAGGCCATCAGGCCCATGCCCACGCCGAGGTTGAGCATGTTGAGGAAGAGGATCCAGAAGACCGGGAGGCAGAGGAACCCGCCCAGGACCAGGCACATCGTGGCCGCCTGGGCGTTGTTCGTCCAGACCTGGGCTGCGAAAGAGGCGGCGGGGTGGCTGGAGTAGTAGGTCTCGTATTCGCCGCCCGGGCGGGTCATGTCGCGGAGTGCGGAGGGCGCTGCGATGGAGGACTGGATTTCCAGGTGGGTCGCGATCCACCAGCCGATGAGGGCGGCGACTGCTGTCGAGATCAGGGCTGTGGGGACCCACCAGTGGCGGGAGCGGTAGACCGCTGCGGGGAAGCCGGCTGTGAGGAAATGGACCGCGTCTCGCCAGCTCGCCCTGCGCGTGCCCGTCACTGTGGCGCGGGCTCGGGCCACCAGTTGCGTCAGGCGGGCCGTGAGCATGGGGTCCGGGGTGGTGGACTGGATCTGCGAGAGGTGGGTGGCCGTGCGCTGGTAGAGGGCCACCAGTTCGTCGGCCTCCGCGCCGGTGAGTCGGCGGCCTCGGTGCAGGAGGTGGTTGAGGCGGTCCCACTCGGCTCGGTGGGCCGTGACGAAGACATCCAGGTCCATGGGACTGCTGCTCCTGCCTCTGCTGCTGGTTGTGGTTCGGCGTCAGCTTGGCAGACTGTGGATCTCGGCGAAGGGTGGGTGGGCTTCTGTGAGTTGGCTCGTGACGGGCGATGCGGTCGTACTGGGGCTGCAGCCTGCGAAGTTGCCCAGTCGGGCGCTGGCACTGCTGATTGATCTGGTCGTCGTCTGGGCTGTGTACATCGGGCTTTCGGTGGGGGTTATCGCCGCTACCGCCTCGATGGACGAGGCTGCTTCGGCTGCTTTGAGTGTGGGGTTGTTCTTGTTGGTGCTCGTCGGGGCTCCCATCGCCGTGGAGACGCTCAGCCATGGGCGGTCGCTGGGGAAGCTGGCGTGCGGGCTGCGGGTGGTGCGGGACGACGGGGGGCCGATCCGGTTCCGGCATGCGCTGGTGCGGGGGGCCATGGGGGTCGTCGAAATCATGATCACCTTCGGGGTCGTGGCGTGCATCGCCTCCCTGGTCTCCGCACGGGGGCGGCGCATCGGGGATGTCTTCGCGGGGACCCTTGTCGTACGGGAGCGGGTGACCGCGGGGCGCGGTGTGCGCGCTGTGCCGCCTCCGCCGCCGTGGCTGGCCGGGCGGTTCTCGGGGCTGGATCTGTCCGGGGTGCCGGACGAGCTGTGGCTGGCGGTCCGGCAGTACCTGACGCGGATGGGGCAGCTCGACGCGGAGGTGGGGTGGGCTGTCGCGGAGCGGCTCGCCGGGGAGCTGGCCGGCCGTACGGGAGCTCCTGTGCCTCATGGGGTGCCGCCGGGGGCGTACTTGGCCGCTGTCGTCAATGAGCGGCAGGTGCGGGATGCGCGGCGCGTCTTCGGAGTGAGTGCCTCAACTGGGCTGCAGGAGCCCGTGGTTGTCGCTCCTGTGGTGGGGGCCGTGCGGAGGGATTCCGTCGAGCAGGAATCGCGGGGCCCCGGCTCCGGGTTCGCGCCGCCTGGTTAGGGCGCGGGGAACGTCGAGGGTGGGGTCTCCAGGTGTTCCAGCTCGATTCCGGGGGCTGAGAGCACTACGTCTCCTGCGATGTGGACCGTGTGCTGTTCCCCTGTGTCCAGGGCGTTGATCCGGTACTCGTCCACCAGGAGCGGGCCGTTGTCAGTGGCGTGCGCTTCACTTTTCAGTAGGGCCCAGGACTGGTCGACGGTGCGGGGGGCCAGGACCGGGTCGGTGAAGGCGACCAGGCGGACGCGGGTGGCGGGGGTGTGGGGAGTGAGGCGGAGGAGACGCGCGGTGGCGATGAGGAAGGCCGGGGAGGTGCCGGTGAACGCGTGGGCCTGGACGTTGCCTTCGGTGGCGTACGCGCCGGTGGGGTCCGTGCGGACCCAGGTGACGCCGTCCAGGGCCGCGCCGCGGATCTGCCAGGAGGAGGCGTTGAGTTCCAGGCGGATGGGGCGGCCCAGTTCGTCGACGGCCAGGTCGACGGAGCCCGCGTGGTCTCCGGCGGGGGTCGTCGTCTGGGCCACGTAGCGCCAGCCGGAGGGTCCGGGGGCGCAGTGGAAGTGCTCTTCACCGAGGGGGGTGTGGTCGTGGGGGTCGTGCAGGGAGTAGCGGCCGCGGGGCATGGGGGTCCTTCTGGGAAGTGCCGACAAGGGGCAGGCCCCCGGCACTGGGTGACGGGGGCCTGGCCTGTGTTCGGGTGGTGCTGGGGTGGTGCTGGTCGATCAGTAGCGGTAGTGGTCGGGCTTGTACGGGCCCTCTACCTCTACGCCGATGTAGCTCGCCTGCTCCGGGCGCAGCGTGGTGAGGCGGACGCCGAGGGCGTCCAGGTGGAGGCGGGCGACCTTCTCGTCGAGGTGCTTCGGGAGCACGTAGACGTCGGTCGGGTACTCGGACTGCTTGGTGAACAGCTCGATCTGGGCCAGGGTCTGGTCCGCGAAGGAGTTGGACATCACGAAGGACGGGTGGCCCGTCGCGTTGCCGAGGTTCAGCAGGCGGCCCTCGGAGAGGACGATCAGGACCTTGCCGTCTTCGAACTTCCAGGTGTGGACCTGGGGCTTGACCTCGTCCCGCACGATGCCGGGGATCTTGGCCAGGCCGGCCATGTCGATCTCGTTGTCGAAGTGGCCGATGTTCCCGACGATCGCCTGGTGCTTCATCTTGGCCATGTCGGCGGCCATGATGATGTCCTTGTTGCCCGTCGTGGTGACGAAGATGTCGGCGATCTCGACGACGTCGTCGAGAGTGGCGACCTGGTAGCCGTCCATCGCCGCCTGGAGCGCGCAGATCGGGTCGATCTCCGTGACGATGACGCGGGCGCCCTGGCCGCGGAGCGACTCGGCGCAGCCCTTGCCGACGTCGCCGTAACCGCAGACGACCGCGACCTTGCCGCCGATGAGGACGTCGGTGGCGCGGTTGATGCCGTCGATCAGGGAGTGGCGGCAGCCGTACTTGTTGTCGAACTTCGACTTGGTGACCGCGTCGTTGACGTTGATCGCCGGGAAGAGCAGCTGGCCGTCGCGCATCATCTCGTACAGGCGGTGGACGCCCGTGGTGGTCTCCTCGGTCACGCCGCGGATCTCCGAGGCGAGCTGGGTCCACTTCTGGGGGTTCTCGCTCAGGGTGCGGTTGAGGAGCTTGAGGATGTACGCGTACTCCTCGGAGTCCGCCGTCGCCGGGTCCGGGGCCGCGCCGGCCTTCTCGAACTCGACGCCCTTGTGGACGAGGAGCGTGGCGTCGCCGCCGTCATCGAGGATCATGTTCGGGCCGCCGGTGGGGGTGTTCGGCCAGGTCAGCGCCTGCTCCGTGCACCACCAGTACTCTTCCAGGCTCTCGCCCTTCCAGGCGAAGACCGGGACGCCCGCAGGGGCCTCGGGGGTACCCGTCGGGCCGACCGCGATGGCTGCCGCGGCGTGGTCCTGGGTGGAGAAGATGTTGCAGGAGGCCCAGCGGACGTCGGCGCCGAGGGCGACCAGCGTCTCGATCAGGACCGCCGTCTGCACGGTCATGTGCAGGGAGCCGGTGACGCGTGCGCCGGCGAGCGGCTGGGTGGCCGCGTACTCCTTGCGGATCGACATCAGGCCGGGCATCTCGTGCTCGGCGAGCGTGATCTCCTTGCGGCCGAAGGCGGCCAGGGACAGGTCGGCGACCTTGAAGTCCTGAGCGGTGGCGACAGTCGTCATGATGTGGGCTGCTCCTCGTGGAAAGGGGTCGAGGGTGGTGCTTCGGGTGGCTGTGCTCTGCGGTTTCGGCGTGCGGACATGGGAATGCCCGGGCGTCGTACACACAGTGCGCAGTCCGTCGGAGGCCCTCTCTCCCTCGGACGGTCCGCAGGACGGACCGCCCGACCGCCATCAGCAGCGACGTCTGGCTCTGGTCACGAATCTACACCGATCGGCCCAGTGGACCCCAGTCCGGATGGGGAGAGGCTTTGTCCGGTGGGGTGTTGGGGACTTGCGTCAGTGGGCGGGACCGGGGGTCGGACCGCCCGGGGTTGCTGCGGGGTCGTTGCCCGCTGCTGCGTCCGACTCGCTGTAGATGTCCGGCTCCAGGTAGATCACGCGGGCGATCGGGACGGCTTCGCGGATGCGGGTCTCCGCCGCGTTGATGGCGGCTGCGACCTCGGCTGCCGTGTCGTCGTGCTGGACGGCGATCTTGGCTGCGACGAGGAGTTCCTCGGGGCCGAGGTGGAGCGTGCGCATGTGGATGACCGAGGTGACGGTGTCGTGGTCGACGATGGCCTGCTTGATCTTGTCGACCTCGTCGGTGCCCGCGGATTCGCCGAGGAGGAGCGACTTCGTCTCCGCTGCCAGGACGATCGCGATGGCGATCAGCAGGATGCCGATGCAGAGCGTGCCGATGCCGTCCCAGACGCCGTTGTCGGTGATGACGGCAATGCCAACACCGCCCAGGGCGAGGACGAGACCGATCAGGGCGCCGAAGTCCTCGAGGAGCACGACGGGGAGCTCGGGGGCCTTGGCGCGGCGGATGAACTGGGTCCAGGAGAGGGCGCCGCGCGTCGCGTTGGACTCCACGATCGCCGTACGGAAGGAGAAGCCCTCCGCGATGATCGCGAAGACCAGGACGCCGACCGGCCAGTACCAGTTGTCGAGGGAGTGGGGGTGCTTGATCTTCTCGTAGCCCTCGTAGACGGCGAACATGCCGCCGACGGAGAACAGGACGATGGAGACCAGGAAGGCGTAGATGTAGCGCTCGCGGCCGTAGCCGAAGGGGTGCTCCGGTGTTGCCTCGCGCTTGGCCTTCTTGCCGCCGAGGAGGAGCAGGCCCTGGTTGCCGGAGTCGGCGAGCGAGTGGACGCTCTCCGCGAGCATCGACGACGAGCCACTGAAGAGGAACGCCACGAACTTCGCTACCGCGATCGCGAGGTTGGCGCCGAGCGCCGCCACAATCGCCTTGGTTCCGCCTGACGCGCTCATGAGTGGGCTGGGTCCCTTCGTCGGTGCTGGTGCAGGTGTGGGCTGCGGGCCTGTACGGCCGCACATTGTTGCATCAGGCCACGACGGTGGCGCGGAAGACCGTACCGGGGCCGGTGAGCGTTGCTTTTTCGCCCGCCGGTACGAAGACCGACTGGCCGGGGGTGAGCTGGAGTTCGCCTGCGGTCGGGGTGCCTGCGGTGCAGAGCAGGATCTGCGGGGTAGTGGCGGGGAGATCGACGGGGGTCGCGTCGGCGGGGAGGGCGTAGCGGGAGAGGCGGAACTCGTCGATGGGGGTCTCGTAGAGCTCCTCGCCCGACTCCGATGCCTCGGGGCGCAGGACGCCCGGGCCCGTCGGCTCGAAGCGGACGATCTTGAGGAGTTCGGGGACGTCGACGTGCTTGGGCGTGAGGCCGCAGCGCAGGACGTTGTCGGAGTTCGCCATGATCTCCACGCCCATGCCGCTGAGGTAGGCGTGTGGGACGCCCGCGCCGAGGAACAGGGCTTCGCCCGGCTGCAGTTGGACGTGGTTGAGCAGCATCGCCGCGATGACGCCCGGGTCGCCGGGGTAGTGCTGGGCGATCTGCGCGTACGGGGCGTGGGCGCCGCCGAGGCGTTCCGCTGCCGCTGCGGATTCGGTGACCGTGGTCCGCATCTGGGCGGGGTCCGCGGTCAGGACCGCCGTGAGGACCTCGCGCAGGGCCGCCTCTTCGGGGCGGGCGCGCAGGATGTCCACGTACGGCTTCAGCGAGTCCACCCCGAGGGCGGCCAGCAGGTCGGCCGCCTCCGACGGGGCGCGGAAACCGCAGAGGCCGTCGAAGGGGGTGAGCGCGCAGATGAGTTCGGGCTTGTGGTTGGCGTCCTTGTAGTTGCGGTGCGGGGCGTCGATGGGGACGCCGGCGCGCTCCTCGGCCTCGTAACCCTCCTTCGCCTGCGCGAGGTCGGGGTGGACCTGGAGGGAGAGGGGGGCTCCGGCCGCGAGGATCTTGAGGAGGAAGGGGAGGCGCGGGCCGAACTTCGCGACTGCGGGTGCGCCGAGTTCGGCTTCCGGATCGGCGGCGATCAGTTCGGAGAGGGGCTGTGCGCCCTGGCCGCGGTCGACGCGGGAGGGGGCCCCGGGGTGGGCGCCCATCCACATCTCGGCCTGGGGTTCGCCTGTGGGGGCGGTGGAGAGGAGGGCCGGGATGGCGGTCGTGGAGCCCCAGGCGTAAGGGCGCACGGTGTTGTCGAGGCGGTCCATGAAAACTCTCTCTGGGGTGGGTTGCCGGCAGGGCTACGAGGAGGCCAGCGCCAGGTAGACGGCTGCGAAGTCCGTTGTCGCGACGACCTCGGCGAGGGATTCCAGTTCGCTGCCCTCCTCCGGCTCCAGTTCGCTGAGGGGCGCGTCGTGGGCGAGCGCGAGCTCGCGGGCCGCCGGGGCCGCGGTGAGGCCGCCGGCCGGGCGGTCGCGGAGCAGGACGACGCGGGGGCGCAGGGTCTGGGGGTCGTCCACGCGGTCGCGGAAGAAGTCGTCCGGGGAGGCGTCCGGGGAGTTCTGGCCGTTCCCATAGGTGCCGGACAGGAGCGTGCTGTGGGCCGCGATCGCCTCGGGGAGCTCCGCCGCCAGGGCCGGGTGGCCTGCCAACTCGCCCAGTACGGCGGCGAATCGGCGCCCTGCGGCGGCTGTCGCCGTGCCTTCCGACCAGATGAGGGGGAGCGATTCCGCGAGTTCGGAGGCGAGTGTCTTGGCCGGGTTGCTGTACGTGGTGATGGCCGGTCCGCAGCGCTCCGCCGTGCGGTCGAGGCGGTCCGCGACGCGGCTGATCGTCTCGGGCGGGGCCGTGAGGATGCCCACCCTGTCCAGGAGGACGAGAAGGGGCGTGAGCAGGGACCAGAGGGCGCCGGGGGCGGCTGCGGACTCCGTGGCCTCGTCGGGGTGTTGACGGCCGTCGTACGGGGCCGTCGCGAGGGGTACGGAGAGGCCGTGCGCGCCGTCCACCGCCTCGGTGAGCGGGGTGCGGCGGGGGGCCACGGCGACGACCGTGCAGCCCCGGCGGTAGGCCTGCTCGGCGAGGAGGGCCAGGCCCGGTTCCGTACCGTCCGTCGTGGTGATCAGCAGGAGGTCGACCGGGCCCGCCCAGCCGGGGAGTGCCCAGCGCAGGGCGCCTGCGGCGGGGGCGACTCCGGTGGGGGCGAGGCGGGTCACGGGGGCCGTGGTGCCCGCCAGTGCGGTGAGCAGGTCGGCGACTCCGGTGGCCGCGGTGCCGGGGCCCGCGAGGAGGAGCGCGCGGGGGCGGCCCTCCGGCTTGAGCTCGGCGATGCCGGCCTCGACTGCGTTGCGGGCGGCCGTACGGACTCGGGCGCCCGCCTCTGCCGCGCCGCGGAGGAGGCCGTGGCGGTCGGCCCGGGCCAGGGCGTCGGGGGTGTCCAGCAGCGTCTCGTCCAGCATGGGGCGGGCCCCCTCCTCCGTGGTGTTTTCTGCTGTGTTCTCTGCTGAGGCTCTACGCGGGGCGGCGGGCCTCGTCGACGAGGAGAACGGGGATGCCGTCCCGTACGGGGTAGGCCAGGCCGCAGTCCTTGCCGGTGCAGATCAGCTCGGGGGAGTCGGTGGAGGCGGACTCGTCCTTGAGCGGGGCGTGGCAGGCCGGGCAGGCGAGGATCTCCAGGAGGCCGGCTTCGAGCGGCATGGGGTGTCCCTTCGAACGTTTGGGTTGGGAGACGTCAGCGTACCGCCGGGCCGGGGGCGGGGGTCTCTCCCCTACCCCGCCCCTTCCCGAAACTGGGGTGGGCCCCAGGCCCCCTGGGGGTGGGGTGGGCCGGGGGCTGCGCACCCCGGGCCCCGCTTGCGGGGGCTTCGCCCCCTGCACCCCTTTCGGGGGCTCCGCCCCCGGACCCCCGGTCCTCAATCGCCGGACGGCTTGAACTACCTCGCCCTCACCAGCGCCAGCACCTCGTCCCGTACCTTCGTCATCGTCGCCTCGTCCCTCGCCTCCACGTTGAGGCGCAGCAGTGGTTCCGTGTTCGAGGGGCGGAGGTTGAACCACCAGTCCTGCGACGTCACCGTCAGGCCGTCGAGGTCGTCCGTGGTGATTCCGTCCAACCCGGCGTACGTCTCCCGGACCGCCTCCGTGCGGGCCTTCTGATCGTCGACCGTGGAGTTGATCTCGCCCGAGCCCGCATAGCGGTCGTACGAGGAGACCAGGGCCGAGAGCGGGGTCTCCTGGCCGCCCAGGGCCGCCAGGACGTGCAGGGCCGCGAGCATGCCCGTGTCGGCGTTCCAGAAGTCGCGGAAGTAGTAGTGCGCCGAGTGCTCGCCGCCGAAGATCGCTCCGGTGGTCGCCATCTCCTGCTTGATGAAGGAGTGGCCCACGCGCGTACGGACGGGGGTGCCGCCGTTTTCGCGTACCACCTCGGGGACCGACCAGGAGGTGATCAGGTTGTGGATCACCGTGCCGCCGGGGTGCTTGGCCAGTTCGCGGGCTGCGACCAGGGCCGTGATCGCCGACGGGGAGACGCCCCGGCCCTGCTCGTCGACCACGAAGCAGCGGTCCGCGTCGCCGTCGAAGGCCAGGCCGAGGTCGGCGCCCTCGGCGAGCACGCGGGCCTGCAGATCGACGATGTTCGCCGGGTCCAGGGGGTTGGCCTCGTGGTTGGGGAAAGTGCCGTCCAGCTCGAAGTACATGGGGATCAAGTCGACGGGGAGGTCCGCGAAGACCGTGGGGACCGTGTGGCCGCCCATGCCGTTGCCCGCGTCCACCACGACCTTCAGGGGACGCATCGACGAGAGGTCGACGAGGGAGAGGAGGTGCGCCGCGTAGTCGGTCAACGTCTCGCGGTGGGTGATGGTTCCCGTGGTGGGATGGGGCCTCCCCTGCTCGAGCGAAGCCGAGAGCTTGGGGAAGGGTGTTGGGGCTTCTGTGGCCAGCCAGGTCTCGGCGAGCGTACGGATCTCCGCGAGGCCCGTGTCCTGGCCGACCGGGGCCGCGCCCGCCCGGCACATCTTGATGCCGTTGTACTGCGCCGGGTTGTGCGAGGCGGTGAACATCGCTCCGGGCAGGTCCAGTTGGCCCGAGGCGAAGTACAGCTGGTCCGTCGAGCAGAGGCCGATGAGGGTGACGTCGGCGCCCTGGGCGGCCGCGCCGCGCGCGAAGGCGTTCGAGAGGCCCGGTGAGGACGGGCGCATGTCGTGGCCGATCACAATCGCCGATGCGTCCGTGACCTTGACGAAGGCCGCCCCGAAGAGCTCGGCGAGGGGCTCGTCCCACTGGTCGGGGACCACTCCGCGTACGTCGTACGCCTTGACGATCTGCGACAAATCGACGGCAGCAGTCACGGCCGGCCCTCCTGAAGGTCTTTACGGATCCCTCAAACTACCCGGAGGTGGCACAGCCGCTGTTCAGGGCTCCGGCGAGCGCAGCACCCTCAGGTGGCCGCGGCGTGCGACCTCCATCGGGTCGGCCTGCTGTCCGCGGACGGGCGGACGGGCCGCTTCCCGTACCGCGTTGGCGAGGGCTTCGAGGTCGTCGCCGCTGGGGCGTGCGGGGGCCGAGCCGTCGGTGAGACGGACGACCTCCCAGCCGCGCGGGGCGGTCAGCCGCTCGCTGTGGTCGGCGCACAGGTCGTAGCAGTGGGGTTCGGCATAGGTGGCGAGCGGGCCGAGTACCGCGGTCGAGTCGGCGTAGACGTACGTCAGCGTCGCGACGGCGGGGCGGCCGCACGCGGTCCGAGAACAGCGACGTACAGGGCTCACGATGTTGGACGGTACCGCACTCTTGAGCGGGCCGCGACGACTCTCCACGACGTCACTCCACCGTGTCGTCGTGTCACCCCTGCCCCTGGTGTCCGCGGAGCAACTGCCCTGACCTGCACGGGGGAAGAGGGGCACAGTCAGTGACCGGGCGGTATTCGGTCAGTAGTTGGCCTGATCCGGATAATCGGCAGAAGATGTGCGGTCACATCGCGAAGTTGAATCGATCCGAAGTGTGATCGAGGCGTTCATTCGACGACATGTCGCGCAGAGGCCCGGCCCGTCCTTCACCGGGCCGTCCGGAGGACTACCCTGCGTCAGTGATGGACGCTCCCGCACCCCCGCCCCAGCCCGCCGAGCCGCGGCCGCCCCGACCGCCGCGCCGCCGCGACCGGCACGGCCGCGGTATGCGCGGGCCTGTCGCCCCTCCGCAGGTCCCTCTCTCCGCCACCCGTGCGGAGACCTTCCGGGACCTCGTACAGGACTCCGTGGAGCGTCTGGAGCGGCGCTGGCCGCAGCTGGCCGAGGTCGACTTCCTGGTGCTCGACGTGCCCCGTACGAGCACGCCGGACGACCCGGACGAGTGGCGCGACAGCGAATCCGTACCGCTGGGCAGCGCGGTCGCCGCGGCCAAGGACCGGGCCGCGCGGATCGTCGTCTACCGTCGCCCCGTCGAGATCCGTACCAAGAACCGCGACGAGCGCGCCCTGCTCGTCCACGAGGTCGTGGTCGAGCAGGTCGCCGAACTCCTCGGCCTGGCACCGGAATCGGTCGATCCGCGGTACGGGCAGGACGGACAGGACTGACCCGGACGGCCGGGCGGGCTCAGTCGTTCAGGAGCGACAGGTCCTGGTCGGCCGCGGGCACCGCGACCATCCCCCGGTCGTCGGAGAGCGTCTGCACCGTGAACATCGGCACGCCGCCCTGCGGGAGTTCGAGCGTGCGCGCCGCGTAGACGGGACCGCTGCCCGCCTCCGGTTCGACGGTCAGTGCGTACGCGCCCTTGAGCCCCGAGGGCACTTCCGGCTTCACCGCGAGCGTCGTACCGGCCTTGATCGTGTACGTCTTGACCACAGCCGAGCCGCCGCCGCTGCCCGCGGAAGCCGTGACCTTCACCTTGGCACCGGCCCCGGGCGCGACCAGCGAAAGGGTCGAGCCCTTGGCACGGTTGTCCGCCGCGGTGGCCCGCTCCCCCACCGGCCCTGCCGCCGGGATGAAGGCGACCTCCTGCTTCGAGCCCTTGCCGCGTACGACCTTGAGGGCGGCCACCACCGGGGCCGCGCTCCCGTCGTCCGAGGCGGACAGGACGAGCGAGCCGGCCACGCCGCGCGTGACGTTCTTGAGGTCGACCGAGGCGGTCATCCCCGCCTTCACATGCAGGGTTTCGAAGCCGGCCGGGGTGATCGTGCCGTCCGCACCCGCGAGTTGGATCTTGAGGTCGGCGTCGTCGGTGCCGGGCGCGTACGCCACCAGCTGCACGTCCGTCGCGTCGGCGGGGATGCCGGGCAGCACCTGCTTGCGGGATGCGGCGGCCGAGGCGGGCAGCCAGTCGCTGCCGAGCTTGTCGTCCATGGACTGGACGACGGCGCCCACGCGGCCCGAACGGGTCGAGACGTGGACGGTGAGGTCGGCGGTCTTGGCCGGGATCAGGGTGGAGAGCAGGACGGACACGCTGCCGTGCGCCGGGACCGTGATGTCCTCGCCCACGTCGGAGGCGATCCGGCCGTCCTTGCCGTAGAGCTCGATGTCGGCGACGGCCGCGCCGTCGTCCGGATTCGTGAGGTGGACGTAGTCCTGGCGGTCAGCCGCCGTGCTCGCGCCGGGGAACCAGAAGTCGGTGTCCGGGGCGGTGCAGTTGGTGCCGAGCAGACCGCGGGAGCCGCCGGTCGTGACCGTGGTGGTCTGCTGGGCGGTCCAGCCGGGGGCGAGCGCGCCATCGGCCGAGCCGATCAGGGCCGGGGCGTCGCCGCCCGAGGCGGTGGCGGTGGCGGGCTTGCCAGTCTGGGTGAGGGGGGCGACGGGCTTGTCCGACTTCTTCTTCGCCGCGGCGGAAGGCTGCAGCGCGGCCTTGCCGGACTTGCCGGCCGTTCCCGCGGGGGTGAACGACGTGTACGTCGTCTCCGCCAGGTCGGACTGGCTCGGGGCCGGGCAGAGCAGGCTGGTGCGCTCCACGGGCAGCCGCGCCGGGGCCTTGGCCTCGGCCGTCGTACTGCCGCCGGGGGCGGCGACGACGGCGAGGCCGGTGACCGCGGCGAGGGCGGCGACAGCTACGCCGAGGGAGAGGGTGTTGCGGTTCACTGGTGGCTCCCGTCGGGGCGCTGCTGGTGGGGCTCGTCGTCGGGGTGGGGCGGCTGCTGCTGGGGCTGCTGGTGTTCGGGCGGCAGCTGCTGTCCGTAGCCGTACGGGTCGTACTGGGCGTCCTGCTGCGGGTATTGCTGCTGCTGGTACGGGTCGTAGCCCTCGGTGCCGTACTGGCCCGGGTACTGCTGGTACTGCTCCCCGGCGTAACCCTGCTGGCCTTCGGGGTACTGGGCGTAGTCGGCCGTCGCGTACGTCGGCTGCTGCTGGTCCCACTCCCCGTACGGCTGCTGCTGCGGCACCTCGCTGCCGTACTGCGGCGCGAAGTCGCCCTCGGCGACCGGCTGCTGGTACGCCTCCTCGTCGGCGGGCAGCTCCTCGCCGCCCTCCTCCGCCTGGGCCGCGGCCCTCAGCCTGCGCGCGCGGCGGCCCTCGCCGGCCACCGGCTGGGCCGGCACCAGGAGTTCCTCCTCGGGGAGGTCGTCGTCGACGTCCCTGCGGCGGCCCGGCAGCGCGAGCACCAGGAGCACCAGGGCGAGCGCGCCCTGGGCCCAGATCCACGCGGTGTGGGTGATCGGTTCGTCGTACGTCAGGGCGAGCTTGCCGCCCTCCGCGGGCAGTTGGAAGCCCTGCGCCCAGCCGTCGACGGTCGTCTTCGTCAGCGGGCTTCCGTCGAGCGTGGCGCTCCAGCCGGGCGCGGCCGCGTCGGCGATGCGCAGGATCCGTCCTGCCGGTCCCGCGGGGAGCGTGGTGTGCGCCTCTACGGGGTCCGAGGCCACCGCGACGGGCTCGGCGGTGCCGGAGACGATCGTGGCGCGGGCGATCTGCCGGTCGACGCTCCACAGTGCGCTGCCGTCCAGCTGGCTGAGGCGGGCGAGGCCGGGGGTCGCGTCGAGGACCCGGCTCATCTCCTTGGGTGCTCCGTCGCGTACGAGGACATAGCGGATCGCGTAGCCGCTCAGCTGGCTGGACTGGTCGGCTCCGGAGCCGGCCACCAGGTTGGCGACGATCTTGTCGAGGCGGGGGCTGCTGCCGCCCGCCTCGGCGAGCTCGGCGTCGCCGAGGCGGCCGCCCGAGCCGCGTACCAGCGTGTACGAGACCTTCGCGGCGGAGTTCCCGCCGAGGACCAGCGTCCGTGCCTGGTCGCGCGTGCCGCTCTCCTCGGCGACGAAGGCGGGCACCTGCGTGGGGTCGCGGCGCTCCACCGGACCGTCGGCGCCGCCGGCCATCCAGCCGAAGGCGGCGACCAGCGGGCCCAGGACCGCGGCGACGGCGATGAGCCCTGCGACCGGCTGGCGCCAGCCGAAGCTCTGCGTGGCGACGCGTTCGCGGGCGCCCTCGGCGCCGAGCACGGCGGCGGCCAGGAGCGCGATGCCGTAGACGAGCGTGGCGGGACCGGCCCAGCCGGAACGGTTCGCGAGGACCGAGAAGACGAGGCCGACCAGGGCGCCGGCCCAGGCGGCACGGATCGCGAACTGCCGCTCCCCGCGCAGGAGTGCGGCCAGCGCGGCCAGCACCACACCGGCGAGGACGAGACCGCCGACGGCCTTCGGTCCGCCGGGGCTGATGCCAAGGAGGTCCAGCGCGGAGGCCGAGCCCTTGCCGTAGGCGAGGCCCGCTTCCTCGAAGAGCCGGGAGGGGTGCGTCAGCAGCGACAGCGACCAGGGCGCGAGCACGAGGAGCGGGGTGCCGACGACGGCGAGCAGGCGCAGTCCGTACGCGGTGATCTCGTCGCGGTGCAGCACCAGCACACCCACACCGAGCACCACTGCGAGCGGCCACACGACCGGGGTGAAGGCCATGGCGAGGGTCAGCAGGAAGGTGTACGCCCAGGTGGCGCGCCAGGAGCCGCGCGCACCGCGCAGCCCGGCCGCGGAGACGGCGCAGCGCGCGATCAGCGGCAGCAGGATGGCGAGGACGGCCGTCCCGACGCGTCCGCTCGCGAGTGCGCCGGTGGCGGCGGGCAGGAAGGCGTACGCGACGCTTCCCCAGGCCCGCAGCAGCCGCGACTCGGTGAGCGGCCGCGAGGCGAAGTACGCGGTGAGTCCGGCCAGCGGCACCGAGCAGACCAGCAGCAGGGTGAGCGCGAAGCCGGTGTGTCCGAGGAGCACGGTCGACAGCGCGGCGATGATGCCGAGGTAGGGCGGTGCGGTCTGGGTGCCGCCGACTCCCAGGGGGTGCCAGGCGTCCGCGTACCGGCTCCAGAGTTCGGAGACGTCGCTCGGTGCGGGCAGTAGTGCCCCGCCTGCGAGCGCACCGCCGCCGAGGAGTCCGCGGCAGGCGGCGAGGGAGGCGACGAGGAGTACGGCGAAGAGCACAGGCCCTGGCTTGCGGGCGATGCGCTTGAGCCGGGCGAACTGCTCGACGTCCAGGTAGTCGCTGTCCTCGCCGCCGGGTCCTGACTCGACGACGCCGTGGCGCGAGCCGCCGGCTTCGGGTTCGGAGGACCCGCCGAAGTGGCTGGTGACCTGTTCGACGGTGACGCGGACGGTGGCGCCGGTCGGCGGGAACAGGGGCCGCAGCTCGCTCGCCTCGACCGATCCCTTGCCTCTGCGGCGCCGGGCGCCGAGGAGGCGGCCGGGCCGCAGGAGCGTCCCGAAGAGCCCGGTGACCTCGTCGACGGCCTGGCCCGGCACCTTGCCGACCAGGTAGGCGACGGTCCGCACGAGCGTGCCGATGACGAGACGCAGCAGGACGTACGGAAGTGCCTTGCCGCGCGCGTTGGCGAGCAGCGTGTAGACGGCGCCCGCCTTGTCGACGCGGTGCGGGCTGGCGACGGAGCGGCCCACGCAGTCGATGGGGCGCCGCTCGCGGGCGGAGGCCTCCGCGTGGCGCAGTACGGCGTCGGGGGCGACGACGACCTTGTGTCCGGCCGTGTGCGCGCGCCAGCACAGGTCGACGTCGTCGCGCATGAGGGGCAGCCTGCGGTCGAAGCCGCCCAGCTCCTCCCAGACGTCACGCCGGATGAGCATCCCGGCCGTCGATACGGAGAGGACGGAGCGGACCTGGTCGTGCTGTCCCTGGTCCTGCTCGCGGCGGTCGAGTCCGGTCCAGCGGCGTCCGCTGTTGGCGATGGAGACGCCGACTTCGAGGAGTTGCTTGCGGTCGTACCAGCCGCGGAGCTTGGGTCCGACGATCGCGGCGTACGGATCGGAGTCGGCGACGCGCAGCAACTCGGCCAGGGCGTCCGGCTCGGGCGCGCAGTCGTCGTGCAGCAGCCAGAGCCACTGCACGGGCTCGCCGTGCGGCAGTTCGGGCAGGTCGTAGGTGTCGTCGCGCCAGGTCCTGCTGACCGGGTCCCAGCCGCTGGGACGCTTCAGGTACGGCAGTTCCTCGGGGGTGAGGACCCCTGCCGTACGCGCCGCCTCCTCGACGGCGGTGCCGAAGCCCGTGCGGCGGGCGAGGTGCAACACCCGCTCGGCGCCGAGCGCTTCGGTGACCAGGGCAGCGGAGTCGTCCGCGCTGCCGGTGTCGGCGGCGACCACGTTCTGTACGGGCCGGTCCTGCCCGAGCAGCCCGGCGAGCGCGTCGGGAAGCCAGCGCGCGCCGTCGTGGGAGACGAGCACGGCGGTGACGACGTGCCTGGGGAACTCTGGGGTCGCGGCGGCCTCGTACGGGGCCGTCGACTGGCTGTGCACGGACATCGAGGTACGGCCCCTCCGGCCGGGGTCCGGGGGTCGTCCCCCGGAAGGCTGCTGTGCGGATGCGGTGGACGCACGCGCCCCGTGAGGGCGTTGGTGCATCACGCGGACAGCGCCCCACAGTAACGGGTGGGTATGACGACGGTCCGCCGCCTGCGGGGATGGTGCAGGCGGCGGACCGTTCGTTACGTACGGAGTTGGGCGAATTGCCTAGACGGCGGCCTTCTTCAGCCGGCGGCGCTCGCGCTCGGAGAGACCGCCCCAGATGCCGAAGCGTTCGTCGTTGGAGAGGGCGTACTCAAGGCATTCCGAGCGGACTTCGCAGGCCAGGCAGACCTTCTTGGCCTCGCGGGTGGAGCCGCCCTTCTCGGGAAAGAAGGACTCGGGGTCGGTCTGGGCGCACAAAGCGCGCTCCTGCCAGCCGAGTTCTTCTTCCGTGTCGTCGACCAGCAGTTGGTGGAACACCTCGGTCATGTGCGCCCCTCGTCCGTCTTTGCGTCCCCGTGATGCTGTCGTTACCGATTTCGGATGAACGACACGAGTGAAATTACAAGTGTGTGGATCCGGGCCAGTCAAGCCGAGATCTGCTATTGGGCCCCTATTTCACTCTGCGGAACCAAGGCTATGCGGAAAGTGTTCAAATCACCAAAAAACCTGACACTTGCCACTGGCCCATCCCGGCGCCCCTCCCTCAACAGAGAAGGACGTGACGGGGATTGATCTTGTTGCGTTCCGCCCCTCGAAGCGATCGGGATCACAGTCGGATCACGAGAGCGCCGCGACGTTTGCGACTGGGGTTGCTGCGCCACATCTCCGCTCTTACGTCCGAACAAACCTTTCTCCGGGCGGAGTAACCGGATGAGGTGAAACATTACCCCCAAATCGGGCATCGAGTTGACAGCCGCGAGCCGAGCCGCTGTCCTTGATTGCATGACCGCCGCCGCAGTACGCACCGCACCCCACGCCCGTGGGTTCCGCAGTGCTGTCCAGGCGCGCTGTTGCTGTTCCAGCTGTTGAGTCCATCCGCGTACTCCAGCCTTGCGGCCTCCCGCCCTGCGACACCCCAGCACTGACTCTGCCGAGGAACCCCCGCACCATGAACAGCAATGACAGCGACCTCCAGATCGCCGGCGACATCCTCTCCGTACAGCACCTTCTGCAGCCTGCCCGCGAGCACCCGGCCACCGTCGCCGAGTTCGCCGGCCTGGCGCGCTCCATCGCGGCCGACCGCACACAGTGGGCGCACCTCGTCCAGTACGACGCGACCTCCCGCTGGTACCACCGGCTGCGCACCGGGCCCGGTTACGAGGTCTGGCTGCTGAGCTGGGTCCCGGGACAGGGCAGCGGGCTGCACGGGCACGGGGACTCGTCGGGGGTACTGACCGTCCTGGACGGTCACTTGACCGAGCGGACCGAGGTCGCGGCGCGTGAACTGGGCGCGGGGGCGCAGCGCGTCTTCGCGCCCGGTTACGTCCACGAGGTCGTGAACGACTCGTTGGAGCCGGCCGTCAGTCTGCACGTCTACTTCCCCGGGCTGACCGACATGCCCATGCACAGCGCACAGCTCTCCGCGTGCTCCGCCCCGGCCGCCCAGGATGTCGTACCCGCCTGACATGCTTGGGCCATGCGCATTGTGGTTCTGGCTGGCGGTATTGGTGGTGCCCGGTTCCTGCGCGGCCTCAAGCAGGCCGCGCCCGACGCGGACGTCACCGTCATCGGCAACACCGGTGACGACATCCATCTGTTCGGGCTGAAGGTCTGTCCCGACCTCGACACCGTGATGTACACCCTCGGCGGTGGCATCAACGAGGAGCAGGGCTGGGGACGGACCGACGAGTCCTTCACCGTCAAGAGCGAGCTCGCCGCGTACGGCGTGGGCCCCGAGTGGTTCGGGCTCGGCGACCGGGACTTCGCGACGCACATCGTGCGCACGCAGATGCTGGGGGCCGGGTATCCGCTGAGCGCGGTGACTGCGGCGCTGTGTGAGCGGTGGCAGCCCGGGGTGCGGCTGATCCCTATGTCCGACGACCGTGTTGAGACGCATGTGGCTGTTGAGGTGGACGGCGAGACCAAGGCCATTCACTTCCAGGAGTACTGGGTGAAGCTGCGCGCGTCTGTGGATGCGCAGGCTGTGGTGCCGGTGGGTGCCGAGCAGGCCAAGCCTGCGCCGGGGGTGCTTGAGGCTATTGGTGAGGCGGATGTGATTCTGTTCCCGCCGTCCAACCCTGTGGTGAGCGTCGGGACGATCCTGGCCGTGCCCGGGATCCGTGAGGCGATCGCCGAGGCGGGAGTGCCGGTCGTCGGGCTGTCGCCGATCGTGGGCGATGCGCCGGTGCGGGGCATGGCCGACAAGGTGCTGGCCGCGGTGGGCGTGGAGTCGACTGCCGGCGCGGTCGCCGAGCACTACGGGTCCGGGCTGCTCGACGGGTGGCTCGTCGACACCGTGGACGCGGGTGCTGTCGCGGGAGTTGAGGCGGCGGGGATCCGGTGCCGTGCCGTACCGCTGATGATGACCGATCTGGACGCCACTGCCGAGATGGCCCGGGAGGCGCTGAAGCTGGCCGAGGAGGTACGGGCGTGAGCTCCCCCGAATTCCGGGTGTGGGCCGTTCCCGGGCTGCCCGAGGTGCAGGGCGGGGACGATCTGGCGAAGCTCATCGCCGGGGCGGCTCCTGAGCTGATGGACGGGGACGTCGTTCTCGTTACGTCGAAGATCGTGAGCAAGGCCGAGGGGCGCGTTGTCGCTGCTGAGGACCGTGAGGCCGCCATTGATGCGGAGACCGTGCGCGTCGTCGCGCGGCGCGGGACGCTGCGGATCGTGGAGAACCGGCAGGGGCTTGTCATGGCGGCCGCGGGGGTTGATGCCTCCAACACGCCTGCGGGGACTGTGCTGTTGCTGCCCGAGGATGCGGATGCTTCGGCTCGGGGGATTCGGGACGGGTTGCGGGAATTGTTGGGGGTTGAGGTCGGGGTTGTAGTCACCGACACCTTTGGGCGGCCCTGGCGGAACGGGCTGACCGATGTGGCCATCGGGGCCGCGGGGGTTCGGGTGCTCGATGATCTGCGGGGCGGGGTGGATGCGTACGGGAATCCGTTGAGCGCCACTGTTGTCGCGACTGCTGATGAGCTCGCTGCTGCGGGGGATTTGGTCAAGGGCAAGGCCGAGGGGTTGCCCGTTGCTGTCGTGCGGGGGCTTGGGCATGTCGTGGGTGAGGGCGGGGGCGCCGCTCGGGACATGGTGCGTGTTGCTGCTGATGACATGTTCCGGCTGGGGACTTCGGAAGCCGTACGGGAAGCGGTGACGCTGCGGCGGACCGTGCGGGAGTTCACCGACGAGGCGGTGGACGGGGGTGCGGTGCGGCGGGCTGTGGCTGCGGCTGTCACCGCGCCGGCGCCGCATCACACGACGCCTTGGCGGTTTGTTCTTGTTGAGTCGGAGGAGGCTCGGGGGCGGCTGCTTGATGCGATGCGGGATGCGTGGGTTGCGGATCTTCGGGGGGACGGGAAGTCCGAGGAGTCTGTGGGTAAGCGGGTGCGGCGGGGGGATGTGCTGCGGCGGGCGCCCTATTTGGTTGTGCCTTGTCTTGTGATGGACGGCTCCCATACGTATGGGGATGCGCGGCGGGATGCTGCTGAGCGGGAGATGTTCGTCGTCGCCATGGGGGCCGGCGTGCAGAACTTTTTGGTGGCGCTGGCGGGTGAGCGGCTGGGGTCTGCCTGGGTTTCTTCGACCATGTTCTGTCGGGATGTTGTGCGGGATGTGTTGGGGCTGCCTGAGGGGTGGGATCCGATGGGGGCCGTTGCGGTGGGGCATCCGGCTGGGCCTGCGAAGGAGCGGGCTGGGCGTGATGCGGGGGACTTCGTCGAGGTCCGGTAGGGGTTGGCCTGGGGGTGCCGCTGCGCGGAGCAGGTCCCCGATCCCGCCCCTTCCCGAAACTGGGGCGGAGCCCCAGACCCCCCTGGCCCCGCCTTTCGGCGGGCTCCGCCCCCGGACCCCCGCTCCTCAATCGCCGGAGGGGCTTGATTTGGCTGATGCAGCTCAGAGGCTTGCGATGTTCGCCACCGGCATCTTCGGCTGGCGCCGCGGGGGTGTTCGGCCCGTCAGGAGGATCAGGCGGGCCGCTCTGTGGCGGTGGCCCTCGTACGGAGCCAGGAGGTGCAGCATCTCCTCGTCCGTCGATCTGTGCGCTCCCGTCAGCGCGTAGCCGATGATGTTCGGGAGGTGCAGGTCGCCCGTGGTGATCGCGTCGGGGGCTCCCAGTGCTCGCTGCAGGACCTCCGCCGTCGTCCACGGGCCGATGCCGGGGATCAGTTGGAGGCGCGCCGCTGCCGCTTCCGGAGACATCGACGCCGCCTGCTCCAGGCGGGGCGCCACCCTTACCGCTCGCAGGATCGTCGCCGCCCGTTTGTCGTCCACGCCCGCCTTGTGCCACTCCCAGGACGGGATCAGGGACCAGGTGCGGGCCGTCGGGATCACGTGCATGCCTGCGGGGGCCGGGCCCGGGGCCTCCTCGCCGTACTTGCGGACCAGCAGGCGCCACGCTCGGTACGCCTCGTCCGTCGTCACCTTCTGTTCGAGGATCGACGGGATCAGCGACTCCATCACCAGGCCTGTGCGCGTCAGACGCAGGGACGGGGCTCTGCGCGCCGATTCCGCCACCAGGCGGTGGTGGGCGACGAAGGTGGACGGGTCGTCCAACTCGCCCAGGAACGACGGGAGTTGGGCCCGCATCCAGTCCGCTCCCGGGCCCCACACCTCCGCGCCGGACGGGTCGACCCGGAGTGTCGCCGGGCCTTTGGGCGTACGCGAGACGCGCCAGACCGTGCCGTCGCGTTCGATGCGGCAGGTCGGGTCGCCCGGGCCGCGCCGCAGCGGGCCGAGGATGAGGGTGAGGTCGGTGGGGCTGCCGACCGGGAAGCGTCCGGACACCCCACCGAGGCTACTGGGGTCGGGCTACTGGTCGGACGAGAAGCGGACCGATGCGTCCGGGAGGACCGCGTCGCACCAGATGCGGATGCCGTCTCGCAGCTCGTTGTCCGCGCCGACCCGGGCGCCGTCGCCGATCACGGCTTCCGACAGGACCGTACGGGCGCCGATGCGCGCGCCCACCCCGACCAGAGAGTCCGTGATTACCGCGCCGGGGCCGACCACCGCGCCGTCGAGGATCGTGGAGCCGGAGATACGCGCGCCCTCCGCCACCACTGCGCCCTCGCCGATCACTGTGCCGTCCGTCAGCTTGGCGTCCGGCGCGACCGTCGCCGTGGCCAGGACCAGGCGGTCGCCGCAGCGGCCCGGAACCGCCGGGGACGGGGCGCGGCCCTGAACGAGGTCGGCGGAGCCGCGTACGAAAGCCTGGGGGGTGCCCAGGTCCAGCCAGTACGTGGAGTCGACCATCCCCTGGAGGTGCGCGCCCGAGGCCAGGAGGTCGGGGAACGTCTCGCGCTCCACCGAGACCGGGCGGCCCGCGGGAATCGTGTCGATGACCGAGCGGCGGAAGACGTACGCGCCCGCGTTGATCTGGTCGGTGACGATCTCCTCGGGGGTCTGCGGCTTTTCGAGGAACGCCGTCACCCGGCCCGTCGCGTCCGTCGGGACCAGACCGAACGCGCGCGGGTCCTCGACGCGGGTGAGGTGGAGGGAGACGTCGGCGCCGCTGGTGGTGTGCGTCTCCACCAGCGCCTCGATGTCCAGGCCCGTGAGGATGTCGCCGTTGAAGATCAGGACCGGCTCGTCGGGGGCCGAGCGGAGGCGGGACGCGACGTTGCGGATCGCGCCGCCCGTGCCGAGGGGCTCCTCCTCGGTGACGTACTCGAGGTGCAGCCCGAGCGACGAGCCGTCGCCGAAGTGCGGCTCGAAGACCTCGGCGAGGTAGGAGGTGGCGAGGACGATGTGGTCGACGCCGGCCGCACGGGCCCGCGCCAGCTGGTGGGTGAGGAACGGGACGCCCGCTGCCGGGACCATGGGCTTGGGGGTGTTGACCGTGAGCGGTCGCAGCCTCGTACCCTTGCCGCCGACCAGGAGGATCGCTTCAGTCACCGTGTCGTCTCTGCTTCCTGCTGGGACCGGCCGGATTACGGTCGGTCAGTGTAGGCATAGTGTGAAGAGCTGTACCGGCGCTCAGCGGCCCTGGTAGTGGGCCGAGGAGTGGCGTGCGCTGCCGAGCTTCTTGTAGAGACGGCCCCCGGGGCACTCCGTGGCGAATCCGTCACGGTGTCCCGAGATGACGTTCAGCGAGACCTTCCTCCCCTTCTTGTAGAGATTGCCGCCCCCGGAGACGAGAGACGTCTTCCCGGCCGGATTGGCTCCGAAGAGGCCGAGTTTCCAGGCCGTGAGGCGGGCGACGGCGTTGACGGCGGCGGCGGGCGGCGGGGAGTCGGTGAAGGTGCCGAGCACCGCGACACCCATGCTGTTGGTGTTGAAACCGAGAGTGTGCGCGCCCATGACCGGCTTGGCCACACCGCCTGCCCGGCCTTCGTAGATGTTTCCGCACTTGTCGACGGCGAAGTTGTAGCCGATGTCACGCCATCCGCTGCTCTTGACGTGGTAGCGGTAAATACTGCGAAGGACGGAGGGGGCCTGCGCACAGCGGTAGCCGTTGCCGGACGCGCTGTGGTGCACGAAGGCCGCCTTCACCACCTTCGTGTACGCGAAGTCGCGCTCGCGGAGCTTTTCGTCGGCGCCCCAGCCCTTGCGGGTGATGATGCGCGGCCGCGGGCCTACGAAGGGGCGCGCGACGCCTCCCGAGAGGCTCTCGGCCTCCGCCTCGGCGTCCTTCTTGCTCAGCGCCGGGATCTCGGCGGCGCCGAGCGGGGCGAGCTCGGCGTTGACCGCGGAGCTCGCGGCGTCCTCCGCGCTCAGGGACGTGGCGCGCGGACCCTCGGTGTCGGTGGCGGATCCCGGGTCCTCGCCCGGGTCGACCAGTTCCAGGCGCAGGCCCTTGGGGAGCGGGGCCGCGGCGCGTACGCCGGTCTCGGGCCGGACCCGTACCTCCACGCCGTCGCTGTCGCCGACCCAGAGGGGGGCGGTGGAGCCGCGGACCGTGCTGGAGGCCTGCTCCTCGGTTCCGGGGTCGGCGGCGTGCTCGTGGTTGTGGGTCTCGACGCGCTGCCAGCCGGACCAGGCGGTGGATCCGGTGGCGCGGGTACGGACCTGAACCGTGCCCTGCAGTTCGGTGGCCACGTCGTCCCAGACGACGCCGACCAGCGAGAAGGGCTGCACATCGCGCTCGGGCAGACCTTGCGCGGGACCGAGGGACCGGCCGGCGGAGAGCGGGGCCAGCGCCAAAGACTGGGTGGAGCCGGGGAGGTCCGGGGCCGCGGTATCCGCGGTGGCGGTGGCGGAGAGGGGGACGGCGAGGGCCGCGGCGCACACGACAGCGACCGAGGCAGGAAGAAGAGCACGCATGCACAGGATCATGAACATAGTCAGACATTTCTGTCCATACGGGAACTGACGGTCCGTCGGACGATCCGGCCTCCCGCCGAGCGGGCCCCGCCTCCCGCGCCGCGTACGCTTGGCGCCCATGAACGCCAGCGACCGCACCCCCGCCGACCTGCTGCGATCTGCCCTCGCCGCGGACCCGGCCCGCCCCCTCGTCACCTTCTACGACGACGCCACCGGCGAGCGCGTGGAACTCTCGGTGGCCACCTTCGCCAATTGGGTGTCCAAGACCGCCAATCTGCTGCAGGGCGACCTCGGCGCCGAGCCCGGCGACCGGCTCGCGCTGCTGCTGCCCGCGCACTGGCAGAGCGCGGTCTGGCTGCTGGCGTGCGCGTCGGTGGGCGTGGTCGCGGACGTCGGCGGCGACCCCGCGAAGGCGGACCTCGTCGTCAGCGGGCCCGACACCCTGGAGGCGGCGAGCGCCTGCCGCGGCGAGCGCGTCGCGCTCGCGCTGCGGCCGCTCGGCGGGCGCTTCCCGCAGCCGCCCGCCGGCTTCGCGGACTACGCCGTCGAGGTACCGAGCCAGGGCGACCGCTTCGCGCCGTACGCCCCGGTGGACCCGGACGCGCCCGCGCTCTCGGTCGGCGGCGTCGAGCTCACGGCGGCCGAGCTGGTCGCGCGGGCCCGTGCGGACGCCGACGCGCTCGGCCTCTCCGCCGGGTCCCGGCTGCTCTCGGGACGTACCTACGACACCTGGGACGGACTCTCCGCCGGGCTCTTCGCCCCGCTGGCCGCGGGCGCGTCCGTCGTCCTCTGCCGCCACCTCGGCGAGCTCGGCGCGGACGGACTGGCGAAGCGGACCGAGAGCGAGCGGGTCACGCACACCGCCGCGTAGGCGATTCCGGCCGTACGGGCTTCCGTCCACCCGTACGGCCCACCCTGAGCGGGCTCCCCGGGCCCGCTCGCCCACTCCGCTGCATGATCGGAAGCAGGGGGCAGCCGCTCCGCCGCCGAGACCGCCGACGCAGCGAGGGATGGACGCAGACGTGACCGACAGCGCGGGGACGCCCGGGGACGACGAGACGCCGCAGGCCGAAGAGGCGGACACCGCCTCCGAGACGCCCGCCGTCGCGCCATCCGCTCCCCCGGCCCGGCGCAAGAAGCGGCACTGGCTGCGCTGGACGGCGGCCGGGGTCTCGCTCGTCGTGCTGGCGGGGGCCGGGGCCGGCTGGTGGTACTACGACAAGCTCGACGCGAACATCAAGACCGACCTCACCGCCGCCGAGGAGCTCCGCGCGTACGAGAAGGAGCGGCCGACCCCGCTCGTCGTCAACGCGCAGAACATCCTGCTCATCGGCTCCGACTCGCGCTCCGGCAGCAACAAGAAGTACGGCAGGGACGAGGGCACCCAGCGCTCGGACACCACGATCCTGCTGCATCTGTCGGCGGACCGGCAGCGGGCGACGGCCATGTCGATCCCGCGCGACCTGATGGTGCAGATCCCCGCCTGCCACAAAGCGGACAACACGCTCAGTGAGCCTCAATTCGCCCAGTTCAACTGGGCGTTCGAGTTCGGCGGCACCGCCTGCACCATCCGTACGGTCGAGAAGCTCACCGGAATCCGCATCGACCACCAGATGGTCATCGACTTCAACGGCTTCAAGGACATGGTGGACGCCGTCGACGGCGTCGAGATCTGCCTCACCAAGCCCATCAACGACACCGAGGCGCATCTGAAGCTCCCGGCCGGGCGCCAGACGCTGCGCGGGGAGCAGGCGCTCGGTTTCGTACGGGCACGGCACAGCATCGGCAACGGCAGCGACACCGAACGCATGGGGCGCCAGCAGCAGTTCCTCGGCGCTCTGGTGAAGAAGGTGCAGTCCAGCGGCGTACTCCTGAACCCGACACGGCTGCTGCCCGTCCTCGACGCGGCCACCAAGTCGCTCACCACCGACCCGGGCCTGGACTCCCTGAAGGACCTCTACGACCTGACGCGCAGGGTGCGCGACATCCCCACTGACCAGGTGCAGTTCCTGACGCTGCCCCGGGAGTCGTACGCCTACGACGCGAACCGCGACCAGCTCGTCGAGCCCGACGCGGAGAACCTCTTCGCGCAGCTGCGTACGGACGTCCCCATCAAGGTGAGCCCCACTCCCCCGGCCACCGACGCGGCCTCCGGCGACGACTCCGCGGACTACTCCTCGGACGACGGCTCGTCGGACGGCGAATACAGCGAGGACGAATACGCGTACGACGGCGACTGGTCGGGCGACGAAAAGCCGGGCCGCAGGGCCCCCCGACCAGGGCCCACTTTCCACGGAACGAGTGCCGCGGTCGGCATGTGCGGGTAAAGCGGACCCCAAGGTAAACCCACCCCGGCAAGGGAATTGGGCGTATTGCCCGGTTGTAAGCGACGTGGAATATCTCACGGCCGTCGCCCGATCTGCGAGCGGGCAGATAGTGTGACGCGATCCGGTGCATGCGACCGACAAGGCCGTGCACCGCTGGACCGATTGCCAGGCGCCTGGGGGGAGGCGCTTCAGGTGGCACCCGACGGAGGACTCAAGCAACCGTGGATGCGCAAGGCCGTGGGCGGGCGGACGACATCGACCCCGCAGACCAGTGGGTGCTCAACCCGAATACCGGCAATTACGAACTGCGACTGAACCCCTCCGCACCGCAATCGGCGCGTGTTCCGAGGCCATCGGCCCCGCGGACCCCGACGGCGAATCCGGCGGCTCCGTCGGACCGCCGCGATGTGCCTCCGCAGCGCAGCCGGCGTGCCGGGCAGCGCGGTTCGGGCGGCAGCGGCAATGGCGGTCCGCCGCAGAACTCCGGGCGCCGCAAGGCCAAGCCGAAGAAGTCGGGCAAGAAGAAGGCTCTGCTGTGGATCGGCGGGGTGATGGCCTTCGTCGTCGTCGCCGGATCCGTCGGTGTCTATCTGGTCTACAAGCACCTCGCCGGCAATATCTCCAGCGTCGACGTCGGCAACGCCGGCACCGGCAGCCTGAAGAAGGACGAGGCGCTCAACATCCTGGTGATCGGCACGGACAAGCGGACCGGTTCGGGCAACGGCGGTTACGGGGACAAGGGGAGCGTCGGCCACGCCGACACGAATATCCTCTTCCACCTTTCCAAGGACCGTACGAACGCCACCGCGATGTCCATCCCGCGCGACCTGATCACGGACGTCCCCGACTGCCCCACCAAGCAGGAGGACGGCTCCACCAAGACCATCCCGGGCACGAAGAACGTCCGGTTCAACACCAGTCTCGGCCAGGACGGCCGCGACCCCGGCTGCACCATGCGCACGGTCAAGGCCATAACGGGCATCCAGGTCGACCACTTCATGATGGCCGACTTCAACGCGGTCAAGACGCTCTCCACCGCGGTCGGCGGAGTCGACATCTGCCTGGCCAAGAACATCAACGACCCGGACTCGCACCTCAATCTCACGGCGGGCCCCCACAACGTGAAGGGCGAGCAGGCACTCGCGTTCGTCCGTACCCGCCACTCGGTCGGCTTCGGCGGCGACCTCAGCCGCATCGAGCTCCAGCAGCAGTTCCTGAGCTCGCTGATCCGCAAGATGAAGTCCGACAACATACTCACCAACCCCACCAAGCTGTACGGCCTGGCGGACGCCGCGACGAAGGCCCTGACGGTCGACTCCGCGATCAAGAGTGTCGGCAAGCTCAAGGACCTCGGCATGGAGCTGAAGAAGGTCGACACCAAGAACATCACCTTCACCACGCTCCCCGTCCTGGACAACCCCGCCGACGGTAAGATCCACAAGACGGTCATCGTCAAGCCGGCCCAGGCCGATCCGCTGTTCGCGATGATGCGCGAGGACGTCTCGCTCACCGAGGTCAAGCAGAAGGCGAGCGCCTCCAAGAAGGCCCAGGACGCGCTCCTCAAGGGGACGCAGGCCAAGGCCTCCGACGTACGGGTGCGGATCCTCAACAGCACCGCGCCTCCCGGATCGGCGTCCGCGACGCTGACCTGGCTGCAGAACACCGAGGGCGTGCTGAAGTCGAGCAACGACGGCAACTCGCCGTCGAAGGTCACCAAGACGACGCTGACGTACGGACCGAACCAGGCCGACCAGGCCCGCAAGCTGGCGGACATCATGGGTCTGCCCGCCTCGGCGCTCAAGCCGGACACCAAGGACTCGGTCGGCCGTACGCCGATGACGCTCACGCTCGGCGCGGACTTCAAGACCGCGGGAACACCGATCGCTGCTCCGACGAAGGCGCCGGAGGACATTCAGCGAGTAGAAGCAGACAAGTCGGTGTGCGCCAAGTGACACTTCGTCACTTTCCTTTGCGCGCACCGGAATAACAGGGGGGACCTGGGGTGGGGCAGAACAGTGTGCGTGGGGAGGAGGCACGGGGCGCCCGTGCCTCGCGCGCCGATCAACTCGGCTGGGACGAGAGCCTGTACGCGAACGGCGGCCGGCCGCCGGCCGTGGACGCGTCCGCGGGCGCGGGTGGCGACGGCGGTGGACATCGCCGCGGAGGCTCGCGCAAACGCGCGAAACGGGGCAAGTACCGAATACTGAAGTGGGTGGCGGCCGTGGTGTCGCTGCTCATACTCGGCACGGCCGGCGCCGGTTACGCGTACTACCGCCACCTCAACGGCAACATCAAGAAGGACGCCCTCAACCTGGGCGAGAGCAAGGCCCCGAAGGCGAAGGCCAACGCGGCCGGGCAGACCCCGATGAACATCCTGCTGATCGGGTCGGACGCGCGGGACAGCAAGGAGAACCAGAAGCTCGGCGGGGCGAAGAGCACCTTCGGGGGTGTGCCGCTCGCCGACGTACAGATGCTGCTCCATGTCTCCGCCGACCGCAGCAACATGTCGGTGGTCAGCATGCCGCGCGACACCCTGGTGAAGATCCCCAAGTGCACCGACAAGAAGGGGAAGGTGTACCCGGCGTCGACGCAGTTCCACCTGACCAACGAGTCGCTCGGACGCGGGGGGCCCGGCTGCACGGTCGCGACCTGGGAGTCGATCACCAACATCCACATCGATCACTTCATGATGATCGACTTCTCGGGTGTGGTCTCCATGGCGGACGCCATCGGCGGTGTGCCGGTCTGTGTCGACGCCAATGTCTACTCGCACACCCGTGACGGTCACGGCTCGGGGCTGCGGCTGGAGGAGGGCACGACCTCCATCAAGGGCAAGCAGGCCCTGCAGTGGCTGCGTACCCGCTACGGCTTCAAGGACGGCACCGACCTGGCGCGCGCCGAAGCCCAGCACCAGTACATGAGCTCGATGGTCCGCCAGCTGCGCAAGGGCACCAAGCTGACCAACCCCGGTCAGCTGATGGACCTCGCCGAGGCGGCCACGGACGCGCTCACCGTGGATGACGGCCTCGGTACGGTGAAGAAGCTCTACGACCTCGGGGAGGACCTCAAGAAGGTCCCGACCAAGCGCATCTCGATGACCACGATGCCGAACATGTACTCCCAGGACCCGAACTTCAAGGGCAAGGTCGTGCCCATCCCGGGCGACGCCGAGAAGCTGTGGTCGATGGTCCGTGACGACGTCCCGCTCGACGGGAAGCCCGCGGCGAAGAAGAAGGTCGAGCAGGTCTCCAAGGACCCGGCGGCCCCGGTCGCCGACACCGGAGTCCTGGTGCGCAACGGCACCGGGACGGACTCCGAGGCGCCGGCCGAGGGGCGGGCGACCGCGGTGGCGTCGGTGCTGCAGGCGGCGGGCTACACGCGGGCGAAGGCCGACCACACGCTGAACCCGCAGGCGAAGACCGTCATCAACTTCCCCAGCGCCGATCTGGAGGGGGACGCACAGGCCCTCGCCAAGGCCCTTGGCATTCCGCTGAGTTCGGTGAAGAAGTCGACCGATGTCTCGGGTGTCACGCTGACCGTGGGCGCGGACTGGCGCAAGGGGGACGCGTACCCCAAGGCGGACGACAAGACGCCCTCCACCGCGAGCTTGCTCAACGGCGAGAAGGTCTCGTGCATGCACGTACAGCCCGGCTACAGCTTCTAGTTCCGGCGCGGTGAGTACGACGAAGGGCCCCTCCGCCGGTGCGGAGGGGCCCTTCGCGTGATGTCAGACCGTCGCCCGCACCGCGGGTCGGCGGCTCGCGATGACCTTGCGCGCCAGCGCGCGGGGGCTCGTCAGGAAGCCGTAGCCCCAGGACATGTGCATCGTGGCCAGGGCGACGGGGATCTGGGCGCGCGCCTTCAGCGAGAGGCCCTTGCCGGCCGGGAGCGAGCCCGCGACGATCGCCGCGGCGTAGCCGGCCGGGATCACGAACGCCCAGGGGGTGACCGCCGCGCCCACCACGATGCCTGCCGCGATCGCGCAGACCGCGGTCGGCGGGGCGAGGTAGCGGAGGTTGATCGAGCCCTCGTGGTAGCGGGCCACGACGTGGCGCCAGCGGCCGTACTCCTTGTACTGCTTGGAGAGCGCGCGCACCGACGGCCTCGGGCGGTACTGGACCTTCAGCTCCGGCGAGAACCAGATCAGGCCGCCCGCCTCGCGGATGCGGAAGTTCAGCTCCCAGTCCTGGGCGCGGATGAACTCCTCGTTGTAGCCGCCCTGTTGCTCCAGAGCCTCGCGGCGGAAGACACCCAGGTACACGGTGTCCGCCGGGCCCGCCTCGCCGCCCGTGTGGAAGGCCGCGTTGCCGACGCCGATCTTGGAGGTCATGGCGGCCGCGACCGCGTCCTCCCAGGCGTTCTCGCCCTCGGCGTGCATGATGCCGCCGACGTTCATCGCGCCGGTCTCGCCGAGGAGGCGGACGGCGGTGGCGATGTAGTTCGGGGAGAGCATGCCGTGGCCGTCGACCCGCACCACGATGGGGTGCCGGGAGGCCTTGATCGCGGCGTTCAGCGCTGCGGGGGTGCGGCCCGTGGGGTTCGGGACGGTGTGGACGCGGGGGTCTTCGCGTACGAGCTCGGCGGCGATCTCCTCCGTACGGTCGGAGGACGGGCCGATGGCGATCACCACCTCCATCTCGCCGTCGTAATCCTGCTCGAGGATGTGCCGGACCGAGCTGCGCAGATGCCGTTCCTCATTGAGGACCGGCATGATCACGGAGACGGCTGGATGCGGGGCGGGAGTGGCGTTCATCGGAGTTCACGTTACAGCGAACGGGGGAACCGGGCGCGCGGCGGCCGGTCCATTGCCCAGCTCATCCGATCTTGTCCGCCTACGGTGCTCGCGTCCCCTGCCCCGGAGGAGTCCGCCGTGCCCCAGCCCCGTCGCCGAACGCAGGACGCACGCCCCCGCTGGGGGCTTCGTGTGGCCACTTCGCTCTCCGTACTGGTCCTGGGCGCATCCGGCGTCGGCCATGCGGTCGTCAACAGCGTGGACTCCGGGATCGACCGGGTCGACCCCTTCAAGGACATGAAGGACCGGCCCGAGGAGAGCCGCGGGATGAACCTGCTGCTCGTCGGCACCGACGGCCGCGACAAGATCACTCCGGAGCAGAAGCGCCTCTACCACCTGGGCGGCGCCCCCTGTCACTGCACCGACACGATCATGATCGTGCACCTCTCGGAGGACCGGTCGCGGGCGAGTGTGGTGAGCCTGCCGCGCGACAGTTACGCGGAGGCGCCCGAGCACACGGACGAGTCGACGGGGCAGCACCACCACATGCACCCGATCAAGATCAACGCGGCGTACGCGGAGGGCGGCCCGAACTTGGCCGTGCGCACCGTCGAGCACATGACCGGCGTGAAGATCGACCACTATCTGGAGGTCGACTTCACCAGCTTCATGAAGACGGTCGACGTCCTGGGCGGGGTCGACGTCTGCACGGCCCGTCCGCTCAAGGACTCCTACACCGGCCTCGACCTGCCCGTGGGGACCACCGCTCTCACCGGCGGGCAGGCCCTTCAGTACGTACGCTCCCGCCATATCGACGGGGCCGCCGACCTCGGCCGGATGCAGCGCCAGCAGCGCTTCCTGGCCTCCCTGATCGCCAAGGCCAGCAGCAGCGGGGTGCTGCTCAACCCGATCAGGTTCCGTGAGGTGACCGGCGCGATGCTCGGCTCGGTCCGGGCCGACAAGGGCTTCGGGGCCGAGCAGATGCTCGCCCTCGGCCAGGCGATGCACAGCTTCACACCCGCGTCGTCGGAGTTCACGTCCGTGCCGATCGGGCAGATCAGCTTCCCCGTGAAGGGCATCGGATCGACCGTGAAGTGGGACGACGCCAAGTCCAAGAAGCTCTTCCAGCTGCTGCGCGACGACAAGCCGCTCGCCCCGCACCGGCCGAAGCAGCCGAAGGCGACGCCCGTGGACGTCTCGCCGCAGCAGATCAGGGTGAAGGTCTACAACGGGACGGCGTCGGACGGCCTCGGCGCCCGCGTCGACAAGGGGCTGCGCGCCACCGGTTTCCGTACGACCGGGGCCTCGGCCGCCTCGCTCGCGCACGACGTACGGAAGACCTTCATCGAGTACGACCCGGGCTGGGACCGCTCGGCGCAGTCCCTGGCGACCGCCCTGCCGGGCGCGGAGCTGCGGCCGGTGAAGGGGCTCGGGCGGACGCTGAAGGTGACGGCGGGGTCGGACTTCAAGAAGGTCGTGCGGGTGCGGGCCGAGGACCAGTACCAGGGTGAGTTCGGGGCGGTCACCGGGGATCAGGTCGTCTGTCCGTAGGACCTGGGGCGGTCAGTCGTCGAAGCCGTCCGCCGCGCGCTGCTCGCGCAGCTCCTTGATCGCGCGCCGCCGTGCGAGGCGGTGCGTGCGGCGGATCTGGGCCTCCTGGTAGCGGCGCTTGTCCTGCTCGGTCTCGGGCTCCACGGGCGGGACCGTGCGGGGCTTGCCGTCCTCGTCGACCGCCGCGAAGACCAGATAGGCGGAGCCGACCTGCGTCGCGGGGGTGGACTCGTTCCACCGCTCGGCCAGGACCCGTACGCCGACCTCCATGGAGGACCGGCCCGTCCAGTTGACCTGCGCCTTCACATGGACGAGGTCGCCGACGCGGACCGGCTCCAGGAACGCCATCTCGTCCATGGACGCGGTGACGGCGGGCCCGCCGGAGTGCCGGCCGGCGACCGCACCCGCGGCGTCGTCCACCAGCTTCATGATCACGCCGCCGTGCACCGTGCCGAGGAGGTTGGTGTCATTGCCGGTCATGATGTGGGAGAGGGTGGTTCGCGAGGCTGAGGTGGGCTTGCCCGGAAGATCGGTCATACGTTCCAGATTAAGCGCTGGCCGATTGCATCAGCTCTGCAACAGCCCTGCTCCGGTTTCCCACCCTCCCTGTCAAGCACACAGCCGGTGACTGCACACTGGCTTCCATGAGCGACAGGGACAGGTACGGACGCGGCAGCTACGACGCGCAGCCGGAAGGCGCGCGGTCGATGCCGCACGTGCAGCGCCGGCCGTCCGTGCCCGCGCAGCAGCCGCAGGGGTACCAGGGGTACGACGACCCGGCTCCGTACGACAGCGGCTACAGCTCCGGCCAGGTCTACGGCGGCAACAACTCCGGAGGCGGCGGCCAGGGCGGTCAGCCCCCGGCCCCGCGCCGCAGCCCGTCCGCCGCCCCGAACTGGCGCAAGCGGATCAAGATCGGCGCGCTGGTGCTGGTCGTGGGCTTCCTGTGCGTCTCGATCGGCACGTACTTCTGGGCCGACTCCAAGCTCAAGCGCGAAGTCGACCTGTCGAAGGTCATCGAGCGCCCGGACACCGGTAAGGGCACCAACTACCTGATCGTCGGCTCCGACAGCCGCGCGGGCATGAGCGCCGCCGACAAGAAGAAGCTGCACACCGGGTCCGCCGAGGGCAAGCGCACGGACTCGATGATGATCCTGCACACCGGCGACAACGGTGACTCCCTGATCTCGCTGCCGCGCGACTCGAACGTGACGATCCCCTCCTTCAAGGGCTCGGAGTCCGGGAAGCTCTACCCGAACACCGGCCGCACGACGAAGCTGAACGCCGCGTACGCCATGGACGGCCCCGAGCTGCTGGTGCGCACCGTGGAGTACAACACCGGACTGCACATCGACCACTACGCGGAGATCGGCTTCGGCGGCTTCGCCAACCTGGTCGACGCGGTCGGCGGCGTCGAGATGAACCTGCCGCAGGGCTTCAAGGACAAGGACGCGGGCGCCGACTTCAAGGCGGGCAAGCAGACGCTCAACGGGCAGCAGGCGCTCGCCTACGTCCGTACGCGCCACGCCTTCGCCGCCAGCGACCTGCAGCGCACCAAGAACCAGCAGAAGTTCCTGTCGGCGCTCGCCTCGAAGGTGGCCAGCCCGACGACGGTGATGAACCCGTTCGCGATCTACCCGGCGATGAGCGCGGGCCTGGACACGGTGACGGTCGACAAGGACATGAGCCTGTGGAACCTGGGCTCGATGTTCCTGGCGCTGAAGGGCGTGACGGGCGGCGACGGGAAGTCGATGAACATCCCGCTCACGGGGCAGTCGGTCAACGGCAACCTGATCTGGGACAAGACCAAGGTCAAGCAGCTGGTGGACGAGCTGAAGAACGACGACGAGGTCACCGTCACCGGGAACTGAGGACGGCATACGGCACCATCCGGCGCGGTACGACGCAGCAGTGCGTCGTACCGCGCCGCGCTGCGTTCACCGGACGTTGCCCCGGCCGCAAGCCGCAGGTACCTGCACCACACATCTTCCGCACCGAAGCTCAATTGCGTTCGAAACAACGGCACTTACGACAGAAAGTTGCATGCCGATGGCTCCTCTCGATCGCCGCCGCCTCCTCCAGCTCGGTGGGGTCTCCGCCGTCGCCGCAGCCGGGCTCGACGCCCTGCCCGGCGCGATAGGCCAGGCCATGGCCCTCCCCGCGATCTCCCGCCACCGCTCGATCAAGGACGTCGAGCACGTCGTGATCCTGATGCAGGAGAACCGCTCCTTCGACCACTACTTCGGCACCCTCCGCGGGGTACGCGGTTTCGGCGACCCCCGCCCCGCCCTGCTGCCGAACGGCAAGCCGGTCTGGCACCAGCCCGCCGCGACCACCAAGGTCCCCGGCCGCTTCAACGCCCGCGGCCTGCCGGACAGCGAGAGCGAGGTGCTGCCCTGGTACATCGACCCGCGGGCGACGACCGAGTACACCGACGGCACCGATCACGGGTGGGCCAGCGGCCACCAGGCCTGGCGGGAGGGGCGCTGGGACTCCTGGGTGACGCAGAAGCAGGACGTCCTGACCATGGGCCACCTCAAGCGGCAGGACCTGGCGTACCACTTCGCGCTCGCCGAGTCCTTCACCCTCTGCGACTCCTACTTCTGCTCCGTGCACGCCGACACCGCGCCCAACCGGCTCTACCTCTGGTCGGGCACCATGGACCCGCGCAACGCCCTGGGCCGCAAGCCCAACGGGCCCGGCACCGACGAGCGCAACGACACCAACGGCTACACCTGGACCACCTACGCTGAGCGTCTGGAGGCGGCCGGGGTCAGCTGGAAGCTGTACCAGGGCGGCACCGGCGACCCCGGCAGTCCGACGGACAACTTCACCGACAACTCCCTGATGTTCTTCGAGAACTTCCAGCCGGCGATGGGCGCGAGCGGACCGCTGGTCGACAAGGGCGCGAGCAACCACACGCTGCGGGAGTTCGCCGCCGACGTGAAGGCCGGGACGCTGCCGCAGGTCACCTGGATCGTGCCGCCGTACAAGTACTCCGAGCACCCCTCCGCGTCGCCGACGGACGGCGCCTTCTACATCAACCGGGTCATCGAGTCGCTGACCGCCAACCCCGAGGTGTGGGGCCGTACCGTCCTGATCGTCAACTACGACGAGAACGACGGCCTGTTCGACCACGTCGTGCCCCCGGTGCCGCCGATCAGCAGCGCCCCCGGCAGCGCGGGCATGGTCTCCGACGACCTGCTCGCCTCGCTCCCCGACGAGATGCTCGACATGACCTCGCGCCCCGGCTGGAAGAGCCCCGCGGGCACGACTGGGCCGGGCGGACCGCAGCCCGTCGGTCTCGGACCGCGCGTCCCGGCGATGGTCATCTCGCCCTGGTCCAGGGGTGGTTGGGTCTGCTCGGAGACCTTCGACCACAGCTCGGTGGTGCGCTTCCTGGAGGCGAGATTCGGCGTACGGGAACCCAACATCTCCGCCTGGCGCCGCTCGGTCTGCGGCGACCTCACCTCGGCGCTCGACTTCAGGTCCACCGACCCGGCGCCACCCGTCTTCCAGGTGCCCGCCCCGGTCGTCTCCGCGCACAAGCCGTACCAGGTGCCGCTGCCGCAGACCATGCCCGCCCAGGAGCCGGGAGTGCGGCGTGCGCGCCCACTGCCGTACGACGTGACCGTCAATGAACACCCGGGCCGCAAGGGCAGGTTCGAGCTCGCCCTCGCCAACCGGGGCCGGGCCGGAGCCGCGTTCGCCGTCCACGACCGTACGCAGCCCGACGCCGCGCCCCGCCGCTACACGGTCTCCGCCCACGACACGCTCACCGACCACTGGGAGCTGCCGGCCGGCGGGGCGTACCACCTGGCCGCGTACGGGCCCAACGGCGGCCTCTTCGAGTTCGAGGGCGACGGCGTCGGCGGGCTGCGCGCCACCGCCGCCCACCACCGCTCCGGCGGCTCCGTGAGCGTGCGGGTCACCAACCACGACCGTCGCGCCACGCACACCGTCCGGCTCACGGACGCCTACGGCTCGACCGGCGCGAAGCAGCACCGCCTGCGCCCGGGCGCTTCCTTCACCGTCGAGGTGCCGGTGCACCGGCGCGACGGCTGGTACGACATCACCGTGACCGCCGAGGACGCGGGCGCCTTCCGCCGCCGCTGGGCCGGTCACCTGGAGAACGGCCGCCCGAGCACGACGGACCCGGGTCCGCGCGGCTGATCAGCGCGGAGGGGGCCCGGGTTTCATCGTCCGGGCCCTTTCCGTTACGGCAGGTTGCGCGCCATGACGATGCGCTGGACCTGGTTCGTGCCTTCGTAGATCTGCGTGATTTTGGCGTCGCGCATCATGCGCTCCACCGGGTAGTCACGCGTGTAGCCGTAGCCGCCGAGCAGCTGGATCGCGTCGATCGTGACCTCCATGGCCACGTCCGAGGCGAAGCACTTGGCTGCCGCGCCCGCGAACGTCAGGTCGCTGTCGCCGCGCTCGGACTTCGCCGCTGCGGAGTACGTCAGCTGGCGGGCGGCCTCGATCTTCATCGCCATGTCGGCGAGCATGAACTGGACGCCCTGGAAGTCGGCGATCGGCTTGCCGAACTGCTTGCGCTCCTGGACGTAGCCCTTGGCGTAGTCGAAGGCTCCCTGGGCGATGCCGAGCGCCTGGGCCGCGATGGTGATGCGGGTGTGGTCCAGGGTCTTCATCGCCGTGGCGAAGCCGGTGCCCTCCTCGCCGATCATGCGGTCGGCGGGGATGCGGACGTTGTCGAGATAGACCTCGCGGGTCGGGGAGCCCTTGATGCCGAGCTTCTTCTCGGGGGCGCCGAAGGAGACGCCCTCGTCGGACTTCTCGACGACGAAGGCGGAGATGCCCTTCGAGCGCTTGGTGGGGTCGGTGACCGCCATGACCGTGTAGTACTCGGACTCGCCGGCGTTGGTGATCCAGCGCTTCACGCCGTTGAGCACCCAGAAGTCGCCGTCGCGGACCGCGCGGGTCTTCATGCCGGCCGCGTCGGAGCCCGCGTCGGGCTCGGAGAGGCAGTACGAGAACATGCCCTCGCCCTTGGCCAGGGGGCCCATGTACTTCTTCTTCAGCTCCTCGGAGCCGGAGAGGATCACGGGGAGCGAGCCGAGCTTGTTGACGGCGGGGATGAGGGAGGAGGAGGCGCAGACGCGGGCCACCTCCTCGATCACGATGACCGTGGCGAGCGCGTCGGCGCCCGCGCCGCCGTACTCCTCGGGGACGTGGACCGCGTGCAGGTCGTTGGCGGTGAGGGCGTCGAGCGCCTCCTGCGGGAAGCGGGCCTCCTCGTCGACCGCGGCCGCGAAGGGAGCGATCTTGGCCTCCGCGAGGGAGCGGATCGCGTCGCGGAGCATGTCGTGCTCCTCGGCCGGGCGGTACAGGTCGAATTCGGGCGAACCTGCCAAGGTTGTTCACTCCCCAAAAGATGTTAACTACCGTTTAGTAACTTCATTTTAATGCGGACGCAAGAGGGAGGTATACGTGAGCTTGGATACAGGGGGAAACGTGTCCGGTGAGGCGCCCGGATATGCTCGGGCCCGCACTCTTGTCCGTACGTCCCAGGAGCACCGCATGGCCCTCAAGATCACCGTGATCGGCACCGGATACCTCGGCGCCACGCACGCCGCGGCCATGGCCGAGCTGGGATTCGAGGTGCTCGGGCTCGATGTCGTACCCGAGAAGATCGAGATGCTGTCGCAGGGGCGCGTGCCCATGTACGAGCCCGGCCTCGAGGAGATCCTGCAGCGGCACGTCGCCGGGATCGAGGGGTCGAGCGGTCGGCTGCGGTTCACGACCTCGTGGGAAGAGGTCGGGGAGTTCGGGGACGTTCATTTTGTCTGCGTGAACACGCCGCAGAAGCACGGCGAGTACGCGTGCGACATGAGTTTTGTGGATTCTGCTTTTGCTTCGCTCGTGCCGCATCTGCGGGCGGGCGCGCTGGTCGTCGGCAAGTCCACCGTGCCCGTCGGGTCCGCGGCGCGGCTGGCGAAGACGCTCGGCGAGGGGGTCGAGCTCGCCTGGAACCCGGAGTTCCTGCGGGAAGGGTTCGCCGTCAAGGACACCCTGCACCCCGACCGGATCGTGGTCGGGGTGGAGAGCGAGCGGGCCGAGAAGCTGCTGCGCGAGGTGTACGCGGGGCCGGTGGGGGAAGGGTCGCCGTTCGTGGTGACGGACTTCCCCACCGCTGAGCTCGTGAAGACCTCTGCCAATTCGTTCCTGGCGACGAAGATCTCGTTCATCAACGCCATGGCCGAGGTGTGCGAGGCGGCTGACGGTGACGTCGTGAAGCTGGCCGAGGCCATCGGGCACGACGAGCGCATCGGGAAGAAGTTCCTGCGGGCCGGTATCGGCTTCGGGGGCGGGTGCCTGCCGAAGGACATCCGGGCCTTCATGGCGCGGGCCGGCGAGCTGGGTGCCGATCAGGCGCTGACCTTCCTGCGGGAGGTCGACTCGATCAACATGCGGCGGCGCGGGCACATGGTGGAGCTGGCGCGGGAGGCCGTGGGCGGCGACTCCTTCCTGGGGAAGCGGGTCGCGGTGCTGGGCGCCACGTTCAAGCCGGACTCGGACGACGTACGGGACTCGCCCGCGCTGAACGTGGCGGGGCAGATCCATCTCCAGGGCGGTCAGGTGACCGTGTACGACCCGAAGGGGATGGAGAACGCCCGCCGCCTCTTCCCGACGCTGGCGTACGCGGAGAGCGCGCTCGAGGCGGTGCGCGGGGCGGACGTGGTGCTGCACCTGACGGAGTGGCAGGAGTTCCGGGAGCTGGACGCGGTGGCGCTGGGTGAGGTCGCCGGGGAGCGGATCATTCTGGACGGCCGCAATGCGCTGGACGCTGTGGCGTGGCGGGATGCGGGCTGGACGTTTCGGGCCATGGGGCGGCCGCGGGCGTAGGTGGGTGGGCACGCGACCTTCGGCCGCGTTGTCCTCAATCGCCGGACGGGCTTGATGTGCCCGTCGGGCTTGAAACGCCCTTCCGCGCCCGGTAGGCGCGCATCTTGGCTCGGCTGCCGCAGACCGACATCGTGCACCAGCGGCTGCGGCCCGCCGGGCTGCGGTCGTAGTACGCCCAGTGGCAGTCCTCCGCCTCGCATGCCTTGAGGCGCGGCCAGGTGCCGTCCGCCGCCGCCGTCGCTATCGCCGCCGCGATACGGGACGGGAGTGCGGCCGGGTCGGCGGGGGTCAGCGTTGCCGTGCCCTCCGCGTCGATCGTCAGGAGCAGCGGGGCCTTCGACAGCAGGCGTGTCAGGGCGGCTCCGGTGTCCGGGGCGCCGTGGCCGGCGTGGGCGCGGCAGACCGCCCGTAGCGCTTCGCGCAGCTCCGTCGCCTCTGCGAGGGCGGGGCCGGTCAGGGAGAACTCCGCGGCGAGGCGGTCTTCGCCGGTGTCGAGGCTGAGCGTGTTCACCAGCGTCTCGATCAGGGCGAGGCCGCCGGGTGCGGGAGCTCTGTCATTCATATTGCGACGTTACCTCTTGTGCGGGAGTATGCAGTAACGGTTACCGGTGAACGGCAAGCACTGGTAACACTCTCGGAGAGGCGGAATCATGGCTGTCGCCAGGCTCGGCACGATCGCACTGGACTGTCCCGACCCGCGCGCGCTCGCCGCGTTCTACATGGCGGTGCTCGGCGGCACGGTCAAGGACGGGGACGGGGACGACGACGAGTGGGTCGAGACCGCGGGGTACGAGGGGACGCCGCTCGCGTTCCAGCGGGTGGAGGGGCACGTACCGCCGGAGTGGCCCTCGTCCGAGAAGTCCCAGCAGTTCCACCTGGACCTGACCGTCGAGGACCAGGACGCAGCGGAGACCGAGGTGCTCGCGCTCGGCGCGACGCTGCTCGACAAGGGCGAGGCGGGGCGCACGTGGCGGGTGTACGCGGACCCGGCTGGGCATCCGTTCTGCCTGTGCGCCTGCTGACCCCTCCACCGTCACCCACCACAACCGACGGACGGAGTCCGGCGCAGCCGCACGAAGCCCGAGAGGCCCCCAAGGGCCGAACGGCGCGAGCGCGGCGTCGAAAAGCAGTCCCCGCGGGGCATCCGTTCTGCCTGTGCGCCTGCTGAAAAGCAGCGGCGGGGGTACGGAACCCGGTTCCGTACCCCCGCCGCCAACTGCCGTGCTCAGCCGTCCAGTTGGTCCAGCGTCGCGTTCGAGGGGCCGCGCTGCGACTGCAGGTCGCGGGACACGTCCTCGGCCGCGCGCAGGGTGCGGACCGCGTTCTGCCAGGTGAGCTTCGCCAGGTCGGGCTTGGACCAGCCGCGGCCGATGAGCTCCGCGATCAGGTTCGGGTAGCCCGCGACGTCCTCGAGTCCGGCCGGGGTGAAGGCCGTTCCGTCGTAGTCGCCGCCGATGCCGATGTGGTCGACGCCCGCGACCTCGCGCATGTGGTCGAGGTGGTCGGCGATCGTGGAGACCGTCGCCATCGGGCGGGGGTTCGCCGCCTCGAACTCGGCGTGGATCTTCATCGCCTCGGGGGTCGTGTCGAGGTGGTGCAGACCGTGCGCGCGCATGTTGTCGTCCGCACGGTTCGTCCAGGCCACCGCCTCGGGGAGCACGAACTTCGGGACGAAAGTCGCCATCGCCGTACCGCCGTTGGCGGGCAGCAGCGCCAGGACGTCGTCCGGGATGTTGCGCGGGTGGTCGCAGATCGCCCGCGACGAGGAGTGCGAGAAGATCACCGGCGCCACGGAGGTGGCGATCGCGTCGCGCATCGTCGTCGCCGCCACGTGCGAGAGGTCCACCAGCATGCCGCTGCGGTTCATCTCCCGTACGACCTCGTGGCCGAAGGCCGTCAGCCCGCCGGCCTTCGGCTCGTCCGTCGCCGAGTCCGCCCACGGGGTGTTGTCGTTGTGCGTGAGCGTCATGTAGCGGACGCCCAGCGCGTGGAAGGCGCGGAGCGTGGCGAGGGAGTTGTTGATCGAGTGGCCGCCCTCGGCGCCCATGAGGGACGCGATACGGCCCCCCGCCCGTGCCGTCTCCATGTCGTCGGCGGTCCATGCACGGACCAGGTCGCTCGGGTAGCGGGTGAGCAACTGGTCGACGCAGTCGATCTGTTCGAGCGTCGCGCTGACCGCCTCGTCGCCGGTCAGGTCGGTCTGTACGTACACCGACCAGAACTGCGCCCCGACCCCGCCCTTGCGCAGCCGGTGGATGTCGGTGTGCAGGGAGCCCTGCTGGTCGCGGGCGATGTCGAGCTTGTCGAGGTCGTAGCGGACCAGCTTGCGCAGCGCCCAGGGGAGGTCGTTGTGGCCGTCGACGACCGGGTACTCGGAGAGGAGGTCGAGGGCTTCGGTGAGGTGCGGGGGCAGGGTCGTCATCGCGGGTCGCCTACTTTCCGAATCCGAAGGAGCCCGCGCCTTCGACCTTCGTACGCAGCCGCTTGCCCTTCTCCGTCGCCTGGTCGTTCAGCTCCTGCTGGAACTCCCGCATCTTCACCATGAGTTCGGGGTCCTGCGTGGCGAGGATCCGCGCCGCGAGCAGACCCGCGTTGCGTGCGCCGCCGACCGAGACCGTGGCGACCGGGACGCCCGCCGGCATCTGCACGATGGAGAGCAGGGAGTCCATGCCGTCGAGGTACTTCAGCGGGACGGGGACGCCGATCACCGGCAGCGGGGTGACGGAGGCCAGCATGCCCGGGAGGTGGGCCGCTCCCCCGGCGCCCGCGATGATCGCCTTGAGGCCGCGCCCGGCGGCCTCCTCGCCGTACGCGATCATCTCGCGCGGCATGCGGTGCGCCGAGACGACGTCGACCTCGTACGGGATCTCGAACTCTGCGAGGGCCTGGGCCGCGGCCTCCATCACGGGCCAGTCGGAGTCCGAGCCCATGACGATGCCGATGAGGGGGTTGCTCATTCTGTGATCGTTCCTCGCAGGTAGCCGGCTGCGTGACGGGCGCGCTCCAGCACGTCGTCCAGGTCGTCGCCGTAGGTGTTGACGTGCCCGACCTTGCGGCCCGGCTTCACGTCCTTGCCGTACATGTGGATCTTGAGCTGTGGATCGCGGGCCATGCAGTGCAGATACGCCTGGTACATGTCCGGGAAGTCGCCGCCCAGGACATTGGCCATGACCGTCCAGGTCGACCTCGGGCGCGGATCGCCCAGCGGGAGGTCGAGGACGGCGCGGACGTGGTTGGCGAACTGCGAGGTGATCGCGCCGTCCATCGTCCAGTGGCCGGAGTTGTGCGGGCGCATCGCCAGCTCGTTGACGAGGATGCGCCCGTCGCGGGTCTCGAAGAGCTCGACCGCGAGGTGGCCGACGACACCGAGCTCGTCCGCGATGCGCAGCGCCAGCTGCTGGGCTTCGCCGGAGAGGGTCTCGTCGAGATCGGGCGCGGGGGCGATGACCGTGTCGCAGACACCGTCGACCTGCTGGGACTCCACGACGGGGTACGCGACCGCCTGGCCGTGCGGCGAGCGGACGACATTGGCCGCCAGCTCCCGTACGAAGTCCACCTTCTCCTCCGCGAGGACGGGCACGCCCGCCCGGAAGGGGTCCTGTGCGTCGGCGGCCGTGCGGACGAACCACACGCCCTTGCCGTCGTAGCCGCCCGTGACCGTCTTGAGGATCACCGGGAAGCCGCCCACCTCCTCCGCGAAGGCCGCCACGTCCGCCGGATCGCGCACGATCCGGTGGCGGGGGCAGGGCGCGCCGATCTCGCTGAGCTTCGCGCGCATCACCCCCTTGTCGTGGGCGTGCACCAGCGCGTCGGGCCCCGGGCGGACGACGACGCCGTCCGCTTCCAGGGCCCGCAGGTGCTCGGTGGGTACGTGCTCGTGATCAAAAGTGATCACGTCGCAGCCGCGCGCGAAGGCGCGCAGCGTGTCCAGGTCGCGATAGTCGCCGATGACGACTTCGCTCACCACCTGGGCCGCCGAGTCCTGGGGGGTGTCACTGAGGAGCTTGAATCTGATGCCGAGGGGGATGCCCGCCTCGTGGGTCATTCGGGCGAGCTGACCGCCACCGACCATGCCGACTACCGGGAACGTCACGTACTCCAGGGTATCCGCCGTGCGGACAGCTCCCCGACTCGGTCGCTGGTTACAGTGGAAGGGCTGACCACATACATCTGCCTATCCGGACGGGGCCCCCACCATGAGCGAACGCGGCGCCCTGCGGACGCGGCTGGACCTGCTCGCCCGCGAGATCGCCAAGTTCGGGGCGGTCGGCGCGATCGGGTTTGTGGTCAACCTGATCGTTTTCAATATCTGCGTGCACGCTTTTGACCTGGCGGTTGTCCGTTCCGGGGTCATCGCCACGATCGTCGCCATCGCCACGAACTACATCGGCAACCGCTACTGGACGTACCGGCACACCGACAAGAACAAGCGCAGCCGCGAGCTGATGCTCTTCCTGCTCTTCAGCGGCATCGGCCTGGTCATCGAGAACGGCATCCTCGCCCTTTCGCACTACGGCTTCGGCTTTACCTCGACGCTCGCCGACAACATGGCGAAGAACGTCGTCGGGCTCGGCATCGGCACGGTGTTCCGCTTCTGGTCGTACCGCACCTGGGTCTTCAAGGCGCTGCCCGCCCGGGACGCCGTACAGACTGCTGAATCCTTTCTGGAGAGCCCTGAGGCCCAGGCCCACCAGGCTCAGGTGAACAGCTCCACTACCTGATCGTCGGCTCCGGCTCGGAGTCGTTCAGAGGGCGTACGACCTTGCCGTCCCGGCTCAGGAAGAGCGCGAAGACCGGCGGCTGCTGCTGCAGCATCTCCAGCCTCCCGCCGTCCGCCTCCGCCAGGTCGCGGGCCACGGCGAGACCGATGCCGGTGGAGTTCCGGCCGCTGATGGTCCGCTCGAAGATCCGGGCGCCGAGGTCGGGCGGGACACCGGGGCCCTCGTCCGTGACCTCGATCACGGCCTGGTTGCCGGTGACGCGGGTGCGGACCGCGACCGTTCCCCCGCCGTGCATCAGCGAGTTCTCGATCAGCGCGGCCATCACCTGGGCGACCGCGCCCGGCGTTCCGACCGCCCGCAGATTTGTCTTCCCCGACCGTACGATCGCCCGCCCCGAGCTCCGGTAGGCAGGCCGCCACTCCTCCAGCTGCTGCTTGACGACCTCGTCGAGGTCGAAGGTGACGGCCGAGCCCGTACGCGGGTCGCGGGAGTTGGTGAGCAGGCGCTCCACGACGTCGGTGAGCCGCTCGACCTGCGTGAGCGCGATCGTCGCCTCCTCCTTCACCGTGTCGAGGTCCTCGGTGAGGGTGATCTCCTCCAGGCGCATGGAGAGGGCCGTGAGCGGCGTACGGAGCTGGTGCGAGGCATCGGCCGCGAGCCGGCGCTCGGCGGTCAGCATGCGGGCGATGCGCTCGGCGGAGGAGTCGAGGACGTCGGCGACGCGGTCCAGCTCGGGGACCGCGTACCGCTTGTGGCGGGGACGCGGGTCGCCCGAGCCGAGGCGCTCGGCGGTCTCGGCGAGGTCGGTCAGCGGGGCGGCGAGCTTGTTGGCCTGCCGTACGGCGAGGAGCGTCGCGGCCACGATGGCGAGCAGCGCGACCGCGCCGATGATCAGCAGGGTCTTGCCGACCTCGCGGGTGACCGAGGAGCGGGACTCCTCGACCGAGACCTTCTCGCCGCTCTCCCCGTCGGCGGTGCCCCGGATGACACCGCCCTCGGGCTTGGTGCCGATGCGGATGGTGTCGCGGCCGGGGATCTCGATGACCGCGTACCGGGTGGAGACGTCGATCTGGCCCTGCAGTATCTCCGTGGAGACCTTCTCGTGGCCGACCAGACGGCTGTCCACGATGGAGGCGAGGCGCTGCGCCTCGGAGTCCACGCTCTCCTGGGCGCTGCTGCTGATGGTGCGCGTCTCGACGATGACGAGCGATACGCCGAAGACCGCGATGACGACGAGGACAACGGCGAGCGTGGAATTGATCAGTCGGCGGCGCATGGCTGTGGGTCTACGTCAGCTCTTCTCGAAGCGGAAGCCGACGCCCCGGACCGTGGCGATGTAGCGCGGATTGGCCGCGTCGTCGCCGAGCTTCTTGCGCAGCCAGGAGATGTGCATGTCGAGGGTCTTGGTCGACGACCACCAGGTGGTGTCCCAGACCTCGCGCATCAGCTGGTCGCGGGTGACGACCCGTCCTGCGTCGCGCACGAGCACGCGCAGGAGGTCGAACTCCTTTGCCGTGAGCTGGAGTTCCTCGTCGCCCATCCAGGCGCGGTGCGACTCGACGTCGATCCGCACGCCGTGCGTGGCGGGTGCGGGGGCCGGGTCGCTGGAGCCGCGCCGCAGGAGGGCGCGGACGCGGGCGAGGAGTTCGGCCAGGCGGAAGGGCTTGGTGACGTAGTCGTCGGCGCCGGCGTCCAGGCCGACGACCGTGTCGACCTCGTCGGCGCGGGCGGTGAGCACCAGGATGGGCACGGTGTGCCCTTCGGAGCGCAGCCTCCGGGCCACCTCCAGGCCGTCCATGCCGGGAAGGCCCAGGTCGAGGACGACCAGGTCGACGCCTCCCTGGAGGCCGGCGTCGAGCGCGGTGGGACCGTCTTCCCGCACCTCGACCTCGTAACCCTCCCGACGCAAGGCGCGGGCCAGGGGCTCCGAGATGGATGCGTCGTCCTCGGCGAGCAGTACACGGGTCATGAGTGTGATGGTAGACCGCGCAGGGGCCGGGCCGGGAGGTGATCGACAGACCCTGCGGGTCAGGGATGAGATCCTGGTTCCCGCCTTCGAATGTGGGCTGTTGGTTCCGTACGGGCCTGTGATCGATGTCTCAAGCTCTTCCATATGCCGCTTAGATGCTCTTAAGGTGTCCGGACGCCTATAGCACTACTCAGGGGACTTTCGGCGGTTATGACTCGCCAAAGGTCCCTTTTTCTGTACGAGGTCGGCTTGCCGACCTACTGCACTGTGAATGACCTATCGGCCGGGCCCCGCGTTCGATGTTGAACGCGGAGCGTGGATCCCGGTGTGGTCTTCCCCCTCGGTACGGAGTCATTCCGACTGAACCCTCAGGGCGTGAGGAGGGGACGAACGCACGCCGGTGCCGGCCACCCCCCACAGGGCGCGTCCCCGCTTACCCAGCGGCGCGTCCCTAGCAAGCAAGGATTGACCCATGGCGACCAGCCTGACGAAGGACTCCACCGGGGCACCCTCGGCCGACACGTCCTTCTTCGGCCACCCCCGCGGTCTGGCCACTCTGTTCATGACCGAGATGTGGGAGCGTTTCTCCTACTACGGCATGCGAGCACTTCTGGTGCTCTATCTCGTCTCCGGCGGCGCGGACGCGGCGACCGGCAGCCAGGGCGGCGGGCTCGCGTACACCGCGGCGGCCGCCACGGCCATCTACTCCGTCTACGTGGCCATGGTCTACCTCATGGCCATGCCCGGTGGCTGGTTCGGCGACCGTGTCTGGGGCGCCCGCAAGACCGTGGCCATCGCGAGCTTCGTGATCGTCGCCGGTCACCTGTGCCTGGCCGTCCCGAGCTCGGCGATGTTCTTCGTCGGTCTGGTACTGGTAGCAGTCGGCTCGGGTCTGCTGAAGGCCAACATCTCCACGATGGTCGGTCAGCTCTACAAGGACCCGAAGGACCTCCGTCGCGACGGAGGCTTCACGATCTTCTACATGGGCATCAACCTCGGTGCCTTCGCCGCCCCCTTCGCCATCGGCATCCTCGGTGAGAAGGTCAACTGGCACCTGGGCTTCGGCCTGGCCGCGGTCGGCATGGCGCTGGGCGCGATCCAGTTCATGGTCGGCTCCCGCCACCTGTCCGAGGAGAGCAACCGGGTCCCGAACCCGCTGACGTCCCCGGAGAAGCGCGCCGTCATCACCAAGGTGCTCGTGGCCGTCGCCGTGATCGCGGCGTTCTACCTCGTCGTGGCCTTCACCGACGTCTACCGCCTCACCCTGAACTGGGCGCTGCTCCCGATCACTGTCGCCGGTCTGGTGATCCCGGTCGCCGTGCTGGTCAAGATCAAGCGGGACAAGGACCTCGACAGCAACGAGCAGACCAAGATGACGGCGTTCATCTACTTCTTCGTCGCCGCCGCCATCTTCTGGATGATCTACGACCAGGGTGCGTCCACGCTGTCGCTCTTCGGTGACACCAGCACCGAGCGGTCCATCTTCGGCTGGGAGATGCCGAACACCCTGTTCCAGGCGCTGAACCCCGGCTTCATCATGCTGCTCGCGCCGGTCTTCGCCGCCATCTGGATCTCGCTGGCCCGTAAGGGCCGCGAGCCCAGCACGATCGTGAAGTTCTCCCTCGGTCTGCTCGGTATCGGCGCCTCGTTCTTCGTCTTCCTCATCCCGATGGGCATGGCGGACGACGGCACGAAGGTCACCATGTGGTGGCTGGTGCTGATCTTCCTGATGCACACCGTGGCGGAACTGTGCCTCTCCCCGGTGGGTCTTTCGCTGACCACGAAGATGGCGCCGGCGAAGTACGGCTCCCAGATGATGGGTGTCTTCTTCCTCGCCGTCACCGCCGGTGACAGCGTGACGGGCCTGCTCGCCATCGCCGGTGTCGACCTCAACGGTCAGGGCGTCGTCGCCCTGGAGGCCGCGTCCGCCGTGATCGCCGCGATCGCGGTCTACATGTACCGCAACAAGGTCCAGTCGCTCATGGGCGACGTCCGCTGACGTCTCCCCCGCACGACGGAGGGCCCCGCACCGTTTCCGGTGCGGGGCTCTTTCCGTACGTGAGGAAGCCGTGCCTCAGCGCGTCCCGCGCAGCCTCCGCCACGGGGTGAAGGTGAACACCGCGCCGCCCAGCAGGATCACCGTGCCGGCCACCAGGCCCAGCGCCTGCAGGGCGCCGTGGTCCTCGGCGCCCGTTGCCGCGAGGCCGCCGTCCGTGCCCGCCGAGCCTCCGGCGGCGCCCGACGTGGTCGCGCCGGAGACTCCGCCCGCCTGCTTCTTGACGTCGAGCGTCAGGGAGACCGCCGTCTTCGTCGCCTTGCAGGGGATGGTGATCGGGTCGGCACCGGCGCTCAGCTTCACGACGATCGTCAGATCACCGGGGCTGAGCGTGGCCTTGCCGTCCGCTCCGGGCTTGTACGTGCCCTTCATGTCGTTGAGCGAGACCGGGTCGCCCGCGTTGAGCGCTGTCGTGTTGGCAGCACCCACCACCTTGACCGAGCCGTTGTCCGCGCCGCCGACCTTGATCACCATGGAGGGTGTCAGGGCGCCCGCGGGAAGCGGTGCGGGGCTGTTCATGACGCCCTTGCCCGTCTTCACCGTCAGGTCGTAACCGCCGCCGTTCGCCTTGGCGTTGATGGTCGCCGTGCCGTCGATCTTGGCGGGGCCGGGTGACGTGCAGGCGAAGCCGGTGGTGACGGTCTTGCCCGCGAAGTCGGTCTGGCCACCGGTACCGCCGGTCGTGCCCCCGGTCGTGGTGCCGGTGGTCGTGCCGCCCGTGGTGGTCCCGGTCGTCGTGCCGCCGGTGGTCGTGCCCGTGGTGGTACCGCCGGTCGTGGTGCCGGTGGTCGTGCCCCCGGTGGTGGTGCCGGTCGTCGTACCGCCGGTGGTCGTCCCGCCCGTGGTCGTGCCGCCCGTCGTCGTACCGCCGCCGCCGTCCGTGACCTTGATGGTCAGCGAGGGCGTCACCGCCGCCTTGGGCGAGCACTTGGTGTCCGTCGAGATCGGCTTCGAGACGTTGATGTTGTACTTGTCTGCGGTGAGCGTGACATCGCCCGCCTTCGTCAGCTTCAGCTTGCCCTTCATGTCGGAGAGCACCATCGGGCTCTTCTTGGGGATCGCCGGATTGGTACGGGTGCCCGTCACCGCGAGATCCGCCGTCTGGGCCCCGGCCACCTTGACCGTGCCGGTCGGCAGGACGGTGTCCTTGTCCAGGTCGAGGACGTCGGGGTTGCTGGACGCGGCCTGGGTGGTCTTCCAGACCACGTCGACCTCGTCACCCACCTTCGCCGTCGTGGGCGCGGTGATCTCCACCTTGGTCGTGCCCTCCACGGGCGGCAGACCGGAGATCGACGGCGGTATGCACTCGGTTGCGTACGAGACTTCTGCGGCCTGAGCGGGACTGGCGGCCAGCAGGATCCCCGCGCCGCCGAGCATCAGCGCAACTCCCGCCGCGCTCATCCTCCGTTGGCGTATCACGTGTTTCCCTTCGTCGTCGGATGGGTCTCAGACGGTGCGGTGTCCGGGGTGAACCACGGCAGGACCGTGGTGGTACGCGTCGCCTCCGGTGTCGGGGCGGAGGGCGGCGGCGGCTGCTGCCGGTCCCTCGGGCCCGTCTTCCCCGGAGTGCGGAACTTGGGGAGTTTTACGGTCAGTTCGGAGATCCGTACGGTCCGGTGGCGGCCCGCGCCGCCGCCCTGGGGTCGTACGCGGTCGACGATCGCCATGCCGATGCGGAAGATCGCCGCGGGCACGACCAGACAGAGCAGGATCCAGAAGAAGGTGACGCCCCAGGGGCGGCCGACCCCCCACGGCTCCTTGATGACCACGGTGGAGCCGTACTTCATCGCGATCTCGTAGTCGCCGTGCGCGCCGGCGGCGAGCTGGACGTCCAGCTTGATCTCCGCCTTCTTGCCCGGCTCGATGGTGCCGTGCCACTGCTGCTCCTCCCACTGGGGCGCGAACACGCCGTGGGAGGTGCCGAGTTGGAAGACCGGGTCCTTGACGGGGGCCGAGCCCATATTGCCCACCGTGAAGACGAGCTTGCGGCTGGGCGGGGCGCCGAACCAGGTCAGGATCCCGCTGGAGCCCTCAAGACGGGCGGCCGCGAGGACCCCCAGCTTCCCTCCTGCGGTGGCGGAGGGCAGAGGCGCGGTGGGGTGTCCCGCGACCGTGAACACGGCGTCCTTGGTGACCGACTGGCCGGTGACCGTCGCCACGTGCACCACGCAGGGGCAGGGCTTCGGAGGCTCGGTGACCGGCATCTTCCGGGAGAAGGAGCCCTTGGCGTCGGTGGTGACCGCGCGGCCGTCGGAGTTGGCGCAGGAGTTGGTGCCGCCGATCACGCCCCGGGTGAGGTCTGACTGGCCGCAGATGAGCATGGCGAGCAGGGTGTTGGGCCGCCAGCCCTTGCCGGTGACGGTGATGTCCCCGCCCTTGCCCGCCTGTTGGGCGGAGAGGGAGACGGTGGGGCCTTCGGCGGCGGTGGCTGTCGCGGGCGTCAGCAGGGCGCCGGCCAGGGCGGCCAGCAGGATCAGCACCAGGGTGCGGTGGATGGTGCCCGGGGTGGACCGGCGGGGCCCAGGGGTCTTCACGTTGCTGCTCCCGTCTCTGCCAATTCCCGTTCGGCTGCGTCCGGTTCACCCGGCGCACGCCTCCGTCGTACGAACCAGAACGCACCGCCCGCCGCTCCGGCCACCCCAAGACCCGCCCCCGCCAGCAGCCCCCACGGCACGAACGTCGCCGAGGTGGTGCCGCTCGCCGGGGTCGCGCCCTCCGCGGTCGCCGTCAGACGGACGTCCACCGAGTCGAGCAGCGGCGTCCCCGGCCACTTCTCGGTGAGCGCCACCCGCTGGGCCGGGAGGAGTTCCAGCGGGAGGGTGCGGGCCGGGCGGTTCAGTACGCGGCCGAGCACGCCGTCCGCCCGGACCGCCAGACGCGGGGTGAGCGTGGTGTTGCCCCGGTTGACCAGGGTGTAGCGGATGAGGCCCGCCCCCTTGTCCACCGAGACGTCCTCCACGGTCAGCGCCGACAACGTCGGGCCGCTGACGCGGAGTTGGATCCGTACGCCCACCTCACGCCCGCCCGCCGTCGCCACGATCGCCGCCGGATGGTCGCCCGGCTCCGCCCCCGACGGGACGGTCACGGAGAAGGGGATGTCCGCGCGGGTGTGCGCGGGGACCTTCGCCGAGGTGACCAGCGGGGTGATCCAGCTGTCGGAGGACGGGCGCACGGCGAAGGAGCCGCCCGCCGTGTTGTACGCCTGGGCGCCGCGCAGCCGTACCGTCACCGGTTTCGCCCCCGGGTTCGTCAGGGACAGCGTGTCCTGCAGTACGGTCCCGGGCGCGCCCTCCAGATAGAAGTACGGCCTGCCGTCGGTGCTGGGCCTGGACCCGCCGCCCGAGGCGGGAGCCAGCGTCCACTGCGGGTCCGCGGCGAAGGCGGGGGTGACGGCGAGCGCGAGGAACAGGGACAACGCCAGGAGCACGGCACGACGCACAGCGACAACTCCCCGGTCAGACCCGCTGGTTGCGGCGCGTCAGCCAGAGCACACCCGCCGCGCCCGTCAGCAGGACCGTGCCGCCGAGCGTGCCGAGTGCCACGGCGGAGTCCAGCGGACCGGTCTTCGGGAGGGAGCCGCCGGAGTCGGAGGAGGTGTTCGTGGTGCCGCCACTGGACGACCCGCCGCCCGATCCGGTCACCGTGAGCTCCAGTGACGGCTTCGGGCTGTTGGTCGGGGTGCAGGTGGTGGTCGTGCCCATCGCCTTGATGGTCAGGATCGAGGCGGTGAAGGTGACCTTGCCGCTGGCCTTCGGCGTGTACGTACCCGACAAGTCACTGATCTGGATGGGGGTGTTGGCGGGTATCTCCGCCGAGTTCGACGGCCCGGAGACCGCGACCGTACCGCTGTCGGCTCCGCCCACCTTCAGCACCGCGCTCGGGTTCATCGCACCCTTGCCGAGCGCCAGCGGGCTGGAGGAGACGCCCTTCTTGAAGGACATGGTGAGTTTGTAGCCGCTGCCGCTCTTCACACTCGTGATGTCGATGGGCGACACCGCGGCTTTCTTTCCGATGGGGGTCTTGCAGCTGTAGTTGACATCCACGACGGCGGCGTGGGCTGCCGGGGCGGCCATCAGCACCACCGAGCCCGCGACCGCAGCTGCCAGCGACATTGCTGTCCGCTTCTGGTACGACACCTCGAGTTCCCCTCATAAGTTACTGACGACACATCAGATTGGGCGCTCAAGGTACGCCGGACGCCTTGGGAGGGGAAGACAAAGAGCGCACCGGATCGGCGCGCTCTCCATACCTTCAAAAAGTGTGCGATTGCGTTACGCGGGTGCGGCGAGCTCCGCCCACACCGTCTTGCCCGGCCGGCCGGGAGTCCGTACAACTCCCCAGTCCAGACAGAGCCGTTCCACGATGAACATGCCGTGGCCGCCGGGGCGTCCCGCCCGGTGCGGGGTGCGCGGGGCGGGCTGGCCCGCGCCGCGGTCCGTGACCTCGAGGCGGAGCATCTTGGGACCGCAGACGACGCGCAGCTCCTCGGGGCCCTCCGCATGGAGGCAGGCGTTGGTGACCAGCTCGGAGACGACCAGCAGTACGTCCTCCGCGGCGGCGCGGCGGTCGGCGGTGGCCGCGGGCAGCCACCCCCAGTCGTGCAGCGCCTGGCGGGTGAAGTCGCGTGCGAGCGGCACGATGCCGCTGGCGCTCTCCAGCGAGAGCGTGCGCACGGTGGAAGCCGCACTGACACCGGCGCCGTCCGGCTCGGGGCCGAGGTCGCCCGGCGGATGCTGCCGGGTGGTGCTCATCAGCGATTCACCTCACCGATTCACGGGTCATTTCGGGGGCTCCTGCCCCGCCGAATGGTGACAACACTCATTTCACTCGTCGAGTGCGTCGCTGAGGGCGTCTTCGAGGGAGTCGTGCACGGTGAAGACCGCTTCGGCTCCGGTGATCTCGAACACCCTGGCCACCACCGGAAGCATCCCGGCAAGATGGACCCCGCCCCCGGCCGCCTCGGCCCGCAGACGGGCGCCGAGCAGCACGTTCAGGCCGGTGGAGTCGCAGAATTCCAGCTGTGAGCAGTCGACCACGAGCCGTGTGCGGCCCGCGTCGAGCGCCGCGGACAGCGGTTCGCTGAGCAGATCGGCCGTGTGGTGATCCAGCTCACCTGCCGGTGTCACGATCTCGCTCAGACCCTCGGTCCGGCTCTCGACGTGAAGCCGGCCCCGGTTCGCGCTGCCGACCGTGCCGCGGTCCATGCCCGTCCTCTTCGCCGTGTCTTAACTGCTCTTGACGTGCGAAGAACTCTACGCCTTCCGTACGCACTCCGGTAGCCGATCAACTCCAATAAGCCTCGCAATTCGGACAATTGACACTTGCAACTGTCTGAGTAAAGCGGGTAGGGGTAGTAGAGACACAAACGCATCGACCGGCTTTGGAGGCGCCGCACCACCCACGGACCACGGATGAGGCACCGGCTGCCATATGCCGAGAACGATGGAGGAGACCCATGTCACCCCGGCTCGACGAATCCCGCAGTGAGACGTCGACACACCAGACCCCCCTGCCCAGCCAGATCGAGAACGGCCTGGAGGATCTCGCGGAGATCCTGCCGAACCAGCCGTACGACGAGGTGGGCCCGCTGGATGCCAGGGCCCTGTCGAAGACGCTCTTCGCGCGTCTCGGCTCCCTCGAAGAGGGAACGCACGAATACGCATACGTACGCAACACCCTGGTCGAACTGAACCTGGCACTGGTGAAGTTCGCCGCATCGCGCTTCCGCTCCCGCAGCGAGCCGATGGAGGACATCATCCAGGTCGGCACCATCGGCCTGATCAAGGCGATCGACCGCTTCGACCTCAGCAGGGGCGTCGAGTTCCCGACCTTCGCCATGCCGACCATCGTCGGCGAGATCAAGCGCTTCTTCCGCGACACCTCCTGGTCGGTGCGCGTACCCCGCCGCCTCCAGGAACTGCGCCTCGACCTCGCCAAGGCAGGTGACGAACTCGCGCAGAAGCTCGACCGCGCCCCCACAGTGGCCGAACTCGCCGAGCGCCTGGACCTGTCGAAGGAAGAGATCGTCGAGGGCATGTCGGCGAGCAACGCGTACACCGCGAGCTCGCTGGACGCCCAGCCCGAGGAGGACGACTCCGAAGGCGCGCTGGCCGACCGCATCGGCTACGAGGACCACGACCTCGAAGGCGTCGAGAACATCGAGTCGCTCAAGCCGCTGATCGCCGAACTCCCTGCGCGCGACCGGCAGATCCTCTCTCTGCGCTTCGTCGCCAACATGACGCAGTCGGAGATCGGCGAGGAGCTGGGCATCTCGCAGATGCATGTGTCGCGACTGCTGTCGCGCACGCTGGTGAAGCTCCGCAGGGGACTGACCCTGGAGGAATGACCGGCCCGCTGCGACAAGGCCCGTCCCGGCGTGTGGGACGGGCCTTGTCACGCTTTCCGCCCAGTTATCCACAGGCCTGTTCGCATCATTGACGAATCACCCCAACTTGAGCCATCTTGACCCAAGGGGCTCAGGGGGGATCAGTCATGGCGCTCGGGGTTGTCAACACGGGGGGCCGGGCAGCGGGGATCGAGCAGTCGATGCGCCGCAGACTCGGCCGGGAATGTCTCTACGTACCGTCGTGCCGCATCGGGCTGTACCTGGCGTTACGCCAGTGGTGCCGGCCCGGGGCACGGGTGCTGATGTCGCCGGTCAACGACGACGTGATCTTCTTCGTGGTGCTGGCCGCGGGCCTCAGACCCGTCCAGGCGCCGCTCAGAGCGCGCGACGGCTCCCTCGACCTGGACGCCGTGCCCGACGAGGTGTGGTCCTCGCTCGGCTGCGTACTGACCACCAATCTCTACGGGAATCCCGATCCCGCTCCCGAACTGCGCGCCCGCTGCGACCAGTTGGGCATTCCCCTCATCGAGGACGCGGCCCACGCGATCGGCTCCACCGTCGGCGGCCGCCCGGTCGGCTCCTTCGGCGAGGCGTCCGTCTTCTCCCTCTCCAAGCATGTGCACGCGAAGGCCGGCGGCATCCTCGCCGTCGCCGATCCGGCGCTGCGGGGCGAGTTGGAGCGGGCCAGGGACGAGCTCCTCGCGCCGGTGCGGGTGACGGCCGAGGCGGCGTACACGATCCGTCCGTACGCGGAAGCGCTCGTACGCGGACTGCGGCTCACCTCCGCCGCGCACGCCACCCTGCGGATCCTGGGGATGCAGGAGCGCGAGTCGATCCGGATGCCGCTGCTGCCCGACGCGCTGAAGCAGGCCGTCGCCACCGCGCCCTCGCTGACCGACTTCGACCCCTGGGTGCGGGTCGACATGCACGACTACCGCGTCGCGTCGGGCGGGGTGCGGCTCGGCCGGATCGCCCGGCTCACGGGGCGCCTCGACGCCAAGCTCGCCGCCCATCTCGCCGGTACGAAGCGGCTGTTGGAGACACGGTGGGCGCAGCCGGGGCCGGGACCCGTGCAGCCGCTCTTCCGGGTGCCGCTCCTTGTCGCCGACCGGGACGCGGCCATCGCGGCGCTCGCCCGCCACCGGATCACGGTGGGGTACCTCTACGATCCGCCGCTCGACGAGTACGCGGGCGCGGACTTCACCGATGTGTCCCCCGCGCCCGACCGGGCCCGCTGGTTCGCCCAGCACGCGCTGCCCGTTGACCCGCTGCGGGCGGAGAAGGTCATATCCGTGCTGAACGCGATCGGCGCCGAACCGGCCCGGGGTCCGGACGGTGTCTGACTCGACCCGGACCAGGGAGCAGTCCGGCACCGAGGTCGAGCCGCCCGCCCAGGCCGCGCCCGCGGCACCCAGTGGCGACTCGATGTTCCGCAACGCCTATGCGCTGATGCTCTCCACCGGCGTCTCCGCCGCCCTCGGCCTGGGCTTCTGGCTGGTCGCCGCGCGGTACTACACGGAGGCGGCCGTCGGGCAGGGCTCCGCCGCGATCGCCGCGATGCGGCTGCTCGCCTCCATCACAGCGACGACGATGATCGGGGCGGTCGTCCGGTACGTACCGAGGGCGGGCCGGTCCACCGGCATGCTCGTCCGGCGTGCGTACGCGGGGAGTTCGGTCGTCGTCTGCGTCGGCTGCGGCATCTTCTTCCTGACGCTGGACCTGTGGGGGCCCTCGTACGCCCCGCTCGGCACGCTCACCGCCGGGCTGATCTTCACGGGGTCGTGCGTCGCCTGGGCGATCCTCACCCTTCAGGACGGGGTGCTCACCGGTCTGCGCAAAGCCGTCTGGGTGCCGGTCGGCAACGCGGTCTTCTCCATCGGCAAGCTGCTGCTGCTCGCCGTCTTCGCCACCGCCATGCCCGTCCTCGGCATCTTCGTCTCCTGGGCGGCGGCGATCGGCATCTCGGTGCTCCCGCTCGGCTGGCTGATCTTCCGCAAGCTCATCCCGCGCCAGGAGAAGGCGGAGGCCGACCGCGAACCGCCCGCGTTGCGGGAGATCGGGCGCTTCCTGGCGGGCGACTCGGTCGGGGCGCTCTTCTCGCTCGCGATGATCAACCTGGTGCCGGTGGTCGTCGCGGTCCGCTTCGAAGCCGCGCAGAACGGCTACTTCTACATCGCGTACACGGTCGGCGGGACGATGGAGTACATGGCCATCAACATGGCCTCGTCCCTCACCGCGCACGCCTCGCACAGCCCGGGCCAACTGGCGGAAGGGGTAAGGGGAGCGCTCCGGCGGATGGCGTATCTGCTCATCCCCGTCGTCGTCTTCCTGATCGTCTTCGCCCCGCAGATCCTGCAGCCCTTCGGCGACCACTACGCCTCGCACGGCACCACGGTGCTGCGGCTGCTCGCGGCCGCCGCGCTCCCCCGCGTGGTCGTCGAGCTGTACATCGGCGTCCTGCGGGTGCAGGGGCGGACGGGTGCGCTCGCCGTCGTCCAGGGTGTGATGTGCACGCTGGTGCTCGGCTCGACGATGGTCCTGCTCGGGCAGGTCGGCATCAACGGGGCCGGGTGGGCGGTCCTGACGTCGATGACGGGGATGGCGCTGGCCTGCGCGGTCGGGCTGCGGCGGGCGCTCGCCCCGGGTGCGTCCTCGTCGCGTACCGTACGGGACTCCAAGTCGCCCGCGTACGGCACCCGTTGGGCCCGCGACAGCGCGGAGGGCCGGCCCTCCGAGTTCGGCACGCAGTGGGCGAGGGACACGCTGGTGCTGCGCGGGGTGCACGACACGGCGACTCCCGCGCTGGGCATACCGATATTCGTCCCCGACGAACCGCGCGCCGGGTCGGCTGCTCCCCCGGCCCCCGAGGAGTCGAACGAGTCCCTGCTCACGGACACCCTCTGGCTCCTGCTCGGCCTGGCCGCGGGCCTGTTCTGGGTCCCGCTCTCGCGCGCCACGGACCTGCACCACAAGCATCTGACGGGCCCGGAGCTGATCGACGCACTGCCCCCGGTGACGCTCACGGCGGCGGTGCTGCTGATCGTGGTCTACAGCGCGGCCGTGTCCCTGTACCGGTCACGCCCGGCACTGCTCGTCTCGGGCCTGCTGGTGACGATGGCGGCCCTGCACACGGCCCCGCTCTTCGTGGGCATCCGTCCGCATCCGGCGCCCGAGCGCTGGCACGGGACTCTGGCGTCGTTCTTCGCGGACGTGGCCGGCCTGGACAGCTCCGCCGGGGTGCTGCGGGTCATGCCGGTGGCGCTGCAGCTGCTCTGCCTGGGCCTGGTCGCGGTGCTGATGGGGGCGCTGGGCGCGCACTGGCGGATCACCGCGAGTGCCGTCTGGGCGCTGGCCGTTGTGGGCTGGGCGGCACAGGACGTCTTCGCGGTGGCGGGCATGCCGGTGTTCCTGGCGCTGGGGGCGGTGACGGCGGTGGTGCTGGCCGTGAAGCACTACGTACCGGGCTTCTCCCAGACGAGGGAGTAGCGCCAGAGGAGGTGGCGGCGGTAGCGGCGGCCGGGGAGCAGGCGCTGGGATTCTGTTCGGATCTGCTGCCAGTCCATGCCGGGGGACTCGATGCGCATGCCGGCGGGTTCCGACTCGTTGCGCAGGCGGCGGAGGATGCGGTTGGCGGGGACGCCAGCTCCGCTGATCAGCCAGTCCAGCCAGGTGCGGTTGTTGGCCAGGCCCACGATCACCAGGCGTCCGCCGGGGGCCAGGAGGCGCTGCATCGCGCGTACCGCCTGCTCGAAATCGACGTGGTGGACGACGGCGACCGCGCTGACGAAGTCGTACGTTCCCTCGGCGAGCAGGTCGTGGGCGGGGTCCAGGAAGTCGGCCTCGGCGAAGGTCGTCGTGGGGAAGTCGGTGCTCCGGGCGCGAGCAGTTGTGATCATTTCCGTGTGGCGGTCCACGCCTGTTGCGGTCTTGGCCAGGGCCGACAGCTTGCGGGTCAGCAGGCCGTCCCCGCAGCCGATGTCGAGGGCAGCGCCACACCCCTCGGGCACGGCGGCGAGCACGAGGGGGTGGTAGTGGACGTTGTGGTTCCAGTACGTCTCGGCGTTCATCGGGGCACGGTAGCCGCTGTCAGCGCGTGGGCACCTGCTGGTTGAAGTAGCTGTCCTTGCCTGCTTGCTTGTAACCGGCCAGACCCTCGCCCGCGTTGACCGTCAGATCGCAGGCCTCGCCGGGGACCGACCGGTTCCACATCACCAGTGCCTTCGCGTCGGGAAGGGTGCGGGCCACCGACGGGATCTCGGTGTACCAGTCGCGCTGGCGGGACGGGTCCGAGGGGTCGGGCACTGTGGCGAACTCCGCGAACATGATGGGCTTGGACGAGGAGATCTCCGACTTCAGCCAGTCGTACGTGGGGCGCTGGCTGCGGTCGAAGTCCTTCCAGTCCGAGGTGTTGTGACAGGCGAAGTAGTTGTACTGGTCCATGCCCAGCCAGTCCACGTAGGCGTCGCCGGGATAGAGGGACTTGATCGTCTTGTCGTTGCCCTGGTCCAGGTAGCCGGAGACCGTCCAGACCCAGACCACGTTCGTGACGCCCAGCTCCTTGAAGCGGTCGTGGATGTGGCGGTACGCCGCGACGTATTCGGCCGGTGTCCCTGCGCCCTCCTTGATGCGGGCGTCGACCTCCTGGTCGAAGGAGAAGAAGACGCGCTTGCCGTACGCCTTGATGCGTTCCGCGCCCTTGTCGATGATCGACGCGTCGTACTTGCCCGCCGCCACGTTCTTCCAGCCGAGCTGGTCCTCCGTGTAGTTGGCGTGGTGCGGCTCGCGCCAGACCGTCGACTCCCAGGCCAGCATCAGGAGCCGGTCCTTGCCGAGCTCCTGCTCGTCGGGGGTGAGGAGCTGGCCGTCCAGCTGGGTGTTGGACATGTCGTGGTACGTGTAGAGGAGGTCCAGCTTGCGGCCGATCTTTGACTCGAAGCCGTGCACCGCGTCCTTGAGCGAGCCGTTCGCCGCATAGGGGACGTACGCGCCCCACCATGCCCCGCACGCCGGGACCAGTTTCGCCGAGGGGGCGCAACGGCCGGTGGGGGCCGGGCCCGAAGCCGCGTTCTTGGGCAGGCTGTTCGCGGTGGGGGTGGTGCGCTTGCCGTCGCCGTTCGCATCCGGCTGGGACAGCCATACGCCCAGGCCGGCGAGGAGCGCCGCCACCCCCAGCAGCGTCAGCACGGAGTACATCCGGGGGCGGCGGCCGCGTAGGAGCGCGTGGCGGCCCGTCATCGGCGCTTGACCGGTTTACGGCTTCGCTCGATGGCGCCTCTGGTCGCCGCCGGCAGAGGCAGGCCCGGGAGGAGCGCGGCGATGGTCGTGAACGCCGCGAGGGAGACCATGAAAGACGTGCCCGAGAAGCCCTTCACCAGGAAGAGGCTGGTGGAGACCAGGGCCGCGAGCGAGAGGCTGACCGGGGCCGTCAGCGCCAGGGCCTCCAGTCTCGCCGCCGGGCGGAGGTTGCCGGGCTGGGGGAACAGCAGGGCGAAGCCCGGACCGAAGCAGACGAAGAGCAGGACCGGGATCCAGCGGAGCGGGGAGGCGGCAGGGGCGGCCGTCGCCGCCACCGCCAGCCAGCCGGAGATCGCCATCGCCACCCGTGCGTGGGTCGTCGTGAAGGTCATGGTCATGGTCATGGCTCGGCAACTCCCGTGATCAGGCGTGGTATTCGAGGACGACGCCGTACTGGTTGCGGTCGATCACGTGGTACTTCGGCGACGCCTCGAGCTTGCTGCGCAGCTCGGCGAAGCCGCCCGCGGGCAGCAGCCCCTCGGCCGCCGTGAAGGTCTCCTGGGTACGGGTGAGGATGACGATGGCCGTCGTGCCCTTGGATATCTGCTTGCCGAGGTACCCCGCCGGGTCCTTCAGCATCTTGATGTTCTCCGGCTCCTCCTGCTCGACGAAGAACCAGTGCTCCAGCTCGTCGTAGCGGTCCAGCGCCATCGGGTAGGACCCCGTCGCGGAGAGGATCAGCGCGTCCTTCGGGGCGTTGTTGATGGCCTTGGTGACCATCGCCGTCTCGGCGGGCGGCGTGTAGTAGCTCTGCTCCTTGCCGTAGTACGACGGGAAGAAGCCCGCTACCAGCGCGATCAGTGCGAGAGGCAGCGCGACGGCGGTGATGCGGCGGTACGCGACCTTGTGCTTGCCGGTGTTCGCCGCCGCCGGGACCAGGGCGGCCGCCGCGAAGAAGGCGGCGCCCGGGAGGCCGAAGAGGTAGACGCGGAAGAGCATTTCGCCGCCGTAGTCGTTGACGGCGAACATCGGGACCGGGGCGGCGGAGACCAGGAGCAGCGGCAGTGCGCTCTTCACCAGTCGGCGGCGCAGCAGCAGGGCCGCCGCCGCGAGGACGACGACCGCGAGCACCATGACCACGTTGGCCTCGCCCTGGAGGACCGGTCCTGCGCCGGTGAGCTGGCCCGCGTACCCCGGGCGCGAGTTGTTGAGGAGGTTGCCCGCCGACTCCTTGAGCGACTCGACCGTCTCGACGAAGAGCGGGCGGCCCATCGTCAGGTCCCAGATCAGCATGATGATGCCGGTGACGACGAGCAGTCCCCAGTTGCGGTACCGCTTGGTGAGGCTGAGGGCGACCAGCGCCACGCAGAGCATCACCGGGGTGAGCTGGTGCGAGAAGTTGATGGCGGCGATCAGCGGGGCGATGATCGCGACGCAGACGGCGCGCTGGCGGACCGTCGTGGGCGGCGGGACAGCTGCTGCCGCCGGGTCGAGGTTGTGGCGCGAGCGCAGGGCGCCGGCCGATCCGGGGCGTACGAAGTGGCGCAGGACGACGGCCAGGATCGCGAGGTAGAGGATGTACGACATGCCCTGCGGCGAGAAGTAGTCCTGGCCCACCCAGTTGGCGAGCTCGAAGATCCATACGCCGGTCCAGACGAGCCGCCAGTCCTCGGTGAAGGTGCGGTAGATGAGGACGAGCACCGGGATGAGGAGGACGCCGTAGACGATCGAGGCCCAGTTGAGGTACGAGGCGGTCGAGGTCACGCCGAAGGCCTTCACCAGGCCCGCGTTGAGCGTGAAGAAGCCGGGCCACTGGTCGTACGCCGACATGTTCCCCGACAGCGCCTCGTGCGGGTGGAGTTCGCCGAGGCGCAGCATGTGGTGGACGACCGCGTCGTGCTTGGACGCCCAGGGGTAGCGCACCGAGTCGTACAGGATCGCCGTCGGCGCCTTGATCGCCATCAGCAGCGCGATGCAGTAGGCCGCCGGCCACCAGGGGGCCGTCCCGGCGCGGCGCAGGCTGATGACGAAGCCCGCGGTCAGCGGGACGAAGGAGAAGTAGAAGAGCGGGGAGAACTTGTCGAGCAGGCCGTAGGTGCCCATGTGCCGGAAGTCGGTCATCGGCAGCGAGACCGACCACAGGACGGCGGCCAGGACCAACAGGCCGTAGGTCAGCCACTGTTGGAGCTCGATGTCGGCGATGCGGCGGGACAGCGGGACCCTCGGCTCGTCGTCCTGTCCCTGTCTCGCCCGGGTGTCCTGCGTCTCCGGTGTCCCGGCGGGCGGTGATTCGGCGCTCCCCGTGACCGGTGTGGGCATGCGTTGCTGCACCGTGCGACTCCCCCCACAGATGTGGTCGCGGCCGTCACGCCGCTGTCCCCTTCGACGAAGTATAGGAACAACCTTCGCCTTTGTGTGCCTCTCCAACCCCCTTGTTGCACAAGGGTTTTTCCGTCCTATTCGTACACGATCTACCCCGCGAAGACCGGGCCGCGCAGCGCCGCCCGCCCGCGCCGGTAGAGCCGCCAGCCCACCGTGGGCAGCGAGTCCGGATAGGGCGCGACGCGTGCGCCGCCCCCGGCCATCCAGGCCTCGATGTCCTGCACCGTGTGCGTACGGCGCAGGATCAGACGGGCGATGCGGTACGTCTCGTCGCCGGCGGAGCTGAGCGCGTGACGGACCGCGACCGCGCTGTCGTACCCGGCCCGGGCGGCGGCCCTGCGGACGGCGCGGCTGTTGTAACCGTGCGGGTAGGCGAGGTGGCCGACACGGTGTCCCAGTACCTCTTCCAACGCACGCTTGGACTCCGTGAGTTCCCGGTCCAGGTCGGCAGCCGTGAGCGTGTCCAGCTGGGGGTGGGAGACGGTGTGCGCGCCCACCTCCATCCCGTACTGCTCCAGGAGCGGCGCCTGGGCGAGGTCCATCATGGGCGCGGGCGGCAGCAGGCTCCGGCCGCCCGCCGTGATGGCCCCGGTCGTGAGGTACGCGGTCGCCGGAATGTCCCGCCCGGCCAGGGCCTCGGCGGTCGGGCCCGGCAGGTCGGCGAAGCCGTCGTCGAAGGTGATGGCGACGGGGCGGGGCGGCAGCGAGGCACGCCCCGCGAGGTGTTCGGCGATCGCGCCGATCCGCACCGGGGTGCGGCCGCTGGCGACGATCGCATCCAGCTGGGCACCCAACTGCCGGGGCGTGACGGTGAATTCGGCGATCCAGGACGGCGGGTCGTCCATCACCGCGTGGTAGAGGAGGACAGGGATGCGCTCGTCGGTGCGGCTCACCGGTCCTCCTCCCACGGCAGCGGGTTCCCGCGGACGCTGCGGCGGGCCCGGAGATAGCCGATCGGTCCGTACAGCATCCCCCTGCGCTCCAGGCGCGAGAGGCTGCGCGGCCACGGGTAGTCCTGGGTGCCGTGCTCGCCCGGCACCGATTCGCCTGTGGTGGACGCCCTGGCCGCCGTGATCGACAGCGCGTGCGCGAGGCCGCGCGGGAGGCGGGCGAGGAGTCCGGGGAGCAGTCCGGGGCGGCGGACGATGATCGCGGTGAGGTACGCGGTGAGGCCCGCCCCGTAGCCGTACGCCTGGTTCTCCAGGTCCTTCCACGTCTCGCGGTGGTGGTGCCAGACGACCGCCTGCGGTGTGTAGCGCAGCCGGTGTCCGCCGACCACGATCCGGGCGAAGGCGTAGAGGTCGTCACCGCCCTTGGCGAGGGTGCCGACTCCCGTGCCGGGGTCGAATCCGCCGACCGCGCGCAGCGGTGCCGCGCGGAACGCCATGTTCGCCCCGGAGCCGAACTCCCCTGCGGTGAAAGGGAAGAGCGGCTCGTCGGCGGGCGGCGCCGCCGGGTCGAAGAGCCGCGGCGCGAAGCCCTTGGCGAAGCCGCCGTGGCTCTCCAGGAGGATCTGCGCGGGGGTGTTGAGCAGCGCGGGGAGGATCAGTCCGGTGACGCAGGCGAGCCGTTCGTCGGCCGCGAAGGGTGCGGCGAGCGCGGTGAGCCAGTGCGGGTCGGCGACGACGTCGTCGTCGGTGAAGGCGAGGACCTCGCCCTCGGCGGCGGCGACGCCCCTGTTGTGCGCGGAGGCCAGACCGGGGACCGGTTCGAGGACGTAACGGACGCCCTTGGGCGCGTAGTTCTCCTCGACGAGGTCGCGGGTCGCGGTGGTGGCGGGTGCGTTGTCGACGACGACGATCTCGTAGTCCGGGTGGTCCTGGACGAGCAGCGAGTCGAGGGCGCGGGCCAGCTGGCCGGCGCGCTCGCGGGAGGCCACGATGATCGACGCCCTGGGTAAGTCGCCCGGCTTCACGGGCGGCGCGGGCCCGTCCTGCCCGAACGGCGCCAGCTGCCTGCGGGCCGCCGCGGCGAGCACCCCGGCGGGCTGCTCCCCCGGTGCGACATGTGCCAGGACGGCACCGACAGGGGTGCCCCACAGCCGTACGAGTGCGTAGATGTCGCCGGACGTCAGGGGCGCCCCGCCGGGCGCGGGCCGCAGTGAGATCACCTCCCCGTCGAGTCCGGCGAGGTCCAGCTCTGCGATTCTGATCGCGCTGAGCTGGTGCGGTGTCTGCGGCATACGACTCCCCCGTCTCTGCCTGCTGCCGTCGGGCGGTCTCACCCCTGCGTCATCGGTCACGGAGACGCCCCGCCCTCTCCAGGGCGGACTGCGCGAAGGCGGCGAGCTTCGGCCTTGCCCTTACGAAACTGTGCGCGCGCCGGGCCGGCTCCCGTCCGGCCCAGTGCAGCACCGCCCCCGCCCCCGGTCGTAGGGACGCCCCCTCGTACACGGGCAGTTCCCCGGTCTTCAGCGAGTCCTTGTACTCGGCGGCCCCGCGCCCCATGTCGAGCATCCCGATGCCGGCCGCCGCGGCCCCCTCGGCCATCCGCAGGTGGAGGATGAGCCCGGGCGAGTACTTGGCGAACTCCGGCGCGTACGCCGGAAACCAGCACGCCAGCACGGTCCGCGAGCGCAGCCCGAAGTGCGCGGCGACGGGCTGGTCGTTCGCGTACAGGACGGAGAGGATCCCCGAGCAGCCGGGCGAGCGCAGATGCGCCAGGTACTGGACGAGGCTGCTGATCCACTCCTTGGCGAAGCGGTCACCGCGCCCCGTCCTGCGGTACTGCGCCGACTTCCACGCCATCAGCTGCCGCAGCGCGGCCGGATCGCGCTCGTCGAAGACGAAGCGCAGCTCGCCGATCTGGCGCCCCATGCGGCGCTCCTTGGCGAGGGTGGTCTTGAGGAATTTGGGCGACTGGGTGCGCAGGACGTTCTCGTACGCCTCGTAGCCGTGCCCGATATCAATGACGTACGAGGAATACGTCTCGGCGGCGTCGGGCACGAACAGCCCCTGCTGCGCCTCCAGGTTGTCGAACTCCCAGGAGGAGATCCCGCACGCCTTCATCAACTCCCGGGCGCCTAGCGCGATCCCGGGCCTGAGCACGGCGCCCTGGCTGTCGGAGACCCCGAAGCCGATGGCCCTCCCCCGCCCCAGCAGCCCCTTCTCGTACGGGAAGAACCCGGCGGCCTCCCCGTCCTCCCGCAGCACCGCGACGCGCGCCCCCGACCGCTCGCGGGCCACGGCGAGGGTGAACTCGGGCTCCATGAAGGGGTTTGCGGGCGCCCCCGATTTGGCCCGTAACTCGCGCCAGCTCTCGATCTCTCCGGCGTTCAGCTCACCCGGTTTGACGACACGGATCCGTACATCGCTCAACTCGACCCCCCGGTCTCCCCCTGAGCAACCCTGGAAGGGACGGTACCGGTCGCATTCGCCGCACGGTAGGGACTATCGCCGTTCTTGTGACCGATCAGTGAAACTGGTGACAACTACGACACATCCGTTACCCGCCCAGCGCGGCGGCGACGGCTGCCTCGGCGTGCAGGCGAGTGGTCGGGAAGACCGGAACGGGGCTGTCCTTCTCGCCGATCAGCAGCTCGATCTCGGTGCAGCCGAGGACGACGCCCTGAGCGCCCGCGTCGACGAGGCCCCGGATCACGTCCTGGTAGGCGGCCCTGGACTCGTCGCGTACGACGCCGAGGCAGAGCTCCTCGTAGATGACACGGTGGACGAGCGCGCGCCCCTCAGGGTCGGGTGTGAGGACGTCGAGGCCGTGGGCGGCCAGGCGGTCCTTGTAGAACGCCTGCTCCATGGTGAAGGCCGTGCCGAGCAGGCCGATGCGCGTCAGGCCCTGCGCGCGTACCGCGTCGGCGGTCGCGTCCGCGAGGTGCAGCAGGGGCACGGAGACCGCCTGCTGCACCTGGTCGGCGACCTTGTGCATGGTGTTGGTGCAGATCAGCAGGAGGTCGGCCCCGGCGGCTTCGAGGCCTCGGGCGGCCCCGGCGAGGACCTCGCCGGCCTGCTCCCACTCGCCCGCGACCTGCAGCTGCTCGATCTCGGCGAAGTCGACGGAGTGCAGGACGCAGCGGGTGGAGTGGAGGCCGCCGAGGCGTTCCCGTACGAGCTCATTGAGCAGCCGGTAGTACTCCGCGCTGGATTCCCAGCTCATGCCGCCGATGAGGCCGATCGTCTTCATCGCAGCACCTTCGCACATGCCGGAGGGTGCGGAGCAGGCCATAGGGTGCGTACTCGAACAGAGGAGCGCGCGCCATGAGCCTGACGGTACGGACGATCACCACCGAGGAGCACCTCGGTCACCTCGCCCTGTACCCGTCCGCCAGTCCGCTGCAGACGCCGGCCTGGGGCCGGGTCAAGCAGGGGTGGGACGCGGAGAGCGTCGGGTGGTTCGACGCGGGCGGTGTGCAGCGGGACGCGGCGCTGGTGCTGTACCGGCAGGCGCCGGGGACGCGGCGGTCCCTCGCGTATGTGCCGGAGGGGCCCGCGGTGGACTGGTTCCTGCCGCATCTGGTGGAGGGGCGGCTGCGGCCGCTGCTGAACCATGCGCGCGAGCGGGGCGCTTTTGCGGTGCGGATGGGGCCGCCGGTCGTCGTACGGCACTGGGAGGCGTCCACCGTCGAGGCGGCGCTGGCCGATCCTGCGGTGGGGCGGGCGCGGCGGCTCGGCGAGGTGCCGGCCGACTGGACCGATCCGCGGGCGCTGGCGCTGACCGAGCGGCTGCGGGCGCTGGGGTGGCGGCCTGTGGAGGACGGGGTGGGGCAGCCGGGGTTCGTGGTGCGGGTGGGGCTTGCGGGGCGCGAGGTGGAGGAACTCCGGGCGGGGCTCGGTGCGTTCTGGAGGAAAGGCATCGAGGTCGCGGACGAGAGCGGGGTGCGGGTCGGGTGGGGAACCGAGGCTGATCTGGGTGATTTCCATGCCCTGTACGCGCGCGACGCCGCCCGCGGAGGCCGCTCGGCCCGCCCGGTGGAGTACTTCCGGCGGATGTGGGAGGCGCTGAACGCGGACGGGGCCGACGGGCTGCGGTTGTATCTCGCCGAGTACGAGGGCGAGGTGGTGGCGGCCGCGCTGATGACCCTCTCCGGGCCGGTGGTCCGGCATGCGTACACCGGTCCCGCCGTACGCCACCGGGAGCTGCGGCCCAGCTGCGCGCTGCACTGGCGGATGCTGTGCGACGCGCATGCGATGGGGGCCGAGTTCTATGAACTGGGCGGCGTGACGGACGGGTTGGAGGAGGGGTCGGTCGCAGGCGGTCCCGGGCTCGGGCGGCTGCGCTTCAAGGTGGGGTCGGGCGGGCGGGTGGAGGAACTGCTCGGCGAGTGGGAGTTCTCGCTGGGGCGGATGCTGCACAAGGCGCTGGACGTGTATCTCGCGCGGCGTTGAGCTGCTTTACAGCTGGGCTGCGCCCGCGCGCCAGACCTGTGAGACCAGGGGTACGCCGGGTCGGTACGCGAGGTGGACGTGCGAGGGGGCGTCGAGGAGCGTGAGGTCGGCGCGGGCTCCTTCGCGTACGACACCGATGTCGGTGCGGCGCAGGGCCTGGGCCCCGCCGGCCGTGGCGGACCAGATCGCCTCGTCGGGGGTCATGCCCATGTCCCGTACCGCCAGGGCGATGCAGAACGGCATCGAGGACGTGAAGGACGAGCCCGGGTTGCAGTCCGTGGAGAGCGCGACGGTCGCGCCGGCGTCGAGGAGGCGGCGGGCGTCGGGCCAGGTGGCGCGGGTGGAGAACTCTGCGCCGGGGAGCAGCGTGGCGACGGTGTTTCCCTGGGCGAGGGCTTCCACGTCGGCGTCCGTGAGGTGGGTGCAGTGGTCGGCGCTCGCCGCGTCGAGTTCGACCGCGAGCTGGACGCCGGGGCCGTAGGAGAGCTGGTTGGCGTGGATGCGCGGGAGGAGGCCCTTGGCCTTGCCGGCGGTGAGGACGGCGCGGGCCTGGTCGCCGTCGAAGGCGCCCTTCTCGCAGAAGACGTCGATCCAGCGGGCGTGGGGGGCGCAGGCTTCGAGCATCTCGCCGGTGACGAGGTCCACGTAGGCGGCCGGATCGTCGGCGTAGTCGGGCGAGACGATGTGGGCGCCGAGGTAGGTGACTTCGTCGGTGTGGGTGGCGGCGATGCGCAGGGCGCGGGCCTCGTCCTCGACCGTGAGGCCGTAGCCGGACTTGGTCTCCAGGGTGGTGGTGCCCTGGCGGAGCGCCTCGTGGAGGTACTTCGCCACGTTGGCGGAGAGCTGGTCGTCGGTGGCGGCGCGGGTGGCGGCGACGGTGGTGCGGATGCCGCCGGCCGAATAACTCTGGCCCGACATGCGGGCGTTGAACTCGGCGGTGCGGTCGCCTGCGAAGACCAGGTGGGAGTGGGAGTCGACGAAGCCCGGAATCACGGCCTTTCCGGCTGCGTCGACGGCATTGTCAGTGGCGGGTGCTTTGCTTGATTCACCGACCCAGACGATGCGGTCGCCGTCGATGACGACGGCCGCGTCCTGGATCAGGCCGATGGGGGAACCGTCACCGAGGGAGGGGTCGTTGGTGACCAGACTGGCGATGTGGGTGATGGCGGTGGTGGTCATCGCAGTGGTGATCTCTTTCAGCCGTGTCAGGCGTGCAGGGCGGCGATGGACTCGGCCAGGGCGCGGGGGACGTCCTGGACCAGGGCGTGCACTCCGTCGCGTACGACATGACGGCCGCCCACGATCGTGTGGCGCACGTCCGCCGCGGAGGCGGCGAATACGGCGGTCTCCGCGCCGAGTCGGGGCACCGGGCCTGCTGTCCTGACGGAGTCCAGCGCGATCGTCGTGAAGTCGGCGAGCGCTCCGGGCTCGATGGCGCCCGCGTCGTCCCAGCCGAGGGCCGCGTGGCCGTCGGTGGTCGCGGCCCGCAGGAGGGCTGCCGCCGTCCAGTGACCGCGGGTGCGCGAGCGGAGGCGCTCGTTGAGCTCCATCGCGCGCGCCTCTTCGAGGATGTCGATGACGGCGTGGCTGTCGCTGCCGAGCGACAACGGGGATCCGGCGCGCTGGAGTTGGAGGGCAGGTCCGATGCCGTCGGCGAGGTCGCGCTCGGTGGTGGGGCACATGCAGGTGCCGGTGGAGGACGTCCCGAGGAGGGAGATGTCCTCGGCGGTGAGGTGCGTGTTGTGGACGCCGGTCGTGCGCGGGCCGAGCACCCCGTGGTCGGCGAGGAGCCGGGTGGGGGTGCGGCCGTGGGCGGCCAGGCAGGCCTCGTTCTCGGCGGTCTGCTCCGAAAGGTGCACATGGAGCGGGGCCCGCCGCTCCTCGGCCCACTGCGCCACGGTCTCCAACTGGTCCGCGGGCACGGCCCGTACGGAGTGGATGGCCGCACCGATCCGCGCGTGATCCCGGTCCTTGAGAACTGAAGAGCGAGTGGCCCACGCCTCCGCGGTCCCGTCGGAGAACCGCTGCTGGTGACGGTCGGGGGCAGCCCCGAAGCCGGAGGAGAGGTAGACGGTATCGAGGAGGGTGATCCGGATCCCCGCCTCCGCTGCCGCCGCGATGAGCGCCTCGCCCATGGCGTTCGGGTCGTCGTAGGGCGTGCCGCCGGGCGCGTGGTGGAGGTAGTGGAACTCGCCCACGGCGGTGATGCCGGCGAGCGCCATCTCCGCGTACACGGCGCGCGCGAGGGTGAAGTACGAATCCGGGGTGAGGCGGGAGGCCACCCCGTACATCACCTCGCGCCAGGTCCAGAAGGTGCCCGACCCCACCTGGACGGTGGAGCGCAGGGCGCGGTGGAACGCATGGCTGTGGGCGTTGGCGAGCCCGGGGACGGTCAGCCCGCGCAGGACGGTCGCGCCCGGGGGCGGGGTGGCGACCTCCGTGCGCAGCGTGGTGATCCGGCCCTCGTCCGACACGTCCAGGGCGACGCCCGGCTCGACATGAGTGCCGAGCCAGGCGTGCTCCAGCCAGTACGTCACCTGCACGCCAGTCCCTCCAGAACATCGGCCAGTGCGCTGACCCCGGCGACGCAGTCGTCCTCGCCGGCGTTCTCCGCCGGGGAGTGCGAGACGCCCGTGGGGTTGCGTACGAACAGCATGGCGGTCGGGACGGACGCGGAGAGGATTCCGGCGTCGTGTCCCGCTCCCGTACCGAGGACGGGCACGTCCGCCCCGTCCCGGCCGAGGATCTTGGCGAGCTCGTCGCGCAGGGCGTGCTCGAACTCGACCACGGGAGTGAAGGACTCCCGGGTGACCCGGACGTCCACACCGTCGCGCTCGCCGCGCTCCTTGGCCGCCTGCTCGATCCCGGCGATGACGGTGTCGAGGGTGGACTGGTCGGCGGCGCGGGAGTCGAGCCAGCCGCGGACCAGCGAGGGGATCGCGTTGACGCCGTTGGGCTCGACGGAGATCTTCCCGAAGGTGGCGACCGCACCGGCGAGTTCGGCCTCGCGGCGGGCGGCGAGCACGGTCTCCGCGTAGGTCAGCATCGGGTCGCGCCGGTCCACGAGCCGGGTCGTGCCGGCGTGGTTGGCCTCACCGTGGAAGTCGTACCGCCAGCGGCCGTGCGGCCAGATCGCCGAGGCGATGCCGACCGCGTCGCCGCTCAGGTCGAGGGCGCGGCCCTGCTCCACATGGAGCTCGACGAACGCTCCGATGCGGGCGAGGCGCTCCGGGTCGGCCCCGATGGTCTCGGGGTCGTACCCGGCCTTCTCCATGGCCTGCGGGAGCGAGATGCCGTCCCCGTCGCGCAGCTGGTGCGCCTTGTCCACGGTCAGCTGGCCGGCGGCCAGCCGTGAGCCCACACAGGCGAGCCCGAAGCGGGCGCCCTCCTCGTCGCCGAAGTTGCTGATGGCCAGCGGTCGGCTGAACTCCACTCCCCTCCGGAGGAGTTCGTCCAGGGCGGCGAAGGAGGACACCACGCCCAGCGGCCCGTCGAACGCGCCGCCGTCCGGTACGGAGTCCAGGTGCGACCCGGTGACCACGGCGTCCCCCGCGAGGGGGTCGCCGAGCCAGGCCCACTGGTTTCCGTTCCGGTCGATCTCGTACGTCAGCCCGCGCGCGGCGGCCTGCGCCTTGAACCACTCCCGGCAGTCGGCGTCGGCGGCGGTCCAGGCGTACCGCCGATACCCGCCGGAGCCGGAGTCGCGCCCGATGGGCAGGAGTTCCCGCCACATCTCCTGGAAGGAGGGCTGCTCCAGCGTCACGCGTCGTCACCCTCGCGCATCGGGACGCGTACGCCCTTCTCGTCCGCGACGCGCTCGGCGATGTCGTAGCCGGCGTCGACGTGGCGGATGACGCCCATCCCGGGGTCGTTGGTGAGCACACGGCGGATCTTCTCGCCCGCGAGCTTCGTGCCGTCGGCGACGGACACCTGACCGGCGTGGATGGAGCGGCCCATGCCGACGCCGCCGCCGTGGTGGATGGAGACCCAGGAGGCGCCCGAGGCGACGTTGACCATGGCGTTGAGCAGCGGCCAGTCGGCGATCGCGTCGGAGCCGTCGAGCATGGCCTCGGTCTCGCGGTACGGGGAGGCGACGGAGCCGCAGTCGAGGTGGTCGCGCCCGATGGCGAGCGGCGCCGCGAGGGTGCCGTCGGCCACCATGTTGTTGAAGAGCTCACCGGCCTTGTCGCGCTCGCCCTGGCCGAGCCAGCAGATGCGTGCGGGCAGACCCTGGAAGTGGACGCGCTCGCCGGCCATCTTGATCCAGCGGTGCAGCGACTCGTTCTCCGGGAAGAGCTTCAGCAGCTCGCGGTCCGTCTTGTGGATGTCCGAGGCCTCGCCGGACAGGGCGGCCCAGCGGAACGGGCCCTTGCCCTCGCAGAAGAGGGGGCGGATGTAGGCGGGCACGAAGCCGGGGAAGTCGAACGCGCGGGAGTATCCGGCCAGTTGGGCCTCGCCGCGGATCGAGTTGCCGTAGTCGAAGACCTCGGAGCCTGCGTCCATGAAGCCGACCATGGCCTCGACGTGCCGGGCCATGGACTCGCGCGCGCGGACGGTGAAGCCCGCCGGGTCCTTGGCGGCCGCGTCGGCCATGTCGTCGAAGTCGATGCCGACGGGCAGGTAGGCGAGCGGGTCGTGGGCCGAGGTCTGGTCGGTCACGATGTCGATCGGGGCGCCCTCGGCAAGCATCTGCGGAAGGAGCTCGGCGGCGTTGCCGAGGAGGCCGATCGAGAGCGGGCGGCGGGCGTCGCGGGCCTCGACGGCGAGCTGCAGCGCGTGCTCCAGGCTGTCGGCCTTCACGTCCAGGTAGCGGTGCTCGATGCGGCGCTCGATGGCGCGCGGGTCGACGTCGATGCAGATCGCGACGCCGTCGTTCATCGTCACGGCGAGCGGCTGGGCGCCGCCCATACCGCCGAGGCCGGCGGTGAGGGTGATGGTCCCGGCGAGGGTGCCGTTGAACTTCTTCTGCGCGACGGCCGCAAAGGTCTCGTACGTGCCCTGGAGGATGCCCTGGGTTCCGATGTAGATCCAGGAGCCGGCCGTCATCTGGCCGTACATGGTGAGTCCGAGGGCCTCGAGCCGCCGGAACTCCTCCCAGTTCGCCCAGTCGCCGACCAGGTTGGAGTTGGCGATGAGGACGCGCGGCGCCCACTCGTGGGTCTGCATCACGCCGACGGGGCGGCCGGACTGGACGAGCATCGTCTCGTCCTGCTTCAGCGTCTTGAGCGTGCGCACCATGGCGTCGAAGGAGCGCCAGTCACGGGCGGCCTTGCCCGTGCCGCCGTAGACGACGAGCTTGTCGGGGTGCTCGGCGACCTCGGGGTCGAGGTTGTTCTGCAGCATGCGGAGGGCGGCTTCCTGCTGCCATCCCAGGGCGCTCAGCTCCGTACCGCGCGGTGCCCGTACCGGCCGGGGTCCTGACATGGTCTGCCTCCTCGTGAATGTTGCATGGACTATTCACATCCTGACCAGCTGAATAGAACTAGTCAATACGTCGAGGGTCCCCACTGTGTCCGACCTGATGGTTGTCTGGACCACATGGCTTCGGACATGGACGCCGCGACACGGCGTGAGCAGGCAATACAGGCTGCGGTGGAAGCGGGGCTCGCGGGCCCCGAGACCCCCATCATCGGTCTGCTGGACATCACCGGCATCCGCAGCAGCGCGGCCGCGCTGCGCAGTGCGTTCGCCGACGTCACCCCGCCGGACACACCCGTCCTGCACGCCTTCGCCGTCAAGGCGTCCCCGCTGGTCCCGGTCCTGCGGCTGCTGCGCGACGAGGGGATCGGCGCGGAGGTGGCCAGCCCCGGCGAGCTGGCCCTGGCCCGCGCGGCGGGCATGCGCCCCGGCGACACGGTCCTCGACTCCCCCGCCAAGACCCCGGCCGAGCTGCGCGAGGCCCTGGCCCTGGGGATCGCGGTGAACGCGGACAACCCGCAGGAGCTGGCGCGCATCGACGCCCTGGTCGCCTCTGCGCCCACCGCGTCACCTCTCGGGCTGCGCGTGAACCCGCAGATCGGCGGCGGCTCGATCGGCGCCCTCTCCACCGCCACCGCGACGTCCAAGTTCGGCATCGCGCTCCGCGACGAGGGCGCGCGCGAGTGGGTCGTCCGCGCGTACCTGGACCGCCCGTGGCTGAACCGGCTGCACACCCACTCGGGCTCCCAGGGCGTTCCCCTCGCACTCATGGCCGAGGGCGTCAGGGCCGCCTACGAACTGGCCGAGGAGATCAACAAGGCTGCGAGGCGGCAGCAGATCGACACCGTCGACATCGGCGGCGGCCTCCCCGTCAACTTCTCCTCCGACGAGGAGACGCCGACGTACGCGGAGTACGCCCGGCTCCTGAAGTCCACCGTCCCCGGTCTGCTCGACGGCCGCTACGGCCTGGTCACCGAATTCGGGCGCTCCCTGCTCGCCAAGCACGGAACGATTCTGGCCAGGGTCGAGTACACGAAAACGTCGGGCGGACGCCCCATCGCGGTCACCCACGCCGGTGTCCAAGTGGCGACCAGGACCGTCTACGCACCCGCTTCCTGGCCTCTGCGGATCGCCGCATATGACACGAAGGGCCGGCCCAAGACGGGCGCCGAAGTCCCCCAGGACGTGGCGGGACCTGCCTGTTTCGCCGGTGATCTCCTGGCCGAGAACAGAGAGTTGCCGCTGCTGGAGCCGGGCGACTACGCGGCGGTGCTCGACACCGGTGCGTACTACTTCGCGCACCACTACGCGTACAACAGCCTGGCCAGGCCAGGTGTCCACGGCTTCACGGCGGACAGTGAGGGCACCGCCTTCGCCACGGTCCGCACCCCGCAGACGCTCCAGGAGATCGTGGCCGAATCCGGTGGGATCCACCGGGACGCGCTCCTCTGAACCCGCCCTGAATCTCCCCCTCCGCAAAGGCTGCACGGACCCTACCCAAGTCCCGCATGTTCCGCTGGAAAATGCCAGAACTCCACCCGGCGAACAGAACTCTGCGTAACTTGACGGTCACAGCCGCACCACCGGGGAGGGGGGTTCAGCGTGGCCGGAATAGACGAGTGCCTGCTCGAAGCAATGCAGGTGCCGGGTGCCCTCGGGGCCTCGGTGGTGGACTGGACGAGCGGGCTCTCGCTGGGCAGCGTCGGTGACGCACCGCACCAGGACCCGGAAGCCACCGCGGCCGAGACCGCGGAGCTGGCCCGGATGGCCGCCGAGCACCCCGCGTTCGTCCCCGACGAACCTGCGGACAGCGCCACGGGCAAGGAACTGCCCGTGGAGGACGTCATCGTCACCACGCGCACCGCCTATCACGTGCTGCGTTTCGTCGAGACGACCTTCGACAGCAGCGTCTTCTTCCACCTCTGGCTCGACCGCGAACTGGGCAATCTCGCGATGGCCCGGCTCCGCCTGCGCGACCTGGCGGATCGGCTGGTCCTGGGATGAGCGTCACCTCGCCCATGCTGGAGCGGCTGGCCGCGGAGCATGCCACCGGCGCACTGCTCCGCGACCGGGGCACCCTGTACCTCGTCGACGGCCAGGTCGTGCACGCCGAGAGCCCCTCGTCACCCGGGCTCGAGGTGCTGCTCACGGCGACCGGCAGACTGCGCCCCGAGGGGTGGCAGGAGGCCGTCGACCGGGCGGGCGCCCGCGGGCGGGTCGGCAGCTTCCTCGTCGACAGCGGTCAACTGGCCGGCGGCGAGCTGGAGATAGTCCATCTGAGCGCCCTCCACGACGCCGCGTTCTTCGCGCTGGCGCCCGGGACCGGACCCACCCGCTTCCGCCACGGCGTCGTGCACTGGATGGGCCCGGTGCACCCCGTCCCCACCGACCGGGTGGAGCGGGAGGCGGTGCGCCGCCGCGAACTGCTCGACCAGATATGGCCGTACGAAGCGGTCGACAGTGCTCCGGTCGTACGGGCACCCCGCACCACCGACTCCCCGGTCACGCCCCGCCAGCGTGCCGTGCTGGCGCTGGCGGACGGGGCCAGGGCCCCGCAGGACATCGCCCGGCTCCTCGGCCGTCCCGCGTTCCACACCCTGATCGACGTCCGCAGGCTGGCGGCCGCAGGCGCCGTCGAGACTCCCCGCGCGCCCGCGCCGCCGCCCACCGTGCCCGCCTGGGTCGCCGACGTCGCGGCCGACCCGGACATCGCCCTGCTCACCCGACTGCGCGACGCATTGGAGGCCACGCTGTGATCCGCGCCCTGCGGCAGCGCGCCGAGAGGAGACAGCTCATGACCGCAGAGGCCGAAGTCCTGGAAGAACTCGGCCGGTTGAGGGCCCGGGTGCCCCTGGTCAGCGGCGCGCTGGCCGCCAGCGCCGACGGTCTGGTGCTGGCCCAGGACACCGCGGCCGCGGAGGCGGAGACCATCGCCGCCCTCACCGCCGCCGCACTCGGAGTGGCCCAGCGGCTCACCGACACCACGGGCCAGGGCGACTTCCGTGAACTTCTCGTACGGGGCGAGCACGGCTATGTCGCGACCTACGCGGCGGGCTCGTCGGCCGTACTCACCATCCTCGCCCAGCCACGGATCAACGTGGGCCGGCTGCATCTCGAAGCCCGGCGGGCGAGTGCTCGTATCGGCGCGCTCGTCGACAGCGCCCTCGAACGGCTGGAGAGCTCGTGACCGACCCACCCACGACCCGGGCCACCAGGGCCCGGACCGTCTCGGCCAACATCCGAAAGAAAGGCAGTGCGAACACCATGGCGAACGCAGAAACCGCGCTCAAGGAAGCGATGACGTCCATCGAGGGCACGATCGGCGTGGCCCTCGTCGACTACACCAGCGGCATGGCCCTCGGCACGCTCGGCGGGGGCAAGGACCTCGACCTGTCCGTCGCCGCCGCCGGCAACACCGATGTGGTGCGCGCCAAGGTGCGGACCATGGAACTCCTGGGCCTCAAGGACGAGATCGAGGACATCCTGATCACCCTGGGCGGCCAGTACCACCTGCTGCGGCTCCTCAAGGGGCGCGGCACCGACGGCCTGTTCCTCTACATCGCGCTCGACAAGAGCCGGTCGAACCTGGCGATGGCCCGCCACCAGCTGAAGAAGATCGAGAAGGAGCTGGAGGTCTGACCGGGCGGCCCTGCGGCGGGCGGCCCCTGCCCGCCGCAGCGGTTCGTGCCCCACAGGCACCTACTCGGCGAAGAGCCCCCGCGCACTCGCCCGTGCGTCGAACTCCTCCAGCCGCGCCTGCGCATCGGGCAGGTCGTCGCACATCGCCTCGATCAGCACCCGCCCCAGGAGCATCGGCGCGCACGCGGTGTCGAAGGCGAGGCCCGTGCCGACAGCGGCCGGGATCAGTACGTCGCTGTGCTTGGCCACCGGTGCGAAGGCCGAGTCCGCGACCGTGACCACCGTCAGGCCCGCCGACTGCGCGTAGGCGAGCGCCTCGATCACCTCGCGCGGGTGGCGCGGCAGCGCGAAGCAGAGCAGCGCGGTCGCCCCGGCGCGTACGGAGGCGTCGATCCGGTCGGCGAGCATCGTGCCGCCCTCGTCGAGCAGCCGGACGTCCGGGTGGACCTTGGCCGCGAAGTACGCGAAGCCACGGGCCTGCGAGGAGGCGGCGCGCAGCCCGAGTACGGGCAGCGCCGGGGAGGCGGCGAGCAGCCGTCCCGCCCGCTCGACCGCGGACGGGTCGGCGAGCAGCTCGGCGAGATGGCGCAGGTTCTCGATCTCCGCCTGTACGGCCTGCTGGTACTCGTTGTACGTGTCCGCCGCCCCGCTCCCGGCCGCCGGGGCGACCTCGCGCAGGTGCTTGCGCAGCGCCGGATAGCCGTCGAAGCCCAGCGCGACGGCGAAGCGGGTGACGGAGGGCTGGCTCACCCCGGCCAGTTCCGCCAGCTCCACGGAGGAGAGGAAGGGGGCGTCGGCGGCCCGGCGCACCATGCAGTGCGCGATACGGCGTTGCGTCGGCGTGAGCCGGTGCCCTTCGAAGAGCTGCTGCAGCCGTGCGGCGGGGCTGTCACTCATCTGATGTCCCCTGGTCCCTCAGAGTTCGTTGAACTGGTCGAGCAGTGCGGCCGCGGCCGCCACGTCGTCGGTCAGCGGCCGGTCCGCGGTGTCGTCGCCGAGCACCGACGCCGCCAGGTCGAAGGCCTTCCCGACCGGCAGCTCCGGATCGATCCGCAGATCGCGCTGGCGCAGCGCCCGTACGACGGCGACCAGTTCGCAGCCGACGACGTACCGGTAGGCACGGACCGCCCGCAGTGACTGGCGCGCCGCCAGCGAGGCGAAGCTGGCCTGCTCCTCGACTCCGCGCGACAGCACAGCATGCCCCAGGGAGGCGGGTGCGGAGAAGGCCCGGAGATCACCGAGGGCCGCTCCGGCCGCGTACTCCAGGATCATGACGCCCGACGAGGCGGCCTCGTTGTCGGCGAGGAAGGGCTTGAGGCGGGTGAAGGCGGGCTCGTTCAGGGCGGAGAGCCGGGAGGTCGAGAGCCGGGCGACCTGGGTGATCGCAAGCCTGAAGTGGTCGAGCGCCAGGGCGAGTTGGGCCATGTAGAAGCCGCCGTGGTGGTACGCGGCCATGTCATCGGCGCGGATCAGCGGGTTCTCGGCGGCCGCGTTGATCTCGACGGCGAGGGTCCGCTCCAGGAGGTCGGCGGCGTCGTGCGCGGGTCCGTGGATCTGGGGGACGCAGCGCAGTCCGTACGGATCCTGGATGCGGCCCAGCGGAGGGGTGGGCCGCTCGGGGGCGCCGAGGAGGTAGCGGCTGCGGGCGGCGACGGCCTGGGAGCCGGGGTGCGGGCGGGCGGCGTGGACCGGCTCCGCGTACGCCTCGAAGGAGCCGTCCATCGCGAGCAGCGAGAGCGCTGCGACCACCTGGGTGGCGCTCACCAGGCGGCGCAGTTCGTCCAGGGCGAGGGCGGCCTGGCCGAGGGTGAGGGCGTTGCTGCTGATCAGGGCGAGGGCGTCGTTGTTGTCCAGGGGCTGCGCCTCGGGGGCCTCGCCCGCGCCCAGCCAGGGGTGCTCGCCCGCGAGCGCGAGGCCGACCTGGGCGAGGGCGGCGATGTCTCCGGTGCCGACGGACCCGAATTCGTTGACGACGGGGTACGCCCCGGCTTCGAGGGCCTCGCAGAGTGCGGTGACGACGGTCGGGCGCAGGCCCGCCCCGCCGGCCAGGAGCTGGTTGGCGCGGACCGCGAGCATCGCCCGTACCTCGCGCTCGGGCAGCGGGTCGCCGATCGCTCCGGCGTGCGAGCGCAGCAGCCGCAGCCCGTGGTCGGCGGCCGCCTCGGAGGGCACGGCCTCATTCCGGTTGGCGCCCACGCCGGTGGACCGCCCGTAGACGCGTCCCGACGCGGCGAGCTCGCGGGCGGCGTCCCACGACAATTCGACACGCTTCATCGCCTCGGTTCCGGGTACGGGCCTGGCCGTACCGCGCGCGAGGCGGACCACATCGGACACCGGGAGGGACTCACCGTCCAGGACGACGATGCCGGTCGGAGAGTCCACCATGCGGGACGACATCATGCGCGAACGCCTCCATTCAGGACAGAACGTCTTACCCGTCGGACACATGTAACCAGTGATTTACCGCGGGCCATTGACAACTTATTCAGACAACAAGAACTCTGCATGACCATATGCAGCCGGGCAAGGGATGACCGATGATCAAATTCGACGAAGTCCACAAGCGTTTCCCGAACGGCACCACCGCGGTGCACGACCTCTCGCTGGAGATGCCGGAGGGACAGATCACGGTCCTCGTCGGGTCCTCCGGTTGTGGCAAGACGACCACCCTCCGCATGATCAACCGGATGGTCGACCCGACCTCGGGAACGATCCGCCTCGCGGGCAAGGACATCCTGGAGTCGGACGCCGCGGACCTGAGACGCGGCATCGGCTACGTCATCCAGCAGTCCGGCCTCTTCCCGCACCGCACGGTCCTCGACAACATCGCCACCGTCCCGCTGCTCCTCGGCTGGGGCCGCAAGAAGGCCCGTACCCGCGCCGCCGAACTCCTGGAGACCGTCGGTCTCGCCGCCGACGCCGGCAAGCGCTACCCGCACCAGCTCTCCGGCGGCCAGCAGCAGCGCGTCGGGGTCGCCCGCGCGCTGGCGGCCGATCCACCCGTCCTGCTCATGGACGAACCCTTCGGCGCCGTGGACCCCGTCGTCCGCACCCAGCTCCAGGACGAGCTGCTCAGGCTCCAGAAGGATCTGGCCAAGACCATCGTCTTCGTCACCCATGACATCGACGAGGCCGTACGCCTCGGAGACCGAATAGCCGTCTTCCGCACTGGCGGCCACCTGGTCCAGTGCGCGGAACCCGCCGAGCTCCTCGCCCGCCCCGCCGACGACTTCGTGGCGGACTTCCTGGGTGCGGAACGCGGCCTGAAGCTCCTGTCGCTGAGCACCCTCGCCGGTCTGCCGCAGGCCCCGGCCCCCGAAGGCGGCCGCTGGACGCTCGCCCTCGACGGCGCCCGCAAGCCGCTGGGCTGGCGCGACCAGGACGCGGGCGATGACGCCCCGCTGCTCCCTGTCCGCGCCCTGCGCGACAGCGACTCCCTGCTCTCCGCCCTGAACGAGTCGATCGCCTCCCCCGCCGGACTCGTCGCCCGCGTCGACGCCGACGGCACACTGACCGGCGTCACCGCCCGCGCCGAGATCCACGACCACGCGGGCGAGGCCCACATCAGCGCGGGTGCGGCCGCCTGATGACCATCGTGTGGGGCTGGTTCCCCGACCACATCGACGAGATGACCCGGCTCACCACCGACCATCTCTCCACCGCGCTCTCCGCCGTCTTCTTCGGACTGCTGATCGCACTCCCCCTCGCGGTGATCGCCCACCGCGTCCGCCCCTTGCGCGGCTTCGTGCTCGGGCTCTCCAACATCCTCTACACGATCCCCTCCATCGCGCTGTTCGTGCTGCTGCTCCCGGTCACCGGGCTGACGCGCACCACCGCGGTCGTCGGCATCACCGCGTACACCCTGGTCGTCCTGGTGCGTAACACCGTCGAAGGCCTGGACGCCGTCCCCGCCAGAGCCCGCGAGGCCTCCACCGCCATGGGCGCGAAGCCCCTGCGCACCCTGCTCACCGTCGAGCTCCCCCTCGCGCTCCCCGTCATCATGGCGGGCGTACGGGTCGCCACCGTCATGTCCATCTCCCTGGTCAGCGTGGCCAGTTACATCGGCCAGGGCGGCCTCGGTCAGCTCTTCACCGACGGCTTCCAGCGCAACTTCCCGACCCCCGTGATCGCGGGCGTCGCCCTGACCCTGCTGCTCGCCCTGGTCGCCGACGCGGCCCTGGTCACCGTCCAGTGGCTGGCCACCCCGTGGACCCACAAGCGAGGTGCCTGACCCGCCATGCTCGAACTCCTCAAGAACCTCGGCTCCTGGCTGACCAGCGGCTCCCAGTGGTCCGGCAACGCGGGCATCGCGCACCGCCTCGCCGAGCACCTCGAGTACTCGCTGCTCGCCACCCTCGTCGCCGCCGCGATCGCGCTCCCCATCGGGATGCTGATCGGCCACACGGGCCGCGGCGCGTTCGTCGCCGTCAACCTCGCCTCCTTCGGCCGCGCGCTGCCCACTGTCGGCCTGGTCACCCTGGTCTTCCTCGCGGGCGGTCTCTCCATGTGGCCGGTGTACATCTCGCTGGTGGCGCTCGCCGTCCCCGTGATCATCACCAACACGTACGCGGGCATGGCCGCCGTCGACCCGGACGTCAAGGACGCCGCCAAGGGCGTGGGCCTGCGCGGCCACCAGGTCCTGTGGCAGGTCGAACTCCCCCTCGCCCTCCCCCTGATCATGACCGGCATCCGCCTCGCGACCGTGCAGGTCATCGCCACCGCCACGATCGCCGCGTACGTCAGCTTCGGCGGTCTGGGCCGCTACGTCTTCGACGGACTGGCCCAGCGCGACCTGGTGCAGGTCCTGGGCGGGGCCGCGCTCGTCGCCGTACTCGCCGTCCTCGCCGACCTGGCCCTGGGCGGGCTGCAGCGGCTGCTGCTCCGCGGCCGCCCCGCCAACGCCCGCTGACCCCAAGGGACTTGACGACCATGAAGAAGAAGATCCCCATGACGAAGAAGCTCCCCATGAACCGCCGTACCGCCCTCACCGCGCTGCTCGCCGGAGCCTCCGCACCCCTGCTCGCCGCCTGCTCCTCCGGCATCACCTCGCTGGACGGCGACGGCTCGGGCGGCGACACCGGGTCCAGCGCGGGCGGCCTGATCATCGGCACCGCCAACTACACCGAGAACCAGATACTCGGCTACCTCTACGCGGGTGTCCTCAAGGCCGCAGGCATCAAGACCACCGTCAAGCCCAACCTCGGCTCCCGCGAGATCATCGTCCCCGCGCTCAAGGGCGGCGACATCGACCTGCTCCCCGAGTACCAGGGCAGCCTGCTCCTCTACCTGAACCCGAAGGCCACCGAGACGGAGGCGGGCGCCCTGCAGAACGCCCTCGCGGCGGTGCTCCCCGCCTCCCTCGAAGTCCTCCCGTACGCGACGGCCGCGGACAGCGACAGCTTCGCCGTCACCCGGGAGACCGCCGACAAGTACGGCCTCAAGACCCTCGCCGACCTCACCAAGGCCAACGGCAAGCTGGTGTTCGGGGCGGCCGCGGAGATGCAGAAGCGGGTCGTCGGGGTCGTCGGCCTGAAGGACGTGTACGGCGTGGAGTTCAAGGAGTTCAAGGCGCTGGACTCCTCCGGGCCGCTGGTGAAGGGCGCCCTGAAGAAGGGTGACGTGGACGTCGCGAACGTCTTCACGACGGATGTGGACGTCGCCGCCAACAAGTGGGTCGTGCTCCAGGACCCCAAGAATCTGGTCCCCGCCCAGCACATCGTCCCGCTGATCGCCGCCCGCAAGGCGGACGGCAAGGTGCGCAAGGCCCTGGCCCGGCTCGGCAACGTACTGACGACGGCCGAACTGACCCAGCTCAACCGCCTGGTCGACCAGGACAAGAAGGACCCGGACCGCGTGGCCGACGCCTGGCTGAAGAAGAACGGCCTGGCCTAACGGGAACCGGCCCGGCTGGCCGACCCCCGCTCGATGAGCTCGGGTGCGCACAGGATCCGCTTGCGCCGCACCCGGCGCCCCTCGATCGCGGCGACGGCCAGCCGGGCCGCCTCCTTGGCGATCTCCGCAAGGCCCCAGTCGAGTGTGGTCAGCGGCGGGGTCAGCACCCGGGAGACCGGGTGGTCGTCGAAGCCGACGACCGACAGATCGCGCCCTACGGTCACACCGGCCTCGGCGGCGGCCGCGTACACGCCGTACGCGATCGAGTCCGAGAAGCAGAACACGGCGGTCACCGGCCCTCGCAGCACCCCGCGCGCAACCTCCGTGGCGACGCCCAACTCCAGCCCGCACGGCACCACTTCGACCGCGAGCCCGATGCGGTCGGCGGCCTCCCGCACATACACATCCGCGGGCCGGTCGGGCGTTGCACGCCCCGTCGGCGTCAGTACGGTCACGCGCCGGTGCCCGAGCCCGGCCAGATATCCCAGTACGGCGTCGATCCCGGCCCGGTTGTCGAAGAGCACCTCCCCGGCGCTGCGGGCGTGCTCCAGCGAGTCCCCGATCGACACCACGGGCACCTGCTCGGCGATCTTCACCCACCCCTGTGCGGAGGGGTCGACGGGCGACACGAGCATCCCGTCCACGCGCTGGTCCCGCAGCTGCTTGGCCAGCACCAGCTCGCGCTCCGGGTCGCCGCCGGCGTCGAGGATCAGCGCGTACCGGTCGCCCGCGAGGAGCTCGCGCCCTATCGCGGCCATCAGCTGCTGCTGCCAGAGGTCCTGCAGGTCCCCCGCGATGACGCCGACCATGCTGGTGCGCCCGCTGGCCAGGGCGCGGGCGATGGGGTCGGCCTCGTAGCCGAGTTCGGCTGCGGCCTTGCGCACCCGCTCCTCGGTCTCCTTGGAGACATGCTTGCCGCGCAGCGCGTACGAGACGGCTGCGGTGGAGAGGCCGGTGGCCTCGGCCACCTCTCGGAGGGTGGTGCGCTTCGTGGGCCTGGCCATGCGGCGAAGCCTACCGGCCCCCCTTGACACCCACCTTTGTTAACCGCTTCACTTAACCGCATCAGTGAAGCGTTTAACAAAAGGATGTCTCCTTGCCCACCGACGTCCACCAACACCTCTGGCCGAAGGCCTTCATCGACCTCCTGCGCACCCGCACCACCGCACCCCGCCTCGACGGCTGGACGCTCCACCTCCCCGGTGAGCCGCCGTACGAGGTGAACCCGGCCGACCACGACATCGCGGCCCGCACCCGACTCGCCCGCGCCGAGGACGGCCTGGACCTGGCGCTCGTCTCGCTCTCCAGCCCGCTCGGCATCGAGTACCTCCCGCCCGCCGAGGCGCAGCCCCTGATCGACGCCTTCCACGACGGCGCCCTCGCCCTCCCCGCCCCCTTCGGCGTCTGGGCGTCGGCGCCCCTGCTCGCCCCGGACCCCGAAGCCCTCGCCCGCACCCTCGACCGGGGCTGCGCGGGCCTCCAACTCCCCGCCACAGCACTCCTGGACGAGGCCGGCTGGACCCACTGCGCCCCACTCCTCCAAGCGCTCGCCGCAGCGGACAAGCCCCTCTTCATCCACCCGGGAGCCGCCCCGCCCGCACCCCCCGGCACCCCGCCGTGGTGGCCCGCCCTGGTCCCGTACGTCCACCAGATGCACGCCTCCTGGTACGCCTTCCGCGCCTTCGGCCGCCCCCGCCACCCACACCTCCGCGTCTGCTTCGCGGCGCTCGCGGGCCTGGCCCCGCTCCACACCGAGCGCCTGGCGGCCCGGGGCGGCGGCCGCGGCGAGATCGACTTCAACGCCTTCTACGAGACGTCCTCGTACGGCACCCGGGCGGTGGACGCCCTGGCCCGCACGACCGGCATCGACGTACTGGTCTCTGGCAGCGACCGCCCCTATGCCGCACCCACCACCCCCGACCTGGGCGCGGAAGCCGCCACGCACGCGCTGCGCACCACCAACCCGTCCCGCCTCCTGAAGGGAGCCACCTCATGACGTCGTACACGTCCGCCCTCCCCGCCCGCACCCTCGACAAGCTCGAACTCCACACCCTGGTGGACGAGTTGGCGGCAACCCCCGAACTCTGGCGCCCGCACGTCGCCTTCTCCGACACCGAGCGCCACTACGCCTCGCTCCACCGCGACGAGTACGTGGACATCTGGCTGCTCTGCTGGACCCGCCAGAACGACACCGGCTGGCACGACCACGACATCTCCTCGGGCGCGGTCCGCGTGGTCCAGGGCGTACTCACCGAATCGAACCCCCGCATCGGCGGCCGCCACCTCGCGACAGCGGTCTCCGCGGGCGAGTCCTTCCACTTCGGCCCGGACCACATCCACCGCCTCACGGGCGCGACGGACGACGCGGTGTCGATCCACGCGTACTCCCCGCCGCTCTGGCGCCTGGGCCAGTACGACATCACCTCCGACGGCCTGATGCGCCGCATCTCGGTCAGTTACGCGGACGAACTGCGCCCTCTGGACATTCCGGCGGCCTGAACCGACCCGAAGTAACAGGCATTTCACCTGCGCCTATTGACCTTCCATTCATCAGACCCGAGTCTGCATAGATCAATGCAAACACGGGGAGAGGGAGGCCGCACATGCCCGGCAGCTTGGTGGAGCAGCGCTCGATCGACGTAGTACCCGATGCCGAGCGCCACGGCACGGCCTTCTCCCAGTTCACACTCTGGCTCGGCGCGAACCTCCAGATCACCGCGGTCGTCACCGGCGCGCTCGCCGTGGTCTTCGGCGGCAACGCCTTCTGGTCGATCTTCGGCCTGCTCCTCGGCAACCTGCTGGGCGGCGCGGTGATGTCGCTCCACTCGGCGCAGGGCCCACGCCTCGGCCTGCCCCAAATGATCAGCTCCCGGGCCCAGTTCGGGGTGAAGGGGGCGGTCGTTCCCCTCCTCCTGGTCATCGTCATGTACGTGGGCTTCTTCGCCAGCGGAAGCGTCCTCGCAGGCCAGGCGGTAGCGAAACTCACGCACCTCAACGACACCACCGGCATCATCATCTTCGCCGTGATCACAGCGGTCACAGCGGCGATCGGCTACCGCGTCATCCACATCCTCGGCCGCGCGGCCAGCATCATCTGCGCCCTCGCCTTCATCTACCTCGGCATACGCCTCCTGGACCGCATCGACCTCTCCGCGACGCTCCACGACCACACGTTCTCCTTCCCGGTCTTCCTCCTCGCGGTCTCCCTCTCCGCCTCCTGGCAGCTGGCGTTCGGCCCGTACGTCGCGGACTACTCCCGCTATCTCCCCCGTACGACCTCGGCCCGCGCCACGTTCTGGTGGACGCTCGGCGGGACGACCCTCGGCTCGCAGTGGTCGATGACGTTCGGTGTCCTGGTCGCGGCGACGGCGGGCGACGCGTTCATGGACAGCCAGGTCGGCTACGTGGTGGCACTCGGCGGCACCGGCCTGATCGCCTCCGCGCTCTACTTCGTGATCGCCCTGGGCAAGCTGACGATCAACGTCCTGAACACCTACGGCGGCTTCATGTCGATGGTGACGAGCATCGGCGGCTTCCGCGCGCAGAAGACCCTCTCCGCGCGCGGCCGTTCGGCGTACATCACCCTGATCATGGTCGCCGGAACAGCGGTGGCCCTGGCCGGCAAGGACAGCTTCCTGTCCTCCTTCAAGGACTTCCTGCTCTTCCTGCTGACCTTCTTCACACCGTGGTCGGCGATCAACCTGGTCGACTACTACCTGATCTCGCGCGAGCGCTACGACATCCCGGCGCTCTCGGACCCCAACGGCCGCTACGGCGCCTGGCGCTGGGACGCGCTCCTGGTCTACGGAATCGGCCTCCTGGCCCAATTCCCGTTCCTGGCAACGTCGTTCTACACGGGCCCCCTGGTCGACCCCCTGGGCGGCGCGGACATCTCCTGGCTCGTAGGCCTGGTGATCCCCGCAGCGCTCTACTGGCTCCTGGCCCGCCGCAACACGTCGCACGTCCCGCCGGAGACGATCCTCACCCCGGTACCGGCCGGAGCAGCCGTCTAGGAGCGGCCGACGACTGTGTCCACGACCTTGCGGACGGCATCGGCCTCCGGCGGGTCACCCGAACGGTCGGCGAACAGCAGGTGCCCGGCCCCGATCAGCGTGGGAGCGAGCGTGTCGATCGCGGCATCCGCATCGATGCGACCCAGTTCGCGCTCGGCGACGAGGTACGAGGCGATCATGGCCGTGGCCTCCGCCAGGATCGGGATCCCGGCCACCTGCGCCTGACGCAGCCGGGTGCGCAGGCCGTCGCGGGAGGTGACGAGCGCGACGATCGCCACCGCGACCGGCCCGAACACCTCCGTCAGCGCGCCCGCGAGGTTGCCCCCGACGGTGCCGGTCCCGGCGGAGTCGCGCAGGGTGTCGGCCTGATCCTCGATCCGGGCGATGCGGTCGAGCACCAGCTCGGCGAGAAAGGCATCGAAGTCGGCGAAGTGCCGGTGCAGGACGCCCTTGGCGCAGGCGGCCTCCGTGGTAACAGCCCGGCTGGTCAGCGCACTTGGCCCGTCCCGGAGCAGGACACGCTCGGCGGCGTCGAACAGCTGCTCACGCACATCGCGCAGGGCCACCCCTGTCGGCATACCGCGCTCCCGCCCTTCCGTTGACGAGTGGGCATGTGCCCACCATAGTGGGCACATGCCCACTCTACCGCCGGAGCCGCATCAACACCGAGCGGTGGCCGAGTCGTTCGGCTCGGACGCCGACCGCTACGACCGCGCACGCCCCCGCTACCCCGAAGCCATGGTGGCCCGGATCAGAGCCGCCAGCCCCGGCCCCGACGTCCTGGACGTCGGCTGCGGCACCGGAATCGCCGCCCGCCAGTTCCAGGCATCCGGCTGCAAGGTCCTCGGGGTAGAGCCCGACGCCCGGATGGCCGACCTGGCGCGGCAGCTCGGCGTCGAGGTGGACGTAGCCACGTTCGAGGCGTGGGACCCGGCCGGCAGACAATTCGACGCGGTGGTCTCCGGCCAGGCCTGGCACTGGATCGACCCGGCCGCGGGAGCCGCCAAGGCCGCGCGGGTACTGCGCCCCGGCGGCCGGCTGGCAGCGTTCTGGAATGTCTTCCAGCTACCGCCCGACCTGGCGGAAGCCGTCGCCGAAATCTGCCAACGGGTCATGCCCGACTCACCGTTCGACTTCCGATCGATGACGAAGCCGCCCCTGGACGCGTATCAGGCCCTGTTCGCCAAACCCACAGAGGAAATCAGGCAGACGGCCGGATTCAACGAACCGGAGCAGTGGAGCTTCGACTGGAAGTGGACCTACACCCGCGAAGCCTGGCTGGACCAAATGCCCACCCAGGGCGCCTTCACCCGCCTCCCGCCGGACAAACTGGCAGAGGTCCTGCAGAGCGTCGGGACGGCCATCGACGCAATGGGCGGCACCTTCACGATGCGCTACACCACGGTGGTGCTCACCGCGGCACTCAGCAGTACGGCGCCTGGCCGGTGAGCGAGGCAGCCACCCTCATCCAGACGCCGAACTGCCGGTAGAGGTCGGGCATCGTGCCGGTGGCCCGGACCGTGCGGCTGTCTACCGAAGTGACGCCCGGGATGCCCAGCAGCACCGAGGCCACCGACGCCGACTGCCAGCGGACGGCAAGCGTTGCCGTACGGGAATGAGGCGCGGCGGTGCCGTGGGCCGCGACAGCGGCGGCCGCCGCACTCTCGATGGCCTCGCGCGCCTCCGCGACCGGGCGCAGTTCGGCCGCGAAGCGGTCGTGCGCGTGCTTGACCGCGACACCCGCGACGGCAGGATCCCAGGCGGCCATCTCCGCGACCGCGGTGTCGTCGCCTGTCAGCATCACCACCGGGACGCCGAGCGACGCGGCGGTGGCGTGGGCGAGGCCGATCTCGCCGACCGGGCGTTCGTCGAGCCGGATATCCTCGATCTCATGGCCCATGAAGCTGTGGCTCATCACGCCCAGGACCCCGGCCCTGGAGTGGAATCCGACGCAGAGCATCGCGTCGTACGTGGCGTCCAGTCCCTCCAGCATCCCCATGGTCTTGGGTTTGCCGCGCATCAGTCGGGCGGCCGGGTGCAGCGTCTCGGACAGCAGGTTGCGCATCGGGCCGTGCGCGTCGTTCACGAGGATGTCGGTCGCACCGGACGTGAGGGCGCCTCGTACGGCCGCGTTGACGTCCTCCGTCATCATCACGCGCCCGCGCTCGTAGTCCCTGCCGGAGGGCTGGACATCGGCGGCGTCCACGAGTCCCGTGACGCCCTCCATGTCGGCGCTGATGTAGATCCGCATGCTGCACGCTCCTTGAGAGTTGATCAATGGGGGGACTCTCCGGCGGCCCGTCGCGGTTCCGTAGGTTGATCCCATGCTTGCGAATGACGAGGTGAACGACCCGAGTTGGTCCGGCACGCGTGCCTGGGTGGAGGAGCAGGCCGGTGGCGACTGTCGCGTCGAGGGTGCCGAACGGCTGCGTGGGGGCTGGAGTTCGGAGATGCGGAAGCTGTCCGTCGCCGGAGAGGGCGAGCCCCGGCCCCTCGTGCTGCGCTCCTTCGTGAAGCCCTTCTACGCCCAGCACGCGGAGGGCCTGCTCACCCGCGAGGCGGACATCCTGCGCCTGCTCGGCCCGACCGGGATACCGGTGGCCGCCCTCAAGGGAGTCGACGCCACGGCGACGTACTGCGATCACCCGTCCCTCCTGATGTCCCTGCTGCCCGGGCGCGTACGGCTGGACACGGAGGGGGCCGGCGCGCGCAACGAGCTCCTCGCCCGCCAGCTCGTCTCCATCCACCGGGTCGGCGTCCCCGCCGAGTCCCGGCCCCGCGCCTATCAGGCCTGGGCCTCCGCCGATGCCGTACGCGTGCCCGCGTCCACCGCGCGGCCCGAGCTGTGGCAGCGCGCCGCGGACGTCATCCGCCGCGATCCCCCGGCCCACCGGCCCGTCTTCCTGCACCGCGACTTCCACCCCGGCAACGTCCTCTTCGACGGGCAGGGCGAGCGCCTGGAGATCACCGGGGTCGTCGACTGGGTCGAGACGTCCTGGGGGCCGGCCGATCTGGACGTGGCCCACTGCTCCACCGCTCTCGCGCTCCTGTACGGGGTCCCCGAGGGCATGCGGTTCGCCGACCGCTATGCGGCGTACGGAGGCGAGCTCAGCCAGGAGCCCGCCGACCACCTCTACTGGCGTGTCCTGGACGCCCTCGCCTACGCCCCAGACGCCGAAAAGGTCGGCGTCCCCTGGCGCGAGCTCGGGCGCCACGACCTGACGCCAGCCCTCCTCGCCGACAGGCTCGAGGCGTACCTCCTGGAGCTCTTCCGCCGTTACGGGTGAACCTCCGCCGGCTCCGCGTCCCCCGGGATCCTCCGCCGCCTGCGGTGCTTGAGCAGGGCCCAGGGTGCACGGGCGCCCGTGACCTCCGTGCCCGCCTCGGAGGCCGCCGCCGACGCCGCCTTCGCGACCGGGAGGATGTCCTCGTCGCGCGAGGCGTCCAGGTGGTCCGTCTCCGGCCACAGGCCCATCACCGCGCAGAGCGTCGGCAGGACCGCCATCGCCGCCGTCGCGTAGCCCTCCGCCGAGGGGTGGTAGTTGTCGGGGCCGAAGAGTTCGCGCGGGTTCGCGGCGAATTCGGGGCCCAGGAGCTCGCCGAGCGAGACCGTACGGCCGCCCTGCTCGATCACGCCGATCGTCTGCGCCGCCGCCAGCTGGCGCGACACGCGACGGGCCAGCCAGCGCAGCGGCTGGTAGACCGGCTCGACCGTGCCCAGGTCCGGGCAGGTGCCGACCACGACTTCCGCCCCGGCCGTGCGCAGACGGCGTACCGCCGTGGCCAGATGGCGTACGGACTGGGTGGCCGGCATCCGGTGCGTGACGTCATTGGCGCCGATCATGATCACGCAGACGTCGGGGATACGGGAAGAATCCGCGAGCAGCACCGTCACCTGGCGGTCGAGGTCGTCCGACATGGCCCCCGGGAGCGCCACATTCCGCAGGTCGACGGGGCGCTCGGCCACCGCCGCGAGCCCCGAGGCGAGCAGCGCCGCCGGGGTCTGGCCCGCTCTGCGCACGCCCTGCCCCGCCGCCGTCGAGTCGCCGAGCATCGCGAACCTCACCGGCTCCAGATGCGCGCCGCGGCCCGCGAAGGCCGTCCCGTACCGCCCGTCGGCGATCGGCGCGTGCGGTGCCGTCCCGCCGCCCACGGACCGCTTCGCCAGCTGTACCTCGGCGAGCACCACGCCCACCGCGGCCGCCCCGATCAGCCCGACGGAGCCGCCCCCGTACGCCGCGCCCGCGGCGATCCTCCGTGCCACCCTCGCCCTCGACAACTGCCACCTCCTCGTAGCCGTGCAGCCCTGGAGCCGTACAAGACCTACTTGCCCTCAGACCGGTGCAGCCCAATCTTGTCCAATACTCTGACCACATGGCGCACTTCCACGACTCGATGATCAGCCTCGTAGGCAACACCCCGCTGGTGAGGCTCAACAGCGTGACCGAAGGTCTCAGGGCAACCGTCCTGGCCAAGGTCGAGTACTTCAACCCGGGCGGCTCCGTGAAGGACCGGATCGCCGTCCGCATGATCGAGGCGGCCGAGGCGAGCGGCGAGCTCAAGCCCGGCGGCACGATCGTCGAGCCGACCAGTGGAAACACCGGTGTCGGCCTCGCGATCGTGGCCCAGCAGAAGGGCTACAAGTGCATCTTCGTCTGCCCGGACAAGGTGTCGATGGACAAGATCAATGTGCTGCGGGCGTACGGCGCGGAGGTCGTCGTCTGCCCGACGGCCGTCGACCCCGAGCACCCGGACTCCTACTACAACGTCTCCGACCGGCTGGTGAAGGAGACACCCGGCGCCTGGAAGCCCGACCAGTACTCCAACCCGAACAACCCCCGCTCGCACTACGAGACGACCGGTCCCGAGCTCTGGGAGCAGACCGAGGGGCAGATCACCCACTTCGTCGCGGGCGTCGGCACGGGCGGCACCATCACCGGGACCGGCCGCTATCTGAAGGACATCAGCGAGGGCAAGGTCCGGGTCGTCGGCGCGGACCCCGAGGGGTCGGTGTACTCGGGCGGGTCCGGGCGGCCGTACCTCGTCGAGGGCGTCGGTGAGGACTTCTGGCCGACCGCGTACGACCGTACGGTGACGGACGAGATCGTCGCGGTCTCCGACAAGGACTCCTTCCAGATGACCCGCCGCCTCGCCAAGGAGGAGGGGCTGCTCGTCGGCGGCTCCTGCGGCATGGCGGTCGTGGCGGCGCTGCGCGTCGCGGAGGGGCTCGGGGAGGACGACATCGTGGTCGTGCTGCTGCCGGACAGCGGGCGCGGCTACCTCAGCAAGATCTTCAACGACGACTGGATGAACGACTACGGCTTCCTCGACCACACCGGCGACCAGCCGAGCGTCGTCGACGTGCTCGACCACAAGACGCACGGCACCATCCCCAGCCTGGTGCACATGCACCCGGAGGAGACGGTCGGCCAGGCGATCGAGGTGCTGCGCGAGTACGGCGTCTCGCAGATGCCGATCGTGAAGCCGGGCGCCGGTCACCCCGACGTCATGGCGGCGGAGGTCATCGGCTCGGTCGTCGAGCGCGAGCTGCTCGACGCGCTGTTCACGCAGCGCGCGACGCTGACCGACCCGCTGGAGAAGCACATGAGCGCGCCGCTTCCCGTGGTCGGCTCGGGCGAGCCGGTCGGCGACCTGATGTCCGTACTGGAGAAGGCGGACGCGGCGATCGTGCTGGTGGAGGGGAAGCCGAAGGGGGTCGTGAGCCGGCAGGACCTGCTCGCGTTCCTCGCGAAGGACGCCCACTAGAGGGGTTCGGCTTCGTCAAAACGGTACGAGCGCGTCACGTCCGCGCAGCACCGCCTTAACACGGCTCCGGCAGAGTAATGGGTGTCGGGAGGGAAACCCCCAGGGGGATCCGCCCGGCACCACGAACTGGCGTCAAGGACCTCCGGAGCGGCTCCCGGGCCTCCAGCGACGCCATGGATGCGGAAACCGGCCCTGACCCGGGACCGCGTCCCTCGCGGGGACCGCCGTCGTCCCGCCCCCCTGGGCAACCGGGGGGTGCGGCGGTCCCCGCGCCAACGTGCGTTCAGCGCACCGGTGCCGCCCAACTCGCCAGCAGGCCCACTCGTTCCGCCGTCGGCGACCCCGGTTCCGGGGTGTAGACCACCAGGACCTGGTCCGGGTCGCCGTGGACGGTCAGGGACTCGTACGGGAGCGACAGCTCGCCCACCAGCGGGTGCTGCACCCGCTTCACCCCGTACGTCTTCTCCTTCACCAGATGGTCCGCCCACAGCCGCCGGAACTCCTCGCTCTTGAGCGACAACTCCCCCACCAGCGCCGCCAGTTGCTTGTCGTCCGGGTGCCGCCCCGCGTCCAGCCGCAGATACGCGACGGTCTCCGCGGCCACCGCCTCCCAATCCGGGTACATCTCGCGGCCCTCCACACTGAGGAACACCTGCCGCAGTACGTTGCGCTCCGCCGGCTCCATCCGCGTGTAGCCGCTCATCGCGTCGCCCAGCGCGTTCCAGGCCAGCACGTCCAGCCTGCGGCCGAAGATGAAGGCGGGCGCCTTGTCGATGGTGTCGAGCAGCAACTGCAGCCCCGGGCGCACCCGTTGGCGCACAGGAGCGGACCCCCGCCGCGGTCGCGCGACCTCCCGCAGATAGCCGCGCTCCGTCTCGTCGAGCCGCAGCACCCGCGCGATCGCGTCCAGTACGGCATCCGAGACGCTCGGCCCGCGCCCCTGTTCCAGCCGGATGTAGTAGTCGACGCTGACGCCCGCCAGCTGCGCCACCTCCTCGCGCCGCAGCCCCGGCACCCGGCGCCGGCCGTGCGCGGGCAGGCCCACGTCGTCGGGCTGTATGCGTGCGCGCCGTGAGCGCAGGAAATCTCCGAGGTCACCGTCCATGGGCCCGAGCCTAGGCCAGACCTGCTGCGCCAGCCTGGTACTGCCGGACCCAGGAAAAGCTCTGCCCTGGGTAAGCCGCCGCGATCCGCGCAGAGTTGTCCCTGTCAGCAGGACAACACCGCAAGGAGACAACGGACATGAGCTACACCAGCCTCGCAGGCCGTACCGCCGTCATCACCGGAGCCGCGAGCGGCATGGGTGCCGCGACCGCCGTACTGCTCGCCGCACAGGGTGCGAACGTGGCGCTCCTCGCCCGCCGGGCCGACCGGCTCGACGAGCTGGCCGCGAAGATCGAGGCGAACGGCGGCCGGGCGATCGCGGTCACCGCCGATGTCACCGACGCGGACTCCGTGGACGCCGCCGTCGCCCGCGTCCACGACGCCTTCGGACCGGCCGACCTCCTGGTCAACTCCGCCGGCGTGATGCTCCCCAACCCCGTCGACAACGGTCGCGTCGACGAGTGGCAGCGCATGATCGACACGAACGTGACAGGCGCCCTGCGCATGATCCGCGCCTTCGTCCCCGACCTGCTGGCCGCCGCGGCCGAGGGACGGACCGCCGACCTGGTCAACATCTCCTCGATCGGCGCGCACGTCACGTTCCCCAACTACGCGGTGTACGGGGCGACCAAGGCCGCGCTCACGTACCTCTCGGAGTCGCTCCGCGGCGAGCTGGGCCCGCGCGACGTACGAGTGACCAACATCGAGCCGGGCCTGACCGACACCGAGCTCGCCGGCCACATCGACAACGCGGACCTGTCCGGCCAGTTGGACGGCATGTTCGACGCGATCGGCACGCTCTCCTCGGAGGAGATCGCCGACCTGATCGCGTACATCACGAGCCGCCCCCGCCACGTGAACCTGCGCCAGGTGATGGTGCTCCCCACGCGCCAGGCGTGAGGTCAGTCGTCCCAGTCGGACGAGGACGAGGGCTTCCCGCGGCGCCGCGGGAAGAGCCCGCCGTCGCGCGCGGCGTGGACGACATTGACGCCCACGATCCCCGCCCAGGTGACGAAGAGCCCCGAGAGGCCGGCGTTGACCGCGCCGATCGCCGAGAGCGGGACCGCCAGGATCAGCGAGACGATGCCGAAGCCGTACCGCTCCCCGAAACCGGAGTCGGACTGCGGCGCCCGCGCTCCTCTGGCGACCGTCATCTGCTGTTCGGCCACTTGGCGCCGCACCCGGCGGTCGACCGTACCGTCGAGCCGCTGCTCGACCTTCTCCAGGAACGAGTCGACGAGGGCGGACTCGTAGTCCTCACCCAGCTCCTTGCGCGCGTGCAGCGTCGCGTCGAGTTCCTTCTTCAGCTCGGGATCGCTCGCAGTCATACGGACACGGTACGAAGCCGGGCCGGGCCGGGTCAGTGGGGCTAACCCCCCAATTCACGACCCCTCCCCCTGAGCAAGCGCTTAGAAAAGAGGCCCGCATCACACGCGCTATCCGGTGACCTGGACGATACGTACGGGTAACTTCCCTCACAGTCCTGCCTTCTCCACCCCTCATGGAGCTGTGATGCCCGAAGCCGTGATCGTCTCCACCGCCCGCTCCCCGATCGGTCGCGCCTTCAAGGGCTCGCTGAAGGATCTGCGCGCCGACGACCTGACCGCCACGATCATCCAGGCCGCCCTGGCCAAGGTCCCCGAGCTGGACCCGCGCGACATCGACGACCTGATGCTCGGCTGCGGTCTGCCCGGCGGCGAGCAGGGTCACAACCTGGGCCGCATCGTCGCCGTACAGATGGGAATGGACCACCTCCCCGGCTGTACGGTCACCCGCTACTGCTCCTCCTCCCTCCAGACGAGCCGCATGGCGCTGCACGCCATCAAGGCCGGCGAGGGCGACGTCTTCATCTCGGCCGGTGTCGAGATGGTGTCCCGCTTCGTCAAGGGCAACTCCGACTCGCTCCCGGACACGAAGAACCCGCTCTTCGCCGACGCCGAGGCCCGCACCGCGGCCACCGCCGCGACCGAGGGCGCCCCGGTCTGGCACGACCCGCGTGAGGACGGCCTCGCCCCCGACGCGTACATCGCGATGGGCCAGACCGCCGAGAACCTCGCCGGGATCAAGAACATCAGCCGCGCCGAGATGGACGAGTTCGGCGTGCGCTCGCAGAACCTCGCCGAGCAGGCCATCAAGAACGGCTTCTGGGAGCGGGAGATCACCCCGGTCACCACCCCCGACGGCACGGTCGTCTCGCAGGACGACGGCCCGCGCGCGGGCGTCACCCTCGAAGGCGTCCAGGGCCTCAAGCCCGTCTTCCGCCCCGACGGCAAGATCACGGCTGCCAACTGCTGCCCGCTCAACGACGGCGCCGCGGCGCTCGTCATCATGAGCGACACCAAGGCGCGTGACCTCGGTCTCACCCCGCTCGCCCGGATCGTCTCCACCGGAGTCTCCGGCCTCTCTCCCGAGATCATGGGTTACGGTCCCGTCGAGGCGTCGAAGCAGGCGCTGAAGCGGGCCGGACTCACCATCGGCGACATCGACTTGGCCGAGATCAACGAGGCGTTCGCCGCACAGGTCATCCCCTCCTACCAGGACCTCGGCCTGGACCTGGACAAGGTGAACGTCAACGGCGGTGCCATCGCGGTGGGCCACCCCTTCGGCATGACAGGCGCCCGGATCACCGGCACACTCATCAACAGCCTTCAGTTCCACGACAAGCAGTTCGGTCTGGAGACGATGTGCGTGGGTGGCGGCCAGGGCATGGCCATGGTGATCGAGCGTCTCAGCTGATCAACTCTCAGTAATCTCCGGCGGTCCCCCGCGTCACAGTCGTGACCGAATCTCCCCCAGGATGTGACCTATCTCCTGGGGGAGGTTCATTCCCGCAGGTCACGGCCGTTTCGGGACTAAACACCAGGCACAAAGACCTGTCCAATTCGTGACGTAATGCACTGACAGCGGGCGCAGGTACACGGGAAGCTGATGTAGGAAGTCCGGGGGATCGATTGAAACCGGGAGTAAGTCAGTGAGCGCCATGTCTCTTGCCCTGCTGCTGACGACGGCCGCTGCCACGGCCGTCGGCGCTGCTGTGCTGTACGCCGTCCACGGCCTGCGCAAGCAGCTCACCCAGCTGACCGCCGCATCGGCCCAGGCCCGTGCGGCCGCCGGCAGCACCGCGACCGTCCCCGGAGCGCGCGAAACGCCCGCCGCGGAGAACTGGTCGTCCGAAATACGTACCGCGGTCGCCGAGGCCCTCGCCGAGGAGCGGGAGCGCGAGCTGGCCGAGGCGCGCGCCTTCTGGGCCGCCCAGGAGTCCCGCGACGCGGCCGACGCCCCGTCGCTGCTCGGCGGACTGGCCGGACTCGGCGACGACGCCGCGTTCTTCGTGCCCCGCCAGGCCGACTTCGCGGGCTTCGAGCCCGGCTTCGACGCGGTCCTCGACTCCGTACTGGACGGCGACGACGACATCGCAGCGGCCACGGTGGAGAGCCTCGCCGAGGAGTTCCCCGAGGACTCCCCCGAGCTGGCCGCGGCCCGCCGACGCCACCCCTCGCACCCCGAGTTCGTCCCCGTACAGACACCCGTAGTCGCCGACCATGAGCGCACGGTGACGCGCCTCGAGGAGCTCGCCGAGTCCCGTACGGCGCTCTCGGACGTACGCCCGGGACCGCTCGGCACGCTCGATGTGTACGTCTTCGCCGACGGCACGACCCTGTGCATGACGCCGGGCCACCGCGAGACCGCGGAGCGCCTCGCCGAGTCGCTGCGCGAGGGCGACGCCCCGGTGCTGCTCGGCGGATCCGGAGTCGCGGGCGCGTACGCGCTGACCTTCTCCTGCGGCGAGGAGAACGTCTACATCCTCGCCGACCGCGTCATAGCGTCGCTCTAGCCGCCGCCGCTGCCACCAGCTCCACGGCCTCGTCCAGCTCCCGGGACGGGGCCGCAGCCATGTCCGCGTTGTCCGCTGTCGTACGGAGAATCTCGGCCAAGTCATGGCCGGCGACCGCGACTTGGTCCGCAACAGCGAACACACCCGCATCGGGCATCACGCGCGGCTCCCCGCCCGGCTCCTCGATACGCTGCGCCCGCAGCGCCAATTCCCTGGCCAGAGCCAGTCCTTCGGCGGCGGCACCCTGCTGCAGACGGCTCTGGGGGGCGGACCGTAGCCGGTCGGCGAAGCGGTCGACGGCGGTGAGGAGCGGTGTCGTATCAAGCACAGCGCGACCCTACGCGCCTCCACGGGACGGTTGCCAACAGGCCAACAGTCAGGCACGGTGCAATGAAGGACCAGCTCTCGTGCAATGCGTCCGGAGGCGCCGATGTCCCAAGTCTTCTCCGAAGAGACCCATCGCAATCTGCTCTCCCGAATCCCCCACTGCACCGGTCGTGAAGTGTCCGACTGGCTGCGAGCCGTTGATGAAGGCCCCGCTTTCTTCCGCTTCGAGGAGAAGGTCAGCTGGCTCAGGACCGAACACAATCTGGCTTACGGCCACGCCAAGGCGATCATCCATGAGTACGACCTGAGGCGAGCTGCGCGGAGGCTGCTCTAAGGCGTACGCACCCGACAACGCGGAAGGGCCCGCCCCCCGACCGGGGAACGGGCCCTTCCGTACGCGGTGCGTCAGTCGTTCCCCTGCAAGATCGCCACGAGCCGCAGCATCTCCAGGTAGATCCAGACCAGCGACATCGTCAGACCGAACGCCGCCAGCCACGACTCCTCGCGCGGAGCGCCGTAGGTGATGCCGTCCTCGATCTGCTTGAAGTCCAGCGTCAGGAAGAAGCAGCCGAGCAGGATCGCCAGCACACCGACCGCGAAGCCGAGCGGCCCGAAGCTGCGCAGCCCGCCGCCGTCGGCACCGCCGAAGGCGACCACCAGCAGGTTGACGGCCATGACCAGCACGAACGCGATCGCGATGGTCATGCCGATCCGGGCATAGCGCGCGGTGACACGGATCCACCGCTGCTTGTACGCGATGAGCGTGGCGGCCGAGACCGCCATCGTGCCCAGCACAGCCTGGAAGGGAGCACCCGACCACGCCTCGTTGTACATCTCGCTGATCACGCCGAGGAAGACACCCTCGAACGCGGCGTAACCGATGATCAGCGCCGGCACGGGCTTGCGCTTGAAGGACTGGATGATCGCCAGCACGAAGGCGACGAGCGCCGCACCGATGGCCAGCCCGTAGCTCGTCGTGGAGACCGGCAGAACCACCCAGGCCAGGACGGCACCGACGACCACGGTGCCGAGCGTCATGGCCGTACGCGAGACGACGTCGTCCATCGTCATGGCGCCGGAGCGCGGAGGCGCGGGCGTCTGCGTGGCGTACGGATTCGTCGCGTATTGGTCGGCGGTCGGGGCCTGCGCGTACGGGTTGCCCCCGGCCTGCGGCTGCTGCTGCGCGTTGAACCCCGCGTAGCCGCCGCTGTCGCGGCTGAACCCCCGTCGCGAGAAGACCGGGTTGCTGCTCCTCATCTCACTCCTTTGTGGCCACCGTGCGTGGCCTCACGTCAAGAGTAATGGGAAAGCAAAGCGAAGACTCTACTGCCTGAGAAGGATCTTTTCGCGATCATGACGGTGACCGGGGCCGCAGCGGCAGGCGAGGTGCCCGGAACCGGACTCGAACCGGTACGCCCCCGAGGGGCAGCGAGGTTTAAGCTCGCCGTGTCTGCATTCCACCATCCGGGCAAGGCGCGGGCTCCCCCTTGTGCGGTCCGAGCCTATCGGGGCCCGTCCCCCGAACAGCGGAACAACAGCCCGATGTTGTCTTATTTTATTGACGCCTGAGGGTGCGTCAGCCCACTTCGCGCCGATCGGCACATGCCGGAGGCGGTATCCGGCTGACCGTCCGGTTGTACGGCGACCGCCGGAATGACGCAAAGTCGCCTGCCGCGTCTCAGGGGCCGTGTCATACCGGAGGAGGAGACGGAGGGGTCCCGGTCAGACTCAAGAGGGCCCCGGGAACGGGCATCGGGAGGGACGTTCCTGCTGCCGGGCGCGGACAGGATGAAGGAGTCCCCGCGGTCCCCCGCACAGCAGCCCCGACAGGAGACCCTCCTCGTGACCACCACCCCCTTCGCCGCCCGCACCACCGCGGTGGCCGCCCGCGCCACGGAACTGTCCAAGGTGTACGGACTGGGCGAGACGCAGGTGGTCGCCCTGGACCAGGTCTCCGTCGACTTCCGGCAGGGCGAGTTCACCGCGATCATGGGCCCCTCGGGCTCCGGCAAGTCCACGCTGATGCACTGCGTGGCCGGTCTGGACACCTTCTCGGCCGGATCCGTACGGATCGGTGAGACCGAGCTCGGCTCGCTCAAGGACAAGCAGCTCACGCAGCTCCGCCGCGACAAGATCGGCTTCATCTTCCAGGCCTTCAACCTGCTGCCGACGCTGACCGCGCTGGAGAACATCACGCTCCCGATGGACATCGCGGGCCGCAAGCCCGACAAGGCCTGGCTGCAGAACGTCATCGACATGGTGGGCCTCAGGGACCGCCTCGGCCACCGCCCCACCCAGCTCTCCGGCGGCCAGCAGCAGCGCGTCGCCGTGGCACGCGCCCTGGCCTCGCAGCCCGAGATCATCTTCGGCGACGAGCCGACGGGGAACCTGGACTCGCGCTCGGGCGCCGAGGTCCTGGGCTTCCTCCGCAATTCCGTACGGGAGCTGGGCCAGACCGTGGTGATGGTGACGCACGACCCGGTCGCCGCCGCCTATGCGGACCGGGTGATCTTCCTCGCCGACGGCCGGATCGTCGACGAGATGCTCTCCCCCACCGCCGACGGCGTGCTGGACCGCATGAAGGAGTTCGACGCCAGGGGCCGTACGAGCTGATCCGCCCGGACCCCTGCCACTCCACACCCCAGGACTGACACACCATGTTCCGTACCGCCTTGCGCAACGTGCTCGCGCACAAGGCCAGGCTGCTGATGACCGTGCTCGCCGTCATGCTCGGCGTCGCCTTCGTCTCCGGCACCCTGGTCTTCACCGACACCCTCGGCTCCGCCTACAAGAACCAGTCGGCGAAGAGCTACGACAACGTCGCCGTCTCGGTCGGCTACGACGGCGACGGCAAGGGCCTGCCCCAGTCCGACGTCGACAAGATCCAGGCGCTGAACGGCGTCGACAAGGCCGCCGGCCAGATCGACGGCTTCGCCGGGGTCGCCGACAAGAAGGGCAAGCTGATCGGCCAGGGCTGGTCCTCCACCGGCGCCAACTACACGCCCACCGGCGACTACGCCTTCACGACCGGCGCCGCACCCACCGGGAACGGCCAGGTGGCGCTGGACAAGGAGACCGCCGACAAGGCCGGGGTCAAGGTCGGGAGCAGCGTACGGATCGCGGGCAACGGCCCAGTGAAGTCGTACACCCTCTCCGGGATCTTCACCACCGACGACGGCGCGGTCAGCGCGGGCGGCACGCTCAGCCTCTTCTCCACCGCCGAGGCGCAGACGCTCTACGGCACGCCCGGGTACTTCGACACGGTCACCGTCACCGCCAAGGACGGCGCGAACGACGCCCAGCTGCTCGACTCGGTCGTGAGCGTCCTGCCCAAGGACGCCCACGCCCAGACCGGCACCCAGCTCGCCGCGAACCAGGCCAAGTCGATCGAGTCCAACTTCTCCTCGATGAAGACGGGCCTGCTCGCCTTCGCCGGCATCGCGCTCTTCGTCGGCATCTTCCTGATCTACAACACCTTCGCCATGCTGGTCGCCCAGCGCACCAGGGAGCTCGCCCTGATGCGCGCCGTCGGCGCCTCCCGCAAGCAGGTCACCCGCTCCGTGCTCGGCGAGGCGGTCCTGGTCGGCCTGCTGGCGTCGGCGATCGGTTTCGGCCTGGGCATCGGTCTCGCGGCGGGGCTGCGCCCGCTGATGGGGTCCTTCGGGATGAAGGTGCCGGGCGGGCCGCTGCTGATCTCGCCCGTGACCGTCGCCGCCGCCTTCGGGGTCGGTGTCCTGGTCACGCTGATCTCCGCGTACCTGCCCGCCCGCCGCGCCGCGAAGATCCCGCCGGTCGCCGCGATGAGCAGCGTCCACGCGGTCGCCACGGGCCGCTCGCTGGTCGTACGGAACACCATCGGCTCCCTCCTCACCCTCGGCGGCGCCGGGCTGATCGTGGCCGGCGCGGGTCAGACCACCGACAGCGGCCGCATGATCATCGCGGCGGGTGCGTTCCTCGCGCTGATCGGCGTGATCGTGCTCATCCCGTTCCTGTCGCGTCCGGTCATCGCCCTCGTACGCCCGCTGCTGGTCGGCGTCTGGGGCGTCTCCGGGAAGCTCGCCGGGCAGAACGCGGTCCGCAATCCTCGCCGTACGGGAGCCACGGCCGCGGCCCTCGCCATCGGCCTCACCCTGGTCACCGGCATCACCACGCTCGGCGTCACGCTCGGCCAGGCCGTCGACAAGATGACGACCGACAACATCAAGGCCGACTACCTGGTCGCGATGGCCGGCGACGGACAGCACATGTCGCCCGACGCAGTGAAGGCACTCGCGGCCGCCCCGGGCGTCACCGCGTACTCCCCCGACCAGTCCGCCTGGCTGGAGCTCTCCAACAAGGGCCACGGCACGACCGGCCAGGGCGTCACCGGTGTGAACGCCGCCGACATCGACCAGCTGCTCAACCTCGACATCGTCTCGGGCTCGTCGTCCGGCCTCGCCAAGGGCTCCATCCTGATCTCCGACAAGCTGGCGAAGCAGGAGAACTGGAAGGCCGGGGAGACCGTCACCGCGGGCTTCCCCGACAAGTCGAAGTCCACGCTGACCATCGGCGGCATCTACGACGACAACGAGTTCACCAACGGCATCGTCATGGACACCGCCGCCCTCGACCGGCACCTGAGCGACAAGCCCGAGATCAACGCCGTCTACGTCGACATCGACGGCGGCGCCACCTCCGCCAACGAGCAGAAGCTGGTCGACGCCCTCGGCGCCAACCCCGCCATCGAGGTCATGGACCAGCAGGACATCCGTGACATGTTCGGCGGCATCGTCAACACCATGCTCAACCTGATGTACGGCCTGCTCGGCATGGCCCTGCTCATCGCCGTCCTGGGCGTCGTCAACACCCTGGCCATGTCGGTCTTCGAGCGCCAGCAGGAGATCGGCATGCTGCGCGCGATCGGTCTCGACCGCCGCCGCATCAAGCGGATGGTCCGGCTCGAAGCAGTCGTCATCTCGATCTACGGCGCGGTGATCGGCGTCGGCCTGGGCGCCTTCCTGGCCTGGGCGCTCGGCGAGACCCTGAAGGACTCGATCCCCGGGTACGCGCTGGTCCTGCCCTGGGAGCGGATCGGCATCTTCATCCTGCTCGCAGGCGTGGTCGGCATCCTCGCCGCCCTGTGGCCCGCCCGCAGCGCGGCCCGGCTGAACATGCTGACCGCGATCAAGACCGAGTAGCAGTACGGCAGTTGAGCGTACGGCGACGGGCCCCGGACATGCTGATGATGTCCGGGGCCCGTCGCGTGCGCACGCCTCAGTTCCAGCTGCGCGGCCGCAGCCGTACGCCCGAAGCCCCGCCCTCCGGGGTCTTCACGGCCAGGATCTGGTTGACGCCGATCCGGTTGCGTTCGAAGGAGAGCGCGGACGCGGCCATGTAGAGCCGCCAGACCCTCGCCCGGCCGGGACTCGTCATCCGTACCGCCTCGGGCCACCGCGCTTCCAGGTTGGCGACCCACCGGCGCAGGGTGAGCGCGTAGTGCTCGCGGAGGACCTGGACGTCGCGAGCCTCGAAGCCCGCCTCCTCCAGGGTGGCCAGGGTGCGGCCGACCGGAGCGAGTTCGCCGTCGGGGAAGACGTAGGCGTCGATGAAGTCGTCGACGTGGTACGCCGATTCGTCCCGTTCGGGGCGGCGCGCGATCTGGTGGTTGAGCAGCCGGCCGCCCGGCTTCAGGAGTGCGTAGAGGTCGTCCGCGTACTCCCGGTAGCGCACCGAGCCGACGTGCTCGGCCATCCCGATCGAGGAGATCGCGTCGTACGGACCGCCCCTGACGTCCCGGTAGTCCTGGACCCGGATCTCGATGCGGTCGGTGAGACCTTCCTCGGCGATGCGCTTGCGGGCGTACGCGGCCTGTTCGGTGGAGAGCGTCACACCGGTCACCTGGACGCCGTACTCGCGTGCCGCGTGGATGGCCATCGAGCCCCAGCCACAGCCGACGTCGAGCAGGCGCATGCCCTCCTTGAGGTCGAGCTTGCGGCAGACCAGGTCGAGCTTGTCGCGCTGGGCCTCTTCGAGGGTGGAGTCCTCGCCGAAGAAGGCGCAGGAGTAGACCATGGACGGGCCGAGGACGAGCTCGTAGAAGTCGTTGCCGACGTCGTAGTGGTGGCTGATGGCCTTCTTGTCGCGGCGCTTGGTGTGCACCATGCCGCGGCGGTGGCGGAGTTCCTCGGGCGGTGGCGGCGGTGGCGGATACGGTCCCGCGATGGCCAGCAGTTGGCGGGCGGCGGTGCGCAGTGCGGGGTTGCGTATCGGATGGACGGCGTCCTTGGCGTCGGCCCCGCGCTCCCAGAGCAGACCGGCCAGCAGGTCGAGCGCCTCGTACAGGTCGCCCTCGATGTCCAGTTCACCGGCCACCCAGGCGCGGGCGAGGCCGAGTTCGCCGGGTTTCCACAGCAGACGGCGCAGGGCGCGACGGTGGCGAAGGACAACTACGGGAGCGCCGGGGGGCCCTGACTCACTGCCGTCCCAGGTCCGGATGCGGACCGGGAGCGGCGTCCCCAGCAGTTCCTCGGCAAGAGCGGTCAGCCGCAGCGCGGCGTCGGCCATGGCGCACACCTCCGTAACGATGGGAAATGCTCAGCAATACGTAAACACCGAAGTCCCCTGTGCGCAGTCCCAGTACCGCGTAACGGGAACGTAAAATCCATGGCCCGTACATGTATATCCGTCGCGAAACGCCGAAGGGACCGCCCGCACCACGGATGGCGGACGGTCCCTTCGGGACGTTCGGTACTACGGGAGCGCTAGGAGGCCTTGGCCTTCTCGCCCTCGCTCTTCACCGCGGCGGCCGGAGCCGGAGCGGGCTTGGCTGCCTCGTAGAACTCCTCGCGGGGAGTCTCCATGGCGCCGAGCGAGACGACCTCGCGCTTGAGGAACATCGCGAGGGTCCAGTCGGCGAAGACGCGGATCTTGCGGTTCCAGGTGGGCACGGCCAGACCGTGGTAGCCACGGTGCATGTACCAGGCGAGACGGCCCTTGAGCCTGATCTTCATCTTGCCCATGACGATCATCGCGACGCCCTTGTGGAGGCCGAGACCGGCCACAGCACCCTTGTTGGCGTGGCTGTACTCCTTCTGCGGGAAGCCCCGCATGCCGGAGATCACGTTGTCGCCGAGGACCTTGGCCTGACGCAGCGCGTGCTGGGCGTTCGGCGGGCACCAGGCGCGCTCGGGCGGCGTACCGGCCTTGATCGCGGCGAGGTCCGGGACCTGGGCGTTGTCGCCTGCGGCCCAGATGTAGTCGGTGCCGGTGACCTGGAGCGTCGGCTGGGCGTCCACGTGGCCGCGGGGGCCGAGCGGGAGGCCGAAGCGCGACAGCGCCGGGTTGGGCTTGACGCCCGCGGTCCACACCAGGGTGTTGGAGTCGACCTCGAGGCCGTTGTTGAGGACAACGTGGCCGTCGACGCAGGAGTCCATGCCGGTCTTGAGGTAGACCTCGATGCCGCGGCCCTCGAGGTGCTCCTTGCCCCAGGTGCCGAGCTCGGGCCCGACCTCGGGAAGGATCTTGTCGGCGACGTCGACGAGGATGAAACGCATGTCCTCGCGCTTGACGTTGGTGTAGTACTTGGCCGCGTCGCGCGCCATGTCCTCCACCTCGCCCACGGTCTCGGCGCCGGCGAAGCCGCCACCCACGAAGACGAAGGTCAGCGCCTTGCGGCGGACGTCCTCGTCGGTCGTGGAGTCGGCCTTGTCCAGCTGCTCCAGGACGTGGTTGCGGAGACCGATGGCCTCCTCCACGCCCTTCATGCCGATGCCCTGCTCGGCCAGGCCGGGGATCGGGAAGGTGCGGGAGACCGCACCCATCGCGATCACCAGGTAGTCGAAGGGCAGCTCGTACGCCTCGCCGACGAGCGGCGCGACGGTGGCGACCTTGCGGTCCTGGTCGATGGTCGTGACGCGGCCGGTGAGCACCTCGGCCCCACGGACGACGCGTCGCAGCGGGACGACGACGTGACGCGGGGAGATGCTGCCTGCGGCGGCTTCGGGGAGGAAGGGCTGGTACGTCATGTACGAGCGCGGGTCGACGACCGTGACGGTCGCTTCCGCGTAACGCATCTTCTTGAGGATGCGTCGAGCTGCGTACAGGCCTACGTACCCGCCACCTACTACGAGGATCCTGGGACGCTCCGTGGTGCTCATGCCATCGAGTATCCACCCCCTCGGCAGGGGGTGCTCGTGCGCCCCTTCACAAGCTTCGAGGGGGCCTCTGCTACACTGCGCGGCTCACGTGACACACGTCATGGTCGCGCAAGGGAACCAAGGGGTACGTGGGCACGTTGAACACCCCCGCTGAACTGGCCCTCACGGCTTACCGGCGGGTAGACCACTGGTCCTATTAACACCGCTGTAACGCATCAGCGGCCGCCCGAAATGCACGCACTCAGGCCCTGCGGGCCGCGTATGAGGGCCATAAGTCCCCCCGCGTCGGCCAACAGGCCCCTTTTCCTTGTGAAGAACTTCACGAACTTGGTTCCGTCTGATCGATCAGACGAGGGACCAGAGGATCCCGTCGAGGATGTCGTGCTCCGAAACCAGCAGATCGCGCGTGCCGGTGCGCTCCATGATCGCGAGGACGATGAGGGCCCCCGCGCAGATCACGTCCACCCGGCCCGGGTGCATCACCGGGATCGCCGCGCGCTCGTCGTGCGTCGCACGGAGCAGGCGATGGGTGACCGACTTCACCTGGTGGTACGAGAGAACGGAACGGTGGATGGCCGCCGAGTCGTAGGCCGGCAGCTGGAGCGCGATCCCGGCAAGGGTGGTCACCGTGCCGGCCAGCCCGACGACCGTGTGCGCCTCGGTGAGCGGGACGGTCTCGGCCACCTGGTCGAGGGCCTTGTCGATGTCCGCACGCACGGCGGCGATCTGTTCGGGGGTGAGCGGGTCGCCGGTGAGGCCGTGGCGCTCGGTGAGCCGGACACAGCCGATGTCGACGGAGCGGGCCGCCTCCACGGTTGCGGACTCCATGGTCTCGGTGCCGATGACGAACTCCGTGGAGCCACCGCCGACGTCGACGACGAGGGAGCGCACAGGGTGGGCATCCCCGCGCTCGTACAGCGCGCTCAGCGCGCCCGCGAAGGAGAGCCGGGCCTCCTCGTCGCCGCTGATCACCTCGGGCTCGACGCCCAGAATGTCGCGGACGCCGCTAACGAACTCGTCGCGGTTCTCGGCGTCGCGCGAGGCGGACGTCGCAACGAAGCGGATCTTGTCCGCGCCGTGGGCCTTGATGGCCTCCGCGTACTCGCGGCACGCGGCGAAGGTCCGTTCCAGGGCCTCGGGGGCCAGACGCCCGGTCTTGTCCACGCCCTGGCCGAGGCGGACGATCGTCATCCGGCGGTCCAGCTCGACGAGCTCGCCCGTGGCAGGGTCTGCGTCCGCGATCAGGAGGCGGATCGAGTTCGTACCGCAGTCGATGGCAGCGGCGCGGGTCACTCCGAAGCCTCCGCGCAGGGCGTGACGCACGGGCCCTTCGCCCACCACTCCGGCAGCATCGCGATCGCCTCGTCGCCCAGCGGGTTCACGCCGGGACCGGCGGCCAGCGAGTGGCCGACCAGCACGTGCAGGCACTTCACCCGGTCCGGCATGCCGCCCGCGCTCGGGAAGCCCTCCAGGACCTCGATCGCGTCGCGGCGGGCGATGTAGTCCTCGTGCGCCTTGCGGTACGCGGCCGCCAGCTCGGGGTCGGTCGCCAGGCGCTCCGTCATCTCCTTCATGACGCCGTTCGCCTCAAGGGTGCCGATCGCGGAGGCCGCGCGCGGGCACGTGAGGTAGAAGGTCGTCGGGAAGGGCGTGCCGTCGGGCAGCTTCGGGGCCGTCTCGACCACGTCCGGGTTGCCGCACGGGCAGCGGTGGGCGATCGCGCGCAGTCCGCGCGGCGGGCGGCCCAGCTGCTCCTGGAAGGCGGCGATGTCCGCATCCGTGGGCGCGGTGGACTCGGTCTGCGGAGGGGGCGTCTGCATCTTCGTTCCGTAAGTGGTGGTGATCAGTGGCGGTCGGCGTTGTCCACGCCGTCCCAGAGGTTGGAGTACCAGGGGCGGTCTGCGGCGCCCCGGTCGTCGGTGCTGGTGGCACGCGCGTCCGGGTCGACGATCGTGAAACCGGTCTCCCCGGGCCGTACGTAATGAAGGTGCTCGCGGGCCAGGCGCTCGATGTACGCCGGGTCCTGGAGCCTGGCCTTCTCGTCCCGCAGCTCCTCGACCCGCTTGCGCGCGTCCTCGGACTGCTTGCGCTGCTCGGCGATGTCCGCGCGCTGGGACACGTACTGACGCATCGGGTACGCGAGCGCCACGATCAGCGTGCACACGACCATGACGAGGAGCGCGGCCCGGCCGGTGAGGCGCGAGCGGCGGGCCTGGCGGCGGGTCTGCGAGCGGTAGACGCGGGCGGCGGTCTGCTCGCCGAGGATGCGGATCCTGGTCGCGGTGGAGAACCGGTCCCGTTTGTCCGCTGCCATGTCGCTCTCCGCCTCCCCGTTACGCACCTACGTCCCCGCACACGGTACGGGACCGTGTGCGGGGACGCGGGTAACTACAGGCTCAGCCCTTGAAGCGCGGGAACGCGCTGCGGCCGGCGTAGACCGCGGCGTCGTCGAGGATCTCCTCGATGCGCAGCAGCTGGTTGTACTTGGCGACACGGTCCGAGCGGGCCGGGGCGCCGGTCTTGATCTGACCGCAGTTCACCGCGACCGCGAGGTCGGCGATGGTGACGTCCTCGGTCTCGCCGGAACGGTGGGACATCATGCACTTGAAGCCGTTGCGCTGGGCCAGCTCGACGGCGTCCAGGGTCTCGGTCAGCGAACCGATCTGGTTGACCTTGACGAGCAGGGCGTTGGCGATGCCCTCGTCGATGCCGCGGGCGAGGCGCTCCGGGTTGGTGACGAAGAGGTCGTCGCCGACGATCTGGACCTTGGCGCCCAGCTTGTCGGTGAGGACCTTCCAGCCCGCCCAGTCGTCCTCGTACAGCGGGTCCTCGATGGAGACCATCGGGTACGCGGAGACGAGCTCCTCGTAGTACTCGGTCATCTCGGCGGCCGAGCGGGACTTGCCCTCGAACTCGTACTTGCCGTCCTTGTAGAACTCGGACGCGGCGACGTCGAGCGCCAGACCGATGTCCTTGCCGGGGACGTAGCCGGCCTCCTTGATGGCCTCGATGATGAGGTCCAGGGCGGCGCGGTTGGACTCGAGGTTCGGGGCGAAGCCGCCCTCGTCGCCGAGACCGGTGGAGAGGCCCTTGGTCTTCAGGACCTTCTTCAGCGTGTGGTAGATCTCCGCACCCCAGCGAAGGGCCTCGGAGAAGGACTCCGCGCCGATCGGGGCGATCATGAACTCCTGGATGTCGACGTTGGAGTCGGCGTGCGACCCACCGTTGAGGATGTTCATCATCGGGACGGGCAGCAGGTGCGCGTTCGGGCCACCGAGGTAGCGGAACAGCGGCAGGTCCGAGGCCTCGGAAGCGGCGTGGGCCACGGCCAGGGAGACACCGAGGATGGCGTTCGCGCCGAGCGAACCCTTGTTCTCGGTGGCGTCGAGGTCGAACATGGCCTGGTCGATCAGGCGCTGCTCGGTGGCGTCGTAGCCGACGAGCTCCGGGCCGATCTGCTCGATGACGGCGAGGACGGCCTTCTCGACACCCTTGCCCTGGTAGCGGTTGGGGTCGCCGTCACGAAGCTCGATGGCCTCGAAGGCACCGGTGGAGGCGCCGGACGGAACGGCAGCACGACCCGTGCTGCCGTCGTCGAGGCCGACCTCGACCTCGACCGTGGGGTTGCCTCGGGAGTCCAGGATTTCCCGGGCTACGACGACGTCGATGGACGGCACGAGCATCTCCTTATGGGATGTGACGCTAGGTGGTGCAAGTTCGCTTTGGCCTTGCGACAAGAGCCTAACCGGCTGGCGGGGTTCGGCCAGCCGTGCGACCGGCTACTGGACAGTAGTAACGCAAAAAGCCCCGACCCGGCGCAAACGGGGGGAGTCGCGCCGGGCCGGGGAGCTCTGAGGAGCGGGGATCAGCTCAGGTGGAGCTGCTGACCCGGGTAGATCAGGTCGGCGTCCTTGACGATGTCGCCGTTGAGCTTGAACAGCTTCTGCCAGGTCGTGTCGTGAGCCTCGGCGATCTTGCTGAGGGTGTCGCCGGACTTGACCTTGTACTCGCCGTCGCCCTTCTCGTACGAGGACGAGGCGGAGGAGGAGGTCGAGGGCGCCGGGGTCTCCGCGGCGGGGGCCTGGGCGGCCTCGTCCGAGGAAGAGTCGTCCGACGTGCTCGCGGAGGAGCCGGAGTCGGTCGAGTAGGAGTTGTCGGACGAGGACGAGTCGCTGGAGGACTGGTCGCTCGAGGACGAGCTGCCGGAGTCGGTGCTGACGCCCGGGTCGACACCGTCGTTGCTCAGGTTGCCGGCGCCGGCACAGGCCCAGGCACCCGGGCCCTGCAGGGCGAGCAGCTTCTCGGCGGTGGCGATCTGCTGGTCCTTGGTGGCGAGGTCGGCGCGCTCGGCGTACTGCGTACCACCGGCGGCGGCCCAGCTGGACTGGGAGAACTGCAGGCCACCGTAGTAGCCGTTGCCCGTGTTGATGGACCAGTCGCCACCGGACTCGCACTGGGCGACGGCGTCCCAGGTGGAGACGGAGGCGGCGGAGGCCGAGGTGGCGCCGATCAGGGGAGCGGCGATCGCGGCACCGGTGATGCCGGCGAGCGTGGCGAAACGGACGGCCTTCGACGGGCGACGGTGCTTGGACTTGCTGGAAAGCAGCATGCGGAAATCTCCTCACCGACGCCTACGAGGTGAGCTGTCGGGTTCGGGCCAATGAGTTGCCCGGCCGAGCGTCCTAGCGCTCGGCTTAACCCCAAGCCGGTCTCCCGGCACTTACCTGGGTCCCCCGCTCCTGCCTACGGCGCTTTACGCGTCGAGTAATCCCAGCGACCGACGGCAGGATTCGGCGTGACGGTCGTTGGTGCTCGCTTTGACGAGCGGCTTAGACCGTAAACACACGTCGCCCCGATGTTCAAAGACGAACATCGGGGCGAAACTCCACCTGTTGCACACAGGGAACACACATTTACGCAGGTGGGGGACGGCGTGATCGGGTGGGGAGAACGAGGCGCGCGCGAAGAGTGACGAGACCCTTGTCTCACTTGGATAAAAGCGGACAGAAGGGGGTCAAGTACCCCTACTTTTCGCCCAGAACAAGGCTCTGGCCAGGAACGATGAGGTCCGGGTCCGCTCCGACCGTCTTCTGGTTGGCGGCGTAGAGCGCCGGCCAGCCGCCCTGAATGTCGTGTGCGTCCGCAATGGCCCAGAGGTTGTCGCCGGAGCGGACCGTGTAGCTGCCCTCGGTGGCGTCGGAGCGCTCCGGGGTCTCGCCGCGGGAGGCCTTGGAGCTGTCCGTACGGCCGCTGGTGTCCTCGCTGCCGCGGTGCTTGCCCGTACCGGCGCCGGTGTCCTTGCCCGCGTCCTCGCTCTTGTCCGCACCCGTACCGGCGTCGTCGCTCGCGCTCGCCGAGGGGGTGGGCGAGGCCGTGTCCGACGGGGTCGCCGAGGGCGAGGGGGTCGCGGAGGGGGTCGCCGTGTCCGAGGGGGTCTCGGTCGCCGAGGGCGTCGGGGTCGCGGTGTCCTCCGCGCCGGGGTCGACCGACGGTGTGGCCGAGGAGCCGGAGTTGTACTCCTTCGCGAGGCCGGAGATGCCCGCGCAGCTCGCCCAGGGCTTCGTGCCCTCCGCGGCGAGGATCTTCTCGGCCACCGCGATCTGCTGGGCGCGGCTGGCGAGGTCGGCGCGCTCGGCGTACTCCGCGCCGCCGTAGTTCTCCCACTTCTCCTGCGAGAACTGCAGACCGCCGTAGTAGCCGTTGCCGAGATCGGCGCTCCACATGCCGCCGCTCTCGCAGAGCGCGACCCGGTCCCAGGTGGTGGAGTCCGCGGCGTGGGCGCCGGTGGCGGCCAGCAGCGGAATCGCGATGGCCGAACCCGTCACTCCTGCCGCTACGACGATTGCGGGAGCCTGACGAGGGCGGCGATGCCGACCGTTCCCGGAGCGCATGCGAGGGCCTTCCGTGTGACGGATGAGTCGAACGGTGAACGTAGCCGGAATCGAACGTCGGTCACAAGTCGATGCAGCGCAGATCACGTGAAAGTCACAGGTTTGACGATCCGTCAGCTTTCTTCGGGGGTGAACTCCACGGGCAGCGTGCGCAGTCCACGCATGATGAGCCCGCCACGCCACCGCAAATCGGTCGATTCCCCGGCAAGTCGCAGGTCCGGGAGGCGAGTCAGGAGGGTCGCGAGCGCCGTCTGGCCCTCCAGGCGGGCGAGCGGTGCACCCAGGCAGTAGTGGATGCCGTGGCCGTATCCGAGGTGTTGGTTGTCACTTCGGGAGAGGTCGAGGGTGTCGGGTGCGGTGAAGCGCTCCGGGTCGCGGTCGGCGGCCGCGAGCACGACGAGCACGGGGTCGCCCTCGGCGATGTCCTGGCCGCCGATCGTCAGCGGTTCGGTGGCGAAGCGCCAGGTCGCGAGCTCGACCGGGCCGTCGTAGCGCAGCAGTTCCTCGACTCCGGTGGCCAGCAGGTCGCTCTCGCCCGCCGCGAGGGAGGTCTGGAGGCGCTCGCGCTGGTCCGGGTTCCGGAGGAGGGAGTGGACGCCGTTGCCGATCAGGTTCACGGTCGTCTCGAAGCCGGCGAAGAGGAGGATGAACGCCATCGCGGCGGCCTCGTTCTCGGTGAGGTGATCGCCGTGGTCGCTGGCGCTGACGAGGTGGGAGATCAGGTCGTCGCCGGGGTTCTCGCGTTTGCGGTGGATGAGTTCGGCGAGGTAGTTGCGCATCTTCTTGACCGAGCGGGCCACACCGCCGCGCGGGCCGCCGCCGTGCCGGATCATCATCCCGGCCCAGTCGCGGAAGTCGTCCTGGTCCTCGCGCGGGACGCCGAGCAGGTCGCAGATCGCATAGATGGGGAGCGGGAAGGCGAAGTCGTGGATCAGGTCCGCCTCGCCCTTGGCCGCGAACTTGTCGATGAGGTCGTCCGTCAGCTCCTGCACGCGCGGGGCGAACTCGGCCACCGTGCGCGGCGTGAACGCCTTGGAGACCAGGCGGCGCAGGCGCGTGTGGTCCGGTGGGTCGATGTTGAGGAGATGGGTCATCAGCTCGGCCTTGCGCTCGCCGGGGATGCCCGTCTTGCCCTTCGCGTGGGCGGGCTCGGCGTGGTGCGCGGGGTTCTTGGAGAGCCGCTGGTCCGCCAGGGCCTGGCGGGCGTCCGCGTACCGCGTGACCAGCCAGGCCTCCACGCCGCTGGGGAGCGACGTCCTGTGGACCGGGGAGTTCTCGCGCAGCCAGGCGTAGGCGGGGTACGGGTCGGTCGCGAACTCCCAGGTGAAGAGCTCGGGTTGGGGATCGACGGTCACTTGCGTACGCCCTCTGCCGCCACGATCGCGTCACGGTACGCACGGGCCGCCGCCCGCAGCGCCGCCTCGGGGTCCGTGCCCGCCGCCTCCGCCTCGGCTGCCAGCGCGAGGAGTTGGTAGCCGACGCCGGTGCCCGTGGGGAGGGGGACGTCGAGGGACGCCGTACGGACGCGGGAGGTGAGCTTGGCCGCGAGGGCGAGGGCGGGCTGGCCGAGCGGGACGCCCTCGGTCACCGAGTCGCGCTGCTTCTCGATCGCCTTGGTGCGCAGCCAGTGGGCCTTGACGTCCTCGGGGGTCTCGGCCGTCTCGTCGCCGAAGACATGGGGGTGGCGGTGGATCAGCTTCTCGACGATGGTGCCGGCGACGTCGTCGATCGAGAAGGGCTCGTCCCCTTCTTCCCCGGTGGCTTCCTGCGCGATGCGCGCGTGGAAGACGACCTGAAGGAGTACGTCGCCGAGTTCCTCGCGCAGTTCGGTGCGGTCGCCGTCCTCGATGGCCTCGACGAGTTCGTACGCCTCCTCGATGCCGTACTTGGCGAGCCCCTTGTGCGTCTGCTGCGACGACCACGGGCACTCGCGGCGGATCCGGTCCATGACCTGGACGAGGTCGAGGAGGCGGGCGCCGGGAAGGTCGTAGGAGCCGGGGAGCAGTTCGAGGTCGGGCATCTGCACGCGGCCGCTGCCCGCGAGGCGGGCGAGCGAGTCGGTGAGCCGCCGGTCGCCCTCGTCCCCGCCCGCACCGGAGGGGATGACGACCAGGGTGCGGCCGCCGGCGCAGTCGTCCACCAGGTCCTGGGCGTCCGCCGCGGTGTGCTCGACCTCGATGCCCGCCTCGCGGAGGTACGGCAGCTGGGGGTGCGCGGTGTCGGCGCAGAGCACGCGGTCGGCGGAGTGCAGGGTCTGCCAGGCCGGCCAGGAGAGGATGCCCGGCGCGACACGGTGTGTCGTGGTGAGCAGAACGATGCGGCCGGGGGCGGCGGAGTCTTCAGGGGTCACCCGTCGACGTTACCCCCGGCCGGGCGGGGAGAGCCGGGCCGCTGCGCGGAGCAGGGCCCCGGGGCTCCGCCCCGGACCCCGCTCCTCAATCGCCGGAGGGGCTTGATTTGGCCTGGCGTCGTCCGAAAGAGCAGCCGGTCAGGCGCCCGTCTGGGCCGGCTGGGCCTCCTTGGTCACCTGCGTGATCCACGGGGTCTTGTAGTCGGCCAGCGCCACCTTCTGGTTGTCCCAGGTTCCGTAGCGCGGATTGACGTCGATCTTCAGCTGCTTGGAGGCCTCGGCGAGCGCGTCCGTCAGCGCCTTGTTGCCCTCCTGCGAGGTGGGGTCCACGCCCAGCGAGCTCGACAGCTTGCCCACAAGGACCTGCTCCCGCGCGAAGTCGTCGACCTGCGAGGGGGCGATGCCGTTCTGCTGGAGCAGCGTCTGCTCCACCTTCGCCTCGCTGCCCGCCTGCTGCACCCACGACTTGCGGACGTCCTGGATCTCCTTGCGGGAGACCGTGATCCCCGCTTCGGACGCGGCGCGGTCGAGCACCCGGTCGAGGATCAGGGTGTGCAGCTTGGCGCGGCCGAGCTGGCCGGTGTTCTTCACCAGGTCCGCGGCGTTCGCGGACTCCGACTGCGCCGTCCGTACGTCCTTGACCTGGGCCTGCACCGAGGAGACCTCGATCCGCTGCCCTCCGACCACGGCCGCGGCTCCCGGATGGGCGTCGCTGCCGCAGGCGGCGAGGAATGGGGCCGCGCAGAGGAGCGCGGCGGAGACGGAGAGCGCAGTGCGACGGCGGCGGTGCAAAGGAGCCTCCCGAGCGGCGAGATTGTGCGGCGGTGCACAAAGTCTTGCGGTGATCGATGTTAGGCAGTCGGCGTGGTCTGGGCCACTGATTCGCCCAACGATTCGGAGGCTTGACGGTTGTCGGGGCGGAGCATGATCGTCCGCGAAACGACAAAAGTAATGGGAATGGCGGCAACCGCGGCGGCCAGAGGGGCCCAAGTGCTGCTGAAATGGGCCAGATCGACCAGGGCGTACACACCGAAGGTCGTGATCACGAAGTTGGCCGCGTTGGTGAGCGGGAAGAGCAGGAACTTCCGCCAGGTCGGACGGATGCGGTACGTGAAGTACGCGTTGAGGAAGAACGAGCCGACCATCGCGAGGCAGAACGCCAGAATGTGCGCCGCGAGATACGGGAGCTCCTTCAGCAGGAGCAGGTAGCAGACGTAGTACGTGCCGGTGTTGACCGCGCCGACCATGGCGAAGCGGACCATCTGCACTATCGGTGCGGTGGCGGTCAGGGTCATGGGCGCACGGACTCCGGGGGCTGCGGGGGCTCTCGTCCTGATTCCTGCAGGGATTCCTGCAGGGATTCCTACGGGGATACCGCCCCATCCTCCCCGACCGTGCCCTCCGGCACCATCACCGGGCCCCGGCCCGGATGACCGCGCGGCGACCATTGGATGAACTGCGTTCCGCACCCGCGGTTTTGTCCGCATCGGTCCGGCATATTCGGCGTCGTCGCCCCGCAGAAGGATTCCGATGCCCACGCTCCAGGCCACCCGTCGCCTCCCCCGCCCCCGCCGGTCCGACGCCCCGGCCGCGCCCTCGCCCCGCACGCGGCCGCGCGCCCGTGCGGCCGGCCTGGCCGCACTGATCACGGTCGTCGCCGTCTGCGGCGCCGACGCCGTCGCGCGGGTCGCTCCGTTCGGGCACCACCGGCGCAGTGTGAACGACCTGGGCAATGAGTACGTTCCCTTCCACGCGCACCTCTGGGACCTCCTCCACGGCCGCGCGGACGGCGGGCTGCTGTTCAACTGGCAGTCCGGGTACGGCACTTCCTTCCTGCCCGACCTCGGTACGTATCTCAGCAGCCCCTTCGCCCTCCTGGTCGGGCTCTTCCCGCGCGACCGCATCGACCTCGCCGTCTATGTGGTCACCGTGCTGAAGATGGCCTCCGCCGCAGCCGCGATGACCGTGCTGCTGCTCGCCCTGCACGACCGCGGCCGGCACCGGTGGCTCGCGGGGGTGCTCGGAGCGTCGTACGCGCTCTGCGGGTGGTCGATCCTGGAGGGCACGTACAACACGATGTGGCTGGACGGGCTCATCGCCTTCCCGCTGCTCTGCCTGGTCGGGGAGTGGGCGCGGACGGGGCGGCACCGGGTGGTGGGGCCGCTGGTCGTCGCGCTCGCCTGGACGGCGAACTTCTACACCGCGTACATGGCGACCATCGGCGCCGGGTTGGTGCTGGTGGTGCGGCTGGTGCTGGAGGAGCCGGAGATACGGAACCGGATGCGCGCACTCCTGCGCGCCGCCCGGTCCGTGGTCATCGGCATCGCGCTCTCCGCTCCCCTCCTCTTCACCGTCTACCTCGGCACGAAGAACGCCTACCCCGGTCGGACCACGGAGTTCCGCCCCGTCGGTCTCCCCGGCTTCCTCGCCCGGCTGCTCCCGGCCACGTACGCCTTCTCCTCCCCCGCCCTCTTCGTCGGTTCGGGCACGCTGCTGCTCGCCTGCGCGCTGGCCTTCCACCGGGCCGTGCCCGTCCGCGAGCGGTACGCCTGGCCCGCGCTCGCCGTCCTCGTCGCGCTCTCGCTGCAGTGGAAGCCGACCCATCTCATGTGGCACGCCTTCGTCACCCCGAACGGCAGCCCGTACCGCGAGACCTTCGTCCTCTGCGGCATTCTGGTGATCACCGCCTGGAGCTGTGTGTCGTACGAACTCCCCGGCCGGCGTGCGCTGTTCGGCGGCGGCGGGGTGCTGCTGCTGGCCGCTGCCGGAGCCGCCTTCAGCGAGAAGCTCGTCTCGCACTGGACGTATCCGGTCTTCGCGGCGGGCCTCGCGGCCTCGGCGGCGGGACTGCTGATCGGGCGCCGCCGCGGTTTCGGGCGGATCTCCGCGCTGCTGCTCGTGGCCGCCCTGGTCGGGCAGGCGGCGGTGACGGTCGCGTACGGGGACCGGGAGCGGCTGGCGCGGCTGGACGACTACCCCGTCTGGGGCGCGGAGCACACGGCCCGCGCCCGGGCGGTGAGCGGTACGGACGGCTGGCCCGGCTACCGCAGCGACCCCGGACGCACCCAACTCACCGGAAACGACCCGCTGTTGGTGGGCGGGCAGGGCGGCGCGTACTACAGCAGCATGACCCCTGACGTCCTCACCCGGACCCTGGCGGCGCTCGGCGGCGGCTGGACCTCGCGCGGGCGCAATCTGCAGAGCCTCGACAACCCGGTCACCGACGCGATCTTCGCGGTCGGGGCGCGGGCGCACTGGGAGAAGGGCGGGCCCACGACGGTGAGCCGGGAGACGGTGCCGCCGCTGGTGACCGTACGGCCGCCGGGGCCGCGGCCCCACTTCACGCCTTCGCCCTTCCGCAACCAGGAGGCGCTGCTCGGCGCGAAGGTGTACGTACAGAGCGGCCGCGGGGTGAAGTGCCCGGCCGGCACCCAGGTCTTCCTGTGGGCGCCGAACTACTTCGGCGAGGCAGGCCTGGGCACCGACTCGGCCGGTATGCGCGGCGGCCTCCCCGCCCGCCGCGCCGCACTCCAGCCGCTGGGCACCGCGCCCGGCAAAGTGGCGGTCCACGGCCCGCGCGACGGGCTGACCGGCTGCCTGGATCCGGCCGCGCTCACCACGGCCGTTGACCGTCTGAGGGCGACGGGCGCCACCTCCGTCCACGTCACGGACACCTCGATACGGGCCGAACTGCCGCCCGGGTCCCGGGGCACGGCGGTCTTCGCGATGCCGGCCGTCGAGGGCTGGAGCTGCCGCGCCGGTGACGGACCCGACCGCCCGGCCGCGGGCTACCTGGGTCTGGTCTCCGTACCCCTGGACGGTTCCGCCGCCTCGGTCGGCTGCACCTTCCGGCCGCCGGGGCTGACGGCGGGGCTGTGGACCGGCGCGCTCGCGCTCCTCGGGCTGCTCGCGACCGGTCTTGTCCCGGTCGCGCTCGCCCGCCGCCGGACGGTCACGAAGAGTTCATCCGCGTAGTGCGCACAGGTGGCCCACAGCGCGGACACACGGCGTACGGTCGCCGATCAGCCACCCGTCGGAGCCCCCAACTCCCCTTTGCCGGAAGCGATTTCACTCATGCCTGCACCCCTGCGTTCCCGGCTGGTCCGGCGCGCACAGAAGGCCCTCACCGGCGACGTCCGGCGCGAGCTCACCACCCTCCGGGGCGAGCTGACCGCAGCCCAGAGCGAGCTGAAGGCCATGCGCCGCAGCAGCTACGCCCTGAAGCTGCTGGTCGACTCGACCGGCCGCGGAATCCACCGGATGCCCGACGCCGCACAGATGAACTCCCTCGTGGCGGAGATCGCCGCGGTCGTCGAGAACGAGGCGCTCGCCCGCCGCAACGCCACCGTCGCCTACCGCAATGTGGTCGCCCTGGAGGCGCTCGGCGTCGGCCGCCTCGCGGGCGGCACCTCCAACATCTGCGGAAAGCTCGCCACCGTCCCGCTCCTGAAGCCGCCGAACGCCGACATCCTGGAGATCGGCACGCTGTACGGAATGTTCTCGGCCGCGCTCAGCCGCATGATGCACCGCTCGGGCGTCGAGGCGCGCCTCACGATCGTCGACCCGCTGGCCGGCTCCCAGCTCCAGCCGGGCACCACGGAGCGCGCCGATGTGACCGGGACCCCGGTGCGCGAGGACGTCGTACGCGCCAACCTCCTGCTCGGCGGCGGCCGTACGGGTGCGGAGGCGCGCATCGTCCAGGGCTTCTCCGGCGACCCGGACGTACGGGCGCAGGCGGCCGACCGCGAGTACGGCGTGATCATCGTGGACGGCGACCACTCGTTCGAGGGCGTCCTCGCCGACCTGGAATGGGTCGAGGAGATCGTGGCACCGGGCGGCATCGTCGTACTCGACGACTGCGGGGACCCGAACTGGGCGGGCGTCGGCGAGGCGATGGAGAAGCACCTGGCGGGCGACACCCGGCTGAAGAAGGTCGGCCAGGTCGCCACGTCCGCGTTCCTGCGGGCGCGCTGAGCGGGCGCCCGCAGGAGGGGCTTCGGACAGCCCGCGTTACTTCGCGATGATCGCGACCGGCGCGTCCCACGCGTCGCGGTCGAGGGTGATCGTGTAACCGCCGTGGCTCACCTTCGCGTTGACCGCGTACTGGTGACCGCGGCGGTGGCCCGTCCAGCGCGTGGCGTCGAAGGGGAAGCCCGTCGTCGTCGAGTTGACGTTGTCGTACTTGGCGTACCAGAGGACGTCGGGGATCTCGCTGTGGTTCGTCGTGTTGACGACGGCCTTGGCGCTGGTGGTCGAGAAGCCGTAGAAGCCGGCCCAGTAGCCCTTGGCGTGCAGGGCGTGGTCCCAGGCCTTGACGTAGGCGATCACCGCGGTGTTGCAGGCGGTGTTGGTGATGTCGTACGACTCCATGTCGAGGTAGAGCGCACTGCCCGGCTTCATGTTGAGCGCGGCCGCCTTGGCGATCGCGTCGTTGCCGTCGGTGGCGCCGAGCGACGCGGCGTTGGTGGTCGTCATCTTCTCGTTGAGGGTGCTGGTCTGGCACGGCGGCTGGGCGCCGACGTACAGCGGGATGAGCTTCCAGCCCACCGCGTCCACGGACTTGACCCAGGACGCGGTCAGGTTGGGCTGGGCGCAGCCGCGGTTCTTGCCGCCGATGTAGACGGCGGCGCCCCGGTAGGTGGAGCTCGTGCGCCAGGCCTTCATCGCGGCGAGCGACGGGGCGGTGCAGGCGTCGAACGCGTTGCCGGTGAAGACGGCCGGCTTGGGGCGGGCCGCCGCCGAGGTGTTGGAGAGGGTGGGCGTCGACACGGTGGCGTACGCGGTCACCCCGGCGCCCGCGAGGACGGTCACGCCGCCGGCCGCCCAGGCTATGTAGCGGCGTCTCTTCGACATGCGGTGCAGGGACAAGGGGGCTCCAGACAGGGGCAGGGCAGGGAATCGAACCGATGGTGCCGGTGGGGAGGTTGTGAAGAACAGGGGCCGGAGGCGATCTTGAGGGCTTCTTGTACGGACCTTTACGCCCGCCGCATCTCGCGGTGCCGCTCCAGCGACCGGCGCAGATCGACGGGGAGCGGGTGGTGCGGCCCGTACGCCCGCTCGGTGTCGTACAGCAGGGCCTGCAGCTGGTGGTGCGCCGCCGTGTGGTCGCCGAGCGCGAGCAGCAAGTGGCCGATGCGGTGGCGGATTTCGAAGGCGCGGGCGGGATCGTTTCCGGTCGCGTACGCGTTCTCGTAGTACGGCAGGACCGCACGGTACTCGGCCAGTGCAGCGGCAGCTTCCCCCAGCTGCTCCAGGCACTGGGCGGCGTCGAAGCGGAACTGCAGCGCCTGCGGGTCCGCGATGCCCGACTCCGCCGCGCGGTCCTCGGCGAGGCGGCGCAGCTCGGGCAGGGCGCGGCGGTACTGGCCGTCGTCCATCAGCGTCGCCGCGTACTGCTTGCGCAGGATGCGGACCACCGGGGACTTCTCGCCGTGCTCCTCGGCGGCGGCCGGGAGGATCGAGCCGAGGATGTCCACGGCCTGGGTGATGCGGCCCTCGCCGAGCAGCTGCTTCACCTCGTCGACGGCGGCCGCGACATCGGGCCTGCCGTCGCCCGGCACGGCCGGCGGCTGCGCGGGGGGCGGCGGGGTCGCGGCGCGGTCCGGCCAGGGGGCGTGCGGGCGCAGGAAGGGGCGTGTGGGGTCGAGCGGGCCGGACGAAGGGCCGGGCGGGACGGTGCGGGCGGGCAGCAGCGGGGCCAGCAGTTCGTACACCTCCTGGGCGGAGGCGGGCCGGTGCTGGGGGTCCTTGGCGAGCAGCCGCAGGACGAGGGCTTCGAGCGGCGGGGGCACCTCGGGCCTGATCTGGCGGACCGGCTGCGGCGGCTCGTAGAGATGGCGGTGGAGGACGCCGAGCACGGTCGATCCCGAGAACGGCACGTCCCCGCTGAGGAGTTCGTGCAGGAGCACACCGAGGGCGTAGAGGTCGGTGTACGGGCCCACCGCACCGCCCATCGCCTGCTCGGGCGCCATGTAGGCGGGGCTGCCGATCGGTGATCCGGTGTGGGTGAGGCGGGTGGTGTCGGTGTCCAGGACGGAGGCGACGCCGAGGTCGAGGACGGTGACGGTGCCGTCGGGCTTCACCATCACATTGCGCGGCTTGAGGTCGCGGTGGACGATCGGCACCGCGTGCACGGCGGAGAGCACCGCGCACAGCTGGGCGGCGACCGCGGCAGCCCACGGCCAGGGGTACGGCTCGTGCTCGGCGAGGTGGTCGGCGAGGTCGGCGCCCTCGACGTACTGCATGACGAGGTAGAGGTCGTCTCCGTCGCTGCCCGCGTCATGGACGGTGACGAGGCCGGGGTGGTCGACCTGGGCGGTGACCCGGCACTCGCGGACGAAGCGGCGGCGCAGCTCTTCGGCGTCGGCCGCGCCCGCGACCCGGTCGGGGCGCAGCAGTTTGACGGCGACCCTGCGGTCGAGCCGCTGGTCGTACGCCGTCCAGACCTGGCCCATGCCGCCCTGGCCGATGACGGTGGCCAGTTCGTAGCGCCCCGCGATGACGCGGCCGCCGGTCAACGGCCCTGCCCCTCGCGGCCGTCGGGCTTCTTGCGGAGGAGATCGCTGAGTTCGTCGAGCTCGGCGCGCACCTGGTCTATTCGGGGCGGTGGCACGGGCTGCTGGGGCTGGGTCTGGGGCTGGGGGGCCGGCACGACGGGCACGGTGTCCGCGTACGGCTGGTAGGGGCCGTACTGGCCGAGCGTGGTCTGCGGGCTGAAGTACGGTCCGGGGACCGGCTGTTGGCGCGGAGCGGCATAGGGAAGGCGTACGTCCATGGCGAGGTAGTACGCCACGCTGGCCACGGCCAGCACCAGCGCCGCACCCAGGGCCCAGTCGCCCCGGTGGTCCGTCTCGGGCACCGAGCCGACCACCGCGATGCAGCCGACGCCCAGCGGCACGCTCAGCCCGGCCAGCGCCCAGTCCCACCAGCGGCGGCGCAGGAAGGCGATCCTGAACAGCGGGACGCAGGAGAGCATTCCGCACGTGAGCACGGCGCAGGCGCTCAGGAGCACACGCACGGTGATGCGCACACCGTTGTTGCCGTTGTCGATGGACGGCGCCGGGCCGTACATGGCTGCTCCTGGGGGACGTTCTGAACTGAGGCCTACGAGCGTATACACCGACACCGACAACGGGCCCAGGGTTGTACGGAACCGTTGTGCAACTGGTTACCGCGGTGCCACGGTGCCGTCCGTCAGTCCGTCGTAGAGCCCCTGCACCAGCTGTTCGCCGAGCCTTCCCGCCGTCCTCAGCGCGTCCTCGAAGCGGGCCAGATCGCGGAAGCGCTCGCCGTAGTGCCGCTGTTCGGCGAGCGGGATGCGCGGCAGCTCCAGGCGGCGGACGTCGAGCCGGGTGGAGGTCGACGCATAGCTGCTGGCGCGGCGGTGGTTGGCGGTGCCGCGCAGGAATCCGGCGAGGAACCAGGGGTCGAGCGTCGACGGATCGGGCCGCAGCAGATGCAGATTGCGGCCGAGCGCGGCGCCGGCGGTGGCCTCGTCGACGACGCGGGCCACGGAGCCGCCGCCGAGCACGGGCACCACCACGTCGCCCGCCTCGGTGCGCACCGGTTCCTCGGCGGGGCCCTCGGGCAGCGTGCCGGAAGGCCCCGTACCGGCGAGGACGTCGTGCTCGGTGAGGACGGGTGCGCCGCCGCCGTCGGGCGAGGCGCCGGTGCCTCCCGCGCGCAGCAACAGGGCGCCCGCGCGCGCGAGTTCACCGACGGTGGTGAGCGTACGGTGCTCGGGCTGCGCCACCGGGTCGGCGGGCCGCGGGGTGAGCTCGGTGGTGCGCCGCAGGGTGTCGGCCAGCTGTTCGCGTACGGCATCGAGCGCGGCGGCGCCCCGGTCGCCGGCCGGGGGCGGGAGGTGGCGGGCCGGGGCCAGGTCCACGTCGTCGTCGAGGAGTTCGATGACGGGCAGCACCCGGCTCACCCCGGGCCGCTCCTCGGCGGTGCCGGTGCGGTCGAAGGGGCCCCAGGCGTCCAGGACCGTGCTCTGCACGGCGGGCCAGGACAGCTTCTCGCGGCCGGTCTCGCTGCCGCCCGCCGCGTCGACGAGCAGCACCTGGGGTGCGGGCGGCTGACCGGCGCCGGGGCGGCGCAGCACCCAGAGGTGGAGCGGGATGCCGTACGGGGGCGCGGCGCCGGCGGGCAGGGCGACGACGGCGCGCAGGGCGCCGCGGCGCAGCAGGTCGGCGCGGATGCGGCGGCCCGAGCGGCGGGAGGCGACGGCCGGGGGCATCAGGAGGACGGCGGTGCCGCCCTCGCGCAGGTGGGCCAACGCGTGCTGGACCCAGGCCAGTTCGGACTCCGTACGGGCCGGGAAGCCGTACGCCCAGCGCGGGTCGTAGGCCAGTTCGTCGTGGCCCCAGTTGCGCTCGTTGAACGGCGGGTGGCAGAGCACCGCGTCGACCGCGAGCTGCCCGAAGGCATCCGCGCGCAGGGTGTCGCCGGTCCTGACGTGGACCTCGGCGCCGGAGTGCAGGGCGAGGCGCAGCGCGGTGAGGGCGGCGAGTTCGCCGTCGGCCTCCTGGGCGTGGAGCGCGGTGGGCTCTCGTACGGCGCGGAGCAGGGAGCCGGTGCCGGATGCGGGGTCGAGGACGGTCCTGGCCGCGGGGCCTGCGGCGGGCGAGGCCAGGGCGGCCATCAGCTCGGCGGGCCCCTGCGGGGTGAGCGTGTACTGCCGGGGGTTGGCGTCGAGGTGGCGGCCGAGGAGGAACTCGAAGGCCTCGGACGCCCCGGTCTCGGCGGCCAGTTCGGCGGCGGCGCGCAGGAGGGGGACGGAGGGGAGCAGGTCCTCGGCGGTGGGGGTGTTCACAGGGGACGGGGCGCCGAAGCGGGCGGCGAGCACCTCGGTGAGGGCGGTCGGCAGGACCCGGGCGAGCTGTTCGTCGGAGACGGCGGCGACCTTCAGCCAGGCGCGCGGCCGTTCCCGTACGAGAAGGAGCGCGCAGCCCGCGTGACGCAGGGCGGTGACGGCGCCCGCGGGGTCGCCCGCCAGCTCCTGCCAGACGCGCTCGCGGAGCGGGACTTCGGCCAGTTTCCCCTGGTCGCGGAGCCACTGCTCGACCTCGGGGAGCGCGAAGGAGGGGCTGGTCTCGGTGCCGCCGACCGGCTTGGGGAAGTCGGCGTGCCGGCGCCGCCAGTTGCTGACGGCCGCCCTGCCCACTCCCGCGAGCCGGGCGATCCCGGCGGCGGTCACCTCTGCCGTGCTCTCCGGCATGCGGCTGCTCCCCTCGTACGTCTGTGGCGCCAAGCATAGCCGTACGTCGAGCAGAACCCCCTTCACAGCGTGAACCCAAGAAAACCCGTGAACCGTGTTGACTCGGTTCACAGTCACTGCTTCTATTGACCCATCGGTTCACACGGAGCCGGTTCACAAGCGGGGGAGAACAGCCATGGGCATCAAGGCCAAGGTCGCACTGGGCGTCGTCGCGGGCATCGTCGTCATCAGCGCCTGCTCGGCGGCGACCGACGACAAGGGCAGCAACAGCTCCTCCGACAAGGGCACTTCGGTCTCCGACACCGCCGGCAAGAAGGCGGACAAGAAGACCTCGAAGCAGCCCGAGAAGAAGGCGGCAGGCTCCCAGGCCGACCAGTTCAAGGCGTTCGTGAACAAGAACGGCTCCGCCAAGGAGAAGGCCGCCGTCACCCACATCACCAAGGTCCAGGGTGCCGACAAGCAGAACGACATCATGGACACCGCCGACATCTACACCGACTTCACCGGCGGACTGATGGGCGAGGGCGCAGCCCCCTCCGAGCTGATCACTTCGGCCTTCAAGGACTGGAAGCACAGCAAGAACGGTCTCGTCACCGTCTACGACGCCACCGGCGAGACGATCACCAACAGCGAATTCTGATCACCCCGACACCACCGACACACCTTTCCCTTGGGGGGAAATCCACCATGCGCCGCACCCTCGCCACGACCGCCCTCTGCCTCACCGCCGCAGCGGCCCTCACCGCCTGCAACCCCTTCTCGGGCGAGGGCGACGGCGGCGACCTCGCCACCAAGGCGATCAAGGCCAACAGGGCCGCCACCTCCTTCACCGTGAAGGGCAACGTCAGCGACCCCAAGGAAGGCGACATCACCGTCGACCTGGCCATCGACCGCAAGGGCGACTGCAAGGGCTCCATAGGGCTCGACGGCCAGGGCTCCATGGGCCTCATCAAGACGGGAAAGACCGTCTACATGAGCTACGACGAGAAGCTGCTGCGTTCACAGAGCAAGGGCGAGGCGAAGGCCGACACCGACGCGGCGGTGAAGATGCTCGTCGGCCACTGGGTGAAGACGACCTCGTCCGACGCGGACATCAAGGACCTCGCCTCCATGTGCAGCATCGACGAGCTGCTCGGCACCTTCGACCCCACCGACACGGCGGCCGAGAAGGGCAAGGACACCACGGTCGACGGCCAGAAGGCGGCCACGCTCACGGAGAAGGACGGCAAGGAGACGTACACGATGCACGTCGCCACCGAGGGCACGCCCTATCTCCTGAAGCTCACCGTCGCCGGCGGCGACCAGCCGTCCACGCTCGCCTTCTCCGGCTTCGACAAGCCGGTCGGCGCCAAGGCCCCGGCCAAGAAGGACATCGTGGACCTGGGGAACTAGCGGAACCAGCACCACCACAAGCCAGGGGGGACCTGGGAAGGTGCGGGGGCTGAGGGGATCAGCCCCCGCACTGGGTGAGCATCGTCGCCTTGTCGGGAGCCGTCACCGGCAGCCCGTACTTCAGCGAGACCTGCGCGAAGCGCACCGCGTAGGAGCAGCGGATCGGCTTGTACGGGGGCAGCCAGGACGCCGGACCCGAGTCGCTCTTGGAACCGTTCGAAGGCCCGTCCACCGGGATCAGGTTGAGCGGATCGTTGGCGATCTGCTTGCGCTTGGCGGTGTCCCAGCGGGCGGCGCCCATCTGCCAGTCGTAGGACAGCGGCATCACATGGTCGATCTGGACGATCGACGCCTTCGCCTTCTTCCAGTCGATCGGCTTGCCGGTGTACGGGTCGTTCAGCGTCATCGACATCACGACGCACTTCTTCGTCCCGCGGTACGTGAGGTCCTTGCCGTCCCGCTTCAGCAGATCGTTCCTGGTGTCGCACCCGTTGCGGGCCAGCGGCACTCCGTCGGCCGTGTCCAGCCAGGCGCTGCCGAACTTGTCCCGGTCGTAACCGGTCTTGGGACCGCGCCCCTTGGTGGCCACCTTCTCGATGATCTTCCGGGCCGCCGCCTTGTCGGCCGCGGAGGTCAGCGGGGCCAGACCCGGCTTCGTACCGTCCGGATTGTCGAGCGGACTGGTGCCGTACGTTCCGGCCGGGGCCCCCGTGCCCGGAGCCCCGCCGGTGGTCCCGCCCACCGTCGTGGACTCGCACCCCGCGATGAGGGCAACCGAACTGACGGTGCAGAAGACAAGTGCGGTACGTATCCCGAGTCGACGCATGTCCGACACCCTATGCGGGTCAACGGCCGCTGCCATCCTTCCGGAGGTACTGCGACAGTTCGTCCAGCTCGGCGCGCCGGAGCTCGATGGACTGCCCGGTGCGCGCCGGTGGCGGAATGTACAACCCCGGCGCCCACACCGGGTTCCGGTGGAAGCGGGTGTCGGCGACGACGTAGTGGACGGCGACCGCGGCCATCTGCACCAGGAGCACGATCATCCCGGTGTTGGAGACCCAGCTGTCCTTGAAGCGCTCCTCCAGCATCGCCACGCACACCACGGTCACCACCGCCGAGGCCCAGAACAGCAGCCAGTCCCGCCGCGTCCGGCGCAGGATCGCCAGCCGCAGCATCGCCGCCCAGGACAGGAACCCGATGGTGAGCACCAGCACCGCGGCGACCGCGATGCGCACCACGATCGTCTTCGGCCCGTCGCGTCCCTGCATCGTCCGCCCCTCCCCCATGCCCGCTCCCCCGCGCCCGGTTACGACCCCAGGATCGTCGCCAGGAACTCCCCCGTCCAGGCCAGGAGTTCACGGCCGACGACCGGCTTCCCGCCGATCTTCCCCGCCGTCGGACGCGGCACCAGGATCTGGTGGACGGTCGGCTTGATGACGGTCCGCGGATAGAGCCGCTTGAGCCGCAGCTCCTGCGACTCCCTCAACTCCACCGGTGCGAAGCGGATGTTGGGACCCTGCAGCACGATCTCGCCGACCCCGCACGCACGCGCCAGCATCCGCAGACCCGCGACCAGGAGGAGGTTCTCGACCGGCTCGGGCAGCTTGCCGTAGCGGTCGGTGAGCTCTTCGCGTACGGCCTTGACGTCGTCCTCGGTGGTGGCCGACGCGATGGCCCGGTAGGCCTGGAGGCGCAGCCGCTCGCCGGGCGCGTAGTCGTGCGGGACGTGTGCGTCGACCGGCAGCTCGATCTTGACCTCGAGGGGCGCTTCCTCCTCCTCGGTCCCGTCGACGGCCGAGCGGTAGTCGGCCACGGCCTCGCCCACCATGCGGATGTACAGGTCGAAGCCGACGCCCGCGATGTGCCCGGACTGCTCGCCGCCGAGCAGGTTTCCCGCGCCGCGGATCTCCAGGTCCTTCATCGCCACGTACATGCCCGCGCCCATCTCGGTGTGCTGGGCGATCGTCGCGAGCCGCTCGTGCGCGGTCTCGGTCAGCGGCTTCTCCGGCGGGTACAGGAAGTAGGAGTAGCCGCGCTCGCGGCCACGGCCCACGCGTCCGCGCAGCTGGTGGAGTTGCGAAAGCCCGAAGTTGTCGCCGCGCTCGACGATGAGGGTGTTGGCGTTGGAGATGTCGATGCCCGACTCGACGATCGTCGTCGAGACCAGCACGTCGAACTTCTTCTCCCAGAAGTCGACGACGACCTGCTCCAGGGCCGTCTCGCCCATCTGTCCGTGCGCGGTCTGGATGCGCGCCTCCGGCACGATCTCGCGCAGCCTCGCCGCGGCCCGGTCGATCGACTCGACCCGGTTGTGGATGTAGAAGACCTGGCCCTCGCGCAGCAGTTCACGCCGGATGGCGGCGCCGATCTGCTTCTCCTCGTACGGACCGACGAAGGTCAGCACCGGGTGGCGCTCCTCCGGCGGCGTGGTGATCGTCGACATCTCGCGGATGCCGGTGACCGCCATCTCCAGGGTCCTGGGGATCGGGGTCGCGGACATCGTCAGGACGTCCACATTGGCGCGGAGCTTCTTCAGCTGCTCCTTGTGCTCGACGCCGAAGCGCTGCTCCTCGTCGACGATGACGAGCCCGAGGTCCTTGAACTTCGTCTCGGAGGAGAAGAGCCGATGCGTGCCGATGACGAGGTCGATCGACCCGTCCTTCAGCCCCTCAAGGACGGCCTTCGCCTCACTGTCGGTCTGGAATCGGCTCAACGCCCGCACGACAACCGGGAATTGGGAGTAGCGCTCGGTGAACGTACCGAAGTGCTGCTGCACGAGCAGCGTCGTCGGTACGAGAACAGCGACCTGCTTCCCGTCCTGCACGGCCTTGAACGCGGCCCGCACCGCGATCTCCGTCTTGCCGTACCCGACGTCGCCGCAGACCAGGCGGTCCATCGGGACCGTCTTCTCCATGTCCTCCTTGACCTCGGCGATCGTGGAGAGCTGGTCGGGCGTCTCCGCGTACGGGAAGGCGTCCTCCAGCTCCCGCTGCCAGGGCGTGTCGGGACCGAAGGCGTGCCCGGGGGCCGCCATCCGCGCCGAGTACAGCTTGATCAGGTCGGCGGCGATCTCCTTGACGGCCTTCTTGGCGCGCGCCTTGGTCTTGGTCCAGTCCGCGCCGCCGAGCCGGTGCAGGGTCGGGGCCTCGCCGCCGACGTACTTGGTGACCTGCTCCAGCTGATCGGTGGGGATGTAGAGCCGGTCACCGGGCTGCCCGCGCTTGGCAGGCGCGTACTCGACGAGCAGGTACTCGCGCGTCGCGTCCTGCACGGTGCGCTGGACCATCTCGACGTAGCGGCCGACGCCGTGCTGCTCGTGGACGATGTAGTCCCCGGCCTCCAGCGTCAGCGGGTCGATGGTCTTGCGCCGGCGCGTGGGCATCCGGCCCAGGTCCTTGGTGGCGGTGCGCTGGCCGGTGAGGTCGGTCTCGGTCAGTACGGCGACCTTCAGGTCCGGGTCGATGAACCCGAAGTCGATCGCACCGCACGCCACATGCACCACAGAGGGCGTCAACTCCCCCAGTTCTGCGTCGAGTCGGGCCGCGATGCCCTCTCCGCCGAGGACTTCGACGGTACGGGCGGCCGGCCCGTGCCCCTCGGTGACGTACACGACCCGCCAGCCGTCGGCCAGCCACCCCTTGGTGTCGGCGAGCGCCCGCGCGGTGTCCCCGCGGTACGTCTCCGGAGCGTGCATCCCCAGCTTGAGGGTGTCTTCGTCCAGGTCCGCGTCATCGGCGGCGAACGGCGATACGGACCACCACATCATCCCCAGCTCGCGCGCCCGGTCCCGTACGTCCGCGATCGACCAGAGCGAGGCCGCGCCCACGTCGATCGGCGCCTCGCCGCCGCCCGCGCTCGCCGCCCACGACGCCTGCAGGAACTCCTGCGACGTCGCCACCAGGTCAGCGCCCCGGGTCCGCACCCGCTCCGGGTCGCAGACGACGGACATGGACCCGGCCGGAAGCACATCGATGAGCAGCTCCATGTCGTCGACGAGCACCGGAGCCAGCGACTCCATGCCCTCGACGGCGATCCCCTCGGCGATCTTCCCGAGCAGTTCCCCGAGCTCCGGGTGGGCCTCCGCCAGCGCGGCGGCCCGCTCCTTCACCTGATCCGTCAGCAGCAGCTCCCGGCAGGGCGGCGCCCAGAGCCCGTGCTCGGCGACCTCCAGGGACCGCTGGTCGGCGACCTTGAAGTAGCGGATCTCCTCGACCTCGTCGCCCCAGAACTCCACGCGCAGCGGGTGCTCCTCGGTGGGCGGGAAGACGTCAAGAATCCCACCGCGTACGGCGAACTCCCCGCGTTTCTCGACGAGTTCGACCCGGGCGTACGCGGCCGCCGCGAGCGCCGCCGTGATCTCGCCCAGGTCGGCGCTCTGCCCGGAGCGCAGCGCCACCGGCTCCAGGTCGCCGAGCCCCTGCACCTGCGGCTGCAGCACGGAACGCACCGGAGCCACGATCACGCTGATCGGCCCCGCGGCCGGGTCGTCCTTGCTGGGGTGCGCGAGGCGCCGCAGGATCGCGATGCGCCGCCCGACGGTGTCACTGCGCGGGGAGAGCCGCTCGTGCGGGAGCGTCTCCCACGACGGGTACTCGGCGACGCCGTCCTCGGGCAGCAGCGAGCGCAGAGCCGCGGCCAGGTCCTCGGCCTCGCGCCCGGTCGCGGTGACGGCGAGCACGGTCCGCCCGGTCTCGCGCGCGAGCGCGGCCACGGCGAAGGGCCGGGCGGCGGGCGGCCCGACCAGGTCGACGTGCATCCGGTGCCCGTCGGTGGCGGCCTTCACCGCTTCGGCGAGCGCGGGGTCCTTGGCAGTGGCGTCGAGCAGACCGTGCAGGCTCATGGGGGAAGGCTTTCCGTCCGGTTTCGTGACTCTGGATGCAACGCGAAGGACCCGACACGTCGAACGGGCCGGGGTGCCTCCAGCGTACGACGCACGACTGACACCCGCCGCCCGATCACCCCCGCGCAACGCGGCCCGGCCCCGGCGAGCATCGAGGATGCTTGCCGGGGCCGGGCCCGTGCGACGTACAGCTACGTACAGCTCTGCCTGCCGCTAGTCCGTCGCGATCGCGTTCAGCACGTTCATCCGCCCGGCCCGGAAGGCCGGCACCAGTGCCGCGAACAGTCCCACGAAGGCCGATCCCACGAAGACCGTGATGATCGTGGGCCACGGGATCTCCAGGACCTTGAGCCCCTCCAGCGCGAGCAGCTTCTGGGCGGTGGTGCCCCAGCCCATCCCCAGCCCGAGGCCGAGCAGCGCACCGAAGAGCGCGATCACGACCGACTCGAGACGGATCATCCGGCGCAGCTGCCGCCGCGACATTCCGATCGCCCGCATCAGCCCGATCTCCCTGGTCCGCTCGACGACCGACAGGGCGAGGGTGTTCACGACACCCAGCACCGCGACGATGATCGCCAGTGCGAGCAGCCCGTAGACGATGTTGAGCAGCTGGCCGATCTGGTCCTTCAGGTCCTGCTTGAAGTCGGTCTGGTCCTGCACCTTGTACTGCGGGTACTCGGCCAGCGACTTCTTCAGCGCGGCGTAGGCGGCGTCCTCCTGGCCGGCCTTCGCCTTGCCGAACATGATCATGTTCTTCGGCATCTTGTCGGCCGGCACGTACTGCGCCAGCGTCGTGATGCTGGTGTACATCGCGCCCTTGTCGACGTTGGAGTCGTCCGACGTGATGGCCGCGACCTTCAGCTTCGCCGTCTGCCCGCCCTTGAAGGCGACGGACAGGGTGTCGCCCACCTTGACGTGGTGCTTGCCGGCGTAGTCGTCACCGACCGACATGGCGTTCTTGCCGTACGCCGCCGAGAGCTCACCGGAGACCGTCTCGCGCCGCAGGTCCTCCAGGTACGAGGGGTCCGTCGCGGAGAGGCCCTGGTGCTCCGTCTTGCCGTCGGGCGAAGTGACCTTGGCGTCCGGGTACTTGTAGCTGGTGATGTGCTCGACGCCCGGAGCGGCACGCAGCGCCTTCTCCGCCTGAGGGACGATCGGCTGGCCGTTGCTGGCCTGGATGATGAAGTCCGCACCGACCGTACGGTCGAGCTCGTCGGTGGCCGAGGCCACCATCGAGGATCCGACGACCGCCAGGCAGGCGACCAGCGCGAGGCCGATCATCAGCGCGGAGCCGGTCGCTCCCGTACGCCGCGGGTTGCGCAGCGCGTTGCGCTCTGCCATCCGCCCGACGGGGCCGAACAGCCGCAGCACGACCGAGCTGATCACCCGTACGACCACACCGGCGAGCAGCGGGCCGATCACGACGAAGCCGATCAGTGTGAAGAACACACCCGCGGCCAGGTACATCGAGCCGGGACCCGACTTGTCCGCGTTGGCGGCCGCGACGAGCGCCGCACCGCCCGCACCGGTGACCAGCAGACCCAGGGTGGCCCGGATCCAGCCGGCCTTGCCGTCGGCCGGCGTACCGGCGTCGCGCAGGGCTGCCATCGGGGAGATCTTCCCGGCACGCCGCGCCGGGACGTACGCGGCGACGACCGTCACCACGATCCCAAGGAGCAGACCGATGGCGGGAGTTGTCCACTTGATGGTGAGGTCGTCCATCGACAGGTCCATCCCGATGGACCCCATGAGCTTCATCAGCCCGACGGCCAGACCCACACCGGCGCCGACTCCCAGCACGGAGCCGAAGATCCCGAGCAGGAGGGCTTCCAGCAGCACGGACCGGTTGATCTGCTTGCGGCTCGACCCGATGGCGCGCATCAGGCCGATCTCCCTCGTCCGCTGGGCGACCAGCATCGAGAAGGTGTTGATGATCAGGAAGATGCCGACGAGGAAAGCAATGCCCGCGAAACCGAGCATCGCGTACTTCATGACGTCCAGGAAGCCGACGCTGGACTTGTTGGCGTCCTGGCTCTCCTTCTGCGTCTGCAGCTTGTACGTGCCGCCGAGCTCACCGGCGACGTTCTGCTTGACCTGGGTGTCGCTGAAACCGCTCTTGGCGGTGACGGAGACGTGTGTGAAGAGACCGGGGGCGCCGAGCAGCTTCTGCTGCGCGGTGGCGGTGTCGAAGTAGACGATCGCCGCACCGGGGTTGGTCACCTTGAAGGTGGAGATGCCGACGATCCGCGCCCTGATGTCGCCGGTGACGGCGATGGTGCGCAGCTCGTCGCCGAGCTTGAGGTGATTCCTCTTTACGGTGTCCGCATCGACCATGACCTCGGTCGGCCCGCGCGGGGCGTGACCGGAGGTGATCTCCATCGAACGGAGGTCGTTGTGGCCCCAGTTGCCGGCGATCGTCGGGGCGCCGCTGTCGGCGCCCATGTTCTTGTTGTTCTTGTCGACGACCGTGACGCTGGTGCTGGAGACACCGCCCTCGGCGGTCTGCACGCCCTGGGCCTTCATCACCTGCTGCACGACGGAGGCCGGCAGCGAGTCGGGCTTTCCGCTCTGCGGACCGTCACCGCCGTTGTCGTCGGCGTCCTTGGGGCTCACCGTCACATCGGACGCGGTGGCCGCGAAGAGCTTGTCGAAGGTGGTGTTCATGGTGTCGGTGAAGACGAGCGTCCCGCAGACGAAGGCCACCGAGAGCAGCACGGCGACGGCCGAGAGCGCCATCCGCCCCTTGTGCGCAAAGAAGTTGCGCATCGAGGTCTTCCATACGGTCATGACGTCCGCCCGCGCGCGTCGAAGTCCTTCATACGGTCAAGAACCTGGTCCGCGGTCGGCGCGTGCATCTCGTCGACGATGCGCCCGTCCGCGAGGTAGAGCACGCGGTCGGCATAGCTGGCCGCGACCGGGTCGTGCGTGACCATCACGATGGTCTGCCCAAGATCGGTGACGGACCGCCGCAGGAACCCCAACACCTCAGCTCCCGCACGGGAGTCGAGGTTTCCGGTCGGCTCGTCACCGAAGATGATCTCGGGCTGCGCGGCAAGCGCACGCGCCACGGCGACACGCTGCTGCTGGCCGCCCGAGAGCTGGGTCGGCCGGTGCTTCAGCCGGTCGGAGAGACCCACGGTCTCCACGACCTGCCGCAGCCACGCCGCATCGGGCTTGCGCCCGGCGATGTCCATGGGCAGCGTGATGTTCTCCAGCGCGTTCAGCGTCGGAAGGAGGTTGAAGGCCTGGAAGATGAAGCCGATCCGGTCCCGGCGAAGCTGGGTGAGCTTCTTGTCCTTCAGCCCGGTGATCTCGGTCTCGTCCAGATAGATCTGCCCGCCGGTGACGGTGTCGAGCCCGGCGAGGCAGTGCATCAACGTGGACTTGCCGGACCCCGAGGGGCCCATGATCGCGGTGAACTGGCCGCGGGCGATGTCGACATCGACATGGTCGAGCGCGACGACCCGGGTCTCCCCGGTTCCGTACGCCTTGACGACCTGCCGCGCTCGCGCGGCAACGGCCGTACGCCCTCCAGTGCCCCCGTGCCTGGGAATGGTCACAGCCGTTGTCACGGTAAGTCTCCTATGTCGGTCAAGCGAAGTTCGCGGTCGCTTACTTGCATTTCAAGTCTGTCGATTCAGGGGGTACGGACGCACTGGTGCACGTCTCCCACTTCCCCTGGGGTTTTCCCCACCCCGGCCCCTGCGGTCTGCCGTAAGACCAACCTAAAGAACGTCCCCGCACCCCCTCGTCCTCCGCCGGGACGAACATCCCCTCGACCAAAGTAGGGAGATCCCCTTAGGGGTCTGGACCCGCAGGTGGACCTTCGTCTCGGGGGAGCCTCCACCCTCCCGCGGCGTGAGACGCAAGTGAGAAGCTGTCCCAGCCCCTGTAGATGCACGGTGAAAGGATCTCGGTGAGCGGGAGCGGAAGCGGTGCCGGCGGCGGCAGCAGCACGGGAGCCAGCGACACAGGCGCCGAGGACACCGGAAGCGGAATCGGCACCGGCGCCGAGAACGCCGTCAGCGGTACGGCAGCGATACCCGGCGGGGGTCCCGCCCCGGCCTCCACCTCAGGGTCTACGTCCTCCCAGGCCCCAACAGCCGCACACCGGGGCCCGGTTGTAGCCGCCCTCATGCTCTCGATGGCGGTGGCCGCGCTCGACTCCACGATCATCTCGACGGCCGTCCCGCAGATCGTCGGCGACCTCGGCGGCTTCTCGGTCTTCTCCTGGCTCTTCTCCGGCTATCTCCTCGCCGTCACGGTCACGCTCCCCGTCTACGGCAAACTCTCCGACACCTTCGGCCGCAAGCCCGTCCTGGTCACCGGGGTCGTCCTCTTCCTCCTCGGCTCGGTCCTCTGCGCCACCGCCTGGAACATGTGGGCGCTGATCGCCTTCCGCATCGTCCAGGGCCTGGGCGGCGGCGCGATCCAGGGCACCGTCCAGACGATCGCCGCCGACCTCTACCCGCTCAAGGAACGCCCCAAGATCCAGGCGAAGTTGTCGACGGTCTGGGCGGTCTCGGCGGTGGCGGGCCCCGGCCTTGGCGGCATGCTCGTGACGTACACGGACTGGCGCTGGATCTTCCTCATCAACGTCCCCATCGGCCTGGTCGCGCTGCTGCTGATCACGCGCCACCTCACCGAACCGTCGCGTACGCAGCGGCCCGCGGCCCGTCCCCGTATCGACTGGCCGGGAGCCCTGGCGGTCTTCGCGACGGGAACTCTCCTCCTCACCGCGCTGGTCCAGGGCGGCGTCGCCTGGGACTGGCTCTCCGCCCCGTCCCTCGCCCTCTTCGCGGCCAGCGCCGCCCTCGGCGCCCTCACCGTCTGGATCGAACGCCGGGCCGCGGAGCCGATCATCCCCGGCTGGGTCTGGCGCCGCCGTACGATCTCGGCCGTCAACCTCGCCCTGGGCGCACTGGGCCTGCTGATGGTGGCCCCGACGGTCTTCCTGCCCACGTACGCGCAGTCAGTCCTGGGCCTCGGCCCCACGGCGGCAGGCTTCGTGCTCTCGGTCATGACGCTGAGCTGGCCGGTGTCCGCGGCGCTCTCGAACCGCGTCTACAACCGCATCGGCTTCCGCAACACGGCGATCGTCGGCATCACGGCGGCGATGCTGATCCTCCTGGCCTTCCCCCTGCTCCCCTTCCCCGGGGAGCCCTGGCAGCCGGCCCTGATCATGCTCCTGCTGGGCGCCGCGCTCGGACTCTTCCAACTCCCCCTGATCGTGGGCGTGCAGTCCACGGTCGGCTGGTCGGAGCGCGGTACGGCCACCGCGTCGATCCTCTTCTGCCGCCAGGTCGGCCAGTCCATCGGCGCGGCCCTCTTCGGCGCGGTGGCCAACGCGACGCTCGCCTCCCGGCTGGGCGGCGCGGGCGACCTGGACTCGGTCGCCCACGCACTCCAGAACCCGTCGGCCCTCACCGCACCAGCAGCAGACCACCTGCGCCGAGCGGTAGCGGCAGCGGTCGACCACGTCTACATAGGAGCGGCGGTCGCGGCAGCCCTCGCACTCCTCGTTCTCCTCCTCGTGGCCCCGCGCCGCTTCCCGGTCCTCACCGACGAGGACTGATCCGCCCCGAGAGCCCGTCGAGCACCAACTGCAGCCCGTAGTCGAACTTCTCCTCCCGGGCCTTCTCCGGATCGCCGAGCGCGGCGGCCTCCCCCTCGGGCACGACGCTCTTCACGAACTCGCGCTCGGTCATCCCGCTGCGCGCGATCAGCGACAGATACGCGCCCTCGCTGACCGCCATCCCGACGACGTACGACGTGAGCGCACTGATCGCGAGACCCGCCTCCTCCGAGGCGAGACCCGCCCCCTCGAACAGCGCCTGCATCCGCTCCGCCATGCGCATCACGTTCGGCCCGAGCCCCGCGAGCCCGACCTGCCCGAGCACGGAGGCGACCCACGGGTGCCGCAGGACCATGGCACGCAGGCTGTACGCACTGACGGCGGCGGCGTCCCGCCACTCGCCCGCGCCCCCCGGTACCTCGATCTCCCCGTACACAAGATCGACGACAAGCTCGATCAGCTCGTCCTTGTTGGCGACATGCGTATAGAGGGAGGTCGCGCCGGCGTTCAGCCGCGTCCCCAGCTTCCGCATGCTCAGCGCCTCGATGCCCGCGTCGTCGAGCAGCGCCAGCGCCTCGCTCACGATCTGCTCCTGGCTCAGCGCGGGCTGCTCGCGCACGCGCCGCTGCGGACGAGTCCAGACGGACGGGACCTGCTTCTTCTCCGCTGACATGCGGCCTCCTCTGCGTCGCTCCCCAGCCTAGCCCGGCTTCGTACGACGTACGGCCTTGTGCACACTGTTCGGTGACCGTACAGTGTGCGGAGAAGCGAACGCCGTACGAACCCCTTCGGGAAAGGCCCAGCCATGGATTCGACGTCAGCACCGACGACAGCACCGGCAGCAGCCCCCGCCGCCCCGCGGGACCCGCGCCGCTGGCTCATCCTGATCGTGCTCTGCCTCAGCACCCTGGTCCTCGTCATCGACAACATGGTCCTGACGGTGTCGGTCCCCCCGATCGCCTCGGACCTGAAGGCGGACGCCCAGGACATCCAGTGGATCATCGAGTCGTACATGCTGGTCTTCGCCGGCTTCCTGCTCACCGCCGGCTCGATCTCGGACCGCTTCGGCCGCCGCCGCACGATGGTCATCGGCCTGGCGATCTTCGGCGCGGCCTCACTGCTCGCAGCCCTGGCCACCAGCCCGGCCGAACTGATCGCGGGCCGCGTGGCGATGGGAGTCGGCGGAGCGCTGATCATGCCGAGCACCCTGTCGATCCTGATCACGGTCTTCGACGACGAGGAGCGCCGGAAGGCGATCGCGGCCTGGAGCGCGGTGGCGATGGTCGGACTGGTCGGAGGCCCGGTCTTCGGCGGCGTACTCCTCAACCACTTCTGGTGGGGCGCGGTCTTCATCATCAACATCCCGATCGCGGTCGTGGCGATCGCCGCAGCACTGCTCCTGATGCCCGAGTCGAAGGGCCCCTGGACCAAGGCGGACCCGCTGGGCATGGCGCTGTCGATGGTCGGCATGACGGCGCTGGTCTACACGATCATCGAGTTCCCGACGAAGGGCCTGTCCACAGCCTCAACCCAACTCTCCCTGACAACAGCCCTGTTGACGCTCACAGCCTTCATCACCTGGGAACTCCGCACCGCGTCCCCCATGATCCCGCTGGCCCTCTTCCGCAACCGCGACTTCACCGGCGCGAGCTTCTCCCTGGTCCTCTTCACCTTCGCCAACGGCGGCCTGATGCTGGTCCTGACCCAGTACCTCCAGTACGTCCTCGGCTACTCCCCCACCAAGACCGCCCTGGCCTTCGCCCCCTTGGCCGTCGCGTCCCTCCTCTTCAACGGCCTGGGCGCCACCCTCGGCAACAAGCTCGGCAACCGCCCGATGACGGCGGCCGGCATGACGGTCATCGCCGCCGGCTTCGCAGCCCTGGCTCTCCTCCCCTCCGACGCGTCCTTCCTGATGCTCGCCGCCGTCATGGTGCTGATCGGCATGGGCGGCGGCCTGGCGATGCCCGCAGCAACGGCAGCCCTGATGGGCGCGGTCCCCGCCGAACACGCAGGAGTCGGCTCGGCCCTGAACGACACGGTGCAGCAGGCGGGAGCGGCGCTGGGGGTGGCGATCCTGGGAACGGTGCTCTCCTCGACCTTCACGAACTCCATGCCGGCCAACGCCCCCGAGCAGGCAAAGCAGTCGATCACCTCAGCCCTGACCGACCCTTCCGTCCGATCGGCGGCCCGAGAGGCCTTCACCACCGCGATGTCGACCACATTCCTGGCCTCGGCGGCAGCAGTCCTCGCAGCAGCAGCCCTCTCGCTCATCCTGATCCGCGACAAGAAGCCGGCACAGCCGGAGTCCCTGGAGACCCCCACCCCCGAACTGACGACAGCAGCCTGACCCCTTGGCCCCTCGGCCACGCACACAAAAGGCCCGCCGCGAGAGACGCGGCGGGCCTTCTGCCAGAACTTTGAACGTCAGCGCTGCGCGGCGCCGACCTTGGTGGCGGCGTCGGTGTTGTTGGTGGCCTTCACCTTGTCGGCGACCTTGCTGACCGCACCGACCAGGGCCTCGACCTTGAGGGTCTTCAGGGGGTTCTTCACCACGTTCTTCGACACGGTGCTGGAGTCCACCAGGTTCCCGTCGTCGGCAAGAGCCGGGCTGGCCATACCCAGAGCGAGAACCGTTCCGGCAACAGCAGCGGCGACCTTGGTGTACTTCATCAGGAGACCCTTTCGATTGCGGCGGCGGATGTGCCCGCCGCAGAATGAAACGCCCCAAACCCACCATTGGATACAGGTATCCACCCGTTCCGCCCAGTCATCGGATGATCGCGGCCGCACGCACCCGCTCCTCCTAGGCTGACCTCATGGGACTCCTCGACAAGCTGACCGGAACGAAGCGCCCCGCGGCCGGCGTCGCCCCGCGCTCCGCGACGGAGGTCCGCACGGCACTCCTCGGCCTGAACCGCCCCGACGTCCCGTACGTCATCCGGGACGGCCGCCCGGAGGGCGCGGACCTGGTGGCCGAATGGCGCATGCGGGAGCCGGCCTGGCAGATGTTCTTCTCCCGAACCCAGGTGAGCCGGGTGTTCCAGGTCCGTATGCGCCTGGCCCCGGAGAAGAACGAAGTCCGCTCCATCGACCAGGAGTACGAGGTCACCTGGGTCAACGGAATCGCCCAGCTCTCCATCTCGGCCGAGGTCAAACGCGGCCAGGTACGGACGGTCTCCACACGCTGGACGCCCGGCGGAGGCGAAGACGGCGGCCTCGCGCAGACATTCAACTTCGACAGCTCGGAACTGAAGAACCCGCTGCAGGAGACAGTCCTCGGTGAAGGCTGGACGTGGCGCGGAACAATCGGAGGCAAGCTGTGAAGGATCTCGGCTCGGCCGCCTGGCCACCCGCCCCCATCAGGACCGAACGTCTCGTACTCCGCGAGCCCGAGCCCCGGGACCGTGTGGCGTTCATTGAGCTGCTCTCCTCCCCGGAGGTGCACACCTACCTCGGCGGCCCCCGCCCGCGTGACGAGGTCGAGCGCGAGATGACGGACCGCCCGAGCACTGGCCCGGAAGCTTCGTCGTAGATCTCGACGGGACGATGATCGGCCAGATCCTGCTCAGAAGGGCAACAGGCCACAGTCGCCCAACTGCCGCAGGAAAAGCCGATCTCTGCTCGAACTCCTGGTCTTCGACCGGGAGATGAAGCCGAAAGTCCTGGAACGCACGGGCCTCCATCACCTCCTGGAGAACGAGTGCTGGGTGTTCGGCGAGGAGTACGCCCTTCATGCGAGCGACCGGAGCCTGACCGAGGTGCTCAAACAACACTGCGCCCTCCTCGGACGCTGCGTCCCCGACTGAGGGCCCGTAGTGCGGGAGGGCGGGCGTACGGGCCGGGTTGATCTGATGCTGTCCCGGGACGGCAGTCGGCATCGTCCCGACCGGGACGCCCAGCATCCCCGCGCAGACCGACACCGAGCCTACGGAGACGGCCGCCGGCGGAAGCCCGCGATAGTCGGCCACTCACCGCGGCCGTCAGGACAGCTCGACTCGGATCGAGCAGGGCCTTTCGCAAGGCCTTACTTCGAAGTGCCCCCAAGCGCCGTTGGAACACCGCAATGGTGCCGCTTCGCAGACTGCGCGGCAAAGTGCTGCAGGTCCTCCCGCTCGGCTTGGGTGAGGGGCTTCTTGTCGAAGCTCCGTTCACTCTTCGCCGTCGGAATTGCCTTATAGAGAGCACGCCCCAGCGCACCGCCGCACTTCGCCGTTGTCCACACGTAAGACCTGTACGACCCTGAATCCTTCAGAGAGAAATCGTTCGGATCCTCGCTATCCTCCTTCGGAACGAAGGGGCCGTACTGCGCAACGAACTTCAGTTTCCCTCCCAGTACGCAGCTCTCTACCGGCGACACTGCGGCAGGAACCTCCAGAACAAACGGAGCAGAATGCATTCCTGCACACACACCGGTCGCCTCACCCGCCGACACAACTTCAGAGTCATCATCGGCGCCGAGAACCGCATTTGAATCGCCAAACTCCGCATCGCAGCCAGTGCGTTCCGCTGCGCGGCGCGCGGCGCCCACCGCAACGCGCGCAAGCTTCTGAGGCGCAGAAACGACGCCGGGCTCATCGACGTCGACGGTGACAAGGATTCCCCCGCCCTGTCGGCTCGTCCAATTCTTGCAACCGACCAGCACCGACGATGCCAGGTTGTCTCTTCCGTTATCCAACAAGAGCCCATTCCACTCAGGCTTCAGAGCGGTAGGAATGATATTTGGATCATCCCAGCCGGTGTAGGCATTGTGCGCGTTGCGAGCCCCAGCCGATGTCTCGATGGAGATCTCAACTCCGTCCGCCCTGCATTGAGTAGACAGTCCTTCCGGCTCGACAACGTCACTAGATCCATAGAATCCAGAACTAGACGATTCGAACTCCACACCCACCAGCTCGATCCGCCGCCTGCCGATCAGGTCCAACATTGGGTCAACGGGAAGCATTCCATTGCATATCTTCCCCAACACGGCAGGTGGATACTGCGCCCGGAACCCGATCCAGCCACCCCACAGAACTGCGAGCGCGACACAAGATGCAACCGCACGCTTGAACCATCTCGTTTTGAGCACACTCTTGTCGAACTTCAGCGTCACTGCGACACCCTTTGAACGATCACCTTGACTCATCTCACTTGCCCGCGGGGTTGGCACCCAGATCTCTGGCGTAGTCGTTCAGATCACTCAATGCATTGGAATGACCACGGTCCAGTCCCCCGGAAACCGCTGTACCAATTTGCTCGGCATTCATTCCAGCATCGGCTCTCGAGTTCGCAAGGCGCGCCGCATCGCCGGTCACAGCCATGAAGGAATCCTTGTGCTGCTGAATGTTACCGCCGGCACTGTAGACAGCTTCTCCGTAGCGGTCCCGTTCAGTGCCAGCGACCATCGAGTCGATCACCTGCCCTGTGACACTTTCGGCCACGAGACCGGCAACAGTCCCACCCAACGGAGAGGTGATCGTGGCAGTCCCCGCACCGATGCCGATGCCGACACCAGCCTTTGCCCACTCGCCTGCGGATGCCAGACGCTCATTGAACACCGCGTCGCTCGCAACCCTCTCGTGGATAACTGCGTCCTGCCGCGCGCTCCCAATGATTCCCTCTACCTCTGCCGAAGTCGTACTGATCTTCTGCACCTTCTCGCCCGGCGAAAGGTCGTACGCATCTGGGTGCTGGAGGTGGTAATCGATAAGTGAGCTCGTGTACTGAGTCTGGCCGTAGTTGATGGCCGCATAACCGTCTGGGTCCTGCCCAACCGTGTACAGGAATCGCGTGGCGTCTCTTTCCGCATTCTCACCGATGGCGGCTCGCGCACTGTCACCCATCGGGTAGAGGTCATCGATCTTCTCTTCTTTATTGGCCAACGCATAGTTGATATCAGGCATGTACTCCGCCGACATCCGGCCAAGACTGTCCTTCATACCGTCGTGCGCAAGCTTCGGATCCTCAGAGACCGAGTGAATAATCTGTGACGTCAGATCCGCCTGCTCTTGGCTGTGCTTGGGCAGGGGGTTCGGGATCTCAGCATCGTAGGAATGCCCAGTCGTGGCGGACTCGATAGCATGCCCGAGATTGTTGTAGCCGGTGGGGTTCTTCGCGTCCCCCGTGTATCCGGCGCCCTCAGGCCAATGCCGGTCCTTCATCAGGTAGTCGAGGTGATCCACCTTCTCGCCGTCGAAGGTGGTGCTGGACGTCAGGAAGTCCGTCGATGCTTCTGGGTTGTGGCCCAGGGCGTCCATGAATCCGGCCATCGGGTCCAAGACGCCCATGTTGGTCGACCCGAGCGACCGGGTGCCACTACCAGACCAGTAGGCGTCTGGATTCTGGCCAACGTTGGCGCCGTTCTTCTCGGCGGTGATCAGCGCGTTGCCGTACTCCTGCAGAAATCCCTTGTCCCACTTGCCGTTGCTCATCAGGCTGCTGGCGACCTGATATCCGTTGAAACTCGACGAGTTGGAGTCCGTGGGGTTGGCGTTGAACTCCTTCGACCCCAACGCGAGCAGGTCCTTCTGGAACTTGGTGATACCCGCGTCGGGGTGTCCGTCGTCGGAACGGGTCGCAGTGCCGATGGTGGTGCCGAGGTCCCGCTGGAAGGTCTTCAGCTCGGACAGCTCGGTCTTGGAGAGCGTCGTCCCAGGAGGAGGGTTGAGGAGCTGGTTGTACTTCTCGAGGGTGCCTTCCGCTCCGACGCGGACAGCGAAGTCGTGTGAAAACTCGGGGTCGTTCTTGTTGGCCGCGAGCAGCTTGCGGAGCTGAGCGAACTCGGCGTCCGTCAGCCGCCCGTCCTTCTTCATGAGCGCAGAGGCCTGGTCGACCTCGACGTCATCCAGCGTGGTGTAACTCTTGGTGTTGAAGCCGTGGTTGTCCGCGCCATTGGCATCCTTGTTCAGCCCGGCGGCGCATGCCTCATCGGCGGCGGTGGCCTGCAGAAGGATGTTCTTGAGGCGACTGACCATGCTGTCCAGCCCGGCCTGGCGCTCCTCGGCAAGGCCGGGAGTGCCAGACGCGGTGGGGCTGTCCTGGCGCGGGTCGACATCCTCAACTCCCTTGTCGGAGAGCTGGTACTTCGTACGCCGCGCTTCATCGACGAGGTCGTGGAGCAGCTTCTGGTACTTGTCGAACTCGGTGTGGGCATCGGCGAGCAGCTGCGCGATCCTGCGAGCCTCACCGGCTGCGGCCTGGTACTCCTGCTTCGCCTTGCCCATGGTCGCGAAGGCGGCGGTGGCGGCCTCCCCCTCCCAGTCACCCTTGAGGATATTGATCACCTCGTTGATGAACTGGTCCTCCAGGCCTTGGTACTTGGCGGGCAGCGCCTTCCACGACTCAGCGGCGGCAGCGAGCTTGGACAGGTCGGCATCATTGAGATAGCTGTACGAGACCATGCGTAAATCAACCCTTGAGGAGTCGGCGGCAGATGCGCTGCGGGTCAGCCGAAGTCGCTGACGGTCTGGCGGTAGTACTCGCCCTGCTCCTGCTGCTCGCGGTCCGTGTAGTTCCCGCGGGTCTCATGAAGCTTCTCGCTGATGGACTGCAACATGGTCTTGAGGTTGATGACCTGATCGCCCCAGCGCACATCCATGGTGACCAGCCCTCCAGCAGTCACCCAGCCGCCGTCACCCATTGAGCCACCACCGTGCCGGTTGAGACCCGTGCTCGCCGCGAGGGTGTCGCTGTCGGCGGCGTTGTCGACGCTGTCGGTACTGCCGCGCAACTCAACCAAGTTGTTACTGGCCCGATTCAGCGTGACCGTATCGACTTTGGTGGTACCACTGCCGCCCTCTGCTTCGCGCATGGCGATGCCTCTCCCCGTTGAATGCACCGGCAGGTCCCACCGGCCACCATTGACGCGACCGCATCAATGGGCGCCTGTTCTACCACAACTTTCTGTGATGGCATAGGTCGTTCGAGTTACCGAACGAGAATTGCCGCACCCCTGCGCGAACCACTCCAATTCGCCATCACGGGAGAAACGACGCCCCTTTCGGGCAGCTTTCATCTTCATCAACCGTGATTCACCGGGTCGGAATCCCAAAGTCCTGAAGGGCGTCAGCCTTCGGTCCGCACGTCTTGATCGCACCTGAGCCCGCTGATTGGCTGGCTGTCATGACTGAGCTCAGCCCCGTCGCCTGGCCGCCCGCCCCCATCAGAACCGACAGGCTCGTGCTCCGCGAGGCTGAGGCCCGGGACCGTGCGGCATTCATCGAGCTGCTCGCCTCGCCAGAGGTGCACACCTTCCTCGGCGGCCCCCGCCCGCGTGACGAGATCGAGCGCAAGACGCCCGAGATACCCGAGCGGTGGCCAGGGAGTTTCGTCGTTGATCTCGACGGGTCGATGATCGGCCAGATCCTGCTCAGGAGAGCTCCGGAGCACAGTCGCCCGGCCGCCGCAGGAAAGGCGGACCTCGGCTACCTCTTCCTGCCACAGGCATGGGGATCCGGGTACGCCACCGAGGCATGCGCGGCAGCACTCGACTGGCTGGACAGCGCCCTTCCCAGCGAACCGGTCGTACTCACCACCCAGACCGCCAACACCGCCTCGATGCGCCTCGCCGCCAAACTGGGCTTCACCGAGGTGGAACGCTTCCAGGCTTGGGAGGCCGAACAGTGGCTCGGCCTGCGCCGCCCGGTCACGCGGTCCGATTGAGCCCGGACCCGGCGGACATGGGCAACCGTCCTGTCAGCGTCGGTACGGGTTGCCGCCGGGCGGCGGCTGGTTCGGCCGTGGGGCCGCATAGGGGCCGGCCTGTTGCTCGTACGGTTGGTCAGTCGCGGACGTCTGCCGCTGTTCAGGCGCCGACCGAACGGCATGCTGCTGCCCACCCTTCAGCACAAGCCATACCGGCAGCCCCTTGCCACCGTCGGTCGGCACGACTCCGTACTCCCCCGCGATCTCCAACGCCCGTGCAGCTCCCGGCTGCCGGAAGAAGCTGCGGTCGATCTCCAGGCGGCCGTCATCGTGACGCCACAGCGTCCCGCCGGTCCGCCATTCGAAGCCGCCCGCGACCTTCTTCCTTCCGTCGAACAGAGCCCGCAGCTCGTCCTCCAAACGCAGTAGATCCTTCGAACCGGACCTCCGCATCCGCTTCCGATCCAGCCACATCCGCCGCCGCCAGCGGAAACGACGTCCGGTGAACAACATGAGAGACGGCCCGTCGGCCTCAGCGGACACGAAACAGAGCGCCCACCATGCCGCGAACACCACGAGGGACGGGATCAAGAGGATCAGCCACACCGGCGGAAACCAGATCCATTGCAGCACATAGCGGACGCGCAACCACGCGGTCGACTTCGCGGGACCGGGCAGCGGGAGAGGCTGGGCGAGTGAAGGAGCGGGTGTTGTCATCCGGGCAGTCCTGCCTTGTTCCGCATCCGAAGGGGCTGATGGCGTCGCCGATCCGGCCTGCGGTCTCGCGCGCCTTCGAGGCTCATCGGCTCTGTCCTGCCTGTTTCTTCCTTACGCGAGCCGCTCCGGGCATCTCAGCCGCAACCACGTAGGCAAATCCTTCTCCGCACCAGGTGCAAGCACCCAGCCGAACTCGCTCCCCGCAATGTCCAGAGCCCTCCCCGCTCCGATGAGACGGAAGAAGCTGTCATCTGCATCCAGACGGTGCACTCCCCCGGAGCACGGCAGCGGCGCGGGAGCCCCGGGCCGTGGCGGCACGCAGTTGAGGCTCCGGTCCGTCAGCAACTGGCGCCACTCACGCTCCTGTTCGCGCGGATCAGCGATCCGGTCGAGCCGCAGCCGCTCCCGGTCCACCCAGAGCCTCCGCCGCCAACGCGCCTTCGATCCCGGCGTCGCACTCGAACTGGCGATGTCGACCTCAAGGAGCGTCAACAGAATGATCGGAATACGTACCAACAGCCAGACGGGCGGCCCCCATACCCACTGCACGCAGTAACGCGCCCAGAAGCGGAGAGACGACTTGGGCCGCCGAGGACTCCAGGCCCGAGAATGCGTCGTCGCCAAAGAGGTCATCCGAACTCCCCAAGGCCGCGTTGGACAAGTCCCTTGTACTTCTCGTACTTGCCGTGCACCTCGTCGGACACTGCAGTCTCGGCGGACTCCACGAACTTGTATCCGCGATAGGCAGCTTCCGGGGCGCGCGAGACCCAAGACGTGGGATCAATGAATGTCTTGCCGTTCTCTCCCAGCTTCACTGCATCCTTCAGAGCTGGAATCCTACCCAGGGGCGTGTTGTCGATGATCTTCGGCATCGCGTGCTCATCCAGCCACTTCACGGGACTGGTCAGCGGCCTCTCGTACCGCGCGGCATCGCCGAAGACGCGATGCGAAGCCATGGCGAATCGGTCCGCGAAGGACTCGGATGTAATGCGGTACACAGCTTTCCCCTCCCCGAACACACCCAGAATCTTCTTCGGCTCCAGGAAGACCTCGGCCTTCTTCGCCATCCCGGCGATCTCCCCGACGCGATCAACCGCCTTGAATGCGTCCGCAGAGATGTCAACACCCTTGATCGCGCCGGCTGCCACCTTGCCGACCTTGAGAAGGTCACCAAATGGCACGAATCCCGCAACATCGAGGGCGATATCCGTCATCGAGGCATTCTTGGCGCCTGCTGCGTAACCAGCCACGTGGAAGGCCAGTGCTCCGGTATTCAACACTCGGCCCGCGATCTCGAAGACGGCGGCGCCGATGACGGTTTCGGAGAAGACAATGGCCAGAACGTCGCAAGCCGCCGCAGCCATGCCCAGCCAGTCGCCGATCTTGTAGAGGTCGTCCGCATGCTCCTTGGCCCACTTGGCGACGGACTCTCCCAGTTCCTTCAACTTGTCGCCGAGCGAACCGACCGCATCCATGAACCGATCGAAGAGCCCTGGCTCATCGGGGGCTCCCTCTGCCGCCCGACGGATCGCCTCGGCTACGAGGCGTGCCGCATCCGCGTGGTGCTGGAGCAGCTCCTGCGCCTTCTCCAGGATGTGGTTGAGCGCCTCCTGCGCGTCATTGATTCGCTTCGACGCGTAGTCGATACGGTCCTGCGCATTCTGCAAAGCCTCGGCCGTGTCGAAGGTCTGGCCCACGAGGTTCAGGTCCGGATTGCTCTTGGCCTGCTCCAGTACGCGGCGGGCTTCCTCGGCTTCGGCCTCGTAGCGGGCGGCGACCGCCTGGAAGTCGGTCAGCGCAGAATTCCACTTGTGGAGTGCCGCTGCCGCGTCCAGCAGTGAACTGTGGCCCTCTTCAAGGTACTTGGGCAGCTCGCCGAGCTTCTTCGAGAATCCAGCGGCCGCCTCACCCTCCCAGATCCCACCGCCCGTGCCGAGACCGGTGAGGGTGCCGTGGGTGGAGTTGAGCTGGTTGCCAACCCGGCTCAGGGTGGCTGCGAGCCGCTCGACCGACTCCGGGGTTCCTGGTGCCGGGTCGAAGCCGAGCGCGTCGTACACCTGCGTGGTCATCCGTACGTCCTCCGTGGCTCTGGCGCGCTCAGTCGAAATCGGAGACGGCGGACCGGGTGGCCGGAACCGCAGCGGCGGTCTCCTCGGCCGGCTCGGGGTTGCCGAAGGTGATGGTGTCGGCGATGTCGGCCAGGACCGCCTGATAGAGGTGCAGGTCCTGGACGTCCGAGGTGCTCAGGCAGACAAGCAGCAGCCGGTTCTCGGCGGGAAAGGGAATCCAGACCTCGATGCGTACGAGGAAGCGCTCTTGCTCCCCGTCCTCCCGCTCCCACACGGCGCGCTGCCCGGCAACGTGCACAACGGCCGGGCCCACGGGGAGCGACACGAGCTGCGACTCACCACCGTCACTACCGTGAGCCAGCGTCTCCGCGATACCGGCGGCGGTGACTTCAGGATCCGGATTGTCGAGTTCTCGTACGCTCACCAGCAACGTGCAGCGGCTGATCCGCGCGGGAGCATCCTCGTCAGCACTCCCCGCGATGGGAAAGACGCCCATGGCCTGGTAGATCGCACCGCTGGCGGCGAGTTGCTCCGAGTTGGCGGCCTGCATGGCCGCGAACATGCGGCGAAGCGGCTCCCAGTCCTCGCGGTCGCCCCAGTAGTCGCGCGAGAACTCGCGCAGCTGCTCGTCGAGGGTCTCCTCGTCGACGCCCACGCCGAGCGGGACCTCGTGGAACTCTGACTGAGCCTGAAAACTGACGGTGGCGGGCTCGACTTCCGCGTCGGACTCCACCGCGAACTCGCTTTCGGGTGTGGTCACTTACTTCCGCCCTTGAAGTTCGCGGCCACCTGCTCCTCAAGCGCCGAGTAGATCTTGTGCGTCTCGGCCAGCCCGTCGGTGATACCGCCGGTCGCGTCGGCGATCTTCCCGATGCCGTATCCCCAGGAGTCCTGGAAATCATCACAGGCCTTGTCGAGCTCGCCGAATCCGGACCCCTTGGGGCCGAAGTCCTTGAGGAGCTTCATGGCGGAGCGCATGTCGTCGGCGCACTCACTCAACTCGCGGGTCAGCCTGCTGAGAGCTTCCAGCTCCACCTTGTAGAAGCCGGTCATCGCGTCACTCCTCCCCCGTCTCTCTGTTCACACGCGGCCCACGACACTATCGGTTCCATCTGTGAAGCGGTGAGGCCGCCTCCCGTTGATAAACCCCGCACCTCTACCCTGATTCAGCACCTTGCGCCGGCAAAACGGGGCCCCTCCGGTTGATCTCATGGGTCTCTTCGACAAACTGAGCGGAACCAAGCGCCCGCCGACGGTGTCGCCCCGCGCTTCGCGACCAGGGCCCAGCGGGGCCAGGTGCGCGCGGCCTCCAGGCTCTGGACGCCCGGCGAAAGCGAAGACGGCGGTCCCGGACTGACGGAGACGTTCAACTTCCTCACCCTCACCTCACCGACGAGGACCGACCCCACGCTCCAAGCCGACCAGTACGGGCCACAACCCAGCCGGTACGCCAGACGCTTCGTGCCCGCCCCCGCTCACCGATCGGTAGCCTTCGGATGTGCCATGCCCGCGTAGGTGATCCAGCAGGTATCGCGGGCGGTGTCCGCGAGGTACCAGACCCGGCCACTGCCAGTCACCTCGATCTGCCATTGCTCACAGATCTGACCTCGATAACTCCCGTGCGCCAGCGACCCTTTGAGGCGGTGCTGCCTGGGGGTCTCTGTCTCTGGACAAGGGTCGGTACGCATGACCACCCATGCCCTGTAGGTGTTCCCTTCGGCCTGCTGGGCGAGGCCCTCCCACCCCTTCGCGGCGGCCGCATCGGCATACCGGACCTCCCATTGCCCCTCCGGTGCCGGAGGGGCGACCCGGTCGCCGCGCCCCGCGCTCATCGAGCTCTTCCCGGCATCGGCACCGGCCCGTAATCCTCGTCATGCTCACGGGTCAGGGCAGCCAGAAGTTCCGGATCGGAGTGGACCTCCGCCGTGTGCTGCCAGGCGACAAGCAGTTGTGCAACAGACGCGCTGTTGGCGATCGACTCAGCGGCCCGCATGGTGTCGACCAGTTCAACGGCAAAGGCGTGGACGTCCGGAGCGGGGAGAAAATGAACCCATGGAAACGCGTCCGGCAATATGTCGAGCAGCAGCTCCATACTTCCGGGTTCGCGGCGGGCCATCGCGGCGAGCATGTGAGTGGCGGCAGATACTACGGCCTGGTCCTGCTCTGCACGCGCGGCGGTAGTGAGGACAAGATCCTCGCCGTCCCTGCGGTGAAGAAGTAGCCGCGACGACTCCTTCAGCCTGGCCAGGGTCTGCTTGTTCTTGTTGACCAGTTCGGAGAAGTTCACCGATGCGGGTTCAGCGCTCATGACTTTGAAACTACTTCGAAACCCAGGCGCGCACCATCACCCATCCGAATGAACTCAGCCCTCGGAGGAGCGGCAGGCAGAGGAGCAAGAGCGGCGCCAAAGGCCCACTGGGACGCCGTACGTACCCGGTTCTCCGCGTGCCCCTCAATCACCGCGGGCCCAACGGTTCTCCACTTGCGGTGGGCCCGCGTTCCGCCTACTGCTGGTAGGGGTTTCCACCGCCGGGCGGGGGCTGGTTCGGCGGGCCGGCGGGGGGTGCGGGCTGCTGCTGGTGCGGGTTCTGGTTGTAGATCGGGGTGCCGTACGCCTGCGGGAGCTGATTCGGCTGCGGGGCGTACGTCCCGTATCCCGGCGGGGGGTTGGCGGGTCCGCCGCGTCGCTTTTTGCGGGCGACGAGGAGGACGATGCCGCCTGCCACCAGGAGGACCACGAGGGCACCTACTACGACACCGATGATCGTGGAACTGCTGCCGCTGTCGTCCGACTTACCTGAGGAAGAGGGGGCCGGGCTACTGTCCGTCTTACCCGTTCCCGTACCGGTCCCGCTACTGGCGGAGTCGGAGGTGGGCATGGTGAGGGGGCCGTTCTTGGGGCCCGCCGGAATGTCCTGCTTGAGCGCGGCGAGGGGCTGGATGTAGCCGTAGCCGTACTTCTGGTCAGGGAGCTTGCTTCCCTTGGCGTCGTCGGGGAGCCCGGCCGTCTTGGTGAGACGGTTGACGATCTGGCCTGCGGTGAGGTCGGGGAACTTCTCGCGGAGGAGGGCGCAGGCTGCGGAGACGTAGGCGGTAGAGGCCGAGGTACCTTCTCCAATGTTGTACTGGGAGTTGGCGGTCGCGCCCCCAGTCGAGACGATACCGACACCGGGGGCGGTCAACAGCGTCTTCGGCCCGTAGTTGGACTTTGCCCAGATCTCACCGGATGACTTCACCGCGCCCACCGCTACCGCGCCTGGATAGCTAGCCGGGTAGAGAGGACGGTCGCCCCCTGTGCCGTCGTTCCCAGTTCCGGCGACGACCACGACGTTCTTCTTGAAGGCGTAGGCAACAGCCTCTTCCCCCGCCTGAGACGAGGGGGATGTGATCTGAGAGATATTGATGATCGATGCGCCATGGTCCACTGCATACCGAATCGACTTGGCGAAGGGTTCGTCCCCTTCGCCCGTGTCCCGGATTGAGAGGATCTTCGCGTCCGGCGCCAAGCCCTTCACCCCGTCGGCACCATTGGCGCCGTGCCCGTGACCGGCAATGATGCCTGCCATCGATGTCCCGTGTTCGTCTCCGGCCGGCGAAGGATCATCATCGCCGTCGACGAAGTCATGCCCCTTGAGGACGTTCCCCCTGAGATCAGGGTGCGACGCATCCACACCAGTGTCGATCACTGCAACGGTGATGCCCTTACCCGTTGCGATCTGCCAGACCTTGCTGACGCCGAACGCTTCCAGCGGCCACTGGTCTTTTCTGGTCTGGTCTGCCGAAGCGGTAGTCGCCGAAGAGAAGAGCAGCACCCCCGCTGCCGCCGCACTGCCCATCATGCGCAGCGTCTGCTTGAGCGCCATGCCCTGTTCCCTTTCATCCCGCTTGACGGGGCTCGCGACATAAATCCGCGAGCCCCCACTCCATTGCCGCCTTTGTCAGCGCGGTGAACCTACTCGATTACCCGAGGGGCGACGTTCGGGTCCGAAGACACCCAGGTCTCCTCGTCCTCGACGAGGTAATCCGGCCTGTCTCGGCCGTCCTTCTTCTTGTCACGCTTCTTACCTGCCGCGCCACCTGCGCCGCCCATGCCCGCGGACTTGCGGCCTTCTGCAGTGCCACCACGGCTGCCGTGGAGTCCAGATCCCGCCTTGCCGCCAGAGCCGGCCGCGCCTTCGGCTTCACCAATCACGCCGCCCTTCGTACGGGCGAGAGCACCTCGGCCTCCAACACCCGAACCGCCCTTATTGCCCGCTCCGGCTCCCAGCCCGGCGGCGCCCATTCCCGGACGTCCAGCGCCGGTCGCGGAACCGGTGCCTCCGATCGAACCGCGACGCCCGAGGCCTGCACCCGGGTTTGCTCCAGTTCCCGGGAAGCCCGCTCCCGCACCGGTGAGACCGTTTGCGCCACCAGGCCCCGTGCCACTCGCTCCCCCCAGGCCACCTCCGCCGGTCCCCAACGTGGTTCCAGGACCAGTTCCACGCGGGTTGGTCGTGGTGATGCTGTCCACACCCGTGCCGATGCCGGAAGGTGCGGTCGACTTGGACGAGGACCCTGTGCCCGGTCCGCCGATGCGGTTCGGGTTACTGGGAGTTGGTGCGATCACGGATCGTGCCGACCCGCTCGTCGAACCGCCCTTGGACGATGTGCGGCCGACTAGCTTGGGACCGGATTCCGTCGGAATCACCACGATCGGAACCGGCGGATTACCTCCGGGGGAACCCGGATAGTCCTCCCGATGCTCAACAGTGCTCTTCCACGACCCCATCGCCTTGGTCTGCGAAGCGTAAGCAGCCCCCAACTGCTCCATCTTCACGGCCATCCGGAGCTGCTGCTCCTTACCGGCCGACAGATCGCCCGAGTTGCTGTCCAGCGCCTGCTGCGTGGACGCCCCGGCGGCCAGGTCCTTCTTGAGGCCTGCGTCCGATCGACTGCCGCCGTCCTGAATGGCGTTGACGATGCTGTTGCCCGTGCTCGGCTTCTTCATCGCCTCGACCTCGGGCTTGATGGTCTCCAGCACGGTGGCCGCGCTGTGCATCGCCGTCGAGGTGTACTGCGCGTACTGTGCACCGTCCTGAAGCTTCTTCGCGATGGCGTCCGCCTGCTCCTTGAACCGGTCGGCAGAGTCGCCCTCCCAGTGTTCGAGCACCGCGCTCACAGCAGCCATGAAGTCGTGCCGCGCGCCCCCGCCACCGCCTTCACCAACAAGCTTGTTGTTGACGCTGGTCCACCCTCGGGCAACCTCGTGCACCGCGCCGGGGTTCGCGCCGCTGACCATGGCCTTCATCTGGTCCATGTCCATGTTGGCGAAGTCCGACTCGTGCTGCGCGTTGTAGCACATCGTCGCCGGCTGGTACTCGTACGTGTAGTCGTCACTCATGGCCGAATCACGCCCCACCCGTCATCGACTTCTTCACGTCTGCTTCCTGGTCCTGGTAAGCACCATGCGTCTTCTTCGTCTTTGTGCCGAAATCATCTGTCAGGCCGTGAATGTGCTCCACGATCTCCTCAAGATGCGTCTTCATCTCGGTGTGCGCGGCGTGAAGCTTCCCCGCCTCGATGAACGTGGCACCGCCGGCGTCCGATCCCAGCGCCCCCGGCGGCAGATACGTCTTGTACTTCGAGTCCGACTTGGCGTCGCCCAGGTCCGTGATGATCCCGTTGAGCTTCCGGACGACCTCGTCCAGCGCGCTCAGATCGACTCTGTACTCTCCGCTCGCCATCGCGAGTCAGCCCCTCTCCCCGTTCACCGACGCAACGCCGCAGCCACACAGTCACTTAACGTAGCTATCCCGGCTTATCTCTTGAACAACTCTATCGGCCGCCTCCGACAAGGCCCAGAGGCTCCCGCGTATCCCCTGTCACAGCCCAGTCACAGCGCCCCTGCGCCCTGCATCGAAACGAAACGGTCGCTAAGGGTCAGTGTCGGACTTGGGGCGCGCGCCCCATCTCCCTTCCATCCCAGGTCAGCGGCCAAGACGGCACTCACGTAGGAGATTCGAACGGGTCTGGCATCAGCTCTGCTACCCGTTCGGAGGTAAGGAGGAGTGTCTTACCTCCCGGCGAGGGAATCTCCTCGGATTCTGCCGGTGGTGATGGCACCGGGATTCGTGGCCGGGTGCGGGTGAGTGGAGGGCCGCCTCCACGGTCCGGTGGGGGCGGGGGCGATACGCGTGGGCGAGTGCGGCTTACCGACCGAAATTAGCGTGGCTGGGGTGCGTGGCCGGTTGGACTACCTCCGCACGCGCGCGGTCGACTGCGGAACCGTCGCAACGTCCTTTCCCCGACTGATGTCAGTGCGGGTCAATCGGTCCATCTGTCGGGGGTGTTGGTGTAGGTGTGCCCGGTGGGTGCCGTCCAGTGCGTCTGCCCGCTGGTGTCGTCGCGGACGACCTTCCAGCCTCCTCGGTGTTTGAGTCCGTGGTGGCGGCGGCAGAGCGGGATCAGGTTCTCGGGCACTGACTGGCCGCCCGCTTGTGGGTTGTGGTGATCGAATTCCACGACATGGTCGAGGTCCGCGCGGTGGGCGGGCATCCGGCAAGTCGGAAACGCGCAGTGCCGGTCGCGGGCCTCCACGTGGCGAGTGGTTTCGGCGGTGGGCTTGTAGGTGGTCGGGTCGGTTTTCACGACCATCCCGGTGGTGGGGTGGGTGATCAGCCGCCGCCACACCGTGCCTTCCGCGAACGCCACGTCGCGGGCCTGTCCTGCGGTGATGGGTCCGTAACCCTTCAACTCGGCGGGCTCCTCGCTCGCCCCGATCAGCACGTCCAGCGGGACGGTGATCTGAACGACCGCCGCTGAACGACCGCCCACCGACTGCGTGTTGGTGGTGCCGGTGATCAGGTCGAACAAAGCGTCCGCCCGCTTCTGGGACAACGTGCGGCCGTCGTCGGCGAAGGTGGCGGCGTGGGCGTCGACGGCCTGTTCCATGAGTGCGGCTTGTTCTGCCGGGACGATCGCTCCGAACATCGCCATCCCGTCCGGCTGCGGATAGTTGACCGTGGTCCGCTCCAGACGCCGCTGCTCGTGGCGGGCGGCCGCACCCTCGGGATCGAGGCGGGCGATCGTGCGGTTCAGCATCCGCCGGGTCTCGTGCGCCGCCTGGGTGGGGAGCTTGGCCACCACCGCGTCCTCGACCTTCGCGGTCATCTCATCGTCCAGGACCGCGCACGCATCCACCACCGTCTTGGCCTGGCGCCAGGAGATTTCCCCCTGCGCCAGCAGCTCCAGGGTCTGGGGCAGGCGGTCCATCAGCGCGCGGGCCACTTCCAGGCGGTCGCCCGCACCTGCCCCGCTCAGCTTCAGGGCGCAGGCGACCTGTTCGGCCGCGTAGTCCCAGTCATGCAGCAGGGTGGTCTCGAAGTCCGCACCCACCGGCAACTCGGCACTGGTCTGCGCCTCGATCCCCGCCAGCAACGGCACCTGACAGGCAGCCACCCAGGACGCGCAGCGCTCCAGTACCGCCAACGCATCGATCCGCCCGGCCGCGGACAGCTTCTCCGCGTCCAGGACCGGCAGCAGGTCCATCACATGCGCCGACGGGTCCTGCGTGCGCAGAAAGGCCGCCCACTCGTCCGGTGTCCCCGGTGCTTCCCTCTGTTCTTCCATCCCCCACACCCCCGTGCGTCGGTCACCAACCACCGTCCCCTATACGGTGGTTGATACCCCTATTCTCCCTCACTCTCCGTGATAATGCCAGGTCAATCCCGTGTTTATTTCACAGTCATCAGAACCAGGACGTTGCGACGAAGCCGCAGCCGACCACGCGCGAAGGGACAGTTCGCCAGCCCACCACGCACCCCAACCACGCTAATTTCCATCGGTAAGCCGCACCCGCCCACGCGTATCGCCCCCGCCCCCACCGGACCGTGGAGGCGGCCCTCCACCCACCCGCACCCGGCCACGAAACCCGGTGCCATCACCACCGGCAGAATCCGCAAGGGTCGGCCGCCTCCGCGTCAGGCAATGAGGCAGTACTCGCCTCAGACGGTATTGCCACCGAGGTTGGCAGCGCCCTCCCTCAACTGCCCCCACCCCGACCAGCGACGATCTCGCTTCCTGATCGCTGCGTGCGCACTCTGCCTGTTGGTCGCGGGGCGCGGATCGGATGGACTGAGGTCACGCCGGTGAGCGGCCCGGAACCACCGGAAAGCCGCCGGAGACAAGGGAGTTCAGCCATGCCGATCGTCACCATCCAGCAAGGTCCCCGCGACATCGAGCTCAAGCGCGAACTCGTCCAGCGCGTCACCGACGCCTTCGTCGACTCGCTCAAGATCCCCGCCGAGGCCGTCCAGGTCTGGATCCACGAAGTACCCACCGACAGCTGGGCCATCGGCGGCACCCTCACCGCCGACAAGAACACCAAGAAGTAGACGCGTACGTACGGAACGAGGAGGCAGCCCCGTCGCCAGGTTGCACCGCAGCCCCTTGCGGCGGGCCGCCACCGCCTCCGAGATCAGCCGGCGGCAGTGTCCTCCGCGGACCTCGGCTCCGGATCCCGCTTGTGGCGTGATGCGGTGAGGGCCTCTGTTACGTCGAGGGTGACCTTCGCGCCGATCGACTCGGGCAGGGTGACCAACTGCCCGGGGGCGTGGATGCGGTGCTGGTCGTACTCGTTGGCAATGGGGTCGGTCAGGACGTGCAGGCGGTTGTGCTTGCGGTCGACGATCACGTAGACGGGGACCTTGGCGATGGCGTACGCCGCGACCTTGTTGCGGAGGTCGTTCTGGTAGTTGCTCGAGGTGACCTCGAGGGTCATGCGGAACACGGCCGGGTCGTAGCAGTTGTTCTCGATCAGGTGGTCGTCGATGTCGGCGTCGACAACGGAAAGGTCAGGGACTGCGTAGTCCTCCGGGCCGTCGGGCAGCCAGAGGCCGATGGCCTGGTGCACCTCGGTCGGACCGTCATCGAGACCGGCGGCCACAAAAGGGCGAACGAGCTTGTTCAGGCCCCTGGAATGGGCGACGTCCGCTGGCGGGGTCACAGTGAGAACGCCTCCGATGATCTCGACCCGGTAGCCGGGGTTGTGCTCCAGGAGCTTGTTGGCCTCTTCGAGCAGCGTCAGCGGCGCATCGTCGGGCGTGAAGTACTCGACCGGTGCTGCGGACATCTCGGGCCTCCCATGGGCTGGTGTCGAGAACAGCATCGTAGGCACGGAGCGGATGCCATGTCCCGTACGCGACCGTTCACCCGAAAGGTGCCGGTCAGGTGCCGACAGCCGGCGCGCTTCGGCGTCACGCGAAGACAAGCTCGCACCAGATCGTCTTGCCACGCCGCTCACCCGCCCCTTCGCCCATCGGGCACGCCCCCCACCGGTCCGCGACCAGGTCGAGGATGAGCAGTCCCCGGCCGTCCTCCGCGTCGGCCGACGGGTCTGCGGGTTCCGGCAGGTCAGGGCTCGCGTCCCAGACGCTGATACGGAGCACGGGGTGCAGCCACTGGAGGCGCACGTACGCCGGCCCCTTCGTGTGCCGTACGGAATTGGTGGCCAGCTCCGACGCCAACAGCTCGGCCCTGTCCGCCAGTTCGGACAGACTGTGGGCCGCGAGGATCGCCCGGAGCGCGATGCGGGCGACGCCTGGGCCTCTGAGGTCGCGGGGGAAGTGGAGTTCGTACTGCCACTGCCCCGCGAAGGGGATCGGTGCGGGGTCGATGTGGGGGATTGCTTCGGACCTCATCAGGCACCTCCTGGGTGCGCGCGAGACGTAACAACAGGGCATGGGTCGCGTGATGTTGTCTGCGGTGGCGATGCCGGCCCCCCGCCGTTCCGGAGGGGAGCCGGTGCACTTCCGACAGCGACGTCACGAGTGGCCCGCATCACAAAGTACGAGAAGATCTCATAACTGTGCTACCTGGCGACACGTAAGTGTTAACTTCTCGATTGTGGTGGACCGCGGGACGCCGAATAGGCACACTGTGCGCGAGCGAGGAGACGGCACATGGCACCGCGACAGACCCCGACCATCCTTCAACGCCGGTTCGGCACCGAACTCCGTCGGCTCCGTGAGGCTGCCGGGATGACAGCACCCACGGCTGCGGACCTGCTCGGCACGGACCGTACGGTCATCTCCAATGTCGAGGCGGGCCGGTTCGGCATCAGCGAAGAACGGTTGCGGCGCCTCGCCAGCATCTACGAGTGCGACGAACCTGCCCTCATCGACGAGCTCGCGAGATTGACCGGAGGGCGCAAGTCGGGCTGGTGGGAGGAGTATCGGGGCAAGATTCCCCCCGGGTTCCTCGACGTCTCCGCCCTGGAGAACTATGCGGTACGGCTCCGCACCGTGCAGATCGCGCACCTCCCCGGCCTGTTTCACACTGAGGAACACGCGCGGGCCATCTTCGAGCTGTTCGTACCACCCTTGCCGCGCCTGGAAGTTGAGCTGCGCGTAGCCCACCGGCTGGCCCGTCGGACGGTGATCACCGGCGACCGGCCCATTCCGTACGTGGGTGTCATCCACGAGGCCGCCCTTCGGATGCAGATCGGAGGACGTGGTGTCGCCCGCGCCCAGCTTCTGAATCTCCTCGAAGCGTCCGAGCGCCCGAATGTCACGCTCCTGGTCACCCCGTTCACGGTGGGCGGCTTCCCGCTCATCGGCGACTCGTCCGTCCTCTACGCGGAAGCGCCCCATCCGAGCCTGGACACCGTGCACATGGACTCTCCGAACGACGCCGGGTTCATCGACTCCCCCACGCAGCTCGCCAACTTCCGTACGCGGCTGGACATGGTCGAGAAGGTGGCGTTGACTCCCAGCAAGTCCAGGGAGTTCATTCGCTCCATCGTCAAGGAGCTGTAAGAGGTGCCGTACGTGTCCGGCCTGCAGTGGTTGAAGTCATCGTTCTCCGACTCCGGCGGCAACAACTGCGTCGAGCTCGCCGCGCCAGCCCCCCACACCATCGCCCTCCGCGAGAGCGACGACCCTGCCACCGTCATGACCACGGACCGCACCGCCCTCCGCGCCCTCCTCCGTGCCGCGCAAACCGGTGCGCCCGCAGTGCGTCGCAGCTGAGGATGCGGAGTTCGGCGGCCGGTACGGGGCCCGCAGACTCCTCAATCGGCGACATCGGCAGTGGAGGCAGTGCGGGGTCCTGTGCGTACGGAGTCCAGTTCCACGACGAGCCCTGCACCCGGGTGAGGGTCGCGGAATTCACCGTGAGCGACAAGCAAGGCGGCCGGGAGTTCCGTGGCTACAACGAACTCCCTCTCAGGACACGGTCGAGTGCCGCCCGGCCTGCCGGTCCCCAGTAAGGCTTGCCACCGGGAAGACCCCTGTCTCCGTTCTGCCCCATGAGCATCAGGAAGAGGCTCTTCATGGCGGCCAGCCCGCGGGCGCGCCGGATCGTTGCCTCGTCTGCGTGCGCGTACATGTCGAAGAACCGTGAGGCCGTGCCCTCGGGCAGCAGCACCCATGCGGCGGCGAGGTCCCACGCCGGATCACCGGCGAACATGTCACCGAAGTCGACGATGCCGCAGAGCGTTCCGTCCGAGACGACGACGTTCGCGGGATGGAGGTCGCCGTGGACCCATACCGGCGGGCCCTCCCACCCAGGCGCCTCAACGGCATCGTCCCAGACGGCTCGGACGTCGGCCGCGGTGTCGTCGGGGACAACGGCCTGGAAGAAGTGATCAAAGCCCTCCGTGCAGCTCCTGGGGTGGCCACCGCGGTCCGTAGCCATCGGCGCCTCGGCGGGCGCCTCCACATGCAGGGCCCTGAGGAAGCCCGCCAGAGTGTCGGCCGCGTGCGCGCCGCGACTGATCGAGCCGTGGTCAAGCGGCTCTCCGGGAACCCACGTCATCACGGTCCAGTGCTTGGGGAAGCGCTCGGACGGTTCGCCGAACCGCACCGGGGTCGGGACCGGGAGCGGCAGGCGCGGAGCCAATACGGGTAGCCACCGACGCTCCTTGAACTGGAGCTCCCCGGTGGGGTCCATGCGCTGCATGCGGACCGCCAACTCGTCCCCGATGCGCCACATTTGGTTGCCCCAGCCGCCCGCCACCTCGCGAACGGCCAGCCCCCTGCAAGGTCTGGATGCTGCTCCTGCAGCAGGGCACGGACCAGGTCTGCAGTGCTCTCGGTGTCGGTGTCCCTCATGCGAAGTCACGGTACCGAGGCGGGATCAGTGCCGGGCGAACTGGACCCGGGTCTCTTGCGCAACGTTCGGGCGCAACGCGATCCCGCTCACCGTCAGCCGTTCTCCGTAGATGTCCGTGATTCTGATCGAGCCGCCGCACCCGCTGCCGTCCGCGGAAATGAAGTAGTTGTAGTCGGTACGCGGAAGCTGCCGCCAGCCGTTGGCGGTACGGACCTCCAGTCGCGCGACCGGATTCCGGTGGTCGATCGCCTGGATGCCGCACCAATAGCGGCTGGAACCGGTCTTGTATCTGAGGGACATCGTGTCGGACGTGCTCGGGCTCAGCAGCTGCCAGGTGATCGGGATGCGGCCGACCTTGAGATCGGCGAGTTTGGCGAACGCCTGTTGGCTGAGGTCGAGTTGGCCGGGTGCGCAGGGCGCCGGGCATTCGTTGGTTATCCGTACCGTGATGGAGGCGCCGTTCGCCGCGCGGACCAGTACGTACGCGCCGCACGCCTTGGACGCCTCGTAGTCGGTTGTGTTCATCGCCGCGATCATGAGGCCGTCGCTCGGGCCGAACAGGCAGGCGCCGTCACCGTCGCCGGCCTCGTAGGCGGTGGCGACTCCCTCGTAGACGGTCCTGGGCCGGATCCGCCCGCTGAGCGATGCCGTGCCGGACGCCGCGTTGGACTCCGTTCTCGCGGGGCGCGGGGTGGCCGACGGTCGTACTGCCTTGGTGGTCGCAGCAGCCGTCGGCGTGGGTTTGCCCGTCGCTGTCGGGGTCCCTGTGCCTGGCGCGGTCGTGGCGCTCGCCCGGGTGGTGACGGGTGTGGCGGCGGCATGCCCTGCATCGGCCGTGCTGCCGGACGGCAACGCCATGACCAGGTAGGCGAGTACTCCTGCGGCGGCCACCGCCAGCATGGCGCCGACCATGCGCATGAGCCTGCGTCTGTGCCTGCGCTGCCGCGCGGCCTGCCTCGCTGTCCGCATTCCCGGATACCTGTCCGTTCAGAAGATTGAGCCGATGGTGCACTCGTCAGTGGCCGCACGGGGCGAAAAGGTTGCCGTCGTCTCCTCGCCTGATTCTTGACGCATCCCAGACGCTCCCTTTCCTTGCCGCACGGGAAAGGTGATGCCTACGGTGATTTTGTGCCGCACGGGGGTGAAGCACGGCAGGAACCCTCTCCGGCCCGGACACCGACGTCTCCTGCCGCTCCTGCACCCGGAGACAAACGTGCCCGATTCACTGCCCGGCACCTTCCGCGTCGATGCGGAACAACTCGGCAGTCTCGCAGGGCAGTTGGACGAATGCGCCGCCGACATGAAGTCCGCCGGCTACAGCATGGAGCAGGCCTCCGTCCACGACGTGGGTCACGCCGGGCTCGAGGAACGCTGCGGCGACTTCCGGGATGCGTGGAAGTACGGCATCGGGCAGCTCTCCAAGCTCACCGACGCCATCCGTGACGGCCTCAAGAAGACCGCGGACAACTACTCCGCCACCGACCGCGCCATCTCCGAGCTCTTCGCCGTCAAGGGCAGCTCGGGCGGCACCGCGGCACCCGCCGGCGCCCCCGCGCAGAACCGCAGCATGGCCGACGACTTCGGCTGAGTCCCTCCGTGCCGCCACCCCGTCCGCCGCCGAACTCGCCACCTCGGAGCATGACTTGGCCACACCGAACACGACCACCGTCGAGGGCTACCCCGCCCTCGGGTTCGACCCCGCGCCCGGCTCCCCGGCCGCCGTCGCCGCGCTCGCTCAGGACGTCAGCGGTACGTACTCCAAGTTGAAGTCCGCCGATGGTGTCCTCACCGGCATCATCAACGGGACCGGCGGATGGACCGGCATCGCCGCCGACGCCTTCACCGCCAAGGTCAAGGAGCTCCCCAAGATCCTCGGCGAGGCGACCGACAGCTTCCAGCGCGCCACCAGCGCCCTCACCGACTGGCAGGACCAGCTCACCCGCCTCAAACGCGACGCCCAGGGCCTCGAAGAGGAGGCCCAGCGGGCGCGCGAGCGGGAACGTACCGCCGAGTCCAACCCCGACCTCGACCTCGCCGGCCGGCAGTACGGCACCCAGCAGGAAGCCGACCAGGCCCAGCAGCGCCTCGACAACGCGATCGCGCAGGTCAACTCCGCCCGCGACAGCCTCGACGCCATCATCACCGACGCGAAAGACCTCCTCGCCCGGCACGACGACATCGCCGCAACCGTCTCCGACCTCATCAAGAAGGCCTGCGACCAGGCCCCCGACGAACCCGGCTTCTGGGACAGGCTGCTCGACGGGCTCGAATCCGTGGTCGAGGCTCATGCCCAGTTCGCCAATGACGTCTTCGACTGGGTCAAGGACCATGCCAACGCCATCTCGGCCATCGGCGATGTCTTCTCCACCATCAGCACGGTGACCGGCGCGGTCGGACTGGCCCTGGACGCAACCGGGATCGGCGCTCCGGTGGGAGCCGCCCTCGGAATCACCTCGGCCATCACGGCAGGCGCCGGACTCGGGCTTCACCTGGTCGCGAGGGCCGGTGGGGCCGACGTGAGCAACCGGACCCTCGTGGAGGACGGCCTCGGGCTCGTCTCCTTCGGGATCGGGAAGGTGGCGGCCAAGGCCGAAGACGCGGTCGAGGTCTCGGTCGGGCTCACGAAAGTGCTCAAGGCCGAGTCGCAGGGGGCGGGTTGGACTTCCGTAGGAATGACGGGAGTCGACTACCTCAAGGACCACACGGCCCTCGGTTACTTCATCCCCGACAGCAAGACCGAGGCGGCGGTGGAGGGCGGCGCGTTGCTGGTGCCGGGTGTGGGTCCCGCGGTCGCCCTCGGCATGGCCTTCGACAAAGCCTGGAAGAAGGGGTCCGAGAAGGACGCCGCTGCCGCCGGGCAGAACTGAGCAGAGTAAGGGAATCAGTCCAGTGAACGCCGTCCTGCTCGTCCTGGTCGCCGCCGCGGCCCTCCTGCTCACCGCGTACATCGCGGTCGTCGGAGTGCGCGACCTGATAGGCACGCGTGCTCAGCACCGACGGCGCGGGCGCGCTGCCGCCACCGCTTTCGACGGCAGCCCCGAGGTACGTGTGCGCTGGGACGGCGCGGGCACCTCCATCGAGCAGCTGGTCTGGTACGGACGGCAACAGGGCTACGACCTCTACCGTCTGAGCGGTTCCGGTGGCGGAGCGCGCACGCTGGTGATGCGGAGGCTGCCGTACGGTACGCCGCCTCGCGCCCCGCAGAGGTACGGGCAGCCGGACCCGACGGAGCTGGCGGCCATCGCGCGCGACGTACGGCGGACGGTCAACCCTGAGGCCATCTGGCGGCTGACCGGACTGCTCACCGTGCTGACGGGCGTCGCCGCGTACACCGCGTACGACCAGCACCAGTCGGGCAGCAGCTTCGGCGTGGCGGCGGTGAGCGCCCTGGTACTGGCACCGCTCGCGGGAGGCGTGAGCATCGCAGGGCGCGTCGCCCTGCGCAGGAGGAGCCGGAGGTTCCTGCCGTACGACAACTCCGCCCGGCCCCAGACAGGAAGTCAGCGATGAGAGTCGTCTTCGAAGTGCCCCCGTTCTTCCAAGAGATCACCCCCGGACTCGATCCGGACGCCGCCCACACCGCGGCGATCACGCGCCTCGGCGCAAGGGCGGCCGCCCTCTCCGAGCAGGAGCTCGACGAGACGGTCACCACCTACCGGCTCGCGTCGCAGACACTCGCGGACACCGGGGTCTTCTACGCCGCGACCTGCCTGGGCACCATCAACGGCGACGGCTCGATGGGAACTCTGACGCTGGCCCGGCAGCCGCTCACGTACCGGGATGCCCGTATCGCAGCCGAGGGCATCGCAGAAATCATGACCTCGCGCCGTCCGGGCGGCACTTCGACCGTCGAGATGCTCGGTCTGCCCTGCGGAGAAGCCGTCCTGGTCTTCGACCGGACCGCCGCCCTGCGCATCCCGGCCGAGCTCACCGAGTACGGTGCCGACATCCCCATCGACGTGGCACAACTGCAGGCGTTCGTCCCCGTCCCTCAGCAAACCGTCCCGGGTGCACAGGAATTGGTCGTCGTCACCTTCGGTACGCCCAGTACAGACCACTGGGCGGACTACTGCGAGATCATGGCCGCTCTCCTCCGCACCCTGCGCTTCACACCGGGTGACTCGCTGTCGTGACCGCGGGCGCGCGCTGCACCTACCCCGGCCCAGAGCTGACACCGTCAGCCGCCTGACTTTGCTGGTACAGCGTCACCAGCACCCCGTGCACCGGCTGGTCCTCCGCACCCTCCTCCACCTCGTCGATCAGTCGCTCCAGAACCTCGCCGAGTTGTCGCGCCTTGGCGGGGGTGAGGCGCAAGTGGCGCAGCGTCAGGAGGATTTCGGCCGGTGAGTGGCTCAGCTCCTGGGCGACCGCGGCGAGCATCGCGGCCGTGCCGGCCGGCTGGGGTTCGGCGACGGTCATGCGGCGGGCCGTGCGCTGGTAGTACTGCTCGGTGCCGCCGCGGACCTGACGGGTCTCGGCGACGTGGACCAGCCCGGCCTCGCGCAGCACCTTGAGGTGGTGGGCCACGTTGCCCTTCCTCGTGTCGAGTTGCGTCGCGAGCTGGCTGATCGTGGCGGGGCGTTGGCCCAGGGTGAAGAGCAGCCGCTGGCGCAACGGGTGGGCGAGCGCCGCGAACTGTTCGGGTGCGCCGATCTCCTGGACGTCCTGAGGAGGCGGCGGATAGGAGGGCTGATCACGCATAGTCAAAGTGTCCAACTCTCTTGACGCTTTCGCAAGGGCGATGCTCTACTCCCTGCCATGACGACTCTGACGCAGTTTCAGCCTGCTCCTGTTATCGACGAGACGGTCCGGCTCCTGACCGACCACTACGTCTTCCCCGAGGCGGCCGAGCAGTTGGCGACCCTGCTGCGGGAACGCCTTGCCCAGGGCGCCTACGACGTCGACGGCGCCGAGGAGTTCGGCCGGCTGGTCACCGCGGATCTCCAGTCCGTCAACGGCGACCGGCACCTGCGGCTGATCCACCACGCCGACCAAGTCCCTACGGAGAAGGGCGCGGCCACCATGGCCGCCGTACGCCGGGACTTCGACACCTCGCTGGGCGGCGTGCCCCGGCTGGAGCTGCTGGACGGCGAGGTGGCCGTGCTGGAGCTGGGCCCGATGCTGTTTCCGCTGGAGTGGGCGTCCGAACCGCTGACCGCCGCGCTCAACCTGGTGTCCCGCGCCCGCGCGCTGATCATCGACCTTCGCACCAACGTGGGCGGCGACCCGGACACGGTCCCCTACCTCTGCACCTACCTGCTGGACGAGCGCACCCACCTCAACACCATGTACTGGCGCGACGGCGACCGCCTCGAGCAGTCGTGGACCCTGCCGCACGTCCCCGGAGCGCGCTTCGGCGGCAGCAAGCCGCTGTACATACTCACCAGCAGCAACACCTTCTCCGGCGCGGAGGATCTCGCGTACACCCTGCAGCAGCTCGGCCGCGCCGTCGTCGTCGGCGAGAGCACCCGCGGCGGGGCGCACCCCCGGGAGGGCTGGACGGTCCACCCGCACCTGGAGGTCGCCATCCCGCTCGGTCGCGCGATCAATCCCGTCTCCGGCACCAACTGGGAGGGCACCGGCGTGCAGCCGGACATCGCCTGCGAGGCCGCCGGCTCCCTCGACCGCGCCCATGCACTTGCCCTTGAGCGGCTCGCGGAGTGATGTGCAGGTCGGGCGCGGCAGCTCTCAGCGGTGCAGCGGGCCCACCACGTCCTCGACGACCCTGATCGCCTCTCCGCTGCGTACGAGATCCGCGATGTGCTCCATGTCCGCGTGGAAGGCCCGGTCCTCCACGACCGTCGGTACGGCCTCCCGGATCCTCGCGCGCAGCGCCCGAGCCGCCGGCGACGGTGTGCGCGGGGCGAGCAGGTCCAGGGCCTGTACCGCGCACATCAGCTCGATCGCCACTACGTAACCGAGCTTGCGCGCCGCCCGGTGCGCCTTCAGCGCCGCCAGATACGCGTTGCCGACCGCATCCTCCTGGCCCGCCGACGTGGGGACGGAGTCCGCCGACGCGGGCATCGCCAGCGAGCGCAGCTCCATGGTCAGTCCGGCGGCCGTGTACTGCGCGATCATGTAGCCGCTGTCGAGTCCCGGGCGCGGGGCCAGGAAGGCGGGCAGCTCGCTGTGGTTGCTGTTGACCATGCGGTCGGTGCGGCGCTCGGAGACCTTGGCGAGCACGGTCATCGCGTTCACCATGGAGTCGGCCTGGATGCCGACGTACGTGCTGTCGCAGTTCGCCCCCATCAGCGCGACCCCGTCCTCGCCCTCGGGGTGGATGACCGGGTTGTCGCCCACCGAGTGCAGCTCCTCGACGACGACCTCCCTGGCCTGTGCGAGCGCCCGCTTCGCGCCGCCGTGCATCTGCGGTACGGCGCGCAGGGCCAGGCTGTCCTGGAGGCGGTGGTCGATGAACTCGGCGCTGAGCGCGCTCGATTCGGTCAGCCGGCGCAGGTTCTCGGCGACCGCCGCCTGCTCGGGGTGGCGCTTGCGCTCCTGCAGCCGGGCGTCGTAGGCCCGTACGGTGCCCTTGAGCGCCTGCACCGACAGGCTCGCGGCGATGTCGGCGGTGGTCGCCGCGACGCCCGCGTCGTGCGTGGCAAGGACGGCGATCGCGGTGACCGAGTGGGTCCCGTTGGTGAGCGAGAGCCCTTCCTTGCAGCCGAGGCGGGCGGGCTGTTCGCCGATACGGGCAAGAGCTTCGGCCCCCGGCAGCAGCTCGCCGCCGTACCAGGCCCGGCCCTCCCCCAGCAGCACCAGGGCCATGTGCGCCTCGGGGGCCAGGTATCCGACCGAGCCCTCCCCGGGGACGTACGGCGTGACCCCGGCGTTGAGCATCCGCCGGATCAGCTCCAGGGTCTCGAAGCGGATGCCGGAATAGCCTTCGCCGAGACCGACCAGCTCCATCAGCGCGATGGCCCGGACGATCTCGGCCGGCAGCGGTTCGCCGACCGAAACGGCGTGCGAGCGCACGATGTTGCGCTGCAGCTGCTCGGCGTCCGCCGGGGCGATGACCTCGGTGACGTTGTCGCCGAATCCGGTCGTGACCCCGTAGACGAGGCGGTTCTCGGCCAGGAAACGCTCCACCAGGGCGCGGGACTTGCGCACCCGGTCGACGTACGGAGCATCGAACTCGACCCGCGCACCGTGCCGGGCGACGGCGACGAACTGCTCCACGGTGACCGGCTCCGCGCCCAGGGTGACGACAGTGATCTCGTGGATCTCGTGGGCGGCCATGGAGGTCCTCTCGGGCGGATCGGTCAGCACGCGTTGCTATACATCCATTCACTGGCCACTCGAATGAATCATTTTATTTAGAGCCTGGCAAGGGCGGCACGACGCCCCTCCCGCCCGGCCGATTAGAGTCCGCCCCATGGAGCTGCGCCAGCTGAACTACTTCGTGACGGTCGCCGAAGAACTCCACTTCGGACGGGCCGCCGAGAAGCTGCACATCGTCCAGTCCGCGGTCAGCCAGCAAGTCCGCCGCCTGGAGCGGGAGTTGGGCGCCGAGCTCTTCGACCGCTCACCCCGCCACGTACGGCTCACCGCAGCCGGGCTGCGGCTCCTCCCCGAGGCGCGCGCCGTCCTCGCCGCGGCCGACCGGGCCCGCGCGGCCGTCGCCGCCCGCCCGCCCCTGCGGCTCGGCACCAGCACCGGCCTCGGCGCCCACCTGGACCGCGTACTCGCCGCCTTCGCCGAAATGGCGCCCGACACGCCGGTCGAGCTGGTCTCCGCCCCCACCCGGGACCGCCTCGCACAGGTCGCCGAGGGCCGCCTGGACGCCACGTTCGTACGCTCCCCGGGACCGAGCCCCGGCCTGCGCTTCGTCCCTCTCTGGGACGACCCCCTGATCGCGGTGGTCCCCGCATCCCACCCTCTCGCGGCACGCCCCGACATAGCCCTGGCCGACCTCGCCGCGCTCCCCCTGATGCTCACGGAGCGCCGGAACAACCCCGCACTGGTGGACCTCGTCGTCAACGCCTGCCAGAGCGCGGGCTTCGAACCGGTCCCGGGCCCGACCGGCGGCTCCCTCCAGAACACCCACGCGATGATCGGCTCTCGCGCGACCCCCATGTGGACGGTCGCGTACGCCTCGCACGCCGACCAACTCCCCAGCACGCGCGTGGCGTTCGTCCCCTTCCGCGCCCCGGGCCTGATCCTGTCGACGGGCCTGACGGTACGCACGGACATCCCGCCCGCCACGCTCGATCTCCTCCTCGCGGCCTGCGAATCCGCCGTGACCAGCGACGATCACTCATCCTGATCGCTGCGTGCGCACTCTGCCTGTTGGTCGCGGGGCGCGGATCGGATGGACTGAGGTCACGCCGGTGAGCGGCCCGGAACCACCGGAAAGCCGCCGGAGACAAGGGAGTTCAGTCATGCCGATCGTCACCATCCAGCAGGGTCCCCGCGACATCGAGCTCAAGCGCGAACTGGTCCAGCGCGTCACCGACGCCTTCGTCGACTCGCTCAAGATCCCCGCCGAGGCCGTCCAGGTCTGGATCCACGAAGTACCCACCGACAGCTGGGCCATCGGCGGCACCCTCACCGCCGACAAGAACACCAAGAAGTAGACGCGGCGCCGGGAGGACCCGATCATGGGTCGGGTGATCACGGGAACAGCAGCGCTCTGGGACGAATTCGACCGGACGAGAAGCGCCTTGGGCTTTCTGACGCCGGCCGAGCTGCTGGCGCTCTCCGGTGGCGGCAGCGGCACCGTCGTACTCGACCCGTTCTCGGTGATCATCTCCCGGAGAGTCACGCTCGGCCCGGGCAACCTCTTCTATCCGGGCGCCGTCGTCGAGTGCGATGCCGACAGCCGCTGCGTCATCGGCGGCAGCAACGTCTTCCACGGCGGGACGCGCATCGCCGCGAGCGCGGGCGGCAGCATCACGGTCGGCGACGCCTCCGGGATCGGGGAAGGCGGCGCCCAGGTCAAGGCCCTGTCCGCCGACGCCCACATCCGGATCGGCGACGGGGTCCGGCTCGCCAATGGTGCCGAGGTCCTCGGGCGGAGCCTGCTCGGCTCCGGCTGTCAGATCCTGGGGCCCGTCTCGGCCCGTTCAGTGACCCTCGCCGAAGGCGGAACCCACGCCGAACCCGACCCGGACCTGCGCGGCGCCGTCCTCAAGGGCTTCGGGCGCGCCCGGGGGATCCGGCTCGGGGTCGGCGAAGTCATCAACGGGGCAGGGGATTTCAGCGCCTCGCCCGTCGAGCGACAGCGCGTCTATCACTGACCCAGGAAGCCGTGCAGGGACGCCTTCAGATTGGCTACGAACGCGTCGCGCGCATCGGCGTCCAGCAGGTCCAGCGACAGATACGGGTTCAGGTCCTCCAGCTCCACCAGCAGCAGCTCGCCCGACGGCGCCCGGCACGCGTCCACCCGCTGGATGCCGTGGTCGATCGCGTTCCAGTCGACGAAGCGCTGCGCGAACGCCAGGTCCTCGGGCGTCGCTTCGTAGCGCTCCAGGCGCCAGCGTGCGGCAGGGTCCGGGGCGTACAGCGCGTACTGGAAGGTGTGGTCGACGAAGTAGAAGGAGACCTCGTAGCGGAAGTCGATGCGCGGCTGGATCAGGACGCTCCCGGCGAAGGCGCGCGTCCGCAGTTCGGCCGCCGGGACGAACTCCAGGCCTATCGAGTCCGCCCCCAGCTTCGGCTTCACGACGTACTCGGGCGACTCCGGGAGGCGGTCCGCGTCCCGTGCGTCGTCGACCGTCGGGATCACCGGATATCCCGCCGCCGACAGGTCCACCAGGTACTGCTTGCCCGCCGCGTCCCCCTTCCCCGTCAGCTGCGTGTAGACCCGGACGCCGTCCTTCAGGGCGCGGGCGCGGAAGGCGTCGTACGCGGACTGGTAGTGCAGTACGGGGCCACTGTTGCGCACCACCACCGCATCGAAGCCGCCCATCAGCGCGGCCGCGTCCAGGGGGTGGCACAGCGCCAGGTCGAAGTCCTCGCGCAGGCGGGACGTGAGGTGGATGTCCTCGTCGCAGTAGCGCCGGCCCCGGGCCTCGTAGGCGAGATCGGTGACGTACAGGATGCGGGCGCGGGGGCCGGCGGACGGGGACATGCGGGTGCTCCTGGTGGCTCGGGGGCCTCCAACGTACGGGGTGGCTATCGGCGCAGCAGGTCCACCACCCCCGTCGTGTCCTCGTCCCCGTGGCCGGCCGCCAGGCGGCGTTCCATCAACTCCATGTACGGGGTGAGGAGTTCGGGGCTCACACCCTGTTCGTCCGCCGTACGCAGCAGCGTCGCGTTCCCCGCCACCTGCATCGCAAGGTTCGACACGACCTCCTTCGCGTACTCCCCGGACTGCAGCTGGTCCGCCGCCTTGTGGACCGAGAACGTCATCGCCCCCAGCCACTCCGCCAGCAGCGGCGCGAACTCCTTCGGCGCGATGTCCTCCTCGCGGATCAGCGCGAAGGCGTGCGCGACGCCCGCGAACATGCCCGTCATCGCGCTCAGCAGCGCCACGTCGTGCAGCGCCGCGAAGCCGGGGTCCTCGCCCACGAACTTCGTGCCCGCCGGTACGGCGAGCGTGCGGGCGTGGGCCGCGAAAAGCTCGCCCGCGCCGCTGTAGAAGACATAGGCGCCCGACTCCGGGACCCCGATCATCGGCGGGACCGCCATGATCCCGCCGTCCAGGAAGCGCGCGCCCCGTGCCGCCGCCCACTCCGCCCGCGCACGGGCCTGCGCGGGGGTGCTCGTCGTGAGGTTCACCAGGTCCTTGCCCGCGAGGTCCACGCCCGCCAGCGTCTCGTCGATCGACGTGTCGTCCAGGAGGCAGAGGACCACCAGCCGGTTGGCCGCCACCGCTTCGGCGGCGGTCGCGGCGGGCTTCGCTCCTGCGGCGACGAGGGGTTCCGTACGGGACCGCGTACGGTTCCAGACGGTGAGGTCGTGGCCCGCCGCCAGCCACGCCTGCGCCAGTGCCGTGCCCATCGCGCCCAGGCCGAGCAGCGTCAGCGGGGCGGTCGTCTCAAGTGCGTTGTCAGTCATGACCTTTAGGCTGGTCGCAGACCGAATGGTGATCAAGTACGCACTTCGGTGTGGGTGGTTACCTCTGGGAAAGCGAGCAGGCGGGGGCGGAGAGGACATGACGACCGTACGGAGGCCGGGGTCCCATCACTGCGGGATCGACGCGGCCATGGATGTCATCGGCGGCAAGTGGAAGGTGCTCATCCTGTGGGCCCTGTCCGAGCGGCCCCACCGATTCGGCGAGCTCCGCCGAGCGCTCGGCGGAGTGACCGAGAAGGTGCTCGCCGCCCAGCTCCGCGAGCTGGAGGAGGACGGCATCGTGCACCGCGAGGTGTACGAGGAGGTGCCGCCCCGCGTCGAGTACTCGCTCACCCCGCGCGGGGTCTCCCTCAATGAGGCCCTGGCCCCGCTCGGCGCCTGGGGACGGCAGAACGTGCAGGTCAGCCCTCCGCCGGAGCCCGTCCGGTGAGCGCCGCCAGGCTGCTGCGTACGTGCGTCATATGGGCCTGGAGCTCCTCGCGGGCCTCCTCGTGCTCCCGTACGATCCGGTCCGTCTCGCGGGCCACGCGCTCCTCGCGAATACGGCCCTCGGCGACGAGCCCGGCCCCGCGCGCCTCCGCGTCCTCCTGGCCGTGGCGGGCCGTCTCCTCCGCCTCGGCCAGCGCCCGCTTGGCCTCGGCGAGGCGGGCCTCCGCGTAGGCCGTGAGCTCCGCGTGCCGGGCGTCGGACTCCCGCTCCCGGTCGGCCAGTTCGCGCTCCACCGCCTCCCAGCGCTCCGCCTGCTCCTTCTCCTGCGCGGCGAGGAGCGCCGAGGTGCGGATCCGCATGTCCTTCAGTACGGCAAGCGCCTCACCGCGCCACTCCTTCACGTCCCGGCGCGACCCGATCCGCAGATCGTCGGCCGTGCACTGGGCGTCGTGAAGGAGCTGCGCCGCCCGGACGTCGCCCTCGGTCCGTACCGCCTCCGCGTCCGCACGGGCCGCGTCCTGCACCCGGCGCGCCACCTGCTCGGCCGCCGCCTGCACGGCCTGCGCTGCCTCCTGCGCCGAGGTGCGTACGTCGTCGGCCTCCTCCGCGACCAGCGCCATCAGCCGCTGCGCCCGCTCGCCGAGCGTCGCGTACGTCTGCGGGGCGAGCGAGGCCACCCGCTCGCGCATCGCCGACGCCTCGCCCTCCATCTCCTTCGCCAGGACGGTCAGCCGCGCCGCACGCTCCCAGGCCTCGTCGCGGTCGAGGGAGAGACCGGCCACATAGCGGTCGACCTGCTCCGACCGGTAGCCGCGGCCCCGTACGACGGCGAAACCGTGCGGTGACACCGATGCAGTACTCATCCTTCAAGCCCCTTACCCACACACGACAGACACCCACCAGACGCGCATATCTTGGTGGATCAACGCGAAGCGCCCATAACGCGACACTCCGCCCAAGGATGCGTCAAGAAGCGGAGAAGGTGGGAATCGCGGTGTCGTCGCGGAGCGCGGTGAACAGCTGCTGGGCCTCTTCGTCGTTCCACAGGACCACGTCCCCGACCCCCGAGATCTCCGTACCGGTGCTGGAGACCGGGACCGTCGTCGTGGCCCCCTGCCCGTCCGCGATGTCCTTCATCTGCAGCCCCATCCGGCCGAGGTCGAACAGGCCGGTGCCCTTGTCGACCGTCAGCGCGTCGAGCGAGGCGCTCAGGAAGGGGATGAGATTCCACGGGAGCAGGAGCACCGAGGGAGTGAGCGCCTGGTGGGCGATCGCGCTCACCAGCTGCTGCTGGCGCTTGACCCGGCCCAGGTCGCCCTCTGGGTCGCTGTAGCGGGCGCGAGCGTAGGCCAGGGCCTGCTTGCCGTTCATCTCCTGGCAGCCCGCATCGAAGTCCGCACCGGACTTCTCGTCGTGCAGACCGCCCGCCGGAACACAGATCTGGACGCCGCCGAGGGCGTTCACCACATCCACGAAGCCGCCGAAGTTGACCTCCGCGTAGTGGTCCAGGCGCAGCCCGGTGGCCTCCTCCACGGTCTGGGTCAGGAGCTTCGCGCCGCCCAGCGCATATGCCGCGTTGATCTTGTTCTTGCCGTGGCCGGGGATCGAGACGTAGGAGTCGCGCGGGATCGAGACGAGGTAGGGCCCGTTCGATCCGTAGTGCAGGATCATGATCGTGTCGGTGTTCAGACCCTCGTCGTTGCCGACGTGCAGTTCCTTGCGCTCCTCGGCCGTCAGCGAGGAGCGGCTGTCGGAGCCGATCAGCAGCCAGTCCGTGCCCTGACCTGCGGTGGGCCGTCCGGAGTAGTCGGAGAAGGCATCCGTCGTCTGCAGCCGGCCGTCGGCCCAGATCCACAGCCCGAGCACATAGCCGGAAGCGAGCAGCACCAGAGCGAGCAGAAGGATCGCGATCCGCTTGGGCCAGCTCAGCCGGCGGCCCTTCTTGGGCCCGCGCCGCTTCCGCCCCTTCCGGCCCTTCGCGCGATACAGCGCCGAAGAGCTCTGCTGCTGCGGGAAAGGCTCCGGCACACTCATGGGACGAAACTCCCACAACGGGCAGAGTCCGGCGAGCCGGAGCCTTCTGTCAGAACGTCAGCACGTCAGCGCATCAGAGCCAGTACGTCAGAGCAGCCCGTCCCACATCTGCTCCAGCAGCACCGACCACCAGCTCTCCGGCGACGCCAGCGCCGCCGGGTCCAGCATCGCCAGCTGCGCCTGGAAATCGACCGTCCAACGGCCCGCCTGCTCCGGGTTCAGACTGAACCGCAGCCGCCACATCCGGCCCAGCAGCGCCATCGACCGTACGAACTCCGGCAGACCCGAGTTCACGAACTGCGGCGGAACCGGCTGACCACCGGGACCCGCCTCCACCGGCACCGCCACGATGTTCGCGGTCCCGTACTGGACACAGATCGCCCGCCCGAAGTCCGACCCCATGACGAGATACGACCCCGCGTCCGAAGCCGGCGCCACCTGACGCTGCTGCGCCAGCTCCGCCAGCGTCGGCACCGGCTGCCCCGGCACCGCCTGCGCCCAGAAGAACGGCCCGAAGTCGACCGGCAGCCCGGCCCACACCAGGGTCATCGCCACCACCTCGGGCACTCCCTGGCGCGACACCGCCCGCTGGTCGAAGCGGAAGATCCCCTGCGGCCCGAACGCCTGCGCAAGCTCCTGCGCGACGCCCTCCGGAGGAATCGGCGGGGCAGGCTGGACCGGCGGCAGCGGCGCCCGCACCGGAGCGGGCCGCGCCGGGCCGTCCGCGACCTGGTGCAACTCGCCCTGGTGCGTGAGGAGATGAGCCATCCCCTGCTGCCGGCTCGCATGGTCCTTGCCGTACGGGGCGACGCTCGTGATCCGCACCTGCGGCCACGTCTCACGGATCATGCGCGCGCAGTAGCCACCCGGCAGCTCGCACGACTCCAGCTCCGTGTGCAGCTCCAGGACCTGCTGCGGCGGCACGTTCATCGCCCGCAGCTCGTGCAGCATCTGCCACTCGGGGTGCGGAGTGCCGGGCGCCGAGCGGCGGATGAGCTGCTGCTCGGAACCGTCCTGCGCGCGGTAGCGCAGCACCGCCTGGTAGCCGGGCCCCACGGTCGGCTGACCGGTGGGCTGCTGCGGATAGCCGTACGCGGGCGGCGGCTGTACGGCACCGGGCGCAGGCGGCGGCCCACCCAACGGCACCGCACCCGGACCGGGCGGCGGCATCGGCGGCCCGACCGGACCGGAACCCGGAGCGGGCGGAGGCATGGGCGGACCCACCGGACCGGAACCCGGAGCGGGCGGAGGCATGGGCGGACCCACCTGGCCCGATCCCGGAGCGGGCGGCGGCATCGGCGGACCCACCTGGCCCGGACCCGCCAGCATCGTCGCCGCATGGTGCACGCCACCGGGCCCGGCCGGAGGCGCGGGCGGCTGGGGCGCACCCAGAGCGCTCGGATCGGCCAGCATCGTGGCCGCATGGTGTACGTCGCCGGGCCCGGCCGGAGGCGCGGGCGGCGGAGCCGCGGGCGCACCCGGGGCACCGGGCGGACCGGGCGGGGCCGGGGGCTTGAGCCCACCGGGACCACCGGGCTGCGGCACCATCTGCGTCGGTACGTAACCGCCCGCAGGAGCCCCCGGCGGCGGCACCGGAGCACCACCGGCCGAAGCCCCACCCGGACGCGCACCCGGGGTCCCGGGGGCGCCGGGCGGCGGCGGAGGCGCGCCGATGCCACCGCGCGGACCCCGCGGCGGAGCCGCCTTGCTGGTGGCCGCATCGGCGATGTCGGCGGACCCCGAAGCAGGACCCGAAGCAGGAGCCTCGGGCGCGGTCGACGGAAGCGGCGTGGCCGCGGGGTCGAGCGCGGTCGGCGGCAGCTGGCTGCCACCCCGCAGCAACGACGTGGCCGCATCCGGCTTCACGCTCGGCTCAGGAGTGTCGTCGTCGTCCGACCCGGCGAGCGGCGGCGCGAACACCGTCGCGGGCAGCGGCACGGACACGGATTCCGCGTCCGACGCCGAGTTCGTGTCGGTCCCCGCCCACGGAGTCGCCCCCTCGGGCACCCCCGCCTTCGGCCAGGACGACGGCGAGTCACTCACATCGGCCGAAGGCATCGCCGCGGACGAGTCACCGGACGACGGCCACCCGAGCGCACCGGCAGAAGAATCAGCATCAGCACCGGCATCGGAACCCGAACTCACAGCATCCCGAGCCCCATTGGCCCCGGAAAGCCCCGCCTTCCCGTCCGCCACCTCCTGCAACCACTCCGGCGGCGACAACAAGAACGACGTCTGGTTCAGGTCCACCCGCTGCGGCGCCCCCGAAACAGCAGCCGGAGGCGCGTCCCGCACCCCGTACTCCTCCTCGTACCGGCGAATGACCTCACCCACCGGCAGCCCCGGCCACAGCGTCGCCTCACCACTGTCCCGCGCGATCACCAGCCGCTGCCCGCCACCACCGCCCGAAGGCCCGTCCGCCCGGTCCTCGGCCCACAGCACGAAGCCCAGCTCGAACTCCCGTACCCGCACCTCACGGTGCTGATACGCGGGGACATCCCCGTTGACCCACTCTTCCGCCCGCTCCTGCGCCTGCGCGAAGGTCACCATCGGAAGCTCACTCCCCTACAGGGACGGCGCGCGCGAAGCCGCCGTCCACCATCAGATTCGCCACCGTCTCCAGCTCCGGCGGATTGCCCGCCAACCGCGCCAGGAACGCGTCGAAGTCCTCACCGCACGGCATCAGCAGCCGCTCCACGCGCTCGGCCGGCGACCACGCGGGATCCACGTCCCGCACATCGTCGTACGCACAGAACCAGACCGAACCGGCCCCGGAACCCCTCACCTTCACGGCCACCAGACCGCCCTGCACGAACGCGACACCCAGAAAGTCCTTCGTCAGGTGATCGCGCAGACACTTGTTGACGTACACCAGATCGTTGACCGCGGCCTCGTCCCGCACGGAGAAGAACGGCTGGTCCACCAGCAGCCCCAACTCCGCGTCCAGAGCGGCGCCCACCGGCGCACACCCGCCCGCGGCCTTCAGGAACGACCTGTACGCCCCCGGCAGCCGGTACCCCAGATCCTCCTCCGCGCCGAGGATCTGCTGCTCCGTCACCGCCACCGCGCCCTTCGGCACCGCGAAGTGCACCGGCCGCGTCTCCTGCAGCGGACGCGTCCCGCGCTTCGCCTGGTCCACGGCAGCCGTCGCGATCCCGCCGTGATGACGCAACAGCGCCTTCACCTCCACGGGAACGAGCTCCAGCCTCCGCGAACCCGGCACGTGATGCCACGTCCAGCCGTGCGGCGTCGCCACCGCCGGAATCGTGCCCCACAGCTCATGCCCGTCGGCGGCCATCGCGGCATTGGCGGACACATAGTCCGTCAGCCGGAGCTCATCGACGCCAAAACCCTCAGGAGGGTCGGCAATCTCGGCGGCGGCGCGCGCGAACGGCGCGAAAACCGGGAAGCCGTCGCTGTCCACCCGCACACCCCGAGGGTGGCGCGCGGCCCGGACCGGGTCCGGGAAATTCACGACCTGCCCGGCATAAGCCGCGTTCGGTGGCGCGGCTTGCTGCCCGAGCCGACCTGTCGTCATGGCGGTTGCCCCCTGCTGCGTCCGGCGTGTTGACCACAGCCTATGCGGTACGGCAAGAGGGAGAACCGCCCCTCCGCTTCCGTAACGAACCGTCACACCGGAGTGACCCAGCGCCGAAACAACCCTCCGCGCAACACGCGATCCACGGCCCCAGCTTCCGCATCCCCAGCCTCATTTGGCAGGCTGGCCCCCTGCGAACTCGGGGGCTCGCAGCAAAGTGGGAGGGAAGGTACGACCATGCACACCGCACCACCGTCACCGTCAGCCACATCAGGGGACCCGCGCCTCAACTGGGGCAGCGCGGCAACCCCGCCTCCCACCCTGCGCCACCGCCGCGACGGAATCCTGCCCACCGTCGCCGCCGCCCTGTCCGTACGCGGCGCCGACACCCTGACCGCGACCGCGGGCAAGGGCGACCAGCCGCCCGCGCTCCACCACCTCGTCCAGGACTTCCTCGACACCCTCACCAGCGGCCAGCGCGAACGCTTCACCGGGCGCTGCCCCGAAGCGATCCTGCTCTCCCGCCACCTCGCCGCGGCCGAGTCCTCCCGTACGAAACGGGCCGCCCGCAAACCGCTCACCTCAGGCGAGGCCCGGCGTACCCTCAAGCACGCCAAGATCACCGCCCGCCGCATCCGCGAGGACGGCGACCCGCTGCACGGCAGCTACGCACCGCCCTGCCGCACCTGTACGGCCATGCTCGCCCACTTCGGCGTCCGCGCGGTCGACCCCGCCACCGACGCCGCCGAGAAGGGCTGAGCACCACCCGATGCACGACGCCACCGCTCCACCCCCCTCCGTCACCCGCTTCCCGGCCTCCGTCGAGAGCGCCCTGCGCGAAGCCGGCTGGCAGCCGGGCCGCTGGGACATCCGCCAGGCCGAACAGTGGGCCGACGCCCTGCGCGAGTACGCCTCCCCCGCCGGCCACCGCCACCAGGTGTTCCCCGCGGCCGTCGAAGCCTGGGCGGAGTTCGGCGGGCTCGGCATCACGGCGCCGGGACCCGGCCGCCAGACGGCCCCCGCCGAGATCCGCTTCGACCCGCTCTGCGGACTCCACCTCGCCCGTACGCTCGCGGACCTCGGCCGCGCACTGGGCACCGAGATGTCCCCGCTCGGCGAGGAGGGCGAGGCCCAGGCGGTCCTCGCCATCGACACCGAAGGCCGGATCTACAGCGTCGACCACACCGGCGACTGGTACCTGGGCCCCGACATCGACCGGGCCCTGACCACCCTGATCACAGGAGTCCAGCCCATCCGCCTGACCTCGGACTGATCAGGCGGCCCGCTCGGGCAGTACGGCAGAGACCCGGAACCCCCCGGAATCCGTCACCCCCGAAACGAACACCCCGCCCAGCGCCATCACACGCTCCCGCATGCCCACGAGCCCATTACCCCCGCTCGGCAGCCCGGCATCGGCGACCCCCGCGTCGGAAGGCCCGTTCTCGACCTGCATGGCGACCTCGCCGCCCCGGTACGCCAGCCGCACCCAGGTCTTCGCCCCGGCCGCATGCTTGTGCACATTGGTCAGCGCTTCCTGCACGACCCGGTACGCGGTCTGCTCGACCAGCGCGTGATAGCCGCGCACCTCGCCCTCGATCTGGAACTCCACCGTCATCCCCGCGGCCCGCGACTGCCCCACGAGCGTCTCCAGCTCATCGAGACACGGCCCGTCCTCCCCAGCGGCCGCAGCCGCAGCAGCGGCCGCGTCCCGTACGGAAGCCAGCGGCACCGCCACCGGCGCCTTCGCGGCCTCCCCGGCCCGCAGCACCCCGAGCATCTCCCGCAGCTCGGTCAGCGCCTGCCGCCCCATGTCCCCCACGAGCGCGGCATTCTTCGAAGCCTTCGCCGCATCCTTCTGGGCCACGGCCTGGATCGCCGCCGCATGCACCACCATCAGACTCACCCGGTGCGCGACGACGTCATGCATCTCCCGAGCGATCCTCGTGCGCTCCTCGGTACGGGCCCACTCGGCCCGCTCCTCGGCACGGTCGGCGAGCAGTACGAGCTCCCGCTCCAGGCTGTCGGCGCGCTCGCGCAACGACTCCATGAGCCGCCGCCGGGCGCCTATGTAGAGCCCGTACAGCACAGGGGGCGCGGTCAGCCCGATCGACATGAACACCGAGACGAGCACCACGAACACGGCGCCGGGATCATCGGCGTCCGATCCCACCCCGTGCCGCAGCCGCACGGACGTCACGATGAACGTCCCCACCAACGACATCGTTGCCAGCACACCGGTCAGCCGGCGGGGCACCTCCGATGCGGCGAGCGTGTACAGCCCGACGAGCCCCATCAGATAACCCATCTGGGCAGGCGTGATCGCGATCGCCACCAGCACTACGGCGATCGGCCACCGCCGCCGCAGCACGAGCGAGGCACCGGCGATCAGCCCGAACACCACCCCGACGGGCACAGGCACCCCGGCCTGCCCCGCAAAAGTCACGCCCTCCAGCGCACACTCGAAGGCCGAGACAACACCCAGCCCCACATCCAGGACGGCACTCCGCCGCCGCTCCCACCACCACCAACCGCGGGAGGTCAACCCCGCGGCGTCATGGTGCTGCGCCCCCGTAACGGTCATGCCGTCCAGCCTACGGGCGGCCGCGTCAAGGCTCCCAGCGTTTTCCGAGGCCGCCGACCTTTACCGTCGCATGGAGGGCGCTCCGTGCGGCATAGTGTTGGGTGCCGATCAGGCGACCCGGCCAAATGTCCGGTTCAGTCGCCTTTGGTCCCCCGTGGTGTAATTGGCAGCACTGAGGCTTTTGGTGCCTTAAGTTCGGGTTCAAGTCCTGACGGGGGAGCTGCTCGGTCCGGGTCCCGGCTGTCACAGCCGGGACCCGCCCCCATTTCCGGCTCAAATCCCCCCGGTATCCTTCGGGTGTCACCCTTCCCCAAGCTCTCGGCTCCGCTCGAGCAGGGGAGACCCCATTCGCCGAAGGGCACCCACCGTGAGCGCCAACAGCCCGGCCGCCGTCGTCGTCCTCGCAGCGGGTGAGGGCACCCGTATGAAGTCGGCCACCCCCAAGGTTCTGCACGCGATCAGCGGGCGCTCGCTCGTCGGACACGTCGTCGCCGCCTCCCGGGAGCTCGACCCCACCCATCTCGTCGTGGTCGTCGGCCACGCCCGCGAGCAGGTGCAGGCGCATCTCGCGGAGATCGACGCCGATGTACGCACCGCCTTCCAGGCCCAGCAGAACGGCACCGGGCACGCCGTCCGGATGGCGCTCGAAGAGCTCGGGGGGCGTGTCGACGGGACCGTGGTCGTCGTCTGCGGGGACACCCCGCTGCTCACCGGCGAGACGCTGACCGCGCTCGCCGCCACCCACGCCGCCGACGCCAACGCCGTCACCGTGCTGAGCGCCGAGGTGCCCGACTCCACCGGGTACGGGCGGATCGTGCGCGACCCGGACACCGGCGCCGTCACCGCGATCGTCGAGCACAAGGACGCCTCCGAGACGCAGCGGGCCATCCGGGAGATCAACTCCGGGGTCTTCGCCTTCGACGGGCAACTCCTCGCGGACGCGCTGGGCAAGGTGCGCACCGACAACAGCCAGGGCGAGGAGTACCTCACCGACGTCCTGTCGATCCTGCGCGAGGCCGGCCACCGCGTCGGGGCGTCGATCGCCGCCGACCACCGCGAGATCCTCGGCATCAACAACCGCGTCCAACTCGCCGAGGCGCGCGCCCTGTTGAACGCCCGTCTCCTGGAGCGGGCCATGCTGAGCGGGGTGACCGTGATCGATCCGGCCACCACCTTCATCGACGTGTCCGTGACCTTCGGGCAGGACGCCCTCGTGCACCCCGGTACGCAGCTCATCGGTGCGACGCACATCGGCGAGGGCGCCGAGGTCGGGCCCAACACCCGGCTCACCGACACCACCGTCCACGCGGGCGCCCGGGTGGACAACTCCGTGGCGACCGGCGCCGAGATCGGCGAGGGCGCGAACGTCGGTCCGTTCGCGTATCTGCGTCCGGGGACGAAGCTGGGGCTGAAGTCGAAGCTCGGGGCGTTCGTCGAGGCGAAGAACTCGTCCATCGGCGAGGGGACGAAGGTTCCGCACCTCTCCTACGTGGGCGATGCGACGATCGGCGACTTCACGAACATCGGGGCCGCCTCCGTCTTCGTGAACTACGACGGCCAGAGCAAGCACCACACCACGATCGGGTCGCACTGCAGGACCGGGTCGGACAACATGTTTGTGGCACCTGTCACAGTCGGGGACGGTGCTTACACCGCCGCCGGGTCCGTGATCACGAAGGACGTTCCGGCCGGCGCACTGGCCGTCGCCCGTGGCCAGCAGCGGAATATCGAGGGCTGGGTGGCCCGGAAGCGGCCGGGCAGCGCTGCTGCTCAGGCGGCTCAGGCCGCCCCCGAGGAGACCTCCGGCGAAAGCTGACCGGAAACGGGTGCGTCGATGTCGGCGTACCGTGATAAATGCACACGGCTGGCTCGCCCAGCAGCAATCCAACACGTCTGAGGAGACTGTGCTGTGACCGGGATCAAGACGACCGGCGAGAAGAAGATGATGCTCTTCTCCGGCCGCGCCCACCCCGAGCTGGCCGAGGAGGTTGCACACAATCTGGGTGTCGACCTCGTGCCGACGAAGGCCTTCGACTTCGCGAACGGTGAGATCTACGTCCGTTTCCAGGAGTCGGCCCGTGGCGCGGACTGCTTCCTGATGCAGAGCCACACGGCTCCGATCAACAAGTGGATCATGGAACAGCTCATCATGGTCGATGCGCTGAAGCGGGCCTCGGCCCGTTCGATCACGGTGGTCGTGCCGTTCTACGGCTACGCCCGCCAGGACAAGAAGCACCGCGGCCGCGAGCCGATCTCGGCCCGTCTGATCTCCGACCTGCTGAAGACCGCGGGTGCGGACCGCATCCTCACGGTCGACCTGCACACCGACCAGATCCAGGGCTTCTTCGACGGCCCGGTCGACCACCTCTTCGCGCTGCCGATCCTCGCGGACTACGTGGGCGCCAAGGTCGACCGCGACAAGCTGACCGTCGTCTCCCCCGACGCCGGCCGCGTGCGCGTCGCCGACCGCTGGTGCGACCGCCTCGGTGCGCCGCTCGCGATCGTGCACAAGCGCCGTGACAAGGACGTCGCCAACCAGGTCACCGTCCACGAGGTCGTCGGTGACGTGAAGGGCCGCGTCTGCGTCCTCGTCGACGACATGATCGACACGGGTGGCACGATCTGCGCCGCCGCGGACGCGCTGTTCGCCAACGGTGCGGAGGACGTCATCGTGACGGCCACGCACGGTGTGCTCTCCGGTCCCGCCGCGGACCGTCTGAAGAACTCCAAGGTCAGCGAGTTCGTCTTCACGAACACGCTGCCCGACCCGGGCGACCTGGAGCTCGACAAGATCACGGTGCTGTCGATGGCGCCGACGATCGCGCGTGCGGTGCGTGAGGTCTTCGAGGACGGTTCGGTCACGAGCCTCTTCGACGAGCAGGCGTAGTTCCCCGCCTCGTAGATCAATTTCTGGTACGGCCTCCCCGCCGGGTAGACTCACTGAGTTGCTCGGCGAGGGAGGCCGTACTGGTTTCAGTACGGGGCTCCGTTATCGACGCGCTCTTCGTAGCAGGCCGCCAGTCGTGGCCGGGTGACCCGTCTTTTTTTCGTCACCCGTCTTCATCTACGAGGAGTGCCACCATGGCCGAGATCAAGCTGACCGCTGAAGTACGCAAGGACTTCGGCAAGGGCGCTGCCCGCCAGACCCGTCGCGCCAACCGCGTCCCCGCGGTCATCTACGGCCACGGCGCCGAGACGGTTCACATCTCCCTTCCGGGCCACGAGCTCATGATGGCGCTCAAGACCAACAACGCCCTGCTGACCCTGGACATCGAGGGCCGCACCGAGCTGGTCATCCCCAAGGCCATTCAGCGTGACGCCATCCGTCGCACCCTGACCCACGTCGACCTGCTCGCGGTCAAGAAGGGCGAGAAGGTCACCGTCGAGGTCACCGTCATCGCCGAGGGCGACCTGGCGCCGGGCGCCAACCTGCTCGAGTACGTCCTGAACACCCTGACCGTCGAGGCCGAGGCCACGCACATCCCCGAGTCGGTCACCGTCTCGATCGCGGGCCTGGACGCCGGTCAGTCCATCCTCGCGAAGGACATCACGCTGCCCGAGGGCACCACCCTCGCCATCGACGAGGACGCGGTTGTCCTCCAGGTCGTCTCGACCCAGGCCGAGGAGCCGGCCGCCGACGCCGACGCCGAGACCACCGAGGCCTGAGCCTCAGTCTCGCGCTGACGCTTTTTTCGCCGTCGACCGCCGCCCTGCTCCAGTGGAGCAGGGCGGCGGTTGGTCTATGAAGGAGACATGGAGATGACGGACCCGACCGCGCCCTGGCTGATCGTGGGGCTCGGCAACCCCGGTCCCGAGTACGCGGCCAACCGCCACAACGTCGGCTTCATGGTCGCCGACCTGCTGGCATCGCGGATCGGCGGCAAGTTCAAGGCGCACAAGGCGCGGGCGCAGGTGGTGGAGGGCCGGATCGGTCCGCCCGGGCCGCTGAACCGGCGTGTGGTGCTGGCGAAGCCGATGTCGTACATGAACCTGTCGGGCGGTCCGGTGACCGGCCTGCGGGACTTCTACAAGGTGGAGACCGCGAACATCGTCGCGATCCACGACGAGCTGGACATCGACTACGGGACGCTGCGGCTGAAGCTGGGCGGCGGGGACAACGGGCACAACGGGCTCAAGTCGATGACGAAGTCGATGGGCCCGGATTATCACCGTCTGCGGTTCGGGATCGGGCGGCCGCCGGGGCGGATGCAGGTCGCGGACTTCGTACTGAAGGACTTCTCCGGCGCGGAGCGCAAGGAGCTGGACTACCTGGTGGACCGGGCCGCGGACGCGGTCGAGGCGCTGGTGGTCGAGGGCCTGGAGCGGGCCCAGAGCGCGTACAACTCCTGACCGGAGTTGATCGGGGTTGACCGGGTGCGGTCCTATGGCCAAGGATCGCGCCGCATGAGCATGAGGCGGAATCTGGCCATCCTGTTGTACGGGTCCGTGGTGGCGCTGGTCCTGGTCGCGGGCGTGTGGTCGTCGTGGGGGACGGCGCAGCACGTGCTGCTCGCGAAGGGCCGGGACCACGGGACGATGACGGTGACCGCGTGCGGGGACGACGTGTGCACGGGCCCGTTCGCGCCGTCGGGCTCGGCGTCGCCGCGTGCGCTGGTACGGATCGACCGGTCGGTGGCGGCGAAGAAGGGCGAGCGTCTGCCGGTGGTGGTGAAGCCGGGGACGGACCAGGTGGTGCGGACGGGGGCGGCGGGGGTGCTGCACGCGTGGCTGCCGCTGGGGGGCGCGATGGTGCTGGCCGCGCTGGTCATTGGGGGCGGGCTGCGGTTCACGCGGACCGCGTGGGGTGTGGGGTTGGCCGGCGCGGCGCTTCTGACTGCGACTTTCGTCGCGCTGTGAGCGGGGGTCCCGAGGGCAGCGCCCCCGAGACCCCCGGCTCGCATCAGCCCGTGTTGCGGAGGCCCGCTGCGACCCCGTTGACCGTCAGCAGCAGCGCCCTGGCCAGCGTCGGGTCCGGCTCCTGACCCGCCTCCGCCGCCGCACGCTGGCGGGCCAGCAGGGAGACCTGGAGGTAGGAGATCGGGTCCAGGTAGGCGTCGCGGATGCCGAACGTCTGCTGGAGCGCCGGGTGGGAGTCGAGGAGCTTCTCGCCGCCCGTGACGCGCAGGACCTCGGCGACCGTCAGCGCGTGCTCGGCCTCGATGTCGGCGAAGACGTGCTTGAGGTTGTCGGGGACGAGCGTGTCGACGTAGTGGCGTGCGATGCGCAGGTCCGTCTTGGCCAGGGTCATCTCCACGTTGGAGATGAAGTTCTGGAAGAAGTGCCAGTGCTCGTGCATTTCGTCCAGGACCGTGTCGAGGCCCGCCTCGCGGAGTGCCTTGAGGCCTGATCCGACGCCGAACCAGCCGGGGACGATCTGGCGGGACTGCGTCCAGCCGAAGACCCAGGGGATGGCGCGGAGTCCGTCGAGGGAGACGCCGGATCCGGGGCGGCGGGAAGGACGGGAGCCCAGGTGAAGGTCGGCGAGCTGGTCGACCGGCGTGGAGGCGAGGAAGTACGTCGGCAGGTCCGGGTCCTCGACCAGCTTGCGGTACGCGGCGTGCGCGGCGTCCGAGACGACCTCCATGGCCGCGTCCCAGCGGGCGAGCGCCTCGTCGGACTGGCGCGGGGCGGTGTGCAGGGCGGAGGCCTGCAGCGTTGCCGCGACGGTCAGTTCGAGGTTTTCGCGGGCCAGGGACGGGATGAGGTACTTGTCGGAGATGACCTCGCCCTGCTCGGTGACCTTGATCTCGCCTTCGAGGGTTCCCCACGGCTGGGCGAGGATCGCGTCGTGCGAGGGGCCGCCGCCTCGGCCGACGGTGCCGCCGCGGCCGTGGAAGAGGCGCAGGCGTACGCCGTAGCGGTGGGCGACGTCGCGCAGGCGGCGCTGCGCGCGGTGGATCTCCCACTGCGACGTCGTGATACCGCCGAACTTCGACGAGTCCGAGTAGCCGAGCATGACTTCCTGGACGTCACCGCGCAGCGACACCAGGCGCCGGTAGGACGGGTCGGCGAGCATCTCGTCGAGGATGACGTCGGCGGCGCGCAGCTCGTCCGTCGTCTCCAGGAGCGGCACGATGCCGATCTTCGCCCAGCCGCCGTGCAGGTCCAACAGGCCTGCCTCGCGCGCCAGTACAGCGGCGGCGAAGACGTCGTCGGCGCCCTGGCACATCGAGATGATGTACGACTCGATGACCTCGGGGCCGAAGCGCTCGAAGGCCCGCTTGATGGTGTGGAAGACGCCGAGCGTCTTCTCGCCGGCGGCGTCGAGCGGTGCCGGACGCGGTGCGAGCGGGCGGCGTGAGCGGAGTTCCTTGGCGAGGAGCTTCTGCCGGTAGTCGCGCGGCATGTCGGCGTACCGCCAGGACTCTTCGCCGAGGCGGTCGAAGAGCTGGCCGAGCGCGTGGTGGTGGGCGTCCGCGTGTTCGCGTACGTCCATCGTCGCGAGCTGGAGCCCGAAGGCGGCCAGGGTGCGGATGGTGCGGTCCATGCGGCCGTCGGCGAAGATCGCGCCGCGGTGTTCGCGCAGGGAGGCCTGGATGAGGGTGAGGTCGGCGAGGAGCTCGGAGGTGCCGAGGTAGTCGCGGCCGTCCTCGTGGGCGGTGCCCTTGGCGAGGCGCTCGCGGGTGTTGACGAGCTTCTGGCGGATGCAGGTGGCCTTGAGCCGGTAGGGCTCTTCGGCGTTGAGGCGCTTGTAGCGGGGGCTGATCTCGGGGAGCCGCTCCAGGTCGCACTGGAGGGAGGTGAGGAGCTCCTCGGTGGCGCCGGCGTAGCGGATGGAGTTGGAGAGCAGTCCGCGCAGGAAGTCGATGAGCTCGATGGCGTCGGTGATGCCGTGCTCGTGCTGGAGGATCAGGACGTCCCAGGTCACCTGGGGGGTCACGTTGGGGTTGCCGTCGCGGTCGCCGCCGATCCAGGTGCCGAAGCTCAACGGCCGGGTGCCGGCGGGGAGTTCGACGCCGACGCGCTCCAGTTCCGCTGCCAGGTCTTCGAGTACGTCGCCGACCGCACCGGCGTGGAGTTCGTCGAGGTAGTAGATGGCGTTGCGTGCTTCGTCGGCCGGTTCCGGACGGACGACGCGGAGCTCGTCGGTCTGCCAGATGAGGTCGATGTTCTCCGCCAGGCGCAGGTCGTGGCGGCGGCGGTCCGCCTCTATGACCGGGGTCTCGAGGAGCTGGGCGATGCGGCGCAGCTTGTTGAGGACGGAGCGGCGGGCGGCCTCGGTGGGGTGCGCGGTGAAGACCGGGCGGACGTTGAGGTGCTTGACCGTTTCGCGCAGGTGCTCGGGGTCGGCGTCCTTGAGGCGGTCGGCGGTACGGGCGAGGAGTCCGCCCTCGGCGGCGCGGACGGCGCGCATCTCGCGGCCGCGGTGGACCTGCTCGGTGACGTTGGCGAGGTGGAAGTAGGTGGAGAAGGCGCGGACCAGCTTGGCTGCTGTCTCCACTTCGGTCTCGCCGAGGAGCTCTGCGGCGGCTTCGCCGTCGGAGCGCGTCAGGGCGCGGACCCGTTCGACGAGCTCGAGGAGCTCGGGGCCTTCCTGCCGTACGAGCGTCTCGCCCAGGAGATCGCCCAGGCGGCGGATGTCGGCGCGCAGCTCGGTGCTGGCGGTGGGGGTCAGGTCGGCACTGCTCACAGGTGCGGCTCCTTGCAGTGTGGGGCACGACTGGCAGGGGATGCGGACCGCGCTGTCCGAATGACACCCAGGATAGGTGTCCATTTCCGTTGTGTTATCCACAGGCCTCTTGCCGCGAGGCTTCGCGCTGCCATACTTACGACGCCGTAGGTTACGGAACCGTAGCCACGGATCAGCCGTACCCCTCACCCCACAGGGAACTCCATGACCATCAGCCCCGAGCTGATCACCGACGCCTCCGAGGAGGCGACCCTCCCCACCGCGACGATGGGCGGGGACAGTAAACGGTCGATCGAACAGATCGCCCTGCTCGCCTTTATCGTGGCGCCTTTCCTGGCAGTGCTGGCGGCGGTGCCGCTGGCGTGGGGCTGGGGCGTGAGCTGGCTGGACATCGGTCTGCTGGTGGCCATGTACTACATCGGCTGCCACGGCATCACGATCGGTTTCCACCGCTATTTCACGCACGGCGCCTTCAAGGCGAAGCGCCCGCTGCGGATCGTGCTCGCGCTGATGGGTTCGGTCGCGGTCGAGGGTCCGCTGGTGCGCTGGGTGGCGGACCACCGCAAGCACCACAAGTTCTCCGACGCCGAGGGCGACCCCCACTCGCCGTGGCGGTACGGGGAGAGCCTGTCCGCGCTGCTGAAGGGCCTGTGGTGGGCTCACATCGCCTGGATGTTCGACGAGGAGCGGACTTCGCAGCAGAAGTACGCACCGGATCTGATCAGGGACCCGGCGATCCGCTGGATCTCACGCAACTTCATCTACTTCACGATGCTGTCCCTCGCCATCCCGCCGATCGTGGGCGGTCTGGTGACGATGTCCTGGTGGGGGGCTTTCACGGCCTTCTTCTGGGGCTCTCTGGTGCGGGTGTCGCTGCTGCACCATGTGACGTGGTCGATCAACTCGATCTGTCACGCGGTGGGCAAGCGGCCGTTCAAGTCGCGTGACCGCTCAGGCAATGTGTGGTGGCTCGCGGTCCTCTCCTGTGGCGAGTCGTGGCACAACCTGCACCATGCGGACCCGACGTCCGCACGGCACGGCGTACTGCGGGGCCAGGTGGATTCCAGCGCACGGCTGATCCGCTGGTTCGAGCAGGCGGGGTGGGCGTACGACGTGCGCTGGCCGTCGGCCGAGCGCATCGAAGCCCGGCGGCAGAGCGAGCTCACAGAAACGGCATGATGGACGACGTGGCGATCGACAGCAGTACCAGCGGCAGCGAGCAGAAAAGGCCCGCTGCGGCGCGGCGCACACGCCGGGTCAGGATGACCGGCAAGGAACGCCGTGAGCAGCTGCTGGACATCGGCCGCATCCTCTTCGCGGAGAAGGGCTTCGAGGGCACGTCGGTGGAGGAGATCGCCGCGAAGGCGGGGGTTTCCAAGCCGGTCGTGTACGAGCACTTCGGCGGCAAGGAGGGGCTGTACGCGGTCGTGGTCGACCGGGAGATGCGCCAGCTCCTCGACATGGTGACGGGCGCGCTGACCGCCGGGCACCCGCGTGAGCTCCTCGAACAGGCGGCTTTCGCGCTGCTCGACTACATCGAGTCGTACACGGACGGTTTCCGGATCCTGGTGCGCGATTCGCCGGTGGCGCAGTCGACGGGGACGTTCGCGTCGCTGATCTCGGACATCGCGACGCAGGTCGAGGACATCCTCGGCATGGAGTTCAAGAACCGCGGCTTCGACTCGAAGCTGGCGCCGATGTACGCGCAGGCGCTGGTGGGGATGGTCGCTCTGACCGGCCAGTGGTGGCTCGATGCGCGCAGGCCGAAGAAGGCGGAGGTCGCCGCGCATCTGGTGAACCTGGCCTGGCACGGTCTGGAGAACCTCGAGGCGAAGCCGCGGCTGATAGGGCATCGCAAGAGCTAACTCGTCACCGGTGCGTCGACGAGTCTGCGGATGGTCATCGGTTCGGCGAGGACCAGGTCGAGAACCTGGGCGACGTGCCGGAAGTGCGGGGTCTCGAAGTGCTCGGCGAGGGCTTCGGGGCCTGTCCACTGTTCGACGACGGCCATCCGGCCCGGCTGGTTGCGGTCGGTGTACGGGCGGTAGGCGAGGCAGCCCGGCTCGTCCAGGGAGGGCTCGATCATGCCTTCCAGGGCGGTGCGGAGGCGGTCCTCCTGGCCGGGGGCGGCCAGGCATTCGGCGATGACGGTGAGGGTCATGGTGCGCTCCTTCTCGTACGGAACAGGTCTTACGGGCGGGCCGGGCCCGTACCGGCGCCCGACGCGGTGATGGCGTCCGCGATCTCCGTCAGGTCGGCGGCGGTCAGCTCCAGTGATCCGGCGCCGGTCCAGCCGTCGACCTGAGCGGCGTTGCGTGCGCCGACGATCGCGCCGGTGATGCCGGGCCAGGCCAGAGTCCAGGCGATCGCCACCTCTGCGACGGTGGCGCCGTGCCGGGCGGCGACGGGGCGCAGGGCTTCGGCGAGGCGGAGGTTGGCGGTCAGGCCCGTGGTGAAGTCCGGGTGGCTGCTGCGCCAGTCGTCGGCGGTCAGGGCCGCTGCCCGCTCGGCGGTGAAGGCGCCGGTGAGCAGCCCGGACTGCATCGGGGAGTAGACGATCACGCCGGTGTCGTGGGCGTGGGCCCAGGCGATCTCGGCGGCGGCGGAGCGGTTGATCGCGGAGAACGGCGGCTGGACGACGTCGACGTGGGCGATCTTCTCGGCGGTGTCGAGCTGGGCGGGGCTGTGGTTGGAGAGGCCGATCGCACGGATCCTTCCCTCGGCCTTCAGGTCGGCCATGAGCTGCCAGTACTCCTCCAGCGGGGTGGCGTCGGCGGAGGCCGCCGCGCTGCCGTCGGTGTAGGAGAAGGGGAGGCCGGTGTCGGGCCAGTGCACCTGGTAGAGGTCGATGTGGTCGGTGTTCAACCGCCGTAGGGAGGCCTCCAGTTCACGGCGTACGCTCGCGGGCTTCATGGTGCGTACGGGTGCGGCGTTCGGGTTCTGCGGGTCCGCGACGAGGCCCACCTTGGTGAAGAGGTAGGGGCGTTCGGCGTCGGACAGGCCGGCGACGGCCTTGGCGACGATCTCCTCGGAGTGGCCGAGGCCGTAGTAGGCGGCGGTGTCGATCCAGTTGACGCCGGAGTCGAGGGCGCGGCGGATCGCGGCGACGGACTCGGTGTCGTCGGTCTCGCCCCAGCTGTAGCTCCAGCCGGATCCTGAGACGGCCCAGGAGCCGAAGCCGACGGAGGTGATGTCGAAGCCGGTGGTGCCGAGGGGGCGGGTGGGGAGGTTGGTGCTCATGGTGGTGTGCTCCTGAGAGGTGCGCGGTGGCGAGGCGCCCTGTGCGTCCCTGCCGTTGGCGGCAACTCTGCTCGCGCGGCGAGCGTCCACCCAGTGGCAGCTCGTGCCTGGGCACGGCGTGACCAGGCTGGGCCGCTCCGGGCGCGGGGAGCCGTGGGGATACTGGGCGCATGGCATTGGACAGACGCGCAGAGCTGGGTGAGTTCCTCAGGTCCCGGCGGGCCCGGCTGCGGCCCGAGGAGCTGGGGCTGCCGCAGTACGGGGGTCAGCGGCGGGTGCCGGGGCTGCGGCGGGAGGAGCTGGCGCTGCTCGCCGGGGTGAGCGTGGATCATTACGTACGCCTGGAGCAGGGGCGGACGCTGCACTTCTCCGAGGCGGTCCTGGACTCGGTGGCCCGTGCGCTGCGGCTGGATGCGGTGGAGCGGGAGCATCTGTACCGGCTGGCGCGCCCCTGGTCGGGGTCGGAGTCCGCGGAGGCTCCTGTGCAGGTGGTGCGGCCCGGTCTGCAGCGGCTGCTGGACTCGGCGGCGGACGTCCCCGCGTACGTCGTCGGCCGCAATACGGATGTGCTGGCGTGGAATCCCCTCGCCGCGGCTCTGATCACGGACTTCGGCGCGCTGGCGCCGGGGCAGCGGAACCTGGCGCGGCTGGTCTTCCTCGACGAGGGGATGCGCCGTCTGTACGTGGACTGGCGGGCCAAGGCGAGCGACACCGCCGCCTATCTCCGGCTGGACGCGGGCCGCCACCCGGACGACCCGCGCACGGCGGAGCTGCTGGCCGAACTCGACGCGTCGGGGCCGGAGTTCGGGGAGGTGTGGGCCGAGCACCTGCTCAAGGACAAGACGCACGGCCGGTACAAGTACGACCACCCGGTGGTCGGCCCGATCGACCTCGGCTTCGAGACGCTGCGGCTGCCGGACGACCCGGACCAGGCGCTGGTCGCGCACACCGTCGAGGAGGGCTCCCCCTCCGAGACGGCGCTGCGACTGCTGGCGGCGTGGGCGCGGGAGAGTCTCCCCGCCGGCTAGTCAGGAGGGGTCGGTCTCCGGGTCGGTGAGGAACAGGCCGAGCGCGAGGGCCGCGACCGGGATCGCGCAGAGGATCGCGAAGACGCCCTGGGGGCCGTACGCCTCGGCCGCGGCGCCCAGTGCGGGGGCGATGAGGCCGCCGACGGAGACGGCGAGGCCGAGGGTGACGCCGGAGGCGGTGCCGGGGCGGGTCGGGAGGTAGTCCTGGCCGAGCTTGATCAGGACGGCGAAGGGGATGTTGAGCGCGATCCCCGCCAGGACCGCGAAGAGCAGCGGGGCGTACGGGCCTGGCGTCAGGCGCAGGCCGATCAGCATGGGGACGGCGAGGGCGCTGCCGAACTGGACGGTGCGGACCATGCCGTGGCGGTCGGCGATGCGGCCGCCGAGGAGGGTTCCCGTGACTCCGCCGACCAGGAAGCAGGCGAGCGCGGTGCCCGCGAGGACCTTGCCGGAGTGCAGGTGGCGGATCCAGTAGAGCTCGATGAAGGTCAGTACGCCGAAGAAGACGACCGAGCGGACGACTTCGACTCCGGTGAGGACCAGGAACGGGTTCCAGCGGTCGGTGCCGGTACGAACAGCCTTTGCGGGCCCGGCAGTTGAGGGCCGGTGCCTGAGCAGGACGAGTGCCATGACGACGGCGGGCGGGATGAAGAGCGCGGTGGCGCCGACGCCCATGGAGACGAGCAGGGGTGTGGCGAGGACGGGGGCGAGGAAGAACCCGACGCTGCCGCCCGCGGCGAAGATGCTCATCGCCCCGGCGGAGTCGCCTGCGGCTTCGCGGGCGGCCTTCCCGGCGGCGGGGTGGAACATGGCGATGCCCAGACCGGAGAGCAGGACGAGCGTCCACACGGCCGCGTACGAGGGCACGAGCCCGGAGGCCCCGAGCCCGATCCCGGCGAGCGCGACTCCGACGCCGGCCATCCAGCGCACGGGCCGCCGGTCCACGATCAGGCCGATGAACGGCTGGGGGACGGAGCTGCCGAGGGCGGCGGCGAGGGTGAGGCCGGAGGCGGCGACGTAGCTGTAGCCGCGGTCGAGGACGAAGTAGGGGACGCAGGCGGGGACGAGACCCTGGTAGAGGTCGTCGACGGCGTGGGCTGCGGCCCACATGCGCATGCGCTGCCAGGAGGAGGGAACGTGCGGGCTGCCGGTGGCGGGGGCCGCAGCCCCGACCGGCGGCTGAGTCCCGGCCCGGGGCTGCGCGGCGGCGGGCGGCGTGCGTACCGCCGCGTCGCGCGGGCCGGCGCCCGGGGTCGCCGCCTGGTCGGGTGCGGGGTGGGGTGGCTTGGTCATGTTCCGAGAATTGCGGATGCCGACCATGGCGGGCTATCAGTAATCTGCCTACTTGTGTCGACAGCCTGCCAACGCCGTGAGAAGCCCGCCCGCGTCCCCCTCGCCCACCAGGAGCGCATCGACTGGCACGACCATGACGACCACCAGCTCATCAGCCCCGGCAGCGGAGTCCTGCACGTCTCGACGGCCCACGGCAGCTGGGTCGTGCCGCCGCACCGGGCCGTCTGGCTGCCCGCGCGGGTGCGCCACGCGCATCAGGCGTACGGGCCGACCGAGCTGCGGGCGCTGACCTTCCCGCGCTCGGCCGATCCGCTGCGGCTCGACCGGCCGACGGTGCTCGCGGTCGGCCCGCTGCTGCGTGAGGTCATCGCCGCGCTGACCCACGAGGGCGAACTGCCGGCCGGCCCCCGGCGCAACCTGGAACGGGTGGCACTGGACCAGTTGCGGCAGGTCGAGGCGCTGCAGGTGCACCTGCCGGCGCTCGCCGACCCCCGGCTGCGGGACGTCGCGCAGCTCCTCGCGGACGATCCGGGCGACGGGCGTACGCTCGCCGGGCTCGGGGCTGCGGTGGGCGCTTCGGAGCGGACGCTGAGCAGGCTGTTCCGGGCCGAGACGGGGATGAGTTTCCCCCAGTGGCGCACCCAGTTCCGGCTGCATCACGCGCTGACCCTGCTGGCGGCGGGCACACCGGTCACGGGGACCGCTGCCGCGTGCGGCTACAGCGGTCCCAGCGCGTTCATCCAGGCGTTCCGGAGCGCTTTCGGTACGACGCCGGGCGAGTACCGTCAGCCGGCGGTCTCGGGCAGTGGCTCCAGGAATTCGAGCCTGTTGCCGACGGGGTCCCAGGAGTAGAAGCGGCGGTGGCCGGGAAGGTCGCCGTCCCATTGCACCCTCGCGCCGTGGGCTGCGATCCGTTCCGCGTACGCCTCGATGTCCGTGACGCGCAGGCCGGGGTGGGCCTTCGCGGACGGGCGGTAGTCCTTCTCGATCCCCAGGTGCAGCTGGACCGCGCCCGCCTGGAACCAGCAGCCGCCGCGGGCCGCCAGGACCGGGGGCTTGGGGATCTCCGTCATGCCGAGCGCGCCCTCGTAGTACGTACGGAGTGCGTCCTCCGTGCCGGGCGGTGCGGCCAGCTGGACGTGGTCGACTGCGGTGAGCATCAGGCCCCCTTGCGGGCTACGGCGAAGATCCGGCGGAACGGGAAGAACGTGCCGTGCGCGGTGGGCGGGTAGGCCTTGCGGAGCAGCGCCGCGTACTCGGCGAGGAAGGCCGCCGTCGCCTCGGGGTCGTCCGCGAGCGCGGTGAGGACCGGGCGCAGGGCCGTGCCCTTCACCCAGTCGAGGACGGGGTCCTCGCCGGTGAGGACCTGGGTGTACGTCGTCTCCCAGACGTCCGGTTCCAGGCCGAGGTCGGCGAGGACGCCGTAGTACTCGGAGGGCTCCAGCACGGCTGCCGTACGGTCGCCGACGCCGTGCAGGCGCGGGCGCCAGCGGGACGATTCGCGGAGCTCGGCGAGGATCGTGTGGCTGGGCGCGGTGAAGTTCCCGGGGACCTGGAAGGCGAAGGTGCCGCCGGGCGCGAGGGCTTCCAGGTGGGCGGGGAAGAGGTCGGCGTGGCCGGGGATCCACTGGTAGAGGGCGTTGGAGGCGATCAGGTCGTACGTCTCGGTGGGCGCCCAGTCGGCGGCGTCGGCCAGCGCGAAGTCGAGGGTGTCGGTGGCGTGCTTCTCGGCCTCCTCCAGCATCTGCGGGGAGTTGTCGTAGCCGGTGATACGAGCCTTCGGCCACCGGTCGGCCAGGACCGCGGTGACGTTGCCCGCGCCGCAGCCGAGGTCGGCGATGCGGGCGGGGTCGCCGGTGACGCGGGCGAGGAGGTCGTGGAAGGGGCGGGTGCGGTGGTCGGCGTGGTTGAGGTACTGGTGCGGGTCCCATACAGGTGAGGTGGATGTCATGGCGTACAGGCTCCCGCCCGAAGTATCTCGATGTCAAGATAGTTGAATTCAAGAGACTTCATGTCGAGGTACCCACTACACTGATCGTCATGGAGGACGAGGTCGACCGGCTGGTCGCTGCATGGCGCCGAGAGCGCCCCGACCTCGACGTGGAACCACTCGAGGTGCTCAGCCGCGTCTCCCGCCTGGCCCGCCATCTGGACCGGGCGCGCAGGCTCGCCTTCTCGGAGCATTCGCTGGAGCCGTGGGAGTTCGACGTGCTCACCTCGCTGCGGCGCGCGGGCGATCCGTACCAGCTCTCCCCCGGACAGCTCCTCACCCAGACGCTCGTCACCTCGGGCACGATGACCAACCGCATCGACCGGCTCGCGAAGAAGGGCCTCGTCGAGCGGCTGCCCGACCCCAGCGACCGGCGCGGTGTGCTGGTGCGGCTCACCCCCGAGGGCCGCGACCGGGCCGACCAGGCGCTGGCCGGGCTGCTCGCGCAGGAACGGGCCATCCTGGGTGAGCTCTCCCGCTCGCAGCGGGGCGAACTCGCCGGTCTGCTACGCCAGTTGACCGCCCCGTTCGACAACGTCCCCGGCTAGGTCGACCGGACCCACACCCGCACGGCGGGCCAGTGCGACCGCGGCGAGGGTGGAGTGGACGCCCAGCTTTCCCAGCACGTTCTGCATATGGGTGCGGACCGTGTGCGGGGAGAGGAAGAGGCGCTCGGCCACGGCCTTCCTGCCCAGACCGGCCACCATGCAGCGCAGCACCTCGCGCTCGCGCGGGGTGAGCGACTCGACGAGCCGTTCGCTCTCGGTGCGGTGCTTGCGGGCCGCGGTCAACTCCCGCAGTACGCCCGTGAGAAGAGCGGGCGGCAGATGCGTCTCGTCACGCAGTACGCCCCGGATGACAGCCAGGAGCCGCTGCAGCGAGCAGTCCTTCGCCACCCAGCCGGATGCTCCCGCCTGCAGCGCGAGCGCCGCCCTGCGCGAGTCGTCCTTCTCGGCGAGTACGACGGTGCGGACCGACGGCTGGCCCGAACGGACGCCCACGACAAGGGAGATGCCGTCGACCAGGCCGTTGTCGCCGCCGTCGGGCACCGCGACCGCGCGCATCCCGAGCTGGGCCGCGGCTGCCGTACCGAGGTCGGCGTCGACCAGCATCACATCAAATCTGCGGCCCTCTGCCGCCGCCCGGTCGAGGCAGCGCAGGGCAGCTGGGCCGCTGCCTGCCGCGGCGACATCCACGTCGGGCTCGGCCGCGAGCGCGGCTGCGAGCGACTCGGCGAAGATGCGGTGGTCGTCGACCACGAGAACCCGGATACGTACCACTTGATTAACCCCCATGCGTCGGGGGACGGACCGGCGCAGGTACGGCGCCCGATGTGAAGGAGGTGCCGGTCCGCACGGCCGCCGCCGTGCATCGACTACTACCCCACCCCGGGCGTCGTACCCGACTGTCTCGCCCCCTGATCAACACCGGCCCCCACCGGTGCTGTGGTTCAGCGTACGGGCGGGGGGCCGGAGGGGAAGGCAATTTGCAGGATTGACCGATGGCTTGTGGGCGATGTGTCGGTTGTGATGCTTTGCGACAGAAGTCGCCCGGGCCAGTGGCATATTCAGGGCTTTGGTACCACCGGAAGGTCCAGTACCGCCCGGCCTCGGGGCGACGGGGCCCAGGCCGCCCTCCGGCCGCCCCTGGCCGCTTGCCCGCCGTAGCCTGGCGTCATACAGGTAGGAGCCGTCCATGAGTGTCGACGCAATCGTGCACACCGAGTTTCCCAAGGGGTACTCGGTCTTCTTCGGTGCCGACGGAAAGGTGATCATGACACCGCGGAGCGAGGAACACTCCAGCACGATCCGCTCGATGCAGATCGACTCGCTCGCCCTCGGCCGTCACGCGAAGGTCACCTCCGACGTGTACATCGACTTCCCCGCGGACGAGAACTCCGCCCCCGATCTCGCGATCCTGCGCGAGGACGCACAGAAGCAGGGCAAGCGGTACAGCTTCGAGGACGTTCTGCTGATCTCCGAGGTCGTCTCGACCTCGTCGGCCCGCAAGGACTACGACGACTGCACCGCCAAGTACGGTCGCTACGGCATTCCCGTCTACCTGATCGTGGACCCCTACGCCCAGGAGATCGTCCTCCACACGCAGCCGACCGGCACCGGTTACGTCGCCGCGCACACCCACAAGTACGGCACCGGCAAGCTCCCCGTCGAGCTGGCCGACGGCCGCGTCTTCACCCTCGACCTCGACGAGCTCCCCCGGACCGAGCCGGAGACCAGCACCCGCTGACCAAGCCGCGCGTGAGGTGGAGGTCATCCCTCCACCTCACGCACCCGTTCGTACGACGTGGTGGTTCAGCTCAGGCGGTGCGCGCCCGCCGAAGGGGTCGCCTCGAAGACGCGCGGGGCCGCGTGGCCCGCTGCCGCGAAGGCCTCTTCGATCGACTTCGTGATCGTTTCCGCGTCCGTCGCCTCCAGGAGCACGATCGCCGAGCCGCCGAAGCCGCCGCCCGTCATCCGGGCGCCGACCGCGCCGGCCGCGACCGCCGTGTCGACGACCAGGTCCAGCTCCTCGCAGGAGATGCGCAGGTCGTCGCGGAGCGAGGTGTGGCCCTCGACGAGGACGGGGCCTATGGCGCGGATGTCGCCCGCGTCCAGGAGCTCGATCGTCTGCTCGACGCGGTGGTCGTCGGAGACGATGTGGCGGACGTAGCGGCGGATGCGCTCGTCGTCCAACTTGGCCAGGGCGGCCGGGAGTTCGCTGTACGGGACGTCCCGGAGGTGGCTCACGCCCAGCTGCCGCGCGCCCTCCTCGCAGCCCTCGCGCCGCTCGGCGTACGCCCCGTCGCCCAGCGCGTGCTTGACGCGCGTGTCGACGACCAGGAGCTGCAGGCCCTGGGCGGCGAGGTCGAAGGGGACCTGGCGGGTGGAGAGGTCGCGACAGTCCAGGTAGAGGGCGTGGCCCTCGGTGCAGCAGGCGGAGGCCGTCTGGTCCATGATCCCGCACGGGACGCCGACGAAGGCGTTCTCGGCGCGCTGGGCGATCACGGCCAACTCCTGTGCGGAGAGGCCCAGTTCGTACAGGTCGTTGAGCGCGAGTGCGGTCACGATCTCCAGGGCCGCCGAGGACGAGAGGCCCGCGCCCGTCGGGACGGTGGAGGTGAGGTGGATGTCCGCGCCCGTGACCGCGTGGCCCGCCTCGCGCAGCGCCCAGACCACGCCTGCCGGGTACGCGGCCCAGCTGGTGTTGGTGAGGGGTTCGAGTTCATCCACGTGGAGCTGGACGATGCCGCCCTCGATGTCGGCCGAGAAGAGGCGGAGGATTCCGTCCGTACGGCGCGACACCTCGGCGACCGCCGTGTGCGGCAGCGCGAGGGGCATCACGAAGCCCTCGTTGAAGTCCGTGTACTCGCCGATCAGGTTGACCCGGCCGGGTGCGGCCCAGACCCCCTCGGGGGCGGTCCCGTACAGCTCCTGGAAACTCATGCCTCAGCAACTCCCTTGTTCTGAGCGAATGCCCACGCATCGGAGACGATGCCGGCCAGGTCGGGGCGGGAGGGCTGCCAGCCCAGCCGCTCGCGTGCGGTGTCCGCGGAGGCGACGAGGGCGGCCGGGTCGCCGGCGCGCCGCGCCTCGGTGATCTCGGGGATCGGGTGACCGGTGACCTTGCGGACCGTGTCGACGACCTCGCGGACCGAGAAGCCGGTGCCGTTGCCGAGGTTGCAGATCAGGTGCTCGCCGGGGGTGGCCGCGGCCAGGGCGAGGAGGTGGGCCTCGGCGAGGTCGGCGACGTGGATGTAGTCGCGGACGCAGGTGCCGTCGGGGGTCGGGTAGTCGTCGCCGTAGACCGAGATCGCGTCGCGCTTGCCCTGGGCGACCTGGAGGACCAGGGGGATGAGGTGCGACTCGGGGTCGTGGCGCTCGCCGTACGTGCCGTAGGCGCCCGCGACGTTGAAGTAGCGCAGCGAGGTGGCCGCCAGGCCGTGGGCCGCGCACTCTCCCGTGATCATGTGGTCGACGGCGAGCTTCGTCGCGCCGTACGGGTTGGTCGGGGAGGTGGGGGCGGACTCGCGGATCGGGACCGACTCGGGCTCGCCGTACGTCGCCGCCGTCGAGGAGAAGACCAGGGTGCGGACGCCCGCCGAGCGCATCGCGGCGAGGAGGGCCGTCGTACCGCCGACGTTGTTCAGCCAGTACTTCTCCGGGTTGGCGACGGACTCGCCGACCTGGGAGGAGGCGGCGAAGTGCAGGACGCCGTCGTACGAGGAGTCGAGCCACTTGTCGGCGTCCTGGATGCGGCCCTCGATGAAGTGCGCGCCTGCGGGGACGCCCTCGCGGAAGCCGGTGGAGAGGTCGTCGAGGACGGTGACCTCGTGGCCGGCCTCCAGCAGGTGCGCCGCCACGACGCTGCCCACATAGCCCGCGCCGCCCGTCACCAGGTACTTGTTGCTCACTTGCTCGCTACCTCTCGCAGTCGCTCTGCCGCGGACTCCGGCGGCACGTCGTTGATGAAGACGTTCATGCCGGACTCGGAACCCGCGAGGAACTTCAGCTTGCCGGAAGTGCGGCGGATGGTGAAAAGCTCCAGATGCAGGGCGAATTCGTCCCGGTTGACGCTGTGTCCGTCCAGTTCGCCGAACGGCGCCTGGTGCCAGGCCGAGATGTACGGCGTCGGCGGCTCGCCCTCGCCGAAGATCCGGTCGAAGCGCCTCAAGAGTTCCAGGTACATCTGTGGGAACTCTGTGCGGGCGTCCTCGTCGAGGAAGCGGAGGTCGGGGACGCGCTTGCGCGGGTAGAGGTGCACCTCGTACGGCCAGTGCGCGGCGTACGGGACGAAGGCCACCCAGTGCTCGCCCTCCATGACGATGCGGGAGCCGTCCGCGAGCTCGCGGGCGACGACGTCGTCGAAGAGGTTGCCGCCGCTGGTGGCTTCCGCGAACGCGTCGGCGCTGCGCAGCATCGCCTCGGTGCGCGGGGTGATGAAGGGGTAGCCGTAGATCTGGCCGTGCGGGTGGCCGAGGGTGACGCCGATCTCGGCGCCGCGGTTCTCGAAGCAGAACACCTGCTTGACCTGCGGGAGTTCGGCGAGCTCCGCGGTCCTGTCGGTCCAGGCCTCCAGGACCAGGGCCGCCTGCTCGTCCGTGAGGTCGGCGAAGGACGCGTCGTGGTCGGAGGTGAAGCAGACGACCTCGCAGCGGCCGGAGTCGCCGGCGAGGGACGGGAAGCGGTTCTCGAAGACCGCCACGTCGTACTCGGGCGCCGGGATTTCGCTGAGCCGTCCGTTACGGGAAGGACAGAGGGGGCACTCGTCGGCCGGGGGGTGGTAGATGCGCCCCTGGCGGTGCGAGGCGACGGCGACCGCGTCACCGAGCAGCGGGTCGTGACGGACCTCGGAGGCGGTGGAGACCGGGTCGAGAGGGCGCAGGTCGGCGTCGTCTCGTACCGCGTCGTCGCGTGAGTCGTAGTAGAGCAGCTCACGACCGTCGGCGAGCCGGGTCGATGTCTTCTTCACGCTGGCGCTCCTCGCACTGCAACACACACGCACACTCAACAGAACCGAACATAACAAACCACAAGCCAACAGCGCAGTCAATGGGTGTGACGCCTTCAACAGGCAAGCGCTTTCCCTCGCGCAACATCAGGACAAAACGCCCTCTGCGATCACAATCCAACAAACAACCTCAACAAAACTGTTCACTTCCTGAACTCGGAAGCGTAAGTTCCGGTCCTGTTCAGTTCGCGCAACGAAGCGAGTACCCCCATGCACACTCTCGCCGCAGGGCTCCGGCTCCCCACCAACGGGCTCGATTACGCGATCATGGCGATCTACTTCGTCGTGGTCCTCGGCATCGGCTTCGCGGCCCGTGCCAGCGTGAAGACCAGTCTCGACTTCTTCCTCTCGGGCCGCTCACTGCCGGCCTGGGTCACCGGCCTGGCATTCGTCGCGGCCAACCTCGGCGCGACCGAGATCCTGGGCATGGCGGCGACGGGCGCGCAGTACGGCGTCGCGGTCGTCCACTGGTACTGGATCGGCGCCATCCCGGCCATGGTCTTCCTCGGCCTGGTGATGATGCCCTTCTACTACAAGTCGAAGGTGCGCTCCGTACCGGAGTTCCTGCTCCAGCGCTTCGACAAGTCCGCCCATCTGCTGAGCTCCATACTCTTCGCCTTCGCGGCGATCCTGATCGCGGGCGTGAACCTCTACGCCCTGTCGATCGTCGTGGAGGCGCTCCTGGGCTGGCCGCAGTGGGTCGCGATCGTGGTCGCGGGCCTCTTCGTCCTCCTGTACATCACCATCGGCGGTCTCTCGTCGGCGATCTACAACGAAGTCCTGCAGTTCTTCGTGATCCTCGCCGCGCTCATCCCGCTCACCATCCTCGGCCTGAAGAAGGTCGGCGGCTGGGACGGGCTGACGGACTCCCTGGAGAAGAGCCACGGCCACAGCTTCCTCTCCGCCTGGGACGGCACGGCCATCGGCCAGGCCAACCCGCTCGGCGCGAACTGGCTGACGATCATCCTCGGCCTCGGCTTCGTCCTCTCCTTCGGCTACTGGACGACCAACTTCGCCGAGGTGCAGCGCGCACTCTCCGCCAAGAACCTCTCGGCCGCCCAGCGCACCCCGCTGATCGCCGCGTTCCCGAAGATCTTCATCGTCTTCCTGGTGATGATCCCGGGCCTGGTCGCCGCCGTCGTCGCCCCGAAGATCGGGCTCTCCGGCTCGGGTCTGCAGTACAACGACGCGATCCCGCTGCTCATGCAGGACCTGCTCCCCAACGGTGTCCTCGGCATCGCGGTCACCGGTCTGCTCGCCGCGTTCATGGCGGGCATGGCGGCCAACGTCTCGTCGTTCAACACCGTGTTCACGACGGACATCTGGGCGCGGTACGTGAAGAAGGACAAGCCGGACGCGTACTACCTGCGCTTCGGCCGCCTCATCACGGCCGTCGGCGTACTGGCCTCCATCGGCACGGCCTTCATCGCCTCCTCGTTCTCCAACATCATGGGGTACCTGCAGACGCTGTTCTCCTTCTTCAACGTCCCGATGTTCGTGGTCTTCATCATCGGAATGTTCTGGAAGCGCGCGTCCATGAAGTCCGGCGTCTGGGGCCTGCTCGCGGGCACCTCGGCCGCCATGCTCAACTACTTCTGGATCTACAAGCAGGGCGTCATCTCCATCCCCACCGACCAGGGCGCCAACTTCGTCTCCGCGATCGTCGGCTTCGTCGCCGGTGCGGTCGTCATGGTCGTCGTCACGCTCTTCACCGCGCCGAAGCCCGAGGCCGAACTCGCGGGTCTCGTCTACGGCACCAAGTCCCCGGACATGGAGGAGCCGCCCGCCGAGGGCGACGACGCCTGGTACCGCAAGCCGGCACTGCTCGGCTGGGGCGCGATCGTCCTCGCCGCGCTCTGCTACATCCCGTACTCGATCTGATCGGAGGCAACCACCATGTCTGAGCTGCACAAGGAAGTCTCCGAGCTGGAGGCCAAGTCGGCCACCGCCGCCCGTCTCTTCGACATCCGGCGCATCATCGGCGGACTGTTCGTCGTCTACGGCGTCATCGTGACGATCGCCGGGATCACCGTCTCCGACGCCGACATGAAGAAGGCGCAGGGGGTCAACATCAACCTCTGGACGGGGCTCGCGATGCTCGCCCTGGGGCTGTTCTTCCTCGTCTGGCTGAAGCTGCGCCCGGTCGTGGCGCCGCCGACGCCGTCGGAGTAACTCCCCTGGACAGGGCCGGACTTCACACGCTGAGGTCCGGCCCTGTTTCCGTACCCCCGAGCTGCAGGGACGCGCTGACCGTCGCCCGGTCGAGCAGCCCGGTGCGCGCCGCGAGGGCCGCGGCCTCCAGGCGTGAGCCGACGCCGAGCTTCATCAGGACGCGCTGGACGTGGGTGCGGGCGGTGCTCGGCGCGATGCCCATCCCGGCCGCGATCAGCCGGGTGTCCTCGCCGTCGGCCACCCGTACGAGCACCTCGATCTCGCGCGGGGTCAGCATCTGCAGCAGGCGCTGGCCCTCGTCGTCGGGCTGGGCGGCCGGGTTGAGGAGTTCGGCGAAGGCGCCCTGCAGGAGCTGCGGCGCGACGGCCGCCTCCCCCGCTCTGGCCTTCACCATGGCGCGCTCGACGCCCTCGATGCGCTCGTCGTGGCGTACGTAACCGGATGCGCCCGCGGCGAAGGCGGCCGCGATGCCGCGGGGGCTCGGCACCGGGCCGAGCACCACCACGGCGACCTGGGGGCGCTCCTTCTTGATCCGCACGATGGGGTCGAAAGCCCCTGGTTCGGCGGGTGTTGCCGTACCGAAGAGGCAGACCTCGGGCGCGCGGCCGATCACCAGCTCGGCCGAGCCGCCGGTGGGTGCGGCCGCGGCGAGCACGCGGTGGCCGCGCAGTTTCAGCGCCGAGGCGAGTGCCTCGGCGAGCAAGCGGTGGTCGTCGACCACCATGAGCCGCACGCCCATAGAGCTACCCCCCACAGTGTGACCCCCACGGAGCAGGCCCCCCGGCCCTCCTGACCCGGCAAGCTACACGCTTGTTCGACGTCGCGCGCCCCTTACCGGTCAGAAGCCCCCTGGAATGTTGAAATCCCTTCCATTCTGGGCTATTTGGTGGCCGGATCAGCCCGTACTGAAGCCCACCGTGAGATAACGCTTCTCGTCCGGGGACCAGGAGTCGGCCGCGCCCAGGATCTCGTCGCCGAAGAAGAGACGGCCGCCTCCGAAGACGATCTGCGCGTGGTCCAGGGTGAAGCTGGTCTCCGCGTCCCTGATGTCCTTGTCGGCCGGATTCGACATCAGGAGCGTCTGCTTGAAGGTTCCGCCGTCGACCGAGACGACCTGGCCGCCCTTGTCGTACGGGGGCACCTTGTAGACGATGAGGTTTCCGCCGTCCATCCGGACCGGGACCGAGCGGAAGCCGTCGCCGGCGGGCGCGTTGTCGCTGGTCGACTTACCCGTGGCCAGGTCGAAGGAGAGGATCTCGTTCGTCCGGTCGTGCTCCTCGGTGGGCAGGTAGAGGCGGTTGTTGCCGACGACGATGTTGTGGCACACCTCGACCTCGGTGGAGGAGCACCGGCCGCCGTACTTGGCGCCCGAGGCCGGGATCCTGGCGAGCAGCGTGCCGGTGTCGGAGAGGGAGAAGTAGTCGGAGATGCCGCTGCCGTCGCCCGCGGTGTCGCCGACGTCGGCCGCGACGACCAGCGGCTTGGTGGAGACGATGTGCGCGTACTGGACACCGCGCGGCAGGGCGTACGAGAACGCCGCCTTTCCGGTGACCGGATCGACGCGCTGGACCGTCAGCTGCGGGCTGTCGATGTCGCCGCAGGTGCGTACGGCGACGAGGGCCTCGCCTCCCGCGTAGCCCTTGTCCGAGCAGTTCTCGGAGTTGGCGCTCGGCTTCCAGCGCAGGGCGCCGGTCTTCAGATCCCAGGCCCCCGAGGCCTCGATGCCTCCGGTGGCCACGACGCCGGGGCCGACGGTGACCTCGTCGAACTCGGCGGCCTTGGTGGGCCGGTCGGGGGCGTCGATCTGCTTGCGCCACAGGAGCTTGCCCGCGTTGAGGTCGAGCGCGGCCACCTGTGAGCAGCCGTAGTACTTCGTCTTCTCGGTCGGGGTGGCGGGCTGGAAGGTGATCGCCGTGATGCCGTCCGGGGAGACGTGGTTCGATGCGGCACAGAGCGGGCCCGGCAGTTTGACGGTCCAGGTGGGGCTGCCGGAGGCGAGGTCGTAGGCGACGACCTGGTTGACGCCGGACTGCACGAACGCCTTGTCGGTGAGCCAGGTGCCGTTGACCCCGGTGACGAGGGCGGGCTTGGCGGCGGGCACCTGGAGGAGCACCTTGCCCGCGGTGGAGGCGGGGACCTTCTCGGTGCCGTTGCCGCCGAGGCCCTTGTTGCCGCCGGTGCCGCCGGAGCCGCCCTTGCTGCCGCCGGTGTCGCCCTGGGACTGGTTGTCCTTGTTGCCCTTGCTGTCGTCCTGGGCGGACATGTACCAGAGGCCGCCGCCGATGATCAGGGCGACGGCTACGACCGCCGCGATGATGATGCGGGTCTGGTTCTTGTTGCCGCCGCTGCCGCCGGGGGGCGGGGTGACGGGCTGGGTGTGTTGGGGGAAGTCGTAGCCCTGCTGCGGTGGGGTCGGGTAGCCGTAGCCCGGCTGCTGTTGTTGCGGCGGGTAGCCGTAGCCGGGCTGGGGCTGCTGCTGGGGCTGTCCGTACGGCTGCTGCGGCTGCTGTTGCGGCTGGGCGTACGGCTGTTGGGGCTGGGCGTACGGCTGCTGCGGGGGTGCCGGCGGCTGTCCGTACGGCTGCTGCGGCGGCTGGCCGTACGGGGCCTGCGGCTGCTGCGGGGGCTGGCCCGGCGGCTGCTGCTGGGGCTGCTGCGGCTGGCCGTACGGCTGCTGGGGCGCGCCGAAGCCGCCCTGCGGGGGCTGGTTCGGCGGCTGCTGCGGTGGCGGTGGCGGCTGGGTCATCGCGGGTCTGCCTTCGGTGCCTGGGAGTTCAGTGGGCGGGGTGCCGTCACTTGCCGTACGCCAGCATGATCTTGGAGGTCTCGTCGTCCTTGCCGTCGACGCGGGTCGACATGATGATCGACCGTCCGTCGATGTACTCGACCTTCCGGGAGAAGAAGCCGTTCTCGATCGAGGCCGTCGTCTCGGGGTGCTGGAGCAGCACCGTCGCCGCGCCGCCCGACGGGCCGATGCTGGTGATCGCGCCGGCCTTGTCGTAACTCGGCTCGAGGTAGGCGATCAGGTTGGCGCCCTCGGTCCGCAGCGGGATCGCGGTGCGGGCGGTGCCGGCCGGCGAACGCCACTTGGCCTTGCCGGTGTTGAGGTCGATCGCGACGATCTCGTTCTGACGGCCGTCACTCGTGGAGGCCGGGGTGGTCGGCAGGTAGAGCGTGTTGGCGTCCGAGGCCACTCCGGTGCAGCTCTGCATCTCGCCCTCGAAGATCGACAGGCCGCAGCTGGGCTGGAAGGTGTCCTTGAGGTGGAGCTCCGAGCGGAAGGCGCCGTTCGGCTTCAGGGAGAGGATGTTCCAGGTCTTCTTCTTGGAGTTGGTGACGTAGAGGACGGGCGGGGAGGTCGAGTAGACCTTCTTCACCGCCCAGCCGCTGGGGAGCTTGTACGTCCAGTTCGCCTTGCCCGTCTGCGGGTTGAGCTCCTGGATCTGCGCCCCGGTCTCGTTGCCGCCCGACGAGCAGGTCTCGGCGGCGAGCATCTTGGCGCCGCCCGCGAAGCCCGACGGCTGGCAGGTGCCGGCCATGCGGCCGAAGAGCTTGTGGCCGTCGGTGACCGAGAAGGCGCTGGAGCCGCCCATGCGGGTCACGCCCACGGTGTTGCCGGAGATGGAGAGATAGAGCTCGGTCTTGATGTCGAAGGCGTTCTCCGACGGGACCTTGACCTTCCAGCCGAGCTTTCCTGTGGTGAGGTCGACCTGCTGGAGCTGGTCGCAGTCGCTCTTGTCGGTGTTGCCGTTCTTGACGCCGACGACGATCTTTCCGTCCGCGGTGGACTGCTGGGGTGCGCCGCAGATCTCGGTGTCGAGGGTGAGCGACCACTTCTGGGCGCCGTCGGCGACCCCGTACCCGGTGATGTTCTTGTACATGGCCTTGGCGACGGTGTCGCCGGTGAACCACATGCCGTTCTGGTCGGCGCCGTTGCGCGGCAGGTCGACCTTGTTGGTCTGCGACCAGAGGACCTTGGCCTCGCCGTCCTTGCGGCCCGCGTTGAGGTCGTCGCCGCCGTTGCGGTCGCCCGTGCCGTCGGTGCTGCTCGAACTGGAGCCGCCGGTGGGCTTCTTGCTGTCGGTCGCGACGGGCTTCTTGTCGTCCTTGTCGCCGCTGCTGACGGCGAAATAGACGCCGCCGCCGATGACGAGGAGGCCGGCCACGGCGGCCGCGATGATGACACCGGGCTTGCCCTTGAAGAACCCGCCACCGCCGCCGCCCTGGCCGGGCTGGGGCGGCACAGGGGCGCCGGGGAACTGCTGCTGCCCATAGGGAGACTGGGGCGCGCCGTAGGGGCCGGGCTGCTGCTGCGGGAACTGGCCGGGCTGCTGCTGGGGCTGCTGGGCGTACGGGTTCGGGGCCGGCGGCGGCGCCTGCTGGGGGTAGCCGTAACCCGGCTGCGGGGGCGGCGGGTTCTGCGGATAGCCGTACCCGGGCTGCGGCTGCGGAGCCTGCGGCGGCGCGGCGGGCGGCGGCGGCATCTGCGGCGCCTGGGCGGGCGGGGGCGGCGGCGCGGGCTGGGACTGCGGCTGCGGCATCCCCAGCCGGGGGTCCTGCGGTGCGCCGAATCCGCCCTGCGGCGGCTGCTGTCCGGGCGGCTGAGTCATCGCCAGATACCTCTTCACGCGGGGGTCCGCTGCCCGACCGGCCTCCCCCGCAATTCCGGCAGCGGTCAACAACCGCCGGAAAGGAGCGAATCGGGCATGGATCCCGCATCTATACGTCAGTCGAGCGGGAGCTCTTTCTATCACTTGCGCACCAATGCAGGCGGGCCGGTCACTCCCCTGTGGCCAAGGGAGGACCGGCCCGTGATGCCGTCGTTACGTGCCCTACTGGGCGTCCTCGGCCAGCTCCAGCCAGCGCATCTCCAACTCGTCGCGCTGGGTGATGAGTTCACGCAGCTCGGCGTCGAGCTTGGCGACCTTCTCGAAGTCGGTGGCGTTGTCGGCGATCTGCGCGTGCAGCGAGGTCTCGCGGTCGGACATCTTGCTGAGCTGACGCTCGATCTTCTGCAGCTCCTTCTTGGCGGCGCGGGCCGCCTCGGAGGAGACCTTCGGCGCGGCGGGGGCGGCCGAGGCGGCGGGCGCCGAGGGCACGAACGCGTCGAGCACCCGCTGCCTGCGCTCCAGGTACTCGTCGATCCCGCGCGGCAGCATCCGCAGCGTGGCGTCACCGAGCAGCGCGAACACCTTGTCGGTGGTGCGCTCGATGAAGAACCGGTCGTGGGAGATCACGATCATCGACCCCGGCCAGCCATCGAGGAGGTCCTCGAGCTGGGTGAGGGTCTCGATGTCGAGGTCGTTGGTGGGCTCGTCGAGGAAGAGGACGTTCGGCTCGTCCATGAGGAGGCGCAGGATCTGCAGCCGGCGGCGCTCACCGCCGGACAGGTCGCCGACGGGGGTCCACTGCTTCTCCTTGGAGAAACCGAACTGCTCGCAGAGCTGGCCCGCGGTCATCTCGCGGCCCTTGCCCAGGTCGACCCGGTCGCGTACCTGCTGAACGGCTTCCAGCACCCGGAGCGTGGGCGGCAGTTCGCCGACCTCCTGCGAGAGGTAGGCGAGCTTGACGGTCTTGCCGACGATGACCTTGCCGGCGACGGGCTGGACCTCGCCCTGGGTGCGGGCGGCTTCGGCGAGCGCGCGCAGCAGGGACGTCTTGCCCGCGCCGTTCACGCCGACGAGGCCGATGCGGTCGCCGGGGCCGAGGTGCCAGGTGAGGTGCTTGAGGAGGACCTTGGGGCCGGCCTGGACGGTGACGTCCTCGAGGTCGAAGACCGTCTTGCCGAGGCGGGCGTTGGCGAACTTCATCAGCTCGGAGGTGTCGCGGGGCGGCGGCACGTCGGCGATGAGCTCGTTGGCGGCCTCGATGCGGTACCGCGGCTTGGAGGTACGGGCGGGGGCGCCGCGGCGCAGCCAGGCGAGCTCCTTGCGCATCAGGTTCTGGCGCTTGGACTCCTCGGTGGCGGCGATGCGCTCGCGCTCGGCGCGGGCGAAGACGTAGTCGCTGTACCCGCCCTCGTACTCGTGCACGGAACCGCGCTGGACGTCCCACATGCGGGTGCAGACCTGGTCGAGGAACCAGCGGTCGTGGGTGACGCAGACGAGTGCGGAGCGGCGCGACTGGAGGTGCTTGGCCAGCCAGGAGATGCCCTCGACGTCGAGGTGGTTGGTCGGCTCGTCGAGCACGATCAGGTCGGGCTCGGCGATGAGGAGCTTCGCGAGCGCGATACGGCGGCGCTCGCCGCCGGAGAGCGGTGCGATGACGGTGTCGAGGCCCTGGCCGAAGCCGGGGAGGTCGAGGCCGCCGAAGAGCCCGGTGAGGACGTCGCGGATCTTGGCGTTGCCCGCCCACTCGTGGTCGGCCATGTCGCCGATGACCTCGTGGCGGATGGTTGCGTTCGGGTCGAGGGAGTCGTGCTGGGTGAGGACACCGAGCTGCAGGCCGCCGACCTGGGTGACGCGGCCGCCGTCCGGCTCCTCGAGCTGGGCGAGCATCCGGATCAGCGTCGTCTTGCCGTCACCGTTGCGGCCCACGACCCCGATCCGGTCCCCCTCGGAGACGCCGAGCGAGACACCGTCGAGCAGGGCACGGGTCCCGTAGACCTTGCTGACGGCCTCGACATTGACGAGGTTGACGGCCATTGACGCTCCAGAGAAGGGGGATCGATCGATCTCCCAGCGTACGGGGCTGGGGGGCGGGGTTTTCTCCCGCGCTCCGCGCGGGGCCCTCCGTCCGCTCCGCGGACCCCGGCCTTGCGCGCTCCGCGCTTCTCTCTGCGGCGCTCCGCGCCGGCCCGTCTCCCACCCGCGCACCGCCCGTGCATGCCTGACAGGATCCCCCCGACTCCTGCCGTGGACGGCCGCCCACCGTCGGCGGCTGCAACTCGCAGGTCAGATGACCCGCGCCCCCACCACCGGCCCCGTAGCCACCCGCGCCGTCCGGCACGTCCCCGAAGCGACCAGCGCCGCCGCGACCTTCTCAGCCGCCCCCGCGTCCGCCACCAGGAACGCCGTCGTCGGGCCCGAGCCCGAGACCAGGCCCGCCAGGGCTCCCGCCGAGACGCCCGCCTCCAGCGTCTCCGTCAGGGACGGGCGCAGGGAGAGGGCGGCCGGCTGGAGGTCGTTGGAGCGTACGAGCGAGGCCGCCAGTGCCTCCGCGTCGCCCGTCCGCAGCGCCTCCAGGAGCAGCGGTGACGCCTCCGGCGTCGGAGCCTCGGGGGTCAGGCGGTCGAATTCGCGGAAGACCGCCGGGGTGGAGAGGCCGCCGTCGGCCGTCGCGAACACCCAGTGGAAGCCGGTGCCGCCCACCTCAAGCTCCGTCAGCTTCTCGCCGCGGCCCAGCCCCAGCGCCGCGCCGCCGACCAGCGAGAACGGCACGTCGCTGCCCAACTCGGCGCAGATGTCGAGGAGTTCCGTACGCGAGGAACCGACCGACCACAGCGCGTCGCACGCCAGCAGTGCCGCCGCCCCGTCCGCGCTGCCGCCCGCCATGCCGCCCGCGACCGGGATGTCCTTGGCGATGTGGATGTGGACGGCGGGGTCGATGCCGTGCCGCGAGGCCAGCGCCTGGGCCGCCCGTGCGGCCAGGTTCGTGGTGTCGAGGGGGACCTGGTCGGCGTACGGGCCGGAGCAGGTCAGATAAAAGCGGTCGGACGGCGTGACCGTGACCTCGTCGTACAGCGACACCGCGAGGAAGACGTTCGCCAGGTCGTGGAAGCCGTCGGGGCGGGCCGCGCCCACCGCCAGCTGGACGTTGACCTTGGCGGGGACCCGTACCGTCACACCACCGCTCACGCCTTGGCCTCCGCGATGCGCGCGAACTCCTCCACGGTCAGCGATTCGCCGCGCGCCTGCGGCGACACACCCGCGGCGACCAGCGCCTCCTCCGCCGCCGCGGCCGAGCCCGCCCAGCCCGCGAGGGCGGCGCGCATCGTCTTGCGGCGCTGTGCGAAGGCGGCGTCGACGACGGCGAAGACCTCGGCCCGGGTGGCGGTGGTGGCGACGGGCTCCGCCCGCCGTACGAGCGAGACGAGGCCCGAGTCGACGTTCGGGGCGGGCCAGAAGACCTTGCGGCCGATGGCTCCGGCGCGCTTCACGTCCGCGTACCAGTTCGCCTTGACCGAGGGGACGCCGTAGACCTTGTTGCCGGGCTCGGCCGCCAGCCGGTCGGCGACCTCGGACTGGACCATCACCAGGGTGCGCTCGATGGAGGGGAAGCGCTCCAGCATGGTCAGGAGCACCGGAACGGCCACGTTGTACGGAAGGTTCGCGACCAGCGCCGTGGGCGGCGGTCCCGGGAGCTCCTTGACGAGCATCGCGTCGGAGTGGACCAGCCTGAACCGGTCCTTCTTGGCCGGGAGCCGCGCCTCGATCGTCGCCGGGAGCGCGGACGCCAGCACGTCGTCGATCTCGACCGCGACCACACTGTCCGCCGCTTCCAGCAGGGCGAGGGTCAGCGAGCCCAGGCCGGGCCCCACCTCCACCACCACGTCGTCGGGGCGCACCCCGGCCGTCCGTACGATCCTGCGGACCGTGTTGGCGTCGATGACGAAGTTCTGACCGCGCTGCTTGGTCGGGCGTACGCCAAGCGCCGCCGCCAGTTCGCGGATGTCTGCGGGGCCGAGGAGGGCGTCGGGCTCAGTGGTGCTCACCCGTAGAGCCTACGGCGGTCACCGGCGCCCCCGCACCCATCGGCCCCGGCCCCGGCGGCCCTCATCCGTACAGCCGCCTGCCGCAGTGCGGCCACGGGCTCGACCCCCGCTGCACGTAGAGCTTCTTCGCCCGGTACGTCTGCTCCTCGGCGGGGGCGTCCTGGGCGACGCCGCTGCCGCCGAGCGAGCGCCAGGTCTGGCCGTCGAACTGGTAGAGGCCGCCGTAGTTCCCCGTCGCGTCCACCGCGCCCGGGCGCCCGCCCGACTCGCAGTGCGCCAGACCGCTCCAGTTGAGGCCGCCGGTGCCGGAGACCGAGGCGGGCAGGGGCTTGGTGCCGACCTTCACGATCTGCGTCTCGGGTTCGCGCACCACCTCCTCGGCGATCTTCTTCGGCTTCTGCTTGACGCCGTTGACGGTGCGGAGCGCGTACGTGACCTTGCGCATGCCCTCCTTGCCCTGCTTGGCGACGACCTCCGTACCGGCGAAGACCGAGGCGTCCTTGGACTTCTCGGTGGCGAAGGCGATGGGCTCCTCGCGGACCTCCTTCGTGCCCGTGATCCGCATGACGGTGACCGTCTGGCCGTCGCGCGGGAAGCCGTCGGCGGGGACCGAGGTGGTGTCCTGGCCGTGCAGGGTGATCCCGGCCTCGTCGAGGGCCTCGCGGACGGTCGCCGCGTTCGTACGGATGGTGCGCTCGCGGCCGTCGGCCATGAACGTGACGCTGCGCTCGGTCCGTACGTCCAGCGAGAGCCCGTGCCGGGCGATCGCGGAGGAGCGCGAGGTGGAGAGGTACGCGCCCTCCGCGCGCACCCCGAGCTGGCGCAGCGCCCCGTCGACGGTGCGCGCGGTCGTCCAGACCTGGCGGCGCTCCCCGTCGAGGGTCAGGGCGACGGGGCGGCCGTGGCTGACGGAGATCTCGTCGCCGCTGGCCAGGGCGGTGCCGGGGGCGGGGACGATCTGGTCGTGCTCGCCCATGGGGACGCCCTCGTCGGCGAGGAGCTCCTGGACGTCGTCGGCGAAGGTGTGGAGGGTCCGGGAGGTGCCGTCGACGTCGATCCGTACGGCCTTGTCGTTGGCGACGAAGGCGGAGGTGCCGCCCGCGAGGAACGCCACGACGAGGGCCTGCGGGACGAGGCGGCGCAGGGTGTCGGGGCGGCGGGAGGGGGCTTCCGTGCGCTCACGCCGGGGCTCGCGCCCCTGCTCCGGGTCCCGCTCGCCCTTGCGCCGGCGCGCGGCCCGGCGCGCCTCGGCCCGGCCGCCGGGGCCTACCTCTCCCTCGGCGGGAGGTGCCGCCTGGCGGGCCGCCGAGGTGGGGTTCTGGCGGGGGAGGCGGGGCTCGCGCAGCTCGTACGCGGGCGCGTAGGTGTCCGGTGCGTACGCGTCGGCGTACTCCGGGGACGGCGGCGGGGCGTACGGAGCCTCGTAAGGCTGCACGGTCTGCGGCGCGGTCCTGCTCGCCGCGCGGCGGCTGCCGCGTTCTGCACGGTGACTGCCCTGCGCACTGCTCACGACGCTCACTCGCTTCAGAAGTCCGGTCCGGGTGGTCGGGCCGGGACACTAGCGGAGCGTCGCTCACTCTCCAAAGCCGGGCGGTTACACCGTGTCGCGGTCCAGGCCGAAGGCGCGGGCCGTGTTGGCCGCGATCGCCGTGCACAGAGCCTCTTCGCCGATGCCGCGGACCTCCGCCATGGCACGCACCGTGACCGGAATGAGATACGGGGCATTAGGCCGACCGCGGTACGGGGCGGGGGTGAGGAAGGGTGCGTCGGTCTCGACGAGGACGAGTTCCAGCGGGGCGACGGCGAGGGCGTCGCGCAGCGGCTGGGCGTTCTTGAAGGTGACGTTTCCGGCGAAGGACATGAAGTAGCCCTGGGCGGCGCAGATTTCGGCCATGGCGGCGTCGCCGGAGTAGCAGTGGAAGACGGTCCGTTCGGGGGCGCCTTCCTCGGCGAGGATCCTTAGCACATCGGCGTGGGCCTCGCGGTCATGGATGACCAGGGCCTTCTCCCGGCGCTTGGCGATCTCGATGTGCGCGCGGAAGGAGCGCTCCTGGGCGGCGATGCCGTCCTCTCCCGTACGGAAGTAGTCGAGGCCGGTCTCGCCGACGGCCCGTACGTGCGGGAGGCCGGCGAGCCGGTCGATCTCGGCCAGCGCCTCGTCGAGGGCGCTGGTCCCGCCAGGGGTTCGGGCCCCCTGGCGGGACCAGCCGTCGGGGTCGCCGAGCACGATGCGCGGCGCTTCATTGGGGTGCAGGGCGACGGCGGCATGCACGTTCTCGTGCGCCTCGGCGGTCTCGGCCGCCCACCGGGAGCCCTTGATGTCGCAGCCCACTTGAACGACGGTCGTGACACCGACCGATGCGGCTTTCGCGAGGGCTTCCTCGACGGTGCCGTCCTGCATGTCCAGGTGGGTGTGCGAGTCCGCGACCGCGACCTTCAGGGGCTCGGGCAGCGGCGGGATGGCGTCCTTGGGGCTCATGACCTCAAGGCTAGCCAGCTGCGATCACTTGCGGTGGAAGGGGTGGAGGAGGTCCGAGAGGTGCCAGTGGTGGTGGGGTTCGGGGGCGGTTTCCTCGGTGGCGGTGGCGGACGTCTCGTCGGTGACCGGCTCGGCGAGCTTGGAGGTCTTCTTCTGCGGGTGCATGAGGCCCTGCACGGTCGAGACCTGACCGGACCGCATGATCCTCACGACATGGCCGCCGCAGTTGATGCAGCTCGGGGTGGACAGCGGTGAGGGGACGCGTTCGCCCCCGGCTTTGTACATGACGAACGCATGGCCCGAGGCGTCCACGTGGTGCTCTATCTCGTACGCCTGCTCCCAGCCATATCCACACCGCATGCACGCGAAGGCGTACGCCTCGTGCACCGTGGTTTCAACGATCTCGCTCATGCCCACTCCTCTTGTCCGTCGGACAAGCCGTTCGGAGACGAATGCGCCTCCTCAACCAGTGGACGCCCGCGGCGGCCGATGCGCATCAGGGGCTGCCGAGTATTGATCGGCTCTTGGCCCAGTCATGGAAAAGGCCCCGGTCAAGACCGGGGCGCCTTTGCCATCCACGCGCGTTCTTTGCCTTATTTAGATGTGCTTCGGGCGGCATTCTTTGCGGCGACAACCGCATCGAAAACATCCCTTTTGGGTAGCCCGGCCTCGGCGGCGACCGCGGCGATGGCCTCCTTGCGCCGCTCCCCCGCCTCCTCGCGCACCTGCACCCTGCGCACCAGCTCGTCGGGGTCGAGGTCGGAGGGCCCGCTCTCCGGGGCGCCCTCCACGACGACGGTGATCTCGCCGCGTACGCCGTCGACGGCCCACTCGGCGAGGTCCTTCAGCGGCCCGCGCTTGACCTCTTCGTACGTCTTGGTCAGCTCACGGCAGACGGCGGCCCTGCGCTCGTCGCCGAAGGCCTCGGCCATGGCGGCGAGGGTGTCGGCGATACGGTGCGGGGCCTCGAAGTAGACGAGCGTACGACGGTCGTCGGCGACCTCCTTCAGCCGCCCGAGCCGCTCGCCGGCCTTCCGCGGCAGGAACCCCTCGAAGCAGAAGCGGTCGACGGGCAGCCCGGAGAGGGCGAGCGCGGTGAGAACGGCGGAAGGACCGGGTACGGCGGTGACCCGGATGTCCTTCTCGACGCACGCGGCGACGAGCCGGTACCCGGGGTCGGAGACGGAGGGCATGCCCGCGTCGGTCACGAGCAGCACGCGCTTGCCGCTTTCCAGTGCCTCGACGAGCTCCGGCGTACGGGCGGACTCATTGCCCTCGAAGTACGAGACGACCCGCCCCGAGGTGTGCACCCCCAGCGCCCGGGTCAGCCCGCGCAGCCGCCGGGTGTCCTCCGCGGCGATCACGTCGGCGCGCTCCAGCTCCGCGGAGAGCCGGGGCGGCGCGTCGGCGATGTCGCCGATGGGGGTCCCCGCGAGGACGAGCGTTCCAGTTCCAGTGTCCGATCCAGTCACAATCCCCATACTCCCAGCCCCTGACACGGGACTCGCACAGATGCGTTCCCTACGATGGCGCGGTGACGAGTACAGCGCCCAAAGCCCTGCAGGGCCAAGACGCCGGGGAACAGCCGCCCACATGGGGGCAGCGGCTGCGACGGTTCGGATACATGCCGCCGTCGAGAATCTCCCTGCGCGACCGGCTGGTGCCGCCGTACACCAAGCCCAGTCCTCAGCTGTGGCGGGTGCTCGGCTTCTCGCCGGAGCTCGCGGACCGGCTGGTGCGGTGGTCGGCGTGGGGCGGCCCGCTGCTGGTCACGCTCGTCGCGGGGCTGATGCGCTTCTGGCGGCTCGGCAGCCCGGACGCGGTGATATTCGACGAGACGTACTACGCCAAGGACGCCTGGGCGCTGATGCACCAGGGGTACGAGGGGGCGTGGCCGGCGAAGATCGACCCCCAGATCCTGGCCAACCCCGATGCGGTCCCCGTACCGCACGATCCCGGCTATGTGGTGCACCCGCCGGTCGGCAAGTGGGTCATCGGAATCGGCGAACAGCTCTTCGGCTTCACGCCGTTCGGCTGGCGGTTCATGACGGCGGTGCTCGGCACGCTCGCGGTGCTGATGATCTGCCGCATCGGCCGCCGCTTGCTGCGCTCGACGTTCCTGGGCTGCCTGGCCGGCCTGCTCCTGGCGGTCGACGGCCTCGAATTCGTGATGAGCCGCACAGCGCTGCTCGACCTGATGGTCATGTTCTTCACGGTGGCGGCCTTCGGGGCGCTGCTGATCGACCGGGACAAGACGCGGGCGCGTTTCGCGGCCGCGCTCCCGGAGGACGAGGACGGCGTACTGCGCCCGGACGCGGACATCGCGGAGACGCTGCGGCTGGGCTGGCGACCGTGGCGGCTCACGGCCGGGGTGATGCTGGGCCTGGCGTGCGCGACGAAGTGGAACGGGCTCTACATCCTGGCGGCGTTCGCGCTGATGTCGGTGCTGTGGGACGCGGGTGCGCGGCGGACGGCGGGGGCGGTGTCGCCGTACCGCGCGGTGTGGCGGCGCGATGTGATCCCGGCGTTCGTGTCGACGATCCCGGTGGCGTTCGTGACGTACATCGCGTCGTGGTCGGGCTGGTTCGCGAGCGACCACAAAACCGGCGGCTACTTCCGCGGCTGGGCGGACAACCGCCAGAGCCTCTCCCCCGACCACATCAAACTGCCGCTGTTCGGCACGATCGACCTGCCGCAGTTCGGCACGGACTGGATCCCGGCAACCGTACGGAGCTTCTGGCACTACGAGTCCGAGGTCTACAGCTTCCACGTCAACCTCACCGAGGGCCACCAGTACCAGTCGAACCCCTGGAGCTGGATGGTCCTGGGCCGCCCGGTCTCGTACTTCTACGAATCGCCGAGGGCGGGGGTCGACGGCTGCCCGGCCAACACGACGGGCAACTGCGCCCGCGAGGTCCTGGCGATCGGCACCCCCCTGCTGTGGTGGGCGGGCTGCTTCGCGCTGCTGTACGTCCTGTGGCGCTGGCTGTTCCGCCGCGACTGGCGGGCGGGCGCGATCGCGTGCGGGATCGCGGCGGGCTACCTGCCGTGGTTCATGTACCAGCAGCGCACGATCTTCCTCTTCTACGCGGTGGTGTTCGTCCCCTTCATCTGCCTGGCACTGGCGATGATGATCGGCGCGATCCTCGGCCCACCGGGGTCGAGCGAGAGGCGCCGGGCGATCGGGGCGATCGGCTCGGGCGTGCTGGTGCTGCTGATCATCTGGAACTTCATCTACTTCTGGCCGATCTTCACAGGCGAGGCGATTCCGCTGGACTCGTGGAACAACAGGATGTGGTTGAACACGTGGGTCTAGCGGGCGGCTGAGTAGCTGTACTCATGCGTGGTGTTTGCCCCAACGGCAGGCTGTCGGGGCAAACACCGAAGACGTCGTCACCCGCGGACGAGACGGAGTTGGGCATGAGGCCAGGGGGCAGACCGTCGACCGGCGAGCAGGCCGGGGTCAGCGCGGCGCTCTTCGTCCTCGACCTGATGGTCATCGCGGTGCTGTGGTACCGGTGGGGGATAACAGCCTGGGCCGACGGTACCGACCCGGACAATCCCCCGAGCGCGCCCGCGGAAGCATTGCGGGGTGCGTGGATCCTGGCCGGCGGCGCGGTGGTCACGGGCGGTGGACTGCTCGCTCGGCGGTGGCGCATTCCGGGTGTCATGCAACTGATGGTCCTGGGAGGGACAGCAGCGCTCTTCGCCTCCGCGCATTGAGGCGCTGCGGCCGAACTCGGACGGCTGCCGGACTCCTGGCCCAACTGGCATCGCCCCAGGCCATGTTCACTCTCTTGTCGGCCCCTGGCGATAATTGACCGATGACCACCGTCGAACGCCCCGTACCGCCGCTGAACGCCGACGAGCGCACCACGCTGGAAAGCTGGCTCGACTTCCACCGGACCACGCTGGCCATGAAGTGCGCGGACCTGGATGACGAGCAGGCGGCCGTCGCGTCCGTGCCGCCGTCCGCCTTCACGTTGACCGGCCTCGTCCAGCACATGGCGGAGGTGGAGCGGAACTGGTTCCGACGCGTGTTCGCCGGAGAACAGGTACCGCCCATCTTCGACCCGCAGGCCGACCCGGACGGTGTGGACGGCGGCTTCGAGGTGGCTGCGGGCGCCACCTTGGGCGACGCCCTCGCCACCTGGCACGCGGAGATCGCCCGCGCTCGCGAGCTCTGCGCCGACCGGACTCTGGCCGACACCGGTCGTTTCATGGGGCAGGACGTCAGCCTGCGCTGGATCTACGTCCACATGATCGAGGAGTACGCCCGCCACAACGGCCACGCCGATCTGGTGCGGGAACGTATCGATGGCGCCACCGGCTTGTAGCTGTACGACGGGTGAGGTCAGCGCCCGGCCGGCTCCCACCACACCAGGTTGGCGGCTGCCTGGGCCACCGGCTCGATGAGCTCCCACCCCTCGGCGATCAGGCCCTCGTCGATCCTCCAGATGTCTACGACCGCGATCTCCGGCCCAGCATCGGGGAGTTGTCGCCGCGAGTGCATCACGACGTGATCACCGTCGGCCAGCAGGTGGTGGACCTCGACCCGCATACCGGCGAGCGGGGTGAGTGCTGCCTTTACGGCGGCGAGCCATTCCCCTTTGGTCGAGGACGTCGAGTCCGGCCGGTGATGGACGAAGTCGTCGCTCAGCAGGGGTGCGAGCGTGTCGGTGCCGCCCGTCTCGATCAGTTCCACGAGTGCCCGTTGAACGATGCTCTTGTTGTCTTCTGTGGTCATGGAAGCAGTGTTTCTGCGGCCGTAGCGGTTGTCGATGAAGTCGGATTTCATGGCGCTCGACTCCGCGATGAGTACGCTCGATGGCCATGCACACGGTGGGGGAACTGCTGCGGCAGTGGCGGCATCGCCGACGGCTCAGCCAACTCGATCTCGCGAATGCGGCCGACGTCTCGGCTCGCCACGTCAGCCTGGTCGAGACGGGCAAGTCCCGCCCGAGCGCCGACATGGTCCTGCGGCTCGCGGCCCAGCTCGATGTGCCATTGCGGGATCGCAACCATCTGCTGCTCGCGGCCGGCTTCGCACCCCAGTACGCCGAGCGACCACTCGGCGACGGTGCGTTGTCGGCGGCCCGGGACGCGGTCGAGAGGGTGCTGCGTGCGCATGAGCCGTACCCGGCTCTGGCCTTCGACCGCCGGTGGAACATCGTGATGACCAACCGCGCGGTCGAGCCGTTCTTCACGGGCGTCGATCCCGAGCTGCTGAAGCCGCCGATGAACCTGGTGCGGCTGGGGCTGGACCCGCGTGGGTTCGCCCCTCTGGTCGTCAACTTCGCCGACGTACGCAGGGTGTTCCGTTCCCGCATCAGACGTCAGCTCGCCGTCGCTCCCGACGCCGAGCTCACCGCGCTCTACGAGGAACTGCTCGGTCCCGACTCAGAGGACGCGTCGGGCCCATCGGTCGAATCCGATGTCCTGATCCCGATGATCCTTCGCTTCGACGGACAGGAGCTGCGGCTGTTCTCGACCATCACCACGTTCGGTACTCCCATGGACATCACGCTGGCCGAGGTCGCGATCGAGTCGTACTACCCGGCGGACGCGGAGAGCGCCGCCTACTTCGGAAGGCCCGACGGTGGAATGCCTGGTCAGGGGCTTCTAGGATCTGCCGCATGGCAACACGACTCGTACAGATCAACATGAAGGCCCATGACGACTCCGCGCTCGGTCGCTTCTGGGCGGAGGCGCTCGGCTGGGGTCTCGACAGCGAGGGGCCCGGCGTGACGAACCTCGAACCGGTCGGCTTCTCCTACCCCGACCCCACAGCAGTCGTCATCGACCTCATTGCCCGCCCCGAACCCAAGACCGTGAAGAACCGGGTCCACCTCGACCTGGCCACCACCTCGGCCGCCCATCAGGCGGAGCTGGTCGCGCGCCTGAAGGATCTCGGCGCGACGCTCGCCGACGTGGGCCAGGGCGACGTCCCCTGGACGGTCATGGCCGACCCCGAGGGCAATGAGTTCTGCGTACTGGAGCCCCGCCCGATCTACGAGGGCACCGGGCCGATCGCCGCGGTGGTCGTCGACTGCGCCGATCCGCGGGAGATGGCCCGGTTCTGGGGCGAGGCGATGGACTGGACGGTGCACGAGGTCACCGACGACCACGCGTCGATGCGGTCTGCCCAAGGCGTCGGCCCCTACCTGGAGTTCGTCCGCACCCCCGACCCCAAGAGCGGATGGAACCGCGTCCACCTGGACGTCCGCCCCTACGCCGGTGACGACCCGGCGGCGGAGGAGGCCCGGCTGCGCGCCCTGGGCGCCACCGACCCCGGCATCGACCAGTCCTCGATCCACTGGAGGATCCTGAGCGACCCGGAAGGCAACGAGTTCTGCCTCCTCACCCCGAGCTGACCGTGCGCCCGTTCGGAGGGAGCTGGTGCGTCGTTGCCTTCAGTCGCCCGACACGCCCCAGAAGGCGATCGAGCGGGTCACGCCATCAGCTTCCTTCAACGGCCTGCACCACGCCGACCACCTCGGCATCCCCCACAGCTCCTCGGAGCGCGGTTGCCGTGCGGCGTAGCGCTCTTCGGCTCGTTCGAAATCCGCACGGGTCGGCTCCGCGGTTCCGAAGAGCTCGACGGCTTCCTCGTCCGACAGCGGGCGCACGGAGTGGTAGTCGTCCTTGGCGTCCGCGTCGATGATCTCCCACACGTCGATGATCGTGTGGGTGCCTGCGCTCCCGAACACTTCGTCTTCCCACAGGTCATCGAGGTCGTCGGCGGACGTGAACGGCCGGTCTGCGGGACGGAGAGCGTCCCAGTAGGTTCCGTGGACGAAGACTCTTTCGAACTCGCGTTGTCGCACGGTGGCCAGGGCCGCCGCGACGTCCCCCTCATACGTTTCGATGTACTGCCACGACGACGCACCCACCTGGACCCCTGCCCTTCTCCGACCTGCTTCCTGCGGCCGAAACCTACCTGTCGGCACTGACAGTGCGGCGGGCAGCGTCCGCCGGGCTCTTGATGTCTGCGAGGTTGCGGAAGATGATCCCGTGATGAGGCGCGAGGTGCAGCAGCAGTTCGTTCACGGTCTGTCCGCAGCCGCCCGTGAACCCGCTCCGGCCGCACTCACACTGGCAGTTGGTGTCGTGTTGATGCTGGTGGGCGTCGCTGTGGCGGCTGACTTCCGTGGCCTGCCGCGGAGGCAGCACGAGTGGCTCCTGCGCGTCGGCAACCGAGCAACTGGCCCCTCCAAGCGGCGGTCCAGCACCTCGTTCACGTATCAGCGCATCCTCGGGGCCTTCCTGGCGCTTGCGGGGTGCGTGAGCGTCCTGGTGTCGGTCGTGCGGCTGCTGCGCGGCCGGTGAAGGGCAGCAACCTCTGTCACTCCGGGCTCCCCGCAAGCACAAGAGGTTCGTCCAGCTCCACACGCCCGCCCGCCGCACGCAGCGCCGCCTCGACCCGGCGGTTGCTGGTCATGCTCGCTGTCACGGCGGTCATGGTGAGGAGCAGGCCGGCGGCCGCGTAGATCGGGGTGCGGACGTCGTACGCGGTGGCCAGCCAGCCTCCGACGAACGCGCCGAACGGGGCTGCGCACATCGACAGCATCCGCGAGGTGGAGGCGACCCGGCCCATCAAGTGTGCCGGGACGACCGTCTGTCGGAGGGATGGGCCGAGCACCATCGTGGCGCCCATGCCCGCCCCGCAGACGGCTAGGGCGAGCCCCGCGGCGTACGCGTTCGGGGCAGCCGCGAGGCCCAGGATCGCGAGCCCCTCGACCGCGGCCGTGCAGGTCAGCGCGGTGCCGGTGCCGAGGCGTCGGCCGAGGAAGGAGGCGATGCCCGCGCCGAGCAGGCCGCCGGTGGCCTCCGCCGTGAGGAGCAGGCCGAAGCCGAAGGTGCCGATGCCGAGGCGGTCGTGCGCGAAGAGGGCGAGCACGGTCTCCACGGCGAGGAACGCGACGTTCCCGACGGCCGGACGGAGTGCGAGCCCGAGCAGCAGCCGGTCCTTGAAGACGTACGACGCCCCTGCCCGCGCCTGGCGCAGCAGCGACTCGCGGGCCTCCGGTGCGGGCCGGGGCGCGGCCGGCAGCGACCGTACGAGCGCCGCGGAGAGCGCGAACGACACCGCGTCGGCGAGCAGCGGAACCGAGCGCCCGAGCGCGAGCAGCGCACTGCCCGCGGGCGGTCCGGCGAAGCCGGATGCGGCGGTCTGGGCGCCGCGCAGGCGGGAGTTGGCGCGCTCCAGGAGTGCGGAGTCGCGGCCGAGCAGGTCCGGGAGGTAGGCCGTGGCGGCCGTGTCGAAGAAGAGTCCGCCGAGGCCGAGCAGGAAGGCGACGGCTGCGAGCAGCGGAATGCTCAGCACGTCGAGCCAGGCCGCCGCTGCCGGTATCGCGAGCAGCACCGCACGCGCCGCGTCCGCGACCCACATCGTGCGCCGCCGGTCCCAGCGGTCCACGAGCGCGCCGCCGAGCACTCCGAAGAGCAGCCACGGCAGCGTTCCTGCGGCGGTGACGACGGCGAGCACCATCGGGTCCCGCGTCAGAGCGAGCGCGAGCAGCGGGAGCGCGGCGTGCGTCACCCCGTCGCCGAGCGAGGACACCGTCTGCGCGGTCCACAGCCGTCCGAATCCGGTCGGCAACTTCCGTCTGTCTGTGGTCACTTGGCGTCCCCCTCGGTCTGGTCGTTCGGATTCAGTGCGGGCCGGAACAGTGCGAAGGCGAGCGACACGTCCGGCAGCGCCGGATCGGACAGCTCCCGGTACTCGTCGGCCAGCGCGTGCAGCCGCTCCCCCAGCTCCGCGAACTGCTCCTCGGTGAGCCGCAGATGCGCCATCCGTACGTGCCGCTCCCCGTCCGCCGGCGACGCCTCCAGGTCCGCCACGGCGTGCCGCATCAGCAGGTCCGGCTGCCCCGGCCCGTTGTCCGGCAGCTCGATCGAGCGTGCGGCCATCGCGTAGTACCGCTCGGTGACGCCCCGCACCTTCCGCGTCCGCACGACCTTCACCAGGCCGGCCCGCTCCAGCAGCCGTACGTGGTAGCTGGAACTCCCCTTCGCGAGACCGATCCGCGCGGCGATCTGCGTGATCGTCGCCGGTTCGAAGCGGAGGACGCCCATGATCCGGTGGCGCGTGAGGTTGGAGACGGCGCGGAGCTGCTCGTCGGTGGTGACGCGAAAGGTCTCGGGAAGATCTTCGTCGGCAGGCATGCGCCCAATGGTCAACGATTCTTGACCATTGGGCAAGGGGATTCCGGAAAGTTGCCGAACGGCAGTCCTACGCGGCCCGTGCCGCGACCCGGTCGAGCTTCGCGATCTGGGCCTCTACGACGGTCATGGGGACGGGGATCGGACACCCCCCCTTCCGGGTCTCCTGTCGAGCGGAAGCCTGCGACACGTGGTCGTCGCCTGGGGCAAGCAGCGCACGCAGCGGCTCGCCGGGCTCTCACCTGCGGCGCTGTACGTCGACGACGCGACGGGGGCCGTACACCACGCGACGATGCTGCTGACGCACGGGCTGCCGCTCGATCTGCCCAAGGGGGACCGGCCCAGCACGGTGGTGCAACTGACGCGGCAGTAACCAGCATCCCGGTCTTGTAACGGTGGCCCCTGCAGACACATCTGCTTCACGGAATGCGCTTACCGTGTCCTCAGGAAGCTCCTTGAACACGTTCAAGGAGTACACGGGGACCCTGGGGAGGGGACAGCGCGATGCGCAGTGGGGCGAAGGTCGGCATTGTCGGCAGTGTGTTCGCGGTCGTGGTCGGCGGTATCGGCTACGGCGCGTACAACGTGTGGAACGGGATCAACGGCGGCTCGTCGGGGAGCAGCGGTCATTCGACGACCCAGGGCGCCCCGGCGAAGACGTCAGGCCCGCTGAGCGACGACGAGATCAAGAACACCGCGAAGGACTTCCTGGCGGCGTGGGCGTCGGGCGACCCGGACAAGGCTTCGCAGCTCACCAACAACCCGGTGGATTCGCTGAGCGCACTGGCCTCCTTCAAGGAGGACGCCGCCGTCTCGAAGATGCAGATCGCGCCCGGGACGCCGACCGACACGAAGGTGCCGTACACGGTGAAGGCGACGGTCACCTCCGACGGCGTGAGCAAGCCGTGGTCGTACGCCTCGACGCTCACCGTCGTACGCGGCAAGTCGACCGGGCGGGCGCTGGTCGACTGGCTGCCGAGCGTGATGTACCCGCAGCTGAAGACCGGGCAGTCGATCATGACGGGCAAGGCGCCGACGGCGGCGATCAAGGCTGTCGACTACCGGAATCGTGAGCTGACGAAGGAGAAGTACCCGTCGCTGGGGTCGATCCTTGATCAGTTGCGGAAGAAGTACGGGGCGAAGGCCGGCGGAAAGCCGGGCATCGAGATGTACATCACCGGTGGCGAGGGCGAGTCCGCCGCGAACACCACACTGCTGACGCTGGCCAAGGGCACGCCTGCGCTCCTGCGCACGACGCTGGACGCGGATGTGCAGGCGGCGGCCGAGAAAGCGGTGAAGCGGTTCTCGGAGGCGTCCGTGGTGGCGATCAAGCCGAGTACGGGCGAGATCCGGGCGGTCGCCAACAACCGTACGGACGGCTACAACGCGGCGCTGCTGGGCACGCAGGCCCCCGGCTCCACGATGAAGATCGTGACGGCGGCGATGCTCATCAACAACGGTCTGGCCAGCGAGAACAAGCCGATCCTGTGCCCGGTGGACGTCGTCTGGCAGAGCCAGCATTTCCACAACCTGAAGAACTTCTACGACTCCAACGCCACGTTGAAGACAGCCTTCGCCAAGTCCTGCAACACCGCCTTCATCAAGCCGCTCGGCAAGTTCGGGGACAACCAGATCGACCCGAGCACCGCGCTCTCCTCGACCGCCGAGAAGTACTTCGGCATCAACAAGGAGTGGGACGCCGGGGTGTCGACCTTCGACGGCAAGGTGCCGCCGTCGGACGGGCCCAACCAGGCGGCAGCCATGATCGGGCAGGGACAGATCCAGATGAACCCGCTGAACATGGCGTCCATCACGGCCACCGCGAAGTACGGCACCTTCAAGCAGCCGCACATCGTGGCGCCATCGCTGATCGACGGCACCATCGCAACCGCCCAGTCACTCCCGTACAACACCGCCCAGCAGCTCCGCGACATGCTGCACGCCACCGCGACTCTGGGCATCGGAACGGCCACCGGCGCCATGTCGAGCGTCCAGGGATACGACAAGGGCGCCAAGACCGGCTCCGCCGAAGTCGACGCCCAGGGCAAGTCCAACAGCTGGTTCACCGGTTACAGCGGTGACCTCGCCGCAGCCGCCGTCGTCCAGTCCGGCGGCCACGGCGGCACCGCAGCCGGCCCCGTAGTCGCCGCGGTCCTGAACGCAGGCTGATACTCCTTCGCACGGTCCGCACGCCGCCCGCTAGCGTGCGGACCATGAGTACTCCCGCACCTGCCGTTAACCCCAGGTTCGCCGAAGCCCTCCGCGGACTGGGTCTGGAGAACGTCGAGATCCGCACCTTCCCCGAAGCCACGCGCACCGCCGCCGAAGCCGCGGCCGCCATCGGCTGCGAGCTCAGCGCCATCGTCAAGTCCCTGATCTTCGAGGCCGACGGAGTCCCCGTCCTCGTGCTCGTGGACGGTTCGTCGCGCGTCGACACCGAGCTCGTACGGTCCGCCCTGTACGCCGCGAAGGTCAAGCGCGCCGATGCCGCCCTCGTACGCGAGACGACCGGCTACGCCATCGGCGGCGTCCCGCCCTTCGGGCACCGCAACCCCACCCGCGTCCTCGCCGACCGCGGTCTGCTCGACCACGACGTCGTCTGGGCGGCGGCCGGGACCCCGCACACCGTCTTCGCCCTCGACCCCAAGTCCGTCGTCGAGCACGCCGGAGCCACCCTCACCGATGTCCGGGAGCTCGCCGCGTGACTCCGCTCGTCACCCTCGCGGTCGTCTTCGCCGCGATAACGCACGCCACCTGGAACGCCCTCGCCCACCACATGAAGGACCAGCTGGTCTCCTTCACCCTGATCTCCGGCGGCGGCGCGCTGCTCGGGCTGCTCGCCGCGCCGTTCGTGCCGTTCCCGCACGCCGGGGCCTGGCCGTACCTCATCGGGTCGGCCGCCCTGCACGTCGCGTACATGCTCCTGCTGATGCGGTCGTTCACGCTCGGCGACTTCGGGCAGATGTATCCGATCGCGCGCGGTACGGCACCCCTCGTGGTCACCGTCCTGGCCGCCGTCTTCGTCCACGAGGTGCCGGACGCCTGGCAGTTGGCGGGTGTCGCGGTCGCATCCGCCGGCCTGGTCGGCGTCGCGCTCTGGGGCATGAAGGGGTCGCGCCCGCACTGGCCGGCGCTGATCGCCGCCCTCGCGACGGGGCTCGCGATCGCCTCGTACACGACCGTCGACGGGATGGGCGTGCGCGCCTCCGGGAGCTCCCTCGGCTACATCGCCTGGCTGATGATCCTGGAGGGCATCGCGATCCCGGCGTACGCACTGCACAAGCGCCGCGCCGAACTGCTGCCGCAGCTGCGGCCGGTGGCGGTGCGGGGCATGGCGGGGGCCACGCTGTCCGTCATCGCGTACGGCCTCGTCCTGTGGGCCCAGACCCGCGCCCCGCTCGCGCCCATCGCGGCGCTCCGCGAGTCGTCGATCATCGTGGGGGCGGCGATCGGCGCGGTCTTCTTCAAGGAGCGGTTCGGGGCGCCGAGGATCGCGGCGGCCGGCCTGATGGTGGTCGGCATCGGGCTGATGCTGCACGCGGGCTGACGGGGACGACGGCGGCGTTGATCGAGCACGCCACCCGCTGATCAGCCGTCGGAACGCGCCCCGCGGAAGGGCGCGTTGACCGCGAGGATGCCGCCGTCGACCCGCAGCGTCGTCCCCGTGATCCACGACGCGTCGCGCGAGGCGAGGAAGGCGATCGCCGCCGCGATGTCCTCGGGCTCGCCGACCCGGCCCAGCGGGTAGACGCCCGCCAGGTACGCCAGGTCGTCCTCGCGGCCCGCCCAGCCCCCCGTGCGGATGGTGCCGGGCTCGACGACGTTGACGCGTACGCCGCGTGGGGCCGCGTTGCCCGCGAGCGTACGGGTCAGGGACGCGAGGCCCGCCTTGGCGGCGCTGTAGGCGTGGTTGCCGAAGTCGACCTCGGCGTTGACGGAGCCGACGTTGACGATCGCGCCGCGCCCGCCCGCCGCCTCCAGATGCGGCAGCGCGGCACGGCACACCCGGAACGCGCTGGTCAGGGACCCTTCCAGGTCCCGGTTCCAGGACTCGTCGTCCTGGTCCTCGAAGCGCGCGGCGTCCGGGGTGCAGGAGTAGGCGTTGTTGACCACGACGTCCAGCGACCCGAACTCCCGTACCGCGTACGCCACCGCCGCCTCCACGGCCGCCCCGTCGCGGGCGTCGCAGACGAGGGGCAGCGCGCCGGGTATCGCGGCCGCCGTCTTCTCCGCATGCCCCGCGTCCAGGTCGGTGACCAGGACCCTGGCCCCCTCCTCGCCGAACCGGCGGGCCGTGGCGGCCCCGATCCCCTGTCCGGCGCCGGTGATCAGGACTCCGTACCCGTCGAATCGCTGCATCTGCATCATGCAGCGATCATGACGCCGCGCGCACCGCCCTGACCAGAGCCTGTGCACGGGGGTCGGCGGTAACCCCCTTCTGCATGCCGTTGGTTACGTAACCGAGCGCGATCCCCGACTCCGGATCGCCGAACCCCAGCGACCCGCCCCGCCCGGGATGCCCGAAAGATCCGGGGCCGAGGAGCGGCGACGCGGAGCCGTGCAGCATGAAACCGAGCCCGAAGCGGGTGTTGACGACCAGCACGCGGTCGGGGCCCGCGGACTCCTCGGTCCTGGCCAGCGCGAGGGTGGCGGGGGCGAAGAGGCGGCTGCCGTTGTCGACGGGGCCGATCATCGCCGCGTACAGCCGCGCCAGCGCCCGTGCCGTCGAGTTCCCGGTCGCGCCGGGCAGTTCGGCGCCCCGGTACAGGGGGTCGTTCTCGTCCGGGGCCGGGGAGATGGCGCCGAACGCGCGCCGGGTCAGCGACGCGGTGTCGGCGTACGCCTCGGTCACGGCCCGCTTGGGGCGGAGCTTCAACTCGCCGCCCACCGCGGGCGGTTCGACCGGTCCGAGGCGGCCCGCCCGGTGCTCCTCCTCGGCCGGCAGACCGATCCAGAAGTCGAGGGCGAGCGGCCTGGCGATCTCCTCGGCGACCCACTGCCCGATGCCCCGCCCGGTGACCCGCCGCACCAGTTCGCCGACGAGCCAGCTGTAGGTGTGCGCGTGATACCCGTGGTCGGTGCCCGGCTCCCACAAAGCCTGCTGAGCGGCGACGGCCCGCGGCCCGGACACCCCGTCCCGCGCCTCCTGCGGTGTGAGCGGCCGGTCGAGGACCGGGACCCCGGCCCGGTGCGACAGCAGATGCCGTACGAGCGCACGCTCCTTGCCGCCCGCCTTGAACTCGGGCCAGTACGTGGAGACCGGCGCGTCCAGATCGAGCTGCCCGCGCTGGTGCAGCAACAGCGGTACGGCGGCGGCGACACCCTTGGTGACGGACCGCACGATCTGCACGGTGTCGACCGCCCACGGCTCGGCCCCGTCCACGTCCCGGGTCCCGCCCCACAGGTCGACGACCTTGTGCCCGTCGCGGTAGACGGTGACGGCGGCGCCCCGCTCCCCGCGCTGCTCGAAGTTGCGCACGAACGCGTCCCGGACCGGCTCGAAGCCGTCCGCCACCGTGCCCTGGACCTGGACGTCCACCACTGCGCACTCACTCCCGCCGACCCACGCGCCCCACCGACGCACCCTCCATAGTGCATCGCCCCTCTGACAGTGCCGACGGGGAGGGGTGGGGGTGGGTGGGGCCGGGTGGGGCCGGGTGGGGCCGGGTGGGTGGTGGGCTTCGGGTGGGTGGGGCTGTTGCGCGGCGTCTCGCGCCTTCGGCGCAAGGAGGCTGGCTACAGCGAACGGGTGGGGGGCGGGCGTGGGTTGCCGGTCGCGCGGGTTGGTTGGGTGCTGGTGTCACAAGATCTACGACGCTGCGCGTCGTAGGCCTCGCCCTGGGGGCGAGTCCGGCTGGCTGCTGCCGCGATGTGGTTGCGGTCTCGTGGACACCGCGATGCTCGTGCGGACCGGTAGGGCTGATCGGTTCGGCTGCGGGGCACTTCGGCGGGGTGGTTGGGGTTACAGCGTCCGGGATGGAGCTCCGCTCCCCGCGCCGGGGGCGGATGTCGCACCACCTGCATGGGGCTGCCGGTCTCGGCTCGGCGCCAACGGGTGGTCGGTTGGTGGGTGTTCATGCCCCGCTGGTCGCCGTCCGGTGGGTGGTGGGGTCGGGGCTGTTACCCCGGGTTGCGGTGGGTAACGGACAGGCATAGCGGACATATGGGTGCGCCTGGTGTCCGCTTCCGGCCGCAACGGGATATCGGGCACCCGGCGGGAGGGCGTAGGGAGCCGGCGGCTCGGGCCGCTGCGAGATGCGGAGGTCCGGCGGGACCGGACCTCCGCATCTCGCAGTGACGGCCGCGCCGCACCACCCGGGGCACACCCTTCACGCCCGCCGGGCCCCTCGCCCCATCCCCCACCGGGCGGTGACCAGCGGGGCATGAAGTCCAGCCGAACGAACAGTGGTTGACGCCGGGCCGAGACCGGCAACCCCATTCAAGTGGTGCGCGAACCGGCCGCCCCGCACCCACCCCGCCCCGGACCGCATCCCGGCCGGGCCGCTGTTGCGGGCGCAGCCCGCACCCGGGCACCGGTCCGCCGCCCGCAGCCCCGGGCCCGCACCCAACCCCCGCCCTTCCGGTCCGGGCCACACCCCACCCCAGGTCCCCTCCCCACTGTGGCCAGGCCTCCCTGCCGACCGATAGCCGCCAACCCCAGCGCCGGAAGGGACGGGGTCAAGGGTGAAGCGCAGCGCAATCGGCGCAGCCGACGCGACCGCAGGGAGCGCCCTTGACCCCGGCCCTGGAGGCGCGCACACTCCCGGCGTCGGTTGACAGGGAGACCCACCAAACGAAGCCCCCGACCAGCGGAGCCGGGTAGGACCCCCACCCGACCCCCGCCCGCCGTCACCCCCGTTCAGGCGGCGGGCACAGCCGCCGTCCGCGGGTCGAAGCCGAACGGCAGTTCCAGGCGGTGCGAGCGCATCAGTTCGTCGTCGGAGAGCAGGTCGCGGGTCGGGGCGTCCGCCACGATCGCGCCCTCGCTGAGGATGACGGCGCGAGGGCAGAGCTCCATCGCGTACGGCAGGTCGTGGGTGACCATCAGGACCGTGACGTCCAACGACCGCAGGATGTCGGCCAGTTCACGGCGCGAGGCCGGGTCCAGGTTGGACGAGGGCTCGTCGAGGACCAGGATCTCCGGCTCCATCGCCAGCACGGTCGCCACCGCGACGCGGCGGCGCTGGCCGAAGGAGAGGTGGTGCGGGGGCCGGTCCGCGTACTCCTCCATGCCGACCAGCGTCAGTGCCTTGCGTACCCGCGCCTCCAGTTCGGGGCCGCGCATGCCGGCCGCCGCCGGGCCGAAGGCCACGTCCTCGCGGACCGTCGGCATGAAGAGCTGGTCGTCGGGGTCCTGGAAGACGATGCCGACCCGGCGGCGGATCTCCGCGAGGTTGGACTTGGCGACGGGCAGCCCGGCCACCGAGACCGTGCCGGCGCCGCCGGTGAGGATGCCGTTGAGGTGCAGGACGAGGGTCGTCTTGCCCGCGCCGTTGGGCCCGAGCAGGGCGACGCGCTCGCCGCGGCCGACGGTGAGGTCGACGCCGAAGAGGGCCTGGTGGCCGTCGGGGTAGGCGTACGCGAGGCCCGAGACCTCAAGGGACGGGGCGGAGAGTGCGGTGGTCATAGCGTCCATCCCAGCAGACAGATGAAGAGGGCCGCGACGGGGAGGGCCGCGGCGGACGTCCACTGCTCGCGCGAGGCGGTGACCTCGTCGATGACCGGCATGGAGCCCGTGTAGCCGCGGCTGACCATGGCCAGGTGGACGCGTTCGCCCCGTTCGTAGGAGCGGATGAACAGGGCGCCCGCCGACTTGCCGAGGACGCCCCAGTGGCGGACGCCCTTCGCCTCGAATCCGCGGGAGCGGCGGGCGATCGACATACGGCGCATCTCGTCGGTGATGACGTCGCCGTAGCGGATCATGAACGACGCGATCTGGACGAGCAGCGGCGGCAGTTTCAGCCGCTGCAGGCCCAGGAGCAGCGACCGCAGCTCAGTCGTTGAGGCGAGGATGACGGACGCGGCGACGCCCAGCGTCCCCTTGGCGAGGACGTTCCAGGCGCCCCAGAGGCCGGGCTCGCTGAGCGACATCCCGAGGACGTGGACCTGGTCGCCGGGGACGACGAACGGCATGAGCACGGCGAAGGCCACGAACGGGATCTCGATCAGCAGCCGCTTGAGCAGGAAGCCGGCCGGGATGCGGGCCAGCGTGGCAACCACCGCGAGCAGCACCGCGTACAGCCCGAAGGCCCACATCGCCTCGCGGGGCGTCGACACCACGATGATCACGAAGGCGAAGACGGCGGCGAGTTTGCAGTGCGGCGGCAGCTCGTGGACGGGCGAGTGCCCGTGCCGGTAGAGGCGGTGTGCGTGGCCCGCGCCCATGTCAGACGCTTTCCGCTACGGAGGCCGGCGCGACGGGGCTGCGGCGGCGGCGGATCACCCAGAAGACCCCGCTGCCGACCGCGATGGTCGCACCGACGCCGACGGCGCCCGCGATGCCGCCCGCGAGGCGGGAGTTGGAGACGTCCTTGAGGCTGTAGCCCGCGAACGGGGAGTCCTCGGTGTGGTGCGGCTCGGTCTTGGCGTCGATGCCCTTGTCGTGGGCGACCTTCTCCAGGCCGTCGGGGCTGGCCGAGGCGTAGAAGGAGACGAAGCCGGCGAGGACGAGCGCGGTGATGAGCCCTGCGCCCCAGACCTTGCGGGTGGAGGTCTTCGTACTGGCGGCCACCGGGACGGGGGCGGGGGCGTCGACCAGCTCGCCGCCGACGCGCAGCTTGAGCGGGGCGGTGAGACCGCGGGCGCCGTAGACCAGGTCGGGCCGTACGGCGATGACCGCACCCACGGTCAGCGCGGTGATCGCGGCCTCGCCGATACCGATGAGGACGTGGACGCCGACCATCGCGGTCAGGACCTTGCCGATGGGGACGTCGGTGGTGCCGCCGAGCGCGTACATCGCGGTGAAGGCGAGGGCCGCGGCCGGGACGGAGAGGAGCGCCGCGGCGAAGGAAGCGGCGGTGATGGAGCTGCGGCGGCGCGGCAGCACCTTCACCAGGCCGCGGAAGACGGCGTACGCGACGACCGTCGTCACGATCGCCATGTCGGTGATGTTCACGCCGAGCGCGGTCAGCCCGCCATCGGCGAAGAGGATGCCCTGCATGAGGAGGACGACGGAGACGCAGAGGACCCCTGTATAGGGGCCGACGAGTATCGCCGCGAGCGCCCCGCCCAGCAGGTGTCCGCTGGTGCCGGCGGCGACGGGGAAGTTCAGCATCTGCACGGAGAAGATGAAGGCGGCGACCAGTCCGGCCAGCGGCGCGGTGCGCTCGTCGAGCTCCTTGCGCGCTCCGCGCAGGGAGACGGCGATGGCACCGGCGGCTATGACGCCGGTGGCGGCGGAGACAGGTGTGTTGATGAATCCGTCGGGGACATGCATGGAGGGCTCCTCGGCGTGGTGAACCGTTCGATGATAGTGCCTTATTGCGAATGGTTCGCAGGAGCGTCCGATGTGGATTTACCCAAGACCTCCCCATCGGAAAATATGCGACATTAGGTGCATACAGCTCAAGCGTGAGGAGCCAGTCCATGTCCGCTGCGTATCCCTCCGTCGAGGAACACACCCGAGGGCAGATCGTCTCGGACGCCATCGGCAACCGCTCCGTCCCCGTGGCCCTGCGCTACGACCCCGTGATCAGCCCCGACGACATCCATGTCGTCTTCCCCGGCGGCAGCGACTGGGTCTTCGCCCGCGACCTGCTGGTCACCGGCCTGCGCACCCCCGTCCGCAGCGGCGACGTGGGCGTCTGGCCCTGCGGCCGCGTGCAGGCCGTCCTCGAGTTCCATTCGGCGAAGGGGGCGGCACTGGTGCAGTTCGACTCCAGGGCACTGATCCGCTTCCTCCGCCGTACGTACGGACACGAAGAAGTCCCCCGCGCCCTGATCGGGCACGGGGGACGGCTTCACTGAACGGTCAGGCGTTCACGAGTTCACGCTTCTCGTCCGGGTCCGAGGAACCGGAGGACTCGGCTTCGAGCTTGCGCAGCCCCTCGCCCTCCACGTCCACGTTCGGCAGCGCGCGGTCCAGCCAGCGCGGCAGCCACCAGGCGCGCTTGCCGAGCAGGGCGAGCACCGCGGGCACGATCGCCATACGGACCACGAAGGCGTCGAAGAAGACCGCGATCGCGAGCCCGAAGCCGATCATCTTGATCATCGAGTCGCTGGCTCCGATGAAGCCGGAGAAGACCGCGATCATGATGACGGCCGCGGCCGTGACCACCCGGGCGCCGTGCTTGAAGCCGGTGACGATCGCCTCGGCCGGGCGTTCCCCGTGGACGTACGCCTCACGCATGCGCGTGACCAGGAAGACCTCGTAGTCCATGGCGAGACCGAAGACCACACCGACCATGAAGATCGGCATCATCGACATGATCGGGCCGGTCTGCTCGACACCGAACAGCCCGCCGAGCCAGCCCCACTGGAAGACCGCGACGACCGCGCCGAGTGCGGCGACGACCGAGAGCAGGAAGCCGAGGGCTGCCTTCAGCGGGACCAGGATGGAGCGGAAGACGATCATCAGGAGCAGGAAGGCGAGGCCGACCACGAGCGCCAGGTAGGGCAGCAGCGCGTCGTTCATCTTCTGCGAGAAGTCGATGTTCATGGCCGTGGAGCCGGTGACCAGGACTTCGGCGCCGGTGGAGGACTTGAGCTCCGGGGCGGCGTCGCGGATGGAGTGGACGACGTTCTCGGTCTCGACCGTGCTGGGGCCCGACTTCGGGACAGCTGTGATCGTCGCGGTGTCGCCGGCCTTGTTGAAGGCGGCCGGGTAGACGGCGGCGATGCCGTCGAGACCCTTGATCTTCTTCTCCACGTCGGCGGCCGCGGCGTGCGGGTTGTCGCTGCCCTTGGCGTCGACGACGACCATCAGCGGGCCGTTGAACCCGGGGCCGAAGCCGTCGGAGAGCAGGTCGTACGCACGGCGCTGCGTGGTGCTGGTCGGCTGCGAGCCGTCGTCGGGCAGGCCCATCTCCAGCGAGGAGACGGGGAGCGCGATGGCGCCCAGGCCGATGACACCGACGAGCAGGACCATGAGCGGGCGGCGCAGGACGAAGCGGGCCCAGCGGGTGCCCATGTTGGGCTTGGCCTCGGGGTGCGCCTCGCCCTTGGCGAGCGAGGTCTTCTTCGCGTCGGCGGCCTTGCGGGCCTTGCGGCCGAAGACGCGCTTGCCGACGAAGCCGAGCATCGCGGGGATCAGGGTCAGGGCGATGAGGACGGCGATGGCGACCGTACCGGCGGCTGCCATGCCCATCTTCGTCAGCATCGGGATGTTGACGACGGCCAGGCCGACCAGGGCGATGACCACGGTGAGACCGGCGAAGACGACGGCGGAGCCTGCGGTTCCGACGGCCCGTCCGGCCGCTTCCTCGCGTTCGCGGCCCTCGGCGAGCTCCGCGCGGTAGCGGGAGACGATGAAGAGCGCGTAGTCGATGCCGACCGCGAGGCCGATCATCATCGCGAGCGTGGAGGTGGTGGAGCCGAGGTCCAGGACGTTGGCGAGCGCCGTGATCGAGGAGACGCCGATGCCCACGCCGATGAGCGCGGTCAGCAGCGGCAGCCCGGCGGCGACCAGCGAACCGAAGGTGACGACGAGCACGATGCCCGCGAGGATGACGCCGATGATCTCGCCGGACCCGGTCTCGGGCATGGCCTGCAGCGCGTCACCGCCGATCTCGACGGTGTACCCGGCCTTCTGGGCCGCGGCCGCGGTGTCCTCCAGCGAGTCCTTGGCCTCGTCCTTCAGCTCCATCGCGTTGACCTTGTACGCGACGGTGACGTAGGCCGTGGAGCCGTTCTTGGAGACGGCGCCCGTGGCGTACGGGTCCGAGACCGACTTGATCTGGTCCGAGCCGTCCGTCAGCTCGTTCGAGACCTTCTTGACCTCGGCCTTGGCGTCCGGGCCCGTCATCTTCTCGTTCGCAGGGGCCTTGAAGACGATACGGGCCGTCGCGCCGTCCGAGCTGGAGCCCGGGAAGCGCTGGTCCAGCAGGTCGAAGGCCTTCTGGGCCTCGGTGCCGGGAATGGAGAAGGAGCTGGAGGTCGAGGTGGCGGCGGAGGCGGCCCCGAAGCCCGCGAGGGCCAGGAGCGCCACCCACACCAGGGCGACGTAGCGGCGGCGCCGGAAGGCGAACCGTCCGAGCTTGTAAAGGAAAGTGGCCACGAGGGCGGACTCCCGGTCAGGTCGTTGAGACGTACGTGACGTACGTGACGTACATGGGCGTGAAGAACCAGCCCGACGACGAGAGCGGCGTGTCAGGTGGGGCGTGGTCGTGCGGGGAGGAAGCGTCAGACGCCGAGGGCGGGGAACACCACGGCGTTGACGTAGTCGTTGAGGAAGGCCTCGTCCGGCGCCTTGTCCTCGATGAACTGCCGGCCGACGAAGGCGCCGGCCAGCATGTGGGTGACGTACTTGAGCGCGGGAAGGTCGGCACTGACCTCACCGCGTTTCACCGCGCGCTGCATGATCTGGTCGAGACCGTTGAGTTCGGGCTCGAACAGCAGCTCGCGCATGGCCTTGTGGAGATCGGGGTTGTTGTGGACGGCATGCATCAGACCCCGCATGAGCGCGGCGTCCTGTTCTCGCTTGCAGTCGTCCCCGAGGGACATCGCCGCCTGGAAATCGCCGCGCAGCGAGCCGGTGTCGATCTGGTCGAGCTTCACCGGCTTGTCGTGCCGCAATGCCCTGGCGACGAGCACCGGCTTGCTCCCCCACTGGCGGTAGAGGGTAGCTTTGCTGGAACGCGTACGGGCAGCCACGGCGTCCATGGTGAGGCCGTCGTAGCCGACCTCGCGGAGCAGTCCGAGGACGGCGACGTAGATCTCTGCCTCGCGCTCGGGCGTGAGCCTGCCTGCCATCGTCGACCTCCTCCGGGATCCGTAGCGAAACGGTGTCGTACACCACGACGGTACGCGGCGGATAAGCGAAACGACGTCGTTTCGCATGTGGTCTCCGCCACAGCAACCTGAGACCCGCTCACGGCGTCCCCCTCCGGAAGCTGCCCCCAACGAGGGACCCGCCCTCCGGTTGCCGACCCCCTCACCTGCGGAAAGCATGAGGGGGTGAGCGACGCCGCGTATCTCCGCTTCCCGCACCTGTACGGCGACTTGCTGTGCTTCGCCGCCGAGGACGACCTCTGGGTCGCCCCGCTCGTCCCCGAGGGCCACCGCCCGGGCCGGGCCTGGCGCATCACCGTCGACCGGACCCGGGTGGGACACCCACGCTTCTCGCCGGACGGGCAGCACATCGCGTACACGACCTGGCGCTCCCTGGACCCCGAGATCCACCTCGCCCCCGTCGACGGCGGCCCCTCGCGCCGGCTCAGCCACTGGGGGTCGATCGACACCCGGGTCTGCGGCTGGGCGCCCGAGACCCCCGACCACGCGGCGTCCATCCTCGCCGTGTCCTCGCACGGCCAGCCCTTCTCGTACTTCTCCTGGGCCTACAGCCTGCCCACCGACGGTTCCCCCGGCGGCAAGCTCCCTTGGGGGCCCGTCTCCGACATCGCCGTCGCGGACATCGACGGCGAGCGGCGCACGCTGCTGCTCACGGGCAAGCCGCCGCACGAGCCGGCCGCCTGGAAGCGCTACCGGGGCGGGGCCACGGGCCGGCTCTGGCTGCACGGCGAGCGGCTGCTGCCGGACATCGGCGGGCACCTCGACTCCCCCATGTTCGTCTCGGGCCGCATCGCCTTCCTCTCCGACCACGAGGGCATCGGGAACCTCTACTCCTGCCTCCCCGACGGCTCCGACCTGCGCCGCCACACCGACCACGACGCGTTCTACGCCCGGCACGCCTCCTCCGACGGGCGCCGCGTGATCTACCAGTGCGCGGGCGACCTCTGGCTGGTCGACGACCTGGCCGCCGGCTCCCAACCGCGCAAGCTGGAGGTGCGGCTCGGCGGTCCGCGGGCCGGGCGGCGCGGCTATCAGGTCCCGGCCGCCAACCACGTCGACGGGCTCTCCGTCGACGAGACGGGGCGTGCGAGCGCGGTCGTCGTACGCGGCAGCCTGTACTGGCTCACGCACCGCGACGGTCCTGCGCGCACCATCACGGACACCGCGGGCGTACGGGTACGCCTCCCCGAAATGCTGGGCAGCGGCGGGCAGGTCGCCTACGTCACCGACGCCGAGGGCGAGGACGCGGTGGAGATCGCCTACCTCCCCCGGGCCAGCGGCGAACGCGAGCCGCGCCGGCTCGCCTCCGGTGAACTCGGCCGCGTACAGGAGCTGTTGTCGGATCCGGACGGCGAGCGCCTGGCCATCGCGTCCCACGACGGGCGCCTGCTGCTGATCGACGCGACCGAGGAGTCCAACGGCGAGGTCACCGAGCTGATCCGCTCCATCAACGGGCCGGTGACGGATCTCGCCTTCTCCCCCGACGGGGCGTGGCTGACGTGGTCGCACCCCGGCATCGGCCGCTCCCTGCGGCAGATCAAGATGGCCCGCATCAAGGACCGTACGATCGTCGACGTCACCAACGGCCGCTTCGAGGACGAGAATCCGGTCTTCACCTCGGACGGCCGCTACCTCGCTTTTCTGTCGTGGCGCGGCTTCGACCCGGTCTACGACGTCCACACCGGCGACCTCTCCTTCCCCCTCGGCTGCCGCCCCTATCTGGTCCCGCTCTCCTCCGCGACGCCCTCGCCCTTCGCGCTCTCCCCCGACGGGCGCCCGGCGGCGGGCGGCCTCGACCCGGTGGACGACGTGGGCGACGCGTCGGCGGTCACGGTGGAGATCGAGGGGCTGGAGAACCGGGTCACGCCGTTCCCCGTACGCGCCTCCAAGTACTCCGCGCTGTACGCGGTCAGCGGCGGCGGCCTGGTCTGGCTGCGCTGGCCGATCTCCGGCGCGCTCGGCGAGACGTTCGCCAACCCGGCCGACACGTCGGGGCGCCCCACGCTGGAGTACTTCAACATCGCGAAGGCGCGGCGGACCGAACTGGTCGACAACCTGGACTGGTTCGCACTGAGCGGCGACGGTTCGCGCCTGGTGGTGATGGACGAGGGCGAGCTGCGGGCGGTCCCGTCGACGGAGTCCGGCGACAACGACTCCACGGTCTACCTGGACCTGCGCCGCATCCTGCACGACGCGGACCCGCCCTCCGAATGGCGCCAGGCGTACGACGAGGCGGGCCGCATCATCCGCTCGTACTTCTGGGAGCCGGGGATGTGCGGGATCGACTGGGCGGGGGTCCTCGACCAGTACCGCCCGCTCCTTGACCGGGTCGCGTCGCCGGACGAGTTCGCGGACCTGATGCGGGAGGTGCTGGGCGAGCTGGGCACGTCGCATGCGTACGTCACGCCGGCGCGCCGCAACGAGGGGCCGCCGCACTACCAGCGTCCGATGGGGCTGCTGGGCGCCAACTTGGTCTGCAGGGAGGGGAGTTGGCTGGTCCAGCGCATCCTCCCCGGCGACTCGTCGGACTCGAAGGCGCGCTCGCCGCTGTCGGGTGCGGGCATCCGCGAAGGCGCGGTCCTCACGCATGTGGACGGCCGCCCGGTGGACCCGGTGACGGGCCCGTACCCGCTGCTCGCGGCGGCGGGCGGCACGACGGTCGAGCTCACCTTCCAGCCCGCGGAGGGCGAGGGGCGGGCGCGGAGGGTAGCGATCGTGCCGCTGGTCGACGAGCGGCCGCTGCGTTACCAGGACTGGGTGGCCAAGCGCCGTGCCGTCGTACGCGACCTGAGCGGCGGCAAGTGCGGCTATCTCCACATCCCCGACATGGGCGGCTCGGGCTGGGCCCAGTTCAACCGCGACCTGCGCCTGGAGGTCTCGCGCCCGGCGCTGATCGTGGACGTGCGCGGCAACGCGGGCGGAAACATCAGCGAGTTGGTGGTGGAGAAGCTGACGCGGACGATCCTGGGCTGGGACCTGACGCGGAACGCCCAACCGGTCTCGTACGCCTCAAATGCCCCTCGGGGCCCGGTGGTTGCGCTGGCGGACGAGGCGACGTCGTCCGACGGCGACATGATCACGGCGGCGTTCCGGCTGCTGAAGATGGGCCCGGTGGTGGGCCAGCGAACCTGGGGCGGGGTGGTGGGCATGACGGGCCGCCACACGCTGGGCGACGGGACGGTGATCACGGTCCCGATGAACGCGGCGTGGTTCGACGAGTACGGCTGGTCCGTGGAGAACCACGGGGTGGAACCGGACATCGAGGCGCTGCGCACACCCCTGGACTGGGCGGAGGGCCGCCACGCGCAGCTCGACGACGCGGTACGGGTGGCGCTGGACCTCCTGGCGCAGCACCCGGCGGCGATCCCGCCGGGGTACAACGCGGTCCCGTCGAAGAGGCGACCGAAGCTGCCGCCGAGGTAGGTGCCTGCAGCCGCCGACGGCGAGCAAGCCACCACGACAGGAGTCCGCCGAATCTCGTCACGCCTTGTGGGCGGTGCGCGGGTGGGAGACGGGTCGGCGCGGAGCGCCGCAGAGAACCGCGCGGAGCGCGGGAGTACCGGGGGACCGCGGAGCGGGACCGAACGGCCCCAGCGCGGAGCGCAGGAGCAAAACAGTTCACTGACCGAACCAAACCCGCTACAGTCAACCCGTGGCCCTCCCCCGCGACTACACCACCCTCACCTGCGCCCTCTCCCGCTCCCTGGAGATCATCGGCGAACGCTGGACCCTCCTCATCGTGCGCGACGCCTTCTACGGAGTCCGCCGCTTCGGCGACTTCGCCTCGCACCTCAACATCCCCCGCGCCGTCCTCACCGACCGCCTCACCGCCCTGGTCGAGGCAGACGTCCTGGAGCGCACGACCCCGCCCGGCACCCGCCGCGAGGTGTACGGACTGACCTCCAAGGGACTCTCCCTCTGGCCCGCGGTCCGTGCCCTCAGCGCATGGGGCGACGAGCACTACGCCCCGCCCGCCGGCCCGCGCCGGATCTTCCGGCACGCCCAGGACGACGCCCCGCTCACCCCCGACGGCCACTGCACGCACTGCAAAGAGCCCGTCCCCGTACGGGACATCCTCATCACCCCCGGCCCCGGCCTCTCCGCGAACCCCACGAACCCCACCACCGACGAAGACCCCGTCTCCCGCGCCCTCCGAACCCCCCACCGCCTGCTCACCCCCCTCCCTCCCCCGAAAGGCCAACACCCATGAAGATCTTGGTAGTCGGAGCCGGAGCAACAGGCGGCTACTTCGGCGCCCGCCTCGCGCAGGCCGGCCAGGACGTGACGTTCCTGGTCCGCCCCCGCAGGGCCGCCGCCCTCCGCGAGCGCGGCTTGCGGATCACCGGCCCCGCCCAGCCGCAGGACGAGGTGATCACGCCCCAACTCCTCACCGCGGACGAGCTCTCACACCCGTACGACCTGATACTCCTCTCCGTGAAGTCGACGGCGCTCAAGCAGGCCCTCGACGACATCACCCCGGCCGTCGGCCCGGACACGGCGATCGTCCCGTTCCTCAACGGCATGGCCCACCTCGACGAGCTCAACTCCCGCTTCGGCACGGGCCCGGTGCTCGGCGGCGTGGCGAAGGTCGTCACCACGGTCGACGCCAACGGGGACATCGTGCGCCTGGCCCCGCTCGCGGCAATCACACTCGGCGAACAGAACAGCCCAACAGACTCCCCCCGCACACAAGCGATCCACACCGCCCTCACCGAAGCGGGGATCACCACAACGCTCTCCCCCGCGATCGTCTCCGCGATGTGGCACAAGTGGGTCTTCATCTCCACGCTCAGCGCCGTGACGATCCTGATGCGCGGCTCCCTGGCCGCGATCAACGCGGTCCCCGGCGGCGCGGACCTCGGCCCCGCGATCCTGGCCGAAGCCGCAGCGGTCGCAGCCGCAGCCGGCTACCCCGTACCCGAGCCCGAACTGGCCGCCACCACAGGCATGGTGACGCAGACCGGAACTCTCACGGTCCCCTCGACCTCGATGTTCCGCGACGTCGAATCCGGACAGCCGACCGAGGTGGAGCACATCTTCGCCGACCTCACGGCCCGCGCCCGCACCTACGGTGTCCCCACCCCGCTCCTGGACCTCGTGACGATCCAACTCCGCGTGCACGAAACCCAGTTCAAGCACTGACCGCCCGCCCCCGCCCGCACAAACGAGGAGGGGCGCACCCCCCGCCGAAGCGGAAGGTGCGCCCCACGCGCAGTGTGCCGGTGTGCGCGCGTCACCTCAATTCAGGACTCGAAGCGGTCCTGGGCCTCGTCCTTCGCAGACTCGGCCTGGTCCTGGAGCTGCTCCTGGCCGGCGTCCTGCGCCTGCGAGGCCCGTTCCGAAGCCTCGTCCTTGGCGCCGCTCGCTGCAGACTTCGCCTGGTCGGCGAGCTCGTTGGCCTTGTCCTTGAACTGGTCCATGATGCCCATGAGGTTCACTCCTAGTGGGGTGTGATGGGGTCGGGGGCAACGAGGCGCCCCCTGGGCTTCCACCAGACTCACACGCCAGGACGATCCGCGCATTTCGATCTTTAACGCTCCGTGTCCGCCCCTACGACACCGGCCCCACGGGCCTTCTCATCAGCGGCCCCACCTGCGCCGACGAGCCCTTTGCCGACCCCGCCGAGCCGCGGTTCGAAGCGCCGCATCTCGCGCTGCCCGACCGCCCCGATCAGCGACGGCAGGTATCCGCGTACGGACTGCATGCCCCGCAGCCACCACTGCGCGTACACATGCGAGGACCGCCGCTCAATACCGGCCACGATCCGGTCCACAGCCGGCCCCAGCGGATACGTACGGTTCGACGGCCACGGCAGCCGCTCCCTCAACTCCCGCATCACATCGTCCTGATCGGCCCCGCGCACCATGTCCGTATCGGTCCACGACAAGTACCCGACGCCGACCCGCACCCCCTTGTACCCGACCTCGGCGCGCAGCGAGTGCGCGAACGCCTCGACACCGGACTTGGACGCGCAGTACGCGGTCATCATCGGCGCCGGCGTGATCGCGGCCAGCGAAGCGATCTGCAGGAAGTAGCCGCGGCTCTCCATCAGTACGGGCAGGAAGGCCCGCCCCGTCACCGCGCCGCCTATCAGGTTGACCTCTATGACCCGCCGCCACGCCACCGGGTCCGAGTCCACGAACGGCCCGCCCGACGCGACCCCCGCGTTGGCGACGACGATGTCGACCTTCCCGAATCGTTCCTTCACCTCCTGCGCGACCCGTGCCATCGCCTCGTGGTCGGTCACATCGGCGTGCCACCAGTCGCTCTCGGTGTGCAGCCGCCCCGAGACCGCCTTCAGCTCCTCGGGCTCCAGGCCGACCAGCGCCACCATCGCGCCGCGCGCGGAGAGCTTGCGCGCCAGCAGCTCGCCGACGCCCCGGGCCGCGCCCGTGACGACCGCGACCTGTCCCTCAAGACTGTGCCTGCTCATACGGCCTCCTCCTCGATGTCCACCCGTACATACGCATCCACCAGCTCACGCAGCCGCGAGCTCACCACTTCGGGAGCCTCGACGGGCGTCATGTGCCCCATCCCGACCAGCTCGACGAGCCCCAGCGACTGCGGCAGCGCTTCCGCGATCCGCCGCGCGTGCACGATCGGCGTCAGCCGGTCGGCCGTTCCCGCGATCACCGCGGTCGGTACGGTCAACTCCCGTACACCTGTGTCGAGTTCGAGCTCGGCCAGCACCTTCGACCAGGCCACCCGGGACGCCCGCGGACAGGCGTGCACGATCCGCGCGCACTCCGCGACCTTCGCCGGGGCGGAGGCGGGCCCCATGGTCCCGTACCGCAGGATCCGCTTCGACAGCGGCGTCACGGGCCCGAGCGGGGCCCGCGCCCCGAGCACGGCCCGCGTCAGCCGCGTCCGCAGCCGCCCGGCCCGCATCGGCAGGACAAGCGACTCCTCGACGAGCTGCGATGAGCCCGTGCTGCACAGCAGCACCGCCGCCGCGTGCTCCCGGAACCCGGGCCTGCGCGAGGCCGCCATCATGGTCATCCCGCCCATGGAGTGCCCGCCGAGCACGGCACGCTCACCGGGCGCGAGCGTGGCCTTGAGCACGGCCTCCAGATCGTCGGCCAGCGCATCCGTCGAGTACCCGCCGGGCCCGGCGGCAGGCGAACTCCCGTGCCCGCGCTGGTCGTAGACGATCACCCGATGACTGCCGCCCAGGTCCCGTATCTGCGCGTTCCAGAATTCGGTCGAGCAGGTCCAGCCGTGCGCCAGCACCACCGCGGGCGCACCGTCGTCCCCGTACACCTCGACATGGATCCGCGACCCGTCGGCGGATATGACCTCCTGCGTTTTCACGCGTCCTCCTTCTCGCGCACGGAGGCGCGCACGACCTCGTACTCCGCGAGGTTCACCTCACGTGTGGCAGTCCTGAACTCCCCTGTCGTACCGGGCCAGATGGTGGTGTTCCGACCGTTCGCATCGAGGTACCAGCTGGTGCAGCCCCCGGTGTTCCACACGGTCCGCTTCATCCGGTCCTGCACGCGCCGGTTCCACGCGCCGACGGCCGAGGGCCGCACGGCGAGCGCGGCGCGCCCGCCGAGGACGTTCAACTGCCGCATGTAGTCGGCGAGATAGTTGAGCTGGGACTCGATCATCAGGATCATCGAGGAGTTCCCGAGCCCGGTATTGGGGCCAATAACCGTCATCCAGTTGGGGAACCCGGCAGCGGTCGCACCGCGCAGCGCCTCCATCCCGTCCTTCCAGGCCTCGGCGAGCGTGATGCCGTCGGCGCCCGTGACCCGGTCCGCGATGGGCATGTCGGTCACATGGAATCCGGTGCCGAAGATGATGACGTCGACCTCGGCCTCGCTGCCGTCGGCGGCGACCACGACATTGCCGCGGATCTCCTTCAGCCCGGAGGCGACGACATCGACATTGGGCTTGGCGATCGCCGGATAGTACGTACTCGACAGCAGGATGCGCTTGCACCCGATGCGGTACGAGGGCGTGAGCTTGGCCCGCAGCGCCGGATCCTTGATGGAGCGCGCGATATTGCTCCGCCCGATCCGCTCGATGAGCCCCAGCCGGTCGGGGTGCTTGGTGAAGGCCCCGACCTGCAACTCCCTTATCCCCCAAAGGAATCCGCGCCGCGCCGCACCGGTCGCCGGCACCTTCTCGTGCAGCCACCGCTCGGCCCCGCTGATCTTGCGGTCCATGCGGGGCATGACCCAGGGCGCGGTGCGCTGGAAGAGCGTCATCTTCGCGACCTGCGGCTGGATGGCGGGCACGATCTGGATGGCCGATGCGCCCGTGCCGACCATGGCGACGCGCTTGCCGGTCAGGTCGTAGTCGTGGTCCCACTGGGCGGAGTGGAAGACCTTCCCCTCGAATCCCTCGATCCCCGGAATCTCGGGAATCTTGGGATCGGAGAGCGGCCCGGTGGCGGACACGACGACATCGGCGCGGAGAGTCCCCTGCGAGGTCTCGATCACCCACCACAGCTCATCGGAATCCCACCGCATCGACAGCACTTCGTGCTTCAGCCGGATGTGCGGCCGCAGCCCGAAGGTGTCGGCGACGCTCTCCAGGTACGCCCTGATGTGCGGCTGCCCCGAGAAGGTGCGCGGCCACTCCGGATTGGGGGCGAACGAGAACGAGTAGAGATGGGAGGGCACATCGCACGCGCACCCCGGATAGCTGTTGTCCCGCCACGTCCCGCCGACCGACTCGGCCCGCTCCAGGACGACGAAGTCGGTGATCCCCTCGCGGCGCAGCCGCACGGCGGCGCCGAGCCCGCCGAACCCGGACCCGACCACAGCCACCCGTACGTGCTCACCCTCGTCGCGCTCCTGCTGGGCCATCCCGCCGCCTTCCGAGATCCGCTGACACTGCCAGCAATCACTGGCACCATTCGGAGAGTAGAGCAGCGCAGTACTCATGGGTAGGGGTTCGACGGGAGCAAGTTACCGCCAGTACGACATAGGCTGCGGCCATGCCCGAGAAGCGCGAGTACCGCATGGAAGAACTGGCCAAGGAGGCCGGCATCACCGTGCGCACCCTCCGTTTCTACCGCGAGCGCAAGCTCATCCCGCCGCCCCGCCGCGAGGGCCGTATCGCCTGGTACGACGACGAGCACCTGTCCAGGCTGCGCACCATCGCCGCCCTCCTGGAGCGCGGCCACACCCTCAACGGCATCGCGGACCTCGCCGAGGCCTTCGAGTCGGGCCGGGACGTCGGCCAGGTCCTGGGGATCGACCAGCAGCCCACCGACGAGGAACCGGTCCGCCTCACCCCCGAGGACCTGGCGGACTACTTCGGTGGCGAGGCCACCGGCGAGAACCTCGCCGCCGCCCTGGACCTCGGCTATCTCGCCACGGACGGCGGCGAGATCGTCCACGTCAGCCGCCGCCTCCTGGACGTCTCGGCGGCCCTGGTCCGCGAGGGCGTCCCCCTCGCCGCGGTCCTCTCCTCGGCCCGCAGGGTCCGCGAGCACGCGGACGCCCTGGCCGACCTCTTCCTCGTCATGATGCGCACGCACCTGGAAGGCGCCGGGGGAGAAACGATGGACCGCTTCCGCCCCCTGGCGAAGAGCGTGGTGGAAGCGGAGCTCTCGATGGCCCTGGACCGCCGCCTGCGCGAGACCCCGAAGCCCTGACCCCTACAGCTCGTACGCAACAGTCACCGGAGCATGATCACTCCACCGCTCGCCATGAGTCGCGGCCCGCTCGACCCAGGCCTTCACGGCCACCTTCGCCAGCCCAGCCGTAGCGACCTGATAGTCGATCCGCCAACCTGTGTCGTTGTCGAAGGCGCGCCCCCGGTAGGACCACCACGAGTAGGGCCCCTCGACATCCGGGTGGAGTCCCCGCACCACGTCCACGTACCCGGTCTCCCCGAAGACCTGGGTGAGCCACTCCCGCTCCTCGGGCAGGAACCCGGAGCTCTTCCGGTTCCCCCGCCAGTTCTTCAAGTCGGCTTCCTGGTGCGCGATGTTCCAGTCCCCGCACACCACGACTTCCCGCCCCCCGGCGGCGGCCCGCTCCCTGAGCCCGGCCAGATACACGAGAAACTCCCCCATGAACCGGATCTTCTCGTCCTGCCGCTCGGTCCCGACCTCCCCCGAGGGCAGATACAGGCTCGCGACGGTCACCCCCGGCAGATCGATCTCGACGTACCGCCCGCTCCCGTCGAACTCCGCGCTGCCGAACCCGACCTGCACCCGCGTCGGCTCCCGGCGCGTATAGAGCGAGACCCCGGCCCGCCCCTTGGCGGCGGCCGGCGCATGCACGGTGTGCCACCCCTCGGGCTCGCGCACGTGCTCCGGAATCTGCTCCGGCTCGGCCCGCACCTCCTGCAGGCAGATCACATCGGCGGCGGTCTCCCCCAGCCACTCCACGAATCCCTTTTTCGCGGCGGCGCGGATCCCATTGACGTTCACAGTGGTCACAGTCAGCATTCCGGCACAATACCGACGACACCCCGACGCATACATGTACGCTTTCACGCATGAATATCCGACCGGTCCGTTACGACCACCCCGACGCCGTAAAACTGAACGACCAGGTCCAGCTCGAATACATAGAACGCTACGGCGACGGCGGAGACCAGACCGATCTCAATGCCACGATGTTCGACCCGCCACAGGGCCTCTATCTCCTCGCCTACGACACCGAAGACCGCCCCGTGGCCACCGGCGGCTGGCGCGCGCACGAGAAGAACGAGGAGAACTACGCGGACGGCGACGCCGAACTGAAGCGCATGTACGTGATCCCCGAGGCCCGAGGCCTGGGCATCGCCCGCCGCATCCTCGCCGCCCTGGAGGAGAGCGCCCGCGAAGCCGGCCGCACCCGCATGGTCCTGGAAACGGGAGACCAGCAGCCCGAGGCGATCGCCCTCTACCTGTCGAGCGGCTACGAACTCTGCACGGAGAAGTTCGGCTACTACCGCGACTACCCGAGCAGCCGCTGCTTCGCGAAGCCGCTGAACCCGTGACGGAACAAGACGAGAGCCCCGCCGGACGAATCCGGCGGGGCTCTCAGCTGCGGTGGACCTGTGGGGATTTGAACCCCAGACCCCCTCGATGCGAACGAGGTGCGCTACCAGACTGCGCCACAGGCCCTTGCAACGAGTGAAACTCTAGCACCCCGATCGGGGTGCTTGGAAATCGGTTCCTCCGCTGGTCACAGCAGAGGTCGCGAGCGGGCTCACTCGTTGGCGGCGCGCGGGCGCTCGCCGTCCTCGTACTGGTCGAAGAGCGGGGTGCGGCCGCGCTCGCGGGCGCGGCGCGCGGTGCGCTGGCGGGGGGCCGGGTCGGGGTCCGAGCTGGAGGAACGGGACGCGCTCCAGGTGTCGGGGGCCGCGAGTTCGGCGTTGCCGGGGGCGCGGGGGGCGACCGGGGCCGTGACGTACGTCGGCAGTGGGACCGGGACCGGCTCCCAGCTGTCGCCCTGCGGCGCGCGGCCGCGTTCGCGCTGCTGGTCGACCCACTCCGCGTGGTCGGTCTGCTCGACCAGGGCCCGGCGGCCGGCCTCCTGCGGCGAGACGCTGGGGGCCGGTTCGGGCTGGGGCTCCTCGGCGCGGGGCTGCGGGCGGCGGCTCTCGCGCAGGCGCTGGGCGGCGGCCTCGGCCCTGCGGCGGTCCATGGTGAAGGCGAAGCGGCGCCGCTCCTGGGTGCGCAGATGCACGATGTACGTACTGAGCAGGGCGGCGGGGATGCCCGGCGCCCACAGGAAGCGCAGGCCGCCGACCGCGGCGACGATCGCGCCCAGCGAGAAGGCCGCGAAGAGCAGGACCGTGGTGCGGCGGCGGCGGGCGAGCGCCTTGGTGCGGCGGGCGCGCTCGGCGGCCGATCCGGAGGTCTGGTGCGGGGCGGGGCGGGGCTCCTTGCGCTGCCGCTGCTTCTGCTTCTCGGCCGGAGGCGCGGCAAAGGACCGGACGTCGACGGAACTCTCGGGGTCCGTCGCGGCGTCCGGTGCTGCTTCGTCGGGTTCGGCCTCACCGGCAGTGCGGTCCTGCAGCTCCTTGGCGTACCGGCGCTCCATCCCCGCACGCCCGGACAGCAGCCGGATGGCGGTGGAGAAGCGTTCCGTCGGACGGGCCTCGTTCAGCTCGTCCTGCCTGCGGAGCCACATCGGCACCAAGTAGGCGGCCCAGGCCCCGACAATGACTGCGTAGATGAGGCCGCTGCTGCTCACCCCCTTACCGTAGAGGGGACTTCGCGGGCGGATCCGCCAATTGGGCCGGTGTGTCGCACGATCCAGCTGATATCTCGAACATTTTTTGTGATGGTGCGGATCAACAGGGGCCGAAAGTGGGCGTGTTCACGGTCAAGTAACGATCCTCCACCGATCAAATTCGAACATTAATTTGATTTGTGGGGAGTTCCCGGGTGAGCTCTGCGCCAGCGGTTCAGCAGGCCCTCGGGCACCTCTTCAGCCGTGAGGGCGAAGACGAGATGGTCGCGCCAGGCGCCGTCGATGTGCAGATAGCGGGGTCGCAATCCCTCTTCGCGAAAACCGAGTTTCTCCACGACGCGACGGCTCGGACCGTTCTCGGGGCGAATGCAGACTTCCATGCGGTGCATCCCGACCGTACGGAAGCAGTGGTCCACGGCGAGGGCGACCGCCGTCGGCATGACACCGCGTCCGGCCACCTCCTGGTCGACCCAGTAGCCCACGTGACCCGAGCACATCGAGCCCCAGGTGATGCCCGCGACCGTCAACTGGCCCACCAGACGGCCCTGGTACTCGATGACGAAGGGCAGCATCCGGCCCGCGTTCGCCTCCGCGCGCAGATGGCGGACCATCTGGCGGTACGTGGGTCTCTGCGCGAGGGGGCCGCCGGGGCCGGGCGGCGGGATGGTGGCCTCCCAGGGGCGCAGCCAGTCGCGGTTGCGGCGGTTGACCTCGCGCCAGGGCTTCTGGTCGCGCACCTTTATCGGGCGGAGGACGACGTCTCCGTCCGCGAGCTCCACGGGCCAGACCGGTCTCATCGGTGGTCGCCGCCGTGGATCTGGTCGACGGCGTGCACCAACAGCCGTTCCAGGACGGCCAGTCCGTCGCGTACGCCGCCGGTCGAGCCCGGCAGGTTCACGATCAGGGTGCGTCCGGCCACGCCCGCCAGGCCCCGGGAGAGCGCGGCGGTCGGGACCTTGGCGAGGCCTTCGGCGCGGATCGCCTGGGGGATGCCCGGGATCTCGTAGTCGAGGACCTTCGCCGTGGCCTCGGGGGTCGCGTCGGTGGGCGAGATGCCCGTGCCGCCCGTCGTCAGGATCACGTCGTACGCGGCTGCCACGCCCGCGCGCAGGGCGGCTTCGACCGGGTCGCCGTCGGGGACGATCTGGGGGCCTTCGACCTCGAAGCCGAGCGAGGTGAGGGCCTCCGCGATCAGGGGGCCGCCGCGGTCCGGGTAGACGCCGGCCGAGGCGCGGTTGGAGGCGGTGACGACCAGGGCCCTCATGCCCGGCTCCAGTCGCCGGACTTGCCGCCCGTTTTCTCCTCGACCCTGATGTCGGTGATGACCGCGCCCTTGTCGACCGCCTTGATCATGTCGACCACGGTGAGGGCCGCGACGGAGACCGCCGTGAGGGCCTCCATCTCGACGCCCGTACGGTCCGTGGTCTTCACCGTGGCGAGGATTTCCACCGCGTCGTCGGTGACCTTCAGGTCCAGCTTCACGCCGGAGACCGAGAGCGGGTGGCAGAGCGGGATCAGGTCCGGCGTGCGCTTGGCGCCCATGATCCCGGCGATCCGGGCCGTGGCGAGAGCGTCCCCCTTGGGGACTCCCTCACCACGGAGGAGCTCCACGACGCGCGGCGAGACCAGGACGCGTCCGCTCGCGCGGGCGGTGCGGGCGGTGACGTCCTTGGCCGAGACGTCGACCATGCGGGCCGCGCCCGCCTCGTCGATGTGCGTGAGGCTGCTGCCTTGCGTGCTCATGGTGGTGTGGCGCTCCCGGTCGGGCCTGTGTGGGACGACACCGTACCGCCACCGGGCGCCCCTCAGCCCAGGAGGACCACTTCGAGCTCGGTGCCGTCGACGGCCTCGGTGGTCTCCTCGGGGATGACGATCAGGCAGTCGGCGTGCGCCAGGGCGGCCACGAGATGGGATCCGGCGCCGCCCACCGGGGCGACGGTGGCCGCGTCGGCGTCGTACGTCCCGCGCAGGAACTGGCGGCGGGCCGCCGGCGAGGTGAGGGGCTTGTCCGTGCGGAGGGTGGCGCGGGCCGTGGGGCGGTGGATGTCGGGCATGCCCATCAGGGCGCGGATCGCGGGGCGGACGAACAGCTCGAAAGAGACGTAGGACGACACCGGGTTGCCGGGGAGCGCGAGCAGCGGCGTGTGGTCGGGGCCGATCGCGCCGAAGCCCTGGGGCTTGCCCGGCTGCATGGCGAGCTTGCGGAACTCGACCTCGCCGGAGGCGGTGAGGGCTTCCTTGACGACGTCGTACGCACCGACGCTGACGCCCCCGGTGGTGACCAGGAGGTCGGCGCGGACCAGCTGGTCCTCGATCGTGGCGAGCAGGGTGTCCGCCTCGTCGGCGACGGCGCCGACCCGGTAGGCGATGGCTCCGGCATCGCGGGCGGCCGCGGTGAGGGCGAAGCTGTTGGAGTCGTAGATCTGGCCGGGCTCCAACTCCTCGCCGGGCTGGACGAGTTCACTCCCGGTCGACATCACGACGACGCGCGGGCGCGGGCGGACCGTGACCGTGGCGCGGCCGATCGCGGCGAGGAGGCCGATCTGCGGCGGGCCCAGGACCGTACCGGCTACGAGGGCGAGGTCGCCGGCCTTCACATCGCTGCCGACCGCGCGGACGTGGGCGCGCGCCTCGGCGGGGCGGTGGACGCGGACCTCGCCGCTCGCGCCCTCGGGGGCGTCGGCCGCCGCGCTCATGGTCGTGGCCGCTCCCCCGCCGGTGCCGCCGTCGGTCCACTCGACGGGGACGACGGCCTGCGCGCCGGGCGGCAGCGGGGCGCCGGTCATGATGCGGGCGGCCTGGCCGGGGCCCACCTCCGGCAGTTCGCCGTCGCCCGCGGCGACGTCCCCGATCACGGTCAGTACGGCGGGGAACTCCTCGCTGGCGCCCTCGACATCGGCGGTGCGGACCGCGTACCCGTCCATCGAGCTGTTGTCGAAGGGCGGCAGGTCGACGGGGACCGTGACGTCCTCGACGAGTACGCAGCCCTGGGCGTCCGGGAGTTGGAGTTCGATGGGCTCCAGGGCCCGGACCGTGCCGAGGATGTCCTTGAGGTGCTCGTCGACCGACCAGATCGGGGTGTTGCTCACGGGTGCTACATCTCCTCGGTCACGTAACTGCGAAGCCAGGCCTTGAAGTCGGGGCCCAGGTCTTCACGTTCGCACGCGAGTCGGACAATGGCACGCAGATAGTCACTCCGGTCACCGGTGTCATAGCGGCGGCCCTTGAAGACGACGCCGTGCACCGGGCCGCCGACGGACTCGTCCGCGGAGAGCTTCTGGAGGGCGTCGGTGAGCTGGATCTCGTTGCCGCGGCCGGGCTCGGTCTTGCGCAGTATGGCGAAGACGGCGGGGTCCAGGACGTAGCGGCCGATGATCGCGAGGTTGCTGGGGGCGTCGCCGGTGGCGGGCTTCTCGACGAGGTCGGTGATCTTGACGACGTCGCTGTCGGCCGTGGGCTCGACGGCCGCACAGCCGTAGAGGTGGATCTGGGACGGCTCGACCTCCATGAGGGCGATCACGCTGCCGCCCTCGCGCTCCTGGACCTCGATCATGCGGGCGAGGAGCGGGTCGCGCGGGTCGATCAGGTCGTCGCCGAGGAGGACCGCGAAGGGCTGGTCGCCGACGTGCGGCTCGGCGCACAGGACGGCGTGGCCGAGGCCGCGCGGGTCGCCCTGGCGCACGTAGTGGATGTTCGCGAGGTCGCTGGACTCCTGGACCTTGGCGAGCTTCTCGGCGTCTCCCTTGCGGGTGAGGGCCGACTCCAGCTCGTGGTTGCGGTCGAAGTGGTCCTCGAGCGGGCGCTTGTTCCTGCCGGTGATCATGAGTACGTCGGCGAGACCGGCGGAGACCGCCTCCTCGACGACGTACTGGATCGCGGGCTTGTCGACGACAGGCAGCATTTCCTTGGGCGTGGCCTTCGTGGCCGGGAGGAACCTCGTGCCGAGGCCCGCCGCCGGGATGACAGCCTTGCTGATCCTGGGGTGCGACTGAGTCATGACGAGCACACTATCGGCTGTGTATAGACGGACATTGGTGAGGATTGTGAACCGGCTGTGAATCAGGGCGAGTTCGACAAGACGTCGCTCCGACGTCATCTGCTGGCCGCCCGCACGGCGTTGACCAGCGAGGATGTGGCGAGGGCCGCGGAGGATCTGGCGCTGCGGGCGCTGGGGCTGCCCGAGCTGGCCGACGCGGGAATGATTGCCGCATATGTGGCGATCGGGAAGGAACCGGGCACGCGCGCGCTGCTGGACGCACTGCATAAACGCGGTGTGCGCGTACTTCTTCCCGTGCTCCTGGAGGACAACGACCTCGACTGGGGGACGTACGCAGGGGCAGGTGCGCTCGTACGGGGGCGGCGCGGGCTCCTGGAGCCCGGGGGCGCGCGGCTCGGCCCGGACGCGGTCCTGGAGGCGGACGCCGTCCTGCTGCCGGGGCTCGCCGTGGACGGGCGCGGGATGCGGCTGGGGCGCGGCGGCGGCTCGTACGACCGCGTACTGGAGCGCATCGAGAAGGCGGGCGCCGACCCCGCGCTCGTCGTGCTGCTGTACGCGGACGAGGTGGTCGCCCGGGTCCCGGAGGAACCGCACGACCACCCCGTTCACGCGGTGGTGACCCCTGCCGGGGTGACGCGCTTCACGGCGTGAGCGTCAGCGTGTCGACGGTGCTCTTGTCGACCGCGTCCTTGGAGAAGGACCAGTCGAGCAGCTCGCCGTCGGACCACTTGTCGGTCTGGTCGGTGTAGTGCGCGCTGTAGGCGTGTCCCGAGGCACCCGTCAGGTTGATCCAGCGGGACTTGTCCATGTCCTTGAGGTTGACGACCATCCGCATGGACGGGACCCAGACCACGCCGTAGCCGCCCGCAGCGTTCCAGCCGGTGGCGTCAACCGCCGCCTCGCCGCCGCCCAGGTTCCACGGGCCGCGGTTGAGGACCCGCTGGATCAGGCCGGGGCCCGAGGTGCCGAGGGTCTGGTTGCGCAGCATCAGCTGGTGCAGCCGGCCCCAGGTCCAGGTGTCGATGTCCTTGCCGAGCTTGGCGGTCAGCTCCCAGCGGGCGTCCTTCAGGGCGCGGCCGAGGAGCTTGTCGCGGCCCTTGGAGGGGTCGTCGACACCGCTCTTGGCGGCGTCCCACCAGGAACTGTTCGGCTCCTTGACCAGCTTGCGCATGACCTCGAAGTACCGGTCCCCGCCGTCGGGCTGGGCCGAGTCCGCGTCGCGCTCGCCGCACTCGCGCACCAGGGAGTCCTGGTCGTCGACCGGGCCGGTGTCGCCCGCCGGGTGGACGTTGATGCAGTCGCCCTTGGGACGCAGCTCCTTGGGGAGCTTGTCGCCGATGGAGAGCATCAGGATGTTGCGCCAGACCGCGTTGAAGTACGCGGCCGACGCCGAGTCCGGCTCCTGCGTGTAGTCCCAGCCCTCAAGGAGCTTCTGCGCCTCGCGGACCTGCGGGTCCTTGATGTCGATCTTCAGCAGGTAGGGCGTCAGCAGCTTGGCGATCTCGCTGCTGTTGTCCATCTGCATGGTCTGCATGTCTTCGGTCGAGATCTTCCCGCCGCCCTTGATCTTCGACTGGATCAGGTCGGTGATGCGCTGGCTGCGGGTGCCGTAGCCCCAGTCCTTGGTGAGGAGGTAGGGGTACTTCTTCTCGTCGATGACGGCCTGGTTGGCGGTGACGATGTAGCCGCGCGGCGGGTCGTACTCGTAGGGCAGCGCGCTGAACGGGATCGGGTCCTTCTTCCAGGCGTACTTCGAGTCCCAGCCGGGGGCGGGCATCGTGCCGTCGTAGCCCTCGGGGCGCTGCGGGATGGTGCCCGGGGCCTGGTAGCCGATGTGGTTCTTGGTGTCGGCGTAGATCAGGTTCTGCGAGGGGACCTCGAAGTCCTTGGCGGCGGCGCGGAAGCTGCCCCAGTCCTTCGCCTTGTCCATCTCGAAGACCGCGTCCATGGACTTGCCCGGCTGCAGGGCGGTCCACTTCAGGGCGACCGCGTAGCCGGTGCCTCTGTCGGGTGCGGAGTTGGTGACGGGGGCGTCCTTGCCGACCTTCTCCAGCTCGGTGTCGCGGTCGGAGACCAGCGGGCCGTTGTTGGTCTCGCGGATCACGATCTTCTTCGAGCTGCCGCCGGCGACCTTGATGGTCTCCTCGCGGGTGGTGAAGGGCTTGGTCTCGCCGTCGTAGAGGTAGCCGTCGTCGGTGACCTTCTCCAGGTAGAGGTCGGTGACGTCGGCGCCGAGGTTGGTGAAGCCCCAGGAGATGTCGGCGTTGTGGCCGATGATCACGCCGGGCATTCCGGAGAACGTGTAACCGGCGGTGTCGTACTGGCAGGTCGCCGAGACCGTCCGGCAGTGCAGCCCCATCTGGTACCAGAGGGACGGAAGCTGCGGTGCCAGGTGCGGGTCGTTGGCCAGCAGCGGCATGCCGGTCGTCGTGTACTTGCCGGCGACGACCCACGAGTTCGAGCCGATGCCGCTGCCGCTCGGGCCGAGCAGCGCGGGGATCTCGTCGAGGGTGTCGGAGAGCGCGGAGAGCTGGCTCTGCAGGCCCTGTGTGGCGCCCGATGCCGTGTTCGATCCGGTCGTGGAGCCCTCGGTGCTCGTGCTCTGGTCGAACTTGCCCGTCACCGCGTCGACGCCGCCCTCGGTGACGATCGGGGCGTTGCGGCTGTACGGGTAGGCCGGGTAGAGGTCGTCGATCTGCTTCGTGCTGAGCCGCGTGGTCATCAGCGAGCGGTCGATCTCGTCCTGCATGTTGGAGCGCAGGTCCCAGGCCATCGCCTTGAGCCAGGCCACCGAGTCGACCGGGTCCCACTTCTCGGGGGTGTAGTCGCCGGTGAGGTTCAGGGCGGCGTACTCGACCGAGATGTCCTTGGCGTCCTTGCCCTTCAGGTACGAGTTGACCCCCTCGGAGTACGCCTGGAGGTACTTCTTCGTGGAGGCCGACAGCTTGGTGTCGTACTCCTGCTGCGCGACCTTGCGCCAGCCCAGCGTCCGCAGGAACGAGTCGGTCTTGACCTGGCCGGATCCGAACATCTCCGAGAGGCGGCCCGACGTCATGTGACGGCGTACGTCCATCTCGTAGAAGCGGTCCTGCGCCTGGACGAAGCCCTGGGCGCGGAAGAGGTCGGTGTCGGAGTCCGCGTAGATCTGCGGGATGCCGTAGTCGTCGCGCTTGACCTCGACGTTGCCGGAGAGGCCTTCGAGCTTGATCTCACCGGTCGTCTGCGGGAAGGAGGCGCGGACGGTGTCGACGCTCCAGTACGCGCCGTAGCCGATGCCTGCGATCACCGCCAGGACCAGCACGATCACGATGAGCCGGCCCCGCCCTCTCTTCTTCTTGCGGGACTGCTGGCCGTGATTGCCGGAAGGGGCGGCGGAGGTGTTGGCGGGCATCGCTGTCCTTCGAGGGGCAGGGTGGGCTGTATTGCCGACGGAGCGCAGGAGCAACCATAGGCGCAGCGCTTCACCTGTCTGGACGCGGTATCGGTCCGGATCGGCCGAGCGTCAAGAAATCGTCAAGAATTAGGTAGGGTAACGAAGTACCTGCACTGATCCTGCATGGGTCCGGAGAAAGGATTCAGCCCCTGACTGTCCATCACCTCAACGAACTCCTGCTGGTCTGCTCCCTGGTGTTGCTGATCGCAGTCGCAGCCGTGCGCATCTCCTCCCGCAGCGGCCTCCCCAGCCTGCTCCTCTATCTCGGCATCGGGATGCTGATAGGGCAGGACGGGCTCTTCCACGTCAAGTTCGACAACGTCGAACTCACCCAGGTCATCGGCTACGCGGCGCTGGTCGTGATCCTCGCCGAGGGCGGTCTGGGCACCAAGTGGAAAGAGGTCAGACCGGCGCTGCCGATGGCGGTCGTGATGTCGACCGTCGGCGTCGCGGTGAGCGTGGGCGTCACCGCGGCCGGTGCGCACTACCTGGTCGGGCTCGACTGGCGGCAGGCGCTGATCATCGGGGCGGTCGTCTCCTCGACCGACGCCGCCGCGGTCTTCTCCGTACTGCGGAAGGTGCCGCTGCCGTCGCGGGTGACGGGTGTGCTGGAGGCCGAGTCGGGCTTCAACGACGCCCCTGTGGTGATCCTGGTGGTGGCCTTCTCGGCCGTGGGCCCTGTGGACAGCTGGTACATGCTCGTCGGCGAGATCGCCCTGGAGCTGGCGATCGGCGTGGCCATCGGGCTCGCCGTCGGCTTCCTCGGCGCGTACGGGCTGCGGCACATCGCGCTGCCCGCCTCCGGCCTGTATCCGATCGCCGTGATGGCCATCGCGGTGATGGCGTACGCGGCCGGGGCGATGGCCCACGGCTCGGGCTTCCTCGCCGTCTATCTGGCGTCCATGGTGCTCGGGAACTCCAAGCTGCCGCACTCCCCCGCCAACCGGGGCTTCGCCGAGGGGCTCGGCTGGATCGCGCAGATCGGCATGTTCGTCCTGCTCGGACTGCTGGTGACACCGCACGAGCTGCTGGACGACTTCTGGCCGGCGGTGGTGGTGGGTCTGGTGCTGACGATGGTGGCGCGGCCGCTGGAGGTGTACGCCAGCCTGCTGCCGTTCCGGATTCCCTGGCAGGAGAAGGTCCTGATGTCGTGGGCGGGGCTGCGCGGCGCCGTGCCCATCATCCTGGCCACGATCCCGATGGTGTCCGGCATCGAGGGCAGCGAGAAGGTCTTCAACATCGTCTTCGTGCTGGTCGTCGTCTACACGCTCGTCCAGGGGCCGACGCTGCCCTGGCTGGCGAAGGCGCTGAAGCTCGGCGACTCCGACGCGGCCTCCGACCTGGGCATCGAATCGGCGCCGCTGGAGCGGCTGCGCGGGCATCTGCTCTCGGTGGCGATCCCCGAGAAGTCGAAGATGCACGGCGTGGAGGTCGGCGAACTCCGGCTGCCCGCAGGGGCCGCGGTCACGCTGGTCGTACGCGACGGGACGAGCTTCGTGCCGTCGCCCACCACCGTGCTGCGGCGCGGTGACGAACTTCTCGTCGTCGCCACCGATCCCGTACGGGACCGGGCCGAGGCGCGGCTGCGGGCCATCGGACAGGGCGGAAAGCTGGCGGGCTGGCTCGGCACGGGTCGGTAGAATGGCCGGACACTGATCGACCAACTCTGTCTGAAGCAGAGCTGGCGCGACCGTATGGCGGTCGAGGCGCCCTCCTCGTAGTGACTGGGCAGCCCGGCATCTACCGCGCTTCCGCGCATGAGGACAGCTCTCGGCAGCCCCGCGACCCGGGGTGCGCTACCAGGCAGCAGAAAGGCCAGGCCGTGGCGACCACGGTCACGACCGATGCTGATAAGCGCCCTGGATACGGGCAGCTTCTGCGTACCCCCGGAGCATGGACGTTCCTGCTGCCCGGCTTTGCCGCACGGCAGCCGTTCGCGATGCTCACCATCTCGATCGTCCTGCTGGTGCAGCACACGACCGGTAGTTACGGATCCGCCGGTGCGGTCTCCGCCGTCGCCGGTGTCTCGATGGCACTGTTCGCGCCCTTCACCGGCAAGTTCGCCGACCGCTACGGCCAGCGGGCCGTACTGCTGCCGGGCGTCCTGGTGCACACCGCTTCGGGCATCGCGCTGACGGTGCTCGCGCTGACGCACGCGCCCCTGTGGGCGCTCTTCGCCGCGGCCGTGCCGACCGGCGCCTCCGTACCGCAGATCGGGCCGATGGTCCGGGCGCGGTGGGGCGTGAAGGTCGGCGGGAGCCGGCTGATGCCGACCGCCGCGGCCTTCGAGTCGGTGACGGATGAATTCACCTTTGTGCTGGGCCCGCTCTTCGCGACCGCACTGTGCACGGCCGTGAATCCGGCGGCCGGACTGATCACCGAGGCGTCCCTGACGCTCGTCGGCGGGCTGCTCTTCGCGGCCCAGCGGGGCACTCAGCCCGTGCCTTCGGGGCATCTGGCGGGCGCCGAGCGCCATGGTTCCGCGCTCGCGATCCCGGGCGTGCGGGTGCTGATCGTGGCGTTCCTGGGGATCGGGGCCGTCTTCGGCGGGATGCAGGTCTCGCTGGCCGCGTTCACCGAGTCGATCGGGCACCCTGGCTGGAACGGCCTGATGTACGGGGTCTTCGCCGCGGGCAACATGATCTCCGGACTCGTCTGCGGTGCCGTCGCCTGGAAGGTCGCCCCGCAGCGCCGGCTGCTGGTCGGCTACACGGCGCTCGCCGTCACCGCGTCCGGTCTGTGGATGGCGCACTCGGCGCTGCTGCTGGCCGGGATCGGACTGCTGGTGGGCGTCTGCATCGCGCCCGCGCTGATCACCGGATACACGCTGGTCGACTCGCTGGTCCCGGCCGGCGCGCGTACCGAGGCCTTCACCTGGCTGACCGGAGCGGTCGCGCTGGGGCAGGCCGCGGCGGTCACGCTGGCGGGTCAGCTGGAGGACCGGTTCTGGGACGGGGCAGGATTCCTGGTGCCGATGGGGGGCACGGTGCTGGCGCTGATCACGCTGTTCGTACTGCGTTCGCGGCTGACGCCGAGGGGCGGGGAACGGGTCGTCGCACGTGGCGTGGGTCACCGCGTGCCCGTCTCGGTGGACTGATCCAGCGGAATACGTCACTATTGAGCGTCGTTAGCACTCACTGAGTGAGAGTGCCAGGAGGAGCAAGTGCCGACTTACCAGTACCAGTGCACCGAGTGCGGCGAGGGCCTCGAGGTGGTGCAGAAGTTCACCGATGACGCCCTGACCGTGTGCCCGAACTGCGAGGGACGCCTGAAGAAGGTGTTCTCGGCGGTCGGCATTGTCTTCAAGGGCTCTGGGTTCTACCGCAATGACAGCCGCGGCTCGTCGTCGAGCTCCACGCCTGCGACGTCGTCGTCCTCGGCGTCGAAGCCTGCCGAGTCGAAGCCCGCGGAGTCGAAGCCCGCGGCTGCTGCCAAGCCGGCGAGCTCGACCAGCACGTCCAGCGGTTCCTCCGCTGCCTGATCCACATCCCCGAAGGCCCCATCGTCGTACGCCGACGGTGGGGCCTTCGGCGTTTTTGGGCCCAAGTACTGTGATCCGCATGGCGAACGCAGAGATCGGCGTGATTGGCGGCTCGGGCTTCTACTCCTTCCTGGAGGACGTCACCGAGGTCGAGGTGGACACCCCGTACGGGAAGCCGAGCGACTCGCTCTTCCTCGGGGAGATCGGCGGGCGGAAGGTCGCCTTCCTTCCCCGGCACGGGCGTGGGCACCACCTGCCGCCACACAAGATCAACTACCGGGCCAATCTCTGGGCGCTGCGGTCGGTGGGCGTGAAGCAGGTGCTCGGGCCGTGCGCGGTGGGCGGGCTGCGGGCCGAGTACGGGCCGGGGACGCTGCTCGTACCGGACCAGCTCGTGGACCGCACGAAGTCGCGCACCGGGACCTTCTACGACGGTGAGCCGCTGGCCGACGGATCCGTGCCGAACGTGGTGCATGTGTCGCTGGCCGACCCGTACTGTCCCGAGGGCCGCAGGGCCGCGGTGGCGGCGGCGCGCGGACGGGAGTGGGAGCCGGTGGACGGCGGGACGCTCGTCGTCATCGAGGGGCCGCGCTTCTCGACGCGCGCCGAATCGCAGTGGCATGCCTCGATGGGCTGGTCGGTGGTGGGCATGACCGGGCACCCGGAGGCGATCCTCGCCCGTGAACTGGGGCTCTGCTACACCTCGATGACGCTGGTGACCGACCTGGACGCGGGGGCCGAGACCGGTGAGGGTGTCTCGCACGTCGACGTACTGAAGGTCTTCGCGGCCAATGTGGACCGGCTGCGTCCGGTGCTCTTCGACGCGGTCGCAGGGCTGCAGCCGAGCGAGGGCCGGGACTGCCTGTGCTCGCATGCCCTGGACGGGCTCGACACGGGGATCCAACTCCCCTAGAGGGTGAGCGAGTTGTCCACAACCGGCTGGTAGTCCACAGGGCTCGGCGGGATTCGGGCGGGCGGTGGATCGTGAGGGGTGCCCGATGAACTCCTCACGGTCTGGCGGTGATTGCCATGGGACTGGTGCCGTACGTACCCCCTCCCACCTCAGTGGTTCCCCCCTTCGCTCCCCTGCGGGTGCGCGGCGGACGGCACCGGCTGCGGCGGGCCGTGCACCGCAGGCGCAGGGCGATGGCCGCGGGGCTCGCGATGACGGCGGCGGCGCTGGCGGCCTCGGCGCCGCGTGATCCGGGCCGGCCCCAGTCGCAGGCGCAGCACACGCAGCCGCGGCAGGAGCAGCCGCGCGCCGATGTGGTGTCGGCGCCGGTACGGATCGCGGACGCGGCGACGGTCCGGCTGCTGCGGCCCGGGGACCGGGTCGATGTGATCGCGGCCGGGGGCTCGCGGGACAGCGACGCTCGTGTAGTGGCCACGGGCGCCCGGGTCACACAGGTCCCGGACGCGCGGGCCGGCGGTGACGGCGGGGCGCTGGTCGTCCTGGCGGTGCCGCGGGCGACAGCGGCCGAGCTCGCCGGTGCGGGCGCGACGTCACGGCTGGCGGTAACACTGTGCTGACGCCAACACGGTTGATTCGTACCACCGTTCCCGCGGTTCACTCGATCGATTTCGCAGATTGGACACCGCTCGACAGCCCCGACTTAGGTGGCGCCGGGGGGCCTTCCCCCGATCGCGACTGGGAAGAGGTGCTCTGTGACGAGCGAGGAAAAGACGAGCCTGCTGGAAGGCTTCAAGGCCTTCCTGACGCGGGGGAACGTGGTCGACCTGGCGGTGGCCGTCGTGATCGGTGCCGCGTTCACGTCAGTGATCAACTCGGTCGTCACCAATGTGATCAACCCGGTGGTGGGCGCGTTCGGCACGAGCAATCTGGACGGCTACCGCGCCTGTCTCAAGGGCCCCTGTGTCGCGGATGCGGCCGGCAACGTGAGCGGCGTGTACATCGGCTGGGGCGCGGTCCTCAGCGCCGTCATCTCCTTCATCGCGACGGCCGCCGTCGTGTACTTCCTGATGGTGCTGCCGATGGCCAAGTACCTGGCCAGGAAGGCCAACAAGGAGAAGTCCACGATGAAGGAAGCCGTGCAGGAGACGATCGAGGTCACCGAGCTCGAGGTGCTGAAGGAGATCCGCGACTCGCTGGTCGCCCAGGGCGGACCGGGTCGCGCCACCCCGTAACTCAGAGGTGGTGGGGCGGCTTCTCGTCGAGGAAACGCGCCAGGTCGGCGGCGCTGCTGTCGCCGCCGGACGGGCGCTCGCCCCACCCCTGGTCCGTGTCGTCCGAGGACTGCTGGTCCATCGGATCGTCGAAGTCCAGCCGGGGCTTGGGCCTGGGGCCGGGCTTCGGTTCGGGGGCCGGGGTGGGGGCGGTGGCGCTCATCTCTCCAGGGTACGGCGCCGGGTCAGCTCGGCGCCTCGGCGCCCTTACGGGCGTAGAACCACCAGCAGACCGCCAGGCAGGTGGCGTAGAAGACGATGAAGCACCAGAGCGAACTGGTGATGGCGAAGTTGGCGAACATCGCGGGGATGAAGAAGAAGCCGTAGGCGGCGATGGCGGAGCTGAAGCCGACGACGGCGCCCGCTTCCATCTCCGACTGCTTCAGCGCCTGCGGCTCGCTCTCCGACTCGGCCCGCAGCGGGCCCTTCGTGTGCTGGTCCCGGAAGATCACCGGGATCTGGCGGAAGGTGGATCCGTTGCCGAGTCCGGAGAAGAAGAAGGCGAACAGGAAGCCTCCGTAGAAGACCCAGAAGTTGCCGTCGTCGCCGCCGGAGGGCAGGGCATTGATGACGACGACCAGCGAGACGGCCATGCCCACGAAGGACAGCATGGTGACGCGCGCGCCGCCGATCTTGTCCGAGAGCCAGCCTCCGGCCCAGCGCATGAGGGCGCCGATGAAGGGCCCGACCCAGGCGTAGGTGGTGGCCGAGTAGGCCGAGTCGATCGGGGTGAACGTCGTCTTGATCAGGTTGGGCAGCGCCGAGGCGAAGCCGATGAACGAGCCGAAGGTGCCGACGTAGAGCCAGGTCATCAGCCAGTTGTGCTTGCGCTTGAAGATGATCTTCTGCTGGCTGAAGGGGGCGGCCGCGACCTTCAGGTCGTTCATCAGGAACCAGGCCATCAGGGCGAGGACCACCAGGATCGGCACCCAGAGGAAGGCGCCGTTCTGTAGCCAGACGTCGTCGCCGTTCTTGGCGCTGGTGAGGGGTCCGCCGGCCGGAGCTCCCAGGATGGCCGCGGTGACGACGAGCGGGGCGACGAGCTGGACGACCGAGACGCCGAGGTTGCCCAGGCCGCCGTTGATGCCGTTGGCGTTGCCCTTCTCCTTCTTGGGGAAGAAGAAGCCGACGTTGGCCATGGAGGAGGCGAAGTTCGCGCCGCCGATGCCGCAGACCGCGGCGATCAGCGCCATCTCCCAGTACGGGGTGGAGGTGTCCTGCAGGGCGAAGCCCAGCCAGAGCAGCGGCCCGATCAGGATGAACGTGGAGAACGCGGTGAACTTGCGCTCGCCGAAGATCGGCCCGATGAACGTGTAGAGGATGCGGAAGGTGCCGCCGGTGATGCCGGGGATCGCCGTCAGCCAGAACGCCTGCGAGTCGCTGTAGGTGAAGCCGACGTCGCTGAGCTGGACGACGGTGACCGACCAGACCTGCCAGACGACGAAGGCCAGCATCAGCGCCGGTACGGAGACCCAGAGGTTCCGGTTGGCGACCTTGCGTCCGGTGGAGTTCCAGAAGTTCTCGTCCTCCGGGCGCCAGTCGGTGATCGTCGAGCCGGGGCGGTAGGTGTCCGTGCCGGCGGGTGGGGTGGGTGCTGTGGTGCTCACGTTCATCGGTCCTTCGGGTCGAGGCGCCAGAGTGCGAGGACGACGAGGAAGGAGAGGCAGAGGAAGCCGACGCCCCACCAGGCGGTCCCGGTGTGGCCCTCCATCCAGGAGTCGACGGTCACGGTGAGCGCCCAGAGCTGGCCGACCACGACGGTCATGGCCAGGACGAGGCGGGCGGTCAGCCGGGCGGAGCGTTCCGGCTCCTGGTCGGTTCCTGCGCCCGGGCCCGGGCCCGTGTGCCGGACGCGCGGATCGCCGTAACCGCTGGTCGCGCGGATCTGCGGGTAGCGCTCGGTGACCGGGCGGTTGAGCCTCGGCTCGGCGCTGCCGGGGTGGTAGTCGGGCCGGGGCGGCGGCTGGGTCCCGCTCATCGCGCCTCACCCCGCTCCTGCGGCTGCAGGGCGTTGCCGCGGCAGCCGAGGCGGCCGGCCGTCGCGGAGTCCGACGCCTTGAACTCGCGGCACAGGGCGTCCCTGGTGGACTCCCCCGAGCGGGCGGTGGCGACGGCCCAGACACTGCCGTCGGCCTCCTCGGTCAGGAGGACCCTGGGCAGCGGACGGGGCGGCGGGCCCGCGGTGACCTCGCCGGTGCGGGCGTCGAAGACTCCCTCGTGGCAGGGGCAGTACAGCTCGCCCTCGCTCCCCCGCTCCTTGCGCCACAGGACGGCGCAGGCGAGGTGGGTGCAGATCGCGGAGTAGCCGGCGAGGGTGCCGTCCGTGAGGCGCACCGCCACGGCGCGGTCCTCCTCGCCGGGGTAGCGGAAGGAGACGGATTCGCCGGGCAGCAGGCGGTCGGTGACCTTCTTGGGGTCGGGGACGCCTTCGCTGTCGCCGTGCCGGGGCAGGATTCCGGCGGCCACACCCACGCCTCCGACGGCGAGGCCGCCGGAGACGGTGGCGACGATCCGGAGGTAGTCGCGGCGGGTGGTGAGGGAGTCGGCGCTGATCCGGTCGCGGAGCGCCTCGTGGGCGGCGTCGGGCTGGGGGTGCGGGTCGCCGCCGGGCGGCTGGGCGGGGGGCTGTTCGGTGACGCTCAACGGACGTCGACTCCATTCACCTCGACGACCGGGAGCCCGCCGGGCACCGGCCACTGGACCTTGTCTGCGGGGACGACCATCGCGACGCCGGTTTTGACGACCACGTCGCCGAAGGCGAAGGAGTCGGCGACCTGGACGCCGGGGCGCTCCGCCTGGAGCTCTTCGAGCGTTCCGTAGAAGAGCGCTCCGGTCGGGCAGACCGTGGCGCACATGGGGGCCAGACCGTAGGCCGTGCGGTCGTAGCAGAGGTTGCACTTCATCTGCAGCTTCGCCTGGAGGTCGATCTTGGGGACGCCGAAGGGGCAGGCGTTGACGCAGTTGGAGCAGCCGATGCAGCGCGTGGTGTCGGCCTGCTGCACGACCCCGTCGGCGGTGATGAGGATCGCGTCGGCGGGACAGACCTCGGCGCACGGGGCGACGGGGTCCTCGCAGTGCATACAGACCGTGGGGAGGGAGGCGACGGACTGGCCGGGGTCGGTGTAGTCGAGGTGGATCATCGACTTGCCGCGGTGGGAGTCGCATTCGCGGCAGGCCGAGACGCAGGCCTGGCAGCCGATGCAGCGGCCCGGATCGATGAAGATCGTTTTACCCATCATGGCGGGGCTCAGCTCCTGTCTGCGGTGCCGCGGCCCTGCGGGGACGTCGGCGGCAGGGGGTCGGTGCGCGAGACCTGGGTCTCCGGGTAGGCCTGGTGGCCCGGCGCGGTGGGGGGTGCGGGGACTTCGTCGATCCGGTCGGCGGCCTCGATGCGGCAGGCGCAGACCTTGTACTCGGGGATCTTGGAGCGGGGGTCCAGGGCGTCGATGGTGAGCGCGTTGGCGGCGGTGGGGACCGGCCAGTGGTACGGGATGAAGACGGTGTCGGGGCGGATCGCCTCGGTGACCAGGGCGGGGAAGACCTCGCTGCCGCGACGGGTGACGACCCGGACGGGGTCGCCGGACTTGAAGCCGTGCGAGGGGTGGACCTCGACCCAGGGGCGCGGGGTCTGTTCGACGAGGCCGCCGAGCCTGCGGGTCTGGTTGCCGGAGAGGAAGTGGGCCACGGTGCGGCCCGTGGTGAGGGACATCGGGTGGTCGTCGTCGTACGGGTCCATGGGCGCGTGCCAGTCGACGACCTGCATGTGGATCGTGCCGTCGGGGTGGTACGTGCGGCCGTCCTCGAAGAGGCGGGGGGTGCCGGGGTGGTCGGTGGAAGGGCAGGGCCAGGCGATGCCGCCGGTCTCCTCCAGGCGCTCGTAGGTGATGCCGTAGTAGTCGTTGACCGTGCCCGCGGAGGCGACGCGCAGCTCCTCGAAGACCGATCGGGAGTCGGGGAAGGCGAACTTGTCGCCGGCGCCGAGGCGGCGGGCCAGTTCGCAGATCACCCAGGTGTCGGTGCGCACCCCTGCGGGCGGCTCCTGCGCCTTGTTGTGCTTGACGACGCGGGCCTCGGCGTTCGCCATGACGCCCTCGTCCTCGGCCCAGGTGGTGACGGGGAAGACGACGTGGGCGTTGGCCGCGGTCTCGGAGAGGAAGAAGTCGAACTGGGCGTGGAACTCGGCGGTGTCGTAACCGTCCTTGACCACCGCGTAGTTGGGGAGGGAGACGAACGGGTTGTTGCAGATCCCGATGAGGCCGCGGATCTCGCGGCGCTGCATCTGCCAGATCATCTCCATCATCGAGGTGCCTGCGGTGGGGAGTTCGGACTCCTCGATGCCCCAGATCTCGCAGATCTGGCGGCGGTGCTCCTCGTTGAGGATGGAGCGGCCGCCGGGGAGGAGGTCGGACTTCTGGCCGTGTTCGCGGCCGCCCTGGCCGTTGCCCTGGCCGGTGATCGTGCCGTAGCCGGCGCCCGGTTTGCCGATGTTGCCGGTGGCGGCGCAGAGGTTGATGACGGTGAGGCAGTTCTCGACGCCTTGGGAGTGGTGCTCGATCCCTCGGGCGTGCCAGGCCATCGCTTTGTCGGCCGCCGCGAAAGTGCGGGCCACCTGGACGACCTGCGATGCGGGGATGCCGCAGATCTCGGCGGCGCGCTCGGGGGTGTACTCGGCGACCTTGGCCTTGACCTCGTCCCAGCCGGTGCAGTGGGCGGCGAGGAAGTCCTCGTCGGTGAGGTTCTCCTTGACGATCACGTGGAGGACCGCGTTGAAGAACGCCGCGTCCGTGCCGGGCTTGAGCGCGACGTGGATGTCGGCGGTGCGCGCGATCGCCGTCTCGCGCGGGTCGATGACGATCAGGCTCGCACCCCGGTCGCGGGCGCCCCAGAGGTACTGGGTCATCACCGGGAAGCACTCGCCGACGTTGGAGCCCGCGATGAGCAGGCAGTCGGTGAGGAGGATGTCGGAGAAGGGGTTGCCCGCCCGGTCGATGCCGAAGGCGAGTTTGTTGGCGCCTGCCGCGCTGACCATGCAGAGGCGGCCGTTGTAGTCGACGTGCTTCGACTTGAGGGCGATGCGGGCGAACTTGCCGACCAGGTACGTCTTTTCGGAGAAGAGGCTCGCGCCGCCGAGGAGGCCGAACGCGTCGTTTCCGTACGCTGACTGGATGCGCTTGATCTCCGAGACCGTGAAGTCCAGGGCCTCGTCCCAGGAGACCTCGCGGAACTCCTCGTCGCGGGAGCGGCGCATCAGCGGGGCGGTGAGCCGGTCGGGGTGGTTGACCTGCTGGTAGGCGTTGATGCCCTTGGGGCACAGGCGCATTCGGTTGATGTCGTGGTTGCGCGGCTCCACGCCGAAGACCTTGCCGCCCTTGTCGACGCGCAGATACATCCCGCACTGCACCCCGCAGAAGCAGCAGTGGGTGGGGACGAGGGTCTCGCCGTTCTGGTCGGCGTGCCACTTGTCGGCCGGGATGCCGCCCGCGTCACGGAAGTTGCGCGTTCCGGGAGGCGCGAGGGACGGGTCGAGCGGGATCGTCACTTGAAGCCCTTCTTCACCTGGGTGAGGTAGGCGCTGCCGCGCAGCACCCGCTTGCAGCGCGGGCAGTACTCGGCCCACTGGTCGAAGTCGAGGTCGAGGTCGCGCATGGTGGAGCGGAGGTTCTCGACGTACGGGCCCGTGTCGACCGGCTCCTGGCAGCGGCGGCAGTGGAAGACCTGCTCGTCCTGGCGGGCCGTGTACTTGAAGAGCTGCATCCCGACCGCCGCGGGCCGCTGGACGATGTGGAAGAACTTCCCGAACGGGATGTAGATCAGCGTGAAGACCACCGAGACCATGTGCATGATCGCCAGGAACTCGTAGCCGCCGCCGTGCAGGAAGAGCGACGAGAAGGTCAGGAGCAGGCCCGTCACGGAGACGACGATGAGCGCGATCAGCGGCACCAGGTCGTAGGCGAAGCGCTGTCCTGTCATCGCGCCGCGGTCCTTCATCCGCCGCCACAGGAAGTACGCGGCCCCCGGGATGACCAGCACGGCCGCGATGTCCAGGCCGTGGAACATCAGCCAGCCGATGACGCTGGAGGAGTCGTAGCCGAGCACCTTGAAGCCGAAGATCCGCATCTCGTAGCCCGGGCCCGCGCCGGTGGACGAGGTGAAGGTGAACCAGCCCCAGATGAGCGGGAAGGTGATCGCGGCGGCCAGCAGGCAGCCCCAGAACATCAGCTGGTGGGCCGCCCAGCGGGCGTGCGAGCGCGCGCCGAGGAACTTCTGGAAGCCGAGGTAGGTGGCGATCATCTTCGGCAGGGCGGTGGGGGCCTTGCGGAAGTTCTCCGCCGAGAAGAGGCTGCCCCAGCCCTTGCGGAAGAGGCGGCGGGCGCCGGGGGCCGAGATCCACACCGTGTAGCGGTAGGCGACGCCGAAGGCGAGGAAGACGGAGGCGACGGCGTACGGAAGGAGCGCCGAGTCGAAGTTCTCCAGGAAGCGGCTGCCCAGCACGATCGCCACGACCAGAAGCAGCGAGACCGCCACGCCCACGAGCGTGGCCTTCGTGGCTACGGAACGGGGCGCGGCGGCCTGCGGTGCGGGCGGCCCGGGAGGCAGGGGCGGTGCGGGCGGCACGTCCGGGGCGGACGGAGGCGGTGGTGCGGCGGGGGGTGCTGGCGGCTCGGTCACCCCGCCACTTTAGGAATTACGCCCGTTTTGTGCTGTTTTTAGGGGACAGACGGGTGGCTGGTTCATTCAGATGGCTTGCAGCCCGTGTCCCGCGAAGATCGACTTGGCCGCCGCGACCTGGTCCGGTGTCGGCGACGAGGTGTCGTGGAGCGTGAACTCCTTGCCGAGCGCCTCCCACTTCGACTCGCCCAGCTTGTGGAAGGGCAGCACGTCGACCCGGGAGACATTGCCGAGGGATGCGGCGAAGGCGGCGACGCCGTCGACGTTCTCGGGATCGTCCGTCAGCCCCGGGACCAGGACGAAGCGGACGTGCACTTCCTTGTCCAGGTCGGCCAGGCGGCGGGCGAAGTCCAGGGTCGGCTGCAGATCGCGGCTGGTGACCTTGGTGTACGTGGCGGGGTTCCAGGACTTGATGTCGAGGAGGACCAGGTCCACGTCGCGCAGCATCGCGTCGGTGGCCCGCGCACCCAGGAAGCCCGAGGTGTCGAGGGCGGTGTGCAGGCCCAGCTCGTGCTTGTACCGGTGGAAGAGCTCACCGGCGAAGACCGGCTGGAGCAGCGGTTCGCCGCCGCTGATGGTGGCCCCGCCGCCCGAGGCGCTGATGAAGGTCGTGTACTTGGCGGCTTCGGCGACCATCGCGTCGGCCGTGGTGCGCTTGCCGTTGAGCATCTTCATCGTGTCGGGGTTGTGGCAGTACAGACAGGACAGCGGGCAGCCGGCGAGGAACGTGACAAAACGCGTCCCCGGGCCGTCGAGACCGGTCGACAGGTCCCACGAGTGCACCGACCCGGTGATCGGGCGGCGGGTGGCGGCCCCGGCGGGCGTGACGGCGTCCGATTCGGCCTCGGTGGGCGGGTGGCCCACGGGGATCTCGGATCCCAGCAGTACGGCGGTCATGGCAGGACCTCCTGGCCTCAACGGTATGACCTGATGGACGGCACCGCAGCCCGGGACCGGTGCGAGGAAGCGCGGCCCCGGGCTGCGGAGATTGCGGCTAGAGAGAGCCGTGGAAGGTGCGGTTGATGACGTCCAGCTGCTGTTCGCGGGTGAGGCGTACGAAGTTCACCGCGTACCCCGAGACCCGGATGGTGAGCTGCGGGTAGTTCTCCGGGTGCTCCATGGCGTCCTGGAGGGTCGCCTTGTTCAGGACGTTCACGTTCATGTGGAAGCCCTTGCTCGCCATGAACCCGTCCAGCACGCCCGCCAGGTTCCCGACGCGCTCCTCGGGGCTGCGGCCCAGCGCGTCCGGGGTGATCGTGTTGGTCAGCGAGATGCCGTCCTCGGCGTCGTCGTACGGCAGCTTCGCGACCGACAGGGCGGAGGCGATGTAGCCGTGCTCGTCGCGCCCGTTCATCGGGTTGGCGCCCGGCGCGAACGGGGCGCCGGAGCGGCGGCCGTCGGGGGTGTTGCCGGTCTTCTTGCCGTAGACGACGTTCGAGGTGATCGTCAGCACCGACTGGGTGTGGACCGCGTCGCGGTACGTCGGGTGCTTGCGGATCTTCTGCATGAAGTCGTGGACCAGGCCGCGGGCGATGTCGTCGGCGCGGTCGTCGTTGTTGCCGTAGGCGGGGTACTCGCCGTCGATCTCGTAGTCGACCGCCAGACCCGTCTCGTCGCGTACGACCTTGACCTTCGCGTACTTGATCGCGGAGAGGGAGTCCGCGGCGACCGAGAGGCCGGCCACGCCGCACGCCATGGTGCGCAGGATCTCGCGGTCGTGGAGCGCCATCTCGATGCGCTCGTACGCGTACTTGTCGTGCATGTAGTGGATGACGTTGAGGGAGTGGACGTACGTCTTCGCCAGCCACTCCAGCATCGCGTCGTACTGCGCCGCGACCGTCTCGTAGTCGAGGATCTCGTCGGTGAGCGGCTCGAAGCCCTTCACCACGGTCTTGCCGGACTTCTCGTCGCGGCCGCCGTTGATCGCGTACAGCAGCGCCTTGGCGAGGTTCACGCGGGCGCCGAAGAACTGCATCTGCTTGCCGACGGCCATCGCGGAGACGCAGCACGCGATCGCGGTGTCGTCGCCGTACTTCGGGCGCATCAGCTCGTCCGACTCGAACTGCAGGGCCGAGGTGTCGATGGCGACCTTGGAGGCGAAGTCCTTGAATCCCTTGGGGAGTTCCTTCGACCAGAAGACGGTGAGGTTCGGCTCGGGGGCCGGGCCCAGGTTGTAGAGCGTCTGCAGCGCGCGGAACGTGGTGCGCGAGACGAGCGGGCGGCCGTCGGCGCCGATGCCGGCCATCGACCAGGTGACCCAGGTCGGGTCGCCGGAGTACAGCTCGTTGTACTCGGGGGTGCGCAGGAAGCGGACGATGCGGAGCTTGACGACGAAGTCGTCGATGAACTCCTGCGCCTGCTCCTCGGTGAGGACGCCGTTGTCGATGTCGCGCTGGAGGTAGATGTCGAGGAAGTTGTCGATGCGGCCGATCGACATGGCCGCGCCGTTCTGCTCCTTGACCGCCGCGAGGTAGGCGAAGTACAGCCACTGGACGGCTTCGCGGCCGTTCGTGGCGGGGCGCGAGATGTCGTAGCCGTAACTGGCCGCCATCGCCTTGAGCTCGCCGAGCGCCCTGATCTGCTCGGAGGTCTCCTCGCGGTCGCGGATGACGTCCGCGGTCGCCCACTCCTCGCCGAGGGCGGCCTTGTCGGCCTCCTTCTCGGCGATCAGGCGGTCGATGCCGTAGAGCGCGACCCGGCGGTAGTCGCCGATGATGCGGCCGCGGCCGTACGCGTCGGGGAGGCCCGTGATGATGCCGGACGAGCGGCAGGCGCGGATCTCGGGGGTGTACGCGTCGAAGACCCCCTCGTTGTGGGTCTTGCGGTACTTGGTGAAGATCTCGCGGATCTCGGGGTCGGCCTCGTAGCCGTACGCGTTGAGGGCGCCCTCGACCATGCGCCAGCCGCCGTTGGGCATGATGGCGCGCTTGAGGGCTCCGTCGGTCTGCAGGCCGACGATGAGGTCGAGCTTCTCGTCGATGTAGCCGGGCTTGAATCCGGCGATGGTCGACGGGGTCTTCACGTCGACGTCGTAGATGCCCTTGGCGATCTCGTCGGGGAACATCCCGAGGAGCCTGTTCCAGACGGCGGTGGTGCGCTCGGTGGGGCCTGCGAGGAAGGAGTCGTCACCCTCGTACGGGGTGTAGTTCTGCTGGATGAAGTCACGGACGTCGATGGCGTCCCGCCACAGCCCGCCTTCGAAGCCGTCCCAGGCTTCCCCGTTGGTCCTCGGCTCTGCAGCGGCTGCAGTCATGGCCCGCACGCACCTTCCGGTTCGTCGCATTCGTCGTGCTCTTCTTCTCCTCCATTCCACTCCTGTACGGGAGGTCCCGCAGCCCGCAATGGTCCTCGTTCCGGTACCGAAGGTCCCGCCGGGCTGGCGTTTCAACCGGGACTTAGGGCCCCCGGGCCCCCGTCTCTGATGTCCTTGGCCCCATGCCGCTCACACCGCGCCTGATGACCGCACGCTCACGCGACGAGGTGCACCGCGCCTCGACCCCGCTGGAGCTCTTCTTCGACCTGTGTTTTGTGGTCGCCGTCGCCCAGGCGGGTGGTCGGCTCGTCCATGCGCTGGCCGCCGGGCACACCGGGGAGGGCATCGTCCACTACCTCATGATCTTTTTCGGGATCTGGTGGGCTTGGATGAATTTCACCTGGTTCGCGAGCGCCTACGACATCGACGACACCCTCTACCGGGTCGTCACGCTGGTCCAGATCGCCGGAGTCCTGGTGCTCGCCGCCGGGGTGCCGCGCGCCTTCGACGACTCCGACTACCGCCTTGTGGTCGCCGGGTACCTGGTCATGCGCCTCGCTCTCTGCAGCCAGTGGGTGCGGGCAGGGCTCTCCGAAACCGACCCGGGCGCCCGCAGGACGGCGCTGCGGTACGCGGGCGGGGTGGCGCTCTGCCAGGCGGGCTGGGTGGTGGTGCTGCTCGTCCTGGACGCGGGGCCCTTCGGCTTCGCCGCCATGGCGGTCGCGGAGATGCTGGTGCCGTGGTGGGCCGAGCGCACGTCGAAGTCGCCGTGGCACCCCGGGCACATCGCCGAGCGGTACGGGCTCTTCACGCTGATCGTGCTCGGTGAGACGGTCGCGGCGGCGACGGTTGCCGTACAGGAGGCGATGGACGAGCACGAGGCGCTGGGCGAGCTGCTGCCGATCGCGGGCGGCGGGCTGCTGATCGTCTTCGCCGCCTGGTGGATCTACTTCGCGGTGCCGATCCACGAGTATCTGGCGAACGCGAGGAGCGGATTCCTGTGGGGGTACGGGCACTTCCTCGTCTTCGGGTCGGCGGCCGCGATCGGGGCGGGTCTTGAAGTCGCGGTGGAGCAGGCCGTGGGCAAGGCGGAGATCTCGGTGCGGGCCGCTTCGGCGGCGGTGACGATTCCGGCCGCGGTGTTCCTGCTGACGGTGTGGGCGCTGCACGCGCGGCACTTCAAGCGGACCGTCGCGCAGCAACTGACGCTCCCTGTATCGGCGTTGGCGGTCCTCGCGTCGACGTTCGCCGGAGACCGGGCGGTTCTGGTGGCGGGGCTGGTGGCCGCGGTGACCGTGGCGGTCGGGGTGACGCTGTCCTCGCGGCAGGCTCCGGAAGCAGAATCGGCCGTATGACAACAGCAGACGCAGTCACCGATGTGCCGGGGATCCGGGTCGGCCACGCGCGCGTGCCCGGCGAGCGCGCGCTGAGCGGCACCACCGTCGTGCTCGCCCCCGAGGGCGGCGCGGTCGCCGGTGTGGACGTGCGCGGCGGCGGGCCCGGTACGCGCGAGACGGACGCCCTCGATCCGCGCAACCTCGTCGAGCGGGTGGACGCCGTCGTGCTGACGGGCGGCAGCGCGTACGGGCTCGACGCGGCGTCCGGGGTGATGGCCTGGCTGGAGGAGCAGGGGCGCGGCTTCCCGCTCGGGCCCGGGGTCGTGCCGGTGGTCCCCGGTGCGTGCCTCTTCGACCTGGGGCGCGGCGGCGACTGGCGGGCGCGGCCCGACGCGTCGACGGGGCGGGCGGCCGTGGAAGCCGCCGCCCGTACGGGAGTTGGGGCGGTGGTCGAGGAGGGGAACGTCGGAGCGGGTACGGGAGCCGTCGCGGGCGGCATGAAGGGCGGCGTCGGCACGGCGAGCGTCACCACCGCGTCCGGGGCGGTCGTCGGCGCGCTGGCCGTCGTCAACGCGGTCGGCTCTCCGGTCGATCCGCTGACGGGCGTGCTGTACGGGGAGTACGGCGGCCGGGAGCGGCCCGCGTACCCGGACTCGGAGCTCCACGCGACGGCGCAGAGGCGCCTGGCCGAGGCGCGCGCCGCGAACACGCGCCCCCAGCTCAACACCACGATCGCCGTCGTCGCCACCGACGCCGTACTCACCCGCCCCCAGGCCCAGAAGCTCGCAGGCACCTCGCACGACGGCCTCGCCCGCGCGGTGCGCCCCGTCCATCTGATGCACGACGGCGACACCGTCTTCACCCTCGCCACCTGCACCGGAACAGCGCCCGACCCGCTCGCGCTCAACGAGATCCTGGCGGCGGGCGCGGACGCGCTGGCGCGTGCGGTGGCGAAGGCGGTGCGGGCGGCGCGGACCGTCGAGGGGCAGGGCGGCACGTTCCTCGCGTACCGCGATCTCTACGACCTGCCAGACCTCTCCTGACCTGTACTGACATACAGGGCAAGGGAATTGACGGGGCGTACGGGAACTTCGCGTGCGCCCCCGCTCGTTTCCGGAACCCAGACCCCATTGTCAGACCCAGGAGCTACGTTAAGTCCAACAGTCGTAACAAGCCGCGACGGCCTGGAGTCACCTTGAGCGATCCGTACGAGACAACCGAGGAGCACCTCGCGAAGCTCCTCGGTCGCGCCCTCAACTCCTTCGAACTGCCCGACGCCACCGTCGGGCGCCTCGACTCCGCGCTGGCGCACAGCACTTCGCTGCACTCCTCCCACCACAGCTCCCTGTCCGGGCTGCACCGCGAGACCTACCGCCATTCGTTCCTGCTCGCCGACGGCAGCCATCTCGTCCTCTGGGAGATGGTCCACAACACCGAGCACGAGCTGTACGCGGCGGAAGAAGAGGCCCGCCTCGCCGCCTCGCGCGTGCGCGCCGGCTATCCGCTGGAGGCGGCCTCCCCCGAGGAGGAGCCCGACGCCGCCGACCTGGAGATCCTCAGGTCGCTGATGTCCGCGCCCCCGATGGAGATCCCCCGGGTGTACGTACCGGACAACTCCGCGGACCACGCCCGCCGTGTCCTGCGCCGCGCGGAGAACGCGGACCGGCCGGGCGAGACGACCGCGCGGCTGCTGCGGCGCGCCTTCGCCCACGAGATCATCCAGGCCTTCGGCGCGGGCTGCTTCTTCGAGTCCACGGGCTTCACGCTGTACGAGCACGCGTTCCTGCTGCTCGACGGCAGCGAGATCAGCCTCTGGGAGGTCGAGCACACGGCGACGCCCGACGGCCGCCACATGTGCGAGGTGTACGAGACGGAGGACGCGGCCCGCGACGCGATGGAGCACCGCTCGCGGGTGCGCTGACCTGCCGGGACCGGCTTGGTCAAGATCTTCCCAAGTGGCGGAAGCGTCCCGCGCCCCATGGTTCGCTTCCGCCGACCACGGCGAACTGCCGTTCGGGGGAAGGGAATCGACCATGCGAAGAACCAACGTACTGACGGTCTGGGGACCGACGGTCCTGTTCAGCATCCTGCTGCCCTGGATCACGTACGGAATGCTCACCGACCACGGGGTGCACGAAGTCCCGGCCCTGCTGCTCATCTCCTGCTGGCCCCTGGTGGAGCTGGCCGTCTTCTTCGGGATCCACCGGCGCGTGGACGAGTTCTCCATGCTGATCCTGATCACGCTGGTCCTGGGGGCGCTCAGCGCACTCGCGTACAACAGCGCGAAACTGCTCTTCCTCAAGGACTCCGCGCTGACCGGACTGCTCGGCGTCGCGTTCCTGGTCAGCCTGGCGCTGAAGCGGCCGCTGATCTTCTACTTCGGCCGGAAGTTCGGCACGGACGGGACGGCCGAGGGAGTCGCCGACTGGAACGCCATGTGGGACAAGTACCCCGGCTTCCGCACCACGCAGCGGAGGCTGACGATCGTGTGGGGTGTGGCGTTCCTGCTGGAGGCCGGGGTGAAGGCGGCTCTGGTGTACGTCCTGGACACCGACACGATGGTCGGCGTCTCCAATGTGCTGCCGTTCGTGGTGCTCGGGCTGCTGATGGTGCACACGATCCGTACGGGCCGGAAGGGACGGGCCCGCAGGGCGGCAACGGAGGCGGCGGAGGCGCAGCCCCTGGGGGCCACACCTCCGCCGTCCGAAGCCTGATCACGCCCTGAGGCTCAGGCCGCCACCGGGACCTTGGCCTCGTCCGGGGCCGGGACCTGGTCGGCGGCCGTCTCGGGGGCCGCCTTGCGCATCCCCTTGAGCAGGATGACGAGCGCGGCCGAGACCGCCGTACCGGCGACGATCGCCAGCAGGTAGAGGAACGGGTTCCCGATCAGCGGGACCACGAAGATGCCGCCGTGCGGGGCGCGCAGGGTGCAGCCGAAAGCCATCGACAGGGCGCCGGTGACCGCGCCGCCCGCCATGCAGGCCGGGATCACGCGCAGGGGATCGCCCGCGGCGAAGGGGATCGCGCCCTCCGTGATGAAGGAGGCGCCGAGCACCCAGGCCGCCTTGCCGTTCTCCCGCTCGGTCTTGGTGAAGAGGCGTCCGCGTACGGTCGTGGCCAGCGCCATCGCGAGCGGCGGGACCATTCCGGCGGCCATCGTCGCGGCCATCACCTTGAGCGAACCGTCGGTCGGGTTGGCGAGGCCGCCGACCGCAAAGGCGTACGCGACCTTGTTGAGCGGGCCGCCGAGGTCGAAGCACATCATCAGGCCGAGGATGACGCCGAGGATGATCGCGTTGGCTCCGGAGAGGCCGTTGAGCCAGTCGGTCAGGGCCCCTTGGAGCTTGGCGATGGGTTTGCCGACGACCATGAACATCAGGAAGCCGACGACTGCTGTGGAGATCAGTGGGATCACCACGACCGGCATCACACCGCGCAGGGGCGCCGGGATCCTGACCTTCTGGATGGCCATGACGATCGCGCCCGCCATCAGACCCGCGACCAGACCGCCGAGGAAGCCCGCGTTGATCGCGACGGCGATCGAGCCGCCGACGAAGCCGGGGACCAGACCTGGCCGGTCGGCCATTCCGTACGCGATGTAGCCCGCCAGGACCGGGACCAGGAAGGCGAAGGCGAGGCCGCCGATCTGGAAGAGCAGCGCCGCCCAGCTGGTGGAGTCCGTCCAGATGAAGTGCTCCATCACGGAGGGGGCCTTGTCGACCTTGTAGCCGCCGATGGCGAAGCCGAGAGCTATGAGGAGGCCACCTGCGGCGACGAACGGGACCATGTAACTGATACCGGACATCAGCCACTTGCGGAGCTTGGTGCCGTAGCCGTCGTCGCCTTCGCCTGCCGCTTCGACGGGGCTCGGCTTTCCGGCTTCGGTGATCTCGCCGCGGGCTGCCTTGCCGCGTACCTCGGCGATGAGCTCGGCCGGGCGGTTGATTCCGGCCTTCACGCCGACGTCGACGGTGGGCTTTCCGGCGAACCGTTCCTTCTCACGGACCGGGACGTCGTGCGCGAAGATCACGGCGTCCGCGGCGGCGATGGCGGCGGGGTCGAGGCGGGTGAAGCCGGCTGAGCCCTGGGTTTCCACGGTGAGCTCTACGCCTGCGGCGCGGCCCGCGTTTTCGAGGGACTCGGCTGCCATGTAGGTGTGGGCGATGCCGGTGGGGCAGGAGGTGACGGCCACGATGCGGAACGGTGCGGCGGGGGTGGGTGCGGCCTCCTGTTCGGGGGCTCCGCCCCCGGGCCCCCGCTCCTCAATCGCCGGAGGGGCTTGATTTTGCCCGGCGTGGGCTTGAATTGGCTCGGGTTGAGTTGACTCAGCTTGAGTTGGGTTGTCGCCGCTGATCAGGGCCGCCGCCTGCGTCGCGTCCGGCGCGTTCCTCAGCGCCGTCGTGAACTCCTCGTTCATCAGCTGGCGGGCCAGTGACGACAGGATCGTCAGGTGTGCGTCGTCCGCTCCCGCCGGGGCCGCGATCAGGAAGATCAGGTCCGCCGGGCCGTCCGGGGCGCCGAAGTCGATGCCCTGTGCGCTACGGCCGAAGGCCAGCGTCGGCTCCGTGACATGGGCGCTGCGGCAGTGCGGGATGCCGATGCCGCCGTCCAAGCCCGTCGGCATCTGGGCCTCGCGGGCCGCGACGTCGGCGAGGAAGCCGTCCAGGTCGGTGACCCGGCCGAGAGCGACCATGCGTTCCGCGAGTGAACGGGCCGCCTCCTGCTTGGTGTTGGCGGTCGCGTCCAGGTCGAGGTCGACCAGGGCCGCAGTGATCATCTCGCTCATCGGGGGCTCCCTTGCTCCGTCAGTACGCGGTCGAGCGGAACCTCTGCGGTCAGGGTGACCGCTGCCAGGTCCAGGTCTTGGGGGGCCGGCATCACGCTGCCGGGGAGTTGAACGGCCGCCGCCCCGTGGGCGACCGCCGCGCGCAGGGCGTCGGGGCCCGTGCCGCCGGCCGCCAGGAACCCGGCCAGCGAGGCGTCGCCGGCGCCGACGTTGCTTCGTACGGTCTCCACGGGGGCGCTCGCGAAGTACGTGCCGTCCTCCGCCACCAGCAGCTGGCCGTCCGCACCGAGGCTGGCCAGTACGGCGGCCGCGCCCAACTCCCGTAGCTCCTCCGCCGCCTTGACCGCGTCGCCGACCGTGGCGAGGGGGCGGCCGACGGCCTGGGCGAGTTCGTCGGCGTTGGGCTTGACGACGTCGGGGCGTTCGGGGAGGGCCGCGAGGAGGGAGGGGCCCGAGGTGTCGAGGGCGATACGGACGCCCGCACCGTGGGCCCCGGCCACCAGGGCCGCGTACCACTCGGGCGCGAGGCCCGGGGGGAGGCTGCCGCAGCAGGCGATCCAGTCGGCGGCGGCGGAGTGCGTGCGGATGGTGGAGAGCAGCAACTCGGACTCGGCGGCGGTCAGTTCGGGGCCTGTCGCGTTGATCTTGGTGAGGGTGCCGTCGGGTTCGGCGACGGAGATGTTCGAGCGGGTGTGGCCGGCCACCGGGACCTGGGCCACCTCGATGCCCTCCGCGGCGAGGAGTTCGGCGACGAGCGCGCCGGGGGCGCCGCCCAGCGGGAGGACCGCGACCGTGCGGTGGCCCGCGGCGGCGACGGCACGCGAGACGTTGACGCCCTTGCCGCCCGGGTCCATCCGGTCGGTGGTGGCGCGGAGCACCTCGCCGCGTTCCAGGGCCGGGACCTCGTAGGTGCGGTCCAGGGACGGGTTGGGGGTGACGGTGAGGATCATGCGCGTACGACCTCCGTGCCGGCCGCCTCGATGGCGGCGGCGTCCTGGGGGCTGAGGTGGGTGTCGGTAATGAGCAGGTCGACCTGGGAGAGGTCGCCGAAGCGGGCGAAGTGCTCCTGGCCGTACTTGGCGGAGTCCGCGAGGAGGACGACGCGGCGGGCTGCGGCGAGGACGGCACGCTTCACGGCTGCTTCGGCGAGGTCGGGGGTGGTGAGGCCGTGATCGGGTGAGAAGCCGTTGGCGCCGACGAAGACGACGTCGGCGCGGATCTCGCCGTACGCACGGAGCGCCCAGGCGTCGACCGCGGCGCGGGTGCGGTTGCGGACACGGCCGCCGACCAGGTGGAGGTCGATGCCGGGGTGGTCGGCGAGGCGGGCGGCGACCGGGAGGGCGTGGGTAACGACAGTCAGGTCGCAGTCGAGAGGGAAGACGTTCGCGAGGCGTGCGACCGTCGAGCCCGCGTCGAGGATAACGCTGCCCTCGGAGGGGAGTTCGGCGATCGCGGCCTGCGCGATGCGGTCCTTCTCGTCGGCGGCGGTCGACTCGCGCTCGGCGAGGTCCGGCTCGAAGTCGAGGCGGCCTGCGGGGATGGCGCCGCCGTGGACCCGGCGGAGGAGGCCCGCGCGGTCGAGGGCCTTGAGGTCGCGGCGGACGGTCTCGGCGGTGACCTGGAACTCGTCCGCGAGGGAGAGGACGTCCACGCGGCCGCCCTCGCGGGCGAGGCGCAGGATCTCCTGGTGGCGCTCCGTTGCGTACATGTGGGTTTACGTCCGTTCAGTGCCCGAACCCGTTGATTAATCGCTAGATTACGGGGTCGTGGCGCGGAAGTAAACGCAATCGGGCACGATCGGGCAGGGTCGGGCTTTTTCGGGGCGTTGGTCCCGGGGGGCGTGGGTCGGACGACCGGGTCCGGGGCGGACCTGCGCCCGCTGGCAGATTTCCCCCACCCCGCCCCTTCCCGAGACTGGGGCTCCCGCCCCAGACCCCGGGCCCCGGTAAGCGGGGGCTTCGCCCCCTGCACCCCCGTAAGCGACCTTCGGCCGCTTGTCCTCAATCGCCGGACGGGCTGAGTATGCACGACTGGGCTCGATTTCTGCGGGCTCGTACAACCCGCAGAAAACGAGCCCACATCAAGGCAAATCAAGCCCCTCCGGCGATTGAGGAGCGGGGTCTGGGGCGGAGCCCCAGTGGCCCCGCCCCACCTCCGCTCAGTGCGTGAGCACCGGCTCCTGCGGCATCTCGTCCGCGACCGCCGCCTCCTCCGCCCCCAGCTTCGGCTTCTTCGGGAGTGCGAACATCACCACGAAGATCACCGCGAGCACCGCCACGACCCACCACAGCGAGTCCATGAACGCGTTCGCGAACGTCGGCTCGATCTCCGTCGGCACCAGGTGGTCGCTGATCGAGCCGAAGAAGACCACCGACACCAGGCCGAGACCCAGCGCATTGCCCATCTGCTGCACCGTGTTGATCAGCCCCGACGCCGAACCCGAGTGCCCCTTCGGGACCTCCGAGAGGACCGCGTCCGTCAGCGGGGCCACGATCAGGCCCATGCCCACGCCCATGACCACCAGCGGGAGCGCCATCTGCCAGGGGGCGATCGTCGCGCCGTAGCGGTCGACCTCCCAGATGTAGATCAGCAGGCCCGCGATCATCGTCAGCGCGCCCGCCTGGAGCACCTTCCGGCCGAAGCGCGGGACCAGCAGCTGCACCGACATGCCGGCCGCCGCCGAGACCGCGATCGAGAACGGGATGCCCGTCGTGCCCGCCTTCAGGGCGCTCCAGCCGAGGCCCATCTGCATGTACAGCGTCCAGACCAGGAAGAAGATGCCCAGCGCGATCCCGAAGGTCGTCTGCACCGCGATGCCCGCCGCGAAGCTCTTCACCTTGAACAACGACAGCTCGATGAGCGGCGAGCCGTCGCGGGCCGTCTTCTTCTTCTCGTACGCGACGAGACCCGCGATGACCACGAGGCTGCCCGCCATCATGGCGTAACCCCAGACCGGCCAGCCCAGCTCACGCCCCTGGATGAGCGGGAAGAGCAGCATCAGCAGGGCGACGATCACCAGGACCACGCCCACCAGGTCCAGTTTCAGCGCCTTCGGTGCCTTCGACTCGCTGATGAACTTCCGTCCAAGCAGCAGGCCCGCGATGCCGACCGGCAGGTTGATGAGGAAGATCGGGCGCCATTCCAGACCCGCGATGTTCCACTCGGTCAGCAGGGCGCCGAGCAGGGGGCCCATCACCGCGCCGAGGCCGACGACCGCGCCGAAGAGGCCGAAGACCTTGCCGCGCTCCTCCGCCGGGAACGTCGCGTGCACGATGGAGAGGACCTGCGGCACCATCATCGCGGCCATGCCGCCCTGCAGGATGCGCGAGGCGACCAGCATCTCCGGGTTGGCGGCGAAGCCGCAGAGCGCGGAGGCCAGGGTGAATCCCGATATGCCGAGCAGGAAGAGCTTCTTGCGGCCGTAGATGTCGCCGAGGCGGCCGCCGGTGATGAGCATCGCGGCGAACGCGAGCGCGTAGCCGGCGGTGATCCACTGGATCTGGCTGGACGTGGCGCCGGTGTCCTTCGTGATCGAGGGGATCGCGATGTTCACGATCGTCACGTCGACCAGGTCCATGAAGGCCGCGGTCATCACGATGGCGAGCGCGAACCACCTGCGGCGGTCAGAAGGGGCCGCCACCCCTGCAGGTGTTGCTGCTGGTGTTGAGGTCATGATGTGAAGATAGAGGGTGTGTAGGACAGGGTGTGTCCTAATTCGGCGGCATCCTGGATGCATGACGGACACTCCGGCACGGCTGCTGCAGCTCCTCTCCCTTCTCCAGACCCCTCGCGAATGGCCCGGCGGCGAGCTCGCCGACCGGCTCGAAGTGAGCCGGCGGACGGTACGGCGCGACATCGACCGGCTGCGGGACCTCGGCTATCCCGTCCAGGCGACGATGGGCTCCGAGGGCGGCTATCGGCTGGTCGCCGGGAAGGCCATGCCGCCTCTCGTACTGGACGACGAGGAGGCCGTCGCCATCGCGGTCGGGCTGCGGGCCGGCGCCGGGCACGCGGTCGAGGGGATCGAGGAGGCGTCGGTGCGGGCCCTGGCCAAGCTGGAGCAGGTGCTGCCCTCCCGGCTGCGGCACCGGGTCTCCACGCTCCAGGCCGCGACCATCCCGCTGACCAGCGGAGACGGCGCGACGATCCCGCCCGAGACGCTGACTGTGCTGGCGGGTACGGCGACGGGGCAGGAGCGGCTGCGGTTCGGGTACCGGTCGGGGGACGGGACGGAGACCAAGCGGCTCGTGGAGCCGTACCGCCTGGTGTCGACCGGGCGGCGCTGGTACCTCGTCGCGTACGACATCGACCGCGAGGACTGGCGCACCTTCCGCGTCGACCGGGTCAGCGAGCCCTTCGCGACGGGGGCGCGGTTCGCCCCGCGCGAGCTGCCGGTCGGGAGCGCCGCCGAGTATCTGCGCCGGTCGCTCTCCCGGGCCGGGCGGCAGGAGCAGGAGACCCTCGTGCTCGACATCACCTTCGAGGCGCCCGCCGACTTCGTGGCGGCCCGGCTGCCCCAGGGGCTCACCCCCGAGGTACTGGGCGAGCGGCGCTGCCGGCTGCGGGCCGAGGCGGCCGACTCGCTGGAGTGGCTGGCGGTACGGCTCGCTCTGGTGGACGCCGAGTTCACGGTGCACGAGCCGCCGCAACTGGTGGACCACCTGGCCGAGTTGGGCGCCCGGCTGAGCCGGGCGAGCACAGCAGGAGCCCCCTGACGCTGGGGGGTGTGCGTCAAGGGGCCCCGGTTCAAAGGGACTTCGCCCTGCGGGTGCGGTGTTACGCCGCCGCGTCGAAGCCCGTGTCGCGCGCCATCTTCTTCAGTTCGAGCAGGGCGTGCTTCTCGATCTGGCGGATCCGCTCGCGCGTCAGACCGTGCTCCTTGCCGACCTCGGTCAGCGTGCGCTCGCGGCCGTCCACGATGCCGTACCGCATCTTGATGATCGACGCGGTGCGACCGTCGAGCTTGCCGATCAGGTCGTCGAGCTCCTCGCTCCTGAGCAGCGTCATCACGGACTGCTCGGGAGAGACGGCCGAGGTGTCCTCCAGGAGGTCCCCGAACTGCGTCTCGCCCGCGTCGTCCACCGGCATGTTCAGCGAGACCGGGTCGCGCGCCCAGTCCAGTACGTCGGCGACCCGCTCGGGCTTCGTGTCCAGCTCGGCGGCGATCTCCGTGTGCTCCGGGTCGCGCCCGTGCTCGCGGTTGAACTCGCGCACGACGCGGCGGATGCGGCCCAGCTCCTCCACCAGGTGGACAGGGAGCCGGATCGTCCGCGACTGGTCCGCTATCGAGCGCGTGATGGCCTGGCGGATCCACCAGGTCGCGTACGTGGAGAACTTGAAGCCCTTCGCGTAGTCGAACTTCTCGACCGCGCGCACCAGGCCCGCGTTCCCCTCCTGAATCAGGTCGAGGAGCGGCAGACCGGCCCGCGGATAGCGGCGGGCGACGGCGACGACGAGGCGGAGGTTGGAGCGGATGAAGACGTCCTTGGCGCGCTCGCTCTCGGCGACGAGCGCCTCGAGCTCCTCGCGCGAGGCGCCGCCGCCGTCGCTCTCCACAGTGCCGTCGAGGATCTGCTGGGCGTAGACGCCCGCCTCGATGTCCTGCGAGAGCTCGACCTCCTTGGCGGCGTCGAGGAGGGGCGTACGGGCGATCTCGTCGAGGTACATGCCGACCAGGTCGCGGTCGGCGATCTCCCCGCCTACGGCGCGAACGCTGCTTGCCCGGTCGGTACGACGGGCGACGGCACGGGTTGCCATGCGTGCTCCCTAACGTGAGTAACGTGAGTGGGTCGCGATTCAGTGGCTTGTGCGGTGCGGACACCCTCCCGGGTGCCCTGCATCTGTTGGCTGTATCTCATAAAACAGAACGACTGGAATCCGGACAGAATTCCCAAGACGCGCATGGATTTTCGCGATCATGCAGTACCCTGTCCGGCCACCTACGGGAGCAAGTGATGACAATACGTACAGAAGTGCAGGTCAGGCCGGGTACAGAGGCCGATCTGGAAGCCCTCACGGACCTTTACAACCACTTCATCCGTGAGACCGCGATCACATTCGACACGGATCCCTTCACCCCCGAGCAGCGCCGCCCGTGGTTGGTCTCCCACCCTGAAGACGGCCCGCACCGCCTCCTGGTTGCTCAGGACGCCGAGACCGGCGGGATCCTCGGGTACGCGACCAGCAGCGCCTTCCGCCCCAAGGCCGCCTACGCCACCTCCGTCGAGGCCACCGTCTACTGCGCCCCCGGCGCCGGCGGCCGCGGCATCGGCACTCTCCTCTACAAGGCCCTCTTCGAGGCCCTCGCGGACGAGGACGTGCACCGTGCGTACGCCGGTATCACCATGCCCAACGAGGCCTCGGTCCGCCTCCACACCCGGTTCGGCTTCGAGCCGGTCGGGGTCTACGGAGAGGTCGGCCGCAAGTTCGGCGAGTACCACGACGTGGCCTGGTTCGAGAAGAAGCTCTAGGGCCGGAGACCTAGGGCCGCAGGCCGTTACGCGCACAGGCCGCCGCTCCTAGGGTTCCGCCCATGGACACCACAGGCACCCTCGACGAAGCACTGGAACGGCTCCACACCTCGGGCCCCGAGCGCAACGGCTGGCTGTCCAACCACGGTCCGATGGCCGTCGAGGCCCTGGTGCGCGGCGGCCAGTCGGCCACCGTGCACCGCTGGCTCGACCACTACCGCGCCAAGCTCGAGGACATGCCCGACCCCCTCGCACAGGTCACCGCCGCCAACTGGCGCGAGGCGCTGGGCGATCCGCGCCGGGTCGCGGACTGGACGGCGTACTTCGAGCGCGAGATCGCCGAGCGGCCCTGGCGCGAGGTCCTCGCCGAGTGGTGGCCGCGGCTGCTGCCGGGCATCGCGGCGGGGGCCACGCATCCGGTGATCCGGGTGGGTCATGCCGTACGAACGCTGCTCGACGGCGGCGACACGGCACCCCGCCTCGCCGAGCTCGCGCACGGCCTCGGCTACTGGGCGGCGCGCCATCAGCCGCTGCCCCCGCTCACCTCGCTCCCGGCCGGGTCCACGGCCGCGGCCGCGCTCGACGCCGTACCGCTCGTACGGCAGGAGGGCGGCATCCGCGACCGGCTGGCCCGGCTGACGGCGTTCCCCGCCTGGCCCGACCCGGCGGGCGATCCGGAGGCCCAACTCACCGAGCTGGTAAGGGCGTCCGTCCACCGGTACGCGACCCACGGGCACGGCGAGCCCGTGATGCTCGTCCACGCCGCGACCGCCCCGAACGCGGTCCTGCGCACCCTGCCCGCACTCCCCCGCACCCTGTGGACGCCGAGCCTGGAGGCCGCCTGGGCCGCGAGCGCGGCGGTGACCGCGGCCTACGCGGCGTCCGGACCGGCCCCGTACACCTCGACGCGCCTGACGGGCGAGGAGCTCTTCGAGCGGGCCGCGCAGCACGGCGACGACCACACCATCAAGTTCACCGACACCGCGCTCGACGTGGGCGACGAGATCGCCCGGGACGCGGCGCTGCGATCGATCGAGCTCAACCCGCCCGTCCTGTAGCCCATCCAGATCTGGTTTAAGTTTCAAGAAGTACAGTGGAGCCATGAACGACGCGCAGCAGCCCGAGCCCCGCTGGCTCACCGACGAGGAGCAGCGCACCTGGCGTGCGTACCTCCACGCCACCATGCTCCTGGAAGACCATCTCGACCGTCAGTTGCAGCGCGACGCCGGTATGCCGCACATCTACTACGGACTGCTCGTCCACCTCTCCCAGGCGCCCAGACGCACGCTGCGGATGACCCAGCTCGCCAAGGACGCCAAGATCACCCGCTCCCGTCTCTCGCACGCGATCGCGCGTCTGGAGAAGAACGGCTGGGTGCGCCGCGAGGACTGCGCCTCCGACAAGCGCGGGCAGAACGCGATCCTGACCGATGCGGGGTACGGCGTCCTGGAGCGCACCGCCCCCGGCCATGTCGCCGCCGTGCGCCAGGCGATGTTCGACCGCCTCTCACCCCAGCAGGCCGCCCAGCTCGGCGAGATCATGAAGGTGATGGCTGAGGGGCTGCAGCCGACGGACGTGAACGCGGACCTGCCCTGGCTCCGTTAGTACGGAACCAGGGCAGGCCCAGGAGAACAGCGGTGCGTCAGTGCGCGACGACGGGGATCCTGACCTCGTCCTCGACGCCCTCGCCGTCACCGGACGCGGAGGCCGGACCGGCCTCCGGCTTCCCGGTGTTGATCAGGGTGAACGCGATGCCCGCGGCCACCACCAGGATGCCGACGGCCCACCAGATCGCGCTGCTGAAACCGTTCACCATGCCCTGGAGCTTCAGCAGCTCCGGGTTGGAGGCACCCGCGGCGTGCGAGGCGACGTAGGACGTCGTGGCCGAGGCCGCGATCGTGTTCAGCAGCGCGGTGCCGATGGCGCCGCCCACCTGCTGCGAGGTGTTGACCATCGCGGAGGCGACACCGGCGTCACGCGGCTCGACACCGAACGTGGCGAGCGACATGGCCGGCATGAACGCCGTACCCATACCGAGGCCGAGCAGGACCAGACCCGGCAGGATCACCGCTGCGTACGAGGTGTCCAGGGAGAGCTGCGCGATCAGCAGCATGCCGACGGCAGCGGTCAGGAAGCCCGGACCCATCAGCTTGCGCGGGGCGACGCGGGTCATCAGACGGGCGCCGATCTGGGTGGAGCCGACGATCATGCCCGCGATCATCGGGAGGAAGGCGAAGCCCGTCTTGACCGGCGAGAAGCCCTTCACGACCTGCAGGTAGTAGGTGAGGAAGAGGAACGTGCCGAACATCGCGATGACGGCCAGACCCAGCGAGAGGTAGACCCCGCCGCGGTTGCGGTTGAGGATCACGCGGAGCGGCAACAGCGGGTTCTTGACCTTGGACTCGACGAAGACGAACGAGGCCAGCAGTACGGCCGAGGCGACGAAGAGGCCGACGGTAGTGGCGTCGGACCAGCCGTTGGACTCGGCGCGCGTGAAGCCGTAGACGAGCGAGACCAGACCCAGGGTGGAGAGGACGACGCCGGGGATGTCGAGCGCCGAGCGGTTACGGGTGCCGGCGGGCTCCCGGATCACGAAGTAGGCGCCGAGGGCGGCGACGATCGCGAAGGGGATGTTGGCGTAGAAGGTCCAGCGCCAGTTGAGGTACTCGGTGAGGAATCCGCCGAGGATCAGGCCCACGGCGCCACCGCCACCGGCGATCGCACCGTAGATGCCGAACGCCTTGGCGCGCTCCTTGGCGTCGGTGAACATCACCGCGAGCAGCGACAGCGCGGCCGGGGCGAGCAGTGCGCCGAAGGCACCCTGCAGAGCACGCGAGCCGAGCAGCATGCCCGAGCTGGTGGCGGCGCCGCCGATCGCGGACGCGGCGGCGAAGCCGATGAGGCCGGTCACGAAGGTGCGCTTGCGGCCCCACATGTCGGCGATGCGTCCGCCGAAGAGCAGGAGTCCGCCGAAGGCGAGGGCGTAGGCCGTGATGACCCACTGCTTGTTGCCGTCGCTGATGCCGAGGTCGGCCTGGGCCGAGGGCAGGGCGATGTTCACGATGGTCGCGTCGAGCACGACCATCAGCTGGGCGACGGCTATGAACGCGAGCGCTTTCCAGCGGCTCGGGTCAGGGGCGAGTGCGGATGGTGAAATGTCGGCAGTTTTCGACATGGCTGAAGCCACCTTGGGGTGCGAGAAGCGTAAAAGGGGGATGAAGTGGAGCTTGAAGTACGGGAGTTACGGACGAGTGGACGCCGGGGTTACGACTGTTGACGCAGGTCTTCGAAGGTCGCCGGTGACCCAGGAAGCTCGGACCGCGCCGGGGCCCGGAGCCCGTCGAGGAACAGCTGCAGATGACGGTGGACGAACTGGTCGAAGGTGTCGGCCTTGCAGTTGGAGACGGGCAGCGGCCGGGTCAGCTGGGTGATGGCCACGAACAGGTCCCCGGACGCCACGTCGGTACGCAGCTGCCCTTCCCGCCTGGCCCGCCCCATGAGGCGTTCCACGGCCTCCTCCAGGCGCAGCTTCACGGCCACGAGCTGTGGTTCGTTCTGATCGAAGGCATCGGAGAGCACGGGGCACAGCGCGCCGATCCGCTCGTCGGCGGCGGCGTGCACGAAGCGGCTCAGCGCGGAGAAGGCGTCGGGCTCCTCCGCCTCGGCCGCCTCCACCTGATCCAGATTGCGCTCCATGACGGAGAGGACGACGTGGTGGATCAGTTCACGCCGGTCGGGAAAGTTCCGGTAGAGCGTGGCATTGCCGACGCCGGCCCGGCGGGCGATCTCGTCGAGCGGGACGTCGGGCCCGAACTCCACGAAGATCTCGCGCGCGGCGGCGACGATCCGCTCCCGGTTGCGCAGGGCGTCGGCGCGGGGTGCTCGGACTGCGGTGGCAGAGCTGCTCATGTCCCCGCTCCTTCCTGCTCTTAGTACGTAACCGGGGACGGCTTCCCCGCTTCAGTGACACCCGTGCAAACGGGGAAACGATCCCCACTTATTTCCCGCACCGCTTGTGACCTGCGTCACACCAGAAATAACGGGACAAACCCACGGTCGGCCCACCCAGCGAGCGCCCCCGCCCCACCCGGCACAGGGTGATCGAACGAGCACATCCCCCGTTCCGGTCCCCAGGGCGAAGGCAGGCGACATGCACCGCAGACGCACCCGTGCCGCCGCCGTGGCCGCCATAACGGTCCTCGCACTCGGCGGCATCGCCACCGGCTCCGCGGTCGACCTCACCTCGGGCTCCGAGCCCACCACGGCCGCCGCGGCACCCGTGGCCGCCGCCGACCGCGCGGAGGAGTCGACCGCGCTCGGCCCCTGCCGGATGCCGAACCCGATGGGCGTCCAGATGTCCGAGGGGCTGCCCACCTCCCCCGGCTACACGCGCTCGACCGGCCGGGTCAGGGCCCTCACCCTCATGATCGACTTCCCGGACGCGCCGGGCGACGGCTCCGCGATGAGCCGCTTCGGCGAGTTCTTCCCGCAGACCTCGAACTGGTACCGCACCAGCTCCTACGGCCGCCTCGACTACCGCCCCGAGACCCCGATCCCGGGCTGGCTGCGGATGCCGCACCCGTTCTCCTCGTACGGCATAGAGCGCGGCGCCCCCTACGACCCGGGCTACCGCGACCTCGCCGAGGACATCGTGACCGCGGCCGATCCCCGGGTCGACTTCTCCCAGTACGACCTGATCAACGTCATCGCGACCCCGAACGCCGGTCCCTCGGCCCTGGACACCGTCCTGTCCGTCACCTTCTCCGGCAACGACGAGGCCCCGGTCGCCGACGGCGTCTCGCTCGCCAACATGTCCTTCGTCTACAGCCGCCAGGACGACGGCTCGGGATCCTTCGGGGCGACCGGCTACCGCGTCCTGCCGCACGAGAACGGCCACACCTTCGGCCTCCCCGACCTCTACACCAACGAGGGCGGCGGCTCGGTCGGGCACTGGGACATCATGTCCGAGGACTGGGGCGCCAACAACGACATGCTCGGCTGGCACAAGTGGAAGCTCGGCTGGCTCCAGCCCGCCCAGATCCGCTGCGCGTCGCGCCCCGGCATCCGCGACGTCACACTCACCCCGCTGGCCGTCCCGGGCGGCACCAAACTGGCGATCGTCCCGCTCGCGGGCGAGTCGGGTTACGTCGCCGAGGTGCGCACCCGGGCCGGGAACGACGAGGCGGTCTGCAAGCCGGGCGTGCTGATCTACAAGGTGGACACGGACGTGGACACCGGCCACGGCCCGGTCACCGTCGCCGACAGCTCCCGCGACAGCGGCGGCTGCACGCGGCGGGCCAACGTCCAGGCGGAGTTGTCGGACGCCCCGTACGGCGTCGGCGAGACCTTCAAGGACCGGGCCAACGACATCCGGATCACGGTGACGGGACGGGACTGGGCCGGGAACTACCGGGTACGCATCTCGCGGTCCTGAGGTGGGGGCGCGTGGGCGCGTGGGCGCGTGGGCTCCTACCCGGCTCCGCCGGCCGGGGGCTTCGTGTGGCGGGTCTCCCTGTCAACCGACGCCGGGAGTGTGCGCGCTTCCGGGTCCGGAGTAAAGGGCGCTCCCTTCGGTCGCGTCGCTGCGCGATGGCCCTGCGGGCCACCCTTGACTCCGGCCCCTCCAGCGCTGGGGTTGGCGGCTATCGGTCGGCAGGGAGGCCTGGCCACAGTGGGGAGGGGACCAGGGGTGTGGTTGGCCCGGACCGACGGGCGGGGGTTGGGGGTTGGCCCGGGGCTGCGGGCGGTGAGCCTCCTGCCGGGTGCGGGCTGTGCCCGCAACGGCACCCCGGCCGGGATGCGCCCCGGAGCAGGGTGGGTGCGGGGTGGCCGGTTGGCGCACCACTTGAATGGGGTTGCCGGTCTCGGCTCGGCGTCAACCGGCCGCCGTCGGGCGGGACTTCATGCCCCGCTGGTCACCGCCCGGTGGGGGACGGGGCGAGGGGCTCGGCGGGTGTGCAGGGTGTGCCCCGAGTGGTGTGGCGCGGATGTTCGGCCTCGCCGAACCTCCGCGCCACAGGCCCCCCAGCGCACCCCCGTTCGCCCCGCTTTGGATGGCGCGGCCGTCACTGCGAGATGCGGAGGTCCGGCCCCACCGGACCTCCGCATCTCGCAGCGGCCCAAGCCGCCACCCGCCACCCCTCGCACACCCCATTTGCCCCACTCTGCGCTACCCGGCTTGCACCCTGGGGAGCCAAACATCACTCCCAGCGCACATTCACTCCCCACACCCTCCCGCCGAGCACCCGACTTCCCGTTGCGGCCGGAAGCGGACACCGGGCACACCCATATGTCCGGTATGCCTGTCCGTTTCCCACCACAACCCGACGCAGCACACCCCCAACCACCGGGCAGCGACCAGCGGGGCATGAACACCCGCCAACCGACCGCCCGTTGACGCCGAACCGAGACCCGCAGCCCCATGCAAGTGGTGCGACCTTGGCGCCCGGCGCGGGGAGCGGAGCTCCACCCCGGACGCTGTGACGCCAGCCGCCCCGCCGAAGTGCCCCGCAGTCGAACCGATCACCCCCACCGGTCCGCACGAGCATCGCGGTGTCCACGATGCCGCAACCACCGCGCGGCAGCAGCCAGCCGGACTCGCCCCCAGGGCGAGGCCAACGACGCGCAGCGTCGTTGATCCCTGACCCCAACAACCAACCCACCCGCGCGACCGGCGTCCGACACCCGCCCCCCACCTGTTCGCTGTAGCCAGCCTCAGTGCGCCCGGAGGGCGCGAAACGAAACCCGCAGACGAACTCGCACCCGAAGCCCACCACCCACCCGGCGGGTGCAGCCCGGCTCGCGCCGACCGTCGACGATCGCGACCTACGCGCCGACGGTCCGTATGCGGTCCAGCAGCGCCGCCAGGCTGCGCGGCGTGAGCGTGAGGGTCCTGGTGGGGTCGTCGCTCTCGCGGAGGTGTACCGCGTCGGCGGAGGCGGCGACCTCGACGCACTCATTCCCCTCGGCCCCTCCGGAGAAGGACGACTTCTGCCAGCGCATCACGGTGGTCATGCTCTCGCCTCACAGTTCGTGCACCAGTTTGCGGATGAAGTCCCGCGACGCGGCATGCGTGAGGGACGCGTCCTCAACCTTACGAAAGAGCGTGCGCGCCCTGACGAGTTGGGCCTCCGCATCCACGAACGCACTGCCCTGCGGGGTGTCCCGGTGCACCGTGTCCAGACGTGGCAGCGACCCACCCGCCCACATGAGCGAGCTGTTGGCTCCGCCGAACCCATCAGCCTCGAAGGGCACCACCCTCACCGTGACGTTCGGCCGTTCCATCAGCGTTGAGATCTGAGCCAGTTGAGCTCTTGCGACAGCCCGATCCGCAACCTTGACGCGGAGTGCCGCCTCATGGATCACCGCTTCGTACGCGAAGGGCGCCTCGCGGTCCAGTGCGATGCGGCGGTGCGCTCGGTGGGCGATCCACGAGTCCAGCTCACCCATGGGCAGTTCCGGGGTCATGTACGAGAACACGGCTCGCGCATAGTCCTCCGTCTGGAGAATGCCGGGCACGTGCGCCGTGCCGATCACACGCAAAAAGCGCGCGTGATGCTCCAGCTCGGAAAGGTCAAGGAACGCTGACGGCAGCACTCCCCGGTACTCCTCCCACCAGCCCCGCGTGCGGTCCACAGCCAGTTCAACGAGCGCATCGATCAGCTCGGTGTCGGCGCATGCGTAAAGAGCGGCCAGTCGACGCAGACGCACCTCGCTCACACCCGCGCGACCGGACTCGATCTGGCTCACCTGGATGGAGTTGACACTCATGAGTTCCGCGGCTTCCCGCGCGGTCAGGCCTGCCGCCTCTCGCAGCTTGCGCAGTTCGACACCCAACCGCATCTGTCGGGCGGTGGGCTGGCTCCTCGGCGGCATGGACGCCTCCTTTCCGATCAGTCAAAGCCTGCCGCGTAGAAGGGAGTTGGCGCATTCGAACATCTCCCGAACTCCCGGATTAGGGTTGCGACGGATTAACCCTATCCCCTACCGTCAGTGACGCGACGCACACCCTGCGGAACCTCGGGACCCCGGAAGCGCACCGCACCGCCGTGCCACGGCGGGCGCGACACTGCCACCGCCCGGACCACAGATGAGCCCAACCAACCCTCCCTGACCAGGAGTTCACCATGCCCGAAGATGAGCCGTGGGAGTACACCATCTCCCTCCCCAACGATCCCCGCGCCGTCCCCGTCTGCCGCCGCACCGTCCGACTGCTCCTCGCCCTCTACGGGCTGCCTCAGCTCTCCGAGCTCGCCGAACTGGTGGTGGCCGAGCTTGTTTCCAACGCCGTACGGCACACGAAAGGGCCGGCGTCGCTGCGGTTGCGGTGGGCGGGGCGGGTGCTCCGGATCGGAGTCTGGGACACCGACCCGACGCCTCCCACCCCGCCCGCACCCTCCGCGGCCGCGGACCTCGACACCTGCGGGCGCGGGCTCGCACTGGTGCGGGAGTGCGCGGACGAGTGGGGGTGGTTTCCGCTGGGGACCGTCCGGGCGCCGGGCAGCGCAGGCAAGTTCGTCTGGTGCGAGCTGACTGCGGCCGCTTGAAGCCTGCAGTCGCACAGTCCCCTGAATATTCTGAGGGTCCGAGATCGCGCAGATGCAGGAGGAAGCAGGTGACCGTGACCACTGACCGGCCCCAGATGCTCGTCGCGGAGTTCGAGGAGATCGCCCGGCACGCGGCACGGACCGCAGAGGGCGCGCGGCTGGAGTTCATCAACGGGCACATCGGGGGGAAAGCCGTGCCCGACGGCGACCACGGAAGCATCATCGAATGGCTGACCCGTGTCTGCATGCAGCACCGGCCTGAGCTCTGGCTCGACTCGCACCAGGGACTCGTGATCGAGACCTACCGCGAAGGGCGGGCCCGTCCGGACGGCTCCCTCGCCCCCAGCCACGCATTCGCCGGCGCCGGCGAATGGGCCGACCCCTCCCCCGTCCTCATGGTCGTCGAGGTCACCTCCTACGACTCCGACACCGACCAGCGCGACCGCGTCGAGAAGCCCCGCGCCTACGCCGAGACCGGCATCCCTGTCTATCTGCTGATCGACAGGGGCACCTGCGAGATCAAGGTGCACAGCCGGCCGGACGGCGTCCGGTACGAGCAGGTGGCAACCCTGCCCTTCGGGAAGAGCGTCGCCCTGCCCGACCCGGTCGGCATCACTCTGGACACCGAGCCGCTGAAGAACTGGGTGCACTGAGCGACCGCCCGAACCCCTTCACTCGCCGATGTCCTCGTTCCACAGCTCCGGCTTCGCCGCGATGAAGTCCTTCATCATCGCCACGCACTCCGGGTCGTCGAGCAGCACGATCTCGACCCCGTGCTCGGCCAGCCAGTCGTGTCCGCCGTGGAAGGTCTCCGCCTCGCCGACGATCACGCGGGAGATGCCGAACTGGCGCACCAGACCGCTGCAGTACCAGCAGGGCGACAGCGTGGTCACCATCGTCGTGCCGCGGTACGAGCGCTGGCGGCCGGCGTTGCGGAACGCGGACGTCTCCGCGTGCATCGACGGGTCGCCGTCCTGGACGCGGAGGTTGTGGCCTCGGCCGAGGAGCTCTCCGTCGGCGCCGTAGAGCGCGGCCCCGATCGGGATGCCGCCCTCGGCGAGGCCCGCCTTCGCTTCGGCGACTGCTGTGGCGAGCCACTCGCGTGCCTGGTTCTGGTCCATTTCTTCGCTCTCTCTTTCTCTGGGGTGGCTTAGTTGCTGCGTCGCCGGAGCGCCGCGTAGAGCAGCGCCCCCAGCGCGAATCCGACCGGGCAGGTGAGGTCGCCGACCGCGGGCCACTGCGAGGGCACCCAGCCCACGTAGATCGCCTGGTTGGAGAAGAGCGGGACCGACACCGCGAAGCCCACCAGGAGGGCGATCACCCCGGCTCGGTCGCGGTGGGTGACGTCGGCCATCCGCTGCTGGAGTTCCGCGTGCGGGGTCTGTCCTCGGAGCCAGTGTTCGGTCAGTACGACACCGAGCCAGGGGGCGATCCAGTACGCGATGACCAGCAGGAAGTTCTCGAACGCCGCGCCCGCGTCGGCGAGCGAGGCCCAGCCGGCGATCGTGCCCACCGCGCCGACCAGCGCCACCAGGCTCGCGCGGCCCAGCCAGCGGGGCAGCGGGAGGGCCAGGGCGGAGACGGAGACCGCGGCGGAGTAGACGTTCAGGGTGCTGGCCGCCATGGCGCCCAGGATGATCGCGACCAGCGTGAGGTTCGACAGCCAGCCCGGGAGCTGGGCGGTGAAGGCGTCCGTGGGGGAAGCGCCGGCCGGGGAGGCGACCGTGCCGGAGGCCGCGCCGATGACCGAGACGACCGCCACCGAGACGAAGAGGCCCAGGCCCGAGTAGAGCGCCGTCTTGCGGGGCGGGGTCGTCGCCGGGAGGTAGCGCGAGTAGTCGGAGGCGCAGGGGTTCCAGCCGGCCGTGAAGCCGAAGACCGCGCTGAAGGCGAGCATGAAGCCGCCGAAGCCGCCGTTGCCGGAGCCGGAGCTCACGTCGGCGCCCCGGAAGATCGCGACTCCGGCGATCAGGAAGATCACGGCGAGGACCGGGAAGGCGTACTGCTCGAAGCGGTGCACCAGGTCGTGGCCGACGTACCCGATGACGACTTCCAGGACGACCAGGATGAGGAGGCTCGGCAGCGGGGCGAGTCCGGTGAGCGAGTTCAGCGCGAAGGCGCCGCCGACGCTGTTGACCGCGAACCAGCCGACGCCCGCGACCACCGCGTTGACCCCCGACGGCAGGGCGTTGCCCTTGTAGCCGAAGGAGAGGCGGCCGATCACCATCTGCGGGACGCCGAAGCGGGGGCCGTCCGTGGAGAGGAGGCCGTGCGCGAGCGAGCCGAGGCCCGCGCCGAGCACCAGTGCCGCGACCGCCTGGGGGAAGCTCAGGCCGAACTCGGCGACCGAGAGCACCCCGATGAAGAGCGTCGCGAAACCGACCTGCGGGGAGGCCCAGGTCCACAGCAGCTGCCGGGGGTTGCCGTGCCGCTGGTCGTCGGGGATGGGGTCGGCGCCGTGGGCCTCCACGGCAATAGTGGGCGTGACCTGGTCGTTCATGCCCATATCGTCTCAGGAAGAACGGAAGTGCTCCTGCACAGGGCCGCGCAGCTCGCGCTTGAGGATCTTGCCGGTGGCGTTGCGGGGCAGGTCCTCGGCCCGTACGAGAACGTGCGCGGGCACCTTGAAGGCGGCCAGGGACTTGCCCACGTGGGCGCGGAGGTCGTCGACCGTCGTGGTGGATCCGGGGCGCAGCTGGATCACCGCCGCGACCTCTTCGCCGAGGACCGGGTGGGGTACGCCGAGAACTGCCGCGTCCTGCACGTCCGGGTGGTCGTGGAGGACCGCCTCGACCTCGACGCAGTACACGTTCTCGCCGCCGCGGATCACCATGTCCTTGATCCGGTCGACGATGCTCACGCGGCCCTCGTGGACGGTGGCGAGGTCGCCGGTGCGGAACCAGCCGCCGGGCAGGAAGGCCTGGGCGGTGGCCGTCTCGTCGTTCCAGTAGCCGCGGACCAGGGCCTGGCCGCGCAGGAGCAGCTCTCCGACCTCGCCCTCAGGGACGTCCTCGCCGGCGGGGCCCGCGATCCGGACGTCGGTGGTGGGGGTGGGGCGGCCGACGCTGGTGGGGTAAGTGCGGTACTCCGCGCCGAAGTTGGCCATCACGCCGCCGCTGGTCTCGGTCAGTCCGTAGCCGTTGCGGCCCTCAACACGCTCGCCGAAGCGGGCGGTGAGGCGGGCGATCAGGTCGGGCGGGGCGGCCGCGCCGCCGGTGTTGAGCATGGCGAGGGAGTCCAGGTCGTCGCCGGTGTGCTCGGCGGCGTCGAGGAGCTGGAGCGCGGTGGCGGGGACGCCCGCGTAGTGGTTGACGCCGTGGGTGCGGATCAGGTCGAGGGCCGTCAGCGCGTCCCATTTGCGCATCAGGACGAGGGTGCCGCCCGCCGACATGATCGCGTAGACGCCGGTGAAGGCGGCCACGTGGAAGAAGGGGAAGGTCATCAGGGAGACGGGCGCGGGGCCCTGACCGGGCATGTCGCCGCGCGAGAGGGCGGCGGCCGCCGAGTGGAAGCGGGGGTTCATCATGGCCGCGACCTGGGCGCTGTGGGTGGCCACGGCTCCCTTGGGGCGGCCTGTGGTGCCTGAGGTGTAGATGATCGTGGCGTCGTCGGTGGGCTGCGGCTCGACGTCGGGCGGGCCGAGCGCGGGGTCGGCGGCGGGGAGGTCGGCGTAGCGCTCGACGCGGTCGGCGGGCTCGCCGTCGTAGTGGAAGGCGAGCGTCCAGGGGCGGTCCTGCTGGGCGGCGAGCCAGGGCTCGACGCGCTGCAGGCGCTCGCCGTCGACGAGGAGGAGGCGCGCGCCGCAGTCGGTGAGCGCGTAGGAGAACTCCTCCTCGGTCCACCAGGCGTTGAGCGGTACGGCCACGAGACCCGCCAACTGCGCTGCCCAGAAGGCGATTTGCCACTCGGGGTGGTTGCGCATCGCGACGACGGCGCGGTCGCCGGGGGTGAGGCCGTAGTCGTCGAGGAAGCGGCGGGCCAGCGCGGAGGCCTCGGCGAAGAACTCGCCGTAGGTGCGGGTGCCGGTCTCGGAGATCAGGAAGGGCTGGTCGCCGAAGGCCCAGACCGTCTCGGCGAACTCGCGCAGGGTGCGCGGGCCGGTCGCGTACTCCGGGGAGCCGTCGTCCGTCCGTACGGTCTCGAACGGGGCGCCCGGCGCAGTCAGCGCGGCGTCGACCTGGGACGGGGACGGCAGTTCGGTCTGCGGCACTGGAGACCCTTCCTGATCCTGATTTCTAAGCGCTTGCTCAGTACATCTATCAGGACGCTATGCCGCGTCCCTCCCACCGGTCAAGGCGTGCGACCGGGGGGAGGGACGCGAGCGATCAGGACGGGTCGATCGTCGCCGTGATCGTCTGGCGCATCGCGGAGAACGGCCCGGAGATGCCGCCGCCTTCGAGCGCCGCCGTACGGTCCGCGCCGTACTCGTCGGCGTTGAGCGAGACGATCTCGTCGACACCGTCACCGTTCAGGTCGCCGACGAAGATCCCGTCGCCGCCGATCGCGGAGAGGTCGGCCACGCTCGACGGGTAGTCGTTCCCGGCGGTGAGGATCGACGGGTCGTACGTGCTCGCGCCGCCGAGCTCGCCCGAGACGATGATGCGCCTGCCGCCGGGTCCTGTCGCGAAGGCCGCCGTGTGCGAGTCCGCGATCGTGAACACCCGCGAGTCCTGACCGTTCGGCCCGAACGTGCGCATCGACACCCTGCTGACCAGGGTCAGACCGTCGGGCCCTGTCAGCCAGTTGCCGAGGCCCCACGGGCCGCCGTCCTTCGCCTCGTGCAGAAGCTCGCCGGTGCGTCCGTCCCGGATCTGTACGACGGTGATCAGCGAACCGTACTGGGAGTCGATGCTGTACACGGTGAAAGCGACCGCGTGCCCGTCCGCGTACGGAATGCCGGACGAAGCGAACGTGCCCGCCGGCAGCGGGGCACCCCAGACGCTGCCGTCCGTGCCGGACCCCGGCTTCGGGACGAACGACCACTCGACCGCGCCCGTACGGGAGTTGAGGGCGACGCCGCCGGCCACACCGGGGGTCATGGAACCCGCCGCGTCGCCGGTGTGCTGGGCGTACTGGGCGTAGACGTGGCCGTCGCCGAACGAGACGTCCGCGAAGACCACGTCCCCGGCCGACGCCGGGGCGGCGTACTCCCACAGCTTCTTGCCGGTGCCGCTGTAGACCCGCACCTTGTCGGTGGCGACGACGATCTCGGCCTTGCCGTCGCCGTTGACGTCGGCGGCCTGGACGGTGCGGACGAACTGGCCGCCGCCGTCGATCGTGGTGAGGACCTTGCCCGTACGGGAGTCGAGCACCGCGGCCGCCGAGTCGGCGGCGACGATCGTCTCGTCGCGGCCGTCACCGTTGACGTCGGCCTTCACGAGGACGTGGACCTGGCCGGGGACGGTGGCCGCCCACAGCTGCTTGGGCGTCCCCGACACCATCGAGGGTCCGTCGTAGGCGTAGACACCGTTGGAGGTGCCGCCGACGATCAGGTCCTGCTTCTTGTCGCCGTTGATGTCCGTGGAGACGGACGCGAAGACCGCGGAGCGCAGCGGGACGAGCTTCTCCTGCTTGCCGCTGCCCAGGTTGTACGTGCGGATGTTCTCGTTGGTGTCGACGGTGCGCAGGTGCCAGCTGTCGTCCTTGCGGAACGGCTGCGCCCACATCTGCGAGGTGACGAGGCCGCGCTTCTCCCAGCGGACCTCGCCGTCCTGGCCGGAGAGGACGGCGAGGCGACCGAAGCGGCTCGCGCTGCGGTTGGCTGCCTGCTCGTAGCCGGCGTCGTCCTTGTACGAGGCGACGACCTTGTGGTCGACGACCTGCAGGCCCCAAGCGGCGCCACCGTCATGGGAGTTGGTCTCGTCGCGCTTGATGGTGCGCGACCACAGCTCGCTGCCGTCGTCGCCGTTGAGCGCGCGCACGGAGTTGGAGTTCATGAACAGGCTGTTGTCCAGGGTGGACTCGCTGACCGTGTACTCCGGCTTGGAGCCGCCCTGGATGTCACCGACGACCAGGTCGAGCGGCAGCGCGTTGATGCGCCGGTCGAGGGTGGTGCGGGTGCCGTCGGCGAGGGCGTACGAGGCGATTTCGTAGACCAGGCCCTCGTTCGGGTCCGACTGCTCCAGCGCGACGATGCTGTTGCGGGCGGCGTCGTAGTGCAGCTGACGCGAGTAGAGGCGGTTCGTCGTCTGCCACTTGACGCTGCCGTCCTTGGTGTCGAACACCAGGGTGGTGCCGGACGGTGCGGCCGTGGCGCTCAGCTTGCGCTGGTCCCAGGAGGCGGCCATCAGACCGCTGTTGCCGAGCGGCTCCAGGCTCGCCCAGCCGGCGCCGAGGAAGACTCCGGTGTCGTACGACCAGGTGTCGGACGGGGTGAGCGCTCCGTCCGCGTACGAGAAGCGGATGCCGCTCAGCGTGGCCTTGGAGCTCGCGGGCGCGTTGCGGTTGAACGTCGGCGAGTCGGCGACCACGAGGGTCTTGCCGACCAGCTTGACGTTGTACGCGCCCGTGTAGACCTTCGACCACAGGGTCTTGCCGGTCGCGCCGTCCAGGATCGTCACGAACGTGCCGGTGGGCAGCGTCGATCCGGGCACGCTGAACGGCCGGTACGGGTAGGCGCCGACGTCCGCGGTGAAGACCACGTCGTCCACGCCGTCGCCGGTCAGGTCGCCGGTGGTGTAGCCGTCGTCGGACGCGGGGGTGTAGGCGCCGACCGCGTTGTAGCCCATGACGATGCGCGCCGGGTACGGCTCGGTCTGCCAGGGGCGGGTGTTGGTGACCTTCCAGTCCGCGTAGAGCGAGGTGTTGTCGCGGCGCCACACCTGCTTGCCGTCGGCGGTGTGCCGCTGGACGATGCCCAGCGCGTCGAGGGCGAAGTAGTCGCCCTTCGTGCCGCCGACCGCGGTGGTGGCGGTCATGCCGTAATCGCCCTCGACGGACGACTTCTTGTTGACGGTGTACGGGGCGGTGGCGTCCGCGTCGAGCGACGAACCGCTGCCCGTGGAGGGCGCGGTGGCCGCGTCCTCACGGGTGTTGACGCCCTGCGGGTCGTACGCCTGGCCCTCGGCGTCGCCGTACGGGTCGAGCTGGGCGTGTGCCGACAGGTCGGCGGTCTGGGCGTCGGTGAGCGTCAGCAGACCGTTGTCGTCGTCGGCGAACGCGACGGCGGGTGCGGCGCTCAGCGCCAGTCCGGCGGCCACCAGGGCGGAGGCGAGGCGCAGGCCTCTTCGGTTGATGTTCTTCATCACGCGGCCTTCGGGGAGAAGCGGATCGCGGAGGCGTCCTTGAGGACGGACTGGTTGAAGGAGTACTGGAGGGCGTCCGTGCCGGCCTGGTTCTCGATGCCGATGGTCGCCGAGGAGCCCTTCTGCAGCGCGCTGGTGGTGCCAATTCCCTTGTACTGAAGGGTGATTGCGCCGGTCGCCTCGTCGAAGACGGCCTCGAAGGTGAGGCGTACGGAGGTGTCGGAGACGAGCGCGGCGTTGTTCCAGACGATCGCGAACCTGCGGTTGCCGGTGGCGCCCGTGGTGGTCGTCTGGACGGTCGACTTCTTGTCGATCGTCAGGTCGTCCCAGAACGCGGCGACGACACCGTTGGGCTGCGCGGCGGCGGGCAGAGCGGTGTTGGCGTAGTCGCCGAGGCGCGGCGACAGGAAGTTCACCAGACCGTTGGTGGTGATGTTGGCGCTGGTGTAGGAGACGCCGTAGTACTTCACCGGGAACGGCAGGGCGACGGCCTTGGCGTTCTCGTCACCGCTCAGCGTGACCTTGGTCTGGCCGTTGATCCAGCTGTAGGCGCCGGGGGCGCAGGAGTACGTGCCGGCGGCGTCGGTGCGCGGCGGCAGCGAGGCGGTGACGGACTCGTTGCCGTCGACGGTCAGCGCGCCGGACCAGTTGCCGTTGCACAGTACGGGGGCGGCGGGCGTGGCCGACAGGTGGAAGGAACCCTCGGCGACGGACGGGAAGGTGTACGTGCCGTCGGCGCCGGTGGTGACGGCGTCGAGGGGCGCGTCCGTGAACTTCACCGTGGCGCCCTTGAGGGGCTTGCCCGTGACGTCGAGGACCGTGCCGGAGACGGTGTGGTGCGCGACCGCGGTCAGCGCCGGGTCGAGGGCCTCCGTCTGTCCGGCGGTGATGGTGACGGTGTCGGTGCGGGAGGCGAAGCCGTAGCCGCTGGTGGTGACCGTGTACGTACCGGCCGACAGGTGCAGTTGGTACGCGCCCGTGGTGTCGGTGGTGACCGAGCGCTGGACGTCGGCGTTCCGCGCGGTCAGCGTGACGACCGCCGCCTTGCCGGTGGCCTGGTCGGTCGCGGTGCCGGAGAGGGTGCCGGCCGTGTGCGGGGCGGCGTCGACGGAGGCGAGGATGTTGAGCTTTCCGCTGCCCCAGACGTTGTTCATGGCGGCGGTGCCACCGCAGTGGGTGTCGTCGACGTCCGTGGAACCCTCGTTGAGGATCGCCCGGGTCTCGTCGATCTGCCCGATCAGGGACGGGGCCGCTGCCCAGAGCAGGGCGACGGCGCCCGCGACGTGCGGGGTGGCCATGGACGTGCCCGAGATGGTGTTGTACTTGCCGCCGATCCACGTGGAGCGGACGTCGACGCCCGGCGCGGAGATGTTCGGCTTCATCGAACCGTCGAAGACCGAGGGGCCGAAGCCGGAGAAGGAAGCGATCTTCCCGTTGACGTCGTACGCGCCGACGCCGTAGGAGTCTGCCTGCGAACCGGGCGCGTGGCCGGTGGAGCAGGTCACGCCATCGCCGTCGTTGCCCGAGGCGAAGGCCTCGAAGATCCCGGCGGCGTTCCAGGCCTGGACGATGTCCTGGTAGAAGCTCGTGTCGCCGCCGCCCCAGGAGTTGTTGACGATGTCGGGCGCGAGATCGGGGCGCGGGTTCTGCCCGTCGTGGTCGGTCGGCGCGAGGATCCACTGGCCGGCCGCGAGCAGCTCGGAGTCGTCGCAGTGCCCCGCGGAGTCGCACGCCTTGGCGGCCATCCACTTGGCGCCGGGCGCGATGCCGACACCGCCGGAGCCGACCATTGTGCCCATGGTGTGCGTGCCGTGGCCGTTCTTGTCACAGGGCGCGGCGGTGGTGCACTCGCCGGTGAAGTCGGCGAAGTTGTAGTCGTGACTGAAGGTGCCGTCGCCCAGATTGCCCCGGTAGTTGCCCACCAGCGCCGGGTGGTCGTACTGCACACCCGAGTCGACGCTGGCGATGACGATGCCCTCGCCGCGGTCCTCGTACTGGTCCCAGACCTGGTCGGCCTTGATGTCCTTGACGCCCCACTCGGGGGTGACGGTGGTCGCACCGGAGTCGGCGTCGACCTTGGTGCCCGGCGACGGGACGGCCTCGGTCCTGTCGAGCTGGTGCGTCTGCTCCTTGACGATGCTCTCGACGTCCGAGCGCTTGGCCAGCTCGTCGACGAGCTTCTGGTCACCGGTCACCTTGACGGCGTTGACGATCCAGAACGACTCGTGCCCGACCTTCTTCTTGTCGAGGAAGGAGGCGAGCGACTTCTGCGAGCTGTTCGCCTCGGTGCGCAGGGAGGAGAAGGCGGTCTTCGCCTTGTCCTTGTGCGCGCGCTTGCCCCGGGCTGCCGACAGGTCGGCCTGCTGCTTCAGTACGACGAAGAAGGTCGACTCCTTGCCCTTGGCGACGGCGTCGCGCAGAGCGGAGTCGACCTTGGCGGTGGCGGCCGGGGCGGACCCGTCGCCTCCGGCGGCGACGGCGGACGGCGCCGAGCCGAGCACGGCGAGCGCCGTGAACGCGGACGCCGCCCACGCGACGCCGCGGCGTCTGGGGCTGCTGGACTGATACATGGGCGGGAGCTCCTCCGGGGTCAGGGGCACGACAACCCGGCCGGACTTCCGAAATACGGCGGTGAACCGCAAGCACGACCAGGATGGTGCGCGAAGCTACGAGGAGCGCGTTACTGCGGCATTACTGACGGACCGGAACATGCGGCCCGGGGCCGGTGGGGCGATGCGTTGATCGGCCATCAATCGATCGTTGATCAAGAACTGTCAGCCTGGCGTCTCAAGACGCACCGGGAGGGACAGGTACCGCACATGCACGCGCAACGCGTCACCGTGACCGTGCACGCATCCGATCCGCTGAGCCGGGCCGGGGTCGCCAGCCATCTGCGGCACCAGCCCGCCGTCCAGCTCGTCGAGCAACCGGCCGACGGTGAGCCGGCCGCGGAGGGCTCCGTCGCCGTCGTACTCCTCGACCAGGTCGACGAGGCCTCCGCCGCCGAACTGCGCAAGATCTCGCGCGGTGGCGCGCAGCGCATCGTGCTGATCGCCCGGGAGCTGCGCGAGCCCGAGCTGCTGACCGTGGTCGAGCACGGGGTGCGGGCCATCCTCTGGCGCCAGGACGCCACCGAGCAGCGGCTGCTCAAGGCCGTGCAGAGCGCGGCGCGCGGCGAGGGCGAACTGCCTCCCGATCTCATCAGCCGGCTGCTGGTCCAGGTGGGGCGGCTGCGCCGGACGACTGCCGCGGGCGAGGCGGGCGGTACCGGGGCGGCGTTGCCTCTGTTCGGGATGGCGACCCGCGAAGTCGATGTGGTGCGCCTCATCGCGGAGGGGCTCGACACCCGGCAGATATCGGAGAAGCTCGCCTACTCCGAGCGGACCGTGAAGAACATCCTGCACGCGCTGATGACGCGGCTGCAGCTGACCAATCGCGCGCATGCGGTCGCATACGCGCTGCGCGAGGGATACATCTAAATGATCCACGAGATCGACGAGGCCCTGCGGAAGGTCCTGCGGGGCGGGGCACTGCCCGAGGGGACGGGCGAGGTGGTCTTCGAGGCGCCGACGAGGGACTGGGCGGCGCGCCGCAACACCCCCACGCTCAACGCCTACCTGTACGACATCCGCGAGGACGTGGCCCGGCGCGAGCGCGGTGCCTACGCGGAACGCGACGCCCGGGGCGTGGTGGTGCGCAGGCGGCAGCCGCCGCGCTGGTTCCGGCTCTCGTATCTGCTCACCGCCTGGACGGCCCGGCCCGAGGACGAACACCGGCTGCTGTCGGGCGCGTTGGCGTGTCTGCTGCCGCACGAGTTCCTGCCGCAGGCCACCGTGCCGGCCGCGCTGCGCGAGAGCGAGGCGCTGATTCCGCTGACCGTCGCCGTGCCGCCCGCCGAGTCGCGTTCGCTCGCCGACATCTGGTCGGCGCTGGGCGGGGAGCTCAAGCCCTCGCTGGACGTGGTGATCACGACGCCGTTCCCGGTGACACCGGTGTACGAGGTGGCTCCGCCGGTGACCGAGGGAGCGGTGGTCAAGGTGCTCGACCGGGGCGAGGACCCGTCGTCGGACGTACGGCCCCGGATGCTGCGGCGGACGAGCGGCGGCGGGCAGTAGTGCCGACGCTGCTGGAGCGGCTCGCAGGGCTGCGGGCGGAGGCGGCCGCGCTGGTGGAGGCCCGCAGCGCGGGTGATCCGACGGCCGCCGATCCGCTGCGGGGTCTGTACGTGAGCGAGGAGACCGCGCGGCGGCTGGCCTCGGGGGCCGAGCCTTCGTCGGTCGAGGTGGGGCTGTCGTGGGCCCGGGTCTCGGACGCCGCCGAGGGCGACCGGGTGGCTGCGGTGGCCGGGCGGTTCGGGCTCTCGGAGCTGGATGTGGCGGTGCTGGTGGCCGCGCTGGCACCCGATGTGCACCGGTCCTTCGAGCCGCTGTACGGGTACCTCAACGACGATGTGGGGCGGCGGCGCGCCACGGTCGATCTGGCGCTCACCCTTGCTGGGACGGCTGCGCACGAACCTCGCGCGCGGGGGCGGTTCCATGCCGGGGCGCCGCTCGTGGACGGGGGGCTGCTCGTCGTCGAGGAGCCCGAACGGGCGCTCCCAGGGCGGCAGTTGAGGGTGCCCGAGCGGGTGGTGGCCCATCTGCTGGGCGACGACACCATGGAGGCAGGGCTGGGCGCCGAGGGGGTCGTCCTGGAGCTCGCAGGGCCGGGCGGGCCGGGTGCCGTGGGCGCTGTCGCGGCGCGCGTCGCGGGGCTGGAGAGCGTCCTCGTACATCTCCGGGAGCGCCGGGGCGGGGCCGCCGACGCGGTGGCCCGGGCGCTGCGGCGGGCGGGGCGGGACGTGCTGCGCTACCGGCCGCCGCGCACCGGTGGCGACGCGGAGATCGCGCGGGCGCTGGTACGGGAGGCGCGGTTGCGGGGGGCCGGGACGGCCGTGGTCGTGGAGCCGCTGCCGGAGCAACCCGCAGAGCTGGTACGGGTGTTGGCGGTGTCCGATGTGACCGTGGTGTTCGCGGGGGCCGGCGCCTTCGACCCCGAGTGGGCCCCTGAGGCGGGGATCGTCGGCGTGGACGCGACGGACGCGCCGGAGTCGGCCGACCCGGTCGCGCTGTGGCGGGACGAACTCCCCTTGCTGGCCGGGGATGTCGGCCTTTCGCGCGCCGTCGCGCCGTACCGGCTCGGTGCCGGGCAGGTGCGGCGGGCCGCGCGGGACGCCCTTGCGCTCGCCGCGTTCGAGGGGGTCGAGGTCGGCCCCGTACATCTGCAGCAGAGCGCACGGCAGCTGTCGGCGCCGTCGCTGGACCGTCATGCGCGGCGGGTGCGGCCGGCGGTGGGCTTCGACGATCTGGTGCTGCCGGACGAACCCCTGGCTGTGCTACGGGAGTTGGCGGACCGGGTCCGCCACCGCTCCACCGTCCTCGGCGAGTGGCGGCTGCGGACCGGCGGCGGACGCGGGCAGGGGGTGGTCGCGCTCTTCGCCGGGGCGTCCGGCACGGGGAAGACCCTGGCGGCGGAGGTGATCGCGGGTGAACTCGGCCTGGACATGTATGTGGTGGACCTGTCGGCGGTCGTCGACAAGTACGTGGGCGAGACCGAGAAGAACCTGGAGCGGATCTTCGCGGAGGCGGACCGGACGGACGCGGTGCTGCTCTTCGACGAGGCGGACGCGGTGTTCGGCAAACGGTCGGAGGTCAAGAGCTCGCACGACCGGTACGCGAACCTGGAGAGCGCGTATCTGCTGCAGCGGCTGGAGGCTTTCGAGGGGGTCGCGGTCCTCACGACGAACCTGCGGGCCAACCTGGACGAGGCGTTCACGCGGAGGCTCGACCTGGTGGTCGACTTCCCGTTCCCGGAAGTGGAGCAGCGGCTGGCGCTGTGGCGGTCGTGTCTGGCGGGGGTCCCGCAGGTGGAGGGTCTGGATGTTGAACTGACCTTGTGTGCCAAGGAGTTCGAGCTCGCGGGCGGGGCGATTCGGTCGGCGGCGGTGACTGCGGGGTATCTGGCGGCGGGGCGTGGGGGGTCTGTTGGGGAGGCGGATGTGCGGGCGGGGGCGCGGCGGGAGTACGTGAAGATGGGGCGGCTGGTGGTGGGCGACGCGATGCCTTGGGCGCCGTAACGTGCGTGGCCCGGGGCGGGAGGATTTCCCCCGCCCCGCCCCTTCCCGAAACTCGGGGCGTCGCCCCAAGACCCCACCGGGGCTCCGCCCCGGACCCCGCTCCTCAATCGCCGGAGGGGCTGGATTGTGCCGATGTGGGCCTGCACGTGGCGAAGCCCTACGGAGCCCCACCGATCTTCCACTTCTGGAAGTCCACGACCCCGCCGTTGTCCGTGCACGGCCAGACCAGCACCTGCTTGCCGCCGCTCGCGTCCGTGAGGCACTTGCCGTTTGCCACGTTCACGATGTTCACGAAGCCGTCCTTCTGGACCAGACGCCACCGCTGCTTGCCCGGGAGGCCGCCCGTGCGGAGCTTTTCGATGCCGCCCTTCACGCTCCAGAGTTCGCCCGTCTCGCTTCCGTCCGTCGTCTGCAGGACGCTGCCCGGGGCGTTGCCTGGCGACAGGGCTATCGAGTCGTCGTCGTACGTGTAGAACGTCCACCACTGGTTCTTGTTCTCGTTGTTCTCCACCCACGTGAACGTGTCGACCGCGGTGCCGTCCTCCTTCCTGGCCTGGAAGACGTCCAGGAAGGGCTGGTTGTTCACGTTGCTGCGCAGCGTCTGCGGCTTCGCCACCTTTGCCTTCTCCGCCGGGGCGCCACCACCCCCGCCCTCAGGCTTCTGTGAGGCCCCGCCGCCCGCATCCGGCGTCGGAGTGACCGCCGTCGCGGACGGCGTCGGAGTCGCGCTCGGTGTCGGGGTCGCGCTCGCGGGGAGCAGCGACGGGACCGCCGCCACCTTCTCCGTCGCCTGGGTCTTCACGCCCGGGTCGTGGCGCCACCACAGCGCCGCCAGTACGACGGCGATCGCGACCAGCGCCGACACCAGCGACAGCGCCCAGCGCGGGACGACCGGCGGCTGGATCCAGGTGCCGGTCAGCTCCCCCGGCTGCTCCGAGCCGGGCGCGCCCACCGTGACGAGGAAGGGGTGTTCCTTCACCGCACCGAACCAGTTCACCCGGGCCGGGCGCAGTTCCACCGCCGCGAAACCGGCCCTTCCCGGGTCCGGCTGAACCGCCGTCGGCGTGGTCTCCGCCGTGAACGCGTCGCCGTTCTTCTGACCGGAGAACGCCGCGGTCAGCGGCCTGTTGCCCAGGTTGTCCACGACGACATGACCGCGGGCCCGGAAGCGTCCTCGTACGGTACGGGGCACGAGCTCGGCGTGGACCTGGACGAACGCGCCCACCGTCACCCGGCCCTCGACGACCTCCGCCGCCCCCCGGTGCTCCTGCGGCTCGATCCGCACCCCGAAGGGCACGGGCCCCGCGACGACGTCCGGCGACCGGGGCGGCGCGAAGGTGATCTGCGCGGTCTCCTCGGCGCCCGGGTACAGCCGCAGCTCCTGGGGTTCGATCCGCGTCCAGCCCGCCGCCGCACCGACCGGAGTCAGCCGGTACGCCTCGACGGTGTCGCCCGTGTTGCGCAGTCTCAGACGCAGACTCGCGGTCGCCCCGGGCTCTACGGACGTGTCGGCCGGCTCCAGTGAATTCCACATGCTCACCCACGCAGTCAACCGGCGCGGAGGGGCGGGAAGGATGCCCGTACGGGCAGAGGGAGGGGCAGAAGCGGTGCCCTAACTGCCCGTCACACCCGGGTCCTTGACGCTTCCGCCGACCATCGCCTGGACGGTTTTCGCGTCCACGACGCCGGTCGCGGGGAGGCCGACCGCGCTCTGGTACTGCTTGACGGCGCTCTTCAGCCCGTCGTCGTACGTGGAGGCGTGCCCGCTTTTGGTGCCGCTCTTCCAGTAGTCGACGCCGTACTGGGCGTACTGCCGGTCGTGGCCGAGGTCGGCGGTGCTGACCTGTGACTGCAAGGCCCACCAGAGGGCAGCCTGCACCTGGGTGACCTCGAAGTTCGTCTTGCCGGGCTGGACGTCCTTCCAGTTGACGGACTGCGCCCAGAGGGAGGTGAGCGTGGCGCGGCCGAGGGCGCCCTGGTCGTCGGTGGCGAAGATCTGGGCGGTGTTGTGGCCGGTGCTGTGGCCGTCGTCCTGCACGGCGTTCTGGTAGCAGAGCAGGGAGGTCTCGGTGCGTGCGTCGATCACGCCGGGGTTCCAACTGCCCGTGAGGCGGCACTTGTTGCTGGACGACAGGCCCGCGAGACGGCGCTGTGCGTACTCGACGACGAGGTCCGACGCGTAGCCCTTACGCCAGGGCGGCGTGGCCGCCTGGGTGTCGCCGGACCCGGAGTTGGTGCCGCCGCCGGACTTCGCCGCCTTCGTCGCCCCGGATCCGGAGCCGCCCGTCCCGCTGCCCCCGCCCGTACTCCCTCCACCGTCGTCGGTGGCGGCCGTCGGCGACGGCGTCGGCGCCTTCGGCAGGCCGCTCTCGTTGCCCTGCGCCTCCGGCTTCGCGGAGTTCCCCGCCGCCCGCACCTCACCCGTACCCGTCCCGAACTTCGGCGAGAAGCCGAACCAGAGCACGCCGAACGCGACGGCCGCCGCGACCACCGCCCCGCCGACCGCCACCACCCAGCGGGCGAAGACGGGCCGCTGCTCGAAGGTGCCGGCGAGGTCGTGCGCGGTCTCGTCCCCGGAGCGGCGTACGGCGACGGTCAGCCGGTGCGACTGGCTCTGCCCCGTCCACCGCACGCGCTGCGGCCGTACGGTCAGCCGCGCGAACGCGGCCCGGCCCGGGTCGGCCTCGATCGCCACCGGGTCGACGGTGAAGGTGAGTTGGGCCGACTCGTCGCGCGGTACGAGGGAGGCGGTGAGCGGTGTGTTGCCCAGGTTGTCGACGGCGATCCGCGCCTGTCCGCGCACCCGTCCGACCAGGGTGGGCGGCAGCAGTTCGGCCCGTATCTCCGCGAACGGCGCGACCGTGATCTGCCCCTCGACCACGTCGCGCAGCGCGGGGTGCCCGGCGGGCTCCACGCGGATGCCGTACGGGGCGGGCCCCGCGGCGACGTCGGGCGAGCGCGGCGGGGCGAAGGAGATCTCCGCGGTCTCCTCGGCGCCCGGGTAGAGCCGCAGCGTGCCGGGCTCGATGCGGGCCCAGCCCGCCGGCGTACCGACGACCGAGAGCCGGTACTCCTCCACCGTGTCGCCCGTGTTGCGCACGCGCAGCCGGGCGGTGGTGCGGCCACCGGGATCGACGTCAGCGAGGGCCGGGTCCAGGGCCGTCCACAAAGTCATGTGCGCAGGCTACGGGCCGGTTTGGGTGCATCCGGAGGCCGAACGTACTGGCGCGGGGGCAGATCTGGGTGCCCTCGCGGCCGAGGTCCTGGCCGGGGCCGCGCCCCTCAGCACCCGGGCGGCTGCCCGCTCGGCCGGGTCGGGCGAGCGCTCCAACTGGCGGCGGGCGAAGAGCCGTACGAGATCGTGGCAGCGGTAGCTGTCGGCGCCGTGCTCCTCCAGCAGGCCCGCGTCGACCAGGCACTCCATGGCGTCGCGGGCCTGCTGCTCGCCGACGCCGAGCAGCGTGGCCACCGACGATCGCCCGAAGACGGCGACCCCGGCGGCGGCCACGCGCCGGAACACCCGGGCGGGGCACGGGTCGAGGGCTTCGTAGCCGCGCCGGATGGAGTCCTCCATGCCGTACTTCCCGACCCGGAGTTCGTCCAGCCGCCGTACGTCGTCGCGCAGCCGGACCGCGAGGTCGGCCAGGGTCCAGCGGCGGCGGGCGGCGAGGCGGGCGCCGGCGATGCGGATGGCGAGGGGCAACCAGCCGCAGGACGCGACGAGTTCGCGTGCGGCCTCCGGTTCGGCGGCGACCCGCTCATGGCCGGCGACCGCGCCGAGCAGGCGCAGCGCCTCCGGCTCGTTCATGGTGTCGACGGCGAAGATCCGGGCGCCGGCCGGGGCGACGGTGCGCGAGCGGCTGGTGATCAGCACCGCGCAGCCCCGTACGCCGGGGAGCAACGGCTTGACCTGCATGAGGTCGTGGGCGTTGTCGAGGAGGATCAGTACGCGCCGCCCGGCCAGCATCGAGCGGTAGAGCGCGGCCCGCTCCTCGGCCCCTTCGGGTATGTCCTGCGCGGCGGCTCCGAGGGAGTGGAGGAGGTGTCCCAGTGCGGCTGAGATGTCCGCGGGGGCGGAGGTGTCCCCGCGCAGCGCCACGTACAGCTGGCCGTCGGGGAAGCTGTCGCGGTGGGTGTGTGCGACGTGCACGGCGAGGGCGGTCTTGCCGACGCCGCCGAGCCCGGTGAGCGCGGCGACGGCCATGGTCTTCCCGGCGGCCGCCTCGCGGAGGAGGGCACCGAGCCGGGTGACGGCCTCGGTGCGGCCGCCGAAGTCCGTTACGTCGGGCGGCAGTTGGGCCGGTACGGGGTACGCGGACGGGGTGGGCTCCGCGGACACGGCCCCGCCGGGCGCGCTCCCCAGCAGGCGTTCGTACAGCGCCCGGAGCTCGGGCCCCGGGCCGACCCCCAGCTCGCCGTCGAGCGTGCGGCAGGTCGCCCCGTACACGGCGAAGGCCTCCGCCTGGCGGCCCACCCGGTGCAGCGCCAGCATCAGCAGCGCCTGGGTCCGCTCGCGCAGCGGATGCTCGGCGGCGAAGGAGCCGAGCGCGGCCACGGTCTGCCGGTGGAGGCCGAGTTCCAGCGCACCGTGGAAGTGGTCCTCCTGTGCGCTCAGCCACAGGCCGGTGAGCCGCTCGCGCTGCCGTTGGACGTACGGTCCCGGCAGCCCGGCCAGCGGTACGCCGAACCACAGCCGGAGGGCCGAGCCCAACTCCCGGTGCGCGGCGGCCGTTTCGCCCGCTCCCCGCAACCGGGCGGCTTCGCTCAGCCGGGCCTCGAAGAGCCCGGCGTCGACGGCTCCGGTGTCCAGCCGCAGCGCGTAGCCGTCCCCCGCCGACATCAGGACGGTGGCCGGGGTGCGCGCCGCCCGCTCCGGTTCCAGCAGGGCGCGCAGTCGCGACACGTACGTACGGAGGATTCCCACCGCCCGGGCCGGCGGCCGCTCTCCCCACAGTGCGTCGAGGAGTTCGGCCGTCGAGACGGGCCGTCCCTCGTTCAGTAACAGGACGACAAGCAGCGCCTGTTGCTGAGGGGCGCCGAGCGCCAGCGGCGCCCCGTGACGTTCGGCGAGGGCCGGGCCGAGGACCCGGAACCGCAATCCGACGCCCGCACCGGCCCCATGAGTCCCACCGAGATCTGCCACGCCCGCCCCACCTGTCCGCGCACCGACTGCACCGCACACCTGCCCCGGAAGGGCATGCCTTCTGCCCTCAAGAGGGCCATTCGGGCACTTGCGTTGCTTCCTCTTCTATCAGCCGCTGCTGTGGGCTCTCCCGGCGAGGTGTCCGGGCGGGCAGCCGTCCCTGCCCTCGCTCGCGCCTCTTCATCCCTGGCCCGGGGGCGCGTTCCTGGCGGAGAGTCGTCGCGTACGACCGTGAGGGAAGGGGACGCATCATGCACGCACGCGGCAGGGGGCAGGACCCCGACACCGGGCGCGCGGGGGCCCCAGCACCACGCAGAGCGACACCGGGCGCTGCCCGGGCGGCCCGGCTGGCCCTGACCGGGAACCTGAGTCCGGAAGCGGCGGCGGCGCTCCAACTGACCGCCGGGAACGCGGCCTTGGCGGCCACCGCCTCCGCGGCCCCGGTCCAGCGCGCCAAGAGCGCTCTGTTCGCCGCCAAACCGGAAGCGCACCGCACCCGCAGCGACGAGGACGATCCCGACCGGGAGTACCGGATCGCCGATGTCGCTCTCGCCGACACGCATTCGGCGCAGGGCGAGCACGTCTTCAACGCGGTCAACGCACTCGCCCTCGAGCTCGCCGGCGTACTGGACACACATCTCGAAGCCAACAGGACGCCCGGTATGAGTCCCGAACTGGCGGCGGGCGTCGCCCAGGCCGTCGGGGCGCTGCGCGACCAGGCGCGCGCACTCGGGGTGTCGCGCGACAACCACCAGTACCGGGCGGCACCGGCGGGCCAGGGCAACCCGGCCAACGCCACCAGCTACTCGGAGTACGCCCAGCAGGTGCGCAGGGCCGTCGCGCAGGCGACCGGCGGAGCCAATCCGGTTCTCGGCTGGAGCACGCTCGTGGACCTTTCCCGCCAGGTCCGGGACAGGGCGGTCGACCAGACGGCACGCGCGGCGCAGCAGCGGGCCCTCGGGGCGGGCTTCACCACCTGGTTCGACACGACGAACGCTCAGCTGGAGAGCACGTTCACCGCACTGCTCACGGCTGTGTCGACCGTACGGACGGCCATCGCGTCCAGTCGCTCCACCCCCGGGCAGCACGGCTGAGGCCGGGCCGACCGGACCGGCGATGTCCTTGCGGGCACACCCTCTTGCCCTCGTTCGCGCCTCTTCATACCTGTCCCGGGGGTGCGCTTCCGGCGGAGAGTCATCTGTAAGGCCGTGGGGGAAAGGGGCGCATCATGCACGCACGCGGTAGAGAGCAGGGCCCGGACACCAGGAGGCCCGACGCTCCGGTACGCGCTGCCGCCGTCGCCTCCGCCGCTGCCGATGCGGCGCGCCTCGCCGACTCCGGCAGCCTGACCCCGCAGGCCGCCACCGCCCTTCAACGGGCCGCGGGGAACGCCGCGTTGGCCGCCGCCGTGCAGCGCGACGCGCACGCCCATGGTCCCGGCTGCGGGCACGGGCCCGCCGTGCAGCGCTCGGCCGTCCATGACGTGCTGCGCGCCCCGGGCCGACCCCTGGAGGACTCGGTCCGCGACGACATGGAGTCCCGGCTCGGCGCCGACTTCTCGGACGTACGGGTGCACACGGACGCGGCGGCGAAGGCGTCGGCGGCGGAGGTGGGTGCCCGTGCGTACACCTCGGGCAGCCATGTGGTCATCGGCGAGGGCGGTACGGACCGCCACACCCTGGCCCACGAGCTGACGCACGTCATCCAGCAGCGGCAGGGCCCGGTCGCGGGCACGGACAACGGTTCGGGCCTGAGCGTCTCGGACCCCTCCGACCGCTTCGAGCGCGAGGCGGAGGCGAACGCGCACCGCGCGCTGTCCGCGCAGCCCGCGCCGATCGCGGGAGACGCCGTCCAGCGTGTCGCGAGCGGCTCCGCCGTCGCGGTCCAGCGCATGGGGAAGCACCTCGACAATCTGCGGGACCAGATGCTCGCCAACTACCGGCAGCGGCAGGCCGAGTTCCCGGGGAACGAACGGGTCCCGGTCGAGGCCCGGGTCAACGCCGAACACCTCGTAGACATGTTGCTCGGCCATGCGGACAGCCGGGGCGAGCTGTCCCGCACCGTCAAGGAACTGCTCACCCGCCTGGCCGAGAAGTCGTGGTGCATCACCGCCGGCGTGCACGCAGGAGGCCTCGGCGGAGGCGGCGGCGCGGACCCCAACCGGCACATCACGCTCAATGTGAACGGAGCCGGTGTCCACGTCCAGCTCATGGCGAACGACAAGTTGCAGAACATCACCGGCATCTGACCGGCCTCTCACCGGAAACTTCCCCCAGCAGCAAGGAGCGGAACCACCATGCCCACGTACCTGTCCCCCGGCGTCTACGTAGAAGAAGTCGCCAGCGGATCCCGCCCCATCGAGGGCGTCGGGACCTCCGTCGCCGCCTTCGTCGGGCTCGCCCCCGTCGGGCCCCTCAACGAGCCGACCCTGGTGACCAACTGGTCCCAGTACGTCGCCGCGTTCGGGGAGTTCACCGACGGGTACTACCTGGCGCACTCCGTGTACGGGTTCTTCAACAACGGTGGCACCGCCGCCTACGTGGTCCGCGTCGGCGGCACCGGGGACTCCGCGGCCGCCGAGGCCTCCCCCGGCGCCACCCCCCAGGCGCTGCCGGTCGGCGAGTCCGTCGCGCTCGGTGCGTTCAAGGTGGCCGCCCTGGTCGCCGGGTCCGCGGCCGGCGGGGCGCTCACCGTCGAGGTGCAGGACGTGGACGGGGACGGGGGCGGCGACCGGTTCAAGCTCGTCGTCAAGGACGGTGACAACGTCGTCGAGAGCTTCGACGTCAGCGCCAAGAAGAGCGCCCGCAACTACGTCGTCACCCAGGTCAAGCAGCGCTCCAAGGTGATCGTGCTCGAAGAGGCCGTCGCGGGCGGCCAGTTGGCGAAGCCGGACGCCCAGGCCGTCACGCTGGCCCCGCCGGCCGCGGCTCCCGCATCCGCTCCGGCCGCATCGGGCGGTCAGCTCGCCCGCATCGAGTCCAAGCAGTTCATCGGGGACTCCGCCGACCGCACCGGCTTCGGCGGGCTCGAGGCGTACGACGAGATCAACATGGTCGCCGTACCCGACCTGATGGCCGCCTACCAGCAGGGGATCATCGACCTGGAGCAGGTCAAGGCCGTCCAGCTCGGCCTCGTCGCGCACTGCGAGCTCATGGGCGACCGCATGGCCGTGCTCGACCCGCCGCCCTCGCTGAACGCCCGCGACGTGCGCAAGTGGCGTATGGAGGTGGCCGGTTACGACTCCAACTACGCGGCCGTGTACTACCCGTGGGTCAAGGTCTTCGACCCCTCCAGCGGCCAGACCAAGGTCGTCCCGCCGTCCGGGCACATGGCCGGCATCTGGGCCCGCAACGACGCCGAGCGCGGCGTCCACAAGGCCCCCGCCAACGAGATCGTGCGCGGTGCCGTCGACCTGGAGCTGCAGATCACGCGCGGCGAGCAGGACCTGCTCAACCCCATCGGCGTCAACTGCATCCGCGCCTTCCCGGGCCGCGGCATCCGCGTCTGGGGCGCCCGCACGCTGGCGTCCGACCCGGCGTGGCGCTACCTGAACGTACGCCGGTACTTCAACTACCTGGAGGAGTCGATCCTGATCGGCACCCAGTGGGTGGTGTTCGAGCCGAACGACGAGGCGCTGTGGGCGCGTATCCGGCGCAACATCTCGGCCTTCCTGGTCAACGAGTGGCGCTCGGGCGCGCTCTTCGGGCAGCGGCCCGAGGACGCGTTCTACGTGAAGTGCGACGCGGAGACGAACCCCGTCGAATCCGTCGACCTGGGGCGGGTCGTGTGCGAGATCGGCATCGCGCCGGTCAAGCCCGCCGAGTTCGTCGTCTTCCGGCTGGCGCAGTTCTCGGGCGGTGGCGGGGAGCTGGAGGAGTAGAGCAGCCCGACTCAGTTCATCCGCCGCCGTACAAGCAGACCCAAGGAGTAATCAAGCATGGCCCTTCAGGCCGGTGACTCGCTCACCACGAACAACTTCGGCATCCAGATCGACGGGGTGATGGTCGAGTACCTCCAGGAGGTCAGCAGCCTCTCCGTCGAGCAGGACGTCATCGAGTCCAAGCAGGTCACCTCCTCCGGCAAGCACATCATCGCCAAGCTGCCGGGCGCGCAGAAGTCGGGCGAGTGCACGGTGACGCGCGGTGCGACGCAGGCGACCGAGTTCAGCGAGTGGATCAAGAAGTCCGTCGAGGGCGACATCACGGGCGCCCGCAAGAACGCCACGATCGTGATGATGGACGCCCAGCAGAGCCCGGTGAAGCGCTACCACATGCGCAACGCGTGGTGCTCGAAGGTGGAGATCAGCGCGCTGAAGGCCGGGGACGCGGCTGCCCTCACCGAGCAGATCACGATCACCTTCGAAGAGCTGGTCATCGAATAATGCGCCGCGAAGGACCTGGGGCGCCCGGGGCGGCTCCTCCCGGCCGAGTGCGCGAACCCCTGCGTACGGAGTTCGAGTTCGAGCTGCCGCGCGGGTACGTCGACGAGTCCGGCACCGTGCACCGCACCGGTGCGATGCGGCTGGCCACGGCCCGCGACGAGCTCGTGCCGCTGCGGGACGTACGGGTGCGCGAGAACCCCGCCTATCTGTCCGTGGTCCTGCTGGGCCGGGTCATCACCCGGCTCGGCACGCTCGCGGACGTGCACGACGGGACGGTGGAGAACATGTTCGCCTCCGACCTGGCGTTCCTCCAGGACTTCTACCGGCAGATCAACGCCGAGGGCCACACGCGGGCCGCGGTCGCCTGCCCGCACTGCGAGGAGTCCTTCGAGGTCGAGCTGGCCGGGAGCCGCCTGGGGGAATCGTGACGTACGCGGCTGACCGGATCGAGGAGGAGACCGCGTACCTCGCCTACCACTTCCACTGGGAGATGGACTCCATCCTCGATCTCGAACACGCCGACCGGCGTGGATATGTGCGACGGGTGGCGGCGCTGGTGGAGCGGGCCGAAGGGGAGAGGTGACGGGGGATGGGCCTGTTCAGCAGGGGCCGGCGCAAGGCGGTGCCCGCGGTTCCGGTGACTCCGGCGGCAGCTCCGGCTCGGATTGAGCAGGACGGCGGCTGGGCGGCCGCGCCGCCGGTGCAGCGGGTGCTGTCCGCGCCGAGGATGACGGCGGAGCCGGGCTTCGCGGCATCACTGGCGGCTCACCAACCCCTGGCGTTCGCAAGGGACTTGGGCCACACGGTGAGCGCGTCGGCCCCGTCGGGCCTGCTCCGGGACGCGCTGGTACCGGTGGCGGGCGGCCCGTCCGAACTGGGCCTGCCGGCGCTACGGCTCCCGGTGGCGACGCGGGACGCGGAGGGCGCGACCCCGGCGACGGATGCGGTGCGGGCTGTACGCGACCCGGCGCGGGGCCGGCGCGCGGCGGCACCCGGGGCCACACCGCGCGGGGCCCGGGCAGCAGAGGCCCCGGCGAGCGCAACCGGCACCGGGGCGACTCCCGCCCCGGCGCCGCTCCAGCGGGCCACACCACCCCGGACCCAGGCGACGACCCTCCCACCAAGCGCGCCCGCCACGGGGGTCACACCTGCCCCGGCGACGGACACAGGGATCCCGGTCCGACGTACCGACGGCCCCGATACCGGCCGCGCGAGCGGGCCTGCTCCCACGCCACAGCTCCAGCGGCGCACTGCACCGAGCCGACCGCCAGAGCCCGGTACCGCTTCGGGCGTGCCCACCGCACCCGCAACGGAGCCCGCCGGCACGACGGGGGCAGCACCCGACTCGGGACTCCGGCCCCGGCGTACCACTGGGTCAACGCCCGGAACACAGACCCGACAGGCCGCCACCCGGGGCCTGACCCCGGAGAGTGCCTCAACTCCGATCGATTCCGTCCCAGTTGCACCCCGGCCCGCCACATCGAGTTCGGCACCTGCACCGGTCGCGCATCCGGCCCGAGGGAGCGCCTCCCCTGGATCCGGCCGTGTAGCCGGACCCGCCACCCCGCCACGGGCCCAAGGGACCCAGCGCCGGGCGCCGGAGACGAACACGCCCGCCACGGGCGCCGCACCCGCGCCGAACCCGGAAGCCGGTCCTCCGGTCCGGCGGACCGCCGCCACGCGGACGGACCCGGCGCCTCACGTACAGCGCACCACCAGCACACCGCACCAGGCCCCGGAGGCAGCCACGACCGCTGCCCGACCTGCCGCCGCAGCAGGGTCAACAGCCTCACCGCAGGCGGAAACAGGACCTCCGGCCCGACGGACCGCCGCTCCGCACCCGACCCCGGGAACGGCCCCCGCTTCGAACGCGCCGACCGGGGCAGCGCCCCCGCCGACGCCGGACGCCCAGCGCCCGGACCGGCGGACCACCACACCGCACCGCGCCTCGGAGGCCAACGCCACCCCGGGCGCCCCCGCACCGCAGGCGGAAGCAGGGCCGGCGGTCCGACGGACCGCCGCTCCGGGGACAACCCCCCAGTCACCGGTCCGGCGAACCGCCACTCCGCACCCGACCCCGGGAACGGCGCCCACTTCGAGCGCACCGGCCGGGGCAGTACCTCCGCCGACGCCGGACGCCCAACGTCCGAACCGGCGGACCACCACACCGCACCGAGCCCCGGAGGCCAACTCCACCCTGGACGTGCCCGCACCGCAGGCGGAAACCGGGCCTCCGGTCCGACGGACCGCCGGCCCCGGGGCGAACGCGCCCGGCCCGCGTCCCGCCTCGTCCGCGTCGCCGACCCCCACACCGAAATCAGCACGCGCCGGGCTGCAGCAGCCGATCCAGCGCGTGTCCGCGCAGACTGCCCGGGACGCCGGTCCGCACACCGGACCCGGTACGGCAGTTCGCCCCACCGGCACCTTCGATTCCGCACACACGCAGGGTGCGGCTGCAGACACGTCAAGTCCCGCCGCTCCCGTGGCCGTTACCCCGCCCCGGGCCACCCCTCCCGACCCCGCCCGCCGCGCCACCTCCGCCGCGCGCCCCTCGCTCGTCTCCGCGCCCCGGCCCACCGGCGCACCCGCGCGACGGCTGGACCCCGTCGGTGCCGTGCGCCCCGTGCCGCCTGCCGTTCCCGCGCCCGCGCCCCCGGCCCCTCAGCCCGCGCCGAGCCCGGCGCCCCAGACTGTCCCCGCGCCGCTTCCCCCGGTGGGCGCGGGGACACCACCGCCACCAGCCGTACAGCGCAAGCCTGTTGTGCGGCGCGTACGGCGCGACCCCGCCCCCGACGGTGCCGCCGCGCCCGCCCGGCGCCGCCCCCTGATCGGAGCGCCGCTGACCCCCGAAGCCGTACAGCGCTCGACCTCCGCAGCAGCTCCGACACGTACGCCGGGGCCCGACGTACCCCCGGCCCCCGCGAGCCCCGTCGCAGCCCAACCCCCGGTCCAGGCACCGCAGTTGCCCGCGATCCAGCGCACCGCTGCCGCACGTCCGGCCCTGGGCTCGCCCCTTGAGCAGCCCACCCCCACCACGCCACCGGCCCAGGATTCCCCCCTGGAGCAGACCCCGGCCACCGTCCAGCGCGGCCCCCGGACCGCACCGCAGCCCCAGGCGCAGGCCCCCGACGCCCCGAGCACACCCCAGGCCGCGCCCCCCGCCCTCCGCACCGTCCACCTCCCCCTGACCCCCCTCCCCCGGCCCACAGTCGGCGCGCCCCTCGCCTCCTCCCGCCCTCTCCTGGCCAGGGAGTCGTACGGGACCGACACCCCGGCCCCCGCCCCCACCACACCCGCACCCCTCCAGCGCGCCGCCCGCAGCGAACCCTCCGTCGCCGCCTCTCCCCGGCCCGTGGTCCCCCTGCGCCCTGCCCCCGCCGCCCCCCTCGCCCTCCCGGTCGCAGCCACCACGCCGGCGGCCCCGCCCGCGCAGCCCCTGCGCCCCGTCGTCCAGCGCCGTACGACAACCGCCGCCCCCACCCCCGCCGCGCGCACGACCCCGCCCCCGGCCACCCCCCGCCCCGTACAACGCACCGCCGTCGCACCGCCCCCACCCCCGTCGGAGGCCGGCGCCCCGGCCGACCTCGACGCCCTCGCCAAGCGTCTCGTCGCACCCCTGTCCCGCCTCCTCCGCGCCGAACTCCGCGGCGACCGCGAACGCATCGGACGCCTCCGCGACCGCTGACCGCCCCGGCAACCCGTCACCACAAAGAAAGTCACCATGCCCACCACCCTTGACCCCGGCACCACCGTCTTCTTCAAGCTGACCATCGACGGCCAGAGCCTCGGCACGTTCAACGGCTGCGACGGTCTCGCCTCCGAGGTCGAGGTCGAGCAGCACCAGGAGGGCGGCAACAACGGGTTCGTCTGGCAGCTCCCCACCCGCGTCACCTTCTCCACCATCCGCCTCACCCGCCCCCTCACCCCCGACACCGCCAAGGTCGCCGCGTGGATCTCCTCCCTCGCGACCGGCATCTCCCGGCCCACCGCCCAGATCGCCGCCCTGCGCGCGGACGGATCGGTCGTCGCCCAGTGGGGGCTGATCGAGGTGCTGCCGGTGCGCTGGACCGGGCCGACCCTCGACCCGTCGAACCCCGCCGTGGCCACCGAGGTCCTGGAGATCACGCACCACGGGTTCACCGACGCCGGGGGTGTGTGACATGGCCGCCCCCACCGGAGGCAAGGCGGCAGGGCTCTCCCGCGCGTCGCTCTCCATCCACCAGCCGCCCACCGATCTGGGCGGTTCGATGGGCGGCACCATCGGCGAGGTGAAGTTCCAGTTCAACCCGTCCCAGGTCCAGTTGGGCCGGTCCGCGAGCTGGCACACCGCTCCCGCCGTCGCCTACACCCGGGGCGCGCCCCCGAAGTTCACCGGCGCCCAGCCCGCCACGCTCCAGCTGGAGGTGTTCCTCGACGCGTCCGGGACCCCCGGCTCCAACACCGTGCAGAAACAAGCAGAACTCCTGCTCTCCTGCTGCGAGGTGACCGAGCAGTCCGTCAGCTCGAAGGCGCCGTCCCCGCCGTGGGTGAAGTTCTCGTGGGGCTCCTTCTCCACCGTCCAGTTCGTCGCGTACGTGACGAGCGCCAACGCCACGTACACCCTCTTCAGCCCCAACGGGGTTCCCCTCAGGGCGACTTGCTCGCTCTCCCTCACGGAGATCGCGACCAGCACCAAGGGCCAGAACCCCACCTCCGGCGCGCTCTCCGCCCGCCGCACCACCCGCACCGTCGCGGGCGACACCCTCGCCTCGCTCGCCTGGCGCGAGTACGGCGACGCCACCCGGTGGCGCGTCATCGCCGAGGCGAACGGCATCGACGATCCGATGCGGCTGCACCCCGGCACCGAACTCCTGCTGCCCGCGTCGACGGAGGCCACCGTATGAGCGAGAAGACCTTCACCACGGTCCTCCATGCCGAGCTCGGCGGGGCGGTCCTCCCGGATGCGCTCGCCGTCCTCCTCGTGGAGGGCTGGGTCGACTCCAGCGTCAATGTCCCGGCCGCCTTCCAGCTGGTGTTCAGCGACAAGGACGGCCGGGTCGTCGAGAAGTTCCCGCAGATCAAGGTGGGTGCGAAGGCCGTCCTCTCGCCCTTCGCGGACGGCCGCCGCGGCGACCCGCTGCTGACCGGCGAGATCACGGCCCTGGAGGTCGACGGCGACCCGGCGACCGGCCGCCATCTCGTCGTACGGGGCTACGACCCGGGCCACCGCCTCCTGCGCAACCGCCGCGTCGCCGGCTACCCGAACATGACCGCGTCCGACATCGTGCGCAAGCTCGCCGCCCTCAACGGTCTCTCCCTGGGCCGCGTCCAGGCGACCCCGACCGTGTACGACCTGGCGACCCAGCCCAACATCACCGACTGGGACTTCCTGGCCCGCCTCGCCGCCCAGAACGACGTCCGCCTCTCCTTCGACAACAAGGGAAAGCTCGAATTCGCCTCCCTCCCGAAGGCATCGGCCGCCCCCTCCGACACCACCCCGGCCGCCCAGAGCCCGTACGTCCTGGACTTCGGCCACAACACCCTGCACAGCCGCCTCGCGGTGACGGCCGCGGGCCAGGTCAACCGGGTCTCCGTACGCGGCTGGGACATGCGCACCCGCCAGCAGCTCTCCGCCCCGACGACCGCCGCCACCAGCCAGGACATCGTCTCGGACATCACCCCGGCCCAGCTGGCGGCCCCCTTCGGGAAGGCCGAACTCACCGCCACCCACATCCCGTACACGACCCAGTCCGAGGTCACGCACGCGGCGAAGGCCCTCGCCGACGACGTCACCGGCTCCTTCGCGGAGCTGGAGGTGGCGGTCACCGGGAACCCGTCTCTCGCCCCCGGAACGCCCGTCGCCGTGAAGGGCGCGGGCTTCCCCTTCGAGGGCAAGTACACGGCGACCGGAGTACGTCATGTCTTCGCGTCCGGCGAGCAGTTCACGACCTGGCTGACCGTCTCGGGCCGCCAGTTCCGTTCGCTGTACGGGCTCGCGGCCGGCGGCCAGGACACCGCCCCGCCGATGCCGGGCGTCGCGGTCGCCCTGGTCACCAACACCAAGGACCCCCTCAAGCTCGGCCGGGTCAAACTCCGCTTCCCCTGGCTCTCCCAGACGTACGAGAGCGACTGGTCCCGCGTCGCCCAGTTCGGCGGCACCAAGGGCGGCGGCCTGCTCCTGCCGGAGGTCAACGACGAGGTGCTGTGCGCCTTCGACCGGGGATCGCTGGAGCACCCGTACGTCCTCGCCGGCCTCTACAACGGCGTCGACAAGCCCACCCGCGAGCCGAACAGCATCCCCGCCGTCGACCCGACCAGCGGCCAGATCAACTGGCGTGCCCTGACGGCCCGCAGCGGCCACACGGTCGAGCTGATCGAGGACGGCACCAGCACCCGCCGCAACAGCGGAATCCTCCTCCAGACCGGCAACGGCAAGCTGACCGTGCAGCTCAACGAGGCCCGCACCACCCTCACCATCTCCAGCAGCGGCGAGGTCACGATCAGCGGCGCCCGCAAGGTCGAGATCAGCTCCGGAGGCGACCTCTCCCTCAAGGCGGGCGGCACGCTGCGGATGAGCGCGGGCCTCGGCGTCGACATCAAGGCGGGCGCGAAGTTCGGGGTGCAGGCGGGCGGCGAGGTCGCGGTCAACGCGGGCGGCGCCGCGGAGATCAACGCGGTCGGAACGGCCGGGATCAAGGCGGCGGGACCCGTGACGGTGACCTCCACGTCGACGGTCCTGCTCACCGCGCCCGCCGTCCTCCGCAACGGCATTCCGTTCTGACAGGCCGTCCCCGTACAGGAGTTGATGAGAGATGAGCGAGCACTTCGTCGGGGCCGGCTGGTCCTTCCCGATGCGCACCGACCCGGGCGGCGCGATCGCGCTGTCGCGGCGCGACCGGGAGATCGAGGAGTCGATGCGCCTGGTCCTGGCGACCGCGCCGGGCGAGCGCCCCATGCGGCCCGAATTCGGCTGCGCCGTCCACGACTTGGTGTTCGCGCCGGCCAACGACGCGACCGCGGGCCGCATCCGCCACGAGGTCCGCACCTCGCTGGACCGCTGGGAGCCCCGTATCGAGGTGGACGAGGTGACCGTCACGCCCGCGCCCGACGAACCGACCGTCCTGCACATCGACGTCCGCTACTCCGTGCGCGGCACCAACAACCCCCGCAACCTCGTCTTCCCCTTCTACGTCATCCCCTCCGAGGCCGCCCCCGGCCCGGCGGAGACCGAAAGCAGCCTGTGATGGCCCTTCCCGCACCCCATCTCGACGACCGCCGCTTTCAGCAGTTCGTCGACGACGCCAAGCGCTACGTCCAGCAGGCCTGCCCCGAGTGGAGCGACCACAACGTCTCCGACCCGGGCGTCACCCTCATCGAGGCCGTCGCGCACATGGCCGACCAGATCGTCTACCGCCTCAACCGGGTGCCGGAGAAGAACCAGCTGGCCTTCCTCGACCTGCTCGGCATCACCCTGTTCCCGCCCGCGGCCGCCCGCGCCGACGTCACGTTCTGGCTCTCCGCGCCGCAGCCCGAACCGGTGGTCCTGCCTGCCGGTACGGAGGTCGCCACCGGCCGCACCGAGACGCAGGAGGCGGTGGTCTTCGCGACCGCCGACCCGCTGACGGTCATCCCCTGCGAGCTCCTCGCCGTGCTGCGCCAGCCCAACGGCCAGGCGCCCGAGGACCGTTCGCAGGACGTCTTCGCGGGCAGCGACATCCCCGCCTTCTCCGCCGCCCCGCAGCCCGGCGACACCCTCTACTTCGGTCTGACGGCGGCCGTCCCGCGCTGCACGGCCGTACTGCGCCTGGACAGCCGCGTCGACGGAGTCGGCGTCGACCCGCGCCAGCCGCCGCTGGTGTGGGAGGCGTGGACCGCCGAGGGATGGACGCAGTGCGAGGTCGACGAGGACTCGACGGGCGGCCTCAACCGCCCGGGCGAGGCCGTCCTGCACATCCCGTCCGGGCACGCGGTCTCGCGCCTGGGCCGCACGGACGCGGGGTGGCTGCGCTGCCGGGTGGTGGAGGCCGTGAAGGGCCAGCCGTTCTACAGCGCGTCGCCGACGGTGCGGGGCGCGTCCGCGTTCACGATCGGCGGGACAACGGCGGCCACGCACTCCGATTCCGTACGCGACGAGCCCCTCGGCGACTCGCAGGGAGTCCCGGGCCAGCGGCTGCGCCTGGCGCACGCCCCGGTGGTGACGACGCCCGCGCTGTCGCTGCAGGTCTCGGCGGGCGAGGGCTGGGAGGAGTGGAAGGAGGTCTCGGACTTCGCGTCGTCGGGTCCTGACAGCCGGCACTTCACGCTGGACGCGGCGACGGGCGAGATCGCGTTCGGCCCGGCGGTGCGGCTGCGCGACGGCACGATGCGCCAGTTCGGGGCGGTTCCGGCGAAGGGGGCGGCGGTCAGGGCGGCGCTGTACGGAACGGGCGGGGGCCGTGGGGGAAATGTGGCCCGAGGGATGATCCAGGTCCTCCAGAGCTCGATCCCGTACATCGCCCGCGTCGAGAACCGGGAGGCGGCGCGCGGCGGAGTGGACGGCGAGAGCGTGGAGGAGGCGAAGGCGCGCGCCCCGATCACGCTGCGCGCGCAGGAGCGGGCGGTGACGGCACGCGACTACGAGGAGCTGGCGCGCAGGGCGGCCCCCGAGACAGCGCGGATCGCATGCCTGGCGGCGGACGCGGCGGAACAGGGCGAGAACGCGGTCCGGGTCCTGGTGGTCCCGCAGGCGGTACCGGACCTGGGCGGCCGGATCCGCTTCGAACAGCTGGTCCCCGGCGAGGAGTTGCTGGACCGCGTCACCCGCTTCCTGGACGACCGCCGCCCGCTGGGCACGCGACTCTCGGTGGGGCCCCCGTACTACCAGGGCGTCACGGTGGTCGCGACGCTGCACTCGTTCCGCGCGGCGCGAGCGGAGAAGGTCCAGGCGGAGGCGCTGGACGCGCTGTACGCGTACCTCGACCCGCTGACGGGAGGCGCGCACTCGACGGGCTGGCCCTTCGGCCGCCCGCTCAGGGCGGGCGAGATCTTCGCGGCGCTGCAGCGGGTGCCGGGGGTGGAGCTGGTCGACGAGGTCCTGCTGCACCCGGCGGACCCGCTGACGGGCCGCAGGGGCGAGGCGACGGACCGCATAGAACTGTCCCCGTCGGCGCTCCTGTTCCCCTTCGACCACCGCGTCCGCGTGATCGAGGCCCGATGAGCACGCTGTGTGCGGCCGCGGGCCCGCGTCCCGAGCGGCACGTCGCGCTCGACCAACTCCGCGCCCAGGCACCGCTGTTCGCCACCCGAGCGAGCGCGACGCCGCGCCGCGCCGGCACATGTCCCGGGCGAGACGGCGCGACCGACAGCACCGCCGACCACAGCACCCACACCCGCCCGAGCGTGATCCGATGACCCAGCCGATCCCCGCCTCTTCCCGCGGCACCGTCCCGGGCCTGCTCTCCGCCCACCCCCTCGGCGAGCAACTGCCCGCCGTGTACGCCGACGACGACTTCGCCATGCGGTTCGTCGCCGGCCTGGACACCGTCCTGGCGCCCCTCTTCACCGTCCTCGACTGCCTGGAGGCGTACTTCACCCCCGCCCTCGCCCCCGAGGACTTCCTCGACTGGCTCACCGAGTGGGTCGGCACCGAGCTCGACGGCACCGAGCCCCTGCCCGTACGCCGTCACGCCGTCGCCGCCGCGATCTCCCTGCATCGGCTGCGCGGCACCCGGCGCGGACTGGCGACGGCCGTCCAACTGGCCTTCGGCGTACGCCCGGAGATCGAGGAGAGCGGCGGCTCCACCTGGTCGGCGCGCCCCCTCGGCTCCTTCCCCGGAGCCCCGCGCGCCGGCCTCCGCGTCGTCCTGCGCGTCCGCGACCCGAGCACCGTCGACGTCCACCGGCTGCGCGCCGTCGTCGCGGCGGCCCGCCCCGCACACCTCCCCTTCACGGCCGAGGTGACCTCCACCATCCCCGCCCCTGAAGGAAGTTGACCGTAGAGATGTCCGCCAACCCGACCACCGCGACCTGCCCCGACTGCTCCACCCCGGCCCGTATCACCGGACAGTCCTTCTGCGACGCGTGCGGCGCGTTCCTGCGCTGGGACGCACAGGGCGACGCCATCACGCCCACCCCGCGTACGGAGCCGGAGCCCCCGCCCTCGCGCAGCGCCTTCGACGACCCGCGCACGATGACCATCACCGCGACCCCGCCGGGCGGCGTGAAGGCCACCCCGCCGTCGGTGCCCGCGCCGTCCACGACGGGCGCGTTCGGCCCGCCCGACGCCTCGTACGCACCACCGGCACCGACTGCCGCGCCCGTCACGCCGCCGGTGGAAGCGGACACCGTCCCCCAACCCGCCACTCCTCCCGACCAGAGCGCGGCCCGCGCCCTCCTCGTCCCCGTACCCGACTCCGGCCCGTACCCCGCGCAGCCACCCGGCGGCGTGCTCCCCGGCCGTCCCGAGGCGGCCCGCCCCAAGGTCCGCGACCACCACACACCCCAGCAGCCCGCACACGGCACCCCCTGCCCGCACTGCGCGACCCCCAACGCCCCCCTCCGCCACTTCTGCCGCAGCTGCGCCACCCCGCTCTCGCCGCAGAACGCCCCCACCGCCGAGGGCCCGTACGCAGGCCAGCGCCCCAAACTCCAGCAGGGCAAGGGCCGTTGGATTGCACGCGCCCTGGTGGCGACGGCGGTCGTCGCGGCGGTGGTCGGCGGAATCTTCGGCGGCCCGCCCGCCGCCCGCGCCGTACAGGACCACTTCGCCAAGCGCGTCGCCGTCCACCCCACCGCCTGGAAGGCCTCGCACTCCTCGGGCGGCCACGACGCGAAGCTCGCCTTCGACAGCTACTCCAACACCTGGTGGGGCACGGGTTACGCGGGCGACTCGGCCGGCCAGTACCTGGAAGCGACCTTCGGCCAGCCCACGGACCTGCTGAACCTGGTGATCACCCCCGGCACCTCCGCACGTACGGGCCAGTCGGTGTCACAGGCACGCCCGCAGGAGTTCGACGTGGTGGTCACCGACTCCGGCGGCAAGATCCACACCTTCCACCGGCGCATCGACGACGGCGGGGTGCAGCGCCTCGACGTACGGGTGCGCGATGCGGTGTCGGCGCGGCTGGTGCTGCGGTCGGCGTACGGGGCGGGCCCGGCGAAGCAGGTGGCGATCGCGGAGCTGGAGTACTTCGGCCGCTCGACGTCCTGAGAGGAGGCGTTACCTCGGCGGCGGCGGGTCCTGGTAGTAGCGCGGGTCGTAGCCCTGCTGCTGTTGCTGCGCCTGCTGCTGCACCCGGTCCATGCGCTTCCGCCGGGTGTACTGGAGCACGAACCCCAGCACGATCCCGGCCGCCCCGCCCCACATCAGGATCGCGCCGAGGATGTTGAGGTTGATCCAGTTCGGTTCCCAGGTCACGGCGTACTTCAGGATGGCGCCGATGATCATCAGGGCAAGTCCGCCCGCTGCGGTCATGGGGTCGCGCCTCCTCAGGTCCGGGTCTCCGGACCAGCCTGCGGCCGGCCCCCGCGGGTGTCCTGGTGAGCGCGCCCGCACTGGGCCGAACGGAGCTAATCCCGCCCGGATCGCCCGGACCCGCCGGATTCGAGGGGCGGCGCGGCGACGGCGCAGTGCGTACGGGACTGGGGCCGCCGGCAGTCGGGGGCCGGCTTCCTGAGGCCACGGGCGGCAGGGACATCACCATGCCCGGATCATCCCGCGCAAGGCCCGCCCCGGCCACCGTTACCCCAACTGACTTACTCCCCAACGCAATTGACGCACCCGCCTATGCTGCACAAGTGATCGCCAAGGAGACGCTGCAGCCGACCGAGCTGCGACCGGGCTGGGAGCAGTCCGTGCGGCCGCCCGACTCGCCCCGGATCTGGCTGGTGCGCACGCGGGCGTTCCAGCCGGTGGTGGACCGACGGGCGGAGACCGTGCTGGACGAGGCCGAGAAAACGAGGGCGGCCAGGTTCCGCAGGACGGACGACCGGGACACGTACCGAGCAGGCCACACGGCACTACGCCTCCTGCTCGGCGCATACCTGTCGACGCCCCCCGAGTCGCTGGATCTGACCCGCCTCCCGTGCCCCACCTGCCAGGAACCGCACGGCCGCCCGGTGGTCCGAGGCAACCCCCTGCACTTCTCGCTCTCCCACGGAGACGGCCTCTGCCTGCTGGCGTTCGCGCGGACGCCGGTCGGCGTGGACGTGGAGAAGATCCCGACCCTGGACCTGGCGGACGAGGTGGTAGAGACCCTGCACCCCCAAGAGATAGCCGAACTCGAGGCGTACGCCCCCGAAACCCGCCCCCAGGCCTTCGCCCGGGTCTGGACCCGCAAGGAGGCGTACCTCAAGGGCCTGGGCACGGGCCTGGGCCGCGCCCCGTCCCTCGACTACCTGGGCACGGCACCGGACGAACCGACAGCCCCCGAGGGCTGGACGATCAACGACATAGCGGTCGGCGAGACGCACGCGGCAGCCCTAGCGGTGGAGGCCCGCTGAAATGATTCTGATAACAGGAGTCACGGGAACGGTGGGCCGAGAGGTGGCCACCCAGCTCGCGGCAGAGCACCCCACCCGCCTGATGGCACGAAACCCAGACCGAACAACGGTGCCCCACACCGAGAAGGCACAAGCGGACTACAACGACCAGCGGTCACTCCGCCGAGCCCTCCAGGGAGTCCGCGCCGCATTCCTCGTAACGAACCACCCCACAGAACCGCACGACGAACGGTTCCTGGAGGCGGCGGCAGCCGAAGGCGTCGCGCACATAGTGAAACTGTCGGCGGCGGTGGTGGCCGACGAGACAGACGACTTCATCACGCAGCGCCAGCGGGCAATAGAACAGGCCGTGCGCACAGCAGGAATGACCTGGACGCTACTCAGACCGAGGGCGTTCATGTCGAACACGCTGGCCTGGGCGCAGGGAATCCGGTCGGCGGACACGGTGTCCGCCCAGTACGGCGACGCCCCGAACGCCCCGGTGGACCCGCGAGACGTGGCCCGCACGGCGGCCCGAGCCCTCACGGAAGAGGGCCACGAGAACAAGACGTACACGCTCACAGGCCCCGAGCGCCTCACCCCCAGAGACCAGACACGGATCCTGTCCGAGGTCCTGTCCCGCCCCCTGCACTTCAGAGAGCAGACCCACGAGGAAGCCAAAGCCCACCTCACGCACCGCTTCCCACCCCCGGTGGCGGAGGCACTGCTGCAGCGCTCAGCCCTGCAGTCAACGGGCGGCAAGTCCCTCCAGGGCAACACCCCACCGGACCCGACGGGCCGCCCCCCGACGACGTACGGCACGTGGGCAAAAGACCACGCACACCTTTTCGCCTAATCCCCGAACACGTAATCGATGGCCCACTTGTCCGGGTGACCTGGCAGCGGTTCCGATCCGGTGGAACTTGCCAGTGGCTAGGTTCCCCGGCATGTCCGTGAGCGCGCACCACGAAAGCCTGCATCAGGTGTTCCAGGAGGACACCGAACTGTTGGCGATGGCCATGGAGAACCTGCTGGGTCTGGAAGTGGGGGTGGTGGAGTCGGTCGAGGTGCTGGATCCGACAGCCACTGAACTGCGGCCGATCGAGCGCCGAGCCGACTCGCTCTTCCTGGTGCACAGCTCACTGGGCCAGTTCGTGGTGGTCGTGGAGTCACAGGGCAAGAGGGATGACGACAAGCGGCGTATGTGGCCGTTCACGGTGGCCTACTGCGCGGAGAAGTTCGAGGCGGAGGCGGTGCTGATCGTGGTGACGGACAGCGAGCCCACCGAGAAGTGGGCAACGGCCCCCATCGAGACCGGCTTCCCCGGCTTCCCGACGCAGCGCACGTGCGCCCATGTGCTGGGGCCGTCGACGGTTCCGGTGATCCACAGCCTGGAAGAGGCGGACGACAACATCTCCCTGTGGGTGCTGTCCAGTCTGGTTCACGGTCGGGGCAGGCGCGGGGCGGGCATACTGGAACCGTTGGCTGCGGCGCTGTGGCTCCTGTCGGTGGAGGACCGAAGGGTCTTCACCGTGTACGTGGAGGCGGGGCTGACCGGGTCGCCCGCCCTGAACATCTGGAGGCAGCTGATGACCACGATGAGCTTGAAGAACCCGCACGAGTCGGCCATGTGGTACAAGGCCAAACTTGAAGAGCGGGCGATGAAGAAGGGCCTGGAAAAAGGCCGGGAAAAAGGCCGCGAGGAAGGCCGCGAGGAGGGCCGCGAGGAAGGCCGGGAAGCCGAGCGCGGTCACTCGGTACTGCGAGTACTGGAACAGCGCGGCCTCGAGGTGTCCGACGAGGTACGAGCCAGGGTCGAGGCCTGCCGGGACCTGGAACAGCTCGATGTGCTCTTCGACAGGGCCTTCGCGGTCGAGCGGGCGGCGGAGATCTTCGCGGACTGAGGTACGGGTCGGACCCCTCGGGGCCTGATCCGCTACCCTGTCTGAGGCCACGCTCCTCTGGTGGTCCGAGCGCCTCCGTAGCTCAGGGGATAGAGCACAGCTCTCCTAAAGCTGGTGTCGCAGGTTCGAATCCTGCCGGGGGCACAGGGAGCAACACACGACGAAGGCCCAGGCAGACCGGTGTGAATCCGGGAACCTGGGCCTTCGTCGTGTGTGCTGGTCGTGGGCAGGTCCGGTGCCCTCACTCATGCTTCTTGGTCTTGTGCGGGAGTCAGCTCCCACTGTTCCATTTACCCCATGACACCGAGATCTTCCGTGGGCGAGATCAAACGCCGCTTCAGTCCGCATCCCGCTCAAATACCAAGAACGACCTGGCAGAAACTAAATCGAGCAAAAACGGACTCAGGCTGGCCGCTACTAACGCTCAATTTTTTTGGCTTCACCCTATTTGTCGCTGTTTCCATATATTTCGCAACCTCTGTGCGTGCATTCTCAGCCCTGTATTGGTGGTTCGGCGTCAGCTGCATCCTTGGCCTGTTGCGGACTGGACACGTAATGGTGTGCGTCGCCAGAGGCGAGGCAGGACAGCTCGCACCGCAGGCGCCCGGAACCTTGTCACGAAGCGGCAGGTACCGAGGGAGGCACTGAGTCCGGACGCGGCCGGCGCGTACGACGAAGGCCCAGGCAGACCGGTCAGAAACCGGAAACCTGGGCCTTCGTCGTACGTACCGTCAGCTCTGCTCGGCGTCGTCGTCCGCCTGCGAACTGACCTCAGCTCCAGCAGCCTTCTCACGCATCTTGCGCACCAGCTCCGCCTTCTGGTCGGCCGCACCCTGGCGGTCGAGGTTGCGGTGCGGCCCGTTGTTCTGCCGTTCGGCGCGCGACTGCCGCTTGCGCTGGCCGCCGCCCTGGCCCACGGGGTTGTTGATGTTCTTGCTCACGGTCACGGGCTCTCCCGGTAATGAAGTGAAGTGATCTACGGATTCAGGGGTGGGCGGCGACGTCGAAGGACGTCATGCGCGGCCCATCACGCTCTCCCTCGTAAATCACCGTCTGGAAGAACATGACAAAGACGTTACCCGGTTCCGCGGGGGCCGCACGCCAACCGTTTCACCGCCCCGGAGCCGGCCGGGCGTCCGGCGCGGTTCGGCCCAGCTCTCTGGCGCTCCGAGTGGATCACGTCCTCGAGACGGTGAGCCGTCCGCCCGGGCAGGCGCTTTCCGAGGCAGCCGGATTCTGCAGGGGCCGGATCAAGCACCGGTGTCGCACGAGGTCGGATCGCTCGGCCGGGGTCAACCTCCTCGGCTCGCCGAAGAAGTCCTGGTCAGAGTCGGGCTTCTCGTCGACGTCGAAATGGAACGCGGCATCGGTGAGGTAGTCGCGGCGGAAGTCGGTCTTCCACTGCGAGTTGTGGCCCCAGCCCAGCGACCCGTCGGAGGTCTCCCGGGAACGGCGCACGAATACGCCGTGGAGCAGTGACCTGTCCGCGATGCCGGCGACCAGGTGCTGGGCACCGGCACGCACCATCACACCGCTGCGGCTGAACAGCATCTCCCCGAACATCAAGCCCGGCCAGACCGTTCCCGTGATCTCAACGGGTGCCCCCAGGTGCTCGTGCTGCGCGACCTCAACGACCTCATGGAAGAACGGTTCGAACGGGACTTCACCGATCGGGACCATGCCGAGCCGGGCGAATCCGCCCACGTACTGGTCACGGGTGACGTGTGGCCAGCTCTCGGGCTCGCGGAAGTGGTGCGCCCAGGGGATGTCGGATCCCGGCGGCAGCAGCGGCTGCAACTTGTAGATCAGTGCGTCGCTGACGCGGCTCAGCGCGTACGCCGTCTCCAGCGGATCGCCGAACTCGTACTCGGTCCGCGTCCATCCACCGAAATCGGCCAGCGGTGCGAGGGCTTCCCGCACGGCACCGGCGTGCTCGTCCAGCCACGGATCGACGACGTCGAGGAAGACGTCCGCACCCTGGTATTCCTCTATGGCATGGAAGAGTTGGCGGACGCGCAGTGCGGGGATCACGCGTGCAGCGTAGGCAGCCCGGACCGTGCGGTCGACCGGGTTTCTCGTACGTTGCTGTGCCCGGGGGTCAGGCCCGATATCCCCCGTGTCGCCAACCGGCCGCGAAACGTTGCACCTTGATCAAGTCGAGTGGATGGCGACAGTCCGGCCGTCAGGGTCCGTGAGCAGGTGGTGCCCGGGCGCCAGCGGGGGCGTGGCGGAGGCGCCGGTCACGGCCAGGCCCAGGCGCATGATGCCGGTCTCCCGGCCGGCACGGGCCGGGTAGATCTCGAAGACCATGCCGTCCGCGAGCACAGCCGCGTAGTGACGGGGGCCCTGGTCGTGCTGTTCGGTCGCGAAGTTCAGGCCGAGGTCGCCGTAGAACGTCAGGCATTCTTCGAGCCGGGGCGAGTACAGGACCAGCAGGGTCGCACGGATGCTGCTCGGGGTACTCATGGGACTCCTGGCCGGCACGGCGAAGCGGTAAGCGGTAAGCGGTAAGCGGTAAGCGCACGGGGACGTGGTGAGGCCCTCAGTCGAGGCAGAACTCGTTGCCCTCGATGTCCCGCATCCCGATGCACGACTCGTTCTCGTCATCGGCCAGCAGCACCCGGTCGCACACCGCGCCCAGCGCGACCAGCCGATCGCACTCCGCCTGGAGCGTGGCGAGGCGCTCCTCGCCCACGAGGCCGGTGCCGACCCGCACATCGAGGTGGACGCGGTTCTTGACGACCTTGCCCTCGGGTACGCGCTGGAAGAACAGCCGCGGGCCCTCGCCCGTGGGGTCGCTGCAGGCGAACCAGGCGCCCCGCTTCTCGGGCGGCAGCGACTCGTTGTACTCGTCCCAACTGGCAAAGCCCTCAGGCGCCGGCGGTACGACGTACCCCAACACCTCGCACCAGAAGCGGGCGACGCGCTCGGGGTCCGCGCAGTCGAATGTGATCTGGACCTTCTTGATCGACGCCATCGGCACACCATAGTGCGTGTCGCTCGGGCGGTCTGCGCGTACACAGGGCCTCCATTTCCGCGTACGGCCGGATCCAGTACGGGAGTTGGCTCCGCACGACCGCCCCTGCCCGACACCCACGGTTTCCGAGACCCACATCCGGCCGCCACCCCACGACCACCCCGGAGCGGGAGGCTCCGGTCATGTCGATCACGCCTCTGACGCGCCGCACCGCGTCCGCCGCCCTGGCCCTCACCGCCGCCGCTGCCCTCGCCGTCCAGGCGACCCCGGCCCACGCCGACTCCAACGCCGTACCCACGTACGAGGTGAAGATCAACCTCACCACGGCCGCCCTGGACTCCTCGCACGCGCCGCTCGCCGCGGTCAAGTCGGCCTTCGGGATATCGGGTTCGGCCTCGGCCTCGGCGCGCAGTTACGCGTACTACGACACCGACGCGCAAGCGCTCGGCGCGCAGGGCTGGGACGTACGGCTGCGGCACAAGAGCGGCAAGGACTTCGAGGAGACGTACAAGAAGCGGTTCGCCGTCACGGGCGGGGACATCAACGCCGCGCTGACCGCCGCGAACGCCGCCGGGTTCGACAGCAGCGACACGAACTACGAAGCCGAGGTCGACTGGGGCTACGCCAAGCAGACCCTCAGCTTCAGCAACGAGAAGAGCCACAGCGCCAGCGGCTACTCGGGTACGGCCATGCCGACCGGCGCCACCGGCCTGGGCTGGCTGAACGGCGAGATCCCCGGCAAGCTCGCCGACTGGAACACGGACGGCTGGGGCACGGACACGCTCGCCGCGTCGCGCGTACACGGGCCGGTGACGTCGTCCGTCTACTCCGGCGCGTGGGAGTCGTCCGACGACGCGAGCATCGAGGTGGTGCCGGTGGTCGGGGCGGGCGGCAGCGGTACGGAGTACGTGGTCGAGCTGTCGTTCAAGACGGACGACTACGACGACGCGGCGGCTCTGCACGCGGACGCGATCTCGGTCGCGGACGCCAAGGGCTGGCTCTACAAGGGGGACATCCTCAAGACGCAGACGATCCTGGACCGTTACTGAGGGTCCTGCTTGCCGGGCGGCGTGCGCAGGCGGGCGGTGAGCCAGGGGGTGAGGATCATCCTCGGCACGAGCTCCTTGTACGCGCGCTCGCCCGGCATGGGCACCACCAGCCAGTACCCGGCGGCGGTGAGCGGCAGCAGGAACTGCCACCACTTGGTGACGGCGTGGACGTACGCGGTCCCGTCGTACACGGCACGCAGGAACGGCCCCACTTCGCCGGGATCCAGGTCGAAGTGAACGGTCTCCACGGTCACCGCGGCCTGCCCGTCTGCGTACAGGACGAGGGTGACGGCGGGGGATCCGCTCAACTCGGCGGAGACGTCGGGCCCGGCGCCGTCCGCAGTGACGACGGTACGGCCGAACTCCGCTGCGATCTCGCGGACGGTGGCAAGGGCGGCTTCGGCGCTGCCGGCCGGCTCCGGATAGCTCATGATCCACACCCAAGCAGACCGGGCCGCTGGATACGCGCATCCGCGGGCCGGCCGCGGCAGGGCCCGCACCGGCCTCGCGATACCGTGCGCCCCATGCCGCCCGACGTACCGCCCACGTGCCCAGAGTGCGGCCGGCCCATGACGTTCGCCGGCTTTCTCCTCTCCCTGCGCGAGGACGACGGCAAGCGTGCCTGCCGTGGGGGCTGGAAGTGCGGGGCGGGGCACGTCTGGTGGAACTGGGCCGACCGGCCCGACGAACCCGTGGAGCGGTGCCCGCACCCGCAGCTCTTCAGGGGCTGACAGGGCCAACGCTCTCGATCAGCTGACCGTCCGGCCCCATCGTGTAGAAGCGCGGAGGCCCCATCGCCTCCATCGCGCGCTTGAGCGCTGCCTCCCTCTCGGCGGAGTCCGGGCCGTGGGGGGTTTGGATGTGAAAGCCGAAGAGTTCGATGCTGTCCACGTCGACGTCGTCAGGTTCGGGACGGCCCTCCCTGACGAACCCGCAGAGGGCACGCAGTGCGTCTTCGCCGAGCTCGAGCGGGTGGAAGGGCAGCGCGTACGGTTCCTCCTCCTCGCCGGGCCACGGGACGATGTCCGCGGGGCGCTCCCCGGCCCAGTAGGGCGCCTCGAACGGGAGCGGTTCGCCGATGTTCTCCAGGATCCCGCTGTCCGGCGACAGGCTCAGGGAGCGGACGAGCCGCCTGTCCTCCCACACGGCGAACGCCAGCCAGTCGACCACGCTGTGCATCGCGTGCAGCACCAGGCGCCGGCCGGCGCTCGCCGCTATGAGGTGCGCCGGAAGCTGCGACGGCAAGTCGATCATCACCCTCTGATCGCCGACGATTTCCAGGCCCGGCCAGCTGGCCGCGTACGCCGTCCCCTCGGGCGGGCACACGCCACCGTCGAGCACGCGGCCCTCGGTCTCCTCGATTTCCCAGCCCGGATAGAACCGCCTCATCATCGCGGCCGTACGCTCCGCGCTCGCCTCACCGACCTGCCGCAGCGCCTCGGGGATGTCCCCGTCCGCGTAAACGAGCAGTCCCGTCTTTGCCCCCATCGGCCTCTCCCCAGAGCTCTACGATTGATCAGTGGGCGAACGCTATCCGGCAGGTCTGACATCGGCGGCTGTCGACGGGGATGTCAGACCTCTTCTGGGGAGCGCGAAGGCTGGTTCGACTGAACGAGGTTCCCGATGACGGTTTTCCAATGCCTCAAGTGCCACCAGGCAGTGACACCGGCGGTCATCGAGCGACCCCTACCGGCCCCCGACACGGACGAAGGCTGGTATCGGTCGGAGGCATCGGCCACCGACGCCAACGGGCATTCCCCTGAACCCATCGTGAGGATGGCCCCGGGGACCTTTGCGGTGGATCCCTGTCCGTCGGGGCCGCCGTATGTACTGGATGAGGCGTCCGGCTTTCTGGTGGAGTCCGGGCCTGTCGGAACCATCGTTCTTCATCCCGGTGACGGACTCGGCCTGAAGGAGCACCCCGACATCTCCATGCGCCGCGGCTACTGCTGTGGGATGGACGGGGAATGGGGTCCCAACCTGGTGTGCGGCTGCGGAGCGGTCATTGCCACCCTCTACTCGGATTGCTATCAAGTGCAGGAGCTACGGCTGCAGCCCGACGCAATCGAGCGCTGCGAATGATGCCTGCTCCGAAGCAGGGGCGCCCGCGGCGGAAGCGGGCGCTGGTCTGGTTTCTGGCCGTGTGCGTGGTGGGGATCGTCGCCGTGGCTGTGTGGGCCGCCGTGGCTCTCCTCGCTCCCGCCCGCGAAGGGGCGGAGGAGGCCGTCGAGCGCACTGCGGGGATGCACCATGACCAGCACCACCCGGAGTTGCGCTTCTACGTGCCGACGTACGCGAAGACCGAAGCGGACGGCACCGCCGTCCTCCGCTACGAGGTCGGCGACGGCCCCGACTCCTCCGTCGCGGACTTCCTCCGGACCTACGACATCACCGCCGAGCCGAAGCGCACCGGGCCGACCGGGGAGACGTACACGGATCAATTCGGGGACATGCGGCGCGTGTTCACCGTCACCTACGACAAGCACGGCTCATCCGCGCGCATCACCGTCCGGGCAACGCCGCTGCTCAGCCCTGGGTGAAATCGCCCTGGCCAGGCGCGGACCTGGTGCTTGAGTGGCGACATGGAGATCTTGATTCTGGGCGGAACAGCATGGTTGGGACGCGAGCTGTCGCGGCAGGCGATCGCGCGCGGGCACAAGGTGACGTGCCTTGCCCGTGGCGAGAGCGGTGACGTCGCCGACGGGGCGCGGCTGGTGGTCGGTGACCGGCGTGAGGCGTCCGCGTACGAGGCGTTGCTCGACCGGGACTGGGACGCCGTCATCGAGGTGTCCTGGCGGCCCGGCTTCGTCCGGGAGGCGCTCGACGCGCTGGGCGGCAGGGCCCGGCACTGGACCTACGTGTCCTCCGTCAGCGCCTACGCCACCCATGCCGTCGCGGACGCGGACGAGTCCACGCCCCTGCTCCCCGCGACCGACCTGCGCGAGGCCGACCGTGAGTCGTACGGCGAGGCCAAGGTCGCCTGCGAGCAGGCGTCGGCGGCCGTCGCGGGTGACCGGCTCCTCATCGCGCGCGCCGGGCTCATCGGCGGGCCCGGTGACCGCAGCGGACGGTCCGGATACTGGGTGGCGCGGGCCGCGCGCGACACGGGCGGGGCCATGCTGGTTCCCGACACAACTGCCATGCCGACACAGGTTGTTGACGTACGGGACCTGGCGGGATGGCTGCTCGATGCCGCGGAGGCGGGGACCGTCGGTACGTACGACGCTGTCGGTCCCGTCGTCCCCTTCGGGGAGTGGATCGAGTCGTCCCGCACGATCGGCGGGCACAACGGTCCCGTCATCACCGCCGGCACAGAATGGCTGCTCGAGAACGGTGTCGCCGAGTGGATGGGGCCCGAGTCGATGCCCATGTGGGTGGTCGAGGCCGGCTGGGAAGGGCACGGGGCCCGGAGCGGGGCCGCGGCACGCGCCGCGGGGCTCCGGCACCGGCCGCGGGCGGAGATGCTGGCCGATACGTTGCGGTGGGAGCGCGAGCAGGGGCTGGACCGGGAACGGCGTGCGGGCCTCAGCGCCCGTCGCGAGCGCGAGCTGCTCGACGCTCTCGGCTGAGGCGGGGCCCGGCGTACAGGGGGCTACTCCTGGCCGGCCCAGTAGTCCGGCGGAAAGTCACCGGGGGCCGTTTCCCAGGCACTGGTGTTGTGAGGGTGGCCCACAGTACGTCCGCCTCGCGGTGGCTCAGATGCGCGTCCACGCGGACGCCTTGCCATTCTGACCCGCCAACGGCCACCCCACCCATCTCGAACAGGTTCAGAAACGGGCCAGTACTGTCCTCGGATCATGAAGTCACTGCTCTTGCTGACTGCGCTGCTCGCCGTCTTCGCCATTCCGACCGCCTTGGTCTGGTGGCTGCGACGCCGAGCGCAGGTCCCCTCCTGGATGCTGAGCGTGTTCCTGCTGGCCGGGTGGACAGCGGTGGTCGTCGGCGGGGCTCTCTCGCAGCGAGCGCAGCCGTTCCTCTTCCCGGAAACTTCGCCTTGCCACAGCACGGGCGCTCCGGTCTCGCAATACTTCCCGCCCGACTCGTTCTGCCTGCACGACGACGGGGAACTGCGGACAGTGAACGGGCTGACCAGCAAGTTCGTGTTCTGGGCCGCCTTCGGCACAGCCCTTGCCGTACCGGGCGCGATGGCTATCCGAGCGGTCCGGCGCTGACCGCCGCCACGAATGCCGTCCAGGCGGTGGCCGGGAAGGCGATGGCGGGGCCGTGGGGGTTCTTGCTGTCGCGGACCGGGAGGTGGGCGGGGCAGGCGGCGTCGTTCACTTCGAGGCACTCGCCGCTGTCACCGCCGCTGTACGTCGACTTGCGCCAGACATCGCTGACTTCGAGGCAATCGCCGCTACTGCCGCCGCTGTACGAGGACTTGCGCCAGGCCGGGATGAGCGAGGCGTCGGGGATCGTGTGCCTACTGCTGCGCTTCATGCTCGTAATCCTCTGCGACAGTCCTGATCAGCGCCAGGGAGTTGCGGTGCGAGAGTGCGTCGCCCAGAGCGTGATCGTAGGCCACCTGGCATTCCCGTACCACGGACGGAAGTTCCCACACCCGGCCGGATTTCAGGCCCTCCACGTAGGCGATGGGCGGCAGTTCCTCGAACCACATCAGGGAGACGAAGCCCTCCAGCAGGGAGTGGTATCCCACCGAGAAGGGGAGCACATGCACGCGGACGCGGCGGCTCTCCGCCAGCGTCACGATGTGACGGAGCTGTTCGCACATCACCGCCGGACCGCCGATCGGGCGGCGCAGCACCGCTTCGTCTAGGAGCGTCCACACCTTGGGCGTGTGGAAGTCGTCGAGGATGCGGGCCCGGGCGAGGCGGGTGGTCAGGAGCGCCTCGTACTCCTCGTCGCTCTTGGGCGGGTAGCCGGAGCTCAGCACCACGCCTGCGTACGCCTCGGTCTGGAGAATTCCGGGGACCAGCTTGGATGCGTACTCGCGAATCGCCGTCGCCTGCGTCTCGAACTCCAAGGCCTCCGCGAAGTGTTCGGCCACGACCTTGCCGTCCAGCGTGGGCAGGAAGTTCACGAAGAATCCGCCCGTGTTCAGCGCCCGGTCCAGGCTCTGCGCGTCATGGATGTCCGGCCTGCGGCGGCCCGCCTCGATGTGGGCGATGTGGGTGCGCGACATGAAGGCACGCTGGCTCAGTTCCTCCTGGGTGAGGCCCGCCTCCTCCCGGCGGCGTTTCAGCTCCTCGCCGTACTGCTGGCGCGACTTCGGGTTGTCCTCGATGGCCATGCCGCCAACTCCCCTGTGTGCAGGTTGCGTTGTCACTCTGCGCTATCTGGCGAGCGTACGCACCACGGCATCAGGCTGTGTGTGGTTCAACACATACGGTGAGAGGTGTTGCGGAGTGGCGGAAGTTCGGTGCGGGCCCGGCGCGTTTGTCGCCCATACGGAGACCGAGGTGTACGGCCCGGGGAAAGTCCTCGCTACTGATGGAGAGTTGAGGCGGGTTCGCTTCATTCATTTCGTGGCGACCATTCCCGTGCATTCGCTCCGCGCGGCCTCCCCCGAAGAAGAGGAGGTGGTCCGGGAATGGCTCAAGGAGAAGGCGATGCAGTACGGGGGCCGGTGGTGAGCGGTGACGCCGTCATCAGCTTGCGGGTTTCGCGGGACGGCGGCCGGAGTTGGGGGCCTCGGGTCACCTATCAGCCCGACCGGGCCGGCGTTCCCATGGAGTCCGTCGGGCGCTTTCCGCCGTGCGCGTGCCCGAAATGCATTGTGGTGAAGTGACCTTGTGTGTCCGGGCGTTGATGTAGCGTAATTCCCATCACGCCTCGTTCCTGACATGAGGCGGCCCGAGTCGCTGGCTGGAACCGGCTCCTCGGGCCTACATCACGAGTGCCACGCTTGAAGGAGCACCCGACATGTTGCGCCATGTTATCGCGCCCGTACGTTTCTTCTCCCAGATCTCCAACGAGATCATCCGCCACCCCCGGCTGTCCTCCGACGCCGTCCGGCTGCTCGTCTGGCAGCTCTCCCTCCCCGCCGAATCCCGTCAGTCACTCTCCGAGACCGCCGTACGGGCCGGGATCAAGAAGCGCGCCTTCCAGAACGCCAAGGAGCAGTTGAAGGACGAGGGCTACGTCCACGAGTGGCGCGAGCAGGTCGCGCGCGGGCGCTGGCAGACCCGGCAGCTGGTGTCCGGTACGCCGCTGAGCTGCGAGGACGCGGCCCGCGTACGCGACGAGTGCGCAGCCCCCGCACCGACGGACGACGAACCGGTCGTCGGTGAGCCGACCCGTCGGGACATCGGCCGTCTTCCAGACAATCCCCCTGGGACAAACACCCTCCAACCCTCCGCCTCCGCCTCCCCCGCCCAGCTCACCGAGGCCGAGCAGTGCGTGGACAGCCTCGAACAGCTCGATCCCCGGCTCCGCGTGCCCCGCGCCATGCTGTCCGAGCTGGCGGCGCTCGCCGCCCAGTGGCTGGCTGCGGGGTTTGCCGTGGACGGCGTACGGGCGGGAATCCTCCAGCAACTGCCCATGTCAGGTGAGGCAGTTCACCGGCCCGGTGGGCTCGTGCGGTACGTACTGCGCCAGGTGCCTGCGCTCGACACGGCGGCGCCTGCGGCCCCCGCACCGCCGCCCCGCGTCGCGCAGATGGTCGAGTGCGCGGGCGACCGGCACACTCAGCCGCTCCTCTTCCGGCCCGTCGCGGGCGAGGACCTGTGCCCCGCCTGCCGACAGTCGCGGGCCGAGGTCCAGCTCCGGACCGAGCCCGTCGCCGTACGCGGTGCGGCTGCGGCGCGAGCCGCGCTGGAGGGGGCACGGGGCTCTCGCGCGACCTGAGGGGCCTGGGCGGACCCGGCATATCCCAGTGCCGATTGTCAGTGGTCGCCCGTACTGTCCTCCGTATGTCTTCCACCACGCACCAGCCCGGATCCGCGCGCCTCGACGCCGCCGCGACGAACGACCGGATCCGGGCCCTCGTCGACGCCGACGCGCTCTCGGCGGACGTGTACGAGCAGTTGCTCATCCAGTGGGCCGCTGCCGCGCCTGCGGAGTACATCCCCGCGGCTTAGGAGGACTGCTCCGGCACCACCGCGTCGAACAGGGGCCAGCCGTCCCGCTCCACCGACCCCTCTGCGGGAAAGGGATCGCGAGCCAGGGCCGCGTCCAGCAACGCCCGGACGGTGCCCGGCTCGTGGAGGTTCAGATACGCCCGGTCCGGCAGACGCATCACCGCACCCTCTTCGAAGTAACTGTCGGAGACGATCCGGTCGGGTCCCGGTCGGAACACCAGCCGCAGGCGGCCCTTGCTTCCCGGACGCCACAGCGTCACCGTGCTTCGGCACCCGGCGTAGCCCCGCGCCCGGTCGTGCCGGTGCCCGAAGCACCAGCCGTACACCATGTCGCCCACCACCATGCGTCGGACTCTGCGTCGGCTTCCCATGTCAGAACCCGATGTCGCCCGGCTCGTACGAGTGCAGGCCGATCGGGAGCAGGGGGTTCACCAGCGCCTGCACGTACCAGGACGCGTCCGTTGACGGCCTGTCCGCCGCCGGGCTTCGCCCGTTGATGTTCGGGATGAACGCGCACTCCGTGCGGCCCGCCTGGAAGAGGAGCGAGCCTCCCGTCTCCGCCTCCTCGTGGTGGACGCAGATGCCGACCTCCCGCTTGAAGTTCTCCGGCGCGTCCAGCAGCGCCAGCACCTTGTCCGCCGCCTCGATGTCCGCGAACTCCCAGTCGTACGCGTCGTCGATGCTCACCATGTACGAGAGGCCCAGGGGCTCCTTCAGGGACCAGCCCGCACCCGCCAGGGCCTCCACCACCGCGCGTACCGTCACCTCCTGTCCGAAGGTGAAGTCGATGTCGGAGATTCTCGACGGCATGGTGCCTCCTGCGGAGCGTGCGCGGCCTCGCATGATCTCCTATCAACTCGTGCTATGACCACCTAAATTTGCTGTGAATCGAGAGGATTCCGGCCCGGTCAGCGCCAGTACTGGGCCAGCACGCCCTCCTTGAACGGCTGTGGCGAGACCGCGAGTTCGCCCGCGAAGGGGCGGTCCAGCGTCAGGCAGAGCAGCAGGCTCACGCCCACCAGGCCCGCCACCGCCACCACGAACATCAGCTGGGCGCGCAGGCCCTCGATGCCGTAGAGGAAGGTCAGGGGGATCATCACGATTGCGCCGCCGTACACCAGGATCGTGAGCAGCATGGGGAGTTGCTGCTCGGACTGGGTCAGGCGGGTGCGGCGGGCCGAGGCGATCTCGGCGAGGGTCGAGACCGACTGGGAGTAGTACGTCTGCTGGGCCTCGGTCTTCGGTTCGTACTCCTGGAACGCCTGGTAGAGCGCCGTCACCTGGGGGTTGGTGAGGTTCGCGTCCGGGGTGCCTGCGCGCATGAGTGGCCACTGCTTGTCGACCACCGCCCGTACGTACTCCCCCATCGCCTCGTTCACCTTGCGCTGCTGGTCCGGCGGGAAGGCGGAGGCCTCGCGTACGACCTCGGCGGTCTGGCTGGCCTCGGCGGCGACGTTCGTGTTCGCCTGGTTCAGGCCCTCCCACTCGGCGACCACGACGAACGCCAGGATGATGCCGTAGATCGCCGCGTACATGCCGAGCACGACGCCGATCATGTCGTTGTACTTGCCCGCCGCCACTCTGGGGAGCCTCCGCCGCACCACCAGCGTGCCCGCCACGGCCACGGCGACCACGCCGCCGCAGATGATGACGAACAGGGCGAACGTGTTGAAGTGATTGAGCAGCCAGATTTCCACGTCCGCCCAACGCGTGGGCGCACGGTGGGTTACGCCGGATTCACGGGATTCGCGGGCGACCAGTCCTCGGCGAGGAGGCCGAGGATCGCCAGGTCGGCGAAGCCTCCGTAGATCCAGGCGGCCTGGCGCAGGGTGCCCTCCACCGCGAAGCCCGACTTCGTCGCGGCCGCGATCATGGGGGTGTTGTCGGCGATGGTCTCCAGCTGGAGGCGGTGCAGGCCGCGGACCGCGAAGCCGTACTCGCACAGGACGCGGACCACGTCCGTGCCGAAGCCGCGGAAGCGGGCGGCGGGGAGGAGTGAAATGCCCAGGTGGGCCGACCTGTTGTGGGTGTCGATGCCCCAGAGCGAGCACTCGCCCAGCAGGGTCTGCTCGGCGTTGAGCTCTACGACGGAGAAGGACGCCGCCGTGTCGGGGTTCGGGGGCTCCGCTGTCTCGGCCGCCTTGAGTGACACCGGGCGCCAGGGGCGGTCGTCGGCGCGGGTGCGCAATTCGACGTCGTTGTAGATCTCCGCCTGGAACGCCGGTACGTCTGCCTCGTGCCGGGCCCGGAGCCCGATCTTCTTGCCGCGCATCATGCGCCATTGGTATCGCAGGGCGAGGGGGCGATCAACCGCCGCCCTTCGCCTAGGATCCGCACCGTGAGCGACGACGACGAGCCGATATTCAAGCGGAGCCGGTGGGGGACCAATCGCTACGTCTACAACGCCTCGAACCCCGTCGGGCTCGCCCTCATCGTGATCACCGTGATCTTCGCGGTGGTGATGCTGGCCCTCGTGGCGAACCGCGCCGGCCCCTTCGCGCCGCCCGCGAGCCCGGTCACGCCGTCCCCGACCGTTTCGTCCTGGCCGTGACCTGTTGGCAGGCCTGCGCGTACGCGCGCGGCAGCGGGCGCTGGTCGTCCGTGCGGTGGGCCAGGACGTAGCGGCTCGGCTCTATGCCGCGTACGGGGCGGGTGACCACGCCTCCGAGCGTGATCAGCGGGGCGTTTCCGGTGGCTACGAGGACCACGCCCAGGCCCGCCACGAGCGCCTCGTACGTCTCCTCCGTGCTCGCCACCTCCGCGCCGATCCGGGGCGGGACACCGTCGCGGGACTCCGTCGCGAGCCAGTAGTCGCGGAGCGGGCCCGCGGCCTCGGGGAGGGCCAGGAAGGGTTCGGTGAGGAGGTCCCGGGTGAAGTCGATCTCGGGAGCGGCGGCGAGGGGGTGCGTCTCGGGGAGGGCCACGAGGCGGGGCTCCTCCGCCACCACCGTGTACGTGTAGCGGTGTGCGTCGGGGAGCGGGAGCCAGACGAAGGCGACGTCCGTGGAGGCGTCCGCCAGGCCCGCCGTCGGATCGTCCCAACTGACCTGGCGGAGACGGATGTTGGCTTCGGGGTGCGACTCCGTGAAGCGGGAGCGGATCGCGGGGAGCAGGCCGCCGCGGCCGGGGCTGGTGCTCATGCCGATGGTGAGCGTCGCGTGCTGGTCCGCCAGGGAGCGTTCCACCGCCGCCCTGCCCTCGTCCCAGACCGCCAGCATCCGGAGCGCGTGGGGGAGGAGGGCGGCGCCGGTGGGGGTGAGGGTGACGCCCTGGCGGTCGCGGAGGAAGAGGGGGCCGCCCAACTGGCGCTCCAGGGCCCGTATTTGCTTGCTGAGGGCGGGTTGGGAGACGTACAGGCGCTCGGCCGCACGCGTGAAGTGCAGCTCCTCCGCGACGGTGACGAAGTAGCGGAGTTCTCGGCCGTGCACGTCCGTGGTGGTCATAACCATCAGCTATCACGACAGGTCTTGGACGGGCAAGTGGTGTGCGGGGCAAGGTTGTCGATGTCAGCAGGACATAGCAACGAGGGGAACGTCATGAACAAGGTCTGGCTCATCACCGGTGCGAACAGCGGCTTCGGGCGGGCATTCGTCGAGGCGGCCGTCGCGGCCGGGGACGTCGCGGTCGCCGCCGCCCGCCGCGTGGAGACGCTCGACGAACTGGTCGCCGCCCACCCCGACCAGGTGGAGGCGCTGCACCTCGATGTGACGGACACGGCCGCGATCGAGGCCGCCGTACAGGATGTGGTGCAGCGGCACGGGCGGATCGACGTGCTGGTCAACAATGCGGGGCGTACGCACGTCGGAGCCTTCGAGGAGACCGGGGACGCGGAGCTGCGGGACCTGTTCGACGTGCATGTCTTCGGGCCCGCGGCGCTGGTGCGGGCCGTGCTGCCGGGCATGCGGGAGCGGCGGTCGGGGGCGATCGTGCAGATGAGCAGCATGGGCGGGCAGATGTCGTTCGCCGGCTTCTCCGCCTACAGCGGCACCAAGTTCGCCCTGGAGGGGATGTCCGAGGCACTGGCCGGTGAGGTCGGGCCGCTGGGGATCAAGGTGCTGGTCGTGGAGCCGGGGGCCTTCCGTACCGCGCTGATGGGGAACGCTTCCATCAGCGCCGAACTGCCCGACTACGCGGACACGGTGGGCCCGACCCGCGCCATGGCCGCAGGCGGCGGCGAGGCCCCCGGCGACCCGGCGAAGGCCGCGGCGCTGGTCATCGCGGCCCTGGAGGCGGACGAGACTCCGCTGCATCTCCCGCTCGGGGACGACGGGGTGGACGCGGTGCTGGGGCACCTGGAGCAGGTCGGGGCGCAGGTGGGGGCCTGGGAGAAGCGGGCCCGGGACACGGCTTTCGACGTGTGAGTCGTACGAGGCGGGGGCCGGCCCTTTCGGGGGTCGGCCCCTACGGCTTCAGCCCAGCAGGGATGCGATGTGCTCGACCGGTTGGCCGCGTCCGGCTTCCAGCGCCACCCAAGAGCCGTCGGGGAAGGCAATGTCCACGCGGTCCGTGTGGCGGCGCGGGTGCGGCTCGCGGCGGCGGGCGAAGTGGCCGCGCGGGATTTCGGCGAGGAGTTGGACCGGGGCCGGGTTGTCTCCCATGGTGGACGGCTGGTCCGTCAGGAGCAGGCGACGGTCCGTGAGCGTCAGGGTGTAATGCGTGTGTCCGTAACCATCGACGAGCGGGGACCCTGCCCGGACCGCCCGGATGAAGTGCCCCGCGCCACTCTCCCAGCCACCGCTCCAGACCTGCCCCCGGAAGATCCGCCTGAATCCGCGCCAGGTTCCCTCCACCGACATCTCCAGCAGACCGGCCGGAACAGCCCCGAGCCACATGACCCAGTACACCGGATACAGCACCCAAAAGCCCTTCGGCCGGGGCTTTTTGGGCGCTCCCGGCTTCTCGGTGCGGTATCGCCTCGGAGGTCTGTCGGGGACCAGCACGTCCAACAACATGGGGAACTCGCCCATGAGTGTTTCACCGGGCCAGAGATACGCCCGCCTCTGCTCGATGACCGTTGCGTCTCTGCGCTGGAGGCCCTCCATATACCTGCGCTGGCGAGCCTCCCGCTTCGTCTCCGTCATGCGCCAACTCTCCCCGTACGGCTGCCGGTCACCCGAAGTCCTCCTCGATGCTGCGCTGGTTCACGCGGTACGGCGCAGGCGCCGGCGGCTGCTCGGAACGGTCGGACGAGTTCAACAGCAGCCCGCCGGCGTCCTTGACGGGATCCGTCAGGCTGACTTCGGGGAGACCGGTAGTCGCGCCCATCACGGGAGCGATGACATGCTTCTTGAACTCGTCCCCCACGGCGATCCCGGCCAGCTTCCCCCACCCCTTCAAGGGGTTCCCCAGGATTCCGCCGAGCTTTCGGAAGTTGTTGGCGCTCTTGACGGCCCCCCAGGCGCCCTTGGCGGCGCCCGTGGCACCCTTGGCCTCTTTGAGGCCCTTGACCGCCTCCATGAGGTCCTTCAGCGCCTTCTCGAGCGTCTCCGACACCTTCCCCACTCTGGCGACGAACACCGCGACCTCCGCCTCCGCGACCAGGCCGTCCACCAGAGTGGCCAGCCCCAGCGTGAGGATGTCCGTGATCACCATCGCGGCGAGCGTCATCGCAGCCCACTCGATCGCCTCCCGGATGATCATGATGATCGTGTCCTCGGCGAGCTTGCACTCCTGGGCGGCCCGGCTGAGGATCGACGCCGTCTCGCCCATCTCCTTGCCGGTGTCCTCGATCGCCTGGACGAGCTCCCCCATGCCGTGCCCGAACGCCTCGGAGGTGTCGCCCTCCCACGCGGTGGGCAGCGCGGTGGCGGCCGACCGGAGCCCGTCGGCGACGGCCAGCATCGCCTTGCCCTGGGCCGTCCACTGGTGGGCCGCTTCGGTCAGCTGGCTGGGCATCCCGGTGACCTTCTCGAGCTCGTCGAAGAGGCCGATCTTCTCCAGGAAGCCCTTGATGGCTTCGTCGATCGTCGCGTCGAGGCCGTGCGGTGGATTGCTCTCGATATCGGGTACGGGAAGCAGCTGCGCGGTTTCCTTCCGCACCCACCCGTACGCAGCGTCCGAGGCCCCGCTCATGCCTGACCACTCCCGCCGAAGGCCGCGTCGGTCGCGCTCTCGACGCCGATGTAATTCCCCGCCGTCGTACGGAGGTTGTCGATCACCGTCTGCATCACGCCCACCAGATCCTGCACGTTCTGCTCGGAGGCGGCAGCGTGTTCCCGGTAGGCGGCGTGCAGTTCGTCGGAGTCGGGCAGCTTGCCGAATGCGCCCCAGGGGACGTCGACGCCCCCCAGTGCGGCCACGATTCCCGGAATTCGCTCGTGCTGTCTCTCGCCGGCCATCGCGTACTTGAGTATCGCGTCCGGGTCGACCTGGAAGCCCTGCGCCATGTTCTCTGCCCCGCCCCGTTTGACTGCAGACTGGCTCAGAAGCCTAGGGAGGGCGGGTCAAAGGGAGCCCAAATGCACTTCACTCCTGCCCCAAGGAGCTCTCATTTCTCCGTCAGGAATCGGTGCATCATGAATGCGGCCAGTTCTCCAGGAGCGAGTGCAGGGCGTCGATCGTGCGCTTCCAGGAGTCGGTCACGGAGCGCGGGGCGTTGAAGCCGCCGGTCGCCTCCAGCTGGAAGTAGCCGTGGAAGGTGGCGCGCAGGAGCCGTACGGCGTCGGTGAGGTCCGGCTCGGAGAGGCCGTACGCACGGAGCATCGCGTACGGGGTCTCGATGGCGCGGCGGATCTCCGGGGTGTTGAAGGCCGCCGTGTCGAGCTGGACCTGGATCTGCGTCGCCGCGTACCGGCCGGGGTGCTCGAGTGCGAAGTCGCGGTACGTGTTCGCGAACGCGGCCAGCGCGTCCTTGCCCGCGCGGCCCGCGACCGCCGCGGCCAGCTTCTCGTGCACTTCGCGGCTGGCGAGGGCCGCGACCCTGGTGCGCAGGTCGGCGAGGTTCTTGATGTGGGAGTAGAGGCTCGCGTCCTTGACGCCGAAGCCGCGGGCGATGGCGGAGAGGGTGACCTTCTCGAAGCCGATCTCGTCGGCCAGGTCGGCGGCCGCGAGGGTGATGCGGTCGGGGGTCAGTCCTGCTCGTGCCATGCGGTGTCTCCGTCTCCGTGAACCTAGGGGCTTTAAGCATTTGCCTAGGACCCCTAGGCAAAGTTAGCGTACTGAGCATGAGACCGGTAAGTGAGCAGGAGATTCGTGCGTCCTTCGTGAACTGTTCGAAGGGTGAGGCCAAGCGGCTGTCCGTACCGTACGAGCTGGACGGGCTGCCCTGGGGCGACCTGGACTTCCTCGGCTGGCGCGACCAGTCGGCGCCCGAGCGGAGCTATCTCGTCGTCGAGCGCGACGGGCGGCTGACGGGCGTGGCCCTGCGCCACCCGGCCCGCCAGGGCGGGAACTTCACGCAGCGGTCGATGTGCTCGCTGTGCCTGACCACGCACCCCCGCAGCGGCGTACTGCTGATGACGGCACCCAAGGCGGGGGCCGCGGGGCGGGACGGGAACTCGGTGGGCATCTACGTCTGCGCCGACCTGGCGTGCTCCCTGTACGTACGCGGCAAGAAGGAACTCCCGCCGCGCGCCCGCTTCGACGAGACGCTGACGCTGGACGAGCAGGTCGAGCGGCTGCTCGGGAAGCTGTACGGATATCTGGACCTACTTATGGCGTGAACACAGCAAAACGCGCTCTACTTCTCTGCATCGGTGCAGGGGCACTCGGGGTGGGGCGAGGCGTATGGCTGAGGACGACAGAGCGGCGCTCACGGAGGCCGTCCGGGGCGCGGCGGCGGACGCCGGGGACTGGCGGGCTCAACTGCTGCTGTCGCGGGCGCTGTTGCGGCAGGGGGAGCATGTCGCGAGCGTGCGGGCCGCGCGGCTCGCCGTGGAGCTGGCTCCCGGCGAGGCCGACGCCCATGAGGCGCTGGCGCTCGCGCTGAGCGTCTGCTCCACGCGAGGGTTCTCGCTCATTCCGCTGGGGACCGGCCGTGAGCAGAAGCAGGCGAGGCTGCGCGCCAGGGAGCTCCGGGGGCCCGTCGTCACGAAGAGGAAGACGCGGCGGGTCTGGCTGGTGGTCGGGGGGCTGATCCTGTTCATGGCGCTGTGGTTCGTGGGGGCGTGGCTCCTGTGGGGCTCCCGTATCGCCAGGAACGTCCAGGACGCGGTCAGGGCCGTCCCCCTCCTCGGGATCGGCATCTATCTGGCCGCCACCGGCAAGTGGCGCGCCATCCGCACCCGCACCCGCGAGCGCCTCCGCAAGGACCCCGCCGAAGCGCGGCTGGTCGCCCTCCACCGGGTCGCCCTGCTCTCCTTCGTACCGTTGCCCACCAATCTCATCGCGGGCGGCCATCCGTCGGACACGAGGATCGGGGTCGCCGTCGGCATCGGCGCGCTGGTCATCGCCTGCTGGTCGGCCGCCCTGCGCTGGTGGTACGGCCGCGAGGTCTGGGGCGCCGGATTCAACCGCGCCCCCGCCGCCGCCCACCTCGCCGTCACCCTCGCCCTCACCGCGGCGCCGGCCGTACTCGACCCGGCCGCGACCCGGGCCCTGTCCCCCTGGTCGATGCTCTGCTGGCCGCTCGTCGGCTGGCTCGGTGCCTGGTGCGCCGTCGGCGTCCTGCGCCGACGCAGGCTGCGTGCAGCGATCGCCACCGCCGCCCCCGGTTCGCATTGACCCTGACCCAGGGGCAGACGCCACGATCGCGGTGGAGGATGAGCCTGTGGATGCCGACCAGGAGCTGCTGACCATCGGGGTCTTCGCCGCCCGTTCGCGCCTGTCCCACAAGGCGCTGCGGCTGTACGACCGGCTCGGGCTGCTCGCCCCCGCCCGCGTCGACGAGGTCACCGGCTACCGCTGGTACCGCGCCGGCCAGGTGGAGCGGGCCCGGCTCGTCGCGCTGCTGCGGCGGGTCGACATGCCCCTCGCGCAGATCGCCGAGGTCGTCGAACTGCCGGGCCCACAGGCCGCCGACGCGCTGGCCGCCTACTGGGCGGGCGTCGAGGAGCGGGCCGCCGTACAGCGGGCGCTCGTGGCTCATCTCCGTAGCCGACTGTCGGGAGAGAGGGACACGGACATGTACGAGGTCAAGACCGTCGAGGTGCCCGAACGGGCGGTGCTCTGCGAGCGCAAGCACCTCTACACCGACGAGCTGCCGCAGTGGATCGGGGCGTCGATCGGGCGCCTGGTGCAGGCCGCCGACGGGTACGGGGGCGTCGCCGAGGCGCCGTACGTCGCGTACTACGCCGAGGTCGGCCCGGAGAGCGACGGGCCCGCCGAGGCGTGCGTGCCCGTGCGGGAGCCGGGTGCCGCGACGCGCGTCGAGCCCGCTCAGCGGCTCGCGTACGTGCGGATCACCAAGGCCCAGGTCGCCTATCCGCAGATCCTCTCCGCCTTCGAGGCCGTGGAGGCCTGGGTGAAGAAGGAAGGGCTGACCGTCACCGGTCCGTGCCGCGAGATCTACTTCGCGGACTGGGACGCGGCCGGGCCCGGCGACGACGTCTGCGACGTGGCGTTCCCCGTCTCGGGCTGAGCCGCTTCAGCTCACTGCAGCTCCTCCGGGCATCCCGTGCCCGGAGGCAGCTGGTACGGGGACGCCAGCCGGTAGACGCCCGCCTTGGGTGCGAGCAGCTGCGTCCACTCGTCGCCCTCCATGGTCTTCTCCGCCTTGCGGAGGCAGCCGTGGATGTTGCGGAACTCGTCCGAGCCGTCCGCCTTCTTCGGCGCGGGCAGGCTGTCGCCCTTCTCGTCGACGACGGCGAGCCAGCGCGAGTACGGGATCCGGATCAGCACCCAGCCCGGCGACTTCACGTCGAGGGTCAGCTCGCCGTCCTCGGCACGCTCCACCGTGCCGGGCGGGTCGGCCATCGGGGTGGGGTCCTCGACCTTGAAGAGCTGCCAGTTGGCGTCGGACCAGAGCGTCTTCAGATACGGCAGCCCGCCCGCGACCAGCTTCGCTTCCTTGACGGCGCCCGAGGCGTCGGGGGCGCCGGTGGGCAGGACGACGTAGTGGACGGCCCAGCGGTCCAGCCAGGCGCGGTAACTGGTGGCGTTCAGGGTGCCGTCGTAGAAGAGCGGATTGCGCTTCATGTCGGCCTGTCGGGTCCAGCCGCGGGCCAGATTGACGTACTGGGGAAGCGCGGACGCCTCGCGGTGACTGCTGGCCGGGACGACCTCGACCCGGCCCTTCTCCGCGCCCGCGTCCTGCAGTTTGGCCACCAGCGGCGCCAGTTCGCGGGTCCAGGAGGCGGTGGGGGCGGTGCGGACGATGTCGTCGACGCCCTTGAAGCCGATCCAGAAGTTGAGCCCGGCGAACGCGATCAGGACGATCCACCACGTGGGGGTGCGCGGCGCGGTGTACGGCAGGGCGGCCATCAGAATCACACCGGCGAAGAGCATCGCGAAGCGCGAGATGTTCGAGCCGATCTGGGAGTCGACCGCCCAGGTGAGGAGCACGCCCACCGCGTAGACGGCGGCGCCCACCCGGACCGTCTTCCACTCCTTGGGGACCAGGAAGAAGACGAGGACCCCGTACAGGAAGGGCAGCGAGGCCGTCCCGACCGACATCGGCTGGGTGCCGGAGAAGGGAAAGAGGAGTGAGGAGGCGGCGACGACGGCGACGGGGGCGAGCCCGAGTGCGTACGCGCCGGGGCGCCGCTTGTTGAGGAAGAGCGCGGCGGCGACGACCCCGAGGTAGAGGCCCGCGACCGGGCTGGACGCGGTGGCGAGGGCGGCGAGCGGGGCGGCGACCCAGGCCTTGCCCCAGCGGTGGTAGCGCCACTTGTGCGGCCAGCAGAAGACGGCGGCGACGGCGCCCAGCGCGAACATCGTGCCGAGGCCGAAGGTGACGCGGCCCGACAGCGCGTTGCAGAGGAAGGCGAAGTCGGCGGCGAGCGCGCAGGCGAGGGGATTGCGGACGGCCTTGACGCGGCACAGGATCAGCGCGGTCAGGGCGGCGGAGACGGTGCCGGCGAGCATCATCGTCGGGCGGACGCCGATGACCGCCATCAGATACGGCGAGACGACGCTGTACGAGACCGGGTGCATCCCGCCGTACCAGGCGAGGTTGTACGCGGAGGCCGGGTGGCGCCCGACGAACTCGGCCCAGGCGTCCTGGGCGGCGAGGTCGCCGCCGCTGTTGGCGAAGAAGAGGAACCAGATGACGTGCGTGACCGCGGAGACGACGGTCGCGGCGATGACGGGGTGCCGGTGGGCGTAGGCCCAGAGACGGCGGTGGGGCGCGTGCGGGTTGCCGTGGGCGGGCGGGGCGGAGGCGGCCGGGGCCTGCGAGGTGTCCGGTGACGTCACGGTCTTCGGGGCCTGTGTGCGGTCGGTGGGGCTGGTGCTGGTCGATGCGGGCAGGCGTATGGCGCCCCCGTCGTGGGGGCCGCTCCTGCCTTCTTTGCGCGTCGGGTCAGCTGTGGTCACCAGGGCTCGCTCTCCTGTGCAGAAGGACGCTGTCCCTGCGTCCCACAGTTGCCCAGCGAGGCGCTGCATCTTCCGGGGGGACGTTCCCCGGACCCCCAGCAGCACAAGCGGGCCCGTCCATGTTGCCCAGCGACGCTAACACGCGCGCATACGGCTGCCGCCTCCCATTTACTTCCGGGGGGAGGCGGCAGCCGTACGGGGGCGCGGTTCAGCTCACGCGCTTCAGCTTCGCTCCGAATCCAGGCTCCGCCAGATCGCTCTGCAGGGCGACGGGAGCCGTCACCATGCCCGGGCCCGAACCGACCGACACCTGGCCGACGACCGTGCCGGCCTTGCCCGAGTGCGGGACCGCCTTGCCGCCGTCGCCGATCTTGATGTCGACCTGGAGGCCGGGCCAGCCGACCGCCTTGAGGTCCTTGGTCGCCACGACGGGGGTCGTGCCGCCGAGGCCGTCGTCGACGTACCCGACGACCTCGCCCTTCTTGATCACCGTGGCGGACGTGACGTCCTGCTGGGCCTTCTGGATCAGCGTGTAGCTGTTGTTGATCGCGGTGGTCAGCTTCTCCAGGAGCGTGGTGCCCTGCTGCTGGCCCATCACCGCGCCGACGATCAGCCGGTCCTTGCCGTCGACGATCGTGTTCGCGGCCCACAGGAGGTTGCCGCCGGCCGGGGTGGACGAGCCGGTCTTGATGCCGCTCACACCGGGCTTCAGCAGGATCGAGTTGTTGTTGTAGATCGTGCTCGGAATGCCGGGCATGTTGATCTGCGGCGTGTTCACGATGTCCTTGAACACCTCGTTCTCCATCACGACCTTGCCCAGCTTCACCTGGTCCGTCGCGGTGCTGACCGTCTTGGAGTCGAAGCCGCTCGGGTCGGTGTAGGTGGTGTTGGTCATGCCGAGGGCTGCGGCGGCGTCGTTCATCTTCTTGACGAAGGCCTCGGTCCCGCCGTCCCAGCGGGAGAGCAGGCGCGCAATGTTGTTGCCGGAGGGGATGAGCAGCAGCTGGAGCATCTGCTTCTCCGTGTACTGCTGGCCCTCCTTGACCTTCGCCGTCGACTCGTCGGCAGAGTTCGACTCGTCGGCCGCCGCCTTGTCCACGGTGATCGTCGGGCCCGTCTCGTCGCCCGTGAGCGGGTGGTCCTTGAGGATCACGTACGCCGTCATGGCCTTGGCCATGCTCGCGGTCGGGGCGGACTTCTGGGCCCCCGAGGTGCCGAGGCTGCCGACCCCGACGACCTCTGCGGCGGACTGGCCCTCGCTGGGCCACGGCATGCTCAGCTTGCCGCCCGCGAAGGTGTACGTGGAGTCCGCCGAGAGCTTCAGGGTGGGGGCGGGCAGCGGACGCACGTACTGCACGACCGCAAAGATGATCACCAGGAGCAGCAGCAGCGGGGTCCAGATCTTGAACCGTCGCGCGATGGTGCGGCCCGGGGTCTGCGCCGGGGGCGGGGTGTTGGTGAGCTCGGCGAGCAGGTCGAGCGGGGGCTTGGGCGGCAGGGGCTGCTGCCTGGTCCGCTCGGCGACGTCGGGCAGCGGTGCGACGGGAGCCACGGGCGTGGCGGACGCCACGGCCTCGGGCTTCTTCGGCTCGGCCCGTACGGTGTCGGGCTTCAGCGGCACGAAGGTGCTGGTCCGCTCGACGGCGCTCTCGGGCTTCGCGGGCGCGGGCTTCTTGGCGGGTACGTCGCTGATCTTGAGCGCGGTGGTCGGCTGATCGACGGCGGCGTTCTTGGGCAGCCGGAAGACGGCGGTGTGCTGATCCACACCCTTCGCTTCCGCAACGTCTTCGGCGACGACATCGGCATCGGCGGGGTCGTCGTCGACCGGCTCCTCGTCCGAGGGGGCGTCGGCGTCGGCGGCCGGCTCTTCGGTGCTCTCCTCCGGCTCCACGGGGGCGGGCTCCTCGGCCGGCGCCTCCTCGGGCTCCGGGTCGGCGTCCTCGGCATCGGCTTCGGCTTCCGCGTCGGCGCTCTCCGGCTCCGCAGCAGCGTCCTCAGCAGCCTCGGGCTCGGCGTCGGCGGGCTCGGCGTCCGCAGGCTCCGTGTCGGCCTCTGCTGCCGCCTCCGGGGCGTCGTCGGGCTCGCCGGGCGCGGGCGTGTCCGCCGGGGCCTCGTCGGCCGGGGAGGGCGTCTCCGCGGTCTTCTCCGGAGTCTTCTCCGCCGCGTCGTCGTCCGCCGGGTCGTCGTCCGCCGTGGCGACCCAGGCCGCCACCGCCGCCCTCAGGCGGGCGTTGTCCGGTTCCGGGGCCGGCTTCGGGGCCGGCGCGTCCGGGGTGGGCGCGCGGAAGATCTGCGTCGGCTGGTCGCCGCCGCCGGGGCGTTCGCGGAAGACCGTCAGCCTCGGGTCACGCTCCTCCGACGACTCACGCTGCTCCGACTTGTCGGGGGACTCGCCCGCCACCGATGCCTCCTCGATACGTCGCGCGGGACTTCCCGCCTGTCCGAACCATCTACCAGTGTCCTGTGTGGGGGCTTCCCTGAGGTGCTAGACGAGAACGACATATCTATTGGTTCCCGTACATAGCGGTCAGGCACCCTCGACAGACCAATGTGAGAGGGGTCACCCTGTCATTCATCCACGCGGGGAGGCATGGATGGGCAGGAGCCGCAGATCGATTCCGGAAGAGCTTTTGTTGCTCGCTCTGGACCCGGCCACGGGTACCACGGCGCAGCCGCAGTCGCTCGACCTCGGCCTCGCCGGAGCTCAGCTAGTGGAGCTGGCTCTGGCAGGACGGATAGCCCCTGACGGGGATCGTATCGCCGTGGTGATGGCACGGCCGACAGGAGATCCGACATTGGACTCCGCACTGGAACTGCTGCGCAGGCGCGGCAGCCCGGTACGGGCAGTTCACTGGATTGGCGGACCCCGACTGGGGCTCCGTCAGATTTACCTCGCTCATCTGGAGCGGTGCGGCATGGTGCATGCCGTGGCGGGCCAGATGTGCGGAGTGTTGCCGACGACTCGCTACCAGGCGACGGACACGGCAATCAGCAGGGACATCCGTGCCCGGCTGGACAGTGCGATCCGCACCGGCGTACCGCCGGACCCGCGGACCGCGGCGCTCGCCGCGCTCGCTCACGCAGTGGGGCTCGGCAAGCACCTGTATCCCGGCAACGAGGGGCGCTCATCACGCTCCCGGCTAAGGGACCTGATCAGGCACGACCCCATGGGCGGACTCGTGGCGCACGCCGTGATGGACGTCCAGAACGGTGTGGCGGTACAGCCGCGCCGACCAGCTGCAGCACCTGCACCGGGCGGTCCGATGCAGCCGCAGCAGCATGCTCAGTCGCACCGCGGGTCCATGGCCCGCGTCGCGGCGCACTAGCCGCACCAGCACCAACCGCACCACCGGAAACCGCCGCACCGACGTCCCCAAGACCCGGTTCGGGAGCCGCATCAACAGCGCGCGGGGCCAGTCCAACTGGCCCCGCGCGCTCGCTTTCTCCGACCGTTTCCCAGCGCAACACGCTCGGTTGGTGGCAGGCTGCGAAGAGTTAATGCAGCTAGTACGCACAGCTTCACAGCCGGAGGTGCAGTTCCGTGGCGTCCAACGTCAACCCCACTGTCAGGCGGCGCCGGCTGGGTCAGGAGCTGCGCAAGCTCCGCGAGCAGAAGAACATGACGGCCGAACAGGTCGCCGACCGACTGCTCGTCTCCCAGTCGAAGATCAGCCGCCTCGAGAACGGCCGCCGCTCGATCAGCCAGCGCGATGTCCGCGATCTCTGCGGGGTGTACGAGGTCGAGGACCACCGGATCGTCGACTCCCTCATGCAGATGGCCAAGGACTCGCGCCAGCAGGGCTGGTGGCACGCCTTCGGTGACATCCCGTACAGCGTCTACATCGGTCTGGAGACCGACGCCGCCTCCATCCGCGTCTACGAGTCCCAGGTCCTCCCGGGCCTGCTGCAGACCCGCGGTTACGCGGAGGCGCTCATCACCGGCGCGATGCCCGAGACGTCGACGACCGACATCGAGAAGCGCGTCCAGGTGCGGCTGCGCCGCCAGGACCGCATCCAGACCGCCGACAGCCCGCTGCGGCTGTGGGCCGTGCTCGACGAGGCGGCGCTGCGCCGGGTCGTCGGGAACAAGCAGCTCATGATCGAGCAGCTGGAGCTTCTCGTCGAATGGTCCCAACTGCCGCACGTCACCGTGCAGGTGATGCCCTTCGAGTCGGGCGCGCACCCCGGTGTCACCGGGCAGTACGCGATTCTCGAGTTCCCCGATGCCGGTGATTCGAGCGTCGTCTACATCGAGGGCGTCACCAGCGATCTCTATCTGGAGAAGGCGCAGGACGTACAGCGCTACAGCGTCATGTACGAGCATCTCCGGGCGCAGGCTCTGAATGCGGATCAGACACGTCAGTTCATTTCGGACGTAGCCAAGGATTTCGCCCGCTGAGATTACGGAGGAGCGGGAAAGGTACACCCTGGGACCGCTCCTGCGGAAGACCCCTCTGGTATATGCCATCCGGTCGAGTGAACGCACAACGCACACCGGAGAGTTGGCGAGTAGCGTCGATCACGCCATCAAGAACGACTGGCGTCATTTCGACTCAACTGGCTAGACCGGAGCAGACATGGCAATTCACCAGGGTGCACAGGAAATGTGGATCAAGTCCTCCTATTCTGCGGGGAACGGCGCATGCGTAGAGGTCAAGTCACCGATCACGCAAGCCATTGCAGTTCGGGACTCGAAGATCCCCGAAGGCCCTTCGATCACCTTCGACTCCACGTCGTGGAACACATTCGTGACCGAAGTCGCCCGTACCGCCTGATCGACAGCTTGAAGATCCACGAAGAAGAGCCCTCTCGACTGGTCCGCCGTCCCGGCCGAGGGGGCTCGGCCCTTTTCCCGGCCGTCTACCTCAGCTGATCCACATAACGGTCCGTACCAGGAATGGTCGGGATAAATGGAGCGACCAATTCCACCCGGCCGAGACCCGAGGCAGCGACCGCTTCACCCAGTCCCGTGAAGTGCTCGTCCCACACCTCCCGCGGGTCCTCCTCCAGGAACCAGAGCAGTGTGAGCCGGGTGTCGACGCCCTCCACCTGCTTCACGTACGTCATCCTGTCCCCCGGCAGCGGCGTCGGCCGGAAGATCACCACCATCGCCGCGGGCCCGCCCGCCAGCAGTTTGGGCAGCTGCTTCGAGCGCAGCCACTCCAGCAACTCACCGCGCTGTTCGGCCCCTTCGGCGTCGACGACCTCCAGGACCAGGCCCTTGTACGGGTGGTCCAGCGCGTGGAAGTCCCGTGGCCCCGCCGCCCCGTCCCGGTAGACGGTCGCCTCGTGGTCCTGGAAGGACGTGAAGACGTGGGTGCGGTCCTGGTAGACGCGCCCGTCCCTGTTCAGTCGCTTGTTGATGCCGACGGTCCACTTCATGTGGTCGTCGTAGCGCCCTTCCGTCACCCAGTACGTGGAGATGTAGCAGCCCGCGCCGACCGGCTGGGCCACCGCCGACTTCTCCGGGTAGCGCAGCTCCTGGAGTTCGCGCGTGGCCACCCAGCGACGGCCTGCGGCCATCCAGGGCATCGCCATCGCGCCGGCGTAGTAGTGGTCGTCCTCGTACCAGCGGTTGTACGCGTACTCGTGGCCCGGGTGCGGCTCCACCATGGTGATCAGCGCATGGCCGGGGTGCACCCCGTAGGGCCCGACCGCGGCCAGCTCCGCGTACACCTCGCTGCGGGTCTCTTCGCTCACGTCGCTTCCCTTCCTTCCTCCTCCGGACGGACCTACTCTGACGGTCCGTCAGAAGAACTGCCATAGCCGGGAGGCGACCGAATGCTCCTCGCAGGGAAGACCGTCATCGTGTCGGGCGTCGGGGCCGGGCTCGGCCATCAGGTCGCGGCAACTGTCGTACGGGACGGGGGCAATGCCGTCCTCGGTGCGCGGACCGAGTCGGTCCTCGCCAAGGCCGCCGCCGAGATCGATCCGGAGGGCACGCACACCGCGTACCGCTCCACGGACATCACCGACGAGGCGCAGTGCGAGGCGCTGGCCGCGCTCGCCACGGAGAAGTTCGGGCGGATCGACGCGGTGGTCCATGTCGCCGCCTGGGACAGCTACTTCGGGGGGCTCGCGGACGCGGACTTCGAGACCTGGAAGGGCGTCGTCGACGTCAATCTGCTGGGCACGCTGCGGATGACCAGGGCCTGCCTGCCGGGGCTCAAGGAGCGGGGCGGCTCGGTCGTCATCGTAGGGACGCAGTCGTCGGTGGCGGCACCGTCAGAGGTGCACCAGGCGGCGTACGCGGCGTCCAAGGGGGCGCTCACCTCGGCGATGTACTCCCTGGCGCGCGAGCTGGGGCCGCAGCGGATCCGGGTGAACACGGTGCTGCCCGGCTGGATGTGGGGTCCGCCGGTGCAGGCCTTCGTACAGTTCACGGCGCACACCGAGGGTGTGCCCGAGGAAGAGGTCCTGGCCCGGCTGACGAAGCGGATGGCGCTGCCGGAGCTGGCCACGGACGGGGATGTGGCGGAGGCCGCCGCTTTCCTGGCCTCCGACCGGGCGAGGGCGATCACCGGGCAGTCGCTGCTGGTGAACGCGGGGGAACTCATGCGTTAAGTCGGACAGTTGGGGCAGTTTGGACTCTCCTCACTTCGGCCGCTCGGGACCCGCATCCCGGGCGGTCGTTTCGTTGCGGTTACCGCTGTGCTGCGTCTGGCGAAGTGCCCGCTCATGGTGTGGCCCGCGTCACCCCAAGGGCAACCAGGACAGAGGTCAAGAGCAAGTAAAATCGTTCTGCTTTGTGATCTGCGTTCATATCTGTGATCGCGAGAGGTCTTGACCGACCCTCCGAACAGGGGGTTCAATCCCTGAAGTCCCCACTCCCGCACGGGGGCAACCGCCTTGATGACGTACTGGCGAAGTGCGCCTCATCGTTCAGCAGGCGGACCCCTGGAAGGGGGCACAGTGAACAGTCTCGACTGGGTCGTGCTCATCGCTTACTTCGGCGTGATGATCGCGATCGGTGTCTGGTCCCACAAGCGTGTGGACAACGTCTCCGACTTCTTCACGGCCGGCGGCAAGATGCCGTGGTGGCTCGCGGGCATCTCGCACCACATGTCCGGCTACAGCGCGGTGATGTTCACCGGCTACGCCGGCATCGCGTACACCTTCGGCGTCACGTCCTTCGTGACCTGGTCGCTGCCGATCGCCATCGGCATCGGCATCGGCGCCAAGCTCTTCGCGCCCCGGCTCAACCGGCTGCGCTCGCGACTGCACGTCGCATCGCCGCTCGAGTACCTGAAGAACCGCTACAACATCCAGACCCAGCAGGCGCTCGCCTGGTCCGGTCTGCTGCTGAAGATCGTGGACGTCGGCGCCAAGTGGGCCGCCATCGCGACCCTGCTCTCGGTGTTCACTGGCATCACCATCACCCAGGGCATCTTCATCACCGGCGCCATCACGGCCGTCTACTGCACGGTCGGCGGGCTCTGGGCCGATGCGCTCACCGAGCTCGGGCAGTTCGTCATCCAGCTGCTCGCCGGTATCGCGATGCTGGTCACCGCCATGAGCAAGCTCGGCGGGTTCTCCTCGCTCTGGACCGTCTGGGACAAGCTGCCGAGCGGGCACACGCACCCGACGGCCGGCCCGTACACGCTGACCTTCCTCATCGCGTACCTCTTCATCAAGACCTTCGAGTACAACGGCGGCATGTGGAACCAGGCCCAGCGCTACATGGCCACCAGCAGCGCACGCGAGGCCACGCGGTCCGCGCGGCTCTCGGCGATCCTGTGGCTGGTCTGGCCGGCGGTTCTCTTCTTCCCGATGTGGGTCGCCCCGCTGCTCGTCCAGGCGAAGAAGCCGGACGCGTCCGACTCGTACGCGCTGATGACCGAGCAGCTGCTGCCGCACGGGCTGCTGGGGCTCGTTGTGGTCGGGTTCTTCTCGCACACGATGGCCATGTGCTCCTCGGACGCCAACGCGATCTCCGCCGTCTTCACCCGTGACATCGCGCCCGCCTTCTCGAAGTCTGCACGCGAGTGGTCCAACCGGGCCGCGCTGCTGGCGGCGCGGGTCTCCACGCTGTCCTTCCTGGGTCTGTCGATGGCGCTCGCCACCCAGATCAACTCGCCGACCTTCAAGGACATCATCACCGTCGTCATCAAGTGGGTCGCCGGTCTGATGGGGCCGATCGCGATCCCGTTCATGCTGGGTCTGCTGCGGCAGTTCCGTAAGTCCGGCCCTACGGCGGCGCTCACCAGCTGGGCGGCCGGTCTGCTGGCGTTCTTCTTCACCAACTACAACATGGACGGTTCGGCGAAGACGGACGTCGCGCTGCAGTACCAGGTGGCGCTTCCGCTGGCGATCTCGCTGGTGCTGTACATCGTCATCGGCTTCATCAAGCCGGAGGACACCCCGGAGCGCGACGCGATCATCGCGACGATCAACTCGGACGGGGACGGCCCGGACGCGGCCGCCGCGGCAGCGGTGCCGGCTCCTGCGGAGGCGGGGGACGCGAAGGTGCTGGGGCGCGAGGGCGCGGGCAGCTAGCGGGGGTTGGTTGTACGTCTGTACGTGAAGGAGCCCGCCCCCGGTGCTGGGGGCGGGCTCCTCCGTGTGCGGTGTGCGGTGTGCGTCAGAGGACCGAGGTGTCCGCCGACGTGCTGTTGTCGACGAGGCCGCCCTGGCCGGGGGCGACCGGCTGCGACGGGCAGTCGAAGTCCTCTTCGCAGAGCGGGGCGTACGCGAACCAGGTGGTGTTCGTGGACTGACCCTGCGGGACGGGCTCGGCCGCGGCGGCGGCACCCGCACCGATTCCGACGAGGGCCAGGGCGAGCAGGGGGGCGGTGATCATGCGGGGTGCGTTCATGGGGTCGACCTTGGCCGGGTCGCGTATGCGCTGGCCAGCGGACACGCGGGTGGGGTGGCGCAGCGGCCCCGGATAGCGGGTGCCGGTTCAGCCCCGCGGGTAGCGCGCCAGCCAGCCCGGGGACGAGACCGCCGGGCCGTGCAGGGCCGGGCCCTGCGTCATTTCCATGGCGAAATCGTCCGCCAGTTCCAGGACCGTTGCTCTGCCCTCCAGTTCCGCCAGCCAGGCCGGGGGCAGTGCCGTCTCGCCGTGCAGGGCTCCCAGCAGGGAGCCGCAGATCGCGGCCGTCGCCGGGGAGGGGCCGCCGTGGTTCGCCGCCAGGCGCAGGCCGTGGCGTACGTCCTCGCCCACCAGCGCGCAGTACACCCCGATGGCGAGGGCCTCCTCGGCCACCTCGCCGCCGCCCAGGGACTCGACGCGCTCCGGGTTCGGCATGCCCTGTCGTACGGCACCCAGCGCGTGCTGGAGCGCCTCGGTGACCGGTTGGTGGCCCGGGCGGGGCGCGAGTTGCGCCAGGGCGCGCTGGACGGCGGCGTCCAGGGTCTCGGCGCGGGCCAGGGCGTGCACGATGACCGCGTACGCGCCCGCGCTGAGGTAGCCGGTGGGGTGGCCGTGCGTCTGCGTGGCGCATTCCACGGCCAGTTGGAAGACGAGGCTCGGGTCCCAGCCGACGAGCAGGCCGAAGGGGGCCGAGCGGGCGAGGGCCGACGCGTCGCGTGCGGTGGGGTTCTTGGGGGTTTCGAGGGTGCCCATCGTGTCGTCGCCCAGGCCCGTCAGGCAGTGGCGCGAGGGGTCGCGGCGTACGTACAGCCACTCCTCCTGCGCCAGCCAGCCGTTGTCCTTGCGGCGCTCGTCGGGGCCCCAGTCGCTCTGCGTCGCCGCCCAGCGGAGGTGGGCGCGGTGGACGTCGGTGGGCGGGTGCCAGGCGCCGGTGTCGCGGCGGACCTGGGCGCGTATGAGGCCGTCAACGGTGAAGAGGGTCTGCTGGGTGACGGAGGTGACCGCCCCGCGTCTCCCGTACGCGGGCGCCAGGTCGCTGACACCCTCGGGGCCGTGAGCCTCGCGTATCGCGTCCAGGGGGAGCCCGGCGACGGGAGCGCCGAGCGCATCGCCGAGCGCACCACCGATCAGGCACCCCCGGACGCGGCTGCGGAAGTCCTGCTGCTCGGCCCTGCCCCAGAGGGGCGTGGCGGTGGCGACGGCTGATGCGCTCATGGCGAAGCACTTTAATCGACCGGCTGCGATCGCTTAAGAGCGCGATCGTCATGTGAACCTTCGCACTTCAGGCCGGTTTTGACCGCAGTTCACCGGTGGTTCGTGCAGGGCGCGAAACATCCGCCCCATGAAGCGAATCAAGACCCCCGCGTATCTGCTGGCCGCCGCACTCGCCGTCGCGGCCGGCGCCCCCGCCGCCTCGGCCCACTCCCCGCACCGTTCCATCCCCTTCACCGCCGCCCAGGTCACGGCGGGCAAGGACGGTGCGTACACCGTCGAGTGGAAGGCCCCCGGCGTGCGCGGCGTCGCGATCCGCGCCAACGGGCACGTGGTGGCGCGAGGCGGCGCCTCGGGGTCGGTCACCGTACGGGGGCTGCCCGCCGCCGACCGCCAGTGGTTCGACCTGGTGCCGGAGCGGGGCGGGTCCCTGCACCTCGCCGACCGGCTCGTCAGGCTCGACGGCGCGGTCAACTTCCGTGACGCGGGCGGCTATCGGACCGCCGACGGCCACTGGGTCAAGATGGGCGAGATCTACCGCTCGGACGCGCTCGACAAGCTGACCGCGGGCGATCTGGCGAAGCTGCGCCGCCTCCACATCCGTACGGTCTTCGACCTCCGCATGGTGAGCGAGCGCACCGCCGCCCCCGACAGGCTGCCGGCCGGCGCGAAGGGCGTGGTCGCGGACGTGCTGGCCGGGTCGCCGACGTACACGACGATGCCGTCGACCGAGGCGGACGCGGTGAAGATGATGACGGACGGCGAGAAGTTCATGGTGAGCGGGGGTTCGGCGCAGGCCGCGTACAGCGAGGTCTTCGACGGGATCGCGAAGGCCTCGTCCTCGCGCGCGGTGGTCTTCCACTGCACGGCAGGCAAGGACCGTACGGGGTGGAACAACGCCGCGCTGCTCACCGCGCTCGGGGTGCCGCGCGCGACGGTCATGTCCGACTACCTGGCGTCGAACGACTACCGGGCGGCGGCCAACGCGGCCGCCCTCGCGTCGATGCCGCCCGCGCAGGCCGCGGTGTACAAGCCGCTGCTCGATGTGCGGGCCGGGTACCTCAACTCGGGCTTCGACGAGGTCGCCCAGAAGTACGGGACCTTCGGTACGTACCTGAAGAGCGGGATCGGGGTCGACGGGCGCGAACTGGCCCGGCTGAAGCGCGAGTTGCTCGTTGGCTGAACACGTCACGCTCGGAGGATCGCGTCCCTGGCCTCCGTGACCCGGCGCAGCGGTTCGTCGAACTGAGCCGGGTCCATGCCCGAGTACGTACGCAGCTCGGTCAGCGCGTCGGCGAAGTCCGACAGGTCCTCCCAATCGGGGGCGTCGTCGCCCGTGGCCGCCATCGCCTCCGCGAGCGCGGCGTTCCCCTCCTCGAACCGGCCCAGCCCGAAGTGCGCCATCGCAAGGCCCGGTTCGACCGGGTCGGCCGCGGATTCGGGCGGCGGATTCCTCAGGCAGTCCTCCAGCGCATGCCAGTGCTCGGCCGCCTGCTCGGGCTCCTCGCTGCGCATGGACGTCATCGCCTGCTGGAACCGGCCCCACACCGGGTCGACTTCGGTCATCTGTCGGGCGAACTCGGCCGCCAGGTCGAACCTGCCCGTCATCCGGTGCGCCGTGGCCGCCACCTGCAGCCACCCCGACGCGAGTTCCCCCGTCGGGGCCGCCTCGGAGTACACCGTCAGCGCCTCCTCCGGCCGGTCGAGAATGAGCAGGAGCTCCGCGCGGCGGCGCTGGGCGAAATCTGGGCTGTGCCCCAGTTCGACGCAGCGTGTCAGATCGGCGAAAGCAACGTCGGTCCGGCCCCTGGCGACCGCAAGGCGTGCACGCTTCAGGAGGGCCCAGTGGTACAGCGGGTCAATCTCCATCGCCCGGTCCAGGTCCGCGAACGCCTCCGCGTACCGGCCTCGGCGAGCCTGCTCGTTCCCGCGGTGCGCCCAGGCCATTTTGTCGGACGGGTCGTGTGCGATCGCCAGGTCGAAGTCGGCCATCGCCTCCGCGTGGCGGTCGTGATCCACATGGTCGATGCCCCTCTGCGCCAGCGACCGCCCCGACTCGTCGACGGCGACCGCGCGGTCCAGGTCGGCCGTCGCGCCCGCCTCATCGCCGGTCGCACGCCGCACCTGGGCACGATTGACCAGCGCCCACGTGTAGTCGGGCTTCAGCCCGATCGCCCGGTCCAGGTCCTCCAGCGCCTCCGGCAGCCTGTCCAGGTTCTTACGCACCACCCCGCGGCTCGCCAGCACGGAGGTGTAGTCGGGCTGGAGTGCGAGCGCACGGCCCAGCTCCGCATCGGCCTCCTCGTACCGCTCCATCAGGCGGAGGGCGTCGCCGCGCTCCGAGGCGATCCATGCCGAGTCCGGCGCGAGTTCGAAGGCGCGGTCCAGATCTACTGCGGCCCCGTCGTAGTCGTGGCATTCGATCCGCGTACTCGCGCGCTGCACCATGATCCAGAGATACTCCGGCCACTGCTCCACGGCACGGTCCAGGTCCGCGAGCCCCTCCTGGATCCGTCCCGCAGCAGCGGCCGCCATCCCCCGCATGGCGAGGACCCAGCCCTCCTCCGGGTCGGCGGCGAACGCCCGGTCCAGGTCCGCCACGGCCTCCTCGTTGCGGCCGCAGATCCAGTGAAGTTCGCCGCGCTGAGCCAGGAACCCTGAGTAGTCCTCCAGCTCCAGGGAGCGGTCGAGGTCGGCCAGCGCCCCCTCGAAGTCCTTCGTCATCTTGCGGCTGACGCCCCGTCCGCCGAAGGCCCGCGCGCTGTCGGGGGTCAGGGCGAGCGCCGCCTCGTAATCGCGCAGAGCTCGGGCGTACGCCCCGTCTTCGCGGAAGTCCCGGGCGCGGACGAGCAGGGCGGTGGTGCGCCCCTCGGTATCGAACTCCGCCCCGTTCAGGAGGGCCGTCACGATCGCCGTCGCCCCTGTCGCTTCCTCGGCCAGGGCCTGCGTGCAGAGCGCGCCCCACTCCGCCACCTCGGCCGCCCCGGAGTCCTCACCGGCATCGGCGATCATGCGGACCCAGTGCGGGACCTGGTCGCCGCCCGTGTCACAGACGTCCACCAGCTCCCGCAGCACGACGGGCAGTGCGGTGCGCGGGCTCGCGCAGAGCTGGTGGTACGCCTCCTCGAGGCGCAGTTCGCTCCAGGTGCGGCTGGTCCGCCGCGTCTCCTCGTCCAGCCCCGCCCCGGCCTCCTCGCACCACCTGCCGAACGCCCCGGCCAGCCGGGTGTGCGCCTCCCTCCAGCGGCGCGGCGACTGCGCGCGCTGCAGGCGCAGCATCGCCGTGCGGACCACGTCGTGGTACTGGGCGCGGCCCGACCGGTCGCGGACGAACGGCAACTCCCGGAGCCAGTCGAAGAGTTCGCCGCCTTCGGCCTCGACCGCCACCCGGAAGACGTCGTCGTTCAGCTCGCGCGGCAGCGCGCCCGCCAGGGCCGCCGCCCTGCGCACCGGGTCGCTCTCCCACTTCAGGAACCGCTCGACCGCCGTGCCGCTGGGGTCGCCGACCGCTTCGGGGTCCGTGGGCTGGTTCTCGGCCAGGGCGCTGACCAGGACCGGGAGGCGGCCGGAGAGGCGCAGGACGACCTCCACCACCCGTTCGTCCGTGATGCCCTTGCCGGTCAGGAGCCGGCGGGCCTCCTCCTCGGTGAACCGCTCAAGCGGCATGTCCTCGACCACATCGAGGTAGTCCGCCCAGACGCGCGCGTCGAGGGCACCCTGCCCGGCGAGCGTGACGACGACGTTGGCGGGGAGCGAGCCGTAGCGGTCGCTGGTCATCAGATCACGGAGCCACCGGTCGAGGAGCGGGCCCGTGCGTTCGTACGTGTCGAAGAAGAGCGCGATCCAGGGGACGGACGACGCCGCATCGGCCAGCTCGTGGACCAACACCGGGGTCAGCACCTGGAGCGGGTCCATGACCAGCTGCACGTCGTCCTGGTTGCGGAGGCGGGCGCTGAGCGCTGACCTCAACCTGTCGGCGCCCTGGGCCAGTTGGGTGGGCTGCACGGTCCCGGCGAAGCCCCCGACGAAGGGCACCGAGCCCAGGGCGAAGAGCCCCGCCTGCGCGGCGATCATCGACCCGGTCGAGGGTGCCTGCACTCCCGGATCGGGGACGACGGTCGCCGACTCGGCCTCGTGGCGGCGCTGCCGGTAGGTGGAGAGGTGCCGGTCCAGCGCCTTGAACTCATGTCCCTGCTGGGCGAATTGAGCACTGATCGCCGCCATCGCCTCGGGCACGCTGTTGACCGCCTCGTCCACGTACGCGACGAGCGCCCCGTGCTCGCGCGCCGACTCCTCGAGCCGGCGCACGAGCGACGTCTTGCCGACGCCCGCCGTACCGTGGACGTGGAAGAGGAAGCGGTGGCGTTCGTCCTCCGGGGGGAGGGTGAAGTTGTCGCGGTACGCGGCGAGTTCGTCGCGCCGTCCGACGAAGCCCGCATGCCTGCGGCGCCGGATCAGATCCTGCATGGACGGCCGTCCGGGACCCATCGCGCCCCACCTCTCCCCCGTCGAACACCTGCCTCCAGTCTGCCAGCCCCTACTCCCCCAGCAGGGGCAGAAGTTCGGGCAGGTGTCCGTCCGACGCGGTGGCCGCGCGGACCCGCTCCTCGGGGACCTCGCCGTAGAGCGTCGTGCGCGGGCGGGACGGGCGGCCAGCGAGCTCCGCGATGGCCTTCAGGTCCTGGATGGAGCGGTACGAGCCGTAACTGGAGCCCGCCATACGGGAGATGGTCTCCTCCATGAGCGTGCCGCCCAGGTCGTTGGCGCCCGAGCGCAGCATCTCGGCCGCGCCCTCCGTGCCGAGCTTCACCCAGCTGGTCTGGATGTTGGTGATGTGGGGGTGGAGGAGGAGGCGAGCCATGGCGACGACCGCGCGGTTGTCGCGGTCCGTGGGGCCGGGGCGGGCGATGCCGGCCAGGTAGACGGGCGCGTTGGTGTGGATGAAGGGCAGGGTCACGAACTCCGTGAAGCCTCCCGTCTCCTGCTGGATCCGGGAGAGGGTGCGGAAGTGGCCGAGCCAGTGGCGGGGCTGGTCCACGTGGCCGTACATCATCGTCGACGACGAGCGGATGCCCAGCTCGTGCGCCGCCTTCACGACATTGATCCAGTCGGCGGTGGGCAGCTTGCCCTTGGTGAGGATCCAGCGGACCTCGTCGTCGAGGATCTCCGCCGCCGTGCCGGGGATCGAGCCCAGTCCCGCCGCCTTGGCCTCGGTCAGCCACTCGCGGATCGACATGCCGGTGCGGGTCGCGCCGTTGACGACCTCCATCGGCGAGAACGCGTGGACGTGCATGCCGGGGACGCGCTCCCGGACGGCGCGCGCGATGTCGAAGTACGCGGTGCCGGGGAGGTCCGGGTGGATGCCGCCCTGCATGCAGACCTCGACCGCGCCGACGTCCCAGGCCTGTTCGGCGCGGTCGGCGACCTGGGAGAGGGAGAGGGTGTAGGCGTCGGCGTCCGTACGGCGCTGGGCGAAGGCGCAGAAGCGGCAGCCGGTGTAGCAGACGTTGGTGAAGTTGATGTTGCGGGTGACGATGTAGGTGACGTCGTCGCCGACCACGTCACGCCTCAACTGGTCGGCGATACGGCAGAGTTCGTCGAGGGCGGGGCCGTCCGCGTGGAGCAGCGCGAGGGCCTGGGCGTCCGTGAGTTTCGTCGGGTCGGACGCCGCCTGCGACAGCGCCTCCTTCACGTCCGCGTCGATACGGGACGGCACCATGCCCGGGGCCGCCTGCTCGCGCAGGGCCTCCCAGTCGCCGTACACCTCGTCGAAGTCCTCGCGGCGGTCGGAGGTGCGGCCCGTGGTGTCGATGGTCTGGTGCAGGTCGGTGCGGCCGCTGCTGGTGAAGCCCTCGTCCGGTTCCTGCCAGGGCAGGCCGCTCACCTCGGCCGACTCGTTCGCCAGTCCCGTCGCCGCGTCCGCCAGCGCGCGCACGTGCGGGAGCAGGCGCGGGTCCAGCCACGGCTCGCCCCGCTGCACGAACTCCGGGTAGATGCACAGGCGTTCACGGAGGGAGAAGCCCGCCGTGCCCGACTTCTCGGCGAGCTCGTCGATCTGCGGCCAGGGGCGTTCGGGGTTGACGTGGTCGATCGTCAGCGGCGAGACCCCGCCCCAGTCGTCGATGCCCGCGCCGATCAGGCGCCCGTACTCTCCCGCGACCAGGTTCGGCGGGGCCTGCAGACAGGCGGACGGGCCCATGATGTGGCGGGCGACGGCGACCGTGGCGAGGAGGTCGTCGAGTTCCGCGTCGGGCATGCCGCGCATCGCCGTGTCCGGCTTGGCGCGGAAGTTCTGGATGATCAGTTCCTGGATGCCGTGGTACGAGCGCGAGACGCGGCGCAGCGCGAAGAGGGAGTCCGCCCGCTCCTCGTACGTCTCGCCGATCCCGATCAGCAGCCCGCTCGTGAAGGGGACGGACGAGCGGCCCGCGTCCTCCAACACCCGCAGCCGCACCGCCGGTTCCTTGTCCGGGGAGCCGTAGTGCGGGCCGCCCGGCTCGGACCAGAGCCGGGTCGCGGTCGTCTCCAGCATCATCCCCATCGACGGGGCGACGGGCTTGAGCCGCTGGAAGTCCGTCCACGAGAGCACGCCCGGGTTGAGGTGCGGCAGCAGCCCCGTCTCCTCCAGGATGCGGATCGACATGGCCCGCACGTAGGCGATCGTGTCGTCGTACCCCTCCGCCTCCAGCCACTCGCGCGCCTCGGGCCACCGGTCCTCGGGCTTGTCGCCGAGGGTGATCAGGGCCTCCTTGCAGCCGAGTTCGGCCCCGCGCCGGGCGATGTCGAGGACCTCGTCCGGCGACATGAACATCCCATGGCCGGCCTTGCGCAGCTTGCCGGGGACGGTGACGAAGGTGCAGTAGTGGCACTTGTCGCGGCAGAGTCGGGTGAGCGGGATGAAGACGCTCTTGGAGTACGTGATGACTCCCGGGCGCCCCGCCGCCTCGAGCCCGGCGTCGCGCACCCGCGCGGCCGATGCGGTCAGGTCGTCCAGGTCCGCGCCCCGCGCCTGGAGCAGCACGGCGGCCTCGGTGACATCGAGGGCCACACCGTCCCGGGCACGCCTGAGCGCGCGCCGCATGGCGTTGGCCGTAGGGCCTGTCGGTCCGTCTACCTGCGTACTGGTCGTCATTTGTCGAGCATACGAGCGAAGCCGTCGAGGGTCTTCAGCACCTCGTCCTCGTCTGCGGGCGGCAGCTGCAGCACCACTTCCTCGATGCCGAGCGAGGCGTAGTGCTCGAGTTTGCCGGGGCTGGGCAGGACGCCGAAGGGGACGACCTGGAGGGCGGCGGGGTCGCGGCCCGCGTCCTCCCAGACCTGGCGCAGGACGGGGAGGTTCTCGGTGAGGCCGCGGCCGCCGATGGGCATCCAGCCGTCGGCGTACTCGGCGATGTGCGCGAAGAGCTTGGGTCCCGCCGCGCCGCCGATGAGGGTGCGGGGGCCGCCCGGCCGGAAGGGCTTCGGGAAGGCGAGGCTGGCGCGGACCGAGGCGAACTCCCCCTTGTACGCGGTCGGTTCGGGCGCCCAGAGCGCCCGCATCAGCCCCAGCCGGTCCCGGCCGAGCTCGCGCCTCGTACGCCATTCGACTCCGTGGTCCGCGGCCTCCTCGACGTTCCAGCCGAAGCCGAGGCCGAGGGTGAAGCGGCCGCCGGAGAGATGGTCGAGGGTGGCGATCTGCTTGGCGAGGGCGATCGGGTCGTGCTGGGTGAGCAGGGTGATGCCGGTGCCGAGGGTCAGGTGCTCGGTGACCGCGGCGGCCTGGGCGAGGGCGACGAAGGGGTCGAGGGTGCGGGCGAGCTCCGGGTGGATCGTTCCGTCCGGGGTGCCGGGGTAGGGCGTGGTGCGTTCGACGGGTATGTGGGTGTGTTCGGGGAGGTAGAGCCCGTCGAAGCCGCGCTCTTCGAGGGCGCGGGCGAGACGTACGGGCGTGACGATCTGGTCGGTGAGGAAAATCGTGGTCCCGATGCGCATGTCCCGTGCCCCTCTGGTGGGTGTCTGGTGGCGGGCAGAGGGTACGCCGTAGGTTGCCAAATGCCGAGAGACATCAAGCGCACCATCAACGGGAGACCCCTGCATGCACACCCTGCTGAACGCGGCCGTCGTGACCAGAACGCGCCACCACTACCATTCGCACACCTCCGGCAGCGGATCGGGCGGGATGGCCGGCTGGGAGATCTTCCTGCTGATCGCGGTGATCGTGGCTGTCGTCATCTACTTCGTGGTCAAGAAGTCCAACTCGTAGTCCGCACCACACAACGGGAGGAAATCAGCATGTACACCCGCAAGGCCATAACGACGCTCGTCCTCACAGGGAGCCTCGTGCTCGGCGCGCCCGCCGCGTCGTACGCCGTGGCGCGCACCGGTGTGACGCAGTCGGCCCAGGTCAAGGCCCCTTCGCAGCAGCAGACGCTGCACCGGTCCGCCGTCACCACCGCGACCGCGTCCGAGGCGGTCTCCAAGCTGAAGCTCAAGAAGAAAAAGAAGAAGAAGAGCAGCTCGGGCATCGGCTGGATCGTGATCCTGCTGATCGTCGTGATCATCGCCGCGGTGATCGTCTACGCCATCAGCCGGTCCCGTAGGCGGGATTGATGCACACAGGCATCTCCTGACGACTCCCTTCCCTTTACGCCCGGTTCACGGCTCACTAGAACGATGCGACCCATGACTGGAGCGAGCGGATCGATCGGACGACGCGGACTGCTGGTGACGGGTGCGGCCTCTGCGCTTACGTTGGGAAGCGTGAGCTTCGCGAGCGCGGCCGGCACCACGGACGGCGAGGAGACCAGAACCGTGCGGGGAACGCTCCCGCCCGGTTCGCCCGATTTCGTCTATCTGCCGGTGGAGGTTCCCCACGGGGTGCGGGAGCTGGCGGTCTCGTACACGTACGAGAAGGCGGTGGTCCCGGCCGGGACCCAGAACAACGCGCTCGACATCGGGATCTTCGACGAGCGCGGTACGGAACTGGGCGGCCGGGGCTTCAGGGGGTGGTCGGGCGGCGCGCGCACGGAGTTCTTCCTCCGTGGCGACGAGGCGACCCCCGGTTATCTCGCGGGCCCGGTGCGCGCCGGGACGTGGCACATCGCGCTGGGCCCGTACACGACCGCCCCCGAGGGGCTGCCGTACGCGGTCACCATCACGCTGCGGTACGGACCGACTCCCGCGACGCCCGCCCCCGTGTATCCGCCGGAGCGGGCGAAGGGGCGCGGCCGGGCCTGGTACCGGGGCGACTGCCACATCCACTCCGTGCACTCCGACGGCAAGCGGACGCCCGCGCAGATCGCGGCGCTGGCCCGGGCGGCGGGGCTCGATTTCATCAACACCAGTGACCACAACACGAGTTCGGCGCACAGCGCGTGGTCCGGGCTGTGGGGCGATGACCTGCTGATCCTCACCGGCGAGGAGATCACCACGCGCAACGGCCACGTCGTCGCGCTCGGCACCGACGCGGGGACGTTCGTCGACTGGCGCTACCGGGCGCGCGACAACCGCTTCGGGCACTTCGCGCGCGAGGTCCGGCGGGCGGGCGGCCTGGTGGTGCCCGCGCACCCGCACGCCACCTGCATCGGCTGCAACTGGAAGTTCGGTTTCGGCGAGGCGGACGCGGTGGAGGTCTGGAACGGCCCGTACACCGTCGACGACGAGGTCTCGCTCGCCGACTGGGACAACACCCTTGTGTCCGGCCGGGGTTGGACCCCTGCGATGGGCAACAGCGACGCCCACAAGGACCCCGACCCGATCGGCACACCGCAGACGGTGGTGCTGGCGGACGACCTCTCCCGGGAGGCGATCCAGGAGGGGATCCGCGCCGGGCGCTCGTACATCGCGGAGTCGGCGAAGGTGTCGCTGACGTTCGGGGCGGCGGGCGGGCGCGGGCTGCACGCGGGGATCGGCGAGCGGCTCGCGGTGGACAAGGACGCGCCGGTGACCGTACGACTTGAGGTGACCGGGGCGCCGGGCTGCACGCTGCACTTCGTGACGGACCAGGGGACGCTGTTCACGTCGGCGCCGCTGGGTGCGGACGGGGCCGGGACGGCGGAGTGGTCGACGACGGCCGCGTACGCGGCGTACGTACGGGCGGAGGTCAGGCACGCACCGGTGGTGCCGGGGCTGCCGGGGCCCTTCGCCGCGCTGACGAACCCCGTGTTCCTGGGGCGCTGAGGGAGCCGAAGGGGGCCGGTGTCCCGCACCGGCCCCCGCGCTCACGTCACCCCGGCCAGACGATCGACTGCATCTCGCTGTACGCGTGCAGCGCGTACGACCCCACGTCGCGCCCCACCCCGCTCTGCTTGAACCCGCCGAACGGTGCCTCCATGTTCCGCCCGATCGTGTTCACGCCGACCCCGCCCGCGCGCAGCCGCCGCGCGACCCTGAACGCCTTCGCGACGTCCCCCGACCACACGTAGTCGAGGAGCCCGTAGTCGCTGTCGTTGGCGAGCGCGATGCCTTCCTCCTCGTCGTCGAAGGGGACGACCACGACGACGGGACCGAAGATCTCCTCCCGTACGACCCGCATGTCGTTGGTGCAGTCGGCGAGCAGTGTCGGCGCCACGTAGAACCCCCGCTCGAAGTCGGGCCGTTCACCCCCGGCGACGACGGTCGCGCCCTCCTTCTTGCCCAGCTCCACGTACGACTCGACGCGGTCGCGGTGGGCTGCGGAGATGACGGGCCCGACGATGGTGCCCTTCTCCCCCGGGTCCCCCACCTTCATGAACCCGATGTACCCCTTCAGCTTCTCGACGAGCTGGTCGTAGATCCCGCGCTGGGCGATCACCCGGGTGGGAGCGGTGCAGATCTGCCCGCTGTAGAAGGCGTACGTCGTCCCGATCCCGGCCACCGCCGAGTCCAGATCCGCGTCGTCGAAGACGACGGCCGCACCCTTCCCGCCGAGCTCCATCAGCTGCCGCTTCATGGAGCGCCCGCAGACCTCGCCGATGCGCTGCCCGACGCCCGTACTGCCGGTGAAGCTGACCATGTCGACGTCCGGCGAGTCGACGGCCGCCTCCCCCACGGCGGGCGCGGACCCGGTCACGACATTCACGACACCCCGCGGCACCCCCGCCTCCTCCAGCGCCTCCGCCATGCGGAAGACGGAGAGCGGGTCCTGCGGGGCGGGCTTCACGACGACGGTGTTGCCCATCGCGAGCGCGGGCGCGACCTTCCCCGCCGGGTTGGCCCACGGGTTGTTGTACGAGGTGATGCACGTGACGACGCCCACCGGCTGCCGTACGGTCAGCGCCCCGAAGACCCCGGCCTTCCCCATCGGCCCGGCCTCGTTGATCTGCGGCGGGAGCGCGGCCTCGACCGGCTCCAGGGCGCCGCGCGCGTACCGCTTGAAGCGCGCGACCCCGACCGCGACCTGCATGCCGCGCGCGGTCCCTGCGGTCGCGCCGCTCTCCGCCTGAGCGAGTTCCGCGTACGGGACGAAGTTGGCCTGCATGATGCCCGCGGCCCGGTCCAGGATCGCCGCCCGCTCCTCGGGCCGCGTACGGGACCAGGTGCCGAAGGCGTCCTGCGCCGCTGCGGCGGCCGCGTACACCTGGTCGCGGCTGGCCTCGGGGGCGTACCCAACGGTCTCCTCGGACGCCGGATTGATCACTTCGTAGTGACCGCCGTCGGGCTCGACCCACTCCCCGCCGATGAACAGCCGTTGTTCTGCGCTCACTTGGTGGACACCGTCCTTGTGTCTTGGCCCGATCGCAGGACCTTCCCCGGGATCGCCCCGGTGATCTCGTCGTCGCGGATGGTCTCCACGCCGTTGATCCGTACGGACACGATCCCGACCGCCCGCGAGTCCAGCCGGGGCGAGTCGCCGGGCAGGTCGTGGACCAGGGTGGCGGGGCCCGCGTCGATGCGCTCGGGGTCGAAGAGGACGAGGTCCGCGTGGAACCCCTCCTCCACCCGGCCGCGCTCGCGCAGCCCGAAGAGCTGCGCCGGGTCGTCGGTCAGCATCTTCACGGCCGCTTCCAGACCGACCAGCTTGCGGCCGCGCAGACAGTCGCCGATGAAGCGCGTCGTGTACGGCGCCCCGCACATCCGGTCCAGGTGCGCGCCCGCGTCGGAACCACCCAGCATGACGTCCTCGTGCTGCCAGGTCTGCTGGCGCAGGGCCCAGGAGTCGGGGTCGTTGTCGGTCGGCATCGGCCAGAGCACCGTGCGGAGTTCGTCGTTGGAGCAGATCTCGACGAGGGTCTGGAAGGAGTCCTGGCCGCGCTCGGCGGCGATGTCCTTCACTACGCGACCGCTCAGCCCGGCGTTCGCCTCGGAGTACGTGTCCCCGATGACGTACCGACCGAAGTTGGCGAGCCGCCGGAAGACTCCCGCTTCCTTGGAGTCGGCGCGCCGCAGCATCTCGGCGCGGACGTCGGGGTCGCTCAGCTTCACGATGCGCTCGGGGACGGGCAGCCCGAGGATGTCGCCCCAGCCGGGTATCAGATTCAGCGCGCAGAAGGTGCCGAGCGACATGTTCATCGGGGTCAGGATCGGCATGGTCAGCGCGACGATCCGGCCGCCCGACTTGCGGGCCCGCTCGCTCGCTTCGAGCTGGCGAGGTACGCGTTCGGGGACGGAGGCGTCGATGGTGAGGACGTTCCAGTTGAGGGGCCGCCCGGCGGCCGCGCTCATCTCCACGAAGAGATCGATCTCCTCGTCGGCGAACTGGTCGAGGCATCCGGCGACGATCGCCTCGATCTGCGTTCCCTCGTGCTCGCCGATGGCCTTCGAGAGCGCGAGCAGCTCGGCGGGCTTGGCGTGGCGCGAGGCGACGGGCTGCCCGTCGCCGTCGGAGTGGGTGGAGGACTGGGTGGTGGAGAGCCCCCAGGCGCCGGCCTCCATGGCGTCGTGGAAGAGCCGGAGCATGGCGTCGAGCTGCTCCTCGGTGGGCTGCCCGCCCACGGCGTCGGCTCCCATGACGTGCCGCCGCAGCGCACAATGCCCCACCATGAAACCGGCGTTGACGGCGATGCGCCCTTCGAGGGCGTCGAGATACTCGCCGAAGGTGGACCAGTTCCAGGGCGCCCCTTCCTCCAGGGCGACCAGCGACATCCCCTCGACCCTGGACAGCATCCGGCGCGTGTAGTCGGCGTCGTCGGGGTGGTCCGGGTTGAGCGGGGCGAGCGTGAAGCCGCAGTTGCCGCCGGCGACCGTGGTCACGCCGTGGTTCATGGAGGGGGTGGCGTACGGGTCCCAGAAGAGCTGGGCGTCGTAGTGCGTGTGCGGGTCGACGAATCCGGGGGTCAGGATCAGCCCCGTCGCGTCCTCGTCGGTCGTCGCCTCCTCGGTGACGGTGCCGGGCTCGGCGATGACGGCGATGCGGCCGTCGCGGATGCCGATGTCGGCTGCGTACGAGGGTGCGCCGGTCCCGTCCACGACGGTCGCGTTGCGGATGAGGTGGTCGAGCATGGGGTCAATCCCCTTTCGTGCGGGGCACATTCACTGACATTGGCGTCGCGATGGAGGTTCGGGTCGCGGCGGTGGACCGCTTGTCCGGCCGGGGGTCCGGGGGTTGTCCCCCGGGAAAACACAGCATGGGTCCGGCCGGGGTGCACGGGGCAGGCCGCTGCCACACGCACACCCCGGCCGGAACCGGACGACGGCATCCGGGAAGAACCGTCATCCGCTCTATTTGTGGTCGCCCGCTGCCTGCCGGAAGCGCGTCGTGCGGTGCACCGGGTCGGAGTCGATCTTCGGGATGACGTGTTCGCCGACGAGTTTGATGGTCTGCAGTACGTCGTCGGACTTCACCCCGATCGGTATGCCGAAGCTGAGCTGGTCGGCGCCGGCCTGCTCCCAGCGCTTGCACTGCTGCAGCACCTCGTCGGGGTCGCCGCAGATCAACAGCTCTTCCTGGATGAGGAGTTCGACGATCTCCTCGTTGAAGTCGGGGAGCATCTCGGGCCAGACCGGCATGCCCTCGGGCTTGGGGAAGGTGTCGTGGTAGTAGAAGAGCAGCGACTGGAGGCGGTTGAGCCCGGCGCCCATGGCGATCCGGACGGCCTCGTCGTGGGTCGGGGCACAGATGGCGGTGGACGTCACCATGACGTTGTCGTTGATGAAGTCGCCGACCGGCTCGGCCTCCTGGATGGCGGTCTTGTACTGCTCCAGGACCCACTCCATGTCGGAGACCTTCTGGACGCTGAAGCCCAGCACCCCGAGGCCCTTCCTGGCGGCCATCGCGTACGAGGCCGGGGAGCCGGCGGCGTACCACATGCCCGGGTGGGACTTCCCGTACGGCTTGGGGAAGACCTTGCGGGGAGGCAGCGACCAGTGCTTGCCCTGGAACCCCTGGTACTCCTCCTGGAGCCACATCTTGGGGAACTCGGCGATGGTCTCTTCCCAGATCTCCTTGGTGTGGTTCATGTCGGTGATGCCCGGCATGAACCCGAGGATCTCGTGGCTCCCGGCCCCGCGCCCGCTCCCGAACTCGAAGCGGCCTTCCGAGAGGTGGTCGAGCATGGCCACCTTCTCGGCGACCTTCACGGGGTGGTTGACGGGGGCGAGGGGGTTGAAGATGCCGGAGCCGAGGTGGATGCGGTCGGTGGCGTGGGCGAGGTATCCGAGGAAGACGTCGTTGGCGGAGAGGTGCGAGTACTGCTCCAGGAAGTGGTGCTCGGAGGCCCAGGCGTACTTGAACCCCACTTTGTCGGCCTGGATGACGTACCCGGCCTCCTCCATCAGCGCGTGGTGCTCCGCCTCGGGGTCGACGGCGCGCCGGTCGTCCGGCACGTATCCCTGCACAAAGATCCCGAATTCCAAGGAGGTTCACCGTCCTCATAGTTTCTGACAGTGCGTCAGATATCTGATGACTCCGACTCTGGCACCGGGGTCGGGGACCGTCAATACCTGACGGCCCATCAGATACGGTCTGCGGATTCAGAAGAGACTGACGCCCGCGAGCCATCCCCCGTCGATGACGAAGGGCTGTCCGGTGATGTAGGAGGAGTCATCGCTGGACAGGAAAAGGGCCAGCTTGGCGACCTCTTCGGGCTTGCCCACGCGCTCCAGCGGGACGAGCTTCCTGTAGAGATCGTTGAGGGCGGCGGACATCTCGGCGGGGTCGGCGTTGGGGTCGAGCTGGGCGGGGTTGCTCATGGGGGTGTCGATGGCGCCGGGGCACATGGCGTTGACCCGTATCTTCTTGCGCGCGAGCTCCATTGCGGCGACGCGGGTGAGGCCGAGGATGGCGGCCTTGGTGGCGGCGTACGCACCGACGACCGCCATGCCGGTGAGGGCGGTGTACGAGGAGGTGTTGACGATGGTGCCGCCGCCGGCTTCCGCGATGGCGGGAGAGGTGTGCTTGATGCCGAGGAAGGCGCCGACCTGATTGACCTGGACGACGGTCTGGAACTCCTCCAGGGGTGTGTCGACAAGCTCGTTGAACCGAAGAATCCCCGCATTGTTGACGAGGCCGTCGATCTTCCCGAAGGCGCCGAGCCCGGCCTCGACGGCGGCGGTCCAGTCGCTCTCCTGGCTCACGTCGAGGTGCACGTACTTGGCGACACCTTCCCCCAACTCCTTTGCAAGAGCCTCGCCTTGGTCATCAAGAACATCCCCGAGCAGCACCTTGGCGCCCTCGGCGACGAAGAGCCGCGCTTCCTGCTCGCCCTGCCCGCGTGCGGCGCCGGTGATGACGATGACGCGTCCGTCAAGCTTGCCCATGTCCGGATGGTCCCTTCGGTTCAGTTGAGGTGGGGTGCGACATCGGCGGCGAACGCCGCCATCTGGTCGGTGAGTTCACTGCGGCTCCGCGACCGGAACCGGACCTGGATCTGGTGGACGCCCATCTCTCCGTACGCACGGAGGGAGGCGGCGAGGGCGTCGGGCTTGCCGGTGAGGGTGCGGCGCCCGGTGGCCCAGTCGGGCTCGCCGACGTAGAGGGGTTCGGTGATGGCGCCGACGACGATGGGCTCCGACACGCCGGCGGCCTCGCGCAGCTCCTTCAACTTGGCGATCTTGGCGGGCAGTTCATCGCGAGGATCCCCCTGCGGCAACCACCCGTCCCCGCGCTCGGCGGCGCGCCGGACGGCGGCGGGCGAGGACCCGCCGACCCAGATGGGAACGCGCTCCTGGGCGGGCCGGGGCATCTGCCCGAGCCCGCTGAACTGGAAGAGCTCCCCGTGGTGCTCGGGGTACTCCTCGGGCCCGAGGGCGGCCTTGAGCGCGTCGATGGTCTCGTTGAGAACGGCCCCGCGCCGAACGAAGTCGGCCCCGACGGCGTCGAACTCCTCCTGCACGTGCCCAGCCCCGACGCCGAGGATGAGCCGCCCCCCGGAGAGGTGGTCGAGGGTCGCGTACTGCTTGGCGGTGATGAGCGGATGCCGGAGCCCGACGACGGCGACATGGCTCATGAGCTTGACGCGGGTGGTGACCCCTGCGAGGAAGGAGAGGGTGGCGACGGGGTCGTACCAGATGGTCGACATGCCGTCGGCGAGCCGCCGGGGTATGGCGACGTGGTCGCACCCGGCGATGTAGTCGAACCCGGACCGGTCGGCGGTACGGGCGATCTCGGCGAGGTCGTCGGGGGTGGCCGAGGCCTCCCAGGACTCGGCGTAGATGGCGCTCTGGGACTGGATGGGGAGCTGCATCCCGTACGCGAGTCGCCCTTCGGGCAGAACGTGGACCATGCGGACCCCCAGCGGTCGGTCGCGATCTGACGGATCGTCATTTGGCTGCCGCCCATCGTGGTTGCTGACGGTCCATCAGACAAGAGGCGGGTGGGGGCGGATCGCAGACCTGGCCGCTCAGCGCAGTACGGCCGACAGCAGGTCCGTGCCCAGGGTCGTCATCGCGGGCTGGTCCAGCGTGTACTGGACGTAGCGGCCTCGTCGGCAGGACGTCAGCAGGCCCGCTCGGCGCAGGACCGCCAGGTGGCGGGAGACCTCCGGCGGCGTCAGGCCCCACGCCTGGGCCAGTTCGCCCGTGGTGTGCGGGCCTCGGGCCAGGGTGCGGAGCAGGCGTAGACGCACAGGGTGCGAGAGTGCCTCCAGGCGCAGCGTGACCGTCTCCAGCGGCACCGGGCCTGCCGGGGCCGCCTCCGCCACGGGGTACTGCACCACCGGTTGCCAGCCGCGTGCGTGGACCACCACCAGGTGCGGGCGGCCGAAGACGCTGGGGATGAACGTGACCCCGGTGCCCTGGGCCGTGGTCGCGTTGTCCTGCAGCTTGTCCACCGCGATGCTGTCGCCGTCCGGCGTCAGGGTGACCGCACCGGAGACCGAGGCGAGTGCCGCCGCCGTGCCCTGGTGCTTGCGCAGGTCGTTCTTCAGGCGCAGGTCCGTGGCGAGTTGCACGGCGGCGTCCGTCCAGGCGGCGTCGAAGAACGCCTCGGCGCACTGGGCGAGGGTGTCGCGCACCCGTGCCCGTACGGCGGCCGGATCCGCCAACAGCCTTTCCGCGAAGGCCTCCTGCAGGGGGCCGCGGGCCTGCGCCAGGTCCAGGGCGCGCTCGCGCGCCGTCGCGTCGGCGAGCGGCGAGGGTGCGCCGAAGTGGACCCTGTTGCTGCCGCACGTCGTGACCAGCGCCGACGTCACATACGTTTCGTCGTCGATCCGGTCCACGTCGTCCAGCTCCTCGACGAGCGTGGGCCGCGGACGGGCGGGCACCAGGAAATCGGCCCGTGAGGAGCGCCAGAGGAACTCCGCCTCACGCAGCCGCTCGGCCAGTTCCGGGCGCAGCCCGGCCCACACGTCCCCGGCCCAGCCCGCGAGCCGCGGATGATGCCCGGGCTCCGCCAACACGTGCAGCATCGCAGTCAGTTCGGCCAGCGGGGAGGCAGCGAACCGCAGGCGCTCGGACGGCAGGCCGCTGATGTCGATCCTCAAGGTCATCTCCTCATCATCGCCGTCCCTACGACCGGCGACGGCGTGGGTTGACGATGTCCGTCAACCCACGGGGCCCTACCGGCAGTCGACCGCAGCGTGGACGCCATGGCAACCACCGCAACCACCACCACGATCCGCCCCCGCACCCTCGTCCGAGCCTCCGGCGGCCCCCGCTATGCCGCCGCCCTGGTCGTCGACGCGATCGGCACCGGAATGCTGCGACCCTTCCTGCTCCTCTACGGGGTGACCGTGCTGAAGCTGTCCGCGCCGGCCACCGGCGCCGCCATGACGGCCGGCATCGTCGTGGGCCTCGTGTGCATGCCCGCCGTCGGCCGATGGCTGGACCGGGGCGCCCGCAGCAACGTCGTGGCGGCGGCGATGCTGATACGGGTGCTGGGCGTCGCCCTGCTGCTGGCCACCCCGGCCGGACACATCCGGCTGTTCGCGACGGCGGCGCTCCTCCTCGGTATCGGCGGCCAGGCCTGGCCGGCCGCCCACGCGGCCGTCGTGGCCACGGTCGCCCACGGCCGGGAGCGCGACATCGCGCTCTCGGCGGGCCGCGCCCTGCGCAACGCCGGCATGGGCACGGGCGCGCTCATCGCGACCGCGTGCCTGACGGGCGGCACCACCGCACTGCAGGTGCTGGCGGCCGTCACCGGACTCGCCTACCTGACCGCCGCGACCCTGGCCTGGTCGGTCCACCTGCGCGCGCATCCGGCCGACGCCCCCGCCAAGGAAACGACCAAAGGCCCCGCACCCCGCATGGGTGCCCTCCTGGCCGCCAACGTGATCTACGCCTTCTGCCTCAACGTCCCCGAAATCGCGCTCCCCCTGATCCTGGTGACCCACCTGCACGCCTCCCCGGTGTGGTCCGCCGCCATCTTCGTGGCCAACACGGTCCTGGTGGTCACCCTCCAAGTCCCGGTCACCGTCCTGATGTCCCGCTTCTCCCGTCGCGCCGTGCTCGCGCTGGCAGGCGTGGTCCTCACCGCGTCCTACCTCGGCTTCCTCGCGGCCACCTCACTGGGACACGGCTGGGGCGCCCCCGCCGTCGCCACGGTGTCCGTGATCTGCACCATCGGCGAGATCCTCTACGCGGGCAGCGCCACCGCGCTCGTCACCGCCCTCGCCCCGGACCGTCTCCTGGGCCGCGCCCTCGCCCGCTTCCAGCTCTCGACGGGCTTCGGCCTCGCCGTCTCCCCCGCCGCCATCACCTCGCTCGCGCCCCACGGTGCGGCCGCCCTCTGGGGCAGTCTCGCCGCCGCGACGCTCGTCTCCTCCGCCGCCGTCGGACTCAGGCCGACCGCAGCTGCGGCACCTCCCGTACGATGGCCGCTCCCGGAAGCAGATTGTCCGGTTCCGTACCGGGATCATCGGTCATGACCACCCCCGAAGCCCCGACGTCGAACCCCACGGGCCAGACCGTGCGATCGCTCCCCACCGCCCCCTCCAGCCGCGCCCCCGCCAGCTCCGCGCCGGTGAGGTCCGTCCCCCGGAGATCGGCCAGCCGCAGGTCCGCGCCCCCGAACCGGGTCCCGTGCGCCCGCGCCTTGCGCAGGTTCGCCTCCCGCAGGTCGGCGCCGGTGAAGTCGGCCTCGCCGAGGTCCGTCTTCACCAGACGCGCACCCCGCAGATCGGCCTCGGTGCAGCGGGCCCCGCGCAGGACGGAGTTGCCGAGTTCCGCGTGGCGCAGGTCGGCCGCGATCAGCGAGGCCCCGGTCAGATTGACCTTGTAGATGCTGGCCGCCTCCAGGCAGGCGCCGTCGAAGTTCATGTGGTGCAGCCACAGCCCGTCGCAGTCCGCCCGCCGCAGATCCGTGTAGCTGGCGTTGAGCCACTCCTGGCCGCGCCCCCGCGCCAGTACGCCGAGACCGGTCAGCGCCACCTGCGCATCGGCGGCACGGGTCTCCAGCGGGGGTACGGCGTTGATGGACGTCTCCGCCGGCGGCGAGTCCGGGCCGCCCCGCGGGGGCCACGGCAGATGGGTCCGCAGATACGCCGCCATGATCGAGACCACGGACTCATGGTCGTGGGGCGAGTGCGACGCGATCCGCCACAGCGCGTAGAGCCCGCCGATCCGGACATCCAGCTTGTCGCTGCCGAGCTGGTCGACCGCCCGGCTGAACCGGTCGGTGACCTGCCCCTCCCGCGTGGCCGCCAACCCGTCCTGGCTGACCCGGAGTTGGCGCCAGGTCGCGTACGCGCCGAAGAGCACGACCGCGCCGCCGACCGCCTGCAGCAGCGTCGTCCGTACGTTGTTCACGGCGGAGAGCCGCTCGGCGGCCGTGACCCGGGAACCCGCGAGGTCGTGGTCGACCACCATCCCCGGCAGCACCACGACGACCACGGTCAGCGCAACGACCACGCCCAGCGCGGCCAGCCCCACCCAGAGTCTCCGCACACGTCGGCCGCCCACCAACTCCCCCGGATTCATGGGCACATGATCGCAGCCCGGATCACTGCCGCACGCCTCCCCCCTCGGCGCCGATGCGCGCATTCGGGTTCCATGGCCCGTCCGCCCGGCGAGCCGACCCGCCCGGGAACCGGTCACAAATCAGGATGATGGGACTATTCCGCCACGGGATCCGGACCTCCTCATGCGCCTCCCCGCACTCCTCGCCGCCGGACTCGTCGTCGGCACGGCCGCACTGCTCCCCGCCTCAGCAGCGGTACCGGCCTCCGCGCCGCCCACCGCCACCCCCCGCGCCCTCGCCGCCTGCGCGTCCCCCACGCGCACCCTCACCGGCGGCTCCTCGGACGTGATCACCCTCGCCGCGGACGAGACCCTGCTGCTGACGGGCGGTGCCTACACCGGCGGCGTCACCGACTTCCCGCAGGGCTCCACCCTCTGCGTCTCCGCGAGCGCCTCCTTCTCGCCCCCGTACGCGAACAACGCCGCCGGGACCCTGGCCGTCGAGGGCACCGCGACGCTGCCCTGGCTCACCGTCAGCAGCGGTTTCCAGCTGGTCAACGAGGGCACCACCGCCGCCCAAGGGGTGATCACGGGTGGTACCGCCCGCCTGACCAACACCGCCGACGGGACCCTGGACCTCCCCAACGGGCTCGCCCTCGGCAACCAGAGCGTGCTGGACAACGCGGGCACGGCCACCGTCGGCTCCCTCAACGTCTCCGCCGGCAGCGCCGTCACCAACACCGGAACCCTGGCCGCCGGAGGCAGCGGCACCGCCCTGGACGGTGAGATCGACAACTCCGGGAAGATGACCGTCCAGCAGTACCTCACCGCCTCGGCAGGATCCGTCCTGCACAACACCTGCACCCTCGCGGTCTCGGCGGGCTGGGCGACGGGCGGCACCGCGACCAACGAAGGGCTGATCACCCTCGGCTCCGACTACCTCAACAACACCGGCACGATCACCCAGAGCACGGCCGGACAGATCAGCGGCGTCGACTTCACCAACGCGAGCGCGGCCTCGATCACCGGATTCGGCGACTACCGCTTCACCGACAACACCACCAACTTCGGTACGTTCAACGGCGATTCGGCCAATGACCCGATCGTCTTCCACGACACCACCCAGACCGGCAGCGGCATCTTCGACACCTCGTCCGGCACCGTCACCAACACGGTCAGAGCCCCGGTGGTCATCGACCCCGCCACCACCCCCGCCGGCTGCGGCAATCGGCCCACCGACAAGTCGGCCGACCTGCACGCCTACAAGACGGGGCCCGCCAATGCCGCCACCGGCGACCGGGTGACGTACGTCGTCGTGGTCGCCAACAGGGGCCCCGACGCCGCCGCCGACGTGACGGTCACCGACCAGCTCCCGTCGTCCGGGCTCACCGACCTCAGCGCCTCCGACGGCGGCACCGTCACCGGGACGACCGCCACCTGGCCCCACGCCGAGATCCCCGCCAACTCGGCCGTGACCTACACCGTCACGGGTACGACGACCACCGCGGGGACCCTCCTCGACGTCGTGTCGGCCACGAGCACCACCACCGACCCGGACGCCACCAACAACGACGGCTCCGCGCCGTCCGCGCGGGTCACCACCACGGTCACCGACTCCGTGCCGATGAACAATCCGCCCGTCATCGACGACCAGGCCTTCACGACCGACGTCAACCGCACGGCGTACGGACGGCTCGTCGCCACGGACCCGGACACGGGCCAGACCCTCACCTACTCGCTGCCCGCCGCCCTCACCAAGGGCGCGATGTTCCTGGCGACAGCGAACGGATCCGTGACCCTCACGCCGGACGGCCACTTCGCCTTCACCCCCACCACCGACTTCACCGGCCGGGACACCTTCGCGGTACGGGTCTGCGACAACGGCACCCCGGTCCTGTGCGACCGGGCGCTCGTGACCGTCACCGTGCTGCCCGTCGCCGTGGACGACACGGTCCGGGCGGAGAGCGGCATCCCGGCGACGGGCAATGTGAAGCTCAACGACCGGGGCGACACGGGCCCGCCCGTCGCCACGTCCCAGCCCTCCCACGGCACGCTGACCCAGCTGCCGTCGGGCGACTTCCGCTACGTCTCGGATCCCGGCTTCACGGGGACGGACTCCTTCACGTACCGCATCTGCTCGCCGACCGCGCCCGACGTCTGCTCGGAGGCCACGGTGACGATCACGGTCGTCGAGCGCCGCTGGCCGCCGGTGGTCGGGGACGTGCACCAGGAGACGTACGTGAACGAGCCCGTCTCCGGCCGGGTCCCGGTCAGTGACCGCCAGGGCCTGCCGGTCACCACCCGGCTGGGCAGCCCCCCGGCGCACGGGACGGCGACCGTCACCGCGCAGGGGACGTTCGTCTACCGGCCCGCCCCGGGGTTCACCGGTACGGACACCTTCACCGTGATCGGCAGCGACAACGGCACCCCGCCGCTGTGCGACACCGGCACGGTGACCGTCGTGGTCCGCCCGCGCCCGTCACCGAGCCCCACGCCGACCCCCACCCCCACACCGCATCCGACGCCGCCGTCCCCGTCACCGACCACGCCGACCGTGCCCACGCCGCCCGCGGGCGGCGGCACGGGAACGGGTGCGGGCGGGGGCACGCCGCAACTGCCCGCGACCGGCGCCGGATTCACCGAGCTGCTCGCGGGCACCGCCCTCCTGGCCGCACTCTGCGGGGCCGTGACCCTGACCCTCGCCCGCCGCAGCCGCTGACGAAAGGCCGGTCAGACGGCGGATCCGGGCCCTGCCCAGAGCCCGTCCGCCGTCAGCCCGAGCAGCTCGATCGCGTTGCCCCGTACGATCCGGTCGACCACGTCCGCCGACAGGTGCCCCATCTGCGCCTCGCCGACCTCCTTCGACTTGGGCCAGGTCGAGTCGGAGTGCGGATAGTCCGTCTCGTACAGCACGTTCCCCACCCCGATCGCGTCGAGGTTCTTCAGCCCGAAGGCGTCGTCGAAGAAGCAGCCGTAGACGTGCTCGGTGAAGAGCTCCGACGGCGGCCGGTGCACCTTGTCGGCCACCCCGCCCCAGCCGCGGTTCTCCTCCCAGACCACGTCCGCGCGCTCCAGGATGTACGGGATCCAGCCGATCTGACCCTCCGCGTACATGATCTTGAGGTTCGGGAAGCGCTCGAACTTGCCGCTCATCAGCCAGTCGACCATCGAGAAGCAGCAGTTGGCGAAGGTGATCGTCGACCCCACTGCGGGCGGTGCATCGGCCGACGTCGACGGCATCTTCGACGACGACCCGATGTGCATCGCGATCACCGTCCCCGTCTCGTCGCACGCCTGCAGGAACGGGTCCCACTCGTCGGTGTGGATCGACGGCAGTCCGAGATGCGGCGGTATCTCCGAGAATGCGACCGCGCGCACACCCCGCGCCGCGTTCCTCCTCACCTCGGCGGCCGCCAACTGGGCGTCCCACAGCGGGACGAGGGGCAGCGGGATCAGCCGGCCCTGGGCGAGCGGACCGCACCACTCGTCCACCATCCAGTCGTTGTACGCCCGTACGCCCAGCAGCCCCAGCTCCCGGTCCTTGGCCTCCGTGAAGGTCTGCCCGCAGAAGCGCGGGAAGGTCGGGAAGCAGAGCGCCGATTGGACGTGGTTGACGTCCATGTCGGCGAGGCGCTCGGGCACCGAGAACGACCCCGGCCGCATCTGCTCGTACGTGATGACTTCGAGGCGTATCTCGTCCCGGTCGTAGCCCACCGCCGTGTCCAGGCGCGTGAGCGGCCGGTGCAGGTCCTCGTAGACCCACCAGTCGCCGACCGGTCCGTCGTCGCCCTTCGCGCCCATGACCGGCGCGAACTTGCCGCCCAGGAAGGTCATTTCCTTCAGGGGGGCCCGGACGATGCGCGGACCGATGTCCTTGTACTTGGACGGGAGCCGGTCCCGCCAGACGTTGGGGGGCTCAACCGTGTGGTCGTCCACCGAGATGATCTTCGGGAAGGTCTCCATGGCGTTCATGCGCTCCACGGTAGACCCAATCTGACGAACCGTCAGCTCCCTGGGCGCGGTCAAGTAGGAGGGAGACCTTGTGCAGAGCGTCACCCAGTGCTGACGGACCCGGCATGAACAAGGCAAACTGGCGGGTGCACATGAGCAGTGCCAAGCAGTACGGGGCGCAGGGGGCAGCCATGGACCGTGACAGCGGGCCGCACGTACCTAAGCAGCGGAGTCCTAAGCAGCGGAGTCCGGAGCAGCGGGCTCCGGAGCAGGAGCGGAGCGCCGGTGTGCGCTTCAGCGTGCTCGGACCCGTCCGGGCCTGGCGCGACGGCGAAGCGCTGCCCTCGGGATCACCGCAGCAACGCGCCCTGCTCACCGCCCTCCTCCTGCGCAACGGCCGCACCGCGACCGCGTCCGAGCTGATCGACGCGATCTGGGGCGACGAGTCGCCCTCGCAGGCCCTGGCGGCGGTACGGACGTACGCCTCGCGCCTGCGCAAGATCCTCGGCGCCGGCGTCCTGGTCAGCGAGGCCGGCGGCTATGCGATCCGGGTCGCGTCGGCCACCCTGGACCTCGCGACCGCGCAGGAGCTCTCCGCGCAGGCCGAGAAGGCCGCCGCCTCCGGCGACCGCTGCACGGCCCGCGACCGGATCAACGAGGCGCTCGCCCTCTGGGACGGCGAACCGCTCGCTTCCATCCCGGGCCCGTACGCGGAGACGCAGCGCGCCCGCCTGGAGGAGTGGCGCCTCCAACTCACCGAGACGCGCCTCGACATGGACCTGGAGGTCGGCTGCCACGCGGAGGCCGTCTCCGAGCTGACCGCGCTGACCGCCGCCCACCCCCTGCGCGAACGCCTCCGCGAGCTCCTGATGCTCGCCCTCTACCGCAGCGGCCGCCAGGCCGAGGCGCTCGCCGTGTACGCGGACACCCGCCGCCTCCTCGCCGACGAGCTCGGCGTCGACCCCCGGCCCGAACTCGCCCGCCTCCAGCAGCGCATCCTGCAGGCCGACGACGAGCTGGCCCACCCGGCGGAGGCCCCGCCGGCACCGGCGCCAACGGTCGTACGACCGGCCCAACTCCCGGCAACCGTGCCGGACTTCACGGGCCGCGCAAGCTTCGTCACCGAACTCGGCGACCGTCTCGCCACCGCCGAGGGCCGCGTCATGGCGGTCAGCGCGGTCGCGGGCATCGGCGGCGTCGGCAAGACCACGCTCGCCGTCCATGTGGCCCACGCGGCCCGCCCCCACTTCCCCGACGGCCAGCTCTACGTCGACCTGCAGGGCGCCGGGAACACGGCCGCCGACCCGGAGGCCGTCCTTGGCTCCTTCCTCCGGGCGCTCGGCACCGCGGACACCGCGATCCCCGACTCCCTCGACGACCGCGCGGCCCTCTACCGCTCCACCCTCGACGGCCGCCGCATCCTCGTCCTGCTCGACAACGCCCGTGACGCGGCGCAGATCCGGCCGCTGCTGCCGGGGACGACGGGCTCGGCGGCGCTGGTCACGAGTCGTGCCCGTATGGTCGACCTGGCCGGCGCGCACCTCGTCGACCTGGACGTGATGTCCCCCGAGGAGGCGCTCCAGCTCTTCACGAAGATCGTCGGCACCGAGCGGGTCAACTCCGAACGCCAGGCGGCCCTGGACGTCGTCGCGGCCTGTGGCTTCCTCCCCCTCGCGATCCGTATCGCGGCATCGCGCCTCGCCGCCCGCCGCACCTGGACGGTCTCGGTCCTCGCGGAGAAGCTCGCGGACGAGCGGCGCAGGCTGGACGAGCTGCAGGCGGGCGACCTGGCGGTGAAGGCGACGTTCGAGCTGGGCTACGGCCAGCTGGAGCCGCAGCAGGCCCGCGCCTTCCGGCTGCTGGGCCTGGCCGACGGCCCGGACATCTCGCTCGCGGCGGCGGCCGCTGCCCTCGCCCTGCCCGTGCAGGACGCCGAGGACGTCCTGGAGTCCCTGGTGGACACCTCCCTGCTGGAGTCTGCGGCGCCAGGCCGCTACCGCTACCACGACCTGGTGCGCCTCTACGCGCGTGCATGCGCGGAGCGGGACGAACAACCGCCGGTGGAGCGCCAGTTGGCGCTGGAGCGGCTCCTCGACTTCTACCTCTCGACGGCTTCGCGCGTGTACGCGATCGAGCGCCCCGGCGACCGCCTGGTGGACCACCTGGAGCCGACCGCGTACGACGGCCTGACCTTCACGGACCGGCACGACGGCCAGGACTGGCTGTACTCGGAGGCGGTCAACCTGCTGGCATGCGTGCGGCAGGCGGCGGGAACACACGGCGTGCGCAAGGCTGTTGACCTGCTCTGGGCCGCCGTCGACCTGGCGGAGTCCGGGGCCAACTCCAAGGAGTACGAGTCGACCGCCACCACGGTCCAGGGCCTGGCGCAGGCCGCCGGGGACAGCCGGGCCGAAGGCCGCGCCCTGATGGTGCTCTCCTACTCCCACCAGTTCACCGGCCGCTTCGACCTCGCGGACCGCGAGGCCGCGCAGTCGCTGGAGTGCGCCGTGAACGCGCAGGACCCGCTGACCAGTTGCTGGTCCTCGAACGTCCGCGGAGTCATCGCCCTCTTCCAGAACCGGCTCCCGGACGGCGAGGAGCACCTCACCCGCACCCTCAACAGCTTCCGCGACTGCGAGGACCGCCCCGGCGAGGCGAGCGCCCTGTGCAACCTCTCGCGCATCCACCTCTCCCTCGGCCGTACGGACAGCGCGGTCACCCTCGCCCAGCAGGGCGCCGACATGTACGCCGCCATGGGGCACACCCTGCGGGGCGCCAACGGCCGCTACGCGCTGGGCCTGGCGCTCACCCAGGCCGGGCAGTTCGACGAGGCCGCGGAGCAGCTCCAGGAGGCCCTGGACGTCTTCCGGGACAGCCGCCAGCGCCTCTGGGAAGGCATGGCCCTGTTCCGTATCGCCGAGGTCGACATCGCTGCGGGGAAGCCGACACAGGCCGCCGCCAACGCCGAGTCGGCGCTGTCGATCCTGCGCAACATCGGCGGCGACTGGCGGCGCGCGAACGTGCTGTCGCTCCTGGGACGCGCCCTTGACGGGATCGGCCAGAGCCTGCGCGCACAGGTCTGCTGGCGCGAAGCGCTGGACGTGTACGAGGAGCTGGGCTCGGACGAGGCGGCCGACGTACGCGCCCTGCTGAAGCCGCCCACGATGGCGTGACGCCCGTCACAACTGGGCGTTCATCGTTCGTTTATCCGGAACCGGCAGTCTCTGTCCTGTCGAACCGTCGCGTCGGGGGGCAGACGGAACGACGACAGGCCGTGACCTTAGGGTGAGCGGCCAGGAGACGGCCCGCTCGGCAGTCCTCGGGGGAGTTGCCGGGCGGGTCTCCCCTTTCATCACCCAGCCAGTCACCAGGAGTTAGCGATGAGTGAGACCCCAGGAACCGACCCGGTAGTCGACCCGGACAATCTCCACGCCACCGTCAAGCCGGCGGACGGCACGGTCAAGCCGGACAACCTGCACGCCACGGCCGCACCCGCGGACGGCACGGTCAAGCCCGACAACCTCCACGCCACGGCCGCACCTGCGGACGGCACGGCGACGACGGACAACCTCCACGCGACGGACGAGCCCGTCTGACGAAGACTTCCACGACGGGGTACGGGGGATGCGGCCGCGGTGGCCCGGAGGGGGAGCCACCGCGGCCGCTGCACGTCCGGACACAAGAGGAGCACGCATGACCCGCACGAAGAGAATCGTCATCACGGCCGCGCTGGTGATCGCGACCGCAGCCGCATCGGCAGCCCCCGCGCTGGCCAATGTGCACGCGACAGGCACCACCGGTGCGACGGACCTCGTCCGGGTGAGCACGGCGCGCTGACCGCCGCCCGATGCCCGCCGGAGGGGCCGACCACTGCCCGGCCCCTCCGGCGCACCGCCCCGCTCAGCCGCCCACGCGATCCCGCAGCACCGCCTTCGTGACCTTGCCGCTCGCGTTGCGCGGCAGCTCGGTCACGAACTCGACGTCCCTGGGGACCTTGTAGTTCGCCATCTCGCGCCGCGACCAGGCGATCAGGTCGTCGGAGGTGAGCGTCGAGCCGGGACGCCGTACGGCATACGCCCGCCCGACCTCGCCGAGCCGCGGATCCGGTACGCCGATCACCGCCACGTCCGCCACATCCGGGTGCAGGCCGAGCAGTTGCTCTATCTCCGCCGGGTAGGCGTTGAAGCCGCCGACGATGAACATGTCCTTGATCCGGTCGGTGATCCGGAGATTGCCGGCCTCGTCGAGCACCCCCACGTCGCCCGTCCGCAGCCAGCCGTCCCCGGTGATGGCCTTCGCGGTCTCGACGGGATCCTCGAAGTACTCCTGCATGACGTTGAATCCGCGGACGAGCACCTCCCCCGGCTTCCCCGTCTCCGCCTCCACCCGCACCTCCGTGTCCGGGATCGCGCGCCCCGACGTCGAGGCGATGACGTCCGCCGGGTCGCCGCGGCGGCACATCGAGACGATGCCGGAGGCTTCCGAGAGGCCGTACGCGGTGAGGACCGTGTCGATGTGCAGCTCCGTGCGGAGGCGCTCGACGAGCTGGAGGGGGACAACCGCCGCACCCGTCACGACCAGGCGCAGGGCGGTGAGGTCGTGGGCGGAACGGTTCGGATGGTCCAGGAGCGACTGGTGGAGGGTGGGCGGGCCCGGGAGGACCGAGATGCGTTCGGCGGCGATGTTGGCGAGGGCCGTGTCCACGTTGAAGACGGGCTGCGGGACCATCGTCGCGCCGCGCATCAGGCAGGCGATGATGCCCGCCTTGTAGCCGAAGGTGTGGAAGAAGGGGTTGATGATCAGGTAGCGGTCGCCCTCGCGCAGGCCGGCGAGGTCGCTCCAGATCTCGTAGCCGCGCAGGGTCTGGGCGTGGGTGATCACCGCGCCCTTGGGGTGGCCCGTGGTGCCCGAGGTGAAGATGATGTCGGAGGGGTGCGAGGTGTCGACGGCCTCGGTGCGGTCCCTGACGTCGTCCGCGGTGACCTTGTCGCCGGTGGCCAGGAAGTCCTTCCACGTACGGAAGTTCTCGGGGGCGTCGTCGGCGAGGACGACCACGTCCTCCAGGTGCGGAAGCCCGGGGAGCGGTCCTGTGCCGGGTCCTTCGGCGGTCGCGCGGCGCAGGGAGGCCACGTACGACGTCCCGAGGAAAGTGCCCGTGACGAAGAGCAGCCTGGCCCGGCTCTGCTGCAGTACGAACGCCGCCTCCGCGCCCTTGAAGCGTGTGTTGAGGGGGACCAGGACCGCGCCCGCCGTCACGGCGCCGAGGGCGGAGACGATCCAGTCGAGGGTGTTGGGGGCCCAGATCGCGACCCGGTCGCCCGGTTCGACGCCGGAGGCCATGCAGGCCGCGGCCGCGCGTTCGACGCGGTCGCCGAGTTCCGCGTAGGTGATGCGGGTACGTCCTTCGACGACCGCCTCCCGCTCTCCGTAGCGTTCGACGGCGTACCGGACCAGCCCGGGGATGGTTCCCCATTGCAAGTCACCGCGCATCGCAAGCCTCCCGTAGCTGATCGGTTCCGCCGCGTACCAGTAGCTGACTATCCGTCAGATTAGCTGTAACCTCCCGCCCATGGCGACCCTCAAGGATGCGACAGCAATAGTCGGGATAGGCCAGACCCCCTTCGCGAAACACCTCCCCGAGTCGGAGAAGGCCCTTGCCTGCAGGGCGATCCTCGCCGCTCTGGAGGACGCGGGGATCGCGCCTTCGGAGGTGGATGCGTTCGCCTCGTACACCATGGAGGAGACCGACGAGGTCGAGGTCGCGAAGGCGATCGGGGCCGGTGACGTGACCTTCTTCTCCAAGATCGGGTACGGGGGCGGCGGTTCGTGCGCGACCGTCGGACATCTGGCGTCGGCGATCGCGACGGGGCAGGCGAGCGTGGGGATCGCATGGCGCTCGCGGAAACGGGGCAGTGGCCCAAGGCCCTGGAAGAACACGGCAGTTCAGCTGCCGACACCCGGCCAGTGGACGCGCCCCTTCGGGCTGCTGCGCCCGGCCGACGAGATCGGGATGCTGGCGCGCCGCTACATGCACGAGTACGGGGCGACCCGCGACCACCTCTTCAACGTCGCGCTCGCCTGCCGCAACCGGGCCAACCAGAATCCGGCCGCGATGATGTACGAGCGCCCCATGACGCGCGACAGCTATATGACCTCGCGCTGGATCAGCGACCCGCTCTGCCTCTTCGACAACTGCCTTGAGACCGACGGGGCGTTGGCGTGCGTGATCGTGTCGGCGGAACGGGCGCGCGACTGCCGCCAGAAGCCGGTGTACGTCCACTCGGCGGCGCAGGGCCTGCCATCGCAGCACCACGGGATGGTCAACTACTGGAACGACGACCCGCTGACCGGCCCCGCCTGGACGGCGGCCCGACACCTGTGGAAACAGGCGGACTTCGGCCCGCAGGACGTCGACGTGGCGCAGATCTACGACGCGTTCACCCCGCTGATCCCCTTGTCGTTGGAGGGCTACGGCTTCTGCGACAGGGGCGAGGGCGCCTCCTTCACGGAAGGCGGCGCGCTGGAGATCGGCGGCCGGCTACCGATCAACACGAGCGGCGGCGGCCTGAGCGAGGCGTACGTCCACGGCTTCAACCTCATCACCGAGGGCGTGAAGCAGCTGCGCGGAGTCTCCACGGCGCAGGTCCCCGACGCCTCGACCTGCCTGGTCACGGCCGGTGAAGGCGTCCCCACATCCGCAATCCTCCTGAGGAGCTGAGGGAGAACCATGCTGAAGCCGGTAACCGACGACGACGGCGCCCCCTTCTGGGAGTACGCGGCCCAGGGCGAACTCCGTGTGCAGGAGTGCGGCGAGTGCGAGGAGCTCCGCTTCCCGCCGCGCCCCTGCTGCCCCAAGTGCCAGTCCTTCGAGAGCGGTTGGCGCCTGATGAGCGGCCGGGCCCGCATCTGGTCGTACGTCTTCCCGCACCCGCCGCTGCTCCCCGAGTACGCGGAACAGGCCCCGTACAACGCGGTGGTGGTGGAACTGGCGGACGCTCCGCAGATCCGCCTGGTGGGCAATGTGGTCGCGGAGGCGGGTGCGCGGCTCGACTCGGTGGACCCGTCGAAGCTGAAGATCGGGGCGCGGGTGCAGGTGGCGTTCGCGGAGGTGGAGGGAATGACCGTTCCGCAGTGGCTGCTGGAGCGGTCATGAGCATCCTGGTCCAGCAGTTCAAGGAGACGGGCGTGGCGGTGGTCACGATCGACCGCCCGCACAAACTGAACGCGATCGACCTGACGACGGCGAGTGAACTGACCGCGATCTGGCGGCAGTTCAGATTCGACGACACGGTGCGGGCGATCGTGCTGACGGGCGCGGGCGAGAAGGCGTTCTGCACGGGGATCGACCGGGGCGCGGAGGTGCCGCAGCCGCCGTCGCCGTACACGATCGACGATCCGCTGCTGACGATCGGCCCGAAGTCACAGGACCTGTGGAAGCCGGTGATCGCGGCGGTGCGGGGGATGGCGTGCGGAGGAGCCTTCTACCTGCTGGGAGAGTCGGAGTTCATCGTGGCGGGTGAGGGGGCGACCTTCTTCGACCCGCATACGACGTACGGAATGGTCAGCGCATACGAGGCGATGTACATGGCCCAGCGGATGCCGTTCGGGGAGGCGGCGAGGATGTCGCTGATGGGGACGGCGGAGAGGGTGTCGGCGAAGCGGGCGTACGAGGTGGGCCTGGTGAGCGAGCTGACCCCGGACGGCGAGGAGGAGCAGGCGGCGGTGCGCTGCGCGGAGACGATCGCGTCGTACCCGACGGAGGCGGTCCAGGGGACGGTACGGGCGCTGTGGGCGGCCAAGTCGGCGACGAGGGCGGCGGCGGTGGCGCAGGCCCCGCTCCTGATAGGCCTGGGCAACGCCCCGGCTTCGGAACAGGCGGGGCTGTTCGGGGGGAGGGGACGGGAGTTCAGGGTGCGGTAGGGCCCACGACGCGATCGCGGTAGGCGCGCCAGGAGTCGAGGGCGGACCGGGCGGACTCGGCGGTGAGGAAGTCCCCCGACCCGGTGTCGACGGCCCGCGCTTCCAGCGCGTCGGCGACGGCGAGAGCGGCCTGGGCTGCTGCTTCGCCGTTTCCGTGGACGATGAGGGATACGCACGACACGGGAGCATCGTCCGCCTCGTCGACCGGGGTCCCGATGGAAAACCCGGGACCTTCGTAGTCGCCCCAGCCGCTCTCCGAGAACGCGATGCCCGGCACAACCTCGGCAAGGACGGCGCGGACGTGCCGACCAGTGCCCAGACTGGGCGGGTCCCAGTCTGAACCGATCTCACCCAGGTCCCTGGCCTCGGCCGGAAACCTCATGATGAAGACATCCCAACTCACACGCACACCTTACGTATCCGGCCACAAGGCCTATCGTCACGACCATGAAGGTCCGCCGCAAGGCCCGAGCCGTCCTGCTCGACGGCGACCACCTGGTGTTCCTGCGCCGGGGCTGGCCGGGAGGCTCCTCGTACTGCACGACGGTCGGCGGCAGCGTCGAGCCCGACGACCCCGACACGGGCGACTTCACCCCGGTCCGGGTCCCGATGAGCGCTTCAGCGCTGGACGCGCTCAACCTCCAGCATCCGAACTAGCCCGCTACCTCTGCGAAAACGCACGGGCCTGGTGGACCTAACCGACCCGCTCCACCGACTCCACCTCGCACCTGACCACCCGGCTCACCTTCGCCGGCGAGTCCATCGGGAGCTTCAGCGTCCCCGAGTCCTCCGAGTAGCCCACGTGCAGCGTCCCCGTCCCGCTGTCAACCACCGTGCCCGTCCCGCTGCGGAACACCAACCGCACCCGGTACTCGTACCCACCCTCGGCGACCACCTTCACCGTCGCCGTCGTGACCGCCCTGCGCTTGCCCTTCGCCTTCTGCACGCACGTCACCACCGTCGCGACCGGCTCCTCCGAAGCGGTAGCCGTCGGTGTCGGCGTCGGGGTGTCCGTGTACGAGCCGCCCCCGGTCGAGGACGACGAGCTGTAGTCGTCGTCATCGTCGTAGTCGTGGTGCGTCGTCCGGCTCTTCGAGCTGGAGCAGCCTCCCCCGCCCGAGCTGTGCCCGTGCTTCTTGCTCGAGAAGCCGGTCAGTGCGAGCACCACCGCCACCAGAACAGCCCCGAACCTCACGCGTCGCAGCATCATGCCGTGTCCTCCCCCGTCCCCGTTGTCGGCGACACCTTAGCGGGGTGAACTAGCCGGGCCCAGCCCGCAGTTCGGCGACCCTCGGCGCGCGGCTCTTGGGCGAGTCCAGGCTGAAGCTCCTGGCATCGCCCAGTTCGTCCCGTACGAAAGCCTCCGTCGCCGCCACCGCCTTGCGCAGGGCCGCGTCCGGCGTGACGTACGACTGCCACACGATCTCCGCCGCCTCCACGTCGTACTCCCACAGCCCCACGAGCCGGCCCCGGTCCACGATCATGTGCGCGGGGGCGTCCGCCAGACCGCCCAACGACCGTTTCAGGAAGGTCCGTTCGGCGTCCGACGCATCGAGCAGCCGGCCCAGTTCCCGGTGCAGCAGGTGGATCCCGTCGATCCCCGCCAGCAGCGCGTACTGCGGCTTCTTCGGGCGCGCGTACGCCTCGAACTCCTCCCGTAGAGCCCCCGGCATCAGCAGCCCGCCCTCCAGTTCCACCAGGTCAAGACCCGCCACCGCCGCCTTCGCCACCGCCGCCGTGAATCCGCTGAACCAGCGGAAGTGGGCGAGCGACGCAGGCGCCGCCCAGTCGAAGTAGCGTCGCGCCAGCTCCGCCCGCGCCTCCGCCTCCCCCAGTCCGCCCAGGTCAAGGCCCCACCGGACGTATCCGTACCGCTGCTGGTCCAGTCGCCCGTTCACCGGTACGCGGCGGATCTCGCCCCGCGCCTGGAGCCGGCCCAGCGCCAGGGGCAGCGTCGTCGTGAGGCCGCGCTTCTTGCCCGCGTCACCCAGATTCCGTACGGCGTCACCGGCCGCGTCCCGGATCGCGGCGGGGAGCAGGGGCTCGTCGCCCAGCGCCGCCGTCACCGCCTCGCACAGCTCCTCGACCTCGGCCGGCCGCACCCCCAGATGCTTCTCCGCCGCCCTGATCTCCCCCTCCGGCGCCCCCGCCCCCACCGTCAGCCCCAGCGCGAAGTCCCCGGCCGGCAGCACATACGTACATCCGCGCGCGGACGGCAGCTCGTGCACCTCCAGCGCCGCCACCGCCGCGTCCACCGCCTCCCGGCCCGCGCCGCACCGCGCGTACAGCCCGAGATAAGGGCCCGAACCCCCGACCGACCTCGCCCATCCGGTCCGCGCCAGGACCTCGTCCGGGGCGGCACCCCGCAGAGATCCGTCCAGCCCCTGCCGATGGGACCACCAGGCACGCAGATGTTCCGTCATGGAGCCATGTTCTCCGCCGCGCGGGGTACCCGCACCCGGCGTAACGTCGTGATCAAGAGCTGCCGCCTGGAGGCTGATGATGATCCGCAACGTCCTCGGCTCGGCCGTGGCTCTGATTGGCGCGGCGGCCGCCGTATACAGCCCCTTCCAAGCTTGGTACGACGGCCGCCACGGCAGCGCCTACCGGATCCAGGACCTCTTCAACGGCATCACCGCCACCAAGTCGTCCATCGCCGGATCGATCCTGCTGCCCTTCGCCTTCGCGGCGCTCCTGGCCCTGGTCGGCGTCGTCCTCCGCTCCCGGCTCCTGGTCGGCGTCGCAGGCCTGGTCACGCTCGGGTTCGCGGTCCTCTGGATGGTCCGCCAGTACCAGGTCGAGAGCAGCCTCTCCCTCAGCTCCAACGGCACCGGCCTCGGCCAGGGCGTCGCGAACGCCCTCGGCGGCGGTGTCCTGCTCCTCGTGGGCGCGGCGGTGATGAGCGGCCGCGGCAGCCGTGCGCCGCAGCACGCACCGGTGTACGCACCCGAGCCGTACGCCGCTCAGCCCGAGCCGCAGCCCGATTACCAGTACCAGCCCGAGGCCGACACCGGCTCCTTCAGCTCCAGCGACCTGCCCCCGGAGCTGACCGAACCCGAGCCGCCGCAGCAGCACGACACCCAGACCCAGCCGGTCCAGCAGTGGCCCGCCCGCAAGGACGACTGACCCCCACTAGCTCCGGCCGCCGCCCGTCCCCGTCCCCTTCACCGCGTCCAGCGCGTACACGCACCGGTCCTTGCTGCACGCGTACACGACACCCGCCTTCGCCACCGGCGACCCCGTGATCTCCCCGCCCGTCGCCAGCTTCCACCGCAGCTGGCCGCCCGCCGCATCCAGCGTGTACAGACAGTGGTCGGCGGACCCGAAGTGCAGTCGGCCCTCGGCCACCACCGGAGCGCCGACGACCTCGCCGCCCGCAGCGAACCGCCACTTCGGCGTGCCCGTCACCGCGTCCAGCGTGTAGAGCGCGCTCCCGCTGCCCACATGCACGTTGCCGTCGGCGACCAGGACCGGCTCCACCGACTGGCGGGATTCGGTCGCGATGCGCCAGCGGTCCTTGCCGGTCGACGCGTCCAGCGCGTAGACCGTGCCGAGGTAGTCCGCGAGGTACACCCCGCCCCCGGCCACCGCCGGGCCCGGGGCGAAGGCGGGCGGCGACAGGAAGACCGCCGGGGCCTCGAAGTGCCAGCGCACATGGCCCGTCGCCCGGTCGACCGCCAGGACCCTGGTCCCGGCGGAGACGTACACATAGCCATCAGCAGCCGGGGCCAGCCGCACCGGGACCCCGCCGCAGGAGGCCGCGTCGCCGACCGGGTAGGACCAGCGCTCGGATCCCGTACGGGCGTCGAGCGCGTACAGCCGGGCGTCCTTCCACACGTACACCGTGTCCGCGTCGAGGACAGGGCCCGCCTCCGGGGTCTCGAAGTCCGTCTGGGCGCCGGTCAGTTCCCACAGCTTCTCGCCGTTGGACGCCTCCCAGGCCTGGACGCCGCCGCCGCGCGTCGCCGTGAGCACCGTGCCCCGGTCGGCCCGCAGCGCGTACACCCAGGCGTCGGTCTGCAGCCGCCAGCGGTCCGTGCCGTCCTTGGCATCCAAGGCATAGAGCGTGGGGCCGTCGGAGGCGTGGATGCGGCCGCCGGAGACCGCCATCGACCAGGCGACGTCCTTGGTCTTGAACTGCCGTCTGCCGCTGCCCACATCGAGCGCGTGCACCTCGAAGGACGTGACGTAGAGCAGCCCTTCGTCGACGACCGGGGTGCCCCACACGTCGTTGGACATACGGAACCGCCACGGCCGCCAGCGCGCCGAGCCCTCCGGGGTCTGCGCCGGTACGGGGACGGGCGGGGCGGCCACCGCGGCCTCCGCCCCGTTGAGCGCGCCGCCGCCGGGCGGCCGGATCCAGCCCGTCGCGGGGCCCGCCTCCGCCACCGCGTGCGAGCGCACCTCGGCGGCGCGGGGCCCGGGACCGATCGGCACCTGGGCGCCGGGCAGCCGGACGGGGCCCTCGGCGGGCGCGATGCGCCAGTCGCCCTGCTCCTGGGGCTGGGACTGCGCCTGGTGCTGATGCTGCTGGGCCTGAGCCTGGTGCTGCGGCTGGTACGCCGGTCGCGGCGGCGGCGAGGGCTGGGCGGTGGGGCGCTGCTGGGGCGGGCGGCCGCCCCGGCGCTGCTCGATCATCGCGGTGGCCCGCGAGGGCAGCCACGCGGACGCCGTACCGCTGTCGTCGCTCCCGGACGAGAAGAGGTGCGGGGCGAGCTGGGCCTGGAGGTCCTCGGGGCTGGGCCGGTTCACGGCCTCCATCTGCATGCACGCCTCGATGAGCGGACGCAGCTCGGTGGGCAGCCCGTTGATGTCGGGGCCCTCCCGCAGCAGCATGAAGACGGTCTCCACCGGATTGGCCCCGTGGAAGGGCGCGTGCCCGGTCGCCGCGAAGACGAGCGTCGAGCCGAGCGAGAAGACGTCGCTCGCGCCCTTCACGTTGCGCGAGTCCTTGGCCTGCTCGGGCGACATGTACGCGGGTGTGCCGACGGCCACGTTCGTCATGGTCAGCCGGGTGTTGGAGACCCCGGACGCGATCCCGAAGTCGATGACGCGCGGCCCGTCCTCGACGACCAGGACGTTGGACGGCTTCAGGTCGCGGTGGACCAGACCCGCGCCGTGGATCGACTGCAGGGCCTCGGCGATGCCCGCCGCCAGCCAGCGCACGGCCTGGGCCGGCATCGGCCCGCACTCATTCACTATCTCTTCGAGGGAGGGGGCGGGTACGTACGCGGTGGCCAGCCAGGGCACGGCCGCCCGCGGGTCCGCGTCGACGACCGCCGCCGTGTAGAAGCCGGAGACGGCCCGTGCGGCCTCGACCTCGCGCGTGAAGCGCACCCGGAACAGCTGGTCCTCGGCGAGCTCGGTCCGTACCGTCTTGATCGCCACGCGCCGGCCCGAGGCCGAGCGCGCGAGGTACACGAGCCCCATGCCGCCGGCGCCGAGCCGTCCGAGCACCTCGAACGGGCCGATGCGCCTCGGATCGTGCTGCGTCAGCTGCTCCACCACTTGCCTGCCCTCTCCCCGTACGGCCCTGCGTCAATGCAGCCCCGTGCAGCGTCTCACCACTGGGCACCACCCGGCGGTGCGCACCCTGATTCTTCCTGCCTGGGGCGGTGGTGGCGAACCCGGGTGCGGATCGGGGTGTCCCGGTGCAATCGGGGCAGGGCGCCCCGCTCCCCCTCAGCCCTGGAGGACGGCGAACGTGGCCCCCTGGTCGTCGTTGAGGATCGCCATCCGCCCGTACGGAATGTCGAAGGGCGGCTGCAGCACCCGCCCGCCCAGCCGGGTGGCCGCGGCCACGGTCGCGTCGCAGTCTGCGACCTGGAAGTAGAGAAGGAAATAGGAGGGCAGCTCGTCGGGCCGGTCCGGGCCGATGACGCTGCGCCCGCCGACGGCCGTCTCGGGGCCTGGCTCGGTGCCCTTCGGCGAGTACGTACGGAAGCCGCCGGGGATGTCCTGCATGTCCTGGCCCTCGTACCCGAAGACCTCCTCGTAGAAGGCGTCCACGGCCTCCGGGACCCGGGTGTAGACCTCGACCCAGCAGAAGGCGCCGGGCTCGCGCTGCTTCTCGAAGCCCTGGTGCTCCGCGCCCTGCCAGAGCCCGAAGACCGCGCCGCCGGGGTCCATGGTGACGGCCATCGTGCCGTACGGGGCGACCTCCATCGGCTGGAGCACCACCTGCCCACCGGCCTCCGTGATGGCCGATGCGGTGGCCGCGGCGTCGGCGGTGGCCAGATAGACGGTCCAGACCGTGGGCATGCGGCCGTCCTGCTTGGGCGCCAGGGCGGCGACGCGCTTTCCGTCGCTGAAGGCGTTCGTGTAGCCGCCGTACTTCTCGTCCGGGTTGTCGTCGAAGGTCCAGCCGAAGAGCTCCCCGTAGAAGCGCTTGCCCGCCGCCACGTCGTCGAGCTGCGCGTCCGCCCAGCAGGGCAGTCCGTCTGCGAATGCGGCCATGGGAGGGCCGTCCTTTCTCCACACTCTGTGACGCCCGTCACGCCCGTTGTCCCCAAGCTAGCGGCGCCCCACCCTTCCCGCAGCCAAGCAAATCGAACATATGGCCCATTATCCCCCGCACTCGCCCCCCACTCGAAGACTTGTCCACAGAAACAATCCACAGGCTGTTGATAAGACTATTCGTGGCGGGGCCCCGTCAGATTCCGGCCGAGCCCCATTTGCAGTCGGCCGAATCGCGCTCCGATCACCCCTCGGTAAGCTGACGGCATGACAGGACAAGTACGCACCGTCGACGGCCGCGTGGCCGGTCGACGCGGTCAGGCGACGCGGCAGAAGCTGCTCGACTGCCTCAGCGAGATGCTCAGCTCCTCGCCGTACCGGGACGTCAAGGTCATCGACGTGGCCCGGAAGGCAGGGACTTCACCCGCGACCTTCTACCAGTACTTCCCGGACGTCGAGGGTGCCGTCCTGGAGATCGCCGAGGAAATGGCAAAGGAGGGCGCGGGGTTGACCTCCCTCGTCTCCGGCCGTTCCTGGGTCGGCAAGGCGGGCTGGCAGGCCGCGGAGGAACTGGTCGAGGGATTCCTCGACTTCTGGCGCCGCAACGACGCCATCCTCCGGGTCGTCGACCTCGGCGCCGCCGAAGGCGACAAGCGGTTCTACAAGATCCGTATGAAGATCCTCAACTCCGTGACCAACTCCCTTACGGACGCGGTCAAGGAGCTCCAGTCGAAGGGCAAGGTCGACGCCGACGTCAGCCCGGCCGCGATGGCGGGCTCCCTGGTCGCGATGCTCGCCGCAGTGGCCTCGCACCAGAAGGGCTTCCAGACCTGGGGCGTCAAGCAGGCCGAACTGAAGCCGAACCTGGCCCTGTTGGTGCACCTGGGCATCACGGGCAAGAAGCCGGTCAAGTAGCGGGCGCACGCTCGCTTCGTCCTGTCGCGCCGACGGCGGATCACTCAGGGTGATCCGCCGTCGTCGTCTCCGCGGCCGGGACCTCAGCGCTTCTCCACCCGGAACAGCCGGATCTCGCGGTCGATCCTCGCCTGGTACGTGGCGTACGGCGGCCAGAACTTCAGCGCCTCCTCCCACACCAGCGCCCGCTCCTCCCCCTCCAGGAGCCGCGCCCGCACCGGAATGTCCGCCCCCTTCCAGCTCACGTCCGCCTCGGGGTGGGCGAGCAGGTTCGCGGTCCAGTTGGGGTGCCCCGGGCGCCCGAAGTTGGAGCCGACCAGCACCCACACCCCGTCCGCGACCGGCATGCACGCCAGCGGAGTGGTGCGCGGCTGACCGGACTTGGCGCCCTTCACCGTAAGGATCAGCCCCGGCAGCATCTGCGCGCTCAGCATCACCTTGCCGCGCGTCAGTTTGTGTACCGTGCGGTCCATCGCAGGGATGAAATGCGGGGCGTACTTCGCGAAGGCCCGCGTGGAGGACATCTTCTGCATGAGCTTGATTCCGGGCGGCATCAGACCGCGACCTTCCCCTCGAACAGACCGGCCCGGTCGGCGGCATGCGCCCGCAGCCGGTGCACGGGCCCGAAGAGAAGATCGTCCCCGGCCGCGCGCTTGAAGTACAGATGCGCCTCGTGCTCCCAGGTGAAGCCGATCCCGCCGTGCAACTGAATCGCCTCGGACGCGGTCACGCGCAGCGCCTCCAGGCCCTGCGCGAGGGCGAGGCCGCCCGCCGAGGGGTCCCAGGCCGCGTAGTACGCCGCCGACCTGGCCGCCTGCACGCTCACATACAGGTCGGCGAGCCGGTGCTTCACCGCCTGGAAGGAGCCGATCGCGCGCCCGAACTGCTCGCGCTCCTTGACGTATTCGACCGTACGGGCAAGAGCCTGGTCCGCGGCCCCGACCGCCTCGGCGGCGAGCACGGCGCCCGCGACGGAGCCGGCGGCGGCCAGCGCGGCGGGGACGTCCGCGTCGTCGCTCTCCCCGAGCAACTCGGCCTCGGTGTCCCGGAGTTCGATGCGGGCCTGCGGCCGGGTCTCGTCCAGGGCGGTCTGCCGGGTGCGGGCCAGGCCGGCGGCGTCGTCCCGTACGAGGAAGAGCAGCGTCCTGCTTCGGGCGAAGCCGCCCGCGTGGGCGGCGACCAGGAGGAGGCCGGCGCTGTGCCCGTACAGGACCTGCTCGACCTGCCCGTACAGCCGCCACGCCCCGTCCACGATGCGCGCCTGCACCCCGCCCGCACGCCCGCCGCCCGCCCAGTCGCCGTCGACCGGTCCTGTGAGGCCGAGGGCCGGGCCGAGGGGGGCGGCGAGGGTGGCGGTCAGCGCGCCGGTGGCGACCTGGGGGAGCAGGTCGGCGCGCTGGGCCTCCGAGCCCAGCGATGTGATCAGCGGGGCCGCGAGGGCGGACGTCGCGATCAGCGGGGACGGGAGCAGGGCGCGGCCGGTCTCCTCGCAGGTCAGGGCGAGTTCGGTGGGTCCGCAGCCGACGCCTCCGTACTCGGTGGGGAGCGCGAGGCCCGGCAGGCCGAGCTGCTGGGTGAGGGTGCTCCAGAGCTCGCTGTCGTATCCGGCGGCGGTACGCACCGCGCTCTTGACGTCGTCCGGACCGCAGCGTTTGGCGAGCAACTCGCGTACGGTACGGCGGATCTCGTCCTGTTCCGCGGTGAAGGCGGCATCCATGGGCGGGCCCCTCTCCTGATCTGACGGCGCGTCATATTAAAGCGGCGGGGGCGAGATGCACAGGGTGCGGACGCTCCATGTCCGGGCCGTCCGAATCTGATGTACCGTCAGATTCATGTCTCCTGCCATAGCCAACGCAGCCAGGCGCAAGGTCGCCGTAGCCGGTGTCGCCCTCTCGGACTGCGGCAAGGTCGACGACGCCACCCCCTACGCCCTGCACGCCCAGGCCGCCCGCCGCGCCCTCGCCGACTCGGGCCTGAGCCGCGACGTCATCGACGGCTTCGCCTCGGCGGGGCTCGGGACACTGGCGCCGGTGGAGGTCGCGGAGTATCTCGGATTGAAGCCAACGTGGGTCGACAGCACGGCAGTTGGCGGCTCCACCTGGGAGGTGATGGCGGCGCACGCGGCGGACGCGATCGCGGCGGGCCACGCCAATGCGGTCCTCCTGGTCTACGGATCGACGGCCCGCGCCGACATCAAGGCCAAGCGCCGCACCTCGAACCTCTCCTTCGGCGCCCGGGGCCCGCTCCAGTTCGAAGTCCCCTACGGCCACTCCCTCATCGCCAAGTACGCGATGGCCGCGCGCCGCCACATGCACGAGTACGGCACGACGCTGGAGCAGCTCGCGGAGATCGCCGTCCAGGCCCGTACGAACGCGGCGACCAACCCGGACGCGATGTACCGCACCCCCATCACCGTCGACGAGGTCCTGTCGGGCCCGATGATCGCCGACCCCTTCACCAAACTGCACTGCTGCATCCGCAGCGACGGCGGCTGCGCGGTGCTGCTGGTCGCCGAGGAGTACGTACAGGACTGCGCGAAGGCGCCGGTCTGGGTGCTCGGCGCGGGCGAGCACGTCTCGCACACCACGATGTCGGAGTGGGACGACTTCACGGTCTCCCCGGCGGCGGTCAGCGGAAAGCTCGCCTTCGAGCGGGCGGGCGTCACCCCGGCGGAGATCGACGTGGCGGAGATCTACGACGCCTTCACGTACATGACGCTGGTGACCCTGGAGGACCTGGGTTTCTGCGCGAAGGGCGAGGGCGGCGCCTTCGTCGAGAAGGGCCGCCTGCTGCGGGACGGAGGCCTCCCGACGAACACGGACGGCGGCGGCCTCTCGGCCCAACACCCCGGTATGCGCGGCCTGTTCCTGATGGTGGAGGCGGTACGGCAACTGCGCGGCGAGGCGGGCGAGGGCCAGATCCGCAAGGCGGGCGGCCGGCTCCCGGAGCTGGCGGTCGCGTCGGGGACGGGCGGCTGGTTCTGCTCGTCGGGGACGGTGGTGCTGGGGCGGGATTAAGGGGGCTTCGCCCCATGCACCCCCGCAAGCGACCTTCGGCCGCTTGTCCTCAAGCGCCGGACGGGCTGGAATTGCCCCGGTGTCGCATCCGCACGCACCGCAAGCGGCCATTGAGCAACCCCCACCTGCGCCAGCCACCTCCGCGAGAGCGGCGCTGGTTTAGGCGCAAAGGGGGGTCGTGAACCCTTTTCCGCCCGGTCGGCAAGTACAGGGTGAAACGCACACGCCCCCTGTCCCACCGACCCCACGGACCGTCCATGACTGAACCGCTCGCCGAGGACGCCGCCCTGATCGCGGCGTCACTCGACGAACCGGAGCGCTTCGCCGCGCTCTTCGACCGGCATGCGCCCGCCATCCACCAGTACGTCGCCCGGCGCCTCGGCAGGGACGCGGCCGACGACGTCACCGCCGAGACCTTCCTGACCGCCTTCCGGATACGGGCCAGGTACGACAGCGGGCGGGCCGGCGTACGGCCGTGGCTGTTCGGCATCACCGCCATGCTCATCGGCCGGCACCGCCGCGAAGAGGTCAAGGCGCTGAAGATCCTGGCCCGCACGGGCCGCGACCCGGTGGCCGAGAGCTGGACCGACTCCGCCGACGACCGCGTCGCCGCGCAGGCCGCCGTCCGCCCCCTGGCCGGAGCCCTGGCCAAGCTGTCGCAGGACGACCGGCACACGCTGCTGCTCCTGGCCTGGGCCGACCTCACCTACCAGGAGATCGCCGACGCACTGGACATCCCGGTGGGCACCGTACGGTCGCGCCTCAACCGCGCCCGCAAGAAGCTGCGTGCCGCGGCAGGCCCGCAGGCGCACTTCACCGAATCGTTCGAACCGCACGCACCGGAAGGCGACCTCGCATGAACGAGCTGGACGAAACACGCGCCCTGCGCTCCGACGCGCCGCTGCCCGACAGTGCGTGGCTGGCACCCCAACGGGACCGGCTGACAGAGGAGTTGCGCCAGAAGCCCGCGCGCACGACGCCCCTCCGGCGCAGGGCGTTCCTGGTGCCCGCCGCAGCGGTCGCTGCCTTCGCCGTGGCCGGAGCGGTCGTCGTGACGCTCCCCGACGACGGCAAGAGCCCCAGCCCCCAGCAGGCCTCCAGACCACAGCTGCTCTCCGCCCAGGCGTCGGCCGACACCCTCGAACTCGCGGCGGCGACCGTCGAGAAGACTCAGACGACGGAGCCAGGACCGAAGCAGTGGGTGTACGAGAAGAGCACGAACTTCGTACAGGGCAAGCCCCAGACCTCCGAGGAGTGGACCCGCTGGGACGGCACCGGAGCAGCGAGCCTCCCCGGCGTACCCCCGTCCGGCAGCATCAAGAACTTCGACCCCAACAAACTCCAGATCACCTACTTCCCCAACCAGGAGAAGAAGCTGAAGGAGGAGGGGTACGACGACCGCTCCCAGCGCCAGTTCTACCGCTTCCTCGCGACGGTCCCGAGCGACCCCGACCGCATGATGCGAAGCATCCGCAAGGAGCACGCCATCGGCGACATCCCGGGCGAGACCACGGCCCAGCGCGACTGGCGGGAGATCGACGTCCTCTACCGGTCGATCCTGATCCCGCCCAACGCCCAGGCGGGCCTGTTCCGCGCACTCGCCAAGATCGACGGCGCCCGGGTGGAGAAGGGCGTCAAGGACCCGCTGGGACGCCCGGCTATCGGCGTGGCGGTCACCTACGCCAAGCCGAGCGCCTCGGGCTTCCAGGGCAAGCAGGAGCTGTTCTTCGCCCCGGAGACGTACGCGTATCTCGGCCAGGTCAGGCACACGCCACCGCCCAGGGACATTGACGGAAAGCTCCTCGAGAATGTCGACCAGGACAGCTTGAGCATGAGGTCCGCACGCGACGCCTGGGGAGTCGTGGACGAGCCGGGCGCCCGCCCCTGAGACGCCCGGCCCCGACCCCGGCGGCGCTCAGATCGTCATGAGCTTGCCGCGCTTGAGGCGTACGACCTCGTCCGAGGCGTCCGCGACCTCCCGCGAGTGCGTCACCAGGATCACGCACTTGCCCTCGTCGTGCGCCAGCTTGCGGAACACCTCGATGATGCCGTCCGCCGTGTCCTGGTCGAGGCTGCCCGTCGGTTCGTCGGCGAAGAGGATGTCGACCTCGCAGGCCAGGGCGCGGGCGATGGCGACGCGCTGCTGCTGTCCGCCCGAGAGCTCCAGGGTCTTGCGGTGCTGGTCGGCCTCCTCCACGCCGAGCAGGCCCAGGAGTTCGACGGCGCGGCGCTTCTTGTGGGCGCCCTTCACCCCGGTGATCTCCATCGCGGAGGTGATGTTCTGGACGGCCGTCATGTACGTGAGCAGGTTCAACGACTGGAAGACCGTGGCCACATGACGGTTGCGGTACCGGCCGAGGCCCAGCTCGGCCACGTCCTCGCCCCGGAAGCGGACACTCCCCCGGGTGGGCGAGTCCAGGCCGCTCGCGAGCGAGAGGAGGGTGGTCTTGCCGCTGCCCGAGGGACCGATGACGGAGTACATCCGCCCCTCCTCGAACGCGTAGTTGACGTCCTTGAGGACCGTGCGGCGGCTGCTGCCCGACTGGTAGACCCGGCTCAGGTCCGAGAGCTGGAGGATGGGGCTGGTCACGTCAGTCGCCCTTCGTGAGGATGTCGCGCGGATTGAGGCGGAGGATCCCGATGCCCGGGACGATCGTGGCGAGGGCGGCGATGCCGAGGCCGGTGGCGCCGACCTTGGCGATGTCGCCCGCGCCGAGCCGTACGTCCATCGAGTCGATGGGCTTGATCTCCGGGACGTCCTCCTTGTTGGCGCCGCCGGTCGGGTCGGAGAGGTCGGGCTGGTTGCTTTCGTTCTCTGCCGCGTCGTTGGCCGAGGAGACCTGGCCGGAGAGCAGCTGGTCGCCGATGGCCTGGGACAGGAACTGGCTGCCCGCGGCGGCGAAGCCGATCGCGAGGACCGCGCAGGCGACGATCTCCACCAGGTGCTGGCCGAGCAGCTTGGGCTTCTTCTCGCCGAGGGAGAGCAGGATGCCCAGCTCCTTGCGGCGTTCGCGCATGTTCGAGGCGATGATCAGGGCGAGGATGACGGTGCCCGCGACCGCGACCAGCCAGACCGTGAGGGAGGCGAAGTCGGCGGTCTTGTTGATCGGGCCGACCAGCGTCTTGTACTGCTTGTCATTGACGCTCAGCGGGAAGATCGTGAGGTCTGCGCCGGCCGCCTTCGCGTCCTTCTTCAGCCGGTCCATGTCCTCGGGATTGCGCAGGGTGAAGGTGGCCTCCTTCAGCACTCCGCCGTCGGCACCCACTTCCTTGCCGTCCAGCCGGGTCGCCCCGTCCGGGGTGACGTATATCTGGTTCGAGGGCGCCGACATCGGCGGTACGTAAGAACTGGGATCGGCGGTGCCGCTCTTGTAGATGCCGCCGACCACGAAGTCGGTTTCCTTGGTGCTCAGCCTGCCGTCGGGATTCTGAATGTTGGCGTTGAGCTTGATCTTGTCGCCGACCTTCAGGTGGTTGTCCCTGGCCACCCGCTCCTCGATGACGACCATGTCGCTCTTGCTGTCCGGCTTGATCCCGGAGCCCGCGATGATCTTCGAGTCGCCGTTACGGAAGTCCTTGACCGCGTTCAGATCACGGATCCCGTCCGCCTTGAAGAAGTCCACACCACCGGTGTCCTGGCCGGCGGGCGCCGGAACCGGCTGGTGGAGCTTGACCTGGTCGGTCGGGGCCGCGACCCCGTCCTTCGTGTAGTTGCACTGCGCCACGACCGGGGACTTGCAGATCTTGTCCACCAGGCTGCGGTGCAGATCGCCCTCGGCACCGATCATTCCGGCCTGCTGCCCGTCCGACCCCTTCATCTTCCCCGAGTTGATCAGGGCGTTCAGGTCCAGCTGCATGGTGGCCACGACACCCACGCTGTTCTTCGCCGATTCCGCCGCCCGCGCCGCCGCCGACTGGATCAGGAACCCGGACAGGACCAGGGTGCAGATGACAAAGAACAGTCCGACCAGCATTACCGTTTTGCCCAGATGGCCCCGAAGCCGCCACCAGGCTCGCTTGAACAAATTCATGCCTCCCACCGTAGGAAGGCATGCGTTTGAAGAATATTTGCGAACGGCGAACTCCGCGGCCTTCTCATACACGGTTCAAAGACGCCGTTTGATAAGACGGGTATGTCCCGGTGAATGAATTGCAATGCAAAGGTTGGCGCGCGTGCGGGTGCTGGTGGTCGAGGACGAGCCGTACATGGCCCGGGTCCTTCAGATCGGACTGCGCCGGGAGGCCATCACGGCCGACGTGGTGCACGACGGGGCGACGGCCCTGGAGCAGGTGACCGTCTACGACTACGACGCGGTGATCCTCGACCGTGACCTGCCCGGGGTGCACGGCGACGAGGTCTGCCGCCGGATCGTCGCCATGGACCTGGGCTGCCGCATCCTCATGCTGACCGCCGCAGGTCGCCTCGGCGACAAGGTCGAAGGGCTCGGCCTGGGCGCCGACGACTATCTGCCCAAGCCGTTCGACTTCCCCGAACTGATCGCCCGGCTGCGGGCGCTGTACCGCCGCAGCCCCATGGCCCACTCCCCCGTCCTCACCTTCGGCGACCTCACCTTCGACACCCACCGCCGCCGGGTCACCCGGGCGGACACCGAGATCCGTCTCACCCCGAAGGAACTCGCCGTCCTGGAGCTCCTGTTGCGCGCCGACGGCGGGGTGCTCAGCGCCGAGTACCTCCTCGACAAGGCCTGGGACGTCCACACCGATCCGCTCACCAACGCGGTACGCCTCGTCGTGCACACCCTGCGCAAGAAGCTCGGGGAGCCCCAGCTCGTCCACACCGCCATCAGCGCGGGCTACTACCTGGGGTCCGAGTGAGACAGCAGAGACAGCAGAGGCAGCAGAGGCAGCGGACGCTGAGCATCCACGGCCGGCTCTTCCTCGGCTTCGGGGCGGCCCTCGCGGTCTGTGCCGCGCTGATGGTGACGATCATCTACGTGGGGATGCGCTTCCTGCCGACGTACGACTTCAGCACGACCGTGATGGTCCCCGACGGCACCATCGCCACGCAGCAGCCCGCCTCCCCCGTCCCGGCCTCCACACCCGCCCCCACGCTCCTGCCCGGCGTCAAGGCCACGCCCGTGGACGGGATCTCCACCAAGGAGGACGTCTGGAACACGGTCCTGATGGTGTCCGTCGGCGGGGTGCTCCTCGTGATGACGGTCGGCCTCGGCGCCGGCTGGCTCCTCTCCCGGCGCCTGCTCGCGCCCCTGCACAGCATCAGCGAGGCCGCGGTACGGGCGGCCGACGGCAATCTGACGGAACGCATCAACGCCACAGGACCCGAGGACGAACTCAAGCAACTGGCCGACACCATCGACACGATGCTGTCCCGCCTGGAGGAGTCCTTCGCCGCCCACCAGCGGTTCGCCGCCAACGCCTCGCACGAGCTCCTCACCCCGCTCGCCACCACCCGCGCCCTGCTCCAGGTCGCCGCGGCCGACCCCACGGGCGAGGAGTTCGCCGAACTCGCCCCGATGCTGCGGGAGACCAACGAGCGCAACATCAGCGTCGTACAGGCCCTGCTCGACCTGGCGGGCGCCGACCACGTCCCGCTCGACTCCGCACCGGTCGACCTCGCCGAACTCGCGGAACAGGCCGCCGCGGAACGCACCGCGCGGGCGGCCGAGCACGGCATCCGTATCGACGTGGACACCGAACTCGACTGCGAAGTGGCCGGAAATGCCACGCTGCTACGGCAGTTGGTCGCCAATCTCCTCGACAACGCCCTCACCCACAACGTCCCCGAGGGCGGCCTCGTCCAACTGACCGTGTACCGGGCGAAGACCGTGATCGTGGAGGTCGAGAACACCGGCCCCCACCTCGACAAGGCCTCCGTGGACCGGCTCTTCGAGCCCTTCTACCGCGCCCGCCCCCGTATCGGCAGCGACCGCTCGGGCCACGGGCTCGGCCTCGCGATCGTCCGCTCCATCGCCACGGCCCACCACGGCACGGTCACCGCGAGCGCGAACCCCGGAGGCGGACTCACGGTCCAGGTCGAACTCCCGGCCCCGTCCCAGGTCATCGCCGGTACACAAGCTCTGGAGAGGTGATCGGAAAGGGGTGTGCGGCGAGCAGCGGAACGGTTTACTCACCCTCATGACTGACACGAATACGACTGGAATGCTGGCGGGGAAGTCCGTCATGATCACGGGTGCGTCGAGCGGCATCGGTGCGGCGGCCGCCCGCCTCTTCGCCGAAGAAGGCGCGTCGGTCCTGCTCATGGCCAGGCGCGAGGACCGGCTGAAGGCGCTGGCCGACGAGATCGCCGGGACCGGGGGGCGGGTGGCGACCAGCGCCGGGGACGTCGCAGTGGTCGCGGACGTGGAGCGCGCGGTGTCCACGGCGGTGGACCAATTCGGGGCGCTGGACGCGGCGTTCAACAACGCCGGTTACGCGGGTGAGGTGCTGGCCCCGCTGCACGAGCTCGACGAGGACACCTTCGACCGGGTGATGGACGTCAATGTGCGCGGCACCTGGAACTGCCTGCGCCAACAGATCCCCGTCATGCTGGAGGCGGGCGGCGGGTCGATCGTGAACACGGCGAGCACGGCGAGCCTGGTCGCCACAGGTGCCCCGGCCCCGTACATCGCGGCCAAGCACGCGGTCCTGGGCCTGACGCGGTCGGCGGCGCACGAGTACGGGGAGCGCGGGATCCGGGTCAATGCCCTGGTCGTGGGCACGACTCGTACGGAGATGATCCAGAAGGCGGTCGACACGGTGCCGGAACTGGCGGACCTGTTCGTGGCCCGCCAGATCCAGAAGCGGATGGCCACCCCCCTGGAGGTCGCCCAGGCCGCACTGTGGCTGTGCAGCGACCGGGCTTCCTTCGCGACGGGTTCGAGCCTGGCGATCGACGGGGGTTACACCGCCAACTGACGGTTTGCCCGGCCCTTGATCATCAGCCCTCCGACGAGGGCTGCGATCGCCAGGGCTGCGGCAGCCACGTACAGGGGTCCGCGGGCGTTGGACTGCAGGCCCTCCCCACCGGCCATCCCGCCGATCAGGGCGACGGCAGCCGAACCGCCCAGGCCCTGGCCCGCGAAGGCCAGGGCAGCCCAGCCTCCGGAGCCGCCCGGGGCGACGCCTTCGGTGATCGCCGAGTAGAGCACGGTGCCGGCCATGCCCAGCCCGACGCTGAGGCAGATCAGGATGGGGAAGGCCTCGGCAGGGGACGTCATGTCCCGGAGGGTGAGCAGGACACCCACCGCCGCGAGCAGCAGCCCCGGCACCAGCAGGACATGGGGAGCGACGCGGGGGAGCAGACGGCCGGAGGCCACGAGGGAGCCGACGAGGAACGAGCCCACCATCACGGGGAGCGCCACGAGCCCGGAATCGGTGGACCACAGGAACTCGCTGAACAGCGGCATCACGAGGGCCAAGGCGAGCCCGGTCAGGAACAGGGTGATCAGTGCGCCGATCCGCTCGCGGGCCCCGGTGTCGTACGACGGAAGGATCGCGGCGCCCGAGGTCCTCGACTGCCGCCGGAAGAAGGCCCCCAGCAGGATGATGCCGACGGTGAAGCAGAGGATGAGGACCGAGGTGATGTTTCCCCCGCCGCTCTGGGAAGAGGCCTCGAATCCGTAGAAGAGGGCCGCGAGACCGAGTGCGCCGAGCAGCGCGCCCGGCCCGTCGAAGCCCGCCGGGGCACGGTCCGGCAGATCGCGGACGAGGGTGGCGGTGCCGACGAGCGCGACGACGGCCAGCAGGACGGCGACGTACAGACACACGCGCCACGTGATGTTCTGGGCGAGCAGCACCGCGAGAATCAGGCTGAGCGCGGAACCGCCCAGGCCGACCAGGGAGTAGACCCCGAAAGCCTTCGCGCGCGACCTCTGCTCGGTGAAGTGGGCGGCGACCAGCGCGAACGAGGCCGGAGTGGTCAGGGCGGCGAAGGCACCCTGCCCGATGTATCCCCAGAGCATCGCGCCGGGGGCGGAGGCGGTGGCCTGGATCGCGGTGGTCACCACGCAGCCCGCCAGGCCGATCAGCATCGTCGTCTTGCGGCCGATGACATCCGCGAGATGCCCTCCGACGAACAGCAGCGCACCGAAGACCACGAAGTGCGCGGTGACCATCCACTCCTGCTCGGAGGCGTCCGCACCCAGGTCGCTCAGGATCTCGGGCATGAGCGCGAGGAGGGCCGTCCCGCCGAGCAGCGCGGCCAGTTGCGCGACGGTGGCCATCGCCAGGCTCCACCCGCGCCGGAGAAGCGCTCCCCCGCCGTTGCCCGGCGACCCGAAGGGCTGGGCGGGCGCGCCGTACGGCACCGGGGGCGCCTGTGGTCCTCCGTATGCCGGCGCGGGGCCGAAGTGCGCGGGGGCCGTGGGCGCGTACGCGGCCGGCGCGTACTGCGGCGGTGCCAGGGGGTAGGCGGTCGGCGCGGGGAGGGCCTGCAGCCGGGGGTCCGGCTGGGGGCCCCGCTGCTCGGGCGCGAAGTCCAGCAACTCGGCGGCCTTGCGCCCGAGTTGGGCGAGCACCGTCCCCGGCAGCCACTCCTCGGCCCGGTCCGTCTCCGTGCGCTCGACGACCTGGGCGGGGGTGGGCCGCACCATCGGGTCCTTGGACAGGCACTCGCGTACGAGATCGACGAGCGAGTCCGGTACGCCGGTCAGGTCCGCCTCCTCCTCCGCGATCCGGAAGAGGTGGGCGTTGAGCCCGGTGTCCGTGGCGCCGAAGAGGAGGCGGCCCGTGGCGGCGTAGACGAGGAGCGCGCCCAGACAGAACATGTCGTTGGCGGGGGTGAGTTGAAGCCCGCGGACCTGCTCCGGGGACATGAATCCGGGCGAGCCGATGAGCATGCCGGTACGGGTGAGGAGGCTGTCCGCGCCGATGCTGTCGAGGGCCCGCGCGATGCCGAAGTCGATGACGCGGGGCCCGTCCACGGTGACGAGGACGTTGGACGGCTTGAGGTCGCGGTGGATCAACCCGGCGTCGTGAACGGCCTGGAGGGCGAGGGCGAGGCGGTTGGCGAGGGTGTGGACCGAGTGCTCGGGGAGCGGCCCGAAGTCCTTGCCGACCACGGTGGTCAGGTCGGGTCCCGGGATGTACTGGGTGGCGACCCAGGGCACGGCGGCCTCGGTGTCGGCGTCCAGGACGGCAGCCGTCCAGTCGCCGCCGACGCGCCGGGCGGCGGCGACCTCGCGGGTGAACCGGCGCCGGAATTCGGGGTGTTGGGCGTGCTCGGCCTGGACGACCTTCACGGCGACCGTACGGCCGAGATCGGACCGCCCCAGATAGACCAGGCCCATACCGCCCTCGCCCAGGCGGGCGATCAGACGGTACGGGCCGATGTGGGTGGGGTCCTGCCCCGTCAGATGTTCCATGTAGTGATCCCCCTGGATGAAGCCACAGGGGGCCTAAGATAATGCAACTATCCAAGGGCGTGTAGGGAATTGGCGCGAGGCGTTCAGTCGCAGGTTCCGCTGCCGCTGTAGCAGGGCTGGTAGTTGGGGCCGGGGGTGGGTGCGGGGCGGGGGTGGGACTGGTCGTAGGCGTGCTGCGAGTACGCGAGCAGGACGGCCAGCGTCACGGCGGCGAGGAGCTGCAGCGCGATGGTCCACGGGGCGCGGGCCAGGACAGCGAGGACCACGAAGGCGAGGGTGGTGAGGAGGAAGTACTCCGCCGCTCTGATGCTGGCGCGCTGTACGGAGGCGGTGTCGGCGTCCGCCCACTCGGCGACCCAGACGCTCATGCCGCTGCCGAGCCTTACACCTATGAAGGCGGCGGCTTCGAGGAGGAGCAGGCTTATGCCGACGACGAGGTCGGGGGTGAGGGCGGTGCGTCTGGACCAGGGCCAGTTGAACGGCACGCGCTCGCTCTCGCTCACACTCTCGCTCACTGAGCCGACGCCCTGACGAAGGCGGACCAGGCGGCGGGGGTGACGGTGAAGGTAGGGCCGTCGGGGATCTTGGAGTCGCGGATGTGGATGGCGTGGGGGTGGGTGGCTACCTCGATGCAGTTGCCGCCCTCGTTGTCGCTGTAGCTGGACTTGCGCCAGGCGTAGGCGATCTCGACGCAGTTGCCACCTTCGTTGCCGCTGTAACTCGACTTGAACCAGGTCAGTCGCTCGGTGGTCACAGTCGCTCCGCCGTCCTCTCGATCAGTTCTGCGGACTCCCAGGGCGTGAGCGCCTGTGCCCGCAACATGCCGAAGCGGTCCGTGAGTTGGTTGACCTCCTGCGGCTTGGAGATCAACGTACCGCCGCCCGGCCGGTCGGCGTACCCCCAATTTCGCCCTTCTGGCGTGCTGGCCAACGCAAATGAGCCCTGCAGTCCCGCGTGCGCAAGCCTCTCCGTGGGCATCACCTGCACCATCAGGTTGTGCATCGTCTGCATGCATTCCAGCACGTGGAGCAGTTGGTTCCGCAAAACCGTACGGCTCCCCAGCGGCCGCTGGATGACCGACTCCTCGATCACGTACGCAACGATCGGCAGCGGATCCCGCTTCAGGACCCCTTGCCGCTCGATCCGCGCCTCGACGTTCTTCTCGATCTCCACGTCAGGCAGCTGTGGGATGCGCACCTCGTACAGCGCCTGGATGTACTCCTCGGTCTGCAGGAGCCCCGGGACCAGCATGTTCTCGTACGCCGAGATGCTTGCCGCCTTCTTCTCCAGCCGCACCCACCCCACGAACGTAGGCGGGTACTTCTCCTCCTCCATCATCGGAATGCACGACTTCAACGCCCCCCGCGCATCCAGAAACGCATCCGCGTCCACCAGATAGCTGGTCGTAGGGATCCGCTCCCCCCGCTCGTACGCCCCCGCCGTCGACTCCGACACCAGCAGCCGCTCGCTCACCTCCTGCCGCGTCAGTCCCGCCCGCGACCGGAAGTTCCTCAGCAGCTCCCCCACGTGCAGGCGCGCCGGGGACGGCTGGGCCGCGTTCGTCTCGCTCGTCTTGTTGTTGGCCGTCACGGGGCCACCACCCTCTCCACATCACGCCGATGTGCACCACGTACGTCTAGTAACGCTACGCAATCACCCCGAAGCTCGTAGCCATGACAAGAAAAGAGACCCCCGACTGGATCCCCGCCTCCGGCCACCAACTACGGCTCACCGGCGTGCACTTCGACGCGATCCGCGTACGCGGCGTGCGCGGCGAGGCCGTCCTCCATCACCTCGCCATGCTCACGAGCGGCAGCCCGGGACCCGTCGTCCGGGAGGTGGCAGGAGGCCGGTGGACGTACTTCCTCATCCCGCCCGGTACGAGCAGCCGGCACGACTGGCCACCGGGCGCGACCTGCTTCGGGCCCTCCGTACGCGACCAGTACATCGGGATCCCGGCGGCGTACGGCAATACGTATCCCCTGCACTGGAGATGCGATCCGCCGGGCGTGGGCGAGTTCGTGGACCCGGCGCTGCTCCATGCCGTGGTCACGGCGCAGCTCTGTCATGACCCGGGGTGAGAATCGGGGGCATGGACTTCACGGCACTGCTGCACACCCAGCGCGTATGGGACCTCCCCGAGCTGCCCGCCTTCGACCCGGCCGGCGCACCCTCCGCACCTCTCCCCCTCTTCCACGAGTGGTTCGCGGAGGCGGTCGCGGCAGGGCAGACCGAGCCGCACGTGATGTCCCTCGCCACGGTGGGTGACGACGGGCTCCCGGACGTACGGGTCCTGATGCTGCACGGCGCGGACGAGCGCGGCTGGCACTTCGCGTCGCACTCCACCAGCCGCAAGGGCGAGCAACTGGCGGCCCACCCGCACGCCGCGCTCGGCTTCTACTGGCCCGCGCAGGCGCGGCAGATCCGGATCCGGGGCCCGGTGACCGCGGCCCCCTCCCCCGAGAGCCAGGCCGATCTGCACGCCCGCTCGACGGGGGCGCTGGCGGCGGCGATGACCGGCCGGATGAGCGAGGTGCTCGGCTCGCAGGAGGAGCTGCGGACGGTGTCGGCGGCGGCCTGGGAGCGGGCGCGGGCGGAGCCAGACGCCCCGGTGGAGACGTGGCGGCTGTACGTACTGGAGCCGACGGAGGTCGAGTTCTTCCAGGGGGACGCGCGCAGGCAGCACGTACGGCTGCGGTACCGGCGTGGGGAGGCGGGCGGGGACTGGGCGCGCGAGTTGCTCTGGCCCTAGTCGAGGACGTGCATGCGGCTGAAGGTCCAGCCGGAGCCGACCTGCCAGGAGGACCGGGGTGCGTTGAACGTGCCGTCGGACTTGGCGGTCCACGTCAGGGCCGCCACGCGGCCGTCGGCATACCCGTAGACAGCCGCGATGTCGCCGATGCCGTCCCCGTCGAAGTCACCGGCGGCGAACTTCATCCGCGACCGCGCGAAATGCCCTGCCGGAGCCTCCCAAGCGGCAGTCGGGGCACTGAAGCCGCCGTCCGGCTTCGCGAGGAAGGTCTGGAGCGCGTCGTTGCCGGCGGCGTAGTCGTACCAGACGGCGAGGTCGTCGCGACCGTCCCCGTTGAAGTCACCAGCCTGGAGCGTCATGCGGCTGAAGGTCCAGCCGGAGCCGACCTGCCAGGAGGACCGGGGTGCGTTGAACGTGCCGTCGGACTTGGCGGTCCACGTCAGGGCCGCCACGCGGCCGTCGGCATACCCGTAGACAGCCGCGATGTCGCCGATGCCGTCCCCGTCGAAGTCACCGGCGGCGAACTTCATCCGCGACCGCGCGAAATGCCCTGCCGGAGCCTCCCAAGCGGCAGTTGGGGCACTGAAGCCGCCGTCCGGCTTCGCGAGGAAGGTCTGGAGCGCGTCGTTGCCGGCGGCGTAGTCGTACCAGACGGCGAGGTCGTCGCGACCGTCCCCGTTGAAGTCACCAGCCTGGAGCGTCATGCGACTGAACGCCCAGCCTGACGCCACGCCCCATGAGTGCAGGGGTGCGCGGAACGTGCCGTCGCCCTTGCCGAGCCAGGTGATCAGACGGACCTCGCCGGTGGCGTAGCCGTAGACGGTGGCGATGTCGCCGATGCCGTCCCCGTTGAAGTCGCCGGCGACGCGCTTCATGCGGGAGTCGGCGTAGTGGCCGGTGGGTGCCTGCCAGGCGGCGGCGGGGGCGTTGAAGCCGCCGTCGGGCTTCGCGAGGAGGGTGTGGAGCGCGTCGCTGCCGTCGGCGTAGTCGTACCAGACGGCCATGTCGCTGCGGCCGTCGGCGTTGTAGTCGTGCCTGGGGGCGGCGCCCCGCTGCTTGACCTCCAGATGCAGCTCGAACGGCGTGACGACGGTGACGCCGAACACCGTGCCCAGTCCGGCGCGTGCCGTGGCGGTTCCCGTCGTGGTGGTCGTACCTTCCGGGGCGTCGGCCGCCACGGTGAGAGGGACGCGGTAGTCACCGGCGCCTCCCTGAGGGCGCGTGCAGGTGACCTGCTGTCCGTCCTGTGTGCAGTCGGGGGAGTTCTCCCGCACGCCTCGCGGCAGTTCGAACGCGAACGCGGGCGGGCCGACCACCCAGGCGCTGCCCCCGAAGGCGAGCGCGGACCCGAAGTCGGGTGTTTCGCCTGCCTCCGGCGCCTTGATCACCAGGGTGGGAGAGCCGGATGCGGCCAGGGACTGGGCGGTCCTGGGCCTCTCGGCGGCCGTGTACACATGCGTGTCGCGGCCGGCCGGGGTCACGGCGGTCACTGTGGACGTACTGCCCGCGGACCCTTCCGGCACGACGACCTGAGCCGTCACGACACGCTCCGAGGCATGCGGATCGCCCTGGAAGGGCGTGCACTTCAGCACCGCGCCCGTGACCGCGCAGTGGAAGAACGGCCCCGGGGAGACTTCTCCCCAGGACGCCGCCCCCGACAGCGTGTAGCTGTACGTGTCCTCAGCCGTGCCCCCGCTTCCGGCGAGCTGCGAGTACCGGGCGATGCTGCCCTCCGTCACGCTCACGTCGTACTGGGCTGCGGGGGCCGGGCCGGGGACGGCGCCGAGCAGAGGGACGGCGCCGAGCAGGGGGACGACCGCTGCCACGCTCAGCGCGAGGTTGCGGAGTGGACGGACATTCATGGACGACACCTCAACATTTGCGTGCGAGAAATCTAAATCTCACAGATATCAGGCATATCTCCTCAACCTGGAGCAACCGCCTTGGCGCCACGCCTGCCGAGGCGTGGGCCCGGTCATCCGCGAGGCCGACCGACGTCGGGGACGGGGTGACGGAGGTGGTCCGGAGCGAGAGGTCCAGCGGTCACGCCGACGGCGGCCGCACCCCGGGGGCGAGGCGTTCCCCGGCGGCGAGTTCGCGCCAGTAGCGGTAGACCGCGCCCTGGAGGATGTCGAGTCTCCCGGCAGCGATCAGGCAGGCTGCCGGGCGGGCGCCGCCCGCGTCCGCGTCGAAGGCCAGGACGACCGGTGGCGTCTCACCCAACTGGTCGGCGAGCAGCCGCACTTCGTCGGGTGCGGGGTCGCGGAAGACGGGGTCCTGGAAGGCGGCTGGACAGCTGACCCAGACGGGGTCGGTGAGCACCAGTTCCAGGTGATGGGCGTACGAGAGATCGTGCCCGGCGCCCAGGCACAACCGGCCCGCGTTCCACTCCACAACATCCCAGTCCCACCAGGACCCCTCGGGGAGGTGGATCATCACGTGCCGTCCTCGCAATGCGATCGGTGCCGGGTGGGGCCCGGGGGCCCGGTGGTGGGCTTCGGGTGCCCGACAGTCTGCGGGTTTCGTCTCGCGCCTCCGGCGCACTGAATCTGGCTACAGCAAACAGGTGGGGGGCGGGCGCGGGTTGCCGGTCGCGCGGGTCGGTTCGGTGCTGGTGTCACAAGATCTACGACGCTGCGCGTCGTAGGCCTCGCCCTGGGGGCGAGTCCGGCTGGCCGCTGCCGCGCGGTGGTTGCGGCATCGTGGACACCGCGATGCTCGTGCGGACCGGTAGGGCTGATCGGTTCGGCTGCGGGGCACTTCGGCGGGGAAGTTGCGGTTACAGCGTCCGGGATGGAGCTCCGCTCCCCGCGCCGGGGGCGGGTGTCGCACCACTTGCATGGGGCCGCCGGTCTCGGCTCGGCGCCAACGGGCCGCCGGTTGGCAGATGGCGTCCCACTGAGTGGTGTAGCCGGTCCCCGTTTCGGAATGCGCGGGTGTCTGCCCGGGGCGTGCGCCCGTTGCTGGTGACTGCTCCCTGACCAAGGGGCAGGCCATCGCGTAAGTCTCCCTGGTGAACGGCCAGTTCAACCGAGGAGGACGCGATGGCCTTGTCCCAGTCTGACCTGATGCGGCTACTGGAGTCACTACGTACGGCCGATGGAATCGAGTCGATCAGGGTGTTGTGCGAGCGGATCCTGCAAGAACTCATCGAAGCCGAAGCAACCGAAGCCATCGGGGCTGCCCCCGGTGAGCACTCGAGCGACCGTGTGGCCTGGCGCAATGGCCATCGCGACCGGCTGCTGACCTCGCAGGCCGGCGACTTGGACCTGAAGATTCCCAAGGTGCGGAGCGGGTCGTTCTTCCCCTCGTTGCTGGAACGCCGACGGCGTATCGACCGGGCCCTGTTCGCCGTGGTGATGGAGGCATACGTGCACGGTGTCTCCACCCGGTCGGTCGATGACCTGGTCAAAGCACTCGGTGCGGACAGCGGGATCTCGAAGTCCGAGGTGTCGCGGATCTGCGGCGAACTCGACGCGGAACTCACCGCGTTCAAAGAACGGCCTCTGGACCACACGGTCTTCCCCTACGTCTTCCTGGACGCGACGTACTGCAAGGCAAGGGTGAACCACCGGATCGTCTCGCAGGCGGTGGTCATCGCGACCGGGATCTCGGCGAGCGGGCACCGCGAGGTCCTTGGACTGATGGTCGGCGACAGCGAGTCAAAGCCGTTCTGGACCACGTTCCTTCGCAGCCTGCGCTCCCGCGGCCTGGACAACGTCCAGCTGGTGATTTCCGATTCGCACAGCGGTCTGGTGGCCGCGATCCGCACCGTGTTCCTCGGATCGGCCTGGCAAAGGTGCCGCGTCCACTTCGTGCGCGACGTCTTCTCGGTGATCGAAAAGGCTCCGGCGAGATGGTCGCGGCAACGATCCGCACCATCTTCGCGCAGACGACCGCCGAGACCGTCCGCGCCCAGCTCAACGTGGTGGCCGACATGCTCGGACGCCAGTTTCCCAAGGTCAAGGCCATGTTGCTGGAAGCCGCACCGGACATCACCGCGTTCGCGGACTTCCCGCCCGCGCACTGGAAGAAGATCTGGTCCACGAACCCGCTGGAGCGGCTGAACCGAGAGATCAAACGCAGGACCGATGTCGTCCAAGTCTTCCCCAACCCCGCCGCCCTCGACCGCCTCGCCGCCGCGGTCCTGGCCGAACTCCACGACGAGTGGCAGGTCTTCGACCGCCGCTACCTCTCCGAAGGCTCCATGGCCGAACTCTTCACCGACAAGCCCACACCGCAACGAAAGATCCCCACACAACCGGAACCCAACAAGCTCCACTGACTACACCACTCGGCGGGACACGACCGGTTGGCAGGTGTTCATGCCCCGCTGGTCACCGTCCGGTGGGTGGGTTGGTGGGGCGAGGGCCGTTACCCCGGGTTACTGTCGGAAACGGACAGGCGTAGCGGACATATGGGCCTGCCTGGTGTCCGCTTCCGGCCGTAACGGGGCAACTGGCCTCGACTCCGGCCACTGCGAGATACGGAGGTCCGATCCCACCGGACCTCCACATCTCGGAGTGGCAGCCATACTGCCCAAACCAGGCAAAGGGTGCACTGTGGGTGTCGCCGCCTCACCACCCACCGGGCGGTGACCAGCGGGGCATGAAGTCCCGCCGAACGAACAGTGGTTGACGCCGAGGCGGGAGCAACTGCCCCATGCAAAGGGTGCGCGAACCGGCGGCCCGCGCCGACCGCGTCCCGGACCCATCCTGGCCGGGGTGCTGTTGCGGGCGCAGCCCGCACCCGGGCACCGGCCAACCGCCCGCAGCCCCGGGCTCGCCCTCGCCACTCGCCGTTTCCGGTCCGGGCCGACCCCACCCCAGGCCCCCTCCCCACTGTGGCCAGGCCTCCCTGCCGACCGATAGCCGCCAACCCCAGCACTGGAGGGGCCGGAGTCAAGGGTGGAGCGAAGCGGAATCGGCGCAGCCGACGGCCGAAGGCCGCCCTTTACTCCGGACCCGGAAGCGCGCACACTCCCGGCGTCGGTCGACAGGGAGACCCACCAAACGAAGCCCCCGACCAGGGGAAACGGGTAGGAGCCCCACCAACCCCCGCCCCCACCCCAGGAGTTGGACGGGAGGCCGCCCCTCCGTACCCCTCTCCCCCAACCCGGTACTCCGTGCTACGTTGTACCAGTACTCGGTGCTGCTCAGTACTGGGCCGACGGGAGAGGACCGCCATGGAAGATCTGACGGAAATGCTGAAGGGCACCCTCGAAGGCTGCGTGCTTGAGATCATCGGCAGCGAAGAGACCTACGGGTACGCCATCACACGCCAGTTGAACGAGCTCGGCTTCACCGACGTCGTCGAAGGGACGATCTACACCATCCTGTTGCGGCTGGAGAAGAACGGGCTCGTCCAGGTGACCAAACGGCCGTCCGGTGTGGGCCCACCGCGCAAGTTCTTCGCCCTCAACGACGCGGGGCGCGAACAGCTCGCCGCGTTCTGGGCGAAGTGGCAGTACCTCTCATCACGAATCGACAAGCTCAAGGAGGGCGAGCGATGAGCTTCTGGGAATCCATTACGGGCAGCGACCTCTCGAGGGAATGGAAGACGTTCGAAACCCGGGCCGAGGCACTGCCGGCCGAGTACCAAGAGGTGTGGGACCAGCTCAAGGTGCAGATCTCCCCCTACGGGGACTTCACCGGCCGCAATCTGATGCCGATCCTCGACGGCGTCCTCGGCCTGCTCGAAGAGACCGCCGCGGAGGGGCAGAACGTCCACGACGTGATCGGTGACGACATCGCCGGCTTCTGCGCCGCGCTCACCGGCGGCGAAGGTGCTCGGACGTACCGCGACCGGTGGCGCGAGCAGTTGAACAAGAACGTTGCCAAGAAGCTGAGCCGGTTGGGGGGCTGACATGAGCATTCAGGACATCATTCAGGGCAAGAAGCAGTGGCGGGCCCACGTGGCACGGGTCGACGCGCTGCCACAGGACTACCAGATCGTCTACAAGGAACTGCAGAAGTACCTGTTCAAGGTCGGCCCTGTCGACCTGGCCGAAGGGAACCTGCTCTCCGAGATCGTCGACTTCTTCGAGGGCGGCGCAGCCTCCGGCAAGGGAGTCCTCGAACTCATCGGCACCGACGTCGCCGCATTCGCCGACGACCTGATCAAGGACTCGCGCACCAACGCGGACCTGCTCCAGGAGTCCATCAGCGGCAAGTAACACCCCTGCGTGATGTGGCCGGCGGCTCAGCTCAGTTCAGCTGAGCCGCCGGCCACATCCACGCCCCCGCCTCACATCTCCCGGTACGGGTCCGTCGCCAGCCGGGCGTGAAGGTGCTCGTCACGGAAGGCGCCCTTGTTGCCCGCCTCGAACATCGAGCCCCGGAGCGTGCCCTCGTACTCGTACCCCGCGCGCCCCGCGACCGCACAGGACCCCGTGTTCTCCACCGCGTGCCCCAACTCGATGCGGTGCAGGCCCCCTTGCTCGAAGGCCCAGCGCGAGCAGAGCTCCAGCGCGCGGGAAGCGACGCCCTTGCCCCGGTGTTCGGGGAGCGTCCAGTAGCCCACCGTGCAGCGCCGCATCGCGCGGAAGATCAACTGCAGGCCGACGTCACCGACGATCTCCCCCGTCGCCTCGTCGCACACCGCGAAGGCAACCGCCTCGTCGCGCTCCCGCGCATCCGTCCTCGCCGTGATCTTCTCGATCGCCCCTGCCAGGTCGGTGACCGGCTTCAGCGGGGTGTTCCAGCGGGTGAACTCGGGGTCGGTGACCCCGCGCAGGAAGGTCGGGGCGTCGTCGGCCGTCCAGGGTCGCAGCTCCAGGCCGAAGCCCTTCATGTCAGTCGTCATGAAGGCATTCAACACGGGGGCCGAAGACCGGCACCGCAAATTCCCCCTGTGCACGGACGGTGACCTGCAGTTCCATCCCGATCCGCAGTTCCGCCTCGGGCACCTCCACCACCTCCGTCATCAGGCGCGGCCCCTCCGCCAGGTCGACGACGGCGGCGACGTACGGGACCTTCTCGCCGAACGGCGGCAGGTCGTTCCGGTGCACCACCGACCAGGTGTAGAGCGTGGCCCGGCCGCTCGCCCGCTCCCACTCCACGCGCTCGCTCCAGCAGTACGGACAGAACTCGCGCGGATAGTGGTGCGCCCGCCCGCAGTCCCCGCAGCGGCGGATCAGGAGGTGCCCTTCGCGGGCCGCGGCCCAGTAGGGCTCGGTGAAGGCGTCCGCCTCGGGGAGGTCGAATCGTACGGTCGCGGGAGCGGTCACAGGAAGATCCCTATCGCGTGGTCGAGGGACCAGACCTGCCAGGACATCGCGAAGAAGGCGACCAGCGAGATCAGCGCCATCATCGCGTTCTGCCCCTGCTCGGCCCAGTCGTGGATCATCAGGACGAGGTAGAGGAGGTTGAGGAGGAGGCCGCCGATGAGGGCGATCGGCGTCAGGAATCCGACCACCAGGCCCAGGCCCAGGGCGAGTTCGGCGTAGACGACGATGTACGCCATCGCGCGCGGGCGCGGCTCCACGACCTTCTTGAAGCCCTTCCCCACCACCGGCCACTTGTGCTTGCCCGCGACGTCCGCCGCCCAGGCGATCCCCGTACCGCGCTCGAACCAGCCCTTCTTGTCCTTGTGGCGCCAGCTCTCCAGCCACCACAGACCGAGGCCGATCCGGAGGACAGCCGTCCATTCGGCGCCGCTGAGCCATATCGAGTGCATCCGGGGGTCCTCTCAGCACTTTCTGACGGTACGTCAGTTCAGCGGATCAGGGTGCTCCTGCGCAAGAGGCTGAGCGCCCTCGGACGCCGGCAGGCCGCCACCCGGCCACTCGTGATCAATTCGCAACTGCTTCTGCACTTGACCGAGACCGATCAAGCAACCAGGCGATTACTCTCCGGTTCATGAGCGACACCATCACTACCCACGACGACCGCCCCGTGTACGTCATCGGCGCGGGCCCCGGCGGCCTCGCCGTGGCCGCCGCGCTGCGCGAGCAGGGCGTACGGGCCGTCGTGCTGGAGAAGTCCGAGGACGTCGGCGCCTCCTGGCGCCGGCACTACGACCGCCTCCGGCTGCACACCACGCGCCGCCTCTCCTCCCTGCCCGGGCTGAAGATGCCGCGGTCGTTCGGGCGGTGGGTGGCGCGCGACAACGTGGTGCGGTACCTGGAGAAGTACGCCGAGTTCCACGAGCTGGAGGTCGTGACGGGGGTCGAGGTCACGCGCATCTCCCGTACGGAGGACGGCAATTGGCTGCTGCACGCCACCGGCGGGCGCGAGCTGACGGGGCGGGCGGTGGTCGTCGCCACCGGGTACAACCACACCCCGCGCATACCGGAGTGGGAGGGCGGCGACTCGTACGCAGGCGAGCTCATCCACGCCGGGGAGTACAAGAATCCCGAGCCGTACGCGGGCAAGGACGTGCTGGTCGTCGGCATCGGGAACACGGGCGCCGAGATCGCCGTCGACCTGATCGAGGGCGGAGCGGCCCGGGTCAGGCTCGCGGTCCGTACCGTGCCGCACATCCTGCGGCGCTCGACGGCCGGGTGGCCGGCGCAGGCGACGGGCATTCTCGTACGGCGACTGCCGACCGGGCTGGTGGACCGGGCGGCCGCGCCCATGGCCCGGATCTCCGTACCGGACCTGTCGGAGAAGGGCCTGCCGCGCCCCGACACGGGGCTCTACTCGCGCGTGCGGGCGGGGGCCATCCCTGTGCAGGACGTCGGCCTGATCGACGCGGTCCAGAAGGGCCGCGTGGAGATCGTCGCCGCCGTCGAGTCCTTCGAGGAGGGGAAGGTCGTGCTGGCCGACGGCGACCGCATCTCCCCGGAGGTGGTGATCGCGGCGACCGGCTACCGGCGGGCGCTCGAGGGCCTGGTCGGGGAGCTGGACGTGCTGGACGAGCGGGGACGGCCCGTGGTCCACGGCGGGCGGACGCCGAAGCATGCGCCGGGACTGTACTTCACGGGATTCACCAACCCGATCAGCGGAATGTTCCGCGAACTGGCCATCGATGCGCGCAAGATCGCAGCGGCGGTCGCCAAGCACTGACACCTGTTCGACCGCACGGCACGCACCCCATCCATTGATCCATTGCTTCAACGGAGGATGCACGTGGCACGTGAAAGAAAGCTCTCCCGGCGTTCGATACTCGGCGGGGCGGCTGCGACCGCGGCCGCCGCCGGGGTCCCCGCATTCGCCGCCTCCCCCGCCGCCGCTGCCGATCGCACCGCGTCCGTCGACGCCGTCGTGGTCGGCGGTGGGCTCGCGGGGCTGACCGCGGCCCGGGACATCGCCGCCGGAGGGAAGTCCGTACTGGTTCTGGAAGCGCGGGACCGGGTCGGCGGGCGCGTACTCAACTTGCGGTTGCCGAACGGGGGTTACAGCGAGGGCGGGGGCGAGTTCATCGGGCCCACGCAGGACCGGATCAAGGCGCTTGCGGACTCGCTGGGGGTCGCGACCTTCCCGACGTACAACACCGGCAAGAACGTCCTCTTCAAGGACGGCAAGCGCACGCCGTACGCGACCGACGGGCTGCTCGGCTCCGTGCCGCCCATCGACCTGGCGGGGCTCGCCAATGCCGCCGCCGTGCAGGCGCTGCTCGACGACATGGCCAAGAAGGTGCCGGTGGGCGCCCCTTGGACCGCCGCGAAGGCCGCCGAGTGGGATGCGCAGACCTTCGAGAGCTGGCTGCGGGCCAATGCCGTGATCCCGTCGGCGAAGTTTCTGTTCGACGTGGCGTGCACATCGATCTTCTCGGCCGAGCCTCGTGAACTGTCGCTGCTGTACGTGCTGTTCTACATCGCGGCCGCCGGGAACGAGTCCACGCCCGGCACCTTCGAGCGGCTCACCGAAACCGCGGACGGCGCACAGGCCAACCGTTTCGTCGGCGGTTCGCAGCAGGTGCCGCTGAAGCTGGCCGCCTCGCTCGGCGACAAGGTGGTGCTGAGCGCTCCCGTACGGCGCATCACCCAGGCCGGCGGCCGGCTGACCGTGACCGCCGACGGCATCAGCGTCTCCGCGAGCCGCGTCGTCGTCGCCCTGCCGCCGCCGCTCGCCGCGCGTATCGACTTCGACCCGCTGCTGCCCGCCCTGCGCGACCAGCTCTCGCAGCATCTGCCGATGGGGGCGATCGGGAAGGCGATCGCCGTGTACGACACCCCGTTCTGGCGGGCCGACGGGCTGAACGGGCAGGTCGTGAGCGACACGGGCGCGGTGCGGTCGACGTTCGACAACTCGCCGCAGGACGGGTCGTTCGGCGCGCTGATGGGCTTCATCGAGTCCGATGAAATGCGGGCGCTGGACGGGGCGAGCGAGGCGGAGGTGAAGGCGGCGGTCCTCAAGGACTACGTCGCGTACTTCGGCGCCAAGGCCGCGACGCCAACCGGTTTTGTACTGCAGAGGTGGGACAACGAGCGCTTCTCGCGCGGCGGTCCTGTCGCCTTCGGGCCGCCCGGATTCCTGACCCAGTACGGGGCCGCGCTGCGGACCCCGTCGGGGGCGATCCACTGGGCGGGGACGGAGACGTCGACGTACTGGAACGGATACATGGACGGGGCTGTGCGGTCCGGTGAGCGTGTGGCCAAGGAGGTCTTGGCGGCGCTCTGAGGCGGGTAGGTGGGCCGGGGCCGGGGGTGTTTATTCGCCTCCGGCCCCAGCCTTTGCCTGCACGACTGTTCCTGACGGGCCGTCAGTTCAGTAATCTGACTGAACGTCAGGAACTTTCGGCCATCGCACAGGAGTGGGCGGCAACGATGCTCGGATCGACTCACGGCACCCTCACCACCGACTTCCGCGCCCGCGTGGTGGCCTGCGGAGAACAGCCCCCCGTCGCGGTGCACGGGATCGCCGCAGCGGAGGGGGACGTCGACGTCAGCGGGCGCTCGCTGTACGCGGCCGTACCCGACCTCGACCGGTTCTTCCGGCCCGAATCGGTGGCCGTCGTCGGCGCATCGGACGCCGAGGGGCGGCCGAACACCGGCATCACGCGGCAGCTCATCGCATGGGCCGAGCGGGTGGGCGCGCGGCTTCACCCCGTACACCCGACGCGCGAGACGGTCTTCGGGCTGCCGTGCGTGCCGAGCGTGGCGGATCTGCCGGAGCAGGTGGATCTGGCGGTGCTGCTCGTCGGCGACCCGTTGCCGGTGATCGAGCAACTCGCCGAGTCCAAGGTGAAGTTCGCGGTCGCCTTCGCGTCCGGATTCGCCGAGACGGGCGAGGAGGGCGCGGCCGCGCAGGCGCGGCTGGCGACGGCGGTGGAGGGGTCGGGGATCCGGCTGCTCGGCCCGAACACCAACCTGAATGCTTTTGAGCGCTTCCGGGACGACCTGGAGGGGCCGGCCATCGCGCTGATCACCCAGTCCGGTCACCAGGGGCGCCCGGTCTTCGCCATGCAGGAGCTGGGGGTACGGCTCTCGCACTGGGCGCCGACCGGCAACGAGGCGGACCTGGAGACGTCGGACTTCATCTCGTACTTCGCCGGGAAGGAGGAGGTCGGGGCCATCGCCTGCTACGTGGAGGGGCTGAAGGACGGCCGCTCCTTCCTGCTCGCCGCGGACCGCGCGGCACGGGCCAAGGTGCCGGTGGTCGCGGTCAAGGTGGGGCGTACGGAGGCGGGCGCGCGGATGGCCGCCTCGCACACGGGGAAGCTCACGGGCGCCGATGACGTGGTCGACGCGGCGATGCGGCAGTTCGGGGTGGTGCGGGTCAACGGACTCGACGAACTCCAGGACACAGCAGCCTTGTTGGCGCGGGCGAAGAAGCCGGTGGGGGGTGCGGAGGGTGTCGTCGTCTACTCGATCTCGGGCGGAACGGGCGCGCACTTCTCGGACCTGGCGTCGGGGGCGGGACTGAAGCTTCCGGTGCTGTCGGACGCGAAGCAGGCGGAACTCCATGAGTGGATACCGGGCTACCTGAACGTGGCCAACCCCGTGGACTGCGGGGGGCATCCGGTCGGGGACTGGCGCGGGCGGAAGATCATCGACGCGATTCTGGCGGACCCCGAGGTGGGGGTGCTGATCTGTCCGATCACGGGCCCGTTCCCGCCGATGAGCGACCGGCTCGCGCAGGATCTCGTGGACGCGGCCGAGCAGACGGACAAGCTGGTGTGTGTGGTGTGGGGGTCTCCGGTGGGGACGGAGGACGCGTACCGGAAGGTGTTGCTGGGATCGAGTCGGGTGGCGACGTTCCGTACGTTCGGCAACTGCATCACGGCGGTGAAGGCCTGGGCCGACCACCACCGCTTCACGGCCTTGTACAGCTCCCCCTTCGACGAGGCGCCGCGCGTCCCGTCCCCGTCCTTCCGGAAGGCGCAGGCGCTGATGCGCCCGCACCAGCAGCTGAGCGAGCACGCGGCGAAGCAACTGCTGCGGGCGTACGGGATCCGGGTGCCGAGGGAGCAGCTGGTGACGAGCGCGGCGGCGGCGGTACGGGCGGCGGGGCAGGTCGGCTACCCCGTGGTGATGAAGGCGTCGGGAGCGCGGCTTGCGCACAAGACGGAGCTGGGTCTGGTGAAGGTCGGGCTGACGTCGGCGAGCCAAGTGCGGGACGCTTACCGGGAGTTGACGGACATCGCGCGCTACGAGGGTGTGGATCTGGACGGGATCCTGGTCTGCCAGATGGTGGAGCGGGGCGTGGAGATGGTGGTGGGCGTGACGCAGGACGCGCTGTTCGGGCCGACGGTGACGGTGGGGCTCGGGGGCGTACTGGTCGAGGTGATGGGGGATGCGGCGGTGCGGGTGCCGCCGTTCGGGGAGGACCAGGCGCGGGCGATGTTGGGTGAGTTGCGGGGGAAGGTGCTGCTGGAGGGGGTGCGGGGTGCGCCGCCGGCGGACGTGGACGCGCTGGTCGAGGTGGTGCTGAGGATCCAGCGGATGGCGCTCGAACTGGGCGACGAGCTGGCGGAGTTGGACATCAATCCGCTGATGGTGCTGCCGAGGGGGCAGGGGGCGGTGGCGCTGGACGCGCTTGCGGTCTGCCGGTAAAGCCATCCCCGAGAGAGGTCACCCATGCCTGACGTACCCGAAGTCCTGCACACGACCGAGAACGCGGTCACGCACATCACGCTCAACCGCCCCGAGGCGATGAACGCCCTCACCTGGGACCAGCGCGAACACATCATCGGCCTCCTGGCGGAGGCATCGGCGGATCCAGCAGTCCGGGCCGTGGTCATCACGGCCACCGGCAAGGGCTTCTGCGCGGGCGCGGACCTGCGCGGGGCGCCGTCGACGGGTGACCGGGTGGCGGGGGACGTGGCCCGTACGATCCGACGCGGCGCCCAGCGGTTCATCGCGTCGATCCTGGACTGCGAGAAGCCGGTGATAGCGGCGGTGAACGGGACGGCGGCGGGCATAGGCGCGCACCTGGCCCTGGCCTGCGACCTGGTGATCGCCGCGGAATCGGCGCGCTTCATCGAGGTGTTCGTACGGCGGGGCCTGGTGCCGGACGGCGGCGGCGCGTACCTGCTGCCGCGCCTGATCGGCCCGCAGCGGGCGAAGGAGCTGATGTTCTTCGGGGACGCACTGCCGGCGACGGAGGCGGAACGGCTGGGCCTGGTGAACCGGGTCGTACCGGACGAGGACCTGGCGAAGACGGCGCGCGAGTGGGCGGAGCGCCTGGCACAGGGCCCGACGAGGGCGCTCACGCTCACGAAGCAGCTGGTGAACGCGTCGCTGGACTCGGACAGGTCGACGGCGTTCGCGGCGGAGGCGACGGCGCAGGAGATCAACATGACGACGGCGGACGCGAACGAGGGAGTGGCGAGCTTCGTGGAGCGCCGCACACCCAAATACCGGGGTCTCTGAACTCCCCTGCACCCCTTCCAATCTGACGCCCCGTCAGCTCTAATGGGAGATGTGATGGGACACGCAGGGATGGCGGAAGCGACCATCCGATACCTCAGGTCAGCAGGCGCCCCGGCGACGACGGGCCCGGTGGACCCACTCCCCCGCCCGGACCTCCGAGCGGTGGGAGACGACGAACGCCTACCGGTGGACCCGTCCGAATTCCGCCGGGTACTGGGCCACTTCGCGAGCGGCGTCACGGTGATCACGGCGTACGACGAAGAGGGCCCGACGGGCTTCGCGTGCCAGTCCTTCGCGTCCCTGTCCCTGGACCCGCCCCTGGTGGCGTTCATGGTGGGCCGTACGTCCACGACATGGCCCCGCATAGCCCGCGCGGGCGCGTTCTGCGTGAACATCCTGGGCGCGGACCAGGGCCCCCTGTGCCGCGGCTTCGCGGTGAGCGGCGCGGACAAGTTCGCGGGGGTGGACCACACCCCGGCCCCGGTGACGGGCGCCCCGCGCCTGGCCGGCGTACCGGCGTGGATCGACTGCCGGATCCAGACGGTGCACACGGGGGGCGACCACCTGATCGTGGTGGGTCGGGTGGAGGCGCTGGGCGGCACGGAGGACGAGGAGTCGGGGCCGCTGCTGTTCCACCGGGGCAGGTTCGGAGCGTTCTCGGAGTAGTGCCGGCATGCACTCGTCCGGGTGACCCCGTCCCGCTCGGGCTCGGCGCCGGCGCCGGACCGGGACCCTGTACCCCATGAGTGCGCACAGCAGTTGGGCGGAGATGCGACGCGTGGCGCTCGCCGACCCCGAAGCCCGGGACAGCTACGAAGCCGCGCGGCAACAGTACGAAGACGCGGACGCCGTCCGCGAAGAGCGCGCCGCGCCTCCGGAATCGGACCAACCGGCTCAGGACACGTAAGCGGCGCTCGCAGTGAAGACCGAAACCCAGATCAGGGTACCGACGAGCAGCGTCCGCCCGAGTGTGGGGCCCGGGCGCGCCTCGCGCACGCAATGCGCCGCCTCCCGCGCCAGCAGCCTTGTGCGCACAGCACGGCGGCCAGGCGGTAGGGACGATCCCCACCCGGGTCACGCCGCCGCGGCCACCACCAGCTGAGCCGCCGGCTTGCGGCGGATGACCAGGGCCATCAGGGCCGCCGCCGCGCACAGCGCGCCCGAGGTGTACCAGACCACGTCGTAGTTGCCGAAGACGTCCCGCGCCACCCCTCCCAGGTACGCGACCACCGCCGCGCCCACCTGGTGCGACGCCAGGACCCAGCCGAAGACGATCGCGCTGTCGTCGCCGAACTGTTCGCGGCAGAGCGCGATCGTGGGCGGGACGGTGGCGACCCAGTCGAGTCCGTAGAAGACGATGAAGAAGACCATCGGCGGGTGGACGGTCGGCGCGAGCAGGATCGGGAGGAAGAGCAGCGAGATGCCGCGCAGGGCGTAGTAGACGGCGAGCAGGCGGCGCGCGTCGAAGCGGTCGGTGAACCAGCCCGAGGCGATCGTCCCGATGACGTCGAAGACCCCGATCACCGCGAGGAGCGAGGCCGCGGCGGTGATGGGCATGTGGTGGTCGTGGGCGGCGGGGACGAAGTGGGTCTTGACCAGGCCGTTGGTCGAAGCACCGCAGATCGCGAAGGTCCCGGCCAGGAGCCAGAACGTGCCGGTCCTCGAGGCCTTGACGAGCACGCCGATCGCACGGCGGGCGGCGCCCGTCACGGGCGGGGGCTTGGGGACGAAGACCTCGGAGCCGTACGGGGTGGTGCCCACGTCCGCCGGGTGGTCGCGCAGCAGCAGCCAGACGAAGGGGACGACCGCGAGGGCGGCGAGGGAGACGGTGACCGCGGCAGGACGCCAGCCGTGGTGCTCGACCAGCCAGGACAGTACGGGCAGGAAGATCAGCTGCCCCGAGGCGCCGGCGGCGGTGAGGATGCCGGTGACGAGACCCTTCTTCTCCACGAACCAGCGGTTGGTGACGGTGGCGGCGAAGGCGAGCGCCATGGAGCCGCTGCCTAGGCCGACCAACACGCCCCAGAACAGGACCAGTTGCCAGGCGGCGGTCATCCACACGGTGAGCCCGGACCCGATGGCGATGACGGTCAGCGCGACGGCGACGACCTTGCGGATGCCGAAGCGGTCCATGAGGGCGGCGGCGAAGGGGGCGGTCAGTCCGTAGAGGGCGAGGTTGACGGAGACGGCGAAGCCGATGGTGCCGCGCGACCACTTGAACTCGTCGTGCAGAGGCTCGATGAGCAGCCCGGGGAGCGAGGCGAAGGCGGCGGCCCCGATGATCGTCACGAAGGTCACCACCGCGACGAACCAGGCACGGTGGATACGGGGCCGGGGTGCGCGGGGCAGGCCGGTGCCGGCGGCGGGGAGGTCGGTTGTCTGCGTCACGTCAATCAGCATCGGGGACGGCGGCGCCACGCGGTGAGTGGCCCGAAGGACAGCTGTCGTTAGGATCGGGCCACGGGGTGCGGAAACCCCATGGCCGGCAGCCAGGCCGTCCCCGTATCGTCGGCGGCTCCCCCGACCAGCAGCGACGAGAGCGACCCCGATGACCACCCGCCAAGCAACGACAACCCTGTGGCGCCCGACCGGCCCCAAGGAGCTGGACCTGGTCAAGGAGCTGAACTGGCGCGCATGGCCGCCCCGTCTGCCCGAGCAGCCGATCTTCTACCCGGTCATGAACGAGGACTACGCGATCAGGATCGCGCGGGACTGGAACGTGAGGTTCGACGGAGCCGGGTACGTGACCCGCTTCGAGGTCGAGACGGAGTTCCTGCGCCGCTATCCGGTGCAGCAGGCCGGGGGCCGCACGATCCTCGAACTGTGGGTCCCCGCGGAGGAGTTGGACGACTTCAACGACCACATCGTCGGCGATATCGAGCTGGTCCACGAGTTCCGCTGAGCGCGGTCCCCTCACCCCTTCCGCCGAAGATTCCGCACAGCCGGCACCGCGAACAGCACCCCGCACACCCCCACGTTGATCACCGCCCCCGCGATCAACACCTGCTTCATGCCCACCGCCTCCGCCACCGGGCCCGCCAGGGCGCGGCCCACCGCCAGCATGATCAGGGAGCCCGCCACGTCGTACGCGTGGATCCTGTTCAGCGCCTCCTGGGGGACGTGCGTCTGGACCGTCGTCGACCACATCACCAGCCAGTACGCGAACGCCGCGCCCCCGATGAAGAACCCCGCCGCCATCACCCCGAGCGGCACGTCGTACGCCAGCACCAGCACATTCGCGACGATCCCGAAGAGGGCGAACGTCCCCGAGTACAGAGGGCGTTGAGGGCGCAGGCGCATCGCCAGCAGCCCGCCGACCGCGTTGCCCGCCCCGTTCAGCGTCATCATCACGCCGAACATCGTCGAGCCGTGCCGCTCGGTCACCACCACCGCCTCCAGGGGGACCAGGGGGCCGAGCACCGTCACTCCGTACACCGTCCAGACCAGGATCACGCCCCAGAGCCAGCTCCGCGCCCTGAACTCCCGCCAGCCGCCCGCGATGTCGGCGAGGAACGACTCGCCCCGGACCTGGGCCACCGGCGCCAGGCGGATCATGAAGAGGCAGATGCCGCTCACCGCGAACGTGCCCGCGTTGACCCCGAAGACGACCCCCGGGCCGCCGAATCCGACCAGCGCGCCCGCCGCCGCCGGGCCCGCCATCGTGGTCAGGGACTCGGCCACGTTCAGCATCGCGTTGCCGCGCTGCACGTCCGGGACCATCTGCGGCAGCATGCTCGCGACCCCCGGCTGGAAGAGTGCCGCCGCGAGGCCGTTGAGCGCGCTCAGCGCGAAGACCAGCCACAGCGGGGGCGCGCCCGCCGCGAAGATCAGTGCCAGTACGACCGTTGCACCCAGCCGCACCGCGTCCGCCAGGACCATCATCCGGCGCGGGGTGAAACGATCCGCCAGCACCCCGCCCACGATCACGAACCCGGAGAAGCACACCATCCAGGCGCCCAGCGCGAACGAGACCGACGACGCCCCGTGGCCCGCGTCCAGGAGCCCGGCCGCGAGCGCCACCGGCACCATCCCGTCGCCGAAGCGGGCGATGGTGCGGGCCGTGAAGAAGTAGCGGAAGTTACGGTTCCAGAGTGTTTGCCCCGCTTCCTCCACCGGCTCGGCTATCGGTTCGGGAATGGTCTGGCTCGGCGCGCGCTTATCGGTCACGATGGCGATGAATATCAAGGACTGGTCTGGACCACCAGCCCATTCCACATACCGGGAGGAGTCACCCATGCGCCGACACCGCGTCGTCGTCCTCGCCCTCGACGGCCTCCTCCCCTTCGAACTCGGCATCCCCCAAAGGATCTTCGGGCTGGCACGGGACACAGACGGCAACCGACTCTACGAAGTCGTCACCTGCTCCGTCCGCCCGCCCGGCCCCGTCCAGACCGACGCCGACTTCGCCGTCCTCGTCGAGCACGGCCCCGAAGCCCTGGCCACCGCCGACACGGTCGTCGTCCCGGCCTCGTACGAACTCGGCCCCGTCCACGAGGAAGGCAGGCTCACCCCCGAGCTCGCCGCCGCCCTCGCCCACATCCGCCCCGGCACCCGCCTGGTCTCCATCTGCACCGGCGGCTACGTCCTCGCCGCCGCAGGGCACCTCGACGGCCGGCCCGCGACCACCCACTGGGCCTCGGCCGACCACTTCCAGCGGCTCTTCCCGACCGTACGGGTCGACCCCGACGTCCTGTTCATCGACGACGGCGACGTCCTCACCTCCGCCGGGGTCGCCGCCGGGATCGACCTCTGCATCCACATCGTGCGCCGCGACTTCGGTACGGCGGTCGCCAACGACGTCGCCCGGCGCACGGTCGTGCCCCCGCACCGGGACGGAGGCCAGGCCCAGTTCATCCAACGCCCGGTCCCCGAGCCCCAGTTGGCCACGACCACAGCCGCCCGCGCCTGGGCCCTCGCCCGCCTCCACGAGCCCATCCAGCTCCGCGACATGGCCGAACAGGAGGCGATGTCGGTCCGCACCTTCACCCGCCGCTTCCGCGAGGAGGCCGGCATCAGCCCCGGCCAGTGGCTGACCCAGCAACGCGTGGAACGCGCCCGCCACCTCCTGGAGTCCTCGGACCTCACCATCGACCAGGTCGCCAGGGACTCCGGCTTCGGCACCGCCCAGTCGATGCGCGCCCACCTGCAGTCCGCGCTGGGCGTCCCGCCGACGGTATACCGCCGCACTTTCCGTACGGCGGGAAGCCCCGCAGCCTGACCTCACACAGCGTGACCGCCCTCGCGGTCGCTGCGCGAACGGCTGCCCGGAACCTCCGCCCGAAGTAAAGATTGAACTTCGGAGGCAAAGGATCCACTTCAGTCCCGACAGCCCTCAACTGGCTTCTGCGCAGCATGCGCACAGCACCTGCCCCCAAGGCGCCACTGGTCAGGAAACTCCCACACCCAGGAAATCCGACATAACAACAGATTCCATTACGGTGCACGCCCAGTAAAGATCACACCATGGATCTGAGGTTCCTTTGAGGGTCTCGAGAAGGCGTCACCCTGAGCAACAAAGCCGCCCTTGAAACTCCATTGAGCCCACTGTTAGGTTCCTTCACAGGAAACACGCCCCAGTCGCATTCATCGGGCATCGACCCGAGGGCTGCGTTTTGCAGGGACGGGAAATGTGCACGTTTCCCCAACCTTCTACGCGATCCGCGAGGGGGACCGGCGTGATTTCCGTCGGAAGGGCTGACCACTCTTCCGGACTCTCCGCAGAAAGTGCTGACCACTCTTTCTGGCTTCACCTCATTGATTGCACATAAGTCGTTGAGCTGTGTGCAAAACGCACCGTTTCGCGAGCGAATCGATTCGAACGGTCTCTTCATGTCCTCGCGGGGACCTCCCCTGCCCGGACACACTCCAACACACCTCAATTCCATACAGAAGGCGAGCAAAGTGAACGCCAAGCGTCTCATCACAGGGGCGGTCATCACCGCCATAGCCGCGACCGGGGCCGCCGGTCTCGGGGCGCCCAGTGCGTCGGCCACCTCGCTGCCTCAGCAGAAGGCAGCTGCCCAGCAGTCGGTCGCCACCGCGACCGTCGTCAACGACGGTGTGCAGCCGCAGTTCTGGCACGCCGTCGCCCAGAGCGTCGTCGCAGCAACCGCCATCAAGGCCACCGAGGCCGCGGTGAAGGTCACGACGAAGGTCAGGTCCTCATCCAGCGACTCGTCGTCCTCGTCGAGCGGCGGACCCGCCACCAGCCCGAACGGACTGCACGGGATCATCCCGGGCGACGCCCAGTACGACGCCAACTGAACGGCCCACCGGAGCCGACTGATCTGCCGGCTCCGGTAAGTAGGTCACGCACCACCTGAAAGCGTGCCCGGCGGTCTCCCCCGCCGTCGGGCACGCCGTCGCCCCGACTACAGGAAGACCCCCACTCAGAATGGAGGCGCCCCCATGAAGCCCTTCGGGCGATCCCCCAACAGCACAGGTGGCGGCCCGGCATCAGCACCCGAGTACGCGATATCGCCACGCCTGCGGATACTCACCGCTCTTGCGCTGATACCGGTAGCGCTGTACACGGTCGCCTGCCTCGCCTTCAACGCACCCGACTCACCGGTCAAGTCCCGCGTGCAGGGCCTGACCAACAGGGCCATGCAGCCCTACTTCTGGCAGGACTGGCAACTGTTCGGACCCACACCGGGCAGCAACAACGATCTGATCTACATGACCGTACGCATGAAGTCCGCAGGGTCGAACAAGATCGTGGAGACGACTCCCGTGGAGATCGAGGACGCGATCGACCGCACCCCGCGCAAGTTCCCGCTCAATCCGACCAAACTCCCCGGTCTTCCACTGGCATTCGATGCGGCAGCCAACCGCTACGCCGGCGCAGTGACGAACTTCAAGAAGCTTCCCGAGGCCGATCGCAAGTCAGCACAGGACCTTCTGGACAAGCAGTACGCACCGGAGTTCAAAGAACTCCAGCGATTTCTTTCCTCGCAGGCCGAGTCGATGTATCCGGACGCGCAGGTCATGTCGGTCCGGGCCACGTTCAAGGTCAAGGCGATGACCCCCTTCTCTGCACGATACGCAAACCCGAAGCCCAAGGAATCAGCGAAGGCCATTCTGGAGACGTCATGGATGAATTACGTTCCGGGGGTGGCCGGGTGATCCGCGGATGGACGGAGGCGGGCCTCGCGCGGGTGGATGCCGGACTGCTGCGCATGGCGAGCCAGAAGAATCGCCTGATTGGAATCGCGCTCCTGCGCATCGTAATCGGTCTTGCCACGGTCATGTACTGTCTTGCCGACTATGGAAACCGGCGATTCCTATGGGGACCCGATTCCTACAACTCGATCGAGACCGCGAAGGCAGCGCTGTCGCATGGGAGTTTCTCACTTTTCCTCGTCAGCCACTCCACAGTGTGGTTCGAGATCGTGTTCCACGCCACCATCCTGGTATCGGCCGTCTACATGGTGTACGGCGGCAGAGCGCTCACCTTCGTACAGGCCGTACTCATGTGGTCCTTGCACAACCGGAATCAGGATGTGCTCGAAGGCGGTGACAACCTCGCCCAGATCCTCATCATCTTCATGGTCTTCACGGTGTCCAACGCATACTTCGCCCCAGGTGCGAAGCAGCGCCGTTCCCGGTTGCTGGATCACACCGCCCCTTCCCTGCCGACAGTCCTGCACAACCTGGCGGCCTATTTGATCGTCTTCCAGACGGCCGTCCTCTATCTCGCTGCCGGCTATTGGAAGATCACGGGCAAAATGTGGCAGGACGGCGTCGCCATGTACTACATCAGCCGGCTCACCGGCTTTCAGATATGGCCTGCCTACGCCCACCTGATGAGCAACGCGTATGTCACCACCGCCGTCAGCTACTTCACCATCTTCTTCGAGCTGGCCCTCCCCTTCGCGATCCTGTCCGCGCGCGGCTGGGTACGCAAGGCCAACACCTTGGCGCTGGAGAGCATGCACCTGGGCATCATGGTCTTCATGGGACTCGTGTGTTTCGGCCTGTTGATGATCGGCGCAGACTGCACCTGTCTGCGTGACGAGGACTACCGGTCACTCAAAACGCGGGTCACTGCCCTCACTTCGCGCTTCGCCTCACCAGTACGTCCGACCGCACTGGCCGGAACCGCCACAGGCGTGGACACCGCCCTGGGGACAGGCGGACCTCACACCGGTGAAGCCGATGCGCGATCCTGACCACACCGAAGCAGCGCGCGCGCTGGAACGATTCCTGCGCGCCGATCCCGAGCAGTGGGACCGGGCGGCGCCTCTCGTCCTGGCAGCTGTCGGCGAGGAGCGGCTCCGCGCGATCGTGACGGCCACCAAGCACCAGGTGGGGAAGGTCGACAAGGTCGTCGACACCCCCGACGGACTGGTGGTGAACGGACAGGACGGGCAGGTTCTGGCCTTTGCCCAGGCGGACGAGGCCGGGACTCTGGTCCACCTGCGCATCGCCCCCGGGCCGTACCGGCCGCCCCGATTCCGCATCCCGCCGGGATGGCGCGGCGCCGCAGGATGGATCATCTGGTGTCTGCTGCTGTCCGCACGCATCGGGTCGTGCTGGAGCGCCCCGTCCGTGAGCGCCTGGGCTGCCGACGTCATCGTCGTGGGCGCCGCCTATGTGGTTCTGGAGGGCCTCTTCACGCCCGCCCGGTTGCCCTGGTGGATCCGCAGGCCGGTCGAAGCGGGAGCGCTGGTTGCGTTGCTGTCCGCAGGGCGTCTCCCGCAACTCCCCGCGGGCCGGGCGCATATGGATCTCGCCGTCTCCCTGGCCCTGTTGACGGCCTGCACCGGGTACCTGCTGTGGGCGCGCCGGTACCGCTGGGGCACGCCGTTGTCCGCACCTCTCCACTTCCCGCTGCGCGAGGGGAAATGGCTCATCGTCCAGGGCGGCGGCCCGGGTCTCAATCACCATCGGTCCCAGCCGGAGCAGCGCGGGGCTCTCGACGTCATCGCGATCGGAGCGCGAGGGGCACGGCTCCGGTCCGACACGTCGCCGGACTCGTACCGGATCTACGGCGCGGAGCTGTACGCCCCCTGTGACGGGGACGTGGTGTCCGCAGTCGACGGCTACGGGGACCAGGTCCCTGGAGCCGCGCGGTACGAACCCCCGTACGGCAACCATGTGTTCATCGATACGGGCAGTGAGCTGGTGAAGATCGCGCACATGCGGCCCGGCACCGTCGCGGTGTCCACCGGCGATCGGGTCCGCACCGGTCAACTGCTGGGCCAGGTCGGCAACTCCGGCAATACCACCGAACCGCATCTGCACATCCATGCGGAGCGCGACGGCGTAGGTCTTGACCTCAGGTTTGCCGGCGTATCCGGAACCCTCCGTCGAGGACGCGCGCTGCGCATCTGACGCCTCCACGCATTCACCGACCCGCGTGCTTCTTCATGATCTGTCGTCAACGACGGCACCTCCATGTCCGTTTCCCGGAAAGGCATTCCGTGTCATCCCACCCCCCGCACTTCCGAATACGTCCAGGCGCCCTCGCCGCAATGGTCTGTACGGCGCTCCTCGGTGCCGCCCTCGCCGGGCCGTCCGCGCGCGCCGATGCTCCAACCGTCCACCGCCACGTCCTGGCCGGCTCTCGGCCCGGATATGCCACCGCATCGGCTGACGAGGGGCCGGTCCCCAGCGAACAGCGCCTCACGGCCCGGCTCCATCTCGGTTCCCGCGACCCGGCAGGACTGGCCTCCTTCCTCAAGTCAGTGACCGACCCCAGGAGCCCCGGCTACCGTCGATTCCTCACACCCGACCAGTACCGCGGACACTTCGCCCTCGGCCCCCAAGAGCACCTGGCCATCGCCACGTGGCTCACCGGTGCAGGGCTCACCGTCACCCGGGACACGCCGCACTACATCGAGGTGTCCGGACCGGCGAAGTCCATGCAAGAGGCGGTGGGAAGCTCCTTCCACCGCTACAAAACTGCCCAGGGCGACATCGTCAGCGCCCCGACGGACGACATCAGTGTTCCCGCGGCCATAGGGGCCGACGTCGTCGCCGTTTCGGGACTGTCCGTCCCCTCGGCGGCCCACCCCCTGTCCACGCGTGCCACCGCGCCGGAAAGCACCTCCACCGCATGCTCCACGCACTTCGGACAGAAGCCGGCAGCTGGTCTGCCGTCCGCGTACGGCAGACCGACCACGTACTCTCCGTGCCCCTACGTGCCCGCGCAGCTCCGCCGCGCATACGGCGCTGGCGGTCCCGGCGCGTCCGGCAAGGGCACCACCGTTGCCATCGTGGACGCCTACGGGTCCTCCACCATGCCGGCCGACGCCGATCGCTTCGCCCGGTCCACCGGAGACCTTCCCTTCCGGCCCGGCCAGTACCGCCAGCAGGTCACACCGGAGAACTGGACCGGGGAAACGGCCTGTGCACCACCCGAGACCTGGGCCGGGGAGCAGGCTCTGGACGTGGACATGGCCCATGGACTCGCACCGGACGCCAACGTTCTCTACGTCGGCGCCAACTCCTGCCTGGACGATGACCTCATGGATGCGGAGGCCTCCGTCATCGACCACCGACTGGCCGACTCCATCTCCAACTCCTGGGCAGAGATCATCCATTCGGATCCCGGCCATCTGACACCGGACCTGGTCAGCGCCTGGAACCTGCTGTTCGAGCAGGCGGCAGCCGAAGGGATCGGCGTGTACTTCGCCGCTGGAGACTGCGGCGACTCATCCCCCGGGGCAGCAGAGACAGGAGTCAACTGCGATGCCAAGACCACGACGGCTCAGGCCGACTTCCCCAGCGGATCACCGTGGGTCACCTCCGTGGGAGGCACCACACTCGCCCTGGACCGGCGCGGAGAATACGCCTGGGAGACCAGCATGGGTGACGAGTTGTCGATCCTCACCGGCGAGGGCGACCAGCAGGCCTGGGGTCCCGTGCCCGGGGTATTCGCGTTCGGCGGCGGAGGAGGTCTCAGCGACTTCCCCGAGCCGTGGTACCAGCACGGCCGTGTCCCCTCCCCCGCCGTCGGCGCGCACGCTCGCAGGTCAACTCCTGACGTGGCGATGGAAGGCGACGGGGCCCTGCCCGTCCTGGTCGGACTGACCGACGCCGGACAGTTCCAGCTCGTGGGCTTCGGCGGCACCTCCGCGGCAACCCCGGCCTTCGCCGCTGTGCAGGCCGACGCGCAGCAGGAGGCCGGTCGTCCGCTCGGATTCGCGAACCCGCTGCTGTACTTCCTCGGTAGTTCGCCGGCCTTCCGCGATGTCACTGACCAACCACCAGCCGCGGGCCACGGGCCGCTTGCCGTCGTACGGGACTACGGTCCCTCCGACGGCGATCAGCAGCGCTACATCCTCTACACATTGGGCCGGGACTACGGCCTGCACGCCGGCCCGGGCTACGACTACGCCACGGGGCTCGGTTCTCCCTCGCCCGCATATCTCCAGAGGTTCCGGCGCACTGGAAGGCATGCGCAATGACCGAGGACGCGATCGTGGTCGGCGCCGGCCCCAACGGGCTGGCCGGCGCCGTGGCCCTGGCCCAGCAGGGGCTCTCGGTCACCGTGCTGGAGGCAGCCGACACCATTGGCGGAGGCGTTCGCACGAGTGAGCTCACTCTTCCCGGACTCCTTCACGACCACTGCGCCGCCGTCCACCCCATGGCCACCGCTTCCCCCTTTCTTCGATCACTCGCACTGGAGCGGCACGGGCTTGAGTGGCGCCGAGCCGAGATCGACCTGGCGCACCCACTCGACCGAGGCCCTGCAGCAGTGCTGCAACGTTCGCTGGACGACACCGCACGCGGTCTCGGCCGAGACGGAGCCGCATGGCGGCGTCTCTTCGCTCCGCTGTCGCATCATTTCGACGCCCTGGCCGCCGAGTTGATGGGACCTCCGCTCCACCTGCCCCGACACCCCGTGGCTTTCGCCCGTTTCGGCGTCCTCGCCCCTCGCACCGCGACCGCGGTCGCGAACCGCTGGGACGCTCCCGGGACTCGAGCCCTGTTCGCCGGCGTCGCCGCGCACGCGGTGCGCCCGCTGTCGGCACCCGGAAGCGCCGCCATCGCGCTCATGCTCATAGCAGCCGGGCATCGCTTCGGCTGGCCAGTTGCACACGGCGGCTCTCAGGCTGTCGCCCATGCCCTGGCTGCCCGCCTGCATGAACTCGGCGGGACCGTTCAGACCGGGGTCAGGGTACGCACCCTGAGCGAACTGCCCCCCAGCCGTGTCACCTTGCTCGACACAACCCCGCTCGCCGCTCTCTCCCTGTGCGGCGATCGACTGCCCGTGCGTACTCAGCGCGCTTACGCCCGCTGGGCACACGGGCCGGCGGCCTTCAAAGTCGACCTGGCCGTCGAGGGTGGAGTGCCGTGGCGTGACGAGGCCTGCCGACGCGCCGGGACCGTGCATCTGGGTGGCACGTTGGAGGAAGTTGCCCATGCGGAGTGGGCCGTCGCGCACGGCCGCATGCCCGAACGCCCTTTTGTTCTTGTCTCTCAGCAGTACCTCGCCGACCCCGTACGGTCGTTCGGAAACGTCCACCCCGTCTGGGCCTACGCGCACGTACCCCACGGCTACACCGGTGACGCCACCGAAGCCGTATGGGGACAATTGGAACGCTTCGCGCCGGGAGTCCGCGAGCATGTCCTCGCTCACGCAACCATGTCCCCCGCTCAACTGGAGTCCTACAACGCCAACTACGTCGGCGGGGACATTCTCAATGGCGCCAACACCATCCGGCAGATGACGCTGCGACCGCGCGTCGCACTGGATCCCTACAGCACTGGAATACCTGGGGTCTTCCTCTGCTCTGCGGCGACCCCACCCGGCCCCGGCGTCCACGGAATGTGCGGCTACCACGCCGCTCGTTCGGCCTTGCGTCACCTTGGCCTGCCGAAGCTGCCCGCAGAGCACCCCTGAGGGGCGAGCCGCACCCGTCCCCGGCCGGCGTTGCATCACCCCAGCAGCTGCACCCCCGGCCGGTCCGACCGCACCCGCAGGCGGGCCAGCGTGCTCGCGGTCGCCGTCGGCTGCACCACCGTCGAGACGATCCGGACCTGCGCCTCCACCGACATCCGGCCGATGTCGAAGAGGTGGTAGCCGCGGTGGGCGTCGATCAGTTTCCAGTGCGGGTTGTCGGGCTTCAGCGGGTTCCAGTACGCGTCGAACGCCGCCAGGTCCTGGTCGCCGTTGCTGGAGATGGACGTCCCGACGAACTCCGCGCCGACGACCGCCGACGACGGGTCCGCGTAGTCCTTCTTCAGGTCGCTGATCATCGTCAGGTGGCGGTCGCCGGAGAGGACGAGCGGGTTGCGTACGGACTGGAAGTCGGCCAGCAGCGCGTTGCGTTCGGTCTGGTAGCCGTCCCACGCGTCGTAGAACCAGAGCTTCCCGTCGCCCTGCTGCAGATCCGTCTCGGCCATCATGATCTGCGAGGCGATCACGTTCCAGCGGGCGGGCGAGCGGTGCAGGCCGCGCAGCAGCCAGTCCTTCTGCTCGGCGCCGAGCATGGTCATCAGCGGGTCCTGCGCGCCGGCCTGTGTGGTGGCCTGGTCGCTGCGGAACTGGCGGGTGTCGAGGACGTTGAGGCGCACCAGGCGGCCGTAGTCGAAGCGCCGGTACATCTGGATGTGCGGGCCGTTGGGGATCGCGCTCGCGCGGACCGGCATGTGCTCGTAGTACGCCTGGAAGGCCGCGGTCATGCGCGCCACGAACGCGTCGTGCGGCTGCTTCGTCGGGTCCTGCGGGACCTCGCCCGCCCAGTCGTTGTCGACCTCGTGGTCGTCGAAGGTGACGACCCAGGGGGCGTGCGCGTGCATGGCCTGGAGGTCGGGGTCGGTCTTGTACTGGGCGTAGCGGTTGCGGTACTGCTCCAGGCTGTACGGCTCCCCCGTCCCCTCGTGGACGCGGACCGATGCGGCGGCGGGCGCGGACTCGTAGATGTAGTCGCCGACGAAGAGGACGAGGTCGGGGTTCTGGGCCTTCATGTCGGCGTACGGGGTGAAGAACCCGTTCTGCCAGTTCTGGCAGGAGGCCAGCGCGACGCGCAGCCCGCTGCCGGAGGAGTACGGGTGCGGGGCCGTGTGGGTGCGGCCGGTGGGCGAGATCTGGCCGTCGCAGCGGAAGCGGTACCAGTACTCGCGGCCCGGCTCCAGGCCGCGCGCGTCGGCGTGCACGCTGTGTCCGTACGCGGGGAGCGCCTGGGCGACGCCTTGGCGGACGATGCGCCGGAAGCGCGAATCGGCGGCGACCTGCCACTCAACGGCGACGGGGGAATCGGGCATCCCGCCGCCGTTCAGCGGGTCGGGCGCGAGGCGGGTCCACAGCACGACGGCGTCGGGCAGCGGGTCGCCGGAGGCCACGCCGAGCGTGAACAGGCCGTCCGGGAGGGCGGGTTGGGCGGCGGCGTACGAGGTGGTGGCGAGCGGAAGCGTCGAAACGGCCGCCACCCCGAGGGCGGCGGCCGATCCGGCCAGGAAACGGCGGCGGTCGCCGCCTCTTGCACCTCTTGCACGTATGTCGGACATCCGGGACAACTCCCTTGTTCCGTGGGCCTCTTGGTGCGCAAGAGGCTCACAGAACCACGGAGCCCTCCCGTTGAACAACGCGTGTACAGGACATGATGCCTGCCGCAATGAGTCGATTCAGTCCAGACGATTCAGTCGGTGTGCGCGACCGGGCAGCCGCCCGTCATCTGGCCGAGGAACGCGTTCGGGTCGTAGAAGTGCTCGACCTCGAGGAGCTTCAGCTCGTCGCTCACCTTGGCGATGGAGACGCCGAACATCTCGATCTTCTTGCCGTCGGGCTGGAATCCCTTGTACTCGCCCTCGAAGGAGCCCCAGTGGCGCCACTTGAAGGCGACGACCGGCGGAGGCGAGAGGACCTCGAGCACCTCCCAGTAGAAGCCCTCGGGGAAGGCGGTGTGGAAGACGTGGTGCGAGGACTCGAAGGTCTCCTCGCCGTAGAAAATGCTGTCCCCGATGAGGATGTTGTAGCTGCCGCGGTCCACGATCTCGGCCGCGTCCGCCCAGGCACCGCCATTGATCCGGGTCCGGAACTTCTCCGTGACCATGGATACCCAGGTGGCTGGATCCGCCTTGTGCGAGACCTCCATCTCGAAGACCTGCACGATCGATTCGACGATCGCCTCCAGCGACCCGGGGGCGTGCTCGGTCGTCCGCTGCCCGGGCATCACCGTGTGCGAGAGGTGATAGTCCGGGACTTCTTCGCGCCAGTCGTCGGGGGACGCGGCGGCGATGACCGCGTCGCGTCCCTGGAGCCACAGAGGAGTCGGGGCCTGAGTCATGGAGAGGATCCTCACCCAGTCAACCTTTGGCCACAAGTGCACGTTTGGTAATGGGTCTTCCCCGACTCCCTTATGGATCACATGAATTGAGGGTGCATCAGGGTCACCCGAAGGTGAGAACCCCCCTGGCCACACGCCCGTGCTCGGCGTCGTCCGCCGCCTTCGCGAAGTCCTCGATCGGATATGTCTCGGTGACCAGCTCGTCCAGGAGCAGGGCTCCGCTCCGGTACAGCTCCGCGTAGAGCGCGATGTCGTGCTGCGGGCGCGAACTCCCGTACCGGCAGCCGAGGATGGACTTGTCCAGGAACATCCCGGCAGGGAGGAACGACGCCTCGGCGGTCGGCGCCGCCATCCCGAGGAGGATCGCCTGACCGCCCCGGTCGAGCAGGTCGATCGCCTGCCGTACGAGCGCCACATGGCCCACGCACTCGAAGACATGGTCGGCGCCGGTGGGCAGCACGTCCCGTACCGCATCGGCAGAGGGAAGGAACTCCGTCGCCCCGAACTGCCGGGCCACCGCCTCCTTGGCCGGATTGTTGTCGACGGCCACGATCCGGGTCGCGCCCGCGATGCGCGCGCCCTGGATGACATTGAGCCCGATGCCGCCCGTCCCGATGACGACGACGCTCTCGCCGATGGCGACCTTGGCGCGATTCAGTACGGCACCGACCCCGGTCAGCACCCCGCAGCCGATCAGCGCGGCCGACGTCAGCGGGATGTCGGACGGGATCTTCACCGCCTGCACGGCCTTGACGATCGTGCGCTCGGCGAAGGAGGAGTTGGAGGCGAACTGGAAGAGCTTCTGCGCGCCGCGCGAGAAGGGCTGCCCCGGCATCCCGATCGCCTTGCGGCACATGGTCGGCCGCCCGCGGTCGCAGTCCGCGCACGCGCCGCAGGCGGCGAGCGTGGAGAGCGACACATGGTCCCCCGGCGCCACGTGCGTCACGCCGGCGCCGACGGCCTCGACGACTCCGGCGCCCTCGTGCCCCAGTACGCAGGGCGCGGGGAAGGGGATCGTCCCGTCGATCACCGACAGGTCGCTGTGGCAGAGGCCGGCGGCGGCGACGTCCACGAGGACCTCGCCGGGTCCCGGGTCACGTATCTCCAGATCGTCGACGACCTGGGCCTGCTTGCCGTCGAAGACGACACCCCTCATCTCGGCTCCCTCGGTAGGCCGAGCACGCGCTCGGCGATGATGTTGCGCTGGATTTCGTCCGAGCCGCCGTAGATGGTGTCGGCCCGGGTGAAGAGGAACTGGCGTTGCTGTGCGTCGAGTTGGTACGGGTGGTCCGGGCTCCAGTCGGCGGGGCCGACGGCGGCACCGGCTCCGCGGACCTGCATCGCGAGCTCCCCGAGACGCTGGTGCCAGCCGCCCCAGAGGAGCTTGGCGACGCTGGGGGCGCCAGGGTCTCCGGCGTTCCCCAGGGTGCGGAGGGCGTTCCAGCGCATGGTGCGGAGTTCGGCCCACTGGCGTACGAGACGGTCACGGAGGACGGGGTCGTGGGTGGCGCCGGTGGATACGGCGGTGGTGATGACCTCGTCCAACTCGGCTGCGAAACCGATCTGTTGGACGAGGGTCGACACGCCGCGCTCCAGCGCGAGGAGCCCCATGGCGACCTGCCAGCCGTTGCCTTCGCCACCGACGACGCTTTCGGCGCGGGCGCCGTCGAAGAAGACCTCGTTGAACTCGGCGGTGCCGGACATCTGGCGGATGGGGCGTACGTCGATGAGGCCGGCGGGCTGGTCCATGGGGACGAGGAGGAAGGAGAGGCCGTGGTGGCGGGTGCTGCCCTTCTCGGTCCGGGCCAGCACGAAGCACCAGTCGGCGTCCTGGGCGAGGGAGGTCCAGATCTTCTGGCCGGTGACGCGGAAGGTGCCGTCGCCGTCTTTTTCGGCAAGGGTCCGGACGCTTGCCAGGTCGGAGCCGGCGCCGGGTTCGCTGTAGCCCTGGCACCAGAGTTCGTCGCCGCGGGCGATGGGGGGAAGGTAGCGCTCCTTCTGGGCGTCGGTGCCGTAGGCGATGAGGGTGGGGGCGAGGAGGTTCTCGCCGATGTGGCCCATGCGGGCGGGGGCGTGGGAGCGGGCGTACTCCTCGGCCCAGACGACCTGTTGGGTGAGGGTGGCCCGTCGGTTGCCGAAGCCGTCCTCGTTCCAACCGATGCCGATCCAGCCGCCTGCGCCCAGCTCCTGTTCCCAGCGGAGGCGGAGGTCGCCGGCTTCGTGTTCGCTGCCGGGGCCGCCGATGCCAGCTGCGCCGGCGAAGTCCCCGGTGAAGTGGGCTTCGAGCCAGGCGCGGGCTTCGGCGCGAAAGGCGACGTCCTCATCCCCGAGGGCGAAGTCCATGCTGGACCTCCTTCCGCTGCGCGGAGCCATGTCCCCAACCCCGCCCCTTCCCGAAACTCGGGGCGTCGCCCCGAGGCCCCACTGGGGCTCCGCCCCAGACCCCGCTCCTCAATCGCCGGAGGGGCTTGATTTTGCTGGTGAGAGCTTTGCAGGTGCGGGTACAAACGGCCGGTATGCAATCGGCTCGCGCGCAAACAGGCCGCGCACGAACAGCCCGCACTTTTGAGCCCACCTCAGGCAAATCCAGCCCGTCGAGGGGGTCCCCCCTGCTCGAGCGAAGCCGAGAGCTTGGGGGAGATTGAGGACAAGCGGCCGAAGGTCGCTTACGGGGTGCAGGGCCGGAGCCCCGCGAGCGGGGGCCCAGGGGCTCGCCCCGGTTCGCCCCACCCCTGGCAAGGGGGTCCGGGGTGCAACCCCGGTTTCGGGAAGGGGCGGGGTGGGGGAAATGCCCCGCCCGCCCCGCCACCGGCAAGGCCGCAGGGGCGCCGCCCCCGCTGCGGACAGGGGCGGGGTCAGCCATTGGGCCGCTCCTTCGCCGCCGCCGCCCGCGCCATCTCCTCCAGCCGCGCCAGCATCGGCATCGGATCGACCCCCACCGTCCCCGGCAGGAAGTCCGCGATCCGCTCCGGAGTCCACGCACCCCCCTCCGCGTACCCCGCCCGAAGCTCCCTCGGCTGCGCCCACACCGCGATCTTCGGACCCGCGATCGTGTAGACCTGCCCGGTGATCTTCTCCTCCCGAGCCCGCTCGCTCAGCAAATAGGTCACGAGCGCCGCCACATCCTCCGGCTCCCCGATCTCCTTCAGCTCCATCGGTACGTTCGCCGACATCCGCGTCCGCGCCACCGGCGCCACCGCATTGGCAGTCACCCCGTACTTGTTCAGCCCCAGCGCCGCACTCCGCACGAGCGAGATGATCCCGCCCTTCGCCGCCGAGTAATTCGCCTGGGCAACGCTGCCCTGGTGGTTGCCGCTCGTGAACCCGATCAGCGTCCCCGTCCCCTGCTTCCGCATCACCGCAGAAGCCGCCCGGAACACCGTGAACGTCCCCTTCAAGTGGGTGGCGACGACCGGATCCCACTCCTCCTCCGACATGTTGAAGAGCATCCGCTCCCGCAGAATCCCCGCAACGCACACCACCCCGTCGATCCGCCCGTACTCGGCGAGCGCCACGTCAACCACCCGCTGCCCGCCCGCCATCGTCGAGATGTCGTCCGCGACGGCAACCGCCTCGCCCCCCGCCGCGACGATCTCCTTCACCACCGACTGCGCGATCTCGCTCTCCGGCTCCCCGCCCTCGATCGAGACCCCGTAGTCGTTGACGACGACCTTGGCCCCCTCCGCCGCCGCGGCCAGCGCAACCGCCCGCCCGATGCCCCGTCCGGCACCCGTGACGGCGACCACCTTGCCTGCCAAGAAGTTCCCCATGCCCAGCCCTTTCCACGGTTTCTGACGGACCGTTAGATTTTACGGGCACGCCGACAGCCGAGCACAAGCCCCCCGGAGGACCGATGTCGATATCACCGCCAGCGCTCCCGCCCGAGTTCCACGACATCGCCAAACGCGTGAACAACTGGGGCCGTTGGGGAAAGGACGACGAGATCGGGACGCTCAACCTCGTCACCGACGACGTCGTACGCGACGCCGCCCAGTCCATCCGCACCGGCCGCCGCATCCCTCTCGCGCTCCCGCTCCAGGCCGACGGCGTACAGACGGGGATGATCCCGGGGCGCGTCAATCCCCTCCACGCCATGGTCCAGATCAACCAGGAGCTCTTCGGGCCCGGCACCGTCGCCACCAGCGACGACGCCGTGACCATGGGGCTCCAGGCGGCCACACACTGGGACGCCCTCACCCACGCGTCCCACTCCGGCAAGATCTACAACGGCCGGCCGGCGTCCACGATCACGCCCCACACCCGCGCCGAGTTCAGCGGGATCGACAAGGCCCGCCATGTCGTCTCACGCGGCGTACTCCTCGACGTTGCCCGTGCGAAAGGCGTCGACCGTCTCGAAGGCGGGCACGCCGTCACGCCCGAAGACCTGGACGAGGCAGCGGAGTTCGCGGGGGTCACCGTCCGCGCCGGCGACATCGTCCTCGTCCGTACCGGGCAGATCCAGGTCTACTTCACCGGCGACAAGCACGGCTACGGATACCCGTCCCCGGGCCTCTCCGTCCGCACCCCCGAGTGGTTCCACGCCCGCGACGTCGCCGCGGTCGCCAACGACACCCTCACCTTCGAGATCTTCCCGCCGGAGATCGAGAACCTCTGGCTGCCCGTGCACGCCCTCGACCTGGTCGAGATGGGCATGCTCCAGGGCCAGAACTGGAATCTCGAAGAACTGTCCACAGCCTGTGCAGAAGAGAAGCGCTACAGCTTCCTGCTCTCCGCGATGCCGGAACCGTTCGTCGGCGGTACGGGAACACCCGTCGCGCCGGTGGCCGTGCTCTGAGAAAGCGAGGGGGATGGTCGGGTGGCGGCGTTCGGCTGCCGCCACCCGAGTCCGGCACTGACACTGCTCCCCTGCCCTGGAGGAGCCGGCGCCGAGACACGACCCGCACTCGCCGAGGCGTCCGAGCCCTCGGCACCCCTCGACGTCCCCTCGCAACGAATCGCACCAACCAGGGTGATGAGGCGGCCACGGCCCGTCAACGCCTGGGCAGAGCTATGCGAGTTATACCCGATTTGTGACGGCGCACGAGGGCTCGTACGCCCCGGCCCCGAATGCCTCTTCTGCGCCCCCGACCGCGGGCGCGCCGCGATCGACCTCGCACCAGATGGACTTGCCCGCACCCTCGGGCTGCCAGCCCCACCGGTCCGCGAGCCCGTCGACCAGTTCCAGGCCGCGCCCGTTGGTGTCGTCGCCCTCCGCGTGCCGCGGCCTGGGCGGCCTGTCGCTGGTGTCAGCGACCTCCACCCGCACCGTCCCCGCTTCCGCTCCACCGGGCCCCGACGGGCCGAAGAGCATGCGCAGTACGGCCGGACAGCCCGTGTGGACCACCGCATTGGTGACCAGTTCCGAGATCAGCAGGATCAGCGTCTCGGCAACCGAATCATCGACCTTTATCCCTGACCCGTCGAGCCGGGAACGCGCCCACCTACGGGCCCGCCCCACCTCCGCGGGGTCGGCCCCGACCTCCAGCTGAACTTGAAGCACCTGCACCGCTCACACCATCCGAACCGGCGGACACATCGCCTCTCGCCTCCAGGGAGTCACGGAACGTGATTCCCTTGGGAGACAGCATGGTTGACGTTCAGTCACCGCAACAAGCGCTTCAGGCATATTCCAGCGCGAAGGAGTAAGCGTGGTGCATACTGTGCGACGCTCGCTGCGGGGAGTCGAACGAAGGGGTTTTTCGCACCCCCGTACGGTGCGAGCGGCGCGCATTCCACGCCCCGGAGTCGCCGCACTGGCAACACCGGGACAGCTGCGCATCAGAGCCACTCGCATCCAACGGAGCGTACCGGAGCGAGGACCCGACTCCGGCCCGTGACGACCCGCTCACAGGACACAACCCGATATCGACGCAGGGTGACTCCTTACAAGGGCCCCCGCAGCGCTGCGGCGAAACGGTCCTCCACCTGCGCGGCAGTCGGACCCCGTCCGGCGCGCACCCACGCCCGTTTGAGGTGGAGGTGAACATCTGCTTCCCAGGTGAATCCCATTCCGCCGTACACCTGCAGACAGTCCCGGGCGTTGCGTACGGCCGCGTCGTCCGCCAGCAGCTTCGCGCCCGCCGCCTCCAGGCCCTCGCCGGTCACCGCGGCCGCGTACACGGCGGCGCGCGCCAGTTCCGTCCGTACGAGCATCTGCGCGCACAGGTGCTTCACCGCCTGGAAGGCGCCGATGGGCTGCCCGAACTGCTCGCGGGTCTTCGCGTATTGGACCGCCATCTCCGTCGTACGGCCCGCGCTGCCGAGCTGGAGCGCCGCTGTGAGGAGTACGGCGGCGTCGGGCATCTCCTGGGCGTGCGCGACCCGGTGCAGCGGCGTCAGCGGGTCCACGGAGCGGATCTCGCGGGCGGCGCTCGCGTCGCCGCGTACGTGGTCGGACTCGGCCAGCCACTCCACGACCTCCCCGTCGACGGCGGTGACGACGCTCTCGCCCGTGTCGGCGCCCTTCACCACCCCCGCGGCCAGGTGCGTCGCCACGAGCGGTCCGGGGAGCAACGCCCGTCCCGCCTCCTCGAAGACGAGCACCGCCTCCGGCAGTCCGAGGCCCACCCCGCCGTCCGCCTCCGGCAGACAGAGCCCGAAGAGGCCCGCGTCGCCGAGCTCCTTCCACAGGCCGCGGTCGAGGCTCCCGCGGTCGACCGCCTCCCGCAGCGCCTCGCGCCCGAAGCGCCCGGCGAGCAGGTCCCGGAAGCCGTCTCTCAAGGCCCGCTGATCGTCGCTGAGTTGAAAGTCCACGGGTCGCGCTCACCGTCCCTTCGGGAGGCCGAGGATGCGCTCGGCGACGATGTTCTGCTGGATCTGGGAGGTGCCGGCGGCGATCGTGTACGAGAGCGAGGACAGCCGGTCCGCGGTCCACTCCCGGTCGAGGTCGAGCGAGTCCGGGCCGAGGACCTCGGCGGCCGTCTCGTACAGCTCCTGACGGGCGTGCGAGTAGCGGAGCTTGAAGACGGAGCCGCCGATCCCGGGGACGCCGCCCGAGCGCTGCGCCTCACTGACGTTCCACTGGGTGAGCCGCCAGAGCGCGCCGAACTCGGCGCTGAGGCGGCCCAGGCGGCGGCGCAGCGCGTCGTCGTCCCAGCGGCCGTTCTCCCGTGCTGCGTCGGCGAGTTGGCCGAGTGTGCGGCGGCACTGGACGACCTCGCCGACGAAGGCGGTGCCGCGCTCGTACGAGAGGGTCACCATCGTCACCCGCCAGCCGTCGTTCTCCTCGCCGACCCGGTTCGCGACCGGGATGCGTACCTCGTCGAGGAACATCTCGGCGAACTCGGCCGATCCGGCGAGGGTTCGCAGCGGGCGGACCGTGATCCCGGGGGTGTCCATGGGCATCGCGAGCCAGGTGATCCCACGGTGCTTGGGGGCGGTCGGGTCGGTCCGTACGAGCAGCTCGCACCAGTCGGCGACCTCCGCGTGCGAGGTCCAGATCTTGGAGCCCGTGACGACGTAGTGGTCGCCGTCGCGGACCGCTTTCGTACGGAGGGATGCCAGGTCGGAGCCCGCGTCCGGCTCGCTGAACCCCTGGCACCAGGCCTCCTCGCCGCGTACGACGGGCGGCAGCCAGCGCTCGCGCTGGGCGGCCGTGCCTTCGGCGGCGATCGTGGGGCCCGCGTGGAGCAGGCCGACGAAGTTGGCGCCCACGTAAGGGGCTCCGGCCTTCTCGGTCTCCTCCAGGTAGATGAGGTGCTGGGTGGGGGTCGAGCCCCAGTGGACCTCGCCGTACCCGGCGTCGTAGAGCCTGCGCTGCCAGCCCAGGTCGTACGTGCGGCGCGCGGGCCAGTCGAGCGGGTCGGGCTTCGGCGGGAGCGTGGGGAGGGTCCGGGCCAGCCACGCCCTCAGCCGGAGCCGGAAGTCTTCCTCCTCCTCGGTGTAGGTGAGGTCCATCAGCGGCGGCGGTCCCGGTCGAAGTCGAGGTCCAGCATGCGGATCGCGTTGCCGCGCATCAGCTTGTAGATCGTCTCGTCGTCGAGGCCCTTGACGTGGTCGAGGGCGACTTCCTTGGTGTTCGGGAAGGTCGAGTCGACGTGCGGATAGTCGGTCTCGAAGGTGGCGTTGTCGCGGCCGACGACGTCGATCGAGGCGACGCCGTGCTTGTCGCGGAAGAAGCAGCAGAAGATCTGCCGGTAGTAGTACGTCGAAGGCGGCTCGGGGATCAGATCGCGCACCCCGCCCCACGCCCGGTGCTCCTCCCAGACGTCGTCGGCGCGCTCCAGGGCGTACGGAATCCACCCCATCTGCCCCTCGCTGTAGGCGAGTTTGAGCCTCGGGAACTTGACGAGGACCCCGCTGAAGAGGAAGTCCATCATCGACGCCATGGCGTTGTTGAAGCTGAGCGCGGCCTGGACGGCGGGCGGGGCGTCCGGGGACGCGGCCGGCATCTGCGAGCTGGACCCGATGTGCATGTTGACGACCGTCCCGGTCTCCTGGCAGATCGCGAAGAACGGGTCCCAGTAGCCGGAGTGGATGGACGGCAGCCCGAGGTGGGTCGGGATCTCGGAGAACGTCACGGCCTTCACGCCGCGCGCCGCGTTCCGCTTGATCTCGGCGACCGCGAGGTCGATGTCCCAGAGCGGGATGATGCAGAGCGGGATGAGTCGGCCGCCGCTGCCGCCGCACCACTCCTCCACCATCCAGTCGTTGTAGGCGCGCACGCAGGCGAGCGCGACCTCCTTGTCATGGGCCTCGGCGAAGGTCTGCCCGCAGAAACGCGGGAAGGTGGGGAAGCAGAGCGAGGCCTCGACATGGTTCATGTCCATGTCCTTGAGCCGCTCGACCGGGTCCCAGCAGCCGCGGCGCATCTCGGCGCGGGTGATGCCCTCCAGGGTCATCTCGTCGCGGTCGAAGCCGACGGCGGCGATGTTCCGCTTGTACGGGAACTTCAGGTCCTCGTAGATCCACCAGTCGGTGGGCGGACCATCGGGGTCCATGGTGATCTGGTACTTGCCCGCCACGTACGCCAGTTCACCGATTCCCGCGGTGAGCGGCTGGGGTCCGCGGTCGCGGTATTTCGCCGGCAGCCACGTCTCGAAGAGATGAGCCGGCTCGATCACATGGTCGTCGACGCTGATGATCCGAGGCAGTTCGGTCATGGTGGCTGTCCCCTCCGGCATTTCTGATGGACCGTCAGAAACAGGCTAGCCCCGCGACCTCTGGACCGACAAGGCGCGGGCCTCTACGCTCTCGACACGATCTGACTACCCGTCAGCTACCTGGCGTCTACGAGGGAGTTCGGGGCATGTCCAATTCAGCAGTGGAGACCGCATACGAACTGGGCGCATCCCGCACCCTCTGGGAACTGATCGCCCGCCGCGCCGACCTCACCCCGGAGCGCCCCGTCTTCCTCCAGGGCGACCGCTCGCTGACCTTCGGCGCCCTGCGGGACCGCTGCGAGCGGGTGGCCGCGGGGCTGTACGGGATGGGGGTCCGCCCCGGCAGCGTCGTCGCCTGGCAGCTGCCGACCCGGATCGAGACCGCACTGCTCTCCTTCGCGCTGGCGAGGCTCGGCGCGACCCAGTCCCCCGTGATCCCCTTCTACCGCGACCGCGAGGTGGGCTTCGCGCTGCGCGAATCGGGGGCGGACTTCTTCGCGTCGCCCGGGACGTGGAAGGGCTTCGACCACACCGCGATGGCCGAACGCCTGGGCGCGCGCGGGGTCTTCGAGGCGTACGACGACCTCCCCGACGGCGACCCGTCGGTCCTCCCCCCGCCCCCTTCGGACGGCGAGGCGGTCCGCTGGATCTACTGGACCTCGGGCACGACCTCCGACCCCAAGGGCGTGCTCCACACGGACCGTTCACTGATCGCGGGCGGCTCCTGCCTGGCGCACGCGCTGCACCTCACCCCCGACGACGTCGGCTCGATGGCCTTCCCCTTCGCGCACATCGCGGGCCCCGACTACACGGTGATGCTGCTCCTCTACGGCTTCCCGGCGGTAATGTTCGAGCAGTTCGCGATGCCCGGCGCACTCCCCGAGTACCGCCGCCACGGCGTCACGGTGGCGGGCGGCTCGACGGCCTTCTACTCCATGTTCCTCACGGAGCAGCGCAAGGCCCCCGCGGAGGAACTGATCCCCACCCTCCGCCTCCTCGCCGGCGGCGGCGCCCCCAAGCCGCCCGAGATCTACCACGCGGTGGTCCGCGAGATGGGCATCCAGCTCACCCACGGCTACGGCATGACCGAGGTCCCCATGATCACGATGGGCGCCCCCGACGACACGACGGAGAACCTGGCCACGACGGAGGGCCGCCCGCCCGCCGGAATGGAGATCCGCATCACGGACGAGTACGGCAAGGAGCTGCCCCCGGACACGGACGGCGAGGTCAGGCTGCGCGGGGAGGCGGTCTGCCAGGGCTATCTGAACCCGGCCCAGTCGACGGACGTCTTCGACGCGGACGGGTTCCTGATCACGGGCGACGTGGGCCACCTCACGGTCTCCGGCCATCTGGTCCTCACCGGCCGCCTCAAGGACATCATCATCCGCAAGGGCGAGAACATCTCGGCGAAGGAGATAGAGGACCTCCTCCACCAGCACCCTTCGGTGGGCGACGCGGCGGTGATCGGCCTGCCGGACCCGGAGCGCGGGGAGCTGGTCTGCGCGGTGATCGAGCAGCCGGCGAACGCGGACGAGCTGACGCTGGCGGAGATGACGGCGTACCTGCGCGGCGAGGGCCTGGCCACATACAAGCTGCCCGAGCGCCTGGAGGTGGTGGACGCGCTGCCGCGCAACGACGCCCTGCGGAAGGTGCTGAAATACCGGCTGCGTGAGCGGTACTCCTGAAACGGATATAACGTACAAAGTGCCTATGTGCGGCCAAGGAGGCACTGATGTCCGAGCTCATCGTCATCGGCTACGAAGACCCATCCGTTGCGAAACAGGCCTTCAAGGCCGTTCAGCAGCTGAAGAAGGACTCCGTGGTGGACTACACGGGCCTCGCCGTCGTCTCGGTGGACGAGCAGGGCGAGACCCACGTGGACACCCCCCGCAAGGACGAGAAGGTGCCGATCGCGGCGACCGCGGGCGCCCTGTGGGGCCTGGTCATCGGCATGTTCGTGCTCGTCCCCGTCCTCGGCGTGGTGGGAGCGGCCGTCGGCGGCCTGGCCGGAAAGCTCAGCCAGATGGGCCTGGACGCCAAGTTCCGCGCGAAGGTCGACACCCTCCTGAAGCCCGGCTCGGCGGCCGTCGTGATCATGACGCCTGCGCCGGGTGACGCGATCTCGGAGGCGATGGCGAAGTTCGGCGGCGAGGTCCTGAAGACGTCGCTCCCCGAGGACCAGGAAAAGGAACTCTCGGAGCTGCTCGCGGGCGACGCCGCCTAGGGGGTGTCCGGCGGATCAGGTCGCCCTTGCTTGGCGTTGAGCCTTTCACTGCGGGTGAGCGGTGGTCTGGTGCGTGCAGCTGCAAGGCGGAGGAGGGAAGCAACGCGGAGCGTTGTTGACCGACGACAACGCCGCAGATGTGCGTGCCAGACCGGCGCGACCGCGGCATGATCCGCCGGACACCCCCTAGGGCTTATCCGATGGCGTAGTACGAGGCGAACGCGGCCAGGATCTCGTCCTCGGTGATGCGGCCGTCGCCGTCGCCGTCCAGGGCGCCCGCCACCTCCTGTGCGATCTCCGCCGGGACGCCGAGCGTGCGCAGGACGCGGTCCGCCGCCGCGGTCGTCGGGCCCGCGCCGTCCTCGTCCGCCACCGCGATCACCGCGTGGAGGAAGGGGCGGGCGATCTCCGCGAAGCGTGCGGGGTTGTCCTGGAGTCTTTTCACCGCGCCCGAGACGAATTCCGGGCGCGTGATGCGCTGGTCGCCGTCCACGTCCGCGATCCCCGCCATGCCCTGCCAGAAGGCCTCCGCCCCGGCGTACAGGGCCTGGCCCTTGTCGCACCGCGCCGTCGTGGAGAACTCCGCGAGCAGTGCCTTCGCCGCCGCGCTGAAGTCCTCGCGGTCGATCCAGCCGTTGCCGTCCTGGTCGAACGTGGCGAACCGGGACGCTGTCTTGCGCTCGTACTCTGCGCTGTCCATGCAACGGAGCGTACGACTCGTCGAGGCCTGGTGGAGGGGTTACGCCGACAGCGGCTGTGCGTCGTCCTCCGTGGCCGACGACACGTCCCCGTACACCTCGAAGAGGCGGCGGACGCCGAGGGCTCCGAGGACCTTGTTCACGTGCGAGCCCTCGGCCGCGCCCTGGGCGGGCAGGATCAGGCGCAGGCGGCCCTGGCAGGAGCGCAGCAGGCGGCGGGCGGCGATCAGGACGCCGACGCCGCTGGAGTCGCAGAACAGGACGTCGGAGAGGTCGAGGACGACGTCGTGGCAGCCTGCGGCCACCGCGTCGTGCACCCGCTGGCGGATCACGGGCGAGCTCACCATGTCCAGCTCGCCGGAGATGCGCAGAACGGCCCACTCGCCCTGCTCGGCTTCGACCACGTTCAGCACCACGCGACTGGACCTTCCCGTTCCGGTTCTTGCCCCCGCTGTGCGCAACGGCTGCCCCGCAGCCCTCTCATGAAACACCGTTGTCATGAGCCACACACCGACGGTTTCGGACAGAAGCGATCATATTTGGTCGACGAGGCTGACAGGTTCTTTATCATCGCGAGCCGTCCGCCGGGCGCACTTACCGCAAAGGCGCCTGCATTGTCAGCGCCCCCCACTACATTCGAAGAGGTAGAGGGGCACAGCTTGGGGGCCGTATGCCGAAGGACGCACCACCCCGGTGGGACCGCAGGATGCAGCAGCGACTCGCGCGCGGCGAGGCTGCCGCACTCGGCGAGCTCTACGACCGGTTCGCGTCGCTCGTGCACAGCCTTGCCCACCGCGTGCTCGACGACGACGAGGCCGCCGACCGCATCACGCGCGAGGTGTTCGGGTATGTCTGGGAAAACCCCGATGCGTACGACCCCAAGCAGGGGTCGATGAGGTCATGGGTGGCCACGCTCGCCCACCGCCAGGCCGTGCACCGCCTGCGCCAGACCGAAGCCGCCGCGCTCGCGGCGGGCGGCGAGGGCACCACCGAAGAACTGGAGCAGAAGGTACGGGAAGCCTCGACGGCCGCCCGCGCCGACTACATCGTGACGTCCATGCCCGCCCCCCTGCGGGCCGCACTCGAACTCGCCTACTTCCAGCGCAGGGACTACCGCCAGACCGCGGCCGACCTCGGCGTCACCGAGGACGAGGCACGGCGCCGGCTGCGGCTCGGGCTGCAGCTCCTCTCCACGGCCAACACCCGCCCCGTGAGCGGCTCTTCGGTCCCTCCCGGCTCGCCCGGCTACGGACGTGCGCTGTGAACGGCCCGGCGGAGGACGCCGTGCACGGCCCCGACGAGGAACTCCCGCCGCGGATACCGGCTCAGCGCGAGGCCGCGGACGCCCGCGACGAGCTGCCGGCCGCGCCCCTCGCGCTGACCCACAAGGTGCTCAAGTCCCTGCTCGGCGCCTGGGCGCTGTCCGCCTGCTCGCCCCCGGAGACCGAGGCCGTGGAGGCGCACCTCACCACCTGCGCCGCCTGCGCGGACGAGGCGCTGCGGCTGCGCGACGCGGTGGGGCTGCTGCACGCCGAGCGGAGCCTGGACCTCGACCCGCTGCTGCGGTCGCGGGTCCTGCAGGGCTGCCTGGCCGGGCGCCCGGCCCGTATCCCCGTCCCGGACTGGGCCGCTCCGTACGATGCGGAGACCGCCCGACTGGACGCCCTGCTCAATGACTTCGGGGATGCGGAGTGGCACGCCCCGGTGCGGCTGAAGTGGTTCGAGAGCGAGCAGCCGGTGTCCCGGCGGACGACGGTCGCGGGCGTCATCGCCCACCTCCTGTCCGTGGACGCGCTGGTCGCCCTGGCCCTCGGGCTCGACGACCCCCTCGGCGCCGAAGCCCCGCGCGAACCCACCGAGCGCACCGACCACTTCTGGCGCTCCTCGCACTTCCCGCCGACCCGCGCGATCCGCGAGCCGTGGCGCGACCAGGGCCACGACCTGATCCGTACGGTGTCGTTCGCGGGCCGCGGCGTGGCCGAACTGGCCGTCCCGTACGGCAACTTCAGCCTCCCGCTCCAGGATTCGCTCCTGGACCGGGCCTTCGAGTGCTGGGTGCACGCGGGCGACATCGCGGAAGCGGTGGACTACCCGTACGACCCGCCGTCGGCGGCCCACCTCCACACGATGATCGACCTGGCCGCCCGGCTGCTCCCCACGACCCTCGCCGAACGCCGCCGCGCCGGCCTGGCCGCCCCCGCCCGCCACCTCGTCTCGGCGGGCTCGCCGGGCCGCAGCCTGCGCCTGGAGATCGAAGGGGTGGGCGGCGGCGACTGGTACATCTCCCTGGACTCCCCGGCGGCGCTCGCGTCCCCCGACCACACGGTGGCCCATATCGCCCTGGACGGCGTGGAGTTCTGCCAGCTGGCCGCGGGCCACGTGCCTCCGGAGGAGGCGGCCGTGGGCCAGGACGGCGACCGCGAGGCGATCAGAGACGTACTGTTCGCGGCCGCGTCCATGAGCAGGCTGTAACTCAGGGGGTGTCCGACGGGGCCTGCCAGCTGGGCTGCACCGCCATCATCTTGGCGGTCTTCGACGCGTCGCGGTCGATCAGCCCGGCGAGGATTTGGTCTACGGCGCGCAGCACCTCCTGGTCGAGCCGCACCCCCGCGGCGGCGGCGTTCTCCGTCACCTGTTCGGGGCGCGAGGCCCCGATGACCGCGGACGAGACGCCCTCCTGCTGGAGGACCCAGGCGACGGCGAACTGCGCCATCGACACCCCGGACGCCTCCGCGAGCGGACGCAACTCCTGGACGCGCTCGATCAGTTCGGTGCCGAGCACCCGGCCGATGAACCGCGGCGCCCGGCCGCCCGCAAGGGCCCTGGAGCCGGCCGGCGGCTGCTGACCGGGGCGGTACTTTCCGGTCAGTACGCCCTGCGCCAGCGGCTGGAAGGCGAGCTGGCCGATGCCCTCCTTGCGGCAGAGCGGGAGCACTTCGGGCTCCACCACCCGCCACAGCATGCTGTACTGCGGCTGGTTGGAGACGATGCGGCTGCGCAGCCCCAGCTCGTCCGCGAGCCGCAGCGCGGCGTCGATCTGCGGGGCGGTCCACTCCGAGACGCCCAGGTAGAGCACCTTGCCCTGGCGGACCAGGTCGTCGAAGGCGACCAGGGTCTCCTCCAGCGGGGTCCGGTCGTCGAACCGGTGGGCCTGGTAGAGGTCGACGTACTCCGTGCCGAGCCGGCGCAGCGAGGCGTGCGCGGACTCCATGATGTGCTTGCGGGACAGGCCCCGGTCGTTGGGGCCTTCCCCGGTGGGCAGACAGACCTTGGTGGCGATCTCCACCGAGCTGCGCCGCACCCCGGCGAGTGCCTGGCCGAGGAGTTCCTCGGCGGCGCCCTGGGCGTACACATCGGCGGTGTCGAAGGTGGTGATGCCGGCGTCGAGCGCGGCACGCACACAGGCCAGGGCGGCGTCGCCGTCGACGGACTCGCCGTGGGTGAGCCAGTTTCCGTAGGTTATCTCGCTGATCATCAGGCCGCTGCGGCCGAGAGAACGATGTTCCATGGCGAGACCCTAAGGGATCTCGCTCAGGCGAAGACGACCGTACGACGCCCGTTCAGCAGAATCCGGTGCTCCGCATGCCATTTCACGGCCCGCGCCAGCGCCTGGCATTCCACGTCGCGGCCGACCGCCACCAGCTGGTCCGGGGTGACCTCGTGGCCCACCCGCTCGACCTCCTGCTCGATGATCGGGCCCTCGTCGAGGTCGGCCGTCACATAGTGGGCCGTCGCGCCGATCAGCTTCACGCCGCGCGCGTGCGCCTGGTGGTACGGCTTGGCGCCCTTGAAGCTCGGCAGGAAGGAGTGGTGGATGTTGATGATCCGGCCGCTCAGCGCCTTGCAGAAGTCGTCCGACAGCACCTGCATGTAGCGGGCCAGGACGACCAGCTCGACGTTCTCCTCGCGTACGAGATCGAGCACCTGCGCCTCGGCCGCTGCCTTCGTCTCCTTCGTCACCGGGATGTGGTGGAAGGGGATGCCGTACGTCCCGACCAGCTCCGCGAAGTCCGTGTGGTTGGAGACCACGGCCGCGATCTCGACCGGCAGGGCGCCCGTCCGCGAGCGGAAGAGGAGGTCGTTCAGGCAGTGGCCGAACTTCGACACCATCAGCACGATCCGCATCCGGTCGCCGTCCCCGGCCCGGTGCAGCTGCCAGTCCATCGTGAACGAGTCGCCGACCGCCGCGAAGCTCGCCCGCAGCTTCTCCAGGTCCACCGGCGCCTCCGCCGAGAAGTGGACCCGCATGAAGAAGAGACCAGTGTCACGGTCGCCGAACTGCTGACTGTCCTCGATGTTGCAGCCCGTGATGAAGAGGTACGAGGACACTGCGTGCACAATGCCCTGCTTGTCCGGGCAGGAGAGCGTGAGGACGTACTGGTCGTTCATGCCGGACAGGGTGCCACAATCCGCCGAGGTCAGGCGGCCCTGGTCAGAATGCGGAGCACCTCGAGCGTGCGCGGGGCCGCGTCCGGGTCGTCGCCGTCGGCGGCCGCCAGCCGTACGTGCGCCTCGCGGGCCGCCCGTACCGCCTCCGGCCAGCCGTGATGGTCCATATATACGGATACGGGGGCATCCGGACCGACCTGGTGCATGATGCGCAGCACCCGCAGTACGGCGGTGTCGACCAGGGCGGCCTCGCCCGAGTCGCGGAAGATCGTCCCGACGTACTTCTCGGCGGACCAGTTGTCGAGCCAGGTGTCCTCGACCAGCCGGTACACGGCGTCGGTGACATCGCCGTACCCCTCGAGGCCGGCCAGCCAGCACTCCTGGTGGAAGGCGGGGTCGGAGAGCATGTGCAGCGCCGAACGCACATTGGCGCGCCAGCGCCACCACGGCATGTCGTTGAGTGGCATGGAGCCCATGGTGGCGGTGCGGCGGGGTCGACGGGAAGGGGTTTCGGAAGAAGCTGACACGATTTCGATCGTACGTTCCCCTCTCGCGCCTCCGTGCCCGCCCCCGCTATTCACCTCGACGTCACCCAGCGTTGAGCGAAGGCCACCGCCCCGTTACCCATGAGGCGGAAATGTGCATGCCCATGACCGGTGCGCGACGCTCCACTGCCTTCCTCCTCGCTCTCACCACGGCGGTCGGAGCCTCGCTCCTCACCGGGTGCGGTGTGCTCCCTGGGATCGGGGGATCCAGGGAGCCTCTGACGGTGATGACCTGGGCGCCAGAGGGCACCCAGGCCACCAACATGGCGGGCATGCCCGCCATGGCCCTCGCCTTCTCCCGCTGGGTCAACGACAACGGCGGGATCGACGGGCACAAGATCAAGGTCCTCACCTGCAACGAGCAGAACACCAACATCGGCGCCGGCAACTGCGCCCGGCGGGCGGTCAAGGAGGGCGCGGTCGCGGTCGTCGGTTCGTACAGCCAGTTCGGCACGGCCTTCATGTCGCCGCTGGAGCTCGCTGGCATCCCGTACATCGGCGGATACGGCATCTCCGGCGAGGAGTTCACCTCCACCGACTCCTACCCCGTCAACGGCGGGCAGGCCGCACTCCTCGCCGGCAACGGCAGACAGCTCGCCCGCAACTGCAAGCGCGTCGCCCTCGTCCGCCCCGACACCATCGACGGCGACGACCTGCCCCCGCTCATCGATGCCGGCCTGGCCGCGGGCCACCGGCACGAGGCGGCCGACCTGCGGGCCGCCGACGACGCGGGCGACTACAGCTCGGTGGCCGCGCAGGCCCTGGAGCGGGTCGGCGCGGGGCCCCAAGTCCCGGCGCAGCTAGGGAAGTCGGCGGCGCGGGAGCAGGCCGCCGACGGGTGTGTCACGGCCGTGCTCGGGGAGCGTACGGAAACGTTCCTCGACTCCTTCCGGCGCGTCGAGAGCGAGGACCAGAAGGTGCGGATCTCCTCCGTCGTCGGCAGCGTCGGCCAGGCGCTCGTCGACTCCACCGGAGGCAAGAAGGGGCCCTTCGAGGGCGCGTACGTCACCGGCTGGTACCCGGAGTCCGGCGATGCGCGCTGGAACACGATGCGCGGGGTCATCGACAAGTACGCCTTCGGGGACGACCGGCTCGACGCGGACGACGCGGGCGTGCAGACGACCTGGGTCGCGTACACCGTGCTGAAGCAGGCCGTCGAGTCCGTCCACCAGGACTCCGTCTCCTCGCGCGACCTGTCCGAACGGCTCGTCCACGGGACGCCGCTCACGACGGGCGGGCTCACTCCGGCGCTGCGGTGGGACTACGGGTCGATGCTCGCGTCGGCGGACTTCCCGCGGCTGGTCAACCGCTCGATCACGTACCAAGTGGTGCGTCAGGGGCGGCTGGTAGCGCAGCAGAAGGGGTTCGTGGACGTGGGCCCGACGCTGGAGAACGCGCGCGCGTCGGGCTGAGGCCCCGGTGCCCTAGAGCTGGGTCGCGCCCCGCTTGGTCAGGCCGTACTCGGCGGCGAGCGTGTTCCAGAGGCCCGACGCCTCCTTCTTGGCGTTGCTGGCCTGACCGCTCGCCGCGTCGCCCTGGCCCGCCTGCGAAGTGCGGCGCGCGCGGCCGTCCTTGCAGCCGTGCTTCTTGGCCTTGGCGACCTGGTCGGCCCAGGCGGCGTAGTGCTCGTCGGCGGACGCGGAGGCATTCCACGCCCTGGTGAGCGAGGCCGCCAGGGCGTCGTGGCCCGCCAGCTTGTCGAGCTGGAGGGTCTTCAACTGGGTGACGAGGCCGTGCCGTTGGTTGGCGGCACCGCGCAGGTCGACGGCCGCCTGGCCGAGGTTCTGGCAGCCCCTGATGTTGCCAACGGCGTTGATCACTGCGGTACGGCTGCTGCTGCTCCCGGCGAGCAGCTTGTCGAGCTCCACGGCCTGGGCCTTGCCCTCGGCGTCGACGGCGGGCTTCTCCGAGCTCTTGGCCGGGGCGGACGAGGAGGAGGCGACGGGCTGCTTGTCGTCGTTCTTCTTGGAGTCGCCACCACTGCTCATCAGGGCGCCGACGCCGACGCCGATGACGGCGCAGCCGACGACCACGGCGGCGATGAGGGGGGTCTTGGAGGAGCGGCGGCGCGGCTCGGGGTGGTGGTCGTCGGGGTCGTAGCCGTACTGCTGGTGCTGCTGCGGGGGCTGGTACTGCTGCTGGCGGTACTGCGGCTGCGGCTGCGGCTCGAAGCGGGGCAACTGCTGGGTCTCGCCCGCCGGTTGGGGCGGACTGTCCGTACGGAAGAGGCTGTCGAACTCGGCCGGCGGCTGGCGGTCCTCGGGGGCTCCGGGGCGTATGCCGTACGGCGCGCTGTCGGGGGCGGACGGGACCGGCTGGATGAACTGGGTGGCCTCGGCGTCCTGGCCCTGCGGGGCGTACTGCTGCGGTTGCTGCGGTTGCTGCGCCTGCTGCGGTGCGTAGCCCAGGAACTGGGTGGAGTCGGACGCGGGGACCGGCGCGATGTACTGCGTCGCGTCGGCGGCACCGTGAGGGGACTCCGGGGGCAAGGGCTGGGCGTAGGGCTGGGGTTCAGGCTGCGCCTGATAGGGCTGCTGGTACGGGAGTTGCTGGGGCGGCTGCTGGTACGGCAGCTGCTGCGGCTGCGGCGAACTCTGCTCGGGGCCCCAGGGCTGACCCCACGGCTGACCGCCGGCCGGGACGGTGTGCCCGCCGGCAACGTCCGGTATCACCGGCGCACTTCCGTCCGCGGGCAGCACAACGCCCTCGTGCGCGGGCCGCACAGCGGGAAGCTGCGGCTCGTCGCCCTGTCCGTTCTGCGTCACCGGGACTCCTACTGCACGTCGACCTACGGAATCGTCGGTTCACGCTACCGGGTGACGTGGGGGCGTTGCCACGTGCGGAGGGGTGAGCGTGAGGGATGTAACGCGGGGCGCGCGTGCGGCGCTGTTAATGGGGCTGGGGTGGCATTTCCAGCCCGTCCGGCGATTGAGGACAAGCGGCCGAAGGTCGCTTACGGGGGCGCAGGGGGCGAAACCCCCTACGCCGCAGCCACCTCCAGCCGCGCCCCGAACTCCCGTACCGCCGACTCCTCCCCGTACGGCTCCAGCCTCGCCTGCAGGTCCTCCAGATAGTCCGACCCCCGGTTCGACCGCACCGTCGACAGCAGCTCCACCGCCCGCGTCCCCGTCGCGCACGCCTGCTCCACCTCGCGCTGCTGCACCTGCGCGGTCGCCAGCAGAATCAGGCCGATCGCCCGCCGCCGCACCTTCCCCTCCGGCAGCGCGGCGAGCGCCTCCTCCGCCCGGCGCGCTCCCGCCTCCCCCTGGCCCAGGTCCCGGTGGCAGTGCGCCAGTTCGTCCGCCAGGTACGCCGCATTGAAATGTCCGATCCATGATGGATCGTCCCCGCTCTCCCCCTCCCCCTCCGCCCGGTCCATCGCCGTCAGCGCCTTCCCCGCCACCACCTGCGTCGTCCGCGCGTCCCCGAGCAGCGCGTGTCCCCGCGCCTCCGCCGCGTAGAACATCGCCTCCACGCGCGCCGTGACCCGGCCCCGGGCGCCCTCCTGCGCCGCCCGTGCCAGTTGCGCGATCTCCCTCGGGTTGCCCAGCTGGGCCGCGAGGTGGCTCATCGACGCCGCCAGTACGTAGCCGCCGTAGCCCCGGTCCCCCGCCGCCTGCGCCAGCCGCAGCGCCTGGATGTAGTACCTCTGCGCAAGCCCGGGCTGGCCCGTGTCGATCGCCATGTACCCGGCCAGCTCCGTCAGCCGCGCCACCGCCGCGAACAGCTCCCGCCCCACCGCGTCGCGGTACGAACCCGCAAGGAGACCCGACACCACGCTGTTCAGGTAGTGCACCACCACCGGCCGCACATGCCCGCTCCCGAACCGGTGGTCGAGCTCCACCAGCGCCTCCGTCATCGCCCGGACCGCCTCCACGTCCGAGACCCCCACCCGCGCCCCCGACGACCGCGCCACCGCCGCGTCCGCGCCCGTGATCAGCCAGTCCCTGCTCGGTTCGACCAGCGCGGAGGCCGCCACCGTCGACCCCGACAGGAAGTCCCGGCGGCCCACGTCACTGCGCCACAGCTCACACACCTGCTCGATCGCACCGAGCACCGTCGGCGAGAACTGCAGGCCGACCCCCGACGCCAGGTTCTTCCCGTTCGCCATCCCGATCTCGTCGATCGTGACCGTACGGCCGAGCTTGCGGCCCAGCGCCTCCGAGATGATCCCCGGCGCCCGCCCGCGCGGCTGCTGGCCGCGCAGCCACCTGGCCACCGAGGTCTTGTCGTAACGGAGGTCGATGCCGCGCTCGGCGCCGACCATGTTGACCCGGCGCGCGAGACCCGCGTTCGAGCAGCCCGCCTCCTGGATCAGCGCCTGCAGACGTTCGTTGGGCTGACGTGCGACGAGAGGCCTGGCTGCCATGGGTACCCCCTGCATTGAGCACAGTGCTGATCACTGTGCTGATCACTTCCCGGCAGATGTCCGGAGAATGCGGGCAGAGGCGTACTTACGCGTACTTCCCCGCAGTTCTCCCCATGTGGCTACCCGCCCCCGCACTGCATTCGCATGCGCGCCCCCGTACGTGCATCCATGCGCCCCACGTGCCGGAACGATGCTCCACCGCCGCGCCGCCCGCGCCCGTAACCCAAGGTGGCGGCGGGAGTTGAGTTGAGCGTGGAAGAGACGATCGCAGGCTCAGCAGGCACGGCGGACACGACGGCAGCCGCCCAGATTCCCAAGCAGCGGGGCGATCAGCTCCTCGACTGCGCGGTCCGGTACGCGGAGGAGCGGCACTGGGACGTGTTCGCCGGCGCCTGGCTGGAGGCGGAGGAGGGCGTGGAGCGGTGCTCCTGCGGTGACGCGGGCTGCAAGGCGCCCGGCGCGCACCCCAACGGGCCCGACTGGGCGACGCAGGCCACGGGCAGCGCGGTGGCCGCCCGCCGGCTCTGGTCCCGGCTCCCCAAGGCATCGATCCTGCTGCCGACGGGCCGCACCTTCGACGCGATCGACGTCCCCGAGACCGCCGGGTTCCTCGCGCTGGCCCGCATGGAGCGGATGGAGCTGACGCTGGGGCCCGTGACCTGCACGCCCGACCGCCGGATGCTGTTCTTCGTGCTGCCGGGCGCGGGCGTGAAAGTGCCCGATCTCGTACGGAAGTTGGGCTGGGCGCCGTCCGCACTGGACCTCACCGTGCGCGGCGAGGGCGACTACGTGGCCGCGCCCCCGACCCGCATCGGCAACAGCGGCGCCGTGCAGTGGGCGCGCCGCCCCACCCCCGCCAACCGGTGGCTGCCGGACGCGGAGGAACTGATCAGCCCGCTCGCTTACGCCTGCGGCCAGGAGGCCCGCAACAGCCGCCCGTAGGGTTGTCCCCATCAGCGGGGACTCCGAAAGGCGCAGCACCATGCCCGACCAGGCAGCGGCGGTAGCAGTAAAAGTAAGCGGACTCTGGAAGCGGTTCGGCGAGCAGGTGGCCGTCGCGGGGATCGACCTGGAGCTGCCCGCAGGCCAGTTCATCGGTCTGGTCGGCCCGAACGGGGCGGGCAAGACCACGACCCTGTCCATGGTCACCGGGCTGCTCAGGCCCGACCAGGGGAAGATCGAGGTCGCGGGCCACGACGTGTGGACGGACCCGGTCGCGGTCAAGTCCCGCATCGGGGTGCTCCCCGAGGGCCTGCGCCTCTTCGAGCGGCTCTCGGGCCGCGAACTCCTCGCGTACAGCGGGCGGCTGCGCGGGCTGCCCGGCGCGGAGGTCGACAAGCGGGCGACGCAACTCCTGGACGTACTGGACCTGGCGGGCTCCCAGCACAAGCTGGTCGTCGACTACTCGACGGGCATGCGCAAGAAGATCGGCCTGGCGGCGGCGCTGCTGCATAACCCCGAAGTGCTGTTCCTGGACGAGCCGTTCGAGGGCGTGGACCCGGTCTCGGCGCAGACGATCCGCGGAGTCCTGGAGCGCTACACGGCGTCGGGCGCGACGGTGGTCTTCTCCAGCCATGTGATGGAACTGGTCGAGTCGCTCTGCGACTGGGTCGCGGTGATGGCGGCGGGCCGCATCAGGGCGCAGGGCCCGCTCGCAGAGGTACGGGGCGAAGCACCCTCGCTCCAGGAGGCGTTCCTGGAACTGGTCGGCGCGAACGGCCGCGACGCGGGCACGAGCCTGGACTGGCTCGGGGGCGGCGCACGATGACCGACGCGACCTCGCCACAGACTCCATTCGGGTCGGCACCCGGACAAGGGGCCGCCGTCCGGCAGGACTTCGCGCTCACGCCGATCTTCGTACGGCTCAAGCTGTCGCTCCTGCGCAACGGGCTGCGGCAGTCCTCCGGGCGCAAGGCCGCCTACATCTTCTCGATGGTCGTCGTGCTGCTCTTCGGCGCGCTGCAGCTCCTCGGGCTCATCGCGCTGCACGGCAACGAGCACGCGGGGTCCCTGACCGCCATCCTCGTCGCCGTACTGGCCCTCGGCTGGGCCTTCATGCCGCTGTTCTTCCCCAGCGGCGACGAGACCCTCGACCCCACCCGGCTCGTCATGCTGCCGCTGCGGCCCGAGCCCCTGGTCCGTGCCCTGCTCGCGGCGTCGCTCGTCGGGATCGGGCCGCTGTTCACGCTCTGCCTGGTCCTCGGGTCCGCCATCGCGGTGGCGACGTCGGCGGCCGCCGCAGTCGTCGCCGTCCTCGCCGTGCCGCTGGCCATCCTCGTCTGCGTCGCGCTCTCCCGCGCTGTCGCGGCCGGCAACGTACGGCTGCTCACCTCCCGCAAGGGGCGCGACCTCGCCGTGCTGAGCGGGCTGATCATCGCCGTCGGCATCCAGGTCGTGAACTTCGGCGCCCAACGCCTCGGCAAATCAGGCGGATTGTCGGCGCTCGACCCGGCCGGGGACGTCCTGCGCTGGGTTCCGGGGCCCTCCGCGATCGGTGCGGTCCAGTCGACGAGCGAGGGATCGTACGGGCGGGCCGCAGCCCAGCTCGTCATCTCCGCCGTCGCCCTGTACCTGCTCCTCCGCTTCTGGCAGGGGTCGCTCACCAAGCTCATGACCTCCCCCGACGGCTCGACGATCGCCGCCGCCGAACCGGTCCGCAAGGAGTCCGCGTCCGGCATGGCCCGGCTGCTCCCCCAGGGGCGCACGGGCGCCGTCATGCACCGCACGCTGCTCTACATCTGGCGCGACCCCAAGACCAAGGCCTCCTGGATCACGTCCCTCGCGATCGGGCTGATCGTGCCGATCTTCAACGCCCTCCAGGGCAGCGGCTCCATCTACTTCGCGTGCTTCGCCTCGGGGATGCTCGGCGTCCAGATGTACAACCAGTTCGGCCAGGACACCTCCGCGTTCTGGATGGTCGCCCAGACCATCTCGACCACCAAGGACGCCTACGGGGAGCTCCGGGCCCGCGCCCTGGCCCTGCTCCTGGTCGCCCTGCCGTACACCGTCCTCGTCACCTTCGTGACCGCCGCGGTCATCGGCGACTGGGGTGCGCTGCCCGAGGCGCTGGGCCTCGCGCTGGCGCTGCTCGGCGCGATGATGGCGACCGGGGCGCTGGCCTCGGCGCGCTTCCCGTACTCGATCCCGCAGGACAGCGCCCACAAGAACGTCGCCCCCGGCCAGGGCGGCATCGCCGCCATCTCCATCTTCGGCGGCATGGTCTCCGGCGCCGTGCTCTGCGCCCCGGTGATCGCGCTGCTGATCTGGCTGCACGTCACCGGCGCGCACGGCTGGCTCTGGGTGCTCCTGCCGATCGGCGCGGTGTACGGGGTACTGATCGCCTGGGCCGCCCTGCGCCTCGCGGCCCCGCAGACCTCGGCCCGGCTGCCCGAGATCCTCGCGGCGGTCAGCAAGGGGTAGCCGGGACCGGGAGCGGCTAGGAGGTCAGGACGCCGTCCAGGAAGGTCTCGACCGCCATGCGCCAGCCCTCGGGCTGGTCGTAGTGGACGAGATGGCCGGCGTCCGCGACCTCCGCGTACTGCCCGTGCGGCAGGACCCTGACCATCTCCTGGGCCTCCGCACGGCCCAGCTCCCCGTCGAGGCCGCGGACGACCAGGGTGGGGCACTGGACCTGGGCGAGTTCCTCCCAGTGCGCGTCGTACACCCACGTCTCGCGGGACTTGAGCATCTGGCGGCGCGAGAAGACGGGGCGCCAGCCGTCGGCGCGCTCGGCCATCACCTCGGCGAAGAACTCGCCGCGGGCCGGGCTGGGGCGCTCCACCCAGGGGTCGTCCTCGCCGAACCACTTGCGGACGTCGGCGAGGGTGGTGAAGGGCACGGGCCAGGACTTGAACCAGTCCTCCCACTCGCGCTGGGACGCGGCCCCGAGCGCGGAGGCCCGCATGTCGCAGATGACGACGGCCTGGACGAGGTCGGGGCGCTTCGCGGCGAGCTGCCAGGCGGTGAGCGCGCCCATGGAGTGGCCGATCAGAGTGACCGGGGCGAGGTTCAGCTGTTCGACCGCGGCCTCCGCGTCGGCGACGTACGCCTCACGCGTGAAGGGGCCCTCGGCGGGCTTCTCGCTGCGGCCGTGGCCGCGCTGGTCGAGGGCGACCGCGCGGTGGCGTTCGGTGAGCCAGCGGGCGGTGGAGGCCCAGTGCGAGGCGCGGCCCATCAGCCCGTGCAGTAATAAGACCCCCGGGGCGTGGTCGGTCTCCGAGCGCCCCTTGGGGGGCTCGGCGAACTCCCAGGCGGCGAGGCGCACGCCGTCGGCTCCGGTCACGTCGATACGCCGCACCATGTGTTCCGGCACCCCCTTCTCGTTCCCCCGGGTCGAACAGGTCGCTTCGGCCAGATCGCTTCAGCCCCGCCAGGTTATCGAACTCGCATTCGAAAACGCTCCCCTCACACGCAACACCCCTCTTTCGAGTGACAGCGCTCAAGGATTGACCGCCGCTGCCGAGGGGAGATCTTCAGCGGGGGGCGGACCGCTCGGGGATGACGGTCCGACGGGGCTGACCTTGAGAGCTCGGGGCTCCAGGTCAGCGCAGGGGAGGACAGGCCCCGGCGCCTTCGGGCGCCGGGGCCCTCCGCGCAGAGGAGCAGGTGCGGCTGCGGCACGCACATTCAGCAGCTCCCTTCCCGGCCACAACGGGGCCGAGCGGGCCTCAGGTCATATGCCTCAGCCGACAGCCTTGCACGGCTCGCGCCCGAGCGCTGCCCATACGCCGGTTCTCAACAGACCCGCGACGTACGGGTGTTACGTCCCGATCAGTGCCCGGCCCGGCGCTCCGGTCAGCGCCCGGCCCGGCACCCGGCTCAGCGCTTGGCTCAGCGCTTGGCGACGAAGACGTGCGACGCCACCTCGGCGTCGAGCTCGGCGGCCTCGCCGCTGCTCCCGACCAGCACCCCGCCGGGCGAATCCGTCACGCTCACGACCGAACCGGGCTGCACGCCCGCGCGGCGCAGCGTGTACATCAGCTGGGCGTCCGTCTGGATCGGCTCCCCGATCCGCCGCACGACCACCGTCTTGCCCTCGGCGCCCGGGTCCAGATCCGCCAGGCTGACCATGCTGTCGTCCAGGAACGGGTCGGCCTCGGCCTTCTCGCCCAGCTCCTCCAGGCCCGGGATCGGGTTTCCGTACGGCGACTCCGTCGGGTGACGCAGCAGCTCCAGGACCCGCTTCTCCACCGCCTCGCTCATCACGTGCTCCCAGCGGCAGGCCTCCGCGTGCACCTGCTCCCACTCCAGGCCGATCACGTCGACCAGCAGACACTCCGCGAGGCGGTGCTTGCGCATCACCCGCGTCGCCAACCTGCGACCCTCTTCCGTCAGCTCCAGATGCCGGTCGCTCGCGACCGCCACCAGGCCGTCGCGCTCCATCCGCGCCACGGTCTGGCTGACCGTGGGACCGCTCTGGTCCAGCCGCTCCGCGATCCGGGCGCGCATGGGCACCACACCTTCTTCCTCGAGCTCGAGGATGGTGCGGAGGTACATCTCGGTTGTGTCGATCAACCCCGACATTTGGTGCCCCTTGTTTGACTTGTGCGCTGGCCCTGGCTCAATTCTGACGCATAGCTCTGACAACCGGGCCGCGCCGGGGTCGAGCGGTATTGACAGCCCACTGGTCCAGACCGCAACGTGATCGCCATGACGAATGCGAGCGGCAGTCTGGCCGGGCAGTTCTTCGACTCCGCGATCGGGCTGTTGCAGCAGGTCCGGGACGGTGAGAGCAAGAGCGTCGCAGCCGCCGGAACCATGATGGCCGACACCGTCGAGGCGGGCGGCAGACTGTTCGCCTTCGGCGCAGGCCACTCCTCGCTCCCCGCCCAGGACGTCGTCTACCGGGCCGGCGGCCTGGCCCTGATGAACCTCCTCGTCGTCCCCGGCACCCTCGGCGTCGACGTCATGCCCGCCACCCTCGGCTCCGCCCTGGAGCGGGTCGACGGCCTCGCGGGCGCCGTCCTCGACTCCAGCCCCGCCCAGCCCGGCGACGTACTGGTGATCATCTCGCTCTCCGGGCGCAACGCGCTGCCCGTGGAGATGGCGATGAACGCACGCGCCCTGGGCCTGAAGGTGATCGGCGTGACGTCCACGGCGTACGCGACCGAGACCAAGTCCCGGCACACCTCGGGGACGTACCTCAAGGACCACTGCGACGTCGTCGTGGACAGCCGCATCCCGATCGGCGACGCGGAGCTCACGGCCGAAGGCATCGACGCCCCCTTCGCCCCCGCGTCGACCGTCGTCACCAGCGCCCTGATGCAGGCGATCCTGGCGACCACCGCCGGCGAGCTGGCCGCGCGCGGCGTCGAGGTGCCGCTGCTGCGCTCCGGGAACGTCGACGGCGGACACGAGTGGAACGGCCGCGTGCTCAAGGAGTACGGCGACCGGATCTTCTACCGGCACTGACAACGCCGCCGCGCACTCCCTCCCGACTTCCCGTACAGTTGTCCAGGAAGCCGGAAGGAAGTGACCGCTGTGCACACCGCAGCCCAGATCCTGGTCGGGCTCGTAGCCCTGATCCACCTCTACATCCTGGTCCTGGAAATGTTCCTGTGGACCACCCCCCGCGGCCAGAAGGCCTTCGGCCTGAAGCCCGAATTCGCCCGCGACACCAAGGCGCTCGCCGCCAACCAGGGCCTCTACAACGGCTTCCTGGCCGCCGGCCTCATCTGGTCGCTCATCGCCTCGGACCCGGTCCGCTTCCAGACCCAGGTCTTCTTCCTGGCCTGCGTGATCGTCGCCGGACTGTACGGAGCCGCCACGGCCGGCAGGAAGATCCTCTACGTGCAGTTCCTGCCCGCCGCGGCCGCCCTCGCCCTGGTCCTGGCCGCACATTGACCCCGCCCTCGGCCACCGACCCCCGCGGCCTCCGCACCCGCGCCCGCCTGCGCGAGACCCTGCTCACCGCCTGCGAGGACCAGCCGCTGGAACAGGTGAGCGTCTCGGAAGTCGTACGGCGGGCGGGCGTCGGCCGGGCCACCTTCTACCTCCACTACGAGGACCTCCACGCCCTCGCCGTGGACGCCTGCGCCACGCTCGTACGGGACGCGATCGAAGCCCTGCACGCCTGGAAGACCCTGCCGGGCCCGGACCACCCGCCCGCCGAACTGACCTCCCTCTTCGCCTCCGTACGGAAGCGAGCCGGCATCTACCGCAGCCTGCTGCGCCCGGGCGGCGGCGGACCACTCGGCGAACTCCTGCACACCGAGCTGATGGAACGCAGCCTCCACGAACGCCGCACCAGACTCCCCGGCGGAACCGCCGACGAGGCCATCGCCTGCGCCGTCGCAGGAGCCTTCACCGGGGTCCTCGCGGCCTGGGTGCACGGCCAGGTCCCGGGCGAACCACCCCAACTGGCCGCACAGACATGGCGGTTGCTGGTCTCGCTCCACGCGGCCGGCTAACCCCCGAGCGCCCGCGCCAGATCCACGGCGGCCGCGATCCGCACCGCCACGCTCTCCGCGTACACCGCATCGGGCCGCTCGAAGGCGGCCCGCGACGACCCGCGCAGGAACGACACCGCACCCAACGTCAGCCCCCGACTGCGCAGCACCACACTCAACGCATGCACGGTCCCGGCCGGCCACAACCGATCAGCAGCCCAATCAGCATCCCCAGGCGCACAACTGGCCCGGACCGCCCCGATACGCTCCACGGCCTGCAGCGCCGGGTGCCCGGCCGCGTACCGCAGCGGAACCCCCGAGACGTTCGGAAGGGTCGGCCCGGGCTCCGGGGCCGGCGTCGCGGCCGCCCGTACGAGCTTCGTGCTCCCCACCGGAATCAGATCGATCAGCGCATGGTCGGCGAACCCGGCGAGCGCGTAATCCAGATACGAGGCCGCAGCCTCCATGGGGTCCTCGCACTCGGCGGCCGCATGCGAGGCCCGGTGCAACTGATTGGCCCGGAACCGCAGCCGGGCCGCCTCCTGCGCGGCCTCCTTGGACTCGGTGACGTCCTGAAAAAGCCACCCGACCCCCAGCGGCACAGGCTCCTCCGCCAACGGCGAGGCCAGCCGCAGAAACCCGCACCGCCAGCACCGCCGCCGCACCCCCTCGGCAGTCCGCAGCGTCACCCAGATCTCGGCGGGAGCAGGCAGAGCGCCCTCCGCCAGCACGTGATGAAGAGCCCCCTCCAGCTCATCCACGCCCTGCACGATCAACTCACCGAGCGGCCGCCCGAGCAGAGTGGACCGCCCGGCCGAAAGAGCGCGCGCAGCATGGGCGTTGACGACGGTGGGCCGCAGATCCACATCAACAAGCACGACACCCCAGGACGCGTCCTCGAACAACGCCTCGCTCAACGCGATGGCCCGCTCCAGATCGATCTGGGCATGCACCTCACTGAACGCGCAGTAGACCCCGGCCGGTTTCCCGTCGGCAGCACGCACCCCGGCGGACTGCATCCGTACGAGAACCCGCCCCCCGTCCTTCCGCAACAACGCGAACTCATGCACCTGCCGCCCCGGCAGCCCCATCACGGCCATGAGCCGCCCCTGCACCTCGTCGGCATCGGCGGTACGCACGGCCCACCCCGCGAACCCCCTTTGCCCGACGGCCTCTTCGGGCGACCAGCCGAGAATGCGCTCGGCCTCACGGTTCCAGTGGGTGATGACGCCATCGGCGTCGAAGGCGCAGAGCGCCGCGTCCATGCCGTCGAGCAGCGCGGCGAGAAGATCGCTGGTGGGCTGCTCGTGTTCGTGCTCGGGCTGCTCGATCCGGGAAGCACTCATCCTGACCCCCTGTGCAGGACGTGTCCGTCTACCCGATCATTCAACGCGAACGTGACCCAGCCCACATCGCCCTTTGCCAAATTAATTGGTTGTGGGACGGAGGAGGCGTGCCTAGTGTGGGCGTCACGTTCGAAAGGAGGTGATCCGAGAAGTGATTTCTTATCGGACCAGCGAGGTGGCTGCGGGCTGACGGCCCGTCGCGCACCACTGCACTTCGGTGCAGCGCCGACAACAGACCGTCGGCCGTAATACCACGCAGTCACCGACCCGCGGGTTCGCCGGTATCGTCCGTCCGGCTCCTCTTCCCGGGAAGAGGAAAAGAACCCGCGGGTTTCTGCATGTCCGGGGGCTGTTCAGGGGCAGAGACGCTCGACGCGCCACCCTTCGCCCTCGCTCACGTACCGCAGACGGTCGTGCAGGCGGTTCTCGTGGCCCTGCCAGAACTCCACCGCTTCGGGTACGACCCGGAAGCCGCCCCAGCCGTCCGGGACCGGGACCTCGCTGCCCTCGGGGTATTGGGCTTCCAACTCCTCGTAGCGTGACGTCAGTTCCTCGCGCGAACCGATCACCGTCGACTGCGCGCTCGCCCACGCCCCCAGCTGCGACCCGTGCGGCCTGCTGTGGAAGTACGCGGCCGTTTCCTCGCGCGGGATGCGCGATGCCGTGCCGGTGACGATGACCTGGCGGGCGATCTGGTGCCAGGGGAAGAGGAGGGAGAGGTGGGGGTTGGCGGTCAGTTCGCGGCCTTTGCGGGACGCGTAGTTGGTGAAGAAGACGAAGCCGGCCTCGTCGTACTTCTTCAGGAGGACCGTGCGGGAGGACGGGCGGCCGTCCGGCGTCGCCGTCGCGACGACCATCGCATTCGGTTCGTGGAGGCCGGCCGCGACCGACTCCTTGAACCAGCGCGCGAACTGGTCCATGGGGGTCCGGGACAGGTCCGTCTCCGCGAGGACGGTGGTGCGGTACTGCTCGCGCATGGCGGCGGGATCGAGATCGTTCGGCACGGGGTCATCCTGCCGCAGTCCCGTCAAAACCCGGCGTGTGCCGGATGTCACGCTTCCCCGCACCCGTCCGGAACCGCCAAACTCTGCGTCGGGCCACTGTGGCCTTCTGACGAAAGCGGTGGGGTGACCACCCGCCGCACGGGGCATGACCGGGGTGACCCCACACCCCGTACACCCCTTCCCATCTGTCTGTCGCACGCATCATGAGGAGCCGCCTGATGTCCGACTTCGTACCTGGCCTTGAAGGCGTCGTCGCCTTCGAGACGGAGATCGCCGAGCCCGACAAGGAGGGTGGCGCGCTCCGTTATCGGGGCGTCGACATCGAGGACCTGGTCGGTCACGTCTCCTTCGGCAATGTCTGGGGGCTGCTGGTCGACGGCGCGTTCAACCCCGGCCTGCCGCCCGCCGAGCCCTTCCCCATCCCCGTCCACTCCGGTGACATCCGCGTCGACGTGCAGTCCGCGCTCGCCATGCTCGCGCCCGTCTGGGGGCTGAAACCGCTCCTCGACATCGACGAGAAGACGGCCCGCGACAATCTGGCGCGGGCCGCTGTCATGGCTCTCTCGTACGTCGCCCAGTCGGCCCGCGGTCAGGGCCACCCGATGGTCCCGCAGCGCGAGATCGACAAGGCGCAGTCCGTCGTCGAGCGGTTCATGATCCGGTGGCGCGGCGAGCCCGACCCCAAGCACGTGCAGGCCGTCGACGCGTACTGGACGTCCGCCGCCGAGCACGGCATGAACGCCTCCACCTTCACCGCGCGCGTCATCGCCTCGACGGGTGCGGATGTGTCCGCCGCCCTGTCCGGTGCCGTCGGCGCCATGTCCGGCCCGCTGCACGGCGGTGCGCCCTCCCGCGTCCTCGGCATGATCGAGGAGATCGAGCGGACCGGGGACGCGACCGCGTACGTGAAGCAGGCCCTCGACAAGGGCGAGCGGCTCATGGGCTTCGGGCACCGTGTGTACCGCGCCGAAGACCCGCGGGCGCGCGTTCTCCGTCGTACGGCCAAGGAACTCGGCGCCCCGCGCTTCGAGGTCGCCGAGGCCCTGGAGAAGGCGGCGCTGGACGAGCTGCACGCGCGCCGGCCCGACCGGGTGCTGGCCACGAACGTGGAGTTCTGGGCGGCGATCGTGCTCGACTTCGCCGAGGTCCCGGCGCACATGTTCACGTCCATGTTCACGTGTGCGCGTACAGCTGGGTGGTCGGCGCACATCCTGGAGCAGAAGCGCACCGGGCGGCTCGTGCGGCCGTCCGCGCGGTACATCGGCCCGGGGTCGCGGGACCCGCGCGACATCGAGGGGTACGGCGACATCGCACACTAGAAGGGCTGGCCTTGACGTCGGCGTCAAGGTCTACGTTCGTACGTGACGACACAGAAGGGCGGGCACGGACCATGCGTATCGGAGAACTGGCCGACCGTGCGGGCATGACGACCCGCACGCTGCGCTACTACGAGTCGCGCGGTCTGCTGCCCGCCCGCCGTGGCACCAACGGTTACCGCGACTACGACGAGGAGGATCTGGCGCTGCTGGCCCAGATCCGTACCCTCCAGGACTTCGGTTTCGACCTGGAGGAGACCCGTCCGTTCGTCGAATGCCTGCGCTCGGGCCATCCCGAGGGCGACTCCTGCCCGGCCTCCCTGGAGGTCTACCGCAAGAAGCTCGCCGAGCTGGACGGGGTCATCGCCCGGCTGCAGGAGGTACGCGACCAGGTCGGCGCCCAACTGGTACGGGCGGAGGCCGCGGTCGCGCCGGAGCCCCGGTGCGAACTCGCCTCGTCGTCATCGCTCTCGTCCTCGTACGACGCCTGAAGGAGACGGCCCCATGCCGCAGACCACCTCGCAGCACTCTGTCCTGACGATCACCGACGCCGAATTCGACGCGGAGGTGCTGGCCTCCGACGTACCCGTCCTGGTCGACTTCACTGCCGCCTGGTGCGGTCCGTGCCGGATGATCGCGCCGGTGCTGGACCGGATCGCCGAGGAAGCGGGCGGCCGGCTGAAGATCGTGAAGCTGGACGTGGACACCAGCCCGGCGACTCCGGCCGCGTACGGGGTCCTCTCGATGCCGACCCTGATGGTCTTCCAGGGCGGCGAGCCGGTGAAGTCGCTGGTGGGGGCGCGTCCGCAGCGCAAGCTGGTCGAGGAGCTGTCGGACGTCGTCGAGCTCTGAGCGGAGCTCGGCTCAGCTCTCGTCCGGTTCCTTGAACACCACGGGCACCTTGTTGTCGACGACGACCCTGCCGAGCAGTTCGGCCAGCTTGTCGCGGTCGTCGTCGGCGAGCCCGGCGGACAACAGCTCGATGCGCCGGCAGGTGTCGGCGTAGAACTTCTCCGCCAGCACGGCGCCCTCGTCGGTGAGCGCGACCCGGACCGCGCGCCGGTCCTGGGGGTCGGGTTCGCGGCGGACGAGGCCGTGTTTGGCGGTGCGGTCGACGAGTCCGGTGAGGCTGGACTTGGCGAGGCCCAGCATGGTGCCGAGCTCGGTCATTCCGTACGGCTGCGGCATCAGGACGCAGAGCAACTGGCCCTGCTGGGGCGTGAGTCCGAAGCGCCGGCCCGATTCCGCGTACACGGCGTTCACCAGGAAAGAGGCGCGCACCAGTGCGGTGACGACGCCCATCCGCTCGCTCACGTTTTTCCCCATTCCGTCAGCGTACGGCAGAAGGTTTCGTACTACGAACTACTGCGCAGGGACTCCTCGACGAGGTGCGCCCACTGGGCGACGACCCGGTCGCGGCGGGCGGTGTCGTCGGTGAGGAGGTTGGCGAGGCCGAGGCCGCGGGCCATGTCGAGGAGGCCCTGGACGGTTTCGCGTACGCCGGGCGTCGACTCGTCCGCGTGGAGGAGTTCGACCGCGATGCGATGGGATTCGCGGCCGACCCTTGCTTCCAATTCGGTGACACGGGCGTGGAGTTGGGGTTCGTTCGACGCCGCGACCCAGAGGTGGAGTGCGGCGCGGAAGAGGGGGCCCGTGTAGAGGTCGACTATCGCCGCGACCACGGTGCGGCTGTCCTGGGAGGGCAGGGCGCGCAGGGCGGTGGAGCGCTCCTCGGCGACGTACTCGACCGCCGCGGTGAAGAGGTCCTCGCGGGTCGGGAAGTGGTGCTGGGCCGCGCCCCGGGAGACGCCCGCACGTTCCGCCACGACCGTCACCGTGGACCCCGACCAGCCGTGTTCGGCCAGGCAGGAGACCGCCGCCTCCAGGAGGCGGCGGCGGGTGGCGCGGCTGCGGTCCTGCTTCGGGGAGGTCACAACACCCATGCGGGGTCCCGTCGTTCGAGGAAGGCCGTCACGCCCTCGTGGGCGTCGGGTGAGGCGAAGAGGGACGCGGAGAGGGCGGTGAGGGCTTCGGTGTGGCGGTCGAAGTTCTCCAGGATGGTAGCCGTGACCAGGGATTTTGATGCGGTCAGGCCCTGGGGGGAGGCTCGGCGGAGGCCGGTGAGGACGGGTTCCAGGGCTGCGTCGACGTCGGGGGCCGATGTGGTGATGAGCCCGGTGCGGGCTGCTTCGTCGGCGTCGAAGCGTTCGCCGGTGAGGTAGTAGCGGGCGGCCGCGCGGGGGTCCATGCGCGGGAGGACGGGGAGGGAGATCACGGCGGGGGCGAGGCCGAGGCGGGACTCGGTGAAGGCGAAGGAGGCTTCGGGGCCCGCGACGGAGATGTCGCAGGCCGCGAGGAGGCCGAGGCCGCCGGCGCGGACGTGGCCGGTGACGCGGGCGACGACGGGCTTGGGGTGCTCGACGATCGTACGGAGGACACCGACGAAGGCCTCCGGGTCGAGGAGCGACTTGAGGTCGGCGCCCGCGCAGAAGGTGGTGCCGGTGTGGGTGAGGACGACGGCTCGGGTGTCGTCGTCCCCTTCCGCGGCCTTGAGCGCCTGGGTCAGTTCGGCGACCAGGGTGGTGGAGAGCGCGTTGCGGTTCTGCGGGGAGTCGAGCGTGAGGCGGGTGACCCCGCGCTCGGTTCCCGTACGTACAACTGTCATGCCTTGTCCCTGAGTTGGCGGCGGAGGATCTTGCCGGAGGCGGCGCGCGGGACGCCCCCGATGAACTCGACGCGGCGGATCTTCTTGTACGGGGCGACGCGTTCGGCCGTGTACGTCATCACGTCGTCGGCGGTGAGGTGCGCGCCGGGCTGGAGGACGACGTACGCCTTGGGGAGCTCGGTGCCCTCGTCGTCGTACACGCCGATGACCGCCGCGTCCGCGATCAGGGGGTGGGTGAGGAGGAGCGCTTCGAGTTCGGCGGGGGCGACTTGGTAGCCCTTGTACTTGATGAGTTCCTTGACGCGGTCGACGACGAACAGCCAGCCGTCGCCGTCGACGCGGCCGACGTCGCCCGTGTGGACCCACCCGTCGGCGTCGATCATGTCGGCGGTCTCGGAGGGCCGGTTGAGGTAGCCCTTCATGACCTGGGGGCCGCGGATCGCGACCTCGCCCTCCTCGCCGGGGGCGGCGTCCTTCGACGGGTCGTCGAGGGACAGGATGCGCATCTCGGTGGAGGGGACGAGTTTGCCGACGGCGCCGGGGGGCGGGTTCTGCGCGTCGAGCGGCACGATGTGCGTGCCGGGTGACAGTTCCGTCATTCCGTACGCCTGGCGGACCGGCGGGAGGTTCAGTCGCTGCGAACAGGCCGCTGCGAGCGCCGAGTCGAGGGGGGCTGCGGCGCTCACGATGTAGTCGAGCGAGGAGAGGTCGTACTGGGTGACGGCCGGGTGCTTGGCGAGGGCGAGGACGATCGGGGGCGCCACGTAGAGGCCGGTGATGCGGTGGCGCTCGATGGTGGCGAGGAACTGCTCCAGGTCGAAGCGCGGGAGGACGACGACGGTCGCGCCGCAGCGGAGGGGCGCGTTCATGAGGGCGGTGAGGCCGTAGATGTGGAAGAAGGGGAGGACGGCGAGGATGCGGTCGCCCGGGTTCATGGGGGCGAGGGGGCGCATCTGCTCCAGGTTGGTGGCGATGGAGGTGTGGGTGAGCATGACGCCCTTGGGGGTGCCCGTGGTGCCGGAGGAGTACGGGAGGGCGGCGATGTCGTTGGCCGGGTCGATCAGGACGTCGGGGACGGGGCCGTCGGAGGAGAGGTCCTCGGGGCGGTCGCAGACGAAGATCTCCTCGATGCCGCCGACCAACTCGGCTGCCCTGCGGGCTATTTCGAGGAGCGGCGAGATCGTCACGATCCAGCGGGCGGAGGAGTCGGCGAGCTGTTTCGCGAACTCCTCCGCCGTGGCGAGGGGATGGACCGTGGTGACCGAGGCGCCGGCGCGGGAGGCGGCGTAGAAGACGACGGGGTAGGCGATGGTGTTGGGGCTGTGCAGAGCCAGGACGTCGCCCTTGCGGACGCCCGCCTCGGCGAGGGCTGCGGCGGTGCGGCGGTGGGTGGCGTCGAGTTCGGCGTAGGTGAGGGTGATGCCGGTCGCGGCGTCGATGAGGGCGGGGGTGTCGCCGTACTCGTGGGCGCGGCCGAGGACCGCCTCGTGGATGGGCGCGTGGACGGGCGGGACATCTGCGTACTCGCTGCGGAACACCATGACAGCCCCTTTGCGCGGTGTGGGTGAGTAAGCGTCAGGATCGCGTCTGTCAGTACGACTTGGGGAGACCCAGGGACTGGTGGGAGATGAAGTTGAGGATCATCTCGCGGCTGACGGGGGCTATGCGGGCCACACGGGCGGCTGTGATGAGGGAGGCGAGCCCGTACTCGCGGGTGAGGCCGTTGCCGCCGAGGGTGTGGACGGACTGGTCGACGGCTTTGACGCAGGCTTCAGCGGCGGCGTACTTGGCCATGTTGGCGGCTTCGCCGGCGCCGAGGTCGTCGCCCGCGTCGTAGAGGGCGGCGGCCTTCTGCATCATCAGGCGGGCGAGTTCGAGCTCGATGTGGGCCTGGGCGAGGGGATGGGCGATGGCCTGGTGGGAGCCGATGGGCTCCTTCCAGACTTGGCGGGTCTGTGCGTAGGAGATGGCTTTGGTGAGGGCGTAGCGGCCCATGCCGATCGCGAAGGCGGCGGTCATGATGCGCTCGGGGTTGAGTCCGGCGAAGAGCTGGAGGAGGCCGGCGTCCTCGTCGCCGACGAGGGCTTCGGCGGGGAGGCGTACGTCGTCGAGGGTGAGCTCGAACTGCTTCTCGTGGGCGGCGAGTTCCATGTCGATTTGGGAGCGCTGGAATCCGGGGGCGTCGCGGGGGACGATGAAGAGGCAGGGCTTGAGGCGGCCGGTGCGGGAGTCTTCGGTGCGGCCGACGATGAGGGTGGCGTCGGCGATGTCGACGCCGGAGATGAAGACTTTGCGGCCGGTGAGGAGCCAGTCACCTGTTGAGGGGTCGCGGCGGGCTGTGGTGGTGATGCGGTGGGAGTTGGAGCCGGCGTCGGGTTCGGTGATGCCGAAGGCCATGGTGAGGGTGCCGTCGGCGAGGCCGGGGAGCCACTGCTGCTTCTGGTCGTCGGTGCCGAAGCGGGCGATGACGGTGCCGCAGATGGCGGGGGACACGACCATCATGAGGAGGGGGCAGCCTGCGGCGCCCAACTCTTCGAGGACGAGGGAGAGTTCGGCTATGCCACCGCCTCCGCCGCCGTACTCGGTGGGGAGGTTGACGCCGAGGTAGCCGAGCTTGGCGGCTTCGGACCAGAGGCCGGCGCGGTCGTAGTCGCGGGGAGTGCCGGAGCCGGCGTGGCGCTTGCCGAGGGCGGAGACGGCGGCGCGGAGGGCGGTGAGTTCGGGGGTTTCGAGGACGGTGCTCATGACTTCGGTTCCTCCTGTGCTTCCTGGGCTTCCTGTACGACGGCGAGCAGGGTGCCGACCTCGACCTGGAGGCCGGGGGTGGCGTGGAGCGCGGTGAGGGTGCCGGAGGCGGGGGCGGTGATCTTGTGCTCCATCTTCATGGCCTCCAGCCAGAGAAGCGGCTGACCTGCGGTGACGTGGTCTCCGACGGCGATGTCAATGGTGCGTACTACGGTTCCTGGCATGGGGGCGAGCAGGGACCCGGGGGCCTGCTGGGAGGCGGGGTCGGGGAAGCGGGAGAGGGGGGTGAGGGTGGTGGCGTTGACGTAGACGCGGTCGCTGCCGGGGTGGGTGGTGACGGTGAACGGGCGCTGGACGCCGTCGACTTCGAGGACGACGAGGGTGGGGGTGGCGCGTATGACCCGTACACCGTCGGCGGTGAGTCCGTCGCGGGTGTGGCGGTAGCGGACTTCGTGTTCGGTGCCGTCGGGCTCGGTGCGGTAGCGCTTGGTCTGCGGCTGGGAGTGCAGGTTGCGCCAGCCGCCGTGGGGGGAACGGCTGGTGCCGGCGTCGGCGAGGGCGGCGGCGAGGGGTGCGCAGGGATCGGGGACGGGGGTGGTGAGCGCGTGAAGGTGACGATCGAAGAAGCCGGTGTCGGGGGTGCCTGCCACGAACTCCGGGTGGCGCAGGGAGCGTACGAGCAGGTCGCGGTTGGTGACGGGCCCGTGGAGCGTGGCGCGTTCCAGGGCGGCGGCGAGCTTGCGGACGGCCTCGGCGCGGGTCGGGGCGTGGGCGACGACCTTGGCGAGCATGGTGTCGTAGTGGACGGAGACGGTGTCGCCGTCGGCGAATCCGGTGTCCAGGCGGATGCCGTCACCAGGTACGGCGATGCGGTGGAGGGTGCCGGTCTGGGGGGTCCAGGCGCGGGCGGGGTCCTCGGCGTAGAGGCGGGCCTCGACGGCGTGACCGTGGGGGGCGGGTGGGGTGTCGTCGAGCCAGTGGCCCTCGGCGATGCGGATCTGGAGGGCGACGAGGTCAAGGCCGAACACGGCCTCGGTGACGGGGTGTTCGACCTGGAGGCGGGTGTTCATCTCCAGGAAATGGGCGCGACCGTCGGAGGTGACGAGGAACTCGACGGTGCCCGCGCCGAGGTAGCCGGTGGCGCTGGCGGCCTGTACGGCCAGGGCGTGGAGGTCGTCGAGAAGGTTGTCCGGGAGCCCGGGGGCGGGGGCCTCCTCGATAACTTTCTGGTGGCGGCGCTGGAGGGAGCAGTCGCGGGTGCCGAGCGCCCAGACGGTGCCGTACGCGTCGGCCATGATCTGGACTTCGACGTGACGGCCGCCTTCGATGAAGGGCTCGACAAAGACTTCCCCGTCGCCGAAGGCGGAAGCGGCTTCGGCACGGGCGGCCTCCAACTCCTCCTTCAGCCGCCCGAGTTCCCGCACGACGCGCATGCCGCGCCCGCCGCCGCCGGCGGCGGCCTTGACGAGGACGGGCAGGTCGTCGGCGGTGACGTCGGTGAGGGGTTCGATCCCCATGAGCTGCTTGGCGCGGGTCTTGGAGGCCATGGCTTCGATGGCTGCGGGTGGCGGCCCGATCCATATCAGTCCGGCGTCGGTGACGGCGCGGGCGAAGTCGGCGTTCTCGGAGAGGAAGCCGTAGCCGGGGTGGACGGCGTCCGCGCCGGCGGCGAGGGCGGCTTTCACGACGAGGTCGGCGCGGAGATAGGTGTCGGCGGGGGTGGCGCCCGGGAGCCGTACGGCGGTGTCGGCGGTCCGGGTGTGGAGGGCGTCGGCGTCCGGGTCGGAGTGGACGGCGACGGTGGTGATGCCGAGGTCGCGGCAGGTGCGGGCGATACGGCAGGCGATCTCGCCGCGGTTGGCGATGAGCAGGGAGTTGATCACGTGGAGGCTCCTCACATCCGGAAGACGCCGAAGCCGCCGCGGGCGCCCTCGACCGGTGCGGTGTGGATGGCGGACAGGCACAGGCCGAGGACGGTGCGGGTGTCGCGGGGGTCGATGACTCCGTCGTCGTACAGCCGCCCGGAAAGGAACATGGGGAGGGACTCGGACTCGATCTGCTGCTCGACCATGGCGCGGAGGGCGGCGTCGGCCTCGTCGTCGTAGGGCTGCCCCTTGGCGATGGCGGAGGCGCGGGCGACGATCGAGAGGACTCCGGCGAGTTGCTGGGGCCCCATGACGGCGGACTTGGCGCTGGGCCAGGCGAAGAGGAAGCGGGGGTCGTAGGCGCGGCCGCACATGCCGTAGTGCCCGGCGCCGTAGGACGCGCCGAGGAGGACGGAGAGGTGCGGGACGCGGGAGTTGGAGACGGCGTTGATCATCATGGCGCCGTGTTTGATGATGCCGCCCTGCTCGTACTCCTTGCCGACCATGTAGCCGGTGGTGTTGTGGAGGAAGAGGAGGGGGATGTCGCGCTGGTTGGCGAGCTGGATGAACTGGGCGGCCTTCTGCGACTCGGCGGAGAAGAGGACGCCCTGGGCGTTGGCGAGGATGCCGACGGGATAGCCGTGGAGCTCGGCCCAGCCGGTGACGAGGCTGGTGCCGTAGAGGGGCTTGAACTCGTCGAAGTCGGAGGCGTCGACGATACGGGCGATGACCTCGCGGGGGTCGAAGGGGGTGCGGAGGTCGGAGGGGACGATGCCGAGGAGTTCGTCCTGGTCGTGCTTGGGAGGTGCGGGTATGACGTCCGGAGCGGGGTGCGCCTTGCGGTGGTTGAGGCGGGCGACGATGCGGCGGGCCTGGCGGACTGCGTCGTACTCGTCGAGGGCGAAGTAGTCGGCGAGCCCTGAGGTACGGGCGTGCATCTCGGCACCGCCGAGGGACTCGTCGTCGCTCTCCTCGCCGGTGGCCATCTTCACGAGGGGCGGGCCGCCGAGGAAGACCTTCGACTGCTCCTTGATCATGACGACGTGGTCGGACATGCCGGGGACGTAGGCGCCGCCGGCGGTGGAGTTGCCGAAGACGACGGCGACGGTGGGGATGCCGGCGGCGGAGAGCCGGGTGATGTCGCGGAAGAGAGCGCCGCCGGGGATGAAGATCTCCTTCTGGGAGGGGAGATCGGCGCCGCCGGACTCGACGAGGCTGATGGAGGGGAGGCGATTGGCGAGGGCGATCTCATGGGCCCGGAAGGCTTTTTTGAGGGTCCAGGGGTTGGAGGCGCCGCCGCGGACGGTGGGGTCGTTGGCGGTGATCATGCACTCGACGCCTTCGACGGTACCGATGCCGGTGACCATGGCGGCTCCGACGGCGTACTCGCTGCCCCAGGCGGCGAGCGGGGAGAGTTCGAGGAAGGGGGTGTCGGGGTCGAGGAGGAGCTCGATGCGCTCGCGGGCGAGGAGTTTGCCGCGGTCGTGGTGGCGGGTGGTGTATTTCTCGCCGCCGCCGGCGAGGGCTTTGGCGTGCTCGGCGTCGAGCTCGGTGAGCTTGGTGAGCATGGCGGCGCGGGCGGAGGTGTAGTCGGGGGAGGTGGGGTCGAGGGTGGTGGGGAGGGTGGTCATGGGGTGCGGTCTCCTCTGGGGAAAATCAGCCCGTCCGGGTTCTCGCCGCCCGGGCATTTCCAGCCCGTCCGGCGTTTGAGGACACGCGGCCGAAGGTCGCGTGCGGGGGCGCAGGGGGCGAAGCCCCCGCAAGCGGGGTCCGGGGCGCGCAGCCCCCGTTCGCCCCACCCGGGCATTTCCAGCCCGTCCGGCGATTGAGGACAAGCGGCCGAAGGTCGCTTACGGGGGGGCAGGGGCGAAGCCCCGCAAAGCGGGGCCCGGGGTGCGCAGCCCCCGTTCGCCCCACCCCTGGCAAGGGGGTCTGGGGGCGAAGCCCACAGTTTCGGGAAGGGGCGGGATCGGGGAACTGCCCCGCGCAGCGGCGGCGCAGACTCACCCCGCCCCCACCAGCGCAACCGGCACCTCAACGACCCGCGACCGCAACCACTCCCCCATCCCCTTCCCCTGAGGATCGAACCGCGCCTGCGAAGCGACCCCCTCCCCCAACAACCCCTCCACCACAAAGTTCAAGGCCCGCAGATTGGGCAGCACATGCCGCACAACCTTCAACCCGCCCACCTCCGGCAGCAGCTCACAGAACCGCTCCACGGTCAGCGAATGCACCAGCCACCCCCACTCCGCATCCCCCCGCACCCACACCCCCACATTCACGTCCCCGCCCTTGTCCCCGCTCCGAGCCCCGACGACAGTCCCGAGCGGCACCCGCCGGGTGGGCCCGTCCCCCACCCACTCCGGCAGCGCAGGCTCCTCAACGCCCTCCAGCCCCCGAGTCCGTACACCATCGGAGGGCACCAACACCCGCTCGCCATCAGGCAGTACGGCAACAGAAGCCACATCACCCCGCTCAACCCCCACCGCCGAGAAGACCCCGTAAGGAGCCCCCTTCCCCGGCGGAGCCGTCACATGGAACCCGGGGTAACTCCCCAGCGCGAGCTCGATCGCAGCCCCGCTCACCACCCGCCCCACGGCCTCCGCATCGGCATCCCGCACCACCAGCCGCAGCAGCGCACTGGCGCACTCCTCACTGTCGGCGTCGGCCCGATCGGTCCGTACGAGCTCCCACTTCACGTCCGCAGGCCCCTTGGAGCCGAAGGCGTCCTCGACCTGCGCCCGCACCAACTCCGCCTTGCGCTCCACCTCAAGCCCGGTCAGCACGAACACAACCTCGTTGCGCCACCCCCCGATCCGGGTGATCCCCGCCTTCAACTGAGGCGGCGGCGCCTCACCGCGCACCCCGGATATCCGGACCCGGTCGACCCCGTCGGCCTCCAGCCGCACGGTGTCGAGCCGAGCGGTCACGTCGGGCCCGGCGTACCGCGCGCCCCCGGTCTCGTACAGAAGCTGAGCGGTAACGGTCCCCACATCAACAACACCCCCCGTGCCGGGATGCTTGGTAATGACGCAAGAGCCGTCCCCATGCACCTCAGCCAGAGGAAACCCGGGCCGCCGCACGTCATGCCCAGCGAAGAACGAGTAATTCCCCCCAGTGGCCTGGGTCCCGCACTCCAGCACGTGCCCGGCGACAACAGCCCCCGCCAGCTGATCAAAATCCTCAGGTCCCCACCCGAAGTGCCAGGCAGCAGGCCCGCTCACCAGAGCCGCATCGGTCACACGCCCGGTGACGACCACCTCGGCGCCGCCCCGCAGACACGCAGCAATGCCGCCCCCGCCGAGATACGCGTTGGCGGTCAACGCCCCGTCCGGCAGTGCAAACTCATCGCCCTCAACCCACCCGACCCGCACAGGAACCCCGACCCGAGCACTCAACTCCCGTACCGCATCGGCGAGTCCAGTCGGATTGAGCCCGCCCGCGTTGGCGACGATCCGCACGCCCCGTTCCTGCGCGAGCCCGAGCCCTTCCTCCATCTGCCGCAGAAAGGTCTTGGCGTACCCGGTCCGGGGATCCTTCAGCCGGTCACGCCCCAGAATCAGCATGGTCAGCTCGGCGAGATAGTCCCCGGTGAGCACATCCAACGGCCCCCCGGTGAGCATCTCCTGCATGGCGTCGAAGCGATCCCCGTAGAACCCGGACGCGTTCCCGATCCGCAGCACCACAGCCCTACGCCCCCTGGGTCTTGGGCGCGCGCCCGGCCCCCGCGGGCCCGGCGAAGGCCTGCGCGATGTCGAGCCACTGGTCGGCGTCGGCGCCCTCGGCGCGCAGCGCCAGGTCATGGCGATGCGCGCGCTGGGTCACCAGCAGACAGAAATCAAGGGCGGGCCCACTCACCCGCTGGCCGGCCCCCTCAGGCCCGTAGGCCCACAACTCCCCGCCGGGCCCGACCAGTTCAACGCGAAACTCCTCCCCCGGCGCACTCAACCCCCGCACCCCAAAGGCAAAGTCCCGAGCCCGCACCCCGATCCGCGCCACATGCCGCAGCCGGGCGGTCGGCTCCCTCGGCACACCCACCGCATCGGCGATGTCCTGCCCGTGGGCCCAGGTCTCCATGAGCCGCCCGGTGGCCATGGAGGCGACACTCATCGGCGGCCCGTACCAGGGAAACCTCACCCCAACAGGAGCCTCTCGCAAGGCGACTTGAAGCTGCTCCCGCCCGTCACGCCACCATGACAGCAACTCACCGACCGGCAGCAGGGCCCCTGCCTCGGCCCCCTCGTCCACGAAGGACTCAGGCGCGGCAAGCGCCTTCTCGACCTCCCCCGCAAAGGCATCGGCGTCGGTCGCGGCCAGCAGCGAGGCGGCGTCGGTCCAGGCGAGATGGGCGATCTGGTGAGAGATGGTCCACCCGGCGGCAGGCGTGTCCAACGCCCAGTCCCGCTCGGTCAACCCGGCGACCAGCAGGTCGAGTTCGACCCCTTCGTCCCTCAGGTCATCAAGTACGGATACGGCTGCTGCATCGGACACGGTGCGCTCCCTCCGGCGGGCACGACGGCGTGCCCCGGAGCATGGCAGCGCCCACCAAAACAAGCAAGCGTGCTTGCATTATTTTTGAACGCACTGCCCCATCAGTCCAGAACGTCAGGCTCACGCTCACGCACGAGATCCCCAAGGATCTGGAAGTTATGACGCGCCATGTTCGCGTTCCCGAACTGCCGATGAGCCAGCCCGGCCTCCTCGTCGCTCATCCGCCGCGGACTCCCCGCCGCCTCGGCCAGCAACTGCATCTGGCATGCCCGGTCCATGGTCACGAACCACCACGCCGCCTCCGCCACGGACCGCCCCACGGTGAGCAGCCCGTGGTGGCGCAGGATGGCGCCCCGCCGGCTGCCCAGTCGATCCGCAATCCGTACGCCCTCCCCCTCCTCGACCACCAGCCCGCGGTACTCGTCGAACAGCACATGATCGTCGTAGAAGGCACAGGACTCCTGGACGATCGGCGCGAGGAGCTGGTCGAGCGAGGCGAAGGCCCGCCCGTGGATCGTGTGGGCGTGGGCCACGGCGACGACGTCGGGCCGGGCGCGGTGGATCGCGGAGTGGATCCAGAAGGCGGCCTTGTTCGTACGCCGCTCCCCCTCCACCACGTGGCCCGCCTCATCGATCAGCAGCAGATCGCTGACCCGGATGCGGGAGAAGTGGACGGCGTACGGATTCACCCAGAACCGCTCCGGGAACTCCGGGTCCCTGGCCGTCACATGCCCGGCGATGCCCTCGTCGTAGCCGTAGCGCCCGAAGATCCGCAGGGCGAGCGCGAGCTGACGCTTGCGCTCCAGGCGCTCGGCCTCGAACGAGCCTGCAGCGATGGGCAGTTCAGGAAGATCGAGCCCGACCTCATCGGCCTCCGGCGTCACAGCCACGGTGATCGAGCCCCCTCTGCGTACGGCGACCAGCGCCCCCACACTCGGCCCGCCGCACACCCGCGGCAAGGCCCCCGAGCCGGTACGCGACCGCTTCAGGACCAGCCCTCGAGCCGGGCGGCGGTACGACGCGAGACCGACCCCCTACCCCTCACCCGTAATGCGCGATCCACACCAATTCGGGTGAAAAGCTCCCCGGAACCGCATGCCCTCCCCCGAAGCCAGCCAGGTTTCCCTTCGGACCGCAGATCGCGGGCCACACCCAACGAAAGGACGCGCCAGTGCATTTGAGACGTCTCGGAACGGTCCTGGGCGCAGCCGCGCTCGCCCTGCTGACGCTCCCCGCCGACGCGCACGCCGCAGGAATCGCCTGCGGCGGAAGCACGTCGACCGGCCGCCTGGCCCTCAGCGGCTGCATCAGCGCCCAGCGGGGAAGCCTCGGCCCCTTCCCCACGCGGGACATTTCGGCGTACATCCAGCTGCACAACACCGGCCCCAGGGCTTTCAACGTCAATTACGAGGCGTACGCGAGCGCCGACAAGGGCCGCAGCTGGACCCGAGTGGGCATGGGCCGCACCCTGGTAGCGGCGCACCAGACGCTCGGCCCCATCGAAGTGGGTTCAACGACGCGGGTGTGCGCGCCCCACAGGGTCGATATCCGCGTACACGCCCAGGTCGTCGGAGGCCCCTGGAGCAACTGGTCGTCGGCGGCCACGAGCCAGTGCCAGACCTGATCCGGCCCTGAACGGCGGGCGGGGGACGCCGGCCCCTTCACGGCCCGGCGTCCCTCGCCAACGCCAGCCCGTCGATCGCGGCCGGCGAGAGCATGGAGCTCCGCAGGCCGGCCATGTCCATCCACGCAACAGCCGAAGTGGAATCGTCAGCCTTGACGACGGCGGGCGCCCCGGCCCTGAGCCGAACCCGGTAGAAGAGCCCGACCAACTGCCAGCTGACACCGAGCCGATGAGCGGAGTACGCCCGCGACTCCACGAGCCGGGCCTCCTCCACCTCGAGCCCGGTCTCCTCCATCAGCTCCCGCTCCAGCGCCTCGTACGGCTGCTCGCCGGGGTCGATGCCACCGCCGGGCAGATGCCAGAGCCCGGGCTCGAACACCGGTGAGCTGTCCGCGAGTCGGGTGAGCAGGATCTGCTCACCCACTACGGCAACGGCGTACGCCGACACGCGCAACCGCATGCTCAGAGCATGGTGATCGGTCGCATGGCCAGGCCTTCGGTACCGGCCCATCCGTTCACGCGTGCCGCCTTGTCGTACGAGACGGACTTGAGCTTGCCGGGCAGGTCGAAGATGAGGGTGCCGCCCCACTCGGTGCCGTCGTGGGCGACCAGAGTCGCGGTGAACCGGTCCGACTGGTCGTACTCCGCCTCGCCACCTTCGTCGTTGCCGAAGATGTACAGACCGGCGTACGCCTTGCCGCCTCCTTCGACGATGACGGGTTCGGAGTCCGGCTCTCCGAGCGTCTCGACGATGTCAGCGGTGTTGCCGGCCCCGAGCCGCAGGATCGGCGCATCGTTGAGGGCGCACCGCGTCCGCAGGCCGTTGGTGACGGTGAGCAGGAAGTGCCGGGGAGTCTCGCCCGCCGCGTCCTGGAGCTCGACGTCGGTGGTGAGGTCGATGGACCTGCAGTCCGGGGTGCCGGAGCCGGTGCCGCTGCCCGTAGGGCCGCCGTCCTGACCGGAACCGGTGCTGGAGTCGCCAGAGGGCTCGGCGCTCTTCGACGGCTTCGCGGCGGACGACGCGGACTTGGAGGGCGCGGCGGCCGCGCTGTCCCCGTCGGAAGGATCGCAAGCGGTGGCTGCCAGCAGGGCTGCCACCACGGCCGCTCCCGTGAAGGTGGCGCGGAGGCCTCGACGTACTGGACCGACCCTGACTGTCTGCGTGTTCATGGTGTGCTCTCTCCCCCGAAGCCGGTCCTCACGGACCGGACACTGTTCACGACACGGTTATTCTGACCGTACTGATCAGTAAGTTCACACGTGATCCAGGTCTGTTACCCGACGCGCATGAACCGTCTACCGTCGCGTGACCAGAGCAAATCCACCCGGACCGGGCGCGGGGCTGCCGCTACTTCGACGGCAGGTGCTCCAGGGGCGGGCGACGGGGTCGCGCGGTCTCCCTGACTACAGCGGGCTGTACGACGGCGAGCAGGAGGCCGGCGAGGGCCATCGCGGTCCACAGGGCGCCGGGGCCGGCCCGTTCGAGGAGTTGCGTGCCTACGAGCGGGGCGGCGATCCCGGCGAGGCCCCAACTGGTGCCGAAAACGGCGAGATAGCGGCCAGTGCCGCCGGGCGGCGCGAGGGCGGCGACGACGGCGTAGGCGCGGCCGACGAGGAGGAGGTCGCCCGCGCTCCAGACCACCGTGGACGCGAGGAAGGCGGGCAGGGTGTGCGCGAGGGCGTATCCGGAGAGGCCCAGCGCGAGCAGGAGGTAGCCGGCGGCGAGGGCGATCGGGGCGGGGAGCGCGGAGAGCCGCTGCCAGCGCATCAGAGGCTGACCGGCGGTGATGGTGAGCGCGGACGCGGTGAAGAGGATCCCGGCGTCGGTGGGACGGAGGCCTCGGGCGCCCAGGGTGAGGGGGAGCGTGATCATGATCTGGAGGTAGACGACGGCGAACAGGGTGCCAGCGGCGAGCATGCGGAGCAGGGCGGGGTCGCGCCACGGGGCGAGGCGGACGGCCTCGCGATCGATGCCCACCGCTGCACCCCGGTGATCGGCGGGAAGCACGAGCTGCACGGTGAGGGCGCAGAGCAGACACGTAACGGCGTCGGCGACGAACAACCAGCGCAGATCCCAGCGCCCCAGCCCACTCGCAAGAAGCCCCGCACCCATCCCGGCTACGGCGAGCGCGGCGTTCAACAGGCTGTAGGCGCGGACCTGTTGGTCCGGGGCGACGACGTCGGCGATCATTGCCTGGCTAGGAGGCTCATAAATCTCGAAGACAAGCCCGAGCAGAACGGCCCACCCAACGACTGCCGCAAGACTCCCCGCGGCGGCGAGCCCAGCCTGGGCCACGGCGCACCCGACCAGCCCCACCACGATGGTGCGACGCCGCCCGATCCGGTCGGCCAGCCGCCCTCCGGCAAGGCGGGAGGGAATCGTAGCGAGCCCGAAGCCGGCACTGACGCCTCCCGCAACAGCGGGACTGGCCCCGAACCGCGTCGTGATGAGCACGGCGAGGAACGAAATCGAGAACGCCCCCAGCCGATTCACGGCCCGCGCCACGACGAGCAGCCGCACGGCACGCGGCAGTCCCCTATCCACACATCCCCCTCAACGTCACCGACGAATCGAGTATCGTCGGTGACGGAGGAACGCTAGAAGACAAGGGAGTGACCAGTCAAGTGATGTTCGATGGTCACGTAGTGGCGCTGCTGAATGCATCGGTCTCACTCGTGAACGCCCTGACCGACGGCGCCCGACAGGGCCGCCCGTACACCGCGCCCCAGGGCGACGAGCTCCCCGCAGCGGTACACGACGCACTGCCGCCGACCCCGGCCCGCACGAAGGTCGAGCCGCACCACGCGACCTACCTCGCACACACGGCACAGCAGATGAGGTCGGTGTTCGACGCGGCCGACAGCGGCCGCACGGACAAGGCCGCCGAGTTCGTCAACGCCCTGCTGCGCACGACGGGAGCCCGCCCCCAACTGGACCAAGTCGAGGGCGAACCCTGGCAGGTCCACTTCCACGGCTCCGAAGACACGCTCTCCGTAGGCTGGAGCGCAGGCTGCGCCACGGCCCTCGCCCTGGCGATCGGCAGCAATCTCGCGGGCCGCCTGGGGGTGTGCACGGCACCGCAGTGCGACCGCGTCTACGTGGACAACTCCCGCAACGCGGTACGCCACTTCTGCTCGGACGCGTGCCGCAGCCGGGTCAAGGCGGCGGCTTTCCGCGCCCGCAAGGCGGCAGAGTCCTGAGCGCTGGTCCGACGCTTACTGTTCGCCGAGCTCGATCGTGAAGTCCACGACGGTGGTGTCGCCCCGCCGGACGATGGGGTGGGCGACCTCGACGACACGGCCGGTGTCGGCCAAGTGGCGTCGGGTGTAGCGCAGTACGGGAACTCCCGTGCCGATCCTGAGCGTGGCAGCCTCGGCGTCCGTAGGCATGGCGCAGGTGAACGACTCGGTGATGCGGGTGACGTTGATCCCGAGGCTCGCCATCTGAGCACGGGTTCCGCCCGGCCAGGGCTCGTGGATCGGATCGGCCACAGGGGTTCCGGCAACGTCGGACCAACGGACGTAGCTCGTGCTCATCTGGGTCGGTTCGTCGTTGTCGTAGAACACGAAGTGCCTGGCCAGGAGCCGCTCGCCGATCTCGCTCTCGAAGAGGGCGGCCAGTTCCGCATCGGCACGGACCTTCTCGAAGCGCTTGTCGAGCCGGTACTCGGACCAGCCGATGTCCTGATCCCGCGTGTACGGCGTGGACTTGGAGCCCGGAGCGGCGCGGTAACGATCCGCCGCCATGCGGTGCACGGGAGGCCTCGCGCGCACTCGGGTGCCCGCGCGCGCCCTCGTCTCGATCATCCCCTCGTTGCGCAGCAGCCGGAGCGCGTTGCGGATGGTGGCTTCGGAGACCCGGTACTCCTCGCACAGCGCGGGGAGGATCGGGAGCTGATCGCCCGGCGCGAACTCGCCTGAGGTGATGCGACGCCGCAGGTCAGCAGCGATTCGCAGGTATTCGGGCTGAGCCACCGGTGCACCACCGTTCTGTTCGATCGCCTCAATCTGACTACACATACTCTCCCTCTCGGCTTGACGTGCGCCAACTCCATCACCATTCTGAATACAGAAATCGAGAATCTGACGTCAGATATCTCACGGCTGGGGACGGCATGCTCGAGACGGGGCACACGTGGCACAGGTGTTTCAAGGGAGCGCCCGAAGAAGCGCGCAACCTCAGGCGGTGGGTCGGCGAGCGGCTCAGACACACCGACGCCCAGACCGTCGCCCACGAGCTGTTCGTCGCTGTACTCGGATCCAAGCCAGTAGCCATCGACGCGACGCTCTCCACGTCGGGCGATCGCGTCCGCATCTCAGTCGGCGGGGAATCGGAGCTGTCCCCGCTCCAGACACACGGGCCAGGCGCCGTGATCGTGCGGGCCCTCAGCACCGCAACGGGCATCCGGACGGACGGCTGTGCCCTATGGGCCGAAATGCGATGCCACCCGAACAGTCAGGGACAGAAAGCGAGTTGAAGTGATGCTGGCCTTCCTCATCCGCGTGCTCGACAACATCTGCACCTTCGTGTCCCCGCGCGGCCGTCATCGGGCAGGCGACTGGTGGCCCTTGCCAGACACGGCCCACCTGGCCCCGACCTCTCTCGCGGACCGCAGCCCGTACGCCACCGACTCGCCGCTCGACGGACGCGCCACCGCAATGGTCCGCCCTTACACCCTTTCCCGAGAACAGCGCGAACGACGAAGGGAGTTGTGGCTCGCCACGTACGGCATCGACGTCGGCCCCCGCCGCATCCACGGCAAGCAGGTGACCGCATGACACCGGCACGCGCACGCCGCCTGCCCTGGACGGGCCCCGAGGGGAAGCCCTGCTACGTCGTCGGCGACGGGACAGGTCCGCTCTCCCACGTCGCCGACCAGATCGAAGCCGTACAGCTAGGTCTCGCACGCCATCTGCTCACTCACGCTCTGGAGACCCTCGACGACCCCAAGGCCGAATACGCAGACCTACGGACCCTGGCCACCCAGCTCGCGGAAGCCCTCCACGACGCACTGCTCGTCGCCGACAGCCGCGGCACCCGCCTGTACCCCTGAACCCTCGCGACCGGCACTCCGGCCACAACTACGCTGGCTGACGCCCGAGGAGGACATGGTGAACACAATCACGGAACGCCCCAACGAAGAACTGATCCCCCGCCCCGACCGCACCCCCGACGCGCTGAGGGAGGCGCTGGCGATCATCGCGCCCACACGGATTCCAGAGATGGAGCGGGAGAAGGACAAGGCCCTCACCGAGGCGGTACGGCAGAGCAGTGTGGGTCCACTGCAGGGATTCCTCCTGCACTGGGCCGCCATGATCGAGATCGAGCGTCTACCTGCGACAGCGCGGCGATTCCACCGGGCCGAGCACCTTGCCCAGGTCTCTGCTGATCCCGAGACCTCCCGCCGGAACGTCAGGGAGTCCGGGGACATTCTCCGCACGGCGTACAGAGACCTGAACGCCTGAACGGATACGGGAGTACCACCTCGCCTCATCCGAACCGAGCCCCTCTACCCTCGGCCGCATGAGTCCCGTATCCCCTGGCACCGAGGTCAACCCCCGTCACCACGGACAGGCCCAACTCGTCGTCATTCAGCCGCCGTTCACGGCATCGCTCCCTCCCATCGAGCCCCCATCCGTCGCCGATCACGACCCGGCCGCCGCCAGGGCCGCCGTGCTGGCTCTGACCACCGTCGCGGCCGTCCGGCACGAGGATGCGCCCTCCCGGCTGAACCATCCCGGGAGTCCCGGCGACCGGGAAGAGCTGGACTACGTGTATGCCGCCGCCTGGGGTTCCACCGTGAAGATCAGCGATCCTGCGCTCCTTGAGGACGGGGTCATCACCAGTGCGCTGGAGGATGAGTTCGAGGTACAGAAGAAGCTTCATCCCGACGCCCGGATCGTCGCCGTCTGCGAGCGCGACTTCGGTGCCTCCTATACGAAGATCCTGGTTGCCGTTCCCGGCGTTCCCGATCTGACCGTCGAGGGCTGGGACGAGTTGGAGTTCTTCGGAGATCTGGACGCCACGCTCGCCGCCCTGGGCGCCGGTTCGTACGACTTCAGCCCCGACGGGTACTTCGACCAGCACCGCTTCCTCCACACCCTCACCGACGGCGCCCTCACCGTCTACGGGCACGAGGCGCGCTTCGAGTCCGTCTTCCTCGTCGACCGGAGCGCGTCCGGCGACGACAGCATCTGCGAGGTCTGGTTCCCCTGAACCTGGAAGGGTGGGCGGCTAGTTGAGTCGCCGCCCACCCCCGCCCGTCAGTACTTCGTCGTGACCGTCACCCCACTGAAGCCCGTCTGCGCATAGAGGCTGATGTAGCGGTATCCGGCCGTGCTGTTGGTGACCGTCAGGCTCTCCTTGTTGTCCGCGTTCGTCGAGCGCTGCGTGTACGCCCCAGTCGTCGCCCACGCGTCCGCGTTGTAGTAGAGGTCCGCGTTCCCCGTGCCACCCGTCGTCGTGACGTTCAGCGTCACCGTCCCCGCCGGCAGGTAGAGGTACAGGTAGTCGTAGTTCCCCGCCGTCGCCGACCGGCCCGAGCGCGAGCAGTTCTGCGCCATCACCCGCGCATCCGGATCCGTGCACGCCGGTGCTGTCGGGTCGCCGCCCGTGCTCTCGCAGGCGCCGGCCGCGCACGCGTCCAGCCAGGTGTTGAAGTCGGCGTCGTAGCGCGTGCCGATGCCCGTGTTGTAGACCGCGTACCCACCCGCGTAGTCACCCGTGCGGAACTTCGCGAGCATGTTCTGGACGTCGGCCGGGTGCTTCTCGACCATGTAGCGCGTCGCCAGGTATCCCCACGGATAGACCCTGGTCTGGCTGGAGTTCTCGTACGTGCTGTTCCACAGCGTGCTCAGCGCGTATGTGTGCCGACCCGCCTCCGCGATCGCCTCCGTGTCGGGGATCCCGCGGTAGCTGTACGAGACGTACTCCGCCAGGCCCTCGACCCACCAGATGTCCGGGACCGCCTGCCCGGCAGTGAAGTCGCCGTGCATGTCGTAGCGGCCGTCCAGATAGTGCGTGTACTCGTGGTTGAGGTTCCAAATGTCCCCGGGGAAGCCGTCGTTGACGCTCTTCACGTACGACAGGAACCGCGCCTGGCTGGTCGGGTCCGACGGGTCGCCCTCCAGATATTCGCCGCCGTTGTTGGTGCTGTTCCCGAAGATCCAGCCGGAGTACGTCTGGTAGTCCTTCGGGCTGGCGAACGTCACGATCTGGATGTTCGTGTTGTGGTCGTCGGCGACAGGACCGCTGTCCTTGACGACACCGTGGAAGTACGCGTCCTGCCCCTTGAGGCTGGTGCAGGCGGCGGACAGCGCGGCGTCGGTCAGGGACTGGGCGCGGAAGGTGTGGTCGGCGTCGCACGCGTACGTGATCGGCAGTGCGGCTGCGGTGAGTTGGCCGATGAAGTCGCACGTGCCGTAGTACGCGCACTGTGCCTTGTCGTAGCCGTCGGTCATGCCCGCGACCCCGACCCACAGCGGCGCGCTCGCACCGGTGATCGCCGAGACGCCGAGCAGCCCCTTCGCGAGGGGGCGCACCTTGGCCTGGAGCGCGGGTGTGTCGAGGAAGCGGGCCATCTCGGTGCCGGCGTTGGAGGCCAGGTAGAACCAGCTGTCGTTCAGCTTGTCCCGGTGGTTCATCACGAACGTGCTCAGCGTGTCGATGATGCTCGGGTCGGCGGTCACCGCCGTGATGAACGCCGGGTTCCAGTGGCCCCGGAAGAGCGGGGTGAACACGTCGTTGACGGCCGCGTCCATGCTCCAGTAGGCGTCGTAGGAGCTGTTGTACGCGTTGAGGACCTTCTTGTACGTGTTCAGGTAGCGCGCCTGCTCATTGGCGCTGTCCGTGAGGATGAGGACTTCGCCCAGGACATCGCCGTGCGCCGAACTGACGTCCCCGAAGTGCGAGGACGCCACGAAGGTGTCGAGCGCGCCCTCGGTGGCGGTGGCCAGGGGCTGGCCGTAGGCGCCGACGTCGGATGCGTTGTAGGACTGCACGTAGTACCCGGCGCGCAGGAACAGCACGAGCTGCCACACGCCGGTGGAGTTGTCACCGGGATAGGTCCGCGCCACGTCCTGGAAGGCGTTGGCGACGGTGACCATCTGCGCCTCGCGGAACGCGTCACGCGCGTTGGTGCCGGTGAGGGCGAAGAGCGTGTTGATGCAGTCCATGGTGGACGCCTTGACGAACGCGACGAGCTCGGCCCCGCTCCGGCTGCCGAAGTCGGCCGGGGTGCAGGACGCCGCCGCGAGGCCGGTGACCTTCTTTGCCTTCTGCTCCGACACCGGGCGCTGCGGCGGGAGTTGATCACTCTTCAGCGGGTGGCGCCTGGCGTCGGAGCGGTCGGTCACATCGGCGCCCGACCCCGTGGGCGGCGGGACCGCCTGGGCGCGGGGCGCGGACTGCGCGGCCGCCGCAGGTGCTGCCGCGGCGCTGCTCGGCCGGCCCAGCAAGGCGATGCCCAGACAGAGCACCAGGCCAAGTATCAGTAATCCGGGGAGAGTTCGTCTCTTCTCTGGCGTGTTCACGTGCCGCCTCCCAGCGGTCTTGATGCCGCGCTCCGTTGCGCGGCGTGGGGGGTACCGCAGGCCGGACCGCACGCGCTTGGCATGCGCACGATCGGCCGCCAGTACAATGGCACATGTCACATAGCCTTGAAAGAGGCTGCGGGTAAACCCGGGGCAATGACCCGGCGCCCCCCTCAGACCGCGAAGAGCAGCGCGGCGTTGATCAGCATCACGGCCGCCGTCGCCGCGTGGATCCCGTACGCCACCGCCTTCGTGCCCCCATTGCGGAGCACGATCATCGTGTCGCCGACCGGGGCCAGCGCCACCACCAGCATGAACCAGGCCTCCGCGTGCGCTCCGGCGAGGGCGAGCAGGGCCAGGCCGAGGATGCCGTAGGTGCCGTCGCGTACGCCCTTGATGGTGAGGTACGCGCGGTCGCCGTTCTCCTTCGCCGGGACTCCGTAGCCCGCGGCCGCCGCCATGGGCTGCGCCAGGAAGCGGATGCCTATCCAGACGACCATCAGGTTGAGGGCGATCGCCAGGCCGTACGCGATGGGGGTGAGCATGATTTTCTCCCGAGTCCGTAGTTTTTCTAGCACCGCTAGGAACAAGCTCGACGCTAGCAGAGCGTCGACAGATTGGCTAGCGCTGCTAGAATTCCGGGCATGACCACACAGACGCGCCGCGAGCGCGAGCGGGCAGAGCGGGAGCAGCTGATCGTCACGACGGCACGGGAGCTGGCCGAGACGGAGGGGTGGGACGCGGTGACGACCCGGCGGCTCGCCGCCGAGATCGAGTACAGCCAGCCCGTCCTCTACAGCCACTTCAAGGGCAAGGGCGCGATCATGGCGGCGGTCGTCGTGCAGGGGTGCGGCGAGCTCGCCGAGGAGTTGCGCGCGGCGCGGATCGGGGCGGAGGGGGCGAAGGAGGCGGTCTCCGGTGTGGCGACTGCGTACACCGCGTTCGCCGAGCGGCGGCCCGCGCTCTACGACGCGATCTTCACGCTCCCCACCGAGCTGCCGTTCGCCACCCCCGAGGCGCCGGCCTCGCTGCATGCCGCCTTCGCCGAGCTCCGCGAGACCGTGCGGCCGCTCGCCGGGGAGGGCGAACTGCCCGTACTCACCGAGACCTACTGGAGCTCACTGCACGGGCTCGTCACGCTGATGCGCAGCGGCCGGCTCCGGCGCGAGGATCACGCGGTGCGGCTGGCGCTGCTCATCCGGCGGTTCTGGAACGGGTGAGCGCCGGGGCCGGCAGCTGTCCCGCGACGATCGCCGCGAGTGCGAGCCCGAAGCCCACGAGCTGGACCGGGCCGAGGGTCTGGCCGAGTACGACGGCGCCGAGCACCGCGGCGACCAGGGGTGACAGCAGGACGAGTACGGCGACCGAGGTGACGGGCAGTGTGGTGATGCCGCGGAACCACAGGACGTACGAGATCAGTCCGCCGACCAGGGCCATCCAGAGGTAGCCGAGGGCTGCGGACCCGTCGATGGGCGGCGGGGCCCCTTCGGCCAGGAACGTGAGGGGCAGCAGGAACAGGCCCCCCGCAGTGAGCTGCCAGCCGGCGAACGCGGTGGGGCCGGCCCCGGGCGGCCGGCCCCAGCGTTTGGTGAGTGTGATGCCGAGTGCCATGGACGCCGCGCTGCCGAGCGCCGCGAGGATCCCGACGTGGTCGAAGGCCGCGCTCGGCCCGATCACCACCAGGGCGACGCCGGCCATGCCGACCAGCCCCCAGGCGAGGCGCCAGACGGACAGCGCCTCGCGCAGGACCGCCACCGCGAGGAGGGCGATGAGGAGCGGCTGGGCTGCCGCGAGGGTGGCGGCCACGCCGCCCGGCAGGCGTTCGGCCGCGAGGAACAGCAGCGGGAAAGGCAGGCCGATGTTCAGCACGCCGAGCGCCGCGGCCCTCCCCCACCAGCCTCCTCGCGGCAGCGTCCGGGTGAGCGCGAGCGCGATCAGGCCGCCGGGCAGCGCGCGCAGAAGTCCCGCGAACAGCGGGTGCCCGGCGGGGAGAAGCTCGGTGGTGACGATGTACGTCGTGCCCCACGCGGCGGGGGTGAGCGCCGTCAGCATGGTCCGTCGCAGATGCCCTTGAGGGGCGCCGCCGACGGTCCCCGCTGGGGCTCTCTGTAGGGGTGGACTGGTCATATTCGCAGTCTCGTCCGGCCGCGATCGATGAGTCCAACACATGCTTGTCACCTCATCGATCGCGAATGAAGATGGATCGATGGAGCTCCAGCAGATGCGCTACGTCCTCGCCGTCGCCGAAACCAACAGCTTCACCCGGGCCGCCGAGCGCTGCCTCGTCGTCCAGTCCGCACTCAGCCATCAAGTCGCCCGGCTGGAGAAGGAGTTGGGCGCACGGCTCTTCGAACGCACCAGCCGCCGGGTACGTCTGACGCCCGCCGGTGAGGCGTTCCTCCCGCTCGCCCGTCAGTGCCTGGACGCCGCCGAGCGCGCGGCCGCCGAGGTGGCGGCGACGGTCGGGGAGGTACGCGGACGACTTGCCGTGGGGCTCATCCCCAGCGTCGCCGCCGTCGACATCCCGGGCGCCCTGCGCGACTTCCACCGGCAGTACCCGGACGTGCGCATCAGCCTGCGCGTGGGCGCGAGCGAGGAACTCGCCGAGCAGGTCAGGGACGGGGCGCTCGACCTGGCCTTCCTCGGGCTGCCGACCACCGCGCGCCCCGAAGGCGTAGAAGCCCGTGAACTCGCCCGGGACCGGCTCGTCGCGGTGGTCGCCCCGGACCACCCCCTCGTCAAGGGACCGGCCGTGGACCTGCGCAGACTCTCCTCCGAAGTCTTCGTCGACCTTCCGGCGAAGACAGCCGGACGCATCCAGTCCGACCAGGCCTTCGCGGCCGCGGGTCTCGGCCGCGACGTCGCCTTCGAGGTCACCAACGCGGACTTCCTGGCCCGGCTGGTCGGGCAGGGCCTGGGTATCGCCCTGCTGCCCTCCGGCTACGCGGCCCAGCTGAGCGGTGTCACCGCCGTCGACGTCACCGATGCGCCGGCCCGCGTCGAGTACCTCATCTGGAGCCGGGCCGGCCGCACGCCCGCGGCGACCGCGTTCCTCGACCTCCTGCGTGCCGGTGGCGCTACTTGCCCGTGACCTGCGACCGCACCGCGCCCATGCTCGCCACGATGACGAGCGAGATCGCGAGCGCGTCCACCGCCGACAGCGCCTGGTGCAGCACGAGGAAGCCCGCCAGCGCGGCGATCGCCGGCTCCAGGCTCATCAGGACCGCGAACACCGAGTTCGGCAGGCGCCGCAGCGCGAGCATTTCCAGCGTGTACGGAAGGACGGACGACATCAGCGCCACCGCCGCGCCCAGCAGGATCGTGCTCGGCACCAGCAGCTTCGCGCCCGCGTCCGCGATCCCCAGCGGCAGCATGAGGACCGCCGCGACGCCCATCGCGAGGGCGAGGCCGTCGGCGCGGGGGAAGCGGGCTCCGGTGCGGGCGCTGAAGACGATGTACGCCGCCCACATCGCGCCCGCGCCCAGCGCGAACGCCGCCCCGACCGGGTCGAGCCCGCCGAAGCCGCCGCCGCTCAGCAGCGCCACTCCGCACAGGGCGATCCCCGCCCAGAGCACGCTCGACAGGCGGCGCGAGGCGAAGACGGAGAGGGCGAGGGGGCCGAGGACTTCGAGGGTGACGGCCGCGCCCAGCGGGATGCGGTCCGCGGCCTGGTAGAAGAGGCCGTTCATGGCGGCCATCGCGACGCCGAAGATCAGGACCGTGCCCCAGTCGGCGCGCGAGAGGCCGCGCACCTTGGGGCGGCAGACCACGAGCAGCACCGCCGCCGCGACGAGCAGCCGCAGCGAGACCACGCCCAGCGCACCGACCCGCGGCATCAGCCACACCGCGACCGCTGCCCCGAACTGCACCGAGATGCCGCCCGCAAGCACCAGACCGACCGGGCCGAAGCGTGCACGGGCACTCGTCGCCGGAGCGGTGGCAGGGGCGACGGAGACGACCTGGGCGGCGTCGGCGGGGGCGATCGGGTCCATCCCTACAGGGTAAGGGTCCATCGGCCATGCTCCCGCTTACAGTCCATCTGCCAAGATCTCCGCCAGGTGACGCCCGCGCACCCCGCCGAGCTGCTCCAGCTGCGTACGGCAGGAGAAGCCGTCGGCCAGCACCGCCGCCCTCTCGTCGGCGTCCCGTACAGAGGGGAGCAGCTGTTCCTCCGCGCAGGCCACGGAGACGTCGTAGTGGCCGCGTTCGAAGCCGAAGTTCCCGGCGAGACCGCAGCAGCCGCCGCTCAGCTCGCCGGTCAGGCCCGCTCGCTCGCGCAGCCGGCGCTCGGCCGCGTCACCGAGGACCGCGTGCTGGTGGCAGTGGGTCTGGCCGACGACCGGGCGGTCGATGCGCGGCGGCTGCCAGTCGGGGGCGTACCGCTCCAGGGCCTGCGCGAAGGTCAGCACCCGGTCGGCCAGCTGCCGTGCGCGCGGGTCGTCGGAGAGGAGTTCGGGGAGGTCGGTGGTGAGGGCGGCGGCGCAGCTCGGTTCGAGGACGACGACGGGCATGCCGTCGGTGAACACCGGCTCCATCATGTCGAGCGTGCGGCGCATCACGGTGCGGGCGCGGTCGAGCTGGCCGGTGGAGACGTAGGTGAGTCCGCAGCAGACCGCGGCGCGGCGGGGCCTGCGCCGCGCCCGTACAGTCTCGTCGCCTCGTTCGATGGCCTCCTCCATTTCGGCGAGCCTGATCGGCGGCTCGAATTCCGGGGGCAGCAGCGCTGTGATCCCGGCCGCTTCGAGGACCCGTACGGCCGCCTTCCCGACTGCTGGGTCGAGGTGATTGGTGAAGGTGTCGGGCCAGAGGAGAACCTGGGGGCCGCCCCCGCCCGTCCGTTCCCGGCCGGCCATCGCGTCCTTGATGAACCCCTTCCACCACCAGTGCGAGAAGGTCTCGCGGGCCAGCCGGGGCAGCGCGCGCTGCGGGGCGATCCCGGCCGCGCGCTTGACGGGCGCGACGAGGAAGCGGACCTTCGCGGCCGCGTTCAGGAGGGGTGCGAGCCGCAGCCGGGACGCGAGGCGCAGCCACTCCGGCAGCCGTCCCATCGCGTAGTGCGAGGCCGGGCGCCTGCGCCCTTCGTAGTGGTGGTGCAGGAACTCCGCCTTGTACGTGGCCATGTCCACGCCCACCGGGCAGTCGCTCCTGCACCCCTTGCAGGAGAGGCAGAGGTCGAGCGCGTCGCGCACCTCCTCCGACTGCCAGCCGTCCTTCACCACCTCGCCGGCGAGCATCTCGTGCAGCAGCCTCGCCCGGCCCCGGGTGGAGTGCTGCTCCTCGCCGGTGGCCCGGAAGGACGGGCACATGACACCTGACCCCGAACTCACCTCCGTACTGCGGCACTTGGCGACCCCCACGCACCGGCGCACCGCCGCCGAGAAGTCCCCGCCGTCGTGCGGGTAGCCGAAGGCGACCGGGACCGGCTCGCGCGGCAGGACGTCGAAGCGGAGGTTCTCGTCGAGGCGGTGCGGGCGGGCGAGCATGCCGGGGTTCATGCCGCCGTCCGGGTCCCAGGCGTCCTTGAACTGGCCGAAGACACCGACTAGTTCGTCCCCGTACATCTTCGGCAGCAGTTCGGCCCGCGCCTGCCCGTCCCCGTGCTCGCCGGAGAGCGAGCCGCCGTGCGCCACGACGAGGTCCGCCAGCTCCTCCGAGAAGCGGCGGAAGCCCTGTACCCCCTTCTTGCTCATCAGGTCGAAGTCGATCCGGACATGGATGCAGCCGTCCCCGAAGTGCCCGTACGGCGCCCCGCGCAGCCCGTGCTCCCCCAACAGCCCGCGGAAGTCCCGCAGATACGCCCCCAGCCGAGCGGGCGGCACCGCGCAGTCCTCCCACCCCGGCCATGCCTCGGTCCCGTCGGGCATCCGGGTCGCCGTCCCGCTCGCGTCCTCCCGTACGCGCCACAGCGCCCGCTGCCCCGCCGGATCCCAGACCACCGTCCCGTCCACGGCGTCCGCGCCCCGCACCAACTCCTCGGCCCTCGCCCGCGCTTCCGCCTCCCCGTCCCCTCCCATCTCCACGAACAGCCACGCCCCGCCCCGCGGCAGCCCCACCGCGTCCCCGACGAGGTCCGCCGCCATGCCCTCCACGGTAAGCGGCCCCACTGACAACAGCCCGGCCGCCGCCTCCGCCGCCGCGCTCTCGTCCGCGTACCCGAGCACGGCGAGCGCCCGCGCCCGCGGCGCCTCCACCAGCCGTACGGTCGCCTCCGTCACCACACCCAGCGTGCCCTCGCTGCCGCAGAAGGCCCGCGCCAGGTCCACCCCGTTCTCCGGCAGCAGCGCATCGACCGCGTAGCCCGAGATCCGCCGCGGCAGCCCCTGCGGATAGCCCGTCCGAAGCAGCGCCAAGTTCCGCTCCACCAGCGGCCGCAGACCAGCCGGGGCCTCGCCCCACCCCTGCCCCAGCCGCCACTCCTGTCCCCCGTACCCCAGCACCCTCAGCGACCGCACACTGTCGGCGGTCGTCCCCCACGCCACCGAGTGCGCCCCGCACGAGTTGTTGCCGATCATCCCGCCGAGCGTGCACCGGCTGTGCGTGGACGGATCGGGCCCGAAGGTCAGTCCGTACGCCCCCGCCGCCGCCCGCAGTTCGTCGAGTACGACACCGGGCTGGACGACCGCCGTACGCGCCTCCGCGTCCACCTCGACCACCGTCCGCATATGGCGCGTGAAGTCGAGGACAACGCCCACCCCGGTCGCCTGACCGGCGATCGAAGTCCCGCCCCCGCGCGGAACCACCGGGACCCCCGCCTCCCGGCAGACGGCGAGCGTCGCGGCGACGTCGTCCGCATCGCGGGGCGCGACCACACCCAGCGGCACGCGCCGGTAGTTGGAGGCGTCCATCGTCATCAGCGCGCGGGCGGCCGATCCGAAGTCGATCTCGCCCCGTACGGCCCGCCGGAGCTTTTCCTCGAGTTCGAGTCCCATCACACCAGGATGCACCTGGGCGAAATGTGCACCGGTATCAACAATCTCCACACCAAGAACTCCCCAAAGTGATCACTAACTCTCCTATAGTTGCCTGGCGTTGTGCAGGAATCGTCGCTTCCCTTTCACCCGGTCCGTCCCGCCTGTCCCATCCGTCCATGAGGACTCCGATTGATGACCGCCACACTCGTCTGGTGCCTGGGCTCCCTCGCCGTGCTGCTCTGCGCCGCCGTCGCCGTCGCGGCGCACGCCCGTCGCACCGCGCGCGGGCTCCGCTTCCGCATATCCGAACTGACCGTGGCAGCGGACCGGTTCGGCGTCCGTGAGGCCGAGCTGAAGGCCGAGACCGCCCGCGCCGAGGCCGCGACCGCGCGCGCCGAGTCGCAGCGCGCCGCCGCGCTCTCCGCGGCCGCCAACGCCGCCGGCCGTATGCAGGCCCTGGCCACCGGCATGCTCGCCGACCTGCGCGAGATGGAGCACCGCCACTCCGACGAGGACGTCCTCGGCGACCTCCTCCACCTCGACCACCGCACCGCCCAGGCGGGCCGCCTCGCCGACTCGATCGCGGTCCTCACCGGGGCGCGGTCCGGGCGGCGTTGGGCAAAGCCGATCGTCATGGAGTCGATCCTGCGCGGCGCGATGGGCCGCATCTCGGGCTACCAGCGAGTGCGCCTCCACTCCACCAGCGAGATCGCCGTCGCCGGCCACGCGGCCGAGGGCGTCATGCACGCCCTCGCCGAACTCCTCGACAACGCTGCCAACTTCTCGCCGCCCACCGCCGAGGTCCACGTGTACGTCGAGGAGGTCCCGGCCGGGGTCATCCTCACCGTCGAGGACAGCGGCCTGGTGATGAACGAGGTCCAACTCCGCCGCGCGGAGAAGGCGGTGGCCACCGACACCACCCGCCAGATCGACCTCGCGGGCCTCTCCGGTACGCGCCTCGGCCTCGCGGTCGTGGGCCGCCTCGCCCGCAAGCACGGCCTGACCGTCTCCTTCCGCCCCTCGGCGCGCGGCGGCACGGGCGTCCTGATGCTGCTCCCCCAGGACCTGATCACGCGCCGCCCGGCGACCCCGGAGACGGCCGCACCGGCTCCCGTACGGGAAACAACGCGGCCCGAGCCCACCCCCGTACTGGCAGAAGTCCCTGAAGCGCACGAGCTGACCCCCACGGAGGCCGACACCTCCGGCGCCTCCGACCTGTCCGACCTGTCCGACCTCGGCGGCCTCCCCCGCCGCCGCCGCGGCGCCACCATGGCCGCCGCCCACCCCGACCTGGCAGCGACCCCGGCCGTCCCCCGGCCCCGTAGCTCCGACTCCGAATCCTCCACCACCGCAGCGGCCCGCTTCAGCACCTTCCGCCAGGCCGTACGGCCAAGCACCGCGCCCCCCAAGACCCCCTCGCGACCGGAAGGCACAGGCACACCCGAATGACCACCACCACCGACGAGAAGCTCAACTGGCTGCTGGAGAGCCTCCTGGAGCGCACCCCCGGTGCCCGCCACGCCCTCGTCCTCTCCCGTGACGGCCTCAAGCTCTGCCGCACCCCCGAACTCTCCGTCGACCAGGCCGACCAGCTGGCCGCCATCTCCGCCGGAATCCAGTCCCTCTCCCACGGCGCCTCCGTCGAGTTCGGCGACGGCACCGGCGGGGTGCGGACCGCGATGGCCGAGTTCTACGGCGGCATCCTCCTCATCGTCGAAGCGGGCGACGGCGCCCATCTCGCCGTCGTCACCGACGAGTCCGCCGACGTGGGCCTCATCGGCCACAACATGAGCGAACTCGTCGAGCAGCTCGGCGACCATCTCGCCGCCGAGCCACGCAAATGACTCCGCCCCGCCCAGGACGCGACGACAGCCCGGACCGGCTCTACACCGTCACCGGCGGCCGCAGCCGGTCCAACGCCGTCGACACCTTCGACCTCGTCACGCTGATCGTCGGCGAGTGCGACCCGGTGCCCGGCATGCAGTCGGAGCACGTCACGATCCTCCGTCTCTGCGCCCGCCCCACCGCCGTCGTGGAGATCGCCGCCCATCTCCAACTGCCGGTATCCATCACCCGGATCCTGCTCGCCGACCTGCTCGACACGGGCCGGATCAGCGCCCGCCACCCGCGCACAGCCCGCGCCGCGGACCGGCTCCCCGACCCCGACATCCTGGAACAGGTGCTCGTTGGACTCCGCAACCTCTGAACGAGGAAACACAGAGGCCCTCTCCGCGACGGCCGACAACGGTCTCAAGATCGTGATCGTCGGCGGCTTCGGCGTGGGCAAGACGACGATGGTCCGCTCGGTCAGCGAGATCCGCCCCCTCAACACCGAGGAGACGATGACCGAGGCGGGCCGTCCGGTCGACGACACCTCGGCCGTACGGACCAAGACCGCGACGACCGTCGCCTTCGACTTCGGCCGCATCACGATCGACGAACGGACGGTGCTGTACCTCTTCGGTGCGCCGGGCCAGGAACGCTTCTGGTTCCTCTGGGACCGCCTGTTCGCCGGCACGCTGGGCGCGGTGGTCCTGGTCGACACGCGCCGGCTGGCGGACTCCTGGTACGCGATCGACCGCCTGGAGCACCACGGGACGCCGTTCATCGTGGCGTGCAACGACTTCGGCGGCGCGATCCACACACCGGAGCAGCTGCGGGCGGCGCTGGACCTGTCGCCGGACGTGCCGCTGGTGGACTGCGACGCGCGTGACCGGACGTCGTCGAAGTACGTGCTGATCGCGTTGCTGCAGCATTTGCATGCGCTGGCGGCGGCAGAACGGACTCCTACGTAGCCGGTGGACGGGGTCCGGGACGCGGCCCCGCCCGGTACGCGGCCTTCGGCCACGTGTCCTCAATCTCCCCCAAGCTCTCGGCTTCGCTCGAGCAGGGGGGACCCCCTCGACGGGCTTGATTTTGCCGGTGTCGCATCTGAACGGACCGCAAGCGGCCATTGAGGAACCCCCACCCGCGCCAGCCACCTCCGCGAGAGCGGCGCCGGCTTAGGCGCAAGGGGAGCGGCGGTAGCCGCGGGTCCGGGGGCGGAGCCCCCGGGCGGGGGCCGCCCGCGCCCCGGTCCACTCCGTGGCGGCTCCGTCTCACCCCCCGGACCCCCTCGCACTCCCCCCGCCCCAGGGAGCTACGCTCCCCCCGTGGCTGATCTCCAGATTCCCGCTGACATCAAGCCCGCCGACGGCCGTTTCGGCGCGGGCCCCTCCAAGGTGCGTACGGAGGCGCTGGACGCCCTGGCCGCCACCGGCACCTCTCTCCTCGGCACGTCCCACCGCCAGGCCCCGGTCAAGAACCTGGTCGGCGCGGTGCGCGAAGGCGTGCGCGACCTCTTCTCCCTCCCCGAGGGGTACGAGGTCATCCTCGGCAACGGCGGCTCCACGGCCTTCTGGGACGTGGCGACGCACGGGCTGATCACGACGAAGTCCCAGCACCTCAACTTCGGCGAGTTCTCCTCCAAGTTCGCCAAGGCCTCCAAGCTCGCCCCGTGGCTCGAGACCCCCTCCGTGATCGCCTCCGACCCGGGCACCCACCCGGACCCGCAGGCCGAAGCGGGCGTGGACGTCTACGCGCTCACGCACAACGAGACCTCGACCGGTGTCGCCGCGCCCATCAAGCGCGTCGCAGGCGCCGACGACGGTGCCCTCGTCCTCGTGGACGCCACCTCCGGCGCAGGCGGCCTCCCGGTCGACATCGCCGAGACCGACGTCTACTACTTCGCCCCGCAGAAGTCCTTCGCCTCCGACGGCGGCCTGTGGATCGGCGTCTTCTCCCCGGCGGCCCTCGACCGGGCAGCGTCCATCCACGCCTCCGGCCGCCACATCCCGGAGTTCTTCAGCCTCCCGACGGCGATCGACAACTCCCTCAAGAACCAGACGTACAACACCCCCGCCCTCGCCACCCTGTTCCTCCTCAACGAACAGCTCACCTGGATGAACTCCCAGGGCGGCCTGGACTTCACGACCTCCCGCACCGCCGACTCCTCCTCGCGCCTCTACACCTGGGCCGAGAAGTCGTCGTACGCGACGCCGTTCGTCACCGACCCGGCCAAGCGCTCGCAGGTCATCGGCACGATCGACTTCGACGACTCGATCGACGCGGCCGCCATCGCCAAGGCGCTGCGCGCCAACGGCATCGTGGACACCGAGCCGTACCGCAAGCTGGGCCGCAACCAGCTGCGCGTGGCGATGTTCCCGGCGATCGACCCGGCGGACGTCGAGGCCCTGACGGCCTGCATCGACTACGTGATCGAGAAGCTCTAGCAGTTACGCACCACAACGGCGGCCCCCGGCGCACAGCACCCCGCGCCGGGGGCCGCCGTTTCATGCCCGTACGACGACCAACCGCTCCACGGCCGGCGCATAGAGATCGACGAGATGCTCGATCTCGGCCTTCTCCGTGGCCCCGGTGTCGCGGTGCAGACTCATCGCGGCACCGAGCCCCAGCAGCAGCCCCACGATCAGCTCGGCCCGCAACTCCCGTTCGTCCCCGTCGAGTTGGGTCACGAGCCGGGCGGTGACCTGCTCGCGGAAGCGCTCCTTCAGCACGGAGCGTTCGTCCTGGTTGCCGAGCGAGAAGACGACGCGCAGCAGCAGGTCGATGCCGTGTTCTCGGCGGGTGCGCACCAGAGTCCGCACCATGTGCCGTCCGAGCTCGTCCAGCGGCGCGTCGAAGAGCTCATCGGCGGCGGGCCCGAAATCGGTCACCGTGTCGAAGAGCTGCTCCTTCGTACCGAAGCGCTTCACGATCAGCGAGGCGCTGACCCCCGCGTCGGCGGCGATGCCCCGCATGGTCACCTCGGCGTACGGCCGCAGGGTGAAGGCCCGGCGGGCGGCGCGCAGAATCGCGTCGCGCCCCGTTCCGGCAGCCGCCTCGGCGTCAGCGGTCATGCACCCTCCTGGGCCAGCGCTTTGGGTCCTCGTGCTCCGACCGTACCCGTGACGGGTGCGGTCCTGCCCGGCGTGACCAGGGCCACGACGAGCGCGGCGAGGGCGGCGCCCCCGGCGATGAGGAACACCAGGAGGTACGCGTGGAGGGTGGGCGCGGTCCGCCCGCCGACCTGGAAGGTGACATTGGCGAGTACGGCGGCGACGACGGCGCTGCAGAAGGCCTGCCCGACGGACCGCATCAGGGTGTTGAGGCCGTTGGCGGCCCCGGTCTCACTGGCCGGTACGGCGCGGAGGATCAGGGAGGGAAGCGCCGAATACGCGAGGGCGGTCCCCGACGACACCACGGTCGCGCCCACGATGATCATCAACAGGCTGTGGCTGGTGAAGAACCGCAGTACGTACCCGAGGACCATCACCACGGCGGCGACCGCCAGGGTCACCTTGGGCCCGCGGGCGACGGAGAGCCGCGCCGAGAGCGGCGAGAGCGCGACCATCGTGATGCCGCCGGGCAGCAGGCAGAGGCCGCTGACCACGATGGAGGCCCCGAGCCCGTAGCCGGTGTCCTTGGGCTCCTGCACCATCTGGCCGGTGACGAGGGAGTTGGCGTAGAAAGCGAACCCGATGAGAAGCGCGGCCACATTGGCACCGAGCACGGCGGGCCTGGCCGAGACCCGCAGATCGACCATGGGCGAGGAGACCCGCATCTCGTAGAAGCCCCACACGACCCCGATCACGACGGCGGCGGCGAACAGCCCGACGACCCGCGCGGACCCCCATCCCCACTCACCGCCCTGCGTGACGGCGAGCAGCAGCGCGACCAGCGCCGCGCTGAGCCCGAGCGCTCCCAGCACGTCGAACTTCCCGCGCGCCCGCAGCGGCGACTCCGGTACGAAGACCAGCACCAGGATCACGTCGAGCAGCCCGAGCCCGGCGGAGGCCCAGAACATGGTGTGCCAGTCGGAGTGCTCGATGACCAGCGCGGCGATCGGCAGCCCAACAGCCGCCCCGATCCCCAGAGTTGAGCTCATCAGCGCGACGGACGACAGGACACGAGCGGGCGGGAGTTCGTCGCGCATGATGCTGATGCCGAGCGGTACGACGGCGAGTGCGGCGCCCTGGAAAGCGCGGCCCGTGATCAGCACCCCGATGTCCGAGCTGATGGCACAGAGCACGGACCCGACGACGAGCACCCCAAGGGCCGCAACCAGCACACGCCGCTTCCCGTACATGTCGCCGACGCGCCCCAGCACGGGCGTGCACACGGCCCCGGTGAGCAGGGTCACGGTGACGAGCCAGCTCGCGGCGGAGGGGGTGGCTCCGGTGAGGGCCGGGATATGCGGCAGCAACGGCACGACGAGGGTCTGCATCACAGCAACAACAACCCCGCAGAAGGCGAGAACGCCCACCATCGCACGGGGGTGCGGCGCCTCGGCGGCCTCGTCTGCGGGCTCGGGTATCGCGGGTGGCATGGCTCTCCGGGGGGTCTCTGGCTGCGCACGACAGGGGGTGCACAGACGTTCACCCCCAGGGTAAACGCTTGTGCACCCCTGCCATCACCCCCTAGACGGCGGCCGGAAGCCCGTACCGCACACCGGTCAGCTCCTCGGACAGCCCCCAGAGCCGCCGCCCGGTCGCGGGATCGGCGGCGGCGTCGGACGGGCTCACCCGCTTGGGGGCGCCGCGCAGTTCGCCCATGCCGCCGGGCCCGATGAACTCCCCGCCTTCCGCGGACGGGTCGGTCGCCGCGTACAACTGCGGCAGCGCCCCCTGCTCCGCGGACTGGGCGAGCGGGATGAGGAGCCGCCCGAACAGCAGCTTCACGAGACCGCGCGGCCCGCTCGTCTGCAGACCGGTGGCGGCGTACCCCGGGTGGGCGAGCAGACTGCGCACCGGGCTGCCGGCCGCGGTGAGCCGCCGGTGGAGCTCCAGGCCGAAGACCGCGTTGGCGAGCTTGGACTGGTTGTAGAACTTCATGGGCGCGTACGAGGCTTCCCCGGAGAGGTCGTCGAAAAAGATCCGCCCCTGCCGGTGATTGGTCGAACTCACCGTCACGACACGGGGGTTGTCACCTTCGGCCAGCATCCCGAGCAGCAGCCCGGTGAGGGCGAAGTGCCCCAGATGATTCGTGGCGAACTGCAGCTCGTGCCCCTGCGGGCTGAGCGTGCGGGGCGGGGCCATGACCCCGGCGTTGTTGATCAGCACGTCCAGGTGCGGATGGTCGGAGCGGAGCTGCGCGGCAAAATCCCGCACGGAGCCCAGATCCGCGAGATCAAGCGCCCGCACCTCAAGCAGCTCACCCGGCACCCCTGCAGCGGTGATCGCATCGGCCGCCCGCCGCCCTTTCGCCTCGTCCCGTACGGCAAGGATCACGCGCCCGCCCCGGAGGGAGAGGGCCCGCGCGGTGGCGAGGCCGAGCCCGCTGCCGGCTCCGGTGACGACGAACACGCGCCCGGTCTGGTCCGGTATCTGTGATGTCATACGACACACGCTGCCCCTCATGACACTCGGTGTCAAGCAGGAACCCAGGTGCCACAGACGGCATGCCGGTACGATGTGGGAGTGACCGCGCACCCCGAGACGCCCGCAACCACGCCCATGACCATGGCCGAACGCAAACGCCGCCTCGTCTCCGACGAACTGACCGAGGCGGCGCTGCAGTTGCTGGCCCTGAAGGGCTTCGACGGGGTCACCGTCGACGAGATCGTGAACGCCGCCGGTGTCTCCAAGCGGACATTCTTCCGCTACTTCGCGTCCAAGGAGGACGTGGTCGTCCAGTTCCTGGCCGACATGGGCGTCGGCATGCGTACGGAACTGACGGCCCGCCCCGCCGCCGAGCGCCCCTCAGAGGCGCTGCTGCACACGGTCAGGGTCCCGGTCGCCGCCTGCGCGGGCCACTCCGAGCGGATGCTGCGGGTGGTCCAGCTCATCCTGCGCACCCCCGCACTGCGCGCCCGCTTCCTGGAACGCCAGGCCCAGTGGCGCGACGACCTGGCCACGGAACTGACCGCCCGCCTGTCCCTGGACCCCACGAGTCTCTACCCCCAACTGGCAGCAGGGGCAGCCCTGACGGCGTTCGACGCGGTGCTGCAACGCTGGAGCAACAGCGATGCGAAGGAGGACCCCATGGCCCTCCTGACCGAAGCCTTCACACTCCTGGCCCCGTCACTGGACGGCATCACCGCCCACTGACGTCCATCCGCCACCGCACTTCCCCGTCCTGCGACTCCGAGGTCGGCACGAGCCCAACTGCCTTGGCGACAGCACCCGACGCCAGGTTCTCCGGATCGATGTGCGCGACGATCTCCCGCACCCCGTCCTCCAGAACCAGCGACCGCACCAACTCCCCCGCAGCCTCGGCGGCGATCCCCCGCCGCCGCCAGGGCTCCCCGACAACCCAGGCGACCTCAGCGGTCCCGCCCCCCAGAGTGGCCTGCACAAACCCCACGAGCTGCCCCTCCCCCCGCAACCGAATCACCCAGTTCGACCAGGTCACCCCGGGCTCGGGCGACCCGTGGATCTGCCGCAGGTAACGAGCCCGCAGCGCCTCCACCGGCAGCTCCGGGTCGTCCAGCACCGCAGCCATCTCCTCGGCGAACTTCAGCTTCAGCGGCAGCAGTTCGAGCCTCTCGGTGTCCAGGTGGTACGGCGCGCCCGCATCCGTCATGTCGTACTCGTCGACATCCAGTTCCGCCCCGGTCGCCGCGAGGAAGTCCAGTACGTCCCGCTCCAGGTGCCAGCCGAAGATGTTGGCCCCGGACGCGGCGTGCTCCTCGTCGTCGTTGAAGTAGCGCACGACCTGCAGCACGGCAGACACGGACTCCCCCAGCTCCGCGATCCGCCCCGCGTACGGCGCCAGCCGCTCCACCACCCGGTCGATCTGCTGGTCGACGGTCAGAGCGGGCTCGCGGCAGACCACCTTCCACCGGTGGTGGCCCGTCTGCCGCGACACCCGCGTCTCATCGGGCTCGACGCCCACGAACGCCGTGATCTCGGCGGCCGTGATGCTGTCGCTGATCAACGCGAAATAGACGTACTGGCGAAGTGACATCCGGCGAGAATACGCACGGAACCAGGGGATGACAGAACCCTTTTCCGGTGCATGTATGGAAGGCATGACAAGCCCAGCGAGCCCCGCGCTCGCCCCCCTCACCAAGCAGTACGCCGTCCTCCTCACCACCCACAAGCGCGACGGCACCAGCGTCGGGACCCCCGTCTCCATCGCCGTCGACGGGGATCACGCCTACATCCGTACCTACGCCAAATCCGGCAAGGCCAAGCGGATGCGGAACTTCCCCGAGGTGGAGATCGCGCCCTCCACCCTCCGTGGCTCACCCACCGGGCCCGCCTTCAAGGCGCAGGTGCGGCTGCTCGACGCGGGCAGTGACGAGTGCAAGCGCGCCGCCCGCCTCCTCCGGCGCAAGCACCCCGTCATGCACGGCATCGGCGTGCCGATCGCGCACCGCATCCAGCGCGACAAAACCCTCCACTACGAGGTGCGGGCCCTCGGCGAGTAACGAGTGAGCTCCGCTACGGGTAGTCGGAGAAGTACAGCAGCGTCACGATCAGCAGCAGGCCCAGCAGCGCCGGCCAGTACAGGAGCTTCGGGAGGCGGTTGCCCGCCCACTCCACCGGGCGGACCTCGCGGCGTGCCGTCAGCAGGACCGCGTTGACGGAGACGCCCAGGATCACCGCGTACATGACGTACGCGAAGCACTCCAGATAGGTGAGCATCCCGCCGCCCGTGGCGCTGCGCACCTGCGTCTGGTCGACCACGATCACCAGCAGCGTCGACATCGTGAAGGTGATCGCGCCCCACGTCGAGAAGCCGAACGCCGAGCGGCGGTCGTCGTCCGCCTTCGTGTAGAGGAAGAGCGCCAGGAAGGAGATCACCGCGACGATCAGAGACCGGATCAGGCTGTCGATCATCGGGCCGACCCAGGCGCGCTTCGTCCCGATGTTGAAGTAGAGGTCGGACCACACGCCCGGGTTGGCGTACGCCGCCGCGTTGGAGCCCAGCGTGGAGGTGTGCGCGTGCTGCACATAGCTCCAGGTGGAGAAGTACGGCCGCCAGTCCGCGTGCACCAGGTCCGGGCTGATCCCGTACATCTTGCTGTCCCGCCAGGGCGGGTACGAGCTGAAGTCCGGCACCAGCGACGTCTGCTGCGTGTTGTCCTTCGTCCAGAGCTGCAGCCAGACGTTCTGCCGGTCCAGGGGGTAGTGCCGGTAGTCGAAGGACTGGCGCAGCTTGGCCTGGAAGTACCAGCCGACCGTCTCCGAACCGTCGCCGTGCTTGTACGTGTACGCGTCCGTGAGGCTGTAGGAGTTCTCCGCCTCCGGGAAGATCACCCCGCGCGCGGCCGCCGGCACATCGGCGGTGAAGCGCTGCCAGACGTACCCGGATACATCAACCTCGTTGGCCCCGCCGAACTTCATCTGCTGGACCATCACCCCGGTGGGAATGCGCCGCTTCCCGTCCGAGTGATGGGTGTCCTGATACGCCCCCGCCGCCTCCGCCGACCCGACCCGCTGCCCCTCGATCGGCTCGGCCCCGTTGTCGGAGCTGACCATCGCCCAGGTGACACCGACCCCGGCCGCCAGGACCACCGACGCCAGCACTGACGCCGCCACCGTGCGGTGGTGGGTGAGGGTGAAGGGGCGGACGATCGCGAAGCCCGCCGTGATGAGGACGGCGGCCGCGGTGATGACCACCGCCCACCAGCGGTGGAGCGTCCCCGGCTGGGTGTCGGCCGCGTACCAGAACAGTGCCAGCACCAGGCAGACGGCAGAGACGGCGAGTACCGCCAGATTGATGCGCTCGAGTCGGCGCTGCGTTTCCCTCTCCACCCGTCAAGGCAATCCCGCCCCCGGGCGGTCTGCCACCCGGGCGCCGCCGACTCAGTTACGCCGGAACATCCGCCGCAGCCCCAGGAAGCCGAGCAGCACGGCGACCAGGACCCCCACCCCGAGCACGGTCGTCGAGTTCCCCTTGCCGTCGCCGCCGCTCGCCGACGACGAACTCCCGTCCTTGGACGGCTCCTTGGACCCGTTTCCCGGATCCTTCGGATGGTCCACCCCCACCCGTACGACGTCGCTGTCCGCCCCCTCCGAGCCGAACATCAGCGCCGATCCGTCCGCCGTGTACGTCACCGACTCGGCCTGTCCCTGCCACGGCGCGTCCACGTCGTGCTTCTCGCCCAGGCCGCCGTCGCCACCGTGCGCGGCCGGCTTCCAGTCGTACTCCGCCGCGCTGAAGTAGCCGCGCAGCGCGAGATACGACCCGTCCGGCGAGAACGCGCCGTCGGTCACCCACCCCACGTCGTCGATGCGGCGGAAGACGTTCGTGCCGGAGGAGGAGAGCTTCGCGGGGCCGATGTAGAGCCCGCCCCCGTCCTCCTTCTTCGACGCGATGTAGACCCGCCCCGTCTTGGGCTGCACCATCATCGCCTCCGCGTTGCGCGGCCCGTCGGCGTACTTCACGACGTACTGCGTGGCCTGGACGGTCTCGTCCTTCAGCTGCTTCGGCTCGGGGAAGCGGTAGATCCACACATGATCCCAAGTCCCGTCGAGGTTGTCCCCGATGTCCCCGACATAGATGTCCCCGTCAGGCCCGATCGAGATCGCCTCGACGTCGCGCGGAGCGCCCACGCCCTTCATCGTGACGGTGGCGACCGTCTGACCGGTCTTCGAGTCGACGGCGTAGATGTACGGGCCGTCGTCGCTGTCGTTGTGCGTCCAGTAGATCCCCGGGTGCTGCCGGCTCGCCGCCAGACCGCTGGACTCCTTGATCCGCGAGTCCTTGATCGTGAAGCCGCCGTCGTCGGCAGAGCCGCTCCCCGCCCCACCCACGACGAGCGCCACGGCGCTGCCCGCAACCGCCCAACCCCGCCACCGCTGATACGCACGCATGCCCCCCAGCCTGCCAGGGTGTCCGGCCTCACACGCAGCCGCCTCTGAAGATCGTCCATGATGAGCGGATGCTCAGGTTCATGTGTGTAGGCGACTCGATGACCATAGGGAGCGCCGGCGAACACACCTGGCGTTACCGCCTGTGGCAGCACCTGCACACCACGCTCCCCACCCCCTCCACCCTGGTCGGCCCGCGCACGGCCCTCCACGAGGACGCGACGTCGTACGCCGCCCCGGACTTCCCCCGGTCCCACCTGGCCGGCTGGGGCGAGGGCTGGCTGCACATGGCGCCGGTGATCGGCGAGACGGTGCGGACGACCCGGGCGGACGTGCTCCTCGTCTCCCTCGGCCTGATCGACCTCGGCTTCTACACCGACAGCGACCAGACCGCCGCCAACGCCCGCCTCTTCCTCACCGAGGCCCGCGCGGCGAACCCGCACGTCCGCGCCGTGATCCTCCCGGTGATCCCGAACATCCGCGCCGAGACGGACGCCCCCTTCGCCGCCGAGGTCGCCCGCTTCAACATGCTCCTCGCCAAGCTGGTCGCCGACCTGGACAGCCCCGCGTCCCCGCTCCTCCTGGCCTCGCACCCGCCCTCGTACGACATCCACCAGGACACCTACGACGGCACCCACCCCAACGCCTCGGGCGAGCACAGACTCGCGGCCGCCTTCGCCGACGCGCTGCACCAGGCGTGGGAGGTGGGCGGCCCGTACAACCTCCTGCCCCAGCCCGAAGGGGCTTGATTAGAGCGCGCTTCAAGGCGTTGGCTTGGACCTCATGAAGTACACACAGCTGGGACGCACCGGACTCAAGGTCAGCCGACTCGTCCTCGGGACGATGAACTTCGGTCCGCTGACCGACGAGGCCGACAGCCACGCCATCATGGACTCCGCGCTCGCCGCAGGGGTCAACTACTTCGACACCGCCAACGTCTACGGCTGGGGCGAGGACAAGGGCCGCACCGAGGAGATCATCGGCAGCTGGTTCGCGCAGGGCGGCGAGCGCCGCGACAAGACGGTCCTGGCCACCAAGGTGTACGGGAACATGGCCGCCGACGGCGACGCCTGGCCCAACCACGACAAGCTCTCCGCGGTGAACATCCGCCGCGCCGTCGAGGCCTCCCTCAAGCGCCTGCAGACGGACTACATCGACATCTACCAGTTCCACCACATCGACCGCTCGACGCCGTTCGACGAGATCTGGCAGGCGATCGACGTCCTGATCCAGCAGGGCAAGATCCTCTACGCGGGCTCGTCGAACTTCCCCGGGTACAAGATCGCCCAGGCGAACGAGGCGGCCGCCCGCCGCGGCAGCGTCGGCCTGGTCAGCGAGCAGTGCCTCTACAACCTCGCGGAGCGCCGCGCGGAGATGGAGGTCATCCCGGCCGCGCAGGAGTACGGCCTCGGGGTCATCCCGTGGTCGCCGCTGCAGGGCGGACTGCTCGGCGGCGTGATCAAGAAGGAGACCGCGGGCGGACGCCGGGCGTCGGGCCGCGCGGCGGAAACCCTCGCCGACCCGGTCAAGCGCGCGCAGATCCAGGCGTACGAGGACCTCCTGGAGAAGCACGGCATCGAGCCCGGCGAGGCCGCCCTGGCCTGGCTGCTGACCCGTCCCGGGGTCACGGGCCCGATCGTCGGCCCGCGTACGCAGGAGCAGCTCGACTCCGCCCTGCGCGCGGTCGAGCTGGAGCTGTCGGAGGACGTCCTGTCCGCCCTGGACGAGATCTTCCCGGGCCCGGGCCCGTCCCCCGAGGCCTTCGCCTGGTAGCAGCGCTGCGGGCGGCCGCCGTCGGGGTCAGTTTCCGACGGCGGCCGCCACGGCGACGACGACGAACATCAGCACGAGCACACCGGCCATGATCCGGTTCCTGGTTTTGGGGTCCACACCGTCGAGCCTAACCGGCTCGCCCGAGCGGCCATGCCCCGACCGTCTTGTACCGGGGCTGCTCACCGCTCCGTACGAGCGCGAGTTCCGCCACGGTCCAGGGCGCGGACGCGAACCCGGCCAGGGCGTCCGCGTACGGCCGGAGGGCGGTGCCGCCCGGGCTGCGGGCGAGGGTGAGATGGGGGACGTACGGGTGCTCCTTCTCGACGGCCACCCCCGCCGCGCGGGCCGCCGCCCGCACCCCCTTCGCGAGCTGCTCCAGCGCCTCCACCTCCCCGGCCGCACCCGCCCACAGCGCCCGGTCGCCGAAGTGGCCGCCCCCGGAGACCGCCAGGCGGAAGGGGTCGTGGTCGCGTGCGGTCTCCCCGAGCCGCTCCTCCAGGCCGGGGATCAGATACGCCTCGACCTCGCCCAGGAAGGCGAGCGTGAAGTGCCAGCCCGCGCGCTCGGTCCAGCGCAGATCCGTCGCATCCGCCAGGGGCTCCAACTGGTCCACGGCCGCGCCGAGTTCGCGTACGGCTGGGTCAGGAGGGAGTACTGCGGCGAAGAGTCTCATGTGACTAGTCTCTCCGCATGGAGATCAGGAGGGGCGGGGCCGACGACATCCCCGCGATACTTGCCATGCTGGACGGCGCGATCGAGTGGCTGGTCGCCGAGGGGCGGACCGGCCAGTGGGGCACCAAGCCCTGGTCGTCGCTGCCGAAGGCCGTCGAGAAGGTGCACCGTTACGTCGCCGAGGGCGCACCCTGGATCGCCGAGATCGACGGCGTCCCCGCGGGCACGCTGACCCTGACCGAGGGGCCTGGCCCGGAGATCGCCCCCGCCGGCGAACCCGAGCGCTACGTCCATCTGCTCGTCATCGACCGGCGGTTCGCGGGCCGGGGCGTCGGCAGCGAACTGCTGAAGCACGCCGCCGACGAGACCCGCCGCGCGGGCGTCTCCCTGCTGCGGGTGGACTGCTACGCGGGCAGCGAGGGCCGCCTGGTCGACTACTACGTCCGCAACGGCTTCTCCCCGACCGAGACGTTCTCGGCCGGGGAGTGGCAGGGCCAGGTGCTGGCCCAGAGGGTCTAGCGCAAACGACTACGCGGCCGTGGCCAGCTGCTCCCGCGGTACGAACGCGAGGTGCTGCCGGCCCTTCCGCAGGTCCACCTTGAGCCGCAGATTCGCCGCACGCGCCAGCATCAGCCCGACGCCGACCGCGGCCACCGCGCAGATGATGCCGCCGAGCGCGAAGCTGACCCGGACCCCGTAGGTGTCGGTGAGCCAGCCGAAGAGCGGGCCGCCCAGCGGCGTACCGCCGGTGAAGACCATCATGAACAGGGCCATCACCCGGCCCCGCATCTCGGGGTCGGTGCCCATCTGGATCGTCGAGTTGGCGGTGACGTTGACCGTCAGGCCGAGGATCCCGATCGGGACGAGCAGCAGGACGAACAGCCACAGAGTCGGCGCCATCGACGCCGCCACCTGCAGCACACCGAAGGCGATCGCGGCCCCGGCGAGCACGCGCAGCCGCGACGTTCCGCGACGGGCGGCCAGCAGGGCTCCGACCAGGGAGCCGATCGCCATCAGCGTGTTGAAGAAGCCGTACATCCCCGAGCCGCCATGGAACGTGTCGTTGGCGAAGGCGGAGAGCCAGATCGGGAAGTTGAAGCCGAAGGTGCCGATGAAGCCGACCAGGACGATCGGCCAGATCAGTTCGGGGTGCTTGGAGACGTAGTTGAGGCCCTCGCGCAGTTGCCCCTTGCCGCGCGCCCTGCGCGGTGCGGGGTGGAACTCGGAGGTGCGCATCAGCATCAGGCCGGTGAGCGGGGCGATGAAGGAGAGTCCGTTGGCGAGGAAGGCCCAGCCGGGTCCGACGGCGGCCGTCATGACACCCGCGACGGCGGGGCCGATGAGGCGGGCGGACTGGAAGTTCGCCGAGTTCAGCGAGACCGCGTTGCGGATCTGGTCGGGGCCGACCATCTCGGAGACGAAGGACTGGCGGGAGGGGTTGTCGACGACGGTGACGAGTCCGGTGAAGAAGGCCGTGGCGTACACGTGCCAGACCTCGACGTTGCCGGAGAGGGTCATCACGGCGAGGAAGAGGCCGCCGAGGCCCATCGCGCTCTGGGTGGTGAGGAGCAGCTTCCGCTTGGGGAAGCGGTCCGCGATCACGCCGCCGTAGAGGCCGAAGAGAAGCATCGGGAGGAACTGCATCGCGGTCGTGATGCCGACCGCTGCGGACGAGCCCGTCAGCGACAGGACCAGCCAGTCCTGGGTGATGCGGGCCATCCAGGTACCGGTGTTGGAGACCACGGCACCGGTCGCGAAGAGGCGGTAGTTACGGATCTTCAGCGAGCTGAACATGGAGCTCTTGGCGGGGGTGTCTGTCGGTGCGGGTGCGGAGTCTGCTCCGGGTCCCGTACTCAATCTTGGTCGCCTCCATGGCGGTTGGCAGAGTTACAGATGGGCGAGCTTCTCCAGTACGGGGGCGGCGGCGAACAGCTTCGACCACTCGTCCTCGTCCAGGCCGTCGGCGAGCTCGGCCAGCCAGGCGTTCCGCTTGCGGCGGCTCTCGACGAGCATCGCCTCGGCCGCTTCGGTCTGGCTGACCACCTTCTGGCGGCGGTCGTCGGGGTGCGGCTCCAGCCTGACCAGGCCCTTGGCCTCGAGCAGCGCCACGATGCGGGTCATCGACGGCGGCTGGACGTGTTCCTTGCGGGCCAGCTCGCCCGGGGTGGCGCTGCCGCAGCGCGCGAGGGTGCCGAGCACCGACATTTCGGTAGGACTCAGCGACTCGTCGACGCGCTGGTGCTTCAGGCGCCGGCTCAGCCGCATGACGGCGGAGCGCAGGGAGTCCACGGCGGCGGCTTTGTCGCCGGGCGTAAGGTCAGGCATAGTCGTTAGAGTAACTCATTACCCTAACTAAAGACCACTCTGAAACCGTATAGCTGGTCACGTCACTCAAATGAGTGAGTCCGAAGCGGAAAGTCACACAACGGGCGCCCCCGCCCCGCGACCCTGTTCTGCATGGGATCGGAAGTGCTCAGCCTGCGGATAGACGGTGAGCTCCTCGACCGCCTCAAGGGGCATGCCACCAAACGCGGAATGAGCGTCCAGGACTATGTGGTCCGGACGCTCATTCGCGACGACTTCGACGAGCGGTTCAAGACCGCGGTCGACGAGACAGAGAAGTTCTACGGCCTGGCGTGACCTACGTGAGGTTCAGCGCCGGCATCAGGTAGTAGAAGGCGAAGACCGCCGCCACCAGATACATCGCCACCGGAACGGTGCGACCGCGTCCCACCACGAGGCGCAGTACGCAGAAGGCGATGAAGCCCATGCCGATGCCGTTCGTGATCGAGTACGTGAACGGCATCAGCACCATCGTCAGGAACGCCGGCATCGCGATGGTCCAGTCGCTCCAGTCGATCTCCTTGATGGAGCCCGACAGGATCAGGAAGCCCACCGCGACCAGCGCCGGGGTGGCCGCCTGTGCGGGGACCATCGTGGCGAGCGGCGTGAGGAACAGCGCGACGGCGAAGAGACCGCCGGTGATGATGTTGGCGAATCCCGTACGGGCGCCCTCACCGACACCGGCGGTGGACTCCACGAAGCAGGTGTTGGCCGAGGCCGAGCCGATGCCGCCCGCGGCGACGGCGATGCCGTCGACGAAGAGCACCTTGTTGACGCCCGGCAGGTTGCCGTCCTTGTCCAGCAGCTTGGCCTCGTCGCTGACACCGAGGATGGTGCCCATCGCGTCGAAGAAGCTCGACAGCAGCACGGTGAAGACGAAGAGGATGCCGGTCAGTACGCCGACCTTGGAGAAGCCGCCGAACAGGCTGACCTGGCCGAGCAGTCCGAAGTCCGGGGTCGCGACCGGGTTGCCGGGCCACTCGGGGACGGTGAGGCCCCAGTTGAGGGCCGGGATGTCGGCGATCGCGTTGATGATCAGCGCGAGGACGGTCATCGAGACGATGGCGATCAGGATCGCGCCCGGCACCTTGCGCACCAGCAGGGCGAGGGTGAGGAGCACCCCGATGATGAAGATCAGGACCGGCCAGCCGTTGAGGTGACCGTCGGAGCCCAGCTGCAGCGGGACCGTGGTGTGCGCGGCGTCCGGGATGCGGGAGACGAAGCCCGAGTCGACCAGGCCGATCAGCATGATGAAGAGGCCGATGCCGATCGCGATGCCCTTGCGCAGTCCGAGCGGCACGGCGTTCATGACACGCTCTCGCAGACCCGTGGCGACCAGGAGCATCACGACGAGGCCCGCGAGGACGACCATGCCCATCGCGTCCGGCCAGCTCATCCGCGGGGCGAGCTGGAGGGCGACGACGGAGTTGACGCCGAGGCCGGCGGCGAGCGCGATCGGGACGTTGCCGATGACGCCCATGAGGAGCGTGGTGAAGGCCGCCATCAGCACGGTGGCGGTGACCAGCTGCCCGTGGTCGAGCTGGTGGCCGTACATGTCCTTCGCGCTGCCCAGGATGATCGGGTTCAGCACGACGATGTAGGCCATCGCGAAGAAGGTGGCGAGCCCGCCCCGGATCTCACGGGCGACGGTCGAACCGCGCTCGCTGATCTTGAAGTAGCGGTCGAGGGCGTTCTTCGGCTGCTCGCCCGGGGAGGGCGGCTGCTTGGCGTCGACCGAAGCCGTGGCCGAGGGGGACATGCGCAAGACCTCAGTTGTCATAGGGCGATAGGAATGGGCCCGATTTGGACGTTCAAACGAACGGAACCAGCCATTCACGAGCCGTTTCAGTATGAATACATAAGGGGAAGATCGCTATCTCCGCGCGTAGACCCTTGGGCCACCTGGGCCGACGGCGCTTATGTACGGCCCGCCTACACTGAGCGCATGGCGAAGTGGACTGCAACGCATGAGGCACCGGAGCCCCTGGAGGGGCCCGTCGTTGCCACCGTCACCGGCGGCACGATCCTCTGGTTCGTCCTCTTCCTCGTCCAGATCCCGTTCTACGGCTGGTTCGACGACCACGGAAAGCTCTGGTGGGTCTGGACCTGCCTGGCCGGCGGCGGCCTCGGCCTCATCGGCATCTGGTACGTACGCGGCCGCGACGCCGCCCTCAAGCGGCACGCGGCGGAGAAGGCGGCCGCCGACGTACTGCCTGCGGACGATTCGGGTCCTGCTCAGGTCTGAGCTTGCCGCTCCTCGACAGGTGAAGGGTCCCTTCCGCGCTTAACGTCGGATCCATGACCCATGGGCCAGACATCGACGCCGGGGCCGAGCTCGATCCGGTACACCCCGTCGCACCGCCGGAGCACGAACACGCGTCGGGCCGGGCGCAGGGGCTGAGCACCGCCGAGGTCGCGGAGCATGTCGCACGGGGCGAGGTCAACGACGTCCCCGTGCGCTCCAGCCGGTCCCTGTCCGAGATCGTCCGCGCCAACGTCTTCACCCGCTTCAACGCCATCATCGGCGTGCTCTGGGTGATCATGCTCTTCGTCGCGCCGATCCAGGACGGCCTGTTCGGCTTCGTCATCATCGCCAACACCGGCATCGGCATCATCCAGGAGCTGCGCGCCAAGAAGACCCTGGACTCCCTCGCCGTGGTCGGCGAGGCGAAGCCGACGGTACGGCGCGACGGGCGGTCCGCGGAGATCTCCACCTCCGAGATCGTCCTCGGCGACCTCATCGAACTGGGGCCCGGCGACAAGGTGGTGGTCGACGGCGAGACCGTCGAGGCCGACGGCCTGGAGGTCGACGAGTCGCTGCTGACAGGCGAGGCCGACCCGGTGCACAAGAAGCCCGGCGACCCCATGATGTCGGGCAGCTTCGTGGTCGCGGGCGGCGGCGCGTTCACGGCGACGAAGGTCGGGCGCGAGGCGTACGCGGCCCAATTGGCCGAGGAGGCAAGCCGGTTCACGCTGGTCCACTCCGAGCTGCGTACCGGTATCTCCACGATCCTCAAGTACGTGACGTGGATGATGATCCCCACCGCGATCGGGCTCATCATCAGCCAGCTCGTCCACGACAAGCACAACTTCAAGGACTCCATCGCGCGCACGGTCGGCGGCATCGTCCCGATGATCCCCGAGGGGCTCGTCCTCCTCACCTCGGTGGCCTTCGCGATCGGCGTCATCCGCCTCGGCCGCAAGCAGTGCCTCGTCCAGGAGCTGCCCGCGATCGAGGGGCTGGCCCGGGTCGACATCGTCTGCCTCGACAAGACCGGCACCCTCACCGAGGGCGGCATGGACGTCACCGAGGTGCGGATGCTGGGCGGCGCGGACGAGGGTTACGTACGGAAGGTCCTCGGCGCCCTCGGCGAGTCCGACCCGCGGCCCAACGCCAGCCTCCAGGCCATCATCGACGCCTACCCCGACGCGGAGGAGTGGCGCTGCACGGAGTCGCTGCCGTTCTCCTCGGCCCGCAAGTACAGCGGGGCCGCGTTCAGCGAGGGCAACGGCGAGAACTCGACCTGGCTCCTCGGCGCACCCGACGTCCTGCTGCCGCCCGCGGACGCGGCGCTGGAAGCGGTCGACGAGCTCAACCGGCAGGGGCTGCGGGTGCTGCTGCTCGCGCGGGCCGTCGTGGAACTGGACGACGCGCAGCCGGCCGCCGGTGCCGTCCCGACCGCCCTGGTCGTCCTGGAGCAGCGGCTGCGGCCCGACGCGGCCGACACGCTCGCCTACTTCGCCGAACAGAACGTCCAGGCGAAGGTCATCTCCGGCGACAACGCGGTGTCGGTCGGCGCGGTGGCCGCCAAGCTCGGCCTGCCGGGCGCCGAGAACACCATCGACGCACGCCAACTGCCCACCGACCGGGACGAGATGGCGAAGGTCCTGGAGGCCAACTCGGTCTTCGGGCGCGTCACCCCGCAGCAGAAGCGCGACATGGTCGCCGCCATGCAGTCCAAAGGCCACAACGTCGCGATGACCGGCGACGGCGTGAACGACGTCCTGGCCCTGAAGGACGCCGACATCGGCGTCTCCATGGGCTCGGGCTCGGAGGCGACCCGGGCGGTCGCCCAGATCGTGCTCCTCAACAACAGCTTCGCGACGCTTCCGTCGGTGGTCGCCGAGGGCCGCAGGGTCATCGGGAACATCACCCGGGTCGCGACGCTCTTCCTCGTCAAGACCGTCTACTCGGTGCTGCTCGCGGTCCTGGTGGTCTGCTTCCAGGTCGACTACCCGTTCCTGCCACGGCACTTGACGCTGCTGTCGACCCTGACGATCGGCGTCCCGGCCTTCTTCCTGGCGCTCGCCCCCAACAAGGAACGCGCGAAACCGCACTTCGTGCACCGGGTCATGAAGTACTCGATCCCGGGCGGCGTCATCGCGGCGGTCGCCACGTTCGTCACGTACATGTGGGCGCGCCACGTCTACACGGGACCCGGCTCCCTGGACGCCGAGACGAGCGCGGCGACGCTGACGCTCTTCCTGGTCTCGATGTGGGTGCTGGTGATCATCGCCCGCCCGTACACCTGGTGGCGCATCTGCCTGGTCCTGGCGATGGGCGCGGGGTTCCTGCTGGTGCTGACCGTTCCGTGGCTGCAGGACTTCTTCGCGCTGAAGCTGGTGGGCGTCACCATGCCGTGGACGGCGGTCGCGATCGCGGCGGTCGCGTCGGTGGGACTCGAGTTCGCGTGGCGGTGGGTCGGCCGGCGCTTCCCTGACTGACCGCCCGGCTGGGGTCAGCGCACCGGGAAGCCGAAGACGTACCCCTGCTGCTTGAGCTCGGGGAGGATCCGGCGCAGCGCCTCGACGGTCTGGGAGCGCTCGCCGCCCGCGTCGTGGAAGAGGATCGTGGGCCCCTCGTGGAGCTCGCGCTCGACGGTCGCGACGATGGCGTCCGCACCGGGCCGCTCGAAGTCCTTGGTGTCCACGTTCCAGCCCAGCGGGCGCATCCCGTGGGAAGCGGCGAGCTTGCGGCTGTACGGGGTGAAGGCGCCGCCCGGGGCCCGGTAGTACATCGGCCGCACGCCACCGGACGCCTCGATGATCATGCGCTCGGCGTCGAGTATCTGCTGCGACTGGTACGCCTCGGACTTCTTGTCCATGGAGGTGTCGTGCGACACGGTGTGGTCGCAGAGCCGGTGCCCGGCGGCGACGACCTTCTTCACGAGGTCGGGGTGGGCCTGGGCCTGCGTCCCCACCATGCAGAACGTGGCCTTCACCCCGTACTCCCGCAGCAGGTCGAGCACTTGGGGCGTCCAGTTGGGGTCGGGGCCGTCGTCGATGGTGATGTTGACGCCGCGCGCCCCCGCGTCGGAGGCGTGGGCGATGGTGATCCCGACGGGCTTCACCTTCTGGGCGACAGGGGCGGCCGCCTTCGGCGCGGCGGTGCCGGCCTGCGCGGTCCACGCGGAGGCGCCGACGGCGAGCAGGGTCACCCCGAGTGCCGCGCCTATCAGCTTGCTGTTCCAGCCCCGCCCACCGTGCCGCGCCATGTCCGCCCCGTTTCCCGCTGTACCCCACCGATGCCGATCACCATGTGACCACTGGGCGGGGCGGGACGAAAAGACCAGGGAGAGGACCGTTACGGATCACGGACAGTTCCGGGAGAGTTCGCGGACAACCCGTGCGAGAAACGAACGGGCCCGCCCCCGCTTGATACGGGGACGGGCTCCGAAGGTGGTGCGAAGGCGTGTGACTACTTCACGTCGACGAAGTCGCCCAGGATGGTGACTTCCTGGGTCGTGGACGTACCGGCGAAGCTCCAGCGCCAGTAGCCGTCGACCGTGGCGTTGACCGAGGTCTTCAGACGGCCGGTGGCGTCCGTCTTCAGGGTCTTGACCGTGGTGTAGGTCTTCGAGGTCGCCGCACGGAACTGCAGCTTCACCGGCTGGCCGGTGTAGCCGTGGTACGCCAGGTCGTCCCAGTTGGCGCGCGCCAGGCGGCCGGTGACGGTGACGGGCTTGCCCTTCACGACCGGCTCGGGACCTGCGTTGGCCTCGTCGATCTTCGCGCCGCGCTGGACCAGCTGGGTCTTGTACGCGGTCTTGATCGAGATGCTGTTGTCGTTGCCGGCGGCGCCGACGTAGACCTTCCAGCTGCCCGCGAGGATGTTGCTGTAGATGTTGTCCTTCGGGTCCGCGACCATGCTGATCTTGCAGTTGGAGGTCGTGCTGTTGACCTTCTTGCAGGACGCCTTGTCGGCGGTCGGCGTGATGGCGCCGTTGATGCCGTTCTCCGCCGTGAACGAGCTGCCGTGCCACAGGAACGCCATGGCACTGTAGATGCCCTTGTTGTCCTTGGCGGTGAAGGAGATCGTCACGGTCTTCGCGACCGCGGTGCCGACGACGATGTTCTTGCCGCCGTTGACGACGACGTTGGAGATCTTCGTGTCGCCGACCTGCTTGTCACCGGACGAGGCGGCGAGGGTCGAGATCTGGTGACCCGGGGTCTGCAGCGACGGGACCTTGATGCCCGACGGAGTGCTGCCGGCTGCCTGGGCGGCCGGTACGACGAGAGAAGCGAGTGCCAGGGCGCCGGTCGTGGCGGCCAGGGCGGTGCGCATGCGCATGTATGTCCCCATTTTGTGTGGTCCCGCCGGGAATTCCCCCGCGGCGGGTTGTGCAGTACGTCCGGGCGCTCGTTGTCAGCGGACGTCGACGTAGTCGCCTGCGGTGGTGACCGCGGGCGTCGTCGACGTGCCGGTGAAGACATAGCGCCAGTAGCCGTCCTGGACCGCCTTCGTGGTGGTCTTGAGGCTGCCGTAGACGTTCGTCTTGATGGTCTTGACGGTGGTGTAGGTGCTGCTGTTCTTCTTGCGGAACTGCAGCTTCACCGGCTGGGAGGCGTAGCCGTGGTAGTGGAAGTCGTCCCAGTTCGCACGCGAGAGCTTGCCGGTGACGGTGATGGTCTTGCCCTTCTTCACCGGCTCCGGGGCTGCGTTGACCGTCAGGCTCGATGCGCGCTGAACGCGCTGCGTCTGGTAGACGGACTTCTGGTAGAAGCCGGTGTTTCCGATGGCGGCCGCAGCGACCTTCCAGGTACCGGCGACATTGCTCGACCAGTACGCGGTCTTCGGGTTGATCGAGATGGTCTGGGTGCAGGTCGACGTGGTGGCGTTCACCGCGACGCAGTGGGCGTAGTCCGCGCCCGGGACTTCGTCCGCGCTGAGGAAACCGTCGTTGTTGTTCTCGCTGCCGTGCCAGAGGAAGACATCGGCGTCGGCAACACCCTTCGGGTCGGTGGCCGTGATGACGACCTTGACCTTCACCGTCGCGGAGACGCCGACGACGATGTCCTTGCCTCCGTTGACGACGACCTTGGTGACCTTCGTCGGTTCGTTGACCGTGTCGGCTTGTGCAGCCGACGGGAGAGCAAGAGCGGAAAGAGCCAGGGCGCCGGTAAGGGCAGCCACCGTGGCACGTATACGCATGTTCAGTCCCCAGGAGAGTTCTGCGGAACCAGAGAAATCCGGTGGTTCCGCAGAACAGACCTGTGACGGAAGTGAATGGTTGTACGTGCGGTGAAGAAAATGTGACGACTTTTTTCGGCCGTCAGTCGAACCATCGGTCGCGCGCCAGTTCCTCCGTACGGGACGGGTCCTCGAGCAGCGCCGCCACCTCGAACCGGCGCGGCCACTGCCCCGCCGACCAGGCCAGACCCGCCGCCACACCCTCCAGCGTCGCGGCGTGCAGCACCCCGTCGCGGGTGCGGTGCCAGTCCAGCTCCGTCTCGCCCGCGAAGAGCTCCTCGTGCTCGACGTACGTCGCCGGGGTGGCCGCACCGAGCAGGATCCGCACCGAGGCCGGGACCTCGCGCTCCTCGCCCTCCGTGGTCACCTCCGCCTCGACGCTCTCGCTGAGCCTGCGGACCTGGAAGAGCTCGGCCAGGTCGGCGGCGCGGGACGGTGCGACGGGCAGGAGCGGGACGCCATCGGCGAGCGGGAGGAGGTCGGGGGCGTCCGCGACCGCCGCGTCGGCGGCGTCCACGATGACCGTACGGCCGCCGTCGGTGATCGCGCGCAGCTCGTCGGGGAGGGTGACCTGCTCGGGGTCGAGGTCGGCCAACGCGCTGTAGAGGGCGTGCAGTTGGGGCGCCGTGACGTCCCGGTCGGGGTCCGCGAGACGGGCCAGGAGTTCCGCCGCGCCGCCGGGCTCGTCGAGGAGGGCGGCCACGGAGGTCCGTACGCCCAGGGCCTTCAGCACCTGCTCGTCCTCGAAGCCGGTCGCGTCCGCCTCGTCGTACAGGCCGGCGAGCAGCGGGTCGCCGCCGCGCGCCCGCATCCCGGCGGGGCGGCGGCCGTCGAGGACCGGGTGGTCGCGCAGCCACCAGGCGGTGTACGAGCGCACGGAGGTGGTCGTGCCGTCGGGCAGCAGGACGCGGACGGGCTGGGTGAGCGCGTCGCGCAGCGGCGGCTGGGCGAGGAGGGCGAGGGCCTGGGGCCAGGCGTCGTCGTCGACCAGGTCGAGGTCGCGTACGGCGACGAGCTCGGTGGCGACCGGCGGCACAGGGGTCTCGGGCAGCTGGTCGAGGAGGTCCTCGCACCAGACGTCCACCGCGTCGAGGAGGCCCGCGTCGTCCGGTTCGGCGAAGTCGCCGTCGCGCGGGTCGAGTTCGTCCGGGTCGAGGACGACATCGGTGGCGCGTACGAGGGCGAAGGTGGCCAGGACACCGCAGGCGGTCAGCGGCTGCTCGCCCCAGCGGTCGGCCAACTCCTGGTCGCAGGCGGCCAGTTCACCTTCGCGCATGATCTGCGCGAAGGGGCTCCCGGGCAGCACCAGCTCACCGGCGGGGGCGAGTTCGCCGTCCTCGTCGGGCAGGGCGAGGGCGGCCAGCCAGGGCTCGTCGCCGGGGGCGAGGTCGGCATCGCGTACGAGCGCGAGGACGGTCTGCGCCAACTCCTCGGCGTCCGGGGCGTTTTCGTCCTCGTCCCAGATCTCCCCGGCGTCCAGCGAGCCGGCGACGGCGGCCCGCACCTGGGGCGTGGTGAGGACGGCGCGGGGCGTCGCGGGCAGGGCGCCCAGCTTTTCGAGGAGGGGGTGGGCGGCGTCGGGGTGCGCGACCTTCAGGCCGAGGCGGGCGAGCGTGGCGGGGCTGACCGGCGCGGGGCCGTCCGAGGGCTGCGGGAGCAGGACCTGGCGGGGGCCCGTGGCGGTGCGGGGGCCGCGGCGGACGGCCGGGGCGAAGTCGTCGGGGTCCACATCGGCTTCGGCGCTCGCGAGCGGGACCGGGAGGCCGCTGAGGCGGTCCGGGTCGACACCGGCGAGGCTGTCGTACAGCCGCCACCACCAGCCCGGTTCGCGCTCGATGCCCGCGACCCGGTCGATCACCTCACCCAGCGAGAGCCTGGCCACGCCGAGCGAGCGGAGCTCGGTGCGGCGCTCGAGCCCGGCGGGCAGCAGCGTCGGCAGCGCCTCGGCGAGCACCTTCACGGTCTCCGCGCCCGCGCCCTCAACGACCTCGGCCTCGATGGGCCGCAGGGCGGACGGCGCGCTGAACTCGTCCTCGGGGGCGTCGGGTTGAGACTCCTCGGGCGGGGCGGCGGGGGCCAGGAACGCGATGCGCGGGAGGCGGTCGAGTACGGCCGCACGCAGGGCGCCGTCCAGTTCGCCCTTGCCGAGCGGGCCGGGGACCAGGTCGATCGTGCCCGTCGAGACGGGCGTCCAGTCGGCGAGCAGCGTCGCGTACGCATCCGCCGCGCGCTCGACCAGGAAGTCCGTCAGCGGGCCCGGGGCCGGGTGGCGGCGGGTCGGGTCGAGGGGCAGCGAGGCGATCAACAGGGCCGGTACGCCCAGGGGTTCGTCGGTCGGCGTCGGCGCGTGGACCACGGGCGCGGTGCGGGGGCGTACGGGCGCCCCTTCGGCGTCGACGGGGACCGCCCACGTGACGGCCCAGTGCGGGCGCAGGCGCTCCTCCACGGGCCGGCCTTCCAGGAGCTTCGGCTCCAGGGGGCCGTGGGCGGCTGAGATGCGCCAACGGGTCGTGCCCGCCGAGGAGTCGGTGATGTGGGTGTACGGGCCTTCCGTGGACCGGGTCAGCGTCCGTACGCCCTCGGCCGTGTCCACGACGATCTCGCTCAGCCCCGGGAGGGTGAGCAGGAGTGCGTCGTCGATGGACGCGAGGAGGCGGGCCGCGAGGTCCTCGGCGCCGCCGTCGCGCAGCGGCATCAGGACCACGGTGTCGTAGCCGTCGGGGGCGGTGCCCTCGGCGGGCAGCGGGAGGCGGAGAAGCGGGACGTGGCCGTCGCGGCGGCGGAGTTCGTCCGCGAGGCCGGGCACGGTCTGCGCGGCCTCGGCGGCGAGCGCCTGCGCCTCGGCGAGGGACCACCGGACGGCACCGTGCCGGCCGACGACGGCCGGCTCGTCGCTGACGGCGAGCACGGCGGCGAAGCCGACGCCGAAGCGGCCGACGGCGCCCTGGGTGTCTTCGTCCGTGCGCTTGGCGGAGGCACGGAGGGTGGAGAGGGACTCCACCCCTGCGGCGTCGAGGGGAGCGCCGGTGTTGGCTGCGGCGAGGGTGCCCTGGCGGAGGGTGAGACGGAGCCGGCCCGCGACGCCGGCGCGGGCGGCGGCGTCGGCGGCGTTCTGCGCGAGCTCCACGACAAGGCGGTCGCGGTAGCCGCCGAGGGCGAGGTCCTCCTCGGAGTTGGCGTCCTCGCGGAAGCGGGCGGGGCTGGCGGACCAGGCGTCGAGGACGCCGCGTCGCAGCCGTGCCGTCCCGAAGGGGTCGACCCCGTCGTCGGTCGCAAGCGGCTTCACGATCACGGCTGGTGCTCCTCGCTGTGGGGGTGTGCGGCCCCGAAGGTACCGCGCGGTGGAGGAGCCCCTACCCGGGCGGACGACGGTTACGGGTGCGACCCCGCCCCGGGGCTCTGCCCCGGACCCCGCTCCTCAATCGCCGGAGGGGCTTGATTTCCCCGGACATATCAAGCCCGTCCGGCGATTGAGGACAAGCGGCCGAAGGTCGCTTACGGGGGCGGAGCCCCCGTGGGGTCACGAGTGACCCAGGTCCTCCGACCCCGCCGCGTCCGCCAAGTCCACCGAGCCGCCCTCAGGGTCCGGCCGAAGGGCGAACGGATCCGCCGCCGTCGAGTCCAGAACCAGCGGCGCCGGCCGCATCGGCGCCGGCATGACCGCCGCCTCGGAGTGCCCCCCGCAGCCGTACGAGAGCGAGACCACATGCCCGTCCGCCGGACCGAACTCGTTCGCGCAGACCCCGAAGGCCTGGCTCAGCGACCCCGTCAGCGGCACCATGAACGCACACGAGACGCACGTCGCCGGCGCAGCCTGCGCCATCGGCGTCTTCGCTCCGAAGGACTCGTCCCAGCGGTCCGCCGCCACATGCAGCCCGTACCGCGACAGCACCCGCGCCCGCCGCATGCCGAGCTCCTCGGCGACCGAGGCGATCGACCCGCGCAGGGGCACGTCCACCCGCTCCACGACCTCCGCGTCCTCCGCCTCGACCCGCGAGGCGAGCTCCTCGGAGACGACGGAGTTCGGCGGCGGGGCGTCCTCGCCCGAGTACCCGGGCTCCAGCCGCAGGTCCTCCGCCTCCGTCGGCAGCAGGTCCCCCGGGCCCATGTCGCCCGGCCGCAGCCGTTCGCTCCACGGCACCCATTCGGGCGCCAGCAGCGCATCGGGTCCCGGCAGCAGCACCGTCTCGTCGAGCGTGACGAATTTCGCCCGGGACGCCCGGGCCACCGTCACCGCCCAGCGCCAGCCCCGGTAGCCCATTTCCTTGCACTCGAAATAGTGCGTGACCACCCGGTCGCCCTCGGCGACGGCGGCCACATGCTCGCCGACCACCCCCGGGAAGGCAGCCTCTTCGGCCGCCTCGCGGGCAAGGTCTACCGCCTCGGCGCACAGACGGTCAGGGGTACGGCTTCTCGTCGTCGCAGCACTCACAGGTCTCGCTTCTCTCCTACGCCGTCTCACGGGTGCGCCGGACGAACATCGACTGCGAGCTGCGGGCGGAGCGGACCAGAGGGCCGCGTCGACGTCCGCGCCCGACCTGTCCGGGGCGCGCCTTTTTCCTACCCATTCTGCGGGATGCCGGAGAGGCGCGCGGCCAGAGACGACCGCCGGTGGCGCGCTACGCACGCTACCTCCTCATCAGCTCCCCGCCCACCTGCACGTCCGAATCCCGGTTCGGGTCGGTGGGGCTTGGGGCACTATGACGGGGTGGCAACCGCAAGGTCGGCCGATGAGATCGGCCCGGTTCGCAGGGCGAGCCGGGCGGTCGGACGCGCCCTGCACCTGCCCTTCACCGGTACGGCAAAAGGGATCAGAAAGGCCACGCACGCCCACGGAGCGGGCGAGTCGGGCCTCGGAAAACTGATCGAACTCCATGCGGTGAACAGCGCGGGCGACGTCATGGTGACGGTCGCCCTCGCCTCCACGGTCTTCTTCTCCGTCCCCACCGACCAGGCCCGCGGCCGCGTCGCCCTCTACCTCGCCATCACGATGGCGCCCTTCACCCTGCTCGCCCCGGTCATCGGCCCGCTCCTCGACCGGCTCCCGCACGGCCGCCGCGCCGCGATGGCCGGCGCGATGCTGGCCAGGGCGCTGCTCGCGCTGATGATGTCGGGCGCGGTGGCGACGGGCGGGCTCGAGCTCTATCCGGCCGCGCTCGGGGTGCTGGTCGCGTCCAAGGCGTACGGCGTGGTCAGGAGTGCCGTCGTCCCACGGCTTCTCCCACCCAAGTTCTCGCTGGTCAAAGCCAATTCGAGAGTGACGCTCGCCGGGCTGCTCGCGACGGCGATCGGCGCGCCGATCGGGGCTGCGCTGCAACACGTCGGACCGCCCTGGCCGCTTTATGGGGCTTTCACCGTCTTCGTCGTCGGTACGTTCCTGGCCTTCACGCTCCCCCACAAGGTCGACTCCGCGAAGGGCGAGCGCCGGGCGCAACTGGTCAAGGTAGGCGACGCGGGGGTGCAGAAGCCCGGTCTGCGCACGGTCGGTCCGTCCGTCGTCAACGGGCTGGCCGCCAACGCCTCGCTCAAGGCGCTCTCGGGATTCCTGATCTTTTTTCTCGCCTTTCTGCTCCGGGTCCATCCCCTGGCCGGGCAGAGCGCCGCCGTCTCGCTCGCCGTCGTCGGCGTCTCGGCCGGGGTCGGCAACGCGCTGGGCACGGCGGCGGGGGCTTCCCTGAAGTCGCGGGGCCCGGAGCTGATCATCGCCACGATGCTGGCCGTCGCGATGAGCGCGGCGATCATCGCCGCGGTCTTCTTCTCGCCGGTGATGGTGGCCGTCCTGGGCGCGACCGCAGGCCTCTGCCAGGCCCTCGCCAAACTGTCGCTGGACGCGATGATCCAGCGCGACGTGCCCGAGGAGGTCCGGACCTCGGCCTTCGCCCGCTCCGAGACGCTGCTCCAGGTCGCCTGGGTGCTGGGCGGTGCGATCGGAATCGCGCTGCCGCTCAACGGCGTCCTGGGCATGTCGGTGGCTGCTGCACTGGTCGCCACGGGCTTCTTCGCGACCGTACGAGGGCTCCTTGCGGCGGCGCGGCGCGGCACGCCGCACCCCCGCGTGGCGTGAGCTGGGACGACCGATAGCCTTCGCCCCATGACCGTTGCGTTCTCTTCCAAGCGCCGTCGCGCCGTCGCCGCACTCGGCGCCGTGTCCGCCGGACTCCTCGTCCTGTCCGCCTGCGACAAGCCGACGCCCCTGGCGACCGTGACGATCGGCCGCGAATCGGTGAACAGTCAGGCCTCCTGCTACAACGACGGCAAGAAGCTGGACACCGCCAAGCTCCAGAGCTGCCTGCAGGACAAGGACATCAAGACCGTCAAGGTCGACCCGGACGAGACCCTGCACCTGGGCGTCGACCCGGACATCGCGGACAAGGGCTGGACGCTCCTGGTCAACGGCCAGCCGGCGACCGAGTCCAGCAAGAAGACCTACTGGTCCACCAGCGGCCGGAACTTCTTCCAGCCGGACCAGCAGACCGGTGCGACCCCGAAGACCGCGAAGATCAGCATCGTGGCGGGCACCGGCGCCAAGGTGACCGGCCTGTGGTCGTTCGAGCTCCAGAAGGACGCCTGACCCGTACCCATGCGCATTCTCGTCGTGACCGCGGTCCCCGCTGAGCGGGACGCGGTCACGCGCGCGTCCGGGGCCTTCGACGTCGTCGCGGCCGGGGTCGGTCCGGCCGCCGCTGCCGCCGCGACCGCGACGGCCCTCGCGCTCGGTACGTACGACCTGGTGATCTCCGCCGGGATCGGCGGCGGCTTCGGCGTCCCGCTCGGCTCCGTCGTGTTCGCGGACTCGATCGTCGCCGCGGACCTGGGCGCCGAGACCCCCGACGGGTTCGTCCCGGTCACCGAGCTGGGCTTCGGTGCGGTGGAGCACCGGCCGCCCGCGGATCTCGTACGCGGCCTCGCCGGCGCCACCGGAGCGGCCACCGGCACCGTCCTCACCGTCTCCACGGTGACCGGGACAGCTGAGCGTGCCGCCGCCCTGCTCACCGCGCACCCGGGCGCTGTCGCCGAGGCGATGGAGGGCTTCGGGGTCGCCGAGGCGGCGCACCAGCACGGGCTTCCGGCGCTGGAGGTGCGCGCGATCTCCAACGCGGTGGGCCCGCGCGACCGGGACGCCTGGCGCATCGGGGACGCGCTGGCCGCGTTGACGGAGGCCTTCGGGAAGTTCCCACCGGTATTGGAGAGTTGGAACAGTCATGACTGAGACGCAGCCGCTGCAGATCGCCTTTTCGCCCTGCCCCAACGACACCTTCGTCTTCGACTCCTGGGCCCACGGCCGCGTGCCGGGCGCGCCCGCGCTCGACGTCACCTTCGCGGACATCGACATCACGAACGGCATGGCCGAGCGCGGCGAGCTGGACGTCCTGAAGGTCTCGTACGCGGTGCTGCCGTGGGTCCTCGAGGAGTACGCGCTGCTGCCGTGCGGCGGCGCGCTGGGGCGGGGCTGCGGGCCGCTGGTGCTGACGCGGGAGGCCGGGGTCGACCTCACCGGCAAGACCGTCGCGGTGCCGAGTGAGCGCTCGACGGCGTATCTGCTGTTCCGGCTGTGGGCGGCCGATGTGGTGCCGGGCGGGGTCGGCGAGATCGTGGTGCTGCCGTTCCACGAGATCATGCCGGCGGTGCGCGACGGCAAGGTCGACGCGGGTCTGGTCATCCACGAGGCGCGCTTCACGTACCAGAACTACGGGCTGCACTCCCTCGCCGACATGGGCGAGCACTGGGAGTCGACGACCGGGCTGCCGATCCCGCTGGGCGCGATCATCGCGAAGCGCTCGCTGGGCGAGGAGAAGCTGCGCGAGCTGGCGCAGGCCATCCGCACGTCGGTACGGATGGCCTGGGACGACCCGGAGGCGTCGCGCCCGTACGTGACGGAGCACGCCCAGGAGATGGACCCGTCGGTCGCGGACCAGCACATCGGGCTGTACGTGAACGAGTTCACGGCTGATCTGGGCGAGGACGGATATGCGGCGGTACGCGGGTTGTTGACGCGGGCCGCGGCGGAGGGGCTTGTGCCGCCGCTGGCCCCGGACGCGCTCGCGTTCGTCTGAGCCGGACCCCGACCGGACCGGGTCGGCGGACGGAGTCCGGCGCAGCCGCTCGAAGCCTGCGAAGCAGTGCGAGAGCGGCGTCAGGAAACTGCCGCGCTCGCGTTCGTCTGAGCCGGACCCCGACCGGACCGGGTCGGCGGTCGGAGGCCGGCGCAGCCGCTCGAAGCCTGCGAAGCAGTGCGAGAGCGGCGTCAGGAAACTGCCGCGCTCGCGTTCGTCTGAACCGGACACCGCCCGTGCCGGGTCGGCGGACGGAGTCCGGCGCAGCCGCTCGAAGCCTGCGAAGCAGTGCGAGAGCGGCGTCAGGAAACTGCCGCGCTCGCGTTCGTCTGAACCGGACACCGACCGGACCGGGTCGGCGGACGGAGTCCGGCGCAGCCGCTCGAAGCCTGCGAAGCAGTGCGAGAGCGGCGTGAAGATACAGCCCGCCCCTCGGGCCTAATGCCCTCAGCTTCGTCTGATCCTCACCACTCCCGTCTCCGTGCCCTGGTAGAGCGTGCCGTCCGGGCCCGTTGTGCCCGTCATCTGCAGCGGGTTGAACAGCAGGCCGATGCCCAGGGCCGTGCGCGCGATCTGCTTGCCGGTGGCCGGGTCGAGGACTCCGTACGCGTAGCTCGCGAAGGTCTGTGCGCCCACCGAGTCCGTCGGGCCCGTCACCGTGACCGTGTAGATCTTGTTGTCGCCCAGTGAAAGCCGGGGCAGCGCCGCCGACTTGACCGTGCTGTTCCACACCACCGAGCAGCCCGTGCCCTCCGCGTTGACGTCCACCCGCGTCAGGCCGCCGTCGAAGGACGCCGACGACGGCTGGCTGGCGGGGGCTCCGGCGGGGAGTGCCGGGTACGGGTAGCCGTAGGTGTTCGTGACGAAGACGCTGCGGCCCGACGCGATCACCGCGTCCTCCGTGCCGCTCGCCGCGTACTGGGTGAGCACGGGGATCGAGCAGACCGGGGTCGTGCCGTCCGCGACCCGGTAGACCAGCAGGTTCTCGTGCGGGGCCGCATTGTCCGTGATCGTGACGTACTCCGTGCCGTCTCCCGGGCCGAAGAAGCTGGGCGTCGCGCCCGTGCCCCAGCTGAGCTGGCCGGGCTTGCGGGCGGGGCCTCGGTCGTACGGGGCGCGCCAGCTGATCTGCGGGGTGCCGTCCGGGGCCTCGGTCAGGACGTACAGCGCGTGCGCGGTCGCGACCGCCGTGCGGCCGGGGATCGTCGAGATGCTGTTCTGGACCTCTTCGCCGGTGCTGATCGTGTGCACCGCTCCCGTACCGGTGTCGACCGTACCGATGACGCCGCCGGTCGTCGCGAACCAGATGTGACCGTTCCAGCCGGGGCTGAGGCCGACCACGTTGTCGCCCTCGGGGAGTGCGGAGGCGAGCGGGGTGGACTGGTCGACCGTCAACTGCCAGCCGGAGGAGGTGCGGTGGTGGCCTATGCGGAGGAGGTTGTCGTCGCCGTCGACCGCGACGAGGGCGTTGTCCTGGTCGAGGTAGGCGTAGACGCCGCCGAAGAGGCTGCCCTTGGGGAGGGCGAGCGAGGCGAGGTCGGCGCCGTTGCCCGGGTCGAGGAGGTGGACGGTGGGGGTCTGGCCGAAGATCGTCGTGCAGAGGGTGACGGGGTAGCCGTCGTCGCCGATCACGACGGTGGGGCAGGCGGAGGCGAGTGCCGTACGGGATGCGGTGACCGACCCCGTGCCGGGTCCCGCGTACGGGGTGGTGTCGCTGGAGGCGCTGTCGCCGTGCATCGTGGCGGTGCCGTTGGCGGCGGTGGCCGGGTTGCGGGGCGGCAGCGGGCCGTACTCGGGGGATGCGGCCGAGGCGGAGACGGCCCCGGCGACGAGGCCCAGGAGGGCAGCGGTCAGGGCGGCCGGGCGCACGAGGGCGCGCGGGAGGAAGGGCATGGCGGGTCCTTGTCCTGAGCAGGAGGCAGGGAACGCGGTACGAAGGCAGGAAGGGGCGCGTCGAAGCGCGCGGAAGGTGCAGGCGGGCCGGTCAGATGGCCGGGCAACAACCTGAGGTGGTGACTCGGCCGAGGTCTACGTGCCGTCGGCTCACCAGAAGGATCACGCCGCGATCGTAGCGGAGTGTTGTTGACATGGCTACGCAAAGTGGGCCGGGGCAGAGTACGTACTCTGCCCCGGCCCACTCGGAAGTGACGGGTTACACGTCGAGCTGGTCCGCGACCGCCCTCAGCAGGCCCGCGATCTTCGCGCCGGACGCCTTGTCGGGGTAGCGGCCCCGCTCCAGGCTCGGAGTGATGTTCTCCAGGAGCGTCGTCAAGTCCTGGACGATGGACGCCAGTTCGTCGGGCTTGCGGCGCTGGGCCGCGGCCACCGAGGGCGTCGGGTCGAGGATCGTCACCGAAAGCGCCTGGTCACCGCGCTGGCCTGCGACCACACCGAACTCCACGCGCTGGCCGGGCTTGAGGGCGTCGACACCGGACGGGAGCACGGAGGAATGGACGAAGACGTCACCGCCGTCGTCACGGGAGAGGAAGCCGAAGCCCTTCTCGCTGTTGAACCATTTGACCTTGCCGGTAGGCACCGTCTGTCCTCGTCCTCGTACTCGTAGAAAACGGCTCTGGATAGCACTACAGCGGGTCGCATCACCGACCCGCCACCGTCCAGAGTATGGGTCCTGCGGGCAGGGAACTACCCTGACCGGGTGAGTACCGAAACCAATCCCTCCGAGGTCCGTGCCGGTGACCGGCTGGTTCAGGCCGGGGCGATCATCTTCTTCGTCGGGGCCGTCGCCACGCTGGTCACGGTGGCACCGCTCTTCCTGGGGACCGATCCGTTCCCTTCGATCGCGTACGCGGTCTGCATGCTGATGGGCGTCGGGTTCGTCGTCGCGGCGGCCGGGGTGCTGCGGTCGGTCGCGTACCAGCGCCGTCAGGCGCGCTCGGCCACGTAGCTCTTCAGCCAGGCGGGGAACTCGGTCAGGTCCGTCAGGACCACCTCCGCGCCCGCCTCGCGCAGCTCGTCCGCGCTGATGGGTCCCGTCGGGACGCCGACCGCGAGCGCGCCCGCCGTGTGCGCACCGCGTACGTCGCCGGTGTGGTCGCCGACGTACACGCTCGCGCCGTGCTCGCGCAGCGCCTCCGCCTTGCGCTCCGCCCAGAGGCTGCCGATCACCGCGTCCGCGTCGATGCCCAGGTGGTCGAGGTGGAGCTTGGCGTTCGGCTCGTACTTCGCCGTGACGACGATCGCGCGGCCGCCGTGGGCCTGGACCGCCGCGACCGCCTCGCGGGCGCCGGGCATCGCGAGCGTTCCCTCGATCGCGAATGTGGGATACCTCTCGCGGTACAGGTCCGCCATCTCCGCGATCTTGTCGGCCGGGAACCACTCGGCGAGCTCCTGCTCCAGGGGCGGACCGAGGCGGGTGACCGCCAGTTCGGCGTCGATGTAGGTGCCGGTGTGGGCGGAGAAGGCCTCGTACGCGGCACGGATGCCGGGGCGCGAGTCGATCAGGGTCATGTCGAGGTCGAAGCCGACCGTGAGCGGTTGCGTAGCCATGCCTCCATCCTCTCCTGCCCCACTGCTTAGACTTAGCGAAGCCTTACCAACCCCCTTGAGACGGACCCCATGTCAATACCTGTGGGCCGCCGCCGCATCGCAGGGACGGCCGTCGCCGTCCTGGCCCTGCTGCTCGCGGTCCTCTTCAGCCTCGCGGTCGGGGCCAGGACCATCGCCCCCTCCGCGGTGATCGACGCCCTGCTGCACGGCGGGCACAGCGACGCGGCCGAGGTCGTACGGCAGATGCGGGTGCCGCGGACGCTGATCGGTCTGATGGTGGGCGCCTCGCTGGCGCTGGCCGGGACGGTGCTTCAGGGCATCACGCGCAACCCGATCGCGGACCCGGGGATCCTCGGGATCAGCCAGGGCGCTTCGGTGGGCGTCGTGCTCGCCATCGCCTTCGCGGGGATCCACACGCTGAGCGGGTACGTGTGGTTCGCCTTCGCGGGGGCCGCGTTCGCGTCCGTCGCCGTGTACGCGATCGCCTCGCGCGGGCGGGGCGGTGCGACCCCCGTGAAGCTGGCGCTGGGCGGGGCCGCGATCAACGCACTGCTGGTGTCGGTGACCCAGGGCGTACTGACGACGAAGGCCTCCGCGCTGGACGAGTTCCGGTTCTGGCAGATCGGGTCGCTGGGCGGGCGGGACTCCGAGATCGTCGGCCAGATCTGGCCGTTCCTGCTGGTGGGTGTGGTGCTGGTGCTGTGTGTCGCGCGCGGGCTCGATGCGCTGGCGCTCGGCGAGGACGTGGCGACGGGGCTCGGGCAGAACGTGGCGGTCGTACGGATCGTCGGCGGGATCGGGGCGACCGTGCTGACGGGGGCCGGGGTCGCGGCCGCCGGGCCGATCGCCTTCATCGGGCTCGCCGTACCGCACATCGCGCGGGCCGTCGTGGGCAGCGACCACCGGTGGGTGCTGCCGATGGCGGCGCTGATCGGGCCGGTGATGCTGCTCGTCGCGGACACGGTGGGGCGGGTGGTCTTCCCGCCGAGCGAGGTGCCGGCCGGGGTGATGACGGCGCTGATCGGGGTGCCGTTCCTGGTGACGCTGGTACGGCGGAAGGCGGTGCCGGCGTGACTAGTTCCACTGTGACTATTCGCCCTGCGGGGTACGCGGTGCTGCGGGCCGGGCGCGGGACGTTCCTGCTGCACCGGCGGGCCGCCGTGGTGGCGGGCGCGCTGGCGCTGCTGCTGGCCGTGACGTGTGTGGCATACCTCTGCGTCGGCGAGAGCTTCGTGGCGCCGGGCGAGGTGCTGAAGGTGCTGACCGGGCAGCCGTCTCCGGACGAGCTGGTCGTCGGGACGCTGCGGCTGCCGCGGATGGTGGTCGGGCTGCTGGTGGGCGCCGCTTTCGGGGTGGCCGGGGCGCTGATCCAGACCGTCGCGCGCAATCCGCTGGCCAGTCCCGACATCATCGGGATCAGCCAGGGCGCGAGTGCGGTGACGGTGGGGGCGATGACCTTCGGGGTCACGTCGTACACCGTGCTGCCGTATCTGTCGGTCGCGGGCGGGATTCTGGCTGCCGGTCTTGTGTACGTCTTCGCGTGGCGCGGGGGGCTGCATGCGACGCGGTTCGTGCTGATCGGGATCGGGTTCGCGATCGCGCTGCGGTCGGTGACGCAGCTGTTCCTGACCAAGGGCGACTATCTCGTCGCCCAGCAGGCGCAGATCTGGATGACCGGGTCGCTCAACGGGCGCGGCTGGGACGAGGTGAGCGTGCTCGGGTGGGTGCTGCTCGCGATGGTGCCCGCCGTGCTGTGGGCCGCGCGCGCCCAGCGGACCGTGGGCATGGGCGACGACACGGCGATCGCGCTGGGGGTGCGGCTGGGGCGGATCCGGCTGGGGCTGGTGGTGGTGGGGGTTGTGCTGGCGTCGGTCGCGACGGGGACTGCGGGGCCGGTCGATTTTGTGGCGCTGCTCGCGCCGCAGATCGCGCGGCGGATGACACGGACCGCGCAGATTCCGCTGCTGTGCTCGGCGCTGATGGGCGCGTTCATTGTTGTTTTCGGGGATCTGCTGGCGCGGCGGCTGCTGTCGCCGACGGAGTTGCCGGTGGGGGTGCTGACGGCTGCGGTGGGGGCGCCGTATCTGGTGTGGCTGCTCGTACGGGGTCGTGCGGCGGGAACTTCTTCTTCTTCTTCTGATTCTGGTGGAGGCAAGGCATGAGTCGGCTGGCCGCACGTGAGCTGACGCTCGCCTACGACGACCGGGTGGTCGTGGAGGATCTTGAACTGGCCGTCCCCGACGGGCAGGTGACCGTCATCGTCGGCCCGAACGCGTGCGGGAAGTCGACGACGCTGAGGGCGCTCGGCCGGCTGCTGAAGCCGCGCGGCGGGGCGGTGCTGCTCGACGGGGTCGAGCTGGCCCGTATCCCCACGAAGAAGATCGCGCAGGCGATTGGGCTGCTGCCGCAGTCGCCGGTGGCCCCGGAGGCGATCACGGTCGCGGACCTGGTCGCGCGGGGCCGGCAGCCGCACCAGAGCTGGTGGCAGCAGTGGTCGGAGGCGGACGAGAAGGCCGTCACGGATGCGATGGAACGGACCGATGTGGCGGCGCTGGCCGAGCGGTCGGTGGACGAACTGTCGGGCGGGCAGCGGCAGCGGGTGTGGATCGCGATGGCGCTGGCGCAGGAGACGGATCTGCTGCTGCTGGACGAGCCGACGACGTTCCTGGACATCTCGCACCAGGTGGAGGTGCTGGATCTGGTGCGGCAGTTGAACCACGAGCGGGGGCGGACGGTGGTGGCCGTACTGCACGACCTGAACCAGGCGGCGCGGTACGCGGACCACTTGGTGGCGATGAAGGCGGGGCGGGTGGTGGCGGAGGGTCACCCGAAGGAGATCGTGACGGCGGAGCTGGTGCGGGACGTGTTCGGTCTTGAGGCGGTGGTGGTGCCGGATCCGGTGACGGGGTCGCCGCTGGTCGTTCCTGGCGCGCCTTGGGCGGCGACGGGGGCCTGACCGGGTCCGGGTGACGGGTGCAGGTCCGGGCGGAGAGATTCCCCCACCCCGCCCCTTCCCGGCTGAGACATTTTGCGGCTCCGCCGCGTGGGGGGCTGCGCCCCAGACCCCCTGCCGGGGGTGGGGTGGGCCGGGGCTGCGCACCGCGACCCCCACTTGCGGGGGCTTCGCCCCCTGCACCCCCGTAAGCGACCTTCGGCCGCTTGTCCTCAATCGCCGGACGGGCTGGATTTCCCCCGGTGTCGCACAACGCAACACCCTTGCCCCAGGCGCCCGTTGGGCCCGCAACTCTGGACGCGCGCGACCCGGCACCCTAACGTTTTGTCATGGTGGCAAAACTGCACGACCAGCCGCTCAACAACAGCCTCACCCCACCCGAGCGCCGCCTCGTCGACTGCGCCGTCCAGGGCGAGATGTGCGACCTCCACGACGGTGGCGAAGCCACCGTTGCCACCATGCGCGGGTGGGGGCCCGACCGCCGTATCCGCGCCGTCGTCATCCGCGAGCTCCTCCGCAACCGGCTGGACACCCCCCTCGACCCCATCGGCATCCGTGTCCGCGGCGCCGTCGTCGAGGGGCGGCTCAACATCGACTCCATCAGCGCCACCCACCCCCTCGCCCTCGACCACTGCTACCTCCCGCACGGCCTCTCCGCCCGCGGCACCTCCGTCCCCGGCCTCACCCTGCGCGGATGCCGTCTTGAGCACGCGCACAGCTCGCCGATCTTCGCGCCCGGCATCACCGCGGAGTGGATCGACCTGAGCAGTTCGTCCGTCGAGTATGGCGGGACCGGGACCGCCGTCTTCATGCCCGCCGCCAAGGTCTCCGGCGGCCTGGAGCTCACGGACATGGAGATCTACTCCCCGCACGCGCGGGCCCTCTTCGCCCAAGGCGTGGAGATCGGCGGGGACATCGTCATGCAGGGCCGGTTCCGGGCCGTCGGGTCCGACCCCCGTGCGCTCGTCGACTTCGCCGGCGCGCAGGTCAATGTCGACGTCGGCTGCTCGTCCTCCCACATCGAGAACCGCAACGGGCCGTGCTTCCATGCACGCGGGATGCGCGTCAAAGGCCGCCTGTTCCTCGACCGCGGATTCACCGCGATCGCCAAGACCGACAGCGAGAACGTCGCACTGAACCTCTCGGGGATCCAGGTGGACAACTGGTTCTGCCTTGAGGACACCCGGATCGAGAACCCCGGCGGCGCGGCCCTGGGCATGTCCCACGCCCGGATCGGCGGCAGCATCAAGATCGGCCCGCTGGTGGAGGTCACCGGCGGAGGTTCGCTCGCCACCTTCGACCTGGACCGCTGTCATGTGGCGGGGAACGTCGAGTTCGACGACGTGAGCCTGCTCAGTACGGAGGGCGCCTGTCTGTCGCTCCTACGGGCGACCATCGGCGCCTCCCTCTCCTTCTTCGGGGAGGTGCAGATGCGGAACACCAGCACCGACGACCCCCTCGTCCGCCTCGACGGAATCACCGTGGGCGGCAACGTCCAGTTCGAGCGGAGCACGTTCGGCGCGTCCCGCAGCGTGGCCATCTCCGCCGCCAACGCCCGTATAGGCAACGACTTTTCGCTGGGCAGCGGGGTGTCGGTCTTCTGCTCCACCACCGACGACGCGGTCACGCTCATGCGCGCCGAACTGCACGGCGATCTCAACCTCCGGGGCGTGGAGATCGTCAACCGCAACGGCGGCGCCCTCGCGGCGTCCGACCTCACCGCCGTCAACCTGAGGATCGAGGACCGGGCCTCCGTGACGGCCTCGTCCAAGAAATCCGCCGTCCGCCTCTACGGGGCGCGCATCAAGGCCGACGTCCATCTCGGCGACGCGCTCATCAGGAACGACCGCGGCCCCGCCCTGTCCTGCTTCAACATGCAGGCCGGGGACTCCGTCTACATCGACCAGGACTTCCGCGCCGAGGCCAAGACCGAACGCGACAGCTGCGCGGTCAACTTCGGGAACTTCCGGGTCGCCGGAGACCTGACGGTCCTCGTGAGAGGCATCGCGAACGGCGAAGCCGCCAAAGGCCGCGTCAATCTCGACGGCATGACCTACGCGAGCGTCCCCAAGGGCCTCCACGTCCAGGAGATGCTCCGGCTGATCCGGGAGGGCTCGTCGGTCTACGCCGCCCAGCCCTACCAGCAGTTGGCGGCCGTCTACCGCGCCGCGGGCCACGACCGCGACGTCCGTACGATCCTCATGGCGCAACGCCGCGACCAGGCGTCCGGCGACACCCTCTCGGGCGGCGCCCAGCGGGCATGGGTGAAGCTGTCGGGCGTCGTCCTCGGATACGGGTACCAGCCGTGGCGCGCGCTCGTCTGGCTGGTCTGCGTGATGGTGGTGGCCGTCAGCACGGCCCTCGTGCTGGGCTCGGAGGGCGCCCTGGTCCGCCCCGAACAGGCCGGCGAACCCGCGGGCCCTTGCACGGTGGTCGAGCAGGTGGGCGTGGGACTGGCGATGGGCCTGCCGCTCGTGAAGTCCAGCCAGCCGTCCGCCTGCAAGGCCGCGGCCACCGACTGGGGGCAGACGCTGATCGCGGTGGGCTGGCCGCTGCAGATCGCGGCGTGGGCGTTCGCGACGCTGTTCGTAGTGGGGTTCACGGGGGCGGTACGCAGAAACGTGTGAGCCCCCTGGAGTCAGCGCATGCCCCGCCGCGCCCGCCACACCAGATAGAGCGCCGACGCGACCGCCGCCACCCTCAGCACCACCGGCCACAGATCCGTGAGCGCCGCCCCCATCCCGTGCTCCGGGATCGGCGTCCCCCAGCGGCCGTCCGTACGCCCCCACAGCCAGGTCAGCCCGCCCGCGGCCACCAGTCCCGGCAGCCCGAGCGCCGCCCACTTCGCCTCCGCGGGGGTGAGGCGGCGCGAGGTGTACGCGAGGAGCCAGCCCGCGCCGAGCGCGATCAGCCAGCCGAAGATCGCGCCCGTCACGAGGAGGGCGGCGGCCAGCAGGAGCAGGGGGTTGGCGAGGGGGGCGCGGGCCCGGGGGGCGCGGGGGCCGCGGCGGAGGAAGCGGCGGCGCGGGGTGTCGTCCTCGGCCTCCGTGAACTCCTCCTCGCCGTCCTCCTCTTCGGCCTCGTCCTCGTCCTCGTCCTCCTCCTCGACGCGTTCCTTCGCCTTGCGCGGCGGCCGCAGTATCTCGGGGATCTCCACACCGCCGACGAAGCCGGGGACCTCGTCGCCCGCCCCGAAAGGCGCCGTCTCGATCCGCCACCAGTCGGGTTCGCTGCCGGAGGGGCCCAGCTCGTCCGTGCCCGCGAGGTGCGGCGGGGAGGCGGCAGGGGCCTGCGGCGCTTCCGGCTCCGGCTTCTCCATGCGGCGCGGGCGGGGAATCCGGCGCGGGCGCGGCTCTTCCCGTACGGGAAAGGGGGCGGGATCGGGGGCCGAACCGCCCGTCGCCGCCGCGACCTGCTCGTCCGGCGTGCCCAGCCGGCCCAGGATGCGGCGCACGGTCGCGGGCGACTCGCTCTCGAACTTTCCCCGCTGCCGGTCGATCTCGTTGCGCAGCGACGACACCAGCCGCATGCGCTCGCCGGACGGCAACTGCCGTTGCTGCGCCAGGTCTCCGACCTTGCTCAGATAGTCGTAGACGAGCTGGTCGCTCTCGATCCCCACGCGTCCGCACCCCTTCACCGCCGCCTGCACCGACGTTAGCGCTTCCCGAGCCGATAACGTGGGGCGGATGGGGACCGGCGAGCGCAACAGGAGGCGCACGTGTCCGAAGGAAACGGCAGTACGCCACCGCGCACGCTCGCGGAAGCGCTGCGCGCCCGCGACGACGCGTCGCTGGCCGGTCTGCTGCGCGCGCGCCCCGATCTGCTGACGCCCGTACCGAACGACGTCACGCAGCTCGCGACCCGGGCCGCGACGCGCGCCTCGGTCGTACGCGCGCTGGAGCACCTGGACCGGTTCGCGCTGCAGACCGCGGAGGCCCTCGCCGTCGCGCCCGACCCCGCCCCGTACGCGACGCTCCTCGCGCTGATCGCCGGTGACGAGGGCGACCCCGTCATCGAGGCCGAACTCCCCGGCGCCGTACGGACGTTGCGCGAACAGGCCCTGGTCTGGGGCGAGGACGACCGGCTGCGCCTCGTCCGCACCGCGCGCGAGCTGCTCGCCCCCTCCCCCACGCACCCGTCCCCGACCGGGCTCGGCCCGACCGTGGCGGAGGCGACGGCGGGGATGTCGCCGGGGCGGGTCCAGGAGATCCTGCTTGCGGCCGGGCTGCCGGCGACGTACGACTCGGTGTCGGCGGTCGCGGCGCTGACCGCGCTCTTCACGGACCGCACCCGGATGTCGGAGCTGCTCGACTCGGCGCCTCCGGAGGCGCTTTCGGTACTGGACCGCCTGGTGTGGGGGCCGCCGTACGGCGAGGTCGCCGCCGTGCCAACCCCGCCCGTGCGCTGGCTGCGCGACCGGGGGCTGCTGCTGCCCGCGAGTGCGCGGACCGTCGTACTGCCCCGTGAGGCGGCGCTGCATCTGCGCGGGGGCCGCGCGCACCGGCTGCCGGAGCCGCTGCCTCCGGAGGTTGCCGCCGCGCGCGAATATCGTCCACAGGCTGTGGATTCCACGGCGGCGGGCCAGGCCTTCACGGCGCTGTCCACGGTCGAGGAGCTCCTGAAGGACTGGAACGAGGGCGGTCCGGCCGTCCTGCGCGCCGGCGGCCTGAGCGTCCGCGACCTGAAGCGGACCGCGGCCGCGCTGGACTGCACGGAGCAGCTGGCCTGCTTCTGGCTCGAACTCACTTACGCGGCAGGGCTGTTGGCGTCGGACGGGGAGGCGGACGAGCGGTTCGCGGCCACCCCCGCGTACGACGACTGGGTGGAGCTTCTGCCCGCCGACCGCTGGTCCCACCTGGCACTGACCTGGCTCACCGCCACCCGCACGGCAGGCGTGATCGGCGGCCAGGACGCCAAGGGCCGCACGCTCTCCCCGCTGGGCCCGGACCTGGACCGCTCGCCGGCCCCCGAGGTACGCCGCCGGGTCCTCACCCTCCTCGCGACCCTCCCCGAGGGCACCTCGGCGGACCCGGAATCGCTCCTGGCGCGCCTGCGCTGGGAACGCCCGACGCGCTCCGCGAACAACGGCCGAGGTGCGACGGGCGTCACGGATCTCCGCTCCCGCCTGGCCCAATGGACCCTGAACGACGCGGAGTTGCTGGGCGTGACGGGCCGAGGAGCCCTGTCGACGCACGGCCGCGCTCTGCTGGGTGACGGAAGCACCATCGAGCGCGAGGCGAGTCGCACCCTCGCAGCCCAGGCCCTCACCCCCCTCATCCCCGAGCCCCTCGACCACGTCCTGCTCCAGGCCGACCTCACCGCCGTGGCGCCGGGACCCCTGGAGCGGCCCCTCGCCGAGCTGCTCAATGTCGCCGCCGACGTCGAGTCCAAGGGCGGCGCGACCGTCTACCGCTTCACCCCCGGCTCCGTCCGCCGCGCCCTGGACGCCGGGCAGTCCGCCTCCGACCTGCACGCCTTCCTCGCCGCGCACTCCCGTACCCCCGTGCCGCAGCCGCTCAGCTATCTGATCGACGACGTGGCCCGCAAGCACGGCCACCTCCGCGTCGGCGCCGCGTCCTCGTACGTGCGCTGCGACGACGAGTCCGTACTCAACGAGATCCTCGCCGACAAGCGCTCCCAGCCCCTGCGCCTGCGCCGCCTCGCCCCCACGGTCCTCGCCGCCCAGGCCGAGCCCGCCGTGCTCCTCGACACGCTGCGCTCCATCGGCTTCGCGCCCGCCGCCGAGTCCGCCGACGGCGACGTCCTCATCACCCGCGCCGACGCCTACCGCACCCCGCCGCGCACCGCACCGGCCCCGATCCCCGAGGGCCCGCCGGCTCCCGACGCGACGCTCCTGTCCGCGGCCCTGCGGGCCATCCGCGCGGGCGACACCGCGGCCACCGTGGCCCACAAGCCGGTGCCTCAGACCGGCCGGGGCGACCTCCCGCGCACCAGCTCCGCCGAGACGCTCGCCACGGTGCAGGCCGCGGCCATGACCGGCTCCGCGCTCTGGATCGGCTACGTCAACGCCGACGGGGCCGCGAGCCAGCGCGTGATCGCGCCGGTGAGGGTCGAGGGCGGGTTCGTCACGGCGTACGACCACACGGCCGACGAAGTCCGTACGTACCCGCTGCACCGCATCACGGGCGTGGCCGAACTGGCCGACGACCCAGCCTGACCTTCAGGGCGGCCGCCCTGGCCCTGGCAGCGGACGCGATCGTGACCTTGGGCTTGGGCTTCGGCTTCGGCTTCGGCTTCGGCTTCGGCTCGGGCTCGGGCTTGGCGGCCGGCTTCGGGGCGACCCTCTCCTGCCGCTGCCACCAGTGCCGCCGCCGGGGATGCAGCGCCCGCCCCAGCCGCCGCCCGAGCAGCAGGTAACCGACCAGCGCCCCAAGGGTGTTGAGGATGACGTCGTCGATGTCGAAGGCCCGGCCCTCGACCAGGATCCCCTGCGCCGTCTCCACGCAGAACATCACCACCGCCGTCACGATCAGGACCCGGAGCAGCCCCCGCGCCTTGGGGATCAGCACCGGCAGCAGCACCCCGAAGGGCACCCCGAGGAGCAGATTCCCGCCGATCTGCTTGACCGTGTCCCGGAAAGCGGGCTGGTCCAGGTACATCCGTATCGAGTCGCCGGGTCGCATATTGGTGTGGGTGAGGTCGACGGACGCCTTCGAAGGCTCCAGGGTGATCTTGGCCAGCGCGACCGCGAACCCCACCATCAACACGAACCCCACCAGCAGCACGATCACCCGTGCCACCACCGATCCCCAGGTACGCCGCTGCAGCCGCGGCCGCGCTTCCGCTTCCTTCGTCACCATGGGGACGCGTCTACCCCGTCAAGGCCGGACCAGACCGTCGCGGGGGTCGGCGCGCAGAGAGGCCTGCCAGACGGTGGGGCTGCAACCCGGGCCGTTGGGCTGGGACTTGGAGAGGCGTACGCGCGCGCTCTCGTCGTACAGGACCTTCTTCTCCTTGATGTACGAGGTGACAGTCAGCCGCACCACCACCTCGTCGGGACCCCTCGCGTCCGGCAGCCCCACCCACAGCTGCCCCTCGAGGGACGTCGTGTCCTCAGCCCCCTGCACGCAGTGCGTCGTGTCCGTGCAGATCCGGAACATGGCTCCCGGACCTGCGGCCGCGTAGTCCGACGGCCGGTAGTGCAGAGTGATGCCCGTCTCGGCGCCGATCAGCGTGCAGATCCTGGGCTCCTCCGAGCACCCTGTCACCGCCACGGCGAGCAGCAATAAAGCCCCCGCACCAGCACTACGTCCCGTCATGCGCGCACGGTACGGCACACTGGAGGTTTGACGTAACGGAAGGGGCACCGCGTGAATGGGCCACTGATTGTCCAGTCGGACAAGACCCTCCTCCTTGAGGTGGACCACGACCAGGCCGACGCCTGCCGCCGCGCCATCGCGCCGTTCGCCGAGCTGGAGCGGGCCCCCGAGCACATCCACACCTACCGGCTGACCCCGCTGGGCCTGTGGAACGCCCGCGCGGCAGGGCACGACGCCGAGCAGGTCGTGGACGCGCTGGTGGAGTACTCGCGCTACCCCGTCCCGCACGCACTCCTCGTCGACGTCGCCGAGACGATGGACCGCTACGGCCGCCTGACCCTCTCCAAGCACCCGGTGCACGGCCTGGTCCTCACGACCACGGACCGCCCGGTCCTGGAGGAGATCCTCCGCTCGAAGAAGGTCGCCCCGCTGGTCGGCGAGCGCATCGACCCCGACACGGTCTCCGTTCACCCCTCCGAGCGCGGCCAGATCAAGCAGACGCTGCTGAAGCTGGGCTGGCCGGCCGAGGACCTCGCCGGGTACGTCGACGGCGAGGCCCACAAGATCGACCTGGACGAGGACGGCTGGTCGCTGCGCCCGTACCAGAAGCAGGCCGTCGAGGGCTTCTGGCACGGCGGCTCGGGTGTCATCGTGCTGCCCTGTGGCGCCGGGAAAACGCTGGTGGGGGCGGGTGCGATGGCGGAGGCGAAGGCCACCACGCTGATCCTCGTCACCAACACGGTCTCGGCCCGCCAGTGGAAGCACGAGCTGGTGAAGCGGACGTCGCTGACCGAGGAGGAGATCGGCGAGTACAGCGGTACGCGCAAGGAGATCCGCCCGGTCACGATCGCGACCTACCAGGTGCTGACCACGCGCCGTAAGGGCGTCTACCCGCACCTGGAGCTCTTCGACTCCCGCGACTGGGGCCTGGTGATCTACGACGAGGTGCACCTGCTGCCCGCGCCCGTCTTCAAGTTCACCGCGGACCTGCAGGCGCGGCGGCGGCTCGGCCTGACGGCGACGCTCGTACGGGAGGACGGCCGCGAGTCGGACGTCTTCTCGCTGATCGGCCCCAAGCGGTTCGACGCTCCGTGGAAGGAGATCGAGGCGCAGGGGTACATCGCGCCCGCGGACTGCGTGGAGGTACGGGTCAATCTGACGGACTCCGAGCGCCTCGCGTACGCGACGGCGGAGCCGGAGGAGAAGTACCGCTTCTGCGCGACGACGGCGACGAAGCGCAAGGTGACGGAGGCGCTGGTCGCCAAGCACAAGGGCGAGCAGACGCTGGTCATCGGCCAGTACATCGACCAACTCGACGAGCTGGGCGAGCACTTGAACGCCCCGGTCATCAAGGGCGAGACGTCGAACGCGCAGCGCGAGAAGCTGTTCGACGCGTTCCGGCAGGGCGAGATCAGCGTGCTGGTGGTCTCGAAGGTGGCGAACTTCTCGATCGACCTGCCCGAGGCGACGGTCGCGATCCAGGTGTCGGGAACGTTCGGCTCGCGCCAGGAGGAGGCGCAGCGGCTCGGTCGCGTACTGCGTCCGAAGGCGGACGGGCACGAGGCGCGGTTCTACTCGGTGGTGGCACGCGACACGATCGACCAGGACTTCGCGGCGCATCGGCAGCGGTTCCTGGCGGAGCAGGGGTACGCGTACCGGATCGTGGACGCGGACGAGCTGCTGGCTGGGGAGTGAGGGGACTTTCCCCCACCCCGCCCCTTCCCGGCTGAGACATTTTGCGGCTCCGCCGCGTGGGGGGCTGCGCCCCAGACCCCCTGCCGGGGGTGGGGTGGGCCGGGGCTGTGCGCCCCGGCCCCCGCATGCGGGGGCTTCGCCCCCTGCACCCCGTAAGCGACCTTCGGCCGCTTGTCCTCAATCGCCGGACGGGCTGGAAATGCCCACCCCCCAGCCCCTCCGGCGATTGAGGAGCGGGGTCTGGGGCGGAGCCCCAGCGGGGGTCTGCGGGGCGGAGCCCCCAGTTCGGGAAGGGGCGGGATTGGGGAAACCCTCCCGCCCCCGGCCCACTCAGTCCGCGGCAACCAGCAGCGGCGCCCCAAGCAAGAGCACCCACTGCGCCCCCGAGAACGCCACCCGCATCCACTCCTTGCGCCCCATCGGCTCCGACGGCAGACACAGCGCGACCACCCCCACGAGCGCCGAGGCCCCCAGGCTCCACATCCCCGCCGTGTAGTAGCCTCCCGTCGCGCCGTCCTCAGGATCAGACGCGTCGATCAGCATCAGCAGCATCGAGAACAGCCACGCCGGCAGCAGCGCCACCAGCCCACCGGCCGTGAGCCAGCGCTGGAACTTCACCGCAGGTGCCGTCTCTGTCGTCATGCACCCATCACACCACCGGCACCCGGACCACCGCTTCGGTACGCGTACTCACCCCACGCCTGCGCGCATACTCAACCGCACACCCGACCAGCACCAGACCCACCAACGGGTACGGCGCCGCCAACACCTGCTGCCACCACGGCAGTTGCAGATCCAGATCCCCCTGATGTGGGACGACCCACATCGTCCGCGCCGCAAAGACCCCGGCCATCACCCACGCGACCCGCACCCGCCCGCTCCCCACCAGCACGGCGATCAGCGGCACGCACCACACCCAGTGATGCGACCAGCTGATCGGCGAGACGAGCAGCGCAGTCACCGCGGTGACCAGAACGCCCCACCGGTACGGGACCCGGCGCGCGGCCCAGAGACCCGCACCACCAGCCAGTACGGCAAGAACAACCCACGCGAGCCCCGGCTCCGGATCATGCAGAACCCGCGCCACCAGCCCCTGCAGCGACTGGTTGTCGACGATCCACGCCTTCCCCACCCGACCCGTCTCGAAGATCCTCCGCGTCCAGAAGTCGAAGCTGGCGGAGGGCAGCAGAAGCCCACCGAGCACCACGGTCCCAGCGAAGGCAGCAAGAGCGCCCATCGCAGCCCGCACCCGTCCGGTGAGGAGCAGGAAGAGAATGAAAACGGCCGGGGTGAGCTTGATCCCCGCGGCGACACCCAGCGCAATCCCCTTGCCGCGAGCCCCACTTGGCCGCGCCAGGTCCCACAGCACAAGACAGGCGACGACCAGGTTGATCTGCCCGAAGACCAGCGTCTGAAAGACGGGCTCCAGCCACAACGCAACAGCGGTGACGGCAAGAACGGCCTCAGTCCGTACAGTCACACCCGCGAACCGGCACGACAGCCGGACGAACACCGCAAGCAGCACAGCATTCCCCGCCAGAAAGGCGACCTTGAGCCCCGGCACGGGCAGCCAGCTCAGCGGCACGAACAGCATCGCGGCGAACGGCGGGTAGGTGGCGGGCAGTTGCCACCGGGTGACGGTGAATCCGTACAGATCGGCGCCGGAGGCGACGGCGGCGCCTTCCGCGCGATAGACGAGGGCGTCGGCCATCGGAATGCGGAGGCCGACGCAGAGCGCGGCGAATGCGGCGAACGACAGTCCGGACACGACAAGTGAGCGATGATGCACGGACCGTGACTCTAGTGGATCAGTTGCTGTACTCCCCGAGGATGACAACGCTGACGACGGCTCCGGCGAAAACCTTGACGGCGCGCAGCGCGTTGCCGACGGGGCGGGCGGGCCGCGGGTCGGCACCCACGGCGGTGGCTCCGGCGGCGACGGCTCCGGCGGGGCGGCCGGACTGGCGGGGGACTGGGGTGATGGTCGCTGTGGTCATGCATCCATCATCCGTTTCGGGCATTCCCGGCACATCGACCTACGGTCGTAATCCACACCCCCACCCCCTCCCCCTCAGGGAGCACACCGTCCCCTAGGAGGCGTACGGAGTCAGGGGCGGCCCCGACCCCGGATCAATTCACTGGCCCCCACACCGATCGCTGGCTAGAATCTCCCCTTCCCCGCCGCCCCCTCGGGAGCGTGCGCCGCCCGGTCGGTACCGGGCTGCAGTCATGCCGTGATCACGTCGCACCCGCCCGGAGGCTCCGCCGTGCCCTCGCACGCCCCTGACCAGCAGGACCTGCAAGACCAGCAAGACCAGACCGACCCCCTCGCCCGCGAGCGCGCCCACCTCACCTCCTCCCGCTCAGCGCTCCGCGCGATGCGCGAGGACGTGCAGTCGCTCGACATCCGCGACGTCACCGCGAACTGGGTCAACGCCGCCGTCCTGGAGCGCCAGATCGAGGACCGGATCAAGGCACTCGCCGACCTCTCCCACACCCCGCTCTTCTTCGGCCGGCTCGACTACCTCCACGCCCCCGGCGCCGACATGGCCGAAGGCGCGGACGGCGAGCGCTTCTACATCGGCCGCCGCCACGTCCACGACGCCGACGGCGACCCCATGGTCATCGACTGGCGCGCCCCCGTCTCGCAGCCCTTCTACCGGGCCTCCTCCAAGGACCCGATGGACATCGGGCTGCGCCGCCGCTTCGGCTACACGGGCGGCGAGCTCACCGCGTACGAGGACGAGCACCTCACGGACCCCCAAGAGGCCGCCCGGACAAGCAAGTTGCTCCAGGCCGAGATCGAGCGGCCCCGCGTAGGGCCGATGCGCGACATCGTCGCGACGATCCAGCCCGAGCAGGACGAGATCGTCCGCGCCGACCTCTCCGGCTCGGTCTGCGTCCAGGGAGGCCCCGGCACCGGAAAGACCGCCGTCGGCCTGCACCGTGTCGCATACCTCCTCTACGCGCACCGCGACCGCCTCGCCCGCACCGGCACGCTCGTCATCGGACCGAACAAGTCCTTCCTCCACTACATCGAGCAAGTCCTCCCGGCCCTGGGCGAGTTGGAGGTCAAGCAAGCAACAGTCGACGACCTCGTCGCCCACGTAGAGGTCCGCGGAGCCGACCCCGCCGATGCCGCCGTCGTCAAGGGCGACGCCCGCATGGCGGAGGTCCTGCGCCGCGCGCTGCGCTCACACGTCACGATCCCCACCGAGCCCGTCATGGTCGTGCGCGGATCCCGCCGCTGGCGCATTCCGGCGTACGAACTCGAGGAGATCGTCCAGGAGTTGCTCGACCGCGACATCCGCTACGGCGCCGCCCACGACGCCCTCCCCCAGCGCATCGCGCACGCCGTTCTCGTACGGATGGAGCAGTCGGGCGAGGCCCCCGACGACCGGGTCCAGGACGCGGTCGCCCGCAACACCGCCGTGAAGGCCGCGGTCAAGGCCGCCTGGCCGCCCGTCGACCCCGCGAAACTGGTCCTGCGCCTGCTCTCCGACGCGGACTTCCTCGCCGACCACGCCGAGGGGATCCTCACCGCGGACGAGCAGAAGACGATCCTCTGGGAGAAGCCCGCCCGCTCGGTCAAGGCCACCAAGTGGTCCCTCGCCGACGCCGTGCTGATCGACGAGGCGAGCGACCTCATCGCCCGTACGCACTCGCTCGGCCATGTCGTGCTCGACGAGGCGCAGGACCTCTCCCCCATGCAGTACCGCGCCGTCGGCCGCCGCTGCACCACCGGCTCCGCCACGATCCTCGGCGACCTCGCGCAGGGCACCACGCCCTGGGCGACGGGGAGTTGGGCCGAGGCGCTCACCCACCTCGGCAAGGCGGGCGCGCACATCGAGGAGCTGACGGCCGGTTTCCGCGTACCGCGCGAGGTCATCGCCTACGCGTCCCGGCTGCTCCCCCACATGTCACCGGGCCTGGCGCCGGTCTCCTCGGTCCGTGAGAACCCGGGCTCGCTCGACCTCCGTACGACGGACGACCTGGACGCCGCCGCCGTCACCGCCTGCCACGACTCGCTCCGCCACGAGGGCTCGACGGGCCTGATCGCGGCCGACGCCCGCATCCCGGCCCTGGCCGAGGCGCTGACCGCCGCCGGCCTCGCGTACCTCAACCCCGGTGAGGAGACGACCGCCGAGTCGCGCCTCACCCTCGTCCCGGCATCCCTCGCCAAGGGCCTGGAGTACGACTACGTGGTCCTCGACGAGCCCGCCGCGGTCGTCGCCGGCGAGCCCGACGAGCGCACCGGCCTGCGCCGCCTGTACGTCGCCCTCACTCGCGCCGTCTCCGGCCTGATCGTCACCCACTCCGCCCCGGTCCCGGAGCAGCTGACCACCGGCTAGGGAGGCCGGGTCACGCCTCGGCGTCGGACTTCACCCCGGCCAACGTCGTCTCGATGCCGACGCGCAGACGCGCGAAGCGGCCGTCGAGGATGCGCTCCTCCTGCTCCGGGTTGCGCTCGATGAACTCCTGCAGCGGTCCGCGGGCGGTGCCGAGACGCATGCCGTGCCGCAGGCGGGTCCGGGTGCCGTCCTCGACGGGTTCCAGGCTGTACGTCCACACGGAGAGCGGGTCGCCGTGGTCCCGGTCGTGGTAGTAGACGACCTCCCAGCGGAAGGTGCGCATCGGCTCCATCTCCACGATGCGGCTGACGGTCTGCCACTCCCCCAGGCCGGCATTCCGGTTGCGACCGGTGAAGCTGGCGCCGACGCCCGGCCCGACGGCCCCGTCGAGCCACTCCACTTCCTGCAGTTCGGGGCTGTGGCGGACGGAGGTGGAGATGTCCGACACCAATTCCCACACCCGTCCCAGATCGGCGGCGATCTCGATCTCGCACTCCACTTGGGGGCTGTCGGTGAGGCGCATTGCGTCAACCTTTCAGAAGGGGGCCGATCGGCCAGAGTAGTGGGGGAAGGATGGCCGGTGATCTTGCCGGGGGGCCGATTGCACTGTCGTACCCCGATGTTGTGGCGGACACCGGGGACACCGCGGGCGTCTCCGTCACCGCGCTCGCCGCGACTGCCGTCGCTGTCGCGACCAGGCCCTGGGCCAGTCGCCAGCGCCCGGCCAGCGAGGCGAAGGGACCCGGCCGGGTCACCTCGACCGTGAAGCCCCCGGTGCGGCAGTCGCCGGGGTCGGGCCACAGGTCCACCTCGGCCTCCAGGAAGCCGAGTTCGCTCAGGGCCAGCGGGTACCACGCCTTGAAGACCGCCTCCTTCACGGAGAACAGCAGGCAGCCCCAGGACACCTGCGGCCACAGGCCGTCGAGCGCCGTGAGCCGGTCCTGCTCGCGGCGGCCTGCCACCATTTCCAGGACGTCCGCACTCAGCCGGGCATGCGGCTCGGCATCGATACCGACGGCGGCGATCCCCGCTCCCGCGCGGGCCAGCGCCGCCGCCCGGTACCCCGTGCAGTGCGTCATCGCCCCGACGGTCCCCGGCGGCCACCCCGGCTCACCCCGGGGGCCCGGCAGCAGTGGCGCCGGGGGCACGCCAAGGGTTCGCATCGCCCGCCGTGCGCACTCCCGTACGCTCGCGAAATCCTGCCGGCGCTTCTCCCCCGCCGCCGCCACGACCCGGGCCTCGGCGGGATGCAGCACATGACGCCAGTCCCCCTGCCAGGGCCCGAACGACTCCACCGTCACGACCTGCGGCGGGAGAAGCCGGGCCATGAGCGCTTCCCGCCGGGGCGCCGGCGGGGCGGCTCTGTCCCCGGGGGCGGTCAGGATGCTCACCACGTCACCCCTTGATGGCGCAGATCGCCGTACCCGCGGTGAGGCTCGCGCCGACCTGGGCGGACAGGGCGGCGATCGTGCCGGACTTGTGGGCGGTGATGGGCTGTTCCATCTTCATCGCCTCCAGTACGACGACGAGATCGCCCGCGCGGACCGTCGCGCCCTCCGCGGCAGCGACCTTGACGATCGTGCCCTGCATCGGGGAGGCAAGGGTGTCCCCCGACACGGCGGGTCCTGCCCGCCGTGTCCCCGGACGGCGCTTGACCTGGCGTGAACCGGACACCGCCGTACGCGCGAGCGGCCTGCCGAGCGACAGGGGGACGGAGACTTCGATGCGTCGGCCGTCGACCTCGACCACGGTGGTCGACCGGCCGGCTGGATCCCCTCCGTCGCCCTGGGCGGCGGAGGCGAACGCGGGGATGAGGTTCTCGAACTCGGTCTCGATCCACCGGGTGTGGATGGTGAACGGGTCGGCGGTGAACGCCGGGTCCACAACCACCGCACGGTGGAAGGGAATCGCCGTCGCCATCCCCTCGACCTCGAACTCCGCGAGCGCGCGTGCCGCACGCTGCAGCGCCTGCTCGCGCGTGGCGCCGGTGACGATCAGCTTGGCGAGGAGCGAGTCCCAGGCCGGGCCGATGACCGAGCCGGACTCGACACCCGCGTCCAGCCGGACACCGGGCCCACTCGGAGGCGCGAAGCTCGTGACCGTACCCGGGGCGGGAAGGAATCCGCGGCCCGGGTCCTCGCCGTTGATGCGGAACTCAAAAGAGTGCCCGCGCGTGACCGGGTCTCCGTAGCCCAGCTCTTCGCCGTCGGCGATACGGAACATCTCGCGGACCAGGTCGATGCCGGAGACCTCTTCGGTGACCGGGTGCTCCACCTGCAGGCGGGTGTTGACCTCCAGGAAGGAGATCGTGCCGTCGGCGCCGACGAGGAACTCGACGGTGCCGGCGCCCACGTAGCCGGCCTCCTTGAGGATGGCCTTCGACGCGGCGTACAGCTCCGCGTTCTGCGCCTCGCTCAGGAACGGGGCCGGGGCCTCCTCGACGAGCTTCTGGTGGCGGCGCTGCAGCGAGCAGTCACGCGTCGAGACGACGACCACGTTGCCGTGGGAGTCGGCCAGGCACTGGGTCTCCACGTGCCGCGGCTTGTCCAGGTAACGCTCGACGAAGCACTCGCCGCGACCGAACGCGGCCACCGCCTCGCGGACCGCCGAGTCGTACAGCTCGGGGATCTCCTCCAGCGTCCGGGCCACCTTCAGACCACGCCCGCCACCACCGAAGGCGGCCTTGATCGCGATCGGCAGACCGTGCTCCTCGGCGAAGGTCACGACCTCGGCGGAACCCGAGACCGGGTCCGGGGTGCCCGCGACCAGCGGGGCGCCGGCGCGCTGGGCGATGTGACGGGCCGCCACCTTGTCGCCCAGGTCGCGGATGGCCTGCGGCGGCGGGCCGATCCAGGTCAGACCCGCGTCCAGTACGGCCTGCGCGAACTCGGCGTTCTCCGACAGGAATCCGTAGCCCGGGTGGACCGCGTCGGCTCCGGATCTGCGGGCGGCGGCGAGCACCTTCTCCTGGTCGAGGTAGCTGGTGGCCGGGGTGTCACCGCCGAGCGCGTACGCCTCGTCGGCAGCCCGCAGATGAAGGGCGTCCCGGTCCGGATCCGCGTAGACGGCTACGGATCCGATCCCGGCGTCACGGCACGCCCTGGCCACACGGACAGCGATTTCGCCACGGTTGGCGATCAGTACCTTGCGCATGCCGCTCATCCGGCCTTGCCTCCCCCGCCGCCTGCCGCGGCCCTGTCCGTGCGGTCCGTACCCTCTGCCGAGGGGTCAGTCGATGCCCCGGTGGATGTGCGACTCATCGCCCCACTCCTCCTCCCCGGCGAGCAACACCGGTACCGGCCGGGGCCGTTCGGCGGACTTGGCCGACCGGCGGCCGTCCGCGCCCTCTCCTGTGTCCGAGCCGTCCACGTCACTGCCCCTTTCGCCAACTGCCGGGAGTGCGGTAGGCGGTGTTGCGCTCGAGGCGCTCCCACCGCGGGGCACTCCCCGCCGTGTGGCCGGCGGCGGACTCCCGGCCCTCCTGCGCCTCGGCGCGGGTGAGCAGCAGGACGGTGAGCGCGGCGAGTTCGTCGTCGGTGGCGTGGCCGCGTTCCACCCGGACCAGGGGCGCGGCCGCGGGGGCGATGGAGGTGGTCATGAACGTCAACTCCGTTCGATTGCGCCCGAGTTCACGGGCGAGCGTTCTACTGGGGCGGGTTCCCGTGCTTGCGGGACGGCAGGTCGGCGTGTTTCGTGCGCAGCATCGCCAGGGACCTGATGAGTACGCGGCGGGTGTCGGCGGGGTCGATCACGTCGTCGACGAGCCCGCGCTCGGCCGCGTAGTAGGGGTGCATCAGCTCGGTCTTGTACTCCTTGACCATCTGCAGGCGCATGGCCTCGGGGTCGTCGGCCCCGGCGATCTGCCGGCGGAAGATCACGTTGGCGGCGCCCTCGGCGCCCATCACGGCGATCTCGTTCGTCGGCCAGGCGAAGGACAGGTCGGCTCCCACCGAGCGGGAGTCCATGACGATGTACGCGCCGCCGTAGGCCTTGCGCAGGATCAGCTGGATGCGGGGCACCGTGGCGTTGCAGTACGCGTACAGGAGCTTGGCTCCGTGCCGGATGATGCCGCCGTGCTCCTGGTCGACGCCCGGCAGGAAGCCGGGAACGTCGAGCAGGGTGACGATCGGGATGTTGAAGGCGTCGCACATCTGGACGAAGCGCGCGGCCTTCTCCGAGGCGTGGATGTCGAGTACGCCGGCCAGGGACTGGGGCTGGTTGGCGACGATGCCGACGGTCCTGCCGTCCAGGCGGGCCAGGGCGACGATGATGTTGGAGGCCCAGCGCTCGTGCACCTCCAGGTACTCGCCCTCGTCGACGACCGCTTCGATCACCGCGCGCATGTCGTACGGACGGTTGCCGTCGGCCGGAACCAGGTCGAGGAGTTCCTCGCAGCGCCGGTCGTCCGGGTCGTCGGTGGCCACGGCCGGGGGAGCCTCGCGGTTGTTCTGCGGCAACAGCGAGATGAGGTACCGGACTTCGGCGATGCAGGTCTCTTCGTCGTCGTAGGCGAAGTGCGCGACGCCCGAGGTCTCGGCGTGCACGTCCGCACCGCCCAGACCGTTCTGGGTGATCTCCTCGCCCGTCACCGCCTTCACCACGTCGGGGCCGGTGATGAACATCTGCGAGGTATCACGGACCATGAACACGAAGTCGGTCAGGGCGGGCGAGTAGGCCGCGCCCCCCGCGCACGGACCCAGCATCACACTGATCTGCGGGATCACTCCCGACGCCTTCGTGTTGCGGGTGAAGATGCCGCCGTAGCCCGCGAGGGCGGTGACGCCTTCCTGGATACGGGCGCCCGCGCCGTCGTTCAGCGACACGAGAGGCGCCCCGGCCGCGATGGCCATGTCCATGATCTTGTGGATCTTCTCCGCATGCGCCTCGCCCAGCGCCCCGCCGAAGATCCGGAAGTCGTGCGCGTAGACGAAGACCGTGCGGCCGTCGACGGTGCCCCACCCGGTGACCACGCCGTCGGTGTGGGGTTTTCGGCGCTCCAGGCCGAAGCCGGTCGCGCGATGCCGGCGCAACGGCTCGACCTCCTGGAACGTGTCCGGGTCGAGCAGCAGGTCGATGCGCTCGCGCACGGTCAACTTGCCCTTGTCGCGCTGCCGTTGGGTGGCCGCGGTGTCCGACCCCTCGGCGATCACCTGCTTGAGCGCCACCAGTTCCTCAACGCTGCTGTACATGTCGGCTCCTCCTTCTCGTACTCGGGTGGAACTGCTCCCGCTCGCTCACCTGGCGCCTGCCGGCTCCGGCAGGCGGGCGTCCGCCCCGGCCTCGGACACGACACGGTCGATGTCCTCCGGAGCGGCCACCGCGACGGCGCGTGCGTCCGGGCGGGAGCGCTGCAGGAGCCGGGTGAGCGGACCGGCCGGCGCCAGTTCGACATGGAGGGCGTCCGGGGCCGCGAGACGCGCGATCGTCTCCCCGCACAGGTCCCAGCGGACCGGCGAGGTGATCTGGGTGATCAGGCGGATGCGCAGCTCATCCGGGTCCGTGACCGTCGCGCCGTCCCCGTTGCCGACCATCACCGAGGCCGGTTCGGTGAAGCGGGCGGCGTGGACCGCGCGGGCGAACGCCGGGACCGCCGCGGCCATGGACTCGGTGTGGAAGGCGCCCGCGACGTTCAGCGGAGCCACGCGGGTGCCCGGTGGCGGCGCGTCGGCGAGGGCCGCGACGCGGTCCGCGGGGCCGGCCGCCACGAACTGGTGGCTGCCGTTGTGGTTGGCCACGGTGAGGCCCGCCGCGGCGACGGCCGCGGCGATCTCCTCGTCCGACGCACCGCCCCGCTTGGTCGGCATGACCGCCGCCATGCCGCTCGGCGCGCATCCGCACGCCTGCGACATCGCGGCGCCCCGCACCCGGGCGAGGGCGACCGCCGTGCCAGGGTCGAGGTGTCCGGCCCCGGCCGCAGCGGCCAGTTCACCGACGGAGTGACCGGCGAACAGGACCTCGTCGCTCCTCAACCTCAGTCTGCTGAAGAGAAGTTGGTGCGCCAGTACGGACACGGCGACGATCAGCGGTTGCGCGTAGGCGGTGTCGGCGAGCAGTGTCTCGTCGCGCCCGGCCCCGACCAGGTCGAAGCCGGCCTCACGCGACCAGGCGTCGACCAGTTCCGGTGCGCCGGGCACGGCCTCCAGCCAGGGGTCGAGCATCCCCGGCCGCTGGACGCCCTGTCCCGGAGCCGTCACGACATAGCGGTGTCCCATGGAGTCCTCGCTCTCGAAGATGTTGCTCATGTCAGCTGCCGTCCGTCCGGACCGGGCCCGCGAGCGAGTCGGCGGGGCGCAGCAGGGTGACGGCGCGGCCGACCTCCAGGACGACACGCCCGTCCCCGGCCCGCGCCACACCGGTGCACGTGGCCGTCCCCTCGTCCAGGTCGACCAACTCGACCGTGTGCTCCAGGAGTTCGCCCGCGTACACGGCACCGGTCACCCGGATTCCGCGCGCCGAACCGAAGATCAGCAGCTGCTGTCCGGGGCTCTGCGTTTCGAGCATGACGAGCAGACCGCAGGCCTGGAGGAACGACTCGATGGTGAGGCTGGCGGGGAACGCTCCCGGCCGGGAGGAGCCCAGGTGGCTGTCGAGCTCGTGATAGGTCACGGCCTTCGTGGCCGTGAGTACGCCCGGCTCGTGCCGGACGATCCGGTCGACCTGGAGCGCGGGGTACCCGTAGGGCAGCAGCTCGCCGGGGTCGGGGTAGTCCGTCGCCGTCGACGTCATGGCCGGCACCTCCAGGTCGCGGTGATGCGGGCACAGCGCTGCCCGTCGATGGTGCAGGTGGTGTGGGTGGTCAGGCTCGTGCGGTCGCCGGTGACCGCCGTGTCGAACACCACCTCGTCGCCGGCGAGCGCCGGGCGGCTGAAGCGGACCGAGCCGAGTTCCACCAGTTCGATGCCGCCGAGGGCATGGTCGACGTGGAGTTCGAGCATCTGCTGCAGGCTCTCGACCAGGAACACCCCGGGGTACAGGGTGAGCGAGGGGAAGTGCCCGGCCAGATAGCGGTCGTCGGCGACGATCCGCTTGCGGCCGACGAACCCCGTCTCGCTGTCCTGGACGTCGTCCACGGCCACCAGGGGCAGTCGGCGGGCGGCGTCGGCGAGAGGATGCCGTACGGGAGCCATGGCTCACACACCCATGCCGACGCCGCCGCCGATGGGGATGGACGAACCGGTGACGAAGCCTGCCTCGTCCGACACCAGGAAGGCGACGAGCGCGGCCACCTCCTCCGGCTGTCCGGTGCGCCGCAGCGGCGTCTGCGACACGATCTCGTCGCGCCGCTTCTTCGACAGGTCGGAGATCATGTCGGTCTCGATCAGTCCCGGCAGGACGACGTTGGACGTGATGCCCGCGCGTCCCAGCTCCCAGGACAGGGAGCGGGCGAGTCCGATCAGACCGCTCTTCGAGGCTGCGTAGTTGACCTGGCCGGGCGATCCCCACAGCGCCACGATCGAGGAGACGAACACCAGGCGCCCCCATTTGTTGGCGAGCATGTCCGAGACCGTCTCGCGGGCCACGTTGATGGAGCCGGTGAGATTGGTCTCGAGCACGTCCTGGACGCCCTCGTACGTCTGGGTGAGCAGGGGGCCGTCGTTCATGATCCCGGCGCAGTTGACGACGATGTCGATCTCGCCGACGATCCCGCGCGCCTGCTCGACCGCCGTGCTCACCGACTGCGGGTCGCGCACGTCGCACTGGACGAACGAGACACCCTCGATCTCGGGCTTCGTGGTGCGGGCGGTGCCCACGACGCGGTAGCCGCGCTTGTTCAGCTCGGTGGCGACGGCCGCTCCGATGCCCCGGCTGGCTCCGGTGACGAATGCCGATCGACTGGTCATCGTGTTGCTCCTTGGTGGTGTGCGCCGATGCGCACGATCGAATTGATCTGCTGGACGGCGGCGTCCGTGGCGGCGCCGCCACCGAGGACCCCGGTCCAGCCGGCGGCGCGCGCGCCTGCCACATTGGCGTCGAGGTCGTCGACGAGGACGTTCGCCTCGGGGGGAAGGCCGGAGTACGACTGAGCGAGGCGGAACATCCCGGCCTCGGGCTTGCGGGTGGCGTGGTCGCAGGAGAGCAGGACCTGGTCGAACAGGCCGTCCCAGTCCGCGAAGTCCAGGAACGGGGCCCGCCAGTCCGGCGGGAGGTTGGAGATCAGGCCCACGAAGACGCCCGCCTCCCGCCAGGTCCGCAGCGCGTCGAGCCACTTCGAGTCGATCCTGCGGTCGCTCCACCACTCCACGCCCAGCGCGGAGAGATCGGCGTCCACCGCGAACCGGTCGGACAGCTCCTGGGCGATCTCGGCCGTCCACTCCCGCTCGTCGAGCGTCCCGGAGTCCAGGACCGCCATCCCGTCCGGGCTGCCGTACCGGTCGGCGATCGCGCGCAGGCACTGCCCGAGCTGCTCGGGCGAGAACGGCTTGCCCAGGCAGTAGACGCGCAGCCCCTCGCGCAGCGGAGGCGTGAGGACTCCGCGGAAGTCGGTCCAGACCGCGTGCCTCATCACGCTCCCCCGCCGTCCGGTCGGACCGGGCTCAGCGTGAACGACATACGGGTGACGACCAGGCCGTCCTGTACGCATTCCACGTCGGCCCGGAGCCCGTCGAGGCGTGCCACGAGCCGGACCGGCCGGTCGAGTTCGGCGAAGTGCTCGAACGAGGCGCGCACCCCGGTCACCACGTGCGCGGCGGGACTCCCGGTGCCGGCCAGGGCCAGCTGGCGGCCGGCCTCGATGAGCACCATGGCCGGGAAGTGGTCGTAGTCGTGGTCGAAGAGGCTCGTGTTCGCGAGGTCGGGCGCCAACTCGGCGCTGATGCCGTCCTGTTCGGGCCGAAGCCGGGCGAGCGTCACATGGGCGGGATCCGTACGGGCCACGCTGCGCGGGCTGCTCAGGCCGGTCCGCCGGCCGGTGTCCGGCCGCAGGGCGGCCGTCGTCGGGGCGGGCGAGCCCTCGCGCTGGTAGGCGCGCAGCTCCTGGTAGCGGTCCTTGGGGACCCCCTGCACCGCCATCGACGTGTGCACGACCTCCCGGCCCGTAGCGTCCGCTCCCGTCTGCGTGTACGTGATCTGCTTCGGCGTCCCGTCGCTGCGCAGCCTCAGCTGCTCGAACCGGGTCCGCAGCGTCAGTTCGCCGTCCACGGCCGCCGGCGGCTGCGGGTCGGTGAGCCGCACCTCGATCGAGTTGAAGAAGAACGCGATGTCGCGCGCGAGGCCCTCGAACTCGTGCGCCGCACTGAGCGCGGCCTGCCTGCAGGCCTCGATCAGGAGCAGCGCGTCCAGCCAGTACGAGCCGGGGTGGTCGCGGTAGTACGAACTGATGCCCGTCGTGACCGTCGCGCTGCCGTAGCCCCCGGTCTCGCGCCAGGGCGGCGAGACCAGGATCTCCTCTTCGTTGGCGCGGTGAACCAGCTCCCGGCTCACCCGGACGCCCCTCGGGGCTGCGACCGTGCTCATGCGCGCTCCCCGATGGCGAGGACGGCGGCGGCCACAGCTCCGGAGTCGTCGATCCCGGTCATCAGGACGCCGGTGCCGGGCTTCCCCAGGGCGAGCGCGGCGGCGAGTTGCATGGCGCCCAGGGCGCCTCCGCACTCGCCTACGGCTGTCCGTACGTCCACACGCTCGACGTCGAATCGCTCCAGAGCCGCCTTCTCGCTCTCCTCCAGAACCGTTCCTGCGGTTCCGGGGAGCACCAACTCGATGTCCACACCGGCCGCTTGCGCTGCGGCGAGCGCGCGGTCGACGGCACGGCGCAGTGCTGTCGCATACCCGGCGCGGGTGCGCTGCGGGGCGAACAGCACCTCGCAGGCCGTCACCGTGGCAAGGGCGGGCGGGGCGTCGGCCGTCACCGGTTCGAGCGCGAGCAGTGCCGCACCCTCGCCGATGACGACGGACTCGTCCACGTCCTTCTTCAGCCGGGTGCCCCACGCCGTGTGCGGGGAGAGCTCCTCGACGCCGCCCACCAGCATCCGCCCCGCGTGACCGCGGCGGATGAGCCGGGCGCCGTACTGGAGCGCGGAGAACGCGCTGACCGTGCCGTTGGCCAGGGTGGAGTTGGGGCCGCGCAGCCGGTGCCAGATCGCGATCTGGCTGGCGCAGCAGTTCATCGTGACGTTGGGGAAGACCGCGGGGTTGACCAGGTCGATGCCCTTGCCCCGGATGATGTCGACGTCCAGCTGGACGCTGCTGCGCAGGCTGCCGACGACGGTGCCCATGGCGATGCCGGTGGACTCCCAGGAGGCGTCGGAGACGTCGGCCCGCTCGCTCAGTTCGCGCTTGAGCAGGGTGCTGGCCGCGAGCCCGAGCCTGGTGGTGCGGTCGAGGTTCTTCGTGCCCTTGCGGGGCACATAGTCGGTGATCTTGAAGTCCGGTACGGCGCCCACCCGGCCGGGCAGGCCCTCGTACTCGTCGGCGTCGGCGTCGGCGTCGGCACCGACCGGATCACCGGCCGGCTCCGGGCCGGCCGTGGCCGGCTCGCGCAGCCGGTCGCGCAGGGCGTCCAGGCCGACTCCGGCCACGGAAAGGACCGACGCCCATGAGATCTGCAGTTCCTCGGTCACGGTCGTCACCGCTCCCCTCCCTCGACTGCCGCGCCGACCGGCTCACGGCCGGACAGGGCGCCGAAAATGGTGATGGCGTTGTTGCCGCCGAACGCGAAGCCGTGGTTCTGCGCGACGGTCACCTCGGCGGACCTGGCACCGCCGCCGACGACGTCGATGCCCTCGCCGAACGCCGGGTCCACGGTGCGCAGATTGCTGGTGGGCGGCAGGAAGGACTCCTCGATCGCCTTGCAGCAGGCGATCGCGCCGAATCCACTGGCGGCGCCCATCGTGTGGCCGAGCATCGACTTGATGGAGCTGATCGGCGGGTGCTCGTCGCCGAACACCAGCCGGGTGGCGGTGATTTCGGTGATGTCGTTGGTCGGGGTGCCCGTGCCGTGGGCGCAGACGTAGTCGACGTCGGCGGCCTCGATGCCGGAGTTGGCGTGCGCCCTGCGGATGCAGTCGGCGATGCTCTCCGCGTCCGGGTGGACGATGTGGTGGGCGTCGCAGCTGAGTCCGTAGCCGAGCAGTTCGGCGTAGATGTGCGCGCCGCGCCGCTGGGCGTGCCCGAGTTCCTCCAGGACGAGGACCGCGCCGCCCTCGGCGGTGACGATGCCGCTGCGGCCCTCGTCGAACGGCCGCGGTACGCCGTCGGCCACCGCGCCCAGGCTCTGGAACCCGGCATGGGTGAACCGGTTCACGCTGTCTGCGCCGCCCGCCAGCATCACATCGGACTCACCGGAGATGATCTTGTCGGCGGCGCTGCCGATCGCGTAGTTGGCAGCGGAGCACGCGGTCGGGATGACCACGGTCTCGCCGTACAGATCCAGTTCGACCGAGACGGCCGCCGCGATGTTGCCCGCGGGGATCTTGCGGACCACGTCGGCGGAGAGGGTGTCGGGGCCGCCGTCCAGCCACTGCTGGGTCAGCGTGTCGACGGAGGGCGCCTCGCCGTTCGTGGTGCCGATGATGGCGCCCGTCGTGGCGCGGGTGTCCTCGTCGAGCTCGATCCCGGCGTCCTCGACGGCGAGACGGGCCGCGGCCGCCGCGAAGTGGGCGGTACGCCCCCAGTCGTCCGGGTCGATGACGCGGACGATCGCCGCAGGGTCGAAGTCCTGCACTTCACCGGCCAGTCGGGCCGGGAAGTCACTGGAGTCGAAGGAGGTGATCGGAGTGACGCCGCTCCGGCCGGCCTTGATTCCCGCGGTGAACTCCTCGACCCCGGTGCCGATGCTGCTCACGCACCCCAGGCCGGTCACCACGACCCTTCGTGTGCGGCTCACTGGTCGCCGTCCTTGCCGTCACGTATGCGGATGATCTGCTGCATGAGCAGGTCCACGGTGCGCAGGTCGACGGCGCGCTCGCGGGGCACGCGGATCGCCAGCTCCTTGTTGACCCGGGCCAGGACCTGAATCAGGCCGAGGGAGTCGGCGCCGTAGAAGTCGATCAGATCGGCGTGCACGTCGATCTCGGCGGGCTCGGCGTCCAGTTCGAGTTCGTCGACGATGATGTCGAGGGTGGTGTCGCGAATGACCTCGTCGGAAATTACTGCAACGGTCATGACCTCATCCAATTCATTGATTTTTTTGACAGGAAGGCCCGACCGGACATTCCTGGAATTCGGAGATCCGAATTCCAGTGAACGACCGGGCCTGTTTTCGCGAGGGTGTTTCAGGAGGGGATCGATGCGCCTGCGGCGCGCGCCGGGTCGACGGTCAGCTGACTCAGCCTGGCCACGCGGTCCTTGTGCTGCGCCGCGTTCTGCCACATGGCGCGATAGCGCTGGTCGCGCACGGCGATGTCCTCGTCCGAGCGGAGTCCGCCGTCTCGGGCGTGCTCGACGGCGGTTGCCATGATCTTCCGGATGACGACCTGGCGTTCGGCGTCGTATTCAGCAAGTGCACTGTCCGCCGCGCCATTTCGAAGCGCTTCCAGCATACGCCAGGAAAGCGCCGCCGCGTCAAGCATTCCAGAATTCATTCCCTGGCCTCCGGCCGGTGCCATCACATGCGCGGAATCACCCGCGAGATAACAGCGGCCGACCCGGAAACGCTCCGCGATCGCGAAACGTGCCTGGAAATCGGCAGTGGAGATCAATTCCCGTACGACGGGCGCGCGTCCGCCAGGACCGCGCTCGTCGAGCAGCCGCTGGAACGACTCCACGGACGTGTCGTGGACATCATCGGGAGCAATCCTGTGCGCAAGACGGAACGCGCCCCGGTCGTGCGGTCCGATGGCCATGCCGCCTGCCGGGGTCCAGCAGTAGCTGGCCTCGTCCTCGGGCAGTTGGTCGACCACGGCGTCGGCAATACGGAAGGAGACCCGCGGGCCCACGTCGTGCGTCGCGATGCCGAGCAACGCGCGCACGGTGCTGTTCGCACCGTCGGCGCCGATCAGGAACCGCGCCGACACGGTGGCGTCGGCCCCGTCCCTCCGCAGGCGCGCGGTGACGTGCCCTTCGTCCTGTTCGAGCGCGAGGAGTTCCGCGTCGTCGACGGTTCCCCCGGCTGCCCGCAGCGCCGCTTCCAGGACGGCTTCGGTCTCGTGCTGCGAGACTCCGAGCGCGAAGCGGAACGCGGTGTCGTCCAGCCGGTCGAGTTCGAAGCGGCCGATGGATGTGCCCGACGAGTAGTAACCGATGCGGGTGACATGGCTGCCCATGGCCCGCAGGGATTCGGTGACGCCGATCGATTCCATGATCTCGAGGGCCCGCGGCCAGATGACCGAAGCCCGCGAATGGCCCGTGAACGGCGGGTGTTTGCGCACGACGCGGACCGCGTGGCCCTGCTGGGCGAGAATGCATCCCGCCGTCAGCCCGACCGGTCCCGCACCGACGATCAGTACGTCTAGCACGCCAGCTCCAGCACCAGGCACGACCAGGTGTATCCACCGCCGGCGTTGACGATCACGACCACATCGCCGGGCTGCAGATCCTGCTCCGCGTAGAGGTCGGCGATGTTCGCGCCCACGTCGGCGACGCCGAGGTGCGCGGTGCGTCCGCCGTGCCACACCAGCTTGTCCGCGCCGAAGAACGGCGCGAGCTGCGGCCGGTAGACCGTCTCGAATATCTTGCCGCTGAGCCGTGGGACGGCGACGGCGCGAATGCGCTCCTCCGCGCCCGTGAGCCCCGCGTCGTCGAGCGCCTCACGGACACAGCCGTTCAGGGATTCCCGCGACCGCCGCGCGAACCGCTCGATGCCGTACTCCGTCAGGTACGCCTTCTTGGCCGCCTTCAGGTCGACCTTGCCACCCGCCCGCAGCGCGGGGCCCGGTGTCGGGTCGTACGCGAAGCGGTTCATCTCCTCCAGCTCCGGTGCCGCCCTGCTCGACAGCGACACGATCCGGAAGGAGGTGTGCGCAGCCGGCTCCCGGGCGACCAGCAGCGCGGTCCCCGCATCGCCGTGCACACAGCCGTAGTTGAGGTTCCAGCGGTCCACCTGCGGTTCCTGCATGGCGTCCGAGACCGTCACGGCCGCCGTCTTGATCGAGGGATCCGCGAGCATCGCCCGGCCTGCCAGTTCGAGGGCCGCCATCGGGGCGTTGCACCCCTGGGACAGGTTCACCGGCAGAGCGCCGAGCGCCTCGGTGCGGTGGGCGACGTAGTGTGCCGCGCTCCAGATGTCGAAGCCCTGGTGCCACCATCCGCAGTGGAACAGCAGGCCCACGTCGGAGGGCTCGGCCTGCGCCGCCTTCAGGGCCCCGTGCAGCGCCTCGACCGCAAGGTCGGCGACCGGCCGGGCACTGTCGAAGACCGGGACGTCGGGGTTGCCGATGGCCTCGTCGAAGTCCCGTACGAGGCCCTGCGCGAGGGCGTCGGACACGGAGATCCGGGTGTCGGGGTAGGCGACCGTGCAGCCGTTCAGATAGAGGTTGTCGATCAGCATGGGGGTCGTCCTCCTTTCGCGTTCACTTGGTGCTGCTGTCCTTCTGGAGGGAGTTGCCGAAGAGGGCGAAGAGCGCTGCCACGGCCAGGAAGACCGCCGCGACCACGACGAAGCCCAGACGTGTGTCGTTGTGGCCGGAGACGCCGATGTAGATCGCGCCGAGCAGGGCCGTGCCCAGGGCGAGCGTCGTCTGCTGAGTGGTCGTCACGATGCCGCTGCCTGCGCCGATCTGCTGCGGCGGAATGGAGGACAGCACGGTGCGGTAGACCGTCGGCACGAACAGGCCGTTGCCGGCGCCGATCAGGAACATGCCGACCATCAGCTCGTAGAAGTGCAGATGCGACCACCACAGCAGGGCGGGCACGATCAGGGCGACCAGTCCGAGCATCTGGAGGACGCCGCCGATCTGGAGCGTGCGCACGCCGACCTTGCCGATCAGCTTCGGGGCCCGTACGGCCGCGAGGAACTGGCCGACCGCCATCGGCGCCATGGACAGACCGGACTCCAGGGCGCTCATCCCGTTGCCGCCCTGGACGGCCAGCGCGAAGACGAAGATGAAACCGCCGAAGGCCAGGAAACCGCTGCCGAGGACGAGCAGACCGCGCCGCATGGTCCCCTGCCTGAGCAGCGAGGGAGAGATGAGCGGGACGGCGCCCGACGACTCCACCGTGCGCTCGAAGCGCCACAGCACGACGGCGACCACGGCGGAGACCACGAACAGCGCCCAGGTCCACAGCGGCCAGTGCGTCTGCCGGCCGAGGCTGAGCGGGATCAGGAGGGCGAGTACGGCGGTGCCGAACAGGGCGGTGCCGCCGAGGTCGGCGCCCTGCGCCTGGGGCGCCTTGGTCTCCGGCACCCACAGCCGCGTACCGATGACGGCCAGGATGCCCAGCGGCACGTTCACCAGGAAGATCGGCCGCCAGCCGAGACCGGCGACGTCCGCCCAGACGAACAGGCCGCCCAGGAGCTGGCCGACGGCTGCCGAGAGGCCGCCGATCGCACCGTAGTAACTGACGGCGCGCGTCTTGGCGGGCTCCTGGAGCGTGGCCTGGATCGTCGAGAGCACCTGCGGCAGCAGCAGCGCCGCGGCCGCGCCCTGGAGAACACGGGCACCGATCAGGGTCTCGATGTTCGGGGCGATGCCGCACAGGAGCGAGGCGATCGTGAATCCGGAGATGCCGAACTGGATGACCTTGCGACGCCCGAACCGGTCGCCGAACCGGCCGCCGAGTACCAGCAGGACGGCGTACGTGATGCCGTAGAAGCTCACCACGAACTGCGAGGTCGACGCCGAAACGCCGAACGACTTCTGGATCGAGGGCAGGGCGACGTTGACGATGAACGCGTCGACGGTCGTCAGGGCCGCAGCCATCAGCAGCGTGCCCTGCCCCAGCGGACTGAATTCCGAGCGCGCGGGCGCGGCGGACGGCGGGGATGTGGTCTCTACGGTCGACAAAGGAGAACTCCTTGTTGTGGGGGTCTTCCGGTGCGCGGATTCATGGGTTACCGGTAGGACTGGTAGACGAACTGGCGCAGCCGGTTCATGAGGGGAAGCGTGCGCGAGGGGTAGAGCTGAGGAACGATCAGCGCCGACACACCCGTTGACGGGTCGACGAAGTAGTTGGAACTGCTCGCGGAGAGCCAGGAGTACTCACCGGCGCGCGTCAGGAGGTGGCTCTCGCCCGGCGACTGCATGGTCATGAATCCGAGCCCGAAACCGACGGACTTCATCACTTCGTTGATCGCGGGGACGGGCCAGTAGCCGAATCCGTTGCCGAGTGTGACGTTGCCCGGAAGGTGATTGCTGCGCATCGACTCGACGGTGAGCGGCGAGACCACGTGGTCGGAAGTCGTGCCGATGCGGCCGTTGTTGGCGAGCATGCCGAGGAAGGCGATGTAGTCCTCCGCCGACGTGTAGATTCCGCCGCCGGCCGAAAGGAATCCGGGTACGTCGGTGTCGACCGGGAGTCCGAGCGGGTCCAGGCCGCCGCTCCCGCCCTCCTGCGTGTAGATCTCCGCGTAACGGTGCTGCTGGTCCGGGTCCACGTGAAATGCCGTGTCCTTCAGGCCGAGCGGCTCGAAGAGGGCTTCCTTCATAAAGACGTCGAGGCGGCGGCCGGAGACGATCTCGATGATCCGGCCGAGCACGTCCGTGCTGACGCCGTAGTTCCAGGCCGTACCCGGCTGGAAGCGCAGCGGGAACGACCCCCACGCCTCGGTGGCGGCGGTCAGGTCGACGCCCTGGGGGACGCCCAGCGCGTACCCGGACCCCACGTACAGGCTGTCCACCGCGTGCGACTGGTGGGAGCCGTAGCCGAGCCCCGAGGTGTGGGTCAGCAGATGCCAGATCCTCATGGGCTCGACGAGCCCCTCGGTGATGGGCGACTCGGCCATGCCGGCGCGGTAGACCCGCAGGTCGGCGTAGGAGGGGAGGTAGTCGGCAACCGGGTCGCTCAGCGCGATCAGGCCCTTCTCCACCAGGGTCATGAAGGCGACCGAGGTCATCGCCTTGCTCAGCGACCACGCGCGGAAGATGCTGTCCGTCTTCATCGGGACGCCGTCGGCGATGTTCGCCAGGCCGCCGGCCGACGCGTACGCCACCTCACCGTGCTGGGAGACCATGCCCGTCCAGCCGGATATCTGCCCGTCGAGGACCAGTCGGTCGAAATAGTCGCCGAGGGCGGAAAGCCGCTTGGTGTCGAGCTGCATGAATAACTCTCTTTCGTATCGGGTTACTTCTGGTCACGGACTTCCGGGCGATTCACAGGCGTTCGCCGGAGAATTCCTCCAGGTACGCGCGGAACTCCGGGCCGATGCGGTAGCTCTCCTGCGTGGTGAGGTCGAACATCACCATCCGGCTGACGGCTTTGACGCTGACTCTCCGCGACGCGTCGAGGAGCTGAAAATTGAACTCGAAGCTGGAACGCCGGACGTTCGACGTCCACACCTCTACAGGGACCGGCTCCAACGAGTACTGAAGCGGCCTGAGATATCCGATGTCATGGGCCGCGACCACTGCGGTCTCTCCGTCGAAGACGCCGCTCGACATGAGCCAACGCATACGGGCTTCCTCGATGATCCGTACGATCTCGCAATTGTTGACGTGACCGTAGGAATCCACATCGCCCCACCTGAGGGCGACTTCGACCGATGACGGCCTCCCGATCCGGGTGCCTTCCAGTTCCATTGCCGAGTGTGTGCTCACGAATGGAGATTAGGTCGAGCCCGGCTCTGCACCGGCCGCCGGAGGACCAATTGCACCCAAGGGTGCAGCGAGTTGAACATCACATCCGGCAGGCAGACCGCACCCGTACCGGCAAAGGGGAACTTGCCAAAGCAGGTGCGGATTGTCCGTCCGGGAACTCATCCGGATTTCGGCAAGTAGCACGGGGAAACAGCCGCCCCCTTGGCTAGCTTGGGACGTACAGCCGCTCCTTCGTTGAAGGAGAGCAAGGGAGGGAAACATGCACTATCCGGCGGCGGGAGCGTTTCTGAGAAGCGCGCTTCCCGACATCATCCGCACCTACCAGTACACCCTGCGCACGGTCCGCAGTCCGCTGGTGACGCATCCTGAGGCCTGGCCCAGATGCCGTGACCAGGCGCAGGCGATCGTGGAGGACTGCATCGCGGCACTGGCGGGTCAGCCGCTGCCGGAGCCGTCCGACGCCCGGAGCTACTCGCACCAGGTCGGGACCGATCGCGCCCAGCAGGGCATCGCGGTGGCGGAGTCGGTGCGCGCCGTGGACGTCCTGTGGAGTGCGCTGCAGCCCGCCCTGCGCACCGCCGTGCAGTACGAGGCGTCGGCACGGCGCACCGCCGCGCTACTGCTGGTCAGCACCGTCTTCCGGACCAGTGCGGGCCAACGGCTCTACGCGGGCGCTCGCGGATACGACGCCGTCGCCGCGCAGTCGTCGCGCGTACGTGCACCCGCCTCCCCGGGTACGGGGCAGACCGCGGAGCACTCCGAGTTGTCGCGGCGGGAGAGGGAGATCCTGGAACGGGTCGCTCTGGCGCGGACCAACGTCCAGATCGCCCGGGAGCTCGGCATCGAGACCGCCACGGTGAAGCGCCATCTCTGCAACATCTACGGGAAGTTGCAGGCCGGCTCCCGTATCGACGCGGTCAACAAGGCCTTCGGACGCGTCTGATCCGTTCCGCCTCGGCGGTGGCACACGAACCCGGTCCCGGTGGGAGCGGCGGCACTCACGCCGCCTGCTCCCGCCGGGACTTCGCCGTGTTCCCACCGCCCTCACGCCGCTCCGTGGAAGGCCAGCACGAACAGCATGGCGATGTTGGCCGCGTACTGGGTGCGCATGAACACGCGGTAGGCGCCGCGGCGCATCCGCCTGTCCCCGCCCGCGATCCGGGTGGTGCGCACGATCTGGACGACCACACAGACGGCGCCGATCGCGACGGGGGCCATGGCAGGCAGCATGTACGGGGCCCAGAGCAGCCAGGAGAGCACTGCGCCCACGCCGACCAGGAGTGCTCCGGTCGCACCGAGCGCGCGTGCCAGGTGAGCCCCGTAGCGCACGGCCACCGTACGGCGTCCCCCGGTGGCATCCCCGTCGACGTCGCTCAGGTCCTTGACCACTGACCCCACCAGGGCCATCCAGGCACTCATCACGGTGGCGAACACCAGGCCCGCGGTGCTGAGCCGGCCGCCCGTCGTGGCCGCTCCGCCGGCGAACGAGGTCCATCCGAGCCCGAACACCACCACCGCGCACGCCGTGCTCCAGCGCTTGGCGGGCAGGGGCGGAGCCGAGTAGACCCAGCCGAGCAGCAGGAACGCCGCCACCCAGACGAGGAGGCCGGGGACGAAGGCCGCGAGGGCGAGCGCCCCCACGGCGGCGCCCCCGGTGAGGAGGGCTGCCACCCGCTCGGGCAGATCGCCCCTGGCGATGGGCCGGTCGGACCCGTTGGCCCGGTCCTCCTTGACGTCCATCACGCCGTTGATCAGGTAGGCGGCGACCACGGCCAGCCACCAGGAGATCACCCCCGCGACCAGCCGCACCGGGTGCGCCAGGAGGTGGTGCGCGGACGAGGCCGCGACGCCTATGACGTACCGCATGAGGAAGACGACCTGCACGACGGGGCGCGCCTCGAGCAGCGCGAGACGTGCATGGCGCGGGCGCAGCCGGATGCGGGTCGGTGTCTGAGGGATGAGGATCGCGCTGCTGATGTCGGCCACATCAGCAAGGTACGAGTTACGGAGCCCAACCGGGCGGCCGAGCCCCGTAATTGCACCCTAGGGTGCAGAGCCGCGTCCGCCGCCCATGGGCCCTTGGGTGCAGCGGGCGGCGACGGGCCGTGCGCGAGCCCCGGCGGCCTCCACCATGAGAGGCGAGAACGGACCGCACACACCCACAGGAGCAGTCATGTCCCTCATCCCCGCCAGCCACGTCGACCTGCTGGAGCGCCCGCTGTTCGGGCACCTGGCCACCATCAGGCCCGACGGCACGCCGCACGTGAACCCGGTCTGGTTCGAATGGGACGGCGAGCGGCTCTGGTTCACGACCACCACGGACCGGTTCAAGTACCGCAATGTGGCCGGGAATCCGCATGTCTCCCTGTCCGTCAACGACCCCGAGCAGCCCTATCGCTACCTTGAGGTGCGCGGAGTCGTCGACCGTACGGAACCCGACCCGTCGACGGCCGGATATCTGCGTCTCGCCCGCCGCTACGGCCTCGACCTGGACCGCCCCGCGGGCGGCGCGGACGACAACCGGGTGCTGATCGGCCTGACGCCCCGCCACACCACCCACCAGTGAGGACTCAGGCGGCTTTCGCCGTCCCCGCCCGGCCGGGCATCTCGGCGCCCGGCTCCCGGCCGGACAGCTGCCGGAAGGCATGGGCCGCCGACACCAGAGTCATGTGGCGGTGCCAGCCCGGATAGGAGCGGCCCTCGTAGTCCAGCAGCCCGTAGTGGTCCTGCATCTCCCGTACGGCTTCCCGGGTGCGGTACGCCGCGCCCGCGAGCCGGAGGATCTCGCCGGGCCGGTGGTGCGTGAGGTCGGTGACGTAGTACCGCGGGGAGCTGTGCTCGCCCGCCGGGTACTCGACGATCAGCACGCAGGGCCGCTGCGGCGAGGGCGGCGCAGCGTGCCCCAGGCGCACCGCGCAGGTCCGCACCCGTGAGTGGCCGCGCCCGCCGGCGTCGGGGACGACCCCGGAGCCGATGCCCGTCACGGCCGTGACGCTGTGCAGCAGTTGGCGCGCGGGGACCGGCCTTCCCGGCCCGGCCGGCAGGCGCAGGGCGGTGCTCGCGGGGATCCGCACGACGAACCCCGTACCGAGCGCGGCGAGACCGGGCAGGAACGACGCGTCGTGCGGAAGCTGCGTGAGGTCGGCGACGAGCGGCACGTCCGTGCGGCCGGTGGCCGCGGTCTGTGTGCGCACCAGGTCGAGGGCGCAGGCGCCCTCCGCGGGAGTCGGCTCGCCCTCGGGGATCCGGACGGCCGCGCGCCGTGCGCTGTCGGTCTGCCAGTGCCCGGGCAGCACGAGGCGCCAGTCGACGGGGATGCAGTCGTCGCCCGAACCCAGGAAGAGTCCCACGCCCAGCTGGCAGTTGACCGTACGGTCGGCGTCCTGGACGAAGCGCCGGTGGACACCCGCAGAGTGGTCGCCGCGCTTGGGGAGAACGGCGAGGCCCAGGCTCCAGGTGAGGGTGGGACGGTGCTCCTCGGTCCAGCCGGCGAGTGCGCGCCGCACCGGGTGCCAGGCCCACGGGCTGGAGTTGAGGAACTGCTGCAGGGCCTGGGACGTGTGCGGGGACTCGGAGACCGCGGCGGCCATGCGGCGCAGCGACTTCTTCCCCGGCGTCACGAGAAGGCCCGTCACGTACTCGCGTGCACGGTTGAGTTGGTCTGCTCGCGGCAGGTCACCGAAGAGACGGCCCACGAACTCCTGGAGGAGTTCATCGCTGCCCCTCGGGCCACGCGCGTGACGGCGGATGTCGGCGATGTCGGCGATGTCGCGCACAGCCATTCCCCTGACTCTTCTCGGTCCGTTCTTCCAGCCACAAACATAGAGAGTACTCTCTTTTGCGGTCCAGGGACCCCCGCGAGACCGAGCGACTTTGGCACGTTGCCGCGAGGCGGCGCCGCGGACCCGACCCCGCCAAGAACTCGTATACGGCTTAGGCAAGTTGGCCTGACCTCTCGGAACGCGATGCCACAGGATGCAGGGAAGCCAGATGGGATCAGGTCGCGTACGGGGGCACTGCGGCAGGAGGGAAGAACGGCATGACGGAGCACACCGGGCAGGTACGAGGGGCGCTGACCCGCGAACGGCTCGTGCGGAGCGCGGCGGCGGAGTTCGCACTGCACGGTTACGACGGCACGTCGCTCTCCCGCGTCTGCAAGGCCGCCGGCGCGACCATGGGAGCGCTCACCTTCCACTACCCCAGCAAGGCATCCCTGGCGCAGGCCGTGTGCACCGCCGGGATCCGGGCCACGCAGGCCAGGGTCGACGAGGCCGACCGGAAGGGGCAGGGGCCCCTGCAGTCCGTCGGCAAAATCACCGGGGCGCTCGCCGAGTTGCTGAGCGCGGACGCCGTGGCACGAGCGGCCGCCAGACTCTCCCGTGAACAGCCACCCCTCGCCATGGACTGGCGGGGCAGCTGGCTGCCTCTCGTACGCACCCGGCTGCACCAGGCGGAGGTCCTCGACCTCCTGCGCCCCGGCGCCCGGCCGGAGTCGGCCGCTCTCATGGTGGGCAGTCTGGTGGCCGCCGTGGAAGCGGGACTGCTCCCGCAGCTCGGCGGAGCACTCCTGCCCTCACCCACGGTGGAGGAGCACTTCGCCGAGCTGTGGCAGACCGCCCTTCAGGGCATCGGCGCGTCTCAGGACAGCCCCGTCAGCGCGTCCTGACGGTTCAGCGAAAGCGCCCCGCGATACCAGGCCGCCGCCCGGTCGAGCCGGACCAGCGGGCCGGGACCGGGATCTGCGGCAAGCAGCTTCCAGATACGGTCGCCCAGGTAGTGATGGTCCCGCGCGAGCAGCTCCAAGTGCCGCTCCCCGTACCGGCCTTGGGTCCGCTCCAGAAGCGCGCGGCACTGCTCCCAGTCGCTGCTTCCCGTGGCAGGCGCCACCAGGCCGTGACCGCTCAGCGCGGCCCTGAGACGTCCGGTGGACACCGGGACCGGGTGCACGGCGTGGTGCACACCCCGCACCGCGCCGGCGGCGGTCACGGAGACCGCGACGAGGCGGGCCAGGTCGCCCACGTCGACGAGGGACTGCAGCCCCGTGCCGCCGAGCCACTCGGGCCCGACCCGCTCGGCGAGTTCGGCGAACGCCGGGACGACCCAGCGGTCACCCTCGCCGAGCACAAGGTTCGGCCGCAGCACGAGCGCCCCCGCTTCCAGGGCGGGGCCCTCCGCGGCGAGCCGGCTGCGGCTTGCCGCGGAGACCGGCGCGGGGACGACGCCGTCGACGTCCACGGCGCGGTGCGGACCCGCGCCGTAGACGGCGGCCGTCGACAGGTGGGTGATCCGCCCCACCCCTGCGGCCCGGGCCGCCGCCATGACCGCGGTGGTGCCCCGCAGATTCACCGCCTCGCACTGCTCCTCGTCCTTGCCGACGTACGAGACGGCATGGACGAGAGCGTCAACTCCCGTGAGGCACCTCGTCAGCGACGCCAGGCCGGCCATGTCGCCGATGTCGGTGATATCGGTGATGTCGGCGCGGACGGCCTCCACCGCTCCCCCGCCCGGCAGCACGACGTCCGCCCGGCGCACCAGTGCGCGCACCCGCACCGGCCGGCCGCCAGGGGCCTCCCGGACGGCCAGCTCACGCAGTACGGCGGAGCCGATGAATCCCGTGGCCCCGGTGAGGGCGACGGTCCACGGTCTCATCCGGCCGACTCCGGCGTACTGCCCGTGACGTCCAGGCCATCGATGATCTCCGGCGCGGCAACGGCGGGCAGGAAGTACGACCACAGCTCCGCGATGCGCTCCGGCAGATCCGTGCGCCCCGAACTGATCTGGGACAACAGCTGCGTTCCGCTGTAGGAGCCGACGAGGACGCGGGCGAAACTCGCGGGGTCCACGCCCGCGCGCAGCTCACCGAGCGCCTGGGCGGCGATGAGCTCGTCCTTGAAGTTGCTGATCCACAGCTGGTAGGCGGCATCGTCCTGCAGCCCGAAGGCGCCCTGCTCGACGGCCAGTTGCACACCGGCACGGAACAGGACGTTTCGCTGCAGCTCCCGCGCCAGGGCGAGGGTGAGGTCGATGAGGTGCTGCAGCCCGCTCCCGGGTGCCAACTCCGGGAGGTCGGCCGCCTGTTCCGCCATGACGGCGCGGGCCAGGTCGTCCTTGGAGTCAAAGTGAAAGTAAAGAGCTCCCATAGTGGAACTGGCCCGCTTCACGATCTTGGTTGTACTCGTTCCCGAGTATCCGTGCAGGTCAAACTCCTCTGCGGCGGCCCTGACGAGTGCCGCCCTCGTCTTTACCGCACGGTCCTGCTGCGGGCGTGCCATGCTTCCTCCCTCGACAAACAAACAGAGCGCTCTCTAGATTATGCCCTCCCGGCAGCGGAGCCCACCGCTGCGCGACGCCAGCTCGTGAACCTCAGAGAGGCCTTTCGTGACTGCCACCACCGTTGAAACCGCTCGTCCCGAGTCTCCCCTCAAGGCAGTCATCGCCTCGCCGTCCCCGCTGCTGATGGCCATCCCTCGCCAGTACGTGCACAAGGCCGCCCAGGCCGAAGTCCTGCTCTGCGGCTGGCAGGAGAACGGCGAGGACTCCTTCGTCGCTCCTGCCCAATGGCCGCGGTCGCACAGTTTCTACACCCCGGCGCACGGCCTGTACGACCCGATGCTCTTCGCCGAGAGTGTCCGCCAGGCCATCCCGCTGGTCAGCCACGTCGGCTACGGGGCACCCATGGACCACCGTCAGATATGGGACTACTTCCGCTGCACGGTCTCCCCCGAAGCGCTTCTCTACGGAAGGCTGCCCGCGGACTCCGACTTGCACCTGACGGGCGTCGATGTGGTCCGGCGCGCAGGGCGCCTCGGCGGTATGACGCTGCGGGCCACGGCGATGCGGGGCACGCAGCGCATGGGGGTCACCGAGACCCGGTTCGCCAACCAGGCTCCCGCGATCTACCGGCGACTGCGCGGTCCGCGCTGCGACGCCGCCCGCGCGATGGACCAGGCCGTCCCGCTGCCGGCGCCGATCGCCCCCGATCAGGCAGGCCGGATCAACCCGCAGGACGTCGTGCTCGCGCCGGGGAGATCGGACCGCCACTGGCAGCTGCGCGTCGACGTGGCGCACCCCGTCCTGTTCGACCACGCGGTCGACCACATCCCCGGCATGGTGCTCCTGGAGGCGGCCCGGCAGGCGGCCCACTCCACGCTGCACCCCCGGCAGACCGTCATGACCGGCATCGACGCCAAGTTCACGCGCTTCGTCGAGTTCGACGCCCCGTGCTGGATCGAGGCCGAGCCGGCCGCCGCCTCCGCGCCCGGCCACGAGACCGTGCGCATCACCGCCCGTCAGGGCGACCAGGTGCCGTTCACCGCGACAGTGACCTCGCTGGTCGTCCCGCGCTGAGACGTACGCCGCCCGTCGGCACCACCCCGGCTCAGGACGCGGTCAGGCTGTCCAGGGTGGTACGCCACTCGCGTACGGCAGCGGCGTCCACCGGGCCGTCCCAGCCCTGGGGGCGGGCCGCGCCGCCGATGTGCACGGCATCGATGCCGGCGGCCGTGAGGCGCGGCAGGTGTTCGAGGTGCAGCCCGCCGCCGACGAGGATCTGCGGCTCGTAGCCGGGCTCGCCCTTGCGGGCCGCCTCGGCGAGCAGGGTCTCCATGCCGTCGTCGACGCCGGCCGCGGAGCCCGCGGTGAGGTAGGTGTCCAGACCGGGCAGGTCGGCGAGCTGCTTGCGCAGAGCGTCGCGGTCGGCGGCGCGGTCGATGGCCCGGTGGAAGGTCCAGCGGCAGCCCTCGATCTCGGCGACGAGGCGCTCGACGGCGACCAGGTCGGGATTGCCGTCCGCGTCCAGGAACCCGAGCACGAACTGGTCCGCGCCCTCGGCACGCAGCTCACGGGCGACCCGTACGAGCGCGTCGACATCTCCGGCGTCGAAGCCGTCGGCCAGCCGCAGCATCACGCGCAGGTCGATGGAGACAGCGGCGCGGATCTCCCGATACGTCTCCCGTGAGGGCGTGAGCCCGTCGGCCGCCATGTCGGTGACCAGCTCGAGGCGGTCGGCCCCTCCGGCCTGGGCCGCGATCGCGTCCTGCGCGGTGAGGGCGATCACCTCCAGCACTGCGCGGTTGCTCATCAGATCCCAATCCTTCAGGGAGTCGGCTACGGGGCTTGGTCTAGTCCAATGGCCAGCCTACGGCCCAGCAGTACTCCTTCGCAGCTTGCACTCTGAACACCCACCCTTGACCTTGATACGGATGGGGGGTATACATGGGGCTGTACGAGATACCCCCTGGGGGTATGAAAAGCAGAGGAGGAGACCATGCCGTCGCCCACTTCCACGACCGGGACCGGGGCCGAGGTCGAGCTCGCAATCGGCGGCATGACCTGCGCCTCGTGCGCGGCCCGTATCGAGAAAAAGCTGAACCGCATGGAGGGCGTGACCGCCACGGTCAACTACGCCACCGAGAAGGCGAAGGTCAGCTACGAGGACGGGGTCGAGGTCTCCGACCTGATCGCGACGGTGGTGAAGACGGGCTACACAGCGGAGGAACCGCTGCCCCCGGCTCCCGTACAGGGGGAGGACGACGCACCCGAGCCCGCGGACCCCGCACTCGCCGCCCTGCGCCAGCGCCTGATCGTCTCCACACTGCTCGCGGTCCCGGTGATCGCGATGGCGATGGTCCCGGCGCTGCAGTTCGACAACTGGCAGTGGCTCTCGCTCACGCTGGCCGCGCCCGTCGTGGTGTGGGGCGCGCTCCCCTTCCACAAGGCGGCGTGGACGAACGCGCGGCACGGCGCCGCGACGATGGACACCCTGATCTCCGTCGGAACGTCGGCGGCGTTCCTCTGGTCGCTCTGGGCGCTCTTCTTCGGTACGGCCGGGATGACCGGCATGACGCACCCCTTCGAGCTGACCATCGGCCGGAGCGACGGCGCGGGCAACATCTATCTGGAGGCCGCGGCCGGAGTCACCGCGTTCATCCTGGCGGGCCGCTACTTCGAGGCGCGCTCGAAGAGGAAGGCGGGGGCGGCGCTGAAGGCGCTCCTGGAGCTGGGCGCGAAGGAAGTCACGCTCATCACCCCGTCCGGGGCCGAACACCGCATCCCCACCGCGGAGTTGAAGACCGGCGACCGCTTCCTGGTCCGCCCCGGCGAGAAGATCGCCACGGACGGCACGGTGGTGGAGGGCTCCTCGGCGGTGGACGCCTCGATGCTCACCGGCGAGTCGGTACCGGTGGAGGTCGCCCCCGGCGACACGGTCACCGGAGCCACGCTCAACGCGGGCGGCCGCCTGGTGGTCGAGGCGACGCGGGTCGGCACGGACACCCAACTGGCCCGTATGGCCAAGCTGGTGGAGGACGCCCAGAACGGCAAGGCGGCAGCACAGCGCCTCGCCGACAGGATCTCGGCGGTGTTCGTCCCGGTGGTCATCGCCCTGGCGGTGGCGACGCTCGGCTTCTGGCTGGGCAACGGAGCCGGCCTGACGGCGGCCTTCACAGCGGCGGTGTCGGTCCTGATCATCGCCTGCCCCTGCGCACTGGGCCTGGCCACGCCGACGGCGCTGATGGTGGGGACGGGCCGCGGGGCCCAGCTGGGCATCCTGATCAAGGGGCCCGAGGTCCTGGAGACGACCCGCAAGGTGGACACGATCGTCCTGGACAAGACGGGAACGGTGACGACGGGCCGCATGACACTGCTGGCGACCCACACGACGACGACCACCTCCGAGCGTGAAGTCCTGCGCCTGGCAGGGTCTTTGGAGCACGCGTCGGAGCACCCGATCGCGCAGGCGGTGGCGGCGGGAGCGACGGCGAAGACGGGCGCACTGCCCACCCCGGAGGACTTCAAGAACGTGACGGGCCTGGGAGTCCAGGGAATCGTCGAGGGCCACGCGGTCCTGGTGGGCCGCACACAGTTCCTCTCCGACTGGTCGATCGAACTCCCGGCGGACCTGGCACGGGCCAAGGCGCAGGCGGAATCGGCCGGCCGTACGGCGATCGCGGTGGCCTGGGACGGCGAGGCGCGGGCGGTCCTGGAGGTGGCGGACGCGGTGAAGGAGACGAGCCCCGAAGCGATCCGCCGGCTGCGCGCACTCGGCCTCACCCCGATCCTCCTGACCGGCGACAACAAGGCGGTGGCGGAGTCGGTCGCGGCGGAAGTCGGGATCGACGAGGTGATCGCGGAGGTCATGCCGGAGGACAAGGTGGCAGTGGTCAAGCGCCTGCAGGAGGAGGGCCGTTCGGTGGCGATGGTCGGCGACGGCGTCAACGACGCGGCGGCCCTCGCCCAGGCGGACCTGGGCCTGGCGATGGGCACGGGCACGGACGCGGCGATCGAGGCGGGCGACCTGACGCTCGTACGAGGTGACCTGCGATCGGCGGCGGACGCGATCCGCCTGTCGCGCCGGACGCTGGGGACGATCAGGGTGAACCTGTTCTGGGCGTTCGCGTACAACGTGGCGGCGCTGCCGTTGGCGGCGGCGGGGCTGCTGAACCCGATGATCGCGGGTGCGGCGATGGCGTTCTCGTCGGTGTTCGTGGTGGGCAACAGCCTGCGGCTGCGGGGCTTCCGACCGACGGGTGGTTGACCTCCTCCGGGGCTCCGCCTGGTTTTGCGCCTAAACCGGCGCCGCTCTCGCGGAGGTGGTTGGCGTGGGTGGGGGTTGCTCAATGGCCGCTTGCGGTCGTTCGGATGCGACACCGAGGCAAATCAAGCCCGTCCGGCGATTGAGGACAAGCGGCCGAAGGTCGCTTACGGGGGTGCAGGGGGCGAAGCCCCCGCAAGCGGGGTCCGGGGCGCGCAGCCCCCGTTCGCCCCACCCCCGCCAGGGGGTCTGGGGGCGAAGCCCACAGTTTCGGGAAGGGGCGGGGTTGGGGTAGCCCTCCGCACGTACCCGCACCCGCACCCTCACCCGCCCCCGCCACCCCCACCGTCACCCGAACAAGTTCAGCTCCCCGACCTCCGCCCCCACCAGCTCGAACTCCGCCCCCTCCACCGACCTCCCGGAGCACAGCCGAATCAGCGTCGGCCCGTCCCCCACATACCGAGCCTCCACCCCACCCTCCGACCCGAGCGTCAACTCCCCACGCCCATCGGTCAGTTCGGCCCGCACCAGCAACTTCCCCCGCGCGAACACCCCCAACAACGACAGCGCATCCCCGAGCCCCGCCCCGCCATACGCCCCCGGCAGCCCCCAAGCCACCCGCACGTCCCCCACGTGCACCCACTCCCCCAGCCCGATCCCGTCGAACAGCCCGTGCGTGGCCGCGGCGATCGTCGGGCCCGCGTCCGTCAGCCCCCGTTCCACCTCGTCCACGATCTCCTTCACCGACCACTCCGCCCGCTCGGCGATGTCCCGGTCGTTCGACTCCGGTGAGAAGACCCCCTTCTCGTACCGCTCCTCCCGCACCCGCGTCAGCACCGCCCCGCAGTGCGCGAGCACCTCCCGCACCGTCCACTCCGGACACCCCGACGTCCGTACGTCGAAGTCCGCATCCGCCCGCCCCCGCAGCAGCGGAATCAGTTCATCGCGCCCGACCCGCAACAGCCGCCCGGGAAGCTCCGCATCACGCTCATCAACTGTCATGCCAGCACAATGTCCCCATGCCCGACGACCTTCAAGAGCTCCGTCAAGACCTCCGCGCCCGCTGGCACCGCACCGTCCTCGAAGCCCGCGCCGGACAACCGACCCCCGCCGACACCACCACCCCCTACGCGGAAAACCTCCTCACCCGCTGGTCAGAGCCTCAGCGCCGCTATCACACCCCCACCCACCTCCTCACCGTCCTCACCCACGTCGACACCCTCGCCGAGCACGCCGACGACCCCTCCGCCGTCCGCCTCGCCGCCTGGTTCCACGACGCCGTCTACCGCCCCGACCGCACCGAGAACGAGGAACGCAGCGCCGCCCTCGCCGAGCGCGCCCTCCCCGAGCTCGGCCTCCCCGCCCCGCTCACCGCCGAGGTCGCCCGCCTGGTCCGCCTGACCACCACGCACGACCCCGACCCCGACGACACCAACGGCGAGGTCCTCTGCGACGCGGATCTCGCGATCCTCGCCGCCTCGCCCGAGGACTACGCCGCGTACGCCGCCTCCGTGCGCGAGGAGTACGCCTTCGTCCCCGACGAGGCCTTCCGTACGGGCCGCTCAGCCGTTCTCGCCCAACTCCTCGCCCTCCCCGCCCTGTTCCGCACCCCGTACGGAATCGCGCACTGGCAGGACAGGGCCCGCTCGAATATCGCTACCGAGCTCGACCTCCTCCGCGCATAATCGCCCGATGATCTCCACAGAACGCCTCACCCTCCGCCCCGTCACCCCCGAGGAGGCCGCCAACCTCGCCGACGGCGGCACCGGCGGTCTGCCCTGGATCGAGGGCGGCCCCTTCGACGGCACCCGGCGCGCGGCCGGCGGGGTGGTCAGGGCGGCGGTCGCCGGGGTCTACACACCGGCCTGGGGCATGTACGCGCTCATCCGCAACCAGGACGGCAGGGCCATCGGCGGCATGGGCTTCCACGGCGCGCCCGCCGAAGGACACGTCGAGATCGGCTACGACCTCGCCGAAGCGGCCCGCGGCCACGGCTACGCCACCGAGGCCGTCCGCGCCCTGGCGGACCGCACCCTCCAACACCGTGACGTGACCACGGTGTTGGCGAAGACGGACCCCGACAACAAGCCGTCCCAGGACGTCCTGACCCGCGCGGGCTTCACGTACACAACCGACGAAGACGGACTCCGGGTGTACGAACTCACACGCTGACCAGGAATGCCACGCCCATGACAGGCGTTAACACCTGTCATGCCCGCCACCACACCCGCGCCCGCATCCGCCGGCGCCCGTATGCCGCTCGCCGTCTACATCCTGGGCCTGTCGGTCTTCGCCCTGGGCACGTCCGAGTTCATGCTCTCCGGCCTGCTCCCGGACATCGCCGACGACATGAACGTCTCGATCCCCCGGGCCGGCCTCCTGATCTCGGCCTTCGCGATCGGCATGGTGGTGGGCGCCCCGCTGCTCGCGGTGGCCACCCTCCGGCTCCCCCGACGCACCACTCTCATCTCCCTGATCACCGTCTTCGGCCTGGGCCAGGTCGCGGGCGCGCTCGCCCCGAACTACGCCCTGCTCTTCGCGTCGCGCGTCGTCAGCGCGCTGGCCTGCGCGGGCTTCTGGGCGGTCGGCGCGGCAGTCGCCATCGCGATGGTCCCGGTCAACGCCCGCGCCCGCGCGATGGCGGTCATGATCGGCGGGCTCTCCATCGCGAACGTTCTCGGCGTCCCGGCGGGCGCGTTCCTCGGCGACAGCCTCGGCTGGCGTTCGGCGTTCTGGGCGGTCGGCGCGGCCTCGGCGATCGCGCTCGTGGGCGTGACAACGCTCATCCCGCGCATCCCGCTCCCGGCCGAGAAGCCGCAGCTCAAGCGGGAGCTGAGCATCTACCGCGACCGCCAGGTCTGGCTCTCGATCGCGATCACCGCGCTCGCCGCGGGCGGCGTCTTCTGCGCGTTCAGCTACCTCGCGCCGCTGCTCACGGACACCGCGGGCCTCTCCGAGAGCTGGGTCCCGGGCGTGCTCGCGCTCTTCGGCTTCGGTGCGCTCGTCGGTACGACGGTCGGCGGACGCGTGGCGGACGCGCACCTCTTCGGCGTACTGCTCACCGGAACCGCCGCCTCCACGATCTTCCTGATCGCGCTGGCGCTCTTCGCGCACAGCACCCCGGCCGTGATCGTCCTCGCCTTCCTCCTCGGTACGTCGGCCTTCTACACGGCCCCCGCCCTGAACGCCCGGATGTTCAACGTGGCGGGCGCCGCCCCCACGCTCGCGGGCGCGACCACGACGTCGGCGTTCAACCTCGGCAACACGGGCGGCCCGTGGCTCGGCGGCATCGTCATCAGCGCGGGCCTGGGTTACGCGGCGACCGCCTGGGCCGGTGCGGCGATGACGGCGGGCGCCATCGCGCTCGCGGCGGTGTCGCTGCGCTTCCAGCGCCAGAGCGCATCGCGCGTGATCGCGAAGTCCGTTTCAGCGCTTACGCCGACGGACGCCCCTTCGGCCGTCGCAGCCCCGCCTCGGTAATCCGCCGCACGAGCTCCTTGGAGCCGATCTCGACCGCACCGGCGCGCACGGCGTCGTCGTAGCGGTGCGAGGGCACGTCGTAGTGATCGCGCTCGAAGGCGCGCGGCGGGCAGCCGATGCCCGCCGCGAAGGCGTGCAGCTCCTCGAAGCTCGCGTCGCTGACCAGGTGCGACCACATCCGCCCGTGCCCCGGCCAGGTCGGCGGATCGATGAACACGGTCACGACAAGGACCCGACCGGCGCCACGATCACGGCCTGCTTCGCGCACACCCAGTGCGGGTCGGCGCCGAGCTCCGGCTCGACCTCCAGCGCGTGCGGGTCCTCGTCCGCGCACACCGGGCAGAGCGGCCAGCGCCCGTACTTCTCCAGCAGCGCGTCCTGTACGTCCTGAGCCACGAGCCCGAGGACAAATTCCACCCCGGCCGGCCACTGCTCCACCCACCACCGCCGCTGCGTCACCGCGTCCTCGACCAGCGAGACGACGTCGGCCTCGGCCACGTCGCGGGCGGCGAGGTCGGCGAGCACCAGGGCGCGGGCGGTGTGCAGCGACTGTTCCAAGGGGGACATGGGTTCCATGTGTCCCATTGTCGCCGGTCGCGCGATCGGGACTTTTGGGGTCTTGACGCACACCCGCTTTGAAAATATCTTTCAGATGTGACCAATCGAGTGAAGGAAATTTTCACCGGCGACAGCGCCCCGCCCGCCCCGGCCGCCCTCGCGGCCAAGGTGCGCACGCTCGCGCCGTCCATGACCCGCTCCATGCAGCGGGTCGCCGAAGCCGTGGCCGCCGACCCGGCCGGCTGCGCCGCCCTCACCGTCACCGGTCTCGCGGAGCTCACGGGCACGAGCGAGGCCACCGTGGTCCGCACGGCCCGCCTCCTGGGGTACCCCGGATACCGCGATCTGCGCCTCGCGCTCGCCGGGCTCGCCGCCCAGCAGCAGTCGGGCCGGGCGCCCGCCGTGACCGCCGACATCGCCGTGGACGACCCGATCGCGGACGTCGTCGCCAAGCTCGCGTACGACGAGCAGCAGACCCTCGCCGACACGGCGGCCGGCCTCGACACCGTCCAGCTGGGCGCCGCGGTCTCCGCCCTCGCGGGCGCCCGCCGCATCGACATCTACGGCGTCGGCGCCTCGTCCCTGGTCGGCCAGGACCTCGCGCAGAAGCTGCTCCGCATCGGCCTCGTCGCCCACGCGCACAACGACCCGCACCTCGCCGTCACCAACGCCGTGCAGCTGCGCTCCGGCGACGTGGCCATCGCCATCACCCACTCGGGATCGACGGGCGACGTCATCGAGCCGCTGCACGCCGCCTTCGAGCACGGGGCGACGACGATCGCGATCACCGGCCGCCCCGACGGCCCGGTCAGCCAGTACGCGGACCACATACTGACCACCGCCACGGCCCGCGAGAGCGAACTGCGCCCCGCCGCGATGTCGTCCCGTACGTCCCAACTCCTCGTCGTGGACTGCCTGTTCATCGGCGTCACCCAGCGTACGTACGAGACGGCGGCCCCTGCCCTCGCCGCTTCGTACGAGGCCCTCGCACACCGTCACGCCCCCCGCACAAGGAAGTAGAGCCGCACGACCATGACCTCGACCTCCACCACCTCCGCCTCCGACAACTACGGCGAGCTCCGCGCCCAGCTGGCCACCATGGCCACCGAGGCGTACCGCCCCGAGCTCGCCGAGATCGACACGCTTCCCACGCTCGACATCGCCCGACTGATGAACGGCGAGGACGCGACGGTCCCCACGACGGTCGCCGGCCAGCTCCCGGCCATCGCGGCGGCGATCGACGACATCGCCGCCCGGATGTCGCGCGGCGGACGCCTGATCTACGCGGGCGCCGGCACGGCCGGCCGCATGGGCGTCCTGGACGCGTCCGAGTGCCCGCCCACCTTCAACACCGACCCGGCCGAGGTCGTCGGCCTGATCGCGGGCGGCCCGTCCGCGATGGTCAAGGCGGTCGAGGGCGCGGAGGACTCCAAGATCCTCGCGGCCGAGGACCTGGACGCGCTCGCGCTGACCGCCGACGACACGGTGATCGGCATCTCGGCGTCGGGCCGCACCCCGTACGCGATCGGCGCGGTCGAGCACGCCCGCGCGAAGGGCGCCCTCTCCGTAGGCCTGTCCTGCAACGCGGACAGCGCGCTCGCGGCGGCCGCGGACCACGGCATCGAGGTCGTGACCGGACCCGAACTCCTCACCGGTTCAACGCGGTTGAAGGCGGGCACGGCCCAGAAGCTGGTCCTCAACATGATCTCGACGATCACGATGATCCGGCTCGGCAAGACGTACGGAAACCTCATGGTCGACGTCCGCGCGTCCAACGAGAAGCTCCGCGCCCGCTCGCGCCGCATCGTCGCCCTGGCGACGGGCGCCGAGGACGCCGAGATCGAGACGGCGCTCACCGCAGCCGACGGCGAGGTCAAGACCGCGATCCTCATGATCCTGGCCGAGATCGACGCCCCCACGGCGGAATCCCGCCTCACCACCACCAAGGGCCACCTCCGCGCGGCCCTCACCTCCTGACCCACCGCACGCTCCAACCCCCCGCACAGCAAGGCACCTCGCACCATGGCTACTGACAAGAACCGCGCCACCGCCGCCGCGATCCTCCCCCTCGTCGGCGGTGCAGAGAACGTCACCTCCATCGCCCACTGCATGACCCGCCTCCGCCTCAACCTGGCCGACCGCTCCCTGGTCCAGGACGAGGCGCTCAAGGCGCTCCCCGCAGTGATGGGCGTCGTGGAGGACGACACGTACCAGATCGTCCTCGGCCCGGGCACCGTCGCCCGGGTCACCCCGGAGTTCGAGGCCCTGGTGGCCGAGGCCAAGGCAGCGGCCCCCGCGCCCGCCAAGCCGGTCTCGGCCGACGAACTCGCAGCGCAGGGCGCAGCGATCAAGGCAGCGCAGAAGGCGAAGAACGCCACGCCGTTCAAGCTCTTCCTCCGCAAGATCTCGAACATCTTCGTCCCGCTGATCCCGGCCCTGATCGGCTGCGGCATCATCGCCGGCATCAACGGCCTGCTGATCAACGCGGGTTGGCTCCCGGGCATCACCCCCGCCCTGGCGTCGATCGCGTCCGGCTTCATGGCGCTGATCGCGGTGTTCGTCGGCTACAACACGGCGAAGGAGTTCGGCGGTACGGCGATCCTGGGCGGTGCGGCGGCGGCGATCATCGTGTTCCCCGGCGTAGCCAACGTCACGGCCTTCGGCGAGAAGCTCTCGCCCGGACAGGGCGGTGTGCTGGGCGCACTGGGTGCGGCGGTCCTCGCGGTGTACATCGAGAAGTGGTGCCGCAAGTGGGTGCCGGAGTCCCTGGACGTCCTGCTCACCCCCACGATCACCATCCTCATCACCGGCCTGGTCACGCTGTTCGGCCTGATGTACGTGGCGGGCGAAATCTCCACCGCGATCGGCACCTCCGCCACCTGGCTCCTCGCCCACGGCGGCGCGGGCGCGGGCTTCCTGCTCGGCGGCCTGTTCCTCCCGGTCGTCATGCTGGGCCTGCACCAGGCGCTGATCCCGATCCACACCACGCTCATCGAGCAGCAGGGCTACACGGTCCTCCTCCCCATCCTGGCGATGGCGGGCGCGGGCCAGGTCGGCTCGGCGATCGCGGTCTACTTCCGCCTCCCCCGCAACCAGTCGATCCGCAAGACCATCAAGTCGGCGCTCCCCGCGGGCTTCCTGGGCGTGGGCGAACCCCTGATCTACGGCGTGTCCCTCCCCCTGGGCCGCCCGTTCATCACGGCCTGCATCGGCGGCGCGTTCGGCGGCGGCTTCGTAGGCCTCTTCAACCAGCTCGGCGACACGGTCGGCTCCACGGCGATCGGCCCCTCGGGCTGGGCACTGTTCCCGCTGCTCCAGGGCAACCACGGCCTGGGCACGACGATCGCGATCTACGCGGGCGGCCTGCTGGTCGGCTACCTCGCGGGCTTCCTCGCCACGTACTACTTCGGCTTCACGAAGCAGATGCTGACGGAGTTCAACGTGACGGCGGAGGAGGCAGCGGCGGAAGGCCTCCCGGCGGCGGACCCGTCGGCCTCGCTGGCGCACGACGACAAGAAGGAACCGGCGGCGGTCTGACCGACCCACACCCTCGGCCCCCACTGCCTGCCCGGCAGTGGGGGCCGCGTTGCGTCAGCCGATGACGCGAACGGACGCCGCGGTCGGGCCCTTCGGCCCCGGGACGACCTCGTACTCGACCTGCTGGCCCGCCTCCAGGTTCCGGTAGCCGGTACCCACGACGGCCGTGTAGTGGACGAACACATCGGGCCCGCCCTCGTCCGGCGTGATGTACCCGTACCCCTTCTCCTGGTTGAACATCTTCACCGAGCCCTGAACCATGGCCGTCCCCCCTCGTCGAGGCCGCGGCACAAATCCGAGGCCTCCTGTCCGTCTACTCCGCGGAGGGGGCCCGGGCAATATTCCGGCAGACGTAGGTCCTCTCCCCCGTACCCTCAACCCCCATGACCTGGCTGCCTGAGGACTTCGTCCACCCCGTCCACGTGCCCGTACCCGGCACCCCGCTCCACCTGCGCCCCATCCGGGAGGCCGACACCGCGATCGACTACCCCGCCGTGATGGGTTCCCGGGAGCGCCTGTGGGAGATCTACGGACCGGCCTGGGGCTGGCCCGCGGAGACCATGACCTATGAAGGGGACCGTGTCGACCTGCTGCGACACGAGAAGGAGATAGCGGCCCACCAGTCGTTCAACTACGCGCTGCTGAACTCCGACGAGACCGCGCTCCTCGGATGCGTCTACATCGACCCGCCCGAGCGCGCCGGCTCCGACGGCGAGATCTCCTGGTGGGTGGTGGACGACCTCGCCGACAGCGAGGCCGAGCGCGCGCTCGACACGCTGGTGCCGCGGTGGATCGCCGCCGACTGGCCTTTGCAGCAGCCCCGTTACGTGGGCCGCGACCTCACCTGGCAGGACTGGCTCGCACTGCCGCCCGCCGTGTGATCCCCCCGACAGGTCCGGAGGATTCCGCGAATCCTCCTACCTGGCGTTCCACGCGTCGTTCACCCAGCCACCCATGACCGGATCTCAGCTGCCGTCGCCCGCACATCCAGTCCTGCGGCAACACGGTGAACGAGCTCAATGGCCTGCTTGTCCTCCACATCCATCTGCAGCCCGCTCAGCGCCAAGTACGAAACGGCGACCACGACAGCGAAGTGTTCGTTGGCGAACTCCAGAGCCGGTATGCGAACCAGCTGGTGAAGGAGCGCAGCCGCACGATGGTGCGGCTCCACGTAGACCGGCACGTCGATGACCGCATCGGCATGCCGGGCAACGGCTGCGGCCAGCGAGCCGTAGTCCGTGATGTCCGGGTCGGACGGAAGGTGCTGGGCGGCGGCATCGAGCAGCCACGCCCGGTCGATGTGCACGATCATGCAGCCTTGCCCCCGCCGGCTTTGCCCTTCCGCTCCTTGACCGGGTACGGCCCGAACTCGGCCTCGAAGGACGCTGCCCACTTCTTCGAGAAGTGCGCCGCATACGCAAGGAAACGGGTCCGCTGTTCATTGACATCGTCGGCGAGCAAGGCGCGGGCGTAGTCCGCAGGCGTCATGTGCGCTCCCGCCGCGCGCTGCTCCAGTTCGGCGTACATCTCATCGTCGAGGCGAATGTTGAGCTGCTTCATACAGCGAACGTAGCCATCGCTACACCCGCTACGCAACGTCTGGCCAGAGCTCACGGCAGTCGCCTCTCCTGATTGACCTCCCGCACCAGCCCCCGCAGCGCCTCCCCCGCCTCCACCGCGGTCAGCACCTCCGGCGGGCAGTCCCACTCCACGCCCCCGCCCGGCGGCCGCAGCTGTACGAAGCCGCCCTCGCGCGCCATGACCCGCCCCACCTTCCCGTTCCGCGCATCCACGGCATACGTACCGACCTTCACGACGCCACCCCGTCCAGTACGGCCACGAGCCGCAGCGCCACATCCACGCTGCACCGCCCCAGATCGACCAGCGGCGGCTCCGCCCCGCCACCCGCCGCCGACACAGGGTCCATCCGCAGCGAGGGCAGCGCGATTCCCAACGCCCCGAGCCCCGCCCGGAGTTGCCGCACGGCCTCCTCCGTGGCCCGCACCCGCTCCTGCACCGTCATTGCCATCACACATTCCTCCACGCAGAGTGTTCGCTTTCACCACACAGCGTGGTCAAGCCGCTCTACGCTTTCCAGGGGCACCAGCCCAACAAAGCGCGTTGCTGTAAGGGGAGTTGATGTGCATGACCGGCCCGAAGGACCTCGACCCCTCGTCCCGCCGCATCATGATCGGCGAAGAACTCCACCACGCCCGCGAACGAGCAGGGCTCACCCAACAGGCCCTGGGCGAGCTCCTGTTCGTCAGCGGCTCCTACGTGGGCCAGATGGAGGCGGGCACGCGCCGCATCCTGCCCGACATGGCGCACAAGCTCGACGAGATCCTGGGCGCGGGCGGGTTCTTCGTACGGCACTGCACGAAGGCGAACCGGTCCAAGCACCCGGAGCACTTCGCGGAGGCGGCCGAGGCGGAGGCCATCGCGATCGAGATCAGGCAGTACGAGTCCCTCCTGATCCCCGGCCTGCTCCAGACCCCCGACTACGCGCGCGAGGTCTTCCTCGCCTACCAGCCAACGGCCACGGAGGAGGTCATCGACAAGCTGGTGGCCGCCCGCACAGAACGCGCGCACCTCCTGGACGACCCAACAAAGCCGTTGTTGTGGGCGGTTCTGGACGAGGCGGTCCTCCGTCGGCAGGTCGGCAGCCCGGCGGTGATGGCCGAGGCGCTGCGCCACGTCGCGGACCTCGCGCGCAAACGCCGTGTGATGGTGCAGGTGCTGCCGTTCACGGCCGGGGCGCACGCCTCCATGAACGGCCCCCTCAAGCTCATGCACTTCGACGACGCGCCCCCACTCGCTTTCATCGAGGCTTCCGGCGTAGGGCAGTTGATGGACGATCCGGCCACGGTCGCCCGCCACCACCTGTCTTACGATCTGCTCAGGGCCACCGCGCACACCCCGAAACAATCCCTGGCCCTGATCGCATCAGTGGCGGAGGATTACGCGCATGAAGATCACGAGCCCGAAGCCTGACCTGACCTCGGCCACCTGGCGCAAGTCCACGTACAGCGGCGGCGACGGCGGCGACTGCCTGGAGGTCGCTGCCGACCTCCCCGGCCTCGTCCCCGTCCGCGACTCCAAGAACCCCCAAGGCCCCGCGCTCACCTTCCGCGCCCCCGCCTGGGCCGCGTTCGTCGCCCACCTCAAGCAGCCCTGACCGGCCGTGCCCCTCGCCCTGCACCACATCGTCATCGACGCCCACGACCTGCCCGCCCAGGCCCGGTTCTGGTCCGAAGTGCTGCGCTGGCGCATCCTCTCCGTACGCGAGCGCGAGATCGTGATCGGCCCGGACGAGACCGCCCCGACCGGCATCTGCTTCATGCCCGTAACGGACCGCAAAGCCGTCAAGAACCGCCTGCACTTCGACCTGACGTCGGCCGCCGAGGACCGCGAGGCCGAGATCGAGCGGATCATCGCGCTCGGCGCCCGCCGGGCGGACGTGGGCCAGCGCGGCGACGAATCATGGACCGTACTGGCCGACCCCGAGGGGAACGAATTCTGCGTGGTCCGCCCGAAGCAGACCCTCATCCGCTAGCCCCTCCTCACACTCCACCCCAACTCCCCGCGTCCGCACCACCATTCACTCCCTAAACTGTTTCTCGCGAACCACGGGGAGGGAAGTTGAGCAGCGAGCCAGGCACGACCACCACACCAGGCGACCCGGCCACCCCACCGGACCCCGATCCCACACCGAGCCCTACGCCGACATCACAACGCATCCGACAGCTGTGGGCAGCAACCCGCCGCCTGGGCGCCCGGATCGAGGCGAACCCGACACGGACGGCCGCAGTCGTCGCCCTGCTCATCGCCGCGGTGCCGCTCGGCTGCACCGCGGCCAACAAGCTCTTCCCCGACGACGCGGTGAAGCTGCAGGTGCATCAGCTCGACGACCCCTGCTCGTCCGACTGGCTGGTCCGCGGCAGCAGCACGGGATACGTCAAAGGCCTGGAACACGGCGACGAACGGCAGTTCGCCCGCTGGGAGCGCGAGGGCCGCATCGCGCACCGCGATTTCGTGGCCGCCCTGGTCACCGTGCGCGGCAACACGGACAACCCCGTACGCATCCAGGACCTGACCGTCACCGTCACGAGCCGTTCCGCGCCTCTCGCGGGCACCCCGTCCCCCAACACCCGTGGCTGCGGCGGTGATACGCCGCCCGAGGCCCTCGGCATCAACCTCGATGCGATGGCCGTCGGCAGAGAGGTCTCCCTGCTCCGCCTCCAATCGAGCCCCCACCAGAAGGAGGCGGCCAAGGCCGCCCTGCCGTTCGGGGTTCCGGTCCAGCTGCCCCGTACCGTCACCGACGACGACTACTACTCGCTCTACCTCATCGGCCAGACAAAATCGTCCTCCTGCACGTGGCAGGCCCGCCTCACCTGGTGGGACGGCGAGAAGACCCAGTACACAACGCTGGACAACAACGGCCGCCCGTTCCTCGTCACGGCGGCCCCGTGACCGCCACGCGCCCACCCCGCCTGCTGATCGTGTGCGCCGCCGTCGCCCTGGTGCAGCTCTGCGGCGTACTGCCGGTGCAGATCCACTGGGCCGACGACCTCGCCCTGTACGGCGGCGGCAACAACAACCCCCTGCCCGCCGACTCCACGGGCATCCTGGACGCGCTGCGCCTGCCGACCGTCTCTCCCACCTGGCTGTACGGAGGGAACACCGGCATCAGCGCCGTACTGCACGAGGCGCTCTGGCTGGCCCTGTTCCTTACCGTGCTCTGCACGACGGCCGGGTTCGTGTCCCGGCGGCTGGGCGGCGGCCGGTTCGTCCTCCTCCACTACCCGGCGGCGCTCTTCCTCCTCGCGCCACTCGCCCACTTCATCGCCCTGCTGGTGATGCGCTCACCGGACCTGATCAACGCGACGGACAACGGCGACGTCCTGACCACGGCCCTGAAGGACGCGCACACGGGCACGCTCCACGCGGCCCTGCTCGGCGCAGCCGCCGCGCTGACCGCGCTGCTGTTCCGCACATCACCCGGTACGCCCAACTCCTCGCGCCCGTCGGGACGCAGAGTGCTGCTCTTCGCCCTGGCGACGCTACGAGGCGACCGGCGCACCCTGTGGCGCCGCATCGGCAAGGCGCTGCTGGCGGGCGCCGCCTACTGCGCCCTGTTCACGGTGCTCAGCTCGTCGGCCCTGTCGGATGCCGCGCGGGCCACGGCCCGGCTGTGGTGCTCCGGCATCGACACCCGGGCGGACATCTGCGCGTACAACCTCGGCGAGGCCGCGCTCGGCCCCCTGCCGCTCCGTATCAGCACGCTGTTCAACCCGGAGTTCGGCACCGTCGGTGCGCGCTATCTGACCCTCTTCGCCTACCTCGCGGCCTTCGTCGTCGGCGCGTACGTCTACTACGCCCTGGACGCACTGCTCGGCCCCCGGGCCCGCCCGCTGACCCCGGCCGGCCTGCTGGTCCGGCACTGGGCCGGCTACGCGACAGCCGCCTTCATCGAGACGGCGGTGATCGCGATCAACGACCACCCGGGGATCAGCGCCCCGTCATCGGCCCTGACGCGGATGAGCGACGCGGCGGCCAGGATCATGTACTCGGACGCCGTCCCGCACATCCTCCTGGCAGCCCCTGCCGCCGCAGCCGCGCTCACCGCCGTCGCACTCCTGTGCAGGCCTAGAGCCATTCGCTGGATTCCGGCCCTCTATCGGCTCATCTGACGGTGCGTCACGCATCGGCGCGGATAAGCGTAAGGGCGCAAAGTCATTTCGGCTGCACGAGAGGCTGCACCATGGAATTCAGTCGTGTACGGGGAGGTGCGCTGGGGGTTCTCGTCGGGTTGACGGTGGCCATGACAGGCATGGCCCCTGCGGCCTTCGCCACCTCGGGCCAGGGGGGCTGCGTCACGGTCCCCAGCCCGTACCAGAAACAGGTCGAGAAGCAGCTGCGGCTGCGTGCCGACGGGAGCCAGTCCCCGGCGGACTGCAAGGCGATCCAGAAGTTCCAGCGCCGCGAGGGCCTGAGCCCCGCCAACGGTTACGCGAGTCCGGCCACGCTCCACCTCCTGACCGTCGCATCGGCCCGCAAGAATCCGAACGCCGCGGGGAAGTGCCCCGTCCGCTCGTGGCGGGTGGCCTGCGTGGACCTGAGCCGGCAGCTGATGTGGGTGCAGCGCGGCCGCAAGGTGATCTACGGTGCGGTCCCGATCCGCAGTGGCCGCAAGGGACTTGAGACCCGGGGCGGATGGCACAGCATCACCCGCAAGAAGCGGGACGAGATCTCGACGCTCTACCACAACACGCCCATGCCCCACTCCCAGTACTTCGCCGGCGGCCAGGCCCTCCACGGTTCGCTGACGAACCTGTTCACCGGCCCCGGCTCCGCAGGATGCGTGAACCTGCGCCCGGCGGACGCGGCCCGGCTGTGGAACGTGCTCCAGGTCGGCGACACCGTGTACGTCTACGGCCACAAGCCCAGCTGACACACACTGTGGGGCCCGACCGGAACATCGGTCGGGCCCCACAGGCATGCGTACTGCCGTAACTCCTATACGTGCAGGGTTACTTCATGCCCCACTTGGGCGGGCAGTAGGTACGGAACGGCTTCGACGGCCGCGACGTGACGCCATTGACGGTGAGGGTCGCCGTCAGCTCCGTGCAGTACGGGAGCTTCTTCTTCGGCGTGCAGGACCACTTCCCGCTCGCCGGCACCTTGGCGGTGCAGACGACGTTGCCGTTCTCGTCGCGGACGGTCACCGTGCCGTGGTGGACGGGGCTGGTGCCCTTCACCGGCGCCTTGGGCGAGGAGGCCGGGGGCGCACTGATGATCTTCGGGGCCTCGATGCACGGCTTGGTGACCGTGAAGGTGATCTTCTCGGGCTCCGAGGTGACGTCACCGAGCTTCTGCGTGGCGGTCAGCTCGTTCGGACCGCACGGCAGGAGCTTGGTCGGCGTGCAGTGCCAGTTGCCGTGCGCGTCGACCTTGGCGGTGCAGAGGGTGTTGCCGTCCTTGTCCTTCACCGTGACCGTGGCGTCCGGCTCACCGGTGCCCTTGATCGGGCCGTCACCGGGCGCAGAACCGCCGTCGGCCGGTCCGGTGATCTTCGGGGGCTCGAGCAGGCGCCACTGGATCTTTACAGAACCGTTTCCGCCCGCGGTCTGGTTGGTGCCCGCGGTACCGCCGCCACCCTCCTGGGTGGAGCCGGTGACGTGGGCACTGTGATTGACATAGCCGGAGCCGCCGCCGCCGCCCGCGTCGCCGACCCCCTGGTGCACGGCGCAACCGCCACCGCCGCCGCCGTACCAGCCGGCACCGCCGCCACCACCGGCGTCGGAGTCACCGCCGAACGCAGCCTTCCCGCCCTTGAACTGCACACCGTCCTCAGCGTCGGTGGTGCACGTAGTGCCCGTACCGCCCACGCCGCCCGCACTCTGCGTACCGCCACCGCCGGATGCGGCGACCGTTCCCTCGGCGCCGGCCGTGCCGCCGCCCGCGCCACCGGCCGCTCCGGCCTGGCCGGTGCCACCGCCCGCACCACCACCGCCACCGGCGATGGCCAGCGCGGTCTGTCCCTTCCACAGGCCGCTCATCCCGCCGCCGCCGCCGCCCGAACGGGTGCCGCGCCCACCATGGCCACCGCCCTTGTAGCCGCCCAGGCTGGACTCACTGCCCGCCTTGCCGCCGCCTGCGACGGTCACCGTCAGGCTCTCGCCCGGTTCGACCGGCATGGTCGCGGTCGTCGTACCGCCCGCGCCACCCTGCTGACTGGCGATCGCCGCATCACTGCCTCCTCCGCCACCCCCCTTGATCACTGCCTTGATCTCGATGGCACGAGCAGGCGCGGTGAAGGTCTGGCTGGAGCCGGTGTACGCGAACTGCTGGCAGCCCGTGAACGGCGCGGTCGGCGTGCAACTCGCCGCGCTCGCCCGCAGTGTGTCCGTGCCGCCCCCCGCTGTCTGCGCGGCCGTCGCGGGCTGTGCACCTACCGCCAGAAAGCCGGCCGCAGCGAATGCGACCAGCACCGACGTGCTTCTCTGAGCACGCATCAATGCATCTCCTTGTGTCAGCCGATGTGATGGTCCCCCACTCACGGTCAGCCGAGGGACACTCGGCACACGCCTACCATTTCAGGCATACCAAAACGTTTCGCCTACCCCCTCATTGCTTCTACTGGGCGAGTGTTTTCGCTCTGCGGTGCATCAGTCGACGCGCTGGAGGGGCGGCAGAGCCCAAGTGCCGTCAACGACGGACGGCCTGGGCCAGTAGAGCCGGAAGAAGAGGTTGAAGGCGTCGGCGGGGGCGGGCAGCCAGTTCGCCTCCTGCTCCGGGCCGGGGCTGTCGTGCTGGATGTGGAGCGTCAGCGAGCCGTCGGCGGCGAAGACGAGGGGGTCGCGGTCGCCGATGGCGTACCGGTTGAGCGGGTTGTCGGCGAAGGCCTGGCGCTCGTTGTAGAGGGTCAGCGACCAGAAGCCGTCCACCGGGGGCAGTTGATCGGCGGTGAAATGGATGCGGTAGCGGTACGCGCCCGTCAGCGGGCGCCCCTGGTCGTCGCTGCGGGCGCCGGGGTAGATCGCGTCGGCGTCCAGGTTGGCGCCCAGGCCGATCTGCGCGACGAAGGCCCGCCGGGTGTAGTCCGTACCGAAGTCGCCGTTGCCCCGCAGCGTGGACCAGCCGCCGGGGCTGTCGGCGAACTGCGCCGCCTTGGCGCGCGCGACGGCCGCGCGGCCGGCTGCGGGGGCGTCGAGGACGGCTTGGCGGGCTGCCGGGCTCAGCGCGTCCGGGTTCCAGGGCTGCCCGGTGGTGAGACCGAGAGCGGCGAAACGCTCCATCGCCGGGGCATCGGCGGCAGTGGGCGGGTTGTCGACGAGCAGTTCGCCCAGCGCGGTGAAGAACGCTTCACCGCTCAGCGCCTCGACGTACTCCACCGGGGCCGCGCCCGGGATGTCGTCGGGCAGCGGGGGTACGGACACGGGCTGCGGGGCTGTCGGGTCGAAGCGGGACAGCGGCTCCAGGCGCATCCGGTCCTGGAGGGCGTGCACAGCCGGGTAGTCCGCCGGACCGGCGGTATTGGTCCGGCCGATCACCCAGGTCAGGGCGGTGGGTGCGTCGATGCGCTCGACCCCGTCGGGCAGGCTGCCGTCCCACCCGGGACCGCACACCGCGAAGGTGCCGGCGCCTCCCCCGGTGGTACGGCTGCCGGGGGAGGCGATGACGTCGGTCCAGGCGGAGAGCAGGGGCAGCATCCAGTACCGGCCGCCGCTGTCCGCCATGCTGATCAGCATCGGCTCCGCCCGCAGGTCCAGCCACGCGATGGAGTACAACGTGTCCGCGTTGGGCGACACGACCTTGGTGAACGACGCGTCCGGAAACTCCCGCAGGTGAGAGAAGGCATTGACCGGCGTCGCCTGCGGACCGGACGTCATCACCCGTCGCGTGGCGTCCATCAGCAGCAGCGGATAGCCGAACAGCCACGCCTCCGCCGCCAGACCGTCAAGATCGTCAGCCATGCCACCGCACTCCCGTCAGCCAGAACCCCTCCACCGGATCGAATCTCACACGGCGGAGGGGCTCCGGCGACTCGGCGCATCCCCTCAGCGCTTGAGCATGAAGGCGAAGTCGCCGGAGAGCTTGCCGCTCAGCCGGACCGCCGACATGACCTTCTCCTCCTTCATCAGCCTCTTGACCTCGGCCCGCGAAAGACCGAACCCTTCGGCGATGAGCCGCTCCGGCCGGACGGGGATCCGCGCGGCGAAGCGCACCGACACGTCGATCACCTCACGGTCCGCAAGGTCAGTCCCTCCGGTGTCGAGACGCCACGCACCGTCCCAGTCGAGGGCGATGCGATTGCGGCGCTGAAGCACCGGGTCCTGGAGCAACTCGGCTGCCAGCGAAGGGTCGTTGGCATGCATCCGGTCGAGCAGCTCAGGCGGTACGGAGCGGACGTTCGTCCGCTCGAAGACCGTGAGCTTCGCCGTGTCCCCGCACGTCGTGCAGAGCACGAGGAGCCAGGCGTCGAGGAGCTTGTGATTGGCGTTGATACGGAACTTGCCGTTCGCCCGGAAGCGTTCGGACGCGCACGCATGACAGCGGCGGAGGACAAGAGGAAGGCAGGTGGGCATGACCACCCAGGTTTCGAGCACAGCAGTACACCGGTTTCAGTGAGAAATCCGCAGCAAAAAGGGGCACGGCGCACAGGTGCGACGCGCGACGATTCATCGCTCGGGGTGTCTCACTTGGTGTACAACGGCACGTCCTCTACTCAGCCGACTCGGTCCGCCAGCAAGATAATTGAGCCCAGCGGCGCGGCACCACCGATTTACGCGGCGCCCAGCCGCATGAGCCCGACCCCCACGGCACCGCGCCACCCGGCACGCCTGCCGTCGCCCCTTGCCGGGGGCGGGGGCGGGGGTTGGTGGGGCTCCTACCCGTTTCCCCTGGTCGGGGGCTTCGTTGGGTGGGTCTCCCTGTCAACCGACGCCGGGAGTGTGCGCGCTTCCGGGTCCGGAGTAAAGGGCGGCCTTCGGCCGTCGCTGCGCGATTCCGCTGCGCTCCACCCTTGACTCCGACCCCTCCAGCGCTGGGGTTGGCGGCTATCGGTCATGTCCCGCCGAGTGGTGTAGTCAGTCGAGCTTGTTGGGTTCCGGTTGTGTGGGGATCTTTCGTTGCGGTGTGGGCTTGTCGGTGAAGAGTTCGGCCATGGAGCCTTCGGAGAGGTAGCGGCGGTCGAAGACCTGCCACTCGTCGTGGAGTTCGGCCAGGACCGCGGCGGCGAGGCGGTCGAGGGCGGCGGGGTTGGGGAAGACTTGGACGACATCGGTCCTGCGTTTGATCTCTCGGTTCAGCCGCTCCAGCGGGTTCGTGGACCAGATCTTCTTCCAGTGCGCGGGCGGGAAGTCCGCGAACGCGGTGATGTCCGGTGCGGCTTCCAGCAACATGGCCTTGACCTTGGGAAACTGGCGTCCGAGCATGTCGGCCACCACGTTGAGCTGGGCGCGGACGGTCTCGGCGGTCGTCTGCGCGAAGATGGTACGGATCGTTGCCGCGACCATCTCCCCGGAGCCCTTCTCGATCACCGAGAAGACGTCGCGCACGAAGTGGACGCGGCACCTTTGCCAGGCCGATCCGAGGAACACGGTGCGGATCGCGGCCACCAGACCGCTGTGCGAATCGGAAATCACCAGCTGGACGTTGTCCAGGCCGCGGGAGCGCAGGCTGCGAAGGAACGTGGTCCAGAACGGCTTTGACTCGCTGTCGCCGACCATCAGTCCAAGGACCTCGCGGTGCCCGCTCGCCGAGATCCCGGTCGCGATGACCACCGCCTGCGAGACGATCCGGTGGTTCACCCGCGCCTTGCAGTACGTCGCGTCCAGGAAGACGTAGGGGAAGACCGTGTGGTCCAGAGGCCGTTCCTTGAACGCGGTGAGTTCCGCGTCGAGTTCGCCGCAGATCCGCGACACCTCGGACTTCGAGATCCCGCTGTCCGCACCGAGTGCTTTGACCAGGTCATCGACCGACCGGGTGGAGACACCGTGCACGTATGCCTCCATCACCACGGCGAACAGGGCCCGGTCGATACGCCGTCGGCGTTCCAGCAACGAGGGGAAGAACGACCCGCTCCGCACCTTGGGAATCTTCAGGTCCAAGTCGCCGGCCTGCGAGGTCAGCAGCCGGTCGCGATGGCCATTGCGCCAGGCCACACGGTCGCTCGAGTGCTCACCGGGGGCAGCCCCGATGGCTTCGGTTGCTTCGGCTTCGATGAGTTCTTGCAGGATCCGCTCGCACAACACCCTGATCGACTCGATTCCATCGGCCGTACGTAGTGACTCCAGTAGCCGCATCAGGTCAGACTGGGACAAGGCCATCGCGTCCTCCTCGGTTGAACTGGCCGTTCACCAGGGAGACTTACGCGATGGCCTGCCCCTTGGTCAGGGAGCAGTCACCACCAGCGGGCGCACGCCCCGGGCAGACACCCGCGCATTCCAAGACCCGGATCGGCTACACCACTCAGCGGGACGCCATCGGCAGGGAGGCCTGGCCACAGTGGCAAGGGGACCTGGGGTGGGGTGTGGCCCGGACCGGAAGGGCGGGTGCCGGGATGGGCCCGGGGCTGCGAGCGGTGAGCCGGGGTCGGGGTGCGGGCTGCGCCCGCAACAGCACCCCGGCCGGGATGTGGTCCGGGGCGGGGTGGGTGCGGGGCGGCCGGTTCGCGCACCCTTGGCATGGGGCAGTTGCTCCCGGCTCAGCGTCAACCGCCGGTCCGTTGGCTCGACTTCATGCCCCGCTGGTCACCGCCCGGTGGGTGGTGGGGCGGCGACACCCACAGTGCACCCTTTGCCCGGTTTGGGCGGTGTGGCTGCCACTGCGAGATACGGAGGTCCGGTGGGACCGGACCTCCGCATCTCGGAGTAGTCGGAGTCGACGCCAGTTGCCCCGTTGCGGCCGGAAGCGGACACCAGGCGGGCCCATATGTCCGCTATGCCTGTCCGTTTCCGACAGTAACCCGGGGTAACAGGCCCCCGCCCCCACCTCACCCACCGGGCGGCGACCAGCCGGGCATGAAGTCCCGCCCGGCGGCGGCCCGTTGACGCCGAGCCGAGGCCAGCAGCCCCATTCAGGTGGTGCGACCTGTGCCACCGGCGCGGGGAGCGGAGCTCCACCCCGGAAGCTGTAACGGTCACCCCCCGCCGAAGTGCCCCGCAGCCGAACCGATCAGCCCTACCGGTCCGCACGAGCATCGCGGTGTCCACGAAACCGCAACCACCACGCGGCAGCAGCCAGCCGGACTCGCCCCCAGGGCGAGACCTACGACGCGCAGCGTCGTACATCCTGAAACACCAACAACCCGCCGAGCCGCGCGACCGGCAACCGACCCGCGCCCCCCCCCACCTGTTCGCTGTAGCCAGCCTCCTTGCGCCGAAGGCGCGAGACGAGCCCGCCACGCAACCACCCACCCGAAGCCCACCACCTCAACCCAGGCCCACCCCAACCCAGTTGACTTACCGCGACGGGGTTGCCACCCACCGTCGCGACCCTCTAGCGTGTCCGGTTAACGAACACCTCTGCTCGCCCCGCCCGCGACACTTCCGGGCGGCGTGCGCGGCCCCGCCGCAAGTCGGCCCCGGCTGCCATTTCCACGCAGCTCCCCATCCACGCCTTGGGGCACCCCTGCCCGCGCCCGAGAGGACCCGCACATGTCAGTTCAGCTCACTCGCGCCCGAAGCGGGGCACGATGTAGGGGAGGAGGCGACGCCATGACCCCCAGCACCGCCGAGCACGCCCAGATGACCGTCGAGGAGTTCGAGCAGATCGCTCACCACGCCCCGGAGACGGTGAGGCTTGAATTCATCAACGGAAGGCTCGTGGTCAAGGCAATGCCCGACGGCAATCACAGTGAGATGCTCATGTGGCTGGTGCGGCAGTGCATGCAGCAGCGGCCCGAGCTGAATCTCATGCCTGAGCGCGGCGTCAAGGCAGAGGCTTACCGCAAGGGTCGCGCTCGCGCGGACGCGGTCCTCGCACCCCGTCGGCACTTCCGTGGGCACGGCGAGTGGTCCGACACCGAGGGGATTCTGATGGCCGTCGAGATCACTTCCCGTGACGCCGACACCAACCAGCGAGACCGCATCGACAAGCCCATCGGTTACGCCGAAGCCGACATCCCCGTCTACCTCCTCATCGACCGCGACGACGACACCCTCACCGTGTACAGCGAGCCGAAGGACGGTACGTACCAGCAGCACCCGTCCTACCCCTTCGGCGCCGAAGTCGCGCTCCCCGACCCCGTCGGCATCACCCTGGACACCGAGGAACTCAAGGACTACGCCTCCTGACCCCTCTCCGCGTGCGCCCCCGTCCCCCCGCCCCCATGGTGGAACCATGGCTGACACGAACATGAACACGAGCATGTCCAAGATCTCCTGGACCGAGTTCCGCCCCCAGCAGCGCACCCTCGCCACCGGCGCCGCGCTCACCGCGCTGGGTGCGCTGACCGCGACCGTGGGCATCGGCGTCCTCGTCTACGAGCTCGCCCGCGCCGGGCGCAACTGGACCGGCACCTGGGACGTCCCGCCCACCGAGCTCGCCTCCCGCACCCTGCACCAGGCCCAGAACGCCGCGCAGAGCGCAGCCCAGGCCGGGCGCGACGCCTGGCGCAACCAGGGCTGAGGCCGCGCCCGGAACGACGAGGGCGGCTCCCCGCTGCGGGGAGCCGCCCTCTCGTGTTCAGCAGACGGTCAGGTCAGCTCAGCGACTTCAGCGCCGACTGCGCGTCGTACGCAGCCAGCTCGTCCGTCCGGCCGTCCAGCACCTTCGCCGCCCACTCCGGATCCTGCAGCAGCGCACGGCCGACCGCGACCATCTCGAACTCGTCGCTCTCCAGACGGTCCAGCAGATCGTCGATGCCCTTGGCCGTGGCGCCCTCGCCCGCGAAGGAGCGCAGGAAGTCGCCGCCGTCGAGACCCACCGAGCCGACCGAGATGGTGGGCTTGCCCGTGAGCTTCTTCGTCCAGCCCGCCAGGTTCAGGTCGGAGCCCTCGAACTCGGGGACCCAGTAGCGGCGGGTGGAAGCGTGGAAGGCGTCCACACCGGCCGCGGCGAGCGGGGCCAGGATCGCTTCGAGCTCCTCGGGGGTCTCGGCGAGGCGCGCGTCGTAGTCCTGCTGCTTCCACTGCGAGTAGCGGAAGAGGATCGGGAACTCCGGGGAGACGGCGGCGCGCACCGCGGCCACGATCTCGGCGGCGAACTTCGTACGGGCGACGGCGGAGCCCCCGTACGCGTCCGTACGCCGGTTGGTGCCCTCCCAGAAGAACTGGTCGACCAGGTAGCCGTGCGCCCCGTGCAGCTCGACCCCGTCGAAGCCCAGGCGCTCGGCGTCCGCGGCGGCCTGCGCGAACGCGGCGACCACGTCGTCCAGGTCCTGCTGCGTCATCGCCTTGCCGGTGACCTCGGCGTCGGCGGAGGTGACACCGGAGGGGCCGACGGCGGGGGCCTCCGCGTACGGCGGCGCACCCGCCTTGCGCACCATGCCGATGTGCCACAGCTGCGGAACGATCGTGCCGCCCGCCGCGTGCACCGCGTCCACGACCTTCTTCCACCCCGCGAGCTGCTCCTCGCCGTGGAAGCGCGGGACGCGACCGCTGTCGCCGGCCGAGTCGTGGCCGACGTAGGTGCCCTCGGTGACGATGAGGCCGACGCCCGCGGCGGCACGGCGCGCGTAGTACGAGACGACATCCTCGCCGGGAATGCCGCCCGGGGAGAACTGCCGGGTCATGGGCGCCATGACGATCCGGTTGGGGACGGTGAGGCCGTTGAGCTGGACCGGGCGGGAGAGTATCCGGGCGGCACGGGTGGCATCGGCGGCGACGGTCACGTGGGGGCTCCTTGGAAAGGGGGCGCTTAGATGTGTGCGTATGCATTAATGGCGAACATCAAGCACACCCTACGCATTCCCGGTACGCGCCGAGGGCGGCACCCCCGCAATGGGGGTGCCGCCCTCGGTCCGTACAGCGTGCTGAACTGCCGATCCTCCTAAGGGGATCAGAAGTCCATGTCACCGCCGGGCATACCGCCACCGGCCGGCGCGGACGCCTTCTCCGGCTTGTCGGCGATGACTGCCTCGGTGGTGAGGAACAGCGCGGCGATGGAGGCGGCGTTCTGCAGGGCAGAGCGCGTGACCTTCGCCGGGTCGATGATGCCCTCGGCGATCATGTCCACGTACTCGCCGGTCGCGGCGTTGAGGCCGTGACCGATCGGGAGGTTGCGGACCTTCTCGACGATGACGCCACCCTCGAGACCACCGTTGACGGCGATCTGCTTGAGCGGGGCCTCCAGCGCGAGCTTCACGGCGTTGGCGCCGGTCGCCTCGTCGCCCTCGAGCTCGAGCTTCTCGAAGACCGCGGAGGCCTGGAGAAGCGCGACGCCGCCACCGGCGACGATGCCCTCTTCGACGGCCGCCTTGGCGTTGCGGACGGCGTCCTCGATACGGTGCTTGCGCTCCTTGAGCTCAACCTCCGTCGCGGCGCCGGCCTTGATGACGGCCACGCCGCCCGCGAGCTTCGCCAGGCGCTCCTGGAGCTTCTCGCGGTCGTAGTCCGAGTCGCTGTTCTCGATCTCGGCGCGGATCTGGTTGACGCGGCCGGCGACCTGGTCGGACTCGCCCGAACCGTCGACGATCGTCGTCTCGTCCTTGGTGATGACGACCTTGCGGGCGCGGCCGAGCAGGTCCAGGCCCGCGTTCTCGAGCTTGAGGCCGACCTCCTCGGAGATGACCGTGCCGCCCGTGAGGATGGCGATGTCGTTCAGCATGGCCTTGCGGCGGTCGCCGAAGCCCGGGGCCTTGACGGCGACGGACTTGAAGGTGCCGCGGATCTTGTTGACGACCAGCGTCGACAGAGCCTCGCCCTCGACGTCCTCCGCGATGATCAGCAGGGGCTTGCCCGACTGCATGACCTTCTCGAGCAGCGGAAGGAGGTCCTTCACGTTGCCGATCTTGGAGTTGACGATCAGGATGTACGGGTCGTCGAGCGACGACTCCATGCGCTCCATGTCGGTGGCGAAGTACGCCGAGATGTAGCCCTTGTCGAAGCGCATGCCCTCGGTGAGCTCGAGCTCCAGGCCGAAGGTCTGCGACTCCTCGACCGTGATGACGCCTTCCTTGCCGACCTTGTCCATCGCCTCGGCGATGAGCTCGCCGATCTGGGTGTCGGCGGCGGAGATGGAGGCGGTCGAAGCGATCTGCTCCTTGGTCTCCACGTCCTTGGCCTGCTCAAGGAGAGCGGCGGAGACGGCCTCGACGGCCTTCTCGATGCCACGCTTGAGGGCCATCGGGTTGGCGCCGGCGGCAACGTTGCGCAGACCCTCACGCACGAGCGCCTGGGCGAGAACGGTGGCGGTGGTCGTACCGTCGCCGGCGACGTCGTCCGTCTTCTTGGCGACTTCCTTGACCAGCTCGGCGCCGATCTTCTCGTACGGGTCCTCGAGCTCGATCTCCTTGGCGATGGAAACACCATCGTTGGTGATCGTGGGGGCGCCCCACTTCTTCTCGAGGACGACGTTGCGGCCCTTCGGGCCGAGGGTGACCTTGACGGCGTCGGCGAGCTGGTTCATGCCGCGCTCGAGACCGCGCCGGGCCTCCTCGTCGAACGCGATGATCTTGGCCATGTGAAGTGGTCCTCCCGGACAGGGGTGGCGTTCTTCGTGGACCGCGCCGGTGCCCGCGACGGACGGCTGCTGCCCGTGTGGTTCCTTGCCCCACCCGGCCTGCGAGCCTCACTGACTCGGTCCAAGTTCTGTCACTCTCACCTGGAGAGTGCTAACGCCAATGATTAGCACTCGACCCATGCGAGTGCAAGCGGGTCTCCCACATCCACCCTGTCCCCCGTACGTCTCCCGGTACGCACGAAGGGCTCGCATCCCAGGTGGGATGCGAGCCCTTCGTGCGTGAGTGCTGAATGCGTCGCTGGTCGATCGCGCCGAGATCAGACGGCGAGCTTGACCATGTCCGCCTGCGGACCCTTCTGGCCCTGCGAGATCTCGAACTCCACTCGCTGACCTTCTTCAAGGGTGCGGTAACCGTCCATCTGGATCGCGCTGTAGTGGACGAAAACATCCGCACCACCGTCGACCGCGATGAAGCCGTACCCCTTCTCCGCGTTGAACCACTTGACGGTGCCCTGAGCCATGCCTAACTCCCCTATTACTGGCCCTTACACAGGACCCGCACTTCGCGGACCCGGGTCAGACCTTGCGCCGTAACGCGTCGACCGCGGCTGAATGTATCTGCCCAACTGCCGTCTGCAACAGGTCAATCGGACGAGAATTCTGTGCACGGCCGAACGGAAGAATGGGCGGATTCCCACAGATCACGGGGCAAGTCGGGCCAGGCAAAGGGCACTTACGGCGCGAAAGACTCGAACACTTTGCCCTCACCTTGTCGCGTTCTCATATGCACGTGGCACGGGCGACCAAGGGGGCTGCCCCAACTGTACCTCTCTTAACCCTGCAGAATTGCCCCCTCCGCTTCTATCGCGGAGAGGGCAACTGTGGTGACGCTGAGAGGTGTTGGGGCTGGATCAGCCTCCCGCGACCGCCGGGATGATCGAGACGCCGGCGCCGTCGGGGGTCGCCGCGTCCAGGCCGCCCTCGAAGCGGACGTCGTCGTCGTTCACGTACACGTTCACGAAGCGGCGCAGCTTGCCCTGGTCGTCCAGGACGCGGGCCGCGATGCCCGTGTGGTTCTTCTCCAGGTCGGCGATGACCTCGGCGAGGGTCGCGCCCTCCGCCGGGACCTCGGCCTGGCCGCCGGTGTACGTACGGAGAATGGTCGGGATACGGACCTTGACGCTCATACGAGGCCAGCCTCTCGGAAGGAATCCAGGGTGGGGCGGATGGTGGCGGAGAGACCCGTGGAGTCGGCGAGGCCGTCCAGGGTCTTGAGGCCGTCGCCGGTGTTGATGGCGACCGTGGTCTCGGCGGGGTCGATGAGACCGGCCTTCAGGAGCTTGCGCAGGACGGCGAAGGTGGTGCCGCCGGCCGTCTCCGCGAAGACGCCCTCCGTACGCGCGAGGAGCTTGATCGCGTCGACGATCTCGGGGTCGGTGACGTCCTCGACCGCACCGCCCGTGCGGCGCGCGATGTCGATGACGTACGGGCCGTCGGCCGGGTTCCCGATCGCGATCGACTTGGCGATGGTGTCCGGCTTCACCGGGCGGATCACGTCATGACCGGCCTTGTACGCGGCCGAGACCGGGTCGCAGCCCTTCGCCTGGGCACCGAAGATCTTGTACGGCTTGTCCTCGACGAGGCCGAGCTTGATCAGCTCCTGCAGACCCTTGTCGATCTTCGTCAGCTGGGATCCGGAACCGATCGGGATGATCAGGTTGTCCGGGAGCTTCCAGCCGAGCTGCTCGCAGATCTCGTAGGCGAGGGTCTTCGAACCCTCGCCGTAGTACGGGCGCAGGTTGATGTTGGTGAAGCCCCAGCCCTCGCCGGCCGGGTCGCCGATGAGCTCCGAGCAGAAGCGGTTGACGTCGTCGTAGTTGCCCTCGATGCCGACCAGCTCGCCGCCGTAGACCGCGGCGGTGATGATCTTCGCGGGCTCCAGATCGTGCGGGATGAAGACGCAGGACTTGAGGCCTGCGCGTACGGCCGCGGCGCCCACCGCACCGGCCAGGTTGCCGGTGGAGGAGCAGGAGAGGGTCGTGAAGCCGAAGGCGCGGGCGGCCTCGACGGCGATCGCGACGACGCGGTCCTTGAAGGAGTGCGTCGGGTTGCCGGAGTCGTCCTTGACGTACAGGCCGCCGGTGACGCCGAGCTCGGCGGCCAGGCGGTCGGCCTTGATCAGCTTGGTGAAGCCGGGCTCGAGGTTCGGCTTGGTGGCCACGTCGGCGGGGACGGGCAGCAGGGGCGCGTAACGCCAGATGTTGTTGGGGCCCGCCTCGATCTGCTTGCGCAGACCTTCGGGGTCGCCGCTCGGGAGGTCGTACGCCACTTCGAGCGGCCCGAAACACTCGGCGCAGACGAAGCTGGGGCCCAGGGGGAAGCGTGCGGAGCATTCGCGGCAGGAAAGTGCGGCGGCGGGTCCGAGATCGACGGACGGTGCGGCGGTTACGGCTTCAACTGTCTCTACAGCCATGATGGCGAGGCCCTTTCTCCTCATCTTCCTCACGGCGCAGTTCGCCGCAAGACGGAATTGGCACCGTCCCCACCTGACCTCGCGGTCGGCGGGATGGTTGCCGGGACTTCAACGGGCCGTTCCCTCAGTCCCTCTGGATGAGCGCTATGACCACAGGCCCCAGGGCCCGGGTGTTTGTCCGCGCGGTGACCCCGACATGCGACAGTCATCCGCGTTGTTCAAGACTGTAACCGAAGCCCCGGATCGTGGAGAGGGCCCGTCCGAACCGCGAGATGGCCGCTACCAAGGAGAGACACCCGTGCTGGATGAGGTGGAGCGCTGGCTGAGCAGGCGTTCCTGGGCTGCCGCCGATCGCCCGCTGGAGCGCCTGGTGGCCGCCAAACGTGAGAAACACGGCACCTCGGTGAGCGTCGTCCTGCCCGCGCTGAACGAGGAGGAGACGGTCGGGGAGATCGTCTCGGTCATCCGCCGCGAGCTGATGTCCGCCTCCGTGCCCCTCGTCGACGAGCTCGTGGTGATCGACTCCGGCTCCACGGACCGCACCGCCGAGGTCGCGGAGGCGGCCGGTGCGCGGGTGGTGCACCGGGACTCGATCCTGCCCCGGATGCCCGCCCTGCCCGGCAAGGGCGAGGTCCTCTGGCGCTCACTCCTCGTCACCACCGGGGACATCGTCTGTTTCGTCGACGCCGATCTGAAGGACTTCTCGGCCGACTTCGTCTCGGGCATCGTCGGCCCGCTCCTCACCGACCCCGAGGTCCAGCTCGTCAAGGCGATGTACGACCGACCGCTCGGCGATGCAGCAGGTCAGGGCGGTCGCGTCACGGAGCTCGTGGCCCGCCCGCTGCTCAATCTGCACTGGCCGCAGCTGGCCGGTTTCGTCCAGCCGCTCGGCGGCGAGTACGCGGCCCGCCGCACGCTCCTGGAGCAGCTGCCCTTCCCCGTCGGTTACGGAGTGGAGCTGGGGCTGCTCGTCGACGCGCTGCACACGGTGGGTCTGGACGCGCTGGCCCAGGTCGACGTGGGCGTACGGAAACATCGCCACCAGGACGGCCGGGCGCTCGGCCGGATGGCGGCGGCGATCTACCGGACCGCCCAACTCCGGCTCTCCCGCGGGCACTTGGTGCGGCCGTCGCTGACGCAGTTCGAGCGGGGCGAGAACGGCTTCGTGCCCCGGACCTATGCGGTGGACACGGAGGAGCGGCCGCCAATGCGCGAAATCAGTGAATACGCGGCGCGGCGCGCGGCCTAATCGTACAATTTCACCCGAATTGCATAAATTGCGCGGCATGAGTCTCAGACATCGCTGGGGTGCCCGCATTCTCGCGGGTCTGCTCCTCGCCACCGTCATCGCTCCCACCACGTCCGCTTCGGCCGACGTGATCGAGCCCTTCGGCAAGCGCTACGACGAAGCGCTCTACGGCGACTTCGTCACGGTCGGCAACGCGGTCCTCGGCTGCCCGACCGCCCCGCCGGCCGACGTCACGGACTGCGCGGAGACCCAGGCCGGCGGCGGCACCAAGAACAACAACAACTACGTCGAGCAGCGCATCGACGCGGCGGGGATGGGCACGGCCACCGGAACGTCCAGCACCGCGTCGCTGACGATTCCCCCCGGCGCCAAGGTCGCGTACGCGCGGCTCTTCTGGGGCGGCAACAACGGGAAGTATCGATTCGGCAGAAACCTCCTGCAGCGGTGCGACGTGTCCGGCGCGAACGTCACCCGCGCCCCCGGTGAGCCGCTCACCACCCAGCCCGTCATCTCGGTGGGCGGCGGCGCGCAGGCCGACGTCCCGCTCGAAGACATGGTCGAGGACCCGCCGACCACCAGCGGCCCGCAGTACTACACCGGTGAGGGCGAGGTGACCTCCGCCTTCGCGGGCGTCACCACCGGCTCCCCCGTCTCCATCGCCGTCGGCAACGTCTGGGCGCCCGACGGCCTCGGCTGCGTCGGCGGCTGGTCGATCACGGTCGTCTACAAGTACGACGCCCCGAACGCCACCTACGCCCCGGACCGCCAGAACGTCTACATCTACGGCGGCCACGTCCTGCAGCGCTCCACCAGCCCCGACACCACGGTCACCGTGGACGGCTTCTACAACTCGGGGGACGGGCAGCCGCGCGTGAGCATGACCGCGTACGAGGGCGACCTGAACACCCCGGGCGACCAGTTCCGGGTCAACGGAACGAACATCACCAACCCGCACACCGGCTCCACCAACAACTTCTTCAGCAGCAACGCACACGGTTCGGAGACCCCGAACCACTCCAACAACCTGAGCATCGACGTCCACCAGCTGGAGCTGCCCACCGGCACCATCCCCGCCGGTGCCACCTCGGCCGATCTCACGTTCAGGACGCGGGGCGACACCTATGTCGTCTCGCAGCTGGCGCTCTCCGTGCCGGTGCCCGACCTGGAGATCACGAAGTCGGCCACGCCGACGAAGGTGGAACCCGGCGACACGGTGACGTACACGCTGACGGCCAAGAACATCAGCAAGCTCAGCTATCCGAACGCCAAGCTCGCCGACGATCTCACCGAGCTCCTCGACGACACGACGTTCGACGGTGACGTGCAGGCGAGCATCGGCACGGCGACGTATGCCGCGCCGAAGATCTCGTGGACCGGGGACGTGCCCGTGGGCGCGACCGCGACGATCACGTACAAGGTCGTCATCAACAAGCCGCTGACCGGTGACGGGAAGCTGACCAACAACGTCATCGCCGACTCGCCCCGCACCAACTGCGAGGACGGCAGCACGGACCCGGCGTGCGGGTTCGAGCCGGTGCTGGAGCCGGACCCGACTCCGACGCCGACGCCCACGCCCACCCCGACGCCGACTCCCACGCCGACGCCCACCCCGACTCCGACGCCGACCACCACCACGCAGCCGCGCCCCGTCCCGCCGGGCCCGAACCCGCCCAGCGGCCCGGAGCTGGCCGACACCGGCAGCGACTCGCAGACCCTGCTCTTCTCCGGGCTCGCGGTCGTCCTGTGCGGCCTCGGCGCACTCGTCATGGCAGCCGTCCGGAGCCGCCGCGAGTAACCCCTGACAGCTGATGTCGTACGGCCGGACTCCCACGCGGAGTCCGGCCGTACGTTTGAGCGTTTACGCGACGGGCTAGGTTCGCGTCATGGCCAATCAGCACGGTGCCCAGGTCCTCGTCGCCTCCAACCGGGGCCCCGTCTCCTACACGCGTCGCGACGACGGTTCGCTCGACGCCCGGCGCGGCGGGGGCGGGCTCGTCTCCGGGCTCAGCGCCGTCGACGACAAACTCTGGGTGTGCGCGGCGCTCGGCGACGGCGACCGCGAGGCGGTACGGCGCGGGGTGGGCGAGGCCGGGGTGCGGATGCTGGACATCGACCCGGCCGTGCATGCGGCCGCGTACAACGACATCGCCAACTCGGTGCTCTGGTTCGTGCACCACATGCTCTACCAGACGCCGCTGGAGCCGGTCTTCGACGCGGAGTTCCGCAGCCGGTGGGAGGCGTACCGCGCGTACAACCAGGCCTTCGCGGAGGCGCTCGCCGAGGAGGCGGGCGAGGGGGCGGCGGTGCTGGTGCAGGACTACCACCTGGCGCTGGTGCCGGGGATGCTGCGCGAGCTGCGCCCCGACGTACGGATCGGCCACTTCTCGCACACCCCGTGGGCGCCGGTCGACTACTTCCGGATGCTCCCCGACGCGATCGCCGACGAGCTCCTGACCGGGATGCTCGGCGCGGACCGCCTCGGCTTCCTGACGCGCCGCTGGGCGGACGCCTTCGAGGCGTGCGCGGCCGGCCGGCTCGGGTCCACGGAGGTCTCCGTGTACGGACTCGGGGCCGACGCCGACTTCCTGCGGGCGCGGTCGCGGGAGGCGGACGTGGAGGAGCGGATGGCGGCGCTGCGGGAGCAGGTGGGCGCGGGGCGGAAGACGATCGTGCGCGTGGACCGCACGGAGCTGTCGAAGAACATCGTGCGCGGGATGCACGCGTACCGGGAGCTGCTCGACACGCGTCCGGAGTGGCGGGAGCGGGTGGTGCACGTGGCGTTCGCGTACCCGTCGCGGCAGGACCTGGCGGTGTACCGGGAGTACACGGCGGAGGTGCAGCGGACCGCGGATGCCATCAACTCGGCGTACGGAACGCCGGATTGGACCCCCGTGGTCCTGCACGTGAAGGACGACTTCGCGCGCTCGCTGGCCGCGTACCGCCTCGCGGACGTGGCGCTGGTCAACCCGATCAGGGACGGCATGAACCTGGTGGCCAAGGAGGTCCCGGTCGTCTCGGACGACGGCTGCGCGCTGGTCCTGTCCCGGGAGGCGGGGGCCTGGGAGGAGCTGTCCGAGGACGCGATCACGGTGAACCCGTACGACGTGACGGGCACGGCGGACGGGCTCCACGAGGCGCTGACGATGCCGGAGGACGAGCGCGCGGAGCGCACGAAGCGACTGGCGGTGGCGGCGACGGCGCTGCCGCCGCAGCAGTGGTTCCTGGAGCAACTGGGCGATCTGCGCGCCTAGTTACCGGTCATCGATTGCGGCAGCCGTTGCTCAGGGGCTCGAAGGAGATCTTCTTGCCCTCGTCGATGCCGGTCGCCCGGCGGTAGTCGCCCGAGGAGACCTCGTACCAGACGTCGTCCTGCTTGGCCTTGCCGTTGACGTTGTCGAGCTCGACGCACCAGCGGGCCTGGCGCAGGACGCGGTTGTACGTCTCGGTGCCGTGCTGGACCTTCTTGCAGTCCTGGACGGTCTCGTTGGTGTACCAGGTGCGCGTCTTGCGCTTCTTGCCGCTGCCGCTCCTGGAGGTGTGCTTGACCCGCCGGGTGTGGCTGCCGCTGCACTCCTTCACCATGTGCGGGCGGGTGGCGCGGGTGGTCTGCTGCGCGGTGTGGCGGAGGTCGTCGCGGAGGCCGGTGACGGTGTAGTCGTCGGACCCGGAGCTGCTTCCGGACGCGCCGGAACTTCCTCCACAGCCTGTGAGCAGGGCGGCAAGGGCTACGGCGGCGAGAACGGCGGGTACGGGTCGCATAAGGCAGTGATCGTACGACGCCGTCATCACCCCTCGGCGACCGCCTCCGCGAGCGCGGCCAGGAAGCCGACGACGGCGGCGGGCCCGGGGACCAACAGGTCGGCGCGCGAGGCGAGTTCGGGCACCTCGTTGCTGCCACTGCAGACGAGCAGCCCCGGAAGGCCGTCGGACCGGAGCTTCTCGACGGCGGCGAAAGCGGGGAGGTCACCGAGGTCGTCACCGGCGTAGAGCACGGCTTCGGCGCCGACTTCGCGTACGTACTCCCCCAGCGCGACCCCCTTGTCCATGCCGGGCGGCCGCAGCTCCAGGACCATGCGCCCGGGCTCGACGATCAGCCCGTGGCGGGCGGCGAGCTCGCCGAGGGGTGTGCGGAGGGCGTCGAAGGCGGCCTGCGGATCGGAAGCGCGTCGCGTGTGTACGGCGAGGGCCTGCCCCTTCTCCTCGATCCAGGTACCGCGCCACGCCCCGAACTCCTCCAGCACACCGGGGAGTTCGGCCCGTGCGGCGGCGACGCCCGGATGCGGGGCGGGGGCGCTCACGGTCCCGGTGACGGCGTCCCACCGCTCGGCCCCGTAGTGCCCGAGCACGGTGAGGTGCTCCAGACCGGGAACCCGGGCGAAGCCCCCGTACCGTACGGCGACTCCGGCCGGCCGCCCGGTGACGACGGCGACGGAGGCCACGCACGGCGCGAGCGCGGCGAGCGCGGGGACGGCGCCGGGGTGGGCGCGGGCCTGTTCGGGGTCGGGGACGATCTCGGCCAGGGTCCCGTCGAAGTCGAGCGCGACGACGGCCTTCTGCGGGGCGGAGAGAATCGCGGCCAGGCCTTCACGGCCTGCGGCGGTACCTGGGACCGGAAGGGTGTGCGAGTGGCTGCCCATGGCCCGACCCTATCCGGACCCGCAGCGGCCCGGCACGGCCGCGGCCGGCGACGAGGCGGAGCTGCCTCGCCACCGGCCGACCGGTGTTACTTGAACAGGTCGCCGAACGACGGCAGCGCCGGCAGCTTGTTGCCGCCCGGCAGGTTGTTCAGGTCGAGCTTGCCGAGGTCGAGCGTCTTGAGGTCCAGCGGCTTGGCCAGGGCCGTGATGGAGGCGCCCAGGTTGCCGACGGTGAGGACGTTCTGGATCGCCAGCGCCACACCGAGCGCGGCGGCGGGCAGCTGACCGACGCCCGCCGGTCCGGCCGCGACCACCTGCAGGAGGGCGTCGGCCTGGACCTTGAGGGACGCGAGCGCCTCGGCGAGGATCCCGCCGGCGTCCGCGGGCGCCGCGGTCAGCGCCCGGTCGAAGTCGGCCCGGTAGGCCGCCTCGTCGACCGGACCCTGCTGGGCGTCGCCGACCAGCCGGTCGGCGGTGCTGAGCACGGAGCGCAGCGCGTCCTTGTACGCCTCCTTCTCGGAGGCGGAGAAGGAGGCGGCGCTCGCCGGGTGCAGTACGGCGGGGGCGCCGGAGGCAGCGGCGGCGCCGGAGACTCCGACGACGAGGGCACCGGCGAGGGCCGCGGCAACCAGCGCGGCGGCAGGCTTGTGCAGGTTCATGTGCAGGGTCCTCTTCCATGGTGATGGGGATGGAGGCGGGTCGACCCTGCTTGACAGTCTGTGACGAGATGTAACGGTCCGCAACGCGACAGCGGGCGGCGGCCTGCACCCCGGCCCCGACGACCCGCCCCGGCGCCTACCTGCTCCCGCGCCTCGCGTCGCGGACCCGGCGCAGGCGGTTCACCGTCACCGGGTCGTGGGCCAGGGCCCGTTCGTCGTCCAGCAGGGCGTTCAGGAGCTGGTAGTAGCGCGTCGGGGAGATGCCCAGGCGCTCCCTTATGGCCCGCTCCTTCGCGCCGGGGCCGGGCCACGACTCCCGTTCCACCGCGAGGACGGACTCCACCTCGTCGTCTCGGTCTCCGGTCATGCCCGTCAACGTACTCCCGACTCCGCCGCGCTATTCCGCGTTCTGCGCGGTCGTCGCCGTCGTCTGGAGCTGGCTCAGGATCGTCGCCGGCTGACTCGTGGGCGACACCGCCTTGCCGATGTTCTTCTTCACCGCGTCGGCCACCGTCGGCCAGGACGTCTTGTCGACCGGGGGCAGCTGCGAGGTGGGCAGAGCGTTCAGGAAGGCCTTGAGGTACTTGTACTTGGGGTCGTCGGCCATCGTCTCCGAGGCGGAGGTGGTGGCCGGGAGCAGGTCGTACTGGCCCGTGAAGTCCAGGACGTTCTTATCGCTGAAGACGTCGTCGAGGAACTTGCCGATCTCCGCCCGGTGACCGTTCTGCTTGAAGCCCATGATCCAGTCGGCGACGCCCATGGTCGACTTGGTCGGACCGTCGGCTCCCGGCATCGGCACCATCCCGAGGTCGATGCCCTTGGCCTTCGCCTGCTTCACCAGTGTGGGGTGGCCGTTGAGCATGCCGACCTGGCCGTTGATGAACGCCTTGTACGCCACGGCGCGGTTGAGCTTGCCGGGGGCGGTCGGGCCGGTCAGGCCCGCGCCCACCAGGTTGTTCTTCAGCCAGGTGAAGGTCTTGATGTTGGGCGCGGAGTCGATCGTGTACGTACCGACGCTGTCCGTGTAGTTGTCGCCGCCGCTGAGCAGCCACTGCATGGTCTCGGCCTGCGCCTCTTCGGTGCCGAGCGGCAGCGCGTAGGGGAACTTCACGCCCTTCTGCTTCAGCAGCTTGGCGTCCGTCTTGAGCTCGTCCCAGGACGTCGGCGCCTTGGATATGCCCGCGTTGCCGAACAGTGCCTTGTTGTAGAAGAGCAGCCGGGTGGAGGCCACAAAAGGCATTCCGTACTGGGTGCGGTTCTGCTCGCCCGCGTCCGTCAGGTTGGAGAGGAAATTCGCCTGGACCGGGATGGAGAGAAGATCGTCGGCGCTGTAGAGCTTGCCCTGGGACGCGTAGTCGGAGTAGGCGCCGATCTGCGCGATGTCGGGGGCGTTGCCCGCCTTGACCATCTCGGCGACCTTGGCGTCGACGACCGTCCAGGAGTAGACCGTGACGTCGATCTTGATGCCCGGGTTCTTCGCCTCGAAGGCGGAGGCCACCTTGTCCCAGTACTGCTTCGTGCTGGGGCCGTCGTTCGGGTCGTAGTTGGCCGCGACCACCTTCAGGGTGACGTCACCGGATCCCGTACCGACACCGCAGCCCGCCAGCGTCACCGTCATGCCGAGCGCGGCAACAGCCGCCGTCAGACCCACAAAGCGCCGCTGCACCACAGCTCTTTCCCACCCTTAAAGTTCCAGTCGGTCCCCCGTGACGTCCTGTCGCAATGAGCTGCGATTTTCCCTCACGGCAAGCTATGAGGTCTACACCACCCGCGTATCGCTTCTGCAACGCCCCCCTTGTTTGTATGGGAGCGCAACAATCCAGCACAGTGGACTAGACCTCTCCGGGGTCTACGGGCCACACTTGCCCGGTGAGACATGTCATCGCCCTTGATGTGGGCGGCACCGGTATGAAGGCCGCCCTGGTCGGGGTCGACGGCACCCTACTGCACACTGCCCGGAGGGCGACCGGCCGCGAGCGCGGGCCCGAGGCGGTGGTCGAGTCGATCCTCGCCTTCGCCGAGGACCTGCGGGCGTACGGCAAGGAGCACTACGGCGAGACCGCGGCGGCGGCGGGCGTCGCCGTCCCCGGCATCGTCGACACCGAGAACGGCATCGCGGCCTACGCGGCCAACCTCGGCTGGCGCGACGTCCCCATGCGGGACCTGCTCTCGGCCCGCCTCGGCGACGTACCCGTGGCGCTCGGCCACGACGTGCGCACCGGCGGCCTCGCCGAGGGGCGCATCGGGGCGGGCAACGGCGCCGACCGGTTCCTCTTCCTGCCGCTCGGCACGGGGATAGCCGGAGCCATCGGCATCGACGGGCGCATCGAGGCCGGCGCGCACGGTTTCGCGGGCGAGATCGGCCATGTGGTCGTACGGCAGGGAGGCGTGCCCTGCAGCTGCGGACAGTACGGCTGCCTGGAGCGGTACGCCTCCGCATCGGCCGTCTCCATCGCCTGGGCCGAGGCCTCCGGCGACCCCGACGCGGACGCCGCCGACTGCGCCAAGGCCGTCGAATCCGGTGATCCGAAGGCCGTCGAGGTCTGGCAGAACGCGGTCGACGCGCTCGCCGACGGCCTCGTCACCGCGCTCACCCTGCTGGACCCCAGGACCCTGATCATCGGTGGCGGACTCGCCGAGGCCGGGGAAACCTTGTTCGTACCCCTGAGGGCGGCCGTCGAGGAACGCGTGACGTTCCAGAAGCTGCCCCACATCGTGCCGGCGGCCCTCGGGGACACCGCCGGATGCCTGGGCGCAGGGCTGCTCGCCTGGGATCTTCTCTCCACGGACTCCACGGAGGTATCCGCCTGATGGCCGCTGAAAAGGTTCTCTCCGGGGCTCGCGTCGTACTGCCGACCGGGACGGTCGACGGCGGGCGGGTCATCGTCGACGGCACCCGTATCGCGGGCGCGGCCCCCGAGGGCGCCGAGACCATCGACCTGACCGGGCACTGGATCGTCCCCGGCTTCGTCGACATGCACGTCCACGGCGGCGGCGGAGCGTCCTTCACCTCGGGCACCCCGGAGGACGTGCTCAAGGGCGTCCAGACGCACCGCGAGCACGGCACCACGACCATCGTGGCCTCGACCGTGACCGGCGAGATGGACTTCCTGGCCGCACGGGCCGGGCTGCTCTCCGAGATCGTCGAGCAGGGCGACCTGGCGGGCATCCACTTCGAGGGCCCGTTCATCTCCCCCTGCCGCAAGGGAGCGCACAGCGAGGCGCTGCTGCGCGACCCCGACCCGGCCGACGTGCGCAAGCTCATGGACGCGGCGCGGGGCACGGCGAAGATGTTCACGCTGGCCACGGAGATGCGCGGCGGCCTCGACTCGGTGCGGATGCTCGCCGAGAACGGTGTCATCGCGGCCATCGGCCACACCGATGCCACGTACGAGCAGACGGTGGAGGCCATCGACGCGGGCGCCACCGTCGCCACGCACCTCTTCAACGCGATGCCCCCGCTGGGCCACCGCGAGCCCGGTCCGATCGCCGCCCTCCTGGAGGACGAGCGCGTCACGATCGAGCTCATCAACGACGGCACGCACCTGCACCCGGCCTCGCTGGAGCTGGCGTACCGCACGGCGGGCTCCTCGCGCGTCGCCTTCATCACGGACGCGATGGACGCGGCGGGCTTCGGCGACGGGATCTACCACCTCGGTCCGCTGGAGGTCGAGGTCAAGGACGGCGTCGCACGGCTGGTGGAGGGCGGCTCGATCGCGGGCTCGACGCTGACGCTGGACACCGCCTTCAAGCGCGCGGTGACGGTCGACAAGCTGCCGGTCGAGGACGTCGTACGGTCGATTTCGGCCAACCCCGCACGGCTGCTCGGCGTCGACGACAAGGTCGGCTCGCTGGAGCCGGGCAAGGACGCGGACCTCGTCGTGCTCGACGCGGAGTTCAATCTGGTCGGTGTCATGCGCAAGGGCGAATGGGTGATTGACCCCAAGTAGTCCGAATTGAGCGTTAGTTGGACGGAAAGCGGTTGCCCCGGAGGACTGGGACAACCGCTTCCGCTTTGACATGATCAGTTGCGTGATTCTCACCGTCACCCTGAACACCGCACTCGACATCACCTACCGCGTCCCGGCCCTGGTCCCGCACGCGAGCCACCGCGTGGAAGCCGTCACAGAGCGCGCGGGCGGCAAGGGGCTCAACGTGGCCCGGGTGCTGGCCGCGCTCGGCCACGAGGCGGTCGTCACCGGCTTCGCGGGCGGCACCACGGGCGAGACGCTGCGGTCCCTGCTGGCCGCCGCCCCCGTGACCGACGCGCTCGTCCACTCCAGCGGGACGACCCGGCGCACCATCGCCGTCGTGGACGCGGCGACCGGCGACACGACGCAGCTCAACGAGGCCGGGCCGCTGATCTCCGCCACGGAGTGGGAGATCTTCCAGACCCGGTACGAGACGCTGCTGCGCAGCGTCTCGGCGGTCGCCCTGTGCGGCTCGCTGCCGCCGGGGGTGCCGGTCGGTGCGTACGCCCAACTCGTCCGCACGGCCCGCACGGCGGGCGTCCCCGTCCTCCTGGACACCAGCGGCGAACCCCTGCGCCGGGGCATTGCGGCCCGCCCCGACCTGGTCAAGCCCAACGCGGACGAACTGGCCCAACTGACGGGATCGCGCGACCCGTTGCGCGCCACGAGCGACGCACGCCGACGGGGCGCCCGTACGGTGGTCGCCTCGCTGGGGGCGGAGGGCATGCTGGCCGCCACCCCGGAGGGCAGCTGGCAGGCGCTGCCGCCGGCGCGGCTGGAGGGGAATCCGACGGGGGCCGGCGACTCGGCGGTGGCGGGGCTGCTGTCGGGGGTCGTGGAGCAACTGCCGTGGCCGGAGCGGCTGTCGAGGGCGGTGGCGCTTTCGGCGGCGACGGTGGTGGCGCCGGTGGCCGGGGAATTCGACCGGAAAACGTACGAGGACCTGCTCCCTCAGGTGCAGGTCCTCGACGCGGTGTCCGGTGGGGTCACTTCTTCGTGATCGCCAGCCAGTCGAGGATGGCGTTGCACTGATTGCCCTGCTCGCAGGAGATCTTGATGGTGTTCTCGCCCTGCTTGAGGTTCACCGGCGCCCAGGTGGTCTGCCAGTTCTTCGCCCAGTCGGTGTCCGAGGACTTTATGAAGTTCTTCAGGCCCAGGGGCGAGTTGTTGGCCTTGTCGTTGACCGTCAGGGTGGCATTGGCGTCCACGGCCGGGATCGCGTACCGGACGGACAGCTTGTACTCGCCCGCCTGCTCGACGTTCGCCTGCCAGGTGACCGAGGAGCCCACCGCGTTGAAGCCGTTGATGTACGTGCCACCGGGGCCCTGCGCGCCCGTCACCGTCTTGTCGGTGATCGCGCCGCCGCCGAGCTGGAGCGTGGCCGCGTCCTGCTTCGGCAGCTTGGCCTCGGGGGACTCAGACGCGGGGTCGCTCGGCTTCACGGACTGGCCCGCGCCCGCGGAGCTCGTGCTGCCCGCGCCCGCCTTGTTGTCCTTGGTGTCGTCGCCGCCGTTCATCAGCGCGACCGTGATGCCGATCACCACGACCGCGACCACCGCGACCGCGCCGATCAGGATGCCCTTGTGGTTCGGGCCCCGGCCGCCGTCGTCGTAGTCATCCTGGTAGCGCGGCTGCTGCGGCGGGGCGCCGTTGCCGTACGTCTCCGGGGCCGCGTACTGCGCGGTCGGCTGTGTGTACTGCTGCTGGGGCTGCTGGCCGTAGCCCTGCTGCTGGGGCTGCTGGGGCTGCTGCGGCTGGCCGTACTGGCGCTCGCCGACCGTGCGGACCTGGTTGTACGAGGTCCGGGGCACCCCCGGCTGCTGCTGCCCGCCCGCGGACGGGCCCGGGTAGCCGTAGCCGCCGCCACCTGGCGGCGGGACGGCGCCTGCCGCACGGCCGTCCTCGTACAGGTAGCCGAACGGATCGTCGTCCTCGGGCGTGCTCATCCCTAGTACTCCTCACACATCGCTGACCCGGGGGAGCCTACCCCGTACGGATTAACCCGCCCGACGATGCACCTTGGCCCGGGAGCGCTTCTCCACATACATCCGCTGGTCAGCGGAGCGCAATACCTCTTCCACGGACATTCCGCACTCGGCCCATCCGATGCCGAAACTCGCCCCGACCCGGACCGCGCGCCCGTCCACCCGGATCGGCGGAATGATCGCGTTCCGCAGCCGGACCGCCAGGTCCGCCGCGTCCGCCGCGCCCAGGCCGTCCGCGAGGACCACGAACTCGTCGCCGCCGAGGCGGGCCACCGTGTCGCCGTCGCGCACGCCCGTCGTCAGGCGCCGGGCGACCTCGATGAGGACCGCGTCGCCCGTGTGGTGGCCGAAGCGGTCGTTGATGGACTTGAAGCCGTCGAGGTCGCAGAAGAGGACCGCGAGCCCCTTCGTGCCGTCGTCGGGGAGGCCGGTGGAGGGCGCGACCGTGTGGACGTGGTGGTCGTACGGTCCCGAGCCCGCCGGGCCCGTCCCGAAGTCGAAGCCCAGCTCGTGCCGGTGGGCGGCCTCGCCGCCCCCTTCGTACGCCGCGTCCAGCGCCTCTATGGCCGTCTCGCGCACCGCATACGGCCGCGCGCAGAGGCGGGAGCTCAGCCGCGAGCGCAGCTCGGCGCTGTTGGGCAGGCCCGTCAGCGCGTCGTGCGAGGCGCGGTGGGCCAGGTGCAGCTCGTGGCGCTTGCGCTCCTCTATGTCCTCGACGTGGGTGAGGAGGAAGCGCGGGCCGTCGGCGGTGTCGGCGACCACGGAGTTGCGGAGCGAGACCCAGACGTACGTCCCGTCGCGCCGCCCGAGCCGCAGCTCGGCGCGGCCGCCCTCGGCGGAGGTGCGCAGCAGTGTGCCGACGTCCTCGGGGTGCACGAGGTCGGCGAAGGAGTAGCGGCGCATCGCGGCGGCGGGACGGGCCAGGAGGCGGCAGAGCGCGTCGTTGGTGCGGAGGATGCGGCCGTGCTGGTCGCCGCCCATCTCCGCGATGGCCATGCCGCTCGGTGCGTACTCGAAGGCCTGCCGGAAGGATTCCTCGCTGGCGCGCAGGGCCTGCTGCTCGCGCTCCAGGCGCACCAGGGCGCGCTGCATGTTGGCGCGCAGCCGGGCGTTGGAGATGGCGATGGCGGCCTGCGAGGCGTACATCTGCAGCGCCTCCTGGCCCCAGGGTCCTGGCCGGCGGCCGCCGCGCGGGCGGTCGACGGAGATGACACCGAGGAGCTCGCGGCCGCTCCCGGACGCGTACATGGGCGCGTACAGGCGGTCGCGCGGGTGCCACTCGTCCTCGAAGCGCGGCTCGGGACCGTCGGTGTGCCACTGCGGTACGTCGTCCTCGATGAGGACCCAGCCCTCGGTGTGCGGGATGAAGACGAGATCGCCCCAGGCCTCGCCCATCGCGAGCCTGCGCTCCCAGGAGGAGCGGGTGCCGACGCGTCCTGTGATCAGGGCCTCGGCGGCGGAGGATCCTGCGAAGGCGGCGACGACGAGGTCACCGTCGGGGCGGACGAGGTTGACGCAGGCCAGTTCGTATCCGAGTCCGGCGGTGATGCCGTCGGCGACGGTCTGCAGGGTGTCGGCCAGACTCCGCGCCGTGTTGAGGTCCGTGACGACCTGGTGGAGCTGCCGCAGGGTCGCCAGGCGAACGTACGGTTCCGACTCGGTCTCCATGACTGCTCGCACCCCCCGAGACCTCGACAGCAACTCCTGGGATCTGATCGACACTCTTGTTGCAGCTTCACGGCCACTGAATCACAGGGAGCTGTGCACCCGGTACACAGGGTCAACAAATATTGGCTTACGTGACTCAAGTCACATCAGGGGATGAAGGGTTTAGGGCGATGTGTGGGAGCGCTCCTTCGCTTTCTTGAACGCAAGTCAGCTCAGAAACGGCCGGAAATGAACGGGTCCTAGGACCTTGGACCGGTACCGGAGCCCGATGTGGCGGCACACCACCCGGCACTAGCGTTCCCCTTGTGCTTCAGACAACCCCTGCCCCGCGAACCGAGCCCGTCCCCCATCCTGAGGGGGTGAGCAACGAGGAGTTCCGCGCCGCCATGTCCCGGCTCGCGGCCGGAGTGGTGCTGGTGACCGCGCGCGCCGAGGACGAGGGTCCGCGCGGCGAGGACGTCGGGATGACGGCGACCGCGTTCCTGTCGGTGTCGCTGGATCCGCCGCTGGTGATGGTCTCCGTACGCAACGGATCGCGCATGGACGACCTGCTGGCCGAGCAGCCGCTGTGGGCGGCCTCGCTCCTCTCGGAGAGCCAGCGCCATGTGGCGGGGCGCTTCGCGATGAAGGGGCGGATCAGCGACCGGCTGCTCTTCGAGGACATCCCCTACGTACGGGGCAAGGAGTCGGGGGCACCGCTGGTGGGGGGCGCGCTGGCGACGCTGGAGTGCCGTACGGAGCAGCGGGTCGAGGCCGGGGACCACACGCTGGTCATAGGGCGGGTGCTGACCGCGGACCTGCCGAGCTCGGAGGGCGGGCCGCTGACGTACTTCCGGGGGAAGTACCGGCAGCTGGGATGAGCAACTAGTCCCGCTGAAACTAGTCCCAGCCGCTTCCGGCGCGGCCGCGCTTGGTGTCGCTGCGCTGCTTCTTGTTGCGCAGCCGGCGCTCGTTGATGCCCCGGGGGATCTTCGTGGCGCGGCGCGGCTTGGGCGGCGGTGCGGTGGCCTCGGCGAGCAGCGAGGCGAGACGGACCATGGCCATCTCGCGGTTGCGCCACTGCGAGCGGTGCTCGGACGCCCGTACGGAAATGACTCCGCCGACCAGCCTCGAGGCGAGCCGCTCCAGCGCCCGGTCCTTCCAGACCTGGGGCAGCGCCTCGGTCTTCGCGAGGTCGAAGCGGAGCTCCACCTGCGAGTCGCTCGTGTTCACATGCTGACCGCCGGGGCCCGAGGAACGCGAGAAACGCCACATGAGCTCGGCCTCGGGGAGCGAGACGGAGCCTCGGATGACGTGTTCGCGACCGGACATGTGGTCCATCGTCGCCTGCGCGCGCCCGATCCGTCACCCTCTTTTCGTTCGAGTAAAGAAAGTAAAGGCCGTCAGGAACCTCCGGGTCCCCTCCCGGCGTTATGTGGGGTGACGGTAGCTTCGTGACCGCACGAAGCCCGACACCAAAGACGGAAAGGGACCATCCCATGGCTGTAAGCCTGTCCAAGGGCGGCAACGTCTCCCTCACCAAGGAGGCCCCGGGCCTGACCGCCGTCACGGTCGGCCTCGGCTGGGACGTCCGCACCACCACCGGCACGGACTTCGACCTCGATGCCTCGGCCATCGCGGTGAACACGGCCGGCAAGGTCTACTCCGACGCCCACTTCGTCTTCTTCAACAACAAGGCGACGCCGGACCAGACCATCGTCCACACCGGTGACAACGTCACGGGCCAGGGCGAGGGCGACGACGAGCAGATCAAGGTCAACCTGGCCGGTCTGCCCGCCGACATCGAGAAGATCGTCTTCCCGGTCTCGATCTACGACGCGGAGAACCGCTCGCAGAACTTCGGCCAGGTGCGGAACGCCTTCATTCGCATCATCAACCAGGCCGGCGACGCCGAGATCGCCCGCTACGACCTGAGCGAGGACGCCGCCACGGAGACCGCCATGGTCTTCGGCGAGCTCTACCGCAACGGTGCGGAGTGGAAGTTCCGCGCCGTCGGCCAGGGGTACGCCTCGGGCCTGGTCGGTATCGCGCAGGACTTCGGCGTCAACGTCTGAGTCCAGCACTGAGCGCTGAGCACCACTGAGCCCCTGGCGGTCGCCAGGGGCTCTGCTCGTTGTCGGCGCCCCTAGAGGGCTTCCGCCGCGGCCATCAAAGGGAGGGGCGCGATGGCCAGCGCCATCGCCGCCGCCGACAGGCCGCCGCGGATCTCGCGCTGAGCGCGGATTCCCAGGACGGCCGCCACCGGCGACAAAAGGAACAACGCCACGAAACTCCAGCGCCAGCCCTCGTCCACGGCCAGGAAGACACCGAGCGCCGGATAGGCGACTGCGGCTACGACGGTGAGGTTACGGACGCGCGTGAGCCAGAGATCGAGGTCGCTGACGTCCATGAACTGCATTCAGACCGCCCTGTGGTCGTAGCCGGCCGAGTCCACCTCGGGAAAACCGTCCGCCGCCGAGAAACCGTTGACCGCCGCCGACATGGCCAGGGCGAGTGCGCTCAGGGCGCTCGCCATCGTGTCGAACGCCTTCGCCGCCTCGGCCCACAGCTGCATGATCCGGATCGCTTCCGCGGCGCACAGCGCGAACATGGCGATCGATGCCGCCTGGCCGCCGACCGGGATCAGGTTGACGGCCTGCGCCGCCGCCAGGTTCACCAGCCAGATCACCAGCATGTCCGAGAACATCACGATGAAGGACTTCAGGAACTCGGCGAACTGGAAAGCCAGTTGGGCCCCTTCGGCATAACACTGCCGAAGCGACTCGAACGTCTCCTTGAACTCGCCGAGCTTCTGCATGAACTCGTCGAAATAGACGGTCGCGGCGTCCGCCGCGTTTCCGTCCCAGGTGATGCCGACGTTGCTGGTGCCCTTCTTCACATTCGCGGACACCGATTCGCAGAACGAGCCGAGATTGCTCCAGATCTCCGCGCAGTCGTTGTAGTTGTTCCAGTCCCCGACGATCCAGTTCGTCACCTCGCCGAAGGGGTCGAAGTCGAAGAGGAGCTTCGAGGCCTCCACCGCCATGGCCGAGGGGCTTCCCAGGTCGAGGATGGAGCCGAGGGTCTTCTGGACCGGGCTCATCTTGTACTCGTCGACGTGCCCCATCGCGTACTTGACGATCGGGTTGCTGGGGTCGCTCGGCGCCTTCAGTACGTCCGCGGCGTCGCTCGAGTCGGAGAAGTCGTCCGCGCCGCCGCCGTCCGACTGGCCGCCCGGCACCTTGGACCCCGGGTAGGTGGCGTCGATCTTCGCCGCCGAGTCGTGGTCCGTCGAGCGGTAGTACGTGGCCGCCTTGGCCAGTTCGCGGCCCGAGGAGTCGAGGACCTTCTGCGCCTTGCCCAGCGCCTTCTTGGCCTCGCTCACATAGTGGTCGTGGTCGCCCGCGACCATGTCGAAGAGGTGGCCGCCGCCCGCTCTGTCGATCTTGGCCTGGTCCACGTACGAGACCGCCTTGGTGCTGCTCTCCGCGGCGCGCGCCACGAGCTTCGAGAAGCCGTCGATCGCCCCCGGCTCGACCTGAAAGTCCGGCATGTCAGCTCATCCCCCCGTGTTGGTCGGTCACCGTCAGTACGCCGACCAGCCGCGGCCGTCGTGCCGGGACTTCTTGCCGCCGTCCTTGAGCGAGCTGCGGCGCTCCTCGTCGATCTCGGCCTGCGCCGCGGCGATCTGGCGCTCGCCCTCGGCGGCCAGGGCCTCGCGTTCCGCGTCGGAGAGTGCGGCCCACCGTTCGGTCATCGGCGCCGCCTGCGTGAGCATCTCCTCGGAGTACGCGGTCACCCGCGCCGCGTCCCGCAGGCTGGAGCGCCCGGCGAGTACGTCCTGGGCCATCTCCTTGAGCGCGTCACCGCCGCGCCCCGAGGCGAGCTCCTCCAGGGACTTGCGCAGCAGACGTGCCTGCGCGGGGTCCTGCCTGGTCATCTCCAGCAATTCGGAGTCGTCGAATCGCTCTGGGGACCCGGGGCCCTCGCTCATACGCCCTCCCGGTGCGGCGGATCGGCCTTGTACTGACCTCGGGAATTTACCCAATCTTTGACCGCACCAACAGCCGCCAACCGTCACAGCACTGTCACTGGCGACTTCACGGGAGGACGACGATGCCCAACGGGCGTACCCCTGCGGGCAGTCGGCGGGTGTCGCCCGAGTCGAGGTCGACGACCGTGATGCCGTCCCAGAATCCGTCGCGGGTGAATCCGCCCGTGACGTACGCCGTGCGGCCGTCCTTCGAGACCGCGACGTTCTCGTGGGGGCCCTTCAGCGGGATGACGCGCTCGCGGCCGTCGGGGCTGCGGACCGTGAGCGAGGGGGGTTCGCCCTCGGTGACGGGGCCCGTGCCGACGACCAGGAGGGTGCCGTCGGGGGTGATCGTGACGCCGTGCTGGTGGGTGTCGGCGGTCATGGGGTCGATGGTGACCTTGCCCGTACGGGGGTCGAGCACGGCGAGGCGTTCGCCCTCGAAGGGCAGGAGGAGGGCGCCGTCGGAGGGGCGTACGGCGGCGTAGTGCGGCTTGAGCCAGGAGCCCAGGCCGCCCTCGGTGCCGTACGGGGCGACTTCGTAGGTGCGCGGGGCGAGGGTGGCCGTGTTGACCGCCGTCACGGAGAAAGAGTCGTGGTTCGTCGCGTAGACCTCGCGGCCGTTCGCGGAGACGTCCACGTCGAAGGGGCGGCGGCCGACGGGGACGGTGTCCGACACGGTGCGGGTGGAGGTGTCGACGACCTCCAACACCCCTGTCTTGTCAGGGACGTTGACGCCTACGTAGACGTGGCGTCCGTCGGGGGCGAGCGCGATGCCCATGCCGCCGCCGCGGTACTCGCCGAGGGTGGGGCGGCCGGTTTCGGTGTCGTACGGGATGAGGGCCGTGCGGGTGCGCGTGGCGGTGTCGACCACCGCGACGCCCTCCGCGGTGGAGACCCAGGCGCGGCCGTCGTCGCCGAGAGCGATGCCGTACGGGGCGAGGCCGACCTTGACGGAGCCGAGGGGGCCGCGGGCCGGATCGACGAAGGTGACGGTGTCGCTGTCGAAGTCGGCGACGAGGAGCGTGCCGGTCGACGTCGTGGCGGTGGAGGGAGAGGTGGAGGCCTGCGGAGATTCGGGCGCGGGCTTCAGCGTCGACACCCGCGGGCTCTCGGGCGCGGACTCCCCCGCGCCCTGTGCGCAGCCCGCGAGGGCCGCCGCGACCAGCACGGCCCCCGCGATCCGGCGGATCATCCCGCGCCCCGCAGCAGTACGGCGATCTCCTCGAAGCCGCGCCGTTCCGCGTGGGCGAGGGGGGTGACGCCGTCCGCGTCCGGGAGGCCGGGGGTGGCCCCCGCGGCGAGCAGGATCTCCACGATCTCGCGGTGTGCGCTGCCGCCGTCGCCGAGGATCACCGCCTCCAACAGGGCGGTCCAGCCAAGGCGGTTGACGTGGTTCACGTCGATGTCCGTCTCGGCGAGGACGGCCCTGACGTACGCGACATGACCGCGCTCGGACGCGGGGATGACCGAGACCCCGCCGAACCGGTTGCGCAGGGTCAGGTCCGGGCCTGCCGGGAGCAGCGTCCGCATCATGGCGACGCTGCCCGTCACTCCGGTGACCAGCCAGGCGCTGTCCTCGCGGCTGTCCTGGGCATTGACGTCGGCCCCGGCGGCGACCAGGACGGCGGCCGCCTCCACGCGGTCGCCGAGCGAGGCGTGCAGCAGCGGGGTGCGCAGGTCCGTGTCGCGGGCCTCCACGCGGGCTCCGGCGGCGAGCGCCGCGCGCACGGCGTCGGCGTCGCCGCGCTCGGCGGCGGTGAGCAGGGTGCGGTCGGCTTCGCTGAGGGAGGGCATGTCGGTACTCCAGGGACGGTTCGGGGTGCGGGCCCGGGAAACGCGGACCGGCGGCACACGGTACGGGGGGAACCATGCGCCGCCGGGGTCTGTGCGGGGCGCTGAGAACAGCGCCGCCGTCACGTCAGGGTGCGGCCCTACTTGTTGAGCTCGGCCACACCGGCCTGGGCGAACTTCTCGTCCTGGTCGCCGGAGGGCGCACCGGCGACGCCGATGCCCGCGATCGGGGCGCCCTTGGCGGTGACGGGCGCGCCGCCGCCGAGGAAGAGGGTGCCGGGGATGTCCTTCAGCGTCGGGGCGTTCTCGAGGCGCTTGGCCAGCTCGGAGGTCGGGGCGTTCCAGGAGACGGCGGTGAACGCCTTCTTCTCGGCGGCCTCGTACGCCTGCGGGCCCGCGCCGTCGCCGCGCAGCGTCAGGATGGTGCGGCCGTCGCGGTCGACGACGGCGACGGAGACCTTCTGGTTGTCCTTCTTCGCGGCGTCGAGCGCGGCCTGGGCGGCCTTGGTCGCGGCGTCCAGGGTCAGGTGCGTGGTCTCGGTGGTGTTCTTGTTCTTGGCGTCGGCGGCGACAGCGGCGGGGGCGGCGGCCGGGGCCTCGGCGTTCGCGGTGACCGCACCGAAGGTGCCGGCGGCGACAGCGGCGAGGACGGCGCTGCTGGTGATGACGGTCGAGCGGCGGGTGAGCTTCTTCATGGGGGACTCCTCGGTGCGATGCGGTGGTGCTGCGGGTGGGTCGGTGTTTCCTTCTGCTCTCAAGCCTGGGCCCGGAACCGGTGCCCACCCGTCGACGTTCCGGCTGCTCACGGGCTGCCGAGCGGTCGACCTCCGGGTCATCCGATCGGTTGACCCCGGGGGCGCCGAAGGTCCCGACAATGGGAGTGTTTGCCCAGATCGGAGCCGGAGCGGGAGGAGGTGCGGGACTGTGCCGGAGACAGAGCGCACACGCGTCGACGAGAGCTACGACGCGGACACCCGGCGCCTCGCCGCCGTCATGCACGCCGCGTTCTTCCTGCTGCTGGCCGTCTCCCTGGCCCGCTTCCTGCTGCGCCACCCCGGCGGCGCCCGCACCCCGTGGATCATCGTGCTCACCGCCGTACTGGCCGTGGCGTACGTCGTCGGGATCGTGCGCGACCCGGGGGCGCGGCCCGCGTCGTGGCAGCGGGTGTGGCTGGCCGTGGTGGTCGCCGTGTGGGTGGTGCTCGTCGTGCTCGCGCCGAGCTACGCCTGGTGCGCGGTGCCCCTCTTCTACACCGGCCTGCGGACCCTGCCGACCCGCGCCGCCCTGACCCTCGTCGCGCTGCTGAGCGTGCTGGTCGTCGCCGCGCAGCTGCGGCTCTCCGGCCGCTTCGACCTGGACCTGGTGCTCGGGCCGCCGGCGGTCGCCGTGATCGCGGCCGCCGTGTTCCTCACGATGGAGCGGCAGGCGGCGCGGCAGCGCACCCTCATCGACGATCTGATCCGTACGCGCCGTGAGCTCGCCGCGTCCGAGCGGCGGGAGGGGACCCTGGCCGAGCGCCAGCGGCTGTCGATGGAGATCCACGACACCCTCGCGCAGGGGCTGTCCAGCCAGCAGATGCTGCTGCAGGCGGCCGAGCGGGTGTGGGAGTCGGACCCGGGCAAGGCGCGCGTCCATGTCCGTACCGCCGAGTCGGTCGCCGAGCACAACCTCACCGAGGCCCGCCGGTTCGTGCACGACCTGGCCCCCGCCGACCTCGCCCACGGCCTGGAGGCGGGGCTGCGCGCCGTCGCCGTCCGCGAGTCCGGCGACCGTCTCGCCGTCCGCGTACACGTCGACGACGGCGGGCGTACGCCGCGGCTGCCCGACCGGGTCCAGTCGGCGCTGCTGCGCATCGCGCAGGGCGCGCTCGCCAACGTACGGGAGCACTCCGGCGCCACCAGCGCGGCACTCACCCTGACGCTCCTCGACGACCAGGCCCTCCTGGACGTCACCGACGACGGCCGCGGCTTCGACCCGGCGACGCTGCCCGACTCCCCGTCCGGCGTACGCGGGCACGGGGTCCCGGCGATCCGGGCCCGGGTGCGGCAGCTCGGTGGGACGCTGACCATCGAGTCGGCGCCCGGTGAGGGCACGGTCCTTTCCGCAGCGATCCCCTTGGAGCCCCGCGCATGACGCACACCCCCGGGCAGCCCGTCCGCATCCTGCTGTGCGACGACCACGTGGTCGTACGGGCCGGACTGCTCGCGCTCCTGGACAGCGCCGACGCCATAGAGGTGGTCGGCGAGGCGGGCACGGGCGAGGAGGCCATCGCGCTGGCCGCGAAGCTCACGCCGGACGTGGTGCTGATGGACCTGCAGCTGGGGGACGGCATCGACGGCGTGGAGACGACGCGGCGGCTCGTCTCGGGTCCTGAGCCCGTGCCGCATGTACTGGTCCTGACGACGTACGACACCGATGCCGACATCACCCGGGCCATCGAGGCGGGGGCGACGGGGTATCTGCTGAAGGCGGAGCGGCCCGAGGAGCTGTTCGCGGCGATCCAGGCGGCGGCGCAGGGCCGTACGACGCTGTCGGCGCCGGTCGCCAGCCGGGTCATGGCCAATATGCGCAAGCCGCGGCCGACGCTGACGGACCGGGAGCGGGACATCCTGGCGCAGCTCGCGCACGGGCTCGGCAACCGGGAGATCGCGAAGGCGCTGTTCATCAGCGAGGCGACGGTCAAGACGCATCTGGGGCGGATCTACGACAAGCTCGCTGTGGATACGCGGGCGGGGGCGGTGGCGGTCGCGAAGGAGCAGCGGCTGCTGCCGTAAGGGCGGCCCGTGTTGTCGTGACACCATCGATGACGTGCTCGACATCGGCTACTCCCTCTCGCGTCGCTTCCCCGACCCCCCGCAGACCGACTACCGCCGCGCGGACGTGCGGGCGCTGCGGCACGACCTCTTCTGCGGGGACGTGTATCTCGCCGACACCAAGGCCGACCGGGAGATTTCCACAGCCTGGGGATGGGTTCCCGTGCTCGACTTCGCGTGGGCGCTGTGCGACATCGTGGAGGAGATCGACCGGGACCCGCGCGGCAACCGGTCGGCGAACCGGCAGTACTCGGAGATCGACTTCACGGAGTCCACGGACCGGATGATCTTCGAGCGGCGCTTCGGATGGGTGGATGTCGAGGCGGACTGGATGGCGGAGGGCGAGCCGGCGCTGACGTTCGGGCACCGGTTGCTGCGGCGGGAGGCGCGGGACTTCCTGCACGACCTGATCGCGGACCTGTCGGACATGCACGAGGGCCTGGGCGACAACCCGGCCATCTGGACCCTTCAGGCGAAGTTCCCCCGCCTCTGAGGCCGGGCGCCCGGCGGACGTCACGCGGCCGGCCGGATCGGAACGTCGATCCGGCCGGCCGCGGTTCAGGGCGCCGCTGCCGGCGCCGTCAGTCGCTGTGGACGCCGACCTCGCGGAGCGAGAGGCCCCACTTGGTGCCGCGCTCCAGGCCGTGGATGCGTACGTAGCGCGCCGGGGTCCGGGCGAACCACGCGGTGTCCAGGCCGCCGTCGCCGGCGGTCGTGGACCAGGCCGTCTGCCAGGTCCTGCCGTCCTGCGACAGCTCGATGCGGTACGACTTCGCGTACGCCGCCTCCCAGTCGACGGTGACCCGCTTGACCGGTTGTGTGGAGCCCAGGTCGACCTGCAGCCACTGGTCGTCCTTCCACTCGCTGGCCCAGCGGGTGTCCTTGTCGCCGTCCACGGCCTTGGCAGGGGCGAAGCCGACGAACGGGTTCCACCACTCGGTCGTGGACGCCGAGGCGGCCGCACCCGAGGCCAGGTTCTTCCCCGACTCGTGCTTCTCGGTGTTCCCCCAGGTGCGGAGGTAGGACTCGGCGCCTGCGAAGAGGTCGTCCACGACCTTCTGGCCGCCTACGTTGCGGATGTCCTCGATCCAGTCCGGGACCATGCCGTAGTGAGCGGCGCCGTCGGTGTTGAAGTCCCAGGTGCGCTCGCCGGTGACCTGCTTGTCGATGACCGAGCCGCCGTCCGTGGAGCGGAAGGGGTACTTCACCGGGTTCGGGGCGTCCGCGCCCCGCGGGGCCGGCCAGCCGCCGACACCGTTCATGTCGGTGCCGTAGCCGTAGCCGACCTGGTACTTCTCGCGCAGCGCCTCCTTGGCCTTGGCCTCGGCGCTGAACGGCCCGGCGACGCTCATGTACTGGGCGGCGAACCCGCCGAGCTTGTAGAGCCGCTCGGTCCATCCCGAGTCCATCCAGCTGTGCGAGGAGATGACGCCCGGGTACGCCTCGGACTCCAGGACCTCGAAGGCCTGGTCGGCGGCCTTGACGCTCATGTGGTCGACTTCCAGCATCATGTGACGCTTCATCATTCCGCGCACCGCGTACTCACCGAGACTGGTCAGTCCGCGGGTGTTGCACTGCGCGCCCGAGGCGTACGTGGGGACGGAGACCCCCTTCGGCAGCTGGCTCTCCGCCTGCGCCGCCACCGCATTGCCGATGGGGTTGTCGTGCTCGGGGCCGCGGCAGTCCTCCGTCTTCCAGAAGGTGCCGGTCGACAGGAACTGGCCCACGTTGATGGCCGTACCGAGCGCGCCGGAGTCGTAGCGCACTCCGCACAGGGCGTTGTCGAACTTGTGGCACAGGAACATGCTGCTCACGCCGAGCTGGTGCAGCTCGTCAAGGCCCTTGTCGATGTCCGCCTTGCTGCACTGCGCGATGTCCAGAACCTGCTTGCAGCCGAACGGCTCGGAGGTCTCGACCCCCAGGACGACGGCCAGCTTGCCCTGCTCGATCACCGCGCGGGCCTGTGCGCTGCTGGTGACGATGCGGAACCAGCCCTTGCCGGGGCCGCCGTACATCTTGTCGATGAAGGCCTGCATGTCGTACGACTTCTGCGCCTCGAGGCGGATCGCGGTCATCTCGTCGCAGCTGCGGTCCTTGAAGAAGTAGACCGAGCAGATCACCCCGTTGGTGACCAGGTCGTTGACGAGCACACGCTGGCCGCCGCGCCAGGCCCGCTCGATGTTGGCGTAGTAGTTCTGCTGGTGGGTCAGCGAGTCATGGGCGGGCCAGTCCTTGAAGGTGGGCCAGCCGACGGGGTCGTGCTTGCCGTCGCCGCCCTTGGTGACCATGTCGAAAATGGCGAGCGACCCGTCCGGGTAGTGCTCGGGACAGTCCTTGAGCGCGTCGGCGACGCCCTGCTCGGAGAACGGCTTGCCGCAGATCAGCCGGCCGCCGAAGCCCTCGTTGGCCATGATGTGGTCGTGGGCGTCGACGAAGCCCCGTACGCGGCCCTGGGAGTCGGTGCCCTTGAACGGCTCACCCGTGACGTTGACCTGCGCGTCGGGAGTGGGCCGTGCGGTCGGGTTCCACCAGCCGGGGTCGGACTCCGCCGCGGAGCTGGGCAACGGGGCGAGGAGCAGGGCCAGCACGGCGAGGAGCAGCGACACCACTGCCGGGAATCTGCGCTTGCGTCGCGGGAGTTGAGCCATGGTCATCACTCACCTTGATTGACATGAGCACTCAAGTTACTGACGAGTCATCAGAATTGCGATCACCGTCGGCGGAGTCAACGACCTGGGCCGAAAAAGATGAGAATTTCTCATCTTTGGCTGAAGTTGCGTGAGATGAGGGGCAGTTGGGGGTCTGTCAAGCCACGCTGCGGATGCGGCTGACGAGGAGGCCGCCGGCGAGGACGGCCAGGTGTGCAGCAGGGCCGCTGCGGTCATGACCAGCGAGCACAGCACGACGAAGACCTTGCGGCGTCCGACGCGGTCGGAGAGGACGCCGACGGGGACGGCCGTGAGCTCGTTGTCACTGGCGCCTGCCTTCGTTGCGGGTCCGAGGCGGGCCGCAACATAACATGAACCACTGTTCATGTTCTATGGGTCGGATCCGGCCACCCGGCCCCCGGTCGGATCACGCCCGTGCGGCCACCAGCCGGCCCCTCAGGTCCTCCCAGTAGGGGCCGAGCATCCGCTTGAGCTCCTCCACGGTCTCCAGATCCGGCTCGCCGTCGCTCTTGAACACCTCGTGCAGTACGGCGTTGGCGGCCCACACCACCATCCGCGTCGCCCGTTGCACCTCGCGCCCACCGGGCCCGCCGGTCAGGTGCTCCACGATGCGCTGCAGACCATCGGCGACGAGCATGTTGCTCGCCTCGTCGGCCCGCGCGAGCTCAGGACTGAGGTGCCGTCCGGCCCACAGGGCCACGCCGCCCGTCTGGGACCGGAAGAGTTCGGCGTAGACGTCGATCATCACGGCGACCGGGTCGGTCAGTTCGCCCGCGAGAGCACGCTCTACGAGCTCGTCGATGGTGGTCTTGAAGGCGTCGAGATAGCGCCGGCCCAGCGCGTCCACGACAGCGCTCTTGTCCGGGTAGAACTGGTAGATGCTGCCGACCGGCGCTCCCGCCTGCTCGGCGATCCGCCGCATCGTCAGCGCCTCGTACCCCTCCTGGGACAGGATCCGGTCGGCCGCGGCGAGGATCGCCTCGACCCGGGCCCGGCTGCGCGCCTGCTGAGGCTGCCTGCGTACCCGCGCGGTCGACGTCGGCTGCGACCTGCCCGCTTCCGTCATCACGCGCCCTCCACCCGCACTCCGATCTGCGCCGCGAACACCGGGGCCAGGTCCAGGAGTTGGGACGGGCTGATCACCGCCCCCGCCAGGCGCTCCACTCCCCTCGCGATGTCCAGCACCGTCGCCCCCCGCAGGTCCACGTCCTTCATCCGTACCCCCGAGAAGTCGGCCCGGCGCAGCTCGCAGTTGTGGAACTCCACCCGGTCCAGCTGCGCCGAGCCGAAGTCCGGCTCCGCCAGCACCACACCCTCGAACGTGACGTCCTTCAGCCTCGCCCCGCGCAGGTTCAGGTAGTCGATCTTCCCGCCCCGCACCACCACCCGCTCCAGCACGGCCCCGTGCATCTGCACCCCGCCCAGCCGCGCGTCCACGACCTCCACGTCCCGCAGCGACGCCTCCGTCAGTGACGTGCCCACACCTCTTATGCCCGTCAGTACGGTGTCGATGAAGCGCGCCCGCACCAGACCCGTCTCGTCCAGCGCGCACTCCGTCAGCGCGCAGTCCATGAAGCGGGCCCCCGCCCCGTCCTGGCCCGTGAAGTCCAGGCCGCGGAACTCCAGGCCGTCGTAGTCCCCGTCCGGTTCCAGTCCCCTGCCGCTGTACGGGCTCAGCGGGGGAAGTCGCACCTCGGGGCGTCTGATCACGGGAGTCTGCTTGCGTGCCATGTGTCCATGCTGGACCACGCCACTGACAATGGCCCCTTCCGCATGTCACATTCCGGCACCCCTGTTCCGTCTCCTTTCTGTACGCAACGAGAAGGAGTCGGATCATGGACCGCATCACTGTCGTCGGCGGCGGCTTCGCCGGGCTCACCGCGGCGATCACCGCCGCCGAGGCCGGTGCCCGGGTCACCCTCCACGAGGCCCATCACACCCTCGGCGGCAGGGCCAGGACCGCCGAGGGGGCGTACAAGACCAACGAGGGCCCGCACGCCCTCTACAGCGGCGGCCCGCACTGGACCTGGCTCAAGCAGCGCGGGCTCCTCCAGCCCCTGGCACCCATTCCCCCGCGCGAGCTCCTGCGGATGCGCTTCCACCACCGCGGCGCCCTCCACCGCACCCCGCCGCTCGCCCTCCTCAGGCTCGGCCGGCACCGTGCCGAACTCGCCCCCGTCGACCAGGGCTTCCTCTCCTGGGCCACCGGTCTGGTCGGCCCGGCGGGCGCCCGTGCCGCCGCCCATTACGCCGCCGTCGCCCTCTTCCACCACGATCCGGGCTCCCTCTCCGCCGCGTTCGTCCAGGAGCGATTCCGCCGCGCCTCCTCGCTCCCGCCCGAGGCGCACTACCCGCGCGGCGGCTGGGGCGCGCTGATCGAGCGGATGGCGGGGTACGCCTGGGATCTGGGCGTACGGATCGAGACCAGCACCCGCGTCACCGAACTCCCCGCCACCGGCGACCCGTTGGTCGTCGCCACCTCCCTCGACGCCGCCCGCAGTCTCCTCCGCGACGAGACCCTCACCTGGACCGGCGGCCGCACCGCCCTCGTCGACCTCGCGCTCACCACCCGCCCCGGCGACCCGTTCGCGGTCTCCGACCTCGACTCCCCCGGCTGGATCGAACGCTTCACCGCCCAGGACCCGACCCTCGCCCCGCCCGGACAGCAGCTGATTCAGGGCCAGTTCCCCATCGCCCCGCACGAGTCCAAGGCCGACGGGGTGGCCCGCGCCGAGCGCCTCCTCGACACCGGCTTCCCCCAGTGGCGCGAGCGCACGGTCTGGCGGCGCGCTTCCGTCGCCGCCAACCGCACCGGCGCCGTCGACCTCCCCGGCACCACCTGGCGCGACCGGCCCGCGATCTCCCGCGGCGGCGGCATCTATCTGGCCGGAGACCAGGTCGCCGCCCCCGGTGTCCTCTCCGAGGTCTCCTTCAACAGTGCGATAGAGGCCGTCACCCTGGCCTTGACCTCAAGCAGGCTTGAGGTAGCACGCTGACAGGCATGAGAGCGATACGACTGCACGCATTCGGCCCGGCGGAGAACCTCACGTACGAGACCGTCGAGGATCCGGTCCCGGCCCCCGGCCAGGTCCGGATCAAGGTCGCGGCCTCCGGCGTCCACCTCCTCGACACCGCACTCCGCGAGGGCATCCCCGGCCCCTATCCGGCCCTGCCCGAGCTCCCCACCGTCCCGGGCCGCGAGGTCGCCGGGGTGGTCGACGCGCTCGGCGAGGGCACCGACGCGAGCTGGCTGGGCAAGCGGGTCGTGGCGCACCTCGGCATGAACCCCGGCGGCTACGCCGAACTCGCCGTCACCGCTGCCACCCAACTCCACGAGATCCCCGCCCAGTTGGGCGACGCCGAGGCAGTCGCCATGATCGGTACGGGCCGCACCACGCTGGGCATCCTGCAGTTCGCCGACCTCGACCGCGACTCCGTAGCGATCGTCCCGGCGGCGGCGGGCGGCATCGGCACGCTCCTGGTCCAGTACGCGAAGAACCGCGGCGCCACCGTCATCGGCCTCGCCGGCGGCCCGGCGAAGGTGGCCCGCACCCAGGAGAACGGCGCCGACCTCGCCGTCGACTACACCGACCCCAACTGGCCGTCTCTGGTGCGCACTTACCTCGACGGCCGCACCGCCACCGTCGTCTTCGACTCCGTGGGCGGCACCACCGCACGCGCCGCCGTCGACCTCCTCGGCAAGGGCGGAAAGCACCTGGTCTTCGGCTGGTCGGGCGAGGGCCTCCACAACGGCTCCCCGCTCACGTTCACGGAGGCCGAACTCGCCGAACGCGGGATCACCTCACAGAGCGTCCTCGGCCCGGCGATGCTCAAGGCGGCGGGCCCCGGCGGCATCCGCTCCCTGGAGACCCGCGCACTCGAAGCGGCGTCAACGGGGCGCCTGCGACCGGCAGTTCAGGTCTTCCCGCTCTCCTGGGCAGCCGAGGCACACCGCGCCCTGGAGAGCCGGGGCACGATGGGCAAGGTGGTCCTGGTGCCCTAGCAAACTAGGACCGAAACCGGCCTAGTCGCGTCCTACTGTCGTCGCGTCACGAACCACCGACACGAGGGGACGACAGCCATGACCAAGACCGCACCCGAGGGCTACACCAGCGTCGCGCCGTGGGTCGTCACCGACGACACCGGCGCACTGCTCGACTTCATCACCGTCGCCTTCGGCGGCGAGGAGATCGCCCGCGTGCAGGTCGAGGACGGCACCATCGGCCACGGCGAGATCCGCGTCGGCGACACGGTCGTCCTCGCCTTCGACCGACGCCCCGACTGGCCGGCCATGCCCTCCCTGCTGCGCGTCTACGTACCGGACGCGGACGCCGCCATGGCCGCCGCCGTCGCGCACGGCGCCCAGGTGGTCACCGAGTCCGCCGACAGCGCCTGGGGCGATCGCGGCGGCCGCGTACGCGACCCGTTCGGCAACATCTGGTGGGTGATGAGCCGCGTCGAGGACGTCGCACCGGACGTGGCCTGGCAGCGCATGGCCGAGCCGAAGTACGCCGACGCCATGCGCATGGCCCAGGAGACCCTGGACGCCGAGCTCGGCGGCCGGGAGACGGGGGTGGCCAGCACCCCACAGCGCCCGGCCGGCCTCTGACCGCCCTGCCGAGATCAGCTCCCCAGCTCCGCCAGCGCCGCGTCCGTGAGGCGGTACACCGTCCACTCGTCCTGCGGGCGCGCGCCCAGAGCCTCGTAGAAGCGGATCGAAGGCTCGTTCCAGTTGAGGACCGACCACTCCAGGCGCTGGTAGCCGCGCGCCACGCAGGTGCGCGCCAGCTCCGTCAGCAGCGCCTTGCCGTAGCCGCCGCCGCGCAACTCGGGGCGTACGTACAGGTCCTCCAGGTAGATGCCGTGCACCCCGCGCCACGTCGAGAAGTTGAGGAACCACAGGGCGAATCCGGCGGGCTCGCCCTCCTCGGTCTCCGCGATGAACGCGTACGCGGCCGGGCGCTCCCCGAAGAGCGCCTCGTGCAGCTGCTCCTCGGTGGCCTGCGCCTCGTGGAGGGCCTTCTCGTACTCCGCGAGCTCGCGGACCATGGTGTGGATGACGGGGACATCGGCGGGTGTGGCATTGCGAATCATGGGCGCAGACTAAGCCAGCAGCAGCCGGGCGATCTCCGCCATTTCAGCAGGCAGACGCCCGCTGCCACCCTCCACGGCCCACAGCGAGTTCTGCAGTACGCGACCGAGCGTCCACCCCCGCGCCCGCTCCCGGTCCACGCCCATGACCTCCGTCATCAGGTCGAAGCGCTCCTTCACCCGGCCCTCGTCGAACCTGTTCCACAGCGCGGGCATCAGCTCGAAGCACGGGTCGCCGGCGAGGGGCTTCGGGTCGATGACGAGCCACGGTTCGCGCTCCGCGCCCAGCACGTTGTCGAAGTGCAGGTCCCAGTGCAGGAGCCGGTCTCCCGGCTCGCCTCGAACCTCGCGCAGCGCCGCCGCGCAGTCCTTCAGCAGCCGCCGCTCGCCGCCGTCCGCAAGGGAGTCGGCCGCCTGCGGTACGGACTCCAGCATGGCCTCCGCGATGTCCGCGAGCCTGCGCATCCCGGTCGGCGCCGCCACCGCGTTGATCCGCACCAGCAGCTCCGCGACGACCTGTGTCGCCTCCAGCACATCCGGTACGGACGCCAGCGGGCGTCCCTCGTCGAGCCGTTCGAGGAGCATCGTCCCGGTCTCCGGGTCCTCGTCGAGGAGCCGCACCACCGCGTCGCCGCCCCACGTCCGAAGCGCAAGCGGCTCCCCCACGGTCTCGTCGTCGACGTCCTGCACCTTCAGCGCGGCCCGCACCCCGTCGGCCTCCCGCACCACGGGCAGCACCACCGACACCCGCCCCCGCATCGGCGGGCCCTCCTGCCGCAGGCCCCACCGCCCCAGGAAGTCCTTGCCGCGCTCCATCAGCCCATCCGGAATGTCGCTCACGCGCCGGATCCTAGCCACATGCGTCAATCGGCCCATGAGCCACCCAGTGAGCGACCCCGGCAGCCGACACCACGCGGGCACCGTCGCCGCCCGTGCCCTGCACGCCGTCTGGTCGTACATCCGCAGCGCCCCCGGGACCTACATCTGGCTGGCGGTCCTGTTCGTCACGACCGTCGCCATGCGCCACATGTCCCCGGAGTTCCTGGACGAGTTCCTCGGCAAGCGCTCCACCAACATCCACAACCTCACGCACCACCCCTTCCGGGTCCTCTTCCAGAGCGCGATGTGGATCGACGGCTCCAGCTGGCTGCCGTACGCGGTCCTCTACACGATCTTCCACGCGCAGGCCGAGCGCTGGCTGGGCACCTGGCGCTGGATCGCCGTCCTCGCCGCCGCGCACATCCTCGCCAGCTACATCAGCGAGGGCGCCCTGCTCTGGGCGATCCACCACGGGCACGCTTCGGAGTCGATGGTCAACACCCTTGATGTGGGCGTGAGTTACGCGCTCGCCGGGGTCGTCGCCGTCCTCACGTACCGGATCGCCACACCCTGGCGCTACGTCTATCTCATCGGCGTCCTCGTCATCTACGGCGCCCCGGTGATCACCGGCAGGACCTTCACCGACCTCGGCCACTTCACCTCGGTGCTGATCGGCCTGGCCTGCTACCCGATCACGCGCGGCCGCGGTCCCGCCTGGAACCCGATGTCGCTGTTCAGCCGAGACCGGCAGCCTTCAGATACGCGGTGAAAGCGGCGGTCTCGTACATCGCCTCGTCCTTGACCGTCTTCCCGTCGACGACGACGGTCGGCGTGCCGCTCGCCTTCGCCGCGAAGTCCTTCTGCGACTGCGCGACGAAGCCGGCGTAGGTGTTGTCCCGTACGGCCTTGTCGAATGCGGCCGTACGCAGCCCGGGGACCGAGTCGGCGATCTTCAGCAGGTTGGCGTCGGTGAAGCCGTCCGTCTCCTCGCCCGGCTGGCTGGCGAAGAGCGCCGCCTGGAACTGGGCGAACTTCCCCTTGCCCTCCTCGGCGGAGGCGCGCAGCGCGTTGGCCGCCTTGGCCGAGCCGCTGCCGCCGAGCCGTGCGTCGAGGAAGGAGGCGATCTGGTACTCGACCTTGACCTGCCCCTCGGCGGCGGCCTGCGCGAGGGCGACGCCGCCGCCCTCCTCGAACTTCTGGCAGTACGGGCAGCGCGGGTCCACGTACACGGTGGCGGTGTGCGGTGCGTCCGCGTCGCCGACGACGATCTTCGAGCCGGTGACGGCGGCGGGCAGCGTGGCGAGCGTGGCCGCGCCGGTCGGGGACTTCACGGCGAAGGCGCTCACGGCGGCGTCGGACCCCGCCCCGCCGTCCGACGAGGACGAGCAGCCGACGGCGGCGGCGCCGACGAGCGAGACGGCGGCCAGCGCCGCGACGATGCGGCCGGTGTGACGGCGTACAGCCATGGGACAACCCTTCCAGCGACGGAGACCTTCTCCCGACGCTAGGTCCGCACCCACCGCCCACCTCACCGCAAAGGACCCGATTCCCCGGGCCCTACGTCCCCTTCTCCCCCGGGCTCGGTACTCTGCGCGACACAGGCTGGCGAGAGCAGGGGACACATCGACATGAGCACCGTCAACGGCGGCATATCGTTCTGGTACGCGCAGGAGGGCCTCCCGGCGCCGAGGGAGCCCCTGCCCGGCGACACGTCGGCGGACGTCGTGATCGTCGGCGGCGGGTACACCGGCCTGTGGACGGCGTACTACCTGAAGAAGGCCGTCCCCTTCCTCAACATCACCGTCCTGGAAGCCAAGTTCTGCGGCTACGGCGCCTCCGGCCGCAACGGCGGCTGGCTCTACAACGGCATCGCGGGCCGCGACCGCTACGCCAAGCTCCACGGCCACGAGCAGGCCGTCCGCCTCCAGCAGGCGATGAACGACACGGTCACCGAGGTCGTGAAGACCGCGGCCGCCGAGTCGATCGACGCGGACATCCACCAGGGCGGCGTACTCGAAGTCGCCTACACGCCCGCCCAGTTGGCGCGCCTCAAGGCCTTCCACGCCGTCGAGATCGCCTTCGGCGAGACCGACCGCACCCTGCACGGCGTACGCGAGACCGCCGAGCGCATCCGCGTCCAGGGCGCGGTCGGCTCGACCTGGACCCCGCACGGCGCCCGCCTGCACCCCGCGAAGCTGGTCAAGGGCCTGGCGGCGGCGGTCGAGGCGCTGGGCGTCACGATCCACGAGTCGACGCCGGTCACGGAGATCAAGCCCAAGCACGCGGTCACCCCGTACGGCACGGTCCGCGCCCCGTACGTCCTGCGCTGCACCGAGGGCTTCACCGCGAACCTCAAGGGCAGCCACCGCGCCTGGCTCCCCATGAACTCCTCGATGATCGCCACCGAGCCGCTGCCCAAGTCGGCCTGGGACGCGATCGGTTGGGAGGGACGCGAGACGCTCGGCGACATGGCGCACGCGTACATGTACGCCCAGCGCACGGCCGACGACCGCATCGCGCTGGGCGGGCGCGGCGTCCCGTACCGCTACGGCTCGAAGACCGACAACGACGGCCGTACGCAGCCCGGCACCATCGAGGACCTCCGCGAGATCCTCACCCGCTTCTTCCCCTCCCTCGCCTCCGCCCGTATCGACCACGCCTGGTCGGGTGTGCTCGGCGTCCCGCGCGACTGGTGCGCCACGGTCACCCTGGACCGCTCGACGGGCATCGGCTGGGCGGGCGGTTACGTCGGCTCGGGCGTCGCCACCGCCAACCTCGCAGCCCGCACCCTGCGCGACCTCATCCAGCAGGACTCGGGCCAGGGCGGCCCCACGGAGCTGACGACGCTCCCCTGGGTCAACCACAAGGTCCGCAACTGGGAGCCGGAGCCGCTGCGCTGGCTCGCGGTGCACAGCATGTACGCGGCGTACCGGGGCGCGGACCGGCGCGAACTGACCGCGAGCACCACGGAGACCGACAAGATCGCCCAGTACGCGGACCGGCTGTCGGGCCGGCACTGAGAAACACCTCAGGCGTGCCCCGGCCGCAGGGCCCGGGCACGCCTGAGGGAACGCGTCAGCCCTTCAGCGCCACCGGGATCTCCTGCGAGCCGTTGGAGATGAACGACTCGACGGGCGTGAGGTCCTTCGACGTCAGCGCCAGGCCGGGGAAGCGGGCGAACAGCGCCGTGAGCGCGATGTCCGCCTCCAGGCGGGCCAGCGGGGCGCCCAGGCAGAAGTGGACGCCGTAGCCGAACGCCAGGTGCTCCTTCTTGGCCCGGTCGATGTCGAAGACGTCCGCGTCCGCACCGTGCAGCTCCGGCTCGCGGCCCGCCGCCGCGTACGCCGCCAGGATCGCGTCGCCCTTCGGAATGACCTGGCCGTCAGGGAGCTCGATGTCCTCCAGGGCGTAGCGCAGGGGGAGATGGGCCACGCTCGGCTCCCAGCGCAGGGTCTCCTCGATGACGTCCGACCAGCGGGCCGCGCCGTCGGTGGTGATGACCTCGCGCTGCTCCGGGTGGTCGAGGAGGGCGCGGACCGCGTTGCCGATGAGGTTGACCGTGGTCTCGAAACCCGCGCTGATGATGAGCAGCAGCGTGTCCGCGAGCTCCGCCTCGCTCAGGCGGGTGCCGTCGTCGTCGCGGGTGGCGATCAGCACGCTGGTCATGTCGTCGGCCGGTTCGGCGCGCTTGAGCGCGATGAGGTCGACGAGCATCTGCTGGAGTTCGGCGAAGTTGGCCGCCGCGTCCTCGATGGTGGTGTCGAAGACCCTCTCGACCAGCTCGGCCATGCGCGGCTGGAGGTGCTCGGGCAGCCCGAACAGGTGGCAGATGACCTGCATCGGCAGCGGATGCGCGTACGCACTGCGCAGATCCGCGCGGCCGTCAGGCGCCTCCGCCATGGCGTCGAGCAGCCCGTCGGCGATCTTCTGGACCGTCGGCCGCAGCGCCTCGATACGGCGGCCGGTGAAGGCGGGGGCGACCAGTTTGCGCAGCCGGCGGTGGTCGGTGCCCGCCGCCGTGAACATGTTGTTGACCGCGACCCAGGTGTAGATCCACATGTCCGGGGTGATCTCGCCGCGCTGCCAGGCACCCCAGTTCTTGGGGTCCTTGTTGACGCGGTCGTCGGTGAGCAGCGTCTTGAGCAGCGCATGACTGGTGACGGCCCAGGCCTCCACGCCGCTCGGCATCACTACACGGGTCGCGGGACCGCGCTCCCGGAGGACAGCGGACTCTCCGTGGATGTCCCGGCCTGCCGGGTCGATGACGAGGGGCTGCTCCATGGCGTGACTCCAGTCTTCTGAGGGGTGATCGGGGTGAAGCGAGCCGGGAGATGCGCGAGTGCCCGGTGGAAGGGGCCTGGCCGCCACTGCAACTGCTCGCGCGGTACGGCCAGTTCGAGATCGCCGAGGTGGCTGGTGAGCCGTTCGATCGCGGTGATCGCGATGAGCAGGGCGGGCTGTTTCACGGGGCAGGCGTGCGGCCCCGCGGACCAGGCGAGGTGGGCTCCGCCGTCGCTGCGCGACCCGCTGTCGCCGGAGCCGCCGTCGCCGCCCGGCAGGACGTCGGGGGCGGTGTTCGCCGCGTGGTACGAGACGAGGACCAGCTGGTTCGCCGCGATCCAAGTGCCGTGGAAATGCACGTTGTTGCGGGGGAAGTGGGCGCTGTAGTTCGCCATCGGCGGCTCGTTGCGGAGCACGTCGTTGATCGCGTCGTGCGCGGTGAGGGCGCCGTTGGAGAGCGTGCTGTAGTAGTCCGGGTTGGACAGCATGCGCGAGAGGCTGTTGGAGATCAGGTTGGTGGTCGGCTCCTGACCGGCCGCCATGGTGAGGACGACCTCGGCGGCGAGCTCCTCGGGCGCGAGACCGGCCGGGTGGTCCATGAACCAGCTGGTGAGGTCGTCGCCGCGCTTCTCCATCTTCAGCCCGATGAGCTCGGCCATGTACTGCCCGAAGTCCTCGTTCGCCTTGATCGCGTTCTCGGGCTTCGAGTCGAACATCCCGCCCAGCGCGGAGACCAGTCGCGGGCCGTCCTCCTCGGGCATCCCGAAGATCGCGTTGAAGAGGACGAGCGGCAGCGGGCGCGCGTACTGGCCGACCAGGTCCGCCTCTCCGGTGGCCCCGAATTCGCGGATCAGCCCGTCGGCGATGTCCGCGACTTGTTGGCGCAATCTGTGCGGTTCGATCCGGGCGAAGCTGTCGGTGATGACCGAGCGGTAACGCCGGTGCGCCTGGCCGTCGTTGAACAGCGCGTTGGGCCGCCATCCCAGCATCGGCTTCACCGGCGACTCCGGCGGCAGCCCGCTCTCCCAGATCCGCGGGTCCTTCGCCCAGGTCTCCGTGTCGTTGAGGAGCTCCAGCGCGGCCTGCCGATCGGTGACGAGGTACGCACTGACACCGGGGGAGATCTCGACGGGTGCGACCGGACCGAAGGCCCGCAGCCGGGCGTAGACGCTGCCGGGGTCGGCCGCGAACTCCTCCCCGTACAGCGGAACGGCCAGGGGCATATAGGCAGTTCGGAAATGCGGCACGGTCATGAGGCGTCCAGGGCGGCGGGTGCGGATTCGGGTACGGGCTGGGAGAGGAGGTGGGTGACCAGCTCGATCAGTACGTCGACGGAGGACGTGGTCTGCCGGGCGTCGCACACCACCAGCGGCGTGTGCGGCTCCAGATCGAGGTGGTCGCGGAGCACCTCCGGCGGGTAGTGCGGGGCGTCGGGGAAGGCGTTGACGGCGATCGCGTACGTCAGCCCCTGCTCCTCGATCATGTCGATCACATCGAAGGACGCGTCGAGGCGGCGCGTGTCGACCAGGACGACCGCGCCCAGCGCACCGCGCGCGATGTCCTCCCAGAGCGGCTTGAACCGCTTCTGGCCCGGCGTACCGAACAAGTACAGGACCAGATCGCCCGGGAGCGTACGGCGGCCGAAGTCGATGGCGACGGTGGTCGTCGCCTTGTCCCGTACGCCCACCAGGTGGTCGACGGCGGCACCGGCCTCCGTCATCACCTCCTCGGTGTGCAACGGGGCCGTCTCCGAAAGGGCGTTGATCATCGTGGTCTTCCCGACGCCGAAGGCTCCGGTCACCACGATCTTCAGCAGCGTCATCTCGGCGCTGTCGAGATAGGTGGCGCTATCGGATACTGCGGAGTCCATCGAGGACCGCCTCCAGGAGCTTGGGGTCGTGCACTCTGGCTTCGGGAATGGGGGCGCGGGCGCCGATGTGCGAGCTGTCGACCAGATCGGCCACCAGCGCACGCACCAGACTCACGGGCAGGACCAGCCGGGCCGCGACCTCCTGCAGGGCGAGCGGGCCGCCCTGGAGGAGGTCGATCAGACGGCGCTTCACATGGGAGAGGTCGTCCGTCGATGCCATGCCGGTGGCGGACAGCAGGGTGACCCGGTCCAGGGTGTTGCGCGTCGGCTGGACGCTGTCGGCGGCCAGGAAGGACGGCACGAGCCGTCGACGAGGCGCCGGGGTCATCCCCGTACACCGTCCCGGACCCGCGCGGGTGAACTCATCGCCTTGGCACCCAACTTCGCGACCTGGACCTGCATCGCGTGGGCGATCACACCCATGTCGACGGTGGAGCGCGCGAACACCGCCATGACGGTGTTGTCGCCCGCCGGGATGAGGAAGGCGAAACCGTACGTCGTGGAGACCACCACCTGGTGGAGGACCGGGCTGTCCTTCTCGCCCGCGAGATTCCTGACCAGCTCCTTGCCCGCGCCCTGGAGCGCGGAGGCCATGGCGGAGGCGCCTTCGCCGGCCTCCCTGGTGAGGTTCTCGGAGGCGCCCTGGATCATTCCGTCCCCGGACAGCACCAGGGCATGGACGACGCCGGGCACCTCCATCAGAGGCGCGAGCACCCAGGACATGTCCCTGAGGAGGGGGCGCTTGGGAACGGTCATGACGAGGGGCCTTCTTCCTGTTCGGTGGACTGAGCTTCTTCCGCCCCCCGTTGCGTACCGCTGTGCCAGGCACCCCACGTCTGCGCCGCCTGCTCCGGATCGATCACCGGTACGGCGCCCCCCGCCGTCTCCTCCTGCACCGCGGGCCCCTGCTCCACGGCGCGCCGCTGCCGCCGGCGGCGCGGCAGGTCGACGGCGTCCCCGGTCACCGCGGGTGCCGGTGCCACGTCCCTCTCCCGCACTTCGGGTACGGGAGTGCGCAGCGCCGGGGACATGGCCGACATGGGCTGGGCCTCCTCATCCATGAGCAGCAGTAGGTGGTCGGGGATCCACACGACGGCACGCACACCGCCGTACGAACTCGGCTTGTCCACCGTGACCGTGAAGCCGAACTGCTTCACGAGGCGCCCGATGGTCGCGAACCCCGCGCGCGGCGGGTCCCCGAGATGTGTCAGCAGCAGCGACTGCTGGCTTGAAAGCATCCGTGCCGCGAACTCCCGCTCCTCGTCGGTCATTCCGACGCCCGGGTCGTCGATGAGGACGCAGGCCCCGGTCTGCACCTGGTGGAGGCTGACGTCGACGGCCCGTGACCCCTGGGGCGTGTGGTGCACGGCGTTGGCGAGGAGCTCGGCGACGATGACGGCGAGGGGCTCCACGGCGCGGGCCACGACCCCGACGGGCACGTTCAGCTGGCTGGTGACCTGGACGCGCTGGTAGCCGGGGATACGGGACTGCGCACCGGCGACGATGTCCCCGAGGTGCGAGTCGGCGCGCGCAAGACCCGGCCAGGCGCCACAGAGAACACCTGTCGCCTGGATCTGGCGCAGGTTCTCCTCGTTCGTACGGTCCAGCTTCAGCAGCTGCTCGGCGAGTTTCGGATCGTCGTAGAGGAACTGCATCTCCTCGATCATCGACTGGATCCGGTAACTCTTGGCCTGAATGCTCGCTGTGGTGTCCCGCAGCACGGCCTGCGCACCCTCGTCGACGCGGTGCTCCGTGTCGACGATGACCTGGGCGACCTGGTTGAGCGCACTGTCCAGGAGCGAGCCGACGTCGGTGTGGGTGAGCGAGGGGTCCAGGGTGCCGGGGACGGGCACGTGCCGGTGCCTGAGGTGCGTGACCAGGGCGGGCAGTCGTACGTCGGCGAGGTGCTCGACCTCCTTGACCACCTGTCCGTACCGCTCCTCGGCGGAGAGCCTGGCGAGCCCGGCGCCGTGCGCCTCGGCCCTCAATCCGGCTTCCACGGAGCGGAATTGCGCGTCCGCGGTCTGGGCGTCCGCTCTCAGGCTCACCTCCATCGCCTGGTAGCGGCCCTCCGCTGCCGTGGCGGTCGCCAGGAGCTCGGCCCTGAGGCCGGAGGCCGAGCGGCGGGCCCGGAGCATGAGGTGCACCGCGACTGCGGCAGCGGCGGCCATGACCACAGCCGCTGCCCAGGGCAGCGCCTCCGGTATCTGCGTCATCAATAGATCCTCAATGGAAGGGAATCAGCCCAATCCGCTTGCGGACAGAGCCAGTTGAGACGATCACAAAAGGACAGCGGGTCGCGACCGCAGATGCAACAGATCTGCCGATCATGGCCGAAAGTCGCCGTTGGACCGGCATTTTGCATCCATGGACGTATCAACAGCATCTGTTTGCACAACCGTTGCCCACTCGGCGCTAACTTCTGCCGCAGAAGTGCGTGAAGTTGACCGACGGGGGTGTCTTTCGCGTGCCCAATCCGATCACCAAGGCACTGGAGAACGGTGCGGAGAAGCTGGGCCACACTCTGGGCGAACGCGCCGGCAAAGTGGTCAAGGACCTCTACCACGACACCGGGACGCGGCTGAAGAAGGTCGCCGACAACCACGCCAAGAACGACATCGCGACCGCCCGCGAACTGGAGAAACTCGCCAAGCGCGAGGACACGCCGATCTACCACATGGCGGACGACGGCAGCATCCGCCGACTCAACGGCGACCGCACCCACTCCGACCTGACGGACGCCGACAGGGCCAGGCTCGGGCTCGACGAGAAGTCGATCGGCCGCCCCGTCAGGGGCGAGCGGAACGCCGCACTCAAGAACAAGGCCGAGGGAGGCACCAAGCCCCGCCCCCAGGCGTCCTCGCAGCAGGTCCCGCTCGGCTCCACCGACCTCGCCCAGGCAACCCAGCTGGCCCGCCACGCGGACAACAGCTACGGCACCCATCTGGCCGACGGCAGCTTCACGAGCAACAACTACGCGGCGGCACGCGTCACCAGCGCGGACGGCAGCGGGGATTTCATACTCGTCGGCCGCAGCAACGGATACCGGCATTCGGAGCGGATGATAGGAACCCCCTTCCTCAGAGAGGGGGAACCGTCCCGGATAAGAGAGCTCTATACGGAGCGGTCGCCCTGCAACGAGGGGGCCAATTGCAGCGCCTGGATGGCGGAGAGATTCCCGGGAACCCAGGTGTCCCACAGTGTCGAATACGGCAACGAAGACCAGAGGAAGCTCGGAAATTCCAAAATGGAGGCATATCTTGACCGCCTGAGACTGGCTCGATAAACTCCCATATATTTCCCGCCAGTTGCCAGATTGAGGACCGCAAGACGTGGCATCCACACTCACCCGCAGCATGCTCGACGCCGCCTTCGCACCGCACGAGCTGATCACCGTGCCGGACAGCGTCCTGGGTCCGGTCTCGGACACGGACGCCAGAGACGTGCTGGGAACTCTGGGGCTCCCGGTCTGGGACAACCCGTGGATGGACCTCGACAGCAAGATCAACGAACAGCTGGGGACCGTCGCCGACTGGGGCGAGGACCCCGCCGACCGCTATGAGCACGTCCCCGAGGGGGCTGCGGGCTGGATCAGCCTGGGGGTCATGCCGTACGACGGCGCCGCGTTCGACCCGGCCGACGGAAAGGTCTACTGCCTCCCCGAGGACGGCGAGATCTATCTGCTCAACAGCAGCCTGCGGTCATTCGTCCATTTCCTGTACCTGCTCAAGACCGAATGCCCGCACATCGACTTGGGCGACGAGAACTGCGAATGGGCGCGCTGTACGGGGGCCGAGCACGAAGAAATCCGGCTGCGTATCCGCGAGGCGATGAGCGACGTGGATCCGGCCGCCCTCACGAACCCGGAATCCCAATGGTTCAAAGTCCTCACGTACATTGTGGATCCCGAAGCCAGTTTCTGAAGGAGCGCCGCCCCGGTGACCGACAACACCCCCCAGGACGACGAGCGGGCGATCGCCGGCATCCAGGTCCCCTTCCGGGCCGGCCCGTACTTCAGCACCCGTACCGACGACCCCGCCACCCTCGGCGCGTACGCCGAATCCGTCGGCCGCCAGGTTGTGCGCGAGGAGTGCGAGGGCTGGCTGCGCCTCGGCAGCGACGGCGGTTACGAGCTCTGTGTCGACCCCAACAACACCGTAAAGGCGGTGCTCCTGGACTTCGAGGAGACGGACCGCTTCGTCAACTCCTCACCGGAGGCCTTCCGTTACGGCCTGCTGGAGCTCCGCCGGACGCTGGAGGCCATCCTCAGCACCGACGATCCGCAGACCGCGTCCCGCGCCTTCGACCGGCTCTCGGAGAGCCTGCGGGCCCAGGACCCCGGCGCGTTCGGCGACCGCGAGGACTGGTGGCCCCTGGTCCTCGACGACATCCGCGACACCGCGAGCGCCCCCAACTACGCGGCCTTCGAATACATCGGCCCCGACGGAACCAAGCAGATCCTCACCCAGTCCGGCGCCATCGGCGAACACCCCGAAGAGCGGCTGTGGTCCACGCTGCACGCGGCCGGAGTCCCCGCGGACCGGGTGCAGCGCATCCACACCGACCTCCAGCCCTGCTTCCTGCCCGGCCACTACTGCTCGCTGTGGCTCGCGGAGATCTTCCCCGACGCCCAGATGACGCACACCTTCCCCTACGGTGAGACGGCGGCCTCCCGAGCCGAAGGCATCCGCCGCCTCAACGAGAGCGCGGTGCAAGGCAGTTGACGGCACCCCCGGACACAACAGCCTGGCCTCCCCGCGAGGCCGTCACCGCCACCCACGGCCCGGCGCTCCTCGCCTGGGCCGCCGACACCGCCCCGGACCGCACCCGCGTCTGCCTGATCCGCGGCGCCCGGGGCAGCGGAAAGAGCCAGCTCCTGGCCTGGTTCCTGGCCGGCGCCCCGAGCCATCCCCGTACGACCGCACACGCGACCGTGCTCTCCGCCGGACTGTTCACCGACGCCTTCGCCTGGGAGCTCGGCCGGCAACTCGGCTACGGCCCCCTCGCACCGCACCGGCTCCTCGACCGCATCGCCGCCGACGCACGCCCCCTGCTCCTGCTCGTCCCCGACCTGCACCGCGCCGGCCGCGGACCCGCCGACCTGCCGGCGGCCCGCCCCCGCACCATCGTCGACGAACTCCTGGTCCCCCTGCTGCAGTTGCCGTACGTCCGCGCCGCCGTCGAGGTCGGCGAGAGCGACCTCCTCGGCACCTGGCCCGGAGCGGAGTCCCTCACCACCGGGAGCACGAGCCACGGGCCGTACGAAACCGACGCCCCCTCCGACGAGGTCCCCCGCGCATCCGACGGCCGACCCCGCTGGGACCTGGCCCCTCCCCGGGCAGCCGAACACGCCCTCGACCAGGCGCTGTTGGAGCCCGACCCCGTACAGGCCGTACGCACCCTGATCACCGACCCGGCGTTCCTCGTACACGGCTCAGCGGTGGCGATCGCGGCCACCCTGGCCGACGAACGCATCCTGACGCCGCGCGGCCTCCGCGAGACCTGGCGGCAGGCCGCCCCGCAACTCTCGGACACCGAACACAGCCTCACCCAGCGCGCCGCCCTCCTCCACACCGCGGCCCTCGGCTCCAGCCCGAACCTCGCCCAGTACCTGCGCCCGCTCGCCGAACAGCACCGGTTCACCGCCGCATGGTCCCGCCCCGACCACCCCGTGACCGCACTGGCCCGGACCCCCGACGCCCTGCTCACCGCAGGCCCCCTGGGCGACCTCACCCTGCTCGACCCGACGACCGGCGCGCACACCGGAACGCAGACAGCACCAACTCCCGTACGCCCGCAGGCCATTGCCGTACGACAGGACGGATCCGCGCTCCACCTCGCCGACACCGGCGCCCTCCACCCCGTCGCCGGCGAGACCGGCGCCAGCGCCGCCGTCGAACGCATCGCCCTCCACCACGGCCAGGCCGCGCTCAAGGACCCACGGCTGCGCCCGACGGCCCTCGGCCAGTGCCCCCTCACCGGAACCACGGTCGTCGGCGACGAACAGGGGAACGCCCACGTCTGGGGCCCGGACGCAGCACAGTCCACCCCGCACTCCCACGCCCTGCACGCCTCCCCCATCACGGCCGTCACCTGCCTGCCCCCAACCCCCGACGCCCCGGACGTCCTGGTCTTCAGCGCGGCCATGGACGGCACGGTCAGACTCTGGGCCACCGCCGCAGACCCCCTGCCCGAACCCGTGGAGCAGCGCCCGGCGTTCGTCACCGCGATGTCCGCAGCACACACCCCCCAGGGCCTCGTCCTCGCCGTCGCCTGGACCGACGCCCGCGTCCACCTGTGGCAGGTCAACACGGGCCGCGTGCACGCGATCCCCCTGCTGACGCCCTGCCACGCGCTTGCCCTCACCACCACCCCCACCGGCGACTGCCACCTCGTCGTCGCGGGCCCCGAGGGCACGTACGCACTACGGCTCAACACAACAAGTCTCTGGACCTAGTCCCTGACCTGGAACCATCACGATCCCCGATGGCTGCGGGCGCGAAGTGCACCTTGGTCACCACGGCCGCCCGCGACATCCTGGGCCTCATCGACGTACGGGAGCAGGAGACATCATGCAGTCGCTGATCATGACCGGACCTTCGCAGACCGCGGACCGCACGGAAATCCGCACACTCGAAGCACCCCGCCCGGGACCGGGCGAAGTCACCATCGACGTGGCCTACGCGGGAATCAACTTCGTCGACGTCATGGTCCGGCGCGGCGACACCGCCTACGGCACAGGATGGCCGTACGCACCCGGCACCGAAGTGTCCGGCACCGTAAGGGAGTTGGGCCCCGGCGTCACCACCCCCGCCGTCGGCACGCGCGTCGCCGCCTTCACCGGCAAGGGCGGCCTCGCCGAGGTGGCCGTCGCCCGCGCCGAGCACACCGCCCCGGTACCCGACGGGGCCTCGATGGCGCTCGCCGCGGCGGCGCCGCTGATGCTCGCGACCGCGCTGCTCCTGCTCACGGACGCGGCCCGCATCCGACCCGGCGAGACCGTACTGGTGCACTCGGCGTCCGGCGGCGTGGGAAGCGCCGTCGCGCAACTGGTGCCCGCGCTCGGCGGAGGCCTGCGCATCGGCACCGTAGGCCGCCCGGAGAAGGCCGAGTCGGCCCTCCAGGCCGGCTACGACCTCGCGCTCCCCCGCACCGAAGACCTCACCGAGACGGTCCTCAAGGCGACCGGCGGCACGGGCGTGGACATCATCCTCGACCCCCAAGGCACCGCCCTCCTGGAGACGGACCTCCAACTCGCCGCCCACGGGGGCCGCATCGTCCTCTTCGGCAACGCGGGCGGCGGCACCCCGGAGCCGCTGCCCGCGGCCGGGCGCCTGATGGGCGGCAATCACACGGTGAGCGGCTTCAGCATCAGCCAGATGTGGGCCAACGCGCCGCACCGCGCGGCGGCCGGCTTGTCCCGCGTCCTGGAACTCGCGGCGACCGGCCAACTCACCGTCCCGCTCACCGAGTTGGCGTATCTCGAAGAGGTCCCCGAAACCCACCAGCTCCTCGCGGAGGGCCGCGGCGAGGGCAAGTACGTCGTACGCCTCAATCCCTGACGCAGGCCGGCGCCCGGGTCACCAGCTTCCGGTGCGGCCCCAGCAGGTCGACGTCCCAGTAGTCACGGTCGTACCCGATCCCGATCGCCGAGACCTTCCGGTCCATGAGCACCTTGTAGAACTCATTGCGGGGATCGGGATCGGTGGCCATGTCGGCGAAATAGCCGTCGTGGTGATACCCGGCGAGCATGTATTCGGAGACGTACGCCGAGTAGAGCCCCGCATCGGCCAGCCGGGTCCTCAGATCCCGCCCGTCACTGCCCACCCCGGACAATTCGCCCTGCTTGGCCATGTCCCGGGCGTGCGCCCGGGCAACCCCGGAAGCGGCGTCGGAGATCCCCAGCGCAACCAGCCCACGCCGCACCCGCTCCTGATTGATCTCACAGACGATCCGCTCGACGTCCGGGTAGTAGGCACGCGCCCCCTCACGCCCGTACGCAACAGACTCCGCAGCCCGCACGGGCCCCACCCCGCCCCCGACCACCAACGCCGCAACCAGAGCGACCACAACACGCCTCACGGCCAACCTCCTGCCGAACCCCGGCCCGGGCCACCCGCGCCACCAGCAGCCTGCGCCGCCCCCAAGCCCCGGAGCGGCAGACATGCACCCCAGAGCAGCAAAAAGCCCGGACCGGCGCAGTCACACCGGGCTTACGTGACCTTCCGGACAGCCCCCTCCGAGGAGAGCCGGGTGCTGTTGTATGTGGCACAGACCAGGCGGGAGCGTCCGCTCACTGTCAGAGATGAGAGACATGCGCAGGCAGGCAGGAATAGCCCTGGCGGCGGTAGCGGCAAGTTCACTGCTGCTGACGACAGGGTGCGGAGGGCACAGCGGCTCCAAGGCGGACAAGCCCTCGGCGTCGGCAGGGAAGAGCTCCGCAGCCGCGAAGCAGGCTGCGTCCGGCGAGAAGGCGGCGCTGACACGCAAGCAACTCGAGAGTGCCGCGATCAAGAGCAGCGACGTCGCGACCTACGAGGTGACCGTTCCCAAGTCGGCGTCCGGCCCGATCGGCGGGGAGCACATGGTGGCCGACAAGCCGGCCTGCCAGCCCGTCGCCGACGCGCTGAGCGCAACTGCCGGAGCCGTCAAGCCTGTTGCGGCCGTGGAGCGCAGCGCGGTCGCGAAGAACCTGTCCGGGGTCATGGTGCGCGTTCGTCTCGCCTCGTACGCAGATGGAGATGCCGACAAGGTCATGTCTGCTCTGTCGAGCGCGGCTACCACCTGCAAGGGCTTCACGGGTTCCGTCGGAACGGACAAGCAGCACGTGGCGGTGGCGGACTACGACGGCTACCTCACCGCTCAGGGCTCCGTCACCCTCCGGCTCACGACCAAGTTCGGCAAGCAGACGCTGCCCGTGTATCTGGATGTCGGCACGGTGGGAACCACGGTGGAGTACTTCGCGACCTTCAACGTCACCGGAGAGGACCCCACGGTCGGTCCGACAGAGGTGGAAACCCCGCAGACCGTCAAGCTCACGACCGCAGGCCACTGACGCCAACCCACCGCACGACAAGAAAGCCCAGGTCAGCAGCTGCCGACCTGGGCTTTTCCGAGCCCCCTATCGGATTCGAACCGATGACCTACGCATTACAAGTGCGTTGCTCTGGCCAGCTGAGCTAAGGAGGCATACCGGAGCAGTGTAACCAACACCACCGCAGCCCCGGTCCGAAATTTTGGTGTGCTCTGGACTACTGACAGACCGGAAAACGCCAGGTAGCGTCTCGAAACAGTTCACCCATGTGGACTACACCACTCACCTTTACTCGGATCGTCCGGCACGTTCCTGCCGGTGAAGGAGCTACGCGATCATGGCATCAGTAACGTTCGACAAGGCCACCCGTATCTACCCGGGCTCCACCAAGCCCGCCGTGGACCAGCTGGAGATCCAGGTCGAGGACGGCGAGTTCCTCGTTCTCGTCGGTCCTTCCGGCTGTGGCAAGTCGACCTCCCTTCGCATGCTGGCCGGTCTCGAGGACGTCAACGGCGGTGCGATCCGCATCGGCGACCGTGACGTCACGCACCTGCCGCCGAAGGACCGGGACATCGCGATGGTGTTCCAGAACTACGCGCTGTACCCGCACATGACCGTCGCCGACAACATGGGCTTCGCGCTCAAGATCGCCGGCGTCAACAAGGCCGAGATCCGCGCCAAGGTCGAAGAGGCCGCGAAGATCCTCGACCTCAGCGAGTACCTGGACCGCAAGCCGAAGGCGCTCTCCGGTGGTCAGCGCCAGCGTGTGGCGATGGGCCGCGCCATCGTGCGTGAGCCGCAGGTCTTCCTCATGGACGAGCCGCTGTCGAACCTCGACGCCAAGCTCCGTGTCTCGACCCGTACGCAGATCGCGTCGCTGCAGCGCCGCCTCGGCATCACCACCGTGTACGTCACCCACGACCAGGTCGAGGCCATGACCATGGGTGACCGCGTGGCCGTGCTGAAGGACGGTCTGCTCCAGCAGATCGACTCCCCGCGCAACATGTACGACCGCCCGAAGAACCTCTTCGTCGCCGGCTTCATCGGCTCCCCGGCCATGAACCTGGTCGAGGTCCCGATCACCGACGGCGGCGTGAAGTTCGGCAACAGCGTCGTCCCCGTCTCCCGCGAGGCGCTCGACGCCGCCGCGGCGAAGGGTGACAGCACGGTCACCGTCGGTGTCCGTCCCGAGCACTTCGACATCGTCGAGCACAACGGCGAGGCCGCGAAGTCCCTCACCAAGGACGCCAGCGACGCCCCGGCCGGTCTGGCCGTCGCCGTCAACGTCGTCGAGGAGCTCGGCGCCGACGGTTACGTCTACGGCTCCGCCGAGGTCAACGGCGAGCACAAGGACCTCGTCGTCCGCGTCAACGGCCGCCGCGTCCCCGAGAAGGGCACCTCGCTGCACGTCGTCCCGCGTCCGGGCGAGATCCACGTCTTCTCGACCTCGACGGGCGAGCGCCTCAGCGACTGACGCTGAACCGCTCATCAACTACGGCCTGCGGCCCCGCACTTCGGTGCGGGGCCGCAGGCCGTTGCCGTCAGGTGTCGACAAATACCCCGGCAGACCCGTCATTTCGAGCCCTGTTCGTCAACACCCGATTCGAAAAGGGGAGTCGAACCATCCCTCGGGAGAGTGACTAAATGTCGCCAAATCATCACTGGCCGCTACGCTCACTCGCGTGACCACCACAGCCCGCCGAATCGGCCGAACTCTCGCTCTCGTCCTGCCCGTCGCCCTCGTTCTCTCCGGGGCGCTCGCGGTCACCCTCGTACCGTGGGCAGGCTCATCCTCCTCCGCTTCCCCGATGCTCACTGCGTCTTCGCAGAATGTCTCGGTACGCGCCAAGGCCCGCACGCCCCAGGACGTCCTGCGCGACAAGCTCCTCACCGAGCTCCAGGAGTCGAGCCCGTCCGTGGCTCTCACCCACCTCCAGCGCGAGGTCGAGCGCCGGCCCTCGCTCGCCGCGCACTGCATGGACATCGCCCGCTCGCTCGGCCGCGCGGCCGTCCAGCGCTACGGCCCGACGCGCGCCCAGTCCTACGCGCGGCCCGTCTGCGACACGTCCTTCGCGTACGGCGTCGCACACCAGCGCTGAAGATCCACATCACCGGCGCATAGGGTGCGCCCATGACGACCACTGATCCTCATGCGCACGCGCTGCCCACGCAGGCCGTGGTCCTGGCGGGCGGCCAGGGCTCGCGGCTGCGCCCGTACACCGACGACCGCCCCAAGCCGATGGTCGAGATCCCGGGCACCGGGACCCCGATCATCGGCCATCAGCTTGCCTGGCTGGCCTCCGAGGGCGTGACCGACGCCGTCGTCTCCTGCGGCCATCTCGCCGAGGTCCTCCAGGAGTGGCTGGACTCGGCCGATCTGCCGCTGCGCGTGAAGACCGTCGTCGAGACGGAGCCGCTGGGCCGCGGCGGCGGCCTGAAGTACGCCGCCGCGCACCTCCCCCACCCCGACCGCCCCTGGTACGCCACGAACGGCGACATCTGGACGCGTTTCTCGCTCCAGGAGATGGCCGCCTTCCACGCCGAGCGCGATGCGACGGCGACCCTGGCGCTGGCCCGGCCGCGCATCCCGTGGGGCGCCGTCGAGACGGACGAGTTCGGGCACGTACTGGACTTCATCGAGTCCCCGCCCTCGCCGTATCTGATCAACGCGGGCGTGTACGTCTTCTCCCCGGCCTTCGCCGGCCTCCTCCCCGACCGCGGCGACCACGAGCGGTCCACCTTCCCCCGCCTCGCACGCGAGCGCCTGCTGGCGGGCTTCCCGCTGCCGCACGGCGCGTACTGGCGGGCCATCGACACCGCCAAGGACCTCACCGAGGCGGCCAAGGAGCTCGCGGGGAAGTAGCGGGCACGCACACAGGGAGGGCCCCGGCGCGCAGTCCGCGCCGGGGCCCTCCGTCGTGCACGTACCGAACGGTCAGCCGAGGAGGCCGCCGATCGGGTTCTGGTTGCCTCCGGAGGACGAGCCTCCGGAGGAGGTCGAGCCACCGTCGCTGCTGCCTCCGGTGCTGCTGGAGCCGCCCGAGGACGACGGGCCCGAGCTGCTGGCCGCCGGCGGGGGCGGTGCCTGGTGGTGGGTGGGGGCGGTGCCGCTGCCCTGGGTCTGGCTGGGGCTGCCGGTGGTGCCCGAGGACGCGGTCGCGCCTGCCGTGGCGGCCGGGGCCGTGTGCTTGGCCTTGGGGCTCGCGGAGCCCGTCGCCGAGGGCGACGGCTTCTTCGAGGAGCCCTCGCGGCGGGCCGGGGAGTGCGAGCCCGCGCTGTCCTCGGGGAGGGTGAGCCCGGGGAGGTGGTTGGTCGGGTCGGTGTTCGGGCCCGGCACGGTCACGACCGTGGAGGAGCGGACCGCGGCGCCGAGCACCGAGCCGATCAGCAGCGTGAGACCGACCACGAGCGAGGCGACGAGCGTCCCGCGCCGCAAGACGCGCCTGCGCAGCTGCCAGAGCTCGGAGCGCGGGCCGAGCGTGCGCCAGGCCTCGCCCGCGAGCCTGCTGTCGAGGGAGTAGACGGGGGCGCCCGCGATGATCAGCGGCGACCAGGCGGCGAGGTAGATGACGTCGGGGGCGTCGTACGCCGCCGTACGCCAGGAGACCGTCACCAGGAGCGCCGCGGAGAGCAGCGCCCCGAAGACGCCCGCGACGCGCTGCCAGAGGCCGAGGACGGTGAGGACGCCGACGACGACCTGGAGGAAGGCGACGGTGAGTCCGGCGCCGACCGGATGAGAGAGGGCGAAGTCGCGCAGCGGTTCGGCGAGGGCCCAAGGGTGCAGCGAATTCAGCCACTTGACCATGGAGCCGCGTTCGCCGCCGTCGAAGTAGACGGGGTCGCAGAGCTTGCCCATGCCCGCGTACACGGAGATGAGGCCGAGGAAGACGCGGAGCGGCAGGAGCACCACGCCGAGGTTCATCCGGCGGTCGGGGTAGAAGGCGTGCGCGGCACGGTGCGTGCCGGTCGTCTCCGAGGGCCCCTCGACGCCGTCGTCGAACTCGTCGTGCCCGTACGGTTCCTGGTGGTCGTACGCGCCGACCGCCTCGCGCATCCGGGGCAGCAGCGTCGTCGCGTCGGGCCCGGAGCCGTAGGGGCTGCGCGGTCCGACGACGGCGGGGGCTTCGCCCTCGTCGAGGCTGATACGGGGAATGACCTGGGTGGCGCCGGCGTCGTGGGCGTCGTCGTACGTCTCGTAACGCGGCTCCCCCACCGAGGAGTTGCGTACGGCCTGCAGCAGTCCGCTGGCTCCGGGGTCGCCCGGTGCGGACTTCCCGCTCCAGACGACGGGGGCGGCACGTCGGCGTCCGCCGGCGCTGCTCATCGCGGGGATCCTGGCCGTGTCCGCCAGGCTGGGGCTCTTCGGTGCGAGCTGCACCCGGAAGCTGGCGTGGTTCACGATGACCTGCGCGGGATCGCAGTCCACCTTGACCATGCTCAGGGCCGGCTGCTCGTCGAACCGGGGCGTTCTGGTGTCCACACTCATCTAACCGAGTGACAGAGGTTTAGGACACTGCCTTGACGAGATGGAAGTGTCCGAGACCCGTCAAGATCGTTGCGCGGGGCCCTGATGCGGGGGCTCCTTCCCGGGTTGCGCCGTTCATCGAACTCTCAGAAAACCCTCAGCGCCAGCACAGGCGCGGATTACGGCCGCCTCAGGATCGCGGATTACAAATTGGAACATCCACTGTCCGTGACCGAGGAGGAACGACCATGCCGCCAAGCGACCCGCGTCTCAGGGCCGCCGCACGGCGGGCACGCAGGGCGCTGTCCGTCCTGAACCTGCCCGGCGGCCGTCCGGCCCGTGCCGTGCCCGCCCCCACCGGGCAACGGCTGGTCCCCGAGCCGGTGTTCGTGATCTCCTCGGTCAGGTCGGGTTCCACGCTGCTGCGGGTGCTGCTGAACAGCCATCCCCGTATCCGCGCACCGCACGAGATGCACCTGCGAACGCTGCACGTCGAGCAGACCAAGCCGTACACCGAGAAGGCGATGAGCCAACTCGGGCTCGACGAGAAGGAGTTGGAGCACCTCCTCTGGGACCGGGTGCTCCACCGCGAGCTGGAGCACAGCGGCAAGGACCTCATCGTCGACAAGACGCCCGGCAACGCCCTGGTCTGGGAGCGGCTGCACGAGGCCTGGCCGGACGCCAAGTTCCTCTTCCTGCTGCGCCATCCGGCGTCGATGGTCAGCTCGCTGATCAACGGCCGGCCCGACCGCGACCCGGCGCAGACGATCGCCGAGGTCAAGAGTTACGTGGACGCCGTCGAGGACGCCCGCACCCATCTGCCCGGCCTGACCGTCCGCTACGAGGACCTGACCGGGGACGCCGAAGCCAAGACCCGCGAGATATGTACGTTCCTGGGCGTCGAGTGGGACGCCCGGATGCTGAACTACGGCAAGCAGGACCACGGACCGTTCAAGGCGTACATCGGCGACTGGAGCGACAACATCAAATCCGGGTCGGTCCAGCAGGCCCGCGCCCTGCCGGCCGCCGAAGAGGTCCCCGACGACCTGCGGGACATCGCCCACACCTGGGGGTACGCATGCTGAGCCCCTCCCCGGGACGCGGCGCGACCGTCTGGCTGACCGGGCTGCCCAGCTCCGGCAAGACGACCATCGGCGAGGCCCTGGCGGCCCGGCTGCGCGCCACGCACCACCGCGTGGAGGTGCTGGACGGTGACGAGATCCGGCTCGCGTTCTCCGACAGCCTGGGCTTCAGCCGCACCGACCGGAACACCAATGTGCAGCGGATCGGCCTGGTCGCCGAGATCCTGGCCCGCAACGGCATCGTCGCCGTCGTCCCGGTCATCGCCCCGTACGCGGACAGCAGGGCGGCGGTGCGCGAGCGCCACGCCAAGAGCGGCACCCCGTACTTCGAGGTGCATGTCGCGACTCCCGTGGAGGTCTGCTCCGTACGGGACGTGAAGGGCCTGTACGCCAAGCAGGCGGCCGGAGAGCTGACCGGGCTGACCGGGGTCGACGACCCGTACGAGCTGCCCACCGCGCCCGATCTGCGGATCAACACCCAGCGACAGACCGTCGCCCAATCGGCTTACGCAGTGCACCAGTTGCTCGCGGAGCGGAGGATCGTATGAAAGCCGCAACCGCGCTGTCCCACCTGGACTCCCTGGAGTCGGAGGCGGTGCACATCTTCCGTGAGGTGGCGGGTGAGTTCGAGCGGCCGGTGATTCTCTTCTCCGGCGGCAAGGACTCGATCGTCATGCTGCACCTGGCGCTGAAGGCGTTCGCCCCGGCGGCCGTTCCTTTCTCACTCCTCCATGTGGACACCGGGCACAACTTCCCCGAGGTCCTGGAATACCGCGACCGTACGGTGGCCGAGCACGGCCTGCGCCTGCATGTCGCCTCCGTGCAGGACTACATCGACGCCGGGAAGCTCCGCGAGCGCCCCGACGGCACCCGCAACCCGCTCCAGACCCTCCCGCTCACGGAGAAGATCCAGGCCGAGCGCTTCGACGCCGTCTTCGGCGGCGGACGGCGCGACGAGGAGAAGGCCCGCGCCAAGGAGCGCGTCTTCAGCCTCCGCGACGAGTTCTCCGCCTGGGACCCGCGCCGCCAGCGCCCCGAACTCTGGCAGCTCTACAACGGCCGCCACGCACCCGGCGAACACGTCCGCGTCTTCCCGCTCTCCAACTGGACCGAGCTGGACGTCTGGCAGTACATCGAGCGCGAAGGCATCGAACTCCCCGAGATCTACTTCGCCCACAAGCGCGAGGTGTTCGCCCGCAGCGGCATGTGGCTGACAGCGGGCGAATGGGGCGGCCCCAAGGAGGGCGAACTCACCGAGACGCGTCTGGTCCGCTACCGGACCGTCGGTGACATGTCCTGCACGGGCGCCGTCGACTCCGACGCCACCACGCTGGAGGACGTGATCACCGAGATCGCCGCCTCCCGGCTGACCGAGCGGGGGGCCACGCGCGCCGACGACAAGGTGTCCGAGGCTGCGATGGAAGACCGCAAACGCGAGGGATACTTCTAAATGAGCACCACCCAACTGGCCGTCGACACACTCCGGTTCGCGACCGCGGGCTCCGTCGACGACGGCAAGTCGACCCTCGTGGGGCGCCTCCTCCACGACTCCAAGTCGATCCTCAGCGACCAGCTGGAGGCCGTCACCCAGGCCTCCCGCGGCGAGACGCCCGACCTGGCGCTGCTGACCGACGGGCTGCGCGCCGAGCGCGAGCAGGGCATCACCATCGACGTCGCGTACCGCTACTTCGCCACGCCCCGGCGCCGGTTCATCCTCGCCGACACCCCAGGCCACGTGCAGTACACGCGCAACATGGTCACCGGCGCCTCCACCGCAGACCTGGCGATCGTCCTGGTCGACGCGCGCCACGGAGTGGTCGAGCAGACGCTGCGCCATGCCGCGGTGACCGCGCTCCTGCGCGTCCCGCACGTCGTCCTCGCGGTCAACAAGATGGACCTCGTCGACTACGACCGGGCGGTCTTCGACCGCATCGTCGCCGACTTCGCCGTCCCCTCCGCGACCGCGATCCCGCTCTCCGCCCTGGCGGGCGACAACGTGGTCGAGCGCTCCACCCGTATGGACTGGTACGAGGGCCCCACCCTCCTGGACCACCTGGAGACGGTCCAGGTCGCCGCCGAACCGGCCTCCGCGCCGTCCCGGCTGCCCGTCCAGTACGTCATCCGTCACGGCGAACTCCGCCTGTACGCAGGGCAATTGACGTCAGGTACGCTCTCCGTCGGCGAGGCGGTCACCGTACTGCCCTCGGGCCGTATCACCACCGTCACCGCAATCGACCGCCTCGGCACCCCGGTGGAGCGGGCTGCCGCAGGCGAGTCGGTCGCAGTATCGCTGGCCGACGAACTCGACATCTCCCGGGGCGACTTGATCGCTCCGACCGGCCAGGCGCCCGCCCCCACCCAGGACGTGGTGGCGACGGTCTGCCACCTCCACGACCGCCCCCTGTCCACCGGCGACCGGGTGCTGATCAAGCACACGACCCGTACGGTCAAGGCGGTCGTGCGGGACGTGCCGGGCGGCGAGCTCGCCGCCAACGGGATCGGCCGCATCACGGTACGCACCGCGGAACCGCTCGCGCTCGACCCGTACGCCGCCTCGCGCCGCACCGGATCCTTCCTGCTCATCGACCCTGCCGACGGTGCCACGCTCACCGCCGGCATGGCGCTTTGATACGGCTGGAGGGGGCGGGGAAGACTTATCGCAAGGGCGGCGAGCCCGTCCTCGACAGGGTCGATCTGACCGTCGGGGAGGGCGAGTTCGTCTGTCTGCTCGGCGGATCGGGCAGCGGCAAGTCCACGCTGCTGCATCTGATCGCGGGCCTGGAGGAGCCGACCACGGGCACGGTGTCCGTGGAACCGGGCCCGCCACCGGCGCTGATGTTCCAGGACCACGCACTCTTCCCCTGGCTGACGGCGGCGGGGAACATCGAACTCCCGCTCAGACTCAGGGGATTGGACCCTTCGGGCCACCGCGCGGAGGCGCTCCGCCTCCTGGGCCTCGTCCAGCTCGCCGACCGCGCCGACACCCCGATCCACGAACTCTCCGGCGGCCAGCGCCAGCGCGTCGCGCTCGCCCGCGCCCTCGCGCAGAACAGCAGGCTCCTCCTGATGGACGAGCCGTTCGGCGCCCTGGACGCCATCACCCGCGACGACCTCCACGAGGTCTTCGCGGACGTCTGGCGCCACCAGAAGCTCACCGTCGTCTTCGTCACCCACGACGTACGCGAGGCGCTGCGCCTGGGCACCCGCATCGTCCTGCTCTCCACCCGCCCCGGCCGCATCGCCCACCAGTGGCGTGCCGGCGAGACGGACGAGAACGAAGTCACCGCCCGCCTACGAGAGGAGGTCCACGCCCGTGCTTAGCCTCGACTCCCTGATCCCCGCCCTGGGCCACAGCCTCTTCCGTACGCTGCTCGGCTTCACCGCGTCGGTCCTCCTCGGCGCCGCCATCGGCCTCCTGATCCGCCGCTACGCACCGGTGCGCAGAGGCCTCTCCCCCGTCCTGTCCGCGATCCAGTCCCTGCCGGCCGCCGGCCTCGTACCGCTCGCGGTCGTGGTCCTGAGCGAGTCCGAGCAGGCGGTGTACGCGGTCGTGCTGCTCGGCGCCGTACCGTCCGTGGCGATGGGCCTGGTCGGGGCGCTCGACCAGATCCCGCCGCTGCTGCTGCGGGCCGGCCGCACGATGGGCGCCACCGGCTGGAATTCCGTACGGTACGTCCTGCTGCCCGCGGCCCTGCCCGGCATCGTGCACGCACTGCGCCAGGGGTGGACCTTCGGCTGGCGGGCGCTGATGACCGCCGAGTTGATCACGGTGACTCCGCTGCCCGGGATCGGTGAGATGCTCAACACCGGAAAGCAGACGGACAACACCGGCCTCACGCTCGCCGCAGTGGGAGTCATCCTGGCCGTCGGCGTCGTCGTCGAATCGGCTATTTTTACTCCGGTGGAGCGCCGTGTGCTGCGCACCCGTGGCCTGCTCCCCCGTGAAAGGCGCCGATGACTTCCCCCGAGAACCTCAAGATCAGCGTGATCGTCCCGGTCTACAACCCGGGCCCGTTCATCGATGACCTGGTCTCCTCGCTGCTGCGCCAGACCATGGCCGCGGACGAGTTCGAAGCGATCTTCGTGAACGACGGCTCGACGGACGGGACCGGTGACCGCCTCGACGCGGTGGCCGCGGAACACGCGAACATCAAGGTCGTCCACATCCCCAACTCGGGCTGGCCCTCGCGCCCGCGCAACATCGGCATCGATCACGCCCGCGGCGAGTACGTGCAGTTCGCGGACAACGACGACTGGTTCGGCGACGAGGCGCTGCACCGGCTCTACGCGTACGCCAAGGAGAACGACGCCGATGTCGTCATCGGCAAGATGACGGGCGTCAACCGGGGCGTGCCGCGCGAGCTGTTCCGCAAGAACTACCCGGACGCGACCTACCTCAACTCCCCGCTGGTCGACAGCCTCACCCCGCACAAGATGTACCGCCGGGCCTTCCTCCTGGAGCACAACCTGCGCTTCCCCGAGGGCAAGCGCCGCCTGGAGGACCATGTCTTCGTGACGGCGGCGAACTTCGCGGCCAAGCGCATCTCGGTGCTCTCCGACTACACGTGCTACTACCACGTGGGCCGCCCGGACGCCGGCAACGCGGGCTTCCAGCGCTTCGACCCGGCGGGCTACTTCGGGAACCTCTGCGAGGCCCTGGACATCGTCGACGCCCATACGGAGCCGGGCGCACTCCGCGACAGGCTCCACCGCCGCTGGCTGCGGGTGGAGATCGTCGGCCGCCTCACCGGCAAGCGTTACCTGAACGCCCCCGACGACTGGAACAAGGAGTTCTTCCGCGAGGCCCGCAAGGTGGCCACCGAGCGCTTCGCCCCGGGTGTCGCGGCCGGTCTGCCCGCGATGCAGCGCGCGACGGCGACGCTGCTGGTGCAGGACCGCCCGGACGCCGTACGGGAACTGGCGCAGTGGGACGCCGGCCTCAAGGCGCAGGCCACGGCCGAGGCGGAGGGCTCCCCGCTGCGGATCACGGCGACGGGCGAGCTGATCACCGCCGACGGCCCGCTCGCCTTCGTCCACACCGAGGCGGGCGTGGACGCGATCCGCACACCGGTAGCCGACCTGGACCCGGCGATCCTGGACGTCACGAAGCGCATGAAGTCGGCGCGGATGGACATCGTGGCGCGCAGGCGCGGCTCGGCGGAGGAGTGCTTCCTGCCGGTGGAGACGACGACGGAGCGGATCGACCTGCCCGACGGAGGCTTCCGCCTGGTGCACAGCTCGGTGGCGGTGGTCACTCCGGACGCGCTCAACTCGGGCCGGAACGCGGGGACTTGGGACCTGAAGGTACGGATCCAGAGCTGCGGCTGGGCGCGGGACGCGAAGCTCCCGGTGACGCTGCACATCGCGACGAACGGTGCGCCCCCGTCGCTGACCGCGCCCCCGAAGACGGCGTCGGGTCCGCGCCCGAAGCGGTCACTGGCACGCAGGGTGGCGGGCAAGATCCGTCGCACGCTGCGCGGCTGACTCCGCTGCCGAGCACCCGGGCCGAGTACGCGGGCCCGGGCCCCGGTTGTGCCCACCCGTTCCGCCGTGCGGAACGCCTGCCCACAACCGGGGCCGCCGGGGATCAGGCGCGGCGCCGAGCCACCTCGTACAGCACGATCCCTGCAGCAACCCCCGCGTTGAGCGACTCCGCGCCACCCGGCATGGAGATCCGCACCCGGTAGTCGCATGTCTCGCCGACGAGACGGCCGAGGCCCTTGCCCTCGCTGCCGATCACGATGACGACCGGGCCGGCCAGCGCCTCCAGGTCCTCCACCGTGTGCTCACCGTCGGCGGCGAGCCCGACGACGGTGATGCCCTCCTTCTGGAAGCCCTCCAGCGCACGGGTCAGGTTCGTCACCCGCGACACCGGCGTCCGGGCCGCCGTACCCGCCGACGACTTCCACGCACCGGCGGTCATCCCGGCCGCACGCCGCTCGGGCACGACCACACCGTGCCCGCCAAAAGCAGAGACCGACCGCACGATCGCACCCAGGTTCCGCGGGTCGGTGACCCCGTCGAGTGCGACGATCAGCGGGTCCTCGCCGTTGTCGTACGCGGCCGCCGTGAGGTCCTGCGGGTGCGCGTACTCGTACGGCGGGACCTGCAGCACCAGACCCTGGTGGTTGAGCCCGTTCGTCATCCGGTCGAGCTCGGGACGCGGGGCCTCCATCAGGTTGATGTTGCCGCGCGCACCGGCGAGCTGGAGCGCCTCGCGCACCCGCTCGTCGTTGTCGATGTACTGCTGGACGTACAGCGTCGTGGCCGGTACGCCGTCGCGCAGGGCCTCGAACACCGGGTTGCGCCCGACGACCATCTCCGAGGTGCCCTTGGGCCCACCGCGCCGCGGCGCGGGACGCCGGTTGGCGGCCTGCTTGGCCATGGCATTGGCGATGCGGTTCTTCTTGTGCTTCTTACGGGCTTCGGCGGGCGGCGTCGGGCCCTTGCCCTCGAGGCCACGGCGTCGCTGGCCCCCGCTGCCGACCGTAGCGCCCTTCTTGTTGGACGTACGACGGTTCCTGCGCTGGCTGTTCCCGGCCATGACCTACCTGTTTCGTTGCTGCTCAATGAAGCGAAATGAAGTTCGTATATAAAAGTGTGCCGCGTCCGCGCCGTCAGCGCGGGCCGAGCGTCCACCGCGGCCCATTGGGACCGTCCTCGATGACCAGTCCGGACTGGGTCAGCTGGTCGCGGATCGCGTCCGCCGTCGCCCAGTCCTTCCGCGCCCGCGCCGCCTCGCGCTGCTCCAGCACGAGCCGTACGAGCGTGTCGACAGCCCCGTGCAGATCCTCGCCGCGGTCGCCGTCACCCACCCAGTGCTCGTCCAGCGGGTCGAGACCGAGGACCCCGAGCATCGCCCGGACCTCGGCCAGCCGCGCCACGGCCGCTTCCTTGTCGTCGGCGGCCAGTGCCGAGTTCCCCTGCCGGACCGTGGTGTGGACGATGGCGAGCGCCTGCGGCACCCCCATGTCGTCGTCCATCGCCTCGGCGAAGGCGGGCGGCACCTCGGCGGCGGGGGCGACGGCGCCCCCCGCCTTCTCGACGACGCGCTGGACGAAGCCCTCGATGCGCGCGAAGGCGGACTCGGCCTCGCGCAGGGCCTCCTCGCTGTACTCGATCATCGACCGGTAGTGCGGGGTGCCCAGGTAATAGCGCAGCACGATCGGCCGCCACTGCTTGACCATCTCGCTCACGAGGACCGAGTTGCCCAGCGACTTCGACATCTTCTCGCCGGCCATGGTGACCCAGGCGTTGTGCACCCAGTACGAGGCGAAGTCGTCGCCGAAGGCCTTGGCCTGGGCGATCTCGTTCTCGTGGTGCGGGAAGATCAGGTCGAGGCCGCCGCCGTGGATGTCGAAGGCGGAGCCCAGGTACTTGTGGGCCATCGCCGAGCACTCCAGGTGCCAGCCGGGACGCCCGCGCCCCCACGGGGTCTCCCAGTCGGGCTCGCCGGGCTTGGTGGCCTTCCACATGGCGAAGTCGCGGGGGTCGCGCTTGCCGGTGATGCCGTCCTCGGTGGGCTGGCGCAGATCGTCGATGTCCTGGTTGGAGAGCTGCAGGTACTCCGGGTAGGAGCGCACGTCGAAGTAGACGCTGCCGTCCGCCTCGTACGCGTGCCCGCGCTCGATGAGCCCGCGCATCATCTCGATCATCTCGGGGACGTGGCCGGTGGCGCGGGGCTCGTACGTGGGCGGGAGGCAGCCCAGGACGTCGTAGCCGGAGTTGAAGGCGCGCTCGTTCTCGTACCCGATCGACCACCAGGGGCGGCTCTGCTCGGCCGCCTTCTTGATGATCTTGTCGTCGATGTCGGTGACGTTCCGCACGAACGTGACGTCGAAGCCGCGGTACTCGAACCAGCGGCGCATGATGTCGAAGTTCAGCCCGGACCTGATGTGCCCGATGTGCGGTGCGGCCTGCACGGTGGCACCGCAGAGGTAGATCGAGACACAGCCCGCGGAGAGCGGGTTGAAGTCACGGATCTGCCGGGCGCTGGTGTCGTACAGACGAATAGTCACCCCTACAGGGTAGTGGCCCCATACCAGTGCCCCGCGACCGTTCTGGCCACGGGGCACGGAAGTGTGACAGAAGGCAGGTCTCAGATCCTGCCTACGACCTTGCGCGGGGTGATCCGGACGACGACGCGCTCGGCGTCGTCGGCGGAGGACGGGTTGAATTCGGCGTACTTCTTGCCGACGTACTTCACCGCCAGCTCGTCGATCAGATCCTGGCCGCCCTCGGTGGTGAGCGTGGCGCTGCCGCGGATCTCGGCGTAGCTGTACGGGGCGTCGAAGGGCTGCAGCAGCACGGTGACGCGCGGGTCGCGGCGGAGGTTCTTCTCCTTCTGGCGGCCCACGGTCGTCGAGATGAGCACGTCGTCGCCGTCGCGCTTGACCCAGACCGGCGAGACCTGGGGCGATCCGTCGGGCTGGATCGTGGCGACGCTCACGAAGACGGGGCCGTCGAGGAGCGTCTTGAGCTGGTCGCTGAGTTCGGCAGACACGGGGATGCCCTCCAAGGGGATGGGGTACGGAACGGGTGCCCCATCCCTACCCCTCTAGACCCGTACGACCAAGGCTGTCGCGATCGCGGCGAGCCCTTCCTCGCGCCCGGTGAATCCGAGCCCGTCGGTGGTTGCCCCGGAGAGCGAAACCGGTGCTCCCACAGCGGCGGAGAGCACCTTCTGCGCCTCGTCGCGCCGCTTGCCGATCTTGGGCCGTACGCCGACGACCTGGACGGCGACGTTCCCGATCTCGAACCCGGCCTCGCGCACGATCCGCGCGGCCTCGGTGAGCAGCGTGATCCCCGAAGCGCCCGACCACTCGGGCCGCCCGGTGCCGAAGTGCGCACCGAGGTCGCCGAGGCCTGCGGCGGAGAAGAGCGCGTTGCAGGCGGCGTGCGCGGCGACGTCCGCGTCGGAGTGCCCGGCGAGCCCGTCGCCCTCGCCCTCCCACAGGAGACCGGCGACCCAGAGCTCGCGGCCCTCCTCGAAGGCGTGGATGTCGGTCCCGATACCCACGAGGGGCAGGTTGCTAGTAGCCATCGTTGGCCCTCCTGCGGGCGAGTACGGCCTCGGCGAGGACCAGATCCAGCGGCCGGGTCACCTTGAAGGCTTCCTCGTGCCCGGGTACGACGACGACCTGCACGCCCAGCTGCTCGACCATGCTCGCGTCGTCGGTGACGTCCTGCGTGACCGTGGCGTGCGCCTTGGCGAGCAGGGCTCGGTCGAAGCCCTGCGGGGTCTGCACGGCGCGCAGCAGCGCGCGCTGCGGGGTCGCGACGACCGGCTCGGGGGAACCGTCGGCGGTCGGCTCGACCTGCTTGACGGTGTCGGCGAGCGGGAGCGCGGGGACGACGGCCGGGGCCCCGTCCCGTACGGCCTCGATGACCGCGTCGACGGTGTCGACGGGGACCAGGGGGCGGGCCGCGTCGTGCACGAGGACGGTGGTGATGTCGGCGGGCAGGGCTTCGAGTCCCAGCCGTACGGACTCTTGGCGGGTGTCGCCGCCGGGGACGACGAGGAAGTCGGTCCGCTCGGGCAGCGCGTGCTCGGCGAGGAGGTTCTTCACCTCGGCGGCGCCGTCCGGCGGGGCCACGACGACCACCAGCGAGACGGCCCGGGAGTTCGCCATGGCGCGGACCGCGTGGATGAGCATGGGGGTGCCGTTGAGGGTCCGCAGCGCCTTCGGGGCGCCGGGGCCGAGCCGTACGCCCTTGCCGGCCGCGGGGATGACCGCGGCGGTGCGGCGGGGGGTCTCACGGACCTCAGAGGTCTCTTCTGACATCGATTGCGCGTTCAGGGTTTGTGTCCTCAGCCAGGGTGGGTATGGCCACAGCGAGCCACGCTGGACGCTCTGACCGGCCCCTTCCGTGACAACCGGTCAAGTGGGTCGAGCCGTGGCGCGGGAGTTTGAGAAAACAACATGCCGCAGCGCCCGGCAACACAGCAGAATGTGTGTCAACGGGCGCCACGGCAGTGCTGTGTCTAACAGTGCTGTGTCAGGACGCGAGGACCTCGTCGAGCAGAGCCTCGGCCTTGTCTTCGTTGGTGTTCTCCGCGAGAGCGAGCTCACTCACCAGGATCTGGCGGGCCTTGGCGAGCATGCGCTTCTCACCTGCGGAGAGACCGCGCTCACGCTCACGACGCCACAGGTCGCGCACTACTTCGGCGACCTTGATGACATCGCCGGAGGCGAGCTTCTCGAGATTTGCCTTGTAGCGACGGGACCAGTTCGTGGGCTCTTCGGCATACGGTGCGCGAAGCACCTCGAAGACCCGGTCCAGCCCGTCCTGACCGACTACGTCGCGTACGCCGACGAACTCCGCATTGTCCGCTGGAACACGAACAGTCAAGTCGCCCTGAGCGACCTTGAGCACCAAGTAGGTCTTGTCCACGCCTTTGATCTGGCGAGTTTCGATAGCCTCGATCAGCGCGGCCCCGTGATGGGGATAGACCACGGTGTCGCCAACCTTGAACGTCATGTGACAGGTACCCCTTCCGTGGCTATCCAGGGTAACACGGAAACCGCCTCTTCTGAATGGCGTTTTCGCAGGTCAGGGCATATCTCGGGGCTTGACAACTGCAACAGGAACGTGCTGCGGACGGCTTCCGGAAGCGGGTATTCGCAGGTCGGAGCGGCTGCGCGGGCGGAGAGAAACGCGCACGTTACACGTACCGGAACACCCCTCCAAGGGGTCGAACGTCCCGGTTTGCCTGGTTCCAATCGGTGAACTTGCCGTACTTCGTTCGGATCCCGATCACCCGTACGGATCGAATCGAGGAAATTGATCACCACCATCACCACCATTTCCGGTGGCGAATGGAAATTGATCACCGCGCTTATGTGAACGCCGTACGAAACCGCGTGATCAGGGGCTACGGGGAAGCGCTGCCGGTGAACGGGGTTGTCCCCAGGGGCGGGTCGGGTGCGGGGGCTGTGTAGGGGCTCGGTAACCTGAGGCCGCTGACACACCCTTAGGGCGGCTTTACGCCGCTCGCTCCACCCTCCTGTCCGTACGTCCTAGGAGTTGCCGCCGCCGTGAGCCGCAGCCTTCGACGCGGCGCCCTCGCCGCTTCCGCCATCGTGGTCTCGATCGCCTCCCTGTCCGCCTGCGGTTCCGGAAACGACGCCCAGACGCTCCAGGTGAAGCCGGACAACGCCGCCACCTCGGTCGGCGACCTCAAGGTCCAGAACGTCAACGTGATCACGCAGCCGCACGCTGCTGCCGGCCCGGCGGTCATCGCCGCCACGATCTTCAACAACGGCACCAAGCCGCAGACCCTCGACTCGATCGCGGTCAAGGGCTACGCCGGCCAGGTCAAGCTGCACGCGGCCAAGGGCAACGGCCCGATCACCCTGCCCCCGATGGGCAAGGTCGTCATCGGCGGCAAGGGCAACGCCTCCGTGGTCCTCGCGGACGGCAGCGCCGCCGCGACCGACGGCAACGCGCAGCTGGTCACCTTCTCCTTCAGCGAGACGGGCGAGGTCCCGCTGCGGGCCTTCGTCGTCCCGGCGACGAGCTACTTCGAGGGCTTCGGCCCGAGCAGCCTCCCGGTCGCCCCGAAGCCGTCGGAGACTCCCTCGGGCACGGCGTCGAGCAGCACGACGCCGAGCGGTACGCCGTCGGGCGACACCACGCCGTCGGGCACCGCGTCGGCGACGACGGGTCAGTAAGCCGTACGCACAGGGAGAGGGCCCCCGCCGGAAGCTCCGGCGGGGGCCCTCTCCTCATGTCTCTTCGCGGTTTACGGCTCGAACTTGTAGCCGAGCCCCCGGACCGTCACCAGGTACCGGGGCGCGCCCGGGTCCGGCTCGATCTTGGCGCGGAGGCGCTTGACGTGGACGTCGAGGGTCTTGGTGTCGCCGACGTAGTCCGCGCCCCAGACCCGGTCGATCAGCTGCATACGGGTCAGCACGCGGCCCGCGTTGCGCAGCAGCATCTCCAGGAGGTCGAACTCCTTGAGCGGGAGGTCGACCTTGCCGCCGGAGACGGTGACCACGTGGCGGTCGACGTCCATGCGGACCGGGCCGGCCTCCAGGGCCGCCGGGGTGACCTCCTCCGGCTCTCCGCGGCGGCGCAGGACCGCGCGGATGCGGGCCACCAGCTCCCGCGAGGAGAAGGGCTTGGTCACGTAGTCGTCGGCTCCTATTTCCAGCCCGACGACCTTGTCGATCTCGCTGTCCTTGGCGGTGACCATGATCACCGGGACGTTGGAGCGGCCGCGCAGCTGGCGGCAGACTTCCGTGCCGGGCAGCCCCGGCAGCATCAGGTCGAGCAGGACGAGGTCGGCGCCGTTGCGCTCGAACTCATCCAGGCCCTCGGGGCCCGTGGCCGCGATGGCGACCTCGAAACCCTCCTTGCGGAGCATGTAGGACAGGGCGTCGCTGAAGGATTCCTCATCCTCGACGACGAGCACTCGGGTCACTGGTGGACCTCCGGGGCAGAAAGGGGTTCGGAAAGGAAGGTCTCGTACGGCTGGCTGTCGTCGTCATCGGCGTCGACTCCGGCGACCGGTGTGCCCGCGCGCGTCACAGACTTGCGTTCCCTCACGGAGCCGGATTCCGGCAGCCGGAGGGTGAAGGTGGAGCCCTGTCCCTCGGAGCTCCAGACGGTGACCTCCCCGCCGTGCGAGGCGGCCACGTGTTTGACGATGGCGAGACCGAGGCCAGTGCCTCCCGTGGCACGGGAGCGGGCCGGGTCCACGCGGTAGAAGCGCTCGAAGACGCGCTCGCGGTCCTTCTCGGAGATGCCGAGGCCCTGGTCGGTCACGGCTATCTCGATGAGGTCCCCGCCGGGGGCGGCGACGCGGCGGCCCGCGATGCCGACCCGGGTGCGGGCCGGGGAGTAGTTGACGGCGTTCTCGACGAGGTTGCCGAGGGCGGCGGCGAGCTGGCCGCGGTTGCCCCAGACGTACAGGTCGGCGGTGCCCCCTGCGGCCATGGTGATCTGTTTCGTACCGGCCTGGTGGCGGCAGCGGTCGATGGCCTCGGCGACGAGGGTGTCGACCTTGACCGGTTCGGCGTCCTCCAGGGGGTCGTCGTTCTGGACCCGGGAGAGGTCGATGAGCTCTTGGACCAGATTGGTGAGGCGGGTCGCCTCTATCTGCATCCGGCCGGCGAAGCGCTCGACCGCCTCGGGGTCCTCGGAGGCGTCCATGACGGCCTCGGAGAGGAGGGAGAGCGCGCCGGTGGGGGTCTTCAGTTCATGGCTGACGTTGGCGACGAAGTCGCGCCGTACCGCTTCGATACGGCGGGCCTCGGTGAGGTCCTCCACGAGGAGGAGCACGAGCCGGGAGCCGAGCGGGGCGACCCGCGCGGAGACCGCGAGGGCCTCGCCGCGGCCGGTGCCGCGGCGCGGGAGGTCCAGTTCGACCTGGCGTATCTCTCCGTCGCGGCGGGTGTCGCGGGCCATGTGGAGCATGGGCTCCACGGCCAGCTTCCCGCCCCTGACCAGGCCGAGTGCGTACGCCGCCGAGCTGGCCTTGACCACGGAGTCGCTCTCGTCGAGCACGACCGCGGAGGAGCGGAGCACGGAGAGGACCGTGTCCACGCCGGGGGGCAGTACGGCGTCTGTGTGCAGGGAGGTCCGGGTGGGGCGGGCCTGGTCGCGCTCGCTCCAGCGGAACGCCAGCATGGCGATCACGCCGGTGCACAACCCGGCGATCGCACTCGCTGCGGCGACCGCCGCGTTCACGTCCATGCCTCAAGGTTATGCGCCGCCGCCGACACTTCCCCAGCCAAACGGGTGGCTGCTCGAACGTTCGTCGCCCAGAGTTCACCGAGGGGATGGGGTTGGTTCACTTGGGGGGGCCGAAACGGACGCGTGGACGGGCGAAGGTGGGAGCGTAGGGGCCAGAGCCCCCGTCATGGCCAGCAGAGCCCCTAGTAGGGACCGTAAGAGAGGGACTGTCGATGCGGGACGCGTACCACGAGGAACTTGACTCGATCGGCGAGGGCCTGGTCGAGATGGCCCGGCTCGTCGGATCGGCGATCGGGCGGGCCACCACCGCCATGCTGGACGCCGATCTGAAGCTCGCCGAGAGCGTGATCGCCGCGGACCAGAAGGTGGACGATCTCCAGCACGACCTGGAGGCCCGGGCGATAGCCCTGCTGGCCCGCCAGCAGCCGGTCGCCACGGACCTGCGGATCGTGGTCACGTCGCTGCGGATGAGCGCGGACCTGGAGCGCTCCGGTGACCTGGCCCAGCACGTCGCGAAGCTGACGCGGCTGCGCTACCCGCAGACGGCGGTGCCGCGCGATCTGCACGCCACGATCCTGGAGATGGGTCAGCTGGCGCAGCGCCTGATGGCGAAGGCGGCCGAGGTCATCATCACGAAGGACGTCGATCTGGCGCTGCAGCTGGAGACGGACGACGACGAGATGGACCTGCTGCACAGGACGCTCTTCCAGCACCTGATGGACGACCGCTGGAAGCACGGCATCGAGACGGCGGTGGACGTGACGCTGCTCGGCCGTTACTACGAGCGCTTCGCGGACCATGCGGTGTCGGTGGCGAAGAGGGTCGTCTTCCTGGTCACGGGCGAGCACGCGGACGAGGTGCAGGGCGCGCAGGCGCAGGCCGAGGGCGCGTAACCCCGTGCGCCGTTGATGCGCCTGCCCGGGTGGGTATGGGATGGGTGCAGGCGGTACTCCTCCGTATGTACCGCCCAGGAGGAGGAACCCATGGCCGATTCCCCCACGACTACGGACGACCGGCAGGACTCTGCTGACGTCGTCTTCCTGCCCGTACTCGGCGCCTGCGGCTGCGGCTCCGGTTGCGGCTGCGGCTGTCAGTCCGGCGCCCCCTGCCAGTGCGGCGGGTGCCACGGCTGACCACAGGCTGTGGAAGGGGCCCCGTCCGGCGCTGGACGGGGCCCTTTCGCGTACGTCCCCCCGGAAAATCCCGTCCCCGACTGTCACTTGCGTCGCATACGCTGCGAGCCAGCGGGGGCGCTTTCACAACTTCATCACCCTGGGGGGTACGAAACATCGTGCGCAGACGCACACTCACGACCGCGACGGCGCTCGCGGTTCTCTTCAGCTCGGCGACGCTGAGCGTCGTCACGGCCGGCTCGGCCTCGGCCGACACCTCGAAGGTCCTTTCACTGAAGTCCGCGGCGGACGTCGTGGTGGACGGAGTCCACCAGCGGGTCTACATCTCGGACCCGACTGCCGGAAAGATCGTCGTCACCGACTACGCGGGCACGACGGTCGCCACGCTCAGCGGTCTGACGGGCGTGGACGGCCTGGCGCTCTCCGACGACTCCGGCCAGCTCTACGCGGCCGTTGCCGGCACGGACCGCATCGTGTCCGTGGAGACGTCCACCTACACGCAGACCGCGAGTTACGACCTGGGCGGCGCGGACAGTCCGCACGATCTCGCGTCGGCGGGCGGCAAGTTGTGGTTCTCCTACGGCGTTGCCCCCGGCGGAGCGATCGGTTCGCTGGACCTCTCGGGCGCGGAGCCCGTCGTGGCGCCGGCCCAGACCGGAAACGCCTCGTTCTACACGGCGCCCGTGCTGGCGTCCGACCCCGATTCGGGTGTGCTCGTCGCGGGAGAGGAGAGCACCACCTCCGGCATCCTCGCGGTGTACGACGTCTCGGGCGGGACGGCGGCTCTGGGCGCGTACAAGTCCGTCGACGCGAGCTTCTTCGACCAGCTCGCGGTCTCGCCGGACGGGACGCAGGTCGTGACGGCCAGCGGCTACCCGTACGCCCACCCCGCGTTCTCCACCACCGACCTCTCCGAGGTCGGCCGCTACCCGTCGGGCGACTACGGCTCCGGTGTTGCGATCGCCCCTGACGGCACCGTCGCGGCGGGCACCTCGTCCTGGTACGGCCCGGACATCCATGTCTACCGGCAGGGCAGCACCACGCCCCTCCGCGAGTACGACTTCCCCAACACCGGTGGCACCACCGGCGGCGACACCCTGGCCGACGGAGCCCTCGCCTGGGCCCCTGACGGCAGCCGGATCTTCGCGGTGTCGGTGAACAGCAACAACGTGTACTCGCTTCGCGTGCTCACTGACCCGGTGCGATCGCTCCCGACGATCACCGTCAGCGCGCCCAGCAGCACGACGCGAGGCAAGGCGCTGACCGTCACCGGCGAGATCGCCGCGACCGTGGCGCTGCCCGCCGGTACCCCGCTGACGGTGACGCGCACCGACCTCGACTACCCCAAGGGCAAGTCGCTGCCCACCATCACCACCAAGGCGGGCGGCGCGTTCTCCTTCACCGACACCCCGTCGGCCGGCGGCACCGTGACGTACAAGGTCTCGTACGCGGGCGACGCCACGCACAGCGCGGCGAACGGCTCCGACAAGGTCGCGGTGTCGCGGACCACGCCGTCCCTGTCGATGACCAACAACAAGAAGGTCTTCACGTACGGAAAGCCGGTCGCCTTCACGGCCACCCTCGGGGCGACGTACAAGAACCGCACCGTGAAGATCTACGCGGACCGCGCCGGCGACGGCAAGGGCCGCTACCTGATCAAGTCCGGCAACGTGAACAGCAAGGGCCAGATCGCCGGCACGCTGAACATGTACCGGGACTCGTCGGTCTACGCCGTGTACGACGGCGACGCGCGGACCGCGTCGAGGACCGTGACGGTGTGGGCGGGTGGCCAGGCCAAGGTCGTCACGTCGATCTCGCGGCAGTACAAGAACGCCAAGATCGGCTCGACGACGTACGCCTACGTGCACAAGACGTCGCAGCCGTACTTCAACACCACGATGAACCCCTACCCGGGCCGCAAGCAGCGGATGGACGTCCAGATCTATTACAAGGGCGCCTGGCGCAGCGGCGACTCGGAGTACTTCAAGCTCAGCTCGTCCGGCCAGTCGGTCGTCAACCTGGGCAAGCCGGGTTCGGGTTCGGTGGGCTACAAGTTCCGCTTCCGGTCGGCGTATATCAAGGGCGCCGGCTACTCGGGCGACGGCGTGAACTCGACGGCCTACGGGTCGTGGAAGTACATGTACGTCACCAACTGACGCTCCTGAATCAGGCGACGGCCCCGTCCGCACCTTTCGTGCGGCCGGGGCTGCCTGCCGCACGGACCTGGGGGGTTCTTGTGCGAACGACATCGACGACCGCCGCGACGGCAGCCCTGGCGTGCCTGCTGGTGGGCGCCGCCGCGACGGGCTGCACAGACGGCAGCAGCGCGGAAAAGCGCTCCGCCGACCGGATGCTCGACGACGCGAATGGCGCGATGCGCACGCTGAAGTCGGTGACCATCGACGCGACCGGCAACGGGACTTCGAGCCGTCTGACGACCGACCTCAAGGGCAGGTGTGCGTTCAGGACGACCGCGGCCAAAGGCGCGGTCCTCGAGCAGATCCGGATCGGCAAGACGGACTACGTCCGCCCCAACCGCGCCTACCTCGAGGCGTGGCGCCATCAACCGGCCGGCGCGACCGAGCAGAAGCGCTGGATCAAGACCCCGTCCAGCAACTCGGAGCCGGGAGACGGCCTGGCCGAGTGCACACAGCCGTTCGCCTCGTACGGCAAGGCGACCAAGGGCGAACCGACCAAGGTGAACGGCACCCCGGCGATTTCGCTGCTGGTGACCGACGAGGCGGCCAAGGACGGCACCTTCACCTTTTACATCGCCACCGAAGGCAAGCCGTACATCCTCAAGGTGGCCTACAAGGGCCCCGATTTCGTCACGACCACCACGTACAGCGCCTTCGACAAGCCACTGAACGTACGGCCCCCGGCCAAGGCCGACGTGCTGGACATGAGCGGCACCGGCTGAGAAGCGGACCAGCCCCCTGCTCGCGGGAAAACCGCAGGCAGGGGGCTGGTCTCGGCTTCTTCGGTTACTTCTTCTTGCCCTGGTTCTTGACCGCCTCGATGGCCGCCGCTGCCGCGTCCGGGTCGAGGTAGGTGCCGCCCGGCTTCAGGGGCTTGAAGTCGGCGTCCAGTTCGTACGCCAGCGGGATGCCCGTCGGGATGTTCAGGCCCGCGATGTCCGCGTCGGAGACGCCGTCCAGGTGCTTGACCAGGGCGCGGAGGCTGTTGCCGTGGGCGGCGATCAGGACCGTGCGGCCCGTCAGGAGGTCGGGGACGATGCCGTCGTACCAGTACGGGAGCATGCGGTCCACGACGTCCTTGAGGCACTCCGTGCGGGGGCGCAGCTCCGGGGGGATCGTGGCGTAGCGCGGGTCCTCGGACTGGGAGAACTCCGTGCCGTCCTCGAGGGCGGGCGGCGGGGTGTCGTAGCTGCGGCGCCAGAGCATGAACTGCTCCTCGCCGAACTCCGCGAGGGTCTGCGCCTTGTCCTTGCCCTGGAGGGCGCCGTAGTGGCGCTCGTTCAGGCGCCAGCTGCGGTGGACCGGGATCCAGTGGCGGTCGGCCGATTCGAGGGCGAGGTTCGCCGTGCGGATCGCGCGCTTCTGGAGCGAGGTGTGCAGTACGTCGGGGAGCAGGCCGGCGTCCTTGAGCAGCTCACCGCCGCGGACCGCCTCCTTCTCGCCCTTCTCGGTGAGGTTGACGTCCACCCAGCCGGTGAACAGGTTCTTCGCGTTCCATTCGCTCTCGCCGTGGCGGAGGAGGATCAGCTTGTACGGTGCGTCGGCCATGCGTACGAGCCTAATCCACGGTACGGGGGCTCCGCGCGCGCAGCCGAGGGGCGGACGGTCGGCGGGCTGTCGGCGGACAGTTGACGGTTGCCGTCAATTGAGTGGCGGTTCGGGATGAGCTCTATGTAAGTTGCGGATCAGTTCAGCAACACTTACATCCCTGGGGGGAACCCGCATGTCCGTCACCGGTCTCAGACGTGCCGCTCGCGAGAGCGTGAGCGGGCTGCCCAGGGAGTTCTGGTGGCTGTGGACCAGCACGCTGGTCAATCGGCTCGGGGCTTTTGTTGCCACCTTCATGGCCTTGTACCTGACGTTGGACCGGGGGTACTCCGCCACCTACGCCGGGCTTGTCGCCTCGTTGCACGGGCTGGGGGGTGTTGCTTCGTCGCTCGGCGCCGGGGTCATGGCCGACCGGCTCGGGCGGCGGCCCACCATGCTCATCGCGCAGGTCTCCACCGCGCTGTCCGTTGCTCTGCTCGGGTTCATGAAGGACCCGGCCGCCATCGCCGGCGTCGCCTTCCTCGTCGGTATGGCCAGCAATGCCTCGCGGCCCGCCGTGCAGGCGATGATGGCCGACATCGTGAAGCCCGAGGACCGTATGCGGGCCTTCTCGCTCAACTACTGGGCCATCAACCTCGGCTTCGCCGTCTCCTCCATGGGGGCCGGGCTCATCGCCCAGTACAGCTATCTCGCCGGATTCATGGGTGAGGCCGCGATGACTCTGGTCTGTGCCGTCGTGGTCTTCGTGAAGATTCCCGAGTCCCGGCCCGAGCGGTCCGGCAAGGAAGTCGTCGGCGAGTCCGCCATGGGTATGGGGACCGTGCTGCGCGACGGGCGGTTCATGAGCGTCGTCGGGCTGTCGTTTCTCGTTTCGCTCATCTTTCAGCAGGGGTCCGTCGGGCTGCCCGTCGCGATGGGGGCCGCCGGGTTCAGCAGTGCTGACTATGGGATGGCCGTCGCCGTCAACGGCGTGCTGATCGTTGCGCTGCAGATTCCGGTCACGCGGTTCATCGAACACCGCGATCCCCGGCGGCTGTTGATCATCTCGTCGGTCCTCGCCGGGTACGGGTTCGGGCTCACCGCCTTCGCCGGGTCGGTGGGGGTCTATGCGCTGACCATTTGTGTGTGGACTCTCGCCGAGATCGTCAATGCCCCTACCCAGACCGGGCTCGTCGTCAAGCTCTCCCCCACCCATGGGCGCGGGCGCTACCAGGGCATGTACACCATGTCCTGGGCCGTCGCCGCCCTCATCGCCCCGCTGATGTCGGGGTTCGTCATCGACCGGTTCGGGGCCGAGTGGCTCTGGGGGATGTGCGCGGCCATCGGGACCGTGGCCGGGCTCGGGTACTGGCTGCTGATGCGCACGCTGGCGGACGACAGCAGCCACGAGGCTCCTGCCGCCGCCCCGGTGGAGCGGCCGCAGGAGATCGTCGTGGCCTCGTGAACCGTCAGTGGCAGAGGGCGCGTTGGGCCTCGTAGAGGTTGCGCGGGACCGCCGCCTCGGGGGTTCCGTACAGCTCCAGGCGGCTGTTGAGGGCGCCCTTGAAGTCCGGCTTGTCGATCTGTCCGAAGGGGCTGACCGTCGAGATCGCGACCGTCGCGCTGCACGGTGCGATGTCGTCGATCTTGATGCAGCCCGCCCGGCCGTTTGTGACCGTGACGTTCCAGTGCGTGAAGCGGGCCCCGTAGAGCGGGCCCGCGTCCGCGCTGCCGCCGTGGGCGCCGTCGTTGAAGACCGTGATCTCCGTGCGTACGTTGCCGAAGGGCAGGCCGCGGTGGGAGTCGAAGGTGCCGGCGTCCATGTGGCCCCTGGACCAGACGTTGCCGCAGGAGAGGCCCTCGACGTTGATGCCGTGGTGGCCCGATCCTGGAGTGGGCGGCTCGGTGAAGGCGTCGAGCGTGAAGTCCTCGAAGACGTTGTCGTGGGACTGCTCTCGGCAGGCGTAGCTGTGGTGGGAGCCGCGGCCCGAATTGCGGGTGCGGGACATCGTGCAGTTCTTGGCGGATACGTAGAGGAAGCCGTTGTCCGCGTTGACCGCGTGGATGTCGTCCGCCCAGCAGTCCCAGGCGCACTGGATCGCGAGGGCGTTGTAGCCCTTGTCCTGGAGGTGCGCGGGGCGGATCGTCTTGATCAGCTCGATCGTGATGCCCTCCACGCCTGAATTCGCGATCAGGTGCGGGACGTTGGAGATGCGGGGATTCCAGGCCGCGCGGACCGGGAGCGGGAGCGGCTGCGCGAGGGTGATGCGGTTGTGGCGGACCTTCGCTATGCGCACCGGCCAGTTGAAGGGCGCGTAGGAGAGCAGTTTGGTTTTGTCCGACCAGACGTAGTCGGCCGTGCCGGGGACGTCTCCGCTCATCGCCGCGAGGAGTGTGTGGTCGGCGTCGTCGTCCAGTTGGAGCATGACGCGGTCGCCGGGGTGGAGGTGACGGGCGTCGGCGACGTCGAGGGTGAAGTCGCCGCGGGCCGCCGGGGCCGTGACCTCGGTGAGCGTCTTCGCCTCGTCGGCGTCGTTGCCCGTCCAGCCCTCGAAGGGCCAGTCGTGTGCCTTGATCGCGGTCGTGAGGGCCTCGTAGCGCTCCTTCGGGCAGATCCAGACCATGCCGCCCGACCAACTCCACGCGGAATTGGGGCTGTTGCCGTAGCGGCTGCGGTTGATGCCGATCGCCTCCTCCAGGGAGTGCGTGGCGTAGAAGGTGGTGTGCGAGCTGCCCGCGCCGCGCAGGACGACGTTGTCGTAGCCGATGCGGATGACGTCGTCGATGCGGTACGTGCCGGGCGGGACCTGCACCGCGCCGCCGCCCTTGGCCCCGACGTACTCGATGGCCGCGTTGATCGCGGGCGCCGCGTCCGCCGAGCCGTCGGGGAGCGCGCCGAAGTCGGTCACGTCGGCGCGGACCGCGTGGTGGGGGCGGGTTCGGGAGCCGAAGGAGTAGCCCGCAGTGCCGACGAAGGGGATCTGCGGGTGATTGTAGGGGTTGCGCCTGAACTCCGGCCACAGAGCCGTGGGTTCGGCAGCTTGGGCGGGAATCGCGGCCGTCGCCGCTGCTGCGACCGCCGCCGACGTGGCGAGGAGAGATCTGCGGGTGAGCGTCATCTGGCGGCTCCTTAGCGGCAGTTGAGGGTGCGCTGGGCGTCGTGGAGGTTCTGCGGGCGTACGGATTCGGGGGTTCCGTACGCCTCCAGGCGCGTGTGGAGGTCGCCCGTGAAGTCGGGGACGTCGATCTGGCCGAACGGCGTCACCGTCGAGATGCCGACGCTCGCGCTCCAGGGAGCGAGGCCGTCGATCTTCATCAGACCCTCGCGGCCGTTGGTGACGCGGATGTTCCAGTGCGTGAAGCGGGCGCCGAAGAGGGGGCCCGCGCTGGCGTCGCCGCCGTGCTGGCCTGTGTTGTTGACCGTGATGTCCGTGCGTACGTTGGCGAACGGCAGGCCGCGGTGCGAGTCGAAGGTGCCCATCTCCATCACGCCCTTCGACCAGACGTTGTAGGAGGACAGGCCTTCCACATTGATGCCGTGCAGCTGGGTGTTGGGCGGTGCCGCCACCGTGCGCTGCGCGATCGTGAAGTCCTCGATCAGGTTGTCGTGCGAGCCCTCGCGGCAGAAGTACGGGTGGTGCGAGCCGCGGCCCTCGACGCGCGTGCGGGTGAGGGTGTTGGCGGAGGCGCCGACGAGGCCGAAGCCGTTGTCGACGTTGCGGACGGTGACGTCGTCCGCCCAGCAGTCGTACGCGCACTGGAAGACGACCCCGTTGTAGCCCTTGTCGAGGAGGTGGTCGGACTGCGGGGTGAGGATCGCTTCGAGGGTGAGGCCCTCGACCGCGGAGTTCACGAGCGGGGTGACCGTGGTCGTCAGGCGCGGGTCCCACTCGGGGCGGATGTCGAGCGGGAGCGGGCGTTCCAGGGTGAGTCGGCGGCCGTGGATGCGGGTGATGCGGACCGGCCACTCGTAGGGGACGTAGCTCGTGAGCTTGGTCTTGTCGTCCCAGTAGTACGCCTCGGGGCCCGCGCCGCCGCCCGACATGTGCTCCAGGAGCGTGTGCGACGCGTCGTCGGCGAGGCGGAGGAGGACCAGGTCGCCCCGGTTGAGGCGGCTCGTGTCCGCGACCTCGATCGTGCGGTCGCCCTGCTTCGCCGGGGCGACCGTGGTGAGGGTCTGCCACTCGTCGCGCTTGTTGCCGGTCCAGCCCTCGAAGGGCCAGGCCTTGGCCTGGATTGCCGTGGTGAGGGTGGCGAAACGGTCCTTGGGGCAGAGCCAGATGAGGCCGCCGGCCCAGGACCAGGAGGACTTCGTGCCGCCGTAGCGCGAACCGTAGACGCCGATCAGCTCGGTGAGGTTCTTCGTCGCGTAGAGCTTGGTGCGGGCGCTGCCGGCGCCGCGCAGGGTGACGTTGCTGTGGCCGATGCGGATCAGGTCGTCGATCCGGTACGTGCCGGCCGGGATGAGGACCGTGCCGCCGCCGCGTTCGCCGGCAGCGGCGACGGCACGGTTGATCGCGGGGGCCGAGTCGGTGGAGCCGTCCGAAGTGGCGCCGTAGTCGAGGACGTTGGCGACGACGGGGCGGTGGGGGCGCTTGCGCTCGCCGGTCCGGCGGCCTGCGCTGCCGATGTACGGGATCTGGGGGTGGGTGAAGGGGGTGCGGGCGAACTCCCGCCAGATGGGGGTGGTTTCGCCGGGAGAGGCTGTGGCGATGCCTCCGGTCGTGGCGACCGCGGCTACCGCTATCGCGCTGCCGAGGAGTCCTCGTCTGCTGATGTTCCCGATGGTCCCCATGAGCCCGCCTTCCATGGATGTGAACTCTGTTCACGTGTGCGTCGGCGGTGAGCATGCCACGGGGGCCGCAGGCGCGGAAGGGGTCATGCAGCTGTGAATTGGGTGTGAGCGAGCGCTACTTGGCGGGGCGCTGGGTCAGATGTGTGAACGCATCCAGATTGCGGGTCGACTCGCCGCGGGAGATCCGCCACTCGTACTCGCGGCGGATCGCACGCGCGAAGCCCAGCTCCAGGAGCGTGTTGAAGGAGCCGTCGGCCGCTTCGAGGACCACACCGAGGAGGCGGTCGATCTCGTCGGGGGTGACGGCGGCCAGGGGGAGCTTGCCCGCGAGGTAGATGTCGCCGAGGGAGTCGATGGCGTAACTCACCCCGTAGAGACGGAGGTTGCGCTCCAGGAGCCAGCGGTGGACGGCCTCGTGGTTCTCGTCGGGGTGGCGGATCACGAAGGCGTTGACCGACAGCGAGTGGTTGCCGACGATCAGGGAGCAGGTCGTGGAGAGCTTGCGGGTGCCGGGCAGCTTCACGACGTACGAGCCCGGCTCGGGGCTCTCCCACTCGAGCTCGGCATCCTTGAAGGTCTGCTCGATGACCTCGCGCGCGTCAGCCATGGTGCGAGCGTACGTGACGGCGGTGTTCCTGCACCGCGGCGGTGTAGACGTCCGCCGTCGCGGACGCCGCCGTGTCCCAGCCGAAGCGCCGGGCGTGGTGGGCGGCTGCGTCCCCCATGGAGTCCACCAGGTGCGGGTGGTCCAGGAAGCGGCGCAGAGTGTGGGCGTACGCGGCCGGGTCGTGGCCGGGGACCAGGAAGCCGGTCTCCCCGTCCCGTACCGCCACCGGAAGGCCGCCGACCGCTGCCGCGACGACCGGGGTGCCGGCCGCTTGGGCCTCTATGGCGACAAGGCCGAAGGATTCGTTGTACGAGGGCATGACCAGCACGGATGCGGCCCGGAACCAGTCCGCGAGCTGGTCCTGGCCGACCGGCGGGTGGAAGCGGACGACGTCCGCGATGCCGAGCCGCGCGGCCAGCTTCTGCAGGCCCTCGGGCTTGGCGAGGCCGCTGCCGGAGGGGCCGCCGACCACGGGGACGATCATGCGGCCGCGCAGGGACGGGTCCTCGTCGAGGAGGACGGCGACCGCGCGCAGCAGGATGTCGGGGGCCTTGAGGGGCTGGATGCGGCCCGCGAAGAGCGGGACGAAGGCGTCGCGGGGCAGGCCCAGGCGGGCGCGGGCCGCGGCGCGGCCGTCGGCGGGGCGGAAGCGGTCCAGGTTCACGCCGGGGTGGACGACGGCGACCTTGCCGGGGTCGGCCTCGTAGTGGCGTACGAGCTCGTCCGCTTCCTCGTCGGTGTTGGCGATGAGGCGGTCGGCGGCGCGGACGATCTGGGTCTCGCCGATGACGCGGGCCGCGGGCTCGGGGGTGTCGCCCTCGGCGAGGGCGGCGTTCTTGACCTTGGCCATGGTGTGCATGGCGTGGACGAGGGGGACGCCCCAGCGCTGGGCGGCGAGCCAGCCGACGTGGCCGCTCAGCCAGTAGTGGGAGTGGACCAGGTCGTAGTAGCCGGGGCGGTGGCCGGCCCAGGCCTGCATCACGCCGTGCGTGAAGGCGCAGAGCTGGGCGGGCAGCTCCTCCTTGGCCAGGCCCTCGTACGGTCCCGCGTCGACGTGCCGCACGAGGACGCCGGGGGCCAGCTCGACCAGGGGGTCCAGGCCACCGGTGGTGGCCCGGGTGAAGATCTCGACCTCGATGTTGATCGCGGCGAGGCGCTTGGCGAGCTCGACGATGTAGACGTTCATGCCGCCCGCGTCGCCGGTGCCGGGCTGGTGCAGCGGTGAGGTGTGCACGCTGAGCATGGCGATGCGGCGGGGCCTGCGGGAGCCGGTGAAGAGGCGGGAGGGCCTCGAAGGTGTGGCGAGGCGGCTTCCGAGCCGGGACACGTACTGAGTCACGTGGTGCGTCCTCCTCGTTACCCGTGCACGTCTCGCTGACGGGGCGCGGCTACCCCGTCAAAGAGCCAGAACCAGCGGAACCCTCTCTTTCATTTCCACTTTGCCAAATGATTACCTCGACATCGCTCGCATATCCTCGCTTCCATGGCCCCGCCCCACTCCCGCCCCGTCGGCGCCGTGACCCGCGGGACCACCAACCCGAACCGGCTGCGCCGCATGGACCGGTGGATCGCCGCTGTTCACGGGCGTGCGCTGGCCTCGGCGGACGCCCCCCTGGCCGTCGATCTGGGGTACGGGGCCGCCCCCTGGACCGCGGTCGAGCTGCTTGCGCGGCTGCGCACCGCCGCGCCCGCCGCCGAGGTGGTCGGGATCGAGATCGAGCCGGCGCGGGTCGCGGCGGCGAAACCGTACGAGCGCGAAGGGCTGACCTTCCGGCACGGGGGCTTCGAGGTGCCGCTGCCCGGCGGGCGGCGGCCGCTGCTGATCCGGGCGGCCAATGTGCTCCGGCAGTACGACGAGGAGGCGGTCGCCGCCGTCTGGGAGCGGCTCTGCGCGCGCCTCGCACCCGGCGGGCTCCTGGTGGAGGGGACCTGCGACGAGATCGGGCGGCGGCATGTGTGGGTCGCACTGGGGCCCGAGGGGGCGCGCACGGTCACCTTCGCAACCCGGCTGGGCTCCCTGGAGCGCCCCTCGGACCTGGCCGAGCGGCTGCCCAAGGCGCTGATCCACCGCAATGTGCCGGGTGAGCCGGTTCATGCGTTTCTGCGGGACTTCGACCGGGCGTGGGCGGCCGCCTCTCCGTACGCCTCGCTCGGGGCGCGGCAGCGCTGGATCACGGCCGTGCGTGAACTCTCGGCGGACTGGCCGCTGACGGACGATGCCCGCCGGTGGAGGCAGGGCGAAGTGACGGTGAACTGGTCGGCGCTGGCGCCGCGTTAGGGCGCGGGGCGGGGAACTTGTAGGAGATCTTGTTCGTATGAGACGGGTGTACGCCTCTGTCGCATTCGAGGAGGGCGTGGCAGTATCGCGCTGACTCGCTAAGTTACTGACGGTAAATCAGCTCTGGAGGGGGAGCTCGTGAACCGACGCCGCCGCGCCGCCGCCGCGATCACGCTGGTCTGCGCACTGACCATGCCGGTCCTCAACGCGACTTCCGCGCACGCCGATCCGCCCGCGCCCAAGAAGAGCCTCGAAGAGGTCCGCCAGGAGATCGACGACCTCTACCGCAGGGCGGGGTCCGCCACGGATGCGTACAACCGCGCCGTGGAGGACGCCAAGAAGCAGTCCGCGGAGATCGTCGGCCTCGCCCGGAAGATCGTCGCGGGCCAGCAGGCGATCGACAAACTGAAGGACCGGGCCGGGGCCGAGGCGCGCGAGCAGTACCGCAGCGGCGGGCTCCCGCTCGGGGCGCAGATGATGCTCAGCGGCGACCCGGACCAGTTCCTGGACGGGGCGGACCGGCTGCGGGCCGGGCAGCAGGCGACGCAGAACCTGCTGGGCGAGCTGAACCAGACCCAGGAGGACCTGGCGACGTACACAAAGGACGCGGGCACCAACTGGACGAAGCTGGAAGCCAACCGCATCAAGCAGGACAAGGCCAAGAAGCAGATCACGGAGCAGATCGCCGCGGCCAAGAAGCTGGAGTCCTCGCTGGAGAAGAAGGAGCGCGCGCGCCTCCTCCAGCTGGAGGAGGACCAGGAGTACAAGGCGCAGACGACCTGGCTGAGCACCGGAATACTGAACGAGATCAACAGCGCGGCGAGTGCCCAGGGGAAGCAGGCGGTGAAGTTCGCGACCTCCAAGATCGGCTTGCCGTACGTCTGGGGCGCCGAGGGTCCCAAGTCCTACGACTGCTCGGGGCTGACCTCACAGGCGTGGGCGGCGGCCGGGCGCCCCATACCGCGGACCTCGCAGGAGCAGTGGGCACAGCTCCCGCATGTGGCCATCAAGGACATGCGCCCCGGTGACCTCATCATCTACTTCAGCGACGCGACCCATGTCGGGATGTACATCGGGGACGGCGCGATCGTGCACGCACCGCGTCCGGGGCGGGACGTGACCATCGCAGGGGCGGGCTCGATGCCGATCCTCGGTGTTGTACGGCCCGACAAATAAACCCCGCGCAGCGGCCGCCCGGCGTGATGTATCTCATCCGCCGGAACCGGGCTCGTGCCCAATTGCGGTACAGGATGCGGCATATGACACTGGCCGGTTCCCTCCGGCCATTCCGCCGGGGCCGTCGCTAACGCTATGGTCCCCGACGGTGGGACGTCGTTCGTCGTTCCGCGCCCTCGGGGGGAGGGAAGGAAACCGAAGCGATGGAGAGCGGTCAGGTCGTTCTGCCCCACCAGACCAGGGGGCAGGACTCCACAAGCAGTGTCACCGGCCTCAACCTGCTGGTGATCGAGGACGACCCGGCAGGTACGTTCAGCGTGCCCGAGCCGCTCGACGCCGCAGGGACCCGCGTCCGTGTCAGGACCGCGCGCAACCTCACCGAGGCCGAGCGGCTGCTCACCGACGACGTCCACTGCATCCTGCTCGACCTCTCGCTGGGCCCCGCGGCCCTGGACCACATCCTGCGCATCGCACCGCGTCACGCCGTCCTGGCGCTGGCCGGGGACGGCCACGGGCCCGAGGACGCCGCCGAGGCCGTACGGACCGGCGCACAGGACTGCCTCTCCCGCGACGAGCTGGACGGGCGGCTGCTGAGCCGCGCCATCCGGTACGCGGTGGAGAGAAAGCGCGCCGACATCGCCCAGTACAAACTGGCCGAGTCCCGGCTGCACGCCCAGGAGAACGCCCGCCTGGAGCGCGGCCTGCTCCCCACCCCGCTCCTCGACGGCTCCGACCTGCGCTTCTCCTCGCGCTACCGCCCGGGCCGCTCCCGCGCCCTGCTCGGCGGCGACTTCTACGACGTCGTCCGCACCCCGGACGGCACCGTCCACGCGATGATCGGCGACGTCTGCGGCCACGGCCCCGACGAGGCGGCGCTCGGCGTCGAGCTGCGCATCGCCTGGCGTGCGCTGACCTTCGCGGGCCTCTCCGGGGACGATCTGCTCTCCACGCTCCAGCAGGTCCTGGAGCACGAGCGCGAGAGCGAGGAGCTCTTCGCCACGCTCTGCACGGTCGACATCGCCCCCGACGGCCGCCGGGCCGGCCTCTGCCTGGCCGGCCACCCGGCACCGCTGATCACCCGGGGCGACGGGCCCGCACAGCTCCTCCCGTACGAGAACGGCGGCCCGGCGCTCGGCCTGCTGCCGCGCGCCCGCTGGCCGCGCCGCCAGGTCGAACTGGGCGGCGTCTGGAGCCTGTTGATGTACACGGACGGGCTGATCGAGGGCCGGATCGGCCAGGGGAACCAGCGCCTGGGCCAGGAGGGCATGCTGGAGATGATCGACCGCCAGACGGCGGCAGGCCTGGGCGGCGAGAGTCTGCTGGAGGCGGCCGTCGCCGAGGTGCGCGACCTCAACGGGGGCGAGCTGACGGACGACGTGGCGGTCCTGCTGCTCGAGCGCCGCCGCTAGGTCGCTGGGGGTCAGCGGCCGCCGTTGTACGGCCCGTACGGACCGTCGCTGCTGGAGCCGCCGCCGCGGCGGCCACCGCCGCCCGTGATCTGCTTGATCGCGGGGCGCACGTCCACCATGTACACGATGGCCGCGACGAGCCCGATGACCGGCAGGAAGTCCAGGATCCCGAAGATCCACGGCAGGACGGCAGCGATGCCGAGAATGATCAGCCAGAACGGCTTGGTCTTCTTGTCCGCGGCCCGGTAGGCGTCCTCGCGCCGGGTGGCGGCGTCGATGAAGGCGAAGCCGGTGAAGATGATCAGGGCCCAGCTCAACAGCGACATGAACCCGAAGAAACCCTGCATCAGCACTGCGATCCACCACCCGTTAGTCCGGCCACGACACAGCCACCGTACAGAGAAAACGGGGCGGCCACCCAGAAGGTGCCCGCCCCACGACCTGCCGCCTGTTACTTGTCGGCAGCAGGCGTCGTCTTCTTGGCGGCCGTCTTGCGCGCCGTGGTCTTCTTCGCCGGAGCGGGCTTGGCCTCGGCCTTGGCGGTCTTCGGCTCCTCCGCGACGGGCTCGGCGACGGGCTCCGGGTCGGGCTCGACGACCGCGGCGATCTCGGAGATCTCCTCGGCGGCCTCGCCGCGCCACTGCTTCACGGCCAGCTCGCCGTGCTCGGCGACCTTCTCGTACGCCTCGCGCGCCTTGACCGCGTACTCGGCGGCCAGACCCACACCGCGCAGCGCGAAGTCCTGCGTGGTCTCACCGATCTTCTTCAGGTCGGTGTCGAGCGTGGAGAAGAGCTCGTTGAACTTGGCCTGAGCGGTGGCCTGGGCCTCCTTGGCCTGCGCAACTGCCTTGTCCTGCACGGCCTTCGGGTCGGTCTTGCGTACGGCGTCGATACGCGCCGGGGCCTCGGCCTGGATCTTCTCGATCAGCGCCGGAACCTTCTTCGCCTGCTGTACGGCGTAGTCGGCCGTGCCGGCGGCGAAGTAGATGGGGGTGCGCAGTTCATCGGTAATGGCCATGACTGTGGTCCTCCCGGATCAGTTCAATGCTTACGAGGGTGGGTCGGCATCCGCATCTGCCGCGAGCCCGTCCGCGCTGTTCTCCTTGCGGAACGACTCGTAGATCTGAAGCAGCACCTGCTTCTGGCGCTCGTTGATGGAGGGGTCCGCCATGATGACGGCCCGCGTCTCCAACTCCTCCCGCTCCCGCTCGTCGAGGATCCCGGCCTGCACGTACAAGGTCTCCGCGGAGATCCGCAGCGCCTTCGCCAGCTGCTGCAGAATGTCCGCGCTCGGCTTGCGCAGGCCGCGCTCGATCTGACTGAGGTACGGGTTGGACACCCCGGCGGCGTCGGCGAGTTGACGCAGCGACAGCTGCGCGTTGCGCCGTTGTTCGCGCAAGTACTCACCGAGATTGCCGACGTTGAGCGATGCCATAGGGAGATGCTGCACCCTCGCCGCTAACTTTTGCAAGCGCCTGCTTGCAAAAGTGTGCCACGCCACTGCGGACCAACTGGTCGGTCTGGACCCCTTGTTCCCGGCCGCACACCGATGAATACTGCGCCACGCACACGCTTTCGGTATACCAAAACACCCACAAGGATCAATGTGCGAAGACTCATCACAAAACCCGCCCTCGTCGCCGCGGCCGCCACAGCGGTCGCCGCGATGACGACAGGGGCCCCGGCCACCGCCGCGACCGCGGCGCCGTCCGGCCCGTCCACCCCGTCCGTCCCGTCCGCAAAGCAGCAACAACACCCTCCGCACCGCGTGCAGTTGATCACCGGCGACGTGGCCGAGGTGACCGGCGGGCGCGTCACCGGGTTCGACCCGGCGCCCGGCCGCGAGAACATACCCGTACATATCGAGAACGACGGCAAGCGCTCCCTCGTCGTGCCGATCGACGCCCAGCGGCTGATCACCGAGGGCAAGCTGGACGACCGGCTCTTCGACGCCGCGCAGCTCGACACGGCCGCCGCGCGCACCGCGTACAAGGGCGGCCTCAAGGTCATCGTCGGCTACCGGGGCGCCGCCTCCACCGCGCGCGCAGAGGTACGGGACGCCGGGGACACCAAGGTCCGCCGCACCCTCAAGGCCCTCAACGCCGAGGCCCTGACCACCCCGGCGGCCGACCTCCCCGCCCTGTGGAAGTCCCTCACCGCCGCCTCCGACAACGCTGTCATGCGGACGACGGCCCAGGGCGTCGCCCACATCTGGCTGGACGGCACCCTCAAGGCCCAGCTCGACGTCAGCGTCCCGCAGATCGGCGCGCCCGCCGCGTGGCAGGCGGGCTTCGACGGGAAGGGCGTGAAGGTCGCCGTCGTCGACACCGGTGTCGACGCGGACCACCCCGACCTGGCGGGCAAGGTCGTCGCCGGGCAGAACTTCTCCACCTCGCCCGACAACCTGGACCACCAGGGTCACGGCACGCACGTGGCGTCCACCATCGCCGGTTCCGGCGCGAAGTCGGGCGGCAAGTACAAGGGTGTGGCCCCCGGCGCGAGCATCATCGAGGCCAAGGTCCTCGACGACACCGGCAGCGGCGACGAGTCCAACATCATCGCGGGCATCGACTGGGCGGTCGCGCAGGGCGCCGACGTCGTCAACATGAGCCTGGGCGGCCCGGACAGCACCGACGCCGACCCGCTCGAAGAGACGGTCGACCACTACAGCAACACCAACGGCGTCCTGTTCGCCATCGCGGCCGGCAACGAAGGACCCGGCGCGAGCACCGTCGGCTCCCCCGGCTCCGCGGACAGCGCGCTGACCGTCGGCGCCGTCGACAGCGACGACAAGATGGCCGACTTCTCCAGCCGCGGACCGCGCATCGGCGACGGCGCCATCAAGCCGGACGTGACGGCCCCCGGCGTCGACATCACCGCCGCCTCGTCCCCCGGCAGCGTCATCGCACAGGAGGTCGGCGAGAACCCCGAGGGGTACGTCACCATCTCCGGTACGTCCATGGCGACGCCCCATGTGGCAGGCTCCGCCGCCCTGTTGAAGCAGCAGCACCCGGAGTGGAAGGCCGCCCAGCTCAAGGGTGTCCTCACCGGCTCCACCAAGGACACCGGCTTCGCCGCGTACGACCAGGGGTCCGGCCGTATCCAGGTCGACCACGCGATCAAGACGACGGTGTACGCCGAGCAGACCTCGCTCAACTTCGGCAACGCCGTCTGGCCACACGAAGACGACCAGCCGATCACGCGCACCGTGACCTACCGCAACACGGGCACGGCGGACGTCGCCCTCGATGTGGCCGCGAGCGGTACGGACAAGGACGGCAAGGCCGCCCCCGCCGGCATGTTCACCGTCAGCCCGGCGCAGGTCACCGTGCCCGCGGGCGGGACCGCGGACGTCACCGTCACCGCCGACACCAAGGTCGAGGCACCGGACGGGCAGTACACCGGTGCCGTCGTGGCGAGCGGGGCCGACCAGGCCGTGCGTACCGCGTTCGTCGTCAAGCGCGAAGTGGCGTCGTACAACGTCGAGTTGAGCCACCTGGGGCGCGACGGCAAGCCCGCCGCGCACTTCCAGACGTACGTGAAGGGGCTGACCGGCGAGGCCGCGGGCCAGGAGTTCGCGTTCGACGAGGACAGCGCCTCCACTTCGGTGCGGCTGCCGGTGGGCGAGTACAACGTGCAGGGTGTGGTCGTCGCCGACCGCGCCGACTCCACCAAGGGCATCGACTGGATCTCACAGCCCAAGCTGACCGTGGACAAGGACCAGAAGGTCACCCTGGACGCGCGCACCGCCGAGCCGGTCGACATCACCGTTCCCGACCGGGCGGCGAAGCCGACCCAGGCGTACATGATCTACGCGGTCAAGAAGGGCTACACGAGCTACCAGTTCGGCTGGCAGCTGGCCTCGTACAAGAACGTCCGGGTCGCGCACCTCGGGCCTCAGATCACCGACGGCTCGCTGGAGCAGCTCTTCGACGCGGACTTCGTCAAGGGCGACGACACGCAGTACTCGCTCGCGTACGGCGGTCCGGTCAAGCGCCTGGCCACCGGGTTCGCACGGCACGAGAAGAAGCGGAACCTCGCGTCGGTGAAGGTCGGCCTCGGGGAGTCGGCGCCGGGCAAGGACGCCTACTTCTCGCCTCTGCCCACGCTGAAGGACTCCCTCATGGGCGCTGCGGCGGGCCGGATGCCGCTCGCCGCACCGGGCACGCAGCACCTGTACCTGTCCACGGCGGACGGCGTGCAGTGGACCCTCAACATGGAGCAGCTCGGTGACACGCTGCCCAACGGCTGGCGGCTGACCGACTCCTCGCACCGCGTGAGCTTCGCAACGTACCGGGCGGGGCGTACGTACACGGAGAACTTCAACACCGGGGTCTTCGGTCCGGTCGTCGACCCGGCGAGCTACACGGGTCTGATGCGCTCCGCGGGTTCCCTGTACGCCTTCGTCAACTCCTTCGACGACGGCCAGGGCCACCCGGGCAGCGTCCTCGACGCGGTCGCCCACACCACCCTGACCCAGGACGGCAAGGTGATCGCGGAGAACGACGCGTCGATCGACTTCGCGTCCTTCCCGGTGCCTGCGGAGGAGCACGAGTACACCCTCAGCTCCACCAGCACGCGTGACCCGAAGATCGGACGCGTCGGAAATCGCATCGACACCAGCTGGACGTTCCGCTCCAAGGACGGCGACAAGGAGCTGCCGGGCTCCATGGTCCGCTTCCACCCCGCTCTCGACCTGCAGTCGCAGGCCAAGGCGGGCAAGAAGATGTCCATGCCGGTGGAGGTCCAGGGTCCCGCGGCCGGGGACAACCTCAAGTCCCTTGTGGTGCAGGCCTCGTACGACAACGGGGTCACCTGGCAGACCCTGCTGGTGAAGCACGACAAGGCCGAGCTGCGCGCCCCCGCCAAGGGCAAGGGTGTCGCGCTGCGGGCCGAGGTCGTCGACCTGCAGGGCAACATCTCCAAGGTGGCCGTGTACAACGCGTTCCTCGGACGCTGACGGCCGTGAGCCCCGCCCGGCGTGTGCCGGGCGGGGCTCATCGGCTCAGCTCGCGGCCGTCCCGAACCACCTGGGCAACTGCGCGAGCAGCTCCTCCTGGTCGTCCCCGACCCACGCCACATGCCCGTCCGGCCTCAACAGCACGGCGGGCACGTCCAGTTCGTCGCTCACGTCGACGACGAGGTCGACCCGGTCCGCCCACCCCTCCACCGACAGCGTGCCGGTCTGGTCGAGGAGGATCCCGCGGCCCTCGCGCATCAGCTCGTACAGACGGCCCCGCTTCAGCTGTACGTCCCGCAGCCTGCGCCCGAGCAGTTCGTGGCCCTCGCCGAACGCATAGCGGATGTCGACTGCGGTGATCATCCCGGTGATGTACCGGTTGACCTCCTCGAAGTCCATCAGCTTCGTGAACAGCTCCCGCAGCGCGGCCGCGCCCGGGGTGGTCCCGAGGAGCGTGATCTGTGCGCGGGTGCTGTTCACCACGCGCTCGCCGACCGGGTGCCGTTCCTCGTGGTACGTGTCCAACAACCCTTCCGGCGCCCACCCGTTGACCGTCGCGGCCAGCTTCCATCCCAGGTTGAACGCGTCCTGCACCCCGAGGTTGAGCCCCTGCCCGCCGGTCGGCGGGTGGATGTGCGCCGCGTCGCCGGCCAGGAAGGCCCGTCCGACGCGGTACTGCTCGGCCTGGCGCGTGGCGTCGCCGAACCGCGAGAGCCAGCGGGGCGAGTGCACCCCGAAGTCGGTCCCCGCGACCTCCCGCAGCCGCGCCTTGAACTCCTCCAGGGTCGGCGCCACCCGGTCCTCGGCGACTCCGTCGGCGGGGACGACGACCCGGTACGTACTGTCCCTGTTGTCGATGACGCCGAACCGCAGCTGCGTCTTGCGGACCTCCTCGGTGACGGCCATGACCGTCTCCAGGTCCTCGGTCATCTCCATGTCGCCGAGCAGCGTCTCGACCGTGGGCGGCTCGCCGACGAAGTCGACGCCGAGCGCCTTGCGTACGACACTGCGGCCGCCGTCGCACCCGACAAGATAGCGCGAGCGAAGGCTCGTACCGTCCGCGAGCTCTACGGTCACCCCCTCCGCGTCCTGGCTCAGCCCGGTCACCTCCACACCTGCCCGGATCTCGGCCCCGAGCTCCAGGGCACGCTCCTTGAGCAGGCGCTCCGTCTCCGGCTGCAGGCTGGAGACGCCGAACGGATGCGCCGTGTCCAGCCGCTCGGGCCACGGCTTCGCGATGCCACCGAAGAGCCCGCCGGCCTGGAACTTCTCGCTGTTCGCGAGGAAGCGCTCGAGCAGACCGCGCTGGTCCATGATCTCGACGCTGCGCGCGTGCAGACCGCGTCCGCGGGTCTCCCCCGTCGGCGCGGTCAGCTTCTCCAGTACGACCACCTCGACGCCGTGCAGGCGCAGCTCTCCGGCGAGCATCAGGCCGGTCGGTCCGCCGCCCACCACGATCACATCAATCATGAAGTCCCCGTATTCCCGCTTGAGTTACGACGCTCTGACCTCGTCGTTCCGGCTTCGATCGCCGAGTATGCGGGACACCCCGGGCCTTGCCGCAAGGCCCGGGGTGCGCTATATCTTGGGAGTGGAAAGGAGCGGAGCTCTCCTTTCCTTTTTTGTTTTCCGCCCCTCGGGCGCCTACCGCGTGAGTGCGGCCGGGTCGTCGAGGCGCGTCAGCTTCTCCGGGTTCCGCACCAGGAACACCCGCGTGATCAGCCCGTCCTCCACGACCACGCTCACCGCGGCCGGTTCGCCGTCGACCTCGATGCGGCCCGCGGGCGCACCGTTGAGCCACAGGGTCTCCACGTCCACCGGGGTGACCTCCACCCGGTGCGCGCGGCCGAGGATCCTCGCCACCAGATCGGCTCCGTGGACCGGTGTCAGCGCGGCCGCCGCGATGCCGCCGCCGTCGGCGATCATGACCACGTCCGGTGCCATGACCTCCATCAGCTCCTGCAGTTGCCCCGTTCGCAGGGCGGCCAGGAACCGCTCCACCACCGCCTGCTGCTCCGACCGTGCCACCTGCATCCGCGGCTGCCGGGCCGCCACGTGGTCGCGGGCGCGCCGGGCGATCTGCCGCACGGTGGCGGCGGGCTTCCCGACGGCTTCGGCGATCTCCCCGTACGGCATGTCGAAGACCTCGCGCAGGACGAACACCGCACGCTCGGACGGCCCGAGCGTCTCCAGGACGGTCAGCATCGCGATCGAGACGCTCTCGGCGAGCTCGACGTCCTCGGCGACGTCGGGGGTGGTGAGCAGCGGCTCGGGCAGCCACTCGCCGACGTAGTCCTCGCGGCGGCGCGACAGGGTGCGCAGGCGGTTGAGGGCCTGGCGCGTGACGATCCGGACGAGGTACGCCCTCGGGTCCTTGATCTGCGTGGCGTCCACGTCGGCCCACCGCAGCCAGGACTCCTGCACGACGTCCTCGGCGTCGGCGGCGGAGCCGAGCATTTCGTAGGCGACGGTGAAGAGGAGGCTGCGGTGGGTGACGAAGGGGTTCTCGGTCATGCCGCGGACGCTACGCCCGAGCGCTCGGGGCGCGCAGCCAGAGGGACTTCACAGGCCTCGGAGTAGCCCTGCGACGTGATGCCGTGCGCCGTGTTGGTCCTGGAGGCGAAGTTGGCGAAGCCGATGAACACGGTGAGTTCGACCAGCGCCGCCGGGCCGAGCCGGTCCAGCAGGCCGGCGGACAGCTCGTCGGTGACGGTCGGGGGTGTGTTCGTCATGGCCTCGGCGTACTCCAGCACGTCCCGCTCCAGGGGCGTGAAGAGGTCCGACTCCCGCCAGCGCGGCACCTGGCTCGCCTTGGCCAGGTCCAGGTTCTGGTTCTGCGCGGCGAAGTAGTTGATGTCCAGGCACCAACTGCAGCCGATCTGGGCCGCGACGGCCATGTGCGCGAACGTCTTGAGGCCCGCGTCGGCCGCGTTCCACGAGCCCACCTTGGCACTGAACTCCTGGTTGGCGCGGGCGAGTTCTGGCTGGTTGAAGAGCACTTCGACGGGCTCGGGCACGGAACCGAGCGCCTTGATCATGTTGTCCTTGAGCTCGGTGGGGAGCTCCGCCTTGGGAATCCGGATAGCCATGGTGTCCTCCTCGGACATCGGCCTGGGTGTCTGTCGGGCATGAAGACACCGGCCGGTCCGCGGATGTGACACCTACGCCTTGCGCGCCCGCACCGCGAGTACGGCCGCCAGCAGTGTCGGTACGAGAAGGAGCGTGAACGCCGCCCCGTAGCCCACGAGTTGGCCCGAGCCGAGAACCAGGCCCGCGTTGAAGACGGCGGACGCGACGCCCAGGATCGCGATCTGGCCCAGGTTCTGGCTCGTCTGCATCGCGCTGCTCGCGTAGCCCTGGCGGTCGGCGGGGCTGTGGGCCAGCGAGAGGAGGGTGAGCGACGGGGCGAGCAGGCCCATGCCGATCGCCGCCACGACCATCGCGGACGCCGCCGTCACCGAGGGCATCGAGGGGATCGTGCCGACCGCGGCCAGCACGACTGCCACCGCCACGATCAGCGCTCCGGCCGCGACGATACGGTCACGGGGCCGGTCCGCGAGGAGATGGCCCTGCACCCAGGACGAGGCGGCCCAGGCCACGGCGGCGCCCGTGAAGACCAGGCCCGTCATGACCGGGGCCACGTGCCGTTCGGTCACCAGGAGCAGCGGGACGAAGGCCTCCACCGTGAAGAACGTGCCCGACGCCAGACCGCGCAGCAGCACCGTCGCCGGAAGTCCCCGTACGGCACGCCACGTCCCTGTTGGCACCAGACGCGGAGCGAAGACCGTCAGGACCGCCAACGCCCCTACGGCGCACAGGAGATGAGTGATGTCCCAGCCGGAGACCGCGTACTGCCCGAGCGCCGCACCCACGCTCACCGCCGCCGCGATCAGCAGCGGAGGGCGCGGTGCCCGCTCCCCCGTCCGTACGGGCGCGGGCGCACTGCCGGGGCGGTCGCGCAGCAGCGCCACGACGACCAGCGACGGGATCAGCGTCAGTACGGCCAGTCCGTAGAACACCATGCGCCAGGACCACCAGTCGGCGACCAGACCCGCGAGGGGCGGGCCCGCAAGGGACGGCACGACCCAGCAGGTGCTCGCCAGGGACAGGGCGCGCGGCTGGAGGCGGGTGGGGTAGGCCTGGCCGATGGCGGTGTTGACGGAGACCGCGACCATTCCGGCGGAGATCCCGTCCAGGAAGCGTCCGGCGGCGAGCTGCCAGATCGACGTACTGGAGGCGGAGACCAGCAGGGTGATCACCGCGAGGACCGTGCCCACGGCCAGCGGGCGGCGGGCCCCCGAGCGGTCGGCCCAGTCGCCGCCGATGACCGCGCCCAGCAGGCTCGCGGCGACAAAACAGCCTGCGACCAGCGGAAACAGCGGTACGGCGTCGAGGTCCCGTGCAGCCACCGGCAGAGTCGGCACGACGGCGAGCGCGGCGAATCCCGTCAGGAACTCGACGGCGGCGAAGCTGATGGTGGTGGCCAGATAGGTCCGGGACCAGAGCCCCTCCCCGTCGGCTTCGGACCGTATCGGGGCGTGCTCGGCCATCTTCGGATCATCTGTCACGAGTGCCCAAGCTATGCGGGGCCCGTGGTGCGTGCCACTGGTTTTCGAAGCGCCGCCGGGCACCCCGATAGCCACTTATTTGTGGGTACTTGTGGGCGCGTGGCGCTCCGGCGAATCTTGAAGTCAAGCAGGTCAGGCAGGTCAAGAAGCCGGCCGGTCCCTGGGGAGCCGCTCCAGGCGGCGGTGGCCCCAGTCGGAGAGCGGCGCGAGCGCGGAGGAGAGCTCGCGGCCGAACGGGGTGAGCGAATACACCGTTTTCAGGGGCAGTTGGTCGTGCACCTCGCGATGCACCAGACCGTCGGTCTCCATCTCGCGGAGCGCCTGCGTCAGCACTTTCTCGCTGAGCCCCGGCAGTTTGCGGCGCAGTTCGCCGGGGCGGTGCTCGCCGTCCTCGAGCAGCCACAGCAGGGCGGTCTTCCACTTGCCGTCGATCACGGCGATCGCGGCGGTCACTCCACAGACGTTCGGATCCTGTGCACGGCCGCGCGTCATCGTCGTCCCCTTTGTCATCGTTTTCCACTGTTCTTACGGGAGTTGAACCATGTCCGAGCAGGCCACCGCCCCTCACCAGTCTGCCGTCACCGTCATCGGTCTGGGCCCGATGGGCCGCGCCCTCGCCGGAGCGTTCCTCGACGCGGGCGTCCGCACCACCGTCTGGAACCGGACGCCCGGCCGCGGCCGGGAGCTCGTCGCGCGGGGTGCCGTCGCCGCAGCGACTGCCGAAGAGGCCGTCGCGGCAAGCGAGTTGACCGTTGTATGCGTGGTGAATTACGACGCCTCGGACGACGTCCTGCGCCGCGACGAGGTCACCACCGCCCTCAAGGGCCGCACTCTGCTGAATCTGAGCGCCGACGCCCCCGCCCGCGCCAGGGACACCGGCGACTGGGCGGCCGCGCACGGCATCCGCTACCTCGACGGCGCGATCATGACGCCGACCACGACCATCGGCACCCCGGCCTCCGTCTTCCTCTACAGCGGCCCCGCCGATCTCCACCAGGAGCACCGCCCCGTCCTCGACGCGCTGAACGGCACGCACACCCACCTCGGCGAGGAGATCGGGCGGGCGGCGGCGTACGACATCGCCCTCCTCGACCTCTTCTGGACGGCGATGGCGGGCTTCACGCACGCCCTGGCGCTGGCAAAGGCGGAGGGGGTCTCGGCGCGCGAACTCGCCCCGTACGCCCAGGGAATCGGGGCGATCCTGCCCCCGCTCTTCGCCGAGTCGGCGGAGGAGGTGGACGAAGGGACGTACTCCGGCGAGGGCAATCCGCTGACCTCGGCCGTGTCGACGATGGCCCATGTCGTCCACACCTCCGAGTCCCACGGCATCGACGCGAGCCTGATGCGGGCGGCCGAGGGGATAGCCCGCCGCGCCATCGGCCTGGGCCATGGCGCGGACGGGCTGACCCGGATGGCGGAGGTCCTCGGCCGCCGCTGACGAGGGCCCGATCAGACGGCGGGGACGCCCAGTTCGAGCGCCGCCAGCCGCTCCTTGTCCGCGATGACGTCGATCTCCGTGATCGCGCCGTCGACGAGCGTGAAGGCGAGGACCACCCGCAGCCGGCCATGGGGAGCCATCGCCAGACCGACCGACCCGTCGACGAGCACCGCACCGGTGAACTGCGCACGGCCCGTGGCCGCCATCGCACCCTTGGCCACGGCCTGCGCACCACTGACCAGGACGGGCTCGGGTGTCGGGACGACCGAGCGGTCGGCCCGGAGCACGACGTCCGTGTGGAGCAGGGCCACCAGCGCGTCGAAGTCCCCGCCGCGCGTGGCGGCCAGGAAGGCGTCGACGACCTGGCGCTGGAGGGCCAGGTCGGGGACGGGCACGGGGGTGCCGCCCTTGACGCGGCGGCGGGCGCGGCTGGCGAGCTGGCGGGTGGTGGCCGTCGACCGCTCGATCAGCGGGGCGATCTCGTCGAAGGGCACGGCGAACATGTCGTGCAGGACGAAGGCGATCCGCTCGGGCGGCGAGAGCGTGTCCAGGACCACGAGGAGCGCGAGCCCGACGGAGTCGGCGAGCAGCGCCTCTTCCTCGGGGTCGACGCCGTCGCGGTCACGGGCCGCCACGTCGTTCGTGTCGTACGCGTCGATGGGCTCCTCGCGCCGGGTGTCGCGCGAGCGCAGCATGTTGAGGCAGACCCGCCCCACCACCGTGGTCAGCCAGGCGCCCAGGTTCTCGACGCCGGTGGTATCGGTCCTGTCGTAGCGCAGCCAGGTCTCCTGGACGGCGTCGTCGGCATCGCTGAGCGAGCCGAGAATCCGGTACGCGACCGCCCGCAGCCTGGGCCGATGCTCCTCGAAGCGGTCCGCTCCCAAAGAATTTTCCCCCACCGGTCACATTCCTCTCCCGCGGCGGGTCGAAGAAGCAGACCCACCGAAACGACACTGGAGGACATCATGACCGCAGCACCCATCCTGGTCACCGGCGGTACGGGCACCCTCGGCCGTCTCGTCGTACCGCTCCTGCGCGAGGCCGGGCACACGGTGCGCGTGCTCAGCCGCAGCGCCCGCGAGGCCGAGACCGGTGTCGAGTACGTGGCCTGCGACCTGCTGAAGGGCGAGGATGCGGCAATCGAGGCCGCCCTGAAGGGAGTTGGGACCGTACTCCACCTGGCGGGCGGCCCCAAGGGCGACGACGAGGCGACACGCAACCTGGTGCGGGCCGCGCAGAAGACCGGCGTACAGCACCTCGTCTACATCTCGGTGATCGGCGCGGACAAGCTCCCCGTCGCCTGGCTGAAGACGAAGCTGGACGCCGAGCAGGCGATCGCCGGGTCGGGCATCCCGTGGACGACGCTGCGCGCCGCCCAGTTCAACGACCTGGTGCTGGACGTGATGGAGAAGATGGCGAAGCTCCCGGTCATCCCGGTGCCCGGCGGGATGCGCTTCGAGCCGGTCGACGCGCGCGAAGTCGCCGCCCGCCTGGTCGAGTTGACGCTCGCCGAGCCCGCGGGCCTGGTGCCCGACCTGGCGGGCCCGAAGGTGTACGGCATGGCCGACCTGAGCCGCGGCTACCTCAAGGCGCGCGGCAAGCACCGCCTGATGATGCCGGTCCGCATGCCCGGAAAGGCGGGCCGCGCCTACCGCGCGGGCGACAACCTGGCCCCCGCGGGCGCCGTCACGGGCCGGCGCACCTGGGAGGACTTCCTGGCCGAGCGGGTGGGCTAGTGCGCCTCCGGGCCGAGCGTCGGGTAGTCGGTGTACCCCTCCTCGCCGCCCGCGTACATCAGCCCCTTGTCCCGTACGGCATTGATCGGCGCCCCCGTACGCAGCCGCTCCACGAGGTCCGGGTTGGCCAGGAACGGCCGCCCCAGCGAGATCAAGTCGGCGCCCGCTACGAGGAGTTCCTCCGCCTTCGCCCGCCCCCCGTCGGCGGGCAGCGGACCTCCCCAGCCGAGGACGGGGTTGGCGATCAGCGTGCCGGGCCAGTTCTTGCGGATCTTCTGGAACAGCGGCTGCTCCGGGTCGGCGAAGACGACGTGCAGATACGCGAGCCCGTCCTCGGCCAGCGCGTCGACGAGCGCCGGATAGATGTCCTCGGTGTCGTCCTCCTCGATCCCATTGACGGCGACACCGGGCGCGATGCGCACCCCGACCCGCTCCGGACCGATGGCCTCGGCGACGGCGCGGACCACTTCGAGGGTGAAGCGGATCCGGGCGGCGACCGGGCCGCCGTACGCATCGGTGCGGTGATTGGTGTTCCGCGAGAGGAACTGGTGCAGCAGATAGCCGTTCGCGCTGTGCACCTCCACCCCGGCGAACCCCGCATCGACGGCCCTGCGGGCGGCCGCGGCGAAGTCGGCGACGGTGGCACTGATGTCGTCGAGCGTCATCTCCCGTGGAACGACGGCGGGTTGGTGCCCGGTCGGTGTGTGGATCGTGTCGGGCAGCGGAACGGGCGACGGCGCGAGAGGGGTGAGTCCGCTGTTGTCGGGGTGTCCGACCCGGCCGCCGTGCTGCAGTTGCAGGAACATCCGCCCGCCGGCCGCGGCCACCGCGTCGGTCACGCGCCGCCATCCTGCGACGTGGGCGTCGGTGTGGATCGCGGTGATGTTGGCGTACGTCTGGCCGACGGCGTTCGGCGTCGCGGCCTCCGCGACGATCAGTCCTGCGGTGGCGCGCTGGGCGTAGTACGTGGCCATGATCGGCAGCGGGGTGCCGTCGGCGGCTGCCCGGTTGCGGGTCATGGGGGCCATGACCAGACGGTTGGGAAGGTCGAGGGTGCCGAGGCGGGTGGGCCGGAAAAGCCGGGAGTCGGTGTTCATGGCCCCGACTCTGCTCCCGGGTGCTTCGGGGCCGCTGACGGTCTGCTGACGGTCCCGGCCGGAGACCCCCAATCCGTACCCTTGCGGATCATCTTTTACGGACCGAATTGATACCCTGGGTCCCATGACCTCCATGGCAGCCACCCAGGCCACGAACGACCTCTCCTACCTCCTGGACCACACCAGCCACGTCCTGCGGACCCAGATGTCGGCACGGCTCGCCGAGATCGGGATGACCCCGCGGATGCACTGCGTCCTCGTCCACTCCCTGGAGGAGGAGCGCACCCAGGCCCAGCTCGCCGAGATCGGCGACATGGACAAGACCACGATGGTGGTGACGGTCGACGCCCTGGAGGAGGCCGGTCTCGCCGAGCGCAGGCCCTCGTCCCACGACCGGCGGGCCCGCATCATCGCGGCCACCGAGAAGGGGGCGCAGGTCGCCGTCGAGAGCCAGAAGATCGTCGACAGCGTGCACAACGACGCCATCTCCTCCCTCCCCAAGGCCGACCAGAAGGCCCTGCTCCACGCCCTGAACCTGCTGGTCGAGGGGCATCTGTCCACACCCGCCGAGAGCCCGCGCCCGGCCCGTCGCGCCCGCCAGAGCAAGTAACAGAGATCCGGAACCCAGAACCAGGAACCCGAAGAAGAGAGACCGAAAGAAATAGTCTGCAACAAAACCATCTGCTAATGTCTCACCTGTCACCTCAACGACAGGGAGAGACCGCATGTCTGCCACAACTGCTTCCTCCGCCCCGGGAGTTCTCCGCTCCCGCCGGCTGGCGCTCGGCGTCGTCGCCACCGGCCTGCTGATGGTCGTCCTCGACGGTTCGATCGTCACCGTGGCGATGCCCGCCATCCAGAGCGACCTCGGCTTCACCCCCGCCGCGCTCAGCTGGGTCGTCAACGCGTACCTCATCGCCTTCGGCAGCCTGCTCCTCCTGGCCGGGCGGCTCGGTGACCTGATCGGCCGCAAGCGCATGTTCCTCGCGGGCACCGCGGTCTTCACCGCGGCCTCGCTCCTCGCGGGCGCCGCCACCTCCCCCGCGCTCCTGATCGCCGCACGCTTCCTGCAGGGCATCGGATCCGCGATGGCCTCCGCCGTCAGCCTCGGCATCCTCGTCACGCTCTTCACCGAACCCAAGGAACGCGCAAGGGCCTTCGCGGTCTTCAGCTTCACCGGAGCGGCCGGGGCGTCGATAGGGCAGGTCCTCGGCGGCGTACTCACCGATGCGCTCAGCTGGCACTGGATCTTCTTCATCAACCTCCCCATCGGCCTCGCCACCCTCGCCGTCGCCGTCCGCGCCCTCCCCGCCGACCGCGGGCTCGGCCTCAAGGCCGGCGCCGACGTCATCGGCGCGCTGCTGGTCACCGCAGGGCTGATGCTGGGGATCTACACCGTCGTCAACGTCGGTGAATTCGGCTGGACTTCGGGGCGCACCCTGGGCCTCGCCGCGCTCTCCCTGCTGCTGATCGCAGGCTTCCTCGTACGGCAGGCCACCGCGCACACCCCGCTGATGCAGCTGCGCATCTTCCGCTCCCGGTCCGTCACGGGCGCCAACCTGGTCCAGATGCTGATGGTCGCGGCCCTCTTCTCCTTCCAGATCCTGCTCGCGCTCTACCTCCAGAACGTCCGCGGCTACAGCGCCTCCGAGACCGGCCTCGCCATGCTCCCCGCCGCCGTCGTCATCGGCGCCGTCTCGCTCGGAGTCGCCACCCCGCTCATCGCCCGCTTCGGCGAGCGCAAGGTGCTGCTGGCCGGGATCCTGCTGTTGATCGGACTGCTCGGGATGCTCACCCGCCTTCCCGTGCACGCCAGTTACGCGGTCGATCTGCTGCCCGCGATGCTCCTCGCCGCCGGCTTCGGGCTCGCACTTCCCGCACTGACCACGCTCGGGATGTCCGGAGCGCGGGAGGACGACGCGGGGCTCGCATCGGGGCTCTTCAACACCACGCAGCAGATCGGCATGGCGCTGGGCGTCGCCGTCCTCACCACCCTCGCGGCCTCCCGCACCGACCGCCTGCTCGGCGAGGGCCACAGCCGCGCCGAGGCGCTGACCGGCGGATACCACCTGGCCTTCGGGGTCGGGGTGGGGCTGCTGCTCGCGGCGCTCGCGGTGGCAACCTTCGTACTCCGTACGCCGAAGACCGCCGCCGCCCGCACCACCGAGCACACGATCGCCGCCTGACAACTCTCCTGCACAGAAAGGCTGTTGAGATGTCGAAGAAGCCCGGATCCGGTCCCGCCCCCCGCACACTCACCGACGAGGAGCTCTCCGCACTGCTCCAGGCGCAGCAGTTCGGGACGCTCGCCTCCGTACGGAAGACCGGCCACCCCCACCTGTCGACGGTCCTCTACAGCTGGAGCCCCGAGGAGCGCATCGTGCGGGTCTCCACCACCGCCGACCGCCTCAAGGTCCGCCAACTGCGCCACGATCCGCACGCCTCCCTCCACGTCCAGGGCCCCAACGTCTGGTCGTTCGCCGTGGCCGAGGGCGAGGCGGAGGTCTCCGAGGAGACCACCGTGCCCGGGGACGCGGTCGGGCGCGAACTCCTCGCCCTGACACCGGGGTTCGAGGATCCGGAGGAGGAGGCCGGCTTCCTGGAGCAGCTGGTGGACGACCGGCGGGTGGTCGTACGGCTGAGGGTCTCGCGCCTGTACGGAACCGCCCTGGACATCCCCGGCCTGGACTGACCCGGTGCGCCGTCACAGGTCGCGGCGGTCCACGACGACCAGCGTCAGGACCACCGCGGCCAGCGGCCAGACGGCCAGCACCAGCCAGGCCCCGCCGGGGGTCGTCGGGTACGAGAGGTGGGCCTGGAAGCCCGCGTCGATGGACTCGATGCTGTGCAGGCGGCGCCAGGCGTCGTGCAGCATCGCGTGCTTGAAGACGGCCGACCAGTACCGGTTCTCGGTGAAGAACAGCGGCACCAGGAGCAGCAGGGCGATCACCGATCCGGTGGCCGTGGCACTGTGCCGGATCAGGACACCGAGGCTCAGCCCGACCAGCGCGCACGCCGGGGCCAGCACCGCACAGGCCAGCATGCCGCGCAGGATGCCCGGTTCGGTGATCGAGATGCCGACACCGCGGCCGGACAGGATCGCCTGGCTCACCCAGAACGAAGCGCCCGTGGCCAGCACCCCGAAGCCCAGCATGACCACGGTGAGAACCGCCGCCTTGGCCGCCATCAGGGCGCGCCGGGCCGGGACGGCCGCGTAGGTCGTACGGACCATCCCGCTGCCGTACTCCCCGACGACGGCCACGGTGCCGATGGCCCCGGTGAACAGCATCATCACCAGCGCGGAGATGTCCGTGAAGGACGACTCGTACGACCAGCCCGGGATGTACTGGTCCTTGATCGCCTGCGGATAGTGCGGCCAGTTCGTGTAGTCCGCGAAGGCCGCGTTGGCGTTGATCGCGACGACGATCAGCACCCCGAGGCCGGTCGCCCAGCGCAATGAGCGCAGCGACCAGAGCTTGAGCCACTCCGAGGCGAGCAGATCGCGGAAGCGGGCGGCGGGGTCAGCGGTCGGTACGTACGTGAGCGTGGTCATCGGCGGTCTCCGGCAAGGTATTCGACGCTGTCGGCGGTCAGTTCCATGAAGGCGTCCTCCAGGGAGGCGGCCCGGGTGGCCAACTCCCGCAGCAGCACCCGGTGTTCGTGGGCCAGCTCGCCGATACGGTCCGAGCTCAGCCCGGTCACGGTCAGCGTCTCCGCCGCCTCGCGCTCCACGGAAGCGCCCTCCGCGATCAGTACGGTCGCGAGCGGACCGGCGTCGGGGGTGCGCACGGTGACGCTGAGGCGGGTGGAGCGGGCGGCGAAGGCGGTCAGGGGCTCGTCGGCGATCAGTTCGCCGCGGCCGATGACCACGAGGTGGTCGGCGGTGTTCTCCATCTCGGACATGAGGTGGGAGGAGACGAAGACGGTGCGGCCCTCGGCGGCGAGCCGCCGGAAGAGGTGGCGGACCCACAACACCCCTTCCGGATCAAGGCCGTTGAGGGGTTCGTCGAAGAGGAGGACGGGCGGGTCGCCGAGGAGGGCGGTGGCGATGCCGAGCCGCTGCTTCATGCCGAGCGAGTAGCCGCCGATCCGCCGCCGTGCCGCATCCTCCAGGCCCACTTCCGCCAGGACCTCGGTGACCCGGGAGGCCGGGATCCGGTTCGAGCGGGCGAGGACGGTGAGGTGGGCGTGGGCGCTGCGGCCGCCGTGGACGTCGGCGGCGTCGAGGAGCCCTCCGACGTGCCGCAGCCCGCGCGACCGGCCGCGGAAGGCCCGGCCTCCGACGGTCACCGAGCCGCTGGTGGGGTCGTTCAGGCCGAGGATCATGCGCAGGGTCGTGGACTTGCCGGCACCGTTCGGGCCGAGGAACCCGGTGACACGACCGGGGCGCACGGTGAAGGTCAGACCGTTGACCGCGGCGGTGGGCCCGTAGCGCTTCGTCAGTTCGTTGGCTTCAATCACGGGCCCCACGCTGCCGGGAGGCGGCGGCGCGGGGCATCGGCCCGTCGTCGTCAATCACCGCAGGTCGTACCGCCCGCGGGTGTACACCCCTGGTCCGATGCCCGTCCGCGGCCGCGCGATTACGCTCGACGCCATGTCCACGCTGACGGCACCGCCCCGGCTCCCCCTGCACAAGCGCGTCCCGCCCGGCGCGTGGGCCGCCCTGGCCTGGTGCGCGGGGCTCGCGTTCACGTTTCTCGTACGGGTCAGGCTGCCCGGCGAGTCGCAGCCCGGTGAGCAGGCGTCGGCGCAGTTCTTCCGGTGGGAGGGTCTGATGCACACGGCGCTGGGCACCGCCCTGGCGCTGACGGGCAGCGGTCTGCTGCGCCGGCGGCCGCTCGTCGCGCTCGGTCTGCTGATCGCGGCCACCGTCATCTCGACGACGGCGCTGGGCGTCGGCGAGATCCAGCTGCCGCAGTTCCTGGCGGTGGCCGTCGCGCTGTACGCCGTCGCGGTCTCGCTCCCCCAGCGGGTCTCGGCGATCGCGGGCGCCCTGGCCGTCGCCACCCCGGTCGTCCACGGGTTCGTGCGGCTGACGATGGGCTGGCCCATCGGCACGTCCACGCTCGTCGCCGTGGCCCTCACCGCGCTCGTCGCCTGGCTGCTCGGCGACTCCACGCGCCAGGCCCGCGAGCACGCCGTACAGCTGTCCGCCCAGGCGGCGGCGCAGGCGGTCACCGCCGAACGGCTGCGCATCGCACGGGAGATGCACGACATGGTGGCGCACAGCATCGGGATCATCGCCCTCCAGGCGGGGGCGGCGGCGAGGGTCATCGAGACGCAGCCGGGCCGGGCGCGCGACGCCCTGAGCGAGGTGGAGACCGCGGGCCGCGAGACGCTGTCGGGGCTGCGGAGGATGCTGGGCGCGCTGCGGCAGGCGGAGCCCGCCGGGCATGATGCTCCGGCGGAGCTGCATCCGGCGCCGGGCCTGGCGGACCTGGAGGACCTCGCGGCGGCGACGACCGCGGCGGGAGTACGGGTCGAGGTGCTGTGGGAGGGCGAGAGGCGTCAACTCCCGCCGGAGGTCGACCTGTCGGCGTACCGCATCATCCAGGAGTCGATCACCAATGTCGTACGGCACTCGGGCGCGGACTCCTGCCGGGTGACCGTCTCCGGCGGCCCCGGCGAACTGTCCGTCGAGATCGTCGACGACGGGCGGGGCCGCGGCGCCCCCTCCGACCCCGGCTTCGGTCTGGTCGGGATGCGGGAACGGGTCTCGCTGCTGCACGGCGAGTTCTCCGCGGCGCCGCGCCCCGGCGGCGGCTTCCGGGTCGCGGCGAAACTCCCGCTGCCCGCGATGGTGTCGGCGGGCGCCCGATGATCCGCGTCCTGCTGGCCGACGACCAGCCGCTGATCCGCGCCGCCCTGCAGATGGTGATCACGGACGCGCCCGACCTGGAGGTCGCGGGCGAGGCCGGGACGGGAGCGGAGGCGGTCGCGATGGCCGCCGAACTGCGCCCGGACGTCGTGGTGATGGACATCCGGATGCCGGGCATGGACGGCATCGAGGCGACGTCCCGGATCACGGCGGCGGGGGGTTCGTCGCACGTCCTGATGCTGACGACGTTCGACGACGACGAGTACATCTACGGGGCGCTGCGCGCCGGGGCGAGCGGCTTCCTGGTCAAGGACATGGCGCTGGAGGAGATCCTCGGAGCGATCCGGGTGGTGGCCGCGGGCGACGCCCTGATCGCACCGAGCGTCACCCGCCGCCTCATCGCGGAGTTCGCGGACCGCCCCGCTCCTGCCCCCGCCCCGGACCGCCGGGTCCTGGAGGGGGTCACGGAACGGGAGGGGGAAGTACTGACGCTGGTCGGGCGGGGGCTGTCGAATCCGGAGATCGCGGCGGAGATGTTCATCAGCGTGGCCACGGTCAAGACGTACGTGACGAGGCTGCTCGCCAAGCTGAACGCACGCGACCGGGTCCAACTCGTCATCCTGGCCTACGAGTTGGACCTGGTCACGCGCTCCTGACGCAGCCCCTCACTCCGTCCGCAGCGCGTTCGCCGTCCCCGTCCTGGCCGCCCAGCCCGCCGGGAGCAGTGCGCCCGCCGCCGCGATGACCAGACCGCCGATCGCGAGCAGGGCCAGCATCGGGGGGTCGTAGACGTCGATGTCCGCGGCCGGGATGTTCGTGCCCACTCCGTGGCCCATCATCGGCGTGATCCAGCCGTGCACCGCCATGCCGATCGGGACCCCGACGATCCCCGCGAGCAGCCCGGTCACGGAGACCGAGGTGAGGACCATGGCCACCGTCTGGCGCGGGGACATGCCCAGCGCCTTGAAGACGCCCAGGTCGTGGACGCGTTCGCGGGTGTCGAGCACCACCGTGTTCAGTACGCCCAGGACGGCGACCGCGACCAGGAGCAGGGTGAGCGTCGCGATCAGCGCCTCCATGATCAGGATCACGCTCGACGAGTTGTCGAAGGTCGAGGCGGTGGTCGCCGCCTCCGAACCCGAGCCCTTCAGCGCGGTGTTGAGCGCGGAGACGTACGAGTCGGCATTGGCTCCGGAGGTCAGGTCGATGTTGAACTGGCTTGCCTTCAGGCCGGGTTGGAGGGCCGTGAGCGATGCGGTCTCGGTCCGTACCGTCATCCCGTCCTCCGTCAGGTCGAAGGCCTCGCCGACGATACGGAGCCGGACGCTGTGCCCGTGATCGGTCAGCGTGACGCTGTCGCCGATCTTCGTCCCCGTCGCATGCAGGAACCGGGTCGGGGCGACGGCCTCTCCGGGAGCGGTGAACCAGCGCCCCTTGGTCATCCGGTACGCGCCCCACGAGGAGTCGCCCTGGTAGGCGGTGACCGGGACGGCGCTGGTGATGCCCGCCACATGCACCTCGAGTTCGGTGGTGCCGAAGTACGCCCGGGTGCCCTTCTGCGCGTCGATCGCGGCAGCCGCCGCGGCCGGGTCGGCGAGCGCGGGCCTTCCGTTGCCGGGCGCGGGACCGGGCCCGCCCTGCGGCTGCGCATCGGGGGCGGGTTGCACCACGACCGATCCGACGCCCTGCCTGTCGCGGTCCTTCTGGATGGCGGTGAGCGAGAAGTTCAGGCCCACCGCGAAGGTGACCGCGACCGCGCCGAAGACCACCGCGACCGCCACCGTCGCCGTACGGGAAGGACGCGCGAAGGGGTGGGCGAGGCCCAGGCTCAGCGCGCGCGGCAGCGGCAGCCGGCCGACCAGGTTCTGGATGCGGCGACCGCGCCCCACGCGCGGGGTGCGCCCGACGGTGATCACCTGCGCGGTACGCAGCCGGCCCGCCCGCAGCGCGGGCACCAGGGCGGTGGCGGTGACCAGGGCGAGGGCCCCGGCGGGCACCACGAAGTCGACCCAGAGGGGGATGAGCAGCGTGCCCGTACGGTACGCGCCCGCGACCTCGCCCATCATCGGGACGGCGAGCAGGTTCCCGCAGACGATGCCGAGACCGGTGCCGGCCAGGGCGGGGATGAGCGCCTGGCCGACGTACGCCCGCACCACCTGGAGCGGGGTGAAACCCAGGGACTTGAGGATGCCGATACGCCGGGTCCCCGCGACGACCGCGCCGCTGACGACCAGCGAAATGATCAGGACGGAGAGAAGCAGTCCGAGGACGGCGAAGGCCACGACGAAGGGCACGAAGGCCCCGGTGTTGCTGTCCGCCCGCTCCTTGACCGAGAGGTACGACTGCGAGCCGGTCAGCGCCCCCGACGGCGCGGTGGCGGCGATCGCGGTGCGGTCCGCGGCGAGCTGGGCGGTGGTGTCGGCGGAGGTGAAGCGGTACAGCATCTGGTACGAGACCGGCGCCGACTTCCCTGTGAGCGTGGCGAGTTGGGCCGGCGTGACCCAGCCGTCCGCGCTCTGACCCGCCGAGGTGGCGACGCCCACCAGCTTCAGCGACGGGTCGCCGGACACCCCGGTGACCTTGATCTGCGCACCGATCTTCGCCTCCGGCGGCACGATGTCCGCGCTGAGCACGATCTCGCCGGGCCCGGTCACCCACCTCCCCCTGTCGAGGCTGACCTTGTCGACCGCGCCCCCGGCGCTCGTCCGGCCCGCGACGGTCGCCTGCGGCAGCTGCATGTCGACGTCCGGCGGGCCCCCGGGGCCGAGGTCCAGGTGGACGCGCAGGTTGAGCGGTGCGACGGCGTACGGCCCGGCCGCCGCGGTCACCCCCTTGGCGTGCGCCGTCGCGGCGAGCTGCGCCTGCGTCGCCTTCGACCCGTCGAACTGCGCGGTGAGATGGGCCCCGTGCTGCCTTGCGAAGGCGTGGTCGAAGGGCGCCTGGGACGCGACGACCAGCCCCACGCCGAGGATCGAGAAGGCGACCGCGATGAGGGTGGTCAGCACCAGCACCGTGGTCTGCACACGCCGCCTGCCGACGCCCGAGCGGACCACCCTGCCCAGGGCGCTCATCGGGCCACCGCCCGCACGTGGTCACTGACGAGCCGGCCGTCGCGCAGTTCGATGGTGCGGGTCGCGCAGGCCTCGGAGAGCGCCAGGTCGTGGGTGACCAGGACGATCGTCTGGCCGTCCGCGTTGAGTTCGGTGAGCAGGCGGCGTACGTCGTCGCCGGACGCGGTGTCGAGGGCGCCGGTCGGTTCATCGGCCAGAAGAAGCGACGGCCGGTTCATCAACGCCCGTGCCACGGCGACCCGTTGGCGCTCGCCGCCGGAGAGACGGCCGGGGTAGGCGCGGGCGTGCCGGCCGATGCCGAGGTACTCCAGGAGCTCGTGCGCGCGGGCGCGGGACTCGCTGCGGCCCATCCCCGCGAGCTGGGCGGGGAGCAGGACGTTGTCGGCGACGGTGAGGTCGTCGAGGAGGTTGAAGAACTGGAAGACCATCCCGATGCGCTCGCGCCGGTACTTCGCCGATGCGGCCTCCCCGAGCCGGTCGACGCGCACCCCGCCGACGGTGACGCTGCCCTCGGTCGGCCGGTCGAGTCCGGCGACGAGGTTGAGCAGGGTGGACTTGCCGCTGCCGGAGGGCCCGAGGACGGCGAGGGCCTCTCCGCTGCGGACGGTGAGGTCGAGCGCGTCCAGGGCGGGCGGCCCGCTGTCGTACTTCTTGCTCGCCGCGCGGATCTCGATCAGCTCTTCGGCCATGACGGGCCTTTCGCATGCGGGCACACCGCACCAACAGGAGCGCTGTGCAAGGGATTTGAGCCTCAGACGCTAGGCCCGCGACCACGTCCGCCGCGTCGGCCGCACTGCCCCCTTTCCGTACACCGCAAGGGCGACCGGGGTGGCGCGTCATCCCTGAGATGTACGCGGTCGAAGTACGGCCGTGGGCTGCGAGAGGGATGTATTCGGCACCCGCCCGCGGTCACACTGGGCCGGTGAACGGGAACGACACCACTCGCCGGCGCCTCTCCGGAGCCCTCGCCCTGGCCCGCGCCGTCAGGGCGCTGACCCAGACCGCGGGCCCCCTGCGTCCGACGGGAGGGCTGTCGTCGCGCTGGGCCTGGATCGCCGACACGATCCTCGCCCTGGTCCTCGCCACCTTCGCGACCGCGAGCCTCGCCCTGACCAACCAGGACGTCAACGCGGACGCCCGCCACGTCGTGCTGCCGCTGGGCGTGGAGCCGGGTCCTGCACCGCCGGACCCGCCCGAGGTGCCCGGACCGAACGAACCGGCCGCGCAGGACAGCTTCATGCACGGCTACAGCGCGGACCACCCCTGGCAGCTGGTGGCGGCAGCCCTGACCGCGCTGCCCCTGCTCCTGCGCCGCCGGCGCCCGCTGACCGCCTTCTGGTGCGTCATCGGCGCGACGCTGGCGATCCGTATCGGCTCCGCCAACGACGGCACGACCCTGTTCGCCTTCACCTCGTGCGTGATCGCGGGCTACAGCGCCATGATGTACAGCCCCTACCGCCATGCCACGGTCGTCAGCCTGGTGACGGGGATCGTGCTCTTCGCGGTCCTCCGCAACGGGGAGATGCCGGACCTCGCCACCGGCTATCTGCCGTTCCTCCTCCTGCTCTCGGCAGGGCTCACGGCCGAGGCGATGCACACCTGGCGGCAGCGGACCCGAACCCTCCAGGAGGAGCACGCGGCCGCGACGCGGCTGGCGGTCGAGCGCGAACGCGCCCGTATCGCAAGGGAGTTGCACGATGTGGTCACCCACAACGTGAGCGTGATGGTGATCCAGGCGGGCGCGGCCCGCAAGGTGATGGACGCCTCGCCCGACCAGGCGAGGGACGCGCTGCTCGCCGTGGAGACGGGCGGCCGTACGGCCATGTCCGAACTGCGGCACGTCATGGGGCTGCTGACGATGAACGACGAGTCCGCGGAGGCGCCCCTCACCACGGACCTGGCCCCGCAGCCGGGCCTCGGCCGGCTCGCGGCGCTGGCCGACGGGGTGCGGGACACGGGGGTGCCGGTCGGGCTGACGGTGACGGGAACACCCGTACCGCTGTCGGCGGGGGTGGACCTGGCGGCGTACCGCGTGGTCCAGGAAGCGCTGACCAACGCGGTGAAACACGCGTCGGGCGCCCGGATACAGATCGACGTCGCGCATGAGCCGGGGCTGCTCCGTATCGAGGTGACGGACACCGGCGGCGCGCCCACGGCGGCGGCCCGCGCGGGCAACGGACGGGGCCTGATCGGCCTGCGCGAACGCCTCGCCGTCTACGGTGGCACCCTCCGGACGGGCGCCCGTCCGACGGGCGGGTACCGGGTGCACGCCGAGATACCCCTGGAGAATCCGTGACCGACACCGACACCGCATCGCCCCCGCGCCCCCGCGTCGTCATAGCCGACGACCAGTCCCTGGTCCGCACCGGCTTCCGCATGATCCTCGCGGCGGACGGCATCGACGTCGTGGGCGAGGCGGCGGACGGCGTCCAGGCGGTCGAAGCGGTCCGCGCCACGCGCCCCGACGTCGTCCTGATGGACATCCGGATGCCCGAGCTCGACGGCCTGGAGGCCACGCGCCGCATCCTCACCGGGGGTCCGGACGAGCCGCGCGTGATCATGCTGACCACCTTCGACCTGGACCAGTACGTGTACGCGGCCCTCGCGGCGGGCGCCAGCGGCTTCCTCCTCAAGGACGTCACGCCCGAGCATCTGACGGCGGCGGTACGTCTCGTACGCACCGGGGACGCCCTCCTCTCCCCCGCCATCACCCACCGCCTGGTCGAGCGCTTCGCCGCCCGCGACGACCGTTCCGCGACCCTGCACCGCGAACTCTCCACGCTCACGCCCCGCGAGCTGGAGGTCCTCACGCTGCTGGCCACGGGCCTGAGCAACGCGGAACTGGCGGCCCGCTTCCACCTGAGCGAGACGACGGTGAAGACGCATGTGGCGCGCATCCTCGCCAAGCTGAACCTGCGCGACCGGACGCAGGCGGTGATCGTCGCGTACGAGACGGGGCTGATCACGCCGGGCATTCGCCAGGAACCTTGACCTTGAGCACACTCCAACTCCTACGGTTTCCCCATGACCACGAACGAGAACAACGCTTCCCGCGACTCCCGCGACGACCGCTTCGACCGCGGCATGGAGATGCTGACCAAGGTGGTCGGTGAGGGCGGACAGCGCGTCGTCGACTCCCTGGCCGACATCTCGCCGGAGATGGGCCACCAGATCGTCGCCTGGGGCTTCGGCGAGATCTACTCGCGCCCCGGACTGCCGCCGCGCGACCGCCAGTTGGTCACCCTGGGCATGCTCACGGCTCTGGGAGGCTGCGAGCCGCAGCTCGAAGTCCACATCAGGGCGGCCCTGAACGTCGGGCTCACTCCGGTGGAGATCTCGGAGGCGCTCCTGCACTCGGTGGCGTACTGCGGGATGCCCAAGGCGCTCAACGCCACGGCCGTGGCGAAGAAGGTCTTCGACGAGCTGGGTCTGCTGCCGGTGGCTTGACCCTGACGTGCGGGTCAGGGGTTAGCGTCACCGCCCCGACACCGCACCAGGAGGCCGCACATGACCACAGCCCTGCCCACCACCAGCCGCGGGATCAGGCTCCTCGCCGCCCCCGGGGGCCTGCCGCGCCCGGAGCACTTCACGGTCACGGAGGAGCCTCTGCCGGCGCCAGGACCGGGTCAACTCCTGGTCCGCAACGACCAGTTCCTCATCTTCCCCGGTCTGCGGACGCTGATCGGCGGCAAGGCGGAGGGCGTACCGCTGCCGCCGGTGCACCCCGGTGACGCGATGTTCGGCCCTGCGGTCGGGGAGGTGGTGGCCGCCGGGGAGGACACTGCGCTGCACCCGGGCGACCAGGTGATGCACCTGCTGGGCTGGCGGGAGTACGCCGTGGTGGAGGCCGCCGCATGCGCCCCGCTGGGCGAGCGCCTGCCTGCGCCGGTAGACCACTTCGCACAGGGCTCGTCGGCGTACGGAGCACTGACGCGCCTGGCCGAACTCCGCCCGGGAGACACGGTGTTGGTCACGGGCGCGGCGGGCGCGGTGGGCACCCTGGCGGGCCAGATCGCCCGCCTCCTGGGGGCGGCCCGCGTGATCGGCACCACAGGATCCCCGTCCAAAGCGGAACGTCTGCGCAAGGAGCTCGGCTACGACGAGGTGATCCTGCGCGGCACGCCCACCCCGATCGCCGAGCAGCTCGCACAGGCGGCACCGGACGGCATCGACGTCACGCTGGACCTGGTGGGCGGCGAGCAGCTGACCGCAGCGGTGAACGCCTCGCGCCAGGGCGCGCGGATCGCTCTGGTCGGGGCACTCTCCGGCCAGTTCGCCGCGACGGGGAACGGCGGCACGTCGCCGGCGGAGTTCGACACGTTCCGCGTCGTCAACCAGGGGATTACGATCCGCGGTTACCGGGGTGCGGACCACGCGGACGTGGCGGAGGAGTGGCAGGAACGCTTCGGCGAGTGGCTGCGGGCAGGGGCGATCACCTTCCCGTACACACGGATCGCGGGCATGGATCGCGCGCCCGAGGCGTTGCAGGGGATGTTCCATGGAGAGCACTTCGGCGCCGTGGTGGTGGACCTGCGGCCCTGACACGGAGAGGGACGCCCCATGCGGATCGGCGACGCGGCGGCAGCCGCAGGAACCACCCCCAGGGCCCTGCGCTTCTACGAACAGCGCGGCCTGCTGCCGCCGCCCCGCCGCACGGCATCGGGCCAACGCGAATACGGCGAACCGGAGTTGAGTCGCCTGCGCGTGATCCGCGAACTCCTGGCGCTCGGCTTCACGGTCCAGGACCTGCACGACGTGGCCGACCGCCTGGACGAACTGTCCCCCGGCGCCGCACCCCGGTGCAGCCCCGGGGGCATGGTGGACCGCCGCCTGACGGCCCTGGACAAGGAGATCGGCCGCCTGACGGAACTGCGCGAGAACTTGGCGCAGAAGGCGTACGGCACAACCTGACCAGTCCCATTCAAGCCCCTCCGGCGATTGAGGAGCGGGGGTCCGGGGGCGGAGCCCCCGAATCGGGGGCGCAGGGGGCGAAGCCCCCGCCCACCGGGGCCCGGGGTCTGGGGCGGGAGCCCCAGTTTCGGGAAGGGGCGGGGTGGGGGAATCCCAGCCCACACACGCCAACCCACCCCCGGGCAGCGGCGCAGCCGCGAGCCCACACACGCCCACCCACCCGCACCCGCCAACGACGCCCAACCACCCACCAGTTCACCCGCACCTTCCCCCACGACCCGCACGGGTGGTGCGGGTGGGAACCCCGACCGGCCGCCAGGCCGGTCGCACCCAAAACCAACCCGCACCCACCCATGGCACCCAACCACCCACCCCCGAAAACCCACCCGCACCACACCCCCGCACTCCCTACTGCGGCCCCCATTCCGCAAGTACCCTCCGCCCATGGGAGCCCCGGCCGCCAAGGCCGAACACCACCCCGACGACGAACCCACGGCACCGGCACCACCCCCGGGCCCGGGCCCGCCCCAGGTCGCCCCCTTCGCGCTCGCCCCCGTCTCCGCGATCGCCGCAGCCCTCGCCGCCGTTCTGACCGCGTACTCCCCCCGCTACGGCTTCCACCGCGACGAGCTGTACTTCATCGCCGCCGGCCACCACCCCGCCTGGGGCTACTCCGACCAGCCCCCGCTCACCCCGCTCATCGCCCGCGCCTCCACCGCGCTCTTCGGCGAGAGCCCCGCCGGCCTCCGCGTCGCAGCAACCCTGTTCGTAGCCGCAGCAGTCATCACCGTCGCCGCCATCGCCCGCGAACTCCACGGCGGCCGCCCCGCCCAGATCCTCGCCGCGCTCACAGCAGCGACATCAGGATTCGTCGTAGGCATCGGACACCTCCTCTCCACCGCCACCCTCGACCTCCTGGCCTGGCTGGTGGTCACCCTCCTCGTCCTGCGCCTCCTCCGCACAGGCAACCCCCGCTGGTGGATACCGATCGGCGCAACAACAGGCCTGACCCTGGAGAACAAGTACCTGGTCGTCCTCCTCTTCGCCGCGCTCCTCCCCTCCCTGGCCACCCTCGGCCCCCGCCGCGTCCTCCGCTCCCCGCACCTCCTCACAGCCATCGCACTCGCCCTGGCCATAGCCGCCCCCAACGTCATCTGGCAGGCGACACACGACTGGCCTCAACTCCACGTCGCGGGCGGCATCAACAGGGAGGACGGCATAGAGAACCGCACGCTCTTCATAGGCGAGCAGCTCCTCTACCTCTCCCCCCTCTACGTCCCGATCTGGATAGCCGGCTGGCTCCGCCTCCGCCGCACCCCGTCCCTCCGCTGGGCCAGGTCGATCACCGTCGCGTACCCCCTCCTCTGCCTCCTCGTGATCGCCACGGGCGGCAAGGCGTACTACGCGATCCCGCTCCTCCTGGTCCTCCTGGCAGCAGGCTGCGAACCGGCGGTCCGCTGGGCACGCCGCCGCCTCCTGATCACAGCCGTAACACTCACAGCAGCAGTCACAGCGGTGCTCTCCCTCCCCCTGCTCCCCACGAGCGCGATAGCAATCCCCCAGGCGGTCAACCCGGAGGTGGCGGAGGAGGTCGGCTGGCCCCAACTGACGGACGCAGTGGCACGCGCCTGGTCCCGGATCCCGCCCCCCGACCGCCCCCGAGCCGTGATCCTCGCCCAGAACTACGGCCAGGCAGGCGCCCTCGCCCACTACGGCCCCTCCCGCAAGCTCCCCACCGCGTACTCGGGCCATATGAGCTTCGCGGACTGGGGCCCGCCCCCGAATGAAGCCAACGGCCCGGTGATCCTGATCCTCCAGCGCGGATCGAAGGGTTACGAGGCCGACTTCACCGGGTGCCGTCAGGCCACCCGCGTGGACAACGGCCAGGGCGTCGACAACGAGGAACAGGACGCCGCGATCATGCTCTGCACGGGCACGGCACGCCCCTGGTCCTCACTCTGGCCCCACGTCCGCCACCTCTACTGAAATCCCTTGACCTCAACCGAACTTGAGGCCGAACACTCACACCCATGACAACAATCAAGGCAGCCCAGGTAAGAGAATTCGGCGCCCCGGAGGTCCTGCGCACCACGGACATCCCCGCCCCGACCCCGGGCCCCGGCGAGGTCCTCATCCAGGTCTCCCACATCGACACGCTCTTCGTGGAGACGCAGATCCGCGCGGGCTGGGGCCGCGACTACTTCGACGAGCAGCCCCCGTACATCCCCGGAGGCGCCGCCTCCGGCACGGTCATCGCCACGGGCCCGGACACGGACCCGTCGTGGAAGGGCCGCAGGGTGGTGGCGGGCCCGGGAATCAAGGGCGCGTACGCGGAACAGATCACAGCAAGCACAGCCCAACTGACCCCCATCCCCGCCAACGTAAACCTCCTGGACGCAGCAGCCCTGGCCACGGACGGCGTCACGGCGAACGGCATCGCGGAAACGACCCGTATCGAGAAGGGCGACCGCGTCCTGATCCTGGGCGCGGCCGGCGGCATGGGCACGCTGCTGGTCCAGATGGCACACGCGGCGGGCGCGTACGTGGTGGGTGCGGCCAGGGGCGCCGAAAAGCTGGCCCTGATCACCCACCTGGGAGCGGACGCGGCGGTCGACTACGCCACACCCACCTGGCTCACCGAGGCCCGCAAGGCGCTGGGCGCGGACGGCGCAACGGTGATCCTGGACGGCGTAGGAGGCGAACTGGGCCTCCAGGCCTTCACCTTGGCGGCAGACGGCGCCCGAATCTCCGCCCACGGAGCACCGAGCGGCGGCTTCGCCCCCCTGGACCCAGCGGAAGCAGAACGCCGCAACATCACCGTGCGAGGCATCGCAGAGCTCCAGTTCGCCACAGAGGACAGGACTCGCCTGGTCACCCGCACCCTGGCCCAGGCAGCCGCAGGCGAACTCCACCCCACGATCGCCAGGACCTACCCCCTGGAACACGCAGCGGAGGCCCACAAGGCGATCGAGGCACGCGCCCTCGCAGGCAAAGCGATCCTCACGGTCGCCTAACTATCAGCGTCCCCGAAGTCCATGTCCCGCCCCAACTGCTCCCAGTACGAGTCGAAGAACCGCTGCGCGGCCTCCACCTTGAAGGCCTGATCCCGCCGGCTGTACGGAAAGAGCTCGGCCCCAAGACCGATGGAGTCGACGATGGCCCCTCCCGCACCCTCGGCAGGTGCGGGAGTCCACTCGCCCAGGGTGTAGTACCCCTCCAACAGCTGCTCCCCGTTGAGGAGATAGAGCTTCAACGTAGGAGTGAGCGGAACGGTCCTGATCTCAGCACCAACCTCATCCACCAACCCCCGACGCTGCAGGTCCGACAACAACTCTCGCAACGACCGCGCGTGCGACAGCACCATGTCCCGGTGCCGCTTCCGCGGCCGGTCGTCATCGGAATCCCCCACAGCCCGCGGGAACGCAAGCCGCATCCCCGTCACATCGGGCACCATCAGCCGCAGTCGAATGGACCGCGGGGAGATCTCCCCACCGGCGATGCGCTTGGCCTGCGCCCCCAGATGCATGTCGAGCGTCTCGGAGGTAAGAGACAGCACATCGAGCACCACGGCATCCGCCTCGAAGGCGGTATGCATGTAATGCCCCAGACTCACGAGCGCGGACTCCCCCCGCGTAGGCCTCCGCGCACCGACCGACTCATGACCCACCACAGCGCCACCCCCAGGCTCATGCAGTCAACATGTCACCTTTGTACGGTACTTGGTCTCACACCGCCGGTATATGACTCCATGCGGGTCGGGCAGCGAGCCGCCACTCACCATCCAGGTCCCTCACCCACCGGTCCACCACCGCCACCTGTGCGGGAACCTTCTTCGACCACACGAACAAGTCCGTGTTGTAGCCCTTGGGGTCATACATGTCCTGCCCCTGGTGGGCATATCGCGCCGAAATGTCGTAGCGGCCGTGCAGGACCAACTCCTCGTTGAAGATGCAAATCTTCTCGCGCGGCAGTCCTTGGTACTGCCGGTACTCGCAGCGCGCTGCCACCCGGCCCAGAGCGTCGAGTTGGCGCGACAAGTCGCTGAACTGCTGGTCGTAGTCTTCGCATCTGCCGTCGACCCGGCGCCGGAACTCCGGATCGTCCACCGACACACCGGTCGCCCCCACCCGGCCGGGTACCGACATGGGCAGTGAGAAGTCCGGGACCATCATCCGGATCGTGACCTTGCGTGTACGCCCCGGGTCCTCCATGAGCAGCTCCAGTTGATGGTGCAGCTCGCTGAACAGGGTCTCCCCGGTATATCCGAAGAAGGAGACCGTGACCTCGCGTGCGGCGAAGGCACGGCGGACGTGTTCACGCAGGCTGTGTGAGCCGACGAGCGTCTGCTCCGGCATCACCTCCGGCGCATTGGACAACTCCTGAACCGCGTCGTAGAGCACGTAGCCGACCAGACTGAGCAACGCACCACCGAGGGCCGCCTTGCCCTGCAGTGCGTCTCCCAGTGGCTTGACGAACTGCGCGGTCAGTCCGACGACGAAAATGCCCAGCAGCACCATTCTTGTCACTACGGACTCGGCTCTGCGCTGAAAACTCCTCAGCCGCCCGCGCCGACCGCTTCCCGTCCTGCCGTAGGCCACCTGTCGCCCCCGTCTCGCGCTGTTGGCATGGGAGTTCGACAGCCAGGGGTCAGTACGCTGCCGGACCTTGAACCGTATGGTCACCCTCGGGGAAGGCATGGGCAAGATAGCGATTGGCCACCGGGCTCTCCCGTAATCCCATATTGGCCAGGGCGGTGGAGAGAGTCATCCCGTAAGAATCCATGGCTCGACGCACGTTGGGGGCGTCCAGGCTGGCGCCGGTCACCATCCGGTCCAAGTCCACATAGGCGGAACGGATCGCTTCGATCGAGCGATAGACACGAGCGTCACGGTCCATGTTCGTAACATAGTCCGGTCCGTGACGATCCATCAGACGGCGCCATCGGTGCAGCATGCGCTTACGGATCTCGGCTTCGTTCGGCGTGAGATGAAAGTGCCTGATCAGGTCATAGAGAGGGTCGCCAATCAGCGCCATCTCCCAATCGATGAGGATCAGTTGACCCGCAGTTTCGCCCCTGACCAGATTCCAGGGGTTGAGATCACCGTGCAGCAGTACAGGCGGGCGCGCGGTCACATTCCAACTCGCCAGAACCTCACCCAGCCTGTCGGCCAGGGGAAGACCCAGCGCACTGGCCAGTTGAGAGGACTCCCTCGGAAGATCGCGCACCAGATCAACCAGAGTGGAACTGAGTCGGCCGTAGAAGTTGCCAGAGAGTTCCGGCACCATCAGCCCCGTGGTGTCCAGGCCGGCGAGCGCAGCCAGTTGATCCACCAGGTCATCCGCCTCCAGAGGCCCCAGACCGTCCACTGGATGGCGGGGAGGTCCCTCTGGATCACGTGGACCCACATAGGTGTGTACGGCAAAGGGGTCCGAGGGTTCGCTGAGGCCATACGCCAGCAGTCTCGGCGCGCGTACCCCAGGGGCCTTGCCAATGGCCGCCAGGACCCGGTGCTCGTCGAGGAAGCACGGCTCTCTGCGGTGCACCGATTCCATCTTGCGTCGCACCACCACCATGGCACCCGTACTCTCCACGGTGACCACGGTGTTGAGGTTTCCCGTGCCTTTGAACACCCGCGCCGCCGGCGCCGCTCCCTCTGCGCTGAGTGCTTCCCCGACCGCTGCGAGCGGAAATTCGTCATGCTCCGGAACCAGCGGGTCCATCAGCCAGTCCATGACGGGAACAGTCCCTTGCTTACGGTGGTTCCGCCTGGTGCGGGCTTTGTGCCATCGGTGGAGGATCGACTCGATACCCCTGGGATCAGGAATCTTCTGCAGCCGCAACGGATGCTGGGCCCGCCCCAGAGCAAGAGACACCGTTTGGGTTGCCTCCTCCAGGTCAAAGGGCTCGATGTCGTCTCCCAAGGTGCGTGCTGCGCGCATCACGTCCGGGTAGACGGACTGGGCGTATTCGAACTCGAGGTAGCGAGGCAGATCGGCCTCGAGCCCGTTGACCGCTCCTCGCCTGACCTTCTTCATCGCGTCGGCCCAGGCAGCGATCATCTCCTGCCGCTGGTGGCGGGGGTAATGCATCCGCACCAGATGCGTGGCGAGATCGTGCAGAGGGTCTCCGTAACTGGCCAGTTCCCAGTCGATGAAGATGAGCGGCGGTTCCCCTCCGTACGAGAGGATGATGTTGTCCCGGTGCAGATCGGTGTGGAGAAAACTGAACGGCCGGAAGGCCATCGCCGGCACTCGCTCGGCGAAGTCACGCAGAGCGTTCTCCGGAACTCCGAGCGAGGTGAAAAGCCCACCGAACTCGGCCCAGTTGGACTGTCGGACCTGCTCGTCCGTACGGAGTGCCAGGTTCTGGAGAAATCGCCTGCTGTGCCCTTCCCCCGGCCAGGGCTTCGGCAACTTCGGCAGGTGGTCGCGTCTGACCTTCGTCAGCCCGGCCAGGAGCTCGGCAAGCGCCTCGATCAGCCGCCGATCCAGGGGTTTGCCATTGGGGCAGGTACTGGAGAGCGGTACTCCCTCCACATAACTATGCAGCGCGACGCCGTCATGCTTCGCCAGGCATCGGGGTACATGGGGCAGGACAGGATCGATGGCTCGGAGGATCAGCGACTCGTCGGCCCAGGTGCGGAACACCACGGGGAGGGCGTCCCGGATGGGTTCACGCACGATCGCCCGGAGGCTGGGCTGGGGCGTGAACCCAGTGCCTGTGGGAACTTCCAGCTCAATCAGGAAGTTCTGGTTGTGATACCCGCTGGCCTTCGCCCCATGGCTTCGCGCGTTGCGCACAAGATCAGCGAAGCCGGCTGCACCGGACGGGATGGATTTGCACGGTTCGGCCGCTGCGGGACCGCCCACGAGCCACTCCTGGGTATTCGCTCGGGTGGGAAAATAGTGATGCACACCCTAGCGACCAACCCACGAGCCCACCTGTCGAGTTGGTGGAGCGATGGGCCTACCGGGTGAGCCGATACCCAGACGTGTTGCTGCGTTCGACAGCCCGCCTACCGTGCCAGCAGCTCCCACTGGGAGTCGAACCACCTCTGCCCTGCGTCGACGAACAGCGAACCCTGCGTGCCGGGGTCGGCATCCTTCGCGTAATGGAACAGCGTGGCGTTCAACCCCAGCGCGTCGATGGCGTCGATCTCCTCCCCGTCCGCCAGACGGATCCTGCGCTCGACGACCTCGTAGAAGCCGTGCAGCGCCTCGGCACTGTTGAGCAGGTAGAGCTTGAAGGCCGGGGTCAGCTGGAGATGCCTGACCTGCACCTCGACCTCGTCCACCAGACCTTCCGTGCGAAGGTTCATCAGCGCGTCGGACAGCGAGTCCGAGTGGCGCCGGGTGATGTCGTGCAGCCGCTCTATCGGGCGCCTGTCCTCGTAGTTCTCGGTGTTGCGCGGGTACGCGAGCAGCGCGTTCTCCGCCGGCAGCAACATGCGCACCGCGATACGTGTCGGCGCGATCTCCCCCGCCCGCACGCGCTCGGCCTGGAGACGGACATGAGTGTCCAGGGACTCCGAGGTGAGCGTGAAGACGTCGAGGGTGACCTCACGGGTCGGGGACTCGAAGGCCGCCGCTATGAACCGCCCGAGGATTCCCCTCCCGTGCCCGGTCCTCGTGCCGTCCGGAGAGTGAACCTGCTGGGCCTTGATGACCCTCGTTCCGCTGCCCTGACGCGTCTCGATCCAGCCCTCGCTGACCAGTTCGCGCAGCACCCGCTGGACGGTGTCCCGCGATACGCGAAACTCATCGGCGATGGCCCGCTGGGAGGGCAGCTGCTCGCCCAGCCGATAGGTACCGCTGGTCAGCCTGTTCCGCAGCGCGTCCACGATGCGCTGGAACTCCCTGCCGCCGCCGTCGCCGACTTGTTCGCTCGCCATGATCCGACGGTACCGCTACCCGACCGATCCCGTCCCAATTCCAGCCAATCACAGTGGAGTTGACTGCTGACGGTTCACCAGGTTGACCGATCGGGCATACCAACCACAAGGCAACCAGTCCAATTGGACGAAAGTTGTGGGGGTGGAGTCATATGCCAGTGGTCGAGTACCTCGTGGGGCAGGCGGTCCAGTCGCGATACGGATTCCCGGGCATCTTCTGTCTGACGATGACTCTCTGGGGGTTCAAGGAGCGCAGCCCGAACTACACCTCGCTGGGCGCCGTCCTCTTCGTCCTGCTGATGGTCTACGCCTGAACGTTCCTGCGTACGGCCTCCAGCACGGGCAGCATGGAGTCCACGACGGTCTCCGCGCCCGCCGCGTACAGCCGCTTCGCCTTCTCCTCGCTGCGCGCGTAGCCGAGGAACGCCACCCCGGCTGCCCGAGCCGCGTACAGATCCGTGACCGTGTCGCCCACCATCAGGGACGCCGAGGGGCGGGCTCCCAGCGACGCCACAGCCCGCCGAATGCAGTCCGGGTCCGGCTTGAGCAGGTGGAGGTCGGTGGTGCGGCCGTAGACGTGCGGGCCGAAGCACTCGGTAAGGCCCCGGTCGGCCAGATAGGCACGCGCCACCCGGGGCGAGTTGTTCGTGGCGATCGCGAGGCGGACTCCCACCGCGCGCAGGGTCTGGATCAGCGGGTCCGCGTACGCGGTCGGCCAGGCGGTCCGGGCGGCGCGCAGCTCCTCGCGCGTCAGCCGCTCCTCCAACTCCTCGACCAGGTCACTCCCCGGGTGGATCCGGTCGACGGCCCGCAGGACCGCGTGGGGGTCCCCGGAGGCCCGTTCCTCCTCCGTGAGCAGCACATGGCGGCCGTGCTCCTCCAGCCAGGCGACCAGGCTCTCCGCCACGACGCGCGCTTCGCGGCCGGCGAACAGCCGGCAGATGGGACCGTCGAAGTCGAAGAGAACGTTCTCGGCCGCGGCGATCACCCGCTTGAGATTCTCGGTCACAGATGCCGCCCGTTCTGTCTGAGACGTATCAGAAGTCACTCAGAGAGTGTCAACTCCGAACTGCCGGTTTCCCAGAGGGCGTTGGACGACTTCTGTATTGCTGTAGTCAATGCGTCACATTTGTACGGTACTTGCTGCCGCCGGGCCGGCAGTGCGAAACCACTCCGAATATGCCGTCATCACCTGCCTCAGTGTCGGCACCCGGCCCATCCCGAGCGGCTCCGCCGCGAGCGCGAGGGCCCTCCGGACCCTCCATGCGGAGAGCGGCAGCTTTTGCCGGTCGGGTTCGGAGCCGGGACCCAACGTCAGCGCTGTGCGGATGACGTCTGTGAACAGGGACTGCGCGCGCTTGTAGGCGCGCAGCACGGGAAGATCACGCTGCCAACCGTCCGAACTGCCCGGCCTGGCCCGTTCCACTGCAGCCTGCCACACGTCCGTGATCCGCAGCTCCTCCCTGGCCGGATAGCGCATGAGATGGAGATGCGTCGCCAGGTCGTAGAGGGGGTCGCCGATCATGGCGAGCTCCCAGTCGATGGTCCAGAGATTCCCGTTGAGGTCGACAATGAAGTTCGCGCGGTGCAGGTCGCCGTGGACGAGTGAGAACGGCCGGTCCGCGAGCGTGCCCGCCCGCTCTCTGAACGCGGACAATGCGCCCTCGGGTACACCCAGTGCACCGAAGAGCGGGACATAGTGACCGTCGTCCTTGAGATGGACCTGCTTCTCGGTGAACTCGATCAGACGGTCCAGAAATTCGTTCGGACTGCCCGACGCCTGACCGCAGACGCGCTCCAAGTGATCGAACTCGTCCCCCTTCACCGAGACCAACTCGCCGAATAACTGGGCCAGTTGTCCCGTGTGGAGCCGAGAGAGAGCCTGGCTGGGCAGCCGCCCGCGGCCGAGGGTCCGGCCCTCGATGAACCCCTGCAGCAGGAAGCCCCCTTCGACCTCGGCGATCCCTGGGATGCGCGAGATCCGGCCCTGCAGGGCGACCAGCAGCTGGTCCTCGGAGGCGAAGCACTGCCGGTCGTAACGGAACTGCTCGCGACGCGGCTCCCGGTACTTCCCGCGCTCGAAGTAGGGCCTGAGCGGATTCTCCGGAGCGAGCGGAATGGCATACGTCTCGTGGTGATGCCCCTTGAGCGGACCCAGCACATTGCCGTCGTTGCTCAACTCAACGGCCCGCTGCCACGCAAGGGATGCCGGTTCGGCAGACATCATGCGCTCTCTCGCCTGTCGTGGTACCGATGATGGAGAAGTGAGGAACGCTACTCCACCCCGGATCGACAGGCCGGTCGCACCGGCCGGAAGTCACTCAGAGAGCGTCAGTTCCGAACTGATGGTGTCCCACAGGGCGTTGAACCATTTCTGCGACTCCTCCACGTAAGCAGAGTCACGGCCTCCGCCTCCGCCCTCGAAAGAGAAGAGCAGCGACTTGAGCCCCAGCGCGTCGTAGATCTCCACCTGCTTCTCGCCGACCTCCTCCTCGCGCCGGGCGACCAGGTAGTACGCGAAGAGCGCCTCGGCCCCGTTCAGCAAGTACAGCTTGATCGGCGGAGTGAAGGGAAGCGCCTTCAGCTCCACCTCGACATCGATCTCGTGCGAGGCCCTCAGCGCACGGAGGTTGTGGCGCAGGACCTTCCCCTGGGAGTTGCGCTGGTCCAGCCAGCGCTTGTGGACGGCGTCCTGGTCCCGTGCGCCGTCATCCACCGCCGTCGGAAAGGCCAGCTCGATCTCGCGGCTCGGCAGCAGGATGCGTACGCGGATGGTCTTCGGCGCCAGCTCTCCCTCGTGGATCCGGCGGATCGGGTCGCCCAGCGCCAGGTTGAGGGATTCCGCGGTCAGGCTCACCGCGTCGATCCGCACGTCGGTCTCGGTGAACGCCTCGGTGATCCTGGCTGCCAACTCGACCATCGTCGGCCGGGGTTGGTCCCCCGCCGCCGGCTTCGGCGGCATGGTGGCGCGGTCGGCGATACGGGCCGGGGCGCCGCGCGTGACATGGGTGAGCAGGCCTTCGCCCTGGAGGATCTTCAGCGCCTGGCGGATGGTGCCGCGCTCCACGCCGAACTCCTCCACCAGCGCGGCCTGGGTCGGCATGGGATCGCCGGCCTTGAGCTCCTCGCTGCGTATGCGTTCGCGCAGCGTGTCGGCCACTTCTCGATGGGAGGGCTTTCTTCCGTTCACGGAGGTGGTGCTGTTCTGGCTCACACCAGAAACGCTACAAGTCCCGGCCAGCTATGGGGAGTTGTTTGAAAGTTGTTTATGGATCGTGACCAAGTGGAGATAACTTGGGTGTAGTTGGTTGCCAACTCCAGCAACCTGGTCGCCAAGCGGCAGCCTCCCGCCCAACGGTCCCACGGGCCGCCCCGAAGGAGGAACCACCATGCCCGCACTTGTCATCCTCACCACGATCATCGTCGTCGCCTTCGAGAGTCTCGTGCAGCTCCGCTACGGGGCGATGAGCGCGATCGGTCTCCTCCTCATCGCGATCGGCGCCAAGGCGAAGAGCCCCGTCGTCGCCGGGGCCGGGGCCCTGGTCCTGCTGGTGACGGCCACCGCGCCAGGTTCCTAGGGGGCGGCGTCCGCGGCCAGGCTCAGCGGCGACGAGATCGTGTTCCAGATCGCGTCGAACCACAGCTGCGACTGCTCCACGAACGTGGCGTCCCGCACCCCCGCACCCTGCGCGAAGGGAAAGAGCGTCGACTGCGTCCCCTGGATGTCGAACAGCTCCAGGGACTCGTGGTCGAACTCCTCCTCGCGGCGGCCGATCAGGTAGTACCCGAACAGCGCCTCGGCGCCGTTGAGCAGGTACAGCTTCACCGGCGGCGTGAAGGGCAGAGCGCGGAACTCCACCGTCACGTCGATCTCGTGCGAGGCCCGCAGGGCCAGCAGATTGGACCGCAGCACCTGGCCCTGCGCATTGCGCTGATCCAGCCAGTTGCGGTGCAGCCTGCCGTCCGTCCCGTCCGCCACCGGCGTCGGGAAGGCCAGTTCGATGTCGCGGCTCGGCAGCAGCACCCGTACGGTCACGGCGGCCGGTTTCATACGCCCCGCGTGGATCCCCCGGATCGGCTCGCTCAGCGCCAGGTTCAGCGAGGCGGACTTGAGGCAGAGCGCGTCGATCTCCACCTGGGGAGCGGCGAACGCCGCGTCGATCCGCGTCGCCAGCGCGACCATCGTCGACTGCGGGGCCGCTGCGGGCCTGGCGGCCACGTCCGCCACGGTCGCGGGAACGCCCCTGGTCACATGGGTGAGGAGCTGCTCCTCCTGGAGGATCTTCAGCGCCTGGCGGACCGTGCCCCGCTCGACCCCGAACTCCCGCGCCAACCGCTCCTGGGTCGGCATGCGCGTACCCGGCTGCAGGCTTCCGTCCTTGATACGGGCTCGCAGCTCATCGGCCACCGTGCGGTGCGACGTCTCCACCCCTGAAGAGTACAACTGCTCGCCAACTTTGGGGACTTCCTGTGAAGAAGGGTTGAGTCGGTCCACCAAGGGGACAACTTCCATTGAGTTGGTCACCAACTCACCACAGTAGTCGGTGAGTTGGTGACCAAGGACCAAAGGAGGGAACGACAATGCCGCTCCTCGCTCTCCTCGCCGCCGCCACCGCTGTCGGCCTCGATCAGCTCGTCCAGGGCCAGTTCGGCGTCATGGGCCTCATCGGCCTCGGCCTTTTCACCGCCGGCGTCAAGGCCAAGAACCTCGCCTGCGCGAGCTTCGGCGCCGTGGTCCTGGTCGTCCTCGTCCAGCCCCTGCTCGGCTAGCAGCCACTAGAAAACGTCAGGGCACCAGGGCCTGACCGCCGTACGGAACAGCGCCTCCAGGGTCGCGACGGCCCCCGCCGTCTCCTCCCCGATCCGGCCCAGAGCCGCCAGCCGGACCGCCGACTCGTCGCCCAGATACAGCGCCCCCAACTCCCTCACGTCCAGCGTGACATCGGGCGACTCGGACGACGGCGCGCACACCGCGCCGTCGGGCGACGCGTCGAGCCGGTACCGGCCCGCGGACAGGCCGTCACCGTCGCCGACCTCAAGGACGAGGGAGGCGGACACCGTGTACGTACGGGCCTCCAGCGCCCGTACGACATCCAGCAGCCGCACCCACAGGAAGTCCGCCTGCGTCGTGATCCGCGCCGCACGCGGGTCGGGAAGCAGCAGCGGCAGCAGATCGTCGGGGGCCCGGTCCCCCGACGTGACCGTGGTGATCCAGTCGACCGAGCAGACGTACGTCCACAGCGCCCGCTCGGCGGCCGGGGTCACCGCGATCAGCCCCGCCACGGCCGCGGTGTTCTGCGGCTGCTTGGCATCGCCCCAGCGGTCGTCGGCCCGGTAGACGAGCAGCCCCTCGACCTCACCGGCGGCCGACCGGTACACGGCGTAGAACGGCTCCGTCCACGAATGACCGGGGTTCGCCAGCAGCCCCGTGTTGAGCTTCCACCACCGCTCGTCCCTGCTGACGGCACCGGCCCGCAACTTCCGTACGCGGTCGTGCAGTTCGGGCCCCAGCTTGAACACATCGGCGCCGTCGACCAGATCGACCCGCCCTCCGTCGTCCGGCCCCGACCAGCGCGGGTCGATGCCGGTGCGCGGTACGTCGACCGTCCACTGGGTGGTCTGGGCGGCGGGCCCGAAGCCGTACCGCCCGTAGATCGGATACTCGGCCGCGATCAGCGTCGCGACCACGTCACCCCGCTCCTTGGCGGCCGCCAGGTCCGCCGCCATCATCCGGCTGAGCAGACCGCGGCGGCGGTGGGTGGGCGAGACGGTCACATTGGTGACGGCGTCGGCGGGCAGCACGGCGCCGCCGGGGACGGTGAGCTCCTGGGCGAAGGAGCGGAAGGTGGCGACACAGCGGGGGCCGTCGAAGGCGCCCCGGGTGCGGGTGAGGTCGGCGTGGGCGAGGAAGCTCGCGACGGCTTCGTCGCCGACGAACGGAGGACGGAGGAACCCGGTGTCGAGAGCGCGCCGCCATCCGGCGACCTCGGCCTCGGTGATCGTACGGACGTTCACAGTCATACGGTCACGCTAGGCGCGGGCGGGCCCGGACCGCACCGGGATTTCCCCCAGGCTCAAAAGGCGGCGCGTATCTCACCGACCCGCTCGCCCCCGCCCAGCAGCGGCGCATCGCCGACCCGCGCCAGCACGTCCCCGTCCACGCCCATCCCGCTCAGCACCCGCGCCAGCACAGGACCCAGCACCCGCGTACCCCCGTCGTCCACCTTGAAGGCCAGCGCCCGGCCGTCCGGCAGGGCCACCGCCTGGACCGCCTCGGCGCCCATCTTGGACAGCACCCCGGGCACCCCTCGCATCAGCCACGTGTCGGGGCGCCGTGTCCCCGCCACGTACTCCGGGTACGCCCTCATCGCGTCCGCGACCCGCCGCTCCGCGGAGTCCTCCGGCGCCAGTACGAACGACCGGAAGGCCCGCGCCAGCCCCACCAGCGTGATCGCCATCAGCGGCGCCCCGCAGCCGTCCGTACCGACCGCCGTGACCCGCTCGCCCGCCGCCTCCTCGACCACTTCGAGCACCAGCTGCTGCAGCGGGTGCGAGGGGTCCAGGTACGTCGCCGGGTCCCAGCCGTTGAGCCGGCAGACCGCCACCATCGCCGTGTGCTTGCCCGAGCAGTTCATCGCGACCCGCCCCCGCACCTGCCCCGACGCCAGATAGGCCTCCGCCTCGACCGGGTCCAACGGCAAGTCCTCAGGGCACTGCAGGTCGTCCTCGGTCAGCCCGTGCTCGGCGAGCATCTTCCGTACGAGATCGAGGTGGAAGCCCTCCCCCGAGTGGCTCGCGGCGGCCAGCGCCAGCCGCTCCCCCGACAGATCGAGCCCCGCCCGCAGCACGGCCGCGGCCTGCATGGGCTTGTTGCAGGAGCGCGGGAAGACCGGCGTCCCCGGATCCCCCAGCGTGTACTCCACGCTCCCGTCGGCGGCCAGCACCACCAGCGACCCCCGGTGCAGGCCCTCCACGAAGCCGGAGCGGACGACCTCGGCCAGTACGGGGGCGGCCGGGGCTATCGGGGAGGTGGTGGTCATCGGGAGGCCTTCCGGGGGACAGTGGACCCGCTCCCGGAAGGGATCGCCCCCGGGCTCAGGTGAGCAGGTCGTCTACCTGCGCTTCTCCGTCACGGTACCTGCGGGCGATCTCCGCACTGCAATCGTCCGCGGTGGCCTGGAGCAGGTGACGACGGCGCGAAACCTGCTGCTCGTAGCGGATGAGCCGTCCCATTCCGGTGTGCAGCTCTTCGTCCGTCCGGGCGTCGAGATCCGAGAGCTCGACCTCGGCGAGCATGTCCGAGGCCAGCATCCTGTACTCCTCGCTGCGCGGCGTCGAGAGCGTCACATGGCGGGCGGAGGAGCGGTGCGAGGACGGGGCGTCGGTCAGGATCTCGGAGAGCCGGTCGACGACCGGGGTCTCCGGGTCGCGCCGGCGGGCGAGCTCGGCCCGCAGGATGTCGATCCGGCCGTGCAGCATCCGCCGTACGTAGCTGAGGTCCGCCTCGTCCCGCTGGGCTTCCCGGCGCAGCACGCGCAGCTCCGGCAGCCGCAGGGCGGCGATGTCGTGGGCCGGTGCGGCGGGAAGGGGGGCCTCTCCGGTGCGCTGCACAGGCGTACGCGCGAGAGAGACCGCCGGGACCTTGGTCATCGGTACGGGACCGGGCGGTCGCCCGGCGCCAGTTGAACTCATGTGCGTGTTCCGTCCCCTCGACCGGTGCTGCCCGCACCGCCTCCGTGCATGGTGCCACTCAAGACAGTGCCCATGCAGGCGGTCTGCACCCGTTCAGCCCCAGATAGCCTGATCCGTATGCGTGCAGTGGTGCAGAGGGTGGACGGTGCGAGCGTCGTCGTCGCAGGCGAGACGGTCGGAGAGATCGTTGGTGAGGGTTTGTGTGTACTTGTGGGAATTACCCATGAGGACACCGTGGAAAAGGCGGCGCAGCTCGCCAGGAAGTTGTGGTCGGTTCGCATCCTTGAGGGCGAAAAGTCCTGCTCCGACACGAATGCACCCTTGTTGGTGATTTCGCAGTTCACTCTCTACGGCGACGCCCGCAAGGGCCGCCGCCCCACCTGGAACGCGGCCGCCCCCGGCGACATCGCCGAGCCCCTCGTCGACGAGGTGGTGGCCCAACTGCGCGCACTCGGCGCGCACGTCGAAACGGGCCGCTTCGGGGCGGACATGCGCGTCTCGCTCACCAACAACGGCCCGTTCACGGTCCAGCTGGACCTCTGAGAGCCCTAGGGCTCGACGACGACCTCCTGCGCGGCAGCCGTGTCCCCGGCCATCAGCTCCGCGTCCACCGGCACATTGCGCTTGACCAGGGCGAGCGCGATCGGCCCCAGTTCGTGGTGGCGGGCCGAGGACGTGATGAACCCGAGCTGCCGGCCGTCCTCCCCGTCGGAGGCCAGCCGCACGGGCGTCCCGTGCCCCGGCAGCAGCACCTCGCTCCCGTCCAGGTGGAGGAAGACCAGGCGCCGCGGCGGCTTCCCCAGGTTCTGGACGCGGGCGACCGTCTCCTGCCCCCGGTAGCAGCCCTTCTGCAGATGGACGGCGCTGCCGATCCACCCCAGCTCGTGCGGGATGGTCCGGTGGTCGGTCTCCGCGCCGAGCCGCGGCCGGTGCTGCTCGATGCGCAGCGCCTCGTACGCGAGGAGCCCGGCGACGGGGCCGCTCTTCGCCGCGTACGACTCGAGCTCACCCCTGGGCAGGAAGAGGTCGCGCCCGTACGCCGTCTCCCGTACGACCACACCGTCCGGCACCTCGGCGATGGACCCGGCGGGGAGGTGGACGACCGCGAACTCCGCTGTCCTGTCCGCGACTTCGACCCGGTTGTAGAACTTCATCTTCTCCAGGTACGAGACGAGCTCGTCCTGCGTCCCCGGCTCCACGTGCGCCCAGACCGTCTCGCCGTCGTCGACGAGATAGAGCGCGTGCTCGACGTGCCCGTTGGCGGAGAGGATCAGCGCTTCGGTGGCCTGCCCGACGGGCAGCTCGCTCACATGCTGGGTGAGCAGCAGATGCAGCCAGCTCAGCCGGTCGGGGCCGCTGACGGAGATGACGCCGCGCTGCGAAAGATCAACAAGTCCATGACCGTCCGCCAGCTCGCGCTGTTCTCGGAACAGGTCGCCGTAGTGCGCGGCGACACCTTCGTCGCGGCCTTCGGCGGGGACGGCGCCGGGCAGGGACAGCAGAGGGCTCTTCATACGGACAAGCCTACGACTCGGTACTGACAGCCTTCGCAGTGCATTTCTCGCAGCGCCCGAAGATGGCGAAGTGCTTCATGTCCGTCTCGAAGCCGAACGTCTCGCGCAGCTTCGCCGTGAAGTCGGCGGCCACGTCCACATCCGCCTCGATGACGTTCGCGCAGTCGCGGCAGACCAGATGGATGTGGTGGTGCCGGTCCGCGAGGTGGTACGTCGGCGCCCCGTGCCCCAGATGCGCATGGCTGACCAGGTCGAGCTCCTCCAGGAGCTCGAGCGTCCGGTACACGGTGGAGATGTTGACCCCGCCCGCCGTCTTCCGCACCTCGGTGAGGATCTCGTCGGGCGACGCGTGCTCCAGTACGTCGACGGCCTCCAGCACGAGCTGCCGCTGAGGGGTCAGCCGGTACCCGCGTCTGCGGAGGTCGCTCTGCCAGTCAGTGGTCACCACGCCCCCCAGTGTAGGAGGGCGCGGCCCGTTGCCTCTGTGCCTGCCTGTGCCTACTTGAAGAAGGCGATGCCGTCGTCGGGGAGATCACCGAGGTTGCGCGCCATCTCCGCGACCTCCTCGGGGGTGACGACCTTCTTCAGGTGCGCCGACATGTAGGGGCGCAGCTCGACGTCGGGGGTGGCCTTCTCGCCGACCCACATGAGGTCGCTGTTCACATAGCCGTAGAGCCGCTTTCCGCCGCTGTACGGACCCGAGGCCGCCGTCCGGGCCACGGCATCCGTGACCACGTCGATCTGGGGCTTCTGGGCGGCCAGGTCCCCGTACCAGATCTCGACGACGCCCTGGTCGCGGACCATGACGATCTCGACCTTGCGGTCGGCGTCGATGCGCCAGTAGCCGGACTCGGACTCCAGGGGCCTGACCTTGTTGCCCTCGGCATCGAGCACCCAGGTGTGGGAGACGTACTCGAGGAAGTCCCGGCCGTCGTGCGAGAAGGTGACGGACTGCCCGAAGTTGCACTTCTCCTCGCCGGGGAAGTCGGCGACTCCCGCGCCCTCCCAGGTGCCGAGGAGGAAGACGAGCGGGACGAGGCTCGGGTTCAGGTCCGAAGGGATCTGGATCATGAGTGGCTCAGACGATCTGTGAGGGGATGCCTGTGGAAAGGCGGGGTGACTAGCGCTGACCCTGGTAGAGCTTCTTCACGGTCAGACCGGCGAAGGCGAGGACGCCGACGCAGACCAGGACCAGCAGGGTTTCGAAGAAAACCTCAAGCACGGGGTGCTCCTTGCATGAGCGGTGTGGGCAGGTAGGGCCGGGCCCCAGCTTATCGGGCTGGGGCCCGGCGCTCTCTTCGAGGTCTGCGGGACTCAGCCGAGCAGCTGGTTCTGCAGGATCACCGTCTGCGTGAAGGGGACTCTCGGCGTCGCACCCTTGTGCGACTGGAAGACCAGCGCCACGGTGTCACCGGCCAGAACATAGGCCTGGCGGACCTGCCGGTTGCCGTAGGGCTTGGGCTCGACGTACACGTACGCCGAGTTGTTCTCCACCTTGCCGTTCTCGGTCCAGTAGGTGTCGACCCTGGCCTCGGGGGCCTCGTTCAGCGACTTCCCACCGTCGTAGCCGACGCCCAGGCTTTCGTCCTTGTACGTCGTGGCGAACGCCACCGACTTGAACTGCAGCAGATAAATCCGGGACGTCGTGCCGTCCGGCATCGTCCAACCGCGTGCCGCGATATGCCGTACGGACGCATCCGAGAGCGCCTGCTTCAGCTCGGCACGCTTGTCCTTGGCATACTCCCCGACGTACTGGTCGGTGCTCACCCAGCCACCGTTCAGCGTCTTGTCCACCGTCGCGCCCTTGGGCGCGGGCAGCAGCAGCCGGCGCAGGTCGGCGTGGTGGATCTCGCCGTCGTTGCCGTCGGTGTACGGGCGCGGGGCGCCGGCGGCCAGCGCCGGCAGCGTCAGCTTCGGGTACGTCCAGCGGCCGTCCTCCTGGGTGGCGAGGCCGGGCACATCGGTCCGGGTCATCCCTGTGATGCCGTACGCCGTCCCGGTCCCGAGCCCGCCGCAGACGAGCACAGCGAGGGTCCAGCGGGCCGCCGCGCGCAGCGCCCGGCGGTCCCTCCAGGGCTTGCGGGGCGCGGCGTGCGCCTCGGGCGGAGCCGCGAACGGGTCGGCGGGCCCGGACGGGCTGACGTCGACGACCTCCGAGATCACGGGCTCAGTCATACGTACTCCCCCGGGGACGTGATGTGGTCGAGCTGCTTTTTCAGCAGGTTCGCGACCTCGGACTTGTCGAACGGCTTGGCGCCGTACGCGTTGAAACTGATCAGCACTCCGCCCTCGTAGGCCGTGCAGAACATCGCGTCCAGCTTGTCCTTCTTGTCATTGGGCGGCAGGACGCAGCTCGCGTGCGTGTGTCCCGTGATCTTCGGCCCGTCGCGGAAGACGGTGATGGCGTCCATGAGGTTCTTGCGGAACCGGTAGGCGTCGGCCACCCCCTTCTTGTCCTTGAGCTGCATGATCTGCACCTCGACGTCGAGGTCGTTCGAGGACGCCGTGTACGAACGGAACGCCACGCCCTTGGGGCCCAGCTTCTCGACCCGCTTCTCCCACTCCCGGCGCTGCTTGCCCGCCAGGCCCTTGCCGTCGGCCTTCATCATGGCCTCGGCCTGCTTGCCGCTGAGTTCGGAGTCGTTACCGAACTGCTCCATGTCGGGACCGAGCCTGTAGCCGCTCGGAACGGGCAGCAGGAGCTTGCTCAGCGCGCTGTCGTGCCGACCCTCACCAACGGCCCCTGCGGGGTCCTTGCCCGGCTTCGCGTCCTTGCCCCAGACCGTCGTCGGGGCGGTCGTGTCGGCCTTGTCCACAGTGGACTTGGTGTAGACGAGCCCGCCGACTACGCCGCCGAGGACGAGCACGACGGGCAGCACCGCGGCCCCGACCCGCAGGGCGCGGGACGGCTGCCTGGGAGCCTTGGCGGTCTCCAGGACCTCCAGGACATCCAAGACCTCCGACTCCGGCGTCTGCTCCAACTCCTGCTCTCCCACTGCCTCTTCGCTGCTCACAAGCGCCCCAACTGCTGCTCGGCGAGCGCCCGGATGTCGCTCTTGCTGATCTTGTGCGTGTCGAAGATCGAGATGTCGAACATCACGTCACCGCGGTAGCCGATCGCACGGGCCCCGTAGTTGGGCAGATAGCCCGGCTTGTTCTCCACCGGGACGATGTAGTAGCGGGCGTTGCCGCTCCCCTTCACCGCGTCGCCGTCGTAGCCCGCGCCGTCCTGGCTGTCGGACATGTACGACTGCTGCTCGACGGCGCTGTCGGACGCCCCCTCGGAGACCCCGTCGCGGAACTGCACCAGCCGCACGGAGGTCATCTTGAACTCGCCCTGCTGGAAGTCCGCAGCAGCGATCCGTCGGATGTCCTTCTCTGCGTCGTAGGTGAAGCTCTGCGCTTCGTCGGTGAACTCGTACGCATAGTCCGCGGGCGTCAGCCAGTTGTCGCGCGGCATCGTCCCACCCTTGAAGACCGGGAAAGAAGCGGTTCTCGCCCCTCGCGGCTTCGGGATCAGCAGCTTCCGCAGATCCCCGTCGGTCCGTACGAGCGTGTCCTCCTTGGCGGACAGCGCCGCCGGCTCCTGCCCCTTCGCCGCGGCCTTCGCCGGGTACGTCAGGCCCTCCTGGGCCAGCACCGGCAGCGGGGTCGGCGGGCGGTCGGCCTGGATCTTGTAGCCGACGGCGGTCCCTGCGACGATCCCCAGCACTGCGGCGGCCACGACGATCAGCGTCGTACGGCCTCGACGGCGCGGCTTTTTCTCCGGTTCCTGCACGTCAGGAACCATTTGCAACTCTTCTGGCGCTTCCAAGATGGTCCCCCCACGAGACCTGAGGCGCGGGTTCCGTTACCCGCGCACACAGCAGACCCACAGTGGTGGGAGGGGGTTGTACGGCCGACTATTACAGTTCGGCATATGACTGCAGCCCAGAAGAAGCTCGTGATCAAGGTGACCGCCGGAGCCGATGCGCCCGAGCGCTGCTCGCAGGCCTTCACCGTGGCCGCCGTCGCCGTCGCGAGCGGCGTCGAGGTCTCGCTCTGGCTGACCGGCGAGTCCTCGTGGTTCGCACTGCCGGGCCGGGCGGCGGAGTTCCAACTCCCGCACGCCGCACCGCTTCCCGACCTGATCGAGTCGATCAGCGCCGCCGGTCAGATCACGCTGTGCACGCAGTGCGCGACGCGTCGGGAGATCACCGAGAAGGACGTGATCGAGGGCGTACGGATCGCGGGCGCTCAGGTCTTCGTGCAGGAGATCATGGCGGACGGCGTACAGGCGCTCGTCTACTGATCCTGATCCCGCCGCTTCTTGCCGTCCAGCTCGTCCCACCACTCGTCGGACTTGCTGTCGCCCGAGGGGTCGTCCCACCACCGGTCGTCGGGCCCGTGCCGGTTGCCGACCATCGCCGCGATGGGCGGGATCACCATGGCGACGACGCACATCGCGACCGCCGCGGGGACGGACCATAGGCGCACGAAGGCCCAGGCGGAGATGAAGAGGACCAGACATCCGCCCATGAGCAGGAAGTAACCGCGGCGCCGTCGCGCGTACATACCTCCAGCGTACGACCGAAGGGCCGCACCCGGTCCAGGTAAGCGTCCAACCCCCTGGGGTGCGGCCCTTCGGCCGGTCTCATTCTCGACGCACCTCTCGCACCGCTTCGCGGGCTTCGAGGTGCTGCGCCGGACTCCGTCCGCCGACCTGCGGCGGGTGGAGTCCGGCGAGCACGACCGGTGCTCAAACCGCGATGGCGACCTCGGCCAGTCCACCCGTCTGCGCGACGACCGTACGGTCCGCCGTGCCGCCCGGGACCAGGGCGCGCAGCGTCCAGGTGCCCTCGGCCGCGTAGAAGCGGAACTGGCCGGTCGCCGAGGTGGGGACCTCGGCGGTGAACTCGCCGGTCGAGTCGAGCAGGCGCACGTAGCCGGTGACGGGCTCGCCGTCCTTGGTCACGCTGCCCTGGATGGTGGTCTCACCGGGCTTGATGGTCGAGGCGTCGGGGCCGCCGGCCTTCGCTCCACACATGTTGAACTCCTAGGAAGTAAAGGTCGGTTGGTTACTTGTTGGCGCCGAGCTCGATCGGCACGCCGACGAGCGAGCCGTACTCGGTCCACGAGCCGTCGTAGTTCTTGACGTTGGCCTGGCCGAGCAGCTCGTGCAGCACGAACCACGTCAGGGCCGAGCGCTCGCCGATGCGGCAGTACGCGATGGTGTCCTTCGCCAGGTCGACCTGCTCGTCCTCGTAGAGGGCCTTGAGCTCGTCGTCCGACTTGAAGGTGCCGTCGTCGTTGGCGTTCTTCGACCACGGGATGTTGCGGGCGCTCGGCACGTGGCCGGGGCGCTGCGACTGCTCCTGCGGGAGGTGCGCCGGGGCGAGCAGCTTGCCGCTGAACTCGTCGGGGGAGCGCACGTCGACCAGGTTGAGGCTGCCGATCGCGGCCACGACGTCGTCGCGGTAGGCGCGGATCGACTCGTCCTGGGCCTTGGCCTTGTACTGCGTGGCCGGGCGGGACGGGATCTGGTCGCCGTCGACCAGGTCGCGGGAGTCGAGCTCCCACTTCTTGCGGCCGCCGTCGAGGAGCTTCACGTCCTGGTGGCCGTAGAGCTTGAAGTACCAGAAGGCGTACGAGGCGAACCAGTTGTTGTTGCCGCCGTAGAGCACGACCGTGGTGTCGTTGCCGATGCCCTTCTTCGACAGCAGCTCCTCGAAGCCGGCCTGGTCGATGAAGTCGCGGCGGACCGGGTCCTGGAGGTCCTTGGTCCAGTCGATCCGGATGGCGTTCTTGATGTGGTTCTTCTCGTAGGCCGAGGTGTCCTCGTCGACCTCGACGATGGCGACCTGCGGGTCCTCGATGTGGGCCTCGACCCAGTCGGCGTCTACCAGGACGTCTGCGCGGCTCATGCGGTGTCTCCTCCGGGGCAGTCTGCGGCGGTGTGGTGCGTTTTGGCGGCGTACGGGTACGCGGGGAGGCGGCGTACGGCGCCGAGGGGTGGCCCCGACCACCTGGTGCGATGGGGTCGAAAGGGCCCGGGGGCGAGGGGAGTCGAGTGTCCCGCTCAGAAGGTGCGACAGAGCATGGCGGCGACGCGGCACAGGTCTACTGCCCGCCGCTTCGTGAGATCCGCCTGTCGCTTCATGCCACCGATCGTAGGGATGTACGGGCGGACATGTCACCGGTGTGTCAGATATCGAGACGCGATCGTCCGCATAGTGGGACGCGAAAGGGGTCCGGCGCCTGCCGGACCCCTTCGTCACTGCCCTGACCCTGCCCGCCATCTGCGGACCGGACACCTTCGTCTCACTATCCGGCGAGCGAGAGGTCCTTCGCCGTGCCGGAGAACTCGACGCCGTCCTCGACGGCCACCGTCTTGTCGAGATGGAGGCCGCCGGGCAGTCCGGAGATCTTCAGGTCGTAGTCGACGACCTTGCGCAGCCGGCCCTCCACCAGCGGCGGGAGGGAGTCCGCGTGCAGTTTCACGTGGTCGCCCCCGACGAGCGACACCGTGCTGTACGTGCTGAGCGGGGGCAGCGCCTTGAGGGACTCGGGGACGGAGACCCCGGCACCCTCCAGCAGTTCGGCGATGCTGCCCGTCACCTTCACCTGGCCCTTGGCGGCCCGCTCGGCACCCGCGTAGCTCACGGTCGCGCCCTTGGGCGCCGACTTGGTGAGTTCCGCGTACGAGATCCGCGCCGAACCGGCGGCGCTCTCGGCGACCGCGGAGGAGAAGCTGCTGTCGATCTTCACGTTCTTCAGCTCGGCCCTGACCTCGGCAAGCTCGATCGAGCGGCCCTCGGCCGAGGCGGTGATCCCGGTGAGCTTCACGTCGACCTCGTCGAGCTCGGAGGCGAGCACCTGGGTCAGGAACGGGAAGCCCTTGATCGAGACGTCGGGGGTGGAGTTCAGCCCCTGGCTCGACTGGATCTTGTCGGCCGCCTTGTTCTCGGCGACGTTCACCGCGATGCGGTCCACGGCGACGAAGATGCCGCCGAGGACCACCACGATGATGAGGAATATTCGCAGTCCGCGCATGGGCAGACCCTAACGGCGCTATCCGCCGACAACCCGGCCGATGAGATAGATCGCAGGCGCGGCCGCCGTGAGCGGCAGGGCCACTCCGGCCGTCATGTGGACGAACCGGGACGGGTAGTCGTACGAGGCGACGCGCAGCCCGATCAACGCGCAGCCCCCGGCGGCGAATCCGAGCAGCGCACCGGACGAACCGATGTCGGTCATCCCGCCGGCGGCGATCCCCGCACCCGTGGCGGCGAGCAGCGCCACGACGACGGAGGCGATGCCCGGCAGCGGCAGCGCACGCGCGACGGCGGCGACCGCGACGGCGATCGCGCCGAGCGTCACGGCGTCGGTGGGAGCGGCGAGGAACCCGGCCGCGAGGATCGCGAGCGCGGACGAGGCCACGGTCGCCATCAGCCCCTGCATGCGCTCGTCGGCGCCCGCGTGGCTGCGCAGCTGGATCACGACGGTGAGCAGCACCCAGACGCCGAGGGTCCCGATGATCGCGGCGGGCCCGTTCTCGGCCCCGGCCGCGAAGAGCGCGATGTCGGCGACGATGCCGCCCGCGAAGGCGAGCGCGATGCCCTGGCGGGCGGGCCACATCCCGTTGAGCCGGAACCAGCCGGCGGCGGTGAGCGCCTGCAGCGCGAGCAGCGGCACGACGACGGCGGGCCGCCCGACCGCTGCGGCGGCGGCGATCAGCACCGCGAGCACGGCGGTGATCCCGGCGGGCTGCATGCCCGGCGCGATGATCGGCGAACGCCCTTCGGCACGGGCGCGCTGGGCGTCGGTGATGCGCTGGTTGCCGGTGGTGGTGGGGGCGCTGTAGGAGGGCGCGGGGCCGGGCGGCGGCTCGTACGGAGCCTGGGCCTGGGCCTGCGCCTGGACGGGCGCGGGGGCCTCCGGGGGCAGCGGGTAGGACTGCGGCGGCAGATAGGCGGTGTCCAGATCGGCCTGCGGCTGCTGCGCGTACTGCTGCTCCCAGCCGCCCTGCTGCGGCTGCTGGTCCCAGCCCGTCTGCTGCGGCTGGTCCCAGCCGGCCTGTGCCTGAGGCTGCTGCTGCTGGGCGTCCGTCTGCGGCTGGTACTGGGTGTCCCAGGTCTGGCCGTCCCAGGTCTGCGTGTACGGCTCCTGGGGCTGGGGCTGCTGCCCGTACGGGTACTGCTGGTACTGGTCACTCATGTGCGGTGGTCACCCTCCTGCGAACGGCGGGAGCACCTCGACCGTGCCGCCCTCGGCAAGCCGTACCGTCTCATGCCCGCGCTTTCCGACGGGATCTCCGTCGACGAGAAACGAACACCGCAGCAGTACGCGGCCGAGCTCGCCACCCGAGTGGCGCTCGCGTACCGCGTCGAGCGCCTCGGCGAGGGTCCCCGCGGCGTACGGCTCCTCGGCAACCCCTGCCGCCGCCTTCGCCGCGGCCCAGTAGCGGATGGTCCCCGCTGCCATAGGTACTCCTTCTTCGTCCGGCGTCGCGCCGCCCCCCATGATGCCGTGCCGCTACTGCCGTACGAGCCAGCCCGCGATGCGCCGCAGCAGCGCCTCGTCGGCGGCGTTCTCCGCGTGCCCCATGCCCGCCTCGACCCACAACTCCGCGGGCCCGGCCCCCGCCAGCATCCGCGGATGGTCCAGCGGGAAGTACGCGTCGCGGTCCCCGTGCACGATCAGCAGCGGCGTCGGCGCGATCAGCGGGACCGACTCGACCGGCGACAGCGGCACCGGGTCCCAGTCCTCCGGGTGGATCCGCGTACGGAACCCGAACCGCCCCACCAGCCGCCCCAGCGGCCGCATCACCAGCCAGTGCACGCGCCGCATGGGTGCCGTGCCGCGGTAGTACCAGCGGGCGGGGGCGCTCACGGAGGCCACGGCGTCGATCTGTGCCTCCGTGCGCCCCCCGTGCAGCGCCGCGTGCCGGAGTACGACGGAGCCGCCCATGGAAAATCCCACGGTCACCACGCGCCCGTACCCGAGCGACTTCGCCCACCGCACCGCGGCCGCCAGATCGAGCACCTCGCGGTCCCCGACGGTGGAGCGCCCGCCCGAGCCCCCGTGCCCGCGGAAGGAGAACGTGATCACGGCCGCGTACTGCGCGAACACCTCCGCGGCCCGGCGCAGGGCGGGCCGCTCGACCGACCCCGTGAAGCCGTGCGCGACGACGATCACGGTGTCCGTGACGTCTGCCGTACACGGCTCGTACACCGCCTCGATACGGACGCCGTCCTCGGTCAGTAGCGTCGCCCGCCGGACCCCTGGCGTGATCAAGGAAACAAATTCACTGCTCAACGGGCCCTCTGCCACCGAACTCATGTGGGCTATTCTCCTTGCAAGAGGACCTGGGCAGCGAAGCCCCCGGGTCCTTTTGTGTTTCCTGCTCGTTGTTACGAGCAGGTGAACAAAAGCTCTCAGGGCGCGAGAGCCGTATACGTACGAAGCCGTACGTCCTCGCAGGGACCGAGGAGGAACCGACGTAATGGGCGAGCGAACCGTGCACGAACCGAAGACGACGACCCCGGCAGGGGGAGCGCGATGAGTTCTCTGCTGCTCCTGACCAATGCCCTCCAGCCGTCGACGGAGGTGCTTCCCGCCCTCGGCCTTCTGCTGCACAGCGTGCGGGTGGCCCCCGCCGAAGGCCCCGCTCTCGTCGACACCCCAGGTGCCGACGTCATCCTGATCGACGGCCGCCGCGACCTCCCGCAGGTCCGCAGCCTCTGTCAGCTGCTCCGCTCCACGGGCCCCGGCTGCCCGCTGATCCTCGTCGTCACCGAGGGCGGCCTCGCGGCCGTCACCGCCGACTGGGGCATCGACGACGTCCTGCTGGACACCGCAGGGCCTGCCGAGGTCGAGGCGCGGCTGCGGCTCGCGACCGGCCGGCAGCAGATCACCTCGGACGACTCCCCGATGGAGATCCGCAACGGCGACCTCTCGGTCGACGAGGCGACGTACAGCGCGAAGCTCAAGGGCCGGGTCCTGGACCTGACCTTCAAGGAGTTCGAGCTGCTCAAGTACCTGGCGCAGCACCCGGGCCGGGTCTTCACCCGCGCCCAGCTGCTCCAGGAGGTCTGGGGCTACGACTACTTCGGCGGTACGCGGACGGTCGACGTCCACGTACGGCGGCTGCGCGCCAAGCTCGGCCCCGAGCACGAGTCGCTGATCGGCACGGTGCGCAACGTCGGCTACCGCTTCGTGGCGCCCGAGAAGGTCGAGCGGGCGGCGGACGAGGCCAAGGCGAAGGCGGCCGCGCCCGCGCCCCGTACGGAGGAGCACGCCCCGTTGCCGGCAGCGGCCACAGAGGTCCCACAGGAACCTTCCGTACGACCTGCCAAAAGGTAATTCCATCCGCGTAGACTGCCGCGCGTGGCCAAGGTGACGCGGGACGATGTGGCGCGACTGGCGGGTACTTCCACCGCCGTCGTCAGCTATGTCATCAACAACGGACCGAGGCCGGTCGCCCCGGCCACGCGCGAGCGGGTACTCGCAGCGATCAAGGAGCTCGGGTACCGGCCCGACCGGGTCGCCCAGGCCATGGCCTCGCGGCGGACCGACCTCATAGGCATGATCGTGCCGGACGCGCGGCAGCCGTTCTTCGCGGAGATGACGCACGCCGTCGAACAGGCCGCCGCCGAGCGCGGAAAAATGGTCCTCGTCGGCAACTCGGACTACCGGGACGAGCGCGAGGTCCACTACCTCCGTGCCTTCCTCGGGATGCGGGTCTCCGGGCTGATCCTGGTCTCCATGGGCATGAGCGAGCGCGCCGCCTCGGAGATCGAGGCGTGGGACGCGCGGGTCGTGCTGCTGCACGAGCGCCCCGAGGCGATCGACGACGTCGCGGTCGTCACGGACGACATCGGCGGCGCCCAGCTCGCCACCCGCCACCTGCTCGAACACGGCCATGAGTACGTGGCGTGCCTCGGCGGCATCGAGAACACCCCGTCCGTCGGCGACCCGGTCGCCGACCACGTCGAGGGCTGGCGCCGGGCGATGCAGGAGTCGGGCCGTACGACGGAGGGCCGGCTCTTCGAAGCCCCGTACAACCGCTACGACGCGTACAAGGTGAGCCTGGAGCTCCTGGCGGGCCCGGACCGGCCCCCGGCGATCTTCTGCTCCACGGACGACCAGGCGATCGGCCTGCTGCGGGCCGCGCGCGAGCTGCGCATCGACGTGCCCGGCGAGCTGGCGGTGGCCGGCTTCGACGACGTGAAGGAAGCGGCGCTGACGGACCCGCCGCTGACAACGGTGTCCTCGGACCGGCCGGCGATGGCGCGGGCCGCGGTGGATCTCGTACTGGACGATGCACTGAGGGTGGCCGGGTCGCGTCGGGAGCGGCTGAAGCAGTTCCCCTCGGCACTGGTGATCCGCCGTTCCTGCGGCTGCGGCTGAATCTCCCGGGGGCAACCCCTTCAACTCCGGGCGGCCCGGGCTTTATATCGGGCATACGGGGTTCTGTCGGGCTTCTCAGCGGGCACTCAGGAATCTCTCATGGTGGGTGTCCAAGCTCATATCCATGACCGACAACCGCGAGCAGCAGCCTTACGCCGACGACTCCTGGCAGCGCGCCAAGGACGACTTCCACCAGGATGCGTACGCGGCGGACGCGTACACCGCCCCCCTTCCCCAGGCCGCGCAGGCCCCGCAGACCCAGGCCGCCGGCGGCTACCCGCCGCCGCCCGCCGAGCCGCCCGCCGCGGTCATCGTCGGCGAGTCGTGGCCGGCCCCGATGGCGGTCGAACCCCCCGCCGAGAAGCCCAAGCGCGCCAAGAAGCCCATCGCGCTGCTCGCCGCGGTCGCGGTCATCGCGGCGGTCGTCGGAGGCGGTACGGCGGCCATCGCCGAGAACCTCACCAACGGTTCCTCCAGCTCCTCGACCACGGTCAACGGCACCACGGTCTCCTCCAGCAGCAACGGCACGGTCGCGGGCGTCGCCTCGGCGGTCTCCCCCAGCATCGTGGAGATCAGCGCGACCTCGACGTCGGGTTCGTCCACCGGCTCGGGTGTGGTCATCACCAGCGACGGCGAGATCGTCACCAACAACCACGTCGTCGCCGGGGCCTCGTCGATCAAGGTCACGATGAACGACGGCAAGACGTACACCGCCGATGTCGTGGGCACGGACGCCAAGAAGGACCTGGCGCTCATCAAGCTCCAGAACGCGAGCGGCCTCAAGGCGGCTTCGCTCGGCGACTCCAGCAAGATCGCGGTCGGCGACCAGGTCGTGGCGATCGGCTCGCCCGAGGGGCTGAGCGGGACCGTCACCACGGGCATCGTCTCCGCGCTCAACCGCGATGTGACGGTCTCGACGGACGAAGGCAGCCAGTCGCAGGGCGACGGCAGCGGCGGGAACAGCGGCCAGTGGCCGTTCTCGTACGGCGGCCAGGACTTCAACGGGTCCACCGGCGGCTCCACGACGACGTACAAGGCGATCCAGACGGACGCGTCGCTCAACCCGGGCAACTCCGGTGGCGCCCTGATCAACATGGACGGCCAGATCATCGGCATCAACTCGGCGATGTACTCGGCCAGTTCGGACAGCTCCACCTCCAGCTCCAGCGCGGGCAGCGTCGGCCTCGGCTTCGCGATCCCGATCAACACGGTCAAGGCCGACCTGGACACGCTGCGGGCAGGCGGCGCGGACAGCAACTAAGGAGTCGTCATGACCAGCCTCACCACTCAGCTCAACCGTGCCCGCCACACCCTGGCCGCGATGGTCACCTGGGGCGCGGACGCCACCGAACACCGCACCCGGGTGCGCCGCGCCGAGCACGCATCGACGGTGGCGGCGGGCCCGGCCGACCTGGGCCTGGCGCTCGCGGTCTCAGCCTCGCTGCACGCGCCGTCCGTACGGGCCCCCGAACTGGCCGCCTCCACCACGGCCGCCGCCCGCCACACGCGCCGGACCGCCATGCGTGCGCGCGCCGTGCGAGGCTGAGACCAGCCCCGACCACCTCTCCCACCCCGAGGACCAGGACCCATGAGCCCCGCCGAAGACGGCCGCGAGCCGCAGCGCATCCTCATCGTCGACGACGAGCCCGCAGTACGCGAGGCCCTGCAGCGCAGCCTCGCCTTCGAGGGCTACGCGACGGAGGTCGCGGTCGACGGCCTGGACGCGCTGACCAAGGCGGAGGCGTACAGCCCCGATCTGGTCATCCTGGACATCCAGATGCCCAGGATGGACGGCATGACGGCGGCCCGGCGGCTGCGCGCGTCCGGCTCGACGACACCGATCCTGATGCTGACGGCGCGGGACACGGTGGGCGACCGGGTGACGGGGCTGGATGCGGGGGCCGACGATTACCTGGTCAAGCCCTTCGAGCTCGATGAGTTGTTCGCGCGGGTGCGGGCGCTGCTGCGGAGGTCGTCGTACGCGGCGAACGCGGCCGGCGCGGAAGCCCCGGACGACAATGTGCTGGCCTTCGCGGATCTGCGGATGGACCTGTCGACGCGGGAGGTGCTGCGGGGCGAGCGCAAAGTCGACCTGACGCGCACGGAGTTCACGCTGCTTGAGATGTTCCTTGCGCACCCGAGGCAGGTGCTGACGCGGGAGCAGATCCTGAAGGCGGTGTGGGGGTTCGACTTCGAGCCGAGCTCCAACTCGCTTGATGTGTACGTGATGTACCTGCGGAGGAAGACGGAGGCGGGCGGCGAGGCGCGGCTCGTGCACACGGTGCGGGGCGTGGGGTATGCGCTGCGGTCGACGGGCGGGTCGGAGTGAAGCGCTTGCTCCGCCGCCTGCGAAACCTCCCCATCCGGTCCCGACTGGCGCTGCTGGTAGCCACCGCCGTGGCCATTGCCGTGGCTGCGGTGGCAGTAACGTGCTGGTTCCTGACCAAGGCGCAGCTCAGCCAGCAGCTGGACAACTCGCTGCGGAACTCGCAGCCCAGCGGGAACTACCTGAGCGGAACGCTGTTCAACTGCACCTCCGAATCCAGCACCACCGGGGCGAACCAGCCGCCAGGCGCATTCAACGTCCAGATTGTCCAGCAGGACGGATCGCGCTGTGTCGGGCCCGGATCCGAGGCAGTGAAGGTGCAGCAGTCGGACGTTGACGTCGCCAACGGCGTCACGCACGACTCCTTGCACGACGCAGAGGCGGACAATGGCAGCACCATGCGCGTGTACACCGCCAAAGCCCCGGTGGGGCGTGGCCAGCAGACTGTCACTTACACCCTGTCCCGCTCGCTGAGCGAGATCGACAAGCCTCTCAACACCTTGGCCTGGGTGCTGTTCGGGGTTGGCGGCATCGGTGTGCTCGGAGCAGGACTGGCTGGGCTCTGGGTAGCCCGCACCGGGCTGCGCCCCGTAGACGAACTCACCCAGGCCGTCGAACACGTAGCCCGCACGGAAGACCTCACCATCCAGATCCCCGTAGAGGGCGACGACGAAATCGCCCGTCTCTCCACCTCCTTCAACTCCATGACCGCCGCCCTGGGCGAATCCCGCGACCGCCAGGCCCAGCTCATCGCCGACGCCGGCCACGAGCTCCGCACCCCGCTCACCTCCCTCCGTACGAACATCGAACTCCTCGCCCGCAGCGAGGAGACCGGCCGCGCGATCCCACCCGCCGACCGCAAGGCGCTCATGGCCTCCGTCAAGGCCCAGATGACCGAACTCGCCGCCCTCATCGGCGACTTGCAGGAACTCTCCCGCCCCGACGCGGCCATCGGCGGCCCCCTCCAGGTCGTAGCCCTGCACGACATCACCGCCGCCGCCCTGGAGCGCGCCCGCCTCCGCGGCCCCGAGCTGACGATCACCGAGTCGCTCGCCCCCTGGTACGTACGCGCCGAACCGGCCGCCCTGGAGCGCGCCCTCATCAACGTCCTCGACAACGCCGTGAAGTTCAGCCCGCCCCAAGGAACCGTGGAAGTCACCCTCTCCGACGGCGAGTTGAAGGTCCGCGACCACGGCCCCGGCATCCCGCCCGAGGACCTCCCCCACGTCTTCGAACGCTTCTGGCGCTCCCCCACCGCCCGCTCCCTCCCCGGCTCGGGCCTCGGCCTCTCCATCGTGGCGCGCACGATCCAGCAGTCCGGCGGCGTGATCGCCCTGCACCCTGCACAGGGCGGCGGCACGGAAGCCCGCATCAGCATCCCGGGGGCGCCCACCCCGCCCCCGCAGGAAGCAGCCTGACCAACAAATCTATACAAGCGTATTGCACAGTCGTCCTATACGCGCGTACAGTCATGCCATGACCTCAACGACGCGCAACGAACTGACCCTTGACGGCCGCCGCCTCTCCTACCTCGAGTCCGGCCCGGCCACCGCCCGCCCCCTCCTCGTCCTCCACGGCCACCTCTCCGAAGGCGCCGCCTTCACCGCACTCGCCGCCGAACTGGGCGACGAATGGCGGGTGATCGCCCCCGACCAGCGCGGCCACGGCGACTCCGACCGCGCGTCCGAGTACTCCAGGCAGGGCTACATCGACGACCTGGTCGCGCTCCTCGCGCACCTGAACCTGAAATCAGCAGTCGTACTCGGCCACTCCCTCGGCGGCATCAACGCCTATCAACTCGCCTCCCACCACCCCGACTTGGTCTCGGCGATCATCAACGTCGAGGGACCTCCCGCACTCCCCGAGGGCCCCAGCGGCCTCGCCTTCGTCGCGGGCTTCCCCTACACGGCAGCCACCCGCGAAGAACTGATCGCCGCAACAGGCCCCATCGGCCCGATGATCGCCCCCGCGCTGCGCCCCACCCCCGACGGCGGCTGGCGCCTCCCCTTCCACCCGCAGGACACGATCGACTCCGAGACCCTCGTGCACGGCGACCACTGGGCGGACTGGACGGGCTCCACCTGCCCCGCGCTCTTCATCCACGGCACGAAGAGCCAGGTCTTCACACCCGAACTGGCCAAGGAGACAACAGACCGCCGCCCGAACACCACCATGGTCGAACTCGAAGGCGACCACTTCGCCCACACCCAGGACCCGAAGGGATTCACCACTGCGGTACGGAACTTCCTCGCGACCCTCTGAAACCCCGAAGGGGGCGGCAGGCCACCAGGCCCACCGCCCCCACCCCCGTACAAGCGCCTACTGAATGACCGTGATCCGGTCGGTAGCCGGCGGCGCAATCGGCGCGGACGCCGAGGAGTTGGCCGCCAGGTAGGCGTTGAAGACGTCCAGGTCGGACGCGCCGACCAGCTTGTTCGTCCCCTGACCCAGCGCGGCGAACCCGTCACCGCCACCCGCGAGGAACTCGTTCATCGCGACGCGGTACGTCTTGGCCGGGTCGATCGCGACCCCGTCCAGCTTGATCGAGTCGGTGACGACCCGAGCAGCACCCGCCTTCGTCATGTCGAGCGTGTACGTAAGCCCCTTGGAGCTCTGCAGGATCTTCGGCGAGGCCTCGTTGGACCCGCTGACCTGCTGCTGCAGCGCGCTGACGACCTGCGCACCGGTCAGATCCACCACATTCATCATGTTGGTGAACGGCTGGACGGTGAAGGCCTCCCCGTAGGTCACGACCCCGTCGCCCTCGGTCCCACTCGCCTTGTAGACAAGATCGGACCGGATGCCGCCCGGGTTCATGAAGGCGATCTGCGCGCCACCCTTGTCGGCGGGCGAGAGCCCGGCCAACTGCGCATCGGCAATCAGATCCCCGAGAGGCTTCTCGTACGCCGTGGCCCCGCGCCCGTTGATGTCGGCGGCGATGTACCCCTGCGGCCGATTGGCGATCGGAGCGGCCAACGCACTCCAGCGCGCGATGAGTTGACTGATGTCGGACGCCTTGGCCTGGTCACGGCTGACGATGTGGTTGCCGGAGACCGGCGACTTCACGGCGGTCCGGACGATGTCCTTGGTCCGCCGGTCGTACGTCAGGGTGGTGTCCGTGTAGAGCTTCCCGTACGAAGCGGCCGACGTGACCAGGCGCGGGTTGCCGGCCGGGTCGGGGATGGTGCAGACGTAGGCCTGGTGGGTGTGGCCGGTGACGAGCGCGTCGACCTTCGGCGAGATGCCCTTGGCGATGTCGACGATGGGCCCGGAGATGCCGTCGCCGGCACCCGGCGAGTCGCACCCGTAGTTGTACGAGGAGGAGGCCGGCGACCCGCCCTCATGGATGAGCGCGACGATGGACTTCACGCCCTGCCGATCGAGCTCCTTGGCGTACTTGTTGACGGTCTCGATCTCGTCGTGGAACTTGAGCCCCTTGACGCCATTGGCGGTGACGATGTTGGGAGTCCCCTCCAGCGTCACACCGATGAACCCGATCTTGACGCCGTTCTTCTTCCACACCGTGTACGGCTTGAGGATCGGCTTCCCGGTCTTCTCGCTGGTCACATTGGCCGCGAGGTAGGGGAAGTCGGCGCCCTCGAACTTCTTCCCGGCCTCGTAACAGCCCTCGGTGGGATGACACCCACCGTTCTGCATACGAGCCAACTCGACGGCGCCTTCGTCGAATTCATGGTTGCCGACGGTGGTGACATCAAGCTTGATCTTGTTGAGCGCCTCGATGGTCGGCTCGTCGTGGAAGAGCCCCGAGAGGAGCGGACTAGCCCCGATCATGTCGCCGCCGGCGGCAGTGATCGAGTACGGGTGCCCCTGGCGGGCAGTCCGCAGGGAGGTAGCGAGGTACTCCGCGCCTCCGGCCGGAACGGACTTGGTGGTCCCGTCGGCCTGCGTCTCGGTGACGTTCCCGGCGGAACCGGCCGGCGGCTCCAGGTTCCCGTGCAGGTCGTTGAAGGACAGCAGCTGTACGTCGACGGTGCGCGAGGGCGTGTGCCCATGCCCGTGCCCCCGCCCATCGGCACTCGCGGGCATGGCCGCAACGAGCGCCCCGACGGTGGCGAGCCCTGCGGCAGCGGCGAGAACGCGCCGGGCCGCACGGTTGCTGTGAGGTGTCGCTGACATCTCTCCCCTTGTGATTTCAGCGTGGCCTGTGTGGTGACTGTGACGCGCAGCCTAAGGTCAACGCGCGTAGAGCAACAGGGGGTGACGGGTTACGAGCTGGTTGCCATTGACCGACCCCGGAAGAAGTTACGGACGATCACCCTCACGGATGAGCTTTCATCGCATGAACGTCACTGCACAGACGGTCGACGCAAGCCTGTGCGCATGAGCGACGAGATCACGGCCAACTCTGTTTCCCTGCCCGCGCAGTCCTCCGAACTGCCGTCGGGCTTCTTCGACATGATCGACGACCTGAAGTCGATCGTGCGCGGTGCGCATGTCCGCGCACAGCTCAAGGTCAACACCGAGATGATCCGGATGTACCGGGAGATCGGGCGGACGATCCTCGAGAAGCAGGGAGAAGAGCACTGGGGCAGCAAGGTCATCAACCGCATCGCCACTGAGCTGCGCACCGAGTTCCCCGGCCAGCGAGGATTCAGCCGCAGCAACCTCCACTACATGCAGCAGATGGCTCGAACATGGCCCGAACAGTTTGTCCAACAGCCTGTTGGACAATTGCCGTGGGGCCACATCATCGTCCTCATGGGCCACTGCAAGGCCCAGCCCGAGCGGGACTTCTACGCCGAGCGCGCCGTCCAGCACGGCTGGTCCCGCAACGTGCTGGAGTTCCAGATCCAGAGCCGGCTGCACGAGCGCGAAGGCTCCGCCCTCAGCAACTTCGCCGCCACCGCCCCCGAGGACTCCGACGCGCTCCAGGCCATGGTCAAGAGTCCGTACAACCTGGACTTCACCGGCCTCGACAACCAGGCCCCCGAGCGCAGTCTCGAGGATGCACTCGTCGAACGAGTAGTCCTGTTCCTGACCGAACTCGGCGTCGGCTTCGCCTTTGTCGGGAGGCAGTTCCCGCTCCGCGTGGGCGAGTCCGACTTCCGGCTCGACCTGCTCTTCTACCATTACAAGCTCGATCGCTTCGTGGTCATCGAGCTGAAGACCGGCCGCGCCGAACCCGAGCACTTCGGCAAGCTCAACTTCTATCTGGCTGTGGCGGACGACCTGATCCGGAACCCCGAGCGCCACGGCCCGACCATCGGCCTCCTGGTCGCCGCCAACCATGACCCCGCCGTCGCCGAGTACGCGCTCGCCCGCAGCGGCAGCCCCATGGCCGTGGCGACGTGGACCGGTGTCGACGCCGAGGCACAGAAGGCGCTGCCCAGTGCGGAGGATCTGGCGCGGGTCGCGGACGACGTACTGCGGGCGCAGACGGGCGCTCCCTGACCAAGGCAACAAAAAAGTGGCAGAGGGTGAAACCCACCTCTTGCCACTCTCAAGTTATAGCTGGTGGGGGGCCTTGCCGCAAGGCCCCCCATGTACCGCACAATCTCTGGCCGAGGCCCGTTCCCGCCGGACGGTCTCAGATCGGAGATCACTGCATGGACCCCCTGACCGCCAGCGCATTCGACCTTCCCGACCGCCTCTCCTCCAAGGCCGACCCCACGCTGATCGCCGGAGACGAGAAGCACTTCGCCGCCATCGCGGAGTGCCTCGAGCAGTCGATCGCCGAACTCTCCGAGCGCCTCGACGCCCAGCTCAGGGCGCCCGGCGGCAAGGGCCGGGACGCCATGGACCGGGACGCCGAGGTCTACCGGCTGACCGCCCGCCTCCGCGCCCTGCGCCGCTTCGGGCTCGACCTCTGCCTCGGGCACATGGTCGGTACCGGCGACGACGCCGAGCCCGTCTACATCGGGCGGCTCGGCCTCAAGGACAGCTCCGGGCGCCGGCTGCTCATCGACTGGCGCTCCCCCGCCGCCGAGCCGTTCTTCGGCGCCACCCACGGCAATCCGATGGGGCTGGCCAGCCGTCGCAGGTACCGGTGGACCCGGGGCCGGATCAGCGACTACTGGGACGAGGTGTTCACCGCGGACGCGTTCGCCGGGCATGCCGCGCTCGACGACCAGTCCGCGTTCATCGCCAGTCTCGGCAGCAACCGTTCGACCCGGATGCGCGACGTGCTCGGCACCATCCAGGCCGACCAGGACGCCATCATCCGCGCGGGATCGCGCGGCGCTCTGATCGTCGACGGCGGTCCCGGTACGGGAAAGACCGTCGTCGCCCTGCACCGGTCCGCCTACCTCCTGTACTCGGACCCGCGCCTCGGACACCGGCGCGGCGGCGTCCTGTTCGTCGGTCCGCACCAGCCCTATCTGGGGTACGTCGCCGACGTCCTCCCCAGCCTCGGCGAGGAGGGCGTGCAGACCTGCACCCTGCGCGATCTGGTCACGGAGGGCGCCACCGCCGCCGTCGAGACCGACCCCGAAGTCGCCCGGCTGAAGGCGTCCGCGGACATGGTCGGGGCCGTCGAACCGGCCGTGAAGATGTACGAGGAGGCGCCCACCAAGGGCATGACCGTCACCACCGCCTGGGCCGACATCCGGCTCAGCGCCGACGACTGGGCCGAGGCGTTCGCGGCGGCGGAGACCGGGACTCCGCACAACGAGGCGCGCGAGCTGATCTGGGACGAGCTGGTCGCCATCCTGATGGACAAGTACGACGGCGAGGACGTCTCGCCCGAGCTCTTCCGCAGGTCGCTGCAGCAGGACAGGGAGCTCGTCACCACCTTCTACCGCGCCTGGCCGCTGCTCGAAGCCGCCGATCTCGTAGGCGATCTGTGGACCGTCCCCGCGTACCTGCGGATGTGCGCTCCGTGGCTCGCGCCCGACGACGTAAAGAAGCTGCAGCGCACGGACCCTCAGGCCTGGACGGTCTCCGACCTGCCGATCCTCGACGCCGCGCGCCAGCGGCTCGGCGACCCGGAGGCATCGCGGCGCAAGCGTCGCAACGAGGCCGCCGTCGCCGCCGAGCGTGCGCGCCGGGCCGAGTCCATCGACAGCCTCCTGCAGAACGTCGAGATCGACGAGAGCGAAGGCGCGATGGGGATGCTCCACGGGCGGGACCTGCAGGATTCCTTGATCGACGAGAGCGGTCTTGCCGGCGCCGAACCCGATCTGCTGGCGGGGCCGTTCGCGCATGTGGTGATCGACGAGGCGCAGGAACTGACCGACGCGGAGTGGCAGATGCTGCTGCTGCGCTGCCCGTCGCGGAGCTTCACGATCGTCGGGGACCGCGCCCAGGCCAGGCACGGGTTCACCGAGTCGTGGGAGGAGCGGCTGGAGCGGGTCGGGCTCGACCGGATCAACGTGGCGTCCCTGAACGTCAATTACCGCACCCCGGAAGAGGTCATGAAGGAGGCCGAGCCGGTCATCCGGGCCGTGCTGCCGGACGCCAATGTGCCGAGTTCCATCCGCAGCAGTGGGATCCCTGTGGTGCATGGGGCTGTCGGGGAACTGGAATCGGTTCTCGACGGCTGGCTCTCCGCGCACGGGGAGGGCACCGCCTGTGTCATCGGCGACCCGTCGTTCGAGGCGGCCTCGCGCGTACGGTCGCTGACCCCGGAGCTGTCGAAGGGGCTCGAGTTCGATCTGGTCGTCCTTGTCGATCCGGAGACCTTCGGGGAGGGGATCGAGGGGGCCGTCGACCGCTACGTCGCCATGACCAGGGCGACCCGGCAGCTGGTCGTCCTCACCAGCTCCTGACTCCTGGCAGAGGGCAGCCACGGCCGACGGGCCCGCCGTACGCTCGTACCCATGACGACAGACCCCTCCGCCCGCACCGTCCGCACCCTCGACGCCCTCCTCCCCGACCAGGCCGAAGCCGTGCTCGCGCTGCTCGCCGACGCAGCGCGGGCCGACGGACAGCAGGCCGTGTCCGAGCAGGGGCGGCTCGCCCTGCGCGGGGGGCGGCGGGACGGGATCCGGCATCTGCTGCTGAGCGAGGGCGACGTGCTCGTCGGGTACGCGCAGTTGGAGGAGACCGACCCCGTCGAGGCCCCGGCCGCGGAGCTCGTCATCCACCCCGACTTCCGCGGGCGCGGTCACGGGCGCGCGCTCGGGGCGGCGCTGCTGAACGCTTCGGGGAAGCGGCTGCGGGTGTGGGCGCACGGCGGGCACTCGGCGGCGCGGCATCTCGCGCAGACGCTGGGGCTCTCGCTCTTCCGTGAACTGCGGCAGATGCGGCGGCCGTTGACCCCGCTCGACATTCCCGAGCCGGTGTACCCGGAGGGTGTGCGCGTACGGACGTTCCGGACCGGGGAGGACGACGCGGCCTGGCTCGCGGTCAACGCCGCCGCCTTCGCGCACCACCCGGAGCAGGGGTCGCTCACGCAGCGGGACCTCGACGACCGGAAGGGCGAGGCGTGGTTCGACCCGAAGGGGTTCTTCCTCGCGGAGCGGGAGGCCGACGGGGAGATCGTCGGCTTCCACTGGACCAAGGTGCACTCGGCCGAGCGGCTCGGCGAGGTGTACGTGGTGGGGATCCGCCCGGACGCGCAGGGCGGCGGCCTCGGCAAGGCGCTGACCGCGACCGGGCTGCGGCATCTCGCGGCCGAGGGGCTGCCGACCGCGATGCTGTACGTCGACGCGGACAACACGGCGGCGGTCACGGTCTACGAACGGCTCGGTTTCACCACGCACGAGGTGGACCTGATGTACCGAACCGAGTCATAACGGTCACACCAAGGGCACCCGAGGGGCGACGAGCTTGACGTCGCCCCTTCCTTACGCCACCCTTTCACTACTCAATTAGTGAAAGGGGGATGACGGCATGGGGGGTCACGGCACCATCGAGTACCGGATAGACCGCCGCAGCGGCGTCTCCACCTATCTCCAGATCGTCCAGCAGACCAAGCAGGCCCTGCGCCTGGGCCTGCTGGAGCCCGGAGACAAACTGCCGACAGCCCGCGAGGTCGTCGAAGCGACCGCCATCAACCCGAACACCGTCCTCAAGGCCTACCGCGAGCTCGAGCGCGAAGGACTCGTCGAGGCCCGCCGCGGCCTCGGCACCTTCGTACGCAAGACGCTCGGCAACGCGGCCGCCGCGACCCCGGCCGACTCCCCGCTCAAGGCGGAGCTCACCGACTGGGTCGGGCGCGCCCGCGCCGGCGGTCTGGAGCGCGACGACGTGGCCGCACTGTTCGGCTCCGTACTGGACGAGATCTTCCCGAAGGGTGACCAGTGAGCACCACCAGCAGCACCCCTGCCATCGAGACCTCCGGCCTCGGCAAGCGCTACGGCCGGCACGCCGAGCCCGCCCTCGACGACTGCTCGTTCCTTCTCCCCGCGGGCCGCGTCAGCGCGCTCGTCGGCCCCAACGGGGCTGGAAAGTCAACGTTGTTGGCGATAGCGGCAGGCCTCCTTCGGCAGAGCTCCGGCACGATCGCCGTGCTGGGCGCGACGCCCGGCGAGAAGCGCGACCGTGTCTCGTACCTCTCCCAGGACAAGCCGCTGCACCCCCAGCTGTCCGTCGCGGACACGCTGCGGATGGGCGCGGAGCTCAACAAGGAACGCTGGGACGCGAGTTACGCCGCTTCGATCGTGGAGCAGGGCTCGCTCGACCCGAAGAAGAAGATCCGCCGCCTCTCCGGCGGCCAGCGCACCCGCGTCGCGCTCGCCCTCGCCCTCGGCAAGCGGCCCGAGCTGATGCTGCTCGACGAGCCGATGGCGGATCTGGACCCGCTGGCCCGCCACGAGCTGATGGGCACCCTGATGGCGGACGCCGCCGAACACGGCACGACCGTCCTGATGTCCTCGCACATCGTCACCGAACTCGCCGACGCCTGCGACCACTTGCTCCTCATGGGCGGCGGCCGCGTCCGGCTCGGCGGCGGCATCGACGACCTGACGACGGCGCACTCCCTGGTCACCGGCCGGGGCACGCTCGACGACCTCGCCGGCCACACGGTCATCGAGTCGCGCGCCACAGGCCGCGGCCTGACGGCGCTCGTACGCCGCGAGGGCCCGCTCGCCGACACCTGGGAGACGCAGGAGCCCTCGGTGGAGGAACTGCTCCTGGCCCATCTGCGCAACCCCGCGGCACCTGCCCTGATCACCCCGGGCACGACGGCCCGTACGCACTTCTCCACCACGGCGGTGTCCGCATGAGCACGGCGACCCTGAACAAGCCCACCACCGGGACGCCCCCGGTACGCCGCACCCTCCCCGGCGCCGACGGCCTGGTCTGGACGATGTCCCGGCTGCACCGCCCGGCCCTGTGGGTGTGGACCGCGTACACCGCCATCACCCTCGGCCTGCTGCTGTGGCTGTGGGGACCGGGCGCGAGTACCGCGCAGAAGGCGTTCGACACGTTCGGCTACGCGGGAACGCAGGACGACGCCTGGAAGGGCCTTGGCAACGGCCTGCCCCTGGTCGGATCCACGTTCAACACTCTCTTCTACGATCCGGCCACGATGATCTCCATCGCCGCCTGCGCGATCGCCGTCTTCGCGGCCGGACCGCTCATCGCCCGCGAACTGGAGTCGGGGACAGCCCAGTTGGCCTGGACCCAGTCCGTGACCCCGGCTCGCTGGCTGGCGGCGAAGCTGGCGCTGCCCGCGCTCCTGGTGACGGCGAGCACCGCCGTGATCGTCGTCCTGTACCGCGCCGTCTGGGACAGCAACAACCACCTCCTCCTCGCCGGCATCGGCCCGCGCGCCTTCAACTTCTCGATCGGTCCCGCGACCGTGGCGACCGCCCTGTTCGCCGTCGCGTTCGGCGTCCTGGTGGGCCTCGTCGTACGCCGTACGCTGCCCGCAGTCGTCGTCGCCGGGGTCACGCAGTACCTGGTGGGCGCGGCGCGCGGCAACAACTGGCCGTTCCAGGGCCTGCACCCGCAGCCCGAACTCCCCGTGCACAGCAAGGCGATCACGTCCACGGGCGCACAGATCTCCGACCCCGGCTGCTACCTCGACAAGGCCTGTCTGGCGAAGCACGACATCGTCGGCTTCACCCGCAGCTACCTCCCGTCCCCCGACTACTGGCCCCGCCAGCTCGCCGAGACGGGCATCCTCCTCGCCCTGACCGCGCTGGCCGTCGCCGCCGCCTTCCTGGTCCTGCGCCGCCACACGCCCCGAAGGAGCACCTCCGTATGAGTGCCACGTCTCTCTCCTCGCGGCCGGGCTCCCGCGTCAGCGGCCTGAACTGGACGGTGCTGCGTCTGCACCGCCTCGCGCTGTGGCTGTGGGTCGCGTACGTAGCCGTGACATCGGCGGTGCTGCTGTGGCTGGCGGGACCCGGCACCTCGGGTCTTGGCATCAAGGGCACGTGCAGCACGCTCGTCGCGAACGCCTGCACGGCCAAGGGCCCGACGGCGGACACGTACCACTCGCTGCTCTCCCTCACCGAGGCCTCGATCGGCTTCGTCCCCTTCGCCGCCGCCCTGTTCGCCGCGAGCACCCTGATCGGCCGCGAACTGGAGGCCGGGACGGCGCACCTCGCCTGGTCCCAGTCGGTCTCCCCGGCCCGCTGGCTGGCGGCGAAGCTCACCTACCCGGCGGCCTTCCTCGTCGCCGGTACGACGGTGCTCGTGCTCCTGCGTCGTCTGGTGGCCTCGGGCGCACCCGGCCTCACGGACAACCAGTGGCCCGTGAACAGCACCACCTACAACACCCTGGGCACGGTCGGCATCGCGCTGCCCCTGCTCGGTCTGGCGATCGGCGCGCTGTGCGCGTTCCTCCAGAAGCGCATGATCCCCGCCATGGGCCTGTCCTTCTTCGCGCTGCTGCTCGCGAGCGTCGTGGTCGGCTTTTCGCGCCCGTACCTCTGGCCCGTCAAGACGATCGTCAACCCCGTCGAGTACCCCGCGGTCGGCGGCGACGTCATCGACATCGGTGCGGTGACGGCCGGCGGGGCGCACATCGACGACCCGATCTGCACCGACGACAAGGCGTGCCTGGCGGCCCACAAGGTCGTCGGCTACTACGTCGACTACCACCCCAATACACACTTCTGGCCGCTCCAGCTGGTCGAGACGGGCCTCGTCCTGGCCCTGACCGCGCTCGTCACGGCGATCGCGTTCCGCATCCTGAAGCGCCGCGCCGCCCGGTAAGTCCGAAGAGACTGCCAAGGATTCCCAGGGGGACAGATCGACATGACCGACCTACTGATATCCAGCAGAGCCCACCGCACCTTCAACCTGCGTGGTCCGTACTGGGTCAGCGCCCGCACGAACCGCTTCACGCTGTGGACCATGTGCGTGCTGGCCGCAGGCATGGCGGCGGTGACGGTCCTGCGCAGGCTGATGGCAGCCTCGGCTGCCGGCGCCTTCGCGGCCACCGACTGCTCCGTCACGTATGTGACCAGAGGTTGCGGCGGCCGCGTCGGGGGCTTTCTCGACAGCGAGCTGGCCCTCGAGCACCAGCTCGCGTACGCAGGTCTCGGCCTGATCCTCCTGGCCTCTGCCGCCGCTGCCTTCGCCGCAGGCCCATTGACCGGCCGGGAGCTGGAGTCGGGAACATACAAGGTCATGTGGACCCAGTCCGTCACCCCCGCCCACTGGCTGAAGGCCCAGCTCGTCCCGCCCGCCGTGTTGGTGCTCGCCGCTTCCTCGGCGGTCTCCGGCATTGGCGCCTGGGCCGGCCACACCGGGCCGCACGGAAATTACCCGGTGCGCTGGCTGGAGGCGACCACCTTTTACGCGACGGGCACTCTCCCGGTCGCCTGCTCTCTGCTCGGCCTCGCCGTCGGCGCCCTGTCCGGGCTGTGGCTCGGCCGTGCCCTCCCTGCCGTGGTCCTCGCCGCACTCGCCGTACCGGGTTTCTGCCTGACGATCAGCAACGTCGACGGTGTGCTCCCCAGGGACTTCTGGATCCGCCAGCTCGCGGAGACCGGCATCGCCCTGGCCGCGGCCGCGCTCGTCATGGCGATCGCGTTCCGCATCCTGAAGCGCCGCGCCGCCGCGTAGGGAGGCAGGAGGGAGGTGTCGCCTCCCTGGGTCTCCGCAGGGCCCTCGGCCCATATCCCGCAGGCCATGTCCCCGTAACCCGTCATTCAGACGCGCTTGCGACGCTCACGGAATGCAACCCGCCGCCGCGCCCCACGACGGCTTCGCGCGGAACAATGGCTTCATGAGCCAGCAGCCCAGCGCAGAGGTCCCGCTCCAGCACGTCCAGCCGTCCGTCGGCTCCATAGCCGCGCACCGGCCGCAGACCGTCGCGTCCGTCGCGGCCACGGCTGCGGACCTGGAATCCGACATCGATGCCGACATGGACGGGTACGAGGAGGACGGGAGCGGCGCCGAGCTGCCCTCCGGCCGCTTCCTCGACCGGGAGCGCAGCTGGCTCGCGTTCAACGAACGCGTCCTGGAGCTCGCCGAGGATCCCGCCACGCCCCTCCTCGAACGGGCGAACTTCCTTGCGATTTTTGCCTCGAATCTCGATGAGTTCTTCATGGTCAGGGTGGCGGGCCTCAAGCGCCGTATCGCCACCGGCGTCGCCACCCGTTCCGCGTCCGGGCTGCAGCCCCGCGAGGTCCTCGACCTGATCTGGACCCGTTCGCGCGAGCTCATGGCCCGGCACGCCGCCTGCTACCAGCAGGACATCGCGCCCGCCCTCGCCGACGAGGGGATCCACCTCATCCGCTGGCCGGAGCTCACGGACAAGGAGCAGGCGCGGCTCTTCACGCTGTTCCGGGCGCAGATCTTCCCCGTCCTGACCCCCCTCGCCGTGGACCCCGCGCACCCCTTCCCGTACATCTCGGGCCTCTCGCTGAATCTCGCGGTCGTCGTACGGAATCCGGTCAGCGGCCACCGCCACTTCGCCCGCGTCAAGGTCCCGCCGCTGCTCAACCGCTTCCTGGAGGCCTCCCCCGAGCGGTACGTCCCCCTTGAGGACGTCATCGCCGCCCACCTCGAAGAGCTCTTCCCCGGGATGGAGGTCCTGGCGCACCACATGTTCCGGGTCACCCGCAACGAGGACCTCGAAGTCGAGGAGGACGACACCGAGAACCTCCTCCAGGCGCTGGAGAAGGAGCTCATGCGGCGCCGCTTCGGGCCGCCGGTGCGCCTGGAGGTCGAGGAGGACATCGATCCTTACGTACTCGACCTGCTGGTACGGGAGTTGAAGGTCAGCGACGCCGAGGTGTATCCGCTCCCCGGCCCCCTCGACCTCACCGGCCTCTTCGGCATCGGCGGTCTCGACCGGCCCGAGCTGAAGTACCCGAAGTTCGTGGCGGGCACCCACCGGGACCTCGCCGAGGTCGAGTCGTCGTCGGCGCCCGACATCTTCGCCGCCCTGCGCGAGCGCGACGTCCTCCTGCACCACCCGTACGACAGCTTCTCCACCTCCGTCCAGGCCTTCCTGGAGCAGGCGGCGTCCGACCCCGACGTGCTGGCCATCAAGCAGACCCTGTACCGCACTTCGGGCGATTCGCCGATAGTGGACGCCCTCATCGACGCCGCCGAGTCCGGCAAGCAGGTCCTCGTCCTCGTCGAGATCAAGGCCCGCTTCGACGAGCAGGCCAACATCAAGTGGGCGCGGAAGCTGGAGGAGGCGGGCTGCCACGTCGTATACGGCCTGGTCGGGCTGAAGACGCACTGCAAGCTCTCCCTCGTCGTACGGCAGGAGGGCGAGACCCTGCGCCGCTACTCCCATGTGGGCACCGGGAATTACCACCCCAAGACCGCCCGCCTGTACGAGGACCTCGGCCTGCTCACCGCCGACTCGCAGGTCGGCGCCGACCTCTCCGACCTCTTCAACCGCCTCTCCGGCTACTCCCGCCGCGAGACCTACCGCCGCCTCCTCGTCGCGCCCAAGTCGCTGCGCGACGGCCTGATCACCCGTATCAACAAGGAAGTTGCACACCACCGTGCAGGGCGCCCCGCCTATGTGCGCATCAAGTGCAACTCCCTCGTCGACGAGGCCACCATCGACGCCTGCTACCGCGCCGCGATGGCCGGAGTCCCCGTCGACATCTGGGTGCGCGGCATCTGCGCGGTGCGCCCCGGCGTCGCGGGCCTCTCCGAGAACATCAGGGTCCGCTCGATACTGGGCCGCTTCCTGGAGCACTCCCGCGTCTTCGCCTTCGGCAACGGCGGCGAGCCCGAAGTCTGGCTCGGCAGCGCCGACATGATGCACCGCAACCTCGACCGCCGGATCGAGGCGCTGGTCCGGGTCTCCGACCCCGCGCACCGGGCGGCCCTCAGCCGCCTCCTGGAAACCGGCATGTCCGACACGACCGCCTCCTGGCACCTGGGCCCCGACGGCAACTGGACCCGGCACAACACCGACGCCGACGGCCAACCGCTGCGCCACGTACAGGAGATGCTGATAGACGCCCGGAGGCGCCGACGTGCAACGCCCTAGCGCCGACACTCCCCCCACCACCGACACGGCGACGGCGGGCGCCCTGCTCTCCCGGTACCTCTGCGACCAGGCCGCCGAGTTCCTCCGGGCCCTGCGCGCCTCCCCCGAAGGCGGCGAGGAGGCAGCGCGCGACCTGCGCCGCCCCGCCCGCCGGATCAGCTCGACGCTGCACACCTTCCGTACGTTCCTCGACGCGGCCTGGGCCGACCAGCTCCGTACCGAACTCGCCTGGCTGTCCGGCACGTTGGCCCGCGAACACGCGTACACCGCCCGCCTGGCCCGCCTCCTCGAAGCCCTCGGCCGGCTCTCGGACGCCTCCGCCGAACCGGCCCTGTCCTCCATCGGCGCGGCCCGCGCGGGCGCCCTCCTGGAGCGCCAGCTGACCCTGGCCAGGACCCGGGCCCACTCGGCCGCCCTCCAGGCGCTCGGCTCCTCCCGTTTCCACGCGGTGGCGGACGCCGTGGCCTTACTGGCCTCGGAGGTCCCGCTCGCCCCCGCCGCCGACGCCCACGCCGCGGAGGTCCTGCCCTGCGCCGCCGAGTCCACGGAAGCCCGGCTCACCGAGGCCGTGGCGCTGCTCCCGCTGGGCAAGGCCGCACTCCCGTACAACGCCGAAGGCCTCAGCGACGCCCAGGACGCCCCCTGGCACACGGTCCGGCTGCTGCTGCGTCTGCACCGGTACGCCCATGAGGTGCTCTACGCGGACCTGGGCCCCGAGGACCAACCCGGCCCGGATTCAAGGGTGTTCGGAGCAGGCCAGGCCCTGGACCGCCACCGCGAGGCCTCCGAGGCCGCGGCCGCCGCCGCATCGGCCGCCCGTACGCCGAGGATCGCCCCGGCGACCGCGTACGCTCTCGGCGTCCTCCACGCGGACCAGCGGCACGAGGTCGAGGCTGCGAGGTACGCCTTCCAGCAGACCTGGCAGAGAGCAGCGGTGAGCGCCCCATGACGACCGGCTCATCCCGGGACCAAGACCGAGAGCGCGACCGAGAGCGCGACGCGAACGCGACCGTTCTCGCCGCCGGCTGCGTCCTGTGGCGCCGCTCCCCCCACGACGGCTGGCTGGAGATCTGCCTCGTCCACCGTCCGAAGTACGACGACTGGTCGCACCCCAAGGGGAAGCTGAAGCGCGGCGAGGACGCCCTCGCCGGCGCCCTGCGCGAGGTCCTCGAGGAGACGGGCCACCACTGCACCCCGGGCGCCCGCCTGCCCACCCTCCGGTACGTCGCCAATCACCGCCCCAAGAAGGTCACCTACTGGGCGGCCGAGGCGACCGGCGGCTCGTTCACGCCCAGCGACGAGGTCGACCGGATCATCTGGCTCTCCCCCCTCACCGCCCGCCACCGCCTCACCCACCCCAGGGACCGCGATCTGGTGGACGCGCTGGTCGCAGCGCTGCACAGCGCCTGATCCAGGCTGCCGCTCCACCGCGTACGGGACGCCACCGACGCCGATCCGAGACCGCACCGAGTCCGCACCGAGACCGTGCCGAAACCTCCCGGGGCCCGAACATTCGCCTCCGGCGCCGAACACCCGGTCGTACGGCGAGGTTCACCTTCCGTTCACTCTCCCCCGTCGGCCGCTTCACCTGATCTGTCTAATTTCGGCCTTACACGGTGAACGGCACCTCCGCCGCAACCGATCATCCCGTCGCACGCCGCCGTAGAAAAAACGGAACCACGGCGGCTCCTGGAAGGAACACCCGAAGTGAAGCTTCAGCGCAAGAACCGGCTCCGCGCCGCCGCGCTCGGCGCCATCGCCGTCTCCGGCGCCCTGGTCCTCACGGCGTGCGGTTCGGACAACAACAGCTCGACCGGTGGCAGCGGCGACAAGAGCACCAACGCCGCCAACTCCAACATCAAGTGCGACGGCGCCAAGGGCCAGCTCCTGGCATCCGGTTCCAGCGCGCAGAAGAACGCGATGGAGCTCTGGCAGAACGCGTACAACGCGGCCTGCAAGACCGCCACCATCAACTACAAGGGCTCCTCCTCCGGCGAGGGCATCGTCGCCTTCAACCAGGGCACGGTCGGCTTCGCCGGCTCCGACTCGGCGCTCAAGCCCGAAGAGGTCGCCGACTCGAAGAAGATCTGCAAGACCGGCCAGGGCATCAACCTCCCGATGGTCGGCGGCCCGATCGCGATCGGCTTCCACCTGGAGAACGTCGACAGCCTCGTGCTCGACGCCCCGACGCTCGCCAAGATCTTCGACACCAAGATCAAGAAGTGGAACGACCAGGCGATCGCCAAGCTGAACCCGGGCGTCAAGCTCCCGGACCTGGCGATCCAGCCCTTCCACCGCTCCGAGGACTCGGGCACCACGCAGAACCTCGGCAAGTACCTGAGCGCCACGGCCGCCTCCGACTGGAAGTACGAGCCCGAGAAGAAGTGGCCGGCCCCCGGTGGCCAGGCCGCGTCCGGCTCCGCGGGTGTCGCCACCCAGGTCAAGCAGGTCAACGGCGCGATCGGCTACTTCGAGCTGAGCTACGCCACCTCGCAGTCGATCTCCACCGTCAAGATCAACACCGGCGCCTCCGCCCCGGTCGAGGCGACCTCCGAGAACGCCTCGAAGGCGATCGCCGCCGCCAAGATCAAGGGCACCGGCAAGGACCTGGCGCTCGGCCTCGACTACACCACCAAGGCCGACGGCGCGTACCCGATCGTCCTGGTCACGTACGAGGTCGTCTGTGACACCGGCAACAAGGCCGACACCCTGGGCACGGTCAAGTCCTTCCTGACCTACACCGCGAGCGACGAGGGCCAGAAGCTCCTCTCGGGCGCCGGTTACGCCCCGATCCCGGCCGAGATCAACGCCAAGGTCCGGGAGACCGTCGCGGGTCTCTCCTAGGACCCCCGGCGGCGGCCGGTCAGCCACGACCACTGACCGGCCGCCGCCACCATCCGGTGCACCGCCGCCAGGGGAGCCCACCAAGCTCCCCCACACAGACCGGAAAGATCATGGCTATAACCACCGAAACCCCTCCGGCTCCGCCGGCACCCAGGAAGCGCGCCAGGCAGTCCACCGGCCGCGCGGGCGACAAGGTGTTCCTCGGCCTCTCCCGAGGCTCGGGCATCCTGATCCTGGTGCTCATGGCGTCGATCGCCGCCTTCCTCACCTACCGCTCCGTCCTCGCCATCTCCAAGGACGACACCAACTTCCTCACGACCTTCGACTGGGACCCGGCCAACGCCACCTTCGGCATCGCGGTCCTCCTCTTCGGCACGGTCGTGAGTTCGATCATCGCGATGGCCATCGCGGTCCCCGTGGCCGTCGGCATCGCGCTCTTCATCTCCCACTACGCACCCCGCAAGCTGGCCTCGCCGCTCGCGTACGTGGTGGACCTCCTCGCCGCGGTGCCCTCGATCATCTACGGCATCTGGGGCGCGCTCTTCCTGGTCCCGTACCTCGAAGGCACCAACCTCTGGCTCGACCAGTACATGGGCTGGACGTACGTCTTCGACAAGACCGAAGTCGGCGTCGCCCGCTCGATGTTCACGGTCGGCGTGCTGCTCGCGATCATGATCCTGCCGATCATCACCAGCGTCAGCCGCGAGGTCTTCCTCCAGGTCCCCCGGATCAACGAAGAGGCGGCCCTCGCCCTCGGCGCCACGCGCTGGGAGGTCATCCGCCTCTCGGTCCTGCCCTTCGGCCGCTCGGGCGTGATCTCCGCCTCGATGCTGGGCCTGGGCCGCGCACTCGGCGAGACGATGGCCGTCGCCACGGTCCTGTCGCCGAGCTTCCTGATCTCCGGCCATCTGCTCGACCCGGGCGGCGGCACCTTCGCCCAGAACATCGCGGCCAAGTTCGACGAGTCCAACCAGCTGGGCCGTGACGCGCTGATCGCCTCCGGCCTGGTGCTCTTCATCCTCACCCTGCTGGTCAACGGCGCGGCACGCATGATCATCGCCCGCCGCAAGGAGTACTCGGGGGCCAACGCATGAGCCACGCCGCTGTCCAGGACGTCGCCCCGGCCCCGGCCGCGCCCCACCAGTCCCTCGCCTCCAAGCGCCTCCCCCGCTGGGCCCCGACCGGCATCGCCGTGGTCGCGATCGCGCTCAGCATCGGCATCGGTTCCGCCGCGGGCTGGCACAGCAAGGTCCAGTGGGGCCTGATCGCGGCCCTGCTCTTCGTCGTCATCACGTACGCCGCCTCCACCGCGGTGGAGGGCAAGCGCCAGGCCAAGGACCGCATCGCGACCAGCCTCGTCTGGGTCTGCTTCATCCTCGCGGTGGTCCCGCTCGCCTCCCTCGTCTGGGAGACGGTCAGCCGTGGCACCAAGGTCCTCGACGTCAACTTCCTCACCCACTCGATGGCCGGGATCGCCAGCTTCGGGCCGGGCGGCGGCGTCTACCACGCCCTGATCGGCACCCTGGAGCAGGTCGGCATCGCCACCCTGATCTCCGTGCCGATCGGTCTGCTGACGGCCGTCTATCTGGTGGAGTACGGCAAGGGCGCGCTCGCCAGGGCCGTGACGTTCTTCGTGGACGTCATGACCGGCATCCCGTCCATCGTCGCCGGCCTCTTCATCCTCACCATCGTGCTGATGGCGGGCCTGAAGCCGGCGGGCTACCTCGGCTCGCTCGCCCTCACGATCCTGATGATCCCGGTCGTGGTCCGCTCCACCGAGGAGATGCTCAAGCTCGTACCGAACGAGCTGCGCGAGGCCTCCCTCGCCCTCGGCATCCCGAAGTGGCGCACGATCATCAAGGTGGTCATCCCGACCGCGATCGGCGGAATCACCACCGGTGTGATGCTCGCCATCGCCCGCATCGCCGGTGAGACCGCGCCGATCATGCTGCTCGTCTTCGGCAGCCAGATGATCAACTCCAACCCGTTCAAGGACCCTCAGTCCTCGCTCCCGTTCTACATCTGGGACCAGTACCGAGTGGGCAGCGAAGCTTCGTACGACCGCGCCTGGGCCGCCGCCCTGGTCCTGATCGCGTTCGTCATGATCCTCAATCTGGTGGCCCGCGGCATCGCCCGCTGGAAGGCCCCGAAAACCGGCCGCTGAGGCCACAAGGAAGTGAACTGACATGGCCAAGCGAATCGACGTATCGGGCCTGACCGCCTACTACAGCAACCACAAGGCCATCGAGGACATCTCGATGACCGTGGAGCCCCGCTCGGTGACCGCCTTCATCGGCCCGTCGGGCTGCGGGAAGTCGACCTTCCTGCGCACCCTCAACCGCATGCACGAGGTCACCCCCGGCGGCCGGGTCGAGGGCAAGGTCCTCCTCGACGACGAGAACCTCTACGGCTCCTCGATCGACCCCGTGACCGTACGCCGCACGGTGGGCATGGTCTTCCAGCGCCCGAACCCCTTCCCCACCATGTCGATCTTCGACAACGTGGCGGCGGGCCTGCGCCTCAACGGCAAGTACCGCAAGTCCGAGCTCAACGACGTCGTCGAGAAGTCCCTCAAGGGCGCCAACCTCTGGAACGAGGTCAAGGACCGCCTCAACAAGCCCGGCTCCGGCCTCTCCGGCGGCCAGCAGCAGCGCCTCTGCATCGCCCGCGCCATCGCGGTCGAGCCCCAGGTGCTCCTCATGGACGAGCCCTGCTCGGCGCTGGACCCGATCTCCACCCTCGCGATCGAGGACCTGATCGGGGAGCTCAAGGAGCGCTTCACGATCGTCATCGTGACGCACAACATGCAGCAGGCCGCCCGCGTCTCGGACCGCACGGCCTTCTTCAACCTCTCGGCGGTCGGCCAGCCCGGCCGGCTCATCGAGCTGGACGAGACCTCCCGGATCTTCTCCAACCCGTCCGTGCAGGCCACCGAGGACTACATCTCGGGCCGCTTCGGATAACCAGACTTGCGGTGCTGCATGGCGGTGCCACCGCAAGGCAAAGGGCCCGTCCCCCGGTGAGGGGGACGGGCCCATTTCCGTACGTACAGAACCTAGAAGACCAGCTGCACGACGAAGAAGCTGCCCGCAGCGACCAGCGCCGCGGCCGGCATCGTGATGCTGTGCCCACCCGGGGGTCAACCCCCGGACCCCCGGCCGAAGGCCCCACCGGGACCGGCCGGAGCCTAGAACACCAGCTGCACCACGAAGAAGCTCGCCGCAGCCACCAGCGCAGCCGCCGGCATCGTGATGAACCAGCCCATCACGATGTTCTTCGCGACGCCCCAGCGCACGGCCCGCGTCCCCTTGGTCGCGCCCACACCCATGATCGCCGAGGTGATGACGTGGGTCGTCGAGATCGGCGCGTGGAAAAGGTACGACGAGGCGAACATGATCGAGGCGCCGGTCGTCTCGGCGGCGAAGCCCTGCGGCGGGTCCAGCTCGATGATCTTGCGGCCGAGGGTGCGCATGATGCGCCAGCCGCCCGCGTACGTACCCAGCGAGAGCATCGCCGCACAGGCCAGCTTGACCCAGATCGGGATCTCGTCGCCGTAGCTCTCGTCGCCCGAGATGACCAGGGCCATCATCACGATGCCCATCGTCTTCTGGGCGTCCTGCAGACCGTGGCCGAGCGCCATGCCGGCGGCCGAGACGGTCTGGGCGATGCGGAAGCCGCGCTTGGCCTTGTGCGGGTTGGACTTCCGGAACATCCACAGGATGGCGACCATCACCAGATAACCGACCACCAGACCGACGAGCGGCGAGGTCAGCATCGGGATGACGATCTTGTCGAGCACGCCCGACCAGTAGACGGTGGTGCCGCCCGCCAGAGCCGCGCCCACCATGCCGCCGAACAGGGCGTGCGAGGAGGACGAGGGCAGCCCGAAGTACCAGGTGATCAGGTTCCAGATGATCGCGCCGACCAGCGCCGCGAAGAGGATCCCCATCCCCTTCTGGCCCGTGGGCGTGGCGATGAGCCCCTCGCTGACGGTCTTGGCGACACCGCTGCCGAGGAAGGCACCGGCCAGGTTCATCACCGCGGCCATCGCCAGCGCCGCCCGGGGCGTGAGCGCCCGGGTGGAGACGGAGGTGGCGATGGCGTTCGCGGAGTCGTGGAAGCCGTTCGTGTACGTGAATCCGAGCGCGACACCGATGGTCACGATCAGGGAGAAGGTGTCCACCGGGTTCAGGACTCCTTGACCGCGATGGTCTCCACCGTGTTCGCGACGTGCTCGAACGCGTCGGCAGCCTCTTCGAGTACGTCCACGATCTGCTTCAGCTTCAGCACCTCCATGGCGTCGTACTTGCCGTTGAAGAGCTGGGCCAGCAGCTTGCGGTGGATCTGGTCGGCCTGGTTCTCGAGGCGGTTGACCTCGATCCAGTACTCGGTGAGGTTGTCCATGGTCCGCAGGTTCGGCATGGCCTCGGCGGTCAGAACGGCCGCCCGCGCCAGTACCTCGACCTGCTGCTCGACACCCTTGGGCAGCTCCTCGACGTTGTAGAGGACGACAAGGTCGACGGCCTCTTCCATGAAGTCCATGATGTCGTCGAGCGACGAGGCCAGGTTGTAGATGTCCTCGCGGTCGAACGGCGTGATGAAGGAGGAGTTGAGCTGGTGGAAGACGGCGTGGGTGGCATCGTCCCCCGCGTGCTCCGCTGCCCGCATCCGCTCCGCGATCTCGACCCGGGCGGGGGCGTCCGCACCGAGCAGTTCCATGAGGAGCTTGGAGCCCGTGACAATGTTGTCCGCTGATGCGGCGAACATGTCGTAGAAGCTCGTCTCCCGGGGGGTCAGACGAAAGCGCACGTGGGGTCCTCAGGGTGCTCTGGATTCGGTCAGGCTGATGCTAGGCGCATCATCCGGCCACGGCTAACCGGCGAGCACCCAGTGTCGCCCATGAGGCACAGTGATCAGCACGGGGGACCGGTACCATATACCCATGAGGGGTATGTACCCCTTTTGACCAACGGGAGGACGCCATGACGGCCACCGAGGCGACGGAACCACTCACCCCTCACGACGCCGGAGTGCACGGCTACCACCACCAGAAGGACGAGCACCTCAAGCGGCTGCGGCGGATCGAAGGCCAGATCAGGGGCCTGCAGCGACTGGTCGACGAGGACGTCTACTGCATCGACATACTCACCCAGGTCTCGGCGTCCACCAAGGCCCTCCAGTCCTTCGCGCTCCAGCTCCTGGAGGAGCACCTGCGCCACTGCGTGGCCGATGCCGCGGTCAAGGGCGGCGAGGAGATCGACGCGAAGGTCGAGGAAGCGACAAAGGCGATCGCCCGGCTGCTGCGTACGTGAACCGGGCGGTCCCCGGCCGGGGGGAGCGCGGCACGGACCGGGCCGCGCACCGCCCCCTACTTGTCGGCGTCCGCCGACACCCTCATCAGCACCTCGTCGATACGGTCCGCGCTGAGCCTCTCCTCGGCGGCGTCCGCCGCCGCGATCATCAACTCACCGCACAGCTCGATCTCGGCGAGGGCCACGTGCTCCTGGACACTCATAGTGCGCAACCCCGGCACGTGCATCACCTCTCTCTGCCGTCGTCGGCTTCCCAGCGTAGGGATCCGAACACGCCCCGCGCATGGCACGGACGGACCATTTCCGACTGATCCTCAGCGAATCTTTCCGGCATAGATGTCCGCCGCGGCGGGCAGTTCGACGGCCACCGGCGCCCCGAATCCGTACAGCACGGTGGTGGAGGCGACCTCGACGGTCTTGCCCTCGTTGACGAAGCTGAAGCGGTGGCGCACCTTGCGCAGCCGGCCCTCGTCGTCGAGGTACGCGTCGAAGGGCACATCCCGTTTGGCGAACCCTTTCGCCGCAGCGGTGACACCGCGGTAGTGCCGTACGCGAACCCCGTCGAGCTCTTCCTTGCCGACGTAACTCACCTTGCGCGCGCCGCGCAGCAGTTCGGCGGCGATCAGGGGGTCGGTGGCGCCGCCCGTCACGAGATTCCCGTCGGAGAGGGTCCTGGTGTCGACCCGCACCCACTTGTCGGCGGGGACGCCCGCGCCCCGGTTCTTCATGTAGAGCGCGCTGGGCGCGAGGAGTTCGGTGATCGGCCGGTGCTCCTGCGCGCCGGCCGCGTCCTGGGGCAGGACGACCCTGAGCATCCCCATCCGCTTGCGGAAGTCGTACGTACCGGTCCCGCTGATGGTCACCCGTGTCCCGCCGGACGCCATCTCCATGGACGTACGCGCCTTGGCGCTCCCGGCCCGCACCAGCGCGGCGGCGGCTCCCTGGACGGCCCCGGTGTCGCTCCGGTCGTCGGCGACGGCGCCCGCGCGCGGAGAACACCCGGCGACGGCAGCGATCACCACCGCAACAGAGGCCCCACAGGCCCCGCTCCTCCACCCGTACTGCCGCACCAGCATCGCCTGCCAACCCCCAACGCCCGACCACCACTTGTCACACCCCACCCGTCCCGCATAACGACGCCCCGGGCCACCCGTCACGTTTTTTCACGCGCCCCTCGCACCGCTCGGCCCCGGGGGGCCTCACGGGCTTCGGGCCGCTGCGCCGGACTCCGTCCGCCGGGTGGCACCACCGCCCGTCGCCCTTCGGCACACCCCCGGTACCGTGAAACGCGTGTCACCGGCAGACCCCCCACACCAGCACCTGACCACCACCACCGAACGAGGCGCGTTCTGCATAGCCCGCTGCAGCTGCGGCTGGACGGGCCCGGCGCGCCGCTCCCGGGACCGGGCGCGCACGGACGCGAGCGAGCACGAGGCGTCCAGCGCCAACGCCTGAACCCCACAGGTTGTGGGCAGTCGTTCCGCAGGGCGGAACGGGTGGGCACAACCGGGACGCCGGTCCGCGAAAGCGACCCAGGAGGTCACCACATGCGCCGCCGCACCCTGCTAGCCGCCACCCCCGCCCTGGCCGCCGCCGCCTGCACCAGCGACCCGGACACCCAGCCCGCCGCATCCCGCTCCACCCCACCCCGCACGCCCAGCAGCACCCCCACCCCGACCAAGGCCCCCACCTGGTCCGCCCTCGCGAGCGGCCTCCAGGGCAAGCTCGTCCGCCCCGGCGACTCCGCCTACGCCACCGCCCGCCAGCTCTACAACACCCGCTTCGACGACCAGAAGCCCACCGCCGTCGCCTACGTCGCGAACGACGACGACATCCGCGAATGCCTGGCCTTCGCCCGCGCCCACCGCACCCCGGTCTCCATCCGCAGCGGCGGCCACTCCTACGCGGGCTGGTCCTCGGGCACGGGCCGCCTGGTCATCGACGTGTCGAAGCTGAACCGCATCAGCCCCTCCACCGGCACCATCGGCGCCGGCGCCCGCCTCGTCGACGTCTACGACACCCTCGCCGCCTCCTCCCGTACGATCCCCGGCGGCTCCTGCCCCACCGTCGCCATATCCGGCCTCACGCTCGGCGGCGGCCACGGTGTCGCCTCCCGCGCCTACGGACTGACCTGCGACAACCTCACCTCGGCGACCCTCATCACCGCCGACGGCAAACGCCTCACCGCCAGCTCCTCCGCCAACAAGGACCTCTTCTGGGCCCTGCGCGGGGCAGGCAACGGCAACTTCGGGGTGGTCACCGACCTCACCTTCCGGACCCACCCCGCCCCGCAGACCGTCGGCGCCTATCTCACCTGGCCCTGGTCGAAGGCGGCCGCCGTCGTCGCCGCCTGGCAGGAGTGGGGCCCCGACCAGCCCGACGAGATCTGGTCGTCCGCGCACCTGGAGCAGGCCGCGGGCGGGCGCAACCCCTCCGTCTCCGTGGCCGCGTTCTCCCTCGGCACCTACTCCGACCTGCAGAACACCCTCGACCGGCTGGCCGACCGCGCGGGCTCACCGGCCTCCTCCGTATCTCTGCGGCGCCGCGGTTACAAGGAGGCGATGCTCGTGTACGCGGGCTGCGCGAGCTTCTCCGAGGACCAGTGCCACCTCCCCGGCGCCACCCCGGGCCGCACCGCCCAGGGCGCCCTGCAGCGCGAGACGTACTCCGCCGCGTCCGACTTCTACGACCGCTCGATCCCGGCGTCCGGAATCTCCGCGCTCCTCGCCCGCTCCGAGGCGTTCTCCGCCCAGTCCGCGGGCGCCGGTTCCATCGCGCTGACCGCGCTCGGCGGTGCGATCAACCGGGTCGACCCGTCCGCGACGGCCTTCGTCCACCGCCGCTCGCGCTTCCTGGCGCAGTACATCGCCTCGTGGCGCCCGGGCACTTCAGGATCAACTCAGCAGAACTGGCTGAAAGACACCCACAGCGCGATGCGCCGGTACGCATCCGGCGGCGCCTACCAGAACTACACGGACCCCACGCTCACCGACTGGCGCTCGGCGTACTTCGGCGACGCGGCAGCCCGTCTGACGGCGCTCAAGAAGCAGTACGACCCGGAGAAGGTCTTCAACTACCCGCAATCCCTGTGAAGTTCAGGGGATTCAGGCCGCCAGGTCCCGGTGGTCCGACTCGGGCCGCGGCTCCGGGATCGCCACCGCGGCCACCGCCACCACCCGCCGCGACTGCACCAGCCACCCGAGCCGCTCGGACCGCGACACCGCCCGTACGACCGGCGTCAGCAGCATCCCGGCCAGCGGCGCGAGCAGCAGCGTGACCGCCGTGCCCAGCGCGAATCCGCCGATGACGTCGGTCGGATAGTGCACGCCCATGAAGACCCGGCAGAAGCCCTCCGCCAGAGCGAGTCCGATGGCGATCAGCCCGAACTTCCGGTGCGTGACGAAGAGTCCGGCCCCGAGCGCCATCGCCATCGTGGCGTGGTCGCTGACGAAGGAGAAGTCGGTCTTGCCGCTCACCAGGACGTCCAGGCCCGTGTGCTCGACGAACGGACGCGGCCGCTCCACGAATCCGCGGATCGGGATGTTGACCAGTACGGCAAGGCCCGCGGCCAGCGGCGCCCACACGAGCGCGGCGACCGACGACACGGCTCGCTCCCGGTCGGCCTGGCGCCTGACGGACCACCAGCACCACAGCGCGACGAGGACCAGCGCGAGCAGGATCCCGTACTCGCCGACGAACTCCATCGCGCGGTCGACCCACCCGGGGGCGTCCTTCGCAAGGCCGTTGATGTCGTAGAGCAGGCTGACATCGGGGTTCGACCCATCGATCGCGAGTCCAGCCATGTGCTGCGGCCCCTTGCCTTGTCCCTACGCCGTACTGCGCTGTACCGCGGCTTCCACCAACCCCCGTTGGTCAGTCTTCAACGTTCTCCGTCCAGGGAACGCCCTGGAGGGGCCCGCCGTTCCACTCTCCACCGAACGATCACTATGACGTTACCGAAGAGTGACTCATCGTCGCAGCTCAGGGCCTGGCGGTAACGGAGAGTTCAAGCCACGTCACAGCGGTGTTTATGCTTCCGCCGCCGCCTTGTTGATCTCCGGACTGGCGAGAACGCGCTCGCCCTCCCCGGCCCGCCCCACGACCGCGATCATCGCGCGGCCCAGGTTCTCGGTGGTCGTCACATGGCGGGGGATCAGCCGCCGCAGCAGCGGGTAGAGCGGGCCGATGACGACGTACAGCGTCCGGTAGAGCCTGGTCCGCGAGGTCGCTCCGTGCACGGCCTGGATGAAGCCGGGGCGGAACATGTACGCGCGGAAGTCCATCGCCAGGAGCTCGTTCTCCGTACGGCCCTTGACGCGCGCCCACATCGAGCGGCCCTGCTCCGTGCTGTCCGTGCCCTCGCCGGAGACATAGACGAAGGTCAGCTCCGGGTCGGCGGGCAGCGCGCGGGCCGCCGCGAGCGTGTAGTCGTACGTGATGCGCCGGTACGCGTCCTCGCCCATGCCGACCGAGGAGACGCCGAGGCAGTAGAAGACGGTGTCCACGTCGGCGAACTCGCCCTCCAGGGAGGAGAAGTCCGCGAAGTCCTCGTGAACCACCGCACGCAGCTTGGGATGTGTGAAGCCGAGCGGGGCGCGCACGACCGCGAGGACGCTCTCCACCCGCCCGTCGCGCAGGCACTCCCGCATCACGCCCTGGCCGACCATGCCGGTCGCCCCGAAAAGCAGCACCCTCATCCGGCGGCCGACCCCACTGCCTGTGCTCCGTCCTTCGTCACGCGTGTCGCCCCGAAGTAGTCCGGGGAGTCGATCTTGTCGAAGCGGATCACGGCGCCCGTGTACGGAGCGTCGATCATGTACCCGCCTCCCACATACAGCCCAACGTGGTGAATCGCGCGCGAGTTCCCGAGATCGTCCGAGAAGAACACCAGGTCACCCGGGAGGAGTTGGTCCCTCGACGGGTGCGGCCCGGCGTTGTACTGGTCGTTGGCGACGCGCGGCAGCTCGATCCCCACGCTGTGGTACGCGGCCTTCGTCAGCCCCGAGCAGTCGAAGCGCCCGCCCTGGTCGGCGGTCCCGTTCCCGCCCCACAGATAGGGCGTCCCGAGCTTCTCCTGCGCGTAGTAGATGGCGGAGGCGGCCTGCTGGGACGGGGCGACTCCGCCCACCGGCCGGGCGAAGCTCTTCTCCAGGGACCGGATGATCTTGACGTAGTTCTGCGTCTCCCGGTACGGCGGGATGCCCCCGTACTTGATGACGGCGTACGCCCCCGCGTTGTACGACGCCAGCATGTTGTCGCTCTGGTCGCCCGGCACCTTCTTCACGTAGCTCGCCAGCTCGCAGTCGTACGAGGCCGCCGACGGAATCGCGTCCGCCGGATCCCAGATGTCCTTCTTCCCGTCACCGTTCCCGTCGATCCCGTGCGTCGCCCAGGTTCCGGGGATGAATTGCGCTATCCCCCGCGCGTCGGCCGGCGACTTCGCATCGGACCGCCAGCCGCTCTCCTGGTACAACTGCGCGGCCAGCAGCGCCGGGTTGATCGCCGGGCAGAGGTTGCCCCACTTCTGCACCAGCGGCTGGTACATCGCGGGCACCGCGCCCTTCGCCAGCCCGACCGCACCCTTCGCACCGCCGCCGTTCATCCCGGCCGCGGCCGAGTACGTACCGACGACGAGCAGCGCGACGAAGGCCAGGAACAGCCCGACCCCGGCCCCACCGACCACCCAGACTTTGCGCACGCACCAACCCTCCCCCATCACCCCGGCCAGTACAGCCCATCCGCGCCTATCCGCCCTGAAATCCCCCGCAGAGGATCACCGCGTACTCCTTCTCCGACTTCACATGCCCCACCAGCAGCGTCCAGTCGCCCGGGTCCGCGGAGAGCGGGATCGCCGCGCGTGTCTTCCCCGCGGACCGCTGGGTGAAGTCGTCCGGATACGTCACCGTGATCCCTTCCAGCGCCCCCTTCACGCCCTTGGCGAAGAGGTTCACCGGCTTGGTCGCGTAGCCGCGGTCGTCGTGGTGCGGCGGACGTACGAGCAGGGACACGTAGTACGGCTTCGAGGCGTCCGAGGGGGTGTCCACCCCGCGCAGCCGGAACTGGATCCGCGCCTTCCCCGTCATCGCGTTCGGATTCACGATCGACCGCCCGCTCCCCTGCACCACGGTCTGCCCCTGCGAGACGGGCTCCTCGGCGCTCGGGTCGCAGTCCTGCGTACGGGAGGACCACTTCCCCTTCACGGCGGAGACGGCCTCGACGTGCCCGGGCACCTTGGGGACGCTCCCGCCACCGCCCTTGCCGCCGTCGCCTCCCCCGGGAGGCCTCAACTCCACGGCGGACACGGCCGCCGCGACCACCACGAGCCCCGCCACGACCACCGCCCGCCAGACCCGCCGCCTCCGGGGCCGCACAGCCTCAGGAGCGGCGACGGGCGCGACGAGCGTCGGCTCGTCCCCCTCCGGCTCCTGCGCCCGCTCCGTCCGCACGCCCCGGTAGAACGCGTCGTCGACCAGCGCGGACCGCACTCCGCACCGCGCGATCACCTCGTCGAGCCCAGGACGCTCCCCCGGCTCCTTGGCCACGCATGCCTTGATGAGCGCGCCGAGCTCCTCCTCGACCCCGTCGAGCCCAATCTCCTCGTGCACGACGCGATAGCCGATCCCCGCGGCCTCCCCGACCCCGAACGGCGCCCGCCCGGTGGCCACGTACGCCATGGTCGCGCCCAGCGCGAAGACATCGGCGGCGGGCCCGACCTCGTTGCGCAGGATCACCTCGGGCGCCGCATAGCCCGGCGTCCCCAACGACTGCCCCGCCATGGTCAGTACGTCGTCGCTCACGCCCCGCGCGATCCCGAAGTCGATCAACTGGGGCCCCTGGGCGCCCAGCATGACGTTCCCCGGCTTCAGATCGCGGTGCGTCACCCCGTACGCATGGACGCTCGCAAGGCCCTCCGCGAGCGCCGCGAACACCCCCCGGCAGGTGACGGCCGGGAACGCCCCGCGCTCGCGCACGGCGTCGCGCAGGGTGGGTCCCTCCACGTACTCGGTGGCGAGCCAGTACGGCGCCTCGTCGAGCGAGGCGTCGACGAGCCCCGCGGTGTACGGACTGCGCACCGCCCGCACGGTCTTGACCTCGCGCCGGAACCTGGCGAGCGTCTCGGGATGGTCGGTGATCTCGTCCCTGATCACCTTCACGGCCACCAGCCGCCCACCCGGCGACCGCCCCAGATAGACCTGCCCCATGCCCCCGGCGCCCAGCCGGCCGACCAGCGCGAAGGCACCTATGTGCGCGGGGTCGTGATCCTTGAGTCCGTCCACGGGCCCGACATTCCCACCCCGTACCCGCCGGATCAAGACGTACTAGCCTGGCGCCACGCCCTGTTCACCGCCGCCCGCCCGAGGAGCACCGTGTCCGACATCCCCGCCGACCTCGACTGGATCCGTGCGGCCCCCGAGGGCGAGGAGGGTCCGGGCCCCTGGATCGAGATCGCCTTCGGCCCCGGCGACCTGGTCTACCTCCGCGAGACGAGCGACCCCGAAAACGTCGTCACGACGACCCAGAAGAAGTGGGACGCGTTCGTACTCGGCGTCCAGGCAGGCGAGTTCGACCACTTCGCCGAACTCGACGGCCAGGGCCCGGTGACCTGAGCGCTCACGCCTCCCAGCGGGTCACATCGACCGGATCGCCGACGCTCAGCACTCCACCCCGCACCACGGCCGCCTTCATCCCGAAGCTGACCTTGTTGTCGTACGCCGGCTCCCGCCGGTAGCCGGCCAGCGTGCGGACCGGTTCGGGTCCGGCGCGGCGCCCGGTGACCTGGTCGACGAGCGGGACGTTGCAGCGCATCGCCCGTACGGCATAGGCGAGTTGAACGGTCCCGACGGTCATCCGCCTGATCCGGTCCTCGAAGTGGGGTTCGTCGGACCCCTCCAGCACGATGTTGGGCCGGAAGCGGTCGAGGCCGACGGGATCGGCACCGCCGCGCTCGGCTATCCGCGCGTTGAGGTCGTCCAGCGAGGCGACGGAGTTGACCGACAGCGCGTGCGCATCGGCGAACCCGACCTTCCCCGGCACCTCGCCCCACCCGTCGCGGTCGAACCCTGGCGGCACGCGCACCAGCCGGGACTTGGCCCCCAGCACCTCGGAGAACCACTCCGCAGCGGCGTCCCCCTGATCGACCCCGTCCCCGACGGGCCGGTCGAAGAGACTGACGGGCAGCCGTACGCCATCGGGATCGACCCCGACGCGCAGCGACTCCACACCGGGCGCGCTCAGCATCAACTCCCGGCCCAGACGGAGCACTTCAACCCGTACGACGGCCATCCCCGGCAGCTTGCGCTGGCTCCGGAAGGACCCGTCCACGGCGTCGACGACCATGAACGTACGGTCGTGCTTCAGCCCCATGTCCCCCACCCGGGCGGACGCGACGGCGACCTTCGCGCACCCCTTCACCGGGTACACGTACAGCTCCCGCACGGTGATCATTCGCCCGTGGTCCCGTCGATGCGCTCGCGCAGGAAGTCCGCGTGGCCGTTGTGGCGGGCGTACTCCTCGATCATGTGCGTCACGATGTAGCGCAGCGAGTGGGGCTCACCGCCGATCTGGACCCGCACGTCGAGCGACTCCGCCCCGTCCACGATCTCCCGCGAGACGGCACAGGCCGCGTCCCACACCCGGAACGCCTCGGCGGGATCGGCGTCCGCGACCTCGAACCCCTTCCACGCGGTGGTCACCGGGTCGCCCCGGAAGTCCTCCTGGAACCAGCTCCGCTCCACCTCGGCCATGTGCCGTACGAGCCCGAGCAGCGTCATCCCCGAGGGCGGGACGGCGGCCTCCCGCAGCTGCTCGACGTTCAGCCCGGTGCACTTCATCATCAGCGTCTCGCGCTGGTACTGCAGGAACTGGGTCAGCGACTCACGGTCGGCAGCGGTCGTCGAGGGAAAGGCTCTCTGCTGATCATCCATGCACCCATCATGCCCAGCCGGGATACGGTCTGCCATGAGCATTATTTTCCCGGAGACCGTGCTGCACACCGGCACCCTCACCCTGCGCCCCTTCACGCCGGAGGACATCGAGGACGCCCAGAAGGGCTGCTCGGACGAACTGACCCAGCGCTGGCTGCCGTTGCCCTCGCCGTACACGCTCGACGACGCGACCGCCTGGTGCACGAAGGTCGCGGAGGACCTGCGGACCTCGGGCGACGGAATCCAGTTCGCGATCACGGACGCGGCGGACGGCGGCCGCCTCGCCGGCGCGGTCGGGCTCAACCGTACGGACTGGAAAGCGCAGGTCAGCGAGATCGGCTACTGGGTCGCGCCCTGGGCCCGCGGCCGCGGAATCGCCGTGGAGGTCACCCGGGCCATCGGCCGGTGGCTGCTCACCGACCAGCACTTCCAGCGCATGGAGCTGCGCGCGGCCACCGAGAACACCGCGTCGCGCAGGGTCGCCCTGAAGGCGGGCCTCACGGAGGAGGGCGTCCTGCGCAACGCGGGCACGGTGCACGACGGCCGCGTCGACCTGGTGGTGCACTCGCTGGTCCCGGGGGATCTGGACTGACCCGTTCCGCCGCCGACCGGCCGCATTGTCAGTGGTGTCCGGCACGCTGGGTTCATGGGTACGCAGAAGATCGACGACTGGGCCGCTTTCCTCCGTACATGGAGCGACGAGTGGCACGAGGTGCACGACGAGCCGCCGGGCCGGCTCGGCTTCGACCCTGCCACCGACGAGGAGATAGCGGCGCTCGAGGCGTGCACGGGCACTCCGCTCCCGCCCTCCTACCGCGCCTTCCTCAAGGTCTCCAACGGCTGGCGCTGGGCGGGCGAGTTCGTCGATCTGATGGCGGGGACCACCCAGGTCGCCCGCTACGAGGACGTCGGCATGTCCTTCGAGGCCTTCGACGAGTGGGCCCACGAGGACCTGGGCGAAGACCCGGACGAGGACGAACTGTTCGCCGCCGAGATGTGGCGCCGCGCGCTCCAGCTCTCCGTCGAGAGCGACATGAACGACCTCATGCTCGACCCGGAGGACATCAACGAGGACGGCGAGTGGGCGGCGTACGACTACGCGAGCTGGCGCGCGAGCCCGCCCGAGCGCTACGAGTCCTTCGGCCACCTCATGTACGCGCTCTACCAGAGCTTCCACAACCTCCGTAACCCCGAGGGCGCCACGGCGGACCGCCTCGACGCCCAGATCGAGCAGGCCCGCCTCGACCTACTGGCGGGGCGGCTCGACGAGGCGGTGGCCGCGCTCGAGGACGCCAAGGCCTTCGGCCGCCCGGCGGCCGACGTGTACCTCTTCCAGACGCGGGTCATGCAGGGGAGTACGTACATGCTCCCGGACCCCCGCCGCCTCCTCCCCGCCGACGGCCACTTCCTCACCAAAGCGGTCCTACCGGTGTACGCGCTCCTCGCCGAGCGCGAGGACCACGGCCACACCAGCACCGACCCGGCCCTCGCCCCCTACCGCCGGCGCTTCCTCGACGGCACCTTCGAGCCCGCCTGCGTCGCCGCGGTCCCGCGCGCCCGCGAGCTGGCGATCTGGGGTCAGGAGGACGAGGCGTGGGAGGTGCTGGCGCGCGAAGTGCTCCCGCTGTGGCGCCCATTGACCGCCGAGCACATCGCCCCGGTCGAGCTGCTGGCCGACCCGTACCTCGGCCCCCTGATCACCCCGGAGCGGGCCCGCAGCATCCTCACCACCCCGCGCGAGGGCGGCTCACTGGACGTGGAACCGACGCCCGCTCCCTCGGACGGCATCGACTGGCTGCCGACGCACGTCTTCTCCTCCTCCTACGCCCTCACGTTCACCCGCGCCCACACAGCGCAGGAGCTGGCCCGCCGCCTGGGCGCCGACCCGGACTCCGTGCTCCCGGCCCCCGCCGTCTCCCGATCCCGGTTGCGCCAGGCGTTCACCCCGAACAGGGAACGCCCCACCGCGGTGTTCGGCTCCTGCGGCAATGGCTGGAGTTTCGCCCTGGAGAACACCGGCGACCGCCCTGCGACCGGAGACCTCTCCGTCCCCGGCGTCACGATCTGGCAGCGCCGCTCCGACGCGCTCCACGTCACCTGCACCGGACCCGGCGGCGAGGAGCTGTGCACCCTGGCCGTCGAACCGGGCTTCCCCGGCCACTACGCCGGCACCCTGTCCCGTACGGGCACTGAACCCGCCCTGCTGGACCCCGCATTGACCGAGGCGGGGCTCCTCGACGCCGAGGGCCGGTTCACCGACGTATGGGACGAGGGCCACAGGGGCCGTACGGCGGCGGTCCGGACGCTCCGGGCGGTCGGGTCCCACTTCGGCCTGACGCTCCCGCGCATCCGTGTCGAGAACCACCGCCTACCGGTGCTCGACACCCCGGACCGCCCGAAGCCGGAGCCGGTCCCCGGCGAGGTGACCGTCACCATCGGGTTCCAGTCCTACGACGGCACCGAGTGACGGCCGGCCCGGAGCCGTAGCGCCACTGGGCGTCGACCGCAGCACCGGCGGCCGCGGTGGCGAGTGCGGACATCAGTCGACGGCTGGACGTGCGCACAGTGAAAGTCCCTCTCCTCGAACAACCTGTCGACCCGAACCTACCGACAGGCAACGGGAGTTGAAAGCCATTGCCTCCAGACCCTCAAGACACCTCCCACCCCACCTGCCCCGCCCGCACCCGCCGGACCACCGCCGCGTACTCATCCGGCCACTCCGGCTGGTAATCGACTACAGCCAGTGGCCTCTCAGCCTCATCGAAAACGGCACGCCCCCCGCCCCTTCCTGCGACAGCGCCGAGGTGGATAACGCCAATCATTGCCCGGCGTCACCCCCCGTGATACACAGAGTGACCATACGTGTTCCCGCATACATCCGGTCGGCGTCGCAGGTCAGGACCGCCTTCTCGGACATACGTGCGGGGATGCGGGTAAAGAGAGCCGCCGGGCGACACACGGGGGCGGTTTCATCAGCGAAGATAGTGCGTGTCCATGCCGCGGAGCATGGGCAGCGAACTACCCGACAGAGGCGGTGACTTGAACATGTACCTGGCAGCCGATAAGGGCGACATCAACACCATCATCGGCGGAATCGCCCCGAACTGGGGGCCGTTCGGGAGCCTGGGCAACGAGGCGCGCGTCATGGTGGAGGTGGTGATGGCCGTCGCCATCCTGCTCTGCCTCGGCATCGCGATCTGGGGCGCGGCGAAACAACGCATCGGTGCGACAGCACTCCGGGACACCTTCAGCGCCGAGCAGGGCAAAGGCCTGATCGTGGCGGGCCTCACCGGAGTCTTCATCATCGGCTCACTCGGCACGCTCTTCACCATCGTTTACGGGATGGCCGTCTAACCCCCCGTCAGTGCACGACCTACCGTCGTAACGCAGCAACACAGCGAAGGGTTGAGGGGGCGTACGCGTCATGAGTCTCGGCGACGAGCGCGAACACGGCTACGACAGCGTCGGCGGCGCGGGCACGACTCGCACCCGCCTGCCCGAGGGCGAGGGCACCAGGCCCCCCGCGGCAAGGATGTCGCGCTCGGTCGTCACGGTCGTGGGCGTGGTGGTGCTGCTCATCGCGGCTATCGCGTTCGCGAACCAGGGCGGCGGCGGAGACAGCGACTCCCCGAGCACGGACAAGAAGGCGGGCGCGAACCCCACGGCCCCGACGGGCTCCAAGCCGGTGACCGGCAAGAACGGATCGATCCCGTCCGGGTACCCGAAGAGTGACCAGGGCGCGCAGTCCGCCGGCGCGAACTATGCCGTCGCGCTCGTCTCCTCCGACATCCTCAAACCCGAGCGCCGTCACGAGATCGTGCGCCAGGTGTTCGTTCCCAGCCAGGTCAATGCCCTGGACGCCAAGTTCGACACGGCCTACGACAAGCAGTTCCTGGACAAGGTCGGCCTGGACGCGAACGGCAACGCGGCACACGGGATGACCTACGTCTCCCGTACCGCCCCCGTCGGTACGAAGACCACGCAGTACGCCGACAACTCCGCGACCGTCGAGGTCTGGTGCACCGGAGTGTTCGGAACCGCCGGGGTCGGCTCCACCAACCCGGTGACCAACGACTGGTTCACCATGACGCTCAAGCTTCAGTGGGTAAGCGGGGACTGGAAAGTCGAGAGCTTCTCCCAGAAGGAGGGCCCGGCCCCGGTGAACGCCGACCGGACGGCCTCCAACGCCGACGAGATCGCCAAGGCAGTCGAGCAGTTCGGAGGGTTCACGTATGCCCGGTAGCCCACGGCGCGCTCTCACAGCCGCCGCCCTGCTCACCGCCGTGCAGACAGCGGCTGTACTGCTGGCGAGCCGCGCCTTCGCAGCGCCGACGCCGTCTCCCACGCCATCTCCCAGCAAGAACAACTGCGACCTCATCGTCGGCGAGGCCAAGGCCTATTGCCAGGGCGACAAGGGCGGTGGCACGGTAGCCCCCGGCGGGACGGTCGGCGACACCACCGACCCCCTCTCCTCCCTGGCAAGGGGCTGCGCAGACGCCGCTGCCTGGATCGTCACCAAGCTCTCCGACGCCGTGAAGAACACCGCCAACGTGGACTTCACCAACGCCGCCTTCCTCCGCCAGTACGCCGTCGTCTTCGCGGCCTCCACCGTCCTGACCCTGGTCCTCTGGCTCCTCGCCGTAGCCAAACGAGCCATCCGCGGCGTCCCCCTCGCCACCGCCCTCTCCGAGGCGATCGGCTTCCTCTGGCTGACCGTCATCGCCTCCGCCTTCACCCCCCTCATCCTCTACACGATCGTCTCCGCCACCGACAGCGTCACCGAGGTCATCTCGACGGCCACCGGCGGCCAGACCGACGTCTTCTTCGGCTCCTTCTCCGAGGCGCTGAAGAAGGGCACGGACATCGGCGGCGGCCCGATCATGCTGATCGTCGTCTCCCTGGTCTCGATCCTCGCGGCCGGCGTCCTCTGGCTCGAACTGGTCATCAGAGCCGCCCTCCTCTATGTCGGAGCCCTCCTCGGCACGGCCGTCTACGCGGGCCTCGTCGACAAGAACATGTGGGGCCACGTCCGCCGCTGGGCAGGCATCATGATCGCGGTGATCATGGTCAAGCCGGTCATCGTCGTCGTCCTCGGCCTGGCAGGCGCCCTCTCCGGAGACAAGGGCCCGGATTCCTTCTCCGCCGTCGTCTCCGGCCTCGCGATCATCCTCCTGGCCATCTTCGCCAGCGCCATGATCTACCGCTTCGTCCCCGGCTTCGGCGACGAGATCGCCACGGCCCGTACGAACCGCTCCAAGGCCACCGACGGCGCCCAGGCGGCCGCGGTCATCTCCTCCCCCGCCGCCCTCGTCTCCCAGGGCATCAAGACGCACTCCTCCCGCGGCAACGGCGGCGGAGGCGGCAACAACCGCCCCGACAGCGGCGGCGGCGCCCGACCGGCCAACCCCGTCTCCGGCGGGATCTCGGCGCACAGCAGCCGCAACCCCAACTCCGGTGGCGGGGGAGGCGGCGGATCTGTCCCCTCCGCCGCACCCCCGCCCCGTAGCAACAACCCGACCAGCGGCACCCCGCACGGCAACCGCAAGAGCACAGGAGGTGGAGGGCGTTGACTTCCCAGTCCCAGCAGATCGCGCCCCGCCGCACGTATCTGATCGGCCGGGCCCGCCCGTCGGCGATCGTCGGCAAGAACCGCGAGACCGGCGAGATCGCGCTGATCATCGCCGGAGCTTTCGTCGGCATGATGAGCGGCCTGATCGTCCAGGTCCTGCTCCTCCGCATCCTCCTCCTCATGGGCTTTCCGCTCCTGGCGCTGGCCGCGGTGTACGTCCCGTACAAGCACCGCACCTTCTACAAGTGGTTTGAAATCAACCGGAGTTACAAGCGCAGCCTCCGCCGCGGCACCGCCTACCGCGCGGGCACGATGGAGGCAGGCGTACGGGCCGACGGCCGCGAGGTCGAGATCGGCCCGCCCCCCGGCATCGGCCGCATCCACTGGCTCGCGGCGCCCTTCGGCCCCGACGAGATCGCGGTCCTCCTCCACGCGGACCGCCGTACGGTGACGGCGGCGATCGAGATCGAGGGCCCGGGCGTCGGCCTCCGCGACTCCGAGGACCAGGAAGCCCTGGTCGACCGCTTCGGCACGCTCCTCAAGCACGTCGCGAACGGCGACGGCTTCGTCACCCGCCTCCAGATGCTGGCCCGCACCCTCCCCGCCGACCCGGACGCACACGCGAAGGACGTCGCCCAGCGCGGCGACACCCGCTCCCCGGGCTGGCTCCGGGAGTCGTACGACCAGCTCCAGTCGATGGTGTCGACCTCCAGCGAGCAGCACCGCGCCTACCTGGTCGCGTGCATGCACTACACCCGTGAACTCGCGGGCGAGGCCCACGCGATGGCCCGCGCGGCCCGCCCCATGGCAGGCCGCAAGCTGGACAAGGACGCAGGCCTGGCCGTGGTCATGGCACGCGAACTGACCGACATCTGCGCGCGCCTCGCCGAGGCGGACATCCGTGTACGCCAGCCACTGGGCCAGGGCCGCCTCGCCTCCCTGGTGCACTCGATGTACGACCCGGACCACCCCATCGACCACATCCAGGCGATGACCAAGCGCAACGCCTGGCCGGCCGAGCTGGACGCGATGGAGCCGACGTACCTCCAGGCGAAGACCCGCGAGTCCTCGACGCGCGCGCCCTGGTGCCACTCCACGGCCTGGGTGAAGGAGTGGCCGATGACCCCGGTCGGCGTGAACTTCCTCGCGCCGCTCCTCGTCCACACCCCGGACGTGATCCGTACGGTCGCGGTCTGCATGGACCTCGAACCCACCGAGATCGCCATCGAGCGCATGCTCACGGAGAAGACGAACGACGAGGCGGAGGCAAGCCGCGCCGCCAAGATGAACCGCACGGTCGACCCCCGCGACATCGCCGCCCACGGCCGCCTCGACCAGCGCGGCGAGGACCTGGCGAGCGGAGCGGCCGGCGTCAACCTGGTCGGCTACATCACGGTCTCCTCCCGCTCCCCCGAAGCACTGGCCCGCGACAAGCGCACGATCAGGGCATCCGCAGGCAAGTCCTACCTCAAGCTGGAGTGGTGCGACCGCGAGCACCACCGGGCGTTCGTCAACACCTTGCCGTTCGCGACCGGCATCCGACGATAGGGGCAGTGCCGCCATGCGAGACCCACTGTCCGCCGCCACAGACGCCTTCACCGCCTTCCTCTTCGGCAAGGTGGAGACGACGCGTCTTCCCGTACGCACGTCGACAGGCCAGGCCCAGGCGGTCTATCTCCCCACCGCCGCACCGGGTCTGGGCGACTCCGGCGTGATCATCGGCCGCGAGGTGTACTCCGGCAAGGGCTACATCTACGACCCCTTCCAGCTGTACGGACAGCAACTGCCGGCCCCGCACTGGCTGGTACTGGGCGAGTCGGGCAACGGCAAGTCAGCGCTCGAAAAGACCTACGTCCTGCGCCAACTCCGCTTCCGCGACCGCCAGGTCGTGGTCCTCGACGCGCAGGGCGAGGACGGCGTCGGCGAGTGGAACCTGATCGCCCAGGAGCTGGGAATAACTCCCATCCGCCTGGACCCGATGACGGCGATGGACGGCGGCATCCGCCTGAACCCGCTCGACCCGGCGATCACCACAACAGGCCAGCTCGCCCTCCTCCGCACGATCATCGAAGTGGCGATGGGCCACGGCCTGGACGAACGCTCCGGCTTCGCCCTCAAGGTCGCGCACGCCTACGTCAACGAGACGATCGTCGAGCGCCAGCCGATCCTCACCGACATCGTGGACCAACTCCGCCACCCGGAGCCCGAGTCGGCCGAATCCATGAACGTGGACATAGACGATGTACGGGCATGGGGCCTGGACGTCGCCCTGGTCCTGGACCGCCTGGTCGACGGCGACCTGCGCGGCATGTTCGACGGTCCGACGACCGTCGGCATCGACCTGGACGCGCCCCTGATCGTCTTCGACCTGTCTCACATCGACCGCAACTCCATCGCGATGCCGATCCTGATGGCGATCGTCGGCGTATGGCTGGAACACACCTGGATCCGCCCGGACCGAAAGAAGCGCATCTTCCTGGTCGAGGAAGCCTGGCACATCATCAACAGCCCGTTCGTGGCCCAACTCTTCCAGCGCTTGCTGAAGTTCGGCCGCCGCCTGGGCCTGTCCTTCGTGGCGGTGGTCCACCACCTGTCCGACGTAGTGGACGGGGCAGCGGCGCGCGAAGCGGCAGCAATCCTCAAGATGGCATCCACGCGCACGATCTACGCCCAGAAGGCAGACGAGGCGAGAGCCACGGGCCGCGTCCTGGGCCTCCCCCGCTGGGCGGTGGAAATCATCCCGACCCTCACACCAGGCATCGCGGTCTGGGACGTGAACGGCAACGTCCAGGTGGTAAAACACCTGATCACAGAGGCCGAACGTCCCCTGTGCTTCACGGACCGCGCCATGACCGAGTCCTCCACCCCCGAGGCGGACGACGCACTCGCGGCCCAGCTGGAGTTGGAGGCAGAGGAGCGGGCGGCGCGCATGGAACAACAACTGAAACTGAACGACTCCTCAGAATCCACGGTGGCCTGAGGTGGCGCCCCGCACACCCGAGTCACCCCAACGGGGCGTCCCCGACGCCCTGTTGGTAGGGGTACTGGCCTTCCTCCTGGGCCTGACGATCCTCACCTGGCTCGCAACAGGCCTGGCAGGCTGGTTCGCCCACGGCTCCTGGCCCACAGGCGTAACGTTCACCCGCACGCCCCTGGCCCTGCGCGAGTTGGCCCAGTCCCCCCACGACCTGCCAACGGCCTGGCCGTCCACGCCCCCGGCCCAACTCTCCGGCTACGGCCTCTTCTGGGGCCTGCTGATCGGCGAGTTCATGGTCCTGACGGTCCTGACGATCTTCGTCCTGGGCACGGTCACGAGATACCGAGCGGTACGCAGATCGCGCAGACAGAGTCCGCCCCAGGAAACGTCGATCCCCCCGCAACAGTCCACGAACAGCAACACAGCCCACCGCCCCAACAGCAAACGTCCAACGGGCCCTTGGGACGACGAGCGGACCGACGGCGAACGCCAAACGGGCCCTTGGGCCAACGAGGCAACCAACAGCAATCGCTCAACCGGGCCTTGGGACCACGAACGAACCGACGGCGAACGGCCAACGCGTCCTCGGGACAGCGAGCCAACCAACAGCACACACCCAACGGGCCCCTGGGACAACGAACGGACCAACAGCACACACCCAACGGGCCCCTGGGACAACGAACGGACCAGCGTCGAGCGGCCCACGGGACCCTGGGACAACGAACGGACCAGCGTCGAGCGGCCAACAGGCCCCTGGGACAACGAGCCGACCAGCGTCGAGCGGCCAACAGGCCCCTGGGACAACGAGCCGACCAGCGTCGAGCGGCCAACAGGCCCCTGGGACAACGAGCCGACCAGCGTCGACCGACCAACGGGCCTACGGGACCACGACCCGGCCAGCGGCGAAGCCGCGAGGCCGTACCCGCCCGCCGCGACCCCGCAGCCGCCGGCGGCGCGCAACCCCCCACTGGAAGACCCGCACTCAACCACTCAACCCGCACGGGTGGAGCGGGTGGGTAACCAGCCCGGCCGCCAGGCCGGGCCAACCCCCCACGACCCCGCACCCACGCTCACCCCCGGAACCCCCGTCTACGCCCCCGCCCCCACCCGCAAGGGCCTCGCCCTGCAGGCAATCCAGGACGCAGAGGGCCCCGCCCTGGTCATCACATCCGACCCCACCCTCTGGTCGGAAACAAAAGACGCCCGCGCCAAACTCGGCCCCGTACTCGTCTACGACCCCGGCCACCTCTGCGACACCCCGGCCCGCCTCCACTGGTCCCCCACGACCGGCTGCGAGGACCTGGACATCGCCGCGGCCCGAGCCATCGCCCTGCTGGCCCCCGTACGCCCACAGGCCCGCATAGACGCCACGATGGCCGAGACAGCAGAAACGCTCCTCACGACCTGGCTCCACGCGGCAGCCGTGGCCAACAGCCCCTTCAAGCAGGTCCACCGCTGGGCCCACGCCACGAACAACTCCCACGAGCCGGTCCGCATCCTCCGTACGCACCCCAAGGCAAGCAGCGGCGCCGCCGGCCTCCTCGAATCGGCCCTCACATCGCACCCCGAGCGCCGAGAAATCGCCCAACAGCTAACAATCCGGGCCCTCTCGGCCCTCTCCTCGATCCACATCAGAGAAACCTGCACACCAAATCGAGCAGATTCCCTCGTGTTGGAATCATTTATCGACGAGGGGGGCACCCTCTACGTGGTGGGTGAAGCAATCGAGGACCCGAGATCGCACCCCGGCGCGATGCCCTTGCTCACCGCTCTCACCGCAAGCGTGGTCGAGCACGGCCGCCGCCTGGCCGCACGGTCAGCAGACGGTCGGCTCGACCCACCAATGACGCTCGTCCTCGACGACGTCGCGGCCGTGGCTCCCCTTCCCCGGCTTCCGGAGCTGCTGTCGAACGGCCAGGACCAGGGCCTCAACGCCCTGGTCCTGTTGCGTTCCCGGGAACAGCAGCGCTCACGCTGGCCGGAGCTCAACACCCCTAGCGCGTAAGCACCATCTCGATCTCGAGCTCGCCGTCGACCTCAGCGGGCACAGTCAGCCCCGTCTCGACGAACCCGAACTTCCGGTACGTGGCGCCGGCCCGCACATTGCGCTCGTGCACGAACAACCGCACCCGCTCGAGCCGCGGCTCCTCAAGCGACCAGGCCCACTCGCAAGCGGCCTGCATGAGCGCCTGAATCATGCCGCTGCCGCGGTGCTCGGCCCGTACGAAGACCCCGACAAGATGCCCCTGCGTCACAGGAATCTCCTCCCCGAAGATCCCCTTCCCGCCGGCATGCTCCACCAGCACGGTGACGGTCCCGCCCCACTCCCCGTCAGCACCCTCGGCGACAAACTGCAGAGCGCTGCCGCCCAGCCGGTGCGACCCCTCGGCCCGCGCCTGCCAGAAGGAGTCAGGCCGGGCAGCGCACTGCTCCAGGGTCTCCAGAAAGGCAATGGGCGCCGCCGGATCGCTCACGGCAGCCAGCCGAAGCTCCTTGATCTTGCGCCACTCGTCGGCTCGTACGGCGCGTATAACGTGTTCCATGCCAGGATCCTACCCAGAACGCAGAAAACCCCCGCACCATAAGGTGCGGGGGTTTCCCATCTAAAAGAAGTTCGGCGGCGTCCTACTCTCCCACAGGGTCCCCCCTGCAGTACCATCGGCGCTGAAAGGCTTAGCTTCCGGGTTCGGAATGTAACCGGGCGTTTCCCTAACGCTATGACCACCGAAACACTATGAAATTGAACCACCGGATATGGACACGGTTGTTCGTTATTTCAGAACTAACACAGTGGACGCGAGCAACTGAGGACAAGCCCTCGGCCTATTAGTACCAGTCAGCTCCACCCGTTACCGGGCTTCCACATCTGGCCTATCAACCCAGTCGTCTACTGGGAGCCTTAACCCCTCAAAGGGGGTGGGAATACTCATCTCGAAGCAGGCTTCCCGCTTAGATGCTTTCAGCGGTTATCCTTTCCGAACGTAGCCAACCAGCCATGCCCTTGGCAGGACAACTGGCACACCAGAGGTTCGTCCGTCCCGGTCCTCTCGTACTAGGGACAGCCCTTCTCAATATTCCTACGCGCACAGAGGATAGGGACCGAACTGTCTCACGACGTTCTAAACCCAGCTCGCGTACCGCTTTAATGGGCGAACAGCCCAACCCTTGGGACCGACTCCAGCCCCAGGATGCGACGAGCCGACATCGAGGTGCCAAACCATCCCGTCGATATGGACTCTTGGGGAAGATCAGCCTGTTATCCCCGGGGTACCTTTTATCCGTTGAGCGACAGCGCTTCCACAAGCCACTGCCGGATCACTAGTCCCGACTTTCGTCCCTGCTCGACCCGTCGGTCTCACAGTCAAGCTCCCTTGTGCACTTACACTCAACACCTGATTGCCAACCAGGCTGAGGGAACCTTTGGGCGCCTCCGTTACTCTTTAGGAGGCAACCGCCCCAGTTAAACTACCCATCAGACACTGTCCCTGATCCGGATCACGGACCGAGGTTAGACATCCAGCACGACCAGAGTGGTATTTCAACGGCGACTCCACCATGACTGGCGTCACAGCTTCAAAGTCTCCCACCTATCCTACACAAGCCGAACCGAACACCAATATCAAACTGTAGTAAAGGTCCCGGGGTCTTTCCGTCCTTCTGCGCGAAACGAGCATCTTTACTCGTAGTGCAATTTCACCGGGCCTATGGTTGAGACAGTCGAGAAGTCGTTACGCCATTCGTGCAGGTCGGAACTTACCCGACAAGGAATTTCGCTACCTTAGGATGGTTATAGTTACCACCGCCGTTTACTGGCGCTTAAGTTCTCAGCTTCGCAACCCCGAAAGGTCACTAACCGGTCCCCTTAACGTTCCAGCACCGGGCAGGCGTCAGTCCGTATACATCGCCTTACGGCTTCGCACGGACCTGTGTTTTTAGTAAACAGTCGCTTCTCGCTGGTCTCTGCGGCCACCCCCAGCTCAGGAAGCAAGTTCCTTCACCGGTGATGGCCCCCCTTCTCCCGAAGTTACGGGGGCATTTTGCCGAGTTCCTTAACCATAGTTCACCCGAACGCCTCGGTATTCTCTACCTGACCACCTGAGTCGGTTTAGGGTACGGGCCGCCATGAAACTCGCTAGAGGCTTTTCTCGACAGCATAGGATCATCCACTTCACCACAATCGGCTCGGCATCAGGTCTCAGCCTTAATGTGTGACGGATTTGCCTATCACACGGCCTACACCCTTACCCCGGGACAACCACCGCCCGGGCTGGACTACCTTCCTGCGTCACCCCATCGCTTACCTACTACCACCTTGGGTCACCGGCTCCACCACTTCCCTCAACTCCGAAGAGATCGGGACGGCTTCACGGGCTTAGCATTAATGGGCTCAGTATTGGGCGTTTCAAAGCGGGTACCGGAATATCAACCGGTTGTCCATCGACTACGCCTGTCGGCCTCGCCTTAGGTCCCGACTTACCCTGGGCAGATCAGCTTGACCCAGGAACCCTTAGTCAATCGGCGCACACGTTTCTCACGTGTGTATCGCTACTCATGCCTGCATTCTCACTCGTGAACCGTCCACCACTGCCTTCCGGCGCGGCTTCACCCGGCACACGACGCTCCCCTACCCATCCCAGCCCCCGTTGGGGGTATGTGCTGGAATGACACGACTTCGGCGGTACGCTTGAGCCCCGCTACATTGTCGGCGCGGAATCACTTGACCAGTGAGCTATTACGCACTCTTTCAAGGGTGGCTGCTTCTAAGCCAACCTCCTGGTTGTCTCTGCGACTCCACATCCTTTCCCACTTAGCGTACGCTTAGGGGCCTTAGTCGATGCTCTGGGCTGTTTCCCTCTCGACCATGGAGCTTATCCCCCACAGTCTCACTGCCGTGCTCTCACTTACCGGCATTCGGAGTTTGGCTAAGGTCAGTAACCCGGTAGGGCCCATCGCCTATCCAGTGCTCTACCTCCGGCAAGAAACACACGACGCTGCACCTAAATGCATTTCGGGGAGAACCAGCTATCACGGAGTTTGATTGGCCTTTCACCCCTAACCACAGGTCATCCCCCAGGTTTTCAACCCTGGTGGGTTCGGTCCTCCACGACCTCTTACAGCCGCTTCAACCTGCCCATGGCTAGATCACTCCGCTTCGGGTCTAGAGCGTGCAACTCAATCGCCCTATTCGGACTCGCTTTCGCTACGGCTTCCCCACACGGGTTAACCTCGCTACACACCGCTAACTCGCAGGCTCATTCTTCAAAAGGCACGCAGTCACGAGAGTGCATGCAAGCATGCACTCCGACGCTCCCACGGCTTGTAGGCACACGGTTTCAGGTACTATTTCACTCCGCTCCCGCGGTACTTTTCACCATTCCCTCACGGTACTATCCGCTATCGGTCACCAGGGAATATTTAGGCTTAGCGGGTGGTCCCGCCAGATTCACACGGGATTTCTCGGGCCCCGTGCTACTTGGGTGTCTCTCAAACGAGCCGTTGATGTTTCAGCTACGGGGGTCTTACCCTCTACGCCGGACCTTTCGCATGTCCTTCGCCTACATCAACGGTTTCTGACTCGTCTCACAGCCGGCAGACTGTGAAAGAGAGATCCCACAACCCCGCATGCGCAACCCCTGCCGGGTATCACACGCATACGGTTTGGCCTCATCCGGTTTCGCTCGCCACTACTCCCGGAATCACGGTTGTTTTCTCTTCCTGAGGGTACTGAGATGTTTCACTTCCCCTCGTTCCCTCCACATACCCTATGTGTTCAGGTATGGGTGACAGCCCATGACGACTGCCGGGTTTCCCCATTCGGAAACCCCCGGATCAAAGCCTGGTTGACGGCTCCCCGGGGACTATCGTGGCCTCCCACGTCCTTCATCGGTTCCTGGTGCCAAGGCATCCACCGTGCGCCCTTAAAAACTTGGCCACAGATGCTCGCGTCCACTGTGCAGTTCTCAAACAACGACCAACCACCCGTCACACACCACTCACGCGGTGCTGTACCGGGGCCGGCAACCGAAGGACAGACTCAAACGAGCCCGTACCTTCAGATACCCAACAGCGTGCCCGACCCGATCCCTCTTCGCTCAACGTTCCACGCCGAAGCAGTACTTGTTGTGCTGAAGAGACCGTGCCGAGTAGTCAACGTTCCACCCATGAGCTAACCACCGTCGAACATTTGCCGACGTAGTGGCTCTGGATTCCTTGCGGAATCTAGATGCTCCTTAGAAAGGAGGTGATCCAGCCGCACCTTCCGGTACGGCTACCTTGTTACGACTTCGTCCCAATCGCCAGTCCCACCTTCGACAGCTCCCTCCCACAAGGGGTTGGGCCACCGGCTTCGGGTGTTACCGACTTTCGTGACGTGACGGGCGGTGTGTACAAGGCCCGGGAACGTATTCACCGCAGCAATGCTGATCTGCGATTACTAGCAACTCCGACTTCATGGGGTCGAGTTGCAGACCCCAATCCGAACTGAGACCGGCTTTTTGAGATTCGCTCCGCCTCGCGGCATCGCAGCTCATTGTACCGGCCATTGTAGCACGTGTGCAGCCCAAGACATAAGGGGCATGATGACTTGACGTCGTCCCCACCTTCCTCCGAGTTGACCCCGGCAGTCTCCTGTGAGTCCCCATCACCCCGAAGGGCATGCTGGCAACACAGAACAAGGGTTGCGCTCGTTGCGGGACTTAACCCAACATCTCACGACACGAGCTGACGACAGCCATGCACCACCTGTCACCCGACCACAAGGGGGGCCGTATCTCTACGGCTTTCCGGGCGATGTCAAGCCTTGGTAAGGTTCTTCGCGTTGCGTCGAATTAAGCCACATGCTCCGCTGCTTGTGCGGGCCCCCGTCAATTCCTTTGAGTTTTAGCCTTGCGGCCGTACTCCCCAGGCGGGGAACTTAATGCGTTAGCTGCGGCACCGACGACGTGGAATGTCGCCAACACCTAGTTCCCAACGTTTACGGCGTGGACTACCAGGGTATCTAATCCTGTTCGCTCCCCACGCTTTCGCTCCTCAGCGTCAGTAATGGCCCAGAGATCCGCCTTCGCCACCGGTGTTCCTCCTGATATCTGCGCATTTCACCGCTACACCAGGAATTCCGATCTCCCCTACCACACTCTAGCCTGCCCGTATCGACTGCAGACCCGGGGTTAAGCCCCGGGCTTTCACAACCGACGTGACAAGCCGCCTACGAGCTCTTTACGCCCAATAATTCCGGACAACGCTCGCACCCTACGTATTACCGCGGCTGCTGGCACGTAGTTAGCCGGTGCTTCTTCTGCAGGTACCGTCACTTTCGCTTCTTCCCTGCTGAAAGAGGTTTACAACCCGAAGGCCGTCATCCCTCACGCGGCGTCGCTGCATCAGGCTTTCGCCCATTGTGCAATATTCCCCACTGCTGCCTCCCGTAGGAGTCTGGGCCGTGTCTCAGTCCCAGTGTGGCCGGTCGCCCTCTCAGGCCGGCTACCCGTCGTCGCCTTGGTAGGCCATCACCCCACCAACAAGCTGATAGGCCGCGGGCTCATCCTTCACCGCCGGAGCTTTTAACCAGGTCCCATGCGGAACCCGGTGTTATCCGGTATTAGACCCCGTTTCCAGGGCTTGTCCCAGAGTGAAGGGCAGATTGCCCACGTGTTACTCACCCGTTCGCCACTAATCCACCCCGAAGGGCTTCATCGTTCGACTTGCATGTGTTAAGCACGCCGCCAGCGTTCGTCCTGAGCCAGGATCAAACTCTCCGTGAATGTTTTCCCGTAATCGGGATCACACATCGGAAGAGCGGAACGGTCATGTCGGAATAGGACCGACCGTTCACTGCGTCCTCGCTGTGTTGCCTTGCCCTCAATCAAGGGACAAGGTCTTTTTCAAAGGAACCACCAACCCACCGAAGTGGGCCGGGGTATCAACATATCTGGCGTTGACTTTTGGCACGCTGTTGAGTTCTCAAGGAACGGACGCTTCCTTTGTACTCACCCTCTCGGGCTTTCCTCCGGGCGCTTCCCTTCGGTCTTGCGTTTCCGACTCTATCAGACTGTGTTCCGTCCGATTTCCTCGGTGCCTTTCAGGTTTCCCTTTCCGGCGAGTCCGACTCTATCAGATCCTTGCGGGCCTGATTGCCAGTCAAACTTGGTTGTCTTTGCGGCTGTTGGGCCGTTCCGACGTCTCAAACTCTAGCGGTTCTTCCCGGTGACTCATAATCGGGTCTCGGTTATCAATTTCGGCATGCCGAAATTGTCCCCGGCGGGATGTCGTGCTGAGTTTGGTTGCCGCTTTCGCGGCGGGATGGTTGTCGAAGAACCGTTCCGGCTCCGTGACAACTCGAAGAACCTTACAGAGCTGCGCGGGTCGCGTCAAGCCCCGTCAGTCCAGGTCCGTGAGGCGGCCGCCGGCGTCCGGCTGGGCGTCCTCCACGCGGCGCAGGAGGCGGGTCAGCATCTCGCCGAGGGCGCCTCGCTCCTTGCTGTTGAGGTCCTGGAGGAGTTCCTCCTCGAACGTCGAAGCCGCCTGCATGGACTCCAGCCACTTCGTACGGCCTTCGTCCGTCAGCTCGACGATGACGCGGACGCGGTTGTTCTCGTCGCGGTCCCTCGTGACCAGGCCTTCTCCCGCCATGCGGTCGATGCGGTGGGTCATGGCCGCCGGGGTGAGGCCGAGGCGCTTCGCGAGTTCGCCCGGGCCCATGCGGTACGGGGCGCCGGCGAGGACGAGGGTCTTGAGGACCTCCCACTCGGCGTTGCTGATGCCGAGGGCGGCCACCTGGCGGCCGTACGCAACGTTCATCCGGCGGTTCAGACGGCCCAGGGCCGTCACGACCTTCTCCACCTGGGGGTCGAGGTCGCGGAACTCGCGCTGGTACGCCGCGATCTGTTCGTCGAGTGTCGGCTCGGTCGGGTCTGCAGGCATGACGCGGAGTATCCCACTGATACGCGGTGGCGTCTAAGTCCTTCGATGTGTATTGTTGAGGTTCTAATTTTAGTGTTGAAGTCTTTGGACTTCAGTGCTTCGTCGGACTTCGATCAACCTAGGTAGGTGAGTGTGACCACCGCGATGGGCGCTGCGCTGCGCCGGATTCAGCTGGGGAACGCGCTGAGCGCGTTCGGCAATGGCTTCACTGTCCCCTTCACGTTCATCTATGTCTCGCAGGTGCGGGATCTGGGGCCGGGGACTGCCGGGGTCGTTCTGATGACCTTTGCCCTGGCCGCGCTGATGGTGCTGCCCTTCACCGGGCGGGTCATCGACCAGCGCGGGCCTCTTCCGGTTGCCATCGTGGGTACGGTCACCGCCGCCACGGGGTCGCTCGGGCTCGGGCTCGGCAGTTCCGCCGGTGTTCTCGTCGCCGCCGCGGCCGCGCTGGGGATGGGCATCGCCGTCATCTCGCCCGCGCTCGCCACGATGATCGTGTGGTGCTCGACGACGACCACCCGGTCGCGTGCCTTTGCCACTCAGTTCTTTCTCAACAATCTGGGGCTTGGCATCGGTGGGCTCATCGGTGGGCTGCTCGTCGACACGTCCGACCCCGGGTCGTTCATCCGGCTCTTCTCCATCGAAGCCGCGATGTTCCTGGTGCTCGGTGGTGTGATCGCCACCGTGAAGCTGCCGAACGTTCCGTGGGGCACGGACACCAGTGGGACCGTCGAGGTCAAGGCCGGCGGGGGCTGGCGGGCGCTGCTCGGCGACCGGTCGATGGTCGTGCTGTGTGCGCTCGGGTTCGTGATGTTCTTCGCTTGTTATGGGCAGTTCGAGTCCGGGCTGTCCGCGTACGCGACCGAGGTCTCGCACATCCAGCCGTCCACGCTGGGCATCGCGCTGGCCGCCAACACCGCCATGATCGTGCTGGCTCAGTTCGTCGTGCTGCGGCTGACCGAGAAGCGGCGGCGCAGTCGTGTGGTCGCGCTGGTCGGGCTCATCTGGACCGTGGCCTGGCTGGCTGCCGGGGCTTCGGGGATGGTGTCCGGCGGGCATGCGATCGCGGTCACGCTGATCATCTCGACGTACGCGCTCTTCGGGCTCGGCGAGGCGATGCTGTCGCCCACCGTCGCTCCGCTCGTCGCCGATCTGGCTCCGGCCCGGATGATCGGTCAGTACAACTCGGCCTTTGCGCTGGTCAAGCAGCTGGCGCTGGCCGTGGGGCCTGCCGTGGGCGGGCTCATGGCGGGGGCCGGTGTCTTCACCGCGTACATCTGGATGCTGGTGGTCTGCTCGCTGGGTGTCAGTGCGCTCGCGCTCTGGCTCGGGCGGCGGCTCACTCCCGTACAGGACAAGCCTTCGCTTGCGAGCACTCCCTCGCGGATCGTTGCGAGCAATGTGCCTGAGGTTGCTGTCAGCGCTCCCTAGTGGGGCAGGGCGAACTCGCACCAGACCGCTTTGCCGCCGCCCGGTGTGCGGCGGGAGCCCCAGGACGAGGCGATCGTGGCGATGATCGAGATGCCGCGGCCCGCCTCGTCCGCCGGTTCCGCGTGGCGGCGGCGCGGGAGGTGGTCGTCGCCGTCGGTGACCTCGATGATCAGGCGGCGGTCCGTGCGGCGGAGGCGCAGGCGCATGGGGGGTGTGCCGTGCTGGAGGGAGTTGGCGACCAGTTCGCTGGCTGCCAGGACGCCCAGGTCGTGAAGTTCCGGGGAGAAGCGCCAGGAGGCCAGGACTCCTGAGGCGAAGGCGCGGGCCCGGGGGGCTGCTTCGACTCCGCCGAGGAGATCGAGCGCCGCGTTGTGGAAAAGCTCGGCCGCGGCTCCCTTGCGGGACGGGTGCTGGACCACGAGGACTGCTACGTCGTCGTCGTGTTCTGCCGTGATGTTCAGGGAGCGCATCAGGCGGTCGCAGATGGTCTGGGGGGTGCCTGTTGCTCCCGCGAGTGCTCGCTCGAGGGCGTCCACTCCCTCGTCGATGTCCTCACTGCGGCGCTCGACCAGACCGTCGGTGTAGAGGACGGCGGTGGAGCCCGGGGGGAGCGCGATCTCGCCCGAGGTGTGCATCCAGCCGCCCGTGCCGAGGGGCGGGCCCGTGGGGTCCTCGGCCCTGCGGATCGAGCCGTCCTCGTCACGGATGAGGAGCGGGAGGTGGCCGGCCGAGGCGTAGACCAGGCGGCCTTCGGTGGGGTCGTGGACCGCGTAGATGCAGGTGGCGATCTGGCTGGCGTCGATCTCGGAGGCCAGGCCGTCGAGGAGCTGCAGGACCTCGTGGGGCGGGAGGTCCAGGCGGGCGTAGGCGCGGACCGCCGTACGGAGCTGGCCCATCACCGCTGCTGCTCGTACGCCTCGGCCCATGACGTCGCCGATGACCAGGGCCGTGCGGCCCGCGCCGAGGGTGATCACGTCGTACCAGTCGCCGCCGACCGCCGCGTCCGTGCCGCCCGGCTGGTAGGTGGCGGCGATGCGGAGGTCGTCCGGCTGCTCCAACTCCTGGGGGAGGAGCGAGCGTTGGAGGGTGACGGCGGTTTCGCGGTGGCGGCGTTCGCTCGTGCGGAGGCGTTCTGCTGCTTCGGCGTGGTCGGTGACGTCCGCGGCGAAGATCAGGACGCCGGTGGTGTCGGGCGCCTCGTAGGGAGTGCACGTGACCGTGTACGAGCCCTCACCGGGCTTGGAGTGCACGCGGCGGGACTTCACCGTGCGGGGCTTTCCGCTGCGCAGGACCTGGTCCATGAGGGGCAGCAGGCCGAGTTCGTCCAGTTCGGGGAGGGCTTCGGCGGCGGTCGCGCCGGTGGGGCGGGGGCCGAAGGCTGATGCGTACGCGTCGTTCACGTACGCGATGCGGTGCTCGGGGCCGTACACGAGTGCGACGAGGGCGGGGAGGTGTCCGAGGATCTCCCGGACGGAGAGGTCTTCGAGCGACGGGGTGAACTCGTCCATCGACGGATCGGCGTCCGGATCGGGGTGCTGTGCGTACTCACCGCGGGCTGCTGGCACGGAACTGCGGTCGGCGCGCGCGGCGGCGCGGCGCGGGGTTCCGGGGAGCCGGGCGCTCCAGCGTGTGAAGTTCACTGCGGTTCAAGCCTCATCGGGTCGTTGCGGCGTCTTTGCCACGGCGGAGCAGCGGATCACTCTGTGCAGGTGTGAACCCAACCTATGGTCACACGTCCAGTGTGACCGACGGCACTGACAATGGTCAGGGCTGCTTCTTCGGGGGTTCGCCCCCTGCGGCCAACTCGAACTCGGCCCGCGGGTGTTCCAGGGAGCCGAGCGAGACGATCTCTCGTTTGAAGAGGCCGGCGAGGGTCCATTCGGCCAGGACGCGGGCCTTGCGGTTGAAGGTGGGGACCCGGCTGAGGTGGTACGCGCGGTGCATGAACCAGGCCGGGTAGCCCTTGAGTTTCCGGCCGTAGACGTGGGCGACGCCTTCGTGGAGGCCGAGGGACGCCACCGAACCGGCGTATTTGTGCTCGTAGTTCTTGAGCGGTGCGCCGCGGACGGCCGCGGCGATGTTCTCTGCGAGGACCTTGGCCTGGCGGACCGCGTGCTGGGCGTTGGGTGCGCACTCCTTGCCCGGCTCGTCGGCGGTGAGGTCGGGGACCGCTGCCGCGTCGCCCGCCGCCCAGGCGTTCTCGGCTCCGTCGATGGAGAGGCGGGCCGTACAGACGAGGCGGCCGCGTTCGTTGCGGGGCAGGTCGGAGGCGGCCAGGATCGGGTGCGGTTTGACGCCGGCCGTCCAGACGAGGGTGCGGGTGGGGAAGCGGGCGCCGTCGCTGAGGACGGCGACGCGGTCCGTACAGGAGTCGAGGCGGGTCTCCAGGCGTACGTCGATGTTGCGGTTGCGGAGCTCGCGGATCGCGTACTTGCCCATCTCGTCGCCGACTTCGGGGAGGATGCGGTTGCTCGCCTCCACGAGGATCCACTTCATGTCCTCGGGCTTCACGTTGTGGTAGTAGCGGGCCGCGTACCTGGCCATGTCCTCGAGCTCGCCGAGGGCCTCCACGCCTGCGTAGCCGCCGCCCACGAAGACGAAGGTGAGGGCGGCGTCGCGGATCGCGGGGTCGCGCGTGGCGGAGGCGATGTCCATCTGCTCGATGACGTGGTTGCGCAGGCCGATGGCCTCCTCGACCGTCTTGAAGCCGATGCCGAATTCGGCGAGGCCGGGGACGGGGAGGGTGCGGGAGATCGAGCCGGGGGCCAGGACGAGGTGGTCGTAGCCGATCTCGATGGAGCCGGTGCCGTCCTCGGGGCTGGCGAGGGTGGTGACGGTCGCTGTGCGTTTCGCGTGGTCGATGCGTTCCGCCTCGCCGATCACGATCTTGCACTTGTCGAGGACGCGGCGGAGCGGGACCACGACGTGGCGCGGGGAGATCGAGCCTGCGGCTGCCTCGGGGAGGAACGGCTGATAGGTCATGTACGGATCGGGGGACACGACCGTGACCTCCGCTTCACCGCTCTTCAGCTTCCGCTGCAGACGCAGCGCGGTGTACAGACCGACGTAGCCGCCGCCCACAACGAGAATGCGCACAGGTTGAGTCACTGTCCCATGACGCAACGAGCGCTCGGCTTTGTCCACAGCCCCGACAAATTGTGTGACTGGGCCCGGTGGGCGGGGCGGGGCCGCAGTTCTGCCGGTTGAGCGGGAAGGTGCGCAGGTCAGAGGGTGGGGAAGGGGTGGGCGGGGTGGGCGGAATCAGGAACGTTCCTCTCCATACTCCGATCGGGGGGCGCTCCGTGCGGAACTACCCCCTTCTGTATTGACCCCGGCTCAACTATGTTCGTAGCTCGTCGGGGTGTCGGATTTGGGCCCCGGCCGTCAGGCGGGGAGTCTCCGGGGGGAGACGTCATTACCGGGGGAACGCTTATGCATGTTCAGGACACTCATTGGCAGTCTGCCGCCGTATCCGGATCAGGATCGGCATCGGCGGAGAGCAACGGGCGGGCGGGAGCTGCGCGCTCGGCGCCGCTTCGCGTGGACGCACAGCGCAATCTCGAGCATGTACTGCGGGCCGCTCGCGAGGTGTTCGGCGAGCTCGGGTACGGGGCGCCGATGGAGGACGTGGCGCGCCGGGCCAGGGTCGGGGTCGGGACGGTGTACCGCCGGTTCCCGAGCAAGGACGTACTGGTGCGGCGGATCGCCGAGGAGGAGACCTCCCGGCTGACCGATCAGGCGCGTACGGCGCTCGGTCAGGAGGAGGAGCCGTGGTCGGCGCTGTCGCGCTTCCTGCGGACCTCGGTGGCCTCGGGTGCGGGGCGGCTGCTGCCGCCTCAGGTGCTGCGGGTCGGTGTCGAGGAGTCCGGTGTGCTGGACGACCCGGCGCAGACGTCCGACGAGCGGGTGCCCCAGCAGCGGGTGGCTCCTGGGATACGGCTGGTCGACGGCGGGCCGGGGACCGAGGCCGAGCTGGACGACTCCGGGGCTTCCGAACTGCTCGAGGTCGTGGGGCAGCTGGTGGACCGGGCGCGGGCGGCGGGTGAGCTGCGGGGCGATGTGACCGTGGCGGACGTGCTGCTGGTGATAGCGACGGCTGCGCCCTCGCTGCCGGATCCCACGCAGCAGGCGGCGGCTTCGTCGCGGTTGCTGGACATTCTGCTGGAGGGGCTGCGTTCGCGGCCTCTGTGACGGTTTGTGCCGCTTGGTGCAAGTGGTGTGCGTGAAGCGCCCGTTGAACCTTCCCCGAATGGGTGAGGGTTAGTGCTCCGATTCGGGAAGTCACCCCGGATGAGTGGTTGCCGGGCCTGAATGTTCGGTCCCGCTCGGCTCTGTGCCACTCTGGCTCGGTGTTTGGGTCCGAGGGTGCGTACGGGGGCTTCCGCAGTGAGCGTTGACGGGCGGGACGAGCCGCTGGGTGGCGGCGACGCGGATGCCGGCGGGCTGCCTGCCCGCCGTGTGCCGGAACAGCGCGAGGGCGGAAGCGGAAGCGCCGGGAGTGTGCTTCCGCCTCCGCGGTCTCTTGAACTGCCGCCCTCCGACGCCGAGTTGATCCAGCAGATGCGGCTGGGCGAGGACAGCGCCTACGAGGAGCTGTTCCGTCGGCACTCGGACGCGGTGCGGCGTTATGCGCGTACGTGCTGCCGCGACGCCCATACCGCTGATGACCTGACCGCCGAAGTCTTCGCGCGGACCCTGCAGGCCGTACGCGGCGGCGCCGGGCCCGAGCAGGCCGTACGGGCCTATCTGCTGACCACGGTGCGGCGCGTCGCCGCGGCCTGGACCAAGACCGCCAAGCGGGAGCAACTGGTCGAGGATTTCGCCGTGTTCGCCGACCAGGCGGCCCGGACCTCGGGCAGTGAGGTCTCCGACCAGGACACGCTCGATCTCGGCGCCGACGTACGCGCGATGCAGATCGCCGAAGAGTCGCTGGCCATGACGGCCTTCCGGTCGCTGCCCGAGCGGTGGCAGGCCGTGCTCTGGCACACCACCGTCGAGGAGGAGTCGCCGAGCGATGTGGCTCCGCTCTTCGGGCTGACCGCCAATGCGACGGCTGTGCTGGCCAGTCGGGCGCGGGAAGGGCTCAAGCAGGCCTATCTGCAGGCGCATGTGAGCCAGGCGCTGACCAGTGGCGGGGACTGTGCGCGGTACGCGGACCGGCTGGGCGCGTATGCGCGCGGCGGTCTGCGGATGCGGGCCGAGCGGGGCCTTCGTAAGCATCTGGAGGAGTGCGCCAAGTGCCGGGTCGCCGCCGGTGAGCTGAAGGACGTCAACGCCGGGATTCCCGCGCTGCTTCCGGTGGCTGTCATCGGCTGGTTCGCCGGTGGGTTCGCGCTGAAGGCCGCCGGGATCGGGGCCGCGGGTGTGGCCGGGGCGGCCGGTGCGGGTGCCGCTGCCGCCGCCACGGGCGGCTCGTCCGCCGGTGGCGGCGCCGCCGGTGGGGCCGCCGCTTCGGAAGGGCTCGGGGCTCCGGCGAAGGTCGCGATCGGGGCCGCCGTGGTGGTGGCCGCCGCCGCGGGGCTCGTGTACGCGCTGAGCGGCGGCGAGGCGCCGCCGCCGAAGCCGAAGGCCGGGCCGCCGCCCGTCTCGCAGCCCGCCGTCACCCCGGAGCCGAAGCCGACGCCCAAGCCCACGCCGCCCCCGACGCCTCCGCCGCCGTCCCCCTCGCCCACGCCTCCCCCGCCGCCCAAGCCCACCCCGAAGCCGACGCCCAAGCCGACGCCTCCGCCCAAACCCACCCCCAAGCCCAGCCCCACACCGAAGCCGACGCCTCCCCCGCCGCCGCCTCCGCCCGCCGACTACCAGGTCAACCAGCTCGACTACTCGATCTTCGGCGACCACACCGTCCCCGAGGTGCGGCTGGCCGAGAGCAGCTGGCTGTGGCAGCGGACGGGCATGACGATCGCCGACCACCGCTACGGGTACGGGGTGACGGTGCACGCCCCGTCGTCCGTGACGATCGACCTCAACAAGCAGTGCACGTCCTACGACGCGATGGCCGGCGTCGACGACCTGACGATGGGGCTGGGAGCCGTGCGGTTCTCCGTGTACGGGGACGGGGCGCGGCTCTGGCGGTCGCCGGTCGTGCGCGGCAACGACGCCGCGGTGCCCGTCCATGTCGGGCTCGCCGGGATCAAGACCATCCGGCTGGTCGTCGAGCCGCACACGGCCTTCGGTTCCGTGGCGCTCGCGGACTGGGCCGAGTCGCGGATCAGCTGCCGGTGACGCTTCCGGTGATCCCGGCTTCGAGCTCGGCGCTCAGCTCTTCGGGGGCGAGCGCGGCTCCGGCTGCGCGCTCGGTCTCGTAACCCTGTGGTCCGAGTGCCCGGCGGGTCTGTTCCTCGACGGTGCGCGCGGTGGTCTCCTCGGGGACCGAGCGGGGGCAGTCGGTGCGCCAGCCGGTGGCGGCGGAGAGGGTGCGGGCCGCGAGGCGGTGTTCGCCGGCCTCGGCCAGTACGGCCGCTGTGTTCTCCGCGGTGTTGGCCACCACCTGGTCGGCGCACTTCAGTTCCCACGAGATGCGGAACGCCGCGGTCATGGCGCGGGCGCCTGCCTGCGGGCCCTTCTCGCGCGCGGTCAGGCGGGCCTCCAGGGTGGTGACGACCGAGCGGAACTGGGGCGGCGGGGTGCCGCGGGTGAGCGCGCTGTGGACCTGCTCGAAGTGGGCCCGGGCGCCTGCGGGGTCGCCGCGGTCCAGGGCGATGGACGCGCGCAGCACGCTGATGAAGGCGCGGGCGTCCCACACGCCGAACTGTTCGGCTTCGTCGGCCGAGGCGTCGAGGATCTTCTCCGCTTTGTCGAAGTCGCCTTCGGCGTACGCGAGTTGGGCGATGCGGCCGATCAGGAACGGGGCCTCGGCGTGGGCTCCGACCTCGCGGGCGAGGCGCAGACCCTCTTCGTACGCGGCCCTCGCCTCCTCGGTGCGGCCGCGCGCCATGGCGGCCTCGCCGGTGGCGGAGGCGACCTGGGCGCGCATCCAGCGGTCGCCGACGCGCGCGCCGAGTTCGCGGAGCTCGGCGAGGTCCTCGTCGACGCCTTCGAGGCCGCCGGGCAGGTCGACCTTGACGTGCGCCCGGAACATCAGGGCGGTGCCGAGCACCCATTCGCTGCCGTACTCGCGGCAGTTGGCGACGACGGAGTCGAGGTGGATCTGGGCGGTGTGGGGCGCGTCGTTGCCGAACAGGGTGAACGGCCAGAGCAGTCCGGGGAAGCTGGCCGCCTCGGGACCGCCCGCGGAGTACGCCTTCTTGATGCGGGCGAGCGTGGCCGGGTTCTCGGGATCGACCGTCTCGTCGCGGAGGCCGGATTCGACGGTGAGGAAGACCAGGAAGAGCCGCAGGCTGAGGCGCGGCCAGTACCGGGGGTCCGCGGGGTCCTCGGGGTCCGTGCCGAGGTCCGCGACGCGCTGGGCCCATTCGGCGCCCTCGCGGCGGTAGTTGCGCAGCCACAGGAACCAGCCGAGTGCGTGGATGAAGCGCAGTGCGCCGGCCTCGTCGGGGGTGCTGATCGTGTGGCGCAGGGCCGCGCGGAAGTTGTCGAGCTCGGTCTCCAGGCGGCGGATCCAGGGGAGTTGGTCGCCGGAGCGGATGAGGGGCTCGGCCTCCTCGGCGAGGGAGAGGTAGTACGCGGCGTGCGCGCGGCGGGTCTCTTCTAGGGCGGCGGGGTGCTGGTCGGCGCGCTCGGTGGCGTACTCGTGGATCGTCTCCAGCATCCGGTAGCGCATGCCGGTGGGGCCCGGGGTGGTGACCAGGAGGGACTTGTCGACGAGGGCCGCCATGTCGTCGGGGGTGACGTGGAGGGCTTCCGCTGCGGCCAGGTCCCAGCCGCCGGCGAAGACGGAGAGGGCGCGGAGGGCGGTGCGTTCGGCGTCGTCGAGGAGGTCCCAGGACCAGTCGACGACGGCGCGAAGGGTCTGCTGGCGCGGCAGGACCGTACGGGCGCCCGAGGTGAGGAGACGGAAACGGTCGTCGAGGCGGTCGGCGATCTGGCGCGGGGTGAGGAGGCGGAGGCGGGCCGCGGCGAGTTCGATGGCGAGGGGCAGGCCGTCGAGGCGGCGGCAGATCTCCGCGACGGCCGCGGGGGTCTCCGGGTCCGCCTGCGGGTCGAAGTCGGGGCGTACGGCGCGGGCGCGTTCGGTGAAGAGGCGGTGGGCCGGGTCGGGCGGGAGGGGGTCGACCGGGCGGATCAACTCGCCCGGTACGCCCAGGGGTTCACGGCTGGTGGCGAGGATGCGGAGGTCGGGGCAGTGGGTGAGGAGGGTCTCGGCGAGGGCCGCGGCCGCCTCGATGACGTGCTCGCAGTTGTCGAGGATGAGGAGGAGGGGGCGGGTCCCGCAGTAGTCGACAAGGTGGGCGAGGGGGTCGTCGGCGAGGGGCGACGGAGAGTCGCGGGTGAGGAGCGTCGTCTCGCGGAGGCCGAGGGCGTTGAGTACGGCGCCGGGTACGGCTTCGGGGTGGTCGAGGGGGGCGAGTTCGACCAGGTGGGCGGTGCGGTCCGGGGCCGCGGCCTCCTCGGCGAGGCGCGTCTTGCCGGTGCCGCCGGGGCCGGTGAGGGTGACCAGGCGGGAGGTGGCGAGGTCGTCGCGGAGGGCGGCGATGTCGGGTTCGCGGCCTACGAAGGAGGTGAGGCGGGGGCGGAGGGTGGGGTGGGGGGTGAGGAGGTTGGGAGTGGGGGTGGCTGGTGTGGGTCGTGCGGGTTCGCCTTCCAGCAACTGGGCGTGCAGCGCCTGGAGTTCGGGGCCCGGGTCGGTTCCCAGGCCGTCCGCCAGGGTGCGGCGGGTCTCCTCGTACGTACGGAGCGCCTCGGCGGGGCGGCCCGCCGCGCGCAGGGCGCGGATGAGCTGGGCCTGGAGGGGTTCGTCGTAGGGGTGTGCCGTGGTCAGCTCGGTCAGTTCGGGGAGGAGCGCGGCGGGGTTCGTGCCGGCGCGGAGGTCCGCCTCGATGCGGAGGCGCTGGGCGGCCTGGCGCTGGGCCTCGGGGCGTACGGCGTGGTCGGTGCCGGGGAGGTCGGCGAGGGCGGGGCCGCGCCAGAGGGCCAGGGCGGTGCGGAGGGTTTCGGCTGCCTCGGCGGGCTGGTTCTGCTGGAGCTGGGTCGTGGCCGTGCGGGTGCGGTCCTCGAAGTCGTACAGGTCGACGTGGGTGCGGTCCGCTTCCAGGCGGTAGCCGCCGGGGGTCGAGGTGATCGCGTCCTTGCCGAGGGTGCGGCGGAGGCGGGCGATCAGGGCCTGGAGGGCTGCGGGGGCGTCCTGCGGGGGGTCGGCGCCCCAGACGTCGTCGATGAGGTCCTGGGGGGTGGTGGCGCGGCCGGGGCGCAGCGCGAGGGAGGCCAGGGCTGCGCGGAGGCGGGGGCCGCCGATGGGGAGGGCGGTGCCTTGGTCGTCTTGCGCCTCTGTGGCGCCCAGGATTCGGTACCGCACGGGGTCATTGTCGCTGGTTCTGGGTGTGGGCGGGGATTTTTACCGGGGCTCCGCCCCCCGGACCCCCGCTCCTCAATCGCCGGAGGGGCTCAGAATGCCCACCCCGCCCGCCACCGCCCGCTGCCGCGGCGCCGCCGAGCCCGTCCAGCACGTTCCCCTGCGCGACAGCAGTCTGCGCAGCCACAGTTCCGTCGAGATCAGGTCCGCCAGGCCGTCCAGGGGCAGCGGTTCGCCCTCCGAGGCCGCGCGGAGCGCCTTGCGGACCACCCTTGCCTCGATCAGGCCCGCGTCCGCCAGAAGCGGGGCATCGAAGAGTTCGATCAGGGTCGTCACCGAGGAGCGCAGGCCCGTGCGGAGTGCTGCCGTCGAGGTTGCCTGGGATGTCGCTCCCCAGCCCTGCGGGAGGTCGCGGACCCCCGCACCCGACAGGACCGTGCGGAGGATCTCGCTGCGGGCTCCGGGGCGTACGCGGAGGGATTCGGGGAGGGCCCTGGAGGCCCGTACCACCTGGTTGTCCAGGAAGGGGGCGTGCAGGCGCTGGCTGCGGACCTCCGCCGCCTGTTCGAAGACCCGGTGGTCGGAGGCGTAGCGCGCGAGGGACGCCCTGGCGCGGGCCTCGCCGGGGCGCTGGATCGACGTGGGGCGGGTCGCCGACGTCTGGAGGCGTACGGAGACCTCGGCGAGCGCCTCGCCCGTCAGCCAGCGGGCCGCAGGGCCCGGGCGGGCCCAGGTGAGGGCGGCGAGGGTGGCGTCGAGGGTGGTGCCCTCCTGGGGGAAGCGGTTGGTGAGGAGTGCTTCGGACGCCGCCTCGATTCCTGCGCGGTAGGGCGTACGGGAGAGACGGCGGGCCGCGCGGTAGAGCGTGAAGGGGAGGAACGGGGAGCTGTTCGCGCGGGCCAGGGCTGTCACCGGGCGGAGGAGGTACCGGCGCTGACGGTCCATCAAAAGGTCGGCGAGGCGCGCCGGGTGGGCGTCCAGGACCTGGCGGGCGCCGTCGCCCACGAAGTGGTCGGCGCTGCCGGAGCTCAGGCGGCGGCGGTGGCGTTCCGCCGTGATCAGGGAGGGGCCCGGTTCGTCCGTGAGGGGGCCGGTCTCCAAGTCGGCGTAGGGCAGGGCTTCTTCGCCTGCTGCTACTACGACGTGGTGCAGGCGGGGGTTGGCCGCAATGGCGCCTGCTCGTTCCAGTTCGGGTTCGCGGCCCGCCGCGAGGAGGTCGTTGAAGGTGACCGCCAGGAGACGCTCGCCGGCGCCCGTGCCGTGGCCGAGGATCGTGCCCGGTACGCCGGGGAGGCCCGCCGCGAGGAGCGCGAGCGTCGCGGAGGCGCTGCCGCCGGAGAGGTCCGCGCCGATGCCGGGGGCCGGTCCGCCCCCGCGGGCGGCGCGTCGTTCGGCGGGGCCCATGCCGGGGACGGGTCCGGGGTCGGGGAGGGGCGTTTCGGGGGCGTGGCGCGGGGCGGTGAGTCTGGCGCGTACGGCTTCGACGAGCGCGTCGCGTACGCCTTCGACCGCTGTGGTGGCGTCGGTCTGGGGCGCTGCCACCGCGAGGGACGCCACCGGTTCGTAGCCGGTGATCTCGCGGGAGCCTTCGCGGAGGATCAGGGCGTGGCCGGGCGGTATCCGGCGTACGCCCGCGTACGGGGTGGAGTCGCGGAGCGCCTCGGGGACGTCGGGGCAGGCGAGGAGCGCCGCCAAGTGGCCGATGTCCAGCTGGGCTTCGATGAGGTCGGCGAGCGGGAGGGCGGCTGTCGCGTACGCGGTTCCGTTGGCCCAAGGGGTGTAGAAGACGGGGCGTGCGCCCGCCAGATCGCCGACGACGGTGACGCGGCGGCCGGTCTGGGCGACGACCGTGTAGCTGCCGGGCCAGGCCGTGAGGTGGCGCAGGGCGCCGCCGCGCGCGGCAAAGAGTCCGACACGCAGTTCCTCGTCGGTGGCGGCGCAACAGCCCAGTACGGCAAGGCGCGTGAAAGGGTCGACGGAGATCACCCGGACCTCGTCGGGGCGCCAGTCGCCGACCGCCCAGAGCGGATCGGGGTCTCCCCACAGGAGTTGGGATCCGACGGGGTGGACGGTGCGGCCCTCGTGGGCCTCGCCGACCGCGCCGGCCGTCACGGTGCCCGGGGTCGCCGCGCCGAACTGCGCGGCGATACTGCTCCACCCCACCAACCACCGCATCGCGCCGCCTCCACAGGCTGTGGACAACCAGTCGGGCACCATGCTGCCACGACAACGGCGTACAGGAGGGGCTACGGGGAGCGCGCCGAAAATGCGAATGCGCCCCCGGTACATGCCAGTTGGCTGCCGGAGGGGGGTCCGACGGGGGTCGGTTTCCGGCCAATCTGTCCTTACGGCGACGGGCGGGAGCGCCCGCAGTCCGGGAGGCGCTGTTCGCCTCCCGGACCGGCCCGCCGCCCGCGGGGATGAAGGCGGCGGTGTCCCCCAGCCCACTGGATCCAGTGCAGTGGGCCGACCCACGCACTCCACATGGAAGCGCTCTCCCACAGGCCCGGCCAGAGCGCACGGGCGGGCGCACGGCCACACACCCGGAGCACGGAGGAGGTGTGAAGGCCACCCGTACGGACAACAATCTCGCCATACGGAACACCGCCCCTTAACGGTAGGGATGCGGCGAACTACGCTGTGTTTACGAATGCCGCGCGCCTATGCCTGCGCGGCGGCCGTCTGTGTGTCGAGGGGTGGCGCATGTCCAGGGAGCTACGCGGGCCGAACGAGAAACTCGGCACCGTTCTCGCCCTCGCGGGAATCAGCAACGCCGGACTGGCACGACGGGTCAACGACCTCGGTGCCCAGCGCGGCCTGACACTTCGTTACGACAAGACGTCGGTGGCGCGGTGGGTCTCCAAGGGCATGGTGCCCCAGGGCGCCGCGCCCCATCTCATCGCTGCGGCGATCGGCGCCAAGCTCGGCCGCCCTGTGCCCTTGCACGAGATCGGTCTCGCCGACGCCGATCCGGCCCCCGAGGTCGGGCTCGCCTTCCCGCGCGACGTGGGCGCGGCGGTGCGTTCCGCGACCGAGCTGTACCGGCTGGATCTGGCCGGGCGGCGGGCCGGCGGGGGCGGCATCTGGCAGTCCCTGGCGGGGTCGTTCGCGGTCAGCGCGTACGCGACTCCCGCCTCGCGGTGGCTCATAACCCCCGCCGACTCGTCCGTCGAGCGCAGCGCGGAGGAGACCGCCGACTCGCCGGTGCTGAGGGTCGGCCACAGCGATGTCGCCAAACTGCGGGAGGCCGCGGAGGACGCGCGGCGATGGGACTCCAAGTACGGGGGCGGGGACTGGCGTTCGTCGATGGTCCCGGAGTGCTTACGCGTCGACGCGGCGCCGCTGCTGCTCGGTTCCTACACGGACGAGGTGGGGCGCGGGCTCTTCGGCGCCACCGCCGAACTGACGCGGCTGGCCGGGTGGATGGCCTTCGACACGGGCCAGCAGGAGGCCGCGCAGAGGTACTACATCCAGGCGCTGCGGCTGGCCCGGGCTGCGGCTGATGTGCCGCTGGGCGGATATGTGCTCGCCTCGATGTCGCTGCAGGCCGTCTATCGCGGCTTCGGCGACGAGGGTGTTGATCTGGCGCAGGCCGCCGTCGAGCGCAACCGGGGGCTCGCGACCGCCCGGACCATGTCCTTCTTCCGGCTCGTCGAGGCACGGGCGCATGCGCGGGCCGGTGACTCGCCGGCCGCGGGGGCCGCGCTGAAGTCCGCCGAAGGCTGGCTGGAGCGCTCGCGCGAGGGCGACGCGGACCCGTCCTGGCTGGGCTTCTACTCGTACGACCGCTTCGCCGCCGATGCCGCCGAGTGCTACGCCGACCTGAAGGCCCCGCGCCAGGTGCGCCGCTTCACCGAGCAGGCGCTGTCGAAGCCGACCGAGGAGTTCGTGCGCTCGCACGGGCTGCGCCTGGTCGTCAGCGCGGTCGCCGAACTGGAGTCGGGGAATCTGGACGCGGCGTGCGCGGCGGGGACGCGGGCCGTGGAGGTCGCCGGACGGATCTCTTCGGCGCGGACCACGGAGTACGTACGGGATCTGCTGCACCGGCTGGAGCCGTACGGCGACGAGCCGAGGGTCGTGGAGCTGCGGGAGCGGGCCCGTCCACTGCTGGTCGCACCGGCGTGACCTGCGCCGCTTCCCGCACTGGTTTGAAGGGATTGTCAGTGGGCCAGTGCACTATTCGGGTGGGAGGCGGTGCGGTGTGAAGTTCGACTGCGAGGTGCTGGTCGTCGGCGGCGGAATCGTCGGTCTGTCGACCGCCCATGCGCTGGCGCAGAGCGCGCCCGGGACACGGGTGACGGTCCTGGAGAAGGAGGCGGGCCCTGCGCGCCATCAGACGGGGCGCAACAGCGGGGTCATCCACAGCGGCGTGTACTACCGGCCGGGGTCGCTGAAGGCGCGGTTCGCGGTGAGCGGCGCGGCCGAGATGGTGAAGTTCTGCGCGGAGTACGGCATCCCGCACGAGGTCTGCGGAAAGCTGATCGTGGCGACGGGGCGCGACGAGCTGCCGCGACTGCACGCGCTGGTCCAGCGGGGGCGGGAGAACGGGATTCCGGTGCGGGAGCTGGGGCCCGCACAGATCGAGGAGTACGAGCCCGAGGTGCGCGGGCTGGCCGCGATCCATGTCTCCACGACGGGCATCGTCGACTACGGGGTGGTGGCGGCGCGGCTGGCGGAGGTCTCCGGGGCGGAGATCCGGTACGGCGCGGAGGTCGTGCAGATCTCCCGGCGCGACGGGGTGGGTGTCGCCGTGCGTACGGCCGACGGGACGGTGCTGCGGGCAAAGGCGCTGGTCAACTGTGCGGGGCTGCACTGCGACGAGGTGGCGCGGCTTGCGGGTGACGACCCCGGGATGCGGATCGTGCCCTTCCGTGGGGAGTACTACGAGCTGGCGCGGCCCGAGCTGGTGCGGGGTCTTGTCTATCCGGTGCCGGACCCTGCTTTCCCTTTCTTGGGCGTCCATCTGACGCGGGGCATCGACGGGTCCGTGCACGTCGGGCCGAACGCGGTGCCGGCGCTGGCGCGGGAGGGGTACGGGTGGGGGGACGTCCGGGTGCGTGAGCTGGGCGGGACGCTGGCCTGGCCGGGCTCGTGGCGGATCGCGCGGCGGCACTGGCGGTACGGGGCGGGTGAGCTGCACCGGTCGCTGTCGCGGCATGCGTTTACCGAGGCGGTGGGGCGGTTGCTGCCGGCGGTGGAGGCGGATGATCTGCGGCGGGTTCCGGCGGGGGTGCGGGCGCAGGCGGTGCTTCGGGACGGGACGCTGGTGGATGACTTCTTGTTTCGGGAGGCGCCGCGGACTGTGCATGTGCTGAATGCGCCTTCGCCTGCGGCGACGGCGTCCTTGCCTATTGGGCGGGAGGTTGCGCGGCGGGTGCTGGCGGCGCTGGAGGACTGACCTGAGGGGCTTGTTTTGTAGAATCGGGTCACTGTGTCTGAGCCCATGAACTCCGCCCCGTACATCCGCCCCAAGGGCGAGCCCCGTTTTCCCGGTGGGCCCGCCGCCGATCCGGCCGGGTCGCACCACGAGCGGCGCATCCGTAGTTTCCAGCCGCGGCGCAGCCGGGTCACCACCGGGCAGGCCGAGGCGCTGGAGCGGTTGTGGCCGCAGTGGGGCATGGACGTCGACGGGCTGCGGGTGCTCGATCTCGACGCGATGTTCGACGGGCTGCCCGTCGTCCTGGAGATCGGCTTCGGGATGGGCGAGGCGACCGCCCAGATGGCCGCCGACGACCCCGCCACCGGCATCCTGGCGACCGACGTCCACACCCCGGGCCAGGGCAATCTCCTGCGTCTCGCGGAGCAGAACGGGCTGTCCAACATCCGGGTCGCCAACGGTGACGCGATCATCCTGCTCAGGGAGATGCTGAAGCCGGACTCACTGAGCGGTCTGCGCGTCTACTTCCCCGATCCGTGGCCCAAGGCCCGCCACCACAAGCGGCGGCTCATCCAGCCCGAGTTCCTCGGCCTGGCCGCGACGCGGCTCGCGCCCGGGGCCGTACTGCACTGCGCGACCGACTGGGAGCCGTACGCCGAGCAGATGCTCGAGGTGCTCGGTGCGCACCCGGACTTCGAGAACACCCAGGCGGACGGCGGGTACGCGCCGCGGCCCGAGTTCCGGCCGCTGACCCGCTTCGAGGGGCAGGGGCTCGACAAGGGGCACGTTGTGCACGATCTGCTGTTCCGCCGCAGGTAGACCGGGTAAAACCGCGAAAAAGCGCGGACGGCATCGCAGTTGTCAGTGTCCCTCGTTAGGGTCAATGGGGTGTACCAGTCCAGCGCGCCCCAGCCGCCGCATCCGGTGGTCCCGGTGTACGAGGAGCGGCCCCTCTTCGACGCCGTGCCGGAGCGCGCCCATTGGCGGTACGCACCGCGCCGCGACTTCTGGCGCAGCAAGGCGTTCCGCGCGTCCGTGGTGATCATCCTGCTCGCCCTGTCCGGCCTGGTGATCCTCGCGCTCGTACGGCAGCAGACCGGCACCGAGGGCTTTCTGGTGGGGCTCGGTCTCGCCGTGCTGCCCGTGCCGCTGCTCATCGCGGCCTTCCGCTGGCTGGACCGGGTCGATCCAGGGCCCTGGCGGAATCTGCTCTTCGCGTTCGCCTGGGGGGCCTGCGCGGCCGCGCTGGTCGCGATCATCGCGAACTCCTTCGCGACGCACTGGATAGCCACGGCCACCGCCGATCCTGCGAGCGCGGACACCCTGGGCGCCACGGTGATCGCGCCGATCGTCGAGGAGAGCGCCAAGGCGACGGCCATCATGCTGATCTTCGTCTTCCGCAGACGGCACTTCACCGGGATCGTCGACGGCGTCGTCTTCGCCGGTCTGACCGCGACCGGCTTCGCCTTCACCGAGAACATCCTCTATCTGGGCAGCGCCTTCGGCGAGGACCAGTCGATGGGCTTCTCGGGCTTCGCCTCGGTCACCGCGTCGACCTTCTTCATGCGGATCGTGATGGCGCCCTTCGCGCACCCGCTCTTCACGGTGATGACCGGCATCGGCTTCGGCATCGCCGCGCTCGCCCCCCGCCACCGGCGGCTGCAGCGCTACGCGGTCCCGGTCTGCGGGCTGCTCCTGGCCATGGGCATGCACGCTCTATGGAACGGCTCCACGCACTTCGGCGACTACGGCTTCTACATCGTCTACGCCACCTTCATGCTGCCCGTCTTCGGCCTGCTGACCTGGCTGGTGATCTGGACCCGCCAGCGCGAGCTGCGCACGATATCCGCCGAGCTCCCGGCGTACGCGGCGGCCGGCTGGCTCACCCCGGCCGAGCCGCTCGCCCTCTCCTCGATGCGGGCCCGCACCATGGCCAGGGAGTTCGCGGGGCGCACGTACGGAGGCAAGGCCGCGGCCCGTGCGGTGAGCGAGTACGAGGCCTTCGCGACGACGCTCGCCTTTCTCCGCCACCGGGCCCACCGGGGCGCGGTGGGCCCGGACTTCATGGCACGCGAGCAGGAGCTCCTGCACCACCTGTGGCAGCGCAAGGAGATAGCCGGGCCTGCGCTGCTGTACGCGGCGCAGGCGACCGGCAGGGTGCAGGTGCCGCCGCCGTATCTCCACTACGGCGGCTACAACCCGTACCAGCAGTACTAGGCGGCTGCCTCGGTCAGCGACGCCACCTCGTCCTCGGTGAGCTTCAGCTCGGCCACCGCCGTCAGCGCGGGCAGCTGCTCCACCGTGCGCGCGGAGGCGATCGGCGCGGCCACGGTGGGCTGTGCGGCGAGCCAGGCCAGCGCGACGGTCGCGACCTCGGCGTCGTGCGCGGCGGCGACCTTGTCGAGCGCGTCGAGGACCTTCAGACCCCGCTCGCTCTCCAGGTGCTTGCCGGCGCCCTCGGCCCGGGCGCTTTCCACAGCAGTGCCCGGACGGTACTTGCCGGTGAGGAAGCCCGAGGCGAGTGCGAAGTACGGGACGGCGCCGAGTCCGTGGCGGGCGGCGGTGTCCTGGAGCTCGCCCTCGTAGGTGTCGCGGGAGACCAGGTTGTAGTGCGGCTGCAGCGCGACGTACTTGGCGAGGCCCTCACGCTCCGAGAAGGCGAGCGAGGCCTCAAGACGCGCCGGGGAGATGTTCGATGCGGCGATCGCCCGCACCTTGCCCTCCTTCACCAGCGCGTCGAGCGCGGTGATGATCTCCTCGACCGCGACGGTCTCGTCGTCGAAGTGGGTGTAGTAGAGGTCGATGTAGTCGGTGCCGAGCCGCCGCAGCGAGGCCTCGGCCCCTGCCTTGATGGTGGCCGCGGAGAGCCCCTTGAGCTCGGGGTGTGCACCGACCTTCGTGGCGAGGACGATCTCGGAGCGGTTGGCACGCTCGGCGAACCACTTCCCGATGATGGTCTCCGACTCGCCGCCCTGGTTGCCCGGCACCCAGGCCGAGTACGCATCGGCGGTGTCGATGAAGTTGCCGCCCGCCGCGGCATACGCGTCGAGCACGGCGAAGGACTGCGCCTCGTCGGCGGTCCAGCCGAAGACGTTGCCGCCGAGGGCGAGCGGGAAGACGGAGAGGTCGGACGATCCGAGCGTACGGAGAGAAGTCATGGGTTGATCAACCTCCGCCCCGGTCCGCCTATTCCGTTCCGGGTACACCAAAACCGGCAGCCCTGGCGTCGGGGGGGGGTTGCCGCCAGGACTGCCGGTGTCTTTGGGGGTGCGGGATCAGGGGTTGATGCCGCGGGCCTGCAGCCAGGCCATCGGGTCGATCGGGTCGCCGCCGCCCGGCCGGACCTCGAGGTGGAGGTGCGGGCCGGTGACGTTGCCGGTGGCGCCGACGCGGCCGATGACGTCGCCCGTGGTGACCTTCTGCCCGGCGCTGACGTTCAGCGAGGACTGGTGGCAGAACCACAGCTCCGTACCGTCGTCGAGGACGATCACGGTGCGGTAGCCGTACGAGCCGGACCAGCCCGCCGACTTGACCGTGCCGCTGTGGACGGCCTTGATCGGGGTGCCGGTGGGAGCCGCGAAGTCCAGACCCGTGTGGTAGCCGGAGGACCACATCGAACCGGCGTCGCCGAAGTGCGAGGTGAGGGTGTACGAGGCGACGGGCAGCGAGTAGCTGGCGGCCAGCTTCGCGAGGCGCTCGGCCTCCGCCTTCTTCGCCGCCTCTTCGGCGGCCTTCTTCTTGGCGGCGGCCTCCTTGGCGGCGGCCGCGTCCTGCTTCTTCTTCGCCTCGGCGGCGGCCTTCTCGGCGGCCGCCTTCTCTGCGGCGGCTTGAGCCTCGGCGTCCGCGCCGGCCTGCTGCTGCTCGGCCTGCTGCAGGATCCGGGCGCGCAGCGTCTCGCCGGCGTCCGTGGTGCCCTGGCCGGAGGAGCTGGTGGTGAGGCCCGCGGTGGAGAGGGGCGTGGTGTTCGTTTCCGTACCCGAAGCGGAGTCCGGGGCGATGTCCGCCTTGATGACTTCCGGCAGGTGGTCGGTGACCGAGGCCGGGAGGTCGGGCAGGGATATGGAGACCGGGGCCTTGCCCTCGGCGCTGGCTATGCCGCCGGCGCCGACTGCCGCGATGACGCCGACACCCAACACCGTGGAGCTGCGGGCGAGTCCGCCGCGCTGCTTGGCGACACGGTGTCTGCCGCGGACCGGACGGACGGAGTCCTCGGTGGGGTTCCACTCGTCCCAGGTCTCGCCGCCACCGTCACCTCCGAAGCCGAACGCGTCACGGTCATTCGGGACATAAAGGGCTTCAGGGGCAGGGTTGTTGGACGCCACGGAGGCGTGCTCCTTTCCTTCCTTCTCGCCTACCGGGTTAGCTGACGGGTTCGGAGCAGGAAGGTCTCCTACGGGCCAGGTTCAGCCCGATTCACCCCAATTGGTGGTTCCCCGGTTCCCTTGCGGAATTCGGCGCATGCGCACGGTGCCGTCTCTTGCGACGGCTGGGACGACCGCGCTGCGTTATCGAACGTTAATAGACGCGGGGGCCTGATTCCAAGCCGTTCCGACTGATCGTTAACGCCTTTGGCCTGGACTTAACGGGACAGAAGGCCTTGAAACATGTCGACTTGCCAGTCCCAATCGAAACCCCTGTTTTCTGACAGTGCATCAAATGTTATGCAGTTGCTTGTCTGGGTCGTCCTTCGATTACGGACTGTGCCGGACGATGTCCACGGTCAGCCGCCGCTCCGGCTGACCGTCCCCCGGCCGCCCCACCGCGAGCAGCGCCATGTCGTCCGTCGACCCGCCCCCCGTGTGCAGCCGTACGTCGTCGGTGAGCGCGTCCAGAAGCGCGTCGGGCCCGGGGAAGATCCGCCCGCGCAGCCGCCCGACCGGGTCGTAGAAGACCCCGGCCTTGTCCCGCGCCTCCGAAAGCCCGTCCGTGTAGAACAGCAGCGTCGACCCGGCCGGCAGCGGCCAGGTGTCGGCGCGGTCGGGCCAGCTCCCCAACTCGGCCATCCCCAGCGGCAGTGCGGGGCTGGTCGGCGCGAGCGCGTCCAGCGCCCCGTCGGCGTGCAGCATCAGCGGCTCGGGGTGCCCGCGGTTGACCAGCCGTACGACACCGAGCCCCCGCGGGATCTCCCCGAGCACCGCCGTCGTGAACCCCTCGAAGGCGTCGAGCCCGTCGCGCCGTCTCCCCTCCCGCGCCAGCGCCCGCTCCAGCCGCAGCGCGACCCCCTCCAGGGTGGACTCCTGCTCGGCCGCCTCGCGGAAGGCGCCGATGACCACGGCCACCGCCTCGACGGCGTCGAGCCCCTTCCCGCGTACGTCACCGACCACCAGCCGCACCCCGTACGGCGTCTCCTGTACGGCGAACAGATCGCCCCCGATGAACGCGCCCGCCTGCGCGGCCTCGTACCGCGCCGCGATGTGCAGCCCGCCGATCCGGTCGGCGGGCTGCGGCAGCACGGCGCGCTGGGCGGTCTCGGCGATGACGCGGGCGGAGGCGAGCTGCTCGCCGCTGCGGCGGATGACGACGTTGATGAAGACGGCGAGCACGACCACGGTGACCACCGTGAAGAGCTCGGAGAGCGAGACGACCGTCAGCGTCTCGCGGTTGTAGATCCGCAGCCCCACGACCACCGCGACCGAGATGATCCCGATCCGGACGGTGGCCGCGGTGCTGAAGAACGGCGCGGCGATCAGAGGGGCCGCGGAGAAGAGGGGGGACGCGGTGTAGTTCGCCGGGGTCACCAGGTCGAAGCAGACCCCGGCGACGATCAGCAGCACGGGCAGCACGCGCACGAAGAGACGTACCCCCGCGCTCTCTGCTCGCTGCCCCACCGCGTCTCTCCTGCCCGGTCCGTACACGGCTGCGGACGGTACCGCGCCCCACTCAGGCTCCTCGGAGCCGCGCCGTCCGGCTATTCGGCCTCCGCCATCCGGGGGACCCTCGGGGCGGGCGCGGGTGCCAGCCGCCCGCCGCGCCCCAGCAGCCCCACGGCCATCGCACACCCCAGGCCCACCACCACGAACACCGGCCACACGGTCTGTCCGTACGAGCCGAGCAGCCAGCCCGTCCCGAGGTTCCCGAGCGTGATGCCGATCCCGCAGACGGTGTTGTAGAGGCCGTAGTGCGTGGCGACCCAGCGGCCCCCGGAGAGCGCGACGATGGTGTCCATCTCGTACGGGTAGAGCACCGCGGTCCCCACCGCGAGGACGGCCGCGCAGAGGAGCAGCCCCGCCACCCCCGCGCCCGGGAGCGCCGGGGGGACGAAGGCGGCGCCCATCAGCGAGAGTCCGGCGACCAGGCAGCGTTCGCGGGTCCAGTGCGCCGCGCACCAGGCGGTGATCCTCAACTGGCCGCCGAGCGTGACCAGTCCGGAGACGACGAACAGCGCGCTGGTGGCCCAGCGGCTGCCGGCGGCGAGCGGGAGTGCGAGGTAGACCTGGAACTGGAGGACGTACGAACCGGTCATCGCGGCGGCGAAGAGCCAGAAGGTGCGGTTTCCGAGGACGGTACGGAACTGACCGCGTTCGGCGGCAGCCGAGCCGACCGCGGCGGCCTCGCGCACCGGCAGCCGCCCCAGCTGCAGCACGGTCAGCCCTGCGAAGAGCACCGCGGCCACCACGCACACCAGCCGGAACGAGACGCCGAGCAGCGCGACGCCGACGAGCGGCCCCAGCAGAATCCCCGCCTGGTAGAAGGCGTTGAAGAGCGCGAAGGCCTCCACCCGCCGCTCCTCACCGGCCTCCGCGGCGAGATAGGCGCGCACCGCCGGGTTGAACAGCGCCCCCGCGAGCCCGGTCGCGAGCGACGCCGCGATCAGCATCGGCAGCGACTCGACGAAGGCCAGCGCCCCGAACCCCACGGTCCGCAGCGCGCACCCGGCCACGATCAGCGGCTTGAACCCGAAGCGGTCGGCGAGCGCGCCGCCCACCAGGAACATCCCCTGCTGCGACAGATTCCGTACGCCCATGACCAGGCCGACGGCCCACGCGGCGAGCCCGAGACCGCCCGCCAGATGCTCGGCCAGGAACGGCATGAGCATGTAGAAACCGAGGTTGATGGTGAGCTGGTTGACCAGCAGCAGCCGCACCGCGACATCAAATCCGCGCGCCTGGCGCCACACCCCGATCACCGCACACGCACCAGGGCGCGCCGGGTCCAGCCGCTGACCCGGCCGTCGTACGACGCGGGCTCATCGGGCGCGTGCGCCTCCAACAGCCCGTGCCGCGCACAGAATTCATCGCTGAAGACCGTGTCGAAGTACCGCTGCGGACCGTCGGGAAACACCGCCACGATCCGCGTCCCCCGCGGCCTGGTCCGCGCCAGCCATCCGGCCACCAGCGCGACGGCCCCCACGCTCCACCCGCCGGTGGCGAACTGCCGCGCCGCCAGCCGCCGCGCGGACCGTACGGCTTCGGCGGGACCCACCCAGTGCACCTCGTCGAAGGCCGCGTGATCCACGTTCCCCGGATGGATGGACGACCCGAGCCCGCGCATCAGCCGCTCCCCCGCCGGCAGCCCGAAGATGGCCGACCCCACGCTGTCGACGCCCACCAGTTCGAGTCCGCTCATGCCGCCGGCGCGCAGCGCCCGCGCGATCCCGGCCGAGTGCCCGCCGGTGCCGACGGCGCACACCAGCACGTCGATCGGTCCGAGCTGCTCGGCGAGCTCGGCGGCCAGTCCTCCGTACGCCGCCGGATTGTCCGGATTGTGGTACTGGTCCGGGCACCAGGCACCCTCCTGCGCCCCGACCAGCTCGGCGACCCGGTCGCGCCGCGCCTGCTGCCAACCACCCTGCTTGGCGGGCGACTTGACCACATCGACCCGCGCCCCGTGCGCGACCAGCATCCGCTCGACGATCGGTTCGAGACCCGGGTCGGTGACGACCTGCACGGGGTGCCCGTACGCGACCCCGGCGAGCGCGAGCCCGAGCCCGAGCGTGCCCGAGGTCGACTCGACGATGGGCGCACCGGGCCTCAACTCACCCCGCAGCCGCGCCTGTTGAACCATGTACAGGGCGGCCCGGTCCTTGATCCCCCCGAAGTTGAACCCTTCGAGCTTCGCCCAGAACCCGCCACCCCCCGGGGACTCGTCGATCCACAGGACAGGGGTGTTCCCCACAGCGCTGATCACGTACGCACAAACCTTCCGGAGCTGGAGCTGGAACAGAAGCAGGCGGGAGCGGAACAGCCCCTCAGCTCCGGTCCACCCCGAGCGCGATCAACAACCGCCGCGCCCCCGGAGGCCCGGCCCGCTGCTCGCGGACGCACTCCACACCCCGCGCATACCGCGGCTCCAACACTCCGCCCCACAGCGGAAGTTCACAGACATGCGCCCCACCAGCGGGCCGCGCCGCCAGATGCTCGTCGCCCCCGCCCGCGTCCCCCGCACAGTGATGCCCGTCGGCGGCAGCGCTCGCGGTGACGCGTACCGGCCCGTGGTTCCCGCCGTCGTGGCAGCAGACGCTGACCAGCAGCGCGCAGAGCGCGAGCAGCAGCACCACGGCGGCCGCCCGCCGCATCACCACTGCCCGTACGTCACTCATAGCGCATGCGACACTACTCCCCGCAGTCGTTCCTTGACGTTGCATCAGGGCCAGGCGCACGCTCGCCGGATGCGAGAGATCCACTCCACCACCGCGCTCCCCGCCGACGAGCTGCTGATCTGGGCCGCCCGGGACCTCACGACGAGCCGCGCCTGGCGCAGCGCGGACGGCGGGGCGTACGCGGTGGCGGCCCCGGACCTCTGCCGCCGGGACCGGCTCGCGGTGTCGGGGCCGCCGGGGCCCGCGATCACTCTCGTACGGGAACTGCTCCCGGATCTGGGCCCGACGTACCGCCCGCTCGGCGACGCCGCCCTGGTCGGGGCCCTCGCGGCGGCGATACCGGCCCTGACGGTGGAGGACACGTTCGGCTGGATGTCGACGGCGGCCGCCGTCCCCGTCGCCGGTGACAAGGCGGAATGGCTCTCCGAGGAGGCGCATCCGGAGATCACCGCGCTCCTCGCGGAGGCCTTCCCCTCCTCCGCCGCGCTGCCGGGCATTCCCGGCGTGGAGTCCTGGGCAGGCGTACGGGACGACGACGGCACCCTGCTCGCCACCGCGGCCCTGGCCTGGTCGTCCCCCACCGTCGGGCTCCTGACCGGGGTCGCGGTGCACCCCTCCGCCAGGGGCCGCGGTCTGGCCCGTACGGTCTGCGCGCACACCCTGAACGAGGCCCTCGCCCGCCATGGCACAGCGGCCCTGATGGTCGACGGCGACAACGCCTCGGCGATCGGCCTCTACGCCCGACTCGGCCTCTCCTACCGGGAGTTGAGCGCCGCCGCGTCCACCGCCAGCACGGCGACCGCCATCCCCAGGAACAGCGTGTAGGCCAGCAGCGCCCGCCCCCGGTCCCCCGCGGCGAGCTGCCGCGAGAGCACCCAGCCGAAGACGATCACCTCGGCCCCGGCACCGGCGACCCCGGCCGCGGGCGACCGGATCCCGGCGACGATCCCCACCGCGGCGAGCGTGTGCACGACGCCCAGCAGCGTGACGAGCCACATCCGGCGGCCCTCCAGCACGCCGGTCCGCGTCAGCTGGTCGAGGCGCTCGCGCCCCACCCGGGCGCGGGTGACACCGACGACCGCCGACGGCACGACCTCCAGCAACAGCAGCACCGACAGCCCCACCCGCAGCGCACCGAACACAGGAGACCCCTCCCCAACACGACGAAGGCCCGGCACATGACGTGCCGGGCCTTCGTCCTACAAGTAGCGGGGACAGGATTTGAACCTGCGACCTCTGGGTTATGAGCCCAGCGAGCTACCGAGCTGCTCCACCCCGCGTCGGTGAACACAACCTTACGGCACGCGGGGAGGGGCCTCCTACCAATTGACTGTGCGAGCGCCGGCGACGGACGCCGAACCAGGCCAGGACGGCTCCGGCGGCGAGGAGCGCGCCCGCGGCGGCCGAGGCGGTCGCGGAGGCCGTCGCACTGGGGGCCGAGGTAGGCGTCGCGGAGGGCGACGGCGTCTGCGCGCCGGACGTCCCGAATCCCTTGTCGATACGGGGCAGTTCCCACGCCGGTCGCCGGGGTGGAACCCAACTCCTGCACATCGAACCGGACTTGCTGCCCGGCGATGGGGCTCGGACCGCCACTGCTGCCGAACATGGTCCCGGTGAAGTCGACCGCCTTGGCGGAGCTGTTCTTCACGGTGAAGGTGTACGACTCGGACGCGCCCCCACGCGTCAGCGGCCCGGTCGGGGCGGTGAGCGCCAGGGCCGGCGTCTCAGGCGAGGAGCTTTGTCTTCGCCTTGTCGAATTCCTCGTCGGTGAGCGCACCGGAATCGTGCAGCGCGGCGAGTTTCGTCAGTTCGTCGGTTCCGCTCGTGCCGGAATTCGTCTCCGCGGCGGTTTTCCGGATGTAGTCCTGGAACGCGGATTCCGCCGCCTTCGCCTGCTTCGCGTCACGCCGGCCCATTCCGCTGCCGCGGGCGATGACGTAGACGAGGACCCCGAGGAACGGGAGCACGATGCAGAAGACCAGCCATCCTGCCTTGCCCCAGCCGCTCAGTTCGTCGTCGCGGAAGACGTCCACGACGACCCTGAACAGCAGGAAGAGCCACATGACCCACAGGAAGAAATACAGCATCGTCAGAAAGAGATCGAGAAGCGGGTAGTTGTCCATGGCTTCCCCTTTACTGCTGGAGCTGGAATGCGAGTGGTGGAGCGAGTGTCTCCCGCACTCCGCTTTCTCGCATTTCGGGGAAGCCCCGGGAATGCCCGAAGGGAGCCGGCTGGTGTTGCCGGCTCCCTTCAGGACTGCTGTGTGCTGGTGAAGGTCAGGACAGGGTGTACGTCGTCATCTGGTGGATGCCGTTGTCCGAGTCGGTGACCCGCGAACCCAGCAGCTGGGTCATCCGGTCGAAGCCGCTGCGGTCCCAGTTGAGCGACACCACGTCGTCGACTCCGTCGCCGTCCAGGTCGCCCGCGATGTAGCTGCGGGCGCCGATCAGGGTGGCGCTGCCCGCGGCGTCCTGGAAGGAGTAGCCGGTCGTCAGGATCGACGGGTCGAACGCGGCCACGCCGCCCTCGACGCCGCCGATGAGGATCTTGCGTCCGCCGGGGCCTGTGCCGACGCCGAGGCGCCGCAGGGGCTGGACCACCGAGGCGTAGGTGTCCTGGCCGTCGGCGCCGTAGCCGTTGATGACGCCGAATCCCATGTGGTAGAGCACGTGGTCGTCGGTGAAGTAGTTGCCGTGCGACCACGGGCTGCCGCTGAGGGCCTGGTGCAGCACCTCTCCGGTGCGCCCGTCGCGGATCTCCACGACGGTCCGCGGGGACGCGGTGGCGAGGTCACCGGCGACGGTCGGGTCGGCCAGCGCGATCCAGGTGTAGACGACCGCGTGCCCGTCCGCGTACGGGATGTCCTGCGACGCGTAGACGGGGCGTTCGAGGACCGCACCGATCAGGTCGCTCTTGGCCGCCTGGGCCGGAGCCTTGGGATCGGCCGTCCACTTGACCGTGCCCTTCGCGGCGTTCAGCGCGACGCCGTTCACCACGGCCTTGTCCAGGGCCAGCGAGTTCTTGCTGGTGTACTGCGCGTACACCTGGCCGTCGGCGACGGTCGGGTCGGAGAAGACCACGTCACCGGAGCCGGCCGGGGCCGCGTACGCCCACAGCTGCTTGCCGGTGCCGCGGTAGACGCGCAGCGCGTCGGTCGGGACGAGGACCTCCGCCTTCCCGTCGCCGTTGACGTCGGCGACGGAGGCCGAGCGGACGTACTGGCCCTTGCCGTCGATGGTGGCGAGGGTCTTGCCGTTCCTGCCGTCCAGGACGACGGTGGCGGTGTCCGCGGCGACCACGACGTCGGCGGTGCCGTCGCCGTTCACGTCACCGGTCTCGATGTCGTGCACCGCGCCGGTCACGGACGCCTTCCACAGCACCTTCGGCGCGCCGCTGACCAGCGACGTTCCGTCGTACGCCCACACACCGTGCGACGTGCCGCCGACGACGACGTCCTTCTTCTTGTCGCCGTTCAGGTCGGCGGCCTGCCCGTAGTTCAGCTCGCCCTGCAGCGGCGTCAGGCTCTTCTGGCTGCCGTTGCCGAGACCGTACTCGCGGATGTTCTGTTCCAGGTCGACGGTGCGCACGTTGGTGCTGCCGCCGGACTTGTAGACCTGCTGGTACATGGACGACGCGGTCACCCCGTCGTGCTGCCAGCTCACCTTGCCGGTGTTCGTGAACGCGGTCAGCGAGCCGTAGCGGGCGCCGCCCGAATTGTCGGCCGTGGAGACGCCGGCGTCGTCCTGCGCGGCGGCGACCAGCTGGCCGCCCACCGCGTTCAGGCTCCACGTGGACGGGCCGAAACTCGTGTTGTCGGCGTCGCGCTTGGTCGTGTACGTCCAGCGGACGGTGTTGCCGTCGCTGCCGTCCAGGACCCGGATCGTGCTGGAGCTCACGGCCATGTTCTCGTCGTACGTCGACTCGCTGACCGCGTACTCGTCGCCGCCGCCCTTGGCGGCGTCGCCGATCGTCATGGCGGTGGGCAGCACGTTGGACCGGGTGTCGAGGGTGGTGCGCTCGCCGGTGTCCAGGGCGTACGCGGCGACCTCGTACTTGTAGTCGTCCGAGGTGGTGTCCGACTGCTCCAGGGCGACGATCCGCTTGCGCGAGGCGTCCAGGTGCAGCTGACGGCCGTACAGCTCGCTGTCCGTCTGCCAGGTGACCGAACCGTCGGAGGTGTCGAGGACGACGGTGCGTCCGCGGCCGGCGGTGGTGGCGGTCTTGACCAGGTCCCAGGCCGCGGCGACCTTGCCGCCGCCGACGTCTTCAAGCGCGGCCCAGGTGGCGGCCGCGGTCGTCCCGGTGTCGTACGTCCAGGTGGTGGCCGGGGTGAGGGCGCCGTCCGCGTACGAGAAGCGGATGCCGGTCAGCGTGGCCGTCTCGGCGGCCGGGGCGTTCTGGTTCAGCCGCGGCGCGTTGGCGACGAGCAGGGTGCCGTCGGCGATCTTCACGTTCGTGGCGTACGAGTACAGCTTCGACCAGACCGTTTTGCCGGTCTTGCCGTCGAGGACGGTGACGAACGTGCCGGTGGGCAGCGTGGAGCCGGGCGAGGTGAAGGGCCGGTACGGGCTGGAGCCGACGCTCGCCGAGAAAACGATGTCAGGGGTGCCGTCGCCGGTGAGGTCACCGGTGTCGAAGCCCTGGTCGGAGTAGGGCGAGAACGGGGAGACCGCGTTGTAGCCCATCAGGACGTGGGCCGCGTACGGCTCCGACTGGTACAGGCGGACCGGACTGACCTGCCAGTCCTTGTACAGGGAGGTGTTGGTGCGCGCCCAGGCGGTGGAGCCGTCGGCCTTGTGCAGCTGGACGTTGCCGAGGCTGTGCACGGTGAAGTAGCTGCCGTCGGAGCCCGCGGGCACGGTGGCGCCGACGCCGCGTACGCCTTCGAGGACGGACTTGGCGGTGAAGGTGACCGGGGTGGACGCATCCGTGGAGGCATCGGTGCCCGCGTCGGTGCCGGACGTCGCGTCCGTGCCCGACGTCGCGTCGGACGAGGAGTCGCCGGACGTCGAGGCGTTGTCCCCGTACACGTCGACCATGGTGTTGTCGGCGAGCTTCTTCGCCTGCGTGCTGCTGAGCGTCGTCGCCCCGGAGTCGCCGTCGGCGGCCAGCGCGTGCGGTGCCGCGGTCAGCGCGAGGCCCGCCACGGTGAGGAAGGAGGCGAGGCGCAGGGCCCGCCGTGAGGTGTGGGTTGTCATGACTGGGCTCCCTGGGCGATACGGATCGCCGAACCGTCGGTGAGGACGGCCTGGTTGTACGAGTACTGGAGGGCGTCGCTGCCGGCCTGGTTCTCGATGCCGACCGTGGCGCTCGCGCCCTTGCCGGGCACGGACTGGTACTGGAAGGTGATCGCGCCGGTGGCCTCGTCGAAGACCGCCTCGAAGGTGGCGCGGCTCGAAGTGCCGCTCGCGAAGGCCGCGTTGTTCCAGACGATCGCGAACTTGCGGTTGCCGGCGGTGCCGGTGGTGGCCGTCTGCACGCTCGACTTCTTGTCGAGGGTCAGGTCGTCCCAGAACGGGGCGATGACGCCCAGCGGCTGGACCCCGGCGGACAGCGGTTTGTTGGTGTAGTCGCCGACGCGCGCCGACAGGACGTCGATCAGACCGTTCGTGGTGACACCGACGCTGGAGTACGAGACGCCGTACAGCTTCACCGGGAACGGCGTCGCGACGGACTTGGCGTCCTCGTCACCGCTGAGCGCGACCTTGGTCGTGCCCTTGATCCAGGAGTACGTGGCCGGGGTGCAGCTGTTGCCGTGGGCGTCGGCGCGGGCCGGGAGCCTGACGGTGACCGACTCGGCGCCGTCGACCGTCAGGTCGGTGACGCTGTCGCCGTTGCACAGGAGCGGTGCGGCGGGCGTCGTGGACACCGTGTACGAGCCCTCGGCGACCCCCGTGAAGGTGAAGTGGCCGCTGCTGTCGGTGGTGGCCGCGGGCAGCGGGATGCCGGGGAGGCTGACGGTGGCCTTGGCGAGCGGCTCGCCGGTGACGTCCAGGACGGTGCCGGTGACGTCGTGCGCGGGCACGGTGTCGAGGGCGACGTCCTCGGTCTGGTTCTGGCCGGTGACGGCCGCGAGGCCGGTGACCGAGCCGGTGGAGTAGCCGTAGAGGGTGTACGAGATGTCGTACGAGCCCGGGGTCACCGCGAAGCGGTAGGAGCCGTCGGGGGCCGTGGTCACGGTGCGCGTGGCCCCTTCACCCGTGACCTTGACGACAACGTTGCCCAGGCCGGCGCCGGTGGTCTTGGACGTGACCTTGCCGGTGACGTCCACGGCGGAGTGCGGGGCCTTCTCGACGGAGGAGAGGATGTTGAGCTTGCCCTCGCCCCAGACGTTGTTCATGCCGGCGGTGCCGCCGCAGTGGGTGTCGTCGACGTCGGTCGCGCCCTCGTTGAGCAGCTTGCGCGTCTCGTCGATGTTGCCGATGAGCGACGGGGACTCGGACCACAGCAGGGCGACGGCGCCCGCGACGTGCGGGGTCGCCATCGACGTACCGGAGATGGTGTTGTACGTCGAACCCGGCCATGCGGACTCGACGTCGACGCCCGGAGCCGAGATGTTCGGCTTCGCCGAGCCGTCGACCGGGGAGGGGCCGAAGCCGGAGAAGGAGGCGATCTTGCCGCTGGAGTCGTACGCGCCGACGCCGTAGGAGGTGTCCTGCGCGCCGGGGGCGGCCGTGGTGGAGCAGGTCACGCCGTTGCCGTCGTTGCCGGCGGCGAACGCCTCGAAGATGCCCGCGGAGTTCCAGGCCTTGACGATGTCCTGGTAGAACGTCGTCTCGCCGCCGCCCCACGAGTTGTTGACGATGTTCGGCGCCAGGTCGGGGCGCGGGTTCTGCCCGTTGTGGTCGGTCGGTGCGAGGATCCACTGGCCGGCGGCGAGCAGGTCCGCGTCGTAGCACGCCTTCTCTGTCGCGCAGCCCTTCGCGGCTATCCACTTCGCGTTCGGCGCGACGCCGATACCGTTCTTGCCGACCATCGTGCCCATGGTGTGGGTGCCGTGGCCCGCGTTGTCGCACGGGGTGGTGCTGGTGGCGCACGTACCCGACGGGTCGTAGAAGTTGTAGTCGTTCGTGAAGGTGCCGTCGCCGTTGTTGCCGCGGTAGTTGTCGACGAGGTCCGGGTGGTCGTACTGGACGCCCGAGTCGACGCTGGCGACGACGATGCCCTCGCCTCGGTCCTGGTACTGGTCCCAGACCTGGTCGGCCTTGATGTCGCTGATGCCCCAGTCGAGGGCGGTGGTGCCGTCGGCCTCCGTGGCGGCGCCGGTGCGCGCGCCGGTGACCTTGGCGTCGGACGTCTCGAGGTCGTCGAGCTTGTACGACTTGGCCTTGACGACGGAGGCGACGTCCGAGCGCTTCGCGAGCTGCTCGACCAGGTCCTGGTCACCCGTCACCCGGACGGCGTTGGTGATCCAGTAGTCCGTGTGGCCGACCTTCTTCTTGTCGAGGAAGGCGTTGAGCGACTTCTGTCCGGAGGTCGCCGTGGAGCGCAACTCCTGGTAGGCGGCCTTCGCCTTCGCGGAGTGCGAGGTCTTCGTCTTGGCGCCGGTCAGGTCGGCCTGGTCCTTGAGGACCACGAAGAACGACGTGTCGGCGCCGTTGTCCACGGCCTTCAGCAGGGCCGAGTCGACCTTCGCCGACGGGGTGGTGGTCTGGGTCGCCGCGGTCGCCGCGGGCAGCGGTCCGGTCAGCAGGGCAGCGGCGGAAAGAGCGGCCGCGGCCCAGACGGCGCGTGTGCGCCGGGGCGATCGAGGCACGTGCATCAAGGTGTTCCTCCAGGAACGATACGGGGGGTGTTCGCACGCTAGACAACTGCCGTTACTCGGGCATTACTGTGCGCCGCGAGCCGGAAGGGTGCGCGAGAGATCCCGTTTTGATGCTTATGCTCCGTTCCCTGTACGCGTGTTGCGCGAGAAGGGACACCCGGCATGGCAGCAGTCGACGCGGCCACCGTCCGTCGTATGACCGAGACGCTGTTCATCGAACGCTCGGTACGCAGCCCGAGTTCGACCCGTTTCTGGGGACTGCTCGTGCTGGCCGCGGTCATCGCGGGCGCGGGTGTGGTGGCGATCGGCAGCCCTCGCGACGGGCACGGTCGGCGCCTTCGCTCTCGTACGCGCCGACATCTCCGACACCCTGCCCGGTGTCACCATCGCCATCTCGCTGGTGCCGCCGCTGGCCGTGACCGGGCTGCTCCTCACCTTCCACGGGCGGACGCTGGTGGCGGTGGGCGCGGTCGTGGTGCTGATCGCGGTGCCGCTCACCACCGGCACGATCACTGTCGCCATGGAACGGCGTCGTCGTCATCGGCGTACTCGGCCTGCCGCCACAGCCCGCGCCCACCGCACTGCGCGAGGCGCTCGACCGGGGCGGCATGGCGGACGCGGATCTCGAACTCCACCTGGTGGGCGGCCGTACGCACTGGTGCCCGGCGGACACGGACACCTGCACGGTGAAGGACGGGGGACTGTCCTGACCGAGGTGTCCGTGCCTGCCGGCCAACTGCCGTGTTACGAGACGCAGTGGCCGTCGGGCGCCGCCACCACGCTCGTCAGCGTGCGCGTCACCTCGATGGACTGCCCGGGAGTGATCGTGGAGGTGTAGTCCCCGACGACGCAGTACGTCATGGTCGTGTCGTTCGAGATGCTCGTGATCTCGGTGGCGCGGACGAAGTCGTACGAGTCCCCGTCGGCGACCAGCACGGTCGGTTCGAAGGGGTCGTTCGTGGTCATGCAGATGGCACCGTCGTAGTGGCAGGCGATGGAGTCGGCCTGCGCACCGGCGGCACTTGCCGCGCCCGCGCCGAGTGCGGTGACGGCGGTGAGGGTGGTGCCGACGAGAGCGGCGCGCCAGGCGTTGTGTCGCAACATGAGGTAATCCCGGGGTAGTTGGGCACGGCTCGGGGCCGTGCGGACGGTGAGCGGGACGGACGCTAGGCACCGGCCGTTACTGCGGCATTACCCGCTCACCCCACCGCCTCTCAGACCGGCATGCGCTCCAGCAGCGCCGCGAAGTCCGTGCCCGGCGGGAGCGTCCCGAAGGCCAGGCCCCGGTCCCCGGCCAGGCGCGACGCGCAGAACGCGTCGGCGACGGGGGCCGGTGCGTGCCGTACGAGAAGCGAGCCCTGCAGCACCAGAGCAGCCCGCTCGATGACGCGGCGGGCGCGCAGGGGGGCGTCCTCGGTGAGGACGAGTTCGCCCTGGAGCTCCCGCCAGGCCGTGTCCAGGCGGCGGTCGGCACCGGACGCCGCCTCGATCTCCGTGACGAAGGCCGCGAGGGACTCGGGCTCACGGGCCAACGCCCGCAGCATGTCGAGGGCGTTGACGTTTCCGGAGCCCTCCCAGATGCCGTTGAGCGGAGCCTCGCGGTAGAGGCGCGGCATTCCTGACGCCTCGTCATAACCGTTGCCGCCAAGGCATTCCAGGGCTTCCGCGACGAAGGCCGGCTGCCGCTTGCACACCCAGTACTTGGAGACGGCCGTCGCCAGCCGCAGGAACGCCCGCTCCCCCGCGTCCCCGCGCTGGGCGCGGTCGGCCGCCCCGGCGAGGCGCAGCCCGAGGGTGGTCGCTGCCTCCGACTCCAGGCCCAGGTCTGCCAGCACATTGCGCATCAGCGGCTGGTCGACGAGCTTGGCGCCGAAGACGGAGCGGTGGCGGGTGTGGTGCACGGCCTGCGCGAGCGACTCGCGGATGTGGCCCGCGGAGCCGAGGACGCAGTCCAGACGCGTCATCGTGACCATGTCGATGATGGTGCGTACGCCCTTGCCCTCGTCACCGACGAGCCAGGCCACCGTGTCGTCGAACTCGGGCTCACTGGAGGCGTTCGAGCGGTTGCCGAGCTTGTCCTTGAGCCGCTGGATCCGGAAGGTGTTGCGGCTCCCGTCGGGCAGGACGCGCGGCACCAGGAAGCAGGACAGACCGGCCGGCGCCTGCGCGAGGACGAGGAACAGGTCGTTCATCGGGGCGCTGGTGAACCACTTGTGCCCCCTCAACCGCCATGTCCCGTCGGCCTGTTCGACCGCGGAGGTCGTATTGGCGCGTACGTCGGTGCCGCCCTGCTTCTCCGTCATCCCCATCCCGGCGAGCAGCCCGCGCTTGCCGGCCGGGGCGCGCAGACCCGGGTCGTAGACGGAGCTGGTGAGCAGCGGTTCGTAGACCTTCGCGAGGTCGGGTGCGCGCCGCAGCGCGGGGACGACGGCGTACGTCATGGAGACCGGGCACATGTGGCCCTGCTCCATCATGGTCGCCACCATGAAGGTCGACGCGCGCGCGACATGCGCCCCGGGCCGCTCGTCCGCCCAGGCCGAACCGGCCGCGCCCGCGCCGACGGTGGCGGTCATCAGCGAGTGGTAGGCGGGGTGGAAGTCGACCTCGTCGATGCGGTGGCCGTAGCGGTCGTGGGTACGGAGCTCGGGCTCGTGGCGGTTGGCCTGGTCGGCCCAGGTGCGGGCCTCCTCGCTACCGGCGACCCGCCCGAAGCGGTGCAGGTCGTCGAGGTGCCACTCGGCGCCTTCGCGTCGTACGCCCTCGATGAGTACCGGGTCGTCGGCGGCGTCATGACCTGTCAACGGCGGTGCCTGGTTGGTGACTTCGTGGGTCTCGGGCATCGGACGTCCTCCGGTCAGTCGATGGGGGTGGTGGCGGCGCCCGCGCAGCGCAGGGCCGTGGCGGTGAGGTCGGCGAGGAGTTCGTCGACGGCGTTCTCGTCGGGGGCGGCGAGCGGGTCGACGAGGACCTCGCCGATGGCGCCGGTGAGGGCGGCGGCGGTGATCTCCCCGTTCTGGGCGGGGAGTTGGCCGGTCGCGATGCCTTCGTGGACGACTTCGGCGAAGAGCGCGCGGTAGCGGCGGCGGAAGTCGAGGCGCTCGGCGCCGACCGCCGGTTCGGCGGGGGCTGCGAGCAGGGCGTAGGCGAGGCCGCGGTTCTCGAGGGCGCGGCGGGCGAAGACCGCGATGCCGCGGCCGAGGCGCTCGACCGGGTCGCCGGGGCCGTGCAGCACCTCGCCGATCACGTCCACCTCGTGCCCGGCGGCCCGCCGGAACACCTCGACGGCGAGCGCCGCCTTGGACGGGAAGTGCTGGTAGACGGACCCCGCCGCGATGCCTGCGGAGTCGGCGACGGCCGTCACGGACGCCTGTGACCAGCCCACTTCGGCGACGACCGCCGTGGCGCAGGCGACGAGGTGGTCCCGGGCGGCTTCGAGGCGACGGATTTCGGCTGGGGTCTTGCGGTAGGCCATGAAAGGAGTGAACCATCATTCAGAGTTTCCCGCCATGGTCCACGGCCGCCGACGTGCCGCGGCCCCGGGCGAGTTGACTCGCCCGGGGCCGCGGTGTGTGCGGTGCCCGATCAGCTCATGCGCCGCCGGGAGATCCTCCGTACGGCCAGCCCGCCCGCGATCGTGAGCGCCGCGAACAGGATGCCGAGGAGCGTCCAGTCCCGGGCCCCGGTGTCGGCCAGATGCCCCTTGCCGTGGTGGCCCGGCTCGTCCGGAGCGACCGGGGGCACCGGCGTCTCGTCGAAGGTGTTGGTGACGTCCACCGTCGCCGATCCGTCGACGACGACCTCCCCGTTGTCACCGCCGTCGGACGCCTTGTACGTCACCGTGTCCCCGTCCGGCACATCCCGCTCCGTCACGGTGCACGCGGCACCTTCCGGGACGGTGACCGTCCGGGTCTCGCCGTCGCTCAGCTCGAACGCCCGGTCGGCGCCCGCGAGCGGGACGTCGCCCTGGTCGGTGGTGCAGGCGAGCTCGAAGCTGTACGGTCCCGCCCCGCCGTTCACCACGTGCTTGGTCACGTTGATCTCGGCCGCCGGGAAGGTGTTCGTGACGGTGATCGTCGCGTCCGAGTCCGCCGAGATGACGGCCGGGTTGTCGGCCGAACCGTGGTCGACGACCGCCGTCGCGGCACCGCCCGTGTCCACTTCCTTCGCCCAGCACCGGGAGTTGACCGGCAGCGGCTTGATGGTGACCGGCTTGTCCGCGGTGACGTCGAACGTCTTGGTGAGGTAGCGGTCGGTGGGCTTGCCCGCGGCGTCCGGCAGGGCGCAGGTGACGGCGACCTTGTACGTACGGCCGTCGGCGTACTGCGCGGCGTCCCCGTCGACCGACTTGATCAGCTGCAGCGCGCCGAACTCGAAGGTGTTGGTGATCCGTCCGGTCTCCACATCCGTCGTGCCGACGCCCGGCTCGATGGTGACCCGCAGCGGGTCGTTCGCCGGATGGTTCGACGAGCCGCCGTGGGCGGAGGTCTCCCAGGTGCTGCACTCGGCGCCCGCCGGGATGCCGTCGATGGTGACGGGCTGGTCGACGGTGACCTTGTAGTCCTTGTTGACGACGACCTTCGGCGGCCTGCCCTGCGGGTGGATGACGCAGGTCACGTGGTACGGGAACGGCACCTTGTTCAGCAGCTTGCCGAGCCCGGCGGGGGCGGCGCCGATCCGCTTGACCAGCTTCAGTGAGCCGTAGCCGAGGGCGACACCGACCTGGATCGGCTCGTTGGCCTGGAGCACGCGCGGCGTACCGGCGCGGTCGGTGACCTCGTTGTGCGCGTACGAGTTCCAGGCGATGGTCGGGTCGCCGTTCTTGGCGACGTCGATCGGGGAGTCCATGGCGTAGGTGATGTTCACCGTGCCGCCCGGCGCGAGGGGCGTCGGGAAGGTCAGCCTGAAGCGGGCGCCGGCCGCCTGGGCGCTGTAGGCGTCGTCCCACTTGGAGGCGTCGCACTGGGCGTCGCTCGAACCGGCACCGCCCATCGCCAGGTCGTCCGTGCACAGCGGTTCGTCGTTCTCGTACGCGGTCTCCATCGTGCCGGGCCCGTCGAGGACCGGCTGCGAGGCGAGCGTGGGCCGCTTGTCCCAGGCGGTGCCGCGCGACTGGTCGAGGATGACGCCCTTGTCGCCCTGGACGGGGAAGCGGTCGACGATCCGCATGGCCGTACCGGACTCCGTGCCGGAGTTCTGGATGCGCATCAAGTAGTGGTACTGGTCGCCCGGGTTGACCAGGGCGATGCACGGATTGGCGGTGTAGCGGCGGCCGGTGGAGTCGGTCGTGGTCCGGCAGGAGCTGTCGGCGACCGGCACGATCTTGCCGGAGTCGGTGTTGTACCAGCCCAGACTGTCGTTGCCGGCCACCCACTTGAGGGCGGAGAACGACGCCCCGGACTTGGCGGTCAGCGTCGCGTTGGCCACGCAGTACAGGCCGGAGCCGAAGCCCCCGTCGGTCTGCGAGGTGCCGCCGCAGGCGAAGTCCGGGTCGGACGAGGTGGCGCCCATGGTGTTGGTGACGACGTCACCGGCGTTGATGCCGGCCTCCAGCGTCACGTGGATCTCGATGGTGAACGTGCCGCCGGGCGGGAAGACCCACTCGTTGCCCTCGTCGGTCCTGTTGAAGTCCCAGGTGAGCCCGGAGATCCGGTCGCCGTCGAGGGTCTTGGTGAAGACCGGCTTCGGCACGTCCTCGGCACCGATGGGCAGCGCCTTGTCGATGATCTTGTACGGCTCTCCGTCGTCGCCCTTGAAGGTGTCGAGGAAGGCGATGCCCTTCGGCAGGGAGTCCTTGACGACCAGGTGCGGGATGTTGGCGGTGCCGGTGTTGGTGACCTTCAGATAGAAGGGCGCGTCCTCACCGGGCGCGAGCGCGGTGTTCGGGGTCTTGCTGACGTCGAGGACCGGGTCGCCCTTGACCAGGTTGAGCGTGGCGTCGACCGGGTCGATGTCCTTGGGGTTGCCGCCGGGCTGCAGCTTGGTGGTGAACTGGCCGCTGGCCGTGTCCTCCAGGTGGCTGGGCACCGGGTCACCGTTGCTGCGCAGTGCTTCGCGCGGGCTGACGTCGAGGACGAGGATCCCGCGGCAACCGGCCGTCGTGCACTCGGGCTTGATGACGTAACCGTCATTGTCCGTACTCGTCGAGGTGTAGGTGGCGCGGATCCCGGTGACGTCGGCGGGGTTCACGCCGGAGGGCAGCGCGGCACTGGAGGCCGGGGTGCCGTTGACCCATGCCCCGTCCACGTACGCGTCGATCTGCACCCGGTCGGCGCCTGCCGGCATCTGGTTGGACTTGATGGAGACCAGGTCGACGGCGTCGAAGAAGTCGGTGTCCTGGTCGATGATCTTGAGGTACTTGGCCGACATGTTCCCGGTGTTGGCGACCGTGAGCGTCATGTCGGCGTGCTGCCGCGGCAGTCCCGTCACGTACTCGGGCAGCTCGCCGGGGCTGATCGACTTGTTGATCGAGGCCGAGTCCGAGGCGGGCCCGGTGTTCATCGACGGGCCGCAGACCGGTGCCCCGGCCGTGAAGTCGCCGCCCGCGTCGATGGAGTAGCAGTTCTGCAGCGTCGTCCCGTCCGGTACGCCGTCGCGCCGCTCGGTGACCACGGTGATCGTGAAGCTGGACTGCGGGGACATCTCGCCGTTGTACTTGCCGCGTACGCCGGTGGCCCGTTCGAGCAGGGCCGCGTCCGAGGCGTCGTACGCGACCCAGGCACCGGAGCCACCGCTCGCGTCCGGGTCCCACAGCTCGAGAGTGACCGGTGCGCTGGACGGACTGACGGTCACCGACGTGATCCGCAGGACATCGAAGGGGCTGGTGGAGGCGGGGGAGCCGTCCGCTGCCGCCGACGGGTCGGTGATCACCGGGTTGACCAGCGGCTTGTTGCCGTTGTTGGTGACGACCAGGTTCATGGTGATGGGCTGGTCAGCAGGGATGTCGGTCTGGGAGGAGTCCTTCGTACCGCTGCCCGAGGTGTTCGGAGCCTCGACGGGCAGGGTCGCGCAGGCGTCACCGGAGGCGGTGCCGGAGCCGTCCGTACGACCCGCATCACCCTTGAAACCGGCGCAGTTGTCGACTCCCGGGCTGACGCCCGTGGGCAGGTTGTCGGGGCCGACGTCGTCGCCCAGGGTGCCGTGCAGATCGAGTCCCGCGTCGGCGCCCTCCTTGATGGTGGGGTTTCCGTCCGCGTCGACGCCGGTGTAGGTGACCTCGACCTTGGTGACCTGGGCGCCCGGCTTGGCCACGTCGACGGTCGTGCCCTCGGTGTACGTGTTGGTGGTGCTGGTCCCGTCGGAGTAGGTGACGGTCAGCTTCGCCTCGGTCGCCCCCTCCGGGAAGCGCAACCGCACCTTGCTGATCTCGACCAGGTCGAACTCGCTCGTGGCGTTCGGATCCGGCTCGGTGATCGTGATCGACTTCACCGGGAACGGCGAGTTGTTCTTGACGTCGACCATCATGCTGACCGGCGAGTTCTCCCCGATCACCGCGTGCTCACCGGTCTCCTGGGTGAAGTCGCCGTCGGTGTCCGGGAAGAACTTCTTGGTCCCGTTGAGTACGAGGATGTCCGGCAGGATGTCGTACGTGTCGCAGGCCGGCGCCCCGTCGACCGAGCCCTTCGTCTTCTCCTGGGCCTTCGGCGTCGCGCAGTTGTTGACCGTGATCTTGTTGGTGGGCTCCAGCTTGGCGCCGGTGGAGCGGTAGGTGTCCCTCAGCTTCATCTTCACTTCGACGGTGCCGCCGGTGGCGTCGTACGGCAGCGGATCGCCGTTGCTGTTGGTGAAGACAACTTCAAAGCCGACCACATCGTCGGGGTCGACCCCGGCGGGCATCGGCAGCTGTCCGGGCGAGGTGATGTCCGCCCCGGTGTGCGTGGCGCCGTCCGCGGTGGTGACCACCAGGTGCGCCTGGTCGGCGCCCGCGGGGAAGGCGGTGACGGAGGCCGAGACGAAGTCGAAGTCCTCGAAGGTGTCCGCGGTGGTGTCCGACACCGACAGCTCGCTGACCTCGGCGGACGACGAGGACTGGTTCCGTACGTTCAGCGTGATCGTCGACTCCTCGCCGCTGAGCGCGACCGCCGACCCGTCCTCCCACGTCTTGGTCGTCACCGGCTTGACCACGAGCGGGATGGTGACGGTGACGTCGGTGGAGGACTCCTTCTTGTCCGCGTTGTCGGCGTCGACCTGCGCGGAGTTGGGGACGGTGGCGCCGTCCTCCAGCTGGGTGTCGGCCGGCACCCGCATGCCGATCTCGATGGTGCCCGCCTGCCCGGCCCGCAGACCGGTCTTGCCCGCGGGGTTCTGCAGATCCTGCTTGTAGACGACGGTCAGCTGCCGCGTCGACTCGTCGTAGGTGACGTCACGCGTGGTGGTCGACTGCGGCAGGCTCGTGACCTCGAACTCCGCGGGAAGCGTGTCGGTGACGGTGAAGTCCACACAGTCCACGGTCAGCCCCGAGCACTGCCCGGTGAGTGTGTAGATGAATTCGTCGCCGGGCTCCAGCGGCCCGTCGGCATCGCTGGTCTTGGTGATGCTGACGGAGCTCATGGGGTCGTCGGCCGCGGGCGCCATCGGCACCGCCGCGGCCTGCGAGCCGAACATCAGGCTCAGCGCCACGGCGATACCCACTGGCAGCCTGGCCAGAGTGTGCCGACGTACGAACATCAAAGACAGCCCTTCGCCTACGCCCCGCTGAGCCGGAGTCGGATGGTTGCTGTGAGCGACCGTAGGGTCACACAAGCGCAGGGCAAGGCAGCCCACGCCGTTCAAATGATGATCAGCAAAGCAATTGCGCCGTCCGGGGGAAACGCAGAAGCGCCCCGACCGGACGAGACCGGTCGAGGCGCTTCGCAGCAGGCCGGAGGGGGTGTACCTCTCCCGCTTCCGGTAGACCGTGTGGGACTCGAACCCACAACCAATGGATTAAAAGTCCACTGCTCTGCCAATTGAGCTAACGGTCCGCGGCTGTGCTCCCCCGAGCATAGCCGGACCGGGGCACAGCGCCGATCAGGTATTACGGGTCCACCGGCTCCGGGGCGCCCTTACGGGACGCCTCGCGCGCTTTTGTCCGTGCGTGGTCCGGGTTCAGGAACCAGCGGCGGGCCGAGGCGAACCACCACGCGGCCGCGAAGCCGAGTACGGCCAGGACCGCGACCGGGGCGTAGTTGAAGGTCTCCCAGGTGACCGGCGAGACCTGCGGCAGCATGAAGAGCACGGTGATCACCGCGACCCACACCACGGCGACGATCCCGACGGGACGCGACCAGCGGCCCAGGTGCCACGGCCCGCGCCGGAAGTCGTCGCCGCGCCGGAGGCGCAGCAGGGTGGGGACGACGTACGCGATGTAGAGGCCGATGACGGCGATCGAGGTCACGGCGGCGTACGCGGTGACGTTGATCAGGTACGGGAGGCCGAGCACCAGCGCGCCCAGCGCCGCCAGCCAGACGGCTGCGACGGGGGTGCGGGTGCGGGGGCTCACCGTGTGCCAGATGTGCGAGAAGGGGAGCGCCCCGTCGCGCGAAAAGGCGTAGATCATACGGGAGTTGGCGGTGACGGAGGCCATCCCGCAGAAGAGCTGGGCGCCGATCACGACCAGGAGCAGGAGCTTGCCGCCCGTGGCGCCGACCGCGTCCAGGAGGATCTGGGCGGGGGGTGCGCCGGTCGGGGATCCGAGCTCCTTGTCGTACGACTGGATGGCGTACGTGAAGCCGAGGAGCAGCACGAAGCCCGCGATCCACGAGGTCCAGATGGAGCGCACGATGCCCTTGGGACCGGCGGTGGAGGCGTCGTGGGTCTCCTCGGTCATGTGGGCGGAGGCGTCGTAGCCGGTGAAGGTGTACTGCGCCATGAGGAGGCCGATGAGGACGACGTAGAAGCCGCTGCCGAAGCCGGTGTTGTTCACGAAGTGCGTGAAGACGTACGACGTGGACTTGTGGTGGTCGGGGGTGAAGGTCAGCGCCGCGACGATCACGGCGACGCCGATCACGTGCCACCAGACGCTGACGCCGTTGAGGATAGCGACGATGCGCACGCCGAAGGTGTTGAGGAGGCCGTGCAGGATCAGGATCGCGGCGAAGAGGAGGATGGTGCGGCCCGGGGTGACCTTGAACTCGAACTGGAGGTTCAGGTACGCGCCGAGGAAGGACGCCGCCCCGAAGTCGATGCCCGCGGTGACGGCGACCTGGCCGAGGACGTTGAACCAGCCCGTGAACCAGGCCCAGGCGGCCGCGCTCTTCGGGGGCGCCAGGCGGTGGGCCCAGAAGTAGAGGCCGGCGGAGGTCGGGTAGGCGGAGCAGATTTCCGCCATCGAGAGGCCTACGAAGAGCGTCATCAGGCCGACTCCGACCCAGCCCCAGGTGATGACGGCGGGGCCGCCGGTGTTCATGCCGAACAGGTACATCGTCAGGCAGCCGGAGAGGACCGAGATGATGGTGAAGGAGACCGCGTAGTTGGAGAAGGCGGACATCCGGCGGGCGAGGACCTGGGTGTAGCCGAGTTCGGCGAGGAGGGCCTCGTCCGACGGTGGTGCCCCTTGGGCATCGGGTGTTGTCATGCCCCCAGCGATTCCCTCGCCGGGGGCACGACATGCGCCAACGGGTGGCCTAAAACAGGGACTTGTAGCCCTTCCAGCCCGTCGCGATCTGAACCCGCCCGCCGAAGGAGCCCTTGCCGTTGCCGTCGCTACGGAAGAGATTCCCGCCGGAGTCGCGCTCGACGAGGTCGGCCCTGCCGTCGCCGGTGATGTCACCGACGCCGATGATCGCGTTGTACGAGGTCCCCCAGTTGGAGAAGACCTTCACCCGGGCGGCGAACTTGCCGTTGCCCAGACCGTTGTAGCGCCACAGCCCACCGGTCCTGTCGTGGGCGACCAGGTCCGCCCTGCCGTCCCCGGTGATGTCGCCGACACCCGCGATCTGTGCGTACGTCTTCCAGTTGGACGCCAGCTTCACCTTCGCCGCGAACTTGCCGTCGGAGCGGCCGGCGTAGAAGTACATGTCGCCGGTGGTCTTCTGGCGGACGACGAGGTCGGCGCGGCCGTCGCCGTTGAGGTCCCCGGGCGAGGTCAGCAGGTCGTACTGCTGCCAGCCCGTGGCCCCGACCTTCACGTACGAGGTCTTCGGCGTGACGGCCCGCCCACAACCGGGCTTGTACGACCGCAGCTCACCCGAGGTGTACCGCACCAGCACGTCATTGCACCGGTCACCGTTGAAGTCCCCGAGCGGGACCGCGTACACGGTCGAGGGCCAGCCGCCGCCCGCCAGCTTCCCGGAGAGCTTCGAAGCCCCGTAGTGGAAGCTGAGCGTGCCCGACGAGGTGAGCGACATCAGGTCGCCGAGGCCGTCGGGGACGCCCTCGTGGCCTGAGTAGTCGCGGAAGACGGCCGCGCCGCCCTCCAGCAGGCCCGTACCGGAGCTGATCGTGGCCGCGCCGGTGCTGCCGGCCGGAACTGCCGTCAGCGACCAGCGGAAGACCCCGTTCGGGGCGTAGGCGTTGGAGTTCGTCCTGCCGTTCCAGGACACGGCGATGGCGGCGCGTGCGTCGCGGCCGGTGATCGTGCGCAGGACCCGGCCCGCCGGGTCCTTGACGGTGAGAGTCCAGGAGGCGACCGGCCGGGAGAGATCCCAATTGCCCGTCCACGGCGTCTTGTTGAAGACTCCGGAAGAAGTCTCCTGGCCCGTCACCGCGACAGGAGACGCGGCGACGCCCGTCCCCAGGACGTGCACCTGTTCCTGGCCGCCGACGTACGCGACCATTCCGGTGTACTCGTCCACCGCCCAGCGCAGCCGCCGGTCCGTGGCCTTCCCGCTGTCGGGGAGTTCCGCGAGCGTCCGCGTGACCGCCGTACCGCCGGTCACCGAAGTGAGCAGCAGCGTCCCCGCGGTGTGGTCGTGCCGCACGGTGAATCCGTCGCCCAGCAGTACGTCCCCGCCGGTCACGGCGACGGACTTCTTGCCCACCGTGTCGTACACCCCGGAGGCACCGCCGCTGCCGCAGCTCCAGTACAGCCACTTCCCGGCGGCCTGCAGCTCGCTCGGCACGCACGAGGCACCGACGGTGACCGTGCTCGTGGTCTTCTTCGAGCTCAGGTTGTACGCACTGACCTGGCCGGCCGCGCCCGTCGCGCGCCACAGCACGGGGCCGTTGAGCGCGGCGGCGCGCGCGGTGCCGGTCAGCAGGACGCCCTGGCCGATCTCGCCCACGTACTGCTTGGGGGCCGTGCCACCCGAGTTGTAGACGACATAGCCGTCGGCGGCGTCGACGATGGTCCCGCCCGTCGTGCCCTTGCCGAACTCGACGCCGGGCGAGCTCCATCCGTCGACGATCGTGGACGCCGCGTCGCCGTCCCGGTGGGACAGGAAGACGTCGCCGCCGGTCTCGTGATTCCCCCAGATCTCGCGGCCAGCGGGGACAGTGTCACCCTCAACCGGCGTGCTGGGTACGGGTGTTCCCGACACCCCGAGGTCCGTCACGCTGCTCCGGGGAGAGCCGGTCGTGCCGAGCACCACGCGCAGATGCCCCCGGCTGAAGGCAAGCGCCCCCTTGTCGTTCTCGTACGGGGCGACCTTGAGCACCTTGGACACCGCGGGCGCACCCTGCGCGTCCGGCGCGATGCGCTGCACCCACCAGTCGGTGTTCGCGGTGCCGCCGCTGACCAGGGCCGATCCGTCGGGACCTGCCTGAATGCCCTGTCCGGCCCTGGCGAGCAGCACCCGGGCGGGGCCGCCGTCGAGCGGCAGGGCGACGATCTTCCCGGTCAGCGCGTCCGAGACCGAACTCTCCGCCAGCACAACGGAGTTGCCGACCAGAACGCCCTCGCTGCCGTACCCGGAGGTGTCCGCCAGCGTATGAACGGTCTCCGAAACTCCCACATCCGCACGGGACTTGAGGTGCACAACGGACGACGCCCCGATCCAGCCGATGCGCTCGCCGTCCAGCAGCACGGCAGGAGCGGCGCCCCATTCGTCCGCGTCGGGCACATCGGCGAAGGCCTCCGTGACCGCGGCCGTGGCGAAGTCCAGATACCCGACCCCGAAGGTGCCGTCCGCACGCCCGTAACGGACCGCGGCCCCGCGGGCGTCACCGGTGGCCACCACGACACTGCCGACGGAGTCCGCGAGCCCGGTCACCGCCCGGACGCGCCGCACCCCGTCGACCAGATCGGAGATCTCGAACTCGTCCGGGCCGTAGCCCGACACGACGGTGCTCCCGTACGTGCCCTGATACGACCCGCGAAACCCGTCGACCGTGCCGAGCGCACCCGTCGCGGTGTCCCGCAACTGCACCGAGCGCCGCCCCTGCCGGTCCGGCATCGCGACCGTGTCACTGCCCCGGCCGAAGAGCCCGTCGGAGCAGACGTTGCGGATGTAGTAGCAGGTCAGGCCCGAATTGGGCGCATACGTACCGCTGCTCCCGAGCACCGACACGGTCTTCCCGGTCGCGTACGAGGTCCACAGCAGCCCCTCGGCGTCCCGTCCGCCCTGCCGGTGCAGGAAGCCGGTGGCCCCCGCCGACAGCAGCTGGACCGGCCGGGGTATGTCCTTGGCCGGAGTGTCCAGCACCACTTCGGTGCCGGTGTCCGCCGCCTGTGCCGTGACGGTACCCAGCGGCAGAAGCACCGCACCGCCGACTCCTGCGGCGAGTGCGCAGGCCAGGAGGGACCGCCGTACTGAACGCTTTGTCATAACCCCACTCATGTCGATGTTCAGCTGATCCGCGCGTACTTCTTCCAACGGGTCACCGCGAGCTGCCTCTTCGCGTCGAAGGTGCCCTTGTGGTTCGCGTTGTAGAGGTAGACCGCCCCGGCCGGGGTGCGCGCCAGGATGTCCTGGCGTCCGTTGTGGTCCATGTCGCCGCTGGCGACGATCGCGTTGTACTGGCCCCAGCCGCCTCCGACCCGCGTGCGCGGTGCGAAGCCGCCCCGGCCGTTGCCCCGGTAGAGCCAGAGCACACCGGCCTTGTCGCGGGCGACCATGTCCGAGAGTCCGTCACCGGAGAGGTCGCCGCTGCCGGTGATGACGGTGAACTGGTTCCAGCCGCCGCCGATGCGCGCCCGGCCGGCGAACTTGCCGTCGCTGGTGCCCCGGTAGAGCCAGAGCACTCCGGACTTGTCGCGGCCGATCAGGTCGTTCCTGCCGTCGCCGGAGACATCGCGTACGGCCACCAGCCGGTCGTAGATGTTCCAGCCGGTCCCGATCTTCACTCGGTGGTCGAAGTCGGGGTCGATGAATTCATTGCCGTTGACGCGGTAGAGAGTCCCGGAGGTCGTACGCGCGAGCAGGTCCCCGAAGCCGTCGCCGTTCATGTCCCCCGCCTGGAGGATGGTGTTGTACCCGCTGGCGAAGAAGGTTCCGACGCCGTCCGCGTAGCAACCGGAGAGATGGCGCCCCTGGTCGGTCGAGCAGAAGGCGACGATGCTCCCCGACTCGGCGGCGAGGACTCCCCCGCTGGAGCGGTAGTCGAGGTCCGTGTCCCTGGTCCAGGCGTCGACGACCCCGCGGTAGGAGGCGATGCGCGTGTACAGCCGCACCCCGCCCTTCACGCATCCGGTCGACTTGGTCGCCGATACGGCGATCAGCTTGCCGCCCGCCACGAGCGCCCCGCCCGCGTCACCGAAGCACTGGTCGTCGTCGGCGACCGGCGCGGCTCCCGGCGCGGGCGCCGTGCACAGCGTCCCGCTCGGCAGTGAACTGCCCAGCAGGGAGGCGCAGTCCGCCGCCGACTTCACCACGACCTGTTCGCTGTGGCGCACGCGCGGCGCGGAGTCCAGGTCGAGACCGGCCCAGGAGTAGTACGTCGCCTTGGCGCCCGTCGCCCAGAGCGCCGAGTCCGAGGCCGAAGCCAGCGGGGCCTTCCCGGAGCTGTCGGGGGTGCGGCGGGTGGCGACAGTGAGGTCGCCTCGGCGGGACGCCGAGTCGTACTGCGGGTGGCTGTGGTAGGTCACCCCGTTGCTGCCGCCCGCGAGTTGACCCGACTTGAGGTCGTAGTCCCACTCCATGTCCGGCTCGTCCATCCCCGTGAAGCAGTCGGGGGTGGCGAGCGTCTTGGTCTTCGAGAGCACGATGCCGGTGCAGGCGCGATGTGCGCCCGAGGCATCGTCCTCGTTGTACATCGGGATGACCCAGGACGGCACGGTCGTCGCGGCCGCCGCACTCGGCGCGCCCGTCCCGAGAAGACCGGCGGCGAGGGAGCCCGATGCCGCCAGGACAGCGACCAGTCGGCCCGAACGGCCGCGGAGCATGCGCATCAGAAGATTCCCTTGTAGGTCTGCCACCCGGTGGCGATCTGCGTACGGCCGCCGAACGACCCCTTGCCGTTGCCGGTGTTGCGGAAGAGCCGTCCGCCCGTGTCGCGCTCGACGAGGTCCGCCTTGCCGTCGCCGGTGATGTCACCGACGCCGATGATCGCGTTGTACGAGGTCCCCCAGTTGGAGAAGACCTTCACCCGGGCCGCGAACTTCCCGTTGCCCAGACCGTTGTAGCGCCACAGCCCACCGGCCTTGTCGTGGGCGACCAGGTCCGCCCTGCCGTCGCCGGTGATGTCGCCGACACCCGCGATCTGCCCGTACGTCTTCCAGTTGGACGCAAGCTTCACCTTCGCGGCGAACTTCCCTCCGGCGATCCCCGCGTAGAAGTACATGTCACCGGTGGACTTCTGACGTGCAATCAGATCTGCGCGACCGTCGCCGTTCAGATCCCCCGGCGAGGTCAGCACGTCGTACTGCTGCCAGCCGCCGCCCAGCGAGGCATGGCTGTTGGCGGGCGTGTACGAGTTTCCGCACCGCCCCGTGTAGCGACGCAGCTCGCCCGTCGGCATCCGTACCAGCAGCTCGGAGCAGCGGTCGCTGCCGGTGTCGGCGAACGGCACGGCAACGGTGCCGGCCGGCCAGCCGGATCCGGTGGCGCTCTTGTAGAACGCGGCGTTGCGCTGTCCGAACTGGAGGTTCATCCCGCCCGACGCGTTGAGCGTGATCAGATCGCCGAGGCTGTCGGCCCCCTGGTCGTGGAAGCCCTGCCGCCCGCCGCTGACGACGACCGAGCCGGAGGTCGTGTACACAGCGGACCCCTGGGTGGCGGTGGCGGTCAGCGTCCAGGTGTGCGGACCGTTGTAGGTATAGCTGCCCGCATCGGTCTTGCCGTCCCACACGAGGTCGACCTCGGCAGTGGGACCGCCCTTCAGAACACGGACGGCGCGGCCGGATGCGTCCTTCACCGTAAAGGTCCACGTCACCTCACGGTTCAGCTGCCACGTACTCGCCCAGACCTGCCCGCCGCTGGTGTCCTTGAGGTCGAGATAGATGTCGTCCGTGTCCGAGGCGATCTTTCCGGGCGGCTGCGCGGGCACACCGCTGGGCACGATGTGGACGGCCTTGTCGGTGCCGACGTAGGCGATGTTCCCGCCGAACCTGTCCACGGCCCAGGTCTGCCGCCGCTGGTCGACGGTGACCCCGGCAGGCAGATCCGCGACGGCGCGCGGAGCGCCCGCCACACCCGTGTGGAAGTCGGTGAGCACGAGCTTTCCCGCGGCCCGGTCGTGCTGCACCAGGTACCCGTCGCCCAGGAGCGCGGAGCCGGGCGCTACGCCGACCGACTTCTTCGCCGTACGGTCATAGACCCCGGCAGCGCCGCCAGGACCGCAGTTCCAGTAGACCCAGCGGCCGACCGACTGCACCTCCTTGATCGCACAGGGGGCTCCCGTTGCGACTGTCTCAACGACCTTTTTCTGCACGATGTCGATCGAGGTCACCGCGCCGGCCGTGGACGACGCGGTCCACAGCCTGGTTCCCCACACGCTGGAGGCAGTTGCCGCACGCGTCATCCGCACGTCCGTGTAGCGGTACCGCTGATCACCTTCGACATACTGCTGCGCCGGCGATCCCGCGTTGAAGGCGTAGTACGCGCCGTTCACGTCCTGGATCCGGACGTCCGTGGAGTGCACCGGGTCCGAGTAGTAGGAGCCCCGGCCGGTCCAGATCTGGACGGATTCCTTGCCCGCCGCGTCCACATTGACCACACCGACGTGCCCGTTGCCCGAACTGACCAGCGGCACACAGTCGCCCGCTTCGCACGGCACGGTCTTGAGATGGCTGCCGCCCGCGTAGACCCCCGCGTACGTCACGGTGGAACGGTCCCCGGTGGACGTGCCGTCCGCCGGAACGTGTCGCTGCCAGATCCACATCTCCCCGTTGGCGGCGCGCTCCACCGTGTTCAGTACGCCGCCGGAGAAGTCGATGCCCCACACACCGCTCGTCTGCACCGGAGTCGGTGCCTGCGCGGCGGCCGCGGTCGACACGGCGCTCGCCGCGATCACCGCCAGGGCCACCAGAGTTGTACGGCCACGCAAACGGCGAGCCACAGAGGGTCCCTCCCCGGGAGTCCGAAAGGACATGGAGAGAAACCCCTGAACCAGCCCCCCGGCCGGTGCCCCCCACATCTCAGTGGGCGGATCTTAACAGCAGCTTTATCTGTGACGGAAGTGAAAAGAGAAGCGTGCCCGCCCGGTAATGGACGGACACGCTTCCTGGCCGGCAGAAGGATCAGAAAACGCCCTTGTACCCCTGCCAGTCGGTGGCGATCTGCGTACGGCCGCCGAACGACCCCTTGCCGTTCCCGTCGTTGCGGAACAGCTTCCCGCCGGTGTCGCGCTCGACGAGATCCGCCTTGCCGTCCCCGGTCACGTCACCGACGCCGACGATCGTGTTGTACGAGGTCCCCCAATTGGAGAAGACCTTCACGCGCGCCTTGAAGGTGCCCTTTCCGGTGCCGTCGTAGCGCCACAGGCCGCCCGCCTTGTCGTGGGCGATCAGATCCGCCTTGCCGTCGCCGGTGATGTCACCGACGCCCGCAATCTGCCCGTAGGTCTTCCAGTTGGTGAAGATCTTCACCTTTGCCGCGAACTTCCCGTCGGAACGGCCCGCGTAGAAATACATGTCGCCGGTCGTCTTCTGCCGGGCGACCAGATCGGGGAGCCCGTCACCATTCAGATCTCCCGGCGAGGTCAGCACGTCGTACTGCTGCCAGCCCGAGGCCCCGACCTTCACATAGGGAGTCGAGGGCGTGACGGCCTTCCCGCACGCGGGCTTGTACGAACGCAGCTCGCCCGAGGTGTACCGCACGAGCACGTCATTGCACCGGTCACCGCTGAAGTCGCCGAAAGGCACCGCATAAGCCGTCGTCGGCCAGCCGCCGCCGGAAATTCCGCCGGACAACTTCCCCGCGCCATTGAACAGTTGGAAGGTCAGCCCGCCCGAACCGTTCATGGTCAGCAGATCCCCGACACCGTCACTGTTGGCGTCCCGCCGTACCGCCGCGCCCCCGGTCACCTTCAGCGCTCCGGTCTTCGTCAGCGCCGCGCCCTGTCCATCCGCCGGCTGAGCCGTCAGCGTCCAGGTGTAGGTGCCGTTGGGCACCGGGTGGCCGGCCGAAGGGACGCCGTCCCACGTCGTCTTGATCAGCCCACGTGCCACGCCCCCGGAGAGGGTGTCCACCGTGGCTCCGGTCGCCTTGTTGCGCAGCTGCAGCGTCCACGAGGCCGCGGGCTTCGAAAGCCACCAGCTCGGTGTCCAGCCGGGACCGCTGTCCACGGTCAGCGCAGCCGGTACGGTCGCATCGATCTGCGCGAGCGGCGCGGGCCCGGTCCCGGTCCGGGCGAGGCGCACCTGCTGGTCCCCGGCTTCGTACGCCACCAGCCCGCTGTACGGATCGGCCGCCCAACCGACGCCCGGAACGGTCGAGTTGGCGGTTCCACCCAGCAGACGCTCGACGGGCGCCGCACCGGTCAGATCCGTGACGGTGACCTGCCGGTCGCTGTCCAGCCGGGCCACGAACCCGTCACCGAGCCGCCCGGCAGTGGCACCGGCGCCGAGCGCCGTCGCCCTGCCCGTGCCCAGGTCGACGACCCCGGCCGAGTCCGGCTTCGTACCGCACTCCCAGTAGAGGTGGCGGGCCGAGGCCTGGAGCCTGCTGACCGTGCAGGAGGCACCCGTGGCGAGGGTGCGTGTCACCGCGCCCGTGGCCAGGGCGGTCGCCGTCAGCTTGCCACCGGCGCCGGCCTGCCAGAGCGTGCCGCCCCAGAGGGCGGTGGCACCTGCGGGGCCGGTGTGCACGACGGAAAGTGTGTCGAGGTCGCGTACCTCGGTACGGGAAGCCGTGGCCGTCCCCGTCTCGTAGGTGACGTAGTGGCTGGAGACTCCGTCGACGGTCAGCCAGGTGGTGCCGAGATCACGCTGGGTGCCCGGGGCCTTGTGCGCGGCGTCGACGACATGGAGGCGGGCGCCGGTGGTCTCGATCGTTCCGTAGACCAGCCGTCCGTCGACGGTCGGGAACACCTCGGGACAGCCCTGGGCGGTCCTGCAGGCTGCGTCGAAGGTGACGTCCTCACCGAGGTAGGTCTTGGCGCTCTCCGTGGGCGAGCCGGACACAGCCGCCTGCCGGTCGACGAAGCCCAGTGGCTCGCCGTGGGGATCGGCCTCGGAGCTGGCGATCCGGCCGGCTGCGAGCGCGATGCGCGCGCTGTGCGACGGCTGCCAGGGCACGGGGAAGACCTCGGCCCGTACGGGGACGCCTTCCGCGTCGGCGGTGAAGTGGTGCACCGCGTAGTCGCCGGGGACGGTTGCCTCACCCGTGACGAGCAGACTGCCGTCCGGTCCGGCCAGCGCGTGGTAGGAGGGTACGGAATGCAGGGCCGTGCCCGCCTCGCCGGTCGGTGCGACGACGGTGAGCGTGCCGTACCCACCGACCATCCGGAAGACCCGGTTGCCGACCAAGTACGCCTGGGTTCCATAGGTCGAGGAGTCCGGAATGACGCGCGCGGCCGCTTGCAGATCCGCGCGAGGGAGCACGTTGACCGCGTGGGCGACGACGTCGTGCCAGGAGATGTAGTCCTTGGTGACCTGGATGTTCTGCGGCCCCGCAGGGAGCGGAAGTTCGGTGAGTGCGGCGGTGTCCAGGCCGACGAGCCCGAAGTGCCAGGCCCCCGCGACCGAGTACCTGACGACCGCGACGGTGTTGTCACCGGTGCCGGCCGATACCGAGTCGACTGCGGTGCAGGGTGCCCCGCTGGGCATGCCGGTCACCTTGCGATCGCTGAGGTCCGTCCCGTCGAGACGGAACAGATGGCACTCGCTGGTGCCCCCGGCCGAGACGGTGGTGGCGAGGGCGGTGTCCCCGCGCATCACCTTGAGGGTGAATCCCTCCGGCAATTGCATGGTCCGCTCGCGGCCGCCCACGGCGTCGACCAGACGGATCTCCCCCGTTGCGCTGCCCTTGTAGGCGATCACGTCCGACGAGGTGTTGATGAGGGACGAGCTGCCGACGGGAAGGGCTCGCCCTGTCGTCACGCCGGTTGCGTAGTCGGTCCACACATGACCGACCGCACTGCCCTCCCAGTGCAGGAACCCGGTCCGGCCGGCCATCTCCAGAGTGCCGGGGCTCACCGTACGAGTGGCCGGATCGAGCACCACCTGAGGCGGCACGGTATCGGCCACGGCCGGACTGCCCAACGGACCCATTGCACCGGCGATCGCGGCGGTGACTGCAAGAGCAACGGCAGCCCGTCTCCACTCACGACGGCGTATCAGAACCCCCACCAGGCCTCCCCAGACCCTCGTATCGCATCGGTATGCGAGAGCCGGAGGCTATCAGTGCGCTGTGCAACGAACAGCAGAAGAGCCCTGCCCGATGCGGTGCATCGAGCAGGGCTCTTCCGGTGGGTCGGATCAGCTGCGATCAGCCGTTGCGCTTCCAGCGCGGCTTGTCGTCGCGGCGGCCGAACGTGCCGGTGTTCGTACCGGTCGAGCGGCCGTACGGACGGTCGCTGCTGCCGCCGCCGGAGCGGAAGCCGCCACCCGTCGACGGGCGGTCGTCACGACGGTCGCGGTTGAACGGACGGTCGCTGCCGCGGTGGCCGCCGGAGGGGCGGTCATCGCGACGGTCGCGGTTGAAGCCGCCGTTGCCACCGCGGTCGTCGCGGTTGAAGCCACCGGACGGACGGTCGTCGCGGCGGAAGCCACCACCCGCGGGACGGTCGTCACGACGCTGGCCGTATCCACCATTGGCGCCGGACGGACGGTCGTTGTCACGACGGAAGCCACCACCCGCGGGGCGCTCGTCACGACGGTCACGGTTGAAGCCACCGGACGGACGGTCGTTGTCGCGGCGGAAGCCACCACCCGACGGACGCTCGTCACGACGGTCACGGTTGAAGCCGCCCGAGGGACGGTCGTTGTCGCGGCGGAAGCCACCACCCGACGGACGGTCGTCACGACGCTGGAAGCCGCCACGGTCACCACCGCGGTCGTTGCCACCGCGGTAGCCACCACGGTCACCCCGGTCGTCGCGACGGTCGTCACGGCGCTGGAAGCTGCCCCGGTCGTCACGGCGCTCCTCGCGCACAGCAGGCGCGGGCTGCTCCGGTACGGACACCGCAGCGGCGACCTCGGCCTCGGCGGCCTCCGTCACCTCGGCGACTGCCGCCTCCGGGTCCTCGCCCCGCTCGCGCGCGGCACGGGCGACCAGGCGGTCGGCCTCCGAGCGCAGCTCGGTGGCGCGGCGCGTGGCGCGCTCCAGCTCCTGAGTGAGCTGGAGGACCTCGCGCTCGGCCTGCTTGGCGGAGTTGTCGGACGCGTCGGCCTGGACCTCGGTGAGCGAACGGGCGCCGGTGATCTCGGCGACCTCCGGCTCGAACGCGCCGGCGCTCTGGATGATGTGGCGCGAGGCGTCGACGCCCGCGTCCTCCATCAGCCGGAAGATCTGGCGGCGCTGGTGCGGCAGCGACAGGGAGACGACGACACCGGACTTGCCGGCACGGGCGGTACGGCCCGAGCGGTGCAGGTAGTCCTTGTGGTCACCGGCCGGGTCCACGTTCAGGACCAGGTCGATGCCGTCGACGTGGATGCCGCGCGCGGCGACGTCGGTCGCGACGAGCGCGTTGACGTAACCCTTCTTGAAGTCCTCGAGAACGCGCGTACGGGCACCCTGCGTCATGCCGCCGTGCAGCGCGTCGGCCTTCACGCCGGCCTCGATGAGCTGCTCGGCGATACGGTCGGCGCCCAGCTGCGTACGGACGAAGATGATCGTGCGGCCCTTGCGGGCGGCGATGGCGGCCGTGACCGGCGCCTTGTCCTTCGGCTTCACGACGAGGACGTGGTGCGACATGGTCGAGACGTTGCCCTGCGCGCTGTCGACCTCGTGCGTGACGGGGTTGGACAGGTAGCGCTTGACGAGCGTGCCGATCTCGTTCTCCATGGTGGCGGAGAAGAGCATGCGCTGGCCGCCGCCGGGGATCTGGTCGAGCAGCTCGGTGACCTCGGGCAGGAAGCCCAGGTCCGACATCTGGTCGGCCTCGTCGAGGACGGCGATCTGGACGTTCTCGAGCGAGCAGGCGCCACGGTTGATGATGTCGCGCAGACGGCCCGGGGTGGCGACGAGGACGTCGACACCGCGCTCCAGGGCGTAGATCTGGTTGCCCATGGACGTACCGCCGCAGACGACCTTCATCTTCAGGCCGAGCACGTCGCCGTACGGCTGCAGCGCGTCCGCGACCTGCATCGCGAGCTCACGCGTCGGGGTGAGGATGATCGCGCGGGGCTTCTTCTTCTCGGTGGTGCCGCCGGCCAGCGAGGCCAGGGTCGGCAGACCGAAGGAGAGGGTCTTGCCGGAGCCGGTACGGCCACGGCCCAGGATGTCCTTGCCGGCCAGGGCGTCCGGGATGGTCGCGGCCTGGATCGGGAAGGGCGCGGTGACGCCGTTCTGCGCGAGCTTGCGGACGATGCCCTCGGGCAGACCGAGGTCTCCGAAGGTGATGGTGGGCTCGGCGGGCTCGGCGGGCTCTGCAGCTTCCTCGACGACGGTCTCCTCGACCTCGGCGACGATCTCTGCGGCCTCTACGACGGCCTCGGCCTCGGCGACGACAATCTCGTCGTTCTCGGGCATGACGGTGTGGTCAGAACTGGAATTGGACATACGAAATGCGAAACCTCTCGGAGTCTCGGCACGCGCCCATAACTCCGTGAATCGCAATTTCGACCGCCTCAATGCGGTCCAGCCACGGCAAGGGAGAGTACGCGCCACACGACGCTCTTCTTTTTCGGCGCCGGGCAATGGGATCAAACGATCTATAACCATACGCACCCTCCCCCCGTTATGGCAAACCGGACCCGCCTAACCGGTCCCCACCTGCGGCGATACCGGCGAGGTCGAAGGCTCCGGAGGCGGGCTGCTCGGCTCGGGCGACGGGCTCGGGCTCGGCTCCGGGATGGGCGGCTCCGAGTGCTGCGAGGGGGGCGCCGACGGCGGCCCCGACGACGGCCGCGAGGGCAGTGGGTCCTTCGGGTGATGCGGGGTGGGTACGACGGGCGCCGACGCCCCCGCCGATACGGAGGCCGAGGGCGAGGGCGAGCCCTTGCCGTCCTCGCCCTTCTTCCCGGGTACGCGCCCCCGGCCGCCCGGCGCCGCCCCGCCGTCCGGCTCGGCGGCGGCTCCCTGCGGCGAGGCGGAGGCCGACGAGGCGGGTTTGCCCGGATGGTCGCTCACGCTCATGCAGCCGGCCGAGGCCAGAGCCGCCAGCGAGGCGACCACCAGTCGGGCAGGGACGGGCAACTGGCGCACGGGGCACCACCTCCGGGGGCACGGCTGAGTGGGTTCACCCTCCCAACTCCCTTTCCCCACCCGGGGACACGCCCTACTGGGCGACCAGCGCCGCGGCCAGCTCCGACCCCAGGAACACCGACCCGAGCCCCACCAGCAGGGACGCCCCCACATTGGCCGCCGCCAGGAACGTCCCGCCCCGCTCGGCCAGCCGCAGCGTCTCGTAACTGAACGTCGAGTACGTGGTGAGCGCCCCGCAGAGCCCGGTCCCGAGCAGCGCGTAAGGCCCCGAGGAGACGGCCGCCCCGGCCAGCGCCCCGAGCACGAAGCTCCCGGCGGCGTTCACGGTGAAGGTCCCCCACGGAAAAACGGAGTCGTGCCGCGCCTGCACGGCCCGGTCGGTCAGATACCGCAGCGGCGCCCCGACCATGGCACCCACCACCACGAGCACCCAGTTCACCGCGCGACCACCCGCCGGGTCACCGAGGCGGCCGCCCACACCGCACCGATCGCGCCCACAAGCGTCCCGCCCGCGTACGCCAGCGCGGTCCCCGCCTCGTGCCGCGCCAGCAGCCGCGAGACTTCGAGGGCGTACGTGGAAAACGTCGTGAACCCCCCGAGCACCCCCACCCCCAGAAACGGCCGCACCAGCGGATGCGCACTGCGCCCGCCCTCGCTCACCAGCACCATCAGCACCCCGATGAGCGCGCACCCGACGACATTCACGACCAGAGTCGTCCAAGGAAAGGCCCCCTCGGCGACGGGCCACGCCAACGCCAGCCCGTACCGCGCACAGGCCCCGAGAGCGCCCCCGGCCGAAATGACCGCCAGCACACCCCACTTGGCGCCGCCGACGGTCTCGGCGCGCTGCGCGGCGACATGCAGATCGACGTCCGGATCAACAGCCTCCGCGGCTCCGGCGGCCTCGCTCACCCGTACCCCAGTGCGTGCAGCCGCTCGTCGTCGATCCCGAAGTGATGAGCGATTTCATGAACGACGGTGATCTCGGTCTCCGCGACCACCTCGTCCCTGTCCTCGCACATCCGCAGCGTCGGCCCCCGGTAGATGGTGATGCGGTCGGGCAGCACCCCCGCGTACCACTCCCCGCGATCGGTCAGCGGGGTCCCCTCGTAGAGCCCGAGCAGCTCGGGGTCGTCACTGGCCGGCTCGTCCTCCACGAAGACGGCCACGTTGTCCATCAACCGCGTCAGCTCAGGCGGAATACGGTCGAGCGCCTCGCCGACAAGCTCTTCGAACTCCTCACGCGTCATCTCCAGCACGCGCCCATTGTCGGCCACGACCCCGCATGACCGCCTCACCGGCTGGGCATACGGGCCCAATGCGTGCCGTCGAACTGCTCCGGCAAGTCACCGCCCGCCTCCACCCCACGCGCCCCGCACCCACCTCGGCGCTCACCCACCCCCCGCACCCCTGGGCCAGAGCGTCCGGCCTGGTGGCGGTGGTCCTCCTCGGCGCCTGGCTCGGCCTCCTCACCGTCGGCAACGTCCGCACCCCGGTCGGCCCCATGGACACCACCATGACTCTGCGCCCCTCGCTCCACGGCGGCACCAAAATCAACATCTCTCCCCTGGGCGCCCTGGAGCTCAAGTCCCACACGGCCCCCATCCGCCTCGACGTGGACGTCGACCGCCTCGACCCGGCCCGCTCCCAGGCCCTGGTCCAGCACCCCGAACGCATCACCGGCCTCCAGGACGAGATCGCCGGCGACGTAGAGCACGGCACCGTCGACCTCGCGCTGCGCTCCTGCGCCGCCGTGATCGCCGGCGCCACCACCCTGGGCCTCGTGGTCTACCGCCGCCCCCGCCCCGCCCTCACCGCCGGCGCCCTGGCGCTCGCGCTCCTGACGGCCTCGGGCGTCTCCGCGTACGCGACCTGGAACCCGAAGTCCGTCCTGGAGCCCAAGTACTCGGGCCTGCTCGCCTCGGCGCCCCAGCTGATCGGCAACGCCCGCTCGATCGTCACGGAGTTCGACGTCTACCAGCAGGAACTGGCCCGCCTGGTCACCAACGTCACACGCCTGTACGACGCCACGTCCACGCTCCCCGCCTACCAGCCCAGCGCCGCCAACATCCGCGTCCTGCACGTCTCGGACATCCACCTCAACCCGGCCGCGTGGCAGATCATCGGCTCCCTGGTGGACCAGTACGACATCGACGTGATCATCGACTCCGGCGACACGATGGACCACGGCAGCGCCGCCGAGAACCACTTCCTGGACCCGGTCACGACCCTCGGCGCCCCCTACGTCTGGGTCCGCGGGAACCACGACTCCGCCGAGACCCAGCGCTACCTCTCCCGCCTCAAGAACGCCCACGTCCTGGACAACGGCAAGGCGGTCACCATCGACGGCCTGCGCATCGCCGGCACCGGCGACCCCCAGTTCACCCCGGACCGCTCGACGGCCCCCGGCGGCGACGCAGCGGAACGCCTGGCGGGCCTCCGCCTGGCCGCCGCCCTCCGCAACCAGCAGCTCTCCGGCACCCCGGTCGACATCGCGGTGGCCCACGAACCCACCGCGGCCCGCGAAACGGACGGCACGGTCCCCCTGGTCCTCGCGGGCCACGTCCACCACCGCGAGACCGACGTCCTCAAGCACGGCACCCGCCTCAAGGTCGAGGGCTCCACGGGCGGCGGCGGCCTGCGCGCCGTACAGAACAAACACCCGGAGAAGATCCGCGCCTCGGTCCTCTACCTGGACAGCGCCACCAAGCACCTGCAGGCCTGGGACGAGATCACCCTGGGCGGCCTGGGCCTGACAACGGCCGAGGTCAGCCGCCACCTCCCGGCCGACAACCAGCCGGGCGCCACCCCTTCCACGACCCCCTCCCCCACCTCCCCCTAAACCGTTTTGGCGAACGGTCCCCGCATCCCATATGCTTCTCACGTCCCCGACGCGCTGCAAGGCGCACAGGCGGGCCAATTAGCCCTCATCGTCTAGTGGCCCAGGACGCCGCCCTTTCAAGGCGGTAGCACGGGTTCGAATCCCGTTGGGGGCACGCATCACTGTGTGCGAGACTGGTTCTCGCACATTGCTTGGTCCTGTGGAGCAGTTTGGAGTGCTCGCCACCCTGTCAAGGTGGAGGCCGCGGGTTCAAATCCCGTCAGGACCGCTGCAGATCGCAAGATCTGCGTGGCTGGGTAGCTCAGTTGGTACGAGCGATCGCCTGAAAAGCGATAGGTCGCCGGTTCGACCCCGGCCCCAGCCACAGCGACAGAGGCCCCGACCGTCACGGTCGGGGCCTTTCGCGTACGTACGGAATCTCAGCGCCCGCCCGGATGCCGGTGCCGCCACATCCAGAAGACCCCGCAGGACAGCAGCGCCCAGGCCGCCAGGACCAGGAACGGCAGGGCGTGCTGGTGTCCGCCGAAGTAGACCGCGGTGTGCTGGGCGTTGATCGAGGCGCCCGGCGGGAGCCATCTGCCGATGTGGCCCAGTACGGAGGGGAGCAGCGGCCAGGAGACCGCGCCGCCCGACGACGGGTTGCCCAGGAGCACCATCAGGCCCCAGGTGGGGATCATCGCCCAGCGGCCCATCAGGGTGTTGAACATCGTGAAGACCATGCCCGAGGTGAACATCGTGAGCGCCAGGATCGACCAGGACTCCATGAACGGCAGGTCGAGCGCGCCGAGCAGCCAGTCCACCACCGCCGCGATGGCGAAGGCTCCCAGCAGGGAGTAGGCGACGGTGAAAGCGATGCGTTCCAGCGGGTTGAGAGCGCGGGCGTGGACGCTCAGCTGGATCGCGCCGACGAAGCCGATGATCACCGCGGCGAGCGAGATGTAGAAGAGCGCGAGGCCCCGCGGGTCGCCCTTCTGGAGCGGCTTGATGTCCCGCACCACCACCGTCTGCCCGGTCGCCTTGCCGACCGCGGCCCCGCTCTCGGCGATCACCTGGGCGACCGATGCGCCCGAGGCCCCGGAGACGTCGAGGAGGACGTCCGCGTCCCGTACCTGGACGATCGCGAAGACCTGCTGCTCCTCGACGGCGCGGCGGGCCTGTCCGTACGTCGGATAGCTGTGCAGCCGCAGCGAGGCGTCGAGCGCCTTCTCCATCCCGCCGACGAACTGCCGCCCGGCGGCGGTGTCGTACGAGCCGACGACCGCGGCCGGGATGCGGTGCGGGGTCGGGTTCGCCATGGCGTAGGTGTACGAGCCGGCGAAGAGGCCCGCCGCTGCGGCCAGGATGAAGACCAGGACCGTCGCGGGGAAGAACGGGGACTTCTTCACCGTCGCCCAGCGTTCCGCCCTGGTCGGAGGCCGTCCGTGTGCGCCGTGCTGATCTGTCTGATCGGGCATGGACTCACGCTAAACCACTCATATCAGGACTTCTCGGCCTGTCCGCCGCGCACAAATCCGTTCGCCAGTCGTTTGCGCGGGGTGAGATCCTGGATCAGGTATGTCTACTTCCTTCGCTGATCTCCAGGCCACGCTCAACGAGGCGTCGCTGCGCGATGCGCACCGGCTCGGCCGGCGTCTCGAGGGCGCCCGCCGTATCCGTAAACCCGAGGCGCGCCAGGCCGTCCTGGACGACATCGCCGCCGAGGCGGAGAAGTCCGCCGTACGGATGCGCAGGCGCGGCGAACGCCTGCCCGCGATCACGTATCCCGAGCAGCTCCCGGTGAGCCAGAAGAAGGACGAGATCGCCGAGGCGATACGGGACCACCAGGTCGTGATCGTCGCGGGCGAGACCGGCTCCGGCAAGACGACGCAGATCCCGAAGATCTGTCTGGAGCTGGGGCGCGGGGTCCGCGGGATGATCGGGCACACCCAGCCCCGCCGGATCGCCGCCCGTACGGTCGCCGAGCGCATCGCGGACGAGATGAAGACGCCGCTCGGGGAGGCGGTCGGCTGGAAGGTCAGATTCACCGACCAGGTCAATCAGGACTCCACCTTCGTCAAGCTGATGACGGACGGCATCCTGCTCGCCGAGATCCAGACGGACCGCGAGCTGCGCGCGTACGACACGATCATCATCGACGAGGCCCACGAGCGGTCGCTGAACATCGACTTCCTGCTCGGCTATCTCGCCCAACTCCTGCCCAAGCGGCCGGACTTGAAGGTCGTCATCACCTCGGCGACCATCGACCCCGAGCGCTTCTCGCGCCACTTCGGTGACGCCCCGATCGTCGAGGTCAGCGGGCGTACGTACCCCGTCGAGGTCCGCTACCGGCCCCTCCTCGAAGAGGAAGGGGACGACTCCGACCGCGACCAGATCACCGCCATCTGCGACGCCGTCGACGAGCTCCAGCACGAGGGCCCCGGCGACATCCTGGTCTTCCTCTCCGGCGAGCGCGAGATCCGTGACACCGCGGACGCGCTCAACAAGAAGAACCTCCGCCTCACCGAGGTCCTCCCCCTCTACGCCCGCCTCTCGCACGCCGAGCAGCACCGCGTCTTCCAGCAGCACACCGGCAGACGCGTCGTCCTGGCCACCAACGTCGCCGAGACCTCCCTCACCGTCCCGGGCATCAAGTACGTCATCGACCCCGGCACGGCCCGCATCTCCCGCTACAGCCATCGCACCAAGGTGCAGCGCCTGCCCATCGAGCCGGTCTCGCAGGCGAGCGCCAACCAGCGCAAGGGCCGCTGCGGCCGTACGTCCGACGGCATCTGCATCCGCCTCTACTCCGAGGACGACTTCCTCACCCGCCCGGAGTTCACGGACGCCGAGATCCTCCGTACGAACCTGGCGTCCGTCATCCTCCAGATGACCGCGGCCGGCCTCGGCGAGATCGAAAAGTTCCCCTTCATCGACCCTCCGGACCACCGCAACATCCGCGACGGCGTGCAGCTGCTCCAGGAGCTCGGCGCGCTCGACCCGACCGAGAAGGACCCGAAGAAGCGCCTCACGCAGGAGGGCCGCAAGCTCTCCCAGCTCCCCGTCGACCCCCGCCTGGCCCGCATGGTCCTCGAAGCGGACCGCAACGGCTGCGCACGTGAAGTCATGGTCATCGCCGCCGCCCTCTCCATCCAGGACCCGCGCGAGCGCCCCTCGGAGAAGCAGCAGCAGGCCGACCAGAACCACGCCCGCTTCAAGGACGAGACGTCCGACTTCCTCGCGTACCTCAACCTCTGGCGCTACGTCCGCGAGCAGCAGAAGGAGCGCGGCTCCTCCAGCTTCCGCCGGATGTGCAAGCAGGAGTACCTCAACTTCCTGCGCATCCGCGAGTGGCAGGACATCTACGCGCAGCTCCGCTCGGTCGCCAAGACCATGGGCATCCACCTGAACGAGGAGGACGCCCCCGAGCAGTCCGTCCACACCTCGCTCCTCGCGGGCCTCCTCTCCCACATCGGGCTGAAGGACACCGAGAAGAACGAGTACCTCGGCGCCCGCAGCGCCAAGTTCGCGATCTTCCCCGGCTCGGCGCTCTTCAAGAAGCAGCCCAAGCTCGTGATGTCGGCCGAGCTGGTCGAGACGTCCCGCCTCTGGGCCCGCGTCAACGCCAAGATCGAGCCGGAGTGGGTCGAGCCGCTCGCCCAGCATCTGGTGAAGCGCACGTACAGCGAGCCGCACTGGGAGAAGGACCAGGCCGCCGTGATGGCGTACGAGAAGGTGACGCTGTACGGCGTCCCGATCGTCGTCCAGCGCAAAATCAACTTCGGCCGCATCGACCCCGAGGCGTCGCGCGAACTTTTCATTCGCAACGCGCTCGTCGAGGGCGACTGGCGCACGCACCACAAATTCTTCTCCGACAACCGCAAACTCCTCACCGAGGTCGAGGAGTTGGAGCACCGCGCACGGCGCCGCGACATCCTCGTCGACGACGAGACGCTCTACGACTTCTACGACCAGCGGATCCCCGAGCACGTCGTCTCCGGCGCGCACTTCGACTCCTGGTGGAAGAAGAAGCAGCGCGACGAGCCGGAAGCACTCGACTTCGAGCGCTCCATGCTCATCAACGAGAAGGCCGGCGCGGTCACCAAGGACGACTACCCGGACTCCTGGCGCCAGGGAAAGCTGAAGTTCCGCGTCACGTACCAGTTCGAGCCGGGCGCGGACGCCGACGGCGTCACCGTCCACATCCCCCTCCAGGTCCTCAACCAGGTCACCTCCGAGGGCTTCGACTGGCAGATCCCGGGCCTGCGCGAGGAAGTGGTCACCGAGCTGATCCGCTCCCTCCCGAAGCCGATCCGCCGCCACTACGTACCGGCCCCGAACTACGCGACCGCCTTCCTGGACCGCGCCGTCCCCCTCCAGGAGCCGCTCCCCCTCACGCTCGCGCGCGAGCTGCAGCGAATGGTCGGAGTCCCGGTCACGGACGAGGACTTCGACCTGACCCGGGTCCCCGACCACCTCAAGATCACCTTCCGGATCACCGACGAACGCCGCCGCAAGCTCGCCGAGGACAAGGACCTGGAGGCTCTCAAGCTCCAGCTCCGCCCCAAGGCCCGGCAGGCGCTCTCCAAGGCGGCAGCGGCGACCGCGGAGGCGGGCGGCGGCGAGTCCATCGAGCGCACGGGCCTCACGGCCTGGACGATCGGCACGCTCCCCCGCCTCTTCGAGACCCGCAGGGCGGGCCAGCCGGTGAAGGCCTACCCCGCACTGGTCGACGCGGGCGAGACCGTCTCCGTACGGCTCTACGACACCGAGGCCGAGCAGCAGCAGGCGATGTGGCGCGGCACCCGCAGGCTGATCATGCTCAACATCCCGGTGAACCCCGCCAAGTTCGCCTCGGACCGCCTGACGAACCAGGCGAAGCTCGCCCTCTCCCGCAACCCCCACGGCTCCGTCCAGGCCCTCTTCGAGGACTGCGCGACGGCCGCCGCGGACAAGCTGATCGCCGACCACGGCGGCCCGGCCTGGGACGAGGAGTCCTTCCGCAAGCTGTTCGACAAGGTCCGCACGGACCTCGTGGAGCTGACCATCCGCACGGTCGACCAGGTGCAGCAGATCCTGGCCGCCTGGCAGGCCTGCGAGCGCCGCCTGAAGTCGACGAACAGCCTCACGCTGGTCGCCAACGTCCAGGACGTACGCACCCAGTTGGCGACCTTGGTCAAACCGGGCTTCGTCACGGCCACCGGCCTGCGCCGGCTCGCCGACCTGATGCGCTACCTGGTGGCCGCCGACCGCCGTCTGCAGCAGATGCCGACGGCCGTCCAGCGGGACACCACGCGCATGGAGAAGGTCCACGAGATGCAGGACGAGTACGCCTGGCTCCTGGAGCAGATGCCGCAGGGCAGGCCCGTCCCCCAGGAGGTCCTGGACATCCGCTGGATGCTCGAGGAGCTGCGCGTCAGCTACTTCGCGCATGCGCTCGGCACCGCCCATCCGGTCTCCGACAAGCGCATCGTGAAGGCCATCGACCAGGCGGTCGCCGGGGTCCGCTGAGCCCTTCCGTATCGAGTTCGACCGGGGGCCCTGACCTGCTGTACAGTCTGTCTCGCAGCCAAGCGCAAGCGGACATACCGGCTGCAAGCCAGGTCCTGTGGAGCAGTTTGGAGTGCTCGCCACCCTGTCAAGGTGGAGGCCGCGGGTTCAAATCCCGTCAGGACCGCAGTAAGAGAAGGCCCGGATCCCCTGGATCCGGGCCTTCTTGCGTCTTGACTCCGCCTTCCGCCGCCGGTACTCCGGACAACAGGGGAACAGGCGGGAGGCAGCACATGACGGCGTCTGCACAGAGGCATGAGACGCGCGCGCTCCTCCGCGCCCATCTGGCGGCCTCCGTGGGCAATCGCCACCTCACCCGGCACTGCCCTGTCTGCCACCGCCTCCTGCGCCTGGCCATGGAGCCGCGCGCGGCCGAGGACCAAAGTCCCCCGGCGAAGTGACCAACGGCTGCCCACAGCCCAGTTGATGAGTGGCAGGCTCGGAGTTGGCAAGAGTCAGGTCGTGTGACGGGTGTCACGGCATGAGTTTTGAGAACCTGTGAACTTACCCCCTCCCTACAACGGGCCAATTTAATATGTGCAATTGCACCCCTGTACGGAGCTGACTTCGGAGTCAGGAGCGGCCGCCGCAAGGCCGGCCCCCAGCAGCCCCACAGGCCCCCCAAAGAACCCCCACAGCAGCCCCCGGCGCTCCCCAACAGGGCACAAAAAAGATCGCGCTGGACCCGGCGGAGTCCAGCGCGATCAATGAAGTGCTGCGACGCGGCCCGTTGGGGCAGGCGAGCGTCAGGTGGAGCTATAGGCGGGCAATCCGGGCTGGGGGACCCGGGTATGTCCGATTTCAGTCCCTGCTAAGGGATGTTCAGGCCTCGCTGCGCTGCTGCGGAATGCCCGCGAGCAGGGCGCGTACCTCTGCTTCGCGGTACCGGCGGTGTCCACCCAGCGTGCGGATGGACGTGAGCTTGCCCGCCTTCGCCCAGCGGGTGACCGTCTTCGGGTCCACGCGGAACATCGTGGCAACCTCAGCCGGGGTCAGCAGCGGCTCGGCATCAGGGGTGCGAGCGGTCATGAGCGGCCTCCTCGGGAGAACCGAACCTTCTCGGTTCATTCCTCTAAATTCTGCACCTTGACCCGCGTTGCCCGAAATGGCAGACACGGGCCGAGTCGGTTATAGGACGAACGGCTTGTCCTCGGCACTACAACTACACCATCCGTCCAGCCGCGTCGGCCAAACCGATGGAATTGCCCTCTGAGGTGTTCAACAGCGGCGGAAGCCCGATGGACCATGCCATAGCGGACAGTCACACCGCAGTGACGATCAGTCACACGGTGATCAGGAGTCATCAGACCCCCCAAAGAACGCAATGCCGAGGTTTCCCCCCAAAGTTGGGTGGAAGGAGCCCTCCCCGGGCTCCTTGTCCTATTTTGACACGAGGGTGGGGGATGGGCGCAAGGCCCGGGTTAGTGCAGTAGGTCACGCTTGAGGCAAAGGCCCGGTTCAGGACCTAGGTCCCGCAGTGCACCGATGTCGACCGAAGTCGGTACGGGATCAGTTGGAGAGTTGACGCTCCCGCACCGCCCGCCACCGGTCCGACAGCCGGCCGTACGCCGCGTCGGCACCCTCGCTGTCCCCCTCGCGCAGCGCCGCGACCGCCGCCGCGACATCCGCGGCCGACCGGTCATCGGCGAGGTCCGCCTCGGGAAGGACGTGCACCAGGCCGCCGTAGTCCAGCTCGACCAGGGAGCGCGGATGGAATTCCTCCAGCCACCTCCCCACATCTACCAGGCCTTCTGTGAGCGGCCCCTCCTCGAAGTGATCCCGCAGCGTCTTCAGTGCGCGGGCCAGCCGCCGTCGCGCCTGCACCATCGGTGTCCTGTAGCGCAGGACAGGAGCGACCCCGCCCTCCCCCGCCTTCACGTACTCCCGCTCCTCGTCCCCGAAGAGCGCGAACCACCGCACCGGCACATGCCAGACCGTCGTACGGATCCAGGGCCGCGCGTCCGGATTCCGCTCCAGCCACCGCTCGTAGTCCGCGGCCGCCTGCAGGCGCACCACCGGTGGCAGTACGACGTCGAGCACGAGCTCCGGGTACTGCCCCGCGAGCTCCTCCAGCGCCAGCCAGCCGCGCAGCCGGGTCCGCCACGGGCAGACGCACACCACCCCGTCGACCACCGTCACGAAGGCGTCCGCGCTCTCGTGCACGGGGACGGCGACCGGCGGAGTGGGCAGCAAGTCGGCCAGGGCGGCCCGCAGTTCGTCCTGTGCGGTCGGGAGGTCGGCCCGGCGGGCATAGCTCGCCCAGTGGGCCCGTTCGGGCTCGGGGAAGGCCGAGAGCGGCTCGTACACCCGCAGATAGGACGTGTAGGGCACGATCACCGAGGACACCACCGCCATGTACCGAATCGTCCCACGCTCCCGCGACCCGAGGGAGTGATCCTCGGCACCTCACCGGATCTACGGGTGCGTAGGCCCTAATCTGCTGCCAACTGGGCCTTCCCCACCCGCAGGTGGGCCCTCCACCCGCCGCTTCGTATTTGGGAGTCACCACAGTGACCGATGTTTCCGACGGCGTCCTGCACACCCTCTTCCACTCGGATCAGGGAGGGCACGAACAGGTCGTGCTCTGCCAGGACCGCGCCTCCGGCCTCAAGGCCGTCATCGCCATCCACTCCACCGCCCTGGGCCCGGCCCTCGGCGGCACGCGCTTCTACCCGTACGCGTCCGAGGAGGAGGCCGTCGCCGACGCGCTGAACCTCGCGCGCGGCATGTCGTACAAGAACGCCATGGCCGGCCTCGACCACGGCGGCGGCAAGGCCGTGATCATCGGTGACCCCGAGCAGATCAAGTCCGAGGAACTCCTCCTCGCCTACGGCCGGTTCGTCGCCTCCCTCGGCGGCCGCTACGTGACGGCCTGCGACGTCGGTACGTTCGTCGCCGACATGGACGTCGTCGCCCGCGAGTGCCGCTGGACCACGGGCCGCTCCCCCGAGAACGGCGGCGCCGGCGACTCCTCGGTCCTCACCGCCTTCGGCGTCTTCCAGGGCATGCGCGCCTCCGCCCAGCACCTCTGGGGCGATCCGACGCTGCGCGGCCGCAAGGTCGGCATCGCGGGCGTCGGCAAGGTCGGGCACCACCTGGTGGAGCACCTGCTGCAGGACGGCGCGGAGGTCGTGATCACGGACGTACGGGAGGAGTCGGTACGCCGCATCACCGATCTGCACCCCGAGGTCTCCGTGGTGGCGGACACCGAAGCCCTGATCCGCACGGAGGGCCTCGACATCTACGCGCCCTGCGCGCTCGGCGGCGCCCTGAACGACGCGTCCGTCCCCGTCCTCACGGCGAAGGTGGTGTGCGGCGCGGCCAACAACCAGCTCGCCCACCCCGGCGTCGAGAAGGACCTCGCGGACCGCGCGATCCTCTACGCGCCCGACTACGTCGTGAACGCGGGCGGTGTGATCCAGGTCGCCGACGAGCTCCACGGTTTCGACTTCGACCGGTGCAAGTCCAAGGCCGCGAAGATCTTCGACACCACGCTGGCCATATTCGCTCGTGCAAAGGAAGACGGCATTCCGCCGGCCGCCGCAGCCGACAGGATCGCCGAACAGCGCATGGCGGAGGCGCGCGGAAACTGACCGTGGACGGTCACTGACCCGCCGTAGGGGGAGCGCAGGGAGACATGACTCACCCCCCTCGGCGGGTCGGTCGCCAAGAAGAGGTTAAAATCGCAGCTGACCAGCGAGGACAGGGCTTCTCGCGGGTTCTGTGAAGTGGCACGTCATGCGGGCGGCGTACCGTATGGCCGCGGAAGCAGGTACCGTTAAAGCCCTACGGACCGGTCTCTCTGCGGAGAGCCCGTTCCGAATCATGAACGGGTGTCAAGACTCTGGGGCCGTCGAGCCCCGTCACCGAGGGGGTCGAGCCATGGGGCGCGGCCGGGCAAAGGCCAAGCAGACGAAGGTCGCCCGCCAGCTGAAGTACAGCAGCGGCGGGACTGACCTGTCGCGTCTGGCCAATGAGCTGGGCGCATCTCCTACGAGTCAACCACCGAACGCGGAGCCGTTCGAGGATGACGAAGAGGAAGATGACCCGTACGCACAGTACGCGGATCTCTACAACGAGGACGATGAGGACGAGGACGACGAGTCCGGTCCCGCATCGTCGCAGCAGCGCCGCGGCGCTTGACGTACGCACACCTCAAAACAAGCACGCTCACTCGACCCGGTCGGGGGCCTCGGCCCCGGACCGGGTTTAGTGCTGCCTACTTGTCGTAGTCCCCGGTGAGGGTGGCCCCGGTGGCGTTGTCGCCGCGGTCCTCGATCTCGCCCGCGACCCAGGCCTCGATGCCCCGGTCGGCCAGCGTGGTCAGTGCCGCGTCGACCGACTCCTCGGGCACGACGGCCATCATGCCGACGCCCATGTTGAGGGTCTTCTCCAGCTCGAGCCGCTCGACCCGGCCGGCCTTGCCGACGACCTCGAAGACCGCGCCCGGCGTCCACGTGGAGCGGTCGACCGTGGCGTGCAGGTGGTCGGGGATGACGCGGGCCAGGTTGTTGGCCAGACCGCCGCCGGTGATGTGGCTGAAGCCGTGCACCTCGGTCGTACGGGTCAGGGCCAGACAGTCCAGCGAGTAGATCTTGGTGGGCTCCAGGAGCTCCTCGCCGAGCGTGCGGCCGAACTCCTCGATCTCCCGGTCCAGCGCCCAGCCGGCCCGGTCGAAGACGACGTGGCGGACCAGCGAGTACCCGTTGGAGTGAAGACCGGAGGACGCCATGGCGATCACCGCGTCACCCTTACGGATACGGTCCGGGCCCAGGAGCTGGTCGGCCTCGACCACACCCGTGCCGGCGCCGGCGACGTCGAAGTCGTCCTCGCCGAGGAGGCCCGGGTGCTCGGCGGTCTCGCCGCCGACCAGTGCGCAGCCGGCCAGGACGCAGCCCTCGGCGATGCCCTTCACGATCGCGGCGACGCGGTCGGGGAAGACCTTGCCGACGCAGATGTAGTCGGTCATGAAGAGGGGCTCGGCGCCGCAGACGACGAGGTCGTCGACGACCATGCCGACGAGGTCGTGGCCGATCGTGTCGTACACGCCCATCTTGCGGGCGAGGTCGACCTTCGTACCGACGCCGTCGGTGGCGGAGGCCAGGAGGGGGCGCTCGTAACGCTTGAGGGCGCTCGCGTCGAAGAGGCCGGCGAATCCGCCCAGGCCGCCCAGGCCCGCGACTTCGGCGCGCTGCGTCTTCTTCACCCACTCCTTCATGAGTTCTACGGCGCGGTCTCCCGCTTCGATGTCGACGCCCGCGGCTGCGTAGCTGGCACCAGTGCCCGCGTGCGGAGCACGCTCAAAAGACTCAGTAGACATGGGGTGAGAACTTTCGTGTCGTACTTCAGGGGCTTTTTACGGGCGACGGAGCGCGTCGGCCGCGGCGGTGGCCGCCGGGCCTGCCGCCAGCTCGGTCTCCAGGAGCTGCTTGCCGAGCAGTTCCGGGTCCGGGAGCTCCATCGGGTACTCGCCGTCGAAGCAGGCGCGGCAGAGGTTGTCCTTGGGGATCGTGGTCGCCTCGATCATCGCGTCCGTCGTGATGTACGAGAGCGAGTCTGCGCCCAGGGACTTGCCGATCTCGTCCACGGTCATGCCGTTGGCGATGAGCTCGGCGCGGGTCGCGAAGTCGATGCCGAAGAAGCACGGCCACTTCACCGGCGGGGACGAGATCCGGATGTGGACCTCGGCGGCGCCGGCCTCGCGGAGCATCCGGACCAGAGCGCGCTGGGTGTTGCCGCGGACGATCGAGTCGTCGACGACCACCAGGCGCTTGCCGCGGATGACTTCCTTGAGCGGGTTGAGCTTGAGACGGATGCCGAGCTGGCGGATCGTCTGGGAGGGCTGGATGAAGGTGCGGCCGACGTAGGCGTTCTTCACCAGGCCCGAGCCGTACGGAATTCCGCTGGCTTCGGCGTAGCCGATCGCGGCGGGGGTGCCGGACTCGGGAGTAGCTATCACCAGGTCGGCCTCGACCGGGGCTTCGGCGGCGAGCTTGCGGCCCATCTCCACACGGGAGAGATAGACATTCCGGCCCGCGATGTCGGTGTCCGGGCGCGCCAGGTAGACGTACTCGAAGACGCACCCCTTGGGCTTCGCTTCCGCGAATCGGGAGGTGCGCAGACCGTTCTCGTCGATGGCGACCATCTCGCCCGGCTCGATCTCGCGGACGAAGCTGGCGCCGCAGATGTCGAGGGCGGCGGACTCCGAAGCGACGACCCAGCCGCGCTCGAGGCGGCCGAGGACCAGCGGGCGGATGCCCTGGAGGTCGCGGGCCGCGTACAGCGTGTGCTCGTCCATGAAGACGAGCGAGAAGGCGCCCTGGACCTGCGGGAGGACCTTGGCGGCGGCTTCTTCTATGGTCAGCGGCTTGCCGTCGTCATCGACCTGGCCGGCCAGCAGGGCCGTGACCAGGTCGGTGTCGTTGGTGGCTGCGACCTGGGTGGCGCGGCCGTTTTCCTTGGGCAGCTTGGCGACCATCTCGGCGAGCTGGGCCGTATTGACCAGGTTGCCGTTGTGGCCGAGCGCGATCGAGCCGTGCGCGGTGGCACGGAATGTCGGCTGCGCGTTCTCCCACACCGAGGCACCGGTGGTGGAATAGCGGGCATGACCGACCGCGATATGGCCCTGGAGGGAGCCGAGGGAGGTTTCGTCGAAGACCTGGGAGACCAGTCCCATGTCCTTGAAGACGAGAATCTGGGACCCATTGCTCACTGCGATTCCCGCGGACTCCTGTCCACGGTGCTGCAGCGCATACAGTCCGAAATAGGTGAGCTTGGCGACCTCTTCGCCGGGAGCCCAGACACCGAAGACGCCGCAAGCGTCCTGGGGGCCTTTCTCTCCGGGGAGCAGGTCGTGGTTGAGTCGTCCATCACCACGAGGCACGGCACCGAGTGTAGGCGAGATCGACCACTGGTCCGAATTGGGGATACGGACCAGCGGTCGAAGTGCCCGTTTTGCAGGGTTTTCGCCTCGGTGACTCTGCGCTACTTCGCGCCGAGCAGCCCGGCGAGAATCGCGCCGAGGTCGAGGTGCGTGTTGGCGTTGACATTGACGTCCGCACCCGCGTTCAGGCCCAGGGCCACGGTGACGTCGGCGTCGTTGACGAGCGAGATGTCGCTCTTCACGTCGAGGAGCGGGCCGCCTCCGACGAAGAGGTGGACCCCCAGATCGGCGTTGAGCGCGGCCGCCACAGATGCGTCGAGCGTCACAGTGGCGTCGAGGGTCACCGAGTTCGAGGCGGCGTCGACGGTCTTCGCGTTGACGGCCGGGCGGACGAACGAGCCGAGGGTGACGTCGGCGGAGCCCTTGGCGTCCTGGACCGTGCCCGCGATGACGCCGGTGGTCAGGTCGGCCGAGAGGTTCTTGAGGACCACACCGGCCTTGGTCTTCACGTTGACCAGGCCCATGCAGTTGTCGGAGAGCTCCAGCTTGCCCGCGAGCTTGGCGTCCACGGCGGTCACGTCGCCGGACTTCACGCCCAGGCTGAGCGAGGTGACGCTGGAGACGATGTCCTCGCCCTTCGCGTCCTTGGGGACCGAGCAGTCGGCGGTCAGCTGGGTGAGGACGACGCCCTTCGCCTTGAGGTCGGCGAGGAGCTTGGCCGAGAGGTTCAGCTTCACGAAGCCGCCGTCGACGGGGACGGGCACGGGCTTGGGCGGCGGGGCCGCCGCTTCGGCGAGGGTGGGGACGGCGGCGGCACCGAGTGCCAGGGCGCCGGTGAGGAGGACTGCGGGTATGCGGGTGCGGGGCATGCGATTCGCTCCGTGGGGGTGTGGGTTTCTGGGGGATGCCAGTGGCACATCCAGACAAGTCCACGGAATGTGATGACGCGACTTCAGAGGGTGCGTACGGGTTACGTTCCCGACCCCGCCGCCTGCAGACCGCGGCCGTCCGGTCCGGTCAGGGTGATGCCGATGCTGTCGATGGCGTAACTCACCTTGCCGCTGAGGACCTTGAGCAGCTGCCGCTCCAACTCCATCGCCCGGGGGCCGCACATCATGCGGGTCGTGGACATCCGGCCGAAGGTGAGGGTGGAGGCTGCGGGCTTCGCCGTACCGGAGAGACGGTTGCAGCCGAGTTTTCCGCTGATGGAGTCGTCGGAGCCCACGGTGAAGTACGCCGAGCCTTCGGTCCCCTTCGGGAGGGTGCTCGCAGTGTCGCCGCTGGTCAGGGCGGTCACCGTCCACTTCGTCAGGAGGAGCGGGACCGGGGGCTTGGGCGGGAACCCGTTGAGGACGACATTGCCGCCTCGGGGGTTGGTGAGGGTGAGCCTGTCCCGGTCCGGGGCCGCCACCATCTTGCCGCCGAGGGTTTCCGTGAGGGCCTGCTCGAACATCCCGGTCTTGGCGTCGCAGTCGGCCGCGGTCGTCCGGGTGATCTTGCCGGCGGTGAAGTCGAGGCTGACCGCCTTGAACTTCATGTCCGTACGGAAGTGATTGCAGCCGTCGGTGAACTGGGTGCGCCCGTAGGCGCCCACCGTCAGGCGTGAAGCGGCGGGCGCCCGCAGGATCTTGCCGCCGCTGGTCACGGACTCGATCCGCCACTGCTTGCCCGTGATGTACGAGCCGGGTTCGGGTCCCTCGGTGTTGCTCCCCTGACTGCATCCGGCCAGGGCGAGGACGGCGGTGGCGGTGACGGCTGCCGTGCGCGGCTTCAGCATGGAGGTGGGACGGGACGAGCAGGGTTTCCGGTTCCGTCGGGGTCAGCTCATGACGGGCAACAGGGCGGAGAGGTCGGCCCGTTCACCGCTGGCGGAGACCTTCGCCTCGTCGAGTGCGGCCGCCCAGCTGGTGCGTCCCGTCGCGAGCCGGATCCAGGTCAGCGGGTCGGTCTCGACGACGTTGGGCGGGGTGCCGCGGGTGTGGCGGGGGCCTTCGATGCACTGGACCACGGCGTACGGGGGGATGCGCACTTCGGTCGCGCCGCCGGGGGACTTGGCGGCGAGCGCGTCGGCGAGGAGGCGGGTGCAGGCGGCGAGTGCCTGGCGGTCGTACGGGATGTCCAGGCCCGTGGCGTCGTTCAAGTCGTCGGTGTGGACGACGAGTTCGACGCAGCGGGTGACGAGGAAGTCGGCGAGCACCATGGGGCCGACGCGGGTGGTGACGATCCGGTCGTCGGGGGCGGCGGGGAGGCGGTCGGCGATGCGGGCCGCGGTCTGTTCGTACAGGGCGGCGGGCTCGGTGCTCGCGGCGAGTGCGCGGGTGTCCTCGGAGATCTGGCCGGCGCGGGTCGCTGTTGCGAACGGCCACTCCAGGAGGGCGAGTTCGGCCTTCTCGGGGGCGGGCTCGTCGAGATTGCGGCTGATGGTGCCGACGGCCATGGTGAGGTGCGCGGCCAGCTCCCGGACCGTCCAGTCGCCGAGCCGGGTGGGGAGCGCGAGCTGGTCGGGGGTGAGGCTCTCGACCGCTGTGCGTACGAGGCCGAACTGGGCCAGGACCGCGGCACGGGTCTTGGCGGGGTCGTAGCGACGAAGGCGGGTCTTGGCGGGCGGCGGCATGGGGCCAGGGTAGAGCGCGGCTAGGGGGTGTCCGGCGGATCATGCCGCGGTCGCGCCGGTCTGGCACGCACATCTGCGGCGTTGTCGTCAGTTGCCAACTTCCCCAAGCTCTCGGCTTCGCTCGAGCAGGGGAGGCCCCATTCGCGTTGTCGCCTTCCTCCGCCTTGCAGCTGCGCTCGGCATCCGAAGGATGAATCAAAGAGCCGAGACGGAGCGAAGCGCAGTGCACCAGACCACCGCTCACCCGCAGTGAAAGCTTCAACGCCAAGCAAGAGCGACCTGATCCGCCGGACACCCCCTAGCTCAGCCTTGTCCCGTAAGCGCCCAGGCCGTCCTCGATCATGTCGAACGCCCGGTTCGCCACCGCCACCGCGTCCGCGGCCACCGTGTCCGGCGGGTCGCCCGCCAGCATCCTGCGGTGGTTCTCGCCGATCAGCGCGTTGCGGGCCGCGATCAGCTGGGCCGCGGCGATCTCCGCCGTCATCGCGTCTCCGCCGTCCGCCTTGAGCGCCTGCTCCAGGAGCTCGGTGCTCCGCATCATGAACACATACCCGCGTTGCATCAACACTGGTGTCGTGTCGAGCAGTTGGCGGATCTGCGACATCCGCGGCTCATGGTGCAGGCCCACCGACGGGTCCCGGCTCGCGACCATCTCCAGGAACTGCCGGCGCACCGCGTCGACCGCCGACTCCCCCGGCTCCCGGTCGCGCACCGCGCGCGCCGGGTCGTCGCCGTGTTCCTCCATGGGGCCCATGACGAGGTCTTCCTTGGTGCCGAAGTAGTTGAAGACCGTCATCTTCGAGACCTCGGCGGCCTCCGCGATCTCGGCCACCGACACCTTGTCGAAGCCCCGCTCGATGAACAGATCCAGCGCCGTACGCCAGATCCTCATCGCGGTCTGCCGCTTCTTGCGCTCGCGCAGCCCCATCGCCTCAGCCATGCAGATCACTGTACCAGGATGAAATTTAATCCCAGATGAAAGATTGACTCAGTACACAAACCTCGGGCATGGTGATGCCCATGACCGACCGGCTGCGCAAACTCGGCTTCCTGCTCTGCCTCGCCACGATCCTGCTCGCCGTCCTCGACCTGCAGATCATGTCGGCGGCCACCGTCCCGATCGTCCGCGACCTCGACCCCGCCCATGGCATCGACAAGATCCCCTGGCTGGTCAGCGCCTACGCCCTGGCCTCCGCCGCGATGCTCCCGCTCTACGGAAAGCTCTGCGACGTCCTCGGCGCCAAGCGCATCTGGCTCGGCGCCATCGCCACCTTCCTGCTGGGTTCCGTGCTCTGCGGCGCCGCACAGTCCATGACCCAGCTCATCGCCGCCCGCGCCCTGCAGGGCATCGGGGGCGGCGGACTGATGAGCGTCACCATGGTCGTGCTCGCCCAGCTCAAGGGGCCGGAGGAGAAGGGCGGCGGCAAGGGCGGCTCGATGGGCGGGATCTTCGCCGGCGGCGGTATGGCGGTCGGCCCCTGGATCGGCGGGCTCCTCGCCGACCACGCGAACTGGCGCTGGATCTTCTACATCAACCTGCCCGTCGGCATAGCGGTCCTGGTCACCTCGGCCCTCGTACTGAAGCTGCCGAAGCCCGTGCACACCGCCGGCCGCCGCTCCATCGACTTCCTCGGCGCCGGACTCGCCGCCGCGTTCTCCTCGGCGCTGCTGCTCGCGATGGAGTGGGGCGGCAAGAGCTACGCCTGGGGCTCGCCCCTCGTCGTCACACTGCTGGTCACCGCGGCCGCCGGACTCGGCCTCTTCCTCTGGCGGCAGACGCGGGCGGCGCAGCCCGTCCTGCCGCTCTCCATGTTCAAGGTCCCCGAACTGCGCGGCAGTTTCGCGATCCAGGGGCTGCTCGGCGCCGCCATGATGGGCGCGCTGATGTACGTGATGATCTACCTCCAGACCGTCCGCGGAATCGAGAGTTCGGCAGCCGGCCTCTACCTCATCCCGATGGCGCTCGGCATGACGGCGGTCGGATTCCTTGCGGGCCGGCTCGCCTGGCAGGCACGGACGTTCGCGCTCGGCGGCTCGGCGGTCAGTGCGCTCGCCCTCGTACTCCTGGGCACACTCACCCCCACCACCTCGCTCTGGCTGATCCGCGCCGACCTCCTGCTCCTGGGGATCGGTTTCGGCCAGCTGATCGGCCAGCTCATCCTGCTGGTCCAAGAGGCTGCTCCGCGCGAGCAGTTGGGGGTGGCCACCACGTCCATCCGCTTCTTCCAGTCCCTCGGCAACGCACTGGGCACCGCACTCTTCGGCACCCTGCTCGCCCGCCTGTACGAGGCGAACGGACCCGGCTCGTCGACCAGCCACATCGCAGGTCTGACGGGCTCCGAACACGCCGCGGCGATCGGCGCCTTCACCGATGCGATGGGCATCGTGTTCTGGTGCGCGGCAGGCCTGATGGCACTCGCGGCCTCGCTCGCCCTGCGCCTTCCGGCGCACAAAGCCTCGCTCCACCGGTCCGTCGCGGTCACGACTTCGCCGCGGACAGCACCACCAGCAGCGGCACGACCCGGTGTCCCGGCACCTCGTGGCGACCGCGCTCCGTCGTCGACAGCCAGCCGGCACCGGTGAGTTGACGCAGATGGTGGTAGATCTGGCCGGTCGTGCCGATGCCGTCGAGATCCGCCAGTTCGGCAGCCGTACGGCGACCCCGGAGGATCTCGCGCAGCAGCCGCAGCCGGACGGGATGACCCAGCGCGGCGAGCGAGTCGGCGGTCGCGGACCCGCCGCCCTCGCCGCCGCCGTCGGCGAGCAACTCCTCGGTGAGTTCGGCGTACTGCCACTCGTAGCACTCGTCCGTCGGCAGCCGTACGGAACCGGTGAAGAGGACCCCGCCCCTCTCTGCCCGTACGCCGGCGAGCTGCTCCTTGAACGCCTCCAGCGCCCAGAAGTCGCCGTCGCCGACCGACGGCGGGGCCTCGGCCGCCTCCGTCGCCTCCAGCACCGCGAGCCTGCGTTCCAACTCCGTCACACGCGCGTCGAGTTCCATGACGCTGAATTTACGTAATGACGTAATCACACACAAGAGCGAGAACCGGACACACCACGGCCCCGTCCGGACACACCGGACGGGGCCGTGGAGCGTGACGCGATCTCAGGCGAGCAGCGCCGGGATCGTCGCCTCGTGGGCTTCCTTCAGCTCGGTCAGCGGGATGCTGAACTCGCCCTGGATCTCGATCTCTTCGCCGTCGACGACACCGATACGGGTGACCGGGAGGCCCCGGGCGCCGCACATGTCGTTGAAGCGGAGCTCCTCGGAGCGCGGGATCGAGACGATCGCGCGGCCCGCGGACTCGGAGAAGAGGAACGTGAAGGCGTCGAGGCCGTCGGGCACGACCACGCGTGCGCCGCGTCCGCCGCGCAGGCAGGACTCCGTGAGCGCCTGGATCAGGCCGCCGTCGGAGAGGTCGTGCGCCGCGTCCACCATGCCGTCGCGCGATGCCGAGATGAGGATGTCGGCGAGCAGCTTCTCGCGCGCCAGGTCCACCTTGGGCGGCATTCCGCCGAGGTGGCCGTGGACGACCTCGGACCAGGCCGAGCCGCCGAACTCCTCGCGGGTGTCGCCGAGGAGGTAGAGCAGCTGGCCCTCCTCCTTGAACGCCATCGGCGTACGGCGGTTGACGTCGTCGATCACGCCGAGCACCGCGACCACGGGGGTCGGGTGGATGGCGACGTCGCCCGTCTGGTTGTAGAGGGAGACGTTGCCGCCGGTGACCGGCGTGCCCAGCTCCAGGCAGCCGTCCGCGAGACCGCGGGTGGCCTCGGCGAACTGCCACATGACGTCCGGGTCCTCGGGGGAGCCGAAGTTGAGGCAGTCGGAGATCGCGAGGGGCTTGGCGCCGGTGGTGGCGACGTTGCGGTACGCCTCCGCCAGCGCCAGCTGGGCGCCCGTGTACGGGTCGAGCTTGGCGTAGCGGCCGTTGCCGTCGGTGGCCATCGTCACGCCGAGGTTGGAGTCCTCGTCGATACGGACCATGCCGGCGTCCTCGGGCATCGCGAGCACCGTGTTGCCCTGCACGAAACGGTCGTACTGGTCGGTGATCCACGCCTTGGAGGCCTGGTTCGGGGAGGCGACCAGCGCCAGGACCTGGGCGCGCAGCTCGGCCGCGTTCGCCGGGCGCGCCAGGTTGTTGGCGTCGTCCGCCTGCAGCGCGTCCTGCCAGGAGGGGCGCGCGTAGGGGCGGGTGTACGTGGGGCCCTCGTGGGCCACGGACCGCGGCGGTACGTCCACGATCTGCTCGCCGTGCCAGAAGATCTCCAGCTGCGAGCCCTCGGTGACCTCACCGATGACCGTGGCGATGACGTCCCACTTCTCGCAGATCTCGAGGAAGCGGTCCACGTGCTGCGGCTCGACGATCGCGCACATGCGCTCCTGCGACTCGCTCATGAGGATTTCCTCGGGCGAGAGCGTCGCGTCACGCAGGTGGACGGTGTCCAGCTCGACGCGCATACCGCCGGAGCCGGCGCTCGCCAGCTCGGAGGTGGCGCAGGAGAGACCGGCGCCGCCCAGGTCCTGGATGCCCGCGACGAGCTTCTCGCCGAAGATCTCCAGGGTGCACTCGATGAGGAGCTTCTCCTGGAACGGGTCGCCTACCTGCACCGCGGGGCGCTTGGTGGGCTTGCTGTCGTCGAAGGTCTCGGACGCGAGGACCGAGACGCCGCCGATGCCGTCGCCGCCGGTCCGTGCCCCGTACAGGATGACCTTGTTGCCGGTGCCGGACGCCTTCGCGAGGTGGATGTCCTCGTGCTTCATCACGCCGATGCAGCCGGCGTTGACGAGCGGGTTGCCCTGGTAGCAGGCGTCGAAGACGACCTCGCCGCCGATGTTCGGGAGGCCGAGGCAGTTTCCGTAGCCGCCGATGCCCGAGACGATGCCGGGCAGCACGCGCTTGGTGTCGGGGTGGTCGGCCGCGCCGAAGCGGAGCGGGTCGACGACCGCGATCGGGCGGGCGCCCATGGCGAGGATGTCGCGGACGATGCCGCCGACGCCGGTGGCCGCGCCCTGGTAGGGCTCGATGTACGAGGGGTGGTTGTGCGACTCGACCTTGAAGGTGACCGCGTAACCCTGGCCGACGTCGACGACGCCCGCGTTCTCGCCGATGCCCACGAGCATGGCGTCGTTCTCGGGGACCTTCTCGCCGAACTGCTTCAGGTGGACCTTGCTGCTCTTGTACGAGCAGTGCTCGGACCACATGACCGAGTACATGGCGAGCTCGGCGCCGGTCGGGCGGCGGCCGAGGATCTCCCGGATGCGCGCGTACTCGTCCTCCTTGAGGCCGAGTTCCTTCCAGGGCTGCTCGGCGTCGGGGGTTTCGGCAGCGTGCTTGACGGTGTCGAGGCTGTGCTTGATGGTGCCCTCGCTTCGCTCGGTCATCATGCGTTGACCAGCTTCTTCAGGATCGAGGTGAAGAATCCGAGGCCGTCGGTACGGCCCGTACCGATCAGCGGCTCCACGGCGTGCTCGGGGTGCGGCATCAGGCCGACGACGTTCCCGGCGGCGTTGGTGATGCCGGCGATGTCGCGCAGCGAGCCGTTGGGGTTCGTGTCCAGGTAGCGGAAGGCGACGCGGCCCTCGGCCTCCAGCTCGTCGAGCGTGTGCTCGTCGGCGACGTACCGGCCGTCCATGTTCTTCAGCGGTACGGAGATCTCCTGGCCGCTCTCGTAATCCGCGGTCCAGGCCGTCTCCGCGTTCTCCACCTTGAGCTTCTGGTCGCGGCAGATGAAGTGCAGATGGTTGTTCCGCAGCATCGCGCCGGGCAGCAGGTGGGCCTCGGTCAGGATCTGGAAGCCGTTGCAGATGCCGAGGACGGGCATGCCCGCCTTCGCCTGCTCGATGACCGTCTCCATGACCGGGGAGAACCGGGAGATCGCCCCGGCGCGCAGATAGTCGCCGTAGGAGAACCCTCCCGCGAGGACCACCGCGTCGACCTGGTGCAGGTCCTTGTCGCGGTGCCAGAGCGAGACCGGCTCGGCCCCGGCGATCCGGACGGCGCGCAGGCTGTCCTGGTCGTCGAGGGTGCCGGGGAAGGTGACGACTCCGATGCGAGCAGTCACTTCTCGTCCTCCACCTTCACGGTGAAGTCCTCGATGACGGTGTTGGCGAGGAACGTCTCGGCCAGCTCGTTGATGCGGGCGAGGGCGGCGTCGTCGACGGGCCCTTCTACCTCGAGCTCGAAACGCTTTCCCTGACGTACGTCGGCGATCCCCTTGAAGCCGAGACGGGGCAGTGCGCGCTGCACCGCCTGTCCCTGCGGGTCGAGGATCTCCGGCTTGAGCATGACGTCGACTACGACGCGTGCCACGGGCACTCCCGGTGTGGTGTGGTGCGAAGGCGGTTCCTTCACAGTACCCGCCAAAAAAATCTACGCGGGTAGATATCGATGCCGTACGATCACGGCAAGATATCGGCGACGACAACACCGGGGAAAAATCCTCGAAAAAAACGGGCGCTGCGATTGCGCAATGACACGCGCATGTAATTGGCTGGGCTTCACAATGCGGCGCCTTCCGCTGTACAAAGGAAATCGCGTAGCTCAGAATCAGCCGTGAGGCCGTCATCCCCGCACGTCAGAGCGGTGATGACGTAGGAAAGGACCGATATCCGTGGCGCAGCGAGTAGTAGTCACTCTCTCCGACGACATCAACGGCGGAACGGCGACGGAAACGGTCATCTTCGGCCTCGACGGGAAGCTGTACGAGATCGACCTGAATACGGCCAATGCAAAGAAACTGCGCAAGATCCTGACGCCGTACGTCGAGGCGGGCCGGAAGCAGTCCAAGTCGGGGAAGACCTTCAAGCACACGCAGGTCACCCCCGACCCGGCGGCCGTCCGCGCCTGGGCCCGGTCCAACAAGATGGACGTGCCGGCCCGCGGCCGCATCCCTAAGAAGGTCTACGAGGCGTTCAACGAGGCGGGCTGAGGTCCGGCCGATCTCCCGCTGCGGGGAACCGACTTGCACCGACCCCCAGGGGGTCGGCTAGAGTCTGGAGCACGCCGAAGGGCAAGGCCGCAGGGCCTCGCCTCACGCAGCGTGCGGGTGTAGTTCAGTAGTAGAACATCCCCCTTCCAGGGGGAAGGCGCAGTGTGCAATTCCTGTCACCCGCTCTGCATCAGGTACAGTGGTCTCCGCACCACAGGTCTGGTGCGATGCGAACGTAGCTCAGCTGGTAGAGCGCAACCTTGCCAAGGTTGAGGTCGCGAGTTCGAACCTCGTCGTTCGCTCCATGAATGAAGAAGCCCCGGTCCCTCGGACCGGGGCTTCTTCGTGTGCGCGGATGTTGATGACATTTGTCATCGGGTGTGGGCCCGGTCCGGCGGGAGTCTGGATGCATGACAGACACAGCGGTGATCGAGGTCGAGGAGCTGCGGCGTTCGTACGCCGGGGGATTCGAGGCCGTCGCGGGCATCTCCTTCTCCGTGGCGGCGGGTGAGCTGTTCGCCCTGCTGGGGACCAATGGGGCGGGCAAGACGTCCACCGTGGAGGTCCTCGAGGGGCTGGAGCCGCCGAGCGCGGGGAGCGTGCGGGTGCTGGGGCACGATCCGTACCGGGAGCGGGGGCTGGTGCGGCCGCGTATCGGCGTCATGCTCCAGGAGGGCGGATTCGCCGGGGAGTTGACGGCCGCCGAGACCGTACGGATGTGGGCCGGATGCACGACGGGTGCGCGTCCGGAGGGCGAGGCGCTGGAGATGGTCGGGCTCGGGCGGCGGCGGGACGTACGGGTCAAGCAGCTGTCGGGGGGCGAGAAGCGGCGGCTGGATCTGGCGATGGCGCTGCTTGGGCGGCCCGAGGTGCTGTTTCTCGACGAGCCGACGACGGGGCTCGATGCCGAAGGGCGGCGGGAGACCTGGGAGTTGGTCCGGGGGCTGCGGGAGGCCGGGACCACTGTGGTGCTGACCACGCACTATCTGGAGGAGGCCGAGGAGCTGGCCGACCGGCTGGCGATCCTGCACGAAGGGCGGATAGCGGTGGAGGGGCGGGTGGCCGATGTGGTCGCCGAGCAGCCCTCCCACATCTCGTTCGAGCTGCCGGCCGGGTGGCTCGTCGGGGATCTGCCGCCGCTCGGGGCGCTGGGGGTCAGCAGCCACGAGACGGCCGGGCGGACGGTGCGGCTGCGGACGGCCGAGCTTCAACGGGCGGCGACCGGGCTGCTGTTGTGGGCGCAGGAGAAGGGGGTCGAGCTGCGGGGGCTCGATGTCCGGTCGGCGTCGCTGGAAGAGGCGTTCATGCACATCGCGCGGGAGCAGGAGACGGTCCGATGACCATGGCCACCACTGGTGCTGTACGGCTCGGGGCGCTCGCCCGGGCCGAGTTGACGCTGATGGGGCGCAACAAGGCGACGCTCTCCACCGCGCTGGTGCTGCCCACGGTGATGACCGTCTCGATGTCCTCGGTGGTGAAGGACATGGACCTCGACGACACCGGGCTGACGGTGGGGTCCGTGCTGCTGCCGGGGGCGCTGGGGTACGTGCTGCTGTTCGCGGTGTACTCGGCGCTGGTCGGGGTCTTCGTCGTACGGCGTGAGCAGTTGGTGCTGAAGCGGCTGCGCACCGGGGAGCTGACGGACCAGGAGATCCTGGCCGGGGCGTCCTTCCCGACCGTGGCCGTGGGGGTCGTGCAGTGTGTGCTGATCGCGGTCGTCGGGTCGGTCGCGATGGGGGTCGCCGCGCCGCGGGCCGTATGGCTGGCGCTGCTGGGGCTGGTGCTCGGGATGGTGCTGATGTGTGCGCTGGCGGCGGCCACGGCGGCTGTCACCCGGTCCGCCGAGGGGGCTCAGATAACCATCACGCCGATGCTGCTGTTGTCGATGGCGGGGTCGGGTCTGGTCGTACCGCTCGATGTGATGCCGGACCGGCTCGCGTCGGTGTGTGAACTGCTGCCGCTGACGCCCGTGGTCGGGATGATCAGGACCGGCTGGACGGGCGGGGTGGACGGGTACGAGACGCTGGGACAGGTGGCGACGGCGGTGGCCTGGACCGTGATCGCCGTGTTTGCTGTGCGGAAGTGGTTCCGGTGGGAACCGCGGCGCTGAGAAGGGGTGGGGTTTCGTGAGCGGCTGGATACGGGGGTGGCGGGGGCGCGGCGACTTCGCGAAGGTCGACTTCTATACGCGCGGGACGTTCTACTTCCTGCTCTGGACGACGGTCGCCTCTCAGGTGGCACTCTCGGTGACCCGGCCGGTCCGGCACTCCGGGGCGCCCGCCGCACTGATCGCCGCCTCCTGTCTGCTCGCAGTGGCCCAGGGGGTGGCCGCGACCGGGCTGACTTCGCGGGGCATAGAGGTCTATCTGGGCAAGGCGCAGCTGGGGTGGCGGCCGGTCGCCCTGGGGGCCGGGCTGATGGTGGCGGACGTCGCGGTCTCCGTGGCGCTGTGGTCGTTCGTGGGGCTGCGCGAGGAGCCGATGGGGACATCGGCGCTGGCGGCGGCCGCCGCTCCGTTCCTGATGGCGTACTGCCTGGCCATACGCAAGTGGGTGTCGGTGGCGGTCCAGGCGGGTGCGCTGGTCCTGGTCTGCGGTTCGGTGGCGCTGTCCGGTGCGAGCGCGGGGGAAGTGGCGGGGTGCGCGATCTCCGTCGTCGGCCTCTGCGGGTGGTTCGCCGTCACGGTGCGCTGCTCGGCATGGCACCTGGGGGTCATGTGGAAACTCGAACAGTCCAAGGACGTACAGGCGCAGTTGGCCGTCGCGGAGGAGCGGCTGCGGTTCGGGCGGGATCTGCATGACGTGATGGGGCGGAATCTGGCGGTCATCGCGCTGAAGAGCGAGCTGGCGGTGCAGTTGGCTCGGCGGGGGCGGCCGGAGGCCGTGGAACAGATGGTCGAGGTGCAGCGGCTCGCGCAGGAGTCGCAGCGGGAGGTGCGGGACGTGGTGCGGGGGTACCGGGAGGCCGATCTGGGCGTCGAACTGGCCGGTGCGCAAGGGGTGTTGGAGGCGGCGGGGATCGCTTGCGACGTCTCGGGGGAGGTGGCTGGGCTGCCGGTTGCCGTGCAGTCGGTGCTGGGCTGGGTCGTACGGGAGGCTGCGACCAACGTGCTGCGGCACGGGGATGCGGGGCGCTGTGCGATTGGGGTGGGCGTGGAGGGGTCTGTGGTGACGCTGACTGTCGAGAACGATGGCGTGTGCCCGGATCCGAGTGGCTCGGGCTCGGGCTCGGGACTTGCCGGGCTGCGGGAGCGGTTGGGTGTGCTGGACGGGACGTTGACCGCAGGGCCTGCGGAGGGCGGACGGTTCGTGCTGGTGGCGCGGGTGCCGGTCATCGCGGGCGCGAATGCACGGGGCTCTGCCCCGGACCCCGCTCCTCAATCGCCGGCGAGGCTCGATTTTGCGGGGGACGCCGCGTGATTCGCGTACTGCTGGCCGATGACGAGCATCTGATCCGGGGCGCGCTCGCCGCCCTGCTCGGGCTCGAGGAGGATCTTGTTGTCGTCGCCGAGGCCGCCTCCGGGCCCGAGGCGCTTGCCATGGCGCGGGCGCACCGGCCCGATGTCGCCGTCCTCGATCTGCAGATGCCAGGCGCGGACGGTGTGAGTGTGGCCACATCGCTGCGGGCCGAACTGCCCTCCTGCCGGACCATGATCGTGACCAGTCATGGGCGTCCCGGACATCTCAAGCGGGCGCTCGCGGCGGGGGTGCGCGGGTTCGTACCGAAGACGGTGAGTGCCCAGCGGCTGGCCGAGATCATCCGGACCGTGCAGGGCGGCGGGCGTTATGTGGACCCGGAGTTGGCGGCCGACGCGATCTCCGCGGGGGACTCGCCGCTCACCGCGCGGGAGGCCGAGGTGCTGGAGCTGGCGGCGGACGGGGCGCCGGTGGCGGAGATCGCCGAGCGGGCCTCGCTGTCGCAGGGGACCGTACGGAACTATCTGTCGTCGGCCGCCTCGAAGCTGGGGGCCGAGAACCGTCACGCTGCGGTGCGTCTCGCACGGTCCCGGGGTTGGGTATAGTTGGCGTCGCGCTTCGGCGCAGTGCGAACGTAGCTCAGCTGGTAGAGCGCAACCTTGCCAAGGTTGAGGTCGCGAGTTCGAACCTCGTCGTTCGCTCCATGAAGAAGAAGCCCCGGTCCATCGGACCGGGGCTTCTTTGCGCTTACGACCAGGCGTTTCCGGTCAGCAGCTCGTACGCCTCCAGGTACTTGGCCCGGGTCCGCTCGACGACCTCGTCGGGCAGTGCGGGCGGCGGCTGCTCGCTCTTGCGGTCCCAGCCGGAGGCGGGGGACGTCAGCCAGTCGCGGACGTACTGCTTGTCGTAGCTCGGCTGGGCGTGGCCCGGCTCCCACGTGGCGGCCGGCCAGAAGCGGGAGGAGTCGGGGGTCAGCACCTCGTCGGCGATGACCAGCCGGCCGTTGTCGTAGCCGAACTCGAACTTGGTGTCGGCGAGGATGATGCCCCGGTCGCGGGCGATGTCGCGGGCCCGGCCGTAGACCGCGAGGGTCGCCTGGCGGAGCTGGGCGGCGGTGTCGGCGCCGACCTGGCGGGCGACCTCTTCGTAACTGACGTTCTCGTCGTGCTCGCCGACCGCGGCCTTCGTCGCGGGCGTGAAGATCGGCGCGGGGAGCTCGGAGCCGTCGGTGAGGCCCTCGGGGAGCGCGAGTCCGCAGACGGTGCGGGACTCGTTGTACTCCACGAGGCCGGAGCCCGTGAGATAGCCGCGGGCGACGCACTCGACCGGGACCATCTGCAGGGACTTGCAGATCAGCGTGCGGCCCTCCCAGTCGGCGGGGGCGCCGGCGGGGACGTCGGTGGAGATGACGTGGTGCGGGACCAGGTCCTGGAGGCGGTCGAACCACCAGAGGGAGAGCTGGGTGAGCACCCGTCCCTTGTCGGGGATCTCGGTGGGCAGCACCCAGTCGTACGCGGACATACGGTCGCTGGCGACCATCACGAGGTCGCCTGCCTCGTTCTGGTACAGCTCGCGCACCTTGCCGGTGTGGAGGTGGACCAGGCCCGGCACCTGAAGCGGCTCGGGCTTTTCTACGAATCCGGACATGGTTCCTCCCGGTGGTTCCGTCCAATCGCTGTCGATTCTCCCGTATCGGGAGCTCACCTTTGGCCAGGGGTCCCGCGGGGCCCCCGGGGCGACTCAGTCGCGCTTGCAGATCCTGTCGAGGAGATTGGCCGTCGCCCGCTGGATCCGGGGGTCGACATGGCCGGGGCGGTCCAGCGCCGGCGACCAGGCGAAGGTGCCGGACGCGAAGACGAGGGAGCCGGAGGGGGCGCGGTAGAGGGACGTCTCCTGGTGGCGTCTCGCGCCTTCGCTGTCCTGGTAGGGGGAGTGCGCGAGCAGGATCCGGCCGTCGTTCGGGGGGAGCGCGGTGCGCGGGAAGTAGCGGTCGGCCTCGCCCGCGACCAGGTTCTCGATCTCGTCGCCCTCGGCGGCGCCGGTCGCGTCCCAGAGCCAGTGGTCGGCGTTGCGGACGACGAGGGGGTGCGGCTCGGGGACCCTGCCCGCGTACTGGATGCCGAGCAACTGCTGCTCGGGGCGGTCGACATCGCGCCAGAGCGCGGACTTGCCGGGGCCGCGGCGCTTGCGGCAGGTGAGGAGGCGGTCGGGGACGCCGGAGGGGGACGGGGCGAGGTCGACCTGCCAGTACATGGTGTTGGCGGAGAGGAAGACCAGCGAGGTGCCGTGCTCGCGGGCGAGTTCGGTGGTGCGCCGCATGGGGGCGGACCAGTACTCGTCGTGTCCGGGGAAGACCAGGCCGCGGTAGCGGGTGGGGTCGATGCGTCCTGCGTGCAGGTCGCGGGCATCGGCGTACGCGAGGTCGTAGCCGTACCGCTCGGCCCAGCGGATGAAGTCGTAGGCGTGGCCGACGTGCAGGGGCAGGCCCGCGCCCGCGTAGGGGCGGTCGAAGGAGACCGTCGTCGCCGCGTCCTCCTCGCCGAGGAGACGGCCCTGCTCGTCCCAGGCGTGGTAGAGGCTGGCGCCGGTGCGGCCGTCCTCGGGGTAGAGGTTGTACGCCTGCCAGGTGATGTCGGGGAGCAGGAGCAGAAGGTCGGCCGGGTGGCTGTCACGGACCGTGAAGGGGATGTGGGAGCGGTAGCCGTCGGCGGTGGTGAGCACGGCGACGTACGCGCCGATCGACCAGTACGAAGGGATCTGCAGCCGCCAGGAGAGCCACCAGTGGTGGCAGGAGACCGTGCGGTCGGCGGCCAGCGGGGGCGGCTGGACGATGCCGGAGAGGCGCGGGCTGGTGGTGATCTTGGCCGCGCCGTCGCCGCCGTAGTGGCCGATGCGGTAGATGTCGACGGAGAACTGCTGGGGCGGATCGACGGTGACATGGAAGTCGATGGACTCGCCGGGGGCGGCGGCACCGGTCGAGGCGAAGCCCTTGATCTGCTGTTTTACGTCGTCGGCGGTACGGGGGCCGCCGGCCCGGCGGCCGGTGGCCGCGTCCGGGTCGAGGTACCAGGGGACGACCTGCCCCGTGTCGTCGAAGTAGTGCTCGCTGCCGCGCAGCCAGGGCAGCGGGCCCTGCCCGAAGGGGTCCGAGACGGCATGCGCGAGGGCCCCCGATTCCCAGCGCCGGATCTGCTCCGCCCCCATGCGGGTCCCCTCCCTCGCGCCCCCGAGACAACAGTGGTGCGACGACTGTCAGCTACTGGCCCCAGCACATCACATAACGCGCGCACTCCGTCACCGTTCGTCGTGAATTGACGTGACCGGAACGAATACGTCCGTTCTGAACATCGCGGCCCGTTCCGTCATACGAGCCGGACGGGCTTCTCCGCGCGTACCCCGACAGAGGCAAGCCATCCCCGAAGCGGCTCCGCGTCTCCGTCCTCGACCAGACTCATGACCCGGCTGCCCAGGTCCGCCTTGCGTTCGCCGTCGACGAGAAGCGAGGGGCCGTCGAGCCAGTCGAGGCCGGGGGTCGCACCTGCGGTGTCGACGGCGGCGCAGCAGACCATCGCCGTGACGTGGTCGGCGAGGAGGTCGCGTCCTGTACGCGGCGGCTGGAGCGGGAAGAGCGGGACGCTGCCGGTGTCCCAGAGGTCCTCGCCGTCCGCGGAGAGGGCGCTCTGCGGCGGCGGTGCGGCGGCTTCCTCGCGGGCCACCTCGGCGGTGATGCCCGCGGCCAGCGTCTCGCTGTCGTCCGCGGCGAGGTGGTCCATGACGCGGGCCAGCGTCGGGCCCCCGGGCTCGGCCGGGCGTCGTACACCCAGCGTGTCCAGGACGCGGTGGAGGCGGGCGGCCTCGGTGCGCCACTTACGGTCCACGACCTCTTCGGGGTAGCTCTGCCAGTCCACCGGCGACCAGTCGGGACCGGTCTCGGCCGGTCCTCCGTGGAAGAGCCGGGCGGCGAGCAGGGAGGTCGCCTCGTCGACCGCGCCGGGCTCTTCCAGCAGGTCGCAGGCGGGACGCTCGCCGAGACGGGAGGTGAAGCCCTCCGCGAGGCGGTCGCGCCGGGAGAGTTCGGTGAGGGCGGAGACGACGCCCGCGTCCAGGCGCGAGGGCCAGCGGCCCATCCGCCAGGCGGGCAGCGCGACCCGGGTCAGCAGCCGGTCCCAGCCCGCGTAGGCGAGGCCGACCTGCTCCTGGGCGACGATCCGCAGTCCGTAGTCCACAGCCTGTGCACGGTCGGACGCGGCGGCGGCGACGCCGCGCTCCATCTCGGCCGCATGGATCCGGCAGGTCCGCAGCAGGAGCCTCGCCACCGCTCCCACCGGGGCGTACGCGATCCGGCGCAGCGGTCCGAGACCCGGCCGGGAGGCCACCGCCACGGCCGCGTCCAGGCCCCGTACGAAACGGCGGGCCGCGGCTATGTCCGGGTGGGCGGAGGGCCCCGTCCCCGCGACGACCGGTGCGAGCACCGCGCGCAGCTCGGCGACGCGCATCCACCACAGGAAGGGCGAGCCGATGACCAGCACGGGCGCGGCCTCCACCCGGCGCCGGCCCACCCCCGATATGCCGGGGTGGCTGCGGTCCTCCAGCCAGCTGTCGCAGTCCGGGGTGAGCGCTATCGCGGAGGGTGCGGGCACATCGAGGCGGTCGGCCAGCTCGCGCACCATGCGGTGCAGATCGGGCGCGGCCGACTCGGGCAGTTCGACGGTGGGGCTGAGGGCGGGCCTGGCCCGCACGATCACGGCGCCGACGACGGCCGCGGCGAGCAGCACGACGACCGCGACGCCCGACACCACCCAGCGCGCGAGATCCCAACTCCCGCCGCCCATGTGCCCCGTGACCCCGCCCGCGATCAGCACGACCGCGAAGGCGGCAGGCAGCAGTGCCACGGCCAGGGCCCTGCTGCGGATGCGCAGCACGGCCAGAGCCCGGGCGCGCGCTCCTGGCGCACCCCGCTGCTCACCCACTCCGGTACCGGACACTTCCGGATGTCACCCCTCTGCCCTCGCGGCGGTGTTGCTCACTCCCCCACTGTGGCACCCGCCACTGACATCGCAATGCCGGTGGGCCAAGTGCCGGAACGCTTGCGCCGCACACTAGTTGGGGCTGCGGCGAGCGTCATCCGGATGGGTCAGCCGTCACTCGATGGAATGGCTTTGGGCAAAGGTGCTGACGTTCAGGCGGAAGCTTCCGCCGCCTTACGGGCGATGTCCGTACGGTGCTGCGAACCGTCGAGCCGGACCCTGGCCACGGCGGCGTAGGCCCGCTCGCGCGCCTGGGACAGGTCGGCGCCGGTCGCGGTCACCGACAGCACCCGGCCTCCGGCGCTGACCACGGCATCCCCGTCCGTCTTCGTCCCGGCATGCAGGACATACGCATGGGGTGCATCCTCCGCCGCGACCTCGTCGAGGCCGGTGATCGGGTCGCCGGTGCGCGGGGTCTCCGGGTAGTTGTGCGAGGCGATGACGACCGTGACGGCCGCGTCGTCGCGCCAGACCAGCGGGGGCTGGATGTCGAGGGTGCCGTTGGCGGCGTGCAGCAGGACACCGGCGAGGGGGGTCCGCAGACGGGCCAGGACGACCTGGGTCTCCGGGTCGCCGAAGCGGGCGTTGAACTCGATGACCCGTACCCCGCGGGAGGTGATCGCCAGACCGGCGTACAGCAGCCCCGCGAAGGGCGTGCCGCGGCGGCGCAGCTCGTCGACGGTGGGCTGGAGGACGGACTGCATGACCTCGTCGACCAGCTTCGGGTCGGCCCACGGGAGCGGCGAGTAGGCGCCCATGCCGCCGGTGTTGGGGCCCTCGTCGCCGTCGAGCGCGCGCTTGAAGTCCTGTGCGGGCTGCAGCGGGAGGACGGTCACACCGTCGGTGATGGCGAAGAGGGAGACCTCGGGGCCGTCGAGGAACTCCTCGATGACGACCCGGTCGCAGGCCAGGGCGTGCGTACGGGCGGCGGCGAGGTCGTCGGTGACGACGACGCCCTTGCCTGCGGCGAGACCGTCGTCCTTGACGACGTACGGAGCGCCGAAGGCGTCCAGCGCCTCGTCGATCTCCTCGGGGGTGGTGCAGACGTAGGAGCGCGCGGTGGGGACGCCGGCCCCCGCCATGACGTCCTTGGCGAAGGCCTTGGACCCTTCGAGCTCGGCCGCCTCGCGGCTCGGTCCGAAGCAGGGGATGCCCGCGTCCCGTACCGCGTCGGCCACACCGGCGACCAGGGGCGCCTCGGGGCCTACGACGACGAGCTCCGCCCCCAGTTCGGTGGCGAGCCGCGCGACGGCAGCGCCGTCCATGGCATCCACCGGATGCAGTGCGGCGACCTCCGCGATGCCCGCGTTCCCGGGGGCGCAGTGCAGGGAGGAGACGTCGGGGTCGAGCGAGAGAGAGCGGCACAGGGCGTGTTCGCGGGCGCCGCCGCCGATGACAAGGACCTTCACGCCATCAGCCTAGCCCGCACTCGACGTGCCCCTTGTACGGGCCGCCGAACCCCGCCCCGCTACTCGTTCGTATATTCCTCCACCACGGTCGCCCCGAGCTCGCGCACGATCAGGTCGTGGCCGGAGAGCGCGGAGTCGACGAGGTCCGGATCGTCCTCCTCCGGGGTGTCGTCCTCGGGGGCGACGGGAGGCGGTGCCATCTCGGCCGGCGGCTCGGGCGCGCGGTAGGGCTCGGGCGCGGGGGCCTGCTGCTGCGGCTGTTGCTGCTGTACGGGCTGGGGTGCGGGCGCGGCCTGGGGCGGGGCCTGCTGGGGTGCCGGGCGGACCGGCGGGGCGGGCTGGTAGCTGCCGCCGCCGGGAGGCTGCGTGCCTCCCGAGGGGTCGAGGATCGCCTCGACCTTCCACTGCACCTGGAACTGCTCGGACAGCACCTGCTTCAGCACGTCCTCGCTGCCGCTGGACGCGAAGTTGTCCCTGGCCCCCGCGTTGGGGAAGCCGAGCTGCAGGGTGGTGCCGTCGAACCCTGCGACCTGGGCGTTCTGGCTGAGCAGGATCCAGGTGAAGCGCCGCTTGTTCTTCACGGCGTCCAGGATCCCGGGCCACATGTTCCGCACCTGGGCGGCGCCCTGTGCCATGCCGGGCGCGGGCGCGGAGGCAGCGGCGGCCTGCGGCTCGGCCGCCGCGGGCGGCGGTGTGGGCTGCCCCTGACCCGGCGCGGTGGCCGACGGCCATCCGCCGGGCTGCCGTACGGGAGCAGGAGCCGCAGCGGCGGCCGAACCGGGAACCACGGCCCCCGGCCAGGCACCGGGCGCCCGCTGCCCGTCGGCGGCCGGCGCAGGGGCGGCCTGCACGGGTGCGGGAGCCGGTGCCGGTGCGGGAGCGGAGACCGGAGGCGCGACCGGCGCCGCGGCCTGCTGAGCAGCGGCCTGGGCGGCCTGAGCGGCGGCGGGTCCCCCACCGGGGACGCCCATCGGCGGCGCGGGCGCATGCGCGTCCGGCCCCGGTACGTAACCCATCGCAGGCCCGGCCCCGCCCCCGGCCATGAACGCGCCGCCGCTGCGCTCCAGCCGGTCGAGCCTGGCCTGCATGGACCGCTCGTCGTCGAAGGCGGCGGGCAGCAGCACCCGCGCGCAGATCAGCTCGAGCTGGAGCCGCGGCGAGGTGGCCCCGCGCATTTCCGTAAGCCCGGAATTGACCAGATCGGCGGCCCGGCTCAGCTCGGCCGCACCGAAGACAGAAGCCTGCGCCTGCATCCGCTCGACGACATCGGCCGGGGCATCGATGAGCCCCTTCTCCCCCGCGTCGGGCACGGCGGCCAGGATCACGAGATCCCGCAGCCGCTCCAGCAGATCGGCGACGAACCGCCGGGGGTCGTTGCCGCCCTCGATGACCCGGTCGACGACCTCGAAAGCGGCAGCCCCGTCCCCCGAGGCGAAGGCATCGATCACCGAGTCGAGCAGCGACCCGTCGGTGTACCCCAGCAGCGAGGTCGCCATGGCATACGTCACACCGTCGTCGGCGGCGCCCGCGAGGAGCTGGTCCATGACGGACATCGAGTCACGCACGGACCCGGCCCCCGCCCGTACGACCAGAGGCAGCACCCCGTCGGCGACCGTGGCGCCCTCGCGCCCGCAGACCTCGCCGAGATAGTCGCGCAGGGTCCCGGGCGGCACGAGCCGGAACGGGTAGTGGTGCGTACGCGACCGAATCGTCCCGATGACCTTCTCGGGCTCGGTGGTCGCGAAGATGAACTTCAGATGCTCCGGCGGCTCCTCGACCACCTTCAGCAGGGCGTTGAAGCCCGCCGAGGTGACCATGTGCGCCTCGTCGATGATGTAGATCTTGTAACGACTGCCGGCGGGCCCGAAGAAGGCCTTCTCGCGCAGATCACGCGCATCGTCCACGCCACCGTGCGAAGCGGCGTCGATCTCGATCACATCGATGGACCCGCGCCCGTTCCTCGCCAGGTCCTGACAGGACTGGCACTCCCCGCAGGGCGTGGGCGTGGGCCCCTGCTCACAGTTGAGACACCGGGCGAGAATCCGCGCACTGGTCGTCTTGCCGCAGCCTCGCGGCCCACTGAACAGGTACGCGTGATTGACCCGGTTGTTCCGCAGGGCCTGCATCAACGGGGCAGTGACATGCTCCTGCCCGATGACCTCGGCGAAGGACTCGGGGCGGTAGCGGCGGTACAGCGCAAGGGACGACACATATACGAGGCTATCGGGCCCCACTGACAACCAGGACCGCCGAACGCAAAGGGCCCCCCACGCACCCGCCAGAGCCAACCTACCCTTGCTGCCTTCCGGCCCTGGGGGAGTTCAGTCAGATAGCGCCACGTGAGGGGCTGACCCACACCCTAGCTGATCCACGGGGGTGGGAACGAGTTCGCGAGCACCCCTTCCGGTCTTGTATTGTTCGTCGCGGAGGATTCGCCTAGTGGCCTAGGGCGCACGCTTGGAAAGCGTGTTGGGGGCAACCCCTCACGAGTTCGAATCTCGTATCCTCCGCAGCCGGAAGGCCCGGACCGCATCAGCGGTCCGGGCCTTCTGCTTTTGCCGGTCGGGCGTCACTTGTCCTCGGCGAGCGTGTGCGCCACCAGAGCGCTGGCGTGGCCGTGGCCCAGGCCGTGTTCGGTCTTGAGCCAGGTGACCAGTTCCATGTGCTTGGTCAGGGGCGAGGCGCGGATGAGGTCCTTCCACTCCGCGATCGGTCGGCCGTACTTCTTCTCGATCGAGGGGAAGTAGCTCGCGGGGCCCTTCACGGGTTCGCTCATGGCTTGGGTTCCGTTCGTCTGCGGCGCGGTGGTGTTGCCAGTACGACCTGGACCGGGACGCGAAGTCATCGGTCGGGAAAGCATGATCTACGCCACAGTAAAGATCGAACGCCTGTCCTTGCCCCTCGTTAGAATCCGCTCGCCCCAAGAGCCCTCGTGAGCACCACAGGGACAGGGCCTGCGCTTTCCAGGGGGGAACGCATGCTTCAACCGTCCATCAGGAAACAACACCGAAGACGACACGCGCCCAGGGGGGCCGCTTCGCTTCTCGCGCTGATCGTCGCCGTCCTGGCCTCGTTCACCGCACAGACCGGCTCGGCTTCCGCCGTGGCCGTCCCGACCCCGAAGACCACAGCGGCCGCTTCCGAGCACGCGGCGCCGAAGTCCACGAAGTCCACGAAACCCACGGCGAAGAAGGCGGCTCCCGAGGCGCTGCACGCGACCGCCGCGCGCGAGATCGGCCGTAGCGATGCGGCCGACACCTGCTCCGGGGCGATCGAGTCGGGGACGGTCTACACCTGCTCGGCCTGGCCCGAGGGCGGCGCGAGCTTCACCTTCGCCCTGCCGAACCCCGCCGACCTGGTGTTCCTCCAGGTCGTCTCCACCGACGACCAGCCCCAGTACCCGACGCTCACCGCACCGGACGGTTCGACGGTCACCTGCGACCGGCCCGACGGCGCGTACGGGGCGGCACGGTGTCCGACGAGCCAGGCCGGTACGTACACCGTGCAGCCCGGCGCCGTGCCCGGTGGCTTCTCGGTGTCGTACACGGCTCTGCTGTCCGGTACTTCCTGCACCGCGGTCTCCGGGGACGACACCGCCCTCGGGGCGCCGAAGGCCCTCGCCGACACGCTCACCGCCGGGTCCGCCGGCCACTGCTTCGGCCTGCCGTCCGCCGCCGGGGACGTTCTGCGCAGCCATCTGTCCGCGTGGCAGGTGACCGGGACCGTCTACGACGCCACCGGCAAGGAGGTCTGCACCACCCGTGAGAACAACGCCACGGACTTCGACTGCACCCTCAAGGGCACCGCACCGTTCCGTGTGCTGACGAACCAGTCGTACGCGGCGAGCATGGACTACAGCCTCACGTCGGCCCGCCTCTCCGCTCCCGCCGGCTGCCCCACGGTCCAGCCGCTGGCGTACGGCACGGTCCCGGACGCCACGTCCACCGCGCGCTGCCGCGTCCTGCACGTACCCGCCTCCGGGCGCTATCTCTTCGACACGGTCGGCGACAGCGTCTCCGGGAGCCTCTACGCCACCGACGGCACGTCCCGCTGCACCCCCACGCTGCTCGCCCCCTGCACCCTGACCGCGGGCGACTACACCTGGGCGCGCGACGGGCGCGACAGCGACCCGGCCGCCTTCGGGGTCCGGCTGTACGCGACGACCCTGACGCAGGGCTGCACCGCTGTACGCGACGACGGCTTCGCCTCCGGCCCGGCGCAGGGCACCTTCGGCGGTCCGGGCGAGCAGCAGTGCCTGTCCCTCCCGACGGCCACCGGCCACGGCCTCTACCTGGTCGACCGGACACCGGACGGCGGCGCGCAGCCGAGCTACAGGGTGTTCGACGCCAAGGGCGCCGAACAGTGCGACAACGACAACGCACCGCTGATCTGCAAGCTGACCGGGACCGCCCCCTTCCACGCGGTGCTCTCGGGCTCCGCCGCGGGTGCGTACCAGCTCGCCGTCCAGGACACCGGGAAGACCGCGGGCTGCACCGCCTGGCCGCAGTCGGCGTTCAACGGCACCTGGGGCGTGTCGGTTCCGCTCACCAGCACCACCCAGACCGTGTGCCTGGGCATCGCCGCAGGCCAGCACTCCACCGCCGAGATGTTCGACTACACGAACGACACCAACAAGGTCAACGCCGCGGTACGGGTGTTCGACGGCGCCGGCAACGAGCTGTGCACCACCGTCGGCGGCTCCACGACCACCTGCCGGTTCAAGGCCGGTGTCGGCTACACGGCCCTGCTGACGGGCACCGGCCCTTCGGACACGTACAAGCTGGTCCGCCGGGACATCTCCTCGACGGCGAAGTGCGCCACGCCGGCCTCGCTCACCGTCGGCGGAGCCTCCACCTCCTTCACCTTCAACTCCGCTCTGGACAGCCGGTGTCTGCGCGTCACCGGGGCGGCCACGGACAAGTTCTGGATGTCCGCGCGGACCTCGACGGCCGCCCGGAACACGGGCGTGGTGCTGAAGGTGGTCGACGCCTCGGGCACAAGCGTGTGCTGGCAGTGGGGCGTCTCCTGCCGCGTCACCGGCTCGGCCTCGTACGTCGTCATCGTCCTGGCCTCGGGGTACGACGGGACCCCCATCTCCGCGCACATCGACACCTGGCGCGTCGGCACGGCCTCCGGCTGGGCCCCGCAGTGCACCGCGAACAAGGTCTCGCCGCAGGGCTTCTCCGTGCGGAGCGGCACGTTCACCGAGTCCGCGACGGCGTACTGCGCCGTGATCCCCATGAAGCCGTCGCAGCGGTTCCACGTGTACGGCACCCAGAGCGGCAGCAGCATGAGCACCCCCTGGGTGAGCCTGCTGAGCCCCACCGGCTTCGCCGACGACAGCTACGCGTACCAGTGCTTCGGCGACAACGTCGGCGACTTCGTCTTCTCCTGTCTGACCGACTCCAGTGCTCCCGCGGGCGACTATGTGATGGTGCTGAGCCCCAACCAGGTGGAGACCCCGGTCGAGTACTCCATGCAGGGCGTCTGCGAAGGCGGCTGCACCACTCAGCCGAAACGGGCCGAGGTCACCTCGGTGAGCCCGTCGAGCGGTCCCGCCGGAACGTCGAACCAGGTCGTGCTGCACGGCAAGAACCTGACGCTCGGCACGGAGGTGCAGCTCGCGTCCCACGGCAGCCCGGCGAGCGACTACCGCATGAGTGAGCCGGTGTCGGTCAGCGCCGACGGCACCTCCCTGACCGTGCTGCTCAGTTCGTACGACGTCGAGCCGGGCGCGTACGACATCGTGATCGACAGGGCCGGATACACCTCCGGCACCCCGTCCCCCGGCTACCTGCCGGGCGCCTACACCGTCACCGCCGCGCCCGCGGCGACCCACAACCGCCTCGTCCCGGTCTCGCCGACGCGCTTCCTGGACACCCGCAACGGCACCGGCGCCCCCAAGGCCCGCGTCGGCGCGGGCGGCACCGTCAAGCTCAAGGTCGCCGGGACGCACGGGATCCCCGCCACGGGCGTCACCGCCGTCGTCATGAACGTCACCGCGGTCCGCCCCACCGGCACCGGCCACGTCGACGTGTACCCCGACGGTCAGCCGCTGCCGACCGTCTCCAGCGTCAACTACACGGCGCCGCAGACCATCGCCAACCTGGTGACGGTTCCCGTACGGAACGGAACGGTGGACCTGCGCAACAGCACGGGCTCCGTCGACCTCCTCGCCGACGTCACCGGCTACTACACGGAGGGGAGTTCGGGGTCGGCCCTGACGGCCGTCTCGCCGACGCGCTTCCTGGACACCCGCAACGGCACCGGCGCCCCCAAGGCCCGCGTCGGCGCGGGCGGCACCGTCAAGCTCAAGGTCGCCGGGACCCACGGGATCCCCGCCACGGGCGTCACCGCCGTCGTCATGAACGTCACCGCGGTCCGCCCCACCACCGGTGGCTACATCACCGTGTACCCCGACGGCCGGCCGCTGCCGGCCGTGTCCAACATCAACTTCCCCGCCGGACGGACGATCCCCAACATGGTCGTCGTCCCGGTGGTGAACGGTTCGGTGGACCTGCGCAACAGTGCGGGCTCCGTCGACCTCCTCGCCGATGTCACGGGGTACTTCTCCGCCACCGGGTCGACCTTCACCCCGGCGGGCCCGCTGCGTCTGCTGGACACGCGCAGCGGACTGGGCGCCCGGTACGGGGCCGTCGCCCCGGGCGGCGTGGTCAGTCTTCCGGTCGCCGGAACGGCCGGGGTCCCCTCCTCCGGGGTCACGGCCGTCGTCCTCAATGTGACGGTCACCGCGCCCTCGGCCGGGGGCTATCTGACGGTCCACCCGCACGGTCTGCCGGAGCCCGGGGTGTCGAACCTCAACTTCGGCGCCGGAGAGACGATCTCCAACATGGTCGTGGTTCCGGTGGTCGACGGACGGGTCACCTTCGCCAACCACACCGGCTCGGTCCAGGTCATCGCCGACCTGGCCGGCTACTACAGCAGCTGACCCCGAGCGGGCCGGGGGTGGGCACCGTCCCACCCCCGGCCCGCCCGGTCACACCGAAGCTGCCACGCGCTCCGTCGTACGCCGCTCGGCCTGCGCCTCGCTCTCCGCCCGCGCCTCGCTCTCTGCCCGCGCCCCGATCCGCCGGGCCAGGGCCAGCGGGCCCGCCGAGGCGATGACGCCCGCCACGAGCGCCGTCCACCACAGGGTCGTCGCGCCCAGCTCGGTGTAGAGCGTCACGCCCAGCGTGAGTGAGCCGAAGCGGGCCACTCCCCAGACCCAGCTGAAGGCCCCCTGGTAGCGGCCGCGCGCATGGGCCGGGGCCAGGTTGGCCACCACCGCGGCCGCGATGCCCGCCACCGAGGCCTCGCCCAGCGACCAGACGACCACCGACAGCGCGTAGCCCGCGACGCTGTCCGCGGCCCCCGTCAGCGCCACCCCGACCGCGATCAGCAGGCCGCCTGCGGCCAGGACGCGGAGCTGCGGGTAGCGGGAGAGGCGGGCCGTGGCGAAGGGCTGGACGGCGACCACCAGGATCGCGTTGACCGCGGCCATCGCGCCGTACGCCGCCGGGGAGAGACCGCTGTCGTGGATGGCCAGCGGCAGGGCGACCTCGGTCAGCGAGTAGACGAAGAGCTGGGCGCCGAAGAGGGCGAGCAGGACGAGGAGCAGGCGGTCGCGGAGTACGACGCCGTAGCCGATGCCGTCCTGCTTGCGGGGGCCGACTTCCCTGCGGACCTCCTTGATGCGGGCGGCGACGATGGCCGCGTAGACCAGCATCGATCCGGCGTCGACGGCGAAGAGCAGCCAGTAGCCGTGGGCGGCGAGGAAGCCGCCGAGCACGCCCGCCACCGCGGTGCCGATGTTCACGCCCCAGCCGAAGAGTCCGTACGCCCGCTGCCTGCTCTCCGCGTCCACGGTGTCGGCCATCAGCGCGTACACGGCGGGGGAGACCATCATTCCCGTCGCGCTCAGCAGCAGGGCGGCGGCCGCCATCGTGGCCGCTCCCGGGGCCAGGAACAGGGCGCCCTGGGCCGCCGAGGCGCCGACCAGGCCGATCAGCATCGTCGTACGGCGGCCGATGCGGTCGGCGAGCAGTCCGCCGGCCGCGGGGCCGAGCAAATTGCCCGCGCCGAGTGCGGCGAGCACGTACGAGGTCTCCGTGGCGGTGATCCCGCGCGAGGCCAGGAAGAACACCAGGAACGGTGTGACCAGGGAGCCGAGCCGGTTGACGACCGTGCCGGCGAAGAGGGTCCAGACGGTGGGCGGCAGTCCGCGGAAGGTGGAGAACATGGGAGGAGCGTGCGGCTCGACACCATCGGCGTACCAATGATTAAGCTGGGACCGAATCCATTGGGCTCCAGGGAGGCGGACGCGCATGCAGTCGGCACTGAGTTTCTCCACCGCCGATCTGGCGCAGACACGGTTCGCGGTCTCGCCGATGTGGGAGGTCGTCACCAGTTTCCGGCTGCTCAGGGACTCCAATGACCCGCCCCTTCACCGGAGTTGGGCCGCCCAGGTCCGTCCCCGGCTGGTGAAGGCGGGGCTCGACCGGGGCTGGCTGGCGGAGCTCGTTCCCGCGCGCGGCTATCTCGCCGACTTCCTCAACCCGACCCCGGCCAGCCCCTTCCCGACCCTCGCCGCCGAGCTCGACGCGATCCGCCGGACCCCGGCCGCGCGGGTCGACACCGATCTGGCGATGCTGGCCGGCGCTTCCGCCCGTACGCGACTGCTCCACGAAGCCCCCGAAGCCGCCCTGGCCAAGGTCACCGAGGAGATCGAGGCCTACTGGGAGCTGGCCCTCGCGCCGTACTGGGCCCGGATCCGGACCCTCCTCGAAGGCGACGTCTTCCACCGTGCGCGCCAGGTCGCCGAGCACGGGTCGGCGCACGTGCTCAACGAGCTGCACGAGTCGGTGCGCTGGGACGACGGCTCGCTGCACCTCATCCGTCGGCACTGTTCGCTCACCCGCTCGGAGACCGGCGCGGGCCTGCACCTCATCCCCACGGCCTTCACCTGGCCGCGCGTCATGACCCGTTCGGTCGCCCCGGATCCGCCCCAACTCGCCTACCCGGCAAGGGGAATCGGCACGTTGTGGGAGTCCCGTACCACCACCGCGACCGACGCGGTCGCCGCCGTCCTCGGCCGCTCCCGCACCCAGCTCCTCGCCGACCTCGACACCCCGGCCTCCACCACCCAGCTCGCCGCGCAGTGCGGTCTGTCGGCCGCCGCCGTCTCCCAGCACCTCATCGCGCTGCGCAACGCGGGCCTGGTCACCGCGCACCGCACGGGCCGCTCGGTGCTGTACGCCCGTACCGCCGTGGCCGACTCGCTGCTCGCGCCCGCCTGACGGGGCGGGCCGTTCCGGCAGCCGTCCGAGTTGCCGGGATCCTCCGGCTGGGGTGCGCTGGTCTTCCGACCCGCGCACCCGAGAGGCCCGCCATGACCGAGCCGGAGCACCACCCGGAGACGTACGCCTTCACCTGCGGAGACTGCGGGAAGTCCTGGGAGGAGACCTACGAGCGCCAGGGCAACAGGTACCTCGTCAACGGCGCCCCGGTCCGCTCCCCGCTCGCCGCCGCCGAGTGCCCGGGCTGCGAGGGCCACACCGTGCACGTCATCACCCCCGAGCTGGTACAGCGGGCCCGCGCCGCGGAGAGCGCCAAGGCCGAACACCACCACCACTTCCCCCGCCTGCACCGGCACTGACGGTCACTGACCGGCGCAGTACCGCGCCACCGTGTCGGCAAAAGCCCTGGCCAGCGGCGACAGCGCCTCCCACCGGCGCACCGCCCACCCGACGTGGAGCGGCGGCAGCGCGGGTACGGGCACGAGCCGCAGCCCGGGGTGCACGGGTCCCGGCAGCGCGGGCACGACCGCGCTGCCCAGGCCCAGTTCGGCCAGATGCATGGCGGTGTCCCAGTCGGCGACGCCGGTGCCGCCGTCCTGCCGTATCCCGAACTCCCGGAAGCCGGCGTCGAGATGGGCCCGCGACGTCGAGTTCTCCGGCAGCATGATCAGCTGTACGTCGGCGAGCTCGGCGATCTCGATCCGCTCACGTCCCGCGAGCGGGTCCCCGGCCCCGACGGCCAGCACCCAGGGCAGTTCGACGACGGGCCGCTGCTCGATGCCGCGCACGGGCGCGCCCACCGTGATCCACGCCAGATCCACGTCGTGCTCGGCGAGCGCGTCGAAGCAGCTCCTGCTGGAGCTCTCGGTGCGGAACTCGAGCCCGACGTTGGGGCAGCGCCGCCGGAAGTCGACGATCGCCTCCGACATGAAGTGCCGTACGGTCGTGCCCCCGGTGGTGATACGGACCGACCCCCCGTCCCCGCGCGCCAGTTCGGCCAGCTGCCGCAGCGCGAGATCGAGCCCGCCGATCCCCTCCTCGGCGGCGGACCGCAGGATGCGCCCGGCCGTCGTCGGTACGACGCCGCGCGCATGCCGCTCCACCAGCCGCACGCCCACCTCGCGCTCCAGCCGCTTCACATGCTGGCTCACGGCGGACTGGGTACAGGAGAGGTCGCGGGCGACGGCGCTGAGGCTGCCCGCGCGGCAGACGGCGACGAAGACGCGGAGGTCGTCAAGAGTCATGTGACCGAAGCTATCCCTTGGATCAATACAAGAAAACCCTAGGATTGACTTGGGTCACGGACCTCCCGGATGATCCTCTGAGGGCCCCAGGGCGGCAACCCGTCCGGAGAATGTCGCGACCATCCGGACGGGTGTCGACCCGCACCAACGCACGGCAACGAAAGGCGAGTTGTGGATCCCCTGGAAGCGGTGGCGATCGGCGCCGCAGGAATCGCCGCAGGCGCGATCAACGCGGTGGTCGGCTCCGGCACCCTCATCACCTTCCCCACGCTCCTCGCCTTCGGCTACCCGCCGGTCCTCGCGAACGTCTCCAACAACGTCGGCCTGGTCCCTGGCGTCCTGTCGGGCGCGTACGGCTACCGCCGCGAGCTCAAGGGCCAGCGCGCCCGCCTGATCCGCTTCGGCGCCGCCTCGCTGATCGGCGGCCTGATCGGGGCGCTGCTCCTGCTCCAACTCCCCGCCGAGGCCTTCCAGTCGGTGGTCCCGGCCCTGATCCTCACGGCCTGCGCTCTGGTTCTCCTCCAGCCCCGCCTCAGCCGCTGGGCCCAGCAGCGCCAGGCCCGCGAGGACGGCGGCGCCCCGCTCTGGGTGGGCGTGCTGGCGACCGGGGTGTACGGCGGCTACTTCGGCGCTGCCCAAGGCGTCCTGCTCATGGGCCTGTTCGGGGTGTTCATCCGCGACACCCTGCAGCGCCTGAACGCCATGAAGAACGTCCTCGCGTCCATCGTCAACGGCGTCGCGGCCGTCGTCTTCATCGCGGTCTCGGACGTCGACTGGGCGGTGGCGGGACTGATCGCCGCAGGCTCGACGGTGGGCGGACTGCTCGGCTCCAAGGTCGGCCGCAATCTGCCGCCCACCGTGCTGCGCTGGGTGATCGTCGTGGTCGGCACCACGGCCTCGGTGATCATGATCGTGCGCTGAGCACGACCGTCCTGCGCGCCTCGTCCAGGACGACGATCCGGCCCTCGGCGTCGTACACCGTGATCAGTCCGCCGTGCGTACGCAGCCCGAGCGCGGCCCCCTCGGAGAAGGTCACGCCCGCCCAGCGGCGACCCCCGGGCTCCTCCGCGAACCAGACCCGCCGGTCCGCCTCCTCGGCGACCACGGTGGCGAGGGTGTCGCCGTCGGTGAGCAGTTCGACGGTGTCGGAGGGCAGCGCGTAGAGGTCCTGGGCGCTCTTCCTCGTCGCGTACGCACGCAACTTCAGCCCCAGCTCGTCGCGTTCGGGCCGCAGCGCGACACCCCCGGCGAGCAGCGCGTCCTCGCCGTCCGGCACCGGAGTGCGTCCGCGCAGGGTGACGGAGGGCAGTTCCCACTGCCACACCTCGCGGGTGCGCGGGCCGCCCGCGACGGCCGGGGGCACTTCCAGCACGGCGGCCAGGCTCTCCGGCGTACGGGCGAGACGGAGCACCGTGTGGTCGCGGTCGAGCTCCCGCCAGCGGGCGCGCGGCTGCTCGGCGCGCGTCTCGACGAAGCCGATGCCGTCCTCGTCGACGACGGCCAGGACGGTGCCGTCGTACGAGGACGCCGTGGCCCGCGCCCGCAGGGTCGTCCAGCGCCGCACCTGGCGGGTGGCGAGGTCGAGCCGGTGGATGTCCCGTACGTCACCGCGCTCGGCGACCAGCAGCGCGGAGCCCCCGTGGTCCGCGACGACCAGCCGGTGCGCGGGCACGTCCCAGCGCGCCCGGACGCGGCCGTCGCGCCCCAGCAGCCGCACGCCCGCGTCGCCGTGCGCGGTCAGGAGTACGCCGGGTGAGAGCGCGACGGCGTCGGTGAGGGGGAGCCGGCCCGGGGCCCGTTCGGCGCGCAGATGCAGGACGGGGCGAGTGCCCGCCGGGACCTCGGGCGTCACCATGTCGGCGGCGAAGAGCGGATCGGCGCGCCTGTGCAATGCCCTGACCAGCCGGGCCTGCTCCTTCTGGTCGGTCTCGTGTACGACGCCGCGCACGAGGGCACGCAGGGCGGAGGTGCTCAACTCCCGTTCGACAGAGGCAGCTTGGGGGCGGGCAGTGCACAGCGTCCGGGTGAAGGCCCGCTGCTCCCGCCAGTCCGCCTCGTCCGGCTGAGGCAGCGCGAGCAGCGCCCGTGCCTCGTCGAGATGGGCCGGATCGGGGCTCCGCGCCAGGGCGTACGCGAGCAGCGCGGCCCGATGCGGCGGGTTCCCGTCGAGCGCACGCCGCGCCAGACTGACCGCGCCGGGCCTCAACTCCCTTTCGGCCCAGGCCACTTCGACGGAGCCCAGCAGATCGCCCGCCGCGTACAGCTCCGCCGACCACATCAGCCGCAGCTCCACCGCGGCCTCATGGTCCACCGGCCCCAGCCGCTCCACGGCCGCGGCAAAGGCCCCGCGCGCCCGGGCCACACGCAGCGCCCGCTGCCGGTCCCCGGCGCGCCACCACAGCCGTACGACCAGGGCCGGGTCGAGGGCGCGCCCCTCCGCGAGTTCGGCGGCGAGGCGCAGCCGCCCGTGCCGCTCCAGGAGGGCGGCGGCCTCCTCGGCCTCGTCGAGGAGATCGGCGAGCACGAAGGCCGCCTCCTCGATCCGCCCCTCCTTCTCCAGCGCCTGCGCGGCCTGCCGGTAGAGCTGCCGCAGATGGTGCTGGGCATCGGCGCCGTACGGAATGACGCCGCCGCCCGGGGCCCGTACCCCGGTCGGCATCAACGGCCCGGTCCGGTGCCCCGGCAGCCGGAGCGTCGTCGCCCCGCCGTCGGGCCCGCCGCCCAGGGCAACGGCATCGCGCAGGGCGTCGTCCCAACTCCCCTCCTCGAACTGCCGGGTGAGCCGCCGCAGATACCGCTCGTGGCGGGCGCGGATCCAGGCCGCGGCGGGGGACTGCATCGCCCACCGCGCCAGCAGGCTCTCGTGTACGGGACCGCCCCCGGCCGGCTGAGAGCCCTGGCCCGCCCCGCGCAGCTGCCGCGCCGCCCTGGCCGAGACACCCTGGACCCCGGCGGTGGCCCGCAGATCGGGCGCCGCCTCGTCCGCGGCCGGAGGCAGCACGGCGACGGGCAGCGGCTCGGGCGGCTGGAGCGGGGTCAGCGCGCGGACCTCATACGCGCCGAGCTCCAGCCACTGGGCGGGGTCGAGTGCGGGAAGCGCGGCCAGGTCGTACGACCGCACCTCTCCGGCGTGCTCGACGTCGATCCGCCCGGCGTGCACACCGTCGGTCAGCGGCAGCCCTGGTGCCTGCTCGGCGCGTACGGAGACGGACTCGGGTAGCACCAACAGCCAATGACCGTACGGCAGTTCACGCACTTCGAGCCCGGGGCTCCACAGCTCCAGCACCCGTGCGCGGGCCTCCTCCTCGCCGATGACGGGCGTGGCGAGCACCAGAGCGTGCGCCTCGACGCGACCGCGGTGGATCATGAGACGCTCCGGAGGTTCAGCAGCCGCTCGCCGGATTCCAGGTCGACGACCTCGATCGCGCCGCTCTCGCGCCGTACGGCGAGCAGCGGCAGAGTGGGGTGGAGGGCCGGCGGGTGCGGGGTGTCGGACCACTTGGTGAGCACGGTGTTGCGGACGGGGCCGCGGATGCGCAGGAGGTGACCTGCGGCGGACCGTACGACGAGATGCACCCGCCCTTCCAACACAACCGCGCCCAGAGGCCGTTCGCTCTTCGGGACGCGCTGGGTGTACGACGTGCCGACGTCGTCGACGAACCGCCAGAGCTGCCCGTCGAGCGAGCGGACGTGAGCGGTCCCGGGGCCGAGTACGACGTGCTGGTCCTTCACCGTCCAGTGCCCGCCCGGCAGATGGGGGAGGTGGAGCCTGTCACCGAGTCGCTTGGCCGTCGCCCCGCCGGGCAGAGCAGCGACCATCTTCTCCACGAGGACAGGCGCGTAGAGGTCCCACTGCATCCCGATCCAGTCGTCCCCCCAGTGCATGAGCATGCTGTCCGCTTCCACGACCAGCGGTACGAGCGGCCGGTCCGTGGCATCACCCAGGACCACGGCCAACGTCGTGTACCCCTCCGCAGCCGCCCACGTCTTCCCCACGACCTGCACCCGCAGCTCGTCCCCCACCCGGACCAGCGCGACGAGCCGCCGCCCGAAGTACCCGGCCGCCACGACCGGCCCCGGAAAACCGTGCCGACGCGGTACGACATCATGCTCGCGCCCCGGCCCGTTCGGCACCCGTACGGTGATCAGCTGCCGCGCATCATCCTGCGATCGCAGCACCAACTGCCGCCCTGTGCCCGGGAAAACCATCGAGCCCACACCCCCGACAGGCGCCCCCGCGCCCGTCGCCCCGGCCCGCTTCCACCCCTGCCCGCGCAGGATCCGTACCCCCGCCGAAGGCTCCGGCAGGGCGAGCCGCGCACTGCGCCCGCCCACGCGTACGGTCACCTCGGCAGCCCCCGCCCCCGACCAGTCGCTCTCCCGCGCCACCAGCACGCGGCTCCGCCCCGCCAGCCGTGCGGCGAGGGGCTCCCCGGCGAGCACCCACGCCTCGTCGGCAGCGTCCAGTGCCCCGAGCCACTTCTCCACGTCCACCGGGTCGGGCTCCACCGCGCTGCGCGAGCCCAGCCAGGCCCGCAGCACCTCCGGCAGTTCGCCCTCGGCCCACTCGCCCGGCGTACGGCCCAGGACTCCCACCACCAGCGCGCTGCCCCGTGCGACGGCCCGCCGGTGCGCGACCATCAGCGCCGCCAGCTGCACCAGCCGCCCCGCACCCCACTGAGAGGGCCCGCAGTCGACGACCACGGCCACCCGCCCGCGCGCCTCCTCGGCCCGTCGCGCGGGCGCCAGATGCAGCAACTCCCCTTCGGCGGCCCGCCGCAGAAACTCCTCCGGAGCCTCCTCGGCCAGCAGCCACTCCGACATGACGAGCCGCTCGGGCGTCCCCGCCCGGCTCAGCCCGTCGTACCCGTCGAACTCCCCCAGCCGAGCCTGCGCATCGGCGCGCGCCCCCACACCCATCAGCCCGTCGATGCCCCGCACCAGCGGCCCGAGCGCAACAGCGCACGCCGCGTCCAGGGCGTCCAACTGGGCACCCCACCCGGCGAGTTCACGAGGAAGCCCGCTCATCTCAGCTCAACTCCGCCTCGGTGACCGGCCGCACGGGCACAGGGGAGGACAGCAGCAGCCCGGGCTCGGCCAGCATCACGATCAGCCCATGCCCATCGGGTACGTACCGACGCGCGGCCCCCGCCACCAACGCAGCCCCCGGCCGCACGGCCAGATGCGTGGGCACGAACACCCCGGAGTCCTCCCCGAGCCAGATCGCCCCGTCGACCCAGGGAAGATCAGTTCCCCCCGCTTCACCCGCCAGCACCACGACCCACTCCGCGTCGCGCACGGCCCGAAGCCGCGCCCCGCGCCCCTCGGCGAGCGCACCCCGGACAGCGGCGACCAGCGTATCGGCCACCTCCCCGCATGCGGCCACGGCAGCAGGCGCCAGCGGAGGCTCGCGGCGTACCCACTCGGGCTTCACGGCGCGGCGACGGCAGCGACCAGGCGCTCCCGTACGTCCTTCAGCACCTGCGGCACATCATCTGCACCGAAGGAGGCGTCGATCTCGCGCAGCGTGGCCTCGATGCGCAGTCGCTCGTCGCGCGGGTACGGAACCGCCCCGAGCCCCGCAAGGAGCTCGTCCCCCGCCACGGCAAGCCGCTCGGCACGGGCTGCGGGCCCCCGGCTCAGCTCTTCGGCGGCGTGCGCGAGGCTGCCGTTCCGCGCGCTGCCCATCAGATCCGCGAGGGTGTCCCTGGCGAGCGCCTGGGCATCGGCGGTGGGCGCGATCAGGGGCAGCACCCACAGGTCGGCCTCACTGGCAGTCGTACGTCCGTCGAGCACGGCAGCCGCGGCCACCAGCCGCTGAACGCGCACGGCCCGCCGGTCGCTGACGGGAACTCCGGCGGCCCGCAGCCTGCGTACGGCGGCAGCGATGTGCCCCCGCACAGCGCCCAGTTCACACTGCCGGGCAGCCAGAGCAAGCCGGTCCACGACGGGCATCAGCCGCTCGACGCCGGCCCCCACGTCCTCCTGCACGTCCCACCCGGCCTCGAGCAGCTCCTCCAGCCGGGCATCGGCAACGGGCTCGACGAAGACCCGCACCAGAAAGCGGTCGGCGAAGGCTTCCAGCGCGGGGTCGTCGGGCAGCGCGTTGGACGCCCCGACGCACACCCGCAACGGCACGTCGACGGCCGTGCTGCCCCGCCGGTAGGTCCGCTCGTTGAGCAGTCCGAGCAGGGTGTTGAGGATGGCGGTGGATCCGAGGAACACCTCGTCGAGGAAGGCCACGTCGGCCTCGGGCAGCATCCCCGAGGTCTCGACCTCGACGACACCCTCCCGCAGCTTCCGCAGGTCAACGGGGCCGAAGATCTCATTGGGCTCGGTGAACCGCCCGAGCACGTACTCGAAGAGCCGCCCGCCGAGCTGCTGAGCGACCCTCCGCACGGCCTCCGACTTGGCCGTGCCGGGAGCCCCGACCACCAGCAGATGCTCCCCGGCGACGGCACAGAGCACGACAGCCTCGGAAACGATCTCCCGCTCGACGAGCCCGCGCCGAGCAGCGGCAACGGCCTCGCGCACAGCGCGGGCATCGGCTTCGGCGGGGGCGGTTACCAGGGACTCTTCGATCACACGATCGAGTCTATGAGCCCCCGAATCGCCCCCGCACCACAATTCCGCCGGGCAGGACCTACAGGACCTAGGCGAACCGCCCGCTCCCCACCGGCCCGGAGGACGCCACCCGCTCACGCGGCCCGTCCGGCCACCGCCCGCCCTGCCGGGCCAGTCCCGCGAAGGCGGCCAGCGCCTCGTCCGGGTCCGGCGGGGTCGCTCCGTCGCCCTCGTCGCGGTCCTCCTCCGCCGCGAGGATGTCCGCGGCGATCTCCTCCGCCGGGCGCGCGTCCGCCGGGAGCCGCCCGTCCACGTGCAGCCGCTCGCCCCAGGGCTCGATGCAGTGCTGCGCCAGCAGTCCACTCATGTCGGCGGAGACGGCGGGCGGGTCGGTCCAGCAGGTGGCGCGCTCGTAGAGCACCTCGCCGGGGGTACGTTCCCGCAGCGCGGCCAGCACCGTCTCGTCGACGTCGTTCAGGTCGTACGCGACGACCACCGTGTCCGCGTTCCCCGGGCGGTACTCCTGCGCGGGCACCCCCAGCACCCCGGCGGCCGCAAGCCCCAGAATGCGGCTGGAGCGGTCGGGCAGCAGGGACACGGAACGGGGGCGCAGCCCGGCGGCGTGCAGCACCAGCCCCAGCCGGCGGAGCCCGTGGCGGCAGGCGCCCGGGCTGTCCTGGAGGAAGGCGTACCGCCCGTTCATGCCGGCGTCGTACCCGTACGGCGAGAGCGTCGCCAGCACCCCGCCGGTCAGTACGTAGTGCCAGCCGCGCAGATCCCGCCCGCCGAGCGGGGCGGCGCTCCCGCGCACGGCGTCGGCCCGTCCGACGGTCCGCCGTATGCGTGCGTGGGCGCCCTCCCAGACCGCGTCCTCGGGCGCCGCGAGCAGCCCCACGGCCTCGCTCGCCGCGCTCAACTCCCCTGCCATCAGGGCGTTGTGGGCCAGCAGATACCGGTCGGGCCAGTCGCGCAGCCCGCCCGCCCCGCTCTCCTTCAGCAGCGCGTACGCCTCCGCGTGCCGCCCCTCCCGCTCCAGCGCCGCGACCAGCTCGATGAGGATCCCGCGCGTCCCGGGCGCGAGCCGCAGCGCCTCGGTCAGTGCCGGTACGGCCAGGAAGGACGCCCCCCGCTCCACGCAGGCGTACCCGTAGTCGTACAGCTCCTGCACCCCACCGGGTGCGGCGGCCAGCGCGGCGGCCGCGGCGGCGAGATCGTCCATGCCGGCCTCGCGCGCCACCTGCTCGGTGAGCGGGGCGAGTTCGGCGGCGGAGGTGTCGGCGGCGCGGGCGCGGAGCTCTTGGATGGTCATCGTTCGGTGTCCTCCATGATGTGTCGACGAGTGAACTGTGCTGTTTCTACGAGGAGTTCGTCGGCCTGCAGATCGCTCTCGGGGCTGCCCCGGTGCCGTACGGCGATCCGCTCCCCGGCCAGGAACGCATCCAGCGCGCCGAGGGCGGGCGCGGCGAACCGCCCCATCGCGGCCAGGCACTCCAGGGCGTCGATGCCCAGCAGGGCGGTGTCGGCGAAGTACTGCGGCAGCAGCGGAAGCAGTACGGGCGCCGAAGCCTCCCCCGCATGCCGCCACCAGGCCCGCGCATGGCGCGCCTGCCCGGCGGACGGACGGGTGAAGACCTGGTGGCGGAGCTGCGCGATCTGCCGCTCCGACAGCGGCCCCCGATCGAGGAGCGCATGGAACATCCGGGGCGGAAGGCGGCTCGCGTCCACCGGCCGGGAGGCCAAGCAGGCCTCGGCGTCACGGGGTTCGACCGCGACCGGCACCCGCACCTCGCAGGGCGGCGGCACCGGCACGCGAGGGTCGGCGGCCCGCCGGCTCGCAGCCCGCGACAACCCCACCAACGCCTTTGCGTCAGACCGGAGTTCAGCCACAGGGTCGTCGAACATCCGGACCCACCCACTGCTCAGCCACTCCGGCGCGGCCCGCCACTCGCACAACGCGACCCGGCTCAGATCCAGCCCGACCCGACGCCGTACAGGATCCGGGTCCACCAGCAGCTCAGCAGCCCGCCGGAAGAGGTCGCGGGGCCGGGGCGCGTCGTGGCGCCCGTACGCGTCGCCCCACACCTCCCCCACCGACCACGACCCCACGGACGATCCCGCCGCGCCCAGCTCCGCGACCACCCCCGCCTCGGCCTCCGCCGCCCGCCCGGGCGGCAGCGTGTGCAGGGCGGTCAGATGCGCGGCGAGCCGGACCTCGGCCTGCCCGTCGCCGCGCAACCGCGCGACGAGGGCGTCGCCCGCCTCGGAGCGCTCATGAAGCCGTACGTACTGAAGGCAGGCCTGCGCCAGCAGAATCCGCTCAGGGCCACAGGGCAGCCGGGCCAACCCGGCCGCCGATCCCTCGATACCGGCGGCCTGCACAGCCGCCCAGCGCGCGCCCCACCGGGCGTCCGCGCCGCTCACCTCTCGGGGCGGTGGCCGCCCTTCCGGTCGAAAACGTCACTCAGAAAAAGGCTCATGCGGGCATCATCGCCACGGCGACCACACCCGCACAAGCCAATTACCGGCGCCCTCAGCGCTTGCGCGTCCCGAAGATCGACCGCGAGATCTCCCGTCCGAGCTGCGTCCCGATCGACCGCGCCAGCGACGCGAACATCCCGCTGCCCACCACCTGTTGGGCGATCGACGCGTCCTGCTTCTTCGGCGCCTTCGCCGCCTCCTTCTCCGCCGCGGCCGCCTCGGCCGCCTGGATCGCCGCCGCTTCCGCCGCCTGCTGTTCGGCGGTGAGCTTCTCGAACGCCGACTCGCGGTCGACCGCCTCCGCGTAACGCCCGTACAGCAGCGACGCCTTGACCGCCTGGTCCAGTGCGCCCGCGTCGATCGGCCCCATCAGCGACTCCGGCGCACGCAGCCGCGTCGCGGCCACCGGCGTCGGGGCGCCCTTCTCGCTCAGCACGGTGATGACCGCCTCGCCCGTGCCGAGACCCGTCAGCAACTCCTCCAGGTCGTAAGGGGAGTTGGGGAAGGTCTTCACCGTCGCCTTGAGCGCCTTCGCGTCGTCCGGCGTGAACGCGCGCAGCGCGTGCTGCACCCGGTTGCCGAGCTGCGCCAGCACGTCCGCCGGTACGTCCTTCGGCGTCTGGGTGACGAAGAAGATGCCGACGCCCTTCGAGCGGATCAGCCGTACGGTCTGCGTGATCGACTCCAGGAAGGCCTTCGAGGCGCCGTTGAAGAGCAGATGCGCCTCGTCGAAGAAGAAGACGAGCTTGGGCCGGTCCAGGTCCCCGACCTCGGGCAGCCGCCCGTACAGATCGGCGAGCAGCCACATCAGGAACGTCGAGAAGAGCTGCGGTTTGTCCTGTACGGCGGGCAGTTCGAGCACCGACACCAAGCCGCGCCCGTCCTGCGCCAGCCGCATCAGCTCGCTCGTGTCGAACTCCGGCTCACCGAAGAATTCGCTCGCACCCTGCTGCTCGAAGGCGGTGATGGCCCGCAGGATCACCCCTGCCGTGACCGTCGACAGGCCGCCGATCCCCTTCAGTTCGCCCTTGCCCGTGTCCGAGACGAGGAAGCCGACGACGGCCCGCAGGTCCTTCAGGTCGACGAGCTCCAGGCCCTTGGTGTCCGCGTAGTGGAAGATCAGGCCGAGCGACTGCTCCTGCGTCTGGTTGAGCTGCAGCACCTTCGACAGCAGTACGGGACCGAAGCTGGTGACCGTCGCCCGCAGCGGGATGCCGGGGCCGATGCCGCCGAGTCCGTAGAACTCGCACGGGAAGCCCTTGCCCTCCCACTCCTGCCCGACCTCGCCGGACCGTTGCTGCACCTTGTCGTTGGTCTCGCCGGGCGCCGAGATCCCCGAGACGTCGCCCTTGATGTCGGCGAGGAAGACCGGGACGCCGTTGGCCGAGAGCTGCTCGGCGATGAGCTGCAGGGTCTTCGTCTTGCCGGTGCCGGTCGCGCCCGCGACGAGCCCGTGCCGGTTGAGCATCGACAGCGGGATACGGATCTGCGCGTCCGCATGGCACTGCCCGTCCCACAGCAGGGCGCCCAGATCGAGCGCGGGTCCGGTGAAGCTGTATCCGGCCGCGATCTCCAGCGCCGGCTGCGGCAGCGCGGGCGCGGACGTCACCTTCTCGGGTACGACTTCGGGCGCGGCCTCCGCCGCTGCCACCTCGGGTGCTGCGGCGGGCGCGGCCTCCGGGGGTACGGCCCCTGGAACGGGCGCCTCCGGTGCCACCAGCGGCTCACTGTCACTCATCACATGCCCCCGATTCCGGGTTTGCGGGACTTTGTCCACCATCGCACTGCCTCCCCATGGCTGCGCCCGGAGCCGCTTCCCCGGTAGGCTTTCCGTGTGATCTTCAAGCGCATCGGAAGCGGCCGGCCGTACCCCGACCACGGCCGGGAATCCACCCGGCAGTGGGCGGACGTCGCGCCGCGCCCGGTCCGGCTCGATCAGCTCGTGACCACCAAGGGCCAGCTGGACCTCGAAACGCTGCTCGCCGAGGACTCGACCTTCTACGGCGACCTCTTCGCCCACGTAGTGAAGTGGCAGGGCGACCTCTACCTGGAGGACGGACTGCACCGCGCGGTCCGCGCCGCGCTCCAGCAGCGCCAGGTGCTCCACGCCCGCGTGCTCGAACTCGGCTGAGGCAGAGCCCGAGGCGGATCCGGGCTGAGCCTTTTGGGCCTTTTTTGACCCTTCCCGCGGCCAGTCAATGATCATTTAGTACTCATCGCCGCCGACCCGCACTACGCTGCGCCCATGAGCATGCTCACACCCCCCGGCATGGGCGGAAAGTACCGCATCACGGGTGACAGGTACCCGCGGATGCGACGCCCCCGGCGCCGCGGCCGGCTGATCGCCCTGATCGTGGCCGCAGCGGCCGCCCTCTCCGTCGCCGGATGGGGAACGCTGCAGCTCATCGATGTCTTCACCGGAAGCGGACCGAAGAAGTCCGCGACCGTCGCCGCCAAGGGCGACCCGAAGCCCGACTGCAAGGTCACCCCGGCGCCCAAGCCCACCGTGGCCCCGGTCCCCGCGAAGAGCCTCCCCAAGCCCGCGAAGATCATGGTCAACGTCTACAACGCGACCGCCCGCGGCGGCCTCGCCAAGACGACCGCCGACGAGCTCAGGAAGCGCGGCTTCGACATCGGCAAGGTGGGCAACGCCCCGGCCGCGTACGACAAGAAGGTGACCGGGACCGGGATACTGGTCGGCCCCGTCCCCACTCCCAAGGGCGCCTTCACCGTCCTCGGTACGCAGCTGCCCGGCACCCAGCAGAAGACCGACGCCCGCAAGACCGGCGACATCGACCTGATCCTCGGGACCGAGTTCAAGGCCCTGAACACGCAGAAGGACGCCGACAAGGCGTTGAACGCTCTGGTCCACCCCTCGTCGGCGCCCTCCGGAAAGTGCTGAGCGCCCGCTAGCGGCTGCCCGCTAGTCGACCGTCCCGTACATCCGGTCACCCGCGTCGCCGAGCCCCGGCACGATGTAGCCGTGCTCGTTGAGCCGCTCGTCGATCGAGGCCGTCACGACCCGCACCGGCGTGCCCGCCAGCTCGCGCTCCATGATCTCGACGCCCTCGGGCGCCGCGAGGAGCACGACGGCGGTCACGTCGTCGGCGCCGCGCTTGATCAGCTCGCGGATCGCCGCGACGAGCGTGCCGCCGGTGGCGAGCATCGGGTCCAGTACGTAGACCTGGCGGCCCGAGAGGTCCTCGGGCATGCGCGTCGCGTACGTGGAGGCCTCCAGGGTCTCCTCGTTACGGATCATGCCCAGGAAGCCCACCTCGGCGGTCGGCAGCAGCCGCACCATGCCGTCCAGCATGCCGAGACCGGCGCGCAGGATCGGGACGACCAGCGGCCGCGGGTAGGAGAGCTTCACACCGGTCGTGGGCGTGACCGGGGTCTCGATGTCGACGACCTCCGTGCGCACGTCCCGGGTCGCCTCGTACGCGAGCAGGGTGACCAGCTCGTCGGCGAGGCGGCGGAAGGTGGCGGAGTCGGTGCGCTTGTCGCGCAGCGTGGTGAGCTTGTGTGCCACCAGCGGGTGGTCGACGACATGAATACGCATAGGACAACGGTAACCGGCCCGCTGGCATCAAGCCGCAGGTCCGGGGAAGGTGAGAGGGACGGACGCAGAGGTGGTGTGGCAGAGATGCCGGAGCGCGAGCACAAGCAGGAGGGCCAGGAGAGCAGCGCCGAGCGGAGGCGCCGCCGGGCCCAGTTCCTGCGTGAGCGGACCGAGGCGATGGAGCTGCGCGACCGGGTCCAGCCCAGGCGCGCCAAGGTGGCACGGCTGCGACAGCAGATGCGTATGCGCACCTTCCGCTGGTAGGTCCCGGCACTCCCGCCGGAGGGCGACACGAGGTCCTGAGGCCGAAGACCTCTCGCTGAGCCATCGTTTCTGCCACGATTCCCATTGGGCGGGGCTCAGAGCGCCCAACAGACCTGCACACCTATGACCAGTGGGAGAGTCACGGTGTACTTCGCCGCACTGCTCGCGCGCACCGAAGACGGGTGGGAAGCGAGCGACACGGAGCTCGACGATGTCGAAGCCCTGTCGGATCTGACGGACCTGGCCCGGGAGGCCTCGGTCGACGAGGACACGGTTCTTGTCGTCATCGAACAGGAGGACGCCTGGTTCGGCGTCGTCCGCATCGACGGCGAGGAGGATCCGCGGATCTACGTCTCGGACGCGGCGGCCGCCAGCCGTTCCTCGTACGGGGAGATCCTCCTCACCGACGAACTGCTCGGCCGCGATCCGGCCGATCCGGACGCCCTGGAAGAGCTCGCCGACCTCGACGGCACGGAGGACGGAGAGCCCGACGACGACGAGGACGGTGACGACACGGCCGTCGACGAGGTGGACGCCGTACCGGCGGGCCCCCTCGGCGACACCACGATCCTCGCCGACCTGGGCCTGGAGGAGAAAGCGCTGCTCTCGCTCGGTACGGACGCGCTCGCCGACGTGGCGGACGCCCTGGGCGCCGCCGAAGTCCTGGAGACCGTCCGATAGAGATGAACGACCCGCACCGCGATCCGCTGCGCGACCCCTGGACCGGGCCCATGCGCCTGGCCCTGGACGAGGCGGAGCAGGCCGCGCGGGCCGGCGACGTGCCGGTCGGCGCGGTCCTGCTCGCCCCGGACGGCACGCTGCTCGCCACCGGCCACAACGAACGCGAGGCGACCGGCGACCCGACCGCGCACGCCGAGGTCCTGGCGCTGCGGCGGGCGGCGGCGAAGCTCGGCGAGTGGCGGCTGACCGGCTGCACGCTGGTGGTGACCCTGGAGCCGTGCGTGATGTGCGCGGGTGCGCTCGTGCAGTCGCGGGTGGACCGGGTGGTCTTCGGGGCGCTGGACGAGAAGGCGGGTGCGGCGGGCTCGCTGTGGGATCTCGTACGGGACCGGAGGCTCAATCACCGGCCCGAGGTCATCCACGGTGTGCTCGGCGAGGAGTGCTCGGCGCAGCTGACTTCGTTCTTCCGGGACCGCTGATCGCGGGCCGGTCCGGGGGAGACCGATACCGATTTCAGACCACGGCCCACCTTGGGCTAAGCTCTCTCTCGGTAGCGTGTCCGAGCGGCCGAAGGAGCTCGCCTCGAAAGCGAGTGTGGGGAAACTCACCGAGGGTTCAAATCCCTCCGCTACCGCAGATGAACGAAGGGGCAGACCCAATGGGTCTGCCCCTTCGGTGCGTTCCGGATCAGTGCGTGGTGCGCGGAGCCTCGTCCGCCGGACCTGCGGAGAGATAGGTCGTGCGCGTCCTGCCGGTGACGCCCTCGGTGGCGGTCACGGTGACCGTCTCAAGGAGCTGGGACGTCTTCGGGTCGACGATCACACGGCTGCTCCCTGCCCCCGCCTTCAGTTCGACCGCGGTTCCCGTGCGGCCGGTGCTGTCCTCGGCCCGGCCGACCAGGTGGACGTCCGGGATGCCGGCGAGCACCTCGTAGAGGGCTGCGCGCAGTTGGGGGCCGGCCGGTGCGTCGGCCAGCAGGGCGTCGATGCCGTTGAAGAGTCCCAGCTCGGCCTGGGGCCCGGTGGCGTCGCCCAGGAGCTTGGCCCTGAGCGCCTTCGGTTCGGTCGGGAGGGTCTTCAACTCGTCCCAGGTGACGGTCTTCTCCGGGACCGGCGAGGAACCCACGTACCAGGACGTCTGCTCGGTGCGACCGGGCTGCGCCACGTGGTGGCCCGGCGTGGAGAGCCAGTGGCCGTCGGGCGTCAGGGCCCAGCCGTTCGCCGGACCGGTGAACTCCCCGACCGCATCGTTGCCGGCCGTCACCTGGAACCACTTGTTCCGGCCGAGCCACTCCGTTCGGGTCGTGGTGGGATACACCCGGCCTGAGGGAGAGGAGGAGGCCGAGGTACGTGTCTCCACCTTCCAGTACGGGGCGCTGGAGTCCGGCTTCGCAGCCGCGGTGTCCGCCATCTCGTGGAGGAACTCCGCCGCACTCGCCTCCGCCGCCGGCCGGCTGCCCCCGATGCCGATCGCGGGGTACACGGCCACGCCGGCCGCGACGGCCGCGACCGCCGCCGCGGAGACCAGGATCCGGCGCCTGCGGTGGAGCGGGCGGACGCGGACGGGGGCGGGCGCCGCGGCCGCACGTACGGCCGTGAGTGCGGCGGACACGGTCGCGCTGCTCGGCGGTGCGACGTCGCCCGCCGCCCGCAGCCGGTCGGCGCCGGGGAAGTCGAGGACATCCACGTCGTGCTCGGTCATGCGAAGTCTCCTGTCAGGGGTACCAAGGGGGACGTGCCGAGCGCGGCGCGCAGCCGGGTCCGGGCGCGGTGCAGCCGCGAGCGGGCCGTGCCCGCGGGGATGCCCATCACGGCGGCGGCCTCGGTGGGCGTGAGCTGCTCCCAGGCGACCAGCAGCAGCAGTTCGCGCTCCACGTCCGGCAGGCCGGCCATGGTGCGGCGGATCAGCGGCGCGACCGCGGCGGCGTCCAGCCGCTGGTCGACCGCGTGCCAGGGGTCGCTGCCCCTCTCCTCGCCGGGGAGCGCGTGCCCGTCGTGGTCGCGCCGGCGCCAGTGCGCGGACAGTACGTTCCTGGCCACTCCGAAGAGCCAGGTGCGTGAGGTGCCGCGGTCGGCGTCGTAGGTACCGCGGCCGGTGAAGGCCTGCAGCCATACCTCTGCCAGCAGGTCGTCCGCGGCGTGCGGCGCCCTGCGCGAGAGGTAGCCGTGCAGCACCCCCGAGTGCCGTACCACCAAAAGTTCGAACGCCTCAGGCTCCCGCGCCGAGCGGGTGAGCAGATCTTCGTCCGATTCCACCGGACCTCCCGTCGTCGCCGCATGGTCAGCGGCCTCACCCCGTACTTGTCGCCGGGGCGCCCGAGCGTTCGCTTCCTCGCACCATCACACCGGTGGGGCCACCCCGTTGTCCGCGAATGACCGCATTCGGGACCAGCCCGGCCATACGGTAGGCATGTGGGGCGCGGTCGCACCGGCAGGATCAACTGCGGGGCGGCGGTGGTCAGTCCGTACATGATCGAAGGGGTACGCCGTGGCGGCACGCAGCCACAAGGGGGCGCCGGTGCGCGGCCGCAGCAAGACCGGGACCGTCTCCATGGGGACGCTGGCGTTCGTGGTGCTGCTGGTCTCGGGGGTCGGGTGGGTCTATCTCCGGCTCGGCGGCAACATCAACACCTTCGGGGCGGACGGCATTTCGGGTGACCGGCCGCCGGGGAACGCCTCGGGCTCGAACGTCCTGGTCATCGGCTCCGACTCGCGCGCGGGCGGCAACAAGGGCCTGGGCGGCGGGGAGGGCGACATCGGGCGCTCGGACACCGCGTTCCTGCTGCATGTGTACGGGGACGGGAAGCACGCCGTCGCCGTGTCCGTGCCGCGGGACACGCTCGTCGACGTACCGCCGTGCCGGCTTCCGGACGGGGAGTGGACGGAGGAGGCGCCGGACACCATGTTCAACTCGGCCTTCTCGGTGGGCGAGACGGAGAAGGGGAATCCGGCCTGCACGCAGAACACCGTCGAGAAGCTGACGGGGCTGCGGGTGGACCACACCGTCGTCGTCGACTTCGAGGGGTTCGCGAGGATGACCTCGGCGGTCGGCGGGGTGCAGGTCTGTCTGCCCAAGGACATCTACCAGCGCGACCTCAGCCCGAACCGCGGCTCGCGCGGGGATCTGCTGTTTCCTGCGGGGCTGCAGACCGTCGAAGGCCAGAAGGCCCTGGACTACGTACGGTTGAGGCACGGCATCGGGGACGGCTCCGACATCGGCCGCATCAAGCGCCAGCAGGCCTTCGTCGCCTCGCTGATCAAGAAGGTCAAGAGCGGCGGCCTCAACCCCACCACGCTCCTCCCCCTCGCCAACGCCGCGACGAAGTCGATGACCGTCGACCCCGGTCTGGGCTCGGCCGACAAGATGATCTCCTTCGCGATGTCCATGAAGGGCATCGATCTGCACAACACCAAGTTCGTGACGATTCCCTGGCGTTACGAGGGCGAGCGCGTCGCCGTCGTCGAGCCGGACGCCGACCGGCTGTGGGCCTCGCTGAAGGCGGACCGGCCGCTGGGCTCCCCCTCTCCCACCACGTCCGCGACCGCTTCGCCCTCACCGTCGGCCTCGGTGTCGGGCGAGGGCATCGTCGTCGCCGTCTACAACGGCACGCTCACCAAGGGCCTCGCCGCGAAGGCGGCGGTCACGCTGCGCGCGTCCGGGTTCACGGTGGGTTCGGTCGCGACGGCGCGCAGCCAGGACCACGCCACGACGCTCGTCGAATACGGGCCGGGCGAGAAGGAGCACGCCAAGACGGTGGCCGCGCTCTTCCCCGACGCGCGCCTGGAGGCGACCACGGGGGCGGGGCTGAGTCTGGTGCTGGGTGGTTCGTACGGGACGACGCCGGCGCCCGCCGCCTCGGACAAGGCCCGCTCGGCGGACGACAACCCCTGCTCGAACCTCACCTTCGGCTAGCTGTCACACCTAGCCGGAAGGCGCAGAAAAGAGTAGGACGGGGGAAGCGGCATCGGGGGGACAAAACCGCTCCCCCCGACGAGAACGGGACCTACAAGCCCGGGCCGCAGTCAGGGGGAAGCGATGCGGCACGGGCCCCGCAGTGAGGCCCCTGTTCCATGGAGCCCTGCGCATTCCTGCCAGATCCGCCGGGCTCGGGTTCAATCCTGCCCCTGGCAGGACGGTGTCCCTTACGGCAAAGGGCCTTGATCCATGGGTCCTTGGTCCCTAAAGGGCGTGTACGGATAGACTCTCGCGACTGCAGCAAGGGGACCGCAGGGAGGGCAGGGCCGAGCAGTGCCAGCGAAGAAGATCATTCTCTATGTTCTCGTTGTCTTCGTCCTGTACACGATCATCACATCACCGGCCAGATCGGCTGATCTCGTACAGGTAGGGTTCGAAGGCGTGTCAAATGCCGCAAAAGGCGTCGGCCAGTTCATGACCGAACTGGTGAGCTGAACCCGCTAAGGAGTCCCCGTGATCCGCCATCTGGTCCTCTTCAAGCTCAACGAGGGCGTCGGGCGCGACGACCCGCGCGCGGTCGCCGGCGCGAAGGCCTTCGCCGAGCTGGGAGACCTGATCGAGGAGGTGGAGTTCTGGGAGTGCGCCTGGAACATCACGGACCGGCCCATCGCCTACGACTTCGCGATCAACTCTGCCGTGGCGGACGCCGATGCGCTGAAGCGCTACATCGAGCACCCGGCCCATCAGGCAGCCGCAGGACAGTGGCGCGAGTTCGCCACGTGGGTGATCGCCGACTACCCGTTCTGACCCCTCGCACTGCCGACCCCGCCCCTTACCGGGCGGGGTTTTTTGCATATCTACGCCTCAACTCGCCTTCAACACGACGTTATGCGGTGCTTGCACACAGTGGACATGTCTTGTGATGCTATGACCGCTTTTGACGGATGAATTGACCGATTAAGGGGTGGCGTTGACCGTGCCGGCCAGTACTGCGCCCGAGGTGCCGCTCCAGACCGAGCCCGCACCCACCACCCCCGCGCGGAGCCGGGGCGCCGACACCAGAGCCCTGACCCAGGTGCTCTTCGGCCAGCTCAAGGGGCTGGAGCCGGGGAGTCCGGAGCACTCACGGGTGCGCGGGGCGCTCATCGAGGCCAACATCCCGCTCGTGCGGTACGCCGCCGCCCGGTTCCGCAGCCGCAACGAGCCGATGGAGGACGTCGTCCAGGTCGGAACGATCGGCCTGATCAACGCCATCGACCGGTTCGACCCGGACCGCGGGGTGCAGTTCCCGACCTTCGCGATGCCGACCGTCGTCGGCGAGATCAAGCGCTACTTCCGGGACAACGTACGGACCGTGCATGTGCCGAGGCGGCTCCACGAGCTCTGGGTGCAGGTCACCGGCGCGACCGAGGACCTCACCACGATGCACGGGCGGTCGCCCACGACGGCGGAGATCGCCGACCGGCTGAAGATCTCCGAGGACGACGTACTGGCGTGCATCGAGGCCGGACGTTCGTACCACGCACAGTCGCTCGAAGCCGCCCAGGAGGGCGAGGGGATGCCGGGGCTGCTCGACCGGCTCGGCTTCGAGGATCCGGCGCTCGCCGGGGTCGAACACCGGGATCTGGTCCGGCATCTGCTCGTACAGCTGCCCGAGCGCGAGCAGCGGATTCTGATGCTGCGGTACTACAGCAATCTCACGCAGTCGCAGATCAGCCAGGAATTGGGCGTCTCCCAGATGCACGTCTCGCGTTTGCTGGCCAGAAGCTTCGCGCGGCTGCGATCCGCAAACAGGATCGAGGCATAACCGGATCGAGTGATCCGGACCAAACGCTTCAAAGGCTTAAAAGCCGCACACCCCCTCTTTCCTGCGCAGATATGTCGACTTGGCGCTACAGCGTGTTGCCGACATGTGACATTCTGCTGGAACCGAGTTTGCCGCGGCCCCCCAACCGGTATTCAGGTGGAGGCTGCGTTCCTCCGACGGGAGCGTCCGCCGCGACCGTCCGCGACCTCAAGGGGGTGGCATGTCCGCAGAACAGGGCAGCTCGAAGGTGCTCACGCTCACGAAGCCCGAGCCCGCGCCGCTGCAGCAGAAGCAGCAGCAGGCGCTCAGCGGCTCGGAGTTGCCGAGCACCGGCGCCATCGACACCCGCACTCTGTCCCGCTCCCTGTTCCTGAGGCTTGCCACCCTCGACACGGACAGCCCGGAGAAGACGTACGTACGGGACACACTGATCGAGCTCAATCTGCCGCTGGTGCGTTATGCCGCGGCGCGGTTCCGCAGCCGCAACGAGCCGATGGAGGACATCGTCCAGGTCGGAACGATCGGCCTGATCAAGGCGATCGACCGCTTCGACTGCGAACGCGGCGTGGAATTCCCGACGTTCGCGATGCCGACCGTCGTCGGTGAGATCAAGCGCTTCTTCCGCGACACGTCGTGGTCGGTGCGGGTCCCGCGCCGGCTGCAGGAGCTGCGGCTCGCGCTGACGAAGGCGAGCGACGAGCTGGCCCAGAAGCTGGACCGCTCGCCGACCGTGCCCGAACTCGCCGCCGTACTGGGGGTGTCGGAGGAGGACGTCGTCGACGGCCTGGCCGTCGGCAACGCGTACACGGCGTCCTCGCTCGACTCGCCCTCGCCCGAGGACGACGGCGGCGAGGGGTCCCTGGCGGACCGTCTGGGGTACGAGGACACGGCGCTGGAGGGCGTGGAGTACCGCGAGTCCCTGAAGCCGCTGCTGGCCAAACTGCCGCCGCGCGAGCGCCAGATCATCATGCTGCGGTTCTTCGCGAACATGACGCAGTCGCAGATCGGCGAGGAGGTCGGCATCTCGCAGATGCATGTCTCGCGGCTGCTGACGAGGACGCTTTCGCAGCTGCGGGAGGGTCTGATCGGGGACTAGGAGCCATACGGGGTTCCGAATTGACGGGGCGTCAGACACACTGGCGCGATGCGACGTCAACAGCTGCACGCGGTCCTTGCCGCCTCCGCTGCCACCCTCTGCCTCGGCGGGCTGCTCGCCGCCTGTGGCGGGGGGAGCGGCAGCGGGTACGTGGCGGTCGGTGCCGTGGGGTCCGGGACTGCTGACGGGCCCACGCGGGCCGTGCCGCCGACCGGCAAGGTCGTGCTCGTACCGCTCGACGGGGGCGGAGCTGCGTCCCGTACGCCGGGCAGCGCCGGCAAGGGCTCGGAGTCCTCTTCTTCGGCTTCCGCGCCGGACAGCGGTGACCCGGCGACGGGGAAAACGCCTGCGTCCGGCGGTGGCGGCGGTACGGGTGGCGGCGCGGGCGGCAGTACGGCCTCGGCGCCCCCCGCCACGGGAGGAAGCAGCTCGACCCCGGCCGCGCCCGGGTCCAGTACGCCCTCCGCGCCCGCAGGGCCCGCCGTGCTCAGCGTTTCCGACCCCGTGCTCGCCGACGCCACTCAGCGGTGGTGCGAAAAGGTGACCGTGCGGTTCAGCAACACCGGTGGATCAGCGGTGAGTTCGGGCACGGTCACCTTCGCGACGCACATCATCGGCGCACTCGGCGTGGACTGGGCGACCAGGGAGTCCGAGCAGCCGCTGCCGGGGCCGATCGCCGCGGGCGCGACGAAGTCCAAGACGTACACCGTGTGCGTGGACGACTGGCGGGTGCCGATCGGAATGCACGTCGACACCCAGTCGGTGACCGTCAGTTGGAAGTGAGCCGTGCTCAGCCCAGCGCGAGCCAGGCGACTGCCGCCAGGACCACGATCGCCACGACGACGCCGATGATCAGCCCCGTCTTCGATCCTGACTGCTGCAGCGGCGCTGCGGGCTGCGAGCGCTGGGCCTGCTGCGGCGCGCCCTCGTCGACGAAGGCGCGGAACATCTGGGTGGAGCCCGCCGGGTCGTAGTTGCCCTCGGGGCCTTGGGGCGCTTGGGGGTTGTGTGCCATGAAGCAGGACCCTAGCGAACCTGTGAGGCCTGCCCAACCCCTGGCGTGATCTGCTCACCGGACCCCCACCTCGTTGACCTTGCACTTGCGAATTCTTTGGCTTTACTTTGCCTTTCTCACCCCCATTTCATTTGCCTGCAGCAACCAACAGCCTTTACGGTTGCCTTAAGCAACAACATATGGGGGTGTCATGGCAGCGCAGAGTCAGTACGAAGAACTGGCCCGGCAGCTCAGTGCCATCGGCGCCGTGAAGCGCGGCCTCGCACGAGCCCTCCCGGCCCACTGCCCTTCCGGCTCGGCCGCCGCGCTCACCCTCATCGACCAACACGGGGAAATGCGTATGAGCAGGCTCGCCGAGCTGCTCGCCGTGGACATGTCGGTGACCAGCCGTCATGTGGCCCATGCGGCCGAGCGCGGTTGGATCGAGCGGTCCCCGGACCCCGCCGACAAGCGCTCGCGCATCCTGCGGCTCACCGCCGCCGGCCAGGACATGCTCGGCGTCCTCTCCCAGCGCTCCATCGACACGCTCGCCCACACCCTGGACGACTGGTCCGACGACGAAGTCGGAGAACTCAACGTGATGCTCGCGCGCCTGCGCCACAGCTTCGACTGCAAGGCCCGCGCCCTGCCGCCGCATCACGACCTCGACACCCGTACACCCGTTTAAGCACAGACAAGGATTTCCATGGCTACGACCACACCAGCCGGTGTGCGGGCCGGTCACGCCAAGCACGGGGGCCATCACACTCCCGACGGCGAACCGATGACTCACCGGCAGATCATGGAGGCGTTGTCCGGGCTGCTGCTCGGCATGTTCGTCGCCATCCTGTCGTCGACGATCGTCACCAACGCCCTGCCTCGGATCGTCTCCGACCTGCACGGCAGCCAGTCCTCGTACACCTGGGTCGTCACCGCGTCCCTGCTCGCGATGACGGCGACCACCCCGCTCTGGGGCAAGCTCTCCGACCTGTTCAGCAAGAAGCTGCTCGTCCAGATAGCACTGATCATCTACGTCACGGGCTCGGTCGTCGCCGGGCTCTCGCAGAACTCCGGCATGCTCATCGCCTGCCGTGTCGTCCAGGGCATCGGCGTCGGCGGTCTCTCCGCCCTCGCGCAGATCGTGATGGCCGCGATGATCTCCCCGCGCGAGCGCGGGCGGTACTCCGGCTACCTCGGCGCGACCTTCGCAGTCGCGACCGTCGGCGGACCGCTGCTCGGCGGTGTGATCACCGACACCAGCTGGCTCGGCTGGCGCTGGTGCTTCTACGTCGGCGTTCCGTTCGCGATCATCGCGCTGATCGTGCTGCAGAAGACCCTGAAGCTCCCGGTCACCAAGCGCGACGTCAAGGTCGACTGGGGCGGCGCGTTCTTCGTCGCCGCGGCCGTCTCGCTGCTGCTGGTCTGGGTGACCTTCGCGGGCAACAAGTACGACTGGATCTCCTGGCAGACCTACGCCATGGTCGGCGGCTCGATCCTGCTCGGGCTGCTGTTCGTCCTGGTCGAGTCCAAGGCCAAGGAACCGATCATTCCGCTGCGGCTCTTCCGCAACAAGACGATCACCCTCGCCTCGATCGCCTCGCTCTTCGTCGGTGTCGGCATGTTCACCGGCACGGTCTTCTTCAGCCAGTACTTCCAGCTGGCGCGCGGCAAGTCGCCGACGATGTCCGGTGTGATGACGATCCCCATGATCGGCGGGCTCTTCATCTCCTCGACCGTCTCGGGCCAGTTCATCACCAAGACAGGCCGCTGGAAGGCCTGGCTGGTCAGCGGCGGTGTGCTGCTGACCGCGGGGCTGGGGCTGCTCTCCACGATGCGGTACGACACCCCGTACTGGCGCCTCGCGATCTTCATGGCGCTGATGGGTCTCGGCATCGGCATGATGATGCAGAACCTCGTCCTCGCCACCCAGAACCAGGTGGCCCCCGAGGACCTCGGCTCGGCCTCCTCCACCGTCACGTTCTTCCGCTCCCTCGGCGGTGCCGTCGGCGTCTCGGCGCTCGGCGCGATCATGGCCAACCGGGTCACGCACTACGTCAAGGACGGCCTCGCGGACCTCGGCCCGCAGGGCGGCGGCGCCGGCTCCGGAGCCCTGTCCAGCGGTGCGATCCCCGATCTGAAGGTGCTGCCCGCCCCGCTGCGCACGGTCATCGAGAGTGCGTACGGACACGGTGTGGCCGATGTCTTCCTGATCGCGGCGCCCTGCGCGCTGCTCGCTCTCCTGATGACGCTGTTCATCAAGGAGGTCGCGCTCAGGACCCGCCCGGTGGGGGAGAAGGCGGCTCCGGCTGAGGCCGTGGCCCCGGTCGCCGCTGTTCCGGCCCCCGCCGTTTCTGTCGAGAAGGCCGTGCAGGCCGAGGAGACGATGCCGATGCAGTCCGTACCCGACTCCACCCCCATCCGCGGGATCGTCCGCGCCGCCGAGGGCGCGGCCGTCGGCGGGGCCGCGGTCACGCTGATCTCGCTCTCCGGGCGGCAGTTGGGCCGTGCGGTGGCCCAGGGCGACGGCGGCTACGAGGTCGGTGCGCCGGGCTCGGGTTCGTACGTCCTGATCGCCTCGGCGGACGGCTTTCAGCCGCAGGCCTCCACGGTCGTCGTGGGCGGCGACGAGCTGCACTACGACATCCTCCTGTCGGGCACGAGCGGCCTCGCCGGTGTCGTGAAGGCGGCCGAGGGCGGTGCGCCGATCGAGGGCGCGATGGTCGTCGTCACGGATGTCCGCGGTGACGTCCTGGCCACCGGTAAGTCCGGTGCGCAGGGCGACTTCACCTTCGGCGACCTGGTCCCCGGCTCGGTGACGATCGCCGTCAACGCGACCGGCCACCGGCCCCTCGCGCTGCCGGTGGAGATCGGCGGCCAGGGCGTCACCCGTATCGAGGCGCTGCTCCAGTCGGGCGCGCTCGTCCAGGGCGTCGTACGCGGCGGGGCCGACCGGCGCCCGCTGCCCGACGCGCGGGTCACGCTGGTGGACGCAGCCGGGAACGTCGTCGCCTCCGCCACCACCGGGGACGACGGGGCGTACGCCTTCGCCGACCTCACCTCGGGCGAGTACACGGTCATCGCGACCGGATACCCGCCGGTCGCAGGCTCGTTGAGCGTCGCGGGACGCGGCGTCGACGGCCACGACATCGAACTCGCCCACCCCGGCGAGTAGTTGGACTGCCCCGGAGGGGTGGTGGCCATGGACAGGGGACGGCCCGTGTCCACCACCCCTCCGGGGTTTCGCTTTTTCGCACAGTTGAGCAAGGAGAGTTACGGGATGGGACTTCGCGCACAGGTACGGACCCGGGACGGCTGGGCCGTGCAGCACGCGGTGGTGACCGTGACCGACATGACCGGCAGCCAGGTGGTGCGGGCCGCCGCCGACGAGGACGGCGCGGTGCGCGATGCGACGGCGCTGCCCCCGGGTCCGTACACGCTGATCGTGACCGCCGTCGGCTACGCGCCCGTCGCCTCGACCGTGATCGTCACGGCGAGCGGCCGCGCGGACGCGGGCACGGTGGTCCTGGCCCGCCAGGGCGGCGTGGAGCTGCCGCCGCCGGGCGCGTGGACGCTGGACCCGGCGCACTCCGCGGTGGGCGCGGTCGCCCAGCACCTGGGGATCTCCAGCGTGCACGGGCGGTTCACCGCCTTCTCGGGGCGGATCGAGATCGCCGAGGACGCGGAGAAGTCGCGCGTCGAGGCGGTCATCGAGGCGGGGTCGATCGACACGGGGAACGGGATGCGGGACGGGCACCTGAAGTCCGCCGACTTCCTGGACGTGGAGCGCTTCCCGGAGATCACGTACCGCTCGACGGGAATCGAGCCGGCCGGACCGGACCGCTGGACGGTCCACGGCGAGCTCGCACTGCACGGTGTCGTACGCGAAGTCGACCTGGATCTCAGCTACTTGGGTACGGGACCCGACCCGTGGGGCGGCACGCGGGCCGCGTTCCGCGCGACGGCGGATCTGCGGCGCGACGACTTCGCGATGAACTACAACCAGGTGGTGGCGGCGGGGATCTCGGCGATCGGGACGACGCTCAAGGTGGAACTGGACATCCAGGCCGTGCAGGGGGATGCGCTGCCGGCCATGTGACCGGGGGGTTCCGCCGTCAGCCCTTGATGACTCTGGTCTCGGCGGCGGGGATTCCCTTGTCCCACCAGTGTCCGTAGCGGCCGTAGACCGCCGGGTCGCGGTCCGCGAGCAGTGCGGAGAGGTTCGTTGCCTCCTCGGACAGGGACTGCCACGCCGCCTTTCCCAGCTTGTGGAAAGCGGTCAGTTCCAGGCCGCTGCCCACCGCCCGCCATACCCCGGCCACCTGTCCGTCGACCAGCAGGGTCGGCAGCATGTCGCCGTTGCGGCGTACGACCAGGGGGCGGTACTCCTGGGGCAGGATCCGGCCGGGGATCGCGTGCGCCAGCAGGGTGCTGTCCCACATCGGGAGCAGGCGTGGTGGGGTCGGGGTGTCCTCGGCGGGGATCGTGGCGTCCGGTACGTCGTAGAGCGCGGTGCGGGGCGGGCCCGCCAACTTCACCACCCGGTCGCCCAGTTCGTGCAGTGCCTTCGTGATCACCGCGCTTCCCAGCAGCGTGAAGCGCGCGAAGTCCCGGGCCGTCGCGGGGCCGAACGCCCGGAGGTAGGAGAGCAGCAGGTGCTGTACGCCGGCGCCCGCGTCCTCGGGTCCGGCGGGCGCGGCCCGGTACGCGTTGCGCTGGTTGAACGACCACGGGCCGCCCGTCGGCGCGTGGTGGAGCGGTGCGTACGTCCGCAGCGCCCACCACACGCGATGCGCGCTCTCCCCGTGCCGGGCCGTCAGCTCGGCCTCCACCTCGGCGCCCGTGTGCGGTTGCGCCAGGAAGCCGGCCAGCTCCGGGAGCAGCGCGTCGGCATCGTCGGGGGCGAGCCCCGTCGAGGTGTAGCGGCGGTCGTACACGCGGCTCGCGCGCAGGGAGCTCGCCATGGCGGCGTGGTACGGCGCGTAGTCGTCGGCGTGCACGGCGTGCAGCGTGATCCGCATCAGGCTCGCCTTCACGATGCTGCGGTCCGCGAACGCCGCGTCGAGATCCGCGGGGGCGAAGTCCTGGATCCGGTTCCATAGCGCGAGGTACGGCGAGGCCGGTGTCTGCGCCTGGAGCGCGCAGAGCGTGCGGACCGCGCCCGCCACGCCGAGGGGCCGGCGTTCCAGGAGGAGCTGACGGTCCAGCGTGGCCAGGGCGAGCTGTCGCGGAGTGAGGGTCACGCCCGGATTATGCCGTCGCGGGGCGGTCGCGGGGCGGGACTATCGTGTGCGTATGGCACCCAATATCGCGAGCAACACCGCTGTCGAGCTGGCCGAGTTGCTGGACTTCGTACGCCCACGGCACCGCGCGATCCTGCTGACCACCCGCGCCGACGGCCGCCCCCAGGGGTCGCCGCTGACGTGCGGGGTCGACGACGCGGGGCGGATCGTGGTCTCCACGTACCCCGAGCGCGCCAAGACCCGTAACGCCAGGCGCGACGAGCGGGTCAGCGTGATCGTGCTCTCCGACGAGTGGAACGGACCGTGGGTGCAGATCGACGGGACGGCCGAGGTCATCGACTCCCCCGAGTCGGTGGAGCCGCTGGTGGAGTACTTCCGCAACATCTCGGGGGAGCACCCGGACTGGGACGAGTACCGCGAAGCCATGGTCAAGCAGGGGAAGTCGATCATCCGGATCACCCCGGAACGGTGGGGTCCTGTGGCCACGGGCGGCTTTCCCGCGCGGCTCGGCTGATCATTTGCGGCGGGCGAAGGAGCCGGGGGACGGCGGCGTGCCCCCGGTGTGGTGCACCAACTCCCGGCAGAGGTCCCGGAGTTTGATGTTGCGGTGCTGCGAGGCCTTGCGGAGGGTCGACAGGGCCTCGTCCTCCGGGCAGTTGCGCCGCGCCATCACGATGCCGATCGCCTGGTCGATGACCGAGCGCGAGAACATCGCCGCGCGCAGGTCCTCGACCGTGGTGCGCTCCTCCTCGATCCGGGCCGCGACGGCCACCGCACCGGCGGCCTGGTCCGCCAGCCGGCCGATGGACGGCGCGTGTTCCTCGAAGGCGTACGGTTCGTGGGCGTACAGGTTGAGCGCCCCGAGCGTGCCGGAGTTCACCTTGAGCGGGGCGGCCAGGACGGAGCGGATTCCGTACGTGCGCGCCTTCTCCGGGTAGGGCGGCCAGCGCTGCTCGGTGGTCATGTCGCGGACGTACTGCTCGCGCCCGTCGCGCAGGCTGCAGACGCACGGGCCCGCGTCCGCCTCGTACTGGAGACTGTCGAGTTTCAGCGCCTCGCCGTCACTGCCGGCCGCCGAGACGAGCCGGCCGTCGCGGTGCATGGTGACGCTGCACGCGTCCGCGCCGCCGACCGCCCGGACCGCGCGCTCGGTCAGCTCCTGGAGGAACGCGTCCAGGCCGCGCCAGTCGGTGAAGGCGGTGTGGAGCGCGCTGAGGTCGAGGCCGTCCTGGTTCTCTGCCATGGGTGTCGGGTGCCCCGGAAGGGGCAATTCAGTCAGGTACGGCAGCTCCCACGATGCGCAGCGCGATGTCCCTGACCTTCACATTGGCCTGCTGCGACGCCCGTACGAGGCGGTCGAAGGCCTGTGCCGCGTCGATGCCCAACTGCTCCATGAGGATGCCCGTCGCCTGCCCGATCACGTCGCGGGTCTCCAGCGCCTCGGTGAGCTGTTCCAGCACGGTGGCGGACTGCAGGGCCACTCCGATGTGCGTCGAGAGGAGGCGTGCGGTGCGGATCGCCGGGTCGTCGAAGATGCGCGGTGTGTACGAGGCGAGCGACAGGACGCTGAATCTGCGGGACTGCGTACGGATGCGGAGGAGCAGCACCGAGCGCAGACCGGTGGCCTCCAGCGCCCGGGCGCATCCTTCGCACTCGGCGGTGTCGTCGATGTGGGCGAAGGGCACGGCCCACAGTTCGTCCCAGTGGGTGCGGTGGGCGGCGGACTCGGCGGCCGTGTCGAAGGCGCGTACTGCGTCGTGCGTCCAGGCCTCGGGGCTGATCAGACCGCCCTGCACGACCAGGGAGAGCCCAGCGCAGTCGGCGCCGGTGACGGCCTCTTCGGCCAGGCGTACGGCGGTGCGGGCGGTTGCCGCGCGGCCCTGCGCGGCGTAGAGCGCGACGGCGGCGTCGGCGAGGGTCTCGGCCAGCCGGAAATCGACGGGCGCAAGGGGCACTTGGGGAATGTCGGACGGATACACCACGAACCTCTTCGGCGTGCACGGCGTATCGCCGTGCGCACAAGAGCTCCGCAGCACATTCCTGACTGCGAGCAAGGACGACCAGACTCTATCCGCTTCTGTCGTCGGTTGATGCAGTTGGTGGGAACACTGGCCTGATGGGAGCGGGTGGTGCTGGAATGGGCCCACGGGTCAGGAAGCGGCCCCGAACACTGGCCTGACAGAGGACGGGTGAGTTCCCATGCCGCTTCTGCTGCATCCGATCGATCTTCCGCACTGCACCGTCGTACCGATGCCCGAGGAGATCGACATCTCCAATCTGCCGTTCCTGTACGCCGAGACGGGGCGGGTGATCGCGGACCGCGAGGGGCATCTCGATGTGCTCGTACTGGATCTCACGCGGACCGGTTTCATCGACTCGCGGGGCGCCTCGATGATCCCCGCCGTACAGGAGCGGGCGCGCGAGGCGGGCGCGCGGACGCGGGTGGTGGCCGGGACGCGGCTGGTGGCGCGCGTGCTGGAGCTGACGCAGGTACGGCGGGACGTGCCCGTCTACCACGACTTGGCGGAGGCGCTCGCAGCCTCCTAGGCGCCGGGCGCTAGCGCTTGTCGCCGCGCATCGACTCGATGCCCGCGAGCAGCAGGTCCACGGCGAACTCGAAGTCGCGGTCCCGCATGTCGTCGACGGTGTCGCCGCCGCGCGCGTCCATCAGGTGCTGGGCCCTGTCCATGGAGTAGTCGACCTCGGGCTTGCGCGTGATGGAGCTCATGGCGTGGTGGAAGTACTCGTCCTGGGTCATGCCGGCGCGGGCGCAGCGGTCCCTGAAGTGGCCCTCGACGGTGCCGAATCCGTAGACGAACTGGAAGACCGCGGCGAGGCCGCCGGTCTGGCCGTGCTCGGGGAGGCCGGTCTTCGCCATCACGCGCAGGGCCGAGTTGGAGAAGGCGACGGAGTTCGGGCCGATGTTGAGGTACTCGCCGACGAGGGACGAGACCCAGGGGTGGCTGACCAGCAACACCCGGTAGGTGACGGCGAGTCGGCGGATCTGGGCGCGCCAGTCGTCGGAGGCCTCGTCGGGGAGGTCGAGCTCCCCCATCACCTGGTCGAGGGCGAGCTCGAGGAGGTCGTCCTTGTTCGCGACGTACCAGTAGACCGACATCGCGGTGACGCCCAGATCGGCGGCGAGGCGGCGCATGGAGAACTTGGCCAGGCCCTCGGAGTCGAGGAGCCCGACCGTCGCCGCGGTGATCTTGTCCAGGTCGAGGCCGCCGGCCGGCTGGTCCGCCTTGCGGCTGCGTGTGGTCTTTCCGTCCAGCCAGACGCTGGTGCGTACCGCAGCCGCCATGACGTGCCCTTCTCCGGAATGTGTCGGTCCGTCTGTGCTGTCTCCGATGCTATGCCGCTGCTGGAGTGTCCGTACGTTCCGCACGCCTCAGGAGTACGGCTGCCAGCAGGCCTCCTGCGAGGACCGCCGCCGCGCCCACCAGCTGGCTCGTCTCGACCCCGCTGGCGAAGGCGTCCGCGATACGGGCCTTCTCCGCGGGGTCCTTCGCCGCCGCCAGTGCCGCGGGCAGCGAGGCCGCTCCCACGGCGGCCGGGATCAGCGCCGAGAAGCGGGAGTTGAGGACCGCGCCGAGCACGGCGACGCCCAGGCCGTTGCCGAACTCCGCGAGGGTGCCGTTGACGCCGGCGCCCACGCCCGCCTTCTCCGGCGGGATCGCGCTCATGATCGCGTTGGCCATGGCGGGCATGGCGATCGCGATGCCCGCGCCCATCACGACCAGGCCGACGAACATCCCGCCGTAGCCGTGGTTGCCGCCGAGTACGGCGAGCGCGGCCAGACCGGCGGCGAGTGCCGTCATGCCGGTGGCGATGGTGCCGGGGGTGCCGAGCTTGGGCAGGAGGCGGGCGCCGAGGCCCGACATGTTGAGCGCGATGACGGTGACGGCCATCGGTGCCGTACGCAATCCGGCGTCCAACGGGTCGTAGCCGAGGACGAATTGGAGGTGCTGCGTCAGCAGGAAGAGCGAGCCTCCCATGCCGAACGCGACCAGGATCGCGCCCGCTACCGCCCCGATGAAGCGCTGGTTCTGGAAGAAGTGCATGTCCAGCATGGGGTGCGGGGTGTGGAGCTCCCAGGCGGCGAAGGCCGCGAGGGCGACGACCCCTATGGCCGCGGAGAGCAGGACGTGGGTGGAGGTCCAGCCGTGGCTCGGGCCGGAGATGATCGCGTACACGACCGCCGTCATACCGATGGTGGAGAGCAGGGCGCCGAGGAGGTCGGGGCGGTCGCCGCTGGGGTTCTTGGACTCGGGGACGAGGGCCGCGACGGCGAACAGGCCGATGACCGCGACCGGGATGTTGATGAGGAAGATCGAGCCCCACCAGAAGTGGTCGAGCATGAAGCCGCCGATGAGGGGGCCGACGGCGAAGCCCAATGAGCTGACCGTGGACCAGATGCCGATCGCCTTGACGCGCTCGGTGTCGTCGAAGATCTGCATCACGACCGCGAGGGTCGTCGTCATCAGGAGCGCACCGCCGACGCCCATCCCGGCGCGGGCCGCGATGAGTTGGGCCGTGGACTGGGCGAGGCCCGCGACGAGGGAGCCCGCACCGAAGAGCGCGAGGCCGGTGACCAGCATCTTCTTGCGGCCGTAGCGGTCGGCGGAGCTGCCCGCCGTGAGCAGGAGGCCGGACTGGACGAGCGAGTAGGCGTTGATCATCCACTGGATGTCGGAGGTGGAGGCGTGGAGCGAGGTGGTGAGAGAGGGGATGGCGACGTTGAGGACGGTGTTGTCCAGGAGGACGGTGAGCTGGGCCAGGCAGATCACGCCGAGGATCAGCCACCGCTGGGGGTGGCCCGTGGGGGCGGATCGGGTCTCGGCTGTCGTGGCCGTCACGTGGGGCTCCTTATACGCTGTATGGGAGGTGGCGGTGACCACCGTAGGACATCTCCTGTACGGCGTACAAGTGGTTTCGCGACAAGAGGGCGGCACCCGGTGGGTGCCGCCCTCTTGGTGGGGTGCTGCGACCGTCAGCTCTTGGGCTGCGTCAGGTCGTAGAGGGTCGTGGAGCCGACCGTCACCTTCTTGTAGTTCGCCTCGACCCAGGACGTGATCTTGGACGCGGAGCCGCTGTTGCCGCCGCCACCGCCCATGCCGCCGCCCGAGACGAAGTAGTGGATCTTTCCGTCTTCGACGTAACTCTTGAACTGGGCGAGGGTCGGGGACGGGTCGCTGCCGTTGAAGCCGCCGATCGCCATGACCGGGTTTCCGGTGGCGAGCTGGTAGCTGGCGGCGTTCTGCGAGCCGATGGCTGCGGCCATCCACGTGTAGTCGTCGGCGTTGGCGCTGACCTTCTTCTTCACGGCTGAGCTGACGCTGGCGCCGTCGAGGAGGCCGCCCATTCCGCCGCCACCGCCTGCACTGCGGCCTTCACCCATGGAGCCGCCGCCGGGGAAGCCGCCCTGCTGGTTGTTCTGCCCGGTGCCGTTCTGGGTGCCGGGGCCACCCTGGCCGCCGGTGGGGGGCGTACCGCCCATACCGCCGTTCCCGCCGGTCGGGGGCTGGCCCATCTGACCGCCGCCACCGCCCTGTTGGGTTCCCTGGCCGCCGCCGTTCGGCATCTGGCCCATGCCGCCGCCACCGCCGCCACCGCCGGGACGTCCGCCGCCACCGCCGAAGCCCATCGAGCTCGCGCCCGAGGGACCGGCTGTGACGATCGATCCGGTGTGCCCGGTGTTCACCGTGGAGAGCGTGTACGCCAACGGGCCCGCCAGCGACGCCGCGAGACCCACGCCCGCCGCACCCAGCGCCAGGCGCCGGTCGATGCGGCCCGCGAAGATCAGCGCGAGCCCCGCGGAGAGGCCGAGCAGCAGCACGGCCCAGCGCAGCCAGGGGAGGTAGTCGGGGGTGCGGTTGAGGAGGACGTACGACCAGATCGCCGTGGCCATCCCCGTCACTCCGAGGACCGCGGACCAGGTGAACTTGGCGCGCTCCTCCCACAGGACGGTGACGCCCATGCCGACGAGCGCCGCGATGTAGGGGGCGAGGGCGATCGTGTAGTACTGGTGGAAGATCCCCGCCATGAAGCTGACGATCGCCGTGGTCATCACCAGCGCGCCGCCCCAGACGAGGAACGCGTGGCGGGCCGTGTCGGTGCGCTTGGCGCGCCAGGTGAGGACGATGCCCGCGATCAGGAGGATCAGGGCTGCGGGGAGAAGCCAGGAGATCTGGCTGCCGATCTCGGAGTTGAACATACGGGTGAGGCCGGTCTCGCCCCACTGACCGGTGCCCCCTCCCCCGCCACCGCCTCCTCCGACCGATCCTGTCTCGTCGCCACTGATACGGCCGAGACCGTTGTAACCGAAGGTGAGGGAGAGGAAGGAGTTGTCCTGCGAGCCGCCGATGTACGGGCGCGAGGACGCCGGCCAGAGCTCGACGATCGCGACCCACCAGCCACCCGCGACGATCATCGCGAGCCCGGACAGGGCGAGTTGGACGAAGCGCTTGCGCACCTTGACCGGCGCGAAGACCGCGTACACGATCGCGAGCGGCGGCAGGATGAGGAAGGCCTGGAGGGTCTTGACCAGGAAGGCGGCGCCGACGGCCGCACCTGCCCAGATCAGCCACTTGGTCTTGCCGGCCTCCAGCGCGCGGATCACGCAGTAGACCGTGACGGTCATCAGGAGCGCGAGCAGCGCGTCGGGGTTGTTGAAGCGGAACATCAGGGCCGCGACCGGGGTCAGCGCGAGCACCACGCCCGCGATCAGACCGGCGGAGGCGCTGAAGCGGCGGCGTACGGCCGCGTACAGGACGGCGACCGTGCCGACGCCCATCAGGACCTCGGGGACCAGGATCGCCCAGGAGTTGAGGCCGAAGATGCGTACGGACAGAGCCATCGGCCAGAGGGCGGCCGGGGGCTTGTCGACGGTGATGGCGTTCGCCGAGTCGAGCGACCCGAAGAACATGGCCTTCCAGCTCTGGCTGCCGGCCTGGACGGCGGCGGAGTAGAAGGAATTGGCGTAGCCGGAGGCGCTGAGGTTCCACAGGTACAGCAGCGCGGTGGCGAGGAGGAGGCCGAGGAAGGCGGGGCGTACCCAGCGGGCGTCCTCGGGGCGGCCGCGCCAGAGCCGCTGAACGCGGGAGCCGCGCGGCGGTTCGGGCGGGGCCTCGGCCGGGGCGGCCGGGAGGTGGTCGTGCTCGAGGGTGGTCATCGTGCGTTCCTCGGGTTCTGGTCGGGGCTTCCGGGGCGGACGGCGTACTGGGGTGCAGGGTCGGGCTGTTGAGTCGTGTCCGTACGCCGCTCCGGGAACACCCAGATGCGGAAGAGCAGGAAGCGCAGCACCGTCGCTGCGAGGTTGGCGGCGATCAGCACGGTCAGTTCGGTGGAGTGCTGGGGGTGGTCGGTCGCCGCGTCGAGGGCGGCGAGCGAACCGCTGGTGAGGGCGAGTCCGATGGCGAAGACGACCAGTCCCTGGGCCTGGTGGCGGACGGCGCGGTCCGGGCCTCGTACGCCGAAGGTCAGCCGCCGATTGAACGAGGTGTTGGCGACCGCCGAGATCAACAGGGCGAAGGCATTGGCCACTTGGGGGCCGACGGCCTGCCGGGAGAGGGAGTAGAGGAGGAGATAGAAGAGCGTGGAGAAAGCGCCGACGACACAGAAGCCGACCAGCTGGCGGGCGAGTCCGCCGGGCACACCGGGCAGTTCGCGGTCGCGCGGGTCCTCCCCGAAGGGGCGTGCGAGCCGGTCGAGGGGGAGTGCGCCGCCGCCGAGCGCCCGTCCCACGCGCCATACGCCCTTCAGGTCGTTGACGGCGGTCTGGTAGATGTGCACGGTCGAGTCGGGGTCGTCGACCCAGTCGACCGGGACTTCGTGGATGCGCAGCCCGGCGCGCTCGGCGAGCACGAGCATCTCGGTGTCGAAGAACCACCCGGTGTCCTCGACCATCGGCAGCAGCCGCTGGGCGACGTCGCGCCGTATCGCCTTGAACCCGCACTGGGCGTCGCTGAAGCGCGCCTGCAGCGAGGAGCGCAGGATCAGGTTGTACGCGCGGGAGATGAACTCGCGCTTGGGGCCGCGTACGACCCTCGAACTGCGCGCGAGGCGCGACCCGATGGCCAGGTCCGAGTGACCGGAGATCAGCGGGGCGACGAGCGGCAGCAGCGCGTTCAGGTCGGTGGAGAGGTCGACATCCATGTACGCGAGGACGGGCGCGTCGGAGGCGGACCACACGGTGCGCAGGGCCCTGCCCCGGCCCTTCTCCTCCAGCCGGAAGGCGCGTACGCCTTGCAGCGTCTGCTCCAGGCGGGCCGAGACCTCCGGAGTCCGGTCGGTGCTCGCGTTGTCGGCGATGGTGATCCGGAAGCCGTACGGGAAGGTGCGGGCGAGGTGGTCGTGGAGTCTCACCACACAGGGCTCGAGGTCCTGTTCCTCGTTGTACACGGGGATCACCACGTCCAGCACGGGGGCACCAGCAGGGCCGACGGGGAGGTGTTCCCGGGCCGGCAAAGTGCCCAAAGAAGAGTCGGTTCGCATGACAACGACCCTCGCTAAGTGCGCTGTCACCTCGGTGTGGTCTCTCTGTGCCAAACCTGTGAGTCGTCGGTCAGGACGGGAAGGTGTACGCCGAAGACGGTGCGCCCGGGCACGGACTGCACGGTCACGCCGCCGCCGTGGGCGGTGACGACGGCCTGCACGATGGCGAGGCCGAGACCGGTGGAGCCCGCGCTGCGGGAGCGGGACGCGTCGCCGCGGGCGAAGCGCTCGAAGACGTGCGGGAGGAGGTCGGCGGGGATGCCGGGGCCGTCGTCCTGGATCTCCAACAGGACCCAGGGGCCGGTGTGTTGGACGCGGGCGGTGACGGTGGTGCCGGGGGGTGTGTGGGTGCGGGCGTTGGCGAGGAGGTTGACCAGCACCTGGTGGAGGCGGGGGCCGTCGCCGAGGACGGTGGCGGGGTCGTCGGGGAGTTCGAGGCGCCACTTGTGGTCCTGGCCGGCGGCTGCGGCGCGGGCGTCGCTGAGGGCGTCGACGACGAGGGGTGAGAGATCGGTGCTCTCGTAGGAGAGCGGGCGTCCCGCGTCGAGGCGGGCGAGCAGGAGGAGGTCCTCGACGAGCCCGGTCATACGGGAGGCCTCGGACTCGATCCGGCCGAGTGCGTGGCGGGTGTCGGGCCCGGTCTCCTCCCGTCCGCGCCGGGTGAGTTCGGCGTATCCGCGGATGGAGGCGAGGGGCGTGCGCAGCTCATGGCTGGCATCGGCGACGAACTGCCGTACGCGGGTCTCGCTCTCCTGCCGCACGGCGAGCGCCGAACCGACGTGCCCCAGCATGCGATTGAGCGCGGCCCCGACCTGCCCGACCTCGGTACGGGGATCGGCCTCGGCGTCGGGCACACGCTCGAAGAGGGCCACTTCGCCGCTGTGCAGGGGGATTTCGGAGACGCGGGTGGCGGTGGAGGCGACGCGGCGGAGGGGGCGGAGGGCGACGCCGATGAGGAAGGTGCCGGCTACGCCGGCGGCGGCTAGGCCGGCGACGGTGACGGAGATTTCGACCCAGATCAAGTTGTGCAGGGTGGCAAGGGCGTTGGACTCGGGGATGCCCACGACGATCGTGGTGTCGCTGCCGACGTTCACGGACTCCAGCCGGTACGAGCCGATCCCCGGCAGGTCCACCGAGTGCGGATTCCCGTCGACGGGGACGGTGGCTATCGCCGCGGTCTGCGCCGAGGTGAGGTCCTTGCTCACCGGCCGGCCACCGCTCGGGGCTTCTGTGCTGATCGCGGTATCAACAACCGTGTCCCCGTTCAGGACAGCACCGACGGTGCCGACCCCCTGGCCACCGAGGGTGACAAACTCCAGCGAGGTCGGGTCGTTGTTCTGACCGCCCTGACCGCCCTGGTGTCCGGGGCTGCCGATGGGCGCGTTCCCGGGCATGTTCTGCGCGCGCTTGGTGATCTCGGTCAGCTGACGGTCCAACTGGTTGAACATCGAGTCCTGCAGCGCAACGGTCGTCACCGTGCCGATCACCGCAGCCACAACAGCCACCAGCGCAACGACCGACATCACCAGCCGGGTCCGCAAGGACCACGGCCGGCGTCCGGTGCCGCGCGGCTGGCGGTGCGGGCGTACGGGAATCGCCACGGAGTCGCTCACTCCCCGGGCTTGATCAGATAACCCGCACCGCGCCGGGTGTGGATCATCGGCGTACGCCCGGCGTCGATCTTCCGCCGCAGGTACGAGATGTAGAGCTCGACGACGTTGGCCTGCCCCCCGAAGTCGTAACTCCAAACGCGGTCAAGGATCTGCGCCTTGCTGAGCACGCGCCGAGGGTTGCGCATGAGGAACCGCAGCAGCTCGAATTCGGTCGCCGTCAGGTGGATGGAAGTCCCACTCCGCACGACCTCATGACTGTCCTCGTCCAGCGTCAAGTCCCCGACAGCCAGCAGCGATTCACTCCGCAGCGCAGCAGTACCGGACCGACGGATCAGCCCGCGCAGCCGCGCCACGACCTCCTCCAGGCTGAACGGCTTGGTGACGTAGTCATCACCACCGGCGGTGAGCCCGGCGATGCGGTCCTCGACCGAGTCCTTGGCGGTCAGGAAGAGCACCGGCACCTCGGGCAGCTCGCGCCGCAGCCGGCCGAGCACCTGGAGCCCGTCCATGTCGGGCAGCATCACGTCGAGGACGACGGCATCGGGCCGGAAGTCACGGGCGGACCGTACGGCCCCGGCCCCGTCCCCGGCGCTGCGCACCTCCCAGCCCTCGTAGCGCAGGGCCATGGACAGCAGCTCGGCGAGCGAGGCCTCGTCGTCGACGACGAGCACCCGGACGGGGCTGCCGTCGGGCCTGAGCATTTCGGTACGCCCCTGGGGCGAGGTCGCGGTCATGGTCCTCACCCTGTGAGGCGGCCCTGAGAGCCCCCTTTCGCGAACCTGTGAATTCCCTGAGAAACCCTTGCGGCCGCGCCCCTACCCCCGCACCCACTCATGGCTGTGCTCGACCTTGGCGATGTGCAGCGTGTAGCGCTCGTACCACTGGGCGCGCCCCTGCTCCTTGGCAGCCGAGTGCTCGGCGTGCTGCTTCCAGCCGCGTATGGACTCGGCGTCGCGGAAGTACGCGACGGTGATCCCGACCCCGCCCGGCACCCGGGCCGACTCGTACCCGAGGAACCCCGGCATGTCCTGTACGAGGGCGTGCATGCGGTCGACGGTCTCGCCGTACCCGTTGTCGCCGTCGGTCCGTACGGACGTGAAAATCGCAGCGTAATAGGGCGGCTCGAAGGCCGCCACAGGCGTGTTGGTCATGCCCCCAACCCTGACTCGCGCCCCGCGGCCCCGTCCACGGACTTGCCGAAAGGGATCAATCTCTTGACCCTCCGGTCACTTCAGAAGAGCCCGTCCTGCACCCCGGGAACCACCACACTCCGCACCGGAACACTCACCTCCCCCACCCCCTGAGCCGCCTCGAACCCCCACCCGCCCATCAGCCGCGTATCAACGACCACAACGCCCCCACCCGCACCCTCCAGATGCAGATCGGGCCCGGCGGCAGCCACCAGCCGCCCCCCGACGACACCACCGTCGACGAGCTCGCTCACCACCCCCCGAGCCTCCGGCAGCCCCTCCAGCCCGAACACCCGCCCGTGATCCACAACGTCACACGCCACCCGCTCCAGCGAATCGGGCCACCCCACAACCCCCACGGCCCGCGCATGCAGCGCAGCAACCTCACCGGCCCGCTCCTCCACCCCCGGCAACCGAGCGCGCACACCCCGCTTGACGGCATACGGAACCCGATCGGGCACCCCCAACGCGGCCCGCAGCACCTCCTCACTCCGCCGCGCGGCCATCAGAGGCCCCCGCCCCACCCAACTGAAGGCAACGGCGCCCTGCTCCATCAACCGCGCAGACCCGCGCTCTTCCCGCGTGATCCCGACCTTGACCAACCCACACCCGAACCAGGCCAGATACACGCGATAAACCCGCGGATCATCAACAGCCCCATCAGCGGCAACGGAATGCAGCCGATCCAGCCGCGCACACTCCCCGCACCGCGCCTGCGTACGCCGCCCCGGCACGACGGCCCCCACCGGACACCCATTCCCGCGCGCCCCCACGCACGCCCGCTCCCCCACGACCCGAAACCCGACGTCACTCCCATAGACCAACGGTCGCACGACACTCCCCCGCGGCCCCTCCCACACGAACCCGGGCCCCTCAACTCCCCACCGCAACCCGCCACATCGCCACATCTCACCCCGCTCCTCTCTCCTCAGGACCACACTGACCCGCATGCGCACGCTCACCTGGCAGGTCACCGAGAGCGGTGGCTACGAGACGTCCTGGATCACGCTCACCTCCACCACCCTCACCGCCCGGGGCCGGATCTTCGGCGCACTCCCGCACCCGTACTGGATCTCGTACGAGCTGGAGACCGACGAAAACTGGACCACTCGCAGAATGACAGCCACCACTGACACCGAGTCGTCCACACACCACCTGGACCTGCGCAGAGACGCCCGCACGGGCACCTGGACGGCCAACGGAGCCGCACTCCCCTGGGCGACGGAGGCGCTCGACTGCGACCTGGGCCTCTCGCCCCTCACGAACACGATGCCGGTCCTGCGCCACAACCTGCACCGCACACCAGGCACGCACGACTTCCTGATGACCTGGATCCGAGTCCCGGACCTGACGGTGCTCCCGTCGCACCAGACGTACACGCACCTGGCCCCGAACGAGGTCCGCTACACGTCGAACACGTTCCGCAGCGACCTCACGTACGACGATTCGGGCCTGGTCATCGCATACCCAGGCATGGCGCACCGCCTGAGAAACATCTCCGCTGACCTGCGGGAACGCTGAGACTGTGACGTCCAGTCACAGTCTCAGCAATGTCTCGCGCACTTCCGGTACGGTACGAAAGAGCCCGAAGCCGCAACGTCGATTTGCGACTTCGGGCTCACCAACTGCTCCCTACGGGAGTACGTACACCGGCGCCCCGTCCGACGCACATCCGGTCTGCCGCATGCACCCGCGCTTGAGCAGCATCCGCACGCAGTCGTGCACGCGCTCCAGCGACAGCCCCGTACGGCCTGCGATCTCCTCGAACCGATACCGGGCCTCACCCCGTACCAGCGCAGGCGCGAGATAGGCGGCCACCGCATGGATGTCGTCCGTGACAACCAAGTTGCGTTCACGCCAAGTGGCCAGCAGTTCCTGGGGCGTTACTGTCGGATCAGCTGCCGCAGGCTGCCGGGACTCCAGCCGGTCCGCAAGCCGGTCGATCGAACCACCGATCCGGTGGAGTGCCTCGGTCATGGCGTTCCGACTGCGATTGGCCTCCCGCAACAGCTCGTTGCGCTCCGCTTCCCAGACGGCGAACGCCTCGTCCGCACGAATGTTCCGCTCCTCAAGCCGCACGATGGCATCGGCGACTTGTTGAGGCATCGCGTAGGCCACCCCTCCCTCGGGCGCAGGCTGCACCGAGGATGGCTCGAGCGTGTACGAACCATCACGCTGGACGGTTGCAATAACCTCGGCCACCCACTCCTTGAAGGGGGCGCAGTCTGGCTTCATGCATCCGTTGACCAGCTGGATGAGCCCCTGAAGATTCACCATCTTCATCGTGTTCCTGAGCCCGTGACCTGCAATATTGCGCGCGGCGTCTACCCCATAGACGCCGCGTGCAATATCGCCCAAACTGTCTTGGCACTCTGCTGCTACGTGCACAAGAAGGGCCTGGCGAGTGTTCGCATAGCCAAGACTTCCCGCGACATCCACCGCCGGGAACCAGTGCTCCCCGCTCGGCAAGGTCACCCTCCGGACCTGCACGCCCGTCGCCGCGTACACGAAGTTACTGACGTCGATCGCATCCTGCTGTACCACCGGCTGCTCCGGTGGCGTGTTCCGCTCGTACATCGAGCATCACCTCCGCCCCGGAACATAGAAGCGATCTCATCCAACTCCCTTGGATACCAAGGGTAATCACCCAAATGAGGCGAGCTGCTCACGCACCCATGCAGGATCCGGATTGGTGTAAGGCCGACCCGCCACGACAACCGTCGGCACGGTCTCATTGCCGTCATTGGCCGCCCTCACCGCCGCCGCCCCCTCCGCGTCGCGCCAAATGTTGACCCAGTGCAACTGCCGGACGCGACGCCCCAACCGAAACCGGAGCCGCAGGCAGTACGTACAACCAGGCCTCCAGTAGACGACCGGCCGCCCATCGGCCGAGCTGCGACGCACCGCCTCCAGTGAAGCAACCGAACTCGGAAATACCAGAGGCGAGTTGATACCCGCCGCCAGCACAAACACCGCCAGAATCACGACGGCCTCAACCGGCTTCCCGCCAAAGACCAGCCCACCACCAACGACTGATCCACAGAGCACAAACAACATCGGCAAGGTCCACGCGCGCATCATGACGAAGCAGGCTATCGACCCGCCCGTATGCTCCTCCGGATCCCGGCAGGTGTCAGGCCGCCTGGTACGCCCCGCCGCGCTGCCCGATCATGACGGCCATCCGGTTGGTGGCGTTCATCAGCGCAACAAGCATGACCAGATCGGCCAGTTGCTCCTCGTCGAAGTGCTCGGCGGCCTCCGCCCAGACCTCATCGGGGACACCACCGACGCCGTCGGCGATACGAGTCCCCTGCTCGGCCAGCGCCAGCGCGGCCCGCTCGGCCCGACTGAAAACAGTGGACTCGCGCCAGGCGGCCACAAGATGGATACGCACGGCCTCGTCCCCAGCCGCCGCAGCGGTTTTGCTCCACACATCGGTGGCGTACCCGTCGCCGTTGATCTGGCTGGCCCGCAGCAGCACCAGCCGCTGCGTGGCGGCGGGCACCGCCGACTCCTTGAGGATGGTCTGGCTGGCAGCACCGAAGTGCTTCGCGGCCCGGGCCGCGGTCGTGGCCGGGTCACCGAGCAGATTCAGTCGAGCAGTCATGACGGGCTCCTTCATACGGTGGTGATCGGTCGGTCGGGCATAAGACACCGGCCACGCGAGATGCGTGACATCCTCTGGCGATGTCGAATCAGTCAGTGGCGTCGAGCGTCACTCTCGCCGGAGTGATGGCGCACTGCGGCGGAAGCCCTGTCATCGCCGTGAAGACCCTGGCGGGGGCCATAGCCTCCGCGCCGGCAGCCCCGAAGCCGTACACGGCCCTAGCCGAGCTGTGGCAGGACCGGCGCCGAGAGCTGGAGGCGGGGCTCGAAGGGGACGGCTCCCTGAGCGCGGTGGTGGCACATTCGTACTTCTTCTTCCTCAAGGGGGAGATGGACGACGCGGCGATGTCCCTCGGCTCGGTCACAGGGGTGCGACCCGACGTGGCGTGGGGATCCGCCCCATGGTTCGGCGACGCCCGCTTCCTCGACGCGGTGAGCGCCGAGGCACTGGCGGAGGCGTGCCTGCGGACGCTGGACTACGGCCACGACCTGGACACCGCAGCGATGCGCGAACGCTTCGCACCCTGGTTCCACGCCCTCGATGTGGTCTCCGAGCGCAGCCCCGTTCCGGAGTCCCTGGCCGCCATGTCCCGACTGCCCCGGGCCTGCGCCCGCTACGACCTCTCCTTCGCCCTCTGCGACCGCGCCGACGCCGTCGACCGCGTCATGTGGACCGAGGTCGCGCGAGCCAACACCTGGCGCGCGATGGGCAACCTGGACCAGGCCGCGACGGCTTTCGAGCGGGCCCTCACCCTGGACCCCGCCAACTGGTCCCTCCACCTCGACCTCGCCGACGTACGCGCCGAGCAGCACGACTTCGCCGCCGCTGTGGCCCTCGCCGAACGGGGCCTGGAACACGCGCCGCAGGAAGTCTCCCTGCGCGCGGCGAGTGCCGCCTACCGCACGCGCCTGACCGGCTCGCCCGACGACCTGCGGTCCCTGCTCACCCTGGCACCGGAGCTCGCGAACGCCTCGTACGGAAACGTACTGATCGACTACGCGTGCGCGGGTCCGAACCTCCCCGGCGAACTCATCGCCGAGGCCCGCCGTATCCGCAAGAACTGAGCGGGCGTGCCCTCTAGGCGTAGGCAGCCAGCAGCGAAGACCCGCGGCTTCCTCCAGCCCGGTCCCGAAGCCTGGCGGTTCAGTTCCCACATGATCACCAGACCGGCTCCGTCGGCTGCTGTACGGACAACGCGAGAGGCCCTCAGGATTTCTCCTGAGGGCCTCTGGCCTGCTGTGCACTCGGCAGGATTCGAACCTGCAACCTTCTGATCCGTAGCTCTAGCCAGATCGGTCAGCGACGGTCATACCAGTCGCGTGACGGTTGAGAACGGCCACCCAGATCCGAGGCTGGTCGCCGTGGTTGCTGTACTTCCCTGCTGTACTCCGCAGACTTCCGCGCTTGTCTGCTGCCGCACTTCAGCGTTGTCACACAGATGATCTCTCGCTTGGGACTCACTACTGAGCCTGAACTCGTGGTGTCGTAGCTGCTGACAGGGGTTGATCCTCGCGGTATGCCGTTGTCATGAGGTACGCGCAGGGCGGTGGTCTGACGGACGAGCGGCGAGAGTTCCGCGAGGGCATCCGGAAGGTGGCGGCCGGGCGGTTCGCCCGTGGCGAGCCGAGCCTGGTCATCGCGAAAGATCTGCGGGTCAGTGTCCGGTCGGTGCAGCGGTGGCGGAGGTCGTGGGCCAAGGGCGGCCCGCGGGCCCTGCGCTCGGTCGGATCGGCCTCCCCGCCACGCTTAAGCGAGGCCCAATTTCTGCAGCTGGAGGCGGAGTTGGCCAAGGGGCCCATGGCTCACGGCTGGCCGGACCAGCGGTGGACGCTGACCCGCGTGAAGACCGTGATCGGCCGCCGTTTCCACAAGAGCTACACCATCCAGGGTGTGCGCAAGCTACTGATCCGCCACGGTTTCTCCTGTCAGATTCCGGCCAGACGGGCCCTTGAGCGTGACGATGAGGCGATCACTGGCTGGGTGAAGGAGACCTGGCCGCTGGTGGAAACACCGCGGCGGCGCTCGACGCCTGGATCGTCTTCGAGGACGAGTCCGGCTTCTCGATGACGCCGCCGATCGCCCGCACGTGGGCCCGACGCGGGCACACCCCCGTCATCCGGGTCCGTGGCCGCTCCCGCCGACGCGTCTCCATCGCCGCCCTGACCTGCTACAAACCAGGCGAACGCTCCCGCCTGATCTACCGGCCCCGCCGCGACGACGGCCGGCGCGACGGGCGCAAGTCCTTCGCCTGGACCGACTACCGCGACCTGCTACAGGTCGCTCACCAACAACTCGGCGGCCCGATCGTGCTCATCTGGGACAACCTGAACGTGCACCTCGACGTTCGGCTCCGCAGGTGGACCGCCGATCGGGACTGGCTGACCGTCTACCAACTGCCGTCCTACGCACCGGATCTCAACCCGGTCGAGGGCATCTGGTCCCTGCTGCGGCGCGGCTGGCTCAGCAACGTTGCTTTCACCAGCCCAGACCACCTGGTCCAGACCGTCCGGCGCGGCCTGCGCACGATCCAGTACCGCAGCGACCTCATCGACGGATGCCTTGCCGGAACCGGCCTATCCCTCAACCCGACGACTTCACGAGTTCAAGCTCAGTAGGTCAGAATATTCGAGAAAGGGACACGCCCGCTCTACGCTTTCGGTATCCTGCCGCAATGAATCCAGAGGCTATCGCTAACGCGACCACAACCGTCATTGCTTCACTCGGTACATTAATTGGAATCGTGAGCCGTCCCAAGAGGCGTCGAAATCACATTCGAGAGAATTTGAGCCTGGCCGAAGAGCTCGAGAAGAACGCGCTTTTGCGTGACCACACCCCGACCATTGCATGGATTAACACCAAGATTGCATTGGATGTCGCCAAGCTCTCGGGTCAGTCACTGGAGACTCCCAAAAAGCCCATTCCGTGGGGAAGCGTGATCCTTTCCTCCATTGCGGTAGTGGGCTTCGGGTATTGGTCCTATTGGCTGAATAGTGAAGAATTCGTTTGGTATTCGACCTTCCCGGGCGTCGTGGCCTTCCTTATGGCAATGTCCGTATACGGTTCCTTTCTGAACCGGGAGATTCTCCCAGAGGAAAATAGTCAGCTGCCGGACAGTGCAGTACCGGTTCACCCCGGGCAAGCATCTGAGCAAATTTCGTCGGCGCTCTCATTAGCAGCCGCAGGGGCTGATGAAATGTACGAAGAGGGCGGCCAACTTGGAGTCGCTTTCCAATTTATTGCACGGATGGCGGCAGGTGAATTCAACGACGCCGTCGATTTAACGGATGAGAATTGGCTTCTTTGCAGGATCCAATCGTGGGTGTGGAATATTCGGGTTCGGATTGGTGAAGAGTCCGACTCCCTTGAGGGTCTCGCTGATGCGATGCTGCAAAACAAGGGAGATCATATTCTTTGGGAAGAGTTTACCGAATCAGAAGTCGCAGGTTTCCAGGAAGCATGGAATCACCTTAATCTCGAACGGCTGGGTGGCGCGAGTCGTCGACGCCGAGTGGCGCGAGATTATGACTTGGTTGTGCTGGCGCCGGTTGGCGCGAGTGGCGGCTATTACGTAGACTCGGCCACCATCGTTCCAGGCGCTTTGACCTTCCTAATGCGACGCCATCAAGGCAGATGGCTATTGGCCAGCCATTTGGCGATGGCGCCGCCCACCCCCGGATTTCCACCAGCGTGGTGGGTTCTGGATGATCCGAGCATTGACGCGCTCGAAGACTAAGGTGGTTGAGCGGCTTTGGCCAGGAAGCCGATCCAGCGCCAGGCCCGCACGGCCACCCTGTGAGCCACCTCGCACTCCCCCCAGTCTGGCCTTCACCGCTGCGCGCGGAAGTACGAACTTCACGAAAGACCTCCGTTCGGTGTGCGCCATGCATCATGATGCTTGATGTGCTGATGAACCTGTTGCCTGGATTACGTGACGTTCGAACCCCTCTTACGGTTGGCTTCATATGCGCCTTCACCATGTGGATTATTGCCGGTAATTCAATTCCACCACAGAATAAGGCGACCGGACTAGTAAAGTCGATTTACACGCTCTACGCCTTCCTCGGTAAGCCTGCAGCGCTAGCCGCAATTTCATTCCTGGCATACATCTGCGGAGTTCTGGTCAGTACCATTATCGAATGGGCGGCCTTCTGGATTAGGGCACCTTTCACTCCTCCCATTCTTCAATTCAGAATCAGCCGCATGGCCCGCGCGGACTTGGCAAGCTACATATTCTCCGAACTCCATGGCGTGCCGTACGGTCGAGTGCGGTATGGCGGCATATTTGAGTCGCGCGTAGAGGACTTAAGCAACCCCAGGCGTCAGGCGATGTTGGCTACAGAGAGGGGCATACCCTCAGAAGAAGGGCGCCTTTGCCGCGAGATTGAGGACAGATTGGCATATGAGCAAGACCAGTTGAGAGTGAAGCTCCTGGTTTCCAATCCTGCAATTTACACCGAACATGACAGGCATCGAGCCGAAGCAGAATTCAGGACTGGAGTTGGGGCGGCTGGTGCTGCACTCGTAATCGCGTTGGCCATCAATGCAACACCCTACTGGCTGGCCGCGATCTCAATTTCCGTCGCCTGCCTGATCGCTGGAGAGGTAAAGCGTCGAGAGGCAAACGACGTTTTCGTGCAGGCCGTCGTCGCTGGCGAACTGGTTCCAGCCATGATTGGCGAGACAATCGAACAGTGGCGCGCGTTTCACAGTGAGCGCCCGTCGCTGGATCCCTTACAAGTGACCGATTCGGAGGACTGAGGTCGGTGGAACGGCTTTGGGCGGGAGCTGCTTTGGGGCGAGTGATCATGGCCCCTCACGCTGGCCGCGATTCGGGCAGCACCTCCGCTGCCCGCAACAGCCCGAATCGGGGCCATGATCGTAGAGGCTCGCCCCAAAGTGGCTGCCTAAAGCCGTGGAGCCGACCGCCCCAGCCGACGGGCAACGGCCAAGGGAGCGGGAGAGCAGACACCATACCGCCACCACGATCCGGCCTCGTCTTTTGAACACAAATCGTCTCTGCCCCGCACGGCAAGGCTTCCCCGAGCCAACCCGTGCCCAGTGCTGTATTTGGCCGCTGCGAGTGGCGACGGCGGGCGGCGGTGCCCAGCCGGTGGCGCAGACATGGAGGCAGGGCGGCGCCGCACGTCGGCGCCGCCGCGCTGTGCGCGGCCCTCGATCCTTGATCGACCCAACCCCTGTTGGGCAGTGCGGGCCGTGAGGCTCATGGGGTTTCTGCCTGCGCCTGTGAACGGGGAGTTCGGCGGTTCTGCTCTTCCCCATCCTGAGGTCGGATCGTGGTGGCGGTGTGGTGTCTGCGCTCCCGCGTCACCGTGGCAAGCGTGCCGGCCGAATGGTGACCTGTCCGCTCGCGGCTGAGCAGACAGCCGCGAGCGCAGCGAGCCTTGATGAAGTAGGGAAACTCTGACCCCGGCTGATTGGCGCCCTTGTGGGGGTGCTGGTCGGCTGCTGCCATGACCGGGGGGACGACACGGACTTGGGGGCGCGCGTGGCTGATCTCAAGGTTCAGGAGTGGAAGCGGTACGGGCAACACCGGTGGTACGTGAACCTGCCGGATGGCAGTTCCGTGGCTTGGGCCGACTGCGCGACTGGCAAGGTCACGGTCCTGGTGGAAGAGCACCGACGTGAAGCCCTGGCGCTGCTTCGGCCGCTCCTCACGAATCGGGAGCCGTCCCGCCCTCGTCCGGTTGCGGCTCCACCTCGGTCCCGTCGTCCGTCAACGCCTCGTCTTCCGGCGCTGACACCGCCCGATGATCTGGCGCTGAACCGTCCTGGTGCCGCTCTGCAGGGGATGCTTGCGGAGAAGGGACCGACTCCGGGGCAACGGCTCCTCGGCTGGCTGTTGCGTCGTGAATCCGAGTGGGAACCCTGGCGCAAGGGCCTCGCCGGCGAGCGACGCGTCGGGGACGAACTCCAGCGACTGCATCGCTCGGGATGGCGCGTGCTGCACTCCGTACCGCTGTCCCGTGGCGGGGACATCGACCATCTCCTGATCGGTCCTGGCGGGGTGTTCAGCATCAACAGCAAGAATCACCAGGGCAAGACCGTGTGGGTCGGCGACACCATGGCCGAGGTCAACCACGGCAAACCGCAGCCCTACGCGGTCAAGAGCAGAGCCGAAGCCCAACACGTACGCGAGGTACTGGAGCGGCATTGCGGCTTCGCCGTCGCCGTGGAGCCGGTGCTTGTCTTCGTCGGCGTCACGAGTCTCGACCGCGCGGCAACGCAGTTCGCCGTACGGATCTACAAGGAGCGGGAAGTAGCAGCGCTGGGACCGCTGACCGGTGTACTCACGCCCGAACAGATCGAGGCGGTGTACGCCGTGGCCCGGCATCGCCAGGTGTGGCTGGGAGCGTGACACCTCCCGTGCAGGCGCCGGCCGTCGTGCGGACGTACGGGCTACGCCCGCGGATGGCGTCCTCTTCGGGCGTAAGCCGCTCAACCGCTGTGGACTCGTTTGGCGCGATTAGCCAGTTTCCCGGACATCGCCAGAGGCCCTCAGGATTTCTCCTGAGGGCCTCTGGCCTGCTGTGCACTCGCCAGGATTCAAACCTGCAACCCTCTGATCCGTAGCTCTAGCCAGATCGGTCAGTGACGGTCATACCAGGCGCGTGACGATCGAGAACGGCCACCCAGATCTGAGGGCGGTCGCTCTGGTTGCTGTACTTCCCTGCTGTACGGCTGGGGCCGATCGCGCACCACGCTCGTGGGGCCACTCCGTGAGCGCCTCTTCCTCCCGCCGGTCTATATCGGGTAGGCGATGGGTTACTTCCTGAGGGCTGCTGTCAAGAAGGCACCCACTACAACACCGAGCAGGGATACTGCGAAGGACGTGATGCGCTGCACCGTTTGAGTGTGTTGGGACTCAAGAACTTTCAGCATGGACCCGAGGTTGTCAAGCTGATCAGTATAGTCAAGCTCCGCCATTCCCACCAACTTACCTTCGAACAGCAAAAGCCCTCTTTCTGCACGCAGATTATCGATCACCTTACCGTTAGACCGTTGCGAATTAGTAACGCCCATTTGAATCTTCAACAACTCAAGGCTGATGTTTCGTAGGTTCGCGCGTGAGGTAATTACCCTGCGCACCCAGTTGATCGCCCCTTTGCGTCGGTATGCAGCCACACCCTCTTCGACTTGCAAGGTGAGAACGTCCACGCTGACTTGCTTAACAGTCCTCTCTGCGGTTAGTCCGTAGAAGTTGGCGAATTCTGGACCAATCTTCTTCCTAACCTCATCGAGTACATGCGCAGCGCTTTCAAATACCTTCTTATCAAAAAAGAATTCACATTCTGAATAACCCCGCCCGTGCCGCACCAAGGCATTCAACCCCGGTGTGACAAAATCCCCCTGATCGCCTTCCTTAATGTAAAACTCAGCATGGAAGGGGCTGGGACCAAGGGTGGTTAACTCCAATGTAGACCTGTCCCCAAGTTTTTCCAGTTCCTCCTTTAGGAACTCGCGAACAATTACAACCGCACTTGAGGGCTTAATCATGTTATCGCTATAGAAGACGACCAATGCATAGGGGTACGCAGTGTCGAGTTCAAGGAAAACTACAAACTCTTCGACCTCGCTGTCGACCGACGCCTTCCACCATGGATTCAGTCGATCTTGCGCCCGTGCGGGAATGTTAATGGTGAATGCGACGTTGCCGTGCACCGGAATTGGGTGGTGAATTAGATCGTTACGCCCATCGGCATCTTCTACATCGAACCACCTAAAGGATGAACGGCCTCCCTTGACTTCCAGTTTCCTGATAGATGGAATGAGATTCAAAGTTCTTTCTACCTCATCGGCCCAGGACTCATAATTTCCTGGTTCTTTCAGTTGGGGAAATATGCTTCCGATGCCAAACCCAAGCATTTTCGCTCCCTCCAATGGGGTCTGTACTTGTTGGATTATGGCACTCGATAGCCTCAGTCGGGGTGAGTTCGACGGAGAAAGGTCGGTGGAGCGGCTTTGGGCTGGAGCTGCTTTGGGGCGAGTGATCATGGCCCCTTACGCTGGCCGCGATTCGGGCAGCACCTCCGCTGCCCGCAACAGCCCGAATCGGGGCCATGATCGTAGAGGCTCGCCCCAAAGTGGCTGCCTAAAGCCGTGGAGCCGACCGCCCCAGCCCAAGAGGGTTTCCCCTCCTTCTGACCGCAGCACCCTGCGCGCTGACGGGCGCGGCCTGCCGGGCGAAGACAGAGGCAGGCCGCGCCGCAAGGCGGCGCGCTCCCGCGCTGTGCGCGGGCTTGATGAAGTAGGGAAAGTTCTATCGCGTGGGGCTGAGGTGCTTGCCGTCGTGGCTCCGGACGTGAGGGACACTGCCGTCCAGGGCATCGAGCAGCCGGTCTGCGTAGACCTCGGACATCCGCTCGGAGACCTCTTCGGGCGTGAGTCAGGCAACCGCGGTTGATTCGCTGGAGGTTCGCTCCGTGCTGCCAGCGGGCTTACACCGGTAGACACTTGTAGACCCCGGTGAGCTCGTTCACCTCGACGTGTATGCCCTCTCTTCCCGGACCTCGCGCTGAACCGCCTGACTCGGGGCTCTCATCGAGTTCGAGCACGCCGCCCGGGAGCGCCCAAGTGGCGTTTCCTGCAAGGCAGATCGCCAGCTCGCTACCCGATGGGCTCTCCGCGCCGCTGCTGTTCCTTTTGTCGGTCCAGCTTCCAGCGGATCAGCATGTCCACGATCTTGGTGGCCGAGCTCTCGGTGATCGTGCCGAGGGTGACGTAGGACTTGGCGCTGAGAGTGACAGCGCCGTGAATCTTGTCCCGGTCGCTGCTGGGGATGCCGACCTGCTCCAACACGTCCCGGAGCAACTGGGCAGTGCTGTTCGCCTTCTCCTTCGCCTGGCGGTACGCGGGCTCTTCCTCAGCGCGGACCTCGAAGTCTTCAATCATGAGAACCAGTGTGGGGAGGGCGCTGAGTGCGGCCTAGGTTCTTTCCTGTTGCCGCAAGAAGTCGTCGCGGACGTCCACGATCAGCGTGCTCATCTCGGCGTCGTACAGCGCGACTTGGGCGAATCGCTCGAAGGTTTCCAGATAGAGCGCAACGTCCTTCGGGTCGCGGGTGTTCACCTGCGCGTGGAAGGTCTCCACGATGACGAGACGCTCGTCGTAGGCGGAGAAGCACGTCATGGGGAAGTCGGGCATCCGGCGTCCGAGCGGGAGCAGACCCAGCTGAACATTCGGGAGCCGGGCCAGTGAGAGCAGGCGGTCCAGCTGGACCGCCATGACGGCCGGCGGGCAGATCAGCCAGCGCAGGACCGATTCCGTCATCAGGAAGTGGAAGGTGCGGGTGGTGTCGTACAGAGCCTGTTGGCGCTCTAGACGGGCAGCGACGGCCTTGGCCTTGGTCTCAGGACCTAGACCGGGCGGCAGGTCAAAGATCGCCGACATGTACTCCGCGCTCTGGAGGAGGCCGGGAACGAGCTGGCCCTGGAAGAGCCGGAGCGTACGCGTCTGGCTCTCGATCGCCTGGATTTCCTGCTGATGCTTCCAGTAGCCGGTACGCCGTACCGCCCGCCAAGCAGTTGCTTCGGTGGCGGCAGCGCGGGCGGCACGCAGTAGCTCACCCTTGGCGTCGTCGGGGACGTCGAGGGCAGTGAGGATGCGCTCGACGTCCCCGACTGTGGGCAGCGCCTTGCCGGTCTCGATCTTGCTGAGCTTGGACGGCGACATGACCGCCCGACGGGCGGTCGTCTCGGCCTTGTGGCCAGCCGCCTTACGCAGTGCCCGGAGCGCGGCGGCAAGATCCTGGTTCGGTCCGATGCTGCTCAATGCTGGGGGTGACCTGCCCAGTAGTCGGTGAAGTCGGCGGCTTCCTCGAGCGTGCGGTCACGCCATGTCCGGTACCGCTCCAGCGCTTCGGGGCCAAGCGGCTCGGCGCCGAGGAACCCACCCGTGTCGGTGTAGTGCATGCGGTACACGCGAGCGTCGTCGAAGAGCCAGAAGTCGTGGTCCGGGAGGTCCGCGACCGTCTTCTCGGCGATGTCGAGGATGCGGATGTCCTCGCCGGCCTTGACGTTGCCTGGGTAGCCCCACCCGAGTTCGAAGCGCAGGTAGTCGGTCAACGGCGAGCGGACGATGTGGACGCGAGTCAGCGTCTTGCCCACGTCGGTCATCGCGCGTACCCACGGATTGTCCTGCCAGCTGTCCGGCATGGGCTCGCCCGCGAGGAAGGCAGCCAGCTCTTCGCGCTCGCCGTCGACGTCGTAGTAGTCGAGGGTTTCCATCTTGAAGGCGGAGTGCTCAAAGGTCGTGAAGAGTGCGGCGAAGTCGTCATCGGCCAGGAGCATTGAAGAATCCCTCCAGCAGCTCGGCCGTGACCTCGACCGCAGTCTCGTTCTCCGGAAGGTCGAGCTGGGCAAGCCGGTCGCCGTCCAAGATCTTGAAGCCTTGGACGACGTACCGGCCGTCCTCCGTTCGCCACAAGGTCGGGCACGGGCCGTCCTTGCAGTCGCTCGCCAGTTTCTCCAGCGCCATGGCTCCCCCATCCTCCGGTGTCTCGTCCGATGGTCTTCGGCGATGTCACTGCGGGTCAAGGCCGGTCACTTTCCGGAACGGGAAAGTGGAGCAGCCGGAGGTCAGATGCTGATCGCGTCGGTTACACGCAGTCCGTCAGGTTGGGCGAGGGGTTCAGCGATCAACAGCTCGGTAGTGTCGGCTGACGCGGTTGCTGTACTTCGCTGCTGTCCGGACAACGCGAGAGGCCCTCAGGATTTCTCCTGAGGGCCTCTGGCCTGCTGTGCACTCGGCAGGATTCGAACCTGCAACCTTCTGATCCGTAGTCAGATGCTCTATCCGTTAAGCTACGAGTGCTTGGCGTCCGGGGCTTTTCTGCCCCGTCGGCGTTGCAAGAAGAACATTACATGACCTGCGGCCTGAGGTGAAATCGATTAGCCGCACCCATGCTGACCTGCGAAAACGACCGAAGCCCCGTCCTTGCGGACAGGGCTTCGGTGATCTTGCTGCGGAGGCGGAGGGATTTGAACCCTCGATGGGCTTTAAGACCCAAACCGCATTAGCAGTGCGGCGCCATAGACCGGACTAGGCGACGCCTCCAGCGCACCCGCGCGAGCGCGATGTGGTGCGTGCAGATGATGACACAGCCTTGCGGGGTGTCACCAATCCGCCCCCACGGTACAAGGCAGGTGGGCGGCAGGGCAAAGCCCTTCGTGTTGCGCAACGCCGGGCGGGGTGGAGCGTTAGAGGTGACGTGGGTTTTCCGTGCGGGTCGTCTGTTCCTGAGGAGTACGTCATGGTGCGCCGCCTCCTGGCCGGGTTGGTTGTTGTGGGTGGGGTGTACGCCGCCGTCGTGCCGGCCGCCGTCGCCTCCCCGCTCCCCGTACCCGGTGACCGGCTCACCGTCGTCGTGTCGGGCACGGGCGGCGGGGACGGGACCTTCCAGCTCGACTGCGGGCCCGTCGGGGGCGATCATCCGCGGGCGGAGCAGGCCTGTGAGCGGCTGGGCGAGCTGGCGCTGGGCGGGGGCGATCCCTTCGCGCCCGTACCGCCGCATGTCATGTGCACCATGCAGTACGGGGGTCCCGGTGCCGCTCATGTCACCGGTATCTGGCAGGGAAGGAGCGTCGACGCCTCCTTCAACCGCGGCAACGGGTGCGAGATCTCGCGGTGGAACACCCTGGTGCCCGTACTGCCGGATGCGCGGGCCTGAGCTCCGGCGCATGCGCCCGTACACAAATCCTTGGTGAGAGCTCCCCCTCATCCGCCGTCGCGCGGAATGCCGCTGCCTTTAGACTCACTCCACTAGTGCAGTGGCAGGCCGCAAGGTGCAGTGGTTCGTGGGAGGAAGCGTCGTTGTGAGCAGCAGGCCATCCCGAGGCGCTGCTCGCCTCGCAGCCATACTTGACGCCCTTCCGGACGGGCTCTTGCTCGTCAATGCGAACGGCACGGTCGTCAACGCCAACACCATCGCCCTGGAAGCCTTCGAGGCGCCCGGTACGGCGCTCGTCGGGCGCGGGCTGCTCGATCTGCTGCCGGAGTTCGACTCGCGGCTGATCCCGGGGTCGATGCGGCGTCCTGACAGCGCGGACGAGCAGGGCAGGACCAAGCCGACGCGGATGCATGCGCGGCGTACCGACGGCAGTGAGTTCCCTGCCGAGGTGACCAGCGCCAATCTCGAGGACGGGCGCGAGGCCTATGCCTCGTACAGCGGGTACAGCGGTGATGAGCTGCTGATGCTCGTCGTGCGGGATCTGTCCGGGACTGTCGATACCGAGGCTGAGCTTGCCCGGTCCCAGCGGCAGACCGAGATGATCCTGCGGGCTGCCTCCGAGGGTGTCGTCGGGACCGATACGGACGGGCGGGTCGTTCTCGTCAATCCGTCCGTGGCTCAGATTCTTGGGTTCCGGGCCAGTGAGCTCGGTGGCAAGGAGCTGCATCCGTTGGTGCAGCACTCGCGCGCTGATGGCGAGCCGTTTCCGTACGAGGAAAGTGCGCTTGCGGACACGTTGCGGTCCGGGCGCAAGCACCGGGTGCGCGGGCAGGTGCTGTGGGCCAAGGACGGCAGTGTGGTGCCGGTCGACATGACGACCGCGCCCGTACGCGACGGGGAACAGCTCGTGGGCGCTGTTCTGACCTTTGCCGACCGGCGGCCTTACGAGAAGCAGGCCAAGGCCCATGCGGCCGAGCTCAAGGAGCGCGACGCCCGGTACGCGGCCGAGATCGAGGAGCGGGACGAGCGGCTCGCCGCCCTGGAGGGGCGTCATCAGCAGCTGACCGCCGTGCTCGGCGATGCGCTGCGCGGGCCGCTGGAGGAGCTGCGCGGGGAGCTGGGGGCGCTTGCCGCCGATCCGGCCGGGCAGCTGTGGCCCGAGGCCAATCAGATCCTTCATCATCTGGCCGCCGGGTATGCGCGGATGACCACGTTGGTTGATGGGGTGCTTGCTTTTCAGCGGCTCGATGCGGGTGTCGAGGAGCTGAAGAAGAGCCGCGTGATGCTCGATGCCGTGGTGGCAGCGGGTGTTGAGGGGGCTGTGGAGCTCATCGGGCCCGGGCGGGCCCAGTTCGCCGTGCATGCGCCGCCCATAGAGGCCGAGGTGGACGGCGAGCGGCTGGCCGCGGCTCTGGCGCACCTGGTCGCCGATGTGGCGGGCGTGGACGCGACCGGCAAGGCGCGGGTGGCGCCGGGCGGTGCGTATGTGGACTCGACGATCGTGGTGGCCGCCGCGCAGCGCGGTGAGGTCGTACGGATCGAGGTGCGCGGTCCCTACAGCGGGGGAGACCCCGTGCACGAGCCGATCGTGCGGGGCATCGTGCGGGCGCACGGCGGGGTCCTGCAGACGCACGAGGTGCCGGGGATGACCGGCAGTGCGTACGTGCTTGAAGTCCCGTTGGGGGCGGGTGCGGGGACCGTCACGGCCCCTGAGGAGCCTGCTGCTCCTGCCGTGCCCGGTCAGGGCGGCGGGCGGCGGCGGGCCCGGCGGGCCTCCACGGACGCGTTCCTGGAGAGCCCGGTCGAGGGTGGTGCCGCGCCGGCGAAGGAGCCGACGGGGCGGCGGCGGGCGGCTCCGGCCGCTGTGGAGATTCCGGCGCAGGCCGCCGAGCCGGCCGAGGGTTCCGTGGTGACCTCCTCCGAGGAGGCCGCCGTGCAGGCCGGTGGCGGGCGGGCTGCGCGGGGCGAGACCGTGCCGCCGCAGGGTGTGCCCGCCGACGGTGGTGCTCCTGTCGGGCGCCGGGCGCGGCGGCCCGAGGGAGCGCTGGAGATCGAGAGCGGGCTGCCTTCGGCGGGCGGCGCGGAGGCTTCGCCGCAGGGGCAGCCCGGTGGTGGCGGGCGGCGGGCCCGGCGGGCTCTTGCCACCGCTCCGGCTTCTGGTTCGGGTTCGGGTACGGCTTCGGGTTCGGGTGAGGCCGACGCGCCTCGCACTCCGTTCGCGCTGCCGCCCGCCGAGGCGGACCGCGGGCGCGACCTCGGTGACGTACAGCAGCAGGCGCAGGAGCATCCTGCGGAGACTTCTCAGACTCCCCCGGCTGGTGTTCCCGCGGACGGCGGGACGCTCTTCGCCTCGACGGCGGGCTGGGCGGGGCCGAGCGAGACGTCCGCCGCCGCTCCGGCCGCACAGCCGCTGCCCGCGGAGGCTCCGGCGCCGATCAGCGTACGGACGCTGGGGCAGGGTGTGCCCTTCGCGCAGCAGCTCGCCCAGCAGCAGAACCAGGGGCAGAGCCAGGGTCAGGGGCAGAACCTCGGGTCGGGGCGGCGGCGCAAGCTGCACGCGCCGCCGGAGGGTGACCGGGAGAGCGCCACGGATGCCGCTTCCACGCCGGCTCCGGCTTCCGCTCCCGCTCCCGCCGAGCCCGCCGCGCGCCCGCATCCGCAGAGCGGGCCGCAGCAGCGGATCCAGGCGCCGTCCGAGGGGCGTTCGTACGCCATAGGGAAGCCGGACGAAGGCGCCGAGGGGCCCGAGCCGCTCGACGGTCCCGGCGGGGCCGTGGAGGTCGCCAACCGGCCGCAGCCGCAGCCGGTCGACGACGAGCTGCCCCCGGAGCCGCTGGACAACCCGCGGCGGCTGCTGGTCTGGCCGGCGCCGGACGTCTCGACGCAGCAGGCGCTGAGCGACCGCGGCTACCGGCCGGTGATCGTGCACTCGCGCGAGGAGGTCGACGCGCAGATCGCGGCGTTCCCGGCCGCGCTGTTCGTCGACCCGCTGACCGGGCCGATCACGCGTACCGCGCTGCAGTCCTTGCGGCAGGCGGCTGTTGCGGCCGAGGTTCCCGTGCTGGTGACGGCCGGTCTGGGGCAGGCGACGCGGGAGGCGGCGTACGGCGCTGATCCTGCCGTACTGCTGAAGGCGCTCGCGCCGCGCGACAGCGAGCAGCACCCATCGCGGGTACTGCTGATCGAGGAGCACGAGGAGATCGCGCTGGCCCTCACCGCGACGCTGGAGCGGCGCGGGATGCAGGTGGCGCGGGCGGGCACGGACGCGGAGGCCGTGACGCTGGCGGCGCAGATGCGGCCGAACCTGGTGGTCATGGATCTGATGCAGGTACGGAGGCGGCGGGCCGGGATCGTCGACTGGCTGCGCGCGAACGGGCAGTTGAACCGGACGCCGCTGGTCGTCTACACCTCGGCCGGGCTCAACCAGGCGGAGCTGCCGAAGCTGACGTCGGGCGAGACGGTCCTGTTCCTCGCCGAGCGGTCCACGAGCACTGAGGTGCAGGGGCGGATCGTGGACCTGCTGGCGAAGATCGGCACCAACTAGGCGGTGCGGGCGGGGGTTTGAGCCCCCGCCCGTACGCACCTCAGAGCTGCGTGACGTCCAGGGCGCCGTCCGCGTACTGCTTGCGGATGACCTTCTTGTCGAACTTGCCCACCGACGTCTTCGGCACGGCCTCGATCACCGTCCACCGCTCCGGCAGCTGCCACTTGGCGACCGACTCGGCGAGGAAGGCCCGGAGTTCGTCGAAGCCGACCGTCGCCCCCTCCTTCAACACCACGGTGGCCAGGGGCCGTTCGCCCCACTTCGCGTCCGGTACGGCGACGACCGCCGCCTCCGCGATCTGCGGGTGCGCCATCAGCGCGTTCTCCAGGTCCACGCTGGAGATCCACTCGCCGCCGGACTTGATGACGTCCTTGGCGCGGTCGGTGAGCGTCAGATAACCGTCGGGCGAGATGTGGCCGACGTCGCCCGTCTTCAGCCAGCCGTCCTCGCTGAACTTGTCGGCGGGGCGGAAGTTCTCGCCGTCCGCGCCGCCGTAGTACGAACCCGCGATCCAGGGCCCGCGGATCTCCAGCTCACCCGTCGACTCGCCGTCCCAGGGCAGGAGTTCACCTGCGGGGCCGACCAGCCGGGGCTCGACGCCGGCGGGGAAGCGGCCCTGGCTGAGGCGGTACGGCCACTCCTCCTCGGCGGTCAGTCCTGCGGGCGGGTTGGAGACGGTGCCCAGCGGCGAGGTCTCGGTCATGCCCCAGGCGTGGCAGAGCCGTACGCCCAGCTTGTCGTACGCCTCCATCAGCGAGGGCGGGCAGGCCGAGCCGCCGATGGTGACCGACTTCATGCAGGAGATGTCGCGCGGGCGCGCGGTGACTTCGGCAAGGAGGCCCTGCCAGATGGTGGGGACCGCGGCGGCGTGCGAGGGCTGCTCGGCGACGATCATGTCGGCGAGCGGGGCGGGCTGCAGGAAGCGGTCGGGCATCAGCATGTTCACGCCGGTCATGAAGCTGGCGTGCGGCAGGCCCCAGGCGTTGACGTGGAACTGCGGGACGACGACGAGGGTCGTGTCGCGGTCCGTCAGGCCCATCGACTGGGCGGTGTTGACCTGCATGGAGTGCAGATAAATGGAGCGGTGGGAGTAGACGACGCCCTTGGGGTCGCCGGTGGTGCCCGAGGTGTAGCAGAGGGCGGCGGCCTGGCGTTCGTCGATCTCGGGCCAGTCGTACGCCGTCGGGCGGTCCGCGATCAGCTCCTCGTACTCGTGGACGCGTGCCTGCGCGCCGGCGAGGAGGCTGCGGTCGCCGGGGCCGCTGACGACGATGTGCTCGACGCTCGGCAGCCGGGGGAGGAGCGGGGCGAGGAGGGGGAGGAGGGAGCCGTTGACGATGATCACTCGGTCGTCGGCGTGTGCCACGACCCAGACCAACTGCTCTGCGGGGAGGCGGAGGTTGAGGGTGTGGAGGACCGCGCCCATGGAGGGGATCGCGAGGTACGCCTCGACGTGCTCGGCGTTGTTCCACATGAGGGTGGCGACGCGCTGGTCGCCCTCGACGCCCAGCTCGTCGCGGAGCGCGTTCGCCAGCTGGACGGCGCGTACGCCCGCCTCGGCGAAGGAGCGGCGGTGCGGCTCCTGGCCCTCGCCGGTCCAGGTCGTGATCTGCGAGCTGCCGTGCACCAGCGTCCCGTGGACGAGGATGCGGGTCACAGTCAGTGGTACGTCCTGCATGGTGCTCAGCACGGCGTCCTCCCGGGGGCAGCGTTGCCTACGCGACGGTAATGTGGCGCAATTCTGCGCACGTACCGCACGGTATGTCACTACCCGGAGAGAACTACGCCCGGGGGATCAGCGGGGAATCAGCGGTGGATCAGCGCACCGGGGACAGCTCCGGGTCCTCGCGGAGCTTGCCGAGGGCGCGGGAGACGGCGCTCTTGACCGTACCGATGGAGACGCCGAGCACCTCGGCCGTCTGGGCCTCGCTGAGGTCCTCGTAGTACCGCAGGACGACCATCGCCCGCTGGCGGTCCGGAAGTTTCATGATCGCGCGCCACATCGCGTCGCGGAGCGCCTGCTGTTCGGCGGCGTCGGGGGCGGGTGCGGCCTCCGGCTCGGGGAGCTCGTCGCAGACGAACTCGTCGACCTTGCGCTTGCGCCACTGGGAGGTGCGGGTGTTGAGGAGTGCGCGCCGCACATACCCGTCGAGCGCGCGGTGGTCCTCGATCCGTTCCCATGCGACATACGTCTTGGTGAGCGCGGTCTGCAGCAGGTCCTCGGCGTCGCTCGGGTTGGCGGTGAGCGAGCGGGCGGTGCGCAGCAGCACGGGGCCACGCGCCCGCATGTACGTCGCGAAGGACGGGTAGGGCGACGCCGCCTTCGACGCGCTGTTGCAGACGGGCTCCACGGTTGTGGTCATGAGTCCACGCTAGAAGCGGGCGCCGCCCCGGGGATCGGCCACAGGTGCCGAAGCGGGCTCCGCCTCAGGTTGTAGGGGTGGGGCTGTCTCCACCTCCTGAAGGTGGAGAGACTCCCTCCGAACCTCAGGGTTTACCGGATTCTGGCCACCGGGGCGTCGACCCGGCTGCGGTCGACGGTCAGCCTCCGGCCGCCGTGCGTCTCGGCCACATTGCCCGCGTACTGGTGGATACGGCGGTGCCCCTGCCACCCGTCGGGGTGCAGCGCCCGCTCCCCGTAGAGCGTGGGCCTGGTGTGCCAGCGGGCGAACCAGATGACCGACGGCATGTCCCCGACCCCGGCCCGGCGGGCGCGCTCGACATGGGCGACCCCGGAGTCGGCGCTGCTGTAGAAGCCGGGGAGATAGCCGTGCCGGCGCACTTCGCGGTTCCAGGCGCGGACGAAGGCCAGGGTGGTGTCCGCGCACCGGCGGTTGCCCGTGTCGTACGCCTCCAGGTCGAGGTAGAGCGGGCTGGTCCTGCGCATGCCGAGCGCCTTCGCCCGGTGGACCGCCTGCCGTCCCTCGATCCGGCCCCGGCGCCAGGGGTCGCGGCCGATCCGTACGTCCCGCTTGTGCCTGGCCCCCACGCAGGGGGCCTGCGAACCGACGAAGACCGGCAGCACCTGCCAGCCCATCCGGTGCACCTGTCCCACCCAGCGCCGGCTGAGATTCGGCTGGTGAGGACAGCCGCGCCCGCGCCCCGCGTAGTACACCCCGACGGCCCGGTACCGCGAGGAGAGCCAGGCCCGCATCGTCTCCGCGGACGGGGTCTTGCAGGTGTCGAAGGCCCAGCCGCTGAAGTGGACGGCACCGGCCGCCGTCGCCTCGTCCTGCTCGGCCGCATCGGCCTGTGCCTCCCTGACGGGCAGGAGTACGAGCAGGACGGCCAGCACGCTCAGCAGTCGCGGCGCGTATCCCCGGATCCTCTTCCACAGCTCCAGTCGCATAGGCGCAGTGAACGGGTCCCGGACCGGACCGGCCACCGCACAGCCGCCGTCCTCAGCCGTCCGAGCCCAGGATCAGTCCGGACGTGGGAACACCGGTGCCCGCGGTCACCAGGGTCCTGGCGGCCCCGGGTATCTGGTTCACGGACGTGCCCCGGAGCTGTCGCACGGCCTCCGCGATGCCGTTCATCCCGTGGAGATACGCCTCCCCCAGCTGCCCGCCGTGCGTGTTCAGCGGCAGGGCGTCCTCGGCGACGAAGTCCGCCGCCTCACCCGGTTTGCAGAACCCGAACTCCTCCAGCTGCATCAGCACGAACGGCGTGAAGTGGTCGTAGAGAATCCCCACGTCGATGTCGGAGGGGGCGAGCCCCGAGGTCCGCCAGAGCTGCTGCGCGACCACGCTCATCTCGGGCAGTCCGCTGAGATCGTCGCGGTAGAAGCTGGTCATCTGCTCCTGCGCCCGCCCCGCGCCCTGCGCCGCGGCGACGATCACCGCGGGCGGACGGCGCAGATCCCGGGCCCGCTCGACGCTGGTCACCACGATCGCCTGCCCGCCGTCGGTCTCCTGGCAGCAGTCGAGCAGCCGCAGCGGCTCGACGATCCAGCGCGAGGCCGCATGATCGGCGAGCGTGATCGGTTTGCCGTGGAAGTACGCGGCCGGGTTGCGGGCGGCATGACGCCGGTCCGTCACCGCCACATGCCCGAAGGCCTCGGGGGTCAGGTTGTACGTGTGGAGATAGCGCTGCGCCGCCATCGCCACCCAGGAGGCGGGCGTCAGCAGTCCGAACGGCAGCGCCCAGCCGAGCGCCGCCCCCTCCGCCGACGGCTCGCGGTGCTGCACCCCGGACCCGAACCGGCGCCCGGAGCGTTCGTTGAACGCCCGGTAGCAGACGACGACTTCGGCGACCCCGGTCGCCACGGCGAGTGCGGCCTGCTGCACGGTGGCGCAGGCGGCCCCTCCGCCGTAGTGGATCCGCGAGAAGAAGGACAGCTCGCCGATGCCGGCCGCCTGGGCGACGGTGATCTCGGGGCTGGTGTCCATGGTGAAGGTGACCAGGCCGTCGACGTCGGCCGGGGTGAGCCCGGCGTCGTCGAGCGCCGACTGCACGGCTTCCACGGCCAGTTTGAGCTCGCTGCGACCGGAGTTCTTGGAGAACTCGGTCGCCCCGATGCCCACGACGGCGGCCTTTCCGCCGAGCGCATCACGTGTCCGCAGGCTCATGCGCCCACCTCCACCGTCACGGTGCCGGTCACGTGGTGCCCGATCCCGTTGGCCCCCACGACCCGCACCTGCGCCGTGTCCCCGTCGACGGCGACGACCGTCCCGGTCAACACCATCGTGTCTCCGGGGTAGTTGGGTGCCCCGAGCCGGATGGCAACCTTCCGCAGCGAGGACCGCGCTCCGAAGTGGTCGGTGATGTAGCGGCCGACCAGGCCGTTGGTCGTCAGGATGTTCATGAAGATGTCGGGGGAGCCCTTCGCCCTGGCCGCCTCGGCATCGTGGTGCACGTCCTGGTAGTCCCGCGATGCCACCGCGCCCGCCACGATCAGCGTGCGGGTGATCGGGATCTCCAGCGGCTCCAGCTCCTCGCCGACCCTCATACCGTCTCCCCCTCCTCTGCGATCAACTGCCCCAGTTCGGCGAGGACTTCGCCCCCGCTCCCCAGATACGCGTCGAGCTGACGCCCCCAGAGGAAGTGCCGGTGCACGGGGTGCTCCAGGTCGGCGCCCATCCCGCCGTGCAGATGCTGTCCGGCGTGCACGACGCGCCTCCCCGCCTCGGACGCCCACCAGGCCGCCGTCAGCGCATGGGTCTCGTACGCGAGGCCCTCGTCATGGCGCCAGGCGGCCTCGTACACCGTCACCCGTATCGCCTCGGTGTCCATGTACGCGTCGGCGGCCCGCAGCAGCACCGCCTGGTTGGTGGAGAGCGGCCGCCCGAACTGCTCGCGCACCGAGGTGTACGCGACGGCCCGCGCGAGCGACCCCGCGCACACCCCGGCCTGCAGTCCCGCGAACGCGGTGCGGCCCGCGGTGAGCACGGACGCACAGGCACCCCCGTCGCCGATGCGCTCGCCCACCGCCCCTTCGAGCACCAGCCGCCCGGCGCGCCAGGGAGCTGTCAGTTCAACGGGCTCGACCTCCAGTCCGGCGGTCTCCACGAGAAAACATCCCGTCCCCGCATCCGGCTGAACGGCCGGCACCAGCACATGCGTCGCGTCCCGCAGCCACGGCACCGCGGGCAGAACCCCGCTCAACCGGCCCTCCCCGTCGGCCCGTACACCTCCGCGCTCCGGGAACGCCCCGGCCACCACCGCCGTCCCGTCCCGGAACCCGGGCAGCAGCCGCTCCCGCTGCTCGTCCGTCCCGTGCTCGCCCACCGCGAGCAGCCCGTACACCCCGTGCGCGGCGAAGGGCACTTGCGCCGTCGTCCGCCCCATCTCCTCCAGGACCAGGACCAGTCCGAGCAGACCTGTCTCCTCCACGGCCGCCACCAGACCGGCCGCGCACAACGCCTTCCACAGCTCGGCGTCCGTCCCCGTCCCGGCCGCCGTCAGCCTCTCGTGCGTGGAGAGGTCCCCGAAGATCTGCGCCGCCAGCTCCTGCGCGGCTCCCTGCTCCTCCGTGGGCGTGAAATCCATGTCAGCCGTCACTCCCTCTGAAGACGGGCAGTTCCAACTCCGGGTCCACCCGCAGGAATTCGAGCCGCACCGGCATTCCGATCCGCACCTTGTCGGCGTCCACCCCCACCACATTGCTGACCATCCGCACCCCTTCGGAGAGCTCGATCAGCCCCACCGCATAAGGGGGATCAAAGGCAGGGAAGGGCGGATGGTGCATCACCACGTACGAATAGACCGTCCCCGCGCCGCTCGCCTCGACCGTGTCCCACTCCTGCGACCCGCACGCATTGCACCCGGGCAGCCAGGGGAACCGCAGCGTCCCGCATCCCCCGCACCGCTGGATGAGCAGCCGATGCTCGGAAACCCCTTCCCAGAAACCGGCGTTGTCGCGATTGACGACGGGCCGCGGACGCTGCCCCGCAGGCTTCTTCTCCCCCTTCTCCTTCTTCTCGGCCGGGGCGTACTTGAGGATCCGGAAGCGGTGCGTCCCGGCCAGCTCCCCGTCGGCCCTGACGTCCATCCGTGTGGTGACGAAGTGCCCCGTCCCCAGCTTCGTCGTCTTCCGCTCCGACACCGACTCGATCACCGCGTCGAAGGTGATCGAGTCCCCCGGCCGCAGATCCCGCAGATACTCCTGCTCGCAGTCGGTCGCGACGACCGAGGTGAACCCCGCCCCGTCGAGCAGCGCGAACAGCTCGTCCTGCGCCTCCGACCGCGCCGTGTGCCCAGAGAGCCCGCCCATCGTCCAGGCCTGCAGCATCGTCGGCGGCGCGACCCCCGGATACGCCGGGTGGGCATCGCCCATCGCCTCGCACCAGTGCCGGATCATCGCCTCGTTGACGACGTCCTTGCCCACCCCGGCAACGGCAGCGGGCAGCCCCTCAAAGACCTTCAACTCCCCGTCGATATTCACCGCTTGCGGCTCCTCATCCCGAGCCGCATCGTCGCCACGATCTCCCGCTGCACCTCGCTCACCCCGCCCCCGAAGGTATTGATCTGCGCCGCCCGGTTCATCCGCTCAAGCTCCCCGTCCCCGAAGCCCCCCGGCGACCCCGCCCTGACCAGTCCCGCCTCCCCCGCAACTTCCTGACACATCTGGTACACCGCCACCGTCGATTCGGTTCCCAAAAACTTCACGCCACTTGCATCTCCCGGCGCGAGCGTCCCGGCCCCCACGTCCCCCACAAGGCGCCAGTTGAGCAGTCGCACCGCCGCCAGCCGCGCATGAATCTCCGCCAGCCTCGCCTGCACCCACGGCCGGTCGGCCGCCCGCTCGCCCGTGTCCGGATCAACGGTCCGCGCCTGCGCGAGCACCGCCGCGTACGCGTCCTCCGCCTGCATCCCGATCGCCGCGAGCGCGACCCGTTCATGGTTGAGCTGGTTGGTGATCAGCCCCCAGCCGGCGTTCTCCTCGCCCACCAGATTCCCGGCGGGCACCCGTATCCCGTCGTAGTACGTGGCGGTCGTCGTCAGCCCGCCCACGGTCTCGATGGGCGTCCAGGAGAACCCGGGCGCATCCGTCGGGACCAGCACGATCGAGATGCCCTTGTGCTTGGGCGCCTCGGTGTCCGTACGGCAGGCGAGCCAGATCCAGTCCGCGTTCTGCGCGTTGGAGGTGAAGACCTTCTGCCCGTCGATCAGCCAGTCCCCGCCCTCCCGCACCGCGCGCGTCCGCAGCGACGCCAGATCGGTCCCGGCCTCGGGCTCGCTGTACCCGATGGCGAAGACGACGTCCCCGCTCAGGATCCGCGGCAGGAAGTACTCCTTCTGCTCCTGCGTCCCGTACTTCATCAGGGTCGGCCCGACCGTGTTCAGGGTCACCATCGACACGGGAGCACCCGCCCGGTAGGCCTCGTCGAAGAAGACGAACTGCTCGTCGGGGCCCCGCCCTTGACCGCCGTACTCGACGGGCCACCCGAGCCCCAGCATTCCGTCGGCGCCGATGCGCCGCAGCAGGGCCCGCTGTTCGGCGGGCCCCTCACCGGGCCCGTCCCGCATCACATCTCTGAAGTACGACCGGAGCTCGGCACGCAGCGACTGCTGCCGCTCCGTAGGGGCGAGGTGCACGTCGGCAGGCTCCTTCCGGAGCAAAGGGGCGTACGGATCAGGGTTTCTGACTGTCCGTCAGATTCGTGTCCCCTGTCAAGGCAACGGCGCAGCGCAAAACAGTCCGGCGACGGCACCGAAGTGCCGTCGCCGGACTGTCGTTCACCCCGTGACCCGGACCCCCTTCGGGCCGCGGACTACCAGAGCTGCGTGAAGTTGACCGTGGTGTTGGACTGGTCGATCTTCGTGAAGCGCGAGCCGTTGACGCTGGCCGTGTTGTTCTGGTTCGACGCTCCTGCGCCGGTCGCCACCTGCTGCGTGGTGGTCGAGTTGCCGCTGTTGTTGTGCCCGACGCCGCTGCCGCTGACGGTGGCGACAGTCGCGTTGGATCCGTGGTCCGCGAAAGAGCCGTTGTCGGCGGAGGCAACGCCGGTGAACAGGGCGGCCGCCAGGGGCAGGGCGGCGGCGGCGGCGATGACGCGGGCGGTACGGATGCTTGCCATGTGAATTCCTCCAGGAACCAGAAAAACGGCTTGTGCGGGAACGGTTGGCCGACCGCCCCGACGCTGTGTGCTCGACGTCGCGAATCCAGAATTGCCCACCGAACCCCCGGCGAACCACTCCAGAAGCCCTCTTTCCCTCGCAAGCGTGACGTTAAGTCGATAAACCCCCTTCACGCCCCCAAAATCCCAGCTCAAACCCGGTCAGGTCACCCGAACGCAGTCGCCCCATGAGGCGAAGCGTTCCTCCAGGTCCTTAACCTCTTCCCTTGCTCGAACATTCGTACGAACATAGAGGCATGGCCACCACCGACCGGCACTCCGCCACCCTGGCCCTCGCCCATGCGCTTTCCGCCGCCGAGCGCGGGCTTCCCGTCATCCCCCTGTCCCGTACGAAGCTCCCCGCGCTCCCTTCACCCCACCGCGCGCCCCACCAGCAAGCCGCCCCCGAGCCGGTCCTCTGCCGGGGCGAATGCGGTCGCACGGGTCACGGCGTCCACGACGCCTCCACCGACCCTGCCGTCGTCCGCGCGATGTTCGCCGCAGCCCCCTGGGCCACCGGCTACGGCATCGCCTGCGGCCGGCCCCCGCACCACCTCATCGGCATCGACCTCGACACCAAGTCCGACACGGACTCCACGGCGGCGCTGCGCCACCTGGCGTTGCAACACCTCTTCACGATCCCGGAGACGGTCACCGTGCTCACGCCCAGCGGCGGCCGCCATCTCTGGCTCACCGGTCCGCCGGACACGGTCGTCCCCAACTCCGCGAGCCGGCTCGCTCCCGGCATCGACATCCGCGGGGCAGGCGGGTACCTCGTGGGACCCGGTTCACTCACGGTCCACGGCATCTACCGCCTTGCTCCGGGCACAGCGCACCTCGCGCCCGCACCCGTCCCGCACACACTGCTACGTCTGCTCACGCCACCCGCGGCGCGCAGCACCCACCACCTCACAGGCCGTCCCGCTCACGGCAGCGGCCTGGTGCAGTTCGTGCTCGCCGCCCACGAGGGACAGCGCAATACCCGTCTGTTCTGGGCCGCCTGCCGCGCCTACGAGAACGGTCTCGGCGACGACGTCACCGACCTGCTCTGCGATGCGGCTGTACGTACCGGACTCACCGAGCACGAAGCTCGTGCCACCATCGCCTCGGCAGCCCGCCTGACGATGGCCCCACTGCGGCCGGATCAGGCCGGCTGAAGCTCTGCCTGACGCTGCTCCGCCGGACGCTGCTCGGGCCGGAGCGCCGCACTCGCAACGGGAGCGTCCTGCTCGTCGTCCGTGGCGTCCGTGTCGAGCGGCACATGGCGGGTCGAGGGCGAGGAACCGTGCGCCTCGGCGCGGATGCGCTGCTTCATCGTGGGCGGCAGTGCCCGGTCCTTGGGCAACGCCCACCACGCGACCGGCTCAAGCGCCTTCAGCGCACGCGCCTCCGCCGCGGTCGGCTTGCAGGAAGCGGCCGGAGCGGTTACGGCCTGCGGGGCGGCGGCAGTGGCGGGGGTGGAGAAGCCGAGCAGCGCGAAGAGCGCGAAGAACGCGGTGGTGAAGGCGGCCCACACCTTCTTGGCCTGACTGGTCATGACGGAACCTCACTTTTCGAGTGGAGCGATTTGCATACCTTTCACATGATGTAGATGGATTCGGTAGGGCCAAGGACCGACGCCCCGGCCGCGCAGTTCTTCTGATGAACACCACCCGTATGGCCTCTCCGGGGTGCGCGACCCCGCGGGAAGGGTTCCGCTGAACCCATCAGCTGATGCCCCGTCAGGAGAGGCCCACCCGTGTCACAGCCCATGTCTCCGCCCAAGCGCCGCAAGCGCCGTCCCGTCCTCCGCTCCCTGCTCGCGGCGGGTGTGGTGCTGCTCGGCACGCTCGGCTGGTCGGTCGGCGAAGCCCTCACGTACCCCGGCGACGACTCGACGGCGGCGCGGCTGGCCGGCTGGGCGCGCGAGCACGAGCTGGGCGTCGTGGTCGACAAGCTGGAGAACCTGAAGTACGACCTCGACCCGCCGCAGGTCGGCGGCTCGCTCTCGGCCGAGGCCCAGGCCCGGATGAAGAAGGCCGCGGCTCCCAGCCCCGTCAAGCCGCACAAGGCCGGCCTCGCCCTGCGCACCCCGATGCCGACCGCAGTCCGCCCCGCCCTCCCCGGCGAGGGGGTCTGGCGCGCGCTGGCCACCGCGCACGGGCGCCCGATCGTGCAGGGGACGTACGTACGCCCCGATGCCGACCACACCTCGTACGAAGCGGCGATCGCCTGGATCAGCACCAAGCACTCCCGCTTCCAGCTCCACCCCGGCCTGCGCGAGCCGGGCGGCACCTTCTCGGTCCCGCCGAACATCCCGCACGGCCAGCGCAAGAACCTGGTCGCCACCTGGAACGGCGGCTTCAAGATCACCGACGGCGGCTCGAACGGCGGCTTCTACCTCAACGGCGAGTACGCGGGCGAGCTCCGCGACGGCGCCGCCTCCGAGGTCTTCTACCGCGACGGCTCCATCAAGATCGGCGTCTGGGGCCGCGACGTCCGTATGACGCGCGACGTCGTCGGGGTGCGCCAGTGCCTGGAGCTGATGGTCGACGGCGGCCAGGTCGTCCCCGACATCGACGACGACTCCAAGTGGGGCGCCACCGACCAGAGCGCGATGTTCGTCGAGCGCTCGGGCGTCGGCGTCACGGCGAAGGGCGACATCATCATGGTCGTCGGCCAGGCCCTCACCGCCCGTACGCTCGCGGAGCTGATGCAGAACGCGGGCGCGGTGCGCGCGATGCCGCTGGACATGAACCGCGCCTGGCCGTCCTTCATGAGCTACGACGGCCGCAAGAACCCGGCCGACCCGAAGCCCACGAACATCCTCGACTTCGAGAACCCGGCGGAGCGCTACTACAACCAGGCCACCCGCGACTTCGTGGCGGTCTACGCCCGCTGACCGCGCCGACGCACGCGAAAGGGGCGCCCCGGATCGGGGCGCCCCTTTCAACTGGGCGGTGGCGGTGGGATTTGAACCCACGGTGACATCGCTGCCACGACAGTTTTCAAGACTGTTCCCTTAGGCCGCTCGGGCACACCACCCGTGCCCCACCCACCTGCGGCGAAGCAGCCACAGCCTACCGGAGGCGGGGGTGTCGGCTGGGGGTCTGGGGGTTATCCCCCAGGACAGTGCAGCCAAGACTGTTCCCTTGGGCCGCTCGGGCAACCCAGCATCCCGAGCGGCCTGATGGGCCAGGGTCAGCTGTCGCCCTTGCGTTCGCCCAAGGTGACCTGCGCCGTGTGCTCCTGGCCGCCGCGCTTGTACGTGACCGTGACCGTGTCACCCGGCTTGTGCGTCCAGATCGCGCTGATCAGGGTCTGGCCGCTGTCGATCACCGTGTCGTCGAGCTTGGTGATCGTGTCGCCCGCCTTCAGGCCCGCCTTGTCGGCCGGTCCGTTCGGGCTGACCGCGGCGGTGCCGCCGCTGCCCTGGGCGGAGATCTTGGCGCCGTCGCCCGAGGTGGCGCCCGTGGAGGTGTCGGCCATGGCGACCGTGGCGCCGATGATCGGGTACACCGGCTCGTGCGTCGTGCTGGTGATCAGCTGCTGGGCGACCCGGGACGCCTCGTTGATCGGGATGGCGAAGCCGAGGCCGATCGAGCCCGACTGGGAGGTGCCGCTGCTGCTGCCGTTCGACTGGATCGCCGAGTTGATGCCGATCACCGCGCCGCCCGCGTCGAGCAGCGGGCCGCCGGAGTTGCCCGGGTTGATGGAGGCGTCCGTCTGCAGGGCGCTCATGTACGAGGACTTGGCCGACGCGCTGCTGTCGCTGGAGGAGACCGGGCGGTTCTTCGCGCTGATGATGCCGGTGGTGACCGTGTTGGAGAGGCCGAAGGGGGCGCCGATCGCGATGGTCGAGTCGCCGACCGCGACCTTGTCGGAGTCGCCGAGGGCCAGCGGGACCAGGTTGGCCGGGGCGTTCTTCAGCTTGATGACCGCGACGTCGTAGCCCTGGGCGCGGCCGATGATCTCGGCGTCGTACTTCTTGCCGTTGGAGAAGGTCGCGGTGAGGCTGCCGCCGTCGGCCGCGTCCGCCACCACGTGGTTGTTGGTGAGGATGTGGCCCTGCTTGTCGAAGACGAAGCCGGTGCCGGTGCCGCCGCTGCCGTCGGTGCCCTTGGACTCGATGGTGACGACGCTCGGGAGCGCCTTGGCCGCGACTCCGGCGACCGTGTTGGCCGCGCGCTTCACGTCCTGGGCGTTGCCCGAGGCGGAGACGGTGGTCGAGCCGGTCGAGGAGTTGTTGTTGCCGTTCTCCATCTTGTAGCCGACGGCTCCGCCGACGCCGCCCGCGACGATCGCGGTCACCAGGACCGCCGCGAGGAGTCCGCCGATACGGCGCTTCGGCGGCGGGGGCGCGTCCGCCACGGGTGCGCCCCACGGGGCACCGCCGGGGGTCCCGTACGAGGGAACGGCCGGCGGGGGCGGCGGCCAGCCGGCGTCCGCGGCCGACTGCGCCGGTACGGGCTCGGGGTGGGCGGGGGCGGCGGGTGCGACCGGTGCGGGTGCCGGCGTCTGCTCCTGGGCGGCCGGTACGGACGCGGGCGGGCCGTCAGGAGCGGCGGGCGGCACAGGAGGTACGGACGGGGCGGCAGGGGTGTTCTCCGCCGGAGTGCCCTCGTTGGTGCCCTCGTTCTCGGTGCTCACAGCTCTTTCTCCTCAGGGTCCACGTCGTCTTCAGGCAAGAGTCCGCTGTGCAAGTATCTGCGGTCAGCTTTTCCCACGGCACGTCAGGACACCGTAAGCGGGAGCTGTGAGTCCCGCTCCGGGCTTTATTTGGGGCACGATGTCGCGGTGACTCACGCACGGCAGCACAACATCCAGGTAGTCGCCCACCGCGGGGCCTCCGAGGACGCCCCCGAGCACACTCTCGCCGCGTACCAGAAGGCGATCGAGGACGGCGCCGACGCCCTCGAATGCGATGTACGGCTCACGGCCGACGGGCATCTCGTCTGCGTCCACGACCGCCGCGTCAACCGCACGTCCGACGGCCGCGGCGCGGTCTCGGCGCTGGAGCTCTCGGATCTGGCCGCCCTCGACTTCGGTTCGTGGAAAGGACACCCCGACGACAACGAGGCGCCCGACTGGGACCGCGAATCGACCTCCGTACTCACCCTGGAGCGCCTGCTCCAGCTCGTCTCCGACGCGGGGCGCCGGGTGGAACTGGCCATCGAGACCAAGCACCCGACCCGCTGGGCCGGCCAGGTCGAGGCCAAGCTCCTGGAGACGCTGGGCCGGTTCGGGCTCGACGCACCGCCGCCGGGCGAACCGTCGCAGGTACGGATCATGAGCTTCTCGGCGCGCTCGCTGCACCGGATCGCGGCCGCCGCACCGGGCATCCCCACCGTCTATCTGATGCAGTTCGTGACCCCGCGCCTGCGCGACGGACGGCTGCCGGCCGGTGCGCGCATCGCCGGCCCCGGGATGCGGATCGTGCGCAACCACCCCGGCTACATCGCACGGTTGCACCGGGCGGGGCACCGGGTGCACGTCTGGACGGTGAACGAGCCGGAGGATGTGGAGCTCTGTGCGCGGCTCGGCGTGGAAGCAATCATTACGAATCGCCCCAAACAGGTCCTCGGTCAACTCGGCCGCCTCTAGGGTCGGTTACTGGGTGTGCCCCGGCGCGTTCGGACCGTGTTCGATCGTTACGAATGCGTCACCAGGGCCCCTTTGGCCGGTTTCCGGTCCAGTCCATTGGGGCATCCACTCGATGGCGTGGGGCAAAGGAGGTCTCGGGGGTGGCGTTGGTGGTGGCACAGCAAGTGCCCACGTCGTCGAGCATGGCCGTACCCCATGGCCCTGCGGGCGTGGGGGAAGCACGACACCGGATGCGTGATCAGTTGCGCAGCAGCGGGGTGTCCGACTCGGTCGTCGACGATGCCGTTCTGATCCTTTCCGAACTCCTCAGCAACGCCTGCCGGCACGGCAGGCCGCTGGGCGAGGCGGAGATCGGCGACGGTGACGTACGGGCAGCATGGCGGGTGGACAAGGCAGGCAGCCTGACCGTGGAAGTGACGGACGGCGGCGGCCCGACCCGGCCGGTTCCGGCCACACCTTCCGTGACGGCGCGGGGCGGCCGCGGGCTGAACATCATCAGCGCGCTGGCACAGGACTGGGGAGTACGGGACACGGCGGCTGGCGAGGTGACGGTCTGGGTGATCGTGACCGGAGGCCACCGACGCGAGGACTTCGCTACGCGCGTCGCGGGCCCGGGCACGGAGTTCGCGGACGCCTTCGACGAACTGGACTGACGAAGCGGCCCCGTGGGCATCAGCGGCTAGGCTCGCGCCGACATCTTCAAGAGCAGTACGCAGTCGGGAGAGAGCCGCACCATGGCCAAGAAGCGTCCGCAGGCGAAGGCCCCGCAGAAGACCACGGGAGAGATCCCCGTCGTCGGAGCCAGGGAGCCCTGCCCCTGCAACTCGGGCCGCCGGTACAAGGCCTGCCACGGGCGGGCCGCAGCGCACGCCGTGACCGAGCTGGTCCAGCGCCCCTTCGAGGGGCTGCCCGGCGAGGGCGACTGGGTCGCGCTGCGCGAGCTGGTCCCCGCCGCGACCGTGGAGCTGACGCTCAAGGACGGGCTGCCCGAGGGCGTCCCCTCCGTCACGCTCGCGACCGTACTGCCGATGGCGTGGCCCGCGCTGCGCCGCGAGGACGGTTCCGTACTGCTCGGGCTGCAGAACGACACCCCGTCCGGCGACCTCAGCCGCGACCTCGCCGACACCCTGCAGCGCGCGCTGACCGCCACGCCCGGTTCGCCCGTCACCGCGCAGAAGGCGTCGGCCGACGGGCCGCGGCTGCAGGACCTGCTTGACCCGGCCGGGGCCTTCGAGCCCGCCGTGCACACCGGGTTCGAGTTCTGGGTGCCGGACGCCGAGAACGCGACCCCCGAGGTCGCCGCGTCGCTGGAGCGCGCCAACGAGGCCGCGATCCCGACCGTCAAGATCGCCTCCGCGGACGCCGCGTACTGGTGCGAGACGCCGGACAAGAACCACCTGCGCTGGGTCATGACCGTCCCCGAGGAGCAGCTTCTGGACGCGCTCGCCCGGCTGCACGCCGCGGGCACCTCCTCGCTCGGTGTCGGCACCCGGCTCGTCGGGTCCTTCCGGGCGCACGGGCTCACCGTTCCGGTCTGGGACCTGCCGAGCGCGATGGGCGCCGAGGAGTGCGAGAAGCCGGCGGCGGAGTTCGCCGAGCGGCTGAAGGAGGCACTCGCCGCGGACGCGCCGCTGTCGGCGGACGAGCGCCGGGCGCGCGGCGGGCTCACCAACCGCCAAGTGACGCTCAGCTGAGAGTGACGGTCAAGCAGGGGGTCCGGGTGACGCCGGTCACAACTCCCCGTATCGGCAGGTAAATCGCTGTCCGAATACACGGGATCGAATTTGCGAACCGCAGATCTCTTGTTACCGTTCTAGAAGTCCGGTCGTTGGTGCATCCCCCGTCGCCAACGGCCGGACCTTCTTATGTCCCGCTTACATCAACCCGCCGCCGGCGCCGCCGAGTTGCTCCCCGAGCGCAGCAGCAGGGGCCCGTCGCCCGGGCCCGCGAACTCCGCCACCGCCGTGTACTCCACCGGCTTCCCGGCCGTCCGCTCGTGCGGCGTCTCGCAGATTTCCGGCTCATCGTCGGACTCGACGGCACAGTTCACCGTCACGGTTCTGCCGCCGGGGCCCATCACGCTGAGTACCGCGGCCAACTCCCCGCCGGTCGCATTGCGGTAGTAACTCCGCGCCCAGGTGGTGCGCGCATCGCTCATCACGCAGGTCTGCGCCTCGACCCCTTCGGGGGAGGCGAGTTCGGGGCCGCACTGAGTGGACGTATGCGACAGGGCGCCACCAGTCACAGCAGATACGTCGATTCCGGACAGCAGTCCGGACGGCGACGGAGACGGTACGGGGGCCGCGTCGCCCCCCTTGCCCTCCGCGGGCTCGGGACCTGCGGTGGCGGTCAGGGGCAGCAGGACGGTGAAGACCACCACGGCCCCGAGTCCGATCATGCGGAGGTTCATTGGCGCGACGCTATCGACGGAAACGGGCGCGCAGCGGGCCGCGCGCCCATTTCCCTTACAACTGGGGCCTGCTCACACCCGTACGAGTGAGTCGACCAGTGCGTCGACGACCGCCTCGACATCCGGCAGCCAGGGGGCGGACGAACCGGGCAGGGGTGCGCGCTCCCAGTGGACGGGTCCCGCACCCGTCGTGGAGGGCGGCAGCAGCAGATAGCCGCCCTCGCCGTGGAAGCGGAGCGAGTGCGGCACCCGGTCCTTGGCGTGCAGGAGTTCGCCGAGGCGCTCCAGCGAGTACGGGGCGACCAGCAGCGAGAAGCGCTCGCCGGTCGCCACGACCGGGCCGAGCCGCATCCCCTTCAGGTCGAGCGCGGCCAGCGCACGGGCGCCGGCCTCGGCCGGAAGGCTGACCGCGCACGGCGCGCGGCCGCCGGTGGCCAGGATCACGGGTGCGCCCGGCCTGTTGGTCCACCACCAGCGCACCATGCGCTCGTCGGTGGTCGCCGCGAGGAGACCGGGGTCGAAGGGATGTGCGCCGGGGACGGCGCACTCGGGGTCGGGGCAGGCGCAGGCTCCCTTGCGGTCGCCGTCGCCCGAGGCCGCGCATCCCACACCGGGGAGTACGGGCCACTGCCAGTCGACGGCGCAGGTCAGGGCCGCGCCGAGCTGCTCAGGCCGACCATTGCGCCAAAGCCGGAGCCTGCGTCGCCTTCCGAGGATCTCGCGCATGAGCGCTCGTTCCTTTCCGTTGAACGCCGAGGGTCCACATGAGTCCGCATGACACCACGTGTGCATCACTTCACTGCGCGTGCGTGGGCTGACCGATTACTCAAGCGTGTCCATCACTCAAGCATGGCGAGGGGTGGCGCGTGCGTAGCGCGTAACTGTCCCGTCGTACAACCCCGCCACTCGGGGATGGGGCGCGGCCGTCAGCAGATAAGACGCCCGGGTCTCTCGCCAGGTTCCGGGGTCGTCCCAACTGCCCCTGGCCATCACCGATTACGTACCCAGCGTGCTGGCTCAGTCGACCCCCGGTCGGACGGTGGGGGGATATTTTCCGGCCAACTCCCCGGTACCGCCAACACCAGCAGTCCCACTAAGCCAATACTGGACATTCCCTCACTTCTGCGTGTACATGTGGATCCATTGATAGCTGCGCAGAATGACATGGGGGTTTGCGATGCTATTGAGCAAAACGCACCAGTCGAATACCTGGTCGGCATGAGCACCCCGCAGCTGCCGAAAGTGGCTGGAAACGACCCGTCCATTCCTTCTCCCGCGCACACTGCGGCAACAGCCGCACCGGGCGCACTGATCCAGGACCGGCTCGCGGGCTGGGTCTCGGATCTCACCACCCTGCACGAACTCACCGAGCGTCTCGTCCGCACCGGCACCCTCCAGGACGCGCTCCAGGAGCTGCTGCGGGCGGGTGCCGCGCTGGTCGGCGCCCGTCGCGGTCTGGTCGTACTGGAGCCGGCCGACGGTCTCGGTCCGACCGACACCGTCGGTCTCGGGCTCGCCCACGCGGATCTCGGCCACATCGAGACGGTGCCGCGCAGCGCCACCTCGTACGGCCGGATCCTGGAGGGTCTGCCCGACGCCGTCGCCGTGCCCGATCTGCTGGGCGACGAGGAGCTCGACCCGCGCCACCGCGAGGTCGCCGCGCGTCTCGGGTACGCCGCCAGCTACGCCCTGCCGCTGACCGGTGAGGGTTCCGGCCGGGTCGGCGCGGCCGTCTGGCTGTACGACGAGCCCGCCGAGCCCACCGAACGCCAGCGCCATCTCGTCGGGCTCTACGCCCGGTACGCCGGCGAGCACCTCACCCGTCTCCTCGAACTGGAGCGGGCCCGCATCCGGACCGCCACCGTCGCCGAGGAACTGCTGCCCAGCCGGCTGCCCCGGGTCGCGGGCGTCCAGCTCGCCGCCCGCCACCGCACCGGGCCGCGCGGCGGAGGCGACTGGTACGACGCGCTGCCGCTGCCCGAGGGCGCGCTGGGTCTGGCCGTCGGGTCGGTCACCGGTTCGGGTCCCAGCGCGCTCGCCGCGATGGGCCGGCTGCGGGCTTCCCTGCGGGCGTACGCGGTCATGGAGGGCGAGGATCCCGTCGCCGTGCTCTCCGATCTGGAGCTGCTGCTGCGGCTGACCGAGCCCGCCCGCGCCGCCACCGCGCTCTTCGCGTACTGCGAGCCGGGACAGCGCAAGATCGTGCTGGCCGGCGCCGGGCACACTCCGCCGCTGGTCATCGGGGCGCGGCGGTGCGAATTCATCGAGACGTCGCTGTCGGCGCCGCTGGGGATGCTGGCGTGCTGGGAGGCGCCGAGCGTGGAGTTCTCGCCGGCGCCCGGAGAGACGGTTCTGCTCTGTACCGACGGGCTGCTGCACCGGACCGGGGAGCCCATGGACCGGGCGTACGCACGGCTGCACGCGGCTGCCGCGAGCGTGCCGCCGGGGCTGCTCGACGACCCCGGGGCGATCGCCGATCATGTGCTGCACACGGTGCTTCCGGACGGGCTCGACGCGGTGGACAGCGCCGAGGACGTGGTGATTCTGGCGGCCCGGTTCGTGTAGCCGATGTAAGAGGTCCTCCGGCCCTGGGCCCCCTTCCGTACGCCCGTACGATGGAGAGGGTCCAGTGTCGTATCGAGGAGAACCTGTCGTGTCCGAAGAGCTCATTGTCGAAGAGACCGAAGAAGAGCCGATCAAGCAGCGGAAGAACGGCCTCTACGGCGGTGTCTCCGACGAGCTCGCCGAGAACATGAAGTCCGGCTGGGCCGACACCGAGCTGCACGGCCTGGAGCCGATCGCCCAGGCCCCGTACGCCGCCGCTCGCCGCGCCGCGCTCTCCGCGCGCTTCCCGGGCGAGCGCCTGGTGATCGCCGCCGGGAACCTGAAGACCCGCTCGAACGACACCGAGTACAGCTTCCGCGCCTCGACCGAGTACGCGTACCTGACCGGCGACCAGACCGAGGACAGCGTCCTCGTCCTGGAGCCCACCAAGGACGGCCACGAGGCGACGCTCTACCGGCTGCCGCGCTCCGACCGCGAGAACGGCGAGTTCTGGCTCGACGGCCAGGGCGAGCTCTGGGTCGGCCGCCGCAACTCCCTCACCGAGGCGGAGCAGCTGCTCGGCCTTCCGGCGAAGGACGTCCGCGAGCTGGCCGCCGCGCTCACCGAGGCCACGGGTCCGGTCCGTAACGTACGGGGCCACGACGCGGGCATCGAGTCCGCGCTCACCGACAAGGTGACCGCCGAGCGCGACGAGGAGCTGCGCGTCTACCTCTCCGAGGCGCGTGCGGTGAAGGACGCGTTCGAGATCGGCGAGCTGCAGAAGGCCGTCGACTCCACGGTCCGCGGCTTCGAGGACGTCGTGAAGGTCCTCGACAAGGCCGAGGCGACGAGCGAGCGCTACATCGAGGGCACCTTCTTCCTGCGCGCCCGCGTCGAGGGCAACGACATCGGCTACGGCTCGATCTGCGCGGCGGGCCCGCACGCCACGACCCTGCACTGGGTGCGCAACGACGGCGACGTCCGCTCCGGCGACCTGCTGCTGCTCGACGCCGGCGTGGAGACCCACACCCTCTACACCGCGGACGTCACGCGCACGCTGCCCATCAACGGCACGTACAGCGAGCTGCAGAAGAAGATCTACGACGCCGTGTACGAGGCCCAGGAAGCCGGCATCGCGGCGGTCAAGCCGGGTGCCGCGTACCGCGACTTCCACGACGCCTCGCAGCGCGTGCTCGCCGAGAAGCTCGTTGAGTGGGGCCTCCTGGAGGGTCCCGTGGAGCGCGCCCTGGAGCTCGGTCTGCAGCGCCGCTGGACCCTGCACGGCACCGGCCACATGCTCGGCCTGGACGTCCACGACTGCGCCGCCGCGCGCACCGAGGCGTACGTCAACGGGACGCTCGAGCCGGGGATGTGCCTCACCGTCGAGCCCGGCCTCTACTTCCAGGCCGACGACCTGACCGTGCCCGCGGAGTACCGCGGCATCGGCGTGCGGATCGAGGACGACATCCTCGTCACCGAGGACGGCAACACGAACCTGTCGGCGGGGCTGCCGCGCCGTTCCGACGAGGTCGAGGCGTGGATGGCGCAGCTCAAGGGCTGATCACCACCGCGTCGGGGACGCGCTCTCGCGGCCGCTCAGGCGGCGTTGAGCAGCGCGTCCTCGCGCCATTTCAGGACCTTGGAGAAGCGCACCATCGCGCCCCGCCCCGGCCTGTTGCGGAAGTCCGCGTGGTCGCAGAGCTCCTCGATCAGGCCGAGCCCTCTGCCGTTCTCGAGCTCGTGCTCGTTCGCTGTTTCCATTGTTGCGACTGCTGCGGCACGACGCCTGCGTCGTACGGGAAAGCCCGGCCCCGAGTCCGTGACCTCGATGCGGCACCGTTCGCCGTCCAGATACGCGGTCACGCGGTACGCCGCCGAGGAAGCCCCCGCATCCTCTCCGTACCCGCCGTGTTCCACCGCGTTCGCACAGGCTTCGCTGAGCGCGATCGACAGGTCGAAGGAGATGTCGGGGTCGACCCCCGCGGTCTCCATGGTGCCGAGCAGAAGGCGACGGGCGAGCGGAACGCTCGCGGCTTCGCGCCGCAAGTGGAGTGACCACCAGATGCTCATGCTCCAGCCTCCTGGCTGCGGCTCGACATACGGTTACCTATTGCCGCTATCAGGCCTCTGTAAGCGCCCAGTTGACGTGAGAGCGCCCATACGGCGGATGTGCGCGCCCTGTGCGCCGGGGTATGGCGGGTGCGGCGAGGGACCGCAGGGGACGGATGGTGACCTTCCGGACCTGCCGTATGGGGCCCCTAAGGGCAGTGCGATGATGGCCCGGCCATGTCTGCTCCCCTGTCCGGCCCGCGTGCCGGAACCGGCCTCCGGCTGCTGAGGGCTGCGGTGTTCGCCGCGGTCTGCACCGTGCTGTCCGCGTGCGGACATGTGCTGGCCGACGGGGCGACGGTGCCGTGGTGGACCCTGGCCGCCGGCTTCCTGGGGATGCTCGGGGTGGCGGCTCTGCTCGCCGGACGTGAGCGCACGCTGCCTGGTATCGCTGCGGTACTCGCGGGTGGACAGCTGGCCCTGCACACGCTGTTCGGGCTCGGACAGCACTCCATGACGTCGGCTTCGACGATGGTGATGCCGGGTGACGGCTCCACCTCGCTGACCTCGCTCGCGGGCAAGTTCCTCTGCGGGGAGGGCACCAGGCCGCTGACCGACGGGCAGGCCCAGCGCCTTCTGGAGGCGGCAGGGATCAGCCACTCGCAGGTGGCGCACATGTCGATGGCGGGCATGACCCAGACGCAGCAGCCCTCGATGGGGCTGCTGCCGACCCTTCCCATGCTGCTCTGTCACCTGCTCGCCGCGCTGGCGTGCGGCTGGCTGATGCGGCGCGGGGAGGTCGCTCTCTTCCGGCTCGCCCGCCTTTCGGTGCAGGGGGTCGCAGAGGGGGCGCTCGTACGGAGCCTGCGCGCCGCGCTTGCGCTGGCGCACGCCCTGCGGGCCGGTCTCCCGGCGGCGCCCCTGTCCGGGCCGCGCTGCGGACACGTACATCTTCCTGTCCCGCTCCCCACTGCCGGGCAGGCGCTGCAGCACGCGGTGATCCGGCGCGGGCCGCCGGCGGTCTCGTACGACCTCGCTGCCTGACACGGCACCCCCCACGCGGAAAGACAGAGCAAGGGAGCGGTGCCGTGGCGCCCGCTTCTGCTTCAGTCCTGCTCTTTCCTGCTCTCAGTGGAGTGTTCTGCCATGAATTCCGTACGCCGTTTCGCCGTCGCCGGGTCCGTTGCCGCCGCCACCGTCCTGCTCGCGACCGCCCCCGCCTTCGCGCACGTCAGCGTCCAGCCGCAGGGCGCCGCCGCCAAGGGCGGCTACGCCACCGTCAACTTCAAGGTCCCCAACGAGCGCGACGACGCCTCCACCACCAAGCTCGAGGTCAACTTCCCCACCGACCACCCGCTCGCGTCCGTGATGCCGCAGCCGGTTCCGGGCTGGACCGCCACGGTCACCAAGTCCAAGCTCGCCAAGCCGCTGACCGTGCACGGCAAGCAGATCAACGAGGCCGTCTCCAAGGTCACCTGGACCGGCGGGAAGATCGGCCCCGGCGAGTTCCAGCAGTTCCCGCTCTCCATCGGCGCGCTGCCGACCGACACCGACCAGCTGGTCTTCAAGGCCATCCAGACGTACTCCAACAAGGAGGTCGTCCGCTGGATCGAGGAGCAGAAGAAGGGCGCGGAAGAGCCCGAGAACCCGGCGCCCGTGCTCACGCTGACCGCCGCCGAGGGCGACGACCACCACGCCACGGCCGCCTCGGACGACAAGCCCGCCGCCACCAACACCGCGTCGGCGAGCAGCAAGAGCAGCAGTGACACCACTGCCCGTGTCCTCGGCATCGTCGGGATCGTCGTCGGTGTCGCAGGTGTCGCCTTCGGTGTCCTCGCCGGACGCCGCCGCAGCAACGCCTGATCCACACACCCGCCTCAACTGGGACGTTCCTTTCCATGCGCAAGAAGAAGACCCTCGCGGCCGCCGCCCTCGCGGTGGCGGCCGCCCTCTCGCTCGCGGCCTGCTCCTCCGACAGCGGTTCCAGCGAGGGACCGCCGGTCACCGATGTCTCCGCCGAGGCGAAGACGAAGGCCGCGACCGTACTCGACACTCCTTTCACCAAGCCGGACCTGGTCCTCACGGACACGCACGGCAAGAAGTACGACCTGATCAAGCAGACCAAGGGCAAGCCGGTCCTGATCTACTTCGGGTACACCCACTGCCCCGACATCTGCCCCCTCACCATGGGCAATCTGGCCGTCGCCAAGAAGGCGCTGCCCAAGGCCGATCAGGACAAGGTCCAGATCGTCTTCGTCACCACCGACCCCGAGCGCGACACTCCTGCCGCCCTCGGGACCTGGCTCAAGTCGATGGACCCGTCGTTCGTCGGGCTCACCGGTGACTTCTCCACCATCCAGGCGGGCGCCCGCCAGATCGGCATCGGGATCGACCCGCCGAAGAAGGAGAAGGACGGCACGGTCACCTCGATGCACGGCGCCCAGGTCATCGCGTTCTCGCCGAAGACCGACAAGGGTTATCTGCTGTACGGCGACGACGCGTCGGTCGACGACTACACCAAGGACCTCCCCAAGATCATCAAGGGGGAGAACCCGTGAGGCGCGGTGCGGGCGCCTTCGCCATAGCCGCCGTCTGCGGGCTTGCGCTGGCGGGCTGTTCCAGTGACTCGTCGAAGCCTGAGCTCAAGGTCAGCGGTGCGTACATGCCGCAGCCCGTGGGCGACGGCGAGATGGCGGCCGGCTACGTCATCGTCAAGAACACCGGCGGCAGCGCCGACAAGCTCACCTCCGTCACCAGCACGCTCTCGGACGACATCTCCATGCATGTCACCAAGGACCAGAAGATGGAGCAGGTCTCCTCGCTCCCGGTCCCTGCCAAGGGCGAACTGGACCTGGAGCGCGGCGGGAACCACCTCATGTTCATGGGGCTCAAGAAGCAGCCGAAGCTCGGCGAGACGGTGGCCGTGGAGCTGCATTTCGAGAAGACCGACCCGATCACGGTCGAACTTCCCGTGAAGGAGACCACGTACAACCCGAAGAACAGCTGAGGGGCTGACACATGATGACGGCGACCACCTCTCCCCTACGTCCTCGCCTCGGATCCCCGTACGCCCGCCTGCTGCTGGTCGTGGCGGCGGTCCTCGGCGCGCTCTTCGCCGGGGCCGCGCCCGCGTCCGCGCACGCGGCGCTCACGGGGTCCAATCCGAAGGACGGGGAGGTGGTCGCCACCGCCCCCAAGACCGTCGCGCTCACCTTCTCGGAGGAGGTCGCGATGGACGCCAAGTCCATTCGCGTCCTCGACCCGACGGGCAAGCGCGCCGACACCGCCAAGCTCCGCAATCTGTCGAGCGGTTCGACGGTGACGTACGGGGTCGATCTGCACGCCGGGCTGCCGGACGGCACGTACACCGTCGCCTGGCAGGCCGTCTCCGCCGACAGCCACCCCGTCTCGGGCGCCTTCACCTTCTCCATCGGGGCGCCCTCCAAGACCAGCGTCTCGGTCGACGGACAGGCGGTCGGCGGCGGGCTCGCGGGCTTCCTCTACGGGACCGCGCGCTATGCCGCGTACGGCGGGTTCATCGTGCTCGTCGGCGGGGCCGCCTTCGTCCTGGCCTGCTGGCCGAAGGGTGCGGGCGAGCGGCCGCTGCAGAAGCTGGTGGTGCGCGGCTGGCTGACGCTGACCGGGGCGACGCTGGCGCTGCTGCTGCTCCGGGCCTCGTACACCGGTGAGAGCAAGCTGTCCGACCTCTTCGATCTGACCGCTCTGAAGGGTGTGTTGGAGACCAAGGCAGGGGCCGCGCTGGTCTCGCGGCTGATGCTGCTGGGCGCGTCCGCGCTCTTCGTCGCCGTGCTCTTCGGGACGTACGCGAAGAGAGAAGACGAGAAGGAGAAGAAGGACCTCACCTTCGGACTGGCCATCGGCGGCGCGGTCGTGGCCGCCGGGATCGCCGCCACCTGGGCGTTCGCCGAGCATGCGTCGACCGGGATCCAGCCGGGCATCGCGATGCCGGTGGATGTGCTGCATCTGCTGGCCGTGGCGACCTGGCTGGGAGGGCTGACCGCGCTGCTCGTCTCGCTGTTCCGGGCGCCGCACATCGAGCGGGACGCCGTACGGCGGTTCTCGCGGGTGGCGTTCGGGAGCGTCGTGACGCTGGCCGCGACCGGGATCTACCAGTCGTGGCGCCAGGTCGGCTCGTGGTCCGCGCTGACCGGGACCTGGTACGGGCAGCTGCTGATGATCAAGGTCGGGCTCGTGGCCGTACTGGTCGGGGTCGCCTTTGTCTCCCGGCGGTGGACCGCGCAGCTCACCGACACCGCCGCCGCGAAGGCCGCCACCGTGGTGGACCCGGCCGCTCCAGAGCCGGTGACCGTACCGGAAGACCCCAAGCGGGCCGCCCAGTTGGCGCGGCAGCAGGCCGCGCGGACGGCCGTACGGGAGAAGCGCGTACGGGACGCCGATCCGCAGCGCACCGGGCTGCGGCGCTCGGTGCTCGCCGAGGCCGGGGTCGCCGTGGTGCTGCTCGCGGTGACGACCGTACTGACGACGACCGAGCCGGGGCGCACCGAGGAGGAGGCCGGGAAGGCCACCTCCGCTTCGGCCGCCGTCACCTCGGGGCCGACCAACCTCTCGCTGCCGTTCGACACCGGCGGCGCGAAGGGCAAGGGCACGGTCAGGATCGACCTCGACCCGGGACGCACCGGCTCCAACTCGCTGCACGTCTTCGTCGACGGGACCGACGGCAAGCCGTACGACATCCCCGAGATCAAGATCGCCTTCACCCTGAAGGCCAAGTCCATCGGCCCGCTGCCGGTCGTCCCCGAACACCTCGCCGTCGGACACTGGAGCGCGGATGGCGTCCAGATCCCGATGGCCGGCGAGTGGCGTATCGACGTGACCGTACGGACCTCCGACATCGATCAGACGACGGTGTCCAAGAACGTGAAGATCGGCTGAGCAGAACATGAGCGACATCTCCAGGAGGCGGCTCCTCGGGACCGCGGGCGCGGTGGGCGCGGGCGGGCTGGTCATCGGCGCTGCGGGCTACGCCGCGGCCGAGTCGGACCCGCCGGCCGCACTCACCTCACTGGGGTCGACGGGCGTCGCCTTCACGGGCGGTGCGCACCAGGCGGGCATCACGGAGCCCGCGCAGTCCACCGGCCACCTCGTCGCCTTCGACCTGGCGGCGGGCGCGGGACGGACGCAGGCCGCGGCACTGCTGCGGCGCTGGTCGGCGAGCGCGCGCTCACTGATGGCGGGCGATCCGGTCGGCGACACGGACACCGACATCGCGCTGGACGCGGGCCCGTCCTCGCTGACCGTCACCTTCGGCTTCGGCCGCTCCTTCTTCGACCGTACGGGCCTGACCGCGCAGCGCCCGTCGCAGCTCGACCCGCTGCCCGACTTCTCCGGCGACCGCCTCGACGCGAAGCGCTCGGGCGGCGACCTCTGGGTGCAGATCGGCGCCAACGACGCGCTGGTCGCCTTCCACGCCCTGCGCCAACTGCAGAAGGACGCGGGCTCGGCGGCCCGGGTCCGCTGGCAGATGAACGGCTTCAACCGGGCGCCGGGCGCCACGGCGTCCCCGATGACCGCACGGAATCTGATGGGGCAGATCGACGGGACGGGCAACCCGAAGGAGTCGGACGACGACTTCGCGGCGCGGATCTTCGTGCCCGCGTCGGGGCAGCCGGCGTGGATGGCGGGCGGTTCGTACGCCGTCGTACGCCGGATCCGGATGCTCCTCGACAGCTGGGAGCACCTCTCCACGCACCAGCAGGAGCAGGTCATCGGGCGGCGGAAGAAGGACGGCGCCCCTCTTTCGGGTGGTACCGAGACCACCGAGATGGACCTCGACAAGCGGGGCACGGACGGGAAACTCCTCGTCCCCTCCGACGCCCACGCACGGATTTCGGCGCCGGAGCAGAACGGCGGGGCCGCGATGCTGCGCCGCCCGTTCTCGTACCACGACGGTGTCTCGGCGGACGGGACACCCGACGCCGGGCTGCTCTTCGTCTGCTGGCAGGCGGATCCGCTGAAGGGCTTCGTGCCGGTGCAGCGGAAGCTCGACCGGGGCGATGCGCTGTCGGCCTTCGTACGGCACGAGTCGAGCGGCCTTTTTGCCGTACCGGGCGGGCCGAAGGCCGGGGAGTACGTGGGGCAGCGGCTTCTCGAAGGGTGACCGCGCGGCTCACGTACGGCCTATTAGGGTGACCGTATGTCAGCCACGCGCTTCACCTATCTGGGTCCTGAAGGCACTTTCACCGAGGCGGCACTGCGCACGCTCCCCGAGGCCGCCACCCGGGAGCTCGTCCCGATGGTGTCGGTGCCGGCCGCGCTGGACGCGGTACGGAACGGGGAGGCCGCGGCAGCGCTCGTACCGATCGAGAACTCCGTGGAGGGCGGCGTCACCGCGACCCTCGACGAACTCGCGGGCGGCGAGCCGCTGATGATCTACCGCGAAGTGCTGCTGCCGATCGCCTTCGCGCTGCTGGTGCGGCCCGGGACGAAGCTCAGCGACGTGAAGACGGTGACCGGGCACCCGGTCGCCCAGCCGCAGGTGCGCAACTGGCTGCGGGCGAACCTCCCCGAGGCGCTGTGGGAGTCGGCCGCTTCGAACGCGGACGGCGCGCGGCTCGTGCAGGAGGGGCGGTACGACGCCGCCTTCGCCGGGGAGTTCGCGGCGGCGACGTACGGGCTCGTGCCGCTGGTGACCGAGATCCATGACGCGGAGAACGCCGAGACCCGGTTCGTGCTGGTCGGGCGGCCCGCGCGGCCCGCTTCGCCGACCGGGGCGGACAAGACGTCGGTCGTGCTGTGGCAGCGCGAGGACCACCCCGGTGGGCTGATGGAGCTGCTGCAGGAGTTCGCGATCCGCGGGGTCAACCTGATGCTGCTGCAGTCCCGGCCGACCGGGGCCGGCATCGGCAACTACTGCTTCGCCATCGACGCGGAGGGGCACATCGCGGACCGGCGGGTCGGTGAGGCGCTGATGGGGCTCAAGCGGATCTGCCCGGAGGTGCGGTTCCTGGGGTCGTATCCGCGGGCGGGGGTCGCGCCCGGCGACGTACGGGAGACGCTGCCGGGGACGTCGGACGCCGCGTTCATGGCGGCCGCCGACTGGCTGGCGCGGAGCCAGGACGGGCGGGCCTGAGCGGCCTTTCCGCTCGCTTCGGAGGCCTTTCCGCTCTTCCTACCTGCAGATTTGCACTGTCCACAGAAGTTATCCACAGGTCGCTGTCTCGACCTGGGGACAAGTCGACAGGATTGGGTGGGACGGTCGACAAATCGCCCTAGTGACGACACTTCCGTCCACAGGGGGGTGGGTCGGACCGTGTCACCCCAATTCCATTGATCAACTCTTTAGGGCGAGCAATTCCCACTCGAAAGAGCGTGTGAACAGGGTTTGAACCGGGAATCCTCTGCCCCGCATGCGGCTTTCGGAATGATCTATTCCGTCATCCACAGAACTCCCGCACAGCCTGTGGATAACTTTTCCCGACTGTGGATTCCTGTGGATGAACGATCCCCAACTCCCGCCAGCGGCAAGGGAAGTGGGTCAACCGGGCGGCGCGCCCATGCCCCATTCCGGGGAAGGGGCCCGGCTTTATTGACGCATGACCCGGCCGCCTTGTCCCTGCGTATTCCTATTGCGGAGATACTGCCTCAATTCGGACAAAGCGACACGCAAGGCAATATCGAGTCGAGGGGCGGAACCGCGCACCGGTAGCCTGGTGGGGTGATTGACCTTCGCCTGCTCCGTGAGGACCCCGACCGTGTTCGCGCCTCCCAGCGCGCCCGTGGAGAGGACGTCGCGCTCGTCGACGCCCTGCTCTCCGCCGACGAGCGGCGCAGGTCGTCCGGACTCCGCTTCGACGAACTCCGCTCCGAGCAGAAGTCGCTCGGCAAGCTCATCCCCAAGGCCCAGGGGGAGGAGAAGGCCGAGCTCCTGAAGAAGACCGGTGTTCTCTCCGCCGCCGTGAAGGCCGCGGACGCCGAGCAGAACGAGGCGGACGAGGAGACCAAGCGTCTGCTGCTGCTCCTCGGCAACATCGTCCACACCGATGTCCCGGTCGGCGGCGAGGAGGACTTCGTCGTCCTCGAGACGCACGGCACCATTCGTGACTTCGAGAGCGAAGGGTTCGAGGCCAAGGACCACCTGGAGCTCGGCGAGGCGCTCGGCGCCATCGACGTCGAGCGCGGTGCGAAGGTCTCCGGCTCGCGCTTCTACTACCTGACGGGCATCGGCGCTCTCCTCGAGCTCGCGCTGGTCAACGCGGCGATCGCGCAGGCCACCGAGGCCGGGTTCATCCCGATGCTCACGCCGGCGCTGGTGCGCCCGCGCGCCATGGAGGGGACGGGCTTCCTCGGCCAGGCCGCCGAGAACGTCTACCACCTGGAGAAGGACGACTACTACCTCGTCGGTACGTCCGAGGTGCCCCTCGCCGCGTACCACATGGACGAGATCATCGACGCGGACAAGCTGCCGCTGCGGTACGCGGGCTTCTCGCCGTGCTTCCGCCGCGAGGCAGGTACGTACGGGAAGGACACCCGGGGCATCTTCCGGGTGCACCAGTTCGACAAGGTCGAGATGTTCTCGTACGTCCACCCGGACGAGGCCGAGGCCGAGCACCAGCGGCTCCTGGAGTGGGAGAAGCAGTGGCTGACCGGACTTGAGCTGCCCTTCCAGGTGATCGACGTGGCGACCGGCGACCTCGGCTCCTCGGCCTCGCGGAAGTTCGACTGCGAGGCGTGGATCCCGACGCAGGGCAGGTACCGCGAGCTGACGTCGGCATCCAACTGCGACGGCTTCCAGGCGCGGCGGCTCTCGGTCCGTATGCGCGAGGACAAGAAGGTCCAGCCGCTCTCGACGCTCAACGGCACGCTCTGCGCGGTGCCGCGGACGATCGTGGCGATCCTGGAGAACCACCAGCTGGCCGACGGGTCGGTGCGCGTGCCTGAGGTCCTCAGGCCGTACCTCGGGGGACGCGAGATTTTGGAGCCCCTGGCCAAGTGAGCACTTCCCCCGGCACTCTCCCGTACAAGCTGATCGCGACCGATCTCGACGGGACGCTGCTGCGGTCCGACGACACGGTCTCGGCCCGTACGCGTGACGCACTCGCCGCTGTGACGGCGGCGGGTGCGGCGCACATCATCGTCACGGGGCGGGCCGTCCCGTGGACCCGGCACATCCTCGACGACCTCGGTTACGAGGGGCTCGCAGTCTGCGGTCAGGGCGCGCAGCTCTACCACGCTGGCGAGCACCGACTGCTGACCTCCGTCACCCTGGACCGGCAGCTCGCCGGGATCGCGCTGGCCAAGATCGAGGCCGAGGTCGGGCCGCTGGCGCTCGCCGCGAGCCGGGACGGGCTCGACGGGGAAGTGCTGGTCGGCCCGGGTTACGCCGTACAGGAGGGGCCGCTTCCGGTCGTTCCGTTCGACGATCTGGCCGAGCTGTGGGCGGCGCCGCTCAACAAGGTCTACGTCCAGCACCCGGGGCTGAGCGACGACGCGCTGGCGCAGGTCGCGCAGCAGGCGGCCGGGGGTCTGGTGGACGTGGTCATGGCGGGTGCCGGAGTCGTGGAGCTCCTGCCGCTGGGGCTGTCCAAGGCGACCGGTCTCTCGCTGGCCGCGCGGCGACTGAAGGTCACCGCGGCGGACACCATCGCGTTCGGGGACATGCCGAACGACATCCCGATGTTCGGGTGGGCGGCGCACGGGGTCGCGATGTCCAATGCGCACGAGGCGCTGCTGGCCGTGGCGGACGAGGTCACCGACTCCAATGAGGAGGACGGTATCGCCGTGGTGCTGGAGAGAATGCTCACAAGCGCCTGACCTGCGAAAACGCTGTTCTCATACGTCTCACAGACGATTCATGGCGTTCTGTTGGAACGGTCGTCCTAGCGTCGGATGTATGGATGACGACCTGGGAAAGAAGAGACGACGCCGGCTGCGACGGACCGCTGTGACCGCGCTCACCGGGCTGGCTGCGGCCGGAGTGGTGACGTTCGCGGTGGAAAGTTCCTCGCACATCAACGCGGAGCCGGTCTCCAAGGTCAGTGACAAGCCTTCGGCCGCTTCCAGCTCCGCCTCCGCCTCGACCTCCACCTCTGGAGAGTCCGCCGACGCCGCGCTGTCGCGCGCGCTGGGCGCGGTGGCAGCGGAGGGCAGCTATCAGGTGGCGGCGCTGGATCTCGACTCCGGTGCGTCGGTTTCGTACGCGAGCGGCAGCAGTGCCGACACGTACGACACCGCGAGCATCGTGAAGGTCGACATCCTGGCGACGCTGCTGCTGCAGGCGCAGGACAGCGGGACCACGCTCACCGCCGAGCAGCAGACCCTCGCGACCTCGATGATCGAGAACAGCGACAACAACGCGACCAACACGCTCTGGAACGAGATAGGCGGGGCGTCCGGTCTGGACGCCGCCAACCAGACCTTCGGGCTGACGGAGACCGTCGCCGGGACGGACGGCGACTGGGGTCTGACGCAGTCGACCGCCGACGACCAGGTGAAGCTGCTGCAGGTGGTGCACGGGGACGACTCCCCGCTGACTGCGGACTCGCAGACGTACATCCAGCAGCTGATGGCGAATGTCGAGGCCGACCAGCAGTGGGGCGTTTCGGCCGCTGCCGACAGTGGGACCTCGATGCAGCTGAAGAACGGGTGGCTGCAGCGGTCCGCCACCGAGCTGTGGGACATCAACTCGGTCGGCGAGGTGACCGTGGACGGGGACTCGGTGCTGATCGCGGTCACGTCGAGTGGATCGTCGACGGAGAGCGCCGGCATCGGCCTGGTGGAGACCGTCGCCGAGGCGGCGGGGGACGCGGTCGCGTCGGTGTAGGTACGTGGCGTGGGCGGAGGATGCGCGGATCGAACGCGCGCGGGGTTTTCGGCCCCGACGACGGCTTAGCAAGCCGCTGCCTTACCACTCGGCCAATCCTCCGGGAGGGCGGCCCGTGCGCGATGCGCATGAGAAGGCCGCCCGGGCGGTTCGTCCGTGGGCGGCACGTCGGAGTGAGGTGACGTTACTCCGGTGCCTGCCCCGTCCCGCCCTGCTGGGAGCTCGACGGACTCGAACTCTCGGTCATCGTCTCGCTCCTCTCCCGGTCCGGTGGGGTCTGGTCGTGTTCTGCCTCAACTACTGTGCCCCGCGCGGGTGTTCGACGCCACTCCTTTTTGGTGAGCGGCCAGCAGGTCAGTCCGATGGCGAGGGCGGCCGCGTGACCGAGGTCCGTGAACGTACCGCCGGTGAACAGCGGAATACCGAAGAAGGCGACGGCGCCGGCGAGGTAGAGCCAGCGCCAGTGGCCGTGCACGCGGTACGTGAGGATGCCGATCGAGGCGGCGAGACCGTAGCTCACACCGATGTCGACGACATGGGCCATCCGGAGCGGGACCCGGTGGCTCTCGATGCTCATCAGGACGATCTTCTGGCTGATGAGGGTGGCGGCGATGTGCGCGGTCGTCACGACGAAGAGCCAGCGCAGCGTGCCGAGCCAGCGCTCGACCGGGGCGTGGAAGGTCTCGAAGAGCACGAAGTAGAGGAGGACCGATGACGGGTTCTCGATCCAGAACGCGCTGAGCAGCAGGGACTGCACGGGGTGGGCGGAGAGCTGCACGATGTTGCTGCTGTTGCGCTCCAGGAGGAAGCGTTCCAGGCCTTCGGTGGAGAGCTCGATGACGATGCTGGTGATCACGATGATCAGCAGCCAGATGTGCGTGCCGGGCGTGGAACGGATCCAGCTTCTGAGGGGGCGGGAGGGCTCCGGGTGCCCGGGCGGCGGCGTCACGGTCTCATCTTGGCGCATACGGCTGTGGCAGGAGTTGTAGGATGATTGGGCAACCGGGTGAATGGAGTCTGGCGTGATGGCGCTGCGGGCGGCGGGACGGCAGTCCCTTGTGGACACCGTGGTCGAGCAGCTGCGGACGCAGCTGGCTGAGGGCGAGTGGGCTGTCGGGGACCGGATTCCGACCGAGCACGAGTTGGCGGAGCAGCTGGGCGTCGGGCGCAACACGGTGCGCGAGGCGGTGCGGGTGCTGGTGCACGCGGGGCTGCTCGAATCGCTGCAGGGCAACGGGACCTTCGTACGGTCGACGGCCGATCCGGCGGCGGTGCTGCGGACGATGCGGCATGCCGGGGCCTTGGACGTACTGGAGCTGAGGGTCGCGCTGGAGGCCGAGGCCGCGCGGCTGGCGGCGGTACGGCGCGAGCCGGGCGATCTGGAGCGGCTGCACGAGGCGCTTCGGGTGCTGCGGGGGGAGGGGGACCGGGCCGCTGACGCGGACATGGACTTCCACCGGGCCGTGGTGGAGTCGACGCACAACGCGGCTTTCGTGGAGGTGTACCGCTTCTTCTCCACGCAGGTGCACGAGGTGCTGGTCGAGGCGCTCGGGGACCGCGAGATGCCGCCGATCGACCTGGAGACGCACCGGGCGCTGGTCGATGCGATCGGGGCGGGGGATCCGGATGCGGCCGAGCGGGTGGCGCGGAGACTGCTGCAGGAGCCGATCGATGCGGTGAGTGCGCTGCTCGCCGACCGCTGATTGCTGATCGCTGAATTTCCTTACGTAACGCATGAGTTGAGAGAGGTGTTTGTTTTGTCACGCCCGGATTCCGAGCTGCTGGTCATCGATGCGGAGGCCGATGTCAGGCCCTCCGTGGAGGGGGCGCGGGCGCGGCGGGCGCTGCTGGCGCATCCGGTGCTGCTGCTGGTCGGGATCGTGCTCGCCTCGGTCAACATGCGGGCCGCGCTGGCGAGCATGTCGCCGCTGGTGACGCAGGTCGGGGCGGACTTCGGGCTTTCGGAGACCTCGCGCAGTCTGCTGACGTCGGTGCCGGTGCTGTTCCTGGGGCTCGGCGCGCTGGTGGCACCGTGGCTGGGGCGGCGGTTCGGGAGCGAGGTGGTGCTCTTCGGGGCGCTGTTGCTGCTGGCCGGCGGAATTCTGGTGCGGGTGCTGCCTTCGGTGGGCGCGCTGTACGGGGGGTCGCTGCTGATCGGGACCGCGATCGCGCTGCTGAACGTGCTGATGCCGGGGCTGATCAAGCGGGACTTCCCGGACCGGGCGGCGTCGATGACGTCGGTCTACACGGGCGCGATGATCGCGGGCGCGACGGTGGCCGCGGCGGCTTCCGTACCGCTGGAGAAGGCGTTCGGGGACAGCTGGGAGGCGTCGCTGGCCTTCTGGTCGCTGCTGGCCGTGGTGGCGGCGGTGGCCTGGGCGCCGCAGGTGATCATTGCGCGGGGGCGTACGGGGCACGAGGTGCGGGCTGCTTCTTCGGCTTCCGCCGCCGTACCGGCTCGGAGTGTGTGGCGCAGTGCGCTGGCGTGGCAGGTGACGCTCTTCATGGGGCTGCAGTCGCTGTGGTCGTACGTACTGATCGCCTGGATGCCGACAATCTTCAGCGACCACGGGATGAGCCGGTCGACGGCGGGTGTCGTCTTCGCCTTCAACAACCTGATCCAGGTGGCCGGGGCCTTTGTGGTGCCGGTGCTCGCGGGTCGGATGCGGAGTCAGCGGCCGCTGATCGTGCTGGTCACGGGGATGGTGGCTGCCGGTTATGTGGGGCTGATCGTGGCGCCGGTGGCGGGCGCGTGGGTGTGGGCCGCGGTGCTGGGGGTCGGGCAGGGCGGCGCGGTCGGGCTGGCGTTGACGCTGATCGTGCTGCGGTCGGGGGACGCGGTGACGGCGGCGCGGCTGTCGGGGATGGCGCAGACGGTGGGGTACCTGCTGGCGGCGGTGGGGCCTTTCGCGGCGGGGGCGGTGTACGAGGCGACGGGGAGCTGGACGGTGCCGCTGTCGCTGGTGGTCGGGGTGTGCGCGGTGGCGCTGGGGGTGGGGCTGATGGCGGCTCGGGACCAGAAGGTGTGACCCAGACTCCCGCAGCTGCTGCCTGATGGCCTGCATGTGACCACCGAGGGTGTGGCGCAGTACTTCGCTGTCCACAAGGACGCTGTGCATAGCGTCGTCAAGCGTCATCGTGACGAGCTCGCCAGCAACGGAATGACCACCATTAGTGGTTCTGACCTGCGCGGACATGACGTGGTCAAAACGACCACGTCATCCGGGAGCGTGGGTGAAAGTTATCCACAGGGGCGGCGCCATCAGCGTCTCTTCACCCGTAGGGTGATCCTCAATGTCGCCATGTTGCTGCGTGACAGCGACGTCGCTCACTACGTCCGCACGTATCTCCTCGACACCGAGGAACTGCGCCAGAGCCAGGTGGCCGACCCCCGTTTCGACGGGCTCGACCGGCGCGTGACCAACCTGGAGTCCTCCATGGCCCAGGTCGGCCCGGCGCTGCAGGAGTTGGGGCCGGTGCTCCAGCGGATGTCCCTGAAGTTGGAGACGATGGACCACCGGCTGGAGGCCATGGACCACCGGCTCGACTCGATGGACCACCGGCTGGACTCGATGGACCGGCGGCTCGACGTCACCCAGCAGGTCATCGGTGCGATGAGCGTCCGGCTCACGGATGTCGTCGAGGACGTGGACCTGATCAAGCGCCAACTGCATCTGAAAGCACCACGGCAGAGGCGCCGTAAGCGCTGACGCACACAGCTGAGGGGGCAGGGGCCGGTCGGCCCCTGCCCCCTCAGGGTGTTTCTGCCTTACTCCTCGCCCGCCAGCTTCAGCGTGCGCAGCTTCTGGCCCGCGTACCAGGTCGCCGCGGCCGTGACGCCCGCCAGCAGGACGATGCCCAGCGGCAGTCCGACGTCCGAGCTGATCGTGCCCGGGGTGGCAATCTTCTCCGCCAGGGACAGCGACCACTGCTGGACGCTGAGGGTGCGCGCGCCCGCGACCAGGTTGCCGAAGACGGACTCCCAGACCAGGGCGTAGACCAGGCCCGCGACGACCGCGTGCCGGGTGATCGTGCCCAGGAGCAGGAAGATCGCGGCGTACGCGATGGAGGCGACCAGCGCCGCGACCGTGTAGGCCACCGCGATCTGCTGGCCGTTGCCGTTGAGGATCATGCCCGCGATGAACGTGGGGATGGCGGAGAAGGCCATCGTCACGCCGACCGCCACGAAGAGCTTCGTCATGATGATCGTGGGGCGCTTCACCGGCTTGGCGAGGAGATAGACGATCGAACCGTCGTCGATCTCCGGGCCGATCGCCCCCGTACCGGCGATGACACCGATCAGCGGGACCATCGTGGCCATGGCGAATCCGCCGAGGACGTCGGTGGCGATCTGGTCGTCGGCGCCGCTGAACGCGCGTACCGCCGCGGCGATGACGATCAGGAGCGCCGGGAGCACGAAGAGGATCGCGGCGCGGCGCCGGCCGAGCAGGGCCCGGTAGGTGAGGCGGGCGACAGTGGGGTTGTACATGAGGGAACTCACCGCTCCTTTCAGGCCGTTACTAGGTAGGAGAAGACCGACTCGAGGGATTCGTCCGAGGGCGAGACCGTGAGGAGGCGGATGCCGCCCGCGCGGGCGACCTGGGGGAGGAGTGCGGTGAAGCGGAGGAAGTCGACCGCCTGGATCCGCAGGGCGCCCTCCGCGAGGTCCACCTCGATACCGGCGGTGGACGGGTCCGCGATGAGTGCCGCCGCGAGCGCGCGGTCGTCGCTGGAGCGGACCAGGTAGCGGTGCGGGCGGTCCGTCATCAGCCGGCGGATCTTGCGGAAGTCGCCGGAGGCCGCGTGCCGTCCGGCCACGATCACCTCGATGTGCGAGGCGAGTTGCTCGACCTCTTCGAGGATGTGCGAGGAGAAGAGGACCGTGCGGCCCTCGGCGCCCATCGAGCTGAGCAGGTCCATCAGCTGCATGCGCTGACGGGGGTCCATGCCGTTGAAGGGTTCATCCAGGAGGAGGACGGAAGGGTCGTGGACGAGGGCCGAGGCCATCTTCACGCGCTGGCGCATGCCCTTGGAGTACGTGGCGATCTTGCGGTCCTGCGCGTACTCCATCTCGACCGTGGCCAGGGCGCGCTGTGCGGCGCGCTCGTCCAGACCGTGCAACTCGGCGTTGGCGACGACGAATTCGCGGCCGGTGAGGAAGTCGTACATGCCCTCGCGCTCGGGGACGATCCCGAGCTTGCGGTAGATCGTCTCGTTGCGCCAGATCGTGTCGCCGTCGAGGGTGACCGTTCCGGTCGAGGGGGCGAGGAAGCCCGCCATCATGTTGATGAGGGTGGACTTGCCCGCACCGTTGGGGCCGAGGAGCCCGGTGACACCGGGGCCGACGGTCATGGTGATGTCGTTGACGGCGACCACGTTGCCGAACCAGCGGGAGGTGTGGTCGATGTTGATCGTGGTCACAGCCCGACCTTCCGGTAGCGGCGCATCAGGACGGCGTACGAGCCGTAGATGAGTCCGAGGACGACGAGGAGGTAGACCACGCCGACTCCGGCGCTCGGGCCTGTCCCGCCCGGGTAGGAGGAGGTCGCACCGAGGAAGGCGGTCTGTACGCCGTCGATGAGCGTGATCGGGGAGAAGAGGCCGAGCCACTTCACCGCTCCGGGCGAGCCCTGCTCGAACGCGATGGCCTGGACCGTGGAGACGGCGCCGTAGGTGATCGTCATCAGCGCGATGACGGCGGCGACACCGAACCCGCGGCGCGGGGTGAGCGCTGCCATCACCAGGCCGAGGCCGGCGAAGAGCAGGGAGAGCAGTGCCACGGAGACCAGTCCTTGTGCGAACCCCTTGGTCTGGTGCGCGAAGTCGAGCTTCGCGAGGAGCGATCCGACGTAGAGGATCAGCAGGGGTACGGCGGTGATGATGAAGAGGGCCGAGGCCATCGCCGCGAACTTGGCGAGGACGTAGTCGGCGCGCTCGATGGGGCGCGAGAAGTAGAGGGGGATCGACTTGAAGCGCAGGTCGCGGGAGACCGCCTGGGGGGCCTGGGCCGCGAGGTAGAGGCCGATGACGGCCTGGGTGAAGATCGCGTAGCGGGTGTATTCGAGGGGCAGGTCGTTCGCCTTGGTGGCGACCGCGACGGCCACGATGATCGCCGCGGGCACGCACATCACGGCGAAGAGGATCATCGGCAGGACCTTGGACTTGACCGAGCGGCCGAGTCCGTAGGAGCCGCGCAGCGACTGCGAGAAGAGCGAGCGGCGGGCGTAGGCGCGGCCCAGTCGTGCACCGTCGTAGTTGCGGTACCCGATGTTGTGGATCTGTGTCTGGGCGGGCTGCTGGGTGGGGGTGCTCACAGTGCGTTCGCCTCCTGCTTCTTCTCCGGCGCCTCGGAGCGGAAGACCTCGGCGATGTGGTGGCGTCGCTGTTCCATGCGTACGAGACCGAGACCGAGGTCGGCGACGGTGTCGCGCACCAGGTCGTACGTCTCTTCGCCCGTGGCTTCGACGAGGAGGATGTGGCCGGCGCCCGGGAGGCCGTTCTCCAGGCCCTCGTGGAGCGTCACTCCGGCCGCGGCGAGCTTCTCGCGCAGGACCTGCGCACCGTCGGGGTGCGTGTCGGAGTCGGTGACCTCGACGGCGAGCGTCGCCGTGGTCTGGGTGAAGTCGCTGGTGGAGCTGGAGCGCAGGAGCTTGCCGCCGTCGATGACGACGACGTGGTCGCAGGTGCGCTCCAACTCGCCGAGCAGGTGCGACGTGACCAGGACCGAGATGCCGAAGTCGGTGTGGATACGGCGGATCAGGCCCAGCATCTCGTCGCGGCCGACCGGGTCGAGGCCGTTGGTCGGCTCGTCGAGGAGGACCAGCTTCGGGTCGTGGACCAGGGCCTGGGCCAGCTTCACACGCTGCTTCATGCCCGTGGAGTAGCCGCCGATGGGGCGGTAACGCTCCTCGTACAGGCCGACGTGGCGCAGCGTGTCCGCGGTGCGTTCACGGGCGGCGGTCGGCGGGAGTCCGGACATGCGCGCCATGTGGACGACGAACTCGGTGGCCGAGACGTCGGGCGGCAGGCAGTCGTGCTCGGGCATGTACCCGACACGCTCACGGATCGCGGCGCCGCTGGTGGCGACGTCCAGACCCAGCACTTCGGCGCGGCCCTCCGTGGCGGGGGACAGTCCGAGCAGGATCTTGATCATGGTGGACTTGCCGGCTCCGTTGGCGCCCACCAGTCCGGTCACGCCGGGTCCGATGTCCAGGGAGAGCCGGTCAAGCGCGGTTACCCTCGGGAACCGCTTGCTGAGGCTTTCGGTCACGATCACAGTCACGTATTCGAAGGTAGTGGCGCGCGCCACATCGGACGTCAGCCCTGGCGGCTGGATGCGTGTCCGACTCCAGATGTACGGACCCGTAGGGGGCCCTGGACCCGAGGCGTACGCCCGGGAGTTATCCACAGGCTGGTGCACACCCCTTGACGCAGCCGCCGGGCATTGTCACATTCATCAGTGTCAAGTTACGAGCACGTACCGCGACACAGGGCGGATGGCATGACCTCAGCAGGCGCAGCAGCTTCAGCGGTGAAGAGCGAACTCTCGGCGGAACTGCGGGGGTTCAGGACGGTGCAGACCCTTGCGTACGAGTGCGCCGAGGCGGTCGCCGCGCAGCTCAAGCCGGGCGTGACCGAGCGCGAGGCGGCGCGGATGCAGCGCGAGTGGCTGCGCGAGCGGGGCGTGCGCGACTGGTTCCATCTGCCCTTCGCCTGGTTCGGGGACCGGACGGCCTTCGTGGGGTTCCGGGTGCCGCTGCAGTTCTTCCCGACGAACCGGAGGCTGGAGGCGGGGATGCCGTTCATCCTCGACATGGCCCCGGTCTACAAGGGATACACGGCGGACATCGGCTACTCGGGCTGCCTGGGCCTCAACCCCGTGCACAACAAGCTCCTCGCCGATCTGGAGGCGCACCGCGAGCTGATCCTCCGCGAGGTGCGCGAGCGGCGGTCACTGCGGGAGATATACGAGGACGTCGAGCGGCTGATGACGCGGCAGGGGTACGCCAACCGGCACCGCGCCTATCCCTTCGGCGTCATCGCGCACAAGATCGACCGCGTGAAGGAGCGCCGGTGGTCGCCGCATGTCTTCGGGTTCGGTACGCAGTCGCTGAAGGGCCTGGCGAGCGACGCACTGCACGGCCACCGGGACGGCTGGTCCCCGCTGTGGAGCCCCTACACCTTCTCCGACCACCCGCCCCAGCCGGGGCTGTGGGCGGTGGAGCCGCATCTCGGATTCCGGGGTACGGGCGCGAAGTTCGAGGAGATCCTGGTGGTCACCGACTCCAAGGACCCCGAGCAGAGCGCTTTCTGGCTGGACGACGATCTGCCGCACGTGCGGCGCTGGGCAGAGGAGAAGTCGGCGTGAGTCTTGAGGGTGCGCGCGAGCGCTGGGTGAGTACGGGCGGAGTCGAGCTGTGCGTCGCGGAGTTGGGCGACGCCTCGCAGCCGACCGTGCTGCTGGTGCACGGCTATCCGGACTCCAAGGAGGTGTGGAGCGAGGTCGCCTCGCGCCTGGCGGAACGCTTCCATGTGGTGCTGTACGACGTCCGGGGGCATGGCCGCTCGACGGCGCCCGCCCCGCTGCGGGGCGGGTTCACGCTGGAGAAGCTGACCGACGACTTCCTCGCGGTCGCGGACGCGGTGAGCCCGGACAAGCCGGTGCATCTGGTCGGGCACGACTGGGGCTCGGTGCAGTCCTGGGAGTTCGTGACGGTGCAGCGGACCGAGGGCCGGATCGCCTCGTTCACCTCGATGTCCGGGCCCTCGCTGGACCACTTCGGGCACTGGATCAAGAAGCGGATGGCGCGGCCCACACCCCGTAGGGTCGGCCAGCTCCTGGGGCAGGGCGCCAAGTCCTGGTACGTGTACATGCTGCACACGCCGGTGCTGCCTGAGCTCGCCTGGCGCGGACCGCTCGGCAAACGGTGGCCGAAGATCCTGGAGCGGGTGGAGAAGATCCCGGCCGGCGACTACCCGACGGCCTCGCTGCCCTCGGACGCGGCCCACGGGGCATGGCTCTACCGCGACAACGTACGGGCACGGCTGGGCAGGCCGCGCGCCGACGCGTACGCGCATGTGCCGGTGCAGCTGATCACGCCGACCGGGGACGCCTTCCTCTCGGAGCGGCTCTACGACGAACTGGAGCAGTGGGCGCCGAGCCTGGTGCGCAGGTCGCTGCCCGCCAAGCACTGGGTTCCGCGCACCCGGCCCGACCAACTGGCCGCCTGGATCGGAGAGTTCGTGACCGCCAACGAGGACGGGGTACCGGCGCAGGACTCTGTGGCGAGCGGACCGTACGCGGACCGCTTCGGCGGGCAGCTGGTCCTGGTGACCGGGGCCGCCAGCGGGATAGGGCGGGCCACCGCGTTCGCCTTCGCGGAGGCAGGGGCGCGGGTCGTGGGCGTCGACCGGGACGCGGAGGGGGCTTCCCGTACGGCGGAGATGGCCCGGCTCATCGGCTCGCCCGAGGCCTGGGCCGAGGTGGTGGACGTCAGCGACGAGGCCGCGATGGAGAAGCTCGCCGAGAAGGTCGCCCGGGAGTACGGCATCGTCGACGTCCTGGTGAACAACGCCGGCATAGGGATCTCCGGGTCCTTCTTCGAGACGACGAGCGAGGACTGGAAGAAGGTCCTGGACGTCAATCTGTGGGGCGTCATCCACGGCTGCCGGATCTTCGGCAAGCAGATGGCCGACCGCGGCCAGGGCGGCCACATCGTCAACACCGCGTCGGCCGCCGCCTTCCAGCCGTCGAAGGCACTGCCCGCGTACTCCACCTCCAAGGCCGCGGTACTGATGCTCAGCGAGTGCCTGCGGGCCGAGCTGTCCGACAAGGGCATCGGGGTCAGCGCGATCTGCCCCGGCATCGTCAACACCAACATCACCTCCACGACGCGCTTCGCGGGAGTCTCGGCGGAGGAGGAGAAGCGTCGGCAGAAGAAGTCGTCGCGCCTGTACGGGCTGCGCAACTACCCGCCGGAGAAGGTCGCTTCGGCCGTCCTGCGGGCCGTGGTGCGCAACCAGGCCGTGGTGCCGGTGACGCCCGAGGCGCGCGGCGCCCACTTCATGTCCCGCTTCACTCCCCGGACCCTGCGCGCGATCGCCCGATTGGAGCCGCCGCTGTGAGCACCGAACAAGAAGGACACGCTGCGCCCTCCCACTACGCCATCGTCCCGCGCCGGGTCGCCTTCGACTGGGAGCGGACCCCGCTGCACTGGATCCCCGAAGAGCCCACCGCGACGCATGTGATCAATGTGCTGCACCTGCTGCTCCCGGCGGGCGAGCGGTGGTTCGTGAAGGTCTTCAAGGAGGCCCTGCCGCTGGTCGGCGACCCTCAACTGCTCAAGGACGTCAAGGGGTTCATGGGGCAGGAGGCCACGCACAGCGTGCAGCACTCCCACGTCCTGGACCACCTGGCCGAACAGCGGCTCGACACCGGGGCGTACACCCGGCACGTCGACTACCTCTTCGAGACGCTGCTGGGCGAGCAGCCGCCGTTCGGCGCTCCGATACCCACCCAGGAGTGGCTGCGCTTCCGGCTCGCGGTCATCGCCGCGATCGAGCAGTTCACCGCGGTCCTCGGGAACTGGGTGCTGCACGCGGAGGCCCTCGACCACGCCGACTCCGACGAGGTCATGCTGGATCTGCTGCGCTGGCACGGTGCGGAGGAGGTCGAACACCGGGCGGTGGCCTTCGACATGTACCAGCACTGCGGGGGCGAGGGGCTGCCTCGGTACGCCCGGCGGATCGAGGGGATGGCCGTGGTCGCCCCGGTGCTGCTCTGGCTCTGGGTGTGGGGGACCTCGTATCTGATCCGGCACGACCCGGAGCTCGCCGGCAGGCTGCGCTACTCGCTGCGCGAGCACAACAAGGCGGTCGCCAAGGGGCTGCTGCCCAGCTGGCGTGAGCTGGGTGCGGCGATTCCGCGATACTTCAGGCGGTCGTACCATCCCTCGCAGGAGGGCTCGCTGCGCAAGGCGGTCGAGTATCTGGCGGCCTCGCCCGCGGCCCGTTCGGCGGCGGGCGCGATCGGGCGGGCGGCTCTCTCGTAGAGCAGGAGATCTTAGGGAGTGAGCGTGTCCGAAGCGGAGTACCGGATCGAGGATCTGGCGCACCACAGCGGTGCCACGGTCCGTACGATCCGGGCCTACCAGGACCGCGGTCTGCTCCCCACGCCCGAGCGGCGCGGGCGGGCCAATGTGTACGGGGACGGCCATCTGGCCCGGCTTCGCCAGATCGCCGACCTGCTCGACCGCGGCTACACCCTGGCCTCCATCAAGGAGTTGCTCGAGGCCTGGGACGCGGGGCGCGGGCTCGGCGGCGTCCTCGGTCTGGTCGCGGAGGTCCACGGACCCTGGACGGACGAGGAGGCGGCCCGGATCTCGCGGGCGGAGCTGGACGAGCGGTTCGGGGGCGTGCCCGACGACGAGGCCGTCGAGGACGCGGTGGCCCTGGGTGTGCTGGAGCGCGTCGCCGGCCGGGACGACGAGTTCCTGGTGCCCAGTCCCCAGGAGCTGGCGGTGGCGGTGGAGCTCCATGCGGCGGGGGTGCCGCTGAAGGCGATCTCCGGGCATCTGCGGGAGCTGCGGGGACAGGTCGAGCACATAGCGGCCCGGTTCCTGGAGTTCACCACGGAACATGTCTTCGCCCGCTACCTCGGGCACACCCCGCCCACGGACACGGATGCGGCGGAGGCGGCCTCTCTCGTACGAAGACTGCGCCCGCTCGCCCAGCAGAGCGTGGACGCCGAACTGGCCCGGGCGATGCGGCTGTTCGCGACCCGGCACCTGCAGCAGCATCTGAGCCCCGCGGGGCCGCCGGACCCGTACGACGACCCGCAGCCGGTGTCCGTGCCCGCCGCGACGCTGCGCGCGGTGGAGGGGCTGGTGGGCACGGAGAACGCGCCCGCCTTCATCACCGCCGCCACTGAACGCGAGCTCCAGGCAAGGACGTTGGACGCGCTGGCTTTTCCCCAGCAGCCATGACAGCAGGGCGAGTTATCCACAGCTTCGGCCAAATCCCCTGTGGATAAGCAGAGTTATCTGTGGATCATGGTGGATAAACCTCCGGAGAGCAGTAATTCGAATGCGCTCCGTCACAGCCACCGGCACCCTGGCTCCATGGATGAAAGACCCACTCAGGAAAGAAGCATGGATGAACGTCGCACCGTCAAGGTGTCGAAGTACCTCTCGAAACATCTGCGGCATCAGCCCGAACGCATCGGGCTCACCCTCGACACCAACGGCTGGGTGGCCGTCGACGATCTGATCCGTGCTGCCGCAGCGCACGGATTCCACTTCACCCGGGCCGAGCTCGACCATGTCGTCGCCGCCAACGACAAGCAGCGGTTCGCGATCGACGGCGCACGGATCCGGGCCAGCCAGGGCCACACCGTCGAGGTCGACCTCGACCTGACCCCGGCCGAGCCGCCCGCGTACCTCTACCACGGCACGGTCGCCCGCAGCCTGGACGCGATCCGGGCCGAGGGCCTGCGCCCGATGGCCCGCCACCATGTCCATCTCTCGCCCGACCGCGAGACGGCGACCCGGGTGGGCGCCCGGCGCGGCCGCCCCGTCGTCCTGAGCGTCGACGCCGGGGCCATGCACCGCGCCGGTCATGTCTTCCGGGTCAGCGCCAACGGCGTCTGGCTCACCGACGCCGTACCGCCCTTGTACCTGCGCTTTCCCGGCTGAGAAGATCTCCGGCATGGCACATCCGCAGCTGGTCAGCACCGAGGCAGCCGTCGACGGGGTCGAGTTCCACGACGTCCCCCGCGACTCCGTGCCCGCGTTCCTCCGCTCGGTGTACGGGGGACTCGCCTCCGTCAAGGGCAAGTTCTTCCCGCCCGGCTACTGGCTGATCGTGCCGCTGCCGGGCGACGAGACGTACAAGGAACTGGTCCTGCGGGGCGCAAGTCTCACGCCCTGGCTCAGCGGCAAGGTCCGCTAGCCACCTGGCCCACTAGCCCGCCAGCTGCGCGAGGCCTTCCGTCGCGATCTGCTCGAAGACCTTCTCGTCGGCCTCGAAGTCGGAGTCGGCGATCGGGGCATGGACGACGATCTCCGTGATGCCGAGCGCGAAGTGCCTGCCCGCGAAGTCCACGAAGGCGTCGAGGGACTCCAGCGGCCGGCCCCGGTCCGGGGTGAACCCGGTCAGCAGGATCTTGTCCAGCTCCGCCACGTCCCGGCCGATCGCCTCGCAGGCGGCGCCCAGCTTGGTGATCTGCCCGCTGATCGCGTCCCTGGACTGCTCGGGCGTCCCGGCCTCGAAGAGCTTCGGGTCGCCGGTCGTCACCCAGGCCTGGCCGTGCCGGGCGGCCAGCTTCAGCCCGCGCGGCCCGGTGGCGGCGACGGCGAAGGGCAGCCTCGGCCGCTGGACGCAGCCGGGGATGTTGCGGGCCTCGACCGCCGAGTAGTGCGTGCCCTCGTAGGTCACCGCGTCCTCGCTCAGCAGCCGGTCGAGCAGCGGGACGAACTCCCCGAAGTGGTCCGCCCGCTCGCGCGGGGTCCACGGCTCCTGGCCCAGGGCCGTCGCGTCGAAGCCGTTGCCCCCCGCTCCGATGCCCAGCGTGATGCGGCCGCCGGAGACGTCGTCGAGGGTGATCAGGTCCTTGGCCAGGGTCACCGGGTGCCGGAAGTTCGGCGAGGTCACCAGCGTGCCGAGCCGCATCCGCGAGGTCACGGCGGCGGCGGCCGTCAGCGTCGGCACCGCCCCGAACCAGGTCGTGTCGCGGAACGAGCGCCAGGACAGGTGGTCATAGGTGTACGCGGTGTGGAAGCCGAGGTTCTCGGCGCGCAGCCACTGCTCGCGGCCGCCTTCCTGCCAGCGGCGGACGGGGAGGATCACGGTGCTCAGGCGCATGTTCCGACTGTACGTCGGACCACTGACACCCGAGCACCGCAGGACCTCCCGCGCAGGTCAGAGGCTCAGGACAGATGCTTGAGCTGCTGCTCCAGCTGCTTCAGCAGCTCCCTTGGAACCTCCGCCTCCGCGCCGGGTGCCTTCAGCTCCTCCACCAGCTCCCGCAGCCTGCGCGCACCCTCCTCGCCGCGGTCGAGCTCACGCTCCGTCCAGGCGAGGCGGGTGACGCACTGCGCACGGTCCCGCAGGAAGTCGGGCCCCAGGGCGGCGAAGGCGTCGGCGGCCTGCTGCCACAGGAGGACGGCCTCGCGGCGCACCGCCGCCGAGCTGTCGTCCGCGCCGTCGTCCTCGGATTCGTCGTCATCCTCGCCGTAGAGCTCGTCCGTGATGAGTTCGGCCAGCTGGGACCAGGTCCGCGCCTGCTCGACGACCAGTTCCGGTCCGTCCCCGGCCACCGCGTCGAGCGCCCGGACCATCAGCCCCCGCGCCTCCGCCACCGCGGCGTCGCCGGGGTCCTCGTCCCGTACCTTCAGCCAGGCCAGCGACCGCAACGCCCGTGCCAGCTGCACCGGCTCGCCCGTCCCGCTCCACAGCTCGATGGCGCGCGCGTACGCCTGCTCGGCCTCGTCCGAGAGACCGGCGCCGGTCAGGCACTCGGCGGCCATCGTCGCCAACCGCGCCTGTGGGAAGGGGTTTTCCCAGCCCTTTGCCGTCTCGGTGGCGAGCAGATACTGCTCGGCGGCCGCCCGCTGGTCCCCCAGCGCCCGCAGCTGGTTACCGAGGGTCTCGCGGGCCCTGACCGTCTCCTCCTCGCCGTGCTCCAGCAGGTCGGGCAGGGCCGACTCCAGCACCTCGGCCGCCTCCGCGGCCCGCCCCGTCTCCCCGTACGCCTGGGCGAGAACCAGCCGCGCCATGGCCCCCGCGCCCGCCGTGTCGCCGGCCGCGTCGAACCAGTGCGCCGCGTCCAGCGCGTGCTCCGCCGCCTCGGCCTCCTTGCCGTCCTGCCGGTACAGCACCTCGGCCAACGTCAGCCGTACGGCGCCGAGTTCGGCCGGGTCGGTGATCTCCGCGCTGTGTTCCAGGGCGGCCCGCGCCGATTCCTCCGCGTCCTCGGCACGCCCCAGCATCAGCTGCAGCGAGGCCCGTCGCCCCAGCACCTCGACGGCGTCCCACGGGCGCCCGGCACCGGGACCGCGTTCCGCCGCCGAGGTGAGCAGCGCCTCGGCCAGCGGCCAGTCCTGGGCGGCCCAGGCGCGCTGCGCGAGCATGGTCTCGGCGTCGGCGAGCAGATCCGAGACGTCCTCGGGCACCGCCTCGTACCGGACGACGAACTCCTCGACGGCAGGCCCGGCTTCGGACTCCGCCGCGCCCGAGAGGAGCCCGTCCAGCCGGATGCGGGTGAGGTCCACGGCCGCGATCCGGCGCACCCGCGTGGAGTCCGCGGCGTCCAGCGCCTCGGCGGAGGCGGCGGCGGTCGCGAGGAGCGTCCGTATCTCCTCGGGGTCCGCGCCTTCCTGGGCGGCGGCCACGGTCACCCACACCTCGGCGATCGCGGCCCGGCTCGGTTCGTCCGCGGCGCGGTAGGCCGCGACGGCCGCCTCGAAACCGGCACGCGAGGGCGTACGGATCGCGGTGTGCTCCAGCAGTTCGGCGGCGAGCAGGCTGTCCACGCTCTGCCCGCCGTCCCGGGTGAGCGCCTCGATCCTGTCCCAGACCGCGCGCGTACCGGGGTGCCCCAGCGATCTCAGCCGCCGTGCCTCCACGGCCAGTTCGGCCACGTCGTCGGTCGGCGCAGGGGCGGGGGACGGCTGTACCGGAGCAACCGGAACCGCCGACGGGCGGAGTCCCAGCGGCAGGGCGTCGAGCAGCGGCACCCGGCCCACGCGCGCGGCGAGCCGCCCGGACACCACTGTGCTGCCGTTCCGCTCGTCGAAGGACCGGGCCATGCGGTCCGCCTCGGGCTGCAACAGCCCGTGCAGTTCGGCGGCCGTACGCAGCTGTCCCTCGTACGCGACGACCGGCCGGTCTCCCTGGCCGAGCGCGACGAGCCGCCCGAGCAGCACCAGCACACCGGTGAACAGACTCAGCTGGGCGGCGGGGTTGCCGTTCGCGGCGAGATGGGAGGCGTGGTCGGTGAGGATCTCCAGACCGCGGCCCTCGTTCCCGGTCAGCGCGCAGAACTCGATGTGCAGACCGACGGTCGGCAGCAGGCTCTCGTTGCCCCGGGCCATGCGGTATCCGCGCAGGTGATGGGCGCGCGCCTCGTCGGCCCTGCCCGTCCGCACCAGCGGCAGCAGGGACTTGGCGAGGGTGCGGTGGGGCTCCTCCTGGCAGCTGAGCCGGCCGGCGAGGACGGGCTCCCAGACCTCCAGGGCCTTGGCGTCGTCCCCCCGCTCGTACCAGTGGTGCCCCTGGTCGTTGAGCTCGCAGGCGTGGCAGTTGGCCATCCGGTCGCGCTCGGCCGCGGTCCAGGCCGCGAAGGCGCGGTCGGCACGCTCCCGGTCACCGGTCTCGTCGGCGAGGTCGAACTCGGCCTGCCGTACGGCACGTTCGGTGAATCCGGCCAGCCGGTAGCGCCGCTCCATCTCCACCAGCCACCCCTCCATGGCGGCCAGGGGGACCTCGGGCAGCGAGAGCATGCCCGAGGTGACCCACTTGAACATCCAGTGGAAGTAGTAGGTGTCCATGGAGTCGAAGGCGGACGGATCCTGGTCCCACTCCTTCATCAGCCGGGCGAACGGCACCAGCATCTTGCCGCGCTCGGTGCTGTACTCGTACGCCTTGATCAGACCGAAGAGCGCGGTCCGCAGCACACCGCGGTCCCCCGCCTGCTCGGCCGCGGCGACCAGCTCCTCGGCGCGGGCGTTGCGCAGCAGACCGTTGGGCGCGTTCTCGTTCTCCCAGACGGCCTGACGGATCTCGGTGGGGGTCGGGGTGCTCAACTCTGCTCCTCCTGGCTCGTGGCGATCGGGTGGGTGGCCCACTCCAGGAGCCCGAGGAAGGACCGGTTGAGCAGGGAGGCGTCGATGGGGCGCAGCGGGCGCTGGGCCATGAGCAGCGCCTGCCCGTACAGCGATTCCACTGCCGTACCGGCCAGTTCGGTGTCGGGGATGGCGGCGATACGGCGGACCAGCGGGTTGTTGTGGTTGAGGACGAGCCTGGCCCGGGGTGCGGAGCCGCGCAGCGCGCCGAGGATGTCGGTCCACAGCGCGTCGGCGTCGGCCTCGGCGGCCGCGCGGTCGCGCTCGTGGCGGGCCTGGCGGTCGTCGAGGAAGAGGGCGGGGACCGTCACCGGCTGGAAGGCGCGCAGGGCGACGTCGCAGCCGAGCGGGTCGAGCGTGGTGCGGGCGGTGGCCAGGAAGGAGGAGAGCGCCAGCTCCTGCTGCGGCGCCACCGGGTCGAGGTGGGCGGTGACCGCCCCGGCGTCCAGCTCGGCGACGCTCACCCCGTCCCTGATCTGCGGCAGCATCGCGACGAGCTCGGCGTCGTACGTGTATCCGCCGTTGATCACGCCGAGCCCGTGGGCGGCGGCGATCGGGGCGACCTGGCGGAACTCCTCGACCGTGCGCGTGTAGTGCACCTGGGGGTGGGCCCGTACGAACTCGTCGAGCGTCACCCGCCCGTCGCTGGTCTCGAACGGCAGCCAGGGCAGCATCAGTTCCAGCAGGTCCCTGTCGTACCGGGCGAGGGACTTCACGCCCAGGTGGTGCACGGTGAGGAAGGCGGCGAGCCGGTCGGGGTCCCCCGCGGCGAGCTGCGTCAGCCACTCCCTGATGCGCCCGCCGAGCGCGTCCCGTACGGCGGCGAGGGTGTCGTCGTCGTACAGGCTCTCGCGGGACGCGGTGGGCCGCAGGGTGTCGGTGTCCAGGACGACGCGGACGAAGAACGCCCAGTCGGGGAGCAGGTTGTCGGCCCGGTCGGTGAGCAGCATTCCCTTCAGATAGACGCGGTGGCCGGCCTGGTGGGCGGGGCTGATGGCGGAGGGGAGCACATAGGCGACGCCGCGCACCCCGGCGACGGGGAGGTCCAGGTCGACGGTGTCCAGCGGGGTGAAGCCGAAGACCTGGGTGCAGTGCCCGGCGAGGGCGACCCGGCGGGCGACCGGGGTCGGGTACGGGCGGTCCCACACGGCGGGCCGGTCGGTGACGGGGCGGGTCGCGCCGTCCGGTCCGGTGAAGGTCACCTCGTACGGGAGCAACGAACCGAAGTCCCGCGCAAGTTCCTCGACACGCCGGGGAGTTGTCCACTCCTCGGCGCCGGGCCTCGCCTCCAGATAGACGGTGGTCCCGGGCTCGGGGCGCGCCTCGTCGGGGAGCGTGCGCACGGTGTACGAGCCGTCGTCGGTCGCCAGCCATTCCACGGGCGGAAGTTCTGGCGTACGGGCGGAGCGCGAGACCACCCGTATCTGCCGGGCCACCACGAAGCAGGCCAGCAGCCCGATGCCGAACTGGCCGAGGAACTCCTGCCGGGCGCTCTCCAGTCCGTCCCGCTTCGAGGAGCGCCCGATCGTGGCGAGCAGCGTGTGCACCTCGTCGGTGGTGAGGCCGATCCCGGAGTCCTCGATGGTCACCGCCCCCGCGGCCGTCACCGAGATCCGGATGCGGACCGGGGCGGCGGCGTCCTGGGCGAGCCGGGCGGTGGAGGCGTCCACGGCGTTCTGCAGCAGCTCGCGGACGTAGACGCGCGGGCTGGAGTAGAGGTGGTGGGAGAGCAGGTCGACGAGCCCCCGCAGATCGACCTGGAAGGTGTTGACGGCGGGATCGGACGGGATTTCGGGCGTACGGGAAGACGTCACAGGAGGTCACCTCGCGTGCTCATGCGCGGGGTCGGGCGATCGCGGGGTCCCCCCTCACGCATCGCGAACGGCCCGTCCCTGCGGCGCCACGAGGCGGGCAGGACACGGTAGTTGGGAGCCATCGTAGGACCGGGCACTGACAATGCCCATGGGGATTTCCGCGGCGGCGATCTTCGGCCAACTCCGGCCCGCACCGCACTCATATGTGCGCCTCCTCGCACGCCCGTGCGCATCGTGCGGGAGAATGGATCTGTGACCTCAGCTACCGGCCCTGCCCCCGCCGCCTTCCCCGTACCGCCCCGGTTGATCGCCACCGACCTCGACGGCACCCTGCTCCGCGACGACAAATCGGTCTCCGCCCGTACGGTCGCCGCGCTCTCCGCCGCAGAGAAGGCCGGGATCGAGGTCTTCTTCGTCACTGGCAGACCGGCCCGCTGGATGGACGTCGTCAGCGACCACGTCCACGGCCACGGTCTTGCGATCTGCGGAAACGGTGCCGCGGTCGTCGATCTGCACGGCGGCCCCGGAGAGCACCGTTTCGTCGAGGTCCGCCCGCTGGAGCGGCTCACCGCCCTCGCGGTAGTCGACATCCTGCGCGCCGCGGCCCCCGGCACGTCCTTCGCCGTCGAGCGGACCGGCGGGATACACCACGAGCTGGCCTATCCGCCCATGCACCTGGACCCGGCCTCCGGCATCGCGCCCGCCGAGAAGCTCCTCGCCGAGGACGCGGACACCGCCGAGCAGCCCGTACTGAAGATCCTCGCGTACCACCCCGAGCTGTCCCCCGACGCCTTCCTGGCCCTGGCCCGTACCGCCGTCGGCGACCGCGCCTCGGTCACCCGCTCCTCGCCGACCGCCCTCCTGGAGGTCAGCGGCCCCGGCGTCTCCAAGGCCTCGACGCTGGAGCTGTGCTGCGCCGAGCGCGGCATCGCGCCCGCCGAGGTCGTCGCCTTCGGGGACATGCCCAACGACATCGAGATGCTGACCTGGGCGGGCACCTCGTACGCCATGGGCAACGCGCACCCGGACGTGCTGGCCGCCGCGTCGGGCCGCACCGTCGCCAACAACGAGGACGGCGTCGCGGTGGTCATCGAACAGATCCTGCAGAGCCTCTGAGGGACGCTCTAGCGCACCCTGACGCCGTGCTCGCGCAGCCACGGCACCGGGTCGACCCCCGACCCCAGATACGGAGTGAGCCGCACCTCGAAGTGCAGGTGCGGCCCGGTCGAGTTGCCCGTCGATCCCGACTGCCCGATCCACTGACCGGCCCGGACCTTCTCGCCCTGGTCGACGGCGGTCGCCGACAGATGCGCGTACTGCGTGAAGTAGCCGTTGAGGTGCTGGATCACGATCTCCACGCCGAAGCCGCCGCCGCAGCTCACCGACGCCACCCGCCCCGCACCGGCCGCCCGTACCGGAGTGCCCAGGTCCACGGCGAAGTCCTGCCCGGTGTGCCGGTGCGCCCAGTGGGAGCCCGCGCTGTCGAAGCCGGCGGACAGCCCGTAACTCACCACAGGCGTCACCCACGGCCGTGAAGACCCCCTGGTGTCCATCCGGACGGGCCCCGCGCACCGGCCGGCCGCCACGCTCTTCTCCGCCTCGGACTGCAGCCGCTGCCGCGCGTCCAGCAGCTTCGCCTCGACGGACTCCTTGATCTCCGCGAGCCGCTTCTGCCGTACGGAGAGCACTTCCCAGGCCTCCTGCGCCGCCTTCTCGGCCCGTACGTAGTTGTCCTCGGCCAGCTGCGCCCGCTCCATCATCCGCGAGAACGCCGCGTCGGCCTGCTCGGCGAGCTCCATGCCGCGCAGCATGTCCTCGGGGTCGTCGGCCATCATCAGCTGCACGGGGTACGCGATCGCACCCGACCCGCTGCGGTACTCGGCCCGGGCGACGAGGCCCATCTGGTCGTGGAACACCGCGAGTTCACGCCGTTTCCCGGCCAGCTGCCGCTCCGCCCGCCGGGCCCTGGCGCGCTCCCTGTCGGCCGCGTGCCTGCCGCGTTCGTACGTCGCCGTGGCCTTCGCCGCCTGGTCGTACAACCGCGCCACCTCGGCCCCCGTACCGGGACCGTCCGAGGCCGACGCGGCGGCAGCGGGCAGGGCCGGGAGCACGCACAGCACCGGGACGAGCAGCCTGCGGGTGAGTCGGTAGCGCATCCACGGATCGTGACCCGATATCAGGACAATTCTGCGTATTTACGGCCGGATCAGCGCCACTTGGCCTACAGCGGCACTTCCCACACGACGGTCGCGCCCGGCCCTCCGCCGCCTTCCAGACCGGGGCCGTGCCAGCTCGATCCGCCCAGCGACTCGGCGCGCCGGTTGAGGTTGCGCAGCCCGCTGCGTCGCCCGCCGTCCGGGATGCCCACCCCGTCGTCGGCGACCGTCAGCCGTACCGCCTCGCGCCCGTCCGCGAGCTGCGCGGTGACATCGACGACGACCTCGATCCGGCTCGCCTCCGCGTGCCGGAACGCGTTGGACAGCGCCTCGCGCAGCGCCGCGATCAGGTTCTTCCCGGTCAGTTCGCCGACCAGGGTGTCGACCGGGCCGAGGAAGCGGTGCGCGGGCTTGAAGCCGAGCGGTACGGCCGCCATGTTGATCTCCCGCAGCACGCGGGTGCGCAGTCCCGAGGGTGCCTCCGCGGGCCCCTGCTGGAGCGCGAAGATGGCGGTGCGGATCTCCTGGATGGTCACGTCGAGTTCGTCCACGGCCTTGCCGACCCCGGTCTGCACCTCGGGCACCACGGACTTGCGCTGGGCGCTCTCCAGCATCATCCCGGTGGCGAAGAGCCGCTGGATGACGAGGTCGTGCAGATCGCGGGCGATCCGGTCCCGGTCCTCGAAGACCGCGAGCCGCTCCCGGTCGCGCTGCGCCTCGGCCATCATCAGCGCGAGCGCGGCCTGCGAGGCGAACTGGGTGGCGAGGTTCCGCTCCGCCTCGCTGAACGGCCGTGCGCCGCGCACCCGTGGGGTGGCGAGCGCGCCCAGCACCCGGCCCCCGCTGTGCAGCGGCAGCATCATGCTCGGTCCGTACGTCTGCGCGAGGCTGGTGACCATCCGGGGATCGGTCGCGGCGTCCTCGACGAACACCGGGTCCCCGGCCAGCAGCGTCTCCACGACCGGGCTGTCCTGCGGGATGATCGCGCCCAGCGCGGATCCGGGCCGGTCCGAGGAGATGGCGACGATCTCCAGGCCGCCCTCCTCGGAGTCCGCGGGCAGCAGCACCACCCCGGCGTCCGAGGCGGCGAGATGGCGGGCCTGTTCCGCTACGACGGCCAGGGCGTCGTCCGTGTCTCCGCCGGCGAGCAGCGCGGTGGTGACGGCCACCGACCCGTCGATCCACCGCTCCCGCTGGCGCGCGGCCTCGTACAGCCGCGCATTGCCGATCGCGATCCCGGCCTCGGTGGCGAGGACCCGCACCATGTGCAGGTCGTAGTCGTTGAACTCGCCGCCGCCGTTCTTCTCGGTGAGGTAGAGATTGCCGAAGATCTCCCCCTGGACCCGGATCGGAACGCCCAGGAAGGTCCGCATCGGCGGATGGCCCGGCGGGAATCCGGCCGAGCGCGGGTCGGTGGTCAGATCCGCGAGCCGTACGGTGTCGGGTTCGTGGATCAGCGCGCCGAGCAGCCCCTTGTGCCCGTCGGGCCGCCGCCCGATCACCGCGGCCTGCTCGGCGGTGACGCCGTACGTGACGAAGTCGGCGAGCCCGGTGGACTCCTCGTCGACGACCCCGATGGCCGCGTAGCGGGCGTCCGCGAGCTCGGCCGCCGTCTCGCAGATCCGGTCCAGCGTGGAGTGCAGCTCAAGACCGGTCCCGACCGAGCGCATCGCTTCGAGCAGCTGCGGCACCCGGGCGGTGAGCTCGGTGGAGAGCCCCTGGAGGCTGCGGGTCGCCCGGGTGGCGGCTTCGAGAGGATCCCTGGGATCCGGCGCTGACATGCCCTTGAGACTAGTTAGTCCCATTTGTTGAGGAAAGTCGGCCAGAGGAAAGTCGGGTACCGACCAGATCGCCCTCCCGCTCACGGTCGAGCATCCGCCGCAGCGGCCCCTCGGCCCCCGCCAGCTCCTCGTAGCTCCCGCGCTGCACGGCCCGCCCGCCGTCCAGGACGATCACCTCGTCCACGCTCTCCAGGCCCTGCAGCCGGTGCGTGATGATCACGGTCGTACGCCCCCGGGTGGCGTCCAGCAGATCGGCCGTCAGCGCGTCCGCGGTCGCCAGGTCGAGGTGCTCGGCCGGCTCGTCCAGTACGAGAACGGGGAAGTCGGCCAGCAGCGCACGGGCCAGCGCGAGCCGCTGCCGCTGGCCGCCGGAGAGACGCGCGCCGTGCTCGCCGACGAGGGTGTCGAGCCCATCGGGCAGCCCTTCGGCCCACTCCCCGAGCCGTGCGCGGTCCAGCGCGTCGCGCAGTTCCTCGTCGGTGGCGCCGGTCCTGGCGAGGCGGAGGTTCTCCCGTACGGAACTGTCGAAGAGGTGCGCGTCCTGCGCGCACAGCCCGACGAACCCGCGTGCGGTGTCCCCGTCGAGCGAGAAGGCGTCCGTACCGCCGAGCGTGTACGTCCCGGCTTCCGCATCGAGGAAGCGCAGCAGCACCTGGGCGAGCGTGGTCTTGCCCGCCCCCGAGGTCCCGACGACGGCGACCCGCTTCCCCGCGTCGAGGCGCAGGTCGAATCCGCTCAGCGCGGCACGGTCCTGGCCGGGATACCGGGCGCTCAGCCCGTGCAGCTCCAGCGGGAAGGGCGAGGCCGGCGCCGCGGCGGGCTGCTCCGGCTCGCGTACGGGAAGCGGCGCGTCAAGGACCTCCATGACCCGCTCCGCGCTCTTGCGGACCCGCTGCCGGTACTGCACGGCCAGCGGCAGCCCGGTGACCGCCTCGAACGCGGCCAGCGGCGTCAGCACCACCACCGCGAGCTCCACCCCGGCCAGCCGCCCCTCCCGCACCGCCTGTACGCCGACGAGCGCGGCCCCCGCCACGGTCAGCCCGCACAGCAGCGCGATCAGCCCGCCCCCGAGCGCGGTGGCGGCAGCGCCCCGCGAGGCGATCCGGGTCAGCCCCCGGTCGGCGTCCCGGGTCCCGCGCACCCGCGCGGGCAGGGCCCCGGCCACGGTCAACTCTGCGTTGCCGGTGAGGAGATCGACCACCCGCGTCGCGAGCAGCCCCCGTGCGGGCGCCAGTTGACGCTCGGCCCGGCGCGCGAAGGCGCCGGTCACCAGCGGCACCCCGACCCCCGCGACGAGCAGCCCGCAGGCCAGCACCGCGCCCGCGGCGGGCAGCAGCCACGCCACGAACCCACAGGTGCCCACGCCCACCACCACGGCGGCGCCCGCGGGAAGCACCCAGCGCAGCCAGTAGTCCTGCAGCGCGTCCACATCGGCCACGAGGCGCGACAGCAGATCCCCGCGCCGAGCCTTGCGCAGTCCGGCGGGGGCGATGCGCTCCAGCCTGCGGTAGACGGAGACCCGGAGCTCGGCGAGCATCCGCAGCACGGCGTCGTGCGAGACGAGCCGCTCCGCGTAACGGAAGATGGCCCGCCCGATCCCGAAGGCCCTGGTCGCGGTGACCGCCACCATCAGATAGAGCACCGGCGGGTGCTGCGAGGCCCTCGAGATGAGCCACCCCGAAGTGGCCATGAGCCCCACGGCACTTCCCAGCGCGAGCCCGCCGAGGACCAGCGCAAACGCGAGCCGCCCGCGCACGCCTTGGGCTCCGTCGCGCACCCAGGCGAGTACGGACCGCGTCCCGCCGCCGGGCGAAGGCTGTTCGCGCTCCGACGGCGCCTCGTGCACCGGCGCAGATGCGGCGGCGGTCCGTACGTTCTCGTACGTGGCCGTGGGCCTGGGCACCGCGGCGGCAGCTTCGTACGACAGCTCCACCACCCGGTCGGCCACCGCGAGCAGCGCCGGACGGTGAACGACCAGCAGGACGGTGCGGCCCGCGGCCAGCCGCCGTACCGCCTCGACGATGCCCGCCTCGGTCTCGCCGTCGAGCGCCGCGGTCGGCTCGTCGAGGAGCAGCAGCGGCCGGTCGGCGAGGAACGCCCGCGCCAGCGCCAGGCGTTGGCGCTGTCCGGCCGAGAGCCCCGCGCCGTCCTCGCCGAGGACGGTGTCCGCGCCCTGGGGGAGTGCGGTCACGAAGTCGTACGCGCCCGCGTCCCGCAGAGCGGCGAGCATCGCGGTGTCGTCGGCGTCGGGCCTGGCAAGTCGTACGTTCTCCGCGATCGTGCCCGCGAAGAGATAGGGCCGCTGCGGCACCCAGGCGATCTGCTCGCGCCAGCGCTCGGGGGAGAGGGAGGCGAGATCGACGCCGCCCACGCACACCCGCCCGCCGGCCTCCGGCGTCGCGAACCCCAGAAGCACATTGAGCAGCGTCGTCTTGCCGACGCCGCTCGGACCGGTGATCGCCACCGTCTCCCCGGGTTCGACCACCAGCGAGAGCGAGTCCAGCGAGGGCTGCGTACGGCCCTCGTGCCGGACCGTCACACCCTCCAGTTCCAGCCGTAGCGAGCCGGGTACGTCGCCCGCGCCGCCCGCCGGCAGCGGCTCTTCCAGTACGGCGAAGATCTCCTCCGCCGCCGAGAGCCCCTCGGCGGCCGCGTGGTACTGCGCCCCCACCTGCCGCAGCGGCAGATAGGCCTCCGGGGCGAGGACCAGGATCACCAGGCCCGTGTAGAGGTCCAACTCCCCCTTGACCAGCCGCATCCCGATGGAGACCGCGACCAGCGCCACCGACAGGGTGGCCAGCAGCTCCAGTGCGAACGAGGAGAGAAACGCGATCCGCAGCGTCCTGAGCGTCGCCAGCCGGTACTCCGAGGTGATGGCCCGGATCGACGCGGCCTGCGCCTTCGCCCGCCCGAAAACCTTCAGCGTCGGCAGCCCCGCGACCACGTCCAGGAAGTGCCCCGACAGCCGGGACAGCAGCCGCCACTGACGGTCCATCCGGGACTGGGTGGCCCAGCCGATCAGCATCATGAAGATCGGGATCAGGGGCAGCGTCCCGACGATGATCGCCGCGGACACCCAGTCCTCGGTGACGATCCGGGCCAGCACCGCCACCGGCACCACCACCGCGAGCCCCAACTGCGGCAGATAGCGCGAGAAGTAGTCGTCGAGCGCGTCCACGCCACGGGTGGCGAGCGCGGTCAGCGACCCCGTCCGCTGCGTCCCCAGCCAGCCGGGCCCGAGGGCGGCGGCCCGATCAAGGAGCCGCCCCCTCAGCTCAGACTTGACCGCGGCGCTGGCACGGTGGGCGGCGAGCTCGGTCAGCCAGGCCACCAGGCCCCGGCCGGCCGCAACTGCCGCCAGCAGCAACAGGGATGTGCGCAGTGCGGCGGGATCGTCCCCGTGCTGGAACGCCCCCACCACCACATCGGCGATCAGCATCGCCTGCGCGACGACCAGCCCTGCTCCGGCGACGCCCAGCACCACCACCGCCCCAAGGAAGAGACGGGTGGCGCGGGCGTACCGGAGCAGGCGCGGGTCGATCGGTTTCACGTGAAACATCCCTCGCTAGGACAGCTAGGACAGCTGGTGCAGCTAGTGCAGCTAGTGCGCGACGTCGGCGATGTGCTGCGTGCCGATCCGCTTGCGGAACACCCAGTAGGTCCAGCCCTGGTAGAGCAGCACGAGCGGCGTCATGATGCCCGCGACCCAGGTCATCACCTTCAGCGTGTACGGACCCGAGGCGGTGTTGTCGATCGTCAGGTTCCACTCCTCGTTGAGCGAGGACGGCATGACGTCGGGTGCGAGCGCCAGGAAGATCGTCGCCACCACGGCCGCGATGGCGACCCCGGTGAGAGCGAACGCCCAGCCTTCGCGGGCCCTGACGGTCATCAGCAGAGCGCCCACGAGGGCCACCACCACGACGATCAGTGTCGCCAGGGTGGCGCCCGTACCGCGCTCGCTCTGCAGCCAGATCAGGAAGCCGGCTCCCAGCAGCAGCGTGACGATGCCGGCCTTGATGGCGAGCGCCCGTGCCCGCACCCGGATGTCGCCGACCGTCTTCAGCGCCGTGAACACCGCTCCGTGCAGCGTGCACAGCGCCACGAAGGCCAGCCCACCGAGAAGGGCGTACCAGTTGACGAGATCGCTGAACGAACCGGCGTAGTCCTGATCGGAGTTGATCGGCACCCCGTGCAGCATGTTGGCGAACATCGCGCCCCACAGGAAGGGCAGCAGCAGCGAACTGACGAAGAGCACCAGCTCCCAGTTGCGCTGCCAGCTCTCCTGCGGCCGCTGGTGGCGGTACTCGAAGGAGAGCACGCGCACGATCAACAGCAGCAGCGCCAGGACGAGCAGCAGGTAGAAGCCGCTGAAGAACGTGGCGTACCAGACCGGGAAGGCGGCGAACATCGCGCCCGCCGCGGTCAGCAGCCACACCTCGTTGCCGTCCCAGACGGGACCGATGATGTTGATCAGTACGCGCCGCTCGGCGCGGTCGCGCGCGAGCAGCCGGGTGAGGATGCCGACCCCGAAGTCGAAGCCTTCGAGGAAGAAGTAACCGGTCCACAGAACGGCGATCAGAAGGAACCAGAAGTCGTTGAGGCCCATGTCGTATCTCCTCTCAGTACGCGAAGGTCAGGGGCTTGTCGGCGTCGGCGTCGTCGCCACCGCCCGAGGGGCCGCGCAGCGTCGGGTCCTTCGCCGGCGGCTGTTCGTCGGTGTCGGGACCCTTGAGGATGTACTTCCGCATCAGCCGTACGTTGATCCAGAACAGCACCGCGTACAGGGCGGTCAGCGCGGAGAGCGAGATGGCCATCTCGGTCTGGCTGACACCGGGGGAGACCGAGTCCGCGGTCCTGATGAGCCCGAAGACCGCCCAGGGCTGACGTCCCATCTCGGTGAAGATCCAGCCGATGGAGTTGGCGATGAACGGGAAGTACAGCGAGAACATCCCGACCCTCCAGCCCCACTTGGTCATCGTCGGGCCGAGCTCCCGCTTGTTGGTGAGCATCAGCTTCGGGAGCTCGTCCTCGGCCGTCCGGTGTTCGGGCAGCAGCCACTTCTTCTTCCGGGTCAGCCAGAATCCGGCGCCCGCCGCAACGGCCGCGGTGAGACCGATGCCGATCATCAGCCGGAATCCCCAGAAGGTGACGAAGATGTTGGGGATGTAGTCCGAGGGGCTGCCACCGAACTTCTCGGCCTCGGCCGCGGCGGTCTCGTTGATACCGGGCACGCAGCTGTGGAAGTTGCTGTCGGCCAGGAAGGACAGCAGGCCCGGAAGCTCTATTTCAACGGAGTTGTGTCCCTCGCTGACGTTGCCGACCGCGAAGATCGAGAACGGGGCGGGGCACTCGGTCTCCCACAGCGCCTCGGCCGCGGCCATCTTCATCGGCTGCTGCTTGAACATCACCTTGGCCAGGGAGTCGCCGGAGAGCGCGACGAGCACGCCCGCGATCATCGCGACGACCAGTCCGAGCCTGAGCGAGGTGCGCAGGGTCACGGTCCGCTTCCGGTCGACCTCTTCGCCCGCGTCCTTGCGCTTCTTGATCTTCCACAGCAGATAGCTGGAGACGCCGATCATGAAGGCGCCGCCGGTCAGGAAGGCCGAGGAGATGGTGTGTGCGAACTGCCAGATCGAGGTGTCCTGGAAGAGGACGTGGAAGACATCGTTGAGACGGGCCTGGCCGGTGACCTTGTCGATCTCGTAGCCGACGGGGTGCTGCATCCAGGAGTTGGCCGCCAGGATGAAGAACGCCGAGGCCATCGTGCCGATCGCCACCAGCCAGATGCAGGCGCAGTGGATCTTCTTGGGCAGCTTGTCCCAGCCGAAGATCCACAGTCCGATGAAGGTCGACTCGAAGAAGAAGGCGATGAGCGCCTCCATCGCGAGCGGAGCACCGAAGACGTCACCGACGAACTTCGAGTAGTCCGACCAGTTCATGCCGAACTGGAACTCCTGCACCAGACCGGTCGCCACGCCGATCGCGATGTTGATGAGGAAGAGCTTTCCCCAGAACTTGGTGGCGTGGAAGTACTTCTCCTTGCCGGTCCGCACCCACGCGGTCTCGAGCCCGGCCGTGAGGGCGGCGAGCGAGATCGTCAGAGGTACGAACAGGAAGTGGTAGACGGTGGTGATGCCGAACTGCCATCGCGCCAGGGTCTCCGGCGCCAGAGCTAGGTCCACGTCGTCAGTCTCCTTTTGTCGCCGTGGTATCAGCGGCAGTTTGCCCCTTTGATCCCATGCATCACGGGAGGAAACGGGACACGCTTGTGAACGCGTTCACATTCACAAGCATTATGGCGCACACACTTTCGGTACGACGAAGGCGGGGTCCCCTTAAGGAACCCCGCCCCGGTCACGCGTCCGCAGAAGCGGTCTACAGCTCCTTGAAGAAAGCTTCCGCCGTCCTGAGGAAGAGGTCGTTGGCCTCCGTCTCGCCGATCGTCACCCGCGTCCCCTCACCCGCGAAGGGCCGCACCACGACACCGGCCTTCTCGCACGCGGCGGCGAAGTCGGCCGTACGCTCCCCCAGCCGCAGCCAGACGAAGTTGGCCTGGGTCTCGGGCACCGTCCAGCCCTGGGCGGTCAGCGTCTCGGCCACCCTGGTGCGCTCGGTCACCAACGAGCCGACGCGACCCATGAGTTCGTCCTCGGCGCGCAGCGAGGCGACCGCCGCGTCCTGGGCGAGCTGGCTCACACCGAAGGGCACCGCCGTCTTGCGGAGCGCCGCCGCCACCGGCTCGTGCGCGACGGCGAAACCGACGCGCAGGCCGGCCAGTCCGTACGCCTTGGAGAAGGTGCGCAGCACCGCCACATTGGGCCGGTCCCGGTAGAGCTCGATGCCGTCGGGCACCTCGGCGTCCCGGTTGAACTCCCGGTACGCCTCGTCCAGTACGACCAGAACGTCGCCCGGCACCCGGTCCAGGAAGCGCTCCAGCTCCGCCCTGCGCACCACCGTGCCGGTCGGGTTGTTCGGGTTGCAGACGAAGATCAGCCGCGTCCGGTCGGTGATCGCGTCGTACATCGCGTCCAGGTCGTGCTTCTCGTCCGCGTCCAGCGGCACCTTCACCGAGGTCGCCCCGCTGATCTGGGTGATGATCGGGTACGCCTCGAAGGACCGCCAGGCGTAGATGACCTCGTCGCCGGGGCCCGAGGTCGCCTGCAGCAGCGACTGCGCGACGCCCACCGAGCCAGTGCCGGTCGCCAGATGCGAGACCGGTACGCCGAAGCGCTCGGCCAGCTCGTTCATCAGCCCCGTGCACGCCATGTCCGGGTAGCGGTTGAAGGTCCCGGCCGCGGCGAGCGCACTCTCCATCACACCGGGCAGCGGCGGATAGGGGTTCTCGTTCGACGACAGCTTGAACGCGACCGGACCGCCCGCGGCAGCAGGCTTTCCCGGGACATATGCGGGCACTCCGTCCAGTGCGGCGCGCAGCTTGGGGCTCTTCTCGCTCACAGCGGGTTCTCCTCGGCTCGAATACTGCTCACCCTATGAGGATTCGCCGGAGCTGCGAAGAGCCGGGGGCGGCGGGCGCACGGAATGGGGGGAGCGCTCCCCACCCTGGCGCACGCCGGTGGCTCACGCCGTGGCGCGCGTCCCCCGTAGAGGTGAGTTGAGACCTCATCGAAACATCGACCATGGGGCAGGCCCATACGGGTCGACGGGTGCCACTCCACCCTCACATCCCACAACCCCCTTGCCTTCCAAGGAACTTGGCCGCTAACGACCATGCAGAAACGTGCCTCCCCGTGGGTGCATATGCGCCCAGACCCAACGGCCCACATCGCCCTACTATCGGCCTGCCATGACAGCAGCAGGGAAGCACCAGGTGAGCCGGGCGGAGACTCCCCGCAGGGCCGGCCGGCAAGGGCGAGCGGGCATCAGGGACGTGGCCGCCGCGGCCGGTGTCTCCATCACGACCGTCTCCGACGCGCTCAACGGCAAGGGGCGGCTCCCGGACGCCACCCGCCGCCATGTCCGCGAGGTCGCAGAGAGACTGGGCTACCGCCCGTCCGCGGCGGCCCGCACGCTCCGTACCGGCAAGTCCGGCCTGATCGGCCTGACCGTGACCACATACGGGGATGAACCTTTCACCTTCACCGAATTCGCGTACTTCGCAGAGATGGCCAGAGCCGCCACCTCGGCCGCGCTCGCCCGCGGCTACGCCCTCGTCATCCTGCCCGCCACCTCACGCCACAGCGCCGTCGACGTCTGGTCGAACGTCGCTCTCGACGGCACCGTCGTGATCGACCCGTCCGACCACGACCCGGTCGTCACCGAACTCGTACGCCAGGGCCTTCCCGTCGTCTCCGACGGCCGCCCGGCGGGCACCCTGCCCGTCACGGCATGGGTCGACAACGACCACGAGGCCGCCGTGCTCGACCTCCTCGACCATCTCGCCGCCGCCGGGGCCCGCCGTATCGGGCTGCTCACCGGAACCACCACCGACACCTACACCCGCCTCTCGACACAGGCGTACTTACGCTGGTGCGAGCGCGTCGGACAGGACCCTGTGTACGAGTCCTACCCGGCCCACGACCCCTGCGCCGGGGCGGTCGCCGCCGACCGGCTGCTCGCCCGCCCCGACCGCCCCGACGCCGTCTACGGGCTCTTCGACCCCAACGGCACCGATCTGCTCGCCGCGGCCCGCCGCTACGGTCTGCGCGTCCCCGAGGATCTCCTGCTGGTCTGCTGCAGCGAGTCCACGGTGTACGCCAACACCGAGCCGCCCATCACCACGCTCTCACTCAAGCCCCGCCGGATCGGCACGGCCGTCATCCAGCTCCTCATCGACGCCATCGAGGGGATCGAGCACGACCGGCCGGTCGAGCAGGTGATACCGACCGAACTCATCGTCCGGACGTCGTCCCAGCGACGCCCGCCACGCACCACCGTCAGTCCGCCGCGCTCCCCCGCGCCGGACAACTGATCAGGCCATTCAGGAAAAATCACACCGAATCAACCTGTCAACTGTGGGCGCACCCGGATTCAGCACCCCTGGTGCGTCACACAGCACGGACCTCATTCCTATGATGGGCGCACGACACCGCGGACGACCCCGACCTGGAAGGTCCGACCGGTGCACGGCGGCGCGACGGTGGTGGAGGGGTCGATGACTCAGGGGGCCGGTCTGGAACCCACGATGCGGACGGCTGCGGAGCCCGACTACTCCGTACCGCCCGCATACGCGCACGCCTATGGGTACGAGGGCGAGGAGCCCGAGGGCTACACCCCGACCCAGCGCGATCTGCCGGTCATCAGCCGCGAGGGCGGCCCCGGTGACACCGTGCCGATCCCGGCCGTCACCGAAGCGTCGAGTGCGGACGGCGAGGGCGGCCCGCTCTTCGTCGTCGGCGACGTCCACGGCTATCTCGACGAGCTGATCGCCGCCCTTCAGGAACAGGGGCTGATCGACGCCGAGGGCAACTGGTCGGCCGGAAACGCCCGCCTCTGGTTCCTCGGCGACTTCACCGACCGCGGCCCCGACGGCATCGGCGTCATCGACCTCGTGATGCGCCTCTCCGCGGAAGCGGCGGCCGCGGGCGGCTACTGCAAGGCGCTCATGGGCAACCACGAGCTCCTCCTCCTGGGCGCCAAGCGCTTCGGCGACACCCCCGTCCACTCCGGTGCGGGCACGGCCACCTTCCAGGCCGCCTGGCTGCTCAACGGCGGCCAGAAGGCCGACATGGACCGCCTCCAGGACGTACACCTGCAGTGGATGGCGCGGCTCGACGCCATGGAGCTGGAGGACGACCACCTCCTGATGCACTCCGACACCACCGCCTACCTCGACTACGGCGACTCGATCGAGGCCGTCAACGACACCATCCGCGAGACCCTCACCCGCAATGACGCCGACGAGTGCTGGGACCTCTTCCGCAAGCTCACCAAGCGCTTCGCCTTCCGCGACGACGAGTCGGGTCCCGACGCCGTCCAGGAACTGCTCGGCGCGTACGGCGGCCGCCGCGTCGTCCACGGCCACAGCCCCATCCCGTACCTGCTCGGCCAGGTCGGCACCGAGGACGGCGAGGAGGAGTCCCGCCCGTCCGTCGAGGGTCCTCATCTGTACGCCGACGGGCTCGCCATCGCCATGGACGGCGGAGTGACCATGGCCGGAAAACTGCTGGTCGTCCAACTCCCCCTGCATAACTGATCGCTGACGGGGAAGGCGCGTAGGGAGGCGCCGGGCAGGCGCGGAGAGAGTGATTTACGGAAACCCCCTGTCACCCCGTGCCGTAACCGCTCTACCATCGGCTTATCCGTAGCAGGCTCTCCTCCGCTTCCGCCCAACTGCCCGTCACCAGGCGGGCGCCCGGCCCTACGGAGCATCGGGGGATGCACATGAACAGCGCTCCGCACCTGCTCACCGAGGACCGCCCGGCGTTCGAGCGGATACTCGACGAGGCACTGCGCACCGCGCACGAACGGCCCGGTCTCGAAGAGGTCGGCCGACGGCTCAACACCGAACAGCTGCGCACCATGGTCCTGGACGCCGGATCGATAGTGACCCAGGCGGCGTCCGCCGAGTACGAGCACTTCGTCAAGGTGCGCCAGGAGCTGCGCGCGCCCGAAAGTCCCTCCATACGCGGCTCCGTGCTCGCCCCCGCCCTCGGCGAGGTCGCAGGGGAGGGCGCGGGCCTCGGGGCCGTCGTGGCCGTCCTGGCACCGGTCCTCGCGGGCACCGCGGCCCTGATCTTCCTGCTGGTCGGCTACATCCTCAAACTGATCAGCCCGCCGCCCGCCTTCGCCGACACCATGATCACCGCAGGCTGGTTCTTCGGGGCCCTCACCGCGCTGGCCATCCTGGTGGCGGCCGGCGGGCTCCTCCTCACAGCCCTCCGCAACGGCGCGACGGAGGTGCACCCCGACGAGGAGGAAGAGGGCGACGAACTCTCCGAGGAAGTGGCCCGCGCCCGGGACGCCTGGCGCCACGCCCTGCTCGAGCGCGGCATACTCCCCTTCCTGCGCGACGCCCTGGCCGACCCGAGCGTCGACCCGACGGCCCCCGCCCCCTACCGCCCGGCGGGCCGCATCCCCAACCTCGGCTACAGCCGCCCGGACTTCGCCAGCCCCGACGAGGGCTCCTCGGGCCAGCACCCCAGCTTCACGAGCCCGGACTTCACCAGCCCGGACTTCGGCGGCCCCGAGCACCAGCCGGAGTGACCGGGGACCGGGCCGCGGCGAGAGCTACAGCTCGGGAAGTCGGTCGCCGGGCATGGGGGATCGTCTCTCTTCGAGCCAGTAGAGATAGATCCGCAAGTCCGCCGCCAACTGTCCGGCGAGGTAGGAAGCGAAGTCACGGACGGCTGCGGCCAAGCCTTGCTCCGCCCAGTCGATGTCGTCCCAGTCGTGGCCGGACAGATACTGAGTGATCCGGCTGCGATCACCCCACCACGCCCGGACGGTTCCGGGGGTCCATCGAGCGTCTCCGTCGCATCCGTAGCCCAGGAACGGATCGCAGTCGGCGGCCTCGACCAGCCTGGCGGTCTCGGCCGGCGTCCCGGGCTGGCGGTAGACGTACTCGGTCAGATACTCGCCGCCGTAGAGAACGTGCTGGGGCGCGGAGAGCCGACCCGTCCGGCACGTGTCGGTCTCGCCACCGTAGAAGGGTCCCGGAACGTTGAGCCAGAGCCGGTCCTCCCAGCGGCCGCGGAACGCCTCGCGGTCCCTGCCAAGGTGTGCCACGGGGTCGGAGTAGAGCGTCACCGGCCGAGCATATGGCCCCTCAACGCACAACGGTACTGCTCCGAAGACGCTCGGCACCTCCGGAGCAGCGCCCATCCGCGCGCGTCAGTCGGCGAGCGGCAGGTACACGCGGTTGCCCGCCGCGGCGAACTCCCTGGACTTCTCCGCCATCCCCGACTCGATCTCCTCCTGCGTGCCCCCGTGTTCGCGCCGGATGTCCTGCGAGATCTTCATCGAGCAGAACTTCGGGCCGCACATGGAGCAGAAGTGCGCGGTCTTCGCCGGCTCCGCGGGGAGCGTCTCGTCGTGGAACTCCCTTGCCGTGTCCGGGTCGAGGGCCAGATTGAACTGGTCCTCCCAGCGGAACTCGAAGCGGGCGTCCGAGAGCGCGTCGTCCCAGTCCTGGGCGCCCGGGTGTCCCTTGGCCAGGTCCGCCGCATGGGCGGCGATCTTGTACGTGATGACGCCGGTCTTCACGTCGTCACGGTTGGGCAGGCCGAGGTGTTCCTTGGGCGTCACGTAGCAGAGCATCGCCGTGCCCCACCAGGCGATCATCGCGGCGCCGATGCCGGAGGTGATGTGGTCGTAGGCGGGCGCCACATCGGTCGTCAGCGGACCCAGCGTGTAGAACGGGGCCTCTTCGCAGATCTCCTGCTGGAGGTCGATGTTCTCCTTGATCTTGTGCATCGGGACGTGTCCCGGGCCCTCGATCATCGTCTGTACGTCATGACGTTTGGCGATCGTGTTGAGTTCCCCGAGGGTCCTGAGCTCCGCGAACTGCGCCTCGTCGTTGGCGTCCGCGATCGACCCGGGCCGCAGCCCGTCGCCGAGCGAGTACGTCACGTCGTACGCCGCGAGGATGTCGCAGAGCTCCTCGAAGTTCTCGTAGAGGAAGCTCTCCTTGTGGTGCGCCAGGCACCAGGCCGCCATGATCGAGCCGCCGCGCGAGACGATGCCCGTCTTGCGGCGTGCGGTCAGCGGTACGTACGCGAGCCGGACGCCCGCGTGGACCGTCATGTAGTCGACGCCCTGTTCGGCCTGCTCGATCACGGTGTCCTTGTAGATCTCCCAGGTCAGCTCCTCGGCCCGGCCGTCCACCTTCTCCAGGGCCTGGTAGAGCGGCACGGTCCCGATCGGGACGGGGGAGTTGCGCAGCACCCACTCGCGCGTGGTGTGGATGTTACGTCCCGTGGACAGGTCCATGACCGTGTCGGCGCCCCACTTGGTCGCCCACGTCATCTTGTCCACCTCCTCCTCGATGGAGGAAGTGACCGCCGAATTGCCGATGTTGGCGTTGACCTTCACCAGGAACCGCTTGCCGATGATCATCGGCTCGATCTCCGGGTGGTTGACGTTGGCGGGCAGGACGGCCCGGCCGGCCGCGATCTCCTCGCGCACCACCTCGGGGGAGACGTTCTCGCGGATCGCGACGTACTCCATCTCCGGGGTGATCTGCCCGCGCTTGGCGTACGCGAGCTGGCTCACCGCGCGCCCCTCGCGCCCCCTGCGGGGCTGGCGCGGGCGGCCGGGGAAGACCGCATCCAGGTTGCGCAGGCCGCCGCGCGGCGAGGTGTGCTTGATCCCGTCGTCCTCGGGGCGGACGGGGCGGCCCGCATACTCCTCGGTGTCGCCGCGCCCGATGATCCAGTTCTCCCGGAGCGGGGCGAGTCCTCGGCGAACGTCGGTGTCGATGGTCGGGTCGGTGTACGGGCCTGACGTGTCGTACAGCGTCACGTCCTTGCCGTTGGTGAGGTGCACCTGGCGGACCGGCACCCGGAGATCGGGGCGGGAACCTTCCACATAGCCCTTGTGCCAGCCGGGCTTGCGCTCGTCCTGGCTGACGGCAGGCGTGTGTGCATCTGCTGTGGTCATGAGACCTACTCCCTACGCCGGCATTACCCGGTAACAGGTTCGGCGGTCGGCGCAGCTGAAGTGTCAGCGCCCTCTCAGCCCGGTGCTCCGAGCTCCCGCGTGTGCAAAGGTGACCCCACGCTAGCGTCATGTCTGGCGCGGTGAACAGAGGGCCCCTCCCGTTCTTGCGATGATCGGGCGGTGACTTCTCCCCACGACACGCACGAGTCGCACGGCCACACCCACAGCCATGGGCCCGCGGCGCCCGTCTCCCGGCACCTGCGCAAGGTCATCGCGGCGGTGTTGATCCCCTTCGCCGCGGCCGTGGTCGTCGGTCTGGTGGTGCTGTGGCCCGGCGGTGCGCCGTCGCACGCCCGGACCGGTGTCGGCTTCGACCAGCAGACCCAGCAGGCCAAGGTCACGAAGGTGGAGAAGGTCGACTGCAAGGACGTCAACGCGGCGCAGAACCAGTCGTCTTCCGCCTCGTCGTCGACCGCCTCGTCTTCGACGACCTCGTCCGAAGCGTCCGGCACCTGCGAGAAGGCGACCGTCGAGGTCACCACCGGTGACGACAAGGGCCGCACCTTCACCACCATCGTCCAGCCGGACTCACCGCGGCAGTTGCACGAGGGGCAGAAGGTCGTCGTCGCGTACGCCCCCGACGCACCGCACGACCTGCAGTACTCGGTGACCGACGTCGACCGCAAACTCCCCATGGCACTGCTGGCCGGAATCTTCGCGCTCGCCGTCGTCGTGGTCGGCAGGATGCGCGGCGTGATGGCCCTGATCGCGCTGGCCGTCTCCTTCGCGATCCTCTCGCTCTTCATCCTCCCCGCGATCCTGCACGGCTCGAACCCGCTGCTCGTGGCGGTGGTCGGGGCGAGCGCCATCATGCTGATCGCGCTCTACATGTGTCACGGCCTGAGCGCCCGCACCTCGGTCGCGGTCATCGGCACCCTGATCTCACTGCTGCTGATCGGGCTGCTCGGCTCGCTCTTCATCGGCTGGGCGTACCTGACCGGCAACACCGACGACAACACCTGCCTGATCCACGGCCTTTACCCCGAGCTGGACATGAGCGGTCTGCTGCTCGCGGGCGTCATCATCGGATCGCTCGGCGTGCTCGACGATGTGACGGTCACCCAGACCTCGGCCGTCTGGGAACTCCACCAGGCCGACCCGGAGATGGGCCCGCGGGCCCTGTACCGCGCGGGCATCCGCATCGGCCGCGACCACATCGCCTCGGTCGTCAACACCCTCGTACTCGCCTATGCGGGCGCGGCTCTGCCCCTGCTGCTGCTCTTCTCCATCGCGCAGAGCAGCGTGGGACTCGTGGCCAACAGCGAGCTGGTCGCCGAGGAGATCGTGCGGACCCTGGTCGGCTCGATCGGTCTGGTCGCCTCGGTTCCGGTGACGACGGCGCTCGCGGCGCTGGTGGTCTCCGCGGACCGTACGGGATCGGGGGCCGCTCCGGCTCCCGTACGCAGCACGAAGGGCGGCGGGGGTCGCCGCCGCAAGCGCTGAACCGGACGCGGAACAGCTCAAACCCCGTACCGCTAGCCCGCGTTCTCCTCCGCGAGAATCCGCCCCAGCGCCTCTTCCAGATTGCCTTCGAAGTCACCCAGCGTGCGCTCCTGGCCGAGCGGCACCAGCTTGTCCGTACGGTCGAGGAAGGCGATCAGCGGCGCCGTGCCCGCCTTGAACAGGGCGCGGTCCTCGCCCACCTGGAGCCGGATGTGGACGTCGGCCAGCGATTCGGGGTCGGTCGGCGCGATGTGCACATCGCCGTCCCCGGTCGGTGCGTTGATGCCGTCGAGCAGCAGCTCACGCCCGAAGGCCCAGGTCACAGGGGCGTCGCCGGGCAGATGGAAGGTCATCCGGATCGCGTAGGGGTCTGGCGCCTCGTACCGGAGCTCCACCGGGATCCGGAACGAGAGCTCCTCCGAGACGAGAAAGCTCATCATGACCTCTGCCTGAACCGAATCGCGCATGTGCCTCTACCCCGCAGTGGATGCCGTGTTGAACCAGAAGGATTGGCCGGGAATCTTCCCCCATGGCCCTCTTGACGCAATCGTGCTGTAAGCGCTAGCAGATCACAAGGAGTGATATTTCAGATACTGATAGAGAACGCCAGGGTCTCCAGGAGTGTTCCCACTTCGGAGCGTAGTCGTTCGACTGCGGGGCGGAGTTGATTCGCCTGGTGCGCTGGGAGAGAAATGGCCATGGTCGCGGCGCCGGATCCGGCCGTGATCGGGATCGCGGCACAGACCGTGCCCAGGGCGTACTGCTCCCGTTCCACGACGGGTTGCATGCGCTCCATGGAGGCCAGCCGCTCCAGGAGCGTGGGCCGGTCCCGTACGGAATTGCGGGTCACCGGCTGCACCGGGTGGCGGTCCAGGTGGTCCTTGCGGGCCGTCTCGTCGAGCTGGCTCAGCAGACACTGCCCGATCGCATGCGCGTGACCCGTCTCGCGGAAGTCCGCCCACTCCTCGACGGCGGGTGCGTCAGGGGTGTCGGAGACCGCGACGAGCTCGATCTCGCCCTCGCGGTAGATGCCGAAGTAGACGGGGACGCCGATGACGTCACGCCAGTGCGAGAGCGACTCGACGATCGTGGTGCGACGATTCTGCGTCACTCCGCCGCAGCCAAGCCGCTCGGCGGCGGGCCCGTACACGAAGACACCGTTCTCACGGCGCAGATAGCCCTCGTGGGTGAGGGTGCGCAGCAGGTGGTACGCGGTCGGCAGGGGAAGCCCCGCCTCGCGTGCGAGCTGTTTGGCGGGGGCTCCGTCCCGGTGGGAGCCCACGGCCTCCAGCAGTCTCAGAGCCCGTTGCACCGACCCGATCAGAGTGGGTACCGCGGCTTGAGGCGTTGGCGTCGTGGCCAACTTCTTCACCCCCAGGCGTGGACACCGCCACCCGTAAACCGCAGGTCAACGCGGTTCCGGGGCTTGGTTCCCAGGGGGCAGCAGAGGCTTGCCACTCTATCCGGAGCGCCGTTACGGGCGAGGGGGAAAGCGGATCGCGTTCCCTCACCCGGGCTAACGGCCGTACGGGCTACCAGTCGCTGCGCGAGTCCGACGAGGAGGACATGAACTTCCGTACGACGTAGATCAGTCCGCCGACCAGAGCGACGAAGATCAGCGCCTTGAAGAGCAGGGCCACCACGACACCGATCACCCAGGTGATCAGAGAACCGAAGACGACCAGGGCGATGACGGGCACCGCGACCCACTTCACCCACCACGGCATCCCTGCGAATATCTCCCGAACCGCCATCGTCCTTACCTCTTCCTGATGTCCGTGGCCTCTTGGCCTGTGCTCTCGATGCTAGAGGCGCGAGGGGTGGGAGCGGGGCCCCCGCAGCCCTTGAACTCCCCTGAACCGACCCCTACGGGACCCGGGGGTCCCGCCGTCAGCCCTCCGGCGGAGAGAAGACCACCAGGACCCTCAGATCCTCGGAGATGTGGTGGAACTTGTGGGCCACCCCGGCCGGTACGTACACCACCGAACCCCGCGCGACCTGCGTCGTCTCCATCCCGACCGTGATCGAGGCGCGGCCGCTGGCCACGAAGTACACCTCGTCCTGGGCATGCGGCTGCTGAGGGTCGCTGTCGCCCGCGTCGAGGGCGTACAGCCCGACCGACATGTTCCTCTCGCGAAGGAACTGCAGATACGCACCGTCGTTGGCGGCGCGCTCCGCCTCCAGTTCGTCCAGCCGGAATGCCTTCATGGTCGTCCGCCCCTGCACTTGTACCGATCACTTCTGCCACGATCAGACACATGAAGAATTTCGTAGTCAAGACGATCGCCAACGCGGCCGCTCTGCTGGTCGCCGTCTGGGTGGTCAGCGGCATCACACTGACCGGCGACTCCACCGGCGACAAGGCCCTGACCCTGGTCATCGTGGCGCTCGTCTTCGGGCTGGTGAACTTCCTGGTCAAGCCCGTCGTGAAGCTGCTCACGCTGCCGCTGTTCATCCTCACCCTGGGGCTGATCACGCTGGTGGTCAACGCCCTGATGCTGCAACTGACGTCGTGGCTGGCCGACCAGTTCAATCTCGAGTTCCACGTCGACAACTTCTGGTCCGCCGTGGTCGGCGGCCTGATCATCGCGATCGTGTCGTGGGCGATGCACATCGTCCTGCCCGACGACAACGACTGAGCGCGGCGCCCGCATGAGCTATCGCGTGTGCTTCGTCTGTACGGGAAACATCTGCCGCTCGCCGATGGCCGAGTCGGTCTTCCGGGCCCGCGTCGAGGACGCGGGCCTGCAGGGGCTGGTCGAGGTGGACAGCGCCGGGACCGGGGGCTGGCACGAGGGGGACGGCGCGGACCCGCGCACCGTCTCCGTACTCGAGGCGGCCGGGTACGGGTCCGGCCACCGCGCGCGGCAGTTCGAGGCGTCCTGGTTCGCCCGGCTCGATCTCGTGATCGCGCTGGACGCGGGGCATCTGCGGGACCTTCGGGCGCTCGCACCGACCGGGACCGATGCGGCGAAGGTACGGCTCCTGCGGTCCTACGACCCCGGGGCAGGACCCGGCTCGCTCGACGTCCCGGATCCGTACTACGGCTCCCTGAGCGGCTTCGAGGAGTGTCTGGAGATGGTGGAGGCGGCGAGCGACGGGCTGCTCGACGCCGTACGCGCCGATGTGGAGCGTGCGGCGTGAGTGACTCAGGGGGCGTGGGGGACGGAACACGGGCGGTCCGGGCCGGGCTGCCCGCACCGGTGCAGTACGAACCCGCCCTGCCCGGGCCGGTCTTCGCCGCCCACTACCACCTGTCGGGCGAGCCGACCGGCCCGTACACCTACGGCCGGGACACCAACCCGACCTGGACGCACCTCGAAGCGGCGATCAGTGAGCTGGAGTCACCGGGGGAGCCGGCCGAGACCGTCACCTTCGCCTCCGGGATGGCGGCGGTCTCCGCGGTGCTGCTCTCGCAGGTGCGCGCGGGCGACGCAGTGGTCCTTCCCGACGACGGGTACCAGGCACTGCCGCTGGTGCGCGAGCAGTTGGCGGCGTACGGAGTGGAGGTGCGGACCGCGCCGACGGCGGGGGACGCGCAGCTGTCCGTACTGGAGGGCGCCGGGCTCCTGTGGATCGAGACGCCGTCCAATCCGGGGCTCGACGTGTGCGATGTACGGCGGCTGGCTGCCGCGGCGCACGCCGGCGGGGCGCTCGTCGCCGTCGACAACACTCTCGCCACCCCGCTCGGGCAGCGCCCGCTGGAGCTGGGCGCCGACTTCGCGGTGGCCAGCGGGACCAAGGGGCTCACCGGGCACGGGGACATCCTGCTCGGCTATGTGACGTGCAGGGACGCCGAGTTGGCGGCCCGCGTACGGAAGTGGCGCAAGGTCGTCGGAGCGATCCCCGGACCGATGGAGGCCTGGCTCGCGCACCGCTCGCTGGCCACCCTCCAGCTGCGCGCCGACCGCCAGTCGGCCAACGCCCTGGCACTGGCCGAAGCACTGGCCGGGCGGCCCGAGGTCAGCGGGCTGCGCCATCCCGGGCGGCCGGGCGACCCCTCGCACGCGACCGCCGCGGCCCAGATGCGGCGCTTCGGCTGCGTGGTCTCCTTCGTGCTGCCCGACCGGGACCGGGCGGAACGCTTCCTGGCCGCGCTGCGTCTGGTCGACGACGCGACGAGCTTCGGCGGCGTACGGTCCACGGCCGAGCGGCGAGGTCGGTGGGGCGGGGACGCGGTGCCGGAAGGTTTCATCCGCTTCTCGGCGGGGGTGGAGGACACCGGTGACCTGGTGGCTGATGTGCTCCGGGCGCTGGACGAGGCGGCACACAGGTAACACCCCTACGTACAACGGACGGTCCGAGCCTCCCCCCTCATGGCTCGGACCGTCCCGGTTCCACGCGCGAAGAACCGCCCCATCAAGGCTAGTTGACTCTGCGTCAGTGTCCAATCACGGTAGCGACAGAGACCTATCGACATATTTATAGTTGGCAGCTCCGGGGAGACATCCGGAGACGTCTTCGCAGCGAACTCGACGGGAGGGCAGGGACATGGACCTCGCCCTGCTCCGCACTTTCGTCACCGTGCACCGGGCCGGTTCCTTCACCCGCGCCGCCGCCCTCCTGGGGCTTTCGCAGCCCGCGGTGACCAGTCAGATCCGCACGCTGGAGCGGCAGTTGGGGCGTCCCCTCTTCCTGCGCCAGGCCCGCGGCGTCACCCCGACCACCATCGGCGACGAGCTCGCGCACCGGGCGGCCCCACATCTGGACGCCCTGGTCGAGATCACCGAGACGGGCGTCGCCGACGAGGCAGGATCACGCACCCTGCATCTGGCGGGGCCGCCCGAGTTCACCTCCGTACGCGCCCTGCCCGCGCTCACCGCCCTCGTCCCGCAGGGCCTCGCCCTGCGCGCCACCTTCGGGAACGCCGAGGAGACCCTGGAGGGGCTGGCCGCAGGACACCACGATCTGGCCATCACCACGGCACGGCCGCGCGGCGGGCTGCTCACCGCGGTCGCCCTCTGCGACGAGGAGCACGTCCTGGTCGCCTCGCCGCGCTGGGCCGCCCGGATCGGCCCCGGGGTGCTCCGCCATCAAGGTCCTTCCGTACTGCGCGATCTGCCGGTGGTGGAGGTCCACGAGTCGCTGCCGCTGGTCTCCCGCTACTGGTCCGCCGTCTTCGACGCCCGGCCGGCCGCGGCGGGCACGGTCGTGGCGCCCGATCTGCGGGCGGTGCTGCAGGCAGTGGTGGCGGGCGCGGGTCTTGCCGTACTGCCGCGGTATCTGTGCGAGTCGGCCCTGGAGCGCGGGGAAGTGGTCGCGCTCCTCGACCCGCCGGTGCCACCGCTGCGCACCTACTTCCTCGCCGTACGCACCGGCACGCTCTCCCTGCCGCACATCGCGCGGGCGCAGGATTGGCTGCTGCGCGCTGCCGCCGACTGGTCCTGACTGCTGTTCGACCGGGCCCGGGGAGTTTCGGAAGGGGCCGCGCGGGCCACTCTCTTGCCATGACCGAACGCCCTGTGGTCAAGCGCACCGCGCGCGCCGTCCTGCTCGACGGCGCCGACCTCATCCTCATCAAGCGGACCAAGCCCGGAGTCGACCCGTACTGGCTGACGCCCGGCGGCGGGGTCGAGCCCGAGGACGCCACCGTCGTCGAAGCCCTGCACCGCGAGGTGGACGAGGAGCTCGGCGCGAAGATCACCGATGTGGTGCCCTGCTTCGTCGACACCGTCGAGCACATCCCCGAGGGCGGGGGCCCGACGGGCGTGAAGGTGCAGCACTTCTTCGTCTGCCGCCTGGAGTCGATGGACCCCTCGCGCCGGCACGGGCCCGAGATCGACGAGCCGTGCGGGGAGTACGAGATCGTACGGGTGCCCTTCAGCCGGGTCGGGATCGCCGCCGTCCATCTCGTACCGCTGTCGCTGCGGCACTACCTGGACGGGAACATCGAGGGCGTACGGGCGATGCACGCGCCGGACCTGGGGTGACCTTCTAGTCGCCTGTCGCGACCAATTCCTCCACGGCGTCGTGCCGTATCCGCTCGGAGGGGACGCCGACGTTCTTCAGCGCGTCGAGACTGCTGCGGATCATGCCGGGCGGTCCTGACAGGAACGCGTCGTAGGAGGTCCACGGCCCGTACTCCCGCACGATGTCCGGCAGTTGGGTGCCGCTGTCCACCACCGTGCGCACCTTCAGCCAGGCGTGCGCCTGCTGGAGCCTGCGCATGGTGTCGATGTCGTAGAGGTCGTGGTCACTGCGCGCTCCGTAGAACACCTCGACCGGGCGGCGCTCGCCGTGCTCCGCGACGTCCTCGACGAGCGCCTTGATGGGTGCGATACCGGTGCCGCCGCCCAGGCAGAGCATCCCGTCGTCGGTGGTGTGGTCGACGGTCATCGAGCCGGCGGGCGGGCCGAGCCGTATGACGTCGCCGGGGCGGGCGCGGTGGACCAGGGCGCCCGAGACCCAGCCGGCCGGGACCGCCTTGATGTGGAAGGAGAGCAGCCCGTCGCCGCGGGGCGCGGAGGCGAAGGAGTAGTGCCGCCAGATCCGCGGCCACCAGGGGGTCTCCAGGGTGGTGTACTGGCCGGCCAGAAAGGGGTACGGCTGGTCGGGCCGTACGGTGACGACCGCTATGTCGGGCGTCCGCAGATCGTGCGACACGACCTCGGCCAACCACCAGGGCGGGGCGGTGAGTTCACTCTCGGCGGCCGCGTCGATCATCACCTGGGACATCGTCGTGTACGCACGGACCCAGGCGCCCTGGGTCTCGGCGTCCCAGGATCTCTCCGCGTACCGGCTCAGCGCCCCGATCAGGGCCTCGCCGACGGCCGGGTACTGCTCGGGCCTGGTGCCGTACTTCCGGTGCCCGCGGCCCAGGTTCCGCAGATACGCGACCAGGATGTCGGAGTCGTCGAGGTGCTCTGCCGCGGTCAGCAGGGCCTTCAGTAATCGGTCGCGCTGGGAGTCCATGGCCGCCGGGAAGAGCGCCCTGATCTCCGGGTGAGCGAGGAACAGCAGCGCGTAGAAGTACGAGGTGACCTTGTCCGCGACGGGCGCGACCTCCGCCAGCGTGCGGCGGATGAGCAGGGCGTCCCGCGAGGCGCCGAGCGGGTCCGGCTCGGGGCCGGGATCCGGCTCTGCAGGGGCGGGATCGGGCCGGGGCACGGGGTCCGGCCCCGTGAACCAGCCGCCATCGGCCGACGTGGTGGTCGGAGCGTCCATACCCGTGCCTCGCCTCAGAACCTCGGCCGCCGTTCCCGTCGTCGGAGGGTCTCAGGCATCCGGACCTCTTCGGACAAAGAGCCGGAAGTCCGGGTGGTGACGGTCGCTTTGCGGTTAGGCTCCAGTGCCCTGTGTCAGCGCGTAGGCCTCACGCAGATCACCGCCCGCATAGGTGTACGTGGCCAGTCCCGCAACATGGTGGTCGGCGTTGACCGCCACCGACACCGGTACGGCGCCGAAGAGTTCCACGTCCGACATCGAGTCCCCGTACGCGACACAGTCGTCCCGGCCGACTCCGAACTCCGTACAGAGCCGGTCCGCCACCAGCACCTTCGCGGCCGGGCTGAGGATGCCCGCCAGATCGATGGGACGGGTGAACGGCACGTCGGGGAAGCGGGAGCCGTGCGCGGCGTGGGCGCCCCAGCCGAGGAGCCGCTCCACGAAGAACGACGGGGAGAGCGAGATGACGGCGCAGTAGTCGCCGCGCTCGCGTATCTCCCGCCACACCTCCTGGATTCCGGCGAGCCATGGCGCCGTCTCGAAGGCGGCGGCCACGTGCGCCACGGTGAGGTCGGTCCAGAGCGCATGCGCCCGCAGCGCGTAGTCCGTGGGAGCTATGAGGCCGGTGACGAGCTCGCGTTCCAGCACCCCGATCTCCTCGAGGAGCCCCAGCTGCCGGGATATCTCCACCGGGGCCGCCGATCCCCGTATCAGCGTGCCGTCCAGGTCGAAGAGGTGAAGTCGCGCCATGTACGCCGACGCTAGTACAGAGGCTTACTCCCTGGGGAAGACTCCCCCGCCCCCTCGCCCCAGACACGATGTTTCACGTGAAACCGCTGACCCGACCCGCCCGCCGGGCCCTCCTCGTCGCCCATGTCGCCGTCTCCGTGAGCTGGTTGGGCCTCACGGTCGGGCTGCTCGCGCTGGGCATCACCGCCTGGACCTCGGGCAGCCCCGACATCACGCGCGCCACGTACCGCTCGATGAAGGTCTTCGGCGACTGGCTGGTCGTCCCGGTCGCCGTGCTGACCCTCGGCACCGGGGTGGTGCTCTCCCTCCGTACGCCCTGGGGTCTGGCCCGGTACCACTGGGTCCGGACGAAGTTCTGGCTCACCCTCGTCACGCTCGCCGCCTCGGCCTTCGCGCTCCGGCCCGGCATCAACGACGCCGCGGCGAGCGGCCTCCCCGACAGCAGCCTGGTCGCCGCGCCGGTCGTCGCGTCCACCGCGTACTTCTTCATGACGGCCCTCTCCGTGCTCAAACCCTGGGGGCTGACGAAGCGCGGCCGAATCCACCGCTCGGCCTCACGGAAAGCGGTGGACGCCGTACCGCCGCATCCGTCAGCCTGATCCCCATGCCCTCACCGCTCGCCGAGCTCCCCATTCGCCGGCTCACCCCCGGCGACCTCATCTCCTGCGCCGACCTCTCCGAAGACCGCGGCTGGCCGCGCGAGGAGTACAAGTGGGGGCTGCTGCTCGCGGCAGGCACCGGGTACGGCATCGACGACCCGTCGGGCAAGGGCCTGGCCACCGCCTGTGTGGTCACGTCGTACGGTCCCGAACTGGCCGCCATCGGCATGGTGTTGGTGGCCGAGCGCCATGCCCGCCAGGGGATCGGGCGCCGGCTGATGAAGCATGTGCTCGCCGAGTTCTCCGGCACTCCCCTCACCCTCCACGCCACCCCGTACGGCCGCCCGCTCTACGAGGAGCTCGGCTTCGGGACGACGGGCCGGGCCGAGATGGTCCGGGGCCACTTCCGCCCGTCGGGCCCGGCGCCCACCGTCGCCACCCGCCCGGCCACGGCGGACGATCTGCCCGCGATCCTGCGCCTGGACGCCGAGGTGTTCGGCGCCGACCGCACCCATGTCCTCGCGCGCCTCCCGGCCTTCGCCGACCAGCTCCGCGTCGCCCAGGACGCGAACGGCATCACCGGCTACGCGGCGGCCTGGCCCAATATGGACACCCACGTCATCGGCCCGCTGATCGCCCGCGACACGGAGACCGCGAAGGCGCTGGTCTCCTCCCTGGCGGAGGGCACCGACCGCCCGTTCCGTACGGATGTCGACGTACGCCACGAGGAGCTCCTCAACTGGCTGAAGGAGAACGGCCTGGAGCCGGTCTCCTTCAACGCGGTGATGACCTACGGAATCCCCGCCCTGCCAGGCGACTGGACCCGCCGCTTCACGCCTCTGACGGTCGCGGCCGGCTGACGGCGTCCGCGCCTCAGCGCTCGGCGGGCACGGCGGCCCGCTCCGTCCCGACCGCCGGCGCACCGGCGACGATCCGGCTCCGGGACCCGCTCCGCCGCTCCAGGCCGCTGGAGACGACCGCCAGTACCAGGGCCGAGCCCGCGAGGACCGCCCCGACCCAGTTGGGCGCGGTGTAGCCGAGCCCGGCCGCGATGACGATCCCGCCGAGCCAGGCGGAGAGCGCGTTGCCCAGGTTGAAGGCGCCGATGTTCACGGCGGAGGCCAGGGTCGGCGCACCGGCGGCCTGGTCGAGTACGCGCTTCTGCAGCGGCGGTACGGTCGCGAACCCGAGTCCGCCGATCAGGAAGATCGTGACGGCCGCCGCGATCTGGTGGTGCGCGGTGACCGTGAAGAGGGCGAGCACCAGGGCGAGGCCGCCCAGGGAGACGTACAGCAGCGGCATCAGCGCCCGGTCGGCGAACTTCCCGCCGATGAGGTTGCCCGCGACCATGCCGAGTCCGAAGAGGACGAGCAGCCAGGTGACGGAGGACTCCGAGAAGCCGGCGACCGAGGTCATCATCGGCGAGATGTACGTGATCGCGGCGAAGACCCCGCCGAAGCCCAGCACCGTCATCGCCATGGCGAGCAGCACCTGCACATTGCGGAAGGCGGCGATCTCGTGGCGCAGCCGTACGCCTTCGGTCCTGGGCTGCTCGGGGACGAGCTTGGCGACGCCGAAGAGGCCGAGGACCCCGAGGAAGGCGACGATCAGGAACGTCAGGCGCCAGCCGATGTCCTGCCCGATGAGCGTGCCCAGCGGTACGCCGATGACATTGGCCAGGGTCAGTCCGGTGAACATCGTGGCGATCGCCCCGGCCTTCTTCTCGGGGGCGACGAGATCGGCCGCGACCACCGAGCCGATGCCGAAGAAGGCACCGTGGGCCAGGGAGGCGACGATCCGCCCGGCGAGCATGACGCCGAAGACGGGCGCGAGCGCCGAGACGACATTGCCGACGATGAAGAGCCCCATCAGCAGCATCAGCATCCTCTTGCGTGCGATGCGGGTGCCGAGGGCGGTCATCAGCGGGGCACCGGCGACGACCCCGAGGGCGTAACCGGTGACGAGGAAGCCGGCCGTGGGGATCGAGACCTGGAAGGTGTCCGCGATCTGCGGCATCAGGCCCATGATCACGAACTCGGTGGTTCCGATACCGAACGCCCCGATGGCGAGGGCGAGGAGCGCGAGGGGCATGGGGTTTCACCTTCCCGGAAAGATTGCACGAGCGCCTTACATGCAGAGACAATACTTGCAGACGCCGATTAATTGCAAACGCTGGCTATTGCGCCCGTGCCCTATCCTGGATCCCAGCCGCTCCGGCACGGAGGAGGAGAAGAGGACCTCATGACAGCCACCGACCCCGCACTCACCGCCCTCTCCCAGGGCTGGTGCGCCCTCTCCCTGCTGCACGGCCGCATCGACGCCCACATCGAGAAGGCCCTCCAGTCCGGACACGGGCTGAGCGTGCGCGAGTACTCCCTCCTCGACGTCCTGAGCCGGCAGCACAGCGGCCCCGGCGGTCACCTGCAGATGAAGCAGGTCGCCGACGCCGTCGTCCTCAGCCAGAGCGCCACGACCCGCCTGGTCACGCGCCTGGAGGACCGCCACCTGCTGACCCGCTACCTGTGCGACACCGACCGCCGGGGCATCTACACCGACGTCACCGAGGCCGGCCTCGCCCTGCTCGACCGGGCCCGCCCCACCAATGACAGGGCGCTGCGCGAGGCCCTCGACGAGGCCGCGACGAACCCGGAGCTGGCACCGCTGGTGCGCGCGGTCGAAGACCTGAAGGCCCCGGTCCCGGCCGTATAACCTCCAGATCATGAGCGATCTGGAGATACGCCCCGCCGCCCCCGACGACCTCCCGGCGATCGTGGCGATGCTCGCCGACGACCCGCTGGGCGCCCAGCGGGAGTCCCCCGACGACCTCGACCCGTACGAGACGGCCTTCGCGCGCCTCGCCGCGGACCCGAACCAGCACGTGGTCGTCGCCGTACGCGACACCAAGGTCGTCGGCACCCTCCAGCTGACCGTGATCCCCGGCCTCTCGCGCCGCGGCTCCACCCGCTCGGTCATCGAGGGCGTACGCATCCACGCCGACGAACGCGGCAGCGGCCTCGGCACCCAGCTCATCGAGTGGGCCGTCGCCGAATCCCGGCTCCAGGGCTGCCAGTTGGTCCAGCTGACCTCCGACGCCACCCGCACCGATGCCCACCGCTTCTACGAGCGGCTCGGCTTCACCGCCTCCCACCTGGGGTTCAAGCTCCAACTCTGACGCGACCGAAGGACGTTGACGTGCACCGGATCAGCGACGAACAGCGCCGTGCCCGCCTCGGCCGCCGCCACCTCCTGGCCCCCTCCACCCGGGCCGCCACCGCGGTCGAGGCCGCCGACGCGGTCGTCGCCCTGCACGCCACCGACGCGGCGACCGTCTTCCTCTCCGCCTGCGCGCGCCTGACCGACGCGAGCGTCGCGGCCGTCGAGCAGGCGCTGTACGAGGACGTCACGCTGGTCCGGGCGCTCTCGCTGCGCAACACCCTCTTCGTCGTCTCCCGCGAACTCGCCCCCGCCGTCGACGCGTCCACCGCCCGCGCCATCGCCGCCAAGGAGCGCAAGACCCTCCTCAAGCACTTCGCGGAGGACCCGGGCGGCCTCGACGCCGACTGGCTGGCCGCCGCGGAGGACGCCACGCTGGCCGAGCTCTCCTCCCGTACGCACGCGACCGGAAGTGAACTCTCCGCCGCCGTCCCCGCACTCCGTACGAAGATCACGGTCTTCCCCGGCAAGAAGTGGGAGACCGAACAGGGCGTCGCCTCCCGCGTCCTGCGCGTCCTGGCCGCTGAGGGCCGCATCCGCCGCGACCGGCCGCGCGGCTCGTGGACCTCCAGCCAGTTCCGCTGGACGGCGAGCGAGCCGTGGCCGGTGACGCCCGCCGCCGAGGCGAGGGCGGAGCTCGCCCAGAGCTATCTGCGGAGCTACGGTCCCGCCACCGAGGCCGACCTCAAGTGGTGGACGGGCTGGACGCTCACGGACGTACGGAAGGCCCTCGCGGCCACCGGCGCCGAAGAGGTCCAACTCGACGACGGCAGCCGGGGGGTCGTGGCCCCCGGCGACACCGCCCCCGACCCCGCGCCGGAGCCCTGGGCCGCGCTGCTGCCCGGCCTGGACCCCAGCGCGATGGGCTGGGCGGACCGTTCCTTCCATCTCGCCGCGGACCACCGCCCCGCCCTCTTCGACCGCTCGGGCAACATCGGCCCGACCGTGTGGTGGAACGGCGAGATCGTCGGCGGCTGGGCCCAGCGCGCGGACGGCGAGATCGTCTGGAGGCTGCTCAAGGACCCCGGCAAGGCGGCCGCCCGGGCGGTCGAAGCCGAGGCGGCGCGCCTGTCGGGGTGGGTGGGCGAGGCCCGGATCACGCCCCGGTTCCGTACGCCGCTGGAGCGCGAACTCTCAGCGGGGTAGGCCGCGCCAGCCGGCCTGGTCCACGCCGCCGCCGGGGACCGCGCCCCCGGCCTCGTACGGCTCGCGTACGTAGACGAACGAGCCCAGATCCAGATGGCTCACCGAGCCGTCCTCGCGCCGCACGGCCCGCAGCGTCTCCCCCAGGTAGTAACCGTCGAGCCCGGTCCACGTCCCGTCCGCCTCCGCCCGGAAGCGCGAGCTCCGCCCGGTGCCGCGCAGCGGTCCGAGCTCGACCCCGCCGTCCGCCGCCACGCGCAGCGCGTAGGAGTGAGTCCCCCAGTACCAGGGGCCGGCCAGCTCCAGGAGCTTCGGGTCGATCTCCGGCAGCGGCCGCCACGGCTCCGGAATCCTCGGCTCCGCGTCAGCGGTGATCCGCAGCAGATCCGCCGCCACCGCGCCGACCGCCGCCCCCGACGTCGCATTGGCCAGCGCCACGGCCGCCACCCCGTCGTCCACGCTCACCCAGAGCGTGGCGACGAACCCCGGCAGCGACCCTGTGTGCCCCGCCAGCGAGCGCCCGTCGCGCCGCGACAGCTGCACCCCGAGCCCGTAGCCGCCGTCCCACTCCCCGTCGCCGGGGGGCGCCGCGGGCGTCCGCATCTCCCGTACGGAATCGGCGCTCAGCACCTGCTCGTCGCCCGCGGCCAGAAATGCACCAAAGCGGCACAAGTCGCCCGCTGTGGACCACAGTTGTCCCGCAGGCGCCATCAGCCCCAGGTCCTCGGTGGGCTCCGGCAGCATCACATCGGCCCAGGGGTGCACGGCCCAGCCGCCCGCGGCCGGCGCCTCGGGCTGTGCGCTCGTACGCTCCATGCCCAGCGGCAGACAGACCTCCCGCCGCACCACATCGGCCCACGGCTCGCCGCGCACCGCCTCGATCAGGGAACCCAGCAGCGTGTAACCGGGGTTGGAGTAGTGGTGGAGCCGTCCCACCGGGTGCATTCCCGGCCGCTCGCCCAGCACATCGGCGAGCTCCGGGCGGTCCGTGCCCGGCGTCCGCTCCCACCACTCGCCCGGGGTCTCCGCCGGCATCCCGGCCGTGTGGGCGAGCAGCTGAGCGATCGTCACGTCCCCGACACCCGTGCCCGGCAGATGCTTCTCCAGCTGATCCCCGAGGTCGAGGAGCCCCTCGTCGCGCAGCCGCATCACCACAACCGCCGTGAAGGTCTTGGTGATCGACCCGATCCGATACTGCGTGTCCGCATCCGGATCGTGCCCCTCCACACAGCTGCGGGCCCCGGACCACACCATCTGCCCGTCCCTCATCACCGCCCCGACCAGCGAAGGGGCGCGCCCCTCGGTCTGTCCGACGGCGATGCGGTGCAGCAGGGCCCGCCGGGTGGAGGGAAGGAGTTCGGGAATCGCGGAAGAAGTCATGGTCGAGAGGTACCCCAACAGCCCTCAGCCGTCGACCGATTAAGCCGGGCCCCCGGCGAGGAACGCTTCGACCACCCGACGCACCCTGTCCGTGGCACCGCTGTCGCCGGTGCGCAGGGCGATGTTCGCCGCGGAGAGCACCGCGTCGATCTGGAAGGCCGCGAGGTCGACGTCGAGCTCGGCGATCTCGCCCGTACGGACAGCCTCGCGCAGCTCGCCCGCGATGGCCGCGAGCCAGTCGCGGTGGTGACCGAAGAGCACGTCACGGACCTCCCCCGGCCGGCTGTCGAAGTCGGCGAGATTGGCCACCCAGAAGCAACCGCCGGGGAAGAGGGGTGTCTCGGCGTACGCGATCCAGCGCTCGGTCAGCGCGCGCAGTCCTGCGGCGCCGCGCGGGGCGGCGGCCGCGGGGCGCACGACAGCCTCCAGAAATGCCTCGCGAGCGGCTCCGGCGGCGGCGATCTGCAGCTTCTCCTTCGTACCGAAGAGGGTCTGCACCCCGCTCTTGCTGAGCCCGAGATCGGTGGCGAGGCGGCCGATGCTGAGCCCGGCCAGTCCCTCGGCGGAGGCCACGTCGGCGGCGTGACGGGCGATCGTCTGCCTGGTCTGCGCACCGCGCAGCAGGCGCCGGTCGGTTGTCCCCAGCTCGGTCATGTCCCCATCCTGCCATGCCTTGCCATAGAAGTACGACCGGTCGTACGTTTTGTTTATGACAGCAACAGCGCCCTCCCTCACCGAAGAGACCGACCCCTACTGCCTGTCGCCCGCGAGCGCCGCCGAGCTTCTCCACGACGCCCCCTGGCACCGGTTCGCCGTCCTCGGCGACAGCCTCTCGGCAGGCACCGGCGACCCGAGCCCCGGCTACGCGAACCTGGGCTGGCCCGACCGCCTCGCGGACATCCTGCGCCGCATCCATCCCGGCCTGGCCTACCTCAACACCGCCGAGGTCGGAGCGACGACCGTCAGGGCGCTGAGGACACAGACCGACCGGGTAATCACGTACCGCCCCGACCTGATCCACCTGCCGAGCGGCGCGAACGACCTGTTCCGTCCCGACCCCGACTTCCCGCAGATCGAGCGGACGCTCCGGTGCGTGTACGAACTCGCCACAGGCACCGGCGCCCGCCTGACGGTCTTCACCCTGGGCAGCGCCTTCCAGCTCCCGCACTTCCCGGACTGGCAGGAGCGGGTCCGCCGGCTCAACGACCTCACTCGCCGACTGGCCGCCGAACACGGCGCCGTACTCGTCGACATGTGGGACCACCCGGTGAACTCCCGGCCCGGCCTGCTCAGCGCCGACGGCATCCACTTCGCCACGGCGGGCCAGGCGGTGATGGCCTCCGAGGTCGTCAGAGCGCTGGCCGCCTCGCTCACCGCACGGCCGGTCTAGGTCTGCGCCATGTCCACGAAGCGCGAGTAGTGGCCCTGGAAGGCGACCGTGATCGTCGCCGTCGGACCATTACGGTGCTTGCCCACGATGATGTCCGCCTCGCCCGCGCGCGGCGACTCCTTCTCGTACGCATCCTCGCGGTGGAGCAGGATCACCATGTCCGCGTCCTGCTCGATCGATCCGGATTCACGCAGGTCGGAGACCATCGGCTTCTTGTCGGTCCGCTGCTCGGGGCCACGGTTCAGCTGCGAGAGCGCGATGACCGGCACCTCGAGCTCCTTGGCGAGGAGCTTGAGGTTTCGCGACATGTCGGAGACTTCCTGCTGGCGGCTCTCGGACCGCTTGGATCCGCCCGCCTGCATCAGCTGCAGATAGTCGATGACCACGAGTTTGATGCCCGCGCGCTGCTTCAGCCGGCGGCACTTGGCGCGGATCTCCATCATCGACAGGTTCGGGGAGTCGTCGATGTAGAGCGGCGCCTGGGTGACATCTGGCATACGGCGGGCCAGCCGGGTCCAGTCCTCGTCGGTCATGGTTCCGGAACGCATGTGGTGCAGCGCGACCCGGGCCTCGGCCGAGAGCAGTCGCATCGCGATCTCGTTGCGCCCCATTTCGAGCGAGAAGATCACGCTCGGCAGGTTGTGCTGGATCGAGCAGGCACGGGCGAAGTCCAGCGCCAGCGTCGACTTACCCATGGCGGGACGGGCGGCGATGATGATCATCTGGCCCGGGTGCAGACCGTTGGTGAGCTGGTCGAGGTCGGTGAAGCCCGTGGGCACACCGGTCATCTCGCCGCTGCGCGAACCGATCGCCTCGATCTCGTCGAGCGCGCCTTCCATGATGTCGCCGAGCGGCAGATAGTCCTCGGTGGTGCGCTGCTCGGTGACCGCATAGATCGCGGCCTGGGCCGAGTTGACGATGTCGTCGACGTCGCCGTCGGCGGCGTATCCCATCTGCGTGATCTTCGTGCCGGCCTCGACGAGACGACGCAGCACCGCCCGCTCGTGGACGATCTCCGCGTAGTACACGGCGTTGGCGGCCGTCGGCACCGACTGGACGAGCGTGTGCAGGTACGGCGCCCCGCCGACCTTGGTGATCTCACCGCGCTTGACCAGCTCCGCGGCGACGGTGATCGGGTCGGCCGGCTCGCCCTTGGCGTAGAGGTCGAGGATCGCCAGGTAGACGGTCTCGTGGGCGGGACGGTAGAAGTCGTTGCCCTTGAGGACCTCCACCACGTCCGCGATGGCGTCCTTGGAGAGCAGCATGCCGCCGAGTACGGACTGCTCCGCATCGATGTCCTGCGGGGGGACCCGCTCGAAGGCGGAGGGTCCCCCGCCGTCCCAGCCACCGCCCTCGCCACCCCGGTCGTGCTGCTCGCGGCCGCCGCCGTTGCCTTCGCCGCGCTTCCTACGGGCGGGCAGACGGTCACCAGGACCGCTGTCGGCCCAGGGGTCGTCCAAGGGCTCGGAAATGCTCACCGGGCCGCCTCCTCCCGTCCGCTCCGCGGACCTCGCCGTGCCACTCTTTCTTACGGCACGGCTCTGACAAATGAGACGCCCGGCTCCGATTCCGGCGCGTCGGGCGACGGTCCACGGTAGGCCTGTCGCCGACGTCAGCCAATCTGGTTATCCACAGGCCCTGTGGGTGACGGACCCGTTGCTGTGGAGAAGTCGCCAAAACCTGTGCACGACCCGGGGGACAGCGCTGTGGACAACAATTTCCTCACACCCCGACACCTCACTTGACCTGCACTTTCGTCATCCACCGGCTGTGGGGGAGAAAAACTTTCCCGACCGGACCAAGATCGCGACAAACGGCACGCAGCCGAAGCGGAAACGAACCGCCAGGTAAGGATCGAATAGGCATTGCATCTCTTACCTGTGGAAGATTAGATTGATGCCCATGGCACAGGCCCCCGCTCCACCGAAACGCAGTCGAAGACTCCACGACCGGGAGATCGTCTCTCTCGCCGTCCCCGCCTTCGGCGCGCTCGTCGCCGAGCCGCTCTTCGTCATGGTCGACAGTGCCGTCGTCGGCCATCTCGGCACCCCGCAACTGGCCGGTCTCGGAGTCGCCGCGGCTCTGCTCACCACCGCGGTGAGCATCTTCGTCTTCCTCGCCTACGCCACCACCGCCGCCGTCGCCCGCCGGGTCGGCGCCGGAGATCTCCAGTCGGCCATCCGCCAGGGCATGGACGGCATCTGGCTGGCCCTGCTGCTCGGCGCCGCCGTCATCGCCGTCGTACTGCCCACGGCCCCCTGGCTGGTCTCCCTCTTCGGCACCTCCGACACCGCGTCCCCCTACGCGGTCACGTATCTCCGGATCTCCAGCCTCGGCATCCCCGCCATGCTGGTCGTCCTGGCCGCCACAGGCGTGCTCCGCGGCCTCCAGAACACCAGGACGCCCCTGTACGTCGCCGTGGGCGGCTTCTCCGCCAACGCGGCGCTCAACGCCGGTCTCGTGTACGGCGCCGGGCTCGGCATCGCGGGCTCCGCCTGGGGCACGGTGATCGCCCAGTTCGGCATGGTGGCCGCCTATCTGATCGTGGTCGTACGGGGAGCCCGGCGCCACGGAGCCTCACTGCGCCCCGACGCCGCCGGGATCCGGGCCTGCGCCCAGGCCGGGGTGCCCCTTCTCGTCCGTACGCTCTCGCTGCGTGCCGTCCTCATGATCGCCACAGCCGTCGCGGCCCGTATGGGCGACGCGGAGATCGCGGCCCATCAGATCGTCCTCTCCCTGTGGAGCCTGCTGTCCTTCGCGCTCGACGCCATCGCCATCGCGGGCCAGGCCATCATCGGCCGCTATCTGGGCGCCGGTGACACCAAGGGCGCCCAGGAGGCCTGCCGGCGCATGGTCCAGTGGGGAGTCGCCTCAGGAACAGTTCTCGGCATCCTGGTCGCCGTCGCCCGCCCCCTGTTCATCCCGCTGTTCACCAGCGACCCGTCGGTCCAGAACGCCCTGCTCCCCACTCTGCTGGTGGTGGCGGTCGCGCAGCCCGTCGCAGGGATCGTCTTCGTCCTCGACGGCGTACTGATGGGCGCGGGCGACGGCCCCTATCTGGCCTGGGCCATGCTCGTCACGCTGGCCGTCTTCACCCCGGCCGCGCTGCTGGTCCCCGCGCTGGGCGGCGGTCTGACCGCCCTGTGGTGGGCCATGACGCTGATGATGGTGGTCCGCCTGGCGACGCTCTGGCTTCGCGCCCGCTCGGGCCGCTGGCTCGTCACCGGCGCCACCCGCTGACGCTGATTCCCTGTTTGCCTGTTTCACGTGAAACAGGCAAACAGCGAGAGGGCCGCACCCCGTGGGGTGCGGCCCTCTCTACTGCTCTACGAGCGATTGCTGCGATCAGGCAGCAACGACCTCGACGCCGAGCTTCGCAGCGACGTCGGCGTGCAGACGCACGGAGACCTCGTGGGAGCCCAGGGTCTTGATCGGCGAACCGAGCTCGACACGGCGCTTGTCGACAACCGGGCCACCGGCGGTCTTGATCGCCGCGGCGATGTCCGCCGGGGTGACGGAGCCGAAGAGACGGCCGGCGTCGCCGGAGCGAACAGCCAGACGGACCTTCACGCTCTCGAGCTTGGCCTTGACCTCGTTGGCCTGCTCGATCGTCGCGATCTCGTGGATCTTGCGGGCGCGGCGAATCTGCGCCACGTCCTGCTCGCCACCCTTGGTCCAGCGGATCGCGAAACCACGCGGGACCAGGTAGTTGCGGGCGTAACCGTCCTTGACGTCAACGACGTCACCGGCGGAACCGAGGCCAGCGACCTCGTGGGTGAGGATGATCTTCATTTTTCGGTCACCCTTCCCTTATCGCGCGGTCGACGTGTAGGGCAGCAGCGCCATCTCACGGCTGTTCTTCACAGCCGTTGCGACGTCACGCTGGTGCTGCGTGCAGTTGCCGGTCACGCGGCGGGCACGGATCTTGCCGCGGTCGGAAATGAACTTCCGCAGCATGTTCGTGTCCTTGTAGTCCACGTAAACGGTCTTGTCCTTGCAGAAAGCGCAGACCTTCTTCTTAGGCTTGCGCACAGGCGGCTTCGCCATGGTGTTTCTCCTGTGTGATCAAGAAGTGGGAACGAACTGCCCTAGAAGGGCGGCTCGTCCGAGTAGCCGCCGCCAGAGTTGCCGGCACCGGCACCGCCGGAGCTCGAGCCCCAGCTGCCGCCGCCCTGCTGCTGGCCGCCACCGGCCGGCGCGCTGGTGGCCCACGGGTCGTCGGCGGGTGCACCGCCACCGCCCTGCTGGCCTCCGCTGGGGGCTCCGCCCCAGTTGCCGCCGCCCTGCTGGCCGCCTCCGCCGCCGTAGCCGCCACCCTGGCCGCCCTGACCACCGCGACCACTGGTCTTGGTGACCTTGGCCGTGGCGCTCTTGAGGCTGGGGCCGACTTCCTCGACGTCCAGCTCGTAGACCGTGCGCTTGACGCCCTCGCGGTCGTCGTACGACCGCTGCTTCAGCCGGCCCTGCACGATGACGCGCATGCCTCGCGTAAGCGACTCCGCGACGTTCTCCGCCGCCTGACGCCAGACCGAGCAGGTGAGGAACAGGCCTTCGCCGTCCTTCCACTCATTGGTCTGCCGGTCGAAGATGCGGGGAGTGGACGCGACACGGAACTTCGCGACCGCCGCACCGGACGGGGTGAAGCGCAGCTCGGGGTCGTCGACGAGATTGCCGACGACCGTGATGACGGTCTCGCCTGCCATGGGTGAACCTCTCGGCGGGGATTGCTTCTGGCTGCTTGTTGCTACTCGGACCCGATGACCTCTGAGCTAGAAGCTCAGTGGGTCTCGGGACGGAGGACCTTGGTCCGGAGGACCGACTCGTTCAGGTTCATCTGGCGGTCGAGCTCCTTGACGACCGCAGGCTCGGCCTGCAGGTCGATGACCGAGTAGATGCCCTCGGGCTTCTTCTTGATCTCGTAAGCGAGACGACGACGGCCCCAGGTGTCGACCTTCTCAACCTTTCCGTTGCCCTCGCGGACGACGGAGAGGAAGTTCTCGATCAGCGGGGAGACAGCGCGCTCCTCGAGATCGGGGTCGAGGATGACCATCATTTCGTAGTGACGCATGTAGAACCCACCTCCTTTGGACTCAGCGGCCACGGTCGTTCCGTGGCAGGAGGGTCGTGATGCGTATGCAACGGTATCGGCCGCCACTGACAATTCATCTCCCTGAGGAGGTGGCTTGCCGTGCAGCGAGGGCAGACACCGGTGCAGACCGTACAGAGTACCCGCACACGGGCTTCCGGTTGAAATCCGGCCGTCGGGGGAGCCACTCTGTACACATCGGGTGTGTGCGGCGCTACTCTGCGCCGCCTTATGCCAGGAGGTGCCTCATGGCACAGGCAGTACGACCCAACCCCGCCGCCTCCCTCTTCGCCACGGACGGCAAGCCCCATCCGCTGCAGGACACCCTGGTCGCGCTGACCGTGGTCCTCGGTGCGGTGGCCTTCGCCACCTCGTTCTTCCACAACCTGCATCTGCTGAGCTCCTGGGCGGGCCTGGTGGGGATCCTCACCGGTGCGTACGGGATGTTCGTCTCGGTCACGACCCGCGAGAGGTTCCTGGTGATCCTCGGCCTCGGCGCCGCCGCCGTCGGCTTCTTCATCGCCATGGCCCACGGCGGCCTCTTCGGCGGGGTGGTGGGCGGCTAGCGGCGCCCGCGGTCCCTTCACTCCCCCTGCGGCCAGACGGGGCGCAACCCCGGCGCAGTAGGCTTCGGCGCGAGACACGCCTGCCGAGGAGCGCCCCGTATGAGCCTGACCCTGAGGACCATCAGCCGAGAGCAGCATCTGGCCTACATCCAGAGTCTGCCGTCGGCGAGTCACTGCCAGGTCCCGGCATGGGCAGACGTCAAGACCGAGTGGCGCTCCGAGAGCCTGGGCTGGTTCGACAAGTCCGGTGAGCTCGTGGGCGCCGGCCTGGTGCTCTACCGGCAGCTGCCCAAGATCAAGCGCTATCTCGCGTACCTCCCCGAGGGCCCGGTCATCAACTGGTACGCCCCGAACCTGGACGACTGGCTGCAGCCGATGCTGGCGCACCTCAAGAACCAGGGCGCCTTCTCGGTGAAGATGGGCCCGCCCGTCGTCATCCGCCGCTGGAACTCGACCGCGATCAAGTCGGGCATCCAGGACCCGGACGTGAAGCGGCTGCGCGACGTCGAGGCCAGCCACATCGAGCCGCGCGCCTTCGAAGTCGCCGACCGGCTGCGGAAGATGGGCTGGCAGCAGGGCGAGGACGGCGGCGCCGGCTTCGGTGACGTACAGCCCCGCTACGTCTTCCAGGTGCCGCTCGCGGGCCGCTCCCTCGACGACGTCCTCAAGGGCTTCAACCAACTGTGGCGGCGCAACATCAAGAAGGCCGAGAAGGCCGGCGTCGAGGTCGTCCAGGGCAGCTACGAGGACCTTGCCGAGTGGCAGCGGCTGTACGAGATCACGGCCGAGCGCGATCACTTCCGCCCGCGCCCGCTCTCGTACTTCCAGCGCATGTGGACCGTCCTCAACTCCGAGGACCCCAACCGGATGCGCCTGTACTTCGCCCGCCACAACGGGGTGAACCTCTCCGCGGCGACGATGCTCGTCGTCGGCGGCCACGTCTGGTACTCCTACGGTGCCTCCGACAACATCGGCCGCGAGGTCCGGCCCTCGAACGCGATGCAGTGGCGAATGCTGCGCGACGCGTACGCGATGGGCGCCACGGTGTACGACCTGCGCGGCATCTCCGACTCGCTGGACGAGACCGACCACCTCTTCGGCCTGATCCAGTTCAAGGTGGGCACCGGCGGCGAGGCCGTCGAGTACGTCGGCGAGTGGGACTTCCCGCTGAACAAGCTGCTCCACAAGGCGCTCGACATGTACATGTCGCGTCGCTGACCTTCCCCCAAGACCGTTCATACCTCTCATACACCGCAGCCATCAGAAAGGTTCCGGGCCCGGCCATGGCGCTCTCCCTCTACGTCGACACCGCGCGCTGGCGGGCGCACCAGAAGTCGGTCACCGAGCAGTTCCCGGGCATAGTGCCGGTCTGCAAGGGCAACGGATACGGCTTCGGCCACGAACGGCTCGCCGACGAGGTGACCCGCTTCGGATCCGACATGCTCGCCGTCGGCACCACCTACGAAGCGGCCCGGATGAAGGACTGGTTCGGCGGCGACCTGCTCGTCCTGACGCCCTTCAGACGGGGCGAGGAGCCCGTTCCGCTGCCGGACCGGGTGATCCGTTCGGTCTCCTCCGTCGACGGCGTGCACGCCCTGGTGGGCGCCCGCGTCGTCATCGAGTGCATGAGCTCGATGAAGCGCCACGGCGTCGCCCAGGAGGACCTCGGCCGGCTGCAGACGGCGATCGATGACGTACGGCTGGAGGGCTTCGCCCTGCACCTGCCGCTCGACCGCACCGACGGCTCCGACGCCGTCGAGGAGGTCATCGGCTGGATGGACCGGCTGCGGTCCGCACGCCTCCCGCTGCACACCATGTTCGTCAGCCATCTGCGTGCCGAGGAACTCGCCCGGCTGCAGCAGCAGTTCCCGCAGACCCGCTTCCGTGCGCGGATCGGCACCCGGCTCTGGCTGGGCGACCACGAGGCCACGGAGTACCGGGGCGCCGTCCTGGACGTCACCCGCGTCTCCAAGGGCGACCGCTTCGGCTACCGCCAGCAGAAGGCCGCATCGGACGGCTGGCTGGTCGTCGTCGCCGGCGGCACCTCGCACGGGGTCGGCCTGGAGGCGCCGAAGGCGCTGCACGGGATGATGCCGCGCGCCAAGGGTGTGGCGCGGGCGGGTCTGGCGACCGTGAACCGCAATCTGTCGCCGTTCGTATGGGCGGGCAAGCAGCGCTGGTTCGCCGAGCCGCCGCACATGCAGGTGTCGATCCTGTTCGTGCCCTCGGACGCGCAGGAGCCGCGGGTGGGGGACGAGCTGGTGGCCCATCTGCGCCACACGACAACGCAGTTCGACCGCCTCGTCGACCGCTGAGCAGCAGCACGTAGCTGAGCGATACGCGGAAAGGGCTCCTCCGGCTGGTCCGGGGGAGCCCTTTTCCTCTGCGTACGGCTGGTACGGCTACCGTTTCCAGTGCTCCGAGCCCCACTCCACGACCTGGTCCTCGTAGTGGTGCGCGGCATGCCGCGGCGGATGCGCGGCGGCCCCCATGACGAACTCGTCCGGCGCACCGTCCAGCACACCGCCCGAGGGGTCGTCCGATCCGTCCTTGCGTACGACGTCGCGCTCCGGCATGAGGATGTCCCGCACGATCACCGCGCAGAGGTACAGCGTCCCCACCAGGTGCAGGATGATCGCCCACTGATAGCCGTCCTGCGGCAGCCCCTTCGGCTTGTCGCCGCTGCCGATGAACGCCAGGTAGAGCCAGATGCCCAGGAAGTACATCGACTCGCAGGCCTGCCAGATCAGGAAGTCCCGCCAGCGCGGCCGGGCGAGGGCGGCGAGGGGGATCAGCCACAGTACGTACTGCGGTGAATAGACCTTGTTGGTGAGGATGAACGCCGCGACGACCAGGAACGCGAGCTGGGCCAGGCGCGGACGTCGCGGCGCCATCAGGGCGAGCGCCGCCAAACCACCGCAGGCCAGCAGCATCAGCAGGATCGAGACGTCGTTGACCATGTCGGTGTCGAGGCCGCTGGGGACCCAGCGCTGCTGGATGATCAGCCAGAACGAGCCGAAGTCGACCCCGCGGTCGTGGCTGAAGGTCCAGAACTTCTTGAACCCCTCGGGGGCGAGGAACATCACCGGAAGGTCCACCACCAGCCAGGCCGCTGCGGCGCCCAGCAGCGCGGTCAGGAACTCCCGCCACTTCTTGGCCCGCCAGCACAGCAGGAGAACCGGCCCCAGGATCAGTACGGGGTAGAGCTTCGCGGCGGTCGCAAGGCCGATCAGAATCCCGAAGGCGAGGGGCCTGCTCCGCGACCACATCAGCATCGCCGCGGCCGTCAGCGCGACCGCGAACAGGTCCCAGTTGATGGTGGAGGTGAGCGCGAAGGCGGGCGCCAGGGCGAGCAGCAGAGCGTCCCAGGGGCGGCGTCGGTGCGTGCGGGCGACGCAGGCGGCGATGACCGCCGTACAGATCATCAGCATCCCCGCGTTGACCATCCAGTAGACCTGCTCGCGGTGCTGCATCGAGCCGCCGTGCGGGGTCAGCCAGGAGGCGACCTCCATGAACAGGCCGGTCAGGACGGGGTATTCGAGGTACTGCATGTCGCCGTTGAAGCTGTCGAAGTACGGGACGAGGTCGTCGGCGAAGCCGCGCCCGACATAGAGGTGCGGGATGTCGGAGTAACAGGCGTGCGTGTACTGGGAGGTGGCGCCCTGGAACCAGGCCCAGTCGTAGCAGGGCATCTTCTGCACCATGCCGAGCGCGAACATCCCGAGCGCCACGAGCACCACGACCCGCACCGGCGTCAGCCAGCCGTAGCCGGGCCCGGTCCCGAGCCGGGCGAAACGGCCGACGGGCCCGCCGATCAGCTCGCTGCCGGCCGTCGCGACCTCGTCCTGCTGCGTGGGCCGCACGACATCCTGGGGGCCGGGGGCGTCCTCGACGTCTCTCTGCACGCTCGTCATGGCCCACATCCTGCCGTACGCCGCTGTGGGAACGGCCAGGGCCGTCGCAGCTGCTGCTGCGACGGCCCTGGAGCGACGGGGTGACCGGCTGCTAGCCGGTCGTCCCACCGAAGACGCCGGTTCCTCCGTTGCCGTTCCCGTTGCTGCCGCCGTTGTTCCCCGGACTGCTCGTGGTGGCCGAGGGCGTGGGCGTGGTGCTGTTGCCGTTGCAGGTCCAATCCCACTTGCTGCAGCTGGAGGTGGGGGTCGGCGTCGGCGTCGGCGTGAAGGACGGGGTCGGGATCGACGGCGTCGGCGAGGGGGTGGGCGTCGGGACGATGGTCGGCGTCGGCTCGGGGCTCGACAGGCCACCGCCGTAGACGACCTCACCGAGATCCTCGGCCGACGGGAACGAAAGCTCCGGCTGGCCGGCCATCGCCTTCGTCATGTAGTCGTGCCAGATCTCCGCGGGGAACGAGGCACCGTGGATCTTGTCCTTGCCGAAGGTGCCGTACATCTTCTGGAACCCGGAGACCTTGTGGGTGTCGTCCAGCCGGTACATGTCGATGGCGGTCGACAACTGCGGGGTGTAGCCGACGAACCAGGCGGACTTGTTCTCGTCAGTGGTACCGGTCTTGCCTGCGACCTCCCGGCCGTCCGGAAGCTGGGCAGAGGTGCCGGTGCCCTTGTCGACCACGGTCTTCAGTACGTCGGTGACGTTGCTGGCGATCGCGGAGGAGAAGGCGGACTTCGTCTTCGTCTCGTGGTTGTAGACGTCCACTCCGTCCTGGGCGACCCTCTTGACGGAGAACGGCTCGTTCTGCTGGCCGTTGTTGGCGAAGGTGCTGTACGCACCGGCCATGCGGATGGCGCTGGGGCTGGACGTACCGATGGAGAAGGACGGGACGCTGTCGCTGGCCATGGTGGTCCGGTCGTCCGTCAGGCCGGCGTCTACGGCCGCCTGCTTCACCTTGTCGGTTCCCACGTCCATGCCGAGCTGTACGAAAGCCGAGTTGACCGACTCCCGCATGGCCTCACGCAGGTCGATGGCGTAGTCAGGAGCCCTGCCGACCGACTGCTTGTCGTCGTTCTCCTGCAGCCATTCCTTGCCGTCCTTGTCCTCCCAGATGCTGCCGTCGTAGTTCTTGATCTTCAGGTCGTTCTTGCCGCTGTAGAGACTCTTCGTCGACACGATGGTCCGCTTGGAGCCGTCGTCCGGGTCGCGCTTTCCGTCCCGGAGTGCAGCCGCGAGCACGAAGGGCTTGAAGGTCGAGCCGACCTGAGCACCGGTCACGTCTGCGTTGTTGGTGAAGTGCGTGGTGGCGTTCTCGCCGCCGTAGATCGCGACGATCGCGCCGGACTTCACATCCACCGAGGCACCGCCGAACTGGACGTACTTGTCCTCGGCGCGCTTGGGGTCGCTCTTTTCCTTGCGGACCTTCTTGACCGCTGCCTCCAGGTCTTCGACCTTCTTCTTGTCGAAGGTCGTGTAGATCTGGTACCCGCCCTTGCTGAGGTCGTTGGCCGAGATCTTGGTGGTCTTCTGGACGTACGACTTGGCGAGGTCGACCAGGTAGCCGGTCTGCCCGCTGAGCTGCGCGTTCTTCTTCAGCCCGTCGACGTGCGGCAGCGTCTTGTATTTGGCCCGGTCCTCGGCGCTGATGCGCTCGTCCTTGACCATCTCGTCGAGGGTCCACTTCCATCGCGCCGTGACCCTGATCGTGTTGTGCTCGGCGGACGCCTCCGTGTCGATCCCGGGGTTGCCCGCCGGGTCGTAGTACGTGGCGCCCTTGAGCAGCGAGGACAGGAAGGCGCACTGGCTCACGTTCAGCTTCTTGGCGTCCGTGTGGAAGTACGTCCGCGCCGCGGCCTGGATCCCGTAAGCACCACGACCGTAGTACGCGGTGTTCAGGTACCCGGCCATGATCTCCTTCTTGTCCCTGGTCGTCCCGACCTTGATGGAGATGAAGAGCTCTTTGAACTTGCGGCTGATCGTCTGCGACTGGTCGTCGAGCTGCGCGTTCTTCACGTACTGCTGGGTGATCGTCGACCCGCCCTGGGTCTCGCCCCCCTTGGCCATGTTGAGAAGCGCGCGCGCGATGCCCTGCGGGTCGATGCCGCTGTCCGTCTCGAAGGTCTTGTTCTCCGCGGACATGACGGCGAACCGCATCTCCTTGGGAATCTGGTCGTACGGAATGATCTGGCGGTTGACCTCGCCACCGGTCGCGACCATCTGGCTGCCGTCGGCCCAGTAGTAGACGTTGTTCTGGGCGGTGGCCGTCTTCGCGACGTTCGGGACGCTCACCATGGCGTACGCGATCGTGGCCGCACCCAGCAGCACGCCGGTGAAGCCGATGCAGGTGCCCGTCACGAGCTTCCAGGACGGCATCCAGCGCCGCCAGCCGTACTTGTTGGCCCTCGGATAGTCGATCATCCGCTTCTTGGACGGACGGCGCCCGCGCCCTGCGGGACCGTCGAAACCGTCCCCGCGCCCGCCACCGCCGCCACCACGGCGGCCACCACCACGGCCTCCGGGCCCGTTCGGCCCCTGAGGACCGCCCTCGGGTGCGCCGCGCCTGCGGCTGCCGCCGCCTCCACCCCGCTGGGCGGCACGCCTGGCTTCGGCGCGGCCGCCGTACGGACGCTCCTCGCCGTACGAACCGGAGGGCGACCCGGTGGGGGCGGACCTCGTAGGTGCCGCGCGGCGGCCGGAGGGCTGCGGCGCAGCCCGCCTGTCCGCGGCGCGACCGCCACCCTGCGGCTGTGGCGGTTTGCGACGGTGCTCGCTCATCGAACGACTACTCCTCGGGCAGGCGAGATCGCCTGGAAGCGGCAGTTGAGTTCCGGTCCCCCCGACATACGGACCTCTTGGTTCCGAGACAGCTGACGCCCCCAGGCGTCACTCGGTTCCCTGTGGTCTGCATGGCGCACACACTACGCACGGTCAAAACCTGCCGAGTGCCGATGTTCACCCCAAATCAGGCAAGTTGCCTGCTGCGAATTGGTGATGTGACGCCGTTCACGATGACCCCCCTTGCCCCAGCCGGAAGGCCGTTCTATCGTGCTGATGTATCGACTCGATACATCAGCACGGCATAAAGACTTCGATGCGTTCAGCGACAGGCGGAGGGGGCGAGGGATGAGCAGACGCTCAGGCATCCTCGAATTCGCCGTACTCGGCCTGCTCCGCGAGTCCCCGATGCACGGCTATGAGCTGCGCAAGCGGCTGAACACCTCGCTGGGGGTCTTCAGGGCCTTCAGCTACGGGACCCTCTACCCGTGCCTCAAGACGCTGGTCGCCAACGGCTGGTTGATCGAGGAACCGGGAAGTGCCCCTGAGGACGCACTCGCCGCTTCACTCGCAGGGCGCCGCGCCAAGATCGTCTACAGGTTGACGGCCGACGGCAAGGAGCACTTCGAGGAGCTGCTCTCGCACACCGGTCCCGACACCTGGGAAGACGAGCACTTCGCAGCCCGTTTCGCCTTCTTCGGGCAGACGGAGCGTGAAGTGCGGATGCGGGTGCTCGAGGGCCGTCGCAGCCGTCTCGAGGAGCGCCTGGAGAAGATGCGCGCCTCTCTGACCCGGACTCGCGAGCGCCTGGACGACTACACACTTGAGCTGCAGCGGCACGGCATGGAGTCCGTGGAGCGCGAAGTGCGCTGGCTGAACGAGCTCATCGAGAGCGAGCGGGCGGGCCGGGATCAGCGACGATCCCCCGACGCCGGCGCTGCTCAGCAGGACACATCAGGAGATGCGGGCGGCCTGCCCCGGCACCGGGGTGCCACCCCGCCGGATCCGTCCGAAGACACCAAGTAAGCGAGGCCCTGCAGTCAGCAGGCCCTCATCCACTGAAATCACACAGGGAGCCACCGGAATGGGTTCGGTTCGCGTAGCCATCGTCGGCGTGGGCAACTGCGCCGCCTCGCTGGTCCAGGGCGTCGAGTACTACAAGGACGCTGACCCCAAGGCCAAGGTGCCGGGTCTGATGCACGTCCAGTTCGGCGACTACCACGTGGGTGACGTCGAGTTCGTCGCCGCCTTCGATGTCGACGCGAAGAAGGTCGGCCTCGACCTCTCGGACGCCATCGGTGCCAGCGAGAACAACACCATCAAGATCTGTGACGTCCCGAACAAGGGCATCACGGTCCAGCGCGGTCACACGCACGATGGTCTCGGCAAGTACTACCGCATGACGATCGAGGAGTCCTCCGAGGCCCCCGTCGACGTCGTCCAGGTCCTCAAGGACCAGCAGGTCGACGTCCTCGTCTGCTACCTGCCCGTCGGTTCCGAGGTCGCTGCGAAGTTCTACGCGCAGTGCGCCATCGACGCCAAGGTCGCCTTCGTCAACGCGCTTCCGGTCTTCATCGCCGGCACCAAGGAGTGGGCGGACAAGTTCACCGAGGCGGGCGTCCCGATCGTCGGCGACGACATCAAGTCGCAGGTCGGCGCCACCATCACGCACCGCGTGATGGCCAAGCTCTTCGAAGACCGCGGTGTCCGCCTCGAGCGCACCATGCAGCTGAACGTCGGCGGCAACATGGACTTCAAGAACATGCTCGAGCGTGACCGCCTCGAGTCCAAGAAGATCTCGAAGACGCAGGCCGTCACCTCGCAGATCCGCGACCGCGAGCTGGGCGAGAACAACGTCCACATCGGTCCGTCGGACTACGTGGCCTGGCTCGACGACCGCAAGTGGGCGTACGTCCGCCTCGAGGGCCGCGCCTTCGGCGACGTCCCGCTGAACCTCGAGTACAAGCTCGAGGTGTGGGACTCCCCGAACTCCGCGGGTGTCATCATCGACGCCGTGCGCGCCGCGAAGATCGCCAAGGACCGCGGCATCGGCGGCCCGATCCTCTCCGCGTCCTCGTACTTCATGAAGTCCCCGCCGGTTCAGTACTTCGACGACGAGGCCTTCGAGAACGTCGAGAAGTTCATCAAGGGCGAGGTCGAGCGCTAAAGCTCCACCACCGACTGATCGTTGAGGGTCCCCGGGCAATCCGCCCGGGGACCCTCTCCGTATGTGACCCTTGCGGCTATGGCCGTCGTCCGTGATCTGCGCGTACTGCTGCGTCTGTCCGGATTCCGGCGGCTGCTGGCGCTTCGGCTGCTCTCCCAGTCGGCCGACGGCGTCTACCAGGTAGCGCTCGCCACCTATGTGGTCTTCTCCCCCGAGAAGCAGACCTCTCCCGCCGCCATCGCCTCCGCGATGGCGGTCCTGCTCCTCCCGTACTCCCTGATCGGCCCGTTCGCCGGCGTCCTCCTGGACCGCTGGCAGCGCCGCCAGGTCTTCCTCTACGGAAATCTGCTGCGGGCCGCCATGGCGACGGGCACGGCCCTGCTGATCGTCGCCTCCGCCCCCGACTGGCTCTTCTACGCCTCGGCCCTGAGCGTCACCGCGGTCAACCGCTTTGTCCTGTCCGGTCTTTCGGCCGCGCTGCCCCGCGTCGTCGATCCCGGCCGGCTCGTCATCGCCAACTCCCTCTCCCCTACGGCGGGCACCCTCGCCGCGACCCTCGGCGGCGGACTGGCCCTGGCCGTACGGGTGCTGGCCGCGGACTCCGACGCCGCCGTGGTGCTGCTGGGCGCCCTCCTGTACCTCTGTGCAGCGCTGTCCTCGCTCCGGATGTCCCGCGAACTCCTCGGCCCCGACCAGGAGTTGCTCCAGCCCCGCCTGGCCGCCGCTCTGGCCTCCACGGCGCAGGGCCTGGCCGCCGGCGTCCGCCACCTCGCCGAACGCCGCCCGGCGTCCCGCGCGCTGGCCGCGATGACGCTGATGCGCTTCTGCTACGGAGCGCTGACGGTGATGGTGCTGATGCTGTGCCGGTACGCGTGGACCACGGACGAGTCCGACGGCCTGGCGCTTCTCGGCCTCGCGCTCGGGATCTCGGGCGCGGGATTCTTCGTCGCGGCGGTGGTGACCCCTTGGGCGGTGGGCCGATTCGGCCCGTACGGCTGGATCGCGGTCTGCGCGGGTTCGGCGGCCGTACTGGAACCGGCACTCGGCCTGCCCTTCGAGCCCGTGCCGATGCTGGTCGCCGCGTTCGTCCTGGGCCTGGTCACCCAGGGCGCGAAGATCTCCACGGACACGGTGGTCCAGTCCTCGGTCGACGACGCCTATCGGGGCCGCGTCTTCTCCCTCTACGACGTCCTCTTCAACGTCGCCTTCGTGGGAGCAGCGGCGGTGGCGGCACTGATGCTCCCGCCCGACGGGAAATCGGTCCCGCTCGTCGTCACAGTTGCCTTCATCTACGCGGCAGTTGCTGCACTTATGGCCCGCTTTCGCCGCGCGTAAGTGTCACATCAAAGCCACAGAGCCCCTCCAGGTATCAGTAACCCCGAATGGGCCCGGTAACTTACGGGCGTCAACGACGCGCCAGTGCGCCTTTCCTAGGGGGACCTCCACCATGTCCACACCGCCGCCGCAGGGCCAGAACCCGTACGCGCAGCAGCCCGCCAACCCATACGGCCAGCAGCCCCAGGGCGGCAACCCGTACGGCCAGCAGCAGCCGGGGGTCCCGCCGCAGCAGTCGCCCTACATGAACCAGGGTGGCCCGATTCCGCAGGCGCCCATGGGTACGCCGACACGACCCAGCGCGTTCAAGAGGTTCAAGACCATCGGCCTTGTTGTAATCGTCGCGATCATGGCGATAGTCGGCTGGGTCGCGAGCCGCGACGACGCGGACACCGCCAAGGTCGGCGACTGCATGAGCATCAGCAACCCGGACAGCGCCACTGACCCGGATCTTGAGGTCGTGGACTGCGGCGACGCCAAGGCCAAATACAAGGTTGCCGAGAAGAAGGACGGCTCGGGGGACTGCGACCGCACGAAGTACTCGCAGTACCGCGAGAGCGGCAAGGACTCCTTCACGCTCTGCCTCGCGGACTACAAGAAGTAGTCCGCGCACACGGAGGGGCGGTGTTTCACGTGAAACACCGCCCCTCCGGCATGCCGTCGCCCGGTCATGTTTCACGTGAAACATGACTCAGCCCTGCTGCGCGGCCCACCACTCCTTGAGCGCCGCAACCGCCGCCTCATGCTCCATCGGCCCGTTCTCCAGCCGCAGCTCCAGCAGGAACTTGTACGCGTTGCCGATCACAGGCCCGGGGCTGACCCCCAGAATCTCCATGATCTGGTTGCCGTCCAGGTCGGGCCGGATCGAGTCCAGCTCCTCCTGCTCCTGCAGCTGCGCGATCCGTTCCTCGAGCCCGTCGTACGCCCGCGACAGGGCGTTCGCCTTGCGCTTGTTGCGCGTGGTGCAGTCCGAGCGGGTCAGCTTGTGCAGCCGCTCCAGCAGCGGCCCCGCATCGCGCACGTACCGTCGTACGGCGGAATCGGTCCACTCCCCGGTCCCGTAGCCGTGGAACCGCAGGTGCAGCTCGACCAGCTTGGTGACGTCCTTGACCATGTCGTTGGAGTACTTGAGCGCGGTCATGCGCTTCTTGGTCAGCTTCGCCCCCACCACCTCGTGGTGGTGGAAGGAGACGCGGCCGTCCTGCTCGAAGCGGCGGGTCTTCGGCTTGCCGATGTCATGCAGCAGCGCAGCCAGCCGCAGCACCAGGTCGGGCCCGTCCTTCTCCAGGTCGATGGCCTGCTCAAGCACGGTCAGGGAGTGCTCGTAGACGTCCTTGTGACGGTGGTGTTCGTCACTCTCCAGCCGGAGCTCGGGAAGCTCGGGCAGGACGTACGCGGCAAGACCCGTGTCGACGAGCAGCGCGAGCCCCTTGCGCGGATTCTCCGACAGCAGCAGCTTGTTGAGCTCGTCACGCACTCGCTCGGCCGAGACGATCTCGATGCGGTCGGCCATCGCCGTCATCGCGGCGACGACCTCGGGGGCCACCTCGAAGTCCAGCTGCGCGGCGAAGCGTGCCGCCCGCATCATGCGCAGAGGGTCGTCGGAGAACGAGTCCTCCGGGGTGCCCGGCGTACGCAAGACCTTCCCGGCAAGGTCCCCGAGCCCGTTGTGCGGATCGATGAACTCCTTCTCCGGCAGCGCGACAGCCATCGCGTTGACGGTGAAGTCCCGGCGGACCAGGTCTTCCTCGATGGAGTCGCCGTAGGACACCTCGGGCTTGCGCGAGGTCCGGTCGTACGCCTCGGACCGGTACGTCGTGACCTCGATCTGGTAGCTCTGCTTCTGGCAGCCCACCGTCCCGAAGGCGATCCCGACCTCCCACACCGAGTCCGCCCACGGCCGGACGATCTTCAGTACGTCCTCGGGCCGCGCATCGGTCGTGAAGTCCAGGTCATTGCCGAGCCGGCCGAGCAGCGCGTCCCTGACCGAGCCACCGACCAGCGCGAGGCTGAACCCGGCCTCCTGGAAACGGCGGGCGAGGTCGTCGGCGACCGGGGACACCCGCAGCAGTTCACTGACCGCACGGTGCTGCACCTGGCTCAGGGCACTGGGATTGTCTTCGTTGGCATTCGGCACAACAGAAAAGGGTACGTGGCCCCAGCTGCCGAAGCGTCCCAGTTCCCGTGCCGCCCCGGTCACTCTTCCGATCATGTAGAACAGTCCGCGGCACTTCGCCACAGTGGGCCTCGTTACCATGCGTGGACGCACAACCGACGACCACTGAACGACGACGAGGGACGGGCGAGCGCGTGGCCGAGGCGGCAGACTTCCAGGGGACGGCTCCCTCACCTGCCCGCCGGTGGCTGAGGCGCACGGCAGCGGCACTTGTCGGAGCCCCTCTCGCAGCGGTCCTGATCTGCGGTTCTTCCGCCGGTCCAGCCCAGGCGGCGGAAGACGTGTCCGGTTCCAGCACGGTCGACGTCTCCCTCGGCTCCCTGTCTCCCAGTGCCCCCGTGACGGGCGACACGGTCACCTTCACCGGCACGGTGACCAACAGGGGCAAGCAGGCCGTCACCGAGGCGCACATCGGGCTCAGCGTGGGTCCCAGGCTCTCCAGCCGGTCCGCGCTCGACGACGCCGCGAAGCGCACCGGGTACACACCGGGCGTCGACCCGGTGGAGATCGGCGGCAAGTACACGGTCAAGTTCCCGAAACTGGCCGGCGGCATCAGCCAGGACTTCACCCTCTCCGTCCCGGTCAGCAAGCTGGATCTCGGCGAGGACGGGGTCTATCAGCTCGGCGTCACCCTCTTCGGGGAGACCGCCGACGCCCAGTACGAACAGGTACTCGGCATCCAGCGGACCTTCCTCCCCTGGCAGCCCGACGCCCAGGACAAGAAGACCCAGCTCAGCTATCTCTGGCCGCTGACGGCCTCGACCCACCTCACGGCCGAAACGGGCTCCGACGAGCAGCAGACGCCGGTCTTCTCCGACGACAAGCTGGCCGCCGACCTCGCCCCCGGCGGGCGGCTGGAGCAGATGGTCTCGCTGGGCAGCACCCTGCCCGTCACCTGGGTGATCGACCCGAACCTGCTCGCCACCGTCGACGCCATGACCAGGACCTACCAGATCAAGTCCGGTGACACGACGGTCGCGGGCAAGAACCAGACCATCGCCAAGAAGTGGATGAGCGCCCTGGAAGCAGCCGTGCAGGGCCAGAAGGTCGTCGCGCTGCCCTTCGCCGATCCGGACCTCGCCTCGCTCGCCCACCGAGGCAAGAACGTGCCCGGCTCGCTGAGTCACCTCCAGCGCGCCACCGAGCTGGCCGCCTCGACCGTGGAGACGGTCCTGCACGTCAAGCCGTCCACCGACTTCGCCTGGCCGGTGAACGGTGCGGTGGACCCGTCGATCATCGACGTGGCGACCTCCGCCGGTGCGCACAACGTGATCGCGCGGAGTGACAGCCTTCAGGAGACGGCCGGCCTCCCGTACACGCCCACGGCGGCCCGCCCGATCGGCAGCGGCACCACCGCCGTAGTGGCCGACGCCAGGCTCTCCACGGCCTTCCAGGGCGACATGTCGAAGGCCGACACCTCGACGCTCGCCGTGCAGAACTTCCTCGCTCAGACCCTGGCGCTCACCCTTCAGGACACCGAGAAGCAGCGCAGCATCGTCGTCGCCCCGCAGCGGATGCCCTCGGTCTCCCAGGCCCAGTCGATGGCCGCAGCACTGCACTCCCTCGACCCCGAGCGCTGGACCCGGGCGAGCGACCTCGTCACCGCGGCGAAGGCCACGCCCGATGCCCACGCCACGACGCGGGTGCCCGCCGCGTCCGCGTACCCCCGCTCCCTGCGCTCCCAAGAACTGCCGGTGCAGGCGTTCCAGGACGTCAGGGCCGCCCAGGCCGGCCTCGACAGCTTCAAGGTCGTCCTCACCCTGCCCGACCGGGTGATCACTCCCTTCGGCAACGCGATCAACCGCGAACTGTCGACCTCCTGGCGCGGCCGCGCCCAGGACGGCATCGCGTACCGCACCGGGGTGCAGAACTTCCTGACGACCCTCACCGGTCAGGTCCAGCTCGTCCAGAAGTCGGACATGACGCTCTCGGGGCGCAGCGCGACCATCCCGGTGACCATCCAGAACAAGCTCGTCCAGCCCGTCGGTCATCTGAAGCTGCGTCTGACGTCCGAGAACCCGACCCGACTCCATGTGGGGAAGTCCAAGGACGCCCTCGTCGAACAGCAGGTGAATGTCGACGGCGGCCACAGCCAGACGGTGAAATTCACCACCACCGCCAACGCGAACGGCCCCATCAAGGTCTACGCACAGCTCTACACCGAGGACGGAACGCCGTACGGCGAGGCGATGCCGTTCACCGTCAACGTCTCCGAGATGCCCGCGAACGTCATGCTGGTCATCGGCGGCGGCGTACTCCTGCTGCTCCTCGCAGGCGTGCGGATGTACACCCAGCGCAAGCGCAACGCCGCCCGTGGGGCAGCAGCCGAGGGTGACATCCCCGAGCAGCCGGGTGACCCGACCCCGGACACCCGTCCGGAAAGCGGGGACCCCGCGGGCGCGAGTGAGAAGGTGGACCGTTGAGCGATCGATGTCGTGGCCGGTCGGCCGGGGACGATGAGGTGGGGTACCGATGAACGCGCCGTACGACGGTGACCGCGGCCAGGGTGCCGGCGGTGGAGATCCGGCGGGACAGGTTCCACCGCCGCCTGCCCAGGACCCGTACGCCCAGCCCCCGTACGTCCAGGATCCGTACGCCCAGCAGCCCCCGTATCCCCAGGACGCGTACGCCCAGGACCCCTATCTCCAGGACGCGTACGACCACGACCCCTACCGGTCCCAGGACCTCACCGCCCAGGACCCGGTGACCGAGGCGCTCTACGACCAGGCCGCGCACCCGCCGCCGCCCCCCGGCACCTGGGCGGAGCCCCAGCAGCTCTACCAGCAGCCGGCCGCACCGCAGTACGCCCCGAACCCCCAGGTGTGGGCGCAGACCCCGCCCCCGGAGCCCGAGGGCCCCTCCCGCTACCTCCCGTACGGCGACGACGCGACGACCCAGTTCGTGGGCCTGGACGACCTGGTCAGCCAGGCCGCCGAACGCCCGGACGAGCAGGACGCCTTCGCCTATCTCTTCCGCGACCAGCAGGGCACGGCGCCCACCCCGGGCCCCACCCCCGAACCCGAGCCCGCCGCACCCGCCCCGCCGAAGTCCGGCGGCCGCGCGTCGGGCCTGCTCAAGTCGAGCGCGGTGATGGCCGCGGGCACGCTGGTCTCCCGCCTCACCGGCTTCGTACGCACCATGGTCATCACCGCCGCCCTCGGTGCGGCGACCCTCGGTGACGCCTTCACCGTGGCGTACACCCTGCCGACGATGATCTACATCCTGACCGTCGGCGGCGGCCTCAACTCCGTGTTCGTACCCCAGCTGGTGCGCTCGATGAAGGAGGACGAGGACGGCGGCGAGGCCTACGCCAACCGCCTGCTCACCCTCGTCATGGTCGCGCTCGGCGTGATCGTCGCCGTGGCGGTCTTCGCGGCGCCGCTGCTCATCCACCTCATGTCGTCGACGATCGCCAACGACCCGCCGGCCAACAGCGTCGCCGTCACCTTCGCCCGCTACTGCCTGCCCACCATCTTCTTCATGGGTGTGCACGTGGTGATGGGCCAGATCCTCAACGCCCGCGGCAAGTTCGGCGCGATGATGTGGACCCCGGTCCTCAACAACATCGTGATGATCTCCACCTTCGGCCTCTTCATCTGGGTCTACGGCACCTCCGCCGAGTCCCGCATGGGCGTGGAGACCATCCCGGCCGACGGCATCCGGCTGCTGGGCATCGGCACCCTGCTCGGCCTCGTCGTCCAGGCGCTGGCGATGATCCCGTACCTACGCGAGGCAGGCTTCCGCTTCCGCCCCCGCTTCGACTGGCGCGGCCACGGCCTGGGCAAGGCGGTGAAGCTCGCCAAGTGGACCGTCCTGTTCGTCCTCGCCAACCAGGCGGGCGTCCTGGTGGTCACCCAGCTCGCCACCGCAGCCGGTCAGGCCTCGGGCCGGGACGGCGCCGGCATCATGGCGTACTCCAACGCACAGCTCATCTGGGGCATGCCCCAGGCGATCATCACCGTCTCCGTCATGGCCGCCCTGCTGCCGCGCATCTCGCGTGCTGCCCACGACGGCGACCCGGGCGCGGTCCGCGACGACATCTCCCAGGGCCTGCGGAACTCCGCGGTGGCGATCGTCCCGGTCTCCTTCGCGTTCCTCGCCCTGGGCGTCCCGATGTGCACCCTGCTCTTCTCCTCCAGCGGCGTACAGGCCTCGCAGTCGATGGGCTACGTCCTGATGGCCTTCGGCCTGGGCCTCATCCCGTACTCGGTCCAGTACGTCGTCCTGCGCGGCTTCTACGCCTACGAGGACACTCGCACGCCCTTCTACAACACCGTCATCGTGGCCGCCGTCAACGCGGCAGCCTCCACGCTCTGCTTCGTCGTCCTCCCGGCCCAGTGGGCCGTCGTCGGCATGGCCGCCTCGTACGGCCTCGCCTACGCCGTCGGTGTGGGTGTGGCCTGGCGCAGGCTCAGCAGGCGCCTCGGCGGCGACCTGGACGGCACACACATCCTGCGGACCTACGCACGCCTCTCCCTGGCCTCCATCCCGGCAGCGCTCCTCGGCGGCGCGGTGGGCCTCGCCATCACCCGGGCGCTGGGCCACGGGGCTTTCGCCTCGCTGGCTGCGCTGATCGTCGGCGGAATCGTGCTCCTGGGTGTGTTTTTCATCGCCGCCAAGCGCATGCGCATCGCGGAGCTGAATTCCATGGTCTCCATGGTGCGCGGGCGTCTCGGGCGCTGATCCCGGGAAGAAGCGCACAACCATCGTCCGTCGCCGTGTGTCGTGCATAGCGCCGGACTGTGGGCACAATTGGCGTGGCTTTGCAGACTGGCTGACAGCGCGCAACGGATGGGGAGGCAGGAACGACGGTGGCGGAACGAAGCACAGCTGCCGTCGACGTGGCCGACAACAGCGGCGATGAGCCGCTGTCCGCCAAGGCGGAGAAGGCCACGGCCGACGGGTTGGCGGAGTCCCACGACACGGCTGACAAGAGCACGCAGGACACCGAGAGCGAACAGAAGAGCCCTGAGCCTTCGGTCGCGACGCCCGAGCTGCACAGCGGCCACAAGCTGGCCAGACGCTACCGGCTCGAGGAGTGCGTCACCCGTCTGGACGGTTTCAGCAGTTGGCGTGCGGTGGACGAGAAACTCCGCCGTGCCGTCGGAGTACACCTTCTTCCCGCCGACCACCCGCGGGCCCGGTCCGTCCTGGCAGCGGCCCGCTCCTCCGCACTGCTCGGCGACCCGCGCTTCGTGCAGGTCCTGGACGCTGTCGAGGAGAACGACCTCGTCTACGTCGTCCACGAGTGGATGCCGGACGCCACGGAACTGACCGCGGTTCTCGCCGCCGGCGCGCTGGAAGCACACGACGCGTACCAGCTCGTCAGCCAGGTCTCCCAGGCCATGGCCGCAGCGCACCGTGAGGGCCTGGCCCACCTCCGGCTCACGCCCAGCGCCGTGCTGCGGACATCCACCGGCCAGTACCGCATCCGCGGGCTCGCGGTGAATGCCGCCCTGCGCGGCATCAGCTCCGACACCCCTCAGCGCACCGACACCGAAGCCATCGGCGCCCTGCTCTACGCCGCGCTGACCCAGCGCTGGCCGTACGAGACGGACGCCTACGGTCTTTCCGGCCTGCCCAAGGGCGTCGGCCTGATCCCGCCGGACCAGGTACGGGCCGGAGTCCACCGCGGGCTTGCCGAGCTCGCCATGCGTGCCCTGGCCAACGACGGTGCCACCGCCTCCCGCCAGGAACCGCCCTGCACCACGCCCGACGAGCTGGCCAAGGCCGTCGGGGAGATGCCGCGCATCCGCCCGCCGGAGCCCACCTTCACCCCGCCCCCCGAGTACCAGCGCACCACGTACCAGCAGGGCACGTACGGCCGCACCGCGGCCGGGACCGGCCCCGGTGTCACACAGGCCGTGGCCGCCCCGCCCGCCCCTCTGCAGAGCCGTACCGGCAGGGCCCTCAAATGGGGCGTGTCGGCGCTTCTGATCGCCGCGCTCGGCCTGGGGAGCTGGCAGCTCGCGGACACGCTCCTGGACCGAAGCAAGAAGTCCGACGACCCGGGCACCTCTCGCACGAACGGCGGCGGGAGCGGCAGCGACGGCGACAAGAACACCCAGCCGCTGACCGTGAAGGACGCCGCGGAGTACTACCCGGACGGCAAGGCTCAGCACCCCGGCGACGTCGCGAAGACGTACGACGGAAAGAGCTCCACGTACTGGCGCACCTACTCCTTCCACGCCGGACCCAAGCTGGCCCCCTTCAAGAAGGGCGTCGGCGTGGTCTACGACCTCGGCTCGGCCAAGGACGTCACGGCCGCGTCGATACAGCTCCACTACGGCGGCGACCACACAACGGTCTCCCTGTACGCAGCGAACTCGCTCTCCTCGTCGGCTCCGCTGAACAAGATGAAGAAGTTCGCGTCCACCGACACCTCGGGGACCACCGCGCAGCTCAAGGCCAACCAGAAGGTCACCACCCAGTACGTTCTGGTCTGGATCACAGCAATGCCGTATTCGGCGGGCGACCAGTACAGCGGCGCCGGATTCAAGCAGGCCATAACGGATGTGAAGTTCACCGGCTGATCAAGCCGTCAGGGGAGGGGGCTCACCGTTGGACGACGCCGCGCTCGGCGCCACAGGCGACCAGGAGCTCCTGGCTGCCCATGTCGCCGGTGACCCCGACGCCTTCGGTGAACTCGTACGCCGCCACCGCGACCGCCTCTGGGCGGTCGCGCTGCGGACCCTGGGGGACCGCGAGGAAGCCGCTGACGCCGTCCAGGACGCCCTGGTCTCCGCCTACCGTGCCGCCCACACCTTCCGGGGCCAGTCGGCCGTCACCACCTGGCTCCACCGGATCACCGTGAACGCCTGTCTGGACCGGGCCCGCAAAGCGGCCTCCCGCAAGACCTCGCCCATGGACGACACCGAGCGGCTCGAGCAGCTGCTGGAGCCCCACGAGTCCGCCGAGGCACCCGCGGTCCGCCAGGACCTTCATCGAGAGTTGCTGGAGGCCCTGGGGACCCTCCCCGCCGAGCAGAGAGCCGCACTCGTGCTGGTCGACATGCAGGGATACCCCGTGGCGGAGGCAGCTCGCATGCTGGACGTACCGACAGGCACCGTGAAGAGCCGCTGCGCCCGCGGCAGAGCCAGACTGCTGCCCCTGCTCACCCATCTGCGTACAGATGCGGGGGATGCCCCCGGGACCGACGGGGGAAGGAACCGGACGCGAGGGACATCCGTCCCACCACCGGCATCGGGACCACGGGACGCAGGACCAAGCGATCCGGCAGCTGCGAAGGGCGGGGGTGGGCGCGCGTGACATCTACGGCCGACACGACTCAGCACCCGGAAGTCTCGGAGATCTCCGATCTCACCGAAGGCCTCCTGCCTCCGTCCCGGACCGCCGACGTACGGCGACACCTCGACGAGTGCACGCTCTGCGCCGAGGTACGCGTCTCCCTGGACGAAATCCGCAGCCTGCTGGGCACTCTGCCCGGGCCACAGCGCATGCCGGACGACGTCGCGGGCCGGATCGATGCCGCGCTGGCCGCCGAAGCACTCCTGAACGCCTCAGCTCCTGCTGAGGCAACGCATGTTTCACGTGAAACAGCGCCCGCTTCTCAGCCGACGGACGCCCCGGTGGCGGACCGGCCCGCAGGACGATCCAGTGCGGCCACCGGGCCGGGTCGCTCCCATCCGGCCCGGCGCCGCCGTCGCAACGCCGTACTCGGAGCGGCTTTCGGCGCTGCTGTGATCGGGGCAGGTGTGTTCCTGCTGCAGCAGTCGGCGGTGAACCCTTCGGCAAGCGACAGTTCGGCTTCAGCGAAGAAGGCCGACGATTCCTTCGCAGCAGCCGGGCTTGAGCAGAAGGTGCACTCGCTCCTCGTCCCGGGTTCCGGTTCCAGTTCCGGGTCGGACCGCTCACCGAACGAAAAGCCGGCGACGCCTTCCCTCGGCGTCCAGTCCAATTCCCCCAAGGACCTGGCCATCGTCAACGTGCCGCAGTGCATCCAGGCAGGAATTGGACGGGACAATGCGCTGGCTTCGGAGCAAGGGACGTACAACGGCGCGAAGGCCTACCTCGTAGTGCTTCCGCACCCCACCGATCCAAGCCTCGTCCAGGCGTACGTCGTCGATGCCACCTGCGTCGATGCCCATACGCCGGCCAAGGGCAAGGTGCTGCTGACCCGCTCCTACGCCCGGCGCTGACCATCTCGGGAATGCGAGCGCCGTAGGATCCGTTGGGTGGGATGAGAGTCCACTGGACCAGCCACCAGTAGGCAGCAGGCAGCCCGCAGAGACGAGGAAGAAACCCGTGAGCGACGTCCGTAACGTGATCATCATCGGCTCCGGGCCCGCCGGTTACACCGCGGCGCTCTACACCGCGCGTGCATCGCTGCAGCCGCTGGTGTTCGAAGGCGCCGTCACCGCAGGCGGTGCGCTGATGAACACCACCGAGGTGGAGAACTTCCCCGGCTTCCGCGACGGCATCATGGGCCCGGACCTGATGGACAACATGCGTGCCCAGGCCGAGCGGTTCGGCGCCGAGCTCGTCCCCGACGACATCGTCGCAGTCGACCTGACCGGTGAGATCAAGACCGTCACCGACACCGCGGGCACCGTCCACCGCGCCAAGGCCGTCATCGTGACGACCGGATCGCAGCACCGCAAGCTCGGCCTCCCGAACGAGGACGTGCTCTCCGGCCGCGGCGTCTCCTGGTGTGCCACCTGCGACGGGTTCTTCTTCAAGGACCAGGACATCGCCGTCATCGGCGGTGGCGACACCGCGATGGAAGAAGCAACCTTCCTCTCGCGCTTCGCCAAGTCCGTCACCATCGTCCACCGCCGCGACACCCTGCGTGCCTCGAAGGCCATGCAGGAACGTGCCATCGCCGACCCGAAGATCAAGTTCGCGTGGGACAGCGAGGTCGCCGAGATCCACGGCGAGCAGAAGCTCTCCGGTCTGACCCTGCGCAACACGAAGACCGGCGAGACCTCCGAGCTGCCGGTCACCGGCCTCTTCATCGCCGTCGGCCACGACCCTCGCACCGAGCTCTTCAACGGCCAGTTGGACCTGGACGACGAGGGCTACCTGAAGGTCGCCGCACCGTCGACGCGCACCAACCTGGCCGGTGTCTTCGGTGCCGGAGACGTCGTCGACCACACCTACCGGCAGGCGATCACCGCTGCGGGCACGGGCTGCTCCGCCGCCCTCGACGCCGAGCGGTTCCTTGCCGCCCTCGCCGACAGCGAGAAGGCCGCCACCGCCGCGGTCTGACCGAGACTTCTTTCACCCCCACACCCCGAGAATGAGGAGGCCGCCGTGGCCGGCACCCTGAAGAACGTGACTGACGACTCCTTCGAGCAGGACGTTCTCAAGAACGACAAGCCTGTACTGGTGGACTTCTGGGCTGCCTGGTGCGGCCCGTGCCGCCAGATCGCCCCGTCCCTCGAGGCGATCGCGGCCGAGTACGGCGAGCAGATCGAGATCGTCAAGCTCAACATTGACGAGAACCCGGAAACCGCTGCCAAGTACGGCGTGATGTCCATCCCGACGCTCAACGTCTACCAGGGCGGCGAGGTCGCGAAGACCATCGTCGGCGCCAAGCCGAAGGCCGCGATCGTCCGCGACCTCGAGGGCTTCATCGGCGACGAGGCCAAGGCCTGACGCACCGCGTTTCACGTGAAACAGGGGCCGCCCTTCGGGGCGGCCCCTGTTTTCTGGCTTCTGTGAGAGCGATCCTCAGAGCGGACGCAGAACCGGCTCTTTCTGTACCGCGCCCAGGAGACGGTCCAGAGCAAGCTCGACATCCTCTTTCCACGAGAGCGTCGTACGCAGCTCAAGCCTCAGCCGGGGGTGAACAGGGTGCGGACGTACGGTCTTGAACCCCACGGAGAGCAGATGATCGGCCGGCAGCACACACCCGGGCTCTTTCCAGCGTGCATCTCCGAACGCTTCGATCGCCTTGAAGTTCCGTCGCAGCAGATCCTTGGCCACCGTCTGCACCATCACTCTCCCAAGACCCTGGCCTTGGTAACCCGGCATGATCCACGCCGTCATCAGCTGAACGGCATCGGGTGAGACAGGGCTGGTAGGGAAAGCCGTGGAGCGCGGCACATAGGCCGGGGGCGCGTAGAGGACAAAACCCACCGGGACATCGTCCACATAGACAACCCTGCCGCACGAGCCCCATTCCAGCAGGACAGCCGAAATCCAGGCTTCCTTCTCCAGCTCGGGCGTGCCGGCCTTTACCGCAGCTTCTCCACTGACCGGATCAAGCTCCCAGAAAACGCATGAGCGGCAGCGCTTGGGGAGGTCCGGAAGGTTGTCCAGTGTGAGCGGTACGAGCCGACGCCCCATGAAGGTTGCTCCTCACTTCCTTCGCCTGCCGCACCACGGGCGGCAGTGAGCACGGTCCGCTCCCTGAGCAGACTGCCGACGAATCCGCCGACCGCCCCCAGCCCCAGGCCAGCGGTCACCAGACGAGTGCGGCTCACCGACTGCATGGGCCCCGCCCTCCCTCCGAGGTGGATCAAGGTGGATGCGCCATACCCAACGCATCGTATCCATCCCGCCATCGCACGCATACCGTCAGAAAGCAAAGGGCGGGTCGTGTCCGGTACGTACCGGACACGACCCGCCCCTGCAGTGGTACGCGGGCTCAGCCCTCGTCGTCCTCCGCAGCAGCCTCCTCGGCCGGAGCCTTGTCGAAGACGCGGCCCTCACCCGGAGCCAGAGAGCCGAGAATGCGGTCCAGATCCTCCATCGAGGCGAACTCGACGACGATCTTCCCCTTCTTCTGCCCCAGGTCGACCTTCACCCTCGTCTCGAAACGATCCGAGAGACGCGAGGCAAGATCGGAGAGCGCAGGCGACAGCCGAGTACCGGCACGCGGCCCCTTCGCCTTGGCCGAGCTCTGCGGGCGCGACCCCATCAGCGTCACGATCTCCTCGACCGCACGCACCGAAAGGCCCTCGGCCACGATGCGGTGCGCCAGGCGGTCCTGCTCCTCGGAGTCGTCCACCGAGAGCAGCGCCCGCGCATGCCCGGCGGAGAGTACCCCGGCGGCGACCCTGCGCTGGACCGGAGCGGAGAGCCTCAGCAGGCGCAGCGTGTTGGAGACCTGCGGCCGCGAGCGGCCGATCCGGTCGGCCAGCTGGTCGTGCGTGCAGTTGAAGTCCTTCAGCAACTGGTCGTACGCCGCAGCCTCTTCGAGAGGGTTCAGCTGAGCACGGTGAAGGTTCTCCAGCAGCGCGTCGAGGAGGAGCTTCTCGTCGTCGGTGTCCCGGACAATCGCCGGAATCCGCTCCAGACCCGCCTCACGGCAGGCGCGCCAGCGCCTCTCGCCCATGATGAGCTCGAAACGCTCGCTCCCCAGCTGCCGCACGACGACGGGCTGGAGAAGCCCCACCTCCTTGATAGAGGTGATCAGTTCGGCGAGGGCGTCCTCGTCGAACACCTCACGCGGCTGCCGAGGGTTGGGGGTGATCGCGTCCAGCGGCAGCTCGGCGAAGTACGCCCCTGCCGACTGCGGCGCTTCCGCGACAGCGTCCGGCGACGGTTCCTGCGGGGGCACTGTTTCACGTGAAACGGTGCTCGCGGGCAGCGTGGTCACCTTCGCGGCGGCCACACCACGCTCGGCGGTCAGTACCGGCACTGCCCCGGGGGAGACCGAAGCCCCACCGACAGACGACCCCGGCTTCTCCTGGGGGGCGGCGGGGATCAGCGCACCGAGCCCCCGTCCCAGCCCTCTACGTCGCTCGCTCACTGGATCCCCTCCGACATGCTCTGCTGGCTGTTCTGACTGCCGGTGTGCGCGTGCTGGGCGTCGTACTGCACTCCGACCCCCCGCAACGCGATCTCACGGGCCGCTTCAAGGTACGACAGCGAACCGCTGGAACCCGGATCGTAAGTGAGCACCGTCTGCCCGTAGCTGGGGGCCTCCGAGATACGTACGGAGCGCGGAATGCTCGTCCGGAGCACCTCACGGCCGAAATGGCTGCGCACTTCGTCGGCCACCTGGGAGGCGAGGCGGGTTCTGCCGTCGTACATGGTGAGCAGGATCGTCGACACATGCAGATCGGGGTTGAGATGCCCCCGCACAAGGTCGACGTTCCGCAGCAGCTGACCCAGTCCTTCCAGCGCGTAGTACTCGCACTGGATGGGGATCAGCACCTCGGCACCGGCGACCATCGCGTTGACCGTCAACAAGCCCAGTGAGGGCGGGCAGTCGATCAGGATGTAGTCCAGCGGCTGCTCGTACGCCTGGATCGCCCTCTGTAGGCGGCTCTCTCGGGCCACCAGAGAAACCAGCTCGATCTCGGCACCGGCCAGATCGATCGTGGCCGGCGCACAGAAGAGACCTTCGATGTCCGGCACCGGCTGTACGACCTCGGAGAGCGGCCTGCTCTCCACCAGCACGTCGTAGATCGAGGGGACTTCGGAATGATGGTCGATCCCCAGCGCCGTGGAGGCGTTTCCCTGTGGATCAAGGTCAATCACCAGAACGCGTGCGCCGTGCAGCGCAAGCGAAGCGGCAAGGTTGACCGTCGTCGTGGTCTTACCGACCCCGCCCTTCTGGTTCGCGACCACCATCACACGTGTCTGCTCCGGCCGTGGCAGACCTTCGCCGGCACGGCCAAGAGCTTCCACTGCCAGTTGGGCAGCACGACCAATGGGGGTGTCGTCCATCGGGGGCGGTGTTTCACGTGAAACATCCTCCCCCGCCGACTCGGTACGGGGACCGGGGACCGGATCGGTCATCGGTCCCGCGATGTTGGCGTCGGACCGCAAGGATTCACTCTCCTCGACTTCAGGCTCGCAATGCACAGAGCCTGTCATGCTTTCGGGGTTGTGAACCAGCGAGGCATGTTCTTCTGTGGATGAATCCACCTTTGTGGACAACCCCGTGGCCCCCAGGGGCTTCCGGTCACGCGGCGAGGATGCCGCACGACCGCGACTGATGATCCCATGCAGCAGAGAGCGACGTTTCACGTGAAACACGATGCCTGGGGTGTCACCCCAGACCGCTCCGACACTCCGGCATGCGTACGTTTGGAAGCTTGTATGGAGCACCGTCGGTAGACAACGCCGATCAGGAAACCGACCAATCAGCGGCGCCGGCGCGAGCGGCTCACCCGCGCCGCCTTGGCCCTCTTCGCTGCGAAGCGCACACCACCGGGGCTCTCCCCGACCACGACGCGCACGACGGTGGACATGGGATCGACCACTCCCTCGCCGACCTGCAGCACCTCGGTCTCCACCACTCCCAGCTTGCTGAGCGCGGCCCGGGCCCCCTGAATCTCTTCTTCCGCAGTGTCACCCTTGAGGGCCAGCATTTCGCCGTACGGGCGGAGCAGCGGCACTCCCCATCCAGCCAACCGGTCCAGTGGAGCCACCGCTCGCGCGGTGACCACATGCACCGGCGGCAGCTTGCCCAGCACTTCCTCGGCCCGGCCGCGAACCACTGTCACATGATCCAGCCCCAGCAGCTCGACCACTTCCTGAAGGAAATTGGTACGCCGCAGCAACGGCTCGAGCAGCGTGATCTTGAGATCCCGGCGAACCAGCGCCAGCGGGATACCCGGCAGACCGGCCCCGGATCCGACGTCGCAGACCGTGACGCCCTCTGGAACAACCTCGGAGAGCACCGCGCAGTTCAGCAGATGCCGTTCCCACAGCCGTGGGACTTCGCGCGGGCCGATCAGGCCGCGCTTCACTCCCGCGTCGGCCAGGAGCTCGGCGTACCGGACAGCCTCCGGGTAGAACTCACCGAATACCGCGTGCGCCTCTTCGGGCGCCTGGGGGAGCTCTGCTTCCTCCGTCACGGGGTGACCGTCCTTCCGTACTGCACTAGCGCACTGGGGGGGGGGCTGACTATCAGGCTGACAAAGATCGGCCCCGCCTGCGAACAGACGGGGCCGACAGAACGAATGAGCCGGTCAGGCCGGCAGGACGACGACGAAGCGCTGGGGCTCCTCGCCCTCCGACTCGCTGCGCAGACCCGCGGCCGCGACCGCGTCGTGCACGACCTTGCGCTCGAAGGGGGTCATCGGCTGGAGCTTCACCGGCTCGCCGGAGTTCTTGACCTCGTCAGCGGCCTTGGCCCCCAGCTCGGCAAGCTCCTCGCGCTTCTTGGCCCGGAAGCCTGCGATGTCCAGCATCAGACGGCTACGGTCCCCGGTCTCCCGGTGAACGGCGAGCCGGGTGAGCTCCTGAAGAGCCTCCAGCACCTCACCGTCACGGCCCACGAGCTTCTGCAGATCGCGGCTTTTCGCATCGCTGATGATGGATACCGCAGCCCGGTCGGCCTCGACGTCCATGTCGATGTCACCGTCGAGGTCTGCGATGTCGAGCAGACCCTCGAGGTAGTCGGCCGCGATCTCGCCTTCCTGCTCCAGGCGGGACAGCGTGTCGACGCCTTCGGCGGGGGCGGAGGTAGTGGTGCCTTCCGTCACGGGAGGGGCTCCTTCTTACTTCTTGGACGGGTGCTTGGGCCGCTGCTGGCCCTTGCGCTGCCCGGGCTTGGCTTGGCGTGAGTTACCGGAGGCCTTGGCCCGCTGCTGCTGCGTGGGCTTGGCGTCCTGCGGCTCGTCCTTCTTCTCCAGCGAGGTCTTCTCCGCGGAGTCGGAAGCATCGACAGCCGCCTCAGACGTCTTGGCAGTGCCCGGCTGGGTCCCACCCGTCTGACGCTGGGACTTGGACTGGCGCTTGGGCTGCTGGCGCTTGGGGGCGGCATCCGCGAGGCTGACGCCCTCGGCCTCCGCAGCAACCGCTGCGTCGCTCTTCTCGACCGTGCCGTCCGCCAGGGCGACCAGCCCGGCCTTGCTCAGCGTCGTGATGAACTTGCGCTCGGCATCGTTGCGGTCCTTCGTCTCCTTGGAGGCGACGCCCTTGACGATGATGCGCTCGTGGCGCGTACGCGCCTTGCCGTGCGTGACGAGGTGCTTCTGCATCCGCTCCAGGAGCCCGGACTGCGCGGCACTGCCCGGAGTCGGGTTGCGGTGGATCACGAACATCTGCTGGCCCATGGTCCACACGTTGGTGGTCAGCCAGTAGACGAGGACACCGACGGGGAAGTTGATACCCATGACGGCGAACATGACCGGGAAGACGTACATCAGCATCTTCTGCTGCTGCATGAACGGCGTCTTGACCGTCATGTCGACGTTCTTCGTCATCAGCTGGCGCTGCGTGTAGAACTGCGACCCCGACATCATCACGATCATGATCGCGGTGACGATGCGCACATCGGTCAGAGAGGCGTTCATCTTCGCGACGTCGGCCGCGCTGTCCATGAACTTCGCAGCCAGCGGGGCACCGAAGATGTGGGCCTTCTGGGCACTCTCCAGCAGCGGCTGGTTGATGACACCGATCGTCTTGCCAGACGCGATGGCAGAGAGCACGTGGTACAGGGCGAAGAAGAACGGCGACTGCGCCAGGATGGGAAGGCACGAGGAGAGCGGGTTGGTACCCGTCTCCTTGTACAGCTTCATCATCTCTTCGGACTGACGCTGCTTGTCGTTCTTGTAGCGCTCCTGGATCACCTTCATCTTCGGCTGGAGCGCCTGCATGCCACGGGTCGACTTGATCTGCTTCACGAAGAGCGGGATCAGGCAGATCCGGATCAGGACCACCAGGGACACGATGGAAAGGCCCCAGGCCCATCCGGTGTCCGGACCGAAGATCCATCCGTAGAACGAATGGAACTGGACGATGACCCAGGAAACAGGCCAGGTGATAAAGCTGAACCAGCCGGCAATCGTGTCCACTAATCAGGCTCCTTGAGCATTGGGCGAGGTCTCTGCGGCCGGGCCGGTCTCCTGACCGGAGCGCCCGCCCTTGCTTGTCCGCCACGCATTGCGCAGCGCTTCGTGCCAACGCGGACGTTTACGCGGTGGGACATGGTCCACGCCGCCCGGCGACCACGGATTGCAACGCAGGATGCGCCAGGCGGTGAGCGCCGTACCCTTCACCGCGCCGTGCCGGTCGATAGCCGTATATCCATAGTGGGAACACGACGGGTAGTACCGGCAGACGGGCCCCAGCAGGGGGCTGATCGTCCACTGGTACAGCTTGATGAGAGCCAGCAGCGGGTACTTCATCGCGCGCCCCCTCCCAGCAACCGCTGAAAGGCGGCATCCAGGTCTCGGGCCAGCTGTGCATGGTCGGCGTCACCCGCTCCGGGCAGCGCCCGTACGACCACCAGGCTACCGGGGGGCAGCTGGGGCAGCCGGTCACGCATCAGATGGCGAAGCTTTCGCTTCACCGCGTTGCGAACGACCGCTCCGCCCACTGCCTTGCTCACGACGAAACCCGCACGCGTCGGGGGAGTGATCTCCCCAGGCACATGCGGGTCCGTTGCGCTACGCAGATGGACGACGAGAAGCGGGCGGCCTGCCCGGCGACCCCGTCGTACCGCGGTCGCGAAGTCCTCGCGCCGCCTCAGCCGATTCTCGGTAGGCAGCACGTCATGACCTGTACGAGATCAGGCGGACAGGCTGCTGCGGCCCTTGCCACGGCGGTTGGCCAGGATGGCACGGCCGGCGCGGGTACGCATCCGCAGGCGGAAGCCGTGGGTCTTGGCGCGACGGCGGTTGTTCGGCTGGAAGGTGCGCTTGCTCACTCGGGGGCTCCAGAAATGAATCGGTGGTGGCGGGACATCGCCTGGCTGTCACCGTGCGCCCACGAGGAACTCGTATACGCCCGTGTGCACCGCTACACGATCAACAAGATCGCGATCTTTGCCCATCGGAGGCAGGCGGCAGCAGCCATCGACAACTCGACCTGGTTACGGTACGCGCGGCTACGCCATCCGGTCAAACCAGACCCTCGCCGGGGTCCACTGTCCCCAGCCTGTGGACAACAACTTGAACGTCATCAGCCGCCGCGACTACCGTGGCTGAACTTGCCTGCCTTCACACCCCGTCCCGAGAACCACACATTCGTGGGACCTTCGAGAGAGCGTGCCCTGTGGCTGACGTACCTGCCGATCTTGCCGCAGTGTGGCCACGCGTGCTCGAGCATCTCCTCGGCGAGGGCCAGCAAAACATCGCGCCGAAGGACAAGCAGTGGATCGAACGGTGCCAGCCGCTTGTTCTGATCAACAACACCGCTCTCCTCGCCGTCCCGAATGAATACGGGAAGCAGGTTCTCGAGGGCCGGCTCGCCCCGCTCATCAACGAGATGCTGACGCTCGAGTGCGGCCGCCCGACCCGGATCGCGATCACCGTCGACGACACGATCGGCGACCCCGCTCCGCCCGTACAGCAGCACTACCCGTCACCCCCGCAGCTCGACGAGCCGCGCCACATCGACACCTACGAGGACTACGGGCGCAGGCCCGCCGACGACGGAATGCCGACGGCACGGCCCGCCTACCCGGACTACCAGCAGCAGCGCCCCGACCCCGGCGCCTGGCCGCGCACCCAGGAGGATCTCTCCTGGCAGCAGCAGCGCCTCGGCGGGTTCCAGGACCGCGAGCCCTCGCAGGAACAGTGGCGCGAGCCGTACGCGCCCCCCAGGCAGCACCCGTCGCAGCAGCCCCAGCACGACTACCGGCAGCAGCCAGAGCGACAGCAGTACGAACAGCAGCAGCCGGAGCACCGCGGTCCCGGGAGCCACCGTGACCACCGCGACGACCAGGAGCATCAGGGCCCGCGCCACGGCGGCGGTCCCGGCTCCCCGATGCCGTCCGGTGGCGGACGGCCGGGTCCGCTGGCAGCGCAGCCCGCGCCCGCCGCGGGACCCGGCGAGCCGCATGCCAGGCTCAATCCGAAGTACCTCTTCGACACCTTCGTCATCGGCGCGTCCAACCGCTTCGCGCACGCCGCCGCGGTGGCCGTCGCCGAGGCGCCGGCGAAGGCGTACAACCCTCTCTTCATCTACGGGGAGTCGGGGCTCGGCAAGACCCACCTGCTGCATGCCATCGGGCACTACGCGCGCAGCCTCTACCCGGGCACCCGGGTGCGCTACGTGAGCTCCGAGGAGTTCACCAACGAGTTCATCAACTCCATCCGCGACGGCAAGGGCGACACCTTCCGCAAGCGCTACCGCGACGTGGACATCCTGCTCGTCGACGACATCCAGTTCCTCGCGAGCAAGGAGTCGACGCAGGAGGAGTTCTTCCACACCTTCAATACGCTGCACAACGCCAACAAGCAGATCGTGCTCTCCTCCGACCGGCCGCCCAAGCAGCTGGTGACGCTGGAGGACCGGCTGCGCAACCGCTTCGAGTGGGGTCTGACGACCGACGTACAGCCGCCGGAGCTGGAGACGCGGATCGCGATCCTTCGTAAGAAGGCCGTGCAGGAACAGCTCAACGCCCCGCCGGAGGTACTGGAGTTCATCGCCTCCCGCATCTCGCGCAACATCCGCGAGCTGGAGGGGGCGCTGATCCGGGTGACGGCGTTCGCGTCGCTCAACCGGCAGCCGGTGGATCTCGGTCTCACCGAGATCGTGCTGAAGGACCTGATCCCCGGTGGCGAGGACTCGGCGCCCGAGATCACCGCGAGCGCCATCATGGCGGCCACGGCCGACTACTTCGGGCTGACGGTGGAGGACCTCTGCGGATCCTCGCGCAGCCGCGTGCTGGTGACGGCCCGGCAGATCGCGATGTACCTCTGCCGTGAGCTCACGGATCTGTCACTGCCCAAGATCGGGGCGCAGTTCGGCGGTCGCGACCATACGACCGTGATGCACGCGGACCGGAAGATCAGGGCGCTGATGGCCGAGCGCCGGTCCATCTACAACCAGGTCACCGAGCTCACCAACCGCATCAAGAACGGCTGACACAGCAGCTTTCAGGGGGCCGTACGGGCTCTCGAAGGGCGCCCGGGGACGAACTCCCCGGGCGCCCTTCGGCGTTCCGGGACCCACCTCTGTTCGAATACGCGGACGCGCGAGAGTGTTCTCCACAGATCTTGGGGCTGGACGTCGTCCACACCCTGGGGACTACCGAGTTGTCCAGATTGTGTCCACAGGGGCGGTTGCTGAGACTTCATCACACCTGGTCAGAGGCCTGTGGATTTGTGGTCAACCGAACTCCACAGACTGTGGACAGAAATTTCATCCACAGGGGCGTGGACGAGTTGTCCACCGACGGCCCACAGGCTGAGCTGTCTTGTCCCCAACTTCTCCACACCCTTGTCCACTGTTCGGCAACGAAACGCCCGAGGTCACTGGGTCGAGTGAAAGCCGTCACACCAAGGAGGTCGGTTGGGCTGTGGGGAACGTGGGTAAAGCTGGGGACAGCGCTGGGGAGAAGTACCCCTGTCCTGTGCATCGGGTGTGCAGAACTTTTCGATGTCCACAGAACAGCTGGGTTTTCCACCGGCTCCGCCCACAGGCGCAGTGGACAAAAAAGTAGGTCTGACCTGCGAAAACGAGGTTTTCCACCGTTTCCACAGGCCCTACTACTACTACCCCCTAGAGTTAGCTGGAATTTCGCTTCGAAGTGGGGCCTGTGCACAACTCGGCGCCGGAGCCTCCCTGGCCTCTTGTCGCGACTTGACCCCGACTCGCACCGAGTGTCGGTGGCGGCTGTCAGACTGTTCCCCGGCAACAAGCCGACGACGAGGCCAGCAGGGCGAGCGAGCAACAGCAGGAGGCGGTTCCGGTGAAGATCCGGGTGGAGCGCGATGTACTCGCCGAGGCGGTGGCCTGGACGGCACGCAGCCTCCCGGCACGTCCGCCGGTGCCCGTTCTCGCGGGCCTTCTGCTGAAGGCGGAGGAGGGCTCCCTCAGCCTCTCCGGCTTCGACTACGAGGTCTCGGCACGGGTATCGGTCGACGCAGAGATCGAGGAGGACGGCACGGTCCTGGTTTCGGGGCGGCTGCTCGCCGACATCTGCCGTGCACTTCCGAACCGTCCGGTGGAGATTTCCACAGACGGTGTACGGGCGACCGTGGTCTGCGGATCCTCGCGATTCACACTCCACACCCTGCCTGTGGAGGAGTACCCGGCGCTGCCGCAGATGCCGACCGCCACGGGCACTGTTCCTGGTGAGGTCTTCGCGTCCGCCGCCGCCCAGGTGGCGATCGCCGCCGGCCGCGACGACACACTGCCGGTCCTGACCGGTGTGCGTATCGAGATCGAGGGCGACACGGTCACCCTGGCCTCCACCGACCGCTACCGCTTCGCGGTCCGCGAGTTCCTGTGGAAGCCGGAGAACCCGGATGCTTCCGCGGTCGCCCTGGTGCCCGCCAAGACGCTCCTGGACACCGCCAAGTCGCTGACCAGTGGCGACACCGTCACCATTGCGCTCTCGGGCTCCGGTGCGGGTGAGGGCCTGATCGGTTTCGAGGGTGCCGGGCGGCGTACGACCACCCGTCTCCTCGAGGGCGACCTGCCGAAGTACCGGACGCTCTTCCCGACGGAGTTCAATTCGATCGCCGTCATCGAGACCGCTCCGTTCGTCGAGGCCGTCAAGCGTGTGTCCCTGGTGGCCGAGCGGAACACTCCGGTGCGGCTCAGCTTCGAGCAGGGCGTGCTGATCCTCGAAGCCGGTTCCAGCGACGATGCACAGGCTGTGGAGCGGGTCGACTGCAAGCTCGAGGGCGACGACATCTCGATCGCCTTCAACCCGACGTTCCTGCTGGACGGGCTCAGCGCGATCGACTCCCCGGTCGCCCAGCTGTCCTTCACGACATCGACGAAGCCGGCGCTCCTCAGCGGGCGGCCTGCCGTGGATGCCGAGGCGGACGACGCGTACAAGTACCTGATCATGCCGGTACGTCTGAGCGGCTGACCCCGCAGGTGTGTACCCGCGTCCCGGCGTAGGCTCGGACGCGGGTACGAAACGCCACCACGTCACTAAGGATCTTCTGATGGAGCTCGGTCTCGTCGGCCTCGGCAAGATGGGCGGCAACATGCGCGAGCGCATCCGCCGCGCAGGCCACACCGTCATCGGTTACGACCGCAATCCGGACCTCGCGGATGTCAACAGCCTGGGAGAGCTTGTCAGCAAGCTCAAGGGCCCGCGGGTCGTCTGGGTGATGGTCCCGGCAGGTGCCGCGACCCAGTCCACCGTTGACGAACTCGGTGAGCTGCTGGAGCCGGGCGACATCGTCGTCGACGGCGGGAACTCCCGCTGGACGGACGACGAGAAGCACGCCGAGGAGCTCGCGGCCAAGGGCATCGGCTTCGTCGACTGCGGTGTCTCGGGCGGTGTCTGGGGCCTGGAGAACGGCTATGCGCTGATGTACGGCGGTGACGCCGAGAACGTCGCCAAGGTGCAGCCCATCTTCGATGCCCTCAAGCCCGAGGGCGAGTTCGGCTCGGTCCACGCGGGCAAGGTCGGCGCCGGCCACTTCGCCAAGATGGTCCACAACGGCATCGAGTACGCCATGATGCAGGCGTACGCCGAGGGCTGGGAGCTGCTGGAGAAGGTCGACTCCGTCACCGACGTGCGCGAGGTCTTCCGCTCCTGGCAGGAAGGCACCGTCATCCGTTCCTGGCTGCTCGACCTGGCGGTCAACGCGCTGGACGACGACGAGCACCTGGACAAGCTCCGCGGATTCGCCGCCGACTCCGGCGAGGGCCGCTGGACGGTCGAGGCAGCGATCGACAACTCCGTACCGCTTCCCGCGATCACGGCGTCGCTCTTCGCCCGCTTCGCGTCCCGCCAGGACGACTCCCCGCAGATGAAGATGATCGCGGCACTGCGCAACCAGTTCGGCGGCCACGCGGTCGAGAACAAGAAGTAAGCCAGCAAGCAGGGGGAAGGTCGGACCGCACTCATGCACGTCACGCATCTGTCGCTGGCCGACTTCCGCTCGTACGCCCGGGTCGAGGTCCCTCTCGATCCGGGCGTCACTGCGTTCGTGGGCGCCAACGGCCAGGGCAAGACCAATCTGGTCGAGGCGGTCGGTTATCTGGCGACGCTAGGGAGCCACCGGGTCTCCTCCGACGCGCCGCTGGTACGGATGGGTGCCGACCGGGCCGTCATCCGCGCCGCCGTCACGCAGGGCGAGCGCTCGCAGCTGATCGAGCTGGAGCTCAACCCCGGGAAGGCGAACCGGGCGCGTATCAACAGGTCCTCGCAGGTCAGACCGCGTGATGTGCTGGGGATCGTACGGACAGTGCTGTTCGCCCCCGAGGACTTGGCGCTGGTCAAGGGCGATCCGGGTGAGCGCCGCCGGTTTCTGGACGAACTGATCACTGCCCGCTCGCCGCGGATCGCCGGGGTCCGCTCCGATTACGAGCGGGTGCTGAAGCAGCGCAACACCCTGCTGAAATCAGCGGCGATGGCGCGCCGGCACGGCGGCCGCTCGATGGATCTGTCCACGCTCGACGTGTGGGACCAGCACCTGGGGCGCGTGGGTGCGGAACTGTTGGCGCAGCGGCTGGATCTGATCGCGACGCTGCAGCCGATGGCGGACAAGGCGTACGAGCAACTGGCCCCGGGCGGCGGCCCGGTGGCGCTCGAGTACCGCAGTTCGCTGGGCGAGGGGATCGAGGGTGCGCAGACGCGTGAGGAGCTGTACGAGCTGCTGATCGCGGCGCTGGTCGACGCCCGGAAGCAGGAGATCGAGCGCGGTGTGACGCTGGTCGGACCCCACCGGGACGATCTCGTACTCAAGCTCGGGCGGCTGCCTGCCAAGGGGTACGCGAGCCATGGGGAGTCCTGGTCGTATGCGCTGGCGCTCCGGCTGGCTTCGTACGATCTGCTGCGCGCCGAGGGCAACGAACCGGTGCTGGTGCTGGACGACGTCTTCGCCGAACTGGACGCGCGGCGACGGGAGCGGCTGGCCGAGCTCGTGGCGCCGGGTGAGCAGGTGCTGGTGACGGCTGCGGTGGACGACGACGTTCCCGGAGTGCTGGCCGGAGTGCGGTACGGCGTGACGGACGGCGCGGTGGAACGCCTGTGAGCGGGCAGCCGTCCTCCCCCGCCGAGCAGCCCAGGGTTCCTGAGCCTTCCGGGGTCGATCTGGCGCGGGTCGCGCTGCGGGCGGCGAAGGAGCAGGCGAAGGCGCGGGGCGCCGCGGCACAGGAGAAGAAGCAGGCCAAGCGGGGCGGACTGCGGTCGGGGGCACGTGCCGACGGACGGGATCCGTTGACGCTGGGGGCCGCGATCAACCGGTTGATCACCGAGCGCGGGTGGGAGACGCCGGCTGCGGTGGGCGGAGTGATGGGGCGGTGGCCGCAGATCGTCGGGGAGGACCTGGCGAAGCACTGTGTCCCGCTGCGCTACGACGAGGAACCCGATGAGCGGGTCCTGACCGTGCAGTGCGATTCGACGGCGTGGGCGACGCAGCTCCGGCTGCTGGCTCCGCAGCTGGTCGCCCGGCTGAATGCGGATCTGGGGCACGGCACCGTGCGGCTGATCAAGGTGCTGGGGCCGGGCGGACCGCCGCAGCGCTTCGGGCGCCTGCGGGCGCCGGGCAGTACCGGCCCCGGGGACACGTACGGCTGAGAACCCTCCGGCGACGCTGTTTCACGTGAAACAGCGACTCCGTTTCACGTGAAACATGTGCGTCGTCCGGTCTGCGGTGCGGCGCGTGAAACGCGGGGGCTTCCGGTGCGTACCGCTGCCCTGTGTGCGGGCCGTGAAACCGGTGGTGGGCGATGAGGCGTCCCTCACCGTAGCCGGTGGTTGACAGGCCGAAGCGCTGAAAGCCCGCGTGAGCCTCTTGGAGCCCCTTCCCGGATATGGGGAGTCGGGCGGAGGAGGTTCAGGGCGGCACATGTGGACTCAGGTACCGGCAAACCCCCATTCGGGTCGGCGCTACCGGTAGACTGGACAGCAATCCCGTCAGCTTGCGGGACACGTCGACAACACGCTGAACGACGCAGCCGTTCCCGCTTGCCCGGAGACCGGCCTGTGCTGTGCCAGAAAGGGCGCTTCGTGGCCGATTCCGGCAACCCCAACGAGAACCTTCCGTCCACTGCCGGCGAGAACGGCGAGGTCACCGCCTCGTACGACGCCAGCGCGATCACCGTCCTCGAGGGTTTGGACGCTGTTCGCAAGCGACCCGGCATGTACATCGGCTCGACCGGTGAGCGTGGACTCCATCACCTGGTGTACGAGGTAGTCGACAACTCCGTCGACGAGGCCCTGGCAGGGCATGCGGACAAGATTGACGTCACGATCCTTCCCGACGGCGGCGTCCGGGTGATCGACAACGGGCGAGGCATCCCCGTCGGCATCATCCCGTCCGAAGGGAAGCCGGCCGTCGAGGTCGTGCTGACCGTGCTGCACGCGGGCGGCAAGTTCGGCGGCGGCGGCTACGCCGTCTCCGGTGGTCTGCACGGCGTGGGCGTCTCCGTGGTGAACGCGCTGTCCACGAAGGTCGCCGTCGAGATCAGGACCGACGGCCACCGCTGGACGCAGGACTACAAGGCGGGCGTCCCGACCGCGGCACTCGCCCAGCACGAGGCGACCGAGGAGACCGGTACCTCGGTCACCTTCTGGGCCGACGGCGACATCTTCGAGACCACCGAGTACTCCTTCGAGACGCTGTCCCGGCGCTTCCAGGAGATGGCCTTCCTCAACAAGGGCCTGACCCTGACGCTGACCGACGAGCGCGAATCCGCGAAGGCGACAGTCGGCGCCGACACCGCGGACGAGTCGGACGACGAGCAGGCTCGTACGGTGAAGTACCACTACGAGGGCGGCATCGTCGACTTCGTGAAGTACCTCAACTCCCGCAAGGGCGAGATGATCCACCCGACGGTCATCGACATCGAGGCCGAGGACAAGGAGCGTCTCCTCTCGGCCGAGATCGCGATGCAGTGGAACTCGCAGTACAGCGAGAGCGTGTACTCCTTCGCGAACACGATCCACACGCATGAGGGCGGTACGCACGAGGAGGGCTTCAGGGCCGCGATGACGGGCCTGGTCAACCGGTACGCGCGCGACAAGAAGATCCTGCGCGAGAAGGACGACAACCTCTCCGGCGAGGACATCCGCGAGGGTCTGACGGCGATCATCTCCGTCAAGCTGGGCGAGCCGCAGTTCGAGGGCCAGACCAAGACCAAGCTGGGCAACACGGAGGCGAAGACCTTCGTGCAGAAGGTCGTGCACGAGCACCTCACCGACTGGTTCGACCGCAACCCGAACGAGGCCACGGACATCATCCGCAAGGCCATCCAGGCGCAGACGGCCCGCGTGGCCGCCCGCAAGGCGCGCGACCTCACCCGTCGCAAGGGCCTGCTGGAGTCGGCGTCGCTCCCCGGCAAGCTGAGCGACTGCCAGTCGAACGACCCGACGAAGTGCGAGATCTTCATCGTCGAGGGTGACTCCGCCGGTGGTTCGGCGAAGTCCGGCCGTAACCCGATGTACCAGGCCATCCTGCCGATCCGAGGCAAGATCCTGAACGTCGAGAAGGCGCGGATCGACAAGATCCTGCAGAACACCGAGGTCCAGGCGCTGATCTCGGCGTTCGGTACCGGTGTGCACGAGGACTTCGACATCGAGAAGCTCCGCTATCACAAGATCATCCTGATGGCGGACGCCGACGTCGACGGTCAGCACATCAACACCCTGCTGCTGACCTTCCTCTTCCGCTTCATGCGGCCGCTGGTCGAGGCCGGGCACGTGTATCTCTCGCGTCCGCCGCTCTACAAGATCAAGTGGGGCCGGGACGACTTCGAGTACGCCTACTCGGACCGTGAGCGCGACGCGCTCGTCGAGCTCGGCAAGCAGAACGGCAAGCGGATCAGGGAAGACTCGATCCAGCGCTTCAAGGGTCTCGGCGAGATGAACGCCGAGGAGCTGCGCGTCACCACGATGGACGTCGACCACCGCGTCCTCGGCCAGGTCACGCTCGACGATGCGGCCCAGGCCGACGACCTGTTCTCGGTGCTGATGGGTGAAGACGTCGAGGCACGGCGCTCGTTCATCCAGCGCAATGCCAAGGACGTTCGCTTCCTCGACATCTGAGTCGGTCTGTCGCTGACCGCTTCGAAAGGATTTTGACCAGCAATGGCCGACGAGAACACCCCCGCTTCCCCTGACGCGGAAGAACAGCCTGTCCTGCGCATCGAGCCGGTCGGGCTCGAGACGGAGATGCAGCGCTCCTACCTCGACTACGCGATGTCCGTCATCGTGTCGCGTGCGCTGCCGGACGTACGGGACGGGCTGAAGCCCGTGCACCGTCGCGTCCTGTACGCGATGTACGACGGTGGCTACCGGCCCGAGAAGGGCTTCTACAAGTGCGCCCGCGTCGTCGGTGACGTCATGGGTACGTACCACCCGCACGGCGACTCCTCGATCTACGACGCCCTGGTCCGCCTGGCGCAGCACTGGTCGATGCGCATGCCGCTGGTGGACTCCAACGGCAACTTCGGTTCTCCGGGCAACGACCCGGCCGCCGCCATGCGGTACACCGAGTGCAAGATGATGCCGCTGTCCATGGAGATGGTCCGGGACATCGACGAGGAGACCGTCGACTTCCAGGACAACTACGACGGGCGCAACCAGGAGCCGACGGTCCTGCCGGCGCGCTTCCCGAACCTGCTGGTCAACGGTTCGGCGGGTATCGCGGTCGGTATGGCCACCAACATCCCGCCGCACAACCTCCGCGAGGTCGCGGCCGGCGCGCAGTGGTACCTGGAGAACCCGGAGGCCTCGCACGAGGAGCTCCTGGACGCCCTGCTCGAGCGGATCAAGGGCCCGGACTTCCCGACCGGTGCGCTGGTCGTGGGCCGCAAGGGCATCGAGGAGGCGTACCGGACCGGGCGCGGCTCCATCACGATGCGCGCGGTCGTCGCGGTCGAGGAGATCCAGAACCGCCAGTGCCTGGTGGTGACGGAGCTCCCGTACCAGACCAACCCGGACAACCTGGCGCAGAAGATCGCCGACCTGGTGAAGGACGGCAAGGTCGGCGGCATCGCGGACGTCCGTGACGAGACCTCGTCGCGAACGGGCCAGCGCCTGGTCGTCGTGCTGAAGCGCGACGCGGTCGCCAAGGTCGTGCTGAACAACCTCTACAAGCACACCGATCTGCAGTCGAACTTCGGCGCCAACATGCTGGCGCTGGTGGACGGGGTGCCGCGCACCCTGTCGATCGACGCGTTCATCCGCCACTGGGTGACGCACCAGATCGAGGTCATCGTCCGGCGTACGAAGTTCCGTCTGCGCAAGGCGGAGGAGCGCGCCCACATCCTGCGCGGTCTGCTCAAGGCGCTGGACGCGATCGACGAGGTCATCGCGCTGATCCGGCGCAGCAACACGGTCGAGATCGCGCGCGAGGGCCTGATGGGCCTGCTGGAGATCGACGAGATCCAGGCGAACGCGATCCTGGAGATGCAGCTGCGCAGGCTGGCCGCTCTGGAGCACCAGAAGATCACGGCCGAGCACGACGAGCTGCAGGCCAAGATCAACGAGTACAACAAGATCCTTGCCTCGCCGGAGCGCCAGCGCGCGATCGTCAGCGAGGAACTGGCCGCGATCGTCGACAAGTTCGGCGACGACCGGCGCTCGGCGCTGGTGCCCTTCGACGGTGATATGTCCATGGAGGACCTCATCGCCGAAGAGGACATCGTCGTCACCATCACCAACGGCGGCTACGTCAAGCGCACCAAGACCGAGGACTACCGTTCGCAGAAGCGCGGCGGCAAGGGCGTACGCGGGACGAAGCTGAAGCAGGACGACATCGTCGACCACTTCTTCGTCTCCACGACACACCACTGGCTGCTGTTCTTCACGAACAAGGGCCGGGTCTACCGCGCGAAGGCGTACGAGCTTCCCGACGCCGGGCGCGACGCGCGCGGGCAGCACGTGGCCAACCTGCTGGCCTTCCAGCCGGACGAGCAGATCGCCCAGATCCTCGCGATCCGCGACTACAACGCCGCGCCCTATCTGATCCTGGCCACCAAGGGCGGCCTGGTGAAGAAGACCTCCCTGAAGGACTACGACTCGCCCCGTTCGGGTGGTGTCATCGCGATCAATCTGCGGGAGACCGCGGACGGCAGCGACGACGAGCTGATCGGTGCCGAGCTGGTTTCGTCCGAGGACGATCTGCTGCTGGTCAGCAAGAAGGCGCAGTCGATCAGGTTCACCGCAACGGACGATGCGCTGCGTCCCATGGGGCGTGCGACCTCGGGCGTCAAGGGGATGAGTTTCCGCGAGGGAGACGAACTGCTCTCGATGAATGTCGTCCGGCCGGGTACGTTCGTGTTCACCGCCACCGACGGTGGGTACGCGAAGCGCACCCCCGTCGACGAGTACCGCGTCCAGGGTCGCGGTGGCCTCGGTATCAAGGCCGCCAAGATCGTGGAGGACAGGGGTTCGCTCGTCGGCGCGCTGGTGGTCGAGGAGACGGATGAAATCCTCGCCATCACGCTCGGCGGCGGTGTGATTCGTACGCGAGTCAATGAAGTCAGGGAGACGGGCCGTGACACCATGGGCGTCCAACTGATCAACCTGGGCAAGCGCGACGCCGTGGTCGGCATCGCTCGTAACGCCGAGGCCGGCCGCGAGGCCGAAGAGGTCGACGGTCCCGAAGGGGACGAGATCGACACGGCCACGGACGGCGCGGCCGAGGTGGAAGTCGAGGGCACCGAGCCTTCGGCCGGGGAGCACGAGGAGTAGAGCGTGAGTGGAGCCACGGGCGCCGGAGCGGCCGCTTCCGGAGCTGGAGCACATGGTGCCCGTGGCCCTGCCGCGGACTCCCAAGGGGGAACGGTGACGGACACCCGGGGGGCGCAGCCCCAGCCGCAGAGTTTCGAGGCGCAGCAGCAGCCTCCGTACCAGCCTCCGCAGGCCTATCCGGCGCCTGCGGGCGGCGGGGGCACGCACGGCGGTCACGGCGGGCAGCAGCGCGCCGGCGGCGCCCATCAGCAGACCGGTGCGGTGCGCCGGCCGCGTACGGGCGCACGGACCACGCCGCGCACGCGCAAGGCGCGGCTGCGCGTGGCCAAGGCCGATCCGTGGTCGGTGATGAAGGTGAGCTTCCTGCTCTCCATCGCGCTGGGCATCTGCACGGTCGTGGCGGCCGCGGTGCTGTGGATGGTCATGGACGCCATGGGCGTCTTCTCCACGGTGGGCGGCACGATCAGTGAGGCCACCGGATCCACCGAGAGCAGCGGGTTCGATCTCCAGTCGTTCCTGTCGCTTCCGCGGGTGCTGCTCTTCACGTCGGTGATCGCTGTCATCGACGTTGTGCTGGCCACGGCGCTGGCGACGCTCGGGGCCTTCATCTACAACCTGTCGGCAGGGTTCGTGGGCGGCGTTGAGCTCACCCTCGCCGAGGACGAGTAGAGCTGCGGGTATCGATTTTGGGACTGGCCCTGAAGTGCGCTAATCTTCAGGGGCAGCGCGGGGCTATAGCTCAGTTGGTTAGAGCGCATCCCTGATAAGGATGAGGCCACAGGTTCAAATCCTGTTAGCCCCACCGCGATGATCGGCCCGGACGGATTCTCCGTCCGGGCCGATTGCTTTTGTGTGACTGCTGTACGGGGTGCGGGAGTTGGGATCGATCCAGGTCACCGATTGGTATCGGTCGGTGTGTATAGTCGGGCGGCAGAAGTCCCTTACGTCAAGGAAAGACGAGGTCGCGCGGTGAAGAAGCTTCTCCTGGTCGCACTGGCCGCCATCGGCGGGCTCCTCGTGTACCGCCAGATCCAGGCGGATCGCGCCGAGCAGGATCTGTGGACGGAGGCGACTGACTCCGTGCCCGCAGGTTCGGGTGTGTGAGACCCAGCGTCTGATCACTTCGCCCCGGTCGCATTGCGGCCGGGGCTTTGTGCTGTTCACTTACGTAAATCTTCTGCTTGCGAAAGCAAAGGTGGGGTAGTCGGTGAAACGGGTGCTGGCCGTGATGGCAGCGATATGCGCGGTGGCGGCGCTGCCGGGACGGGCTCTGGCCGCCGGTGAGCCTCTTCCGTACGCCTTCGACCGGGCGGACCGGACGGTGCGCGGTGCGGCGAACAGCAGTGACGCGCCTGCGCTGGCGGCCGGGGCGGCGTACAAGGACACGCTGGGGCCCGGCGAGAAGCGCGTCTACCGGCTCGATCTGGACAGCACGAGCGATGCCTATGTGTCGGCGGTCGCGGTGCCGGAGAAGGGCGAGAGCGTCGACTACAGCGACGGGATCACGGTCACGGTGCAGGACCGCGACGGGTACAGCTGCAGCGACAACTCCTCGACGTTCGAGTCCGCGCAGTACGCCCGGCCCATCGCCGCCTACGCGTACCGGGTGATCGGCAAGGGCGGCTCGTCGTGTCAGGCCGCGGGTGCGTACTACGTGGTCGTGGAGCGGAAGACCAAGGACATTGCGGGGCAGGGCGACTGGGCCGTCGAACTGCGCCATGTGCAGGAGCCTGCCGTACGGGCGGGCGGGGCGAGCAAGGCGCCCACGAGCTGGCCCAGCGCCTCGCCCGTGCCGCTCACGGGCGACGGGAGCGACCGGGCCGGGGGCACGAGCTTCAACGACGCGCCCGAGCTGGAGAAGGGGGTGTGGAAGAGCGGGATCGCTCCTGGGCAGACCCTTTTCTACCGGGTGCCTGTGGCGTGGGGGCAGCAGCTGTATGCCGTGGCGGAGCTGGGCAGTTCGGGGTCCACGGGCGGGAAGAGCTATCTGCCGGGGGCGCTGGTCGTGCGGCTGTACAACCCGCTGCGGGGCTCCGTCGACAGTGCGAGCACGGCTTACGACGGGAAGCAGAAGGCGGTCGAGCTGGATCCGCTGCCCCCCGTGGCGTACGAGAACCGTTTCGGGATCGGCGACAAGATCGAGGGGATGCGGGTCGCGGGCTCGTACTACCTGGCGGTCACGCTGAGCCCGGAGGTCGCAGGGAGCTTCGGGACGGTGCACAGCCTGACGCTGCGGGTGGACGTCAAGGGGCAGGCGCGGCAAGGGCCTTCGTACGTCGGGGCCGCTCCGGACCTCGGGGCCGCGGGCAGCACGGGGGTGGCGCGGAGCGGGACGATGCGCCTGGTGGGGGTGGCCGGGATCGGCACGGGGAGCGTGCTGGTCCTCGGGCTCGGGGTGTGGACCGTGGTGGCCCGTCGGCGTGCGGCGGCCGGCTGGTAGTTCAGGCCTGGGTCAGCGCCCAGATGCCCACCGCGAAACAGACGAGTGCCATGAGCAGGACCCCGGCCGTCACCCTCGGGGGTGGTCCTGGGCGCCTGCGGGCGATCGGTGCGGGCCGAGTGGGAACCTGCGGCGGCTGAGCGGTGTACGGATAAGTGAAGGGCTGTTCGTACGGCGTCTGGTGGGGAGGCGGGGCCGGTTGATGCACGGGGGGTTGGTGAGCGAGTGGTTGATGTACGGGTTGGTGCTCTACGGGTTGGTGCTCTACGGGTTGGTGATGCACGGGTGGTGGTGCGTGCGGCACCGGGCCCGTGGGGGTGAAGCCGGGAGGCAGGGGGCCGATCTGGTCGAAGATCTCCAGGTCTTCCTCGTCGGGGCCCGGTGCCGGCAGCAGCGCGGCGGCTGCCGTGAGTGCGCTGCGCGCTCCGGTGGCCGTACGGAACCGGGCCTGCGGGTCCGGCTGGAGGAGGCCTGCGAGGACCTGCCAGAGGGGCTCGGGGACGCCTTGCGGCGGTCCGGGGGTGCCGTAGGTGATGAAGTGCTCGATGAGGGCCCGGGAGTCGGGTCTGGTGCCTTCCAGGAGATAGAGGGCCACGAGGCCGACCGCGAACAGATCGGCTGTGAAGTCGGGTTCGGCGCCCATCATCTGCTCGGGTGCGAAATAGCCAGGGGTGCCGACCACGAGGTCGGTCGCGGTGAGCCGGGGCTCGCCCTTGCGCATCGAGATCCCGAAATCGGACAGCCGCAGATGCGGCCGTCCTCTTCCGGTGGCCTCCATCAGGATGTTGGCGGGCTTGATGTCACGGTGCACGACCCCCTCGGCGTGCACCGCGGCGAGTCCCGCCAGCAGCTGGTCGAGCAGGGTGCAGACGAACCGGGGCGGGAGCGGGCCGTAGTCGCCGATGACATGGGCGAGCGACCCGCCGCCGACCAGGTCCATGGTGAACAGCACCTTGTCGTCGTCCGCGGCCCAGCTGGCCGGGGCGAGCACATGGGGGTGATCGATCCGAAGGGCCTGCTCGCGGACGAAGCGCAGCAGCGCATGCGCGTCGCTCTGCTGCAGGACCTTGGCCGCGACATAGCGACGCCTGCGGTGGTCCCAGGCGCGCCACACGGCACCGGCGCCCCCGCGGCCGATCGGATCGACCAGTTCGTACCGGCCGGCGAATACCTCACCCATGGTGCCGTGCCCGCCCCTCCCGAATTCGGCCCGGACCGCGGGCCCGGGCTCAGTTCTGGTGCGACTCGTAGTGGGCGACCGCCTCCGCGGTGCGCCCGGCGCCGTACACCCGCAGGAACTCTGCCAGTTCGGGGTGGGCCGGGGCGAGGGTGTCCGCGGCATCGATGATGTCGCCCGCGGCTGCCACGGAGCGCAGCAGGGACTGGATCTCGCGCACGACGCGGCGCACGGTCGGGGCCCCTGAACTGGTCGTGCTCTGGCTGGTGTTGGAGAGGACCGAGCCGCCCTGGGACTTCTTGATCTCCTCCATCCGGTCGGTGGCCTCGGCCGCGCTGACGCTGCCGTCCGCCACCTGGCTGGAGAGTTCCTGCAGAGCCTGGACTCGCTGCACCACGGCAGGGTTTCCGATCTTGGCGCGCTGGCCGCTCATCAACTGGGACAGCATGGGCGCGGACAGACCGAGTACGCCGGCGAGCCGGGCCTGGTTGAGTCCCAGATCGTCGATGAGCTTACGGAAGAGCGCCCCCAGCGGCTCTCCGTACCAGGTTCGCTGAAGATCCCGCGCTCTCGCGGTCGCTTCCTGCTGTGCTGCGTCCATTGCGTCTCCCCATCGCTACCCCATTGAAGCGGCTTCGCTGCCGCGAACCCCGTCGTGCATCTTACGGAGCGTGGTCGCTCACGGGGAGCCCTAATCTTTTTGTGAGATCCAGGGGGTGACCCGGTACTCTGTTCTCGCGTCACCTCGTTTCGGGGCCTTAGCTCAGTTGGTAGAGCGCTGCCTTTGCAAGGCAGATGTCAGGAGTTCGAATCTCCTAGGCTCCACAGGAGAACGCGAAGGGCCCGGGAGACTGTCCGTCTCCCGGGCCCTTCGCGCTGTGCGGTGCTAGTGGTCGTCGCGGTAGTCGGCGGCCTCGGCCTCGGCCTGCTTGGCCTGGACCTCGGGGTCGAGTACGGCCTGGCCACTGCCGTCGACCGAGGTCAGCGGCGGCCGGTCCGACGACACCTCGGTGGGTGCGGGCGGCTCGACCAGCCAGTCGGGGTTGGCCTGCTTGTCCCACCACTTCCAGGCGACGAAGGCTCCGCCGGCCAGTACGCCGAGGACCGCGAGGCCCTTGGCCAGCCGGCCCGCCCTCGCCCGTCGCTCGTGCTTCTTGACCAGCTTCTTGATCTCCTTCGGCGAGACCTGTCCGCGCAGCGCCGCCACGGCGGCCGTGCTGCGGGCCACAGCCTCTTCGCGTACCGGCTGGGCGGCAGCCACGGCCTGCTCGACGCGTGGAGCGATCTGGTGCTGCGCCTGTCGGGCGGCCTTGGCAGCACGGTGCGCGGCTGCGTCCACCTTCGGCGGCACATGAGTGCGGGCCTGCTCCACGCGCGACGCCAGATGCGCGTCGTACTGAAGGCGGGCCTGCTCGGCGGCCTGATGCGCGGCGTACGACACCTTTGGTGCGAGCCGTACACGCGCCTCGTGGGCGTAGTACGCGGCCTGGTCCTTGGCCGTACCGGCGTAGGGCGCCACCACTTCCGCGGCGTGCAGCACGCTGTCCTTCGCCGTACCGGTCGCGGCGCGCACGCTGTCCATGCGGGTCACGGGATCCTCCTCCTCGGTGGCGGTTGCTATATCGCCTTTCCACCCTTTTTCGAATCATGCCTGTCCCGGGCAGATGCGGCATGCGCGGGCGGGCATCCGGGGCATGAAAGGCGTGATCGGTTCAAGATCGGGCATTGCGGTGCAAGGGGAGCTAGTGGACGACAATGCCACGGTTCGGGCCCCGGCGCCCCTGTTCGGCTGCTACTCGGCTGCTTTTCTCCGTACGCGAGCTGTCCGTGCGAGGATCGGGAGACGTCAGAGCAGACTTACGGAAGGCAGATCGTGGCCGAGCAGCTTTACGCCACCCTCAAGACCAACCAGGGCGACATTCAGATCCGGCTCCTGCCGAACCACGCGCCCAAGACGGTCAAGAACTTCGTCGAGCTCGCCCAGGGCGAGCGCGAGTGGACGCACCCGGCGACCGGCAAGAAGTCCACTGACCGCCTCTACGACGGCACCGTCTTCCACCGCGTCATCAGCGGTTTCATGATCCAGGGTGGCGACCCGCTGGGCAACGGCACCGGTGGCCCGGGCTATGAGTTCGGGGACGAGTTCCACCCCGACCTGGGCTTCGACAAGCCGTACCTGCTGGCCATGGCGAACGCAGGACCGGGCACCAACGGCTCGCAGTTCTTCATCACCGTCGCGCCCACGGCGTGGCTGACGCGGAAGCACACCATCTTCGGCGAGGTCACGGACGCGGCCAGCCAGAAGGTCGTGGACGCGGTCATCGCCACCCCGACCAACCCGCGCACCGACCGCCCGGTCAACGATGTCGTCATCGAGACGGTCGTCGTGGAGACCCGCGAGGGCTGAGTCCCCCTTTTTTCCGTCTCCGTACGGGAACCAACCCGCCCCGTTCGTCCGTATGACGAGCGGGGCGGTGCAGTGCGTACGCGGCCCGTACGAGACAAGGGAACCCGATGGACCAGGTGCCAGGAACTCCGGATCAGCAGCCCGCGGCGAGCGGCCTGCCCAGCTGCTACCGCCACCCGGGCAAGGAGACGGGCATCCGCTGCAATCGCTGCGACCGCCCGATCTGCCCGGAGTGCATGGTCAGCGCCTCGGTCGGGTTCCAGTGCCCGACCTGTGTGCGCGGAGATTCCGGTACGGGGCATGCGCCGAGCGCGAGCCGGCCGCGGACCATCGCGGGTGGCTCGGTTGCCGCCGACCCGCACCTGGTCACCAAGATCCTTCTCGGGATCAATGTGGCGGTCTTCGTCGCCGTCATCGCCAAGCTCTTCGGTGACCGGCTGGTCGACGACTACGCGCTGATCGGTCTGTGGCCGCCCGCGCCCTTCGATCCGACCCAGGGTGTGGCGGAAGGCGAGTGGTACCGCCTCTTCACCTCGATGTTCCTGCACCAGGAGTTCTGGCACATCGGCTTCAACATGCTCAGCCTGTGGTGGATCGGCGGTCCGCTGGAGGCGGCGCTGGGCCGCGCTCGCTACATCGCGCTCTATGTGATCTCGGGACTGTTCGGCAGCGCGCTCACCTATCTCATCGCGTCCCCGACACAGGGCTCGCTCGGTGCTTCGGGCGCCATCTTCGGTCTGCTCGGTGCCACCGCGGTCCTGATGAAGCGCATGAACTACGACATGCGGCCCCTGATCGGGATCCTGGTCGTCAACCTGATCTTCACCTTCAGCGGCGGCATCGCCTGGGAAGCCCACGTCGGCGGCTTCGTCGCCGGGATCGCCATCGCCGCAGGCATGGTCTACGCCCCGCGCGAGCGCCGCGCCCTGGTGCAGTACGGGACCTGTGCACTGGTCCTCGCGGTGACCGTCGCCATCGTGCTGATGAGGACCGCGGCGCTCACCTGAGAGCCGAGTTGTCCACAGCGCGTGCCGGATCTTGTGCATGTCGTGGGGAACAACTGTGCCCCTTGTCCCTGACCTGGGTTTCCGCAGGGAGGGCAAGGGGCGGGCAGCTGCTGTGGTACGAGTCCAGTAGTCACACCGGCGTCAACGGCTGAGGAGTTATCCACAGATCTTCTGAGTTTTCCCCGGCTGTGGATTACGGTGTGGATAACTTCTGGGCAGGGCTTACTTCCACTGGGTGGAGACACCGAAGCCGGCGGCGATGAAGCCGAATCCGACGACGATGTTCCAGTTCCCGAAGGGCTGGATGGGCATATCGCCCTCCGTCACATAGAACATGACGATCCAGGCGAGACCGATCACGAAGAACGCCAGCATCACCGGTGCCACCCAGCTGCGATTGGTCAGCTTGATGGCCTGCGCCTGCTTCGAAGCGGGCGGCGGCGTGAAATCGGCCTTCTTGCGGATACGTGACTTCGGCACGAGGGACTCTCCTGTCGATGCGCTGCGTTACCGCGCAGGGAACTGTGGCTGGAGCCGGGGCGGGGTGACGACGGGGACCACTGCCTCCCCCGGGCGTCCGTTAGCGTAGTGCTTCCACGGCGTGTAAGGAGATAAGGGTACGTTGATCAATTCTGGAGACTCCCCCGGTGGGGCCACCCGCGGCAGGTCCGTGCGGCCGGTCGCGCTGCTCTCCGGTGCCGTCTTCGCCCTTGCCGGGCTGATCTTCGTCACCAGCTTCAACACCGCCAAGGGCACCGACATCCGTACCGATGCCTCGATGCTGAAGCTCTCCGATCTGGTGCAGGAGCGCAGCGGAAAGAACAAAGAGCTCGACGAGACCACGGCCGCCCTGCGCGGCGACGTGGACGCTCTCGCGCAGCGCGACGACGGCAGTACGAAGGCCGAGGACGCCGCGATCAAGGCGCTCGAGAAGTCGGCCGGGACCCAGAAACTGTCGGGTCAGGCGCTGACGGTCACGCTCAACGACGCCCCGCCCAACGCCGTCGCCAACCCCGGGTACCCCGACCCGCAACCCAATGACCTGGTCATTCACCAGCAGGACCTGCAGGCCGTCGTGAACGCGCTCTGGCAGGGCGGCGCCAAGGGCATCCGCGTCATGGACCAGCGGCTGATCACCACCAGCGCGGTCCGCTGCGTCGGCAACACCCTGATCCTGCAGGGCCGCGTCTACTCGCCGCCGTACAAGGTGACGGCGGTCGGCGACCCGTCGAAGCTGCGCAGCGCGATCAACGCGTCCCCGGCGATCCAGAACTACCAGCAGTACGTGAAGGCGTACGGGCTCGGCTGGAAAATCGACGAGCACCAGGCGATGACTCTTCCCGGCTACTCGGGCACAGTGGATCTCCACTACGCGAAGCCTGTGGGGTAGCTCAGGGGGAAGCCCGTGTCGGTGTCGGTCTCGGTGCGACTGGTCGTCCGAAGTTTCAGCGAACTCTGCATCACCGTGGGCGCCCTGATCGTGCTGTTCGTGGTGTATCTGCTGTTCTGGACCGGTATCAAGGCGGACCACGCGGCCTCGGACCAGATAAACCAACTGCACCACCAGTGGACGCAGGGGGCGACGGCCGCACCCGCCCCGTCCCCCTCCGGCCAGGGGGCCCCGAAGAAGTCCGCGCCGCCCGCCCCGCCCGCGTACAAGGACGGCAAGGCCTTCGCGGTGATGTACATCCCGCGGCTCGGCAAGCACTGGTCCCGGCCCGTACTGCAGGACACCAAGGTCAAGACCCTGCAGAAGGGGCTCGGACACTACGCGGGGACCGCGCGGCTCGGGGCCACCGGGAACTTTGCGGTGGCCGGTCATCGTCGTACCTATGGAGACCCCTTCAAGGACTTCCCGGAGCTTCGGCCCGGGGACGCGGTGGTGATCGAGGACGGGACGACCTGGTTCACGTACCGCATCGACAACAAGCCCTATCTGACGGTGCCTTCGGACATCGGCGTGATCGGCCCCGTGCCGGTCAAGTCGCCGTATCGGTCGCCGGGGCGCTATCTGACGCTGACCACCTGCGATCCCGAGTGGGGCAGCAGTCACCGGCTGATCGCGTGGGGCCACCTGGACTCCACGCAGCCCGTCAAGCAGGGCAAGCCGGCCGCTTTGCCCAGGTGACCCACAAGTCCCTGCTGTCGCCCTTTAGTCTGGACCCGTACCGCTAACGGAAGGGACAGCATGTACGGCTGGATCTGGCGGCATCTGCCGGGCAACGCATGGCTGCGCGCACTCATCTCGATCGTGCTCGCACTCGCGGTCGTCTATGTGCTGTTCCAGTACGTCTTCCCGTGGGCGGAGCCGCTGCTTCCGTTCAATGACGTGACGGTCGACCAGGGCATGGAGGCGCTGCGATGAGCGCGCGGATCCTGGTCGTCGACAACTACGACAGCTTTGTCTTCAACCTCGTCCAGTACCTCTACCAGCTGGGTGCCGAGTGCGAGGTGCTCCGCAACGACGAGGTCGAACTCGCGCATGCGCAGGACGGCTTCGACGGGGTGCTGCTCTCGCCGGGTCCCGGCGCGCCGGAGCAGGCCGGGGTCTGCATCGACATGGTGCGGCACTGTGCGGAAACCGGCGTTCCGGTCTTCGGGGTCTGTCTGGGGATGCAGTCGATGGCGGTGGCGTACGGCGGTGTGGTCGGGCGCGCTCCCGAACTGCTGCACGGCAAGACCTCGCTGGTGACCCATGAGGGCGCGGGCGTCTTCGCGGGGCTGCCCTCGCCGTTCACCGCAACCCGGTACCACTCGCTGGCCGCCGAGCCCGAGGAGATTCCGGCGGAGCTCGAGGTCACCGCTCGTACGGCCGACGGAATCATCATGGGGCTGCGCCACCGGGATCTGCCGGTCGAGGGCGTGCAGTTCCACCCGGAGTCGGTGCTGACCGAGCACGGTCATCTGATGCTGGCCAACTGGCTGGTGCAGTGCGGGGATCCGGGCGCCGTCGCGCGGTCGGCGGGACTCGCGCCGGTGGTGGGCAGCAAGGGCGCGGCGTGACCGCACTCCGCCCCGAGCAGGACGCCGGCGGGCACGAGTACGACCCGCTGACCGATCCTCTGCCGCCGGGCGGCCATGGATCGCCGTGGTTCCGGGCGGAGAACAACATGGCGTCGGCGGAGCCGGAGCCCGAGCCGGAGCCCGAGTTCGCTGCTGTGCAGCAGGAGCAGTGGTACGAACCGATACCTGAGCCCGAGTTCGTGGCGGTACCCGAGCCCGTCTCGGAGCCGATATCCGTGCCCGTACCCGCACCTGTCGGCGTACGGGACGACGAGACCGTGGCCTTGCGCAAGGCCGAGCCTCCCAAGGCCCCTGCGCCCACGGGAGGCCGCGCGGAGCGGCGCAAGGCGGCCCGGGGGCGGGGGAAGCGGCCTGAGGCCGCCCCGGCCCCCTCCACGGCCCCTCTCAGCCGTATGGAGGCGCGGCGGGCGGCCCGTGCGGCCAAGGACAGCCCGGCAGTTGTGGCCAGCCGGGCCATCGGGGAAATCTTCATCACCCTCGGGGTGCTGATGCTGCTGTTCGTGACGTACCAGCTGTGGTGGACGAACGTCCGGGCCCACCAGGAGGCCAACCAGGCGACGCACAGCCTCCAGGACGACTGGTCGAAGGGCAAGAAAGCCGCCGCCTTCGAACCCGGCCAGGGATTCGCCATCCTGCACATCCCGACACTCGACGTCGTCGTCCCGATCGCCGAGGGCGTCAGCAAGTCGAAGGTCCTCGACAAGGGGATGGTCGGGCACTACGACTCGGGGTCCCTGAAGACGGCCATGCCCTCCGCGAAGACGGGGAACTTCGCGCTTGCGGGCCACCGGAACACCCACGGTGAGCCGTTCCGCTACATCAATCACCTGAAGAAGGGTGACAAGGTCGTCGTCGAGACGCAGGACGACTACTACACGTACGAAATTTCCAGCAGCCTCCCGCAGACCTCGCCGAGCAACACCTCGGTGATCATGCCGATCCCGACCGGGTCCGGTTTCACCAAGCCCGGCCGTTACATCTCGCTCACGACGTGCACCCCGGAATTCACGAGTACGTACCGAATGATCGTGTGGGGCAAGATGGTCGACGAACGGCCGCGCAGCAAGGGTGTTCCGTCCTGGTTGCCCGGTGGTTGAGCCGATCGACCGACACGGACAGGGACGGGTGCGGTGGCATCGAGGACCGAGCAGGACGAGCAGACGGGCGTGCCGTCGTCCGCTCCGGAGCGGCGGGGGCGGGGCAGGATCGCGGGGGCGATCAGTGTCTTCGGGGAGCTGCTGATCACGGCGGGGCTGCTTCTGGGGCTCTTCGTCGTCTATTCGCTGTGGTGGACGAACGTCATCGCGGACCGCGAGGCGTCCAAGCAGGGCGACAACGTACGCAATCACTGGACCCAGGACACGGGACCGGGGGCGCTGAACACCAAGGACGGCATCGGCTTCCTGCACGTACCGTCGATGAAGAACGGTGAGGTGCTGGTCAAGAAGAGCACCGACACCGATGTTCTGAACGACGGCGTCGCGGGGTACTACACGGAGCCCATCAAGTCGGGGATGCCGTGGGACAAGACGGGGAACTTCACGCTGGCCGCGCACCGGGACGGGCACGGGGCGAAGTTCCACAACATCGACAAGGTGAAGACCGGGGACGCGGTCGTCTTCGAGACGAAGGACACCTGGTACGTCTACAAGGTCTACAGCGAGCTGAAGCAGACCTCGAAGTACAACGTGAACGTGCTGCAGCCGGTGCCGAAGGAGTCGGGGAAGAAGAAGCCGGGGCGCTACATCACGCTGACGACGTGCACGCCGGTCTACACCTCGCAGTACCGGTACATCGTGTGGGGCGAGCTGGTGCGGACGGAGAAGGTGGACTCGAAGCGGACGCCGCCGGCCGAACTGCGCTGATACGTAAGACGAGCAGGGCCCGAAGCCGCTGATTCAGTTGCGGCTTCGGGCCCTGCTCTTTGTGCGTACGGGTGGCGGCGTGACTACTCGTTGCCCCCGATGAAGCCGCCGCCGTTGTTGCCGTTCCCGTTCCCGTTGCCGCCCATCGTGATGAGCTCGATCGTGGTGTTCGCCGGGTCCACCATGGTTCCCGGGGTCGGGTTGACACCGGTGACGATGGCGTTGTCGTCCTGGGAGCTGCCGTTCGCGAACTGGATGTTCGTGAAGCCGGCCTGGGCCAGTGCGGCCTTGGCCGCGGCGACGTTCTGCGTGAGGATCGCGGGGACGGCGACCTGTGCCTTGGCCTTGGCGACCGTCAGGGTGACCTGGGATTCCTTCTTCAGCTGGGTGTTCCCGGCCGGGTTCTGGCTGATGACGGTGTCCGGCGCCTGGTCGGACTCCTGGTCGACCCGGGCGACGGTGAAGCCCAGGTCCTCGAGCTGCTTCTTGGCCGTTTCGTAGGGCGTGCCGGGGGTGATGACCGGCACGGTCACCTTCGACTGCTTCGCGATCTTCAGCGTGATCGTGGAGCCCTTTTCGGCCTGGCTGCCGCCCTCGGGGTCCTGGCTGAGGACGGTGCCGGGGTCCTTGTCGGACTCGACGTCAGTCGTCGTGACGACGAACTTCTTGGCCTCGAGGATCTCGGTGGCCTTGTTCTGCTGCTTGTCCGTGACGTCGGGGACTTCGATCTTCGGAGCGCCGGTGGAGACGGTCACGTTGATCGTGGAGCCGTTGTCGATCTTGGTGCCGGCCTTCGGGTCCTGGCTGCAGATGTTGCCCTTGGGCTGCCCCTCGCAGGGCGCCTCCGTCGACTTCAGCTTCAAATCGGCGCTGAGGTTGTCGAGCGAATCCTGGGCGCCCTTGAGGGTCTGGCCGATCAGCACCGGTGCCGGGACCTGCTCCGAGCCGTTGTCCTTGCCGCTGAAGACCGACCTGCCGATCAGGATCGCGCCGACCAGCACCAGAATGCCCGCCGCGACCAGCAGGATCGTCGACGTGTGCGACTTCTTCTGGCGGCGGCGGTCGGGGCGGTCGTCGTAGCCGTAGCCGCCGTCGTCCGGGTTGGTCGGCGGAAGCATCGAGGTCGGGGCCCCGCCCGGGTCCGCGGCGCGCAGGGCGGTGGTGGGCTGGTCGGTCTCGTAGCCGCCGTACCCGACCGCACCCATCGCCGCGGTGGCCGCAACCGGCTGGCCGTCGAGGCAGGCCTCGATGTCGGCGCGCATCTCGTCCGCCGACTGGTAGCGGTAGTTGGGGTCCTTGACCAGGGCCTTCAACACGATCGCGTCCATCTCGGGCGTGATCTCGGGGTCGAAGTTGCTGGGCGGCTGCGGCTCTTCCCGTACGTGCTGATACGCGACCGCCACCGGGGAGTCGCCCACGAAGGGCGGCCGGACGGCGAGCAGCTCGTAGAGGAGGCAGCCGGTGGAGTAGAGGTCCGAGCGAGCGTCGACCTGCTCGCCCTTCGCCTGCTCCGGGGAGAGGTACTGGGCGGTGCCGATGACCGCGGCGGTCTGCGTCATCGTCATGCCGGAGTCGCCCATGGCGCGGGCGATGCCGAAGTCCATGACCTTGACCTGGCCGGTGCGCGTCAGCATGACGTTCGCCGGCTTGATGTCGCGGTGGACGATGCCGTTGCGGTGGGAGTACTCCAGGGCCTGGAGGACGCCGATGGTCATCTCCAGGGTGCGCTCGGGCAGCAGCTTGCGGCCGGAGTGCAGGAGTTCCCGCAGGGTCGATCCGTCGACGTACTCCATCACGATGTACGGGATGGAGATGTTGTCGACGTAGTCCTCGCCGGTGTCGTAGACAGCGACGATCGCCGGGTGGTTGAGCGAGGCGGCCGACTGGGCCTCACGGCGGAACCGGGCCTGGAAGGACGGGTCGCGGGCGAGGTCCGCCCGGAGCGTCTTCACGGCGACGGTGCGACCGAGCCGGGTGTCGTGCGCGAGGTAGACCTCGGCCATGCCACCACGGCCGAGCACCGAGCCCAGCTCGTACCGGCCGCCGAGGCGACGCGGCTCTTCCATAGGTATTCCAGCCCTCTCCGTCTGTCCCGACCGCACCCTGGGGTGGTCCGGCGGTGTGCTGTTCGCGCATACGCTACCGGGCACCGGTGGATGATCACCGACCGACCGTCAGCCGATACCGGACCGGTACGTCAGTTCTTGCTGTTGATGACTGCCTGCATCACGGCCTTGGCGATGGGGGCGGCGAAACCGCCACCGGAAATGTCGTCACGGTTGGCCGACGCGTCCTCGACGACAACGGCGACGGCGACTGGTGAGCTGCCATTGACCTTGGCGTACGAGATGAACCAGGCGTACGGTTTCTCGCTGTTGTTGAGGCCGTGCTGGGCGGTGCCGGTCTTGCCGCCGACGGTGATGCCGTTCCCCATTTGGGCGCTCTTACCGGTGCCGTTGGTGACGACGTTCTCCATCATCGCCTGGAGGTTCTGCGCGTTGGCCGCCGACAGCGGCTCGCTCATCTTCTCGGGCTTGGTTTTGGATACGACGTCCAGGTTGGGGGCAGTGAGCTGGTCGACCATGTACGGCTTCATCAGCTTGCCGTCGTTGGCGACCGCGGAGGCGACCATGGCCATCTGGAGGGGCGTGGCGCGGTTGGATGCCTGGCCGATGCCGGCCATGGCGTTCTGCGGCCGGTTGTCCTCGGGGTAGACGCTGGCGTCGGCGCGAACCGGGGTGAAGATCTCGCTGTTGAAGCCGAACTTCTCGGCCTCCGCGATCATCTCCTTGTTGCCGAGGTCGTTGCTGATCTTGCCGAAGACGGTGTTGCACGACCACTGCAGGGCCACCTTGAGGGTGGCGTTCTTGCAGGGGATGGTGCCCTCGTTGTTCAGCGGCTTGGTGGAGTCGGGCAGCGGGTACGGGTCCGGTGAGTTCGTAGCCTCGTCGATGCCCTTGTAGAGGCCGTTCTCCAGGGCCGCGGCGGCCGTGACGACCTTGAAGGTGGAGCCCGGCGGGTAGGTCTCGCGGAGAGCCCGGTTGAGCATGGGCTTGTCCTTGTCCTTCAGCAAGACCTGGCGGTTGTCGGAGTCCTTCGTCGAGTTGCCGGCGAAGACCGACGGGTCGTACGAGGGGCTCGACGAGAGTGCGAGGATCTTGCCGGTCTTCGGGTCGAGCGCTACGACTGCGCCCTTCTTGCCCTTGAGCCCGTTGAAGGCCGCCTTCTGCGCGTCGGCGTTGAGCGTGGTGACGACGTTGCCGCCCTTTTTCTTGTCACCGGTGAACATCGACAGGGTGCGGTCGAAGAAGAGACTGTCCGAGTTTCCCGTGAGGATGTCGTCGTTGATGCTTTCGATCTGGGAGGCGCCGAATGCCTGCGAGGCGTATCCGGTGATCGGCGACCACATGGCGCCGTCCTGCCAGGTGGTCTTGTACTTGAAGTCGCTGCCCTTGGTGACGGCGGAGCCGGTGATGGCCTTGCCATCGACGATGATGTTTCCCCGCTCGTGGGAGTAGCGCTCGATGCCGACACGGCGGTTCTCGCTCTTGGCGTTGAGGCTGTCGGCCTTGACGTACTGGAGCCAGTTCGAGCGCACCAGCAGCGCGAGGACGAGAAGACCGCAGAAGAGTGCGATGCGACGCAGAGGCTTGTTCACGGTCGGACCACCTGGGTCATCTCGGCATCGGCGGACGGTGCGGGGGACGGAGCGGGCCGGCGTGCGGTGTCGCTGATACGGATGAGGATGCCGATCAGGGCCCAGTTGGCGAGTACGGAGGAACCTCCGTACGCCATGAACGGCATGGTCATACCGGTCAGCGGGATGAGACCCATGACGCCACCGGCGACGACGAAGACCTGGATGGCGAAGGCGCCGGAGAGGCCGATGGCGAGGAGCTTGCCGAAGGGGTCGCGAGCGGCGAGGGCGGTGCGTACACCGCGCTCGATGATCAGTCCGTACATCAGCAGGATCGCCATCATGCCCGCGAGGCCGAGTTCTTCGCCGACGGTGGAGAGGATGAAGTCGGCGTTGGCTGCGAAGCCGATGAGGTCGGAATTGCCCTGGCCGAGACCGGTTCCCAGAGTGCCGCCGGCACCGAACGACATGACAGCGTTCGCGATCTGTTCGCAGGCTCCGCTCTTGTCGGTGGTGTAGCAGGCGAAGGGGTCGAGCCAGGCGGTGACACGGTCCTGGACGTGGGGCTCGAAGGTCGCGACGCCGACTGCGCCCGCCGCTGACATCAAGAGCCCGAAGACGATCCAGCTCGTTCGCTCGGTCGCCACGTACAACATGATGACGAAGAGGCCGAAGAACAGGAGCGAGGTGCCGAGGTCGGTCTCGAAGACGAGGATGAGGATGGAGAGCGCCCAGATCACCAGGATCGGCCCCAGGTCGCGGCCGCGCGGCAGGTAGATACCCATGAAGCGCCGACTGGCCAGAGCCAGTGCATCTCGCTTCACCATGAGGTAGCCGGAGAAGAAGATCGCGATGATGATCTTCGCGAACTCGCCCGGCTGGATGGTGAAGGAACCCACCTTGATCCAGATCTTGGCGCCGTTCACCGCGGGGAAGAACATCGGCATGATGAGCAGGACCAGCGCGACCACCATGGAGATGTAGGTGTAGCGCTGCAGGATGCGGTGGTCCTTGAGGAAGACCAGCACGGCCACGAAGAGGGCGACGCCGAGGGCCGAGTACAGAAGCTGTTTGGGCGCGTCAGGGCTGTAGGCACCGAAGAGGTACTTGGCCCGCTGGATCAGCCGCGGCGACTGGTCGAGGCGCCAGATGAACGCCAGACCGAGCCCATTGAGCAGCGTCGCCAGTGGCAGCAGCAGGGGGTCCGCGTAGGCGGCGAACTTGCGCACCACGAGGTGGCCGACGCCGGCCAGCAGGATGAGGCCCGTTCCGTATCCGAGCATGCCGGAGGGAAGCGAGCCGTTCATGGCCAGGCCCACGTTGGCGTACGCGAAGACGGAGATCGCAACGGCGAAGACGAGCAGCATCAGCTCGGTGTTGCGGCGGCTCGGTGCTTCGATCGCGCCGATGGTGGTCGTGTTGGTGACAACGCTCATGTGGTGGAAGCCCCCCAAGGGCTGTTGCTGCCTACTGCTTGCCGCACAGTGAGACCAGCTGCTGCTCCTCCGGGGAGAGGGTGGTGCTGGGTGTGGGCTTGGGCGTAGGGCTGGGAGTGGACGTGGCCGTCTTCGTGGTCTTGGCGGACTGGGTCGTGGTGGCGGAGCCGGTGGTGCCTCCGGCCTGGCCCTGACCCTTCTTGGCGTTGTCCGCTGCGGCCTTCCGGCGGTCTGCGTCCTTCTTGCAGGCGTCTGCCTGGGCGGCGAGTTCGGTGATCTTCTGGTTCGCCTTGCCGAGGCTGGACTCGGTGATCGTGTCCTCGACCTGCTTGCGCTGGTACGGCGGGAGGTACTTGAGTTCGATCTCGGGATGGTCTTTCTCGACCTCCGAGAGCGAGACCCAGGCGAGGTCCTGGCTGATGCCCCGGTACAGCGCGACGTTCTCGTTGTTCGAGCCGACGTAGTACTGGGTCTGGGTCCAGCGGTAGCCGCCGTAGAGGCCGCCGCCGATGACGGCGAGCACGAGGACGCCGTACAGAGATCTCTTGAGCCACTTGCGGCCGCGGGAGGGCTTGATGAAGTCGTCGTCGCTGTACGAGCCGTAGCCGCCGTCGCCACCGTCTCCGGCCCGGCCGTACTCGCCGCCGCTGCCGGGCGGGCCGAAGCCGCCGGCCTGCGGGGGGACGGGGCGGCCGAGGCTGGATGCGCGGCCCGCGGGGGTCTGCATGGAGCCGTCGTCGTGGAGCTGGGCGGCCTGGTTCTCGGCGACCGCGCCGACGATGACGGGGATGTCGTTGACCTGGCCGGCGAGGGTGTCGCCCGCGTCGCCGTCGAGGACGTCGGCGACGATGCAGGTGATGTTGTCGGGGCCGCCGCCGCGCAGGGCGAGCTGGATGAGCGCCTGGACGGTCTCCTGCGGGCCCTGGTAGCTGGCGAGCGTCTCTTCCATCGTCTGGTGGGAGACGACGCCGGAGAGCCCGTCGGAGCAGATGAGGTAGCGGTCGCCGGCCCTGACCTCGCGGATGGAGAGGTCGGGTTCGACGTGGTCGCCGCTGCCCAGCGCGCGCATCAGCAGGGAGCGCTGCGGGTGGGTGGTGGCTTCCTCTTCGGTGATCCGGCCCTCGTCGACGAGGCGCTGGACCCAGGTGTGGTCCTGGGTGATCTGCGTCAGTACGCCGTCGCGCAGCAGGTAGGCGCGGGAGTCGCCGACGTGGACGAGACCCAGGCGCTGACCCGTCCACAGGAGGGCGGTGAGCGTGGTGCCCATGCCCTCGAGCTGGGGGTCCTCCTCGACCATCATGCGCAGCTGGTCGTTGGCCCGCTGCACCGCGGTGGAGAGGGAGGTGAGGATGTCCGAGCCGGGGACGTCGTCGTCGAGGGTGACGAGCGTGGAGATGACCTCGGAGCTGGCGACCTCGCCGGCTGCCTGGCCGCCCATGCCGTCGGCGATGGCCAGGAGACGGGGGCCGGCGTAGCCGGAGTCCTCGTTCCCCTCACGGATCATGCCTTTGTGCGATCCGGCGGCGAAACGCAGGGACAGACTCATGCGCACCTCGCCCGTCGGCTCTGGGTACAGCCGGTCTCGAGCCACACTGCCCACCCTCCGGTCGGGAGCACGCTTCGGCCCCTCTGCGGGATTGCCGCGGCTCGCTCGCTCCGCTCGCGCGCTGTCATTGTCCTACTACTTCCGCAGCTCGATGACGGTCTTGCCGATGCGGATCGGTGCGCCCAGCGGAATGGGTGTCGGGGTCGTCAGGCGGGTCCGGTCGAGATACGTACCGTTGGTGGACCCGAGATCCTCGACGATCCACTGGCCGTCACGATCGGGGTAGATCCTGGCATGCCTGCTGGACGCGTAGTCGTCGTCCAGCACGATCGTTGAATCGTGCGCCCGGCCCAGGGTGATGGTCTGGCCCTGGAGGGCGACGGTGGTACCGGTGAGGGTGCCTTCGGATACGACCAGCTTGGTGGGGGCGCCCCGGCGCTGCCGGCCACCGCCCCCGGCCGGCTGCTGGCGCTGCTGCTGCGGCGGCGTCGTTGCCTGCCGCGCGGTCTGCTGGGGACGTGCGTCGTTGCCGCGGCGGGAGCCCCGCTGGGTGACGCGCGTACCGAACAGGTCGCTGCGAATGACCTGGACGGCCACGATGACGAACAGCCACAGGACGGCCAGGAAACCTAGCCGCATGACCGTCAGGGTCAGCTCTGACATTGCCCCCGCTTCACCCTTCGGCTTGCCTGTAAACGATGGTGGTGTTGCCCACGACAATCCGTGAGCCGTCGCGGAGCGTAGCGCGGGTGGTGTGCTGCCCGTCTACCACGATGCCGTTGGTGGATCCGAGATCCTGGATCGTCGAGGGCGTTCCGGTCCGGATTTCGCAGTGCCGGCGCGATACGCCGGGGTCGTCGATCCGCACGTCGGCCTCGGTGGAACGGCCGAGTACGAGAGTGGGGCGCGAGATCTGGTGGCGGTTGCCGTTGATCTCGATCCAGCGCCGGGTCTGGGCGCCGGGCATGGGGCCCGGGGCGGCAGGACGGCTCGCGGGTGCGGGCCGGTGGGGCGCGGGCGCGACCGGCGGAGGCGCGGCGGGCATCGGCGGGGCCGCGGTGGGCGGATAGCCGTAGCCGCTCGCGGCGGGACGCCGGGAGGCCGAGGGCGGCGGGCTCGCGGGCGCGCTCTGCTGGTTGGTGCTGGAGGCGAGGGTGCGGCTGCGGACGCGGTAGAGGCCGGTGTCGAGGTCGTCGGCCTTTTCGAGGTGGACCTTGATGGGGCCCATGAACGTGTACCGCTGCTGCTTGGCGTAGTCGCGTACCAGCCCGGAGAGCTCGTCGCCCAGCTGACCCGAGTACGGGCTGAGCCGTTCGAAGTCGGGGGTGGAGAGCTCGACGATGAAGTCGTTGGGCACGACGGTCCGCTCGCGGTTCCAGATCGTGGCGTTGTTGTCGCACTCGCGCTGGAGAGCGCCCGCGATCTCGACGGGCTGGACCTCGGACTTGAACACCTTCGCGAAGGTGCCGTTGACCAGACCTTCGAGGCGTTGCTCGAACTTCTTCAGGACTCCCATGAGGCACCTCCTCCGGCGTTGTCGTCCTCGTACTGCTTACTGATCGTATCCACGCGTCGGGAAATCGGCTGGTTCCCCTTGTCTGCCCAGTGGATGAGTGTCACCCCTCACACGGATCGTAGAGGCGGCTCCTGTCAGTGTCCCGCACAAGCGGCGCACCTAGGAGGAGTGGGGGCGGGAGGAGCTCGTTCCCTGGGCCGGGTCACCGAAACAACGGATGTGAATCCACCCTGTCCAGCGTGCTAATCTTTCGTTCGTCGCCAGGCAATCACACAGCCAGTGAGAGAGCCCAGGACACCATTCTTGCGCGAGTGGCGGAACGGCAGACGCGCTGGCTTCAGGTGCCAGTGTCCTTAGGGACGTGGGGGTTCAAATCCCCCCTCGCGCACAAACGGACGGGTCTCCGTCAGTGACGAAAGTCGCTGACAGGGGCCCGTTCTTCGTTTGCTTGTTTGTTGCTGAGACGTGTTTCACGTGAAACCCCCGCGCGGCCGACGGGGGTCCGTTGGGTCTCGCCGCTTACTGGTGCGCGGTGTTGTACCGCAACAGGTAGGCGGCGAAGCGGCCGAGGTCCTCCGCGCTCCAGTCCGCCAGGCGGTCGTGGACGGCTGCGCGGCGGCTGCCCTGGGTGGCCGCGAGGGTGCTGGTGCCGGCGTCCGTGGGGTGCAGGACCTGGACGCGGTGGTCGTCGGGGTCCGGGCGGCGCTCGACCAGGCCCAGCTTCTCCAGGTTCGCGATCTGTCGGCTCACCGTGGACTTGTCCAGCATGTAGTGCGCCGCGAGGTCGGTCGCGCGGCAGCCCTGCTGGTCGTCGATGTGGGCGAGCAGGGTGTACGAGACCAGGGGCAGTTCCGGGTGGAGGCGGGCGGCCGTCGCGCGGGCGCGGCGGGCGAACGCGGTGAGTTCGCGCTGGATGGTGTCGACGGATGAGTCGCGTGCCCGGGGGTCGCCGGCGGCCATTGAGTTGCCCCTCTCGCTATTGGTTGCATAGTACAACTCGGGTGTGGTGGGCAACCTCCGGATGCCGTACGGGGGTTGCCCACTTGTCCACATCCGGAGGGTTGTCCACAGGGGGCGACGGGTCTCGGCGAGCGGCGGTACGGTCGTGGGCAGTTGATGTTGGTCGGGGCTTTTCGAGGGCGGGGACTTCATGAGCGAGCGCATGCGAGTGCCGGTGGTGGCGGGGTTTGCTCAGCGGGTCACCGAGGCCGACGGGCCGAAGGGGTCGCCCAAGGACGAGGGCCGGGAGCTCAGGTCGCGGGTGCCCCGGGCCTCGCACGATTCGCTGGTGCCGGCGCAGGGGCGGCCCGATGCGGTGCAGGCCGTCGTCGAGTCCAACCGGGGCCGGGTGCCGGGGCTCACACCGATACGGGTGGGACGGATGGCCGCCACGCCCTTCGCCTTTCTGCGCGGTGCGGCCGGGCTGATGGCCCACGACCTGGTGGGTACGCCCGTGACCGGGGTGGGCGCGCAGATATGCGGCGATGCGCACGCGGCGAACTTCGGGCTGTACGGCGATGCGCGCGGCCGGCTCGTCATCGATCTGAACGACTTCGACGAGACGGTGGTCGGCCCCTGGGAGTGGGACGTCAAGCGGCTGGCGGCATCGCTGGTGCTTGCCGGGCGGGAGGCGGGGGCGGACGAGGACACCTGCAGGGCCGGGGCGTTCCATGCGGTCGGTGCGTACCGGCGGACCATGCGGCTGCTGGCGAAGCTTCCGGCGTTGGACGCGTGGAACGCGATAGCCGACGAGGAGCTCGTCTCGCACGCGGACGCGACGGATCTGCTGGGGACGCTGGAGCGGGTCTCGGAGAAGGCCCGTAAGAACACCAGCGCGCGCTTCGCCGCCAAGGCGACCGAGGAGAGCGGGGACGGCGGGCGGCGCTTCGTGGACGCGGTGCCGGTGCTGCGGCGGGTGCCCGATGCGGAGGCCGCGGCGGTGGCCGGTGCGCTGGAGGAGTATCTGTCCACGCTGTCGCACGACCGGCTGCCGCTGCTGGCCCGGTATGCGATCCACGATGTGGCGTTCCGGGTGGTCGGCACCGGGAGTGTGGGGACTCGGTCGTATGTGGTGCTGCTGATCGATCACCGGGGGGAGCCGCTGGTGCTGCAGGTGAAGGAGGCGCGTCCTTCGGCATTGGTGCCGTATCTGCCGGCGGCCGGGTTCCGTACGCCTCCCGAGGAGCACGAGGGCCGGCGGGTGGTGCTCGGGCAGAAGCGGATGCAGGTGGTCAGCGACATGCTGCTGGGCTGGACGACTGTGTCCGGGCTGCCTTTCCAGGTGCGGCAGTTCAGGAACCGAAAGGGGAGCGTGGACCCGGCGGCGCTCGCGGCCGACCAGGTGGACGACTATGCGCGGATGACCGGGGCGCTGCTCGCCCGGGCCCATGCGCACAGTGCGGATCCGCGGCTGATCGCCGGGTACTGCGGCAAGAGCGAGGAGCTGGACGAGGCGGTGGCCGCTTTCGCGGTGACGTACGCGGACCGTACGGAAGCCGATCACGCCGATCTGGTGGCGGCGGTGAGGGAGGGGCGGATCGAGGCCGAGCTGGGGGTGTGACCGGGGGTGGCGGGCGCCCTTAGGCTGGGCGGGTGACGGAGGATGCCACCGGGGGAACGACGACCCGGAACGAGACGGACGGGCAGCAGGCCGAGCAGGCGGGCGCGCAGGCCGCTGGGCAGGACGCGCAGGCCGCGCAGGCCGACGAGCAGCGGCCCGAGGCGCGGCTGGAGAAGGCGGTGCGCGCGGCCGAGCAGGCGCTGATCGAGTTCGAGATCGCGGTGGAGACCTTCCGGGTGGAGGTGGAGAACTTCTCCCGGCTGCACCACCAGAGACTCGGCCCGATGTACACCCGGCTCGACGAGCTCGATGCGCTGATCGCCGAGGCCAGGGCCGCTCGCAGCGGGGACCCCGAGGACCTGCGCAAGGCGTACGAGGCGCGGGCCATGGTGATGCCGATGCCCGGGGTCGAGGAGCTGTTCCACGACTGGCTCGACTCCGAAGGGCTGTCGCCCGAGGCGGAGGCGATGCTCAATGAGCAGCCGGTCCAGCCGCCCAAGCGGGTGCGGCCCAGCGAGGAGGCGCGCAAGCTCTACCGCGAGCTGGCCCGCAAGGCGCACCCCGACCTGGCGCAGGAGGAGGCGGAGCGGGAGCGGCGGGAGGAGTTCATCACGCGCGTGAACGCCGCATACGGGCGCGGGGACGAGGGGCTGCTGCGGGAGCTCGCCGAGGAGTGGGCCGCGGGGCCTGTTCCGGTGGAGTCGCAGCCCAGTGAGAGCGAGGAGCTGTACGCGCGCCTGGAGTGGCTCTCGCGCCGCAAGGAGTTGCTGACGCTGGCCGCTCATGACCTGGAGGAGAGCGCGATCGGCGCGATGCTGCGGATGGCGCCGGATGATCCGGACCGGCTCCTCGAGGAGATCGCCGAGCAGCTGCTCGGTCAGGTCTCCGAGCGCGAGGCGGAGCTGGCGGGACTGGTGCAGTAGCGTTCCCGGTGACCGTGTCGGGTTCGTACGAGAGAAGGCTCACCCCATGAATTTCGCCGCGCTGCCCCAGGTGGATGTCGCTGCCGTACCGGCCGACGGCCTGGTGCTTGATGTCCGGGAGGACGACGAGTGGGCGGCCGGGCACGTCGAGGGTGCGCTGCACATCCCGATGAGCGACTTCGTGGCGCGATTCGGTGAGGTCACCGAGGCGGTGGCCGACGGGCGGCAGGCCTTTGTGATGTGCCGGGTCGGCGGGCGGTCCGCCCAGGTGACGCAGTACCTGGTGCAGCAGGGCATCGACGCGGTGAACATCGACGGCGGCATGCTGGCCTGGGACGGTGCCGGGCGTCCGATGGTGACGGAGAGCGGAAGCCCGGCTTTCGTCCTCTGAGTTGTCAGCCGAGGGGGTGGGCGGCCAGCAGGTCGCCCAGGGACTCCTCGTGGGCTGCCGCCGGGCCGAGCGAGAGCTCCAGCTGCTTGGCCCAGGCGTGGTAGCGGTGCAGCGGGTAGTCGGTGTCCGCGCCGAAGCCGCCGTGCAGATGCTGGGCGGTCTGGACGGTGCGGCGTACGCCGTCGGAGGCCCAGATCTTGGCGACCGCGATGTCACCGGCCGCGGGGAGCGCGCCCGAGGCACCGGTCGAGATGCGCCAGGCCGCCTGCCAGAGGGTGACCTCCATGGCGCGCAGGTCGATGTAGCGGTCGGCGGCCTGGACGGCCACGGCCTGGAACGTGGCGACCGGGAAGCCGAACTGCTCGCGCTTGCCGGTGTATTCGCTGGTCATGCCGAGGACGCTTTCGCCCAGGCCGAGCGCGAGCGCGCAGGTGCCGGTGGCGAGGAGATTGCGCAGGTACTCCCAGGCGCCCTCGGCCTCGATGAGGTGGCGGGCATCCACGCGTACGGAGTCGAGGTGGACCTCGGCGAAGCGTTCGCCGCTGGTGGAGACCTGGTCGTCGAGGGTGAGGCCGTCGTGCACCCGGGGGACCAGGGCGAGGACGGTGCGTCCTTCGGCGGTGTGGGCGGGGACGGCGATGAGGTCCGCGGTCTGGGCCCAGGGGACTCCGGTCTGGACGCCGTCGAGGATCCAGGCGGTGTCCTCGCGGCGGGCGGTGACGGCCAGTTCGGCCGGGTCGTGGCCGGTGCGTCCGTTGGCGCCGACGGTGAGGACGAGCTCGCCACGGCCGACCGCGGGCAGCGTCGCCGCGCTCAACTCGGGTGTGGCGTACCGCTGTACGGCCATGGCGACCGCGCTCGTCTCCAGGAGCGGTACACGGGCCAGGACCTTGGCGGACTCGCGCAGCACCAGACAGAGGGCGATCGGGTCGAGACCCGCGCCGCCGTGTTCGGGGGCGAGGACCAGGCTCAGCAGGTCGGCGTCGGCGAGCTTGCCCCACAGCGGCCGGTCGAAGTCGTCGGCCACCGCGCCCGGGGTGAGCGCGGGGCTGGGGACCTGGTCGGGCGCGACGCCCGAGAAGACCGCCTTCGCCGCCTCCACGGCCGCCTGCTGTTCCTCGGTGAAGGTGAAGTCCACAGCCCAGTCCTCCCGCGACGGTCAATATCTGATGAGGCGTCAGATTAGGGGAAGCGGCCGGGATGTGGAACAGGTACGGCGTGTGGAACAGGGTCAGCGGTCGAAGTCCAGCTCCACCTCTGGAGTGAGGGGATGCGACTGGCAGGCCAGGACGTACCCCTCCTCGGTCTCCTCCGGTTCCAGCGCGTAGTTGCGGTCCATCCGGACCTCGCCCGAGACCAGGAAGGCGCGGCAGGTGCCGCAGACTCCGCCCTTGCAGGCGTACGGGGCGTCCGCGCGGGCGCGCAGCACCGTCTCCAGGAGTGAATCGCCTTCCCTGACCGGCCAGTTGCCGGAACGGCCGTCGAGCGTCGCGGTCAGTGTGGAGTGCGCCGGGGCCGATGTCTGTGTTGTCGTGGCGGGGGCGGTGCCGTCGTCCACATGGAAGATCTCCTGGTGGATACGGGCCCGGGCGACTCCCAGCTCGCGCAGGGCGCGCTCGGCACCCTGGACCAGCCCGAAGGGGCCGCACAGGAACCAGCCGTCGATGTCCGCCACCGGGAGCAGCGCGGGCAGCAGTCCGGTCAGGCGGTCCTGGTCGAGCCGGCCGGACGGCAGCCCCGACTGCTGCTCCTCGCGGGAGAGCGCGGTGATGAGCTGGAAGCGGTCGGGCCAGCGGTCCTTCAGGTCGGCGACCTCGTCCAGGAACATCGTCGACGCGGCGGTCCGGTCGCTCCGGATCAGGGTGAAACCCGACCGCGGTTCGCGGGCGAGCAGGGTGGCCGCGATCGACAGGACCGGGGTGATGCCGCTGCCGCCGACGATCGCCGCGAAGTGTCCGGCGCGCGGGGCGAGGACGAAGCGTCCCGTGGGCTCCATGACGTCGACGGTGTCGCCCACGGCCAGTTCCTTGAGCGCGTACGTCGAGAACTCGCCGCCCTCCACCAGCCGGATGCCCACGCGCAGTTCGGGGTCGTCGGTGGCGGGGGCGCAGATCGAGTACGTACGACGGATCTCCTCGCCGTTCACGATGCGGCGCAGCGCGATGTGCTGGCCCGGCATGTGGCGGAAGGTCTCGCGCAGTTCGGGCTCCACGGCGAAGGTGACGGCCACCGCGTCGTCCGTCAGCCGCTCTACCGCGCTGACCCGGAGCGGATGGAACATCTACAACTCCTTGAAGTGGTCGAAGGGTTCACGGCAGGAGGCGCAGCGGCGCAGCGCCTTGCAGGCCGTGGAGGAGAAGCGGCTCAGCAGCTCGGTGTCGGTCGATCCGCAGTGCGGGCACCGGATGGCGAGCGAGAGGGCGACCGGACCGCCCGAGGGCCCGGACGGGCGCGGGGGAGCGATGCCGAACTCCTCGAGTTTGCGGCGGCCCTCCGCGCTGATGTCGTCCGTCGACCAGGCGGGGGCGAGGACCGTGCGCACCGAGACGTCCGGTATGCCGTGGTCGTTCAGGACGCGCTCGATGTCGGCGGTCATCGTCTCGACGGCCGGGCAGCCGGTGTACGTCGGGGTCAGTTCGACCTGGACCCTGCCGGGGCCCAGGACTTCGACGGAGCGCAGTACGCCCAGCTCCTGCAGCGTCAGCACGGGAAGCTCCGGGTCCGGTACGGAGCCGGCCAGTTGGAGCAGTTCCTGTTCGAGCGGGGTCGTCGTCACCATGTCGCCCCCGGGTGGCTGCGGTGCAGATGCTGCATCTCGGCGAGCATCCGCCCGAACGACTCCGTGTGCAGGCCCTGGCGGCCCGCCCCTGCCGTCCAGGCCCCGGACTGCGGTCCTTCGGGGAGGGTGAGCGTCGCCCGCCGCAGTACGGAGGAGACGGAGGCGTGCCAACCGGACTGCAGGGCGTGCGTGTCCACTGCGTCGAGGCCCTCGACCGGCTCGAACATCTCGCCGGTGAACCGCCACAGCGCGTCCAGTCCCCGCTGCATCCGCTCGTGGCTCTCCGCCGTGCCGTCGCCCAGCCGCAGCGTCCACTGTTCGGCGTGGTCGCGGTGGTAGGCGACCTCCTTCACGGCTTTTGCCGCCAGTGGGGCGAACTCCCCGTCCCCCGCTGCCAGTTGTCCGTAGAGCAGGTGCTGGTAGGTGGAGAAGTAGAGCTGGCGGGCGATGGTGTGCGCGAAGTCGCCGTTCTCCTGCTCGACCAGCTGGAGGTTGCGGAAGGCGCGCTCCTCGCGCAGATAGGCCAGCTCGTCCTCGTCGCCGACGAGCGAGAGCAGGATGCGCGCCTGGCCGAGAAGGTCCAGGGCGATGTTGGCGAGGGCGACTTCCTCTTCCAGTACGGGAGCGTGACCCGCCCACTCCCCCAGCCGGTGCGAGAGCACCAGGGCGTCGTCGCCGAGTGCCAGAGCTGCGCTCACAGGTGCTGCACCCCTTCCGGGATCTCGTAGAAGGTGGGGTGGCGGTACGGCTTGTCGCCCGCGGGCTCGAAGAAGGAGTCCTTCTCGTCGGGCGAGGAGGCGGTGACGGCGGTGGACGGCACCACCCAGATCGAGACGCCTTCGCTGCGGCGCGTGTAGAGGTCCCGTGCGTTGCGCAGGGCCATCTCCGCGTCCGGGGCGTGCAGGGATCCGGCGTGGGTGTGGGAGAGGCCGCGCCGGGACCGTACGAACACTTCCCACAGCGGCCAGTCGGTCGCGGTCATGACGGCTCCGTCTCTGCGTGCTCTGCGTGCTCTGCGTGCTTGGCGGCGTACGCGGCTGCTGCGTCGCGCACCCAGGCGCCTTCTTCGTGAGCGCGGCGCCGCTGGGTGATGCGCTGTTCGTTGCAGGGCCCGTTGCCCTTGAGGACTTCCTTGAACTCGTTCCAGTCGATCTCGCCCGTGGGCAGCGTCAGCCCCAGGGCCTCGGCCTGGGGGCCGCAGATCTCGACGAAGCGGCGGCGCAGCTCGTCGTTGGAGTGGCGCTTGATCTTCCAGGCCATGGACTGCTCGGAGTGCCCCGATTCCTCGTCGGGCGGGCCGAACATCATGAGCGAGGGCCACCACCAGCGGTCGACCGCGTCCTGCGCCATGGCGTGCTGGGCGGCTGTTCCCCGGCTGAGGGCCAGCAGCAGTTCGTACCCCTGGCGCTGGTGGAAGGACTCCTCCTTGCAGATACGGACCATGGCGCGGGCGTAGGGGCCGTACGAGCAGCGGCACAGGGGGACCTGGTTGGTGATCGCGGCGCCGTCGACCAGCCAGCCGATCGCGCCGACGTCCGCCCAGGTCAGGGTGGGGTAGTTGAAGATCGACGAGTACCGCTGGCGGCCGGCGTGGAGCTTGTCGAGGAGCTCCTCGCGGCTGGTGCCCAGCGTCTCTGCGGCGCTGTAGAGGTAAAGGCCGTGCCCCGCCTCGTCCTGGACCTTGGCCATCAGGATCGCCTTGCGGCGGAGCGAGGGGGCGCGGGTGATCCAGTTCGCCTCGGGCTGCATGCCGATGATCTCGGAGTGGGCGTGCTGCGCCATCTGCCGGACCAGGGTGGCGCGGTAGGCGTCGGGCATCCAGTCGCGCGGCTCGATGCGTGTCTCGGCGGCCACCGCGGTGTCGAAGGCCGCCTGCCGGTCCGCCTCGTCCGTCCTGTCAGTCCCGTATGCCACTGTTGCCATTGCGGCCCCCTACCGACCGATCGTTCGGTTCATTGACTTCAATGGTGGGGCGGCGGCCCATAAGGTGTCAACCCTGTGGATGACTGACCGAGTGGCGGACCGGATCGGGGCGGGGCAGGGATGGAAGCGCAGGACGACAGGATCGAGGGGGCCGGGGGCCCCGTCGAGGACGGCCCGGTGGGCCCGGAAGGCGTTGAGAGGCACGGGATAGCCGGGCTCTCACGGCCGTATCAGGTGGTCGCGGCCCTCGTGCTCGCCTGCATCGGTGTCCTCACCGCGGTCCATCTGGCGATGGTCTTCCTGGCCGTCGCGCCCTCCAACACCGTCTCCAAGGAGTACGGCACACAGATCGACGACTACGTTCTGCCCGAGTTCGAGCGCAACTGGAAGCTCTTCGCCCCCAATCCGCTCCAGCAGAACGTGGCGGTCCAGGCGCGCGCGGAGATCCAGGCAAAGGACGGCAGCAGCCGGACCACCAGCGGATGGGTCGACCTCTCCGCCAAGGACGGCGCCGCGATCCGCGGCAACGCCTTCCCCAGCCACGTCGACCAGAACGAGCTGCGCCGCGGATGGGACTTCTTCGTCAACTCCCATGACGCGAACAACCAGGCCATCGGCGATCGCGGCCGGCTCTCCGAGCGCTACATCCGCCGCATCGTGCTGCTGCACCTGGGCGAGACCAAGTCCGGCGGAACCATAGAACGCATCCAGGTACGGTCGGCGACGACCACGATCGCCGCCCCGCCGTGGAGTGCGGAGAAGGTCGACACCAAGACCTACTACCGGGTCCTGCCCTGGTGGACTGTCGTTCCCGCGGACCGTACGGAGACCAGCTGATGAGCGCCCCAGACACCCGTGCCGCGCGCGTCCTCCAGAAGATCACCGCGGCCGCCCTCGGGCCGTACCAGAGCGCCGTCATCCGGATCGGTTTCTCCGCGACCTGGCTGTTCTTCCTGCTGCGTGAATTCCCCCACCGCCGGGAGATGTACGGCCCCGACGGCCCCTGGGACTGGGGCATGGCCCAGGAGCTCCTCACCGGAAATCACGCCTTCACCGTGCTGATGTGGTCGGACTCCACGGCGTGGTTCGAGGTCGTGTACGCCGTCGCCGTGGTCTCCAGCCTTCTGCTGCTGCTCGGCTGGCGGACCCGTGCCATGTCGGTGCTCTTCATGGTCGGCGTGCTGTCCCTGCAGAATCGGTCCGTCTTCATGGGGGACGGCGGGGACAACGTCATCCATCTGATGGCGATCTACCTGGTCCTCACCCGCTGCGCCCAGGTGTGGTCGCTGGACGCGCGAAGGGCGGCCCGGCGGGCCCCCGGCGCTCCCGACCGGGTGGGACCCGTGCTGTGGGCTGTCTTCGGAGTGGTCCTGATCTCGGCGAGCGTGGTCGGCGAGCTGGGCTCGCAGTGGTGGCTCTGGGTGCTGTTCTGGGGGCTGTGGATCGTGCAGGGCGTGTGGTGGGCGCTCTGCCGGTACGAGCCGGGTGAGCCGCGCACCCTCGCGGACGTCATCGCCAATCTGGTGCACAACGCCACGATGGTCGTGATCATGGCCGAGGTCTGTCTCATCTACTCCTCGGCCGGCTGGTACAAGATCCAGGGCTCGCGCTGGCAGGACGGCACAGCGCTCTACTACCCGCTGCATCTCGACTACTTCTCGCCCTGGCCGGGGCTGTCCTCGCTGCTCGCGACCAGTGGCGTGATCGTGATGCTGCTGACGTACGGCACCGTGATCGTGCAGGTCGCCTTCCCCTTCACGCTCTTCAACCGGCGCGTCAAGAACGTCCTGCTGGTCGTGATGATCATGGAGCACGCGGGTATCGCGCTGCTGCTGGGGCTGCCGTTCTTCTCGATGGCGATGATCGCGGCGGACGCGGTCTTCCTGCCGACGGTGTTCCTGGTCTGGCTGGGGGACCGGGCGCGGCAGGCGGTCTCCCGTCCGGAGGCGGTGGTACCGGGTCCCCGGGAGCCCGTCGACGCCGAGGAATCGGCCGAGATCACGCACGTAGGCTGAGTCCGTGAGTGCGGATGAAGCGGCGGCGGCAGCAGCGGTACGGGAGTGGCGGGCGCGGGCCGGGCAGGGGGCTGTCCTGCTCGACGGCTTCCACGCCGTCAAGCACGCGGTGCGGTTCGGGGCGGAGCTGCCCCTGGCGCTGGCCGCCGACAAGAAGGCCGTACTGGAGCTCGCCGATCAGCTCGCGCCCGATGTGTGGGGCACGCTCGACACGCTGGTGATCGAGACCGACGAGGCGGCGCTGCGCGGTCTTGTGCCCCGGCTGCACCCGACGGGGGTGGCGGCGCTTGCAGTACGTCCCGACCGTGCGGCCCAGCTGACGGAGCTCGCCCGGCCGGCGCGGAGTGCGCCCGTCGTCGTACTGGACCAGCCGCGGAACCTGGGCAACGCGGGCGCGGTGATCCGGCTCGCGGCCGGGTTCGGTGCGACCGGGGTGGTGACCACGGGTGATCTCGACCCCTGGCATCCGACCGTGGTGCGCGGCGGCGCCGGTCTGCACTTCGCCACGGCCGTGGAACGGATGGAGGTCGCGGAGCTGCCGCCCGGTCCCCTCTACGCGCTGGATGCGGAGGGGGACGACATCCGGGACATCGTGCTGCCCGACGACGCGGTGCTCGCCTTCGGATCGGAGCGCTCGGGCCTCTCGGCCGAACTGCGGGCGCGCACCGACCGGTTGGTGTCCCTGCCGATGCGCGCGCAGGTCTCCAGCTACAACCTGGCGACGAGCGTGGGCATGACGCTCTTCCACTGGTCGTCGACCGGTGGGCGCCGTGGCCCCGGGCGGGTCTGAGGCCACGGCACCGCCTCCGTCACGCCTGCCTGCGCACCTCGACCACCCGGAACCGGTTGGCCACGAACGCTCCGTCGCACAGCGCCGCGTTCGCCGCCGGGTTGCCGCCCGATCCGTGGAAGTCGGAGAAGGCCGCGGTCTGGTTCACGTACACCCCGCCCGTCAGATTCAGGGAGAGCTGGGCCGACTCGTCGAGGCAGACCTCCTCGACCGCGCGCTCCACCTCCGCCGAGGTCGTGTACGCGCCGACCGTCATCGCGCCCTTCTCGCGCACCGTACGACGCAGCAGCTCAAGGGCGCTCTCCGTGGAGTCGACCGCCACCGCGAAGGAGACCGGGCCGAAGCACTCGGAGAAGTAGACCGCCTCGGCATCGGGCTTGGCCCCGTCCAATTTGACGACGACCGGCGTACGCACGACCGCGTCCGGGAACTCCGGGTTGGTGATCTCCCGTGAAGGAAGGGCCACTTCACCCAGTCCGGATGCCGCCTCCAGGCGGGCCTTCACATCCGGGTTGACCAGCGCGCCCAGCAGCGCGTTCGCCCGGGCGTCGTCCCCGAGCAGCCCGCCCACCGCGCCCGCGAGGTCGGCGACGACCTCGTCGTACGACTTGGGTCCCGCGTCCGTCGTGATGCCGTCCCGGGGGATCAGGAAGTTCTGCGGGGTGGTGCACATCTGGCCGCTGTAGAGCGACAGCGAGAAGGAGAGGTTGGAGAGCATCCCCTTGTAGTTGTCGGTGGAGTCGATGACGACGGTGTTGACGCCGGCCTTCTCCGTATAGACCTGCGCCTGGCGGGCGTTGGCCTCCAGCCAGTTGCCGAAGCCAGTCGAGCCCGTGTAGTCGATGATCCGGATCTCGGGGCGCAGGGCGAGCGTCTTGGCGATGCCCTCGCCCGGCCGTTCGGCGGCGAGCGCGACCAGGTTCGGGTCGAAGCCCGCCTCCGCGAGGACGTCCCTGGCCACCTGAACGGTGAGCGCCAGCGGCAGTACCGCGCGCGGGTGGGGCTTGACCAGGACCGGGTTGCCGGTGGCGAGGGAGGCGAAGAGTCCCGGGTAGCCGTTCCAGGTGGGGAAGGTGTTGCAGCCGATCATCAGGGAGATGCCGCGTCCGGCCGCGGTGAAGGACTTGCTGAGTTCGAGAGGGTCCCGTTTGCCCTGCGGCTTCGACCAGTCGGCCGTCAGCGGGGTCCTGGTCTGCTCGGCATAGGCGTACGCCACCGCCTCCAGACCGCGGTCCTGCGCATGGGGCCCGCCCGCCTGGAACGCCATCATGAAGGCCTGGCCGCTGGTGTGCATGACCGCGTGCGCGATCTCCGGCGTACGGGCACTGATCCGGGCCAGGATCTCCAGACAGACCACGGCCCTGGCCTCGGGCCCGGCATCCCGCCACGCGCCCATGCCCGCCCGCATCGCCGGGAGCAGGACGTCCAGGTCGGGGTGCGGATACGTGACCCCCAACTCGGGCCCGTACGGCGAGACTTCACCGCCCACCCAGTCGTCCGTCCCCGGCTGTCCCAGGTCGATCCGGCCGCCGAGCAGGGCGTCGAAGGCCGCCTTGCCGTCGCCCTCGTACGCCTTGGGGTGCTCGGGGTGCGGCGACCAGTACGCACGGTGACGGATCGCGTCGAGGGCCTGGTCGAGCGTGGGCCGGTGGGTGGCGGTCAGCTCGGTCAGCTGCATTGCGGACCAACTCCTCGTCGAGCTGGGTGGAAAGTCGCGGACAGAGTTAGAGTAACCGAACGATCGGTCGGGACAAGAGGGTCCGCCAAACCTGTGGACAACTCGGTAGGGGAGGATCTCCGTATGACCATCGCCATCGATCAGAGCCGCACCGTCGCCGTAGTCGGCACCGGCACCATGGGCCAGGGCATCGCCCAGGTCGCCCTCGTCGCCGGGCACCCCGTGCGCCTCTACGACGCCCTGCCCGGCCGCGCCGAAGAGGCCGCGGCCGCCATCGTGGCGCGGCTCGACCGGCTGGTCGAGAAGGGGCGCCTGGACGCGGCAGGCCGGGACGCAGCCCGCGCCCGCCTGCTGCCCGCGGCCGAGCTCGCGGAGCTCGCCGACGCCGCGCTCGTCGTCGAAGCGGTCCTCGAACAACTCCCCGTCAAGCAGGAGCTGTTCACCGCACTCGAAGAGATCGTCGACGAGAGCTGTCTGCTGGCCACCAACACCTCCTCCCTCTCCGTCACCGCCGTCGCGGGCGCCCTCCGCACCCCCGCCCGCTTCGTCGGCCTGCACTTCTTCAACCCGGCCCCGCTCCTCCCCCTCGTCGAGGTCGTCTCCGGCTTCGCGACCTCCGAAGAGGCCGCGTCGGCCGCGTACGAGACCGCGAAGGCCTGGGGCAAGACCCCCGTGCGCTGCAGCGACACCCCCGGTTTCATCGTCAACCGCATCGCGCGCCCCTTCTACGCCGAGGCCTTCGCCGTCTACGAGGAGCGGGCCGCCGACCCCGCCACGATCGACGCCGTCCTGCGCGAGAGCGGCGGCTTCAAAATGGGCCCCTTCGAGCTCACGGACCTGATCGGCCAGGACGTCAACGAGGCCGTCACCCGCTCCGTCTGGGACGCCTTCTTCCAGGACCCCACGTTCCGCCCCTCGCTCGCCCAGCGTCGCCTCGTCGAGTCGGGCAGGCTCGGCCGGAAGTCCGGGCACGGCTGGTTCTCGTACGAGGACGACGCCGTAAAGCCCGCGCCCCACACCGCCCCGCCCGCCCCGGCCCCCGCGGCCGTCACCGTCGTCGGCGACCTCGGACCCGCAGCCGAACTCACCGCGCTGATGGAGGAGGCCGGCATCGAGGTGAAGACCGTCGAGACCGGCGGCCCGTACATCGAACTCCCCTCCGACGGACAGCTCGTGCCCGTCGACGGCCGCACCTCCGTCGAGTACACCGACGTCGTCTACTTCGACCTCGCGCTCGACTACAGGGGCGCGACCCGCATCGCCCTCTCCGCTTCCGAGGACACCTCCGAAGAGGCACTCTTCGAAGCCGTCGGCCTCTTCCAGAAGCTCGGCAAGGACGTCAGCGTCATCGGTGACGTGCCCGGCATGATCGTCGCCCGCACCGTCGCCATGCTGATCGACCTCACCGCCGACGCCGTAGCCAAGGGCGTCGCGACACCCGAGGACATCGACACCGCGATGCGCCTGGGCGTCAACTACCCGCTCGGACCGGTCGAATGGAACCGCAGGCTCGGCAAGGACTGGGCGTACGACCTGCTGCACCTGATGGACGAGCGCTGCCCGACCGGGCGCTACGCCCCCTCCCTCGCCCTCTTCCGGCAGGGCTACGGAGCCGACGAAGAGGCCGCCTCATGACCACCGCCCCCAAGCGCGACACGTACACCCCCGAGACCCTCCTCACCGTCGCGGTCGGCGTCTTCAACGAGCGCGGCTACGACGGCACGTCGATGGAGCACCTCTCCAAGGCCGCCGGTATCTCCAAGTCCTCGATCTACCACCATGTCGCGGGCAAGGAGGAGCTGCTGCGGCGCGCGGTGAGCCGTGCCATCGACGGGCTCTTCGGGGTGCTGGACGAGGAGGGGGCGGCCCAGGGGCGCGCGATCGAGCGCATGGAGTACGTCACGCGCCGTACGGTCGAGGTACTGATGGCGGAACTGCCGTACGTCACGCTGCTGCTGCGCGTACGCGGCAATACGAGGACCGAGCGCTGGGCGATGGAGCGCCGCCGGGAGTTCGACCAGCGCGTCTCGGATCTGCTGAAGGCGGCGGCCGCGGACGGTGATCTCCGCGCTGACGTGGACATTCGTCTCGCGACGCGGCTGCTGTTCGGGATGGTGAACTCGCTGGTGGAGTGGTACCGGCCGCAGCCGGACGGCGGTGTGGAGGCGGAGGAACTCGCCGACACCGTCGTGCGTTTGGCTTTTGAGGGGCTGCGCACCGCGCCGAACCGTTGACCGCTCGCACTGGTCCAGACCACCATCTCGCGTCATGGTCGCTTTCGTACGTCTTCACGCCCTGATCTGTGCCGGAGTGCTGCTCGCGGGCGCCTCGCTGACCGCCTGCGGAGGCGATGACGAGGCTTCCTCGAAACCGAGTGCCTCCGCCTCCGAGGCGGACGACTTCGGCTGTCTCGACACCGCCGAGGCGAAGACGGGTTCGGTCACGTTCAAGAGCGCCGAGTCCACGGACACGGCCGGCTTCCTGACCGGCAGCGGCACCACCGGGATCCTCCTCGCCCATCAGGCCGACGGCGACGTCTGCCAGTGGGTGGCCAAGGCCAGGGAGCTGGGCAAGAGCGGCTACCGCGTTCTCGCCGTGAACTCAACCGGCAACGAAGTGCCCGAACTGGTCGGCGCGGCGGCCTATTTGCGGAAGAAGGGCGTCACCAAGCTGCTCCTGATGGGCGCCTCCAAGGGCGGCACGGCCGTCATCCAGACGGCCTCCGTGCTCAACCCGAAGCCGGACGCGGTCGTCTCGCTCTCCGGGCCTTCCACCTACGGCTCCATGGACGCAGCGGCGGCCGCACCCAAGCTGACCTCGCCGGTGCTCTACATGGCGGGGGAGAACGACACCGAGTTCGCGCAGGCGGCACAGGACCTGCACAAGGCCAGCAAGAAGGCCCCAGAGAGCAAGCTCTATTACCTCAAGGGCGTGTCGCAGCACGGGGTTTCGCTGCTCGACGACCCGAAGAACTGGGCGACCGTGCAGGCCTTCCTCAAGAAGTACGGCTCGTAGGGTCCGCAGGCCCCGTCGGGTCCAGGTCCGTCTCCTCGAAGACCAGCAGGGTGCGCGTCGACAGCACCTCCGGAATCGACTGCAGCTTGGTCAGTACGAGCTCGCGCAGCGCCCTGTTGTCCTGGCTGTGCACCAGCAGGAGTACGTCGAAGTCGCCGCTGACCAGGGCGATATGAGCGGCGCCCGGCAGCTCCTGGAGCTGCCGGCGGACCGTGCGCCAGGAGTTCTGCACGATTTTCAGCGTGATGTACGCGGAGGCGCCCTGGCCTGCCCGTTCATGGTTGACCCGGGCGCTGAAGCCCCGGATCACTCCGTCGTCGATGAGCCGGTTGATCCGGGCGTAGGCGTTGGCGCGCGAGACATGGACGGCCTCGGCCACGGAGCGTATCGAGGCGCGGCCGTCGATCTGGAGCATCCGCAGGATGGAACGGTCGATGGCGTCGAGCGGGCGCGCCGGAGGGACCTCCGCCGCATCGGCCATTTGTTCATCTGCCATGTCTTCCCGCCTCCCTACCATGGACGACCTGCCTCTATCCCAGGCTGTGGAGAACCGTTTGTCCACAGGCTGGAGGTGCCTGTAGCCAAAATGCGCTCACGACCGAACAATCGGTAGGTGAGGCGCATCACATTTCGCTGCGCCTTCCCGCTCCCACGAGGAGGTGTCCGACATGACGGTCCAAGAGCTGCCCGGTGCAGCCGCTGCCTACCCGGCATTCACACTGCGCACCGATCCCGCGCCGCTGCTCCCGGACCCCGAGCCGTACCGGGTCCTCGGTCTCGGTACTGATTCCCCGCTCGACCCCGAACTGATGCGCCGGCTGTACGAGGGCCTGGTGCGAGGCCGCCGGTACAACGCGCAGGCCACGGCCCTCACCAAGCAGGGCAGGCTCGCCGTCTACCCCTCCTCGACCGGCCAGGAGGCCTGCGAGGTCGCGGCCGCGCTGGTCCTCGAGAAGCAGGACTGGCTCTTCCCGAGCTACCGCGACACCCTGGCGGCCGTGGCGCGCGGCCTGGACCCCGTGGAGGCCCTGACGCTGCTGCGGGGCGACTGGCACACCGGGTACGACCCGCGGGTCCACCGGATAGCCCCCCTCTGCACCCCGCTCGCCACCCAGCTCCCCCACGCCGTGGGCCTGGCGCACGCCGCCCGGCTGGCCGGGGACGACGTGGTGGCGCTCGCGATGGTCGGCGACGGCGGGACGAGCGAGGGCGACTTCCACGAGGCGATGAACTTCGCCGCCGTCTGGCAGGCCCCGGTCGTCTTCCTCGTCCAGAACAACGGCTTCGCGATCTCCGTACCGCTGGCCAAGCAGACCGCGGCCCCGTCCCTGGCCCACAAGGCCGTCGGGTACGGGATGCCGGGCCGGCTGGTCGACGGGAACGACGCGGCGGCGGTCCACGAGGTGCTGAGCGAGGCCATGCTCCGGGCACGGTCCGGCGGCGGTCCGACGCTGGTCGAGGCGGTGACGTACCGCATGGAAGCCCATACGAACGCCGACGACGCGACCCGCTACCGCGGCGACGCCGAGGTCGAGGCCTGGCGTGCACACGACCCCGTCGACCTCCTCGAGCGGGAGCTGACGGGGCGCGGGATGCTCGACGAGACGGCGATACGGGCCGTGCGCGAGGGCGCCGAGACCATGGCGGCCGACCTGCGGACGCGGATGAACGCCGACCCGGTGCTCGACCCCATGGACCTCTTCGCGCAGGTCTACGCCGAGCAGACCTCGCAGCTGCGGGAGCAGGCCGCGATGCTCCGTACCGAACTCGATGCCGAGGACGAACGATGACGACAGTGGCCGCGAAGCCCGCCACCATGGCGCAGGCGCTGCAGCGCGCGATGCGCGACGCGATGGCCGAGGACCCGCGGGTGCATGTCCTCGGGGAGGACGTCGGCACGCTCGGCGGTGTCTTCCGGGTCACCGACGGGCTCGCCAAGGAGTTCGGCGAGGACCGGTGCACGGACACCCCGCTCGCCGAGGCGGGGATCCTGGGGACGGCCGTGGGCATGGCGATGTACGGGCTGCGGCCGGTCGTCGAGATGCAGTTCGACGCCTTCGCGTACCCCGCCTTCGAGCAGCTCATCAGCCATGTGGCGAAGACGCGCAACCGCACGCGCGGCGCCATGCCGCTGCCGATCGTGGTGCGGGTGCCGTACGGCGGCGGGATCGGCGGGGTCGAGCACCACAGCGACTCCTCCGAGGCGTACTACATGGCGACCCCGGGACTCCAGGTCGTCGCACCGGCCACGGTCGCCGATGCGTACGGGCTGCTGCGGGAGGCCATCGCCTCCGACGACCCGGTGGTCTTCCTGGAGCCCAAGCGGCTCTACTGGTCGAAGGCCGACTGGTCGCCGCACCCCGTCGAGCCCATCGGCCGGGCGGTCGTACGGCGCACCGGGCGCAGCGCCACGCTCATCACGTACGGGCCCTCCGTGCCGGTCTGCCTGGAGGCGGCCGAGGCCGCCAAGGAGGAGGGCTGGGACCTGGAGGTCGTCGACCTGCGGTCCCTGGTGCCCTTCGACGACGAGACGGTCTGCGCCTCGGTACGGCGCACGGGCCGCGCGGTCGTCGTGCACGAGTCGGCCGGCTTCGGCGGTCCCGGAGGGGAGATCGCCGCCCGGGTGACCGAGCGGTGCTTCCACCATCTGGAGGCGCCGGTGCTCCGGGTCGCCGGATTCGACATCCCCTATCCGCCGCCGATGCTGGAGCGGCACCATCTGCCGGGTGTGGACCGGGTTCTCGACGCGGTGGCGCGGCTGCAGTGGGAGGTGTGATGCCACAGGTACTGGAGTTCAGGCTGCCGGACCTCGGTGAGGGGCTGACCGAGGCGGAGATCGTGCGCTGGCTCGTGGCGGTGGGCGATGTCGTCGCCGTCGACCAGCCGGTGGTCGAGGTCGAGACGGCGAAGGCGATGGTCGAGGTGCCGTGCCCCTACGGGGGTGTGGTGACGGCCCGCTTCGGCGAGGAGGGGGCGGAACTGCCGGTCGGATCCCCCCTGTTGACGGTTGCTGTCGGACCGCAGGAGGAGACCGCGGCCGAGGTGCTCTCCGGCGAGGACTCGTCGGGGAACGTCCTGGTGGGGTACGGCACGGGGGCTCCCGCATCGCGCCGGCGCCGCATCAGGCCGGCCGCCGCGGTGGTGGCGACAGCTCCAGTGGTGCCGACGGCTCCGGTGGAGCCCGTCCCCGCTGCGGGCCCGGTGCCGGTCATCTCGCCGCTCGTACGCCGTCTGGCCCGCGAGAACGCCCTCGATCTGCGGGAGTTGACGGGCTCCGGCCCCGACGGGCTGATCCTGCGCTCCGACGTCGAGCAGGCGATACGGCGCCCCGACCCGTCCCGTGTCCCCCTGAAGGGCGTGCGCGGTGCCGTCGCCGACAAGCTCTCCCGCAGCCGTCGCGAGATACCGGACGCGACCTGCTGGGTGGACGCGGACGCGACCGAGCTGATGGCGGTGCGGGCGGCGATGAACGCGGCCGGCTCCCCCAAGATCTCGGTCCTGGCCCTGCTCGCCCGTATCTGCACGGCCGCGCTCGCCCGCTACCCGGAGCTCAACTCCACGGTGGACACGGCAGCCAGAGAGATCGTCAGGCTGCCCGCCGTCCATCTGGGCTTCGCGGCCCAGACCGAGCGCGGGCTGGTCGTGCCGGTGGTCAGGGACGCGGGGAGCCGTACGACGGAGTCGCTGAACGAGGAGTTCGGACGGCTGACGTCGGCGGCCAGGGACGGATCGCTCACCCCCGCCGATCTCACCGGCGGCACCTTCACCCTGAACAACTACGGGGTGTTCGGTGTGGACGGCTCCACGCCGATCATCAACCACCCCGAGGCCGCGATGCTCGGAGTCGGCCGCATCGTGCCCAAGCCATGGGTGCACGGCGGTGAACTCGCCGTCCGGCAGGTCGTCCAGCTCTCGCTGACCTTCGACCACCGGGTCTGCGACGGAGGAACGGCCGGCGGCTTCCTGCGCCACGTGGCCGACTGCGTCGAGCAGCCGGCGGTGTTGCTGAGGGGGCTGTAGGGACCGGGTCCCGCTGCACGCAGCGGGACCCGCAACCACAGAACCGGGCTCCTAGGCCTGGAGCAGGATCTTGCCCACGTGCGTGCCCGCGTCCAGCGCCCGGTGCGCCTCGGCCGCCTCCGACAGCGGGAGTTCCTGGTCGACGACCGGCCGGATGCGGCCCGCCGAGATCAGGGGCCAGACGTGTTCCCGTACGGCGGCGACGATGGCCGCCTTCTCCCCCAGCGGCCGCGCCCGCAGCGAGGTGGCCGTCACGGCCGCGCGCTTCGCCATCAGCGCGGCGAGGTTCAACTCGCCCTTCACACCGCCCTGCATCCCGATCACCGCGAGGCGCCCGCTCAGCGCGAGGGCCTGCACGTTCCGGTCCAGGTACTTCGCCCCGACGATGTCGAGGATGACGTCCGCACCGGCCCCGTCGGTCGCCTTGCGGATCTCCTCGACGAAATCCTGTTCGCGGTAGTCGATCAGGATGTCCGCCCCGAGCTCCGCGCACCGGGCGAGCTTGTCGGGACCGCCCGCGGTGACGGCGACCCGCGCCCCCACCGCCTTCGCCAGCTGGATCGCCATGGTGCCGATGCCGCTCGCGCCGCCGTGCACCAACAGGGTCTCGCCGGGCCGCAGATGGGCCACCATGAAGACGTTCGACCACACCGTGCAGACGACCTCCGGCAGCGCCGCCGCCGTCGCCAGGTCGATGCCGTCCGGTACGGGCAGCAGCTGCCCCACGGGGACGGCCACCTGCTGGGCGTACCCGCCGCCGCTCAGCAGCGCGCACACCTCGTCGCCGACCGCCCATCCCGAGACGCCCGCACCGAGCGCCGTGATGCGCCCGGAGCATTCCAGGCCGGGGTAGGGGGAGGCGCCGGGCGGCGGCTCGTAGAAGCCCTGCCGCTGCAGTACGTCGGCGCGGTTGACGGCGGCGGCCACCACCTCGACGAGGACTTCGCCCTCGCCGGGTACGGCATCGGGGACTTCGGCCCAGACAAGCGCCTCGGGACCGCCGGGCTCGGGGATCGTGATCGCATGCATGCCCGCGAGGCTACTCCGACCTGCCCGCCGGCTCGGCGGCCCCCGGCGACACCCGCACGATCGCGATCAGCCGGTCCATGGCCTGCAGGGGGCTCGCCTCGGAGCTGTCGTAACCCAGCAGCCGGTGCCCGCGCTTGACGGTCACCACCAGGTCCTCGACGTCCCGGACGTTCTTGCCGACCTCGGGCTTGCGGACCGGCCGCTCGATCAGGTCGAGGCCGCTGCCCTGCTGGATCAGGTCCTCCATCACGGTGCCTGCGCTGGGGCTGAGGACGGAGAGACCGAGCAGTCGTCCCGCCGCGCTGGCGCTGGTGATCACCGCGTCCGCGCCGGACTGCTTCAGCAGCGGCGCGTTCTCCTCCTCGCGGACCGCGGCCACGATCTTGGCGCCCCGGTTGAGCTGGCGCGCCGTCAGCGTGACCAGGACGGCGGTGTCGTCGCGCTGGGTGGCGATGACCACCTGACGGGCCCGCTGCAGTTCGGCCCGCAGCAGTACGTCGCTGCGCGTGGCATCGCCGACCACGCCGACGAAACCGTCCGCGTTGGCCGCCTCGATGACCTTCGCGCTGGGGTCGACGATGACGATCTGGTCCTTCTTCAGGCCCGTTGCGCAGAGGGTCTGGATCGCCGAGCGGCCCTTGGTGCCGAAGCCGACGACGACGGTGTGGTCACGCAACTGGGTCCTCCAGCGTTTCAGCCGGAACTCCTCCCGGGTCCGCTCCGTGAGGACCTCGAGAGTGGTGCCGACCAGGATGATCAGGAAGAGCACGCGCAGGGGCGTGATCACAAGGATGTTCGCCAGCCTGGCGGGGTCGCTGTACGGGACGATGTCGCCGTAACCCGTGGTGGAGAGGGTGACCGTGGCGTAGTAGAAGGCGTCGAGCAGGTCGACCTTGCCGTCGGCGTTGTCGTGGTAGCCGGAGCGGTCGAGCCAGACGACCATCGCGGTGGTCACCAGGACGAGCAGCGCGATCAGTACGCGTCGGCCGACCTGGCGCAGCGGACGTTCGACGACGCGGCGGGGGAGCTTGATGCGCCGGGTGGCGAGGGCTTCGCCGACGGGGCGGTCGAGGGCGTCATGGCCGGAAAGTTTCACGTGAAACACTCCCCGGCCCACGGCAGATCGATGACGTCCAGCTCCTGACCGGCCAGGGCACCGCCCGGCGGGACGACGGCGAGTCCGTCGGCGGCGGCGATCCCGCGGAGCATCGCGGGCCCGTTGAAGTGCAGCGGCACGGCCTCGTCGCCGTGGTGCACGACGGGCACGAGCCGGGTGTCGTACGGGTGCCCCTGCACCTCGTCGCGCACGGCGGAGCCATAGAAAAAAGAATCTGCCGGCGCCTGGGCTTCGCGGCCGGAGAGCGTACGCAGCAGGGGCGCGGCCAGCGTGAGGAGTCCGGAGACGGCGGCGAGGGGATTCCCCGGCAGACCCACGAGGTGGCGCCCGGGGGCCAGCCGCGCCAGCAGCATCGGATGGCCGGGGCGGACTGCGACACCGTCGACGAGCAGTTCGGCGCCGGCCTTCCGCAGGGTCGGGTGGACATGGTCGACGGGGCCCGAAGCGGTGCCGCCGGTGGTGACGACCAGATCGGCCCCGGAGGTGGTGACGGCCTCGTAGAGCGCGCCGGGGTCGTCGCCGAGACGGCGCGTGGCGACGACCTCCGCACCGAGGGAGCGCAGCCAGGGGCCGATCATCGGGCCCAGGGCGTCGCGGATCAGCCCGTCGTGCGGCAGCCCTTCGGTCAGCAACTCGTCGCCCAGGACGAGGACTTCGACGGTGGGGCGGGGGACGGTGAGCAGCGTGTCGTAACCGGCGGCCGCGGCGAGGCCGAGCACGGCGGGGGTCACCAGCGAGGCGGCGGGCAGCAGATGGTCGCCGGAGCGGCACTCCTGGCCGCGCGGGCGGATGTCCTGGCCGGGTACGACCTCGCGCCCGGCGGACAGCTGGCGCCCGGCCCCGTCGGTGCGGGCGTGTTCGGAGCGGATGACGGCGGTGGCGTCGGCCGGGATCCGGGCGCCGGTGGCGATGCGTACGGCCTCCCCGTCGGCCAGCGGGTCGGGCGCGGCGCGTCCGGCGAGGATGCTGTCCTGCCGGATCCGCCAGGGCCCCGGTCCCGCCACGACCCAGCCGTCCATCGCCGAGGTGTCGAAGGACGGCAGGTCGGTGAGGGCGGTGAGGGGCTCGGCGAGGATCTGACCGAGCGCGTCGTCGAGGGGGGTGCGCCGGGTCCGTACGGGGGCGCTGCGGCCGGCCTGTGCGGCGCGGGCGCGTGCTTCGGGCCAGGGTGTGGCCCGGTGGCGTACGGGCGGGGACGGCTGCGGGAGGGCGGGTCCCGCGGCCTGCGGGACGGTGGGCGGCGGCACCGTGTTGACGAGCGCGAGGGCCTCGTCGACGTCGGTGTCCTCGGGGCCGTGCGTCTCGCTCATCCGGCCTCGTTCGCCTCTGCGGCCCACTGGTTGGCGAGGGCCGCGGCCTTGCGGGCCGCCTCGGCGACGGCCTCGGGGCCGTCCTTCTCGGCCTTCGCCGCCGCGTACCCCACCAAGAAGGTGGTCAGTGGAGCGGCAGGCCGGGCGACACCGTGTGCGGCGTCGCGGGCCAGGTCGAGGAGGACGCCGGTGTCGACGTCGAGCTCGATGCCGAGTTCGGCCTTGACTGCGGTGATCCATTCATCCAGCACGTGTCCATGCTCCCTGATGCGGGCCCTTGCCGCGGCGATGTCCTCCCAGGTGTCGCAGTCGAACGACGCGAGGGGCCGGGCCGGGTCGGCGGCGATTCGGGCGAGGTCGAGTTCGGCGGTGAGCAGTCGGAGGGGCAGACCGGTGAGCGCGCCGTGTTCGGAGGCGAGCAGGGCCAGTTCACGGCGGAGCGGCTCGGCGCGGTAGACGGCGACGAGGGGCTGGTCGCGGCCGCCCGCGTCGGTGAGGAGGGCGGCTTCGTGGCTGCCGTCGGCGAGTGCGGAGAGCAGCGCCGCCACGCTCCGCCCGTCGAGGAAGGGCAGGTCCGCGGAGAGGACGAGGATCCGGTCGGCGCGGGTGGCGCGGACGCCGGCGTCCAGCGCGGCCAACGGGCCGCCGCCGGGCGGGTCTTCGCGTACCCAGGTGACGGGACGCGACGTGGTGCGCCGGCCGCCGACCACGACGGTCGACGCCGCTCCCGCACAGGCGGCCAGCACACGGTCGAGCAGGGCGCGGCCGCCGACGGTCAGCCCTGGCTTGTCGGCTCCGCCGAGCCGTCTGGCCGCCCCGCCTGCGAGGACGACGGCGTCGTAGGTGGTCATCCGGTGAGTATGCGGCGCTGAGCGGGCGGGGGGAACGGGGCAGCGCCCGGTGATCGCCCCGCCCGGTCGGCGGTTCTAGGGGGTGTCCGGCGGATCGGGTCGCCCTTGCTCTGCGTTGAAGCCTTTACCGCGGGTGAGCGGTGGTCCGGTGCACTGCGCTTCGCTCCGTCTCGGCTCTTTGATTCATCCTTCGGATGCCGAGCGCAGCTGCAAGGCGGAGGAAGGCGACAACGCGGAGCGTTGGCAACTGACGACAACGCGGCAGATGTGCGTGCCGGGCCGGCGCGACTGCGGCATGATCCGCCGGACACCCCCTAGAGGTACGGGCCCGAGCGGACGGCACCGTGGCCGTCGTCGTCCTCGTCGTCGTGGCCGCCCGCACCCGGCGGGAGCGCGCGGCGCATCTGCTCCAGCTGGGCCCTGGCGGCCATCTGCTGGGCGAACAGCGCGGTCTGGATGCCGTGGAAGAGGCCCTCCAGCCAGCCCACCAACTGGGCCTGCGCGATGCGCAGTTCGGCCTCGGAGGGGATCGCCTCGTCGGTGAACGGAAGGGAGAGACGCTCGAGCTCCTCGACCAGTTCGGGGGCGAGGCCGTCCTCCAGCTCCTTCACCGAGCTGGCGTGGATGTTCTTGAGGCGGACCCGGCTCGCCTCGTCGAGAGGAGCCGCACGGACTTCCTCGAGCAGTTGCTTGATCATGCTGCCGATGCGCATGACCTTCGCGGGTTGTTCGACCATCTCTGTCACTGGGACCTCGCGCGCCTCGTCACCGCCGCCGGGGCCGCCGCCGAGCGCCATCCCGTCCTGTCCCACCACGAGGACCTGCGGGTGCTCCTGCGACCGTTCCGGCCGTTCACTCCTCGGCATCTCCATGCCGTCATTCTCTCGTACACGTGACTCACATGACGGTGTGCCCCCGTACGAGAGTGATCCACCCTCGTACGGGGGCACAGGAGGCCCGGACTCCGGTCAGACCGCGGCGCGCCGGGCGAGGGCCCCGTGCGAGCGCGTGACCAGGGCCGCCAGCAGGGCCGCGCCCAGCGGGACGGCGATCAGCAGCGCGGCCAGGGTGGCCCAGGGGACGACGACCGGGACGTACGGGGCCGGGTTCATGGCCCCGTAGCCCTGGTCGACCAACTCCCGGTAGAAGTCCGTCTGCTCGCGCTTCTCGGTGAACCTCAGCCCGATCGCGGGCAGTACGCCCGCCGCCGAGCCGAGCACCACACCCATCACGGCCACCACCCCGCACTGGAACCCGCTGAGTGTCCGGCGCACCCGCGGCGCCGCTCCCACGGCGGCGAGCGTCTTGAGGTCGGCCTCGGCGTCCGCCTGGGCGAGACCGGTGGCGATGCCCGCGGCGCCGATCGTGATCAGCCCGGCGAAGACGGTCAGGGAGATCAGGACGATGCTGCTCTCAGGGGTCCAGCCCTTCTCGATGCGCAGGGCGACCTCGGTGCCGAGCTTGTCGATGTCGCTGTCCAGACGCTGCTGCTGCGCGCTGCTGGGCATCTTGTCCGTCGTGAAGTACGCACCGTAGGGGACCGTGACGAGGCCCGCGGCCCTGGCGGCGGACGGCGGCATGATCATGGTGATGCCGTACGTCTTCGGGGATCCCGAAGCCTGGTGCGCGGCGAAGGACTTGATCGCTCCGGGTGCGTCCTTGCCCTTGGCGCTGGCTGCGTCGGCGGCCTTCGGATCGGTGATCAGCCGAATGTCGATCTTGCTCTGAGGGGTGATGTTGCGCTTGTCGAAGGAGACGATCTGCCCCTGGGACAGGGCGGTCACGGACGCCGGGTCGTTGATGCCCAGCACCTTCATCAGCTTCGCGTCGCCGACCAGCAACCCGTCCTGGACCTCGATGCCACCGCCGTTGTTCTGCAGGCAGCGCCAGTCCTTGCCGAGCTTGCGCCGTTCCTCGACGGTGTACTTCGACGAAGGGTCCTCGCCTTCGGCCGACGGCGCCCACAGCGGGCAGATGTTGGCCTTGGGGGTGACCACTTCATAGCGGCCACAGCCCGGCGAATCGCTGTACAACTCGCAGCTCGCCTTCCCCACGGCGATCCGGTCCACATCGGCCCGCACGTCCACCGGCAGGTCCTTCTGCACGGTGCTGCGCACCTGAGGCACATCGCGCCCGCCGGCCTCCGTGGTCGACACCGAGACGGTGCCGTACGGAAGTTCGGCCGTGTACTCGGCCTTGTGCTGCGCCTCGGTGCTCGCCGTGTACGTCGCCACCGCGACCGTGCCCGCGACGGCGGCCAGCACCGCGGCGACCGCGGGGGCCGTGCGCCCCCGGTTGCGTACCGCGTCGCGCAGCGCCAGTCGGGGCGAGAGCGGCAGGATGCGCCCGGCCCGGCCGAACAGACCGACCATGGCGGGGGTGAGAGCGACAATGCCCAGTTCGGCGACGGCGCTGCCGCCCGCCACGATCAGTGAGGAGCTGGACATCGTGGATCCGTACAGGGCTGTCGCGGCACCCAGAGCGACCGCGATCAAGCCGATCACCGGCAGCACTCGGCTGGAGCGGCGCACCCCGCGGCGGCCGGTGAGCGAGGCCAGGACGGTCTGCCGGGACGAGGTGACGGCGGGCACGATCGCCGCCATCAGACCGGTGAAGACGGCGAGCAGCCCGATGCCCAGGAGCTCCAGCGGGCGGATGTCGAAGCTGCCGAAGCGCTTGCCCATGTAGTCCTCGAGCAGCGGCTGGAGCGCGAAGGTGAGCAGCATGCCGAGGAGCGTTCCGACGACCGCGGCCGCGATGCCGATCACGAGTCCGCCGGAGAGCACGATGGCCCGGATGTGCCTGCGCTCACCGCCGTTGGCGCCGACCAGCCCGAGCTGACGGCGCGAGCGCCGGGCGCCGACCGCGAACGCGGGCCCGGCGAGCAGGCAGATCTCCAGAATGGCCAGGCCCACGATGGTGCCGACGGCCGCGAGCAGTGCGGCCTTGGCGGCGGTGCTCTGCTCGTAGTTGCTCCAGCCGCCCTTCTGGTACAGCGGCACCTCGGAGTCGGCGGGCGGGTCGAGGGCCACCAGGCGCGACGTGACGATCGCGCCCTTGGTGTTGGCCTCCTTGACCATGTTCCACGTGAAACCACCGGTGACGGTGACCAGTTGAGTGGTGTTCTTGCCCGACGTGGGCAGGTCGACCGCCGCGAGCGCCTTGTTGAGCGGGTCGATGAACGTGCCGGGAAGTGCGTTGACCTGTTCGGCCTTGAGGTCGTTGGGCAGTTCGTACGCACCGACGATCAGGTACTTGGTGCCTTCCACGCCGCGTGCGGAGACCGACGAGCCGACCTTCAGCCCGCTGGCGTCCAGGAAGTGCGTCGTCGCGGCGACTTCACCGGCCCTCTCCGGGAAGCGGCCGTCGGTGAGGTCCATGATGCCCTCGGCCATCGGGTCCGTGGCCTTCAGCTCACGGATGTCGGCGTACAGAAGCCCGTGAGTGGTGCGGAACTTGCCCGAAGCCGTCGTGTCCTCAAGGGTCTTGGCGCCTGCCGGGACGACCTTGGAGAGATCGGTCGTGCCCTCGGGCCAGGACTCGCCGTCCTTGATGTCCTTCGCCGGAGCGTTCTGCTCGCCGGCGGGGTCCTGGAAGACGGCCGTGCCGCCCATGCCCGGGTCGGTGATCCGCGCATCGGCCCGCCCCAGGGAGCGCTCGACCTTCTGCTCGGTGGAGAGCTCGGAGCTGCGCAGGGTCAGATCGGCGGCGCTCACCCCGAGGATCGGCAGCGCGATCATGGCGAGGACCAGGAAGCTGCGGCCCTTGTAGCGCCAGGCGTCACGGCGGGCGATGCGGACCGCGGCCCGCCAGGAGTGGAACCAGTTGCTCACAGTTCGGCCGCCTGGCCGGTCAGGAGCGACTCGGCGTCGCTGCGTACGGTCTGGTCGACGACCCCGCCGTCGCGCAGGAAGACGACCCGGTCCGCCCAGGCCGCGAAGCGCGGCTCGTGTGTGACGAGGACCCCGGCCGCTCCGGCGTCGCAGCGGGCGCGCAGCAGGGCCAGTACGGATTCGCCGGTCTCGGAGTCCAGCGCGCCGGTCGGCTCGTCGGCCAGGACCAGTCGGCGGTCGCCGACCAGGGCGCGGGCTATGGCGATGCGCTGCTGCTGGCCGCCGGACATCTCGTCGGGGAAGCGGTCGGCGAGATGCGCCAGGTCCATCTCCTCCAGCGAGGCCATGGCCTCGGCACGGGCCTTGCGGGCGGAGACGCCGTCGAGCTCGCGCGGCAGGGCGACGTTCTCGGCCGCGGTGAGCGCGGGGATGAGGTTGTAGTCCTGGAAGACGTAACCGATGGAGCGCCTGCGCAGTGCGGCGAGCACCTTGCGGCCCGAGGTGGTGATGTCGGTTCCCTCGACGATCACCTGGCCCGAGGTCGGGGTGTCGAGGCCGCCCGCGATGGTGAGCAGCGTGGACTTCCCGGAGCCCGACGGGCCCATGACGGCGACGAGTTCACCGGGGAAGACGTCGAGGTTGATCCCGCGCAGGGCGTGCACCTCGGTGGCGCCGCTGCCGTGGACGCGGGTCAGTTCCTTGAGCTGCAGCACCGGCTGCTGCGGCGGCTGTGTCGGGCGTTCGGACATGGTGAGGGTCCCCCCTGGGCGTACGGACGTACGGTCTGAAATGCGGTCAGTGGTCGGTGGTGAGCGGCGCGGGGGCCGCGGCGGTTGGTGCGGCCGTCGTACGTTCGGCCCCCGGCACGACCGCCGCCGAGAGCCTGATCAGCCGTGCCTCGCAGTGGTCGAGCCAGCGCGCCTCGGCCTCCGTCTGGAAGATCAGCTGTTCCAGGACGAGCAGCCAGGCCACGTCGTCGCGCTCCTGGGTCCCCTTCGCCCCGGCCTTCTCGATGGCGGTGAGCGCCTGGGACTTGAGCCGGGTGTAGTCCTGCATCGCCTTCACGGTGTGGTGGCGCTGCGACTGGATGACCCCGCGGATGTCCACACCGGGTGCGCCGACCGCCATCGCGAGCTTGATCGACAGCTCGTCGCGGGCCGGGCTGGTGCGGTCGACGGGCGCCTCGTACCAGTTCTTCAGCTCTTGGCGGCCCTCGGTGGTGATGGCGTACAGCGCATGGCCGGCCGCGTCCTCACCGTCCTGCACGACCATCCCGTCGCGCTCGAGGCGGCTGAGGGTCGTATAGACCTGGCCGACGTTGAGGGGCCAGGTGGCACCGGTGCGGGACTCGAATTCGCTGCGGAGCTGGGAGCCGTATCGAGGGCCCCGCTCGAGGAGGGCGAGGAGCCCGTGGCGGATCGACATACTCAGTATGTATACCGAGTATGTCGGTCGGCGCAAGCAGCTACGGCCTGCGCAGGCGCATTGCGAGGAAGCCCAAACCGAGACCCACCAGGGCAAGTCCGCCGCCCAGCACCTCGACGCGAATGGCCAGGGGTTCGGGTCTGGAAACGGCCTGAGCTGCGGGCTTTCTTCCGGCGGCCGCAGGGGTGCGGGTGGGCGTGGGAAGGGCAGGAGGGGGCGGCTGGATTTCTTCGGCGGCGGGGTTCAGATCCGGGATGTCGGACGGCGACCCGAAGGCGTCCGGGCTCCGTCCCGGCCGTGCCCGCCCCACCCCGGCCACCGAACCGGCCAGCCGAGGTTCGGCCGAGGCGCTGGGTGAAGCGCTCTGCGAGGGGCGCGCTGCCGGTTCGTCGGCGTGCACCGAGGCAGGCAGGGACAGAACGGCCAACGCCACCAGAGCGATCATGCAGCCAGCGTCACACCCGGGAAGAAGTCCGGCATCCCGGGCGGAGCAGGGGGCGGGCCAGGTGGGCTACGACGGGTTGCCCGTGGACACCTTCAGGGTGAAGTTGGCGCCCTTCTGCGGGATGGCATCGGCGTAGGCGGGGAACTGCTCGATCACGATGCCCTCCCCCTCCGCGTTCTCGTCGATCGACTCTTCCTTGATGGTCCAGCCCGCGGCGAGGGCGCAGGCCTTCACGGACTCGATGTCCTTGTAGAGGAAGTTCGGTGCGCTGACCTTCTTCGGGTTCAGACCGTCTTCCATGGGGTCCGTGCACTGCGCGGAGTCGATGGTCCTGGACCGGTCGGGGCCCTTGTGCCCCGCCACCGAAGAGCTGCCGCTCGGTGAACTGCCGGTGTCGTCCGGCTTGTTCATCTGGATCGCCGCGATCACACCGCCAACGGCGAGCAGCGCCACCACGATCGCCCCCACGATCAGCGGCATGTTCTTCCCGCCGCCGCCCGTGCCACCGGCCGAAGTCACCGGCTGCTGGGGCGAGATGTTGTACGGAGGCGGAGTCTGCACGCCGTACTGCTGGGCGGGCGCCGGCGTCTGGTAGCCCTGTTGCTGCTGCGGATAGCCGTAGCTCGGCGGTGCGGGCGTCTGCGCCTGAGGGGCGTAAGGCCCCGGCTGGTACGGCTGCTGTACGGAACCCTGCTGCGGCATCACGGGCGGCGTGTTCACCGGCGGGAAGACGGCCGAGCCGACCCCCGAGCCGCTGTTCGCCGGCGGGCTGCCCACCACGACCGACGGGGCGGCGCCCGTCTGCCCCGACGACATCACCCGCGCGCACTCGTCACCCATGGCCGCGGCGCTCGGGAAACGCTCGTTCGGGTTCTTCTTCAGCGCCCGTGCGACCAGTGCGTCGACCGCCGGAGGAATGGACCTGTTGATCGACGAAGGAGCGACAGGCTCCTCCTGCACATGCGCGTACGCGATCGCCAGAGGCGAGTCCGCGTCGAACGGAAGCCGCCCCGTCAGCAGCTGGAACAGCATGATCCCGACCGAATACAGATCGGAGCGGGCGTCCACGGCCCGCCCCAGCGCCTGCTCCGGCGAGAGGTACTGCGGGGTGCCGACGACCATGCCGGTCTGGGTCATCGACGTGACGCCCGACTGCATGGCGCGCGCGATGCCGAAGTCCATGACCTTGACGGTCCCGCGCTTGGTCATCATCACGTTGCCGGGCTTGATGTCCCGGTGGACCAGGCCCATTTCGTGGCTGGCCTCGAGCGCCGCCAGCACATCGAAGGTGATCTTCAGCGCCTTGTCGGCGGGCATCGCCCCGTACTGCGTGATGTCCGACTGGAGCAGGGATCCGAGGGGCTGGCCCTCCACGTACTCCATGACGATGTACGGCATCGGGCCCTCGCCCAGCACGTCCTCGCCGGTGTCGAAGACCGAGACGATGTTCGTGTGCGAGAGCTTGGCGACGGCCTGCGCCTCGCGCCGGAATCTCTCGCGGAAGGACTGCTCGCGGCCCAGTTCCGTGTGGAGCGTCTTGATCGCGACCTGGCGGTCGAGCGCGGCGTCGTACGCCAGGTACACCGACGCCATGCCGCCCTCGCCGAGGAGGTCGCGGAGCTGGTACCGGCCGCCCGCGACCGAACCGCCCGCATAGCGGCCCTGTGCGCCGTCCTGGCTCATGACTGTGCATCCCCCTGGCCGCGGATCCTGCGGATCTTCCCGTTGTACCGGGCAAGTCTGCCCGAGGGCACTGACACGTCAAGCCGGATGCCCGTTCCGTGACCGTACGGGAAGAGAAAGCACAGAGAATTTGCATGGGTACAGCGAGAACCGGTTTGATGACCGGTCATTCCCGAACCGGCCCATCAGACCGAGCCTGTAGCGTGACGAGGCAAAGTACCTGAGGACCACCCGCTGACGCGGACCGAAACGACGGCGAGGACTGATGGCACCCGAATCCGAGGCAAACGGCGGCGGTATGCCGGACGCGCCGGAGAACTGGGGGATCGGCGGGCTGGTCGGCGACGGCCGCTACCGCCTCACCCACCGTCTCGGACGAGGCGGCATGGCCGAGGTCTTCGCGGCCGAGGACGTACGGCTCGGCCGTACCGTCGCGGTCAAGCTGCTCCGCTCCGATCTGGCCGAAGACCCGGTCTCCAAGGCCCGGTTCACCCGCGAGGCACAGTCGGTCGCGGGTCTGAACCACCATGCGGTCGTCGCCGTGTACGACTCCGGCGAGGACCACTGGGGCGGCAACACCGTCTCGTACATCGTGATGGAGCTCGTCGAGGGCCGCACCATCCGCGATCTGCTGATCAGCGCGGAGGCCCCGCCGCCCGAGCAGGCGCTGATCATCGTCTCCGGTGTGCTGGAGGCGCTCGCCTACTCCCACCAGCACGGCATCGTGCACCGGGACATCAAGCCGGCCAACGTCATCATCACCAACAGCGGTGCGGTGAAGGTGATGGACTTCGGCATCGCACGCGCCCTGCACGGTGCGCAGTCGACGATGACGCAGACCGGCATGGTCATGGGCACGCCGCAGTACCTCTCCCCCGAGCAGGCGCTCGGCAAGGCCGTCGACCACCGGTCCGACCTGTACGCCACGGGCTGTCTGCTGTACGAACTGCTCGCGCTGCGGCCCCCGTTCACGGGTGAGACGCCGCTGTCCGTGGTCTACCAGCACGTCCAGGACATCCCGCTGCCGCCCTCGCAGGCGTCGTCGTCGGTGCCGCCGGAACTCGACGGCCTCGTCATGCGTTCTCTTGCCAAGGACCCCGACGACCGCTTCCAGAGCGCGGAGGAGATGCGCGGCCTGGTCGCGTACTCCCTGCAGATGCTCCAGCAGCAGGGTGGCCACACCGGCACCTGGAACACCGGTCCCGTTGTCCTGCCCGAGGGCACGCCCCCCATGGGCAGTACGGCGGCGACGGCCATGCTGGGCCAGAACCAGTACAGCGACACCTCGCAGGGCCCGATCCTGCCGCCGATGAACCCGGACGACGGTGCGTACGACGGCTCCGGCGGCCCGCGCAAGAACGGCCGCGCCTGGATGTGGGTGGTCGCCGCGCTCGCGGTGGCCGCGATCGTGACGGGCATCGTCTTCGCGCTGGACGGCTTCGGCACGAAGGGCGATGGCGGCGGTACGGACACGACCAAGTCCCCGTCCGTCACGCAGTCCCAGTCGGAGCAGCCGGAGGACACCCCGTCGGACACGACCTCCGAGGACCCGTCCACGGAGGACACGTCGACGGGCGGCGAGGAGTCGCCGACGCCGACGGAGTCTTCGCAGGCGCCGACGTCGGAGGCGCCCACGTCGGAGCCGCCGTCGGAGACTCCGACGTCCAAGCCGCCTACGCCGACCCCGTCGGACACCCCGACCGATCCCGAACCCACGGACACCGCAGGCGGCGGCGCGGGCGGCCCCGGCGGGGGCAGCAGTTCCCCCGCCGCCCCCTGACCAGGACTCACCCCGCGAACGCCTCGCACACCGCGTCGTACTCGCGCGTCCACCACACCGCCAGGGCCGATGCCGCAGGAAACTGCGCGTCGGCCCTGCGGTCGTGCAGCTGGTAGCGCCAGCGCAGTATCCAGAAGTCGTTGAGCCGCTCCCACCAGACCCGGTGCACCGCGGCGGCGAGTTCCCCCGCGTCCGCCCCCGCCGCGAGCCGGTAGGCGCGCGCGTAGGCCCGTACCTTCGCCAGCTCCAGCTCCCCCGCGGGCCGTACGAAGAAGATCATCGCGGCCCGCACCGCCTCTTCCGCGCGCGGCTGCACCCCCAGCCGGTCCCAGTCGACGATCGCCGCGGGTTCGGCGCCCCGGTAGAGCAGGTTCAGCGGATGGAAGTCCCCGTGCACCCAGCCCCCGCCGCCCCCGGCCGGCGGCCGCCGGTGCGCATGGTGCTCCAGCAGCGAACGGCGCTCCAGCAGGCGGTGTTCGGCCAGCTCGTCGAAGGCGTCCCGGGGCGAGCGGTCGCGCGCGAGCCCGAGCAGCTCGTCGATCAGCGTGAAGGAGTCCGCCGGGTCGGCGCTCTCGTGGGTGGCCGGGGGCTCTGCCTCCATCACCCGTTCCAGGCAGGTGTGTACGAGACCGAGCAGCGCCCCGAGCCGCCGCGATCCGACGGCGCTGAGCTGCGCACCGACGCGGTGGCGCCCGTCGATCCAGGGGTGGAGGGCGTAGCAGTGCCCGCCGATCACCGCGACGGTGGAGCCGTCGGCGTCCGCCACGGGAGGTGCGACCGGGACGCCGAGCCGGCCGAGGCGCTGGGTGGCCCGGTGCTGGCGCGCAATGGTGTCCGCGTCGCCGTCGAGGTGGTGCTTGAGGAAGTAGTCGCCCCTGGTGGTGGCGAGCCGGTAGCCGCGGTTCAGCAGGCCCTGCGCGACGGGTTCGCAGGAGAGCGGGTCGCCGGCGGACGCGTAGCGGCGCAGCAGAGTGCCTACGGGGGGCACGTTGTCAGATGAGCGCGGCACTCGCCAGATGTTAATTCACGCAGCGTGGCTGACTGCTCGCGGTCGGGCATATGCGATGCGGTCGATGTTCACGAACTGCGGGGCGATCCGCATGTGGACCGGGTCGAAGGGTTCGCCGTTGACCTCGACCGGGGCGGGCTCGAAGAGTGCGAGCTCCTCGTGCGTCGGTTCGGTCGCTTCGGCGGTGCCGGTGAACTGCACCGTCCACAGCTCGGGCTCCCCGAGCCCCAGGTTGTCGGCGGCGTAGGTGACCACGCTGCCCAGGCAGGCCTCGTGGTGGCCGAGGCCCGAGTGCATCCGCAGGACGACCTCGCCGTCGGGGGTCACGATGTGGCGGGCTATGGCGAGGAAGGGCAGCGCTCGCATGCTGGTGGCCACCCGGCCGTAGGTGACACGGCGGAGCAGCTGCAGGGCGCGGAGTTCCTCGGTGGACATGTTCTCCACTCTGCGCCGCCGGCAGGGTGTCGCAAAAGGGGCTCCGGCCCCGACGAATCGGGACGTAAGTCCCGAATAATCTCCGTCAGCGCTTCTCGGCCTGAATGCGCGCCACATAGGCCGCGGCCTGCGAGCGCCGTTCCATGCCCAGCTTGGAAAGGAGACTGGAGACATAATTCTTGATCGTTTTCTCGGCGAGGTGCAGCCTTTCGCCGATCACGCGGTTGGTCAGGCCCTCGCCGATCAGGTCGAGGATCTTCCGCTCCTGCTCGGTGAGGTTCGCGAGCCGGTCGTCGCCCTTGGACTTCCCGCCGTCGCGCAGCCGCTCGAGCACCCGGGCGGTGGCGACCGGGTCGAGCAGGGACTTGCCCGCGGCCACGTCCCGTACCGCGTTCAGCAGCTCATTGCCGCGGATCGCCTTGAGTACGTAACCCGAGGCCCCGGCCATGATCGCGTCGAAGAGCGCCTCGTCGTCGGCGAACGAGGTCAGCATCAGGCACTTGATCGACTCGTCCTGGGAGCGGATCTCGCGGCAGACCTCGACACCGCTGCCGTCGGGCAGCCGTACGTCGAGCACCGCGACGTCCGGCCGGGTCGCAGGGATCCTGACCAGGGCATCTGCTGCCGTACCGGCCTCGCCGACGACCTCGATGTCCTCCTCGACCGAGAGCAGCTCATGGACTCCACGACGCACCACTTCATGGTCGTCAAGGAGAAATACCCGGATTTTTCCGTCTTCGCGCACGGGCTCAGTCTCACATACGAACTCTTCCCGTGCCCGGGGTGACCGGGATAACGTGCCTCTGTTCCGGCTCCCTGTCAGGCTGATACCAGTGCTCTGACCAGCGGCTGTTTCCCCTTTTCTCGATTTACTTGGAAATCCAAGCAAAATCGCAGGTCAAATGGGGTTTCGCAGTTCCGTCAGACACTGGGTAACGTGCTTTTGACAGGGCGCTCGCCGGGGCACCTGTCACGCCTGTTCCCGGCCGCGCCGCACCCACCCCGTGCGGGGGCAGAGGACAACAGGCGAGCCGCACTGGTCACCGGCGAACCCGGGGACCGGACCGACGGAGGAGCACGCACGTGACCGTGGAGAGCACTGCCGCGCGTAAACCGCGACGCAGCAGCAGCAAGCGCGCAAGCAGCGCAGCCGCCAAGCCGCCACAGAGTTCCGAGCCCCAGCTCGTACAGCTGCTGACGCCCGAGGGCGAGCGCGTACGGCACCCCGACTACGACGTGGAGCTGACCCACGACGAGCTGCGCGGTCTGTACCGGGACATGGTCCTGACCCGCCGCTTCGACGCCGAGGCCACCAGCCTCCAGCGCCAGGGCGAACTGGGCCTGTGGGCGTCCCTGCTCGGCCAGGAGGCCGCGCAGATCGGCTCGGGGCGGGCCACCCGCGAGGACGACTACGTCTTCCCGACCTACCGCGAGCACGGCGTCGCCTGGTGCCGCGGGGTCGACCCGACCAACCTGCTCGGCATGTTCCGCGGCGTGAACCACGGCGGCTGGGACCCCAACACCAACAACTTCCACCTCTACACGATCGTCATCGGCTCGCAGACGCTGCACGCGACCGGTTACGCGATGGGCGTGGCCAAGGACGGCGCGGACTCCGCGGTCGTCGCGTACTTCGGTGACGGCGCCTCCAGCCAGGGCGACGTCCTGGAGTCCTTCAACTTCGCGGCCGTCTACAACGCCCCGGTCGTCTTCTTCTGCCAGAACAACCAGTGGGCGATCTCCGAGCCCACCGAGAAGCAGATGCGCGTGCCGCTCTACCAGCGCGCCCAGGGCTTCGGCTTCCCCGGCGTACGGGTCGACGGCAACGACGTCCTGGCCTGCCTCGCCGTGACGAAGGAGGCGCTGGAGCGCGCCCGCAGGGGCGAAGGGCCCACGTTGATCGAGGCGTTCACGTACCGCATGGGTGCGCACACCACCTCCGACGACCCCTCCAAGTACCGCAACGACGACGAGCGCGTCGCCTGGGAGGCCAAGGACCCGATCCTCAGGCTCCAGCGCTATCTGGAGGCCGAAGGCGCCGCCGACCAGGCGTACTTCGACGAGCTCGAGGCCGAGAGCGAGACCATGGGCAAGCGGGTGCGCGAGGCCGTGCGGGCGATGCCCGACCCGGACCCCCTCGCCATCTTCGAGCACACCCACGCGGACGGCCACGCACTGGTCGACGAGGAGCGCGCGCAGTTCGCCGCCTACCAGGCGTCCTTCGCAGAGGAGGGCAACTGATCATGGCTGCGACCAAGATGCCGATCGCCAAGGCGATCAACGAATCGCTGCGCAAGGCGATGGAGAACGACCCCAAGGTCCTCATCATGGGCGAGGACGTCGGCCGTCTCGGCGGCGTCTTCCGCGTCACCGACGGCCTCCACAAGGACTTCGGCGACGGCCGCGTCATCGACACCCCGCTCGCCGAGTCCGGAATCGTCGGCACCGCGATCGGGCTCGCGCTGCGCGGCTACCGGCCCGTCGTGGAGATCCAGTTCGACGGCTTCGTCTTCCCCGCGTACGACCAGATCGTCACGCAGCTCGCGAAGATGCACGCCCGCGCGCTCGGCAAGATCAAGCTCCCCGTCGTCATCCGCATCCCGTACGGCGGCGGCATCGGTGCCGTCGAGCACCACTCCGAGTCGCCCGAGGCGCTGTTCGCGCACGTGGCGGGCCTGAAGGTCGTCTCGCCTTCCAACTCCTCGGACGCCTACTGGATGATGCAGCAGGCCATCCAGAGCGACGACCCGATCATTTTCTTCGAGCCCAAGCGGCGCTACTGGGACAAGGGCGACGTCGACACCGACGCCATCCCGTCCCCGCTGCACAAGGCGCGCATCGCCCGTGAGGGCACGGACCTGACGCTCGTCGCGTACGGGCCGATGGTGAAGGTCTGCCTGGAGGCGGCCGCAGCGGCGCAGGAGGAGGGCAAGTCCCTCGAGGTCGTCGACCTGCGCTCGATGTCGCCGCTCGACTTCGACACGATCCAGTCCTCGGTGGAGAAGACACGGCGCCTGGTCGTCGTGCACGAGGCTCCGGTCTTCCTCGGTACGGGCGCGGAGATCGCCGCCCGCATCACCGAGCGGAGCTTCTACCACCTGGAGGCGCCCGTGCTGCGGGTCGGCGGGTACCACACGCCGTATCCGCCGGCGCGTCTGGAAGAGGAGTACCTGCCGGGCCTGGACCGGGTGCTCGACGCCGTCGACCGCTCGCTTGCGTACTGAGGAGCGCCGTGACCATGACTACACAGAACCCAACGCGCTTCCGAGAGTTCAAGATGCCCGACGTGGGCGAGGGACTGACCGAGGCGGAGATCCTCAAGTGGTACGTCGCACCGGGTGACACGGTGACCGACGGCCAGGTGGTGTGCGAGGTCGAGACGGCGAAGGCCGCCGTCGAACTCCCCATCCCCTTCGACGGTGTGGTGCACGAGCTGCGCTTCCCCGAGGGCACGACGGTCGACGTCGGCCAGGTGATCATCGCGGTCGACGTTGCTCCCGGATCCGCCGAGCCGGTGGTGGCCGCCGCAGTGCCGGAGCCCGCCACGGAGGCCAAGCCCGCAGGCCGCCAGCCGGTCCTCGTCGGGTACGGGGTCTCCGAGTCCTCGACCAAGCGCCGCGCCCGTAAGGACGTTCCTGCGCAGCCCGAGACGGAGAGCGCCCCCGAGGGCACGTACTACTCCAACGGCAGTGCGCCGGCCGCGAACCGCCCGCTGGCCAAGCCTCCGGTGCGTAAGCTCGCCAAGGACCTGGGCATCGACCTGGCGACCGTCACGGCCACCGGGCCCGACGGCATCGTCACGCGTGCGGACGTGCACGCCGCGGCAGCGCCCGCGCCCGCCGCGACGCCGGCTCCCGTAGCAGTGGAGCAGGCGCCGGTCACGGAGCGTGTTTCACGTGAAACACGCATTCCCGTCAAGGGAGTTCGCAAGGCGATCGCCCAGGCGATGGTCGGATCGGCCTTCACCGCGCCGCACGTCACCGAGTTCATCACGCTCGATGTGACGCGGACGATGAAGCTCGTCGCCGAGCTGAAGGAGGACAAGGAGCTCGCGGGTCTCCGCGTGAACCCCCTCCTGCTCATCGCCAAGGCCCTCCTGGTCGCGATCAAGCGCAACCCGGAGGTCAACGCGGCCTGGGACGAGGCGAACCAGGAGATCGTGCAGAAGCACTACGTGAACCTGGGCATCGCCGCGGCCACCCCGCGCGGTCTGATCGTCCCGAACATCAAGGACGCGGACGCCAAGACGCTGCCCGAACTGGCCGCCGCGCTCGGCGAGCTGGTCTCCACGGCACGCGAGGGCAAGACGTCCCCCGCGGCCATGCAGGGCGGCACGGTCACCATCACCAACGTCGGTGTCTTCGGCATCGACACCGGTACGCCCATCCTCAACCCGGGCGAGTCCGCGATCCTCGCGGTCGGTGCGATCAAGCTCCAGCCCTGGGTCCACAAGGGCAAGGTCAAGCCGCGTCAGGTCACCACCCTGGCGCTCTCCTTCGACCACCGCCTGGTCGACGGCGAGCTCGGCTCCAAGGTTCTCGCCGATGTGGCGGCCATCCTGGAGCAGCCCAAGCGCCTCATCACCTGGGCCTAGCAGTCGGACCCCGCGACGGATCGATTCTCCGTCGCGGGGTCCTTCCGCAGTGCGCCATGATGCGCGCATGCGTGAACCTCACAGACGTTTCATAGCCGCCGCGCTGAGCCTCGGCCTGGCCGCCGCCTGCGCGGCCTGCTCCCCCGACGACAGCCCGTCCGCGGACGCCAAGCCGTCCAGCTCGAAGAAGGCGTCTCCTTCGGCAACTCCCGTACGGGGAACGCCCGGTGCGACCGGGCTGCAGGACTCGATCTACCCGTCCTCGGGCAACGGCGGCTACGACGCGATCCACTACGACCTGGCCCTGAACGTGGTGCCCAAGACCAGCGTGGTCCTCGCCGGCACCAGCACCATGACGGCGAGGGCCACCCAGGACCTCTCCCGCTTCAACCTCGACCTCTCCGGCTTCACCGTCAAGACGGTCACGGTCGACAACAAGAAGGCCGCCTTCACCCGCGCCGGTACGGAACTGACCGTCACCCCCGCCCAAGCCCTCGCCAAGGGCGCGGAGTTCAAGGTCGCGGTCACGTACGGCGGCAACCCCAAGAGCCTCAAGCGCAAGGGCGAGACCGAGGAGGGCTGGCTCACCACGGACGACGGCGCCCTGGTGATGGGCGAGCCGCTGGGCGCGATGACCTGGTACCCGGTCAACGACACGGTCCGGGACCCGGCGACGTACGACATCGCCGTGACCGTGCCCATGGGCCTGACAGCCGTCTCGGTCGGCACGTATGCCGGGAAGGACGGCAACACCTTCCGCTGGCACGACGAGGACCCGACCATCCCGTATCAGGTCACCCTCGCCGTCGGGAAGTTCGAGCTGTCCACCAGCACGACGAAGTCCGGAATCCCGGTCGTCAACGCCATCGACCCCCGCCAGAACCCCAAGGCCCGCACCTTCGTGGCCAAGATCCCCGAGATCATCGCCTGGGGCGAGAAGCGCTTCGGCCCCTACCCCTTCCACTCGGCGGGCGCGATCGTCGACCACGACCCGAAGCTGGGCGTCGCGCTGGAGACGATCGGGCGGCCGCTGTACGGCAAGGCGCTGGACCCGGAGGTGATGGTCCACGAGTACGCGCACATGTGGTTCGGCGACTCGGTCCGGCTCTCCGACTGGTCGGACATCTGGCTGAACGAGGGCTTCGCGACCTATGCCGAGTGGCTGTGGAGCGAGGACCACGGCTCGTACTCGGCGAAGCAGTGGTTCGACCACCTCTACGAGATCCCGGCGGGCGACAAGCTGTGGGCGTACCCGCCGGGCAAGCCGGTCAAGGGCAGCCAGGTCTTCGGCCTGCCGGTCTACTACCGGGGCGCGATGGTCCTCCACCAGGTGCGCAAGGCCGTCGGTGACAAGGCCTTCTTCAAGATCCTCAAGACGTGGACCGCCGAGCGGAAGGGCACGTCCGCGACCACGGCGCAGTTCATCGCGCTCTGCGAGAAGACCTCTGGAAAGCAGCTGGACAAGGTCTTCGCCACCTGGCTGTACGGAAAGGGCAAACCGGCCAGAGGCTGACAGAGCGCACGGGTCCGTGTCCGTATCGCGGACCCGTGCTTCTGATGCACCTCTGTTGTATCTATCCTGTCCGCATGCCTGCCGCCCCCGCCAAGCAGCCCCCCGCTGCCGACCGTGTCTACGCACACATCAAGCAAGCCGTACTCGACCGCCGCTACGAGGGGGGCACCCTCCTCACCGAGGGCGATCTCGCCGAGGCCGTCGGCGTCTCCCGCACCCCCGTGCGCGAGGCGCTGCTCCGGCTGGAGGTCGAGGGGCTGATCAAGCTCTACCCGAAGAAGGGCGCGCTCGTCCTCGCCGTCTCCGCGCAGGAGATCTCCGACGTGGTCGAAACCCGGCTGCTGGTCGAGGAGTTCGCCGTACGCAAGGCCGTGCCGCCGAGCCCGGCTCTGATCGCCCGCCTCGAAGAGCTCCTGGAGCAGCAGAAGGAGCAGGCAGCGGCCGGGGACCTGGCCGAGGTGTCCGTCACCGACCGCTGTTTCCACGCCGAGATCGTGCGCAGCGCCGGCAACCAGATCCTCTCGCGCCTCTACGACCAGCTGCGCGACCGGCAGTTGAGGATGGGCGTCGCGATCATGCACGCCCACCCCGACCGCGTCACCAAGAACGTCACCGAGCACACCGAGATCCTCGACGCCATGCGCGCCGGGGACACGGAGGAGGCGGTCGCCGTCGTCCACCGCCATGTGGGCCGGGTGCGGAATCTGGTCTGGGGTGAGGTCCGATGAGCGCCGCCCTCCCCGGTGATCCGCCGGGCGGCCGGCGCGCGGCCGCGATGTGGGGCATCGGCGTCGCGGTCTACTTCGTCGCCGTCATCTTCCGCACCAGCCTGGGCGTCGCGGGCCTGGACGCCGCCGACCGCTTCCACGTCAACGCCTCCGCGCTCTCCACCTTCTCCATCCTCCAGCTGCTGGTCTACGCGGGCATGCAGATACCCGTCGGCCTGCTCGTCGACCGCCTGGGCGCCAAGCGGGTCCTGACCTTCGGGGTCGTCCTCTTCACCCTCGGCCAGCTGGGCTTCGCCTTCTCGCCCTCGTACGGCATGGCCCTCGCATCCCGCGCCCTGCTCGGCTGTGGCGACGCGATGACGTTCATCAGCGTGCTGCGGCTCGGCACCCGCTGGTTCCCCGCCCGTCGCGGACCGCTCGTCGCCCAGCTCGCGGGCCTGGTCGGCATGGCGGGCAACCTCGTCTCGACCGTGGTCATCTCCCGGGCGCTGGGCAGCATCGGCTGGACGGCGACCTTCGCGGGCAGCGCCGTCGCCGGGGCCGTGGTCCTGGTCCTGCTGGTCCTCTTCCTGAAGGACCACCCCGAGGGTCACGAGCCGCCGCCGGCGCAGCACGCGGGTTCCGTGTACGTACGGAAGATGATCGCCGCCGCCTGGCGGGAGCCCGGCACCCGGCTCGGTCTGTGGGTGCACTTCACGACGCAGTTCCCCGCGATGTTCTTCCTGCTGCTGTGGGGGATGCCCTTCCTGGTGGAGGCCCAGGGCCTCTCGGAGGCGACCGCGGGCGAACTCCTCACGCTGGTCGTGCTCTCCAACATGGTGGTGGGTCTCGTCTACGGACAGATCATCGCGCGCCACCACGCGGCCCGGCTGCCGATCGCGCTCTCCACGGTCGGCGCGACCGCGGTGGCCTGGGCGGGCACGCTCGCGTACCCCGGTGAACACGCCCCGATGTGGCTGCTGGTGACGCTCTGCACGGTGCTCGGCGCCTGCGGTCCCGCCTCGATGATCGGCTTCGACTTCGCGCGCCCGGCCAATCCGCCGGAGCGTCAGGGGACGGCCTCGGGCATCGTCAACATGGGCGGCTTCGTGGCCTCGATGACGACGCTGCTCGTGGTCGGTGTACTGCTCGACGCCACCGACGACAACTACCGGGCCGCCTTCTCCTGCGTCTTCGTGCTGCAGGCGGTCGGCATCACCCAGATCCTTCGGCTGCGCTCGCGCTCGGCGCGCAGGGAGCGGGAGCATCTGGCGCCGAGCCGGGTGGAGGCCGTGCACGTCCCGGTATAGGTCAGGGCGTGACCGCGAACTCGCGCAGGATGGCCGCGGCCAGGTCCTGGTCGCCCTCGGCCTTGATCCGGTCCGCGACCGCCGCGGCCCGCACCCGGCCCGTGGCGAGGCGGAAGTAGGTCTCCCAGTCCATGACGATCGTGGCGAGCGGTCCCAGCGAGGGGGCGCCGTCGACCGTGCCGCGGCCCTCCGCGTCGATGCGTACCGTCCGCATGAACTCGACCGGGCCGTGGATGTCGAAGACGATCGCCGAATTCGGGGGCGCGCCCGCGTCCTTGGCGACCACCTTCGGCAGCACGGCCAGGAAGTTGTCGCGGGCGACGTAGGCGCCGGGGGAGTCGAGGTTGCCGGGCTGGTTCAGCGCCGTGCGCAGGTCCTGCTCGTGCACCCAGACGTCGAACGCCCGCATCCGCAGGGCGAGTTCGAGGGTGGTCTCCGCGCCGAGCGGGGCGCGGACCTTGGTCTCGGGCTGGCGGTTCTCGTTCCGCAGCTGCCGCTGGCGGCGGATGATCGTGTACTCGAGGTCCGCGGTCATCTCGGGCCCCGTGTGGTGGCGGCGCACGTCGACCTGCATCTCCATGTACCGCTGGTGCTCGGTCTTCACGTGGTAGAGGTCGCGCGGCAGGGTGTGGATGGGGCGCGGGTCGCCGAGCTGCTCGCACTCGACCCCGATGATGTGCGAGACGAGGTCGCGCACCGACCAGCCGGGGCAGGGGGTCGCGCGGTTCCACTCGCCCTCTACGAGCGGTCCCACCAGCTCGGATATCGCTTCGATGGAGTGGGTCCAGGCGTCGGCGTAGGGCTGGAGGCTTGGGTGGACGGTCAACGGGACCCCTCGGAGCGGTGTTCTGCGGTACGCGGGCTGGGTGTCTTGAACGGCGTTTGCGGGGGTCTGGGGGCCTCCCCCAGAACGGCACAGTACGCTGCCCAACGGCACCCCGGCAGTGCTTTCGTGTGACGATCGTAGGCCTGTGTTGACGGCTCGAATGCCAGGACGGTGGTAGTGTGCGCGCCTCTCTCATCCAGATCGACGTAAACCCGGACGAATCTCCCAATTCCCGTAGGCAGCGCGTTGCTTCACTGGTACGGGAGCAGTCGGCCGCCGACCTCGTCGTCCTCCCGGAGCTCTGGCCCGTGGGCGCCTTCGCCTTCGAGACGTTCGCCGACGAGGCCGAGCCCCTCGAAGGTCCGACGTACGAGGCGATGGCCAAGGCGGCGTCCGACGCCGGAGTCTGGCTCCACGCCGGCTCGATCGTCGAACGAGACCCGGACGGGCCCCTCTACAACACCTCGCTCGTCTTCTCCCCCGACGGTGAACTCGCCCGCACGTACCGGAAGATCCACCGCTTCGGATTCGACCGCGGCGAGGCCGTCCTGATGGCCGCGGGCGAGGAACTGGTCACCGTACGGCTGCCGGAGACCACCCTGGGCGTGGCCACCTGCTACGACCTGCGCTTCCCCGAGCTCTTCCGCGGCCTCACCGACGCGGGAGCCGAGATGCTCGTGATCCCGGCCGGCTGGCCCGAGCGCCGCCGCGCCCACTGGTCGCTGCTCGCCCGCGCCCGCGCCGTCGAGAACCAGGCGTACGTCCTGGCCTGCGGCACCGCGGGTACGCACGCCGGGGTCGAGCAGGCCGGCCACTCCGTCGTCGTCGACCCCTGGGGCGAGGTGCTCGCCGAGGCGGGCTCGGGCGAAGAGGTGCTGACCGTCGACCTCGACCCCACGCGACCGGCCGCCACCAGGGAGGAGTTCCCGGCCCTCAAGGACCGTCTTCTCGGTCTGGGTACGCCCCGCCGCTGAGCCGTTCCCGGGGTCCTTCACCCTCTTGGTCTCCGCGGATCGCGGATGCCCCTGCCCGGTGTTCTGATGATCGAAAAGTTGTCACCGTGCGCATCTGCGTACGTACGCAGCGTAATCATCGGACCTGTGGCAGGGCGTGGCGCGCCCGAGAGAGGCACCCAATGACGGACACCGGACACAGTCGGCGAAGGGCGAGACGCATGTCTCGCCTCTCCGCCCCGCTCGGCCTTGTTACCGCGGCAGCCGTGGGCCTCGGCCTCGTGGCACCGCAGGCGGCCTCGGCACGTGAGCTGGGCAACGAGGCCTTCAGCGGCGCCTCGGTCGACGGTTCGAAATGGTTCAGCTCCTCCGAAGGCGCCGACGACCCGTCGGGCTGGGCCTGTCTGACCGCCGCGGCCGGCGACAGCGGCCCGCTCAAGGCCTGCCCCGGCGGTGCCGTGGGCGACGCCGCGGGCAAGGGCGCCCTGCGGCTGACGGGGAACAAGAAGAACCAGAACGGCTTCGTCGTCTCGCAGAACGCCGTCCCGGCCAACGCGGGTCTGCGGCTCACGGCCGACTTCGCGGAGTACGCCTCCAAGAGCGTGAAGCCCGCGGACGGCATCGCCATCATGCTGCTCGACGGTGCGGCCTCCATGCCCAAGACCGCCGGCAAGTTCGGCGGCGGCCTCGGCTACACCGGCATCACCGGCGGCTACCTGGGCATCGGCCTCGACACGTACGGCAACTTCATCACCAAGGGCTTCGGCGACGGCGGCAACGAGTCGGGCGACCGTGCCCCCAACTCGATCACGGTCCGTGGCGCCACCTCGGTGAAGAACCCGTACATCTCGAACTACCCGTCGAAGCGCTCCCTCGACGTGGCGTCGGCGGGCTCGCGCCAAGAGGCCGTCCGTACCGTCCGGGTCGAGCTGTCCACGGCCGGCCGCCTCTCCGTCGCCATCGACTTCCATGACGGCGACGGCATGGAGAACAAGATCGATAGCTTCGATCTCAACACCATCAAGAACCAGCCCAAGATGCCGAGTTCGCTCCGTATCGGGCTCGCCAGCGGCACCGGCGACTACAACGAGATCCACGAGATCTGGAACGCGAAGGTCGAATCCCTCGACCCGAAGCTGTCCACCAAGACCGTCGCGGACGGTCCGGTCGTCGCGGGCCAGGACGCCACGTTCACGATGACGACGGACAACGACCCGACGGCCGGACCCACGGCCGAAGAGGTCACCACCGTCCAGACCTTCCCGAAGGGCATCACGCCCACCGCCGCCTCCGGCGACGGCTGGAAGTGCACGGTCGTCGGCCAGACGGTCACCTGCAAGCGGCCCGGCACCGGGGCCGACGCCCTGCAGCCGGCCAAGAGCTACCCGCCGGTCAAGGTGACCACCAAGACCGACGCGTCCATCAAGGGCGACGTCCCCGTCACCTCCTCCGTGAGCGACGCCGACGGAAAGCAGCAGACCCCGTCGACCGACCTGATCACGGTCAGCCCGGCCAAGGACCCGAGCCTCGTCGTCACGGCGAAGCCGGTCGGCGAGGTCGTCGGCGGCCAGAACGCCACGTACCAGGTCGACGTCACCAACAAGCCGGACGCCGGTGTCACCAACGGCGAGGTCAAGGTCGTCCGTACGTTCCCCGCGGGCATCACCCCCGTCACCGCTGTCGGTGACGGCTGGACCTGCGACATCGCGGGCCAGACGGTCACCTGCACCCGCCCGGGCACCGGCGCCGACGCGCTCAACGCCGGCTCCGGCTACCCGCCGATCTCCATCGGCACCAAGGTCGACGAGGGCGCCAAGGGCGACCTGACCGGTACCACCACGGCGTCCGCCGGCGGCAACCCGGGCACCCCGGTCAAGGACACGACCACGGTCAAGCCGGCCCCGGTCAAGGACCCGAGCCTCTCGGTCGAGGTCAAGCCCGAGGGCAAGGTCGTCGCGGGCAACCCCGCCACCTTCGGCATCACCGTCAGCGACGCGCCCACCGCGGGTCCGACGCGCGACGAGGTCACCGTGACCCGGACCTTCCCGGCCGGTGTCACCCCGAAGTCGGCCTCCGGCGACGGCTGGAAGTGCTCGGTCAACGGCCAGACGGTCACCTGCTCGCGCCCCGGCACCGGGGCCGACGCCCTGCAGCCGGGCAAGAGCTACCCGCCGATCAAGGTCGTGACCGACGTCGACGGCAAGGCCAACGGCCAGCTGGAGGGCACCACTTCGGTCGGTACGGCCGGTGACCCGAACAGCGACAACAAGGTCACCGACACCTTCGTGGTCGTCGACGACCCGAACGCGGACATCTCCTGCGGCGGCTGGATCCGCAGCGTCTGCCAGTAGTCACCGCACCCTGTGACACGGAGGCCCCCGGGAGCAACTGCTCCCGGGGGCCTCTCGGTTCGTACGGGTTCAGCGCCGGTCGAGGATGTCGAAGACGTACGCGGCCGCCTTCCCGGGCGGCGCCGCCACCCCGCCCTTGGTCATCTTGAAGTGCGGGCTCTGGTCGTCCGGCACCGTGAGCAGCACCCGGCTGCCGACCCGCTGCCCCTTGAGGCCGTCGTACCAGCCCGGCAGCATCGAGTCGCCGCCGTGCACCACGAAGCCGTTCGGCCCGCTCCTGAGGTACGTCGAGCTGAACGACGTCGGCTTGCCCCACTCGAAGCCGGTGTACTGCAGGACCACCGTGTCCCCGTCGGCGATCTTCCCGCCCTGCCCGGCGACCAGCGTCCGCGTCCCCAGCGTGCGCGGTGCGGCGCCCCAGTCGGAGAGCTTCGGCTCCTCGCCCGTGGTGACCGTCACGGAGGGCCCGTTCTGCTCGCCCTTCTTCGAGTCCCCGGCAGCGGGCCGCTGCTCTCCCGATACCTGCTGCTTGGGGTCGTATCCGCCGATCACGTCGAAGACGAGCACCATGTGGTCGCTCGGCGAGACCTGGGCCGGCGCCATGCCGCCGGGCCCGAAACCGTGCGTGGCCGGGGTGACCAGCAGGACACGGCTGCCCGCCTTCCGGCCGAGCAGCGCCTGGTCCCAGGTGCGCGAGACGTGCTCGCCGTCCAGGACCGCGGTGGTCGGCTGGTCGAGGCGGTAGGTGTCCATCAGGGGCCTGTTCTGCTCCCACACCCGCATGTCCACCTGCGCGACGACGACCTGGCCCTTCTTCGTCTCGGCCCCGTCGCCGTCCTTGAGGACCTTCATCCGGGCGCCCTTGGGAGGTGGGAACGAGGGGATCTGGACGGTCGGACGGGTGCCGAACGCCCCGGTCACTTTCGGAATGTTCTGCGGGTCGGGATCTGAGCAGCCGGCGGCGGCGAAAGCCAGAACGGCGAGCGCGGCAAGGGCGGTGGGGGCGTGGTGACGGCGGCGGGCGGGCACCGGCGGTCCTCCTTCGGGCGGGGCAGTGGCACCACCCACAGTTGCCCGCGCGGCGGGCCCCGGACCGCAGCACCCGCGAAACGCCCGATGCCGTACGCCCGTTCGGCGTACGGCATCGGGGGACCATCAGGCCGCGGCTACCAGCAGGCGGTCCGGCCGGCGTTGCGGAACGCGCCGACGACCTGGGCCGGCGGGGCGAACGGCGTGCAGTTGACCGACTTCGCCGGAGCGCCCGATCGTACGGCCGAGGCCTTGGTCGTCAGCGCGAACTTGTCCGTGCGCGCCGCGTCCCGGATGACGGCCGCGTGCGCCACGGTCACATCGGCGACCTCGGTGCCCAGCACGCTGGCGTGGATGCCGGTGACGTAGCCGCTCGTGGCCTTCGGGTCGAACTTGTAGTGACCGTCGGGGCCCAGGGTCGGCATGCCCTTGCTGTCCGTCGTCACCTGTTCGTTGGTGGTGGCGGTGGCCAGCGGCGGCTTGCTGTAGTCCTCCGGGATGCGCACACCCAGGTTGGTCGCCCAGATCGGCGGGATCTCGATGATCCTGGCGCCGGCGACCGAGATGTAGCCGCGGGCCGCGCCGCCGGTGAAGGCAACTGCCTTGCCGGGCTTGCTGTACGCGGAGACCGTGATGCCCTCGACGTGCACACCGAGCGGCGAGAGCTGGGTGCCGCCGAGCGGGTTCTGTACGTACGGGACGCCGACGTCCACCGCGGCGCCACCGGCGTCCGCGTAGGCCTCACCGCGTGCCGGGATCGCCGTGCCGCCCGAGACGGTGTTCGGGTGGCTGTGCCCCATCGCCCGGCTGTACAGCGCGGAGACCTTGCCGATGCCGATGCCGCCCGGAGCCAGGTCCACCAGCTTGTTGCCGCCGGCCTGCTGCGTCGGCGCCTTCGGGGTGGACGGGTAGTGCGACTCGAACAGCGCGGTGTCGAGGATGCTGCCGAGGCCCTTCACCCGGGCCACCCAGGCGTCAGCCTGCAGGCAGTCGGTCGTGTCGACGACGGTGCCCCAGTCGTCGGCACCGACCGGCGCGTTCGCGGTCGCCGGCGTCGCGACAGCCGTCACAGCCGTGAGAGCGAGACCGGCCGTCAGCAGGGCGTTCGCCCTTGAGGTGCGCCATGAAGCCATGACCACCCTCTCTTTCCATTCGTACGGTGGGGAGACGGCAGCGGCCACGACATTCGGCCACTGATAGTCATACATTCGCTACACTGTGCGACCTTCGCACGTCGGGGCACCCATCCGGGGCGCTACCGCCCCAGGGCCGCCGCATGGCCGACCGTCAGGTCCACCGGCTCGGTGCCGAGGACGGTCACATGCACGGCGTTCACATAGCCGCTGGCCGCTGCCGGGTCGGGCCGGTAGCGGCCGGTCGGGTCGAAGGTCGGCACGCCGCGGCTGTCGGTGGTGATCTGCTCGTTGAGCGTCACCAGCAGCCACGGCGCCTTGCGGCGGTCGGCCGGTACGCGCATGCCGTGATTGACCGGCACGGGCTTGCCCTTGGCGAAGGTGTGCAGCCGCTTGCCGTCGGCGGACAGATAGCCGTCCTTGACGGACGCCCTGAGCGCGACGGGCAGGCCGGGGCGCGCGGTGGCGCTCGCGGTGACGTCCTGCAGCATCAGCCCGAACGGGGACAGGGCGACCCCGCCCTTGGGGTTCTTCACGTACGGCAGCCCGAACGCGACCTCGCCCGCCTGCGAGCGTGCGCGGGCGCCGCCGCCCGCGGTGGGCAGGGTGGTGGTGCGGACGCGGGCGACGTAACCGAAGTCCTCGCTCCCCGACGTCATTTCCAGCTGGCTGTCGTCCGCAGCCTTCAACTCCTGCGCTGCCTCGGGCAGTTCGGGGTAGTGCGCCTCGCCGAGGCGGATGTCGGCCTTGCGGTTGCGGTCCAGGATCCGCAGCAGCCAGGCGTCCGCCTGCCCGGACTCGGTGGTCTGGACGACGGTCCCCCAGCCGAGGGCGGCAGCGCTGCCCGGCTCGTCGCCGTCGTACGCGGTGACCGGAGTGGCGGCGGCGGTGGGGACCGCCGCGAGGAAAGCCGCCGCGACGAGTGGTGCGATCCGGGCGGCGCCGGGGATCAGTACGGCCATGGCAGAGGTGCTCCTCGTGCGGAGAGATCGGGGCGAGAGCTGCGTGTTACCGGTGCGGGACCCAGGACCAGGCGAACTTCCAGGCCTCGTCGGCGATGTCGAACGCGCCGTGGACGATCTTTTCGACGCCGGAGGCGGGGCCGTCGGACTGGTCGGGGGTCTTCTCCTCGACCGGGGCCTTCGGCAGGCCCTCCTCCGTCGTCTCGATCCCGCCGGGCGGCGGGAAAGGCGGCGGCTCGGCGGCGGCCGCGAACGACGGTCCTGTCAGTACGAGAGCGGCCGAGGCCAGCGCCAGGGCCAGGGGGCGTGCGGAGGGGCGGTGGAGCGAAAACGGCATGGGGGTGCCCTTCGAGGGGACCGGGGGCGGGGGTTCCCGGCCGCGCCGACGCGCACGTGCGGACGCGGCGGCACGGCCGGGAAGTGCTGCGGGTTCAGGCGGTTACGGCCTGGGCTCGAAGATGCTGTCGAGCCAGGTCGGCAGCTTGGGCACCTTCGGAGCGAGCATGTCCGTCTTCGCGGGGTCGCGGATGACGGCGGCGTGTCCGACGGTGACGTCGGCCACCTCCGGGCCGAGGACGCTGGCGTGGATGGCGGTCACGTAACCGCTGGTCGCCTTCGGGTCGTACTGGTAGTGCCCGTCCTTGCCGAGGGTCGGGACGCCCTTGTTGTCCGTCGTCACCTGCTCGTTGGTGCTGGCCAGGGCGAACGGGGACTGGCTGTAGTCGGCGGGGATGCGGGCGCCGAAGTTGACCGGCCACAGCGACGGGATGTCGATGATCCGGTTGCCGAGCACCGAGATGTAGCCGCGCGCGGCGCCGCCGTCCAGTTCCAGGGCCTTGCCCGGGCGGGACATCGCGTGGATCCGGATGGCGTCGACGTGGACGCCGATGGCGGACAGCTGGGTGCCGCCGGTCGGGCTGTCGACGTACGGGATGCCGACGTCGACCGAGGCGCCGCCGGCGTCCGCGTAGGCGACGCCCGGGGCGGGCACCGTCTCCTTGCCCGAAATCGTCGCCGGGAGAGCATTGCCGAGGGAGCGGGAGAACAGGGCGGATGCCTTGCCGAGGCCGACACCGCCGACGGTCAGGTTGATGAGGCCGTTGCCGCCCGCCTGGTCCGCCGGGGCGGTCGGGGTGGCGGGGTAGGCCGACTCGAAGAGCCGTGCGTCGACGACCTTGCCGATGCCCTGGACGCGGGCCACCCAGGCGTTGGACTGGATGCCGTCGGGGGTTTCGACGACTGTGCCCCAGTCGCCGCTGTCAGGGCCTGTGATGGGTGCCGAAGCAGAATGCGCGGCGCCTGCGGCCGTGATGGCCGTCGCCAGTGCGAGTCCAGCGGCCGTGACGGCACGCAGACCCGTGGTGCGCCATGCGTTTCGCTTGCTCATGGCCACCCACTCCTTCCAATACGGGATCGGCCGATGAGTCGGCCACTGTCCGTAATCGGAGCATTGCGCAGAGTGAAGCGCACGTGGTGGGTGCCATCCGGGTCAGCCCCGGCACTCAGCCCTCGCCGTGGCCGACGCGCCCGTCCTCCTTCTCCGCCATGTGGATCACGCAGACCGCGACGGCGATCATCAGCGCGATGTCCGCGTCCTCCCGGACCACGTCCACGGCGTACGTCTCGCGGACCCGGAACCACTTGCGCGAGACGAGGGCCAGCAGCTCGTCGTCGTACTCGATCTTGAACTCACGGTCGAAGATCTTCCCGCTGACGTCGAGCTCGGTGCCCTCGTTGAGCTTCACGCGGTAGTGGTCGCGCAGCAGCGAGAACTTCTTCTTCCGGATGGTCGCGAGCTCCTCGTCGTCCCGTTCGAGGGTCATCGCGTCCCGGATGGAGAGCATCTTCTCCTTGATGGTGATCAGGGACCGCCCCGACCGGTCCTTGATCTCCAGGGTGTCCCGGATCCGCATGACCTTGCCGTCGACGAAGAAGGCCTTGTCACCGTTCTGGTCTTCGATCCAGTAGTCGTCACCGATGTCGAAGATCTTGTCGCGCACGAGGAATTTCATAGGGGCAGGCCTACCCCCTGGGGGGCGGTTCGCACCAGACGCACGACCGTTCCGGGCTAGTGGCAAGCTTGAAGCATGAACGATGTGACTCCCGCCCCCCGCCGTACCCGTGTCCGCGCCCCCGAGCTCGTCGGCAAGGGTGGCTGGCTGAACACCGGGGACAAGAGCTACACCCTCGCCGACCTGCGCGGACGCATCGTCATCCTCGACTTCTGGACCTTCTGCTGCATCAACTGCCTGCACGTCCTCGACGAGCTGCGCGAGCTGGAGCAGAAGCACAGCGACACCGTCGTGATCATCGGCGTCCACTCCCCGAAGTTCGTGCACGAGGCCGAGCACGCCGCGGTTGTCGACGCGGTCGAGCGCTACAACGTGCACCACCCGGTCCTCGACGACCCCGAGCTCACCACCTGGAAGCAGTACGCGGTCCGCGCCTGGCCCACGCTCGTCGTCGTCGACCCCGAGGGGTACGTCGTCGCGCAGCACGCCGGCGAGGGGCATGCGCACGCCATCGAGAAGCTCGTCGAGGAGCTGGAGGCCGAGCACGGGGCGAAGGGGACGCTGCGGCGGGGCGACGGGCCGTACGTCGCGCCCGAGCCCGTCGCCACCGATCTGCGGTTTCCCGGCAAGGCGCTGCTCCTTGAGAACGGGAACTTCCTGATCTCCGACTCGACCCGGCACCAGCTCGTCGAGATGGCCGCCGACGGGGAGACCGTCGTACGGCGCATCGGCGGCGAAGGGGTCTTCAACGAGCCGCAGGGGCTCGCGCTGCTGCCCGACGGGAAGATCGCCGTCGCCGACACCGTGAACCACGCCATCCGCACCTACGACCCGGCCACCGGCGACATCGCGCTCGTCGCGGGCACCGGCAAGCAGTGGTGGCAGGGGGCGCCCACCTCCGGGCCCGCCCTGGACGTCGCGCTCTCCTCGCCCTGGGACGTCGCCTGGTTCGGCGGGCGGCTGTGGATCGCGATGGCCGGCGTGCACCAGTTGTGGACGTACGACCCCGAGAGCGGGACCGTCGAGGTCGCGGCCGGGACGACGAACGAGGGGCTGGTCGACGGGCCCGGCGCCGAGGCCTGGTTCGCCCAGCCCTCCGGTCTCGAGGCGACCGAGGACCGGCTCTGGGTCGCCGACTCCGAGACGTCCTCGCTGCGCTTCGTCGATCTGGACGGGGCCGTGCACACAGCCGTCGGCAAGGGCCTCTTCGACTTCGGGCACCGGGACGGGGCGGCCGACCAGGCGCTGCTCCAGCACCCGCTGGGTGTCACGGCGCTGCCCGACGGCTCGGTCGCGGTCTCGGACACGTACAACCACGCGCTGCGGCGCTTCGACCCCGCGACAGGTGAAGTCACCACGCTCGCAACGGACTTGAGGGAGCCGTCCGACGCGGTCCTCGTCGGCGACGACATCGTGGTCGTGGAGTCCGCGCGCCACCGGCTGACCCGGCTGCGGCTGCCCGAGGAGGCGGTACGGGTCGAATCCGTCGCCCACCGCACCCAGCGCGCGGCGACCGATGTCGCCCCGGGGAAGCTGGAGTTGGACGTCATCTTCCAGGCGCCCGCCGGGCAGAAGCTCGACACCCGCTACGGCCCCTCGACCCGGCTGCTCGTCTCCTCGACCCCGCCGGAGCTGCTGCTCGCGGGCGAGGGTACGGACACCGACCTCGCCCGCACCCTGGAGCTCAACCCCGACATCACCGAGGGCGTTCTGCACGTCTCCGCGATGGCCGCGTCCTGCGACGACGACCCGGAGAACGAGTACCCGGCCTGCCACATGCACCAGCAGGACTGGGGCGTCCCCGTCCGCGTGAGTGCGGACGGGGTGACACGGCTGCCGCTGGTGCTGGCCGGGATGGACGGCTGATCCCGGGCGGGATCAGAAGTCGAAGGGCTTGACCGGGTTCCAGGAGTAGACCTCGATGCCGTCGGCGGAGTCGGCGTAGTACGCCTTGCCGGTGTTGAGGGTGACGAGCTTCGCCGAGTCGTCCACGTTGTTCATGTAGAGCGACATGCGGATCGAGCTGAAGCTCAGGTCGCTCGTGCCCTCGGGGAAGAGCTCCAGCGCCGCGTAGACGTGGCTGCCCGCCTTCAGGGTCAGCGGCTGCGCGGGCTGCGAGTCCTTCTTCGAGTGCGGTACGTCGCCGTTGGCGGCGCCCGGGGTGATGATCGGGAACTTCTGCAGGGTGCAGGAGGAGCCGGTGTTGTTGGTCGCCGTGATCAGGATGTGGTCGCCCTGCTTGCCCGCGTTCTTGTGCTCGGTCGAGTACGTGAGGGCGCCGACCTGGCACTCGGGGGTCTTCGCCGTCGAGGTCGTGCCGCCGCCGGTGGTGCCGCCCGTCGTCGAGCCCTTGCTCTTCGACGAGGCCTGGTCCGCCGCCTTGCCGGTCGAGGTGTCGTCCGTACCGCCCGAAGTCTGCTTCGACGCGCCGTCGTTCGTGGTGGCGGTCTGTGAGGCGGTCGCGCTGCCCGCGTCCTTGGTGCCGGAGTCGCTGCCGCCGCAGGCGGTCAGGCCGAGCGAGAGGGCGGCGACGGCGGCGACGGCCAGGACGGTGTTCTTGCGGTAGGTACGCACGGTGGTTCTCCCCGTTTTCGACTGCGGTCAGTGCACGTTTTCGGTGTTGACTACAGCTTCTGGGGCCGCGCTGCCGTCCCGCTTGCGTTCCGCTAACGATCCGCTGGCAGCCGCGACAGCAGGTCTGTGGCCTCCGCCACACCCTCGGTGAAACCGGCCGACTCGGCTCCCCGTATCGCCTGTCTCAGCTGGTCAGCGGCCTCTTCCGGCCGTCCGACACCGGCCAGCGCCTGCCCGCGCGCGATCCTCAGCTGGACCTGACCGATCACCGCGTCGGGCGGCAGGAGTTCATCCGCGCGAAGAACATGCGTGAGCGCCGCCTCGTACGCCTGCGTCTTCAGACAGTGCCGCGCCAGATGCTGCAGCGTCAGCACCTGCGTCGCCGGATGCCCCGTCTGTACCGCGAGCGAGACCGCGTGCGACATCAGCAGCCCGGCGCGCTCGTGTTCGCCCGTGCCGTCCAGGACGACCGCGAGATTGACGTACGCGACGGCCTCACTGACCACATCGCCCGCCTGCGCGGCCAACTCCGGTGCCTGCTCCAGATGTACGAGGGCTTCCGCGTCCCTGCCCTCCTCGTGCAGCACCCACCCCAGCAGCGCCCGCGCCCGCGACTGCGCGTCCGCGTCGCCCTCCTGCACGGCCGAGTCGAGCCCGGTGCTCAGGAGCGGCGTCCAGCCGTCGCGGATGCGCCACAGGATCAGCGGCCACTGCAGCAGGGCGAGCCGCCAGGCCCGGTCGTGCAGGCCGAGGGAGACGGCTGCGGCGACTGCTCCTTCCAACGCCGCTCGTTCGGCCTCGTACCAGGCGAGCGCGGCCGACCGGTCCTCGAACTCCCTTGTCGCGGCGGGCCGTCGGGCGTCGGCGGGCAGCGTGCAGCAGGGCTGGGAGCCGGGTTCGGCGGCGGCGTCGGCCGCGAGACCGGTGTGCAGGTAGTGGTCGAGGAGGCGCGGGAGGCCCTCGGGGTCGGCCTGCGGCGCGAGGGAGCGGGCGTAGAGGCGTACGAGATCGTGCGGCGTCCAGCGGCCGGGCACCGACTCGGTGAGCAGATGCGCGGCGGCGAGGCGGTCCAGGGCGGCGGAGGCCTGCGCGGGGGAGGTCCCGGCGAGTGCGCCCGCCGCGAACCGGTCCAGGTCGGGCCCGGTGTGCAGTCCGATCGCGCGGAACATCCGGGCGGCGGACTCGGGCAGCTGCTGCACGGTGAGGCCCAGGGCCGCCGAGACCCCGGTGTCCTCGATGTCCAGGAGCGCCAACCTGCCCTGTTCGCATGCCAGTTCACCGGCCATCGCCTCCAGCGTCCACTGCGGACGCTCGGCCAGCCGGGCCGCGGTCACGCGCAGCGCGAGCGGCAGCCCGTCGCAGAGCGCGGCCAGCTGCAGGGCCGCGGCAGGCTCGGCGGCGACGCGCTCCTCGCCCAGTACGGCGGCGAGGAGCCGGGTGGCATCGGCCGCCGGAAGGTGCCCGAGCGGCACCGGACGGGCCGCGTCGGAGGCGATGAGCCCGCCGAGCCGGTCGCGGCTGGTGATCAGCGTCGCGCAGTGGTCGCCGCCGGGCAGCAGCGGGCGCACCTGCTCCGAGGAGCGGGCGTTGTCGAGTACGACGAGGAGCCTGCGGTCCGCGGTGAGCGAGCGGAAGAGCGCGCCCATCGCGTCGGCGTGCTCCGGGATCCGCTGGGCCGGGGTGCCGAGCGCGACGAGGAACTCCCGCAGTACGGCGGCCGATTCGGGCTCCTGCGTCTCGCTGAAGCCGCGCAGGTCGGCGAAGAGACGCCCGTCGGGGAAGTCGGCGCGCCGCTCGTGCGCCCAGTGCACGGCGAACGCGGACTTGCCGACCCCGGCGGGTCCGGTGACCAGAGCGACGGGCGCGTCCCCGCCCGCCACCGCCCGTGCCAGGACGGCCAGTTCGTCTCCGCGCCCGGTGAAGCCGCGCGGCGGGCGGGGCAGCAGTTCGGGGACGGGGGCCTCGGCGGCGGGGGCCGGGCGCTTCTCCGTGGCCGGTTCGGCGGCGCGCAGGATCGTCGCGTACGCCTCGCTGAGTGTCTCGCCCGGGTCGACCCCGAGCTCCTCGGCGAGGAGGCGCCGGGTGCGGTGGTACCAGTCCATGGCGTCCGACTGCCGCCCCGACCGCCCGAGCGCCAGCATCAGGGCTGCCGCCAGGGACTCGCGCAGCGGATGCGTGACGGATTCCGTACGGAGCACGGCGGCGGCCCGCGCATGCTCGCCGAGCTGCCCGTACGCGGCGGCGAGGGCTTCCACGGAAGCCAGCCGCAGCTCCTCGAGACCGTTCGCCGCGGCCTCCAGTGGCCGGCTCTGCACGGTGCCGGTGAGCGCGGGCCCCTGCCAGACGGAGAGCGCCTCGCGCAGCATCTGAACGGCGTCGGCGGGCTGGCGCTGCACCCGGGCGAGCGCGACGAGCTCCTCGAAGCGGTGGGCGTCGACCAGCGATTCGGGCATGCGCAGGATGTACGCGGAGCCCTGGGTGGCGAGTTCGACCCCGTACGCCTCCGCGCCGTGCTCGGCGAGCAGTGCGCGGAGGCGCGAGACGTGGCCCTGCAGAACGGTCTTCGAGTGGGTCGGCGGCTCGTCCTCCCAGAGGGCGGCGGTCAACTGCTCGACCTTCACCGCCGTGTTGGGCCGCAGCAGGAGCATCGCGAGGAGGCTGGAGCGTTTGGCGGGCCCGAGGGGTATGTCACCGTTCTCGGTCGCCACGGCGACCGAACCCAGCAGCCGGAACTCCACCGATGACTCCTCTTTGATCCCCTGTTCCCCGGAGATCGAGGATACGCGGGGGTCACAGGCCGTGCCGACGCTCCTCCTCGATCAGCGTGGACTGCGTGGCGACCGGCGGACGGCGGCGGCGCAGCACGCTCGTGTAGACGCAGATGCCGATGAATCCGACCAGCATCATGATCAGTCCGACCACGTCGAGATTGACGCTCTGGACCTTCCAGTCCGTGGCGAAGGTCAGGATCGCGCCGACCGTGACCAGGAGAATGCAGCCTCCCAGGCCCATGCGAATCGCCTCCAGGGTTGATTGGCTGTAGCGGGCTACGGCTGCGGGTACCCGCAGCCACAACAACCAATCAACCCAGCGGCGTTGTTAAAACAGGCACAGTCAGCCCTCCAGGAACGCCACCAGTGCGTTGGCCAGCAGGTACGGGTCGTCGGCCCCGCACAGCTCGCGCGCGCTGTGCATGGAGAGGATCGCGACGCCGATGTCGACGGTCTTGATCCCGTGGCGCGCGGCGGTGATCGGACCAATGGTCGTCCCGCACGGCATCGCGTTGTTGGAGACGAAGTGCTGCATCGGCACCCCGGCCTTCTCGCAGGCCTCGGCGAAGACGGCCCGGCCGCTGCCGTCGGTCGCGTACCGCATGTTCACGTTGACCTTGAGGATCGGTCCGCCGTTGGCACGCGGGTGGTGCGTGGGGTCGTGGCGCTCGCTGTAGTTGGGGTGCACGGCGTGGCCGGTGTCGGACGACAGACAGACGGTGCCGGCGAAGGCGCGGGCCTTGTCCTCGAAGCTGCCGCCGCGGGCGAGGACGGAGCGCTCCAGGACCGTGCCGAGCAGCGGGCCGTCGGCGCCGGTGTCGGACTGCGAGCCGTTCTCCTCGTGGTCGAAGGCGGCGAACACCGGGATGTGGTCGAGCTTCTCGCCGGCCACGGCGGCCAGCGCGGCCGTGCACGCGTGCACGGAGAGGAGGTTGTCCATACGCGGCCCGGCGACGAGCTCCTGGTCGCGGCCGAGGTACGACGGCGCCTCGATCGAGTGGACCATCAGGTCCCAGCCGGTCACGTCCGCGGCGGCGACGCCAGCCTCCTGCGCGACGTAGGCGATGAGGTCGCCCTCGTGCACGTCGCCCAGGCCCCAGATGGGCTGCATGTGGCGCTGCTTGTCGAGCTTGAGGCCGTCGGTGTTGGCCGAGCGGTCCAGGTGGACGGAGAGCTGCGGCACGCGCAGCAGCGCGCGGTCGATGAGGACGAGGCGGTGCGATCCGTCGCGCAGGGTGAGGCGGCCGGAGAGGCCGAGGTCGCGGTCGAGCCAGGTGTTGAGCAGCGTCCCGCCGTAGATCTCCACGGCCACCTGCCGCCAGCCCTCGGTGCCCATGTCGGGCAGCGGCTTCACGCGCAGGTTGGGGGAGTCGGTGTGGGCTCCGACGATCCGGAAGGGGGTGTGCGCCTCGGCGCCCTCGGGGACGTACCAGGCGACGATCGCGCCGCCGCGCAGCACGTACTTCCCGCCCGTGGAGGCGTCCCACGCGTCGGTCTCGGCGACCTGACGGAAGCCGGCCTTCTCCAGCCGCTCGGCCGCGTTCGCCACTGCGTGGTACGGCGACGGGCTGGCCGCCAGGAAGGACATCAGGTCGTCGGTGTGACCGCGGTCGAAGCGGATAGCAGTGCTCATGAACTCCAGCCTAACTACGACCGCCGACAGCCCCCAGCCATGGCCTGTGCACTGCGGCCCGCCCCCGGTCACCGGGGGCGGGCCGCAGTGTGTGGTCCCGCAGGACTAGAAGGCGGCTTCGTCCAGCTCCATCAGGGAGTTGTCGACCGTCTCGGCCAGCGCACGCGCGCTGCCGACGCCCGGCAGCACGTTCGCGGCGAAGAACTTCGCGGCCGCGATCTTGCCCTGGTAGAAGGGGACGTCCTTCGGGGAGGCCGTCGGCAGCGCCTCGGCGGCCACGGCCGCACCCTTGAGCAGCAGGTACGAGACGACGACGTCGCCCGAGGCCATCAGCAGGCGGGTCGTGTTGAGGCCCACCTTGTAGATGTTCTTGACGTCCTCGCCGGTCGCGGTCAGGTCGGTGATCATCGTGCCGACGATCGCCTCCAGGTCCACGGCCGCCTTGGCGAGCTGCTCACGCGCCTCGCCCAGCTCCTCGCCGCCGGTGCCGACCGCGAGGAACTTCTTGATCTCCTCCGACAGCATGTTCAGCGACGCACCCTGGTCACGGACGATCTTCCGGAAGAAGAAGTCCTGGCCCTGGATGGCGGTCGTGCCCTCGTAGAGGGTGTCGATCTTGGCGTCGCGGATGTACTGCTCGATCGGGTACTCCTGCAGATAGCCCGACCCGCCGAAGGTCTGCAGGGACTGCGCCAGCTGCTCGTAGGACTTCTCCGAGCCGTAGCCCTTCACGATCGGCAGCAGCAGGTCATTCAGCCCGTGCAGCGCCTTCGCGTCCTCGCCCGCGGCCTCCTTCTCCTGGATCGCGTCCTGGACCGTGGCGGTGTAGAGCACCAGCGAGCGCATGCCCTCGGCGTACGCCTTCTGCGTCATCAACGAGCGCCGTACGTCCGGGTGGTGAGTGATCGTCACCTTCGGGGCGGCCTTGTCCATGAACTCGGCGAGGTCGGGACCCTGGACGCGCTCCTTGGCGTACTCCAGCGCGTTCAGGTACCCCGTCGAGAGCGTCGCGATGGCCTTCGTGCCGACCATCATCCGGGCGAACTCGATGATCCGGAACATCTGCCGGATGCCCTCGTGCTTGTCGCCGACCAGCCAGCCGACGGCCGGGCTCTGGTCGCCGAAGGTCATCTCGCAGGTGTTGGAGGCCTTCAGCCCCATCTTGTGCTCGACGTTGGTCGCGTAGACGCCGTTGCGCTCGCCCAGCTCACCGGTCTCGAAGTCGAAGTGGAACTTCGGGACCATGAAGAGGGAGAGCCCCTTCGTCCCCGGTCCCGCACCCTCGGGGCGTGCGAGCACGTAGTGAATGATGTTCTCGGACATGTCGTGCTCGCCCGAGGTGATGAAGCGCTTCACACCCTCGATGTGCCAGGAGCCGTCGTCCTGCTGCACGGCCTTCGTCCGGCCGGCGCCGACGTCCGAGCCCGCGTCGGGCTCGGTGAGCACCATCGTCGAGCCCCACTGCTTCTCCACAGCGATCTCGGCGATCTTCTTCTGTACGTCGTTGCCCTCCTCGTAGAGGATCCCGGCGAAGGCCGGACCCGAGGAGTACATCCAGATCGCCGGGTTCGAGCCGAGGATCAGCTCCGCGAAGGCCCAGATCAGCGAGCGCGGGGAGGTCGTGCCGCCGATCTCCTCGGGCAGGCCGAGCCGCCAGTACTCGGAGTCCATGAAGGTCTGGTAGCTCTTCTTGAAGGCCGCGGGGACCGGCGCGGTGTTGGTCTCCGGGTCGAAGACCGGCGGGTTGCGGTCGGCGTCCGCGAAGGAGTCGGCGAAGTCCTTCTCGGCGAGACGGCCGATCTCGTCGAGGATCGACTTGGCGGTCTCGACGTCCATCTCGGCGAACGGGCCGCTGCCGTACGTACTGTCGCGACCGAGCACCTCGAACAGGTTGAACTCGATGTCGCGGAGATTCGACTTGTAGTGCCCCATGGCAACGGCCCTCTCGTAACGCATACCTATGACCAATACCGGTTAGTAGCTACGATGATGCTACCCGCGAGTAATAAGACGCAACCCCGCAAGGCCCATATGTGGCGCACTACTCTTGCGCTCATGTACGGCTACGACCAGACCCCGGGCGCTCAGCAGCACCAGCAGTACGCCCAGCCGCAGCAGCAGCCGCCGCAGCCCGGCTACGGCGAGCAGCCGCTGTACCCCGAGCCGTCCCCGCCGTCCCTGGCCGACGCCGTACGGGCCTTCACCACGGGTTCTCTCGCCGCCGAGGACTTCCAGCAGATCTTCGCGACCTCGAAGGTCTACTGCCCGCGCGGTGACAACCCCGGATTCCTGGCCCTGCACAACACCCAGCAGCCGGTGATCCCCATGTTCACCTCGCTGAAGGAGCTCCGTCGGTACGCCGGCAAGGAGTCCAAGTACTTCGTGATCACCGGCGCCGAGGTCATCGACCTGCTGCCCACCGGGTACGGCTTCGTCCTGGACATGGAGGGCGAGCACCGGATGGTCTTCGACGCGAAGGCCGTCGAGCAGATGGTCGACTTCGCGATGCGCCGTATGTACGGCTGACCGGCGCGGCTCCTTCCCTTCGCCCTGTTCGTAGTCACTTAATGTGATCAATCGACTACGCAGGGTCAAGGAGAGGCGTCATGGCGCGTACGCGCTGCATCACGGACAGGGCTCTGAGCTGGGGATCCACCCTCGCGCTCGCCCTCGCCGCGTTCACCGGCATCCCGGCCTCGCCGGCCGCCGCCGACAACGCCCCACTGGTGGACGAGGCGTTCAGCGGCGTGACGGTGCCGGAAGGCAAGTGGTTCAGCAACTCCAAGGGCGGCGCCAAGGACCGCACCGGCTTCGCCTGCCTCACCGCGGCCTCCGGCACACAGGGCCCGCTGAAGGCGTGCAAGGGCGGCAAGGCGATCGACAAGGCGGGCCGGGGCGCTCTGCGGCTGACGGGCAGCGCGCGCGGCCAGAGCGGGTTCGCCGTCCTCAACACCGCCTTCCCGTCCCACCAGGGCGTTTCGGCGACCTTCGACGCGTACCAGTACGGCACCACCACCGGCGGCACGTTCAAGACGGGCAAGAAGAAGGGCAAGCCGGTCGGCGGCGGCGCCGACGGCATCACCGTCTTCCTCCTCGACGGCTCCGTCTCGCCCAAGGACTCCGGGAACGTCGGCGGCGGCAACGGCTACGTCGGCATCGAGGGCGGCTACATCGGCGTCACCCTCGACCAGTGGGGGAACATGGCCGACCCGGGGAAGTCCAAGGCCCCCGGCGGCCCGGGACGCACCCCCAACTCGGTCACGGTGCGCGGCGCGACCAGTGCCAAGAACCCCTGGATCCACACCAAGAAGATGCCCAGGCCCATCGCCGTCGACGGGGCGAAGTCCCGCTCCAAGGCGATCCGCAAGGTCAAGGCCGACCTGACGCCCTCGGGCCGGTTCAGCATCGCCGTCGACTTCGGGGACGGCAAGGGGTACGTGACCCTGGTCAACAAGGTCGACATCGACAGCGTCAAGGGACAGCCCGCGCTGCCCGAGACGCTGAAGATCGGCTTCGCGGCGGGGACCGGCGACAACACCGCCGTCCACGAGATCGCCAACGTGGACGTCGACACCCTCGGCCCCGACCTCTCCATCAAGCGCACCACCGACGGCGACATCGTCGCGGGCGGCACCGGCACCATCCACTACACGGTCTCCAACGACCCGAACGCCGGCCCCTCCGACCAGCCCGTCACCTTCCACCGGCACTTCGGCGACGGTCTCACCCCGACCGACGCGTCCGGAGACGGCTGGGACTGTACGTACACCGACACCGATGTCGACTGCACCCGCCCCGGGACCGGCGGCGACTCGCTGCCGCCCGGCGCCTCCTACCCTCCGGTCGACATCCCGCTGCAGGCCGCGCCGGACGCGTCCGGTGACGTCCCCACCGAGGGCGACGTCTCCACCCCGGACGACAAGAACCCGAAGAACGACGAGGACAAGACCCCGATCCCGGTGAAGCCGCAGACGGGCCTGTCCATCGCCGTCGCGGGCAACCCGGACACCTACACGGCAGGCGCGGACGTCGCCTTCGCGATCGCCGTCGGCAACGAGGGCCCCTCGGACGCCAAGGGCGCCCCGCTCTCCGTACAGCTGCCGAAGTACCTGGCCGGTGCGGTCTGCAGGACCGCCGACGGCAAGACCTGCGGCACGGCCGACCCCGACGGCAAGCTCAACTTCCCCGTGGACGTCCCGGCCGGCGGCGAGAAGGACTTCACCGTCACCGGCACGACCCCGGGCGACAGCACCGACCCCATCACCGCGCGGGCCCATGTCTCGCCGCCGCCGGACACTGTCGACGAGCTGTGCGACGGTGGCTGCTCGGACTCCGCGACGCTGGAGGGCCAGGCCGTCACCTCGCTCGCGGTCACCGAGACGCACCGCCCCGACCCGTACAGCGCGGGACAGCAGCTGACCATGACGATCACCGTGACCAACGGCGGTCCCTCGGACGCCATCGGCGCCAGGATCAAGGACCAACTGCCCGAGCAGCTGCGGAAGTTCAGCTGGACCTGCAAGGCCGCCGCGGGCAGCGCCTGCGGATCGGCCAAGGGCCAGGGCGACATCGACGAGACCGTCGACGTGGCCGCGAACAGCCAGGTCGTCTACACGGTGACCGGAGTGGTCGCCCCCGCGATCATCACCGACTCGGTGGGTGTCACCCCGCCCGACAGCGTCACCGACACCAGCTGCGCCGAGGGCTGCTCGGCCGGTGACCAGGTCGCCGTCCACTGACCGCACCCCCCTCTTGCCGGGGCCCGTACCGCACCCGCGGTACGGGCCCCGGCCCCCTGACCACCCCTGTGACGAGAGGTATTGATGGTGTCCGGCTTGAGAGCACGTCTCACCGCGGCGGCAACCGCGCTCACCCTGGCCTGTGCGGGCCTCGCCGGCGCGTTCGCCGCATCCGCGCCCGCCCGCGCCGCCGCCCCTCCGCCCAACCCGCTGCTGGTCGAGGAGACCTTCACCGACGCGTCGATCGCGGACGGCCGCTGGATCTCTGGCTACGGGAAGCCCGGCACCGGGTTCGCCTGCCTGACCGCGGCCAAGGGTGCGACCGGCCCGCTGAAGGCCTGCCCCGGCGGCCCCAGGGACAAGCCGGGCCACGGCACCCTGCGGATCACCGACAAGACCGGTCACCAGGGCGGCTTCGCCTTCTTCGACCGGCCGTTCTCCACGGCCGAGGGGCTGGAGGCGACCTTCGACAGTTTCCAGTACGACACCACGACCGCCCGCGGCGCCGACGGCATCAGCTTCTTCCTGATCGACGGCAGCGCACACCCCACGCGTGAGGGGATGTACGGCGGGGCGCTCGGCTACAAGGGCCTGGTCGGCGGCTACATCGGCATCGGCCTCGACCAGTTCGGGAACTTCTCCAACCCCGCCTGGGCCGGCAAGGGCGGCCCCGGCATGGTGCGGAACGCGGTCGCGCTGCGCGGTGCGACCAGCATCGGATCGCCGTACATCACCGGTACGAAGTCGCTGCCGCAGAGCCTGTCGCTGGGCGCGGCCAAGACCCGGGGGCCCGCGCAGCGTTCGGTGCGCGTCAGGCTCTCGACCGCGATGATGCTCACCCTCGAGATGGACTACCACGACGGCAAGGGCTACCGGCGTCTGCTCGGCCCGGTGAACCTGAGGAAGATCCCCGGCCAGCCCGCCCTGCCGCCCACCTTCAAGCTCGGCTTCGCCGCCTCCACCGGCGCCTCCACGGCGTACCACGAGGTGCGCAGGGTGCGGGTCGAGGGACTGCCGCCGGACCTGTACGTCACCCCGCGCACCGAGGGCGACTTCACGGCCGGGGGCACCGGCAAGCTCGAACTCACCGTCCACAACAAGCCGTTGGCCGGTCCCAGCGACCAGCCCGTCACCCTGCGCACCACGCTGCCGCCGGGCCTCGTGCCCACCGGCGCGACGGGCGGCGGCTGGACCTGCAAGGTGGACGGCTCCCGGGTGACCTGCGCCCGGCCCGGCACCGGGCCGGACTCGCTGGAGCCGGGGGCGTCGTATCCGCCGGTGGTGATCCCGGTCCAGGCGGCGCCCGATGCGGTGGGGAAGCTGCCGCTGGTCTCCGCCGTGACCACCCCGGACGACGCCGACCACGGCAACGACAAGGCGGACTACGCGGTGAAGGTGGCCTCCCGCACCGGGCTCTGGGTCAAGGAGGACGTCGCTCCGGATCCGTATGTCGCGGGCGAGAAGCTGACGTACACCGTGACGGCGGGCAACGACGGTCCGGGACGTGCGCGCGGCGCCCGCCTCACGGCCCAGCTGCCGGCGCCGCTGAGCGAGGTGCGCTGGAGCTGTGTGCCGATGGGCGGGGCGACATGCCCGAAGGTGCCCGGCGGGGACCTGGACACGGAGATCGACCTGCCGGTCGGCGCCAAGCTGGCCTTCGCCGCGACCGGGACGGTGGCTCCCTCCAGCGGCGGCCCGCTGAAGGGCACCGCGCGGATCGTGCCGCCGCGGGACGCGGAGGACGCCAACTGCCTCAAGGAGTGCACGGCGGAGGCCTCGGCCGACGGGTCGGTGCACACCGCGCTGAGCGTGCGCCACGAGCATCTGCCGAAGGTGCTGGAGCCGGGCGGCAAGGTGACGTACACGATCGTCGTACGCAACGAGGGCCCCTCGGACGCGGTCGGCTCCCAGATCGTGCAGCAGGCCCCCGACGCGCTCTCCGACCTGCCGTGGACCTGCGCGGCGAAGGCGCCGAGCCGGTGCGGGGACGCGACCGGGCGCGGTCCCGTGGACACCACCGCGGACATCGCGGCCGGCGACGAGGTCACGTACACGATGGTCGGCCTCCTTCCCAGAGACCCGCTGGTCAGCGAGGTGCACGTGGATCCGCCGGTGCTCGCCGAGGACCCGAGGTGCGCCAACGGCTGCTCGGCGCGGGACGAGGCGCTGCTGCCGTAGGGCGCCCCGGAACAGCTTCGGAATAACGCTCCACTTGCGGGATGTTCACTGTTCAACTACTTTGGGAGCTGAGCATCCCGCCAAGGAGGGCACCATGCCTGCCGTAACCGTCGAAAACCCGTTGACCCTGCCGCGTGTGACCGCACCGGAGGGCTCCGTACCGCGCCCCGTGCTTGCCGTGACCACGGCGCCGGGCGGATTCGAGGGCGAGGGCTTCCCGGTGCGCCGTGCCTTCGCCGGGATCAACTACCAGCACCTCGACCCGTTCATCATGATGGACCAGATGGGCGAGGTGGAGTACGCGCCGGGAGAGCCCAAGGGCACGCCCTGGCACCCCCACCGCGGCTTCGAGACCGTCACGTACCTGATCGACGGCACCTTCATCCACCAGGACAGCCACGGTGGCGGCGGCACGATCAACGACGGCGACACCCAGTGGATGACCGCCGGCTCCGGGCTCCTGCACATCGAGGCGCCGCCGGAGTCGCTGGTCGTCTCGGGCGGGCTCTTCCACGGCCTCCAGCTGTGGGTGAACCTCCCGGCCGCCGACAAGATGATGGCGCCGCGCTACCAGGACATCCGCGGCGGCGAGGTCCAGCTCCTCGCCTCGCCCGACGGCGGCGCGCTGCTGCGGGTCATCGCGGGTTCGCTCGACGGCCACGACGGCCCGGGCATCACGCACACCCCGATCACGATGATCCACGCGACGGTCCGCCCCGGCGCCGAGGTCACGCTCCCCTGGCGCGAGGACTTCAACGGCCTGGCGTACGTGATGGCCGGACGCGGCTCGGTCGGCACCGACCGCCGCCCCGTCCACACCGGCCAGACCGCGGTGTTCGGCAAGGGCTCCTCGCTGACCGTCCGCGCGGACGAGCAGCAGGACTCGAACACGCCGGACCTGGAGATCGTGCTCCTGGGCGGCCGTCCGATCCGTGAACCGATGGCGCACTACGGGCCGTTCGTCATGAACACCCGCGCGGAGCTGCAGGAGGCCTTCGACGACTACCAGGCGGGCCGCCTGGGCGTCATCCCCACGGAGCGCGTGCCGCACACGTAACCCGCTGTCACCCTGGCGGCCCCTTCTGAGGGGCCGTCAGGCGTTTGCCGTGGTCCGCTGGACCGGTGACGACCAGTCAGAAGCCTCTCCTCCCCGAAGCCGCCCGCCGCACCGCCGCCTGGTGCGCGGTGGTGCTGCTGGTCACCGGGGTCGCGGCCGTCGGGGTCTGGCTCTGCATCATCTTCCAGACCGCCGTCACCCCCGTCCTGCTCGCCCTCCTCGGCACCGCGCTGCTCGGCCCCGTCCACGGGTGGCTGGTCAGGCGGCGGGTCAACCGGGCGCTGGCCGCCATGCTGACCTGCGTCGCACTCGTCGCCGTCGTCGGCGGGACCGGGTACATCGTGGTCGCCGCCCTCATCGACACCGGTGACCAGATCGTCTCCTCGCTGGGCGACGCCGGGAACTGGATCCGTGAGCACTTCGGGATCACCCAGGCCTCCGACATCGGCTCCGCCGCCGACAGTGCCAAGAGCCTGATCTCCAAATGGGGTGCCAGCGCCGCCAGCGGAGTCATCGCCGGTCTGTCCGTACTCGCTTCGCTGCTCGCCACCAGCGTGCTCGCCCTGCTGCTGACCTTCTTCTTCCTCAAGGACTCCGACCGCGCCGTCGGCCTCGCGCACTCCATCGCGCCGCGCGGCATCGGCGACATCGTCGAAGCCATGGGGCGCCGCGCCTTCGAAGCGGTCGAGGGCTTCATGCGCGGGACGACGATCATCGCCCTCATCGACGCCGTCTGCATCACCGTCGGGCTGCTGATCCTGCGCGTGCCCGGCGCCGTCGGGCTCGGGGCGCTGGTCTTCATCACCGCGTACATCCCCTACCTCGGCGCCACGCTCTCCGGCGCCGTCGCCGTGCTGGTCGCGCTGGCCGACCGGGGCTGGGTCATCGGGCTCTGGACGCTGGGTGTGATCCTCGCCGTACAGCAGCTGGAGGGGAACGTGCTCCAGCCCATGATCCAGTCGCGCACCGTCCAGATGCACCCGGCCATGGTCATGCTGGCCATCACCGCCGGGGCGTCCGTCGCCGGGATCCTCGGGATGCTGCTCGCCGTGCCCGTGACGGCGGCCGCCTTCGGGATCATCGGGGAGCTGAAGAAGCGTTACGGCTCGGGTGAGTCGTCCGCGCCGGAGCCCGACTTCGACTCGTAGAGCTCGAACCAGATCGACTTGCCCGCGCCCCTGGGGTCCACGCCCCACGCGTCCGCCAGCATCTCCATCAGCACCAGACCACGCCCCGACGACGCCATCTCGCCGGGGCGCCGCTTGTGGGGGAGCTCGTCGCTCGCGTCCGCCACCTCGACGCGCAGCCGCCGCGCGCCCAGCTCGCCCGTCGCCGTCGCGACCAGCGCCGCGTCGCCGTCCGTGTGGACCAGGACGTTGGTGACCATCTCGGAGACCATCAGCTCGGCGGAGTCGACCTGTTCCTGGTCGGACCAGTCGTGGAGGAGGTCGCGCAGCTGCCTGCGGGCCTCCGCGATCCGCTCGGGCTGGGCCTGCGCGACGGTGAGTGCCGTACGGCGTACGGAGACGCGCTGCTCGCTGTCGCGGGAGAGCAGCAGCACCGCGATGTCGTCCTCGCGGCGGTCGGCGAGGGGGCCCACCGTGTGGTGCGAGGAGGGGCCGATGACGCCCTGGACCAGGGCGTCGGCCATCTTCTCCAGGGACCCCTCCGCGTACTCCTCCATGATCGGGCGGAGCCGGTCCCAGCCCGTCGCCATGTCGTGGCCGCCGGTCTCGATCAGGCCGTCCGTGCAGAACATCAGCGCCTCCCCCTCCTGGAGGGAGATGCGCGTCGTCGGATAGTCCGTGTCCTCCTCGATGCCCAGCGGCAGCCCGCCCGCCGTGGGGTGCAGCATCGGGGTGCCGTCGGCCGTGATGAGGACCGGGTCGGGGTGGCCGGCGCGTGCGACGTCGAGGGTGCCGGCGACCGGGTCGACCTCCGCGTACAGGCAGGTCGCGAAGCGCGGGCCGCCGAAGTCGTCGTCCTCGTACGTGTCGGTCAGCCCGCTCAGGAAGCGCCCGGCCCGGGAGAGCACCGCGTCGGGGCGGTGGCCCTCGGAGGCGTACGCACGGAGCGCGATCCGGAGCTGGCCCATGACGCCGGCCGCCCGTACGTCATGGCCCTGTACGTCACCGATGACCAGCGCCACCCGGCCGCTGGGCAGCGGGATCATGTCGTACCAGTCCCCGCCGACCTGCAGCCCGCCACCCGTCGGGACATAGCGTGCGGCGACCGTCATCCCCGGGATCTCGGGCCCGAGCGTCGGCAGCATGGACCGCTGCAGCCCCAGCGACAGCTCGCGCTCCGACTCCGCGACCACGGCCCGCGCGAGCGCCTGCGCCAGCATCCTGGCCACCGTCGTCAGCACCGAGCGCTCGTCGGGGGTGAAGGCGACGGGGTGCTTGAACGCCGCCATCCAGGCGCCCATCGTGCGGCCCGCGACGACCAGCGGCAGGAACGCCCAGGACTGGCGGTGGAAGACCTGCGCGAGGGGCCAGGCGGCGGGGTAGCGGTGCTCGTACTCCTGCGGGGTCGGCAGATAGATGGCCTGCCCGTTGCGCACGACCTCGGCCGCCGGATAGTCCGTGTCCAGCGTCATGTCGGTGAAGGGGCCGTCGGCGCCCGGGTTGTGCCCGTGGTGGCCGATGATCGTCAGCCGGTCGCCCTCCACGCCGAAGACCGCGAGCCCGTCCGGCGAGAACCCGGGCATGGAGAGGGAGGCGGCGACCCGCAGCACCTCGGAGGTCGAGCGGGCCTCGGCGAGCGCACGGCCCGCGTCGAGGAGGAACGCCTCGCGGGAGCGGCGCCAGTCGCCGGTGATGCGGGCGCGGCCGCCGGAGGTGCCGGGGTGGGGTTCGACGGCCTCCTGGATGGTGCCGACTCCGACGTAGACGTCCGCGGTCTGGCCTATGAGCTGGGGCTTCGACCGGCTTCGTACCGTACGGAGGACGTGCCCGGCCTCGTCGACCACGCGCAGCCGCACCTCGGCGAGGGTGCCCTCGGCGATCGACAGGTTCACGACGCCGCGCATCTCGTTCCAGTCGACGGGGTGGAAGCGGGAGCGCACGGCCGTCACCGAATGACTGGTCTGTCCGGTGGGCAGCCCGAGGAGACGGGCGGCCTCGGAGTCGAGCGTGACGACCCCGGCGGCCATGTCCCACCGCCACACTCCGGTGGCGATGGCAGCCAGTACATCCTCGGTACGCATTGCCCCACTTTATTCCGACAGGGGCGACTGAGCAGGGCCGGTACTCTTGGGGGGTTGATTCCCGCCTGTCTCGCGAAGAATCTCGCGAAGAATTGGATGAACGATGCAGCATCGGTACAGGTCCCACACGTGCGGCGAGCTCCGCGCCTCCGACGTCGGCAGCGACGTCCGGCTGAGCGGCTGGCTGCACAATCGCCGTGACCTGGGCGGCATCCTCTTCATCGACCTCCGCGACCACTACGGGATCACCCAGCTCGTCGCCCGTCCCGGCACCCCCGGCAACGAGGCCCTGGCGAAGCTGACCAAGGAGACCGTCGTACGCATCGACGGCAAGGTCTCCGCCCGCGGCGCGGACAACGTGAACTCCGAGCTGCCCACCGGCGAGGTCGAGATCGAGGTCGGCGAGGTCGAGATCCTCGGCGAGGCCGCCCCGCTGCCCTTCACGATCAACGCCGAGGACGGCGTGAACGAGGAGCGCCGCCTGGAGTACCGCTTCCTGGACCTGCGCCGCGAGCGCATGCACCGCAACATCATGCTGCGGTCCTCGGTCATCGCGTCCATCCGCTCGAAGATGGTCGCGCTCGGCTTCAACGAGATGGCCACCCCGATCCTCACGGCGACCTCCCCCGAGGGCGCCCGCGACTTCGTGGTCCCCTCGCGCCTCAACCCGGGCAAGTTCTACGCGCTGCCGCAGGCCCCGCAGCAGTTCAAGCAGCTGCTGATGATCTCGGGCTTCGACCGCTACTTCCAGATCGCGCCCTGCTTCCGCGACGAGGACGCCCGCGCCGACCGCTCGCCGGGCGAGTTCTACCAGCTCGACGTCGAGATGAGCTTCGTCGAGCAGGAGGACGTCTTCCAGCCGATCGAGAAGCTGATGACGGAGATCTTCACCGAGTTCGGCAACGGCCGCGAGGTCACCTCCCCCTTCCCGCGCATCCCGTTCCGTGAGTCGATGCTGAAGTACGGCAACGACAAGCCCGACCTGCGCGCCAAGCTGGAGCTCGTCGACGTCACGGACGTCTTCGCCGACTCGGGCTTCAAGGCCTTCGCGGGCAAGCACGTGCGCGCCCTGCCCGTACCGGACACCGCCTCGCAGTCCCGGAAGTTCTTCGACGGCCTCGGCGACTACGCGGTCTCGCTGGGCGCGAAGGGCCTGGCCTGGGTGCGCGTCGGCGACGACGGCGCGCTGGCCGGACCGATCGCCAAGTTCCTCACCGAGGACGACATCGCGGCGCTGACCGAGCGCCTGGAGCTGAAGCCGGGCCACGCGGTCTTCTTCGGCGCGGGCGAGTTCGACGAGGTCTCGAAGATCATGTCGGGCGTCCGCGTGGAGGCCGCCAAGCGCGCCGGCCACTTCGAGGAGGGCGTCTTCCGCTTCTGCTGGATCGTCGACTTCCCGATGTACGAGAAGGACGAGGAGACCGGCAAGATCGACTTCTCGCACAACCCGTTCTCGATGCCCCAGGGCGGCCTCGCCGACCTGGAGGAGAAGGACCCGCTGGACATCCTGGCGTTCCAGTACGACATCGTCTGCAACGGCATCGAGCTCTCCTCGGGCGCGATCCGCAACCACGAGCCCGAGCTGATGCTCAAGGCCTTCGAGATCGCGGGCTACGACCGCGAGACCGTGGAGCAGGAGTTCGCGGGCATGCTGCGCGCCTTCCGCCTCGGCGCCCCGCCGCACGGCGGCATCGCCCCGGGCGTGGACCGCATCGTCATGCTCCTCGCGGACGAGCCGAACATCCGCGAGACGATCGCCTTCCCGCTCAACGGCAACGCGCAGGACCTGATGATGGGCGCGCCCACGGTCCTCGACGAGACGCGTCTGCGCGAGCTGAACATCCAGCTGCGCAAGCCGGTCGAGAAGTAGTTCTTACGGCGAAGGGGCCCGGAACCGCACGGCGGTTCCGGGCCCCTTCGTCATGTGTGCTGCCGGTTCAGCTTCAGCGCAACCGGCGCCCGATGGCGACGCATGCGCCGCCGAGGGTGACGAGGACGAGGGCGAACAGGGCGGTACCGGTGGCGGAGTGGCCGCCCGTTTCCGCGAGTTGAGAGGTTCCGGGGCCGGGCGCGCCGGTGGGGGCGTGCGACGGCGCCGGCGTTGCCGTCGGTGTCGTATGCGGCGTCGGCTTCGGGGTGGGCGTCGGCTTCGGGCTGGGCGCGGGTGCCGGCGCGGGAACGAACGTGTTGGTGACCGTGCAGTCGGCCCCGGCCGCGGTGACGTCCACGGGGAACGACACCGTGCGGTTCGCCCCCGGGGTGGCCGTCGCCTCACGTCCTCCGCACTCCGCCCGGGTGAACTCCCAGCCGCCGGAGGCCGTATCGGCGGGCAGCTGCTCGGTCACGGTCTGCGTACCGAGGTCCACGTCGTGCCGTCCCGCCGCCACCGGCGTACCGGCGGAGGCGGTCGTGGCCGTACCGAAGTCGGTGACGACCCCCGACGCACCCTTGGCGCTGAACGGGAACGGGCCGCCGGTGCCGCCCTCCGTCTGCTTGCGCAGGGTCAGCGGGGCGACGGTGCTGCTCGGGGCGTTGGTGTAGGTGCAGGTGACCGTGTCCCCCTTGGCCAGGTCGACGGTGGCCTTGCCCGCCGCGGTCGTCGTGCTCGTACTGCGGCCGTCCTGGGAGGCGCAGTCCAGTCCGGTCAGTGTCCAGCCGGGCACGGCGGTCTCCGTGAACGACCACGGATCGTCGCCCGACCCCTTGGTCGCGGCCCTCCGGAAGGACATCTCGGCGGGGGAACCGTCCGTCACGTCGAGCGGGAAGGTGTGGTCGGCGGTGTACGAGATGTTGCCGGCGTAGTGGAAGATCTGGCCGGCCGTGCTGTTCCTGACCTGCTTGCGGACGACGATCGTGCCCGCTCCGGGGTTCGGCGTGACCGTGTAGTAGTAGCAGAAGACGTGCTGGACGCCGGTGGGGTACGCGGCCCGGTCGACGTTGTCGTTCTTCTGGTTGTCGACGGCGCAGCGCAGCGCCCCGAAGGCGTACTTGTTGCCCAGATCGGCGGTGTTCAGGGGGTCGGTGGGCGTGCCGCCCTGGATCTGCAGGCGCCTGTTCTGGGCGACGACGGTGTCGGTGGGGCCGAGTGCGACGGTGACGGCGCCGGGGAGGTTCGTGCCGGTCGGGTCGCCCTGGTCGTCGAGGAGCGGAGTGGAGGCCTCGGTGACGGGCTGTACGCCGGAGTCGCTGGGGACGACCGTGGACAGCCCGTCGACGTCGCTGCTGATGCCCTTCCCCAGCGTGAACCGCCAGCCGGTCAGGGGGCGGCAGTTGGGGTCGTTGGCCTTCTCGATCGCAGGGGCCACGGGTTCCCCCGACGTGTACACGGAATCCTTGCCGAGGTCGCGCAGGGACTGCATGTTGTTGTCCCTGAGCAGGTTGGCCATGACGTCCGTGTAGCTGTCGCAGACGCGCGCGGCCAGGGTCAGGCGAAGTCCGGTGGCGGCTCTGGCGGCGGGAGTGTGGTCCGGGGCTTCGACGGCTCCGGCGGGAGCGGTGGAGACCATCCACACGGCCAGTGCCGTGGCCCAGACACGGGCTGCTCGCCTGATTCTTGCTGTTGTCCTCACCTGGTCAGAGTGCGGTGCCGGTCCTGGGCAGGGGGGACGCGACTCTCCGTATGAGACGGCAGTCATCTGATCGCAGTAACAGGGGTGTCGCGCGAGGTGCGGTTCCGCGCGTACGCACAGCCCGCTCTCATGTCCCTGACAGGTCGGGTCCCTACCGTTCTGCCCCATGACTGAAGCCCAAGTACCCGCACACAAAAGGGATATGACGCGCCGTCGGGCCGTCGTCGCAGGTGGCGCGGCGGTTGCCGCCGTGGGGATCGGCGGTGCGATCGCCACCACCGCGTCCGCCTCCCCGGAGCCCGGGAAGAAGAAGCCGGGCGCCCCGCGCGAGGAGTGCCTCGAGCTCACCTCGGAGACGACCGAGGGCCCGTACTACATCGACGCCGACAAGATCCGCCGGGACGTCACCGAGGACAAGCCGGGCATCCCCTTCTCGCTCCGTATCAAGGTGATCGACTCGGAGACCTGCCGCCCGCTGAAGCGCGCGGCCGTCGACATCTGGCACTGCGACGCGACCGGCATCTACTCGGGTTACGAGGAAGCCTCCCAGGGCGGCGGCGGTGGCGGCGGTACGCCCCCGAGCGGAGCCCCCACCGACGCGCCCACCGGCACCCCGACCGGCACCCCGACCGGCACCCCGCCCTCCGGCGGTCCGGGCGGCGGGGGCGGCGGGAAGACCGACCCCACCGACGAGAACCGCTATCTGCGCGGCACGTGGCTCACCGACCGGGACGGCCTCGTCGAGTTCAAGACGATCTTCCCCGGCTGGTACCGCGGCCGCGCCGTGCACATCCACGCCAAGGTGCACGTCGGCGGGAAGATGACCGACGCCGGTTACGAGGGCGGGCACACCTGCCACACCGGCCAGTTCTTCTTCTCCGAGGAGTCCGTGCTGGCCTCCGCCGAGGTCTCCCCGTACTCGACGAACACCGCCGAGCGCACCACCCTCACCGAGGACACGATCTACGACCAGAGCGGCGTCACCGGCGGCCTGCTCAAGCTGCACTACCGCAAGGACAGGATCGCCCGCGGAGTCCAGGCCTCCATCACGGTCGGCGTCGACCCGGACGACACCCAGGACGGCGAGGACTGGGTGACGGCCACCGCCTCGCCCACCGCCTCCTGACCTCACTCCCCCCGCGGGAGCGGCCCCCGGAACCGAAAGGTCCCGGGGGCCTTCTTCCATGTCGCGGCAGATCGCGGGCAACCTGAACGGCACCCCACCGCGTTCCACAGGCGTGGGAGACCGGACAGGACGGCGAGGACATGGTGAGTGGCGGCGACTTCGAGGAGTTCGTCGCCGCCCGGGGACCCCGGCTGCTGCGGACGGCCTGGCTGCTGACGGGCGACGCGCATCTCGCGGAGGACCTGCTGCAGACCGCGCTCGCCAAGGTGTGGCCGAAGTGGGCGCGGATCGCGCAGGACCACCCCGAGGCGTACATCCGCAAGGTCCTCGTGACCACGCACACCTCCTGGTGGCGCAGACACTGGCGCGGCGAGGTGCCGACGGGCGAACTGCCGGAGAGCGCGGGGGCGGCCGACCCGTACGCGGACGTCGACCTGGAGCAGTCCCTCGCCGCCGCGATCCGCTCCCTGCCCGCCCGCCAGCGCGCGGTGATCGTGCTGCGTTACTTCGAGGACCTGAGCGTCGAGGAGACGGCGGCCACGCTGGGCTGCGCGCCCGGCACGGTCAAGAGCCAGGCGTCCAAGGCGCTGCGTACGCTGCGGACCGCGCTCCCCGCCCGGGCGGAGGAGCTCCATGACTGACGAGGCCCCGTACGAGAACGAGCTGCGCGTCCTCCTGGAGCGCACCGTCCCCCAACTCCCCGCCCCACCGGACCGACTCACCTCCGTACGGAAACGGATGGTGCGCCGTCGCGCCCGCCGGGCGGCCGGCGGGGCGGCCCTCGCCGCGGCCGCCGCGGCAGTAACCGTGACGCTGCTGCCCACCGAGCACACTGCCGTGCTCCCGGCGGCCCCCGTCACGCAGGCGCCGTCGTCCTCGTACACCGAGATGTACTTCCCGCGGATCGAGGGGCTGTCCCTCGCGCTCCCCAACGGCTGGCACACGGGGGTGTCGGGGGGCACGACCGTCGCGGCCTCCCAGCCCCTCCCGGTGCGCACGCTGGAATCCGGGGGCGGGCTGCTCAGCCTGACCCTCGAAAACAGCAAGACCCTGAACTCCAAGGTCACCACCCCGCCCTCCCTGTCCGCATCGCTGACGGTGTCGAGGCAGTGCAGGATCCAAGGCGGCACCACGTCGTACTCGGGCCTGATCGGCAGCCCCTCCGCGGCCAAGACCGTCATCGTCGAACTCTGTGTCGCGGGCCCGGCGCCCCGGCTGGTCGCCGACGTCCGCTCTGCTGTCGCGGAGGCACTCTTCCCGGGCCCCACCTCGGCCCCCACACCCAAGAGAGCAGCACCATGAACCGCCGCCCCCGGACGGCGACCGCCGCCGTACTCCTGACCACCGGCCTGCTCCTGACCGCGGCCTGCGGCACCAAAACCCCCGCACCCCCCGCGTCGTCGCCCAGCACGATCTCCGCGGCTGCCGGCCACGCGGGCCGCTCGGCCCCTGAGCCCCAACTGCCGCGCGAGATACCGTCCCTGGGAGCCAAGACGCGCGACCGGATCCCGGCCACGGCCCGCCAAGTGGTCGTGGTGACGGGCGAGTCAGCGGACTCCAACCGCTCCTCGGTCACCCTGTACGTACGCGACGCGAAGGGCGGCTGGTCCCCGGACTCCGGCCCCTGGCAGGCCCACAACGCCCTGCGCGGCTGGTCGGAGGACCACCACGCGGGCGACCTGCACTCCCCGACGGGCGTCTTCACGCTCACGGATGCGGGAGGCCGCCGGGCCAACCCGGGCACCCGGCTCCCGTACGACAGGGGACCCGCCTTCGTGGCGCACGGGACCGGCTTCCACGGAGAGTCCCTGGCGGGCTCGTTCGACTACGTGGTGGCGATCAACTACAACCGGAAACCAGGAACCACCCCGCTCGACTGGACACGCCCGATGGGCGCCTCGCGAGGGGGTGGCGTCTGGTTTCACGTGGAACACGGCGGCCCGACCCATGGCTGCGTCGCCCTGGCAGAGCCCCGCATGAAGGAGCTCCTGCGCTGGCTCGACCCGTCGAAGAAGCCGGTGGTGGTGATGGGGGACGCGGGGTCGCTGGCGCGTTAGCGCTGGTCGGCCTCGGCCTCGGGCTCCGCGAACAGATCCTCGACGGAGTTGACGTTGAAGGCCCGGTCGAGCCACAGGCCGAGGGTGTCGAGGTCGGTGCAGGCGGTGATATGGGAGCGGGCACGGTCAGAGACAGGCACCTGACGCCGATCAAGCAGCAAGAGAACCCCCCTGGCCTGCGCTTCGACCCGACCTTGGTTCCAGCCTTCGATCCACCCATCGATCCAGCTTTCGATCCAGACTTCGGCTCGACCCTCGGCGGCGGCGTTCTCTCTGTGGGTGGCTGCCCGGGAGCGGGCGATTGCCTCCAGCGCAGGGTCGCGGCGGAACGTGGAGGGGCGGTGCGAGCAAACGTGCTGCGGTGTGCGCATGAAGGCAACCTAGGGGTGGGGAAGGCATGTAGGCGGGCGGAAAGACGGTGATCACTCATTGGGGGCGCGGCCGGTGGACTCAGACGGCGGCCAGCTCGCACCAGACGTATTTGCCGGTGTCGCCGGAGGCGGCGAGCGGATACCAGCCCCAGTCGGAGGCGCAGTTACGGACCAGGTCGAGCCCGCGTCCCTGCTCGGCGTCCATAGCCAGGCGGAGTGGCGGCGCGGGCGGGGTGGGGTCCGCGTCCCAGACGCCGATGCGGAGGGTTCCGTACGTCCAGCGGAGGCGGAGGGCGGCCGGGCCTTTGGTGTGGCGAAGGGCGTTGGAGACCAGCTCCGTGGCCAGGAGCTCGGCGTACTCGGCGAGTTGGAGGAGGCCGTGCGCGGTGAGGATCAGGCGCAGGGTGTGGCGCGAGACGGGGACGGCGCGGGGGTCGTGGGGGATATAGAGGGTGTACTCCCACGGTTCATCGGCACTTGCGGGCATGGCGAACTCCTGGTCAGGGAGGCGGGGTTGGTGTGGCGCGGCGGACTGCGGGCGGTGGCCGTGCCGCAGCCGCCATGGCATGGCGGGGCGGTGCGCTTCCGGGGGTCCCGGTCTCGCTGCGTTTGCGACGCGTCACTGACAGTAGGGTAGGAATTTCTACCCTCGCAAGTGGATCGCGTAATCTGGCACTCGAATGGGGTGCTTCAACCATGCCCGGTGCCAACGCCGTTGAGGGGTCCGGATCCGTATGACGATGAGAACTCAACCCACCGCTCGGCAGATCCGTCTGGGGACTGAGCTGCGCAGGGTCCGCGAGGCGGCAGGTGTGTCGGCCCGCGAAGTGGGCGGGGTTCTGGGGGCGAGCTCTTCCCACATGAGCCAGATCGAGGCGGGCAGCTCGGGGATCAGTGAGGAGCGGGTGCGCAGGCTCGCGGCTCACTGCGCCTGTGCGGACGGCGAGTTGATCGAAGCCCTCGTCGAAATGGCCACCGACCGAACGCGTGGATGGTGGACGGAGTACGCGAATGTTCTGCCGCCGGGCTTCCTCGACCTGGCGGAGCTGGAGCATCACGCCAGGTCTTTGCGTGAAGTCGCCATCACCTACGTGCCAGGGATTCTCCAGACGGAGGAGTACGCCCGCGCCGTCTACGCATACGCGGTGCCGCCGCTGCCGGCCAGCGAACTCGACCCGAGGGTGGAGCACCGGATGCAGCGGCGGGTGGTGTTCCAGGGAGACGCCTCGATTCAATACGAAGCGGTGATCCATGAATCGGCGCTGCGGATCAGGGTCGGCGACCGCAGGATCGCGCGTGAGCAGCTCGCCCAGCTCCTGGACCTCTCGGCGGCACCCGATGTGACGCTGCGGATCATCCCCTTCGACGTGGACGGGTTCGCGGGCGCCGAGTGCGCGATGGTGTTCGCGGGCGGACCGATCCCTCGACTGGACACGGTGCTGCGGGATGCGCCACACGGTACGGCGTTCCTGGATGCTGAATCCCAACTCGCCAGGTTTCGAACACTGTTCCGTAAAGTGGAGGGGGTGTCGCTCGGCCCCAGGGAGTCGCGCGACTTCATCCACCGGACGGCGAAGGAACTGTGAGGCAGAGCATGGTCACCCCGATCACTTGGCAGAAGTCGTCCTTCTCCGGCAGCGGTGACGGCAACGCCTGCGTCGAGCTGACTGCCACCGGGTCCGCGATCCTCCTCCGCGAGAGCGACGACCCCAGCACGGAGCTCTCGACCACCCCTGCCCAGCTCCGCGCCCTCCTCGCCGCAGCGAAGCTCTGGCGCGGCTGAGGCGGGGCTCCTACCCGTTTCCCCTGGTCGGGGGCTTCGTTGGGTGGGTCTCCCTGTCAACCGACGCCGGGAGTGTGCGCGCTTCCGGGTCCGGAGTAAAGGGCGCTCCCTTCGGTCGCGTCGCTGCGCGATTCCGCTTCGCTCCACCCTTGACTCCGGCCCCTCCAGCGCTGGGGTTGGCGGCTATCGGTCGGCAGGGAGGCCTGGCCACAGTGGCAAGGGGACCTGGGGTGGGGTGTGGCCCGGACCGGAAGGGTGGGGGCCAGGGCGAGCCAGGGGCTGCGGGCGGTGGGCCGGTGCCCAGGTGCGGGCTGCGCCCGCAACGGCACCCCGGCCGGGATGTGGTCCGGGGCGGGGTGGGTGCGGGGCGGCCGGTTCGCGCACCCTTGGCATGGGGCAGTTGCTCCCGGCTCAGCGTCAACCGCCGGTCCGTTGGCTCGACTTCATGCCCCGCTGGTCACCGCCCGGTGGGTGGTGGGGCGGCGACACCCACAGTGCACCCTTTGCCCGGTTTGGGCGGTGTGGCTGCCACTCCGAGATACGGAGGTCCGGTGGGACCGGACCTCCGCATCTCGGAGTAGTCGGAGTCGACGCCAGTTGCCCCGTTGCGGCCGGAAGCGGACACCAGGCGGGCCCATATGTCCGCTATGCCTGTCCGTTTCCGACAGTAACCCGGGGTAACAGGCCCCCGCCCCCACCTCACCCACCGGGCGGCGACCAGCCGGGCATGAAGTCCCGCCCGGCGGCGGCCCGTTGACGCCGAGCCGAGGCCAGCAGCCCCATTCAGGTGGTGCGACCTGTGCCACCGGCGCGGGGAGCGGAGCTCCACCCCGGAAGCTGTAACGGTCACCCCCCGCCGAAGTGCCCCGCAGCCGAACCGATCAGCCCTACCGGTCCGCACGAGCATCGCGGTGTCCACGAAACCGCAACCACCACGCGGCAGCAGCCAGCCGGACTCGCCCCCAGGGCGAGGCCTACGACGCGCAGCGTCGTACATCCCGCAACACCAACACCGAACAACCCGCCACCCAGCGAACCCGCCCGCGCCCCCCACCTGTTCGCTGTAGCCAGCCTCCTTGCGCCGGAGGCGCGAGACGAAACCTGCAGACTGTCCGGCACCCGAAGCCCACCACCGGGCCCCAGACCCGTTAGTGGTCTCTTGATCGCGGAGGGTGATGTGGTGCATCGGTGGAGGGGAACGAAGGGGGCCCGGACCGATCTGCTCGGTCCGGGCCCCCTTCATTCGCGTACGCGTTGCTACGCGGCCGGCTTCTCCTCCAGGCGGGGGAAGAGCACCGCGCCCTTCGTCACCGTCGCGCCCACGGGGAGCTGGCCCCACGTGCCCGCGTTCTGGACCTGCTGGGTGGGCAGGGCGCCCAGGGCGGGCTCCGCGCCCAGGGAGTCCCAGAGGGCCTGGGACGTCACCGGCATGATCGGGTTCAGGAGGACCGCCACACCGCGGAGCGACTCGGCCGCCGTGTAGAGGATCGTCGCCAGGCGGGCCTGGCCCTCCTCGCTCGTGTCCTTGGCCACCTTCCACGGCTCCTGCTCCGTGATGTAGCCGTTGACCTGCTTCACGAAGTCGAAGATCGCCAGGATGCCGGCCTGGAAGTCCAGCTCCTCGCCGATCAGGCGGTCCGACTCGGAGACGGCCTTGGCCAGGCCTTCCTGGACCGCCTTCTCCGCATCGCCCGACGCCGTTGCCTCGGGGAGTGCGCCTCCGAAGTACTTGCCGACCATCGCAGCCACGCGCGAGGCGAGGTTGCCGTAGTCGTTGGCGAGCTCGGAGGTGTAGCGGGCCGAGAAGTCCTCCCAGGAGAAGGAGCCGTCCGCGCCGAACGCGATCGCGCGCAGGAAGTACCAGCGGTACGCGTCCACGCCGAAGTGCGACGTCAGGTCCTGGGGCTTGATGCCCGTCAGGTTCGACTTCGACATCTTCTCGCCGCCGACCATCAGCCATCCGTTGGCCGCGACCTTGCCGGGGACCGGCAGGCCCTGCGCCATCAGCATCGCGGGCCAGATCACCGCGTGGAAGCGCAGGATGTCCTTGCCGACCAGGTGCACGTTGGCGGGGAAGGTCTCGTCGAACTTCTCCTGGTTGGCGCCGTAGCCGACCGCCGTCGCGTAGTTCAGGAGCGCGTCGACCCAGACGTAGATCACGTGCTTGTCGTCCCACGGGACCGGGACGCCCCAGTCGAAGGTCGAGCGCGAGATCGAGAGGTCCTGCAGGCCCTGCTTGACGAAGTTCACTACCTCGTTGCGGGCCGACTCGGGCTGGATGAAGCCCGGGTTCGCCTCGTAGAACTCGAGGAGCTTCGGGCCGTAGGTCGAGAGCTTGAAGAAGTAGTTCTCCTCCTTGAGGATCTCCACCGGCTTCTTGTGGATCGGGCAGAGCTTCGTGCCGTCCTCTGCCTCGATCAGGTCGCCGGGGAGCTTGTACTCCTCGCAGCCCACGCAGTACGGGCCTTCGTAGCCGCCCTTGTAGATCTCGTCCTTGTCGTAGAGATCCTGGACGAACTCCTGCACGCGGTCCGTGTGACGTTTCTCCGTCGTGCGGATGAAGTCGTCATTTGCGATGTTCAGGTGCTCCCAGAGGGGCTTCCATGCTTCCTCGACGAGCTTGTCGCACCACTCCTGCGGTGTGACGTTGTTCGCCTCGGCCGTGCGCATGATCTTCTGACCGTGCTCGTCCGTGCCGGTGAGGTACCACACCTTCTCGCCGCGCTGACGGTGCCAGCGCGTGAGCACGTCCCCTGCAACGGTCGTGTAGGCGTGGCCCAGGTGAGGAGCGTCGTTTACGTAATAGATGGGGGTCGAGACGTAGAACGCCTTCGCCCCCTGCTTCTCGGATCCAGTGGCCGCCATGGTCGAAATCCTAACGGCCCGCCGATGATCCACTCACACCGTTATTGCTGGTGTGAGTGGATCAGGCGGTCGCGGCTCCGGTTACGCGCGGGCCGCCAGCCAGGACGGGAAGGTGGCGAGGAGGCCTTCGTAGACCTCGGTGTCCGACAGTTCTCGGGGGGACGGGCCCGCGTGGAAGAACGCGACGTGGTCCGTCTCCTCGTCCGCGTCCAACTTGCGGAGCAGGTCGAAGCCCTTGGCGTCGTGCTCGCCGAACGCGACGAACTGCCAGAAGAGGGGCTTCGCGGCCGCGTCCGTAAGGGCCTGGAGCGCCGGGCCCTTCGTGTCCGGGGGGCCGTCAGTCTGGAAGATCACCAGGGCGGGGGCCGTGGGGTCCTCGGACTTCTCGTGGAGCGCGACGATCTCTTCGACGGCTCGGTGGTAGCTGGTGCGGCCCATGCGGGCTGCTGCCGCGTGCAGGTCGTCGATCTTGTTCTCGTAGGAGGAGAGGGTCAGATCGCCGGTTCCGTCGATGTCCGTGGAGAAGAGGACCACGGGGACGGTCGCGTTCGGGTCGAGGTGCGCGGAGAGGCCGAGGGTCTGCTCTGCGAGGGCCTGGGCGCTGCCGTCCTTGTAGAAGGGGCGCATCGAGCCGGAGCGGTCCAGGACCAGGTAGACGGTGGCGCGGGCGCCGGTCGCCTCGGCCTGCTTGAGGGCTGCGCCTGCCGCCTTGTACGCGGTGACCAGCTCAGGGGCCTTGGACTTCACCTTGGCGAGGGTGAGGGCCGGCTTTCCGGCGGGGGCAGAGGGGGTGGTGGCTGCAGGTGCTGCGGCTGCCGGCTCGGGCTCGGGCTCGGGGGCGGCCGTCGGCTCGGCTGCGGCGACCGGCTCGGGGGTTGCCTCCGGCTCGGGCTCTGCGGCCACCACGAGCTCGGGCTCGGTCGCGGCTGCGGGCTCGGCGGCGATGACGAGTTCGGGCTCGGCTTTGGCTGCCGGTTCCGGCGTTGCCTCGGGCTCCGGGGCGGCGGCCACCGGCTCGGTCTCTGCGACCGGGGCGGGGGTCGGCTCGGGCTCCGGCTCCGCCACCTGCTCCGGGGTCGGTTCCGTACGCGGTTCCGGGAGGTCCGCGGTGACTTCCTTGGCCGGGGCCGGTGTTGTCGTCTCCGTCCGCGGTTCCGGGACCTCCGGTTCCGGGGTCGTGCGCGGCGTCGGGTTGTCGAACGCCGCCGCCACCAGGTCGTCCGCCAGGCTCGGCTTCGCCTTCGTCGGCTGCGGCTTGGACGGCTGCGTCTTCGCCGGGCGTTCCGACTGGGCCGGGACCGATGCCGAAGTCGGCGCCGAAGGCGCCGCCGCCGCCTCGCGCTCCGGTTCTGCGTACGCTGCGGCCTCCGCCTGGTCGCGTCCAAACACCTTGCGCAGCAAGCTCCGAATGCCCATGGGCGAGACCTTTCGCATGAGTCGAGTGCGAGAAACGTCCGCGCCGGCGGGACCTGATCCCAGGCCAGGGCGGACACGTAAGGTTAGCGACCGCGCTCCGTGATCATCGGGAGGGTCGGGATACGGCTACGGTTCCAGGTCCAGACGTGCCCGTGTCGCCTCCGCGAACACCCCCACCAGGCGCGTTCCGTCCGGATTGCCCGGTGCGAACAGGCCCGTTGGCGTGGCTCGTACGACCAAGTCCTCGTATGCGTCGATCACCGGCGAAATGTCGCGCGTCTCGATCGTGTCCCACCACGCGTCCAGATTCCGGCCGAACCAGTCCGGCAGACCGCACGGTTCCGCCACCGCGTCCCAGAAGTCGTCGAGCGTGATCAGGTCGAGCGGGCGCAGGTCCACCACCAGAGAGCTCATGGTGCGGATCGTATCCAGTGGGCCAGTGGGGTTTACCCCCCTACAAGTCGGCGGCGCACCCCATGGGAGCGCGGGCCCGTTCTCCGTAGCGTCGGAGCCATGTTGACTCTCGCTCTGCGCACGCTGCGGTTCCGGAAGGGCGGCTTCGTCGCCACCTTCGTGGCGCTCTTCTTCGGTACGGCGATCGTGGTCGCCTGTGGCGGGCTCCTCGAGACCGGAGTCCGCAACAACCTGCCGCCCGAGCGGCTCGCGGGCGCGAGCGCCGTCGTCGTGGGGGACCGCGAGTACGAGCTGCATCCCGGCAGCGAGGACGACAGCGAGAAGGCCATCGTGTCCGAGGAGGTGCCGGTGGGCGCCGGGGTCGCGGACAAGGTGCGGGCCGTGGACGGGGTCGAGCGGGTCGTCGAGGATGTGAGCGTTGGCTCAAGTCTTCTTGTACGCGGGGGAGTTGACGCCCAGGCCCACACCTGGACCTCCGCCTCCCTCGCCCCGCACGGCCTCCGCGCCGGCCACGCGCCCAGCGGAGACCGCCAGGTCGTGCTCGACGCCGGGGCCGCCCGGGACGCCGGGCTCGCGGTCGGGGACACCGTCCGGATCGCCGCGCACGGGGGCTCGAAGTCGTACGAGGTCAGCGGGATTCTCGGGGGACTCCGCGAGCCCGCCCTCTTCTTCGGGGACGCGGAAGCCCTGCGGCTCGCCGGTGGCGAGGGGCGGGTCGGGGCGCTCGCCGTCGTCGCGCGGAGCGGTGTTGATCTCGGGCCCGCTCTGAAGGGCACGGGGGTCAAGGTCCTCACCGGTGACGATCGCGGCTTCGCCGAGGAGCCTCAGGCCGTCGCCGGGAAGAGCGATCTCATCGCGCTCTCCGCCGTCTTCGGCGGCATGGCCGTGATGGTCGCCCTCTTCGTCACCGCATCGACCATGGCGCTCTCCGCCGCCCAGCGGCAGCGCGAGACCGCCCTCATGCGGGCCGTCGGGGCCACCCCGCGTCAGCTGCGGCGCATGCTGCTCATCGAGACGCTGGTCGTCGCCGTCGGTGCCGCGCTGCTTGCCTGGCTGCCGGGGCAGTGGCTCGGCAGCGCGCTCTTCGAGCGGCTTTCGGGGGCCGGGATCACGTCCGAGTACGTGGAGTTCAGTTCCGGGTGGATTCCGCTGGCCGCTGCGGGTGGAGCGGTTCTGCTGACTGCGGTGGGTGCGGGGCTCGTCGCCGGGCATCGGGCCATCAAGGTCCGGCCCACCGAGGCGCTGGCCGAAGCGGCCGTGCAGCAGCGGTGGTTCGGGTGGGTGCGGGGGATCTTCGCCTTCCTGTTCCTGGCCGGGACCGCCGCCCTGTCCATCGTGACGTGGACCGTCATGGACGGGCCCGCCGCGGCCAGTACCGCAGGACCCACCGTCATCTGCGCCGCCATCGGGCTCGCGCTCCTCTCCCCCGGGCTCACGAAGGTGTGCGCGTTTCTGATCGACCGGCCCGTACGGCTCTTCACCGGGACTGGTGGGTATCTCGCCATGCTCAACTCCCGCGCCCGTACGGTCGCCGTGGCCGCCGCCGTCACCCCGATCATGCTGGCCAGCGGGGTCGCCACCGGCAACCTCTATCTCCAGACCACGCAGAACGCGGTCACGGAGCGGGCGTTCACCGCCGATCTGCGCGCCGACGCCGTGCTGACGTCCGCCTCGGGGACGGTCTCGCCGGACCTCGCGGAACGGGTCCGTGCCCTTCCGGGGGTCGCTTCCGCCAGTGCGTACGTCAGCAGTACGGGGTTCATCGAGAAGGCCGACGGGCGCGGCGCCGAGACCGGCGAGGACGGGCTGCCGCTGCGGGGCGTCAGCGCGGAGGGCGCCGGGCTGACCTCGGCCGACACGTCGCGGCTGCGCGGCGACACGGTGGTGCTGCCGCGCGACGCGGGTCACCGGGTCGGCGATGACGTTGCGCTGCGGCTCGGGGACAACAGCGTGGTCCGGGTGCGGGTCGTCGGTACGTACGGCGGGGACGCCGCGCTGCTTCCCGTGGCGCTGCTTGCGCCGCACACCACGGGTGGGCTGCCGCAGCAGATTCTCGTACGGGCGAAGAGTGGTGTGGATGTGCGGCCCGAGCTTCGTGAACTGGCCGCGGGACAGGCCGGGTTGGTCGTCGCTGATCGTGATGCGCTGATCTCTGCCAACGCCGAGGACACCGCGACCCAGTCGTGGATCAACTACCTGATGGTCGGCATGATCGTCGCCTACACCGCCATCGCCGTCGTCAACAGTCTGGTGACGGCCGTGCGGGGGCGGCGCAGGGAGTTCGGGCTGCAGCGGCTCTCGGGGGCCACGTCCGGGCAGATCCTGCGGATGGTGACCATCGAGGCGCTGGTGGTCGCGGTGATCGGGCTCCTGCTGGGGATGGTGGCCGCGGCCGCGACGCTGGTGCCGTTCGCGCACGTGGCGGCGGGGTCGTTGCTGCCGAGTGGGTCGGTGTGGATCTTGGGTGGGGTCGTCGGGACTGCGTTGGTGCTGGCGCTGGGGGCGAGTCTGGTTCCGACCTGGCGTGCGCTTCGGGTGCGGCCGGTGGTGGCGGCTCTCGGGCAGGGCTGAAGGCGGGGGCTTCGCCCCACGTGTCCCTTGTCCTCAAGCGCCGGACGGGCTTGAGATCTCCGTATACGCCGCCGCCAACTCCTCGTACGCCGCCCCCAGTTCCGCCGCCCCCGCCCGCCCCGCCACCAGCAGTCGCACCGCCAGCGGGTCCCCCACCATCGGCCGTACCGCCACATCGTGCCGCGGCGTCGACGTCGGCTGGCACGGGGCCACCACCTCGCCCGTCGCCACCAGCTGGAACGCCGTCAGGTAATCCCCGTGCAGCATCCGCGGGTTGATCCCCGCCGCCTGCAGCACCCGCCGCAGTCCGTCCGCCTCCCCGTCCACCGTCGGGTCCACCATCCACAGGTCGTCGGCCAGGTCCGCCAGGTCGACGGCCGGGTGCGCGGCCGCCGGATGCGCCGGGGAGAGCGAGACGTACTGCGGCTCGCGCTCCACCAGGACCCGTACCTCCAGGCCCTCCGGCACCCGCAGCGGACTTCCCTCCACCTCGTGTACGAAGGCGACATCCAGCTCCCCCGCCGCGACCAGCCGCAGCAGCGCCGTCGCCGACACGTCCATGTGCAGCGTCGTCTCCGTTCCCGGGAGCCGGGTTCTGAGGCGTCTCAGCCAGAGCGGGATCGCCCGGTTCGCCGTCGAGCCGATCCGCAGCCGGGGGCCCGTCGCACGCGCCGCCGCCGACCGCGCCTCCGTCACCAGTACGCGCATCTCGGCCACCAGCGGGCGCGCCCGCGTGAGGACCGAGCGGCCGAGCGGAGTCGGGCTGCAGCCGGTACGCGTACGGGAGAAGAGGAGGCCGCCGAGTGCGTTCTCGATACGGCGGAGCTGGGTGGTCAGCGAGGGCTGGCTCATCCCCAGGGTGCGCGCGGCCTTGTGCAGGCTGCCGGTGTCGGCGATGGCGCACAGTGCGCGGAGATGCCGCACTTCGAGGTCCATGCACGGGAGCGTAGGACGGTCCCGGGAGGCGTACCAGAGTGCCAAATCCCCCCTGATAGAACGAAGTTATCGCCAGTCGGCATTATTCACACGGGTCTCGGGCGCCCCACACTCACCGGTACCGAACCGTTCCCCAGCGAACCCAGTTCGCCGGACGAGTAGGAGCCCCCCACATGAAGCACCGCAACACCGCACTCTCCGCAGTGCTCGGCCTCGGCCTTGCCGCTGCTCTCGGCACCGCAGTTCCCGCACAGGCAGCGGCCCCCCACACCGCAGCCAACTACATCGGATCGAAGCAGGAGTCGGCCGGCAACAAGGCCTTCTTCGAAGCGGTCATGAAGTCCGTCGCCAAGAAGCAGGCCGCCCACCCGGGCGCCGCCTCCGTCACCGTCGTCTACGACGCCTCGCAGGCGCCCAGCTTCGCGGGCGAGATATCGGCCGCGGCCCAGATCTGGAACTCCTCCGTCTCCAACGTCAAGCTCCAGTCGGGCTCGGGCGGCGGAGACTTCGCGTACTACGAAGGGAACGACCCACAGGGCTCGTACGCCTCCACGGACGGCCACGGCAGCGGCTACATCTTCCTGGACTACGCGCAGAACCAGGAGTACGACTCCACCCGCGTCGTGGCCCACGAGACCGGCCACGTCCTCGGCCTGCCCGACCACTACGAGGGCCCCTGCAGTGAGTTGATGTCGGGCGGCGGTCCCGGACCGTCCTGCACCAACGAGTACCCGGACGCCCAGGAGCGCGCCAACGTCGACTCGCTCTGGCAGAACGGGTTCGCCAAGGCGCTGCACAAGGCGCTCGCCGCGAAGTAGCCGAAGTCAGGTCAGGGCTGCGGCGACGCGATCGCCCGCGCCGCCGTGACCTCCTGCCTCAGCGGGGCGAGGACCCCTTCCTCGTCCCCGCCGAGGTGGGTGACCACCTCCACCAGCGTCTCGCTGGAGCGCAGGCCGTCCGCCAACTCCCGTAGCTGGGCGGCGATTTCGTCCGTCTCGTACGGTTGCGGGGCCTGCGCCCCGTGGCTGACGCGGACCCGGGCCGCCGTCGTGGCGTCCACGATCCGCTCGACCGCCACCACCAGGGGCCACCAGGCCGCCGCCCGCCTCCCCGTGGGCGGCGGCTCGGTCAGTGCCCGCTGGAATTCGGAGCGCACGACGGACAGATCGCGGTAGAGGCGGCGGCGCAGCCTCACCCGCTGCATCTGGTCCTCGGACTGGCCGAACGCGCAGTCCACATAGCGCGCGGTGTCCGCGACCGCGTCCGCGAGCCGGTCGCCGATCCTCGTGTGCCAGCTCTCCGGCCAGAGCAAGTAGCCCGCCACCAGGGCGATCGCGCAGCCGATGAGGCTGTCGAGGAGGCGCGGCAGGACCAGTCCGTACCCCATGTGGTTGAGCTGGTCGGAGAGCAGCAGGATCACCGGGGTGATGGCCGCGGTCTGGAAGGCGTACCCCTTTGCCGAGAACGCCGGGATGAGCGCCGCGAGCACCACCATCACGGGCACGTCCCACCACCCGCGCGGGACCGCCGACAGCACGACCGCCGCGACCACCAGGCCGGCTGCCGTGCCCAGGGCGCGCATCACGGCCCGCGAGAAGACCGAACCGAAGTCGGGCTTGAGGACGAAGGTGACGGTGAGGGCGACCCAGTACGAGCGCGGCACCGGCACCAGCGAGACCAGCGCCTGCGCGAGCCCGATGCAGAGCGCGAGGCGCAGCCCGTACCGCCAGGAGGCCTCGGAGAGCAGGACGTTGCGGGCGGCGCGGCGGGCGCGGACGCGCAGGGCGGCGGGCCGGCCGAGCCGGTCGTCGATGTTGTACGGGTCGGGATCGCCGTCGTGCACCACCCCCGCCGCATGCCGCAGCGCCGTCTCCACCGCCCGGTCGGCGGGACCCTGCGGCTCGGGCAGCTCCAGGTCGATGTGACCGGTCCGACCCTCCGACACCGCAGACGCCAACTCCCGTACAGCAGAAGCAATTTCAGGTCGCCGCGAAGCCTTCCCGTACAGATGCGCCGCAGCCGCCGCCTCCACCAGCGGAATGACCACATTGAGCTGCGCGAGCAGCCGCACCAGCGGCCCGCTCCGGCCGTGTTCGCGCGTGCGCCGGGCCAGGATCAGGTCGTAGGCCGTGTCGAGGGCCCGCGTCACATCCCGCCGCCGCTCCGGGTACGCGTCCGTGCCCGCCGCCGCGTAGAGCTCCGCCGCGCTGCGGTACGTCGCCGCGACCGCCTCCCGCTCCGGTACGCGCCCGCGCCACGGCCAGCCCAGCAGGGCCAGTACCAGCACCAGCGCCCCGCCGAGCGTCAGCAGAAGCGGCGCCTTCCACCAGGGCCCTGGCATCGGGAGCCCGGCCCCCACCACCGAGTTGAGCAGGAGCAGCAGCCCGGACACGGACGCCACCGCCCCGATCGTCGACATCATCCCGGAGACGAGCGCGACCAGCGTCAGCACGCCGACCGCGACCCACCCCTGCCCGTAGACCTGCGTCCCCGCCATCACCCCGATCGCCCCGAAGAGCTGCGGTACGGCGATGTTGAAGATCCGCATCCGGTACGCGTCGGCCGTGTCGCCGATCACCCCCGACAGCGCGCCCATCGAGACGAGCGCCCCGTACACGACCTGCCCGGTCGCGAGCCCGACGGCGATCGGTGCGGCCATCGCGATCGAGGCGCGGACGACGGCCGCCCAGGGGATGGGCGCGGGCTGCGGTCGCAGGCCTCTGAGCAGCCACGCGGGTGGTGTGAGCATGGTCACCAAAGTACGACCTGCAGGGATCTACGCCCGGGAGCGGGCCGGTGGCAGCATCACGAGCGTGGCAGGCAATGACGAGTTCACCCTCCGCTACGGCGGGGCGACCGCACGATGGATCCACGCGCTGGCCGGGCTGGTCGCAGTCGGGGCAGGGGCCGCGGCAGGTCTCGGCGCCCCGGACGGCAGTCAGTGGTCGGCGTACGCCGTGGTCATCGGCGGCACGGCCGTCGGCTCGGCGTTCGGCTTCCTCCTGCGCCGCGTGGAGGCGGGCCCGGACGGGCTGCGGTACCGCACGGTACTGCGCTGGCACCGCCTGGAGTGGGACGAGATCGTTCGCCTGGAGTCGATCCAGGTGATGCCCCGCGACAAGCGCCGCAAGGTCCCCAACCTCCGCGTCGACGTCCGGCTGCGCAACGGCGAGGAGGTCCGGCTTCCGCTGCCCTGGGCCGGGCAGGCGGATCCGTACGCCTTCGAGGACCAGATGCGCAGACTGCACGCGGTACGCCGCCGCTACACGCCCGCTCTGTAACTACCGCGCATGCAGCCCTAGTTCGACGACGAGCCCCCGGTGGTCCGACCCGTCCAGCGTGACGAAACGCGCCGACTTCACCTGGAAGTCCTCGCTCACCAGCACATGGTCGATCTGCGTACGCAGCAGCCGCCCGCTCTCCGCAGGCCATGACCACGTACGGGACTTCCCCGCGATCCGCGCACTGTCGTGGAGCTTCCCGTCGTCGAGCACGGCACGGAACGCCGCATGGTCCTGCCCGGCGTTGAAGTCCCCCGCCACGATGGTGGCCTGCGCAGGCGCCGCGGCCGCGAAGCTCCGCAACTTGCCCATCTCCCGCTTCCACAAAGGCACTTGGTCCGGCAACGGTGGCATCGGATGCGCGAGCTGCAGCCGTACGGACACCCCGTGGATCTCCGCCACCGCGCCCGGCATCGCCATGTCGGACTCGATGGTGTTGGCGTCCTTCAGCGGGAACGCGGAGAGGATCGCGGACCCCTGCGAGCCGTCCTTGCGGACCACGTTCCGGTACGGGTACTGGCTGCGCGGCAGGTCCGCGGCGAGGGCGTCCGCGCACACGAAGGCGCACTCCTCGACGAAGACGATGTCGGGTTTCTCGCTGCGGATCGTGGCGAGCAGCGCGTCGGTGGCCCGCCCGAACTGCAGGTTCGCGGTGAGGACCTTGACGTTCTGCAGGAGGGGGCCGCTCGGCTGGACGGAGCCGGCGCCGGGACCGTACGGCCGCAGGAACCAGCCCAGCGCCGCCAGCGCGAGCACCGCCCACACCAGCCCCGTCCACCACCGCGCGAACCCGGCGAGCAGCAGGGCGAAGGCCGCCGGGGCGAGGAGCCACGGCAGGAACGCCAGGATCTGCGGTACGGGAGTGATCGCGTCGGTGTCGAGGGCCCGGCACACCAGGACGGCGCTCACCCCGAGCAGGATCAGACCCGCGATCCACGCAAGCATCAGCCGCCACCACGAACGCCGCGACGGCGGCCGGTCCTCGTCATACTCCGTATCCGCTGTGCCGGGTCTCCCCAGGCTGTCCACAGCGTCCAAGGGACACCCCCCCACTCGGGCTCACGGCCGGATGCCCGAATCCTCCCTCAAAGACGGCGCCGGGTGTCCCCTGGTTGCCCATCAATGACGCAAAGCCTGTCCCACCTCGGCGGTGGCGTCGCCGCCCAGGTCGCGATTGCTGCGCGCCGTACCGGACTTGGACTTGCCCGCTTCCACGCCGTCGATGTTCATGACGACGACGTCGAGCAGGTTTCCGCCCTTGTCCTTGAAGTTGACCGTGACCGTGTAGTCGACGGTCTTGTCGGTGCCGTTGGTGGCGGTGATCTCCGCCGTGGACCGGTCGCCGTCGGTCTTCGTGTCGCCGGCCTTCACGTCGTCCTTGGCGTCGACGCCGTCCTTGACCTCGGCCATCTTCGAGGACGCGGCGGCCGTGGCGGAGGCAACTGCCTCTCCTGCCTTGGCCGTTGCGCTCGACACCACGTCTCCGGCCTTGGAGGCGACGGAGGACGGGGTGTCGTCGCTGCCGCACGCGGTGGCGGAGAGGGCGACGAGTACGGCGACGGAGAGGGCACCCGCGGTGCGCGCGGCCCTCATGCGCCCGGCTTCGTCGGGTCGGACCAGAGAGGCTGATCGGCCGAGGCGGGCGGCGGCGTCGGCGGGGTCTTCGGCCCGCCCTGCGCCGGCTTCACCGGCTGGTCGGTGGCGAGCGCCCAGACGATGAAGACGCCGAGCGCGATGGTGGTCAGGGCCCAGATCGGCTGGTACGGCAGGAACATGAACTGCAGCACGATGTTGAGCGAGGCCAGCCCGATGCCCACGAAACGCGCCCACTCCTGGCCGAGCAGGATGCCGAAGCCGGTGCCGGCGACGAGGACCCCGACGATCAGGTGGACCCAGCCCCAGGAAGTGAGGTTGAACGAGTAGATGTAGTCGCCGACCCGGGTGTAGATGTCGTCGTTGTGGATGGCGACCAGGCCCTGGAGGAAGCCCATGATGCCTTCGATCACCATCAGGACACCGGCGAACATCGTGCCGCCCGCAGCCCATGCGGAACCTGAACTGCGGGGTGGCTGCGCTGCCTGTTGGCTCATGGTGGACCCTCCTCGGTTGTGACGAGTACTGCTCCTCCCATGCTGCGCGTAATGGTGCAAACATGAATGAATTTGTTAGGCCGTCAGGTGGGCGCGGTCCGGTGGACGGACCGATGCGGCAGGCGGGGAACTGTTCTTCCGCAGCCGCCCGGTGAGCCAGGCCGCGAGCAGCACCGCGAGCCCGAGGCCGAGCGCCACCCAGCCCGCCGTCCGCAGGAACCCGGTCAGCGCGTCGTACACCGCGCCTGCAGCCGCCCGGTTCACGTCCGCCGGCAGGTCGTCCAGGGCGAGGGGCCGGGCGACGGCGACACCGACGAGCAGCAGTACGGCGCCGAGCGCGGTGGCGAGCCCGAGCCCCGTCACAGCGCGCCGACGGCGTCCCGCGACCGCCAGCAGTACGGCGAGACCCGCGAGGACCAGCGTCAGCACCGGCAGCCAGATCCCGGCGATCCGCAGCCACCGGTAGCCGTCGCGCAGCTCGCCGAGCTTGTCCGCGGTGAGCACGGTGACCTCGGTGTGCTCGACGGGGATGTTGTCCGCGAAGGGAACACCCTGGTCGGACAGCTCCTGCTTCACCCGCTCCGTCACCGGCGCCAGATCGATGGTGACGTCGTCCCCGGTTCCGCTGTCCAGCGCCTTGTCGACGGCGGCGTGGGCGACCCGGTTCACGGTGTTCCAGGCGGCCTGGAAGGCGTCGGACCCGGCGAAGGACATCACGGCCTGGCGCACCAGGTCGCCGACGCTCGACTGGAGCGGGCCGACGTCGATGTTCTTCATGACCTGGGCGGTGACCTGGTCGGCGACGACGTCCTGGACGGCGGGATCGCCGGCGAGCGGCGCCATGGCGGCCACGTACCGGTCGGTGTTCCCGACCTCCTGGCTCGCCCAGACGGACAGTGCGCTCAGCGGGACGAGGAGGACGACGAGGACGGTCAGGGCTGCGGAGAGAAGGCGGCGCATCCCTCCAGGGGAGTGGCCCGCGCTGGCGGGCGCGAGCGGGGCGCCGCCACATCGGTGACGCAGGGGTCCTTACGCCGTCCGAGTTGCCGTACGCCGCCGTCGGGTGTGCTCTGGAGGGAGGGGGCGAGTGGAAGGGACCCTCCGCCATGGCTGCACATGCGGCAGTACCGGCCGGACGCCGGAAGAGCCAGAAGAGCGATCCCCACAGCAGTGCGATCGCCTTCCCGATCTTCGCCGTCATCGGCGCGGTCTACGGATTCTGGGCCGCGTTCAACCTCCGCGACGGAGGCCCGGTCACCGGCGGTCAGGTCGCGGTCGGGTTCATCTCCGGCGGCGCCATGATCGTGCTCTCGGTCGGGCTCTACCTCGTCAAGGACCGCCTCCCGCGCGAGCTGCGCGCGGCGGCGTTCGGCGTGCTCGTCGGCGGATCGCTCGGCTTCCTGTACTCGCTGACCGGGGCCAGCATCCTGCGCTCGGTCGGCCTGGGCGCGGCGTTCGGTGCGGCCACGGCGGCGGCGAAGTTCTACGTCTACTACACGCACGAGGACTGAGACCGGCGGCCTCCGCCGGGCACAGGCGAGCTCCCCCACCCCGCCCCTTCCCGAAACCGGGGCTGCGCCCCGGACCCCGGGCCCCGGTGAGGCGGGGGCTTCGCCCCCGCGCCCCCGTACGCGGCCTTCGGCCGCGTGTCCTCAATCGCCGGACGGGCTGGATCTTGCTGGTGTGGGCTTTCCGGTGTCGCATCCGAACGGACCGCAAGCGGCCATTGAGAAGCCCCACCTACCTAGCCACCTCCGCGAGAGCGGCGCCGGTTTAGGCGCAAAATCAGGCCGCTACGCCGCCCTCACCGACGCCGGTCTCGTCCGCGCGGCCAACCAGGACTCCGCGTACGCGGGCTCACGCCTGCTGGCGGTCGCCGACGGCTACGGAACCGCCGGGACCTCCGCGAGCGCCGCCGCCATCAACGCCCTCAAGGTCCTGGAGGCGGACGGGGCCAAGGTCGTACGCGCCGGCGACCTCCTCAACGCCCTCGGCGACGCGGTCGACGCAGCGCACCGCGATGCGGCGGGCCTGGAGGACTCCGGGTCGACGCTCACCGCGATGCTCTGGACCGGGTCGCAGCTGGCGCTGGTGCACATCGGGGACAGCCGGGCGTACGTCCTGCGCGGCGACACCCTCTTCCAGATCACGCACGACCACACGATGGTCCAGGCGATGGTCGACGGCGGCGAGCTCACGGCGGACGAGGCCCGCTCGCACCCCCAACGTGCCCTGCTGCTCAGGGCGTTGGGGTTCGAGGACTCGCCCGCCCCGGAGCTGAAGCTGTACGACGCGGAGGCGGGCGACCGCTATCTGCTCTGCTCCGACGGACTCTCCGCGGTGGTCGCGGACGCCGACGTGGAGCGCGCGCTGCGCGCGGCCCCCGACCCCGACGCGGCGGTCCGCGACCTGATCGCACTCGCCCACGAGGCGGGGGCCCCGGACAACGTCGCCTGCGTGGTCGCGGACGTCGTGGCCCGCTAGCCGAGCGCCAGCAACTCCTCGCGCAGAGCGGCCAGATCGGCCTCCGCGTCCCGGTAGTGATCGGTGACCTTGCGTTCGGCGGTGGGCGTGACCCGCCCCTCGTCGAGCGCACGGAGCCGGTCCCCGAAGGCGCCGAGGCGGGCCTCCAGCGCGAACCGCCCGGCCGCCGAAGGAGGTGCGGCGGCAAGGGACTTGAGGGTGGAGTCGTACGCGGTGTGGATGCGCTCCCGGATCGGGACCAGGTCTTCGCGTACGCGCTCCAGCTTGATCCGCATCCCCTGCACGGACTCGGCCAGCCCGGCGATGTTCTCCGACACCTCGGCCATTCCGTCGGCCGTCTCGACCAGCAGCTCCAGGTCGTCCGCGACCGCCTCGGGGTTCTTGCTGCCCACGGTGATGATCCGGTCCCGCAGGTTCTGGAAGTCGTCGAAGTGGGACTCCAGGTCGCGGAGGGTCGACCATCCGCTGGTGGTCTGTTCGCGCACCGCGTCGGAGGGCAGGCCGTCTCCCTGGTCCAACAGTGCTTCTGCCGCCCGGAGTTCGTTCTCCAGGATGTCCTTGAGCTCACTCAGCGCCGTGTAGCAGCCGTCGGCCGCCACGATCGTCTCCGCGATCGCGTCCGTCTGCGCGCGCTTGCGTCCCCACATGAGGTCCCCACCCCTGTCCCCGTATATCCGGCCGTTCCACCATGAACGGTGAACGGTGGCGTGATCATAGGGACTGCGACCGCTGTTCGGCTACCCACTGTCCGGCCCGGGCCACCGCTTCGCGCTGCGCGCCGAAGATCTCCGGGGTCGCCTCCACCACCGCGTCCTCGCCGAGCTCCTCCGTCAGGCCCGTCTTGGCCAGGACCTGCGCCAACTTCGGTTCCACGCCCGCCAGATAGAGGCGCCCGCCGTGGGCGCGCAGGTCGTTCGCGTACCGGCGGAGCATCTTGAGGACGGCGGAGGACGGGACTTCGGGGACGCCCCGGACCGCGAGGACCACCGCCGAGCCGCGTGCGCCGCTCGTGTCCGGCCACTGTTCGTCGATGCGCGGGGCCTCCGCGAAGAGCGACGTGCCCGCGTAGTAGAGGACCGTGACGGTGCCGGGTGCGATGGCGGCCGGGGGCGGGGCCACGTGCCAGGTGGCGTCCGGGCCCGGCTCCAGGGTGCGGAGGCCGCTCTGGCGGGCGGCCTGGACGCAGTAGAGGAGGAGCGAGAGGACCGCGCCGATGATGATCGCCTGCTGGAGCGGGAGTTGGGTCGTCGCCAGGAAGGTGGCGATCATCGCCACCGTCGAGAGCGGTGACGTACGCAGCACCAGCTTGATGTCCTTGACGCGGCCCAGGATCAGCTCGACGCCGATCACGATGATCAGGCCGCCGATCACCGGCATCGGGATCTGCTCGGCCAGCGAGCCGAGCGTGAGGACGAGGAGCGCCAGCCACAGGCCCGCGAAGATCCCGGTCCAGCGGGTGCGCGCGCCGGCACTGACGGCAACTCCCGTACGGGACATGGAGCCGCCGGTCGGCAGTCCGCCGAAGAGGCCGCCGCCCACGTTGGCGATGCCCTGCGCGATGAAGTCGCCGTCGACGGAGGACTTCGTGCCGTCGGGATTGGGGACCGTTGGGCCGATCGAGGCCGCCTGGGCGAGGGCGACGAGGGCCACCGCGAAGGCGCCGGGCAGCAGGGCGCCGACCACGCCGAAATCAGGGGCGGTGAAGGAGGGGAGCGCGGCGGGGATCTGCGCGATGTCGCCGGCCATCTCGACGTCCGTACCGAGGATGCCGATCGCCAGGCTGACCACGACCAGCGCCACCAGGACCGACACCGCCTCCAGGCGCTTCACCAGCCGTACGACCGCCCAGACGGCGACCGTCGCCAGCGCGGTGAGGGTCGCGGCGAGCTGCCAGTCGGGGGCGGACCAGAGCCAATTGCCCAGCTGCCAGAGCTTGTTGTGGCCGTCCGGCTTGTAGCCCGTGGCGTCCTTGAGCGAGCCGGTGATGATCTGCAGCGCGATGCCCGTGGAGAAGCCGGTCATCACCGCGTTGGAGACGAAGCTCATCACCGCGCCGAGTTTCAGCAGCCCGAGCGCCAGCATGATCAGCCCGGCGAGGACGGCGAGCGTGGCGATGTTCCCGCCGTCCTTCGGGTCCACCCCCGCCCCGGACATCACACTCTGGGAGGTGAGCGCGATGGCCGAGGTGAGGGTGGTGACCATCAGGACCGTACGGGCGAAGAACGAGCCCAGGACGGTCGGCACGACACCGGCGTAGATGCCGGTGACGGGGTTGAAGCCGCCGATCGCCGCGTAGGCCATGCCTTCGGGGATGGAGAAGAGCCCGGTGACCAGGCCGGCGGAGACGTCCGACCCTTTCGGCCGGCCGAGCTTGAGGTTCACGGCGTGACGATCGCGAACGCCTTGTCGGGCTCGTCCAGTACGGACATGAGCTGCCCGAGCACCTGCGGGTCGCCCTCGGTCGTGATCCCGTCGAGACCGCGGCCGGCCAGCATGCCGACCAGCTGCGCCTTGGTGAACGTCAGCGTGAGGGCGGCCGGGCCGCCCGTCACCGGGGCCGCCGCCTCGTGACCGAGGTGGGTGAGCGCGCCGTTGGACAGCGTCAGCCGGTGGCGGGAGTTGAGGTCGGTGAACACCCAGTCGACGGTGAGGTCCAGGTCCCAGGCGCGCGGGCCGTTGACCCGTACCGCGAGGGAGTCGATGAGCTGCTCGACGGTGAGGGCCATCACCATCTCCGGGCCCGCCATGTTCAGGGTGATCTTCTCGGGGCCCGACTTCAGCTCCTTGGCGCCGGTCAGGTAGAAGTTGCGCCAGGGACCGTTCTCCGAGCCGTGGCCGAGCTTGGTGTAGACGGCGGCGAGCGCCTCGCGGGCGGCGGCGTGGTCCGGCTCGGCGAAGACGGCGTGGCCCAACAGGGTTGCCGCGAACCGGAGATCGCCGTCGGCGGTGTAGCGGGCCGCCTTGGTGACGACCGCGTCGGTGCCGCCCATGCAGTCGACGTAGCGCTTGGCGTTGTCGACCGGCGGGTGCTCCCAGAGGTGGGACGGATTGCCGTCGAACCAGCCCATGTAGCGCTGGTAGATGGCCTTCACGTTGTGGCTGAGCGAGCCGTAGTAGCCGCGCGTGTGCCAGTTGTTCTCCAGCGCCGGGGGCAGCTCCATCTGCTCGGCGATCTCCAGGCCGGTGAGGCCCGAGTTCAGCATCCGCAGCGTCTGGTCGTGCATGTACGCGTACAGGTCGCGCTGCTGGGCCAGGAAGGTGACGATCTCCTGCTTGCCCCAGGTCGGCCAGTGGTGCGAGGCGAAGGCGACGTCGGAGCCCTCGGCGAAGAGGCCGATGGCCTCGTCGAGGTAGTGGGCCCAGACGCGGGAGTCGCGGACGACGGCGCCGCGCAGCGTCAGGATGTTGTGCATGTTGTGCGTGGCGTTCTCGGCCATGCACAGGGCCCGGCGGTCGGGGAAGTGGAAGTTCATCTCGGCCGGGGCCTCGGTGCCGGGCGTGACCTGGAAGACGATCCGTACGCCGTCGACCGTCTCCTCCTGCCCGGTGTGCGTGATGTCGACCGTCGGGGCGACCAGGCTGGTGGTGCCGGTCGAGGTGGTCATGCCCAGGCCTGCGCCGATGTGGCCCTCGGGGGACTTGGCCAGCCGGTCGCCGTACATGTAGATCGCGCGGCGGGTCATCGCGTTGCCCGCGTACACGTTCTCGGAGACCGCGTGCTCCAGGAAGCCTTCGGGGGCGAGGATCGGGACGGCGCTGAAGTCCTCGGGGAGTACGCCGCGGACGCCGCCGAAGTGGTCGCCGTGCGAGTGCGTGTAGATGACGCCGGTGACGGGGCGGTCGCCGCGCTCGCCGCGGTAGAGGGCGAGGGCCGCGGCCGCGCACTCGTTGGAGATGAGCGGGTCGATGACGATGACGCCGGTGTCGCCCTCGACGATCGTCATGTTGGACAGGTCCAGGCCGCGGACCTGGTAGATCCCCTCGGTGACCTCGTACAGGCCCTGCTTCACGAGGAGCTGGGCCTGGCGCCAGAGGCTGGGGTGGGCGGTGTCGGGGCACTCGGCGGAGAGGAAGCCGTAGGCGTCGTTGTCCCAGACGACGCGGCCTTCCGAGTTCGTGACCACTGCGGGTGCCAGGGCGGTGATGAAACCGCGGTCGGCGTTGGTGAAGTCGGTGGTGTCAGCGAAGGAAGGAAGGGTGCTCATAGTCCCTCAGTACAACCGAGTTGAGGCATTTATGCATTTTGCGGCTGTTCGTGCGGACTGGTGACCGGGGCCTCCGGATCCGCCGCGAGGAACTCCACCAGCGCGAGCGCGAGCAGCGTCAGCAGGGCGATCACCAGCACGACCAGGCCCGTCGGATGGCTCCACAGGAGGAAGACGACGACCGCGACGGCGACAACACCCCAGTTCAGCCAGGTCTTCTTCGCACGCATCCACTGTCCGGCCGCCCCGGTGTCCAGGTTCGCCGCGCTCTGTACGGCACCGATCCCGCCCGACCACATCTCGCGGGCCCGCGCCGCCCAGCGGCCGGGTCCCGTCAGCCAGGCGCCGAGCGCGACGACCGCGCCGAGCACGGCGACCATGCGGACCGACGTACGGAGGAACTCCACCAGGGTGTTGTAGACGGCGGCCGCGGCGGGCTGCGAGACCGTCTCCGGGAGCTTGTCGAGGTACAGGCTGCGGAAGATCACCAGGCCGAGCCCCAGGACCAGCGCACCGGCGGCGATCAGCAGCGCGGCGGTGATCGCCGCGCGCCGCCTGCGGACGGCGAGCAGCACTCCGCCGACCGCGAGCAGGACGACGACGACCGGCAGCCAGACGCCCATGATCTGCAGCAGCCGGAAACCGGTGCGGGCCTTGCCGACGGCGTCGGAGTCCACGACGGTGAAGCTGGTGTGGACCTCGGGGATCTTCGAGGCGATGTTCAGCCCGTCGTCGACGAGCTGCGTCTTGACCTTGTCGATCACCGGTGCCAGATCGATGGTGACCTTGTTGCCGTTGTCGCTGGTCAGGGCCTTGTCGACGGCGGTGTGCGCGGCCCGGTTGAGGCCGGTCCAGATGGTGGCGAAGGCGTCGCTCGACACGAACCTTTCCACTGTGCTGTGGACGAAGCTCGTCAGCCCGGAGGTGAGCGGCTTGCCGACCTGGGAGATCAGCAGGTCGAGCTTGGGCCGGTCGGCGGGCGCGACCTCGCTCAGCAGCCCGTTGACGTCCACGTGCTCCATGACGGCGTTGGTCACGCGGTTGGTGACGCCCGCCTGGATGTCCGGGTCGGAGGCGAGCGGAGCCATCGTCGCCACATAGCGGTCGGTGTCCCCGATCTCGTCGCTCGTCCAGACGGCGACGGCAGCGAGGGGGGTCAGGATCGCGGCCAGGACGATCAGGACGACGGCGAAGGTGGACCGCACCCGGTGGTGCACGGGCCGCTGCTCCAGCTCGGCGACCCTGGCGCGCAGCCGGGTGAGCTCGGTGGTGTTCTCTGTCTCGTCCGCCGTCATGTCACCAGGGGACGGCATGGTCGCGGCCGCCGCACGCCGGGGGAGGCCGTACGGCGGGCCACCTATCCCTGCCCGCATCGCACTGCGACGATGGGAGAGGAACGAGGGGGAGGGACCCATGGCAGCAGAGGTCTTCATGCGGCGGCTGACCCGCTGGCAGGCGGAGCAGCAACGGGAGGCCGTCGCCGACACCTACGTCGAGGCGTACCGGCGCGCGCCCGGCGAGGAGTACCACGACCGGCAGGACTTCCTGCGGCGGTTCGCCGAGGACGTGCAGCGCCCCGGCTTCGACATGATGGTCGCCGACGGGCACGCGCTCGCGGGCTGCGCCTACGGGTACGTACTGGAGCGCGGCGGCGATCTCTGGCACGGCTTCCGGGGCGGACTCCCGGTCAACGTCGAGGAGTTGACCGCCTCGGGCCATGTCTTCGTCCTCGCCGAACTGATGGTGCTGCCCGCCTTCCGGCGCCGCCAGATCGCCACCCGCCTCGTCGACCAGCTGCTGATCCGCACGCGCGCGACGCTGGTCGCGGCCCTGGTGGAGCCGGCGAACGTCCCCGTGCGGAGTGCGCTGCGGGAGTGGGGCTGGGCGCGGTTCGGCGACGTACAGCCCGATGCGCAGGGGACGCAGAGCGCGCTGCTGTACGAGGCGTGGAGCAGGCCGCTGGCGCATGCGGCGGCGTGAGCGGGGACGGGGTCAGAGCCAGCCGTTGCGCTTGAAGCCGCGGTACAGCAGGAAGCAGCCGACCGCCATCAGGGTCATCACGGCGGGATAGCCGTACGTCCAGCGCAGCTCGGGCATGTGGTCGAAGTTCATGCCGTACACGCCGCAGACCATGGTCGGTACGGCGACGATCGACGCCCAGGCGGTGATCTTCCGCATGTCCTCGTTCTGCGCGACCGTGACCTGCGCGAGGTGCGCCTGGAGTATCGAGTCGAGGAGCGCGTCGTAGGAGGCGAGCTGCTCGGTGATGCGGGCGAGGCGGCCCGCGATGTCGCGGAAGTACGCCTGGATGTCGGGGCCGATCAGTGGCATCGGCTGGGCGATGAGCTTCTGCAGGGGGCGGTCGAGGGGGGCCACCGCCCGCTTGAATTCGAGGAGTTCGCGCTTGAGCTGGTAGATGCTGCCCGCGTCGCCGTGCCCCGCGGCCTGGGCGAAGACGGCCGTCTCGACGCCGTCGATGTCGTCCTGGACGGCGTCGGCGACGTCCGCGTACCCCTCGATGACGAGGTCGGCGATGGCGTGCAGGACCGAGGCGGGCCCCTTCGCGAGCTGCTCGGGGGAGGCTTCGAGGGCCTCGCGGAGGGGGCCGAGGGAGCCGTGGCGCCCGCGCCGGACGGTGATCACGAAATCGGGCCCGGCGAAGACGACGACCTCGCCGGTGTCGACGACCTCGCTGGTGGTGGTCAGCTCCTCGTGCTCCACGTAGCCGACGGTCTTGAAGACGGCGAACAGCGTCCCGTCGTACGCCTCGATCTTGGGCCGGGGGTGCGGGCGCAGCGCGTCCTCGACGGAGAGGGGGTGCAGCCCGAACAGCCCGGCGAGCTCGGTGAGTTCGGCTTCGTCCGGCTCATGAAGCCCGATCCAGACGAACCCCTGCCCGGCCTTGCGGACGCGCCGTATCGCCTCGCCGGCGGGGCAGTCGCCGGGCTGCCGCTCGCCGTCCTGGTAGACCACACAGTTGACGACGGCGCTGCCCAGGGGTGAGCGCGCGGGGTGGCTGAGGTCGACCGTGCGGTGGTACGCCCGGCGCATCGCGCGACGGAGATTGCTGATGAGCGGCATCCGGGCAGTGTGCCACCGGACGGAGTAGGGGCGAGATACGGGGGCCTCAGCCGACGGGAATGATCTTCCGCTCCCGGGTCTCGTTGACGACGCCGGCGAATGACGCGTACCAGGCGAAGAGCGCGGTGAGCAGCCCGAGCCAGCCGCCGATGCGGGTGAGGGCGGTGGTCTCGGTGAACGCGCCGAGCGCGAGGAAGAGGAAGGTGACGGTCAGCGTCACGAAGACGGCGAGGGTGGCCTTGTCGAGGGTGGTCGCGGCGGCCGTCATATAGAGGGTGAAGACGAACCAGGCGATCAGGAAGAGCCCGGTGGCGGTGTGGGCGTGGGCGGGGTCGAGCCCGGGGACGACGAACTTCACGTACCCGGCGAAGGCCATCCAGAAGGCGCCGTACGAGGTGAAGGCGGTGAGCCCGAAGGTATTGCCGCGCTTGAACTCCAGGAGCCCGGCGGCGAATTGGGCGAGCCCGCCGTAGAAGAGGGCGAGGGGCAGGACGACGGCTTCGAGGGCGCCGTCGTTGATGACGCCCGAATTGAACATGGAGAGACAGAAGGTGGTGAGCGCGAAGGCGGCGAGGCCGAGGGGGGCCGGGTTGGCGTGGCCGCTGCTGGGCGGTGTGGACATGGGCTCTCGGTCCTCTGGGGCGACGGCTCAGGGGGCATTCCCGTACGAAACCGAGCATTCCATCCCGTGTCGCTTCCGGCATATCGAGCGCCCTATGGGGCGGGCCGGGCGCTCACCGTTCCCGTTCTCAGACTTGCCGAAGGACGGCAGACAGCGGCCGTTAACCCGTGCCGTTCCAGGTCACCTGGATGAGCACCACACGCTCACCGCGAACATCGGTCAGGTAGTTCACCATGAGCGGATTGGTGGCTTCCGTGCGCGATGGCGGGTTGTCGCCGGTGTATGACGCGCCATCGAGGAAGATCATGGATTCGCGCGTGGTGATCTGCTCCATCAGCTGCTTTACCGCGGTGACGGCCTCATGAGGCAGCCCCTCCAGCGTGTCGTCCCGGAACAGCTCCCAGTGCCACTCAGCCACCCTCCACCTCGCGGTGAGCAGCCCGCACGATCTCCCCGATCTCGTCGACCGCCGTCTGCCGCACGTCGGCGTCGTCGCTGTTCATCGCTTGCTCGGCCGTACGCAGCCGACGCAGTGTCTCCGGGTGGCGTGCGATCTCGACCTCCACACCCCAACGGATGTGGAAGAGCCGGATGGGGCCGAAACTCTCGGCCTCCTCGGCGCGCTCGAACGCAGCCTGCATCTCCTCGAAGAACTCGGAGAGCCGAGACGGCGCCACCTTGGCCACGGCTTCGCGCAGCGCACGGAGCTTCAGCTCCGGCTTGGCGATGAGGGCGTCACCGTGTGCCATCTGCTGTGCGCTCATGTTCTGGCCCCTCTGCTCCCGGCACGACTCACGACCTGCTGCCAGGCTAGTCCGCCCCACCGACATCGCGCTCACGCTCGCATCCCCTTGCGCACCTCGGCCGCGAGCGCCCGTACGTTCGCCTCCGCGAGCCCCGCGTCCATGGCAACCGGCGCCTCGCGGCACTCGGCGCAGAGCCCGCCCGGCAGGGCGTCGGGCTCGCCCGGGTTCTCGCACTGCGTGCAGAGCATCATGCGCCGTACGGCAGGGCGCGCGGACTCCGCCCGGGGCGCGGGCGGGAGCTTGTCCGTGAGGCGGCGGGCGACGAACATCCCCGGGATCTTGACCTCGGGCGGCAGCAGCGCGGTCATCTCGGCCCGGATCCGGTCCTCGTCCGCGCCGCGCTCGAACCACCGCTCGACCAGGGGCGCCAGCCGCTCGCAGTCCTTCGCGGAGAGGGCGAGCCGCCGGTCGGCGAGATGGAGCGTCGCGAGCAGGACGTAGGCCCGCGAAGGCTCCTGCTCCTGGTCCTTCTTCCGCTGCTGAACCTTCACCACTGGTTCCTCCTGCCAAGAGTTCATGTCGAGCCCGCCCAGCCACGCCTTCCACCACGCGTCGACGCGGGCGGTACGGCTGAAGTAGGTCCTGGTCACCCACCGGGTGCCGCCGTCCAGCAGCTCCTGCACGCGCCGCAAGTACCCGCCCTGGGACAGGCAGTTGAGGGCGGTGGAGATTGCAGCCTGCCCGTGCGGAAGCTGGGAGGCGAGCGCCTTGATGCCCATCGCTGCACCGTCGGGAAGCTGGTCGATGTACGCACCGAGGGCCCGAGCCAGCGGCGTCAATCCGGCGAAGTCGTCGTCACCGGAGGGGTTCTGGGCGGGCGCGCTGCGCTTCCCGTAGCCGGGGTTGGCCAGGGGGTGGGCGGACGTGGGGGCGCTGAAGATAAGCTGAGCTACAGCCATGGTCGAGTTGCTCCTCGATCGTTGGTCAGACCCCCGGAGACGTTGCATGCGTCGACCGGGGGTCGATCAGTTGTGGCGCACGCTACACGAGTTTCACGGCACGTGGCCACACGATCACAAATTGTCATCTCCCTTGGTTGTCATGGCAGTTGGGGGCAGGTAGGGGGGAAACCTTCCTCCCCCAACCCCCTCTAGTACGTACAACGGGCACGTCTCGGATCCCGGGTCTCAAGACCCGGGCGGCGGACCCCTGCCCGGACATGAAGTCGAGGTTTTCCACGAGCGATGGAAAATGCTTTCTTCTTATGCGACGTGTTTCCGGCGTTCTCATTTCCGGGTACTCCCCGATAAAGCACATACAGCAAACGGGGGTTCGAAGAGTGAAGAACACTAGGCGGTTCCTGGGAACGTCCGTATCACTGGTCTCCATTCTGGGGGCCGGCGTCATCGCTGCTCCGTCCGCGGCCGCGTCCGAGACCGCAACGCCACCAGGGTGCGGCGAGTTGGACAACGGGAACCTGTGCATCACTGGCGGCAAGCTCGGCAAAACGGCAACCTACACATGGACCGTCGGCTACTCCCGCAACGGCGGCGCGATCACTGTGATGCTTGGTGACCAGCGCAAGAACAGCAAGATCGTTGCTCTGCCGAACTACTACGGCAGCAAGAAGCTCAGTTCGGTCGGCGGCTACGCCGAGTTGAGTCAGAAGCACTCCGTGAACGCCGACGATTGCATCCGGGGCGTCATGGAATACAAGGGCAAGATGTACGTCACCAAGTGGCGTTGCCCCTGACGGTAGCCTTCCGGGTGCCGCGCCATTCACGTGGCACCCGGATCCCTGCCCACCGCCAAGGGGAATGCCGTTATGTGGGAAATCATCTTCTGGCTGAACTTCGCTACCGTGGCGGGATTCCTCCTCCTGTGCGCGGTCAGCGCGTGGGTGGCTGCCGCAGTGGAACCGCGCACAGCAGACGTCGTCCCAGTGCTGTCCCGGCTGCTGCTCGCGTGCTGCACGGTGGTAGTCCTGGCAGCCACGCTGATCCCGAGTCAGCCGATCGGCAGCGGTGGCCAGCGGTACGTCTCGTGGGTGCCTGGCGAAGGCTTGTGGGGCGACGACCTGTCTACGATCGGCATGGGCAGCGCGGAGCCCGAAATGATCCTGCGGCTTCAACTGGCGAACGCCCTGATGTTCGTCCCGCTCGGCCTGCTGCTGGTGTTCGTCACCCGGCGACCGCGCCTGGGCAGGACCGTTCTGATCTGCCTCGCGCTGAGTGTGCTGATCGAGGCGGCGCAGTACGCGATGAACGCAGGCCGGACCGTGGACGTCGACGACGTCCTGTTCAACACCCTGGGCGGCGTGGTCGGCGGCGCCCTGGCGTATCCTCCGCGCCGCGCCTACTTGGCAGAACCTTCCGTCAGGCCACAGGGGTAAGCCGAACCCCGTCGTGCGTGCGTACACTCGGCGGCCCGTCGGACCAGGCGTCGAGCAGACGGACCGCGTACGCCTCTGTCATCCGGGCTGTGACCTCGTCCGGAGTCAGCCAGTCGACGGCCCTGGTTTCGTCCGTGGGGCGAGCGACTCCGCCGCTGACGCGGCAGCGGAAGACCAGAGCCACGATCCCCCGGGACAGGTTCTTGTAGACGCCGGTGAGTCGTTCGACCTCGACATCGAGCCCGGTCTCTTCCCGGATCTCCCGGCGCGCACCGTCCTCGGGTGACTCGTGAATCTCCAGCACCCCACCCGGCGGCTCCCAAGCGCCGTTGTCTGCACGCTGAATGGCCAGTGCACGGCCGTCCTCGCGGATCACCACGCCTGCGACGGACACCGAGTGCAGCGGGTGTTGAAGGTAGAGCTGCTCTCCGCAGCGTGTGCAACAGGTCTTGCCGTTCAGGGATTCCGTCGCGGTGTGGTCGCACGACATGAACAAGGGGGCGTCGACCGCACGCGTCATACGGAGTCCGCGCATTCGAGAGGTGTCACGTTTCCCGGGCACGTGGTCCATTCGATGCCGCCGCGAACTGGACGGAGGAATGCCAATTGTTCGACACGGGAAGGCAATTGGCCGTACCGCTTCACGGTCGGGTCCTCCCACGCCCCGCAGTACATGAGCACACCCACCCGGCCGGACGCCTCGTCGCGTACGAGCTGACCGACCCGAACGGTCGTCATGCGCCCGCCCCCTTCCGGATGGTGGCGGCCAGCGCGCGGGCGACTGGTGGAGCGCACACGCCCAGGTCGACCAGGGCGTGCGCTGAGGCCGTGCCACGTCGGAACGGCACGACGTCCAGCGCGGGGAACTGGATGCCCGCCGCGCTGAGCGCGGCCGCCAGCTCGTCGCGGGCCGCCCTCGCATCCCTGATTTTCGCGTCTCGGTCTGTCATACGCGTCACGCCTCTCGAAGGTCCGTGTGCCCAATTGCTTTCTGTCCCAACAGAGTTATCGGTTGTTGCGTACTCTCGAAAAGGGACAACCGCATGACAGGAATGTGGTCATGGCGAGCGGTCATGACTGGTGAGTTGTCATAGCTCAAAGGGGTTGCACATGGCCGTGGAGACGGACCCGCTACCGGACCCGACGACGTCGCTGCTCGCATTCTTCGGGACGGAGGTCAGGCGCATTCGTACGAGCGTTGGAATGTCCCAGGAGGAGGCGGCGAGAAAGGCGCACACCACTCAGTCCATGCTGTCGAAGATCGAGGCAGCGAAGAGGGTCCCTTCGGCGGACCTGGCTCGGGATCTGGATCTGGCGTTCAGGACGGACGGCCACTTCGGGCGGCTGCATCCGCTGGTCGTCCGGTACGCGTATCCGTCTTGGTTCCTGCCCATCGTGCAGTTGGAGCACGACGCAACGTCGGTGCGTTCGTTCCAGAATCAGATCATCCCTGGCCTGTTGCAGACAGAGGAGTACGCGCGGGCGATGCTGACTGCCGTACGTGCAGACAACCTTGAGGACCTGGTCGCGGCCCGGATGACCAGGCAGTCGGTCTTCGAGCGGGAGACTCCGCCCAGGACCTGGTTCATCGTGGACGAGTACGTACTGATGCGGCAGATCGGTGGCACGGCTGTCATGCGCCAGCAGTTGGGGCGTCTGGTGACCGCTGGCAGGGAGCCCAGGATCGTGATTCAGGTGATTCCGCGGGAGGTTGCGGCGCATCCGGGCCTGGCTGGATCGTTCACGGTTCTGGGGTTCAGCGAAGGTTCGGATGTGCTCTTCGTGGACGGCTTTTCCCAGGGGCGGATCGCCCTCGACGCACGGGACGTCACCGAAGGGCTGCATGCCTATGATCTGCTCAGGGCGGTGGCTCTATCGCCCGACGCGTCAGCCGAGTTGATCGGCAGACACATTGAGGAGTTAGGCAAATGATCAGCGCACATGAGCTGCCCGTTGCATGGCGCAAGAGCAGCTACAGCACCAATGGTGGCGACTGCCTTGAGGTGGGGAGCGGGATCGCCCGCGCCGTTCCCGTCCGGGACTCGAAGGACCCCCACGGACCGGCGCTCGTCTTCGGTCGCGCGGCCTGGTCGTCCTTCGTAACTGCCGTACAGGCAAGGGAGTTCGGCGAGACCTGAGCCTTCCGTCCATTCCTCTCCTGAGCCCTGCCCGCAGCCGCTACCTTTCGGGCAGGGACGTGCAAGCGGTGGGGGAACGATGATTGAGCTGTCGAAGGTGATCCAGGATCTGCGTGAAGAGATCAGCCTGGCCGTCTCGGCCGGCGCGGGTGAGGCCATCCAGTTCGAACTCGGCACGATCGTCCTGGAGACGCACGTCGAGATGAAGGTCGACGTGGAAGCCAAGGGCAAGGTCCGCTTCTGGGTTGTCGACGCGAGCGTAAGCGCGGGGGCGAGCCGTACCTCGCTGCACAAGGTCACCATTCCGCTCACGCCGACGATGGTGAACCCGGCCGACCCCACTGGGGCGCGGGTGCCGACACAGGTCGCCGACGACACAGTGTCCGGTGAGGACAGGCCCGGGCGATGAAGGGGCCCGACCCCGACCGGGTCGTGCAGATCTTCGCGGGCAAGAAGGTCGCCTCGGGTTACGTCGCACGGTCTGGTGTGGTGATCACGGCAGCCCACAGTGTGGAGGGCGCGGAGCCGTCCTATGTGGTCGGATTCCGCAGCGACCACAGTCAGTGGGAGACCACGGTGGCCAGCGTGGCTGTGCGTTCGGAGGCCGCTGATCTCGCGATCCTCTTGTGCGAGACCCCGCCCGGCATCGCGGACGAGCCGGTGGAGTTCGGCCAGGTGGAACGGGGCGGGGCCGACAGGTTGCCGTGCACGGGCACTGGCTTCCCGCGCTTCATGTTGCGAGAGAACGCGGCCAACGCGTCGCTCGGCCGCGAAAGTCACGACTTCCATGGCTGGGTCAGCGGCAAAGGGTTACGTACGGGCGACCTCACCATCGCCACGGAAGTCGACCCACCCGAGCCGGATCCGAAGGCCTGCCCGTGGGGCGGCGTCTCCGGGTCGGCGGTGTTCGCGGATGGCCGGGTGATCGGGCTGGTCAAGGACCACCATCACCAGCAGGGCCCACAGCTGACGCTCAGCACGGTAGGGGAGTGGTACGGCCAGCTGTCGCCGGCAGAACTGGCCCTCGTCGCAGCGCTGTTGGACCTGCCTGCCTCAGCCGAAGAGCTCTCCGTCTGTCGGCCGAAGACCGGCCATCCCGACCGGCCCGTCCCGATCGAAAACGTATCGTGGCCCTTAGGCTTGCGGAACATCCCCTTCCATCCGAGTACGTTTGTCGGGCGTGCCCGTGAACTTCGGCTGCTGGGCGAACGCCTGGCAGATGCGTCGGCGGTTGTCGTCCAGGCTGTGTACGGGCTCGGCGGGATCGGGAAGTCCACGCTGGTTGCCCACTGGATAGCGAAGCATGCTGACCCGGACCACCCGGTGTGGTGGATCACCGCGGACTCCCCCGCCGGTGTTGCCGCCGGCCTAACGTCTCTGGGCGCTGAACTGCGGGTGGGCTCCGCCCAGACGCTCGAGTCGGAGCACCTCCGCGGTCAGGCCTTGCGGTGGTTGGCCACCCACCAGAACTGGTTGGTGGTGTTGGACAACGTGAATAACCCCGCCGATGTTGAGTACCTGCTGGCGAACCTCACCACCGGGCGGTTCGTCATCACCAGCCGTCTTTCCCAGGGCTGGGCAGCAGCCGAATCAGTACGCCTGGATGTTCTGTCGTCGAGTGAGGCGATGGACCTGTTCACCAGGATTGCCTCCGGCAATGGACCGCGAACAACGGACGGTGTAGCGGACCTGTGCGCCGAACTCGGCTGCCTGCCACTGGCAGTAGAACAATCCGCGGCGTACTGCGCAACTACAGGTATCGCAGCACGGACGTACTTGGAGATGCTGGCCGAGCACGCAGCGGCGATGTTCGAGACACCCGGGACTCTGTTTGGCGAGGAGGCCGACAGCGAGAAGCGGGCCCGTCGGACGACGGCCCGGATCTGGAGCATCACACTCGATCGTCTGGCCGGCGATCCCCTGGCCGGGCGGATCCTGCGGATCCTGGCCTGGTATGCACCGGACAATATTCCGCGATTCCTGATCGACGACTTGGGGACACCACCAGAGGTCAACACAGCGCTGGGGCGGCTCGCTGCGTACAGCATGGTCACCCTTGACTCGGAGACGGCGACCATCGCGGTTCACCGACTGGTCCAGGCTGTTGCCCGGACACCTGACACGGGCACACCCGGCGATCCGCACCGTCGTGCCGAGGACATCAAAAGCGCGAGCGAGGAGGCCGCCGAGCAACTGAGGAGGGTACCGATCGGAGCTCATCAGGACCCGGCAACATGGGCGCTCCGACGTACCGTTTTGCCGCATACAGAGGCTCTCCTCAGCCATATCCCGACTGGCACGGAAAACACGTCCTACCTCCACAACGAGCTCGGTGCCTTCTTACGGGGCCAGGGTGACCTGACACGCGCAATTGCCCACCTCGGCATTGCTGTGGTTGATCGGATCAGGGTGTTGGGGGCGGATCATCGCGACACCCTGATCTCCCGCAACAACCTTGCTGGCGCCTATGAGTTGGCTGGTGATCTGGAGCGGGCGCTCCCCATGTACGAGGGGACGTTGGCCGACTCGATCCGGGTGTTGGGTGAGGATCACCCCGACACCTTGGGCTCCCGCAACAACCTTGCTGGCGCCTATGAGTTGGCTGGTGATCTGGAGCGGGCGCTCCCCATGTACGAGGGGACGTTGGCCGACTCGATCCGGGTACTGGGCGAGGATCACCCCAACACCCTTACCACTCGCAACAATCTTGCTTACGCCTATCAGTCGTCCGGTGATCTGGAGCGGGCGATCCCCATGTACGAGGGGGCGTTGGCCGACTCGATCCGCGCGCTGGGCGAGGATCATCCCAACACCCTCGGCTCGCGCCACAATCTTGCCTACGCCTATCAGTCGGCCGGTGACCCGGCGCGGGCGATTCCCCTGTACGAGCAGACGTTGGCCGATCGGATCAGGGTGTTGGGTGAGGAGCATCCCGACACCTTCATCTCCCGCAATAATTTGGCCTACGCCTATCAATTGGGCGGTGGCCCGGCGCGGGCCATCCCCTTGTTCGAGCAGACGTTGGCTGATCGGATCAGGGTGTTGGGTGAGGAGCATCCCGACACGCTGTCCATCCGCAGCAACCTCGCCGCCGCTTATCAGTCGGCCGGTGACCCGGCGCGGGCGATTTCCCTGTTCGAGCAGGTGTTGACCGATTCGGTCCGGGTGTTGGGTGAGGAGCATCCCGACACCTTCATCTCCCGCAACAACCTTGCTGGCGCCCATGAGTTGGCCGGTGATCTGGCGCGGGCGATTCCCCTGTACGAACAGACGTTGGCCGACTCGGCGCGGGTGCTGGGTGACGATCACCCAACTACTCAGATATTTCGGAACAATCTCAAGCACGCTCGCAAGAGCTGAGCAGGGAGCAGGGTTCTAGGGTGGCTTGCATGAGTGATCAGCCGGGTGGGCGGACCGGGCGGCAGCTTCAGGCGTGGCTGGCCGAGCGTGCGGACGGATTCGGCGCCTGGGCCAAGCAGACAGGGCACTCCTCCGAGCGGTGGGACTTCACGCCCGATTCGCTGGACGTGCTGGAGGCGTTGGTGCGGTCCCGCTACGGGAGCGAGGCCGACATCCATGCCGGGCGCATGGATCCCTTCCTGCAGGGCGCGATCTGGTACATCGGCGAGACCGCATGTCGGACGAAGGGCCTGGTGTGGCACTACTGGCCGTTCGCGCCCCGCCGCGCCCAGCTCCCGGACCTGTTCACCGAGCCCGACGCCGGCTTCATCGACACCCCCTCAGTGGCCAAGGCGCGTGCGCGGGAAGGGCAGGGGACGGATCCGCTGGGCCTCGTGCTGACGCTGTTCTGGGAGAAGGACGACGCGGACCGGCCGACGTCGACTCGGCTGCGGGACATCCTGAACTGACTTGGTTCCGGGGGCTATTGCTTCTTGGGGTTTGGGTCGCCGGGGTGCTTTACCAGGGCGTCGCCGATCTCCAGAGCCGCCCACAGTTCCTTGTCGATACGGAACTTCTTGGTGTGGCCGTCGGACAGTTCGACGTGGATGTAGTGGTACATGTTCGAGCCGTCCGGCATGTTGCGGCTCTTGTCGACGATGCTGCCCTGCCAGGAATCCTCAGCCTTGATTCGCCTCGAATTGAACATATCCACACCCTATGCGCAGGCAGCCCGGACCGCCCTGGTCAGACCTCCGCCTTCACCGGCTCCGGTTGAGGGGTACCCGCCTTGGCAGCCGGTATCCGCTTGCCCAGGTTCACGAAGAAGAGGATCAGGCCGACCGTCAGCACGATGTGGCCCAGGCCCGCGATCCCCGAGATCGCCTCGCTCGTTTTCGCTCCGGCCACCGTCTGCGTGCCGTGGATCGTCATCATGGTCACCGTGAGCGCCAGGCCCGCGTTGTAGACCCAGAACGACCACGTGAAGAGCCGTCTGTTGGCCGAGAGTGTGAACAGTTTTTCCAGGGCCAGCACGATCAGGAAGAACAGCATCCCGAGTGCGAGCAAGTGCGTGTGGACCACGCCGAGTTGGCTGTCACCGGTGAAGTCGTAGTGCTTGGTGATCTCGCGGTAGTAGAGGCCGCTGACGACTCCGACGATCATGTACGTGTGGGCTGCGTAGTAGAGCTTCTTCATGGCGGTGATCGTCACCCGGGCCGGCCGCCGGACGCAGGGGATCCGCAAAATCAGCGGCTCACCAGGTCCGCCGGGCGCTCCGTCCGCAGCAGCGGGCCCGCCGCGCACGCCGCGACCACGCAGAACGCCACCGGCAGGAAGAACGTCACGTTCAGCGGGACGAAGTGCGTCAGCGGGCCGATCACCGCCGGGCCCGCCAGCATCCCCAGGTAGCCGAGGCCCGCCACCCGCGAGACGTTCGCGCCCGCCGCGTCCGGGTCGAAGTGGCCTGCTGCGCTGAACAGTTGGGGGATGCAGCCCGACAGGCCGCAGCCGAAGAGTGTCCAGCCGATCAGCGCCAGGGGTATCCAGGGGGAGAGCGCCGCCACCGTCAGGCCGACCGCGCCCAGCGCCGCTCCGTAACGGAGGATCGCCGGCGGGCCGAAGCGTGCGGCCAGGCGGTCCGTGAGGAAGCGGCCTGCCGTCATCGCCGTTGCGAAGGCTCCGTACGCGAGTGCCGCCGTGGCCGCCGGGGCATCCAGGACGTCGCGCAGATGCAGCACGCTCCAGTCGTTTGCGACCCCTTCGCAGAGCATCAGCATGAGGGCGAGGGCCGCGAGGTACCAGATCCGGCGCGGTGTCGCGGCGCGACGGCCGGACTTCGTTGCGGGAGTGGCGAGTTGGGGTGTGTGCGGGAGCAGTGCCGGGGCCGCCGCGAACGCCACCGCCAGGCCCAGCACCCCCGCCGCCCCCAGTGTCACCGCCGGGGACCAGTCCCAGCTCAGCGTCCGTGCGCCCACCAGGGCCGCCGCCACCCCGCCGATCGAGAACGTCGCGTGGAACGCGGACATCACCGGGCGTTCGTACGCCCGCTCCACTTGCACCGCGTGCGCGTTCATCGAGACGTCGAGGCAGCCGTTGCCGAAGCCGAAGACGAGTAGCGCCGCCCCCAGCACCCAGGGGCCGGTCGCCAGGCCCGGCAGGATCACGGCCGCACTGAGCAGCGCCGCGCTCACGGGGACGACCGTACGGGCGCCGAAGCGGTCCGCGAGCGGGCCCGCGATCTGCATGGCCACGAAGGCGCCGGCGCCGAGCAGCAGCAGGAGCCAGCCCAGCACGGCGTGGCTGATGCCGGCCCGGTGCTCGATCGCGGGGATGTGGACGATCCACATGCCCATGAGGAAGCCGGTGAGCGTGAAGTACGCGAACGTGGCCACCCGTGCGGCCCTGAGGGATCTGTTCATGGTTACAAACATAACGAACATTGTTTGTGTTCGGAAGATTGCTTTACGGACACTCTTCATGTTCAATTGAGGTATGGCCAGTACCGACCGACTGCGACAGATCACCGACGCCGTACGCGAGGCAGGCAGCATCGGCGTCGCCGATCTGGCCGCCCTCACCGGCGCCTCCGAAATGACCATCCGCCGCGACCTCGAACTCCTTGCCGAGCAGGGCGTGTTGGAGCGCTACCGCGGCGGCGCCCGCACCCTCCTCCTCCGCGGCGAGGAGCCCCCCTTCGCGCTCCGCGCGCAGGACGGACTCGCCCTCAAGCAGCGCATCGCCGCCGAGGTCGCGGACCTCATCGCCGACGGCGAGTCCGTCGTCCTCGACAGCGGCACCACCTGCCTGGAAGTGGCCCGCGCCCTCGAACACCGGCGCCTCACCGTGATGCCGCTCTCGCTCCACGCCGTCAACGCCCTCACCTCGGCGCCGCAGCTCACCCTCCTGGTCCCCGGCGGCCGCCCCCGCCCCGGCGAACTCCAGCTCACCGGGCCGCTGACCGAGGCCTCCCTCCGCGCCCTGCGCTTCGACACCGCCGTCATCGGCTGCTGCGGGCTCACCGCAGCCGACGGGCTCACCGCGTACGACCTCGACGACGCCGCCATCAAGCGCGCCGCCATCGCATCCGCCCGCCGGGTCGTCGTCGCGACCGACTCCGCCAAGCTCTCCCGTACCGCCCTCGCCCACGTCGTCCCCGCCTCCGCCCTGCACGCCGTCGTCACCGACACGGACGCGCCGGAGGAGGCCACGGACGCGCTGGTCGCGGCAGGCGTGACCGTACGAAAGGTGTGACCTGATGACAGGCACCGTGCTCTTCGATCTCTTCGGCGTCATCGCCCGCCAGCAGTCCGAGGAGGGCAAGGACCGCCTCGTGAAGACGGCCGGCGTGCCCGCGCCCGCCTTCTGGGGCGCCTACTGGGCCTACCGGCCGCGCTACGACAGCGGGCAGCTGACCGGGGCCACCTACTGGGAGCACGTCCTCGGCACCCTCCCCGACGCGACCCGTACCGCCGCGCTGATCGAGGCCGACATCGCGAGCTGGAGCGCCGTCGACGACGAGATGGTCGACCTGATCTCCGAGCTCGCCGCATCCGGCCGCCGCATCGCCCTGCTCTCGAACATCCCCGAAGAGCTGGCCGTCCATTACGAGGCCCACCACCCCTGGCTCAAGCACTTCGAGTTCCGCGCCTTCTCCTGCCGCATCGGCCACGCCAAGCCCGACCCCGATGCCTACCTCTGGTGCCGGAAGGCCCTGGGCGAGGACCCGGCCCGCGTCCTCTTCGTCGACGACCGCCGCGAGAACATCGTGGCCGCCGAAGCCACCGGCCTGCGCGGCCACCTCTTCACCGGCATCGCCCCGCTCCGGGAGGCCCTCAGCGCAGCCCCGTAGCCCTCTCCGCATGCAGGAACCCACCCCTCCGCTTAGCGTGAGTCCGGGGGAGCTTGCTGTTGTGAGGAGATCCGCGCCATGGCCACCAGCTCCGAGGACGCCATATCCACGGGTGCCAAGCACAAGCGAGGACCCGACGCCGACCACCCCTCCCACCGCTGGTGGGTGCTGGGGGTCATCGGACTCGCCCAGCTCATGGTGGTCCTCGACGCGACGATCGTGAACATCGCGCTGCCCTCCGCCCAGGCCGACCTCGGCTTCAGTGACGGCAACCGGCAGTGGATCGTCACCGCGTACGCCCTCGCCTTCGGCTCGCTCCTCCTCCTCGGCGGACGCATCGCCGACCTCATCGGCCGCAAGCGCGTCTTCCTCATCGGACTGGTCGGCTTCGCTCTCGCCTCCGCGCTCGGCGGCGCCGCGACCAACTTCGGCATGCTCGTCTCGGCCCGCGCCCTGCAGGGTGTCTTCGGCGCCCTGCTCGCGCCCGCCGCGCTGTCGCTCCTCACGACCACCTTCACCGACCCGAAGGAACGGGCGAAGGCCTTCGGTATCTACGGTGCGATCGCCGGTGCCGGCGGTGCGGTGGGCCTCCTGCTCGGCGGCATCCTGACCGAGTACCTCGACTGGCGCTGGTGCCTGTACGTCAACCTCATCATCGCCGTCATCGCGTTCGTCGGCGCCGTTCGTCTGCTCCAGCCCGGCGCCCCCGCGGACCGCCCCACCCTGGACGTGCCCGGCACGATCCTCGTCTCCCTCGGTCTGTTCGGCATCGTGTACGGATTCGCCAACGCCGAGACGCACAGCTGGGGTTCGTTCCAGACCTGGGGCTTCCTGGTGGTCGGCGCGATCCTCATCGCCGCCTTCGCCTGGTGGCAGACGCGGGCCGAACACCCGCTGCTGCCGCTGCGCGTCGTCCTCGACCGTGACCGGGGTGCCTCGTTCCTGGCCATGTTCATCTCGGGCGCGGGCATGTTCGGGGTTTTCCTCTTCCTCACGTACTACCTGCAGCAGTCGCTGAGTTACACCCCCGTCAAGACGGGTCTGGCCTTCCTCCCGATGGTGGCCGTCATGGTCGTCGTCTCGGTGATCACGACCAACAACCTGGTCCCGCGCTTCGGCGCCAAGCCGATCGTCCCCACCGGCATGGGACTGGGCGCCATCGCCATGGTGTGGCTGACCCGGCTCGACCTGAGCAGCTCCTACGTCCCCCACGTCCTGTTCCCGCTGCTCGTGATGGGCGCCGGCATGGGTCTGATCTTCGCCCCGGGCATGAGCCTGGCGACGTCGGGCGTCGCGCCGCACGACGCCGGTGTCGCCTCGGCGATGGTCAACACCAGCCAGCAGGTGGGCGGTTCGATCGGTACGGCCCTCCTCAACACCCTGGCCACGAGCGCAGCCACCAGCTACCTCGTCGGCAAGCAGCCGACCCCTGGCGTCCAGGCGCAGGCGCAGCTGGAGAGCTACTCGACCGCGTACTGGTGGTCGGCGGGCTTCTTCGCGATCGGTCTGCTGGTCACGGTGGTCCTCTACCGGCGAGGCGCGCCACAGATCCATCCCGTGGACGAGGACGCGGCCCCGGCCGTGCACATGTGACGCCCTTGAGCGCCGAAGCCGATGGTCCGCCACCGCTCGATCCGGCGCTCCTGGCCGCAGTGGCCGAGGGTACGACGGCCGGTGTGGCCGTCCTCGACACCGAGCTCCGCTATCTGTACGTGAACCCGGCGCTGGAGCGGTTCAACGGAGTCCCCGCCGCCGCCCACCTGGGCCGCACCATCGCCGAGGTGCTGCCCGGCATCGACGCCCGCGAGGACGTCCTGCGCCGGGTGCTCGCCGACGGGGTGCCGCGCGAGACCACCTCCAGCGGACACACGCAGGCGCCCTCCGGGTTGGAGAAGCGGTACTGGCACGGCGCGTACCACCGCCTGGAGCGAGACGGCCGGATCCACGGACTGGTCGGCATCGTCCTGGAGGTCAGCGCCTCGCAGGAGCAGCAGGTCGAACTGGAGCGCGCCCGCGCCCACTTGGCGCTCCTCGACATCGCCGCCACCAGCATCGGCACCACTCTCGACATGGACACCACCTGCCGCGAACTGGCGGACTTCGTCGTCCCCCACCTCGCCGACCTGGCGAGCGTCGAGGTCTTCCCGCCGGAGGTGCGTCCCGGCGCCCGCCCCGCACCCGAAGGGGTGCTGCGGCTGCGCCGGGCCGCGATGGCCGCCGTACCCGAACTCCGGGACGCAGCAGGGCAGTTCGGGGAGCCCGGCGAGTACATCGACTACCAGGAGGACGCGGCCAACCCGCGCTGCCTCGCCGCCAACCAGCCCGTCATGGAGAACCTCTACAGCGACGAGCAGATCCGCAGCTCCGCCCCCGACCCCGAACGCGTCGTCGCCTACCGGGCCCTCGGCCTGCACTCCGCGCTGGTCGTCCCGCTCGCCGCGCGCAGCCATCCGCTGGGCACGCTCACGCTCGTACGGGCAGGCGATTCGCCCGCCTTCACCGAGGAGGACGTGGTCGTCGCGCGCGAGCTCGCGAGCCGGGCCGCCGTCGACCTCGACCACGCCCGCCGCTACACCCACGAGCACAGCATCGCCCTCGAACTCCAGCGCTCCCTCCTCTCCGAACCGCGCGGCCGCCACCCCCACATCGAGGTCGCGTCCCGCTATCTGCCCGCCGACCGGGGCGCGGTGGTCGGCGGCGACTGGTTCGACGTCGTACCCCTGTCGGACGGCCGCCACCTCAAGGCGATGGGCGACGTCATGGGACACGGGGTGGAGGCGGCGGTCGCCATGAGCCACTACCGGGCGCTGCTGCGGCTGCTCGCAGAGGACGATCTGGAGCCGCACCGGATCCTGGAACGCCTCGACCTGATGGTGGAACGCTCGGGCCTCGACAGGGCGGCGACCTGCCTGCTGGCGGTCGTCGACCGCTTCCACTCGGTGTGCCAGATCTCCAGCGCGGGGCATCTGCCACCGGTCTTCATCGACCCGTACGCGGGGGCGAGGCTCGTCCCCGTACCGGTCGGGCCGCCGCTTGGCACGGGCTTCGGGGGGTACGAGACGGCCACGGTGGCCTGCGGCCCCGGCACGATCCTGTTCATGTACACCGACGGGCTCGTGGAGCGGCGAGGGGAGGACATCGACGTGTCACTGAACCGGCTGACCAGCCTGCGCGTACCCGTGAGCGGGCGCCTGGACGACCTGGTGGAGGACACCCTCGACCGGTTCGGCCAGGACGCGGAGGACGACATCGCGGTGCTCGCCTCACGGATCCGGAGCACTTCGGGCTACGACAAGGGAGACCACCCGACATGAGCGAGAACCACAAGCTTCTGCTGATCACCTTCTCCGACCCGGCGCGCGGCCGGGCCGCGTACGAGGACGCCCTCGAACTGTCCGGCCTGCGCCAGGCGGCGGTCCTGGAACGTGACGCGGAGGGCGTCTTCGACGTACCCGAGAACCATGTGCGCGGCGCCGGAGTGCCCACGGTGGGCGGCGGTGTGGTGGGCGGACTCGTGGGGCTGCTCGGCGGCCCGATCGGCGTGCTGATCGGCAGCGCGGCGGGCGCGGCACTCGCCAACGCGGCGGAGAACAAGGCGCTGATGGAGGGCGGGGCGGGGCTGATCGTGCTGAGCAGCAGGGTCGAGGACGGGTCCGCGATGCTCGTACTGGATCTGCACGAGACGGACCCGGAGCCCGCCGATGCGCTGGCGCGGGAGCACGGCGGGACGGTCGAGCGGATGTCGGCGAAGGAGTTCACGGAGCAGGTGGAGGCGGCGGAGAAGGCGGCGGAGCCGGAGTAGGCGCACCCGTCGCGGAGGAGTGACACCGCGCCCCCTGCCGTGATCCCCGCCCCCGTCCACGGAAGGGATCTCCTCGGTCCGGACGTCGAGCCGGTGTGAAGAGGAACGGGCGGTGGCGGCGATGGTCCGCGTACGTGTGATGGCGGGAGCGGTGGCGGCGCTGCTCCTCGCGGGGGCCGTGCAGGTCCCTGCGGAGGCGCAGGCCTCGGTTCTCGGCGCCGTAACCCCGGAGATCAGGCGTGACGATCCGGCCGACTCCGCCGAGGAGTTCGGCGGCGAGGCCGTACGGATGCGCCACGCCCGCGTCGTGCCCGAGGCGCTCGATCCCGTCTGCGGGCGGGGCGCCGGCCATGTGGTGCTCTTTCCGCTCTTCGACGACATGACCGTACGGGCCGTGGAGACCTCCCTGACCGTCGTCGACGGGCGGCAGGTGTGGACGGGGGTCGTGGACGGCACCACCGACCAGCAGGTCGTCGTCACTCTGGAGGGCGGCTGCGACGGTCACCCCGGCAACGAGTACCTGGGCGCGCAGTTCGTCCTCGGCGGCGACACCTACGCCATCGACCCCGAGGGCCCCGGCGCCGTGACGATCAGCCAGCTCACCCCGCTCACCGACGAGGACGAGCCCAAGGTCGCCCCGCCGCCCCTGGTTCCCGCCGCCGCGCAGGAGCGCCACGGCCCCGCGCCGAAGCCCCGCTGCAAGGGCGGCCGGTCCACCTCGCTCGTCGACACTCTCGTCGCGTACACCCCGCGTGCCCGCAAGGAGGCCGGCGGCGACCGGCAGGTGCGGGCCGCGATCGCCCGTGCCGTCACCCTCGCCAACAGCGCGTTCGCGGTCAGCGGCGCCAAGGTCCGCGTCCGCCTCGTGCACACCGCGCCCCTGCGCTCCGTCCCCGCCCGCCTGGACAAGGTCGGCGCCCCGCTGCTGACCGCGGCCGTCACCCCGCACGACAAGGTGGCCGACGAACTCCCCGCCCTCCGCGACCGCTACGGCGCCGACCAGGTCACCGTCATCACCGGCGGCCGCGACTTCGGCGGCCTCGGCTACGTCCCCTCCAAGCCCTCGCCCGCCACGGCCAATTACGGGTACACGGTCGTCGCCCAGAGCGCCATCGGCCACTACTCCTTCGCCCATGAACTCGGCCACAACCTGGGCGCCTCGCACGACCGCACCACCCAGCCCCACCAGCCCCCGCCCTACGGCGCCAACGGCTACTTCCCCAAGTCCGGCGACTGGTCGTCGATCATGGCGTACGAATCGGGCTGCCGCCGCGCCACCCACGGCCGCTGCAACCGCATCAACCACTTCGAGAACCCCCACCGGACCTACCGCGGCCAGCCGCTCGGCGCCCCCCTCGGCCGCCCCAACGAGGCCGACACCGCCGACATCTTCGCCCGTACGGCCAAGGCGGTCGCCGCCTACCGCCAGGCCCGCTCCGACGACTCGCTCTGCTCCGTCACCACCGCCGTCTCCCCGCGCGGCGCCGGCAAGGTCGACGCGGGCACGCCCGGCCCCTACCCCCTGGCCACCACCGCGACCTTCTCCGCCGAGCCGCGCAAGGGCTACGTCTTCGCGGGCTGGCAGCTCGACGGCCGCCCGGCGAAGGGCGGCAAGGACGCCTCGATGCGGGTCGCGGTCCGCGCCGACCACACGCTCACCGCGCTCTTCCGCAAGGGGAAGACGCCGACTTCGAAGGTGAGCGTCCGCTCCGTCGGCTCCGGCAAGGTCGTCAAGTCCCCTTCCAAGCGGGCGGAGTTGGAGGGCGCCGACCTGCTGTACGAGGCCGAGCCCGCCCCCGGCTGGGACTTCGCGGGCTGGCGCCTGGATGGTTCCGCGGCCGGTGACGACGACACCGTCGCGCTCGACGTCGGCGAGGACGACATGGCCCTGACCGCCGTCTTCGAACGCCGCCGCCACACCCTCGACCTCCGTACGACCGGAGGCACCGGCACGCTCACCGCCTCCGAGCCCGGCCCCTACTCGGACGGCGACACCGTGTCCGTCACCGCCGTCCCCGCGCCCGGATTCGTCTTCACGGACTGGCTGCTCGACGGCGCCCCGTACGGCGGCGACGAGGAGCGCGCCAAGGGCGAGACCGCGGTCAGTTTCGAGGAGCGCGGCCACACGCTGACAGCCGTGTTCCGCCCGGCATCCGACACCACCAGGAGCACCCGATGAGCGAGACCGACCTGGCCCGCCGCACCGCCGGGCTGATGGACCGCGCCCGCACCGACCTCACCGAGCTGGTGGCGATCCCCTCGGTCGCCGACCCGCGCCAGTACCCGCCCGAGGAGTGCCGGAGGGCCGCCCAGTGGGTCGCCGACGCCTTCACCGAGGCGGGTCTCCACGACGTACACCTGGTGGAGACACCGGACGGCAGCCACGCCGTGATCGGGCACCGGCCGCCCCCGCCGGGAGCCCCGACCGTCCTGCTGTACTGCCACTACGACGTGCAGCCCCCGCTCGACGACGACGCCTGGACGACCCCGCCCTTCGCACTCACCGAGCGCGAAGGGCGCTGGTACGGGCGCGGGACGGCGGACTGCAAGGGCAACATCGTCATGCACCTCACGGCGCTGCGAGCGCTCGGCGACGACGTACCCGTCGGCATCAAGTTCGTCGCGGAGGGCTCGGAGGAGCAGGGCACGGGCGGGCTCGAAGAGTACGTGGCCGCGCACCCGGAGGAGTTCCTCGCGGACGCGCTGCTGATCTGCGACACGGGCAATGCGGCGGTCGGCGTCGGGACGGCGACCACCTCGCTGCGCGGGCTCGCCAATGTCGTCGTCACGGTCAACACCCTTGAGGGCGAGATCCATTCGGGCATGTTCGGCGGCCCGGCTCCCGACGCGCTGGCCGCGCTCGTGCAGCTGCTCGCCTCGATGAGGGACCCCGAGACGGGCGCGACCCGTATCAACGGCCTTGACTGCGAAGGGAGTTGGGAGGGGGAGGGCTACGACGAGGAGCAGTTCCGCAAGGACGCGGGTGTGCTGGAGGGCGTACGGCTGACCGGGACGGGCTCCGTCGCCGACCGCCTCTGGGCCCGCCCCGCCGTCACCGTCCTCGGCATCGACTGCCCGCCCGTCGTCGGCTCCGCCGCCGCCGTGCCCGCCACCGCCCGCGCCCGCGTCAGCCTGCGCGTACCGCCCGGGATGAACGCCGAGGCGGCCCGCGAGGCGCTGGCCGCGCACCTGACCGGGGCCGCCCCGTGGGGCGCCCGGGTCGAGGTGGAGACCGAGGGGACGGGCTCACCGTTCCGGGCGGCCACGGAAGGCCCCGCGTACGGCGCGCTCGGCAAGGCGATGCGCGAGGTCTACGGAAAGCCCCTGGCCTTCCTCGGCCAGGGCGGCTCCATCCCGCTGTGCAACGTCCTCGCCGGCGCGTACCCGCGCGCGGAGATCATCCTGATGGGCGTCGAGGAGCCGCGCTGCCTCATCCACGCACCCAACGAGAGCGTCGACCCGACCGAGATCGAGCACATGGCGCACGTCGAGGCGCTCTTCCTGAAGGAGTACGCGGCCGCCTTCAGCCGGTAGCGGGACCGCCGGCGCCCAGCCAGGCCAGCGCCGCCGCCGTCATCGCCCGCACCCCCGCGTCGACCGTGGGGCCGACGACCGGGGCGAAGAGCGGCGAGTGGTTGGACGGGACGTCCTTGGCGAGGGTGCCGGCCTGGGCGGCGGCCCCGAAGACGGCCGGGTCGATGCCGCCGAAGAACCAGAAGCAGAGCGGCGCTCCGGAGGCCGAGGCGAGATAACCGACGTCCTCGCTTCCGGTGACGACGCCGGGGTCGATGACGGCCGCGTCGCCGAACTGGGCGCGCAGCGCGCCCAGGGTGCGGTCGACGGCCGCCGCGTCGTTGACCAGGACCGGGAACGAGGCGATCGGTTCGATCTCCGGCTCGCGGTCGGCGCCGGAGGCCGCGGCCTCGGCCCGTACGATCCGGGCGATCGCGTCCAGGACGGTGGTGCGCACCTCGGGCGTGAACGAGCGGACGTTCAGCTTGAGTTCGGCCTCGTCCGGGATGATGTTGTCCTTCGTCCCGGCGTTGATCGCGCCGACGGTCACGACCGCGGTCTCCGACCCGGCGATCTCCCGCGAGACCACCGTCTGCAGCCGCATCACGGTGGACGCGGCCATCACCACCGGGTCGACGGTCGTCTCGGGCCGCGAACCGTGCCCGCCCCGCCCGAACATCCGCACGTGCAGGGTGTCACCGCCCGCCATTGCGGGCCCCGGCCGGCACCCGATGACCCCGGCCGGCACGGGTGCGACGTGCTGGCCGAGGACGACGTCGGGGACGCCGACGGTCTCGAAGAGCCCGTCCTCGACCATGGCCCGCGCCCCCTCGCCGAGTTCCTCGGCGGGCTGGAACACCGCGACGACGGTGCCGGACCACGCGTCGCGCGCCCCGGCCAGCAGCTCGAGCGCGCCGAGCAGACAGGTCACATGCATGTCGTGGCCGCACGCGTGCATGACACCGGCCGCGGTGCTCGCGTACGGAAGCCCGGTGCGCTCCTCCATCGGCAGCGCGTCGAAGTCGGCCCGCAGCAGGACGCGGGGACCCTCGCCGTTGGAGAGGACGCCGACGACGCCGGTGCGGCCCACGCCTTCCGTCACGGTGAATCCGAGCTGCTTCAGCCCGTCGGCCACGATGCCCGCGGTGCGCGTCTCGGCGAAGGAGAGCTCGGGGTGCGCGTGCAGGTCCTTGTAGAGAGTCTCCAGCCGGGGGGCGATGCCGCCCAGCCCCTCCAGTACACGGGTGATGTCGTCCATTCCCCCATCCTCGGCCGACGGCGTCCGGCGTGCTCTGCGAATGCCGGTCGCGGTCTTCTTTGCGATGATCCGGACGTGACGGACCATGCGCCCCACGAGCGGCTGAGCTCCCGGCTCCGGTCCTGGGCGCGGCTCGTCGGGCGGACGCTGGTCGGAGAGACGGAGCAGGCGCCGGGGAACGCCGGCCGGGCCGCCGACGTGGCGCTGGCCCTGGCGTGCGGCGTGCTGTCCACGCTGGCGCTCGACAGCATCCACCAGCTGGGTCTGGTGACCGACCATGTGACGAGCGTGGTGATCACCTGGGGCGTGGCCGCGACGCTGCTGCTGCGCCGCACGTACCCCGAGATATGCGTGGCGGCGGCGGTCGCCGCGACCCTCGCCTCCGACGACCGGACCCCGCTGTTCTTCGCCGCGTACGCACTGACCGCGTACGGCCGCAGATGGCGCTGGACCTGGGTGGCGGTCGCCGCCGCCGGCTATTTCGCGATCCGCGAGTTCGCCCTCCCGCACACCCCCGCCGACCGGCTGCCGGTGTTCTACGTGAACAGCGCGATCCTGCTGCCCGCCCTGTTCGGCGAGACCGTACGGCGCCACCGGGCCGCCATGGTCGCGCTGCGGGCCCAGGCGCGGCTGGCGCACGCGGCCGTGACGCAGGCCGCCGATCTGGCCGTACTGGAGGAACGCACCCGCATCGCCCAGCAGACCCACGACGAGCTCGGCCACCGGCTCACCGCCCTGACCCTGCAGGCCACGGCCCTGCGCCAGGACGTGGCCGGCGACGAGAAACTCTCCGAGCGGGCCTCGGCCATCGAGGAGTCGGCCCGGGGCGCGATGGCCGGAGTGCGCGAGGCGCTGGACATGATGCGAGATCCGGCGGGCCACGGCGGATCCGGCGAAGGCCTGGACTTCTCGCGCTTCCTGGCCTCGCTGGCCCGCAACATGCGGGCGACCGGGATGGAGGTGCGCCACGAGGTGCACGGCGACCTGTCCGGGCTGGACCCCGAGGACGTGACGCTGCTGCGCAGGGCGGGCCGCGAGGGGCTCACCAACGCGGCCAAGTACGCGCGCGGCGCCGACGTGACCCTGCGGCTCGCGGCGGAGGGCGAGTGGATCCGGCTGGACGTCGAGAACGGCCCGGCGGGTCTTTCCCCGGTGGTCGCCGACTCGGGCGGCATGGGGCTGAGCGGGTTGCGTACGGCGGTCACCGCGGCCGGCGGGCGGCTGAGCGCCGGGCCCGCGGCGGGCGGCGGGCACCTGCTCAGCGTCGCGTTGCCGGACCGGCGCGGGGCTGGTTGAGTCGGGGCGTGACCGTCCGAGTGCTGATCGTGGACGACCAGAGCATCATCCGCAGCGGGCTGCGTGCGGTGCTCGGTGCGTACGACGACGTCGAGGTGGCCGCCGAGGCCGCCGACGGTGCGGAGGCCGTCGGCCTCGCCCGCGAGCTCCGGCCCGACGTGATCCTGATGGACCTGGTGATGCCGAAGATCGGCGGGATCGAGGCGACCGTCCAGATCATGCGGCCGGACGACCCGCCCCGGATCCTCGTCCTGACCAGCTTCCAGACGGACGACCTGGTGCTCGACGCGCTGGAGGCGGGGGCGTCGGGCTTCCTGCTCAAGGACGCGCGGCCCGAGGAGCTGATCGCCGCCGTACGGGCCGTTGCGGCGGGCGGCAGTGCGATGTCCCCGGAGATCATGGGCCGGCTGGTGGAGCGCGCAGGGTCCCGGGCTCCGGCCGTGTCCGACGACGTACGGGAGAAGCTCGACACCCTCACCGGCAGCGAGCGCGAGGTGCTGCGGCTGATCGGCTCTGGCCTCACCAACCAGCAGATCGCCACCGAGCTGCATCTCTCGCCGGCCAGCGTGAAGACGTACGTCTCGCGGATGCTCGCCCGGCTCGGGCTGGACAACCGGACGCAGGCGGCGATCCTGGCGTACGAGACCGGGCTGCTCGGCGACGGTTCCGCGGAAGCCTGAGTCCGCTCCTCCGTCCACTTCTCCCGGCCAGGTGTCAACTTTCGGCCGACCTCCGGCGCCCTCCTGCTCGCCCACTGTGAAGGGACAGACAGGGACAGACCAGGACGACGTTGGGACGGAACATGACCTACGGGAAGCTCAGGATCGCCGTGATGGCCGGTGCGGTCGGTGTGGGGCCGGTGGCGGTCGCGGGAACGGCGTTCGCCGAGGAGACGCACGGGACGCAGGGGACGCGTGAGGTGCGGACGGCCGACGCCCAGGTCCGCGGCAACCCGCTGATCACCTCGCCCGCGATCGGCTCCATCCTCTCCACGTCGCTGCCGACCCTCACCGGTACGGGCATCGCCGGCGCCACGATCCAGGTGACGACGGTGGGCGACACGGGGCGGATCCTGGGCACGACGACGGTCGGCGCGGACAACACCTGGTCGGTGACGCTCGGCGTCGACACCCCGTACGCCGTCGCGAACCTCAAGGCCACGCAACTGCTGGACGGCGCGGAGGTCGGCTGGGCCAGCCGCAACTACTTCGTGCAGGTGGCGCCCGTGGTCAACGCCCCGGCCGACGGCTCCGGCCTCTCCTCGCCGCGCCCCGAGTTCCGCGGGACCGGGGTGCCCGGCGCCCAGATCCGTCTGGTCGTCGACGGCACGGTGATCGGGACCACCACGGTGGGCGGCGACCGGCAGTGGTCGGTGACCCCGGTCAGGGACCTCGACTACGGCACGCAGACAGTCAACGTTGTGCAGAGCGACGGGGGTTCCCTGGTCTTCCTGGACGCGAGCACCCCGGTCGAGCTGACCCTCGAAGCGGCTGCTCCCGTCATCACCGGACCGGCGGACGGGGCCGAAATAGCCCCGGGCAAGGCGGAGTTCACGGGCACGGGTCAGCCCGGCGAGACCATCACGCTGACGGACGCGGCGGGGACTGTCCTCGGCAGTGCGACCGTACGGGAGGACGGCAGCTGGACCGTCACGGTCGACGACCTGCGCGAGGGCGGCCACATCGTGACGGCTACGGACGACGCGGGCCGCGCGTCGAGCATCACGGTCACGGTGAAGGCGGCGGCGACCGGTCCTGGGCCGGGCGGTGAAACCCCGGCCGACACCAAGACGGAAGCAGCCAAGCCCGCGAAGCCTGCCAAGCCGGCGAAGCCCTCCCAGGCCGCCGAGCCGGCCAAACCGTCGCAGCCGGCCAAGGCGTCCAAGCCCGCCGAGGCCTCCAAGCCCTCCAAGGCGGCCGAAGCCTCAAAGCCCGCGGAGTCCCCGGCCCGCGACGGCGCCCTGGCCCGTACCGGATCCGACTTCCCCGTGGAGCTCGTCGGCATCAGCGCCGCCGCCCTTCTCGCCGCGGGCGGTTGCACGGTGATCGCCCTGCGCCGCCGCCGCAACCATGGCTGATCCCAGCGCCTGTCCTTGCCCTCGAGGTCAGATCCAGCGCTTCTTCTTGATGAAGGCAAACGTGCCGAGGGCAGAGACCACGACCGCGCCGACCAGGATCGGCAGGGCGTAGAAATTGTCGAAGCCGTACTCGTTGAGGTGCTCGAAGTTGGCCCCGGGAATGGCCGCGAACGTCGACGGGATGACGAACATCAGCGTCAGCGCGGCCAGTTTGCGGTTCTCGACGGTGGACTTCAGCTGGCCCTCGGTGAGGTGGTTGAGGCGGTCCATGTCCTTGTTGAAGTCGCGCAGTTCGTCGCGGATCTCGTGCAGGACGGTGATCATCTCGGTGTTGTCGGCGTGGGTGTCCATGGCCTGGTTCAGGTTGTCGGTGTTGATGGTCATGATGAGGTACTCCTTCAACTTCCCCTCAGGGGAAGGACGATGAGGATGCGTCACGTCATGTGTCAGGACGTGCGGCGACGGCGCCCGGCGCCGTCGCTCAGGGCGCGGCAGACGGAGCTGTCGAGGGGTGCGTCGACGAGCCTGCGCCAGACGGCGGACAGGCGAAGCGCGGTGATGAGGTTCATGGCGTGCCTCCCGATGGAGGTCAGGCCTCAACTCGCCTTGGCGGCGCGCAGGTTCAGCGAACGAAAGTGCTCAGAGCGCGCCGGGAGTCGAGGCGATGTGCTGGAGGTCGTACGAGCAACTCGGACTCTGGTCCATGGTGAAATCGCCTCCTCTCGGCCGGGCGTACGGCATACATACGGGTCGCGGAAATATTTGGGGCCCGGACCCTACGGTCCGACCACGCGACACCCCCACGCTAACAGCGCGCCTACGGGACATTGCGGGGCGAAGGTCCCCGCCGCCCGGGACCAAAGTCCCTTTTGGACATACGGCGGCCGGGCCTGATCTCCTCGTCCCATGCCTCTGCTTCTGCCTCGCACGTCACGTCCTTGGTACGGCGCACTGCTGCTCGCCCTCGCCCTCGCCTTCACCGCAGGCTGCGGCGGTTCTGACGAACCGTCCCCGCCCTCGCCTCCTTCGGCCTCCCCCTCCGCTTCCGGTCACCCCGCCTCGGACACCCGGGAACAGCTCAGCGTGGACGGCACCACCCGTACCTACCTCCTGCACCGCCCCACCGCCCGCACAGGCGCACCCCAACCGCTGGTCATCGCCTTCCACGGCAGCGGCGAAAGCGCGACCGGCATGCGCGAGAGGACCGGCCTGGACAGCGCCGCCGGCGCCCGCAACATGTTGATCGCCTACCCCGAGGGCCTGCAGCACGCCTGGGGTGCGGGCGCCGCCGCCACCAAGGAGCGGCCGGACCCCGACGCGGACGTGCGGTTCACCGAGGCGCTGGTGCGGGAGTTGGTCCGTACGGGAAAGGCCGACCCGAAGCGCGTCTACGCCGTCGGCTTCTCCAACGGAGGCTCCATGGCCCTGCGCGTGGCCGCCCAGCGCCCAGGACTTGTGGCCGGAGCCGCCTCGGTGGCGGGCCAACTCCCCACCGGAGCCGCACGGGTCAGGCCCACCGGAGCCGTCCCCGTCCTGCTCGTCCACGGCGCCGACGACCCGGTCCGCCCTGTCGGCGGCCTGCCCCACCCGGGCCCTGCCCGCCCGGGCGCGGCTCCGATCACGCCGACCATGTCGTCCCTGGCCAGCGCCGAGGCGTTCGCCGCCGTGGACGGAGCGGGGGCGGCGGTGAAGCAGTCCAGGACGGGCTACGACCGCACCGTGTGGAGTCCGGGCCCGTCCGGCGCCGGGGTCGAACTCCTGGTCATGCACGGGGCGGGCCACACCTGGCCGGGGACGTCGGCCACCCCGCCGGCGGGATTCGGCAAGGTGAGCACGGCGCTGGATGCGACCGCCACGATCCTCGCCTTTTTCGCGGGGACATCTCCATTGTCCTGATCGAAGGGCCCTCGCGGGTCCACCGACCGGTGGACCCCCGGGTACACCGGTCGAGGCTGTCGGCGGACGGGGCCTCGCGACGAGCATTGATCGCATGAGAACTCACCCCATTCGCATGGCACGTTGGAGCGCCCGGCACCCGTGGCGCGCCCTCATCGGCTGGTTCGTGTTCGTCGCCCTCTGCCTCGGCGCAGGCATCGCCGCGGGCAGCAACGCGGCCCAGACAGAGGACTTCTGGGTCGGAGAGGCAGGGCACGCCGAGTCCATGGCGACCCAGGGAGGCCTGCAGCGCCGGCCCCTCGAACACGTCATGATCAGCGCAGCATCGGGCGGTCGGCTCGACGCGACGGCGTCCGCCTCGGCGGTTCGTGACATCACTGAACGGATGGGCCGGCTTCCCGAAGTGGCCGGCGTGGCAGCCCCGGTGCGTTCCGCGGACGGGGCGGCGGTGCGCGTCACGGTGACCCTGAAGGGACCCGAGCTGGACGCCAAGAAGAACGTCGTCCCGCTCCTCGCCGAGACCGAGAAGGTGGCAGCGAGCCACCCCGGCCTCGTCGTCGAGGAGAGCGGATCACCCGCCATCAGCAAGGGAGTCAACGATCAGCGCGGCGACGACCTCGCCCTCTCCGAGCGCATCACCCTGCCGGTCACGCTCGTGATCCTGCTGCTCGTCTTCGGCTCCGTCGTCATGGCCGGCCTGCCCCTGCTCCTGGCGCTCTCCTCGATCGCCGCCACCCTGGGCCTGTCGATGCTGGCGTCCCACCTGCTCCCCGACCCTGGGGTCGGGACCAACATGATCCTGCTCATCGGTCTGGCCGTCGGCGTCGACTACACGCTCTTCTACCTCAAGCGCGAGCGCGAGGAGCGGGCCCGTGCGGGCGGCCGCCTCAGCCCCGAGGCACTGGTCGAGCTCGCAGCGGCCACGGCGGGCCGGGCCATCGTCGTATCGGGCCTCGCGGTGATCGTCTCGACCGCCACCCTCTACCTGGCGACGGACGTCATCTTCTCCTCGCTCGCCACGGGCACGATCCTGGTGGTGGCGGTCGCCGTGGTCAGCTCCCTCACCGTGCTCCCCGCCCTGCTGGTGAAGTTCGGCCACCGGGCGGACCGCCGCGAGGCCAAGAAGGCCGCCCGCCGGGCCCGCACGGGCAAGCCCGTCACCACCAAGCCCGTGAAGCCCGAGAACGGACGGGTGTTCACCGCCCTGTTGCGGCCCGCACAGCGCCACCCGGCGATCGCCCTGTGCGTCTCCGTGCTGATCATGCTCGGTGTGGCTGCACCGGCGCTCGGCATGAAGCTCATCGACCCCGGCAAGGACACCTTCTCGCGCTCGATCCCTGCCATGCAGGTGTACGACCGGCTCACCGCGAAGTTCCCCGACCTCCTGGTCAAGCACGAGGTCGTCGCCCGGTCGACGCCCGACCGGGCCGCCGAGGTGAAGCAGGCCCTGCTGGACCTGGGACGTCGCGCCCAGGCGGACCCGCTGTTCGCCAAGCACACCGCACCGACGGTGCGTACGTCGTCCGACGGCCGCATCAGCGTGCTGGAACTGGCCGTTCCGCACCCCGCCCCCTCCCGGCAGGCGATCGATTCACTGGACCACGTCCGCACGGACTATCTGCCCGCCACCGCAGGCAGGCTGCCCGGTGTGGAGACGGCCGTGAGCGGTGACGTCGCCCGCGGCCAGGACTATGTCCACGACGAGAAGGGCAAGCTTCCGCTCGTCCTGGGCGCCCTGCTCCTGCTGACCTTCGTGATGACGGCGGTCGCCTTCCGCTCGGTGATGATCGCCCTCATCGGAGTTGTCCTCAACCTCCTCTCCGCGGGCGCCGCGCTCGGCGCCCTGGTCCTGGTCTTCCAAGGGAGCTGGGCGGAGGGCCTGTTGGGATTCGACTCCCTCGGTGCGATCGCCTCCCGCGTGCCGCTCTTCCTCTTCGTCATCCTCTTCGGCCTGTCGATGGACTACCAGGTGTTCGTGGTCAGCCGCATCAAGGAGGCCATGGACAACGGAATGACGGCCCGCGCAGCGGTACTGGACGGCATAGGCCGGTCGGCCAAGGTGGTCACCAGCGCCGCGATGGTCATGGTCACGGTGTTCGCCGCCTTCGTCTTCCTCCATCTCACCGAGATGAAGCAGATGGGCTTCTGCCTGGCGGTGGCCGTGCTGCTGGACGCCGTGGTCATCCGGATGGTGATCCTGCCGTCGATCCTGCTGCTGCTCGGCGACCGGGCCTGGTGGCCCCTGCGCCCCTCGCGGCGCAAGGAGCCCACGCCCACCGTCGGCCGCACCCTCGAGAACGTAATCTGACGGCCATGCTTCAACGACCGCAGCGCGGCGACCCGTTCTGGCTGAGGGCGCTCCTCTGGTGGGAGGGCTTCTCCTGGGCGCTCATCGTCCTGATCGCCCTGGGCACACTGGTCGGGGGCACCCCCGCACCGAGGAAGTACGGGTTGCTGGCGCTGCTCGCCGTGCTCGCGCTCTGCTACACGCTCGTACGCGGCTTCCCCCGCAACTGGCTGGTCCGCCCGTACGGCTATCTCTGCGTCCTCGTCCTCGTACTGGGCGGAGTCTCATTCCTGGAGTCCGGGTTCGGAGTGCTGTACACGGTGACGCTCGTGCAGTTCGTCGTCTTCGTGGACAGCCTCAGGTCCGCACTCGTCTACTCCGCGCTCGGCGCCACGGCCATCACCCTCGGCGCGACGGTACGGGACGGCTGGTCGGCCGACCTCCTGGCCTCCAACACCGTCTCCTCGCTCGGTGTGTACGCGGTGGGTGCGGTGATAGCGATACTGACACCCAAGGCGCTGGCCATGCGTGACGAACGGGCCCAGCTGCGAGCCGACTTGAAGACGGCGCAGTGGGAGCTGACCCAGGTGTACCAGCGGCAGGGTGCGGCGGAGGAGCGTGAACGCCTCGCCAGGGAAATCCACGACACCCTCGCCCAGGGCTTCGCCTCCATCATCGTGCTCGCCGAGGCGGCCCGCGCGGGTCTCTCCGCCACCCCCGACCGCAGCGCCCAGCAACTCCACTCCATCGAGCAGACCGCCCGCGAGAATCTGGCGGAGGCCCGGATCCTGGTCGGTGCCGCCCCGCACAGCACGGTGGCCGACGGTTCGATCGCCACGACCCTCCGCCGTACGCTGGACCGCTTCACCGAGGACACCGGCCTCACGGTCACCGCGGAGCTTGCGGAGCTGACGGACGCCGACTGCGACCGGCCGGTTCGGGTGGCCCTCCTGCGCTGCACCCAGGAGTCCCTGGCCAATGTGCGCAAACACGCGGAGGCCTCCACGGTCGGCGTCGTCCTGGCGCTCCACCCCCACGGCATCGAGCTCGAAATCACCGACGACGGGCGCGGGTTCGTCGTCGGGGAGTCACCCGGCTTCGGCCTGAACGGCATGCGCAGACGCCTTGCCGAGTTCGGCGGATCACTCGCCATCACCAGTTCGCTCGGCGACGGCACCCGGATGCTCGCCACCCTCCCTCTGAACGGCCGGTCCTGACATGACAGTTGCTCCGCACCCCCCATCGCCCCTGCGCGTGCTCCTGGCCGACGACCACACGGTCATGCGCGCCGGACTGGTCGCCCTGCTGGCCTCCGAACCCACCATCGACATCGTCGGCGAGGCCGGCGACGGCCGCGAAGCGGTCCAGCTCGTCGAGCAGCTCAAGCCCGACGTGGTCCTGCTCGACCTGCGGATGCCCGTCCTCGACGGGGTGGGCGCCACCACGGAGATACTCGCGGGCCCGACGGCGACCCGGGTGCTGATCCTCACCACGTACGACACGGACGCGGACATCGAACGCGGTGTGGAAGCGGGTGCGACGGGCTACCTCCTCAAGGACGCCACCCGTGACCAGTTGGTCGAGGCGATCCACTCCGCCTCGCGCGGGGAGACGGTCCTGGCCCCGCGGGTGGCACAACGCCTGGTGGCGAAGATGCGACAACCCGCGCCCGTCGCCCTCACCCCACGCGAGGCGGACGTCCTCAACGCGGTGGCAGAGGGCCTGTCCAACGCGGAGATCGGCCGGCGTCTGTTCATCGGCGAGGCCACGGTGAAGACCCACCTCCTGCGGATCTTCGCGAAGCTCGACGTCAGCGACCGTACGCGCGCGGTGGTGGTGGCGATGAACTCGGGCCTGCTGGAGAGGAGTTGAGGAGAAGCAGCCAGGGGCCCCGGACGCACATCCGGAGACCCCCGGCACCCCTCAGTGGTGCCGGCCGCCCGCCCGGGCGAGAGCCGTCACGAACCGGGCCGCGTCGACGGTGCCGACGCCGGTGGCCATGTCGTAGCCGTTGACCGCGGTGTAGCCGGTCACACCCTCATAGGTGTTGTTCGTACCGTCGTTGACATCAACGATGCCGGACGACTTGCTCCTCGCCAGGGAGTACAGCGCGCTGTTGATGTCCCCGACCCGGTGGCCGGCGGCCTGGTCGGCGAGGGCGACGATCCCGGAGAACAGCGGGCTGGCCTCGCTCGTGCCCCCGTAGACGTCCCAGCCGACCGCGGTGGGGTCGAAGCTGGAGTAGGTCCAGGCACCGCCGTTGACCGCGGCGGCCATCGAGATGTCAGGGGTGCCACGACGCGCGCCGACGACGTTCTTCACCCCGTTCTGGAACGAGGGCCGGGAGAACACATGCGACTGCCCGCCGCCACCGGCGCCGTAGTCGTTGTACACGCTGTCCGGCGAGATGCGGTCTCCCTTGTCGTTCAGATGCAGCTGCGTGCCGCCGATGGACGTCACCAACGGGTCCGAGGACGGCCAGGAGTTGACGCGCTCCTTGTAGTACCCCTGCCCGTCCGCGGTGCTGTCGGTCGCACCGCCGTCACCGGAGGAGGCGAGGACGGTCACGCCATGAGCGGCGGCGTCCTTGAAGGCGTAGCGCAGCTTGCCGATGCTGGAGAAGTTCCCCTGGTCGAAGCCGGGGAACGTGTTCTCCGTCGCCCCGAAGCTCTGCGTGATCACATCACCGACGCCGTGGTCGACGAGGGACTTCTCCGCGGACATCATCTCCGGCAGCCCGGTGACGCCCTCGGTCTCGGCGACCGCGGTCTCGACGAGCACGATCTTCGCGTCCGGCGCGACGGCGTGAGCCATCTCCACATCGAGCGTGGTCTCACCGGCCCAGCCGGTCATGTCGGCGTTCTTCGGGTCGAACGCGGGGACATGACCCCACTTCTTGACCTGCACCGTGGTGCTCTTCATCCCGAACTGCTTGCTGTAGACGTCCAGATCGTGCTGGATGGTCGGAGAGCCGAACGAGTCGACGATGACGATCGTGCGGCCCTTGCCGGTGATCCCGGACTTGTACAGCGGATTGAGGTTGTACGCCTGCCGGTACTGGATCGGGCTGTAGCAGGCGATCTTCCACTGGGCCTGGCACTGCTCGATGGGCAGAGGGCTGCTCACCCCGCTGACGAGCCGCTGCCCCGCGACAGCCGGAACCGCCTTGGTGGGCGGCACGGCATGGGCATCCGCCGCGTTGGCGGTGCTCCCCAGCGGGGTGGCTATCAACGCAGCGGCAACAAGGGCGGTGGCCCCGGCCGTTGTGGCTCCGGCACGGGACCGGGGACGGGCTATGCGCATGACTTCTCCTTGTATGGAGCGGAGCCGCACGAAGCGGCTGCCGTGATCCCATCCGGGGAGCATGAGCAGGACAAGAGCGTTGGTTCATTGATTTCGAACGCTTTGCCTGAGCAGTCATTCCTGTGGGGAGCCCATGGCTCTTTCATGGCCAAAGCCCGGCCCGTCCGTTCACACCAAGGTGCGGAACTCGGACTCCAGCGAGTGCAGCAGCGCCTTCTCCCCGGGATCGTCCTCGCCCGACAGCAGGAGCAGGGCGTCCTGGCATTCGATCTCGCAGCGATACCTCAGGTAGGAGATGTCGACGCGATCCCGGAGACCGCGCACTCCGCTCTCAGGCGGCAGAACCACATGCGGATACAGCGTGGTGAGGCGTCTCCAGAGCGGCTTGAGTCGGCGCAGGACGCGCAGGTCGGCGCAGAGGTGGCGCAACGCCGCCGCCGCACGCCACAGGAAGACGAAGTACAGGCCCAGGACGCAGGCGAGGATCGCCGCTCCGGTCAGGACGAAGTTGGCGGCGCTGTAGGAGGCGAACGAGCTGTCGGAGACGAGTTGGGCGACCACCAGGCCGAGGCGGTTGACACAGGTGATGGCGTACGCGGTCATTCCGACAGCGCCCACCCCGACGGCGACGGCGACGTGCCCGTGCACGACGCGCGTGATGCGTACGCAGGCGACGGCGGACGTGCCCGAGCAGTAGAGGAAGAAGAGATTGCCGACGACGTAGATCCCGACGATCCGCCAGTCGTCGGCGTACTTGTCATGCAGGGGAGTGGTACGCCGGTCCGAGGGTGTCGTGGCCATGAGGAGGGCGAGGAAGGCGCTGACCGTGCACGCCGCGAGAAAGAGTCTCCCCCGCCACCAGGGTCGGTCGTCCCCGCCGGACAGGGGGCGCCACAGGTAGGTGGCGAGGAGGGCCAGGCTGATGGACACGCCGGTGTCCATGGTGATCGACGCGACTCCGGGGCGGTCCTCGAAGGGCACGTCGTGCCGTACGGCGGGCAGACCCGCCAGGGCGGCGCAGGTGAAGCAGACCAGGGCCACCATCAGCATCGTCGTGGGCTGGCTGCGCGACGGTCTGTGTCTCAACCGGACGGTCTTCAGCAGCAGGGCCACGCAGAGGAATCCGGACAGGACGCACTGGAGCCGGATGGCCACGCGCTCAGTTCCCTGCGAAGTAGCTGTGGATGTCCGACGGGTCACCGTTGTCGTCGAGCAGCAGCTCGGCAAGGGCCGTTGCGAGCAGTTCGGCCTCCCGCTCCGAGGCCGAGTCGTACGCGGATCTCATGCGTACGACATCGCCCGGAGCCAGGGTGTCGAGGGCAGGGAGCGTCGGTTCGTAGTCCGGCAGCTCCTCGCCCTCGTGGTCGCACAGGATGTGCGCGAGTTCGTGCAGCACGATGTGGTCGCGATGGCTTCCGGTGGCCAGTTCCTGGACGACCACCACATCGTCATGGGCCCGTGAGATCCAGACGCCCAGAGGGCCGGGCATCGGGAGGCGCGCCTCGACCACGCGGATGGCCCTGCCGCGCAACGAGCTCATCTGGTCGCACAGTTCATAGGCCGTCGCGAACGGGTCGAGGCGCAGCGCTCGGACGTGCTTCCGGCATGAATGAATGTTCGTGAAGGCTGAAGGCGTCACGTCTTTCCATCCATCATGTCGAGGATCGCGATCAGGTGGTTCCGCAGTTCCGGAGTCATCTTTCCGGCGCGCATGGCGATGTGCCGGACCTGCTGGTCATTGAGTGGTGAGAGCTGTTCCTCGCCGGCCGGTGCGTGCGTCGGCTGCGATCTGCCGGAGGCGAGCCAGTCGACGCTGATCTCCGGGTGGTCCTCGGGGAGATGCTCGCCGAAGAAGTGGACGAGTGCGAGGACGACGGCGATGGAGGGGTTGGTGTAGCGGCCGGACCGGAGCATTCCGAGGTAGCTGCGGGAGAGCTTGACCTGGTACGTGTCGGTGGAGCGGGTGATGAGGTCCGCGACCTCGCCGGTGCTGAAGGTGCGCCAGGTGCCCCGGTCGCCGTCGCGGGTCCCCGCTATGGAGAAGAGGTGGTTGAGCCGGCCTGCGAAGGTCTCCTGGCCATCCTGGTGTTCCATCCCGCTCTCCATTTACCGAGAAGTACCGCAGTTCGGACGTGGCCCTCCGAGCGGGGCCGCAGCTGCGTGCCAGGATACTGGCGCGTTCACTCCCCGGGAAGAAGCACAATCTTTCCGCCGACGCCTCCTTCGAGCCCGAGTGCGAGTGCTGCCGCCGCTTGTGACAGGGGGAAGCGGGCGGCCACGGGCAGTGCGAAGGGGCTGTGTCCGATCAGGTCGAGCGTGGACGCCAACTCCAGCGGAACGTGATCGAGGTGGGGCACGCCGCGTTCGTGGGCCCGTCGATCGGCGATGGTCACCCGGCGGGCCGGGTCCTTCACCGCGTGTACGGCCATGTCGGTGGGCTGTTGGCCGCCCGCGCAGTCGACGCTGGCATGGAAGGGACCGAGCCTGTCGAGCCGGTCGCGCAGCCCTTCGCCGTACTCCACCGGTGTCGCGCCCAGACCGCGGAGAAGGGCGTGGTGGCGGGCCGATCCTGTGCCGACGACTTCGGATGCGCCCATGAGCAGGGCGAGTTGGACCGTGGCCAGACCCGTACCGCCGGACGCTCCGTGCACGAGCAGCCGCTCGCCCGCGCGCAGGCCGACTTGGCGCAGCGCGGAGTACGCGGTACCTGCGGCTACGGGAAGTACGGCGGCCTGCTCGGCGGAGAACCGGCCCGGCTGAGGCGTGAGTTGGTCGGCCTCCTGCGCCGCGGGAACGGCTTCGTGGGTACGGAAGGTCCCGGGGCGCCCGTGCCGGATGACGGGGTCGCCGACCGTGAACCGACGCACCCCCGGGCCGACGGCGACCACGACCCCGGCAGCCTCGACGCCCAGGCAGGCGCCGGGCAGGTTCATCGGAACACGGGCGCGCAGGTCGCCGCGGAGGATCTTCCAGTCGATGGGATTGATCCCGATCGCCCGGTAACGGACGACGACTTCGCCGGATCCCGGCCGGGGCACGGGTTCGTCCTTCACGTACAGCGTGCCGGGTTCGCCGTAGTGGTCGAAGAGTACGGAGGTGCTCAACGTGGTCCTCTCGTCCGCCGCGAGCGCCAACTCCCGCCGGGGAACCCGCTGTTACGGGTACGTGAACACATCGGTGGCCCCGAGTGGCGTGCATCACAAAGCGCTTGCGGCACAATGGGGTGCCAGCATACTTGTCGCCGAGGCCAGTAAACGCTGCAGCCTTGGGGGGTATGGGGGACGGCGCAGCCGACCGCACTCGGCGTCCAAAAGCATCACCGTTTCCGGTAGTTGACATCTCACAGTCCTCCGGCCTCGCAAAGACCACCACGAACGAGGGGAAGAGCGTGATGATCCGATCGATCGCCACCATGACGTTGGGTGGCACGCTGCCGGAGAAGTTCGATGCCATCGCGGCCGCCGGATTCCAGACCATCGAGCTGGCCCAGAGCGATCTCGAGAGCTTCGACGGCCCGCCCGAGGACATCAGGAAACTGGCGGACACGTACGGGATCCGCATCAGCGTCTATCAACCGTTCCGTGATTTCGAAGGACGGCCCCGCGGCGAATTCGGGCATCACCTCGAAAGAGCGCAGGAGATGTTGCGGACGGCCCGTGCACTCGGCGCCGAGTTGCTGCTGGTGTGCAGCACCGTGGCCGGCGACGCGGTGGGCGACGAGGACGTCCGGGTAGCGGACCTCCGCATCCTGGCCGACGTGGCCGCCGAAGCCGGGATCAAGATCGGCTACGAGGCGCTGTCGTGGGGGAAGTTCGCCCACTTGTACCGGCACGCCTGGCGCATCGTCGACCAGGTGGACCGACCCAACTTCGGGCTCGTACTGGACACGTTCCATTCGCTGGCGCTCGACGACGAACTGTCGCTCCTGGACAGCATTCCGGCGGACCGCATAGCCCTCATACAGGTCGCGGACGCACCGTTCATGTCGTGCGACATCATCCAATGGAGCCGGCACCACCGATGCCTTCCGGGCGAGGGCTCGTTCGACCTCGAGGGCTTTCTCCGCAGGCCGATGAGAAACGGCTATCGGGGCCTGCTGTCGCTCGAAGTCTTCAGCGACCAGGCCAATACCGAGAATCCGGCGGCAGTGGCCGCGCGCGGATTCCGGTCGCTCTGCGCACTCGAATACTCCACTCGCCGGACCCTGGCTGCCACGACCACTCCAGAACGCCTCGCCTCCTAGCGCAGAAGATGGGAATGCCATGACCTACCGCACCCGTACGGCCTCTCTGAAGGACTACCAGAAAGGCTCGGCAGAGCTTTTCGGCGATGACCCGAAGCGCTATGCGTTCAGCAATGTGTACGACGTCGGAAACCGGTTCGGGGCCTTCGAGCGCATCGCCGTGACCAAGAGCATGGAGTACGTCACCGAAGTGATGAAGGTGGAGCGGACCGGCCCGTGGTTCGCCGCCGCACACGACGAGTTCGCGCTCGTCATGGACGGCGAGGTCGAGATCGTCTTCGTCGAGGCGGCGGCCGACGCGATACCGCCCGCAGGCCACCTCGGCGCGATACGCCTCGATGCCGACCCGGTGGGCCCGCGGATGGGTACCGTCCGCGCCCGCCACGGGCACCTGGTGCTGCTGCCGGCAGGCGCCGCCTACCGGTTCTCGGCGGACCCGGCGGCTCTCGTCATCCTGCAGACCATCGCCGGCGAACTCACCCAGGAACGCTGGGCCGAGATCTGCCAGGCCGTCTGAGTCCCCCGCATCCGCCCCACCCACACGAGGGAGTTCGATCCATGACTGAAACCCTGTTGCCGACCGACCCCGCACTCGACCCCGCACCCGACGCGGCAGCGGCCCTGGTCGTCGGCGAACCCGCCGAATTCGGCTACCGCACCTTCGAGCTCGGCGAGTTCCGCTTCAGCCGGGACGAGTACTTCGTCCGCATCACCTGGCCGACCGGCAGCCATCTCATGGAAATAGGCCAGTTCCTGCACGTACTGGTCCGCACCATGGGCCAGGACTTCTTCTTCGGCTGGGTCTTCTTCGACGAGGTCTTCGGCACCCTCAACCACTACGGAAAGATCGAGCTGTTCGCCGGTACGTACAGCCCGGCCCACCGCGACGCCGGGGCGGCACACTCCGAGCTCGTCGGCTCCACGGAGGCGCACGCACTCTTCCTGGCCATCGCCACGGACTGGGTCAGCGAGGGCTACGACCCGATGGCCGAACCGGGCGAGGCCGGCTCGCCCTTCGGCCCGAAGGGCGCACCCTCGACCGCCGACCTCGACCGCGGATTCACCCCTATCCCCCAGCGGATGCTGGGCCTCGAAGGGGACGTCCCGGTCCGCAGCGAGGCCGCGGGCCAGCACATCAACCGCGCCTTCGCCGACCTCGACCTCGATGTGCCGGACGTTCTCCCCGAACCCGGCTTCGAGGGCCGCCTGCACGCCATCAACGCGTTCGACCACATCGCGCGCTCGGACGTCAGCTGGATCCCGTCGGTCGTCTCGGTCACCAAGGACAGCATCACGTGCATGTCCAGCGAGGAGGACCGCCTCCGGATCACCCACGGCAACGACCGCCCCGAGTGGTTCATTCAGCTCACCGACGAGATCCACTGGGACATAGCGGACAAGGAGGGCGGAGCCCCCTGCGGCCGCGTGGTGATGCGGCCGGGCGACGTCGCGGCCATGCCGGCCGACATCCGCCACAAGGGATACGCCCCCAAGCGGGCCATGTTGCTGGTGATCGAGAACATGACCCCCGGCCTGCCGGAGCTCTACGCGGAGGGCCAACTCCCGCCCCATCCCGTCGAGTTCTGACGTCGTACCACGGAAATGAAACGGGGACGGAAGTGCTGACCAACGAAGACGTGATCATCGTCGGTGCCGGGATCGGCGGCCTGGTCCTGGCCCTGGAACTGCACGCCCACGGCGTGCCGTGCCGGGTGTTCGAAGCCGCGCCGGAGATCAAACCGCTGGGCATGGGAATCAACATCCAGCCGTACGCCACCGAGGTGCTGGACGGCCTCGGACTGCTCGAAGCGCTCGAGTCGCACGCGGTGGTGACCGGGGAGTTCCTCTTCTGCAACCAGCACGGCCAGGAGATATACCGTTCGCCGGCCGGCCGGGCGGCTGGTCACGTCTTCCCCCAACTCTCCATCCACCGTGGGGATCTGCACGCGGTGCTCCTCGACGCCGTACGCAGCAGGATCGGTTCCGACCGCGTCTCCACCGGATGGCGGTGCGTCGGCACCGGGCAGTTCGACGACCGCGCCTGGGCCACGTTCGCCCACGGGACGGAGGTCTCCACCGTCGAGGGCGCGGCCGTGGTCGGGTGCGACGGAATCCACTCGGTCGTCTACCGGGAACTGTTCCCCTACGGTCCGGCGCTGCGCTACTCCGGTACGAACATGTGGCGCGGGACCAGCGTCTTTCCCGACTTCCTCTCGGGAGCGAGCATGGTGCGGGCCGGACTGCCCGCCGAGGGCAAGATCGTCGTCTATCCGATCCGGCGCGACATCGACGGGCGCGGCAACAACCTGGTCAACTGGGTGGTTGAGATCGACACACCTCTGTCCGACCCGACGGGTGTCACCGCTCTCGGCAGGACAGAGGATTTCGCGGACCGGTTCGCGCGTTGGCATTTCGACTGGCTCGACATCCCGGACCTGTTGAGCAGGTCCGTGGGGCCGGTGCTGGAGGTTCCGATGATGGACCGCGATCCGCTCGACCGGTGGAGCAGCGGCCGGATCACGCTCCTGGGCGACGCCGCGCACCCCCTGGTCCCCCTCGGATCCAACGGCGGCGGCCAGGCCGTGCTCGACGCCAGGTCACTCGCATCGCACCTGGCGGAGGACATACCGGTGGAGCAGGCGCTGGATCGCTACGAGGAGGAGCGGCGAGCCCACACCGCGAGCATCGTTCTCGGTGACCGCAGGGGAGTGGTCGACCTGATGGTCCGCGAGGTCGACCGCAGAACCCTTGGCCTGCCGTTCGAGCGTCTCTCCGACGTCATATCGAGCGAGGAGCTGGCAGTCCTGGCCGTACCGAACTACCAGGACGCCGAGATCGAGCCGTCGCCGTATGTCTAATCACCAACGTGCCCAGGGGATCGGAACACCGCATGTCTGAGTCATCAACTTCCGCGCGAGAGAATCCGGCCGTGAAGTCCGCGCCCGAAACCCCGCCGACAGAGACCGGCGTCTCGACCAGCCTCATCGTCGTGTTCGCCGCCGCGTGCGGACTGTCCGTCGCCAACCTCTACTACGCGCAGCCGCTGATCGGCACGATCGCGTCGGCCTTCCATGTGGGCCAGTCCTCCGTGGGCGTCGCGGTCACGGTCACACAGCTCGGATACGCCGCAGGACTGGTCCTGGTCGTACCGCTCGGCGACCTGATCGAGAACCGCAGACTGATCACCGTCGTGATGTCCGTCGCCGTCGTGGCCCTGCTGGCAGCGGCCTCCATGACGACGCTGCCCGGATTCTTCGCCGCAGCGCTCGCGATCGGACTGACAGCGGTGGCGGCGCAGATCGTCGTGCCCTTCGCAGCCCATCTCGCTCAGCCGGAGTCCCGCGGGCGAGTGGTCGGGCAAGTGATGAGCGGCCTGCTGGCCGGGATCGTGCTCGCCCGGGTGGTGGCCGGAATCATCTCCGGCATCGCGGGCTGGCGCGCGGTCTACATCTTCTCCGCGGTACTGCTCGCCGTCATGGTCGTCATCCTCCGCCGGTCGCTTCCCGTCCGTCAGCCGGAATCCGTCGGAACCTACCGAAGCCTCATCACCTCACTGGGCCGCATCTACCTCCGTGAACCGGTCCTGCGCCGGCGGGCCTTCTACCAGGCCGCCATGTTCGGCACGTTCAGCGTCTTCTGGACGGGGATCACGTTCCTGCTCTCCCGCGCGCCCTTCGACTTCTCGACGACGGAGCTCGGCGTGTTCGCGATCGCCGGCGTACTCGGGGTCTTCATGGCCCCGCTGGCGGGCCGGCTCGGCGACAAGGGCCACGAACGGTGGCTGACGGGCGCGGCGTTCCTCCTGGCAGCCGGCAGTTTCGCGGTGACCCTGCTGCAGAAGGAGCTGTGGGCCCTCGTCTTCGGTGCGCTCTTCATCGACCTCGCCGTGCAGACAACGCTGGTGCTCGGACAGCGGGCCATCTACGCCCTGAACCCGCTCGAACGCAGCCGCCTCAACACCCTCTACATCGCGACCTTCTTCGTCGGAGGTGCGATCGGCTCGGCCGGCGCGGGCATCGTCTTCGCGCGCTACGGCTGGCCGGGAGTGGTGACACTCGGCGCGGCATTCCCGCTGGCCGCCTTCCTCTTCAGCCTTACGGAGCGGAAGCCGGCCCAGTCGCCGGACACCGCGTAGCCCCTCAACTTCCGCGATCGGCCCATGCGAAAGGCAATGTGGCACCGATGGATTCTTCGGAGAGTTCCTTCGATTCATGGCGCGGCCTTCCGGCGGCGCAGCAGCCCCAATGGCCCGACCCGCCGGCCCTGCGATCGGTGACGGACGAGTTGGCGTCATACCCGCCACTGGTGTTCGCGGGCGAGTGCGACCTGCTCAAGGACCGGCTGGCCGCAGTGGCGCGTGGCGAGGCCTTCCTGCTGCAGGGCGGTGACTGCGCGGAAACGTTCGCCGCCACGTCGGCCGAAGCGGTCCGGAACAAGCTGGAGACGCTCCTGCAGATGGCAGTCGTACTGACCTACGCGGCGTCGGTGCCGGTGGTCAAGGTCGGCCGCATCGCAGGCCAGTACTCCAAGCCGCGTTCGAGCAACACCGAGACCCGCGAGGGGGTGACGCTTCCCGCGTACCGCGGCGATGCGGTCAACGGATTCGACTTCACACCGGAAGCACGAATACCGGACCCCAGACGACTGCAGCGGATGTACCAGGCGTCGGCGGCGACCCTCAACCTGGTCCGCGGGTTCACCGCGGGCGGCTACGCGGACCTGCGCCAGGTGCACACCTGGAACCAGGACTTCGTGGCCGACTCCCCGGCCGGCGAACGCTACGAGATCCTCGCCAGGGAGATCGACCGCGCGCTGCACTTCATGAACGCCTGCGGGGTCGACCCCGACGAGTTCCACACGGTCGAGTTCTTCGCCTCCCACGAGGGCCTGATCCTCGACTACGAGGCCGCGCTGACCCGCATCGATTCACGCACCGGCACCCCCTACAACACCTCGGGACACCTGGTGTGGATCGGTGAGCGCACCAGGGACCTCGACGGCGCGCACATCGAGTACTTCTCGAAGATCCGCAACCCGATCGCGGTGAAGCTGGGCCCGACCACCTCCGCCGACACAGCACTGGCCCTGATCGACAAACTCGACCCCGACCGCGAGCCCGGCCGCCTCACCTTCATCGTCCGCATGGGCGCGGAAAAGGTCAGGGACGTGCTCCCGGCCCTGGTGGAGAAGGTCACAGCTTCAGGCACGACGGTCGCCTGGGTGTGCGACCCGATGCACGGCAACACGTTCGAGGCCCCGTCCGGACACAAGACACGACGCTTCGACGACGTACTGAACGAGGTCAAGGGCTTCTTCGAGGTGCACCGGGCACTCGGCAGCCACCCGGGCGGCATCCACGTGGAGTTGACGGGGGACGACGTGACCGAATGCGTAGGCGGTGGCACAGAAATCGTCTTCGACGACCTGGCAAACCGCTACGAGTCGACCTGCGACCCACGCCTGAACCGCAGACAGTCCCTGGACTTGGCGTTCCTGCTGGCCGAGATCATGCAGGAGAAGCATCCGACGTGACCGGGGCCCGGACAACAAACAAGGCCCCGGTCGATGACCTGGGCCTTTGTCATGGAGCGAGTGACGGGAATCGAACCCGCGCTCTGAGCTTGGGAAGCTCATGTTCTACCATTAAACTACACTCGCGCAGCGCGCCCCTGAGGGGGTCGCATCGTCGCTCACTCTACCTCATGGCCGGCCCCGGGCGTATCCGCTCAGGGGCCTTCGTGCTGTTCGGGGTGGGGATCTTGGTGCGGGGGAAGGAAGTTGAGGCGTAGCGTGGGGCTTCGGAGTGCCGGTTGGATTGGTGTCCTGTTCATCCCTTAATGTGGCGTTTTCTCGTCCAGGCTTGATGGGGAAGGGACTTGATGGACCCGATGGAGCGCACCGTCGTCCGCTGTGCCGAAGGGCATGTTTTCAGTACCAACTCGTTCCCGATGCAGCAGCTCGGGGCCGACCGGCTCGGTCCTGGGCGGCTCATTCGCTGTCCGCGCTGTGCGCGGTTGCGGCATGCCGTGCCGGTGGCTGTGGAGCAGCGGTAGCGGCCGGCGGAGCAAGCGGAGTACAGGCGCGCGGGCTGTCCGATTGGGGCGGGGCCGCGCGCTCTGCGTATCCTCGGGGCGTGCTTCTCTCAGACAAGGACATCCGGGCCGAGATCGACGCCGGGCGCGTGCGCATCGATCCGTACGACGAATCGATGGTGCAGCCGTCGAGCATTGATGTGCGTCTCGATCGCTTCTTCCGGGTGTTCGAGAACCACCGCTATCCGCACATCGATCCTGCCGTCGAGCAGGAGGACCTGACGCGCGAGGTCGAGCCGGAAGGGGATGAGGCGTTCATCCTTCATCCCGGTGAGTTCGTGCTCGCGTCGACCTATGAGGTCATTTCGCTTCCCGACGACATTGCGTCGCGGCTGGAAGGGAAGTCGAGTCTCGGGCGGCTCGGGCTCGTTACGCATTCGACTGCTGGATTTATCGATCCCGGGTTCTCCGGGCATGTGACGCTTGAATTGTCGAATGTGGCGACGCTTCCCATGAAGCTGTGGCCGGGGATGAAGATCGGGCAGCTGTGCATGTTCCGGCTGTCGTCGCCCGCCGAGCACCCGTACGGCAGCGAGCGGTACGGGTCGCGGTACCAGGGGCAGCGCGGGCCGACCGCTTCGCGGTCCTTCCTCAATTTCCATCGGACACAGGTGTGAGTACGGGTATGGGTGCGGGTGTGGGTTCGGTGCGCGAAGATCTGACCTACGAGGGTTTTGGGAATGCGGTGCGCGAGCTCGCGCAGACCATTGCCGACGACGGTTACGAGCCCGACATCGTGCTCAGCATTGCCCGTGGCGGTGTTTTTGTCGCAGGCGGTCTGGCTTACGCGCTCGACTGCAAGAACATTCATCTCGTGAATGTCGAGTTCTATACGGGTGTGGGCACGACTCTGGAAATGCCCGTCATGCTCGCGCCCGTTCCCAACGTCATCGACTTCTCGGACAAGAAGGTGCTCATCACCGATGACGTCGCCGACACCGGGAAGACCCTGAAGCTCGTGCACGACTTCTGCCTGGGCGCTGTCGCCGAGGTGCGGTCCGCCGTCGTCTATGAGAAGTCGCACTCGCTGGTGAAGTGCGAGTACGTGTGGAAGCGCACGGACGAGTGGATCAACTTTCCGTGGAGTGTCTTGCCTGTAGTACGTAAGTCGGGAGTACCGGTCACACCTTCGAAGGAAGCGCTGTGACCTGTGGCGACGGAGTCGCTGTACTGCCTCAACAGTAGTTCGTGATCCCGATGTGATTGTCAGTGGCGTCCGGTAGCTTCCCAGGTAGTCCAAATCTGTGGAGGGGTAGTGGCGGATCAGCCGGTACGGGGCGACTCGAACGGTCCTCAGCGGCCTCGAACCTACGATGAGATCATCAAGGATTCGTGGACGACAGAGGAAGAGCAGACGCGAGCCCAGGCGGACTCGCTGCTCGGACACATGGCAGCCCTGCTCTTTCAGCGGGGAGACACCAAGCATGTTCAGGCGCTGTTGCTCGTTCGCGGCGCGAGCATCGAGTACGACCCCCAGGATCAGACCAATGATCTGTGGCTGGAGTTCGATCCGGGCAACAAACCGATCTTTACAGAAGACGCGCAGACCATGTTGCGCAGGGTGTTCGAACAGGTCAGTGGGCGACTTGGCTACGGGGTTAGCTGGCTTGGATTCCGGGAGACCTTGCCAAGGATCGGGCCGGACTGGCGCGAGCGGCTGCAAGAGATGATGAGCGCCGAGCGGCCGACCAACCAAGCGCGTCGAACCATGCCAGAGAAGCCCCAGTGGGTACTGGATGGACTGGCCTTCACCAACTCTGGCGAGAAGCGTGTCTACCAGGCATTGAAGCACTTGCAAGAGAAGGAACTGTCCGCCGAGGACACAATTTCGATCTTCCCCCTGCCCAACGGTAGAGTCTTGGGCCACACGTGGGAGCCCGACTTGCTTGTGACGTATCGAGGGCGGGCTGGCGTACTGGAAATCGACGGGCCGAACCATCGTGCGCGCCGCGCTATGGATCACTCGCGTGATCACCTGCTCCGGGACGCTGGTGTCGCGTACGTCGATCGGATCCCGGTCGAAGTCATAGACAACCGAGATGAGTTGTTGGCCTCTCTGAAGAGGTTTCTCCGACGGTTGCGTGAGTGTCCTTAGCGACCACGCACCCCCACATTCACCACTCGCCCTGCTCCCATCCCGTCCGCCTTCGGCCCACACTCTGTGGAGCGGGCGTGGTTCATGGCGTCCAGGTGGAGCGCGCCACTGTACGAACGACCTGGACGCCATGGGCCTCGTCTGCTCGGCTTTGCCTGGGTCGAAGGTGGTCGGGATGGGAGCACCCCAACGCTCGCCACCAACCGGCCGGCACTCGCCAATGGCGCCCCTCCATCCCGGAGCCGGAGCGCCCCCGCCGGAGGCACGTCCTTGCCTCATGGCCGGCGTGAAGGTCGCGACTCATGCCCTCGGGCCTACACAGCGGGCGCGCGTCGGCGGCGGCAGCGCCGAGCGGGCCGAAGGCAGGAGCGCGGGCGCAGCCAGAGCCGGGAAGCGCGCCCGGCGGAGCGGAGCGCAGCCGGGTGCCTTGATGAAGTAGAGAAACCTGTAACAGCTCAGACCCGGAGGGGCAGAGGTGGCGGCGTCTCATCGGCGAAGCCATGGTCAACCGGTAGCGCAGGACGTTGAGCCAACCAGCCAGAGACCCTAGGCCCGCCATTGATGGCGTCGCCTTCGCGAACCGTCCGGACATGCTCGAAGCCGTGGTCTAGGTAGTAGTGCTGCAAGGCCGTGTTGGTCGTCCACGCGTCAAGGCGGAGCCACTTAGCGCATGACCGGTGGGCTCGATCCCCTGCCCAATCGAGAAGTCGCCCACCGAGGTTCTCGCCGGCGTAGTCGCGCGCGATGGTCAGCTTGTTGACGAAGACGGAGGGCTCTTCAAGCTCCTGATCGGACCACAGCCCTTCCTCTGCCTCTGAGGTAAGAGTGATCGTTCCTGCGGTTCGCTCGTGGTGGCGCAGCATGAACACCGTGCCCGCCTCGATCGTGGCCAACAGCCGATCGGCGGGGTACGGGCGACTCCATTGGTCGCTGCCCAGCCTGGTGAGCCAGGATGCGGCTTCCGTCCGGAAGGCCAAGAGGCGAGAAAGATCGTCGGGGACTGCGGGGGTGATTCTCACTTCGGTTCGTTCTCACTTCGGGCGGACAGGTCGCCGATCTCGTAGTTCATCCGGTTCAGGTCGCCCCGGAAGGTCGTGATGGTGCAACGGATCGGACGCTCGGGTGAGTATCCGACTCGGGTCCACAGCAGTACGGGGATGCCGGCGCCGATCTCAAGCAGCCTGGCTTCCTCCGGGGTTGGCATACGCGTTGCGATCTCGTCCGCGTAGCCAACCTGCTCGATGCCCTGGCTCGCGAGGTATCGGGTGGTTCCCTCCTCGATGTCGCCGGGCTCCGTCAGCCGGGGCGCCTGCTCTACCAGCCAATCCGGATAGTGGGTGGCCTGGGTGGACCAAGGGACATCGTCAACGAACCGGTGGCAGAACCTGAGTACCGCGCGCGAGCCGGTCTCAACGCTCAGCCGGTGCGCGACGTACTCGGGAGCCGTGGTCAGCTCGACCCGGAAGGTCTGGTGCGGCCGGCGTCCGGCGTTGGTGACGTCTGTCGAGTAGGCGTCGCCGTGCTGCGGGAAGTTCAGGTTCTCGAACCTGGACGCGTTCAGCTCGAAGACTTCGTGCTTCCGTACCTCGTAGCCGAGACCCTGGCTTGAGGTGATCAGTCCCTCGCTGACTAGCTGGCTGAGACCTGACCGCACCGTGTTCCGTGACGCGTCGAAGCGAGTCGAAAGCTCGCTCTCTGAGGGGAGACGCGAGCCGGGCCCGTAGGTGCCGCTGTCGATCTCGCGCCGCAGTGCATCGGCCACCTGTCGGTACTTCGGCTGCTTACTCATGCACCCATCATGACGCACTCAGTCAACTTGTTGGTACATGTGCGGCCGAAGTGCTTGACGCCACAGCCTGACGGGTGCACTCTCGTACTCATCAACTTGTACCAACAAGTTGAGCAAGAGGGCCAATAGGGATTGGCTCCGTATCTCGGGAGACGTAATGCCGTCGTTCAAGATCGATGTTTCGACCGCTGTCGTGTTCGTCGCGACGGCTCCGACGCCGAAGCTCAAGAACAAGCAGACCGGTGAGATCGCGGTGGACCAGGAGACGGGCGCTCAGCTCGCGACGGTGGGCCTGCTGATCTCGGACGAGGGGGAGGGGAACCTCTACCAGGTGGCTGTCCCGGCCACGGGGCTCCCGAAGGAGCTGGCGCCGGGTACTCCGGTGTCGGTCGTCGGGCTCAAGGCTCGGGACTGGGAGTTCGAGGCCAACGGCCAGAAGCGCCACGGGATCAGCTTCCGCGCGGTCGCGATCACGGCAGGGGCCTGAGTCATGGCTGACCTGTCGATGTACCTGGAGGCGACGGGAGCCTTAGCCGGCGCTGGTGGTCTGGGCTATGCGAAGGTGCGCGCTCCTCGCGTGTACTGGTCGCTGGTCGGACTGCCGATCACGGCGGGGCGCTTCACCCTCACCTATCGCTCGACCATGGATGTGTGCGGGCTGACGGTTCAGCCGTCGGGTCTGCGGGCGTTCATCACGCGCAACGTGGCTCGCCGTGAGGTTCAGCCCGTGGCGCCGAAGGTTCGCCGGCTGCGCGGAACGGCAACCGGACTGCGGGTGACCCTGCGGCTTCCCGCCGGCCTGGAGCCTGCCGACGTGATCGCTTCCTCGGAGCGACTGCGGCACGCGTGGGGCGTTCACTCGGTGGTCGTCATCGAGACGAAGCCGGGCTTCATCGAGCTGCGGATGACCGGTCATGACGTGCTGGGCCGGGTGCAGATGCCGCGCAAGGCACAGCCGCATGACCTCGTGGTGCCGGTGGCGCTGCGGGAGGACGGTACGGCTTTCGAGCGCGACTACCGCAAGGTCCCCATGGCGCTGACTTTGGGCGCGACCCTCTCGGGGAAGTCGATGTACCAGCGCAACCTGATCAAGGGGCTTGCCCAACTGCCCGTCGCGATCGTCGGAATCGACTGCAAGCGCGGTGTTGAGCAGCGCGGATACGCACCGCGTCTCTCGGCCCTGGCCATCACACCGGACGATGCCGCCTCGCTGATCGACGTGCTGGTCGCGGAGATGGAAGACCGCTTCGATCTCCTCGGCGCCTACGGCGTATCCGACCTGTGGGAGCTTCCTGAGCTCGCACGGCCGGCGCCGATCGTGGTGATGGTCGATGAGATCGCGGAACTCTTCCTGACCGCCTCGAAGAAGGATGAGGACCGGCGGGAGCGTCTGGTCATGGGCTTGATCCGGATTGCGCAGATGGCCCGTGCGGTCGGGATCTACCTGGAGATTTGCGGGCAGCGCTTCGGCTCCGAACTCGGCAAGGGCGCCACCATGCTCCGTGCCCAGCTCACCGGGCGTGTGGTGCACCGGGTCAACGACAAGCAGACCGCCGAAATGGGCCTCGGAGACATCGCCCCCGAAGCCGTCCCGCTCGTGACCACGATGCCCGCCGATCGCCCCGGCCTCGCTGTCGCCGGCGACGCCTCGGGTGGCTGGTCCCGCATTCGCACCCCGTTCACGACGCGAGAGGAAGCGGCGGCGGCCTGCCGGGAGTTCGCGCACATGACCCCCGACGTGCCCGCCCTCGATCCCTTCCGCCCGAGCCCGGTTCCGGCTGGTGGTCCGTGGTCGACCGTGACCCCGGTCCCGGCCACCAAGTAACCAGATGGGAGGCGCCACTCATGACCACCAAGTCCGCTCCCCGCACCCCGCCGGCGAAGCAGTGCCCGACGTGCAAGGGCTCCGGAGAGGTCTCCCGCACGGTTCGTGTCGGCCGCTCGCGCCGTGTCGCCGGTCAGCAAGCCGGCCTCTGCCTGGCCTGCCTGGGCTCGGGCGAAGTCCCCAACGACGAAGGGTGATCGTGATGGCTCGCCGAAGCCTGCCGGCCCTGGACGCAGTACTGATCCAGGCCGTGATCGCGGGGGCGCTGTCCTTCGCTCATCTCCACGATGTCGCCGGCGCTGCCGGTCAGTCCGGGTGGAAAGCCTGGGCCTACCCGATCAGCGTCGATCTGCTCCTGGTCGCCGCCTGGCGACGGCTTCGCACCGCACGCCGTGACCGCGCCGCGTGGACCTGGTTCGTGATCGCGCTGGTTGCCTCGCTGGGCGCCAACGTGGCCACTGCTGGGCTCCTCGACCTGGAGCACGTGCCGAACTGGCTGCGGATCCTGGTCGCCGGCTGGCCCGCGCTGGCCTTCCTCGGCGGAACGCTCCTCGTCCACACACCCACCGACGAACCGGCCCCGGTCCCGGCGACTGCCGACAAGGTCACGGCGGAATTCGCGATCGACCGCCCGGACACCGAACTCCCGCAACCGGCCCCGGCCGAACTGCCCGCCGCACCACCGGTGCCCGTACCGAGCACGCCGACGGTCCCGCCCGCGCTCCTGGAGCACGCCCGGAAGATCGCCGACACGCACCGCGCTTCGACCGGTTCCCCGATGGCTTCGGCTGATCTCGGCTCGCGCCTGGGACTGCCCGCTCCGATGGCCGACGCCATCGCCTCCGAACTCCAACTCGTCTGATCAGGAAGGAAAGTCATGGCCCGCTACATGCGCTTCCGGCAGGTGGCCCGCGTCGGCCCCGTTGAGATCGGCACGTTCCTCGACAGCCGGGGACGCACCAAGCACGCCGCCGCCTGCACGGCCCCCGGCTGCGGGTTCTCCGCCGAATACGGCAACCGCGCCGGCGCCGAACTCGCCGCCCACACCCACCGCTGCAAGGCCTAAGGAGACCCGTCATGGACGTACCGCTCTGGCTCGCCCTGCTCGTCGTCGGCTACCTCGGCGTCAAGCTCGCCCGCCCGCCCTGGTGGCTCGTGGCCGTGGTCCTCCTGGGCGGCTACCTCCTCGCCGACAGCTTCCTCAGCCCCGCCATCGAAACCGCCATCAAGTAACCACTCACCGAAGGGAATCGACCATGTTCACCCCGAAGTACCCGACCCCCGACACCCCGCCGCCCCCGACCATCATCCCGACCCCGGTCGCCGGCACGGCACCCCTCGTGCACAGCCCCTCTGCGGCTCCGGTCGCCCCGGTCTCGAACCGGCCCACCGTTCAGCTCACCGCCGGATCCGCCGTGGCGCTGGTCGTCGGCGGAACGACCGTGGTCCTCGTCGTCGGCGCGGTCCTCGTCTCGATGCTCCTGGCGGTCGCCATCACCGGAATCAGCGTCGCGGTGGTCGCCGTGGTCCTGCGCTCGCTCCTCAAGGACCTGAACAACCGCTAACCGGCCCCCGGGGTGGCCTCGGTCGCCAAACTTCCGCCGCCCCGGGCGCCTCCACCCATTCCTGATCCATCGGACCCGAAAGGGATTTCCTCATCATGCCGCAGCACAGCCATGCCTCGAACCTGCCCATCTGCACGGACTGCGACGGCTTCCCCGTCGTCGCCATCGCGACGGGAACCCTCAACCCCGACGGCTCCCGCGTGACCATCCCGGTCACCTGCTTCGCCTGCAAGGGAACCGGCCGCGTCCGCCCTGCCCTCGTCACCGCGGGGAGGTCGTGATGGCTGATCTGACCCCGACGCACGACTTCCCCGGTCTGCGGATCAGCAATCTGAACAGCCGGTCGGCCCCGTCCGCCGACTACGTGTGCGGAGGATGCGGCGCCGACGGACAGGCAACGGGCGACAAGGACGTCAAGGCGCTCGTCGACCACTACACCGACAACCACGGCCCCGCGCACCGAAACGGGGGCCGACGGTGAACACCTCGACGCACAACGGCCTCCGGGTCCTTGACCTGTTCTCCTGCTCGGGTGGCGCCGGAATGGGCTACTCGCTCGCTGGCTTCACGGTGGACGGCTGCGACATCGCGGAGCGGCCCAACTACCCCTTCGCCTACCACCGGGGCGACGCGCTCGACTACCTCGCCCACCTGATCACCTCTGGGGAGATCAGGCGGTACGCGCTCGTGCACGCCTCCCCGCCGTGCCAGGACAAGTGCGCGCTCACCGTGGGCACGAACCGCTCCCAAGGGTGGGGCGGTGACCATGACGACCTCGTGGCACCCACCCGGGCACTGCTCGAACTGGCTGGTCTGCCCTACGTGATGGAACAGCCGAACGGGCGGGCCGCGATCCGCAAGGACCTCTCGCTCTGCGGGGAGATGTTCGGGCTCGGCGTGCTGCGCCACCGAAACTTCGAACTCGGCGGCTGGGCCACCCCTCGCCCGGTCCATCGCCGGCACCGGGGCTACGTACGCGGCTACCGCCACGGCATCTACCGCGACGGCCCCTACGTCGCCGCGTACGGAGATGGAGGCGGCAAGGCCACCGTTGCCGAGATGCAGACGGCCATGGGGATCACCTGGACCGACGTGCACGAGGAACTCACCGAAGCCATCCCCCCGGCCTACACCCGCTGGATCGGCGCCGCGTTCCTCACCTGTCGGCAAGAGGTGTTGGTGTGAGCGACACCGCCACCCTGGCGGGCCTCGACCCGGCCACCCTCACAGACCTTCTGCGGGTGGCCGGGGCGCAGGGCTTCGACCGCTGGGAAGAACAGATCCGCCGCACTGGAGGATGCTCCGACCCGATCCGCCTGACTGGCGCGACCAAGACCACCGACCGGGCTACCGGGACCGTTCTCCACTCCTACTCGACGGACCACGAACCGGGCGGAACGCTCCGTGTCTCGTGCGGCAACCGCCGTGCCTCGCGCTGCCCCTCCTGCGCCTGGACCTACGCCGGCGACACCTACCACCTGATCCGCGCTGGCCTGACGGGTGACCCGGAGAAGGGCACCCCGCACACGGTGCGTGATCACCCTCGGGCCTTCGCGACCCTGACGGCACCCTCGTTCGGGCCGGTCCACAACCGCCCCTCCTCCGGTCGTTGCCGGTGCGGTGTCCAGCACGGGGAGTCGGCAACCGAGTTGGGCACGGCCATTGATCCGGAGACGTACGACTACGCGGGTGCGGTGCTGTGGAACAACCATGCCGGGGACCTGTGGCGGTACGTGACCATCTACCTCCCGCGTGAGCTGGCCTCACGGGTCGGGATCACACAACGTGAACTCAAAGAGCAGTTACGGGTCTCGTACGGGAAGGTCGCGGAGTACCAAAAGCGCGGTGCGATCCACTTCCATGCGGTGATCCGCTTCGACGGACCGGACGGGCCCGACACCCCGCCCCCGGCCTGGGCCACCCTCGACCTCCTCGAAGACGCCCTGCGTGCTGCTGCGGGCCGTGCTGCCATCGACGTACCCCCGGCAGGAGATCAGCCGTCCCGGTCCCTGCGGTGGGGCACACAGCTCGATGTCCGGCCCATCGTCGCCTTCGGCGCCGGCGAAGAACTCACCGAGCAAGCCGTCGCCTCCTACGTCGCCAAATACGCCACCAAAGCCGCCGAGATTTCCGGCGCTGCTGACGCACCGGTCCACTGCCGCAAGTGCCGGGGCACCGGCCGCTCTGCCGTCTATGACCGCGACGGTTCGGCTCTTGGTGCCTGCGCCTGCTGCCACGGCACGGGGCTGGGTGAAGACCTCGCTCGCCTGGAGGTCTCCGAGCACGCCCGGCGCCTGATGGCCGCGTGCATCGCTCTCCATCCGCTCTACCCCGAACGCCACCTGGCCCGATGGGCTCACATGCTCGGCTTCCGGGGCCACTTCTCCACCAAATCCCGCCGCTACTCGACCACCTTGGGCGCCCTGCGAAAGGTGCGAGCCGACTACCGCGCCGCACAGCAGCGCGCCGCCCTCGGCCTGCCCGACCCGGACGACTCCCCGGAAGCGACCACGTTCACGCTCGCGCACTGGGCCTACGCCGGCCACGGCCACACCCCGGGCGAATCCTGGCTCGCCGCCAACATCGCTCGGGATTTTCAACGCAACCGCGACACCGCACGCGAAGCACGGGTTGGAGGTGACTTTGATGAGTCGGACTGGTGACACGAAGCCGAAGCAGCGAGAAGCGGCTGTGATGACGCGGGAAGAGTGGCTGCGGAAGCACCTTCGTCGGGCGCCTGCTCGGGATGAAGAATGGGTTCGCCGCGCCCTCGTGCTTCACGGCAAGGCGTGAGTCGCTAGCGCCAGACCGGATCGATCAAGGCGGGATCAAAGATGCGCTTGCCGCGTCCTGCCGGGTGGATCAGTACTGCGGACAAGCTGTGCAAGATGATCTCTTGTTGGCGCTCGATGGGGAGTTCAAAGAATTCGTCCACGGTCATGTCCGCCGCGTTTCCCTTGGCTTCGGCCTGCTTGATCTCTTTGTAGAAGCGTGACCGGTCCAAGGTCAGTTCGTCGCGTTCCCGCTCCTTGGCCGGCAGTAGCTGGAGGAGCATCGTCACGCTGATCTCTTTGGCTCTCTCCGCGTCAACGAGCTGCTTGATGTCTGTCATGACGTCGTCCAACTCGGCCGCTCTAGGCCACTGCTGATCGACGGGAATGCTCTTCGCCGCCGCCTTCTCGCGCTGTTCCTCAAGGACCAGCTCAGCAATCAGCTTGTCGATCGGCTCGCCGGTGCGTCCCACCTTGCCGCAGCCTCCGTTGACCTGGGAGCACTGGTACTTGTACCTGCTTGCCTTCGAGCCTGGCGTCCACTTCCCGTTGACCTGGCCTCGGATCTTGGTCTTGCAGAGAGCGCACCTTGCGATCCCAGACAGCAAGTACTTGCGCGCCAACATCGCTCCGGGGCTTTGCTGCTTCCGCTCGGCGATGACAGCGCGCACAGCCTCCCACTCCTCAAGAGTGTTCAGCGGTTCCCAGTCGCCCATGACGGGGTGACCGTCCTCGTCGTTCAAGATCTCACCGTGGTACGTGCGGTAGCCGACCAGCCGGGGACTCGTGAGGATGTGCTCGACGTGGTGGTGCGCCATTCGCTTCGTGCCGGCGCGAGGGTTGCCGAGTCCCTGTTCCTGCCACCGTGTGCGAATCGTGCCGATGCGGACTCCTGACAGGATCTCCCGCTGGGCGTCGCGAATGGCCTTGCTGGCCACTGGGTCCAGAGCTCGGCGGTCGTCCTTGCGCCACCCGTAGGGCGCTGGCCCGCCGCTGTCTCGCCCCTGTTGAGCAAGCTCCAGATGCTTGCGCTTGATCCGGCGGGAAGCGTCATGAGACGACTTGTTGGCGAACGCGACCATGATCCGGGCCATCGTGCGCCCGTCCGCTGCCCCAAGATTCAGATCGTTGGTGACGGTGGCGAACTCCAGCCGGGGCCGATCGTCATAGATCTCGATCAGCCGTTCAAGGTCGCGCGGCTGTCGGGCAAGGCGGTCGAGATCGTACGCAACGATTCCGTCGATCAGTCCGGCCCGAAGATCCTTCAACATCAGCTCGAACTCGTCGCGCACGACGTTGCGCTTGAACGCGGATACGTCGTTGTCCTCGTAGACCTTCACGGCCTGCCAGGAGCGCAGATCGGCAAGCCGTTCGCAGTCCTGCTTCTGCCGGGCCACACCGAGCGCTTCGCCCTCGTCGTCTCGCGAGATACGGGTGTAGATCCCCACTTTGCGCGCCATGATGAGGCCTCCCCGGCGTCCTAGGCAGGGGCAAGCCTACTAGGTTCATTCAGTCAAGTCAGCCTGGAGTGTTGAGCCGCCTGTCGTGCGGCGCGAGGGTCAGGTGCTGGACGCGTAGGAGCAGGACGGCAGGACGGCAGGACGGCAGGACGTGAAAAGGGGCCCCATCGGGGCCCCTTTCGCGTTCCTGCGTGTGTCAGATCGTGCCCAGCTTGAGGAGCGAGAGCAGTGCGAGCAGTTCGATGGAGGACGCTGCCAGGGCCTTTGGCCACGGGAGGTCGTGGGACTTGCTCACCATCGACGTGAAGAGCGCGCCCGCCGCCAGCCAGCTCGCCCAGCCGATGATCTGGACCAGGCCGTTCTCGCCGCCCAGGAACAGCGCGAAGAGCAGGCGCGGGGCGTCCGTGATCGACATGATCAGCATCGAGAGGCCGACCGTGGGCTGCCAGGAGCCGTCGCCGCCCAACTGGCGGGCGAGCGTGTGGGTCACCGCGCCGAGGATCAGGCCGCCGATGACGATCGCGACGCCCGTGGTCAGGACGTACGGGACCGCCGTGGACAGCGTCGCGTTGACCGCGTCCTCGCGCGCCTTGTCGAAGCCGAAGAGCGCCAGCATTCCGTAGAGGAACGTGACGATCAGCGCCGGGCCCCACACCGCGTGGTCGCGCATCTGCCAGAACGTCGGGCCCGGGCGCAGCACGATGCCGCGCAGCAGGTCCTTCCAGTGCAGGCGCGGGCCGATGGGTGGGGCCGGGGTGTTGCCCGCGCGGTAGGTGTTGCCGGCGCCGTACGGGTCCTCGTTGATCGAGAAGGCTTGGGTGTGGCCCGGGTTGTTCGCCGTGTTGGGCGCGTACGGGTCCTGGGCGTACGGGTCGCCGAAGTACTCCGGCTCGCCCTGCTGCCCGTTTCCGTACGGCTGCTGCTGCTGGGCCTGCGGCCACTGCTGCTGCATGCCCTGGCTGCCGTACGGCGGAGGCGGTGCCTGCTGTCCGTACGGCTGCTGCTGCGGTTGCTGTCGCGGTGTGTTGCGGTTGTCCCGGCCGCGTCCGTTCCTGAATCCAGCCACCTGACGAACGTACCTGGTCCTGCGCGTCCTTGAGCCTGGGCCGGGGAACGGGGGCGGCTTTGCTGCTGAGCTGTGACATCCCTTACGGGGGATCCCCGAGGGGTGCCGGCACCCCCGGCCGGCCCGCCGCCGCAGGCCGGTCGGGGAGTGCGGTGTCAGCCGGTCATCTGCCCGCCGAGGACCGGAGTGCCGGTGGCCGAGAGCCGGGTGGCCGTCAGGCCGTAGGAGACGGCGGTCGTCGAGATCTTGGTGCCGTCGGAGTGGAAGACGGTGACGTTGCCGTCGTTCGCGTTCTCCCACGGGGTGCCGACGGCGAGGTCGGCCTTGCCGTCGCCGGTGGTGTCGGTGAGGTAGACCTCGCCGCCGAAGCCGTCGCCCTTCTCGCCCGCGCCGGGGACGCCCGGGGTGTTCTGCTCGATGGCCTGGGCGCCGGTCGTGGTGAACCCGTCGGGGGCGCCGTAGAGCACGGAGACCATGCCGCTGTCGGCGACGCCCGCGAGGTCCTCGCCGGGTGCGCCGACGGCGAGGTCGGCCAGGCCGTCGCCGTTGATGTCGCCGAGGGAGAGCTCGTAGCCGAAGCCGTCGCCCGTCTCGGAGCCGCCCGGGACGCCCGGCGAGTCCTGGTTGAGGGAGATCTTGCTGCCGGACGGGCCGGTGGCCGAGCCGTACAGGACCTCGATGGCGCCGCCCTTGGACGAGCCGGGGACGTTGCTGGTGGCGTCCCAGTCGTTGCCGATGACGATGTCGCCGAAGCCGTCACCGTTGGTGTCGCCGATGCCGGAGATGATGCCGGCCGGGAGCTTCTTGGCGCCGGTGGCGGTCAGGCCGGAGGCGCTGCCGGGGAGGTAGTAGTTGGAGTTCCACTGCTCGCCGGTCTTCTCGTAGCCGTCGACGACCAGGTCGGCGCGCTTGTCGTTGTTCACGTCGCCGACGGTGAGATTGAAGATGTCCGGTCCGGGGACCGCCAGGACCGGGGTGGTGACCGTGTAACGGCCGCCCGTACCACCGGACTTGGTGAAGCCGCCGCGGAAGATGTCGAGCTTGTTGCTGTCGGAGGCCGTCGCGAGGTCGGCCTTGCCGTCGCCGTTGTAGTCGCCCGCGGTCAGGATCCGGCCGAACTTGTCGTGGCTGGAGCCGGACGGGTCCGGGACGGTCGTGCCGCCGCTCAGGCCGCCGGAGGAGCCCCAGAGGACGGTGACGTAACCGGCGTCGACGTCCTTGCCGAGGTCCTCGCCGCTGGAGCCGACGGCGAGGTCGGCGTAGCCGTCGCCGTTGAAGTCGCCGGCTGCGACGGACGAGCCGAAGTAGTCGTTCTTCTCGGGGTCGCCGGGGACGCCCGCGGAGTTCTGGCTGAGGGTCTGGATCTTGTGGGCGCCCGCGCCGTCGCGGGAGCCGAAGAGGATGGTGACGGCACCGGCGCCGGACTGGCCGTTGACCGTGGCGCCGACGGCCGTGACGGCCAGGTCGCGGTAGCCGTCGCCGTTGAAGTCGCCCTCCAGGCCGGAGGCCGCCGAGGCGGTGCCCGCGGCGACGGCGAGCAGGCCGCCGGTGAGTGCGGCCGCTGCGGTGGTGGCGAGGGCGGTACGGATGTTTCTGCGCAAGGGGGAGTTCCTTCGGACCGTGTCAGTGGGCGAATCGACCGGGTTCGGGGACAGTTGCCCCGGCGGGGGCCGGTCGTTCGGTGCACAGGAGACTGCCGGAGGGGTACGAGGGTTGTACGGGATCTTGCCGCGTACGGGACAGCAGGGCGGCCAGCAGCGGCGCCCCCAGCACCACCGGCACCCACATCAGCAGCCACAGCCGGTCCAGTTCGTCCGGGCGCGGCAGCGCGGACGCCGTCGCGGCCCCCGTCGCCGCGGCCGCGAGGGCGGGCAGGGCGAGGCGGGGGTGCAGCCGCCACAGGGCGACGGCGGAGACGGCGAGCAGCGCGGCGAAGGCGGACTGGCCGCGCCCCCAGGTCAGCCAGTACTGGGCGACCAGCGGCGCCATCCGCAGCCAGGGCTCCGCCACTTCGGGCCGGGTGAAGTGCTCGGTCAGCACCTCCTGTGCGGCGTGCCCGGCCCCCGGCAGCCCCAGCAGCCGGCAGACCACGGCGAGCGCGCCGGCCGCCCCGGCAGCGGCGAGGCCCAGGCCGCGGGCCGCGCGGTCCTCCCGTACGAGAGCCCACCGCACCAGGCAGACGGCCCCGAGCGCCCCCGCGAAGAGCAGCGCCGTCGAGTACTTGGCGGCACACAGCACCGCGAAGCCGGTCAGCAGCCAGGCCGCGCCCGGGCGGCGCCCTTCGAGGATCCGGTACGCACCGAGTACGCAGGCCAGCACCGCGACCAGCACGAGCCCTTCGGTCAGCGGCCGCATCGCCCAGTTCCCCGGCGCCCCGAACACCAGCAGCGCCTGGCCCCCGGCGGCCGTCCACACCCCGGCGCCGGCCTCGCGCAGCAGCCCGTACGCGAGCAGGCCCGCCGCGGCGGTCAGCACCAGCGCCGTTGTCCACAGTCCGGGGACGACGCCGAGGAGGGCGACGGCGGGGGCGGCGAGGAGGGGGTAGCCGGGGCGGGTCGTGAAGATCCGTTCGTAGGCGGGGGAGTCGGGGGCGATGGTGGCCGGGCAGGGGGCCGGGTGCTCGGCGCAGTACACGGCGCGGGCCTGCGCGCGGGCCTCCGCGGGGGGCTCGCCGAGGAACTCCAGGGTGGAGCGGGTGTAGCGGTAGGAGTCGTTGGAGTACGCCCAGTGCGAGGCGACCGCGGCCTGGAAGCAGAGGAACAGCAGCAGGACGAGGAGCGGCGCGGTGGGGCGGACGGCGGCGGCCGCCCGCCGGGCGCCGGGGGCGGGGGTGAGCGTGGGGGTGGCCATCGGGCTGGCGTAACAACAACGGCCGGACCTGCCCCCGAGGCAGATCCGGCCGTTCCCGCTTACGTACGAACTACTTGACCGGTTCGGGCTCCGGCGCGTCCTCGGTCTCCTCGGAGCCGGCCGGGTCCGCGGGGACCTTCACCGAGTCGAGGAGCAGCTGCGCGACGTCGACGACCTGGAGGGACTCCTTGGCCTTGCCATCGTTCTTCTTGCCGTTGACCGAGTCGGTCAGCATGACCAGGCAGAACGGGCACGCCGTCGACACGATGTCGGGGTTCAGCGACAGCGCCTCGTCCACCCGCTCCGTGTTGATCCGCTTGCCGATCCGCTCCTCCATCCACATGCGCGCACCACCGGCACCGCAGCAGAAGCCGCGCTCCTTGTGGCGGTGCATCTCCTGCTGACGCAGGCCCGGGACGGCGGACATGATCTCGCGCGGCGGCGTGTAGACCTTGTTGTGGCGGCCCAAGTAGCAGGGGTCGTGGTACGTGATGAGGCCCTCGACCGGGGTCACCGGGATCAGCTTGCCCTCGTCGATGAGGTGCTGGAGCAGCTGCGTGTGGTGGATGACCTCGAACTCGCCGCCCAGCTGCGGGTACTCGTTCGCGATCGTGTTGAAGCAGTGCGGGCAGGTGGCGACGATCTTCTTGGTCGCCTTCGGCTTCTTCGTCTCGGGGTCTTCGTCGTCTTCGCCGAACGCCATGTTCAGCATCGCGACGTTCTCCTGGCCGAGCTGCTGGAACAGCGGCTCGTTGCCGAGGCGGCGGGCCGAGTCACCGGTGCACTTCTCGTCGCCGCCCATGATCGCGAACTTGACGCCCGCGATGTGCAGCAGCTCCGCGAAGGCCTTGGTGGTCTTCTTCGCCCGGTCCTCGAGCGCACCCGCGCAGCCGACCCAGTAGAGGTACTCGACCTCGGTCAGGTCCTCGACGTCCTTGCCGACGATCGGGACCTCGAAGTCGACCTCCTTGGTCCACTCCACGCGCTGCTTCTTGGCGAGACCCCAGGGGTTGCCCTTCTTCTCCAGGTTCTTGAGCATCGTGCCGGCCTCCGACGGGAAGGCGGACTCGATCATCACCTGGTAGCGGCGCATGTCGACGATGTGGTCGATGTGCTCGATGTCGACCGGGCACTGCTCGACGCACGCACCACAGCTGGTGCAGGACCAGAGGACGTCGGGGTCGATGACCCCGTTCTCCTCGACGGTCCCGATCAGCGGGCGCTCGGCCTCGGCGAGAGCGGACGCCGGGACGTCCTTGAGCTGCTCCTCCGAAGCGAGCTCGTTGCCCTCCATGTCCTTGCCGCCGCCCGCGAGCAGGTACGGCGCCTTGGCGTGCGCATGGTCGCGCAGCGACATGATGAGCAGCTTCGGGGAGAGCGGCTTGCCCGTGTTCCAGGCCGGGCACTGCGACTGGCAGCGACCGCACTCCGTACACGTGGAGAAGTCGAGGATGCCCTTCCAGGAGAACTGCTCGACCTGCGAGACACCGAAGACGGCGTCCTCGGCCGGGTCCTCCCAGTCGATCTCCTGGCCGCCGGACGTCATCGGCTGCAGTGCGCCGAGCGCGGTCGCGCCATCAGCGTTGCGCTTGAACCAGATGTTCGGGAAGCCGAGGAAGCGGTGCCAGGCCACACCCATGTTGGTGTTGAGCGAGACCGTGATCATCCAGATGAAGGAGGTCCCGATCTTCACCATGGCGGTGAAGTAGATCAGGTTCTGCAGCGCGCCCAGGCTCAGGCCCTTGAAGGCGAGGACCAGCGGGTACGAGACGAAGTACGCGGCCTCGTAGTGGTGCACGCCCGAGATCGCGCCCTCGAGCCCGCGCAGGGTCAGGATCGCGAGGCCGATGATGAGGATGACGTACTCGACGAAGTACGCCTGGCCCATCTTCGAGCCCGCGAAGCGCGACTTGCGGCCGGCCTTCGAGGGCAGGTTCGAGAGCCGGATCGCCATCAGGATCAGGATGCCGACGGTCGTCGCGAGCCCGATGAACTCGGTGTACATCTCCAGCGGTACGAAGGTGCCGATCCCCCAGGGGAGCACCCAGTCGGCCTGGAACAGCTGGCCGAACGCCTGGATCAGGGTCGGCGGCAGCGTCAGGAAGCCGATCGCGACGAACCAGTGCGCGAATCCGACGATGCCCCACCGGTTCATCCGGCTGTGCCCGAGGAACTCCCTGACGAGAGTGATCGTTCGGGCTTTGGGGTTGTCGGTACGGCTGCCCGCGGGGACGGACTGGCCGAGCTTGACGAACCGGTAGATCTGAGCGACGGCTCGCGCGATGAGCGCAATGCCGACGACGGTCAGCACCAGCGACACGATGATCGCGACGAGTTGCATTGGGGGCTCCTCGGGCCTGCGAGGTATGGGCTTCAGAACGATTACTAAGCGGTAACTTATGCAGTCTGTCTGAGACTACCCACTCCCGCCGCTGCAATGTAGTCGGGCAGGCGGTGATCTGTGTCGCTGAGGTGAGCCTCACAGCCCTGCCACAGCCGCTGTCAGAGCCGGTCGGTGCCCGCCCCGCACCGGTTCCGCGCGTCGAAGACGTACGCCGCGCACCGCTCCACCATCGCGTAGTCGAAGACGTCGTGGTCCGTTGCCACGACCACCGCGTCGGCCACCCGCACCTCCTCCTCCGTCAGTTCCACACAGAGCACGTCGCGCGGCAGCAGCACCGGATCGGCGTACGGCTCGACGGCCCTGACCCTCGCCCCGCGCGCCATCAGCAGCTCGGCGACCTCGACGGCGGGCGACTCGCGCACGTCCCCCGTGTTCCGCTTGTACGCCAGCCCGAGCACCAGCACCTGGGCGCCGGCCAGCGGCCGTCCGAGCCCGTCCTCGACCCGCCGCACCACGTACTCCGGCATGTGCTCGTTGATCTCGTTGGCGAGCGACACGAACTTGACGTCGTGGTGGAGCTGCCGTCGCACCTGCCACGACAGATACGACGGATCCACCGGCAGACAGTGCCCGCCGACGCCCGGACCCGGCAGGAACGGCATGAAGCCGAAGGGCTTCGTCGCGGCCGCCTCCACCGCCTCCCAGATGTCGACGCCGAGCGGCCGCGCGCACATCGCCAGTTCGTTGACGAGCGCGATGTTGACGTGCCGGAAGGTGTTCTCCAGGAGCTTGGTGAGCTCGGCCGTACGCAGCGACGACACCGGCACCGTCCGCGTCACGATCCGGTCGTAGAACGCCTCGACCGCCTCCAGCGCGTGGTCGTCGATGCCGGAGACGACCTTCGGGGTGTTCTCCAGGCCCCAGCGCGCATTGCCCGGGTCGATCCGCTCCGGGCTGTAGCCCAGGTGGAATCCGCCGGGTCCGGCCCGCAGTCCGCTGCCCGCCTCCAGGAGCGGAAGCAGGACCTCCTCGGTCGTGCCGGGGTACGTCGTCGACTCCAGGACCACCGTCGCGCCCGGCGTCAGGAGCGGGGCGACCGAGCGGCCCGCGCTCTCCACGTAGCTCAGGTCGGGCGCCCCGTCCCGCAGCGGCGTAGGAACGGTGATGACGCAGACGTCGAGCCCGGCCGCGTCCTCGTACGACGTCGAGACGCGCAGCCGGCCCGAGTCGAGGACGGCGAGCAGCCGCTCGTCGCCGATGTCCTCGATGTACGACTCCCCGGCGCCCAGCCGCTTGACCCGCTGTACGTCGGTGTCCAGGCCGGTGACCAGGAACCCCGCCTCCGCCGCGCGGACGGCCAGCGGCAGTCCGACGTAACCGAGTCCGACGACGGCCAGATGTCCGGCAGTTGCTGATCCCATGTGCGGGTTCCCCGATCAGGATGAGGTGAATCGTGTTATTCGGCACATATTGGGACATTGCGAACTATCTTGTGGAGGGCTAGCCGGACTCCGTTCCGGCATCACCCCGATACCGCAACCGAACGGGTGGCGCATGAAACCTCTGACGTACCTGGTCACCGGTGGTGCCGGCTTCATCGGGTCGCATCTCACCGACGCGCTCCTCGCCCAGGGCCACACCGTGGTCGTACTCGACGACCTGTCGACCGGCAGCCGGGCCAACCTCGACGAGGCGTGGCCGAACCCGCGCCTCCGCTTCATCCGCGGCTCCGTCCTCGACGGGCGCATCGTCGACGAACTCACCGGCCGCTGCGACCGGGTGGTCCACCTCGCTGCCGCGGTCGGCGTCAAGCTGATCGTCGAGCAGCCGCTCACCTCGTTCCGCACGAACGTCCGCGGCACCGAGAACGTCATCGAGGCCGCGCACCGCCACGGCCGCCCGATCCTGCTCGCCTCCACCTCGGAGATCTACGGCAAGAACGCGGCGGGCCCCCTCACCGAGACCTCCGACCGCATCCTCGGCGCGACGTCGATCGCCCGCTGGTCGTACTCCACCGCCAAGGCCGTCGACGAGATCCTCGCCTTCGCCTACCACCGTGAACTGGGCCTGCCCACCACGGTGGTGCGGCTCTTCAACACCGTCGGACCGCGCCAGTCCCCGGCGTACGGCATGGTCGTCCCGCGCCTGGTCCGCCAGGCCGTCGCGGGCGAGCCGCTGACGGTGCACGGCGACGGCAGCCAGCGGCGGTGCTTCGCGCACGTCGCCGACGTGGTGGACGCGCTGCTGCGCCTCCTCGACGAACCGGCCGCGGTCGGCCAGGCGTTCAACATCGGCACCGCCGAGGAGACGACCATCGCCGATCTCGCCGCGCGCATCGTGAGGCGCAGCGGGTCGCCGTCCCCGGTCGAGTTGGTGCCGTACGCGCAGGCGTACCCCACCGGCTTCGAGGACATGGAGCGGCGGCTCCCCGACACCGCCCGGCTGACCGCCCTCACCGGCTGGCGGCCGCGCCGCACGCTCGACGACATCCTCGACGCGACGATCGCCGAAGCGCGCGCCGAGTGCGCGGTGCCCGCCCCGGGCGGGATCCCCGTACCGCAGGCGGAACCGGCCGGCTCCAGCGCACCCGCACTGGCCTGACGCATGTTGTACGGACTCGTGGCCACAGCCGCCGCGCTCTTCCTCGCCGCCCTGCTCACCGAGCTCCTGCGGGCGGCCGCCGTGCGCACCGGGGTGCTCGACCGCCCCGGAGGCCACAAGGGTCACACCCGGCCCACCCCGCACTTCGGCGGCGTCGCGGTCGTCGCGGCCACGCTGACGGTCGCGGCCATCGGCCCCTGGGACGTGCCCGTTCCGCTGCTCGGGGCGGCCGTGGCCGTGGCCGTGCTCGGCCTGGTGGACGACCTCCGGCCGCTGGGCGCGCGGGTGCGGGTGATCGTGGAGACGGGGGCCGCGGCCGTCGTCGTGTACGACGCCGGGCTCTCGCTCCTCACCGGTGCGCTGGCCGTCGGCTGGATCGTCTTCGTCACCAACGCCTTCAATCTGCTGGACAATTCGGACGGCGCGATGGGCGCGGTCGGCGCCGTCACCGCCCTGGGGCTGGCGCCCTGTGCGCTCTACGAGGACCGGCCCGGCCTCGCGGTGCTCCTCTGTCTGCTGGCTGCCGCACTCGGTGGATTCCTGGTCCACAACTGGCATCCGGCGCGGATCTTCCTCGGCGACTGCGGTTCGCTCTTCACCGGCTTCGTGCTGGCGTCGGCCGCCGTCGCCGTGCACGCGGGCTCCACTCCGGCGCAGGCCGCGGGCGGGCTGCTGACCCTCACGCTGGTCGTCACCGCCGACACCGCGCTGGTCGTCGCCTCCCGCCGCCGCGCGGGCCGCCCGCTGCTGCACGGCGGCACCGACCACATCGCCCACCGGCTCCGCAGACTCGGACTCACCGCACAGGGCGCCGCGGTGGCGCTGGGGCTCGCGGCGGCGGCCGCGACGGGGGCCGGGATCCTGATCCACCGCGGCTGGCTGCCCCCTTCGGCGGCGCTGGTGTTCGCGGTCGCCGCGCTGCTGGCCGTCGTACGGCTGCTGAAGGTGCGGGTGTACGGCACGGTGCGGGCGACCGCCCGGACGCGTACGGCCGCCGTAGAGGCTGCGCAGGTACAGGCGTGACCCTGACCACCGTCCCCTGCGCGGGCGTCCCCGTGGCCGCGACCACCCCCGAACTCGCCTGCGCGGCGCTGGTCGCGATGGCGGTACGCGGCGAGGGCGCCGACGTACACCTCTGCAACGCCTACACGCTGGCCCTCGCCGACCGGGACCGCGCCCTGCACACCCTGCTGCGGGCCTCGACGCTGAACCTCCCCGACGGCCAGGGCGTGGTGTGGGCCAACCGCGTTGTGCATCGGGGCGGCAGGCTGAAACCGGCCGGGGGTCCGGGGGTTGTCCCCCGGGAAGGCACAGCACTCCCGCGGATGCGCGTGTACGGCCCCGACCTCTTCCTCGACGTCTTCCGCGAGGGCCAGGCGGCGCAGGTCCGCCACTACCTCTTGGGCTCGACGCCAGAGGTGCTGTCACGCCTCGCCGCCGAGCTCCGCACGCGCTTCCCGCACGCACAGATCGTCGGCATCGAGTCGCCGCCGTTCCGCGAACTCACCGACGCCGAGCGCGCGTCGCAGCTCGACCGTATCCGCTCCTCAGGCGCCCAGATCGTCTGGCTCGGCCTCGGCACCCCCAAGCAGGACCACGAGGCCGCCCGCCTCGCCGCCGCCCACCCCGCCGTGTACGTCGCGGTCGGCGCGGCCTTCGACTTCATCTCCGGCAACAAACCCCAGGCACCGCTGTGGATGCAGCACCACGGCCTCGAATGGCTCTTCCGGCTCTGCAGCGAACCGCGCCGCCTCTGGCGCCGGGTGCTGTGGGGCCACCCCAGGTTCGTCTGGGCCGTCTGCAAAGGGACACGAAAGGGGTACAGATGACACTTCTGCACCGAGCGCGCAAGGCCGTACGGAGCGCGGGCATCGATGTAAGTCGCCACCGCACACCGGGTGTTGAGCTCGTCAAGCTGATGAAGCGGTTCGAGATCGACCTCGTCCTCGACGTCGGCGCGCACACCGGCGGCTACGGCACGATGCTCCGCCAGGCGGGCTTCCGCGGCCGCATCGTCTCCTTCGAGCCCCTCAGCCGCCCCCGCGCGGAGCTCCGCCACGTCTCGGCGGCCGACCCGGACTGGACGGTCCTGCCGTACGCACTCGGCGAGGTCACCGGCACCGCGACCATGAACGTCGCCGGCAACGGCGGCGCCAGCAGCTCCCTCCTCGCCATGCTGCCCCGCCACCGCGCCGCCGCCCCCCACGCCGCGTACACCGGCGCCCAGCCCGCCGACATGCGGCGCCTCGACGAGATCTGGGAGCAGATCGTCGCGCCCGGCGAACGGGTCTTCCTCAAGATGGACGTGCAGGGCTACGAGGGCCGGGTCCTCGGCGGCGCCGGCGAGCGCGCGGCCGAGTGCGCGGGCATCCAGACCGAGACGTCCTTCGTACCGCTCTACGAGGACGGACTGCTCTTCAACGACGCACTCGCCCTGGCCCAGGGCGAGTTGGGCATGACCCTGATGTCGGTCGTCCCCGGCTTCACCGACCCGCGCCACGGCCAGATGCTCCAGTGCGACCTCGTCCTCTTCCGCGAGGATCGCGAGGACCGTGCCGCCCGCGAGGAAGCCCTCCCCGCCGCCAGGTCGGCCCGGTGAAGCGCGCCGTCGTCGTCCAGCAGTACGTCCCCGGCTACCGCGTCGCCTTCTACCAGCACCTCGCCCGCGAACTCGCCTCCCGGGACATCGAGTTGACGGTCGCCCACGGCCGCCCCTGGGGCAAGGACGTCCGCCGCGCGGACGCCTGCGCCCTCGCCGGTACGGTCCAGCTGCCCCAGTGCACCCTGAGCCTCGCCGGCCGCCACCTCGTCTGGCGCTCCCTGGGCCGCGTCACCCGCGACTGCGACGCGCTGATCCTCGGCCAGTCGCTGCACAGCCTGGAGAACTACCGCGCGCTCCTGGGCGCCGGAGGCCCGCCCGTCGGCCTCTGGGGCCACGGGACCACGTACACCCGCACCCCCTCCGCCCCCCTGCGCGCTGCGAAGCGCGCGCTGACGCTCCGGGCCCGCTGGTTCTTCGCGTACACGGAGAAGGGTGCCCGCCAGGTCATCGGCGACGGGTTCCCGGAGCAGCGGGTCACGGTCGTACGCAACACGGTCGACACCCGCGCCCTGGAGGCGGCCGGAGCCCGCGTCGCACCGTCCGAACTCGCCGCCCTCCGCGCCGAGTTCGGCCTCACCCCCGGCCGCAGCGCCCTCTACATCGGCGGCCTCGACGCCGCCAAGCGCATCCCCTTCCTCCTCGCCGCCGCCGCGCGCACCGGCGAGCTGCTCCCCGGCTTCCGGCTCCTGGTGGCGGGCGACGGCGCCCATCGCCACCTGGTGGAGGAGGCGGCGCAGGCGGGGGCTCCCGTCGCGTACGTCGGCACCGCGTCCGACGAGCGCAAGGCCCGTCTCGGCGCGGTCACCGACGTGCTCCTGGTCCCCGGCGCGGTGGGCCTCGCCGCCGTCGACTCCTTCGCCCTGCACAGCCCCCTGGTCACCACCCCGGATGCCGCGCACGGCCCCGAGTTCGAGTACCTCCAGCACGGGCGCAATGCCCTGGTGGTCGACGGCGACGCGGACGCGTACGGTGCCGCCGTCGCCCAGCTCCTCACCCGGCCCGTCCTCCTCGGCAATCTGCGCAGCGCCTGCCGGGTGGACGCGCAGCTCTTCACGGTCGAGGACATGGCGCGACGGTTCGCGGACGGCGTGGAGGGGCTGATCGGATGAATCTGTCACGCGGATGTCCGACCCGGGGACCTGCGCACTGATTGTCTGACTGGTGATCAGGTCATGGTGATGTTGCCGCCCGGCCCATTCCGTGCCAGGCGACTCTCGTCCACCAGGCAGGAGACCGCGCAGATGCCGTCCCCCTTTACCCGTACGGTCCACCGGGCCGCGGCCACCACCGCCGTCGCGCTCCTCGCGACCGGTGCGGCCACCGCGACCGCCGCGGCGGACAGCACGTATCCGCCGCATGTGTCGCCCACCCCCGTGGTGCCCACCGAGCGCCCGACGCCCGAGAAGCCGGGCCTCGCCAAGACCGGTTCCAAGGACTACACGCTGCCGCTCTCACTCGGCGCCGCCGGCCTGGTCATGGCCGGAACCATCGTGATCTACCGTGCTCGCCGCACCCGGCGCGACGGTGGCTCGGAGTCGTAGCGGGCGCCGCCTGCTGTGGGTGGGCGGTGCACTGGTCATGGCGGGCTGCTGGTCCTGGCTGCTGGTGAGCGCACTGCTCGCCCGCGGTGAACTGGCGTCCGCCGAGGCCGAGTTCAAGACAGTACGTACAGCCCTGCGCACGGGCGACCCGGCCGCCGCCGAACAGGCGGTGGACCGGGCGGCCGCCGACGCGGCCCGCGCCCACCGGCTCACCACGGGCCCGCTGTGGTGGCCGGTCACCCGGATCCCCAAGGCCGGGGCCCCGCTCCTCGTCCTCAGGGAGACGGCGTCCATCGCGGACTCCCTGACGCGCGACGCCGTCGTCCCGGGGATCAGCACTTTCCGTACGCTCAAGGCGGCCGGCCCCGAGGGCGCGCGCAACGCCGCCCCCATGCTCCTGCGCGCCGAGGCCGCCGCCCGCCGCGCCCACGCCCGCGCGGAAGCCCTCCCCGCCGAGACCTGGTCCAGTACGGCCGACAACGCCAGGACCCGCCTCGACACCCTGCTCAGCCCGCTGCCCCGAGCGCTGGGGGCAGCGGCCACGGCGGCCCGGTTCGCGCCGGACCTCGGGGGGATGCACGCGGGCCCCCGCCGCTATCTCGCCGTCTTCCAGAGCGGCGCCGAATCGCGCGGCAGCGGCGGACTGCCGGGGGCGTTCGCGCTGATCAGGATGGACAAGGGCCGGCCGCACTTCGACCGCTTCGTCTCCAACACGGAGATCGACGGCATCAAGGCCGACCCTGCGACCGTACGGGCGCTCGGCCGCGACTACCACGCCCGCTACGACCGCTTCGGCACGACCGAGTTGGTCGGCAACAGTGGGATGAGCCCCGACTTCCCTTCCGTCGCCCGGATCTGGGCCGGGATGTGGCGCAGTTACGCGGGCCAGCAGGTCGACGGCGTGATCGCGCTCGACCCGCAGGTCCTCGCCTCGGTGCTCGCCGTCACCGGACCCGCCCAACTCCCGGACGGCGAACGCCTCGACGCACGCAACGCGGTCGCGCTCACCCAGCGCACCGCCTACGCCCGCTACACCTCGACGCCCGCCCGCAAACGCTTCTTCCTGGACGTCGGGCGCGCGGCCGCGGCCCGGATCACCGCCCACGAGAAGTCCCTCCTGACCCCGGCCGGGATCGACGCGCTGGCCTCGTCGGTCGACGGCCGTCGGCTGCTGCTCTGGAGCGCGCACCCGCAGATGCAGCGGGAACTGGAGCGGCTGGGCGCTGCGGGTTCGGTGCCTTCGGGCCCGGGACCGTACGCCGGCGCGGTGGTCAACAACGCTGCCGCCGGGAAGCTCGACTACTACCTGGACCGCTCCCTGACCTGGCACGGCGGCCCCACGGGCCAGGACGGCCGCCGCCCCGTCGACGTCACGGTCACGCTGACCAACCGGGCGCCGCGCGCGGGCCTGCCGCCGTACGTCACCTACCGGGGCGACACCCACGGTCCCCGGTCGCGGCCGGGCGACAACCGGGTGCTGCTCTCGTACTACGCGACGCACGGCGCCCGGCTGGAGAGCGCGACGCTGGACGGGCGGCCGGTCGGGATCGAGACGTCCGTCGAGCGCGGTCACCCCGTCTACACCGTGGATGTGGAACTGGCCGCGGGCCGCGACCGGGTGCTCACGCTCGGGCTGAGCGAGCCGGGGGTCGGGGCGCCCGAGGTGCTGGAGCAGCCGTTGGTGCGGCCGTCGCGAGTGACGGTCACGACGAACTGAGGGCGGCGAAGGACTCCCAGGGGTCGGCGGGTGCTGCGGGGAGCGGGAGGTGGTCGCCGAGCATGTGGAGGAGCGCCTGGGTCTCGGTGAGGTGGGTGCGGGCCCAGGTGTTCAGGGCGCTTGCCCTGGAGATGAGGTGGGAGGGGTCCTCGGCGAGGAGCTCCCGTACCTGCGCTGCCGCCTCGCGGGGGGTGTTCACGAGGTAGAGGCCGTGGTCCGGGCCCGGGAGCCAGTCGAGGCCCGGCTGGCGCGAGGTGACGTGGACGCGGCCCGCGCACAGGGCGATGGGGAGGCGGTCGGAGAAGTAGCCGGGGTGGGAGCGGTAGCGGTCCCAGCCGACGGTGATGAGGGAACGCTGCATGACGTTGAGCTGGTCGTTGAAGGGGACGGGGCCGCGGGCGCGGGGGCCGCGCCAGCCTTTGCCGTAGACGGCGAGACGGTCGGCGGCGACGCGGGTCAACTCGCTGATGAGTACGGCGCGTTGACGGTCGTCGGGGATCAGCTCGACACCGAAGTACGTGAGGCGCTTGCCGACCATGGTGATGGCGTCGGTGGGGTCCGCCGGGGTGGCGTCGAGGAAGTGCAGGGGCGCTACGTGCGGTACGTAGCGGACGGGGCGTTTGCAGGCCCTTCGCAGGAGCGCCGCCTGCGCGCCCATCGCCACGCTGAACACCTCGTCCGCGCACCGCATCCAGGCCAGGTTGCGCTCGCGGAGCGGCTTGGTGATGCCGCCCCAGGCGTCGCCCTCCCAGACGACGAGGGGCGGGGTGCCCGCCGCCCAGAGCCAGTCGAGGATCTCGCGGCGGGTCCAGGCGTAGGCCTGGGGCGACTGGACGAAGAGGAGGTCGGGCTGTTCGTGCTGGGGCAGGCGGTCCCCGGCGGCGGGGACGACGCACTCGTACCGGATCAGGCCCTGGTCGGCGAGGGCCGTGAAGGCGCGGGCGAAGCGGGTGTACGGGCCGGCGGGGGCGGTCTCGTTGCTGATGTGCAGGACGAGGGGGGCGTCGCTCATCGGGGGAGTGCTCCTGGTGTTCGTACGGGGTTGGGCGGGCCGGCGCGGAACCAGCGGATGTAGGCGTCGGCGACGTCGGTCATGGAGAAGTCGCGGCGGGTGCGGGCGCGGCCCGCCGAGCCCAAGTCGGCGCGCATGGTGGGGTGTTGGGCGAGGCTGAGCATCGCTTCGGCGATGTGCTTTGGGCGGTCGATGTCGACGAGGAGCCCCGCGTCCCCGACGACCCACGGCACCGCGCCGCTGCGGTGTCCGGCGACGACCGGGATGCCCATGCCCATGGCCTCGGCGCAGATCATGGAGAAGGACTCCACGCGGGACGGGTGGATGAGGGCGTGCGCCTCGGCGGCGAGGCGGTTCAGCATGTCGGCGTGGGGGACCTGGCCTGCGAACTCGACGTTGGTGGCGAGGTTGTGGGTGGTGGCCCAGGTGTGGGCGGGGCCGTCGGGGCCGTGGCCTGCGCCGAGCATCAGCAGGCGGGCGTGCGGGAGTCGGTTGCGTACGAGGGCGAAGGCTCGGAGTGCTGCGGTGGTGTTCTTGAGGCGGCCCCAGCCCTGGGAGGCGGTGGCGAAGACCGGGGTGTTGCCTGCGGGGGGTGCGGTGGTGGTGGGGAGGTGGTCGGTGCGGACCGCGTTGGGGATGACTTCGATGGGGCGGCGGGCTGCGAGGCAGCGCCTCAAGTGGGTTGCTGTGTAGGGGCTGTTGGCGCTGACCGCTGTTGCCTTGTGGACTGCGGGGAGCGCCATGGAGTGGCGCAGCCAGCGGTAGGCGGAGCGCATCTCCCAGGCGTAGCGGAGGGGCGTGTCGCGGGCCGTGACGTAGGCGGGGAGGCCGGAGGCGATCGCGGCGAGCGCGAACTCGTAGGTCCAGTGGGCGCTGATGAGGTCGGCGGGGTGGGCGCGCATGGCCTCGGTGAGGGCGTGGCGTTCGGCGCGGAAGAGGTCGAGGGCGCGGTCGCGGGCGCGCGGGCGCTGGGGGGCGATGGTGAGGCGTACGCCGTCGCCCTCGTGGAGCTGGGGCTCGGTGATCTCGCTGCTGAGCGCGTACACGGTGACGCGATGCCCCTGCTCGCGCCAGGTCCGGGCCAGCCAGCCGGTGGAGGGGCCGCTGTGGACCGGGGGGAGCGGGGAGGCGAAGTACGGGGCGAGGGGGGCCAGATCGACGGGGCCTGCGAGGCCGATGTGCACGGGGCGGCGCCCTTCAGGGGTGGGCGGTGGAGTACGGGGCCGGGTGGACGGGACCTTGGAGGCCGACATGTACGGGGCGGTGTCCCTCAGGGATGCGGTGGGGGTGCACGTGGGGAGGTGAAGCGCGGCGCCAGGGCGACCGGGTCTGCGAGGCCGATGTGCATGCGGCGGTGTCCTTCAGGGGCGGGGTGCGAGTGCGGGCGGGGCCGTCGTGGCTGCCGGCGTGGGCGTGCGCTTGAGGAGGCCCAGGCCGGCCGCCGCGCGGTACGCGGGGAGGCGGTCGCGCAGGAGCAGGCCCGCCAGGAGTACCGGTGCCATGGCCAGGAGCGCGCCCGGGAGCGAGTGGTTCGCGCCTCCGCCCCAGAGTCCGGCCGCCGTCAGCGCGGTGCCTGCTGCTCCGTGTGCCAGGTGGGCGCGGAGTACTGCGGCGGCGTCCAGCGTGTGCTGCCGGTGCCAGGAGAGCAGCTGCACCCCGTGGCCTGCGGCCAGGCCTGCCGAGGCTGCCGTCGTGATCAGTACGGGGTCGGGGTGGCGGGCCGCCAGCGCCAGGGCGGCCGCCGTGGTGGCGATGAGGACGAGCTGGGTGCGGACCAGGTCTCTGCGGGCGCCGCGCGCCAGGTCCAGGGAGCAGCCTGCCGCGTAGAGGAGTTGGAGCGCGGCGCACAGGGCGAGCGCCGGGACCAGGGCGGCCGCGTCCTGCCAGCCCGGGCCGAGCAGCAGGCTCAGCAGGGCGGGTCCGGCCCCGGCCAGTGCGCCGAAGGCGAGCAGGCCTGCGGAGGCCGCGCAGAGGAGGTACTGGGCGGGGCGGGCCAGGGGGCGGTTCTCCTCCTGGTGCTGGGCGAAGACCGGGACGGCGGCCTGGTTGAGGCCTCGTACGACGAAGTTGAGCGGTACGTCGCAGAGCAGCTGGGCCCGCGAGTAGAGACCTGCCGCGGCGGGGCCGAGCACGAGGCCCGCCGTCCACAGCGGGGCGCTGCCCGCCGCCGAACGCAGCAGGGCGAAGCCGCTGAGGAAGCCGGAGAGGCCGACGAGCGAGGACGCCGCGGGTTTCTCGCCCGCCGGGAGCGGGAGGCGGTGGGCGGGCAGCGCGGCGAACAGGAGGGTGGCGAGCGCGGCGACCGGTGCGGACAGGGCGAGGGCCAGGGGGGAGCCGGAGCGCAGCAGGCAGGCCGCCGATGCCGCGCAGCCCACCACCTGTCCGGCGAGCTCCGCGCCCACCGCGTACCGGTGGTCGCCGGCCCGGCGCAACGCGGACAGGAGCACGCTGCCCGCCGGGAGTACGAGGTATTGCAGGCCCAACAGGCGGAGGGTGTCCGTCAGTTGGGGCATGTTCCAGAGGTCGGATCCGAGCGGGGCCAGCGCCATCAGCAGCAGGCAGCACGCCGTCCCCGTCGCCAGGCCCAGCCCGAGCGTGGCCCTGAGCAGCGCCCGCGTCAGGCGTTCGGCCCGCAGGACGCAGGTGGCGAGCCCCGCCGTGGCGAACAGGCCGAGCAGCTGGGCCAGGGTGAGGGCGATCGCGTACTGGCCGAAGTCGCCGTGTGCCGCCGTGCGCGCAGTCCAGGCGGTGTAGCCGAGTTGGAGGACGACGGAGGCGGCGGCCCCGCCGTAGTTCCACCCCAGGGCTGCGGCGGCCCGGCGGGCGGTGGTCACGAAGGGCCGAAAGGGGCGAAGGGGGCCGGGGTGAGCAGGAAGTTCTGGTGGCGGCGGGGCGGGGTGAAGCCCGGGTCCACCAACACGGGTCCGCCGGGGGCGAGATGGTGGACATACGTGTAGCCGTACGGTGCTGCCGCCGCGCGCAGCCGGTCCAGTGCGGGCCGGTCGAGGCACTCGGCGATGACCGTGGGCCGGTGGGTGCGGAGGGTGCGGGCCATGCCCTGCAGCACCTCGGGCTCCAGCCCCTCGACGTCGATCTTCACCAGGTCGATGGGGCGGTCGCCGACGGCGTCGTCCGCCGTGGTGACCTCCACGTCGAACGCGTGCTGCCCCTGCGTCGAGGCGCGCAGCGAGGCGGTGGTGATGCGCTCGGGGACGGCGAGGCGCGCCCGCCCCGGGGTGTCGGAGAGGGCCTTGGCGACGACGCTGACCCGGGGGCCGTACCCGTTGACGTCGAGATTGCGGTGCAGCAGGCGGGCCGCCGCAGGGTTGGGCTCGACGGCGACCGCGTGCAGGGCGGGGTTGGCGCGGCAGGCGAGCAGCGTGTAGAGGCCGGCGAAGGCGCCTGCGTCCAGGAAACCCCTTGCCCTGCCTGCCAGTTGGTAGAAGAGCGGGTGAGTGGCCTCCTCCCATTCGCGCAGATCGGTCCAGACGACGGGCCCGGCCAGGACGTCTTCGGCCCCGCAGTGGTAGCGGAACTCGCTGCGGTCGGGGGCGTGCAGGGTCCAGACCCCGCTGGGCCGCAGATGCTGCCAGATCCGCTCGGGGAGCCAGCCGCTGGTGGTCCCGGCGCGTACGGCGCGCTGCACGGTGCGGGAGCGCATCGTCAGGTCGCGGGCGGCGCGCAGCAGGTTCTTGGCGGTCATACGCGGGCTCCGGTGGTGTGGGGTGCGGGTGCTTCTGCGGCGGCGAGGGTGCGCCAGGGTTCGGCGGCCGTCGGGGTCAGGCCGAGGGAGGGGCCGAGCATGTGGCGCAGGGCGTTCTCGTTGGTGAGGCGGTCGCGGACCCAGTCGTGTGCGGCGAGGCCGGCGCGATGCAGCAGGGCGGGGTCCCAGGACAGCAACTCCCGTACGCGGTCGGCGACTTCGGAGGGGGTCTCGACCTGGTGTAGGCCTGCCTCCGGGCCCGGCAGCCAGGGGGCGTCGAGGACGCGGGAGGTGATGTGGACGCGGCCCGCGTACAGGCTGATCGGGAGACGGTTGGAGCAGAAACCGGCGTAGCGGCGGAAGTGGTCCCAGTTGACGGAGAGGCGCGCGGTGCGGATGGTGCGCACCTGGTGCTCGAAGGGGAGCGGGCCGTGCGCGCCGGGGCCGCGCCAGCCCGCGCCGTGCACCGCCGTGCGTACGCCGGGGAGCCGTCGTACGGCGGTGATCGCGCGGCGGCGGTCGAGGGCGTCGTCGATCCGCTCCAGGAGCCCGAAGCGGACGTAGGAGCCGCCGATGTGCACGGCGTCGTACGCGGCCGATTCCAGCGGCGGCACGGGCTCGTCCGTACGGAGGCGGTCCGGGACCGTCTGCGGGATGTAGCGGACCGGGGCCGAGGTGTGGCGGGCGAAGAGCGTTGCCTGCTCGCCCGTCGCGACGCTGAACACCGCGTCGCAGTGCGCCAGCCAGGCGGCCGTCGCGGGCGGCAGCGGCTTGCGGCCGCCCCAGGCGTCGCCCTCCCACAGCACGGTGTACGGCGACCCGGCCGCCCGCACGAGCGCGGCCACGTCCTGCGGCGTCCAGGGGAAGGCGCCCGGCGACTGGACCAGGAGCACGGTGGGGCGAGTGGCCGCGGCGATCCGGGTGAGATCGCGCAGCGCGTGCTCGCGGCCCTGGTGGAGCAGGGCGAGCGGGACGGCGGGGACGTGGTGCAGGGCGCCTTGCGCGGCGAGGGATGCGAAAGCCGGGCCGAAGCTGAGGTGGGGGCCTTCGGTGCGGTCGTTGCTGAGGTGGAGGACGGTCGGGGTCACCGGACGGGCCTGCCTTCAGGGGCGACGGGCGCGGGCAGCGTGCGCGCCTCCGGGACCTTCGCCGCCAGCTCCGCGTCCGTCATGATGCGGGCGAGTTCCGGGGTGAGGACGGTGGGGCGCCAGTCCAGTTCGCGGGCCGCCTTCGCCGGGTCGCCGATCAGGTCGGGGACCTCGGAGGGCCTCAAGTACCGCTCGTCGAACCGGACATGGCGTTCCCAGTCCAGGCCCGCGTGCTCGAAGCAGAAGGTGAGGAAGTCGCGGACGCTGTAACTGGTGCCGGTGGCGACCACGTAGTCGTCGGGCGTGGAGGTCTGGAGCATGCGCCACATGGCGTCCACGTACTCGGGCGCGTACCCCCAGTCGCGGCGGGCCTCCAGATTGCCCAGGTGCAGCAGCTCCTGCTCGCCGCGGGCGATGCGGGCGGCCGCGCGGGCGATCTTGCGGGTCACGAAGGTCTCGCCGCGGCGGGGGGACTCGTGGTTGAAGAGGATGCCGTTGACGGCGTGAATGCCGTACGCCTCGCGGTAGTTGCGGGTGATCCAGTACGCGTAGAGCTTGGCGGCGGCGTACGGGGAGCGCGGGTGGAAGGGGGTGTTCTCGTCCTGGGGCGGGGCGGTCGTGCCGTACATCTCGGAGCTGGAAGCCTGGTAGAAGCGGCACGGGAGGCCGGTCATCCGGATCGCTTCGAGGAGGCGGGTGGTGCCCAACCCCGTGGTGGTGCCGGTGAATTCGGGCTCGTCGAAGGAGACGCGGACGTGCGACTGGGCGGCCAGGTGGTAGACCTCGTCGGGCTGGATGCGCTCCAGGAGCGTGGCGATGCGGGAGCCGTCGGCGAGGTCTCCGTAGTGGAGGTGCAGGCGCGTGTCGGGCTCGTGCGGGTCCTGGTAGAGGTGGTCGATCCGGGTCGTGGAGAAGGTGGAGGAGCGGCGGATCAGGCCGTGTACGAGGTAGCCCTTGGCGAGCAGGAGCTCAGCGAGGTACGAGCCGTCCTGGCCGGTGATGCCGGTGATCAGTGCGGTTTTGCGGGACATGGCAGCTCTCCGGGTCCGAGGTGCGTTCGGGGCGGGTGCAGGCGATGAACAGGCCAAGCAGCAGGGCCTGTTCGGGGTAGCTGGGGTCGGCGGCGCAGAAGACCAGCTGGCCGCAGAGGAGCGCGCGCAGCGGCAGCCCCCGGGCCAGGTCGGGGGAGAGGCGGGGCGCGGACCGCCACAGCAGGGCGTAGAGCAGCAGGAACGCGGCGAGGCCCACGAGGCCGATGCGGAGCGTCAGCTGGAGGTAGTAGTTGTGCGGCGAGACGGTGATCAGCACGCCGCCCGCCAGCCGTGCGTACCCGCTGCCGAAGGGCAGTCCGAGCAGCCAGTCGGCGCCGTCCCTGGCCTGGCCGAGCAGCGCGGACCAGCCGCTCAGCCGCCAGTCGAGGGTGTGCGCGTCCTCGCCGGAGGCGACCAGACTGCTGGTGACGTGACCGCCCGAACCCAGCGCGAGGGCCCCGGCGCAGACGGAGGCGAGCACGGTCGCGTACAGCAGCCGGAGCGGTCGCGAGAGGCCGCCGGCGCGGCGGGTGAGCAGCAGTACGGCGAGCATGGCGGCGGTCGCGACCCAGGCGGTGCGGTGCTGCATGAGCACGACGACCAGGAGCAGCGGCCAGGCGAGGGGGCGGGCGCGGCGGCCGAGGGTGCCGTACAGGAGCAGTACGGCGGCCTGCCCGATCAGCAGCGCCTCGGGGGCGCCCATGGGGCGGGCGTCCTGGAGCTCGCCGTCGATGAGGACGGTGCCGGAACTGGCGCCGATCCCCGCCTGCGCCCACCACATGACGGCCAGCGCGGCGAGCGCGAAGGCGCAGGCGACCCACACGCGGGCGAGTTGGCGCAGGGCGGCGCGCGGGTCGGGGAGCGTGGCGGTGAACAGGGCCGCGCACAGCACCTGCAGAAAGGCGGTGCGCGCCTCGTTGCCCGCATGCGGTACGCCGAAGACCGCGGCCCCGCGCAGCACCGACCCCGCGGTGAGCGCGAGCAGGGCCAGGAGGGCGAGGAGCGCGGGGTGGGTACGGGGCCGGTGGCGCAGCCAGTTGAGGAGGGTCGCGCCGAGCAGCACGAGGGTCAGTACGTCGGTGGTCATCAGCCCGATGGGACCGTCGACGAGGGCGGCGGAGTGGGTACGCCCGGTCTCCTGCAACTGGGCGGCGGCAAAGAGCGCGATCCCGCTGCCGGGCCACCGGTACACGCACCCGGTGAGCGCGCAGAGGGCGAGCAGGGCGGTGGCGGCGAGGAGGAGGTTGGTCGCGGTCACGGGGTCACCGCCGCCTGAGGCACCGCGGCGCCCCCGGTCACCGGCCCACCGCCGCCCGTGCCGCCGTCTTCACGTACGGCGAGACCATCAGCACCGGCGCCCGCACCCCCGCGTGCCGCGCGCAGTACACCCACCACTGGCGGGGCGGCAGTTCGCGCTGCGACGTGACCCGGCGCAGCGCCTCGCGCACCCCGATGCCCGGTTCGCGGGAGCCCGTCAGGGGCGGGTTGCGGTCGCAGGAGCCGACGTGGCGGGGGGCGACATACGCGGGGATGCCGGCCCGGCGGGCGCGGTAGCCGTGGTCGTAGTCGCCCATGCCGTGGCGGAAGACTTTGTCGATGTCGCCGATGCGGTCGCGCACCGAGCGCGGGACCAGGACGACGTTCCCGTTGTACGTGTCGCAGGGCTCGGGCCGTCCGCTCGGTTCGACCAGGGCCATCGCGCGGCCGGCGCGGCCCGAGTACGTGGTGACCGACGAGCCGTGGGCCCGGGTCGCGCCCACGATCACCGCGTCCTCGCCGACCGCGGCCGCCGCGCCGAGCAGCACCGCGAGGGCGTCCTCGTCGAGCACCACGTCGTCGTTGAGCCAGAGCTGGTGGTCCCAGTGCGGGGAGCCCGACATCCGGCTGTTACGGCTGGCCAGGCGCATCCCGTGCCCCCAGTAGACGTGCGGGCCGACCTCCATCACGTCGACACCGGGGTGCGCCGCGCGCACCGCCCGCGCCGTGCCGTCGCCGCTGCCCGCGTCGACGAGATGGGTGCGTACGACCGCGGGGGTGTCGCGCTGCGCGGCGAGCGCGTCGAGCGCGGACAGGGTCTTCTCGCGCCGGTTGTGGCTGGTCATCAGCACGGCGATCTGGGGTGGCTCCACGGGGGACTCCTCGGCTCGAGCACCTCATCATTGCCGGACAAATGCCTCATAAGTGTCTAGCCTGGCCGGGCGCGCTCCCCCGAACGACCCGATGAGGTGCACAGCTTGGAACTCCGGAGCATTCTGCGAGCGCTGGCCCGCAGCTGGCCCGCCGTCGTCGTCTGTGTCCTGCTCGGCGTCTTCGCCGGCTGGGCCGCCACCGCCATGACCACGCCCGTCTACCAGGCCAAGGTCCAGCTCTTCGTCTCCGCCCGGTCGGGCGGGGGCGACGCGGACACCGCCCAGCTCCAGCAGGGGAGCAACTTCTCGCTCGCCCGAGTCCAGTCGTACGCAGCGATCGTGACGAGCCGTCAGGTCACCGCGCCCGTCGTCGCCGCCCTGCACCTCGGCTCCACACCGGAGCAGCTCGCGGGCCGGATCACCGCCGAGGCGCCGCTCGGTACGGTCCTCGTCGACATCACCGTCGGCGACACCGACCCGCACCGGGCCGCCGAGACCGCCGACGCGGTGGCCGTACGGTTCGCCGACGTGGTGGAGCGGCTGGAGACCCCGGACGGCGCGGAGAAGTCCGCGGTGAAACTCGGCGTCACCCAGACCGCCGCCGTCCCCACCACCCCGGTCAGCCCGCGCCCCGGCCTCAACCTCGGCGCCGGCCTCTTCGCCGGACTGCTGCTCGGCGCGGGGCTCGCGCTGCTCAGGGAGATCCTCGACACCACCTTCAAGTCGGCTGTGGCGCTGGGGGAGTTCACCGGGATCCCGCTGCTCGGCTCGATCCCGTACGAGAAGGAGGAGGACGGCCGGCCGCTCACCGCGGGGGCCGCCGGGCACGGCGCGCGGGCGGAGGCCTTCCGCCACCTGCGGACGAATCTGCAGTTCGCGCAGTTCGCGCAGGGCGACGACCGGCCCCGGGTCGTGGTCGTGACGAGCTCGCTGCCCGGCGAGGGCAAGACGAGCACCGCGACCGGCCTCGCGCTGTCGCTCGCCGAGACCGGCACCTCGGTCTGCCTGGTCGACGCGGACCTGCGGCGGCCGTGCGTGGCGCGGACGTTCGGTCTTGTGCAGGACGCGGGGCTGACGAGCGTGCTGATCGGCCAGGTACGGATCGAGGAGGTCATGCAGCAGGCGGCGGGCCGCCTCGCCGTCCTCACGAGCGGCCCGATCCCGCCCAACCCCACGGAACTGCTGGCCTCGCCGCGGATGGCCGAGATCCTGCGCGAGCTGGCCGACCGCTACGAGCTCGTGGTCGTGGACACCGCCCCGCTCCTGCCGGTCGCCGACACGGTGGGCCTGGCGCCGCTGGCGCAGGGCGCGATCCTGGTCGTACGGGCGGGCAAGACGCCCCGCGACAGGGTGGCAGCAGCGGCGGAAGCACTGCGCACGGTGGGCGGCCGCACGCTGGGCACGGTCTACTCCATGGCCCCGCTCACGAAGCGCGCGGGCTACGGCTACGGCTACGGCGACCCCACGGCGGACCAGCAGCTCACCGTCCCGCCGAGGCCGCGCGCGGAGGCTGTGCAGGAGGAGGCGCGGTGACCGGCAGCGAACAGACGCCCCCGCCGTTGGGGCGGCCGTGCGTCGACGGGCCTGCGCGCGATGCGCTCGCGCCGGAGCCCGAGCCCGTCGGGTCCGCGACCAGGAGTCCCTGTGGCGGAGGCCCGGCCGGACGGCTCGACCGCACCGCCCGCGTCCACGTCGCCGGCCACCGGGGCCTTGTCGGGTCCGCCGTCGTGCGCGAGCTGCGCCGCGAAGGCTTCGGCGATCTCCTTCTCCGCTCCTCCGCCGAGCTCGACCTCCGCGACCGCGACGCCGTCCGCGCGCTCTACGCCTCCCAGCGGCCCGCTGTCGTGATCCTCGCCGCCGCCCGCGTCGGCGGCATCGCGGCCAACGCCGCCCAGCCCGTCGACTTCCTCTCCGACAACCTCCGCATCCAGCTCAACGTCCTGGACGCGGCCCGCGAGTACGGCGTCCAGCGCCTGCTCCTCCTCGGCTCCAGCTGCATCTACCCCAAGTACGCCCCCCAGCCGATCCCCGAATCGGCCCTGCTCACGGGCCCCCTGGAGCCCACCAACGACGCCTACGCCATCGCCAAGATCGCCGGCATCCTGCACATCCAGGCGCTGCGCCGCCAGTACGGCCTCCCGTACATCTCCGCCATGCCCACCAACCTCTACGGCCCGCACGACAACCTCGACCCCCGCACCTCGCACGTCCTCCCCGCGATGCTCGCCCGCACCCACGCGGCACGGGTGAACGGTGCCGGGTCGATCACCCACTGGGGCAGCGGCACCCCGCGCCGCGAGTTCCTGCACACCGACGACCTCGCCCGCGCCTGCCTCTTCCTCCTGGAGCACTACGACGGCGACGACCCGGTCAACGTCGGCACCGGCGAGGACCTCGCGCTCAGCGAGCTGGCCGGCCTCGTCGCCGGGGTCGTCGGCTATCGCGGGACCATCACCTGGGACACCACCAAGCCGGACGGCACCCCGCGCAAACTGCTCGATGTGACCCGCATCAGCGCTCTCGGCTGGAAGCCGGAGATCTCCCTGCGCGACGGCATCGAGGAGACGTACGCATGGCTGAAGACCGCGTTGAACAACCGGACCGAGAGCTGACCGTCCTCTTCGTCTGTACGGGCAATATGCACCGCTCCGTCCTCGCCGAGCGCCTGCTCGCCCCCAAGCTCCCGGCCGCCCGGGTCCGCAGCGCGGGCACCGAGGCGGACGGGCGGGTGGGGATGGACCCCGCCACCCGCTCCGTACTGCGTCAACTGGGCGCGGAGGGCGGGGAGTTCGCCTCGCGGCGGCTGACCGCCGAGCTGGTGGCCGGGTCGGATCTCGTCCTCGGCATGGAGCGCGAGCACCGCGAGGCGGCGGTCCGGCTCTCGCCCGGTTCGCTGCGGCGGTGCTTCACGCTGAAGGAGTTCCTGCGGCTGGACGGGGACGCGGACCGGCGGGGCGCGGTGGCGCCCGTGCCGCCTGCGGCGGACGGGATCGCCGATCCGTGGGGGCAGTCGTACGACGTCCTGCGGGCCTGTGCGGAGGAGCTCGACCGGCTGACGGCGGACGTCGCCGTCCTGCTCAGGGCGTGAGCAGGAAGTTCGCGTAGAACGGCGGCGGTACGAAGCCCTCGCCCGCCGGGGAGAGTCCGGTGCGGCCCAGGTGCTGCACGGTCCGGTAGCCCAGAGCGTCGGCCGTGGCCCGCAGCCTCTCCAGCGCCGGGGCGTCCAGGCATTCGGCGATGATCGCAGGGCGGTGGGCGGCGATGGTCCGGGTCATGCCGTGCAGGACCTCGGGCTCCAGGCCCTCGACGTCGATCTTGACCAGGTCGATCGGCTGGTCGCCGACGACCTCGTCCGCGGTGCTCACCTCGACCTCCACCGACCGGACGGGCACGGTCGCCGCATTGAGGGAGGCCGCGGTCGTGTCGTACGGAATCGCCAGCCGCGCCCGGCCCGGACCGTCCGACAGGGCCTTCTGGACCAGGGTGACCCGGTCACCCAGCCCGTTGATCTCCACGTTGCGCCGCAGCATCCCGATCGTGTGGGGATTGGGCTCCATCGCGACGACCCGCAGCTCGGGGTTGGCCTGGCAGGCGAGCAGCGTATAGATGCCGGAGAACGCGCCGACGTCGAGGAACCCCCGCGCCGTGCGGGCCAGTTCGAAGAGGACCGGCTGCGTGGTCTCCTCCCAGTGGCGCAGGTCCGTCCAGACGACGCAGCGGGCCATCAGGTCCTCGCGTGCCGCGTGGTAGAGGAACGGGATGCCGTCCGGGTCGTGGAGGGTCCAGGTGCCGGTGGGGTGGAGCCGGTTCCAGACCTGGCGGGGGACGAGCCCGCGCAGGGCGGCGGTGCGGACCGTCTGCTGGAGGCCGGGAGCCAGGCGTACGGTGCCGCGCGTTCTTCTGATGGTGTCGAGTGGCTTCACGCCGCCAGGCTACGGAGAGCAGGGGTGCATAACGGGGCGAAACGCTTGCGGCGCGGCGCGGGAGTCGCTTCATTGCGCGTAAGGGATTAATAAGAGTTGAGTGGGGTCGACTCAGCTCTGTTGACGCGCGCGGATCTCTCATGCATCCTTGAGTCAGTTCCACTCAAGTCAGTCTGTTGGAGGACTCACCATGGCACGTGCGGTCGGCATCGACCTGGGCACAACCAACTCCGTCGTCAGCGTTCTTGAAGGCGGCGAGCCCACCGTCATCACCAACGCAGAGGGCGCCAGGACCACGCCGTCCGTCGTCGCCTTCGCCAAGAACGGCGAGGTGCTGGTCGGCGAGGTGGCCAAGCGCCAGGCGGTCACGAACGTCGACAGGACGATTCGTTCGGTCAAGCGCCACATGGGCACCGACTGGAAGATCGACCTCGACGGCAAGAGCTTCAACCCGCAGCAGATGAGCGCCTTCATCCTGCAGAAGCTGAAGCGCGACGCCGAGGCGTACCTGGGCGAGAAGGTGGCCGACGCGGTCATCACCGTCCCGGCGTACTTCAACGACAGCGAGCGTCAGGCCACGAAGGAGGCCGGCGAGATCGCGGGTCTCAACGTCCTGCGCATCGTCAACGAGCCGACGGCGGCCGCCCTGGCCTACGGGCTCGACAAGGACGACCAGACCATTCTCGTCTTCGACCTCGGTGGCGGCACCTTCGACGTCTCGCTGCTCGAGATCGGCGACGGCGTCGTCGAGGTCAAGGCCACCAACGGTGACAACCACCTCGGTGGTGACGACTGGGACCAGCGCGTCGTCGACTACCTGGTGAAGCAGTTCGCCAACGGTCACGGCGTGGACCTCTCCAAGGACAAGATGGCTCTCCAGCGTCTCCGCGAGGCCGCGGAGAAGGCGAAGATCGAGCTGTCCTCGTCCACCGAGACGACGATCAACCTGCCCTACATCACGGCCTCCGCCGAGGGCCCGCTGCACCTGGACGAGAAGCTCACGCGCGCCCAGTTCCAGCAGCTCACCGCCGACCTGCTGGACCGCTGCAAGGCGCCGTTCCACAACGTCATCAAGGACGCGGGCATCCAGCTCAGCGAGATCGACCACGTCGTTCTCGTCGGTGGCTCGACCCGTATGCCGGCCGTCGCCGAGCTCGTCAAGGAGCTCACCGGCGGTCAGGACGCCAACAAGGGCGTCAACCCGGACGAGGTCGTCGCCATCGGCGCCGCGCTTCAGGCCGGTGTGCTCAAGGGTGAGGTCAAGGACGTCCTGCTCCTCGACGTGACCCCGCTGTCCCTCGGTATCGAGACCAAGGGAGGGATCATGACCAAGCTCATCGAGCGCAACACCACGATCCCGACCAAGCGGTCCGAGATCTTCACGACGGCCGAGGACAACCAGCCGTCCGTCCAGATCCAGGTCTACCAGGGCGAGCGCGAGATCGCGGCGTACAACAAGAAGCTCGGGATGTTCGAGCTGACCGGTCTGCCGCCGGCCCCGCGCGGTGTCCCGCAGATCGAGGTCGCCTTCGACATCGACGCCAACGGCATCATGCACGTCACGGCCAAGGACCTTGGTACGGGCAAGGAGCAGAAGATGACCGTCACCGGTGGCTCCTCGCTGCCGAAGGACGAGGTCAACCGGATGCGCGAAGAGGCCGAGCAGTACGCGGACGAGGACCACAAGCGCCGCGAGGCCGCCGAGTCCCGCAACCAGGGTGAGCAGCTCGTCTACCAGACGGAGAAGTTCATCACCGACAACGCCGACAAGGTCCCCGGCGACGTCAAGACCGAGGTCGAGGAGGCCCTCACCGAGCTGAAGGAGAAGCTCAAGGGTGAGGACACCGCCGAGATCCGTACGGCCACCGAGAAGGTCGCCGCCGTCTCGCAGAAGCTCGGCCAGGCGATGTACGCCAACGCCGACCAGGGTGCCGCCGCTGCCGGTGACGCCCCGGGCGCCGAGCAGGCCGCCGACGCCGCGGACGACGTCGTCGACGCCGAGATCGTCGACGACGAGAAGCCGGACTTCGGTAAGGGTGGCGCCGCATGACCGAGGAGACTCCGGGCTTCGACGAGAAGCCCGACGTCCCCTCCGGCGCCAACCCCGGTGACGCCGAGTCGAAGGCTGCCGAGTCCGACAAGGGTTCTACGGAATCCGAGTCGGGCCCGGCGGCCCCGGCCGGGGACGCAGCACAGGATGTCGCTCTGACCGCACAGCTGGACCAGGTGCGCACCGCGCTCAACGAGCGCACCGCGGACCTCCAGCGGCTGCAGGCCGAGTACCAGAACTACCGCCGCCGTGTGGAGCGGGACCGGATCACGGTCAAGGAGGTCGCTGTCGCGGCCCTCCTGAGCGAGCTCCTCCCGACCCTCGACGACATCGGCCGCGCCCGTGAGCACGGCGAGCTGGTGGGCGGCTTCAAGTCGGTCGCCGAGGCGCTGGAGACGGTCATCGCGAAGATGGGCCTCCAGCAGTTCGGCAAGGAGGGCGAGCCCTTCGACCCGACGATCCACGAGGCCCTGATGCACTCGTACGCGCCCGACGTCACCGAGACGACGTGCGTGGCGATCCTGCAGCCCGGGTATCGGATCGGCGAGCGCACCATCCGCCCCGCGCGCGTCGCGGTCGCCGAGCCCCAGCCGGGCGCGGCGGGCAAGGCGGACGAGGCGTCGGCTTCGTCTGACGAGGACGGCAATGGCCCTGAAGAGGGCTGACAACACAGCAGTTGAAACGGTGATGGACCGGAAGGAGGGACGTCGGGGATGAGCACCAAGGACTTCGTCGAGAAGGACTACTACAAGGTTCTCGGCGTCCCGAAGGACGCCACCGAGGCCGAGATCAAGAAGGCGTACCGGAAGCTCGCCCGCGAGTTCCACCCGGACGCCAACAAGGGCAACGCCGAAGCGGAAGAGCGCTTCAAGGAGATCTCCGAGGCGAACGACATCCTCGGCGACCCCAAGAAGCGCAAGGAGTACGACGAAGCGCGTGCTCTCTTCGGCAACGGCGGCTTCCGCCCCGGTCCCGGCGCAGGCGGCAACTTCAACTTCGACCTGGGCGACCTCTTCGGAGGCGCCCAGGGCGGGGCCGGACAGGGCCAGGGCGCCGGCGGTTTCGGCGGCGGTCTGGGCGACGTGTTCGGCGGTCTCTTCAACCGGGGCGGCGCGGGTACGGGCCAGCGGGTCCAGCCGCGCCGCGGCCAGGACATCGAGTCCGAGGTGACGCTCAGCTTCACCGAGGCGGTGGACGGGGCCACGGTCCCGCTCCGGATGTCCTCGCAGGCCCCCTGCAAGGCGTGCTCCGGCACCGGCGACAAGAACGGCACACCGCGCGTGTGCCCGACCTGCGTCGGTACGGGCCAGGTCTCGCGGGGCAGCGGCGGCGGCTTCTCGCTGACCGACCCGTGCGTCGACTGCAAGGGCCGCGGCCTCATCGCCGAGAACCCCTGCGACGTCTGCAAGGGCTCGGGCCGCGCCAAGTCGTCGCGGACCATGCAGGTCCGTATCCCCGCGGGTGTCACCGACGCCCAGCGGATCCGGCTGCGCGGCAAGGGCACCCCGGGTGAACGGGGCGGCCCGGCGGGCGACTTGTACGTCGTCGTCCACGTCGACGCCCACCCGGTCTTCGGCCGCAAGGGCGACAACCTCACCGTCACGGTGCCGGTCACCTTCACGGAGGCGGCACTCGGCGGCGAGATCAAGGTCCCGACGCTGGGCGGTCCCCCGGTCACGCTGAAACTCCCGGCGGGCACGCCGAACGGGCGGACCATGCGGGCGCGCGGCAAGGGCGCCGTACGCAAGGACGGCACCCGCGGGGACCTGCTGGTCACCGTCGAGGTCGCCGTACCGCACGAACTGGACGACAAGGCGCGCGAGGCGCTGGAGTCGTACCGCGAGGCGACCGCGGAGCAGGATCCGCGGGCGGAGCTGTTCGAGGCCGCGAAGGGAGCATGAGATGGACGGCCGACGACGTACCAACCCTTATGAACTGACCGACGAGTCACCGGTGTACGTCATCTCGGTCGCCGCTCAGCTCTCGGGTCTGCACCCGCAGACCCTCCGCCAGTACGACCGTCTCGGCCTGGTCTCGCCCGACCGCACGGCCGGGCGGGGCCGGCGCTACTCGGCCCGCGACATCGAACTGCTCCGTACGGTGCAGGCGTTGTCGCAGGACGAGGGCATCAACCTGGCCGGCATCAAGCGCATCATCGAGCTGGAGAACCAGGTCGCCGCCCTGCAGGCGAGGGTCGCCGAGCTGGCTTCGGCGGTCGACGGCGCGGCGGCGGCGATGCAGCAGCGCGAGGCGCAGGTGCACGCTTCCTACCGGCGCGATCTGGTGCCGTACCAGGACGTGCAGCAGGCCAGTGCGCTGGTGGTGTGGCGGCCGAAGCCCAAGCGGTCGCCGGAGTAGCAGACGCAAGGGAATGACGTGAAGGGGTCCGGAGGCTGCGCAGCCTCCGGACCCCTTCACGTTGTCGAGCGTGTCAGCGGTTGACCATGAACTCCAGGGAGGTGCCCTGGGCGCCGGAGCGTCCGTATGCGTCCACTGCGAACACGGTGACCGCGCAGGGGCCGTTGTAGGTCGGGGTCCAGGAGATCGCGGCGGCAGTCGTCGTCTGTGCGCCGCTGTCCCCGCACGCACCCGAGATGTCCCAGGTGTAGTGGCTCAGCAGCCGTCCCTCGTCGCCCGCGCCGGGCTTGATCCCGATCTGGATCGGGGAACGGGTGGTTCCCGACGAGACGAGAGTCAGCTGCGGTGCGAGCGGCCCGGTGGCGGTGGCCGGAGTGAGGCGGCTGACCGAGGCCGCCGCAGAGGGCGCCGACTCCGTGCCCGCGTCGTCGACGGCGGCGACGAAGTAGAACGCGCTCCCCTTCGGGGCGGAACGGTCCTCGTACGACGTGTCCGATGCCCCGGCTGTGCCCACGAGAGCCCAGGCGCCCGTGGGCGCGGTGCGGCGGTAGATGTGGAATGCGGTGGGCGCCGGGGCCGAAGCGTCCGCCGGGGCCCAGTTGAGCTCCGTGAACGCGTCGAGGGGCTCGCCCCGGAGCGAGGCCGGGGCGGGAGTGGTCGAGGCCACGGGGCGGGCGACGGTCACCGGCGCCGAGGCGGGAGACACGTTCGCGGAGGCGTCGACGGCACGCACGGTGTACGTGTAGGCCGTGCCCGCATCGGCGACGGGATCCGTGTAGGACGTGCCGAGGACGAGTTCGGGTCCGTCTGGGTCCTGGCCTCCCGCGGGTGCGGCCCACACCTCGTAGTGGTCGACGTCCGCCGAAGAGGCCTGCCAGCCGAGGGAGTTGCCCGCAGTGGTTCCCAGCGCCGTCAGGCCGGTGACCTGGGCCGGTGCGGTCCTGTCGACCGTCGTGACCGGCATGTCCGCCGTGCCCGTGGACTCGCGGCCCGCCTTGTCGTAGGCGCGGGCCTCGTAGTAGAAGACCTGGCCGGTGGCGGGCGGTGTGTCCGCGTACGAAGTCGCCGTCGTCTGGGCGACCTTCGTGTACGTGGCCGTGCCCTTGAGGCGGCGGTAGACGCGGTAGCCCGCGAGGTCCATCTCCGGGCTCTTGGCCCAACTGACCGTCGACTTAAGGGTCGTTGCGCTGTAGCCCGCCTTGATCCCGGTCGGCGTCAGCGGCGCCGTCTTGTCCACCGTTGCCGAAGTCCGGGGCGCGTACGAGAACTTGACGTTCGCGTTGCCCGTCCACGCCGCGAAGTCGATCCGCAGCGTGTGCTTGCCCTTGGGGATCGTGAGGTTGAGCGTCTTCTTCTGGGTCGTCGCGACGTTCTTCCAGAGGTCGATCTTGCGGACGTTGTCGACGTACACCCGTATCCCGTCCTGCGACTCCGCGGCGAAGGCGAACGGGCCGCCCGAGCCGAAGTCGCGGGTCACGGTCCAGCGCATCGAGAAGTTGTCCTTCGCGATGCCCGAGAGCGGGGAGGCGGAGCGGTAGTTCTGGTTGATCGCGTCGTCGCAGTCGGTCTTCTTCGGGGTGCCGGAGAGGCCGGTGTTGGCGTAGAAGGTGCGCTTGAAGTAGTTCGGCTTGCAGGTCACGGTCGCGGCGTGCGCGGTGACGGGCAGCGCGAGACCGGCGCAGGCGGTGACACCGGCCGTCAGCAGGGCTGCGGTGCGGAAACGCTGGGGCATGGAGTGTGGGCTGCTCTCAGGCTGGTCTGAGTGGCACCAGGGTGTGGGGGGAGCGCCGGGGGTGATCATTTCACGGGGGGTGGGGTGCGGCAATGGGATGATCGGGGGCGTGACGACTCCGATACGCCGCTCCGTGCCCGCCCTTGCCGCCCTCGCGCTGCTGACCGCCGTGGCCGCGACCGGCTGCGTCTCGTCGCCCGAGCCGGTCTCCACGGTGGAGACCCGAGTGCCCCGGCCCTCCGCCCCGGTGAAGGCCGAGAAGCTCGAGACGGAGTCACCGAACCCCTACGGCAGCCTGCCGCCCGCCACGCCCAAGTCCACCCCCTTCGCCCGGCCGGACACGAAGACCGACTGCTCCGCCCACCCCGGCCTCGTCGTCAGGACCGGCCTGGTCGACGCCGCCATGGGCCTCCGCGCTATGGGCTTCACCCTCACCAACTGCAGCGGCCGCCCGCTCGCCCTCAACGGCTATCCGGACCTGCGCGTCCTCGACGCGGACCGCAAGCCGGTGACCCCGAAGGCGACTCCGTCGTCGTACGGGAAGAAGCCCGCCCCCGTGACCCTGCGCTCCGGCGAGACCGCGCAGTCCTCGGTGATCTGGCGGAACACGGTGACCGACTCGACCGTGGTCGCCACCGTCGGCGAGTACCTCCTCATCGCCCCGGCGGCCGGCGACGCCACCCAGGTCGTTAAGTCCGGCGAGATGCTCGACCTCGGCAACACCGGGAAGGCGGAGGTCACTCCGTGGGTGCGGGAGCAGTCCTAGGCGACAGGGCTGTTGCCATCTCGTTAAGTGGATACGCCTTGACGGTTTGGTGAAGGCGGCGTTGGCTTTCAGCCACCTGGGTCGCAGTGCTGCACCCTTGTCCGGAAGGCACGTGTTGTGAACACCCGCACCACCCGTACCACGCGTCCCACCCGCAAGACCCACCACGTCCGTCTGCGCCGCACGGTCATAGCCGTGGCCTCCTCCGCCGCGGCCCTCTCGCTCTCCGCCTGCTCCATCGTGGACTCCATCAGCGGCGACGGCGGTTCGGGCAGCTCGTCCGGGCCCAAGAAGGGCAACGACATCACGGTGGGTCTGCTCCTTCCGGAGAAGGAGAACACCCGTTACGAGAAGTTCGACTACCCCATGATCAAGAAGCAGGTCGCGGCGATGACCAGCAACAAGGGGAAGGTCGAATACGCCAACGCCGAGTCGGACGAGGGCAAGCAGAAGACCCAGATCCAGCAGATGATCAGCGACAAGGTCGACGTGATCCTCCTGGACGCGGTGAACTCCAAGACCATCGCGAGCAGCGTGCAGGCCGCCAAGGACGCGGGCATCCCCGTCATCGCGTACGACCGGCTGGCCGAGGGGCCGATCGACGCGTACCTCTCCTTCGACAACGACCTGGTCGGCGAGGTGCAGGGCAGGGCGCTCCTGAAGGCGCTCGGCAAGAACACGTCGAGCAAGAAGATCGTGATGATGAACGGGTCGCCGTCCGACCCGAACGCCGCCCAGTTCAAGCAGGGCGCCCTCTCCGAGCTCCAGGGCAACGTGGAGATCGTCAAGTCGTACGACACCAAGGACTGGAAGGGGGAGAACGCCGCGGCCAACATGAAGAAGGCGATCTCCGCCGTCGGCCTGCACAACATCGACGCCGTGTACGCCGCCAACGACGTCCTGGGCGGCGCCGTGATCGACGTCCTGAAGGACGCGGGCGTCACCGAGATCCCGCCGGTCACCGGCCAGGACGCGGAGCTCGACGCGGTGCAGCGGCTCGTCTCCGGCGACCAGTACATGAGCGTGTACAAGCCGTACCCGGACGAGGCCATCGCCGCCGCCGAGATGGCCGTGCTCAGGGCGCAGGGCCGCAGCATCGAGTTCGAGGCGCTGGCCGGCGACACGATCGACAGCCCCACGAACAAGGACATTCTCTACCGGATGGTCCCCGTGGTGACCCTGACGAAGGCCAACGTCAAGGACACCGTGGTCAAGGACGGCATCTACACGGTCAAGCAGATCTGCACGGCCAAGTACGCGGAGGACTGCGTGGCCGCCGGGCTGAAGTAGCCCTACGCGGTCGGCTGTACGGCGTCCACGGTCAGCACGATCTTTCCGGTCGTACGGCCCGACTCCCCGATCTCGTGCGCCTTCGCCGCCTCGGCGAGCGGCAGCACCGTGTCGATCACGACACGGAGCTTCCCCGACTCGACGAGCGCGGCGATCTCCGTGAGGCCCGCGTGGTCGGGCTCGACGATCGTGAAGGCGGCGCGCAGCCCCAACTCGGCGGCAACGGGCGTCAGTTCGGCCTCCGCCGGGGACGCGATCGAGAGCACGATGCCACCCGGTCGCAGCGTCTTCAGCGACCGGGGGCCGTACTCCCCGCCGATCGCGTCCAGCACGATGTCGATGTCGGAGACGGCCGTCTCGAACGCCGTCTGCGTGTAGTCGACGACCTCGTCGGCGCCCAGGCCGCGTACGAAATCGTGCTTGGCGGCGCGGGCCGTCCCGATGACGTACGCCCCTCGCGCCTTCGCGATCTGCACCGCGAGGTGGCCGACGCCGCCCGCCGCCGCGTGGATCAGGACGCGCTGGCCCGGCTGTACGCCCGCCGCGTCCACCAGCGTCTGCCAGGCGGTGAGCGCCGCGACGGGGAGCGCGGCGGCCTCCACGTGGGAGATCCCGGCGGGCTTGCGGGCGAGGTGGCGGGTGGGGGAGACGATGAACTCCGCGTACGTACCGGCTGCTTGGGGCAGCAGCGGCATCCCGTACACCTCGTCGCCCACCTGGAACTTCGTCACCCCGAGGCCGACCTCCTCGACCGTCCCGGAGACGTCCCAGCCGAGCGGCACGGGCGCGCCGCCGGTCAGGCCGCCGGTCGCCCGGTGCCACCAGTCGGTCGGGTTGACGCCCGCCGCGTGGACGCGGACCAGGACCTCGGAGGGGCCGGGGGCGGGGCGCTCGACCTCGACGAGCCGGAGGACTTCGGGGCCGCCGAGGGTCTCCTGGCGGATGGCGTTCATGGTCTGTGTCTTCATGTGCACCAGCCTGCGGGAGAGATCGCTGACCTTCGAGTGGCCAGATGGCCACAGTGTGGAAGGATCTGGCCATGCCCGCTCCCGCCGCATCACCTCGCCGTCCGCACCGCGTCGTCGTCCTCGCCCTCGAAGGCGTCTACCCCTTCGAAATGTCCATCCCGGTAAGGATCTTCGGCACGGCGGAGGCCCCGGACGGCTCCCCTCTGTACGAGGTGATCACCTGCAGCGTCGACGGCGCCCCCGTCCGCACCAGCGCCGACTTCACGGTCAACGTCGAGCACGGCCCCGAAGCCATCGCGACCGCCGACACCCTGGTCATCCCGCCCTTCACGTGCGCGCCGGCGGAACGCGACTGGCTCCCCGCACCGGTCGCCGCCGCCCTGGCCCGCCTCCGCCCCGGCGCACGTACCGTCTCGATCTGCACGGCGTCGTACGTCCTCGCCGCAGCCGGTCTCCTCGACGGCCGCCCCGCGACCACCCACTGGAACGAGTCCGGGGACTTCCAGCGCGCCTTTCCCCAGGTCAAGGTCGACCCCGGCGTCCTGTTCATCGACGACGGCGACGTCCTGACGGCGGCCGGCGTCGCGGCGGGCGTCGACCTCTGCATGCATCTGCTGCGCCGCGACCACGGCTCGGAGGTGGCGAACCGGGTCGCCAGGCTGTGCGTCGTACCGCCGTGGCGGGAGGGCGGCCAGGCCCAGTACATCGACCGCCCGTTGCCGGAGCCGGCCGCCGCGACGACGACCGCGACCCGGGCGTGGGCGCTGGGCGAGCTCCAACGCCCCATCTCGCTGGGTGAGTTGGCGGCGCACGCCCGTATGTCCGTCCGGACCTTCTCGCGCCGCTTCCGCGAGGAGGTCGGCATGACCCCCGGCCAGTGGCTCACCCAGCAGCGCGTGGAGCGGGCCCGCCGCCTCCTGGAGACGACGGACCTGGGGGTCGACCGGGTGGCGGACGAGGCGGGGTTCGGGACGGCGGCTTCGATGCGGCAGCATCTGGTGGCGGCGATCGGGGTGTCCCCGATGGCGTACCGGCAGACGTTCCGGGCGTCAGATCTGCAGGTGAGGTGAACCGGGACGGTCCATCAGGCGCCAGACCGGGAAGATCACCGGGCACAACGTGGCGATCAGATACGCGCCGCCTGCCGCCAGCAGTGTCGAGGACGGGCCGGCCGCATCCACGAGGAAACCCGCAGCCAGTCCTCCCAGCGGAGTGGCCAGCTGGACCGCGGCTGTTGTCGTACTCAGTACGCGGCTGCGCAGTTCCTCCGGGACTGTCTCGTACGTCACCGCGGCCATGATGGGATTGAGCACCCCGCACGCCAGACCCTCGACCGCCATGATCACGGCCAGCGGCGCGAAGGTGCCGGTGAAGGCGGCCACCAGGAAGCGCGGCAGACCCACGACGATGAACGCGATCGTGAACACCGGCCATCGCCGGAAGCGGCTGCCCACCGCCCCATAGACCAGCGCCCCCGCGAGGGCGCAGACCCCGAACGCCGCGTTGAGCAGGCCGAGATCGACGGAACCGCCGAGCTCCTCACGGGCATGCACGGGGAGAAGCACGGCGCTCCATCCCTGGTCGAGGCCTCTGGTCGTCAGCGTCATCAGGCACAGGGCCAGGAGCAACGGCGTGGCCGCCACGAAGCGATACCCCTCCGCGAGCTCACGGCGGTAGGCCCGCAGTGACACCGGCTCCGCCCGCCCTCGGGACTGCGCCTCGGGCAGGCCGCGCACCCCGTACGCGAACAGGGGCGCGGCCACGGCGAAGGTTGCGGCGTCCACCAACAGCACGTTCTCCGGGCCGAGTACGGCGATCAGCGCGCCCCCGAGGGCCGATCCGGTCATCGCCGCACAGCGTGCCGCACCGTCGTACAACCCGGCGGCCCTGGTCAGTGGCATCCCGGCACGTTCGGCGAGCGTGGGCAGCAGAACACCGCGGGCCGTTTCACCTGGTGAACGGAACAGCCCTGTCATCGCCATCAGCAGGCACACCATCCAGAACTGCAGGACGCCGGCGAACTGCAGCAGCGGAACTGCGGCAACGGCGGCTGCACACAAGAGGTCCGAGGCGACACTCACCCGCCGACGCCCGATCCGGTCGATGACAGGACCGCTGACGACCGCAGCGAGAACCACGGGCAGGAGCATGCAGAAGGCGAGGATCCCGGTCTTGGCGGCGCTGCCCGTGCTCTGCAGAACGAACCACGGCACGCCCATGTACGTGAGGCAATTCCCGATGATGGAGATGAGGTTGGCGGCAAGCACGGCGGTCAGCGGACGGCGGTCGGCCGTCACGAAGTCTTCGGGCACGACGGTGGTCTCCCCTGAGGGAAAGCGCCCACCGTGAACGAAGCAGGTCAGCCGGCGGGCGAAGCGAAGTGGTCAGCGTCTGGCACGCATGGCGAGGCGCACCGCGATGCGGTGTTCACAAGCAGCGCCTCCTGCACTTCGCCGGGATGACCACCCGGCACCTGCACGCATTGTCCCTTCGGGCGTCGGCCCTCCGCAGGGAATCGACCGGGCTAGGTGATGTCGGGATCCGATTCCTCGCGTTCGGTCCACTCCGTGTCGGCAAGGGCCGCCGGAAGATAGCCGTCGACCCCGCGCCACGTACCCGCCCCGATCGCGGCGAGCGCGAGTGCCCAGAGGAGCCAGGGGAGGCCGGAGGGCAGGTCGTCGGGGCCGGAGAGAAGGAGGGGAAGGCAGATCAGGGCTGCGAGGAGGATGCCGCCGAGGAAGGGGAAGTGGACGACGGGCCGGAAACCGGCGGTGGCGGTGAGGCGTTGGGATGTGCGGCTGCTGGTGGTGGGTTGCAAGGGGCCGTGGTGCCGTTCGAGTTCCTCGCGGGGGGTGAGGGTCATGAACGTACGACCGTTGTCGCTGACGAAGGCGACCGGGAGGCTTCCCTCGATGAGCTTCGAGCGACCGGGCCAGATCAGCCAGCCGTCGGTGTGGCTCAACTGCTCGCCCACAGAGGCGAGTTCGCTGCGATCGGCGACGAGCGGTATCTCGCGTCCGTCGTGCAGGACGGGCAGGCAGTGGTGGTGCGAGACGGAGGCCACGCCGGGCTTGCTGCCGCGTTCGCTGTAGCGCACGTGGAGGGGCGGCTGGGCGTGCGCGCGTACGGCGTGGACCTCGCCGGTGGCCGCGTCCGCGACGAGGACGCGCAGCTTGCGGCGCTCCTCCGGATCGGTCATCGACTTGCGTACGACCGCGTAGCACTTCAGCGTGATGATGAGGAAGATCCCGAACAGCGCCGGGCCGGCGAGACTGCCGGATCCGGTGGCCAGGGCGATCAGGGTGAGAGGGGCGAGGGCGAGGAGCGCGACGGAGACGCGCTCGCCGAACTTGTGGGCAGGGAGCTGGAGTTGGCTCGGTATGGCGGGGGTGTCGCCACCGACCACATCGGGGGCTGAGCGCTTCAGTACGGGCGCTGTACGACAGGCAAGGGCCCAGCCTGCGGTGAGGACGAGGGCGGCGCCGAGAGCTCCGAGAAGGTCGAGGCGGGGGGTCGGGGCGCCGTGCCGTACGAAGACGAGGGCGATGGCGGTGGCGGAGGCAGCCAGGGCGCCGGAGCCGAGCGTGCGGACGAGGGGCGTTGAGCGTCGCAAGGTGCTTCCTCATTTCCTTCCGGAGCGCGTGGAGGGGAGCTGGACTTTACATGATCTCCCTATGTGTAACTACGGTGTGGAGAAGGTGTGTTGAGGGAGGAGTGTTGGGGGTTGTTCGGATTCGCGCCGTGGCGAGGGCCCCTGGTTTCGTGGCCGGGTGCGGGCCGGACTCGGACTCTCGCCGTGGGTGGCTGGGAGCTCCGCCAACCCGGGTGCGGGTCAAGGACTCAAGACGGTAAGCGTGGCCGGGGTGCGTGGTGGGCTGGCGAACTGTCCCTTCGCGCGTGGTCGGCTGCGGAACCGTCGCAACGTCCTGGTTCTGATGACTGTGAAATAAACACGGGATTGACCTGGTGTTATCACGGAGAGTGAGGGAGAATAGGGGTATCAATCACCGCATAGGGGGCGGGGGTTGACGGTGACTGCACGGGGGTGTGGGGGATGGAAGAACAGCAGCAACAGCTACAGCCGGGGACGCCGGACGAGTGGGCGGCGTACTTGCGCATGCAGGATCCGTCGGCGCATGTGATGGATCTGCTGCCGGTCCTGGATGCGGAGAAGCTCTCCCCGGCGGGGAAGATCGACGCGCTGGCGGTACTGGAACGCTGCGCATCCTGGGTCGCGGCCTGCCAAGTCCCGCTGCTGGCGGGGATCGACGCGCAGACCAGTGCCGAGTTGCCGGTGGGTGCGGACTTCGAGACCACCCTGCTTCATGACTGGGACTACGCGGCCGAACAGGTCGCCTGCGCCCTGAAGCTGAGCGGGGCAGGAGCAGCGGACCGCCTGGAAGTGGCCCGCGCGCTGGTGGACCGCCTGCCCCAGACCCTGGAACTCCTCGCACAGGGGGAAATCTCCTGGCGGCAGGCCAAAACGGTCGTCGATGCCTGCGCTGTCCTGGACGACGAGACGACCGCGAAGGTCGAGGACGCGGTCGTGGGCAAGCTGCCCACCCAGGCGGCGCATGAGACCCGGCGGATGCTGAACCGCACGATTGCCCGCCTCGACCCCGAGGGTGCGGCCGCCCGCCACGAGCAGCGGCGTCTGGAGCGGACCACGGTGAACTACCCGCAGCCGGACGGGATGGCACTGTTCGGGGCGATCGTTCCGGCCGAGCAGGCAGCGATGATGGAACAGGCCGTCGACGCCCACGCCGCCACCTTCGCCGACGACGGCCGCACCCTGTCCCAGAAGCGGGCGGACGCCCTCTTCGACCTCATCACCGGTACCACCAACACACCCACAACCGGCGGGCGTTCAGCGGCGGTCGTGCAGATCACCGTCCCGCTGGACGTGCTGATCGGGGCGAGCGAGGAGCCCGCAGAGTTGAAGGGCTACGGCCCGATCACCGCAGGACAAGCCCGCGACGTGGCGTTCGCGGAAGGCACGGTCTGGCGGCGGCTGATCACCCACCCGACCACCGGGATGGTCGTGAAAACCGACCCCACCACCTACAAACCCACCGCCGAGACCACCCGCCACGTCGAAGCCCGCGACCGCCACTGCGCGTTCCCTACCTGTCGAATGCCCGCCCACCGCACCGACCTCGACCACGTTGTGGAATTCGACCACCACGACCCGGCAGCGGGCGGACAGTCAGTGCCCGAGAACCTGATCCCGCTGTGCCGCCGCCACCACGGACTCAAGCACCGAGGTGGCTGGAAGGTCGTACGAGACGACACCAACGGCCAGACGCACTGGACGGCGCCCACCGGGCACACCTACACCAACACCCCTGACACCTGGACCGAATAACTCACCCCGGCCCGTTCCGCGCTTCGTGTTGCCAGCGTCTGTGCGCCGAAGGCGCGATATGGCGCGCAACGATGCCCGCCCACCCGAAGCACCCCACCGGGCCCATCTCTCAGATCAGTTGGGGAAAGGTCGTTGCGACGGAGCCGCAGCCGACAACGCGCGTACGGAGGTAGTCCAACCGGCCACGCACCCCAGCCACGCTAATTTCGGTCGGTAACCCGCACCCGCCCACGCGAATCGCCCCCGCACCCCACCGGTCAGCAGAGGCGGCCCTCCACCCACCCGCACCCGGCCACGAAACCCGGTGCCATCACCACCGGCAGAATCCGAGGAGGTACGAGCGGCTGTGCGCCCAGACTCCCTCTGAACTCAGCGTCAATGCCGCGAAGTTGCTGCAGCCCGCACTTCGGTGGTCTCCATCGGGTCGACACGGAGCGAAGTGATGCGCTCGCGGGTCGCGGGGATGTCAGGGGCGTGGGTGATGCCGAGGACCCGCGCCTGTTCCTGGCAGTCCCACAGCGATTCGGTGTGGGGGTAGTCCTGGCCCGACGGGTCGATGGCGGCCAGTGCTTCCAGGCAGGCGGTCCGTGAGTAGGAGTGCGGGGTGTGCAGCCAGAGGAAGCGCAGGTCCCCGGCTGCTTGGGCGGCCGCGGGGCCGTATCGGGCGAGTTTCTTGGCGGTGGTTTCGGGGCCGCACCAGGTGCGGGTCCTGCGTTCTTCGGCGAGTTCGGCCACGAGTACCGGTAGTGCTTCGGGGACGAGTTGGTCGGCGAGAACGTCCCGGCCGAGACGGGCCAGCCATTCCGATTCGTCAGCCGCCCAGAGGCGTGCCGCTGGAACGGCCAGAGCGCCGAGGTGCTCGACTGCCTGGATGAGGCCGACTTGGGGGTGTGGTCCGTTCGGTGCGACTAGGGACGGTACGAGGGGGATCAGTCCCTCCACTGGGTCCCGGAGGCTCAGTTCGCGTAGAGCGGCGAGCCGGATGCGGTCGGCGGGCGGGGAACTGGTCAGCAGGTCGAGCAGTTCGCCGTCCGAATGTCCGCTCAGGTCGTGGGGGGTCGGGCATGGGGTTGGACGGCGTATTTCGACCCCGAAGCGGGTCCAGGGCTCCATGTGCCACGGTTGCTCCGGCTCCTGGCCGATGCGGGCTCGTGCGACGTCGCCCAGGTCCTCCCACCAGGCGTCCGGCCAGCGATCTGCCATGGACTCCAGGACGGAGACCCAGTACACGCCGTCGCGGATGTAGGCCCGCAGTCCGTCCCGGGCTTCGTCGTTCCCTGCGAGTGCGAGCAGTTCCAGCACGTCGGCGGCTCGCTCGCATGCGTCCTCGGAGCCGGCCAGCTGGTCCACAATCGGGGTCGGGGACATGTTGAGGTCCCTGACCAACTGGGCCAGATACACGTCGCGTTCGTCGACTAGGTTCTCCCATGTCCAGTCGCGGCGGATCCCGTCGTAGACGAAGGGCGCGGCTGCCGAAGGGTCTTCTCTGGCTCGGAGCGCGCCCAGGCCACGCCCTCGCTGCAACAGCCCTTCGAGGGTGGCGTGATGGGCGTAGAACGTTGTGGCTTCTTCGGCCGTCACCCGGAGGCCTGCCCGACAACCAGCTTCATCTGCTCGCGCAGGGACCATGTGGCCAGGTGCTCGCGCCAATGATGGCGGTGCAGTCTGAGGCCGTACTCGGGGGCGCTCTTCTTTCCCTCATAGTCGTAGTCGGTGAAGGGCGGTGATGCGTCCTGCCATGTTGCGGACGGGATCAAGAAGAACTCCCGCTCGCCGTCGGCTGGAAAGATCACCAAGGCGACCGCACGGTGGGGTTCCAGCGGGAAGTGCTTCTTGCTCATGAAGATGTAGCTGTCGCGCGCTCCGATCCGGGCCGACTTGACCTGGACCAACAGGTGTCGCCCTGCCCCGAGGTCCACCAGGAGGTCGACTCCGCGGTCGTCTGCCAGTGGCTCGTAGACCTGAAGCCCGGCCAACGCGAACTCGGCCGCGACGAGGAGCTCTGCTGCGGCACCCAGCATCGCGGGACTGGTCGTCATGGGCGCGCGCTGTTCCTCGCGTAGTTCAGGAGTGCGGCGAGGCCCGGGGGCGTTGTGGTGAGTTGAGTGTTGGGGGTGTCGCTCTCGCGGAGGCGGATCGTTCCGTCTGGGGTGGCGGTGACATAGACGCACTCGCCCTCCGGGCCGCCGCTGAACGATGACTTCTGCCAAGTGAGCGCGGGCATCCGGGACCTTCCTAGAGGGAGTAGAGGAGGTGCTGGAGCAGAGCTGTCGAGTCCTTTGTCGCCTGCGGGGACGAGGCAGCCGAGGGGTTGATGGGGGGCAGCGCGTGGTCGGACAGTTGCTCGAACAACGTGTCGTACTGGCCTAGTTGTTCCCGCTCGGTGAGGTAGAGGAGGCCGGTCGGCTGCTCCAGGACCACCGTGGCCAGCTCCGGAAGCGTAGGGCGTACGTAGTGGAAGGGGCCGCTCAGTGCGCCGTACGCCTCCGCCGTGAACGGGTAGATCTGGATGGTCACATGGGGCAGACGGGCAAGCTCGACCAGGTGAAGGAGCTGTTGACGGAGGATCGTGGCGCCTCCGAAGCGCATGTGCAGTGCCGCCTCGTGGATGACGGCGTGTACCGCGGGCGGGGAGCCGGCCGTCAGGGCGCGCTGGCGCTCCATGCGGAACGCTAGCGCTTCGTCGATGTTCTCGAAGCCCAGCTTCGGGCTCAGGAAGATGGCGCGCGCGTACTCCTCGGTCTGGAGGAGCCCGGGGATGAACAGAGGCTGGTGAGTGCGCAGTTCGCGGGCCGAGTCCTCCAGCTCGGCAAGGTTGCGCGGGCCCGTCCCGATCACTTTGCGGTACGCGGACCACCAGCCTTTGCCCGTCGCCTCGGACATGGCGACCAGAGCACTTACGTAGGGTTCTTCTGCGCGCCCGTACGTTTGGCAGAGATCAAGTAGGCGGTCGGTCAGGACGGACGTGCGACCCAGTTCGATGTGGCTGAGCTGCCCACGGCTCATGTTGATCCGTTCGGCGGCTTCGCCTGCGCTCAGTCCTGCGTGCTCGCGCAGCTGTTTGAGCTCGAACCCGAGTCGCCGCTGGCGCTCGCTGATCGTGGTGCGCAGTCCCACAGGCATCTCCTCAGTGGCTCGCCCAAAGTCTGCCCTGGTCAGGGGGATTGGTCCATCGATTAGGACGTTTGGGTTGATAAGTAGAACCCTCCTGCCCTACCGTGGGTGGTGTAATCGTCACGCTATGAGGTTGAGGCAATGCCTTGTGCCCGTACGCAGAAAGTGCACCCGTCCCGGCACCCACCCGGGCCGGACAACGCCATCGCGGCGGGTCGTCCACCGAAGGGACATCCCATGGAAGACCTGGACCCCGACCAACGCCATGCCCCGCACCGGGAGCCCCTCCAACGCGTCCACACCTACAGCCTGTTCACCCCGGGGGATGCCTCCGCGCCCAAGGTCTGCCGCGACTTCGTCGGCTCCGTTCTGCTCGCGCGCGAGCTCGCGCACCTCGTCGCGGCCGCCACCCTCTGCACCTCGGAGCTCGTCACCAACGTCCATCTGCACACCAAGGGCGAGGCGATGGTGCGCATGCTGGTGCGGCCGTGGCGGGTGCGGGTCAGTGTCTTCGACGAGAGTTCCGCCCTGCCCGTGCCGCGGCAGGCCGGGGCGCTGGAGTGCTACGGGCTCGGGCTGGGGGTTGTTGCCGCCACCGCGGACCTGTGGGGGGTCGTACAGGACCGGGGTGGGCGGCATGCCAAGGGGGTCTGGTTCGAGTTGGGGGCCTCAGCCGGTGGTGAGGGCGTCGGCGATCGGGGTTAGGCGGGACGGGTCCGTGAGGAGGTTGATCTCCGCGACCTTGCCGTCCTTGACGGTGAACGCCATGAGCGAGATCGGGTTGCCTTCCATGGTCGCGAAGAGGCCCACCTCGCCGTTGATGAGGACCAGGCGCGAGTGGGGGGCGTTGCGCGAGAAGGTGATGGCGCCGCTCGCCACCGTCGTCGCTCCCCGTACGAGACGGGAGAGGTCCGAGCCGGCGTCCAGGCGGAAGACGATGTCCGGGTCCAGGACCGAGACCAGCGCCTCGAAGTCGCCCTCGCGGGCCGCCGCCAGGAACGCCTCGACCACCTCGCGCTGGCGCGCCTGGTCCGGGTCGGGGGACGGGGCCGAGCCCTCGACCTTGCGGCGGGCGCGGCTGGCGAGCTGGCGGGTCGTTGTGGGGGTGCGGTCCACGATCGGGGCGATGTCGTCGAAGGGGACGGCGAACATGTCGTGGAGTACGAAGGCGAGACGTTCGGCCGGGGGCAGCGTCTCCAGGACCACGAGGAGGGCCAGGCCGACCGCGTCCGCCTGGAGGACCTCCTGCTCGGGGTCGGTCACGGGAGAGTCGATGCGGGTGACCAGCGGGTCCGGGATGTGGGTGTCGAGGAGGTCCTCGCGGCGGGCCTTGCGGGTGCGGAGCATGTCGAGGCAGACGCGGCCCACGACCGTGGTCAGCCAGCCGGAGAGGTTCCGGACCTCGGAGAGGTCCGAGCGGTCGGCCCTGAACCAGGACTCCTGGACCGCGTCCTCGGCCTCGGCGACCGAGCCGAGCATGCGGTAGGCGACGGCCCTGAGATGGGTCCTGTTCTCCTCGAAGCGCTCGGCCAGAAGATTCTTCTCGTCCACTGTCACATTCCCTCGTTGCGATCCGTCAGTGCTGTGTACGGACGAAAACAGACTGTTCAGGAAGCTTACGAAGGAGTTCCGACATGCAGGCACGAATGAAGAACCCGGCCCAGATCGTCCCCGGCGCGATGACCGCGATCCTCGACCTGGTCAAGGCGATCGAGAAGAGCGCCGCCTCCGGAGTGACCATGGAGCTCGTCCACATGCGGGTATCGCAGATCAACGGGTGCAGCGCCTGTGTGGTCGGAGGCATACCGAGTGCGAAGAAGAGCGGGGTGACCGACGACCAGCTGCACTCGGTCGCCGTGTGGCGCGAGGCCCCGTACTTCAGTGACTCCGAGCGTGCCGCGCTGGAGCTGGCGGAGTCCGCGACCCGGCTGGCCGACGGGCGGGGTGTGCCGGACGACGTGTGGGACGCGGCTGCCGACCACTTCACCGAGGACGAGCTCGCCGCGATCATCCTCATGATCGGGCTGACGAACCTCTTCAACCGGCTCAACGCCACGACCCGGCAGGTCGCGGGCGCGACCTGGTAGGCGGGCGGGGGCAGGCGGCAGTATGGGGCGGATGGTGATCTCCAGCGATACCTCCGTGCCCGTACGCCGCCTGGATCTTGGGTACTTCGTGCGGCCCGCCTCCGAGACGGGGAGCGGGGAGCCGCGCGTCGAGCCGGTCCTCGCGTATCTCGTACGGCACGAGGGCGGGCTGCTGCTCTTCGACACGGGGCTCGGGGACGCGGGGGCGGAGACCGAGGCCCACTACCGGCCGCACCGCAGGCCGCTGGAGGCGGCGTTGGGGGCCGCAGGGGTGGGGGTGGAGGACATCACGCAGGTCGTCAACTGCCATCTGCACTTCGATCACTGCGGCGGCAATCCACTGTTCGCGGGGACGCCCGTTTTTGTCCAGCGGGAGGAGCTCGGCGCCGCGCGGGGCGGGGACTACACGGCGGACCAACTGGTTGACTTCGGCGGGGTGTTGTACGAGGAGCTGGAGGGCGAGGCGGAGATCCTGCCCGGGGTGTGGATCATCCCGACCCCCGGCCACACCGCCGGTCATCAGTCCCTCGCCGTACGCCGGCCCGACGGCGCGGTGATTCTCGCCGGGCAGGCGCACGACTTCGCCTCGCACTACGCCTCCGCCCAGCTGGCCCGCCGCGCCGCCCTGGAGGGGGTGGCAGGACCGCTGCCCGGGTATCCGGGGTGGCTGGACCGGATCGCCGACTTCGATCCGCGGCGGGTGCTGTTCGCGCACGACAACTCGGTCTGGGAGCCCGGTAGTTGACGGAGCCGACCGTCTAGGGCTCGCACGTACGGGACTGGCCCGAGCAGAGGTGGTCCTCGTCGGGGGGCGGGTTGTCGAGGTTGTTCCAGCCCACGATCGCCGCCCAGGCGGTCCAGATGATGAAGACGACGCAGGCCGACATCAGCACCCAGAGCGCGGCCCTCTTGAGCGTACGGCGGTCCTTCGGCGGGGGAGGGGTCGGCCTGGTTCCCGTATGGCGTCCCGTGTAGCGCTCGCTCATGCCGTCGTCGTCATCTCGTCCGAGGTGCCGACGACGTTGAAGTCCCGTGCCGTTCCTACGGTGTTGAGGTGTGCGATGTCGGCCTGCTCCAGGTCGGTGTTGAAGGGCTTGGGCATGCCCGAGTGCTGGGTGCGGCGGTGTTCGCTGGGGGTGCCCCAGTCGTACCGCTTCTGCACCTCGACGTGGTAGGTGATCGTGTCGCCGTGCTTCTCGCCGACCGTGCGGTACTGGATGTGGTTGAGCGCGTAGTACCAGTCCATGCTCTTGTCGCCGTCCTTCGGGTCCGGCGCGCTCGACTGCCACTCGGTGGTGAAAGGGCCGTCGGGGCGCTTGCGGACGTCCGTGGCGAGGGTCTTGTCGACGTCCTTCTGGAAGGCGGGGATGTCCTTCATCAGCTGCTGCGGCTCGACCTCGACAGTCTTGCCGCTGCCGTCGAGGTAGTGCTGGACCAGGCCCGCGGCGTTGACCATGCCCTTGGCGTTGAGGGCGGCACCCATGTTGTTGAGCTGGTTGTGGACTTTGCGGTCGTGGGCGGTGGCCTCCTGGGTGTCGAAAGCGCGGTTCTCCGTCTCGAAGTTGGACGTCGTACCGAAGATCACCTTGAGGCTGAGGGCCAGCCACTCGTCGTCCGCGGTCGCCCGGTCCAGGACGTCCTTGGCCTGCTTCTCGATCGCGTGGGCGGTCTTGGCGCGGTCGTCGGCGACCCGTACGGACTCCGGATCGTTCGGGTCGGTGAGCGACGACCAGCTGACAGAGCCGTCGTCGTTGATGGTGATTCCCTTCTCCTGGCCCTGGCGGCGCAGGTCGAGAGCGGTTCGCTGGTATCCCTCAAGTCCCTTGACTCCGCCGGTGCCTGACGCCCCGTCGGCCTCCGTGTCGATGAACTTCCGGAGGCTCTTGACCTCCGCGTCGAGCGCCCCGAGGTCCATGTGGACGCGCGCGCAGTACGCCTCGGCGGCATCCCCGCCCTCGCCCTTCCACACCTCGTCCCGCAGCGGTTTGAGCACCTGGTCGCCGAAGCCGTCCTGGGCTCTGGCCACCACCTTGTGGATCTCCTCCCAGAGCTGGGCGAACTTCTCCATGCCCTCGACATCGAGCTGGACGAGCTGGTTGAACGTCACCATGAGGTCTGTGCCCTGGCCCTTCAGCCGCGGAAGTACGCGGCGTTGGTCGTCTCGAGGTCGTCGTAGGCGTCCGCGCACGTACGGAAGTTGTCCGCGCCGTGGTGCAGCCGGTCCCGTATGAGCTGGTTGATGTCCTGCCAGCGGCCCTGCATCTCGTCGATGCTGTCGCTGAAGCTCCACCCCTTCGCCGACCAGCCGAGACCCTTCGCCGCGTCCTGCGCGGGCCCGATGAGGCGGGCGAGCGCGTCGGCCACCTCGTCGCAGTCGGCCGCGCGCTCGCGGAGCCAGTTGGGGTCGACCCAGAGGTCGGGGTCCACCTCCCAGTCCGGTTTGGGGGTGGGCGACGGGTTGGGGGACGGGGAGGGCGTGGGCGAGGGTGACGGGCTGCTGCCGCCGTCGCCGCCCGGAGGGGTCGGGGAGGGGGACAGGCCCGGGGACGGGGTGGGGCCCGAGGTGATGCCCACCGATCCTCCCACCGGTCCTGATACGTCGAGTCGTTGGCGCGGTACGTCGGTCATGTGGCCCCCGTGGCTTGTGCGTTCACCGTCAACATCTCCACCGTACGACGTGACGTCAGCCCGTGGTCGTACGCCCTCGGGCCAATGTCTTCTTGCAGGTCAGGCCGTTACTCTCGGGCCATGGTGACGACGCGAGGGAAGCTGGGGCGGGTACGGACGGTGCTGTCCTGGTGCGGGGCGGTGCTCTACCCGCTGGTGATGATTCTGGTGGTGTCGCCCGGGTCGCGCCCCGACCGGGCCGTCGGTGCGCAGGCCGTCCTGGCGGTCGCCCTCACGGTCCTCCTCACCGGGCTGCTGCGGCGCAGTCCGCTGGTGGGGCTGGTGTTCGTGCTCGTCGGGTCGGGAGTCGCGGCGTCTTCGCGGCCCGGCGCAGTGGTCACGTATCCGCTGCTGCTCGTGGGCGCCGCGGTCGTCGGCCACATCGTGGCGACCCGGTCGCGCCGCAGTGCGATCGCGGCGGCCGCCGTGGCGCTTCCGGCCCAACTCCTCATCCTCGGCATCAGCGCGACCAGGACCGAGCAGGAGCTGTTCCTGCTGCCCGTCCTCACGCTCCTCGCCGCCTGGCTGCTCGGGTACTCGATCCGTGAACGCAGAGAACATTCCGCTGAACTCGCCGCGCAGACCGCCGCGCAGGCGGTGACGAGCGAACGCCTGCGTATCGCAAGGGAGTTGCACGACATGATCGCCCACAGCATCGGGGTGATCGCCATCCAGGCCGGGGTGGGCAGCCGGGTCATCGACACCCAGCCGGCCGAGGCGCGCAACGCGCTCACGACCATCGAGGCCACCAGCCGCGAGACCCTGTCGGGGCTGCGCCGCACGCTGGGCGCCCTGCGGCGGACGGACGCGGGGGCGGATCCGGAGTCCGTACCGCTCGAGCCCACGCCCGGTCTTGTGGACCTGGACCGTCTCGTCGCGTCCACGCGGGACGCGGGGGTGCGGGCGGACGTCGAATGGCAGGGCGAGCGGCGGGAGTTGCCCGCGGACATCGACCTGGCCGCGTTCCGGATCGTGCAGGAGTCGCTGACCAATGTCGTACGGCATGCGGGCGTCCGGGAGTGCAGGGTGACGATAGACGTACGCGATCCGCAGGCGCTGGCCCTGTCGGTCGTCGACGAGGGGAAGGGGGGCCTGGTGGCCACGACGGGCTTCGGTCTGATCGGGATGCGCGAGCGAGTGGCGCTGCTGGACGGGGAGTTCACGGCTGGGCCGCGTCCCGAGGGCGGGTTCCGGGTGGCGGTACGGCTGCCGCTGGCTGCCGGTGTGGGGGCAGCGTGATGGCTGAGCAGTCCGCTCCGGAGCTGCGGTCCGCTCCGGCTCCGATCCGTATCGTCCTCGCCGACGACCAGCCGCTGGTCCGCTCCGGGCTGCGCGTGCTGATCAACGACACCCCGGGGATCGAGGTGGCCGGCGAGGCGGGCACGGGGACGGAAGCGGTCGAACTGGCGGCGTCGCTCGCCCCCGACGTCGTGATGATGGACATCCGCATGCCCGGCATGGACGGCATCGAGGCCACCCGCCGGATCACGGCGGCGGGCGCGACCCCGCACATCCTGGTCCTGACGACCTTCGACGACGACGAGTACGTCTACGCGGCCCTGCGCGCCGGAGCCTCCGGCTTCCTGGTCAAGGACATGGCCCTGGAGGAGATCATCGCGGCGGTCCGGGTGGTGGCCGCGGGGGACGCCCTGATCGCCCCGAGTGTCACGCGCCGCCTGATCGGCGAGTTCGCGTCCCGCCCCGAACCAGCGCCACCGGGGCGGGAGTTGGGGGCGATCACGGAGCGCGAGAGGGAGGTGCTGGCGCTGGTGGCACGGGGTCTGTCGAACACGGAGATCAGCGACCGGCTGCACATCACCGTCGCCACGACCAAGTCCCACGTGGCACGGCTCTTCACGAAGCTGGACGCGCGCGACCGGGTCCAGCTGGTGATCATCGCGTACGAGGCGGGTCTTGCGGTCCCGCCGCGATGAACGATGCACGATGCACGAAGACTGCCGCCGGCCTGCTGTGTACCTGAAAACGCAGCGGACCGGCGGCAGTTGGGGCGATGGACTGAGGGCGTCAGGCGCGGGCGTCCCAGACGGTGTTGAGCTTGCTCTGGTAGTAGAGCGGCGTCAGACCGAGGACGAAACCGAGCAGGACACCCACGCCGCCGGAGCAGTCGGGGGTGACGCCGGCGGCGCGCTGGGCCTGGGCGATGCGGGAGCCGGTCTTCGCGATGGAGACGAAGGGCGGCACGATCAGGATGCAGCCGAAGGTCACGGCGAGCAGGGCCTTGCCCGGGCTGACCTCGATCGTCGGATCGACGGCCTTCACCTGCTTGTTGACCTTGTAGTACCAGACCATCCAGTAGATGCCGAAGGTGATGAGGGTGAGCAGCCAGACCCCGACAGGGCTGGAGCTCTGGCCGGCGGGCGCCTGGGTGCGTGCGTCGGTGGACATGGGTCTCCCCGGAAGCTGAGTTGCTGGAGGTCCCTCTGAGGTGGGGGGAGGGGGAATTCAGGAGCGTACGGGGCGGGGGGTGTGATGGGACTGTGAAGGTCATCACGGAACCATCACGATGTCAGCTGCCGTCCTCCTGCTCCAGGATCCCCGACTGGGCGATGAGATAGCCGAGTTGGGCGCGGCTGCCGCTGCCCAGTGCGGCGGAGAGTTTGGCGACGTGGGCGCGGCAGGTCCGTACGTTCATGCCCAGCCTGCGCGCTATGGCCTCGTCCACGTGCCCTTCGACGAGGAGCTTGGCGATGGAGTGCTGGATGTCGGTGATGCCGTCGGGGGCGGTCTCGTAGGGGGCGCCGGCGCTGAGGGGGACCGCGCGGCCCCACATGAACTCGAAGACCTTGATGAGGTAGCGGACGAGGCTCTGGTTGCGGACTTCGAGGGCGACCTGCTGGTCCTCGCGTATGGCGATGAAGGCGACCGTCTCGTCGCAGATGACGAGTCGTTCGACCAGTTCGTCGATCGTGCGGTACTCGACCTTGCCGTTGGAGAGCTGGTCCACATAGGCCAGCTTCGTCGGGTTGTACCGGGCGGTGTGCTGGTAGAGCGTCCGGATGCGCACGCCGCGTTCGATCAGCGGCCGGTCGCGTTCCAGGCCGAGCAGCAGGTTCTTCTCGGATATGTGGAAGCTCGGCTGGACCGACAGCGCCTCGGTCTGGCACTGGATCGTGGACAGGTTGAGCGCCGCGTTGATCCGGTCGCTGCCTTCGAGCACCGTGATCGAGTGGGAGGACGCCGCATCCTGCGCGCTGAGATCCATGAACGGCTCGAAAGCATCGGCCAGTTGGGTGGACAACCGCCTGCGCTCCGTGATTTCACGTTCTATGGGGTTGAGCCGTCTCGCGAGGGCGACCGACGGCGGCACGGGACGCAGCCAGTCCGCGTCGGCGGGGTCGGCGTGCAAAAGGGCGGAATCCAGCAGGCAGGGGGCGGATTCGACGTCCGCACGGGCGATGCGGCCCGCGCGAAGAGCGGTCGCATAGAGGCGGCCTCCCTCGTCGCACAGATCAGTCACTGCATGGGGATGTGTGGCTTTGGCCTGATTCATTGTGATATCTCCACCCCCCAGGGTCCTGCCCGTGCAGGAACATGATGCATCGATTGTGTGGCCATGACGTGCCTGAATGAGCCATCGTCTTACGCAGTGAGCGGGGGAAGGGGACCTTCAAGTGAGGACGAAGTCGACTATGGGTAAGAAACTGCTTCGCCTGGCGCCTGTCGCCGCTTTCGCAGCCGCACTCGCCTTCGGGGCCCTGGGCGGGCTCTCCAACGCAAAGGGTGACGTCCGGGCGGACACGTCGTGGCCGTCGATCGGCGCGAACATCAATGGTGCCGATGACACTTCTTGGCCTGTGCCCCCCTCGGGCAACGGGTCCGGGAACTGACATGACGACTCCACCCGACGACAGAACCTTCCGTCGGGAAATGGCGACCGCCTACCGCTCAGGCTGGCACTTCATCGATCTTGGGTCCGCCATTCCCCACCGGGGTGACTCCCTCATGGTCACCCTGTTCGGCGAGCCGATCGTGGTCGTACGCGAAGAGGACGACGACGTCCGGGCCTACCGATGTCTCCGCAAGCCGCGAGGGGCACCGCAGCCCGTGCGGTGTGCCATCCGGTACGGGATGGTCTTCGTCAATCTCGACCGGCGCGATCACCAGTTGATCGAGCAGGACACCACCGAACAAGCCACCCCCCGCAGTGCCTGAAGCGATTCCCCCGTCGTTTTAAATCGCTCAGGCGCTTCCCCCACACAGCGGCGCCACCGTGACCTGAACACGGTGGCGCCGCTGTGCTGCGTTCAGCAAGTTCAGCAGGTTCAGCAGGTTCAGGAGTTCCCCAGGGTCCGGTCCACCGTGATCTCGATCAGGACCCGGTCCGGGTTGGGTGCCGGGGTGCGCCCGTACCGCACCGCGTAGCGGGCCACCGCGTCGGCGACGGCGTCCGGCTCCGTCCGTACGACGGCCCGCCCCTCCAGCGTTGCCCAGCGCCTGCGGTCCACCTGGCAGACGGCGGCCCGCGCATCGGCGCGTACGTGGGAGACCTTGCGCGACCCCTTGTTGGTGATGATCCTGGCCACGCCCTCCTCCGGTTCGTACGTCACGCCCACCGGCACCACGTGCGGGGTGCCGTCGGGTCGGAGCGTCGTCAGGGTGCAGAGGTGGTTCTCGCGCCAGAAGCTGCTCGTGGTGCTGGTCGTCGTGCTGGTCATGGGGCGAATGTATCGATCCGACCTTGAGTGGAATAGACTCAACTTTGTACAGGTTGACTGAGTCATACATGGCAGGGATTCCAGGGACCAGGAGGAGAGAGCACACGTGGACGCCGAGCTGACCAACAAGAGCCGGGATGCGATCAACGCGGCCACCAGCCGGGCCGTGTCCGGCGGGCACCCCGACCTGACGCCCGCACATCTGCTGCTCGCCCTCCTCGCGGGCGAGGACAACGCGAACATCACCGACCTGCTGGCCGCCGTCGACGCGGACCAGGCTGTCGTACGGGCAGGAGCCGAGCGGATCCTCGCCGCGCTGCCCTCCGTGGCGGGCTCCACCGTCTCGCCGCCGCAGCCCAACCGCGACCTGCTCGCCGTCATCGCGGACGCCGCCCAGCGCGCCAAGGAGCTCGGCGACGACTACCTCTCCACCGAGCACCTGCTCATCGGCATCGCCGCCAAGGGCGGTCCGGCCGGCGACGTACTGTCCGGGCAGGGCGCCAGTGCCAAGAAGCTCCTTGAAGCATTCGAGACCAGCAGGGGAGGGCGCCGGGTGACCACTCCCGACCCCGAGGGCCAGTACAAGGCCCTGGAGAAGTTCGGTACGGACTTCACGGCCGCGGCCCGTGACGGCAAGCTCGACCCGGTCATCGGGCGGGACGCGGAGATCCGCCGCGTCGTGCAGGTGCTGTCCCGGCGTACGAAGAACAACCCGGTCCTCATCGGCGAGCCCGGCGTCGGCAAGACGGCCGTCGTCGAGGGTCTTGCCCAGCGCATCGTGAAGGGCGACGTTCCCGAGTCGCTCAAGAACAAGAAGCTCGTCTCGCTCGACCTGGGCGCGATGGTCGCGGGCGCCAAGTACCGCGGCGAGTTCGAGGAGCGGCTGAAGACCGTCCTCTCCGAGATCAAGGAGAGCGACGGGCAAATCATCACCTTCATCGACGAGCTGCACACCGTCGTGGGCGCCGGCGCCGGCGGCGACTCCGCCATGGACGCGGGCAACATGCTCAAGCCGATGCTGGCCCGCGGCGAGCTGCGCATGGTCGGGGCGACGACCCTCGACGAGTACCGCGAGCGCATCGAGAAGGACCCGGCGCTGGAGCGGCGCTTCCAGCAGGTGCTGGTCGCCGAGCCCACCGTCGAGGACACCATCGCGATCCTGCGCGGGCTCAAGGGCCGCTACGAGGCGCACCACAAGGTGGTGATCGCGGACTCCGCGCTGGTGGCCGCGGCGACCCTCTCCGACCGGTACATCACCTCCCGCTTCCTCCCCGACAAGGCCATCGACCTCGTCGACGAGGCCGCGTCCCGGCTCCGTATGGAGATCGACTCCTCGCCGCTGGAGATCGACGAGCTGCAGCGCTCCGTCGACCGGCTGCGCATGGAGGAGCTGGCCCTCAAGAACGAGTCCGACCCCGCCTCCAAGCAGCGCCTCGAAAAGCTGCGCCGCGACCTCGCCGACAAGGAGGAGGAGCTGCGCGGCCTCACCGCACGCTGGGAGAAGGAGAAGCAGGGCCTCAACCGCGTCGGTGAGCTGAAGGAACAGCTCGACGACCTGCGCGGCCAGGCCGAGCGCGCCCAGCGCGACGGCGACTTCGACACCGCTTCCCAGCTGCTGTACGGGGAGATCCCCGGCCTGGAGCGCGAGCTGGAGGAGGCCGCCGAGGCGGAGGCCGAGGCGCGGACCGACACCATGGTCAAGGAAGAGGTCGGCCCCGACGACATCGCGGACGTGGTCGGCTCCTGGACCGGGATTCCGGCCGGGCGGCTGCTGGAAGGCGAGACGCAGAAGCTCCTGCGCATGGAGGAGGAGCTCGGCAAGCGGCTCATCGGGCAGAGCGAGGCCGTCCAGGCGGTCTCGGACGCGGTCCGGCGTACGCGCGCCGGAATCGCCGACCCCGACCGGCCGACGGGCTCGTTCCTCTTCCTCGGCCCGACCGGTGTCGGCAAGACCGAGCTGGCGAAGGCCCTGGCGGACTTCCTCTTCGACGACGAGCGGGCCATGATCCGCATCGACATGAGCGAGTACGGCGAGAAGCACTCGGTGGCTCGCCTCGTCGGCGCCCCGCCCGGGTACGTCGGCTACGAGGAGGGCGGCCAGCTCACGGAGGCCGTGCGCCGGCGACCGTACAGCGTGGTGCTCCTGGACGAGGTCGAGAAGGCCCACCCCGAGGTCTTCGACGTCCTGCTGCAGGTGCTCGACGACGGGCGGCTGACGGACGGGCAGGGGCGGACGGTGGACTTCCGCAACACCATCCTGATCCTCACGTCGAACCTCGGCAGCCAGTACCTGGTCGATCCGCTGACCAAGCCGGAGGAGAAGAAGCAGCAGGTCCTGGACGTCGTACGGGCGTCCTTCAAGCCGGAGTTCCTCAACCGGCTCGATGACCTGGTCGTCTTCTCGGCCCTGTCGCGGGACGAGCTGGCGCACATCGCCGAGCTCCAGATCGGGCGGCTCGCGAAGCGGCTGGCCGAGCGCAGGCTCACGCTCGACATCACGCCCGAGGCGCTGGCCTGGCTGGCGGACGAGGGCAACGACCCGGCGTATGGCGCGCGCCCGCTGCGCCGCCTCATCCAGACGGCGATCGGCGACCGGCTCGCCAAGGAGATCCTGGCGGGCGAGGTCACGGACGGGGACACGGTGCGCGTGGACCGGTTCGAGGACGGGCTCATCGTGGGGCGGGCGGAAGCAGGGGTACAGGCAGCGGAACAGGCAAAGGAACAGGCAAAGGAATAAGCCCGCAGCTGATAGTGGCGGGCGGGGGTTGCCAGCCCCCGCCCGGCATGGGGGAGACTGGCGGGACTCGTACGAAGGGCAATCCAAGACATGAGCATCGACCCGTCCTCCATTCCGAACTTCGGGGGCCAGCCCGAGCCGCAGGCCGGACCGGCGGGCCCCGTCGTTCCCGACCAGGACCTGGTCAAGCAGCTCCTCGAGCAGATGGAGCTGAAGTACGTTCTCGACGACGAGGGTGACCTCGCCGCGCCGTGGGAGGAATTCCGCACGTACTTCATGTTCCGCGGCGAGGACGACCAGCAGGTCTTCTCGGTCCGGACGTTCTACGACCGTGAGCACAAGATCGAGGAGAAGCTCCAGCTTCTCGAGCTGATCGACGACTGGAACCGCCGCACCCTGTGGCCGAAGGCGTACACGCACACCCACGACGACGGCTCCGTCCGTCTCATCGGTGAGGCGCAGATGCTGATCGGCACCGGCGTCAGCCTCGAGCACTTCGTGTCGTCGACGGTGAGCTGGGTGCGCGCCTCGATCGAGTTCGACAAGTGGCTCGTCGAGCAGCTCGGCCTGGAGCAGGACCTGGAGTCCGGCACCGACGAGCCGGGCACCGGCACCGAGCAGGCCGACGGCGACGACGCCTAGTACCTACAACGGCATGTGCGCGCTGGTCAGCAGGTAGGCGCCGTAGCCGAACGACAGCCCGGCGAGCGCCGTGATCACCACGATCGCGGTCCTCGGCCGGGCTTTCGTCATGGCGAGCGCGAGCGGGATCAGCAGCGGGAAGGCGGGCAGCAGGAAGCGCGGCTTCGACTCGAAGAAGCCCGTGCCGCCGACCGCGACCAGCAGCAGCGCGCCGGTGTAGACGAGCAGGGCCAGGGGCGGGCGTTCCAGGATCAGGAGTACGTACAGGAGCACCGCGGCGGCGACGATCAGCAGGCTCACCGTGAGGACCACCGGGGCCGGGCGGAGCAGCAGGTCGCGGGCGAGCCGCAGCCAGCCGACGCCGAAGTCGAAGCGCGAACCCCACTTGTCCTGGACGGTGAAGTAGCCGCCGAGTACGTCGCCCTTGCGCGCCCCGACCCACAGCACGAACCCCACCCAGCCGAGCGGAGCGAGCAGGCCCGCCGCCCAGACGCGGGCGGTCGCCCGGCCGCGTACGACCTCGATCAAGGCTGCCACGCAGACCGCCGCCGCGACCGCGTACCCGTTGGGCCGGGACAGGCCGGCGAGCGCTGCCAGGCTGCCCGCCCAGAGCCAGTTGCGGGCGAGCAGCGCGTACAGCGACCAGGCGGCGAGGGCGGTGAGCACCGGCTCGGTGTACGCCATCGACAGGACGACGGCGTGCGGCAGCAGGCCCCAGAGCAGGACGAGCAGGGTCGCCGTCCTGCGCCCGTGGAGCCGCTCGCCGATCGCGTAGATCCCGCAGGCGGCCGCCGCGGCCGCGGCCCAGGAGACGAGGAGTCCCGCGCCGCCGCCGGTGACCGGGAGGACGGTCGCCACGGCCCGGATCAGCGCCGGGTAGAGCGGGAAGAAGGCGAGGTCGCTCTGGACGTCGCCGTTGGGGTACGTGAAGGTGCGCGCGCCGTACCCGTGGGCGGCGACGGAGGTGTACCACTTCGCGTCCCAGCTGTTGCCGATGATCGTCAGCGGGCTGTGCCCCAGGTGCCACGACCAGAGGGCGAGCAGCACGAGCCCGGTCAGCCGCGCCGCCGCGAACAGCCCGAGCGCGGGGGCCGCACGGCGCAGCAGCGCGGGGCGGCGGCGCGTGGTGACGGAGGCCGGCCGGGCCACCGCGGCCTGTTGGCTGAGGTCGGCGGACACGGGGAACCTCCGGGCGGCGTGCGGGCACAGGGTCGGACAGACCGACCCTCCGTGCTCGGCGGTCCGCGCGCGACCCGGGGCGGGCCGACCGGGTGGTGGGGCGGGAGGTAAGTGCCGTGTCAGGAAAGTCCCTTGAGGCGGTCCACCGCGTCCTGGAGGACCTCGGTCCGCTTGCAGAACGCGAACCGTACGAAGGGGGCGCCCTGTTCGCGGTGGTCGTAGAAGACCGCGTTGGGGATCGCGACGACGCCGATGCGGTCGGGGAGTGCGCGGCAGAAGGCGAAGCCGTCGCCGTTCTGGGAGAGCGCAGGTCCGAGCGGGCGGATGTCGGTGGTGACGAAGTACGTGCCGGAGGGGCGGTAGACCTCGAAGCCCGCCGCCTGGAGGCCGTCGCTCAGCAGGTCGCGCTTGGCGCTCAGGTCGGCGCGGAGGTCGTCGTAGTAGGCGGCGGGGAGGCGCAGGGCCTCGGCGACCGCGTACTGGAAGGGGCCCGCCGAGACGTAGGTGAGGAACTGCTTCGCCGAGCGGACCGCGGTGATCAGAGCGGGGGACGCCGTCGCCCAGCCGACCTTCCAGCCGGTGAAGGAGTACGTCTTGCCGGCCGAGGAGATGGTGACCGTGCGCTCGCGCATGCCGGGGAAGGTGGCGAGGGGGATGTGTGCGGCGCCGTCGAAGGTGAGGTGTTCGTAGACCTCGTCGGTGATGACGAGGAGGTCGCGCTCGACCGCGAGGGCGGCGATCGCGGCGAGCTCGTCGCGGGTGAGGACGGTGCCGGTGGGGTTGTGGGGGGTGTTGAGGAGGATGAGGCGCGTGCGGTCGGTGATCGCGTCGCGGAGCTCGTCCAGGTCCAGGTGGTAGGCGCCGTCGCGGGGGCGGAGCGTGACGGGGACGCGGGTGCCGCCCGCCATCGCGATGCAGGCCGCGTAGGAGTCGTAGTACGGCTCCAGGGCGATCACCTCGTCGCCCGGCTCCACCAGCGCGAGGAGGGATGCGGCGATGGCCTCCGTGGCGCCCGCGGTGACCAGGACCTCGGTGTCGGGGTCGTAGGAGAGGGCGTAGCGGCTCTGCTGGTGGTCGGCGATCGCGGTGCGGAGCTCGGGGACGCCGGGGCCCGGCGGGTACTGGTTGCCGCGGCCGTCGCGCAGCGCCCGTACGGCTGCCTCGCGGATCTCCTCGGGGCCGTCCGTGTCCGGGAAGCCCTGCCCGAGGTTGATCGAACCGGTGGAGAGGGCGAGTGCGGACATCTCGGCGAAGATCGTGGTCCCGAATTCGGCGAGGCGGCGGTTGAGCAGAGGGCGCGTCATGGCGGCCATCCTGCGCCGAACCTCTGGAGTTGCTCAACTCTGCTTTGGGTTCGAGAGGGCAGGGGCATCCCCACTCCACGCAAGGAGCGCACGGAGCGCTAGCCGCTTCGGGGGATGCGGGACGAAAGGACGGTGAGGGCGATGCTCGCTTTCATCTTCGTGCTGTTCGTGGTGTTCATGGTGGTCGTGGCGCTGGCCAACTTCATGGCGCGGCGGCGGGTGGCAAAAGGCGTCGCGGCGCGCGGGGGACGTTCGCACCGCGGCAGCTCCGGCTCCGCTGCGGCGGGCGGCTCCAGCTGGTGGGCCGGCGACAGCGGCTCCGGGGACTCGGGGAGTTCCGGGCACTCCGGAGGTCACCACTCCTGTGGCGGCGGCGGGCACTCCTGCGGGGGCGGCTCGTCCTGCGGCGGGGGCGGGGGATGCGGTGGTTCCAGCTGACACGGGGCAGCTGATTCCACCGGGCATCCCGGGGTACGCGCCCGGTGGGTCAACACCCGCCGGGCGCGTCCGTGTTGACCCTGCTGTTGAACGTATGAACCGTGAAGCCCCCGAGGGGATGGAAACCCCGTCAAGTTGGGTAAAAACGCTGTGAGCGCCACGCACTTCATGATTCCCTCGCTGTTGAATGAAGAAGTTGCCCTCGGACCTGAAGCATCAGCCCTGAGCAACCGCACAGGCTGCGGTACGGCTCCGAGAAGGCGTCCCCACCACCCCTGACACCATTCCGGGGAGACCCCGGTCCACCCCGCTACACGTGTGTTTTGCGGAGCCCACCCATGCTCACGACCCTGAAGACCGCCTACACCGACACGCGCGCCGCCGACCTGGCCTGGGCCTTGGGCCGGGAGCCGCTGCCCGCCCTGGCCACACTCGATCTCGAACTGGCCGGCGCCAAGCTGCAGATGAGGCTGCTCGGCGCCTCCCACCAGGTACTTCTTGAGGAGGACAACGGCATCTGTTCCGAGACGGTCGCCTGTATCCCCGGGAGCAGCACCCCTTTACCGCTGGGCGTCGCCAAGAGCGTCGGCGGCTGGGAGTACGAGTTCGCAGCGTGCGTCGAGACGCTCTCGCCGGGCGCGTTCGGGGGGCGCGCGCAGGAGCTCCTCGCGCTGGTCGCCGACCATCCGAACGGACTTGCGGGTACGTTTCCCGGCTCGCCCCACGCGTTCACGGCGATGCTGGCGCAGCGCCGCGACGGACAGGTGACCTGGCGCACCTGGCATGCGTATCCGCAGGAGGGGCAGCTGGTGGTGACGCGTACCCGGATCGGGGCGCGCACGCCTGCCGCACCCGCATTGCACCCTTGTGGGTGACACGTCGTGAGAGTTTCGTAACGTAGCGTTCCCATCATGATCGACCGGTCCGTGTCCCCCGAGACCCAGGGTGCACGGCTGTCCGTCACGCCCGCGACCGGCCGGATGCTGGTGCTCGCGACGGTCTTCATCTGTGCCGCGTGCGGTCTGGTGTACGAACTGGAGCTGGTCGCCCTCGCCTCGTATCTGATCGGGGACTCGGTCACTCAGGCCTCGGTGGTCCTGTCCACGATGGTCTTCGCCATGGGCATCGGCTCGCTCCTCGCGAAACGGCTGCGCCTGCGGGCCGCGGTCGGATTCGGCCTGGTGGAGGCAGCGCTGGCGCTGGTGGGCGGCACCTCGGCGCTCGTGCTGTACGCGTCGTTCGCCTGGCTGGGCGGCGCCCGCTATGCGCTGGTGGCCTTCTCACTTGCCATCGGGGTGCTGATCGGCGCCGAGATCCCGCTGCTGATGACGCTGATCCAGCGCGTCTCGCGGCAGGACGCGGGCGGTGCGGTCGCCGACCTCTTCGCGGCCGACTATGTGGGCGCGCTGGTCGGGGGGCTGGCCTTTCCGTTCCTTCTGCTGCCCATGCTGGGCCAGTTGACGGGGGCTCTGCTGACCGGCACGGTCAACGCGGTCGCGGGCGGGGCGCTGGTGCTCTGGCTCTTCCGGCGGGATCTGACGGCCCGCTCCCGGTGGTGGCTGATCGCGGCCAATGTCACGGTGCTGACCGTGCTCGCCACGGCGACGGCCCAGGTCGGGGACTTCGAGGACGCGGCCAGGCGTGCGGTGTACGGGGCGCATGTGCGGGTCGCGGTCCAGACGGAGGTGCAGGAAGTGGTGCTGACGGGGTCCGAGCGCGGCCCCCTCGACCTCTTCCTGGACGGCCGGCTGCGGGTGAACGGGCTCGACGAACACCGCTACCACCAGGCGCTGGTCCGCCCGGCGATGCGCGGACCGCACGCCCGGGTGCTGATCCTGGGCGGCGGGGACGGTCTGGCGGCGCGGGAGGTGCTGCGGTACGGGGACGTGCGGTCGCTGACGCTGGTGGAGCTGGACCCCGGGGTCGAGAAGCTCGCTCGTACCGACCCGGCGCTCTCCGCGCTGAACGCGCATGCGTACCGCGACCCGCGGCTGCACGTCGTCACCGCGGATGCCTTCACCTGGCTGCGCTCGCCGGGGCAGCGGAACCGGGCGTACGACGTGGTGATCTCCGACCTGCCCGACCCCGGGATCACCCCGAGCACCAAGCTCTACTCGGAGGAGTTCTACGGGCTCGCGGGCCGGGTCCTGGCCCCGGGCGGCCGTATCGCCGTCCACGCGGGCGCGGTCGGGGCCCGCCCGCACACTTTCTGGACGGTGGTCGCCACCCTCCGCTCGGCGGGCCTGCACCCCCTCCCGTACTGCGCGACGGGCCGCCTCTCCGGCTTCACGGCGGGCCCGGACCGGGCCTCGGGGGCGCGCGGTGCGCCGGGCGACTGGGGCTTCGTGCTCGCTTCCCGTACGCGGCCGAGCCTGGGACCCGAGCGGACCGCGGCCTGGTCGCCGGTGGTGACGAAACCGCTCAACCTGCCTGCTTCGACCCTGGTGCACCCGCGTTACGGGGGCTAAAGCGCTGACGTGTGCGGCGCGTCTGAGTAGGCTCGGCTCTCATGGAGCATGAGGTGTTCGTTCCGGTTCCGGCAGAGTCCCTCCGACGGGTCCTGGCGGACCCCGCCCGTGTCGCACGCTGCGTCCCAGGGTTCCAGCAGGACGCCGACGGCGACAGCGGTCCGCTCGCCGGGCGGCTGAAGGTCCGGGTCGGCGGCCACACGATCACCTACCGCGGCGCCCTGCGCATCGGCGCCCAGGACGGCGGCTTCGCCGTCGAGGGCGAGGGCACGGAGGCACGCGGATCCGGTGTGGTGAAGCTGTCGCTGACGGTACGTCTGAGCGCGTCCGACGGCGGTACGACGCTGACCTTCGCCGGGACCGCCCGGGGCGAGGGCCGGCTCGCCGAGCTCGACGACGCGTCCGCACTGGCCTCCGCGCAGCGACTCCTCGACCGGTTCGCGGACCGCCTCGGCGCGGAACCGGTGGACGAGCCGGCGGTGACCCACGAGGAGCCGCAAGCACCCGAGGAGGCTGCGCCCGAAGAGGCTGCCGCTCCGACCTCCGTGTTCGAGACCGAGGTCCCGCCGCCCTCCCTCGACGCCCTGGCCGAGGTGGAGTTCGAGCCGCTCGACCTGCCCGTGGACATGCCTCACGACGACGAGCCCGCCGAGGCCGCGCACGCGCGCCGCACGATGATCGGCCGCAGCGCCGAGGAGGTCGACCACGCCCCGCCGCGCGGCCGGTATGCCCCGGTCCCGCCGCCCGCATCGGCGACGGCCTCCGCGACCCTGCGCTGGGCGGCCCCCGCGGCGGCCCTCGCGCTCGCCTCGGCGGTCGTGGTCGGGCGTGCCCTGCGGCGGCGCCGGTAGGCACCCGGTGGGTACTGTCGCAGTGTGAGTAGCGAAGAGGTCCGGCTGGCGGCCGGCGACGTCGAGTTGACCGTGAACCCCGAGAACGGCTGCCGTATCAGCAGCCTCCGGATCGGCGGTACCGAACTCCTGCGGCAGGGGGAGAAGTACGGCTGCTTCCCCATGGTCCCGTGGTGCGGCCGCATCGAGCACGGCCAGTTCAGAAACGGCGGCGAGCGCCACCAGATGCCGCTCAACTCCCCGCCGCACGCCATTCACGGCACCGGCCGCAACACCGCCTGGCGCACGGCCCGTCTCGAGAAGACCGCGGCGGCCTTCACCTACGACCTCACCGACCCGTGGCCGTACCCCGGCCGGGTCACCCAGACCTTCGAGCTGACGGAGGACTCCGTCACGGTCGCCCTGGGCGTCGAGACGTACGACGACTCCTTCCCCGCGCAGGCCGGCTGGCACCCGTGGTTCAACAGGAACCTCGGCGGCGAGGACGTCCGTATCGACTTCACCGCCGACTGGCAGGAGGAGCGCGGCGACGACCACCTCCCCACCGGCCGTCGCATCGACCCGCTCCCCGGCCCCTGGGACGACTGCTTCGGGATGCCGTACGGCGTCGACGTGACCCTCACCTGGCCCGAGCAGTTGGAGCTCAAGGTCAAGAGCCGCGCCGAGTGGGTCGTCGTCTACGACGAACAGGCCGAGGCCGTCTGCGTCGAGCCCCAGTCGGGCCCGCCCAACGGCCTCAACACCCTCCCGCGCCTGGTCACCCCGATCGACCCCCTGGAGATCGCGACGACCTGGTCGTGGCGGCGGCTCTAAGCTCTTAGCCATGACTGACGTACGCGCTGATCTGCTGCAGCACATCAAGGACAAGGCCGTCGTGCACGGCAAGGTGACCCTCTCCTCGGGCATCGAGGCCGACTGGTACATCGACCTGCGCCGGATCACGCTGGACGGCGCCGCCGCCCCGCTGGTCGGGCAGGTCATGCTCGACCTCACCGCCGACCTGGAGTTCGACGCGGTCGGCGGGCTGACGCTCGGCGCCGACCCGATCGCCGACGCCATGCTGCACACCGCCGCCGCCCGCGGCCGCACGCTGGACGCCTTCGTGGTCCGCAAGGCCGCCAAGCAGCACGGCATGCAGCGCCGTATCGAGGGCCCGGAGATCAAGGGCCGCCGCGTCCTGATCGTCGAGGACACCTCCACCACCGGCGGCTCCCCGCTGACCGCCGTCGAGGCGGCGCGCGAGGCCGGCGCCGAGGTGGTCGCGGTGGCGACCATCGTGGACCGCGACACGGGCGCCGCGGCGAAGATCACCGAGGGTGCGGGGGTCCCGTACCTCTTCGCGTACGGCCAGAAGGAACTGGGGCTGTAAGGCTCTGAAGCACCTCTGACCTGCGCATACGTCGAGGGGGTGGCCGTTTCACGTGAAACGGCCACCCCCTCGGCGTATCTGCCAGGTGGAGTAAGCCCAAGAGTCTGGAAAGATAGGCCCCGACGATGACGTCGCCCCCAGGTCAGGGACCCGCAACGCACACCCGCACATAGCCAAGGAGCGGACAGATGCCCATCGCAACCCCCGAGGTCTACAACGAGATGCTGGACCGGGCGAAGGCAGGCAAGTTCGCCTACCCGGCCATCAACGTCACCTCGACGCAGACCCTGCACGCTGCGCTGCGCGGCTTCGCGGAGGCCGAGAGCGACGGCATCATCCAGATGTCCACCGGTGGTGCGGAGTTCCTGGGCGGCCAGTACAACAAGGACATGGTCACCGGCTCCGTCGCCCTGGCCGAGTTCGCGCACATCGTCGCCGAGAAGTACCCCGTCACCGTCGCGCTGCACACCGACCACTGCCCCAAGGGCAAGCTGGACGGTTACGTGCGCCCGCTGCTGGAGGTCTCCGCCGCGCGCGTCGCCAAGGGCCTCAACCCGCTGTTCCAGTCCCACATGTGGGACGGCTCGGCCGAGACCCTCGCCGACAACCTGGCCATCGGCCAGGAGCTGCTCGCGAAGGCCGCCGCCGCGAAGATCATCCTCGAGGTCGAGATCACCCCGACCGGTGGCGAGGAGGACGGCGTCAGCCACGAGATCAACGACAACCTCTACACCACGGTCGAGGACGCGATCCGTACCGCCGAGGCCCTCGGCCTGGGCGAGAAGGGCCGCTACCTGCTGGCCGCCTCCTTCGGCAACGTGCACGGCGTCTACAAGCCGGGCAACGTCGTGCTCCGTCCCGAGCTGCTGAAGGACCTCCAGGAGGGCGTCGCCGCGAAGTTCGGCAAGGCCTCCCCGTTCGACTTCGTCTTCCACGGCGGCTCCGGCTCCACCGCCGAGGAGATCACCACCGCGCTGGAGAACGGCGTCGTGAAGATGAACCTCGACACCGACACCCAGTACGCCTTCACGCGTCCGGTCGTGGACCACATGTTCCGCAACTACGACGCGGTCCTGAAGGTCGACGGCGAGGTCGGCACGAAGTCGCTGTACGACCCGCGCACCTGGGGCAAGGCCGCCGAGGCGGGCATGGCCGCGCGCGTCACCGAGGCCTGCGCGAACCTGCGCTCCACGGGCACCAAGATCAAGTAAGCAGTCGGGTACGACGGGCCCGGCACCCCGCTCTGGGGTGCCGGGCCCGCGTCATGTTCGGACGGGCAGCCATGACCACCACTTATGACTTCGACACCCCGATAGAGCGGACCGGTACGTGGTCCGTCCAGTGGGACGGTGTGGCCGACCGGTTCGGCGTCGACGGGCTGCTGCCCTTCACCATCTCCGACATGGACTTCGCCTCGCCGCCCGAGGTGCTGGCCGCGCTCCAGGAACGGGTCGCGCACGGGGTGTTCGGGTACACGGACTGGCGGCTCGGGGAGTTCCGGGAGGCGATACGCCACTGGTACGCGAGCCGCTACGACACCGAGCTCGACCCGGAGCGGCTCGTCTACGGGCCGTCCGTCCTCAACCAGCTCTCCCAGCTGCTGCAGATGTGGACGGAGGCCGGTGACGGGGTGGTCGTCCACACGCCCACGTACGACGGCTTCACGAAGGCGATAGCCGGGCTCGGGCGCGAACTGCGCGGTGTTCCGGTGGGCGACCTCGGCGCTCTCGAGCGGGAGCTGGCCCGGCCCGACAGCAAGGTGCTGCTGCTCTGCTCGCCGCACAACCCCACCGGGAAGGTGTGGACGGACGCCGAACTGACCGCGTTCGCCCGCCTCGCCGAGCGGTACGGAACTGCCGTCATCAGCGACGAGATCCACGCCGACTTCGTGCATGAGGGGCACCGACATCTGCCCTGGACGCGGTACGGGGCGGGGCGGTGGGCCGTGATCACCTCCGGCTCGAAGTCCTTCAACTTCCCTGCGCTGACCGGCAGTTACGGCATCATCGGCGACCCGGAAGACCGGGCCGCGTACATCCGGCGGATGGAGACGGGGGAGGGGCTCGCCTCGCCCGCCGTGCTCTCGCTGACCGCGCACATCGCCGCGTACCGGCAGGGCGCCGCATGGATGGACCAGGTCAGGGCGTACACCGCGGGGAACCTCGCGATGGTCGCCGACCGGCTCGGCGAGGCCTTCCCGGAGCTGGGGTGGCAGCCGCCGGAGGCCGGTTATCTCGCCTGGATCGACCTCCGTCCCCTGGCTGTGGACGACGGGGAGCTCCAGCGGGAGCTCGTCGAGACGGAGAAGGTCGCGATCATGCGCGGCTCGGTCTACGGCGCGGACGGTTTCGTACGGCTGAACGTCGGCTGCCCGCGCTCCAAGGCGGAGGCGGGCACGGATGCTCTCGTACGGGCGCTGCGCAGGCTCAAGGGCTTGGCGGCCTGAGGGCGGCGGCCCGGGTCCCGGTAGGCCGTGCGGCCAGGCAGACTGGGGGCATGGCTATCCACCAAGACCTGCTCGGGGGCCCGCCCCCGACCCACCTGCCCGACGACCCGGAGCCGCGCGAACTGCTCGCGGCCGGCACCGCGCCCACCGAGGTCGCCGCGAAGTACCCCTCGTCCTCGCTCGCCTGGGCCCAGCTCGCCGACGACGCGTTCGAGCGCGGCAACGCCGTCGAGTCGTACGCGTACGCCCGTACCGGCTACCACCGCGGCCTGGACGCCCTGCGGCGCTCCGGCTGGAAGGGCCACGGCCCGGTGCCGTGGGAGCACGAGCCGAACCGCGGCTTCCTGCGCGCCCTGCACGCGCTGGCGCGTGCGGCGCAGGCGATCGGTGAGCAGGAGGAGTACGAGCGCTGCTCGTCCTTCCTGCGGGACTCGTCGGCGACCGCTGCGGAGACGCTCGGGCTGTGACGGCTGAGCTGTGATCGCTGGGCTGTGACGGCTGAGGCGCCTGTGACGCCTGGGCTGTGACAGAACGCGTACATCAGGGCCCGTACAGGTGTACGGGCCCTCTGTATGATCACCTGCACCGTACATTCACTGCTGGCACAGAGGCCCCACACCTCTCCCCCCAACTCCAGCTCGGAGCAGGGAGAAGTCTGTCGTGGGCCAGCGTGGAGCCGTTCGACGAGATCGGCGTCCCTTCGTCCGGTCCCTGCTGATCGGCTGCCTGCTGTCCGTGCTCGCACTCGCCGGGGGCGCCGCGTTCGCCGCCTGGGACGGCCGGAGCTCGGACGCCGTGGGCATCGCGGACCACGTGGTGCTCACGCCCCCGTCCCCTTCGGACACTCCGACCCCTGCCGCCTCCAAGGCGAAGGCGAAGTCGAAGCCGACACCCAGAACCACGCCCAAGAAGACCACCGTCCCCGCCTCCGGCCCCGGCACCTTCACCACCGCCCAGTCCCACGGCAGCCCCGTCGGCTCGGGCCCCCTGCGCCGCTACCGCGTCCAGGTCGAGGACGGCTCCGGGGTCTCCGCGAGCGAGGCCGCCGCCGAGATCCAGACCATCCTCGCCAACCCGCGCGGCTGGGCCGCGCACGGCCGCGGCACCTTCCAACTGGTCGCCACCGGGGGCGACTTCATCATCCGTATCGCCACCCCGGCCACCGCCGACCGCCTCTGCCTCGAGTCGCTCGGGCTGCACACCCACGGCGAGCTGAACTGCGAGACCGCGGACGGTGTGGTGGTCAATCTGCGCCGCTGGCAGCTCGGGTCGCCGCAGTTCAACGGGTCCGCGGCCGAGTACCGGCACCTGATCATCAACCACGAGGTCGGCCACCAGATCGGCATCCACATGCACATGGCCTGCCCGGGCCCCGGAAAGCTCGCCCCGGTGATGCAGCAGCAGATCAAGGGCCTCGACGGCTGCAGGTCGAACGCCTTCCCGTACGCCACGGACGGGACCTACATCACCGGCCCGACCGTCCCCTGATCCGGACACATGTGCGCTTGCCCTACCGCCCCCGGCCACGGATGATTCGGGTGGGGACCGGGGCTCCATCACCTACTGGAAGGGGCGGACCGCTACCCGGACACATGTGCAAGGAGACAGTGATGTCCGACGTGACCCCTGGGGCGCCCGAAGAGGCCCCGCATCTCGACTTCGCGGGGACGACCCCGTACGAGGACTACGTCCAGGCCGACGTCCTCACCCACCTCCAGCACCTCCGCTCGGACGACCCCGGCGAGATGGTCTTCCTGGTCACCACCCAGGTCATGGAACTGTGGTTCACCGTGATCGTCCACGAGTGGGAGACCGCGTCCCACGCGCTGCGCCGCGACGACCTGCCGACCGCGATGGCCGCGCTGAAGCGCTCCACGTACGAGCTGGAGTCGCTCAACGCCTCCTGGCGGCCGCTCGCGCAGCTCACGCCCGGACAGTTCAACGCCTACCGCAGCGCGCTCGGCGAGGGGTCCGGATTCCAGTCCGCCATGTACCGGCGCATGGAGTTCCTGCTCGGCGACAAGTCCGCGTCGATGCTGGTCCCGCACCGGGGCGCGCCGCGGGTGCACGCGGAGCTGGAGAAGGCGCTGCAGGAGCCGAGCCTGTACGACGAGGTGCTGAGCCTCCTCGCGCGGCGCGGCCATGCGATCCCCGAGGCGGTCGTGGACCGCGACCTCTCGCAGAAGTACGAGCCTTCGCCCGAGGTCGAGGCGGTGTGGACGGCGGTCTACGCGGCCCCCGACCAGGACACCGAACTGGTGCGCCTCGGCGAGGCGTTGACCGATGTCGGCGAACTGGTCTGGCGATGGCGCAACGACCATCTGGTGGCGACGCGGCGGGCGATGGGCTCGAAGGTCGGCACGGGTGGGTCCGCCGGGGTGTCCTGGCTGGAGAAGCGCGCCACGAAGAACGTGTTCCCCGAGCTGTGGACGGCGCGCAGTCATGTCTGAGACCCGAGCAGCGGCCCTGGATGCCGCGGACGAACTCGCCAAGTGCCGCGAGCTGTTCACCCTCGACGACGACGTCGTGTACCTCGACGGGAACTCGCTGGGGGCCCTCCCCAAGCACGTCCCCGCGCGGATGGCCGACGTCATCGCGCGCGAGTGGGGGCAGCTGCGGATCCGCTCCTGGGACGAGTCGGGCTGGTGGACCGCGCCCGAGCGCATCGGCGACAGGATCGCCCCGATCGTGGGTGCCGCAGCCGGCACGACCGTCGTCGGCGACTCGACCAGCGTCAACGTCTTCAAGGCGCTGGTCGCGGCCGTACGCCTGGCCGACCCGTCCCGCGACGAGGTCCTCGTCGACGCCACCACCTTCCCGACGGACGGTTACGTCGCCGGGTCGGCGGCCCGGATGACCGGCAGGCGCATGGTGCCGTACACCCCCGGAGATCCGATCGGGCCGCGTACCGCAGCCGTCCTCGTCAACCACGTCGACTACCGCACCGGCCGCCTCCACGACCTGCCCGCCATCACGGCGGCCGCGCACGAGGCGGGGGCGCTGACCGTCTGGGACCTCTGCCACAGCGCGGGCGCGCTGCCGGTCGGGCTCGCGGAGCACGAGGTGGACTTCGCCGTCGGCTGTACGTACAAGTACCTGAACGGCGGCCCGGGTTCGCCCGCCTTCCTCTACATACGGCCCGACCACCAGGCCTCCTTCGACTCCCCGCTCCCCGGCTGGAACTCGCACGCCGACCCCTTCGGCATGACGCCGGACTTCACGCCGGCCGACGGCGCGGTCCGTGGCCGGGTCGGGACGCCCGACATCCTGTCGATGCTGGCTCTGGAGGCGTCGCTCGACGTCTGGGACGGGGTGTCGATCGAGGCCGTACGCGCCAAGTCCCTTGCCCTGACGGACTTCTTCCTGGAGCTCGTCACCCTGGAGTCGGTCACCCCGGCCGCCCACGCCGAACGCGGCAGCCAGGTCTCCCTGCGCTGCGCCGACGCGGGCGCGGTGATGAAGAAGCTGATCGCGCGCGGCGTCGTCGGCGACTTCCGGCAGCCCGACATCCTCCGCTTCGGCTTCACCCCGCTGTACGTGGGCTTCGCCGACGCGGAGAGGGCCGCTGCGGTGCTGGCGGAGCTGGTGTAGCTAGTCTGAACCCCGTTTGGTCCACGAACAGTTGGAGCACCATGTCCGAGGGAACCGAGGCCGCCGAGGCCGAATCGGTCTTCTCGCATCTCGCCGTCGAGCCCGATGCCACCGCCGCCTACGGCGAACACCCCGACCAGCTCGTGGACTTCTACGCACCGCGCGGGCAGGACGGCGACGGCGAGGGGCTCGTGCCGCTCGTCGTCGTCCTGCACGGCGGGGCCTGGCGGCAGCGCGTCGACCGTGCGCACCTCACGCCCTTCGCCGCGTTTCTCGCCGGGCGCGGCTTCGGTGTGGCCCTCGTCGAGTACCGGCGGGGCGGGGAGGCGGAGGGCAGCGCGGGCCGCTGGCCCGACACCCTGGACGACGTGGCGGCGGCGCTGGACGCGCTGCCCGCTCTCGTACGGGAACATCTGCCGCGCGCCGACCTGCGCCGTACGGTCCTGACCGGGCACTCCGCGGGCGGGCACCTCGCGCTGTGGGCGGCGGCCCGGCAGGTGCTGCCGCCCGAGGCGCCCTGGCACCGGACGACGCCGCCCTTCCGCGGGGTGGTCGCGCTCGCGCCGATCGCGCACTTCGCGCGCTCGCGGGAGCTGGACGTGTGCGACGGGGCGGTGGACGCGTTCCTGGGGGCCGAGGGCCGGGACGAGTGGGCGGACCCGTCGGCATTGCTGCCGACCGGGATCGCGACCGCGGTCGTCCAGGGGCGGCTCGACGAGACGGTTCCGATGCAGGTGAGCGAGGCGTTCGTGGACGCGGCGGCGAAGGAGGGCGAGGTGGTCGGGCTGACGTTGCTCGACGGGGTCGCCCACTTCGCGCTGATCGACCCGGCGGCGGACGCGTGCGCGGTGGTGGCGGAGGAGATCGCGCAGCTGGCCTGGTAGGGGCGGGTAGGAGCGGGTAGTACCTGAGGGGGACCCCGCAGGATCCGTATCAGTGCTGACGACGTCACCCGCTCGGCCGCATACCGTTCTGTACGTGACCGAGACAACCGAGTCGATGAAGGCTCGCAGCCCAGAGTTCCGCCTGGCCCTGGGGGCCGTGGCGGGACTGCGCGAGGACCTGCTCAAGGACCCCTTCGCCTACCGTCCGCTGGCGCCGATGCGCATGGACGGACCGCTGACCAGGAGGCTTCCGGAGCGGGCCCGTGACCGGGCCCGCTGGCTGCCGCACGCGCTGGTCCTGGCCGCCGCCTTCATCACCCTGGTCATCGCGTACACGACGAACGGCGGCGACTCGACCTACGCCCTGGTGGCCTTCGTTCCCGCGGTGGCCGTGCTGATGACGCTGGTCAGGCCGGCGGGCGCCTGGTGGATATCGCTGGCTTCCGCGCCGGCGCTGATGGCCCTGACCGACTCCTGGGTCGGCTCGCCGTGGACGCCTGCCGCCATCAGCGGGCACCTGATCGTGATGACGGTGGTCGCGGCGCGGACCCGGGCGCGTACGGCGGCCTGGATGTGGCTGATCACGGCGGCGTACGGGTCGGTGGCCGAGGGCGTCTCCTCCGACGAATTCAGCTCCAACACCCCGCCCTTCCTGGTCGCGGCGGGCTTTGCCCTGCTGGTCACCACCCTGATCACCAGCCGCCGCGAGGCGAAGCGGGAGGTCACCGTCCAGCGGCAGGTGAACGTCGTCGAACGCGAGCGGCGCACGCTGCTCGAGGAGCGCACCACCATCGCGCGCGAACTGCACGACGTGGTCGCCCACCACATGTCGGTCGTCGCGATCCAGGCGGAGGCGGCCCCGTACCGGGTCGAGAACCCGCCGCCCGAGCTGACCCGCTCCTTCGAGGTCATCAGGGAGAACGCGGTCGCGGCCCTGACCGAGCTGCGACGGGTCCTCGGTGTCGTACGGGCGGAGGACTACGAGGCGCCGGACGCCCCGCAGCCGACGCTCGCCGAACTCGACGGGCTGGTCGGCAATGTGCGCGACGCGGGGATGACGGTGGAGAAGACGGTCACGGGTGCGGTACGTGAACTGCCGCCCGGCGTCGAGCTGTCGGCGTACCGCATCGTGCAGGAAGCCCTGTCGAACGTGCTGCGGCACGCGCCGGGGGCGGGGGCGCGGGTGGAGGTGTCGTATGTGCTGGGCGGTCTCGGGCTGCGCGTGGTGAACGGTCCGGCGCGGGGTCTGGTGAAGCCTTCTCCGGGGGCCGGGCACGGGATCACGGGGATGCGGGAGCGGGTGTCGATGCTGAACGGGGAGATGACGGCGGCCGCGACGGACGACGGCGGGTACGAGATCGCGGTCTTCATCCCGGTGAGCGCGCCCACGGCTCCGGAGGAACGGGCATGACGATCAAGGTCCTCATCGTCGACGACCAGATGATGGTCCGCGAGGGATTCTCGGTGCTGCTGAACGCCATGCCGGACATCGAGGTGGTGGGGGAGGCGGTCGACGGGCGGGGTGCGGTCGCGCAGGTCGCGGCGTTGCGTCCGGACGTGGTCCTGATGGACATCCGGATGCCCGAACTGAACGGCATCGAGGCGACGCGGGAGATCGTGGCGGCCGACGCGTCGGCGAAGGTGCTGGTCCTGACGACGTTCGACCTCGACGAGTACGTGTACCAGGCGCTGCGGGCGGGGGCGTCGGGCTTCCTGCTCAAGGACGCGTCGGCGCGCCAACTGGCGGAGGGGGTGCGGGTGGTGGCTTCGGGGGAGGCGCTGCTGGCCCCGACGGTGACGAAGCGGCTGATCGCGGAGTTCACGAAGCTTTCGGACTCGCCGCGGCATCTGTCCTCGCCGGCGCAGGTGGGGGAGCTGACGGAGCGCGAGACGGAGGTGCTGGTGCTGATCGCGCAGGGCCTGTCGAATGCGGAGATCGCGTCGCGGCTGGTGGTGGCGGAGTCCACGATCAAGACGCATGTCTCGCGGATCCTGGTGAAGCTGGGCCTGCGCGACCGGACTCAGGCGGCGGTGTTCGCGTACGAGACGGGGCTGGTGCGGCCGGGGTGACCGTCCGTACCCCCTGGTCAGCGCCACCGAACGGGAGCTAGCGTCCGTTCATGGACGCTGCCTCTGCCACATCCTTCGACCCCTGGTCGCCCTCCTTCGTCGCCGACCCCTACCCGTCGTACGAAACGCTCCGATCGGAAGGCCGCGCCCTCCCCTTCGCGCCCACCGGGCAGTGGCTGATCCCCCACCACGCCGACGTCAGCGCGCTGCTGCGCGACCGGCGGCTCGGGCGGACCTATCTGCACCGGTTCAGCCACGAGGAGTTCGGGCGGACGCCTCCGCCGGCCTCCCACGAGCCCTTCCACACCCTGAACGACAACGGGCTCCTCGACCTCGAAGCCCCGCACCACACCCGTATCCGGCGGCTCGTCTCCAAGGCGTTCACCGTGCGTACGGTCGAGAACCTCACCCCCACCGTTCAGCGGCTCGCCGCCGGACTCGTCGACGAGCTCCTCGCGAACGGTGGAGGGGACCTCCTCTCCACTGTCGCCGAGCCGCTGCCCGTTGCCGTCATCGCCGAGATGCTGGGGATACCGGAGGGCGCCGACCGCGACATGCTCCGACCCTGGTCTGCCGACATCTGCGGAATGTACGAGCTGAACCCGTCCGAGGAGACCGCGGCCCGTGCCGTCCGCGCCTCCCTCGAATTCTCCGCCTTTCTGCGGGAGTTGATCGCCACCCGGCGCAAGGACCCCACCGAGGACTTGATCTCCGCGCTCATCGCCGCCCATGACGAGGGCGACCGGCTCAGCGAGCAGGAGATGATCTCCACCTGTGTCCTGCTGCTCAACGCGGGCCACGAGGCGACCGTGAACACCACGGCCAACGGCTGGTGGACCCTCTTCCGGCACCCCGGGGAGCTCGCCCGCCTCCGAGCCGAGCCGCAGCGGTTGTTGTCCACAGCTGTGGAGGAGCTGATGCGGTACGACACCCCGCTCCAGCTCTTCGAACGCTGGGTCCTCGAAGACATCGAGCTCGACGGTGTCCACATCCCCCGGGGCTCCGAAGTCGCCCTCCTCTTCGGCTCGGCCAACCACGACCCGGCCGTCTTCGACGACCCCGCCACCCTCGATCTGGCCCGCCCGTCCCATGCCAACCCCCATGTCACCTTCGGTGCCGGTATCCACTACTGCCTGGGCGCCCCTCTCGCCCGTATCGAACTCGCCGCCTCCTTCGGCGAGTTGCTCCGCCGTGCCCCGGAGCTCCGGCTCGTGTCCGAACCGGAGTGGAAGCCGGGCTTTGTGATCCGGGGGCTGAAGGAGCTTCTGGTCGAGGTCTAGTTCTGGTTCTCGTTCCAGTGCTAGTTCGTCAGGTCGCGGCGGCGGAGTCCTGCCAGCCCCGCCGTGACCAGCCCCGCCGCCATGGCCGCCAGGAGGAGGACCGGGGTCCAGGTCATGGCCGTGCCGGGCAGGCTCGGGAGGTGGCCGAAGGGGGAGAAGTCCATGAGCCACTGGGGCACGTTCAGCGCCGGGCCGATCCACCCCAGGGCGAGCACCAGGCCCGCCGCTCCCCAGGCCGCTGCCGCCGCCCTGGGGAGGGCGCCGTACAGCAGGACCGCGATCCCGCCGATGACCCAGATCGCCGGGAGCTGCACCAGACAGGCGCCGAGGACGGGGCCGAGTTCGTGCCCGTAACCGATCGCCAGCCCGGCGCCGCCCACCAGCATGAGCACCGCAGCCCCGGCGAAGGCGATGACCAGATGTCCTGCCGCCCAGCGCAGTCGGCCCACCGCGTTCGCGAGCACGGGCTCTGCGCGCTGAGCGGTCTCCTCGCTGTGGAGACGCAGCACCGAGGCGACGGTGTACAGGGCCGCGACCAGGCCGAGCATGTTCACCATCGTGGCGAGGAAGGCCTCGGTGAGACCCGCTTGTCCGCCCATCCGCTCGAAGATCTCGCGGGCCTGTTCGTTGTCGCCGACCAGGTCGGCCGCACCGGTCGTGATCCCGCCGAAGACCACCCCGCAGACGAGATAGGCGGCGGTCCAGCCGTAGAGACTGCCGCGCTGCAGTCGCCAGGCGAGGGCGCCCGCCGTGCCGAGCCTGCCCTGCGCGGGTCCGGGGCGGGTCGCCAGGAAGCTCATGCCGAGGTCGCGGCGGCCCGCCAGGGTGTACGCGATCACCGCCTCCGCGGCGATGGCGGCGAGCAGGATCAGCAGCACCCACCAGCGGTCGTCTGCGTACGCCTTGACGTTCTCGGCCCAGCCGAGCGGTGAGAGCCAGGTCAGGACGGACGAGCCGTCCGTGGACGAGGCGTCCCCGGCGGCTTTCAGTACGAACGCCGCCCCGATGGCCGCGCCCGTCAGCCCCTTCGCCAGACGGGCGCTCTCGGTGAACTGGGCCGCGATCGCCGCCGTGCAGGCGAAGAGCATGCCCACGCCCGCGACGGTCAGCCCCAGCGCGAGCGCGCTGCCCGCGGAGCCGGCGGATCCGGCCATCCCTGCGGTGATCACCAGGGCCAGTGCGACATTGGCGACGGCTGCGGCGAGCAGTGCGGCCGTGAGCGGGGCGCGGCGGCCCACCATGGCCGAGGAGAGCAGCTCCTGACGGCCCGTCTCCTCCTCCTCGCGGGTGTGCCGTACGACGATCACCAAGCTCATCACCGCCGCAAGCGCGGCCCCGAAACCGATCATGCGCCAGGTGGTGAGACCGCCCACGGAGTCGTTGAAGACCGGTCCGTAGAGCGCGCGCAGGGAGCTGTTGCCGCTCATGGAGCGGGCCAGTTCGTCACGCTTGGCGTCCGTGTCGTACAGCGTCCCGAAGGAGCGCGCGACAGAGGCGAAGGAGCCGCCCAGAACCAGCACCCACACCGGCATCATGACCCGGTCCCGGCGCAGGGCGAGCCGCAACAGGGTCCCGGTTCCTGCCAGTTGTTCCGATCCGGCCGGCCTTGGGGCGGAGTTGGGGGCGGGTGCGGTGAGCGTCGCGGCTGTCATCGCGACACCCCCGCTCCGGCCGTGGTGTCGGCCTCGTAGTGCCGGAGGAAGAGCTCCTCCAGCGTGGGCGGGGAGCTGGTCAGGGAACGTACGCCCGAGGTGGCGAGCGAGCGCAGTACGGCGTCGAGCTTGTCGCTCTCGACCTGGAGCTTGACCCGGTTGCCCTGACCCCCCTCAATCGTCCGAATGGCGAGGTCATGGACTCCCGGCAGCTTCGCAAGTCCGTTGGGCGCACTGGCCAGTTCGGCGGTGACGGCGGTACGGGTGAGGTGGCGCAGCTCGCTCAGAGAGCCGGTCTCGACCGTCTGCCCCTTCCGGATGATGCTGACCCGGTCGCAGAGCGTCTCGACCTCGCTGAGGATGTGCGAGGAGAGCAGTACGGTCCGCCCGCGGTCGCGCTCCTCCTCCACGCAGCGCTGGAAGACGCCCTCCATCAGCGGATCGAGTCCGGATGTGGGCTCGTCGAGGATGAGCAGGTCGACGTCGGAGGCGAAGGCGGCGATCAGGGCGACCTTCTGGCGGTTGCCCTTGGAGTACGTCCGGCCCTTCTTCGTCGGGTCCAGCTCGAAGCGCTCGATCAGGTCCGCCCGGCGGGCGGAGTCCAGGCCGCCGCGGAGCTTTCCGTAGAGGTCGATGACCTCGCCGCCGCTGAGATTGCGCCACAGCGTGACGTCGCCGGGGACGTACGCGAGGCGCCGGTGCAGCTCCACCGCGTCGTTCCACGGGTCCTTGCCGAGCAGTTGTGCCGCGCCCGAGTCGGCGCGCAGCAGTCCGAGCAGGACCCGGATGGTGGTGGACTTCCCGGAGCCGTTGGGCCCGATGAAGCCGTGGACCTCACCGGTCTCGACGCTCAGGTCGAGGCCGTCCAGCGCGTGCGTCCGCCCGAACGACTTGTGCAGTCCGGCGACGGTGATTGCCTTCGTCATGTTTTTGAAGCTACAGTATTTTCACGAATTTGTGAAGCATGTAAAGTTGGGAAACATGGACGCCGAGAAGATCACCGATCCCGACCCGGAAGCGGTCGGCCGTTTCGTCGAGCGTTTCGCCTCGGAGCTCGCCGAGGCCGGTATGCAGCGCATGGCTTCCCGTGTCTTCGCGGCGCTCCTGGCGTCCAAGGACGGGGCGATGACCTCGGCGGAGCTGGCGCTCGCGCTGCAGATCAGCCCTGCCGCCGTCTCGGGCGCCGTCCGCTATCTCTCGCAGGCCTCGATGGTCGCCCGCGAGCGCGAACCGGGCTCGCGCCGCGACCGCTACGTGCTGCACAACGAGCTCTGGTACGAGACGTTCACCCGCCGCGACCAGCTCCTGACCCGCTGGGAGAAGATGCTGCGCGAGGGTGCGGAGACCCTCGGCCCGGACAGCGCCGCCGGGGCCCGGGTCGCCGAAACGGCCGCGTTCTTCGACTTCCTGCAGCACGAGATGCACCAGATGATGGACCGCTGGCAGGCCCACCGCGCCACCCTCGACCTCGACTGAGAAGCGCTGTTACGACGGCAGGGTCAGGCCCCACACCCCGGCCCGCACCGTCCACGTGCGGGTCCTGACCGGACCGCCCACCACCGTGTCCGCCCGGTAGCGGAAGTCCGCCCCCGAGACGGTCACCGCTGCCGTCGCGCCGGCGGTCAGCCGCTCGCCCGCGGCCGTACGCACCACCACCTCGGCCCGCCCGCCGTACGAGCGCACCGAGATCCCGGCCACCGGCCGGTCGAGATCGCTCACCACCACCCCGTCCGCCTCCACCCGCAGCCGCTGCGCGGGTGCGGGCGCGGTGGGCGGCGCGGGCCGTACCAGGGTGCGTACGAGAGAACGGCACGCGCTCCACACGGACGGCGACGCGGCCTCCGAGGAGGCGCCCACCGTCCCGGGGATCGCCGGGATCCGCAGGTCGCCAAGGACGACTCCGCCGCTGTCGTCCACCAGCAGGTCCAGGCGCCGTACGACACCGTCCAGAACCGCCCGGGCCGCCGCCACCGCACCCGTCGGCACCCCCAGCGAGCGCGCCAGCTCCAGTGCGGGCACCGCGCCGACCGGGACCAGCGACAGGGCGTTCTCCCTGGTCCCGCCGGAGATCCCGCGCTCCCGGTGCAGCAGCCCGACCGCTCTCATCAGGGCACGGTCGTCGCCGACCACCACCAGCCGCCTACTGCCCCTGCGGGCGAGCGCCCGCGCGAACTCCTCATTCCCGGCCGGCAGGCAAATCTTCGCCTCCGAGCCGGCACACAGCACATCCTTCGCGATCCGTACGGACTCGCCGTCCAAACGGCGGGCGACCGGGTCGATGACCACCAGCAGCTGGTCGTGATCCGACACCTCGGTCCTTCCTCGGGTAGCATCTTTGTGCAAGAGCCCCTTGCGCTATTGCGCCAGGGGCTTCGTCTATTCCGGGGCAGCCGGTTCGACGGTTGGGGTATCGGGCGTACGACACACGTGCGCCCCCTGACCTTGGACATGCCCCGCCCGGAAGGGGTGTACGCCTGTGCCCGCACTTGTGCTGCTCGGTGCTCAGTGGGGTGACGAGGGCAAGGGAAAGGCCACCGACCTCCTCGGTGGATCCGTGGATTACGTGGTGCGCTACCAGGGCGGCAACAATGCCGGCCACACGGTCGTCGTAGGCGACCAGAAGTACGCGCTCCACCTCCTCCCTTCCGGAATCCTGACGCCGGAGTGCACTCCGGTCATCGGGAACGGAGTCGTCGTCGACCCGTCGGTCCTGTTCTCCGAGCTGAACGGACTCAACGAGCGCGGCGTCGACACGTCCAAGCTCATGATCAGCGGCAACGCCCACCTGATCACCTCGTACAACGTGACCGTCGACAAGGTCACCGAGCGCTTCCTCGGCAAGCGCAAGATCGGCACGACCGGCCGCGGTATCGGCCCGACGTACGCCGACAAGATCAACCGCACCGGCATCCGCATCCAGGACCTCTACGACGAGTCGATCCTGGTCCAGAAGGTTGAAGCGGCGCTCGAGGTCAAGAACCAGCTGCTCACCAAGCTCTACAACCGCCGCGCCATCGAGGCCGGTCAGGTCGTCGAGGAGCTGCTGACCTTCGCGGACCGGCTGAAGCCGTACGTCGCGGACACGACGCTGATCCTGAACAACGCGCTCGACGACGGCAAGGTCGTCCTCTTCGAGGGCGGCCAGGGCACGCTGCTCGACATCGACCACGGCACGTACCCCTTCGTCACGTCGTCCAACCCGACCGCCGGCGGCGCCTGCACCGGCACCGGTGTCGGGCCGACGAAGATCTCCCGGGTCATCGGCATCCTCAAGGCCTACACAACGCGTGTGGGCGCGGGACCGTTCCCGACCGAGCTGTTCGACGAGGACGGCGAGGCGCTGCGCCGCATCGGTGGCGAGCGCGGTGTCACCACCGGGCGCGACCGCCGCTGCGGCTGGTTCGACGCGCCGATCGCGCGGTACGCGACGCGCGTCAACGGTCTGACGGACTTCTTCCTCACCAAGCTGGACGTGCTGACCGGCTGGGAGGAGATCCCGGTCTGCGTGGCGTACGAGATCGACGGCAAGCGCGTCGAGGAACTCCCGTACAGCCAGACCGACTTCCACCACGCGAAGCCGATCTACGAGACCCTGCCGGGCTGGTCGGAGGACATCACGAAGGCCAAGACCTTCGCGGACCTCCCGAAGAACGCGCAGAGCTACGTGAAGGCGCTCGAGGAGATGTCGGGTGCGCCGATCTCCGCGATCGGTGTCGGGCCCGGCCGTACCGAGACGATCGAGATCAACTCGTTCATCTAGTACGGGCATCTGGTAGGCAGTGCTGTGTGCGCCCCCGTCGGCTCCGGCCGGCGGGGGCGCGCTGCGTTCAGCCTGTTTTTGTGTACGTGAGCTGGTCGCCGCTGGTCGTGGTCTGGCGGCGCAGGGTGCCGTCGGGGAGCAGGGTCAGCTCGGTGGGGTCGCCCGGGTGGCAGGACGAGATCGGGTCGCCGCTGACCACCTCGGACGGGCCGATCTGTACGGGGCCTCCGGCGGGTGGGGCCGAGGCCAGTGCTGCCCGGAAGACGCAGTGGTAGGCGTAGCTGCCGCCCGGTCCGTCGGCGGTGAGCGAGAGCACCGTGTCGCCGACGCCGCCCTGCCGGATCGTGAGCGTACGGGGGTTGTGGCCGGTGTCGTTGTCGATGGCGCCGGACCAGGTGCCCAGGTAGGCGGCGGGGATGGCGCCGCCCGCCGCGTCGACGGTCGGGGTGGGGGTCGGAGTCGGGGTGGGCGTGGGGGACGCGGTGGCGTCCGGGCCCGTGCTGCCCTGGGGTTTCGCGTCCGTGGTCGCGGACTGGGAGGCCGCGGTGTTCTCCGGCGGGGCGGAGTCGCCGGTGTTCATGATCGCGTAGACCGAGCCGCCCGCGCCGAGCGCGACGACCAGGGCGACGGCGATCAGCACGGCGGTGGTGCGGCCGCTGCGGGGCGGGGGCTGGGGTGGTCCGGGCGGCGGGGTGTAGTAGGCGTAGCCCGGCTGCGGATAGCCGTACCCCGGAGGAGGTGTGGGCGGTGGTGTGGGGGCCGCGACCACCGTGGGGAGATGGTGGAGTTCGGCGGTGGCGCCGCCGGGGTTCTCGATGTCCAGTAACTGCACCGCGTGGCTGCCCAGTTGGGCGACGAGGGCGCCGGGCAGCCAGGGTTCGGTGGTCTCCGGGCCGATCCGCTGCAGGATCGCGGAGAGGGAGGGGCGGGCGGCCGGCTCCTTGCGCAGGCAGTCCGTGACCAGGTCGCGGAGCGACTCGGGGAGGCCTTCCAGGTCCGGTGGTTCCTGCGCGATACGGAACATCAGCGCGTGCACACCGCTCTCGGACGTCCCGAACGGGAGCCGTCCCGTGGCCGCGTACGCCAGGACCGAGCCCAGGCAGAAGATGTCGCAGGCGGGGGTCACCGGATCGCCCCGTACCTGCTCGGGGGCCATGAAGCCGGGGGAGCCGACCAGGGCTCCGGTGCGGGTCAGGCCGCCGTCGGTCGCCGACTCCAGGGCGCGCGCTATGCCGAAGTCGATGACGCGGGGGCCGTCGATGGTGATCAGGACGTTCGACGGCTTGAGGTCGCGGTGGATGATTCCGGCCGCGTGGATGTCCTGCAGGGCGCGGGCGAGTCCGGCCGCGAGGGTGCGGACCGAGCGCTCGGGGAGGGGGCCGTGGTCGCCGGAGACGACGGACTCCAGGCTGGGCCCGGCGACGTACCCCGTGGCGACCCAGGGCACGGGGGCCTCGGTGTCGGCGTCGAGGACGGGGGCCGTCCAGTGACCGCCGACTTGTCGTGCGGCCTGCACTTCGCGGCGGAACCGGCCGCGGAACTCGTCCTGTTCGGCGAGTTCGTGCCGGACGAGCTTCACGGCGACGGTCCGCCCGCGGTCCGAGCGGGCCAGATAGACCCGCCCCATCCCGCCTGCCCCGAGCCGGGCCAACAGCCGGTAGGCGCCGATGCGTTGCGGGTCTTGTGGGCTCAACTTCTCCATGGCCGGACCGACCTCCCCCGTACAAGCCCGTACATGCCTGATGTATAGGGAGGATAGTGCGCGAGTGCGACGGAAGGGTCCGGGTCCGTCGGCTGTTCCGTAACGGGGGCGGGGCTGCAGCGGCAGGGGCGACACCATGCCGAACTCCGCCCCGTACTCCATACAACGTGGCCATGTGCGCCCCCACCTGCGCCGATCTACCCTGGCGCGCATGACCCCTCAGATCGATCCCCAGGCCGGCGCGGCCGTGAAGGCCGCCGACCGTGCGCATGTGTTCCACTCCTGGTCCGCGCAGGAGCTCATCGACCCGCTCGCCGTCGCCGGCGCCGAGGGATCGTACTTCTGGGACTACGAGGGCAACCGGTACCTCGACTTCACCAGTGGCCTCGTCTACACCAACATCGGCTACCAGCACCCCAAGGTCGTCGCCGCGATCCAGGAGCAGGCGGCGAAGATGACGACCTTCGCGCCCGCCTTCGCCATCGAGTCGCGCTCCGAGGCCGCACGCCTCATCGCCGAGCGCACCCCGGGCGACCTCGACAAGATCTTCTTCACCAACGCCGGCGCCGACGCCGTCGAGCACGCCGTCCGCATGGCCCGTCTGCACACGGGCCGGGCCAAGGTCATGTCCGCCTACCGCTCGTACCACGGCGGCACCCAGCAGGCCATCAACCTCACCGGGGACCCCCGCCGCTGGGCCTCCGACACCGGTTCCGCGGGTGTCGTCCGTTTCTGGGCGCCCTTCCTCTACCGCACGCCCTTCCACTCCGAGACCGAGCAGCAGGAGTGCGAGCGCGCGCTGCAGCACCTCGAAGACACCATCGCGTTCGAGGGCCCGGCGACCATCGCCGCGATCATCCTGGAGACGATCCCCGGCACCGCCGGCATCATGACGCCACCGCCCGGCTATCTCGCCGGTGTCCGCGCCCTCTGCGACCGCTACGGCATCGTCTTCATCCTCGACGAGGTCATGGCCGGGTTCGGGCGCACCGGCAAGTGGTTCGCCGCCGAGCACTTCGACGTCGTCCCCGACCTGCTGACCTTCGCCAAGGGCGTCAACTCCGGTTACGTGCCGCTCGGTGGCGTCGCCATCTCCGCCGCCGTCGCCGACACCTTCGCCACCCGGCCCTACCCGGGCGGACTGACCTACTCCGGTCACCCCCTCGCCTGCGCCGCCGCCGTCGCGACGATCACCGCCATGGAGGAGGAGGACGTCGTCGGGCAGGCCGCACGCCTCGGCTCCGACATCCTCGCCCCCGCCCTCGCGGAGCTCGCCGCCCGCCACCCCTCGGTCGGCGAAGTGCGCGGCACGGGTGCGTTCTGGGCGCTGGAGCTCGTACGGAACAGGGAGACGCGCGAGCCGCTCGTCCCGTACAACGCGACCGGCGAGGCAGCCGCCCCCATGGCCGCCTTCGCCGCCGCCGCCAAGAAGAACGGCCTCTGGCCCTTCGTCAACATGAACCGCACCCACGTCGTCCCGCCGTGCAACATCACCGAGGCCGAGGCCAAGGAAGGTCTGGCCGCTCTCGACGAGGCACTCACCGTCGCGGACGACCACACTGTGTAACAGCGTGTAATGGTTCTTCGTGAGGCTGCGGACCCCGCCGTAAGGTGTCCGCAGCCATACGGAGGGGAAACGACCATGCCCGCGAGCGGAGCGGTGACCCGCAGCACCCTGCGGCAACAGATCGCGGATGCGCTGCGTGACGAAGTGCTTGCGGGCCGTTTGCAGCCGGGCGAGGAATTCACCGTCAAACAGATCGCCGAGCAGTACGGGGTCTCCGCGACGCCCGTCCGCGAGGCGCTGGTCGATCTCTCCGCGCAGGGGCTGCTCGACTCGGACCAGCACAAGGGCTTCAAGGTCCACGAGTTCTCGGTCGACGACTACCGCGGCATGGTCGAGGCGCGCTCGCTCGTCGTCGACGGCATCTTCCGCAAGCTGGTCTTCCGCGGCAGCCACCACGCCGCCCTGGTCTCCGTACGGCGCAGGGCCGAGGAGGCCGCACGGGCGGCCCGCGGCGGTGACCTGGCCATACTCATCGGGTACGACCTGCGGTACTGGCGCGAGCTGGGCGCCCTCACCGGCAACACCTACATCGCCGAGTTCCTGAACCGGCTGCGCGTGCAGGGCTGGGTCTTCGCCGTGCCGCACCTGCGCGACCTGCGCGAGGACGAGATCTGCGAAGCGCTGTGGAGCGGGCACGAGGAGCTCGCGGACGCGCTGATGCGCGGGGACCGCGCGGGGGCGTACGCCGTGATCGAGGAGTACAACGCGCACGGGCTGCGCTGGGCGGACGGGCTGAAGCCGTGACCACAGAACTTTCGGTAGTCGTCCCCGCGTACAACGAGGAGGGGCGGCTGGAGCCGACCCTGGACGCGATCTCCTCGTATCTGCAGGGGAGTTGGGAGCTGATCGTCGTCGACGACGGCTCCACGGACGGTACGGCGCGGATCGCCCGCGAGGCCGCGGTGCGCGATCCGCGCATCCGCCTGGTCAGCAGCGACGGCAACCGCGGCAAGGGCCATGCGCTGCGGATCGGTGTGCAGGCCTCGCGCGGCGAGCGCGTGCTGATAACCGACGCCGACCTGGCCACCCCCATCGGCGAGCTCGACGGTCTGGTCAAGGAGCTGGAGGCGGGCGGGAACGCGGCGGCGATCGGCTCGCGCGCGCACCCCGAGTCGAACGTCGAGGTGCACCAGGTGCGGCTCAGGGAGTGGCTCGGGCGGCTCGGCAACGGCCTGATAAGAGCGGTCGCCGTGCCCGGCATCCGCGACACCCAGTGCGGTTTCAAGCTCTTCGAGGGCGAGAAGGCCAGGGAGGCCTTCGCGGACGCGCGGCTCGACGGCTGGGCGATCGACGTGGAGATCCTGCAGTACTTCCGGCGCCAGGGCTGGCCGGTCGCCGAGGTCCCGGTGCGCTGGTCGCACCAGGAGGGCTCCAAGGTCGGGCCGCTGGCCTACGTCGGGGTGCTCGCCGAGCTGGTGAAGCTGAAGGCGCGGGCTGTGCGGCGGATCGATCTCGCCGTCTGCGGGCTGTTCCTGCTCGGGTCGGTGCTGCTGTACAAGAACCTGTGGACGGATCTCGACCACGGCTATCTGCGCGACTCGCTGCAGGACCAGAACCAGTGGGAGTGGTTCTTCGGCGTCACCGCGCACAACGTCTCGCATCTGCAGAATCCGCTGTTCACGACCTTCCAGGGCTTTCCCGACGGCGTGAATCTGATGGGCAACACCCCGATGCTGGGGCTGTCCGTGCCGCTGACCCCGGTGACGCTGCTCTTCGGGCCGACGGTCACCTGGGCGCTGGTGCTCACCCTCGGGATCACCGCGACGGCCGTGTCCTGGTACTGGCTGTTCGCGCGCCGTCTCGTACGCAACCGATGGGCGGCGGCGGTCGGGGCGGGCCTCGCGGCCTTCGCGCCGCCGATGATCTCGCACGGGAACGCGCACCCCAACTTCATGGTCCTGTTCATGATCCCAGTGATCATCGACCGGGCGCTGCGGCTGTGTGAAGGCAAGCGCGTCGTCCGGGACGGGGTGCTGCTCGGGCTCTTCACCACGTACCAGCTCTTCCTCGGCGAGGAGCCGTTCCTGCTGGCCGCCGTGGGGATGCTGCTCTTCGCGGTCGCGTACGCGCTGGCCGACCGCGACGTCGCGCGGGCGGCGGTGCGGCCGCTGCTGAAGGGGCTGGGGATCGCCGCCGCGACGGCGCTGCCGCTCGTCGCGTACCCCCTGTACTGGCAGTTCTTCGGGGCGCAGAGCTACCACAGCGTGCTGCACGGCGACGGGGCCGGCAACAGCCCCCTGTCGCTGCTCCAGTTCTCCGGGCGCTCGCTGGCGGGCACGGACAAGACCGCCGACACGCTCGCCCTCAACCGCACCGAGCAGAACGCCTTCTACGGCTGGCCGCTGGTGGCCCTCGCCTTCGCGATCACCGTGCGGATGTGGCGGCACGCGGTGGTGAAGGCGTTCGCGTTCACGGCGCTGGTGGCCGCGGTGCTCTCGCTGGGCGTCAAGATCCGGATTCCGTACACCGACTTCACCTTCACCGGGCCCTGGAGGGCCCTCGCGCATCAGCCGCTCTTCGAGTCGGTGATCGAGGGGCGGGTCGCGATGATCTGCGCCCCCGCGCTCGGTGGGCTGCTCGCGCTGGCGGTGGACCGGCTGGTGGTGGCCAAGGTGCCGGCGTACAAGGTGGTCGGGCTGTTCGCGGTGGCCGCGGTGCTGCTGCCGGTGCTCCCGACGTCGTATCCCGTACGGGACCGGGAGCCGGTGCCGTACTTCTATGCCCACAGCCTGTGGAAGAAGTACACGACCCACGGCGAATCGGTGGTCCCGGTGCCGCTCCCCGACCCCGGCAGCGCGGAGTCGCTGCACTGGCAGGCGGAGACGGGCTTCGGCTTCTCGCAGCCCGGCGGGTACTTCAACGGGCCCTGGGGCAAGGACCGCATGGGCATCTACGGGGCCTCGCCGCGCTTCACCTCGAACCTGCTGAGCGACGTGCGCTACGGCGGCGAGGCCAAGATCCCCACGATCGGGCCCAACTGGCAGGCGCAGGCGCGGGCCGATCTGGCGTTCTGGAAGGCGGGTGTCGTGGTCCTGACACCGCAGTACAACGAGGCGGCGCTGTACACCACCGTGTCGAAGCTTCTGGGGAGCCCGGGGGAGCGCGTCGGGGGCGCGTGGGTATGGGACGTACGCGAACTCCACTGACCGGCGGTCTTCGCGGAACGTGCCCGTAGCACTACGCTGTCCCGACCATCGCACGAACCCGTTCGAGAGCGAGCCTCCCTTGGCCTGTGACCTGTGGCTGGTCCCCCTCGTCGATGTGCTGTGCCACAGCCCCGACAACCCCTTCGCCGAAGAAATCGCCGTCTACGACAAGGCACTTGGCGAGGCCGGACTCCCGTCCGTGCCCGTCTTCGCCTATATGCCGGGGCTCTCCGGGGACGTCGCCCCGGTGGCCGGATTCGACTACGACGCGCTGCACTTCCTGCGGCGGGCCTACCTGTTGAAGATCTGCGGCCTGGAGGTCACGCCGGTCGACGAACTCGGCGGCGACTACGAACAGCTCCTGGAGATGTTCGAGTCGACGGCGCAGCAGTCGCATCTGGTCTGGCACTACGACCACGCGGGCGCGTACGTCCCCGTGGACTTCCCGAGTCCCCTCGCCAACGACGAACTGCTCGCGGGCGGCGGCCCTCTGGGCTCGGCGCAGGGTCTGCTGCGGGAGCTGGAGTTCATGGCGGAGTCGATCGGCATCGACGCGGCCAACCCGCCGTCCCCGCCGACGCCCCCGTCCCGGCCGACGTCCCTGGAGGAGCCGGCGGGTCCGCTGCCGTACGACGAGAGCCCGTTCGCACGGGAGCGGCACGTGTGGCTGGGCCTGCATGCGGCAGCCACGCGGAGCCTTGCCCAGGGCTCGATGATCATCTTTAGCTGAAGCGGGGGTCCGGGGGCCGCAGCCTCCGGACCCGGCTCAGCGCGGCGACTCCGGTGGTCTCTGCCGGGGCATGTTGGGCCGCGTCCCCGGCGGCATCGGATAGCGCGGCGCCGCACCCCCCTCCGCCCGGAACCCACCCGCCCCCAGCGACTGCGTCACCAGCGGCGCGGGCCCCGCACGGAACTCCACCATCCAGTCCGTCGTCTCCGACCGCACCAGATCCGTCACGTCCTCCGAGAACCTCCGCAGCACACCCAGGCACCGCTCCGCCGCCTCGCTCGCCGTCCCCTCCGTCGGCCCGAGCACTTCTCGTACGCTCTCCGTCGCCCAGTCGAACTGCAGCGCCTGCAGCCGCCGTTGGACGGCCTGCGCCGTGGCCACGTCCCTCATCCACCCGGCCGTCAGCCCGAACCACCGGTCGCACGCCAGGCACGCCGCCCCCGCGAGCAGCGCCAGATATCCCCAGCCGACCACCCCGTCCACGGCCCCGGCCACGTCGAGCAGCGGCAGTGCGGCCCCCGCGAAGGCCCCCACCGCGGCCCCCGTCCGCAGCCCCCGCGCCCCGCGCCGCTTCCACAAGCGGTCGGACAGGTACCACTCGGAGGTCCGCAGCGCCCCCGCCTCGACCCAGCGGTACAGCTCGTCGAGCCGCTCGGCGGGCTCCCCCCAGTCGCCCAGCGGAAACGGCCGCCCGGCCAGATCCGCGTCATGCGCGGAATCCGCGGTCCCCGGGGCCCCCGCCGCGTCCTCGTGGTGATCGGGCTGCTGCATCTCCGGCTGGCTCACCCGGCCGCTCCCTCCGTGACGTACGGTGCGCGCGTGCGTACTGATGCGCATGCCCTTCCTACCGCCGAATGGTGGGCCATGGCACCAATATGCTGCTATGTCCACCCGCAAGTGCCCTGTGGTCAGGTATAAGAGCCCGTCGCTCCCCCGGGGCCCTCACCCGAAAGAGTTGGTCCTTACGGTGGAGGGCGGGCCCTGCGCCGACCACGTAGGCTCGTTGCACCGTCAGTACGTCGTCGAAATGGATGGAGTCGCCTGTGATTCCCGGTGGTGGCCAGCCCAATATGCAGCAGCTCCTCCAGCAGGCCCAGAAGATGCAGCAGGACCTCGCAGCGGCCCAGGAAGAGCTGGCGCGGACCGAGGTCGACGGCCAGGCGGGAGGCGGTCTCGTGAAGGCGACGGTGACCGGATCCGGTGAGCTGCGTGCGCTCGCGATCGACCCCAAGGCGGTCGACCCGGACGACACCGAGACGCTCGCGGACCTGATCGTGGCCGCGGTCCAGGCGGCCAACGAGAACGCCCAGCAACTCCAGCAGCAGAAGCTCGGCCCGCTCGCGCAGGGCCTGGGCGGTATGCCGGGGCTCCCCTTCTAAGCCGCCCGGCGACCAACTACCGTACGAACACGCACACTTCATCTCTCCGCGAAAGGCGCTCCGTTGTACGAAGGCGTGGTCCAGGACCTCATCGACGAGTTGGGCAGGCTGCCCGGCGTCGGTCCCAAGAGCGCGCAGCGGATCGCCTTCCACATCCTGCAGGCCGAGCCCACCGACGTCCGCCGCCTCGCGCACGCGCTGCTCGAGGTGAAGGACAAGGTCCGCTTCTGCGCGATCTGCGGGAACGTGGCGCAGCAGGAGCACTGCAACATCTGCCGCGACACCCGCCGCGACCTCACGGTCATCTGCGTGGTCGAGGAGCCGAAGGACGTCGTGGCGATCGAGCGGACCCGTGAGTTCCGCGGCCGCTACCACGTCCTTGGCGGCGCGATCAGTCCGATCGAGGGCGTCGGCCCGGACGATCTCCGCATCCGCGAGCTGCTCACACGCCTCGCGGACGGCACGGTCACCGAGCTGATCCTGGCGACCGACCCGAACCTGGAGGGCGAGGCCACGGCGACGTACCTCGCCCGCATGATCAAGCCGATGGGTCTCAGGGTGACCCGGCTGGCGAGCGGACTCCCGGTCGGTGGCGACCTGGAGTACGCGGACGAGGTGACACTGGGCCGTGCCTTCGAGGGCCGGCGGCTGTTGGATGTCTGATGGGATTCCTGAAGACTGAGACCAGGACGTACGACGACGGAGGCCGATCTCACCATGTCTGACGCAACGCTCAACGCCGTCAAGGAAGACCCGGACGACTTCGCGGTGCAGATCGCCGACCAGATCGAGTCGTTCATCCTCGCCGTCACGGCCGTCTCCAAGGGCGACGACCCGGACAGCGCGGTCCCGTACCTCCTCCTGGAGGTCTCCCAACTCTGCCTGGCCGGCGGCCGCCTGGGCGCGCACGAGGACATCCTCCCGGCGGACCGGTACGAGCCGGACCTGGGCCCGGAGCCCGACGTGGACGACCTGCGCGAGCGCTTCGCCGCGCTCCTGGAGCCCATCGACGTCTACTCCGAGGTCTTCGACCCGTACGAGCCGCGCAAGGCCCCCGTCGCCTGCCGCATCTCCGACGACTTGGCCGACCTCGTCACGGACCTGCGCCACGGTCTGGCGCACTACACGGCGGGCCGCACGACCGAAGCCATGTGGTGGTGGCAGTTCTCGTACTTCTCCAACTGGGGCTCCACCGCCTCCGCCTGCCTGCGCGCCCTGCAGTCCCTGGTCGCCCACGTCCGCCTCGACCAGCCCCTCGCGGAGCTGGACGGCCTGGACACGGACGAGGACCTGAGCGAGGACGCCCTGGCGGAACAGGCCGGTCAGGTCATGGCGGAGGAGATCGCGGGACCGCTGGGCCTGCGGACGGTCTGACCCCGGCGGGCGGCTAGTTGCCGCGGTGGGCGAGCCACCACTGGCCGATGGTGTGGAACTTCTGCTCGAAGTGGCTGTCCGGGGACAGGAATCCGTGCAGGGGCGCGCGCAGCCTGGTGCGCCGGCCGTGCAGGTCCGTGATCACCACGGTCTTGACCCCCATGCGGGCCTCGATGTTGATGCCCCGGATGTCGGAGAGCGGGATGGTCCGGCGGCGGATGCTGTGGACCAGGACCTCCGTCGGCGTGAGGGTGACACCGGCCCAGAGGTTCAGGGGGAGCGCGGCCAGGAATACGACGGGGATCAGCACGAGCAGCACTTCGCGCATCGTTCTGCCGAAGCCGTCGTCGTGCTCCGTCAGCAGGAGCAGGAGCTGCGACCCGAAGACGACGAGGGCGGGCAGCATCGGCAGCAGGATCTGCTGAGGGGTCGGCCTGAAGCGGATCCGCTCCTCGGTTCTGCCCATGACGTCGCCGTACCCGTACCCGTAGCCGCCGTACCCTGCCATGTCCCCACCCCTGAGATCCGTGCGCCGAGACCTTGATTATCGAGCCGCGGCCGACGTCCGGACCGTGTGAGCCGGGCCACTTTCCGCGTGCATCGATCATCGGTGGGCAAGTGAAGTCCTGGAGCGGGCAAGCGTTTCGCACCACCACCTGTTGATCACGTCGTGAGCGGGACATCTCACGATGTGATATCGGCAGGGCGGAACCTGCCCGCTCGTTAGACTGAGCCGACCGCAGTAGAAACGAGCGAGGAGCGCACGTGGGCCTTGTCGTGCAGAAGTACGGAGGCTCCTCCGTAGCCGATGCCGAGGGCATCAAGCGGGTTGCCAAGAGGATCGTCGACGCCAAGAAGAACGGCCATCAGGTCGTTGTCGTGGTGTCCGCGATGGGTGACACGACGGATGAGTTGATCGATCTCGCCGAGCAGGTATCGCCGATCCCTGCCGGGCGTGAGTTCGACATGCTGCTGACCGCCGGAGAGCGGATCTCGATGGCCCTGCTGGCCATGGCGATCAAAAACCTGGGCCACGAGGCCCAGTCGTTCACGGGCAGTCAGGCCGGTGTCATCACCGACTCGGTCCACAACAAAGCCCGGATCATCGACGTCACGCCGGGGCGGATTCGTACCGCTCTCGACGAGGGCAACATCGCCATCGTCGCCGGGTTCCAGGGTGTCAGCCAGGACAAGAAGGACATCACCACGCTCGGTCGCGGTGGGTCCGACACCACGGCCGTGGCGCTCGCCGCCGCGCTCGACGCCGAGGTCTGCGAGATCTACACCGACGTGGACGGGGTCTTCACCGCCGATCCGCGCGTGGTGAAGAAGGCGCAGAAGATCGACTGGATCGCCTTCGAGGACATGCTGGAGCTCGCCGCCTCGGGCTCCAAGGTGCTGCTCCACCGGTGTGTGGAGTACGCCCGCCGTTACAACATTCCGATCCACGTCCGGTCGTCCTTCTCCGGACTGCAGGGCACGTGGGTCAGCAACGAACCGCGAGGGGATCAGCAGGTGGAGCACGCCATCATTTCCGGAGTCGCCCACGACGTCTCCGAGGCGAAGGTCACGGTCGTCGGTGTGCCCGACAAGCCGGGCGAGGCCGCGGCGATCTTCCGCACCATCGCGGACGCGCAGATCAACCTCGACATGGTCGTGCAGAACGTGTCCGCCGCCTCCACCGGGCTGACGGACATCTCCTTCACCCTCCCGAAGTCCGAGGGCCGCAAGGCGATCGACGCACTCGAGAAGTCCAAGCCCGTCATCGGCTTCGACTCGCTCCGTTACGACGACCAGATCGCCAAGATCTCGCTGGTCGGCGCGGGGATGAAGACCAACCCGGGGGTGACGGCCACCTTCTTCGAGGCGCTGTCCGACGCGGGCGTCAACATCGAGCTCATCTCCACCTCCGAGATCCGCATCTCGGTCGTGACGCGCGCCGACGACGTCAACGAGGCCGTGCGCGCCGTGCACTCGGCGTTCGGGCTCGACAGCGACTCGGACGAGGCCGTGGTCTATGGAGGCACCGGGCGATGAGTTCGAAGCCGACGCTCGCGGTCGTCGGAGCGACCGGGGCCGTCGGTGAGGTTCTGCTCCAGATCCTGTCGCAGCACGCCGACGTCTGGGGCGAGATCAGGCTGATCGCCTCCCCGCGCACGGCAGGGCGCAAGCTCTCCGTGCGCGGCGAGGAGGTCGAAGTCCTCCCGCTGAGCGAGGAGGCACTGGAGGGCGTGCAGGTCGCGCTCTTCGCGGTTCCCGACCCCGTCGCCGCCCAGTGGGCGCCGATCGCCGCCGCCAAGGGCGTTGTGGTGGTGGACAGTTCGGGCGTGTTCCGGATGGATCCGGACGTTCCGCTCGTTGTGCCCGAGGTCAATCCGCATGCCGTACGGATCAGGCCGCGCGGCATCGTTGCGTCCCCTCAGTGCACGACCCTGGCCATGATCGTGGCGGTGGGCGCGCTGCACGCCGAGTTCGGGCTGCACGAGCTGGTCGTCTCCACGTACCAGGCCGTGAGCGGCGAAGGGTGGGACGGCGTCGAGACGCTGCGCCGCCAGACGGCGCTCGTCGCCGGTACGAAGCTGGGGACGCACCCCGGTGACGTACGGCGGGCCGTGGGCGACGACACCGGCCCCTTCCCCGCGCCCGTCGCGTTCAACGTGGTGCCGTGGGCGGGCGAGGTCGGCGAGGACGGCTGGTCGAGCGAGGAGCTGCGGCTCCGCGGTGAAGTGCGGAAAGTCCTGGCCCTGCCGGACGTGCGCATCGCGGCGACCTGTGTACGGGTGCCCGTGATCACCGCCCACTCGCTCTCGGTGCACGCCCGTTTCGAGAACGAGGTCGCCGTCGCGCGGGCCAACGAGATCCTGGCGACCGCACCCGGCGTCGTGCTCTTCGACAACCCGGCGGCCGGCGACTTCCCGACCCCCGCCGACGTCGTGGGCACCGACCCGGCCTGGGTGGGTCGGGTGCGGAGGTCGCTGGACGATCCGTACGCCCTCGATCTCTTCCTCTGCGCCGACAACCTCCGCAAGGGGGCCGCGCTCAACGCCGCCCAGATCGCGGAGGCGGTGGCCGCGGAATTGACCGCGCCCTGACATCGCTTTTTTGTACGATCTGTGGACGACCTGTGAGCAAGACGCAGGTCTGAACCACTTGATCTGGGCCGCGTGCCTGTTACACGATTCACTTCCCGCTTATCTGCAACCGACAGACGGACGGGAAGCGTCTTTGCGGTCGCCCCTGCGCAAGATGCCGTGAAAATCGGGGCATTGGGGAAGTGCGGGTACGTATGTGGGCATGTGTCGCAGCGGCAGAATTGATGCCACACGCGTACAACCCTGACGGGGGGAAGCGTGTCCAACTGGCGTGGCAGAGGTTCTCGAATTTGCAGCGGTGGCGGCACCGCCCCTTCGTGGCGCGGTGGTACGCCCCCTTCGGCGACCCCGCACCTTCGGCGGTATGCCGGTGATCGCGCCCGTGCCGGCCGCACGGCCCACCCCGTCCGCCTCGTCCGTCACGGGCATACCGTCACAGCGCGAGGGCGCTGACGACATCATGGCCGCGGGTACCACCGTCGATCACCTCACCGAGACCTACCGCGCCCACTACCGGTCGCTGCTGGGTCTCGCCGCGCTGCTCCTGGACGACACCGCATCGTGCGAGGACGTCGTACAGGAGGCGTTCATCAGGGTGCACTCGGCGCGCAAGCGCGTCCGCGACCCCGAGAAGACCCTCGCCTACCTCCGCCAGACCGTCGTCAATCTGTCCCGGTCGGCGCTGCGCCGCCGCATCCTCGGTCTGAAGCTGCTCTCCAAACCGATGCCCGACATGGCATCGGCGGAGGAGGGCGCCTACGACCTGCTGGAGCGGGACGCGCTGAAGAAGGCCATGCGCGGCCTCCAGCGCCGTCAGCGCGAGGTTCTCGTCCTGCGGTACTTCGCCGACATGACCGAGGCGCAGGTCGCCGAGACGCTGGGGATATCCCTGGGCTCGGTGAAGGCGTACGGCTCCCGGGGCATCGCCGCGCTGCGGATCGCCATGGAGGCTCCGGCATGAGCCGATGGGATGCGGGGCAGGGGCACGGACGCGAGCACAAGTTCGTGAAGAACAACCAGGCTGGGAATGGAATGTCGAACGACGGGCCGGACAAGCTGTCCAGCGGTCTCGATACGGACGAGCTCGCGCTCCGCCGGATGATGCGCAGCGCCGTACAGGAGCTGGAGCCTTCCGAGGACGCGCTCGACCATCTGCGCCGGGCGGTTCCGGCGCGCAAGGCCCGTAAGCGGCAGGCGGTCGTCGGCGCGTGTGCTGCGGTCCTCCTGGCCGGTACGGCCGTTCCGGCGTTCATCCATGTCGCCAACGCGGGCAACGGGTCGCAGAACAGGCCCGCGACGGCCGGGCACCAACAGGCGCAGGGCGGCACCGGCGAGCAGACCGGCTCCCAGGACAGCGACCCCGGCGCCGACAGCCGGTCGGGGTCGGCCACCGACCCCGGCTCCGGCGACGGTACGAAGGGCACGGGCTCGGACCCCGCCACGGACCCGCAGGGCACCGTCGCCGGCGGTGGGGGAGCGGACCCGGCGGACAGCGCCGTGGCCAACCTGCCCGCCTGCGACCCGAACCAGCTGCGCGTCGTCGAGCAGAGTGCGGGCACGCCGGACGCGAGCGGCAAGGTCTACGGCACCTTCCGGATCTCCAACGACTCCGGCACCCAGTGCGCGGTGAGCGACGCGGGCAAGGTCGACTTCCACGTGGAGGGCGCCGCCGACCGGTCCAAGATCAAGGTCGTCGAGCACACCTCGGGCGACGCGGCGACCGGCCTGCCCGACCCCTCGCAGGAGACGGACGCCGTGGCGCTGGCGCCGGCGGCGACGTACGCGGTGAAGTTCGCCTGGGTCCCGACCGACACCTGCCCGGCCACCAACCCCTCCAGCGACCCCACGCCCACACCGACGGCGTCGCCGGGTACCGGTACGGACTCGGGCTCCACCAGCGGGGACTCGCTCCCGTCCGGCACCGACACCCAGCTGGGCACCGACGGCGGCACCTCGGACGGCAGCGTCGCCGTGGTGCACACGGCGGAGCCGGGGGCGCCGACCGCGGAGGCCACCATCCCCAACGCGTGCGCGGGGACGATCTACCGCACCGGGGTGCTGGACTCCTCGGCCTCGTAGATCCCGAGCTTCACGTCCCTGGCGGTCTCGGCCTCGCGCCGGATCAGCCGGAACCACATGAAGACGACGAACCCGGCGAAGACGAACCACTCGCCGGTGTACCCCAGGTTCTGGAACGCCTTCAGGTCGAGGCCCGTGTTCGGCGGGGCGGTCGCGGGGACCGCGGTGAGGCCCGGGGTCGCCTTGGGGAGGGTGATCCAGGCGTCGTAGACCTGGTACGGGACCAGGTTGACGAGGGATGCGGCGCTGATCATGCCGACCTGGCCGGAGGGCAGCCCGCCGTCGGTGTGCGCGCCGTCGGTCTCGGTGTTCTCGGAGGCCTGCAGCGAACCGGTCACCGTGACGTCGCCGGTGGGGGCGGCCGGGGCCTTCTTGCCGGTGGGCAGCCAGCCGCGGACGACGGGGAGGGCCTTGCCGCTGTCGGTGCGCAGGAGGCTCAGCACGTAGGAACCGCTGTGCCCGTCCAACTGCCGCCCCGGGACGAGGAACTGATCCCCGTACGTCCCGGTCGCCGTCGCCTGCCGCCCCGAGGTCTTGGTGTCGACGGGCAGCAGCGAGTCGAGCGGGGCGGAGGCCTGGGTGGCCGGGTCCGGGGCCTTCTCGGCGGCGGTGTGGGTGGCCACGCGGGCTTCGAATCGGCTCAGCTGCCAGGACCCCATGAAGATGCAGAAGGGGATGGCGAGGAGGACGAAGACGTTGATCCCCCACCAGCGGGGGGTCAGCAGGAACCGGTACACGCCTCCCACGGTACGGGGGCGCGGTGGGGCGGGGGCGAGCGGGTAGGCCCCCCGCCCCCGCACACCTACCCCAGGTGCCTCGCCGCGAAGTCCAGCTCGAGCCGGACCTGCTTGATGCGCTCCTCCACCACCAGCGACCCGTGGCCCGCGTCGTACCGGTACACCTCGTGCACCGCACCCCGCGCGGCCAGCCGCTCCACGTAGTTGTCGACCTGGCGGATCGGGCAGCGCGGGTCGTTCACCCCCGCCGAGATGTAGACCGGGGCGCGCACCGCGTCGACGTACGTCAGCGGGGACGACGCCTCGAAGCGCTCCGGGACCTCCTCCGGCGTTCCGCCGAGGAGCGTGCGGTCCATCGCCTTCAGGGCCTCCATCTCGTCGTGGTACGCCGTGACGTAGTCCGCGACCGGGACCGCCGCCAGGCCGACCGCCCAGGCGTCCGGCTGCGTACCGAGGCCGAGCAGGGTCAGATAGCCGCCCCAGGAGCCGCCGGAGAGGACGAGGCGGGCGGGGTCGGCGAGGCCGGAGGTGACCGCCCATTCCCGTACGGCCTCGATGTCCTCCAGCTCGATCAGGCCGACGCGGTGCTTGAGGGCGTCCGTCCACTCCCTTCCGTAACCGGTCGAGCCGCGGTAGTTGACCCGTACGACCGCATACCCGTGGTCGACCCAGGCCGCGGGCCCGGACGCGAAGGCGTCGCTGTCGTGCCAGGTGGGGCCGCCGTGGATCTCGAAGACCGTGGGGTACGGGCCCTCGCCCTGCGGACGCTGTACGAGCGCGTGGATACGACCGCCGGGGCCCTCGACCCAGGCGTCCTCCACGGCCACCGAGGGCGGCGGCTTCATCCCCGGCGCATCGAGGACGACCGCGCCCGTGGTCGAGCGGACCACGGGCGGCTGCGCGGCCGACGACCAGAGGTACTCGACGGTGCCGTCGGGGCGGGCGGTCGCGCCCGAGACCGTCCCCGGCGGGGTCTCGACCCGCTCCAGGGCGCCGGACGCGAGGTCGTAGCGCCAGAGCTCGCTGCGCGCCTCGAAGCTGTGCGAGACGAGGAGGGCGGAGCCGTCCGGATACCACTCGGCGCCCACGTCGCCCGGCAGGTCGATGGCGAGGTCGGTCTGCGTGCCGGACGCCGTGTCCCAGACCATCGGCTCCCAGCGGCCGCGCCGCTGGTGCCCGACCAGGAGCCGGGTGTCGCCCGCGACGGGCGCGAACCCGAGGACGGCGAGCCCCAGTTCCTCGGTGCCGCCCCGGGTGTCGTCGAGCTCGGCGACCGTCGAGCCGTCGAGCTTCACGATGCGCAGGGCGGAGTGCATGGCGTCGCCGTGCTCGGTGTGCTCGACGGCGATCAGGTCCCCGTCGTGGGAGAGGTCGCCGACGCCCGCGGACTCGCGGTGCCGGTAGATCTCGGCGGGCTGTGCGTCCCCGGGCCGTACGACGTGGATCGTGGAGCCGTCGTCGTCGGTCGACCGGCCCACGACGGCGGTCCCGTCCCGGCCGAGCGCGAGGCCGCCGGGGTACGAGGGGTCGAGCCCGGGCACGGCGGGCTCGTCGGTGCCGCCGCCCGCGAAGGGCTGCCGCATCCAGACGCCGAACTCGTCGCCGTCGGTGTCGCTGAACCACCAGATGGACTCGCCGTCGGGGGAGAGGATCCCGTCGGTGGTCCCGTTGGGCCGGTCGGTGGCCTGCCGCTGCTCGCCGGTGGCGCGGTCCCAGGCGTAGAGCTCGTAGGTCCCGGTGGCGTTGGACACGAACAGCGCGCGGTGCGGGGCGTCCTCGGCCCAGTCGGGGAGGTCCACGCGGGGCGCGCGGAAGCGCTTCTCCCAGTCGGGCATGTCTGGCATCTCAGCGGTCATGGACCCATTCTGCGCCGCGGGTACGACAACGGGGGCCGCGCCCCGGTGGAGCGCGGGAAGTCGTTGTCAGTGGGGCGGTGCAGACTCGGGGTATGACCTCATCGACCGTTCTGCGCAAGGCAGTCGAGACCTACTGGGCCGCGGCGGACGTCCGCGACTGGGAGACCTTCGGCACCACTCTGTCCGACGACGTCGTCTACGAACTCCCGCAGACCCGTGAGCGGATCCGCGGCCGTGAGCGGTATCTGCAGTTCAACCGGGAGTACCCGGGCGACTGGCGGGTCCGGATCGAGCGGATCGTCTCCGAGGGGGACCAGGTCGTGACCTGGCTTCTCGTCGAGACGGGGGTGGAGGCGGCGCATGCCGTCAGCTTCTTCACCGGGGACGCGGAGGGGCGCATAGCCGCCGTCACCGACTTCTGGCCCGAGCCGTACGAGCCGCCGGCCGGGCGTGAGCAGCTGGTGGAGCGCTACTGAGCGGGGCCGGCCTCCGGCATCCGTACGACCGCCGTGCCGCCGTCCAGGTCGACGGTCGTACGGTTCGGCGGTGCGCCGTCCTCCTCGTCGTCGCGCATCAGCAGCGAGCTCTGGCGCTCCTTGAGCTCCGCCACCTTGCCCGGTGAGAACGCGGCGTGCAGCTGCTCGAAGCCCGTGGCCGACACCGTCGACTGACGGTGGCCGCGGCCCCGGCCGGCCATGCGCAGGAACTGGTCGGCGAAGGCGACCGCGGTCAGCAGGATGACCAGTCCGGGGAGGGTCAGGAAGATGACGAATTCCATGCGGCCAGTCTCACACTATTCTTTGTGCACCTAGTTGCATAAACTCGGGTCCATGAGCCAGCACCCGTACCCCCACCTCCTGAGCCCCCTCGACCTCGGCTTCACCACGCTCCCCAACCGCGTGCTGATGGGGTCGATGCACATCGGCCTGGAGGAGGCGGAGAACGGCTTCGCGCGGATGGCCGCCTTCTACGCCGAGCGCGCCCGCGGCGGCGCGGGCCTCATCGTCACCGGCGGCATCGCCCCCAACGAGGCCGGCCGGCCCTGGGGCGGCGGCGCCAAGCTGACCACCGAGGAGGAGGCCGCCGAACACCGCGCCGTGACCGACGCCGTCCACCGCGAGGGCGGCCGGATCGCCATGCAGATCCTGCACTTCGGGCGGTACGCGTACCACGAGGACCTCGTCGCACCGAGCGCGATCCAGGCCCCCATCAGCCCGTTCGTACCGAACGAACTGAGCGACGCCGACGTCGAGCAGACCGTCGAGGACTTCGTACGCGCTGCCGGGCTCGCGCAGTCCGCCGGGTACGACGGCGTCGAGATCATGGGCTCCGAGGGCTACCTCATCAATGAGTTCATCGCGTCGGGCACCAATCACCGCACCGACCGCTGGGGCGGTTCGTACGAGAACCGCATCCGCTTCCCCGTCGAGATCGTGCGGCGCACGCGCGAGCGGGTCGGCCCCGACTTCATCCTCATCTACCGGCTCTCGATGCTCGACCTCGTCCCCGGCGGCTCCACCCTCGACGAAGTCACCGCGCTCGCCCGCGAGATCGAGGCCGCCGGCGCCACGATCATCAACACCGGCGTCGGCTGGCACGAGGCGCGCATCCCCACCATCGCGACCTCCGTGCCGCGCGGCGCGTACACCTGGGTGACGAAGAAGCTGATGGGCGCGGTGTCGATCCCGCTGATCATGAGCAATCGCATCAACACCCCTGAAGTCGCCGAGCAGTTGCTCGCCGAGGGACGTGCGGACATGGTGTCGATGGCCCGCCCGTTCCTCGCCGACCCCGAGTTCGTGGCGAAGGCCGCGGCCGGCCGACCCGAGACCATCAACACCTGCATCGGCTGCAACCAGGCCTGCCTCGACCACACCTTCAGCGGCAAGATCACCTCCTGCCTGGTCAACCCGCGCGCCTGCCACGAGACCGAGCTCGTCCTCTCGCCCACGCGCAGGACCAAGCGGATCGCCGTCGTCGGCGCCGGGCCCGCCGGACTCGCCTTCGCCGTCTCCGCCGCCGAGCGCGGGCACGCCGTCACCCTCTTCGACGCGGCCGACGAGATCGGCGGCCAGCTCAACGTCGCCAAGCGCATCCCCGGCAAGGAGGAGTTCGAGGAGACGCTGCGCTACTTCCGCACGCAGCTCGAACTCCGCGGTGTGGACGTGAAGTTGAACACCACGGTCACGGCCGGAGACCTCGCGGCGGCCGCGTACGACGAGGTCGTCGTCGCCACCGGTGTCTCCCCCCGCACCCCGGAGATCCCCGGCATCGACCACCCCTCCGTCCTCAGCTACCTCGACGTGCTGCGCGACGGCGCCCCCGTCGGCGACCGCGTCGCGGTCATCGGAGCGGGCGGCATCGGCTTCGACGTCGCGGAGTTCCTCACGGACGCGGGCGACGCCGCCAGCCAGGACCCCGAGACGTACTTCCGCCAGTGGGGCGTCGACACGTCGTACGCGACCAGGGGCGGTCTGCGCGCCCCCGAGCGCCCGAAGCCGCCGCGCACCGTCCATCTGCTGCAGCGCAAGACGTCCAAGGTCGGCGCGGGACTGGGCAAGACGACGGGGTGGATCCACCGCACTGAGCTCAAGCACCGGGGCGTGACGACGGTCGCGGGCGCGACGTACGACCGCATCGACGACGAGGGCCTGCACATCACGGTCGACTCCGTGGCGAGCTGCATCCCCGTCGACACGGTTGTGCTCTGCGCGGGCCAGGACCCGAGGCGCGCCCTGTACGAGGAGCTGACCGCGGCCGGCGCCACGGTCCACCTCATCGGCGGCGCTGACGTCGCCGCGGAGCTCGACGCCAAGCGCGCCATCGACCAGGGCACGCGGCTCGCGGCGACGGTCTGACGCGGCAGCGGGTACTTTTCGCCCATGTCCCTCCCGCACGCGATCCTCACCGCTCTGCTCGAAAAGCCCTCGTCGGGGCTGGAGCTGACCCGCCGTTTCGACAAGTCGATCGGCTACTTCTGGTCGGCGACGCATCAGCAGATCTACCGCGAGCTGGGGAAACTGGAGGCGGCCGGACAGATCCGCACGCTGCCGGCCGCTGCGCCGACCCGCGGGCAGAAGAAGGAGTACGAGGTCCTGCCCGCGGGCCGCGAGGAACTCATCGGCTGGGTGACCACGCCGGAGGACCCCCGCCCGTACCGCGACCCGCTCCTGCTGCGGCTGCGGGCGGCGGCGGTGGTCGGCGCGAAGGGGCTCGACGCGGAGATCCGGCGCCATCTGGGGCTGCACGAGCGGCAGTTGGCGGAGTACCGGGAGATCGAGACCCGCGACTTCCCGGAGCCTGCGGGCCTGGAGGAGGCGGACAGGCTCCGGCATCTGGTGCTGCGGGCGGGGATCGAGTTGGAGACGTTCTGGACGGGGTGGCTCGCCGAGGCACTCGCCGAGACCAGGGACTAGTCCGACGGACCTACGGCCGCGGGCCGATGTGCGCAAGATCGCCGGGAGCCTACGCTCCGGGCGGGGCCCGCAGCCGAGCGGGCCGCTTGAGGAGAGGGACCCTCGTGCCGTTCACCGGTCAGAGCCACATCCGTATCGCCCGCCCGTCCCGCGATCTCGCCGCGGCGGAGCGGTTCTGGGCGGAAGGTCTCGGGCTGAGCGTGCTGTACAGCGCCAAGGGGGACGGCACGCCCGGCCATCACGATCTGCTGATGGTGGGAGCCCCCGACGCGTCCTGGCACCTCGAACTTGTCTACAGCGAGGGGCAGTTCACCGCACCGCGCCCCACCGAGGAGGACCTGCTCGTCATCTACCTGGACGGCCCCGTCCCCGAGGAGATGGTCGCCGCCCTGGAGGCGCACGGCGGCAAGCGTGTCGCGTCGCCGAACCCGTACTGGAACGAATGGGGCGTCACGGTGGAAGACCCGGACGGCTATCGGTTGGTGCTCTGCACGCGCCCCTGGTCCAACGCCTGACGGCGGTGCGGGCCGGGTCAACAGCCCCGGCCCGCACGGTATTTGCTTAACTCAGCCGGTCGAGGACCTTGCGGAGCTGAGCGATCTCCGCGGACTGGGCCTTCACCACGTCGTCGGCCATCGCGACCGCGCCCGCGTCACGCCCGTCCTTCTGCTCGGTACGCGCCATCTCGACCGCCCCCTCGTGGTGGCCGATCATCAGCTCCGCGAACTTCCGGTCGAAGGCCACCCCCTTGGCGGCCTTGAGCTGCGACATGTCCGCAGCGGACATCATCCCGCTCATCCCGTGGTTCATCCCGGATGCCGTGACCGGCTCGTCCCAGCCCTTCAGCCAGGACGTCATCGTCCTGATCTCCGGGTCCTGGGCCTTCTCGATCGCCCCGGCCAAGGACTTGATCTCCGCGTCGGAGGCCCGGCCGTCGGCGAGCTCCGCCATCTCCAGGGCCTGCTGGTGGTGGGGGATCATCATCTGCGCGAACATCACGTCCGCGTCGTTGAAGGCCGACGCGGACGACGACGATGCCGCCGCCTTCGGCTTGTCGTCGCTGCTTCCGCAGCCCGCGAGCAGCAGCAGGCTCCCGGCCGCGGCGACAGCTCCGAACGCCATACGCTTGCTGTACTTGGACTTGGTCATGCCGAACACACCTCGTGTCGTTGTGCGTTGAGAAATGGACTGACGGGGAGAGATCGCCCGTCGGCCTAAATCCGCAGTACCGACAACTCGGTGAGATCGGGAGTACGCGGCGGCGGCCGCCCCCGCACCACCCGGAGCAGGGCCACCGGCACCCGCCCCGCCCACTCCGCCCGCCGCGCGAGCGCCGCGTACAGCAGCGCCGCGAACGCCCAGAAGCCGAGCACCGCGACGCACAACGAGGCCATGTCCATGGCGTGCGGCGGCAGTTGTACGGCGTCGTGCGCCGGCGCCTCGGGGGAGGAGGCCATCGCGGCGGCAGACCTGTGCGAAGCCCCCGGGCCCTCGCTCTCCGTCGGATGCCCCACCGTGTGCATCACGAAGACGCCGAGCGCGAGCACCACGACGACCAGCAGTCGCACCCACCGCCTCGCGCCCACCGCCGCACCTCCGCCTCGGAACTCACGTACCCCCAGAGGGTATGTCATCCCGTATTCCGCCGCACAGGCGCCCCGAGCCGATGCAATTTACACTCCGGAGGAGTCGCAAAACGGCCCAGAATGCACAAAAGCGGGAGGTTCAGGATGGCCCAGCTCACGCCGCCGACACCGGAAGAAGCCCGGCAGACCGCAGCGGACGGATGGATCTGGGGCTTCGCACTCCTGGAGAACTACCGGACGGTGTATCCGCAGGCCATCGACTCCGCCGACCCCCGCTACGTCGGCGGATTCGGCACCTTCCGGCACTATTCCGCGCCGTCCACCCCGGCCAACACCGACATCGTCACGCCGAACAACGACACCCCCTACTCCTGGGCCTGGTTCGACCTCCGCGCAGAGCCCTGGGTGATCACGGTTCCCGCCGTCGACCGCTACTACGTCCTCCCCTTCCACGACCTCGACACCTCCTACATCGGCTACATCGGCGCCCGCACCACCGGCCAGGAGCCCGGCCACTACCTCCTCGCGGGCCCCGGCTGGCGCGGCGAGGTCCCCGGCGGTCTGGCCGGGGTCCTGCGCGCGGACACCTTCCTGGTCGGCATCCTCGGCCGTACGTATCTCGCCGGGACCGACGACGTGCCGACCCTCCGCGCCATCCAGGAGCAGTACCGGCTCCGCCCCCTCTCGGAGTTCCTCGACCGGGCCGCGCCCCACCCGCCCGACGAGCCCGCGTGGCCGGTCTGGCGCGAAGAGGCCCTGGACACCGTCGAGTTCTTCACGTACCTCGACTTCCTCCTCCAGTTCTTTCCCGTACTCGACAGCGAGCGCGACCTGCGCGACCGCCTCGCCGCGCTCGGCGTGACCGGCACCGGCGAGTTCGAACCGTCCTCCCTGAAGCCCGACATCAGCGCCGCCGTCGAGCAGGGCATCGCGGACGCGCGGGCGCGGCTGGAGGAGGCGAAGAGCCGCACGGGCGGCTCCGCCCACCTCTTCGGCACCCGCGCCGAGCTCGGCACCCGCTATCTCGACCGCGCCATCGGCGCCGACAAGGGCCTGTACGGACTGCCCTCCGAGGAGGCCTGGTACGGCGGCTGGCTGCAGGACGACCAGGGCAACCGGCCCCCGAACGCCGCCGACCACGACTACACCCTGCACTTCCCGCCGGGACAGCTGCCGCCGGCCCGCTTCTTCTGGTCGGCGTCGCTCTACGGGCTTCCGCTGCGCCTGTTCACCGACAACCCCATCGACCGCTACTCGATCGGCGACCGCACCCCGGGCCTCGTGTACGACGAGGACGGCGGCCTGACCTTGTACGTACAGAAGAAGCAGCCCGAGGACCCGAAGCAGACCGCCAACTGGCTTCCCGCACCCGAAGGTCCCTTCACCGTGATCCTCCGCGTCTACGGCCCCGACCCCTCGGTCCTGAACGGCAGTTGGACCCTCCCTGCCCTCACCGCCCGCCATGGGTGACGCGATCGGCCAGATGCTGACCTCCGCGGTCGGCATCGCGATCAGCCCGCTCCCGCTGATCGCCGTGATCCTGATGCTCGCGACCCCGCGAGGCCGCTCCAACGGCATCGCCTTCGCCCTCGGCTGGACCCTCTCGCTGGCCGCCCTGGTCACGGTCGTCGTCCTGGCAGGATCCGGCGCGAACGCATCGGGCGGCGACGAAGGCCCCGCCACCTGGACGCTCTGGCTGAAGCTGGCGCTGGGGCTGCTGTTCCTCCTCATGGGCGCCAAGCAGTGGAAGGACCGCCCGCGCGAGGGCCAGGACGCGAAGCCGCCGGGCTGGATGGCGGCGATCGACCACTTCACGCCGGGCAAGTCCGCCGGTCTCGCGGCCGCGCTCGCGGTCGCCAACCCCAAGAACCTCGTCCTGGCGGTCGGCGGCGCCGTCTCCATCGCCTCCAGCACGGCAGGCGGCGGCGGCAAGGCGGTCGCCGCCGCCCTGATGGTCGTCATCGCGTCGCTCTGCGCGACGCTGCCGCTCGCCGTCTATCTGTTCGGCGGCGCGAAGGCGGCCGACGTACTGGCCGGCTGGAAGGCCTGGATGTCCCGGCACAACGCGGCGATCATGACGACCGTCCTGGTGATCCTCGGGTTCAAGTACGTCGGTGACGCGATCAGTGGTCTGACCGGCTGACCCCGGCCATCGAGTCCAGCGCCGCCAGGTCCGCCGCGTCGAGCCGGAGCGCGCCCGCGGCGACGTTCTCCTCCAGGTGGGCGGGCGAGGACGTGCCGGGGATGATCAGCACGGAGGGGGAGAGGGCGAGCAGCCAGGCGAGCTTCACCTGCGCCGGGCTCACGCCGTACCGCCCTGCGATCTCCTTCAGCAGCGCGGCGTCGGAGACGGCCTGGTCGCCGCCCTTGCCGACCAGCGGGTAGTACGGGACGAAGGCGATGGACTGGTCCGTGCAGGCGTCCAGTACGGCGGCGTCGGTACGGCTCCCCACGCTGAACCGGTTCTGCACGGCCGCCACCGGCGCGACCCGCTGCGCCTCCGCGAGCTGGTCGGCGGTGGCGTTGCTGATCCCCAGGTGCCGGATCAGCCCCTCGTCGCGCAGTTCGGCCAGCGCGCCGAAGCGCTCGGCGAGGTCCCCGTCGTCCGGCGGCTGGAGCCGCAGATAGACCAGATCGAGAGAGTCCAGGCCCAGCTCGCGCAGATTGGCGTGCACGGCGGCCTTCAGCTCCGCGGGCCCGGCGGGCGTGAGCCACTTGCCGTCGGGGCGCCGGCGGCCTGGGCCGACCTTGGTGGCGATGACCAGGCCGTCGCGGTAGGGGTGGAGCGCCTCACGGATCAGGGCGTTCGCCGTGACGTCCTGGTGGAAGTAGAAGGCGGCCGTGTCGATGTGGTCGACGCCGAGCTCCAGGGCCCGGCGCAGTACGGCGATCGCCTGCCGCGGGTCGACGCCGGGGATGCCGAAGTCGCGCATCGGCAGCCGCATCGCCCCGAAGCCCGTACGGGCCACGGACAGGTCTCCGCCGAGTGCCCAGCGTTCGGCGGCGTCGGCACGTACCTCTTCATCAGTCTTCGTCATGGGGCGATTCTGCGGCCGCACCGCCCAGGACCGGCAGAAGTGGCATCTTGCTGCCACGCGGCGGCGGGCGGCAAGATGTCCGGACCATGACCACCACCGAACCGATCGTGACCCTCCGGGGCGACCAGGACCTCGTGGCCCGGGCAGGGGATCTGATCGCCGGGGTACGGCAGGAGTTCCTGGTCGCGGCCACCGACCCGTGGACTTTCTCGCCCGGGGTGAACGCCGCCTTCGCGCGCGGCAAGCGCCCGCACATGATCCCCGGCCTGGTGATGCGCAAGCTCTACACCCCGCGCGCGGTGGCCGACGCCGAGTCCGTACGGAGGGTCCTGCGGATCGCCTCCACGGGCCCGGAGGTCCGCATCGCCGCCGCCCCGCTCCCGCACGAGGCGATCGTCCTCGACGGCAGGACCGCGATCCTGGCCGGGGCTCCGGAGCACGGCGTCCGTACGTACACGGTGGTCAGGACCCCGGAGGTGGTGAACAGCATCCGCTCGCTGATCGCGGCCACCTGGGAGACCGCGGACAGCATCGCCGCCTTCACCGGCCGCCCCCGCCCCGACCTCACCGAGGAGTCCCGCCGCATCCTGCGCACGCTGGGCGCGGGCCACACCGACGAGTCGGCGGCCCGGCAGCTCGGCATGTCGCTGCGCACCTACCGCCGCAGGGTCGCCGAACTGATGGAGACGCTCGACGCCACGTCGCGCTTCCAGGCGGGGGTACGGGCCCGGGATCTGGGCGTCGGCGCCTGACAGCAGAGGCGCGGTTACGCTTTCACCAGACCGGTTCGTCCAGTCGTCCAGTGAGAGGCACCGCCATGCAGCAGGTCCAACTCTCCGCAGGCACCGTGGAGTTCACCGACACCGGGGGCTCCGGTGAGGTCGTCGTCCTGGTGCCAGGGCTCGGCTTCGACGAGACGGTCTGGTCGGCGGTCTCGGATCAACTGGCCCCGGATTTCCGGGTGATCGTGCCCGTCCTCCCGATCGGCGGCCACCGCATCCCGATGAACGCGGACGCCGATCTGTCGGCGGAGGGGGTCGCGGCGCTCCTGGGTGAGTTCCTCGAACGCCTCGACCTGCACGCCGTCACCCTCGTCCAGAACGACGCCGGCACGGCCCAACTCCTCGTCGGCGTCGACGACAAGCGCGTCGCCCGCCTCGTCCTCACCTCCTGCGAGGCCCTGGAGAACTACCCGCCCGGCCTTCAGGGCAAGGCTCTCTACGCGGCGAGTGGCGTCCCCGGCGGGCTCTTCCTCCTGCTGCAGTCCTTCAAGGTGCCGTTCCTGGTGCGGATGAAGACCTCGCTGGGCGGGATGGCCGTGCGCCCGATTCCGTACGAGCTGATCCGCCGCTGGTACCGGCCGCTGCACACCAGCGCCGAAATCCGCCGCGACCTGCGCAAGTTCGTACGCGACGGAAAGAAGGACGTCTATCTCAGGGCGGCCGAGCGGCTGCGGACCTTCGACCGGCCCGCCCTGGTCGCCTGGGGCGCCGAGGACCGGATGATGCCGCCCGCGACCGGCCGCAGGCTCGCCGAACTGCTGCCGCACGGGCGGTACGTGGAGATCCCCGGGGCTGCGACGCTCGTCCAGCTGGACAATCCGGACGTCCTGGTGGCGGAGATCCGCGGCTTCATCGCGGAGAGTCCGCTGCCGGTGTAGGCCGGGCACCCATTCTGTAGTGGTCGATACGGATCGTGCTACGGTCCTTCCGTATCGATCACTACAGATTGATGGGGGCCTTGCCATGTCTGAACTCACCCTGCCCGCACCGACGTTCGCCCGCACCGTGCGCGGCTCCGGACCCGGGCTGCTCCTCGCGCACGGTGCGGGCGGCGGCATCGAGGCGAACTACGGGCCGATACTCGACGGCCTCGCCGCCCACCGCACCGTCGTCGGCGCCGACTACCCGGGCTCCGGTGCGACCCCGCGCGCGGACGCCCCCTTCGACCCGGACGAGCTGGCGGACCAGCTGGTCGCCGCCGCGGTCGCCGAGGGTCTTGAGACCTTCGCGATCTCCGGGTTCTCGCTCGGCGGCCCCGTCGCGATCCGCGCCGCCGCCCGTCACCCCGAGCGCGTCACGGCGCTGGTGCTGACCGCGACGTTCGCCCACGCAGACGCCAAGTTGGCTCTGGCCGCGGCCATTTGGCGCAGGCTGTACGAGGCCGGGGACCATGCGCTGCTGGCGGAGTTCCTCACGTACGCCGCCTTCGGCCACGAGACCCTGAACGCGATTCCGGCCGACGCCCTGCGCGAAGCCATCGAGCTGACCGCGGGCTCGCTGCCGGCCGGTACGCCCGAACAGACCGAGCTCGTGGGCCGGATCGACGTACGGGAGGACCTGGCGGGCATCTCCGCGCCCACGCTGGTGATCACCACGACGGGCGACCCCCTGGTCCCCGCCGCGCTTCAGCGGCAGCTCGCGGCGGGCATCCCCGGCGCGCGGACCGCCGACATCGCCACCGGACACCTGCCGTTCGCGGAGCGCCCCGAGGAGTGGCAGAAGCTCATCGTCGACTTTCTGGGCTGAGCGAAGTACGTGCGAGACGTCCGGCCTCATCGGGGGTCAGCTCCGCGCCGTGCCGGTTCTCCGCCTCGAACTCCTCCTGCCCCAGGGCCGATTGGGCCCGAGCCGTGATCCGGTCGACGTCGCCGCGTTCGGCGGACGGGAGCGGGGCGTCCACACTCCGGCGGGCCGCGTCCGCCGCGCCGAGCAGGCGGGCGGCGAGACGTGCGTCCGAGGCGAGTGAGGCCGCTCCGGCCAGGCCCTCCAGCGAGTGGGCCAGGGCGCGCGGTTCGCCGATGGAGTGGGCGGTGGCCAGGGCGGTGAGGTGGTGGGACGCGGACAGGGCGGCGTCCCCGCGGAGTTCGGCGATGAAGCCGAACTCGGTGTGCAGGAGGTGTTCGCCGACGGGAGTGGACGCGTACGTGTCGCGGATGTGCCGCAGATGCGTATCGGCGTCGTCGAGCCGGCCGGAGCGGCGGGCGCCGAGGGCCAGGCCCATCAGGGCGTGGACCTCGTCGAAGGTGTAGCCCTGCTCGACGGCCAGCCGGTGTGCCTGTTCGTGCAGGTCGCGGGCGCGGTCCCAGTCGTGGGCGAGCAGCGCGAGGCGGCCGAGGCCGGAGAGGCGGGCGGAGATCTCGCGCTGGAGGCCGAGTTCGCGAGCGAGGTCCAGGCCTTCCTGGTGGCGTCGCTCGGCCTCGGCGTAGTCGCCCTTGATCTCGGCGAGGGAGGCGAGAGGGTTGACGGACAACAACTCTCCCCAGCGGTCGCCCAGTTCACGGAAGGCGGCGGCGCTGCGCTGCCCGTCGTCCTCGATGCGGGAGAGGTCGTCGCGGGCCAGCGAGAGGGCGGCGCGCAGACCGAGCGCGGCGGCGGTGCCCCAGCGGTCGCCGGTGGCGGTGAAGAGGCCGAGGGCGCGGGTGTTGTGCTGCTCGGCGGCGTCGGGGCCGTTGGTGTTGAGGAGGGCGTACGCGTACAGCCAGGTGGCGCGGCCGTCGTCGGTCCGTACGTCCGCCGCCTCGGGACGGTCGCCGGTCAGCAGCACGAAGGCGGCGTGCAGGACGTGCGGGGCGGAGCCGGGCGGGGAGACGGCGAGCGTGGCGGCGAGGGCGCGGCGGGCTTCGTGGAGGCGGCCGCGGAGGAGCCACCACCAGGAGAGGGCGGAGGCGAGACGTACGGCGTCGTCGGAGGCTCCGCGGCGTACGGCCTCGTCGAGGGCGGCGCGGAGATTGGCGCTCTCCAGATCCAGCCGCCGCAGCGCCAACTGCTGCTCTGAACCATGCAGTTGAGGGGCGGAGCTCTCGGCGAGCTGCAGATAATGGAGGAGATGGCGTGCGCGTACGCCGTCGAGATCCTCCATCTCCTCGAGCCGCTCGGTGGCATAGGCGGCGACGGATTCGAGGAGCCGGTAGCGGGGCCCTTCAGCTCCTTCCACCATGACGACGAGAGACCGTTCGACGAGCCGCCCCACAAGATCGAGCACCGCGTCGCGCTCCACGCCGTCGCCCGCGCACACGTCCTCGGCGGCGTACAGGGTGCAGCCGTCGCGGTGGACGGCGAGGCGGCGCAGCACGATGCGTTCGGGGGCGCTGAGCAGCTCCCAGCTCCAGTCGATGACCGCGCGCAGCGTCTGCTGCCGGGCGGGCGCACCGCGCCGCCCGGAGGTGAGGACACGGAACCGGTCGCCGAGCCGGACCGCCAACTCCTGTGCACCCAGGGCGCGTACACGGGTGGCAGCGAGCTCCAGGGCGAGCGGAATGCCGTCGAGGCGGCGCACGATCTCGGTGACGGAGCGCTCGTTGCCGCTGTCGAGCGAGAAGCCGGGTGCGGCGGCGCCGGCGCGCTCGGCGAAGAGCCGTACGGCGTCGCGCTCGGGCAGCGGCTCGACGAGGAAGACGGCTTCACCGGCGATCCCGAACGGCTCCTGACTCGTGGCGAGGACGCGGATGCCGGGGGCGGAATGGAGGAGGAGGCCGGCGAGGTCGGCGGCGGCGTCGACGACGTGTTCGCAGTTGTCGAGGACGAGGAGGGCCCGACGCTCGCGCAGGGCGTCGGCGAGGGCGAGTTCGGGGGCGCGCGGTGCGGAGGTGTCGTCGCGCAGCCCGAGCGAGTCGGAGACGAGCTGGGCGAGGTCGCCGCGCTGCCCGGCGAACTCGACGAGGTGAACCCCGTCGGGGAAGGCGTCGGCCTGCGACTCCCCGGCGACGGCAACCGCAAGCCGGGTCTTGCCGACGCCGCCGGGCCCGGTGAGGGTCACGAGGCGGTGAGAGAGGAGCAGTTGGGAGACCGAGGTGAGTGCCTGGGCGCGGCCGATCAGAGGGGTGAGCGGGGCGAAGCCGACACGGGCGATCTCTGTGCCCGCAAAATTCGAGCGCGCACCGGCCAAATTCAGCCCCTCCGGCGATTGAGGAGCGGGGGTCCGGGGGCGGAGCCCCCGAATCGGGGGCGCAGGGGGCGAAGCCCCCGCCCACCGGGGCCCGGGGTCTGGGGCGGGAGCCCAAGTTTCGGGAAGGGGCGGGTTGGGGGACATGCTCCCAGGAGCCGATCCCGGACCCTGGCGCAGAATCCCCGCCCCAGGACCAAGCCCAGGATCCTGCCGCAGAATCCCCTCGTACAGAGCAACAAGCCCCACCCCCGGATCAACCCCCAACTCCTCGGCCAGCCGCCCCCGCACCTCCCCATACGCGGCCAGCGCCTCACTCTGCCGCCCCGCCAGATACAGCGCCCGTATCTGCACCGCCCGCAACCGCTCCCGCAGCGGATGCACCCCCACCAGCTCCGCCAACTCCGCGCCCACCAACCCGAATTCCCCCGCCTCGACCAGCGCCTCCGCCCGCTCCTCCACCGCCGAGACCCGCTCCTCCGCGAGCCGCCCCGCAGCAGCCCGTACGAACTCCTCGTCGGCGAAGTCGGCGTACGCGGCCCCCCGCCACACCCCCAGCGCCTCCCCGAACAACCCCGCCCGCGCCCGCGGATCATCCTCCCGCAGGGCCCGCCCCACCAGCGCCCGGAACTCCTCCACGTCCAGCAGATCCCCGTCCGCCGCGTCGATCCGCAGCCGGTAGCCGGGCGCCTGGTGGACGACCCGGTCGCGCCCGAGCGCCCGTCGCAGCTGGGAGACCTTGGCCTGCAGCGCGTTGGCGGGGCGGCCGGGCGGCTCCTCGCCCCACAGGTCGTCGATGAGCCGGTCGGCGGAGACGACCCGCCCCTCATGCGTCAACAGGTCGGCCAGCAGCGCCCTGACCTTCACCTCGGGAACCCTGACCGGCTCCCCGTCCCCGCCCCACACCGCCACCGTACCCAGCACCCCGAACCGCATGGCGCCACCGTACACAGCCCTGCTCAGAGGCCGGTCGGCGAACCGTCAGCGAACCATCAGCCCGCCCGAAGCACCCCCGGGCACGCTCGGCCGCATGACCAAGTACGGAGGCAGAACAGCGGTCGTCGTCGACGGCGCGACGGGCCTGGGCCTCGCCATCGCCAAACGCCTGATCGAGGGCGGCGCCAAGATCCTCGTGACCACCCGCACGCCTACCCGCACAGAAGCCGAACTGGGCCCGTGCGCACAGGTGTTGACGTCCGACCGGACCGATCCGACAGCCATCGCCACCCTCGCCCCCACCGTCGACTACCTCTTCCTCCCCGCAGGCCGCGAGATAGTCCTGGCCCTGCTCCCCGTCCTCCGAGACGGCGCCGCGGTCGTCTTCACGCAGGCCACTCCTCGCCCCGCCCTGCGCGCACTGTCCGCCGAACTCACCGCCCACGGCATCCGCGTCAACGCCGTGGCCCCCGACTGCGGCCACGCGGCCAGGACCGACGCTGCGGCCCGCGCCGCACTCTTCCTGGCGGCGGACGCCCCGTACACGACGTGCGCCCAACTCCCCATCGCCACAAGCCAGTTCTGACCCCAGCACCCAAAGGACAGAAGCAGCCATGACCAGCACCCTCACCCCACAGCACACCCCTCCCCGCACACTCCCCCTCCCCGCCCTCCTGGCCCTCGCCACCGCCGTCTTCATCACCAGCCTCACCGAGACGCTCCCCGCGGGCCTCCTCCCCGCGATGAGCGCAGACCTCCACGTCAGCGAGTCCGCGACCGGCCAGACGGTGACGGTCTACGCGATCGGCACCGCCCTCACCGCCATCCCGCTCTCCGCCCTCACCTCAGGCTGGCGCCGCAAGCGCCTCCTCCTCACCGCGATGGCGGGCTTCGCCGCCGCCAACACGGTCACCGCCCTCTCCTCCGACTACGCCCTCACGATGGCGGCCCGCTTCGTCGCCGGAGTGGCCGCGGGCGTGGCCTGGGCGCTCCTCGCCGGTTACGCCCGCCGGCTCGCCCCCGCGCACCTCCAGGGCAGGGCGATCGCGATCGCCATGGCGGGCATCCCCCTCGCCCTCTCCCTCGGTGTCCCCGCAGGGACGTTCCTCGGCAAGGCGGTCGGCTGGCAGACGGCGTTCCTGGCGATGACGGGACTGACCGCCGCCCTGCTCGCCTGGATCACAGCAGCCGTCCCCGACTTCCCGGGTCAGCGCCAGTCGGGCAAGAACAGCCCGCTCCTCCACACCCTCCGCATCCCCGGAGTGACCCCGGTCCTCTTCGTCACCCTGGTCTTCGTCCTGGCGCACACGATCCTGTACGCGTACGTCGCCGCCTTCCTCGACCACATCGGCATGGGCGACGCGACCGACCTGGTCCTCCTCACCTTCGGCGCCGCCTCCCTCCTCTCCATCTGGATCGTGGGCGCGACGATCAGCCGCCACCTCCGTGCGCTGACGCTCGCGGGCACGGTCCTGGTCGGGGCGGCCGCCGCCCTGCTGGCCGTACTCTCCGACAGCCCCGCCCTCGTCTACGTGGCGGCCGCCCTCTGGGGCCTGGGCTGGGGCGGCATCCCCACCCTGCTGCAGACCGCCGCGGCCGACGCGGGCGGCGAGTCCGCGGACGCGGCGCAGGCGATGCTGGTCACGCTCTGGAACGCGGCGATGGCCGCCGGGGGTGTGGCCGGCGGGATCCTCCTCGACGCGGCCGGCGCCGCCTCGCTGCCCCGGAGCGTGCTCGTACTCCTGGTGCCGGTTCTGATCGTGGTGCTGGCGGCGCGCACGCACGGGTTCAGGCGCGCGGCTTCTTCCCGGTGAGATGGGCGAAGACGACGACATTGCCCAGGTACTCCTGCTTGGCCTTGCTGAAGCCGCCGCCGCAGGTGATCAGGCGCAGTTCGGGGCGGGCGGCGCGGCCGTAGACCTTCTTGTCGGGGAAGTCGTCCGAGGCGTAGACCTCGATGGCGTCGATCGTGAAGACGGCGGTGGTTCCGTCGGCACGGTCGACGTCGACGGTGTTGCCCTTCTTGAGGGCGCCGAGCCCGTAGAAGACGGCCGGACCCTCGTGGGTGTCGACATGGCCGGCGACGACCGCCGTGCCGGTGGCGCCGGGGGTGGTGCCGTCCTCGTACCAGCCGGCGAGATTGCGGTCGTCCTCGGGCGGCGCCGTGAGACGACCTTCGTCGTCCAGGCCGAGGCCGGTGAGGGGGGCGTCGAGGTGGAGCGCCGGGATCCGTACGCGCTGCGGTACGGACGGGGCCATCGGGGCGACGCGCGACTCGCCGCCCGAAGGGGCCGAGCTGTCGAAGGCCTGGGCGGCGCCCGGCTGCGGCGGGGGCCCGTCCGCCGAGGCGCCGTTGCTGATCATGGCTATGCCCAGGCAGAGGGCCATGGTGGTCGCAGCCGCCATCAGGCCGCGGCGCGCGATCCCCTCGCTGCCGGATTCGGTGGAACGCATGGGGGAACCTCCGGCGAAAGCGAACGGGGGACTACCTCCCGAGCACACCCCGCGCCCCGGCACGACGCCTGCTGACGAGGCGTCACTTCCAGCCGCGCATCTCCCTGCCGCGTCACCCGGATGCGCGGAGTCCGCAGGTCACCGGGGCCCGTCACATTCGGCCGGTCCGTTCCGTCAAAGGGGTGTAGCCAACAGAAACCACTGAGGAGCCCACGATGGAAGCTCGACTGAACCCCTTCACCAGCCCGGTCGGCGCCAAGGTCCTGCGCCACATCAACTCGGCCGGCGCCGCCGTCACCCGTACGGAGCTGCCGCACGCCACGCAGGAGCTGGTGAAGCTCCGCGCCAGCCAGATCAACGGCTGCGCCTTCTGCACCGACATGCACAGCAAGGACGCCGCACACGCAGGCGAGACCCAGACCCGGCTGAACCTGGTGGCCGCCTGGAGGGAGGCCACGGTCTTCACCGACGCCGAGCGCGCGGCCCTGGAACTGACCGAGCAGGGCACCCGCATCGCGGACGCGGCCGGCGGCGTACCGGACGAGGTCTGGGAGAACGCCGCCAAGCACTACGACGAGGAGCAGCTCATCGCGCTCGTCTCCCTCATCGCCATCATCAACGCCTACAACCGCTTGAACGTCCTCGTGCGACTGCCCGCGGGCGACTACGTGCCCGGCCAGTTCGCCTGAAGGCGGCCCCGCACCCGCTGGCTAGTCTGCACGGGTGACCACCGAGCTGACCCTGCTGCCCCGAGTCGCCCTCCGCGGGCAGGACGTCACCGCGCCCCGGCTGCGCGGACTGCTGGCACTGCTGGCCGACGACGTGCGGGCCGGCTGCACCACCGGCCGGCTCGTGGAGGGGCTCTGGCCGGACGCGCGGCCCGAGCACCCCGGCAAGGCGGTGCAGGTGCTGGTCTCGCGGGTGCGGTCGCAACTGGGGGCCGAGCTGATCGTGAGTACGCCGACGGGGTACCGGCTGGCGCTGGACGAGACCCGGGTCGACAGCTCCGCACTGCTGCTGCACGAGGCGGCCGGTGCGGAGCTGACGCGTTCCGGCGACCATACGGGCGCCCTCGCGGAGGCCGAAGCGGGCCTCGCGCTCTGGGACGGGGCGGTCGCCGTAGGAGCCGCGGAGGACCTGCACGATCCGGTGGTCGCGCTGCGTACCGCACGGTCCGCAGCCCACAGGTCGCTCGTACGCACCCGGGCGCTGGCCCTGTCCCGGAGCGGGCGGCGGGAGGAGGCGGCGGGACCGCTGGCCCTGGTGGCCGACCAACTCCCGCGCGACGAGGAGGTGTTGGCGGAGCTGCTGCGCTGCGTCGCGTCGACCGCCGGTCCGGCCGCCGCGCTGAGCCGGTACGACGCCTACCGGCGGGGGCTGCGGGACGAGCTCGGCGCCGATCCGGGCGCCGGGCTCAGGGCCGTACACCAGGAGGTGCTGCGGGCCGGGACGCCCGTGGTGCTCCGCGGCGTACCGCACGACCCCAATCCGCTGCTCGGGCGGGACGCGGATGTCGCCGCCGTGGCCGGGCTGCTGCGGACCGCGCGGGTCGTCACCGTCGTCGGCCCCGGCGGTCTCGGCAAGACCCGGCTCGCGCACGCCGTGGGCCGTGCCGCCGAAGAGGGCGTCGTGCACTTCGTGCCGCTGGCCGGGGTCGGCGCCGACGGCGACGTGGTCGAGGAGGTGGCCTCGGCGATCGGCGTCGGGGACAGCCGGCCCTTCGCGGGGGATCGTGTCGCGGGCATCCTCTCCACGCTGGGCAGCGGGCCCGCCCTGCTGGTGCTCGACAACTGCGAGCAGGTCGTCGCGGGCGCCGCCGACCTCGTACAGGCGCTGGTGGCACGGTCGAAGGACGTACGCGTGCTCGCCACCAGCCGGGCCGTGCTCGGCCTGACCTCGGAGTCCCTGTACGCGCTGCCGCAGCTGAGCCTCGCCACCTCCGTCGAACTCTTCGCCCAGCGGGCGCGGTCCGCCCGCCCGGACGTGGAGCTGCCGCAGGATCAAGTCGCGGCACTCTGCGGCCACTTGGACGGACTTCCGCTGGCGGTGGAGCTGGCGGCGGCGCGGGTGCGCGCGCTGTCCGTGACCGAGATCGCCCGCCGCCTCGGCGACCGGTTCGCGCTCCTGCGCGGCGGTGCGCGCGACGCGCCCGAGCGGCACCGCACCCTGCACGCGGTCGTCGAGTGGAGCTGGAATCTGCTGGAGCCCCGGGGGCGGTCGGCGCTGGCCGCGCTCTCGGTGTTCCCCGGCGGCTTCGCGGAGGACGCGGCGGAACGCGTACTGGCCGAAGGCGGTGACGGGGACACCCTCCTGCTCCTGGAACAGCTGGCCGACCAGTCCCTGATCAGGGCGTCCGACACCCCGTCCGGGGTGCGCTTCCACATGCTGGAGACCGTGCGGGAGTTCAGCGCGGCCCGGCGCGAACAGGCGGGCGACGGGGAGGCCGCCACGGCCCGATTCCTCGCCTGGGCGCGGGACTTCGGCCGTACGCACCACGAGGTGCCCTTCGGCAGTGTCCCGCTGCCCGCCCTGTTCCGGATGCGGGCCGAGCAGGACAACCTCGTCCTGGCGCTGCGGCACGCGCTGACCCGCACCGACGGCCCCACCACCGCGGCGGTCACCGCCGTACTCGCCACGCTGTGGGGCACCGACTCCCACCACACGCGGCTCACGGCCCTCGCCGCCGACACGGGTGGCCCGCTCTCCCACTTCCGCCCCGGCGCCGAAGACGTCGATACGGCACGGAGCGCGGCGGTGATCTGCGCGGCGAGCCTCTTCATGGGCCAAGGTCCGCACGCGGTGCGTCACCTCGTCACCCTGCGCCGCCTGCCGCCCGCTCCGCCGGACACACTGCTGCGGGCACTGGCCGTCGTCCTGTGCGCGGTCCCCGGCATGCGGCCGCCGGAGTACGCGATCCTGCAGAAGCTGTGCGACGCGGACGAGCCGCTGCTCGCGGGCGTCGCGGAGTGCGTCGCCAGCTACGTATGGCAGTACGAGCGCGACGTGGAGCGGGCGTTGGCCTCAGCCCGCAGAACGCTCGGTGCCCTGGCGCCGCTGGCCAATCCGGCGACGAAGATGATCAGCCTGGGCCGGATCAGCGAGCTGTGTCTGCAGACCGGGCGCGGCGAGGAGGCGTACGGCCATCTGCGGGCGGCCCTGGCCGCGCTCGACGGGTTCGGGGCCTGGTCGGATGCGATCGGTGTCCGCTGGGGCCTGGTGCTGGCCTGTCTGCAGCGCGGGGAGGTCGACGAGGCGGAGTACTGGCTGGAGTTGGCGGCCCTCGACCCGCAGCCGGAGACGATGCTGGTCTTCGCACCGGATCTGGCGGCACGGGCGGAGATCGCGCTGGCCCGCGGTCTCACCGAGGCCGGTCTCGGCCTGTGGCGGCAGGCCGTGGAGCGCGTGCGGGAGAGGAGATCGCCGGACCCCGCCGATCCGTTCCTCAACCCGTGGGCGCTGCAGGTGCAGTCGGCGGCGGTGGCTGCGCACGCCGGGCAGGGCCGGATGGAGCCGGTGGCGGACCTGGCCGTCCAACTTCGCGACCGCATGCGGGAGTTGCTGGCGGAAGAACCCGGGGCGGGGAACCCGGCGGTCGTGCCCGTGTACGGCACGGTGCTGCTGGCGCTCGGCCTGGCGGGCCTCGCGGAGGGTGATGTGTCGGCCGTACGGCTGATGGCACTCGGTGAACGTCTGGGGGTACTGCGGGAGTTCCCGCCCATGGCGGCCGATCGGGCTCGGCGGGCCGTGGAGGACGCCGACGGGGCGGCGTACGCCGACGCGGTGTCGGAGTACGCCGCCCTGGAGCGCGACGCGTTGCAGGCGGCCGCACTGCGCGAGGTCAGCGAGCGGTGGGCTCGCGGTTGAACTGCGCCTTCGACCAGAAGTAGCCGAGCCCGGTCAGGGCCACGCACCACCCGACGGCCAGCCACCCGTCGCTGCCGATCCCGCTGCCGAGCAGCAGACCGCGCAGGGTCTCGATGGCGGGGGTGAACGGCTGGTACTCGGCGAACCAGCGGAACCACCCCGGCATGGCATCTACGGGCACGAACGCGCTCGACAGGAACGGCAGCATCATCAGCGGCATGGCGACGTTGCTGGCACCCTCGGGATTCGGGCTGGCCAGCCCCATCCCGACGGCGACCCAGGTGAGCGCGAAACTGAACCCCGCGAGCAGCCCGGCGGCGGCGATCCACTCCAGTACGGTGGCGCCCGGCCGGAACCCGATGGCGAGCCCGATGCCCAGCACGAGCACCAGGGCGGCCAGCGTCTGCAGCACACTGCCGACGACATGCCCGACGAGCACGGAGGCGCGGGAGATCGCCATGGTGCGGAAGCGGGCGATGATCCCCTCGGTCATGTCCATACAGACGGACACCGCGGTGCCGACGGCGGTCCCGCCGATGGTCATCAGCAGGATGCCGGGGACCAGATAGGCGATGTACTGCGAGCGGTCCGCACCGCCCCCGCCGATTCCGGCGCTCATCACGTCCCCGAAGACGTACACGAAGAGCAGCAGCAGGACGATCGGCATGAGCAGGACGTTGAGGGTGAGGGACGGATAGCGCCGCGCGTGCAGCAGATTGCGGCGGAGCATGGTGGACGAGTCGCGCAGGGTCAGGGCGAGGCTGCTCATCGGACGGTCTCCTTCTCGGCGGCGGTCCGACTGGTGAGGGCGAAGAACACGTCGTCCAAGTCGGGGGTGTGCACGGTGAGTTCATCGGCCTGTACGTCACAGGCGTCGAGCCGATCGAGGATGGAGCGGAGCTCACGCTGGCTGCCGTCGCTGGGCACCGTCAGCGACAGCGCCCCGTCGTCCCGCGTGACCTCCCGCAGGGCGCCCGCCGCATGCTCGTACGCCACCGGATCGGCGAACCGCACCCGCACATGCCCCCCGGGCACCAGCCGCTTGAGCTCCGCCGCGGTCCCCTCGGCGGCGATCTTCCCGTCGTTCAACACCGCGATGCGGTCGGCGAGTTCATCGGCTTCGTCCAGGTACTGGGTGGTGAGGAAGACGGTGACGCCACCCGCGACCAGCTCGCGGATGATGCCCCACATGGTGTGCCGGGAGCGCGGGTCGAGCCCGGTGGTCGGCTCGTCGAGGAAGATGATGCGCGGACTGCCGACCAGGGTCATGGCGATGTCGAGCCGCCGCCGCATCCCCCCGGAGTAGGTGGAGGCGGGGCGCCCGGCGGCCTCCCGCAGATCGAACCGCTCCAGCAGCTCGGCGGAGACCCGCCGCCCCTCGCCCCTGGGGAGATGGTGCAGATCGGCCATGAGAAGCATGTTCTCCTCACCGGTAATGAGCCCGTCGACGGCGGAGAACTGCCCGGTGACCCCGATGACACCCCGCACCCCGTCGGCCTCCCGCACAAGATCGTGCCCGCCCACCCGCACCTGCCCCGCGTCGGCGCCGATGAGGGTGGAGAGGATCTGGACGACGGTGGTCTTGCCAGCCCCGTTGGGCCCGAGGAGAGCGAAGACGGTCCCCGCAGGAACCCGGAGATCGATGGAGTCGAGGACGGTCTTCTCGCCGTAGGACTTGCGGAGCCCGGTGGCCGAGACGGCGAGTGGGCTGGTCGTTGTCGTCATACGGAAGAGAGTGCGACCGACCCGGTTCACGGCGGTTTCAGAACGGTTTCAGCGCCTCAGGCGCCGGTCAGCGCTGCCGGTGCGCCGTCCGTCTCCCTCAGGGACGCGGACAGGGCGCGGGCCTCGTGCTCGGTCATCCGGGAGGTCTCGTACGGCACCGCGTTGACCCAGCGCTGCGTCAGCCGGGCGATGCGCTCGCCGTACCGCTCCGCGGTGATCAGGTCGCCGGGCGATCCGGCCTGCTCCGGGCCCTGGTCGGCGTTGCTCTGGCTCATCAGGCCCAGCCACGAGCCCAGCCGGTTCACATCGTCGCGGGAGCCACCGCTCCAGTTGTTGCCCGGCATGTCGCCCACGCCGATCCACTGCATGCCCATCTGCGCGCCGAAGACGGCCAGTTGCTCCAGGACCGTCAGCTTGTCGCCGCTCTGCGAGGCGGACATGGTGAACGCTCCGGCCAGCTTGTCCTTCCACGCCTGCGTGATGAACGGTGTGAAGGCCGCCTCCATGAACGCCTTGAACACCGCGGACACACTGCCCATCAGCGTGGGGCAGCCGAAGACGATCGCGTCGGAGCGCTCGAGCAGCGCCAGTACCTCCGCGTCGTGCCAACGGCCCTCGACGACGTCCTCGGGCCGGATCTCGACGAGATGCACCTGTGCGCCCGGCACCCGCCGCGCCCCGTCGGCGAGGTGCTCGGCCAGGACCCTGGTGTGCCCGTGTACGGAGTGGTGGACCACTGTCACCGTGACTGTGTCATTGCCCGTCATACGCTCTTCACTGCTTTCGGTCGTAGGTCGAACCCTGCGTGCCGACCCATCACAACCCGCGCACGGCAGGGCATCAACGCCGAAGATCGGCATGCAGCGATCGGCCGCACCGATCGATCGCGTTAGCCTGGCCCCGTGGACAGGATGGAACTGGAATCGTTCGTCGCCGTCGCGGAAGAACTCCACTTCGGCCGCGCCGCCGCGCGCCTGCACCGGGGGCAGCCCACCGTCAGCGATGCCGTCAGGCGGTTGGAGAGCACCCTGGGCGGGCGGCTGTTCCACCGCACCAGCCGCCGGGTGTCCCTGACCGATCTCGGCGAAGCGCTGCTGCCCGACGCCCGCGCCGCCCTGGCCCAGCTGCGCCGCTTCCAGCAGCGCGGACGCTCCCTGGCCGCCGGCGACCAGGCCCGTACGACCCTCGTCGTGGCCCAGGCCGCGTACACCTGCGACCAACTGCTGTTGTGCTGCCTGCCGCAACTCCGCGACCGTTTCCCCGACGTGACGATCGTGCCGGAGTCCATGGCGACCACGGCCCAGCTCACCGCCCTGCGGGCGGAGACGATCGGTCTGGGCATCGGCTGGGCGACGGGCGACGTCAGCGGCGTACGGGCACGGGTGCTGTCCACCGAGAGGTTCATGGCACTCGTACCCGAGACCCACCCGCTGGCCGGGCGCGCCGAGCTGAGCGCGTCCGAACTGTCCACCACGGCCCTGCTCACCTGGCCGCACCAGATCAACAGCGGTCTCTGCGACCGGCTTCTGGCCGCATTCCGTATCGACGGAGCCGACCTGCGCATCATCAGAACCGCCGACAGCGTGCAGGCGATCGCCGCGCATGTCGCCGCGGGGACGGGCATCGGCATCACCGTCGAATCCGCCCTCGACCACCAGCCGCCCGGCCTGCGCGTGATCCCCCTCACCGGACCTTCGACCACCGCCGACCAGGTCGTCCTCACCGCGACCGAGCCCTCGGACACCGCCGTCGCGCTCTGCGACCTGCTGCTGCGGGCATCGGCGGAGTCGCCCCCACCGGTGACACAGCTCGGGCCCGGTACCGACTGATCGGTACCGGGCCCGGCCGCAGGATACGAACCGTCAGGCGGACGGCTTCGCTTCGCACTTGGCGAGGGCGTTCTCGGCGCGGACCAGGAGCTTCTGGCTCTTGGCGCGCTCCTCGACCACCTTCGGGTCCTGGCTGACACCGTTCAGCGCGGCATACGCCTTGCGCTCGGCGGCGTTGGCCTTGTCCAGCTGCTTGCGCGCCTCGTCCCGCTTCGCGACGGCGTCGCGGTAGTCGGCCGCGGAGAACTCGCCCGACTCGTCCTCCTCGAGGTAGCCGACCCAGTCACGGGCCTCGCCCCAGACGGTCGCGTAGTACTCCGCGGCGCCGTTGGCGTCCTGGTACTCGTGGTCCAGCTGCTCGATCTTCTTCGCGACCGGGTCGATCTGCGCGTCCAGCTCGGCGATGCGGTCCTGGTGGCGGTTGACGGTCGCCTGGTACCGCCAGCAGGCGTCCTTCGGCGCGGCGTGGGCGGCCGCACTGGGCAGCGCGACTGCCAGCAGGGAGATGGAGGTGACGGCGATCCGGGCGAGCGAACGAGAGTTCACGGTGGGGCTTCTTCCGGTGAGCGGGTGTGCGGCACCTGCCGCAACGTTTCATCTCACTTAGGCACGAAATGCCCAGAAGGCGGCCTTGCCGCTCCGAGACGAGTCCGTTCATCACACGAAGAGCGCCAACGCTAGGCTGCGGCCGTACGCAAGACCGGCCCAGGGGAGCTCAACGGGTGTCCGAGCTGGATTTCTACGCACACGTCGCCGCGCACTGCGACGTCTTCGGGACCGGCATCGGATCCAACCCGGCCGAGTGGGAAGCCGCAATGGGGTCGGACTGCATCGACGATCGCGGCAGGGGAACGCTGCGCCGGGACTACGGTCTGGTGGAACTCTCGTTCTCGGATCCCGAAGGCGTCATGTCCTGTACCGGGTTCGCTGTCCAGATCCACCGGCTGATCCACGGCCTCCTTGTTCCGCCGCCCCTGACACGGGAGTACGGCGATTTCGCGTCCCGTGTTCGGTTCGAGGACTTGCGGACCGTGATCCTTTCCCTGGGGCGCACGGTCGAGCCCGACGATCTCTCGGGTGACGTCCATCGCTATCGCGTTCCCGAGTCCGGCGCCCGGATATTCGTCATCAACGATCCGGACCCTTATGGGGACGGCGACCACGACGTCGACGACCAAGGGATTCACCAAACAGGCGACGTGTGGGCATTGAGCGTGTCCCTGCCCTGGTGCGCTCCGCGCCAGAAGCCCGAGGCAGGCGAGGCGACCTCACGCCAGGGCTCCGGGCCTTCGACCTCGATCAGCCGCGGCTGCGGATGGGGCTCTACCGGACGGTCCTTGCCGAGGGCATGCGCGATGACTTGTGCCGCTACCTCAACGCCGACCTCCTCCTTACCCTGTGGCCAGTCCTTAGGACGCTCATCGGCAGCACCGTGCGGGATGTCTGGGAAGGCGCCTTCCCAGAGCTGCGCGCCACCACGGTGCGAGCTGCCGTCGCGTGAAGAAGCCGTCCATGCCGGAGCTGCACGCCGGCTGCTCAAGGACGTCCTCGCTCTCGGTGCTCCGTATCCGCTTGTCCTGACTGGCGGTTATGCGGTCCAGGCACACGAACTGGTCTCCCGCACCAGCCAGGATCTGGACGTCGCCACGGAGAACCCCGCTCCCATGGAGGACATTGCTCGCGTCCTGGGTGAGGGGCTGACCGGTCTCGGGTGGGGGGTTGAGGTGGTAGAGGTCGCACCGCTGTCGGCCCGATTCCTGGCCACTGACCCGGCCACTGGCGAGGAGTGCGAGGTCGACATCCTCAAGGAGATGTTCTGGCGACCGGCCGTTTCCACCTCGTATGGCCCCGTTCTCTCCGAACAGGACGTGGTGGGCACCAAGGTCCGTGCCATTGCCGAGCGTGGCGTCGCCCGGGACTTCATCGATGTCTACGCAGCTTCCCGCCGCTGGACCACTACCGACCTGGAAGAGTTCGGCCGCCGTCATGCTCGCCCCGACTCGCCTTTCGGGCCTGCCGAGCTGCAGGCCCGTCTGGTCGGTGCCGACTGGATCGACGACAGCGAATTCGCGGCGTACGGGCTGGATGAGGCGACCATCAGCCAGCTGCGCGAGTGGGCCCGCGCCTGGGCGGACAACATGGCGCGGCGGTCCGCGGCTGGTCAGCCGTACGAGGACGAGGCGGACGATTCCGAGTTCGGCTGATGGTGCGCCCTGCCATCACGTTGATCCGGGCGGAGACCGGCCACGCAAAACAGGTGAGGGGTTTACGGCGAACCGTAAGCCCCTCACCTGCTGTTTTGGCTGTCGGGGTGGCGGGATTTGAACCCACGACCTCTTCGTCCCGAATGAGGTTCGGTTGGTGATCTTGCCTGCGGAAATAGCGTTTCGCCTGGTGAGGAGTGTGGCCCTGATCGGTCTCGCATGGTGTGGAAGGGGCTTGGGGAGCAAGTCGGCTCCCAGTCGGCTCCCAGGGCGGCCGTCATGCCTCTACGCCGTGAAGAAGCCGGCGAGCACGCGGCCGATCTGGTCAGGAGCGTTCTCTGTGGGGATGTGGCCCGCATCCGGGATACGTATGAGGGTGGTGTGCGGCATCTCCGAGGCGAACCGCTCGGCGTATTCCACCTTCTGGAAGTCGTCGTCCTCGCCCCAGACCAGCAGCTTGGGTGTCGTGTTCTGGCGCAGGGCGGGGACGGCATCGCGGGTGTAGCGGTTGTCGGCCGCGCCCACCATCGCCATCCAGGAGCGGCGGACCCGTTCATCGGTCCACGGGTGAAGATAGTCCGTAATCCGTTGCTCGGTGGCGGCATCGGCCAGCGCTTGGGTCACGGCTTGCCGGCGGGCGGTGAGGATCTCGTCGGCGGTGGTCGCGGCGACGACCTCGGGGTCTCGGAAGCGGGCCACGCTGGACACGGGCCAGGAGTCGTAGGTGACCGAGTTGACCAAGGCCAACCGGGACACGTCCAGCTGATCATGGACGAGGAGGTGCTGGGCGACGGCGCCGCCGATGTCATGACCCGCTACGGCGATCGGCCCGGAGAGTTGCAGCGAAGAGGCGAAGCGTGCCACCCAGTCTGCGAGGGCGGGGACGGCACCTGTTTCCAGGGTGAGTTCGCCTCCCGAGCGCCCGAGTCCGGGGAGGTCGACCGCGAGGGGCCGCAGCCCCGCGTCGGCGAGGTGGTCGAGTACCGGGAGCCAGACGCGGCTCCAGTACGTGCCGTGCAGGAGCAGCACGGGTCGGCCGTCCTGCCGTCCGGCGGTCAGGTAGCTGGCAGATTCGCCGTCGACCCGGACCGCGCTCCTGACCGCTGTGGTGTCGGTGGTTTCACTCATGGGACCACTGTGACCGGAGTCGATCTTCCTGCCGAGAGTCCTGAAAGACACCTAGGAGTACATTCTTGCCATGCGTCTTCACCGGGTGGTGGCCCTGCTCAATCCGCCGCAGTCGCCCTTCGAGCTCGGCTGCGCTGCCGAGGTCTTCGGGACCGTCCTGCCGGATGAGCCCGCCCGCTACAGCTTCCGGATCTGTGCCGAGCGCCCCGGACCGCTGCGGACCACTGTCGGTTACCCGATGCTCGTCGACACGGGGCTGGAGACGTTGGAGGAGGCGGACACCGTGATCGTCCCCGGCTGGCAGCCGCCCAGCGCGCCGGTGCCGCCGACCGTCATCGCGGCGCTGCAGGCCGCCCACACGCGCGGGGCCAGGATCGTCGCCATCTGCACGGGGGCGTTCGTCCTCGCCCATGCGGGACTGCTCGACGGTCGCCGTGCCAGCACCCACTGGCGCCACGCGGACCGGCTCTCCGCCACCTTCCCCCACGTCGAGGTCGACCCCGACGTGCTCTACGTGGACCACGGCGACGTGGCCACCAGCGCCGGAACCGGCGCGGGCATCGACCTGTGCCTTCACCTGGTGCGCCGCGACCACGGCGCCGCCTACGCCGCACAGATCGCCCGGAACATGGTCCTGCCCCCGCACCGGGAGGGCAGCCAACTTCAGTACGCTGCACAACCCGCCCCGGCGAGGACGGACGAGTCACTGGCGCCCCTCCTTGAGTGGGCCGCGTCCCGCCTCGACTCTCCGCTGACCCTGGACCGGCTCGCCGAACGAGCCGGACTGTCCACCCGGACCCTCGCCCGGCGTTTTAGCGAACAGCTCGGCGTCAGCCCGGGGCAGTGGCTGCTGCGCCAGCGCCTCGACGCAGCACGCGTATTGCTGGAGCAGACCGACCTGCCGGTCGAGGCCATCGCCACCCGCGTCGGACTCACCTCGGCAGTCAACCTGCGCCGCCGCTTCCGGGCACATCTGGGCACCACACCCGGCGCCTACCGACGCACCTTCAATCAAACCCGGGCGGCTGCCTGACAGACGGCACCTCAGCGCAGGGCGTCGAGCGCGGCGAGGATGTCGGCCGGTTCGGCGCGCTTGGTGTAGTCGGTGTCGGCGAACGCCCAGCGGACGGTGCCGCTCTGGTCGATGACGTACGTCGCGGGGACCGGAAGGGTGCGCGGGTGACCGCCGTTGACCCGGTGGAGGTCGAAGCCGAGCTTGTCGTAGACGGCGGCGAGGTCGTCCGGCAGGTCGAAGGCGAGGCCGTACGCCTTGGCGGCGTCGGAACCGACGTCGCTGAGGACAGTGAAGTCCAGAGCGTGCTTCTCGGTCAGGGACAGCGACTCGTCGGGGATCTGCGGGGAAACGGCGACGAGTTGGGCACCGCGGTGGGTGATGTCGGCGTGGTGCTGCTGCAGCGAGCGCAGCGCGAGATTGCAGTACGGGCACCAGGCACCGCGGTAGAAGGTGAGCACGACCGGGCCCTGGGTGAGGAGTTGATCGAGGCCGACGGCCTCGCCGGTCGCGGAGGGCAGCGTGAAGCGCGGGGCCTGCGCCCCGGCGGTGAGGGCGTGGTCAATCTGGCCGGAGGCGGCGAGTTCGACGCCAGCACGCTGCATGATCTCGCGGATCTCGGCGGGGATCTGCTGCTGGCGGGCTTCGTAGAAGGCGCGCAGTTCTGCGTTGAGGGTCATGAGGGCGGTGTCCTTCCTGTGTGGGGGCAGGTGGAAGGGCCCGCCCCATAACTTGGAACGCTCATTTCAAGATAGCGGCCTGGGCGGTATCTTGAAACTACTGTTCCAAGTTGGTGGTGAGGTGAGGCATGGCGGACATCAAGCACTTCGATCCGGACGCGACCCTGGAGACGGTGGTCCGCCTGTTCTGGAAGCAGGGCGTGGCAGCCACCGGCGTGCAGGACATCGTGAACGCCACGGGGCTCAACCGCTCCAGCCTCTACTCCACGTATGGCAGCAAGCAGCAGCTCTACCTCGCCGCGCTGAATCGCTATGTGGCGGCTCGCTCGCAGCCCGTCTTCCGGCAGCTCGCCGAGGACGGGCGGGGGCTGCCCGCGGTCGCGGACTTCTTCCGCGGCCTGATCGGCGCGCGTACGTCGGGAGAGCACGCGCGCTGGGGCTGCCTGGTGTCCAACGCGCACGCGGGCGTGGAGAGCGACGACCTGGAGGTGCGGGCCGTCCTCGACCGGCACCACAAGGGGCTGTGCGACGCGCTACGCACCGCGCTCGAAACCGCAAGAAAGGATGGGCAGTTGGCGTCTTCAGTCGATCCGGCGTCGGCGGCTGATCTGCTCGCGCTGCTCGCGTACGGGGTGAACATGCGGTCGCGAGCGGGCGCCGACGCACGCTCCCTGAGCCGCACCGTCGATGCGGCTCTCGAATCGCTCCGAGCCCCGGGCTGAGAGCGGAGGACGGTCTGCGCTACCTCGGGCACTGACCGCCCAAGCGGCTACTGATCCCAGCCGTTCAGGGAGACTTCCGGGCCTCCGTCGAGGTAGCGGTGGAGGGCGCTCGCGGTGGTTTCCACGAACTCTTCGGGGATGGCGGCGGCGTCGACCCAGCGGACCTGGGCGTGCTTGCGCGGCTCGCGGTTCTCGGGCTCGCCGGTCCACTCATGGGCAACGAAGACGACGGTAAGGAAGCCGTTGGGGGCTTCAACTCCCCATGCGCCGTGGATGATGTGGGCGACCTTGAGGGACTCGGCCTTCACCGTCAGGCCGGTCTCCTCGTAGAGCTCGCGTACCGCGGTTTCGGGGATCGGTTCGCCGGGTTCGCTCTTGCCGACGGGCAGGTCCCACATGCCCTGAGCGAACTTCGCGTTCTCGCTGCGCTGCAGGAGCACGACGCGGTTGGTGGCCTGGTCGTGGACGATGACGCCGGCGACCAGCAGGGTCATGGATTCGAGTGCGGGCTTGAGGGCTTTGGGCTGGTCGTCGGTGGTCGGTTGCGCCACTGTGCGTCCCTTCATCGGCCGGTTGCTGGCATGTTAGGCGAGTGCTTCGCGCGCACGGCGGGCGAGTTCGGTAGCCCCGGGCACTTTGCGACGTTGGTAGATCGCGAGAGTGGACCGCAGTGACGTGATTGCCTTACGGGTGCGGTCGGAGGTCATGCCCTCCATGAGCGTGAGAGCTTGCGACCAGGCGGCGACAGCCTCGTCGGCGCGGGCCTGGGCTGCGAGGCTGTCGCCCAGGTCGGCGTAGGTCAGGGCGTGGACGCGCTTGTACTTCACCGGGTCCCAACGCACCAAGGCATCGCGGTGCTGCTGCTCGGTGCCGACGTGATCGGCGAGGTCGGTCAGGGTGCGGGCGGTGTGGCTGGCCACGGTGCCGGCGGCCGGGCCGCTGACGCGGGAGTAGCTGGGCTGGGGGCCGTCATCGCGCAGGAGGGCGTCCTCGGCAGCGAGCAGGGCGCGTGCGGCGGCGGGCTTCTCGTTGGTGGCCGCGTAGGCGCGGGCGTGCGTGATGTGGAGCAGGGCCTCGGTCTGTCCGTCGATGTGACCGGTGCCCTGGGAGAGAGCTGCTTCGGCGAGGTCGACGCAGTGGTGGGGTTGCTTCAGGCTGAGCGCCTGGTGGGCGAGGGCTCGCATCATCCAGGCGGCGTGACCGTGCGGGTCGGCCTCGCAGGCGAGCTGGTAGCCGACTCGGTAGTAGCGCTGGGCGGCGCCTTCCTGACCGAGGTCGTGATGCTTCCAGCCTGCCAGGTAGGCGAGTTCGGCAACGGCACCGAAGGCTGCCCGGCGTAACGGCTCGGCGGTGAAGCGCCCGCGGAGCATCGGGGCGGCGGTGTCGGCGAGGTAGGCGGTGACAGTGGTCAGACCGTGGCCGCCGCCGAGGCGTTCGTCGGCTGCGCTGAAGGCTGCGGTGATCTGGCGTACGACGTCCACGTCCTCCGCGCCGACCAGCGTGGTGCCGGTGCGGGCTCGGAGCATGCGGGCGGTGGCCTCGTGGTCGTACGCGAGCGGCATGGCGACGCCCGCAGTCGTGAAGGTGGCGACCGCGAGGTAGTGGTGGCGCTCGACGTCTGCGCGGCCCAGATCGGTCACCGCCAGGACCGGGTCGCCCTCGTCCTGTTCGTTACCGTCCACCGTGCCCAGGCCGATCTCGGCCAGAGTGACGATGCGGCCGGTGCGGCGGGTCAGCGCTTCGGCGAGGTATCGGCTGGTCCGGCCGCTGGGCTGGCGGGTGCCGTTCACCCAGTGGGAGATCGCCGACTTGTTGGTCTGGATGATCTCGCCGTTCTCGGCGGCGATGCGCCGAACGTCCTTCGCCAGGGCCTCGTATGTGCAGCCGATGGCGTCGATGACATCGCGCAGGCGGGAGTTGGGGGCTCTCTGCGCTGCCACGATCGCCTCCGTGTCTAGGGCTGTAAACCGCGTATACCACTTCAACTGCCCTTCACCGTACCCACTGTGCGTGATGGCAGGTTCACTAATCATCAGCCGCCCGGAACGGTTCCAGGTCCGACCGTGAATCCAGGCTCCCCACTTGGCCGGGCGGCTCCCAAGTTCCGTACGCCCGCTTCGGGTTCGGTCATTCCTGTGCCCGAGCCCGGCCGAACAGAGACGGAGACCCCGGTGACCACCATCGACATCGCAACCCGCACGGCCATCACGGTCGAACTCCCCGAGGCTTTCGACGAGCGCTGGAGTCGCCTGCCCGGCATCCAGGTCGAGGGCCGGCGCATCACCATCGACCCGGCCGAGTACTTCTTCCGCTTCGAGTCCAACAGCTGGCTCGTCGCCGACTGGGAGCTGGTCAAGTCCCAGCTCCTGGAGGTGGAGGAGACGACCGAGAGCGCCGTCGAGCAGCTCGCGCTCGACTTCATCAAGCAGCACAGCGAGTCCACCTCCGACGCGGCCCGTGTGCTGTCCATCGCGTACGAGGTGTACGCGTATCTGTTCCGGGAGGAGCACCTCGCCTCGCTCGGCCTGCCACAGATCACCGCCGAGCATCTGCGGATGCTGCGTGAGGCGGCCACGCTGATGGCGCTGAACAAGGTCGAGCTGGACGGGCACATCTCCAACGTCGGCCCGTGCTGGTTCTTCCCCGCAGCGACCTCCGTCGTCTTCGATCTGGACGTGGAGATGGGTGGCCTGCTGGACGAGGTCTACCACGGCGGCTGGTTCAACGAGCACCGCCGCATCGAGTCCATCAAGGCCCACGCCGCGCTCGGCGGGCGGCTCGTGCACGGCTGCCAGTCCGTGCCGGATCAGTCCGGTGGAGTCGTCGCGCCCTACGGTGCGTCGATGGCCAACTTCCGTGACGACCTTGCCGAGTTCAAGGCCGGTTGGATCGAGCAGGTCTACGCCCACCGGGTAGCACCCGCCGCATAGCCCGTACGCCCGGCTCCGGGGCGGGCCGGCACTCTCGCCCGCCCCGGACGCCTTCAACCACAGGAGTCCCTGATGGACGCGAACCTCAACGCCGAACTGTTGGACAACGTGCTGACCGCCACTGGCAAGTCCGCCGTAGCGCGCGACGAGGTGCGCGTCTGGTCCATGTCCGGCGTCGAACGATTGACACTCTCCGACGGCTCCACCGCCATCTTCAAGTACGCCAAGAAGCCCTTCGACAGTGAGGACCAAGCCCTCCGCCTCGCTCATACCCTCGGTGTTCCGGTCCCGAAGGTCCACGCTTCCGCGACACTGGACGGCTGGCTGGGGATGCTGCTGGAGGACCTCGGCACCCCCATCCGTGACGCCGACGACCTCGACGGCGCCGCCGCAGCCGTGGTCCTGCACCGCACACGTAGCGCGCCGGCCCTGCCCCTCTTCGACCAGCAAGCCCTGCGATCCCTGCCCAGCCGCGCACTGGACCACCTCGACCAGCTCCGAAAGGCCGAGCGGTGGCAGGATGCGGACGACGTCGAGGGTGCGCTCGACCGGCTGGTTCAGGCCGCCGAGGCTCGCTCGGCGGGAGCGATGACGGAGCCGTTCGGCTGGGTGCACTCCGAGTTCCACCCAACCAGCCTCCACATCGGCCAACGCGGCTGGCGGCTCCTGGATTTCGCCCGCGCCTTCACCGGCCCTGGCCTGCTCGACCTCGCCGGCTGGCACGGCACCCTCGAGGAGCCCGACCCCACACGTCTGCGTGTCTTCCTGGAGACGTATGTCGCCGAAGGCGGCACTCCCGACGCCCTTGCCGAGCGCGGTGGTCTCCCCGCTGAGAAATGGGCGCTGGGCTGGCACCGGGTGTGGGCGGTGGAGTGGTTCATGGAGCAGGCCATCCGCTGGATCAACGACCCGGCCACCGACCCCGCGTACATCAAGGTCGTACGCCGCCATCTCACCGATGCCCTCCGGCTCCTGGAGGTCTAGATGTCGCTCGCTCAGGCATCCCCCTGGCACGCGCACGCACTCCAGCGCACCGCTCGCCCCGCCGAACCACTTCCCGTACCGGCCAGGATGGAATGGACCACCAGGCCCGGCAGCGGCCCCGGCGCCGAGATACTCGGCCCCGACCTGGCCGGGAAGCGGCTGCTCGAACTCGGCTGCGGCCCCGGCCACAACGCCGCCCACCTCGCCACCCGGCACGGAGCGCACGTCACCGGCCTCGACCTCGTGGGCCTTCAAGTCCGCCGAGCTCGCTCCCACTATGGACGTCTCAGCAACCTCACCTTCGTTGCCGGCCACGCTCTGCACTACCTGCAAGCCAGTGACGAGCGGTTCGACGCCATCTACTCGGTCTTCGGCGCTGTCGGCCTGGTCGCACCCGAACTCCTGCTCCCGGCGATAGCCCAGCACGTGAAGCCCGGCCGGATCCTGGCCTTCACGGTGCCCCACCCCGAGCGTGGAGGCCGCCGTCCCTCAGCGGACGATCGGCCACGTCGTGATCACGTGATGCTCCCGGACCGCACCCGACTCCCTGTCGCTCGATGGGACTTCGACGCCGGCCGTTGGGAGACACACCTCTCCCGCGCGGGCTTCTGGCTCACCTCAGCTCAGGAGTTCCACGACGCTCGCCACGGCCGCTGGCCCACCACCTTGCTGATCACCGCCCGCAAGCTCTGACCCCGCTCCAGCTCCCCTGGAGGAACCGATGCGCCAGCCCTACCTGCTCCTCGACATAGACGGTGTCCTCATACCGTTCCCGGACGACGACGGAACCACTCCGGCCACTCACGTAGGGCACGATGTCGTACCCGATGGCCGCAGCGCTGACGACCCCGTTGCCATCTGGCTCAACCCCGACCACGGGCGCCTGCTCATGGACGTGTTCCGAAACGGAACGGTCAGCCCGATCTGGTGCACCAGCTGGCGCCGGGACGCCACCACTCTGATCGGCCCGCTTCTGGGCCTGCCGCCGCTGCCGTACGTCGACCTCCCGCGCCCGCAGATCACCACCAGCCACCCGAACGGTTACCTGTGGAAGCGGGATTACGTCGACACGTGGCTGGGCGATGCACCCGCGATCTGGATCGACGACGACTTCACCGGCCTCGACCACACATGGGCCGCCGAACGCACCGCCCGTGGCATGGCGACCCTTCTCATCCAGCCCGACCCGCATGTCGGGCTGCAGGCCGAGCACCTGGCCCAAGCCACCGTGTGGGCAGAGCGGTTGTCCCGAGTCGGGACAAGCGCACCCGGCGCCGCACCTGGAGTCGAAGCCGCATAGCGACGAATTCAAGTACAGCGCACGGAGGGAGTGTCAGCGTCGCCGCGCCTGCGACGGCGGTGGCGGTGGCGCCGGAGTAGCCAGTGGCGACGACACCGTCATGCTCGGACGGCGTGCCGCACTCTGTGCTTGTGCCGCACGAGCGCGGGTGCTGGGCGCCGACCTCGTGCTGAGGCGTTCGACGCGCCAGGTCAGGACTCGCGCGGGGCGGCGGGCATCGTCCAGCGCACGCTGGTCGGCGGCCTGCTGCAGGAGCTGCTTCGGGTCATGGCCGGCCTTCTCGGCGTCCGCGAGCACGGCTGTGAGTGCGTCGAAGGCCAGATCCTCCAGTACCTGTTCCGCGTGATCGGGCACTGTCTGCCGGATGAGGAGGATGTGCCGCTCCACTACCTGCGTGGGTGGGCGGCGCTGGGCGAGCGCGGTCAGCGGTGCGGTGGCTGTCTGCTCGTAGGCAGCCTGCAGATGGACCAGGGTCTGGTGGGCTGCGGCCACCTGTTGGTCGTGATGGCGGAGCTGGTGCCAGCGGGCGGCGGCGATGACGGCGAGGATCGCGGCGTCGAGGAACATCGCCAGGAGGGCGCCGTCCTTGGGGGCGGGCTCGCGGACCATGGCTCGCACGGCGCCGCGTAGGGCGCGGGCGTGCTGGTGCTCGGCCTGGATGCGGGAGCGAGTGGCGCGCTCGAACACCTCAGCTGCCTGCATGAGTTGGGGCCGAATCGCCTGGGGTGCGCGAAGGGGCAGGGCGTCAAGGGCTTCACCGAGGGCGGCCAGGTGGGCCTGAGCCGCTGCATCCTCGCCGCGCTCAAGGCGGTTGGGGATGCGTTCCGTTACGGCGGTGGCTTGGTGCCATGGGTTGGTCTTGCGTGGGCCTTGCTTCGGCTCGGTGGCGTCGAGGCGCTTTCGGATCTTGGGAAAGGACAGGTCCGGGGAGAGTTCGGAGCCGGAGTACCAGATCGGTTCCTGTGTGCCGTTGACGTCACCTTCGAGGGCGACCGTGTAGCCGCGTACATCCCCGGACGGGAAGTGCTTGACGTCCACGAGCACGCCATCGGCGTGCTCCAGCAGGTAGACGAACTCCTCAGTGCTGGTGGCGGCAGCCACGGCGGTACGCACCGTGGTGCGCAGGCGTTCGCGGGCGGTGCGGGTCTGTCCCGCGCGCTTGGCCTTCTCCTGCTCTGCGCGGGTGGGCCGCTTCGCGGCGGTGCGATCCCCACGCACGATCTGGAACAGGCCGTACTCCCTCTCAATGGCAGCGAGTTCACGGTCGGCGGTGAGGTAGTCGTTCCAGTGGCGTGCCGTGCGCAGGTCGGCGCGGACGGTGGTGGCGGCGATGTGGATGTGGTCGTCGGCGTGGCGGACGGCGACCCAGCGACAGCCGTCCGGATCACCTTCCGGAGCGATGCCGGTGGCGGCGACAACGCGGCGGGCGGTGTCGCCCCACTCCTCGTCACTCAGGATGCGGTCGGTCTTGGCAGCGCGGACCGAGCAGTGCCACGTATGGCGTTCGGGCGCGCGGCCGAGCCGCTCGGCCTGCTTGACGTGCAGGTCGAGGTCGGCGACGAGAGCCCGCTTGGTGGCGTCGAAGTCATCGGCGCGGCCGGGGTCGGGAGCGAAGCCATCCCAGGAGGCGACCAGGTGCGGGTCGGTGTGGCCCTTCTTCTTCGTGTTGTAGAGGTAGCGGATCAGGTTGGCGGTGTCCTTGCCGCCGGTGATCTTCGCGATCATCGGGCCGCCTTGTGGCTGACGGCCTGGTTCGCGGCTGCCGCGATGTGGCGCACAGCCTCACCGACCGCGTCCAGGGTGCGGTCGGTCTGGGCGAGGAGGGCGCTGTCCCCAGGGTGCGGATGGCCGCCGGAGTTGAGCTTCGTGGCGATCTGGTTGACGTTGCGGCCAATGCGGGCGACCTGTTGGCGCAGGGCGTTGAGCTCGTCGATGTAGTCGTCCAGCTGAGTGCGCTGGCCGGGCACGGTGAGGTCACCTTCCACGTGGGCCAGGGTGACGGCGGCGACGTAGTGGGCGCCGCTGAGGTTCAGCGACGTGGCCTTGGCGAGGATGGCGTCCCTCTCCTCAACGCTGTAGCGGACATCGACGCGCTCCTTGCGCCGGCCGCTCGGGTCGGGCTTGCGACGTTGGGCGACACGGTGCAGAGCGGCGACGTCGGCGGCACGCGGCAACGGCGCGGCGGGATCGGCGTCGGCGGACTGCTTCTCCTCGGGCACCCCCTGGTGCCCGAGTGCCTCCGCCACCCCCGGGGCGGAGGCTTCCCCGTAGGACCGGCCTGTGGACGGTCCAGCGGGATACCTTGCTGCGCTGTTCAGGCCGGTGATCATCTCCGGCTGGGTGGTGGTGAGTTCGTGGTGCGGGTCGTGCATGGGCTGTTTCTCCGTGGAGTGCTGGGGGCGAGTGTTCGCTGTATGTGGGCACGGTGCCCCCCTCTTGCGGGTCGGCACGGAGGGGGCGACCGGTGCGAGCGCTGGGTCAGGCGGTGGCGGAGGGGGCTACGGCGGCTGCACTCTGCTGCTGGATGGTGGCGTCGTCGGGTATGTCGAGACGCTCGCCCCCGAAGCCGTCGTACGCGACAGGCTCGGGCCGACTGGCGCGCTCGGCCCGCAGTTGGTCGCGCACGGCGCCGGCGCGCGTCTGGGCGATCCGCAGTTCGCTGCGCAGGCGCTTGGCGGTCAACTGGTCGTCGTTCCAGTCGGCGGTCAGGCGGCGGCCTTCAGCGAGCACTTCGGCGTCGGTGCGTCGCCGGTCGGTGGTCGACTCGGTGTTGGTGAGACGCCGACCGGTCGTCTCGTGCGGGGTGGCTTCGGTCGACTTCGCCATGGTGGTCGACCGGGGCGGTCGGGCAGTGAGGGCCGACTCGTCGGCTCCGGTCGATCCCGTCATGTGTGCCTCGTCGACCTTCAGGGAGGTCGACTCGGACGGCTCCTCGGGGACCGGTTCGGCTTGGTCGGCCAGCGGCGGTGCGGCCTGCTCACTGGCGCGATGGCCAGCGGATTCCTCTCGTTGCCGGCTGACCGACTGGGCCGAGTCGGCCGACTCGTGCTGGTGGTGCAGCACCTTTGCCACGAGGTCCGAGCCGAAGTAGATCGACCCGACTGGGAGTGACGTGGCCAGCAGTACGAGGGCCCAGTTCGCAGGCTCCCAGCTGGTGAGTCGACCCAGCCGGGTCGACTCGGTGTGCAGGGTCGGTATGAGCCCGTGGACGTAGTTCAGCAGGAGGCTGGCGATGGTGTAGGTCGCCAGTACCCGTAGCGCGAATGTCCGGTCGGGGCCGGTCAGCACGAGCGTGGCGATGAGCGCGAGGGCCATGAGTCCGTCGACCACGATCGGGTAGAGCAGGGCGGCGGTGGGATCGGCGCCGATGGCGCGGGCCACGTCGGACAGCGCGTTCCACGAGACCCGGAAGGCCATGAGGACGACGGCAATCAGGCCGAGGACGAGGGTGGCGTGTGCGCCTGCCCGGCGGTCATTTCCAGGATCGGCAGCGGGGCGATGCTGATGCGAATCAGTTCGGCCGAGCAGGGCGGTGATGCGTGCAAGCAAGCGGGGTGCTCCAGGTGGGCTTGGGGTGGCGGTCTCGGCGCAGAGGTGGGCAGGGCGTGGCCGCCGTGGGGTGCGGGGACTCGTACCACTCGTCGCGTGCCTGGTCAGCACAGGTACGAGTGGCGTGGTGATGTCGAGACGACTCGTTGCGGGCTGTTCACTCGTCCCCGCGCTGACCTGCGCGGGGACGAGTGATGCGAGTGGCGTCGAGTCAGGCTGCGGTGCCGGGCAGCGGACCGTCGGCCGCTGAGGTGGGCGCGTCTGCAGCCTTCGGCTTGGGGCAGTAGCGCGCCCAGGTGTCGAGGAATTGGTTGCGCGCGAAGCCCTTGGCCTGGGTGCCGTCGGGGAAGCGGCGGTTGGCCGAGCCGATGCCGTAGGGCTTCAGGAGCAGTTGCAGGCCACGCGGGGTCAGGCCGTTGGCGCCGTACTCCGCCCACGGTGCTTCCCTGTCCGCGTTCAGGGACTCCAGCAGGTGCTTCGTGCTCAGCACGGCGGGGTCGCCGACGGCGGTGAAGGCGCGGCGGATGCCGGTCAGGAGGCGGGTGCGCAGGCCGCCCTCCTCGTCCTGGCCGGCCTCGTAGTCGGTCATGGCGCGGCACGCGGTACGGGCCAGCATCGGCCAGTCGCCTCCGGCGAGGTCGGCGACGATGATCAGCGGCTCCCACGTGTCGGCTGCGCGGTCCTCGACCGGCATCGGCGGCTCCATCTCCATGGCCTGCGCGTACAGCGGCTGGAGCCAGGCGTGGAGGCGGTCGCGAATCGCGTTAAGGGCGGGGGTGTCCCGGCCGGTGCGGAAGGACGCCACCTTCTCGCCCGCCGCGCGGCGGCGCATCCGGATGACCACCGCACGGTCCATGATCGTGTCCGGCAGGTCGCCGATCCCAGCCAGCGCGGCCATCGCGAAGGTGGGGAACTCCTGCACCTGGTGCTCCGGCCCAGACACCCGGAGCGTGGGGCGACCGCGCTGGTGTCCGGCGTTGATCAGGCCGCGCACCTCCTCGTTCTTCTCCGCGGCCTTGGTGGTGCTGAACATGGTGTCGGCCTCATCGACCAGGAGCGTCGGCGGGTCGTCCCCGTCGATTGACCGGAAGATCGCCGCCGCGGTGGCGTTGACCGTGATCAGCCGGTTGTGCACGGTCTCGGTGACCACGTCCAGCAGGCGGGACTTACCGCACCGCTTCTCCGGCGCGACGATCGCCAGACGCGGCGCGTGCTGCCACGCATGCTGCAGATGCGTCGCCGCGACCCACAAGGCCACCGCCGTGACGGCCTCCTCGCTCGGCATCGCCACGTACCGCTTGATCTGCGCCCGCAGGTCGTCCACGATCTGCGCCCCCTCGGATAGCGGTGGTGACGAGGCGGTGTCGTCGGGAAGGGATGGCGTATTCGGCTGGGCATCGGTCATACTGGGCATCAGCTCCTCTGCTTGCGGGCCATATGGGACGGCAATCCCGGTCTCCGCAGGTTGATCGCTAGGGATGGCGGTTGAGAGGTTTGCGCTTGAGCCCCCGGCATCGCCGGGGGCTTCTTTCATGTGACGTGCGGGCGTGCGGACTCCTGAGGTCGGTGGGGTGGGGATGCCACCACTATGCCACACGAATTGCAGATCGCAGAAGTGTTTTGCATCTCGCAGTAGCGATGCTACTGTTTAGGCTGTGCTGCAAAGCGCAGTGCATCGCTACGAACGGAAGGAGGTGCCGGTGGCGGAGGAAGAAACGTCCGAGGGCGTCCTGCTCAGCGGCGAGGCGAACGTCGCAACCCGTATCAGGGTGGAGCGCGAGGCGCGCGGCTGGAGCACCAACGCTCTGTCTGACCGGCTCAACGAGGCCGGCTTCGAGATGAACCCGTCCGCGGTCTGGCGGATCGAAAACGGCAAGCGCCGCATCAACCTCGACGACGCCATCGGCTTCGCCGAGGTCCTCGGCATCGACCTGCGCAACCTCATCGGACCGCCGCAGCTGGCCGCCAAGGCCCGTGCCATGGAACTCATCGACGAGGTCGTGGACGCGTTCCGCGCGACCCAGAGAGCCAACATGGCTTTCGCGCAGGCGCGCGACGCGTTCGACGCCTACCTCGCCGAGCACCCCGACATCCGCGAGGAAGCCGACCTCATGGTCCAGAGCGCCATCGCGGAGGAGGCCAGCAAGACCATGCTGAAGATGCACGGCCCTCCGCCCGGTGACCGCGACGCCCACCCCGCCGACCAGGCATAGCCTCCGGCACCCCCTCCCGACCTGGGCCCGCAAACCCCCCAGGCCGGGCAGCTCATCCACATCCCTAGCGATCGACCGGCGGGTCGGCGTTGCCGCGCCCCCATGCCCGCCAAGACCTGTAGAGGACTCCCTCCTTGCGCCAACCCGCAATACCCCCTGCCTCCGTTCCGACCTCGGACGCCGAGGTCGCCCTGCCGCGCCTCTATGTCCCCGAGGAAGTCGCCGACGTACTCGGCTGCTCCGCCTGGTGGGTCAAGGACCGGGCCCGTCGTCGGCTCATCCCCTTCACCCGCGTCGGCCGCGCGTACCGCTTCACCGGCGAGCACCTCGCGGAGATCATCCGAATGAACGAGGCCCGCCCTGCCCTCCCGCAGCAAGGGGCAGCGAAAGCGGCTCCTGCCGTCAAGTCCGCTGCTCCACAGCCTCCTTCGTCGCCCGCCGTTCCCACGGCCCGTCTCCGCGCCCGGCCACCGCGCCGAGCGCGTCAGAGCCAGTTTGGGACTGCGGCCTAGCACGACGACGAAGCAGGGGAGGGATACATGGGTTTCGGCGAGAAGCGCGGAAACTACTGGCGCGGCCGCTACAAGATCGCGCCCGGCAAACACCTCACGGTCGTCGGCGAGGACGACAAGCCGCTGAAGTTCGCCACCAAGGGCGAAGCCCAGCGCGCGGCGAGCGAGGCGGAGAACAAATTCCGGCGTGGCGACTGGCGCGATCCGACGCTAGGCCAGGAGACCTTCGGCGAGTACGCGAGCCGCTGGTACGAGGCGCAGGACCTGGCCGCCTCGACGATGCAGAACTACAAGCGCCACATCGAGGAGCACCTGCTCCCCGACTTCGAGGACAAGGCGATTGCGGGCATTCTGCGCACGGACGTCGAGCTGTGGGAGAAGAAGGAGCGAGCCGTGTACGCGGCCTCCAGCGTCAAGACCTGGCGTTCCACGCTCCATCTGATCTTCGAGGACGCGATCGACGAGGGCCTGCTCACGTCCAACCCGGCAGCCCGTCGCCGAGGTCGAGGCAAGCGCGCAGGCCGCTCGCGCGACCGAGGCCCGGAGAAGGTCGTCACCGACGCGCTCGGCATCCTGCTCACCGCCGAGCGGGCGGCTCTGCTCTCCGGCCGGGATGACGAGTTCGTCGCCACGGTCCTCAAGGGCTACACCGGCAAGCGCTGGGGTGAAATCGTCGGCCTGGAAACGGAGTTCGTCCGACGCAACTCCTTCCGTGTCGAGTGGCAGCTGTACGAGCTGGACACCGGCGAGCTGGTGCGCTGCCCGCCCAAGGACGACAGCTACCGCACCATCGACTCGACGGACTGGCTGTCCGCCCTGGTCTTCAACCACATCGCCCGTACGAAGCCGACGCCCTGCCCCTGCCACGGCAGGACATACGTCTTCCGAGGCCAGGGCGCGGCGCGTACCGGCGGCCACCAGGGCGCCAAGCTCATCGACATCGCTCGCCGCGCCGGAGTCTCCACGGGTACGGTCTCGAACGTCCTCAACCACCCCGACCGCGTCTCGGAGGCGAAGCGCGCCCAGGTGGAGCAGGCGATCCAGGACCTCGCCTTCGTGCGCGGCGGCACCACATCCGAGCACGCGGCCCACTGGCGCCGAAACGGCTTCGCCACCTGGCTGTTCACTCCGGCAGTCTCAGGCTGGTACCCGAAGAAGGCCCCTCAGGAGGCCCGCCCGGTACCGATCCTCGGTGAACCATGGCCCGGCATCCCGGCCCGAGGCCGAGGAGCCGCCGCTCGGGCCGACGCCTGCTGGCTCCCGATCGCCAAGGGCCTCACACCCCACGGCCTGCGCCACACCCACCGCACGATGATGGAGGACCTCGGCACCGAGAAAGTCCTCATGGACGAACGCATGGGCCACATCGACGGCTCGGTCTCCGCCCGCTACGCCCACGTCACCGTCGGCATGCGCCGGCGTCTCGTAGCTGGCCTCACTGCACAGTGGGAAGCAGCGCTCGACGCGCGGCTCGCGATGTGCACCACGTCGCCGGTAGGGGCGCTGGACTCGCTCTTGAAGGCGCGGCGGGTAGGGCTCTCATAAGGCAGACGTAGCCATCCAGGAGGCGTGCGAGGACACCAGTACACGAAGCGGAGGCTGCCGGGTGGGAGAAGGGCTTTACCTGGCCCGGTGGCTCACTTTCAGCGGGATGCTCAGACAATGAACCCGCCCGGAGCAGTGTCCACGGCGCTGCTTGAGCGGTTTGGCAGGTGGAGTCGTGCCGGTACCGGTTGGATGAATGGCGAGGGCCGCTGTTTGCGGCCGGTGCCTGGTGAGGCAGGGTGGAGGCCATGGTGACCTTGGCGAATACCGCAGTGGACGGTTCTGTGCGAGTGGCCTCCCGCGCGCTGCTGGAGCCGGGGAGCCAGGCGCAGGTCGTGTCGATCTGCGGGGTCGAGGCCCTTTGCTTCTACCGACTGGACGCAGCTGAGCACGCACGGCGAGAGCGAAGTTCAGCTGCGCCGTTGGCTCACATGGCCGATCTGGAGTCTCTGCTGGCTCTGCCTGTGGGCATTGCTGTCCCAATGGACACGCTGGGTCCAAAAGAGCGGCGTGCTGTCCGGGCCCTGCCAGCTGGGGCCGCTGAGCGCAGCCGGAAGACCGTGGCCAGGCAGGCTGTGCGTCCCGTGCATGTGGATCTTGCTGTGGTCCGCGCCGCCAGCTTGCGTCAGGGGCTCGAGAAGGCTGGTCGCTTCGCGCCCTTCTGTCGCCGGGCTGTGCTGCTGGATCGCAGGCCAGCTCGTCTGGATGAAGCTTTGGTGGAAGCTGACTTCTACGGAATCGGTGTGTTCGTTGCCTCAGGACGTGACGTTGAGCTGGTCCTGGAGCCGGAGGAGTACAGGCCGCCTCGACACACCGCTGCGGCCTGGTGGTTCGTCGAGGACCTATATCAGCGGCTCCGGTCAGCTTCCGCCTTCTGATCGGTGGCGAGCTGCTCGGGTGCTTCGAGGGCCCAGCGGTCCAGTTGGGCAGGGGACTTGAAGGCGCCCGGTTGCCGGATTGACGCGTTGATCACCGTGTACTGATCCAGGGCTGTCCGGCAGCGGTCGTACCACCACTGCTGACGAGCGAGTCCGGGTTCGGCAGCGGCGAGGGTGCGAAGCCACTCCATGAGGACCGCAACATTGTGAGCGGCCGCCGAGGCCGGCAGGTCGCCGCGATTGCTCGTAAAGGCATCCAGAGCGCGGTTACCAGCGCAGGACGCGCAGTAACAGACCGGTGTGTCCGCGCCACCGTAGCGCTTGGCGATCGTCTCTCCCAGGAAGAACGCCATCAACTCGGGGAAGAGAACGTGCGGAGACCTGACAGGGATGCGCTTGTTCGTCTGTGCCTTTTCGCCTGGTGCGACGATGTGCCGGTAGCGGCTACTCGTGCCGAAAGCAGTGAAGGCTGCACCAGCGGCCAGGGCGCCGAAGGCTGCGAGGTCGGTACGCAGGAGTGCCGCGTCGGGAACTTCCTCGACGAGCCGCTTGAGATGGGTTACGGCTTTGGCGTATCGGCCGAGGGGATCCATTTGTCCGCCCAGCATGATCGCCTTAGGGCCCTTGAGCATGCGCAAATAGGCGATGAGCTGGCGAGTCGACTCTTCGTCGCGCAACCAGGCGACATCGACAGGGGCAGCGAAGACCACTGTTGGGTCGTCAAGTTCCAGGACGCGGGTTACGGCCGCACGAAGGGCGTCCGAGTCTTCGGCCCTGATGTAGCCCGTGGGTGTCATAGCGAGCGTCGCGCCGGCATCGCGTTGCTCGGCCAAGGCAAGTTCCAGGGGGTCATCGAGGAACAGCGTGGGCTCGATCTCGTACGGGAACGGATCGTCTTCTGTTGCGACGCGAGTCTCGTACACAGCCGGGTCGATCAGGAGCGGGCTGTCGAAGCCCTCTTTGAAGCGTAGGGTGCCAGCCTTCTTCACTGCGTCTTCTCCGCACAGGACGAGTCCGCTTCGGCCGGGGTCCAGGTGCGCCTGAACATAGTTGAGGCGGAAGGTACTGACTTGGATCAGCATGCGGCCGCGCAGCTGGCTCATGCCTTCCGACTGCCCTACCTGGCTCGCGGCGTCGGGAGGCTCGGTCAGATCGGAGCGAGGACGGGGCAGCGAGGACGAGGGCTCGTTCATGGTCACCTTCGAGTGGCTGGGATCGATGATGAGTCGGCGCCATCGACGTATAGGCGCTGGAAGTCCTCCGGGAGGAGATGGGCACACGCTGCCGCCTCCTCAAGAGGCATCTGGCGAATAGTCAGCAAGTGCTGCACGAGGGCGGCGACTCGCTGAGGGTGTTCGGGGAGCACCTCGACCGGCTCTGTCGTCCGGTAGCCGAGCGCTGACATCTCGATCATCAGGGTGCGGTACTGCCATTCGCTGATGGTGTTGAGTGTCTGGGCACGGCGCAGGAGAGCCGACATTGAAACGCCCCAAGTGCGTTTGAGATCCGCCAGCCCAGATAGGTCGATCCCGTCTGAGAAGGACGCTCGGATATCGGCGGCCGGCATCAGGAACTCTGCGGCGAAGGCGTCTGCCTGCTTCTCTTGTGTGGACGCTGCCCCGGGTACCGGGTGCATCACCATGTGCCCCAACTCGTGGGCGATGCTGAAGCGGCGACGATCTCCGGGGGTGCGAGTGTTGGCCAGCAGGAGCGGCTGTCGCCCCTCGGGCCACTGGCTCACGGCGTCCAACAGGTCGCTGTCCAAGTCTTCGGTGAGTACGAGGGCGCCAGCGCTCTCCGCTACCCCAACCATGTCGAGCACGGGGCCGGGCGGCATGTTCCATTCCCGGCGGACCCGGCGTGCTGCGTCCTTAGGGGTCACGAGGTCGTTCAACGGGACCCTTACGAAGCGCGACGGCTCCTCAGGCACGCCTGCCTCCGCTGTGAGGCCGTCCAACTGCAGTCGGGCCAGGGCTAGGTGAGCGTGGACGCGGCGTAGGGCAGACGTGGACAGGGACGCCTTCTTGCGGTGATGAACCAAGCCCACCCCAATGCCGCTCACCTGTGGGTCCAGGCAGAGCAGCGCTGGAGGATATCCAAGGGCGGCGGCATATAGGGCCAGACGTTCGTCACTAACGACGAGTCGCCCTGCTTCTGCACGGCTCACGTAGCCCTGGGACACAGGAGTCGCTTCCCCCTGAGACGCCTTAGTCATGGCGGCTGCGACTTCTACCTGGGTCAACCCCCGGGACTCTCGTGCCAACACGAGCATCCCCGGCTGTGCTTCCTGCCTGACCGCTGCCATGCGCTTCTCACCGCCTCATATCAGTCCACGAAACAGTAGCACGAAATATTCCGCCGCTGATGCCTTGCCCGAAACGGATGGCGAGTGAGGTCCCTAGGGTGGCGTTGACTCGGCCGGAACGGCGACGTGCGCGGAGCCAGTTGGGGTGGAGCTCCAGCTCCTGGAACTCTCCTTCTGGGAGCCGCATCTCGAAGTCGGCTCCCAAATGGCTCCCAAATTGGCCCCCGAACGCAAATCAGGCCCGGCACTGATCTCTCAGTACCGGGCCTGACCTGGTGTTTCTCTGTCGGGGTGGCGGGATTTGAACCCACGACCTCTTCGTCCCGAACGAAGCGCGCTGCCAAGCTGCGCTACACCCCGATGTCCGCCCGCTCACGCGGCGACATCGATTACTTTAGCGGACCGGTGGCCGTAGACGAAATCCGGTTTTCGCTGCCGTGCAGGTACGGGCGGATCCGGTCCAGGCCGACGATCGCCAGGGCCAGGGCGTAGAAGATCAGGCCGTAGATCACCGCATTGCCCAGCACCCCCGCGTATCCGTGCTGCTCCACGTCCAGGAACGGGTACGGGTAGCGGGCCTTCGCGCCGGGGGACATGAGGGCGCCCCTGACCAGGACGAAGGCGAAATACGCGAGCGGGTAGAGCAGCCACAGTCCGGCGTGGCGGGGGCGCAGGCCGCCGGGGGGTGTGAACAGGAGCCAGTCCAGGAGGGCCGCCGCGGGGGTGACCATGTGGAGGAGGACGTTGGCCGCCTGGCTCCAGCCGGTCGGGGTCGGGACGGCCGGGTCGCCCTGCAGCACCAGGTTGTAGACCAGGCCCGTGATGCAGATGAAGAGGAGCGCGCCGCCGGTGACCCAGGCCGGCAGCGGTGGGCTGCCCGTCCAGGCGCGGTACGCGGAGATGCCGCAGGCCAGCGCGAGCAGGATGTTCGACTGGATCGTGAAGTAGCTCAGGAGCTGGCCGGGGCTGACCAGGAAGAGGTCGATCACGATGCCGGTGACCGCCGCCGCGCAGATCAGCGCGCGGAAGGCTGCCGCGTACGGGTGGCGGTGCGGGGGGACGACGGCTGCCGGTGGGACGGCGGTGGGGAGTGGCGCGACCATGCTCCCCACCGTAGGGGCGCAGTGATCAGTCGCGCGCGGTGAGCGTCAGCAGGGTGACCTCGGGCGGGCAGGCGAAGCGGACGGGGGTGTAGCGGTTGGTGCCGCAGCCTGCCGAGACGTGCAGGTAGGAGCGCGTGGAGGGGGATGTGCTGTGGGTGGAGAGGCCCTTCACCCGCTTGGTGTCCAGGTCGCAGTTGGTGACGAGGGCGCCGTAGAAGGGGATGCAGAGCTGGCCGCCGTGGGTGTGGCCCGCGAGGATCAGGGGGTAGCCGTCGGCGGTGAACGCGTCGATGGCGCGGAGGTACGGGGCGTGGACGACGCCGATGGAGACGTCGGCGCCCGTTTCGGGGCCGCCCGCGACCTCGGCGTAGCGGTCGCGCTTGATGTGCGGGTCGTCCAGGCCGGTGAAGGCGATCTCCGCGCCGTCGAGCTTGAGGCGGCCGCGGGTGTTGGTGAGGTTGAGCCAGCCCGCCTGGTCGAAGCCGTCGCGCAGGTCTTCCCAGGGGTTGTGGATGACGTTGACCGCGGGCGGGTTGCCGTTCAGGCCCGTCTTGCCCTGGACCTTCTCGAGGAGGTAGCGGGCCGGGTTGCGGAACATGGGGCCGTAGTAGTCGTTCGAGCCGAAGACGTACGCGCCCGGGAACTCCATCAGCGGGCCCAGCGCGTCCAGCACCTCGGGGACCGCTTCGGTGTCCGAGAGGTTGTCGCCGGTGTTGACCACGAAGTCGGGGCGCAGACCCGCCAGGGACTGCAGCCAGCGCTGCTTCTTGCGCTGGCCGCCGACCATGTGGATGTCGGAGACCTGGAGGACGCGGAGCGGGCGCGCGCCGGGCGCGAGGACCGGGACCGTCACTCTGCGCAGGCGGTACGAGCGTGCCTCGAAACCGGCGGCGTAGGCGATGCCGGCCGCGCCAACAGCCGTGATTCCTGCGGTGACTTTGAGGGGAACTCCGTAGCGTGCGCGCATGCGCCCATCGTCGCAGACGGGCCGGAGCACGGAAATCCGCGGGCGGCCCGGGCGCCGTACCTGCGACACTTGACCCCATGACCACGCTGAAGGCCAGGCTGAAGGACGAACTCACCGAGGCGATCCGGGCGCGCGACGAGCTGCGCTCCTCGACGCTCCGGCTGACGCTCTCCGCGATCACCAATGAAGAGGTTTCGGGCAAGACCGCCCGGGAGCTCTCCGACGACGAGGTCGTCAAGGTGATCGCCAAGGAGGCGAAGAAGCGCCGTGAGGCGGCCGAGGCGTTCGAGCAGGGCGGTCGCGCCGAGTCGGCCGCGCGGGAGAAGGCCGAGGGCGAGCTCCTCGCCGAGTACCTGCCGAAGCAGCTGTCCGACGACGAGCTGGGCGCGATCGTCGCCGGGGCCGTCGAGGAGGCGAAGGCTGCGGGCGCCGAGGGGCCGCGGGCGATGGGTGCGGTCATGAAGATCGTCAACCCGAAGGTGGCGGGTCTCGCCGAGGGCGGCAGGGTGGCCGCCGAGGTGAAGAAGCGCCTCGCGGGCTGATCGCGGGAAACACCGCAGGGGCAGAACGAAGGGGCGTCCGGATCGAGCCGGGCGCCCCTTCGTCGTACGTACAAGCTGAAGCTGTCAGCCTCTGTTGCCGCCGTTCTCGTTCCCGCGGGTCCCGCCGGCGTCGTTGCCGCCGACCGTGGTGCCCCCGACCGTCAGGCCCGGGATGGAGATGCCGGGGTCCGGGGTGTTGGTGTCGCCGGGCTTGCCGTCGTCGCCCTTGTGCTTGCCCTTCTCGTCGTCGCCCTCGGGCTTGGTGTTGCCGCGGGGGACGTCGATGAAGTTGAAGGACGGGGCGTCCGAGCCGAGCGCACCGGTCATCGCGGTCCGCCAGATCGGACCCGGCAGACAGCCACCGCAGACCTTGTCGTAGTACTGGTCGCCGATGGTGATGTCGGTCATCGGGATCTGCTTCGAGCCGTCGCTGCCGACCCAGACCGCCGTGGACAGGTTCGGGGTGTAGCCGACGAACCAGGCGTTCTTGCGCTCGTCGGTGGTACCCGTCTTGCCCGCGTTGTCACGGTCGCTGAGTCCGGCCTGGGCGCCGGTGCCGTCCTCGACCACGCCCTTGAGCATCTGGTTGACGGTGTCGGCCGTGTCGGTGCTCATCGCCTGGCTGCACTGCGACTGCGGTACGGACATCTGCTTGCCGTCGCGGCCGGTCACGGCCTCTATGGCGACGGGGGAGCAGTACGTCCCCCGGTTGGCGAAGGTCGCGTACACCGAGGCCATCGCCAGCGGGGTCGACTCCTGACCGCCGAGCGTCGTGGACGGCGTGAACATCAGCGGCTTGTTGTTGCCGCGGATGTAACCGACCTTCTGCGCCATCGTGACCGTCTCGCAGAGGCCGGCCTTCTGCTCCAGCGTCGCGAAGTAGGTGTTGATGGACTTGCCGAGGGCGCTCGTCATGTCGAACGCGCCCTTCTCGGTCTGCATCTCGTTCTGCACCGACCACGTACCGCCGTCGGCGGGCGAGTTGTCACAGGTGCGGAAGCTCGCGCCGGGCAGGCCGATCTTCCAGTCCGTGTCGAAGACCGTGTTCGGGCTGATGCCCTTCTCCAGCGCGGCCGCCGCGGTGATGGGCTTGAAGGTCGAGCCCACCTGGAAGCCGGCGTACGTGCCGCCCATCTTGTTGTCGACGGAGAGGTTCAGCACCGTCTCGTGCTTCTTCTGGTCCAGACCGTACGGACGCGACTGCGCCATCGCGAGGATCTTGCCCGTGCCCGGCTGGACCTGCACGACCGCGTCCGCGATCTTGTCGTCCTTGTTGACCTTGGACGTCGCGGCCTCGTTCGACGCCGCCTGGTTCTTCGGGTCGAGCGTCGTCCTGATGGTCAGTCCGCCGGTTGCCCAGATCTTCTGCCGCTCCTCCTCGGTCTTGCCGAAGGCCGGGTCGGTCAGGAAGGTCTTGCGTACGTAGTCGCAGAAGAAGCCGGCGCCCTGTATCGACGTGATGCAGCCGCTCCGCGGCTTGGTCACCTTCAGCTGGATCGGGGTGGCCTTCGCCTTGGCCTCCTCCGCCGGCGTGATGTCGCCGACGTCCGCCATCCGCTTGAGCACGGTGTCGCGGCGGAGCTTGGCCTCCTCCTTGTCGTTGACCGGGTCGTACCGGCTGGGCGACTGGACGAGTCCGGCGAGGAGCGCCGACTCGGGGAGGGTGAGGTCCTTGGCGGACTTGGAGAAGTACCGCTGGGCGGCGGACTCGATGCCGTACGCCTGCTCACCGAAGAAGGTGATGTTGAGGTAGTTCTCCAGGATCTTCTTCTTGCCGAGCTTCTCCTCGACCTGGATCGCGTACTTCAGTTCGCGGATCTTGCGGCCGAGGCTCTTCTGCTGGGCCTCGGCGACCTTGGTCGGGTCGTTGCCCGCCTCCTCGACGAAGACGTTCTTCACGTACTGCTGCGTCAGCGTGGACGCACCCTGGGCGGCGCCGCCCTCCTGGGCGTTGCGGTTGACCGCACGCAGCACGCCCTTGAGGTCGACCGCGCCGTGCTGGTAGAAGCGTGCGTCCTCGATCGCGACGATCGCCTTCTGCATGTACGGGGAGACCTTGGCCAGCGGGACCACCGTGCGGTCGCGTTCGTAGACCGTGGCGATCTGGCCGCCCTTGGAGTCCAGGATTCTGGTGCGCTGGCTCAGCGGCGGGGTCTGCAAGTTGGAGGGGATGTCGTCGAATCCCTTGACCGTGCCCTTGGCCGCGAGCCCCAGCGTGCCGAAGGCCGGCAGCGCGATGCCTGCCAGCACGGCCCCGGAGAGCGCGGCGACACCTAGGAATTTGGCGGCCTGCTGGGTCTGGGTCAGACCCCCGCCGGAGCGCTTCTTTGCCATGGGGGCAGCCTACGTTCTCATTCGCCGGACACACGTATATGCCTTGGCCTAAGCTGCACTCAACTGTCACAGCAGTGCGGTTTCGTATCAAGCCCCCCGACGTCACAGACGCAACAACTGTGTGGTTCCACTCGCCCCGAATCGAGTGGATGCATGTCCGAATCTGCCCCATGCGTCATCCCGTGTCCCATGTAGCGCGACCCAACTGTCCCTATTGTCCGGGTTGGTTACGCATGTCCGCGGCTCACTCCGTCGGGTGATCTGCCGCTTACGCATAGTCCGTTCGGGCCATTCAAGATTGGGCCCGAAGGGGGTGTTGCGCTGTGCCCACCTTCCGTAACGTCCTCAACTGGCAGCGGTGAATATGCCGCTGTCGCCGTGGGGGAGCCTCGATTCGGGAGAGGACGGCGCCGGCATGGGCTGGGTAACTGACTGGAGTGCGCAGGCTGCCTGCCGCACTACTGATCCGGATGAACTGTTCGTACAGGGTGCGGCGCAGAACAGGGCCAAGGCGGTGTGCACCGGCTGTCCGGTGCGGACCGAGTGCCTGGCCGATGCGCTCGACAACCGCGTCGAGTTCGGCGTATGGGGCGGAATGACCGAGCGGGAGCGCCGCGCACTGCTGCGCAGGCGTCCCACGGTCACCTCCTGGCGCCGGCTGCTCGAGACCGCGCGGACGGAGTACGAGCGGAGCGCGGGCATTCTGCCTGCGGTCATCGTGGACGACGAAGCGTTCGAGGAGACGTACGCCGCCGTGGGGTAGGACCACCGATGCGGTGCGGGGACGACCAGCTCAGGCCAGTGGAGCACCAGGGGCCGCGAGCCGGTCGCCGATGGCCCGGAGTCCTGCGAGGTCGTGCACGTCGCCGGGCAGGGCCGCCACTTCGGTCACTGCCACCTCGGGGTGGAGCGCGGAGAAGCGGTCGCGCGTTCGCTGTTCACGCGCGAGCACCTGCATGCGTTCGGCGTGCAGGCGCAGCAGGCCCGCCGTCAGTGCGTCCGTGGTCGGCACGTCATCGGTGGTGTGGATCAACTCTTCGGCGCCCTCGGGGACTTGGGGTGCGGATGCGTCGGTGACTTCTGGGCTCCGTACGCCGGGGACAACGGCATCGGGGACCTCGGGAGAGGCGGCGGTGGGGCCTGAGTCACGAACTCCAGCCTTCCCGTCCCCCTGATCCACAATGCGGGCCTCTTCAAGATTTTCCGCGGCGGCAAGTGCCCGCTCGGCCGACAGCCGGGCGGCGCCGCTGCCATGGACCCTGTTGAGTACGAGACCTGCGAGGGGCATCTCCTCGGCCGCGAGCCGCTCCACGAAGTACGCGGCCTCGCGCAGCGCGTCCCGCTCCGGGGCGGCGACCACCAGGAAGGCGGTCCCGGGCGCCTGGAGGAGCTTGTACGTCGCGTCCGCGCGCGTACGGAAGCCGCCGAACATGGTGTCCATGGCGGTCACGAACGTCTGCACGTCGCGCAGGAACTGGCCCCCGAGAAGCTTGCCCAGCGTCCCCGTCATCATCGACATCCCGACGTTGAGGAACGCCATGCCGGCGCGCCCGCCGACCTTCGCCGGGGCCATGAGCAGCCGGATGAACTTCCCGTCCAGGAACGACCCGAGCCGTTTCGGCGCGTCCAGGAAGTCCAGCGCGGAGCGCGAGGGCGGGGTGTCGACGATGATCAGGTCCCACTCGTCGCGGGCCCGCAGCTGCCCGAGCTTCTCCATCGCCATGTACTCCTGCGTGCCGGCGAAGCCCGCGGAGAGCGACTGGTAGAAGGGGTTGCCCAGGATGGCGGCCGCCCGCTCCTTGTCCGCGTGCGCCTCGACGATCTCGTCGAAGGTCCGCTTCATGTCGAGCATCATGGCGTGCAGTTCGCCGTCGCCGGTCTCGCTCTTGATGCCGTCGACGCGTCGAGGGACGTTGTCCAGGGAGTCGATGCCCATGGACTGGGCGAGGCGGCGGGCCGGGTCGATGGTCAGGACGACCGCCTTGCGCCCGCGCTCGGCCGCCCGTACGCCGAGGGCCGCAGCGGTCGTCGTCTTGCCCACGCCGCCCGATCCGCAGCAGACGATGATGCGCGTCGCCGGGTCGTCGATCAGCGGATCGATGTCGAGCGTGGGTGCCGGTGTCATGGTCATGTGGTGACGTGCCTCCGCAGTTCCCTCGCCAGCCGGTAGAGCCCGCCCAGGTCCAACCCCTCGCCCAGTAGCGGGAGTTCGTACGTGGGCAGCCCCAGCTCTTCCAGTACGCCGCGCTGCTCGCGCTCCAGCTCCACCCGCTCCGCGTGCTCGGCGGCCTCCGCGAGGAGCGGGGAGACGAGCTTGGCCGAACCGCTCACCCCGGCCCGCGTCAGCGCCTTCGCGACCTCCTTGCGGCGGTCGCCGGAGACGGTGTTCAGCGCGGTCGCGTCCAGGAGCGTGGGCCGCACCATGTTCACGATGATGTTGCCGACGGGCAGCTTCGCGGCGCGCAGCTCGTGGATGCCGTCCGCGGTCTCCTGGACCGGCATCTCCTCGAGCAGCGTCACCAGATGCACCGCAGTCTCCGGGGACTTCAGCACGCGCATCACGGCCTGGGCCTGATTGTGTATCGGGCCTATCTTCGCCAGCCCCGCCACCTCGTCGTTGACGTTCAGGAAGCGGGTGATGCGGCCGGTGGGCGGGGCGTCCATCACCACGTAGTCGTAGGCGTACTTGCCGTGCTTGTCCTTGCGGCGGACGGCTTCGCAGGCCTTCCCCGTCAGCAGGACGTCCCGTACGCCGGGCGCGATCGTCGTCGCGAAGTCGATCGCGCCGAGCTTCTTCAGGGCGCGGCCCGCGCCGCCCAGTTTGTAGAACATCTGGAGGTAGTCGAGGAGGGCGCGCTCGGCGTCTATGGCCAGCGCGAACACCTCTCCGCCGCCGGGCGCGACGGCGATCTTCCGTTCCTCGTAGGGGAATGCCTCCGTCTCGAAGAGCTGCGCGATGCCCTGTCTGCCCTCGACCTCGACGAGGAGCGTGCGCTTGCCCTCGGTCGCGAGGGCGAGCGCGAGGGCTGCGGCCACCGTGGTCTTTCCGGTGCCGCCCTTGCCGCTGACCACCTGGAGCCTGCTCACGTCTTCGAGCCTAACCAGTCGGGCCCGGTACTAAGCCGGGGGCTGTCAGTGACAGCGACTACAGTCGGCACATGAGCAAGAAGTGGGAGTACGCGACTGTGCCGCTGCTGGTGCACGCGACGAAGCAGATTCTGGACACCTGGGGCGAGGACGGCTGGGAGCTGGTCCAGGTCGTGCCCGGGCCGAACAACCCCGAGCAGCTCGTGGCGTACCTGAAGCGCGAGAAGACCGCATGAGCGGGGCGGTCGAGGCGCGGCTGGCCGAGCTCGGCCTGACGCTGCCGCAGGTCGTGCCGCCGCTGGCCGCGTACCAGCCGGCCGTGCAGTCCGGGGTGTACGTGTACACGGCGGGCCAGCTCCCGATGGTCGAGGGCAAGCTCCCGACGACCGGGAAGGTCGGCGCCGAGGTCACCGCGGAGGAGGCCAAGGAGCTTGCGCGGACCTGTGCGCTCAACGCGCTGGCCGCCGTGAAGTCGGTCGCGGGCGACCTGGACCGGATCGCCCGGGTCGTGAAGGTCACCGGTTTCGTCGCCTCGGCCACGGACTTCACCGGTCAGCCGGGTGTGCTGAACGGTGCGAGCGAGCTGCTCGGCGAGGTCCTCGGCGACAAGGGGGTGCACGCCCGCAGCGCCGTGGGTGTCGCGGTGCTGCCGCTGGACGCACCGGTCGAGGTCGAGATCCAGGTCGAACTGACCGAGGCCTAGCCTCTGCCGGGTCTGGAGCCTGTACGGCACACGGGTTAGCCTCCGCCCATGTCCTCAACGCAGGCCAATGGCCAGTGGTACCCGCCGGAGTGGCCCGACCGGATCCGCGCGCTCGCCAGCGGCGAGCTCACCGCGGTCGAGCCGCGCCGGGCCGCGACGGTCATGCTGCTGCGTGACACGCCGTCCGGACCCGCGGTCCACATGCTGCGCAGACGCGCCTCCATGGCATTCGCCGGAGGCGCGTACGCGTATCCGGGCGGCGGCGTGGACCCCCGCGACGACGACCGCCCCGTCGGTTGGGCGGGGCCGGCCAGGGAGGCCTGGGCGGCGCGCCTGGGCGTCGACGCGGCCTCGGCGCAGGCGATCGTCCTCGCGGCCGTACGGGAGACGTACGAGGAAGCCGGCGTGCTCCTCGCGGGCCCGACCGCCGACACGGTGGTCGACGACCTGTCGGGGGAGGACTGGGAGGCGGACCGTGCGGCCCTGGTCGCCCGGGACCTGTCGTTCGCGGACTTCCTGGACCGGCGGGAACTGGTGCTGCGCTCCGATCTGCTGGGCGCGTGGGCGCGGTGGATCACCCCGGAGTTCGAGCCGAAGCGGTACGACACCTGGTTCTTCGTGGCCGCACTCCCGCCGGGCCAGCGCACGCGCAACGCGTCGACGGAGGCGGACCGTACGGTCTGGACGCGGCCGGCGGAGGCCGCCGAGGGCTACGACAAGGGGGAGCTGCTGATGATGCCGCCGACGGTGGCCACCCTGCGCGCACTCCAGCCGTACGCGACGGCGGCGGACGCGCTGGCGGGGGCGGCGGAGCAGGACATGACGCCGGTCCTGGCCCGGGCGAGCTTCGAGAACGGCCAACTGACCCTGTCCTGGCCGGGCCACGCAGAATTCACGAAACGCATCGGCCCCAACCCGTAGCCACCGCCCACCCACCCACCCACCGTGTGGGCAATCGTTCCGCAGGGCGGAACGGGTGGGCACACGCCCCGGGCCGACCCACGCACCGTTCAGACCACACCCCGTGACCCGCACTCCGACGGAGCCCTCGAATGACCGACGCCGCAGCATTGCCCGGCCAGCCCCGAGGGGGAGTGCTCTCCGGGCAGGCAACGACCCGCGCTACCAACGTCCTCGCCCCCAACGCCTCCGCGATGACCCTCGACGGCACCAACACCTGGATCGTCTCCGAGCCCGACTCCGACCTCGCGGTCGTCATCGACCCGGGCCCCCTGGACGACACCCACCTCAAGGCCGTCATCACCACCGCCGAGCGCGCGGGCAAGCGCATCGCGCTGACCCTCCTCACCCACGGCCACCCCGACCACGCGGAGGGCGCGGCCCGCTTCGCCGCCCTCACGCGTACGGACGTCCGCGCCCTCGACCCCGCCCTGACCCTCGGCGACGAGGGCCTCGCGCCGGGCGACGTCGTCACGACAGGCGGCCTGGAACTGCGTGTGGTCCCCACCCCCGGCCACACCTCCGACTCGCTCTGCTTCCATCTCCCCGCGGATCAGGCGGTGTTGACGGGCGACACGGTCCTGGGCCGCGGTACGACGGTCGTCGCGCACCCCGACGGCCGCCTCGGCGACTACCTCGACTCGCTCCGCCGCCTGCGCTCCCTTGCCGTCGACGACGGTGTGCACACGGTGCTGCCGGGCCACGGCCCCGTACTCGACGACGCCCAGGGAGCCGTCGAGTACTACCTCGCCCACCGCGCACACCGCCTCGCCCAGGTGGAGACGGCCGCGGAGAACGGCTTCACGACCCCCTCGCAGGTCGTCGCCCAGGTCTACGCCGACGTGGACCGCTCGCTCTGGCCCGCCGCCGAGCTCTCCGTACGGGCACAGCTGGAGTACCTCCGAGAGCACGGTCTGATCTAGACGCGCACACCGTTCACCCCGCTGCTCCCGGTCACCTTCGGCAAGGCCGGCACCCCGCTGACCTCCGGCATGCACCTCAAGTCGCCCTTCACCAACGTCACTTCCTTCTCCACCCGGCCCGTGGACCTCAACCTCTCCGGCAAGGACACCATCGAGGTCCGCTCCTCGGAGGGTGGCGTGCTCTACGTGGACGTGACCGTGAAGTGGTCGGCGACCCCGGCCAGGGCAGTGGAGCTGTACCGGCTCGCGAGCAGCGAGGACGCGATCCAGTCGCGGCTGGTCTACCCGGACAGCCGGGAGATCGTACGGAACGTCTTCGCGCGCCACACCAGCGTGGAGGGGTACGCCTCGGGCCGTGAGGCGATCAACGGCGAGATCGCCCAGCTGATCAAGGACAGGCTCGCCCCGCGCGGGATCGCCGTCACGACGGTCAACCTGCGCAATGTGAAGCCCTCCGACAAGCTGCAGGACCAGATCGACCGCAAGATCCAGCAGGAGCAGTCGACGGAACGGGCGGTCGAGGCGTCGCGTACGGCCAAGGCGGAGGTGGAGCGGCGGCGGATCGAGGCGGAGGGCATCGCCCGCGCCAACAAGATCCTCAGCAACTCGCTCACCGACAAGGTGCTGACCAACCAGTGCATCGAGGCGTACAAGGAGGCCGCGCAGAAGAACCCTGTCTACGCGGTGCCGTGCGGCTCCGGCACGGGCACTCCGGTGATCGTGGACGGGACCAAGAAGTAGCCGCGCGGAACACAGAAGTGGCGCCCCACCGACAGGCGGGGCGCCACTTGCCGCGTACGTGCGTACGCGAGGGACTCAGCGCGAGCGCTTCGCCAGCCGCTCCACGTCCAGCAGGATCACGGCGCGCGCCTCCAGGCGCAGCCAGCCGCGGCCCGCGAAGTCCGCGAGGGCCTTGTTGACCGTCTCGCGGGAGGCGCCGACCAGCTGGGCCAGCTCTTCCTGGGTCAGGTCGTGGACGACGTGGATGCCTTCCTCGGACTGCACGCCGAAGCGGCGCGACAGGTCGAGGAGCGCGCGGGCGACACGGCCCGGTACGTCGGAGAAGACCAGGTCGGACATCTGGTCGTTGGTCTTGCGCAGGCGCCGGGCGACGGCGCGCAGCAGGGCCGTGGCCACCTCGGGGCGCACGTTCAGCCAGGGCTGGAGGTCGCCGTGGCCGAGGCCGAGCAGCTTGACCTCGGTGAGCGCGCTCGCCGTGGCGGTACGCGGGCCCGGGTCGAAGAGGGAGAGCTCACCGATGAGCTCGCCGGGGCCGAGGACCGCCAGCATGTTCTCGCGGCCGTCGGGGGAGGTGCGGTGCAGCTTCACCTTGCCCTCGGTCACCACGTACAGCCGGTCGCCGGGGTCGCCCTCGTGGAAGAGGGCGTCGCCGCGGGCGAGCGTCACCTCACTCATCGAGGCGCGCAGCTCGGCGGCCTGCTCGTCATCGAGCGCCGCGAAGAGCGGGGCGCGCCGCAGAACGTCGTCCACGAGTTCTCTCCTTGTCGACCTGCTGCTCAGGGGACGGGCTGTCCCCATCATGCCGGACCGGGTATATCAGTGTGATCTGTGACCAGTTTGACGTGTGCGAGTGACAACCTGTGCCTCAGGGGGCCGATTGGGGTGGTCCTTGCCTGTGACCGGGGCGGATGTCAGTGCCGGGCTCTAGGCTGGCCGAGTGTCCAAATCGCCGGTGAGAGCGCAGGCCAAGGGGGCTGAACGGGTGTCAGCGAACCGCAATTCCGCTGTGGGCGAACAACCCGCCGCCCGTCCTTCGAGTGCCGCAAAAACGACCAGAAAACCGAAAGCGAAGACGGCGAAGCCCGAGTCGCACGTCGCGCTGGTCCGCCGGGCCCGCCGGATCAACCGCGAGCTCGCCGACGTGTATCCGTACGCCCACCCCGAGCTCGACTTCGAGAACCCCTTCGAGCTCCTGGTCGCCACGGTCCTCTCCGCCCAGACCACCGACCTGAGGGTCAACCAGACGACCCCCGCGCTCTTCGCGAAGTACCCCACCCCCGAGGACATGGCGGCGGCGGTCCCCGAGGAGCTGGAGGAGATCCTCCGGCCCACGGGCTTCTTCCGCGCCAAGGCCAAGTCCGTCCTCGGCCTCTCCGCGGCCCTGCGGGACGACTTCGGCGGCGAGGTCCCCTCCCGCCTGGAGGACCTGGTCAAGCTCCCGGGCGTCGGCCGCAAGACGGCGAACGTCGTCCTCGGCAATGTCTTCGGCGTCCCCGGAATCACGGTGGACACCCACTTCGGGCGTCTGGTCCGCCGCTGGAAGTGGACGGACGAGGAGGACCCGGTCAAGGTCGAGGCCGTCGTCGCCGGCCTCTTCCCGCCCAAGGACTGGACGATGCTCTCGCACCGGGTCGTCTTCCACGGCCGCCGCATCTGTCACGCCCGCAAACCGGCCTGCGGCGCCTGCCCGATCGCCCCGCTCTGCCCCTCGTACGGGGAGGGCGAGACGGACCCGGAGAAGGCGCAGAAGCTCCTGAAGTACGAGAAGGGCGGCCGGCCCGGCCAGCGGCTCAAGCCCCCGCCGGACTACCCGGGCAAGCCGGCGGCCCCGCTGGGCGCCGGATGAGGTCGAGCCCGTACGGAACGATCAGACCCACCGCAGGCGTTGTGAGAGACGGGGGTGCCCATGACGCGCGCACATGAGACGTACGACGGCCGGCTCGACGGGAGCACGGTCACGGTCACGGCCGAGGGGCTGCCCGGCTGGCTGGCCCCGGTCGTCGCGGCCGCCGAGACCGTCAGACCGGAGCAGCTGAGCCGCTTCCTGCCCCCGGAGAGCGGCAGCGGCCGCCAGTCCGCGGTGCTGATCCTCTTCGGGGAGGGCCCCAAGGGCCCGGAGCTGCTCCTGATGGAGCGCTCCAGCAGCCTCCGCTCCCACGCCGGCCAACCGTCCTTCCCCGGCGGCTCCCTGGACCCCGAGGACGGCGACCCCCGTACGACGGGTCCGCTGCGTGCCGCCCTGCGCGAGGCGGAGGAGGAGACCGGGCTCGATCCCGGAGGCGTGCAGATCTTCGGTGTCCTGCCCCGCCTCTACATCCCGGTGAGCGCCTTCGTGGTGACGCCCGTGCTCGGCTGGTGGCGCGACCCCACCCCCGTCCGCGCCGTGGACCAGGCCGAGACGGCCCGGGTGTTCACGGTTCCCGTGGCCGATCTCACGGACCCGGCCAACCGTGCGACCGCCGTCCACCCGAGCGGCCATCACGGCCCCGCATTTCTCGTCGAATCGGCTCTGGTCTGGGGTTTTACCGCCGGAGTCATCGACAGGATCCTGCATTACGCCGGCTGGGAGCTCCCCTGGGACCGCTCCAAGCAGGTCCCGCTCGACTGGCGCGCGTGACAGGCTGGCGACCGTGAACGTCCTGGACATCCTGCTGATATTGGCCGCCGTGTGGTTTGCGATCGTCGGCTACCGCCAGGGATTCGTCGTCGGCATCCTGTCGGTGATCGGATTCCTCGGGGGCGGTCTGGTCGCCGTCTATCTGCTGCCCGTCGTCTGGGACCAGCTCACCGACAAGTCCGAGGTGTCCACCGCGGCCACGGTCGTCTTCGTCGTCGTCGTGATCGTCTGTGCCTCGGTGGGCCAGGCCTTCACCACCCACCTCGGCAACAAACTCCGCCGCTACATCACCTGGTCGCCCGCCCGCGCCCTGGACGCCACCGGCGGCGCCCTGGTCAACGTCCTCGCGATGCTCCTGGTCGCCTGGCTGATCGGCTCCGCCCTCGCGGGCACCACCCTGCCGACCCTCGGTAAGGAGGTCCGCAGCTCCAAGGTGCTGCTCGGCGTCTCCCGCGCGATGCCCCCGCAGGCCTCCACCTGGTTCTCGGACTTCTCCTCGGTCCTCGCCCAGAACGGCTTCCCGCAGGTCTTCTCGCCCTTCTCGAACGAGCCGATCACCGAGGTCCAGGCCCCCGACCCGGCCCTCGCCAACAGCGCCGTCGCGGCTCGTGCCCGTAAGTCGATCGTCAAGGTCGTCGGCACCGCGCAGGGCTGCGGCAAGGTCCTCGAAGGCTCCGGCTTCGTCTTCGGCGAGCGCCGTGTCATGACCAACGCGCATGTCGTCGGCGGCGTCGACGAGCCCACGGTCCAGATAGGCGGGACGGGTCGGCTGTACGACGCCAAGGTCGTCCTCTACGACTGGGCGCGCGACATCGCCGTCCTCGACGTCCCCGATCTGCACGCCCCCGTCCTGCAGTTCGCCGACACCGACCACGACGCCCACAGCGGCGACAGCGCGATCGTCGCGGGCTTCCCCGAGAACGGCGCGTACGACGTCCGCTCGGCCCGCGTGCGCGGCAGGATCAGCCCCAGCGGCCCGGACATCTACCACCGCGGCACCGTCCGCCGCGACATCTACTCGCTCTACACCACCGTCCGCCAGGGCAACTCCGGCGGCCCGCTCCTCACCCCCGAGGGCAAGGTCTACGGCGTGGTCTTCGCCAAGTCCCTCGACGACGCCCACACCGGGTACGCGCTGACCGCCGACGAGATCCGCGAGGACATCGCCCAGGGCCGCACCGCGGGCCAGCAGGTCGACACCGAGGGCTGCGCGCTGTGAGGACGAAACCGTGAGGACGAAACCGTGAGGAAGAGACAACTGTGAGGCTCACGATTCTCGGCGGCGGCGGCTTCCGCGTCCCGCTCGTCTACGGGGCACTTCTCCGCGACCGCGCCCCCGGCCGGGTCACCCACGTCACCCTGCACGACCTCGACCCGGCCCGGCTGACCGCCATCGCCCGCGTCCTGAAGGACCAGGCGGGAGACGTGCCCGACGCCCCCGAGGTCACCGTCACCACCGACCTCGACGACGCCCTGCGCGGCGCCGACTTCGTCTTCTCCGCGATCCGCGTCGGCGGTCTCGCGGGCCGCGCCGCCGACGAGCGCGTCGCCCTGTCCGAGGGCGTCCTGGGCCAGGAGACGGTCGGCGCGGGCGGCATCGCGTACGGGCTGCGTACCGTCCCCGTTGCCGTCGACATCGCGCGCCGGGTGGCCCGGCTCGCCCCCGACGCCTGGGTCATCAACTTCACCAACCCGGCCGGCCTCGTCACCGAAGCCATGGCCGCCCACCTCGGCGACCGCGTCATCGGCATCTGCGACTCCCCGGTGGGCCTGGGCCGCCGCGTCGCCCGCACGCTGGGCGCCGACCCCGACCTGGCGCGCCTCGACTACGTGGGGCTCAACCACCTGGGCTGGCTGCGCGGTCTGTACGTAGGCGAAGAGGACGTCCTGCCGCGCCTGTTCGAGGACGAGGCGCTGCTCACGTCGTTCGAGGAGGGCAAGCTCTTCGGCGCGGAGTGGCTGCGCTCGATCCGCTCCGTCCCCAACGAGTACCTGCACTACTACTACTTCAACCGCGAGACGGTCGCCGCCTACCAGCAGGCCGAGCAGACCCGCGGCGCCTTCCTCCACACCCAACAGGCGCATTTCTACGAGGAGATGGCTGCCGGGGAGCCGAAGGCCTGGGACGCCTGGGACCGTACGCGCGCCGAGCGCGAAGCCACGTACATGGCGGAGAACCGCGAGGCGTCGGGCGCGGGCGAACGGGCCGCGGACGACCTGGAGTCGGGCGGGTACGAGAACGTGGCGCTCGCCCTGATGCGGGCCATCGCGCGCGACGAGCCGGCCACCCTCATCCTGAACGTCCCCAACCGCGACACCCTCGCCGTGCTCGACGCGGCAGCCGTCATCGAGGTCCCGTGCCGGATCGACGCGAACGGCCCGCGCCCGCTGGCCGTGTCGCAGCTGACGGGCCACGAGGCCGGTCTGGTGACCGCCGTGAAGGCAGTCGAACGCTGCGTCCTGGAAGCGGCGGAGAGCGGATCGGCGCGGGCGGCGGCAAAGGCGTTCGCCCTCCACCCGCTGGTCGATTCCGTGAAGGTGGCGCGGAGGCTGCTGGAGGGATACCGGGGCGTGCACCCCGGTCTCAGCTACCTCGTGCGGCCGTAGTCAGGTCCGCTGATGGCGCAGCCGCGCCGAGACCCAGCGCGCCCTGCGCCGGAGGATCAGCGGAATTCCGAGGCGGGGATCGTGCCCCTGATCATGCGGGCCGCCCCTCTCGTGGGTGCTCAGGCCTGTGGCCGAGCGGCGGTTGCGTGCTGCGTCACCGTAGTCGTGCGTCCAGCCCATACAACGACGTCTGCCCGTGCCCCAAGGTCCGTAATCGCCTCTCGGGCAGCCAATTGGCCTATGCGGGAGGCATTTGGCTGTTCGCAGGACAGACGTTCGCCTACGGCTACCGGTCGGGCTCAGGGTCCTTCAGCCAGTTGACCAGCTCAGCGGTGAAAGCGGCCGGATCCTCCTCATGAGGGAAGTGCCCCAGACCGTCGAACAGCCGCCAGCGGTACGGCGCTTCGACGTATTCCCCTGACCCCGCCGCACTCCGCGTGCGCATCACCGGGTCCAGCGATCCGTGCAGATGCAGCGTCGGTACGCGTACGGGCCGCTTCATGCGCCGGTTGAACTGGATCCCGTCCGGCCGCGCCAGCGAGCGCACCATCCAGCGGTAGGGCTCCACCGAGCAGTGCGCCGTGGAGGGGATCGTCATCGCACGCCGGTACCTGTCCACGGCCTCCTCCTCGGGAGGCGTGGGACCCGACCACTCCCGCATCAGCCGCCCCACCAACGCGGCGTCGTCCGCGACCAGTTGACGCTCCGGCAGCCACGGCCGCTGGAAGCCCCACACGTACGAACCCGACCGCGACTGCGAGAAGTCCGAGAGCATCGCCGAGCGCCAGCGGCGCGGATGCGGCATGGAGGAGACGGCGAGGCGGCGGACGAGCTTGGGCCGCATCACGGCCGCCGTCCACGCCAGATAGCCGCCCAGATCGTGCCCGACGAGCGCCGCGTCCGGCTCGCCGAGGGAGCGGATCACGCCGGTGATGTCGAGGGCGAGGTTGGCGGGGTCGTAACCGCGCGGCGTACGGTCGCTGCCGCCCACCCCGCGCAAGTCCATGGCGACCGCCCGGAATCCGGCGTCGGCGAGCGCGGGCAGCTGGTGCCGCCAGGTCCACCAGAACTGCGGGAAGCCGTGCAGCAGGAGCACCAGCGGGCCGTCACCGGCCTCGGCGATATGGAAGCGCGCACCGTTGGCGGCGACATCGCGGTGGGTCCAGGGGCCGTCGAGGCGTACGACGGAACCCGATTCTGCGGAGGCGGTCATGCTGACGAGCGTGCCACAGCCGGGGCGCTGCCGTTAATTCGACGGAGTGTTGACCGCCGCCTCGATGGCCGACTTGTCGAGGACCTTGTCCAGCGCCGCTTCGGGACGCGGGTGCGGCTTGACGCCCTGCAGTACGGCCGTCGTCTCCTTGACCGAGGCGGCGACCTTCTGCGGGCCCTTGCCCTTCTGGGCCTTCTTGATGAAGATCCAGCCGATCAGGCCGAGCAGCCCGGCCACGAGCACGTTCACGGCGAAGGACAGGACGAAGCAGATCGCCATGTTCCAGTGGGTCCACGTACGGAATCCGTACGCGAGGGCGAAGCTCAGCATCGGCAGCGAGAAGATCAGCACCCCGATGGCCGCCGCGATCGCACCGGCGCCCATCCCGCCGCGCTTGACGTCCTGCCGCAGCTGCGCCTTGGCCAGGGCGATTTCGTCGTGTACGAGCGCTGACATCTCGGCCGTCGCCGAGGCGACCAGCTGACCGAGGCTGCGGTCGGTGGTGCCGGCGGTGCTGCCAGGCTCGCTCATGACTGACTCTCCCTCATCTTCAACTTCGTGTCCGATGTCAGATCATGCCGGACGCTCGCCCTTGTCGCCCGCCGCCCCCGCCAGTTCGGCGAGACGCCGGTGCTCGGCCGCCTTCCCCTCGTAGATCGCGGCCATGCGCAGGTGGTACTCGGGTTTGTCCTGCTCGTAGATGTCGGGGATGCCGTCGTGGTCGTCGTCGCGCTCCTCGTCCTCGCAGAGCGCGCGGTACTTGCGGTTGCGGGCCTTGAGGAGAACGGAGGCCACGACGGCCGCGATCAGCGATCCGACCAGCACAGATGCCTTGATCTCATCGGTCATCAGCTCGTCGCCGTCGAAGGCGAGCTCGCCGATGAGCAGCGAGACGGTGAAGCCGATCCCGGCGAGCGAGGCGACCGCGAGTACGTCGGGCCAGGCCAGGTCGTCGTTGAGTTCGGCCCGGGTGAAGCGGGCGGTGAGCCAGGTGCCGCCGAAGATGCCGACGGCCTTGCCGACGACCAGCCCGAGGACGACACCGAGGGTCTCGGGCTTGGTGAAGACATCGCCGAGGACCCCGCCGCCGACGACGACTCCGGCGGAGAACAGCGCGAACAGCGGCACCGCGAGCCCGGCGGAGAGCGGTCGTACGAGGTGCTCGATGTGCTCGCCGGGGGAGTGGTGCTCCCCGTCGCGCTTGGTGCAGCGGAGCATCAGGCCCATGGCGACACCGGCGATGGTGGCGTGGACGCCGCTGTTGTACATCAGCCCCCAGATGACCAGGGCCAGGGGGACGTACACGTACCAGCCGCGTACGCCCTTGCGTAGCAGCAGATAGAAGACGGCGAGGCCGACGACTGCGCCGCCGAGCGCGGCGAAGTTGATCTCGCTGGTGAAGAAGACCGCGATGATCAGGATCGCGAAGAGGTCGTCGACGACGGCGAGGGTGAGCAGGAAGGCACGGAGCGCGGACGGCAGCGAGGTCCCGATGACCGCCAGTACGGCGAGTGCGAAGGCGATGTCGGTGGCCGTGGGCACGGCCCAGCCGTCCATGGAGCCGCCGCCGACGGTGTTGACGACGACGTACACCACGGCGGGCACCGCCATGCCGCAGACGGCGGCGACGACGGGCAGGACGGCGGCCTTGGGGTCGCGCAGTTCGCCCGCGACCAGTTCGCGCTTGAGCTCGATGCCCGCGACGAAGAAGAAGACCGCCAGGAGACCGTCGGCCGCCCAGTGCTGGATGGAGAGATCGAGGCCGAGGGAACCGGGGCCGAGGTGGAAGTCGCTGACGTTCTCGTAACTGCCGCCCCAGACGTTGGCCCAGATGACGGCGACGACGGCGGCGACGAGCAGCAGCACACCGCCGACGGTCTCGGCGCGCAGGGCGTCGGCGACGTACGTCCGCTCGGGGAGCGAGAGCCGTCCGAGGACCTTACGGCCGTCGTTGTTGCTGGGGGCGGGCGCGGTCATCGCGGGGCGACCTCCGGTCGGTTGGGCAGCACAGAACACATGCCGACCAGACTTCCCGGCGCACCTTTTTGACGTGATGTTGACGCGTCCATCACCTTACCGGGTGCACACAGGGGGGTATCCGGTGATCTTCACCCTATGCGCAGGAAGGGCACCCGGCGCGCTGCCGGATGCCCTTCGGGTGCTCTGCGCTGTTCCGCGCCGCTACGGGGTCAGTCTTCGCTGCCCGCGCTCGGGAGCTTGTTCTGGATGAGGTCCATGACGGAGGAGTCGGCGAGGGTGGTGACGTCGCCCACGGCCCGGTTCTCGGCGACGTCGCGCAGGAGGCGGCGCATGATCTTGCCGGAGCGGGTCTTGGGGAGCTCGGCGACGGGCAGGACGCGCTTGGGCTTGGCGATCGGGCCCAGGACCGTGCCGACGTGGTTGCGGAGGTCGGCGACGAGGTTCTCGTCGTCGGCGTTGGCGGTGCCGCGCAGGATGACGAAGGCGACGATGGCCTGGCCGGTCGTCTCGTCGGTCGCACCGACGACGGCGGCTTCGGCGACGGCGGGGTGGGAGACGAGCGCGGACTCGACCTCGGTGGTGGAGATGTTGTGGCCGGAGACGAGCATGACGTCGTCGACCCGGCCGAGCAGCCAGATGTCGCCGTCGTCGTCCTTCTTCGCGCCGTCGCCGGCGAAGTACTTGCCCTCGAAGCGCGACCAGTAGGTGTCGATGAACCGCTGGTCGTCGCCCCAGATCGTACGGAGCATGGAGGGCCACGGCTCGGTGAGGACGAGGTAGCCGCCCCCGCCGTCGGGGACCTCGTTGGCCTCGTCGTCGACGACGGTGGCCGAGATGCCGGGCAGGGCGCGCTGGGCGGAGCCGGGCTTGGTGGCGGTGACGCCGGGGAGCGGCGAGATCATCATCGCGCCGGTCTCGGTCTGCCACCAGGTGTCGACGATCGGGGTGATGCCGGCGCCGATGTGCTCCCGGTACCAGATCCACGCCTCGGGGTTGATCGGTTCACCGACCGAGCCCAGGACGCGCAGCGAGGAGAGGTCGAACTTGGCGGGGATGTCGTCTCCCCACTTCATGAAGGTGCGGATCGCGGTCGGCGCCGTGTAGAGGATGGTGACGCCGTACTTCTGCACGATCTCCCAGAAGCGCCCCTGGTGCGGGGTGTCGGGGGTGCCCTCGTAGATGACCTGCGTGGCGCCGTTCGAGAGCGGCCCGTAGGTGATGTAGGAGTGCCCGGTGACCCAGCCGATGTCGGCGGTGCACCAGTAGACGTCGGTCTCCGGCTTGAGGTCGAAGACCGCGTGGTGGGTGTACGACGCCTGGGTGAGGTATCCGCCCGAGGTGTGCAGGATGCCCTTCGGCTTACCCGTCGTGCCCGAGGTGTAGAGGATGAAGAGCGGCTGCTCCGCGTCGAAGGCCTCGGGGGTGTGCTCGGCGGACTGCTTGGCGACGACGTCGTGCCACCACACGTCGCGGCCCTCGGTCCAGGCGACGTCCTGCTTCGTGCGCTGCACGACGAGGACCTTCTCGACCGATACGCGGGTCAGCGCCTCGTCGACGGCGGGCTTGAGCGCGGAGGGCTTGCCGCGCCGGTAGCCGCCGTCGGAGGTGATGACGACCTTGGCGTCGGCGTCCTCGATGCGCTTGGCGATCGCGTCGGCCGAGAACCCGCCGAAGACCACCGAGTGCGCGGCACCGATGCGCGCGCAGGCGAGCATCGAGATGACGGCTTCGGGGATCATCGGCAGGTACACGGCGACGCGGTCGCCCTTGGTGACGCCGAGCTCGGTGAGGGCGTTCGCGGCGCGCGACACCTCGTCCTTGAGCTCGGCGTAGGTGATGGCGCGGCTGTCGCCGGGCTCGCCCTCGAAGTGGATGGCGACCCGGTCGCCGTTGCCGGCCTCGACGTGCCGGTCGACGCAGTTGTAGGCGACGTTGAGCTTGCCGTCCGCGAACCACTTGGCGAACGGCGGGTTGGACCAGTCGAGCGTCTCGGTGGGCTCGGTCGCCCAGCTGAGCCGCCGTGCCTGCTCGGCCCAGAAGCCGAGGCGGTCCGTCTTCGCCTGTTCGTACGCCTCCGCCGTGACGTTGGCGTTCGCGGCCAGCTCGGCGGGCGGCGCGAAGCGACGCTCCTCCTTGAGCAGGTTGGCCAAGCTCTCGTTGCTCACGACATCGCCCTTTCTGCAAAACCCTCGTGTCCCAGGTCATACCTCATCAGCCCGTGCCGCTCCCTGACAAGAGCTCACGGCAAGAAATTGGTTTAGACCTATCGAGACCTATGCGGGAGCAACCTGAGCGAAGATCCCTTCCGGCTCGGAAACGTGTGCGTCGGTGAGCAGATACGCCTGGGCCTCGGCCACGTGGAAGTACATGCCGTGCAGCTCGAGCGTGCCCTCGGCCAGCCGCCTGGCCACGGACTCGTGGGCCCGCAGATGCTCCAGCTGCTGTACGACGTTGGTCAGGCAGAGCTGCTCGACGGCATCGGCGGGGAGCCGCCCGGAGATCCGCGCCCAGGAGTGGTGGCGGCTGCGCATCCGCTGCAGGCTGGGCAGCCCGTGCCGCAGCCAGCGCCGCAGCGGGGTCATCGGGGCGTCCGGGCTCGCGTTGAGCAGCGCCTGCATCGCACCGCATCCCGAGTGCCCGCAGACGGTGATCGAGTCGACCCGCAGGACGTCCACCGCGTACTCGATGGCGGCCGCGACGGAGTCGTCCGCGGCCTCCTCGCCGGGCAGCGGCACCAGGTTTCCCACGTTCCGTACGGTGAAGAGATCGCCCGGGCCGCTGGAGGTGATCATGCTGGTGACCACGCGGGAGTCGGCGCAGGTGAGGAAGAGCTGGGAGGGCTGCTGGCCCTCGCGGGCGAGGCGCGCCAGTTCTTCCCGTACGAGCGGGGCGGTATTGCGCTGGAACGAGCTCACACCGCTGGCCAGTTGACGGCTCGCGGGCCGCTGCCTGGGGTGGTGGTCGTCGCAGTGGTGGTTGCGCCACGGCGTCCAGGGGCGGCAGCAGCCCTGTGTGGCGGACGCGGGCTCGGCGATCCGGCCCCCGGCGCGCCCGGTCACCTCGACGCGGCCGCCGTGGGCGGTGTGCGCCTCCTGCCAGTGCTGCAGCGTCTCGTACGCGGCGTGATCCATGAAGGAACCGTCCAACTCCACCACCACATGCGCTCCTTGAGGGATGTGTCCCAGCGTCCGGCTCAGCCGGGGGACAGCGAGGAATGTCAACTGGCCGCGAGCCCGCACCCGGTGGAGCCCGCTCTCCTCCTCCGTGCAGACGATCCGCGTCCGGGCGAGGCGGTGCAGTGCGACGCCGACGGCGACCGCGATCCCGAGGACCACGCCCTGCAGGACACCGAGCAGCACGACCCCGGAGACCGTGGCCACGTACACGAGGAACTCGCGGTGCTTGTGGACGTTGCGGATGTGCGCGAAGTTGACCATCTGGATGCCGACCATCATCACGAGCGCCGCCAGCGCGGCGAGCGGGATCCACTCCAGGACCGTGACCAGCAGACCCGCTGCCAGCAGGACCCACACTCCGTGGAGCACGGTCGAGGCGCGGCCGGTGGCTCCGGCCCGTACGTTCGCGGTGCCGCGCACGGCGCCGCCCGACACGGGCAGTCCGCCGAGCAGCCCGGAGACGGCGTTGGCGATGCCCTGTCCGCGCAGCTCGCGGTCGAGGTCCGCCCGCTTGCCGGTGGCGCCGGGGCGGTCCGCGCTCAGCTTGTCGATGGCCACCGCGGAGAGCAGCGACTCCAGGCTGGCCACCAGCATCACCGTGAAGACGGCCGTGATCAGGCCGAGGACCGGCCCCTTCGGCATCTCCGGCAGCGCGTGCGAACTCCAGGACGGCAGGTCCACGCGGGCGATTCCGGGCGCGGCGAAGGCGGCGACGGCGGTGGCCAGGACGACCGAGGCGAGTGCGGCGGGGATCTTCCGCAGCGCCTTGCCCGTACGGCCGGGAAGGCGCGGCCAGCCCACCAGTACGGCGATGGTGAGCGCCCCGATGAGCGGGGCGGCGGGGCCGATGCGGGCCAACTGGCTGGGCAGGGCGAGTGCGTTGTCCACGGCCGAGCTCTGCGGCGTGCCGCCGAGGACGATGTGGAGCTGGGCCAGCGCGATGGCGACGCCGATGCCGGCGAGGGTGCCGTGCACGATGGCGGGGGAGACGGCGAGTGCGCTGCGGGCGGTGCGCAGCGAGCCGAGGAGGACCTGGAGCAGACCGGCGCAGACGGTGATGGCGCAGGTGGTGCGCCATCCGTACACCTGGATCAACTCGGCGGTGACGACGGTCAGTCCGGCGGAGGGGCCGCTGACCTGGAGGGCGGATCCGCCGAGCAGTCCGGCGAGGATCCCGCCGACGGCCGCGGCGACGAGGCCTGCCTCCAGCGGGGCGTTGATGGCGACCGCGAGCCCCAGAGACATCGGGACGGCGATCAGGAAGACGGTGATCGAGGCGGAGAGATCGGCTCCGGCGATACGGAGCCTGAAGCGCGGTCGGCGGCCGTTTCCGTCGCCGTCCCCGCCGGGCGGCGGGGAGTGGGGGCGCTGGGAGCGCGGAATGCGCAGACGTGCGCGGGAACGAGTGCGAGTGGGGGCGCAGGCAGACATGGTTTCCCGTCTTTTCCGGGGCAGCGCGGTCGCGGACAAGTGGTGACGCGGCCGTGGGTCACGGCGTGCAGCGGCGGGATTTATCAACTCTCGGTAAACGGATCGTAATGCAGAGTAAAGAGCAGGGCAGGGCAAATGGTGCAAATGGTCTAATGGTTCACTCGATTCAGTGACTGTGTCGCTCCACGTCCGTAAAGCCGGAGGGGCAAGGGTGGGGCGCATGATGGCCACAACCCGAAAAATCGCACTCTGGTCGGTTTCCACGGCGCTGCTCGCCGGCGCGGCAGGCTGCTCGGGCGGCGCGGAGCCCGCGGCCCCCACGGGGAAGAAGGGCGCAGCCGCGGCCCAGCCCCAGAAGGCCCCGGCCGCGCCGCCGGTACGCCTCATCGGCGACGGCTCCACGGCCAACACCGGAGCCCAGCCCCATCTCATGCGTCCCGAGCGGCTGAAACCAGGTCAGCAGCCGCCGCAGTTCGTCGTCTTCTCCTGGGACGGCGCGGGCGAGGACAGCCAGAAGCTCTTCTCGCACTTCCGCAAGGTCGCCAAGGAGAGCGACGCGACGATGACCTTCTTCCTCAGCGGCGTCTACATGCTGCCGACCGAGAAGCGCGACCTCTACTCCCCGCCGCAGCACTCCCAGGGCCGCTCCGACATCGGCTTCAACGACATCAAGTCGATCCGGAACACCGCCGAACAGGTCCGCGGGGCCTGGGAGGAGGGCAACGAGATCGGCACCCACTTCAACGGCCACTTCTGTGGGCCCGACGGAGGGGTCGGCACCTGGTCCGTACCGGAGTGGCAGAGCGAGATCCGCCAGGCCAAGTCCTTCGTGAAGACCTGGAAGACCACCACGGGCCTCAAGCACGAGAAGCCGCTGCCCTTCGACTACGAGCAGGAGCTCGTCGGCGGCCGCACCCCGTGCCTGGAGGGCCAGCAGAACGAGATGCGGGCCGCCCGGACGATGGGCTTCCGCTACGACTCGAGCGGGGTCGGCACCCAGGTCTGGCCGCAGCAGCGCGAGGGCATGTGGGACATCCCGATGCAGACGGTGCCCGTGCCGGGCCGGGCGTTCGAGACGCTCTCCATGGACTACAACTTCATGTTCAACCAGTCGGGGACGGTGCACGGCGACCCGTCGAAGCACGAGTACTGGGGCAACCAGATGCGCGACGGCCTGCTGCAGGCCTTCGACCGCGCGTACAAGGGGAACCGCGCTCCGCTGATCATCGGCAACCACTTCGAGTCCTGGAACGGCGGCACGTACATGCGTGCCATCGAGGAAGTGGTCCGCTCGGTCTGCAAGAAGAACGGGGTGCGCTGTGTGTCCTTCAAGCAGCTGGTGAACTGGCTGGACAAGCAGGACCCGTCGACGATCAAGAAGCTCCAGAAGCTCTCGGTGGCCCAGGAGCCGAAGGAGGGCTGGGCGGCCTACCTGGCCGCCCACCCGCACCAGTTGGGCATCAAGAAGCAGCAGCACCACTGAACTCGGGCAGTTTCTCGCCGAGCATGAACGCGGGGTCGACCTGGGCAGCCAGGCAGATTCCTCTTTTTGCACCCCTCGCACCGTTCGGCGCCGGGGCGCCTCACGGGCTTCGAGGTGCGGCGCCGGCCTCCGGCCGTCGGTTTCGGCCGACGGCCGTGGCTGTCATGACGAGTGGGCGACCAGCAGTTTCTCGCCGAGCATGAACGCGGGGTCGACCTGGGCAGCCAGGTCGGCCCCCGTTTTTTCGTTGCCCCAGCTCTCCGCGTTCTTCAGGTGGAAGTGCACCATCTGGCGGGTGTAGCGCTCCCAGTCGCGGTTCTCGTACGAATCCTCCGCCGCGTCCTGAAGCGCCTGCAGCGCCAGCCGGTTGTCGGCCTCCAGGAGTTCGAAGCGGGGCGGGCGGCCCTTCTCCATCGCGCGGACCCAGTCCGAGTGGCCGACGGTGACCAGCAGGTCCTCGCCGACCTCCGCGCGCAGGAAGTCCAGGTCGTCCTCGTCGCGGACCTTGTTGCCGACGACCTTGAGCGCGATCCCGAAGTCCCGCGCGTACTCCTTGTACTGGCGGTACACCGACACGCCCTTGCGGGTCGGCTCCGCCACCAGGAAGGTCATGTCGAAGCGGGTGAACATCCCCGAGGCGAAGGAGTCCGAGCCGGCCGTCATGTCGACGACCATGAACTCCTCGGGTCCGTCGACGAGATGGTTGAGGCAGAGCTCGACCGCGCCGACCTTGGAGTGGTAGCAGGCCACGCCCAGGTCGGACTCGGTGAAGGGCCCCGTCGCCATCAGCCGGATCACGCCGTCGTCGAGCTGGACGGGGCGCGCGCAGGCGTCGTAGACCGGATTGGATTCGGTGATCCGCAGCAGACGCGAGCCCTCGCCGGGGGGCGTCGTCTTGATCATCGTCTCGGCGGAGGCGATGCGGGGGTTGGAGCCGCGGAGGTAGTCCTTGATGAGGGGGAGGTGCGCGCCCATGGCGGGGAGCGCGGCTGCCTCCTCCTCGCCCAGGCCGAGCGCGGCGCCCAGGTGCTGGTTGATGTCGGCGTCGACGGCGACGACGGGGGCTTCGTTGGCGGTGAGGTGGCGGATGAAGAGCGAGGACAGCGTGGTCTTCCCGCTGCCGCCCTTCCCCACGAAAGCGATCTTCATGTTCACGAAGGGTAGCCGGATGATTGCGGTGCGTGGGTGTCGTCAGTGAAGAAGACCACTCCAAGGTGGGGCGGGTGGTAGGGACGCGTAGCCTCCCTACCTATGAGTACGTCTTCAACGGATCCCCTTGCCGCCCTTGGCTCGCTGCCGGGTGTCGGCGATGCCGTGGACTCCGTACGCAAGGCCGTGGACCAGGTCTACGGGCACCGCGTCATGCGGCGCCGCAGCAACGAGGTGACGGCGGAGGCGGCGCTGCGCGGCTCGCGCGGGTCGGCCGCGCTGTCGGGGGCGGACTGGGCGCTGGAGGAGGTACGGCGGCGTACCGACTTCAGCGGCGAGGCCGAGGCCCGTACGGTCGGCGCCGCCCTGCGGCTGACCGCGGAGGCGGGTCAACTCCTGTCCATCTGGCGGCAGTCGCCGCTGCGGGTCCTGGCCCGGCTGCATCTGGTCGCGGCGGGCGGTGTGACCCCGGAGGACACCGTTGGCCGGCCGCGGCTCGCGGGCGAGCCGGTGGACGAGCCGCTGGTGGAGCTCGCGGTGCCCGGCGCGGACGAGGTCGCGGGCCGGCTGGACGGGCTCGCGGAGCTGATCATCGCGGGGAGCTCGGCGCCGGCGCTGGTCACGGCCGCGGTCGTGCACGGTGAGCTGCTCGCGCTGCGCCCCTTCGGTTCGTACAACGGTCTGGTCGCGCGTGCCGCCGAGCGGATCGTGCTGATCGGCAGCGGGCTCGACCCGAAGTCGATCTGTCCGGCCGAGGTCGGCCACGCGGAGCTGGGGCGGGCGGCGTATGTCGCGGCGCTGGACGGCTATGCGTCGGGGACCCCGGAGGGCATGGCGGCCTGGATCGCGCACTGCGGGCGCGCGGTGGGTCTCGGGGTGCGGGAGTCGACGGCCGTCTGCGAGGCGCTGCAACGGGGCGCGGCCTGACGAGGTCGGACGGGAAGTCCTGGAAAGGGTTGCGGCGGTACCGGAATCGGTACCGCCGCTGGCATGTCTGCCGAGTTACCAAGCGTCCTCGAATGTTGCCCATCAGGTCGGGTTCTTTATGCCCGTCACCTGGTGCGGCTGGCCCGTAATCGACGGGTCGACGTCGCGTGGGTGCTCAACTTCCATGCTCGGTCCGTGGGGCCTTACTGCGTCTTCAGGTGATCCTCTCGGATGTCCTTGGTCTCGCGGGCCGTTGAATCCTTTGTACTCCTGATGGCGGGGAAGCGGAACCCCTGGCTGCACTTCTTTACTTTTAGGTTCAAATACGGGCAAATGCACTGCGTCGTCGACCGGCCCGGTTCACGTACCAGACAAGGCCCGCGGTCGCGGCGGCCGCACCGACCGCGGCGGCCGCGACGAGGGCGGGGCGGGGCGGGATCCGGAAGCCGGGCAGTCGCTGCTTGAGCCTGACCGGACGGTTGAAGACGAGAATCGGCCAGTCGCGGGCCGTCGCCTCGCGGCGCAGCGCGCGGTCGGGGTTGACCGCGTAGGGATGGCCGACGGAGGCGAGCATCGGGACGTCGGTGGCGGAGTCGCTGTACGCGTAACAGCGCGCCAGGTCGTAGCCCTCGGAGGCGGCGAGTTCCTTGACGGCCTCCGCCTTGGTGGGTCCGTAGGCGTAGTACTCCACCTCGCCGGTGAAGCAGCCGTCCTCGCCGACGACCATGCGTGTGGCCACCACGCGGTCCGCGCCGAGAAGCTCGCCGATCGGCTCGACGACCTCGGCGCCGGAGGTGGAGACGATCACCACGTCGCGGCCCGCGGCGTGGTGCTCCTCGATGAGGGAGGCCGCCTCGTCGTAGATGATCGGGTCGATGAGGTCGTGGAGCGTCTCGGCGACGATCTCCTTGACCTGCTGGACGTTCCAGCCTTTGCAGAGCGCGGAGAGGTACTCGCGCATCCGCTCCATCTGGTCGTGGTCGGCGCCGCCCGCGAGGAAGACGAACTGTGCGTACGCGGTGCGCAGCACGGCCCTTCGGTTGATCAGTCCGCCTTGGTAGAAGGACTTGCTGAAGGTCAGCGTCGACGATTTGGCGATGACCGTCTTGTCGAGGTCAAAGAAGGCTGCGGTGCGCGGAGAGGAGTGGTTTTCCACGACGCCGAGCATAGGCGCCCACCATTCGGCGTACTCTGTGGCGCGTGGGTTTGCCTGAGAAGGCCTTCGGGTACACCATGGAAGTCACGGATCGTTCGCGACCGTGCTACCCCGGTTCGGCTCCTCCCCCCCCGAGTCGACCGTGGGGACGACCCCAGCTCTCCCCCCCGGCTGGGGTCGTCGCATGTCCGGACGCATTTTCGGCTCCGGTGTCTTTTCTCTTCCCGTCGGTCTCCTTCGCGCTCCGCCGTGCCGGCGCCTTCCTCTGACCATCAAGACTCGTCACGTTGTGTAGCGGTTGCGCTGCGCTCCGGAAGTCACCGGTAAGAGTGGCCGACATATTCACAACCGTTCGCTTGTCCACAGTTTTTGAGCAAGATCCACTCAATATCCAGGATCCCTGCACGGTGATTGCGAGCCCGAACTTCGCGGCTCGAATCAATCGCAGTGAGAGGGGGCGGAGATCGTGGCTGGATCCATCACGCCTGATCGTCTGTCGACTGCAGGGGAACGCAGGGGCGGACCACTGATCGTCACCGAGGATGCGGAACTTCTGGACGACCTGCTGCGCCTGTGCGCGGCGGCCGGAGCGGAACCGGAAGTCCATCACGGGGTGCCGGACCGTAAGGGCCACTGGGAGGGTGCGCCGCTGATCCTGGTCGGCGGCGATGCGGCGTCCCGGGTGCGCGGTGCCGTGCGCAGACCCGGGGTGTATCTCGTGGGCAAGGACCAGGACGATCCCGATGTCTGGCGCCGTGCCGTGGAGATCGGCGCCGACCATGTGCTGATGCTTCCCGACGCGGAGGGCTGGCTCGTCGAGCGGATCGCCGATGTGGCCGAGGGGGTCGGGAAGCAGGCGCTGACCGTCGGGGTGATCGGCGGGCGCGGCGGGGCCGGGGCGTCGACGCTCGCCTGCGCGCTGGCGGTCACGGCCGCACGCAGCGGGCAGCGGACCATGCTGATCGACGGGGATCCGCTCGGCGGCGGCCTGGACGTACTTCTCGGCGGAGAGCAGGCGAAAGGGCGGCGGTGGCCGGATTTCGCCCGGTCCAAGGGGCGGGTCGGCGGGGCCGCGCTGGAGGAATCGCTGCCGCAACTTCACGCACTGCGGGTGCTGAGCTGGGATCGCAAGGACGCCGTGATGATCGCGCCGGACGCCATGCGCACGGTGCTGGCGGCCGCGCGCAGGGGCGGCGGGGTGGTCGTGGTGGATCTGCCGCGGCGGGTCGACGAGAGCGTGGCGGAGGCGCTGGCGCAGCTGGATCTGGGGCTGCTCGTGGTGCCGGGAGAGCTGCGGGCGGTCGCGGCGGCCGGGCGGGTCGCCTCGATGGTGTCCATGGTGCTCACGGATCTGCGGGCGGTGGTGCGCGGCCCCTATGGGTCGGGGCTCGACGAGGAGTGGGTCGCCCGCGCGCTGGCGCTTCCCCTCGCGGGTGAACTTCCTGTGGAGGAAGGGCTGTTGGAGGCGCAGGGCGGAGGGGCTCCGCCGGGAAGCCGGGTGCGGGGGCCGCTGGCGCGCTTCTGTACGGCCTTCTGGGAGCAGGCGCTGGCCGGGGGTGGGGTGGCATGAGTGCGGGACTTCTGGAGGCGGTACGGCAGCGGCTGGCGGAGAGCGGGGCCGAGCCGACTCCGGCCAGGGTGGCGGAGGCGTTGCGGGAGCAGGGGCGGTTGCTGGGGGACGCCGAAGTGCTGGGTGCGGCCGACGAGTTGCGCTCGGAACTGGTGGGCACGGGGCCGCTCCAGGCGCTGCTCGCCGATCCCTCCGTGACGGATGTGCTGGTGGCCGGGCCCGACCGGGTGTGGGTGGACCGGGGCGGCGGGCTCGAGCTGACGGGGGTGGTCTTCGCGGACGCGGCCGCTGTGCGGCGCCTGGCGCAGCGGCTGGCCGCGGTGGCGGGGCGGCGTCTTGACGATGCGCGGCCGTGGGTGGACGCACGGCTGCCGGACGGGACGCGGATGCATGCGGTGCTTGAGCCGGTGGCCGTCGGGTCGACGTGCCTTTCGCTGCGGGTGGTGCGGCCGAAGGCTTTCACGCTGGGCGAGCTGGTGGCGGCGGGGACGGTTCCGCCGGGCGGCGAGGAGGTGCTGCGGGCGCTGATCGGGGCCCGGGTCTCCTTCCTGGTCAGCGGTGGGACGGGCAGCGGCAAGACCACGTTGTTGTCCTCGCTCCTGGGGCTGGTCGGGGCGGGGGAGCGGATCGTCCTGGCCGAGGACTCGGCGGAGCTGCGGCCCGACCATCCGCATGTGGTGCGGCTGGAGTCGCGGCCGCCCAACCAGGAGGGCGCCGGGCGGGTGACCCTCCAGGACCTGGTGCGGCAGGCGCTGCGGATGAGACCCGACCGGCTGGTGGTCGGGGAGGTGCGGGGCGCCGAGGTGACCGAGTTGCTGGCCGCTCTGAACACGGGCCATGAAGGGGGCTGCGGGACGGTCCATGCGAATGCGGCGGCCGATGTGCCGGCGCGGCTGGAGGCGCTGGGGACGGCTGCGGGGCTCGACCGGGCGGCGCTGCACAGCCAGTTGGCGGCGGCGTTGGCCGTGGTCGTCCATCTCGTACGGGACCGGGCGGGGCAGCGGCGGATCGCGGAGGTCAGGGTGCTGGAGCGGGACCGGGCGGGGCTGGTGGTGACCGTGCCCGCGCTGCGGTGGGGTGCGGCGGGATTTGTGCACGAGCGGGGCTGGGAGCGGCTGCGCTCGATGATCGGGGGAGATGCGGGATGAACGGGGCGATGTTCGCGGCGGTGCTGTGTTCCGGGGTGGCGTTGTGGCTGCTCGTGGGCCGCGACCAGGGGCTGCGGAGGGCGCGGCTGCTCCTCGCGGACGGGGCGGTGGTGGAGGCTGCCGGGCCGGTGTGGAAGGCGCCCGTGTGGGCCGCCTGGCGTCGGCTGCGGCGGGAGTGGCTGTGTCTGCCGGTGGCCGTGGTGGTGGCCGTACTGGGCGAGTCCGTACTGCCGTTGATCGCGGGTGCGGTGGCGGTGCCCCTGGTGGGGCGGCGGTTGAGGCGGGCGGCTGAGGCGCGGGTGAGGTTGAGGCGGGTCGATGCGGTGATCGCGCTGTGCGGGGCCATGGCGGGCGAGCTGCGGGCGGGGCGGCAGCCGGGGCAGGCGTTGCTCGCCGTGGGACGGGACTCGGGGGCGCTCAGCGGGGCGGAGGCGGCGGTTCTGGCGGCGGCGCGGTTCGGCGGCGACGTACCCGGTGCGCTGCGGCTGGCGGCGCGGGAACCGGGCGCCGAGGGGCTGGTCGGGGTCGCGGCCTGCTGGCGGGTCTCGGTGGACGGCGGGGCGGGGCTCGCGGCCGGGCTCGAGGGCCTGGAGCGGGCGTTGCGCGCGGAGCGGGACCAACGGGCCGATCTGCGCGCCGAATTGGCGGGGGCGCGCTCGACCGTGGTGATTCTCGCCGTGCTGCCGGTGATGGGGCTGCTGCTGGGGACGGGTCTTGGCGCCGACCCGTTGCGGACGCTGCTGCACTCGCCGGCGGGGATCGGCTGTCTGGTGGTGGGCGGGGCGCTGGAGGCGGCCGGGCTGGTGTGGGCCGGGCGGATCGTACGAGCGGGGGAGTGTGCATGAGCGGCGAAGTTGTCCACAGGCTGGGGGTGGTGGTGTGCGTGATGGCCGCCCTGGGGTGGCTGGTCTTCGAGGCGGAGGAGCGCCGCCGGGACCGGCTGGTGCGCCGGCGGATGGCCGCGCTCCTGGCGATGGAGCGCGAGCGGCGGCCTCGGTGGCGGCCCGCGTACGGAGTGTGGGGGAGGCGATGGGGCGGGCCGCTGGGGGCCGTGGTCACCGGATATGTGCTGGTGGGCGGGGTGGCCGGGGGTGTGGTCGGGCTGTTCGCGGCCTGTGGGGTGTGGCGGTGGCAGCGACGGCGCAGGCCTACCGGGGGTGGCGAGAAGGTCGGGGCCGGTGAACTCCCGCTTGCCGCGGATCTGTTGGCGGCCTGTGTCGCTGCCGGGGCGAGTCCGCGCGAGGCGGCCGGGGCGGTCGGGGAGTCGCTCGGGGGGCGGGTCGGCGAGGCGCTGGCGCAGACGGCGGCGGAGCTGCGGCTCGGTGGTGAACCGGCCCGGGCGTGGGGGCGGTTCGGGGCGATACCCGGGGCGTCGGCGCTGGCCCGCTGTCTGGAGCGGGCCGGGTCCACCGGAGCCCCGGCGGCCGGACCGGTGGCCCGGCTGGCCTCGGGGCTGCGGGCCGAGCAGGCCCGGGCGGCCAGGGCCCGCGCCCAGCGGGCGTCGGTGCTGATCACGGCTCCGGTGGGGCTCTGCTTTCTGCCGGCCTTCCTGGCAGTGGGAGTGGCGCCGGTGGTCATCGGCCTGGCGAGCCATCTGTTGTACGGCAACTGAGTCACGGCAAGTGCAGTACGGATCAAGGGGGTTGTTGACATGTGGAACTGGATGCGGGCCCGGGTGCGGGCGGGCGGCAAGGACACGGGGATGTCCACGTCGGAGTACGCGGTGGGGACGATCGCGGCGTGCGCCTTCGCCGCGGTGCTCTACAAGGTGGTCACGAGCGGGTCGGTGGCGGCCGCGTTGCAGGGGCTTGTGGAGAAGGCACTCCATGCGCCGTTCTGAGGCGGACCGGGGCTATGTGACCGCGGAGGCGGCGATGGTCGTCCCGGCGCTGGTGCTGTTCGTGCTGGCGCTGGTGTGGGCGCTGATGGCGGCCGCCGAGCAGATCCAGTGCGTGGATGCGGCGAGAGCCGGGGCTAGGGCGGCCGCGCGGTCGGAGCCCGAGGACGCTGCGGTGGCCGCCGCCCGGTCGGCGGCGCCGCGGGGGGCGTCCGTGACGGTGGAGCGGGCCGGGGAGCTCTGGCGGGTGCGGGTTGCCACGCCGGCCCCGGGGCCGGGTCCGCTGGGGCTGACGCTCAGCGCCGAGGCCGCGGCGCTGGCCGAGGACGAGGTGGGGGTGGAGCGGTGAACGGGGCAGGCGGGGACCGGGGGTTCGCGACCGTGTGGGGCGTCATGGTGACCACCGCGCTGGGCGTTGTGTTCGCCGTCGTACTGGCCATGGGACAGGTGGTCGTCGCCCGGCACCGGGCCGGCGGGGCCGCCGATCTGGCGGCGCTCGCCGCGGCCGACCGGGCGCTGCGGGGGCAGGCGGACGCCTGTGCGGCCGCCGCTCGGGTCGCCTCGGCGCAGGGGGCGCGGGTCGTGCGGTGCGGGGTGGACGGGGAGATCGCGGATGTGACCGTACGGGCCGCGTTCGGGCCGTACGCGCCCGAGGTCAGGGCCCGGGCGGGGCCTCCCGCAGCAGTTCCGTGAGGAGGCGGATGGCGCCGCGTTTGTGCAGGGGGTCGTTGCCGTTGCCGCACTTGGGGGACTGGATGCACGACGGGCAGCCCGCGTCGCACTCGCAGGAGGCGATGGCCTGGCGGGTCGCTGTGAGCCACTCCCTGGCCGTGTGGAAGGCGCGTTCGGCGAATCCGGCGCCGCCGGGATGACCGTCGTACACGAAGACCGTGGGAAGGAGGGTGTCGGGATGGAGGGGGATGGAGACGCCGCCGATGTCCCAGCGGTCGCAGGTGGCGAAGAGCGGGAGCATCCCGATGGAGGCGTGTTCGGCGGCGTGGAGGGCGCCGCCGAGGATCTCCGGGTTGATGCGGGCGGCGTCCAGCTGGTCCTCGGTGACCGTCCACCAGACGGCGCGGGTGCGCAGGGTGCGGGGAGGGAGGTCGAGCTTGGACTCGCCGAGCACCTCGCCGGTGATGAGCTTGCGGCGGAGGAAGGAGACGACCTGATGGGTGACCTCCACGGAGCCGTAGCAGAGGCGGCCCGATCCCCAGGGGATCTCGGTCTCGGTCTCCAGGACGGAGATGGCCGTCGTGTCGCGGGCGGTCGTGGAGTAGGGCGGGTTGGCCTCCTCGACGAGGGCGGCCGAGTCCTCCAGGTCCAGGTGTTTCACCAGATACGTACGGCCCTGGTGGAGGTGGACCGCGCCGTCGTGGACGGCGGTGTGGGCGGAGCCCTCGTCGACCGTGCCCAGGAGGCGGCCCGTGCCGGCCTCGACGATCTGGACGGGGCGACCGCCCTCGCCCCGGATGTCGGCGAGGTCGGCGGCCCGCTCGCGGCGGGTCCAGTACCAGGACGCGCCCCGGCGGCGGAGCAGCTTGGCCCCTTCCAGCTGGGGCATCAGGTCGGCGCTCGCCGGGCCGAAGAGCTTCAGGTCGGCCGCGGTGAGCGGGATCTCGGAGGCGGCCGCGCAGAGATGGGGGGCCAGGACGTAGGGGTTGTCGGGGTCCAGGACGGTGGACTCGACCGGCTGGTCGAAGAGCGCCTCGGGGTGGTGGACGAGATACGTGTCCAGCGGGTCGTCGCGGGCGACCAGGATCGCCAGGGCGCCCTGACCCGCGCGGCCTGCCCGTCCGGCCTGTTGCCAGAGCGAGGCGCGGGTGCCGGGATAGCCGGCGATGATCACGGCGTCGAGGCCGGAGACGTCGATGCCGAGTTCGAGGGCGGTGGTGGCGGCCAGGCCGAGGAGTTCACCGGAGTGCAGGGCGCGTTCCAGGGCGCGGCGTTCCTCGGGGAGGTAGCCGCCCCGGTAGGCGGCGACGCGGCGGGCCAGGGTGCGGTCGACCTCAGCGAGGCGTTCCTGGGCGATGACGGAGATCAGTTCGGCGCCGCGTCGGGAGCGTACGAAAGCGACCGAGCGCACGCCCTGGACGGTGAGGTCGGTGAGGAGGTCGGCGGTTTCCGCGGTGGCGGTACGGCGCACGGGGGCGCCCTGTTCGCCGTGGAGGTCGGTGAGCGGGGGCTCCCAGAGGGCGAAGACCAGTTCGCCGCGGGGCGAGGCGTCGTCGGCGACCTCCTTCACCGGCAGGCCGGTGAGGCGGCCCGCCGCGACCGCGGGGTCGGCGGCGGTGGCCGAGGCGAGGAGGAAGACGGGCTCCGAGCCGTAGCGGGCGCAGAGGCGGCGCAGTCGGCGCAGGATCTGGGCGACGTGGGAGCCGAAGACGCCGCGGTAGGTGTGGCACTCGTCGATCACGACGTAGCGCAGGGCGCGCAGGAAGGAGGCCCAGCGGGGGTGGGAGGGCAGTATCCCGCGGTGCAGCATGTCGGGGTTGGTGAGGACGTAGTTCGCGTACTGGCGCACCCACTCGCGCTCCTCGACGGGGGTGTCCCCGTCGTACACCGCGGGGCGGATCGCGTTGCCGAGCGGGGCGGCGAGCTCCTTGACCGAGCGGCGCTGGTCGGCGGCCAGAGCCTTGGTGGGGGCGAGGTAGAGGGCGGTCGCGCCGCGGCCGTTGGGGGCCTCGGAGCCGTCGAGGAGGGTCGAGAGGACGGGGGCGAGGTAGGCGAGGGACTTGCCGGAGGCGGTGCCGGTGGCGATGACCACGGATTCGCCGTCCAGGGCGTGCTCCGCGGCAGTCGCCTGGTGGGTCCAGGGGTGCTCGATGCCACTCGACTGGATGGCGTTGATCACTTCCGGCCGGATGCGGTCCGGCCAGACGGCATGGGTTCCCGCACGCGGGGGCAAGTGCTCCGTATGAGTGATGCGCGCAGACCGGCTCGGCCCCGCCGCGAGCCGGTCGAGAACCTCACGGGGGGCAGGCCGAACGCCTGTGCCCGCAGTGGGTCGTCTGGGACGGTGATTCGTGGCCATCGGCACCGAGTGTGTCACTGGCGTGACGGACAATGGTCCCAAGGCGTCGTGCATGGCTGCTGGTAAGTGATTGAATGCCATCGCGGCTGGCGATCCGTTCCCTGGCTCCGCCGGGGAGTTCCCGAGGGGACGGCCGCTCGATAGCAAGGTGCTGGAGGATCCGTGGACCTGTCCCTGTCGACTCGCAATGTGTCCGGCCCTGGTGGCGACCGTACGGTCGTCGAGGTCGGTGGCGAGATTGATGTATATACCGCGCCCAAGCTGCGCGAGCAGTTGGTCGAGTTGGTGAACGACGGCAGCTACCACCTGGTCGTCGACATGGAGGGCGTGGACTTCCTCGACTCCACCGGACTCGGCGTGCTCGTTGGCGGTCTGAAGCGTGTGCGTGCCCATGAGGGCTCGCTGCGCCTGGTCTGCAACCAGGAGCGCATTCTCAAGATCTTCCGCATCACCGGTCTGACCAAGGTGTTCCCCATTCACACCACGGTCGACGAAGCCGTCGCAGCCACTGACTGACGGCTTCCGGAAGAGAACGCAGGGGTGCCGGGCTCCCAGCCCGGTCCCCTGGGATGCACGTTCGCAACACCCGCACGTCTGAACGTCCGCAGGTCTGAGGGGGATCGCATGGCAACCGTTGAACTCCGCTTCAGCGCCCAGCCCGAACACGTCAGGACGGCCCGTCTGGTGGCGGCCGCCGTGGCACGCAGGGCCGGGGTGGACGAGGCGGTCCTCGACGAGGTCAGGCTCGCGGTCGGAGAGGCGTGTTCCCGGGCGGTCGGTCTGCACCGTACGCACGGCATCGCGGCGCCCGTACGGGTCGTGCTGACCGAGGAGGAGAAGGCGTTCTCCATCGAGGTCGGGGACGAGGTCCCGGGCCAGGGCGGCGGAGCTGCTTCGGTTCCCGGTGCGCGCAGCGCCTCCGATCCGTCCGTGGCCGACATCGACGGCTCCGAGGACGACGGCGAGGACGAGATGGGTCTCGCGGTCATCAGCGGTCTCGTCGACGACGTGGAAGTGACCTCCGGTGAGGCCGGGGGCGTCATCCGGATGAGCTGGCCGACAACTCCTGCGACGGTTCTTCCGTAAACCCCTGCGTTTCTTGATTCTTTTTATGGCCCTGCTGAGCAGGGCCTTTTTCTTTTCTTCTAGATCCTTAATGGGTGTGAATGGTTCTGGCCCATTAAGTCGAAGGTCAATTCCATTTTGCAGCACACTGTTTTGATCAGGTTCCGCTCCCTACAATCCGTCCACATCTTGAGCTTTGCGCGTCAAGCGTCAAGGAGGACGAATGGCGGTACTGACCCACGACAACCGCATCATCGTGATCGTCGTCGCCGTGGTGGCTGTGGCGGCCCTGCTCGTCGCCCAGCTGCTGGTGCGCCAGGTACTGGCGGCGGGCGAGGGCACCGACTCCATGAAGAAGATCGCGGCAGCCGTGCAGGAAGGCGCGAATGCCTATCTGGGACGGCAGTTGCGCACACTCGGCGTCTTCGCCGTGGTCGTGTTCTTCCTGCTCTTCCTGCTCCCCTCGGACAACTGGTCGCAGCGCATTGGGCGTTCGTTGTTCTTCCTGGTGGGCGCGGTATTCTCCGCGGTCACCGGCTACATCGGCATGCGTCTGGCCGTACGGGCGAATGTGAGGGTTGCTGCTGCTGCGCGAGAAGCGACCCCCGGGGAGGGTGAGGCGGAAAAAGATCTCACTGCTGTCTCCCACAAAGCAATGAAGATCGCTTTTCGCACGGGCGGTGTGGTCGGCATGTTCACGGTGGGCCTCGGTCTGCTCGGTGCCTCCACCGTTGTTCTGATCTACGCGGCCAACGCCCCCAAGGTGCTTGAGGGCTTCGGACTCGGCGCGGCCCTCATCGCCATGTTCATGAGGGTCGGCGGCGGCATCTTCACCAAGGCCGCCGACGTCGGCGCCGACCTGGTCGGCAAGGTCGAGCAGGGCATCCCCGAGGACGATCCCCGTAACGCCGCCACCATCGCCGACAACGTGGGCGACAACGTCGGCGACTGCGCGGGCATGGCGGCGGACCTCTTCGAGTCGTACGCCGTCACGCTCGTCGCCGCCCTCATCCTCGGCAAGGCGGCCTTCGGCAACTACGGTCTTGCCTTTCCGCTGATCGTCCCGGCGATCGGCGTGGTCACCGCGATGATCGGCATCTTCGCGGTCGCCCCGCGGCGCGCCGACCGCAGCGGAATGTCGGCCATCAACCGCGGATTCTTCATCTCCGCGGTGATCTCGCTCGCCCTCGTGGCGGTCGCGGTCTACGCCTATCTGCCGTCCTCCTACGCCGACTTGAAGGGCGTCACCGACCTCGAGATCAGCGGCCACAGCGGAGACCCGAGGGTCCTCGCGCTCGTCGCCGTGGCCATCGGGATCGTCATGGCCGCCCTGATCCAGCAGCTCACCGGGTACTTCACCGAGACCAGCCGGCGCCCCGTCAGGGACATCGGCAAGTCCTCGCTGACGGGCGCTGCGACCGTCGTGCTCGCCGGGATCTCCATCGGGCTCGAATCCGCCGTCTACACCGCGCTGCTCATCGGCCTCGGGGTGTACGGGGCCTTCCTGCTCGGTGGTACGTCGATCATGCTCGCCCTCTTCGCGGTGGCCCTGGCCGGCACCGGTCTGCTCACCACTGTGGGCGTCATCGTCGCCATGGACACCTTCGGGCCGGTCTCCGACAACGCCCAGGGCATCGCCGAGATGTCCGGGGACGTCGAAGGAGCGGGAGCGCAGGTGCTCACCGACCTGGACGCCGTCGGCAACACCACCAAGGCCATCACCAAGGGCATCGCGATCGCCACGGCCGTGCTCGCCGCCTCTGCGCTGTTCGGTTCGTACCGCGACGCGATCGCCACCGCGGTGGAGGACGTGCACGCCAAGTCCGGGGAGTTGGGCCTGAGTCTGGACATCTCCCAGCCCAACAACCTGGTCGGGCTGATGTTCGGCGCCGCGGTCGTCTTCCTCTTCTCGGGGCTGGCGATCAACGCGGTGGCGCGCTCGGCGGGGGCCGTGGTCTACGAGGTGCGGCGGCAGTTCCGCGAGCATCCCGGGATCATGGACTACACCGAGGAGCCGGAGTACGGGCGCGTCGTCGACATCTGCACCCGGGACGCGCTGCGGGAACTCGCCACGCCCGGCCTGCTCGCGGTGCTGGCGCCGATCGCGGTCGGCTTCACGCTGGGCGTGGGCGCACTCGGCTCGTTCCTCGCGGGAGCGATCGGCACCGGCACCCTGATGGCCGTGTTCCTGGCCAACTCCGGTGGTGCGTGGGACAACGCCAAGAAACTCGTCGAGGACGGGCACCACGGCGGCAAGGGCAGCGAGGCCCATGCGGCGACCGTCATCGGCGACACGGTCGGCGACCCGTTCAAGGACACCGCGGGGCCCGCGATCAACCCGCTGCTGAAGGTGATGAACCTGGTGGCGCTGCTGATCGCGCCCGCGGTCGTCAAGTTCAGTTACGGCGCGGACTCCAGCGCCGGGGTGCGGGCGATCGTGGCGACCGTCGCCATCGTCGTCATCGTGGGCGCGGTGTACGTGTCCAAGCGGCGCGGGATCGCCGTGGGCGACGAGGAGAACAACGAGCACGTGGCCAAGTCGCCGGATCCGGCGGTGGTTTCGTAGCGTCCGCGTCATATCCGCACCGTCCTCACCACCATTCCGCGGCAGTACTGCGGGGTGGTGGTGAGCCTTGTCTCCCCCCGCCTGCTTGGTGCAAATGGCTTCAATACCGGACGGAACGGGTGTACGACACGCGAATGTAGCCCACTTGGCGTGTATGTTCCGGGGCCGAGAGCCTTGGAAGGGACCAATCCGGTGAACAAGAAGCTTGCTGCCGCACTGTCCGGCGGTGCGGTACTGGTGCTGTCGCTGTCTCTGTCGGGATGCAGCAGCGATGACGGCAACAAGAAACTCGACGACTGGGCCAAGTCGCTCTGCGGGCAGATCCAGCCGCAGTTGGCGAAGAGCGCGAAGGCGAACCAGGCGATCATCTCCACCGCGGCGGACGGCAAGCCCGCGGACATCCAGAAGGCCGACGCGGCCGCGTTCCAGGACCTGTCCGACGCGGACAAGGCCATCGCCACGGCTCTGGACAAGGCGGGCGCACCGCCCGTGGACGACGGCGAGACCCTGCAGAAGAACGCCGTGAAGGAGCTCAACACCGCTTCGGCGGCCTACGCGGCGCTGGTGAAGCAGGTCAACGCGCTGGACACCGGCGACCAGCAGAAGTTCGCCGACGGTCTGGCCAAGGTCTCCGACGGCCTGGACGCGATCAACAAGTCCGGCAGCGGCGCCGTCGAGAAGCTGCAGCAGGGCGACGTCGGCAAGGCGCTCGCCAAGCAGCCCGGCTGCAAGGTGCAGACGTCTTCGGCCTCGCCCTCGGCGTCCGCCGGCAAGTCGTAGCGGCTTTCGCTCAGGTCTCTGCGACCGGCACTGCGGCCCGGCACCCATGGGGGGTGCCGGGCCGCAGTGCTGCTCCTGTCGGTGGTTGTCAGTGCGGGCGGACACAATGGACGGGTGAGTACGACCAGCAGTCTTCCCGCGTCCGACCGTTCCTCCGAGCTGCGCGAGGCCCTGCTCGCGGCCGCCTTCACCGCCGACGGGCTGCTCGATCTGCTCGGCGCGCCCGCGTACGCCGCGCTGGCCCGCAGCGAGACGGTGCCCGCGTTGCGGGCCACGCGTGGCGACAGTCCGCTCGAGACGCTGGTGCGCCTGTTCCTGCTGCAGGAGTCCGTGGCGGCCGGGCGGGCCGCCGGCGCGCTTCCGCTGGAGCTCTGCCTCGACGAGGGGTGGCTCGTACGGGAGGGGGCCGGTGGCGGTGACGTACGGGCGACGGTGGATGTGCGGCCGTACGGCGGGCCCGAGGGGCAGGACTGGTTCATCGTCTCCGACCTGGGGTGCGCGGTCGGCGGGGCCGGCGGGGCGAGCGGGCACGGCGAAGGGGTTGTGCTGGGGGTCGGCGGGGCGTCCACCACACTCGCCGGAATCACCGTGCGTACGCCTGTCGGGACGGCCCTGGACCTCGGCACCGGGTCCGGCATCCAGGCGCTGCACGCCGCGCAGCACGCGACGAGCGTGACGGCCACGGACCTCAATCCGCGGGCACTGGACTTCACCCGGCTCACGCTGGCGCTGTCGGGGGCCGGGGAGGCCGATCTGCGGGTGGGTTCGCTCTTCGAGCCGGTCGAGGGCGAGACGTACGACCTGATCGTCTCCAACCCGCCCTTCGTGATCTCGCCGGGGGCCCGGCTGACCTACCGGGACGGCGGGATGGGCGGGGACGATCTGTGCCGCTCGCTCGTTCAGGGGGCAGGGGAGCGGTTGAACGAGGGGGGTTACGCGCAGTTCCTCGCCAACTGGCAGCACGTGGACGGCGAGGAGTGGCAGGAGCGGCTGCGGTCGTGGGTGCCGCGCGGGTGCGATGCGTGGATCGTGCAGCGCGAGGTGCAGGACATCACGCAGTACGCGGAGCTGTGGCTGCGGGACAGCGGGGATCACCGGACGGACCCCGCGGAGTACGCGGCGCGGTACGAGGCGTGGCTCGACGAGTTCGAGGCGCGCAAGACCCGGGCCGTGGGCTTCGGGTGGATCACGCTCTACAAGTCGGGGGCCGAGCGGCCCTCGATCGTGACGGAGGAGTGGCCGCACCCCGTCGAGCAGCCGCTGGGCGAAGCCGTACGGGCGCACTTCGCGCGGCAGGCGTATCTGCGGGCGCACGACGATGCGGCGCTGCTGGCCGACCGGTTCCGGCTGGTGGAGGAAGTGGTGCAGGAGCAGGTCGGGCTGGCCGGGGCCGAGGACCCGGAGCATGTGATCCTCCGTCAGAACCGCGGTATGCGGCGGGCGACGAAGGTGGACTCGGTCGGGGCCGGGTTCGCCGGGGTGTGCGACGGGACGCTGACGGCCGGGCAGATTCTGGACGCCATCGCGCAGTTGCTGGAGGAGGACCCGGTCGTACTCAGGGACCGTACGCCCCAGGCGATCAGGCTCCTGGTGGAGGAGGGCTTCCTGGAGCCGGTGGGAGGGGCGGGGGTGGAGTGAGCGGGTTTGCCCGTTAAAGGGGTCCTGTGGGGGGTGGCTTCGCGGCTACCGTCTTAAGGGTGCGGGGAGTGCTGTCTCGGGGGAGGCGCCATGGTGGGGGAGACGCCGGATCGGGGCGAGGGCAGGATCGTCGCCGGGCGCTACCGGCTGCTGCGCAAGCTCGGCGCGGGCGGGATGGGACGGGTCTGGCTCGCGTACGACCAGGAATTGGCGTGCGAGGTCTCCATCAAGGAGATCGCCGTCCCGGGCGGCGGGGTGATGGACGCGGGCGAGCGGGCCTCGCGGATCGCGCGGGCGCGCAGCGAGGCCCGGCATGCGGCGCGGCTCCGTGGGCATCCGTATGTCGCGACCGTCCACGATGTGGTGGTTCATGATGAACTCCCCTGAATCGTCATGGAGTTCGTGCCCGAGGCGATCGATCTGCAGGCGCTGGTACGGCAGTCAGGGCCGCTGCCGCCCGCCGAGACGGCCAGGATCGGGCTCGCCGTACTCGACGCGCTGATGGCCGGGCACCGGATCGGGATCCTCCACCGGGATGTGAAACCGGCCAATATTCTGCTGGCACCCGATGTGTCGGGCAGTCCGTACGGGCGGGTCCTGCTGACCGACTACGGGATCGCCCTGCAGCCCGAGTCCCGGGAGCCCAGGCTGACTTCGACCGCGGGGATCCTGGGCACGCCGGGGTTCCTGGCGCCGGAGCGGGCGCGCGGGGAGCCGCCGACGCCCGCCGCCGATCTGTTCTCGCTCGGCGCGACCCTGTATCTGACGGTCGAGGGGCACGGCGCCTACGACCGCGAGGACGCGTACGCGACCCTGACCGCGCTGCTCACGGAGGATCCCGCGCCGCTGGTGCGCGCCGGTGAACTCGCCCCCGTACTGCACGGTCTGCTGAACAAGGACCCGGTGCGGCGGACGGCGCCCGAGGCGGCGGCGCGGGCGCTGGAGAGGGTGGCGCAGGGGCCGGTCGCGGGGTTCGGGCCCGCGCCGCCGATGGGGGTGCCGCTGCCCGGTCCGAGTACCCCGGCGGGCACGCCCCCGCAGGGGCTGCCGCCTGCGGTGACGCCCCAGGCGGCGTACGACGGCTGGAACCCGTACAGCGCGCCGGTCACGGTGCCGGAAGCACCTCGTCCGGCACGCCGGAAGATGATCGTCCTGGCGGTGGTCGCTGCCGTTGTTCTGGCGCTCGGCGGGGGCGTGTGGACGGCGCTCGCGCTCGGCGGAGGAGGGAACGGCGACAAGGACGCGAAGGCGGGCAAGTCGCCCACCGGCGCGGCTGGTTCGGCATCGGCGTCGGCTTCGGTGTCCGCCACGGGTCCTGTCTTTCCGTACGGGACGACGGCGGGGCAGTGCGTCAGCGCGGTCTGGCCGGGCGAGGCCTTCAAGGGGACGCCGAATCTGGGGGCGGTGAACTGCGCGGAGGCCTGGCCGGACGGACAGGTGATGACGGTGGAGAAGTTCCCCGACGCCGCCACCGCCGGCCGGGAGGGGGCCGACCGCTGCAGGACCCAGACCGCCAAGGATGTGGCGGCACTTCCCGATGCGGGCGCGATGTCCGTGGGGGACTGCTGGAGGTACATCCCGAAGGACGACACCTACGAGGCGCCTCTGACGGACTGCTCGAAACCGCACACCGAGCAGGTGGTCGCCTCCATACCGACGCCGCAGGGCATGAGCCGCAAAAAGGCCGTCGACAGCGGCACCAAGCTCTGCGGCAACGCGTACGAATCGAGCTGGGCGCCCGGGGCGGACAAGGTGATGCTCGGCTGGCTGCCGTCGGAGAACGACTGGAACGCCGGATTCACCAAGGTGATCTGCACGGTCGCCAGGGCGGACGGCAAGGACGCGGCGGGGACGGTCGCGCAGGCGCAGGGGTGAGTCGGGGGTGAGTGGCGTACGGCACGTGGGCGTGCGCCCGCTTCCGGCGTTCACCCGTAGTTCGCACCGTCGACGCCTTGTCGTGTCCCTGGCGCGTCCGGGGGCTGCCAGCGTCGCGTTCCTGGGTACACGGGGTCGGGAAGGATGGGGTGGGAAGTGTCATGGAGAGCACGCCAGCGATCTTCGCGGGGACGGTGTTCGTGCTGTTCGGCGGCGCACTGCTGCTGTGGACGGGGGCGCGCACCCTGCACCGTGCGCCGGTCGCGCACGGAGTGAGCCCCACGGCCTCCGCCGTGCTCGCCGCGCTCTTCGGCGTGGCCTTTCTCGCCCTCGGAGTGTGGTGCTTCGCCCGGATCTGAGACAAAGGCCTCTCCGGAGCGTCGATACTGCGGGCACGGGGTGTCACCTGAGGCAGTGAATCGGTCCGGGCGGCGGAATTGTCGGTAGTCGGGTTACCGTTCGAGTGGCCGTTGCGGGCTTTAGCCGTTTGACACGGGGGCGGGTTGTACCGTCACACTCCGCAGCGTCACCGCACGACTGACCGCACAGTGCCGACCGGAGAGAAGAGCCACGTTGTCCCCGACCAGCGAGACCGCACACGGCGGCCGCCGACTCGTCATTGTCGAGTCGCCCGCCAAGGCGAAGACGATCAAGGGCTATCTCGGCCCGGGTTACATCGTCGAGGCGAGCGTCGGGCACATCCGCGACCTCCCGAACGGCGCCGCCGAGGTACCCGACAAGTACACCGGCGAGGTGCGCCGCCTCGGCGTGGATGTCGAGAACGACTTCCAGCCCATCTACGTCGTCAACGCAGACAAGAAGGCGCAGGTCAGGAAGCTCAAGGAGCTGCTGGCCGAGTCCGACGAACTCTTCCTCGCCACCGATGAGGACCGCGAGGGCGAAGCCATCGCGTGGCACCTGCAGGAAGTCCTGAAGCCCAAGGTCCCGGTCCACCGGATGGTCTTCCACGAGATCACCAAGGACGCGATCCGGGCCGCCGTCGCCAACCCGCGCGAGCTGAACACGCGCATGGTCGACGCCCAGGAGACCCGCCGCATCCTCGACCGTCTCTACGGCTACGAGGTCTCGCCGGTCCTGTGGAAGAAGGTCATGCCGCGGCTGTCCGCCGGCCGTGTCCAGTCCGTCGCCACACGACTTGTCGTCGAGCGGGAACGCGAGCGCATCGCTTTTCGTTCTGCTGAGTACTGGGACCTGACCGGTACGTTCTCCACCGGCCGCAAGGGCGACGCCTCCGACCCGTCGACCCTGCTGGCCCGGCTGAACAGTGTCGACGGGCGCCGGGTGGCGCAGGGTCGCGACTTCAACTCAACAGGGCAGCTCAAGTCCGACGTCCTGCACCTGGACGAGGCCAATGCGCGGGCCCTGGCCGCCGCGCTGGCCGACACCGCGTTCGCGGTGCGCTCGGTCGAGTCCAAGCCGTACCGCCGCTCGCCGTACGCCCCCTTCCGTACGACGACGCTCCAGCAGGAGGCCTCCCGCAAGCTGGGCTTCGGGGCGAAGGCGACCATGCAGGTGGCGCAGAAGCTGTACGAGAACGGCTTCATCACCTATATGCGTACGGACTCCACGACGCTCTCCGAGACCGCGATCACGGCGGCCCGTGCGCAGGTCACGCAGCTCTACGGCGCCGACTACCTCCCGGACAAGCCGCGTACGTACGCCGGGAAGGTCAAGAACGCGCAGGAGGCGCACGAGGCGATCCGTCCCTCGGGCGACCGCTTCCGCACCCCGGCCGAGACCGGCCTCAGCGGCGACCAGTTCCGGCTGTACGAGCTCATCTGGAAGCGGACCGTCGCCTCCCAGATGAAGGACGCCGTCGGCAACTCCGTCACCGTGAAGATCGCGGGCACCTCGAACGACGGCCGGGTCGCCGAGTTCTCCGCATCCGGCAAGACGATCACCTTCCACGGCTTCATGAAGGCGTACGTGGAAGGCGCCGACGACCCGAACGCGGAGCTCGACGACCGCGAGCGGCGCCTCCCGCAGGTCGCGGAGGGCGACGCGCTGTCGGCCGAGGAGATCTCGGTGGACGGGCACGCGACGAAGCCGCCGGCCCGCTACACGGAGGCCTCGCTCGTCAAGGAGCTCGAAGAGCGCGAGATCGGGCGTCCTTCGACGTACGCCTCGATCATCGGGACGATTCTTGATCGCGGGTATGTGTTCAAGAAGGGCACGGCGCTCGTGCCGTCCTTCCTGAGCTTCGCCGTGGTCAATCTGCTCGAGACGCACTTCGGACGGCTCGTCGACTACGACTTCACCGCCAAGATGGAGGACGACCTCGACCGCATCGCGCAGGGCGAGGCCCAGGCGGTGCCGTGGCTGAAGCGTTTCTACTTCGGCGAGGGCGACGAGGGCGCGGGCGCTGCTTCGGCCGCCGGCAACGGTGACGGGGACCACCTCGGCGGGCTCAAGGAGCTCGTCACCGACCTGGGTGCGATCGACGCCCGGGAGATCTCCTCGTTCCCCGTGGGCGACGGGATCGTGCTGCGGGTCGGGCGCTACGGCCCGTACATCGAGCGCGGCGAGAAGGACTCCGAGAACCATCAGCGCGCCGATGTGCCCGACGACATGGCGCCCGACGAGCTGACCGTCGAGTACGCGGAGGAACTGCTCGCCAAGCCGAGCGGTGACTTCGAGCTGGGCGCGGACCCGGTCTCCGGGAACCAGATCGTGGCGAAGGACGGCCGGTACGGGCCGTATGTGACCGAGGTGCTGCCCGAGGGCACGCCCAAGACCGGGAAGAACGCGGTCAAGCCGCGGACGGCGTCGCTGTTCAAGTCGATGACGCTCGACACGGTGACGCTGGACGATGCGCTGAAGCTGATGTCGCTGCCGCGCGTGGTGGGCGTCGACGCGGAAGGTGTCGAGATCACCGCGCAGAACGGGCGGTACGGCCCGTATCTGAAGAAGGGCACGGACTCGCGGTCGCTGACCGAGGAGGACCAGCTCTTCTCGATCACGCTCGAAGAGGCGCTGGCGATCTACGCGCAGCCCAAGCAGCGGGGCCGGGCCGCGGCCAAGCCCCCGCTGAAGGAGCTGGGCACCGACCCCGTGAGCGGGGCGCCGGTCGTCGTGAAGGACGGGCGCTTCGGTGCGTACGTCACCGACGGCGAGACCAACGCCACCCTGCGGACCGGGGACAGCGTCGAGGAGATCACGCCCGAGCGCGGTTACGAGCTGCTGGCCGAGAAGCGGGCCAAGGGGCCGGTGAAGAAGAAGACGGCGGCCAAGAAGGCGCCGGCGAAGAAGGCCCCTGCCAAGAAGGCCGCGGCGAAGAAGACGGCTTCGGGTACGGCTGCCAAGAAGACTGCGGCGAAGAAGACCACCGCTGCGAAGAAGGCTCCGGCGAAGAAGGCGACCGCGAAGGCGGCGACCGGGGTTGACGAGTAGGGCGTACGTCACGTTCCGGTAGAGGCCGGGGTCGGGCGGGGCCCCCAGTTCGGGGGCTCTGCCCCCGGACCCCCGGTCCTCAATCGCCGGACGGCTTGATGTGGCAGGACAGTTGTTCGGGTGCGGCCCACGGGGAGTTGTCCGCTCCGGATAGGCTGGGCGGATGACGCGAGCCGAGCAGCCAACGGTCGTGAGCCCCAACTCCGACGAACTAGCCGCAGACTCACGCGAGCGCGCCGTACGGGCATTGCTGCGTTTCCCCCCGCTCAGGCGGTTGTGGAGCGCGCATCTCGTCGGTGCAACCGGCGATGCACTCGCCCTCCTCGTGCTTCTGCTGCTGTCGTTGCAGGCGGCCATCACGCAAGGATCATTCGGGGGCGGATACCGCGGTGTCGCCCTCGCCGTCACCGCCGTCTTCGGCGCCCGCGTGCTGGCCACGCTGCTCTTCGGGGCGGTGTTGCTCGGGCCCGTGTCCGCGCTGACCGCGCCCGGTGGGCCGCTGGACCGGCGCTGGACCATGATCGGCGCCGACGGGCTCCGGCTCGCGCTGCTCGTCGTCGCACCGCTGTGGATCGACTGGACCCCGGACAGGGCCCTCGCCTTCCTCCTGGTCACCGTCTTCCTCGGCGGAGTCGCCGAACGCTTCTGGACCGTGGCCAAGGAGAGTGCGGCACCCGCCCTGCTCCCGGCCCCGCCCATCGAGGGCGCCGCCGTGCGCCCGCTGCCCGACCACCTGGACGCCCTGCGCCGGCTGTCTCTCCGTACGGCCTTCGCGGCGATCCCCCTCGCCGCCGCCGCGCTTCTCGTCGCGACGCTGATCGGGCGGCTGCTCGGGACCGGGATCGACTGGTTCTCGCTGCACCAGGCCGCGCTCGGGTCGTACGTCGCCGCGGGGCTCTTCGGCGCCTCCGTATCGACGCTGTACTTCCTGGAGCTGCCCGGCGGTCAGACGCCCCGGCCGCGCTCCCCGCTGGAGGGCCTGCGTCGGCCGTCGGCCGGGAGCGGTCCCGACAACGGGCGCACCGGGGCGACCCCGCTGCTTGTGCTGGCGGGTGCCGCTGTCGCCGGAGCCATTGCTTCCGCCGCTGCTGTTTCGGTTCTGCACGCCATCGATCTGCACGGCGGGCCTGTCGCCTTCTCGCTGCTGATCCTGGTGCTGACCGGCGGCGTGGGTGTCGGGATTCGTAGTGCGGCTGCTGTGCTGCCCGCGCTTTCGCGCCGACGGCTCCTCGCCATCGCCATCGCGCTCACCGGTGTCGCACTGCTCGCCATGGGCCTCGTCCCCGACCTGGCGACCGTCCTGCTCATCGGGACGCTCGCCGGTTACTCGGCCGGAGTCGCCGCCGCCACCGCGCACACGCTGATCGACCTGGAGACCGAGGAGTTCCGCCGCGCGCGGACCACCGAGCACCTCCAGGCCGTCGTACGGGTCGCCGTCGCGCTCGGCGCGATCGTCGCCCCGCTGCTGGCCGGCGCGATCGGCCCGCACCACCTCGGCAACGGCACGTTCGTCTTCGCCCACGGCGGGGCCGCGTTCACGCTGATGCTGGTCGGCGCACTGCTGCTGCCGGTCGCAGCCCTCGTACTCGCCAAGACCGACGACCGCTCCGGCGTCCCGCTCCGCCGCGATCTGCGCGACGCGCTCACCGGCGGCGACGACCCGGCGCTGGCCCAGTCGGCCACCGGCTTCTTCATCGCCCTGGAGGGCGGCGACGGCGCCGGCAAGTCCACGCAGGTCGAGGCGCTCGCGGAGTGGATCCGCGCCAAGGGTCACGAGGTCGTCGTGACGCGGGAGCCGGGTGCGACGCCGATCGGGAAGCGGCTGCGGTCGATCCTGCTGGATGTGTCGAGCGCGGGTCTGTCGAATCGTGCGGAGGCGCTGTTGTACGCCGCCGACCGTGCGGAGCACGTCGATTCGGTCGTACGGCCCGCCCTGGAGCGCGGCGCGATCGTCATCACCGACCGCTACATCGACTCGTCCGTGGCCTATCAGGGCGCGGGCCGGGACCTCTCCCCGACCGAGATCGCCCGCATCAACCGCTGGGCGACCCACGGTCTCGTACCGCATCTGACGGTGCTGCTCGACGTCTCGCCCGAGACCGCGCGCGAGCGCTTCACGGAGGCGCCGGACCGGCTCGAGTCGGAGCCGATGGAGTTCCACCAGCGGGTGCGGACCGGCTTCCTGACCTTGGCCGCTGCTGACGCGGGGCGTTATCTGGTGGTGGACGCCGGGCAGGAGCCGGAGTCGATCACGACTGTCGTACGGCACCGACTCGACCAGCTCCTTCCGCTCTCCGAGGCCGAGGTCAAGGCCAAGGAGGACGCACGCAGGGCTGCCGAGGCCGAGGCCAAGCGCCTCGCCGAGGAGGAGGCCGCGCGCAAGGCGGAGGAGGAGCGGCTCGAGCGCGAGCGCCAGGCCCAGCTGGAGAAGCTCCGCGCCGAGGAGGAGGAGCGCAAGCGCATCGAGCTGGAGGAGGCGCGCCGCCGCGAGGAGGAGCGCCAGGCCGAGGAGGCCAGGCTCCGGGCCGAGGAGGCGCGCCGTCTCGCCGAGGAGGAGCGGGTACGCCGGGAGGCCGAGGAGCGGGCTCGCGCCGCGGAGCAGGAGCGGCTGCGCCGGCAGAAGGAAGAAGAGGACCGGCTGCGCGCGGAGGCGGACGAACGCCGCCGCGAGAAGCAGCGCAAGGCGGAGGAGGCGCTGCTGCGGGCCGAGGAGGCGAGGCGGCTCGCGGAGTCGGCTTCGGTCGCCGCGGCTGCGGCTGCGCAGAGTTCGGCGGCGGAGGGTGCTGCCGCGGCTGCGGAGGCTTCGGATGCCGAGACGACGGTCGAGACGCCGGTCGTCGGGGCGAACGAGATCACGCAGCCGGTGCGGAGTCCTGCTCCCGCTCCTGCGGAGGACTCGGAGGAGACCACGGTCATGCCGCGGGTCCCGGACGCCGACGAGACCGCGGTGATCCCGAAGGTCCCGGACGCGGAGGAGACCGCGGTGCTTCCGCCCGTACGGGAGGACCGGGTGCCGCCCGGCTTTTTCCGTGACGAGGCGGGGTCCGCGCAGTCCGCGCCGGAGAGCGCGAACGAACGCACCCGCGAGATCCCCAAGGTCGACCCGAGCAGGCCGCGGCCGCGGTCCGACTGGGCGGAGGAGACCCCGCTGGACGATCTGCCGTCGCTGGCGGACGAGTTGCTGGGCGACCGGGACGAGGACGAAGGGCGCGGACGCGGGGGCCGGGGGCGGCGCTAGTCGGGGGCGGGGAGGTTTTCCCCGATCCCGCCCCTTCCCGAAGCTGGGGCTCCGCCCCAGACCCCCGGGACCCCGCTTGCGGGGGCTTCGCCCCCTGCGCCCCCGTACGCGACCTTCGGCCGCGTGTCCTCAAGCGCCGGACGGGCTGAAATTCAGCCCGTCCCCGATTGTCAGACCCCTGCCCCACAATGGGACCCGTAGCAACGCACAACGCACCAGCAGAGCCACCAAAGGGGCGACCACCATGGCCGTATGGGACGACCTCGTCGGGCAGGACCGGGTCCAGGCGCAGCTGGCCTCCGCCGCCCGCGACGCCGACGCGCTCGTCACCGCCGCGGCCACCGGCGGGACCGCCCCCGACGTGTCCAAGTCGACGATGACCCACGCCTGGCTCTTCACCGGGCCGCCGGGGTCCGGGCGGTCCACCGCAGCCCGTGCCTTCGCCGCCGCCCTGCAGTGCGTCAGCCCCGACCGTGCCCTCGGCGGCGCCCCCGGCTGCGGGTTCTGCGACGGGTGTCACACCGCCATGGTGGGCAGCCATGCCGATGTCGAGGTCGTCCGTACCGACCTCCTCTCCATCGGTGTGAAGGAGACCCGCGACCTGGTCCGCCGCGCCCAGCTCTCCCCGGCCACGGGCCGCTGGCAGGTCATCGTCCTGGAGGACGCCGACCGCCTCACCGAGGGCGCGGGCAACGTCCTTCTCAAGGCCGTCGAGGAGCCCGCTCCCCGTACGGTCTGGCTGCTCTGCGCGCCCTCCCTGGAGGACGTGCTGCCCACCATCCGCTCCCGCTGCCGCCACCTCACGCTCCGTACGCCGCCCGTCGAAGCCGTCGCCGACCTGCTCGTCCGCCGTGACGGCATCGACCCGCAGGCGGCGCTCGCCGCGTCCCGCGCCACCCAGGGGCACATCGGGCGCGCCCGCCGCCTCGCCACCGACGACCGCACCAAGGCCCGGCGTGCCGCCGTCCTCAAGATGCCGCTCCGCGTCGAGGACATCGGCGGCTGTCTCAAGGCCGCCCAGGAGCTGATCGACGCGGCGAGCGACGACGCCAAGCAGATGGCGGAGGAGGTCGACGAGAAGGAGACCGAGGATCTGAAGGCTGCGCTCGGCGCGTCCGCGGGGGGCCGGATGCCCCGCGGCACCGCAGGGGCGATGAAGGAGCTGGAGGACCGGCAGAAGCGCCGCAAGACCCGTACGCAGCGCGACAGTCTCGACCTCGCCCTGACCGATCTCACCGGCTTCTACCGGGACGTGCTGGCCCTGCAGTTCCGCTCCGGAGTGGCCATCTCCAACGAGGACGTACGCGACTCCCTCGACCGGATCGCCCGCGCCTCGGGCCCCGAGCGCACCCTGCGCCGCATCGAGGCGATCACCGCCTGCCGCCGCGCCCTGGACCGGAACGTGGCCCCGCTCCTGGCGGTCGAGGCGATGGCGGTGGCGCTGCGCGCGGGCTGACGCGCGGGCCGACGCCAGGTGGGAGGCGTTGACCGTCTCACTCGTACGAGCGCGAACGCGCACCGCCCGTCAGCAGCCGACTACGCTCCGGGGATGGACACCAGGCGCCTGCTCTCCACCCTCGCGACCACGCTGGCCACGGCCGGCCTGCTCATCTCCGGCTGTACGTCGGGGAGTTCGACCCCGAGCGCCTCGGCGTCGGCGACCGCGACCGGGTCGTCCAAGGCGGCTCCGGCCGCCGCCCTCGCCACGTACTACGCGCAGAAGCTGACCTGGCGCGACTGCGGCGCCCCTGGTTTCGAGTGCTCCACCATGAAGGCCCCGCTCGACTACTCCCAGCGCGCCTCGGGCGACATCAAGCTCGCCGTCTCCCGGAAGAAGGCCACGGGCCCGGGGAAGAAGATCGGCTCGCTGTTGGTCAATCCGGGCGGCCCCGGCGGCTCGGCGGTCGACTACCTCCAGGGGTACGCGGGGATCGGCTACCCCGCCCAGGTCCGGGCGCGCTACGACATGGTGGCCGTCGACCCGCGCGGTGTGGCCCGCAGCGAGCCCGTCGAATGCCTGACGGGCAAGGAGATGGACGCGTACACGGAGGTCGACCAGACCCCGGACGACGCGGCGGAGACCCGCCAACTCACCACGTCCCTCAAGGACTTCGCGAAGGGCTGCGAGAAGCGCTCCGCCACCGTCCTGCCCCATGTCTCCACGGTCGAGGCGGCCCGCGACATGGACATCCTCAGGGCGGTGCTCGGCGACGACAAGCTCCACTACCTCGGCGCCTCGTACGGCACCTTCCTCGGCGCGACCTACGCCGAGCTCTTCCCCGACCGCGTCGGCCGCCTCGTCCTGGACGGCGCGATGGACCCCTCGCTGCCCGCCATCGAGATGAACCGCGACCAGACGGCCGGCTTCGAGACCGCCTTCAAGTCCTTTGCCGCGGACTGCATCACGCACAAGGACTGCCCGCTGGGCACCACGTCCGTGGCGGACGCGTCGGCGAACCTGAAGGCGTTCTTCAAGAAGCTCGACGCGCAGCCCGTCCCCACCGGCCAGTCGCGCACGCTCGGCGAATCCCTCGCCACCACCGGTGTGATCGCCGCGATGTACGACGAGGCCGCCTGGCCCGAGCTGCGCGCCGCCCTCACCCGCGCGATGAACGACGACGGCGCCGGCCTGCTCTCCCTCGCGGACTCCTACTACGAGCGCCAGGAGAACGGCAGTTACTCGAACCTGATGTTCGCCAACGCCGCCGTCAACTGCCTCGACTCGCCGCCCTCCTTCACCGGCCCCGACGCCGTCACCCTGGCCCTGCCCTCCTTCGAGAAGGCCTCCCCGGTCTTCGGCGAGGGCTTCGCCTGGGCCTCCTTGAACTGCACGTACTGGCCGACCCCGGCGACCGGCAGCCCGCACCGCATCGCGGCGAAGGGCGCCGCCCCGATCGTGGTGGTGGGCACGACCCGCGACCCGGCGACCCCGTACAAGTGGGCCAAGTCCCTTGCCGCGCAGCTGGATTCGGGCACGCTCCTCACGTACGAGGGGGACGGCCACACGGCGTACGGCCGCGGCAGCGACTGCATCGACACGGCGATCAACACCTACCTCCTGGAAGGCAAGGTTCCGGCGGACGGGAAGACCTGCCGGTGAACGGAAGCTGACGCACCCTCAAAACTCTCCGGAACTCCCGCTCCCGGCCCCTCAGGGGCCGCTGGGGCGGGAGTTCCGCCGATTACCGTCGACCCTCTCGGCACAGGGGGACGGGGAATTCGGGGGATTAGGGGATGTCGACGGAACTCACCCAGGCGCTCTGGGCGGTCATCGCGACCGTCCTCGCCTCGGCCTGCACGGGCCTGTGGCAGTACTACCGCCTGCGCCACCGCATCGCGTACCGCGTCCAGCTCAACATCCCCATCAGCATCATCCGTGACGGCCCCGGCGGCGCGGTCCGCCTCCGCCCGCCCGGCACGGGCCCCTCGGACGGCTCCCCGGGCGAATCGGCCAGCCTCGTCCTCCTGCGGATCGAGAACGTCGGCTTCCAGGAGCTCCGCACCGAGGACATAGAGCATTCGCTGTACGTACGGTTCCCCGGCCGCACCCTCATCCACGTCGAGCCGGTCGAGGTCGAGCGCGACGTCCTCCTCGACACCCTGCGCAGCCCGCCGGGCCTGCACGCCACGGGCGAGCGGCTGCCGATCCCGCGCTTCGCGATGAAGCGCAAGGACCACTTCAAGCTCCTGATGCTCCTCGACGGCCCGCACGGCGGCGACATCCGCCTCAACGGCCATATAGGCGGGGGCGACATCGTCCGCGGCCATGCCCGCCTGGAGCGCGCCAAGGCGTTCCGCAACTCCGCCCTGCTGCTCACCCTGGGCCTGGGTTTCCTGGCCGGTTACGTGGCGGCCCCGCGCTCCGCCGCCCCTTCCAGCTGCCCGAGCGGCCCCCTCACGGTCACCGGCTCCACCGCCTTCAAGCCGGTCCTGGACCGCGCGGTGACGTCGTACGCCGCCGCCTGCCCGCACGCCCCCGAGATCAAGGTCGAGCTGGACGGCAGCGCGGCGGGCATCCGCTCGGTCACCACGTCCGCCCGGATCGCCTTCAGCGACACCCGTCTGCCGGGCAACGAGTCGGGCCTGACCGGCGCCCCGGTGGCGGTCACGGTCTTCCGGGTGGTGGTCAACCGCTCGGCGAAGATCGACAGCCTCACGCTCCCGCAGCTACGCGACCTCTACGCGGGCCGCGTCCGCAACTGGAAGGCCCTGGGCGGCGCGGACCTCCCCGTACGCCTGGTGGGCCGCAACGGCGACTCCGGCAGCCGCCAGATATTCGAGTCCAAGATCCTCGCCAACCACCCGGAACCCCCGACGACCTCGGGCGACTGCCGTAAGGCCGACCGCGACCTCTCCCTCCCCACGATCCGCTGCGAACGCCCCACCACGGACGAACTCCTCACCGCGGTGGACACCACCCCCGGCGCCATCGGCTACGCGGACGCCGGAGCGGCCGCCTCCACTGCCCGCGCGCACACCCTCGCCGTGGCGCTGAACCGGGTGACCCCGTCGCTCGACGCCCTGAAATCGGGCCGCTACCCGTACTGGTCCATCGAGTACGCCTACACCCGCGGCCGCCCGCCCGCAGGCTCCCCGGCCGCCGCCTTCCTGGACCGCCTGGCAGGCCCGCACGGCGAATCGGCGATCACCGCGGCAGGCAACTACCCGTGCGATCCGGGAGCCCGGGGCCTCTGCGGCTGACCTGGGGCGGAGGTGATCCGGGGGTGGTCCGGAGCACGGTGTTAAACCCTGTAGACTTGGCCCCGCTGCTGACCGCACCATGGTGTGGAAGACGGCGCGCCGCCTTAGCTCAGTTGGCCAGAGCAACGCACTCGTAATGCGTAGGTCTCGGGTTCGAATCCCGAAGGCGGCTCGGAATCACCCCAGGACTCACTCGCCGTGACCTGGGGTTTTTTCATGCCCGGGGCGCGCCGAGCCGCACGACGGGGATGCCGTGGAAGGGCTTGCGTGAGCGATGCGTGAGCGGAGGGCTCGGCGATCTACTTCTTGGGCCTCTTCGCCTTGCCCTTCTTCTTGCTCATGGCCTTCGCCTTCTTGGCGGCCTTCGCGGCCTTGCGGGCCGCCTGCTCGGCCTCGGTCCTGCGCTGGAGGGGGACCAGCTTGGCGGTGGCCTCGGCCGCGCTCTTGCCGACGTGGGGCAGGACGCTCTGGTAGATGTCCCGCGTGATGCGGGTGTCGCTGTGCCCGAGGGTGTCGGAGACGATCTTGACGTCGATGCCGGCGGCGAGCATGAGCGTGGCCGCACCGTGCCGGAGGTCGTGAAGCCGGATCGGCGGAAGACCAGAGGCGGCGACGAGGCGCTCGAAGAGGTCGGTCACCTTGCCGGGGTGGAGCCAGGAGCCATCGGCCTGAGTGAAGACCAGGCCGGTGTCCACCCAGGCCGTCGCCCACTCCTCGCGGTCCGCGTCCTGCTGCTTGCGGTGGCGCTCCAGGACCTCGACGGTGTCGTCGTCGAGCGCTACGACGCGGAAGCCGCTGTCGGTCTTGGGCTCGGACGTCTCGACCTCCCATCCGTCCTGGACGAGTTGGGAGGAGACGGTGAGGGAGTGGATGTCGAGGTTGGTCTCCGACCAGGGCTGGCCGCATGCCTCGCCGCGTCGCAGGCCGCGGAAGGCGATCAGGTGCCACATGGCGTACAGCCGGTCGGTGGCGACGAAGTCGAGGAAGGCGCCGGTCTGTTCGGGCGTCCAGACCATGACGGGAGACGGCTTCTCGCCGGTCTGCTGCCACTTGGCGACGCGCTCGTCCGTCCAGACAAGAGCCTTCGGCTTGCGTACGGAGTCGATCTCGACGTGGGCGGCCGGGTTGAAGGTGATGATCTGCTGACCGATCGCATCGTTCAGTGCGGCGCGCAGCGTTGCCTTGATGTGCTGGCGGGTGGAGGGGCCAGTGATGCGCCGGAAGGGCGGCATCGCATCGATAGCGGCCTTCATCGCCTTGCGGCGGGCGCGATTGTCCGTCCCCTTCCACGGCACTGCCGCCAACTCGTCGATCGCAGTTCGCCGTTGGGCGTTCTGCTCCAGGATCTGGGCGTTGGCGTCGCGGATGTCGGTGAACATCTCGCTGAGGTGGCTGACGCGCAGCCGGTCGAGGCGCCGGCTCCCTATGCGCGGCTTGAGGTGCATGCGGATGTCGGTCTCGTAGCGGTTCAGGCCGGACTTCCGTATGCGCTTGCCCGCCAGCCACTGGTCGAGCCACTCGCTCACCGTCAGGCTGCCGATGAGGTCCTGGCCGGCGTTGAGACGCCGCCTCGTCTCCTCGACCTGTGGCAGGGGAACCTTCTCGCTGCTGACCTCCGCCAGCATCGCGGCAAGGAGCTCGATGCCCTCGGGATCATCCGACTTGGCCAGGCCGAGGAGAGCGCGGACATGGTCGAGGTCGGCCTGGGCGGCCTTGCGGCTGTCGTAGCCGCCACGGGCGAAGGACCTGCGGCTGCCGTCTTCGCGCGGCGGCAGCTCCTGGCGTATGGAGTAGGTGCAGTGGTTCCTGCTGTTGCGCTTGGGGCAGGAAGTGCCGAGCTCCTTGCCGGACTTCGGGTCACGGCAGGAACAGCGGCGGTAGGCAGAGCCCTTCAAAGGTCAAACTCCTCGGTGTCGTCGTCGGTTTCGGGTGGGTCGATGTCGGTGAGTTCGGGTGGCAGGTAGGGGAGGAGGCCGCGGTCTCGGCGGATGAAGGAGCGGGCTACGCGCAGGCGTTGCTTGGCGTTTTCGATCTGCTCCAGGCTGGTGGCCTGTTCGCGTAGGGCCTTCGCTCGTTGGGTGGCATCGGTTGCCCGGTTGACCGCGTACTGCGCGTAGCTCTCGCTGGCGATCGCGGAGCGCGCCGCGGCGATGGCCTGGATGTGTTCTTGCTGGTAGCGGAGCATGTCGCGGTCGGCCAGGGAGCCGTTGTCCTGGGCGATGAACCAGGTCATGGCGTTCCAGGGGGCGATGCGGTCCTCGTAGGGGAGTCGCTGGACTTCGGGGATGTACCCGATCGGGTAGATGAGGCAGATCGGGTTGGTGCGCAGGGCTTTGGCCAGGACCATGACGTCGACCAGGGGCAGGTTGGAGCGGCGGCCGGATTCCATGTTGGCGATGACGTTGCGCGGGATGGGGTGGCCGAGCTCTTCACATCGCTCGGCGAGGTCCTGGGCGCTCATGCGCAGCTCCTTCCTTCGGCGTCGGACCTCTGCGGCCACGGTGGCCATGACGTGGTCGGTCCACTCGGGGACGTCGTCATCGTCCTCGTACTCAGCATCGGAATCGTGTTGTGTCATGAAGACACATTAGCTTTCCTAACGTTGATTCCGTGGCTTGGAGACGAACGCGATCGCCGTGTTCGCCGAGAGCTGTGTCATGGACGGAGCGCGCATGCAGGAGAACGAACTCGCCGAGCAGGCAAAGGGCATGACGCGGGAGGAGCTGCTGGCGCTGCCGGTGGCCGTTGACCTGGAGACCGGCAATCGGGCGCTGGGTCTGGGGCGGAGCAAGGGGTACGAGCTCGCGAAGCGCGGTCTGTACCCGTGCAAGGTGCTGCGGCTGGGGAACGCCTACCGGGTGGTGACCGCCGACCTGTTGGCCCTGTTGGGCCTTGCCGCATGAGCGGGCGTGCGCATAGCAGGCGCTTCTGCGCTGAGCTGACACAGAAACGCTGGACTGCGGGCGGGTGTGACCGTACTGTCCGTGGTCCCTCGCGGTGCCCGAGTGCCCGCGAGAAAGGGGTGAGCCCCCGACGCGCCAACGTCGGAGGCTCCGAACGCCTCATCGCCCGTAATCCCACGAACGCCCTGCGCGGCTCGGGCCTGCGTGCCCAAAGCCGCCGGAAGAGGAGCTGCTCCATGCAACCTGCCACACCCGAGCCTCATTCCGCACCTGCCCAGGCTCTCTGGCCGACCACGGCCATCCCCGGCCAGCCCGGCGCGCACCTGGCCGGTCCGAATACTGAGGGCGCCGACCGTACCGAGCCTGCCGCCGGTCCCGGGGAGGAAGCTGCGCCGGGCGGGCTGGAAGCGATGCCCGATGCGGCGGCGACACCTGGCTCCGGCCTGCTGGATGAACTGCGTGCGGAGATAGCGAAGTTCGTGATTCTGCCCTCGCCGGAGGCGCTGGATGCGGTGACGCTGTGGGCGGCGGCGACGCATCTGCAGCGTGCGTGGCAGCACGCGCCGCGTCTGGCGGTGGTCGGTCCGGCCAAGCGGTGCGGCAAGTCGCGGCTGCTGGATGTGCTGGTCGAGATCGTGCACGAGCCGATGCTGACCATCAACACCACACCGGCGGCGATCTTCCGGTCCATCACCGAGGATGATCCGCCGACGCTGCTGGTGGACGAGGCGGACACGATCTTCGGCCCGAAGGTCGCGGAGAAGAACGAGGAGACGCGCGGCCTGCTCAACGCCGGTCACCAGCGGGGCCGTTACGTGACGAGGGTGGTGGGCAACGACCACACCCCGCACCGGTTCGCGACCTTCGCGATGGCGGCGATCGCGGGGATCGGCGACCTGCCCGATACGATCATGGACCGGGCGGTCGTGATCCGTATGCGGCGCCGTGCCGAGGGCGAGAAGGTCAAGCCCTTCCGTTCCCGCCGGGACATCCCGGGCCTGCACGAGCTGCGCGACCGCATCGCCGCGTGGGCCGGGCCGCTGCTGGAGCAGGCGGCGAGCCTGGAGCCGGACCTGCCGGTCGAAGACCGGGCCGCCGACACCTGGGAGCCCCTGGTGATCGTCGCCGACCTCGCGGGCGGCGCGTGGCCCCGGCTGGCGCGGATCGCGTGCGCGCGGATGGTCGCCGCCGAGGTGGCGGCCGAGGAGGACCACCCCAGCGGGGCACGGATCCTCGCCGACATCCGCCGGATCTACGCGGGCCGGGGCGAGCCGGAGAGCCTGACCACCGAGGAGCTCCTTTTCCTCCTGCGCCAGGACGCCGAGAGCCCGTGGGTGGAGTGGGGCCGCAGGGGACTGGACGCGCGTGATCTCAGCGGGTTGCTGCGCGAGTACGGCATCAAGTCCGGCAACGTCCGCATCGCCGACGGAACGCAGCGCAAGGGCTACATGCGCAACAAGTTCCTCGACCCCTGGCGCCGCTACTGCCCCACCGTTCACCCAGTGAACACCCCGACTGTCCCGACCAGGGACAACCGGCCCGTCCCGACTGGGGACAACGCGCGTGTCCCGATTCGGGACAGCAGACCTGCTGGCCTCAGCGAGAGCTGAGCCCGCACTCCTCCCGGTTGCCGTCCTTGCCGTCCCTGCCGTGATCTCGCAGGTCAGACAGGGTGCGCGCAAGACGGCAGCCGGGCCCAAGACGGCAACACGATCATCAACCGCGTCCTCCCGCCAAGACGGCGCCCGGTTCCGTCTCGACGCGTCCCAGCCGTCCCTGCCGTATCGCCGCAGGTCACAGCCCTAACCGCTGGGACGGAAGGCGCACCCGCCCCTGTTCCGACCCGGAACACGGCCCGCGTGAGGCCGGGCCCGCCCAGGACCCGCCGCTTCGTGTCCCGAGAAGGGACAAGACGGTGGCGGCGTTCGCCGGGACGAAGCGCCATGGCGGTTGCCGTACCCGCGCTGACCTGCGCTTGCAACGGCTGAGACGGCCAAGACGCCCCACAGCACCCCCAGGAGTAGTCCGCTTGAAACTCTCTTCTCTTCGCCACCAGATGCGCCGCAAGTTTCCACGCAAGCGGCCCGGCACACGAAGGCCGCAGGTGACCAAGCATGCTGCCGAACAGTTCGTGCTCATCACGGCGGGCATCGTGATCGTTGCCCTGACGGCCGGAGCGTTCTGGCTGTCCTACGCGCACCTTGCCGAGGTGGCCGGCCAGCACGGACTGGGCGGCTCCCCGATACGCCAGTGGGCCTGGCCCGCAACGTTGGACGCGTTCATCGTCGCGGGCGAACTCCTCATGCTCCACACGGGCCTCCGCGGGGAGGGCGACTTGTCGGCCGTCGCGCTGACCGCGACCGGATCGCTCGGCTCCATCGCGCTGAACGTGGCCGGGGTCAATGGGACCGGTCATGGCCGCGACATACCGCTGCTCGACTACGTGGTGGCTGCGGTGCCGCCGACCGCAGCCCTGCTGGCCTTCAGCGTGCTCATGGGCCAGATCCACCGGCTGGTCGACCGCTCCGTCAGCAGCGCGGAGCCTGCTTCGGTCCAGGTACCGAAACCACCGGTCACCGCGCCCACCCAGCAGGTTGAGCGAGTCCAGCCCAGCGGGCTGCCCGCCGCGGTATCCGCCCAGTGCCCGGAACCGTCAACGGAAGTTGCGCAGCGCAGGCCGCGGGGAGGCCGTCCGCCCGGCGCCCCGCTGGAGGTACTCGTCGAGACCGGCCGAGTCGCGGTAGCCGACCAGGGCAAACTCACTCGCGCCGTCGTCCGCAAGGCAGTTGAGGCCAAAGGACTCACGATCGGCAGCAAGCGGCTGACCGAGGTGATGAACATCCTCCGGCCCGAATTCGAAAACGCCACCGAGACCCATCCGGCCAACGCCTGACCGGAACCCGACCGGGTGGCCGGAACCTCTTCCGACCACCCGGCTCCGGTCACCGACTACCACCCCGCCCGTCCGTCCACACCTGTGGATGGGGTGGCGGTCAGCCGAACGATTCCCAGACGTTCCCCGTCGAGCCTCCCGCTCGCCCTGCCTCTTCCGGAGAGCCGCTCATGCCGCACGACCTGCACCACCCTCGAGACGCCTCCGAAGAGTCGTTGCAGTTCACGAAGTCCCTGACACTGACGGAACGTTTGCGGCGGGCGTTGGGACGGGCTGCTCCTGGCGGAGCCAGTAGTACCCCGAGTCCGACTCATGGCCGGTCTTCGGGGGTCTCCGCCCCAGGGGTGGCGGAGACGGCCCAGCGCCAGGGGGCGCCGGACCAGGAGGTCGGGGCCGGGAGCGGCCCCGACCCGGACATGCTCCACACCGTCCAGCACGAGATCCTCCGCCCCACACGTGAAGACGTTGCCGTGGCCGGCGAGCCGACCGTGAAGAGCGCCCAGCCCACGATTCGCCGCTACACCGGCACCAAGCGCACCGCTCGCGTCGGCCCCCTGCGCTTCACCACTGACGAGCACGCCCGCCTCCTGGAGGCCGCCGCCGAGCACGGCTACAAAGGCGACTCCGGCCTTGCTGCCGACATCACTCTCGCTTTCATCGACGGCCGGTTCACCGCCAACCTGCCCCTGTCGGAGGACCGCCGCCGCACCCACATGTTCCGCGCCCAAGTGCTGCGCCAGCTCAACCGCATCGGCGTGAACGTCAACCAGATCGCCCGCGCCCTCAACAGCGACCTCACCCCACCCGACATCCGCCAGCACCTGACCGAACTCCAGCAACTGCTGGAACTGATCGCCGAGGCCCTGCGCGAGCCCGCCGTGCCGGACGAGGGAGAGGCCGCCGCATGATCGCCGCCATCAAACGGGCCGGGTCCAACACCCGTGGTCTGCTCGCCTACCTCTACGGACCTGGCCGCCAGGACGAACACCTCGACCCGCACCTCGTCGCCGCCTTCGCGATGCTCGCCATGCCCGACCCCGGCCGCGACGAGAACGCCACCCTCACCCAGCTCGGCCGTCACCTCGACGCACCCGTACGCCTGCGGAACAGCGAGTTCGGCGAACCGGTCACCGACCATGTCTGGCACTGTCCCGTGCGCGCCGCACCCGAGGACCGCTACCTCTCCGACACGGAGTGGGGCGAGATCGCCCAGCGCATTGTCGAAGCCGCCGGCATTGCCCCGCCCGGCGACGACCTGGGCTGCCGGTGGATCGCCGTACGTCACGCGGACGACCACATCCACATTCTGGCCACCACTGTCCGCGAGGACGGCCGCCGCCCCAAGCTCCACGACAGCGGCATCCGCGTCGGCGACGCCTGCCGCCAGGTCGAAAAGGACTACGGGCTACGGCAGTTGAAGAAGGGCGACCGTACCGCCACTCGCCGCCCCACCCAGGGTGAGATGCACAAGGCCGAGCGCCTGGGCTGGGAACAGCCCAGCAAGCAGTGGCTGGAGGCCGGCATCCGAGCCGCCATCCCCCACGCCCGCAGCGCCGAGGAACTCCTCGCCTACCTCGAAGCCGAGGGCATCGCCGTCAAGCCCAGGCGCGGCCCGTCCGGAGACCTCCTCGGCTACGCGGTCGGCCGACCCGGCGACGTGAACAAGGACGGCGAGCAGATCTACCACCCGGGCGGGAGGATCGCCCCCGACCTTTCCCTGCCCAAGCTCAAGGCCCGACTGGAAAGCGTCGTCCCCGAAGAACACCCCACCGCCCGCCGCAACCAGCCCACCACTCCCTGGCGGCAAGCCACCGACGCCCTCGACACCTTCCACACCGACCTCACCGAAACCAGCACAGGCGACGGAGGGGACGCGCGGGCCCAGGCCCACATCGCCGCTCTCGGTGAACTCATCGAAGCCACTGCCCAACGGGCACCAACTCACCAGCGTGCAGAACTCCATGCCGCTGCACGGGTGTTCGCCCGCGCTGAGCGATCTCGGATACGGGCGGAAGACCGCGCCGCCGGCACTCTGCGCCGTGCGGCCCGCGACATCGTGCACACGGCCACCGGCCCCGACGGCAGCGCCCTGGCCGCTTTGGTCGCAGCCCTCGTCTGGGCCGCGATCCTCGCCGGACGCTGGCACGAGGCCAAGGGACACGCCCACCAGGCAGACGCCGCCCGCCAAGCCGTCCAGCACCTCCAGGCTGCTGCCAACACCGCGCTCCTGCCGGTGCTCGCCGACCTCGAAGTCCGCTCGCCCAAGGAGCAGGCCCGCTTCACCCTGGCCAGTGACGTACGCAATGCCATCCCCGACCAGGCTGAGCGCATCCTCGCTGATTCCGCTTGGCCCGCGCTCGCCACGGTCCTCGCCGACGCCGAAGGTCGCGGCCATGAACCCCACCGACTCCTCAAGGAGGCTGCGGTGCACCGCGAGTTGGACACCGCCCGCCAGCCCGCTCGCGTCTTGATCACCCGCATTCAGCACACCGGCCACCACCCCGCAACCAACCGGCGAGCCGAAGCCGCCCGCCAACGCTCGACCATGGCAGCCGGGTTCTCCCGACAGCCGCAGCGGGACGAACAGTCACCCTTGGCCACTACGCGAGAGGCCGCTCAGCAGCAACGGAAGCGCTGAGGGGCGGTTCGGCGGGGCCGGCGGGCCGGCTGAGGACGCGGGCCGCATTCAGTTCTTGAGGGTGGCGACCTCGTGGGCTCGGCCTGCCAGTTCCCGTACTGAGCGCACAGTGGAGTGTGTGCGCAGCCTCTTGCGCATGGTGTCGAAGTGCTCATCTCCGCGCGCTGATGAGATGTGCTCGTACTCATCAAGGAAGCGGCCCCACGAGGCGCATGCCGCGTCCAGGTGTCCGTGTTCGTACTGGCGTTGAGCGAGTACGGCATACGCGTGGACGCGGCCTTGCCGCTCGTTGGGGGCCTGGATGCGCAGCGAGTTCTGCAGGGCCTTGATCGAGCCGGGCAGATCCCCGGTCTCGTTCAGTACGTGTGAGACGTGGAACAGGTAGGCGGTCTTGTCGTAGCCGCCGATCGCGTCGCGCCGGTTGTCCGCCTTGGACAGGGCTGTCTCGGTCTCCCGCAGTCTGGAGAACGCTGCGGTTTTGTTGCCCACCATGGCCTCGGCGTGGGCCTGCTGGCCGCGGAGGAAGGCGACCAGGCGCGGACCGGCCGAGGGGGCGGCCTCCGCGGCGGAGTCGGCGAGATTCAGGGCCAGTTGGCCGTGTCGGAGGTTGGATGCCTGAAGGCTCATTCCGCGCAGGGTGCGGCAGTAGGTGACATGGTCCTCCGCGTCGGCGGCCAGGCGCAGGGCCTTGACGTAGTAGGTCTGACCGAGGCCATGGGCCCGCTCGTACATGGCCATCCAACCGGTGAGGTACACGAGGTCGGATGCCGCGGCGAGCATGTCTTTGCGGTCTTGCTGGGAGGCTTCGGCCTTGAGCCATGGGCCGACGGTGTTGGTCAGGAACGCGGCTGCCATGGGGCGTGCGTGGCCTGCGCCGAGCTCGTCGAGGATGTCGGCGATCCGGTCGGTCATCGTGCGTACGGCGCGGACCTGGGCCTCACCGATGCGCACGGTCTTCTTGCCCGGTGAGACCGGTTCGTCGGCGTGCGCGGTCAGGCTCTCGAAGAGAGGCACCACTAACGCCGCGCTGAAGATGCCGGCGGTCACCAGCTTGCGACGGGTTGGGTCCATGTCCGCCCTTGTGAGGTCGATCAGTTCCTCGACAGTGTCATCCGATTCCGTGGTGGCGGGTGGCGTGAGCCCGGCTTCGGCGTGGGTGACGGGGCGGCCGAGTTTTCGTTCGAACGCGGCCAGAATCAGCGGCCTGACCTGCTCTCGCGGCTGCGCGCCGTTGAGCCAGTGGGCCACTGCGGGCTGTTGGTAGGTGAGCTTGAGTCCGGTCTCGGTGCCGAGCCGGTTCACCTGTTGTGCGAGTTGCCGCTCGGACCAATTCGCCTGGTCAAGCAGGCTCCTGAGTCCTGTATTGGGGGTGCGCGCACGATCCGCCATTACCAACTCCCGCCAGTGTTAATGGCATTAATGCCCCGGCCTCCTTTCCAAGCTACCCGTCCTGGGGGCGGTGGGGGTTAGCTCTTCGTATGCGATCCAGCCAAGCGAGGGGACCAGAGGTGATGACGGAGGAGCGGGACGAGCCGAGAGCGGCGACGCGGCGAATTGTGGTCATCGGCGGGCCGGGGAGGCGGATCGCGTGAGTGCACTCCCTGTCGGTGAGCTCGTCCGCGACGGTGCCACGGGTCGCGTCGGTGAAGTGAGAGGGCACGAAGGACCGTACGTTCAGCTCCGGCCCGTCAACGGTGGCAAGGAGTGGGACGCGAGGCCCGAACAGGTCGAGCCGGTCTGTATGGCAGAGCTGTTGAGCGCCCGCGTCGCAGAGGCGAATGCCCGCAGTCGCAACGGGGGCCGGGCATGAGTACCCGCGCGTTCCAGGCCCACGCGGAATGGACCCTCAGCGGAGACAACGGCGAAGGCGTTCCCGTAGCGATCTTCCAAATGACATGCATGACGTGTCAGGCCGAGTCCCCGGCCGCCGACAACGACGGCAACCCATCGCAGACATGGGCCCTGGACCACACCGGACGCAACCCTGACCACCGCGGCTTCAAGCTCCTCACCGAGACGTTCTGGCGTGTGGAGCCCCGGCGAGGCAACCCGTACGCGGAGGTCCGGCCATGAGGCGATGGGCAACCTACGTGGGCCGCTACGCAGGGCCTCTGCTCATCATCGCGATCTCGGCTTCCTGCGGGTTCGTCATCGGTGCAGGGCTCGCCTCCACACCCCCATGACCCCCGTCTCCTGCCGGGAGGTCTCCGCCATGGCTCCCCCACCGCGATGGGCGGCCCCGACAGGAGACGGGTCCAGGCGCCCGGCCTCGGTGGCAATGTCCCGGCAGGACCACGCCGGGGCCGGGTTCGCAGCACTCTCCATCACAACCGAGGAGGCACAATGCACCAGCAGCCCGCCCATCAGACGGCAACCCCTTGGGGTATGCAGCGCATGGCCCCGCTCAGCAATGGCGAGGCAACACCCTGGCAGTACGGGGGACTTGACCCACAGACGCAGACCGGCCGATGGATCGGAAGCGACGGGCAGATGCTCCCGGTGGAGTTCGGCAAGCACGGCACGTCGGTCAACACCTACCCACCGACGCAGGTGAGCAAGGACGGGAAAGTCGACCCCGACACCGGCCACGACGCAGAGCAGGACGAGACGGACGACGGCCAATGAGCACGGACAGGCGCCCGGTGCTGATCTCCACCCAGAACGAAGACGCGACCGCGGATCTGGTCATCCATGAACTGAACCGACGCCGGGTGCCTGTCCTACGGCTCGACCCCGGCCGGGACTTCCCCAGCCCCGCTGTCCTCCGCGCCAGCCTGGGACCAAGCGGATGGACCGGAACCCTGGGCAGGGAGGGACGCACCGCGGACCTCGGCGGGGTGCGCGCGCTCTACCACCGCCGACCGAACATTTACGCCCCGGCCGACGATACTCAAGACGCCGCGTTCGCAGCACGGGAGAACCGGCGGGGCCTGGGCGGCGTCCTCGGCGCGCTCTCCGGCTGCCTGTACCTGAGCCACCCCTTGGCGATCGCACGGGCCGAATACAAGCCCGCCCAGTTGGCGACTGCTTGCCGGGCCGGACTCACCGTGCCCGCGACGCTGATCACCAGCGACCCGGCAGAAGCCAAGTCGTTCACCGCCGAACAGGCGACGATCTACAAGCCGCTGCACGCCGCCGCCTACGAGGTGGACGGAGAGCCCGCCGGAATCTGGGCATCACCGGTGGACCCCGGCGAGATCGACGAGACCGTGGGCCACTGCGCCCACCTGTTCCAGGCCCAGGTACCCAAGACCGCGGATGTGCGCGCTGTCGTCGTGGGCACCGAAGTGTTCTGCGCCCGGATCACGTCCCCGCCCGGCGTCGTTGACTGGCGCGCGCAGTACCGAAATCTTCGCTACGAAGCCGTGCAGTGCCCTCCAGACATCAGGAGCGCACTGCTTCAGTTCCTGGCGTACTTCGGCCTCCAATTCGGGTCCTTTGATTTCGCCGTGACCGCAGACGGCACCTGGTGGTTCCTGGAGTGCAACCCCAACGGCCAATGGGCATGGCTGGAAGCGGCGGCCGACCTCCCCATCACCACAGCGGTCGCCGACCTCCTGGAGAACGGAGAGCCCCCACGTGACTGACCACCCCACATCCGAGCTCCTGCGCGCCGAACTGGTCCAGAGGATCACCAAATCCCGAGCCCTGCGCACCCCCGCATGGCAGGACGCCGTCGCCTCGGTCCCCCGCGAGGCATTTCTTTCCCGCGGCTGGTTCGAGCACGAGGGAGGCGGCTGGTACCGGCCCGTAACCCCGGCCGCCGACGGCGGACTTGCCGCGATCTATGAGGACACCACCCTGGTCACCCAGGTCGCTGGAGCGGTCTTCCCTGAACAGTTGGACGGCCGTATCGCCGCTGCTCCGACCTCCTCTTCTACCCTGCCGAGCCTCGTGGTGCGCATGCTGGAAGAGCTGCACGCGACGCACGGCATGCGGATCCTGGAGATCGGCACCGGAACCGGATACTCAACAGCCCTGCTGTCACGCGTAGTGGGTGAGGAGAACGTGACCACGATCGAGGTCGATCCGGAGGTCTCGGCACGCGCCGCAATGGCACTGGCAGGCATTGGAAGCCGGCCGCTGCGGATCGTTGGGGACGGCCTCGCCGGGCACGCCGACGGGGGCCTGTACGACCGCATCATCGCCACCTGCGGTGTGCGCACCGTCCCGCCTGCCTGGATCGAACAGACCAAGCCAGGCGGGGAAATCCTGGTGACGGTCGGCGGGTGGATGCACGCCTCCGAACTGGTCCGCCTCACCGTCGCCGAGGACGGCACCGCAAGCGGCCCCTTCCTCGGCGGACAGGTTTCGTTCATGCTCGCGCGCGCCCACCAACCGCCACCACTCGGCATCCTGCCCAACCTGACCGCGGCCGCGATGGAACCGACTTCGATGGGCGCGAGCATGCTGGCCGACTGGACACCCCGGTTCATCGCCCAGTTCGCCGCCCCGAGCACCCAACACCTCGTCCTGGAGCGCGATGGCCGCACGGAACACCTGCTCATCGACGTGACATCCGGAGCCTGGGCAACGGTCTTCCAGGACGACGGCCGATGGCTGGCCCGCCAGGGCGGCCCTGAACGCCTCTGGGACAAGATCACCGGCAGCATCGAGGACTGGAAATTGGCGGGGGAGCCCCCGCCGGAGAGGCTGCGCCTCCAGATCGGCTCCTCGGGGCACACTCTCACCTGGGACTGAACCGGCCGCCCGGCAGACAGCCGGGGGCCCTGCCGCGACGGGCGTGGGCATCCTGTCGAAGGCGACAGCCGCAAGATGCCCGGACGCCACGCGCCGCGATTCGTACTGCGGGGAAGCGTGCCAGGGGTGGACCCAGCCGTTGCCATTGCTGGCGTCGGTGGCCGACTGGCCTGTGTACGACGGTGGCTGACACCCGGAATGCTGCCGTCTCCAACGCAGTGCCCCCCACCCGACGCGCCGAACACCGCCACTTGCCGGGGTCGGATCGACTGGCGAAGACGCGATTGCGTCGTGAACGGGGCGTGCGATGACATTCCGCAAGGAGCCGCCACCGGTTTGCTGACCGATAGCAGCACCAAGGTCGCGTCAACTGGAGGTCAAGATTCTGCATGGTCGTTTCTCGTCAGGTGTGGCTGCGTGTGGCTGGCGGACGTCGGGGGAGCGGGCGGTGACTGGTCGAGATGTCCATGTATGTGGCTGAGCTAAATCGGGCGTGCAGTGATCTTCCATGCCGATTGCCTGGTCCGTCGCGAAAGGTAAAGCGCTTTCCATCTGGTGTCGGCTGGGGTTCTGGAGGACGTAGCTCTCGGGCTTGACCTGCTCACGTAGGGCGGGCGTAAGGTCCGCTGGAATCTGTGAAGTTGATGTGTAACTGGGGTGGGGGCTTCGGGGTGCGTATTTCTGCATGGCGTGTGAGAGGCGGGATGCTCACGGCGACCGCCGCACTGGCGGTGCTGGTGGGCTTGGTGCCTCAGGCGGGCCTTGACGGGGTGGCGCATGCCGCGGCACACCCGGCCGCGCTTGCCGGCGGGGCGAAGCCGGTGAAGTCCGCGCTGACACAGCAAGCGGCCCTGGATGCGGCGGAGTCCGGTGGCGCGAACGTGGAGATCACGTCGATGCGGGACGAGTCGAGCGAGACGTATGCCACGCCGGACGGCCAGTTGGAGGCGGTGCAGCATCTGCGCCCGGTCCGTACTCGGGTCGGCGGGGTGTGGAAGGACATCGACAACACCCTTGCCAAGCGGGCGGATGGTTCGGTTGCGCCGAATGCGGCGGCGACCGGGATCACGTTTTCCGGTGGCGGTACTGGCCCGATGGCACAGTTGGAGCAGGCGGGGCGCACGCTCGCCTATACCTGGCCGACGCCGTTGCCCGTGCCGGAGTTGAGCGGTGACACGGCTCTGTACAAGAACGTGCTGCCGACGGTGCCGGATGTGGACCTGCAGTTGCGGTCGGACACCGATGGCTTCTCGGAGTTGCTGGTGGTGCGGACGGCGGCCGCGGCCGCGAGCCCGGAGCTGGCCGAGCTGAAGCTGGGTGTGGACACCCAGGGTCTGACGGTGGGCACGACCGCGGACGGCGGGCTGCAGGCCACCGACACTGCGGCGGGCGGGCTGGTGTTCGCCGCACCGAAGCCGGTGATGTGGGACTCGGGCACCACATCGGTTGCCACGCAGAGCACGAAGACCGGCCTGGCCGCGGCAGCGGACAGCACCTTGGCTGACGATGCGGCCCAGGGTCCGACGGATGCTTCGCAGATTGCACCGATCGGCACGGCGGTGAGCGCGGACGGGTCACAGCTGACGCTGACCCCCGACCAGTCGATGCTCACCGATGCCAAGACCAACTGGCCCGTCTACATCGATCCGAAAACCTATACCCCCAAGGCGGGGGACTGGACGATGGTCTCCCGATACTGGGCGAGCAGCCCCCAGTATCGCTTCAACGGTGATTCCGATGCGGGTGTCGGTGACTGCGCGTGGGACTACTGCGCCCCCTATGACCTCAAGCGGCTTTTCTACAAGGTCAGCACCTCGGCGTTCGCGGGTAAGACCATCCTGAGTGCGCAGTTCATCGCGCACGAGACTCATTCGGCTTCGTGTGACGGGCGGTCGGTTGAGCTGTGGCGGGCGAAGGCGTTCGATTCGTCGACGACGTGGAACAGCTCGGATGACAACTGGCTAGAGAAGCTGGATTCCCGGGATGTCGCCTACGGTGGTGGCAGCGGGTGCCCGGGTGCGGACGTGGAGTTCAACGCGATCAACGGGGTGAAGTACGCCGCCGCGCACAACTCGGCGTACACCTACTTCGGGCTGCGGGCCGGCACGGAGACCGACAAATACGGGTGGAAGCGGTTCTCCGACGACGCGTATCTGCGGGTGAAGTACAACAAGCCGCCGAACCAGATCCCGATGTCGAAACTGTCCATGAGTCCGGGCGGCGACTGCGATGGTCCGTCCACCCAGGACTGGGTGCGCTCGCGGCCTTCGGTGACGGCGGTGGCGACCGATCCGGACAATGAGCCGGTGCAGGTGCAGTTCGCCGTGTCCTGGGACACCGGGGACAGCAAGGGTTTCGCTACCCGTTGGACCTCCTCGCTGACCACGGCCAAGGCGTCCGGCTCGCCCTTCACGATCACCCTGCCGACCACTGTCCCGCTGAACAAGTCGCTGGCCTGGTATGCCCGTGCCTATGACGGGGCGCAGTATTCGCCGTGGTCGCAGACCGGTGCGGCGACCGCCTGCTACTTCACGATCGACACGACGATTCCGGCGGGTCCGGCGATCGTCTCGGGTGACTACCCGGGTGTGATGACCGGTGACCCCACGGACGCGGGGTATGACGGGCCGGGCCGTTACGGCAGCTTCACTATCGGGAAATCCTCTACGGATGTGGTGAAGTACTGCTACGGCATCAACAGCGACCCGGACTGCACCAAGCACACGGTGACGACCACCAGTGGTGCGGCGGTCAACGTCAGCATCGCGCCGACCGACTCGGGGCTGCAGTTCATCACCGCCTCCGCCTTCGACAGCGCGGGCAACGTGGGAAAGACCGAGGTCTCCACCTACAAGTTCCGGGTGAGGTCCGGCCAGCCCTCGCGCGCCCAGTGGAAACTGGATGAGCCGGACGGCGCCACCCAGGCCGAGGGCAGCGCCCAGGAGCGCACCGCGACGCTCGAGCAAGGAGCCCAAACAGGGGCGGCCGGCACCCTGGACGGGGCGCTGCAACTCGACGGCACCGACGACTACGCGGACACCGACATCTCCGCGGTAGAAACAGGCGAGTCCTTCTCCGTCTCCGCCTGGGTGAACCTCTCCAAGATGCCTGATACCGATGCGGTGTCCGTCGCCCAACTGGGCAACAACCGACCGGGCTTCGACCTGTACTACTCCAAGACTGACAATCGCTGGGTCTTCGCCGACTATTCGGCCGACACCACGACGGCAACCCCGACCAAGGCCATGGCCGCGCAGGCCGGCGGTGCCACCGCCGGGCAGTGGACTCATCTGGTGGGGGTCGCCGCCCTGGGTGACCAGGTGCTGCGCCTGTATGTGAACGGCGTCTTGGTGGGTACCACGCCGCGTACCGCGTACTGGAACGCCCGGCGGGGACTGCAGATCGGTGCCAGCTCCTACGGCGGGGCGGGCCCCTCGAAGTTCTTCCCCGGCCTGGTCGATGACGTGAAGCTGTTCGACAAGCCGTTGTCCGATGGGGACGTGGTCAATCTCTTCAACAAGCGGTCGATCGGCACCGGCCGCCCCGCCGTCTCGCACTTCCGCCTGGACGAGCCCGCCACGGCGGACGACGGCACTGCGACGACCGAGGTGAATGGGCCCGCTGACGTCAATCCCGCGGTGTTCTCCGGTGGTCTCAAGGCGGGGGACGCCGGGGTGTACGGAAAGGCGCTGACGCTGGACGGAGTGAACGACTACGCGGCCACCGACGGCCCGCACATGGAGACCCGGCGCAGCGTCACGTATTCCGCGTGGGCGAAGCTGCCGTCCACTCTCCCCACCACCAACAACATGGTCGTCAACCAGATCGGCACGAACCGCGGCGGACCGGGCCTGTACTTCTCCCCGTCCGTGGGCTGGACCTTCAGCCAGCCGACCGCCGACACTGCCACCGCGACGAACAATTACATCGCCCAGGGCGCTGCGGCGAAGGCCACCCCGGGCGAGTGGTCCTACCTGGTGGGCGTACGCGACGCCGTGACCGACGAACTGCGCCTGTACGTCAACGGAAAACTGGTCGGGGCGAAAGCCAACCCCGACGCCTGGTATGCGGGCGGCCCGGTCATGATCGGGGCGCTCTCCCAGGCCGGCACGGTCAGCCAGTACTTCAAGGGCCAGATCGACGACGTGCAGATGTACGACCGGATCCTGACCGATGCGGAGATCGCCAAGCTCTACCAGGTGCGTCCCCTGGTCAAGGGCCGGTGGAGACTCGACGCATCCGCGGGCACTCCCGCAGTCTCCGCCGACGAGGCAACCACTGCACAGCACCCGCTCACCCTGGGCACCGGCGCTCAAATCGATGCCAGCGGAAGCAACAACATGGTCGGCACCGGTGGCCTACTCCTCGACGGCACCAGCAACGGCTACGCGACCACAGCAGCCGCACCGATCGACACCAGCACCAGCTTCACCGCGAGCGCGTGGGTGACCACACCAGGCCGGCCCACCAAGCCAGTGACGGTGATGAGTATGGGCGGGACCACCGCCAACGCCCTCTCGGTGAGGTACGTGCCAGACGCGACAGATCCGGCGAATGCGGGACGCTGGCAGGTGGTCATGGCCAATGCCGATTCCGCCACCGCCACCACCGCGATCGCCGAGCATACGAACTTCCAGAACAACATGTCCTGGAACCACATCGCGCTCGTCTACGACGCCCTCGCCGGACAGGTGCGCCTGTACGTCGACGGCCAGCTGCAGCAGAACCTGTGCGCGGACGACGACGACAACGGCGAACCCGACGACCCCACCTGTACCGAGAAGGTCTCGTGGAACTCGGCGGTGCGTCCGTTCGCTGCGACGAAGGGGCTCCAGCTGGGCCGGACGATGACCGGCGTCAGCACCTGGGGCGAGTACTTCAGCGGCGCCATCGACGACCTGTGGCTCTTCCAGGGCGCAGCCAGCGACACCCAAATCGCCGAGCTGGCCAACGGCGACGAGCTCGCTACCACCCCGGGCCCGTGACCTGAAGCACCGGGTGGGGCGGCGGGTCCAGCCGCCCCACCCGGTCAGACGTGGTCGGACATGAAGCAAAGTCAGAACTTTCTTTGATGGGGGCTCCCCGCCGTGCGGGGCTCATATGGCCTGCACGGCAAGGAGACGAACACAGTGAGGGAACACTTCATGGCAGCCAAGACGGCCACGCGGATACGCCGCAGGATCGCACTATCGGTCTCGACGGTATTGATCGGCGCATTGCTGCAGGCCACGGTCGCCGAGAGCGCGCAGGCAAGCACCCTGGCCAAGGTGCCGGCTTCGGAAAAGCCGCTGACCGGTCACGGGGTGCAGATGAAGCCCCGCCCCGCGGACAGTGAACCGCGGGTGCCCGCAAAGGCACCCAAGCACACCTGGGCCAAGGCCGGCTCGGCCACCGTGACCCTCACCCCGAGCGCCAAGTCTCCCGCAGCGGCCGGCAGTCTGCCGATCGCGCTCACCGTCCCGAAGACGCAGGGCAAGACACCTTCGACCAAGGGGGCGACAGCTGACCGCACCCCGCTGTCGGGCAAGACCACCGTGCGTGTCCTGGACGAGACGACGGCCAAGCACGCCGGGATCGACGGCCTGCTGTTCACTCTCCAGCCCCAACAAGGCGCCGCAGGCAACGCGGTTGGTGTCAAGGTGGACTACTCCGCCTTCGCCCAGGCATATGGGGGTTCGTATGCGGCCCGCCTGAAACTGGTGCGCCTGCCCGCCTGCGCGGCGACCAGCCCCGGCAGCAAGAACTGCACGAGCGCCACACCGGTAGCCACGGACAACGACACCACCACACATACCCTCACCGCCTCCGCACTGCCCGTGGCCACATCGCCGAGTGTCGCTGCCGCGCCGATGGTGCTCGCGGCAACTACCGGTACCTCCAGCGCCTCCGGTGACTACACGGCCAGCCAGTTGTCGGCCTCCTCGGCCTGGGACACGAACCTCAACACGGGTGACTTCTCGTGGTCCTACGACATGCCCGTGCCCGGCGTGCCGGGGAAGCTCGCGCCCAAGGTCGGCCTCAGCTACTCCTCTGGTGGGATCGACGGCCGTACGGCGAACTCCAACAATCAGTCCTCCTGGGCCGGTGACGGATTCAACCTGTGGCCGGGGTCTATCGAGCGCGCCTACAAGCCGTGCGCCGACGACGGGATCAAGAACGCCGACGGCAGCAAGCCGGGCGATGTGTGCTGGGCCTACGACAACGCCTCGTTGTCCTTCAACGGGCACTCGGGCGAGCTGATCTCGACCGGCAAGGACACGTTCAAGATCAAGGGTGACGACGGCACCAAGGTCGACCGGATCTACGGCTCCTCCACCGACGTCCGTTCCAACGGTGCGCACAACGACGAGTACTGGCGTGTTACCACCACCGACGGCACCCGCTACTACTTCGGCTACAACAAGCTGGAGGGTTGGGCGAGTGGCAATGAGACCACCGACTCCACCTGGACCGTTCCGGTGTACGGCGACGACACCGATGAGCCCTGCCATGCTGCGACGTTTGCCGACTCTTGGTGTCAGCAGGCATGGAAGTGGAACCTCGACTACGCCGTCGATGTGCACGGGAACGCGATCGCGTACTACTACGACAAGGAAACCAACTACTACGCCCGCAACCTCAAGCCGGCCGACGAAACGGTCTATGACCGCGGCGGGTCATTGGACCGCATCGAGTACGGGCTGAAGTCGTCATCGGTGTACACCGCCAAGGCCCTGGCCATGGTGGACTTCACCTCCTCCGAGCGGTGCCTGCCGGAGACCGGAGTGACCTGCGACGCCTCGACGATCGAGGACAAGTCGTTCTACTGGTACGACACACCGTGGGACTTGAACTGCAAGTCCGGTGTCGACTGCACGAAGTCGTACTCGCCGAGCTTCTGGACCCGCAAGCGCCTCACGGACGTGACCACCGAGGTCCTGCAGCCCGCAGGAACGTATACCCCCGTGGACTCGTGGACGCTGACGCACAGGTGGGGCATGGCCGATATCGACTACCAGTTGCTCCTGGCTTCTATCCAGCACACGGGTAAGTCGGCCTCCCCCAACGTCCCGCTGCCGAAGGTGACTTTCGGCTACGACCAGCGCGCCAACCGACTGGACACGCATGAGGACGACACCTCACCGTTTATCAAGGAACGGCTGTCGACGATCGCAGACGAGTCCGGCGGGCAGACGGATGTCACCTACTCCGCCGCAACCTGCGACGCGGCCAATTTGCCGACCCCGCAAACCAATACCACCCGGTGCTTCCCGGTGTACTACACCAAAGCAGGCCATGAAGATCCCACACTGCAGTGGTTCAACAAGTACGTAGTTGACGCGGTCACCCAGACCGACCGCACAAAATCTTCCCCGGACATGGTCACCCGCTATTCCTATCTGGACGGCGCGGCCTGGCATTTCGATGATGATGACGGGCTGAGCAAGGAGAAGTACAAGACCTGGTCGAGTTGGCGCGGTTACGCGCATGTGCGGGTGCAGACCGGCGGCCAGGACCCGGTCGGGATGAAGTCGCAGACCGACCACTACTACCTGCGCGGCATGGACGGCGATAGGGCGAGCTTGGTCAGCGACCCTAAACCTGTCACCAAGTCCGTCACAGTTTCGGATGACAACGGCGGCACCATCACTGATCATGATTCGGCTGCCGGTTATGAGTACAAGAGCGAGAGCTACAGCGGGCCGGGCGGCAAGATACTGAGTAAGACCGTCAGCACGCCCTGGCACTACGAGACGGCCAAGCGCGTCCGCTCCTGGGGCACCACTACGGCCAACCTGACCGGTACGCAGCACACGTACGCCTGGATGTCCCTCGACGATGGCGCGGGCAGTAAATGGCGGCAGACTTACGTCTCCTATACCCATGAGAACACCGCGGGCCGCGTCATCGTCCAGAACGATGCGGGGGACACCTCCACCGCGACGGACAACCAGTGCACCCGCACCACCTACGCCGACAACGCCACCGACTGGATCCTGAACAAACCCTCCCGGATCGAGACGGTCGCCGTGGCCTGCGCGGACACCCCCGACCGCACCAAGGACGTCCTCTCCGACGTCCGCACCGCCTACGACGGCCAGGCATATGGGGCAGCCCCCACCAAGGGCGAGGTCAGCAACACCGCGACGCTCAAGTCGCACAACGGCACGACCGCGACCTACCTGGAATCCGGCACCACCTATGACTCGTACGGCAGGCCGCTGACCGTCACGGACATCACTGGCACGGTCACCGCCACCGAGGACACGGCTCCTGTCCGCACCAAGCGCTCGGACGGTCGCACCACGACCACCGTCTACACCCCCGCCACCGGCTTCCCCACGACGACTAAGGTGACCGGTGCGCCCGCCACCGCTGGCGATGCCACCACGGCGCAGTCCACCACCACGACCTACGACACGCTGCGCGGCCTGCCGACGGTCGCGCTGGACACCAACAACAAGCGCACCGAAACCACCTATGACGCACTGGGCCGCAACCTGAAGGTGTGGCTGCCCAACCGCTCCAAGGCCAACAACGACACCCCCAACTACGAGTACACCTACAGCATCACCGACAGCAGCCCCGTCGCGGTCGGCACCAAGACCCTCAAGAACGACGGATCGCAGCGCACCAGCTACACCCTCTTCGACGGCTTCCTGCGCCAGCGTCAGACGCAGCAACCAGGACCGGATGGCGGCCGCCTGATCACGGACACGTTCCTCGACGAACGGGGCCTGGACGTCAAGGATTTCGCGCCGTACTACAACACTGACGCCCCCTCGACCACGCTCCTCGCATTGGATGACGCGCTGAACGTGGAGACCCAGACCTGGAACAGCTACGACGGCCTGGGCCGCGCCATCAAGACCCAGCAGGTGGCGGGCAACGGCGACGGCGGCCAGGTGCTGTCCACCACCCTCACCAGCTACCTCGGCGACCGGACCTCCGTCACCCCGCCCCAGGGGGCAACCCCCACCACCACGGTCACCGACGCACGGGGCAACACCACCGACCTGCTGCAGTACCACGGCACCACCCCCACGGGTGCCGCGGACACTACGCACTACGACTACTGGCCCTCGGGCAAGGTCGCCAAGCTCACCGACGCGGCCGGCAACGTCTGGAGCTACGGCTACGACCAGAGCGGCAACCAGACCAGTACCCACGACCCGGACAAGGGCGACTCCACATCGCACTTCGACGACCGCAACCAGCTGATCTACACCGTCGACTCCCGCAGCAAGACCATCACCCACATCTACGACGGCCTGGGGCGTGAAACGGAGTCCCACGACGGCGACGCCTCCGGACCACTGCTGACCAAGCACGTATGGGACCCCACCGGCTTCAAGGGCCAGCTCGCCACCGCCACCCGCTACGTCGGCGGAGCCACCGGTGATGCATACACCACCACGTACAGCCTCTACGACACCCTCTACCGCCCCAACCGCACCACCGTCACGATCCCGGCGTCCGAAGGGGGCCTTGCCGGCTCCTACCAGTCGAACACCAAGTACAACCTCGACGGCACCACCCAGTCCGCCAGCTACCCTGCGGCCGGCAGCCTCACCTCTGAGGTCATCACGCCGACCTACGACGATGTGATGCGCACCAAGAAGCTCACCGGCACCGGCGGCGCCACCTACCTCACGGACGCGATCTACAGCCTCACCGGCAAGCCGCTGCAGTACTCGTATCAGGCACTCGGGGCGAAGAAGGCGCAGGTCACCAACACCTACCAGTGGGGTACCCAGCGCCTGTCCAACTCCAGCGTCAACCGCGAGGACGTCGCGGGCACCGACAAGTCCGCCACCTACAGCTACAACGAAGCCGGCACGATCACCTCGATCGCGGACGTCTCCCGCGACGGCACCGACAACCAGTGCTACACCTACGACTACCTCGGCCGCCTGACCGAGGCATGGGCCCAGCCGACCACCACCTGCGCGAGCACCCCCAGCGGCACCGTCCTGGGCGGCCCGGCCCCGTACTGGCAGTCCTTCGGCTACGACCTCACCGGCAACCGCACGGCAGAGACCGACCACGACGCCGGCGGCGACAGCACCAAGGACGTCAAGCACTCCTACGTCTACCCGCCGTCCAAGGCGGCCCACCCGCACGCGCTCTCCGAGGTCGACACCACCGGGCCCACCGGGATCTCCGCCGACAAGTACCACTACGACTTCGCAGGCAATACCGACACCCGCACCATCGCCGGCGACCAGCAGACCCTCCTCTGGGACGACGAAGGCCACCTCGCCAAGGTCACCCAACCCGACGGCAGCGGCGGCACCAAGACCACGTCCTACGTCTACGGCGCCGACGACAACCGACTCCTGCGCCGCACAGACTCCGCCACCACCCTGTACCTCGGCACCACCGAACTCACCCTCACCAAGGGCGCCACAACCCCCACGGCCACCCGCTACTACGACCTCGGCGGCGGCAACCAGGCCATCCGCACCGACGACAACAAACTCTCCTTCCTCCTCGGCGACCAGAACGGCACCGCCCAACTAGCCGTCAACTCCACCGACCTGACCATGCAGCAGCGCCGCTCCACCCCCTTCGGCACAGCCCGCGGGAAGAGCCCCACCAACTGGCCCGGAGAGCACGGATACGTCGGCGGCACCATCGACGACACCACCGGCCTCACCCAGCTCGGCGCCCGCACCTACGACACCAACACCGGCCGCTTCCTCTCAGCCGACCCCGTCATGGACCTCGGCGCGCCACAACAGATCAACGGCTACAGCTACAGCAACAGCAGCCCCATTTCCTACGCGGACCCCACCGGCCTCTACTACTGCCGCAACGGCCGCTCCGACAACTGCGACGTCCACGGCAACGCCCGCGGGAACGGCGCCTGGTGCCCCAGCGCCGCGGACCCCTACTGCAAGCCCGGCGTCAAGCACGGATACCAGATGGGCAAGAATTCCGAGCCCACCGAAAAGCAGAAGAAGAAAGAGAAGAAGCTCTACGACTACTTCTTTACGAAAAACCAGTGCTACGGAAACCCAGTCAGCGCCAACCCGAAATACGACGTCTGCTACACCCAAGCGGAAATCGACGCAGACAAGCAAATGGGCAAAGAGCTGCTGTCGGCAATCGGCGACATGACACTCATTGTTCCCGACATTCGATGCAAAATGGGAAACGATGCGGAATGCGACGTTGAGGGCGAAGCGATTTCTACCTTTGATGTTGGTGGAGTCGAGATTGGTTCCGTGAGATTTCTTGGAGCGCTCACCAAAGCCGCCAGGGCGATCTGCAGCTTCACCCCCTCCACCAAGGTGCTAATGAAGGGAGGGGGAAAGAAATCGATCAGCGAGATCAAGCCCGGAGACGAGGTAGAAAGCGCTGATCCGACAAGCGGGCGACACCGAGGTGCGCGAACCGTTACAGCAAGACTTGTGCATCACGATAGCGATCTTATCGACCTCGCAATCGGCGGCAAAAATGATCGAGTTAAAACGCTACACACCACGTCTAATCACCCATTCTGGGACGAAACGATCCATGCTTGGGTGCCAGCTGCAGAGCTGATCCCGGGGCACGCCCTCAAGGTGGAATCTGGCCCGGGGGCGACCCTCCTTGGCGCAGTGGTGCGAACTGGCTCTGCCGACATGTACAACCTCACCGTCGAGCAGCTCCACACGTACTATGTGCTGACTGGCGAGACGCCGGTCCTCGTACATAATGCTTGTGGAAGCAGCAATCTAAGGATTGCTGTCGGCAAGGGCGCGAGTCGCGATTACCAGATGTCCACAACTGGAATGATTGAAGTGCGCCTGCACGGTGGAGGCGAGAAGATTTGGGCAGATGGGGTTGACGGTGACTCTATTCTCGATGCGAAGTTCGTCAGCGGAAAATCGAGCCCATTTGTTCCCCCGGGCATCAAGAATGCTAAGGTGCAAGGATTCATCGATGCCGACATTGAGAATGAGATGCGACGCTATGCGGCTGTGATCGGAGATGGCGAAAACCGGTACACGAACCTCAGAATCATTACCAATACGAGTGCAGCTGTACCATATTTCGAAGGGATGATGAGCAAGTATGGGGTACCGGGCGCGGTGTCGGTGGTCCAGTGAGTGCGGAAAGAGTGAGGCGCAGGGATGACATGCCTTGTCTTCGCAGATGACGAGGAATCCGAGTGGCGCGTCGAGCAAGCAGAGCTATCCTCGCACCTCCTCGATGACTGGCCGAGCGCGGAAATCCAGGAGTCCACGCCATCGGATTCCGGGATCGAAGGTCGAGGATTGCGATGGACTTGCGATATCGAAGGCGATGAGGTGGAAGCATGGCTCAACAAGGCGGGCACATGTCTCTACATCGATGGACCGCTTCACGGGGTGGTAGTCCTCGTGGCGTGGTTCAGGAGCCGCATGTCGCAGCAAGTGGAATTCTCCATGTGTGATGACTCCTATTCGTTTCAAGTAGTCATTGAAGTTGGAATGTCGGCACTCGACATCCTGGAATCAATCCCGGATTGATGCCTGCTGGGGTTTCTCGACTTATTAGTCTCGGTAGCGGGTAACCGGGCTGGATACTGCTGCTTGCAGATAGCTGTCGGTAGATCGTTAAATCCGGTGGTAGAGATAAAGGGGTCTGTCGGTGGTGACGGCGTCGAGGAGTGCCTGGAGCGGGGCGGCGGGTCCTCGTCGGCCCAGGCTCGCTACCAGCAGTGCAAGCTGATGGGCATGCAGGGGGCGAGTTTTGCTGAAGCTCCAGACGCGAAGTTTTATCCAGAACTTGTCGAGTTCGGTGGTCTATCTCGGGCACTTCGCCGTGTCGCCGAAGAGCGGAGCCTCGACCTGGGTGACGTGCGACCCGGTTCGGAGCAAGGGCTCAGTGTGTATCGAACTGTCGAGGCTGATTCGAGTCGCGGACCTATCAGGGTTAGCACGGTCTTGAATAGGAGGGCCTTTTCGATTTCCATTGACAGTGCTGCAGGCGATTTCGTATGGGCATACGGGAGCGCGACCACGCTTGAAGACCTAGCGGATGTCATTGACGCCTGGCGGAGCGGGGTGCTACTTGCGCCTCTGCAGGAGCGATTTCCGTTCATTGATTTTTCCAAAATGGCTGAAGGTTATGAGCGCGGCACGCCTGTGGAGACTGCTTGGAACATCCTCCTTTCGGAAGATACCTACGACTCTCGCCGTGAGATGGTGGCCGCACTGCACTCAAGGCCCCGCCTGAGTGAGCTGTTTCCGTTCTTCTCTCATGAGGTATTGCGTTTGGCCGTCGACCCCTTCGATAGAGATGCGGGTGAGATTTGCATCGAATTGCAGGTTAATGGCCTATATTCCATGCGATCATCTGATGATGAGGTCCTGGTCGGCGTCGGGTTGGCTGATCTTGCCGACGCCGCTACAGCAATCGTCGAGTTCCTTGCGCGGCGGCGCCCTCATGGGTGAGCGGACAGGGTGGCGCCCTGTGGCGCTGCCAGACACCCCGCTTGCGTGAGCGATGCGTGAGCGGACGGGGCGGCTCCCTGCGGACCGGACGGCACGGTGGGCGAAGTCGCGACCTTCTGGCCAGGTGAAGCCGGATCGAGCGTGATCACGGAGCACTGCGCGTCATGATCTTGAAGGCCCTCGTAATGCGTAGGTCTCGGGTTCGAATCCCGAAGGCGGCTCGGAATCACCCCAGGACTCACTCGCCGTGACCTGGGGTTTTTTCATGCCCGGGGCGCGTGCCGAGCCGCACGACCGGGATGTCGTGGAAGTGCAGGGTCCAGCACAGCCTGACTGTGAAGGAGTGGGCGGGAGGCGCGTAGGTGACGAAGGCGGGGGCGAGCGGCAAACCTCCCAGTTGTGGTGCATTCGTGGGGCCCTGCCCGAGCCTGACTACGTCGTCTCCAGCAACCCGTGCTGGTTCCTGCTGACCGTCTTGTTGATGGCCGAGAAGGGCATGCGCGAGGTCGATACCCTGCGGCTGAAGGAGTTCAAGGCCGAGCGGCGCGGCTGGTCGGTCGATGACGTGGATGACCTGCTGCCGGCCATCGGACTCAAGGAGGTCCCGCGGTTGTTCGCGGCATCCGAGCGTCACGCGGACAGCGGGGCGTCGCCAGGCTCTCGGCATCCGCCCGATGGGGGTGCGAGGCAGGCAGGAGTTTTGAAGACAGCCTACGTCCCGAGCAGCCGCGCCTTCTGTTGATCGAACTCGTCCTGCGTCAGAGCGCCTTGATCGACGAGGGCCTTGAGCTTGCCGAGTTCGTCGGCCACTGACTGGGGCTTGGGTTGAACTGCTTCGGGCGATGAAGCAGAGCCCATTTCGCCGGCCAACTGCGAAGCGAGCACGTTGAATGCATTCACGTACTGGTTGGCCGCTCGCAGGGTCGTGGAGTCTGGTTTTACGTTGTACGTCTGTGCAGCTCCGTTGCCGAAGGTCACATTGATGACAGCCGCGCCTTTGTTCTTGCGTCCCGCCAAGGCTGAGATACCGCCCGTTGCAACTCCGCCAGCGAGCCTGGTTGCCGTCCACGCTTTGTGAGCGCCAGCGTTGACGAACTCGGCCTGGCCGCCGAGTACTGGTCCTTGCCCAGTCACGCCGAACTTGGAGGACGGCCAAAGGCGCATCATTGCAGCGGTGTTCATCGTCTTCTCGGCAGGGTGCAACTTGCGCCAGTCCTTCAGTGCTTCCTTGTCCGCCTGCCGCTGTTCGGCGGCTTCCGTACGAGCCTGCTGCTTTTCCTCGTGTGCAGCAGCCTTCTGCGCAGTTCTCTCCGGGGCACGCTTGAACATGATCCTCATCAGCCCCTTTGGAAGATGGGAGCGGGCCTCACGCCTCGGCCCAGTGTCGCGCGCTCCTCGCCCAGGGCAACACCTTCAACGCCTCTCGCGCTGGGCACATCTTCCGAGCACGGTCAGGGGCTGGGGCAGTACGCTGAACGCAGCGGGATCGGGCCCGCTTGCATGGTGTCCAGGAGGTGCGTCATGACTGCCGAGACGGTGGCTCCTGCGTGGATGCACGAGCAGATCACTGCGGAGCAGTACGACTCTTGGTCCGAGGAGCAGTGTGCGGGGATCGAGATCGTGGACGGGATGGTCGTCGTGAGCCCCAGTGCGTCCAAGCGCCACAACCGGCTCGCCCGGATTCTGGCGAATGCCTTGGAGGCTGCCGCGGAGCCGGAGTGGAACGCCGATACCGACTTCGACGTCCGTCTGCAGGATGTTCCGCTCACCAATCGGCGTCCGGATGTTGTCGTGTATCGCGCGGACACGATCGATGTCTCGCCCACCCGGCCGGAGCATGTGCTGCTGGTCGTGGAGGTTGTCTCGCCAGGGTCGGAGACCACCGACCGGATCGTGAAGGCGGACCAGTACGCGAAGGCCGGCATCGCCTTCTACTGGCGGGTCGAGCAGGCTGCGACCGGGGTCCCGCTGGTGTACACCTACGTGCTCGATCCGGCTACCAGGGCCTACCGGGACGGGGACGTGTTCACCGGTGTCGTCAAGGTCTCGGCGCCCTTCCCGGTCAAAGTCGACCTCGGTCGCATCTGAGTCCCACGCCGGCGAGCGGCATGCCAATTTGCGTGAGCCCTGCGTGAGCGGACTGGGCGGCACGAGGCCGGATCGGCAGTCATGGTCATACGCTTCTGACCAGCTGAAACGTCATCCATCGGGACGCCCCAGAACCACCCGTAACGATCTTGCAGGCCCTCGTAATGCGTAGGTCTCGGGTTCGAATCCCGAAGGCGGCTCGGAATCACCCCAGGACTCACTCGCCGTGACCTGGGGTTTTTCATGTCCGGGGCGTTCTAGGGCCGAGGGGCGGGCGCCTCCGTGCGCCTTGTGCGCAATCACGCCACCCCGACAGCCAAGCCAGCAGGGCGGACCGGGTGCTGAGGGATCGGCATCGTACGCAGGGTTCAGAGGTCCGCGAAGACGGTGCGGTCGAGGAAGTCGTTGGTGAACTTCCCGGTCGGGTCCCAGTGGCGGGCCAGCTTCCGGAAGTCCGGCAAACGCGGATAGCGCGACTGCAGGGTGGCGGACGAGGTGGTGAAGAGCTTTCCCCAGTGTGGCCTGGACGCATACGGGGCCAGGCGTTCCTCGATCATGGCCAGGACGGGCAGGACCGCTGTGGTGTCGTTGGTCCACGTGAAGTGGAAGGCCACGATGTCCTGTTGGTGAGCGGGGCTCATCCACAGCTCGTCCGCGGCGATGGTGCGGACCTCGGAGATCTGCACGAGGGGCGCGATGTGGGCGCGGATGTCGTCCAGGGCGCGCAGGGCGGCGACGGCGTGCCGGCGGGGTACGAAGTTCTCGGACTGCAGTTCGTTGCCGTAGCCAGGGGTGAAGTCGGAGCGGAAGTGCGGCAGTCGCTCGTGCCAGGGACCGGCCTCGCCGAGTTGCTGGGTGGCGTGGACCGGGGACATGCCGGGCAGCGGGTTGAGCGGGATGTCCGACAGGCGTGCGCCGAGCCAATGGGTCCCCGGGAGGGGCGAACCGGTGTCGTCCTGCTTGCGCTTGAGCCACATCTGGTTGATGCGGGGGCCGCTCCAGTCGGTGAAGAGGCTCACGCTGTAGGCGCTGGCGAAGATCTCGGCGAAGTGCTCGGTCAGCGCCTCGAAGGGCAGGTCCTGGTAGACGTACTGCTCCACCTCGAAGGTGGGCACGAGGTCGAGGGTCACCTGGGTCACGATCCCCAGGGCGCCCAGTGCCACGACGGTGCCGTGGAAGCGGTCCTCGTCCTGGTCGCGGTCGAGCTCGGCCACCTCGCCGTCTGCGGTGACCATCTGCAGCGCCGTGACGGCGGTCGCCAGGTTCCCGTTGGCGTCACCCGAGCCGTGGGTGCCCGTGGCGCAGGCTCCGGCGACGGAGATGTGGGGCAGTGAGGCGAGGTTGTGCAGGGCCCAGCCCTGTTCGTGCAGGCGTCGCCCCAGCTCCGCGTAGCGCATGCTCGCGGTGATACGGACGGTGGCGGCCGCGGAGTCGATCTCGAACAGGGGCGGCAGGTCGTCCAAGCACACCAAGGTCCGGCCGGTGTCCGCGATGTCGCTGAAGGAGTGCCGGCTGCCCAGGGCGCGCACCTTGGAGCTGCGTGCCACCGTGTGCTGCAGTTCCCTGAGGGAGATGGGCCGGTTGATCTCCTGTGCGCGGAAGGCCACGTTTCCGGCCCAGTTGGTCAGCTTCTCGGTCATGTGCGGTACCTCGTCTCGCGCGCCGTTGCGCGGTGGTGGAGTGCCGGGCCTGGTCAGGCCGGACGGTGCTTGTGGGTTCGAAGGGAAGCGCCGGCCCGGGATCAGACGCTGGTCAGTCCGCCGTCGACGCACAGGATGTGCCCGTTGACGTACGCGGAAGCGGGCGAGGCAAGGTAGATGAGGGCGCCGACCAGGTCCTCGGGCTGCCCCCAACGGCCGGCCGGGGTACGGGCGCACACCTGGGCGTGGTGGTCCTTGTCGTCGAACTGGGCGCGGGTCATGTCGGTGACGATCCGGCCGGGGCCGATGCCGTTGACCTGGATGCCGTACGGGGCCAGATCGGCGCACATGCTCTTGGTGAGCATCTTCAGCGCGCCCTTGCTGGTGGTGTACGCGGCCGTGCCGGGGGCGGCGAGGTCGGAGCGGATGGAGCAGACGTTGATGATCTTTCCGCGGCCACGCGGGACCATGCGGCGGGCGGCGGCGCGGCCCGTCAGGAACGCGCCGGTGACGTTCGTGTCCAGCGTCTGCAACCAGTGGGCGTCGGTGAGTTCGGTGAGCGGGCCCCGGGGGTGGATGCCGGCGTTGTTCACCAGGATGTCCAGTTCCCCGACCTGCTCCTCGACCCCGGCGATCGCCCGCTCGACCGCTGCCGGGTCGCTGACGTCGAAGGGGCTGGTGTGCACCTGGCCCGGCAGGTCCGAGGCGACCTCCTCGAGCCGGGCCCGGTCGCGTCCGTTGAGTACGACCCGGCAGCCGGCCTCGGCCAGGGCGCGGGCGAACGTGAGCCCGATGCCGCGCGTGGCGCCGGTGATCAGGGCCGTACGGCCGTTGACGTCGAAGAGCTGGTTGATCACGTGAGCCCGCCTGGTTCCGCGGTCCGGTCAAGGAGATCAATGAGGATCTTCACGGCCACCGAGCCGGTGTCGGCACGGTGAGCCGCCAACTGCAGTGCCTCTGGTGCCGGCGGGTGCGCCCTGTTGGGGACGGCCAGAACCTGCAGGCCGGCACGGTATGCCGCGAGGATTCCGCTGCCGGAGTCCTCCACCGCCACGCACCGGCCGGGAGGCAGCTGCAGGCGCCGGGCCGCACGGAGGTAGATGTCGGGTGCGGGTTTGCCGTGGGTGACCTCGTCGGCGTACGCGATGGCCTGCAGGAATCGGCCCAACTCGAAGGCGGCTACGGCCGCGTCCACGAACCGGCGCGGTGCCGCCGAGGCCAGTGCGACGGGCACTCGGTCCGCCGCTGTGGCGATCAGTTCCAACGCTCCGTCGAGCGGCTCGACACGGCCTTCCGCGAGCGCGACGACCATGTAGTCGGTGCACGACGCCTCCAACTGGGCCGCATCGCCGCCGCACCAGTCGGCCAGGTGCTCACTCCACTGCCCCGACCCCACACACCGGGAGGCGACTTCAGGACTCCACGGGCGTCCGGCCCGCTCACAGTGCTCGCGCCAGCACTCCACCCACACCGGCCCACTGGCCAGCAGGGTGTCATCCAGGTCGAACACCACACCCCCGATGCCGGGGAGGACCTCACCGGACAGCCCGGTCATCGCTGTTGCGACGTTCGGGCCGGGTGCGGTGGGTCGTACGCCTTCCACCGGGGACACTCAACCCCTGCCTACGGGGGCCGAGTCGGTCAGGGCACGCTCCTGGAAGGCGACGAGCTGCTCGATCGAGATCAGCTTGAGATCGTGCTCGTCGGCGAACAGCCGCAACTGCGGCAGCCGAGTCATCGTGCCGTCGTCGTTGATGACCTCCGAGATGGCCGCTGCCGGCGCCAGCCCGGCCAGCCGGGCCAGCTCCACCCCGGCCTCGGTGTGACCGCGCCGGGACAACAGGCCGCCCTCGGCGGCGCGCAGCGGGTACACGTGCCCCGGCCGCATGAACTGCCCGGGCAGCGCGGACGGATCGCCCAGTGTGCGGACCGTCAGCGCCCGATCGGCAGCCGAGATTCCCGTGGAACACCCCAGCGCATCGGTGGACACCGTGAACGCCGTCCCCTTGGGGTCCTGGTTGTCGCTGCACATCGGTGGCAGCTCCAGCCGGTCCAGGTCCGCGCCCTCCATCGCCACGCACACCACACCGCCGGTGTGGCGGATGATGAACGCCATGATCTCGGCGGTCATCTCCGATGCCGCGACGATCAGATCGCCCTCGTTCTCGCGGTCCTCGTCATCGACCACCACGACCGGGCGGCCCGCCGCGAACTCCGCGACCGCAACTTCCACAGCATCGAGCATCATGCGTCTCCACTCATCTCACCGAATACGAGGCGTAGTGAATCAGACGCGGAACGTAGTGAGCGTTGTCCGAGCTGGATCGTTTTTCCGCCACTGCGAGGGAGCGTTCCGGCATCGCCGGCCTCGACCTGAGGGGCGGAGGGTGGCGCCCCCCGGCTCGCTCAAGGGATTCACCGAGCCGCTCGGGCGGCCACCGGCAACCTCGCACCATCCCTGAAGCAGTCGCGATCAGGCCAGCAGCCCCTGAACCGAACCCGCAGACCAAACGAAGATTCCCCAAGCGGTATGAACTCCCGACTGACGGGTTGACGGTGGAGGGGCATCAGCATCGAAGAGCGGTCCGAAAACCACCAGCCCGGAGTTGGTCGGGATCGCGCCGATGGCCGGGCCGCGGGTGACGAGGCAGCCGCGCAAGAGGGCCACGGCGAAGGCCGTTACGGCGTCACCTGGCATCGGACCGGGCATCACGCGACCACGCCGAAACCGACCTCCGGCCGGGTGCCTTCCCCCAGAGGGATGACCGTCGGGAGTGTCTGGTGCGGCGCTCGTGCGCCTTTTCGTAAACACCCCCAGACCGGGAAGCACCAAGCACCCGATACGGCTTGCCGCGTTGAAACCGCGCTCCCCGCCTTGTCGGGAGCGAACAAGAGGCACTTGTGACCGAGATGGAGGTGGATGCCTGGCGTGCCGTAGCCGCGAAGCGCACTCAGGGGAGCGCAGGGGGAGCGCGGACGCCTTTGGACGGTGCGGCACGGGGCCTGCACAGCAGGACGGTGGCAGGTGCCCTGATCTGCGAAGACGGGATCTAATGCGATCGTTCAACACGCGTCGGCATGATCGCTACCGTGCTCGTAATGCGTAGGTCTCGGGTTCGAATCCCGAAGGCGGCTCGGAATCACCCCAGGACTCACTCGCCGTGACCTGGGGCTTTTTCATGTCCGGCCGACTGTTCGTCGAGTCGTCTTCCGGCCTCGGCCCAGCTGATCGGGAGATCGGCGGCGGAGGCGTCCCAGTACACGAACGTCGAATCTCTCATCGTGGGGCGCATCGACTTCATGATCGAGCGGTGCGGCTCCGTCCGGACGTACGTCATGAGCTGCTCGCGGCTTTCCCAGGCGGACAGCGTCTGGAACGTCCGCTTGACGGGCCGGGCGACGAGCGAGGCGCCGAAGCAGCCCGGAGCCTTGCGGACCTGGCGCCAGGCCGCGAGCGAGTTGAGGAAGAACCGGGGTACGTCCTTGGGGCTCCGGACCTCGAAGCGCGACGCCATGATCAGCGCCGTCTCGTGGCCTTCGGGAGAGCTGGGGGTGGTCCAGGGCAGGGTGGGCATCGACGTACTCCTCGGTAGTGGCGTGGTGCTTGCCGGGGGGTTTGCTCAGGTCTCGTCTGCCGCGCCGGCGTTGTCGCCGAGGCCGATCAGCAGGGTGCGCAGGGTGGCGGCGAGGTCGCCCTGCCGGTGCGGGTCGAGCGCGGTGAGCAGTCGCCGTGAGTTTTCTAAGTGGGCGACGACGACGCGGTCGATGAGCTCGCGGCCCGCGGGGGTGAGGGCGACGACGACCGTGCGGCGGTTGGCGGGGTCGAGGTCGCGTGTGACGTAGCCCTTGGCGACGAGCCGGTCGAGCCGGTTGGTGATGGCGCCGGCCGTCTTCATCGCGTGGCGGGCCAGCTCTCCCGCGGTCATGCGGCCGGAGGTGCCGGCGCGGAGGAGTGTTCCGAGGACGTCGAACTCGCCTATCTGCAGGCCGAATTCACTGAAGAGCGACTGGAACTCGCGCTCGACGATGCGGGTCGCCCGGGATAGGCGGCCGAGAACGTGCACGGGCGACGCGTCGAGGTCGGGGCGGGCGTGCGCCCACTGTTCCACGATGAGGTCGACGGCGTCGCGCTCCACAAGGGACCCTTCAACGTTGAAAATTTTGACGCGAGAGTAGCACTTGTCGTGCGGTCGTCAACATCAGAAATCATTCAACTGTGGTGAGGGATCAGGTCAGTTGCTCGGCCAGGCCCACGATGATGCCCTCCGGGCCGCGGACGTAGCAGAGCAGGTAGCTGTCCTCGAAGCGGGCCATCTCGCCTACGAGTTCGCCGCCGTGCGGGCGCAGGCGGGCCACCGTGTCCTCGATGTCGTCGACGGCGAACATCACGCGGTGCGTGCCCAGGATGTTGTGCGGCTGGTTGCGCTGCGCGGGGGTGATCGGTGCGGGGGTGCGGTAGCTCGACAGTTCCAGGCGGCTGTGGCCGTCCGGGGTCCTGAGCATCGCGATGTCGCAGTGGACGCCGTCGAGGCCGGTGCACCGGTCGGCGACTTGGCCCTTGACCTCCGTCCTGCCCTCCAGCTCCAGGCCGAGTTCCACGAAGTACGCGATGGCTGCATCCATGTCCGCGACCACGATGCCTACGTTGTCCATCCGCTGAATCGTCATGCCTGTTCTCTCCCTCTTCCGCTGTGTGACTGGGACGGAGCCGGGTGTGCGTTCTCGACATCCGTTGCCGTCAGGCTAGTCAGCGGGAGGCGGTAAGTGAGGTGTGGCCGTCAGGGCGTGGCGGGCGTGCGGTGCGGGTCATCGGGCGTACGCCGCGGCGAACCGCTCGCGGGCCCGCTCGTACTCCGCGTGGCCCGCATCGCCGTGCGTGAGCAGCAGGTGGAGCCGGAGGATCTCCAGCATGCTCTTGGCGCTGATGAGGGTCTCGTCGACGTCGGTGAAGACGAGGTGTCGCGGGCTGCGCGCGTGCGCCATGTCGGGTGCCTCCGGGCCGAGTTCGATGATCGGCGGCTCACTCTGCCACGGTCGGTCCGTGGGCGGGATCCGGGTCAGAAGCGCCCCCACGCGACGAAGACGGCCAGGGCGAGGTAGACGAGGTCGACGGCGATGGCGAGGTCGTGGCGGCGGAGGCGTACGAGGGCCGCGCCCGTCATCAGCACGGCCACCCCGACCGCCGCGACAGGGACCAGGACCGGTGCGATGTCCAGTGCGGCGGGCAGGACCAGGCCCAGTGCGGCCAGGAATTCCACGGCTCCGATCGACTTGATGGAGCCCGCGCCGAAGTCCTCGGCCCAGCTCCCGCCGGGGAAGGCGATGATCTTCTCCCGGGACATGAACAGTTTGGAGGCGCTGCCGGTCGTGAAGACGACGGCCAGCAGTCCGGCGACGATCCACAGTGCGGTGTTCATCGGGTTTCTCCTTGCCGGGGCGAGCGGGTCAGCCGAGCTGGCCGGCGCGGTAGTTGCCGCCCGGCTGGCGGGTGATGACGTTCATGCGCGTGAAGGAGTTGATGAGGGCGATGACGATGACCAGGGCCGCGAGTTCGTCCTCGTCGTAGTGCTTGGCCGCGTTCTCCCAGGCCTCGTCCGACACACCGCCCGCCCCGTCCGCGATGCGGGTGCCCTGCTCGGTCAGTTCCAGGGCCGCACGCTCGGCGTCGGTGAAGACCGTGGCCTCGCGCCAGGCCGCGACCAGGTTCAGGCGTGTCGTCGTCTCGCCCGCGTGCGCGGCTTCCTTGGTGTGCATGTCGAGGCAGCCCGAGCAGCCGTTGATCTGGCTCGCGCGGATCATCACCAGTTCGCGCGTCGCCGCGGGCACCGTCGACTCCGCGAGCGCGTGGTGCGAGGCGATGAGGTGCTTCATGGCCTTCGCCGCGATCGGGCTGGCCATCGGGTTGATACGAGCAGTCATCGTGAACTCCTGTGTCGTTGTTCGCTGTCACCCCTCTAAGACAGAGCACCCCGGCCGCCTGTGACGGCCGTGGATGTGACCTGCGTCTCCTTGGGGGAGTGCCGGATACGCTGCGGGGCGAGACGAGTCGGTGGGAGGGGTTCCGTGACGGGGTCGAGTGGGACGGCAGTTGAGGCAGGCGTGGCCGGGTATCGGCCGCTGCTGTTCTCCATCGCGTACGGAATGACGGGTTCCGTCGGTGACTCCGAGGACATCGTCCAGGACGCCTTCCTCGGGCTGACCCGGGCGGGCCTGGCGGGTACGGACATCGCCGCCCCGAAGGCGTACCTGACCACGGCGGTGACGCGGCTCGGCATCAACTACCTGGGGTCCGCGCGGGTCCGGCGCGAGACGTACGTGGGGAACTGGCTGCCCGAGCCGGTCGTTGTGACAGGTGACGGGGCGGACGGCCCCGTCGAGCACGCCGAGTTGGCCGACTCGCTCTCCATGGCCTTCCTCGTCCTGCTCGAAGCCCTCTCGCCGGTGGAGCGCGCGGTCTTCATGCTGCGCGAGGTGTTCGGGTACGGATATCCGGAGGTCGCTGCGGCCACCGGCAAGACCGAGGCGAACTGCCGGAAGATCTTCGCCCGTGCCCGGCAACACCTTGCCGAGCAGGGGGAGTTGAGCGACAGCGCGCCGGTCGCGGAGCGGCGTGCGGAGGGCCAGGAGCTCGCCCGGCGGTTCTTCGACGCCGCCGACGGCGGTGACCTGGACGCGCTCCTCGGCATGCTCGCGCCCGACGTCGTGCTCCACGGGGACGGCGGCGGCAAGGCGATGGCGCTCGCGACCCCGGTGGCCGGACGCGCCGGCGTCATGCGGATGCTCGTCGCCGGATTCCGCCGCACCCGGAGCCTCGGCGGCACGGTCCGGGCGGCCCTGGTCAACGGCCGGCCCGGCCTGATCACGTACGACGACCAGGAGTGCGTGCTCAGCGTGGTCGGGCTCGACATCGCCGACGGTGTGATCCACGCGGTCCGCGCCGTCGCCAACCCCGACAAGCTCGGCCACCTCGGCCCGGTCTCCGACAAGGGGCTCCTGCCGCAGAAGAAGAGGGTTGACCTCAAGGAGGATTGAGGTCGCATCCTGGTGGCATGACCACGACCACGAACTCCATCGATCTGCCCGCCTACCTCGACCGGATCGGTCTCGACGGGCCGCAGGCCGCCGATCTCGCCTCGCTGCGGCGCATCGTCGCCGCCCATACGCGGACGATCCCCTTCGAGAACCTCAACCCATTCACCGGGCGCGAGGTCCGGCTCGACCCGGAGGGGCTGACGGAGAAGCTGGTGCGGGGCGGCCGCGGCGGCTACTGCTTCGAGCAGAACCTGCTGCTGAAGGGGGCGCTGGACGCGCTCGGTTTCCGTACGACTGGACTGGCCGCCCGCGTCCTCTGGGGCCGGCCCGCAGGCGCCCCGCCCATCGCCCGCAGCCACATGCTGCTCCGGGTCGAACTCCCGCAGGGCGGGCCCTCGTACCTCGTCGACGCCGGATTCGGCGGGGTGACGCTGACGGGTGTGCTGGCGCTGGAGCCCGGGGTCGAGCAGACCACCCCGCACGAGCCGTTCCGGATCGTCACGGACGGGGCCGACGGCTTCGTGCAGCAGATCTTCGTACGGGAGCAGTGGCGGCCCGTGTACTCCTTCGACCTGCGCGAGCAGCTCCTCGTCGACTACGAGGTCAGCAACTACTACCTCTCGCACGCCCCGGAGTCGCACTTCGTCACCGGGCTGATGGCTGCCCGCCCGGCCGAGGACCGGCGGTACGCGCTGAACGGTGCGTCCCTCGCGGTCCACCACCTGGGAGGGCCTTCGGAACGCACCGAACTGGAGAGCCCGCTCGCCGTACGGGAAGTCCTGGAGAAGTACTTCCTGGTGGATCTGGCGGGGCTCGAGGGGCTCGACGCGGCGCTCGCGCGGCTCTTCTGAGCTACAGGTACAGGCGGTAGAAGCGGTAGCCCTCGTCGTCGTTGAACGGCTGCGCGCCGAGGGCGGTCGCGATGCCCTCCGCGAAGCCGGGTTCCGCCTGGCCCCAACGGAGTTGGGCGTACCCCGCCTTGCGGGCCAGGACGGCCGATTCGGCGGCCAGGGCGGAGAGGATCTCGATCTCCGCCGGGGTGCCGGGGTGGGTGGTGTTGTGCCCGTCCGTGATGCGCTGCCGTTCGCGGTCGAGCAGCAGCCACTGGAGTACGGAAGTGCTGCTTCCCGGCTCCTCGGCGAAGAACACCGTCCAGCCCGCCAGCGCCCCGTTCTCGCGCCCCGCGACGGTCCCGTACGGCGGACGCCAGGGCTCCCCGTCCAGGTCGGGCATCGGGACGGGGAGCCCTGCGTACAGCTCGCGGTAGAGGTCGTTCTCGGCTTCTTCCGACACGTTTTCCAGTACGAGCACCACTGCGCCTCCAGTGACGGGTCCCCCCTGTCACTTTCGGCCGGGGTCACCGGCGCCGCAACTCGCGACGGGGTGCCAGGAACACTGCGGTGAGCACGGCGCCCGCCAGGACCAGGGCCGAGTTGACGAGGATCGCGACGCTCACCCCGGACAGGACCGCGTCGGAGCCCTGACCGGCGCCCATCCGGGCGGTGGCGATCGCGCTCATCACCGGGATGCCGAGGGTGATGCCGACCTGCTGGGTCATCGTGGCGAGCCCGGTGGCCAGGCCCTGCTCCTCGTCGGGGAGGCCGGAGGTCGCGGTGACCATGAAGCCCACGATCATCAGCATGTTGCCGATTCCGCCGACGAAGGTCGCGGCGAGCAGCAGCCAGATCCAGCCGCCCGAGGTGCCGAGGGCCAGGAGGGCGGCGGTGGCCGCGGTCTGGATCAGGGCTCCGGTCACGATGGTCGTACGGCTTCCGAAGCGGCCCACGGCCCGGCCGCCGAGGGTGCCGCCGATGACGGTGCCGGCACCGAGGACGCCGAAGGCGAGACCGGTGGCGAGCGGGGAGTAGTGCAGGACCTTCTGCAGGTAGAGCGTGAGCAGGAAGACCAGCGACGTCTCGGTGACGAAGGCGATCAGGCCCGCGGTGTTGCCCCAGATGACGCTGCGGCGCTTCAGGACGCGGATCGGGACCAGGGGCGCTGTCGCGCGCTTCTCCACGTACCAGAAGGCGACGAGGAGGGCGAGGCCGGCGAGGAGTGCGGCCAGGGTGGTGGGGGTCGTCCAGCCGGATTCGCCCGCCTGCGTCAGTCCGTAGACGAGGAGCAGCAGGCCGCCGGTGACGGTCGCGGCGCCGGGGAGGTCGAGCTTGGGGCGTACGGCGGGGCGCGAGTCGGTGATCAGGGACGGGGCGAGCGCGACGACCAGGGCGGCCACGGGGACGTTGATGAAGAAGGCCCAGCGCCAGGAGAGGAGGTCGGTGAGGAGGCCGCCGAGGATGGCTCCTGCGGTGAATCCGGCGGACATCAGGGCGCCGTTGAGGCCCAACGCCCGCTCCCGCAGGGGGCCTTCGCGGAAGGCGGTGGTGAGGAGCGCGAGTCCGGCGGGGGTGACCGCCGCGGTGGCGAGGCCCTGCAACACCCGTGCGGTGATGAGGACTTCGGGGGTGGTGGCGAGTCCGCCGAGGGCCGAGGAGAGGCCGAGGACGGTCATTCCGCCGATGAAGAGGCGCTTGCGGCCGATCAGGTCGGCCACGCGGCCGAAGAGGAGGGTGAATCCGGCGGCGGCCAGAGCGAACGCGGTGGCGATCCACTGGAGGTGGGAGAGGGAGAAGCCGAGGCCCTCGCCGACGACGGGCAGCGCGACGTTCAGGATCGAGAAGTCGACGGCGATCATGAACTGGGCGCCCAGGAGGAGGGTGAGGACCAGCTTTTGACGGCCCGTCATATGGGAGGCGCGTGGTGAAGCGGTGGAGTGCGGACGGGTCTGCGTGGGTGCGGACATGGCGTGCCCTTCCTGAGGCAGGAGCTTTAACGGGTTTGTGGTTCCGTTAAGTGGGTTCACCGTAGCAGGGCAGACGCGCTAATGGAACTGTGGAACCGTTTTGGATGCTGGCCGGTGCACCGTGGGTGCGCTCAGGTACACCCCGGGCTCGGTGTTTACGGCCATCGATCGCGCCGCCCGTCCTCCGTAGCGTCGAACCCGACAGCACAGAGCAGGTGCCACGAGGGAGTTGACCAGGATGTTCGCCCGCAAGAACCAGACACAGACCGGCAGGGCCGCCACGGCCCTGCGGCTCGTATCGGTCACCAAGAGCTACGGAACCGGCGACAGCGCCGTCACCGCCCTCGACGGCGTGACGCTCGGCCTCCCCGCCGGGACCTTCACCGCCGTGATGGGCCCCTCGGGCTCCGGCAAGTCCACGCTCCTGCAGTGCGCGGCCGGCCTGGAGCGGCCCGACAGCGGCATCGTGCGGGTCGACGGCGAGGAGATGACGGGCGGCACCGAGGCCGAACTGACCAAGTTCCGCAGGCAGCGGATCGGCTTCGTCTTCCAGCAGTACAACCTGCTGCCCACCCTGACCGTCGCCCAGAACACCACCCTCCCGCTGCGGCTCGCCGGCCGCCGCGTCGACCGCGAGCGCGCCCGGCAGATCCTCACCCAGGTCGGTCTCGGCGACCGCCTCGGCCACCGCCCCGACCAGCTCTCGGGCGGCCAGCGCCAGCGCGTCGCCATCGCCCGCGCCCTGGTCACCGAGCCGAGCGTCGTCTTCGCCGACGAGCCGACCGGGGCGCTGGACACCCGCAGCGCACGCGATGTGCTGCGGCTGCTGCAGCAGGCGGTACGGGTCCACGGGCGGACCGTGGTGATGGTGACCCACGACCCGGTGGCCGCCTCGTACGCCGACTCCGTGCTCTTCCTCGCGGACGGCCGCCTCGCGGGCGAGCTGCACGCACCGACCGTGGACGCGGTGGCCGAGCGCCTCGCGCACCTCGGCGACGACACCCTCCTGGAGGTGTGAGCCATGTTCACTCTCGCCCTGCGCTCGATCCGGCTCCGTCCGGGGCGCTTCGCCGCGACGCTGCTGTCCGCCTTCCTGGGGGCCGCGATCATCATGACGTTCAACTCGATGCACGACACGGCGGGCGGCGCGGGCGTCGACTCCGTCAGCTCGGAGTCGCTCTCCACGGCGGCGTCCGTCGTCGGCGGGTACGGCTCGCTGCTCGTCTTCTTCGCCGTCGCCTCCACGCTGACGGTCAATGTCCGCCAGCGGTCGTCGGAGATCGCTCTGCTGCGCTCGACGGGGGCAACTCCCGCGCAGATCAAGCGGATGGTCGTCGGCGAGGCGGCCGCGGTCGGGCTCGTCGGGGCGCTGCTCGCGATCGGTCCTGCGATGCTGGCCGGGCGGGCGCTCCTGGGGATGTTCCAGGACAGCGGCCAGGTGGCGAAGAGCGTGCAGTACTCCTTCGGGCCGATCGCTCTCTCGTCGGGCATCTCCATCGCCCTGATCGCCTCCGTCGGCGCCGCGTTCCTGGCGGTGCGGCGGGCGACGCGGGCCGCCGCCGGAGTGCGTAAAACCCCGGGCAGGGGACGGAAGTTCGCCGGTTACGGTGCTCTCGTGGCCGGCGGTGGAGCCGTCCTGACCACCTTCGCGATGGACTCCACCGACCCGATGGCCATGGCGCCCGCCGCGTACGGATCGATCCTCCTCGCGGTCGGCTTCGCGGTCTTCTCGCCGATGCTGCTGCAGGGTCTGCTCGGAGTGCTGGAGCGGCCGCTGGCCGCCCTCGGAGGGGCGAGCGGCTATCTGGCCGTACTCAACATGCGCCGCAGGGCAGGGGAGTTGGCCGGAATCCTGATGCCGCTGATCCTCTTCATCGGGATGGCGACGGCGACGCTCTACATGCAGGCCGTCGAGAGCGACGCGATCAAGGCGTCGGGCCTCACCAAGTCGGTCGACGACAAGAACCTGGAGACGCTCAACCTGGTGGTCGTCGGGATCATCGTGGTCTTCTCCTGCATCATGCTGATCAACAGCCTGTACGCGGCGACGAGTTACCGCAGCCAGGAGTTCGGCCAGCAGCGTCTCGCCGGGGCCACCCCCGGGCAGGTCCTGGGGATGGTCGGCTGCGAGGGGCTCGTGCTGACACTGACCGGCGTCTTCTTCGGCAGCATCTCGGGGCTCGCCGGGATCATCGCCTTCACCTCGGTCCGTACGGACTCGGTCCTCCCCGACCAGGGGCTCGGCATCTGGCTGGCCATCGTCGCGATCGCCGCGGCGGCCACGCTCGGCACCAGCCTGGGCACGGCCCGGCGGGTGCTGCGGACCCCGGCGGTCGGTGCGGTCGCTCTGGCCGCCTGATGGGGGTGGGATGCCCCGCCGCCCGGGATGCCATGATCGCGGGGGGCGGGGGATCGATCCACGGACGGGGCTGCATGCTGAACGCGCTGAACACGAGGAAGAAGCAGGGGGCGGCCGCCGGTGCGGCCGCCGCCGGCGTTGCCGGGGTGGTGGCGCTGGCGCTGATGGCCGGAAGTTCGGGCAACTCGTCGGGTCGAGCGGCCGCCACCACGTCGCACGCCAAGCCGGTGGCCCATGCGCCGACCGCCACGGCGAGCCCGTCCTGGGACGGGAAGACCGAGGTCATCGGCGACGGCTCCACCTCGTACACCGGACCGCAGCCCAAGCAGCTCAAGCCGAAGAAGCTGAAGCCGGGCGAGAAGCCCCCGCAGTTCGTGGTGTTCTCGTGGGACGGCGCACTCGAGAACGACGACCATCTCTTCTCCCGTTTCCGGGAGTTGGGCGAGAAGTACGACGCGCAGATGACGTTCTTCCTCAGCGGCATCTATCTGCTGCCGGACGCCAAACGGAAGCTCTACCACGCACCCCTCCACTCCGCCGGTGCGTCGGCGATCGACTTCCCCACCGAGGAGCACATCAAGGAGACGCTGGAGCAGCTGAGGCTCGCGTACGAGGCCGGCGACGAGATCGGCACCCACTTCAACGGCCACTTCTGCGCCCCCGATCCGGGCGGTGCCAAGTGGAGCACCGCGGACTGGCGGAGCGAGATAGCCCAGGCGTACTCCTTCGTGCAGAACTGGAAGACCAACACCGGCTTCAAGGACATCCCGCCGCTGCCCTTCGACTACGCGCGCGAGCTGGTCGGCGGCCGGGCGCCCTGCCTGGAGGGCCAGAAGAACCTTCTCCCGGCGGCGAAGTCGTACGGATGGCGGTACGACGCCAGCTCACCCGGCGAATTCCAGGTGTGGCCGGCGAAGAAGAACGGCCTCTGGAACTTCCCGCTCCAGCTGATGCCCTTCCCCGGCAAGGACTTCCAGGTCCTGTCGATGGACTTCAACTTCCTCTACAACCAGTCCGGCGGCGACGTCACGCAGGGCGACCCGGCCAAGTACCAGCAGTGGGAAAAGCAGGCGGTCCAGGGCTACTTGAACGGATTCCAGCGCGTCTACAACGGCAGCCGCGCCCCGCTGTTCATCGGCAACCACTTCGAGACGTGGAACGGCGGCATCTATATGCAGGCCATCGCGGACGTCATGAAGGACGTGTGCCGGCGCGACGGCGTGGAGTGCGTCTCGTTCAAGGAGCTGTCCGACTGGCTGGACGTGCAGGATCCCGCCGTACTGGCCAAGTTGCGCAATCTGGACCCCTCGGAGTCCCCCGACTGGTCACGGTTTCTGAAGAAGTGACGTCTTCTCGTACTGCGTCCAGATGTCCGTGGGGAAGCCGGCGCCCAGCCCCTTCAGGGGCAGCAGCGTCTGCGTCTTGGGGTCGACACGGAAGACGGAGACGGTCGTCGCCGCCGTACGGTCGTAGCCCGCGAACGCGGCGGACGTGCCGTCCAGTGCCGTCCCCGGCAGCCCGGCCAGATCAACACCCGCTTGCCCGACCGCAGTTGAAGCACCATCGGTAACTGCGTTCTTCAGCGCCTGGTCGACGTCGGCGGCGACCTCCGGGGTGAACGGGTGCGTGACCTCGGGCCGGCGCAGCGACTGCTGCTCGCCGATGTGCGTGACGCGCAGGACGGAGTACGGCTCGGTGTGCGTACCGGCGGCCGCGAAGGTTCCGTACGCGCTGGCCAGCCGGATCGGGCTCGGCGTCGCGCTGCCCAGCGAGAAGGAGGGCACCTGCGCGCCGAAGCTGTCCGGCAGCAGGCCCGCGTCGACGGACGCCTGGCGCACGCGGTCGAGGCCGACGTCCATGCCGAGCTGTACGACGGGACCGTTGACGGCGTTGCTCACGGACCGGCCCAGACTCGTCGGACCCCACGACTGGCCGCCCGCGTTGAGCGTCTTGACGATCTTCCCGTCGCGGCTCCAGTACGGGCCTTCCGGGGTGCGCACCTCGGCCTTGTCGTCCCCGTTGTAGACCGCTCTCGGGGTGACGGGGACACGGGGTTTGTCGCGTTCCAGCAGGGCGCCGTCGCGCAGTCCTGCCGCGTAGACGAAGGGGGCGTACGTCGTCCCGGCGGGCACGATCGAGATGCCCGCGTCGTCGAAGCCCTGCTCGATGTAGTCGGGTCCGCCGTAGAGGGCGAGGATGCGGCCGTCGGTGGCGACGGAGGCCGCGCCGACGCGCACATGGCGGTCGGCGGGGCGGGTCTTCGGCTTGAGCTCCCCCAGCTTGTCCTTCACGGCGGCGGCCAGCGCGGTGACCTTCGGCTTCTGGAAGGTCGTGTAGACCTGGTAGCCGCCGAGGTCGAACTGGGCGTCGGAGATGCCGCTGCGCGAAGCGACGTACATCCGCGCGGTGTCCACGAGATAGCCCGTCTGACCGCTGAGCCCGACCGGCTTGGGCGGTGCGATCGGCTCGGGGAAGGTCTTGTACGTGGCCCGCTCGGCGGCGGAGAGATGGCCGGTCTTCACCATCCGGTCCAGCGTCCAGTTCCACCGCTTCACGGCCCGCGCGTGGTTGGCGGGGCTCGTCGACGGGTCGTAGAGGGCGGCGCCCTTGAGGAGCGTGGCGAGGAACGCGCCCTGCCCTGCGTCGAGTTGGGAGACGTCCTTGCCGTAGTAGGCCTTCGCGGCGCGCTGCACCCCGTAGGCGCCGCGGCCGAACCAGCTGGAGTTGAGATAGCCGTCGAGGATCTCGTCCTTGGTCATCCGGTTGTCCAGCTTCACCGAGATGAACATCTCGGTGATCTTGCGGGTCACCGTCTGGTCCTGGTTGAGGTAGACGTTCTTCACGTACTGCTGGGTGATCGTCGAGCCGCCCTGGGTGTCTCCGCCGGACACCATCGCGAGCAGCGCGCGGCCGATGCCCTTCGGGGAGACGCCGCGGTCGGTGTAGAAGGAGGCGTTCTCGGCGGAGAGCACGGCCCATTCGAGGGAGTCGGGGATGCGGTCCAGCGGCATCGCCTGCCGGTCGACGGGGCCGACGCGGGCCATCTCGGTGCCGTCGGCCCAGTAGTAGACGTTGTCCTGCTGCTTGGCGAAGGCGTTGAGGTCGGTGGGTATGTCGGTGCGCGCGTACGCGATGCCGACGACCGCAGCCAGCGTGGAGACCGTCCACAGGAGGAGCAGCAGCGACTGCCGCAGGGACGGTATCCAGCGCCGTACGCGGCTCCGTCCCGGGCGGGGGTAGTGGGGGCGCAGCCGCCGCAATTGCCGCGGTGCGTGTCGGCTCCATACCGCCCGAAGCCTTCTGAGCTGTTCCATCCCCACCCCTGCCGGATCACAAGAATGGCCCCTCATCAGGGCCGATTCGACCTTATGTTCGCCAGCTGTGAGGAAGTGGACGGGACGGCGACAGCTCTGTCACAAGGTCTGTCACATTCGGCTTTCTGGCCAGAAGGCACCCGGGCGCGCTTTAATGGATCCAGTGTTCCATTAGAGCTGAAGGTGGGTGGATCATGGGATCCGACGTCGTGGAACCCGGCACGGTCCGCCCCGGCGGGCGCACCGCCCGGGTCAGGGCCTCCGTGCTGCAGGCGACGGGCGACGCGATCGCCGAGCACGGGCTGAGCGGGCTCGACCTGGCGGACGTGGCCGCCCGCGCGGAGGTCGGCAAGACCACGGTCTACCGCCGCTGGTCGTCGACGTACGGACTGATCGCCGACCTCATCGCCTCCATGGCCGAGGACTCCGTCTCCCGTACGGACACGGGATCCCTGGAGGCGGACCTCCGCGCCAACGCCCGCCTCGTCGCGACGACCCTCGCCGACCCCCGCCAGGGCCCGATCTTCCAGGCGGTGATCGCCGCCGCGACCTGCGACGAACGCACGGCGGAGGCGCTGCGCCGCTTCTACGAGGTACGCATCGAGGAGTGGGCGCCGGTCGTCGCCCAGGCCGTCGAGCGCGGCGAACTGCCCGCGGGGACGGACCCGCGCGAGGTGATCGCGGCGGTGTCGGCCCCCCTCTACTACCGCCTGCTCGCCAGCGGCCTCCCGCTCGACGAGGAGGCCGCGGACAGGGCGGCGGAGGCGGCGGTCGCGGGGGCGCGGGCCGGGGTGTACGTGAGCTGAGGGACCCTCTCGGGCCCCTCAGGTCACGTCAGTACAGCCCCTTGAAGCCCTGCCACCCGGTGCTGATCTTCACGCGTCCGGAGAACGACCCCTTGCCGTTGCCGGTGCTGCGCCACAGCGTCCCGCCGGTGTCGCGCGTCACGAAGTCGGCCTTGCCGTCGCCCGTGATGTCCCCGGTGCCGATGATGGCGTTGTACGAGGACCCCCAGGCGGTCGCCAGCTGCACGCGCGGCTTGAAGCCGCCCTTGCCGTTGCCGTCGTAGCGCCAGAGGATGTTGTTCTGGTCCTTGCCCAGCAGGTCGCCGAACCCGTCGCCGTTGAAGTCGCCGACGCCCGCGAGCTGCCGGTAGTTCTTCCAGTTCGAGGCGATCTGCACCTTCGCCGAAAGACCGCCGGTGCTCGTCCCCTTGTAGAGGTACGTGACGCCCGTCGTGGCGACGCGCGCGATCAGGTCGGGGAGGCCGTCGCCCGTGACGTCGCCGGGCGAGGTCAGCAGGTTGTACTGGTTCCAGCCCTTGCCCAGCGACTTGTACGGGGTGCCGGTGACGAAGGCCTGGCCCACCATGGTTTTGTAGGCGCGGAGTTCACCGCTGCTGAGCCGTACGAGGATGTCGTTGCGCCGGTCGCCGTTCAGATCCCCGAAGGGGACGAGCGTGACCGTGGAGGGCCAACCCGACGCGGACATCGCCCCGTTGAAGCCACCCGTTCCGTTGCCCGGCCGGTACGAGACCACGCCGGACGACGACAGGGTGAGCAGATCACCGATGCCGTCCGGCGCCCACGAACCGCTGTTGGTGAAGTCGCGGCGTACGGCGGCTCCGACGGAGACGCGCACCGACTGGCTGGTGGTCATCGCGGCCCCCGAGCCGTCGGCGGGCTTCGCCGTGACGGTGACGGTGTAGTTGCCGTTGGGGACCAGCGCGCCGGCCGTGCTGCGGAGGTTCCAGCGCGCGGTGAGGTTGCCGTTCACCGGACCGCCGGAGAACGTGCGCACGACAGAGCCGGTGGCCTTGCTGGTGACCGTGGCCGTCCAGGAAGCGGCGGGCTTGTTGAGCAGCGCGCGGTACTGCCACCACGGGTCGGTCGCCGCGCTCGCCTCCCACCTGTTGTCGGTGACCTCGGACTCGATGGAGCCGATCGCCTGGGTGGCGACCCCGCTGGGCACCAGATGGATCTGCTGGTCGGCGTCGACGTAGGCCGCGGGCCCGCCGAACTTGTCGACGGTCCACTTCACGCCGCGCGTGCCTGCGCTGCCGGTGAAGGCGCCGATCGTACGGGTGGTGGCGGTGCCGTCCGCGAAGGCGGTGAGCTTGAGGGCGCCGGCCGCGGTGTCGTTGCGTACGAGATAACCGTCGCCGACCAGGGCGGGGCCGACCGGGACGAGGATGGACTTCTTCGTCGTACGGTCGTAGACGCCGGATACGTCGGTCGCGCCGCACGACCAGTAGATCCAGCGGCCGACGGCCTGGAGCTCCTTCGGGACGCAGGGGGCGCCGGTGCTCACGGTGTCGGTGGTCGTGCCGGTCTTGAGGTCCTTGGCGGTGACAACTCCCGCTGTGGTGCCGGGAGTCCAGAGCTTGGTGCCCCAGATCGAGGCGGCGGTGACGGAGCGGGTGAGGATGGGCTCCAGGTTGGTGTAGACGCCGAGGTCGCCTACGTACTGCTTGGTGGGGGAGGTGCCGTTGACGATGGCGTAGCGGCCGGAGACCTCGAGCATGCTTCCGTAGGCCGAGGGCGTACGGAAGAAGCCTGCCTGGTCGTCCGGGCTGATGGACTGCAGGTTCGACTCGGCGGTGTCGTAGTGGGACGCGAACATCACCGCGCGCCCGTCGCCGGTCGAGTATGGGCCTGTCCTGGTGCTGTAGCTCCACGACTGCCAGGTCGGGGAGGATGGAACATAAGAAGTACCGGTGGAGGCGATCGTGCGGGTCTGATAGCTGCCCATGAAGCTGCCGTCGGCCTCCTGGGTCGCCAAGTTGCCGTTTTGCAGCGACAGTTGACCGATCTTGGCGGCGACCGACGGGACCGCTGTCACCTCGGTGAGGGCCGGAGTCTGAGACCCGGACGCGGTGATCCTGCGTACCGCCCAGTGCCCCGAGTCCGCCCCGCCCACGGCCAGCAGGCTGCCGTCGGGTGCGGAGGCGAGCGTGGCCTTCGCGTGTCGCAGCAGGGTGATCGCATCGCCGCCCGTGAGGGGGACGGCCATGAGGCGCTCGCCTGACTTGTCGGCGTAGTCGCCGGGCTGCGACGGGACGGTGCGGGCGACCACGAGCCAGTCGCCGGCGATACCGAGGGTGGTGGCACCGGGGATCTGCTCGTTGCTGGGCACGGGCAGCGCCAGCGTCCTGTCGGCTGCGGAGAGATCGGCGCGGTCCAGGACGTGCGCGACCGTGGGGTCCTGCGACGACCAGACGACGTGATCGGCGCTCAGTACGGCGGAGACGGGCTCGGCGGAGGCGGAGGTGGAAGCGGAGGCGGCGACGGTGCCGGTGACTTTGGCGGAGGCCAGGTCGACCAGGGCGAGCCGGTACGTACCATCGAGGGTGTAGCTGATGACGGCGGTGGTGCTGTCGCCGCCCACGACGGAGAAGTTGGTGGTGATCCCGGTGGGCCACCCCTCGACGGTGGTGCCTTCGGCGCCCGCGCCGTACAGCCAGAGCAGCCGATTGCCGTCGGCGTCCTGCGACTGGGTCAGGACGTGGGACCCGTAGGTGGCTTTGTAGGTCCCGTGGGTGATCGCGACGTCCGTGCTGGTGCCGGCGGCCAGGTCCCGCAGGACGACCTTCTCGGTGGCCGAGACGACCTCGGTCACGAGGTCGGACGAGGACCCGAGGTAGCCGGCCCCGGCGGCACGGGGAAGGCTGCCCAGCTGGGTCGTCGCGCCGGTGGCGTACGAGGTCCACAGATACCCCGAACTGCCCTCCTGCGCATGCAGATACCCGGTGGCGCCGGCCGAGTAGAGGGTGTCGGACCGGGGCACGTAGCGATCCGACTGGAAGACCTTCTCCGCCGTGACCCCGGTGGTGCCGGCGACGGCAGCCGGAACGGCGGCGAGACCGAGGCCTGCGGTCACGGCGAGAACGACCAGAGCGGCGGTGACGCCGCGGGTGGATCTAAGACTGGCCAACGCAATCTCCCGAAAGGAAAAGGGCGTGGCGGGACGGGCGGCGGCAACGGAATCACCCGCAGCCGGAGCGCGGAATCCGGACCGCGCGAAAGGCAGCGCGGTCTACGAGACGTGGCGTACGGCAAGCGGTACTGCGAAGAATCCCCAGCCCCCCGGCTGTCCCCCCAAGCAAGGAGCCTTGAGATTAACAGCAGCCACATGCATCCCAGGAGCCCCGGCACCCACAATCCCCACGGCCCACGCGCCCCCGCGCGTGCTGCCGAGGGGGAGCCGTGTGTGGGGCTGGGATGTTCGGGTGGATCGTAGTAACCGGCCCCAGAGCACCTCGTGTCACCGGGGAGTGACTCTTCGGGTGTGAGGGCGCTACAGAGGGAGTCCTCGGCTGCGGGGCCGGGCACCTCAGGCGCATGCATTCAAAGATCTTTTCCAGCAGCGACATCGCCCGAGCTCAGCGCGGTCTGCTCACGACTGCTCAGCTGGCGGAGCTCGGTTGCCCGAGTTCCACACTGGTCGGACGGGTGGCCCCCGGAGGGCCGTGGCAGCGGCTGTTGCCCAGGGTGATTCTGTTGCAGACAGGCAGGCCGAGCCCCGAACAGCGTTTGCGGGCAGCGCTGTTGCAGGCGGGCGCGGGCGCCTGCCTGACGGGTGACGCGGCGCTCGCGCTGTACGGCGTGCGGGCGGCGCCGAGGCTGGAGGGGGTGCGGGCGGTCGACGTACTGGTACCGCATGACCGGCATCCGTGCGGCAGTGGGTTCGTACGCATCCACCGCACACGCCGCCCCTGCCGAGCCCTCCCGGTGCGGGGTCTGCCCTGCGCGCCGCTGGTGAGGGCGGCGCTCGAAGCGGTGCCGTACCGGGACAGGGAGAGCGAGGTGGTCGCGCTGCTCACCGAACTGGTGCAGGCCCGCAGCGTCACGCCGGAGGAGCTGATGGCCGAGGTGAGGGACTCCGCACTGGGCAAGGTCCCTGGGGTGGGGGCGGCGATGGAGGGGCTGATCGCGGGGGTGCGTTCGGTGGCGGAGGAGGAGGCGCGGCGGATTCTGCGTACGGCAGGGATCCCGGATCCGCTGTGGAACCGGGACCTCCGCCTGCCGGACGGCACCTGGCTGGCGCGCCCGGACGCGTATTGGCCGTCGGAGGGCGTGGTCCTGGAGATCGACTCGCGGAGGTGGCACCTGGGTCCGGCCGACTGGGAGGCGACGATGGCTCGCCGTAACCGGATGCTGGAGGCGGGCCTGCTTGCGCTGGCGTTCAGTCCGTACCAACTCCGCACCTCACCCGTGAAGTTCGCGCAGTCGGTACGGACCGCACTGGCGACGGGCAGGTCCCGGCCTGCGCCGCTGCTGCGCTGGACGCAGCCGACCAGCTGATCGTGATGGGGCCGGGCTCGATCAATGAGGGTGTGGAAGGTGTCGGATCCTGGCCAATGACGGCCAAGTGATCAGTGCGCATTGACAGTTGGCGAGTCCACCGGCCTACGCTCGCGCCACACGACCTGCACATAGGTGGTCCCGGCGGTGTTAGCGCACCCCGGGACCCGACACCGAAGAATGCGAGTTTCTTCAATGCGAGTCCACAGTAGCGCTCACGCGCGCAATTTCACGGTGCTGCCCAACGCGGCCCTCCGTGACCCCAGTCTCAGCTTCACGGCCCGAGGCATCCTCTGCCACCTCCTCTCCCTGCCCGACGGTGCCCGCGAGGATGTCCGTACGCTCGCGGACCGCTATCCCCGGATCGGCCGGCGCGGCGTAGCGAAGGCGATGGACGAGCTCATCGACCGCGGATACTACGTCCGCCGCACCACGCACGACCCGGCAACGGGCCAGGTGCGCACGGAGACCCACGTGTACGACACCCCGCAGCGGCCCGGGTCTCCGCTTCCCACCAACCCGGGAACCGGTGCGGCAGAGACCGGGAACCCGGGAGCGTCCCCTGAAGGGGAAGAGGACCAGGGTAAAGAAACCTCCCTCCCCGCAAGGGAGTTGAGCGCGGATCCGGACCCGGCCCCCGTACAGCCGTCCGAGCGCACCGCGTCGGACCTGGCCCGGGCAGCCGCCCTCTTGGCCCGTGTCACTGGCCGCGAACCGAAGCTGGCGCTGAGCGCCGCCGAGACCCTCGCCCTGGCCCCGCTCGCAGTGCCGTGGCTGGACCGTGGCGTCTCGGACCTCGTGGCCCGCTCGCTCCTGACGTCGGGCCTGCCCCCGGTGGTCTTCTCGGCCCGCGCGGTCCTGGCCGACCGCCTACGCCGCAAGCTCCCGGCCCCGCGCACCCACCACGACGCGGCGGCCCCGGCCCCGCCCCTGGCGGAGTGCGCCGAGTGCCGGGACCCCCTCCCGCCCACCCAGACCGCAGGCATCTGCACCCCCTGCACCGGAGCCACACCCCGCCCCGCCCCCACACCGCCGCTGCCCGCCTCGGTCCAGGCACGGGTGTCCGCGCTCCGCGCGACGCTGCGCGACCGGAGCCATGCTTCATGGTGAGTGACGCCGACCCGAGGAGCAGGGAGTCGTCCGGGGTTCGGAGACCGGTTCAGCCGAGTTGATCGTCCTGCAGGGCGCGTACGAAACCTGTCCAGGCGGCCGCGTCCACCACGAGCTGGGCAGCCCCCGGCTGCTTCGAGTCGCGTACCAGAGTCCCCGCAGGTACGTGAGCGCACTCGACGCACTCGTTGCCGCTGCCACCACTGAATGTGGACTTGAACCACTGGGGCTCGGACTGCGAGTTCATGAACTCTCCTTGTGCGCCTGTCGGATGAGGGCCGTGGAGGCCTCGAAGCTGAGGGCCTGCGCGCTGAGGTACTGGAAGGCCAACTTATAGCGTTCGATTTCTTGCTGCTTCTCCATGAACAGACCTCCACCGGCCAGGATGTCCAAGAACACAACATCCAGTTCGGGAGTCGGCCCTCCCAGGATGGCGAAGCTGCCGACTGCGGCAGCATGGGCGCCGGTGGCGAACGGCAGGATCTGGATGGTCACATGGGGAAGTTCGGAGACGGCCAGAAGCTGTTGGAACTGCTCGCGCATGACGCCAGGTCCACCCACCCTCCTACGGATGGCGGCCTCGTCGATCACCGCCCAGATGTGCGGGGGATCCTCCCGATTCAGGAGCTCTTGGCGCTTCATGCGGATGTCCACCATGTGCCGGACCTCCTTGTCGGAGCGACGCATCTCCGAAGCCCTGTGTACCGCCTCCGCGTAGCCACGGGTCTGGAGCAATCCGGGGATGTACATGCAGGCGTAGTGGTCCTCGCGAATGACCTCGTCCTCGAGCGTAAGCATGAGGTTCATCGACTCGGGGATCGGATCGGTCAGGGACCTCCACCAGCCTTGGATCTTCGCGCCTTTGGCAAGCTCCACGAGTGCTTGGCGCTCGGCGTCGGTCGCGTCGTACTGCCTGCACAGGGCGTCCACGGCAGGCCACTTGACCGACCCCTCCTTGCGCTCGTAGCGGCTCAGTGTTGCTTTGGAGATGCCGACCAGGGCACCTGCCTCTTCGAGGGTGAAGCCCTTGCGCTCCCGGAGGCGGCGGAGGTCCGCGCCCAGCTGTCGCCTGCGTGTGGTGGGGCCAACTGCCATGGGTACAGCCCTTCGTGTTGATCTCCCGCTGAGAGTGCACGCCTCTGTGTTGCGGCGGCAAGACGGCGCACGCCGGGGGCGCGTAGTGCGCCGGCGCGCCTCACGCGCCTGTGAATGAGAGTTCCATTTTGGAAGTCTCGCTGCAACGCTTAGTCGTTAGGTGATTGCAAGCAGTGCAATCAAGTCGAGGCGTGAGGAGCAGAGTTGTGCGGAACGTCGTCGCTTGTATGTCACGAAAGCCTTGGGATCTGGAGTTCACGGCGGAACCGAGAGAAGTCGGTGCGCTGCGCCGCATCCTGTGCATGCATCTTCGCCTCTGGGGCCTGCATGAAGCGGTGGAATCAGCTCAGTTGTGTGTCAGCGAACTCGTGTCCAACGTCATCACGCATGTGGGTGAGGGCACTCCCACCACCCTCGGCGTCTCCATGAACGGCACGTATCTGCGCATCGAGATCCACGACCCGGACACCAGGGTGCTGCCCACGCTCCTCGCGGCGACGGAGGATTCGGAGTCGGGGCGGGGCATGACCCTCGTCGATGCCGTGTCCGAACGGTGGGGAGTGCAACTGCGGGCAGATCGCAAGGTCACCTGGTGCGAGCTGGCCACCGGTCTGGCTGCGCCGGAGGGGCATGGGGGAGGAGACCACGTCACGCGCGCCGAAGCGATGCTCACTCTGTGGGGCGCTCCCGGTGACGGCCGAGTAGGCGCCGCTGTCGGGGAGGAGACGGCGATCGGCATGATCGCCGATCTCCTCCACTGGCTCCGGGCCCATGGATGCGACCCGGACGAGGCGCTCGACCGCGCCCAGACGCACTTCGAGGGCGAGTTGGGCGGGGCGGCGTGAAACCCGGGTACGAGAGGGCGCGCGGGTCACATGGTTGGGTCCAGGGGTGTAGCGAGGGATCGTCGTAGAAGCTACCGAAGCACCACCGCTACCTGCGGATTCGGGTCCGAACGGTCGGGAGTCGGCCAACGATTCTTTGATGCGCCAGGTGACGCCATCGCTGGGTCAGCTGGGCGGAATGCATTCCACTGCCCTTCTATCGCTTCCCGCATGAGAGGGCGGCGGCGATAGCCGTACCCACTGCCGTGGCCAGGGACGGCGGCAGCGCGTGGCCAATCTGGCGGTAGGCCTTCGTCTTACCTCCGGCGAAGGACCAGTCCTCGGGGAAGGATTGGAGCAGCGCGGTTTGGGCGAGGGTCAGTTTGACCGGGGCGTCGATCGGGGTGGTCGCGGTTGGAAGGGCGTCGGCGAGGCTGTTGCCGTCGACGCCCAAGTTGAGCCAGGCCTTCTTGCTGCCGGTGGGGCCGAGGTCGGCGCCGCCGCGGTTGTCCGAGCCGCCGACCAGGGTGGGGCCGGGGGAGGATGCTCCGGCCATCCAGCGGGTGGAACCAGGCCAGCCCCCGGCGGACATGGAGGGTCCCAGTGTTCCGGCGACGGTGCTCAGGGGTTGGGGGAGTGGGAGTGGCCAGACGAAGCCGGCGGCGTACGGCTCGACCATGGCGACCAGGAATCCGCAGCGTCGGTTCTGGGGAACGCCGAAGTCGACGGCGTCCAGGACCTGCCAGAACACTCGGTATCCCTCCGAGTCGAGGAAGGACTCGATCGCTCTGCGTTCGGGTTCGTAGGTGGGTTTGTCGATGAAGTCGGGGATGTTCTCCAGAAGGAGCGCCTTCGGGCGGATGGTCTCGATCAGATTGACCGCCGTTTCGAAGACCTTGCGCTCTTCCGTGTCGTCGCCCCGGCTCGCGCTCGCGGTGGAGAGGAGACGAGGGAGACCACCACTCACGAGGTCGACGTTCAGCGTCTCCGGGTGGTCCTCGGGATCGAATGCCAGCAGATCGCCGCACTGCACCTTCCACTGCGGGCGGTTGAGGGCGAGCGTCTCGCAGGCGTGAGGCTTGTTGTCGATGAGCAGCAACGGATCGAACCCGGCTCGTTCCAGGCCGAGGGCCTGGCCGCCGGCACCCGCGCACAGTTCGAGGGAGGTGAATCGCCGAACGGGGGCGGAGGGAGCGGGAGGGGCCTGTGCAAGGGGTGAGCCGGCGAAGGCTGCGTCGACGACGGTCTTGACCTGTGTCGCGTCGAGTTCGGCACCACGTGCCTGCGTGAGCACAGCCGACACCGACTCACGAAGAGTGGCGCGCAGCTCGTCCTCCAGAGCGCTCGACTCGATGCTGTCGAAGCTGACGAAGGGGGCGAGGCGGAGCAGTCGCTTCAGGAAATCGCGCAGGGTGTCGCGTTCGTTGAGTCCGGTCAGTTCGGCGAGTGCGACCTCGTTCCAGACGGTGAGGATGGCCTTCACCAGATGCGGGCTGCCGCCGAGCGCTGTGCGCCGCGCGTAGATCTGGTCGAAGGCCGCCTCGCCGAGGATGCGCAGAGAGGCGTAGGGGTTCTCGTCCTCAGGGGAATGGACCAGTTGGGCCCGCCACCACATGCGCCCGAAGACGTGACGGGTCAGGTCGGTGCCCAGGACGCGGTCACGTGTGGGTGAGGGGTAGCGCCAGTAGGCGATGTCGGGCATCAGGATCAGCGAGAGGAAGGCCCAGACCTCTCGGGAGGCGGCTTCCGCGGGAACGAGTCCCATCGTGGAGTGCAGGAGCGCAGCCAGGCGTTGGTCGAAGTCCGCGTTCCCGGAACGGGAGGAACTGTCGGGGTAACCGGCCTCGCGAGCCAGCGTTTCCACCGCGTCGCGCAGTTCCTCCAGTCGCTGCTCTGAGACGCGATCCCCGCCGGTCGCCACGTACACGGCGGAATCGTGCGATGTGCGGGATCGGGATCTGAGTTCGGAGAGGGAGAGATCGCCGTGCTCCGTGTACAGCCCCTTCGCCTGATCGGGGAGGAGCCGTGGGTACAGCTGACTCATCAGGACTCCTCGAAGATCTTGACAGCGGCCTGTAGTTCGGAGGAGAAGCGGCTCGGGGAACTCTCGCGCAGCAGCCGGATGTCGGTGATGCTGCGCATGGGGAAGAGTCGGTCGAAGAGAGCCGCGCAGGTCGCGCCGAGCGAGTCGTCGGGGAAGTCGGCCGCGTCGGTGAACTCGGCCTGGGTGAATGCGTGCTCGATCAGGCAACGGGCGGTGTCCGCGTGCACCGCCGACAGCACCAGCTTGTCCACCGGACGGGGCTTGCCCGCATTGGCGAACGCGGCGGTGGTGACGGCGTTCCGCTCGTTGATCAGCAGGAGCAGCGAACCCATGGTGGAGCTCTCCAGGCTTCCGCTGATCTGAAGATGCCAGGCGGCGGCGTCCGGATGAGTGGTGTGGGCGAAATCGATGACCGCCATCGGGAATTGGGGAGCGTCTCCCTGGAGGCGCAGTCCGTTGCGATCGCTCCACAGCACCGATCCGGCCCGGCGGGGGGAGGACGGTGGGGCATCGGGCCGTCGGTCCGCCAGCACCAGGACGGTGTCCAGGACGAGAAGTCCGCCGAGGTCCGCCCCGCGCAGCCGGAAATCGAGGTTGACGTCCTCGGTACCGCCGGCCACCCGCAGGCGGGCGTGTCGGGCGGGCCCACTGAGGTTGGATCCGGAGGATCTCCAGACCACGCTCAACATCAGTGGTGTGTCGTCGGCCAGACCGCTCTGCGTGCGCACCCCTGTGAGGTCGACGCTGACCCTGCGGCGCAGGTGCAGGTCCATCTGGTAGTCCCAGTCCGGCAGTGCTTCCGGCAGCGGGATCTCGTCCTCGCCCAGAACGAGCCGCCAACCGGCTGCGGTGACGGCGCTCTCGGGCGGTACACGGTAGGGCAGGGCGCGCAGCGTCATGTGGTGCGTACCGCCTCGACCTTGACGGAGATCTCGGTCATGGTGTCCGGCGCGGGCACGACCAGCGCACGCCAGATCCCCCCGTCGCCACCGTCGATCTCGTAGTCGGGAGCGGTGTGGAGGGTGCCGTCCGCCTGCTCCCATCCCAGCAGCTCGGGCATCGGGGCTCCGAGAGGCGGATCGGTCTCGCGTCCGCTCGCACCCGGCAGCGTGATGGCGAGGTCGATGCGCACTCTCTGCCGCAGGGCGACGGGAAGTCGGAACTCCTGGACGAGCACAGTGGTGGCGGCTCTCTCGTCGTAGTACGGCTCGCCGAGGTACTGCACGCGCGGACGCGCGGCTCGTCGGTCGGTCCTCGGAGCGGAGGGTGCGGAGGAATCGCCCTCGGTGGCTGCGGATTCCTTGGGCAGGTACTCGTTCCCGGCGGCTGTCGAGACGTCTGCGGCTGCTTCGGCATCGGCAGCCCTGGCCGCGCGACTCGGGGCACGGGACACGGTGCTGCCGGGCTTCTCCGTGGAGTACGCGGTGGCACCACCGATGCCCCAGGCCCCGCCCACCAGGCCTGAGAACATGGAACTGGCCGCGCCCAATGCGACGCCCTTCGCTCCGTCACGGGTGACGGCCGCGAGATTCAGCAGACCATCGACGCTGTCCCGGATGCGAGTGAACGTGGTGCGTACGAAGGTGCTGTCGGGATACTCCAGCGATTGATGGTTCCAGGCATCGTGGGTGGGCGGTTCGGCCTGCGCGTAGACCTCGTCCATGGAGGGATCGGCACGGAATACCCCGGCGTAGCCGAGGTTCTGCGACGGGGGACGCACTCCGGCGAAGTAGGTGACGACCAACTCGGCTGGACGCATCAGGCACACATGGTGCACGAGGTCGTCGATGTCGACCATGCGCGAGGCCATGGTGGAGCGGTTGGGGGGCATGATGGCTTTGACGAGCCCGAGTTCGCCGAGCAGTCTTTTCGGACGCTGGCACTCCAGGGCCTTGGCCTTGGGGCCGCCGAGTTGGTCGTAAGCGGCGACGAACAAGCTGAGCGGACGGGTGTTCCGAGGATCGGGAACCGGGACGTCGACGCCGTCGCAGCTGACCGCGAATCGCATGGCGGGACTCGCGCCGTTGCTCTCGATCATCTTGGGCCACAGATGCCAGGCGATCGTGTCGGCCAGGTACCCGGCGGTGGTGGCGGGGTCGATCTCCTCGTCGTCGCGTCGCAGCAGCGGATCGACCACGACGACCGTGGTGCCGGTCTCCCCGGGGCCGAAGGACTTGAGGCCGAGTCGTCGCGCGGCCGCATCGGCGACTTCGTCCAGAAGCGGCTCGATCAGCTCGCCCGAGGTGTCACCCCACCAGTGCCGACCGGTGAAGCGGCGCTTCTCGCCGTCGAGGTCTGCGAGGTAGCTGTTCCACATCGCGCAACCGATCAGCCGCGTCTGGAGGGTCCCGTCGGGCAGCACGCAGCGGGTGTGCACCAGGATCACGCCGGGCTTCGAGAGGAGATAGAAGATCCCTTTGCCGAAGCCGTAGGTGCCGCCGCCGAGAGCGTTGTCGCGCGGCTCGCCGATGTTGCGGATGAAGGAGACGAAGTCCCGGTTGCCCCCTGTCACCTGATCCGCACGGGTCGGACCGCCAAGGCCCTTGGTGCCGCGGTCGGAGACCGTGAGAAGTCGCACGGCCGAGCTGCGCAGGGTGTCGCGCAACGGCAGATCGGCTTTCGCCGGAGCATCGTTGAGCAGCATCTCCCGCCATGCGCCGATGCGCGCGGGGCTGATGGTGGAGAGGTCGATCCGGTAGTCGACCGGTACGCCGCTGCCTTCGCGGTGCGCGTCCCAGCTGTTCTGCGCGGATTCGCGCACCAAGATCGTCAACAGGTCCAGTTGGGGGCGACCGAGCTGCCTGCGGATCCCTTCGGCCGCGCTCGCGCCTTCAGGCGGATAGGGCTGGGAGTGCCAGCCTTGGTGGGCCGCAGAGTTCACGAACCCTCCCGCAGCAGCTCCTGAAGGCTCAGGAGCCTCTCCTCCTCCGCCATGGGAGCGGGCTGTTCCCCGGACAAGTCGATGGTGTAGTCGACGTTCATGGCGTCGAGGGGAACACCTGCCTGGGCCAGCTGCTGCTCGGTCAGCTTCGGGAAGGAGGCGTCCACCCGGTACCAACGTTCCTCGGCGGTCTCGAAGCGGACCGTGCCGTTCAGCGCGGCATCGGCAGGGCGGTAGCCGACCTCGGCGAGCAGTGCCAGTACCGCGCTCTCGTCGTCCGAGAGGTTCAGTACGTGTTCGACCAGTTCGACCAGACCGGTGCCGTTCTCCTGGGTACGGCGCAGACGCATCCAGACCAGTTCCAGAGGACCGTTGGTCGGCTCCTCCAGTTGGTCGAGGCCGTGGATGCGGGGACGTCGCCCCTCGTCCACTGTCGAGACCTTGACCTCGAGGGCCCCGGCGGCTCCGGCGAAATCGTGGCGGTGTCCCTTGGGGCCCTGCCAAAGCCGGTGGGCGCTGGGATCCAGTTCCAACAGGCGACTCAGGACGCTCAGCTCGCCGAAGAGCCCTGCGACCTGCTCCGGGCCCAGGGGTGCGCCCACGGAGCGGAACAGCGCCTTCCACCGGTCGATCACCTTGTACAGCGCCTTGAGAGGGTTCTCGGGCACCTGCTCCGTTTCGACCAGGATGTCCGTGCACAGTCGGGTGAACAACTCGTTGAACTCGGGCTTCAGACAGCCGAGGTCCGCGTACACCCGGTAGGTGTCGGCGTCCTCCAGCGGGCGCCTGCGCACCTGGAGAACAGGACCGTTCAGGCCGTTTCGCAACTGCTGGTTGCTCTTGATCGGGACCAGGATGTGACGATGACCGAGCTGGTCGATGGCGGTGGCCACAGACCCGTTGACCGTAGCGATCGACAGCTCTGCCACGCGGAACTTCCGCTCCCCGGTGACCGGTCGGCTCTCCAGTTCGGCCCACCTGTCTTCGATGGCCCGGCGGAGAGGGTTCTCGGTCATGCGTCGACCTCGAGAGCGCTGAAGTCCTCTTCTTCCAGGACGACGTCGGACAGGTCTGCGGTGATGTAACGGCTGACCTCGCTGTCGGCCCCGGTGGGTTCGGGGAAGACCAGGCCGACGCCGATCACGTGCGCCTCGGCGTCCAGCGGGGCACGAAGCTTCTTGGCGGGCGCGGGCCGCGAGGTCTTGTCGATCGGGTAGAGCACCAGCAGTCCGGTACCGGGCAACTCCTTGCGGCGCGCGCGTTTGATGGCAGCCTCGTCCAGGCCCGACACTTCCCCGGTCAGGTCGACGGCGGCGTCCCTGCGGCTCATCAGCGTCTTGATGTCGGCGAAGTCCGCGCGGGCGCTGGTGCCGTGTTCGGCGGCGATGCGGGCGCGGGTGACGCGGCCGACCGAGATGCCCGGGGCGAACTCGAAGGCGTCCTGGGCCGCGCGGAGCGGATTTCCCACGATGGCGATGTTCCAGCGGCTCAACTCCCCCGCCGTGCGCACCCGCTTGCGGATGTAGTCACTGATCAGCTTGCCGTCGGTCTCCACGGAGTCCTCGTGGAAGTGGTAGTTCTCCAGGAAGTCCAGCACCAGTTCGTGCGGGACTTCGCGCAGCAGATAACGGCCTTCGGAAGTGCGGTCGTCCGTCCTGACCGCCTGCTCCTGCGCTGATCCGACCAACTCGCGGGCGGCCTCGGCGTTCTCCGCCAGCCATTCGGCATTGGTGTGGAAGTAGTGGGTCTGCACACGCTTGCCGCCGAACGAGGAGGCGGCGGTGACAGCGTCACGCATCTTGGCCACAGCGGTGACCCGCAGGTTCGGGTGCGTGCGCAGGCGCACGGTGAAGCTCATCGGAGTCTCGTCCTCGGTGAGGTAGACGTCGATGTCGCGCCGCATCTCGGTCTCGACGGTGGCGAGGTGACGGAACCACCGCGCCAGTTCGTCGGTCATCCAGATCCGGGGCAGATCTGCGTAGCCGTTGCGGAAACCGAACCAGCGGCCCATCTGAAGCAGCGTGTCATACGCGGAGACCGCGCGGACGAAGTAGCTGACGGACAGCCCTTCCAGCGTCAGACCGCGGGAGAGGGTGTTGCCGCCGACCGCGATCGCCGTCACCGGGCCGTTCTCGTAGTCGAGGCGGGCTTCGCTGCTGGAGTTGTCCATGATGATCCGACAGCGGTCGAGTACACCGGGCAACTGCTCCAGCAGCATGTCGAAGGGAACCTTCTGTTCGCCGAAGTCCTCGGCGGGCACGCGTTCCGTCTCCCGGTCCCACAGCGACCGGAGTTGTGCCAGCAGCGCCGGCTCGCTCAGCCTGGCGCGAGTCGTCGAGCGCAGGTGTTCCAGCGGTGGGTGAAAACTGTTGTGCACCACCGTGTTCACGCTGGTGTGGATCAACATGGTGCTGTGCGGGTTGCCCGTGCCTCGCACCCGGCGGGCGGCGGTGGCAAGCCAGAAGTAGTGGACGGAGTCGCGCAGCGTGTCGGTGATGAACGGCTCGAAACCCTCTGTCTCCTCGCGATTGCGGGGCCGGACGGCGTCGATGTCCGCATCGGGGATCGAGCGGATCATGTCGTGGCCGTCATCGACGTCCTCGGGATCCTCCCCGTCCAGCGCGTAGCGACCGAACAGCACCTCGGTGCCGAAGTGGCCTTGCGGCTTGGGCAGGTTGACGATGAAGTCCTTCGGGTACAGGTCCGCGGCAGCCGGGTCGATGAGGAGATTCGCGAAGGGGGAGGCGGTGTAACCCACATAGGCGGAGCGCGGAAGGCTGCCGAGGATGCCCAGGATCAACGGGTTGATCGTGGGGGTGGCGACGGAAGCCTGGTCGGCTTCGTCGTCGATGATCAGAGCGGGGCAGTCCTGAAGGTAGTCCTTGGCGCCCGCGAGCCATTTGGTCAGCTTCTCCAGCACGTGCTTGTTCTTCTTCACCACGCACAGGACACGCGTCTTGTTGCTCTTGCCGAAGTAGGACGCCGGATTCTGGGTGGGGTGGAAGTCGTCGTCCAACCCGGTCATCTGGGTCCACAAGGTCGGGTTCGGCTCGACCAACTGCTTCATCAGCCGGGCCTGCGTCTGCCGGCGCAGGCCGTTGTGGATGCCGGCCAGCACGATGATGAGTTTGTAACCGCGGTCCACGGCCTTGGCTGTGACTGCGGTGAAGCTGGTGGTCTTGCCCGACTGGACGTAGCCGACGACGAGGCCTCGCGTGGAGAAGGCCGGTTCGAGGGGGTGGTTCAGCAGGGAGACGATCCGGGTCGAGGATTCGTCCAGGCTCCGGATCGCCGGTTCCTGGGGCCAGCCGTCCTGTTCGAGCAGGCCGACCAGAGCCGGCCAGCACTTGTCCCCTTCGCGCGGGCCGGTGTACCACGTGTCGCGATTGCCTATGACCGCGGAACGCGGCTCCTCCAGCTCCTTGATGCGCAGGCAGTCGCTCTCGTGCCGTTCCCGGATCCATTGAAGCGTCTCGGGGGCGGCGCCGAACATCTCGATGCGCTTCACGGCCTCGGCAGGGGTGTGCTTGTCGAGCAGGTCCTTGAACGTGTCGTACAACATGTCGTTGACGTCGTCGACCATCACTACCCCGTGTTCTCGTTCAGCACTTCACGATCAGCATCGATCAGAGATTGACATGCACCACTGACAATCGCGCCACGTGGGCAAAACTCCGCATTCAATATTATGAGGCCGAGCGGCTTCGCGTGCAGGCACGAAAGACATATTGACCAGGCGCTACGTCATCGGCGATGCGTGGAGCGACCCCCGGCGTCGGAGTTCTCGCCGTTCTTGCGTGGGTGTGGACTCTCCAGGCGCACGGCCAGGCATGCCGCACCCATGTCGGGCACATCGACGGAACGCATGCGTGGCGAGAGAGGTCGGGCGTGTGCCGGTGAACGTTGATCGGCAGAGTGGGTTCTTCCGGCGGAGTTGTCAGGACGACAGCGGCGGGGTCTGTTCCTCAGGACGTGGGCACTTGTCGGTGCAGCCGTCCGATTCCCCGCAGCCGCGGATTCGCAGCTCGGCCCGTCGCTCTTCCGCCACGGGCTGCCAAGGCCGTACCGCCGCGCGAATGTCCGGCGCCGGAAGGCCGAGCGCGGCGCTCAGCAGGTGCTTGCCGAACAGCGGTGGCACCGCGTTCCCCACCTGCTGTGCCTGCGCTGTACCGGACCACGGGTAGTCGGGCGGGAAGCTTTGCAGCATTCCCGCCTCGTTCATGCTGAACCGCGCGCCTTCGCGAACAATTTCTTCATTCAGGTGTTCGAATACGACGAACCGCGAGATGCGACCGGTGACGGTGGCGGCGGGCTGCCGGTCGCTCCGCACGCCACGTCGCCCCGGAATCCCGGAGCTGCCGTAGTTCGAACGGACGAGGAAAGGCCTGGCTCGTCCGGGGTGGGTGCCCACCCGGGCGCCGAGCGCATCCCCCATCGACCTCCAGAGCGGCTTCTCCTCGTCACCCGATCCTCGGTCCGCTTCCACCGTGGTCCGGGGGGCTTCGTCGAGAGTCGGCTGATGCGGGTCGCCTGCGGGGGACGAGGGCCTCCCGTTCCATCCCTTCGCTTCGTAGGGCCGGTGGCTCGATTCGGGGAGGGCGGGATCACCCAGCCCCACCCGCCGGGCGATCAGCACGGCGCGGGACCGGGTCTGGGGCACTCCGTACGTCTCGGTGGCGAGGACATCCGTGACGGCTTTGTACTTGGTGCCGTCCGGCAGCCCCGTCTCCTCCAGCGCCTCGGCGTACTGGGTCCAGAGCGCGGCGACGGTGGGGACCTGTTCCAGGACGATGACGTCGTACGGACGCATTCCCCGATTGGGGCTCCTGGTGGCCTGGATCGCGTACCGGAGCGGTTCGAGGACCATCGCCGTGCGCGGGTCGGTCAGGGTTTTCAGATCCGCGTCGATCGCCTCGTCGGACTCGCCGTCCATGAGTCGGTGGATGTACCCCTTGACCTCGTCCAAGGCTTTGCGTCCAGCGCCTTTCCCCGCGACCGAATAGGTCTGGCAGGGCGGGCCGCCGGCGAGCACATTGATCTCCGGGGGCAGCGACTCGAAGGCGTCCCTGCGCACCGCGCTCACATCCGCGTGGAGCGTGTCCAGCCCGGCCGCGTAGCGCGTGAGGCATGCGCTTCTGTCCCACTCGATCCCGAGACTCGGGATCCCGAACCCATGGGCCGCGACGTCCAGTCCTCCGGGGCCCGCGAAAAGATCAAGGACGAAGGGCTTGTCGAGGATGGGTTGGAGTGACGCCGTGCTGGTCATGTGGCGGAAGTTTAGCCGGCAAACGTAGATCACCGGTTCAGTCCCGGGCTTCGACGCCGGCCCGGCTCCGCACATGCCAGGCGGGAGCGGTGCCGTCTGCTCAGTCGGGGACGTCACCGGGCTTTGCCCGCCGAGTTCGGCGTGCCCTGTGGGACCCGGCCCCGAGATCCGGTTCCTTTCCTCCCAGCCGCTCCGCCCGTCGACTTTCCACGGATGCTGTGATGCGCTCGGTGACCGTTTCTGTCGATTCGTGCTCCCAGAATCGCAGCACTTCCCACCCTGCTGCCCGAAGGTGGTCCGTGGTCTCCCTGTCCCGTGCGATGTTCCGGTCCAACTTCTCCCGCCACCAGCGAGCATTGGCCTTCGGGTATGTCGCGTGCTGCGGGCATCCGTGCCAGAAGCAACCGTCGATGAGCACGGCCACCTTGGCTCGAGTGAACGCGATGTCGATCTTCCGCCGGGGCATGTCCGGCACCGGATAGTGAATCCTGTAGCGGTGGCCCGAAGCGTGGAGCAATTGCCGCACGGAACGTTCGGCCGTCGTGTCCCGGCTGGTCTGTCGGCTCATCCGGGCCGAGACTTCGGGAGAGGAGGCAGGCGGTGCGGCGCGCATGCTCCGAGTCTCCTATACGGGGCCTCCCTGCGGGCAGCGAGGGCGTGATCCTTCTGCGTGGAGTGCAGGTGATGAAAGGACGGTCCCCGCGACGCTCCATGGGGGTCGGGCACAGGGGCGAGGGCTCCGACGCCGAAGGTCCCATCGCCTCCGGTGCTCCGGAAGCTGCGGGAGGCCGTCCGGGAATCGATTTCCCAGGTCGGGGTGGAGTGCCGTAGTGTCGTGTTCACCGACGCGGGGTGGAGCAGCTCGGTAGCTCGCTGGGCTCATAACCCAGAGGTCGCAGGTTCAAATCCTGTCCCCGCTACTCAGTAGCACCGAAGGCCCGGACTCGTCAGAGTCCGGGCCTTCGGCTTTGCCTCGTCATTGTTTTCCGGGTGATCTTCGCAGCGTTACTGTGCGCGACGTGTGTGCATGTTGTGCGCACCGGGATCCCAGGGGGGACTCTTCCGTGAGGCGCAGACGCCTTTCTTTCGCGACCGCCGTCGCCGTGCTCGCAGGGCTCACCGCGGCCGCCGGGCCCGGTGTCGGGGCTTCGTACGCCTCGTCGGGCGACAGTGCCGGTACTCCGCTGCCGCTCGCGCACTTCTCCCACATGGTCGTGGACGGGCTGCACGGGCACGTCTTCATCAGTGGTGGTGCGGGCAGCGACTCCCTCGTGGTGACCGATCTCGATGGGGCGAATCCGACCACCATCAGCGGTGAGCCCGGTGCCACAGGGCTTGCGCTCTCCGCCGACGGGGCCACCCTCTACGCGGCGCTCCCCGACTCCGACGCGATCTCCGCGATCAGCACCGACGGGTTGGCGGAGACCGCGCGGTACGCCACCGGGGACGGCACCCGGCCCGATTCGCTCGCGGTCGCCGGGGGTGCGCTCTGGTTCGGGTACGGGGCTTCGGGGGCGGGTGGGATCGGGTCCGTCGGTGCGGACGGGGGCGTCAAACTCGGGCAGGATTCCGGGAGTTGGGCCGGGTCGCCGATGCTGGCCGGCACGCCGACTGCATCGGATGAGCTTGCCGGGGTTGTGGGCGACGGGGCAGGCGCGGACGCCGTTACGTACAAGATCGTGGACGGCGCGCTGACCCGGCAGGCGGCAAAGGCGCTGAACGTTGCGGATCCGACCGACCTCGCGGTCACCGCGGACGGCGTGGATCTGGCTCTGACATCGGGCGCGGGGCAGTCCGCGGGCCGGTTCCGTGTGTCGGACCTGGAGACCAACGGTGGCTTCGGGTTCAACCTGGGTGCCAGGGCCGTCGCCGTGGCGCCGGACAGCACACTGGCGACTTCCAGTTTCTCCAACTACGAACGTGGATACACGACCCTCCCGTCCGACGGCGGCGGTCAGTACTCCGGTGCCGACTTCGACGACGAGATCGCTGTGCACGGCGTCCGGTGGGCCCCCGACGGCACCCGTCTGTATGCCGTGACCGCAGACGCTTCCGGAGGCGCGCCGGCCCTGCACGTGGACACGCATCCGGCGGTTGCCAGGCTGAGTTACCGGGTGGAGGGGACCACGGCAGCGCCGGGCGAATCTCTCTCGCTCACGTTCGTGCCATGGACCTCGGCCGATCCGGAGAACGTGAACGGCGGCGTCCTCCCGGGCACCCTGCGCATCACGCGCTACGACGACGCCCACCCCGACGGTGTGCCGGTCACCCCGACGCTGCACCCGTCGAACGTCGTCAACTTCATTGCCTGGTACACCCTCGACGACACCGTCCCCCTCACCGGCGCCCTCAGTTACCGCGTCGAGTACTCCGGAAGCACCCACTACACCGCCTCCGACCAGACCTTCCCGGTCACCATCCAGCGCTACGCGCCCACGCTGAAGCTCACCGCGCCGACCACCTCGGCGCGCGCGAAGGCGCTCACCGTCACGGGCAGTCTCGGCTGGCCGCACGCGCACGTCCTCACCGGCGCCGTACACGTCGTCAAGACCGACGCCGCCCACCCCTCCGGCTACAGCCTCGGAACCGTCCCCGTCGCCGCCGACGGCACCTTCGCACTGCACGACACCCCGCAGATCGGCGGCGCCGACAGCTACGCGTTCCGCTACGACGGCGGTACGTCCTACCTCCCCGCCAGTGCCACGGCGAAGGTGGACGTCTCGCGCGCCGCCCCCGCCGTGACCGTGGCGACCAACGCGGCCTCGTACCACTCCGGTTCCACCGTCAAGGTCACGGCCCACCTGGGGACCACGTACAACTCCCGTACGGTGGCGATCTATGCGACGCCCGTCGGCAAGGCCAGGACGCTGGTCAGGAGCGGCAAGGTCGACTCGCACGGGAACCTCTCCGGCTCGTACAAGATCAGCCGGAACACCGTCTTCAGCGCGTCCTTCGGCGGCGACTACCGCTACGCCCCGCGCACCGCGTCCCGCACGGCCGTCCTTGCCCCTACGGTCAAGACCGAGCTGCAGTGGCCGCTCGGGACCACCCGGATCGGGTCCACGACGTACCACGTCTTCCGCAAGAGCGAGGTGAACATGGGCTACGACTTCAAGGTCAGCCCCACCCCGACCAGCGGCTGCGGAACGGTCTACATCGAGCACTACTACTCGCACGCCTGGCACAAGGTCACGTCGACGAGCTGTGTGCCGGTCTACAGCGACCACTGGTACGGATACGGGCGCGCGCTCAAACTCTTCGCCACCAACGGTCAGTACCGGATCCGGGGCCACTATGCGCCGCCCACCAAGGGAGCGGTCATGGGCAGCGTCTGGACCGGCTGGACCTACCTCGTGGTCAAGTCCGGGTGAGCGGGTGGGGCGACGTCGTGGGGGACACCGCCCTGTCCATCCGGGTGCCCGAGGCCGATGCGCTCGTGCGGGCCGGATTTCCCGCCCATGTGACCGTGCTCTATCCGTTTCTGCACGAGAGTCTGATCGGTGCGGGTGAGCGGCGGGAGCTGGCCGGCATCTTCGGGGACCGGGACGCCTTCGAGCTGGAGTTCCGGGAGTTCCGGCGGTGGCCGGGCGTGCTGTATCTGGCGCCCGAGCCGGATGATCTTGTACGTGGGCTCACCGATGCCGTCCGCGTACGGTGGCCCGAGGTCGTGCCGTACCGCGGTGTCTTCGGGAGCGGCGGGCTCGCGCCCCATCTCACCGTCGCCAACAGCGAGGGGCCCGCGACCTGGCGCGCCGCCTACGACCTGGTGGAGCGCGAGCTCGCGCCGATGCTGCCCGTCGTCAGCAAGGTGCGTGAGGTGGCGCTGATCGTCTGGGACGGGGAGCGGTGGTGCGAGCGGGAAGCGTACCCACTGCGTGATCTCCCGGCGCAGAATGTTCCGTATGAATGAATCGGCGGGTGGGGCAAGGGAGTTGGTGCGGCGGGCGACCGTGGAGGATGCCGCCGAGCTCGTACGGCTGCGGGTGCAGATGTTCTACGACATGGGGCGGGACCCCGGGCCGGAGGACGCGCCGTGGCGGGGTGCCGCGCATGACTGGTTCGGTGAACGGCTCGCGGACGAGAAGAGTTTCGCCGCTTTTGTTGTGGAGGGGCCCGGCGGGCGCGGGATCGTCAGTTGCGCCGCCGGGATCTGCGACCGGTACGCACCCGGGCCCACCAGCCCCGGCGGGCTGGTCGGGCATCTGTTCAACGTGGCCACCGATGTGGAGGCGCGCAGGCGCGGGTACGCGCGGGCCTGCGTGGACGCGCTCATGGAGTGGTTCGAGGCGGACACCGAGGTGCGCGTCATCAATCTGAACGCCACGGACGACGGGGCCCGGATGTACCGGGACATGGGCTTCCACGAGCCCCGGTATCCGGCGCTGCAGTTCCGGATGGAGTGACGCAGGGCGCCCCGCCGGATCACCGGCGGGGCGCTGTGCGGGGCAGAGGTCCGGCTAGCGGATCTCGTACGCGCTGTGCACGGTCTGGGTGACCGAGCCGCCCTCCTTGTCCTTCGCGGTGATGCGCAGGGTCGCGAAGTTGGCGGGGTCGGCGGCGCCCATGACGTTGGTGACCGTCGCCGTCCAGGTGCCGTCCGCGTTGCGGGTGACGGGGGCCGTCGTCCACGTCTTGCCGTCGTCGAAGCTGACCTCGGCCGTCAGGGACCGGACCCTCGGGCCGCCCTCGGCGCGCACCGTGACCGCCGTGGTCGCCGCGCCGGTCTCCGTACGGTTGCCGCCGCTCAGTGCCTCTGGCTGGATGCGGAGGGAGTTCAGCGGCAGGTCCTGGGGCTTGGAGCCGTGCGTACGGCGGGAGTTGAACGTCCAGTCGGTGGTGACCCGGGCGCTCGTGGGCATCGCCCAGCCGTCGCGCGTCTGGTCCAGGGAGAGCGTGAACTCGCCGTTGGTGCGCGGGAGTTCGGCAGTCAGCGTGGGGTACGCGTCGACGCCCGTGGAGGTGGCGAGCGTGGTGCCGTTCTGCGACAGCGTCATGGTGTTCGTGCCGCTGGAGACGCCGATGCGGCCCGGGGTCGGGTCGGCGAGGGGGTTGTGGAGCGTGACGGCGGCGGTGTCGCCGGTGCGGACCGCGTCGCCTGATGCGACGACCGGGCCGAAGGAGGAGTTGCCGAAGGCCTCCTCGTGGCCGTTGGGCAGGGCGCGCAGGTCGTAGGTGCCGTACACACCGGTGGAGTAGCTGCCCATGCCGACGATGCGGTACCACTCCAGGCCAGGGACGGCGTTCTCCACGTAGTGCGTGAAGGGGCCGGCCAGCGGCACGGTGGAGCGGGTCAGGCGGACGCCGGTGTCGCCCGGGTAGACGGGCGCCATCTGGAGGGCGACCGCCCTGGCGGCCCAGGCGGTGGAACGGTAGACCGACGTGGTGCGGTCCAGGGTGGCCAGGCTCGCGTGGTGGTCGGCGTCGGCCGGGAACTCGCCGTCGCATACGTCGACCGTGTCCGCACGCCAGTTCTTGGTCACGGACTTGGAGGTCGGCGCGAAGGTGGTGTGGTGGCGGTAGACCAGGCCCTTGCCCTTCGCGGGGAGGACCGTGGTGACCGACGAAGGGCTCACGCCCGTCTGCCAGTTGACCTGGATGTCGCCCATCCTGCGGTCCAGGTCGAGGACCTGGAGGGTGATGGCGGCGTTCGGGTCGTCGTCCAGCGCGGCGGTCATGAGCGAGGACGTACGGGCGTCGACGGTGACCGTCTGGGTGCCCGCCTTCACCGTGACGGGGACGTTCCCCATGACGGCGGTGGACTTGCCGTCCAGGTTCTTCAGGCGCATGTACACCGGCATCGCGTACTCACCGGCGGGCAGGTGGACGTTGGCGGTGCCGTCCGCGGCGATCACCGCGTCGGTCTCGCCCGTCTTCATGTCGACGATCGGCCAGGCCTGGCCGGTGGCCGGAGCGCCGCTGAAGTCGAGGAACTTGAAGGTGACGTCGCCCGCCTCGGGCTCGATGTACGCGCCGAGGACCGTACGGACCGTCTGGCCGCCGCCCTTCGCGGTGAGGACACCGCTGTACGTGCCGGGCTTCGTGTGGCGGCCGCCGATCTCCAGCTCCACGCTCGCCGAGCCGTGCGCCGGGACGCGTACCGAGTGGTCGTCCAGATCGATCGCCTGCGCGTCCTCGGAGAGGCGGAGGGTTACGGCTCGGTTGGAGCCGTTGGTGTAAGTGACCTTTTTGGTCGCCGACTTGGTGCCGTACTTGACCCAGGTGCTCGTGTTCGCCGGGTCCGCCGTCACGGTCGCATCGGTGGCCGCGGCCACGTCCAGCTGGCCCGCACCCGTCTCGAAGGGCGTGTACGAGTCGTCCGATGCGGAGCCCGTCAGGGCGTCCTTGAGCTGCTGGCCCGTCCAGGTCGGGTGCTGCTGGGCGAGGATCGCCGCCGCGCCCGCCACGTGCGGCGTCGCCATGGAGGTGCCCGACAGGTTCGTGTAGAGGTCGTCGACCGGGGTGCCGAGCGAGGTGCCCGTCGCGCGCGCCGCGACGATGCCGACGCCGGGGGCCGCGATCTCCGGCTTGACGCCGTAGTCGCCGATGCGCGGGCCGCGGCTGGAGAAGTCCGCGAGCGCGCCCGTGGAGTCGACGGCGCCGACGGTGAGTGCGGCGTCCGCGCTGCCGGGGGAGTCGACCGTACGGGTCCCGTTGCGGCCCTCGTTGCCCGCCGCGATCACGAACAGCGCGCCGGTCGACTGCGAGAGGTCGTCGACGGCCGCTTCGAGGGGGTCGGTGCCCTGGGTGTCCGTACCGCCCAGCGACATGTTGATGATCTTCGCCTTGGCGTCCTTGGCGGCCCACTCCATGCCGGCGAGCACGGTCGAATCCGTGCCCTGGCCCGCGGAGTTGAGCACCTTGGCGATGGCGAGCGAGACGCCCGGCGCGACCGAGGGGTACGCGGTGCCGCGGCCGGCGATGGTGGCGGCGACGTGCGTGCCGTGGCCGTTGCCGTCCTTCTCGTCCGTGCCGGTGAAGTCCTTCGACGCGACGATCGCGCCCGCGAGGTCGGGGTGGGTGGCGTCCGCGCCGGAGTCGACGACGGCGACCGTGACGCCCTTGCCGTTCAGACCCTTGGCCCACGCCTTGTCGGCGCCGATCTGCTTCGTGCTGGTGTCGTCGAGCGCCTTGCGCTTGCCGTCGAGCCAGAGGTGCCCGTCGCCCTTGAGGGTCTGCGACCAGACCGTGTCCAGGTCGGACTTCTTCACCGTGCCGGTGGTGAAGCCGAGGGCGGGGAGCGAACGGGCCGCCGCGGGGCTGGACTTGGGCGCGTCCTCCGCGATGAGGGGGAGGGTGGAGCGGTCCTCGTCGCCGTACTTCATCGACAGCAGGCCGGTGATGTCGAAGAGGCGCGGGTCCACGCGCTGTTCGGCGACGAGCGTCTGGGCGTCGGCGGGGGTGACGGAGGTGTGGCCGTCCTTGCCCCGTACGGTCGCGAACGGCATCGACTCGCGGCCGTCGGCCGGCTCCACGGCGGTCAGCTGCTTGCCGTCCGCGCCGGGGTAGAGCGTCACCTTGTCGCCGGTGACGAGGGTGACGGAGCGGGCGCCGGTGAGGTCGGCGGGTATCTCCTGGGCCGCGGTCGCGGTGGTGTTCGCGGGCTGGTCGGTGGCTATGGCGACGCCGGGCGGCAGCGCCGCGCAGACGACTGCGGCAGCCAGTGCCGTACGCACGAGGGGTCTCAAAACGTCCTCCGGGGACAGGTTCGGGGTGCACTGAATCTGCCATGCGCTCCGGCGCCTGCTCTCCGACCATCGATGGCGGTTAGCCGCCCTGGCACATAACCGCCGCGAGGCTTTTTCGAGGAGGGGTGAAACATTTCCGGGGGCCCGGAGCATCAGATAGATGTAGGACCGCACGGGGGCCGCACAGGGGTCGTACAGGGGGAGGACAGGAAGCGCATGAGGAGCATGAGGAGACAGTCCCGTCGTACGGAGGACTTCCTTGAGTTCGCGGCCGGCCGGACCGGTCATCTCTACCGCTCCGCCTGTCTGCTCACCAGCGGCGACACCCACCTCGCCGAGGACCTCGTGCAGGAGACGCTGGGCCGGATGTACACGCTGTGGGGGCGGATCACGCGGATCGAGAACCCCGCGGGCTACGCCCAGACCGTTCTCGTACGGACCTTCCTCGCCCATCAGCGGCGGCTGTCTGCCACGGAACGCCCGGTCGGGGAGATGCCCGAAGGGGCGGTGACGGGCGACGACCCCGCGCTGCGGGTGGCGCTGCTCGACGCGCTGGGGCGGCTGGCGCCGAAGGACCGGGCGGTCGTGGTGCTGCGGTACTGGGAGGACCGCTCCATCGAGGAGACCGCCGACGCACTGAACGTGAGCTCGGCCGCCGTACGGACCAGGGCGGTGCGGGCGCTGGCGAAGCTGCGCGAGCAACTGGGCGGAAGCCTGGCGGAGTTCGCGGCGCTCTAGAGCCCTTAGGGCTGATCAGGACTGTTTCACGTCATCACTAGGTGAATGGGTAGGTTTGTCATGCCGTTTGAGGACCAGCTGGGCGAATCGCTCCGCCGCACCGGCGAGAGCTTCCGACCGGATGACCGTTCCGCCCTGGTCGACGCCGGTCTCCGCCGCGGCCGCCGCACGGTCCGCCGCCGGCGCACGGCGACGGTGACCGGCAGCGTGGTGGCGCTGGCGCTGGTGGGGTTCGGCGGGGCGTACGCGAGCGGGGTGCTCGACCTGGGCGGGGGGCAGGGGACCGGCTCGGTGGGGGCGCCGGCGAAGCCGAAGCCGCTGCCTGCGGCGAAGGGGGACGGCCATGTCTCCAAGGAGCAGGTGCTCAGGATCTTCAAGTCGCTTCTCCCGGAGGGGAAGACGAGCCAGGAGATCGCGTCGGGATCGGCTCCGGAGAAGGAGGACCGTCCGTCGGGAATGCCGAGCGCGTCGGTCGTCTTCGACGATGGTGACGGCAAGGCGCAGATCGGGATCTCGTTCAACGCGGTGGGGACGGCCCCCGATGTCGTCGACGGGTATGTGACCTGCCCCTCGAAGGCCTATGTGCCGTACGACAGGTGCGCGACGGAGACGCTTGCCGACGGTTCGCGGTTCATGGTCGTCCAGGGGTACGAGTACCCGGACAAGCGGGAGCCCACCAAGAACTGGCGGGCCACTCTGGTCACGCCCAAGGGCGTCCTGGTCGACATGAGCGAGTACAACGCGCCTGCGGAGAAGGGCGCCCAGGTGAGCCGGGACAACCCGCCGCTCACCGCCACCCAGTTGAAGGCGTTCGTCACGGCCAAGGCGTGGGCGCCGGTGATCGCCGACCTGAAGCCAGTCGCGGAGAAGTCCGAGACCCCGCGGAGGACGGATCCGAGCGCGGCCGGCATCCAGAAGGCGCTGATCGCTTCGCTGCCGGGGAAGCTCGCGGTGACCGACAAGGGCGGTCAGGAGGGCTTCGGCTTCGTGGTGGTCGATGACGGCAAGGGCGCGAGCCTCGTCCAGATCAACGTCCAGAACGGCATGGACGATGTCTTCCCCCGGGGCGACGTCACGACGCTGCCGGACGGGACGGTGGTGGGGGTGCAGAAGGGGTCGGGCGAGAAGGTGGCTGACCAGGCGATGTGGACTGCGGATGCGGTGGGCCCTGACGGGTTCCGGGTGGTGATCTCCGCGTTCAACACGGGCAGCCAGACGTCGGCGTCGACGCGCGAGGAGCCGGCCCTGACGCTGGCCGAGCTGAAGGCGATCGCGATCGACGCGAAGTGGCGCAAGGTCCAGTAGGGGCAGGGGTTCTTCCCCCACCCCGCCCCTTCCCGGCTGTGACATTCTGCGGCTCCGCCGCGTGGGGGGCTCCCGCCCCAGACCCCGGGCCCCGGTAAGCGGGGGCTTCGCCCCCTGCACCCCCGTACGCGACCTTCGGCCGCGTGTCCTCAATCGCCGGACGGGGTTGATTTGCCTGACGTGGGCTTGCATGCGCGGGTGATTTTGGCCGGTGTCGCATCCGAACGGACCGCAAGCGGCCATTGAGTAACCCCCACTCGTGCCAACCACTTCCGCGAGAGCGGCGCCGGTTTAGGCGCAAGACCAGGCGGGGTCCGGGGCGGAGCCCCGGTGGGGGTGCACCTACTTGGCGTCCGCATAGCACCGAACCACCGCCACCGTGAACGGAAACCTCACCGGCGTCTCCCCGAACGCGATCCGCCCCGCCACATCCCCCGCCTCGCGGATCGCCTTCTCCACCGCCTCCGTCTCCTCCTCCGGGCAGTGCACGATCACCTCGTCGTGCTGGAAGAACACCAGCTCCGCCCTGAGCCCCGCCCCCGCGATCGACTGCCGCAGCGCCGCCAGCATCAGGAGCGCCCAGTCCGCCGCGCTGCCCTGCACCACGAAGTTACGGGTGAAGCGGCCCCACGCCCGCGCGTCGTTCGAGGCGCGGGCCGGGGCCCCGTCGCCCTCGTCCTGCGGGACCCCCGCCTCGTCGGCCTCCTCCGCCCCCGCCGCCCGCGGGCTCGTCCGGCCCAGCCACGTCCGTACGAGCCGGCCCTCCTCGCCCGCCTTCGCCGCGTCGTCCACGTACGCAACCGCCAGCGGAAATCTGCGCCGCAGCGCCGCCAGGTTCTTCAGGCCGTCGCCCGACGTCTGCCCGTACACCGCGCCGAGCAGCGCGATCTTCGCGTGGTCGCGGTCGCCGCTGAACGCCCGGTCGGAGAGGCGGGTGTAGAGGTCCTGCTCGCTTCCCGCGACCTCCATCAGGCCCCGGTCGCGCGAGATCGCGGCCAGGACCCTCGGCTCCATCTGGTCCGCGTCGGCCACCACCAGGCGCCAGCCCTCGTCGGCGACGACCGCACGCCGGATGACCTTGGGGATCTGAAGTGCCCCGCCCCCGTTGGTCGTCCACCGGCCCGACGCCGCCCCGCCCGGCTGGTACTCCGGTCTGAAGCGCCCCTCGCGCACCCAGTCCTGGAGCCAGCCCCAGCCGTGCGCGGTCCAGATGCGGTAGAGCTTCTTGTACTGGATGAGGGGGGCCACCGCCGGGTGGTCGATGCCCTCGATCTCCCATCTCCGCGTCGACTTGATCCTGATCCCGGCCTGCCCGAACGCCTTGATGACATCGGCGGGCAGCTCCGGCCGCACCCGCCGCCCGAACGCCGCCGAGATCTCGTCCGCGAGCTCCGCCATGCGGCGCGGTTCGCCCCCGCCCGCGTACCGCTCGCCGAGCAGCTCGTCGAGGACGGCGCGGTGGACGTCCGCCGACCAGGGCAGCCCGGACGCGTTCATCTCGGCGGCGACGAGCATCCCCGCCGACTCCGAGGAGGTCAACAGCCGCATCCGGTCCGGGTGTTCGGCCGCGTCATGGCGCCGGAGCTGGTCCGCGTACACCTCCAGGAGCGCTTCGAAGGGGACGGCGACCGGCTGCGGTTCGAAGAGGGAGGACTGCGAGCCCGGTTCGGCCGCGCGCGGCGGCGGATCGGGCGGTACGGGGCGGTTGTGCAGCCGCGCCCAGGCGGCGGCCGCCGAACGCGGTTCGCCCAGGCGGCCCTCGTGGCCGAGGAGGAGGAGCTCCGCGTCCTCGATGTCGTAGCACCGCTCGACGCGCACCCCGGCGGCGAGCAGCCGTGGATAGATGTCGTACGTCGAGCGCCACACCCAGCGGCCCACCTCGGGGCGCTTCCGGACGGACTCGACGAGGTCCGCCTCGTGCAGGACCGGGCCCGTGGGCAGCCCGTCGGGGCCGAGGGGCGCGAGGTGGGCCCCGCCGCCCTCGGCCGCCGCGACGGCCCAGCGCTCGATCATGCAATCGAGTCTGGCACCCGCCACTGACAATGCCCCTCGAAGTCAGGCCGCCTCGCGGAACCGCGCCGCCGCCTCACCCCGCGAGCCGACCCCCAGCTTGGTCAGGATGTTCGCCACGTGGAACTTCACCGTCGACTCGCTGATGTGCAGATCCTCGGCGATCGCCCGGTTCCTGTGCCCCTGCGCCAGGTGCCCGAGCACCTCCAGCTCCCGCGACCCAAGACCGCCCAGCGGGTCCACCGCCGCAGGCGCCGGCGTGCCCAGCGGGACGACGGCCGTGACCGTCGTGCCCCACCCCGGCACCGCGTCGATCGTCACCTTCCCGCCGACCGCGCCGAGCCGTTCGTTGACCCGGTGGGTCGAGAGCGAGCAGTACGAGAGCTCCCCGGGACCGTCGTCGCGTACCGTCGCGCGCAGTTCGTCGCCCGCCACCTGCCAGCCCACATGGATGCGCTGCAGCGGCGCCTGCTCCATCACGGACAGCACCACGGCCCGCACCACCGCGCGCAGCGCGTGCGCCTCGTTGGCCGGGACCGGGCGGCCGCGCTCCTCCACCGGAGGCCCGAGTTCCAGCCGTACGGGACTGTGCCGCAGCAGCGGTGCGAGGGAGTCCGCGAGCCGTTCGAAGGCCTCGTCGGCGGGCTCCTCGCTCAGCGCCTTGTCGCGGTCGGCCTCGGCGCGCTGTTCCAGGAGGGCGGTCACCGCGTACTCCGTGGCCCGCGCCCTGGCCGTCGCATCGTCCAGGTCCCGGCTGCGCAACACCCCGAGGAGCCCGGTCAGCGCGGCCGCGTGCGCGTCCCCGAGCTCGGCGATGATCCGCGCCCGCTCGGAGGCGGTGGCCCGGGAGCGGGCCATGTTCACGGGGATGGCCTCGGTCGTGAACCGCTCGGAGTGCGCGGTGACCAGGTCCCAGAGCGCCTGTACGTCGTCGAGCCCGGCCGCCACCGGCGCCGCGTCCTCGTCCCGTACGAGAACGAGCGTCGCCCCCTTGTGCGTCTTGTCGCTGAGGACGACGACCACCGGCCGATCCGCGCCGCCGATCCTGGCCATCCCCTCCCAGGGCTCCCCGGCCGTCGCCCCCTCCGCGATCCGCTCCAGCTCGGCGCCGGTGATCCGGCCGGTGAGCGCGGTGTCGCCGTACGACTTGATCGGCGTGTGCGTGCAGTGCGGGGACAGTTCGGCGGCGGCGCGGTGCGGTACGAGCGCGGCGACCGCGGCGGAGACCCGCCCCAGCATGTCGCCGAGGGATGCCTCGAGGACGGGGACGGCGGCGGAGAGCGGGATGGCGGCCATGTGTTCCAGCGTACGGCCGGGACCTGGCCCCGGCCCTGTCCTTCCGGCCAGGTCGAACCGTCCGAAAGGCGGGCCGGGCGGAGGGCGGCGAGGATCAAAGCTGGAACCCGAAGCACCCGAACCGACCACGACGGGCCACACGGAGGCACAGCATGGAAGCGATCGTTTTTGAGGAGTTCGGTGGCCCGGAGGTACTGCACCTCAAGGAGATCGACGAGGTGCACGCGGGCCCCGGCCAGGTGCGGATCAAGGTCGCGGCCGCAGGGGTCAACCCGGTGGACTACAAGATCCGTTACGGCTGGATGCAGGCCGCTTTCCCGACCGAACTCCCCGCAACCCCCGGTCTGGAGGTCGCCGGCACGGTCGACGAGATCGGCGAGGGCGTCACCGGGGTCGCGGTCGGCGACGAGGTGCTGGGCTGGAGCGTGACGGGCGCGTACGCCCAGTACGCCCTCGCCGAGGACTTCGCCCCCAAGCCCGCCGGGCTGTCGTGGGTGGACGCGGTCGCCCTGCCCGTCGCCGGCGAGACGGCCCAGCGCGTACTGGACCTCCTGGCCGTCCGCGAGGGCGAGACCCTGCTGGTCCACGGGGCGTCGGGCGCGGTCGGCTCGGTCGCGGTGCAGCTGGCGGTGGCGCGGGGAGCGAAGGTCGTCGGCACGGCGTCGCCCGCCCACCACGAGGTGCTGCGCGAGCGGGGCGTGGTCCCGGTCGCGTACGGAGAAGGCCTGGCGGGCCGGGTGCGGGAGGCCGCTCCACAGGGTGTGGACGCGGTCTTCGAGGCGGCGGGCCATGGGGATCTGCCGGCGCTGATCGAGACGCGCGGCGGGGAGAAGGACCGCATCGTCACGATCCTGGACCCGAGGGCGGCGGCCGAGCACGGCGTGATCTTCAGCGGGGAGTCCTCGGCGGACCGCGCGAAGGGGCTGGCGGGGCAGGCCCGGCTGCTGGCGGAGGGGAAGCTGAAGGTGCAGGTGGCGGAGGTCTTCCCGCTGGGCGACGCGGCCAAGGCGCAGCAGCTGAGCGAGGAGGGGCACGGTCGCGGAAAGCTGGTCCTGAAGCCGTAAGCCGCACCATCAAGCCCACATCCGGGAAAATCCAGCCCCTCCGGCGATTGAGGAGCGGGGGTCCGGGGGCGGAGCCCCCAGGGGTGCTGGCCTCGCGCCGAAACACGCTTGCCACCGCCGGAGCGAGGCACCGAGGATGACGCCCATGCCGACTTTCGCCGCACCCGACGGAACCGCCCTCGCCCACCACTCCGTGGGCGAGGGTGAGCCGCTGATCTGTCTGCCCGGTGGCGCCATGCGCGCCTCCGCCTACCTCGGGGACCTGGGTGGACTTGCGGCCCACCGTCGGCTGGTGCTGCTGGATCTGCGCGGCACCGGTGACTCGTCGGTCCCCGCCGATCCGGCGACGTACAGGGCGGACCGGCAGGTCGCCGACGTAGAGGCGCTGCGCCTCCAACTCGGCCTGGAACGGATCGACTTGCTCGCCCACTCGGCGGCCGGAGACCTGGCCCTGCTGTACGCCGCCGCGCACCCCCAGCGCATCAGGACCCTCACTCTGATCACGGCGCGGGGCCGTGCGGTCGGCGTCGACTTCACCGTCGCCGACCGCCACGAGGCGGCCGATCTGCGGAAGTCCGAGCCCTGGTACGACGGTGCGCGCGCGTGCTTCGACCGCATCTGGGACGGCGCCGCCACAGACCCCGACTTCGACGCGGCCGCGCCCTTCTTCTACGGCCGCTGGGACGCGGCGGCCCAGGCGCACGCGGCCCTCGACGTCGCCCAGACCAACGAGGAGGCCTCGGGCGCCTACGCAGGCCCCGGCGCCTTCGACCCGCCCGCCGCCCGCGCCGTCCTCGCCCAACTCGACGCCCGCGTCCTGCTCTTCGCGGGCGAGGTCGACAGCGGCCCGCGCCCCCGCGTCGCCGCCGAGGTGGCGAACCTGTTCCCCTCCGCCGAACTGGTCGTCCAGCCCGGCGCGGGTCACTTCCCCTGGCTGGACGACGCCGCCTTCTTCGTCCGCACGGTCACGGAGTTTCTCGGCCAGGGCTCAACTTCCCTCTGACGCCCGGCTGTTGAACGTGCGCCGCATCCGCAGCCGCCGTGCCGTGTTCCCAGCCCTCGTAGTCCGTCGCGCCCCGCACCCTGGTCGTGGTCGTCTCCGGGAACATCCGGTCCGCGCTCGCCTCCACCGCCACGTCGCGCGCCGCCAGCACGGGCAGCAGGCTGCCGTCCGCCTCCGCCGCCGTGACCTGCTCCGTCGTCTCCGTCAGCCGCTGGCCGAGCCGGCTCGCGTACGCCATCAGGAAGGACTGGCGGAACGTCTTGGTGCGCTTCCGCCCGCCCGCCCGCTGCCCCGCCTCGGCGCGCGTCATCGCCGCCGTGCCCTGCACGAGCAGTGACGTGTAGAGCAACTCGACGACTTCCAGGTCGGGTTCGAAGCCGACGACCGTCGAGAACGAGTACGAGCCGTTCCACACCGCGCGGCACCGGTTCGCGCTCGCCACCGCGTCCAGCAGGATCGCCTTCGCCGTCTCGTACGGCGCGTCGACCCCGATCCGGCACGCGGCCGGCGCATCCGGGTCGTGCCCCTGCGCCGAGAGCCGCGCCTCGTCGATGCTGTGCCGCGCCATCAGCTCCTGCGCCTTCGCGCTGAGCGCCTCCGCCTCATCGGGGAATCCGGTCGCCTCGGCCTTCGCGAGCAGCGCGCGGATCCGCGTGAGCATGCGCGGTTCGGCGTGGTGGTGCGGCAGTTGTACGTGGAGAGGCGTGGCCCCCGGCGCCGGCCCGACCGGCTCGATCGCGGGGAGCCGGAGCAGCAGCCGGTAGAGCTCCAGCACGGCGGTGGCCCGGGTGAAGCGGTCGCCCGCACGGTACGGCGCCGGGTCCAGCGCATCCAGCTGCGCCTGCCAGCGGGGCGGGAGGCGGTCGTACCCGCGTACCTCGGCGGTGATCAGCTCGGCCAGCAGCTGCTCGTGCCCGGCCTCCAGATCGCGGCGGACGATCCGTACGAGATCGGCGGGCTGCCAGCCCCGCTCCCAGGCCCGCCGCACGAACTCCTCGCCGCGCCGCCGCAGCGCCTCGTCGGCCGTCGGATCGGCGGCGAGGAGGGAGGCTCCGGTGTCCAGGCCCTCGTCGCCGTCGGTGTAGAGCGCGGCTGCGAACGCCTGGTCGATCACCTTGTGCATAGGTCCAGGGTAGGGCTGGGCCTACCCCGCAGACGCCCGCTGGTGGCCGTGATCGGGCGGGCCCGCGGCGGTTGGATTCGATGCATGGACACAACTGCCGTACGGCTCACCGCCGTCCGTCGCGTCTACCGCGACGTAGCTGCCCTCGACGGGGTCGATCTCGACTTCCGGACCGGGACCTTCACCGCTGTCATGGGGCCCTCCGGGTCCGGGAAGTCGACGCTGCTGCAGTGCGCGGCGGGGCTCGACCGGCCGACCTCCGGGGTGGTGGAGGTCGGCGGGACGCCGCTGACCGGGCTGAGCGAGCGGCGGCTGACGCTGCTGCGCCGCGAGCGGATCGGCTTCGTCTTCCAGGCGTACAACCTGATGCCGTCGCTCACCGCCGCGCAGAACGTGGCCCTGCCGCTGAGGCTGGCGGGGCGGAAGCCGTCGAAGGCGGAGATAGGGGAGGCGCTGGGACGGGTGGGTCTGGAGGGACGGGCGGGGCACCGGCCGGCGGAGTTGTCGGGCGGGCAGCAGCAGCGGGTCGCGCTCGCGCGGGCGCTCGTGACGCGGCCGACGGTGCTGTTCGGGGACGAGCCGACGGGGGCGCTGGACACCACGACGAGCGCCGAAGTGATGTCCATGCTGCGGGAGTTGGTGGACCGGGACGGTCAGACGATCGTGATGGTCACGCACGACCCGGCGGCCGCCGAGTACGCGGACCGCGTGGTGCGCCTGGTCGACGGGCGGGTGGCGTCGTGCTGATGGTCGTCCTTGCAGGACTTCGGACGCGGTGGACGACGCTGGTGGGGAGCTTCGTCGCGCTCGCGCTGGGGGTAGGCCTGATCGCGACGACGGCGCTGGGTCTGGCGGCGGCGCTGGATCCTCCCGTACGGCAGCCGGAGGGGTTCGCGGCGTCGCCGGTCGTGGTGATGGGGACGGACACGCTCACGGTGGGCCGCAAGACGCAGAAGCTTTTTCATCCACAGCCTGTGGACAAAGAACTGGTGCGCGAACTTCGCACGCTGGGACCGGTGCAGGGCGGCGGCAACGCGGTCGGTGTGGACGCCCCGGCCGACCGGGTCCGGGCGATGGTCGGCCATCGTGCACAGGTCCTCACCGGGGATGCGCGCCGCCGCGCCGATCCGGCCGCGGCCCGCGACGAGGAGGCCGTGGTGACAGTGGTCTCGGTGCTGGGGACGTCGGGCGGGGTCGCGGCCTTCGTCTCGGTGTTCGTGGTCGCGTCGACCTTCGCCTTCTCGGTGGCGCTGCGCAGGCGGGAGTTCGGGCTGCTGAGGACGGCGGGGGCGACGCCGGGGCAGGTGCGGCGGCTGGTGATGGCTGAGGCGGGAGTGGTGGGTGTGGTCGCTGCGGCGGCGGGCTGCGCACTGGGGGAGTGGTGCGCTCCGCTGCTGGCGCGACGGCTGGTGGGGGCCGGGATGGCGCCGGAGTGGTTCGCGATCGGCGAGCAGACCTGGCCGCTCCAACTGGCGTTCTGGACAGGCCTGTTGGTCGCGATGACGGGTGCGTGGACGGCCTCGCGAAGGGCGGGCCGGATCGGCCCGGTGGAGGCGCTGAGGGAGGCGTCGGTGGACGAGGGGGTGATGCCGTGGAGCCGGAAGGCGATCGGGGCCGCGCTGCTGGCGGGCGGAATCGGCCTGATCGGCTGGACCCTGGCGAGCGACCCGTCGGAACTGCTGCACCGCAAGACGTACATGACGCAGCCCATGGTCCTGATCACGGGAGCGGCGCTGCTGACACCCCTGGTGGTGGGGCGGGTTGCGCGGGCGCTGCGGCTGCCGGGGGCGGTCGGGATGCTCGTACGGGAGAACACGGCGGCGTCCGTACGCAGAACGGCGGCCATCGCGGCGCCGGTGCTGATGACGGTGGCCCTCGCCGGGACGGTGATGGGGGCGACGGCGACGAAGGCGGAGGCGAAGGCGGCGGAAGCGAGGGCCCGTACGCACGCCCAACTGATCGTGACGGGCGAGGACTTGAAGGTCCCGTCACACGCCATCCGCGGAGCAACCCTCACGCCCTCCGCATCAACGGGAGTGTTCACGCTGGAGGACGGCGTAGCTCTGGTGAAGTCGGAGGCAAGAGCAGTGCCGCCGGGCACCTTCCCCGACCTGGACGACCACTCGATCGTGGTCAACGAGGAGTGGGCACAGCACAACCTGGGCGAGCGGGTCACGCTCTGGCTCGGGGACGGCCGCAAGACGTCGCTGCGGATCGTAGGGGTCCAGCCGATCGGCACGGGCGACAACGGCGCGTACGTCACGCCGGCGAACGGGGGCCCGGCGCCGGTGGACCGCATAGAGGTGACGCTGCGCCCGGGGGCGGACAGGGCGGCGGTGACGGCGGAGCTGCGGAAGGCGACGGGCGGAGAGGTGAGGACGAAGGAGGAGTGGCTCCGGGCAACGCACCCGCGCACGAACGCCCAGACACGCCTGGGCCTGTGGGTGGTCCTTGGGATCGCGCTGCTCTACACGGCGATCGGCCTGGCGAACACGCTGGTGATGGCGGGTTCGGTACGCAAGGAGGAGCTGAGGTCGCTGGGCCTGGCCGGTGCGACGAGGACCCAGGTCCTGCGCGTGACGGCGGGCGAGGCGGTCCTGGCGGTGGGTATCGGGGCGGTGCTCGGGGCGGCGGTGACAGCACTGAACCTGGCGGGCGTGACGGCAGCCCTCTCCCGCCTGTCGGCACCCACGACGGTGGTGGTGCCGTGGCAGGAGATGACGGGAGCGGCGGGGGTGTGCGCAACGATCGCGCTCCTGATGTCCTTGCTCACGCGCTTCGGCAGCCGCCGGGCAGAACGCGGCGCGCGCCTGCGTTCTCGCCGGGCAACATCCGCGCCCCGACCCGCACCATCAAGCCCACACCGGGCAAAATCAAGCCCCTCCGGCGATTGAGGAGCGGGGGTCCGGGGGCGGAGCCCCCGAGGGTGCCGGCCCCGCACCTCGCCCCGCCCCCACCGCACCCCCATAAGTCCGGTTTGCCGGAAAAGCCCGCTACCCTCGACCCCATGAGCTGGCTCCGCGCGCTGAAGGAGGCCGGGCGCTCGGGGCTCAAGATCGAGCGGCGGCGCCTGGAGCCCCTCATCGCCGTCCGCGCCGCCGTCGGCCTCGCCCTCGTCATCGCGCTGGCCCTCGCCATCTCCACCCCGGCCGCCGCCGCCAGCTCCGCCTTCGGTGCGTACTCCGCCGCCATCGCCACCTTCCAGCGCAGCTGGCGGCCCCGCCCCGTCCTCGCCCTCGTCTCCGGCGCCAGCCTCGCCGTCTCGACGTTCGTCGGGTATCTCGTCGGCACCCAGGGCGCCCTGTTCATCGTGCTGCTCGCCGTCTGGACCTTCCTCGCCGGTCTCGCCTGGGCCGCCGGCCCCACCGCCGGCATCATCGCCTCCTCCAACGTGGCGATCATGCTCGTCACGGTCACCCTCCCCACCTCCGTCGCGAACGCCGCCGCCCACGCCGGGATGATCGCCCTCGGAGGCCTGGTCCAGGCCGCGCTGATCGTGCTCTTCCCCGTACGCAGATGGGGCGCCCAGCGCGACGCCCTCGCCGACGCCCTGGCCGCCGAGGCCGACTACGCCCGCCGCCTCCGCCAGGACCCGCACGCCCCCTTCGACGCGATCCCCTTCATGACGGCCCGCAGCGCCGCCGCCGTCAGCGCGCGCCAGGCCCGCCGCCGCCCCGCCGAACTGCACGGCACCCGCGGCCTCGCCGAGCGCATCCGGCCCGTGCTCGCCTCCCTCGCCGACCCCTCCGTCGGCGCCCCCGCCGAGGGCCCCGAACGCGACCGGGCCCGCGAGATCCTGGCCGCGGCAGCCTCCGTACTGGACGCCTCGGCCCACGCCATCCGCCACGGCAAGCCCATGGTGGTCCCGGCCCCCGCCCTCGCGACCCTCCGCACCCCCGACACCGGGGCGATCCTCACAGGCCCCGCCCACCGCTCGGCCGTACGCCTGATCGCCCTGCTCAGGGACGTCGTCGAGACGGCCAGGGGCGCGGGCACCACAACGGACCAACCCGAACCCGACGAGCCCGCCGCCCCGCTCCTCCGCCCCAGCCTCACCCGCCTCCTCCCCGTTGCCGCCCGCGCGATGCGCCGCGAGGCGACCCGCCCCGACTCCCCGATCCACCGCCACGCACTGCGCGTCGCGGTCGTCGCCACCGTCGGCTATCTGCTCGGCGAGGTCCTCCCGCTCGGCCACGGCTACTGGGCCCCGATGGCCGCCGTCATGATCATGCGCCCGGACTTCTCGCAGACGTACAGCCGCGCGATCGCCCGCTTCGGCGGCACCCTCGTCGGCGTCGCCCTGGCCACCGCGGTCGTGCAGCTGGCCCACCCGGGCCTCTATCTCTCCGCCGGCCTCGCGGTCCTCTGCGCGGGCCTGATGTACCTGCTGATGCGCACCGGGTACGCCGTCTCCCAGGTCTTCGTCGCCGCGTACGTCGTCTTCCTGCTCGGCATGGGCGGCCTCCAGTGGACCCAGACCGTCCCGGACCGCGTCATCCTGACCCTCGTCGGCGGGCTGCTCGCGATGATCTCGTACGCCGTCTACCCGGCCTGGGAGACCCCGCGCCTGCGCACCCGTCTCGCCGACTGGCTGATCGCGGTGGGCCGTTACTCCGCCGAGGTCGTCTCGCACTATGCGGACCCGGCGGGCGCCCGCCGCTCCGACGTACGGCAGTCCCTGCTCGCGGTACGCGCGGCCGACGCCGCCTGGCACGAGGCGCTCGCCCGTGCGGCGAACGAGCCCGTACGCCACCGGGGCCTCTCCCGCGCCGCCGCCGACGACGCCGCCCACGCCCTGGACCGCCTCGGCCGCGTCTCCATGCTGATGGAGGCCCACCTGCCCGAGCGCTCCACGACCCCGGTCCCGGCCGCCGAGGCCCTCTCCGACGCGCTGCGCGACTCCACCGAGAAGGCCGCGCGGGCGGTACGGGACCGACGCGTCCCCCAGTGGGACGAAGTGCGCGACGCCCTCGCCGCCTGGGACGGCGAGGGCGTGCCCGACCGGGTGGTACGGAAGGGAGCGGGCCTGGTCCTGGAGTCCCTGGAGGAGTTCTCCGAGGCCCTGGACGACGAAGGCCCGCGCCCCGCCTAGGACTTGGGCAGCTCGAGCCCGCTCGGCAGCTTGATGTTGTCCGCCTTGGTGAAGGTGTCCTTGACGCCGCCGTCCCACGACACCACCAGCGACGTGCCGTCGGCGGACTCCACCGCGCCCATCGTGCGGTCGGTGTTCCCGTCCACGCACTTCAGCGACAGCATCTGCTTGCCCATGTCGGCGACGGAGCCGGAGCAGACGTGCTCGCCCGCGATGGCCGCGATCTTCCCGCTGACCGACAGGGCGATGGTCTTGCCGCCCGTGGTGGCCACCCAGGTGCCGTCGATGCTCCCGGACTTCCCGCTGCCGCCACCGGTGTCACCACCCGTGTCACCGCCGGTGTCACCGCCCGTGGACGAAGCCGACGACGTGGCCGCGGTGGGTGTGTCCGTGCCCTTGCCGGAGTCGGACTTGTCGCCGCTGGAACACCCGGCCAGCGCGAGCGCGGCGGCCGTGACGGCGGTGAGAGTGGTCGTACGTACGTGCCTGTGCACTGCTGAATCCCCCTGGATCGACTACGCGAGCGGGCCAAGTTACCAGGAGTACCCGAACAGTTGGAGCCGGAAGCGCCCGCGCGGCGTCCTAGCTGTAGCCGGTCGAACACCCCGCGTGCACGTGCATCTTCCCGTGCAGCCGCACGTGAACGCAGCTATGATCCGGAGCAGTTGACATCTGTACTACCAGGGAGCTTCCTGTGCACCACGCGTACAACGGCATGGCGGCAACGGAGCTTCACGGGGTCGTCTGGCAGAAGTCGGAGCACAGCAACTCACAGGGATCCTGTGTCGAGTTCGCCCGGCTCCCGGGCGGGGATGTGGCGGTACGCAACTCACGCCACCCCGAGGGACCTGCTCTGATCTACACCCCGGCCGAGATCGAGTCGATGCTCATAGGGGCCAAGGCCGGGGAGTTCGACCACCTCATATCCGAGGCGTAGCCGACGAACGCCCCTCAGCCTTCGGCCTGCAGCCGGAACAGCGCCCAGACCACCTTGCCGCGCAGGGTCCCGGCGAGCGGGTGCCAGCCCCAGCTGTCCGCGAAGGACTCCACCAGGAAGAGCCCGCGCCCGGACTCGGCCGCGCAGTTCTCCAGGTCCTGCGGCTCCCGCGGCTCGGGCGACGCATGACTGGGGTCGCGCACCGCGCACACCAGCCGTGAGGTCCACCGCATCAGATGCAGCCGCACCGGCGGCTCGTTCCCGTCCTCGCGCGGAGTGTCGGCGGGCAGGGCGTGGCGCAGCGCGTTGGTGACCAACTCGGAGACGACCAGGGCGACATCGTCGAAACGGTCGCTCAACTCCCATGACGCCAGCGTCGACTTGGTGAACTGTCTCGCCCCGCGGACGGCCTCGTAACGGGTGGGCAGCGCGCACGAGGCGGAGCTGGAGACGGCTGCGGGGTCGATGGGGGGAAGGCCCTGTCTTAAAGGCTCCAACGACTCGAGCACGGTCGATCCATTCGTCCCCATGCGAGGCACTCCCGGGAATCGCGGCCGTGGCAGACAACTGTGCCGTGGCGAGCGGGCGGTGGTACGAGAACGCAGGTGCGCGGGGACCATGGTTCCGAATGCGCAGGGCAGATGCAAGGGCAGATGCACGTGCACGCGCCGGACTTGGGTGCTGCCGTGACGTTTCTTGCTCATTTCTTCCGTCAAGGTTCTTCCACTTTCTACTCGCCGGTTTTGCTCTTTTGCCATCTCCGTAATCGTTTGAGTACAGGCTGAAGCGTTTTGGTGGCAGACTGCGGCTTCGCACACACCATCGGTAAGGGGAGGGGATGACGCAGTGTCGACCGGAGAGAACGGTTCCGTCGTACGGCGCATCCTGCTGGGATCTCAGCTCCGGCGGCTGCGGGAGTCGCGAGGCGTCACCCGCGAGGCGGCCGGCTATTCGATCCGCGCGTCCGAATCCAAGATCAGTCGCATGGAGTTGGGACGGGTGAGCTTCAAGTCCAGGGACGTCGAGGATCTGCTCACGCTGTACGGCGTCACCGACGACGCCGAACGCGAGCCGCTGCTCGGCCTTCTCCGGGAGGCCAACATGTCCGGCTGGTGGCACAGTTACGGCGACGTCCTGCCCGGCTGGTTCCAGACGTACGTCGGTCTGGAGAGCGCCGCCTCCCTCATCCGCATCTTCGAAGTGCAGTTCGTCCACGGCCTGTTGCAGACCGAGGCGTACGCACACGCGGTCGTCGCCCGCGGCAACCCCGACGCCTCACCGGCCTCCGTCGACCGCAGGGTCGCCCTGCGCCTGGAGCGCCAGAAGGTCCTCGTCGACGAGCGCGGCCCGAAGTTCCACGCCGTACTCGACGAAGCGTCCCTGCACCGCGCGCCCACGGGCGACCGGGCCCTGATGCAGGGCCAGTTGAGGCATCTCCTGGACGTCTCCGAGATGTCCAACGTGACGCTCCAGGTGATGCCGTTCTCCGCCGGCTGGCACGCGGGCGAGAGCGGATCCTTCGCCATGCTGCGCTTCCTGGAGTCGGACCTCTCCGATCTCGTCTATCTGGAGCAGCTCACCAGCGCCCTCTACCTCGACAAGAGCGAGGACGTCGCCCAGTACGAGCGGGCGTTCGAGAAGATACAGCGCGACTGCGCGACCCCCGCACAGAGCAGGGACCTCCTCAAGGGACTCCTTCAACTCCCCTGAAACACAAGTACGATGACGCGACATCAGGCCCAGGGGATGCCCCCTGGCATCGCGCATCTGTTTGCGTCATAGGGGATCTCATGTCCTTCTTCAGCGACCTGGACCGCCAGTACATCGACGGTGAGTGGAAGCCCGGCAGCGGCTCCTGGGACATCATCGACTTCAATCCGTACGACGACACCAAGCTGGCGTCGATCACCGTGGCCACCGTCGACGAGGTGGACCAGGCCTATCGCGCCGCCGAGCGCGCCCAGGTCGCCTGGGCCGACACCAACCCCTATGCGCGCCGCGCCGTGTTCGAGCGCGCCCTCGCCCTCGTCGAGGAGCGCGAGGGCGAGATATCCGACGCGATCGTCGCCGAACTCGGCGGCACCCGGCTGAAGGCCGCCTTCGAGATCCACCTCTCCAAGGAGTTCCTGCGCGAGGCGATCCAGCTGTCGCTGCGCCCCGAGGGCCGCATCATCCCCTCGCCGGTCGACGGCAAGGAGAACCGCGTCTACCGCGTCCCGGTCGGCGTCGTGGGCGTCATCAGCCCCTTCAACTTCCCCTTCCTCCTCTCCCTGAAGTCGGTCGCCCCGGCGCTCGCGCTGGGCAACGGCGTGGTCCTCAAGCCGCACCAGAACACCCCCATATGCGGCGGCACCCTGGTCGCGAAGCTCTTCGAGGACGCGGGCCTGCCCGGCGGACTGCTGAACGTCGTGGTCACCGACATCGCCGAGATCGGCGACGCGCTCCTCATCCACCCGGTCCCGAAGGTCATCTCCTTCACCGGCTCCGACAAGGTCGGCCAGCACGTCGCCACCGTCTGCGCCGCGCACTTCAAGCACTCCGTCCTGGAGCTCGGCGGCAACAGCGCGCTGATCGTCCTGGACGACGCGGACGTCGACTACGCCGTCGACGCGGCGGTCTTCAGCCGTTACGTGCACCAGGGCCAGGTCTGCATGGCCGCCAACCGCATCCTGATCGACCGCTCGGTCGAGGCGGAGTTCACGGAGAAGTTCGTCGCCAAGGTCAGGACCCTCAAGACCGGCGACCCGGCGGACCCCACGACGCACATCGGCCCGCTGATCAACAACTCCCAGGCGGAGTCGGTCAGTTCGGTCGTCGAGCAGGCCGTGGCGGCGGGCGCGACGGCGCTGCTGCACGGCACCACCGAGGGCAACCTGGTGGCTCCTTCCGTACTGACGGACCTGCCGGCCGGCTCCCCGGTCCTCCACCAGGAGATCTTCGGCCCGGTGGCGCTGCTAATCCCCTTCGACGGCGAGGAGGAGGCGGTACGGATCGCCAACGACACTCCGTACGGACTGAGCGGCGCGGTGCACACCGGCGACATCGAGCGCGGCGTACGCCTCGCGAAGCGCATCCGCACCGGGATGATCCACATCAATGACGGCACCGTCCACGACGAGCCGATCGTCCCCTTCGGCGGCGAGAAGCGCTCGGGCCTCGGACGCCTCAACGGCGACTCGATGGCGGACGCCTTCACCACCCAGCAGTGGATCTCCATCCAGCACGGCCGCAGCGGATTCCCGTTCTAGTACGGCAGGTTCATCTGCTCCCGCGGGCCCTTTAGGACACGTTCTGTCCTAGAGGGCCCGTAGCGTTGGGCACACACCAACCGGGAGGAACACCATGGTCACCCACGTCAGTTCTGAGGCCCGCGGCGACGAGCGCGGAGCGCTCCTGTCCTTCGTGGAAGCCCAGCGCGGCGCGATCCGGCGCTCGGTCCTCGGCCTCACGGAGGAGCAGGCGGCGAGCCGCCCCAGCGCCAGCGAGCTCTCGGTCTCCGGGCTGGTGAAGCACGTCGCGGAGACGGAGCTCAACTGGCTGCGCATGGCGCAGCAGAAGCCCAACGAGCGCGTCCGCACCCAGGAGACCTGGGGCGACAGCTTCCGCCTGGTGGACGACGAGACGATCCCGCAACTGCTGGCCTTCTGGGCCGAAGTCGCCGCGGAGACCGAGGAGTTCATCCGCTCGGTGCCCAGCCTGGACGGCACCTTCCCGCTGCCCGAGGCGCCGTGGTTCCCGAAGGACGGCGAGGTCTCGTACCGCTGGCTGATGCTGCACCTGATCGAGGAGACCGCCCGGCACGCGGGCCACGCCGACATCGTCCGGGAGTCGCTGGACGGGAAGACCGCTTTCGAGCTGGTTGACGCGGAGCGCCTAATGTGACCTCCATGTCAGCAATCCGTCTGCTCGTACTCGGAGCGGTCCGCCAGCACGGGCGCGCACACGGCTACCAGGTCCGCAACGACCTGGAGTACTGGGGCGCGCACGAGTGGTCCAACGCCAAGCCGGGGTCGATCTACCACGCCCTGAAGCAGATGGCGAAGCAGGGCGTGCTGCTGGCGCACGAGATCGCTCCGAGTACGGCAGGCGGCCCGCCGCGCACCGAGTACGAGCTGACGGAGGCGGGCCGCGCGGAGTACTTCCGCCTCCTCCGCGAGGCCCTGGTCTCCTACGACCAGAAAATGGACGTGATGTCGGCGGCGCTCGGCATGATCGTCGACCTGGAGCGCACGGAGGCCGTCGACCTCCTCCGGCAGCGGATCACCGCCATCGAGGCCTGGCGCTCGGCGGTCACCGAGCACTACGTGCCCGAGGAGGGCCCGGAGAAGCTCGGCCACATCGGCGAGATCATGAACTTCTGGATCCATACGGCGGACGCCGGGGCCGAGTGGACGCGCGGCCTGATCGGGCGCATCGAGTCCGGCGCGTACGTCTTCGCGGGCGAGGGCGAGCCCTTCGTCGGGGTCCTGGCGGACGGCCAGGAGAACCCGTACGCGACGACCGATCCCGACTAATCAAGTTTGACGAATGAAGAAACGGGCAGTACCTTCTCCATCCGCAGCTAATCAAGTTTGACTAGGATGGGGAGTGCGCTTGATCTTCGTCGAGGGACTCGGCAAGAGGTACGGAGAGAAGCAGGCCCTGCGGGGCCTGGACCTGAACGTCCCGCGCGGCACGGTGCACGCCGTGCTCGGCCCCAACGGCGCGGGCAAGACCACGGCCGTCCGCATCCTGTCGACCCTGCTCCGCCCCGACGAGGGCAGGGCGCAGATCGCGGGCTTCGACGTCGTACGGCAGGCGGCCGAGGTCCGCGCCCGCATCGGCCTCCTCGGGCAGAGCGCGGCGGTGGACGAGGAGCTCGGGGGCCGGCAGAACCTGGAGATGTTCGGCCGCCTCCACCACCTGGGCGCCCGGCGCGCGGGGGCCAGAGCGGACGAGCTGCTCGACCGCTTCGGGCTCGCGGACACCGGACGCAAGGCGGTCAAGCAGTACAGCGGCGGGATGCGCCGCCGCCTCGACCTGGCGGCCTCGCTCATCACCGACCCGGAGGTGCTGTTCCTGGACGAGCCGACGACGGGTCTGGACCCGCGCGGCCGCACCGAGGTGTGGGACGCGGTGCGCTCGCTGGTCGGGGGCGGCACGACCGTGCTGCTGACCACGCAGTACCTGGAGGAGGCGGACCAACTGGCCGACCGCATCTCGGTGTTCGGCTCGGGGCGGGTGATCGCCGAGGGCACGGCCGACGCGCTCAAGTCGGACCTCGGAGGCGACCGCATCGACATCGTCCTGCGCGACGTGTCGCAACTCGCGGCGGCGGCGGCCGCACTGTGGCTCGACGATGTCACCACCGACACCGACCGCCGGCTGCTGAGCGCCCCGGTGAAGGACCGTATGGCGGCACTGACGGACGCCGTACGAGCGCTGCACGCGGCCGGCATCGAGGCCGAGGACATGGCGATCCGCCGCCCCACCCTCGACGAGGTCTTCCTGCACCTCACGAAGGAGCACGCATGAGCACCGGCACCGGAACCACCCTGACCTGGGCACTCACCGACTCCTGGACGATGACCCGGCGCGAACTCGCCCACTGGGCACGGCAGCCCGTCCAGGTCGTGGTCGGCCTGGTCTTCCCCGTGATGCTGCTGCTGATGTTCGGCTTCCTGGTCGGCGGCGGCGCGGGGGTGCAGGGCGACTACGTCGACTTCCTGGTCCCCGGCATGCTCGCCCTCACCATGGCCTTCGGCCTGGAAGGGACGATGCTCGCCGTCACCCAGGACCTCGGCAAGGGAGTCATCGACCGCTTCCGCTCGATGCCGATGACCAACTCGGCTGTTCTGGTGGGCCGTTGCACTGCCGACATGATGCAGTCGGCGGCAGGCCTGCTGATGATGATCGGCGTCGGCTGGGCGATCGGCTGGCGCTGGCACGCGGGCCCGGGATCGTTCCTGGCCGCGATCGCCCTGCTCCTCCTCTTCCGCTTCGCGATGCTCTGGATCGGCATCCACCTCGCGATGGTGGCGGGCCGCCCCGAGATGGTGCAGGCGGTCCAGATCCTGGTCTGGCCCGTCGGCTTCCTCTCCAACGCCTTCGCGACCCCGGAGTCGATGCCGGGCTGGCTGGGCGCGGTCGTGGAGTGGAACCCGCTGTCGGCGACGGCGACGGCCGTACGCGACCTGTTCGGCAACCCGGCGACGGCAGAGGCGAGTTGGGCCGCCTCGCACGCGACCCTCCTCGCCGTCGCCTGGCCCCTGGCGCTGACGGCCGTGTTCTTCCCGCTGGCCGCCCGCCGCTTCCGCCGCCTCAGCCGGTAGCCGTACAGCCGCCTAGTGGTGGAAGGCCGTGGCCTCCGACTTGCTCCGCTCCAGCGGGCCGCTCTGCCGCCGCAGTTCGGGCAGGAGCGAGCCGAGGTCCTCCATGAGCAGCGCCGCCAGATCGGCCGAGAACCCGTTGCGGCAGACGATCCGCAGCGCGGAGAGGTCCTGCCGGTTCTCCGGGAAGGTGTACGCGGGGACCAGCCACCCCCGCTCCCGGAGCCGGCGGGACACGTCGAAGACGTCGAACGCGGACACGTCGTCCGCGGTGGTGAAGGCGAAGACCGGCAACTCGTCGCCCCGGGTGAGGAGTTGGAAGTCGCCCAGCGCCTCGATCCGCTCCGCGAGCCCGCGCGCGACGTCCCGCGTCGACTGCTGCACGGCCCGGTAGCCCTCGCGCCCCAGCCGCAGGAAGGTGTAGTACTGCGCCACGACCTGGGCGCCGGGCCGGGAGAAGTTCAGCGCGAAGGTGGGCATGTCCCCGCCCAGGTAGTTCACCCGGAAGACAAGCTCCTCGGGAAGTTCAAGAGCAGAACGCCACAGCGCCCAGCCCACCCCCGGATACACGAGCCCGTACTTGTGCCCGGACGTGTTGATGGACGACACCCGGGGCAGCCGGAAGTCCCACACCAGGTCCTCGTCGAGGAACGGCGCGACCATCGCCCCCGAGGCCCCGTCCACATGCACCGGCACATCGAGCCCGGTCCGCTCCTGCAGCGCGTCCAGCGCGTCGCAGAGATCGGCGATCGGTTCGTACGACCCGTCGAAGGTCGACCCCAGGATCCCGACGACCCCGATGGTGTTCTCGTCGCACAGCTCGGCGGCGGCCTGCGGATCGAGATGGAAGCGGGCGCCCTCCATGGGCACCTGCCGCGCCTCGACCTCCCAGAAGTTGCAGAACTTCTCCCAGCAGACCTGCACATTGACGCCCATGACGAGATTGGGCCGGGCCCCGGCACCCGGATACCGGTGCGCGTTCCGCTTCGCCCACCGCCGCTTCAGCGCCATCCCCGCCAGCATGCACGCCTCGCTCGACCCGGTGGTCGAACACCCCACCGCGGCCCCGGGATCGGGCGCGTTCCACAGATCGGCGAGCATCGCCACGCACCGCCGCTCCAACTCGGCGGTGCGCGGGTACTCGTCCTTGTCGATCATGTTCTTGTCCCGGCACTCCGCCATCAGGATCCCCGCCTGGGGCTCCATCCACGTCGTGACGAAGGTGGCCAGGTTGAGCCGCGAATTGCCGTCGAGCATCAGCTCGTCGTGCACCAACTGGTACGCGGTCGAGGGCGCCATCGGCGACTGCGGCAGCCGGTGCTTGGGCGGGGCGGAGGCCATGCCGCCGACCGGATTGGCCTCCCCGAAGAAGGGATTGAGGTGCAGCTTCTCGGGCTCCTTGTCGCCCTGTCCCTCGTGCAGTGCCATGGGCTCAGCTCCTCAACTCGCCAGCGCGCGTGCGAACTTCACGACTCGCTCAGCCTGCACCCGGGCGGCCGTCAGCGTCTGGTCCCCGACCGGGATGTCGCCCTGCCCGGCCACGTGCGAGGTGCCGTACGGGTTGCCGTCGACGAACTTCGAGGGGTCGGTGTACCCGGGCGACACGAGGATCCCGCCGAAGTGGTGGACGGTGTTGTAGAGCGCGAGCAGCGTGGACTCCTGGCCGCCGTGCATGGTGGCACTGGCGGTGAAGCCGCTGTAGACCTTGTCGGCGAGCTTCCCCTCCTGCCAGAGGCCGCCGAGGGTGTCGATGAACTGCTTGAGCTGGGAGGCGATGTTCCCGTACCGCGTGGGCGAACCGAAGATCACCGCGTCCGCCCAGACCATGTCGTCGGGCGAGACCTCCTCGACGTCCGCGGTGGCCGCGGCGTTGGCGGCCCAGGCGGGGTTGGAGTCGATCGCGGCCTGCGGGGCGAGCTCGTGCGCCTTGCGCAGCCTGACCTCGGCGCCGGCGGCTTCGGCGCTGTCGGCGATGGCCTTGGCGATCGTGGCGACGGTGCCGGTGGCCGAGTAGTAGATGACGGCGACCTTGACGGGCGTGGGCGTGGACATCGAAGTACCTCCGTATCGGCCCCCTGAGACGAAGATACGGACATATCGCCCCTATCGCACCGGGGAGCCGTCCTCCCGCAGCTGCATCTGCACGCGCCCGGTGACCACGAGCCAGCCGGGCAGGATGCCGATGCACAGCAGGGCCAGGATCGCGGGCGACGACATCAGAACCGCCGCGGTGAACAGGCTGACCCAGCCCTGCCGGGTGATCGCGAGCAGCACGCCCAGAACCCCGGCCGAGACCCCGACCGCGGGATGGACCCCGGGTACGAGCGCATGCGCGCAGAGCCCGAAGGCTGCCCCCACGAACACGGCCGGGAAGATCCGCCCGCCCCGGAAGCCGCAGGAGGCGGCGACGACCAGCGCCACCAGCTTCACCCCGGTCATCAGCGCGAACTCTCCGGCCGAGTGCCCATCGGGATCGGCGGCGATCTCCGCCACCTCGTTGAGCCCCTTGAAGAGCGTCAGATGCCCGCCGAGCGCCCCGAGCAGCCCCAGCACGAGGCCGCCCACCGGCAGCATCAGCATGGGGTGCCGGAGCCGGCCGAAGGCCTTGTGGACGTACGGAAAGGCGTAGGCGGCCAGCATCCCGAACACCGCGGCAGCCGTGGTGATGACCAGCATGGCCAGCACATCGCCCCAGCCGGGCCGGCTCAGGTCGGGCAGCCCCAGATCGAAGCTGGGGTGCGCGACGAGCGTGGTGGTCAGCGCGCCGGCGGCGGCCGCGACCAGCGCCGGGAACATCGTGTCCCAGAGCGACCCCTTCATCGGCTTGCCCGCCAGCGACTCGGAGATGACGAGGGCGGCCGCGACGGGCGTGCCGAAGAGCGCGCCGAGGGTCGCCGCGGTGGCGAGCGAGACCCAGAGCGCGCCGGGCGCGCTCGGCAGCAGCTTGTGGCCGACCCAGAAGGCGACCGCGACGTTCACCGCGATGATCGGATTCTCGGGACCCAGGCTCGGGCCACCGGCCAGCATCAGCGCAGCCGCGACGACCAGCCCCGGGAGTACGTACGGGCGGAGCGGCTCCTCGCCGCCCAGGCCCAGGGTGGCGGGATCGGGCCCCGCATGCCCCGGCACCTTCCACACGACGAGCCCGACCAGGATGCCGGTCGCGGTGAGCATGACGATCATCCACAGCGAGGAGTACCCGCCGATGCCGAGAGCATCGGGCAGGTCGGTCCAGAGGGCGTCCTGCAGTTTCTCCGCCACCTCGCTGACGCCGAGGAAGAGGAGGCTGGCTCCGATCCCGACGGCGAGCGCGGGGAGGATCATCGGCAGCAGGACGCGCGCGGAGGAGGCAGGGGCGGGGGTCTGCACTTCGGTGGCCACGGCTCACCATAACCACCCAAATACGACAAACGACCTACGACTTGCACCTCACGTCGCGTGAGGCCCGAGGCTCGTCCCGAAGGGAGCGCGGAAGCTGTCATGACGAACAAGACGAACAAGACGAAGAGCTACTCGGTGGGCGAGGTCGCCGGTTTCGCCTCGGTCACGGTGCGCACGCTGCACCACTACGACGAGATCGGACTGCTCAGCCCGGGCGACCGCAGCCACGCGGGCCACCGGCGGTACGGCGACGCCGACCTCGACCGGCTGCAGCAGATCCTGTTCTACCGGGAGCTCGGCTTCCCGCTCGACGAGGTCGCGGCCCTGCTCGACGACCCCGCGGCGGACCCGCAGCAACATCTGCAACGCCAGCACGAGCTGCTGTCCGCCCGGATCGCCGAGCTGACCAGGATGGCCGAGGCCGTCGAACACGCCATGGAGGCGCGGAAGATGGGCATCAATCTCACCCCCGAGGAGAAGTTCGAGGTCTTCGGGGACAAGGACCCGGAGGCGTACGCGGAGGAGTCGGCCCGCCGCTGGGGCGGCACGGCGTCGTACGCGGAGTCACAGCGCAGGGTCGCCCGCTACACCAAGGACGACTGGGAGGAGATCCAGTCGGAGATGGCCGACTGGACCGAGCGCTACAAGGCGCTGATGGCCGACGGCGAGGACCCGACGGGCGAGAGGGCGATGGACCTCGCGGAGGCGCACCGGGCCCACATCACCCAGTGGTACTTCGACTGCGACCTGGAGATCCACACGGGCCTGGGCGAGATGTACGTCTCGGACACCCGGTTCAGGTCGTTCTACGAATCCCTCGGCGAGGGCATGTCGGCACACCTCCGGGACGCGATCCACGCGAACGCGGCACGCAGCCAGAACTGAGCGTGCGGGCCGGGGCCGAGCCCCGGCCCGCACACCCTCGTCTACTTCTTCGCGATCACGACAGCAGTGCCGTACGCACAGACCTCGGTCCCCAGGTCGGCGGCCTCGGTCACGTCGAAGCGCATCATGAGCACGGCATTGGCGCCGCGCGACCGCGCCTGCTCGACCAGCCGCTCCATGGCCTGGTTCCGGGTCTGCACCAGGGTCTTGGTCAGCCCCTTGAGCTCGCCGCCCATCATGGACTTCAGCCCGGCGCCGATCTGGCTGCCGAGGTGCCGGGAGCGCACGGTCAGCCCGAACACCTCGCCGATGACCTGCTGGACCTCGAAGCCCGGTACGTCATTCGTGGTCACGACCAGCACATCTGCCTGTGCGGCCTGCCCACCGCCGAAATCTTCGATGCTCATCGAGCATCACCTCCTGCGGCCCAGTTTTGCCCCGATCTGCACACACCACACCTTCGGAGCGGCCACGGAACCAGGCAAGCTGGGTATGCGTTGATAACTTTGGCCAGTCATTACCCGCACCTCTCGTGCAAGCCGACGGACCCAGGAGCCCGGAACCCCGTGAACACTCTCGCGCTCGGACCGAGCTGGCTCGACCCCGACAACCTGATCAACACGTTCGGCCCGATCGGCGTGCTGGCCATCGTTTTCGCGGAGTCGGGGCTGCTGATCGGCTTCTTCCTGCCCGGCGACTCGCTGCTCTTCACGACGGGCCTGCTGATCACCACGGGCAAGCTGTCGATGCCGCTGTGGCTGATGTGCATCCTGGTGGCGCTGGCCGCGATCGCGGGCGACCAGGTGGGCTATCTGTTCGGCCGCAAGGTGGGACCCTCGCTCTTCAACCGCCCGGACTCCAGGCTGTTCAAGCAGGAGAACGTGGAGAAGGCGCACGAGTTCTTCGAGAAGTACGGCCCGAAGTCCCTGGTCCTGGCCCGCTTCGTGCCCATCGTCCGGACGTTCACGCCGATCATCGCGGGCGTCTCGCGGATGAACTACCGCTCGTTCGTGATCTTCAACATCATCGGCGGCACGCTCTGGGGCGTGGGAGTGACGCTGCTGGGCGCGGGCCTCGGAAAGATCGAGTTCGTCAACAAGCACATCGAGCTGATCCTGGTGGCGATCGTGCTGGTCTCGGTGGTGCCGATCGCGATCGAGTACCTGAGGGCGCGATCGAAGGCGAAGAAGGAGCCCCAGACAGGGGCACGCACGCCGTCCCAGCCCCAGTCCCCGGAACGCGGCCGCCACGCGAAGCGCTGATTTTCCAGGTTCCGTGGGCTTGAGAGCCCACAGGCCCACGGGCAGACGGGCCCGCTGACGCACGGGCACATTTGCCGGTGCCTACGGCCCACCTGCCCGGGCCTACGGCTCGCCCGCCTGTACTTACGGGCCCCCGCGCACATGCAGCTCACGCGAGCATTTCGAGCCCGCACCAGGCAAAATCAAGCCCGTCCGGCGATTGAGGACCGGGGGTCCGGGGGCGGAGCCCCCGAATGGGGTGCAGGGGCGAAGCCCCGCAAGCGGGGCCCGGGGCGCGCAGCCCCCGGCCCACCCCACCCCCAGCAGGGGGTCTGGGGCGCAGCCCCAGTTCGGGAAGGGGCGGGGCGGGGAGAAATCCCCTAGAACCCCCGGGTCCGCTTCGCGGCCCTCCGCTGGCCCCCCACCACCCCCGGCGCCTGCATGAACAGCCGCGAAATCTCGCCCCCCAGGTTCACTCCAATCGCGATCGCCAACGCCAACGCCGCCGCCTTCGACAGCGACGTCATCCCCTTGTCGATGTCGGCGTGCGCGATGTAGAGCATCCCGAAGTACGTCGCCGACCCCGGCAGCAGCGGCCCGATCGCAGCCGTCACGTACGGCAGCGCGGACGCGTACCGGTACCGCGACAGCAGCTGACCGAAGAGCCCGACCAGCCCCGCCGCGATCGCCGTGGACGGCACCGCCGAGAATCCCGCCCCGTACGTGAGCGCCCCGTAGATCACCCACGCGACACCCCCGTTCAGTGCCACCAGCAGCACGGTCGACCGGTCCTGCTGCAGCAGAATCGCGAACGCGAACGACAGAAGCACGGACGCGAGGATCTGCACCACGGGCCGCGAGACGATGTGCAGCCCCGCCTCCGCGTCGAGGTTGTCCGTGCCCAGCTGCAGCCCCACGTACAGCATCACCAGCACGCCCACGACGATCGCGATGAAGAAGTACATGACCTCCAGGAGCCGCGCCGAGGCCGTGATGTAGTACCCGGTCAGCCCGTCCTGCACCCCCGCCACCAGCGCCCGCCCGGGCAGCAGCGCGAAGAGCCCACCGGTGATCACCGCCGAGCCGCTCACATCCACGTCCGCCAGGGCCAGCGCGACGCCCATCGCGGCGGGCGGCATCGCGGCGACCACGAACTGGTAGAACTCCGGCAGCCCGCGCCCCGCACACAGCCAGGCCAGCCGGTCGCCGAGCATCGCGCCGATCGCCGCCGCGACGAACACCAGCGGCCCACCGCCGACCAGCACGGACGCCGCACCGGCCAGCAGCCCGTTGGCGCCGGTCAGCACCCAGCCCGGATACGGGTGGCGGTTACGGCGGATCGCGGCGAGGCCTCGATAGGCCTCCTCCAGCGAGACGTCGACGTCCTCCGAGGTGATGTCGTCGATGAGGTGGTAGACGGCGGCGAGCCGCGTGTAGTCGGTGCCGCGCCGCCGCACGGTCCGGTTCGCGGAGACGGGATCGTCGACCAGCGAGGGCTGGTGCGAGATCGACAGCAGCGTGAACGTCACATTCGGCTCGCAGCGCTCGAGACCGTACGCATGGGTGACGGCGAACATCGCCGCCTCCACGTCCTCGGCGCCCTCGCCGCCCGCGAGCAGCAACTCCCCGATACGCAGCGTCAGGTCGAGCACGCGCGGCACGGCGGGCCCGGCGTCGTCGTGCTTCTGCGCGGCCTCCAGCGCGGGCCGCTCGCTGACGGGCATGCGCAGCACGGTGCGCATGCGGTCCTGCCAGGGCGCCTCTTTCGCCAGCTTGATCATGGGGAAGCCATGGGCCGGCGTGAAGGCGGGGGAGTCACGGGCGCTGTACGTACGGGGCGGGGTGAAGGCGGACCCCTCGGGCTCCGCGGCGCCCTCGGCGGCGAACCCGGCGGGCACGGCGAACTCGGAGGTGGTGGAGGCCTCGCCCTCGCCCGGGCTCGGCTGGTCCACGCCCGCGGGCGCGGCAAAGGCGCTCCGCGCCTCGTCGGACCCGGGTTTGCGGTCGTCCACGCCGTCCGTCTCGGCCACCAGCCCTCCTCACGCTCCTCAGGTCACTCTCGTCACACCAAGCCCTCGCCTGCCCAATCTGATCACGCCCATGACCCCCTCGCTCGCCCGCTCCGTACGCAGTACGGGCGGCACACCCCCGGAGGGATGTGCCGCCCGTACAGGCAGCTCAGCAGCGGCGGGTCAGTGCGCGCCGCCCTGCGCCTCGAGGCGCTTGTAGGAGGCCCTGACCTCGTCCTCGGCCTCGGTGCGGCCGACCCAGTCGGCGCCCTCGACGGACTTGCCGGGCTCCAGGTCCTTGTAGACCTCGAAGAAGTGCTGGATCTCCAGGCGGTCGAACTCCGACACGTGGTGGATGTCGCGCAGGTGCTCGACGCGCGGGTCCGTCGCGGGGACGCACAGCAGCTTGTCGTCGCCGCCGGCCTCGTCCGTCATACGGAACATGCCGATGGTGCGGCACTTGATGACACAGCCGGGGAAGGTCGGCTCGTCCAGCAGGACAAGGGCGTCCAGCGGGTCGCCGTCCTCGCCCAGGGTGTTCTCGACGAATCCGTAGTCCGCGGGGTAGCTGGTCGAGGTGAAGAGTCGACGGTCCAGGCGGATCCGGCCGGTCTCGTGGTCCACCTCGTACTTGTTCCGCGAACCCTTCGGGATCTCGATGGTGACGTCGAACTCCACGGGTGGCTCCTCCATGATCAACACAAGCTTCTGGTGGTTAAGTGTCCCTCACGCAGGTGTGTGATCGCGAAAGGGGCTGCTCCGAGGTGCCGACGCCGAAGCTGACGACATGGCAACTCATCGCGGGCTCCACCGCACTCGGTCTGGTGATCGCGACCGGGGCAGTGGCACTGGCCGGGCCCTGGGACTCAGGTCAGCGTAAGGCCGAGCGGGACCGGGCGGCTTCCCGGGCCCCCGGAGGTGGCGCACATCACCAGGCCCCGGCGCGCGTGAAGGCTCCCGCGCCCGCCCCGAGCGCCCCCGGCGTACTCGCGGTGCTGGGCGCCCCCGGGAACGTACCGGCGGGCAAGAGCCTCTCCGCCGTCCTCGATCCGCTGCTCTCCGACCCCGCGCTCGGCTCGGTCCGTACCGCCGCGGTGATCGACACCGCGACCGGCAGGCAGTTGTACGGGTCGGGCGCCGACCGGCCCATGACCCCCGCGTCCACGGTCAAGCTCGCCACCACGACCGCCGCCCTGTCCGCGCTCGGCCCCGACCACCGCATCGCCACGACCGTCCGGGCGAGTGCGGACGGCAAGCACCTCACCCTGGTCGGCGGCGGCGACCCCACGCTCTCCAAGGACCGGCTGCGGGCGCTCGCCGACGACACCGTCCGCGTCCTGCGCGACCGCGGCGTCACCTCGGTCTCCCTCTCGTACGACATCTCGCTCTACTCCGGCCCGCAGATCCACCCCATCGGCATCAACGACAACATCGCCCCCGTCGTCGCCCTGATGACGGACGAGGGCCGCGTCGACGGCAGCGACCACGGCCCGGCCCCGCGCACCGGCGACCCGGCGGGCGACACCGCCCGTACGTTCGCGGGGATGCTCAAGGACCGGGGCGTCACCGCGGACACCGACTCCGCGCCCGCAGGGGCGCCCGCCGGCTCCACCCCGATCGCCCGTACGAACTCCGACCCGCTCTCCGCTCTCGTGGAGCGCGCCCTGACCAACAGCGACAACGACCTCGCCGAGGCCCTCGCCCGCCAGACGGCCCTCGCCGCGGGCGAACCGGCGAGCTTCGAAGGCGCGGGACGGGCGGTCAAGGCCGAGCTGGCAAAGCTCCAACTCCCCGTCGAAGACGCCCAGTTCGCCGACGGAAGCGGCCTCGACCGCAATGACAGGGTCACCGCGTCCCTCCTGGCCAGGGTCCTCGCCCGCGCCGCCGACCCGGCCAGTCCCCGGCTGCGCCCGGTCCTCACCGGACTGCCCATCGCCGGTTTCAGCGGCACGCTCGCCGACCGCTACACGGGCAGCGCCTCGGGCACCGGTCTCGTACGGGCCAAGACGGGGACGCTGACCGGGGTGAACACCCTGGCCGGCACGGTGGTCGCGGCCGACGGACGGCTGCTCTCGTTCGCCTTCCTCGCCTCGGACACCGCGTCCCCGTACACGGCCCAGCCCGCGCTGGACCGCCTTGCCACGGCACTGGCCACCCGCAAACTCTCCTGACCCGCCGGGCCACAGGGCAACCAACGGCCCCCAACACCTCACCGCCGGGTGAGAAGGCAACGTACGGTTGACCGCATGACGCGCATCGGTGGTGCTGGTACATCGGGGATGGTCGACTGGAACCTTGCGGTGGCGACCGCGACCCGCTTCGTGCGGCCGGGCCCGGACGTGAGCCGGGACGAGGCCCGTGCGGTCGTCGCGGAGCTGCGCCGGCACGCGAAGGCGGCCGAGGAGCACGTACGCGCCTTCACGCGGATGATCCCGGAGGGGCAGGAGCCGGAGGACACCCCGGTCCTGGTCGTCGACCGGGCCGGCTGGGTGAAGGCCAATGTGGCGGGCTTCCGCGAAATCCTGAGGCCGTTGCTCGACAAGATGCAGGAACGGCGCGGCAACACCCCGGGCGGGGCCGTCCTCGGCGCCGTCGGCGGCAAGGTGACGGGCGTCGAGCTGGGGATGCTGCTCTCCTTCCTGGCGTCGCGGGTCCTCGGTCAGTACGAGACGTTCGCACCCGCCTCCCGCGACCTGCCCGCCTCCGAGACCGGCGGCGGACGCCTCCTCCTGGTGGCGCCCAACATCGTCCAGGTCGAACGCGAACTGGGCGTGGATCCCCACGACTTCAGGCTCTGGGTCTGTCTGCACGAGGAGACCCACCGCACGCAGTTCACCGCCGTGCCGTGGCTGCGCGACCACCTCGAGGGCGAGATCCAGTCATTCCTCGACCAGACCGAGGTCGACCCGATGACGGTCCTGGAGCGGCTGCGCGAGGCCGCCCAGTCACTCACGGGGAACAAGCCCGAGGGGGACGAGGACGAGGGGGGACGCTCCATCGTGGAGCTCGTCCAGACCCCCGCACAGCGCGAGATCCTCGGTCGGCTGACGGCAGTTATGTCCCTTTTGGAGGGGCACGCCGACTTCGTGATGGACGGGGTGGGCCCGCAGGTCGTGCCGTCCGTGAACGAGATCCGCGAGAAGTTCCAGCAGCGCCGCGCCAAGGGCGCCTCCCGCCTTGACCAGGCACTTCGCAAGCTGCTCGGGCTGGACGCCAAGCTCCGTCAGTACCGGGACGGAGAACGGTTCGTACGGGCCGTCGTTGAAGAGGTCGGCATGGACGGCTTCAACCGCGTCTGGACGTCACCGAACACGCTCCCGACCAAGGCGGAGATCGCCAAACCGGCGGACTGGGTCGCGCGGGTGCACCGTAAAGCAGACTCCTGATCGGTCTCCGGCCGACGGCAGAAGAACGCCCCCCGAATCACCCATCTGAGGGACCGTGGGCCGGGGGTAGGCGTGCGATGCTCGGGTAACGGCCCGTTTCTGTCACCATCTACGCACTCTGGGTGACGGAAGCGTTCCCCCCAACTCCACCGAAGGGCACCGGACATGGGTCCCCATCCTGCGGTCGCAGCGATACGCCTGGCGGTTCGCCGCGTACTGAACGACGTACTCAACGAAGCTCTCGCACATCCCCCCACATCGCCTGCCGCGCACGAGGCTCCCCCCGAGCCCCTCGTGCTCGTCGCATGCTCGGGCGGCGCTGACTCCATGGCCCTCGCCTCCGCCCTCGCCTTCGAGGCGCGCAAGCTGCCCGTCCGGGCCGGCGGCATCACCGTCGACCACGGCCTCCAGGACGGCTCCGACGTCCGCGCCGCCGAGGTCGTCTCCCGGCTCTCCGCGATGGACCTCGGCCCCGTCGAGTCCGTCGCCGTGACCGTCGGCCGCGCGGGCGGACCCGAAGCCGCGGCCCGCGACGCCAGGTACGCCGCGCTGGACGCCGCAGCCGAGCGCCACGGCGCGGCCGCCGTCCTCCTCGGACACACCCGCGACGACCAGGCCGAGACGGTCCTGCTCGGCCTCGCCCGCGGCTCCGGCATCCGCTCCCTGTCCGGTATGGCGGCCGTCTCGGGGGCGGCCGGACGCTACCGCCGCCCCTTCCTCCAGCTCGACCGCCAGACGGCCCGCAAGGCCTGCCTGGTGCAGCAGCTCCCGGTCTGGGACGACCCGCACAACACCGACCCCTCCTACACCCGTTCGCGGCTGCGCCACGAGGGCCTGCCCGCACTGGAGAAGTCCCTCGGCAAGGGCGTCGTCGAGGCCCTGGCCCGCACCGCTCAGCTCTCGCGCGACGACGCGGACGCCCTGGACGCCTGGGCCGCGGACGCGGATCTTTCCGTACGGGACGAATCGGGCGAGCTGGAGTGCACGAAGCTCTACGCCCTGCCGCCCGCGGTACGCCGGCGGGTGCTGCGCCGCAACGCGATCGCGGCCGGGTCCCCGGCGGGTTCGCTCTTCGCCCGGCACATCGAGGAGATCGACCGCCTGATCACCGGGTGGCGCGGGCAGGGGGCCATCAACCTGCCCGGCCGCGTCGAGGCCCGCCGCCAGGGTGGCAGACTGGTCATCCGGCAAGGCTGAACCGCAAAGCAACGAAAGTGGCCCGGGTGAACGAGAAAGACATGGGCGCCGACCTCGAGTCGGTGCTCATCACCAAGGAAGAGATCGACGCGAAGCTGGCGGAGCTCGCGGGGAAGATCGACGCGGAGTACGCGGGCAAGGATCTGCTCCTGGTCGGTGTCCTCAAGGGCGCCGTCATGGTGATGGCGGACCTGGCGCGCGCGCTCTCCTCCGACGTCACGATGGACTGGATGGCGGTGTCCTCGTACGGCGCGGGCACGCAGTCCTCCGGTGTCGTCCGGATCCTCAAGGACCTGGACACCGACATCAAGGGCAAGCACGTCCTGATCGTCGAGGACATCATCGACTCGGGTCTGACGCTCTCCTGGCTGCTGTCGAACCTCGGCTCCCGCGAGCCGGCCTCGCTCGAGGTCTGCACCCTGCTGCGCAAGCCGGATGCCGCAAAGGTCGCGATCGACGTGAAGTGGATCGGCTTCGACATTCCGAACGAGTTCGTCGTCGGATACGGCCTGGATTACGCAGAGAAGTACCGCAATCTCCCCTTTGTCGGAACGCTCGCCCCGCACGTCTACGGCGGCTGAAGGACCCTCAGCAGCCGGGAACCCTCACCCCAGCCCCGCCGTTGGAGCAGGGGAAGGCGGTCGCGGGTAGCAATGCTGGGGTACCGTCCGAAGAACAGTCTTTACTCACAGCAGCATTTACCTACGGGCAGGAGGGACGGGGCGTAAGTCCGCCCCGTATGGATGGACGTGAAGCGATACTTCCGTGGGCCGGTCATGTGGATCGTGCTGGCCGTCCTGGCCGTGGTCGTGCTGATGCAGGTCGTCGGCTCGTCAGGCGGCTACAAGTCGGTGGACACCTCACAGGTCGTCCAGGCGATCACCGACAAAAAGGTCGAGCAGGCAAAGATCACCACCGGTGATCAGAACGTACTCAAGATTCAGCTGAAGGACGGCCAGAAGCTCGACGGCGAGTCCGGAGCTAAGTTCCAGGCCAACTACATCGGCGACGCGCAGGGCACCGCCCTCGCACAGCAGCTGCAGACCGCGTCCTCCGCAGGGGACATCCCCAAGGGCTACACGGTCTCGGTCGAGAAGCAGAACGCCTTCCTGGGCATCCTGCTCTCCCTGCTGCCGTTCGTCCTCATCGTCGTGGTCTTCCTGTTCCTGATGAACCAGATGCAGGGCGGCGGATCCCGCGTCATGCAGTTCGGGAAGTCCAAGGCCAAGCTGCTCACCAAGGACACCCCCAAGACGACCTTCGCCGATGTGGCGGGGTCCGACGAGGCGGTCGAGGAACTCCACGAGATCAAGGAGTTCCTGCAGGAGCCGGCGAAGTTCCAGGCCGTCGGCGCCAAGATCCCCAAGGGTGTCCTGCTCTACGGGCCTCCCGGTACGGGCAAGACCCTGCTGGCCCGCGCCGTCGCGGGCGAGGCGGGCGTCCCGTTCTACTCGATCTCGGGTTCCGACTTCGTCGAGATGTTCGTCGGTGTCGGTGCGTCCCGAGTGCGTGACCTCTTCGAGCAGGCCAAGGCGAACGCCCCGGCGATCGTCTTCGTCGACGAGATCGACGCCGTCGGCCGGCACCGCGGTGCGGGCATGGGCGGCGGTCACGACGAGCGCGAGCAGACCCTCAACCAGCTCCTGGTCGAGATGGACGGATTCGACGTGAAGGGCGGGGTCATCCTGATCGCCGCCACGAACCGTCCCGACATCCTCGACCCGGCACTGCTGCGCCCCGGCCGTTTCGACCGGCAGATCGCGGTCGACCGTCCGGACATGCAGGGCCGTCTGGAGATCCTCAAGGTTCACCAGAAGGGCAAGCCGGTCGCCCCGGACGTCGATCTGGCCGCAGTGGCCCGTCGTACGCCCGGCTTCACCGGTGCCGACCTTGCCAACGTGCTGAACGAAGCCGCGCTGCTCACCGCGCGCGGGGACCTGAAGCTCGTCGACAACAACGCGCTGGACGAGGCGATCGACCGCGTCGTGGCGGGCCCGCAGAAGCGGACCCGGATCATGTCCGACAAGGAGAAGAAGATCACCGCGTACCACGAGGGCGGACACGCCCTGGTCGCGGCGGCTTCCCCCAACTCGGACCCGGTCCACAAGATCACGATCCTGTCGCGCGGCCGTGCACTCGGCTACACGATGGTGCTGCCGGACGAGGACAAGTACTCCACGACCCGCAACGAGATGCTCGACCAGCTCGCTTACATGCTGGGCGGGCGTGCGGCCGAGGAGCTCGTCTTCCACGACCCGACGACGGGCGCGGCCAACGACATCGAGAAGGCCACGGCCACCGCTCGCGCGATGGTCACGCAGTACGGCATGACCGAGCGTCTGGGCGCGATCAAGTTCGGTGGCGACAACACCGAGCCGTTCCTGGGCCGCGAGATGGGCCACCCGCGCGACTACTCGGAAGAGGTCGCGGCGCTCGTCGACGAAGAGGTCAAGAAGCTCATCGAGACGGCGCACAACGAGGCCTGGGAAATCCTGGTCGAGAACCGCGACGTCCTCGACAACCTGGTTCTGGCCCTCCTCGAGAAGGAGACCCTGAACAAGGAGCAGATCGCCGAGGTCTTCGCCGGCATCGTGAAGCGTCCCGCCCGCCCGGCGTGGACCGGATCGTCCCGTCGTACGCCCTCGACGCGTCCGCCGGTGCTCTCGCCGCGGGAGCTGGCGCTCACCAATGGTGCCGCCGGTACCAACGGTGCGGCCCCGGCCGCCGTGGAGGCAGCCCCCGAGCCGGTCCCCGAGGACCGTCCCGAGAGCTGAGCAGCCCCGGCAGCCCCGGAATGCATGCCGCGCCCCCCAGGTTCTAGCCTGGGGGGCGCGGCACTTTTTGTTGACGAGGAGCGAGGCACACCACCATGACCGACCCGGTAACGCTGGACGGCCAGGCCACCATCGGCGAGTTCGACGAGAAGCGAGCCGAGAACGCGGTGCGCGAGCTCCTCATCGCGGTCGGGGAGGACCCGGAGCGCGAGGGGCTGCTGGAGACCCCGGCGCGCGTGGCGCGGGCGTACAAGGAGCTCTTCGCGGGACTGCGGCAGAAGCCCGAGGACGTCCTGACGACGACGTTCGACCTCGGTCACGACGAGATGGTCCTGGTGAAGGACATCGAGGTGCAGAGCCACTGCGAGCACCATCTGGTCCCGTTCACGGGCGTCGCCCACGTCGGGTACATCCCGTCCGTGGAAGGCAAGATCACCGGGTTGTCGAAGCTGGCCCGCCTCGTCGACGTCTACGCCCGGCGGCCGCAGGTGCAGGAGCGGCTGACCACGCAGGTCGCCGAATCGCTGATGAAGATACTGGAGCCGCGGGGCGTCATCGTCGTCATCGAGTGCGAGCACATGTGCATGACGATGCGCGGGGTCCGCAAGCCCGGTGCCAAGACCATCACCTCGGCGGTGCGCGGACAGCTGCGCGATCCGGCGACGCGCGCCGAGGCGATGAGCCTGATCATGGCCCGCTAGTGGCTGCGGGCCCAGGCCTTCAGGCGGGCGCGCTCTGGCTGTTGTCGTCCTCGTCCTCGGGGAGCTTGCAGACGCGCTCCAGGAAGAGGGCCGCGGCGACCACCGCGATTCCGGCCAGCACCGAGAACCCGGCGTAGAACGCCTGGTCACGGCGGGCCGGGACATCGAGCTGGCCCAGCAGGAAGACGCCGGTGCCGCCGTACATCCCGCAGACCAGCGAGGCGACCAGCGCGCTCGCCTGGCCGAAGACCACGGCGCGGGCCGCCATCAGCGGTTCCACACCCTTCGCGCCGGGACGGCGCTCCCGCTGGGCCCGGAGCCGGGCACGCAGCGAGAGCGCCGTCGCGAGCAGCGTCACGGCGATCACCGCCAGTACGATCGGCGCGGCCAGCGGCACGCTGGGGAGCGTGCCGACCGAGTCCCAGAGCCGGGCGCCGGCCCATGACAGAACCCCGGCCACGACGAACAGGCCGGCGAGCACGCCGAGTCGTAGTTGCTTCACAGAACATGCCTCCCAGAGGGCAACGTCACTCGGGCAGGCGGAGTTCCAGATCGGGGCGGGAGAGTACGCCTTCGTTGCCGAGGCCGGCCAGGAGCTCGGCCACCGGGCCGCGGCCGGGCAGCTGGGCCTCCGGCTCCACGTCGTGCCACGGCACCAGCACGAAGGCCCGCTCATGGGCGCGCGGGTGCGGCAGCGTGAGGACGGGGTCGTCGGAGAGGACGTCGGCGTACGCCACGATGTCGACGTCGATCGTGCGCGGGCCCCAGCGCTCGTCCCGTACCCGGTCGAAGGCTTCCTCGATGGCCTGGCCGCGCTCCAGGAGCGAGGAGGGGGGAAGCGTCGTCTTGATGACCACGACCGCGTTGAAGTACGACGGCTGGGAGCCGGGGTCCACGCCCCAGGGCTCCGTCTCGTAGACGGGGGAGACGGCCTTGACCCGCAGGCCCGGGGTGTCCTCCAGGGCGTCGATCGCGCCCTGCAGCGTCTCCAGGCGGTTGCCCAGGTTGGAGCCGAGGGAGATCACGGCCCGTTTGGGGTTGGACAGCGTCACGTCCGCCGCGTCGACCTGCGCGGTCACGGAGGCCGGTACCGGCTGTACGGTCGGGTCGCTCTGTGCTGCGTTCATGCGCGGCTCCGGGTGATCGTGATGGTCACGTCGTCGAAGGGGACGGTGATCGGCGCGTCCGGCTTGTGGACGACCACTTCCACCTCCTGGACGCCTTCGTGCTTGAGGCACTGCTGGGCGATCCGCTCGGCGAGCGTCTCGATCAGGTCGACCGGCTCGCCCTTGACGACGTCCACCACTTCCTCGGCCACCACGCCGTAGTGCACGGTCTTCGTCAGGTCGTCGTCCGCCGCCGCGGGGCGGGTGTCGAGGCTGAGCACCAGGTCGACGATGAAGGTCTGGCCCTCTTCCCGCTCCCGGGGAAAGACGCCATGGTGCCCACGGGCCTTGAGGCCGCGCAGCGCGACACGATCCACGCGAATCACTCCTGCTTCAGTCGGTGAGTAGGGCGTACGCGCCGAGTGCGGTCGGCACAACGTCCTCATTCGAATCTACCTGCGAGCACTGACAGTGCCTGCCCACGGGGGCTATGGACAGAAGTGCGGGCGGGTGGTACCCGCCCATACCCTCCGCTTCCCCGTTCAATCCTCGCTGCGGTCGTCTTCGTCCGACTCGTCGGACTCGGCGAGCACGGGCGACCCGTGGTGCGACCAGAGCTTCCAGCCGTCGCGGGTGCGCCGGAAGACGTTGGTGGCCACGACCAGCTGGCCGACCAGCGGGCCCAGCTCGCCGCTCTCCTCGGCGGGGCCGCCGCTGAGGATGTTCTCCGTGCAGGTCACCAGGGCGGTGTCGCCGGCGAGTGCGACCTTCACATCGGTCAGGAAGAACTGGATGTACTCGGTGTTCGCCATGATCAGCGCGTAGGAGCGGAGCACCTCGCCGCGGCCCGTCAGGACCGGCCAGCCCGGGTGGATGCAGGAGATCTCCAGCTCGTCGTCGCTGCTCAGCCAGAGGTCGGAGAGCTCGTCGAAGTCGCCACGCTCCATCGTCTCGTAGAAGGCGGTGTTGGCGAGTTCGACCGCTTCGAGGTCGGCGGGGGCGGTCACCGGGCACCCTCGACCGCGCGGGCGACCCGTACGGCGTCGGCCGTCGCCCGCACCTCGTGGACGCGGACCGCCCAGGCGCCCTCGTGGGCGGCGATCGCGGAGATCGCGGCGGTGGCGGCGTCGCGCTCGCGGGCGGGCGGCGGGGCCTCCCCCGTCTGCGCGAGTACGTGGCCGAGGAAACGCTTGCGGGACGCGGCGACCAGCAGCGGGCGGCCCAGCGCGCGCAGCTCCGGGAGGCGGGCGACGAGGGCGAGGTCGTGCTCGGCCTGCTTGGCGAAGCCGAGGCCCGGGTCGACGACGAGGCGCTCGGGGGCGATGCCGCCCTCGATGACGGCGTCCATGCGGGCGCGGAGTTCGTCGGCGACCTCGGCCACCACGTCCTCGTACACCGCACGGCTGTTCATGGACTCGCTGAATCCGCGCCAGTGCATGACGACGAAGGGGGCGCCGGTGGCGGCGACCGTGGGGATCATCGCGGGGTCCGCGAGGCCGCCGCTGACGTCGTTGACCAGCACGGCTCCGGCCGCGACGGACTGCTCGGCGACGCTCGCGCGCATGGTGTCGACGGAGACGGTGACGCCTTCCGAGACCAGGCCGCGTACGACGGGGAGCACCCGGCGCAGCTCCTCGTCCTCGTCGACCCGGGAGGCGCCGGGGCGCGTCGACTCACCGCCGACGTCCACGAGGTCGGCGCCCTCGGTCACCAGGTCCAGGCCGTGTTTGACGGCGGCCGTGGCGCTGAACCAGCGGCCGCCGTCGGAGAAGGAGTCGGGGGTCACGTTGACGACCCCCATGACCGCACAGCGGTCCCACTCCGGCAGCCCCTCGACCATCCCCCGCCCGCGCAACGTACTCATGCCGTCCAGCCTAGGCCCGTGACGAGGGTCCTCACGCCGCGGTGAACTCGGCGTCCTTCGTCTGGGGCGGGATGTGCGAGCAGGGGCGCTGCACGGGGCCCCTGCGGCGGGTGAAGGGACGGGGGAGCGCCAGGTTCACGAATCCCTCGGCCTGCATCGCGGCGATGCCGATGCGGGGGAGGTCCCCGTTGTTGCGGAAGACGACGAAGCGGGGCTCCCAGCGCGGCTGGAACTTGGCGTTGAACTTGTACAGCGACTCGATCTGGAACCAGCGGGAGAGGAAGACGAGCAGCCCGCGCCAGCCGCGCAGGACCGGGCCCGCGCCCAGCTTCTCGCCGCGGGCGAGCGCCGAGCGGAACATCGCGAAGTTCAGCGAGACCCGCTCGATGCCCAGGTTCGGGGAGGCTTCGAGGGAGGCGACGATGAGGAGTTCGTTCATACCGGGGTCGGCCGAGCGGTCGCGGCGCATCAGCTCCAGGGACATGCCGTCCGGGCCCCAGGGGACGAAGTGGATGATCGCCTTCAGGTCGCCGTACGGGGAGTGCTCGTCCGGCTTGTGGGCGGTGGCGATCACGCAGTCGCCGTCGCCCGGGTCGCCGATCCGGCCCAGTGCCATGGAGAAGCCGCGCTCGGTGTCGGTGCCGCGCCAGGCCTCCGCCGCGGCCCTGATGTGGGTCAGCTCGGGCTCGCCGAGGTCACGGACGCGCCGGACGCGGGTCTCGTAGCCATTGCGCTCGATGCGCTTCACCATCTGGCGTACGTTGCGCATCGCGCGCCCGGCGAGAGAGAAATCCGCTACGTCGACCACCGCCTCGTCGCCCAGCTCCAGTGCGTCGAGTCCCGTCTCGCGGGTCCAGACCTCGCCGCCCGTCTCGCTGCAGCCCATGACGGCGGGCGTCCAGGAGTGCGACTTGGCCTCGTCCATGAAGCGCTCGATGGCGCCGGGCCAGGCCTCGACGTCGCCGATCGGGTCGCCGGAGGCGAGCATCACGCCGGAGATCACCCGGTACGTGACGGCCGCCTTGCCGCTGGGGGAGAAGACGACGGCCTTGTCGCGGCGGAGCGCGAAGTGGCCGAGCGAGTCGCGGCCGCCGTGCTTGGCGAGCAGGGCGCGCAGCTGCCTCTCGTCCTCGTCGGTGAGGCGTGCGGCCGGGTGTTCGGGGCGGAACGCCAGGTAGATGGTGGTGACCGCGGTCAGCAGGCCGAGTGCACCGAGGGAGTAGGCGACGGTCCAGGACACGTCACCCACGTACTCGACGGGACCCTCGAAGCCGACCAGTCCGTACAGCACGTGCTGCAGCCGGTCGGCGACGCTCGGGCTGCCCATGGTGCGCTGCGGGTGGACGCTGACGATGACCAGGCCCAGCGCGATCGAACCGGCGCCCAGGAGAACGAAGTTGGCCAGGGCCTTCCAGCGGCTGCGCGGATCGGGCAGGGCCGCGAACTCGGTGCGGTGGCGCAGCAGCAGGAAGAGCAGGATCAGCGAGATGACGGATCCCACGATCGAGTGACGCCAGGCGAACTGTGCGACGGCGCCGGCGGGCAGCAGTATCACCGCGGCCCGCCACGCACGGCGCTTGTGGCGCTTGAGTCCGTGCGCGAGAAGCAGCAGAAGGACGCCCGCGCTCAGGGCCAGCGCGGCCGTGAACGGGCCGAGCGTGCCGGGCAGGACCTCCGCCACAGCGTGCATCCTGCTGTGCCTGAAGCGCGGAAAGACTCCGGCCGCGATGTCGAGCAGGCCTACGACAGCGCAGGCCGTTCCGACAAGTGAAGGCACCTTTTCGGGGCGGGGACCCTGCATGGCCCGTCGCACGCGAATCGGAACCGTTACTGATTTATCCCCATCTAGCCTGACAGACATCGCTTCCCACGGCTCCGCAAGAGATCCGGACATTTTGTGCTCACTAGGACGGCGCTACCGGGAAGCCGGTTCACCCGGTTCCCGGAAAATCTATGGAAGAAAGCTTGATCTCCACATGGGTCTCACCAGTCACAAGGTTCTTGCGCTGGCCGTAGCGCTCGGGGTGGTGCTCTTCGTCGCGACGGTGGTGTTCTGGCCGCGGCTCGCGCACCGCAACTGGCGTGCTGTGGCGGGCCGGATCGGTCTGCTTCTCGCGACCCAGCTGGCCGTCTTCACCATGGTCGGGCTCCTCGCCAACAACTCGTTCCTCTTCTACGCGTCCTGGGCCGACCTCTTCGGTCAGGAGCAGACCCCCGGTGTGGTCGTCGACCACGCCGGCGGAACGGCGCATTCAGGAAGCAGGAGCGTACAGGTGCTGGGCAAACAGGAGTTGGACGTCAAGGGGGGTCGCGGACCACGGGTGGGTGGACAGATCCAGCGGGTCCTGATCGAGGGGAAGGCGTCGCGGATCGCGAGCCCCGCGTACGTCTATCTGCCGCCCGAGTACTTCCAGCCGAGGTACGCGAAACGGACGTTCCCGGCCGCCGTGGTGCTCACCGGCTACCCGGGCGTGGCGCAGAACCTGTTCAAGGGACTGGCCTATCCGCAGACGGCGTTGAAGCTGGCCAAGGCCGGGCAGACGCAGCCGATGGTGCTGATCATGATGCGTCCGACGGTGGCGCCGCCGCGTGACACCGAGTGTGTGGACGTCCCCGGCGGTCCGCAGGCCGAGACCTTCTTCGCCAAGGACGTGCCGCAGGCGGTCCACGCGTCGTACCGCGTCGGGACGAGGGCGCAGAACTGGGGTTTTGTCGGTGATTCGACGGGCGGTTACTGCGCGCTGAAGATCGCGATGCATCACCCGAACGTGTACGGCGCGGGGGCCGGACTCTCCGCGTACTACAAGGCCGCCGAAGACGTGACGACCGGCGACCTCTTCCACGGCGACGAGCACGCGCGCCACCGAGCCGACCTGCTGTGGAGCCTGGAGCATCTGCCCGCCCCCGACACCTCGTTGATGCTGACCACCAGCAAGCAGGGCGAGGGCAACTACAAGAGCACGATGAAGTTCCTTGCGAACGCGAAGCCGCCGACCCGGGTCTCGTCGATGGTGCTGGAGAGCGGCGGGCACAACTTCAACACCTGGCGCCGCGAGATCCCGCCGACGCTGGTGTGGCTGAGCTCCAGGCTCACCGGCTGACGGTCTCCAACTCCACTTCCGTACGAGGGATGTCGCGGGCGTCGGCCGCGGTGGAGCGACGCAGCGCTTCGTGCAGGCGGGCGGGGGTGAGGGCGCCCAGGAAGCGGCCGACGCTGTCCTCGTCGATCACCGCGATCCAGCCGGCGTCGTGCTGGAGCATGGTGGCGAGGGCCTGCCTGAGGGAGGCGCCGACGGGGAGCCAGGCCTCCATGCGGCGGGCGTGGTCGCGTACCAGACCCTTGGCGGAAGCGGCCTGTTCGGCGGAGATCCAGCCGTGCAGATTCTCTTCGCTGTCGAGAACGACGGCCCAGCGGTCGACGGCGACGGGCAGCGGGTCGTCGAGGTGGACGACGGGCGGCTGCTCCAGGTCACCGGGCTCGATGGGCGTGACCGAGAGGCGCTTGAGGCTGCGGTCGGCGCCGACAAAATCAGCCACATAGGGGGTTTGGGGGGCGCCGAGGACGGCGGCGGGGGCGTCGAGCTGCTCGATCCTGCCCTGTCCGTATACGGCGATGCGGTCGCCGAGGCGGACCGCTTCCTCGATGTCGTGGGTGACGAACAGGACGGTCTTGCGGAGGGACTTCTGGAGCGCGAGGAACTCGTTCTGCAGGTGCTCGCGGACGACCGGGTCGACGGCGCCGAAGGGCTCGTCCATGAGGAGGACGGGCGGGTCGGCGGCCAGGGCTCTTGCCACGCCGACGCGTTGGCGCTGACCGCCGGAGAGCTGGTCGGGGTAGCGGCCGCCGTAGACGGACGGGTCGAGGCCCACCAGGTCGAGGAGTTCGGCGGCGCGGGCGCGTGCCTGGGCCTTCTTGACGCCGAGGAGATGGGGGACGGTCGCGGTGTTGTCGAGGACCGTCTTGTGCGGGAAGAGGCCGACCTGCTGGATGACATAGCCGATGCGGCGGCGGAGCTGGACGGGGTCGATGGTGGATATGTCGTCCCCGTCGAGGAATATCCGGCCCTCGGTCGGCTCGATGAGGCGGTTGACCATCTTCATGGTGGTGGTCTTGCCACAGCCCGACGGGCCCACGAGCGTGACCAGTTCACCCTCGGCGACTTCGAAGGAGAGGTCGTCGACGGCGGTGGTGCCGTCCGCGTACCGCTTGGTCACGTGCTCGAAACGAATCATGATTCCCCATTGTGCCGGGCCGATTGTGAAGGCCATGTTGCTGCAGTGCGACGGCCCTCGGTGATTGTCAGTGGTGGGGGTTATGGTCGGCCAGAGTTACGTTCGAACAGGTTTCGGGGAGGTGGGGGCGGGTGAGCAGCGCGAACTGTCTGGTGACCAATGACTGGATCTGCGGCGAATATCTCCGCACCCGTCAGCAGGAGTTGATCGACGCCACGGTCCAGCATGTGTGGATCACGGCGATTTCGGTCGCGATCGGTCTGGTCGTCGCTTTTCCGCTGGCGCTGCTCGCGCGGCGGGGGCGAGGATTCGCCGGTCCTGTCCTGGGGCTCACGACGATTCTTTACACGGTGCCTTCGCTGGCGATGTTCTCCCTGCTGCTGCCCTTGTTCGGGCTCTCGGCGGGGCTCGTCATCACGGGGCTGGTGCTGTATTCGCTGACGATTCTCGTACGGAACATCCTGGCCGGCCTGGAGGCCGTTCCCGAGGATGCGCGGGAGGCCGCGCGCGGCATGGGGTACGGCCCGCTGCGGCTGCTCTGGGAGGTCGAACTGCCCCTGGCGCTGCCGGTGGTGCTGGCCGGGGTGCGCATAGCCACCGTCTCGACGGTGGCGCTGACGACCGTCGGGTCGATCGTGAGCAAGGGCGGGCTCGGCAACCTCATCAAGGAGGGGCTGGACACGCTGTTCAAGGCGCAGGTGCTCACGGCCTCCGTGCTGTGCGTGCTGCTCGCGATCGTGGCCGATCTGCTGCTGCTCGGAGTGCAGCGGCTGCTGACGCCGTGGACCCGAATACGTGTGTCGCGTGCGGTGGTTGCCGACGTGCCGGTGAAGGCGGGCTGAGACATGGGGGAGATCGGGGACGCCTGGACCTGGCTGACCACGGGGGCGAACTGGTCGGGGGAGAGCGGCGCCGGGCACCGGCTGGCGCAGCATCTGACCGTGAGCGGACTGGCCTTCGGGCTCGCCTGTCTGGTCGCGCTGCCCGTCGCGCTGTATCTGGGGCATCTCGGCAAGGGCGGTGCCCTCGCCGTCAACATCTCCAACGTGGGGCGGGCGATCCCGACCTTCGCGGTGCTCGCACTGCTGATGCTCACGCCGCTGCGGTCGCAGGGCGATGTGCCGACGGTCATCGCGCTGGTGCTCTTCGCCGTACCACCGCTGCTCACCAACGCGTACACGGGAATGCGTGAGGTGGACCGCTCGGTTGTGGAGGCTGCCCGGGGGATGGGGATGTCCGGGGGCCAGCTGTTCCTCCGGGTCGAACTGCCCCTCGCCTACCCGCTGATCATGACCGGGCTCCGGTCCGCGGCGGTCCAGGTGATCGCCACGGCGACGCTGGCCGCGATGACGGGCGGGGGCGGCCTCGGCCGGATCATCACGGCCGGATTCAACACGTACAACACCCCGCAGGTGGTGGCGGGCGCACTGCTCGTCGCCGCACTGGCCCTCATGGTCGAGGGACTGATGGTGGCGGCCGACCGGCTGCTCGACCCGCGGCGCAAGACCGCGTAATCACTTCTTACTTGGACGGTGGAGCTCATGAGCAGGACCTCGCGCATAGCGGGTGCGGTACTCGGTGTGGTGGCCCTGGCGGGTTCGCTGGCCGCGTGCGGCGGAGACAGTCTGGAGAAGGACAAGGACGGCGGCTCCTCGTCCGCGGGATCCGACTCGGCGAAGAAGGGTTCGCTCGTCGTCGGGGCGGCCGGATTCACCGAGTCCAAGGTTCTGGCCGAGCTGTATGCCCAGGTTCTGGGCAACGCCGGTTACAAGACCTCCGTGACGGAGGTGACCAACCGCGAGCTGTACGAACCGTCCCTGGAGAAGGGCGAGATCGACGTCGTACCGGAATACGCGGCCACCCTCGCCGAATTCCTCAACGCGAAGGTGAACGGCGCGAAAGCGGCCGAGAAGACCCCGGTCGCCTCCGGCGATGTCGCGGCCACTGTCGCGGCCCTGACCAAGCTCGCCGAGCCGCGCGGACTGAAGGTGCTGCCCGCGGGATCCGCCGTCGACCAGAACGCCTTCGCGGTGAGCAAGTCCTTCGCCGACAAGAACAAGCTCAAGACCCTCTCCGACCTGGGTGCGTCCAAGATCAAGGTCAAGATCGCCGCAGGCGACGAGTGCACGATCCGCCCGTTCTGCGCACCGGGTCTGAAGTCGAAGTACGGCATCGACGTGACCGGTATCGACCCCAAGGGCGTCGGCACCCCGCAGTCCAAGCAGGCCGTCAAGGACGGCGCGGACCAGCTGGCGCTGACCACCACGACCGATGCGACGCTGGACACCTTCGGCCTCGTCCTCCTGGAGGACGACAAGAAGCTGCAGAACGCGGACAACGTCCTGCCGGTGGTCAATGCCAAGGACGCGGGCGCGACCGACATCGCGGACGCGCTCGCCAAGCTGACCCAGGCGCTGACGACCGACGATCTGGTCGCGCTGAACCGCAAGGTGGACTCCGAGCGGGCCAAGCCGGTGGACGTCGCGAAGGACTATCTGAAGTCGAAGGGCTTGATCAAGTAGCAGATTGTGGGGAATGGAGGTAACCGCAAGGGAACAAATGGCGGTGGGGTCATCCATTCGGGTGTTCCGCACGGTAATTTTGGGCCATGCCACGTGGACGACACCGCCATTCCCCACCCCTGCACAGGCTCCTCCAGCCTTCGGCCGTTGCCGGTGCGTCGATCCTCTGCGCCGCCGGCGCCTGGTTGTTCGCGGAACCTGTCGTGCTCCGCGGCCTGGTTGCCGCGGCAGCGGCCGCTGCCGTGACCGGCGCCGTGCTGATGCGCGGCTGGGACCGGCACGCAGGCCGCCGCGTCGCCGAGCTGACCCGGGCGCGCACCGCCGACGAGTGGAAGACCGAGGAGCGCATAGCCGAGCTCGAGTCCGACCTCGAGGAATCGCGCGAACTCCGTGCCCGCCTGGACGGCAGACTCCGCGCCAAGCGCGTCGAGCTCGCCGGCCTGCGCAACGAGCACGCCGCACTGCTCCGCCGTTACGCCAATGCCGAGACCGAGCGGGCCGGCGCCCTGGAGAGCCGCCGCCTCCTCGCCATCGAGGCCTCCGCTCCCGTACGGGCCCTGCCCGCGGCCGCGTCGACCCCGACCCCCGCCGCGTACGCCAGGGCCGCACGCGCCCTGGACAACCTGGTCTGCGACCGGACCGGGGAGGCTGAGGAGCACAAGGGGAAGCCCTCGGCGGCCGCCGGGAGTGTCCACTCCCGCCCGACGTCCGCCCTTCCGGCCCTTCCCGCGCCCCGCAATGTCCCGGCCACGGCGGTCGTTCCGTACGCACCGGCGCACAACCGGGCCGTACGCCCCCTCGGCACCTTCGACTTCTTCGGCAACCAGGTCGCGCAGAAGGCGGCCACGGACCTGGAGAAGGAAGACCTGGCGGACGTGGTGGGCGCCGAGGCGCTCGAAGCCGTACGCAACGAGAAGGACGACGACAGCCGGGGCATCGGTCAGGTCATCGACCTGACCGCGCACGACGAGACCGAGCAGATCGATGTGGCGCAGCTGAGGAGCGCGATCTCTTGAGCGCGAACGTGGAACTGACCGACGCGCAGAGGAAGTTCCTCGACGGCGCGCAGCTGGCCGTGCTCGTCACCCTCAACGCGGACGGCTCCCCGCAGTCGTCCCCCGTGTGGGTCGGCCTCGACGGCGACGAACTCGTCGTCTCCACGCAGGCGGGCCGCCGCAAGGACAGGAACCTGCGCCGCGACCCCCGGGTGAGCCTGACGGTCGTCGACCCGTCGGACCCCGAGCGGTACACGGAGGTGCGCGGGACCGCGACGGTCGCCGAGGACGTGGGCCGGGCGGTCGCCGCCTCGCTCGGGGAGAAGTACCACGGCGAGGGCGGGGGCCAGACGTATCTGGACCTGCCGCCCGAGGTCGTACGCGTCGTCATCCGGATCACGCCGCAGCACGTCGCCGGACGGATCTGAGCGGCGGACCCTACTTGTCGATGTCGCCGACGACGAAGAAGAGCGACCCCAGGATCGCCACCATGTCGGCGACCAGCGTCCCCGGCAGCAGCACGGCGAGCGCCTGGATGTTGTTGAACGACGCCGAGCGCAGCTTGAGGCGGTAGGGCGTCTTCTCGCCCTTGGACACCAGGTAGTAGCCGTTGACCCCGAGCGGGTTCTCGGTCCACGCGTAGGTGTGCCCCTCGGGCGCCTTCAGCACCTTCGGCAGCCGCTGGTTGATCGGCCCCGGCGCCAGCGTCGCCATCCGGTCCAGGCAGGCGTCCGCCAGGTCGAGGGCGTTGTGCGTCTGCTCCAGGAGCACCTCGAAGCGGGCCAGGCAGTCGCCCTCGGTCCGCGTGACGACCTTGAGGGTGTCCTGGAGTTCCCCGTACGCGAGGTACGGCTCGTCGCGGCGCAGGTCGAAGTCGACACCGGAGCCGCGCGCGATGGGGCCGCTCACCCCGTACGCGTGGACGGCCTCGGCGGACAGGACGCCGACGCCGCGGGTGCGGCCGCGGAAGATCTCGTTGCCGAGGACGAGGTTGTCGTACACGTCCATCCGCGACCGCACGGAGGCGATCGCGTCGCGCGCCCGGCCGAGCCAACCCAGCGGCAGGTCCTCCTTGAGGCCGCCGACCCGGTTGAACATGTAGTGCATGCGCCCGCCGGAGACCTCCTCCATGACGGCCTGGAGCTCCTCGCGCTCACGGAAAGCGTGGAACACCGGGGTGATACCGCCCAGTTCGAGCGGATACGACCCGAGGAACATCAGATGGTTGAGCACCCGGTTGAGCTCGGCGAGCAGCGTGCGCGTCCACACCGCGCGCTCCGGGACCTCCATCCCGAGCATCCGCTCGACGGCCATCACCACGCCGAGCTCGTTGGAGAAGGCGGAGAGCCAGTCGTGCCGGTTGGCGAGCATGACGATCTGGCGGTAGTCGCGCGCCTCGAAGAGCTTCTCCGCGCCGCGGTGCATATAGCCGATGACCGGCTCCGCCTGCTGGATGCGCTCCCCGTCGAGGACGAGCCGCAGACGGAGCACGCCATGCGTCGAGGGGTGCTGGGGCCCGATGTTGAGCACCATGTCGGTGGTCTCCGCCGCACCACCGATGCCTACCGTCGTCTCCGTCATGGGGAGCAGTCTCTCAGAGCGGCTCAGACCCTTTGCAGCAGCCAGCCGAAGTCGCCGAGACCGCCGCGCGCGGTCAGCTCCGCCGCCTCGCCCGCAGCCGCCAGTCCCTTCACGTACGCGGCCGGATCGCTCGACGCCAGCGTCAGCGGCGGCCGCTCCCCGCGCACCCCGAGCCGGTGCAGCGCCTCGCGCTGGGAGAGCAGCTCGGCGCCCGGCAGCGCGCACGCGTCGAGGGCGACGTGGGCGGTGAGGTCGCACGTCCCGTCCGGTACGGGACGGACCTCGCGGCCCGCGCGGAAACCGGTGAGGGTGCCGAAGGGCGGGCGGGCGCCCCGCTCGTGCGCGTAGTCGACGGCGACCGCGAGCCCCGCGTCGAGGGTGGCGACCGCCGCCGCCCAGGCCTCGTCGCGGGGGCGCCCGATCTCGGCGCGCTCGCCCGGTTCCGCGAGCGGCCACCAGCGGGCCAGCCACGCGGCGTCGTCGCCGGTCACCGGGGACCCGAGCCGCTCCTCGCCGTCGGCCCGCACCTCGACGTGGCGCACCACGCCGTCCGGGTCCGCCTCGGCGACCTCGGCGGGGACGTTGTCCAGCCACTCGTTGGCGAAGAGCAGCCCGCGCACGCCCTTCGGGGGCTCGGCGCACCATTCGATACGGGGGTCGAGGCCGGCCGGGCGCGGGGCGCGCTCGACGGCGTACGCCCGTACCGGGAAGCGCTCGGGCAGCGCCGCGAGCACCCCGGTCAACAGCTCACCTCGACCCGCCCCCATGTCGACCACGGCCGGTTCGGGGATCTCCAGCTCCACGACCAGCCGCGCCACCGCCGAGGCGAAGAGGGGCGATGCGTGGACCGACGTACGGAAGTGCCCGGCCGGGCCCTCGGCCCGCAGATAGAAGCCGTCCGGACCGTACAGAGCGGCCTCCGCCGCTTCCCGCCACCCGCGCCACTCATCAGTCACGCCAACAAGTCTCCACCTTGGGGAGTACGCCAACGGTTACCGGATCGATCCTCCGGTTGACCCTTGAACCTGTTCTCCGTCCCTACGCTGGGTTACGTGCAGCGTCTCTACGACTTCATCCGCAGACACCCGACATGGGTCGACAGCTTCTGGGCCGTCTTCCTCTTCGGTCTCTCCGGCATGCAGTACGCGGCGATGCTGCACGACTCCAGTCACGCCGAGCGCCTCGCATCGGTGCCGATCTACGTCGGCCTCTGCCTGGTCGTCGCGCTGCGCCGCCGCATCCCCGAGAAGATGCTGCTGCTCGCCATCGCGATGGGCCTGGCCCAGCTCGCCTTCGACGTACGGCCGTCCGCGGCCAACTTCGGGATGCTGGTGATCATCTACACGGTGTCGGCCGAGGGACAGCGCTGGGCCTCGCGCACCGCGCTCGTCGGCGGGCTCTGCGCGGCGACGCTCTCGCAGCTGCGCTGGCCCGACAGTGGGTCGCACGGCGCCTTCCAGTTCGTCGCCCTCACCGTGATCATGACGGTCCCCTTCGTCCTCGCCTGGGTGCTGGGCGACTCGATGCGCACCCGCCGCGCGTACTTCGCGCAGCTCGAGGACCGGGCCGCGCGCCTGGAGAAGGAGCGCGAGGCGCAGTCCAAGGTCGCCGTCGCCGCCGAGCGCGCCCGGATCGCGCGCGAGCTGCACGACGTCGTCGCGCACAACGTGTCGGTGATGGTGGTCCAGGCGGACGGCGCCGCGTACGTCCTCGACGCCTCGCCCGACCAGGCCAAACAGGCCCTGGAGACCATCTCGTCCACCGGCCGCCAGGCGCTCGCCGAGATGCGCAGGCTGCTCGGCGTGCTGCGTACGGGCGAGCACCAGGAGGCGGGGGAGTACGTACCGCAGCCCGACGTCCAGCAGATCGAGGACCTCGTCGAGCAGGTGCGCACCGCGGGCCTGACCGTGGACTTCCGCGTCGAGGGGACCCCGCGCCCGCTGCCCAGCGGCGTCGAGCTCACCGCGTACCGCATCGTCCAGGAAGCGCTCACCAACACCCGCAAGCACGGCGGCCCGGACGCGGGCGCGAGCGTGCGCCTGGTCTACTTCGACGACGGGCTCGGGCTGCTCGTCGAGGACGACGGCCGGGGCGCCGCGCACGAGCTGTACGAGGACGGCGGCGCCGACGGGGCCGGCCACGGCCTGATCGGGATGCGTGAGCGCATCGGGATGGTCGGCGGCACGCTGGACGCGGGGCCGCGGCCCGGCGGCGGCTTCCGGATCAGCGCCCTGCTCCCGCTCAAGCCCGCCCACTAGGCCCACGAGAAAGGCCCACCCCCTGATGTCCATCCGCGTGATGCTCGTAGACGACCAGGTCCTCCTCAGGACCGGTTTCCGCATGGTGCTGGCCGCCCAGCCCGACATGGACGTCGTCGCCGAGGCGGGCGACGGGGCGGAGGCGATCGAGATCCTGCGGTCGACGGCGGTCGACGTGGTGCTGATGGACGTCCGCATGCCGAGGCTGGACGGCGTCGAGGCGACCCGCAGGATCTGCGCGGTCCCGGACGCCCCGAAGGTGCTGATCCTGACGACGTTCGACCTCGACGAGTACGCCTTCTCGGGCCTGAAGGCGGGCGCCAGCGGCTTCATGCTCAAGGACGTCCCGCCGGGCGAGCTGCTGGCGGCGATCCGCTCGGTCCACAGCGGCGACGCGGTGGTCGCCCCTTCGACGACCCGCCGTCTCCTCGACCGCTTCTCGCCGATGCTGCCGAGCGTCGGCGGCGAGCCGGAGCACAAGGAGATCGAGCGGCTGACCGAGCGCGAGAAGGAGGTCATGCTGCTGGTCGCGCAGGGCCTGTCCAACGGCGAGATCGCGGCCCGCCTGGTCCTCTCGGAGGCGACGGTCAAGACGCACGTGGGCCGCATCCTGACCAAGCTGAACCTGCGGGACCGGGTCCAGGTGGTGGTCCTCGCGTACGAGACGGGCCTGGTCCGAGCAGGCGGCTCCCCCTCCTAACGCAGCACCCCCTCAAGGAAGTCGCTCCCCAGCCGGGCCACCACAGCCGCATCGAGCTGGTGCAGCACATGCCGTCCGCGCCGCTGCGCGGTCAGCAGCCCCGCCGTGCGCATCACGGCGAGATGCCGCGAGATCTCGGGCGCGCTGACCCCGTACGTGTCGGCCAGCTCGCTCGTCGTGTACGTCCCCCGGGCCAGACTCCGGCAGAGCCGCATCCGCATCGGGTGCGCCAGCGCCTCCAGCCGGAGCCTGACCGTTTCGACGGGAGCGGCCCCGGTGGCGAGCTCCGGCGTCCGCACCGGGTACTGCACGACGGGCTGCCAGCCGGGTGCGTGCAGCGCGAAGAGATGGGGCCATCCGAAGGCGGTGGGCAGAAAGGTCAGCCCGGACCCGGCGGCGGAGGTCCGCCCGTGCGTGAACTTGTCGACCACCAGGCTCACCCCCTTCTCGTCCTCCTCCACCGTCATGGCCGGCGAGACGGCGGTGATGGCCTCCGCGAGCCCCTTGCGGCGCAGCAGCTCGGTCTTGTGCCGTGCGTCGGCGGCCAGTTGGACGTGCACCCCCGCCCAGGTATCGGCGAAGAACGCCACGTCGCAGTCCTCCAGAAGCCGCCGGATCCAGGCCCGTACGGCAGGCGGATCGGCGAGCATCCACTGGACGAACGCGGCCTGACGCGGTCCGCGCCCGGCCGCCAGATCGAGCGCGCGCTCCCGCATCCCGGCGTCGACGAGCGGCGAGGCGGCACCGTCGCTGTGCATGCTGCCGGTCCACTCCTCCATCGCCGCACTGACGAACTTCTCGTCCTCCATACGGTCGAGATCGTCGAGCTCCTCGGCGAGCGTGGCCCGCGGCCGGGCGGGCAGCAGGATGTCGGAACGGGAGGACCGCCAGAGGAAGTCGGCCTCGCTCAGCCGGTCGGCGAGCTCGGGCTCGAGCCTCGAATCGGTCGTGGTGACCCAAGCGTGCAACCGGGCGTGATGGGCGGGCTCGGACAGCACGTGCAACGCGGCGCCGAGCTCTGCGAGGGGCGAGGGACCGAAGGTGATCCGCTCGAGTGGCACCCCGGTGATGTCGATGCAGACGCTCATACGCCCATGGTGCCCGCCACCACTGACAGCGCCCTGCGCCGATTGACACGCCACGTCAATCGGCGGGCCAACTCCCGGCCGGCGGGCGCAAGGTGGCGCCATGAACGCCATCCAACAGCACATGCTCGACACCCACCGCGCAGCCCAACGCGGCGAACCGACCCCGCCCGCCCCGGGCCGCCACGACTGGCAGGTGCTCCGCGAGTTGCTGGGCCGGCGCCCGCGAAACCCAGAATCGCGCCGCCCAAATCCAAGCTAGCGCCTGCCAAATCCAGGCTCGCGCCTGCCGAATCTGGGCTCGCGCCCGCGCAATCCAAGCTCACGCCAGGAAAATTCCAGCCCCTCCGGCGATTGAGGAGCGGGGTCTGGGGCGGAGCCCCAGAAGGGGGCGCAGGGGGCGAAGCCCCCGCACACCGGGGCCCGGGGGTCCGGGGGCTTGCCCCCGGTTTCGGGAAGGGGCGGGGTGGGGGGAATCCCAGCCCGCCCCCGCCCCCGTGTCACCCCACCCGCTCCAAGAACCCCGCCACAGCCCCCCGCACATCGTCCGCAGTCCACTCCAGCCCAGGCGAAGCCACAGTCACCTCAGTGAAAGACACCCCCGCCGGCCCACCCGACGCCTCCGCCCACCGCGAGAAGAGCACCACGCCCGTCTCCTCCGCCAGCCGCACGGACGCCTCCGCCAGCACGTCCGCCGCGTACGGCAGCCACACCTGGAACTGGTGGGTGTGCGGCACCTCCGGGTTGATCCGGAACCACGGCACCCCGCCCTCCCGGAGCCCCTCCCCGAGCGCCTCCGCGACGACCTTCGCGTGTGCGACGTACGACTCCAGACGCGGCAGCTCCCGCTCGATCCCGACCAGCGCGCCCAGCGCCGCCGGGTACTGCTGGAAGATCTGGCCCCCGTACCGGTGCCGCCAGGTCCGCGCCTCCTCCACCAGCGACGAGGAACCGGCGAGCACCGCCCCCGACATCCCGCCCAGCGACTTGTAGAAGGAGACATAAACGCTGTCCGCGAGCCCCGCGATCTCCGCCAGCGGCCGCCCGAAGTGGGCCGTGCACTCCCACAGCCGCGCCCCGTCGAAGTGCACCACCGCATCGCGCTCACGGCCCGCCTCGACCACCGCCACCAGTTCGTCCCACGACGGCAGTACGAAACCGGCGTCGCGCAGCGGCAGTTCGAGCATCAGGGTCCCGAAGGGCTCCTCGAACCCCCGCACCTCCTCCGCCGTAGGAAGCCGCGGCGCATCGGTCGGATACACGGTCCGCAGCCCGCTCACCGCGCCGAGCGCACCCCGCTCGTGCACCTCGGGGTGCGCCAGCGGATGCAGCGCGACCACCGGATTCCCGGTCCGCCCCGCCCAGCACCGCAGCGCCACCTGCTGAGCCATGGTCCCCGTGGGGAAGAAGGCGGCGTCGGGGAATCCCAGCAGATCGGCCACCCGCCGCTCCAGCTCGGCGACCACTCCGTCGCCGTAGATGTCGACGCTGCTGTCGAGGTCGAAGACCTCGCCCGCACCGGCCGCCAGCGCGGCCAGCGCCTCGCCCACCGTGCTCTCCGAGGAGTGCCGGGAGAGCGCCCGCCCGGCCTGCCGGAATGCCGCGGACCTGCGCCGCCGCTCGTCCTGCTCGTTCTTGTCCGTCATAAGTCAGATCATCACCCACAGCCTGTGGACAGCCCCGGATGTCCCCCGAAACGCTGGCGTAGCATGACGGGGAATCGTCCGGTACCCCCCGCGGACTGGAACGGAAGGCCCCGCCGCGTGAACACAACCCCAGAGTCCCGCCCCGCCCGCCTCACCGTGGGCGTCGTCGGAGCAGGCAGAGTGGGACCCGCCCTCGCCGCGTCCCTGCAGCTCGCAGGGCACCGCCCGGTGGCGGTCTCGGGCGTCTCGGAGGCGTCCGTACGGAGAGCGGCCGCCCTGCTCCCCGACGTCCCCCTCGTCACCCCCGCCCAGGTCATGCAGGCCGCCGACCTGGTCCTGCTCACCGTCCCCGACGACACCCTGCCCGGGCTCGTCGAAGGCCTGGCCGAGACGGGCGCGATCCGTCCAGGACAGCTCCTCGTGCACACGTCCGGGCGGTACGGAACGAAGGTCCTGGACCCCGCCCTGCGCGTCGGCGCCCTGCCCCTGGCACTGCACCCCGCGATGACCTTCACCGGCACCTCGGTGGACGTCCAGCGCCTCGCGGGCTGCTCCTTCGGGGTGACCGCCCCCGAGGAGCTGCGCCTCGCCGCCGAGGCCCTGGTCATCGAGATGGGCGGCGAGCCCGAGTGGATCTCCGAGGAGTCCCGCCCGCTCTACCACGCGGCCCTCGCCCTGGGCGCGAACCACCTGGTCACCCTGGTCGCCCAGTCCATGGAGCTGCTGCGCACCGCGGGCGTCGAGGCCCCCGACCGGATGCTCGGCCCGCTCCTGGGCGCCGCCCTGGACAACGCCCTGCGCTCGGGCGACGCGGCCCTCACGGGCCCGGTCGCACGCGGCGACGCCGGTACGGTCGCCGCCCATGTCGCGGAGCTGCGCAAGCACGCCCCCGGAGCCGTCGCCGGCTACCTCGCCATGGCCCGTACGACAGCGGACCGTGCCCTCGCCCACGGACTGCTCAAGCCGGAGCTGGCGGAGGACCTCCTCGGCGTACTGGCGGAAGGAGACCCGCGATGACCGTTCTCGTCCACACGGCGGCCGAGCTCCGGGCCCTGCCGCGCACCGGCGGCCGCCGCGCCGTCGTGATGACCATGGGCGCGCTCCACGAGGGGCACGCCACCCTGATCCGTACGGCACGCGACCTCGCGGACCAGGTGGTCGTCTCGGTCTTCGTCAACCCCCTCCAGTTCGGCGCGGGCGAGGACCTCGACCGCTACCCGCGCACCCTGGACGCCGACCTGGCCCTCGCCGAACAGGCGGGCGCGGACGCGGTGTTCGCCCCCTCGGCCGACGAGGTCTACCCGGGCGGCGAGCCCCAGGTCCGCATCACCGCGGGCCCCATGGGCGAGCGCTACGAAGGCGCCTCGCGCCCCGGCCACTTCGACGGCATGCTGACCGTCGTCGCCAAGCTCCTCCACCTCACCGCGCCCGACCTGGCCCTCTTCGGCCAGAAGGACGCCCAGCAGCTGGCCCTGATCCGCCGCATGGCCCGCGACCTGAACTTCCCCGTGGAGATCGTCGGCGTCCCCACGGTCCGCGAGGAGGACGGCCTCGCGCTCTCCTCCCGCAACCGTTTCCTCTCCGCCGCCGACCGCTCCACCGCGCTCGCCCTCTCCCGCGCGCTCTTCGCCGCCCGCGACCGCCTCGCGGCCCAACAGGCCCTGTCCGCACGGGCGGAGGCGGTCCCGGCCACCCGTACGAGAGCAGCCGCACTCTCCGCGCTGGGGGAGGCCCGCGCCGCCGCCGACGCGCACGCGCTCGCCGGTGCCGCGGAGATCCCGGCCCCCGCGGCCGTGCGCGCCGCCGCCCGCCAGGTCCTCGCCGAGTCCGGCCTCACCCCCGACTACCTGGCCCTGATCGACCCGTCCGACTTCACCGAGGCCCCCGACGACCACACCGGCGAGGCGATCCTCGCGGTGGCCGCCAGGGTCGGCACCACCCGCCTCATCGACAACATCCCGCTCACCTTCGGGGGCACCCCATGAACGCGTCCGCAACAGGAACCGGAACCACGACCGGCATACGCCTGCACGCACCGGCCCCCGGCTGGTCGATCGACGCCGACGTCGTGATTGTCGGCTCCGGTGTGGCAGGCCTCACCGCCGCCCTGCGCTGCACGGCAGCCGGTCTGCGCACCGTCGTCGTCACCAAGGCCAACCTGGACGACGGCTCCACCCGCTGGGCCCAGGGCGGCGTCGCGGCCGCGCTCGGCGAGGGCGACACCCCCGAGCAGCACCTGGACGACACGCTGGTCGCGGGGGCCGGACTCTGCGACGCGAACGCGGTCCGCGCCCTGGTCACCGAAGGCCCCGACGCCGTACGACGGCTGATCGCCACCGGCGCCCACTTCGACACCTCCCCCGAGGGCGACCTCCAGCTCACCCGCGAAGGCGGCCACCACCGCCGCCGCATCGCCCACGCGGGCGGCGACGCCACGGGCGCGGAGATCTCCCGCGCACTGGTCGATGCGGTCCGGTCGGCGGCTCTCCGTACGATCGAGAACGCTCTGGTCCTGGACCTGTTGACGGACGCCGAGGGCCGTACGGCAGGCGTCACCCTGCACGTCATGGGCGAGGGCCAGCACGACGGAGTCGGCGCGGTCCGCGCGCCCGCCGTCGTCCTCGCGACCGGAGGCATGGGCCAGGTCTTCTCCGCGACGACCAACCCCTCGGTCGCCACGGGCGACGGTGTGGCACTCGCCCTGCGCGCCGGAGCGGAGGTCTCCGACCTCGAATTCGTCCAGTTCCACCCCACGGTCCTCTTCCTGGGGTCCGGCGCCGAGGGCCAGCAGCCCCTGGTCTCCGAGGCGGTACGGGGCGAGGGCGCCCACCTCGTCGACGCGACGGGCACCCGCTTCATGGTCGGCCAGCACGAGCTGGCGGAACTGGCCCCCCGCGACATCGTCGCCAAGGCCATCACCCGCCAGATGCAGCTCCACGGCACCGACCACATGTACCTGGACGCCCGGCACTTCGGCGCCGAGATGTGGGAGACCCGCTTCCCCACGGTCCTCGCCGCCTGCCGCAGCCACGGCATCGACCCGGTCACGGAGCCGATCCCCATCTCCCCGGCCGCCCACCACGCATCGGGCGGCGTACGCACCGATCTGCGAGGCCGCACCACGGTCCCCGGCCTCTACGCGTGCGGCGAGGTCGCGTGCACCGGCGTCCACGGCGCCAACCGCCTCGCCTCCAACTCCCTCCTGGAGGGCCTGGTCTTCGCGGAACGCATCGCGGAGGACATCACGGCGACGGCGTACGAACGCTCGGAACCGGTGCTCCCCGAGTCGACGACCCTCCCCCTCCTCGCCCCCGAGTCCCGCCTCGCGATCCAGCGGATCATGACGAGGGGCGCCGGAGTGATCCGCTCCGAGGCCAGCCTCGCCGAAGCGGCGGCCGGCCTCGACGCGATCAGGTCGGACGCCGACGACGAGACCCCCGACGACCGCAAGCCCGCCGTCCCCGGCGTCGAGGCCTGGGAGGCGACGAACCTCCTGTGCGTGGCCCGCGTCCTGGTCGCCGCCGCCCAGCGCCGCGAGGAGACGCGCGGCTGCCACTGGCGCGAGGACCACCCGGACCGCGAAGACGCGCCCTGGCAGCGCCACTTGGTCGTACGCCTGCAGCCGGACCGCTCCCTCGCGGTCCACACCACAGACACCGCAGAATTCCCCCCGACCCTTCCTCCCGTCCCCCAGGAGCAGTGACCGTGAGCACCCCCGACCTTCCCCTCGTTCAGAACGACAACTGCGGCGACGACTGCGGCTGCGGCGAGGCGGGCGACCTCGAATGCGGCCTCGACCCCGCCCTCGCCCAGCTCCTCGAGGACGCGGGCCTCGACCCGGTCGAGGTCGAGGACATCGCGCACATGGCACTCGGCGAGGACCTGGCTGGGGGCGAGGACGTCACCACGGTCGCCACGGTCCCCGAAGAGGCAGTGACCACGGGCCACTTCACGGCCCGCGAGGCGGGCACCGTGTCCGGCATCCACATCGCCGAGGCGATCGTCTCCATCGTCTGCACGGACACCTTCGAGGTGGAGCGCCACGTCGAGGACGGCGACCGCGTCGAGGCGGGCGACAAGATCCTCTCGATCACCACCCGCACCCGCGACCTGCTCACCGCGGAGCGCAGCGCCCTCAACCTCCTCTGCCGCCTCTCGGGCATCGCGACGGCCACCAGCGCCTGGGCCGACGCACTCGAAGGCACGAAGTCGAACGTCCGCGACACCCGCAAGACGACTCCGGGCCTGCGCTCCCTGGAGAAGTACGCGGTCCGCTGCGGCGGCGGCGTCAACCACCGCATGTCCCTCTCGGACGCGGCCCTGGTCAAGGACAACCACGTGGTGGCGGCGGGCGGCGTGGCCCAGGCCTTCAAGCTCGTACGCGAAAGCTTCCCCGACCTCGCGATCGAGGTGGAGGTCGACACCCTCGCCCAGGTCACCGAAGTCCTGGACGCCGGCGCGGACTTGATCCTCCTGGACAACTTCACCCCGGCGGAGACGGCCGAGGCGGTAGCCCTGGTCGACGGCCGGGCCATGCTCGAATCCTCCGGCCGCCTGACCCTCGACACGGCCCGCGCGTACGCCGAGACCGGCGTCGACTACCTCGCGGTCGGAGCCCTCACGCACTCCTCGCCCATCCTCGACATCGGCCTGGACCTCTGATGCTGCTCACGATCGACGTCGGCAACACGCACACCGTCCTCGGCCTCTTCGACGGCGAGGACATCGTCGAGCACTGGCGCATCTCCACCGACGCCCGCCGCACGGCGGACGAACTGGCGGTCCTGCTCCAGGGCCTGATGGGCATGCACCCGCTCCTCGGCGACGAGCTGGGCGACGGCATCGAGGGCATCGCGATCTGCTCGACGGTCCCCTCGGTCCTCCACGAGCTCCGCGAGGTCACCCGCCGCTACTACGGCGACGTCCCCGCGGTCCTGGTCGAGCCCGGCATCAAGACCGGCGTCCCGATCCTCATGGACAACCCCAAGGAGGTCGGAGCGGACCGCATCATCAACGCGGTCGCGGCGGTCGACCTCTACGGCGGCCCGGCGATCGTCGTCGACTTCGGTACGGCGACGACCTTCGACGCGGTCTCGGCACGCGGCGAGTACGCGGGCGGGGTCATCGCCCCCGGCATCGAGATCTCCGTCGAGGCACTCGGCGTGAAGGGCGCCCAGCTCCGCAAGATCGAGCTGGCCCGCCCGCGCAGCGTCATCGGCAAGAACACGGTCGAGGCGATGCAGTCCGGCATCGTGTACGGATTCGCCGGCCAGGTGGACGGCGTCGTGGCGCGCATGGCCCGCGAACTGGTCGGCCCCGACGGCGACCCCGAGGACGTCACGGTGATCGCGACGGGCGGCCTGGCCCCGATCATCCTGGGCGAGGCCTCGGTCATCGACGAACACGAACCGTGGCTGACGCTGATCGGCCTGCGCCTGGTCTACGAGCGCAACGTCTCCCGCATGTGACCCCCGCTTTGTCCTCAATCGCCGGACGGGCTGGAAAATCCAGCCCGTCCCGTGGGGCCGCGCCGAGGAATTGGCGTTAAGCAGATTTTCCCCATTCGGGACATATCGTCACTCCATGCCCACGCCATACGGTTCCCGCGGCGGCATGGCGTTCAGCGCAGACGAGCTGCGTGTGCTCCGCCGCGCCCTCGCCATCGCCCTCAACCCCACCGCCCCGGTCGCAGACGACGAGCAGCAGGACTGCCTGCGCCTCGCCGATTCCGTGGACGACGCGATCCACGAGGCAGGCCGCCTCCGCACCTTCCTCCTTGCCGACCTGGCCCGCTACCGCGACGCCCTGCCTGGCTCCGCCCCCGGCTACACCGAGCTCCTCCAGGACGCCCTGGCCGCCGGTTACGACCCCCGCCCCGAGGACCTCGCGGCCCTGCGCTCCCTGCGCGGGATGCCGTCCGGTGCGGTCCTCCTGCGCCGCTGCCAGGACCTTGCCGAGCAGTCGGTACGGGCCCGCCTGGCCGGCCGCACCGCCGCCTCCACCCCGGCCCCCCGCACCCGTCTGCTCGCCCTCCTCCCCGGCGGCCGCGCGGCCGCCGGGGACCCGAAGCCGTCCGAGCAGCCCCCCGTCAAGCCCCCGATCCCGCTCCGCCCGGCCCCCAAGCCCTCCGAGGTCTTCCCGCCCAGGCGCCGACCCGTCCCCCCGCCGGAACAACTCGCGGCAGGCTAGCTACTCTGTCCGTATGGACTACGTTTCCGCGCTTGTGCCCCCCGTGGTGATGGCGGCCTTCTTCATCGGCCTGGTCGTGACGATCGTCAAGAGCCAGGGCGGACCGAACAAGGCCAAGGAAGACGCGGCTGTCGACGCGGCGCTGGCCCGCGCCGAGTCCGTACAGCAGACACCCAAGGTCATCGACTGACCGATGCACCTGCACCAAGGGCGTATGGCTTTCCGGCCGTACGCCCTTTTTTGCTGCGTAAATAACCAGCCATTCATGACATCTCCGAACATCTCCCACTATGGTGCTTCTGTGCCCCGTCAATTGGGAGAGCTGGAAGACGCCGTCATGACCCGCGTCTGGCGGTGGAACCGCCCGGTCACCGTCCGGGAAGTCCTGGAAGACCTTCAACAGGAACGGTCCATCGCCTACACCACCGTCATGACCGTAATGGACAATCTCCATCAGAAGGGCTGGGTGCGCAGGGAAGTAGACGGCAGGGCTTATCGGTATACGGCGGTCTCCACCCGCGCCGCCTACTCGGCCGCACTGATGAACGAGGCCTGGTCCACGAGTGACAACCCGGCCGCCGCTCTTGTCGCCTTCTTCGGCATGATGTCGCAGGAGCAGCGCGAGGCCCTGAGCGACGCCGTTCGCGTCATCCAGGGCGACGACCAACGCGACGAGCAGGCGCATCCGCTGGAGCGATAGCGTCTGCGTATGTCAGGTACGCCAGCAAAAACCATCACAGTACGCAGGGCCAGGACGAGCGATGTGCCCGCGGTTCGCCGTCTCCTCGACGCGTACGTGCGCGACCGGATCCTCCTCGACAAAGCAACGGTGACGCTTTACGAGTCCATCCAGGAGTTCTGGGTAGCTGAACGCGACGCCGATGCCAAGGTCGTCGGTTGCGGAGCACTTCATGTGATGTGGGAAGACCTGGCCGAAGTGCGCACTCTCGCGGTGGACGGCGAGTTCCGGGGGGCCGGAGTCGGGCACCAGGTGCTGGACAAGTTGTTGCAGACCGCCCGCTGGCTCGGGGTGCGGCGGGTATTCTGCCTGACCTTCGAAGTCGGTTTCTTCGCGAAGCACGGCTTCACGGAGATCGGTGAGACTCCGGTCGACGGAGATGTCTACGCCGAGCTCCTGCGTTCCTATGACGAGGGAGTCGCGGAGTTCCTCGGTCTCGAACGAGTGAAGCCGAACACCTTGGGCAACAGCCGGATGCTTCTGCACCTGTGATCGCGGGAACGGGCCGGAACCCTATGTCCGAATCGCGTACGTTTCCCGCGTTACAGCGCTCCTGAACCTTGGACAGGGGTTTGTGTTTTCCTGGGAAAAGCGGTTTCCTTTCCGCGTACTGCATTTTCGATGAAAGGAAATCCGGTGGCACAGAAGGTTCAGGTCCTTCTTGTCGACGACCTCGACGGCGTCGAGGCGGACGAGACGGTGACGTTCGCGCTGGACGGCAAGACCTACGAGATCGACCTCACCACCGCCAACGCGGACAAGCTCCGTGGCCTGCTCGAGGAGTACACCAAGGCCGGCCGGCGTACCGGTGGCCGTGGCGTGGGCCGCGGCAAGGCGCGTATCGCTGTCGGCGGCAACAAGGACACCGCCGAGATCCGCGCATGGGCCAAGGCCCAGGGTCACGAAGTGAATGACCGCGGTCGTGTGCCCGCGAACATTCGCGAGCTCTACGAGCAGGCCAACGGCTGATTCTCGGTACAACGCAACAATCGGGCCCGGTGGCATTCTGTCGCCGCCGTGTCCACGAGCCGTACCAGGTCGGGGGCGCCCCCACGCTCCCCGAACCCGCGAAATGCGGGCAGTGTCGGCTCCACCTCGTGCCCCGGCTCGGGGGGCCGCAGCCATGTGGCGGCCCCCCGCGAGCCCGGCCACGACGGCGGTACGGGGGCGGCGATATGCCCGCCCGTACCGATCGCGGTCAGGTCCAGCGGGACCGACCCCCACTCCAGCCAGTCGAGCAGCCCCGGCAGTTCATCGGCGCTCCCGGCCCCCACGAGGAACCGCATCCGCTGCCCCAGAAGGGCCACCGGACCGGTCAGGGGCAGCCGCCGCAGCACCGCGTACCCCGCATCGGCCGGCAGCTCCAGTACGTCGAACCGCAGCCCGGTCAGCAGCTGCACCGGGTCCCCGTCCGCGGTGGCCCAGCCGAGCGAGGTCTCGTACCAGTGGGCGCAGCCCTCCTCGTCGAGCGGCGAACGCGGCTGAGGGAGGGGGAAGACCATGACCGGAGCAACGGCAGGGAACGCGCGGGAGTTACGCTGTGTTGGGGTGCGACTGCTCTCCGTTGATGCGTCAGGGGCGTACGGGCGCATTCGGGGGCGCAAGGTTGTTCGCCCGTAGCTGAGGGAACCGGGGCGCGCCGCATGGAGTGTCAGTGGTTGCGGGTAAGACATTCCTAGTGGGAAGGGGCGACACGCAGCCCGGGACGTCTCGCGTTCGCCATCGGCGTACTGGAGACAGGGGTATCTGCCTGGCCTGCGGGAACATCGTCTCGCACCATCGGGTTGGAGCAGTTGTCGGCTGTTCGGGGCAGGAGGTCCGGAACGGGTGTCGGCAGTTGGAATGAGCTGTCCCGCCCTGCGGGACTAGCATGCGGAAGGACATGGGGAGGGGACACGCCCCTCTCACGGCCCGACCGCTCTGAGGAGCGATTAACGATGTTCGAGAGGTTCACCGACCGCGCGCGGCGGGTTGTCGTCCTGGCTCAGGAAGAAGCCCGGATGCTCAACCACAACTACATCGGCACCGAGCACATCCTCCTGGGCCTGATCCACGAGGGTGAGGGTGTCGCCGCTAAGGCCCTGGAGAGCCTCGGGATTTCGCTCGAGGCGGTCCGCCAGCAGGTGGAGGAGATCATCGGCCAGGGTCAGCAGGCCCCGTCCGGTCACATCCCCTTCACCCCTCGTGCCAAGAAGGTCCTGGAGCTCTCGCTCCGGGAGGCTCTTCAGCTCGGCCACAACTACATCGGTACGGAGCACATCCTGCTCGGCCTGATTCGCGAGGGCGAGGGCGTAGCCGCCCAGGTCCTCGTGAAGCTGGGCGCCGATCTGAACCGGGTCAGGCAGCAGGTCATCCAGCTGCTCTCCGGCTACCAGGGCAAGGAGACCGCCGCAGCAGGCGGTCCCGCCGAGGGCACGCCCTCGACCTCGCTCGTCCTGGACCAGTTCGGCCGCAACCTCACCCAGGCTGCCCGCGAATCCAAGCTCGACCCGGTCATCGGGCGCGAGAAGGAGATCGAGCGGGTCATGCAGGTGCTGTCGCGCCGTACCAAGAACAACCCGGTCCTCATCGGCGAGCCCGGCGTCGGCAAGACGGCGGTCGTCGAGGGCCTGGCGCAGGCCATCGTCAAGGGCGAGGTGCCCGAGACCCTCAAGGACAAGCACCTCTACACGCTGGACCTCGGCGCGCTCGTCGCAGGCTCCCGCTACCGCGGTGACTTCGAGGAGCGCCTGAAGAAGGTCCTCAAGGAGATCCGCACCCGCGGCGACATCATCCTGTTCATCGACGAGCTCCACACCCTGGTGGGTGCGGGTGCCGCCGAGGGCGCGATCGATGCGGCTTCGATCCTGAAGCCGATGCTCGCCCGTGGTGAGCTCCAGACCATCGGCGCCACGACGCTCGACGAGTACCGCAAGCACCTCGAGAAGGACGCGGCTCTTGAGCGCCGCTTCCAGCCGATCCAGGTGGCGGAGCCTTCCCTCCCGCACACCATCGAGATCCTCAAGGGCCTGCGCGACCGGTACGAGGCCCACCACCGCGTCTCCATCACGGACGAGGCACTCGTCCAGGCGGCGACGCTCGCGGACCGGTACATCTCGGACCGCTTCCTCCCGGACAAGGCGATCGACCTGATCGACGAGGCCGGCTCCAGGATGCGCATCCGCCGGATGACCGCGCCGCCGGACCTCCGCGAGTTCGACGAGAAGATCGCGAACGTCCGCCGCGACAAGGAGTCGGCCATCGACTCCCAGGACTTCGAGAAGGCAGCTTCCCTCCGCGACAAGGAGAAGCAGCTGCTGGCCGCGAAGACCAAGCGGGAGAAGGAGTGGAAGGCCGGCGACATGGACGTCGTGGCCGAGGTCGACGGCGAGCTCATCGCCGAGGTCCTCGCGACGGCGACCGGCATTCCGGTCTTCAAGCTGACCGAGGAGGAGTCCTCGCGTCTGCTCCGTATGGAAGACGAGCTGCACAAGCGCGTCATCGGCCAGAAGGACGCCGTCAAGGCGCTCTCCAAGGCCATCCGCCGTACGCGGGCCGGTCTGAAGGACCCGAAGCGCCCCGGTGGCTCGTTCATCTTCGCCGGTCCGTCCGGTGTCGGTAAGACCGAGCTCTCCAAGGCGCTCGCCGAATTCCTCTTCGGCGACGAGGACGCACTGATCTCCCTCGACATGTCGGAGTTCAGCGAGAAGCACACGGTCTCGCGTCTCTTCGGTTCTCCCCCCGGTTACGTGGGTTACGAAGAGGGCGGCCAGCTCACCGAGAAGGTGCGCCGGAAGCCGTTCTCGGTCGTGCTCTTCGACGAGGTCGAAAAGGCCCACCCCGACATCTTCAATTCCCTGCTCCAGATTCTGGAGGACGGTCGCCTGACCGACTCGCAGGGCCGGGTCGTGGACTTCAAGAACACGGTCATCATCATGACGACCAACCTCGGGACCAGGGACATCTCCAAGGGCTTCAACCTGGGCTTCGCGGCCCAGGGCGACACGAAGTCCAACTACGAGCGGATGAAGAACAAGGTCTCGGACGAGCTCAAGCAGCACTTCCGTCCCGAGTTCCTCAACCGTGTGGACGACGTCGTCGTCTTCCCGCAGCTGACGCAGGACGACATCCTCGAGATCGTCGACCTGATGATCGGCCGCGTGGACGAGCGCCTGCGGGACCGGGACATGGGCATCGAGCTCAGCTCGTCCGCGAAGGAGCTGCTGTCCAAGAAGGGTTACGACCCGGTGCTGGGCGCGCGTCCGCTGCGACGCACGATCCAGCGCGAGATCGAGGACACGCTGTCGGAGAAGATCCTCTTCGGCGAGCTGCGCCCCGGTCACATCGTGGTCGTGGACACGGAGGGCGAGGGCGAGACGAAGGCCTTCACCTTCCGCGGCGAGGAGAAGTCGGCACTGCCCGACGTCCCGCCGATCGAGCAGGCGGCAGGCGGCGCCGGCCCGAACATGACGAAGGACGCGTCGTAGTTCTTACGCAGCGACGCATGGAGCGGCCCCGGAACCCTTGCTGGTTCCGGGGCCGCTCCGCGTTTCAGGCGGTCATGAACTCCCGCAGATCAGCGGTGAGTTGATCGGCGTGCGTGGTCATGAGGCCGTGGCCGCCGTGCTCGTACACCTTGAAGGCGGCGTCCGGGATCAGGGCGGCAGACCGGCGGCCGGTGAGGTCGATGGGGGCGGAGGCGTCGTCGGTGCCGTGGATGACGAGGGCGGGGACGGCGATCTTCGTCATCTCCGGGGCGACGTTCATCGTGACGAGGATGTCGAAGATGGCGTTCCCGGCGCGGGCGGTGGCCGCGGCGCACTTGTCGACCATGTAGCGGGCGTATCCGGGGGAGAGCTGGTTCTCCGGGAACTGCAGGGCGAAGAAGCCTTCGAGGCTGTCGTCGAAGAACGCCATCCGGTCGCGGCGGAAGGCGTCGCCGCCGGCCTGGAGGAGCGCGGGGTCGACACCCTCCGGATGATCGGCGGAGCGTGCGGGGCCCGGCGTCATTCCGGCGACCAGGGCTATGCGGTCGACCCGGCCCTCGCTGCCGTGCCGGGTGAGGTAGCGGACGGCCTCGGCGGTCCCGATCGAGTGGCCGACGAGGGTGATGCCGGTGAGGTCGAGATGGTCGACGAGTGCCGCGATGTCGCCGGCGAGCGTATCGAGGTCGAACCCGCCCCAGACGTCGTCGGACCGCCCGTGCCCGCGCCGGTCGAGACCGACGCAGCGGTAGCCGTCGGTGGCGAGGGGGAGCATCTGGCGCTCCCACATCTCCGTGCCGAAGTAGGCGCTGTTGATGAAGAGGATGGTGCGGCCGGTGGACGGGCCGTAGTCGACGTAGTGGAGGCGGGTGTTGTCGGTGGTGGTCTCGAAGTACGGCATCGGCGTGGGTCCTTCCCCGTGGTGTGGTCGGTGGGTACGGACTCATCGTGGCGGGGGATGGTTGTGGGCGCGATTACCTCTGAGGGAATGTCAGAAGCCGTACACCGGGCTGATGGTGACCTCGGCGCCGGGGAAGAGGACCGCGTAGCGCTCCGCGGTGCGAATTCTTCCTGAGGGTGACGGGGCGAGGGAGACCGTGCGGAGGTTGGGGAAGAGGCGCGCCAGGGCGGAGAGGTCCTCCGACCCGTACATGTTGTTGATGCCGAGGTGCGTGACGTGAGGGAGGGCCGGGGCACTGTCGGCGGCATCGAGCACGGTGCGGTGCAAGTAGAGGGAGTCCAGTTCGGGCAGGCTCGCGACCTCCGCCCAGTCCTCCGGGGTGAGGCGGCCCGCGTGTGGACCGAGGCTGAGCCGCGTCAGCGTCGGCCACCGGCCGAGGCCGCGCAGGCCGGTGTCGGTGACCGCGTCGTGGCTGAGGAAGAGGAAGGTCAGCGGCGCGGCTGCCGGGAGCGCGGAGAGGTCGTCGCCGGGCAGGGGCTGGCTGACACTCAGGCTGGTGAGGCGGGAGAGCGACGCCAGTCCTCCCAGGTTCGTCAGGCTCCTCAGGGCGGAGATGCTCAGCCAGGAGATCCCCGTGTCCATGAGGGGTGACAGATCGCTCACCAACGGGCAGTCGTCCAGCACCAGTTGGAAGAGTTCGGGGAAGTGCGTCAGGGGTTCGACGTCGGCCAGGCCGGGGTTGGACCTGATGTTCAGCTGGCTCAGCGTGGGCCGGTGCAGGACCGCGAGGGCGTCCGGAACGTCATGGGCGCCGATCAGGGCGATGCTGTGGTGCGGGGCCATGCGCCGGAGCGTGCGGAGCTGTTCCGGTGTGGTGATCGTGAGCTGGAGGTCTTCGGGGGCGAGGTGTGCGATCACCTCGTCCGCGTACTCATCGGCGTCGAACCGGTGCCAGGTTCCGGCCAGTTGGGCCCGTACGCGGAGATTCGGATGGGAGCGGTAGCTCTTCAGGACAGGGAGTGCCGCGTCGGTGGCGATCCGTGATGCCGTGATCGTCACCCCCAGTGCCTCCTCGTCGGTCAGGCCCTCGGGGCCGGGGAGCAGTTCCAGGACCAGCGGACCGGCTTCCGCCAGGATGCGGGCCTCGGCCGTGGTGCTCGGCGGGATGAGCTGGGCCGCACGGGACTCGACCTCTGCGCGGACCCGGGGGTCAAGTTCCGGTGCGTCCTCCAGACAGGCCATGGCGAGGAGGCGCAGCCGGGCGTTGGTCGCGGGGTCGTCGGCGGTGTCGGCCTCCGTCTTCAACTTGGCCAGGATCGCCGTCCGTTCATGGGGGCGGGCGTGGGCGACAGCCATCCGGATGACGTCCTCCCACGTGGGATCGGCTGCCCGGCTCGCCAGCACATCCAGGTGGCCGTCCTTCACGGCGGCTTCGGCGCCCAGGTAGTCCAGGAACGTGCGGTGGACGAAGTTGACGATGCCGTCGGCCGGCTGGCGCAACAGGCCGCTGCGGAGGAGGAGGTGGCGGAAGACCGCCGGGGCGTCGGCGCGGCCGGTGGCGGTCGTGATCGATGGGAGATTGCGGTCGATGATGGCCGTCGCGTCCTGCTGGTCCATTTCCGTACGGCCGCTGAGGATCAGTGCGTATGCGATGCGCTGCAGCAGTGAGCGGCGGGCCTCGGTGCCCAGGTCGATGCCGTCGGGTGCGCCCATGCCACGCTCCATGTCGCGCCGGTCCAGGAGCATGGCGAGCGCCGCGTCGTACAGCTCCTTGCGGCCTCGCGGGAGGAACCCGCGGCGCTCGCGGAAGAGGGCGCAGATGAGGCCGCACATCAGGGGGTTGGTGGCCAGTTGGGCCAGCCCGGGGCGGGTGCGGAGCGCGGAGAGCAGCCTCTCCTCGTACTCGGCCGCGTCCGCGGCCCCGTGCCAGCGCCGTACGAACGCAGCCACATCGGAGCTGGTCATGGGGGCCAGGGTCAGTTCGCGGAAGCCGTCCAGCCAGTCGGGGCGCACAGCGGTGGGGCGGCTCGTGACCAGCCAGTGGTTGCCAGGGAACGCGGTGGTGAGGTCGAGGAGCCAGGACTTGGTACGGGCGCGGTCGGGGCCGGGGATTTCGTCGAGGCCGTCGACCATGACCAGGGCGCGGCGGGAACGCAGTACGCGCTCCGCCCAGCCGTCCGGCGGGGTGTGCGGGCAGGCGACGGAGGCCAGGAAGAGGGCCGGTGTGGGGAGGGTGTCCGCGCGGATCAGGGTGCGCAGGGGGAGGACGAAAGGGATCCGGCCACGGTCCGCTGTGATCGCCAGCCACTGGACGAGGGTGGTCTTGCCGGAGCCCGCGTCGCCCCGCAGCAGTACCCGCTCGTGGTCCAGGAAGGCCTCCTCCGCGGGGAGCCTGACCGTGGTGGGCTCCAACTGCTCGCCGGGCAGGCCGAAGCTGTGCGGCTGGGTGCCGGTCGCCTCCAGGCTGAGATACGCCGCGTCCAGCGGCCACCGCTCCGGGAATTCGCGCAGGTCGATCCCGTAAATGGTGAGGGCGTTGTGCTTCTGCGTGATGTGTTCGCGGTAGCGGCTCTCGAAGGCCGCGTCCGCCGAGCCTGGGAGGGGATTGCGGGCTATCAATTCGTCGATCAGGGCTATGAGTTCGGCCTGGCGACGGCTCTGCGCGACCAGCGTCGCCGGGATGAACGTCGAGCGCTGGGTGAAGAAGTTCAGGATGTGCAGGCAGGCCGTTTCCAGGAGGCGTTCGTAGAAGTACGTGGCGTCCGCGGAGAGTTCGCGCTCCGGAGTGTCGGCCGCGCGGCGCAGTTCGCGGGCCAGGGACCGGTGGCCGAGTTCCACGGCCGCCACGTCGCTGAGCGTGAGGTCGCCGAGCGCGTAGAGCGTGGTCGTGAGGGCGTCGACCACCGCCCATTCCTCGTCCGCGGGGGCCGGGCGTTCTTCCGTACGGAAGGCCTCCTTCACCAGGGCCGCCGCCAGGTCGTGCATGTCCGTGCCCGTCAGGGTGCGTTTCTCGCCCTTGAAGGAGACGTACGACGCGATGCGGACCGGCCTGTCGACCAGGCCCGCGCCCGGGCCCTCCGCCTGGAAGAGCTTCTTGATGAGCGGGCTGGCCACGCTCGACGCGATGCGCATGACTACGGGATCCACCACGACGCGAAAGCGTAGTAAAGGCGCAGGGTCTTTGGTCCCGAAACGGACAGGCTTCGGGCCCGCCGGCGGTGACAAGGCGCACAGGCCTTTTGAGGCCTACTAGGCCCGGTAGGAGATCCGCTTGGGGTGGATTCGGGACTTTCGGGTCGGGTGGGACCGGGTCTTTGGTCCCTCGGGGGTAAAGCCGGGGGCGGGCAGGGATCGAGCTCGGGTTAAACCCGATTCGGAGGGCGGGTTTCTCGTGGGTGGAGAGGGCTGGCTAGAGGCGTATTTCCCGAGGGCTCTCTACGGCCTTTATTCGTAGATGGCTGATTTGGGGCGGTCTGGGGGGCCGCGTTACCAAGGATGAGTTCCCCCGGCCCGTCTGGCTGGGATGCCCCCTGAGTTCGGAGTACCTGCCATGTCGAAGCGCGCCTCTTCCCACATAGCCAACCGGTCCCTGCGTCGCGGTGTCGCCACCGTCGTGGCGGCCGGTATCGGCGCAACCGCGCTGTTCGGTGCGGGTGCGGCGTTCGCGGCTGACAACGACACGATCCTGGCGGGCACCACCAACGCCGCCTCCGCTCTCGACAAGCAGGCCGACGCGCAGTCCACCGCCGCCAAGAAGGCCGCGGAGGCTCAGAAGAAGTCGGCGGCCGCCGCCAAGAAGTCCGCGGACGCCAAGGCCGCTTCGGCGAAGAAGCTCGCGAGCGAGTGGGTCACGCCGGTCGACAACTACACGCTGGGCTCGACCTTCGGGACCGGCGGCAACCTGTGGTCGAGCGGTTCGCACTCGGGCCAGGACTTCGTCGTCGCGTCCGGTACGCCGGTCAAGGCCGTCCACGGCGGCACCGTCGTGAAGGCGAGCAACAACCTGGACGGCGCCGGCGACGGTTCCGCGTACGGCAACGCCATCGTGATCAAGCACGACAACGGCACGTACTCGCAGTACGCGCACCTCACCTCGGCCAACGTGAAGGTCGGCCAGACCGTCACGACCGGCCAGGTCATCGGCTACTCGGGTTCCACCGGCAACTCGACCGGCCCGCACCTGCACTTCGAGATCCGTACGACCCCGGACTACGGCTCCGCGGTCAACCCCGTCGCCTTCCTGCGCGGCAAGGGCGTCACGGTGTGACGTCCGTAATCCCTGTGTGAGCCTGGCTCATCAGCTCCGTGGCGACCTCGAGGACAGCCTTGCGCTTCTCCTCCGGGTCGCCTTCGGCGTCCTTGAGGGCGAACATGCCGGCGTGCATGGTGAAGAGCGCGCTCATGCAGCGGACCTGGTCGGCGAGTGAGGCGTCCGGGACGTTGATCAGCTCGCGCAGGCTCAGCATCCGGTCCTTGAAGCTCTCGCCGATGCTGAGTTTGTGCACCGTGCCCTGGTTCTCCTGCATGAAGCGGAAGAGAGGGGACGCGGTGTCGAGCGCCTCGCTGTAGCGGCGCAGGATCTCCTGCTTCGTCTCCAGGGTGCTGGGCTGTCCCTGCGCCCAGGTGATCAGCTCGTCGATCGGGGCGGTCCGGTCCCGGAAGAGACTGACGAGGATGTCTTCCTTGGTCTTGAAGTGGTAGTAGAGCGCCGCTTTGGTGACGTCCAGTTTCTCGGCGATCTCCCGGAGAGAGGTCTTCTCGTACCCCTGCTCGGCGAAGAGCTCCAGCGCTACGTCCTGGATGCGCTGCCGGGTGTTCCCTCTGGCCATCATGGACTCCGATACTTACTTGACGCCCGGCTAGTTACGGGTCTACCTTCCCCAGTGTAGCCAGCTTGCCGGTCGGCAAGTAAGTACCAAATGGGGAGTGGTGGGGAAGATGGCCGGGACTGCCAACGTGGCAGACGCGATACCGGAGGCGAAGGACGGACCACAGCCGCGCAGCGTGCGGGTGGTCCTCTTCGCGCTGATGATCGCGATGCTGCTCGCGATGCTCGACAACATGATCGTGAACACCGCGATGCCGACCATCGTCGGCGAACTCGGCGGGCTCGAGCACCTGTCGTGGGTCGTCACGGCGTACACGCTCGCCACCGCCGCCTCCACCCCGATCTGGGGCAAGATCGGCGACATGTACGGGCGCAAGGGCGCCTTCCTCACCTCCATCGTGATCTTCCTCGTCGGCTCCGCGCTCAGCGGCATGGCGCAGGACATGGGCCAGCTCATCGGCTTCCGCGCCATTCAGGGGCTCGGCGCCGGCGGCCTGATGGTCGGCGTGATGGCGATCATCGGTGACCTGATTCCGCCGCGGGACCGCGGCAAGTACCAGGGCATGATGGCCGGGATCATGGCGCTCGCGATGATCGGCGGCCCGCTGGTCGGCGGCACCATCACTGACCACCTCGGCTGGCGCTGGACCTTCTACATCAACCTCCCGCTCGGCGCGGTCGCGCTGGCGATGGTCACCGCCGTACTGCACCTGCCGAAGAAGCGGGCGCGCGGGCGGATCGACTATCTGGGCACCGCACTGCTCACCATCGGGATCACCTCCATCGTGCTGGTGACCACCTGGGGCGGTTCGCAGTACGAGTGGGGCTCCGCGATCATCATGGAGCTGATCTTCCTCGGCGTCGCCTCGATCGTCGGCTTCCTCTTCTGGGAGACCAAGGCCGCCGAACCGGTCGTGCCGCTGCACATCTTCCGCAGCCGCAACTTCTCGGTGATGTCGGTCATCGGCTTCATGACCGGCTTCGTGATGTTCGGCGCGATGCTCTTCCTGCCGCTCTACCAGCAGTCCGTGCAGGGCGCCTCGGCGACCAACTCCGGTCTGCTGCTGATGCCGATGCTGCTCGCGATGATGGCCGTCTCGCTGATCGCGGGTCGTGTCACCACCAGCACCGGCAAGTACAAGGTCTTCCCGATCGCGGGCGGCGCGCTGATGACGGTGGGTCTGTACCTGCTGTCGACGATGGACGTCGACACCTCGCGTCTGTCGACCGGCATCTACATGGCGGTGCTCGGCGCCGGCATGGGCTTCCTGATGCAGATCACGATGCTGGTCGCGCAGAACAGCGTGGAGATGAAGGACATGGGCGTGGGGTCCTCCACGACCACCCTCTTCCGTACGCTCGGATCCTCCTTCGGTGTCGCGATCATGGGCGCGCTCTTCACCAACCGCGTCAACGACGAGATGGCTTCGCGGCTCGGCAAGGCGGCGGGTGCGCTTCCGTCGGCGCAGCTGGACGCGGCCGGTCTGAAGAAGCTGCCGGAGCAGGTGCAGGAGGCGTACAAGTTCGCGGTCTCCTCCGGTGTCCACGCCGGGTTCCTGCTCGGTGCGTGCATCGCGGTGGCGGTCTTCGTGGCGGCGTTCTTCGTCAAGGAGGTCGCGCTGCGGGGGGCCGGTACGCCGGCTCCTGCTGCTCCGCAGGACGCTGACAAGGACAAGGCCGAGGCCTCCGTCTAGACGGTTTTGACACTCTGACCCAGCCCTCCCCGAACGGCCCCGGTGCATCCGCACCGGGGCCGTTGTCAGTGCTGGGCCTGGGCCGCCGTGGCCAGCCTTCGGCGGTGGTTGGGGGACTCGGCCGCGACCGATGCCGTGACCAGGGCCGCCAGGAGGGCGAGGAGTACGGGGACCGGAAGGTGCGTGGAGACCGGGAGCAGGGCCAGGGCGAGGGCGGCCGTGATCACGCGGATGGCGACGACCGGGTCGCGTACGCCGGTGAAGGCGGACCGGACGGCGGAGGTGGCGAGCAGGAAGAGGGCCACGCCGCCGAGGATGCAGGCCGCCGCGGAGAGGGGGAGGTGTGCGGCAGAGGTGGCTATCGCGGTGCCGAGTGCGCCGCCCGTCACGGCGAGGCCCAGCTGGACCGGCAGGTGGCCGAAGACGTACGCGTGCAACAGGCGTGGGTTCCGGGCCAGTTGGGCGTGGGCGCCGGGGCGGGTGCCGCTCGCGCTGAAGTACGACCACCAGAGGCTGGCGCAGAGTGCGAAGGCGGCGGCGGCCCCGGCTGCCGCCTCGGGGGCGGTACGGGCGTGGACCAGGCCGTTGGTGAAGCCGAGCACCGCTTCGCCGAGCACGATGATCGTGAACAGGCCGAAGCGTTCGCGCAGATGCTCCACATGGTGCGTGGCGCGGGCGATGCGGCGGCCGGAGAGCAGCGGCAGGGCCAGGTCCGTGGCCATGCCCGCCGCCCAGGCCCCGTAGCGGAGCGGGCCCGGCGCGAAGGCCAGGCCGCCGGCCCACAGGACGGCCGAGGCCGCCGAGCCCGTCGCGAACGAGCGCAGCAGTGGGGTGAGTTGGGTGTCCGTACGCGACTCCCAGGCGTACAGCGCCGCCACGCCCGCGCGGGCGCAGAGGTAGGAGATGACGAAGCCCGCGTCGGCGCCGGGGGAGTGGCCGACGCCGCCTATGAAGACCGCGAGGCCGCAGACCGCGGCCAGTCCGCACATCGTGAGCAGCCGGTGCGCGGTGTTGTCGCGGTCCGCCCTGTTGGCGCGTACGGCATAGAGCACCCAGGTCCACCAGAGCGGTACGAACAGGGCGGCGGCCGCGGCCACCGCCCCGCCCGTGGGGTGTTCGCCGATGCGGTGGGTCACCTGGCCGACGGCGGCGACGAAGACGAGGTCTCCGAACAGTTCGAACCAGGTGGCCCGGCGCTCGGTTGGGGCCTCTTCGAGGGATTCGGTGGTCACCGGCCAGACGGTAGATTCGTTCCGCCCGTCACGTCCAGCACGATTCCGGTGATGAAGCCGTTGCGCGCGATCCCCAACTGGCCGAGCTGATGCAGGAGTTCACGGGTGCACGGCGTACGGCGCTGCGGGAGCTGCCGGCGCGGGGGCAGCTGGGGAAATCAAGCCCGTCAAGGGGGTCCCCCCTGCTCGAACGAAGTTGAGAGCTTGGGGGAGATTGAGGACAAGCGGCCGAAGGTCGCTTACAGGAGGCTGAGCGCGCTAGGCCCGAGTTCGAGGCAGCACCGGATAGCTCCCCGTGTTCGTCGGCGCGTGTTCCGGAAGCCACAGCACCGCGATCGCCCCGCCCGAGATCTTCGCCCCCTCGGGCGCCGCATTGCGGAACGTGAGCCGCGCCCCCAGCACCTTCGCCTGCCCGGCCGCGATGGTCAGCCCCAGTCCGTGTCCGTGCCCGGCCCGGTCGCTCGATCCCGTACGGAAACGGCTCGGCCCCTCCCGCAGCAGATCCTCCGGGAAGCCGGGCCCGTGGTCGCGCACCCGGACCACCCGGCCCTCGACCGTGACCTCCACCGGCGTCGACCCGTGCTTGGCCGCGTTGCCCAGCAGATTGCCCAGGATCCGCTCCAGGCGGCGCGGGTCGGTGTTGACCCACGACTCGTGCACCACCCGGACCTTGACCTCCGGGTCGAGCACCGTCACGCGCCGGCTGACGAACTCGCCCAGCGCGATCTCCTGCAGCTCCGCCCGCTCCGACGCGCTGTCGAGCCGCGCCACTTCCAGTACGTCCTCGACCAGCGTCCGCAGGGCCTGCGCCCGGTTGCGTACCAGCTCCGTCGGACGGCCCGGCGGCAGCAGCTCGGCCGCCGTCAGCAACCCCGTGACGGGCGTACGCAGTTCGTGCGCGATGTCCGCGGTGACCCGGCGCTCGGCGGCCACCCGCTCCTGCAGGGTGTCCGTCAACGCGTCTACGGCGCGCGCCAGTTCATCGGTCTCGTCCCGTACGACACCGCCGATCGCGTCCCGCACCCGTAGATCCGTCTGCCCCTGGGCGATCTTCCCGGCCGCGGCCGCCGCCTTCCGCAGCCGCCGCGAGAGCTGTCCGCCGATCAGCACTCCGAGCGCGCAGCCCCCGATGACGACCGAGACCGAACCGATGACCAGCGCCCGGTCGAGGTCGTCGAGCACGCCCGCGCTGTCCCGGTAGACGTTGTGCACCGAGAGCACGTCGCCGTTGGGGAGCGGGGAGGCGGCCCAGACGTCGGGCGCGTTGTTGTGGTGCTCGTCGACGAAGGTGGAGCGCCGGCGGTCGTTGGCCTTGTCGCGCAGCGGCTTGGGCAGCAGCGGGTCGTTGATCTTCGCCCCGAGCGCCTGGGTCTTCTTGTTCGGGTCGTACAGCCGCTGCGCCCAGTCGAGGCGGCCCAGCTGGGTGTCGCGCGCGTTGTCGAGCATCGAGACCCGGGCCGCGTTGTGCACGACCAGGCTGAGAGCCACCGCGACCAGCGCGCCCACGGCCGCGATCGCGATGGAGATCTTCCAGCGGACACCCGTCCGCAGGGCCAGATGTCTCATGCAGCAGGCCTCATGCCTTGAGCTTGTAGCCGAAGCCGCGGACGGTCTCGATCCGGTCCTGGCCGATCTTGGTGCGCAGCCGCTGGACATGGACGTCCACGACCCGCGTGTCACCGCCCCAGCCGTAGTCCCAGACCCGCTCGAGGAGCTTGTCGCGCGAGAGCACGGTGCCGGGCGCGGAGGAGAATTCGAGCAGCAGCCGCATCTCGGTCGGCGTCAGCGCCACCGGCTCGCCCGCCTTCCGTACCTCCATGCCCTCCGTGTCGACCTCCACGTCGCCGAAGACCAGCACCCCGCGCGCGTCGGGCTCACCGTCCTCCAGATCGCCCGCGGCGCCTCCCGCATGACCGAAGCGGCGCAGCACCGCGCGGATCCGGGCGACCAGGACCGCGCCGTCGAAGGGCTTGGTCACGTAGTCGTCGGCCCCGGCCTCCAGGCCGAGCACCACGTCGATGGAGTCGGCGCGCGCGGACAGCATGATCACGGGGACGGTCGACTCGTCGCGGATACGGCGGCAGAGGCTGACGCCGTCGAGGCCCGGCACCATCACGTCGAGCAGGGCGATGTCGGGCCGGTCCGCGCGGAACGCCTCGAGACCGGAGAGCCCGTCCGGCATGGCGGTGACGGTGAAGCCGTCGCGCTCCAGCGCGAGCTGGGTCGCCTCGCGGATCACGTCGTCGTCCTCGACGAAGAGGACATGGGTCTCGGCCATGGTTCGGCTGCCTTCTCAGTTGTCCGTCGTCGGAGCGGAGGTCGCGGTGCCGTCCCCGCTGCTGACTGCCTTGGAGAAGTCGGTGTGCACCGAATCGGTCTCGGTGAACTTACCCGCGGCCCAGTGGTACGTGATCACGTCCTCGCTGGAGGAGTACCCCATCGCGTCGCCCTTGGCGTACTGCTGCTTCGTGACGACAAGATCGCCCCGGTCTATCTCGGAGTAGACGGGCGGCTCCTCGGCGGCGAAGACGTTCTTGTACGTACCGGACTCCTCACGGTAGACGTACGTGGCGACACCCATGGCGTCGCTGCAGGTCATCAGGTTGACCACCACATCGGGGCTGCCGCTGTTGGTGAGCGTCCCGTAACTGACGTCGATCGGGTACTCGCTCCCGCCGCACGTCTTCAGCTCCCGCTTCACCGCGGTGCTGACCTTGGGATCCCCCTTGATCAGCGCTGCCGCGTCGACCCGCTTGGCGGCCACGGCCGACTGCCCGGTGCCCGACGGCTGCGGAACGGGGCTGCGCGTCTCCGCCGCCGACCGGGCCGCTCCCGCGTCCCGCGCCCCCGTGCCGTCGCTGTCGCAGCCGGCCACCAGGAGCCCGAAAGCGGCGAGCCCGGCCACTGCCGTGGTGCCCGCCGCCAGCGTGTTCCGGTTGCCCTTGTTCAGGCCGCGCACCGCTCCCGCCCCATCTCTGCAAACTCTGAATGATCTGCTCGTCCCAGGGCCTGGTCGCAGGACTCGATGGCCCGGCTCTCCAGCTCCTGCCGCAGCCGCGCGAGCGCCCGGTGCAGTGTCGACTTCACCGTACCCGCCGACATGCCGAGCGCGGCAGCCGTCTCCTCGGTGCTCATCTGCTCCCAGTGACGCAGCACGACGACGCTGCGCTGCTTGGGCGCGAGCACCTTGAGGATGTCCATCAGCAGCGCGCGGTCGGCGCGCTGCTCCGTGCCGTCCTCGACGGACGCGTCGGGCAGCTGCTCGGTGGGCACCTCGTCCAGCTTGCGGGCGCGCCACCACTCCGTACGCGTGTTGATCATGACGCGGCGGAGGTAGGCGTCGGCGAGGGACTTGTCGGCGATGCCGTCCCAGCGGCCGTACGTACGCGCCAGGGCCGTCTGCAGCAGGTCCTGCGCGTCGACGGGGTCCGGGACGAGGCGGCGGGCACTGCGCAGCAGCGCGTCCTGCCTGGTGCGTACGTAATCTTCGAACTCGAGCACCTCACCGTGCGCCATGCCCAACCGCCTCCGTCGTCCCCGTGATGTTGCTGTGCTTCGTGGTCTGTTCTCGAAGCTACGGAGGCGGTGTCACGGACTTGTGCGCACCAGCCGTCGGAGGACGCACGGCTGCCCATCGGTTATGTAACAGGTGAAGGTTTAAGTAAGGGGAAGCCGGTAAAAGCCGTCGGCCAGGGGCTCCGCCAAACCGTCGGAAACCAGTCCGTCCAGGGCGCGCGCCCGCTGCACGGGCTCGTCCCAGACGGCATCCAGCGCCTGTTGCGGTACGGGAGCGACGGCCTCCCGCAACACGGCGAGCAGCTTCCCGCGCACCTGCCGGTCGGTCCCCGCGTACGTCTGCCCGCGCCGCGGCGGCCCCTCGTGCGCCGGCTTCCCGGCCAGCTTCCACGCGCAGTGCGCGGCCACCGGGCAGCGCCCGCAGTCCGGGCTCTTGGCGGTGCACACCAGCGCCCCGAGCTCCATCGAGGCCGCGGCCCAGCCGGCCGCCCGCGCCTCGTCCTCGGGCAGCAGGGCCCGGGCGAGACGGCGCTCGGCGGCGGTGGTCGCGTTCGGCGGGTACTCGACGCCGGTGACCGTACGGGCGAAGACCCTCCGGACGTTCGTGTCCAGGACCGCATGCCGCTGCCCGTACGCGAAAGAGGCCACGGCCGCGGCGGTGTACTCGCCGATCCCGGGCAGCGCGAGCAGCTGGGCGTGCTCGCTGGGGACATCCCCGTTGTGCCGTTCCGTTATGGCCTGCGCGGCCCCGTGCAGCCGCAGCGCGCGCCGCGGATAGCCGAGCCGCCCCCAGGCGCGGACCGCCTCGCCCGGCGCCTCGGCCGCCAGGTCGGCGGGGCGCGGCCAGCGGGCCAGCCACTGTTCGTAGACCGGCAGCACCCGGACGACGGGGGTCTGCTGCAGCATGAACTCGCTGACCATCACACCCCAGGCGCCCGCCTCGGGGCGGCGCCAGGGGAGATCGCGGGCGTTGGCCTCGAACCACGCGATGACGGGGGTGTGCAGGGCGGCGGCTGAGGCCTCGAGCCGGGTCTGCTGTGTCTGCTGGGTCTGGTCGGTGTGAGTAGTCATGGCGCCATCGATCCTCTCAGCTCCTCCGGTGCTTGGACTTCACGCCGGGCCCCGGCCCGGCGAACCACGTCACCGCGGTGTTCCCGCTCGTACGCATCGTCTCCACGAGCGAGCCCACAGGACGGGTCAGCAGCTTGGCTGCGGCGAAGGCGACGACCGCGCCGAGGAGCAGCCCCACCAGGACGTCGTGCGGATAGTGCACCCCGACGAAGACGCGCGAGAAGGCCATCAGCAGGGCGAGGGGGACGGTGAACCAGCCGAGCCGCGGCACGGCCAGCGCGAGCCCGACGGCCGCGGCGCCCGCGATCGTCGCGTGGTTGGAGGGGAACGACCAGTCGCCGACCGCCGGGCAGGTGATGAGCGAGGAGGCGGCGCCGGCGACCGCGCGGCAGGGCCGTTCCTCGTCGATCATCGACTTCACCAACTCGCTGATGACGTACGCGATCGCCGTACCGACCGGCGCGAGCAGCGCCAGCGCTATGGCACGGGAGTCGTCGCGGCGGGCGCGCCACCAGACGGTGACGAAGAGGACGCCGAAGAGCAGCAGCCCGATCTCCGTCCACACCTCCATCAGTTTCTGTACCCAATGGGGTGTCGAGTGCGCGAAGTCGAGGATGTCTTTGTAGAGCCAGGAATCACTGTGCATGGTGACGCACAGTATGAATCATCGCTCCGTTGTCACCACGAGCGATCGTCGTGCCGTGCCCCTGACGAAAGTTGGGGTTCATCAAAATGATGATCGGCAAAAGTTGTCGGTACGGGCGGCGGGTGAGGCCTGAGTTGGCCGTGATCTCTCGTACAGTTGCCGCCGTGGGATCACTGCGCAATCCGGTCGGGCCGCTTCCCTCCACCATCTACTGGCGACGGAGGGCAGTAGCGGCAACTCTGGTTGCGCTGCTCGCACTCCTGATCGCCTGGGTCGTCACCTCGGGCGGCGGCGGAGGCAAGAAGGGCAAGCCAGGGGCGGACGGCTCGCACGCCCCGTCCTCCATCACCCCGGGGCCTTCGAGCTCCGGCCCCGCGATCAGTCAAAACCCGGGCGGGCGCGACGAGTCGGGCGGCACCGGCGGCTCCGGCAGCGGTGGCGCCGACGCGGGCTCGGGCGACGCCTCGTCGGGTACGGGCACGGGCGGGACGTCCGGCAGCGACGCGATCGGCGGCGGCGCGGGCGGCGGAGCCGGAGGCGGCGACAGCGCCGGTCAGCGCGTACCGGCGGGCTCCTCGCTCCCCGACTGCACGGCGGCGGCAGTGCAGTTGACGCTGCGCAACCCCAAGAACACGTACGAGCCGGGCGAGAAGCCGAAGTTCGAGCTCGTCGCGAAGAACGTGTCGGCGACGAGCTGCAAGGTGGACTTCGGGCCGAAGGCGGCTGTGGTGACGGTCACGTCGGCGGACGACAAGGTGATCTGGTCCTCGAAGGACTGCCCCAAGGACGGCTCGCTGCTCTTCCAGGTCCCGGCCAACTCCACGATCACGCACGCCGTGCAGTGGAACCGGTCCAAGTCGGCGCCCAACTGTGCGACGCCGCCGCCCGGTTCGGCCACCCCCGGCACGTACCTGATCGAGGCGAGCCTCCCGGGCATGCCGGTCCAGCGCACGTCGATCGTCCTGTCGAAGGACTAGGTCGAAGGACTAGAGGGATCAGGAGTGGGCCGGGGGTCGCCCCCGGCCCGCCCGCTCCTCAGACGTAACGCTCGAGGATCGACGACTCCGCAAGCCGCGAAAGCCCCTCGCGCACACTCCGCGCCCGCGCCTCGCCGACCCCGTCCACGGTCTGCAGATCGTCGACGCTCGCGGCCAGCAGCTTCTGCAGGCCGCCGAAGTGCTCCACGAGCCGCTCGATGATCGCCCCGGGCAGCCGCGGCACCTTCGCGAGGAGCCGGTACCCGCGCGGCGACACCGCCGAGTCCAGCGTCTCGGGGGAGCCGCTGTACCCCAGCGCCCGCGCCACGAGCGGCAGTTCGAGCAGTTCGCCGTGGCCGAGCGTGTCCAGCTCGGCCAGCGCCTCGGGCACCGTCCGCGACCGCTTGGCCGTCGGCTCCGGTACGTAGTCGTGGACCACGAGCTCCCGCTCCGGCTCCACACCCGCGATCAACTCGTCGAGCTGCAGCGACAGAAGACGGCCGTCCGTCCCCAGCTCCACCACGTACTCGGCGATCTCCGTCGCGATGCGCCGCACCATCTCCAGGCGCTGAGCGACCGCCGTGACGTCGCGGACCGTCACCAGGTCCTCGATCTCCAGCGCGGAGAGCGTCCCCGCGACCTCGTCGAGGCGCAGCTTGTACCGCTCCAGCGTGGCCAGGGCCTGGTTCGCCCGCGACAGGATCGCCGCCGACTCCTCGAGGACCCGGCGCTCCCCGTCCACGTACAGCGCGATCAGGCGCATCGACTGCGATACGGACACGACAGGGAACCCGCACTGCTTGGAGACCCGGTCCGCGGTCCGGTGCCTGGTCCCCGTCTCCTCCGTGGGAATGGAGGCGTCCGGGACCAGCTGCACGCCGGCCCGGAGAATCTTGGTGATGTCCTTGTCGACGATGAGCGCGCCGTCGAGCTTGCACAGCTCGCGCAGGCGCGTCGCGGTGAACTCCACGTCCAGTACGAAGCCGCCGGTGCACATCGACTCGACCGTCTTGTCCATGCCGAGGACGATCAGCCCGCCGGTGTTGCCGCGGAGGATGCGCTCCAGCCCGTCGCGCAGTCCCATTCCGGGCGCGACGGCGCTCAGCGAGGCGCGCATCAGCGCTTCGGTACGGGAGGAGCCCCCGCCGGACTTTCCGGACGCTGCTGCCCGGTCGTTGGCTGCCACTGCACTCCTCCGGCTCGTACGGATGGGCGAGACCAGGGCAAAGTCTACCGGCGCGTGTCGTCCTCCCGGGGCGCCTCTGCTCGAGACCGTCGCGGAAGCACACGCAGCGCGTCCCCCATGTCGCCCACTTCGATGACCTTCATGCCCGCAGGGACCTTCCCCGGATCGGTCGGAACAAGGGCGTGCGTGAAGCCCAGACGGTGCGCCTCGGCCAGCCTCCGCTGGACCCCCGTCACCCTCCTGACCTCGCCCGCAAGCCCGACTTCGCCGATCGCGACCAGGTTCTTCGGCAGCGGTACGTCACTGGCGGCGGATGCCAGCGCGAGCGCCATCGCGAGGTCCGCGGCGGGCTCGGTGAGCTTCACCCCGCCCACCGTCGCCGTGTAGATGTCGCGCTTGCCAAGGGCGCTGATCCGGCCGCGCTGCTCCAGAACGGCGAGCATCATCGAGACGCGGGAGGTCTCCAGACCCGAAGTGGTCCTGCGCGGCGAGGGGATCTGCGAGTCGACGGTGAGCGCCTGCACTTCGGCGACCAGCGGCCGCTTGCCCTCCAGCGTCACCGTCAGACACGTACCGGGGACGGGCTCGTCGCGCCGGGTCAGGAACAGTCCGCTGGGGTCGGCGAGTCCCGTGATCCCCTCGTCGTGCAGCTCGAAGCAGCCGACCTCGTCCGTCGCTCCGTAACGGTTCTTGACACCCCGCACCAGCCGCAGCCGTGCATGCCGGTCGCCCTCGAAGGAGAGCACCACGTCGACCAGATGCTCCAGGAGCCGCGGCCCCGCGATCGCACCGTCCTTGGTGACGTGCCCGACCAGGAGCGTCGACATCCCGCGCTCCTTGGAGGCCCGGATCAGCGCCCCCGCCACCTCCCTGACCTGCGCCATTCCGCCCGGCGCCCCGTCGAGCTCGGGGGAGGCCACGGTCTGCACGGAGTCCAGGACCAGCAGCGAGGGCTTCACCGCGTCCAGGTGCCCCAGCACTGCGGACAGATCGGTCTCGGCGGCCAGGTACAGATGGTCGCTGAGCGCGCCGATGCGGTCGGCGCGCAGTCTGACCTGGCTCGCGGACTCCTCCGCGGTCACGTACAGCGTGCGGTGGTCGTCGCTCGCCGCCTTCGCGGCCACGTCGAGGAGCAGCGTCGACTTGCCCACCCCGGGCTCGCCCGCGAGCAGCACGACGGCCCCGGGCACGAGACCGCCGCCCAGCACCCGGTCCAGTTCGTCGACGCCGGTCGAGCGGGCGGTCGCCTGACGGGTGTCGACCTGTCCGATGGGCACGGCCGCCGTGCTGACCCGGCCGGCCGCCGTGGTGCGGACCGCGGGGGCGCCGCCGATCTCCTCGACCGTCCCCCAGGCCTGGCACTCGTGGCAGCGACCGAGCCATTTGGCCGTCGTGTAGCCGCATTCGGTGCAGCGGTAGGACGGCCGGTCTTTGGTGGACTTCGTACGAGCTGCCATGTCGCACACCGTAGCGGGGGCCACTGACAATCACGCCCAGCGACGGAATGCCCAGTTCCTGTCCTCTTTTGAGGGATACGTTCACCCGTAAGGATTAAAACCGGTCAAGAGGTGCGAGGGGGCCGTGCTCTGCGGCCTACCGTCGCCGGGTGACGAGCAGCAGGCTGGAGCACCCCACGCACACCACCGGCGCACACCGGGCGCAGCGACGTGCCCCCGGCCAGGCGACCCGCATCCAGCGGCCGCCCGCGCGCTACGAGGCTTATCTCGACGGCCTGTTCACCTACTGTCTCTCCGTCCTGTGCGACCACGACGCGGCGACGGCGGTCCTGGGCGACGTACTCGCCCTGTCCGAGCGGCAGTTCAGCCGCAGCCCGTCCGCCGACCCGCAGCGCCGCGCCTGGCTGTACGCGCTGGCGCGCTGGGCGTGCCTGCGCAAACTGGCCGAGCTGAAGCGCTCGCGCCCGGGGGCGCACACCGGCCGCACCACCGGGCCCGCCCCGTCCGTCCCTCAGGAGACCGCCGACAGCAGGCACCGCGAACTCGCCCTGCTGGCCTGGCCCGAGGCCGCCGGCACCACCCCCGAGCAGCGCGAGGCCCTGGAGTTGGCGGTACGCCACCGGCTCGCCCCCGCCGAAGTCGCCGCCGTCCTCGGCATGGACTCCGCATCGGCCCGCGCCCTGCTGGCCGCCGCCGCGTGCGAGGTGGAGCGGACCCGGGCCGCTCTCGCGGTCGTGGAGACCGGCAGCTGCTCCTCCGTCGCCCGCCTCACCGGCGACCGCCGGGTGCTGCTCTCCCCGGCGCTCCGCCGCGAACTCGTACGCCATGTCGACGACTGCCCGCGCTGCCGCCGCGCCGCCGAGCGCGCGGGCGCCGCGGGCCCGTGGCCGGGCTCCGTGCTGTCCACCGGGTCCCCCGCCGAACTCCCGCTGGTCGCAGCCCCGCGCCAGGCGGCGTACGTGGCGATGCTGCACGCGCCGCGGAGCAACGCCCCCCGCTTCGGGCGAAACGGTTTCCCTCTCGACCCCAAGGACCACGCGGCCCGCCGCGACCGGCTCCGCGCCAGGGCGGTCACCACCACGGTCGTGGCGACGGTGGTCGCGGCCCCCGTCCTGGCGCTCTGGGCGGCGTACCGAGGAGCGCCCTTCACCGGCGAGGGGCACGACGGTTCCCGGGTCACCGCGAGCGAGACGGACGGCCAGGGAGGCCTCAACTCCAGCCCGTACGACCACTACGAGAACGCGGGCAACGCCCGCACCGACCCGTCCCCCGGCTTCACGGCCGGCAGCCGTGCCCCCGACGTCTCGGTGGAGGTGATCAGCCCCGGCGCCGCCGCAGGCCCGAAGGCCCCCGGCGCGGGCCGTCTCACGGTCGAGGCCCAGTCGTCCGGCGAGACGACCACGATCACACTCACCAACGCGGGCGGCGCCCCCGTGCACTGGTCGGCCTGGACGGACGCCGACTGGCTCCGGTTCAGCAGCACTTCGGGAACTCTCGCCCCGGGGGGCACGTTCACGATTCAGGTGTACGTGAACCACCACCGCGATCCGGAGGGCGACTGGACGGCCCGCATCGGCATCGACCCCACGGGTGCGGTGGTCTCGGTCTCCGGCCACGGCAGGCCGCACCATCACCGCCCCCCGACGGACGACCCGACCCCGCCCACCCAGGGCCCGACACCGACCCCCACGGACAGCGCGTCGCCGACCCCGACGGACTCCCCGACACCAACGCCCACAGACAGCACGTCGCCGTCCCCCACGGAGACGGCGACGCCACTGCCCGCGAACTAGGCGACCGGATCGGCCGGATGCGGCGCCATCGGCAGCAGCGAGGACAGCCGCTCCTCGCAGAGCTCCACGAGGCGGTCGTAACCACCCTTGCCCATCAACTCGGTGAGCTCGGGCCGGTACGTGACGTACACGGGATCGCCCGCCCCGTGCGCGGACGTCGCCGACGTGCACCACCAGTGCAGGTCGTGGCCGCCGGGCCCCCAGCCGCGCCGGTCGTACTCACCGATCGAGATCTGCAGTACGCGCGAGTCGTCCGGCCGGTCGATCCACTCGTACGTCCGCCGCACCGGCAACTGCCAGCACACGTCCGGCTTCGTCTCCAGCGGCTCCTTGCCCTCCTTGAGCGCCAGGATGTGCAGCGAGCACCCCGCACCGCCCGCGAAGCCGGGCCGGTTCTGGAAGATGCACGACCCGTTCCAGCGCCGCGTCTGGCGCTCGCCGTCGTCGTCGACCTCCGTCCACCCGGAGTCGGTTCCCACGTCGTGGAACTGCCACATGTCCGGCGTCAGCCGCGCCACATGACCCGCGACGCGCTTCTCGTCGTCGTCATCGGAGAAGTGCGCACCGAGCGTGCAGCACCCGTCGTCCGCCCGCCCGGCCTGGATCCCCTGGCAACCACTGCCGAAGATGCACGTCCACCGCGACGTCAGCCAGGTGAGATCACACCGGAAGATCTGCTCGTCGTCGGCAGGATCAGGAAACTCCACCCAGGCCCGAGCAAAATCGAGCCCCTTCTCGTCACGCTTCGGCTTGGGCAGCTTTACGGCTTTGCCCGGCTTAACCTTTTTCGTCTTCGGCACACGCACAGCGTAGGTCCCCATCCGCAGTAGCGTTCCGTATATGAGACTCGGAGTCCTCGACGTCGGTTCGAACACAGTTCATCTGCTGGTCGTCGACGCCCACCCTGGCGCCCGCCCGCTGCCGGCGCATTCGCACAAGGCCGAGCTCCGTCTCGCCGAACTCCTCGACGAGCAGGGGGCGATCGGCCCCGAAGGCGTCGACCGGCTGGTCGCCACCATCAACGAAGGTCTGCAGGCCGCCGAGGACAAGGGCGCCGAAGAGGTCCTGCCCTTCGCGACCTCCGCAGTCCGCGAGGCCAGCAACGCCGACCACGTCCTCGCCCGTGTCCACGACGAGACGGGCGTCGACCTTCAGGTCCTCACCGGCGAGGAGGAGGCCCGCCTCACCTTCCTCGCCGCACGCCGCTGGTTCGGCTGGTCCGCGGGCAAGCTGCTCCTCCTCGACATCGGCGGCGGCTCGCTCGAAATCGCGTACGGCATGGACGAGTACCCCGACAAAGCCGTCTCCCTCCCGCTCGGCGCGGGCCGCCTCACCCACACCTGGCTGCCCGGAGATCCGCCCGACCCGCTGGACGTGAAGGCGCTGCGCCGCCACGTGCGCGCCCAAATCGCCCGTACGGTCGGCGAGTTCACCCGCTTCGGAAAGCCCGACCACGTCGTCGCGACGTCCAAGACCTTCAAGCAGCTGTCCCGTATCGCAGGGGCGGCCCGCTCGAACGAAGGTTTGTACATCCAGCGCCGGCTGAGTCGTAAATCACTGGAGGAGTGGGTCCCCAAGCTCGCCGCCATGACGACGGCCGAACGCGGCGCCCTCCCCGGCGTCTCCGAGGGCCGCGCCCACCAGCTCCCCGCAGGAGCCCTGGTCGCAGAGGGTGCGATGGACCTCTTCGGCGTCGAGGAGCTCGAAGTCTGCCCCTGGGCGCTGCGCGAGGGCATCATCCTGCGCCGCCTGGACCACCTCCCGCCCCGGTAGAGATGGCCCGTACGCTGTCCCTCGTGGCAGAACCAGTGGTGCGCATCCCGGATGCGAAGGTCGCGCTGTCCACGGCGTCCGTGTACCCGGAGTCGACGGCGACGGCCTTCGAGATGGCCGCGCGCCTGGGCTACGACGGCGTCGAGGTCATGGTGTGGACCGACCCCGTGTCCCAGGACATCGAGGCCCTGCGCCGCCTCTCCGACTACCACGGGGTCCCGATCCTGGCGGTCCACGCCCCGTGTCTCCTGATCACCCAGCGCGTGTGGTCCACCGACCCGTGGACCAAGCTCCAGCGCGCCCAGGCGGCCGCCGAGAAGCTCGGTGCGTCGACGGTCGTCGTGCACCCGCCGTTCCGCTGGCAGCGGCAGTACGCACGCGACTTCGTGACCGGGATCTGGCGGATGGCGAACGAGACGGACGTCCGATTCGCTGTCGAGAACATGTACCCGTGGCGCTACCGCGACCGCGAGATGCTCGCGTACGCACCCGACTGGGACCCCACCAAGGACGACTACCGCCACTTCACGGTCGACCTCTCGCACACCGCGACGGCCCGCAACGACGCCATGTCCATGATCGACCGGATGGGCGACCGCCTGGCCCACGTCCACCTCGCCGACGGCCGGGGCTCCGGCAAGGACGAGCACCTGGTCCCGGGCCGCGGCACCCAGCCCTGCGCGGAACTCCTGGAGCGCCTCGCTCGTACTTCCTTCGACGGCCATGTCGTCATCGAGGTCAACACCCGCCGCGCGATGTCCGCCGCCGAACGCGAGGCCGATCTGGCCGAGGCCCTGGCCTTCACGCGCCTCCACCTGGCCACCCGGGTCCATCAGCCGTGACCTCCGAGACCCCGCGCCGCAGGGGCCGCCCCTCCCGCGCCCAGTCCGCGACGGAACCGGACGCCAGGACCCGGATCCTCGCCGCCGCACGCACGGAATTCTCGGAACGGGGCTACGACAAGGCCTCCATGCGCGGCATCGCCAAGCAGGCGGGGGTCGACGCGGCGCTGGTCCACCACTACTTCGGCACCAAGGACGACCTCTTCGAGTCGGCCATCGAGACGACCCTGGAACCGGACCAGCTGCTCCCCGCGATCATCGGCACCTCCACCGACGGCCTCGGCGAACGCCTGGCCCGCTTCTTCATCGGCCTCTGGGAGAACCCGGCGACGCGCGCCCCGCTCCTCGCGGTGATCCGCTCGGCGCTCACCCACGAGGCGGCGGCCAAGGTGCTGCGCGGCTTCTTCCTGCGCCGCGTCCTGGAGAAGGTCGCGGCGGACCTCGACGTACCGAACCCGAAGTTCCGCGCGGAGCTCGCGGCCTCGCACATGATCGGGATCGCGATGATGCGATACGTGATCAAGGTCGAGCCCCTGGCATCGGCGGACCCGGAGGAGATCGTCGCGCTGGTGGCCCCCACACTCCAGCGCTACCTGACGGACGCGGCCCCCGTACCCCCCGTACGACCGCGCTCGGCATCCGAAGGATGAATCAGAGAGCCGAGACGGAGCGAAGCGCAGTGCATCCTGATCCCCGCGTCCCGTATCCCGGACACCCTGTCCAGATCTTGGATCCCGGGCGTAGGGTCGATCGAAGCCCCATCCCTCCTAAGGAGCGAGCGACGATGCCCGAGCTGAGGTCCCGCACAGTCACCCACGGCCGCAACATGGCAGGCGCCCGCGCCCTCATGCGCGCCTCCGGTGTACCCGGCGCGGACATCGGACGGAAGCCGATCATCGCCGTGGCCAACTCCTTCACGGAGTTCGTCCCCGGCCACACGCACCTCGCCCCGGTCGGCCGGATCGTCTCGGAGGCGATCACGGCGGCAGGCGGCATCGCCCGCGAGTTCAACACGATCGCGGTCGACGACGGCATCGCGATGGGCCACGGCGGGATGCTCTACTCCCTCCCCTCCCGCGACCTGATCGCGGACAGCGTGGAGTACATGGTCGAGGCGCACTGCGCCGACGCCCTGATCTGCATCTCCAACTGCGACAAGATCACCCCGGGCATGCTGATGGCCGCGATGCGCCTCAACATCCCCACGGTCTTCGTGTCCGGCGGCCCGATGGAGGCCGGCAAGGCCACCCTCGTCGACGGCACGGTCCGCTCGCTCGACCTGGTCAACGCGATCTCGGACGCGGTCGACGAGAGCATCTCCGACGAGGACATGCTCCGTATCGAGGAGAACGCCTGCCCGACCTGCGGCAGCTGTTCGGGCATGTTCACCGCCAACTCGATGAACTGCCTGACCGAGGCCCTCGGCCTCTCCCTCCCCGGCAACGGCTCGGTCCTCGCCACGCACACGGCCCGCAAGGCGCTGTACGAGACGGCCGGCCGCACGATCGTCGACATCACGCACCGCTACTACGACCAGGACGACGAGACGGTCCTGCCCCGCACCATCGGCAGCCGCGCCGCCTTCGAGAACGCGATGGCCCTGGACATCTCCATGGGCGGATCCACGAACACGATCCTGCACCTCCTCGCAGCCGCCCAGGAAGCCGAACTCGACTACAACCTGGACGACATGAACGAGGTCTCGCGCCGCGTTCCCTGCCTCGCCAAGGTCGCCCCGAACGTCGCCCCGGGCGGTACGTACTACATGGAGGACGTCCACCGGGCAGGCGGCATCCCCGCCATCCTCGGCGAGCTCCAGCGCGCGGGCCTGCTCAACGAAGAGGTCCACAGCGTCCACTCCCCGTCCCTCGCGGACTGGCTGAAGAACTGGGACGTCCGCGGCGGCTCCCCGTCCCCCGAAGCAGTCGAGCTCTGGCACGCGGCCCCCGGCTGCGTCCGCTCGGCAACGGCCTTCTCGCAGTCGGAGCGCTGGGACACCCTGGACACGGACGCGGCCGGCGGCTGCATCCGCGACATCGAGCACGCGTACTCCAAGGACGGCGGCCTGGCGGTCCTCAAGGGCAACCTGGCGGTCGACGGCTGCGTCGTGAAGACGGCCGGCGTCGACGAGTCGATCTGGACCTTCGAGGGTCCGGCGGTCGTCTGCGAGTCCCAGGAAGAGGCGGTCGACAAGATCCTCCGCAAGGAGATCGCGCCGGGCGACGTCGTCGTCATCCGCTACGAGGGCCCCAAGGGCGGCCCGGGTATGCAGGAGATGCTCTACCCGACGTCCTTCCTCAAGGGCCGAGGCCTCGGCAAGGTCTGCGCCCTGGTCACCGACGGCCGCTTCTCCGGCGGAACGTCGGGCCTCTCGATCGGCCACGCGTCCCCCGAGGCGGCGAGCGGCGGCACGATCGCGCTGGTCGAGGACGGCGACCGCATCCGCATCGACATCCCGAACCGCACGATCGAGCTCCTGGTCTCGGACGCCGACCTGGACACGCGCCGCGAGGCCCTGAACGGCGTCTACGCCCCCAAGTCCCGCGAGCGCAAGGTCTCGCAGGCCCTGAAGGCGTACGCGGCGATGGCCACCAGCGCGGACAAGGGTGCGGTCCGCGACATCAGCAAGCTCGGCTGACCCTTCCCCAAGCTCTCGGCTTCGCTCGAGCAGGGGAGACCCCATTCCCTCTCCCGACCGGGGATAATCGACCCCGTGAGCGAGAACTCCAGCACCACCCCCGGCGGGCCGCAGCCCGAGTCCATCCGCTTCTTCGGCACGACCTGGGTCGAGCACTCGGACGGATACGGCCTGCGGCGCGTCGCGGTAGCCGTAGGCTCCCTCGCCGCGGCGGTGGCAGCGTGTTTCGTGATGCGCTTCGCCTACCAGGGCCTGGAGATCGCCGACGTAGGCAGCTTCGTGGACCTGCTCTTCATCCTGGTCTTCTCGGTCTGCAGCGCCCTGGCGTTCGCCCGCACCTGGGAGGGCTTCCGCCGCCGCCCGGCGGACCCGTCGAGGGAAGAGGCACTGCGCAGCCTGAAGGCGATCGGCTTCATCGGATCGCTGATCGCGTACTTCTGCCGCTCGCTGATGGAGGCCCCGGGGGAGAAGCTGCGCCGGACGGAGTACGAGACGGCGCAGGCGCAGTACGAGAAGCGCAAGGGAAGCAGGACGGGCAACCCGTCGGCACGCAAGAAGCGCAAGTAGCGGAAATCCGGCGGGTCGCCCGCGAATTCCAGGCCCGGCCCGCGAAATCCGACCTCGCGTCGGCCAGATCCGGGCTCGCGCCCGCCAATTCCGGGCCCGCGCCCGCTAAATCCGGGCCCGCGCCCGCTAAATCCGGGCCCGCGCCGGCTAAATCCAAGCTCACACCCGCACAATCCAGCCCCACACCGGGCAAATTCAGCCCCTCCGGCGTTTGAGGAGCGGGGTCTGGGGCGGAGCCCCAGGAGGGGGCGCAGGGGGCGAGGCCCCCGCCCACTGGGGCCCGGGGTCTGGGGCGGGAGCCCCAGTTTCGGGAAGGGGCGGGGTGGGGGAACACCCCCCGCCGCCCACCCCGCCCCCTGGCCAACCCCGGACCACCCCCGCCAAGATGACCCGCATGACGGAAGACTTCGCGCTGTCCTTCGACACGGTGGCCGCCCAGTACGCCGCATCCCGCCCCGGCTACCCCTCCACCCTCTTCGACGCCGTGGAAGCAATGGCCGACCAGCCCCTCAAAGGGGCAAGGGTCTACGACATCGGCGCCGGCACAGGCATCGCCACCCGCCTCCTCCGCGACAGAGGAGCGCACGTCACAGCCGTCGAGCCGGGCCCCAAAATGGCCGCCCAGCTGAGAAAAGGCCTCCCCGACGTCCCCCTGATCCAGGGCGACGGAAACAGCCTCCCCCTGGCCACCGGTTCCGCGGACTTCATCACCTACGCCCAGTCCTGGCACTGGACCGACCCGTCCCGCTCCATCCCCGAGGCCCTCCGCGTGCTCACCCCGCGCGGCGCCCTCGCCCTCTGGTGGAACGTCCCGGACCCCGAGATCCCCTGGGCGGCGGCCCAGGAGGCCCGCCTCCAGAAGCGCTTCCCGGACTACCACCGCCACGGCGTGGCACCCCAGGCCGCCGCGATCATCAAGACGCTGGACGACGGCCTGCGCCCCGCCTTCCGCACCCTGCACTGGCAGCGCACGGTCCCCCTCGAAACGCACCTCGGCCACCTGGGCAGCCGTTCCTATTTCGCGGTGATGGGCCCGGAGGGCACGGCAGAGGTCCTGTCGTCCGAGCGCACCGAACTCCTCCGTACGTTCCCGGACGCCCAGATCCCCGAGTCGTACAGGCTCGACCTCACGGTCGTACGAAACACCTGACCCTCAGCGCCGCCCGAACCGCCCCACCAGCCCGACGACCCCGCCCACAACGATCCCGCGCCACAGCCCGTCGCCCACGCTCGTGAAGAAGCTCTCCGACCCGAACACCTGCCGCACGACCACATCACTCAGCGCCATCAGCGCAGCAGGCACCGCAGCGACCCGCCAGGGATGGGCCGCGGCCCAGCGCCGTATCCGGCGGTCGGACGGAGCCCCGCCCGCCTCGCCGCGCTTGCCGCCGAGCACCGCGCCCGCGCCGCCGACGACGTAAAAGAGCGTCAGCGCGACAGAAATGGCGCCGACAACAACCCCCGTCCCGAATCCGTCGGCGATCGACCCGATGCCGAGCGAGACGACCCCGCCCAGCGCTCCGACCACCGAGGCGGCCCGCCAGGGCCCGAGTGTCGCGGAGGCGACCGCCAGATTCCGTCCCTCCGCCTTGCTGATCCCACTGTTCTGCGTCATACACCCACAGTCCGCCCCCAACTGCCCCGCCCGCCATGGGGGATGACCCTGACGCACCCCTGAACCCTTGACGCCCCGCACCCACGAGCGCATTATTCAACACATGGTGAATAAAACACCGGACGCGGTCACGGCCCGCGGCCTCACCGTCGACCGCGGCCCCCGCACCGTCCTGCGCGACCTGCACTTCACGGTCCCCCGAGGCCAGATCACCGGCCTCCTGGGCCCCTCGGGCTGCGGCAAATCAACCCTGATGCGCGCGATCGTCGGCACCCAGGCCAACGTCACCGGCACCCTCGAAGTCCTCGGCCTCCCCGCCGGATCGGCAACCCTGCGCCCCCGCATCGGCTACGTCACCCAGGCCCCCTCCGTCTACGCAGACCTCACGGTCCACCAGAACCTCGCCTACTTCGCCGCGATCCTCACCCCGGGCCGCGCAGCAGCAGCCCGGCGCCGTACGGACGTGGACCGCGCGATCTCCGCCGTCGACCTCACCACGCACACCGACGCCCTCACGAAGAACCTCTCAGGCGGCCAGCTCAACCGCGTCTCCCTGGCCGTCGCGCTCCTGGGCACCCCCGAACTCCTGGTCCTCGACGAACCCACCGTCGGCCTGGACCCCGTACTCCGCCGCGACCTGTGGACCCTCTTCCACGAGATCGCGTCCCGCGGCACCACGATCCTCGTCTCCTCCCACGCCATGGACGAGGCCGAGCGCTGCCACCGCCTCCTGCTCCTCCGCGAAGGCACGCTCCTGGCCGACGAGACGCCACACGGCATCCTCACCCGCACGGCCACCACCACAGTCGAGGACGCCTTCCTCCACCTGGTCGACGAGGCAGCACCCGCACACCCCAAGGAGGAGGCCCGATGAACGCCGCCCGCACCACAGCCACCGCCGCCCGCGTCCTGCGCCAGCTCCGCCACGACCCGCGCTCGATCGCGCTCCTCCTCCTGGTCCCCTGCGTGATGCTCCTGCTGCTCCGCTACGTATTCGACGGCAGCCCCCGCACCTTCGACTCCATCGGCGCATCCCTCCTCGGCATCTTCCCGCTGATCACGATGTTCCTGGTGACCTCCATCGCGACCCTCCGCGAACGCACCTCGGGCACCCTGGAACGCCTCCTCGCCATGCCCCTCGCCAAGGCGGACCTGATCGGCGGCTACGCCCTGGCCTTCGGCGCAGTAGCCGTACTCCAGTCGATCCTCGCGACAGCCCTCGCCCTCTGGGCCCTGGGCCTGGACGTCACGGGATCCCCCTGGCTCCTCCTCCTGATCGCGCTCCTGGACGCCCTGCTCGGCACGGCCCTCGGCCTCTTCGTCTCCGCGTTCGCGACGTCCGAGTTCCAGGCGGTCCAGTTCATGCCGGCGGTCCTCTTCCCTCAACTCCTCCTCTGCGGCCTGTTCGCCCCGCGCGCCACGATGCAGCCGGTGCTCGAAGCGATCTCGTACGCCTTCCCGATGACGTACGCGGTCGACGGCATGAACCAGGTCCTCACCCACCCCGACATCACCCCCACCTTCGTCCGCGACCTGGCCGTGGTCATCGCCTGCGCCCTCGCGGTCCTGGCCCTGGGCGCGGCCACCCTCCGCCGCCGCACCGCCTGATCCACCCCTCGGACGCCGGCCCCCACCCCTCACCCCCAATGCGAGGATGACGAGACCAACAAGACCCACCCCACCGGCGAGGTGAACAGAACGATGACGAAGGCCACGGCCACGACCCAGACCGTCGCAGTCCTGGGTACGGGAAAGATCGGCGAGGCCCTCCTCTCGGGCATGATCCGAGCCGGCTGGCACCCCAAGAACCTCCTGGTCACCACGCGCCGCCCGGAACGAGCCGAAGAACTCAGCACCCGCTACGGCGTAGAAGCGGTCACCACGGCCGAGGCGGCCAAGCGCGCGGAAACCCTGATCCTGGCGGTCAAGCCCCAGGACATGGGCAAGCTCCTCGACGAACTGGCCCCCCACACCACCCCCGCGCACCTCCTCATCAGCGCGGCGGCGGGCATCCCCACCACGTTCATCGAGGACCGCCTCCCGCACGAGACCCCCGTGGTCCGCGTCATGCCGAACACCCCGGTCCTGGTGGACGAAGGCATGTCGGTGATCTCAGCAGGCACCCACGCCACACCAACCCACCTCACGCACACCACCGAGATCTTCGGCGCGGTGGGCAAGACCCTCCGCGTCCCGGAATCCCAGCAGGACGCGGCAACGGCCCTCTCCGGCTCGGGCCCGGCGTACTTCTACTACCTGGTCGAAGCAATGACCGACGCCGGAATCCTCCTCGGCCTCCCGCGCGCCCAGGCCCACGACCTGATCGTCCAGGCGGCGATCGGCGCGGCGGTCATGCTCCGGGACAGCGGCGAACACCCGGTAAAACTCCGCGAAGCGGTGACAAGCCCGGCCGGCACCACCATCAGCGCGATCCGCGAGCTGGAGAACCACGGCGTACGAGCAGCCCTGATCGCCGCCCTGGAAGCAGCCCGCGACCGAAGCCGCGAGCTGGCCTCCGGCAACGGCTAGGGCTCCAACAGCCCAATCGCCGCGTAAGCAGCATCAACAACAGGCCGAGCGAGCCCACGAGCCCGCTCGGCCCCGGCCTTCAGCACGGCCTGCACATGCCCAGGATCAGCAGCAAGCTCCGCATGCCGCTCCCGAACGGGCCGAAGCAGCTCCACCACAGCCTCGGCGACATCGCGCTTCAACGCCCCGTACCCCGAGTACTGCTCCGCGAGCTCCCCGGCCTCCTTCCCCGTACAGGCGGCCAGGATCTCCAGCAGATTGGCAACGCCCGGACTGCTCTCCCGGTCGTACACGACATCGCTGCCCCCGTCGGTCACCGCCCGCATGACCTTCTTCCGTACGACATCGGCGTCATCGAGCAGATAGACGATCCCCGCAGCCGCCCCGGTGCCCAGCGACTTCCCCATCTTCCCGCTGGGATCCTGCAGGTCCATGACCCGAGCGGCCACGGGCGGCCGAGTGGCACGAGGCACGACAAAGGTCTGCCCGTACCGCTGGTTGAACCGCACCGCCAGATCCCGCGCCAGCTCGACGTGCTGCGTCTGATCGTCCCCGACGGGCACTTCATCGGTGCGGTACGCCAAAATATCGGCGGCCATCAGCGCCGGATACGTGAGCAGCGACAGCCGCACACTCTCCCCGCGCTCCCGCGCCTGCGCGACCTTCTCCTTGTACTGGATCATGCGCCGCATCTCCCCGTCGGAGGCGGTGCACTCCATCAGGTACGACAGCCGCGCATGCTCATCCACATGGCTCTGCACGAACACCACGCACTGCTCCGGATCGAGCCCCGCAGCCAGCAACAACGTCGCCGCCTGCCGACTGAGCCTCCGCACCCGCGCCGGATCGTGCTCCATGGTCAGCGCATGCAGATCCACCACACAGAACAGCGCCTCGGCCCGGTACTGGTCGACCTCGGCCCACTGCCGTACGGCTCCCAGGTAGTTCCCCAGCGTCAGATGCCCGGTCGGCTTGACCCCACTGAAGACGGTCGTCATCTCTTCTCAACCTCCTGATCGGGCCCACCGCCACCAGCGACCGGCCTCCCGGAGGGAGATACAGAAACGGCCGCCGAAGCGGCGGCCGTTGGTACATGCGCAAGTGCCGGCCGCCGTCAGGCGGCCCACCACTGAAGGATGCACGCATGCGTTGTCATGACTCCACTGTAGCCACGAGACCTCGGCTTGACACGGGTTTCGCCGCTCCGTAATGTTCTCCGAGCTGTCCGACGTGAGTGCCGACCCCGGTCGGTCCCCGGACAGCCATCTCGCAACAACCATTTAGAACGAACGACGTCTAGTCGTTTCATTCCTATTGGCGCGCGCGAAATGAGGATCCAAACCCCGATTAGCGTCGGGGGCCAGGAATCCGCTAAAGTCTCACTCGTCGGAACGGCCCAACAGCCGGAAAGACAACCCAGATTGAATGTCCCGCCGACTGGGAATCAGGCCCGAAAGGATCTGATAGAGTCGGAAACGCAAGACCGAAGGGAAGCGCCCGGAGGAAAGCCCGAGAGGGTGAGTACAAAGGAAGCGTCCGTTCCTTGAGAACTCAACAGCGTGCCAAAAGTCAACGCCAGATATGTTGATACCCCGGCCCACTTCGGTGGGTTGGTGGTTCCTTTGAAAAAGACCTTGTCTCTTAACTGAAGGCAAGGCAACACAGCGAGGACGCAGTGAACGGTCGGTCCTATTCCGACATGACCGTTCCGCTCTTCCGATGTGTGATCCCGATTACGGGAAAACATTCACGGAGAGTTTGATCCTGGCTCAGGACGAACGCTGGCGGCGTGCTTAACACATGCAAGTCGAACGATGAAGCCTTTCGGGGTGGATTAGTGGCGAACGGGTGAGTAACACGTGGGCAATCTGCCCTTCACTCTGGGACAAGCCCTGGAAACGGGGTCTAATACCGGATAACACCGGGTTCCGCATGGGACCTGGTTAAAAGCTCCGGCGGTGAAGGATGAGCCCGCGGCCTATCAGCTTGTTGGTGGGGTGATGGCCTACCAAGGCGACGACGGGTAGCCGGCCTGAGAGGGCGACCGGCCACACTGGGACTGAGACACGGCCCAGACTCCTACGGGAGGCAGCAGTGGGGAATATTGCACAATGGGCGAAAGCCTGATGCAGCGACGCCGCGTGAGGGATGACGGCCTTCGGGTTGTAAACCTCTTTCAGCAGGGAAGAAGCGAAAGTGACGGTACCTGCAGAAGAAGCACCGGCTAACTACGTGCCAGCAGCCGCGGTAATACGTAGGGTGCGAGCGTTGTCCGGAATTATTGGGCGTAAAGAGCTCGTAGGCGGCTTGTCACGTCGGTTGTGAAAGCCCGGGGCTTAACCCCGGGTCTGCAGTCGATACGGGCAGGCTAGAGTGTGGTAGGGGAGATCGGAATTCCTGGTGTAGCGGTGAAATGCGCAGATATCAGGAGGAACACCGGTGGCGAAGGCGGATCTCTGGGCCATTACTGACGCTGAGGAGCGAAAGCGTGGGGAGCGAACAGGATTAGATACCCTGGTAGTCCACGCCGTAAACGTTGGGAACTAGGTGTTGGCGACATTCCACGTCGTCGGTGCCGCAGCTAACGCATTAAGTTCCCCGCCTGGGGAGTACGGCCGCAAGGCTAAAACTCAAAGGAATTGACGGGGGCCCGCACAAGCAGCGGAGCATGTGGCTTAATTCGACGCAACGCGAAGAACCTTACCAAGGCTTGACATCGCCCGGAAAGCCGTAGAGATACGGCCCCCCTTGTGGTCGGGTGACAGGTGGTGCATGGCTGTCGTCAGCTCGTGTCGTGAGATGTTGGGTTAAGTCCCGCAACGAGCGCAACCCTTGTTCTGTGTTGCCAGCATGCCCTTCGGGGTGATGGGGACTCACAGGAGACTGCCGGGGTCAACTCGGAGGAAGGTGGGGACGACGTCAAGTCATCATGCCCCTTATGTCTTGGGCTGCACACGTGCTACAATGGCCGGTACAATGAGCTGCGATGCCGCGAGGCGGAGCGAATCTCAAAAAGCCGGTCTCAGTTCGGATTGGGGTCTGCAACTCGACCCCATGAAGTCGGAGTTGCTAGTAATCGCAGATCAGCATTGCTGCGGTGAATACGTTCCCGGGCCTTGTACACACCGCCCGTCACGTCACGAAAGTCGGTAACACCCGAAGCCGGTGGCCCAACCCCTTGTGGGAGGGAGCTGTCGAAGGTGGGACTGGCGATTGGGACGAAGTCGTAACAAGGTAGCCGTACCGGAAGGTGCGGCTGGATCACCTCCTTTCTAAGGAGCATCTAGATTCCGCAAGGAATCCAGAGCCACTACGTCGGCAAATGTTCGACGGTGGTTAGCTCATGGGTGGAACGTTGACTACTCGGCACGGTCTCTTCAGCACAACAAGTACTGCTTCGGCGTGGAACGTTGAGCGAAGAGGGATCGGGTCGGGCACGCTGTTGGGTATCTGAAGGTACGGGCTCGTTTGAGTCTGTCCTTCGGTTGCCGGCCCCGGTACAGCACCGCGTGAGTGGTGTATGACGGGTGGTTGGTCGTTGTTTGAGAACTGCACAGTGGACGCGAGCATCTGTGGCCAAGTTTTTAAGGGCGCACGGTGGATGCCTTGGCACCAGGAACCGATGAAGGACGTGGGAGGCCACGATAGTCCCCGGGGAGCCGTCAACCAGGCTTTGATCCGGGGGTTTCCGAATGGGGAAACCCGGCAGTCGTCATGGGCTGTCACCCATACCTGAACACATAGGGTATGTGGAGGGAACGAGGGGAAGTGAAACATCTCAGTACCCTCAGGAAGAGAAAACAACCGTGATTCCGGGAGTAGTGGCGAGCGAAACCGGATGAGGCCAAACCGTATGCGTGTGATACCCGGCAGGGGTTGCGCATGCGGGGTTGTGGGATCTCTCTTTCACAGTCTGCCGGCTGTGAGACGAGTCAGAAACCGTATGGATAGGCGAAGGACATGCGAAAGGTCCGGCGTAGAGGGTAAGACCCCCGTAGCTGAAATTCATGCGGCTCGTTTGAGAGACACCCAAGTAGCACGGGGCCCGAGAAATCCCGTGTGAATCTGGCGGGACCACCCGCTAAGCCTAAATATTCCCTGGTGACCGATAGCGGATAGTACCGTGAGGGAATGGTGAAAAGTACCGCGGGAGCGGAGTGAAATAGTACCTGAAACCGTGTGCCTACAAGCCGTGGGAGCGTCGCTCATTGAGTTTACTCAATGGGTCGTGACTGCGTGCCTTTTGAAGAATGAGCCTGCGAGTTAGCGGTGTGTAGCGAGGTTAACCCGTGTGGGGAAGCCGTAGCGAAAGCGAGTCCGAATAGGGCGATTGAGTTGCACGCTCTAGACCCGAAGCGGAGTGATCTAGCCATGGGCAGGTTGAAGCGGCTGTAAGAGGTCGTGGAGGACCGAACCCACCAGGGTTGAAAACCTGGGGGATGACCTGTGGTTAGGGGTGAAAGGCCAATCAAACTCCGTGATAGCTGGTTCTCCCCGAAATGCATTTAGGTGCAGCGTCGTGTGTTTCTTGCCGGAGGTAGAGCACTGGATAGGCGATGGGCCCTACCGGGTTACTGACCTTAGCCAAACTCCGAATGCCGGTAAGTGAGAGCACGGCAGTGAGACTGTGGGGGATAAGCTCCATGGTCGAGAGGGAAACAGCCCAGAGCATCGACTAAGGCCCCTAAGCGTACGCTAAGTGGGAAAGGATGTGGAGTCGCAGAGACAACCAGGAGGTTGGCTTAGAAGCAGCCACCCTTGAAAGAGTGCGTAATAGCTCACTGGTCAAGTGATTCCGCGCCGACAATGTAGCGGGGCTCAAGCGTACCGCCGAAGTCGTGTCATTCCAGCACATACCCCCAACGGGGGCTGGGATGGGTAGGGGAGCGTCGTGTGCCGGGTGAAGCCGCGCCGGAAGGCAGTGGTGGACGGTTCACGAGTGAGAATGCAGGCATGAGTAGCGATACACACGTGAGAAACGTGTGCGCCGATTGACTAAGGGTTCCTGGGTCAAGCTGATCTGCCCAGGGTAAGTCGGGACCTAAGGCGAGGCCGACAGGCGTAGTCGATGGACAACCGGTTGATATTCCGGTACCCGCTTTGAAACGCCCAATACTGAATCAGACGATGCTAAGCCCGTGAAGCCGTCCTGATCTCTTCGGAGTTGAGGGAAGTGGTGGAGCCGGTGACCCAGATCTGTACTAGGTAAGCGATGGGGTGACGCAGGAAGGTAGTCCAGCCCGGGCGGTGGTTGTCCCGGGGTAAGGGTGTAGGCCGTGTGATAGGCAAATCCGTCACACATTAAGGCTGAGACCTGATGCCGAGCCGATTGTGGTGAAGTGGATGATCCTATGCTGTCGAGAAAAGCCTCTAGCGAGTTTCATGGCGGCCCGTACCCTAAACCGACTCAGGTGGTCAGGTAGAGAATACCGAGGCGTTCGGGTGAACTATGGTTAAGGAACTCGGCAAAATGCCCCCGTAACTTCGGGAGAAGGGGGGCCATCACCGGTGAAGGAACTTGCTTCCTGAGCTGGGGGTGGCCGCAGAGACCAGCGAGAAGCGACTGTTTACTAAAAACACAGGTCCGTGCGAAGCCGTAAGGCGATGTATACGGACTGACGCCTGCCCGGTGCTGGAACGTTAAGGGGACCGGTTAGTGACCTTTCGGGGTTGCGAAGCTGAGAACTTAAGCGCCAGTAAACGGCGGTGGTAACTATAACCATCCTAAGGTAGCGAAATTCCTTGTCGGGTAAGTTCCGACCTGCACGAATGGCGTAACGACTTCTCGACTGTCTCAACCATAGGCCCGGTGAAATTGCACTACGAGTAAAGATGCTCGTTTCGCGCAGAAGGACGGAAAGACCCCGGGACCTTTACTACAGTTTGATATTGGTGTTCGGTTCGGCTTGTGTAGGATAGGTGGGAGACTTTGAAGCTGTGACGCCAGTCATGGTGGAGTCGCCGTTGAAATACCACTCTGGTCGTGCTGGATGTCTAACCTCGGTCCGTGATCCGGATCAGGGACAGTGTCTGATGGGTAGTTTAACTGGGGCGGTTGCCTCCTAAAGAGTAACGGAGGCGCCCAAAGGTTCCCTCAGCCTGGTTGGCAATCAGGTGTTGAGTGTAAGTGCACAAGGGAGCTTGACTGTGAGACCGACGGGTCGAGCAGGGACGAAAGTCGGGACTAGTGATCCGGCAGTGGCTTGTGGAAGCGCTGTCGCTCAACGGATAAAAGGTACCCCGGGGATAACAGGCTGATCTTCCCCAAGAGTCCATATCGACGGGATGGTTTGGCACCTCGATGTCGGCTCGTCGCATCCTGGGGCTGGAGTCGGTCCCAAGGGTTGGGCTGTTCGCCCATTAAAGCGGTACGCGAGCTGGGTTTAGAACGTCGTGAGACAGTTCGGTCCCTATCCTCTGTGCGCGTAGGAATATTGAGAAGGGCTGTCCCTAGTACGAGAGGACCGGGACGGACGAACCTCTGGTGTGCCAGTTGTCCTGCCAAGGGCATGGCTGGTTGGCTACGTTCGGAAAGGATAACCGCTGAAAGCATCTAAGCGGGAAGCCTGCTTCGAGATGAGTATTCCCACCCCCTTTGAGGGGTTAAGGCTCCCAGTAGACGACTGGGTTGATAGGCCAGATGTGGAAGCCCGGTAACGGGTGGAGCTGACTGGTACTAATAGGCCGAGGGCTTGTCCTCAGTTGCTCGCGTCCACTGTGTTAGTTCTGAAATAACGAACAACCGTGTCCATATCCGGTGGTTCAATTTCATAGTGTTTCGGTGGTCATAGCGTTAGGGAAACGCCCGGTTACATTCCGAACCCGGAAGCTAAGCCTTTCAGCGCCGATGGTACTGCAGGGGGGACCCTGTGGGAGAGTAGGACGCCGCCGAACAATTTTTAGCCTCAACCCCCGAGCGTTTGCTCGGGGGTTGAGGCATTTTTGCGTTTAGGGTCAGGACATGCGATACGACCTGGTCATCTTCGACAACGACGGCGTCCTCGTGGACAGTGAGCCGATCTCCAACACCATCCTCGCCGGATATCTCACCGAGCTGGGACACCCCACCACCTATGAGGAGTCGCTTCGCGACTACATGGGGGCCGCCGTGCACCGGGTGCACGATCTCGTGCTGGAGCGGACCGGGCAGCAGCTGCCCGACGGGTTCGACGACGCGCTGCACGCTCGTGTCTTCGCCGCCTTCGAGCGGGAGCTCGAGCCCGTCGCCGGGGTCGTCGACGTGCTGGGCGGGCTCGTCGCGGAGGGGGTGCCGTACTGCGTGGCCTCGTCCGGGACGCACGAGCGGATCCGGGTGGGGCATCGGAGGACCGGGCTCGACGAGTGGTTCGAGGAGGAGTGGGTCTTCAGCGCCGAGGACGTGGGGCGCGGGAAGCCGGCGCCCGATCTGTTCCTGCATGCCGCCGAGCGGATGGGGGTGTCGCCGGAGCGGTGTGTGGTCGTCGAGGACAGTCCGCTCGGGGTCGCTGCCGCCCAGGCCGCGGGGATGGATGTGTACGGGTTTACGGCGATGACTCCCGAAGAGCGGCTCGCGGGGGCGCAGGGGTATTTCTCGAAGATGGCGGATCTGGGGCAATTGCTTGCTTGATCCATCTACCCATGGGTAGGGCGGGGGCCTAATGTGCGGCCATGACGACAGATGTTCGCCTGCGGCACGGCAGGGTGTCCCTCGGGATCAGCTTCTTCGCGCAGGGCGCGGCCTTCGCTCTGCTGGTGACGAGGATTCCTGCCATCCAGGACCGCTACGAGATATCCGACGGGCTGCTGCCCGTCTTTCTTGCGGCGGTTCCGGTCCTGGCCGGCGTCAGCAGCGTCGTCACGGAGAAGCTGGTGGCGCGGGTGCGGCCCAGTTCCGTACTGCGGTGGGTGCAGCCCGTGGTGATGCTGGCTCTGCTCGGGGTCGCGGCCGGGGACCAGTTGTGGCAGGCGGCCGTGGCGCTGGGGGTGTTCGGGCTGTCCGTGGGGGCGCTGGACGCCTCCATGAACATGCTGGGGGTCAGCCTTCAGCGGGCGTACGGGCGGAGCATCATGCTCGGCTTCCATGCGGCGTACAGCCTCGGCGGGATAGCCGGGGCCTCGCTGGCCTGGGTCGGGGCGCACTGGCATCTGTCGCTGGTGGTGCTGTATCTGCCGGTGGTGGCCGTGCTGGTGCCCGTGTGTCTGGTGGCGAGCCGGTGGTATGCCGATGCGAAGGGTGGGGCTGGCGACGTCGGTGCCGGTGAGGGTGCCGGCGGGGGCGTTGTCTTCAAGATGCTGCTGCCGCTGTGCCTGGTGATGTCGTTCGCGTACATCGGGGACTCGACCGTCTCCAACTGGAGCGCCAAGTATCTGCAGGACGTGCTGGGGAGCTCCGAGCAGCTGGCCACCGTTCCGTACAACGTCTATATGGTGACGACCCTCCTGGGGCGGGCTGTCGGGGACCTCGGGGTGCGGCGGTTCGGGGCTGTGGCGGTCGTGCGGGCGGGGAGTGTGGTGGCTGCTGTGGGGTTCGGGGTGGTGGCTGTGGCGCCCGGGCCCTGGGTGGGGATGGCCGGGTTCACCTTGCTGGGGTTCGGGTTGTGCGTGATCGTGCCGCAGACCTTCGCGGCGGCGGGGCGGTTGTTTCCGGGGAGCAGTGATGCCGCTGTCGCCCGGCTGAACGTTTTCAACTACGTCGGGTTCTTGGTGGGGTCGCCGTTGGTGGGGGCTCTGGGAGACGCCTGGAGCTATCGCGGGGCCATGATCGTGCCGATGGTCCTGGTGCTGGTGACGCTCTTCTATGCCAGGTCGTTCGGGGCCGGGGACGCCCGATACGGTGGCGGGCATGAGCGGCCGCGGACTGTTGATGTGGGACGAAGCAGTAACGAAGTATGACTTCGGGGCCGGGCATCCCATGGATCCGGTGCGGCTGGCGCTGACCATGGGGCTCGTGAGGGCTCTGGGGCTTGATCAGGCTGTTGAGGTTGTTGCGGCGCGGGCTGCCGGGGACTCTACGCTGGGGCTGGTGCACCGGGCTGACTACATCGAGGCCGTACGGGCTGCTTCGGCGGACCCTGGGAGCGCTGATTCCGCGTACGGGATCGGGACCGCTGACGATCCGGCGTTCGTGGGGATGCACGAGGCCTCCGCTCTGATCGCGGGGCAGTCCGTGGGGGCCGCGGAAGCGGTGTGGCGGGGGGATGCCGAGCATGCGGTGAACTTCGCGGGCGGGCTGCATCATGCGATGCCGGGGGCCGCTTCGGGGTTCTGCATCTACAACGATGCCGCTCTGGCTGTGGCGCGGTTGTTGGAGCTCGGGGCCGAGCGGGTCGCGTATGTGGATGTGGACGTCCATCACGGGGACGGGGTCCAGGCCGCATTCTGGGACGATCCGCGGGTGCTGACCATTTCGCTGCACGAGCATCCCCGGATGCTTTTTCCCGGGACCGGGTGGGCCGAGGAGACCGGGGGCGACGGGGCCGGTGAAGGGTCCGCGGTGAATGTCGCGTTGCCGGCGGGGACCGGGGATGCGGGGTGGGTGCGGGCCTTTCATGCGGTGGTGCCTGAGCTGTTGGACGACTTCCGGCCTGATGTGCTCGTTACGCAGCATGGGGCCGATACGCACTTCGAGGATCCGCTGGCGCATCTGGCTGTGTCCGTCGACGGGCAGCGGGCTGTGCAGGTGGCCTGTCATGAGATGGCCCATGCGTATGTGGAGGGTGGGAAGTGGGTTGCTCTGGGTGGGGGTGGATACGCGGTGGTGGATGTGGTGCCGCGGTCCTGGACCCATCTGGTGGGGATCGCCGCGCATGCGGAGGTTGATCCGGAGACGGTAATTCCGGCTTCTTGGCGGGATGAAGTGTTCGCCCGTACGCGGGAGTTGGGGCCCGGTCGGATGACCGATGGGCGGTGGCCCGTGTCGTGGCGGGAGTGGGAGTCGGGGTACGACCCTGCGGATCGGCTCGATCAGGCTGTGCTGGCTGCTCGGCGGGCGGCGTTTCCCTTGCGGGGGTTGCTGGCGTAGCGGGGTGGGATGCGCGCTCGGGCGTTACGCCAACTGTGGGGCGTATTTGGGGTTTTGGCCCCTGGTGTGACCTGGTGCGGCAGCATCGGGAGGGTGTTGAGCACTGGGGCGCTGCGTGCGCATTTGCTGGCCGCCCGGTTGGCCGGGCCCGTGGCCACCTCTCGGGAGGAGAGTCTGCGGAGTTATCGGTTGTTCGCCGCCCGCGATCCTCGTGTGACCCTCGGCCTCGATCCCGAATGGGGGTGGGGGGAAAGGGATTTGTTGCGGCTGATGGCTGACAAATGCGGGGTCTCCGACGATCCTGACCATCGGGCCGGGCCCGATGTCATTGATCCGGAGCTGACGTTGGCGGCGCTCGACGCCTTCGCCGCGCGGCTTGCGGAAGCTGTTGTGCAGGAGGTTCCGGTGCTCTTCGGGACCGGGCATCCGCACCGGCTTCTCGGGTTCTACGCCGAGTTGGCAGACGCTTTGTCGGCGGCGGGGTGTGAGGTTCTCACCCCTGCGCAGGGCCGGAGTGTCGACATAACGACCCGGTTCGGCGTACGTACGTACAACCTTGACTACGTACGGGGAGTCGCGCTGGTGCGTGAAGCAGGCGCGCGAGCCCCCGGTAGTGAGCCCGGCGTGCACACCCATTCTCCACTGCCGGTTCGGGTCGCTCTGGAGGGTGCCGCAGGGGGTGGCGGCAGGCTTCCGGGGCTCGTTGTGGGGGATCACGGGTGGGTCTGCGGTGCAGGTCAGCTGGGTATTGAGGCCATCGGACTGGCGGATACGGATGATCCCGCGCTGTTCGTCGGAGAGGCTGAGGGGCGGGTGTCCGTAGCCGTTCCGCTTGATGACGCTGTGCGGTCTGATTACTACCGACCGCTTACTCGCTATGTACTCAATCGAGCGTGTCTGTCACGGTAGGCGTCCGATGGCTGCTCCTCTTCCCCACTCGCACCACCCGCCCCTAGTCTGGGGAGTGAGCGCACAACGACGAAGAGTCACCGGAAGGGGAAGCCGGTGCCCGTCGTGTGCGGAAGGTTCAGGTGGGTCATGGCTGCTGGCAGTGAGAGGCCTCTCAACGAGGTCAAGTTCCTGACCGTGGCGGAAGTCGCCTCGGTAATGCGAGTGTCCAAGATGACCGTGTACCGACTGGTGCACAGCGGTCATCTGCCGGCGATCCGGGTGGGAAGGTCCTTCCGGGTGCCGGAGCAAGCGGTTCACGAGTACCTTCGCGAGTCCTTCGTGGGGGTCGAAACAGCGTAGAAAGGCCTAGGGGGGCCTGGGGTCTTCCCTCGGATTACGTCCCTCACTCGGCGGCAGGTAGGCTAGGCCGACGTAGGTCGTGTGGGCCCAGACGCCCCGCACCGAGTGAAAATGAAGTGAGCGAGGGTAGTCGTGGGCTCTGTTATCAAGAAGCGGCGCAAGCGGATGGCTAAGAAGAAGCACCGCAAGCTGCTCAAGCGCACCCGCGTTCAGCGTCGCAACAAGAAGTAAGCGGCAGCTGTACGTGTTTCCGAAGCCCTTCCACCAGCACGGTGGGAGGGCTTCGGTGCGTTCTGGGGGCAGTGGGGGCGGTGACTTCATGCATCGTGCGGTCATCACAGCGCAACATCGAACCGATACGGTGGCCGTTGTGGCAGACCGAAGGGGGAGGCGCTGATCTTGGGGAAGGTCGTGCTCGTCACCGGAGTGGCCCGGCAGCTCGGGGGCCGGCTTGTACGGCGTATCCAGCGCGATCCCGAGGTGGACCGGGTGATCGGGGTGGATGTCGTACCGCCCGGGCACAGTCTGGGCGACGCCCTGTTCGTACGGGCCGACATCCGCCAGCCCACGATCGCCCGCGTCCTGGCCGAGCACGAGGTCGACACCGTCGTGCACATGGACGTCACGGGGACGCCGCTGGGCAAGGGCGGCAGCCGGGCGTCGGTCAAGGAGAACAACGTCATCGGCACCATGCAGCTGCTGGGTGCCTGCCAGAAGTCGCCGACCGTCAAGCGGCTGGTGATCAAGTCCAGTACGAGCGTGTACGGGTCGGCGCCGCGGGATCCGGCCGTCTTCACCGAGACCACGCCGCCCAAGTCGCTGCCCAGCGGTGGCTTCGCCAAGGACGCGGTCGAGGTCGAGGGGTATGTGCGGGGCTTCGCCCGGCGGCGGCCCGATGTGGCCGTGTGTGTGCTGCGGTTCGCCAACATCCTGGGGCCCAGGGCCGATTCGCCGCTGGTCGAGTATCTGTCGCTGCCGGTCCTGCCGACGGTTTTCGGGTACGACCCGCGGCTGCAGTTCGTGCACGAGGACGATGTCGTCGACGTGCTGCGGGTCGCTGTGCACGAGCCTCGGCGCGGGACCCTCAACAGCGGGACCTTCAATATCGCGGGTGAGGGCGTACTGCTGCTCTCGCAGTGTTCGCGGCGGCTGGGGCGGCCCACGGTGCCGGTGCTGCTGCCGGCCGTGACCTGGGTGGGATCCGCGTTGCGTACGGTGGGCGTGACCGACTTCTCGCCCGAGCAGATCCGGTTGCTGACGCACGGGCGGGTCGTGTCGACCACGCAGATGCGGGAGACGCTCGGGTTCGTACCCGCCTACTCGACCGCGGAGGCCTTCGAGGACTTCGCGTGCAGCCGGGGGGTTGGGCTGCTGCCGCCCGAGGTACTCGCCCGCACCGTCGACCGGGTCTCCGGATTTGTCTCTTCTGCCGGCAAGGAGCGCAGCTGACATGGCCGATGCCAAGGTCATCCCCTTCGGTGACGAACCGAGGACCAGGCGGGCCAGGAACACGAAGGCCAAGCGGACCTCGGGGCGCAGTGCGGCGACGCCCTCGCCGCTCGCGCCCGTACCCGAGCGGGAGCCGGAGCAGGCCGAGACGGTCCCTGCGGAGGCTCCTGAGGCGGCCGGCGGCGCGGGGTGGGAGCGGAGGATCGCCGGGGGGCTGTCCTTCCTGCGGAGGCGGATCACCGGGGACTACGAGGTCGACGAGTTCGGGTACGACAAGGAGCTCACCGACCAGGTCCTGATGTCGATGGTGCGGCCCCTGTACGAGAAGTACTTCCGGGTGGAAGTGAAGGGGATCGAGAACATCCCGGCCGAGGGCGGTGCGCTGGTCGTCGCCAACCACTCCGGGACGCTGCCGCTGGACGGGCTGATGCTTCAGGTCGCGGTGCACGATCACCATCCGGCACAGCGGCATCTGCGGCTGCTGGCCGCGGATCTGGTGTTCATGCTGCCGGTCGTCAATGAGCTGGCCCGCAAGGCCGGGCACACGCTGGCGTGCGCCGAGGACGCGGAGCGGCTGCTGCAGCGGGGCGAGGTGGTCGGGGTGATGCCGGAGGGGTTCAAGGGCATCGGGAAGCCCTTCGGCGACCGGTACAAGCTGCAGCGGTTCGGGCGGGGCGGCTTTGTGTCGACGGCGCTGCGGGCGGGGGCGCCGATCGTGCCGTGCTCGATCGTGGGGGCGGAGGAGATCTACCCGATGATCGGGAACGCGAAGACGGTGGCGCGGGTGCTGGGCTTCCCGTACTTCCCGATCACGCCTACGTTTCCGTGGCTCGGGCCGCTGGGGATGGTGCCGCTGCCGACGAAGTGGACGATCCAGTTCGGCGAGCCGATCCCCACGGACGGGTATCCGGCGGAGGCGGCCGAGGACCCGATGCTGATGTTCAACCTGACCGATCAGGTCCGGGAACAGATTCAGCACACGTTGTACAAGTTGCTGGTGCAGCGGCGGTCCGTGTTCTTCTGACCGGGCCCTCCGGGTCGGCGGCCGGAGGCCGGCGCAGCTGTCCGAAGCCCGCGGAGCGGTGCGAGGGCAGCAGATGGGAGGGGCCGCTTCATAAGTTGCTGGTGCAGCGGCGGTCGGTCTTCTTCTGACCTTGCAGGGACAGCAAATGGCCGGGCCCCTTTCGGGGTCCGGCCATTTTTCTTGCTACTTGGCGTCCTCGCCGTCGATGCCCAGGCCCGGCAGGAGGCCGGGGAGCAGCGGCGGGAGGGTGACGTCCGGGGGCGTCGTCTTCTTGCCGTCCTTGCCGGTGGCGGGGGTGCTGCTCGTGCCCGTTTCCGGGGGGTTGAGCAGGCCGCCCGTGTTGCCGCCGATGAGGCCGCCCGTGCCCGTGGAGCCGGAGGCTGACGGGTGCGGGGTGTTGCCCGTCGTGCTGCCGCCGTGGGTGGGGGCGGAGGAGGTCGACGGGTGGGTGGTGCCCGTGGAGTCCGTGGTGGAGCCGCCGGTGCCCGTACGGCCCGTGCTGCGGCCGGGTGGGCTCGGCAGCAGGGACTGCAGGGGGGCGACTTCCTGGTCTATGGCGTCGAAGACCGAGTTGACCTCGTTGCTCATGTCGGTGAGCTGGGCCGGCAGTCGGCGCTGGAGCTGGCTCCAGGTGTCGCGGTGGGACTGCGCGAAGGAGGAGAGGGCCTGGATCGGGCCCAGTGCTCCGTTGCGCGCGTACGCCTCGTGGAGGAGGCGGTGTCCCTCGGTCGCGTCGTGCTTCATGCCGGTCAGGGCGCGCCTGACCTCGCCCAGCTGCTCGTGGTCGAGCTGGCCGGCCTTGTCCCGCTCCATGAGGCGGCGTGCCTCCTGGAGGCGGGTGGACGCCTGGTCCAGGTAGATCTCGCCGCGGTCGGCGTTGTTGTCCGCCATCCCGAGTTTGAGATCTTCCATGCCCCGCTTCAGCCCGTACAGCGAATCACCGGGGAGGGCGTTGGAACTGGCAGCGGCCACGCCGCTGAAAGCCCCGGCCGCGACACCGACGGTGAGTCCGCCCGCAGCGATGCCCTTGGACCAGCGGGAGCGGGGGCGCAATTTCCGGAGCGAGGTCGCCCTGTGGGCGCCGCGGCCGGTCCGCTGCTCGGGCACCTGAGGGCCCGCCGATGCACCTCCCTCGGCGAACATGGCCTCCATGGCTGCCACGAGCTGGGCTCGTTGCACCACTTTGACCTCAGGGTCCAGCTCGGGCGTCGGCCGTGCGCCGATGCTGTTCGCCAGGGACAGCAGCCCCTCGGGGTCTGGCTGTTGCTCAGCCGCCGTGTCCTGGAGATTCTGATCCTCCAGGGCCTGGGCGAAGGCGTTCGCCCGCCGGTGTGCCGAAACGTGTCCGATCACTGGCGGCACCTCCTCTCGTCATGACCATCGACTCCCCTCGGGGTCCAGAAGGTTGCACACCTTGAGCGCTTGCACACTTTCGAGTGAGCGCCTGCGGGCGTGGCGTGACCACAGGGAGCCTGCATCCCGCTCAACGAGCCGCACGGCACTTGGGTTACGGACGAAGGATGATCGGACCGCAGCGCCAAGGGAAATGTCGGGTCAGCGGGCATCGTCGGGAAGGAGCCGGGCCAGTGTTCGTACGGCCCGGTACTGCAAGGTCTTGATCGCACCCTCGTTCTTGCCCATGACCCGTGCCGTCTCCGCGACCGACAGGCCCTGGAGGAACCGGAGCGTGACGCACTCCTGCTGCTGGGGGTTGAGCTTGCGGACCGCCTCGAGGAGGGCCGCGTTGGAGAGGGATTCGAGGACGGAGTCCTCGGGCGATCGCTCGACCTCGTTGGCGTCGAGCATTTCGCCCGTGGTCACTTCGAGCCTGAAACGGCTCGACTTGAAGTGGTCGGCGACCAGGTTGCGGGCGATCGTGACCAGCCAGGCGCCGAAGTCACGGCCCTGCCAGGTGAAGGTGGAGATACGGCGCAGGGCGCGCAGGAAGGTCTCGCTGGTGAGATCCTCCGCCGTCGCCTTCCCGCCGACGCGGTAGTAGATGTAGCGGTAGACGGTGTCGCTGTACTGGTCGTACAGGCGGCCGAAGGCGTCGGCCTCGCCGGCCTGGGCCCGTTCGACCAGTTCCATCATGCGGGCGCTGTCGCTGTCGGCCGTGGGGCGCTTTGGTGTCGGCGCAGCGGTTGTTGCGGTGGACGTGCCGCCACGGGCGCTCCGTCTGCCGACCGCCGCGCTGCTTTCGGCGAGCGCGTAGCAGGGGCCGACGGGCGTGAGCGTGGCGGGCACAGGGGTGGCGAAGGCGGGTACGGCGTACGCGGTGGGGACGAAGCCGCGCAAGCGGTCGGCGACCGTTGCGCGCAGCGTAGCCAGGCCCGAGGCGTCAACCCCGACGTGTGGGTACACGGGACTCCCAGAGGCAGAGCTTCCATCACGTGCAGTGCTGGACCGGTCACCCGAGGTGTTGGTGGGTGGGGTCCGGTATGCGTCTGAGGAGAATAACGCTTCGTACAGGCAGTGCTACACCCAGTTGCTCAAATCATCGATTCCGTCGCTTCTGTTACGTCTTGGCGGCGGATCAAGTAGCACTTCGTGACCGATTGTTGATCAGATTGCGTCACGATCTGGTTGGCTGCGAGGGCACTTGTGGCCGAGTCGTGGGAACGGGACTGGCGGGGGCCCGGCGCGGGTACGACGTCCGGTTCAGCGGCGGCGGCGGTGCAGGGCCACCGCGGCGGCCGTGCCGCCCGCGATCGCGCCGACGCCGGCGGCGGCCGGGATGCCGACCTTGGCCGCCTTGCGGCCGGTGCGGTAGTCGCGCAGACGCCATTCGCGCTCGCGGGCGTGGCGGCGGAGTTTGGCGTCCGGGTTGATCGCGTACGGGTGTCCGACGAGCGAGAGCATCGGGATGTCGTTGTGCGAGTCGCTGTACGCGGCGCAGCGGGCGAGGTCGAGGCCCTCGGCGGCGGCCAGGGCGCGTACGGCCTCTGCCTTCGCGGGGCCGTGCAGGGGCTCGCCGACCAGGCGTCCCGTGTAGACGCCGTCGACGGACTCGGCGACCGTACCGAGCGCGCCGGTCAGTCCGAGGCGGCGCGCGATGATCGTCGCGGTCTCGACGGGGGCGGCGGTGACCAGCCAGACCTTCTGGCCCGCGTCGAGGTGGGCCTGGGCGAGGGCGCGGGTGCCGGGCCAGATGCGGTCGGCCATGTACTCGTCGTAGATCTCCTCGCCGATGGACATCAGCTCGGAGACGCGGTGGCCCTTGACGATGGACAGGGCGCTGTCGCGCGCGTCCTGCATGTGCTCGGGGTCCTCGATGCCGGCGAGCCGGAACCAGGTCTGCTGCCAGGCGAACTTGGCGAGCTCGCGGCGCTGGAAGAACTTGCGCTTGTAGAGGCCCCGGCCGAAGTGGAAGAGGGCGGCGCCCTGCATCACGGTGTTGTCGAGGTCGAAGAAGGCGGCGGCGAGGTCGTCGCCGACGACGGGGAACTCGGGCTCTCTCGCGGTGTCCTCGTCGCCCTGTTCCTGCTGGGCGTGTGCCAGCTCTTGCGACGACTTGCGGGCTGCCTCGGCTGCGGCCTCGCCTGCCAGCACACTGCGTGCCGTGGCGGAGCGCCTACGAGGGGTGAGCCATCCCAGTGCGGCCATGTCGTGAGCATAGCCAGTCTGTTCGGTGCTTCCCGACTCGTGGGGATGCCATGGCGTGAACTCTCTGGGGCGGGGTTGTTAACCGGGTGACCTTGGGACGGGCCGAGAATGGGGTCATGAGTCCCTTGCTGCGGCGTGCCAAGAAGAACCCCGGTGAGCGTGTGGTCACCTTGATCGGGAAGAGCGGGTGTCATCTCTGCGACGACGCGCGTGAGGTCGTCTCCCGGGTGTGCGGGGAAGTGGGCGCCGGCTGGGAGGAGAAGAGCATCGAGGAGGACGCGGAGCTCTACCGGGAGTACTGGGAGCAGATCCCCGTCGTACTCATTGATGGGGAGCAGCACACCTTCTGGCGGGTCGATGCCGATCGGCTTCGACGCGCACTGGGGGCTTAATCGCGAAAAACGGCTACCATCGTGGGCGATTTGAGCGGTCTCGGGGGCGTAGTCGTGAGGAGTGTGTGCGGTTTTGCCCCCTTCGGGTTCTCAACGGATCGGAATGGCCTGCGGTTCCAAGATCGCGGTGCCGAAGTGCGTGACCCCGGTCACTTTGGTCGGACAAAGCGGACACCATCTTTGTGCACGCGTTCACAAAGACATAGCCTGCATTCGACGGGGCGGTCCTGGGACAAGTGGCCGCCTGCAGCCTCGCTCATCCCGCAGGAGCACCGTGGCAACTGGCCGAACTCACCGACCGGCGACCCGTAGCCGAGGAATCCCCGAGGCCACCGTCGCCCGACTTCCGTTGTACCTCCGCGCCCTCACCGGGCTTTCGGAGCGTTCCGTACCCACCGTTTCATCCGAGGAACTGGCCGCTGCGGCCGGGGTCAACTCCGCGAAACTGCGGAAGGACTTCTCGTATCTCGGGTCCTACGGGACGCGTGGGGTGGGATACGACGTCGAGTACCTCGTCTATCAGATCTCGCGCGAGCTGGGGCTCACCCAGGACTGGCCGGTCGTGATTGTCGGTATCGGTAATCTCGGTGCCGCGCTGGCGAATTACGGGGGATTCGCCTCCCGCGGGTTCCGGGTCGCGGCCCTGATCGACGCCGATCCCGCGATGGCCGGGAAGCCCGTCGCCGGAATGCCCGTGCAGCACAGTGACGATCTCGAAAAGATCATTACGGACAACGGTGTCTCCATCGGGGTCATCGCGACTCCGGCCGGCGCCGCGCAGCCCGTGTGCGACCGGCTGGTCGCAGCGGGTGTCACCTCGATCCTCAACTTCGCGCCCACCGTGCTGTCCGTGCCGGAAGGCGTGGACGTACGGAAGGTCGATCTCTCCATCGAGCTGCAGATCCTCGCCTTCCACGAGCAGCGCAAGGCCGGCGAGAGCGCTGCGGCCGACGAGCGGAAGGGACCCGACGGGGAGCTGCCCGCCGTGATGCCGGCATGAGTCTTCTGGTCGTCGGGCTGAGTCACCGCAGTGCGCCCGTGAGCGTGCTGGAGCGGGCGTCTCTCTCCGCTGATGCGCAGGCCAAGCTGTTGCAGGACACGCTCGCTTCGGAGCCCGCGGTCGAGGCCGCGGTGCTCGCGACGTGCAACCGCATCGAGCTCTACGCCGACGTGGACAAGTTCCATGCGGGTGTTGCCGAACTGTCGACGCTGCTCGCCCAGCACAGCGGGGTGGGGCTCGACGAGCTCACTCCGTATCTCTATGTGCACTACGAGGACCGCGCCGTCCACCACCTCTTCTCGGTGGCCTGCGGGCTCGACTCCATGGTCGTCGGCGAGGGGCAGATCCTCGGGCAGATCAAGGACGGTCTGGCGCGCGGGCAGGAACTGCACACCGCCGGGCGGCTGTTGAACGACCTCTTCCAGCAGGCACTGCGCGTCGGCAAGCGCGCGCACTCCGAGACCGGCATCGACCGGGCGGGCCAGTCGCTGGTCACCTTCGGTCTTCAGCAGCTCTCCGATGGTGCTGAAGTGGCTGACTGGGCCAAGGGGAAGCGCGCGCTGGTGATCGGCGCGGGCTCCATGTCCTCACTGGCCGCCGCGACGATCGCCCGCGCGGGGGTGGCTGAAATCGCCGTCGCCAACCGGACGTTGACACGTGCCGAGCGGCTCGCGGAGATCCTCGGGTCCGCCGGCACGGGAGTTGTGGCGCGCGCCATCCCGATGGAGGACGTACGGGACGAGCTGTCCCGCGCCGACGTCGTCATCTCCTGTACGGGCGCGACCGGCCTCGTACTGACCGCGGACGCGGTGGCAGAGGTGCTCGGCCAGGACTCCGTACCGGCCGCGCGGCCTTCGGTGCCTGCGCCGGGCCGTGAGGCTCGCGCCGACGCGATGGAGCAGCACGGCGCGTGGGCCGAGGAGGTTGCCCCCGCCGTACGGGAGCGGGCTGCCGCCGCGGGCGGGCCCGTACGGCTCGCGCTGCTCGACCTCGCCATGCCGCGTGACATCGACGGTGCCGTGCACCACCTCGAGGGTGTGCGGCTCGTCGACATCGAGTCGCTCGCCGATGCTTCCGCCGACGCCCCGATGGCCGCCGACGTGGACGCCGTGCGCGCCATCGTCTCCGACGAGGTCGCCGCCTTCGGCGCCGCTCAGCGCGCCGCGCACATCACCCCGACCGTCGTCGCCCTGCGCACCATGGCCGCCGGCGTCGTCGCCGGTGAGATCGCGCGGCTCGACGGGCGCCTTCCCGACCTGGACGACAAGCAGCGCGCCGAGATCACGCAGACCGTGCGCCGCGTCGTCGACAAGCTCCTGCACGCGCCCACCGTGCGGGTGAAGCAGCTCGCGAGCGAGCCCGGCGGCGCCGGGTACGCGGACGCGCTGCGTGAACTCTTCGACCTCGACCCGCAGACGGTCGCCGCCGTCAGCCGGGCGGATCTGACAGAGCTGACCGACCTGAAGACCGCTGATTTGAAGAACCGAGGGCAGGCATGAGTGATGCCTTGAGGCTCGGGACCAGGCGAAGCAAGCTCGCCATGGCCCAGTCAGGAATGATCGCCGAGGCGGTGCAGCAGATCACCGGCCGTGCCGTGGAGCTCGTCGAGATCACCACGTACGGGGACACCTCGCGTGAGCACCTCGCGCAGATCGGCGGCACGGGAGTCTTCGTGACCGCGCTGCGCGATGCGCTGGTGCGAGGTGAAGTCGACTTCGCCGTCCACTCGTTGAAGGACCTGCCGACCGCGCAGCCCGACGATCTGGTGCTGGCCGCGATTCCCGTACGGGAGGACCCGCGCGACGTCCTCGTCGCACGCGACGGGCTGACCTTCGAGCAGCTGCCGGACGGGGCCCGCGTGGGCACCGGTTCGCCGCGGCGCATGGCGCAGCTGAACGCGTACGCGCGCAGCCACGGGCTGCGCATCGAGACCGTGCCGATCCGGGGGAACATCGACACCCGCGTCGGATACGTACGAAGTGGTGAGCTGGATGCGGTGGTTCTTGCCGCCGCCGGGCTCAACCGCATCGGGCGGGGCGCGGAAGTCACCGACTTCCTCCCCACCGACACCATCCTGCCCGCCCCCGGCCAGGGGGCCCTGGCAGTCGAGTGCACGGCAGCCGATGCCGACCTCGTTGCCCAGCTCGCCGAGCTCGACGACCCGTACACTCGGGCCGCCGTGACCGCCGAGCGATCTCTGCTCGCCGCCCTGGAGGCCGGTTGCAGTGCGCCTGTTGGTGCACTGGCCGACGTCCTGGCCGACGGGCAGAACCACACTGAAATGCGCCTGCGCGGCGTCGTCGGCTCGATCGACGGCTCCGAGCTGGTGCAGCTGTCCACCACCGGTCCCGTACCCACGTCGCACGAAGGCATTGTGGCTCTGGGGCGCGAACTCGCGTCCGAGATGCTCGCCAAGGGTGCGGCCGGTCTTATGGGGGAGCGAGCACGATGAACCCCACCGCCCCGAACCTTCCCGCCATTCCCGGACACGGGCACGTCACCTTCCTGGGTGCCGGGCCCGGCGATCCGGGGCTGCTCACACTGCGCGCCGTCGAGGCGCTCGCTCGTGCGGACGTACTCGTCGCCGAGGAGGATGTGCTCGGTGTCGTACGCGGGCATGCGCGCGCGAACGTAAGCACGCCTCAGCTGACGGTTGTTGACGAAGCGTCAACAGCCGCCGGTATCCCGGCCATCCGAGATGCCGCCAATCTTGTCATGGAGGCCGCGAGGTCCGGCAGGCGGGTCGTCCGTGCTGTCGCCGGTGACCCCGGGCTCGACGGGTGGGCGGGCGAGGAGATGCTCGCCTGCGCCGCCGAGGGGATTCCCTTCGAGGTCGTACCGGGTGTGGCGACGGCGGTGGGCGTGCCCGCGTACGCCGGTGTGCCGCTGCGTGACGCGCACGGTGCCGATGTGCGGTTCGTGGATGCGCGTACGGCTTCCAGCCGCTGCTGGACGGAGGTCGGCGCGAGCGATGCGACGGCCGTCGTCACCACGACGCTGGACACCGTGGCCGCGGCCGCCGGTGAGCTGGTCTCCGCCGGGCGCAAGCCCGACACCCCGATGACCGTGACGGTCGCGGGCACCACGACCCGGCAGCGGACGTGGTCCGCGACGCTGGGTACGGTCGCCCAGGTGCTGAAGCAGGCCAAGGTGCTCCCTTCGCCGGACGGGCACCAGTCGGTCATAGCCGTGGTCGGTGAGCGCAGTGCCGCTGCCCAGCGCGACCAGCTCGCGTGGTTCGAGTCGAAGCCGCTCTTCGGGTGGCGGGTGCTGGTTCCGCGTACGAAGGAGCAGTCGGCTTCGCTCTCCGACCAGTTGCGGAGCTATGGGGCGGTGCCTCATGAGGTGCCGACGATCGCTGTTGAGCCGCCCAGGACGCCGCAGCAGATGGAGCGGGCGGTCAAGGGGCTCGTCACCGGTCGGTACGAGTGGATCGCTTTCACGAGTGTCAACGCCGTGAAGGCGGTGCGTGAGAAGTTCGAGGAGTACGGGCTCGACGCGCGGGCCTTCGCCGGGATCAAGGTCGCGGCGGTGGGCGAGCAGACCGCTGCCTCGCTGGTGGAGTTCGGGGTCAAGCCCGATCTGGTGCCGAGCGGTGAGCAGTCGGCTGCGGGCTTGTTGGAGGACTGGCCGCCGTACGACCCGGTCTTCGACCCGATCGACCGTGTCTTCCTGCCGCGTGCGGACATCGCGACCGAGACGCTGGTCGCGGGGCTCATCGAGCTCGGGTGGGAGGTCGACGACGTCACGGCTTATCGGACCGTGCGTGCTTCGCCGCCGCCGGCCGATACGCGTGAGGCCATCAAGGGCGGGGGATTCGACGCTGTTCTCTTCACGTCGTCGAGCACTGTGCGGAACCTGGTGGGCATTGCGGGCAAGCCGCACAACGTGACGGTCATTGCCTGTATTGGTCCTGCTACGGCGAAGACCGCAGAGGAGCACGGGCTGCGGGTCGACGTCATGGCGCCCGAGCCGTCCGTGCACAAGCTGGCCGAGGCCCTCGCGGAGTTCGGCGCGGCGCGCCGGGACGCGGCGAAGGAAGCGGGCGAGGTGCCGTGCAGGCCGAGCGAGCGGCGCCCCGGGGGGCGTCGGCGGCGTACGACCTGAGGCGTAGCCTCGTGGGGGGCCCGGGTGTTGACCGGGCCCCCGACCCTGAAGTTGCTGGACCCTGAACATGCTGGAGACGTACGTGAGTTCTTCGTTCCCGGGGGCCAGGCCCCGCCGACTGCGCACCAACCCCGCGATGCGGCGGATGGTCGCGGAGACGCGGCTGCACCCGTCCGATCTGATCCTTCCCGCCTTCGTACGGGAGGGAATCAGCGAGCCGACGCCGATCTCGGCGATGCCGGGCGTCGTCCAGCACACGCGGGACACCTTGCGGAAGGCGGCAGTCGAAGCTGTCTCGGCCGGTGTCGCGGGGATCATGCTCTTCGGGGTGCCGGAGGACGCGAAGAAGGACGCCGTCGGGTCGGCGGGGACCGATCCGGACGGGATTCTGCAGGTCGCGCTGCGGGACGTGCGGGCCGAGGTGGGCGACGATCTCGTGATCATGTCCGACCTGTGCCTGGACGAGTACACCGACCACGGGCACTGCGGAGTGCTGACGGAGGACGGGCGCGTCGACAACGACGCGACGCTGGAGCGGTACGCCGAGATGGCGCAGGTCCAGGCGGACGCGGGCGCCCATGTGGTGGGGCCGAGCGGGATGATGGACGGTCAAGTCGGTGTCGTGCGCGACGCGTTGGACCAGATCGGGAAGGAGGACGTCTCGATCCTGGCGTACACCGTCAAGTACTCGTCCGCCTTCTACGGTCCGTTCCGGGAGGCTGTTGGTTCGTCGCTGACCGGTGACCGCAAGACGTACCAGCAGGACCCGGCCAATGTGCGCGAGTCGATGCGGGAGCTGGCACTCGACCTGGAGGAGGGCGCGGACATGGTCATGGTGAAGCCGGCCGGGCCCTACCTGGACGTGCTGGCGCGGGTCGCGGACTCGGTGGACGTGCCGGTCGCCGCGTACCAGATCAGCGGGGAGTACTCGATGATCGAGGCCGCCGCCGAGCGCGGGTGGATCGACCGGGACAAGGCGATCATGGAGTCGCTGACGGGGATCAAGCGGGCGGGCGCGAACATGATCCTGACGTACTGGGCGACGGAGGTCGCGCGGCAGTTCTGAGTTCTGAGGTTGCTGATGAGCCCCGCTGTCCGATGGGCAGCGGGGCTCTGTGCTGTCTTCTGGCTGCTCAGGCGAAGGCTTTGAGCTGGTCGTCGACCGGGGCGCCGGTGAGGCGGTTGGCGAGGGTGGAGATCGTGTACGTACCGATGCCGAGGACGACTTCCAGGGCGTTCTGCTGGGTGTAGCCGTGGCTGAGGAAGGCGTCGAGGGCGTCGGGGGAGACGTCGCCGGCGGTGGCGAGGACTTCGAGGGTGAAGGCGCGTACGGCTTCCAACTCGGGGGTGGGCAGGGGCTTTTCGGTGCGGAGGGCTTCTATGAGGGCCGGGTCTGCTTCGAGGGTGGTGAGCGTGCGGGTGTGCATGGCGATGCAGATGTGGCAGTTGTTGCGGGTGGCCATGGTGAGGATGACGGTCTCGCGGGCGAGGGGCGCGAGGGTGGTCGTCTCGAAGAGGGCGCTGAGCTTGAGGAATCCGTCGAGGGTCTGGGGTGAGGTGGCCATGCGGGCGACCGGGGTGGGGAGGTAGCCGAGGTGGTTGACGGTGGCCTGCATGGGGCGGCGGGCGGCTTCGGGGGCGGAGTCGAGGGTGTGGTTGGGGAAGGGGTGGGTGTGCGGCATGGTGGTCCGTCCTTCGATAAACTCGACAACGTGATTGACCAAAAGGTAAACCAGGTTGTCGAGTTCTGCAATGGCTGAGGGCGCGGGAGCGGACGGGCGCGGCTTCGAGCTGCCGCTGTTGCTGTTCGCCGGATTCCGGTCGCTGCTCGACGAGTTGCACGCGGAGCTGGCCCGGGAGGGGCACGCGGGTGTCCGGCCCGCGTACGGGTTCGCGCTGCAGGCGGTCGGGATCGGCGGGGCCACGGCGAGCGAGATGGGGCGGCGGCTCGGGGTGTCGAAGCAGGCCGCGGGCAAGACCGTGGACCGGCTGGAGGCGCTCGGGTATGTGGAGCGGACCGACGACCCCGCCGACGGGCGCCGGAAGGTGGTGCGGCTGACCGGGCGCGGGATCGACGTGCTGGTGAGGTCGGCGGTGATCTTCGACCGGCTGCACGCGGAGTGGGCGCGGAAGCTGGGCGTGGGGCGGCTGGCGGAAGTGGAGGGGGCGCTGCGGGAGGCCGTGCCGGGGGACTTCTTCCGGCTGGACGCGGCGAGCTGGTTCTCGGGTGAGGGGAGGTAGGGGTGAGGGCTGTTCCGGTTCTGTGACGTGGTCGGCACGGGACCGCGAACCGGGCCGGGCTAGCGTCGGGACGCATGATCGTATGGCTGAACGGAACCCATGGGGCGGGCAAGACGACGACCAGTGCGCTGGTGCAGGAACTGATCCCGGATTCGCTGGTGTTCGACGCCGAGAAGGTCGGCGAGACGCTGATGGACATCAAGCCGGGGCTCCCCGCGACGAACAACTTCCAGCACTGGCCGCCGTGGCGGCCGCTGGTGGTCGAGACCGCGCGTCACGTACTGGAGTACACGGGCGGCACGCTGGTGATGCCGATGACGGTCCTGGTCGAGGAGTACTGGCGCGAGATCAGCGCGGGGCTGGCCAAGTACGGCATCCCCGTACGGCACTTCGTGCTCCACGCGGATCAGGAGACCCTGCGGGGGCGCATCGAGGGGGACAGTCCCGAGGGCACCTGGGGGTTCCGCCTCGAATACCTGGAGCCGTACGCGGAGGCGGCCCGCACCTGGCTGCACGAGGAGGCGGAGGTCGTCGACACGACGCACATCACGCCGGCTCAGGCTGCGCGGCAGATCGCGGAGGCGGTCACTGGATGAGCGAGTACTCCGTGCCCGATGACGGGGCCATGGTCGCTGCCAGAGCGCGGTCCGCCTGGGCCGCCACCTGCGAGGCCCTCCCGCCGGGGGTCGAGCACAACCACCAGGTGAAGATCACGCTCACCTAGCGGGTGCTGCCCCCTGTGGCCGCTTCCGCCGCATCCTCGCGGGGCGCCACGACGGTGGGGGACTCCTTTGCGCGGCGCGGCAGCAGCAGCGGGGTCGCGAGGAGCAGGGCACCCGCCGCCCCGATCGCGAAGCGCGGGGTCGTCATCGCGGCCAGTACGCCCCACAGCGCTGTCAGCGCCGCGATCGAGGCGCTCGTGCTGATCGACCAGGCGGAGAGCGTGCGGGCCACGCGGTCGGGGGCGGTGTGCTGCAGGCGGTGGGTGGCCTGCAGGGGGTTGAACACCCCGATGCACGTCACCAGGCCGAACTGCAGGACCCCGATCAGCACCATCCCCAGTACCCCCGACGGCACGAACGCCAGCCCCAGGGGCCAGCACGCCCGCAGCACACCGGAGGTGATGAGCACCCGGTGCTGCCCGAACCGCTCCACCAGCGGCCGCGCGATGCGGGAGCCGAGGAGGCCGCCGATGCAGGGGGCCGCGAAGACGAGTCCGTACTGCCAGGGTGCGTAGCCGAGGTGGCCCAGGAGGAGCACGGCGAGCAGGGGCTCCGTCGCCATGATCAGGCCGCTCACGGAGAGGGTGTTGAGGAAGAGGGCGCGCTGGGTGCGGTCCGCGAGGATGAAGCGCCAGCCGTCCAGCAGGTCGCTCGCGCGCAGCCGGGGCGTCTTCGGGCGCTCGGGGTGCGGCTCGCTGCCGCCGATCGCGCGGATGCCGAGCGCGGAGAGGAGATAGCTGACCGCGTCGGCGATCACGGTCGTCACCGGGCCGAAGAGCGCCATCGCGGCTCCGCCGAGCGGGGGTCCTACGACCGTCGAGGTCCAAGTCGTCGATTCGAAGCGGCTGTTGGCGACGAGCAGGTCCTCCGGGGGGAGGAGGGTCTTGAGGTACGCGCCGCTCGCCGATCTGAAGGCGATGTTGGCCGCGGCGACGAGGATCGAGACGAGGAGGAGTTGCGTGAAGGTGAGGATGCCGAGCGCGAAGGCGACGGGGATGCTCATCATCGCGGCGAAGCGGATCAGGTCCGTTGCGATCATGACGGGCCGCTTGCGGCGGAACTCCACCCACGGTCCGAGCGGCACCGCGACGACGGCCCCCACGGCCCGACCGGCGGCCGCCAGAGCTGCCACCTGGGTCGGCCCCGAGTGCAGGACGAGGATGGCGATCAGGGGGAAGGCGCCGAAGCCGAGCGCGGTGCCGTACGAACTGACCGCGAAGGCCCCCCACAGCCAGCGGAAGCGCCGCCCCAGGGCGCGCCGCTGCCCCCACCCACCTGCCACTTTCCCACCGCACCTCTCGCCCGTCCCGTCCCGACCTGAGGCATCAAAGCGGGGAGGGGGCGGCCGGATCAAACAACCGACACGTCAGGTCCGCACAACGATGGGTTGTGCGGGGTGCGCCGGCCTGCTTTCAGAGTCATCTGTTCCCTTGGTCCGTGCGCTGCAGGAACGCCTCGACGAGGCGGTCGGTGAAAGCCCGGTCGACGGGTTCCGCCGTCACCAGGACGCGGTGGTAGACCGGTCCCACGAGTTGGTCGATCTCCGCCGCCATGTCGAGTCCGGCGGCGAGCTCGCCGCGTTCCACCGCGCGTTCCAGGGGGGCGAGGTCGCGTCGGCGCTGCTCGTCGAGGTATCCGGACCGCAGGGCGGCGGCGAACGCGGGATCGTGCTGGGCGTGCCCGATGAGGGCCTTGAAGACGGCGCCCGCGTCGGACCGGGTGAGGAACAGGGCCAGTTGGTGCAGGTGGGCGCGGAGGTCCTGGGCCAGGTCGCCGTGGTCCGGCGGGGTCAGGGCTTCGGCCGCGTCCTGGAGGAAGGCGTCCAGGAGGACGTCGGTCTTGGTCTTCCACCAGCGGTAGACGGTCTGCTTGGCGACGCCCGCCCGGGCGGCGATGCCTTCGATGGTGACTCCGGTGAAGCCCTTCTCGACCAGGAGGTCGTCGGCCGCCTCGAGCACTGCTTGGCGGGCCTGTTCGCTGCGGCCGTGCCTGTTGCCGCGATGGCGCGCCGCCGCCGGTTCCTGCCCGGCCGCCGTAGCAGCGGCCGTACTTCCTCGCTCCATGTCTGCCTCCCGGGATCAGGGTAGGCCAGAATCTCTAGACGCAACGCAACGGTGCGTCTAGTCTAGATTTATGACAACCACCGGTACTCCCGTGAACACCCTCGAAGACCCCCGCGTCGCCGCCGCCCTCGCCCGGATGTTCCGGCACGCCGAGCAGGACGAGGAGACCAGCAGGCGGATCCGGGCGGCACTGCCCGAGGGCTCCGCGCCCCTCGGCCCGCAGGAGCAGGCCGATGCCAAAGCGGAGGTGTACATGCCGATCTCGGCCCAGGGCGGCCGCCTCCTCTACAACCTGATCCGGGCCGTCCGCCCCGCCACCGTCGTCGAGTTCGGCACGTCCTTCGGCATCTCCACCCTCCATCTCGCCGCCGCGGTGCGCGACAACGGAACAGGGCGGGTGATCAGCACGGAACTGAGCGCCGCCAAGGCCACGGCGGCCCGCCGGACATTCGCCGAGACGGGGCTCGACGACGTGATCACCGTGCTCGAAGGAGACGCCCGCGACACGCTCGCCGCCGTCGCCGGCTCCGCGGACTTCGTCCTCCTCGACGGCTGGAAGGACCTGTGTCTGCCCGTCCTGCGACTCCTCGAACCGCGCCTCGCGCCCGGCACCCTCGTCGTCGCCGACGACGTCGACCTGGAGGACCTCGCGCCCTACCTCGACTACGTCCGCGACCCGTCGAACGGCTACCAGAGCGTCACGTTCCCCGTGGAGGACGGCATGGAGATCAGCTGCCGCCTCTAGATCCGCGTGAGGCTCTAGCGTGGAGGGCGTGGATCTCAATGCTGTACGCACCTTCGTGACCGCTGCGGAAACGGGGCGGTTCCAGGACGCCGCCGCCGAACTGGGGGTCAGTCAGCAGGCCGTCTCCAAGCGCGTCGCGACGCTGGAGAAGGTTCTGGGCGTGAGCCTGTTCACGCGTACCGCGCGGGGCGCGAAGCTCACCGTGGACGGGCAGGCGTTTCTGCCCCACGCTCGTGATCTCCTGCGGGCGGCGGAGCGGGCGATGGCTTCCGTACGGCCCGGGCGTCGTGCGCTGCGGGTGGATGTGATCGGGCGGCGACTCGGTCCGGCCGCGCGGCTGGGGGACTTTCACCGGGCGCACCCGGAGGTCGAGCTCGACGTCGTGACGCTCTTCGACGCGGATGCCGCCGTGGAGGCGATCCGGGCCGGGACGATCGACGCGTCGTTCCGGGCGGTGACGATGCCGGGGCGGGAGCTGCCGGAGGGGATCGAGGCGGTACGGGCCTTCGACGAGCCCATCGAGCTGCTCGCGGGGCCGGCGCATGCGCTGGCCGACGCGGGGTCGGTCACGCCGGCGGAACTGGTCGGACACCGGATCTGGATGCCGGGGATCGTGGCGGGGACGGAGTGGGCCGCGTACTACGACGCCCTGGCCGCCGAGTTCGGGCTCACCATCGAGATCACGGGCCCGGACTTCGGGACCGAGCCCCTGCTGGACACGCTGGCGGCCTCCGGGGCGCTGGCGACGTTCGTGGGGGAGCGGACGCGGCTGGTCTGGCCGGTCGAGCAGGGGCTGCGGCGCATTGCCGTACGGGATCCGATGCCGGTCTATCCGCACTCGCTGGTGTGGCGCGGGGGGAATCCGCACCCGGGGCTCGCGGCGCTGCGGGAGGATCTGGGCGCGGGGCGGACGGGTGCGGGCGAGGCGGGGTTGTGGACGCCGGAGTGGGCGGACGGCGCCGCCTACCTCTCGGGCCAGGGGTAGCCGAGAGCCGCGGCGTACTCGCGGCTGCCGCCCCGGACGTCCGCGTACGTCTTCGGGTCCGTGGTGGCGAGGCGGTCCAGTGCGGCTGCGGCGCGGGTCTCGGGCGGGGTGTCGTCGTCGGGAACCGTCCAGACGAACTGGAGCCAGGGGCCGTCCTTGTCCTTCTGGTCGGCGGAAAGGCCCGGCCAGTACGTGAAGGACACCGCGACCGAGTCCGGATCTGCGAAGTCCGTTCCGGTCCAGCCGCGTTGGGCGTCCCACCTGGTCAGTAGGTCAGGGCGTGCGCGCAGGCCCGCGGAGATCAGACGGGCGGTGGTGCGGGCCGGCCAGGACCAGGAGTCGTCTCGCTCGGCGCGGGTGATCTCGGTGTCGTACGCCGTCGCGTCGAAGCGGTGGGTGGGGGGTGTGCGGTGCCGGGAGGCGGGAGTGTTCGAGAGGCGCCAGTCGCTCCAGACGACGTCGTCGCCGTCGCGGCGGATCGTGACGTACAGCGCGCCGCAGCAGCCCTCCGTGCAGTAGGCCTCGGCGAGTTGGACCTCGTGGGGCTCGGCCGTGGCGCGCAGGGAGCCGTTGTCGAGCAGGCGCTCGGGGGAGCCGGCGGGACCCAGCCCGAAGAACTCCGCGACCAGGGGGCGGCCGTCGATGAGAATGCGGGTTTCGACGGCGCTGGGGTCGATCGGGTCGCTCACGGCCACCTCGATGCGGAGGGTGGGGCCGCCGGGGGTGGGGGAGCGGAGCGGTTGATGGGCTGTCCGACGGATCCAGTGCTGTCGGCGGAGGGTGGCGGAGTCGGCCGGGTCGGCGGGAACGGCCTCGGCGACGGCCGACCATGCCGGGGTGCTCGGTACGGAGTTCAGGGTGTCCAGGAGGGCCTCGCGTCGGCCGGGTTCCCAGTCGAGGAGGGTGCTGGGGCCGCTGTGCAGGTCGACGGCGAGGGAGAGGAGGTTGGCGAAGTCGTCGAGTGACGGCGGGAGTTGGGAGAGGTGGGCGACGACGGTCGTGTAGGCGGTGACGGCGTCGGTGTAGTCGAGGATCTTCACCCGGTAGTCGTGCGGGCTCGTCATCCGGGCGAGGAGGCGGACCGCCTGGGAGAGGAGGCGGGGGTCGACCGGCTCCGCGCGGAGGAGATCGGTGAGGCGGACGGCTTCGGCGATACGGCAGGCGGGCTCGGGGCCTACGGTGCGAGGGTCGAGGGGGTGGGCGAGCAGCCAGTCGCGGATGGCCGGGGCGTCGCGCGCGGTGAGGGCGTCGATCAGGGGGCGCAGGCTTTCGGTGCGGGTGTACTGGCGCAGCCAGGCCAGGCCGGCTGCGGGACGGTCCACGGCGCTGAGCGCCTGAAGGGCCGGGCGGGTGAGGTCGCGGAAGCGGCTGAGGGTGTCCAGGTACGGGATGTCCTCGGGCCCGCCGAGCCGGTCGAGGAGAGCGAGGCCGACGGCGACGGCGGGTGCGCTGGTGCCGGTACGGGTGAGGTGGCGGGCGAGGGCGCGGGCCGCCACCTCGTCGCTCAGCGGAAGTGCGACGACGACGTTGCGTACGGAGCGGGCCTGCACGCCCAACGGGTCGAGGCGGCGGTGGAGTTCGTCGGCGGCTCGGGCCGGGTCCGGGTCCAGGTCCGGGCTCGTCAGGAGGGGGCCGACGATCTCCTGCACGGCTGCTTTGGCCTCGGGCCAGCGCAGGTCCGGGCGGGACGCGGGCTTCTCCGGGAGCGGGTAACCGCGCTGCGGGCGGCCGCCGTTGGGCTCCTCCTGGAGGAGGCGCAGGGCGTGCTCGTACAGGGAGGGCCGGGGAGTGAGCGGGCTGCGCTCTTCCGGGGCGCTCAACGGGCGGGGTGGGACTCGATTCGGTAGGTCATGGGCGGGATCCTGCCAGGGGTGTGGGGGCGGGCGCCAGGGGATATCGCGGTCACCCGGAGTTCAGGTTCTTGTACCGGTCCAGGGTGGCCTGGGCTTTCGCGCGATCTTCGGCAGGGAAGCAGTCGGGGTTCTGCTTGACGAGGTAGCCGTACGTGCGGATGCCGTCGAGCCATTCGTCCTGCTGGTCCTCGAGGCTGGAGAGAGCCTCCGCCTCCCGATGCTTGTCCGAGGCGAGCCGCTGAAGCTTGGAGCAGTCCTCCACGGCTTTGGCGTCTCCATCGGGCGCGGAGGCCCGGCCGGCGAGGAACCCTCCGGCGGCGAGAACGACCGCGGCCAGTACGAAACTGACGATCATCCAGGGATTCGGTCGCCGTCTCGCGGATGGGTCGGGTGTGCGCGCTGTGGTGTCTTCCATGATTCCCCCCAAGGTGATGTGGCGGGGATCCTACAGCGGGAGGGGTTGTTGTAAGGCCTAGTCGTCTTCCCAGGTCAGGGAGGCCATCCGCCAGCCGGAGGGAGTCCGTACGAACTGGGTCGTCTTGCGGCCCGTGCCCTCGAACCGCTCGCCGTTCTGGACGCCGGACTTGCGGTACTCGCTGGTGCGGTGCGCGATCGACTCGAAGATTTCCGTGTGTTCGGAGACCTCCCATTCGGAGAACTCCGTCAGCGATCCGTCGGTGAGCATCTTCTGGCGGGGATTGATGAACGCGTCGAGGTCGTAGACCACGGGGCCCGTCTTCGGGTTGCTGATGATCATGCCCTGCGGGATGAACACCTCGCGGATCACGTCGACTTGGGGCTCGGATCCGCCGGTGTTGTCGAATGCGCCGAGGAAGGCGGTCATCAGGCGGTCGAGTTCGGACTTGTCGGTGGATGCCGGGGTGTTGGATGTGGCCGGCCACTCGTCGGAGAGGACTGACCAGATCTCGATGTCGAGCCGTTCGCCCCGGTACATGGTGGAACTGCGCAGCACGCCGTCCCGCGTCATCCCGAGCCGCCGGGCCGCCTCGATGCTCCGGGTGTTGCGCGAGGAGGCGTGCCACTCGACGCGGCTCATCCCGCGCTCGACGAAGGCCCAGTCGATCAATGCCTGGCTCGCCTGCTTCACCAGGCCCAGCCCCTGTCCGGCCTCCTCGGTCCAGCAGCCGATCTCGCAGGTGCCCGAGGCGGCGTCGAAGTGCGGGAACATCACGCCGCCGACCAGGGTGCCGTCCAGCCAGATCCCGTAGATCCGGCCGGTGTCCGCGGCCTGCCGGTCGGCGTAGCGCTGGAGGGTGGCGGTGGCGGATTCGAGGTCGGGGCTGAAGGTCGCCCAGGGGATCCAGGGGTCGACGTTCGGGCGGGCGCGGTCGATGTGGTCGAGGAACTCTTGCGCGTGCGCGGGCTCCAGGGGGCGGAGTTGGGCGTTTTCGCGGAGCGGGAGTATGAACACGGATGCCTCGGTTCACTGGTGCGTGCGTGCGTACGTAACGAGTGTTCGGTACGTAAGATAACAGCATGCCGCCACCCGCACCCGGAGACCGTGAAGCCCGCCGCAAGGACGTGTCCGAGGCGGTGTGGAGTGTTCTCGCCGAGAAGGGGTTCGGTGGGCTGACGCTGCGCGCCGTCGCGGCCGAGATGGGTGTCTCGACGGGGATGCTCATGCACTACTTCCCGACCAAGCGGGCGCTGATCGCGCACGCGCTGGACCTGCTGGAGGTACGTACGGCGGAACGGCCCCGGCGTGCGCGGCCCGCCGAGGGGCTTCCGGCGGTGCGCGCGATGCTGCTCGACATCCTGCCGCTGACTCCGGACGACACCGCTCGCAACCGGATCTGGGTCAGCTCGTGGGATCTTGCTCTGGCTGATGAGGAGTTGGCTGCTGAGCAGGCCGGGCGTTATGAGCGGTTGCGGGGGGCGATCCGGCCGCACTTCGAGGCTGCGGGGCGGCTGGGGCAGTTGGCGGACTCGGCTGCGGAGGTGGATCAACTTGCCGCGGCTGCTGTGGCGTTCACGCATGGGCTGGTTGTGCAGGCGCTCTTCGATCCTGGTCGCTTTCCTGGTGACGTACAGACCGCGATGATCGATGGGTATCTGGGCTCGCTCGGGAGCGGGTGAGGCGGGCCCGGTTGTCAGTGGTCGCGTCTACCTTTGGCCGATGCGCGCACACCGGATTGATCGCCCAGCCGACCTCGACGCGGTCCGTGAGTCGTACGACCGCGTGGCCGACAACTACGCAGACATGGTGGTGAATACGGGTATCGGCGACATCCGTAAGCATCCCTGGCTCAAGGCGTCGATCGACGCCTTCGCGGAGAGCGTGGGCGGGCTCGGTCCTGTCCTCGACGCCGGCTGCGGGCCCGGGACTGTTACGGCTTACCTCGCCGAGCGGGGCCTTGATGTGTCCGGGGTCGATCTCTCCCCGCGCATGATCGAGAACGCCCGCCGGCTGCACCCTGAGTGCCGCTTCAGCGTCGGCTCGTCCACGGAGCTCGATCTCGCCGAGGAGTCTCTTGGCGGCGTGATGGGGTGGTGGTCGCTGTTCAACCTCCCGCGTGACGTCCTTCCACAGGTGCTCGGGCAGTTCGCCCGGGCCCTCAAGCCGGGCGGGTACTTCATCACCGCGACGCACGTCGGCGACGGGGACGCGCTGCGGACCGAGGCGTACGGGGGTGTGGCCGTGGAGTGGACCACGTACCGGTGGCGGCCGGAACCGCTCGTGGAGCTGGTGGAGGGGGCGGGGTTGCGGGTAGTCGCCGAACTGCGGATTCCTGCCGACGAGCACGTTGGTCCGGGGCTGGTTGTGATGGCGCAGCGGGCTGGGTAGGTGGTGGGCTTCGGGTGCGAGACCGTCTGCGAGTTTCGTCTCGCGCCCTCCGGGCGCACTGAATCTGGCTACGACGAACGGGTGGGGGGCGGGGGTCGGTTGCCGGTCGTGCGGGCCGGCGGGTTGTTGGTGTCGCGGGATGTACGACGCTGCGCGTCGTAGGCCTCGCCCTGGGGGCGAGTCCGTCTGGTTGCTGCCGCGTGGTGGTTGGGGTTTCGTGTGGACCGCGATGCTCGTGCGGGCCGGTTGGGGTGACGGGGTTTGTCTGCGGGGCACTTCGGCGGGGTGGTTGGGGTGAGAGCGTCCGGGGTGGAGCTCCGCTCCCCAGGGTGGGGTGGATGTCGCACCACTTGCATGGGGCTGCGGGTCTGGTCTCGGCGGCGAATGGGCCGTCGGTTGGCGGGTGTTCATGCCCCGCTGGTCGCCGTCCGGTGGGTGGTGGGGTCGGGGGCTGTTACCCCGGGTTACGGTCGGAAACGGACAGGCACAGCGGACACATGGGGCCGCCTGGTGTCCGTTTCCGGCCACAACGGGAAATCGGGGACCCGACAGGAGGGTGCGGGGAGCAAATGCGCGCCGGGGGTGATGTTTGGCTCCCCAGGGCGCGAGCCGGGTAGCGCATAGTGGGGCAAATGGGGTGCGTGAGGGGTGGCGGGCGGCGGCTCGGGCCGCTGCGAGGTGCGGAGGTCCGGTGGGGCCGGACCTCCGCACCTCGCAGTGGCGGCCGCGCCATCCAAGCGGGGCGAACGGGGGCGCGCTAGGGGGTTCGATGGCGTCCCACTGAGTGGTGTAGCCGGTCCCCGTTTCGGAATGCGCGGGTGTCTGCCCGGGGCGTGCGCCCGTTGCTGGTGACTGCTCCCTGACCAAGGGGCAGGCCATCGCGTAAGTCTCCCTGGTGAACGGCCAGTTCAACCGAGGAGGACGCGATGGCCTTGTCCCAGTCTGACCTGATGCGGCTACTGGAGTCACTACGTACGGCCGATGGAATCGAGTCGATCAGGGTGTTGTGCGAGCGGATCCTGCAAGAACTCATCGAAGCCGAAGCGACCGAAGCCATCGGGGCTGCCCCCGGTGAGCACTCGAGCGACCGTGTGGCCTGGCGCAATGGCCATCGCGACCGGCTGCTGACCTCGCAGGCCGGCGACTTGGACCTGAAGATTCCCAAGGTGCGGAGCGGGTCGTTCTTCCCCTCGTTGCTGGAACGCCGACGGCGTATCGACAGGGCTCTGTTCGCCGTGGTGATGGAGGCATACGTGCACGGTGTGTCCACCCGGTCGGTCGATGACCTGGTCAAAGCACTCGGTGCGGACAGCGGGATCTCGAAGTCCGAGGTGTCGCGGATCTGCGGCGAACTCGACGCGGAACTCACCGCGTTCAAGGAACGGCCTCTGGACCACACGGTCTTCCCCTACGTCTTCCTGGACGCGACGTACTGCAAGGCGCGGGTGAACCACCGGATCGTCTCGCAGGCGGTGGTCATCGCGACCGGGATCTCGGCGAGCGGGCACCGCGAGGTCCTTGGACTGATGGTCGGCGACAGCGAGTCAAAGCCGTTCTGGACCACGTTCCTTCGCAGCCTGCGCTCCCGCGGCCTGGACAACGTCCAGCTGGTGATTTCCGATTCGCACAGCGGTCTGGTGGCCGCGATCCGCACCGTGTTCCTCGGATCGGCCTGGCAAAGGTGCCGCGTCCACTTCGTGCGCGACGTCTTCTCGGTGATCGAGAAGGGCTCCGGGGAGATGGTCGCGGCAACGATCCGTACCATCTTCGCGCAGACGACCGCCGAGACCGTCCGCGCCCAGCTCAACGTGGTGGCCGACATGCTCGGACGCCAGTTTCCCAAGGTCAAGGCCATGTTGCTGGAAGCCGCACCGGACATCACCGCGTTCGCGGACTTCCCGCCCGCGCACTGGAAGAAGATCTGGTCCACGAACCCGCTGGAGCGGCTGAACCGAGAGATCAAACGCAGGACCGATGTCGTCCAAGTCTTCCCCAACCCCGCCGCCCTCGACCGCCTCGCCGCCGCGGTCCTGGCCGAACTCCACGACGAGTGGCAGGTCTTCGACCGCCGCTACCTCTCCGAAGGCTCCATGGCCGAACTCTTCACCGACAAGCCCACACCGCAACGAAAGATCCCCACACAACCGGAACCCAACAAGCTCGACTGACTACACCACTCGGCGGGACACGACCGGGGGTTCTGTGGCGCGGGTGTTCGGCGAGGCCGAACACCCGCGCCACACCACCCGGGGCACACCCCGCACACCCGTCGAGCCCCTCGCCCCCCGGCCCATCCCCCACCGGGCGGTGACCAGCGGGGAATGAAGTCCAGCCGAACGAACAGTGGTTGACGCCGAACCCAGACCGGCAGCCCCATGCAAAGGGTGCGCGAACCGGCCGCCCCGCACCCACCCCGCCCCGGACCGCATCCCGGCCGGGGTGCCGTTGCGGGCGCAGCCCGCACCCAGGCACCGGTCCGCCGCCCGCAGCCCCGGGCCCGCCCCGGCCCCCGCCGTTTCCGGTCCGGGCCGGCCCCACCCCAGGTCCCCTCCCCACTGTGGCCAGGCCTCCCTGCCGACCGATAGCCGCCAACCCCAGCGCCGGAAGGGGCGGGGTCAATGGTGGAGCGCAGCGGAATCGGCGCAGCCGACGCGACCGCAGGGAGCGCCCTTGACGCCGGCCCTGGAGGCGCGCACACTCGCGGCGTCGGTTGACAGGGAGACCCACCACACGAAGCCCCCGGCCAGGGGAAACGGGGTGCCTGTAAAGCTCGCTTGACATCGTGTGGGGTGTCAAGCACGCTTTACATATGAGGAACAGGGTCAGAGAGCTGCGGTCCGCGCAGGGGCTCTCTCAGGGGCAGTTGGGTGCTGTGCTGGGGGTCTCGCGTCAGACCGTCAATGCGATTGAGACCGAGCGGTACACGCCGTCCCTTCCGCTCGCCTTGGCCCTTGGGAAGTTTTTCGGGGTCAACGTTGAGGAGATGTTCCATGTCGATGAGGACTGAGCGCGCCGTGAGTCGCCGGTCGATTCCGCTGTTCTTCCTCGGAGTTGGCGCCGTGAGTCTCGTGGCCGCGGTTGTGGGCGGGCGGCTGGGAGTGGGGCTGGTCGTCTTTGGGGTCATGGCGCTCTGCAGCTTCGCGCTGGTGCTGATGGGGCGGCGTAGCGAGACCTATCAGGGACTCACCGAGGACCCCGATGAGCGCTTCGCCTCGATGGGGAAGTCGGCCTGGGCGGTTACGGGCGCCGTGCTGACCCTGGCCAACTTTGGTGGCCTGGTGGGCGAACTGGCCGGCGGGGGCAGCGGATCGCCGTTCTTCTGGCTGGTTGCGCTCGGGGGCGTTGCCTATGTGGGGTCCGTGGGGCTGCTGCGCAACCGGATGTGAGCCGGTCAGGTGCTGTACGGGTAGAGCTCGATCTCGGTGGGCTTGAGCCTGAAGTCGGTCCAGCCGGTGAGCGCCGGGTGGGGCAGTGGCTCGGTTACGTCGAGGTGCACCGAGGTGTCGCCCAGGTTCAGGTAGGCCGTTCCGTCGTTGTTGGGCTGCAGGCGGCCTCGTAGGAGTACGTGGTCCTGCTCGGTGAGGATCACCGGGCCCGGAGCGGGGGACGCGGTCGCGTTCTGGCCCCAGGTGAGTTCGACGTCGATCGTCCACTCGATGACGTAGACGCCCGGGGTGTCGGTCGGGCGTCCGCCCCACTGGGCCGTGAACTCGCCCAGTGCGCAACGGACTTCTGCCGTCCGGGGTTCTGGGAACGACCGGACCTCGATCTCCATGTGGTCAGGAGGCCCAGTTGGCGAAGGCGGACCAGGCGGCTGGGGGGACCGTGAGGGTCGGGCTCGACTGGAGCTTTGAGTCGCGGATGTGGACCGTGTGGGGGCAGGTGGCTACCTCTACGCAATCGCCGCCGTTGGGGCTGCTGTACGAGGACTTGTACCAGGCGTCGAAGGCTTCGAGGGCCTTGAGTCCGGCCACGACATCGCGCAGTGCGGTGTTGACCGTGTCCTTCTTCGTCTTGGTGCCCAGGAGGCGCATCGCGTCGGCCAGCGCTTCGTCGTCGAGATCGATCTGCGTCACGGACATCTGCTGCACACCACCTCTATTGGTTCTGTATGTCATCAGGATGCATCACATACATGCCGTGCGCCCCGGGCTCCTGGGGAGGAGCGCCGGGGCACGGTCCGGGTTGGTTACCAGGCGCTGATCGCGTCCACGTCCGACTGCCAGTACGTGACCGCCGACTGGGAGTCGACCACCGAGAGCGGCTTGGCGAGGTGGGCGTAGGCCGCCGCGCCCACCGAGCCGTTGTCGTTGCGGTTCTGGAAGTTCACGCGGATCTGAGTTGTGGAGTACGGCTTGTCGCCGTTGTCCTCGCCCGCCGTGCGGATCATCGCGTAGCCCGACTGGCCCGGGGAGAGCGTCACCACGGCCTGGGGCTGTGTGTCCTTGTCGACCTGGAGCGGGGACTGGGCGTCGTCGGAGAAGGCGATCGCCGGGGCGTAGTAGAGGTAGCACGTCTTGCTGCCCGTGTTGGTGGCGGTCAGCAGGACGTGGTTGATCGGGCGGGTGATAGGGGACGCCGTCAGCTTGATCGAGGTGGTGGTGCAGGCAGTCGGCTGCTGGGTCCCGGTGGACTTCTTGTTGTCCGCCGGCTTTGCGGTGGGCGTTGTGTCCGCGCTCTCGTTCGTCGGCTTCGACGTCGGCTGCTTCTTGGCCGCAGCGTCCGTCGCCTTGTTGTCCGTGGACGTGGGTACGGACGCGGTGTCGGAGACCTTTGCCGCCGTCGCGTCGTCCGACGAGCTTCCGCAGGCGGTCAGTGCGATCGAGGCGAGCAGGGCGGTGGCGGTGAGGGCGGCGGTACGGATGAGGCGCATGATGGGTGGTACTCCCCGTGTGGATTGCGGTGGTTGGGCGTTCAGTTCTGGCAGATCAACGTGGCAACGATCACGGTTGTCACGATCAGCACGCAGATCGCCAGTGCGTCGGTGACGCTGGGACGAAGGTGATTTCGCATTACTGCTTCCGGTGATGTCCGGCGGTGTGATCACAGCTTGTGGGGCGGGGAATTGCGGCGGCAAGAGATGCTGGGGCATGCGGGATGCTGGAACGCTTTCACCTAGGCTGACCTGCGGAAATGAGCCGTCCCTGGAACGCCTTCCTGGGACGGGTGAAGGGATGTGCACGGGTGGCTGGGCAGGAAATCGCGGAGTTCGCGGCGCTGGTGAAGGAGCTCAAGGAGCGGTCGGGGGCGAGCTACGGGACGCTGGCCGGGAAGCTCCACGTGAGTACGTCCACGCTTCATCGGTACTGCAACGGGGATGCGGTGCCTGCGGACTTCGCCCCCGTGGCGCGGCTTGCCCGGTTGTGCGGGGCGGGGAGTGAGGAGCAGGTCGAGCTGCATCGGCGGTGGATCCTTGCGGATGAGGCTCGGCGGCGGCCCGTTGGAGATGTGGTTGAGCCGGCCGCTGCTGTTGCTGCTCCTCCTGTTTCCGTTCCCGAGACGGTCGTTGAGGACGCTGCTGAGGTCCCGCGCCCCCGGGCAGGTCGGCGGAATCTGCGGATCGCTCTGGCCGCCGCGGCCGTTGTCGCGCTGGGTGTGCCCACCGCCTACGTTGCCGCGCGCAATGCCTCGTCGTCGTCCTCGGATGGCGGGGGTGGGGCTCAGGCCGGCCCTGCGGTGACGCCCTCGGTGAGCGTCACGGGTGGCAGGAGCGCCTCCCCTTCGGTCTCCGCGTCCGCTTCTCCGTCCGCTTCCGCCTCCCGTACGAAGTCGCCTTCCGCCACGGCGTCCCACGCCGGGGGCAAGATCGTGGGCGCGGGCGGTGTGCCGGTGAGCGCCGGGATCAGTTCGTACAACTGGGGCGGGCCCTGCGGTCAGTACTACGTGCTCGACCAGCCGCCGGGGGCCGTGCCCAAGCCGCCGAACAACCCGGAGGAGGACAGCCACAGTTGGGCGAAAGTCCTCGGCGGAGTCGAGGGCGACAAGAACATGCTGCAGCTCACCGTCACCAGCAAGAACACGGAGTCCGTCGTGCTGACCGGGCTGCGCGTGCGGACCGTGGCGCGCAGTGCGCCGCTGGCGTGGACCGCGTACTCCATGGGGGAGGGGTGCGGGAGCGGGATGACGCCCAGGAGTTTTGATGTGGATCTGGATGCCGCGCAGCCGGCGACGAAGCCCGTCGGGGGGATTCAGGGGGACGTGAAGATTCCGGCCGTGGACTTCCCGTACAAGGTCTCGGCGAACGATCCGCAGGTGCTCAACCTTGATGTGCACACCGAAGCGCACGACGTGAGCTGGTACTTGGAGCTCGACTGGAGCAGCGGCGCGCGGAAGGGGACGGTGCGTGTCGACGACGGCGGGCAGCCGTTCCGGACCAGCAGCCTCAAGGGGCGGCCGCTGTATCTGTACAACCTGCAGACGAACGTGTGGGAGCAGAAGTCGGGGGACTGAGTGTCCTGGTCCTGCGGCTTCTGCTCCCTGCGTCGTTGTCTCAGAGGCGCTCGGGGGTCCGGATTCCGAGGAGGGCCATGCCCTGGTGGAGCGTGCGGGCCGTCAGGTCGCACAGGAACAGGCGGTTCTCCATGACCTCCTGCGCCGGGCGCGGCCTGATCACCGGGCACTGGTCGAAGAACGTCGTGTACAGCGACGCCAGCTGGTACAGATACGCGGTCAGCTTGTGCGGCGCGTACTCCGCCGACGCCTCGTAGACCAGATCGCCGAAGCCGTCCAGGTGCAGGCCCAACGCCCGCTCCGCAGGCGCCAGTTCGAGCTCCGGGTGCGCGACCGGGGAGGCTCCCTCCGCCTTGCGCAGGATCGACCTGTTCCGCGCGTACGCGTACTGCAGGTACACGCTCGTGTCGCCGTTGAGCGAGACCATCTGGTCCAGGTCGAACTTGTAGTCCCGGTTCGCCGACGTCGACAGGTCCGCGTACTTCACGGCGCCGATGCCCACGTAACGGCCGTTCTCGAGGATCTCCTCCTCCGTCAGGCCCACCTTCTCGGCCTTCTCGCGCACGACCGCCGTCGCCCGCTCGACGGCCTCGTCGAGGAGGTCCTCGAGCTTCACCGTCTCGCCGTCGCGGGTCTTGAACGGCTTGCCGTCCGCGCCGAGCACCGTGCCGTAGCCCATGTTGTGCGCGGTGACCTCGTCGGTCAGCCAGCCGGCCCGCCGGGCCGTCTCGAAGACCATCTTGAAGTGCAGGGACTGCCGTACGTCCACGACATAGATCAGCGACGTGGCGTCCAGGTCGGTGACGCGGTTGCGGATCGCCGAGAGGTCGGACGCCGCGTAGCCGAAGCCGCCGTCCGCCTTCTGGACGATCAGCGGCACCGGCTTGTCGTCCTTGCCGCGGATCTCGTCGAAGAAGACGACCAGTGCGCCCTCGGAGCGCACGGCGACACCGGACTCCTCCAGGAGCCGAGCCGTCTCCGGCATCAGGTCGTTGTACGCGGACTCGCCGACGATCTCCTCGTCCCTGACCTCCATGTCCAGCTTCTCGAAGACCGAGTAGAAGTAGACCTTCGACTCGTCGACGAACTGCTGCCACAGCTCCAGGGTTTCCTTGTCGCCGGACTGCAGGGCGACGACCCGCTTTCGGGCCCGCTCCTTGAACGCCTCGTCGGAGTCGAAGACGGCGCGCGACGCCTTGTACACCCGGTTCAGGTTCGACATGGCCTGATCGCCGTCGACCTCGCCCGCCGGGGCGAGCTCGCCGGGGTTCTCGATCAGGTACTGGATGAGCATGCCGAACTGGGTGCCCCAGTCGCCGATGTGGTGGCGGCCGATCGTCTTCTCGCCGGTGAAGTCGAGCATGCCGCGCAGGGCGTCGCCGATGACCGCCGAGCGCAGGTGGCCGACGTGCATCTCCTTCGCCACGTTCGGCTGGGCGTAGTCGATGACCGTGACGCCCGGCTTCTCCTTCAGCGGTACGCCGAGCCGGTCACCGTCCGCCGCGCGCGCGGCCAGCGTCTCGGTGATCGCCTTGTCCGTGAGCGTGATGTTCAGGAAGCCGGGGCCCGAGACCTCGATGTCCTTGATCAGGTCGTTGGCCGGGAGCGCGGAGGTGACCTGGGCGGCCAGGTCGCGCGGGTTGGCCTTCGCCTTCTTCGCGAGCGCCAGGATGCCGTTGGCCTGGAAGTCGGCCCGGTCGCTTCGTCGCAGCAGCGGGTCCGCGGCGCCGGCATCCGGCAGGGCTGCCGTCAGGGCGTCCGCGAGGTGCTGCTGGAGCGAGGAAGCGAGGGACTGGACCGAGGCCATGGGCTGGCTGCCGTTTCCGTAGGGGGTCAGGGGGATCGCTTCAGTATCCCATGGGGCGTCTATCCGTTTTCGCTCTGTCGGTGGGACCTGGGAGGATGTGAGGTACGCCCGTACAAGAGAGAAGGACGTACCGACCGTGGCCGAGAGTCAGAGCAGCACCGAGACCGACTGGGTCTCCCGTTTCGCGGACGATGTGATCGCTGAATCGGAGCGTCGTGCGCCTGGCAAACCGGTCGTCGTCGCTTCGGGGCTTTCGCCGTCGGGACCCATTCACCTGGGGAACCTGCGCGAGGTCATGACCCCGCACCTTGTGGCCGATGAGATTCGGCGGCGGGGGTTCGAGGTTCGGCATCTGATTTCGTGGGACGACTACGACCGGTACCGGAAGGTGCCGAACGGTGTCCCCGGGGTCGACGCGTCGTGGGCCGAGCACATCGGGCGTCCGCTGACGGCCGTGCCCGCGCCGGCGGGGTCCGCGTATCCGAACTGGGCCGAGCACTTCAAGGCCGCCATGGTCGAGGCGCTGGGTGAGCTCGGCGTCGAGTACGACGGGATCAGCCAGACCGAGCAGTACCAGGCCGGGACCTATCGGGAGCAGATCCTGCTCGCGATGCGGCGGCGCGGTGACATCGACGCGATCCTGGACCAGTACCGGACCAAGAAGGTCGTCAAGAAGCAGTCGCAGAAGGCTGTGGACGAGGCCGAGCTGGAGGCTGCCGAGGGGTCCGGCGCGGCTGCGGAGGACGACGGCAGTACGGGTGCGGGCGGGTACTTCCCGTACAAGCCCTACTGCGGTGGGTGCAACAAGGACCTCACGACAGTTGTCGCGTACGACGACGAGAGCACGGAGCTCTCTTATCGGTGCGAGGCCTGTGGGTTCACCGAGACAGTGAAGCTGAGCGAGTTCAACCGCGGCAAGCTGGTCTGGAAGGTCGACTGGCCGATGCGGTGGGCTTTCGAGGGCGTCATGTTCGAGCCGAGCGGCGTCGACCACTCGTCGCCCGGGTCCTCGTTCCAGGTGGGCGAGGAGATCGTGCGGATCTTCGGGTTCGAGCGGCCCATTGGGCCCATGTACGCGTTTGTCGGCATCAGCGGGATGGCGAAGATGTCGTCCAGCAAGGGTGGCGTGCCGACGCCCGGCGACGCGCTGAAGATCATGGAGCCGCAGCTGCTGCGGTGGCTGTATGCGCGGCGGCGGCCGAATCAGTCGTTCAAGATCGCCTTCGATCAGGAGATCCAGCGGCTGTACGACGAGTGGGACAAGCTCGAGGGCAAGGTCGCGGACGGCAGCGTGCTGCCGGCGGATGCGGCCGCGCACTCGCGGGCGGTGCGGACCGCTGCGGGTGAACTGGTGCGGACCGAGCGGCCGTTGCCGTACCGGACGCTCGCGTCCGTGGTGGACGTGACGGCGGGGGACGAGGAGCAGACGCTCCGGATCCTGAACGATCTGGACCCGGCCAATCCGCTCGGCTCGCTGGACGAGGCGCGCCCGCGCCTCGACAAGGCGGAGGCCTGGATCACGACGCAGGTGCCGGTCGAGTCGCGGACCGTGGTGCGCGAGGTGGCGGATGCGGAGACGCTGGCCGCGCTCGGGGAGACCGAGCGGGAGTCGCTGCGGCTGCTGCTCGACGGGCTGGACTCGCACTGGTCGCTGGACGGGCTGACGACGCTGGTCTACGGGGTCCCGAAGGTGCAGGCCGGCTTCGAGCCGGACGCGAAGCCGACGGCGGAGATGAAGGTCGCGCAGCGGTCGTTCTTCGCGCTGCTCTACCAGCTGCTGGTCGGGCGGGACACGGGGCCGCGGCTGCCTACGTTGCTGCTGGCTGTGGGGGCTGATCGGGTGCGGAAGTTGCTCGGGGGCTGAGTGGTTGGGTTTGTGGTTGTGCGGAGGGTCGTTGCCCGGGTGGGGTAGCGGCCCTTCGGGCTTTACGCTGCCGTTCCGTATGCCACTCGCAGGTTCGTCGTGGGCTGCGCTGCGGGGGCGAAGACCGACAGTTTGAGGATCAGGAAGCGGGCGATGCCCACCAGGGCGCTTGCCGTGAGGTAGACGGCCTGGGTGAGCAGGGTGCCCGCGTTCGGGTGCAGGTCTTGCAGGGCGGTGACCGCGACTGTCGTGACCAGCCAGCCGCCCGCGATCGTCAGCGCGCTCTGCAGGTGCCTGCGCCAGTCGGGGCGGCCGTGCCGGAAGGTGACACGGCCGTGGAGCTCGGTGGCGGCCGCCGTGGAGGCCACCGTGATCAGGGCGTTGGCCAGGGCCCAGGGCATCCAGAGCGCGACCACCGGGATGACGGCGGAGGCGAGGAGCGTCATGCCGCCGCCGAGGGCGGTGAAGCGTACGAAAGCTGCGACGCTGCCGCCCTTGGCGGTCCTCGCGGTCTTCTCGGCTGCGATGGTGTGCGACATGTCGTCTCCTCGTCCAACTGTGCGGTGCGCGGTGTCTTGGGTATGACCCTCGCAACCGGTACCGACTGAGCGGTGACAGCGCCTACAAATTGGTGACAGCTCACCGACACGCCTCTGTGGGGCGGAGCTCAGAGGCTGCGGGCGGTGATGTCGCCGTAGGCGGTGGTGGCGTGGATCTGCAGGCGGGCGGCGGCGCCGTCGGTGTTCTGGAGTGCGTTGTCGATCCGGCCGTAGCCGGTGCCGGCGTCCAGCGACGCGGAGACGCCGCGGGCGGCGCCGACCGTGATCTCGCCGGACTCCGTGCGCAGGGTGACGGCGCCCTTCACGGCCTCGGTGATGCGGAGGTCGCCCTTCTGGGTGCTGATCTCGGCGGGGCCGCCGAGGCGGCCGACCGAGATGTCGCCGGCCATGACGGTGAGGCGGGCGCTCGCGGTCTCGTCGAGCTTGACCGTGGCCTGGGCGCCCTCGAAGGTGACGTCGCCGAGCCGTCCCACGCCGCGGAGGTCGGCGGCTGCCGCCTTCGCCTCGATGCGGGAGCCGGCGGGGAGCTGGACGGTCACTTCGATCCGGCCGGAGTTGCCGAGGATCTGGTTCTTCGCCTCGGGGCCGGCGATCCGCAGGGTGCCGTTGTCGTACGCGACCGTGGTCTGCTCGGCGGCCTTGATGTCGCGGCTCTTGGAGGCGTCGGCGGGGAGGATCTCGACGGTGGTGTCGGCCCGGTCGGCGGCGATGAAGCGGATGCTTCCGGCGGGGATGTCGAGGATGGCGGTGACGGGGGTGGTGGTGGCGAACTTCTGCATTGTTCTCTCCTTCGACCGGAGGGGGCGCTTTTGCGTCCCGCTGTTTCCGATGAAGGAAAAGCTACGTTGCATTCACGATGTGGGCAACAGTGTCGTTGCGCAGAAATGACATCCGTGCAGGTAGGAGCTTGGAAATCGTTGCAATGGTTTTGCGTTTAATGCAACAGTGGTTGAGTGTGCATTGCAATGGAGAGAGTGTGAACGCGACGGCGGGCTCCGGGGAAACCCCGGAGCCCGCCGTCGGATCGGTCTGCTTGCCCTGTCAGGCGATGTGCTCCTCGGCCAGCTGCATGTCGTAGCGGCGCTTGAAGTCCGGCAGCAGGCGGCGGACCATCGCCACGCTGTGCGGGTGGTTCATGCCGTGCTTGTCCGAGAGGTGTATGTCCAGCTGCTCCGCGCTGGGGTGGTTCGAGTACTCGTGCGTGTACGCGCGGAACGCCTCGTAGGCCGTTTCCGCGAACTCGCCGTCATCCATGAGCAGTTGCTGCGCCTCGGGCTCAGGATCCGGCTCCGGGTGACGCGGGCCCGGGACGCCGCCGTTGGCCAGGGGGCGCGTGCGGCCGGGGGCGCCCGAGGGGATCATCACCGCGGGGACCTGCTCGGGCACGGGGACCGTCGTGTAGTCCGGGTCCGGGCCGTACGGCGGCACGTAGGTGGGGGCGCTCTCGCTGTCGTACGCCGTCGGGTCGTACCCGCCGTTGTACCCGTTCTGCGAGACCTGCTCGGCCGCGAACCACTGGCTCTCATGGTGGGCGGCGGGCGCGGCGACCGGGCCGGAACCCGGGTCCTGCCACTGCTGCACGGGCTGCTGCTGCATCGGCACCTGCTGGACCGGAGCCTGCTGCACCTGGGTCTGCTGCGCCGGCAGCGCGGGCTGCTGCGACGCCGGGACGACCGGCGGCAGGAGCTGCGGGTCGATGCCCGCCGCCGCCAGGCCCGCGGGGGCGGTGTCCGCGAGCGGAACCCCGTACTTCGCCAGGCGCAGCGGCATCAGGGACTCGACCGGGGCCTTGCGGCGCCAGGCGCGGCCATAGCGCGCCTGGAGGCGGGCCTGGTAGATCAGGCGGTCCTGCTCCAGGCGGATGACCTCGTCGTAACGGCGCAGCTCCCACAGCTTCATACGGCGCCAGAGGCGGAACGTGGGGATCGGGGAGAGCAGCCAGCGCGTGAGGCGCACGCCCTCCATGTGCTTGTCCGCGGTGATGTCCGCGATCCGGCCCACCGCGTGGCGCGCGGCCTCGACGGAGACGACGAACAGGATCGGGATCACGGCGTGCATCCCGACGCCGAGCGGGTCGGGCCAGGCGGTCGCGCCGTTGAACGCGATCGTCGCCGCCGTCAGCAGCCACGCCGTCTGGCGCAGCAGCGGGAAGGGGATTCGGATCCAGGTCAGAAGCAGGTCCAGGGCGAGCAGGACACAGATGCCCGCGTCGATCCCGATGGGGAAGACCACCGAGAAGTTCCCGAAGCCCTTCTCCTGGGCGAGCTCGCGAACCGCCGCGTAACTCCCTGCGAAACCGATCCCGGCGATCACTACCGCACCGGCTACGACAACACCGACGAGTATCCGGTGTGTGCGTGTCAGCTGCATCGCGGCCACCCGCGACCCCTCCCGAAGCTTGGACATCTGGCGGGCACAGCCTGGCACATGCGTACGGGTGCTGGTGCGCGGGTACGGCCGGAGCCCGGTCTCCGGGGGAGGACCGGGCTCCGTAAATCGGCGTGTATGGGGGCTTGTTGGCCCCAAATCGCTGACGCGTTCGGCTGGTTGAGGGCCTTCGGCGGTCTACTTGTTCGCGGCGGCGACCGAGGCGACGGCCTCCTTGGCGGCCTTCTGGGCCCCCTTGGTGACGTCGTCCACGGACGGTGCCTTGGCGCCCTCGTAGCCCGCGCCGTTGTAGTCGACCGTCACGATGACGTTCTCCGTGCGCGTCACGACCGTCGCGTACGTGAAGTCCTCGCCGGTCTTGCGCAGGGTGTACGTGACCGTGGTCGCCTGGTTGCCAATACCGGTCGTGGGCGTCGACTTGACGCTCTTGGCGCCCTCCGTCTGCTGTGCCTTGGCGACTTCCTTCGCGTACTGCGCGGTGGCGCGCGCGGAGCCGCTGCCCAGGGACGTGTCGGAGTCGAACCGCACGTAGGAGACGCCCAGCCAGCGGTAGTCGGAACCCTTGGTGCCGTTGCTCTTCAGGCCGTTCCAGCTGCAGCCGCTGCGGACGGAGATGTCGGTCGACTTGTCCGCCGTGCCGGACTTCGTCTTCACGCTCGGGACCAGGTCCTCGACCGTCTTCTCCGAGATCGACTTGCAGGCGTCCGGCAGCTTGGCGAACGCGGCGGCCGCGACCGACGGGGACGCGGACGCGGTCGCGGAGGGCGTGGCCGACTTCGACTTCGTGCTGTCCGAGCCGGAGCCGGAGTCCGACGAGCAACCGGCGACGACGAGCATCACCGGTACGGCTGCGCAGACGAGGAGGCGGGTGGCGAGGCGGTGTCGCGGGGCTGATCGGTGCATGGTTCCTTCACTGGTCGTACGGTCCGGTGCGCCGCCACCGTATCGGCGGGCGGGCGCGCACCGGACTAATCGCTGAACTGCTCGGCGAGTTTGCTCGCCAGGGCCTGGGTGCGGTCCTGCAGTTCCTTGCTGTCGGGCACGACGCCGGCCGCGGTGGGCTGCTCGCTGTACTCGACGGTGACGATGACATTGGCGGTACGGAAGACGACGGTGATCGTGCGCTCCCTGCCCGTCGCGCCCGCCCTGGCGAGCGCGTCGTCCAGGAACGCGGCGTTGCCGAGGCTGGTGAGGGTACGGGGCTGGAGGTCGTCGGTGCCCTCCGACGTGGGGGGCGAGGGGGTGGAGAGGGTGGAGGCGGTGGCCGTGGGGGTGGGGGTCGCCGTGGCGGTCGGGGTGGGCGTCGAACTGTGGGCCGGGGGAAGGTCCGCCGCGGTCTCCTTGTCCCCGTACACCTGCTGGGCGCGGTCCTCGTCGCTCACCGCGGTGTCGTAACTGACGACCCGCTCGAAGTCGACGGAGAGCTGGTGCGCGGCGTCGGCGGAGTCGGCCTTCCAGCGGCAGCCGACGCGCCGGTCGGTGTCGTACGTCACGACCGCGCTGCCCGCGTAGACCTTCTCCTGCTGGTCCTTGGGGAGGGCCTCCACACCGGGGAACATCGCCTTGAGCGCGCTCCCGTCGGCGGCGGCGCAGGCCTCGGGGAGGGTGCGGTACTTGCCGGGGGCGGCGGCGGGGGTGGTTTCGCCGGGCTTGGAATCGCCTGCGGAACTGTCGGTTCCGGAGGCGCTCGAACAGCCTGCGACCAGTGCCGTGACCAGCGCCGAGAGCAGCGCCGCGGTGGGTACGAACGCCCTTCGCTGCACGGTCAGAGGCTCCCTTCGGGACGAAAAACGGTTACCGCCGGATGGTGGTGCCCGGACACAATGTCTATCGCACGCACTGGAGTACTTGCCGGTCCGCTGTCGCTTTCGCGGGCCTTGGCGCTTGATTTGCGTTCTGCGATCTTCACGGGGAATTGAGGGGTTATGTCGTATGTAGAGGTGCCGGGGACGGAGGCCCCGGTCCGGATGTGGGCCGATCCGGCGTCGGTTGACGCGGGCGCGATGCAGCAACTGCGCAACGTCGCCACGCTGCCCTGGGTCAAGGGGCTGGCCGTCATGCCGGACGTCCACTACGGCAGGGGCGCGACGGTCGGTTCGGTGATCGCGATGCAGGGCGCGGTCTGCCCGGCGGCGGTCGGGGTCGACATCGGCTGCGGCATGTCGGCGGTGAAGACGTCCCTCACGGCGAACGACCTGCCCGGCGACCTGTCCCGGCTCCGCACGAAGATCGAGCAGGCGATTCCGGTGGGGCGGGGGATGCACGGCGATCCGGTCGACCCGGGACGGATGTACGGGTTCGCTGCGTCGGGGTGGGACGACTTCTGGGGGCGGTTCGAGGGGGTCGCCGAAGCGGTCAAATTCCATCAAGGTCGGGCCTCAAAGCAGATGGGAACGCTCGGCGGAGGCAACCACTTTGTCGAAGTCTGCACGGATTTGACAGGTTCGGTGTGGCTCATGCTGCACTCCGGGTCCCGCAACATCGGCAAGGAGTTGGCGGAGCACCACATCGGGGTCGCGCAGAGCCTGCCGCACAACAAAGCCCTGGTGGACGGGGACTTGGCCGTCTTCGTCGCGGACACCCCGCAGATGGCGGCGTATCGCAATGACCTCTACTGGGCGCAGGAGTACGCGAAGTTCAACCGCGCCATCATGATGGGGCTCCTGAAGGGCGTGGTCCGCAGGGAGTTCAAGAAGGCGAAGGTCACCTTCGAGCCGGAGATCAGCTGTCACCACAACTATGTGAGCGAGGAGCGCTACGACGGGGTGGACCTGCTCGTCACGCGCAAGGGGGCGATCCGCGCCGGGTCCGGCGACTACGGGATCATCCCGGGTTCCATGGGGGCCGGTTCGTACATCGTGAAGGGACTCGGCAACGAGAAGGCCTTCAACTCGGCCTCGCACGGCGCCGGTCGGAGGATGAGCCGCAGCGAGGCGAAGCGGCGGTTCACGGTGCGGGATCTGGCGGATCAGACCCGTGGTGTGGAGTGCCGGAAGGACTCGGGCGTGGTGGACGAGGCCCCTGGCGCGTACAAGCCGATCGAGAAGGTCATGGAGCAGCAGCGGGACCTGGTGGAGGTCGTCGCGAAGCTGAAGCAGGTCGTCTGCGTGAAGGGCTGAAGCGCCGAATCCCCTGTGTTCCCGCGGCCCCCGGAACTCCTGGTTTCGGGGGCCGCCGTGCGTCACAGCTCGCGGTGGACCTTCGTGTTGGAGGCCTGGGCTCGGGGGCGGACCACCAGGAGGTCGATGTTGACGTGGCTGGGGCGGGTTACCGCCCAGGTGATCGTGTCCGCCACGTCGTCCGCCGTGAGGGGGGCCGCCACTCCTGCGTAGACCTTCGCCGCCTTCTCCTTGTCGCCGTTGAAGCGCGTCGTGGCGAACTCCTCCGTCTTGACCATGCCGGGGGCGATCTCGATCACGCGGACCGGGGTGCCGACGATCTCCAGGCGGAGGGTCTCGGCCAGGACGTGGGCGCCGTGCTTCGCCGCTACGTAGCCGCCGCCGTTCTCGTACGTACCGTGGCCCGCCGTCGAGGAGAGGATCACGACCGTGCCGTCCTCGCTGGCCGTGAGGGCGGGGAGCAGGGCCTGGGTGAGGTTGAGGGTGCCGATGACGTTCGTCTCGTACATCTGGCGCCAGTCCGCGGGGTCGCCCGTGGCGATGGGGTCCGCGCCCAGTGCGCCGCCCGCGTTGTTGATCAGGACGTGGATCGTGCGGAACGCCGTGGCGAACTCGTCCACCGCGGCGCGGTCCGTCACGTCCAAGGGGTGAGCCGTCGCCTGGTGGCCCGCCGTGGTCAGTTCCTCTGCCAGGGCCTCGATGCGGTCCTTGCGGCGGGCGGTGAGCACCACCCGGTAGCCGGCGGCCGCCAGTTGTCGGGCCGTTGCCGCGCCGATTCCGCTGCTGGCCCCGGTGACTACTGCGATGCGGTTGGTGGCTGCGGCGGTCATGGGGCTGCTCCTCGGGCGTCTCTGTATGTGGGTTCTGAATCAGGATAGGCGCGAGGTCAGCGGCCTCGTGGGGCGTACATGATCACTGCCATTCCGGCCAGGCAGATCAGGGCTCCTGTGATGTCCCAGCGGTCCGGGCGGTAGCCGTCGGCGATCGCTCCCCAGGCCAGGGAGCCGGCGACGAAGACACCCCCGTAGGCGGCGAGGATGCGGCCGAAGTCGCCGGTGGGCTGGAGGGTCGCCACGAAGCCGTAGAGCGAGAGGGACAAGGCTCCGGCGATGATCCACAGCCAGCCCTTGTGTTCGCGCACGCCCTGCCAGATCAGCCAGGCGCCGCCGATTTCCAGGAGTGCGGCGAGGAGGAAGAGGGCTGCTGAGCGGGTCGTGAGCATGGGGTTGATCGTGGCACGGGCGGGTGGGGTCAGAGGGGGAGGGCGGGCGACGCGGTGTAGCCGTCGGGGCGGACGAGGAGGGTGTCCTTGCGGGGGGACGACTGCTGCCAGTGGACCTGGAGTGCGGTGGGCATCTTCGGGGGTTCCGTGGAGGTGAGGGGCGTTACCTCTACGAACTTGCCTGCGCGCAGGGCCTCGTAGAGGCGGGTGTTGTTCGCGAGGGCGAGGTCGGGGACTCGGCGGGTGTCCTTGGCGTAGGCGATGCCCGTGCCGCTGATCTGGGCGGCCATCCTGCGGCGGGCCGGGGCGAGGTACTTCAGCGCGGTGGTGGCCAGCGTGCGCAGGGCCCTGCGGGGTGCGGTGTTGGCGGAGGCCAGGCGGACCAGGGCGCCGCTGGTGCGCAGGACCGCGGCGCCCACCGGGTGGCGCTCCGACTGGTAGGTGTCGAGGAGGGCTTCGGGGGACTGGCCGGTCAGGACGCGGGCCAGCTTCCAGGAGAGGTTCGCGGCGTCCTGGAGGCCCGTGTTGAGACCCTGGCCGCCGGCCGGGGAGTGGACGTGGGCGGCGTCTCCGGCGAGGAAGACGCGGCCTTCGCGGTAGCGGGGGGCCTGCCGTTCGTCGCTGTGGAAGCGGGAGAGCCAGCGGGCGTCGTGCGCACCGAGGTCGGTGCCGTGGGTGCGCTGCAGGAGCGTGCGGATCTCGGCGAAGTCGACCGGGTCGGTGTCGGGGACCACATGGTTGCGGTCCCAGCCGATCACTCGGTAGTAGCCGTCGCCGAAGGGGGCGATGAAGGTGAAGGAGTCGCCGTCGGGGGAGGTGGAGAGGAGGGGGACCTCCTTGGGCGGCTCGGTGAGGCGGAGGTCGGCCAGGACGATGGACTTGAGGACGGCCTTGCCCGGGAAGGGGATGCCGAGCGCCTCGCGCACCGCGCTGCGGTGGCCGTCGGCGCCGATCGCGTACCGGGCGGTGGTGGTCTCGGACGTGCCGTCCGGCGTGCGGAGTCGGGCCGTGACGGTGGTGGGCGTCTGGGTGAGGGCCGTCAGCTCCCGTTCGTAGCGGAAGTCGACTCCGGCCTCGACGGCCCGGCGCTCCAGGAGCCGCTCCACCTCGTACTGCGGGGTGGTGAGGAGGAAGGGGAAGCGGGAGCGGAGGGTGCCGAGGTCGACGCTGAGGCGGCCGAAGACGCGCAGCTCGGGGGTGGGGTGGCCCGTCTTGATCAGGTCGTCGGCGAGGCCGCGGGCGTCCAGGGCCTCCAGCGTGCGGGCGTGCACGGCGAACGCGCGGGTCAGATTGCTGATCCGGTGCGGCCGGCGCTCCACGAGCGTGACCTTGAGTCCTGCGGTGGCGAGGTCGCCCGCCAGGAGGAGGCCGGTGGGGCCTGCTCCTACGACGAGGACGTCGGTTTCGGTTGTCGTGGTTTCGGTGGTGCTGGGCTCTGTAGCCATGGCTGCCTCCTGATGCCAACGCTTGTTGGTCAACGCTTGTTGGCAACCGTAGGGCGGAGGAGTATGGATTGTCAACGGGTGTTGGCATACAGTTGTTGGCATGACGGATTCAGCGGCTCCCGCACGACGTTCCTCCGAGGTCACCAAAGGGGTGATCCTGGCCGCCGCCCGCGAGCGGTTCGCCGCGGACGGGTACGAGCGGGCGACGATCCGGGCCATCGCGCGCGACGCGGAGATCGATCCGTCGATGGTGATGCGGTACTTCGGGAACAAGGAGGGGCTTTTCGTCGCCGCCTCCGAATTCCAGCTGCGGCTGCCGGAGTTGGGGGCCCTGCCCGGCAAGCACGTGGGGGCCGTGCTCATCTCGCACTTCGTCGACCGGTGGGACGAGGACGAGGCGCTCACCGCGCTGCTGCGCGTGAGCGTCACCAATGAGGCGACCGCCGAGCGGATGCACGACATCATGAAGCAGCAGATCGTGCCGATCGCGGCAGGCATCTCCGCGGACCCCGAGGAGGCGCAGCGGCGGGCCGTGCTGGTCGCCACGCAGATCCTGGGGATGGCGCTGGCGCGGTACGTACTGAAGTTTCCGGCTGCCGTGGCGATGGGGCGCGAGGAGATCGTGGCCTGGCTCGCGCCGACGGTGCAGCGGTATCTGACCGACGAGGCGCCGTAGCAGGCGGGCTCTTGTCGGGGGTGCGAAAATTGCGGCGTGATTGTCGAACGTGCGTACGCACACGCGAGCTCCTACGACGAGGCCGAGTGGCCCTGGCGGGTGCCCTGCGTGCGCCAGCTGATGGCGGAGGGGCTGCGGTTCACGGCGCCCGTGACCTTCCTCGTGGGGGAGAACGGGTCGGGGAAGTCGACGCTGGTCGAGGCGTTCGCGGAGGGGTTCGGGCTCGACTCGTACGGCGGCTCGCACGACTGGAAGTACGCCTCGCACCGCGAGAAGTCCGTCCTCGGCGAGCGCATCCGGTTCGACGCGGCGGCAGGCGGGCGGCGGATGACGCGGAGCTTCGCGGCCCGCAAGGGGTTCTTCCTGCGGGCCGAGACCGCGCTCGACGCGCTGGGCAGGGAAGGGTTCGAGCCGGACGGGCGCAGCCACGGCGAGGGATTCCTCGAGGCGTTCCGCGGGAAGTTCCAGCAGACCGGGCTCTATGTGATGGACGAGCCCGAGGCCGCGCTCTCGTTCACCTCCTGCCTCGAACTGATCGGGCACATGGCCCGGTTGGCGGAGAACGGCGCCCAGGTCATCTGCGCCACGCACTCCCCGCTGCTGACCGCCCTGCCCGGCGCGGACATCGTGGAGGTCGGGGAGCACGGCATGGAGCGGGTCGAGTGGGGCGAGCTGGCGATCGTCGACCACTGGCGGCGGTATCTCGCCGATCCGCGGGCCTATCTCCGGCACGTACTGGACTGAATCTGCGCCGTACACTTGCTGCATGACGCAGAAGTCGGAGAAGTCGGAGAAGCGTGCGCGGCTGATGGCCGCCCTGGGGGCCGAATCCCGGCGCTACATGGCCTCGTACGCCCTCTTCAACCAGGCCCTCGCCGACCACCTCGGCCTCCATCCGACCGATCTGCAGTGCCTCAATCTCCTCGGTCTGGAGGACGCCCCGGTCACCACCGGGCGCGTCGCCGAGCTCACCGGGCTCACCACCGGCTCGGCCACGCGGCTCGTCGACCGTCTCGAGCGCGCCGGTTACGTCACCCGGCAGCGCGACACCGACGACCGCCGCAAGGTGCTGGTCGTGCTGGAGCCCGCGCGGATGGCCGAGTTCGGGGCGGTCTGGGGGAAGCTCAACGGCGCCTGGTTCGAGATGTTCGACGCGTACGGCGACGACGACCTCGTCCTCATCACCGAACACATGCGGCGGACCGTGGAGTTGAGCGTCGGGCAGATCAGGCGTCTGAGGAGCGGGGAACTGGACGCGTAGGGCCGAAGTCGCGCACCGCCTCCGCCACGATGGCCTCCAGCCGGGCGTGGTGCGCGCCCCGCCAGTAGGCGCGCCCGCAGGCCGTGCACTGCGCGAAGACGTCGTACGAGCGCTCCGTCCCGCCGTGCAGCCGGTCGCTGACCTCGGCCTTCGTGGCCTCCTTCAGCTCGCCGTTGCAGGCGGTGCAGCGCGTCCAGGGGGCGAGGGCCGGGGTGAACCGGCCCAGGATGTCGCGGAGTTGGTCGTCCGGCTGGTCGCTGTAGACGTACGCGCCCGCCCACAGCTCCCGGCGGTGCAGCAGCCCGCGGTCCCGGGAGAGCAGGACGCGCTGTTCGCGGGCGGAGTGCGCGGCCAGGGCGGGGTCGCCGATGTCCTCGCTGAAGTACGCCGCGTCCACGCCGAGGAGGCGCATGCGGCGGGCCAGCGTGCCGAGGTGGACGTCGAGGAGGAAGCGGAGCGGGGCGCCGGGGACGGTCTGGGGGCGCTCGATCGCGTACACGTCGACCGATTCGCCGGAGCGCGGGACGTGCGAGCGCGGGGTCGGGGCGCCGTCGACCGTGATGAGGCCCGCCTCGGTGAGCGGAACGCCCAGCGCCTCGATGACGTGGCCGAGGCTGGAGGAGCCGTCGGTGTCGACGGTCGTACGCCCCTGGCGGCGCTCCGAGGGGACGAAGAGGCGCAGCTCAGGGGCGAATTGGAGGTGGATCTGCGGGCGCGTGGTCACGTCGTCAGGGTGGCACGGGGGGTGTGGTGCGGGCCAGGGGATTGCTGGTGGGGGCTCAGGCGCGGAAGGCTTCCGCGTTCTCCTTGGCCCACTCGGTGAAGGTGCGCGCCGGGTGGCCGGTCAGGGCTTCGGCGTGGTGGGTGAGGGGTGCGGGGGTGCCGTCGGTGGCGGCCCAGTAGTCGAGCAGTGCGTCGGCGAAGTGGGCGGGCATGTAGTCGGCCATGGCGGCCTTCCAGGCCTCGGGGGTCACCTCGGCGACGGGGAAGGGGCGGCCCGTCGCGTCCTCCAGGACGGCGATCTGCTCGGTGAAGGTGAGCGATTCGGGGCCGGTGAGCTGGTACGCCGTGCCGCGCAGAGCCGGGTCGTCGAGAACCGCGAGGGCCGCCTCGGCGATGTCGCGCTCGTGGATCGGATCGCCGTAACTGCCGGGGTAGGGAAGGGAGATGGGGCCGCCGGACTTCAGGGCCCAGGCCCACTGCAGCGCGTTGCCGGCGAAGGCGCCCGGCTGCAGGACGGTCGAGGTGAGGGGGGAGGCGGCCAGGGCCTGCTCGACGGCGAGGTGGCTTGCGGCGATCGCGTTGTCGGCGGCGCCGGGAGCGAGGACGGAGCTGGAGGAGAGCAGCACGAGGTGCTGGACCCCGGCGGCTTCCGCCTGCTGGAGGAAGGCGTCGATGTGGGAGGGCTCGGCGTACAGGAAGACCGAGGTGACGCCGGTGAGGGCGGCCGGGAAGGTCGCCGGGTCCTTGAGGTCGAGCTTCACCGCCTCGACTCCTGCGGGGAGTTCGAGCTTCTCGGGGGCGGCGGACGCGGCCCGGACGGGGGCGCCGCGGTCGTGGAGAAGCTGGATGAGGGCGGCGCCGACTTTGCCGCGGCTGCCGGTGACGAGTGTGGTCATGGTGAGTTCCTTAAAGTGAAGTCAGTGTGATGCAGAATCTGTGTCACGCAGATAAATATCCGTGAAGAAGGCCCGCTCGTCAAGCGGGCCTTCGGATCAGACCGTACGGAAGTGCGTCGTGATGGTGTCGCTGCCGTCCTCGCCGAGTACGTGGAAGGCGATTCCGGGCGGCGCGGTCCGGCTGGCGAAGTGATCGCCCGGCTCCCAGGGGAGGCGGATAGTGGACGTCACGCCGGGCGCCACGAGGAGCGGGCGGCCCGCGAAGGTCGCCGCGGCGGGGGTGTGGGCGTGGCCGGTGAGGACTGCGGGGATGTTGGGGCGGCCCGCGAGGACCTCGGCCAGCCGGTCGGCGTTGGTGAGGCCGATCGAGTCGATGTACGGGTGGTGCAGCGTGGTCGGCGGGTGGTGGAAGACGGGCAGTGCGGGGGTGTCGCCGAGGTCGTCGAGGGTGCGGGTCAGCCAGTCGAGGGTCTCGTCGTCGAGGAGGCCGGGGTCCTCGCCGGGGATGCTGGAGTCGAGGAGCAGGAGTGCGTAACCGGCCGCGTGGTGCAGGTGGTTGATCGCGGCGGCGGTGGGATTCTCCTCGCCCAGCAGGACCTTGCGGTACGCCGTGCGCTCGTCGTGGTTGCCGGGGCAGGTGAAGACCGGGGCGTCGATACGGGCAAGGAGGTCGGCCGCCTCCGCGTACTCGGCGGGGGCGCCGTGGTCGGCGATGTCGCCGGTCACCAGTACGGCGTCGGGCTGCCGCGTCATGGAGCGCAGATAGTCCACGGCGCGGGTGGCGCGCTCGTTGGCGAGGGCGTCTCCGTCGAGGTGCAGATCGCTGATCTGGGCCAGCAGCATGGGGCCTCCCCTTAATGGCTTTAATGAACAAGCCCATTAAAGCCATTAGATGAGGTCGGGTTCAAGAGGCGACGGCCTGGGCGTCATGCTGGGCGCGGGCCGCGAGGACGTCGTCCATGTGCGTCTCCGCCCAGTCCTTCACCGCCGTCATCAGGCAGGCCAGGTTGTAGCCGAGCGGGGTGAGTTCGTAGTCGACGCGCACCGGCACGGAGGCGGTGACCGTGCGGCCGACCAGGCCGTCGCGCTCCAGCGAACGCAGCGTCTGCGTCAGCATCTTCTGGCTCACGCCGGGGATCTTGCGGGTCAGGTCGCTGTAGCGCATGGGGCCGGCGCGCTCGGCGAGAGCGGCGACGATCAGCGAGACCCACTTGTCGCTGATGCGGGCGAGGAGCTGGTTGGTCGGGCACTCCTTGAGGAACGCGTCGTAGGCCACGCGGGCCTCGGTGCGGCGCTGGGTGGCGGTCGTCGTGGGTGCCATGCTGCGGCTCCTACCCCTGGGTGAGTTACGCACTTTCAGGTGCCTACTTACCGAAAGAGAGTACCTCTCCGTAGGTTTCTGTCCAGCGGCAGACGCCGCTCAAGTTGGCTGGTGGAACTGGAGAGTTGTCATGCGTGCAGTCGTTCTTACGTCCTTCGGCGGGCCCGAGGTGCTGGAGACCGCAGAGGTGGAGATCCCGGAACCCGGTCCCGCGCAGGTGCGGATCAAGGTCCGTGCGGCGGCGGTCAATCCGGTCGACGCCGGTGAGCGCGCCGGGGCGTTCGGCGGGGAGGCCGGGGTGCGGGTCGGGCTCGGGTGGGATGTGGCGGGGACGGTCGACGCGGTGGGGGCGGGGGCCGGCTCGTGGAGTGTGGGCGATGAGGTCGTCGGGCTGTTGTACGGGCTGCTGAAGCCCTTTGGCACGCATGCGGAGTTCGTGGTCCTGGACGCCTCCGCGATCGCCGCGGCACCGCGGTCGGTGGATGCGGTGGGCGCGGCGACGCTGCCCCTGAACGGGCTGGCCGCTGCCCGGGCGCTCGCGCTGCTGAAGCTCGACGCCGGGCAGTCGCTGCTGGTCACGGGGGCGGCGGGCGCGGTCGGCGGGTTCGCGGTGCAGCTGGCTCGGCGGGCGGGGCTTGTCGTCAGCGCGCAGGGAGGCGCGGGGGACGAGGAGTTGGTACGGGCGCTGGGTGCGGATCACTTCGTACCGCGCACCGGGCCGCTCGGCAGTGGCTACGACGGGGTGCTGGACGCGGCCGTGCTGGGGGAGGCGGCGCTCGCGGCGGTACGGGACGGGGGTGCGCATGTGGGGGTCATCCCGGGGGCTTCTCCCGCGAGCGAGCGTGGGATCCGGGTCGAGACGCAGGAGGTCGCTGCGGACGGGGAGTTGCTGGCGGAGCTGGTGACGCTGGTCGACGAGGGTGTGCTGACGCTGCGGGTCGCGGAGACGTATGGGTTGGAGGAGGCGGCGAAGGCGCATGTGCGGCTGCAGGAGGGTGGGGTGCGGGGGCGGCTCGTGCTTGTGCCGTGAGTGGGTGCGGGTGGGTCCGGGGCGAGGAGCTGGGCCCGCGTCTCTGGGGGCTCTGCCCCCAGACCCCCGCTCCTCAATCTCCCCCAAGCTCTCGGCTTCGCTCGAGCAGGGGGGACCCCCTGAGGGGCTTGATTTTGCCTCGTACAGTGCACGCATGAAGCTGATCGATCTGGAGCCCGGTGACCCCCGGCTCGTCTCCGACCTCCTGCCCGTTCTGCGTGAGCTCCGGCCGCACCTCACCGAGGAGTTGTTGGGCGAGGTGTACGGCGAAGGGCACGGGCAGGGGCTGCGGTTCACCGTCGCCTACAGCGACGACGGGATAGGTGTGGGCGTTGCCGGGTGGCGCATCGTCGTCAACACCAGTGCCCTGCGCAAGCTCTACGTCGACGACCTCGTCACCGCCGCCACCGCGCGCTCCACCGGCGTCGGGCGGGCGCTGCTCGCGTACCTCGACGGGTGCGCCCGGGAGGCCGGCTGCCATCGGGTCAGCCTGGACTCCGGTACGCAGCGGGTCGACGCGCACCGCTTCTACTTCCGTGAGCGGATGGCCGTCACCGCCTTTCACTTCGACCGGCACCTGGACTGAGGTCCAGGCGCCAGTCGTTCGTCCGGATCCTGTGGCCCGGCGGGTACTCGAAGTCGCACTCCGCCAGCAGCTCGAACCCCGCCCTGCGGCACACCCCGTTGGACCCCGGGTGGTCCGTCTTGGGGAATGCGTGCAGGTAGCGGTTGTGGCCGTGGCGTGCCGCCTCCTCCGCCACCGCCCTCGCCGCGGCGGAGGCGACGCCCTGGCCCTGGAAGGCGGGCAGCACCGCCCACCCCGCCTCGTACACGGTCTCGCCCTCCCACTGGCGCTCCCAGTAACCGATCGTCCCGGCCTCCTCGCCGGGACCCTCGCCGTCCCGGTCCACCACGATCCGGTACATCCGGCCCGCCGCGGCGTCCGTCATCCCCACGTACCGCGCATGCCGGACGGCGAGCTGCTCCTCCGTCTCGGGGCCGCCCAAGTGATCCATCATCTCCGGCGCGTTGGCGCGCCGGAGCAGGTCGAGGTCGCCGCCCGACCACCGTTCGATCCGCACTCTGCTTCCCATGGATCCGACGATAGGCGCAGGGTCTGACAATGGACCTCAGTGCGCCGCGTACGCCGTCGGCGGTACGCCGATCGTGGACGTGAAGTCCCTGGTCAGATGCGCCTGGTCCGCGTACCCCAACTCCGCCGCCAGCCCCGCCCAGTCGATCGCCGCCTCCGTCTCGGCCCGCTCCAGGGCCTCATGGATGCGGTAGCGCAGGATGACCCACTTGGGGCTGACGCCGACGTACGTGGAGAAGAGCCGCTGCAGCGAACGGGCCGACACCCCTTCCTCCGCGGCCAGTTCCTCGACCCGGCGGATCGTCCGGTCCCTGCGGATCCGGTCCGCCAGAGCCATCGCGCGCGTCGCCTGCGGGTCGGGTTCCGGGGCGAGCGCGAGGAGATGGGCGTCCAGGGCGGCGACCCGTTCGTCCTCGTCGGCCGGCGCGAGGACCGGCGTGCAGTCCACCTCCGGGAGGCGGACGCGCTGCCCCGTCCAGTACGAGACCGGGTGCTCCGGCGCGAAGGGACGGAAGCCGCCCGGGCGGAACTGGATGCCGCAGACCCGCCCCGCCCCCTCCAGCTTCTGCGCGAAGAGCCCGAGGCCGATGCCGGAGATCTCGGAGAAGTCCGCCTCGCCGGTGAAGCGCTGGAAGACGATGTTCACCGAGGGGTGCGGGACGAGCTGGGAGACGTACGGCTCGGGGAGGTCCCAGTCGATCAGCCAGTAGTGCTCCAGATACGGCCGCAGCGCGGGCGCCGGCTCGCGGCGCCGGAAGTGGACGCGTCGCATCAGTGAGTGGGCGTCGACGATGCCACGGGTGTCGCGGCGGGGACCTGACATGGGAGCAAGGCTAGAACAGCGCCTGAGCCCGGACCCGTTGGGCAGGGCCCGGGCGTACGGGAAGAGTTACGGCCAGACCAGGCAGTACGCCTGATGCCCCGCATCATGCAGCCGGTGGCTGAAATCCTGCCATTCGTGCAGGAGTTGGTACACATTGAACGCGTCCCGGGGCCCGCCCCGGTCCGGCACCGTCGACCAGATGAAGGCCGCGGCCCCCACCGACTCCTCGCCGACGCCCCGCAGCGGATCCACGACCGTCATCGGAAGCTTGACCACCGCATAGTCGGGGTGGAGCACCACCAGCTCCAGCGGCGGGACCTTGTGCAGGGGTATGCCCTGGATGCCGGTCAGGACCATCGCCGCCATCGTCTCCGGCTTGATCTTGGTGAACATCCCGCCCATGCCGAGCTCGTCACCGCCCAGCTCCTCGGGTCGCATGGTGACGGGCACACGGGCAGCCGTGGCCCCGTCGGGCGCACCGAAGTACTTGTACGTCACCCCCATGGAGCCCGCCCTGCTTCCCGTGTGCGCGGAAGGCTTCGAGGCAGCCTTCTCCCGCGCCCGCCGGTGTTTCCCCCTGGGCGCACGCTCGGGATCGAGGTCGTCGGTCCCCTCGCCCAGTCCGCCACCGCGATGCATATCTCCACCCGACCACTCACGGCCCCCGCCGCGCAACCCGATCATCGTGTCAGTGACCTCCCCCACGTGCGTCCGGTGAAACACCGGTCCGCAAGAGTGCTCGGGGCTCTGACACCATGGCTTGTGTGAGCTATCCGTACGAATACGACGCCCCAGTTTCGCAGACGCTCTTCGACCGTGCGTCCCTCGTGACACCCGGCGGGGTGAACTCGCCCGTCCGCGCCTTCCGCGCGGTGGGTGGTACGCCCCGTTTCATGGTGTCCGGTACCGGTCCGTACCTGACCGATGCCGACGGACGCGAGTACGTCGACCTCGTGTGCTCCTGGGGGCCGATGATCCTCGGCCATTCCCACCCCGAAGTGATCGCCGCCGTCCAGGCCGCGGTCGCCCGCGGCACCTCCTTCGGCACGCCCGGCGAGGGCGAGGTCGCGCTCGCCGAGGAGATCGTCGCGCGCATCGAGCCCGTCGAGCAGGTCCGCCTGGTCTCCTCCGGCACCGAGGCGACCATGTCCGCGATCCGCCTCGCCCGCGGATTCACCGGCCGCGCGAAGGTGGTGAAGTTCGCCGGCTGCTACCACGGCCACGTGGACGCGCTGCTCGCCGCCGCCGGCTCCGGAGTCGCGACCTTCGGCCTCCCGGACACCCCCGGGGTCACGGGCGCGCAGGCGGGGGACACGATCGTCCTTCCGTACAACGACATCGAAGCGGTCCGCGCCGCCTTCGCCGCCCACCCCGGCGAGATCGCCTGCGTCATCACCGAGGCCTCGCCCGGCAACATGGGCGTGGTCCCGCCCGGCGAAGGCTTCAACGCAGGCCTCGCCGAGCTCTGCCGGACGAACGGCGCCCTGTACATCTCCGACGAGGTGATGACCGGCTTCCGTACCTCCAAGGCCGGCTGGTACGGGATCGACGGCGTCAGGCCCGACCTGATGACCTTCGGCAAGGTCATGGGCGGCGGCTTCCCGGCCGCTGCCTTCGGCGGCCGCAAGGACGTCATGGCGCACCTCGCCCCCGCCGGCCCCGTCTACCAGGCGGGCACCCTCTCCGGGAACCCGGTCGCCACGGCCGCCGGTCTCGCGCAGCTGCGGCTCCTCGACGACGCCGCGTACGCGAAGATCGACGCGGTCTCCAAGGAGATCCAGTCCCTGGTCACCTCCGCCCTCTCCAAGGAGGGTGTGGCGCACCGGCTGCAGACCGCGTCCAACATGTTCTCGGTCTTCTTCACCGACAGCGACGTCCGTGACTACGACGGAGCCAAGGCGCAGGAGTCCTTCCGCTTCACCCCGTTCTTCCACTCGATGCTGGCGCAGGGCGTCTACCTCCCGCCGTCCGCCTTCGAGTCCTGGTTCGTCTCGACCGCCCACGACGAGCGCGCGGTCGAGCGCATCGCGGCCGCACTTCCCGCCGCCGCCCGAGCCGCCGCGGAGGCGACCGCATGAGCAGTGACAGCAGCAAGGACATCACCGTCGTCCACCTGATGCGCCACGGCGAGGTGCACAACCCGGACGGCGTGCTCTACGGCCGCCGCCCCGGCTACCACCTCTCCGAGCTCGGCCGGCAGATGGCCGACCGGGTCGCCGAGCACCTGGAGGGCCGCGACATCACGCATGTCGTCGCCTCCCCGCTGGAGCGCGCCCAGGAGACGGCGACGCCGGTCGCCAAGTCGCACGGCCTGGACCTGGCCACGGACGACCAGCTCATCGAGGCGGCCAACGTCTTCGAGGGCAAGACCTTCGGTGTCGGCGACGGGGCCCTGCGCAAGCCCGCCAACTGGAAGTACCTGACCAACCCGTTCCAGCCGTCCTGGGGCGAGCCGTACATCGAGCAGGTCGTACGGATGATGGGCGCCCTCGGTGCGGCGCGCGACGCCGCCCGCGGTCACGAGGCGGTCTGCGTCAGCCACCAGCTGCCGATCTGGATCGTACGGAGCTTCGCCGAGCGGCGGCGGCTGTGGCACGACCCGCGCAAGCGGCAGTGCACGCTCGCATCGCTCACATCCTTCACATACCAGGGCGACAAAATCGTCTCCGTCGGTTACTCGGAACCGGCGAGGGACCTGGTGCCGTCCCATCTGTTGGCAGGCGCGAAGCCTGTGAAGGGTAAAGCAAAAGCCTTTGGTGCATAACGCCAAAATTTGTACTGATTCCCCGGAACCCTCGTGTTCCTCCCCGCATCTCACTCGTTGTCAGCTGTGAATAGGCTGTCAATGAATCGAGCTGGGATGGGTGGCGCAATGCGCAACATGAGCCGAAGGGGTCTGCTGGGACTGGGAGTTGGGGCTGCGGCCGCGGCGGGACTCGCGGGCTGCAGCTCCGGCTCCGGGTCGTCCGACACGACGGACACGTCGGGTCCCGGCCAGGTCGGCAAGAGCAAGGGCAAGGGCTCGACGACGACCAAGACGCCCGCGGGCCGTCCGATCGGTGACGGGTCGACTGCGGACACGGGCAAGCAGCCGCATCAGCCGGCCAGGCCCGTACCGCTGCAGCCGGGCGAGACCCCGCCGCAGTTCGTGATCTTCTCCTGGGACGGGGCGGGCGAGGTCGGCAACGGCCTGTACCCCCGCTTCCTCGAACTCGCCAAGCAGCACGACGCGAAGATGACCTTCTTCCTCTCCGGGCTCTATCTGCTCCCGGAGTCGAAGAAGTCCCTCTACCGTCCGCCGAACAACCCGGTCGGCGCGTCCGACATCGGTTACCTCACCGACGAGCACGTCAAGATGACGCTGACCAACACGCGGCAGGCGTGGCTCGACGGGCACGAGATCGGCACGCACTTCAACGGCCACTTCTGCGGCACCTCCTCCGGCTCGGTGGCGCACTGGACGCCCGGGCAGTGGCAGAGCGAGATCGACCAGGCGGTGTCCTTCGTCACCGAGTGGCGCACCAACACCGGCTGGCACGACGAGGACCCGCTGCCCTTCGACTACCGCAAGGAACTGGTCGGCGGCCGCACCCCGTGCCTGCTCGGCCAGGACAACCTCCTGCCGACGGCGAAGAAGCTGGGCTGGCGGTACGACGCGAGCTCGCCCGGCGGCCGCCAGACCTGGCCTGTCAAGCGCATGGGGCTGTGGGACCTGCCGCTGCAGGGGATGCCGTTCCCGGGCCATTCCTTCGAGGTCCTCTCGATGGACTACAACATCCTCGCCAATCAGTCGGGGAATTCGACCAAGGGCATGACCTCGCGTTACGACGGCTGGCGCAAGCAGGCGGCCGACTCGTATTTCGCGGGATTCAAGAGGGCGTACGAGTCCAATCGCGCCCCCATGTACATCGGCAACCACTTCGAGCAGTGGAACGGCGGCATCTATATGGACGCCGTCGAGGATGTGCTCAAGAGGATCGCCGGCCGTCCCGGTGTGCGTCTCGTCTCCTTCAAGCAGTTCGTGGACTGGCTCGATGTGCAGGACCCGACGGTGCTTGCCAAGCTGCGTACGCTCGATGTCGGCCAGCGCCCCGAGGGCGGCTGGAAGACATTCTTTAAGACGGCCTGACAAGGGGCGTTCCGGGCACCGAGGGGGGCGCCCAAGATCCCCGATTGGGCCATGCGAAACTTTTCACATGGCACTTACGTATGCCCTGCCCCGCCGCGCCGCCCTCCTGGGCGCCGCGGCGGCAGTTGGTGCACTGACGCTGACGGCTTGCAGCTCCGCCACCAACGTGAGCAGCTCCTCGGGCTCGCGGTACGTGACGAGCACCAGCGGGATCGCCACGGTCGCCCTGAGCAAGCGGGAAGCGGCCCCCGACCTGTCGGGCGAGACCCTCGACGGTGCGAAGCTCGACGTCGCGTCCGACTACAAGGGCAAGATCGTCGTGCTGAATGTCTGGGGTTCCTGGTGCCCGCCCTGCCGGGCCGAGGCGCCGAATATGCAGAGGGTCTCCGAGGAGCTCAAGTCCAAGGGCGTGGAGTTCGTCGGGATCAACACCCGTGATGCGTCGAAGAGTCCGGCCAGGGCTTTCGAGAAGGATTTCGGTGTCGAGTACCCGAGTCTGTACGACCCGGCCGGAAAGCTGCTCCTCCGCTTCCCCAAGGGCAGCCTGAACCCGCAGTCCGTGCCGACCACGATCGTTCTCGACAAGAACGGGAAGATCGCGGCGCGAAAGGCGGGCGGCATGGATGTCGAAAACCTGCACAAGATGATCGACCCGCTGATCGCGGAGAAGTGATCGCGTGATCGCCCTCGCTGCCGCGGCAGCATCCGACGGCATTAACCACACGGTCCTCAACGGCGCCTTGCTGGTTGCGCTTCCGATCGCGGTGCTCGGCGGTCTCGTCTCCTTCTTCTCGCCGTGCGTGCTTCCCCTGGTCCCCGGATATCTGAGTTACGTCACCGGGGTCTCCGGGACGGACCTGGCGGATGCCAAGCGGGGGCGGATGGCGGCCGGAGCCTCCCTCTTCGTCCTCGGCTTCACCGCTGTCTTCGTCTCCACCGGGGCGCTCTTCGGCTACTTCGGCAACACGCTCCAGGAGTACAGCTCCACCGTCACCAAGGTGCTCGGCGCCGTGATGATCGTGCTCGGCTTCTTCTTCATGGGGATGATGCCGTGGCTGACCCAGCGCGAATTCCGCATCCACAAGCGGCCGGTGACCGGACTGGCAGGGGCACCGCTGCTCGGAGCGCTCTTCGGGGTCGGCTGGACGCCCTGCCTGGGGCCCACCCTCACCTCCGTGAACAGCCTCGCCCTCGACCAGGCGACGGCAGGGCGCGGGGCCATACTGTCGGTCGCGTACTGCCTCGGTCTCGGGGTGCCGTTCGTGCTGGCGGCCATCGCCTTCCGCAAGGCGCTCGGCGCCTTCGGCTGGGTCAAGCAGCACTACGCGTGGGTGATGCGGATCGGCGGGATCATGATGATCGCGACCGGTCTGCTGCTGGTCACCGGCGTCTGGGACCGCATCATCCAGCAGATGCAGGTCTGGTCCGGCGGCTTCACGGTAGGGATCTAGATTCATGAGCGACACCGAGACCAAGACGACAGAGGACGACCTCGGCGCAGCCGGGTCGCAGCTGTCGACCGCCCCCAAGGAGGAGTCGCCCTCCTCGCTGCCCGCGATGGGCGTCATCGGCTGGATCCGCTGGTTCTGGCGCCAGCTGACCTCGATGCGCGTCGCGCTGCTCCTGCTCCTGCTGCTCTCGCTCGGTGCGATCCCCGGCTCGCTCATCCCGCAGACCAGCATCAACGCGGCCAAGGTCGACACCTTCAAGGCCGATCACACGTTCCTCACGCCGATCTACGAGAAGCTCGGCATGTTCCACGTGTACAGCTCGGTGTGGTTCTCCGCGATCTACATCCTGCTGTTCGTCTCGCTCATCGGCTGCATCGTGCCGCGCACCTGGACCTTCGTCGGCCAGCTCCGCAGCCGCCCGCCGGGCGCCCCCCGCAACCTCAAGCGCCTCCCCGCGTACACGACCTGGCGCACCGAGTCCTCGCCGGAGGACGTCCGTGCGGCCGCGCTCTCGCTGCTGAAGAAGCGGCGCTTCCGGGCGCACGTGGCCGGGGACGCGGTGGCCTCCGAGAAGGGTTTCCTCCGGGAGACCGGGAACCTCATCTTCCACATCGCGCTGATCGTGATGCTGGTCGCCTTCGCCAGCGGCCAGCTGTGGAAGTCCGAGGGCGGCAAGCTGATGGTGGAGGACACTGGTGACGGGTTCTCCAACACGCTCTCGCAGTACGACGACTTCACGCCCGGGAACCTCTTCGACGCCGACGACCTGAAGCCGTTCAGCTTCACGCTGGACCAGTTCGTCGGTACGTACGAGAGGACCGGCCCGAACCGCGGCACCCCGCGCAAGTACGAAGCCCATGTGACGTACTCCAAGGGCGTCGACGGCAAGGACCAGAAGGGTGTCATCAAGGTCAACGAGCCGCTGGTCATCGACGGCACCAAGGTCTATCTGATCTCGCACGGCTACGCGCCCGTCGTCTCCGTCAAGGACGGCAAGGGCAACGAGATCTACCGGGAAGCCGTACCGCTGCTGCCGCTCGACTCCAACGTCACCTCGTCCGGTGCGATCAAGGTGATGGACGGCTACAAGAACCCCCAGGGCAAGAAGGAGCAGCTCGGCTTCAACGCGATGTTCGTGCCGACCTTCAAGGGGCACGGCACGATGATGTCGCAGTACCCGGGCCTGGACTTCCCCGTCCTCGCACTCTCCGGGTACCACGGCAGCCTGGGCGTCGACTCCGGGCTTCCGCAGAGCGTGTACCAGCTCGACTCGTCGAAGATGAAGAAGTTCACGGACAGCAAGGGGCAGCTGTACAAGAAGCTGCTGCTGCCCGGCGAGACGATGAAGCTGCCGAACGGCGCGGGCTCGATCCAGTTCGTGGGCGTCAAGCAGTGGGCCAGCTTCCAGATCTCCCAGCAGCCCGGCAACAACTTCGCGCTGATCGGCGCGATCGCGGCCATCCTGGGCCTCGCCGGTTCGCTGTTCATCCAGCGCCGCCGGGTGTGGGTGCGGGCCGTACGGGGCGAGGACGGGACCACCGTCGTCGAGATGGCGGGGCTGGGGCGGAGCGAGTCCGCGAAGCTCCCCGAGGAGCTGGGCCTGCTGGCCGACAAGCTCCATTCAGTGGCGCCCTCGGCGCCAGAACCTGCAGAGACGACAGTCGAAGGGGCCGGGAAGAAGTGAATCTCGCCGCGGGAACCAATGAGAACCTCGCGCACATGAGCAATGTGCTCATCTACTCCGCGATGGCCGTGTACATGCTGGCCTTCTTCGCGCACATCGCGGAGTGGACCTTCGGGGCGCGCTCCAAGGTGGGCCGTACGGCCGCCGCGCTGACCTCCACCCCTGCTGCCGCCGCTTCTGCCCCGAAGGTGCAGGTCAAGAAGGCGGGCGGCGGGACCGCCGTACTGGAGCGCCCGAAGATCGTCACGCGCTCGGCGGCCGGGTCGCGCGACGTCCCCGACGGCCCGGGTGCGGCCGGCGGCACGGAACAGGGCGACCTGTACGGCCGGATCGCGATCTCGCTGACCGTCGTCGGCTTCCTCTGCGCGGTGGGCGGCGTGGTGGCCCGCGCGGCCTCCGTGGAGCGGGCGCCGTGGGGCAACATGTACGAGTTCTCGATCACCTTCTCCACGGTGGTCGTCGCCGTGTACCTGGTGCTCCTGGCCTTCAAGGTGAAGGTCCGCTGGCTGGGCCTGCCGCTGGTGACCGCGGTCCTCCTCGACCTCGGTATCGCCACCACGGTCCTCTACACCTCCAGCGACCAGCTGGTCCCGGCCCTGCACTCGTACTGGCTGTGGATCCACGTCTCCTGCGCGATCATCTGCGGCGCGACGTTCTTCATCGGGGGCGCGGGCACGCTGCTGTACCTCTTCCGTGACTCGTACGAGGCGAAGGTCGCGGCCGGCAAGGAGCCCAGCCCCTTCATGGCCTCGGTCATGGAGCGGCTCCCCTCGGCGGCCTCGCTCGACAAGTTCTCGTACCGCATCAACGCCGCCGTCTTCCCGCTCTGGACGTTCACGATCATCGCGGGCGCGATCTGGGCCGGCGACGCCTGGGGCCGGTACTGGGGCTGGGACCCCAAGGAGACCTGGTCGTTCATCACCTGGGTCGTCTACGCCTGCTACCTGCACGCCCGCGCCACCGCAGGCTGGAAGGGCCGCAAGGCCGCGTACCTCGCGCTCTTCGCCTTCGGCTGCTGGATCTGGAACTACTACGGCGTGAACATCTTCATCAGCGGCAAGCACTCCTACGCCGGGGTCTGAGTTCCGTATTCTGATCGGCCGAGGCCGGTTCCTGTGACTCAGGTCACGGGAACCGGCCTTTGCCGTACGGACAGTTGGAGTGTGTGGACACACAACTCAGGGCCCGCATCAGAGCCGGCGACCACGACGCCTTCGGCGTGCTCTTCGACGCCTGCTCCCGCTCCGTCTACAACCACGCCTACCGGCTGACGGGCGACTGGGCGCTCGCCGAGGACATCGTCTCGCTGACCTTTCTGGAGGCGTGGCGGCTGCGCGCGAAGGTCGAGGAGGACGGGGGTTCGCTGCGCCCCTGGCTGCTCGGCGTCGCCACCAACGTCACCCGCAACGTCCGCCGCGCCGCGCGCCGCCATGCTGCCGCCGTGGCCCGGCTGCCGCGCGACGAGGGCGTACGGGACTTCGCCGACGCCGTCGCCTCGCGGGTCGACGACACCCGGCAGCTCGCCCTCGTCACCGCCGCGCTGGCCGGTCTGCGCAGGCCGGAGCGCGAGGTGCTGTCCCTGTGCGTGTGGTCCGGGCTCGACTACGCGGCCGCCGCGCTGGCGCTCGGGGTGCCGGTCGGGACGGTCAGGTCCCGGCTCTCCAGGGCCCGTTCAAAACTCGCGCGCGCTCTGGAACCCGAAGGCGGACGCGGACAGATGAGAGGTGACCGCACTGCTGCGGTCGGGCCCATCCAGGAGGGAAACCGATGAACGACGACCTTCCCGAACTCCCCGAGCGGGAGCTCCCGTTGGGCCGCCACCGCGTCCTCAAGGAGCATCTGATGCGTGAGATCCGTACCGAAGGTTCCGATCCCGTACGTGTACGGAAGGGCTGGCTCCGTCCGTCCTTCACCGTCCCCGCGATCGCCGCCGTGGCCGCCGCCGCGACCGTCGTGGGGCTCACGGTGGTGAACCAGGGCGGGGGCGGCGTGCAGGCAGCGCCCCCGCAGGCCGTGGCGCTGCTCGACGACATCGCGCTGGCGGCCGGGAAGACGGGGGTTCCCACGGGGATCCGCGACGACCAGTACGTGTACGTCGACAGCAAGGTGTCGTACATGAGCTCCCCGGCGGACGGCAGCGGACCGCCGTCGTTCCCGCCGGTCCACCGGCGCGAGGTGTGGAAGTCGGTGGACGGCACGCGGCAGGGCCTGCTGAAGGAGCCCGACGTGAACCCGGGATCGAACCAGTCCAAGCTCGAGACCGAGACGCCCGGCGTCGCGAGCAACACCAACTACCGCCACCTCCAGACCCTCCCCACCGACCCCGCCAAGATGCTCGACTGGCTCCACAAGTCGAGTCACGGCGGCAAGAGCGAGAACCAGAACACCTTCGTCCTCGTCGGTGACCTCTCCTACGAGTCCCTCATGCCGCCCGAGGTGGCCGCAGCCCTCTACCGGGCCGCCGCGAAGATCCCCGGTGTGGTCGTCGTCGAGGACGCGGTGGACGCGGCGGGGCGGCACGGGATCGCGGTCGGTCGCGAGGACTCCGGGGTCATGGAGCAGCTCATCTTCGACAAGAAGACGAAGGCGTTCCTGGGGGAGCGGGAGGTCGCGGTGCGCGACGTCGAGAACCTGAAGAAGGGTGATGTGATCGGTGTCAGCGCGATCATGAACCGCACCGTGGTCGACAGGCCCGGCCAGCAGCCGTAACAGCGCCAGGGGTGCGGAACCGCCCCGCCCGGGTGAGGCTGGTGCCATGACGTCCGACGCGATCGCCCATGGCACCAGCACCACCCGCGGCACCACCCACGTGCTCCGTTTCGCCCTGCACCTGCCCCACTCCCTGGAGCAGGTCTGGTCGGCCGTGGCCACCCCGCGCGGGCTGCCCGGCTGGCTGGCGGCGGCCGACGTACTGGAGCCGCGGCTGGGCGGGGCGGTCAGGCTGCGGTGGCTGAACGGCGAGAGCGACAACATCCACGGCGGCACCGTCACCGCCTGGGAGGTCCAGCGCGTCGCCGAGTACACGATCGATCTCCACGGCCGGATCCGCTTCCACCTGGAGCCGGTCGGCTCGCAGGCGGCGGTCGTCCGCTTCACCAATGAGTTCCAGGGCGACGACAGCCTGCGCCTGGACTGCCTGGCCGGGTGGCACAACCACTTCGAGTTCCTCTACGACGCCCTCGAAGGCAGCCCCAAGGACTGGTCCACCTGGAGTCCGGACCGCTGGCAGGCTCTCCGTACCGCCTACGAGACGGCCGGCGGCAAGCACGCCTGAGTCGGCGGCTTCCCCTCCGGCCAGGCGATCTTCACGAAGCGCTGGGTGCCCTGCGGGGTGAGCTCCACGATCGGGACGGCCTTGTTGTACGGGTTGCCGTGGTTGTCCAGGCAGATCCAGCCGCTCGCCCCGAAGACCCGCAGCTGCCCCTTGACCAGCGTCCACTGGGTCCCGACGTCGGCCAGTTCGGGGAGCGTCTTCCCCTTCACCGTGGCCTTGCGGATGCCGTGCACGGCGAGCGTCATCGCGTCGTACGCGACGATCGCCTGGCCGTCCGCGAGCTGCGAAGGGCCGATCGGGCCGACGTCGTCGCCCGCCGCCTTCGCCAGCAGCGCCGCGAACGTCTTGTAGTCCGCCGCGCTGCCACCCGTCTTCGGCGGGGTCCCCGTGGTCCACGCGTCGGGGTGCGCGAGCGAGGCGTACCGGACGGTGATCTTCTTGGCGAGGGCGCTCTTGTCGAGCTTCGTGTCCCGGCCGAGGTACGAGGCCTCGTCGCCGGTGAGGATCGTGAACGCCCGCTCCTGGCAGCCGCGCGCACCCAGCGCGTTGATGAACTGCCGCAGCTGGGTGTGGCGTCCGGCGAAGAAGATCGTGTCGGCCCGGGTGTCGCAGATCAGGAACTTCATCTGGTCGAAGGTGTTCGCGGTGGTGCCGTCCTCGGTCGAGTCGGGCGGCGAGGTGAAGAGGTTCGGTGCGTACGGGGCGCCCTTGAGCAGCGTCGTGAACGCCGCCTTGAGGGTCGAGGTGTAGTAGTCGGTCGTCACGGTGTCCTGGACGAGCAGCGCCCGCTTGGCGTCGACCTTGCCGAACTGGGCCAGCGCGCGCGCCTCGTCGAGGTTGGTCGGCGAGACGCGGGCCAGGCCCGGATAGGGGTCGCCGGAGGGGCTGTTGGCGATGTCGTCGGCGGTGATCGTCGTACCGATGACCGGGATGTGGGATGCGGTCAGCTCCTTCACCGCGGCCTTGGTGCTGGGGCTGCTGATGGCGATCCCCGAGACCGCGCGGAGGTTGTCGGGGGCGTCGGTCATCGACTTGAGCCGGTCGACCGCGTGACTCCACTGCTCGCTGCCGCGGCCCGAGTTGGCGAGGACGAGGCGGATCTTGGGGACCTGGCCGTTGTCGTTGTGGTTGGCCCGGTACTGCTCCAGGAACGCGCCCTGCACCTCGTTGAGGACCTTCGTCGCGGTGCCGCTGTCGGTGGAGGTGAGGGGGAGGAGCAGGGCGACGGTCGCGTACGTACCGCTCTTGAGGGTCTTGTTCTCGCGGGCGACGGCCTGGGCGACGGCGTGCAGCCCGGGGACCCCGAAGTCGTAGCCGTCCCCCGAGACGCCTATGCACTCGGCGCCCTTCTCGGGGCGGTCGACGCCCTTCGCGCAGTGCAGATCGGGCGTGTAGACGACGTACGCGCCGATGCCCGCGGCCGCGAGCAGCACCAGGGCGAGGGCGGAGGTGAGGATGCGCTTGAGCGGGGTGAACCAGAAGATCTCGCGGAATCGGTTCATCACGGCGGTTCAGTCTCCCGTCGTCGGCAGGGTCCGCCACTCGCGGACGGCCTGCGGCCAGCTCCGGGAGGCCTGCCAGAGCTCTTCGTTGCCGGTGGGGTGGAGGGCGGAGAGCTGCTGGAGTTCGTCGCCCATCTTGTCGGTGACGTCGTCGTCGGGGAGCGCGAGCAGATCGGTCAACTGCCATACGGAGTAGAGGAGTCGGCGGATCCGGAGATGGAAGACGCGGTCCGTCCCGTCGGGCACCGACTGCTCGGCGTCGGTCCGCCCGAGCGCGACGGCACGCCGCTCGTCGGCGGTGTCGAAGAGCGGTGCGGAGGCGATGAACCGCAGCTCGCGCAGCCAGGCCCCGGCGTCGGAGGTGCGGAAGGTGTCGCGCAGTCGGGAGACGGCGAACGCCGTCTGGCCCAGGGCGAGTTCATGGTGGATCCGGCGCGGATGGCCGTCCGGGTAGTGGTCGGACATCGCCTGCTGCACGTCGCGCCAGCGCACCCGGTCGGTGTGCAGCCGGTGCAGGAGGAGGGTCCGCAGGAAGGGGTCGGCGATGAAGTGGTCGGCCGAGGTGCCCCAGTACTCGGCGGCGAGCAGATCGCGCATGGGCAGCACCCCGGACGCCCCGCCGTCGTGGTCGAGGCGCTCGGCGGCCAGGAACTCGGCGTCGGCGGTGTCGTGCGCGGCGGCCAGCACAGTGAGCCGCTCCAGGCGGGCCGGGTGGACGAACTGCCCGAGCAGCTCGGTGGCCGTCTCGCGCCCCGGGGTGTCCTCGCGTACGACGACGGGCAGTCCGAGGAGGGAGCGGGGGGTGAGCTCAACAGGCGTCTGCCGTACGGGAATCGAGGGCGCCGCTTGCGGTGTCACGGCCTGCCCCGCGGCCCGGGTCAGCAGAGCGACACCGAGAGGACGCCCGCAGGTCAGCCGGTGGATGGAGCGGGCGAGCTGCGGCGGGGTGTGCAGGGCCGGGTCCTGCTGGTCGAGCATCCGCCGTACGTGCTCGGGCTCCAGCGCGGTCATCTCCACGGCCAGCGCACCGGAGGCGACCTCGGTGGAACGGGTCCAGGGGGTGGAGTTGGTGACCTGGGGGAGGAGACAGCGGACGGCGGCACGCAGCGCCGGGTGGTCGTACCCGCGCAGCGTCCCCATGAAGACGGCCTGGTCGTAAAGGCCGGCGGCCCGGTCCCTGAGGACGGGCTCCAACAGGCGCCGCCCGAGCGGTGCTTGAACGTTGTCGAGGAGTACGAGCGGCCGCCCGACGTGCCGCAGATTGCCCATCCCCGTGTAGGCGGCCTTCAGGTCGGCGCGCAGCGCCCCGACGAGATGGCGCTCGGCGAGGGTGCGGGCGTCGGTGTCGCGCTGGCGGCGGAACTGCAGGGCGAGGAGATTGAGCCCGCGTTTGGCGTTGCCGCCGGCGCCGGGGTAGTTCCCGTACCAGGTGACGGCCTTGCGCTGGCCGCGGTCGAAGAGGTCCTCCAGGAGCGACTCGACGGTCGACTCGATGACGACGTCGAGACCGGGCGGGGCCCCCGCCCACAGTGCGGCGAACTTGGCCGCGACCTTGACGACCCAGCCGCGCCCGGTGTTCCTGAGCCGCGACCCGGACTCCACGAGCATCCCGAGGCGCATGGCCTCGTCGCGTACGCGCTGACCGTTGTTCGGGTCCCAGCCCGTGGAGGCGATGGCGACCAACCCGGCGGCCAGGCGCGGGAATTCGATGTGGCGGGCGCCGCTCACGGCCGGCCCGAGCTGCTGGCCGAGCACGGAGAGCGCCTCGGTCACGGGGGACCAGTAGGGCGCGCGCGGGTCCCCGGAGGGCAGTCCGGCGAAGTCGGGGTGCTCGCAGTCGATCAGGGCGACGGGGGTGCGCTCGCGGTAGTTGTTGCGGAGCTGTTTGAGCAGGACGGTCTTGCCCGTACCGCGGCCGCCGGTGATGACGACGACCGGCAGGTCCTCCGCATGCTCGGGTTTCACCTGCTGGAACCCGCCGGCCGGCAGCCCGACGAGCCGGGGCGCGAGTCCGTCGAGAACGGCCTCGCGGCCGAACAGCTCTCTGTCCAAGCCGCACCTCCCGAGCCGGGTGTAGGCAGCCGTCGCTGCAGGAACACCAGTTTATCGGGGGCGAGTTGGAATCAGTACACGCTTTCGGATCATCCGAATTCGGTGGACAGGGGATGCATGATCAGCAGACTGACCGGATGACCGGAACTGATCCCAAGGCCGACCTGCACCTCTACCTTCAGGACGCACGCGACGTGCTGGTGATGAAGCTGGAGGGCCTGTCCGAGTACGACGTCCGCCGCCCCATGACGCCGACCGGCACCAATCTGCTGGGGCTGGTCAAGCATGTGACGGGCGCGGAGGCGATGTACTTCGGCGCGACGTACGGCCGCCCGGTCGAGGCGCCCCCGCTCTGGATCGCGGGGGCCGCCGAGCCGAACGCGGATCTGTGGGCGCGGGCGGACGAGACGCGCGAGGAGATCGTGGCGGCGTACCGCCGGGTGTGCACGCACTCGGACGAGACGATCGCGTCGCTGCCGCTGGACGCCACGGGCCGGATCGGCTGGGGGGACGGGGTGGAGACGACGCTCCACCGGAGCCTCGTCCACATGATCGCGGAGACGGACCGGCACGCCGGGCACGCCGACATCGTGCGCGAACTCATCGACGGGGCAACGGGGTTGCGGGCCGGGAGCGACAACATGGCGAGCGGGGACGCGGCGTGGTGGGCGGAGCACCGGGCGCGGGTGGAGCGGGCGGCGAAGGAGGCGCAGGGGGCGCAGGGGGCGCAGGGGGCGTAGCTCAGCGGGCGTCGCGCGGGCTTTCGTAGCGGATGACGTGCAGTGGCGCGAAACGGGGGTCGCGGGTGCGGCGGAGGATTTCGGCGCGCCGGTCGTTGTGCTGGCTCATGGCCCACCGCACGGGGTGATCGGGGCGGATCCACTCCACGACCCGCTCCCGGTTGCCCCCGAAGACGCGCTCGCGCAACAGGGTCCGCCGGAGGGAGCGCCGCAGGACCCGCCACAGGACGACGGACCGCCGGTAGTCGAGCCAGACGACGGTGTCGGCGCGCTCCCAGAGCAGATCGCGTACGACGGGCTGACCGATGGAGTCGAAGACCCATCCGTCGGGCCCGTCGACGATCCGGGTGACCTGCGCGAGGAGATCGGGGTTCGCCTGCCAGCCGGGCCCGATGAAGTGGAGGGCGTCCATCTCATGGAATTCCAGGCCGAGTCGGCGGGAGAGCTCGCGGGCGAGGGTGGACTTGCCGGCCCCGGTGCTGCCGACGACGAGGACACGCTTCACCGGAGGTCTCCCAGGTCGCGTACGTACCGGAGCCCGGGCCGGTCGTTGAGGGTGCAGTCGCCGACGGGCGTGAATCCCGTACGGGCCAGGACGGCGCGCGAGGCCGGGTTGTCGAGGGTCGTCCTGGCGCGGAGGGTGGTCAGGCCGTACTCCTGGGCGGCGCGTGCGCACATGTCCCGTACGGCAGCCGAGGCGATCCCCTTTCCGGCGGCGCGTTCGGCCACGCGATAGCCGAGCTCGGCCGAACCGTCCGCCACATCGAAGAGGTTGAACCGCCCGAGGACCTCGCCGTCGTCCGCCACCAGGAGATGGAAGAGGACCGTCCCGGTCTCCTGCTCGGCCAGGAGGTCGCTGTGGCGTGCGTCGAAGTGGGCGAAGTAGTCGTCGCCCCGGTCGGGGATCAGCGCGGCGAAGTAGGCCCGATTCTCCTGCTCGAAGGCGAGAAGGGGTGAGGCGTGGTCGAGGCGGAGGAGTTCGAGGCGGGGCATGCGGGCAGGTTACGCATCCTGGTGCGGGAGGGGTCCGCCATTTTCCGGGAACCGCTCGGGGCGGAAGTCCGCGAGCAGTTCGTGGCGGGTCCCGCTGAGGATCTCGGCGGCGAGCAGCCGGCCGATGACGGGCCCGAGCGTGATGCCGCTGTGGGAGACGGCCTCGTAGTAGCCGGGCACGGCGGAAACGGCGCCCACCGAGGGGAATCCGTCGGCGGGGATGGGCCGGTTGGAGATCCGTGTGCGTGCGATGTGGGAGTTGGCGAATGCGGGGACGACGCGCTCGGCCAATGCGTGGAGCAGCTGGGCGAGTTGGGCTGGATCCGTGTCCGTGTTGATGAGGGCGTCGGTCTCGCGGCTGTGGAGGACTACGGAGGTGTCTCCGTCGGGGCGGATCTCGATGTGGGGTGTGTGCATGGCGCGGTGGATCGGGACCCGGTCGCAGTCGAGGCGGGTGACGGCGCCGGGCTCGTGGCGCATCGGGAGGTGCCGGGCGACGAGGGCGGCGATGTGGGAGGCGCTGGGGCCTGCCGCGTTCACGACGGCGTTGACGTCGAGGCGGCTCCCGTCGGAGAGGGTGACGGACTGGACGCTTCCGTCGGAGCGGGTGCCGATGGCACGGACGGAGGTGCCGGAGCGGAGCTCGGCGCCGCGGCCGACGGCCTCGTCGACGAGGCGCCCGACGAGGTGACGCCCGTGCACCCAGGCTTCGTCGGGGTAGAAGACGACGGGGGTCTCGTCGGGCACGGCGAGGGCGGGTTCAAGGCGGCGGCGCACGTCGGCGCCCGTGGTGACCTCGACGGCGTAGTCCCAACTGCTCAGCAGGTCAGCGGTCTTGAGGAGATCTGCCTCGGCTGCGGGATCGTCGGCCCACCGCAGGTGGCCGGTGGGGTGCCACCACGCGTCGGGCCCGATGGTCCTGGCGAGCTCGCGGTGGGCTTCCATGCCCGCGAGGTTCAGGTCGAAGTAGGACCTGAGCGCGGTCTTGTTGCTGGCGTTGACCCAGGAGAAGGACCAGTCGGTGACGCCTTCGCCGGGTTGCCCCGAGTCGACGAGGATCACGTCGGCGCCGCTCCGGGCGAGGTTCCAGCCGACGCAGGCTCCGAGGATTCCTGCTCCGACGACAGCAATGCGTTCAGGCCGCTTCATGGCGCCGATTCTCACGAACAGTAGCCTCGGGCGCCATGGGGATACAGATCGATGTGGTGGCGGGATACCCGGTCAACGACGAGATGGAGAGGGTGCTCGGCCTGGCCGAGGCGGTGGGCGAGCCCGTCACCGTCACGATCATGTGGGAGGGGGACCGGGAGACGGAGCAGGCCGTGCTCGTGCCCGCGGCGACGCTGGCGCTCAGGGAGCACTGGGCTCCTGCCGCGTATCCGATGCGCGAGGCCGTGGACGGGGAAGAGCAGCCGGAGCTTGCCCACCCGGAGGAGTTCGGGGCGTTCACGTTGTTCCGCCGTCGCGTGGGCGGGCGTACGGCGGTCGTCCGGGGAGGCGTGGTGGTCGCCGAACTGGTGGACCCCGGCGAGGCGCACTGGCTCGAGGAACAGGCCCGCAATGTCCGCCAGGGCTTCATGGATCCGCAGCAGAAGGCGGCGTTCGAGGAGTTCCTCGCCCGGCAGCCGCCCGTCGGTCGCGGACCCGAGGCGTGAAAAACGGCAGGCGTTCGGCGGAGCCGGTGTCGTAGCCTCCCGCCCCATGGAGCCGGAGCAGCCTCTCGTCCGTGATGTCTACCCGGACCTCATCGCCGAACTGGTCGTCGCCCTCGAAGAGGAGGGGGAACGGGACCTGTCCATCGTCGTGCGGGACGTCCGGCTCGTCGGTGAGTGCGGCTGCGGGGACGACTTCTGTCAGAGCATCCGGACCTCGGACCATCCGCAGGGGCAGCCGTATGGCCCGGGCCATCGATGCGTGCCGCTCCTGCCCTCGAACGGGATGCTGATCCTGGACGTCGTGGACGGACGGATCATGTACATCGAAATCCTCGATCGCGCACCCATGGAACGGGCCGTGCCCCCTGCCGCTACGGGGTGAAGGGTTCCACCACCGTCACCCCGGGCCCCGGCGCCGACCCCATGGCTGCCAGCGCCGCACCCGCCTCTCCCAGGCCGATCGTCGACGTCACCAGGAGGTCGGGGCGCAGCACCCCGCTCCGTACCAGGGCCAGCATTCCCGGGTACGTGTGCGCCGCCATGCCCCGGCTGCCGATCAGCTGCAGTTCGTACGCGATCGCCCGGCCCATCGGCATCACGGGGTCGTCGTGCAGCAGCCCCACCTGCACGTGCCGTCCGCGCCGCCGCAGGGAGCCGATCGAGGCCGCGCACGTCACCTGGGCGCCGAGCGCGTCCAGCGACAGGTGCGCGCCTCCGCCCGTCAACTCCCGTACCACTTCCGCCGTGTCGGACACCCCCGTCGCGTCCACGCACTCAACAGCCCCGAATTTACGGGCCAGTTCCAGCGCCCCCGGCGCCACATCCACCGCCACCACCCGCGCCCCGGACGCCGCCGCGATCATCACCGCCGACAGTCCGACCCCGCCGCACCCGTGCACCGCCACCCACTCGCCCGCCGCCACGCGGCCCTGCTGGACCACGGCCCGGAACGCCGTCGCGAAACGGCAGCCGAGGCCCGCCGCCGCGGTGAAGGCCATGTCGTCCGGGAGCGCCACCAGGTTCACGTCGGCGTGGTCGAGCGCGATGTACTCCGCGAACGATCCCCAGTGTGTGAACCCGGGCGTCGCGCCCCGCTCGCACACCTGGTGATTCCCCGACGCACACGTCGGACAGCTCCCGCAGCCGCACGAGAACGGCACGGTCACCCTGTCGCCGACCCGCCAGCCGCGTACCTCCGCGCCCACCTCGGCGACGACCCCCGCGAATTCGTGTCCTGGCACGTGCGGCAGCACGATCTCGGGCTCGTGGCCCATCCACCCGTGCCAGTCGCTGCGGCACACCCCCGTCGCCTCGACCCGCACCACGACCCCGCGCGGCGCCGCAACGGGGTCGGGCACGTCCCGTACCCCGGCCGGCTCGCCGAACCGCTCGAAGACCACCGCACGCATGCGGGTCACCCCACCTTCTTCTGACTTCTGATCGAACTGCCCGTTCCGGGCCACAGGCTCGCACCACCCAAGTGGTCTTCACAATCGGCCAGTTGCGCAGCAGGCTGCCTCCATGGCAGACACTGCACTCCTCGTGATGGACGTCCAGCGGGACGTCGTGGACATCGTCGGCGCCGATTCCGGATATCTGGGACGGCTGCGGGCGGCGATCGATGGGGCCCGCGCTGCCGGCATCCCCGTCATCTACGTGACCATGGGTCTACGGGCAGGGCAGCCTGAAGTCAGCTCCCGCAGCCGGGCGATGGCCACCGTTCTGGAGGCGGGGCTGTTCACCGAGGGCGCTCCCGGCAGTGAGATCCATCCCGACATCACGCCCAGGCCGGACGACATCGTGGTCACCAAGCGGCGGGGCAGTGCCTTCTCGGGCAGCGACCTGGACCTGGTCCTCAGGGCCCGTGGCATCAACCACCTGGTCCTCGCCGGGATCGCCACCAGTGCGGTGGTACTGACCACGCTGGCCCGGGGCGTCGACCTGGACTTCGGGCTCACGGTCCTGGTGGACGGGTGCCTCGACACCGACCAGGAGCTGCACCGGGTCCTCACAGAGCGGCTCTTTCCGTTGTGGGCGGACGTCGTACCGGTCGACGAGTGGCTCAAAGCCCTTACCGCTTCGGCTGGTTGAGCCTCAGGTGCGAAGGGCCGCGTCCAGCTCACGGATCAGTTCTCCCGCGCGGCCGCCTCCGGGCGGGGCCGCGGGCATTCGGGCCAGCACCGCGGTGACCGCCGGGGGAGCGTGGTGGCGCGCCCAGTCCAGAGTCCCCGCAGCGACGCCCGCCAGCTCCTCCGCCCGTGCCGCGTGCGCCGCGGCGCCGAGGATGTGCTTCACCTGGTGGGCGTCCGCCAGGGGGTGGAGATACGCGGCCGCCGCCGCGTGGCTCGCTGCCCGGGCCGCGTCCTCCGCAGCCGGGGCGGTCGTTTCCTGCGCCGCCTTGTACGCCGCCCACGCGATCTGCCGCAGGGCCGCCGTGCGCCGGCCGCCTCCGGCGAAAGCGTCGGCTGCATCGACGGCGTCGCGGGGGCGGGTGTCCGTCGGGCACTGGCGCTCGAAAAGGGGCAGCGCCCTGCGGGCACACGCCGCCGCGTAGCCCGTGATCGCACGGAGTTCTTGCTCGCTCAGCTCGATCTTGGTCGGCACGGGGGCATTCTGCCGTACGGCGCCACGATATTTCGTTGCACCGTACGCCCCGCCTTCGCGATGATCCCCGGATGGTTTCGACTCCCCCCGACGGCCGCGCCGGTATCGACGCCGCCCTCGTGAAGCGTTTGCTCGCCGCGCAGTTCCCGCAGTGGAGCGGGCTGGACGTGACCCCCGTGGAGGTCGACGGCTGGGACAACCGGACCTATCGGCTCGGCGACGACATGACCGTACGGCTGCCCACGGGACCCGGCTACGTACCCGCCGTCGACAAGGAGAACCACTGGCTCCCGCGCCTCGCCCCGCAGTTGCCGGTCGCGGTTCCACCCGTGCTGGCGATGGGTGCGCCGGGCGAGGGGTATCCGTATCCGTGGTCCGTACGCGGCTGGCTCGACGGCGAGACGGCCGCGTGGGAGCGGATCGGGGACCGGGTCCAATTCGCCGTCTCCGTCGCGGAGTTCATCCGCGCGCTCCAGCGTGCCGACGCCACCGGTGGTCCGGTCGGCGGGGAGCACAGCTGGTACCGGGGTGCGTCGCCCGCGTTCTACGACGAGGAGACCCGCTGCTACTTGGCCGCGCTGAAGGGCCGCGTGGACACCGAGAAGGCCGCCGCAGTCTGGGAAGCGGCCCTCGGCGCGGAGTGGCGCGGGGCGCCGGTGTGGTTCCACGGGGACATCGCGCAGGGCAACCTGCTGGTCGCCGACGGAAAGCTGACCGCCGTCATCGACTTCGGTACGTCGGGCATCGGCGACCCCGCCTGCGATCTGGTGATCGCCTGGGGCATGTTCGAGGGCGCGGAACGCGAGGCGTTCCGCGAAGCGGTCGGGCAGGACGCGGGCATGTGGGCGCGGGCCAGGGGCTGGTCGCTGTGGAAGTCGCTGCTCGTGCTGAGCGAGTGCATCGACAGGGACGAGGAGAAGGCCGCGCTCAACCGGCGCGTGATCGACGCGGTGCTGGCCGACCACGAGCAGTTCGGGGGCTAAGCGCAGGCTGTCGTACGCGCCTGGCACGATCGTAATACGCGTCATACGCTGGTGGCGTGGCCAAGACCAGGATCAGCATCAGCCTTGAGCAGGAGCAGGCCGAGCGCATCAGGCTGCACGCGGAACGGGCGGGGATGGACGTCTCCGCGTACCTCGTGCATGCCGCGACGCGGCAGATGGCCGAGACGGACGCCATAGAGGAGCAGTTCGCCAAGGTGGACGCGCTGATCGACGCCGCGGAGAGTGGCGCGCGCGAGCTTGCGGGGGAGCCGGGCGCGGTCGACGGGGAGCTGACGGAGCAGGAGCGCCGCGACGTCGAGGCGGCGCTCGGGCTCGTCTACGGCGCGGACCGGCATGACGTCAGCCCGGAGCGGGTCGCGTGAGCGCACGGGTTCCGGTGTACGACACCGGGATGCTGATCGCGCTCGCCGACCGCAAGGCGAAGGCCGTTCATCTGCATGAGGGGATGAAGGAGAGCCCGCATCGCGCGCTCGTGCTCGGCCCCGTCCTTGCCCAGGTCTGGCGGCCGAGGCCGGCGCTGGTGCATTCGCTGGCAGGGGTGCTCAAGGACTGCACGGTGCCCCAGGCGCGGGCCTCCGCGCCTCCGATGCGTGCGACGAAGGCGGGGCAGCCCGCGTGCATCGCCTGCGCGACGGGTCCCGACGTCATCGACTGGCGACGGTTCGGCACGGCGCTGGGCGGGGCGAAACTGCCGCCCAAGAAGCGGCCCGATGCGGTCGACGCCTGGGTGGCGCTGGCTGCGGTCCGGCACGGCAGCGCAGTGATCTTCACCAGCGACCCGGAGGACGTGAAGGCCTGTCTCGCCGTGCTGGAACCGCCTGACGTGCGTGTCGTTGCTGTGTGAGTGGCCGGCGGCGGTCAGTACGCGCGCCCGTCGAAGCGTTCCGCCACCGCCTCCTCCAGGGTGAGGCCGGTCGCGTCCTCCTCCGGTTCCAGGAAGGCGTGGATCACCGCCAGGGCCACCGTGCCCATCAGGGAGCGGCGGTTGGCGTGGTCCATGACCGTGGCGGTCGGGTCGCCGATCGTGCGCAGGATCGTGCCGTCCGTCGTGGCGGAGAGCGCGTTGGCCAGGTCGTCGAGCGTGAGGCCGGGGCGCAGGCGCAGGTGGCGGTCGTGGAGTACGGCCGCGTAGAGCTCCTTCCAGGAGCCCAAGTAGGCGGCGTACAGGGATGAGATCGCGTCCGTGACCTCGCTGTCGCCCTCCGCCCCCGCCATCAGGGCCAGGCTCAGGCGGACCGACGCGGTGTCGACACCCTCCGCCGTGTGCTCGTACGCCGTCTCGTGGACCGCCGCCACGAAGTCCGGGCCGCTGGTGAGCTGCTGGGCGCGGGCGGTGCGCTGTTCGCGGTGGCCGGGGCGGTAGTTGTCGTGCCAGACCGCGAAGTGGATCAGGTCGGAGACGTAGTCCGCCTGGGCGCTCCAGCGGTCGCGGAGCTGGGCGACGTTGCCCCTGCGGGCGAAGGGGGTGGGGTTGTTGCCCAGCTCCGCCGCCACCGCGCGCTGGGAGAGGAAGCGGAGCAACGGGCGGTCTGTTGGGGGGTGTTCGGCCGGACGGGGGCCCATGTGCCGGCTCAGCAGGCGCATGCCCGCCGCCAGGTAGGAGGCCGTCACCGGGTCGTTGGACAGGCGGGTGCGGAAGGGGCGCGTGCGGCGGTTGAGGTGGCGCAGCACCCCGGACAGGTCCTGGTCGTAGGGGAAAGGGAGGTCCCGTTTCCAGCTCTTGCCGCGGGCGGGTTTTGTGGCGGGCATTTCCGCATGGTTCACCGGTCCCGTGGATCGCGAAAGGGACGCGGCTGCGCGGAAGTTGGGGGAGGGGAGGCACTTCCGCGCGGGTGCGGGGAAGCGGGAGGCCGCGAGCGGGCGGTAGATCTGGGGCTCTCCCGCGAAAGGTGTGGTCGAAGATGATCGGTCATCAACTGGGCGGCGCGGCCTGGGCGTTCGCCGCCGTAGGCATCAGCAGTGCGCTGGTGCGGCTGATCGTCGGCGTGCTCGCCGCGCATGCCGCCCGCAAGGCGCTCAGCCCGTCCGCGGGGGCCGAGGTGGCCGCCCAGCGCCTCGCCGTACTGCGCGTCCTCATGGACGGCCTCGGGCGGCGGCGCCGGCGGCCCCGGTGACGGAGAAGTCAGAACATTCCGTTGGGGTTCGCCGACTCGGCCGGGACCTCCTGGATGACGTCCCAGTGCTCGACGACCTTGCCGTCCTCCAGGCGGAAGAAGTCCGCCAGCGCACGGCCCGGCTCGCCCGGCCTGAGGATCAGGTGGGAGTGCGTGACCACCATGTCGCCCTCGGCGACGACGCGCTTGATGTCCAGGCGCAGCTCCGGGTACGTACCCCGGAGCCACTCCACGAAGCCGATGAACGCCTCGGGGCCGTCCGCCGCATCCGGGTTGTGCTGGATGTAGCGGTCGCCGAAGTGGTCCGCGATGGCCTTCTCCGGGTCGCCGCCGAAGGCCGTCCGGTAGTAGTCGACGACGATCTGCTTGTTGCGTTCGAGCTGCTGCTGAGACATGCGTGTGGTCCGTTCCGGAGGGGGTCCCCGGGGACGTGACGTCGAAGAGCGATTGCGCAGCACCGGGAACCCAGGATTTCTCTACTGGGTCCGCCCTCGCGTCGCATAGGGGCTGCCCGGGCAAGGGCGCCGACGCTGGTACTACTTTCTCTTGCCGCCTCGCAGAGGGAGGCGTACGGAAGGATCTGCCGCCATCCGGCGGTGATGTCCTCTCGCACCGACAACGCTAACGCCGGGCCGGCCGCTCCTCGTACGGCAGAGGGCCCGAGGCCGGAGGGCGAAGGTCCCGGCGGGCTTACGCGTTCACGACACGGTGATCGCGTCCAGCTTCCCCCGCAGATACACATGGCTGTCCACCGGCTCGTACGCCACCCGGCCCGTCGGCGCCGGAACCGGGGCGACCGTCGTACGCGGGTCGCACTCGTAGAAGTAGACCAGCGACATCAGCTCCTCGGCAGGCACGTCCGCCGGCGGCGGCAGCACCCGGTGGCGGCCCGAGCGCCAGCGGTCGCCCGTCCAACGGGCCATCAGATCACCGATGTTGATGGTGAACGCGTCCGGGTCGTACGGCGCGTCCTCCCACCCGCCCTCGTCCGTGAAGACCTGCAGCCCGCCCTTGCCCGCCTGCCGGTCGAGGACCGTCACCGTGCCGAAGTCCGTGTGCGGGCCGATACGGAACTGGCCGGGCTCCGGAGGGCCCGTCACCTCCGTGCCGGGATACCAGTTGATGTTGAAACCCCAGGTCGGGTGGGCCGTGTGCCGCGTGAAGAAGTCGGGCTCCTGGCCGAGCGCCGTGCCGAGGAGTTCGAGGAGCCGGTCGGAGAGCTGCTGCATCTGCGAGAGGTACGCGGTCACCAGCGCCTTCAGCTCCGGGGCCTCCGCCGGCCAGGTGTTGGGGGCGAACCACTCCGCGTCGACCTCCGCGTCGCCCGTCTCCTCCTCCGCCGCGAAGGAGATCGACTCCTTCAGGTCGGGGGGCGTCGGGGTCCCCTCCGAGTAGCCGTTCGCCTCCGCGCCCGGGCCGAGCCAGCCCCGGCCGCCGACCTTGACCGCGTACGGCTCCTTCGTCACGGCCGGGAGGCGGAAGAACTCCCGTGCGGCCTCGCGGATCCGGCCGCGCAGAGCCGGGTCGACCCCGTGCCCCGTCACCAGCAGGAAGCCCGCCGTCTTCAGCGCTTCGTCCACGGTCGCGGCGATCTCGGCCCGCGCCTTCTCGTCGCCGGAGAGCCACGGCTTCAGGTCGATCGTGGGGATACGGGGTGCTGTGGTGTGGATGGCCATGGCTCTCACTCTCCTGGCGGGGAAACACCGGGGCAACGTGCGGAAAGTACTCTCCGGGCAGCCGGAAGCCGGACGAACTGTCGGGAGGCCCTCCATGCCTGCGCTCACCCTCCGCGAGATTCTGTCCCTCGACGCGGTCCGCGACGCCTCGCCGCACCTGCTCGCCGGGGCCGACGCGCTCGACCGGCCCGTCCGGTGGGTGCACTCCAGCGAGGTGTACGAGGGCGCGAACTTCCTCGACGGCGGCGAGCTCCTGCTCACCAACGGCTTCGGGCTCGCGGAGGTCGGCGAGGAGTTCCGGCGGCGGTACGTGCGCGAGCTCGCCGCCCGGGGCGCGGTCGGGCTCGTCGTCGAGGTGGGGCGGGCGCTCGCCGTCATGCCGGAGGAAGTCGTCGACGAGGCAGGGAAGTTGGGGCTGCCGCTCGTCGCGCTGCGGCGCGTCGTCCCCTTTGTGCGGATCACCGAGGCCGCCAACCGGGCCATCGTCGCGCAGGGGCTGACCGGGCCCGCCGTACGGCCCTGGGGCGGTGATCACGGTGCCGCGCTGCTGGCCGATCTGGCGGACGGGCGGGCGCTCAACCAGCCGGAGGTCTCGGCGCGTTCGGCGCTCGCCGGATTCCGTCCGGGGGCCGGTGCGCGGCTCGTCGGGGTGTCCGCGCAGGGCGTCGACGCGGGGCTCGGGGGTGCGGTGCGGCGGCTCGGGGGGCATGCGGCGCTGTGCGCGGCCTTCCCCGGGGACACGCTTGCGCTGATTGCCGTGGACGGTGGGCGGCGCGATCCGGTGCGGGCCGTGCAGGACGCGCTGGGGGGCTGCGGGGCGGGCGTGGTCGCCGCCGTCGGGCACGCGGTGGCGGGGGACGCGGGCTGGCTGCGGTGGAGCGAGACGCTGCGGGCCGCGCGGACCGCGCTGGAACTGGCGCTCACGGTCGCCTCTGCCGAACCCGGCCTCGTACAGGGGGCGTTGATCACCTCGTCGCGGGCCCTCGCACTGGAGCGGGAGCTGACGCGGGGCGGCATCGAGGCCAACCGCGACCGGCTCTCGCATCTGGTGGAGCACACGCTGGGGCCGCTGCTCGCGTGGGAGGCGGCGCACGGTTCGGATCTCGTACGGACGCTGGAAGTGCATCTGCGGCACGGGTGCTCGCCGACGCGCACCGCCGCCCTCCTGCACATCGGGCGGCAGTCGCTCTACCAGCGGCTGGAGCGCATCGAGTCGCTCCTCGGTCTGGAGGTCGGCGACCCCGAGCTGCTGGGGGAGCTCCTGTCGGCGGCGTGTGCCCGGCGGATCGTGCAGGGGGCGGGGCCCGCGGTGGTGCAGGTGAGCGGGGTCAGGTCAGTCGCGTAGGCGGCGCCGGGACAGCGCCGTCAGGCCCGCGTAGACGAGGGCGCTGACCACGAAGCCGACCGCGCAGGTGATGTCGCCCAGCGACGGCCACTGCTCGGCCGCCCAGCCGACGTACTTCTCCTGGTTCGAGAAGAGCGGGACGGAGACGGCGACGCCCGCCAACAGGGCTGCCACACCTGACCAGTTGGCGTACGTGCGGTCCAGAAGGCGGAGAGTCAGCTCCTCGTCGGGCGTCGTGCGCGCCGACAGCCACCGGTCGAGGAGTACGACACCGAGCCACGGGCCGACCCAGTACGCGATGACCAGCAGGAACGCCTCGTACGCATGACCCGCGTCCGACAGCGACGCCCAGGCCGCCGCCGTGCCGGCCACACCGGAGATCGCGACCAGCGTCGAACGGCCCAGCCAGCGCGGGAGGTTGAGGCCCAGCGAGGTGAGCGACATGGAGGACGAGTAGATGTTGAGGGCGTTCGCCGAGATGCCGCCCAGGATGATCGCCAGCAGTGTGAGGTTGCCGAGCCAGTCCGGGAGATGGCCGGTGAAGGCGGCCGTCGGGGTGGCGTCCTTCGGGGCGACGATCGTGGCGGAGGCCGCGCCGATCAGGGCGACGACGGTGATCGAGACGAAGAGGCCGAGCGCCGGGTAGAGGGCGGTCTTCAGGCGCGAGGCGGTGTGCGGGAGGTAGCGGGTGTAGTCGGAGGCGTAGGTGTTCCAGCCGGCTGCGTAGCCGAAGGCGGTGCTGGTCGCGAGGAGGAAGCCGCCGAGGGAGCCGCCGCCGGACGCGGGGGCGGAGAGGTGCGCGTGGTCGAAGGTCCAGATGCCGGCCAGGACGAAGACGACGGCGAGGAGCGGGAGTGCGTACCGCTCGAAGACGTGCACGAAGTTGTGGCCGATGAAACCGATGGCGATCTCGGCGGCGACCACGAGGAGGAGGCTCGGGAGGGGGCGGAGGCCGGTGAGGGTGTTGAGCGCGAAGGCGGCGCTGACGCTGTTCACGGCGAACCAGCCGACGCCCGCGACAAGGGCGTTGACCCCGGCGGGGAGCGCGTTGCCGCGGTGGCCGAAGGAGAGGCGGCCGATCACCATCTGCGGGACGCCGAAGCGGGGGCCGTCCGTGGAGAGGAGGCCCTGGGTGAGCGAGCCGAGCGCCGTACCGAGGACGAGCGCGGCGGCGGCCAGCCAGAAGCTGAGGCCGAAGAAGAGGACCGAGATGACGCCGATGTAGACGGTCGCGAACTCGATGTTGGGCGAGGCCCAGGTCCACAGCAGCTGGCGCGGACGCCCGTGCCGCTCGGAGAGCGGGATGGGGTCGGAGCCCGCCGTCTCGACGGCGATGACCTTGTCGCCGTAGTCGGTGGCGGGGGCGTCGGTGGGCGCCGGGGCGCTGGTGGGAAGGGTCGTCATGCCCCGTAAGTGTCCGGCGGTTGCGCGGGCGCGGGCAGGGGCGCGGTGTCCGCTTCCGGGGGCGCGAGGGCGTACAGGGTGTACGGGGGTACGCCCTCGCGGCGCACGGTCAGCTCTTGTCGTCCTCTTCGCGCCGCCGGAGCTCCTCCTCGCGGCGGCGCAGGTCCGCCTCCCAGTCCTTGAGGAGCGACTCGTCCTTGCGGTTCTCCGCCTTGAGGGACTGCAGGAACTCGGGGTCGTCGTCGGGGGCGGTCATGGTGGGCCGCTGATTGCGGTGCCACTCGGACGGGGTCGAGCCATTGGCGGGGGCGCGGCGGTGACGGCCGGCGACGAGCCAGGCGATGGGGCCGATCAGGACCTCGCCGAAGAGCAGGATGATGATGACCCAGACGACCTTGGGGAGGCCGCGGACCTCTTCCTCCGGGGTGTTCAGACAGTCGATGAAGGCGTAGATCCAGAGCGCGAGGACCAGCAGAAACGGGATGTACCTGAGCATGGCCGAGCGATCCCCCCGGGGACGGTGGCGGGGCACGTACGGACCCCGTTGACGCGGCCAGGGTAGCGGGCGGGGGCGCGGCCCCCGCATCTGCTGGCATCCCGGCCGGGATGACAGACTGGACCCCATGGCTTACGACGATCTCCGCTCGCTGCTCCGCGCCCTGGAGCGCGAGGGCGACCTCAAGCGCATCAAGGCCGAAGTCGACCCGCACCTGGAGGTCGGGGAGATCGTCGACCGCGTGAACAAGGCTGGCGGACCGGCCCTCCTCTTCGAGAACGTCAAGGGCGCCTCGATGCCCCTGGCGATGAACGTCTTCGGCACCGACCGCCGCCTCCTCAAGGCGCTCGGCCTCAAGTCGTACGACGAGATCAGCGGCAAGATCGGCGGCCTCCTCCGCCCCGAGCTGCCCCAGGGCTTCGTCGGCGTCCGCGAAGCCTTCGGCAAGCTCGGCACCATGGCGCACGTGCCGCCGAAGAAGGTGAAGCAGGACAGCGCCCCCGTCCAGGAAGTCGTCCTCACCGGCGACGACGTCGACCTCGACAAGCTCCCCGCGCTCTTCACCTGGCCCGAGGACGGCGGCTCCTTCTTCAACCTCGGCCTCACCCACACCAAGCACCCCGAGACCGGCATCCGCAATCTCGGCCTGTACCGCCTCCAGCGCCACGACAAGCGCACCATCGGCATGCACTGGCAGATCCACAAGGACAGCCGCAACCACTACGCCGTCGCCGCCAAGCGCGGCGAGCGCCTGCCCGTGGCGATCGCCTTCGGGGCCCCGCCCGCCGTGACGTACGCGTCGACCGCGCCGCTCCCCGAGGACATCGACGAGTACCTCTTCGCCGGCTTCGTGCAGGGCAAGCGGATCGAGATGGTCGACTGCAAGACCGTCCCGCTCCAGGTCCCGGCCAACGCCGAAGTCGTCATCGAGGGCTGGCTGGAGCCGGGCGAGACGCTCCCCGAAGGCCCCTTCGGCGACCACACCGGTTTCTACACGCCGCAGGAGCCGTTCCCCGCGCTCACCATCGACTGCATCACGATGCGCAAGCGCCCGCTGATCCAGTCGATCGTCGTAGGCCGGCCGCCCACCGAGGACGGACCCCTCGGCCGCGCGACCGAGCGGTTCTTCCTCCCGCTCCTCAAGATCATCGTCCCGGACATCGTGGACTACCACCTCCCCGAGTCGGGCGGTTTCCACAACTGCGCGATCGTCTCGATCAACAAGAAGTACCCCAAGCACGCCCAGAAGGTGATGCACGCGATCTGGGGTGCCCACATGATGTCCCTGACGAAGCTGATCGTCATCGTGGACGCCGACTGCGACGTCCACAATCTCCACGAGGTCTCCTGGCGGGCCCTCGGCAATACGGACTACTCGCGCGACCTCACCGTCGTCGAAGGTCCGGTCGACCACCTCGACCACGCCTCCTACCAGCAGTTCTGGGGCGGCAAGGCAGGAATCGACGCAACGAAGAAGTGGCCCGAGGAGGGCTACACGCGGGACGGCGGCTGGCCGAACATGGTCGAGTCCGACCCGCAGACGGCGGCGAAGGTCGACCGCCGCTGGAAGGAGTACGGACTCTCGTGAGCAGCGCCGCAGCAGCAGTGCCGCAGCCCGGTCGGACCAAGGCGTTCCTGCGCCTGGTGATGATCGAGCACTCGGTCTTCGCGCTCCCCTTCGCGTACACCGCCACCCTCACCGCGATGTTCCAGCAGGACGGCAACATCCAGTGGGGCACCCTGCTCCTGGTCACCATCGCCATGGTGGGCCTGCGGACCTTCGCGATGGCGTGCAACCGCATCATCGACCGCGAGATCGACGCCCGTAACCCCCGTACCGCCAACCGCGAGATGGTCACCGGCGCCGTCTCCGTACGGTCCGCGTGGACCGGTGCCGCCATCGCGCTGGTGATCTTCCTGGGCGCGGCCGCCGCGCTCAACCCGCTCTGCCTGGCCCTCGCGCCGATCGCCGTCGTCCCGATGGTCGTCTACCCGTACGGCAAGCGGTTCACGAACTTCCCGCAGGCCATCCTCGGCATCGCCCAGGCCATGGGCCCCATCGGCGCCTGGCTCGCGGTCACCGGCACCTGGAACTGGGACGCGGTGCTCCTCGGTCTCGCCGTCGGCATCTGGATCGGCGGCTTCGACCTGATCTACGCCTGCCAGGACGTCGAGGCCGACCGAGGCGAAGGCGTGAAGTCGGTCCCGGCGCGCTTCGGCATCCCGGCCGCGATCTACGGCGCCCGCACCTGCCACGCGATCACCATGACCCTGCTGGTCTGGTACGCCCTGGCCACGGACGGCGGCTTCTTCCTCTGGCTCGGCCTGCTCATCGTCGCGGCGGCTTTCCTGTACGAGCACCAGATCGTCAAGCCCCACGACCTGTCCCGCCTCAACCGGGCGTTCTTCCAGGTCAACGGCTTCATCGGCATCGCGCTCTTCGTGTGCGCGCTGCTGGACCTGCTGGTGCGTGGACTGACGCTCTGACGCCGTTACGGAAACGGAGAAGGGCCCCCACCGGTCGAACCGGTGGGGGCCCTTTCCTCTGCTGCTTACGCCTGCGCCTGGCCCATCGCCAGGAACATCATCGCGCTCATCAGGTCCTGCGGCTTCAGCTCGGTCGCGCCGGACGGGGCCGAGACCGGGTCCGCCTTGCCGTCGATCGCGATCGACAGCGGGAGCTTGCCCTTGGCCTGCTTGTCGAGCTGGGCGACATCCAGGGAGATGCCCGAGAGCATGCCGTCCTTGATCGCGACATCGATCGCGAACTTCTTGTCCGGCACGTCGGACGCCTTGAAGTCCTTCATGGCGTCCTTGAACTGCGGGAAGCCCTTCAGCGCGGACACCAGGTCCGTCGCCGCGTCGCGCCCGGCCACGGTGACCGTCACGTGGTCGACGCCGTCCTTGCTCGGGGCGTCCTTGAACGTGGCGTCCTTGGCGAGCGCCTTCTTGACCGCCGCGATCAGCTTCTTCTGCTCCTTGGCGTCGAGCGTCGCGGAGGCGTCGGGCAGCCCGGCCTCCTTGTCGAGGCCGCTCTCCTTGACGAACTCGGTGAACGACTTCGGGTCGAACTCGATCCACTTGCCCTTGAGGACGTTCTTCACGGAGGCCAGCGAGGACGGCAGCTGGTCCGCCTGCTTCAGCATGTCGTCGAGCTCCTTGGTACCGGAGCCCTTGCTGCTGGTGTCCAGGGCCGTGATGGCCTTGAGGTCCGCGCGGATGTACAGCTTCTTGTCCACGGAACGGAGCTCGAAGAGGTCCGCCTTGCCGTTGCTCAGGGCGAGGCTCATCGAGCCGCCGTCCTTCGTGTCCTTCAGCGGCTTGTCGGACGCGGCGCCGACCTTCACCGTCAGACCCGCCAGCATCTCGGCGTCCGAGCGCTTGAAGTCGTCCTCGTTCTTCATGGCGGCGTAGATGTCGTCGGCGCTGCCGTCGAAGCCCAGTTCGGCGCTGAACGACTTCTGCTCGCTCAGCTTGTCGAAGGCGTTCTGCACCTTCATGCCCGCGCTGATGTTCTCGGCAGTGCCGCAGGCGGCGGACAGAGCGGTGATCAGGGCTATGCAGCCGGCGGCGGCAAGACCCCTGCGCTTCGTGTTGATGACTGGACTCCTTGGCAGACGAAAGACGAAATAAGACTCAAGTGAAAAGTACCTGTGAAGGAACCGCTCAAGAAATGGATAAAAGCGTTAAGGAGCAGTGCCGTTGGTCACGGCCGTTCGACGGGCCGGACTGCGGAACGCGAAGGCCGCGACCACACCTCCGGCCAGGCCGAACAGATGCCCCTGCCAGCTGATGCCGGAGTCGGTCGGCAGCACGCCCCACAGGATCGATCCGTACACCGCGGCCACGACCACGCCCACCACCACGTCCACCGGCGAGCGGTTCACGAAGCCGCGCACCAGGAGGTAGCCGAAGAGGCCGAAGACGACGCCGGATGCGCCCACGGTGACGGAGTTCGCGGGCGAGGTGAGCCAGACGCCCAGGCCGCCGATCACGATCACGGTCAGGACGACGGAGGCGAACCGGCGTATTCCGGAGAGGGCGGCGACGAAGCCGAGTATCAGCAGCGGCAGCGAATTTCCCGCGACATGGCTGAAACTGCCGTGCAGGAACGGCGCCGAGAAGATGTCCGGCAGCTCGGAGAACTCGCGCGGGGTGATGCCACCCGAGTCCAGCGCGTGCCCGCTCGCCACGTCGATCACTTCGAGCAGCCAGAGCAGCGCGACCCAGCCGCCCATGAGCAGGGCGGCGGCTTTCGCCCGGCCGTCCCACCGCTCGTTCAACCCGCTGTTCTCCATCACAGGCCCCCCTACGTTCCCGCTTGTGCCGTAGAACGTACGGCGCACCGTGGTCGGTTCCCGCTCTGGGGTGCCGGATAGGCTCGGGTCATGAGCGACGGTAAGCGCATCCCCTGGGTCGTCGGGGTCTCCGGGGCGTCGGGGACCCCCTATGCGGCGGCCGTCGTACGCGCGTTGCTCGACGCCGGTGAGGCGGTGGACCTGGTGGTGAGCCGGGCCTCGCGGCTGACGCTGCTCGACGAGACCGGGATCGCCTTCCGGGACGCGCACTGGCAGGAGGATCTGCGCCAGTGGCTGGCCCGTGGCGCGGACGGGAAGCCCGGCACCTTCGACGTGGACATCACGGATGTACGGCACTGGGCTGCGGGCGATCTCGCCGCGGGCCCGTCCTCCGGCTCGTACCCCGTCAAGGGGATGATCGTCGCGCCCGCGTCGACGGCCGCCGTGGCCGGGATCGCGCTCGGGCTCTCGAAGGACCTGCTGCAGCGGGCGGCGAGCGTGACGCTCAAGGAGCGGCGGAAGCTGGTCGTCGTCGTGCGCGAGACCCCGCTCAGCGGCCAGACGCTGAAGCAGATGGTGGCGCTGGACGAGGCGGGCGCGGTGGTACTGCCGGCCTCCCCGGCGTTCTACGCGGGCGCGACGCACATCCAGGACCTGGTGGACTTCGTCGCCGGACGCGTACTGGACGCGGCGGGCGTGACGCACACGCTGTACCGCCGCTGGGAGGGCGAGCTGGGCGGGGGCTCCCGGAGGAGCTGACAGCGCGGGCTCCGGATAAGTTACGTAAGCGCTTTACGGGTGGACTTAAGGAAGGCTTCAGGTACATGGACGCGGTGGACAGGCAGCTCATCCAGGCCCTCAGAGAGAACGGCAGGGCCTCCTACGCCGAGCTCGGCCGGCTCGTCGGGCTCTCGGGCCCCAGCGTCACCGACCGCATCAACCGCCTGGAGAGCGCGGGCGTCATCACCGGCTACCGCGCCACCGTCGACGCCAAGTCGCTCGGGCTCGGCGTGACCGCGCTGATCGGCATCTCGCTCTCGGACGCGGCCGACCACGAGGACGTCGCGCACCGGCTGAAGGACCTGGCGGAGATCGAGGACTGCTGGTTCATCGCGGGCGACGACTCGTACATGCTGAAGATCCGCGCCAGTGACGTGGACGGCCTGGAGAAGACGATCCGCCGCCTCAGCGGCACGCGCGGCGTCTCGCGGACCCGTACCACCATCGTTCTCTCCACGAAGTGGGAGAACCGGGTCGGGGAACTGCCCGAAGAGGCTTAGACGTACTGTGGACGAGGCTTGTTTTACGGAGACATAAAGGAAGGCGGCCGACACGTGACTGCATCTATTCAGGATGTGGGCCTCAAGCGCGAGCTGGAGCAGAAGGTCCGTGACGGCGAGCGGCTGTCCCGCGAGGACGGCATCGCCCTCTACGAGTCCGACGACCTGGCCTGGCTGGGCGGCCTCGCCCACGAGGTGCGTACGCGCAAGAACGGCGACGTCGTCCACTTCAACGTCAACCGTCACCTCAACATGACGAACGTGTGCACCGCGTCCTGCGCGTACTGCTCGTTCCAGCGCAAGCCGGGCGAGAAGGACGCGTACACGATGCGCATCGAGGAGGCCGTCCGCCTCGCGAAGGCGATGGAGGGCGAGAACCTCACCGAGCTGCACATCGTCAACGGCCTGCACCCCACGCTGCCCTGGCGCTACTACCCGCGCTCGCTCTCCGCCCTCAAGGAAGCCCTCCCGCAGGTCTCCCTGAAGGCCTTCACCGCCACCGAGATCCACCACTTCGAGACGATCTCCGGGCTCTCCGCCTCCGAGATCCTCGACGAACTGATCGAGGCCGGTCTGGAGTCGCTCACCGGCGGCGGCGCGGAGATCTTCGACTGGGAGGTCCGCGAGCACATCGTCGACCACAACACCCACTGGGAAGACTGGTCGCGCATCCACCGCCTCGCGCACGAGAAGGGTCTCAAGACCCCGGCGACGATGCTGTACGGGCACATCGAGGAGCCCCGTCACCGCGTCGACCACGTGCTGCGCCTGCGCGAGCTGCAGGACGAGACCAACGGCTTCCAGGTCTTCATCCCGCTGCGCTACCAGCACGACTTCGTGGACATGAAGGACGGCAAGGTCCGCAACAAGCTCCAGGCGCGCACCACGATGGCGACGGGCGCCGAGGCGCTGAAGACCTTCGCGGTCTCGCGTCTGCTCTTCGACAACGTCCCGCACGTCAAGGTCTTCTGGGTCATGCACGGCGTCCAGACCGCGCAGCTCGCGCTGCAGCACGGCGCCGACGACATGGACGGCTCGGTCGTCGAGTACAAGATCACGCACGACGCGGACAACTACGGCACGCCCAACAAGCTGACCCGTGACGACATCCTCGAGCTGATCCGCGACGCCGGCTTCCGCCCGGTCGAGCGCAACACCCGCTACGAGATCATCCGCGAGTACGAGGGCCCGGACACGGCCCGGCGCGAGACGCCGCAGCTCATGCGGTTCTGATCGCGGCAGAAGTCGCTTTTCCTACGGGGGCCCGGGCACATCCGGGCCCCCGTAATGGTTACTCTTGCTGTATGAGCCTTACGTTCGAGCTGGACCCGTCCGTCGACCCCGAGCTCCGCGACGGGATCCTCGCGCTCTGGGCCGATGTCTCCAACGCGGGCGGCGCCGTCGGTTTCGTCCCCCCGGTCACGCCCGACGCGATACGCCCCGAGCTCGTCAAGCACTTCGCGGCGATGGCCGAAGGACGCACCCGGCTGCTGGTCGGCCGCGACGAGGACGGGGCCGTGGCGGCCACCGCCTTCCTCACGTACAACACCCACCGCCTCATGGTCCACTGGCTCTGGCTCTACACGGTGATGGTCCATCCCTCCCACCAGGGCAAGGGCTACGGCCGCGACCTGATGGCGGCGGCCGCCGACGCGGCCCGCTCCTTCGACGGCATCGAGGCGGTCCGCCTCACCTGCCGCGGCGGCACCGGCGTCGACAGCTTCTACGCCTCCTGCGGCTACAAGGAGTACGGACGGGTGCCCGCGGCGATCCGGGTCGCCCCCGGTGACGACCGCGACGACATCACCATGCTGCTGCCCCTCTGAACTGATCAATAGCGGGGCGTGCTTCACTAGTCGGGCAGCTTCCGCAGTCGTACGAAGAGAGAGGCCTCAGCCGTGTCTGCAGCCAAGCCGGGCGCCACGATCCAGTACACGATGGCGCGCATCGGCATCTTCATGGGATGCCTCGTCCTCGTCGCGGTCCTCGTCCACTTCGGCATCGTCCCCAAGGGCCTCGGCGGCTCCGACGCGATCTGGACGATCCTGCTGGCGCTCGTCATCTCCGCGCCGCTCAGCTTCGTACTGCTGCGCAAGCAGCGTGACCAGATGTCCGAGCAGATCGTCGCCAAGGTCGACCGCACCAAGGCCAAGCTCGAGGCCAACCGGTCCCAGGAGGACGGCGTCACGCAGTAAGCGCGCCGTAAGGTACGTCACAGGCCGGAGCCCCTGACCAGGGGCTTCGGCTTTTCTGCATCTCAGCCCCCAAGACAACCTTTGAGCTTCTCAAAGTACAAGTGTTAACGTGTTCGACATGAAGACAGCAGCTGCGCACACCCACGCCATGAGCCCCGCGCTCGTGCTCGTGGCGCGCCTGCATGTCGATCTCTGCCGCTGCCTTTCCGCGGTCTGTTGCCGCCGCGTCTGAACCCGGCCCCGTCCCCTCTTTCTTCCCGCTGTCCCCACCGGAGTGCTTACGTGTCGTCCGCGACGTCTTCTTCCCGCGTCCGAATACCCAAGATCCCGTTCTGGGCCCAGATCCTCACCGGTCTCGTCCTGGGTGTTCTCCTCGGCTGGGTCGCCCGCAGCCAGGACATCAGCTGGCTGCACACCACGCTCGGCCAGATCGGCGACATCTTCGTCCAGCTGCTGAAGCTGGCCGTCGCCCCGCTCGTCTTCTTCGCCATCCTGGTGTCGATCACCAACCTGCGTAAGGTCAACAACGCCGCCAGGCTGGCATCCCGCACGCTGCTCTGGTTCATGATCACGTCGCTGATCGCGGTCTCCATCGGCCTCGCGATCGGCCTGATCACCAACCCGGGCGCCGGCACAGGTCTCACCCCCAAGGACGGCAAGCTCCCCGAGCACGCCGGTTCCTGGATCGACTTCCTGACCGGCATCATCCCGACCGACATCATCACGCCGTTCACCGAACTGAACGTGCTGCAGATCGTCTTCATGGCCGCCGTCGCCGGTATCGCCGCCCTTCAGCTCGGCGAAAAGGCCCAGCCGATCCTCACCCTCTCCGAGTCGATCCTGGAGCTGCTGCAGAAGGCCCTGTGGTGGGTCATCCGCCTCGCCCCGCTCGGCACGCTCGGCCTCATCGGCTTCGCCATCGCGGACTACGGCTGGGACCTGATCGGCAAGTACGCGACCTTCACGGCCGACGTCTACATCGGTTGCGCCCTGGTCATGTTCGGCGTCTACCCGCTGCTGCTCGCCACGGTCGCCAAGGTCAACCCGCTCCAGTTCTACAAGGGCGCCTGGCCCGCCATCCAGCTGGCGTTCGTCTCCCGCTCCTCGGTCGGCACGATGCCCGTCACCCAGAAGGTCACCGAGCGCCTCGGCGTCCCGAAGGAGTACGCCTCCTTCGCCGTACCGTTCGGCGCGACGACCAAGATGGACGGCTGCGCCGCGATCTACCCGGCGCTCGCCGCGATCTTCATCGCGCAGATCTTCGACGTGCAGCTCTCCATCGGTGACTACCTGCTGATCGCCTTCGTCTCGGTCATCGGCTCGGCCGCCACCGCCGGTCTGACCGGCGCCACGGTCATGCTGACGCTGACCCTCTCGACGCTGGGTCTGCCGCTCGAGGGCGTGGGTCTGCTGATGGCGATCGACCCGGTCCTCGACATGATGCGTACGGCCACGAACGTCGCGGGCCAGTCGCTGGTCCCGGTGATCGTCTCCGCCCGCGAGAAGATCCTCGACCACGACGCGTACAACTCCGCCTCGTCGTCGCCGATCGACTCCATCGGGTCGACGCCGGTCGAGGACAAGCAGCCGGTCGCGGTCGCCGCGTAACACCTCCTTCGCTCCACCCGCAGTGCCCCCGGTCCCAGGCCGGGGGCACTGCTGTGTTTCCGGCAGCTGGGGAGAAACCCGGACCGGGAGCGGGTGCCGACCCTAAGATCGGCCCCATGGCTGTCATGTTGCGCCCTCTGTCGCGCCGCTGTTGTTGTCGCTGACGCCTGCACTCCCGCGCTTCCACTGAGTTCTTCTCTCGTTCTCTCCCCCTGCCTTCCCTCTGAGGAGTCATGCGATGACCCCTGCCCGTCGTGCTGTCCTGAAGCTGCTGGCGGCCGCTCCCGTCGCCGCCCAACTCGCCTCCGCCGCCCCCGCCCTGGCCGCCGAGGGCCCCGGCATCGTGAAGCCGCTGCCGCCCGAGCTGTTCACGATCCGCGGAACCAACGCCGAGACCAACTTCGCCGCCCTGCGCGGCACGGGGCCGCTCACCCCCGTCGACCGCTTCTTCGTCCGCAACCACACCTCGACCCCCGTCCTCGACGCGAAGACCTGGCGCCTCACCGTCTGGGGCAGCGGACTGCGCGGCGGATCGCCGGTCAGCTTCAGCTACGACCAGCTGCGCGGACTCCCGTCCGTCACGCGCACCGCGGCCATCGAGTGCGCGGGCAACGGCCGCAGCTTCTACACCTCCCAGCAGGGCGACACCGTCTCCGGCACCGCCTGGACGCTGGGCGCCATTGGCGTCGCCCAGTGGCGCGGGGTCCGGCTCTCCGACGTGCTCCGCCGGGCGGGGATCAGCCGACACGCGGTGGACGTCATGCCGCGCGGCCTCGACGCGGAGTACGTCACCGGGGGTGTGAATCTGGGCCGGGTGCGCCGCCCGCTGCCCGTCGACAAGGCGCTGGACGACGTGATCCTCGCGTACGAGATGAACGGCGCGCCCCTGCCGTACGACCACGGCTTCCCGGTCCGTGTGGTCGTGCCCTCCTGGGTCGGGATCGCCTCCACCAAGTGGGTCGGCGACATCGAGGTCAGCACCGAGCCGCTGCACTCGCCGTGGAACACCGACTTCTACCGGCTCTTCGGGCCCGGGTACCCGGCGGAGGGCTCCGCCCCGCTGACCCGGCAGACCGTCAAGTCCGCCTTCGAGCTGGCGCAGGGCGCCGTGCTCGCGGCCGGCGAGACGCACGAGCTGACGGGGAGGTCGTGGTCGGGGGCGGCTCCGGTGCGGCGGGTCGAGGTGAGTACGGACGGGGGTGCGCGGTGGCGGCGGGTGGTGCTGCGGGACGCGCCGCGGCGCGACAGCTGGGTGCGGTGGACGGTGCCGTGGCGGCCGCGTACGGAGGGCGCGACGGAGCTGCTGGCGCGGGCCACCGACGCGGCGGGGCGCACCCAGCCGGAGCGGTCCGTGCCCAACACCCAGGGGTATCTCTTCGACGCGGTGGTGAGGCACCCGGTGACGGTCCGTACCCTTACCGGGGGGTAAGCGGTCGGAAGGGACTGTCACGTGAGCACTGCCAAGGGGAAGCGGATGCCTCGGGCCGTACGGGAGCAGCAGATGATGGACGCTGCCGTGCAGACCTTCGGGCAACGCGGGTACCGGGCCGCGTCGATGGACGAGATCGCCGAGCTGGCGGGGGTTTCGAAGCCGCTGGTGTACCTGTACCTGAACTCCAAGGAAGAGCTCTTCACGGCGTGCATCCGGCGTGAGGCGCAGGCTCTGGTGGCGGCTGTGCAGGCCGGGGTCGAGACGGGGGCGGCCGCGGACCGGCAGCTGTGGTCGGGGCTGGGGGCTTTTTTTGCGCATACGGCGTCGAACCCGGACGGGTGGTCCGTGCTCCACCGGCAGGCCCGTACGCACGGGGAGCCCTTCGCGTCGGAGGTCGCCGTGATGCGGGGCGAGATCGTCGCCTTCGTGACGGGGCTCATCGGGGCCGCCGCGCGTGAGGCCCACGGCGACTCGGACCTGCTGGACCGGGACGTGGCGGGTCTCGCGGAGGCGCTGGTGGGCGCGGCGGAGTCACTGGCGGGCTGGGCGAACGACACGGACGGGGTCTCCGCGAAGGACGCCGCCGCGACGCTGATGAACTTCGCGTGGGCGGGGCTCGGGAACCTTATGCGGGGGGAGCGGTGGGTGCCGTCTCCCCGGTGAGGTGGATGCGGGTGGTTGTGCCGCTCGTGCTCTGCAGTTGGAAGTGGGGCCCCTTCGCCGCGTAGGTGATGGTGGAGGGGAGCAGGACCGGGGACCTGAAGTCCGCCCGTACGTGGGTGGGTTGAGGGTCCTCTTCTGATTCCGCGAGGCAGCGGGCGAAGGTCCACATGCCGTGGGCGATCGCGCGGGGGAAGCCGAAGAGGCGGGCCGTGAGGGGGTGGAGGTGGATCGGGTTGCGGTCGCCGGAGGCGGAGGCGTAGCGGCGGCCGAGGTCGGCGGGGAGCTCCCAGGTGGTGGTGGCGGGGAGGGGCTTCGGGGGGTCTGTGGGGGCGGTTTGTGTGGTGGTCGCGGTGGTGCGGTGGCGGGCGAGGTAGCCGCTGCGGGACTCCCAGACGAGGTCGCCCGCGAGGCGGGCCTCGGTGACCATGGTGACTTCCGTGCCGCGGTGGTGGGGGGTCAACTCGGATGCGTAGACGGTGAGTTCGAGTTCGTGGGTGGGGTGGAGCGGCTGGTGGGCGGTGATCTCGATGCGGGTGTGCACGAGGCCGAGGAGGGGGAGCGGGAAGCCGGGGGAGGCCATCAGCTGCATGGCGAGGGGGAAGGCGAGGACGTGGGGGTACGGGAGGGGGAGCGGGTCGGTGCGGGTGTGGCCGCAGAGGCGGGCGTAGGCGGCGAGGCGGCCGGGGTGGGGGGTGGTCGTGAAGGTGAGGCGGGTGTCGGGGAGTTGGCTGTCGGGGCCGAAGGGGCGGCGTCGGCGGAGGGGCGAGACGAGGGCTGCGCGGATGAGGGTGGCGGGGAGGGGGTGGGGGTTGGGCATGCGGGGCTCCTGGGTGGCGGGGGCATTTCAAGCCCGTCCGGCGATTGAGGACACGCGGCCGAAGGTCGCGTACGGGGCGCAGGGGGCGAAGCCCCCGCAAAGGCGGGGCTCAGGGGGTCAGGGGCGGAGCCCCCCCCACGCGGCGGAGCCGCAAAATGTCACAGCCGGGAAGGGGCGGGGTGGGGGAGTAACCCCTACGCCCCCAGCAAGCTCTGCCCGCACACCCGGACCACCTGACCCGTCACCCCACCCGACCCCGGGTTCGCGAACCACGCCGTCGTCTCCGCCACGTCCACCGGAAGCCCGCCCTGCGCAAGGGAGTTCATCCGGCGCCCCGCCTCCCGGATGAACAGCGGTACCGCCGCCGTCATCTTCGTCTCGATGAAGCCCGGAGCCACCGCGTTCACCGTGATCCCCCGCTCCACCAACTGCGGGGCCAGGCCCCTGACCAGCCCGATGATCCCCGCCTTGCTCGCCGCATAGTTGGTCTGGCCGACATTCCCCGCGATCCCCGCGATCGACGCCGTCGCCACGATCCGCGCGCCGTCCCGCAACGTCCCCGCCTTCAGGAGCGCGTCCGTCGTCCGTACGACGCTGTCCAGGTTGACCTCGATCACCGACGCCCACCGCTCGGCCGGCATGTTCGCCAGCTTCCGGTCGCGCGTGATCCCCGCGTTGTGGATCAGGATGTCCAGGCCGCCCCCGTCCCCCAGCGCCTCCGCGATCCGCTCCGCCGCGTCGGGCGCCGTGATGTCGAGAGGGAGCGCGGTCGCGCCGAGACGGGTGGCCGTAGCCGTCAACTCCTCCTCGGACTGCGGGATGTCGAGGAGGATCACCTCGGCTCCGTCCCGTACGAGCGTCTCCGCGACCGCCGCCCCGATGCCCCGCGCCGAGCCGGTGACCAGTGCCGTACGGCCGGCGAGCGGGCGGTCCCAGGACTCGGGCGCGGACACCTCCGCGTCCGTGATCTCGATGACCTGGCCGCTCACGTACGCCGACTTGGGCGAGAGCAGGAAGCGCAGCGTCGACTCAGCGGCAGCGGCCGACGTCAGTCGGACCAGCTGCGCCGTGCGGCCCCCGCCGAGCTCCTTCCCCAGTGACCGGACGAAACCCTCCAACGCCTGCTGGGCCGCCGCCTGGTGGTGGTCGTCCCCGGCCAGGGGCGCGCCCAGCACCACCACCCGGCCGCACTCGGCCAGCGAGCGGACCACCGGGTGCAGCGCCGCGTGGACCTCCGCGAGCGCGCCCGCCGTCGCGACGCCCGTCGCGTCGACGACCACCGCGGCCGGGCGGGCGGACTCGGCGACCACCTTCAGGCCCGTACGGGAGAGCACGTCCGCGAGGCCGGGGAGCGCCGGATCCGAAGCCGTCAGGTGCAGCAGATCCCCTTCCAGGGAGGGGTGTTCGGGGGTCCATCGCCGCAGCTCCGCCGGGCGCGGCAGCCCCACGCGCTTGGTCAGGAAACGGCCGGGTGCTGTGCGCGCGAAGTGCAGATAGCGATCGGCCATTGTCCGGGCTCCCTGGGTCGTCGTAGATTTACTCTGGAGTAAGGTTACTCAAGGGTCAGGAGCTGGTCGAGATGATCCCCCTCAAAGTTGCGGTGATCGGCGGGAACCGCATCCCGTTCGCGCGTTCCGACGGTCCGTACGCCACCGCCTCGAACCAGGACATGCTCACCGCGGCCCTGGACGGACTCGTCGAGCGGTACGGGCTCGGGGGCGAGCGGGTCGGGGAGTTCGTGGCCGGCGCCGTCCTCAAGCACAGCCGCGACTTCAACCTCGCGCGCGAGGTCGTCCTCGGGTCGAAGCTCGATCCGCGGACTCCGGCGTACGACGTCCAACAGGCCTGCGGGACAGGGCTGCAGGCCGTCATCGCCGCCGCCAACAAGATTGCGGTGGGCGCGATCGACTGCGCGATCGCGGGCGGCGCCGACACCACCAGCGACGCGCCCCTCGGCGTCAACGACCGGCTCCGGAAGATCCTTCTGGAGGCGCGTCGCGCCAAGTCCGCCGGGGCGAGGGTGAAGGCGCTGGCGAAGATCCGGCCCGGCCACCTCGTGCCGGACATTCCGCGCAACTCCGAGCCCCGCACCGGACTTTCGATGGGTGAGCACGCCGCGATCACGGCACGCGAGTGGGGCGTGCGGCGCGAGGACCAGGACGCGCTCGCCGCCGCCAGCCATCAGCGGCTGGCCGCCGCGTACGAGCGCGGGTTCCTCGACGACCTGGTCACCCCCTACCTGGGTCTCGAGCGCGACCAGAACCTCCGGCCCGGCTCGACCGTGGAGAAACTCGCCACGCTGAAGCCGGTGTTCGGCACCGATCACCCCGCCGACGCCACCATGACCGCGGGCAACTCCACCCCGCTGACCGACGGCGCCGCGACCGTCCTGCTCGCGAGCGAGGAGTGGGCGCGCGAACGCGGGCTCGAACCGCTCGCGTATCTGACCGTGTACGAGACCGCTGCAGTCGATTTTGCCGGAGGCGAATCAAACAAACACAGCGTGGGCGGAGAGGACGGGCTGTTGATGGCCCCCGCGTACGCCGTCCCGCGCATGCTGGAGCGCGCCGGCCTCACCGTCGACGACTTCGATCTCTTCGAGATCCACGAGGCCTTCGCCTCCCAGGTCCTGGCCACCCTCGCCGCCTGGGAGAAGCAGGGGCTCGCCCCCGTCGACCGGGCGAAGCTCAACGTCGCGGGGTCGTCGCTCGCGACGGGGCACCCCTTCGCGGCGACCGGTGCCCGCATCGTCGCCACCCTCGCCAAGCTGCTCTCGGAGCGGGACGCTCCGGGACGCGGGCTCATTTCCGTCTGCGCCGCGGGCGGTCAGGGCGTGACGGCGATCCTCGAACGGCCCTGACCCCCCACCCACTGAGGAGCCGCACGTGACCATGTCCCTCTCGCAGGTCGAGCCGCGGAAGCTGACGGTCGACGGCACGGTACGGGAGGTCTCCGTGGCCGCGCTCGTGCCGCCCGTCGCCCACGGCTCGCTCGCCGAGATCCCGTACGACAACGCGCGCGAGGCGCCCGGCGACCCCGTCCTCAGCCGCAAGCAGGTGGACGGGAGCTGGCGCGACATCACCTCCACGGACTTCGCCTCGGAGGTCCAGGCGGTGGCCAAGGGGCTGATCGCGGAGGGGCTGCAGGCCGGCGACCGGATCGCGATCATGGCCCGTACGACGTACGAGTGGACGCTCCTCGACTTCGCCGCCTGGGCCGCGGGCCTGGTCACCGTCCCCATCTACCCGACCTCGTCCGCCTTCCAGGCCCGCTGGATCCTGCAGGACTCGGGCGCGGTCGCCTGCGCCGTCGAGAACAAGGAGCAGGCGCGGATCGTCAGCACCGAGCGGCGGCAGATACCGGGGCTCACGCACCTGTGGGAGTTCGACACGGGCGCGATCGGCCAGCTCAAGCAGGCGGGGCGCGACGTCCCCGACGCGGCCGTGAGCGCACGGCGGGCCGCGCTCACGCCGTCGTCCGTCGCCACCCTCATCTACACCTCGGGGACGACAGGCCGCCCCAAGGGATGCGTCCTCACGCACGCCAACTTCTTTGCCGAAGTGGACAATGCGATCGAGCTGCTGCACCCGGTCTTCAAGTCGGTGAGCAAGGAACCCGCCTCCACCCTCCTCTTCCTGCCGCTGTCGCACGTCTTCGGGCGGATGGTCGCGATCGGCTGTCTGCGGGCGCGGGTGCGGCTCGGTCATGCGCCGAGCATCCAGACGGAGGACCTCCTCACCGACCTGGCGGGATTCAGGCCGACGTTCCTGCTGGCCATCCCGTACGTACTGGAGAAGGTCTACAACACGGGGCGGGCGACGGCCGAGAAGATGGGGCGGGCCTCGTCCTTCGACCGTGCGGCGCGGATCGCGCAGCGGTACGGGGAGGCCGTCGAGGCGCACGAACACGGCACGGGGGAGGGCCCCGGCTTCGGGTTGCGCGCGGCCCGCGCGCTCTACGACCCGCTGGTCTACCGGCGGATCAGGGCGGCGCTCGGCGGCAAGGTCAAGTACGCGATCTGCGGCGGATCCCCGCTCGGCCACCGGCTCGCGGCGTTCTACGCGGGCGCGGGCATCGAGATCTTCGAGGGGTACGGGCTGACGGAGACGACCGCGGCCGCGACCGTCACCCCGCCTCTCAAACCCCGTCTGGGGACGGTCGGTTGGCCGCTTCCCGGCACGGCGGTACGGATCGCGTACGACGGCGAGGTGCTGCTCAGCGGCGGTCAGGTCTTCAGCGGGTACTGGGCGCCGGAGCTCGGCGAGGCGGTGCCGGTGACGGCGGACGAGTGGTTCGCGACGGGGGACGTCGGGGAGCTCGACCAGGACGGCTATCTCACGATCACCGGGCGCAAGAAGGACATCATCATCACCTCGGGCGGCAAGAACGTGGCGCCCGCGCCGCTGGAGGACTGGCTGCGGGCGCATCCGCTGGTCGGGCAGTGCATGGTCGTCGGCGACAACCGCTCGTACATCACCGCGCTGATCACGCTGGAGCCGGACGGGCTCGCGCACTGGCGGCGGATGCGGAAGAAGACGGACGTACCGCTGCGGGAACTGGTGCGGGACGAGGAGCTGCTGTCCGCGCTGCAGCGGGCGGTGGACGAGGCGAACCGGCTTGTGTCCCGGCCGGAGTCGATCCGTAAATTCACGGTGCTGGCAGCCGACTTCACGGAGGAGAGCGGGCATCTGACGCCGTCGCTGAAGCTGAAGCGGGCGGCGATCGCGAAGGACTTCGGGACGGAGATCGAGGCGCTGTACGCGCGCTGAGGGTGGGGAGTCGAGCGCTGAAGGCGGGGCCCGTGCCCGGGTTCGGGTCGTGGGGCTCCGCCGCCAGTGCCGGTCAGGACTGCAACTCCCTGGTCCTGGTCGGGTCGTCGATGGTCGGGACGCCGCCGGTCCGGTGGACGTGGCGCAGGTCCTGGAGGTACGCGCGGGAGAACATCGCCGACAGGAGCGCGATGCCGCCGCGGTGGACGCGGATCTCGCTGTTCGTCGCGGAGCCGGAGAGCCGGATGCGGCGGCCGGCCTTGTCACCGGTGGAAGCGGCCCCGGAGTCCTTGATCCTTCCGCGGGCGGTCCAGCTCAGGTTCCAGTGGTCGATCGCGGTGTTGTCGGCGACGAGCAGCTTCACCATGGCGCGGTCGAGGTCCAGGTGGATGTCGATGTCGTCGGGGAGGTCGGGGGAGCGGAGGTCGAGAACGGTGGAGCCGTGCCGTGCCTTGATCTCGAAGTGGCCGGCGTCGGTCCAGTTACCGAGGTGCTTGATGAGGGTGTGGTCCGAGTGGATGCGCTCTGTGGAGGTCATGGATAAATAGTTGCACTGAAACTAGTTGCTCGTCAACTAGTTTGGATGAGGCTAGTATCAGTTCCATGAACGCGACCCCTCCCCGCAGCTCCCCGCTCGCCCTCACCGTCCTGGCCCTGCTGCACTACAAGCCGCTGCACCCGTACGGGATCCAGCGGCTGATCAAGGACTGGGGCAAGGAGCAGGTCGTCAATGTGAGCCAGCGCGCGAGCCTCTACCGCACGATCGAGCGGCTGCACGGGGCCGGGCTGATCGAGGTCCTGGAGACCGGGCGCGACCAGCTGTACCCCGAGCGCACCGTGTACGAGCTGACGGACGGGGGGCGCGAGACCGCACGCACCTGGCTGGAGGAGATGCTCGCGACGCCCAAGGCGGAGTTCCCGGAGTTCCCGGCCGCCCTGTCGAACCTGCTGCTGCTCTCGCCGGAGGAGATGGCCGACCGGTTGCAGCTCCGGGCGGACGCGCTCGCCCAGAAGCTGGAAGGCATCGAGTCGGGCCTGCTCGCCGAGAAGGCGCAGGGCCTGCCGCGCGTCACCCGCCTGGAGACGGAGTATCTGCGGGCGGTCACCGACGCGGAGCTGGAGTGGGTGCGCGGGGTGGTCAAGGACCTGCGGGCGGGCCGGATCACCTGGACGCCGGAAGTGCTGGACGCGTTCGCCGAAGGGGCGGGGGAGCCCGGACAGCAGTGAGCCCGCCCCGGCGCGATGCCGGGACGGGCCGATGCAGGCTGATACGGGCAGGTCGGGGCGGGTGCTTCAGCGCCCCGCCCGCCACTCCTCGACCGCGGCCTCCACGTCGAACCTCTTCAGGTTCAGCGGCGGCCCCGGCGGCGGCATCCGCGTCGCCGCGTCGATCTTGACGTTCACCTCGGTCAGGATCCGCCGCACCTGGGCCTCGGTCCGCGCCTCCGCGACCGCCTCCACCGCGTCCTCGGCCTCCTTGCGCAGGGCGAGCGCGGGCGGCAGGACCGAGACGCCCTCGCGGTGCATCTTGCCCTTGATCCACCAGAGTTCGTCGTACGGGGCCTTCTCGTCCGGGAGCGGCTTGCCGAAGCCGGGCAGGTCCTTGAAGTCGCCGCGGTCCGACGCATCCCTGACCTGCTTGTCGACCCACGACTCGAAGTTGACGCCCGGGGGCTTGCGGTCGGTCACCTGAAGGCCTTCCGTCGAGAGGAACGGGGCGGGCCGGGTCCCGCCACGGCCGCCCCTTCACCGTACCTCCGTGCGCATCGGCCTTCCGTGGGCAGCCCGCCGTCCCTACCTTCGGGTACATGACCCCCACCGAGAGCCGACGGCCAGAGACCCTTGCGGTGTTCACCGAGTGGACGGGAGAGAGGTACGGCGGCGTCCCCGCGCTCAGCGGCGGCAGGGGCGGGACGTTCCGGATGTCGTATACGGAACTGCGCGACGCGGTACGGGAGATGGGCCGCCGACTGGTCGCCCGCGGCATCGCCCCCGGCGACCGCATCGGCATCCTCTCCGAGACCCGCCCCGAGTGGACACTCCTCCACTTCGCCGTCTTCGCGGCGGGCGCGGTCGTCGTCCCCGTCTATCCGACGGCGGGCGAGGAGGAGGTCGCCTGGGTGCTCGGGGACTCCGGTGCGGTGGCGGTGGTCTGCGAGGACGCGGCGCAGGCGGCGCGGGTGGAGGGCGTACGCGACCGACTGCCCGCCCTGCGCGACGTCCTGCTGATGGCGGACCTCCCGGCGCTCCCCGACGCGGCGCCGCTGCCCGAACTCCTGGGCCGGGCAGCGGCGGTCAAACCCTCCGACCTGTGCTCGATCGTGTACACCTCGGGGACCACGGGCCCGCCCAAGGGCTGCCGGCTCACCCACGCCAACCTCGGCGCGATCCTCGAAGCGAACCTCGACGTGGTCGACGGGGGCCCGGGAGACCGCACCTACCTCTACCTCCCGCTGGCCCATCTCCTCGCCCAGCTCATCGAGTTCACGACGCTGATGTACGGCGGTGAGCTCGCGATCTTCGGGGGCCGCATCGAGGACGTGGTGCAGGAGCTGGCGCAGGTGCAGCCGACGCATCTGCCGTCCGTGCCGCGCCTCTTCGAGAAGATCCACTCGGTGGTGCGGTCGCTCGCGGAGGCCGAGGAGGGCGGGGGAGCGCGCTTCGACGAGGCGGTGCGGGTGGGGGTACTGGCTGCGGACGGTGCCCTTCCGCCCGAACTCGCTGACGCCCACGCCGCGTTCGACCAGTCCCTCTACTCCCTGGTCCGCGCGGCCTTCGGCGGCCGGCTCCGCTCGGCGGTGACGGGGGCGGCGCCCATCGCGCCCGCGACGATGGACTTTCTGCGGGCGTGCGGGATCCCGGTGTACGAGGGGTACGGAATGACGGAGTCCGGCGGAGTGATCGCCCTCAACCACCGGGCGGCGTCGCGCCCCGGCACGGTGGGCCGGGCGATCGCGGGCTGCGAGATCCGGATCGCGGAGGACGGGGAGGTGCTGGCCCGGGGCCCGATGATCTTCCCCGGCTACCACGCCGACTCCGGGGCGACGGCGGCCGCGCTGGACGGGGACGGCTGGCTGCACACGGGCGACCTGGGGGAGCTGGACGCCGACGGCTACCTGACGATCACCGGCCGCAAGAAGGACCTGATCATCACGTCCGCGGGCAAGAACCTCTCCCCGTCCCAGGTGGAACTGGCGATCGCCCGCTCCCCGTACGTCGCGCACGCGGTGATGATCGGCGACCGCCGCCCGTACCCGGTCGCACTGATCACGGTCGACGCGGAGGCGGTGGCGGGCCGGGAGAACGTACGACAGCTGGTCCAGGAGGCGGTGGACGCGGCGAACGAGACGGTCTCACGCCCGTCGAAGATCCGCGCATTCGCGCTCCTGGAGGAGGACTTCACGATCGAGACCGGGGTCCTGACCCCGACGCTGAAGGTGAGGCGGGCAAGGGTCCTGGACCACTACGCGAAGGAGATCGAGGAGCTGTACGGGGGTTCCTCCGGGCCCCAGTAAGCGACCTTCGGCCGCTTGTCCTCAATCGCCGGACGGGCTGATTTTGCCCGCACCTGCGAGCCTGCATCGGGAAAAATCAAGCCCCTCCGGCGATTGAGGAGCGGGGTCCGGGGCGGAGCCCCGGAGGAGGTCCGCCCCGACACGGGCCGGCCCCGCAAAGGCAGGAGCCCCGCAGCCGTACGGAGTTCCGTACGGAGCAGGGCTCCTTGGGTGGTGCTATCCCGACCGCGATCCGATCGGCCCGGGCAACTAGGCCGGGGTGACGTTCTCCGCCTGCGGACCCTTCGGGCCCTGCGTGACGTCGAAGTTCACGACCTGGTTCTCCTCGAGCGAGCGGAAACCAGACGCGTTGATCGCGGAGTAGTGGACGAAGACATCCGGGCCGCCGCCGTCCTGGGCGATGAAGCCGAAGCCCTTTTCAGCGTTGAACCACTTCACGGTTCCGGTAGCCATAAGCCCTCCTTGGGCCACTGGGTTGCCCTGCTCCAGAACCTGCTAAGAAGTCTGAAAACTACAAAAGCCTGCGGGTTACATGCTCCGCAGGCTCTGTACTGCAAGGGAAACCAAACTGCAACTTGCGGCGAGAGTAGCACGCAGAATCGGGGCGGCGGAAGAGGGCAAGATCACCTCTCCGTGAAGTTTGACGAGCCCTTGGCGGACCCTTCCCCTGACCCCCGCCGCCCCCTCCGAGAGGCCCGCCAGACCCCTCCCCGCACGGCAGGTCTAGTCTCGCGATGTGGACATTTCTCGCAGCCGGCCGCGCGTCGGACACATCCAGTTCCTGAACTGTCTGCCCCTTTACTGGGGGCTGGCCCGGACCGGGACCCTGCTCGATCTCGACCTGAGCAAGGACAGTCCCGAGAAGCTCAGCGAGCAGCTGATCCGCGGTGATCTCGACATCGGTCCGGTCACCCTCGTGGAGTTCCTCAAGAACGCGGACGATCTCGTGGCCTTCCCCGACATCGCCGTCGGCTGCGACGGCTCCGTGATGTCGTGCGAGATCGTCTCGCAGGTCCCCCTCGACCGGCTCGACGGCGCGAAGGTGGCGCTCGGCTCGTCGTCCCGTACGTCGGTGCGCCTCGCCCAGCTCCTCCTGGAGGAGCAGTACGGGGTGCGCCCCGACTACTACCAGTGCCCGCCCGACCTGGCGCTGATGATGCGCGAGGCCGAGGCCGGGGTCGTCATCGGCGACGTGGGCCTGCGCGCGTACCTCCGCGATCTGCCCAGCCCCGAGCTGGCCGTGCACGACCTCGGCCAGATGTGGAAGGAGCACACCGGGCTGCCGTTCGTCTTCGCGATCTGGGCGGTCCGCAAGGACTACCTGGCGCGCGAGCCGGAGATGGTGCGCGAGGTGCACCGGGCCTTCCTGGCCTCGCGCGACCTCTCCCTCGAAGAGGTCTCCAAGGTCGCCGAGCAGGCGGCGCGCTGGGAGACCTTCGACGCGGCCACGCTGGAGCGTTACTTCACGACGCTCGACTTCCGCTTCGGTCCCGAACAGATCGAGGGCGTACGGGAGTTCGCGCGCCGCGTCGGCCCGACGACCGGATTCCCGGCCGATGTGAACGTGGAACTGCTGACGCCCTGAACGCGGTCTACGCTCCTGGAGCAGGAGTGTGACTGCCGAGGGGGACGAGGCACAGCATGCAGCCGCTCGAAGCGGGCGAACCAGGGACCATCGGCGCCTACCGGCTGCTCGGCCGGCTCGGCGCGGGCGGGATGGGCCGCGTCTATCTGGGGCGCAGCGCGGGCGGTCGTACGGTCGCGGTGAAGGTGGTGCATCCGCACTACGCGCTGGACGAGGAGTTCCGGGCCAGGTTCCGCCGCGAGGTGGAGGCGGCCCGCCGGGTGGGGGGAGCGTGGACGGCCCCCGTCCTCGATGCGGACCCGGATGCTCCTGTTCCGTGGGTGGCCACGGGATATGTGGCGGGCCCGGCGCTCTCCCAGGCGGTCGCGGCGCACGGCCCGCTGCCCGAGCATTCCGTACGGACGCTGGGCGCGGGCCTGGCGGAGGCGCTTGCCGCCGTCCACCATCTCGGCCTCGTACACCGCGATGTGAAGCCCTCCAACGTCCTGCTGACCGTCGACGGGCCGCGGCTGATCGACTTCGGGATAGCCCGCGCCACGGACGGCACGGCCTCGCTCACCTCGACGGGCGTCTCGATCGGTTCGCCCGGCTACATGTCGCCGGAGCAGATCCTCGGCAAGGGCGTCACAGGGGCGGCGGACGTCTTCTCGCTGGGTGCGGTCCTGGCGTACGCGGCGACCGGCGCACCCCCGTTCCCGGGCGACTCCTCGGCCTCGCTCCTCTACAAGGTGGTGCACGAGCAGCCCGAACTGGACGCGGTTCCGGACGGGTTGAGGGAGCTGGTCGCCGCCTGCCTTTCCAAGGACCCGGCCGGCCGGCCCTCGCCGCGGGCGGTCGCCGAGCAGTTGGCGCCCGACGGGGCGGCCGCCCTGGTCGCGGTCGGGTGGCTGCCGGGGCCCCTGGTCGAGGAGGTGAGCCGTACGGCGGTACGGCTGCTCGACCTGGAGCCCGGCGTGGAGTCGGTGCAGGACTCGGGGCCGATCCCCTTTACCAGCCCGGCGGTTGCGGGCTCCTTCGGCCCGCCGGACCCCTCCTTCGCGGCCGCGCACGCGGTGGCCCCCACCGAACCGCCCGGCCGTCTCTCCCTCTCGGTGAGCGCCGACACGCAGCCGGAGGGCCGACGCGGCCGCAAGGTCAGCTGCACGGTGGTGCTGGCGGTCGCGGGGGCGCTGGCGGTGGCGTCGGTCGGCGGGACGCTGCTCTACAACGGGCTGCGGGACCAGGGGACTTCGCAGAACGACGCGACGGGCAGCAGGCCGACGCCGACGGCCACGACACCGGGCTCGACCTCGGCATCGACGCCCACGCCCAGTGCGACTTCCACGCCCGCCCCCGGTCCGGGGTCGGTCCCGGCCGCGTACGCCGGCAACTGGCAGGGACCGGTCACGGTCACCGTCCTCGACAAGCCGCTCCCGGCCGGCACGCTCACGGTGGCGCTCAAGCAGGGCAGGACGGGCGAGGAGATCGGCACGGCCAGCCAGGTGGACGCCCTGGGCACCTCGGTCTGCGTGGACGTACTCGTACTGAAGAAGACGACGGCCGGCGAGCTGATCGCGGACGGCACCGCCCGCAACAAGCCCGGCGACGCGGACAAGTGCACCAGCGGCACGCACGTGGTGCGCCTGAAGCTCACCGGGGACAAGCTCACGTACACCTCGTCCAACCCCGAGGGCGGCAACCCGTACGGAACGCTGACCCGCCAGGACGGCTGACCGCCGTCAGCCCTCCGCGCGCCGGAGCGCATCGTCGTGGCGGCGGAGCGCGGACATCGCCGTACCGGTGGCGAGGAGGGCCGCGCCCGCCGCGGATATCGGCACGGACAGGACCAGAGCGGTGACGGGCCCGGTCCAGTCGCGGTCGGCGTCGCAGCGCAGGGCGCGGTCGTGGGCGTCGGTGGTGCGGTCGTCGATGTAGAGGTCCCTGCGCTCGGAGAACGCGGGCGCGGAACAGTCCACCTCCCAGACGGTGGAGGTGAACGGCGTGAACATCTCCCAGGCGGCATAGGCCCAGATCACGGCGGCGAGGCAGAGCAGCCCGACACCCCAGCCCCTGAGCCGGTCCGACCTGGCGAGAAAGTCCTGCTCGACGGCGGCTGGGTGCACCGAATCCCCCTGTGGTGAAGGCGAGTTGACGCCGCGACCCTATCCGTGAGCGAAGGGCAGGGTGCCCGGGGGGACCTGGGCGTCCCGCGCCTTGTCGCCGACGGTCAGCTGGTCGCCGTAACCGGCCTCGGACCACACGAGCTTCTTGAACTGCTCGGGCGTCAGCACGCCCTGCCACGGAGCGCCGCCGGGGCAGAACACCGACTCGCAGCCGTAGCAGTAGTGCGCGGGCTGCCACAGCCAGTTCGCGCGGGGTTCGCCCGCCTCCTCGGCGGCCTTCTCGCGGCGGTCGCCGCGGACCACGACGACCGTACCGATGACGAGCAGGATCGCGAGAACCACGCCGCCGAGCACCCACAGCGGCTTCTCCTGCTGCATGCCCGTGTACGCGAGGCCGCCGCCGAGTCCGATCAGGACCAGGCCCTCCAGGCCGTGGACGAAACCGTCGCCGGACTTGTCCGGGCCCTTCGCCAGCCTGCCGAAGAGGTCCTTGCGGGTGGCGCCCTTCCCGGTCCTGGCCTCCTCGACGTTGCGGACCTCGGCCCCGCCGCATCGGGGGCAGCGGACATCAACACGCTGATACGCACTCTCAGTTGACATTTGGGCAACGCTACGGGAAGGGGGCGCACCACGCTCCTCTACTGTGTCGCTGTGCACAGCGCACGCACCACCGCCGACCACACCTGAAGGACTGCCCGACATGGACCAGTTGCAGCCGGATGATCCCCAGACGCTCGGTTCCTACCGGCTGTTGAGCGTGCTGGGCGCCGGCGGCATGGGCAAGGTGTATCTGGCGCGCTCGCCCGGCGGCCGTACCGTCGCGGTGAAGGTCGTACGGCCCGAACTCGCCGCCGACCAGGACTTCCGGCAGAGATTTCGGCACGAGGTCGAGATAGCCAGGGCCGTCTCCGGCCGCTACACCGCGCCCGTCGTGGACGCCGACCCCGAGGCGACGCTGCCCTGGCTGGCGACCGCGTACGTCCTCGGCCCCGACCTCACGGACGTGGTGACCGCCCACGGCGCGCTGCCCGAGCACACCGTCCGGGCGCTGGGCGCGGGTCTCGCCGCAGCGCTCCAGGAGATCCACGCGGCCGGGCTGATCCACCGCGACCTCAAGCCGTCCAATGTGCTGCTCGCTGCCGACGGGCCGCGCGTCATCGACTTCGGCATCGCGCGGGCCGTGGACGGAAACCGGCTGACCCAGACGGGAGTTGTGGTCGGTTCGCCCGGTTACATGCCGCCCGAGCAGGCGCTCGGCCAGGACGTCGGGGTCGCGGGCGACATCTTCTCCCTCGGCGGGGTCCTCGCGTTCGCCGCCACCGGGCGCAATGTCTTCGGCGAGGACCTGGCCCCGGCCGCCATGCTCTACCAGGTGGTCCACGCCGAACCCGACCTCACCGGCGCCCCGCCGATGCTGACCGGGCTGATCCGCGCCTGCCTGGCCAAGGACCCGGCGGCCCGCCCGTCCCCGGCGGAGATCATCAACTCCCTTGCCCCCGGCGGTACCGGGCAGGTCCTGGCCGACTGGCTGCCCTCCTCGGTCTCCTCGACCATCGCCACGCACGCCTCGCGCATCCTCGACCTGGAGACCCCGGCGGCAGGCAACACCCCGATCCCCGTACCGGGCCCCGGTCAGGGCTTCGGCCCTGCGCCCGCCGCCCACACGGTCCTGGACAACTCGGCCCCCGCGCCCGCAGCCCCCGGCCGCCGCCGCTTCCTCGGCATCGCGGCGGGCAGCGTGGCCGGTGTGGCGGTCGTCGGGGCGGGCGCGGTGTGGGCGATGAACCGCAAGGACGGTTCGTCGGACGACGACGCCAAGGACAAGACGGACCGTACGGACAAGAAGAAGCCCTCCGAGAAGCCCGAGGTCTTCAAGACCCCGGCCAACGGTGTCGCCCCCCAGATCCTCTGGCACAAAACCGCAGGTCACGGCGGGCTGAACTACCTCCTCCCGCCGCTCGCCATCGGCCCCACCGTCGTCATCAGCGGCGAGGAGATGCAGGGCTTCGACGTGAAGACCGGCGCCCGCAAGTGGCGGACGAAGGAGATCGAGGCGACCTCCAGTGCGGGGAAGATCGTCGCCTCGGGCGGGATGTTCTTCGTCGGGAGCGGTGACTACGACGGCACGCTCGTCGGCTTCGACGCCCAGACCGGCAAGGAGGTCTGGCGCACCCGCCTCGGCGGCAAGCTGACCGCCAAGGCCCCGATCGGCGCCGACGACAAGAACGTCTACGGCATCGCGGAGGTCGACGACCCCGACATCAAGAAGAACCTCACCGCGATCTACGCCCTCGACATCAAGACCCGCAAGATCGTCTGGCAGGAGCAGCGCGACGAGGGCACCGAGGACTACGGCTTCGAGCTGACGGTCGTCCCCGGCCACCTCGTCTACACGGACGGCCGGAAGAACCTGACCGTGCGCTCCAGCTCCAAGGGCACGCAGCTGTGGAGCAAGAAGGTCGCCGACGGCTCGGTCGCCAACAAGGTCGCGGTGCACGGCAACGTCGTGATCGTCAGCGGCAAGACGATGCGCGGGTACGACCTGAAGAAGGGGACGCTCCTGTGGACCCTGCCGCCGGCCGGGCGCAGGGGCTTCCAGCCGCCGTTCGTCTTCGACGGCGTCGCGTACGCCTTCGACTACGACAGCGGGGTCTGGGCGATCAACCCGAAGAACGGCACGAAGATCTGGATGAGCACGGACCTGGCCAAGGAGCCCTTCTCCTCGTGCCTCGTGAAGGTGGGCGGCAACCTCTACGCCGCGTCGTTCTTCGAGTCCGGCGGTGTGTACGCCATCGACGCCCGCACCGGCGAGCTGCGCTGGACGTACAACGACACCCGCAGCTTCGAGGACAGCTGGCGCGTGGCGGCCGCGGGGAACCGGCTGATGGTCGCCCATGCGGACGAGCTGTACGCGGTCCCGGCCGTCTAGAAGGGCTGGCGTAGGCTGGATCGGACGTTGCAATCCGATACTCCAGCTCCTTACACAGCCCCTTGGGAAGGACCCACCCCGGTGACCACGAAGGCCGACCTTCAGTCCGTCCTCGACCGTGCCGCCGCAGGCGGGCGCATCACCCCCGAGGAGGCGCTCGACCTGTACCGCGACGCGCCGCTGCACGCACTGGGTGCGGCGGCCGACGCGGTGCGCCGCCGCCGGTACGCGGGGACCGAGCACATCGCCACGTACATCATCGAGCGGAACATCAACTACACGAACGTCTGCGTGACGGCGTGCAAGTTCTGCGCGTTCTACGCGGCCCCGAAGGACACCGCCAAGGGCTGGACGCGTGACCTGGACGACATCCTGCGCCGGTGCGCGGAGACGGTCGAGCTGGGCGGGACGCAGATCATGTTCCAGGGCGGGCACCACCCGGACTTCGGTGTCGAGTACTACGAAGAGCACTTCGCGGCGATCAAGAAGGCCTACCCCCAGCTGGTGATCCACTCGCTGGGCGCTTCCGAGGTCGAGCACATGGCGCGGATCTCCAAGGTGTCGGTGGAGGAGGCCATCTCGCGCATCCACACGGCGGGCCTGGACTCGTTCGCCGGCGCCGGCGCCGAGCTGCTCCCGGAGCGGCCGCGCAAGGCGATCGCCCCGCTGAAGGAGTCGGGCGAGCGCTGGCTGGAGATCATGGAGACGGCGCACGGCCTGGGCGTCGAGTCGACGTCGACGATGCTGATGGGCACGGGCGAGACGAACGCCGAGCGCATCGAGCACCTGCGGATGATCCGTGACGTGCAGGACCGGACGGGCGGCTTCCGGGCCTTCATCCCGTACACGTACCAGGCCGAGAACAACCACCTCAAGGGCCGTACACAGGCAACGATCTTCGAGTACCTGCGCATGATCGCGATCGCCCGGATCTTCCTCGACAACGTCGCGCACATCCAGGGCTCGTGGCTCACCACGGGCAAGGAGGCGGGCCAGCTGTCGCTGCACTACGGCGCGGACGACCTGGGCTCGATCATGCTGGAGGAGAACGTGGTCTCCTCGGCGGGCGCCAAGCACCGCTCGAACCGGATGGAGATCATCGATCTGATCCGCAAGGCGGGCCGGGTGCCGGCGCAGCGCGCGACGACGTACGAGCACATCGTCGTGCACGAGGACCCGGCGAACGACCCGGTCGACGACCGGGTGGTCTCGCACATCTCGTCCACGGCGATCGAGGGCGGCACGGCCCACCCCGAGCTGAAGCTCATCTCTACCAACTAGGGCTGTTTTGCTGACACTTCACACCGCCGAGGCCTCTCCGGAGGCCGCGGTGCTGGTCGACGGGGCGTCCGTCGCCGCGATCGGTACGTACGAGGACCTGGCCGCCGCACACCCCGACGCACGGGTGCGCCGGTGGCCGGGCATCCTCGTGCCCGGCCTGCTGAACCCGTACGGGCTCGAGATCCTCGAAGGCACCTACCACCCGGATCCGCGCGAGGCGGACGAGTTCGGCACGGTGCCGCTCGGCGGGGAGCGGGCGCGGGAGATCTTCCGCGCCGACCCGTCCCGGCTCGGCGCCAGCGCCCGCCGGGGCGTCCAGCGGCTGCTCGCCCACGGCACGGTCGCGGTCGCCGGCGAACTGCGCGCGCGCCCCGTGGTGGACGCGGTGCGCCGGGCGGGCCTGGGCATCGCCCGCAGACCCGACCGCCTGACGGGCCCGGTCTCCTTCTCGCCGACACCGCTGATCCTGCTGCCGCAGCTGGCGGTGGACGGCCCGGCACGCTTCGCGGTCTTCGACGTACCCGACCGTGCGGGGCTGGTGCGGCTGGGGGCGGGCACGTGCGTGGCGACGGTGATCGGCGGCCGGCTGGTGTACCGGCGGGTCTGACACCCCGATGCTGGCCGCCCGCCGCGCCCCGGACCCCGTACGACACAATGGCGACGTGACCCGCGCATCTCTGGACAAGCAGCCGCACGAAGTCGCCTCGATGTTCGACGACGTGGCGGCGAACTACGACCTCACCAACGACGTGCTCTCCCTCGGGCAGGACCGCGTCTGGCGCAAGGCGGTCGCCAAGGCCGTCGACGCGCGCCCGGCGCAGAAGATCCTCGACCTCGCCGCCGGGACCGCCACCTCGTCGCTCCCCTTCGCGCAGGCCGGTGCGTACGTCGTCCCCTGCGACTTCTCCATCGGCATGCTCAAGGTCGGCAAGGAGCGCAGCCCCTGGCTCCCGATGACGGGCGGCGACGCGACGAAACTCCCGTTCCGCGACGACGTGTTCGACGCCGTCACGATCTCCTTCGGCCTGCGCAACGTCCAGGACACGGACGCCGCGCTGCGCGAGCTGTACCGGGTGACGAAGCCGGGCGGCCGGGTCGTGATCTGCGAGTTCTCGCAGCCGGTCTGGAAGCCTTTCCGTACGGTCTACACCGAGTACCTGATGCGCGCCCTGCCCCCCGTGGCGACCGCGGTGTCGTCCAACCCGGACGCGTACGTCTACCTCGCCGAGTCCATCCGCGCCTGGCCGAACCAGCCGGAGCTGGCGGCGAAGCTGCAGCGGGCCGGCTGGTCGAGCGTCGCGTGGCGCAACCTGACGGGCGGGATCGTCGCGCTGCACCGCGGCACGAAGCCCCAGCCCTAGAACCGCAGCCCTAGAACCGCGGCCCTAGAGATCCAGCCGGTACCGGTTCCCCTGCTCCATCGACCGGGGCAGGGTGAACGTCTCCGCGAGCTCCATGCCGAGGCGCCGCGTCACCGCGATCGAGCGCTCGTTACGGGCGTTGACCATCGCGTGCACCACCCCGACCCCCGAGGCCCGCACCCGCTCCAGGGTGGTGCGGGCCGCGGCGGTGACGTAACCCTTCCCCCAGTACTGCCGTCCGAGCCGCCAGCCGATCTCTATCTCGCCGACCGGACCGAAGTCCTCGCGCGGCCACGGCTGGGCGCCCGTGAAGCCCATCACCTGGCCGTCCGCGTCGACCAACGTCCAGAGACAGAAGCCGTGTTCGGCGTCGTGCCGGCGCTGGCGGGCGGTCAACTCCTCGTAGACGGACAGCTCGGCGGCCCTCCCGCCGTGGAACTCCATCACCTCCGGGTCGGCGAAGACGCGGTGCCAGGCGACGGCGTCCTCGTCCGTCGGCACACGCAGCGCAACGGCAGGCAGAGCAGCAGGCTCGGTCACTTCGCACTCACCCTTCGGAATTCCGATCACGGGACCCCCATAGACTGCCCCTGACCGGTGCCGATCGGCACGCGAATTCGAGTCTTCGGGAGAACCCGCCGTGACCGAGCCCCTCTCCGAACACACCGCAGATGTGATCGTCGTCGGGGCAGGCCCAGCCGGCTCCACGACCGCGTACTACCTGGCGAAGGCCGGCCTCGACGTCCTTCTCCTGGAGAAGACCGCGTTCCCGCGCGAGAAGGTCTGCGGCGACGGCCTCACACCGCGCGCCACCAAGCAGCTCGTCGCGATGGGGATCGACATCTCCGAGGAAGCGGGCTGGCTGCGCAACAAGGGCCTGCGCATCATCGGCGGGGGAGTGCGCCTCCAGCTGGACTGGCCGGATCTCGCCTCGTTCCCCGACTACGGACTCGTGCGCAAGCGCGACGACTTCGACGAGCAGCTGGCCCGCCAGGCGCAGAAGGCCGGCGCCCGCCTGCACGAGCGCTGCAACGTCGGCGCCCCGATCATCGACGACCGCACGGGCCGCATCATCGGCGTGAACGCCAAGCTCGGCGAGGAGAAGACCCCGGTCACCTTCCACGCCCCGCTCGTGGTCGCCGCGGACGGCAACTCCACGCGCCTGTCGGTCGCGATGGGGCTGCACCGGCGCGAGGACCGGCCGATGGGCGTCGCGGTCCGTACGTACTTCACCTCGCCCCGCCACGACGACGACTACCTGGAGTCCTGGCTGGAGCTGTGGGACCGGCGCGGTGCGCAGGACCGGCTGCTGCCCGGCTACGGCTGGATCTTCGGCATGGGCGACGGCACGTCCAACGTCGGGCTCGGCATCCTCGACTCCTCGTCCGCCTTCAAGGAGCTGGACTGGCGCGAGGTGCTGAAGGCGTGGTGCGCGTCGATGCCGGAGGACTGGGGTTACGTACCCGAGAACATGACGATGCCGATCCGCGGCGCCGCCCTCCCGATGGCCTTCAACCGCCAGCCGCACTACACGAAGGGCCTGCTCCTCGTCGGTGACGCGGGTGGCCTGGTGAACCCCTTCAACGGCGAAGGCATCGCGTACGCCATGGAGTCCGGCCAGATCGCGGCCGACGTCATCGTCCAGGCGCACGCCCGCGCGACGGACGCCCAGCGCGAACTGGCCCTGCAGAACTACCCGAAGGTCCTCAAGGAGACCTACGGCGGGTACTACACGCTGGGCCGCGCCTTCGTGAAGCTGATCGGCAACCCGAAGGTCATGAAGATCGCGGCACAGCGCGGTCTGACGCACCCGGTGTTGATGAAGTTCACGCTGAAGATGCTGGCGAACCTGACGGACCCGACGGGCGGCGACGCGGCGGACCGGATCATCAACGGCCTCTCGCGGGTGGCCCCGAAGGCCTGACCCCAGGTCCGGCGAAGCCCGAAGGGCCCGTATCCCGAGCGGGGGATACGGGCCCTTCGGGCATTTCCGTACAGATCAGTCGATAAGTGACTGCTCAGAGAACGCGGACCGCGCCGGTGGGCTGGTCGTAGTCCAGCGGGCGCTCGACCACACCGGTGCTGGAGTTCTGCGCACCGACGAAGTTGCCGCCGCCGACGTAGATCGCGACGTGGTAGGCGCTGCCGGCCGAACCCCAGTAGAGGATGTCGCCGGGCTGCAGGTTGGACAGCGAGACCTGGGTGCCCGAGGTCGACTGGTCCTGCGAAACGCGCGGCAGGTCGACGCCGATGGAGGCGTACGCGGCCTGGACGAGGCCCGAGCAGTCCCAGGAGCTGGAGCCGGTGGCGCCCATGACGTACGCGTCGCCGATGTGCGACTTCACGAAGCTGACGATGGTGGCCGCGGAGCCGGTCGCCGTCGAGGAGCTGCTGGAGGACGCGGAGGAGGACGACGAGGACGAGCTGGAGGCGGAGAGCGTGGTGCGCGCCGTGGAGCGCGAGGCGCGCTCCTCGGCCTCCGCCTTCGCCTTGGCCTCGGCTTCGGCCTTCTTCTTGGCCGCGGCCTTTGCCTTGGCGTCTGCGACGTCCTTGGCCTTCTTGGCGTCCTTGGCCGCGCTCTGGGCTGCCGCATCCTGCTGGGCCTGCTGCTGGAGCTCCTCGGCGGCCTGCTGGGTGGCGTCGGCGGTCAGCGCGCTGGCGGTGGAGCCGGTGGCGGCGAGACCGGTGGTGATGACGGGCATCGTGGCGGTGGTCTCGTTCGCCGTCTCCGCCGCGTTCGCGGGGATGGCGGCGCCGGCTACGGCGATGGCACTGAGGACGCCACCGGTAACTCCGGCGCGGACCGCTGCCTTCGCTGCGTTTCGGCGGGGCTTCCGGTGGCTGGGTATGTGAGCGGTGTGGGACATGAGAACTACGGCTATCAGGGGTTTGCGGTTGCCATCAAGAAACGTGTGTTGCGCCACAGTTACGTTCGGAACCGCCCAATCCGCTTCCTGGCGGCCCTTATTGACGCCGTAACGGGCAATTCGGGCATGCATGATCACCGCCATGAGCAGGGGTTTCTGCAATACGCCCGAATTGCCCGGTGCTTACCATCCGTTCACACGGTTGGCCAAGCCCCGTTTCGGGACGGTCGATTCCGTGTGGCGCAGGTCACTCCCTGACCGTCCGTCAGCCTCTCGGGAGCTCGTGAACGCACTCACGCGTCCACCTCCGGCACGCGAACTCCCCCGCGCGAGTGAGCCCCGGGCTTCTATCACCCGTCGCGGTCCATCGCCAATTTGCCTGTAGCCGCCATCGCTTGATAGTGCCGCGCGCCCCCGACCAGCGGTAACGCGTCCAGATGTCACAACTGGTGATCACTCAGGCGCTTCGCGTATGAAGATCACCGCTCATCCGACTTCATGATCCTTCGTCAGGTGGTGGAGATCACAAAGGCGTTGTTGTAACCCGTGTCGCAGATCACAGACCGGCAGGCATAGGATGCGGGGCAGCCGGGCTTGTGACCTGCTTCACATATTCGCGATCTTCGTCGAACAGGCGGAGCGCGAGAGCCCGTTGCGGTCCAACGGTCAAGGACGACTGGAAGGAGCGAGGAGCGTGAACGCCTATGCGCCCATCCTCGTGCTCGGCGCCCTCGGGGCAGGGTTTGCGATCTTCTCCGTGGTCATGGCCACGCTAATCGGCCCCAAGCGGTACAACCGGGCAAAGCTCGAGGCGTACGAGTGCGGCATCGAGCCGACGCCAACACCGGCCGGAGGCGGCCGCTTTCCCATCAAGTACTACCTGACGGCGATGCTCTTCATCGTCTTCGACATCGAGATCGTCTTCCTCTACCCCTGGGCGGTCACCTTCGACTCCCTGGGGATTTTCGGGCTCGTGGAGATGCTGCTCTTCGTGCTCACCGTCTTCGTCGCCTATGCGTATGTATGGCGGCGCGGCGGTCTGGAATGGGACTGAGGGGCTGAGGGGCACACCTATGGGACTCGAAGAGAAGCTGCCGAGCGGTTTCCTGCTGACCACTGTCGAACAGGCCGCCGGCTGGGTACGGAAGTCCTCCGTCTTCCCCGCCACCTTCGGCCTGGCCTGCTGCGCCATCGAGATGATGACGACGGGCGCCGGGCGGTACGACCTCGCCCGCTTCGGCATGGAGGTCTTCCGGGGATCGCCGCGACAGGCGGACCTGATGATCGTGGCAGGGCGGGTCAGCCAGAAGATGGCGCCCGTCCTGCGGCAGGTCTACGACCAGATGCCGAATCCCAAGTGGGTTATCTCCATGGGGGTTTGTGCATCTTCGGGCGGTATGTTCAACAATTACGCAATTGTTCAGGGTGTTGACCACATTGTCCCAGTAGATATCTATTTGCCCGGTTGCCCGCCGCGTCCCGAGATGCTGATCGACGCGATCCTCAAGCTCCACCAGAAGATCCAGGGCTCCAAGCTCGGGGTCAATCAGGTGGAGGCGGCCCGCGAGGCGGAGGAAGCGGCCCTCAAGGCGCTCCCGACGATCGAGATGAAGGGGCTGCTGCGATGACCGACGCACCTGAGCAGAACGCCAACGGCGTCCCGGCCCAGCGCGAGGACACCCGCGAGGTCATCCGCGTACGGAAGGGGATGTTCGGCGCCAACAACGGCGGCGACACCTCCGGCTACGGCGGCCTCGTCCGGACCGTGACCCTGCCCGGGGCCACCTCCCGGCCCTACGGCTCCTACTTCGACGAGGTCGCCGACGAACTCGAAGGCGCCCTCGAAGAACAGGGACTCGTCCCCGAGAACGCCATCGAGAAGACGGTCGTCGACCGCGGCGAGCTCACCTTCCACATCGCGCGCGAGCACCTGTTGACCGTGGCACGGACCCTGCGCGACGACCCGGCCCTGCGCTTCGAGCTCTGTACGGGCGTCTCCGGCGTCCACTTCCTCGAGGACAAGGGCCGCGAGCTGCACGCGGTCTACCACCTGCGCTCGATCACCCACGGCCGGCTGATCCGTATCGAGGTCTCCGCCCCGGACACGGACCCGCACGTCCCGTCCCTCGTCGCGGTCTACCCGACCAACGACTGGCACGAGCGCGAGACCTACGACTTCTTCGGTCTGGTCTTCGACGGACACCCCGCCCTCACCCGGATCATGATGCCGGACGACTGGCAGGGCCACCCGCAGCGCAAGGACTACCCCCTGGGCGGTATCGCCGTCGAGTACAAGGGCGCCCAGATCCCGGCTCCGGACCAGCGGAGGTCGTACAGCTGATGACCACTTCACACGCCTCCGAGGCTTCCGCCCGCGAGACGACCGAGGGGACTGTATATACAGTCACCGGCGGCGACTGGGACGAGGTCGTCCAGTCCGCCGCCAAGGCCGACGACGAGCGCATCGTCGTCAACATGGGCCCCCAGCACCCGTCCACGCACGGCGTGCTCCGCCTGATCCTGGAGATCGACGGCGAGACCGTCACCGAGGCCCGCTGCGGCATCGGCTACCTCCACACCGGCATCGAGAAGAACCTCGAATTCCGGAACTGGACTCAGGGCACCACGTTCGTCACGCGCATGGACTATCTGACGCCCTTCTTCAACGAGACGGCCTACTGTCTCGGCGTCGAGAAGCTCCTCGGCATCACCGACGACATCCCCGACCGGGCGTCGATCATCCGAGTGCTCCTCATGGAGCTCAACCGGCTCTCCTCCCATCTGGTGTGCATCGCCACCGGCGGCATGGAGCTCGGCGCGACGACGATCATGATCTACGGGTTCAGGGACCGGGAACTGATCCTCGACATCTTCGAGCTGATCACCGGCCTGCGCATGAACCACGCCTTCGTCCGTCCCGGCGGACTGGCCCAGGACCTGCCCCCGGGCGCCGTGGACCAGCTGCGCGAGTTCGTGAAGACGATGCGCAAGAACCTCCCGGAGTACGACAAGCTCGCCACCGGGAACCCGATCTTCAAGGCCCGTATGCAGGACGTCGGCTATCTCGACCTGGCCGGCGCGATGGCGCTGGGCGCGACCGGACCCGTCCTGCGCTCGGCGGGGCTCCCGCACGACCTGCGCAAGACGGACCCGTACTGCGGATACGAGACCTACGACTTCGAGGTCCCGACCGCCGACACCTGCGACTCCTACGGCCGCTTCCTCATCCGTCTCGAGGAGATGCGCCAGTCGCTGGGCATCGTCGAGCAGTGCCTGGACCGGCTCGAGCCCGGCCCGGTCATGGTCGCCGACAAGAAGATCGCCTGGCCCGCGCAGCTCGCGCTCGGCCCCGACGGGCTCGGCAACTCCCTCGATCACATCAAGCAGATCATGGGCACCTCCATGGAGTCCCTGATCCATCACTTCAAGCTGGTGACCGAGGGCTTCCGGGTCCCCGCCGGACAGGCCTACGCAGCGGTCGAGTCGCCCAAGGGCGAACTCGGCGTGCATGTCGTCTCCGACGGCGGCACCCGCCCCTACCGGGTCCACTTCCGCGACCCGTCCTTCACCAATCTGCAGGCCATGGCGGCGATGTGCGAGGGCGGCCAGGTCGCCGACGTCATCGTCGCCGTCGCCTCCATCGACCCTGTGATGGGAGGCGTCGACCGGTAATGACGGATGTCTCACTGGGCATGCCCCAACTTCCCGCCCCCGCCTATCCGGCCGAGGTCCAGGCCCGCCTGGAGGCGGACGCCAAGGAAGTCGTCGCCCGCTATCCCGACAGCCGCAGTGCCCTGCTGCCGTTGCTGCACCTCGTGCAGTCGGAGGAGGGGTACGTCACCCGGACCGGTGTCCGGTTCTGTGCCGAGCAGCTCGGCCTGACCACCGCAGAGGTCACCGCCGTCTCCACCTTCTACTCCATGTACCGCCGGAAGCCCTCCGGGGACTACCAGGTGGGGGTCTGCACCAACACCCTCTGTGCGGTCATGGGCGGCGACGCGATCTTCGAGGAGCTCAAGGAGCACCTCGGCGTCGGCAACAACGAGACGACAGAGGACGGCAAGGTCACGCTGGAGCACATCGAGTGCAACGCGGCCTGCGACTTCGCGCCGGTGGTGATGGTCAACTGGGAGTTCTTCGACAACCAGACCCCCGACTCGGCCAAGCAGCTCGTCGACGACCTGCAGGCGGGCCGTCCGGTCGCACCCACCCGCGGTGCTCCCCTCTGTACGTACAAGGAGACCGCCCGCATCCTGGCCGGCTTCCCCGACGAGCGCCCCGGCGCCGTCGAGGCGACCGGCGGCGCGGGCCCCGCCTCGCTCATCGGGCTGCGCCTGGCCAAGGGCGAGGCTCCGGTTCCGCGCGTGGTGCACCCGCGCGACGAGACACCGGGCGCCGCAGCCACCGAGGAGGGGGAGTGATGTCCGTGGCCACCGAGATCGAAGGAAACGGGAACGGGAGCAGCCCGGAGAAGCTGCTCGCACCCGTCCTCTCCGCCTTCTGGGACCAGCCCAACTCCTGGACCCTGGAGACCTACAAGCGGCACGACGGGTACGAGGGCCTGAAGAAGGCCCTCGCCATGGCGCCCGACGACCTCATCGCGTACGTGAAGGACGCGGGCCTGCGCGGCCGCGGCGGCGCAGGCTTCCCCACCGGAATGAAATGGCAGTTCATTCCGCAGGGTGATGGAAAGCCGCACTATCTAGTTGTCAACGCCGACGAATCGGAACCCGGGACCTGCAAGGACATCCCGCTCCTCTTCGCCAATCCTCATAGCCTCATCGAGGGCATGATCATTGCGTGTTACGCGATCCGATCGAGTCACGCATTCATTTATCTCCGCGGTGAAGTCGTCCCCGTGCTGCGGAGGTTGCACGAGGCCGTCCGTGAGGCGTACGAGGCGGGCTACCTGGGCGAGAACATCCTGGGCAGCGGGCTCAACCTGGACATCACCGTGCACGCGGGCGCCGGCGCGTACATCTGTGGTGAAGAGACCGCACTGCTCGACTCGCTCGAAGGCCGCCGTGGCCAGCCGCGACTCCGTCCCCCTTTCCCTGCCGTCGCGGGTCTTTATGCATGCCCCACTGTTGTCAATAACGTGGAATCCATCGCATCGGTTCCCGCAATCCTCACCAGGGGCAAGGACTGGTTCAAAGCGATGGGAAGCGAGAAGTCCCCGGGCTTCACGCTCTATTCGCTGAGCGGCCACGTCACCAGCCCCGGCCAGTACGAGGCGCCCCTCGGCATCACCCTGCGCCAGCTCCTCGACATGAGCGGCGGGATCCGCGAGGGCCACCGCCTCAAGTTCTGGACGCCGGGCGGCTCTTCGACCCCGATGTTCACCGAGGAGCACCTCGACGTACCCCTCGACTACGAGGGTGTCGGCGCCGCCGGATCGATGCTCGGCACCAAGGCCCTGCAGTGCTTCGACGAGACGACGTGCGTGGTCCGGGCCGTCACCCGCTGGACCGAGTTCTACGCGCACGAGTCCTGTGGAAAGTGCACGCCCTGCCGCGAAGGCACGTACTGGCTCGTCCAGTTGCTCCGCGACATCGAGGCCGGCAAGGGACAGCTCTCCGACCTCGACAAGCTCAACGACATCGCCGACAACATCAACGGCAAGTCGTTCTGCGCGCTCGGCGACGGTGCCGCCTCGCCGATCTTCTCCTCGCTCAAGTACTTCCGCGAGGAGTACGAGCAGCACATCACCGGCAAGGGCTGCCCCTTCGACCCGGCCAAGTCGACCGTCTGGGCCGACCGGCCCGCCCGCACCACGGAGGTGAATGCATGACCGTCACGACAAACAGTGCTCCCTCCGGGGGCGGTGAGGCGGCGGTTCCGCCGGAAGATCTCGTCTCGCTGACGATCGACGGCATCGAAATCTCCGTCCCCAAGGGGACGTTGGTCATCCGAGCCGCCGAACTCCTCGGCATCGAGATCCCGCGCTTCTGCGACCACCCCCTCCTCGACCCGGCCGGCGCCTGCCGCCAGTGCATCGTCGAGGTCGAGGGCCAGCGCAAGCCGATGGCCTCGTGCACCATCACCTGCACCGACGGCATGGTCGTCAAGTCGCAGATCACCTCGCCGGTCGCCGACAAGGCCCAGCGCGGTGTGATGGAGCTCCTCCTCATCAACCACCCGCTGGACTGTCCGGTCTGCGACAAGGGCGGCGAGTGCCCCCTGCAGAACCAGGCGATGTCCCACGGCGACGCCGACTCCCGCTTCGACGGCAAGAAGCGGACGTACGAGAAGCCCGTCCCGATCTCCACCCAGGTCCTCCTCGACCGCGAGCGCTGCGTCCTGTGCGCCCGCTGCACCCGCTTCTCCAACCAGGTCGCGGGCGACCCGATGATCGAGCTGATCGAGCGCGGTGCGCTCCAGCAGGTCGGCACGGGCGAGGGCGACCCCTTCGAGTCGTACTTCTCCGGAAACACCATCCAGATCTGCCCCGTTGGTGCGCTGACCTCGGCGGCGTACCGATTCCGCTCCCGCCCCTTCGACCTGGTCTCCTCGCCGTCGGTCTGCGAGCACTGCGCGGGCGGCTGCGCGACCCGCACCGACCACCGGCGCGGCAAGGTCCTGCGGCGCCTCGCCTCCAACGACCCGGAGGTCAACGAGGAGTGGATGTGCGACAAGGGGCGCTTCGGCTTCCGTTACGGACAGCGTCCCGACCGGCTGACCACTCCTCTCGTACGCAATGAGGACGGCGTCCTGGAGCCGGCCAGCTGGCCCGAGGCACTGGAGGCCGCAGCCCGCGGGCTCTCCGCCGCGAAGGGCCGCACCGGCGTCCTGACCGGGGGCCGGCTCACCGTCGAAGACGCGTACGCCTACGCCAAGTTCGCGCGCATCGCCCTCGACACCAACGACGTCGACTTCCGCGCCCGCGCCCACTCCGCCGAGGAGGCCGACTTCCTGGCCGCCAGGGTCGCGGGCCGCGGACGGGACCTGGACGGCAGCGGTCTGACGTACACGACGCTGGAGAAGGCCCCCGCGGTCCTCCTCGTCGGGTTCGAGTCCGAGGAGGAGGCGCCCGGCGTCTTCCTGCGGCTGCGCAAGGCGCACCGCAAGCACGGGCAGCGCACCTTCTCGCTCGCCTCGCACGCGACGCGCGGTCTGGAGAAGGCGGGTGGCGTCCTGCTCCCCGCCGCACCCGGCACCGAGACCGAGTGGCTGGACGCGTTGTCCGGCGGCGTCGGTCTGGACGACGGGGGCCAGACGGCGGCGGAGGCCCTCCGTACCGAGGGCGCGGTCATCGTCGTCGGCGAGCGGCTTGCCGCCGTCCCCGGGGCGCTGACCGCGGCAGTACGTACTGCCACCGCGACCGGCGCCACGCTGGTGTGGATCCCGCGGCGGGCCGGCGAGCGCGGCGCGGTGGAGGCGGGCGCGATCCCCTCCCTGCTGCCCGGCGGCCGCCCGGCCACCGACCCGCGGGCCCGCGAAGAGGTCGCCGCGGCCTGGGGCGTACGCGAACTGCCGCACCGCTACGGGCGCGACACCGGCCAGATCGTCGAGGCCGCCGCGACCGGCGAGCTCAGCGCACTGCTGGTCGCGGGCGTCGAGACGGCGGACCTGCCCGACCCGAAGCGGGCGCTCCACGCGCTCGACGAGGTCGGCTTCCTGGTCTCGCTGGAGCTGCGGCCGAGCGAGGTCACCGACCGCGCCGACGTCGTCTTCCCGGTGGCCGCGGTCGCCGAGAAGCCCGGCACCTTCCTCAACTGGGAGGGCAGGGCGCGGATGTTCGAGGCCGCGCTGAAGCCGGAGCAGATGACGCGCCGGCTGGCCCCTGCGGACTCGCGTGTCCTGCACATGCTGGCCGACGCGCTCGACGTCCACTTCGCCCTGCCGGACCTCAAGTCCGTACGGACCGAGATGGACCGCCTGGGTGCGTGGGAAGGCCGGCACGCGGACGACCCGATCGAGTCGGCCCTGCAGCTGCCCCGCCCCTCCGAGGGCGAGGCCGTTCTCGCAGGTCACCGCCTCCTCCTGGACCAGGGACGGCTCCAGGACGGCGACGAGGCGCTCGCCGGAACCCGTCACGCGGCGGTCGCCAGGCTCTCCGCCACGACGGCGGCCGAGACCGGCGTCAAGGACGGCGACGTCCTCGCGGTCACCGGTCCCGCAGGCGCTCTCCAACTCCCGCTCCAGGTCACGGACATGCCCGACCGCGTGGTCTGGGTCCCGCTGAACTCGGTGGGAGCGGGCGTGCCCGCCGACGTCGGTGCCCGCCCGGGTGACCTGGTGAAGATCACCGCCGCACCTGCCGCACCCGCGACCGCCACAGAGGTGGAGGCATGATCAACAACTACCTCGCCGCGAACGCCGAAGACCTCTCGATGTTCGGCCGCGACCCCTGGTGGCTCGTCGTCATCAAGGCCGTCTTCTGCTTCGCCTTCCTGATGATCACCGTGCTCTTCTCCATCGTGTGGGAGCGCAAGGTCGTCGCCTGGATGCAGCTGCGCATCGGCCCCAACCGGCACGGCCCCTGGGGCATGCTCCAGTCGCTCGCCGACGGCGTGAAGCTGATGCTGAAGGAAGACCTGATCGTCAAGCGGGCGGACAAGGTCGTCTACGTCCTGGCGCCGATCATCGCCGCGATCCCGGCCTTCATGGCGATCGCGGTGATCCCCTTCGGACCGCCCGGCAACGAAGTCTCGATCTTCGGCCAGCGCACGACGATGCAGCTCACCGACCTGCCGATCGCGATGCTCTACATCCTCGCGGTCGCCTCGGTCGGCATCTACGGCATCGTGCTCGCGGGCTGGTCGTCCGGCTCCACGTACCCGCTGCTCGGCGGTCTCCGCTCCTGCGCGCAGATGATCTCGTACGAGATCGCGATGGGCGCCGCCTTCGCCTCGGTCTTCCTCTACTCGGGGTCGATGTCGACGTCGGCGATCGTCGATGCGCAGAAGGACCGCTGGTTCATCATCCTGCTGCCGGTCTCCTTCATCATCTACATCGTCACGATGATCGGTGAGACGAACCGGGCGCCGTTCGACATGCCCGAGTCCGAGGGCGACCTGGTCGGCGGCTTCAACACCGAGTACTCGTCGATCAAGTTCGCGCTGTTCATGCTCGCCGAGTACGTCAACATGGTCACCGTCTCCGCAGTCTCGGCCACCCTCTTCCTGGGCGGCTGGCGGGCGCCGGCGCCGATCTCCACGTACTGGGAGGGTGCGAACCACGGCTGGTGGCCGATGCTCTGGTTCGTGATCAAGGTGCAGCTGCTGCTCTTCTTCTTCATCTGGCTGCGCGGCACGCTCCCGCGTGTGCGCTACGACCAGTTGATGAAGCTGGGCTGGAAGGTGCTCATCCCGGTCTCGGTGGTCTGGCTGATGCTGGTCGCCACCGTGCGCGCGCTGCGCAACGAGAACTACGACTTCAACCAGATCGTGCTGTACGTCGGCGGGGCGGTCGTGGCGATCCTCCTTCTCTCCTTCGTCGTGGACATCTTCCGCGACAAGAGCGAGAAGGCGGAGGCGGCCGAACAGGCCGACGCAGACGCCGCGTTCGACCCGATGGCGGGCGGATTCCCCGTACCGCCGCTGCCCGGCCAGAGTCTTCCGCCGGTGCCCAGGCGACGCCCGCGCAGGGAGCGGGAGTTGATTGTCAGTGGTGGGGGCGACACTGTGAGTGACGGAAAGGAGGCTGACGATGCCTGACGAATCTTCTTCCTCTTGGCAGAATCCTGTGGCCGGCTTCGGCGTGACCTTCAAGGCCATGTTCAAGAAGCGGCTGACCGAGCAGTACCCGGAGCAGGAGAAGACGACGGCGCCGCGCTTCCACGGGCGGCACCAGCTCAACCGGCATCCGGACGGACTGGAGAAGTGCATCGGGTGCGAGCTCTGCGCCTGGGCCTGTCCGGCGGACGCGATCTATGTGGAGGGCGCGGACAACTCCGAAGAGGAGCGCTACTCCCCGGGCGAGCGGTACGGCCGCGTCTACCAGATCAATTACGCCCGCTGCATCCTGTGCGGACTCTGCATCGAGGCCTGCCCGACCAGGGCGCTCACGATGACGAACGAGTTCGAACTGGCCGACAGCAGCCGCGAGAACCTGATCTACACCAAGGAGCAGCTGCTCGCCGGTCTGGACGAGGGCATGGTCGAGTCGCCGCACTCGATCTTCCCCGGCACGGACGAGCAGGACTACTACCGGGGTCTGGTGACGGAAGCGGCGCCGGGCACGGTGCGCCAAGTCGCCGTGTCCAAGGGCGAGTCGGCGTCCGAGCCCTCGGAAGAGGGGGTGGGGGCATGACCGGCCTGGCTGCGGCTGCCACCACGACCTCCACTGGTGAGGCCTTCCAGTTCTGGGTGCTCGGTACGGTCGCCGTGATCGGCGCGCTCTCCACCATCCTGATGAAGAGGGCCGTCCACAGCGCGCTCTCGCTCGCCGGGACCATGATCATCCTGGCGGTCTTCTACCTCGCCAACGGGGCGTACTTCCTGGGCATCGTCCAGATCGTCGTCTACACCGGCGCGATCATGATGCTCTTCCTCTTCGTCGTCATGCTGGTCGGTGTCACGGCCGCGGACTCGCTGAAGGAGACCATCAAGGGGCAGCGCTGGCTCGCCGTCGCCTGCGGTCTGGGCTTCGGAGTGCTGCTGATCGCGGGGATCGGGAACGCCTCGCTGAAGCACTTCAACGGTCTGGGCACCGCCAACGCGGGCGGGAACGTACAGGGCCTGGCGGCCCTCATCTTCACCAAGTACGTCTTCGCCTTCGAGATCACCGGCGCCCTGCTGATCACGGCCGCCGTCGGCGCGATGGTGCTCACGCACCGCGAGCGCACGGAGCGGGCCAAGACCCAGCGGGAGATGTCCGAGGAGCGCACCCGCTCCAGCCATGTGCCGCCGCTGCCCGCCCCCGGCGTGTACGCCCGGCACAACGCGGTGGACGTCGCGGGTCTGCTCCCCGACGGCACACCGTCCGAACTCACCGTCATGCAGACGCTCCGCCAGCGCGGCCAGATCCGCGATGTGTCGAGCGAGGCGCTCGCCGACCTCAAGGCGCTGGAGCAGCGTTCGGAGGAGCGGCTCGGCCGTGAAAGCGCCCTTGACGGTGCCAGGGAAGAAGAGGAGGCAGCGAAGTGAATCCGGTCAACTATCTCTATCTCGCCTCGCTGTTGTTCACCATCGGTGCGGCCGGGGTGCTGATCCGGCGGAACGCGATCGTGGTCTTCATGTGCGTCGAGCTGATGCTCAACGCCTGCAACCTCGCGTTCGTCACCTTCTCCCGGATGCACGGCAACCTCGACGGGCAGATCATCGCGTTCTTCACGATGGTCGTCGCCGCCGCCGAGGTCGTGGTCGGGCTCGCGATCATCGTGTCGCTCTTCCGTTCCCGCCACTCGGCCTCGGTCGACGACGCCAGCCTGATGAAGCTGTAAGGGGTCGCTGAACAGTGGAGAACTTGATTGCGCTGCTGATTGCGGCGCCTTTGCTCGGAGCGGCGGTACTGCTGTGCGCCGGCCGGCGGCTCGACCGCGTCGGCCATCTGCTCGGTACGGTGCTCGCGGCCGCGTCCTTCGTGATCGCGGCCATCCTCTTCACGGACATGCTGGGGAAGGGGGCCGACGACCGCACCTTCACGCAGCACCTGTTCAGCTGGGTGCCGGTGGAGGGCTTCCAGGCCGATGTCGGCTTCCAGCTCGACCAGTTGTCGATGACGTTCGTCCTGCTGATCTCCGGTGTGGGCACGCTGATCCACATCTACTCGATCGGGTACATGGAGCACGACGAACGCCGTCGCCGCTTCTTCGGCTATCTGAATCTGTTCGTCGCGGCCATGCTGCTGCTGGTCCTCGCCGACAACTACCTTCTGCTGTACGTCGGTTGGGAGGGTGTGGGCCTCGCCTCGTACCTGCTCATCGGCTTCTGGCAGCACAAGCCCAGCGCGGCGACCGCGGCCAAGAAGGCGTTCCTGGTCAACCGTGTCGGCGACATGGGCCTGTCGATCGCGATCATGCTGATGTTCACCACCTTCGGCACCTTCGCCTTCCAGCCGGTGCTGCAGGCGGCGACCGACATGCCCAAGGGCGATGCGACGATCACGGGCATCGGTCTGATGTTGCTGCTCGCGGCCTGCGGCAAGTCGGCCCAGGTGCCGCTGCAGTCCTGGCTCGGTGACGCGATGGAGGGCCCGACCCCGGTCTCGGCCCTGATCCACGCGGCGACGATGGTGACCGCCGGTGTCTATCTGATCGTCCGTTCCGGCGCGATCTTCAACGCGGCGCCGGACGCGCAGATGGCCGTGACCGTGGTGGGTGCGGTGACGCTCCTCTTCGGTGCGATCGTCGGTTGCGCGAAGGACGACATCAAGAAGGCCCTGGCCGGATCGACGATGTCGCAGATCGGCTACATGATCCTCGCGGCGGGCCTCGGCCCGATCGGCTACGTCTTCGCGATCATGCACCTCGTTACGCACGGCTTCTTCAAGGCCGGGCTCTTCCTCGGCGCCGGATCGGTCATGCACGGCATGAACGACGAGGTGGACATGAGGAAGTACGGGGGTCTGCGGAAGCACATGCCGATCACCTTCGTCACCTTCGGGCTCGGCTACCTCGCCATCATCGGCTTCCCCTACCTGTCCGGGTTCTTCTCCAAGGACAAGATCATCGAGGCGGCCTTCGCCAAGGGCGGTACGGAGGGCTGGATCCTGGGCGGTGCCGCTCTGCTGGGCGCCGCGATCACGGCCTTCTACATGACCCGTGTCATGCTGATGACCTTCTTCGGCGAGAAGCGCTGGGAGGCGGACGCGGACGGCAACCAGCCGCACCCGCACGAGTCGCCCAAGTCGATGACCTTCCCGATGATCATCCTCGCCTTCGGTTCGGTCTTCCTCGGCGGCATCCTCGGGCTCGGCGACCGCTTCCTGAAGTGGCTGGAGCCGGTCACCGGCCACGAGCACGGCAACCCGCCGGTCAGCGAACTGACGGTCACCCTCTCCACCTTCGCCGTACTGGTCGTCGGGGTCGGGATCGCCTGGGCGATGTACGGACGGCGTCCCGTCCCCGCCGTCGCCCCGCGCGGTTCGCTGCTCACCCGGGCGGCCCGGCGGGATCTCCTCCAGGACGACTTCAACCATGTGGTCCTGGTCCGCGGCGGCGAGCACCTGACGCGCTCGCTCGTCTACGTCGACCACACGCTGGTCGACGGAGTCGTCAACGGTACGGCCGCCTCGGTCGGCGGGCTCTCGGGCCGGCTGCGCAAGCTGCAGAACGGCTACGCCCGTACGTACGCGGTCTCGATGTTCGGCGGTGCGGCGGTCATCATCGCCGCGACCCTGCTGATGAGGGCGGTCTGATCACGATGTCCTTTCCCCTTCTGACCGCAACGGCCGCGCTCCCGGCGGTGGGCGCCATCGCCACCGCCGCGGTCCCGGCCGCCCGGCGCACCGCCGCCAAGTGGCTGGCGCTGCTCGTCTCGCTCGGCACGCTGGTGCTCGGCGCGATCCAGCTCGTACGGTTCGAGCCGGGCGGCGCCCGCTACCAACTGGTCGAATCCCACTCCTGGATCAAGGACTTCGGGGTCCGGTACGAGCTGGGCGTGGACGGGATCGGGGTCGCGCTGATCGCGCTGACCGCACTGCTGATCCCGTTCGTGATCCTGGCCGGCTGGCACGACGCCGACCCGCTGGAGACCCACAGCTCACGCTGGCGGCCGACCCAGGGCTTCTTCGCCCTGATCCTGGCCGTCGAGGCGATGGTGATCCTCTCCTTCGAGGCCACCGACGTCTTCCTCTTCTACATCCTCTTCGAAGCCATGCTCATCCCGATGTACTTCCTCATCGGCGGCTTCGGGGACCGGGCGCACGCAGGCGGCGACGAGGCGGCGGCGACCCAACGCTCGTACGCGGCCGTCAAGTTCCTCCTCTACAACCTGGTCGGCGGCCTCATCATGCTGGCCGCCGTGATCGGCCTGTACGTGGTCGCGGGCACCTTCTCGCTCAGCGAGATCGCGGCCGCCCGCGCCGGCGGCTCGCTCGACATGGCGACCAACACCGAGCGGCTGCTCTTCCTCGGCTTCTTCTTCGCCTTCGCGGTGAAGGCGCCGCTGTGGCCGCTGCACACCTGGCTGCCGAACGCGATGGGTGAGGCGACCGCCCCGGTCGCCGTACTGATCACGGCAGTTGTGGACAAGGTCGGCACGTTCGCGATGCTGCGCTTCTGTCTCCAGCTCTTCCCGGAGGCCAGCAAGTGGGCCACCCCGGTGATCCTGGTGCTCGCGCTGATCAGCATCATCTACGGCGCACTGCTCGCGGTGGGCCAGCGCGACATCAAGCGCCTGGTCGCGTACGCCTCGATCTCGCACTTCGGCTTCATCGTCCTGGGCATCTTCGCGATGACCAGCCAGGGCCAGTCGGGCGCGACGCTCTACATGGTCAACCACGGCATCTCGACCGCCGCGCTGATGCTGGTCGCCGGGTTCCTGATCTCGCGGCGCGGATCGCGGCTCATCTCCGACTACGGGGGTGTGCAGAAGGTGGCCCCGGTGCTCGCCGGGACCTTCCTGATCGGCGGGCTCGCCACGCTGTCCCTGCCGGGGCTCGCACCGTTCGTGAGTGAATTCCTTGTCCTGGTCGGGGCGTTCGCCGCGTACCCGGTGGTCGGGATCATTGCGACGGTCGGCATCGTCCTGGCCGCGCTGTACGTCCTCGTCCTCTACCAGCGGACGATGACGGGCCCGGTCAAGGAGTCGGTGCAGGGCATGCCGGACCTCAAGGTCCGTGAGCTGGCCGTCGTGGTGCCGCTGATCGCGTTGCTCGTCTTCCTCGGCGTCTACCCCAAGCCGCTGACGGAGATCATCAACCCCGCGGTCCAGCACACGATGTCGGACGTACAGAAGCACGACCCGAAGCCCCAGGTGGAGGCCGTCAAGTGAGCGCAGCATCCGTCCACAGCCTGTGGACAATGGGAGCGGATTCCACCGCCAAGATCCCCACGCCCCATATCGAGTACGCACAGCTCTCACCCGTGCTGATCGTGCTCGGGGCGGCCTGCCTGGGCGTGCTGGTCGAGGCATTCGTACCGCGCAAGGGCCGCTACTACGCGCAGGTGTTCCTCGCCGTGGTCGCGATCGCCGCTGCCTTTGCGGCAATTGTCGCGCTCGCGGCCGGCGGGTACGCATCGACCAAGGCGCACATCGCGGCCGAGGGCGCCATCGCGGTCGACGGACCGGCACTGTTCCTGCAGGGCACCATCCTGCTGGCCTCGCTGGTCGCGATCTTCACCTTCGCCGAGCGGCGCCTCGACCCCGAGACGCACGGCAACCGGGTCGACTCCTTCGCGGCGCAGGCCGCGTCCGTACCGGGCAGTGAGAGCGAACAGGCCGCGGTCAAGGCCGGGTTCACCACCACCGAGGTGTTCCCGCTCGCGCTGTTCGCGGTCGGCGGCATGCTGGTCTTCCCGGCGGCCAACGACCTCCTGACGCTCTTCATCGCCCTGGAAGTCTTCTCGCTCCCGCTCTACCTCCTGTGCGCCGTCGCCCGCCGCAAGCGGCTGATGTCGCAGGAGGCGGCCGTGAAGTACTTCCTGCTCGGCGCGTTCTCCTCGGCGTTCCTGCTCTTCGGGATCGCCCTGCTCTACGGCTACGCGGGCTCCGTCTCGTACGCCAAGATCGCGGCGGTCGTCGACGGCAGCGTCGCGACGATCGACCCGGCGCTCGCCGACACCATGGGCAACGACGCACTGCTGCTCATCGGCGGCGCGATGATCCTGGTCGGCCTGCTCTTCAAGGTCGGCGCTGTCCCCTTCCACATGTGGACCCCGGACGTCTACCAGGGCGCCCCGACCCCGGTCACCGGCTTCATGGCGGCGGCGACGAAGGTGGCCGCCTTCGGCGCGCTGCTCCGTCTGCTCTACGTCGTCCTGCCGGGCCTGCGCTGGGACTGGCGGCCTGTGATGTGGGCGGTGGCGATCGTCACCATGCTGGGCGGCGCGATCGTCGCGATCACCCAGACCGACATCAAGCGGCTCCTCGCGTACTCCTCGATCGCGCACGCCGGCTTCATCCTGGCCGGTGTCATCGCGACCACTCCGGACGGTGTCTCCTCCGTCCTCTTCTACCTCGGCGCCTACTCCTTCGTGACGATCGGCGCCTTCGCCGTCGTCACGCTGGTGCGCGACGCGGGCGGCGAGGCGACGCACCTGTCCAAGTGGGCGGGGCTCGGGCGGCGTTCACCGCTGGTCGCCGCGGTCTTCGCGGTCTTCCTGCTGTCCTTCGCGGGCATCCCGCTGACCGCGGGATTCACGGGGAAGTTCGCGGTCTTCAGTGCGGCGGCGGAGGGTGGCGCGGGACCGCTGGTCGTGGTCGGTGTGCTCTCGTCCGCGGTCGCCGCGTTCTTCTACATCCGGGTCATCGTGCTGATGTTCTTCAGCGAGCCGAAGGCGGACGGCCCGACGGTCGCCGTCCCGTCGCCGCTGACGATGACGACGATCGGGGTGGGCGTGGCCGTGACCCTGGTCCTCGGTGTCGCGCCGCAGTACTTCCTGGATCTGGCGAACCAGGCGAGCGTCTTCGTGCGCTGACCTGCTGCGTCACCGTCCGTCACGGGCCGCCCGGCTTCCGCTTCCGCGGAAGGCGGGCGGCTTTGTCAGTGCGGGGCCCTATCGTGGCTGGAGTGATGGGCACGGCGGGTACGACGGGGGACAGAGTGATGGGTGCGGCGATGGACACGCAGAGCGAGGCGCTGCAGACCCTGCACCGCGTCTTCGGGTACGACGCCTTCCGGGGCGAGCAGGAAGCGGTCATCGAGCAGGTGATCGGGGGCGGTGACGCCGTCGTCCTGATGCCGACCGGTGGCGGAAAGTCCCTCTGCTATCAGATCCCGGCACTGGTCAGACCCGGTACGGGCGTCGTCGTCTCGCCGCTGATCGCGCTGATGCAGGACCAGGTGGACGCGCTGCGGGCGCTCGGAGTGCGCGCCGGGTTCATCAACTCCACGCTCGACTTCGACCAGCGGCGGACCGTGGAGGCCGAGCTGCTCGCCGGGGAGCTCGACCTGCTGTATCTGGCGCCGGAGCGGCTGCGCGTCGAGTCGACGCTGGACCTGCTGTCGCGGGCCAAGATCTCGCTCTTCGCGATCGACGAGGCGCACTGTGTGGCCCAGTGGGGCCACGACTTCCGGCCCGACTATCTGGCGCTCTCTCTGCTGGGCGAGCGGTGGCCCGACGTACCGCGGATCGCGCTCACGGCCACCGCGACGCGGGCCACGCACCAGGAGATCACCCAGCGGCTCGGGATGCCGGACGCCCGGCACTTCGAGGCGGGCTTCGACCGGCCGAACATCCAGTACCGCATCGTGCCGAAGGCCGAGCCCAAGAAGCAGCTGCTCTCCTTCCTGAAGGAGGAGCACGCGGGCGACGCGGGCATCGTGTACTGCCTGTCGAGGGCCTCGGTGGAGAAGACCGCCGAGTTCCTCTGCAAGAACGGGATCGAGGCGGTGCCGTACCACGCGGGGCTCGACGCGGGCACGCGCGCGATCCACCAGTCGCGCTTCCTGCGCGAGGAGGGCCTCGTCGTCGTCGCGACCATCGCCTTCGGGATGGGCATCGACAAGCCCGATGTGCGCTTCGTGGCCCACCTGGACCTGCCGAAGTCGGTCGAGGGGTACTACCAGGAGACGGGGCGTGCGGGGCGCGACGGGCTGCCGTCCACGGCGTGGATGGCGTACGGACTCCAGGACGTCGTCCAGCAGCGGAAGATGATCCAGAGCGGGGAGGGCGACGAGACCTTCCGGCGGCGGGCCGCGTCCCATCTGGAGTCGATGCTGGCGCTCTGCGAGACGGCCGGGTGCCGGCGGGCGCAACTGCTCGGGTACTTCGGCCAGGAGGCGGTCGCGCCGTCCTGCGGGAACTGCGACACCTGCCTGACGCCGCCCGAGACGTGGGACGGGACGGTCCCGGCGCAGAAGCTGCTCTCCACGGTGGTGCGGCTGGAGCGGGAGCGGCGCCAGAAGTTCGGTGCGGGCCAGATCATCGACATCCTGACGGGGAAGAAGACCGCGAAGGTCATCCAGTTCGATCATGATCAGCTGTCGGTCTTCGGGATCGGGGAAGACCTCAGCGACACCCAATGGCGGGGTGTGGTCCGCCAGTTGCTCGCCATGGGGCTGCTCGCGGTCGAGGGGGAGTACGGCACGCTGGTGCTCACCGAGACCAGTGGGCAGGTGCTGGGCCGGGAGCGGGAAGTGCGGCTGCGCAAGGAGGCCGAGCGGCCCGTGCGGGTGCGGGGCGATCGGTCGGAGAAGAAGGCGAAGGCGGCTGTCGATCTGCCGGAGGCGGCGGTGCCGGTCTTCGAGGCGCTGCGGGCCTGGCGCGGGGCGCAGGCCAAGGAGCTGGGCGTGCCCGCGTATGTGATCTTCCACGATGCGACGCTGCGGGAGATCGCCACGTTGCGGCCAGGATCGCTGGAGACGCTCGGCACGATCGGCGGGCTCGGCGAGAAGAAGCTGGCGACGTACGGGGAAGGGGTGCTGGGGGTGGTCGGAGAGTTCACGGGGGCCGTGCCCGATACCAGTGGCGGCGCGACGGGGGACTTCGAGCCCCCGGAGGACTTCGGGGACTTCGAGCCCCCGGAGGACTACGAGGGCTGACCGGCAGGGCGCGGGATCAGCTGCTGCTGCTCTCGCTGGACTTGTCCTGGCGTACGTTGCGCAGGACCGCGTCCGGCGCCCACTCGTGGCGCAGGCGCGAGCGCAGCGACGAGCGGGCGCGCCAGCCGCTGCCGGGGAACGCGCCGGTCAGGTCGACGGCCAGCGCGAACGCGGCCAGGAGGCTGCTGCGGCGGTCCGGGAAGCCCGCCGCCTCCGCCTGCGCGAAGCGCGTCCTGACCAGCGCCGACCACCCGGCGGGGCCTGCCGGGTGGCGGACGTACGGGAAGATCCCCAGGGCGCGGCGGCGCTCCCTGCGCAGGACGCCGCGCTGCACCAGGTCGTCGAGGTACAGGCCCTCGACGCTGCGGCCCTCGCGGCGCACCCAGCGCCGGGCGTTCGCCGCACCCGAGAAGCGGCTCTTGCCGGGCGGTGGCAGCGTGTTGAGGACCACCGCCAGCCGCCGGTCCTCGGGCGGGATCGGCTCCACCACCGCCACCCGCCCCCGGTCCTCCGCGATCCGGCCCTGGAGCTCCAGCTCCGCGAGGGCCGCGCCCGCCATCCCGTACTCCAGGAAGCGGTTGCGGCAGGCCGGCTTGCCCCGGACCGGGTCCAGGGCGAGCAGTAGCAGCTCCTCGGGGAGCGTGAGGTCCGGGGCCGGGTTCATGACGTGACGGGAGCGATCCGGCCGGTGACCTCGCCCAGGCCGACCCTGGTGCCGTCCGGGCCCGGGGCCCAGGCGGTCATGGTGACCACGTCGCCGTCCTCCAGGAACGTCCGCTTGCCCGTGGGGAGTTCGAGGGGCTCGGTGCCGTTCCAGGTGAGCTCCAGGAGCGAGCCGCGCTGCTCCTGGGCCGGGCCGCTGACCGTGCCGGAGCCGTAGAGGTCGCCCGTACGGAGCGAGGCGCCGTTCACCGTCATGTGCGCCAGCATCTGGGCCGCGGTCCAGTACATGGTGGAGAAGGGCGGGGAGGAGACCGTTTCGCCGTTCAGCGTGACCGTGATGTGGAGGTCCAGGCCGCCGGGCTCCTCCTCCTCGGCGTCGTCCAGGTAGGGGAGGAGCGCGAACTCCCGTGCGGGGGGCGCCACTCGCGCCGCGTCCAGGGCCTCCAGTGGTGTCACCCAGGCCGAGACCGACGTGGCGAAGGACTTGCCGAGGAAGGGGCCGAGCGGCACGTACTCCCAGGCCTGGAGGTCGCGCGCCGACCAGTCGTTGAGCAGCTGCACGCCGAAGACATGGTCGCGGAAGGCGGCGAGCGGAACCGGTCGCCCCTGCTCCGACGGTACGCCGACGACGAAGCCGACCTCCGCCTCGATGTCCAGCTTCACCGAAGGGCCGAAGACCGGCGCCGGGTCGGACGGGGCCTTGCGCTGGCCCGACGGGCGCACCACGTCCGCGCCGGAGGCCACGACAGTGCCTGAGCGGCCGTGGTAACCGATCGGCAGATGCTTCCAGTTGGGGGTGAGCGCGTCGCCGTCCGGCCGGAAGATCCTGCCGACGTTGGTGGCGTGGTGCTCGCTCGCGTAGAAGTCGACGTAGTCGGCGACCTCGTACGGAAGGTGCAGCGTGACCGCGGACAGCGGGTGCAGCAGCGGCTCGATGTCGGGGCGGTGCGCCGGCACCGTGACCCAGGCGGTCAGCGCGCGCCGCACGTCGCGCCAGGCCGTACGGCCCGCCGCCAGCAGGGGGTTGAGCGAAGGCCGGTCAAGGAGCTTCGCGTACGGAGAGCCCAGCACGAGGGCTGCCGCTCCCGCGTCCAGTACGTGGTCGCCTATGCGGACTCCGACCCGTCGGCGGTCGGGAGAATCGGCGGTGGAGAAGACTCCGTACGGGAGGTTGTGCGGACCGAAGGGGTCGCCCTCGGGGAGGTCGAGCGGGCTCTGCTCGGGCATGGGGTACTGCCTCGCTTTCCGGATCTCGTTGTCAGACACGTTACGTGGGCAATGGTTGCGGCGACAGGCGCTAAAGAGTTCGTAATGTCCGGAAAATACGCGCCGGAATGGACGATTCCCCCCGTAGCGTCCACTTCGGGGAGCGACCGGGGTGGGGCCCGGGGCCATAGGGGGGACACGTGGCGAGCCGTAGCACTCTGTTCACGCCGGACCGTGACGTACCAGGCCTGATCGTGAAAATAGGGAACTATCCGCTGCACCATGGAGGAGTCGGGGCGATCCGCAGTCTCGGGCGACTCGGCGTACCGATGTACGCGGTGACCGAGGACCGGTGGACACCGGCGGCCCAATCCCGGTATCTGGAACGGGCGTTCGTCTGGCCGACGACCGGCAAGGAGGAGCCCGGGCAGTTGGTCGACGGGCTGCTGAGGATCGGACGCCGTATCGGCAGACCGACCGTCCTGATACCGACCGACGAGGAAGCGGCGGTCCTCGTCGCCGAGCACCAGGACGTACTGGCGGGACCCTTTCTCTTCCCGCGCGTGGAGGCCGCGCTTCCGCGCCGGCTCGCCAGCAAGCAGGGCCTGCACGAGCTGTGCATCGAGCACGGGGTGGCCTCTCCGGCGTCCGCGTTCCCTGATTCGTACGCCGACATAGAGGAGTTCGCGGCGCACGCCCGCTTCCCGGTCGTCGCCAAGAACCGCGAGGCGTTCGTCCGCCGACGGCAGCCCGCCGTCATCGGCACCACCCGGATCCCGGACGCGGAGCATCTGCTGACCCTCGCCGCGCGCTGGGGGGAGCACCCCGGGGTGATCCTCCAGGAGTACCTGCCGCGCGAGGACGCCGAGGACTGGATCGTGCACGCCTACTTCGGCGCGGACGCCGAGCCCCTCGCCCTGTTCACCGGGGTCAAGGTGCGGTCCTGGCCGCCGCATGCGGGAATGACGGCCCTTGCTTATGTGGTCGACAATCCGGAACTTTCCGCCCTGGCCGCGCAGTTCATCAAGCAGATCGGTTTCAGCGGGGTGGTCGACCTGGACCTCCGCTTCGACCGGCGCGACGGGCAGTACAAGCTGCTGGACTTCAATCCGAGGATGGGGGCGCAGTTCCGCCTCTTCGAGAACGAGTCGGGGGTGGATGTCGTACGGGCGCAGCATCTGCATCTGACCGGCCGCAAGGTGCCCGAGGGGGAGCAACGGGCCGGTCACCGCTATCTGGTGGAGAACATCGACCTGCCCGCGCTGGCGGCCTACCGGCGCAGCGGATACACCACCCCGCACGCGCCGGAGCGGGCGAGCGGGACGGAGCTGGCCTGGTTCGCGGCGGACGACGTCCGGCCGCTGTTCGCCATGGCCGCGCGGCTCGTCGGGCCGGGCCTCAAACATCTGTACCAGCTGTGGCGCTCGACCACGCGCCGCGGCGCCGTCGTCAAATAACGCAGGTGCAACAGCAGTTGAGCGCCGGCCGAGGGGTCGGCACCCTGGGGAGGGGACTGCACGTGATTCGTCCGGTAGCTGTCATCGGGGCGGGGCCCTACGGTCTGTCGACCGCCGCCCATCTGCGGGCGCGGGGCATCCCGGTCCGCGTCTTCGGATCGACCATGGTGAGCTGGCGCGAGAAGATGCCCGCCGGGATGCTCCTCAAGTCGACCCCCGTCGCATCGAACATCGACGCACCCCAGCCGGGGCACGGCCTGGTCGACTTCTGTGCCGACACGGGCATCACCCGGTACGAGTCGGACTGGGACCTCATCCCGGTCGAGGACTTCGCGGCGTACGGGCAGTGGTTCGCCGACAGGCTTCTTCCGGATCTGGAGGCGGTCAGGGTCGTCTCCGTGGAGCGGGCGCCGGGCTCCGCCCCCGGGTTCACCCTCAAGCTCGACTCCGGCGAGACCTTCGATGCACGGGCGGTCGTCGTCGCCACCGGCCTTTCGGGCCTGGCCAGGATGCCGCGCGAACTCGAACCCCTCGCGGACACCGGCCTCGTCTCGCACGCCTCGCACCACCGCGACCTCACCCGCTTCGCCGGCCAGGACGTGGTCGTCGTCGGCGCCGGCCAGTCGGCCCTGGAGAACGCGGTCCTGATGGCGGAGGCGGGCGCCCGGGTGCGGATCATCGCCCGCCGCCGCGGCGCGGTGGCCTTCGGCGACGCCCCGGACCGCCAGCCGCGGCTGACCCCGGTCACCCCGTTCGGCAACGCCTGGTCCCTGTACGCCTTCTCGTACCACGCCACGCACTTCCGCCACCTGCCCGCACCAGCCCGCCACTACCTCGTCCGCCGGGTGCTCGGCCCGCTCGGCGCCTGGTGGCTGCGCGACCGCTTCACGGGCAGCGTCCAGGTCACCGACGGCCGCCGCCCGGTCCGCGCGCGGGTCGAGGACGGCCGCCCGGTCCTGACCCTCAGCGGCGGCGGCCCCTCGTCCCGCCTCGCCGCCGACCACGTCATGGCCGCCACCGGCTACCGCATGGACGCCACGTCCCTGGACTTCCTGGGCCACGGCCTGCGCGCCGCGCTCTCCACCACCCGGGGCGCCCCGGTCCTGGACGCCGGGTACGGATCGTCCGTCCCCGGCCTGTACTTCACGGGGCTGCCGGCGGCGGCGTCCTTCGGCCCGGTGATGCGGTTCGTGGTGGGCACCGAGTACGCGTCGCCGCGCCTCGCGCATTCCGTTGCGAAGCTGGAGCGGTGAAACCCCTTCCCCGAGCGGGCCCGCTTCGAAAGCGGCGACACGTAGGGTCCCTCCATGTCCGCACCGAAGATGCACGCCGACGAGGCCGACATCGACTCCGCTCTCGTACGGCGCCTGCTCGCCGCCCAGTTCCCGCAGTGGTCCGGGCTGCCCGTGACGCGTTTCCCCTCCTCCGGGACGGTCAACGCGGTCTACCGGCTCGGTGACGAGCTGGCCGTACGGCTGCCCCGCATCGCCTCCGGCGTCGACGGTGTCGCGGTCGAGCAGCGGTGGCTGCCGTCCCTCGCCCCGCAGTTGCCGGTCGGCATTCCCGACGTCCTCGGCAAGGGTGTGCCCGGCGAGGGCTATCCCTGGCTGTGGTCCGTCTGCACCTGGCTGGACGGCGGCAATCCGGATCCGGACGATCTCTCGGACCCGGTCCAACTCGCCAAGGATCTGGCCGAGTTCATCGTCGCCCTCCAGCGGATCGACCCCGCCGAAGGCCCGCCCGCCTACCGCGGCGGTCGGCTCGGAGAGGTCGACGCCGAGACCCGCGCCGCGATCGCCGAGCTGGACGAACTGAACATGATCGACGCGCAGGCCGCCACCGCCGCCTGGGAGGAGTCGCTGCACGCCCCCGCGTGGACGGGACCGCCGGTCTGGCTCCACTCCGACCTGATGCCCGGCAATCTCCTGACCGCCGACGGCCGGCTGACCGGTGTCATCGACTTCGGCACCCTGGGCATCGGCGACCCGGCCGCCGATCTGCTCCCCGCCTGGAACCTGCTCCCGCCCCAGGCCCGCACCGCCTTCCGCGACGCGCTCGCGCCCGACGACGCGACCTGGCTGCGAGGGCGCGGCTGGGCCCTGTCGATGTCGCTGGTCATGCTGCCGTACTACCGCGACACCAACCCGGCGATGGCGGACAACGCCCGCCACGTCATCGCCCAAGTCCTGCCGGACTAGAGCCCCTTGGCCCCGTCGATCCGCTCCCTGAGCAGATCGGCGTGGCCGTTGTGGCGCGCGTACTCCTCGATCATGTGGATCAGGACCCAGCGCAGCGACACCGTCCCGAGCCACGGGTTCTGCCCCTCGACGTCCAGGTCGGGCGCCTCCTCGACATACCGCTCGGCGAAGGCCACCTCCGCACGCCACGCCTCCCACGCCTCCGCGACGACGGCCGCATCGGCCACGGCGCCGTCGAAGTCCTCGTCGGGGTTCTCCTCCGTGAAGAAGAGCCGCGGCACGTCCTGCCCGGCCAGCGCCTGCCGGAACCACCGCCGCTCCACGCCCGCCAGGTGCCGTACGAGACCGAGCAGCGACAGCGTGGACGGCTCCACGGAGCGCCGGGCCAGCTCCTTCTCCAGGCCGGAGCACTTCGTCACCAGCGTCGCGCGCTGCGCGGCCAGGAAGTCGGCGAGCATGCGCCGCTCGTCACCGGTCGTCCGCGGATAGAGGCTGAGGTACTGGGCTTCGTCGACGAAGAACTCGGCTCGTCTGCTGGGACTCGTCATGCCCGCCATCATCGGTGCGGCCTGCCGGAACCCTCAACTCCCTTTCCCCATGGACGTCAGCGCCCGCAGTCCGTTCTCGATCTCCTCGATCGGCGCCTCGCCGAACAGCGCGACCTGGGCGACGAATCCCTGTGCCAGCGCGATCATCGTGCGGGCCACGTGCTCGGCGGGGATGTCGTCCCGCATGAGCCCCTGCTCCTGGTACCTCTCGACGATTTTCACCCAGAGCGTCCGCATCTCCACGAAGGTCGAGCGCAGGACGTCGGACAGCTCCTGGTTGCGCAGTGTCTCCGTCCAGACCTGGATGACCAGGTGGGCGTGGGTGTCCGTGTCGAGCACGCGCCGCATCACGGTGCCGATCAGATCGGCCGGAAGAGGGGCCGGGTCCAGCGCCGCCGCCGTTTCGTACCCTTCGAAAACCGTGCGCATCACGTCCGTGGCGATGGCGACGATGATCTCGTCCTTGCCGCGGAAGTAGCGGTAGACGGCCCCGGCCGAGAGCCCGACCTCCTGGAGGACGTCCTGCATGGACGTGGCGTGGAAGCCGTTACGGGCAAAGCAGCGGGCCGCGCCGTCGAGGATCTGGCTGCGGCGGGCGTCGAGGTGTTCCTGGGATACGCGGGCCATGGTCCCAAAGTAAAGCGAACGTTCGTTCTTGACAAGAATCCAGCCCCCGGTGCAGGGTTCTGTCATCTAAAACGAACGATCCTTCGCTTTGAAATGAGACCGGTATGGCTGCCACGCCGCCCTCCCTCACTCGCCGAAAGACGATCACCGCCGTCGTCCTGATCCCGGTGATCGCCGCCGTCGTGCTCTGCCTCTTCGCCTGGCCCACCGCTCGCACCGCCCCCCGCGACCTGCCGCTCGGCGTCGCCGGAGCCCCGGCCGCCACCGCGCAGCTCCAGCAGGAGCTGGCCGGGCAGGGGAGCGCCTTCGAGGTGCACCGTTACGCCGACGAGGCTGCGGCCCGCACCGCGATCGAGGACCGGGACGTGTACGGCGCACTGGTCGTCACCCCGCAGGGCCCGCGCCTGCTCACCGCGTCGGCCGCGAGCCCCGTGGTCGCCCAGCTCCTCCAGAAGGCCGCCGCCGAGATGTCGCCCTCCGGCGCCGCGATACCCGTCACCGACGTGGTCGCCCCGCCCGCCGCCGACCCGCGCGGAACCGCCCTGACCTCCAGCGTCCTGCCGCTGGCCATGGCCGGCATGGCGGCCGGCGTGATCGTCACGCTCTTCGGGCTGCGCGGGATCCGGGCCGTGGCCGCCCTCGTGGTCGCATCCGCCCTGGTGGGCGGGGCCGCCGCGGCCGTCACCGACAGCTGGCTCGGGGTGTTCGCGGGTTCGTGGTGGCGCGAGGCCGGTGCGCTCGGTCTGGCCGTCCTGGCGATCGGCGGGATCGTGGCGGGTCTGGCCGCGCTCCTCGGATCGCGGGGCATCGGGCTCGGAGCCGTGCTGACCATGCTCGTCGGCAATGCCTTCTCCGGCGCGGGCAGCGCACCCCAGCTGCTGCCCGAACCGGCAGGCGTGATCGGCCAGTTGCTGCCCCCGGGCGCGGCCGCGACCCTGCTGCGGTCGGTCGCGTACTTCGACGGCCGGGCCGCCCTGGTCCCGGCCCTGACCCTCGGCGCCTGGGCCGTGCTCGGCATCGTAGGGATCATGATCGGCGGCAGGCGGGGACGTACGGCCGAGACCGCCGAAGTCCCCGCCCCCGCACCGGTGTTGCAGCCTGTCGCCTGACCCCGCTCACCCCGCCTCGCGCGGGATGCGCTTCTCCCAGGTCCGGTGGAAGACCACCTCGTCGCCCTCCTTGCAGGTCACCTCGTTGGAGGTGATGAAGTCGGTCTCGTCGCAGGTGATTTCGGAGCGGGTCTCCACCCGTACGTCCCACGACAGTTCGGGCCGCCGCAGCCCGATCTTCCACTCGGACTTCGTACGGGCCGACAGCGGGTCCGCCTCGTTGATCTCGTACGTCTCCAGGGCGTCCTCGGTGAACTCCAGGCCGTCCGGGTAGATCCGCGTCCCGCCGTAGCGCGGGTCCACCTCCAGGCGCCAGTTGCCCGCCGCCACGTCGCGGATCACCAGGCGCTCGGGCCGCTGGTCGGGGTTGTCCGGGAACACCACGCCCAGCGGCGCCGACTCCTCCGCCTCGCCGAACACGATGGCGTCGTCCGTCGTCGGGGTCCGCACCGGCAGCTCCACGGAGCTCGCCGCCGGGTCCAGCGTGAAGCCCTCCGCGTCCGGCTGCGGCCAGATCCAGGGCCAGTACGCGGACGAGACCGCGAGCCGGATCCGGTGGCCCGGCGGGAAGGTGTGCCCGATGCCGTTGAGCTCGAAGGTGACCTCCTCCGTGGCACCCGGGGTCCACGGGACCGCCTTGTCGCGGCCGTGGCGCGCCGAGAGGTTCAGGGCGCCGCGCGTGACCAGCGTCGAGGAGCCGTCCGTCGCCACGTCGCACAGGCGCGCGATGACCTGCCCGCGCGGTACGTCGGAGCGCAGCGTGAGCGTCACCTTCGGGCGGCCCAGGATCTCGATCGGCGCGTACCGGACGGGGAACTCGAAGCACACCGACTTGGCGTCCTCGTCGCGCTGGTCGGGCGGCAGGTCGGAGTCGTTGCCGAAGGGGAAGAAGCGGCCGGCGTCCAGGCCGGTGTTCTGGGGGGAGCGCACGCGCACCGGATCGCCCTGGAAGCCGTACGTCTCGGGCGTGACGTGCGGCGAGGGCCACGAGTTGTCGCCGACCCAGCGGCCGGGCAGTTCGGGGTACGTCGTCGCCGGGGGGTGCGACTTGCTGATCCAGGAGCGGAGGAGGGGCTCCGTCATGACGCCGGAGTCCTCGTCCTTCAGCCAGTGGTCCCACCAGCGCAGGGTCTCCTGGAGGAAGCCGATCGCAGGCCCCGGGGGCAGCCCGCGGTCCGGGTACTGGTGCGACCAGGGGCCGATGATCCCGCGTACCCGCGAGGGATCCAGATGCTGCACCAGACGCAGCACGGTGTCCCGGTACGGGTCGTGCCAGCCGCCCACCGCGAGCACCGACGCCTTGATCGCCGAGTAGTCCTCGCAGACGCTGCCGTGTTTCCAGTACGCGTCACGGGTCTGGTGCGCCAGCCACGTATGGATGAACGGGTCAACCGCCTCAAGCCGCTTCAGCCACATGTCCCGCCAGGCGTCGCCCACTTGGGCCGGGTCCGGCGGGCGCGAGACGAAGGCGAGCATGGTGGCCGCCCAGGCGTGCATGTCGACGGCGAGGACGGAGCCGCCCATGTAGTGCACGTCGTTGTCGTAGCGGTCGTCCGCCGAGCAGACCGTGACGATCGCCTTCAGCGGCTCGGGGGCGAGAGCCGCGATCTGGAGCGAGTTGAAGCCGCCCCAGGAGATCCCGAACATGCCCACTTTCCCCGAGCACCAGGGCTGCTCCGCAAGCCAGTTGACGACCGCGACACCGTCCGCGAGCTCCTGCGCGTCGTACTCGTCGCCCGGCATCCCGAGCGAGTTCCCGTGCCCGCGCACATCGACGCGCACCGAGGCGTATCCGTGGCCCGCGTACCAGGGGTGGCGCTGCCAGTCGCGCGGCGCGGTCCAGTCGCTGAGGCGGTACGGGAGGTATTCGAGCAGCGCCGGTACGGGTTCGGGGCCGGTGGGCCGCCAGATCCTCGCGTAGAGGTGCGTGCCGTCGGGGAGCGGGATCCAGACGTCGTCGCGCCGGGTCTGTGACGGGAACTCCGTGCGTATCTGCATCAGTTACCACCTAGTGGACGGGGTGCATGGTGCGCTTGAGCCAGGGGGCGGCCGCGATCACGGCGAGACCGGCTGCCACGGCGATCGCGCCGTTGACGCCGAAGTAGGCGGGGTTCGAGACATGGCCGTAGAGCTTCACGACCTGGGCCTGGATGCCGTTGGCGAGGGCCAGGGAGAGGAACCAGAGCGCCATCGTCTGGCTGGCGAAGGCCTTGGGGGCGAGCTTCGTGGTGGCCGACATGCCCGAGGTCTCCAGGAGGATGTCACCGAGCCCGAGCAGGAAGTACGAGCCGACGATCCACCAGACCGACATCATCCAGTCGTCGCCGGTGCGTCCGATCGTGGCCGGGACCATGATCAGGAAGGAGAGACCACCGAGGATCGTGCCGAAGGCGATCTTGTTGGACGCGTGCGGCTGGCGCTTGCCCATCCTGACCCAGAGGGCCGCGACGACGGGGGCGAGGGCGACCTCGAAGGCGCCGAGCGCGGAGGCGTACCAGCTGGCCGGGAAGTGGAAGCCGAAGATCTCCGTCTGGGCGTTGGACGCCGCGATCAGCATCATCGTCGAGTACGCCTGGAAGAGGATGAAGTTGAAGACGACCGAGGCCAGGAACAGGACGATGTAGGGGCGCAGGCGCCCGCGCTCCTCGCTGGTGACCCTGGGGCTCTTGAACATCACCGTGAAGTACACGACCGGCGCGATCACCGAGATGATGGTGAGCATGTCCACGGTGCGGTCGATCGTCAGGACGCCGACCAGCGCGAGGACCGTGCAGAGCACGGCCACCGCGAGCAGCCCGCCGATGAGCAGACGGACTGTCCTGCGCATCTTCTCCGGCGGCAGGGCCTGCTCGGCGTGGCCCGTGCGGCCGGCGATGGTCCTCCGGCCGAGTACGTACTGGATCAGGCCGAAGGTCATCCCGATCGCGGCCGCCGAGAAGCCCCAGTGCCAGCCCTTGTGGTCGCCCAGCCAGCCGGTGACCAGCGGCCCGAGGAAGGCGCCGATGTTGATGCACATGTAGTAGAGGGCGAAACCGGCGTCGCGGCGCTCGTCGGCGGTGCGGTAGAGCTTGCCGACCAGGGTGGCGACGTTGGGCTTGAGGAGGCCGGTGCCGAAGGAGATCAGGCCGAGGCCGACCCAGGTCATGGTGTTGGTCGGGACGGCCATGGCGTAGTGGCCGCAGGCGATGAGGATGCCGCCGTAGAGGACCGCGCGGTACGAGCCGAGGATCCGGTCGGCGAGCCAGCCGCCCGCCACGGAGACCAGATAGACCATGGTTCCGTACGCTGCGGAGATCGAGGCGGCGGTCCCCGGGTCCATCCCCATGCCGTCGTCGGCGACCGAGGCGGAGAAGTAGAGGACAAGAATGGCCTGCATCCCGAGGAACGAGAAACGTTCCCAGATTTCGAGACCCGAGAGGGTCATCAGGCCGCGGGGCTGACCGAAGAAGGAGTGGTCGTCACCTGGCTGAGGTGTTGGCGGCGTCGGGGACACCGTTTCCGTTCCGGACAAAAGCCCCACTCCTTGCGGTAGCAGCTTTTCCAGAACATACCGGGCACGATCCGAGTGCGCTCGGGCAGCGCGGGCAGGTGCCCTCTGTGATCGAACAGCGACCGGATACGCTGACTTGAGTGATGGCAGCGACACATCGACAATCCGTGTGATCGTCAGCAGACAGGAGAGCCCCTCGTGACCGTCGTCGGGTCGTTCGGACTGAGCGTGCGGGACCAGGCACTTGAGGCCGATGTCCAGGCCGGATTGGCGGCAGTCGAGGCGGGACTGCTCGAGGCCACCAAAAGCGAGGTCCCCTTCATCACGGAGGCCGCCCAACACCTTCTGATGGCCGGGGGCAAGCGCTTTCGCCCGCTGCTGGTGATGCTGGCCTCGCAGTTCGGCGACCCCTATGCGCCGGGTGTGGTGCCCTCGGCCGTTGTCGTCGAGCTGACGCATCTGGCGACGCTGTACCACGACGACGTGATGGACGAGGCGGACGTGCGCCGCGGGGTGGACAGCGCCAATTCGCGCTGGGGCAACTCCCTCGCCGTCCTCACGGGTGATTTCCTCTTCGCGCGCGCCTCCCACATCCTGGCCGACCTCGGCCCCGAGGCCGTACGGATCCAGGCCGAGGCCTTCGAGCGGCTCGTCACCGGGCAGATCCTGGAGACCGCGGGGCCGCGCGACGGCCGCGACCCGGTCGACCACTACATGGACGTCCTGTCCGGCAAGACCGGCTCACTGATCGCCGTCTCCGGGCGCTTCGGGGCCATGATGGCCGGCGCCGACGAGGGCGTCGTCGACATCCTCACCCAGTACGGGGAGCGGCTCGGTATCGCCTTCCAGCTCGCCGACGACGTCCTGGACATCGCCAGCGACACCCAGGAGTCGGGCAAGACGCCAGGCACCGACCTGCGCGAGGGCATCCCGACGCTGCCGGTGCTCTACCTGCGCGCCCAGGCCGAGGCGTACGGCCGCCCCGACGACCTGGCGCTGATCGAGCTGATCGACGGGGACCTGAGCGACGACGTACGGCTGCGCGAGGCGGTGCTGCGGCTGCGGGCCCACCCGGCGCTGGAGCGGGCCCGTCAGGACGCCGTGCGGTACGCGGAGGAGGCGCGGGCGACGCTCGGGCCGCTGCCCGAGGGGTACGCCAAGACCTCCCTCGCCGAGCTGTGCGGTGTCGTGGTGCACCGCGTCGGCTGACCCTGCCCGGCTCTCAGTACCCTCCGCCGCTGCTGGAACTGTCGCCGCCGCCCTGGGCCTTCGCGCCCGTCGGGGTCGCGGCGAACCAGGTGCCGCCCACGCCCTGTCCGTACGCCTCGCGCGGCTCGTCGTCCTTCGCGTACGTGTAGAGCGGCCAGCCCGCGAGGGTCAGCTGCTTGGTGCCGTCCGCGCGGGTGACCGTACCGACGAGGGACTTGTCGATGCCCTGGATCGAGACCGAGGAGCCGGTGGCGACGGCGGGCGGCCACAGGGCCGCGCAGTCGCCGGTGCAGTTGGATGCCGGGGGCTTCGCGGTGTCCTTGTCGAAGCGGTAGAGCACGAATCCCTTGGCGTTGGTGACGACCGTGCCGACCTTGTCCACCTTGGCGGTGGAGAGGTCCGCGGCGGCCGTAGTCGAGGTGGCGGTCGGCGTTTTTGTGCTGGAACCGGAGCTTGATCCGCTGCCGCAGCCGGTGGCCGCGAGGGCGAATCCGGCGACTGCGGTGGCGGCGTAGATGCCGATGCGGTGGCTGTTCCTGCTGGTGAGCATGGCGTTCCCCCTAAGTGGTGCCGTTCTTGCTCTCACCCGGGGGTACGGATTCCGGAGCCTGTGCACTCACTGTGAGCCAGGTCACATTATTGGATTGAGTCCAGGGTGAGATTCGATCCGTACCCATGCCCAGAAGCTGACGCAGGGGGCGTCGGCGCCGGTACGGGGAGAATCTGTCATGAAGCGCACCAAGGCCATCGTTGTCGGTACGACCGCCGTCGCCGCGGCGGCGGGCATCACCTTCGCGGTACTGCCGGCCTCGGCGGACAGCGGGAACGCGCAGCACGAGGGGCACGGCACCGGGGTCGCCGTACAGAGCGGGACCACCACCGACCACAGCAGCGGCGGCGACCTCTTCGTCGCGTCGATGCGGGGCGCCAACGAGGTGCCGGTGCAGGGGAAGCCCGCCGTCGGGGACCCCGACGGAGTCGCTCTGGAGTTCGTCAAGGTCAAGGGCGACCGGGTCTCCGTCACCGTCAAGTGGCGGGCCACGGGGAAGCCCACCATGCTCCACATCCACCAGGGCGTACGCGGCACCAACGGCGACGTCAGGATCGACTTCGGCGGTCTGCTCGGGCGCTCGCACGACCAGCGCGTCACCGGCACGGTCCGGGTGAAGGACAAGGCGCTGCTGACCGCGCTGAAGAGCGACCCGACGAGCTTCTACGCCAACCTGCACACCGAGCAGTTCCCCGGCGGCGCCGTGCGCGGCCAGCTCCACAAGGTCACCCGGACCGACGACTTCTCGGACGCCGCGGCCAACTTCCAGGCCTCGGTGGTCCAGGGCCGGCAGATCTACGAATGCAAGAAGGGCGACGACGGGAAGTTCGCGTTCCTCCAGCGCGATGTAAGGGCCACGCTCGGCGGGAACATCCAGCACTTCTTCACCGCCCCCAACTCCGGCACCCCGGCCTGGCGCGCCCAGGACCGCAGCGCCGTCACGGGCGCGGTGATCACCAAGACGCCCAACGGGGACCGCAACATCCCCGAACTGGATCTGCGGGCGACGCAGGCAGGACGCGGTGGCGGGCTGCTCTCCCGTACGGGCGAGATCTTCCGGCTGAACACCGTGGGCGGCGTCGCACCGGCCGGGGCGTGCAGCCCGGGGGCGGTCGTGGGGGTCCCGTACTTCGCGGACTACGTCTTCGTCCGGCGCTGACCGGTCCGGGGCAGGTGCCGGCGCGACCCCTACTGGACGGGGGAGCGCCGGCGCCTCCGTGTCATCCCATAGCAGTACGCGGAGTTGCTCCCGCGGTCTGACGCTTTCCCGTGGCCGATTTGGTCGGATAGAGAGCACCACACCACACCAATTCGGGTGAGAATGGCGGCGAGGGGTGGACGAGTGCAACCGGACGGAGCGCCGCCGACCACGGAGGGCACACATGGCACCGAACGACAGCGCAGAGGCCACCGAAGAGGCCACGGACCTGGCCGCGGGGCGCCGGAAGGCGGCACGCTATCTCGTCCCGGTCGCGATTGCCGGCGTGGCGGCGGCGACCATCGGCCTCGTGCCGGCGCTCGCCAGCTCGGGTGACCCCAATCTGCCGAAGATCACCGCAGAAGAACTCATCGCCAAGATCGCCGCTTCGGACACCGAGCAGCTGTCCGGCAACGTCAAGGTCAGCACGGACCTCGGCCTGCCGTCGCTGGGCGGCCTCGGGGGCGGCTCCTTCGCACCCGGCGGAGCATCCGGCGGGGACAAGGGCGGATCGGCCTCGCCCACGTCGAAACTGACCGAACTCGCCGCCGGTACGCACACGTTGCGCATCGCCGCCGACGGTCCTGACCGGCAGAAGGTCTCCATCCTGGAGAACGCGGCCGAGTACAGCCTGATCCACAACGGCAAGGACATCTGGGGCTACGACTCCAAGTCCAACGAGGCGTTCCACGCGACGACGGAGAAGTCCGCCGCGAGCCCCGAGAAGAGCGCGGGCGCCGACATGACCCCGAAGGCCCTCGCCGACGAGGCGCTGAAGGCCGCGGACCCGACGACGTCGGTCACGGTCGACGGCACGGCGCAGGTGGCCGGCCGGGACGCGTACCAACTCCTCATCACGCCCAAGCAGTCGGGTACGACGGTGGGTGCGATCCGGATCGCGGTCGACGCGAAGACCGGCACCCCGCTGAAGTTCACGCTGACCCCGAGCGGGGGCGGCAAGGCGGTGGTGGACGCGGGCTTCACGAGGGTGGACTTCTCGAAGCCTTCGGCCTCCACGTTCGACTTCACCCCGCCGAAGGGCGCGAAGGTGACGGAGGGCGACGAGCAGAAGGCGCCCGAGGGCCTGGACCGGGCGAAGGGCTCCGACCTCGGCAAGGGCTTCGACAAGGGCGACGGGATGAAGGTGATCGGCAAGGGCTGGACGTCGATCGCGTCCTTCGACACGGGCGGCCAGGGCCTGAACGCCCCGGACCAGGGCAAGGGGAGCGGCAAGGGCTCCGGCGACGCGCAGAGGTTCCTGGACTCGCTCGGCGACAAGGTGACGGGCAAGTTCGGCTCGGGCACGGTGTTCCACACGCGCCTGATCAACGCGCTGATGACGGACGACGGCAAGATCTACGTCGGCGCGGTCGACAAGGCATCGCTGGTGGCAGCGGCCAACGCAAATTGAGCCCCTCCGGCGATTGAGGAGCGGGGTCCGGGGCGGAGCCCCGGTGGGGGTCTGCGCTGGCGGGGTCGCACCCTGTCGCGCGGACCCCGCTAGCCTGGGCCGCACCGGGCGACGCTCACGAGGGGGACACGCGATGACCGACTCCGTCATAGAGACCCGCGGCCTCACCAAGCGTTTCCGCGGCGGCCAACTCGCCGTGAACCAGCTCGACTTGACCGTCCCCCGCGCCAGCGTCTTCGGCTTCCTCGGGCCCAACGGCTCCGGCAAGACCACCACCATCCGCATGCTGATGGGCCTCATCGCGCCAACTTCCGGCACCGCGAGCCTCCTCGGCCGCCCCATGCCCGCCGCATCCCGCGCCGTCCTGCCCCGCGTCGGCGCGCTCATCGAGGGTCCCGCCCTCTACGGCTTCCTCTCCGGCCGCGACAACCTGATCCGCTACGACGCGGCCGACCCCGACGCCGACCCCCGTACGCGCCGCACCCGCGTCGAGACCGCCCTCGACCGGGTCGGGCTCACCGCCGCCGCGGGCAAGAAGTCCAAGGCGTACTCCCTCGGCATGAAGCAGCGCCTCGGTCTCGCCGCCGCCCTCCTCCAGCCCCGCGAGCTCCTCGTCCTGGACGAGCCGACCAACGGCCTCGACCCGCAGGGCATGCGCGAAATCCGGGCCCTCATCAGGGAGTTGGCCGCCGACGGCACCACCGTCTTCCTCTCCTCGCACCTCCTCGACGAGATCGAGCAGGTCTGCACCCACGCCGCCGTCATGGCCCAGGGCCGCCTCATCACCCAGGGCCCGGTCGCCGAGCTCGCGGCACGCAGCCGCCTCGCCGTCACCACGCCCGACCCCGCCGACGCGGCCCGCGTCCTCAAGGAGCTCGGTGCGACGGACGTCACCGTCACCGAGCATCGCATCACCGCCGAACCGCCGCCCGGAGACGGCGACTTGGCGGACCTGAACGCCGCACTCGTCCGCGCAGGCGTCCGCGTCCGCTCCTTCGGCATGGAGCGCGCGAGCCTGGAGGACGCCTTCGTGGCACTCACCGGAGAGGGTTTTGATGTCGCAGGCTGAGCTCAGAGCAACGCCCCGCGCGCTGCGTTCCCTGGGGCTGTTCCGTTCCGAGATCGTCACCACGCTCCGCCGCTGGCGCACGCTCGCGCTGCTCGCCTGCCTGGCCGCCGTACCGATCCTCATCGGCGTGGCCGTCAAGATCGAGACCGGCAGTGGCGGCACCGCCGGCAGTCCGAACAACGGCGAAGGCCCCGCCTTCATCGCCCAGATCACCAACAACGGCCTGTTCCTGGTCTTCGCCGCCCTGGCCGCGACCCTCCCGGTCTTCCTCCCGATGGCGATCGGCGTCATCGCGGGCGACGCGATCGCGGGCGAGGCCAACTCCGGAACCCTGCGCTATCTCCTGGTCGCGCCGGCCGGCCGCACCCGGCTGCTGTTCGCCAAGTACGTCTCCACGCTCACGTTCTGCCTGATCGCGACGCTCGTCGTGGCCCTGGCCGCGCTCTCCACGGGTGCCGTGCTCTTCCCGCTCGACGACGTCACCACACTCTCCGGCACCCAGATCTCGCTCTCGCAGGGGCTCGGCCGCGCCTTCCTCATCGCGCTCGTCGTCGCCGCGTCACTCATCGGAGTGGCAGCGCTCGGGCTCTTCATCTCGACGCTCACGAACAGCGGCATCGCGGCGATGGCGGCCACCGTCGGCCTGCTGATCACGGTGCAGATCGTGGACCAGATCCCGCAGCTGCACGCGGTCCACCCGTATCTCTTCCCGCACTACTGGCTGTCCTTCGCGGACCTGCTGCGCGACCCGGTCTACTGGGATCAGATCCTCAAGAACCTGGGGCTGCAGGGGCTGTACGCGGCCGTCTTCGGCTCCGCGGCCTGGGCGCGCTTCTCGGCGAAGGACATCGCCGCCTGAAGTTCTGAGGCCACGAAGCGCCGGATACGAGGGTCCGAGGCGGTACGTGCCGTGGCGGAGAAGCCGTCCCCCGACGCGGCCCGACACGACACGTACCGTTTCCTCGGACGCTCATTCTCGGATTTTGACCTTCCGCTGTCAACACGCTACGTATCGTTCTCCCCAGTACCTCCCCATAGACTCCAGTAGTGAGCAACGTGGTTCCGCCCAACCCCGCACGCCGCAGCGAGCGATCACGGCAGGCGATCCTGGCTGCCGCCACCGAGCTCTGCACGGAGAAGGGGTACGCCCGCACCACGGTCGAGGCCATCGCCGCCCGTGCCGGTGTGAGCAAGAAGACGATCTACCGCTGGTGGGCGTCCAAGGGCGCGATCCTGCTCGAAGCGATCACCGACGCGGTGGTCCTGACGACCCCGTTCCCCGACACCGGCGATCTCGCCGCCGACCTCCGCGCCCAGATGAACGGGATCGTGCGCCAGCTCGCCAACCCGCCGCTGGGACCCGCGTACGCCGGCATCCTCACCGAGATCCAGTACGACGACGAGCTGTGCCGCGCCGTCCAGGAGGAGTTCGTCGACGTCCGCGTACGGGCCGCCAAGATCCGCCTGCTCAGCGCCGTCGACCAGGGCGAACTCCCGACCGACGCCGACCTGGACCTGGCCGTGGAGCTCTTCTACGGACCCCTCTACTACCGCCACACACTCCGCAGGCCGAACCACGACCCGGAGCGCATCGCCCAGCTCATCGACCATGTGCTGCGGGCCCTGGGCGCCCGTACGGTCAAGCCCTAGGCGGCCGTTTCTGCCGCGGCCGCCTCGCGCACGTCGTAGTCGGCGCGGGCCTCCGCGATCTCGCTCTGGTGGCTCTCGGTCCAGGTGACCAGCGAGCGGATGGTGGTGTGCAACGTCCGCCCCAGCGCGGTCAGTTCGTACTCCACGCGCGGCGGGACGACCGGATGCACGGTCCGCTTCACCAGCCCGTCGCGCTCCAGCTGGCGCAGGGTCACGGTCAGCATCCGCTGGCTGATGCCGTCGATCTCGCGGCGCAGCTCGCTGAAGCGCCAGACGCGGCGGTCGAGCAGGGCGATCACGAGCAGTGACCACTTGTCGGCGATCCGGTCGAGGATCTGGCGCACCTCGCAGTCCTCGCGGGTGTCCCACTGATAGGGGTCGGTGTCGCCGTACTCGTCGGCCTGGCCGATGGTCACTTCGCAGTGACTCGGTGACTTCAAAGTGCCTTCTTCCATGTCTGCCGATGCTGCCGCAGGATCGGAGTGGTTACAAGAGGGAACCGACCCCCCGATCAGTAACTGCCCATCCCTGAACAGCACTTCAGCAGGAGACAGTCATGCCAAAAACCATGTCCACCCGCGCCTGGGCACTCCTCCTCGTCCTCAGCGGCACGATCTTCCTGGAGGGCATCGACATCGCGATGCTCGCCGTCGCGATCCCCTCCATCAGATCCGATCTGGAGCTGCCGACGGACACGGCGGCCTGGGTGATGAGCGCGTACGTCCTCGGCTACGCGGGCTTCACCCTCCTCGGCGGGCGGGCCGCCGATCTGCTCGGGCGCCGCCGGATGTTCCTGGCCTGGCTCGCGGTCTTCCTCGTCTTCTCCAGCCTGGGCGGCTTCGCCACCGAGGGCTGGATGCTGATCGTCGCCCGCTTCGTGACCGGGGTCGCCGCGGCCTTCATGACGCCCGCCGCGATGTCGATCATCACCACCTCGTACGCCGAGGGGCCCCAGCGCAACAAGGCGCTCCTCGTCTTCGCGGGGACGGCCGCCGGGGGCTTCTCGCTCGGCCTGGTCATCGGCGGGGTGCTCACCGCGATCGGCTGGCGGTGGGTCTTCTTCGCGCCGGTCGTGCTCGCGGGGGCGCTCCTGGCGGCCGCCGTACGCATCGTGCCCGCCGAGGGGCCCCGGCCCGTACGCACCAAGAAGGACTTCGACCTGCTGGGGGCGGCCGCCGCCGCAGGGGCCATGCTGCTGCTGGCGTACGGGATCGTACGGCTCGAACACGGCACCCGGGGCTGGGAGTTGACCCTGGCAGCCGTCCTTGCGGGGCTCGCGCTGATCGGCGGGTTCGTCGCCGTCGAGCGGCGCACGGTGGTGCCGCTGGTCCGGCTCGGGATCTTCCGTACGGGCTCGGTCGTCAGGGCCGGGCTCGGCGCGATGCTCTTCGTCGGGGCCTTCTTCGGCTTCCAGTTCGTGGCGACGCTCTATCTGCAGGAGCTGCGCGGCTGGTCGTCGACGCAGACGGCCTTCGCGCTCTTCGTCCTGGGCCTCGACGCCGTACTGGCGCCGACGCTCACCCCGCGCCTGGTGGCCAGGTACGGCAACACCCGGGTGATCCTGGGCGGATTCGTCGCCGCGGTCCTCGCGTACGGGGCCTTCCTCCAGGTCGGCCTGGAGTGGTCGTACGCCGCGATGTTCCCTGTGTTCGCCCTGGTCGGCACGGCCTTCGCCCTGGCGTACGGGCCGCTGACGATCGCCGCGACCGACGGGGTCGCGGAGGAGGAGCAGGGGCTTGCGGGCGGGCTGTTGAACACCGCCACGCAGTTCGGTTCGGCCGTCGGCATCTCGGCGGTGACCGCCGTGTACGGGCTGGCGCTGCCGGCCGGGGACGCGAGTCCGGGGGAGACCCTCGACGCCTTCCGCGCGGCGCTGGCCGTGCCGCTGACCATGGTGGTCCTGGGCGCGGCGGTGACCGCGTACGGGCTGCGCGGGCGGCGTACGGAGGAGGCGCCCGCCGCGGAGATCAGGCAGCCGGTTCGCGGCTGACGGTGGCAGGGTCGGTGGCGGAGGCCAGCGCCGAGAGGCGTGCGGCCTCCGCCCTGTTGCGGTGCGCGTTGCGCAGGGCGTCCCAGGTCAGGATCGACAGCGCCAGCCAGACCAGGGCGAACCCGGCCCAGCGCTCGGGCGGCATCGCCTCGTGGAAGTACAGGATGCCGAGCCCGAACTGGAAGACGGGCGCCAGGTACTGGAGCAGCCCGAGCGTGGAGAGCGGCACCCGGATCGCGGCCGCGCCGAAGCAGACCAGCGGGATGGCGGTGACGATGCCCGTCGAGGCGAGGAGCGCGCCGTGCGCGGGGGTGCCGAAGGTGGCGTCGCTGCTCGCGCCGAGGAAGAGCAGATAGGCGAGGGCGGGGAGGAACTGGATCGCGGTCTCGGCGGCGAGGGATTCGATGCCGCCGAGGTTGACCTTCTTCTTCACCAGGCCGTACGTGGCGAACGAGAAGGCCAGCATCAGCGAGATCCAGGGCGGCTGCCCGTACCCGATGGCCAGGACGAGGACGGCGGACGCGCCGGTGGCGACGGCGATCCACTGGGCGGGGCGGAGGCGCTCGCCGAGGATCAGGACGCCCATCGCGATGGTGACCAGCGGGTTGATGAAGTAGCCGAGGGAGGCCTCGACGACCCGGCCGTTGTTGACGGCCCAGATGTAGCCGCCCCAGTTGACGCTGATGACGGCGGCCGCGATCGCGATCAGACCCACGCGCTTCGGCTGGCGTATCAGCTCGCCGATCCAGGCCCAGCGCCGCATCACGAGCAGCGCGATGGCGACGACTCCGAGGGACCAGACCATCCGGTGGGCGAGGATCTCCATCGCGCCGGACGGCTTGAGCAGGGGCCAGAAGAGGGGGACGAGGCCCCACATCACGTACGCGGCAACGCCGTTCAGGAAACCTGCGCGCTCGCCGGTGATCCCCTTCACGGGCCCTCCCCTTGTTCTGCTGTGTCGCCAACCCGTCGAAGGTAGCGGGAGGAGGGCCCGGCTGTCATACCCGTATCGCTATACGGTCATTACAGGGCGGCGGCGATCGTCTCGGAGATCGGGGTGGTGGGGCGGCCGATGAGACGGGCCAGGTCACCGCTCGTACCGGCGAGACGGCCGCGCTCGATGGCCTCGTCGACATCGACGAGGATGGCGGCGAAGCCCTCCGGGAGACCGGCGCCGACGAGGATCTCCTGGTGCACGGAGGCGGGGACGTTGTTGTACGCGATCTCCTTGCCGGTGGCCTTCGCGACCTCGGCTGCGTACTCGGCGAGCGACCAGGCGGTGTCGCCGCTCAGCTCGTACACGGCGCCGATGTGGCCGTCGGAGACGAGGACGGCAGCCGCGGCGGCGGCGTAGTCGGCACGGGCGGCGGAGGCGACGCGGCCCTCGCCGGCGTTGGCGACGACGGCGCCGTGGGCCAGGACCGGGGCGAGGTTGGCGGTGTAGTTCTCGGTGTACCAGCCGTTGCGCAGGAAGGTGTGGGGGAGCCCGGAGTCGAGGATCAGCTGCTCGGTGGCCTTGTGCTCGTCGGCCAGGTCGAAGTCGGCGTCGGGGCCGCCGAGGATCCCGGTGTACGCGAGCTGGGCCACGCCGGCCGCCTTCGCGGCGTCGATCACGGCGGTGTGCTGCGGGACGCGGCGGCCGACCTCGCTGCCGGAGATGAGGAGGACGCGGTCGCCGGAGCGGAAGGCGCCCGCGAGGGTCTCGGGGGCGTTGTAGTCGGCGATACGGAGCTCGACGCCGCGGTCGGCGAGGTCGGCGGCCTTGTCCTTGTCGCGTACGACGGCGGCGACCTGGTCGGCGGGGACCCGGGCGAGGAGCTCGTCGATGACGAGACGGCCGAGGGCTCCGGTGGCTCCGGTGACAACGATGCTCATGGTTGTTTTGCTCCTCTTTGCGGGGGTCCGTTGCGTTCTGGAGCTAACCCTACGGCTGGCACTTTCTTTTGGAAAGTACCCACTTTGAAGTAAGGTACTGGCATGACCGTTAGTGACTTCCGTGCGCGGATGACCGCCGCCGAGGACATGTGCCCGCAGCGCCTGGTCCTGGAGCACGTCACCAGCCGCTGGGGCGTGCTGGTCCTGATCGCGCTGCAGGAGCGCTCGTACCGCTTCAGCGAGCTGCGCCGCCACGTGGGGCGCGTCAGCGAGAAGATGCTCGCCCAGACCCTGCAGACGCTGGAACGGGACGGCTTCGTGCACCGCGACGCGAAGCCCGTGATCCCGCCGCGCGTGGACTACTCGCTGACGCCGCTGGGCGAGGAGGCGGCCGAGCAGGTCGCGTCGCTGTCGAAGTGGACCGACCGGCGGATGGAGGCGGTCGTCGCGGCGCGCGATGCGTACGACGAGGCCAGGGCGGACGCATCGTCCGCCTGACGTAACTCGTAGGCCTTGGAGGCTTGTTGGGCACGGAGTGCCGCGGCGCGGGACATATGTACGAACAAATGGGGCATGCATTCGGTTGGGCGCCGATTCGTACGACTCGCTCCGTCCCTCGATGCGCCCCCTGTCCGCCTCCCGCGCCACCTGGACCCGGTCGGCATTCTGGAGGTGGGCGCTCCGCCCGTTCCGCCGACCCGGGGGGTTGCGGTTGACATGGCCGTCATGAAGCCGAGCGTGGGACGAATCGGCTCCCAGTTGTGGGCGGGCTTCGGTCGCCGCCGACGTCAGGCCGACGAACTGACCGGGGCGCTCGTGCGTGAGCTGGCGGACCTCAAGCTCGAGATCCGGCATGCGAATCAGATCCAGTACCACCGCCTGCTCGTGGAGCAGTCGAGTCAGGCGATGGGCGATCCCATGCTCGCGGCGGCGCTCAGCACGCTGTCGGACGTGCCCGAGCGGCGGCAGCGCCAACTCCTGTTCGCCAACCGGGAGTACGTGACGATCCTGCTGGCCCATCGGATCGGAGTCGTGGACTGGGACGAGCTGATCGGCCACCTCAGAATCCTGTGCCGCAATGCCGTGTTCGCCGACTACTGGCAGCGCACGGGGGAGCACCGGATGAGCCTCCCGGCGCACACGCTGGAAGGACGCGCCGGGCTTGCGGTCGACGCGATCATGGATGAGCTGGCGGACGACCCGGACGACTGGTGGGTGGTCGGTCCTGACCGGGCGGACACGTAGTGCGTGGGTCGCTCCGGCGTCCGCCCGGGGCGCGCGATGTCGGTGCGCGCTACCGGTTGCGGGGTTAGGGCGTAACGAAAGTGGCGATCCATCGTTAAGGCGCCTCCTGGTGCCCCGCTCTGACGGTGATCGGCCGGCGGGCGGTGTCGGCAGCGAGGGGATCCTTTTGATGCGTCGCGAATCGCCATCCGTCCGTATCGTCCGCCGTATTGGTGATTCGCCGCGTCTGAGGGGGAGCCTCACTGGGGAAACCTGCCCAGACATCTTCGAACTCAGTGACGGCACCTTCGCCGTCATCGGCACCGAGGCGACTGAAGCGCTGGACGGCTCGTTGCCGCCGGACGCAGCCCGAGCCGACTACGAGCGCATCGTCGTGATCACGCGCGAGACGCTGATCCGCGCCAAGAAGGACATCCCCGACCTGTAATGCCGAGGGCCCGGGCGAGTTTGCCCGGGCCCTCGCACATCTGCTGAACGTCAGCCGACGACGGTCCAGGTGTCGTTGCCGGCGAGGAGGGTGGCGAGGTCGCCCTTGCCCTTCTGCTCGATGGCGGTTTCGAGTTGGTCGGACATCTGGGTGTCGTAGACCGGGCGGTCGACCGAGCGGAACACCCCGATGGGGGTGTGGTGCAGGGTGTCGGGGTCGGCCAGGCGGGACAGTGCGAACGCCGTGGTCGGGGACGTGGTGTGGGCGTCGTGGATGAGGATCTGCGACTCGTTCTCGGGGGTGACTGCGATGACCTTGAGGTCGCCGGTGGCCTGGTCGCGGACGACGCCCTTGGAGCCGTCGGCGCCGAAGCGGATCGGCTGGCCGTGCTCGAGGCGGATGACGGCTTCCTCGGCCTGTTGCTTGTCCTTGAGGACCTCGAAGGCGCCGTCGTTGAAGATGTTGCAGTTCTGGTAGATCTCGACCAGGGCGGTGCCGGGGTGTTCGGCGGCGGCGCGCAGCACGCTGGTGAGGTGCTTGCGGTCGGAGTCCACCGTCCGTGCCACGAAGCTGGCTTCCGCGCCGATCGCGAGGGAGACGGGGTTGAAGGGGGCGTCGAGGGACCCCATCGGGGTGGACTTGGTGATCTTCCCGACCTCGGAGGTCGGGGAGTACTGGCCCTTGGTGAGTCCGTAGATCCGGTTGTTGAACAGCAGGATCTTCAGGTTCACGTTGCGGCGCAGCGCGTGGATGAGGTGGTTGCCGCCGATCGACAGGGCGTCGCCGTCGCCGGTGACGACCCAGACGGACAGGTCGCGGCGGGAAGACGCCAGTCCGGTGGCGATCGCGGGGGCGCGGCCGTGGATGGAGTGCATCCCGTAGGTGTTCATGTAGTACGGGAAGCGGGAGGAGCAGCCGATCCCGGAGACGAAGACGATGTTCTCCTTCGCCAGGCCGAGTTCGGGCATGAAGCCCTGGACGGCGGCCAGCACGGCGTAGTCACCGCAGCCCGGGCACCAGCGCACTTCCTGATCGGACTTGAAGTCCTTCATGGACTGCTGGGCCTCGGCCTTGGGCACCAGCGACAGCGCCTCAATCACCTCAGTCATCGATGGCCTCCTTGAGAGCCGTGGCGAGCTGCTCGGCCTTGAACGGCATGCCGTTGACCTGGTTGTAACTGATCGCGTCCACGAGGTACTTGGCGCGCAGGAGCGTGGCCAGCTGGCCGAGGTTCATCTCGGGGACGACCACGTTGTCGTAACGCTTCAGGACCTCGCCGAGATTCCTCGGGAAGGGGTTGAGGTGGCGCAGATGGGCCTGCGCGATGGGTACGTTCTCCGCGCGGAGGCGGCGGACGGCCGCGGTGATGGGGCCGAATGTCGAACCCCAGCCAAGGACCAGGGTCCTGGCCTCGTTGGGGTCGTCGACCTCCAGGTCGGGGACCTCGATCCCGTCGATCTTCGCCTGGCGGGTACGGACCATGAAGTCGTGGTTGGCCGGATCGTAGCTGATGTTGCCGGTGCCGTCCTGCTTCTCGATCCCGCCGATCCGGTGCTCCAACCCCGGCGTGCCCGGCACCGCCCACGGACGCGCCAGCGTCTGCGGATCGCGCTTGTAGGGCCAGAAGACCTCGGTGCCATCGGCCAGCTCATGATTGGGACCGGCCGCGAACTGCACCCGCAGATCGGGCAGTTCATCCACCTCGGGCACCCGCCACGGCTCCGAGCCGTTCGCCAGATACCCGTCGCTCAGCAGGAAGACGGGGGTGCGGTAGGTCAGCGCGATCCGTGCCGCATCCAGCGCCGCATCGAAACAGTCACCCGGCGTCTTCGGCGCGACGATCGGGACCGGGGCCTCACCGTTGCGCCCGTACATCGCCTGCAGCAGATCCGCCTGCTCCGTCTTCGTCGGCAGACCGGTCGAGGGCCCGCCGCGCTGAATGTCGATGATCAGCAACGGCAGTTCGAGAGACACGGCCAGGCCGATCGCCTCGGACTTCAGCGCCACCCCGGGACCCGACGTGGTGGTGATGGCGAGGGAGCCGCCGAACGCCGCCCCCAGCGCCGCACCGATGCCGGCGATCTCGTCCTCCGCCTGGAAGGTCCGCACTCCGAAGTTCTTGTGCTTGGAGAGCTCGTGCAGGATGTCGGAAGCCGGGGTGATGGGGTAGGAGCCGAGGTAGAGCGGGAGGTCCGCCTGCCGGGCGGCCGCGATCAGCCCGTACGACAACGCCAGATTCCCCGACATGTTCCGGTAGGTGCCCGTCGGGAACGCGGACGTCGCCGGAGCCACCTCATAAGACACCGCGAAGTCCTCGGTCGTCTCACCGAAGTTCCAACCCGCCCTGAACGCGGCGACGTTGGCCTCGGCGATCTCGGGCTTCTTCGCGAACTTCGTCCGCAGGAACTTCTCCGTGCCCTCGGTCGGCCGGTGGTACATCCACGACAGCAGCCCCAGCGCGAACATGTTCTTCGACCGCTCGGCCTCCTTGCGGGAGAGCCCGAACTCCTTCAGCGCCTCGATCGTCATCGACGTCAGCGGCACCGGATGCACCCGGAAGGCCTCCAGCGAACCGTCCTCCAGCGGAGAGGTCGCATACCCGACCTTCGCCATCGGCCGCTTCGTGAACTCATCGGTGTTCACGATGATTTCGGCCCCGCGCGGCAGGTCCCCGATGTTGGCCTTCAGCGCCGCCGGGTTCATCGCGACCAGCACGTTCGGGGCATCGCCCGGCGTGAGGATGTCGTGATCCGCGAAGTGCAGCTGGAAGCTGGAGACACCCGGCAGCGTCCCGGCAGGCGCCCGGATCTCGGCCGGGAAGTTCGGCAGCGTCGACAGGTCGTTGCCGAACGACGCCGTCTCCGAGGTGAACCGGTCGCCCGTGAGCTGCATACCGTCACCGGAGTCCCCCGCGAACCGGATGATCACCCGGTCGAGTTGGCGCACCTCTTTGGTACCTGAAGGCTTGCGCTGTTCCCCGACAACGGCCTCATCGGCTCCGTCGGCCTGCTCGGCTGGGCTACTGACCTGGCTGGTCACTGAACTGGACCTCCCTCGAGGCGGCGGCTCGGACGTGCCGGAGAACCGGCGACGCCTGGGCCCACCCTACGTCGGTAAGGGTCGCCTTCCCCGGAAGGCTCATATAATGGACGCACTTTTGAGACGCCCTCTTGCCCTGGTCTGTCACGATTCGACCGCCCCCCGGCCTCTCAATTAAGACGCTGTGCGTTCATCCTTTGGTTCTAGGTCCCCGGTCCCGACCTGGATATCTGACAGGTTGTCAGTTCCTCACGAGTTCAGGTAGGTCAGCACCGCGAGTACCCGCCGGTGATCCCCGTCACTGGGCGAGAGCCCGAGCTTCAGGAAAATGTTGCTCACATGCTTCTCGACGGCCCCGTCGCTCACCACGAGCTGCTTCGCCACGGCCGAGTTCGTACGCCCCTCGGCCATCAGCCCCAGCACCTCGCGCTCGCGCGGCGTCAGATTGGCCAGCACGTCCTGCTTGCGGCTGCGGCCGAGCAGCTGCGCCACGACCTCGGGGTCGAGCGCGGTCCCGCCCTGCGCGACGCGCACCACCGCGTCCACGAACTCGCGCACCTCGGCGACGCGGTCCTTCAGCAGATAGCCGACGCCCCGGCTCGACCCGGCGAGCAGCTCGGTGGCGTACTGCTCCTCGACGTACTGCGACAGCACGAGCACCCCGATCCCGGGGTAGTCCTTGCGCAGCTTCACCGCTGCCCGCACACCCTCGTCGGTGTGCGTCGGCGGCATCCGTACGTCCGCGACCACCACGTCCGGCAGCGCACCCTGGTCCGCGAACTCGCCGATCGTCTTGATCAGCGCCTCCGCGTCCCCGACGCCCGCGACGACGTCGTGACCGAGGTCCGTCAGCAGTCGGGTCAGTCCCTCCCGAAGCAGTACCGAATCCTCGGCGATGACGACCCGCACCCTGTCCTCCACGACGCTTCTGCCCCCAGCTGTTGTCTGTTCCCGCCCCGCCCCTGTGGGTACAGCATCCCAGCATCCGGACCCGAGTGCGCCGAAGCGCCTGCAATCAGGCCAGGAATAGGGGGCGCGGGCCGGGGGTTGGCGCACGGAAACGACCGGAGAAACGGCAGTTGGGGGCAGCATGCGCGCGATCGGATTCCAGGAGACCGGCGGACCCGAGGTCCTGCACCTCGTCGACGTCCCCCGGCCCGTGCCGGGACCGGGCGAGGTGCTGATCGAGGTCGCGTACGCCGGTGTGAACTACGGCGAGGTCCAGCACCGCCTCGGCGACTTCGGCGCGCCCGACACCCTGACCGTCACCGGCCTGGAGGCCTCCGGCCGGGTGGCCGCGCTCGGTGAGGGCGTCGGCGGACTCGCCGTCGGCGACCCGGTCGCCGCGTACCTCCCCGACGGCGGCGGATACGCCGAATTCGCCCTCGCCCCGGCCGAGTTCACCTTCCCCGTCGGCACCCTCGACCTGCGCACCGCGGGCGGCGCCGCGCTGGTCCTCACGACGGCGTACGGCGTGCTGGACGGCGCGGTACGGGTGCGCCCCGGCGACACCGTGCTCATCCACGCCGCGGCCGGCGGTGTCGGCTCCGCGGCCGCCCAGATCGCCCGCGCCCTCGGCGTCAAGGCCGTCTACGGCACCGTCTCCACGCCGGAGAAGGCGGAGTACGCCCTGCGCTTCGGCTACGACGAGGTCTTCCTGCGCGAGGGCTTCGCCGAGGCGGTCCGTACGGCCACCGGAGGCCGGGGCGTCGACGCCGTACTCGACCCCGTCGGCGGCCCCACCCGCCTGGAGAGCTTCGAGGCGCTGGCCCCCTTCGGCCGCGTCGCGGTCTACGGAGAGGCCGGCCGCCACCCCGACCTGACGCTCCCCGTCCTCCCCGTGTGGAAGAACAACCGCACCCTGACCGGCTACAACATCGGCGACCTCTCCCGCCGCGACCCGCACCTGCTGCGCACTCACGCACGCGCCGCCCTGGAGCTGGCGGCCGCGGGCAGCGTGAGCATCGACATCAGCGCGGTGCACCCGCTGCACGACGCGGCCGAGGCGCACCGCGCGATGCAGGCGGGTGAAGTCCGCGGCAAGTCCCTGCTGGAGATCGGGGGCTGACCGGTACGACACTGAAGCCCGTAACTGCCTAGTCGCGCCAGGGGAGTTGGGCGGTGATCGTGGTCGGTCCGCCGACCGGGGAGTCGACCACCAGCAGGCCGTCCACCGAGTCCAGCCGCTCGGCGAGCCCGGCCAGGCCGCTGCCCGCCGTCGTGTCCGCGCCGCCCCGGCCGTCGTCGGTGACCACGACCAGGATCCGGTCCTCCGACCGCCAGACGTCCACGGTCGCCCGGGTCGCCTGCGCGTGCTTGGAGATGTTCTGGAGGAGCTCGGAGACGGTGAAGTACGCGATGCCCTCGATGGCGGCGGCCGGACGGTACGGCAGATCCACCTCGACGTTCACCGGCACCGTGCACCGCGAGGCCACCGCGGAGAGCGCCGCGTCCAGTCCGCGGTCGGTGAGGACCGCCGGGTGGATGCCGCGGGCCAGGTCGCGCAGCTCCTGCAGCGCGATCTTCACCTCGCCGTGCGCCTCGTCGACCATCTTGGCCGCGGCCTCGGGGTCCGCGGTCAGCTTCTCCTTGGCGAGCCCCAGGTCCATCGCGAGGGCGACGAGGCGGGCCTGGGCGCCGTCGTGCAGATCGCGCTCGATGCGGCGGAGGTCGGCGGCGGCCGTGTCGACGACAACACCGCGGTCCGACTCCAGCTCGGTGACCCGGCTGTCGAGACGGGACGGGCCGAGCAGCCCGGTCACCATCAGCCGGTCGACGGTGGTCAGGCCCCGGACGATCCAGGGGGTGGCGAGGACGAAGAGGAAGCCGATCAGGCTGGTGAGGCCGATCTCGAAGGGGTTGTTGAGGTAGACGTTGTGGGTGTCGTCGCCGTACAGCTGCAGACCGGCCTGGCCCGCGTACATCGGGAAGACCCACTGCCAGAGCGGGTACGTGAAGAGGGTCCAGCCCCACGTCATGAACGCCACCGAGACGGAGAAGGCGAACGTCGCCCACGGGAAGTGCAGCAGCGTGTAGAGCAGATGACGCCAGGACGCCCCGCTCTTGAGGGCCGCGCCCATCCAGGACATCGGGCCGCGGCCGGCCCGCTCGCTCAGCGGCTTCGGGTCGCCGACCTCCAGCTTCAGCAGCCCGCGGGCCCGCGCCCGCTCCATCGCGCCGAAGCCGCGGCACATCGCGAGGACGCCGGCCAGGATCGGGATGCCGATGAAGGTGACGACCAACCCGACGCCGGTGCTGAAGAGGCTGATGGAGAGGGTGAAGAGCACGATGCTGATCGGGAAGGAGAGGACGAGGTAGGAGAACTCGCGCCAGGTGCGGGCCTCGAACGGTGCGCGGAGCGCCGTGGGCAGACGGTGCGCCGTCTGTCGCTGGGTGACGTAATCCGTAGCCATGGCGTCGTCCGTTTCTGCTCGTCGTGCTCGTCCGCTGTCTTTATCCATCGTGCTGGGCCCTCCCGCCGCAGACCATGAGGTGCAGCACCGTCTTCGACCGGGGGTTTTCCCTACCTCTGTCGGTCATGCCTTGCCGCGGTCGCGCCACGGCAGCTCGGCGGTGACCGTGGTGGGCCCGCCGACGGGGGAGTCCAGGACGAAGAGCCCGTCGACCGCCCCGAGCCGGTCCGCGAGCCCCGCCATGCCGGTGCCGCCGTCGAGGCTGGCGCCGCCCTGGCCGTCGTCCTGGACCTGGATCAGCAGCCGGTCGTCGTTCCGCCAGACGTCGACGGACGCGGTGCGTGCGCGGGCGTGCTTGGAGACGTTCTGGAGGAGCTCGGAGACGGTGAAGTACGCAATGCCCTCGATCGCCTCCGCAGGCCGCTCGGCCAGATCGACCGTGACCTTCACCGGGGCCGTGCAGCGCGAGGCGATGGAGGAGAGCGCCGCGTCCAGCCCGCGGTCGGTGAGGACCGCCGGGTGGATGCCGCGGGCCAGATCGCGCAGCTCCTGCAGCGCCAGTTTCACCTCGCCGTGCGCCTCGCCGACCATGACGGCCGCGGCCTCCGGGTCCTCCAGGAGCTTCTCCTTTGCCAGACCGAGGCCCATGGCGAGGGCGACGAGCCGGGCCTGGGCGCCGTCGTGCAAATCGCGCTCGATGCGGCGGAGGTCGGCGGCGGCCGTGTCCACGACGACCCCGCGGTCCGACTCCAGCTCGGCGATCCTGCGCTCCAGCTCGTCGGAGGGCGAGAGCAGTCCGCGCACCATCGCGCGGTCGGCGTTGGTCAGTCCGCGCGCGATGAAGGGAAGGACGGGCCAGAGAACGAAGAGGCTCACCAGAGTGAGGCTGAAGGTCAGCACGCTCCAGGGCAGCCGGATGAACTCGTACAGCACCGTCCGCCAGCCCACCGGGTCCTTCAGACTCGCCCACAGCCAGGGGAAGAAACCGTTGCCGCGGCGGATCGGGAGGGGGCTCGGCTCGTCGATGCGTACGCCCAGAAGCTTGCGTGCCCGGGCCCTCTCCATCTTGCCGAGCTGGCGTGCGCCGAGCAGCCCGAAGGCGAGCAGCGGCAGGCCGATGACCGTGACCGACAGGCCGCCACCTGTGGCAACCATGAACACGACGTAAACAAACCCGATCAGGGACGCCGGCAGATTGATCAGGAGATGCGCGATCTCCTTCCAGGTGTGCCGGTCGAAGGCGAAGCGTGCAGGCGGGGGCCGCTCGGAGTCGTACGGGCGGAAGTTGTCCACGGTCATGGTCCCAAGACTGCCGGTACGGACAGGCGGATGCCATGGGGCAGCTGGGTGGGCCGGAAGTAGGGATAACCCCACCCCCGCTGTGACGCGACTGCTTACCAAGTCTTTAGCAGGGCCTAGACTCCCGTGCGTACTGATCGTCGAACACAGGGAGCGAGGGGCGGACAGTGGCGGAACGAGCCGTTCTCGCGGCGGGGAACGAAGGCTATTTCCACAGCTACTCGGTCGTCGGCCTGCTCGCCGTCCTCGGGGTGCTGTTCGTCGCCGTGGCCTTCGGGGCCGGACGGCTGCTGCGGCCTGTCGTACCGACGCCCGAGAAACTCCTGACGTACGAGTGCGGAGTCGACCCGGTCGGCGAGGGCTGGGCACACACCCAGGTCCGCTACTACGTGTACGCCTTCCTGTACGTCATCTTCGCCGTCGACTCGATCTTCCTCTTCCCGTGGGCGACGGTCTTCGCGGCGCCCGGATACGGGGCGGCCACGCTCGTCGAGATGTTCATCTTCCTCGGCTTCCTGGCCGTCGGCCTGCTCTACGCATACAAGAAGGGCGTCCTCGAATGGACGTGACCCCGGTCGACCTGCCGGCACCCCAGCGCTTGGGAGTCCTGTCCCGCCTGGCCCCCGAGCCGATGAAGGTGGTCCTCAACTGGGGCCGCCGGTACTCGCTCTGGGTCTTCAACTTCGGACTCGCCTGCTGCGCGATCGAGTTCATCGCGGCCTCGATGGCCCGCCACGACTTCATCCGCCTGGGCGTGATCCCCTTCGCGCCGGGGCCGCGCCAGGCGGACCTGATGATCGTGTCCGGCACGGTGACGGACAAGATGGCGCCGGCGGTGAAGCGCCTGTACGAGCAGATGCCGGAACCGAAGTACGTGATCTCCTTCGGCGCCTGCTCCAACTGCGGCGGCCCGTACTGGGATTCGTACTCGGTGACCAAGGGCGTCGACCAGATCATCCCGGTCGACGTGTACGTCCCCGGCTGCCCGCCCCGCCCTGAAGCGCTGCTCCAGGGCATCCTCAAGCTCCAGGAGAAGATCGCCCGCGAATCGCTGGGCGAGCGCTACGCCACCCCCTCGACGGCCCAGCTGACGAGCGGCCTGGTCACCCCGCCCCCCGCCCCGGGGGCGTCCGAGTGAGCGCGTACGACAACCTCCCCGAGGCAGCGGCCGAGATCTTCGGCGAGGAGGCGACGGCGGAGTACGCGTACGACCTCCTGACGGTCGACGTCCCGACGGGCTCCTGGATCGCCGCTCTCGAAATCGCCCGCGACAAGCTGGCCTGCACCTACTTCGACTGGCTGAGCGCGGTGGACGAGCCGGGCACGGGCTTCCGGATCTGCGCGCACGTGGTGGCCCTGGAGGGCCACCGGGTCCGCCGCCTCCTGCTCCGTACGACGGTCCCGCACACGTCCCCGTCCCTCCCGTCCGCTGTCGACATCTACGCGGGCGCGAGCTGGCACGAGCGCGAGACGCACGAGATGTTCGGCGTGACGTTCACCGACCACCCGAACCTGATCCCCCTGCTCCTCCCCGAGTCCTTCGAGGGCCACCCCCTGCGCAAGGACTTCGTCCTGGCGGCACGGGTGGCGAAGGCCTGGCCGGGAGCGAAGGAGCCGGGCGAGTCGCACGACGGCGGCCCGAAGCGCCGCCAGATGCTCCCCCCGGGCGTCCCGGACCCGAACGAATGGGGCCCCCAGAAGGGCCAGCTCCCCCCGGCCCCCGCACGCCCGGCGCGCACCCCGCGAGCGGCGGGCGACCGCCCGGTACGCAGGGCGCGCAGCGTGACGGAGGGCTCCACGAGCCAGGCACCCGAGACGCCTACGACGCCGGAGACGCCCGCGCCCCCGGAAGCGTCGGCACGCCCGCCCCGCCGGACCCGCAGCGTGTCCGAAGGCTCGGCAAGCCAGACCCCGGAGACGCCTGCGTCCGCGGCTCCGCCGCGCCGTTCCCGCAGCGTGACGGAGGGCTCGGCAAGCCAGACGCCCGCACCCGAGACGCCCGCCGCGCAGCCGGCGGAAGACGCCCCCTGGCACAACGCCCGCCCGGCCTTCGACCCCGCGTCGGAAACCCCCGGGCCGCCGACCGCCACGGGCGAGGGCCACTCCGTCGCCCCGGAACCCACCTCGGCCGAGGTCCCTGGCCCGGCAGCACCCAAGGCCACCGCCCCGGATCCCGGGTCGGCCAAGGGCCCGGGCCCCAAGGCCGCGGCACCCGTCAAGCCCTCCGGGGACGCGGGGTCGGACGCTGCCCCGCATCCCGCCGCTGCCGCTGAGCCCGCCGCAGGCCAGGGCCCCGTGGCCCCCGCGCCCGCCGAGCCCTCCGGGGACGCGGAGCCCGCTCCGGCTCCCGATTCGGGCGCGGTCCCGAGTCCCGCAGACGCCAACGGCGACGAGCCCGCCACGGCTGGGGACCGCCCTGTCGACCCGGAGAAACGGGCGGGCGGGGTGGGCCAACCCCCCACCCCCCGACCCGAGGACGACCACGACCCCCACCCCGACACCCCCGCCGGAGGCGATACCGCGTGAACGACGTACTCGACGTCGCCCTCCGGCTGATCATCGTCTTCGCCGTCTTCCTCGTGCTGCCCCTGGTCGTCGGCCAGACCGAGCACAAGGTCATGGCACACATGCAGGGCCGCCTCGGCCCCATGTACGCGGGCGGCTTCCACGGCTGGGCCCAACTCGTCGCCGACGGCGTCAAGTTCGCGCAGAAGGAAGACATCGTCCCGGCCGACGCCGACCGCCGCATCTTCCAGCTCGCCCCCGCCGTCGCCCTCCTCCCGTACCTCCTGGTCCTCGTCGCGATCCCGATCGGCCCCGGCGAGGGCGCGGTCGGGCAGGTCGTCGACGCGGGCATCTTCTTCGTCCTCGCGGTCATGGGCGTCGGAGTGCTCGGCTCGCTCATGGCGGGCTGGGCGTCCGCCAACAAGTTCAGCCTCCTCGGCGGACTCCGCACCGCCGCCCAGCTCCTCGCGTACGAACTCCCGATGCTGCTCACCGCCGCCTCGGTCGCGATGGCGGCGGGCACGGTCTCCCTCCCCGGCATCCTCGACGCCTTCGCCTGGTGGTGGATCCCGTGGCAGATCGTCGGCGGCCTGGTCTTCTTCACCGCGGGCCTCGCCGAACTCCAGCGCCCGCCCTTCGACATGCCGGTGGCCGACTCGGAGATCATCTTCGGCGCGTACACCGAGTACACAGGCCTCCGCTTCGCGCTCTTCCTCCTCGCCGAGTACGCGGGGATCGTCGTCCTCTGCGGCCTCACCGCCGTCCTCTTCCTCGGCGGCTGGCACGGCCCGTGGGGGAGTGACGGACTCGGCTGGGTCTGGATGCTGCTCAAGACCGCCGTCCTCGCCTTCGGCGTGATCTGGCTCCGGGTCACCTACCCCCGCCTGCGCGAGGACCAGCTCCAGAAGCTCGCCTGGACCGTACTCATCCCGCTCGCGCTCGCCCAGATCGCGCTCACCGGCATCGTGAAGGTGGCGATCAGCTAAATGGCACCCATCCCGGGCAGCGGCCTCGCCAAGGGCCTCGCCGTCACCCTCCGCACGATGACGAAGAAGACCGTCACCGCGCAGTACCCCGAAGTGCAGCCCGAACTCCCGCCCCGCACCCGCGGCGTGATCGGCCTCTTCGAGGAGAACTGCACGGTCTGCATGCTCTGCGCCCGCGAGTGCCCCGACTGGTGCATCTACATCGACTCCCACAAGGAGACGACCCCCGCCGCCGCCCCCGGCGGCCGCGAGCGCAGCCGCAACGTCCTCGACCGCTTCGCGATCGACTTCTCGCTCTGCATGTACTGCGGGATCTGCATCGAGGTCTGCCCCTTCGACGCCCTCTTCTGGTCGCCGGAGTTCGAGTACGCGGAGACCGACATCCACGAACTGACCCACGAGCGCGACAAGCTCCGCGAGTGGATGTGGACCGTCCCGGCCCCGCCCGCACTCGACCCGGGAGCCGAGGAACCGAAGGAGATCGCCGCGGCCCGCAAGGCGGCGGAGAAGCTGGCAGCCCAGCAGGAACAGCAGGAGCAGGGGGAAGAGGCGTGACCCTCGCAGCAGCGGCCCACCCCGGCTTCCTCTCGCCCTCCGGCGTGGAGATCGCCTTCCTCCTCATCGGCCTCGTCACCTTCGGCGCAGCCGTCATGACGGTCACCACCAAGCAGCTCGTCCACGCCGCCCTCTGGCTGGTCGTGACGCTCGGCGGTCTGGCCGGCACCTACCTCCTCCTCACGGCGGAGTTCATCGCCTGGGTCCAGGTCCTGATCTACGTCGGCTCGGTCGTCGTCCTCCTCCTCTTCGGGCTGATGCTCACGAAGGCCCCCATCGGCCGCTCCCCGGACGCCGATTCGGGCAACCGCTGGGTCGCCCTCGCCGTGGCCCTCGCCGCGGCGGCAGCCCTCGTCTGGGTCGTGGTCGACGCCTTCCGTACGACCTGGATCAACCTCAACGGCACCGCGGCCCAGGGCTCCACGAAGATCACCGGCGAAGTCCTCTTCCGCCACTGGGTGCTCCCCTTCGAAGCGCTCTCGGTGCTCCTCCTGGCAGCCCTGATCGGCGCGATCGTGCTCTCCCGCAAGACCACGCCCAGCGAAACGGAGGAGCAGAGCTGATGCACCTCGTCTACCCCGCCGTGCTCTCCGCCCTCCTCTTCTGTACGGGCCTGTACGGAGTCCTCGCCCGCCGCAACGTGATCCTGGTCCTGATGGCCGTCGAGCTGATGCTCAACGCCGTCAACCTCAACCTGGTCGCCTTCGACGTCTGGCTGCGCGACAAGCTCCACTCCGGCCAGGCCCTCACCCTCTTCACGATCGCCATCGCCGCAGCGGAGATCGGCATCGGCATGGCGATCGTCCTGGCGGTCTACCGCAACCGCTCCACCTCGGCGATCGACGCCCTGCGCGACACAGCCGAGAGCAGCGAACCTGCCGAATCCGCCAGCCCCGACGAGAAGGCCGAGGCCGCCGCGTGACCACCACGACCCTCGCCGTACTCGTCCCCCTCCTCCCGTTCCTCGGCGCCGCAGCCGGCCTGCTCCTCGGCCGCACGGCCCCCGGCTTCGTACGCCCCCTGGCCGTCCTCCCGACCCTGGCCGCGGCCGCCTTCGCGATCACCCTCGCCGTCCGCCAGGGCAGCGGGAAGACGCTCGACGCGGCGACCCGCCTCACCCCGACCGGCTCGGTCCCCATCGACCTGTCCCTGCACATCGACGGCTTCGCGGCCCTGGTCGCGATCCTCGTGACGGTGGTCGCCACCTGCGTGCAGATCTACTCGACGGGCTACCTCCGCGACGACCCCCGCTACCCCTCCTACGCGGCCCTGGTCTCCCTCTTCACCTCCGCGATGCTCCTGGTCGTCTACTCCGGCGACCTGATGGTGCTGCTGGTCGGCTGGGAAATCATGGGCATCTGCTCGTACTTCCTCGTCGGCCACTACTGGGAGACGCCCGAAGCCCGCGCCGCCTCCCTCAAGGCCTTCCTGGTCACCAAGCTCGGCGACGTCCCCTTCCTGATCGGCCTGTTCGCGCTCGCCCACGACGCCGGCACGTTCCGGATCACCGGCATCCTGCAGACGGTCGCCGACGGCGAACTGACCCACCCCACCCTCATCGCGCTCCTCCTCCTCGCGGGCGTCGCGGGCAAGTCGGCCCAGTTCCCGCTCCACACCTGGCTGCCCGACGCGATGGCCGGCCCCACCCCCGTCTCCGCGCTGATCCACGCCGCGACGATGGTCGCCGCCGGCATCTACTTCGTGGCCCGCCTCCTCCCCGTCTTCGCCGCCTCCCAGGCAGCCCTCACCGTCCTCGCCGTGATGGCCGCGATCACGATGGTCGGCTCGGCGCTCGCCGCCCTCGCCCAGGACGACATCAAGCGCGTCCTCGCGTACTCGACGATCGGGCAGCTCGGCTACATGTCCGGTGCCCTGGCCGTCGGCGACCGCTCCGCCGCCGTCTTCCACCTCCTCTCCCACGGCGCGTTCAAGGCGCTCCTCTTCCTCGGCGCCGGCGTGATCATCCACGCCGCCGGCACCAACTCCCTCTCGGCGATGTCCCGTACGGGCAACCTCGCCAAGCGCATCCCCGACGCGTTCTGGACGATGTCGATCGCCCTGCTCGCACTCGCCGCGATCCCGCCCTTCGCCGGCTTCTTCTCCAAGGAAGCCGTCCTGGTCGCCGCCGAGCACACCGCCTTCGGCGACAGCCACATCGCGCCCACGGGCGCGGGCTGGACGGTCCTCCTCGCAGGCCTCGCCACCGCCCTCCTCACCGGCGCCTACGCCACCCGCCTCTGGCTGATGGCCTTCCGCGGCAACGGCCCCGAAGCCGCCGACCACGGCAAGCAGCCCGCCGTGATGAACGCCGTGCTCTGGGTCCTGGCCATCCCCTCCATCGGCTTCGGCCTCACCGCGGGCGCGATCACCAAGTGGTTCGACGGCCACACGCTCTCCCCGTCCCTCACCACCTCCGTCCTCGGTACGGGAGTCGCCCTCGTCGGCGGCCTCCTCACCTACGGCGCCTGGCGCGCGGTCCACTTCAAGGAAGGCGCGGCCACCCCCCTCGGCGCGGTCGCCGCCCACCCCGAAGCCGACCCGGCAACCTCCGAGATCGAAGCGATCGCCACCCACACCCAGGCGTACGGCGACATCGCATCGGCCCCGGACCCCACCGACCCCGGCCGCATACTGCTGGGCCCGCTCCACCGCCACGCGGCCACCGGCTTCCACCTCGACGCGGTCTACGACGTCCTGTTCGTACGCCCCGTCCTGGCCGCCGCCAAGCTGGTCCGCTTCCTCGACCGCGAGGTCATCGACACCTACGTACGAGGAGCAGGCGCCGTCCCCCGCTGGCTGGGATACCTGGTCCGCCGCGCCCAGACCGGCAACCTGCAGACCTACCTCAGCGCCCTGCTCGCCGGCTCCGTCGTCCTGGCGATCGCCGCCGTCACCCTCGCCAACGTCTACGCCGGATCGTGAGCCGTGATCGATATCAATGCATCAGTGATGCAGTTCCTTCTCGCGTTCACCGTCGCCGGCCCGCTCATCGGCGCCGTCGCGGCCCTTCTCCCCGCCCCGCCCGGGCTGAAGGGGAAGTCGCCCGACCAGGCCGTCCTGCGCCACGGCGTCGTCGTCACCGGCGTCATCCTCATCGCGGCGATCGTCCTCGCGCTGGGCTTCGACCGTGACCACCCGTCGAAGATGCAGGCCACCACCGACATCACCTGGATCAAGGCGCTCGGCGTCCACATCCACCTCGGCATCGACGGCATCTCGCTCCCCCTCCTGCTCCTGACCGCGCTCCTGACCTTCCTCTGCGCGCTCTACAGCTACTTCAAGCTCCCCCAGGGCCCGTCCCCGAAGGCCTTCGTGGCCCTCCTCCTGGTCCTCGAGTCCGGCACCCTCGCCACCTTCGCCGTACTCGACCTGATGCTGTTCTTCCTCGCCTTCGAGATGGTCCTCATCCCGATGTACTTCCTCATCGCCCGGTGGGGCGGTGCTCAACGGCAGGCCGCCGCCTGGAAGTTCATCCTCTACACGCTCCTCGGCTCCGTCGTCATGCTGCTCGGCCTGCTCCTCATCGGCCTCAAAAGCGGCACATTCGACATGGTGGCACTCGCCACTGACAACGGCCGCGGCCTCACCCACACCACCGAGGTCATCGCGGTCCTCGCCATCGCGATCGGCCTCGCGATCAAGACCCCGATGTGGCCGCTCCACAGCTGGCTCCCCGACGCCCACACCGCGGCCCCCACCGTCGGCTCGGTCCTCCTCGCCGGCGTCATGCTGAAGATGGGCACGTACGGGTTCGTCCGCATCGCGCTCCCCATCGCCCCCGACGGCATGCACACCTTCGCCCCGTACCTGGCCGCCTTCGCCGTCGCCGGCATCGTCTACGGATCCCTCGCCTGCCTCGCCCTGGTCCGCCCCGGCGCCAAGGGCGACCTCAAGCGCCTCATCGCGTACTCCTCCGTCGGCCACATGGGCTTCGTACTCCTCGGCATCGCCTCGATGACCCCCACCGGCGTCAACGGCGCGCTCTTCGCCAACATCGCCCACGGCCTCATCACCGGCCTCCTCTTCTTCCTGGTCGGAGCGCTGAAGGACCGATACGGCACCGCCGACCTCGACACCCTGGCCGGCACCGCGGGAGCAGCCCTCTACGGCCGCGCCCCCCGCCTCGGCGGCCTCCTCGCCTTCGCCGCCGTCGCCTCCCTCGGCCTCCCGGGCCTGGCCGGATTCTGGGGCGAGATGCTGACCCTGTTCGGCGCCTTCGACCCCGCCGCAGGCCTCAGCCGCCCCGCCTTCCTCACCTTCATGGCGATCGGCGCGGTCGGCACGCTGCTCACAGCCGCGTACATGCTCCAAGTGGTCCGCCGCGTCTGCATGGGCGCGCACCCCACCGAAACCGAGACCGGCACCATCCCCGACCTCCAGGGCTACGAGTTCGCCGCCTGGACCCCCCTCGCCGCCCTCACCGTCCTCGCCGGCCTCTGGCCCGCGGCCCTCCTCGGCCTCTCCGACCCGGCCGTCCAGAAGCTTCTCGCAGGAGGCAAGGCATGAGCTCCCTCGTCCAGTCCGTCGACTGGGTAGCCATCGCGCCCCCCACGATCGCCGCCGCGACCGCCCTGATCGTGCTGGTCACGGATCTCTTCGTACGCGAGGACCGCAAGCCCCTCCTCGGCGCGATCTCGGTCACCGGCCTGATCGCAGCACTTGCTTCCCTCATCCCTCTTTACGAGGACAAGCGCAGCACCTTCTGCCTCACCACCGACCACGCCGCCTGCAGCTACACCGTCGACCGTTTCGCCTTCGCCATCCAGCTCCTGGTCCTCGGCGGCGCGCTCCTCACGGCCCTCCTCTCCCTCACGCCCACAGCCGAGAAGAAGCTCCCCGCGGGCGAGTTCTGGTTCCTGCTGCTCTCCTCGGCCTCCGGCGCGGCCCTGCTCCCGGCCTCCCGCGACCTGGCCACCCTGGTCGTAGCCCTGGAAGTCGCCTCGCTCCCCGCCTTCGCCCTCGTCGGCCTCAAGCGTGGCGACGCACGCTCCTCCGAAGCAGCACTGAAGTTCTTCCTGTCCTCGGTCACCGCGACCGCCGTGATGCTCCTGGGCGTCAGCTTCGTCTACGCAGCGACCGGCACCCTCTACCTCAACCGCATCGCCGACGCCCAGGTCGACCCGCAGCTCGGCACCCTCGTCCAGGCCGGTGTCGTCCTCACCCTGGTCGGCTTCGCCTTCAAGACGGCGGCGGTCCCCTTCCACTTCTGGGTCCCCGACACCTACGTCGGCGCGCCCCTCCCCATCGCCGCGTACCTCTCCGTGGTCGGCAAGGCGGTCGGCTTCTCCGGCCTGATCCTCGTCACGGTCATGGCGTTCCCGTCGTACGCCGACGTCTGGGGCCCGGCGATCGCGGTCCTCGCCGCCCTCACGATGACCGTCGGAAACGTCGCTGCCCTGCGCCAGGTCGCCACCCGCGCCCACAGCGCCGTACGCCTCCTCGCCTGGTCCTCCGTGGCCCAGGCCGGCTATCTCCTGGTGCCGATCGCGGCCGCCGCGTACACCTCGGACGACGAGGTGGGCGCCACCGTCGCGTACGCCCTGATGTACGCCGTGGTGAACCTCGGCGCCTTCGCGGTCGCAGCCCTCGTGGCCCGTACGAACCCGGCCCACCGCATCTCCGACTACCGCGGCCTCTACGCCACCCGCCCCCTCGCCGCCCTCGCGATGGCCTTCTTCCTGCTCTGCCTGGCGGGCCTGCCCCCGGGCATCATCGGCCTCTTCGCCAAGGTCACGGTCTTCCAGGCGGCGGTCGACGCCCGCCTGGGCTGGCTCGCGGTCGTCATGGCGGCCAACGTCGTCATCGCCCTCTACTACTACCTCCAGTGGACGGCGACGCTCTTCCGCTCCCCGGAGGGCGAGCCGACCAAGCACCGCACCCCCGCGGCCATCACCACAGCAATCGCCCTCGCGGCAGTCGCGGCAGTCGTCCTCTCCGGCGTCCCGGAGCTGGCCCTGCACTACGCGGCAGTCACTCTCTTCTGAGATTTGCTACGGTCGCGGGCTGAAAGTCCCCCACCCCCACGCACATCGAGGAGCAGGCACAGTGCTGAGCGGCTTCAAGGAATTCATCCTCCGCGGAAACGTCATATCGATGGCGGTCGGCCTCGCGGTCGGCTCCGCCTTCACCGCCGTGGTCACCGCATTCAGCACGGCCTTCATCACCCCACTGATCGGCCTGGCGACCAGCTCCACGATGGGCGACTTCAGCACGGCGACGTTCACGGTCGACGGAGCGCACTTCAAGTACGGCGTCGTCATCAACGCCACCGTCGCCTTCTTCATCACAGCAGCGGTGCTCTACTTCGCCGTCATAGCCCCCCTCGCCAAGATCCAGTCCCGGTTCACCACCGACAAGCCGGTCGACATCAAGGCCGCCCTGCGCGACTGCCCCCGCTGCTACACGGAGATCCCCGCCATCGCCTCCCGCTGCGCCCACTGCACCAGCGAAATCAAGCCGGACCCCGAGGCCCTGGCCCTGGCGGACCTCCCCACCCCCCGCTGATCTCGCTCCGACACCCGTACGGCGGACACGGCCGCCCGCGCGCACAAGGGAACTAGGACCCTCTGCCTGGCGTTGACCAGTACAGAAGGGTCCACTGGAGACAACCGCAAAGGGTTCCCCTGCCGCACCACTTGGAGGGCTACCGTGCACCGCCGGCACAACGGACTGAGGACAGCTGTACTTCTCGGGGGCCTCTCGGCCCTCATCCTCGTCATCGGAAGCTTCTTCGGCCGTACGGGCCTGATCGTCGCGCTCCTCATCGCGCTCGGCACCAACGCCTACGCCTACTGGAACAGCGACAAGCTCGCCCTGCGCGCCATGCGCGCGCGCCCCGTGAGCGAGTTCGAGGCGCCCGAGCTCTATCGCATGGTGCGCGAGCTCTCCACGGCCGCCCGCCAGCCCATGCCGCGTCTCTACATCTCCCCGACCCAGGCCCCGAACGCCTTCGCGACCGGCCGCAACCCGCGCAACGCGGCGGTCTGCTGCACCGAGGGCATCCTCCAGATCCTGGACGAGCGCGAGCTCCGCGGGGTCATCGGCCATGAATTGAGCCACGTCTACAACCGGGACATCCTGATCTCTTCGGTGGCCGGCGCCCTGGCCTCGGTCATCATGTTCCTGGTCAACTTCGCCTGGCTGATCCCCATCGGGCGCTCGAACGACGACGACGGCCCGGGCATCCTGGGCATGCTCATGATCATGATTCTGGGTCCTCTGGCGGCCAGCGTGATCCAGCTCGCGATCAGCCGCTCCCGCGAGTACGAAGCGGACGCCTCAGGAGCCCAGCTCACCGGCGACCCGCTGGCCCTGGCCAGCGCCCTGCGCAAACTCGACGCCGGTACGAAACAGCTGCCGCTCCCGCCCGAGCCCCGGATCGAGACGGCGAGCCACATGATGATCGCGAACCCCTTCCGTCCGGGCCAGGGGCTCTCCAAGATGTTCTCGACGCACCCGCCCATGGCAGAACGCATCGCCCGACTCGAGAAGATGGCAGGCCGCCCGTGAAGACCATCCTGAACATCATCTGGCTGATCCTCTGCGGTTTCTGGATGTTCCTCGGCTACATGCTGGCCGGAGTCCTGCTCTGCATCACGATCATCGGCATCCCCTTCGGCCTGGCCGCGTTCCGTATCGGCATCTACGCCCTCTGGCCCTTCGGCTACACGGCGGTGGACCGCCACGACGCGGGCGCCCCGTCCTGCATCGGCAACGTCCTGTGGCTGATCCTGGCGGGCTGGTGGCTGGCACTGGGCCACATCTTCACGGGCATCGCCCTGTGCATCACGATCATCGGCATCCCGCTGGGCATCGCCAACTTCAAGATGGTCCCGCTCTCCCTGCTCCCCCTGGGCAAAGAAATCGTCCCCACGGACCAGCCCTTCGCCACGCGCTGACCCCACTCCTCAGAGCTCGCGCCGCCAGATCGCTTTCCAGCGAGCCCCGACTTCGATTCGCGAGGAGCGGTCCGTCGGAGCCCGGATCCCGGACCGTTCCACGCCGCACCCCGCGCACAGGTCGTGCATCCCGTACCCGCTGTTCCACGCCACCCCCGGCGGCCCCAGCCCGCAGGCGCGACACAGGCCGACGCGCGTTGTAGTCGCGCTCGTCGGCCAGCCAGAGCTCCCGCGCCGCGTGCAGCTCCTCGACGGTGCGCACCAACGCGTCCGCATCGTCGCCCAGCACCCGAGGGATCCCCGCGCTCCGCACCAAGTGGTGGTAGGTCGCCCGCAGCCCGTACGGCGCGAAGCGCTCCAGGCACGTCCGCAGATTGCTCAACCTCCGGTACGGGGGCAGCGCTTCGTCGTGCACCCGCAGCCGGTGCGTGCCAAAACTGCTCACGCGCCGATCACCCCCTCCCACGCCGCGCAACCACGCCCACGCCCCCCGACGTCCTTTGTTTACAAGACCGTACGGAAGGCAGGCTCCCCCCATGGGAATTCTCAGCTGGATCATCCTCGGCCTGCTCGCAGGCGCCATAGCCAAGATCCTGCTCCCCGGACGCGACCCGGGCGGCGTCATCGGCACCATCCTGATCGGTATCGCGGGAGCCTTCGTCGGCGGCTGGATGGCCTCCCACTTCTGGCACCACCCGGTGGCCAAGCACTTCTACGACGGCGCCACCTGGGTCTCCGCCATCGGCGGCGCACTGGTCCTGCTCATCGCGTACCGCCTGCTCTTCGGCAACTCCCGCGAACGGCACTGACGTACGGAAACCTCAGTCGAGGCCCGTCTGCCGCAAGGTGATGTTCAGCCGGCCGGTGACCCCCACCGCCGGATCCCCGGTCCCGGGCATCACCTTCGGCACACCGTGGTACGCGAACCGCGAAGCCCCGCCGAAGACGAACAGGTCCCCGGACTCCAACTCCACGTCCGTATAAGGCTGCCCGCGCCCCTCCACGTTCCCGAAGCGGAACACGCACGTGTCGCCCAGGCTCAACGACACCACCGGAGCCCACCCCGCCCGCTCCTCCTTGTCCTGGTGCATCCCCATCCGGGCGTCGCCGTCATAGAAATTCACCAGCGCCGCATCAGGCGCATAGGCCCCCGCGTCCCCATAAGCCTCAACAGCAGCGGCCCGCCCCAACTCCACCAGCCACCCCGGCAGTTCGGCGACCCGGGCCCCATTCACATCCCCGGCGACCCGCACATACCGGTACGGCTGCCAGTGCCACCCCAGACACACCGTCTGTACGGACATGACCCCACCGCCCGGCAGCACCGTGTGCCGCATCGGCACGGGCCCCCGCGCCCACTCCCGGCACGCAGCCACCAACTCCCGCTGCCGCTCCACCGAAAGCCACCCGGGGACATGCACCGCCCCCGGCGCGACCTCCGTACGCTCCCGGGGGAACAGCGCGCCGCTCACGCCACCAGCGCCCCTTCGAGCTCCAACAGCGCCTGCTTCCGCTCGACCCCGCCCGCGTACCCGCGCAGCGCCCCGTCCGCCCCGATCACCCGGTGGCACGGCCGCACGACCAGCAGCGGATTGCGCCCGATCGCCGTCCCCACGGCCCGCACCCCGGCCCCGGCCGACATCCCGATCCGGGTCGCGATCTCCCCGTACGAGACGGTCTCCCCATAAGCGAGCCCCTCCAGCGCACCCCACACCCGCCGCTGGAAATCGCTCCCGGCCCCCGCCGCGAACTCAAGATCGAACCGGGTCGACTCCCCGGCGAAATAAGCCTTCAGCTGCTCCTCGACAGCCCCGAAGGCCTCCGGCGCGAGCAGCCACCCGTCCTCGACGACCGCCCCGCCCTTCTGCCCGGGCATGGACAGCGACACCAGCGCCACCCCGCCCGGCGCCGTGGCCGACTCCTCGCCGACCAGCAGCAGTTCACCCAGCGGACTGCCGACCGTTCCGTAGAGAGTCATCGCACCCGCCTCCTTCCCTCGCAGCGTCCCGGCAGCGATTCCGCCGGGACATCTACGAGTCTGCGACCTCCGCACCACCACAGCTGGCGGTTTTCGGACGTCACATCCATCCACCCATCCGCACTCAGCGGTAGTTCACGAACTGGATCGCGAACTCGAAGTCCTTGCCCTTGAGCAGCGCCTGTACGGCCTGCAGATCGTCGCGGCTCTTGGAGGAAACCCGCAGCTCATCGCCCTGCACCTGCGCCTTGACACCCTTGGGGCCCTCGTCGCGGATGGTCTTGGCGACCTTCTTGGCGTTGTCCTGGGAGATGCCCTCCTCGATCGTCGAGAAGAGCTTGTACTCCTTGCCGGAGAGCTGCGGCTCACCCGAGTCCAGCGACTTCAGCGAGATCCCGCGCTTGATCAGCTTGGTCTGGAAGATGTCGAGGATCGCAAGGACGCGCTCCTCGCCGCTGGCCTGCATCAGGATCTTCTCGCCGGACCATTCGATCGTGGCGCCGGTGCCCTTGAAGTCGTAACGCTGCGAGATCTCCTTGGCGGCCTGGTTGAGGGCGTTGTCGACCTCCTGCCGCTCGACCTTCGAGACGATGTCGAAACTGGAGTCGGCCATGTCCTGTGGCTCCTTGTATCGGGGTACGTAGTCGGGTGCACAAGCCTAGTGGGGTACAGCGCTGATCAATCGGGTGGCGGACCACCCCCACCCATCAGGTATCGTTTACGTCGTTGCACCGGAGCGCCGCGAGGCGGACCGGGACGACAACCCTTGGCGATGTGCCCGAGTGGCCAAAGGGAGCAGACTGTAAATCTGCCGGCTCAGCCTACCCAGGTTCGAACCCTGGCGTCGCCACAGGAAAACAGCCCCTGACCAGCAATGGTCAGGGGCTGTTCTTGTTTCCGGGCTCAGTTCCCCGCCACGTCCTTCACCGCCACCGACACCGGCACGGACCCGCTCACGAGCTCCAGCGTCAGCCCCGCCGTGGCCGGACTCTCCACGAGCTCCGCGAGCACCGCCGCGACGTCGTCCCGGGACACCGAGCCCCGCCCCGTCGAGACCTCAAGACGTACGAGACCGGTCCCCGCGTCGTTGATCAGCGCCCCGGGCCGCAGAATCGTCCACTCCAGGCCGGCCCGGCCGCGTACCTCCTCGTCGGCCGCGCCCTTCGCCCGCAGATATGCGTCGAAGACCTCGTCGCCCTCACGCTCCGTGTCCGCCCCCATCGACGAAACGACCACATAGCGCCGCACCCCGGCACGCTCCGCCGCGTCCGCGAAGAGCACCGCCGCGTCGCGGTCCACGGTGTCCTTGCGCTCCACGCTGCTGCCGGGCCCCGCGCCCGCCGCGAAGACCGCCGCGTCGGCGCCCTTCAGCACCTCGGCGACCTGCTCCACGGAAGCGGATTCCAGATCGAGTACGACCGGTTCGGCGCCCGCCGACCGCAGGTCCTCGCTCTGCCCTTCCGCGCGGATGATGCCCGCGACCTCGTCACCGCGCGCGGCGAGCAAACGCTCCAGCCGCAGCGCGATCTGACCATGTCCACCTGCGATGACAATGCGCATGTTTCCGACCGTACGCCCGCGAAGCGCCCCGCGCTCAGGGACCCGCGTCCGACCGCCCCTGACGCGGCAGTTCGAGGGCGACGGCGACCGCCGAATCGCAGTACTCGCGCACCGCGCTCGTCCGCGCGACGACCCTCCCGCGATGGACGACGATCCTGCTGTACGCCAGCGAGAGCACGGCGTCCAGCCGCTCTCCCCGTACGGCGAGAAGCTCCGCCGGGAACCCCGCCTCGACCCGCACCTCCGGCAGCCCCATCGCCTCGCGCGCCGCCGAACTCACCGTCGCGTACGCCTCGTTGGCGCGCATCCCCGTCTGCGAGGCCAGCAGGTACGCGGCTTCGAGCGGATCCCCGCGCCCCACCGGGTTGGCCGCGTCCCGCAGCGCCCCGCTGCCCGCGGCGACCTGCACCCCGGCCGCCCGCAGCAGCCGTACGGGAGCCGTCCCGCGCACCTCCCCGCACCCGCCCTGCGGCAGGCACACGACGCGTACCCCGGCCGCGGCGAGCTGGTCGGCGGCCCGGGTCGCCACGTCCAGCGGCAGCCGCGCAAGACCGGTGCAGGGCCCGAGCGTGACGCCGCCGCGCAGCCCTCCGGCCATCGCCGCGAGCCGCGCGAGCCGGGCCGGATCGTCACCCTCCGTATGCAGATCGACGGAGACCCCGTGTTCGGCGGCGACGGTGAGGACGGCCTCCGCGTACCCCGTCGGATCGGGGTCCAGATCGGGGCAGCCGCCCACCGCGGCGGCGCCCATCTTCACCGCGTCCCGCAGCATCGCGAGCCCGTCGGCCCCCGCGACCCCGGTGAGCAGCCGGGGCACGGCGACGGCCGTCAGGTCCGCGAGCCCGCGCAGCGAGCGCCGGGTCTTCAGTACGGCCTCCAGCGCCGCGAGCCCCTGGACGTCCCCGATCCGTACGTGCGAGCGCTGCGCGGTGGCCCCGTGCCCGAGCTGCAGCAGCGCGGCCTCGGTGGCGCGCCGCTGGATGTCCTCGGGCGTGCAGGAGGCCGGCTGGTCGGCGGTGAGGGCGGTGTCGCTGTGGGCGTGCGGTTCGGCGGGGGCGGGGAGCAGCAGATAGCCGCCGAGGTCGACGCGCGATCCCTGCGAGGGGAGGCTGCCCGCGGTGCCGACGGCTTCGATGCGCCCGGAGCCGACCTGGACGTCGACGGTGCGTCCGTCGGTGAGGCGGGCTCCGGCGAGCAGCAGTGCGGTGGTGCCGGCGGTGGCGCCCTCGGGAGGCTGCGGCTGACTGTCGGGCATCGCGCTCCTCCTGGGGAACAGGCTCGTGGATCAAGATCACGCAGCGGTGGAGCGAGCCTAGGGCGAGGCCGGGCGCGCTTCGAGGAGGAGCGGAATAGTCGTACCGGTGTGGCCTCGTGGGGCCGGTGTGAGTGGTGGGGGAGCGGGCCGACTTAAGGATTTGGTCGATCGGCGAGGGAGCGGGTAATGTCTTCCTCGCTCGCCCCAATAGCTCAGTCGGTAGAGCGTCTCCATGGTAAGGAGAAGGTCTGCGGTTCGATTCCGCATTGGGGCTCTGGTGCGGTAGCCCTCACCTTCGGGTGAGGGATTCCGTATCAAAGCGGTGTAGCTCAGTCGGTAGAGCAAGCGGCTCATAATCGCTGTGTCACCGGTTCAAGTCCGGTCACCGCTACACACAGTAGCCGATTGTGGGGTCGGTCCTTCGATCGGCTACTCTTTTTTGCGTTCATCCGTCCAACGACCGTCTCAGGAGCACTCACGTGGCTGCCACCGACGTCCGCCCGAAGATCACGCTGGCCTGCGTGGAGTGCAAGGAGCGGAACTACATCACCAAGAAGAACCGGCGTAACAACCCGGACCGTCTTGAGATGAAGAAGCACTGCCCGCGCTGCAACTCGCACACAGCTCACCGCGAGACGCGCTGACACTCAGGCTCGTATGGCAAGGCCGTCCCCCTCGGGGGGCGGCCTTGCGTCGTTTGCAGGTTCAGGCACTTTCACATCAGGAGGTAGCGAGTCATGGCGCTCGACCAGTCCTTCGTGGGGCGGACCTATCCGCCCACCGCTCCGTACGAGGTCGGCCGGGAGAAGATCCGCGAGTTCGCGGTGGCTGTGGGTGACGCCAATCCCGCGTACACGGATCCGGATGCCGCCAAGGCGCTCGGTCATTCCGATGTGATCGCTCCGCCGACTTTTGTGTTTGCGATCACTTTCAAGGCCGCAGGTGCGGTGATCGAAGATCCGCAACTGGGTCTGGATTACAGCCGGGTGGTGCACGGCGATCAGAAGTTCGCTTACAAGCGTCCGGTGCGGGCGGGGGACCGGCTGACGGTCACCTCGACCATCGAGGCGATCAAGTCGATGGCGGGCAACGACATCCTGGACATCCGCGGCGAGGTCCACGACGAGTCCGGCGAGCACGTCGTGACCGCCTGGACCAAGCTCGTGTCCCGCGCGGCAGAGGGAGTGTGACGCGATGACGGCGAAGATCTCTTACGCGGACGTCGAGGTCGGCAGCGAGCTGCCGGCGGCGTCCTTCCCGGTGACGCGCGCCACGCTGGTGCAGTACGCGGGCGCCTCCGGCGACTTCAACCCGATCCACTGGAACGAGAAGTTCGCGGTCGGCGTCGGGCTGCCCGACGTGATCGCACACGGCATGTTCACCATGGCCGAGGCGATCCGTGTGGTCACCGACTGGGCGGGCGACCCGGCGGCGGTCGTGGAGTACGGCGTGCGCTTCACGAAGCCCGTCGTGGTCCCCAACGACGAGACGGGTGCGCTGATCGAGGTCAGCGCCAAGGTCGCGGCCAAGCTGGACGACGACGCCCGTACGGTGCGCGTCGACCTGACGGCGATGAGTGCAGGTCAGAAGGTGCTCGGCATGTCCCGCGCCGTCGTCCGCCTCGCCTGAGAAGCGTCATGGGTAAGGGGCGTCCGCAATGGCGGACGCCCCTTACCCGTTTCACCCCTTGACTTAGATAGTGATTGGCCACTAACTTACTCGCATGGTCAGGATGAGCGCAGACGAGAGGCGCGAGAGCGTCATCCGCGCGGCGGTGACGGAATTCGCCCGCGGCGGCTACCACGGCACCTCCACGGAGGCGATCGCCAAGCGGGTCGGTGTCTCGCAGCCGTATCTCTTCCGGCTCTTCCCGAACAAGCAGGCCATCTTCCTTGCCGCGTCGGTCCGTTGCTGTCAGGAGATCGCCGAGCTGTTCAGCAAGGCGGCCGAGGGGGTCGAGGTCGAGGACGCCAGGCACGTCATGGGCGAGGCGTACGAAACCCTCATCGCCAAGGACCCGGACAAGCTGCTCATGCAGATGCAGATGTACGTCGCCGTGGCCTCGGCCGAGGTCGCCGGCGACCACGAGTTCGGTGAGTCGATCAGGGCGGCCTGGTCGGAGCTGTACGACACGGTCCATCTCGCGCTCGGCGCCGATCCCGCCGAGACCACGCAGTTCTTCGGGGGCGGCATGCTCATCAACACCCTGGTGTCCTTGGGCTTCGGGCCCGGACACCGCACCTGGATCTGCTTCCACGAGTCGGTGCGGCTCGGCCGCGAATGAGTTCCGTGTTCCACCTGCGCGTCCCGTTTCATGCCCGGCAAAGTTAGTCATTGATAACTAATCCCGAGGGGGAGCAATGAACGAGCAAGCAGCAGGAGGGCGCGGGGGCGCCACCTGGGCCCTGATCATCACCAGCGTCGCAGGCTTCATGGCGGCACTCGACAACCTCGTCGTCACGACCGCCCTGCCCTCCATCCGCGAGGACCTGGGCGGCAAACTCTCCGACCTGCAGTGGACGGTGAACGCGTACACGCTCACCTTCGCGGTCCTGCTGATGTTCGGCGCGGCCCTCGGCGACCGGTTCGGCCGCCGCAAGCTCTTCATCACCGGTCTCACGGTCTTCACCCTCGCCTCCGCCGCGGCGGCCATGGCCCCCGGCATCAACTCCCTGGTCGCCGCCCGCGCCGTCCAGGGCGTAGGCGCCGCGATCATGATGCCGCTGACTCTCACCCTGCTCACCGCAGCCGTCCCGGCCGCCAAGCGGGGCGCCGCGCTCGGCATCTTCTCCGCCGTCACCGGCCTCGCGGTCGCCAGCGGCCCGCTGATCGGCGGCAGCCTCACCGAGCACTTCTCCTGGGAGTGGATCTTCTGGCTGAACGTCCCGGTCGGCCTGGCTCTGCTGCCCCTCGCCCGCCTCCGCCTCGCGGAGTCGTTCGCACCCAACGCCCGCCTCGACATCCCCGGCACGCTCCTCGTCAGCGGCGGTCTCTTCGGCATCGTCTACGGACTGGTCAACGGCCAGACCGACGGCTGGACTTCACCCACCATCCTCATCAGCCTCTTCGCGGGTGCCGCACTCCTGGCCGGCTTCGTCCACCACGGCTTCACCCACAAGAACCCCATGCTCCCCATGCGGCTCTTCCGTAACCGCGCCTTCTTCGGGATCAACATCGCCGCCATGCTGATGTTCCTGGGGATGTTCGGCTCGATCTTCCTGCTCAGCCAGTTCTTCCAGGGCGTCTCCGGCTACTCGCCCACCGAGGCCGGTCTGCGGATGCTCCCCTGGACCGGAATGCCGCTGATCGTCGCGCCGTTCGCCGGGATCCTCTCGGACCGCATCGGCGGCCGCCCGGTCGTCGTCGCCGGTCTCGCCCTCCAGGCGATCGGCCTCGGCCTCTTCGCGGCGGTCCTGAGCCCCGACGTCTCGTACGCCGCCCAGCTCCCGGCCCTGATCCTCAGCGGCATCGGCATGGCGCTCTACTTCGCCCCCGCGGCCAGCGTGGTCATGTCCAGCGTCCGCCCCGCCGAGCAGGGCATCGCCTCCGGCGCCAACAACGCCCTGCGCGAGGTCGGCGGATCGCTCGGAGTCGCCATCCTGGGCGCGGTCTTCGCCTCCCAGGGCGGCTACGGGCCCCCGCAGCTGTTCACCGACGGCACCGTCCCCGCCCTGTGGATCGGCGCCGCAACGGTCGCCCTCGCGGCCCTCGTCGCCCTGATGATCCCGCGCCGCACGAAGTCCGTGACCGAGGAGACGCCTGTCCAGGAGCGCGAGCTCGCCACGGTCTGATCCGGAACCCCAGCCGACGGCCCCGCCCACACAGGCGGGGCCGTCCGCATGCGGTCTCGTAGGCTGAACCCGTGCAGGAACTCCACGAAGCCCCCCTCGCCCCCCTGACCACCTTCCGCCTGGGCGGCCCCGCCACCCGGCTGATCACGGCGGAGACCGACGCCGAGGTGATCGAAGCGGTCCGCGCCGCCGACGCCGCAGGCACGCCCCTCCTCGTCATCGGCGGTGGCTCCAACCTGGTCATCGGCGACGGGGGGTTCAGTGGTACGGCGCTGCGCATCGCGACCCGGGGCTTCGAACTCTCCGGTACGAAGCTCGAGTTGGCGGCCGGCGAGATCTGGTCGGACGCCGTCGCCCGCACGGTCGAGGCAGGCCTGGCCGGTATCGAGTGCCTCGCCGGAATCCCCGGCTCCGCCGGAGCGACCCCGATCCAGAACGTCGGCGCGTACGGCCAGGAGGTCTCCTCCACGATCACCGAGGTCGTCGCGTACGACCGCGAGGCCGCCGAGACGGTCACCGTCCCCGCCGCCGACTGCCACTTCTCGTACCGCCACAGCCGCTTCAAGCAGGACCCGGACCGCTACGTCGTCCTGCGCGTCCGCTTCGAGCTGGAGGACGCGGACGGCCTCTCGGCGCCCATCAAGTACCCGGAAACCGCCCGCGCCCTCGGCGTCGAGGCCGGCGACCGCGTCCCGGCGGCACAGGCCCGCGAGACGGTGCTGAAGCTGCGCGCGGGCAAGGGCATGGTGCTGGACCCCGAGGACCACGACACCTGGTCCGCAGGCTCCTTCTTCACCAACCCGATCCTCACGGCGCAGGAGTACGAGACCTTCCTGACCAGGGCGCATGCGCGGCTCGGCTCCGATGTCGTCCCGCCCGCGTACCCGGCGGGGGAGGGCCTGACCAAGACATCGGCGGCCTGGCTGATCGACAAGGCGGGCTTCACCAAGGGGTACGGGACGGGCCCGGCCCGGATCTCCACCAAGCACACCCTCGCCCTCACCAACCGGGGGAGTGCCACGACCGAAGACCTCCTCGCGCTCGCCCGCGAGGTCGTCGCGGGCGTCCAGGAGGCCTTCGGAGTCACTCTCGTCAACGAACCGGTGACGGTCGGCGTCAGCCTCTGAAACCCGGTGGAACCCACCGGGCACCCCCGGTTGTCGAGTGAGTGACAGGGTGCTCGTCGAGGGGGGACACAGGTGGAGACAGGCCCGCCCGCGCGCGATGCCGATTTCACGGAGTTCACCGCGTCCGCGTACCCCTCGCTGCTGCGCACGGCCCGCCTGCTGACGGGGGACCGGCACACCGCCGAGGACCTGGTCCAGGCCGCTCTGGTCCGCGTCTATCTGCACTGGGGGCGCTCGGCGGCCTGGGAGTCCCCACAGGCGTACGCGCGCAAGGTGGTCGTCAATCTGTACGCCACCTGGCGCCGCCGCAGCTGGCACCGCGAGGTGCCGCACGCGCTCCAGGGGGAGCGGCCCGACGGAGCCGACGACGCGACGGGCGGCACGGACACCCGCATCGAGCTCCGGCGCGCCCTCACCTCCCTGCCCCGCGCCCAACGGGCGGTGCTGGTGCTCCGCTTCTACGAGGACCTGTCGGTGGAACAGACGGCCGAGCTGCTCGGCTGTTCGCCCGGGACGGTCAAGAGCCGTACCAACCGGGCCCTGGAACGACTGCGCGCCACAGGTGCGCTGACCGGCTACGCGGGAAGGGGCGCGCGGTGAGCGACAGGGACCACGCGGAAGAGGACGAGGAACTGCTGCGCCAGGCGCTGCACGATCTGGCCGCGTCGGACGGCCCCGCACCACCGGTGGCCGCCCCGGCCCTGATGGCCCGCGGCCGCCGTACGCGCGGACGGCGACGGGCGACAGTGGCGGCCTGTGCGACGGCGCTGGTTGCGCTCGGCGGGTCGGCACTGGGGCTGAACCTTGCGGGAGGGGAGGGCGGGGACGGATCCTCGCGAGCCTCGACCGCAGCCGTACGGACACCTTCCGGCGCGGTGATCGGCGAGAAGTACACGTATGCGCTGCCCGGGGTCTGTGATCTGCGGGTCGCCCTCTTCGACGGGCGCCTGTGGACCGCCCCGCCCCACTCCACCTGGGCGATTCAGCTCGCCGGGCCCTATCTGACGCGGCCCATGACGCTCCGGTCGAAGGACACCCTGCGCTTCGGGGGAGTCTCCGGTGTCCCCTGGATGACGTTCCACCCGGCGGATCAGGCCGATGTTGATGCCGTAGCCCCGGGCTGTCTGGACCGGCTGGAATCGGATGTGGAGAAACCGAAGGCAGGCGTGCTGTACCCGCTGCAGCTGGGCGGCGGCCCTTCGTGCGGCAAGGGCCCGGACGTCGTCCGCCTCGGCGGCCGCTGGTGGGCCTCCGACGAGAAGACACCGAAGGACGCCTGGAAACCGTCCCCGCCCGGCACGGTCCAGCTGCTCGCCCCCGACATCGCCGAGGTCTCCTACCTCGGAGGCCGCACGGCCACCTTCCGCCCGCTGGACGACGGGCCGGGACCGTGCGCCTGACTAGTTGCTCCGCAACTAGTACGCGACGCCCACGCCCTGCTTCACGGTCGCCGGGTCGTCGATCATCGCCAGCATCGCGTGCGCGACATCGGCGCGCGCGACGGTCCTGCCACGGCTCGGATTTCCGCCGACCACCGTCCGGTAGACGCCGCTCACCGGCTTGTTCGTGAGCCTCGGGGGCCGTACGGACGTCCAGTCGGTGGCCGACTGGGCCAGTGCGTCCTCCATCGCGCGCAGGTCGGCGTAGACCGGGCGCAGAGCCGAGTTGACCACCGACAGCATCGCGCGGTCGACGAGCGGCTGACCCTGGGGGGCCGGACCCAGCGGCCCCGCGCTCACCACGAGCAGCCGCCGTGTGCCCTCCGCCTCCATGGCCTGCAGCACCGGCCGGGTCAGCCGGGCCGCCACCCCCGCGTCCGACCGCTTGCGCGCTCCCAGCCCCGAGAGCACCGCATCGCGCCCGGCCACGGCGGCCCGCAGCTCCTCGGCGTCGTCGAGGTCGGACGTGACGACCTGCACCTCCGACAGTGGGACCGGGAGCCGGGCCGGATCCCTCACCACCGCCGTGACCTGGTGACCTGCCGCCAGCGCCTGCTTGACGATCTCCTGGCCGATGCCGCCGGTCGCTCCGAAAACGGTGAGCTTCATGGCACGTCCTCTCGGGTGGGTAAGTGTTCACTCACCCCTATAGTGAGTAAACGCTCACCCACTCGTCAACCTTGGTTGGTCACTCCATGCAGCAGAAGCCGGCCCGCGTCCGCATCGTCGACGCCGCTCACGAACTCATGCGCACCGCCGGCCTCGCCCGCACCACCACCAAGGAGATCGCCAAGGCGGCGGGCTGCTCCGAGGCGGCGCTCTACAAGTACTTCCCGAGTAAGGAAGACCTCTTCGTCACGGTCCTCAGCGAACGCCTGCCCAAACTGGCCCCCCTCCTGAACACCCTGGTCGAGAGCCCCGGCGGGCACAGCGTCGAGGAGAACCTCGTCACCATCGCCCGCCAGGCGGCCCTCTTCTACGCGGAAAGCTTCCCGATCGCCGCCTCGCTCTACGCCGAACCCCGCCTCAAACAGCGCCACGACGACGCCATGCGCGCGATCGGCGCCGGCCCGCACATGCCCATCCGCCGCCTCGACGCCTACCTCCGCGCCGAACAGCAGGCAGGCCGCCTCACCCCCGAAGCCGACACCTACGCAGCCGCCTCCCTCCTCCTGGGAGCCTGCGCCCAGCGCGCCTTCGCCTACGAGATGTCCGAGGGCGGAGTCCCCCCGCAGCCCCTCGACGAGTTCGCGGCGGGAATTGCCCGCACCCTCCTCACAGGGATCGCATAGGGTCCTCCCCGTACCCAGGGGAGGGGAAGATCAATGCAGTTCAGAAGGGCTGCGGCAGGCATAGCTCTGACCGCGGCACTGGCGACGGGATGCACCGGCAGCCCGATCGAGGAAAGCAAGGCGGGCACGAGTTCCGCGCAGCTCCCGGAGCGGCTCGGCAAGGACGGCACCACGATCGTCGTCGGCCGGACCGGCAGCACGCCCGTGCAGGTGTACGAGGACATGCGCTGCCCGGTCTGCAAGGACTTCGAGGACCCCGAGAGCGGCGCACCGGTGCTGCGCAGGCTCACGAAGAAGGGCCTGTACCGCACCGAGTACACGCTCGCCTCGTTCCTCGACGACCGCCTGGGCGGCCAGGGCTCCAAGCGCGCGGCCAACGCCCTGCGCGCGGCGCTGGAGAAGCGGAAGTTCGCGGAGTACCACGATGTGCTCTTCGCCCATCAGCCCGAGGAGTCGGTCGACGGCTACACGGACGACTTCCTTCTCCGCATGGCGTCCCTGGTCCCGGGCCTGCGCGACGCGGAGTTCGACGCGGCGGTCAAGAACATGAAGTACCGGGCCTTCGTGACGGCCTCGGAGAAGGCGTACGAGAAGTCGAAGGCGTCCGGCACACCGGGCTTCGCCGTCAGTGGCGTGCTGGTGCCCGACGAGGTCCGCGGAGCGATGTTCGACCCGCAGTTCCTGCCGACGGCGCTCCAGTACACGGCACTGTCCCCGGCGGACCGCGCGAAGCTCACCTAACAATCCCCGTGTCCGGGGTCAGGCGGCCAGCCAGTCGTCCACCCCGGACAGCAGCTTCTCCCGTACGTCGGCCGGCGCCGCCGACCCCCTGACCGACTGCCGCGCCAGCTCGGCCAGCTCCTCGTCGGTGAACCCCTGGTGCTTGCGCGCCAGTTCGTACTGCGCCGCAAGACGCGACCCGAACAGCAGCGGATCGTCGGCTCCCAGCGCCATCGGCACCCCCGCGTCGAACAGCCGCCGCAACGGCACGTCCTCGGGCTTCTCGTAGACCCCCAGCGCCACATTGGACGCCGGACACACCTCGCACGTCACGCCGCGCTCCGCCAGCTTCCGCAGCAGCCGCGGATCCTCGGCCGCCCGCACCCCGTGCCCGATCCGGGTCGCGTGCAGGTCGTCCAGGCAGTCCCGTACGGAAGAAGGCCCGCTGAGCTCCCCACCGTGGGGCGCGGCCAGCAGCCCGCCCTCCCGTGCGATGGCGAAGGCCCGGTCGAAGTCCCTTGCCATGCCCCGGCGTTCGTCGTTGGAGAGCCCGAACCCGACCACCCCGCGGTCGGCGTACCGCACCGCGAGCCGCGCCAGTGTCCGCGCGTCCAGCGGATGCTTCATCCGGTTCGCCGCGACGACCACCCGCATCCCGAGCCCGGTCTCCCGCGACGCGGAGTCGACCGCGTCCAGGATGATCTCCATCGCCGGGAGCAGCCCGCCGAGCAGGGGCGCGTACGACGTCGGATCGACCTGGATCTCCAGCCACCCGGACCCGTCCCGCACATCCTCCTGGGCAGCCTCGCGCACCAGCCGCTGGATGTCCTCAGGGGCGCGCAGGCAAGACCGCGCGATGTCGTAGAGCCGCTGGAAGCGGAACCAGCCCCGCTCGTCGGTGGCCCGCAGCTTCGGCGGCTCCCCGCCGGTCAGCGCCTCGGGCAGGTGGACGCCGTACTTGTCGGCCAGCTCCAGCAGGGTCGAGGGCCGCATCGACCCGGTGAAGTGCAGATGCAGATGGGCCTTCGGCAACAGCGTGACATCACGTACGTGCTCCATCCCAAGATCCTGCCGTACGGACCTGTCCTCCCGGTAGCGGCTTTCCCCTTATGAGTAGTTGCCCGAACGAAGAAACGGGCCCCCGGCCGAAGCCGGAAGCCCGCATCCGTACTAGTCGCAGAGAAACTAGTCCCGCGCCTCGCCCAGCAGCTTCTGCAGCCGCGAGACGCCCTCGATCAGGTCCTCGTCGCCCAGCGCGTACGAGAGCCGCAGGTAGCCCGGGGTCCCGAAGGCCTCGCCGGGCACCACGGCGACCTCGACCTCGTCCAGGATCAGCGCGGCGAGCTCGACCGAGGTCTGCGGCCGCTTGCCCCGGATCTCCTTGCCGAGCAGCCCCTTCACCGAGGGGTACGCGTAGAAGGCGCCCTCGGGCGTCGGGCAGACGACCCCGTCGATCTCGCTGAGCATCCGCACGATGGTCTGCCGGCGCCGGTCGAAAGCGGTCCGCATCTCGGCGACCGCGTCCAGGCTCCCGGAGACGGCGGCGAGCGCGGCGACCTGCGCCACGTTGCTGACGTTCGACGTGGCGTGCGACTGCAGGTTGGTCGCGGCCTTGACGACGTCCTTCGGGCCGATGATCCACCCCACGCGCCAGCCGGTCATCGCGTACGTCTTGGCGACGCCGTTGACGACGATGCACTTGTCGCGCAGCTCGGGCACGATCGCGGGCAGCGACGTGAACGTCGCATCTCCGTACACAAGGTGCTCGTAGATCTCGTCCGTGAGCACCCACAGACCGTGCTCGACGGCCCAGCGCCCGATCGCCTCGGCGTCGGCCTCGCTGTATACGGCGCCGGTCGGGTTGGACGGCGAGACGAAGAGGACGACCTTGGTCCGCTCCGTACGGGCAGCCTCGAGCTGCTCCACGGAGACCCGGTAGCCGGTGGTCTCGTCGGCCACGACGTCGACCGGGACACCGCCGGCGAGACGGATCGACTCGGGGTACGTCGTCCAGTACGGAGCCGGGACGATGACCTCGTCGCCCGGGTCGAGGATCGCGGCGAAGGCCTCGTAGATCGCCTGCTTGCCACCGTTGGTGACCAGCACCTGGGAGGCGTCCACCTCGTAACCGGAGTCGCGGAGCGTCTTGGCGGCGATGGCGGCCTTGAGCTCGGGGAGCCCGCCGGCCGGGGTGTAGCGGTGGTACTTCGGGTTGCGGCAGGCCTCGATCGCGGCCTCGACGATGTAGTCGGGCGTCGGGAAGTCGGGCTCACCGGCCCCGAAGCCGATCACCGGGCGTCCGGCGGCCTTGAGGGCCTTGGCCTTCGCGTCGACGGCGAGGGTCGCGGACTCGGAGATAGCACCGATGCGGGCGGAGACCCTGCGCTCGGTAGGAGGAGTTGCAGCGCTCATACGGCCCATCGTCCCAGACCTGAAACGCGCTCGGCACACGGGTTTCACGGACTGGTCAGGAATGATCTGTTCGACGTCAGCCCCGTGAGCACGTACACTCACTCACCGTTGGCCCACACCGACCACATCCCCGGATGCGGTAGGTTGGGGGAACAACAAAGGGTCGTAGCTCAATTGGTAGAGCACTGGTCTCCAAAACCAGCGGTTGGGGGTTCAAGTCCCTCCGGCCCTGCTACACACACCTTCGCCGGTTGTGTGCGCATGTAAGTACTTCATTGATTGCCATGCGGCTCCACCGGGCGCGGCATGGTCACGACCCGGAATCAGGTGAGAGATCGTGACGGACGCCGTCGGCTCCATCGACATGCCTGATGCGCAGGATGAGGCGCCGGAGTCGAGCAAGAAGGCGCGCAAGGGTGGAAAGCGCGGCAAGAAGGGCCCCCTGGGCCGTCTCGCGCTCTTCTACCGCCAGATCGTCGCGGAGCTCCGCAAGGTCGTCTGGCCGACGCGCAACCAGCTGTCGACGTACACGACAGTGGTCATTGTCTTTGTTGTCATCATGATCGGCATCGTGACCGTGATTGACTTTGGGTTCAACCACGCCGTCAAGTACGTCTTTGGCTGATCCCGCGAAGGGCGCCCGGAGCGGCGCCCCTTTCGCATGTTCCACACCTTTGTATCCAGGAAGAAGCAGCCACCGTGTCTGACCCGAACCTGAACGAGTCCGCCGAGGCCGAACTCGACATCGTCGAGGCGGCAGACGCTGTGGACCCCGACCAGGCAGAAGCTGCTGACGCCGCTGCTGGCGAGCCGGCCGAAGAGGCCGCTGTTCACATCGAGGACGAGGCCGAAGCGGTCGCCGAGAGCGATGAGGACGAGGCCGCAGTCGAGGCAGAGGCCGACGACGCCGAGGGCGACGAGGAGCCTGCCGAGGCAGAGGCCGAAGCCGAGCCCGCCGAGGTTCTCGACCCGGTCGAGGCCCTGCGCCAGGAGCTCCGCGGTCTCCCCGGCGAGTGGTACGTCATCCACACGTACGCCGGCTACGAGAAGCGCGTGAAGGCCAACCTGGAGCAGCGCGCCGTCTCGCTGAACGTGGAGGAGTTCATCTATCAGGCCGAGGTGCCTGAAGAGGAAATCGTCCAGATCAAGAACGGCGAGCGCAAGAACGTCCGCCAGAACAAGCTTCCCGGTTACGTGCTGGTCCGCATGGACCTCACCAACGAGTCGTGGGGCGTTGTCCGCAACACCCCCGGTGTCACCGGCTTCGTCGGCAACGCCTACGACCCGTACCCGCTGACGCTGGACGAGATCGTCAAGATGCTCGCTCCGGAGGCCGAGGAGAAGGCCGCGAAGGCCGCAGCGGAAGAGGCCGGTCTGCCGGCGCCGCAGCGCAAGGTCGAGGTCCAGGTGCTGGACTTCGAGGTCGGCGACTCGGTCACGGTCACCGACGGCCCGTTCGCGACGCTCCAGGCCACGATCAACGAGATCAACGCCGACTCGAAGAAGGTCAAGGGCCTCGTCGAGATCTTCGGCCGCGAGACTCCGGTCGAGCTCAGCTTCGACCAGATCCAGAAGAACTAGTTCTCTCTGGACACACGCCTACCGACCAGGTCAGACAGGCTCTCGCAGCCGGTCTGACCTGCTTGGTTTTTGGTCGCGCAGCTATACCCGTTATCGTTGTGCGGTATGCCTCCGTCCGGATGACCGGATGTGGGCGAAAAACTCTCACTAGGACCCGGAGAGAGCAATGCCTCCCAAGAAGAAGAAGGTCACGGGGCTTATCAAGCTCCAGATCAACGCGGGCGCCGCTAACCCGGCGCCGCCGGTCGGTCCCGCACTGGGCCAGCACGGCGTCAACATCATGGAGTTCTGCAAGGCCTACAACGCCGCGACCGAGTCGCAGCGTGGCATGGTCGTGCCGGTGGAGATCACGGTCTACGAAGACCGTTCCTTCACCTTCATCACCAAGACTCCGCCGGCCGCGAAGCTGATCCTCAAGGCCGCAGGTGTGGACAAGGGCTCCGGCGAGCCGCACAAGACCAAGGTCGCCAAGCTCACGGCTGCCCAGGTCCGCGACATCGCCACGGTCAAGCTCCCCGACCTGAACGCCAACGACCTCGACGCCGCGTCGAAGATCATCGCTGGCACCGCCCGTTCCATGGGCATCACGGTCGAGGGCTGATCCAGCCCCCCGTCTGACCTTCCAGTGGTAGGACCAGCGCTGGTCCGCACCACGACTCCACACCTGACACCACAGGAGCAGCAGTGAAGCGCAGCAAGACTCTCCGCGCTGCGGACGCCAAGATCGACGCGGGGCGCATCTACCCCCCGCTCGAGGCCGTCCGTCTCGCCAAGGAGACCTCCGCCACGAAGTTCGACGGCACCGTCGAGGTCGCCATGCGTCTGGGCGTCGACCCGCGCAAGGCCGACCAGATGGTCCGTGGCACCGTGAACCTCCCGCACGGCACCGGTAAGACCGCCCGGGTCCTGGTCTTCGCGACCGGCGACCGTGCTGAGGCCGCGCTCGCCGCGGGCGCCGACATCGTCGGCTCCGACGAGCTCATCGACGAGGTCGCGAAGGGCCGTCTGGACTTCGACGCCGTCGTCGCCACCCCGGACCTCATGGGCAAGGTCGGCCGCCTCGGCCGCGTGCTCGGTCCGCGTGGTCTGATGCCGAACCCGAAGACCGGCACCGTCACCCCCGACGTCGTGAAGGCTGTCAACGACATCAAGGGCGGCAAGATCGAGTTCCGCGTCGACAAGCACTCGAACCTGCACTTCATCATCGGCAAGGTTTCCTTCGACGAGACGAAGCTGGTCGAGAACTACGCCGCGGCGCTGGAGGAGATCCTCCGTCTGAAGCCGTCCGCCGCGAAGGGCCGCTACATCAAGAAGGCCACCCTGGCCACCACGATGGGCCCCGGCATCGCGCTGGACGCCAACCGCACGCGCAACCTCCTCGTCGAGGAGGACCCGGCCTCCGTCTGAGCCCTCGGGTCTCAGCAGTAGCCGGACCGACCGGGCCCCGCATCTCTTCGGAGATGCGGGGCCCGGTTTCTTTTGCGCGGCTTTGAGGAACCCGTGACGCGGAAGCGGCAGAATGCATGGGTCCCAACAGCACCAGAGGGGTGGACGGTTCCATGGAGACCAGCACAATGCGCCGTATCAGTACGGCAGTTGTCGCAGGAGTGGCATTGACCGCGGTCGCGGCCTGCGGAAGCAGCGGCGGTACGGCCAAGAAGACGGGCGGGGACACTGGAGGGGGAGCGGTCAAGGAGGTCAGCCCGATCGCAGCACTGCAGCTGGCCCAGCAGAAGACCGGCGAGACCAAGTCCGCCAAGGTCGAGGGCACGACGGTCATGGGCTCCACGATGTCCATGAAGCAGAGCGGCGTGATGGCCTGGTCGAACGGTGTCACGGGCACCATGGACATCACCTACACCGCCGGCACCATGGCCAACACCATGAAGCAGATGGGCACCGACGGCACCGTCAAGGCCCGCTACCTGCACGACGGTTACTACGTGAACATGGGCGACGTGTTCGCCAAGCAGTCGGGCGGCAAGCACTGGATCCAGTACCGCTACGCCGACATGGCCCGCCTCATGGGCGCCTCCGGCGATGCGATGAAGGACCAGATGCAGAACACCACTCCCGACCAGGGGGTGAAGTCCCTGCTCGCCTCGGGCGATGTGAAGAAGGTGGGCACTGAGGATGTGCGCGGGGTCTCCGCGACGCACTACTCGGGCACGGTCGACGTGGCCAAGCTGACGGAGCGGAACACCGCGCTGTCCGCCGAGAAGATGGCCGCACTCAAGGCCCAGTTGGAGAAGGCCGGCATCACCACCGAGCAGGTGGACATCTGGATCAACAAGGACAATCTTCTGGTGAAGAAGATCGAACGCGGCCAGATGAAGACGGGCGAGCTCAACTCGACGGTCTACTACTCCGACTACGGCGTCGCGGCCCCCGCGGAGGCGCCTCCGGCCGGGGACACCATCGACTTCACCAAGATGATCAACAAGCAGTAATCGCGAGTCCAAACCTCGCCACGGGGGCGGATTTGCTTGACGCCGCCCCTTTCGCGTAATCTTCCACAGAAGCCAAAGACCGCTGGTCGTTGCCGTGTTCTCAGCTGAGAGTGCGGTGGCCGAAGGATCCGTTGATTACGGACGACCTGCGCAGGTGACTGTGGAAGTGCTCCCGGATTCGTCCGGTCGAGCTCACGCCCCGTGCACCTGTGCCGGGGCGTTTTCGTTTTCCGCGGTTCCTTCTGAGCGGTCCTCATCACCCGGAAGGAGGCCGACGCTCTATGGCAAGGCCCGACAAGGCTGCCGCGGTAGCCGAGCTCGCGGACCAGTTCCGCAGCTCGAACGCCGCCGTGCTGACCGAGTACCGGGGTCTCACCGTGGCGCAGCTCAAGACGCTGCGTCGTTCGCTCGGTGAGAACGCCCAGTACGCCGTGGTGAAGAACACGCTGACCAAGATTGCGGCCAACGAGGCCGGGATCACTTCGCTGGACGACCACTTCAGTGGTCCGACGGCGGTTGCCTTCATCACCGGTGACCCGGTGGAGTCGGCGAAGGGTCTTCGTGACTTCGCCAAGGAGAACCCGAACCTGATCATCAAGGGCGGTGTCCTTGACGGTAAGGCGCTGTCCGCCGATGAGATCAAGAAGCTTGCGGACCTCGAGTCCCGCGAGGTTCTGCTCGCCAAGCTGGCCGGCGCCATGAAGGGCAAGCAGACTCAGGCTGCGCAGCTCTTCCAGGCTCTGCCGTCGAAGTTCGTCCGCACCGCGGAAGCGCTTCGCGTCAAGCTTGCCGACGAGCAGGGCGGTGCCGAGTAATTCGGCTCGCGCAATGACCGACGCCACTCGGCGTAGGTCGCAGCGGGCCTGTACGCCCGCCGACATGTACATACGGCACCTGCCGAATTAGTGGAAGGACCCGCCATCATGGCGAAGCTCAGCCAGGAAGACCTGCTCGCCCAGTTCGAGGAGCTCACCCTCATCGAGCTCTCCGAGTTCGTTAAGGCGTTCGAGGAGAAGTTCGACGTCACCGCCGCCGCGGCCGTCGCCGTTGCCGGTCCGGGCGCCCCGGCCGCCGCCGAGGCCGCTGAGGAGCAGGACGAGTTCGACGTCATCCTCACCGGTGCCGGCGACAAGAAGATCCAGGTCATCAAGGTCGTGCGTGAGCTGACCTCCCTGGGTCTCAAGGAGGCCAAGGACCTCGTGGACGGCGCCCCGAAGCCCGTCCTCGAGAAGGTCGCCAAGGAGGCCGCCGAGAAGGCTGCCGAGTCCCTCAAGGGCGCCGGCGCTTCCGTCGAGGTCAAGTGACTCCGAGAGTCTTCTGACTCTCTGAACTGAAGGGCGATCACCCGTAAGGGTGGTCGCCCTTTGGCGTACGGTGACGCCCCCGCCGCCTGCCTTGCTCTTCCGGCTGTGACGAGTATGGTGATCTTCGTTGTGCGCAGGACTGCAACGCAGCGGGCACCAAGGGGCCTTGACGAACCGCACGCAGCGCGCAATTCTCAGGACGCGTCGTCACTTCGATCCGCATCCGAGGCATGGATCGACGACGAAGAGGGCAGGATCGTTGTGCGCCTCTGGCGCATGGTTCTTCCGCAGGTCAGCAGCGCAGGGCAGCAGAACAGTGAAAGATCTGAGGGTGACAGAAAACCCGCACTGGACATCGGTGTGCCTCTTGGCTACACTGACCCTTTGCGCTGCCTGTTAGCTGCCCCCTGCCCGTCACCAGGGGCATGCCCTTGCTTGAGCATCGATGACTGACCTTTTCCGACCTGGCCTTTTGGCCGAATCGGGAATGGCCTGTCTCTGTGCCCCGCTGGGACCGGTACGCGCGTAGTGAGTCCGAGCCCTCGGAAGGACCCCCTCTTGGCCGCCTCGCGCAACGCCTCGACCGCCAATACGAACAACGGCGCCAGCACCGCCCCGCTGCGCATCTCCTTTGCAAAGATCAAGGAGCCCCTCGAGGTTCCGAACCTTCTTGCGCTGCAGACCGAAAGCTTTGACTGGCTTCTCGGCAACGCCGCATGGAAGGGTCGCGTCGAGGCCGCTCTCGAGAGTGGACAGGACGTCCCCACGAAGTCCGGTCTGGAAGAGATCTTCGAGGAGATCTCTCCGATCGAAGACTTCTCCGGGTCGATGTCGCTGACCTTCCGCGACCACCGCTTCGAGCCCCCGAAGAACTCGATCGACGAGTGCAAGGAGCGCGACTTCACGTTCGCGGCCCCGCTCTTCGTCACCGCCGAGTTCACCAACAACGAGACCGGCGAGATCAAGTCCCAGACGGTCTTCATGGGCGACTTCCCGCTCATGACCAACAAGGGCACCTTCGTCATCAACGGCACCGAGCGTGTCGTTGTGTCGCAGCTGGTCCGCTCGCCGGGTGTCTACTTCGACTCCTCCATCGACAAGACGTCCGACAAGGACATCTTCTCCGCCAAGATCATCCCTTCCCGGGGTGCCTGGCTGGAGATGGAGATCGACAAGCGCGACATGGTCGGTGTCCGCATCGACCGCAAGCGCAAGCAGTCCGTCACCGTCCTCCTCAAGGCTCTCGGTTGGACCACCGAGCAGATCCTTGAGGAGTTCGGCGAGTACGAGTCGATGCGCGCCACCCTGGAGAAGGACCACACCCAGGGCCAGGACGACGCACTGCTCGACATCTACCGCAAGCTGCGCCCGGGCGAGCCGCCCACGCGTGAGGCTGCTCAGACGCTGCTCGAGAACCTCTACTTCAACCCGAAGCGCTACGACCTCGCGAAGGTCGGCCGCTACAAGGTGAACAAGAAGCTCGGCGCCGACGAGCCGCTGAACGCCGGTGTGCTGACCAGTGACGACATCATCGCCACGATCAAGTACCTGGTGAAGCTGCACGCCGGTGAGGTCGAGACCGTCGGCGAGTCCGGCCGGTCCATCGTCGTCGAGACCGACGACATCGACCACTTCGGCAACCGTCGTCTGCGTAACGTCGGCGAGCTCATCCAGAACCAGGTCCGCACGGGTCTGGCTCGTATGGAGCGCGTCGTGCGTGAGCGCATGACGACCCAGGACGTCGAGGCGATCACGCCGCAGACCCTGATCAACATCCGGCCGGTCGTCGCCTCCATCAAGGAGTTCTTCGGCACCAGCCAGCTGTCGCAGTTCATGGACCAGAACAACCCGCTGTCGGGTCTCACCCACAAGCGCCGTCTGTCGGCGCTTGGCCCGGGTGGTCTCTCCCGTGAGCGGGCCGGCTTCGAAGTCCGTGACGTGCACCCCTCGCACTACGGCCGCATGTGCCCGATCGAGACGCCTGAAGGCCCGAACATCGGTCTGATCGGTTCGCTCGCCTCGTACGGCCGCGTCAACGCGTTCGGCTTCGTCGAGACCCCGTACCGCAAGGTCGTCGAGGGCGTCGTCACCGACGACGTCGACTACCTGACCGCGGACGAGGAAGACCGCTTCGTGATCGCCCAGGCGAACGCGACGCTGTCCGAGGAGATGCGCTTCACCGAGGCGCGCGTCCTGGTCCGCCGTCGTGGCGGGGAGATCGACTACATCCCCGGTGACGACGTCGACTACATGGACGTCTCGCCGCGCCAGATGGTGTCGGTCGCGACCGCGATGATCCCGTTCCTCGAGCACGACGACGCCAACCGTGCCCTCATGGGCGCGAACATGATGCGTCAGGCCGTGCCGCTCATCACGTCCGAGGCTCCCCTCGTCGGCACCGGCATGGAGTACCGCTGTGCGGTCGACGCCGGTGACGTACTCAAGGCGGAGAAGTCGGGTGTCGTCCAGGAAGTCTCCGCGGACTACATCACCGTCACCAACGACGACGGCACGTACACCACGTACCGCATCGCCAAGTTCTCCCGCTCGAACCAGGGCACTTCGGTCAACCAGAAGGTTGTCGTCAACGAGGGCGACCGCGTGATCGAGAGCCAGGTTCTGGCCGACGGTCCCGCGACCGAGATGGGCGAGATGGCGCTCGGCAAGAACCTCCTCGTGGCGTTCATGCCGTGGGAGGGCCACAACTACGAAGACGCGATCATCCTCAGCCAGCGTCTGGTGCAGGACGACGTCCTCTCCTCGATTCACATCGAGGAGCACGAGGTCGACGCCCGTGACACCAAGCTCGGCCCGGAGGAGATCACCCGGGACATCCCGAACGTCTCCGAAGAGGTCCTCGCCGACCTCGACGAGCGCGGCATCATCCGTATCGGTGCCGAGGTCGTCGCCGGCGACATCCTCGTCGGCAAGGTCACGCCCAAGGGCGAGACCGAGCTGACGCCGGAAGAGCGCCTGCTCCGCGCGATCTTCGGTGAGAAGGCGCGCGAAGTGCGCGACACCTCGCTGAAGGTGCCGCACGGTGAGATCGGCAAGGTCATCGGCGTCCGCGTCTTCGACCGTGAAGAGGGCGACGAGCTGCCGCCGGGCGTGAACCAGCTGGTTCGTGTCTACGTGGCGCAGAAGCGCAAGATCACGGACGGTGACAAGCTCGCCGGCCGTCACGGCAACAAGGGTGTTATCTCGAAGATCCTTCCGATCGAGGACATGCCGTTCCTCGAGGACGGAACTCCGGTCGACATCATCCTGAACCCGCTGGGTGTGCCGTCCCGAATGAACCCGGGACAGGTCCTGGAGATCCACCTCGGCTGGCTCGCCAGCCGCGGCTGGGACGTCTCCGGTCTGGCGGACGACTGGGCGCAGCGCCTGCAGGCCATCGGCGCCGACCAGGTCGCCCCGGGCACCAACGTCGCCACCCCGGTGTTCGACGGTGCGCGCGAGGACGAGATCTCCGGTCTCTTCGAGTCCACGATCCCGAACCGCGACGGTGTCCGGCTGGTCCAGCCCACGGGCAAGGCCAACCTGTTCGACGGCCGCTCGGGTGAGCCGTTCCCGGACCCGATCTCGGTCGGGTACATGTACATCCTCAAGCTGCACCACCTGGTCGACGACAAGCTCCACGCTCGTTCGACCGGTCCGTACTCGATGATCACCCAGCAGCCGCTGGGTGGTAAGGCGCAGTTCGGTGGTCAGCGCTTCGGTGAGATGGAGGTGTGGGCGCTGGAGGCTTATGGCGCCGCGTACGCACTCCAGGAACTCCTCACCATCAAGTCCGACGACGTGACCGGCCGCGTGAAGGTCTACGAGGCCATCGTCAAGGGCGAAAACATCCCCGAGCCCGGCATTCCCGAGTCCTTCAAGGTGCTCATCAAGGAAATGCAGTCGCTCTGCCTCAACGTGGAGGTGCTGTCCTCGGACGGCATGTCCATCGAGATGCGCGACACGGACGAGGATGTCTTCCGCGCTGCGGAAGAGCTCGGAATCGACCTGTCCCGGCGCGAGCCGAGCAGCGTCGAAGAGGTCTGACGGGCCTGGCCGGGACTCCCGCAACGGAGTCCCGGCCGCCCCGGACCGTTCAGACCATGTTTGACACTCGACCCTGAAAGAGGGATTGACGACAAGTGCTCGACGTCAACTTCTTCGACGAGCTGCGGATCGGCCTTGCCACCGCGGACGACATCCGGACCTGGTCGCACGGCGAAGTAAAGAAGCCGGAGACCATCAACTACCGCACGCTCAAGCCGGAAAAGGACGGGCTCTTCTGCGAGAAGATCTTCGGTCCGACCCGGGACTGGGAGTGCTACTGCGGTAAGTACAAGCGTGTCCGCTTCAAGGGCATCATCTGCGAGCGCTGCGGCGTCGAGGTCACTCGCGCCAAGGTGCGTCGTGAGCGGATGGGCCACATTGAGCTGGCCGCCCCTGTCACGCACATCTGGTACTTCAAGGGCGTCCCGTCGCGTCTGGGATACCTGCTCGACCTCGCGCCGAAGGACCTCGAGAAGGTCATCTACTTCGCCGCGTACATGATCACCTTCGTGGACGAGGAGCGCCGGACGCGCGACCTGCCCTCGCTGGAGGCTCACGTCTCCGTCGAGCGTCAGCAGGTCGAGAACCGTCGTGACTCCGACCTGGAGGCCCGCGCCAAGAAGCTCGAGACCGACCTGGCCGAGCTCGAGGCCGAGGGCGCCAAGGCCGACGTGCGCCGCAAGGTGCGCGAAGGTGCCGAGCGCGAGATGAAGCAGCTGCGCGACCGTGCGCAGCGCGAGATCGACCGTCTGGACGAGGTCTGGTCGCGCTTCAAGAACCTCAAGGTCCAGGACCTGGAGGGCGACGAGCTCCTCTACCGCGAGCTGCGTGACCGTTTCGGCACGTACTTCGACGGTTCGATGGGTGCTGCTGCACTGCAGAAGCGCCTGGAGTCCTTCGACCTCGAGGAGGAGGCCGAGCGCCTCCGCGAGATCATCCGTACCGGCAAGGGCCAGAAGAAGACCCGTGCGCTCAAGCGCCTCAAGGTCGTCTCCGCGTTCCTGCAGACCGCGAACAGCCCCAAGGGCATGGTTCTCGACTGCGTGCCGGTCATCCCGCCGGACCTCCGCCCGATGGTGCAGCTGGACGGTGGCCGCTTCGCGACCTCCGACCTGAACGACCTGTACCGCCGTGTGATCAACCGCAACAACCGCCTGAAGCGCCTTCTCGACCTCGGTGCCCCCGAGATCATCGTGAACAACGAGAAGCGCATGCTCCAGGAGGCCGTGGACGCCCTCTTCGACAACGGTCGTCGTGGTCGCCCGGTCACCGGTCCCGGTAACCGCCCGCTCAAGTCCCTCAGCGACATGCTGAAGGGCAAGCAGGGTCGTTTCCGCCAGAACCTCCTCGGCAAGCGTGTGGACTACTCCGCGCGTTCCGTGATCGTCGTCGGTCCGCAGCTCAAGCTGCACCAGTGCGGTCTGCCGAAGGCCATGGCTCTGGAGCTCTTCAAGCCGTTCGTGATGAAGCGTCTGGTTGACCTCAACCACGCGCAGAACATCAAGTCGGCCAAGCGCATGGTCGAGCGTGGCCGCACCGTCGTGTACGACGTCCTCGAAGAGGTCATCGCCGAGCACCCGGTGCTGCTGAACCGTGCACCCACCCTGCACCGCCTCGGCATCCAGGCCTTCGAGCCCCAGCTGGTCGAGGGCAAGGCCATCCAGATCCACCCGCTCGTCTGCACCGCGTTCAACGCGGACTTCGACGGTGACCAGATGGCCGTGCACCTGCCGCTGTCGGCAGAGGCGCAGGCCGAGGCCCGCATCCTGATGCTGTCCTCGAACAACATCCTCAAGCCGGCCGACGGCCGTCCGGTCACGATGCCGACCCAGGACATGGTCCTCGGTCTGTTCTTCCTGACCACCGACGGCGAGCTCCGTGACACCAAGGGCGAGGGCCGTGCATTCGGCTCGACGGCCGAGGCGATCATGGCGTTCGACAATGGTGAGCTCGCTCTCCAGTCGCAGGTCGACATCCGCTTCCCGGTGGGCACCATGCCGCCGCGTGGCTGGGTGCCGCCGGTCGCCGAGGAGGGCGAGCCCGAGTACCAGCCGGGTGACACCTTCCGGCTGCGTACGTCGCTGGGCCGCGCGCTCTTCAACGAGCTGCTGCCCGAGGACTACCCGTTCGTCGACTACTCGGTGGGCAAGAAGCAGCTCTCCGAGATCGTCAACGACCTGGCCGAGCGCTACCCCAAGGTCATCGTGGCGGCGACGCTCGACAACCTGAAGGCGGCGGGCTTCCACTGGGCGACCCGTTCCGGCGTCACCGTCGCCGTTTCGGACATCGTCGTCCCGGAGGCCAAGAAGGCCATCGTCCAGGGCTACGAGGCTCAGGACGAGAAGGTCCAGAAGCAGTACGAGCGCGGTCTGATCACCAAGGACGAGCGCACGCAGGAGCTCATCGCGATCTGGACCAAGGCGACCAACGAGGTTGCCGAGGCGATGAACGCGAACTTCCCCAAGACGAACCCCATCTTCATGATGGTTGACTCGGGTGCCCGAGGAAACATGATGCAGATGCGTCAGATCGCCGGTATGCGTGGTCTGGTGTCGAACGCGAAGAACGAGACGATCCCGCGTCCCATCAAGGCGTCGTTCCGTGAGGGCCTGACCGTCCTCGAGTACTTCATCTCCACGCACGGTGCCCGTAAGGGTCTGGCTGACACCGCCCTGCGTACCGCCGACTCGGGTTACCTGACCCGTCGTCTGGTGGACGTCTCGCAGGACGTCATCATCCGCGAGGAGGACTGTGGCACCGAGCGCGGTCTGAAGCTGAAGATCGCGGTCAAGGACGAGGCCGGTGTGCTCCGCAAGACGGAGGACGTCGAGACCTCGGTCTACGCCCGCATGCTCGCCGAGGACGTCGTCATCGACGGCAAGGTCATCGCGCCGGCCAACGTGGACCTGGGCGACGTGCTCATCGACGCGCTGGTCAACGCGGGCGTCGAGGAGGTCAAGACCCGCTCGGTCCTGACCTGTGAGTCCGCGGTCGGCACCTGTGCCTTCTGCTACGGCCGCTCGCTGGCCACCGGCAAGCTGGTCGACATCGGTGAGGCGGTCGGCATCATCGCCGCCCAGTCCATCGGTGAGCCCGGTACCCAGCTGACGATGCGTACCTTCCACACCGGTGGTGTGGCCGGTGACGACATCACCCAGGGTCTGCCCCGTGTTGTCGAGCTCTTCGAGGCCCGTCAGCCCAAGGGTGTCGCCCCGATCTCGGAGGCGGCAGGCCGCGTCCGTATCGAGGAGACCGAGAAGACCAAGAAGCTCGTGGTCACGCCGGACGACGGCTCGGAGGAGACTCCGTTCCCGATCTCCAAGCGTGCCCGTCTGCTGGTGGGCGAGGGCGATCACGTCGAGGTGGGCCAGAAGCTCACCGTGGGTGCCACCAACCCGCACGACGTGCTGCGCATCCTCGGCCAGCGTGCGGTCCAGGTCCACCTGGTCGGTGAAGTCCAGAAGGTCTACAACTCGCAGGGCGTGTCGATCCACGACAAGCACATCGAGATCATCATCCGGCAGATGCTGCGCCGCGTGACGATCATCGAGTCCGGCGACGCGGAGCTCCTGCCGGGCGAGCTCGTCGAGCGCTCGAAGTTCGAGACCGAGAACCGTCGTGTGGTCACCGAGGGCGGTCACCCCGCCTCCGGCCGTCCGCAGCTGATGGGTATCACCAAGGCCTCGCTGGCGACGGAATCCTGGCTGTCGGCCGCCTCCTTCCAGGAGACGACCCGAGTCCTGACGGATGCGGCGATCAACGCCAAGTCCGACAGCCTCATCGGCCTCAAGGAGAACGTCATCATCGGTAAGCTCATCCCGGCCGGTACGGGTCTCTCCCGTTACCGCAACATCCGGGTGGAGCCCACCGAGGAGGCCAAGGCCGCGATGTACTCGGCCGTCGGCTACGACGACATCGACTACTCGCCGTTCGGCACCGGCTCCGGCCAGGCCGTCCCGCTGGAGGACTACGACTACGGTCCGTACAACCAGTAGGAGCGAATATCTCGTCCACTGGGCGGTCACCCCTCGCGGGTGGCCGCCCAGTGGCGTATCTTGCACCCCCTCTGTCCTGCGCGTGGGCATTTGTTTTGACCGCAGCCGATGCGGTAGGTACGATCTGACCTTGTGCCTGGGGTGTGCCCTGGCTCCTGTGTGTGTCCTCAACCGCACGGCGAGCCTGTATACGGCCACCGCAATCTGCGCCCCTCCGCCTCGCGGCGGGGATCTGCATGATTCGACACACCCGACCGCGTGGGTCGGGAGATGTTCCAGGTTAGTTTCACCGACGGCACACAGAAACCGGAGACGTAGTGCCTACGATTCAGCAGCTGGTCCGGAAGGGCCGGCAGGACAAGGTCGAGAAGAACAAGACCCCCGCGCTCGAGGGTTCGCCCCAGCGTCGTGGCGTCTGCACCCGTGTCTTCACGACCACCCCGAAGAAGCCCAACTCGGCCCTCCGTAAGGTCGCGCGTGTTCGCCTGACCTCCGGCATCGAGGTCACGGCCTACATCCCGGGTGAGGGACACAACCTGCAGGAGCACTCGATCGTGCTCGTGCGAGGCGGCCGTGTGAAGGACCTGCCTGGTGTTCGTTACAAGATCATCCGCGGTTCGCTCGACACCCAGGGTGTCAAGAACCGCAAGCAGGCCCGCAGCCGCTACGGCGCCAAGAAGGAGAAGTAAGAATGCCTCGTAAGGGCCCCGCCCCGAAGCGCCCGGTCATCATTGACCCGGTCTATGGTTCTCCTCTTGTCACCTCGCTGATCAACAAGATCCTGCTGGACGGCAAGCGCTCCACCGCTGAGCGCATCGTCTACGGCGCGATGGAAGGCCTCCGCGAGAAGACCGGCAACGACCCGGTCATCACGCTGAAGCGCGCGCTTGAGAACGTCAAGCCCGCCCTTGAGGTCAAGTCCCGCCGTGTCGGTGGCGCCACCTACCAGGTGCCGATCGAGGTCAAGCCCGGTCGCGCGTCCACCCTGGCGCTGCGCTGGCTCGTCGGTTACTCCCGCGCCCGTCGCGAGAAGACCATGACCGAGCGCCTCATGAACGAGCTCCTCGACGCCTCGAACGGCCTCGGTGCGGCCGTCAAGAAGCGTGAGGACACCCACAAGATGGCCGAGTCCAACAAGGCCTTCGCGCACTACCGCTGGTAGTCGCTACCCACATCGAGACCGAGAGAAGACTGAGCCATATGGCCACCACTTCGCTTGACCTGGCCAAGGTCCGCAACATCGGGATCATGGCCCACATCGACGCGGGCAAGACGACCACCACTGAGCGGATCCTCTTCTACACCGGTGTGAGCTACAAGATCGGTGAAGTCCACGACGGCGCTGCCACGATGGACTGGATGGAGCAGGAGCAGGAGCGCGGCATCACGATCACGTCTGCCGCGACGACCTGCCACTGGCCGCTCAACGATGTCGATCACACGATCAACATCATCGACACCCCGGGTCACGTCGACTTCACCGTCGAGGTGGAGCGTTCGCTCCGCGTCCTCGACGGCGCTGTCACCGTGTTCGACGGTGTCGCGGGCGTCGAGCCCCAGTCCGAGACTGTCTGGCGTCAGGCGGACCGCTACGGCGTTCCGCGTATCTGCTTCGTCAACAAGCTCGACCGTACGGGCGCCGAGTTCCACCGCTGCGTCGACATGATCGTGGACCGCCTCGGCGCCGTCCCGCTCGTCATGCAGCTCCCGATCGGTTCCGAGGGCGACTTCAAGGGTGTCGTCGACCTCGTGACGATGAAGGCCTTCGTCTGGTCCGCCGAGGCGGCCAAGGGCGAGGCGTACGACATCGTCGACATCCCGGACACGCACACCGAGGCTGCCGACGAGTGGCGCGGGAAGCTGCTCGAGGCCGTGTCGGAGCACGACGACGAGATGATGGAGCTGTACCTCGAGGGCCAGGAGCCCACCGAGGACCAGCTGTACGCCGCCATCCGTCGCATCACGCTGGCCTCCAAGGGCAGCGCCGACTCGGTCACCGTTTCCCCGGTGTTCTGCGGTACGGCGTTCAAGAACAAGGGCGTCCAGCCCCTGCTCGACGCCGTTGTGCGCTACCTGCCTTCCCCCCTGGACGTCGAGGCCATCGAGGGCCACGACGTCAAGGACCCGGAGAAGGTCGTCAAGCGCAAGCCTTCGGACGACGAGCCCTTCTCGGGCCTGGCGTTCAAGATCGCGAGCGACCCGCACCTCGGCAAGCTCACCTTCGTCCGGGTCTACTCCGGTCGCCTGGAGGCCGGCACCTCGGTGCTGAACTCCGTCAAGGGCAAGAAGGAGCGCATCGGCAAGATCTACCGCATGCACGCGAACAAGCGTGAGGAGATCGCATCGGTGGGCGCCGGCGACATCATCGCCGTCATGGGCCTGAAGCAGACCACCACCGGTGAGACGCTCTGCGACGAGAAGAACCCGGTCATCCTGGAGTCCATGGACTTCCCGGCGCCGGTTATTCAGGTCGCGATCGAGCCCAAGTCCAAGGGTGACCAGGAGCGTCTGGGCGTCGCCATTCAGCGTCTCGCTGAAGAGGACCCCTCGTTCCAGGTGCACTCCGACGAGGAGACCGGCCAGACCATCATCGGTGGTATGGGCGAGCTTCACCTCGAGGTGCTCGTCGACCGCATGAAGCGCGAGTTCCGCGTCGAGGCGAACGTCGGCAAGCCCCAGGTCGCGTACCGCGAGACGATCCGCAAGGCCGTCGAGCGTATCGACTACACGCACAAGAAGCAGACTGGTGGTACCGGCCAGTTCGCGAAGGTGCAGATCGCCCTTGAGCCCATCGAGGGTGGCGACGCCTCTTACGAGTTCGTCAACAAGGTCACCGGTGGCCGCATCCCCCGTGAGTACATCCCCTCGGTGGACGCGGGTGCTCAGGAAGCCATGCAGTTCGGCATCCTGGCCGGTTACGAGATGGTCGGCGTCCGCGTCACCCTTCTCGACGGTGGTTACCACGAGGTCGACTCCTCCGAGCTCGCCTTCAAGATCGCCGGTTCGCAGGCGTTCAAGGAGGGTGCTCGCAAGGCCTCTCCCGTGCTCCTCGAGCCGATGATGGCCGTCGAGGTCACCACGCCCGAGGACTACATGGGCGATGTGATCGGCGACCTCAACTCCCGCCGTGGCCAGATCCAGGCCATGGAGGAGCGCAGCGGCGCCCGCGTCGTGAAGGGCCTCGTGCCCCTCTCGGAGATGTTCGGCTACGTCGGCGACCTCCGCAGCAAGACCTCGGGTCGCGCAAGCTACTCGATGCAGTTCGACTCCTACGCCGAGGTTCCGCGGAACGTCGCCGAGGAGATCATCGCGAAGGCCAAGGGCGAGTAACTCTCCCGAGTACACGCTTTAGGCTTATCACCGGAGCCACTGGGTCATTCCGTACGGATCGTGCGGAATGCCCCGGGCCCCGGCATCCCAGCAAAGATCACCTGGCGCCGATGAAGCAAGGCGTACAGAACCACTCCGCAGGAGGACCCAGTGGCGAAGGCAAAGTTCGAGCGGACTAAGCCGCACGTCAACATCGGCACCATCGGTCACATTGACCACGGTAAGACGACCCTCACGGCCGCCATTACCAAGGTGCTGCACGACGCGTACCCCGACCTGAACGAGGCCTCGGCCTTCGACCAGATCGACAAGGCTCCCGAGGAGCGTCAGCGCGGTATCACGATCTCGATCGCGCACGTCGAGTACCAGACGGAGTCGCGTCACTACGCGCACGTCGACTGCCCGGGTCACGCTGACTACATCAAGAACATGATCACGGGTGCCGCGCAGATGGACGGCGCGATCCTCGTGGTTGCCGCCACCGACGGCCCGATGCCGCAGACCAAGGAGCACGTGCTCCTGGCCCGCCAGGTCGGCGTTCCGTACATCGTCGTCGCCCTGAACAAGGCCGACATGGTGGACGACGAGGAGATCCTGGAGCTCGTCGAGCTCGAGGTTCGTGAGCTCCTCTCCGAGTACGAGTTCCCGGGCGACGACCTTCCGGTCGTCAAGGTCTCGGCGCTCAAGGCGCTCGAGGGCGACAAGGAGTGGGGCCAGTCGGTCCTGAACCTGATGGCCGCCGTCGACGAGTCGATCCCGCAGCCCGAGCGCGACGTCGACAAGCCGTTCCTGATGCCGATCGAGGACGTCTTCACGATCACCGGTCGTGGCACCGTCGTCACCGGCCGCATCGAGCGTGGTGTCCTCAAGGTCAACGAGACCGTTGACATCGTGGGCATCAAGCAGGAGAAGACCACCACCACGGTCACCGGCATCGAGATGTTCCGCAAGCTGCTCGACGAGGGCCAGGCCGGTGAGAACGTCGGTCTGCTCCTCCGTGGCATCAAGCGCGAGGACGTCGAGCGCGGCCAGGTCATCATCAAGCCCGGTTCGGTCACGCCGCACACCGAGTTCGAGGCCCAGGCCTACATCCTGTCGAAGGACGAGGGTGGCCGTCACACCCCCTTCTTCAACAACTACCGTCCGCAGTTCTACTTCCGCACGACGGACGTGACCGGCGTTGTGACCCTCCCCGAGGGCACCGAGATGGTCATGCCGGGCGACAACACCGAGATGAACGTTGCGCTCATCCAGCCCGTCGCCATGGAAGAGGGCCTGAAGTTCGCCATCCGTGAGGGTGGCCGGACCGTCGGCGCCGGCCAGGTCATCAAGATCACCAAGTAATCACTTGGTTGTCTGACCTGGTAGCTCGACACTGAGCACCAAGCAAGGGCCCCGCACCGAGAGGTGCGGGGCCCTTTGCGTTGTCATATCGAGCGGGCCGGCCGCCACAGCCAGGGGCGTGCGTCCGGACCCAGGCCCACCACGCTCACGCCCTTCGGGCCGGTGTGCAGGGCCGGCCCTTCGAGCGCGACGGCCCCACCGGGGCGGGTCAACACTCGTCCGTTCAGGAGGAGTTGGTCTCGGCCGCGGTTGTCCTTGCCGAGGAGCGCGGGGCCCGTGGGGCGGCCCATGACCGTCAGCTTCGAGGTGGCGGGCCTGCGCATGATCAGGTCGACGGTGCCGTCCGGGGCGGGCAGCGCGACGGGGGAGTCCCCGGGCACCGGCAGGCCGGTGAGGCTGGGCGTCAGCGGCTGACCGGGCGCGCTCTGCGTCCACTCGTGCACGGTGTCGCGCCCGGCCGCGTAGACGTGCACCCGGCCCGCCGTGTCGACCGTCGCGCTCAGCCCGTCCTGGATCTCGCCGCCGCCCAGGCTGCGCCAGGGGCTCCACTGGCCGGCCGCGCTGCGGATGCGCGTGCTGATGCCCTGGTCGGCGTTCCGTACGAAGAGATGGACCTGCCCGTCGGGTGCCGTCACCGCCACCGGCACGCCCAGGCGGCGGCCGCGGTCGGGGGTCGGCTCCGGGTTGCCGAGACCGGTCCAGGGGGTGAACTCCCCGCCGGGCGTGCGCTGTTGGAGTACGACGATCTCCCGCGTGTTGCGCGATCCGTGCCCCGCGAGGGCGTCGAAGCGCAGCCCGAAGAGCAGCTGTCTGCCGTCCGCGAGGGCGGTGGCGCCGAGGACCGGTGCGAGCGGTCCGCCGCCGAGGTCGTCGGGGGCCGACCACTGGCCGCTGCCGGGGGAGGTCTCGCGCCAGCGGACCGCGCGCAGGCCGAGGACGCCGTACGCGACGAGCCTGCCGTCGGGGTCGGCGGCGAGGGCGGGCCGCGGCCCCGGGTAGCGGTAGTGGGTGGAGCGGACCCAGCCCTTCTTGTTCCGGACGGGGGCGGTCCCGCCGACCGCGTAGTCGCCGCAGCCGCCGGGATTGCCGCACTGCCAGCTGGGGCTGCCGCCGTACGGGACGAGGTGCGCGGCCTTCTGCAGCATGACCGGCCGGGGGAGGTTCTTGGGCCAGTGCCGGTTGTAGTAGCCGCGGAAGGCGGTGGTGACGAAGGCGGGCACGTCGCCGCCGTCGCGGGTGGCCTCGGCGACCCAGCGGATCATCGCCGCCCAGCTGAAGGAGGCGGTCGCGGTGTGGTCGGCGTGGTCGGAGTAGCCGATCTGCTCGCTGTCCCTGATCCGTACGGCCTCGGGGCTGTGCTGGATGTCCGGGTCGGGGTCGAGGGTGTGGATCACGGTGGGGCGGTACGCGGCCATGAGCCCGGTCAGGGCGTCGACCAGCTCGTCGTAGTCGTACGCCTGCGCCTTCTGCAGCGGTGAGCCCTCGGCGACGACGGTGCGCAGATTGAGGCCCCTGGACTGCCAGAGCGTGGGGAGCCCCAGACGGCCGAAGGAGAGGTGCATGGCTGTGTTGAGGAAGATCAGCTCGACCTTGCGGCCGCCCTTGGCAAGGGTGTTGATCTCCGCCCGGTGACCGCCGCGGAGTGTGGTCACGCCCTTCTGCCACGGGGCGAAGCGGTCCAGGCCGAGCAGCGTCGCGTAGGCCTGGCGGAGTCCCTGGTGGCGGGCGGAGGAGTACGCGCCCTTGTCCGGTGGGGGTGTGGGGCCGCCGGGCGGGCGGTTGACGCCGGTGTGCTCGCCGCCGGTGGTGTAGACGCAGACCAGCGAGGTGCCGTCGTCGAGCATCCGCTGGGTGTCCGGGTTCATGAAGTACAGGTCGTCGTCCGGATGGGCCAGGATCTGCATCACCAGCCGGCCGTGACCGGTGGAGATCGGCTTGCCGGGCAGCGGATCGGCCTGCGGGGCCTTGCGGCGCGGGGCCTCGGGGACGGAGCAGGCGGAGAGCGCGAGGCCGGTGCCGGCCGCCCCGAGACCCGTCAGGATCCGTCGCCTGGGCAGCCCGGCCCCCTGGGATGTCGTACGCAAGAGAGCCGCCCCGTCCCGTCCCCCGCACGGGCCGTCCCGTGCGATTGCTCAACCTGAGGGATGGAGTTACGGGCCCATGGGTTGCCCGAGCAGGTGCAATGCGGGCTTCGGGCGGGCTGCGGTTTGACCTGGGGCGCGCGAGGGGTACTCTCTACGGCTCGATTGGCCAGGGCCATGCCCCATATGGCAGACTGTCGGGGTTGCTCGGTTGAGTGCCGATGCTGCGCGTCTCCCGTCGGGAGAACCGGAAGCGAGTCCCACAGTACTCGTCGACCCCATCGCCTTCGGGTGGTACCGGTCGGACGTACGGGAATCTTTCGGGAAGTGCAGTGGGGTGTGCAGACCAGGCGCCCGGTGGGTCGCATCGAAGGCAGATGCAGGATCCCCGGCCTGCGGTCATTGGGCCCGCGAACCCTTGGTTGGGAAATCCTTCGGGATTTCTGCGTAGAGGGAACGCGACACGCCCGACCGCGTGGGTCGGAGGTCGATCGCATGACCGACCGGGTACCAGAGCGTTTCCAAGAGACAGGACTACGAAGTAGCCATGGCGGGACAGAAGATCCGCATCCGGCTCAAGGCCTACGACCACGAGGTCATCGACTCCTCGGCGAAGAAGATCGTCGAGACGGTGACCCGCACTGGTGCGTCGGTCGCAGGCCCGGTGCCGCTGCCCACTGAGAAGAACGTGTACTGCGTCATCAAGTCGCCGCACAAGTACAAGGACGCGCGCGAGCACTTTGAGATGCGCACGCACAAGCGCCTCATCGACATTCTCGACCCCACGCCGAAGACGGTTGACTCGCTGATGCGTCTCGACCTGCCGGCCGGTGTCGACATCGAGATCAAGCTCTGAAGGGACGGGCCGAGATGAGCAAGAACATCAAGGGCGTCCTGGGCGAGAAGCTCGGCATGACCCAGGTCTGGGACGAGAACAACCGGGTTGTCCCGGTGACCGTCGTCAAGGCCGGTCCGTGCGTCGTGACGCAGGTCCGTACGAACGACAACGACGGCTACGAGTCGGTCCAGATCGCCTTCGGCGAGATTGACCCGCGCAAGGTGAACAAGCCCCTCAAGGGTCACTTCGCCAAGGCCGACGTGACCCCCCGCCGCCACCTGGTGGAGCTCCGCACCCCTGACGCCAGCGAGTACACGCTGGGCCAGGAGATCACTGCTGAGGTCTTCGAGTCGGGCATCAAGGTCGACGTGACCGCGAAGTCCAAGGGCAAGGGCTTCGCCGGTGTCATGAAGCGTCACAACTTCAAGGGCGGCAAGGCATCTCACGGTGCCCACCGCGTGCACCGCAAGCCTGGTTCCATCGGTGGCTGTGCCACCCCCGGCCGTGTCTTCAAGGGCATGCGCATGGCGGGTCGCATGGGCAACGAGCGGGTCACCACCCAGAACCTGACCGTCCACGCCGTTGACGCCGAGAAGGGTCTGCTGCTCATCAAGGGCGCCGTCCCCGGCCCCAACGGTGGCCTCGTCCTGGTCCGCACCGCGGCCAAGGGGGTTTGAGGAACCGATGAGCACCATTGACATCCTTTCGCCGGCAGGCGACAAGACCGGTACCGTCGAGCTCCCCGCGGAGATCTTCGACGCCAAGGTCAGCATTCCGCTGATCCACCAGGTCGTCGTCGCGCAGCTGGCCGCGGCCCGTCAGGGCACGCACAAGACCAAGACTCGTGGCGAGGTCCGTGGTGGCGGTAAGAAGCCTTACCGCCAGAAGGGCACCGGCCGCGCGCGTCAGGGTTCGACCCGTGCGCCGCAGTTCGCCGGCGGTGGCGTCGTCCACGGCCCGCAGCCGCGTGACTACTCGCAGCGGACCCCCAAGAAGATGAAGGCTGCCGCCCTGCGCGGTGCCCTCACCGACCGGGCCCGCAACGCTCGCATCCACGTCGTCTCCGACGTGGTCGAGGGCGCGGTTTCCACGAAGGCCGCCAAGTCCCTGCTGGGCAAGGTCAGCGAGCGCAAGCACGTGCTCCTGATTGCCGAGCGTTCGGACGAGGCCGCGTGGCTGTCCGCCCGCAACCTGCCCCAGGTGCACCTCCTGGAGCCGGGCCAGCTGAACACGTACGACGTGCTCGTCTCCGACGACGTGGTCTTCACCAAGGCCGCCTTCGAGTCCTTCGTGTCTGGCCCCAAGGCCACCACTGAGACCGAAGGGAGTGACGTCTGATGGCTGAGACCGTCACCAGCAAGACCTTCACGGACCCGCGCGACGTTCTCGTCAAGCCGGTTGTTTCCGAGAAGAGCTACGCGCTGCTCGACGAGAACAAGTACACGTTCATCGTCGCGCCCGGCTCCAACAAGACCCAGATCAAGCAGGCCGTGGAAGCGGTCTTCTCGGTCAAGGTCACCGGGGTCAACACGATCAACCGGCAGGGCAAGCGCAAGCGCACCCGCACCGGTTTCGGCAAGCGCGCTGACACCAAGCGCGCCATCGTGACCCTTGCCGAGGGCGACCGTATCGACATCTTCGGCGGTCCGACCGCCTAACGGTGGTCTGGATCGTCCGGAATCGGACGAGGACTGAGAAATGGGAATCCGCAAGTACAAGCCGACTACGCCGGGCCGTCGTGGCTCTTCCGTAGCCGACTTTGTCGAGATCACGCGGTCCACGCCGGAGAAGTCGCTGGTTCGCCCTCTGCACAGCAAGGGCGGCCGTAACAACACCGGCCGGATCACGGTTCGTCACCAGGGTGGTGGCCACAAGCGCGCCTACCGAGTGATCGACTTCCGTCGTCACGACAAGGACGGCGTGCCGGCGAAGGTCGCTCACATCGAGTACGACCCGAACCGCACCGCCCGCATCGCGCTGCTGCACTACGCAGACGGCGAGAAGCGCTACATCCTCGCCCCGGCCAAGCTCGGCCAGGGTGACCGGATTGAGAACGGCCCTGGCGCCGACATCAAGCCGGGCAACAACCTGCCGCTGCGCAACATCCCGGTGGGTACGACCATCCACGCCATCGAGATGCGCCCCGGCGGCGGAGCGAAGATTGCCCGTTCCGCGGGTTCTTCGGTCCAGCTCCTGGCGAAGGAGGGCGCTTACGCCCACCTTCGTATGCCCTCCGGCGAGGTTCGCCTGGTCGACGTCCGCTGCCGCGCCACCATTGGCGAGGTCGGCAACGCCGAGCAGTCGAACATCAACTGGGGCAAGGCCGGCCGTATGCGCTGGAAGGGCGTTCGCCCGACCGTTCGCGGTGTCGCGATGAACCCGGTCGACCACCCGCACGGTGGTGGTGAGGGTAAGACCTCCGGTGGTCGCCACCCGGTCTCCCCGTGGGGTCAGAAGGAGGGTCGTACTCGCTCGCCGAAGAAGGCATCGAGCAAGTACATCGTCCGCCGCCGCAAGTCGAACAAGAAGCGCTAGGAGCGGGTTTAGATGCCGCGCAGTCTCAAGAAGGGGCCTTTCGTCGACGGACACCTTGTCAAGAAGGTGGACGTACAGAACGAGGCAGGCTCCAAGAACGTCATCAAGACCTGGTCCCGGCGCTCGATGATCATCCCCAGCATGCTGGGGCACACCATCGCGGTGCACAACGGCAAGATCCACGTCCCGGTGTTCGTCACCGAGTCGATGGTCGGCCACAAGCTCGGCGAGTTTGCGCCGACCCGCACCTTCCGCGGCCACGTCAAGGACGACCGCAAGTCGAAGCGCCGCTAAGGCGGGGTGCGAAGACTATGAACGACACCGAAGGGACAACCATGGAAGCCAGGGCCCAGGCGCGGTACATCCGCGTCACGCCCATGAAGGCCCGCCGAGTGGTGGACCTTATCCGTGGCATGGATGCCACGGAGGCTCAGGCGGTCCTGCGTTTCGCCCCGCAGGCCGCGAGCGTGCCGGTTGGCAAGGTGCTTGACAGCGCCATTGCCAACGCTGCACACAACTACGACCACCCGGACGCTTCTTCGCTGGTCATCAGCGAGGCGTACGTGGACGAGGGCCCGACCCTGAAGCGGTTCCGTCCGCGTGCTCAGGGCCGTGCCTACCGGATCCGTAAGCGGACCAGCCACATCACCGTGGTCGTCAGCAGCAAGGAAGGAACCCGGTAATGGGCCAGAAGGTAAACCCGCACGGGTTCCGACTCGGCATTACCACCGACTTCAAGTCGCGTTGGTACGCCGACAAGCTGTACAAGGACTACGTCAAGGAAGACGTCGCCATCCGCAGGATGATGACGTCCGGCATGGAGCGCGCCGGCATCTCGAAGGTTGAGATCGAGCGCACCCGTGACCGCGTGCGTGTGGACATCCACACCGCTCGTCCGGGCATCGTCATCGGCCGCCGTGGCGCCGAGGCCGACCGCATCCGCGGTGACCTCGAGAAGCTCACGGGCAAGCAGGTCCAGCTGAACATCCTCGAGGTCAAGAACCCCGAGATGGACGCTCAGCTGGTTGCCCAGGCCGTTGCCGAGCAGCTCTCCTCCCGCGTCTCCTTCCGTCGCGCCATGCGTAAGAGCATGCAGGGCACGATGAAGGCCGGCGCCAAGGGCATCAAGATCCAGTGCGGCGGTCGCCTCGGCGGCGCCGAGATGTCCCGCTCGGAGTTCTACCGCGAGGGTCGTGTGCCGCTGCACACGCTCCGCGCGAACGTGGACTACGGGTTCTTCGAGGCCAAGACGACCTTCGGTCGCATTGGTGTCAAGGTCTGGATCTACAAGGGCGACGTCAAGAACATCGCCGAGGTCCGCGCCGAGAACGCTGCAGCCCGTGCGGGTAACCGCCCGGCCCGTGGCGCCGGCGCTGGCGGCGACCGTCCCGCCGGCCGTGGTGGCCGTGGTGGCGAGCGCGGCGGCCGTGGTGGCCGCAAGCCGCAGCAGTCCGCGCCGGCAGCCGAGGCCCCCAAGGCCGACGCTCCCGCCGCCGCTGCTCCGGCCGAGAGCACCGGAACGGAGGCCTGACCGACATGCTGATCCCTCGTAGGGTCAAGCACCGCAAGCAGCACCACCCCAAGCGCAGTGGTATGGCCAAGGGTGGTACTGAGGTCGCATTCGGCGAGTACGGCATCCAGGCGCTCACGCCCGCGTATGTCACGAACCGCCAGATCGAGGCCGCTCGTATCGCGATGACCCGCCACATCAAGCGTGGCGGCAAGGTCTGGATCAACATTTACCCGGACCGTCCGCTCACCAAGAAGCCTGCTGAGACCCGCATGGGTTCCGGTAAGGGTTCTCCCGAGTGGTGGATCGCGAACGTCAAGCCCGGTCGGGTGATGTTCGAGCTGTCCTACCCGAATGAGAAGGTCGCTAAGGAGGCGCTCACCCGCGCCGCCCACAAGCTTCCGATGAAGTGCCGCATTGTGCGGCGCGAGGCAGGTGAGTCGTGATGGCGGCCGGTACCAAGGCGACCGAGCTGCGTGAGCTGAACGACGAGGACCTCGTCGCCAAGCTCCGTGAGGCCAAGGAAGAGCTGTTCAACCTCCGCTTTCAGGCGGCGACCGGGCAGCTCGAGAACCACGGTCGGCTCAAGTCCGTCCGTAAGGACATCGCCCGGGTCTACACCCTGATGCGTGAGCGCGAGCTCGGTATCGAGACGGTGGAGAGCGTCTGATGAGCGAGAAGACTGTGACTGAGACGACTGAGAACTCTGCTGCGGGCGACCGCGGTTTCCGCAAGACCCGTGAGGGTCTGGTCGTCAGCGACAAGATGGACAAGACCGTCGTCGTCGCTGTCGAGGACCGTGTCAAGCACGCGCTGTACGGCAAGGTCATCCGCCGTACGAACAAGCTCAAGGCACACGATGAGGCCAACGCTGCCGGCATCGGTGACCGCGTTCTCCTGATGGAGACGCGGCCGCTGTCCGCCACGAAGCGCTGGCGCGTCATCGAGATCCTCGAGAAGGCCAAGTAATTCATTCCTGAGCTTCCCGCTCAGGTCAGTTCCGCCAGGCTCGGCGGGGGCTTCTTCACCGAAGCCCCCGCCGGGAACCGGCAGACGATCAGGAGATAGACGTGATCCAGCAGGAGTCGCGACTGCGTGTCGCCGACAACACGGGTGCGAAGGAAATTCTCACCATCCGTGTTCTCGGTGGTTCGGGTCGCCGCTACGCGGGCATCGGTGACGTCATCGTCGCCACCGTCAAGGACGCGATCCCCGGCGGCAACGTGAAGAAGGGTGACGTCGTCAAGGCTGTCATCGTTCGCACCGTCAAGGAGCGTCGTCGTCAGGACGGCTCGTACATCCGCTTCGACGAGAACGCCGCCGTCATTCTGAAGAACGACGGCGACCCTCGCGGCACCCGTATCTTCGGCCCGGTGGGCCGTGAGCTGCGCGAGAAGAAGTTCATGAAGATCATCTCGCTCGCGCCGGAGGTGCTGTAAGCATGAAGATCAAGAAGGGCGACCTGGTTCAGGTCATCACCGGTAAGGACAAGGGCAAGCAGGGCAAGGTCATCATGGCCATCCCTACTGAGAACCGTGTCCTGGTCGAGGGTGTCAACCGGGTCAAGAAGCACACCAAGGCCGGTCAGACCGCTCGCGGTTCGCAGACCGGCGGCATCGTGACGACCGAGGCTCCGGTCCACGTCAGCAACGTGCAGCTGGTTGTTGAGAAGGACGGCAAGAAGGTCGTTACTCGCGTCGGCTTCCGTTTCGACGACGAGGGCAACAAGATCCGCGTTGCCAAGCGCACCGGTGAGGACATCTGATGACTACCACCACCGCGCCGCGTCTGAAGCTGCGCTACCGCGAGGAGATCGCCGGCAAGCTGCGTGAGGAGTTCTCCTACGAGAACGTCATGCAGATCCCCGGTCTCGTCAAGATCGTGGTCAACATGGGTGTGGGCGACGCCGCCCGCGACTCCAAGCTGATCGACGGCGCTATCCGCGACCTCACCACGATCACTGGCCAGAAGCCGGCCGTCACCAAGGCCCGCAAGTCGATCGCGCAGTTCAAGCTGCGCGAGGGGCAGCCGATCGGCTGCCACGTCACCCTCCGTGGTGACCGCATGTGGGAGTTCCTGGACCGTACGCTGTCGCTCGCGCTGCCGCGTATCCGTGACTTCCGTGGTCTGTCGCCGAAGCAGTTCGACGGCCGTGGCAACTACACCTTCGGTCTCACCGAGCAGGTCATGTTCCACGAGATCGACCAGGACAAGATCGACCGTACCCGGGGCATGGACATCACCGTGGTCACCACGGCGACCAACGACGACGAGGGCCGCGCCCTCCTTCGTCACCTCGGCTTCCCGTTCAAGGAGGCGTAAGCGAGATGGCGAAGAAGTCCCTTATCGCGAAGGCTGCTCGTAAGCCCAAGTTCGGTGTGCGCGCCTACACCCGCTGCCAGCGTTGTGGCCGCCCGCACTCCGTGTACCGCAAGTTCGGCCTGTGCCGCGTGTGCCTTCGTGAGATGGCTCACCGTGGCGAGCTGCCGGGCGTGACCAAGAGCTCCTGGTAAATCCCTGCCCCTAGGGGCACAAGGATTTCCGGAGACTCTCGGTAAGTATCTGGTCGGCAGAAGCCCTCCCCCGAATGCCGTAGGCTAGGGGGGTTGGGCGTCTGCCGCCCTGACCGACTTACTACGCCGTAGGTCCCCGCGCCGCACCCGTCCCGCCTCTGAGTGGGGAGAGGGATGGCGCATACAGGAAACCCCGGCGAGAGAGGCCGAAGGCCAATTCATGACCATGACTGACCCCATCGCGGACATGCTCACGCGTCTGCGTAACGCTAACTCGGCGTACCACGACACCGTCGTGATGCCGCACAGCAAGATCAAGTCGCACATCGCGGAGATCCTCCAGCAGGAGGGCTTCATCACCGGCTGGAAGGTCGAGGACGCCGAGGTCGGCAAGTCCCTCGTGCTCGACCTGAAGTTCGGCCCGAACCGCGAGCGTTCGATCGCCGGCATCAAGCGCATCTCGAAGCCGGGTCTGCGTGTGTACGCGAAGTCCACCAGCCTGCCGAAGGTTCTCGGCGGCCTGGGCGTGGCGATCATCTCCACGTCCCACGGTCTCCTGACCGGCCAGCAGGCCAGCAAGAAGGGCGTAGGTGGGGAAGTCCTCGCCTACGTCTGGTAGTCGGGAAAGGAAGGAAAGCTCATGTCGCGTATCGGCAAGCTCCCCATCCCGGTTCCCGCTGGTGTGGACGTCACCATCGACGGCCGCACGGTTGCGGTGAAGGGCCCCAAGGGTTCCCTCACGCACACCGTTGCCGCGCCGATCGAGATTGTTAAGGGCGAGGACGGCGTTCTCAACGTCACCCGTCCCAACGACGAGCGTCAGAACAAGGCCCTCCACGGCCTGTCCCGCACGCTGGTGGCGAACATGATCACCGGCGTGACCACGGGTTACACCAAGGCGCTCGAGATCAGCGGTGTCGGTTACCGCGTCCAGGCGAAGGGCTCCAACCTGGAGTTCGCGCTCGGATACAGCCACCCCATCGTGATCGAGGCCCCCGAAGGCATCACCTTCAAGGTCGAGTCGCCCACGAAGCTCAGCGTCGAGGGCATCGACAAGCAGAAGGTCGGCGAGGTCGCCGCTAACATCCGCAAGCTGCGGAAGCCCGACCCGTACAAGGCCAAGGGCGTCAAGTACGCCGGCGAGGTCATCCGCCGCAAGGTCGGAAAGGCGGGTAAGTAAGCCATGGCATACGGTGTAAAGATCGCCAAGGGTGACGCGTACAAGCGCGCTGCCATCAAGCGTCGCCACATCCGCGTCCGCAAGCACGTCTCCGGTACGCCGGAGCGTCCTCGTCTGGTCGTGACGCGCTCCAACCGCAACATCGTTGCTCAGGTCATCGACGACATCGCGGGCCACACGCTCGCTTCGGCGTCGACCCTGGACACTTCGATCCGTGGTGGCGAGGCCGACAAGAGCGCCCAGGCACAGAAGGTCGGCGCACTTGTCGCCGAGCGTGCCAAGGCTGCTGGTGTCGAGGCCGTCGTGTTCGACCGTGGTGGCAACAGGTACGCCGGGCGCATTGCCGCTCTGGCTGACGCCGCCCGCGAAGCCGGGCTGAAGTTCTAAGCCCCGGTTCCGGGACTAACGGACGTAACAGAGAGAGGTAAATCCAATGGCTGGACCCCAGCGCCGCGGAAGCGGTGCCGGTGGCGGCGAGCGGCGGGACCGGAAGGGTCGCGACGGTGGCGCTGCCGCCGAGAAGACCGCTTACGTTGAGCGCGTTGTCGCGATCAACCGCGTTGCCAAGGTTGTCAAGGGTGGTCGTCGCTTCAGCTTCACCGCGCTCGTCGTGGTCGGAGACGGTGACGGCACCGTAGGTGTCGGTTACGGCAAGGCCAAGGAAGTTCCCGCGGCCATCGCCAAGGGTGTCGAGGAAGCGAAGAAGAACTTCTTCAAGGTTCCGCGCATCCAGGGCACCATCCCTCACCCGATCACGGGCGAGAAGGCTGCGGGCGTCGTCCTGCTCAAGCCGGCTTCCCCCGGTACCGGCGTTATCGCCGGTGGCCCGGTGCGTGCCGTGCTCGAGTGCGCCGGCGTTCACGACATCCTGTCGAAGTCGCTCGGTTCGTCGAACGCGATCAACATCGTGCACGCGACCGTGGCGGCCCTGCAGGGTCTGCAGCGTCCCGAGGAGATCGCGGCTCGCCGTGGTCTGCCCCTCGAGGACGTCGCGCCTGCGGCTCTGCTCCGTGCGCGTGCCGGGGCTGGTGCGTAATGGCACAGCTCAAGATCACGCAGACGAAGTCGTACATCGGTAGCAAGCAGAACCACCGCGACACCCTTCGTTCGCTCGGGCTCAAGCGCCTGCACGACGTGGTTGTCAAGGAGGACCGCCCCGAGTTCCGCGGAATGGTTCACACCGTCCGCCACCTCGTGACGGTTGAGGAGGTCGACTGACATGGCGGAGAACAACCCGCTGAAGGTCCACAACCTCCGGCCCGCCCCGGGCGCCAAGACCGCCAAGACCCGTGTGGGTCGTGGTGAGGCGTCCAAGGGTAAGACCGCAGGTCGTGGTACCAAGGGCACCAAGGCCCGTTACCAGGTTCCGCAGCGCTTCGAGGGTGGGCAGATGCCCCTCCACATGCGTCTGCCGAAGCTCAAGGGCTTCAAGAACCCGTTCCGCACCGAGTTCCAGGTCGTGAACCTGGACAAGCTGGCCGAGCTCTACCCGCAGGGTGGAGAGGTCACGGTGGCCGACCTGGTCGCCAAGGGTGCTGTGCGCAAGAACAGCCTCGTCAAGGTCCTCGGATCGGGCGAGATCTCCGTGGCGCTGACGGTTTCGGTTGACGCCGTTTCCGGCTCCGCCAAGGAGAAGATCGCCGCCGCGGGCGGCACGGTCAACGAGCTCGTCTGAGACGGTTTGATGGCTTGAACATCGAACGGGGATGCCCCCCAAAAGGGGCATCCCCGTTTGGTCGTTCCTAGGGGGGCAGAGCGGCCGGTATGGTGGCGTGCACTGTCTAAATTTCCGTGTGGTGGGTCCGTATGGCACACCACGCGTTTTTTGGCTGATACATCGACCTGTCATCCATCGAATCTCAATACCGTCACCTCTGACGCAGAAGCGCGGGGGTCGCAGGAGGCACCGTGCTCACCGCGTTCGCCCAGGCGTTCAAGACGCCTGACCTGCGCAAGAAACTGCTCTTCACGCTCGGCATCATCGTGGTGTACCGGCTCGGGGCCCACATCCCGATCCCTGGTGTCAGCTACACGAACGTCCAGATCTGCATGGACCAGACGAAGTCCAACACAGGACTCTTCGGTCTGGTCAACATGTTCAGTGGCGGCGCGCTGCTCCAGATCACGATCTTTGCCCTCGGGATCATGCCGTACATCACGGCGAGCATCATCTTGCAGCTGCTGACCGTGGTGATTCCGCGGCTCGAGGCCCTCAAGAAGGAGGGGCAGTCGGGGCAGACGAAGATCACGCAGTACACGCGTTATCTGACCGTCGCCCTCGCCATCCTTCAGGGCACCGGCCTGGTGGCCACGGCCCGCACCGGTGCGCTCTTCGGGAGCTGCACCGTTGCCAACCAGATCGTGCCCAACCAGTCGATCTTCACCACCGTCGTCATGGTCATCACGATGACCGCCGGCACCTGTGCGGTCATGTGGCTCGGTGAGCTCGTGACCGACAAGGGCATCGGCAACGGCATGTCGATCCTGATGTTCGTCTCGATCGCCGCCGGTTTCCCGAGCGCCCTCTGGGCCATCAAGTCGGCCGGCAAGCTCGCGGGCGGCTGGATCGAGTTCGGTGCGGTGATCCTGGTGGGCTTCGCGATGGTGGGCCTGGTGGTCTTCGTCGAACAGGCCCAGCGCCGGATCCCGGTGCAGTACGCGAAGCGGATGGTCGGACGGAGGTCGTACGGCGGTACGTCGACGTACATCCCGCTCAAGGTCAACCAGGCGGGTGTGATTCCCGTCATCTTCGCGTCGTCGCTGCTCTACATTCCGGCGCTGATCGTTCAGTTCAGCGGCTCGAAGTCGGGCTGGGCGCTGTGGATCAACGACAACCTGACCAAGGGCGATCACCCGTATTACCTGGTCACGTACTTCCTGCTGATCGTTTTCTTCGCGTTCTTCTACGTGGCGATCTCGTTCAACCCCGAGGAAGTCGCCGACAACATGAAGAAGTATGGTGGCTTCATCCCGGGCATCCGGGCTGGCCGACCGACCGCGGAGTACCTGAGCTACGTACTCAACCGGATCACCTGGCCGGGGTCGCTGTACCTGGGTCTGATTGCTCTTGTGCCAACGATGGCGTTGGTGGGCTTCGGCGCGAACCAGAACTTCCCGTTCGGCGGGACGAGCATCCTGATCATCGTGGGTGTGGGTCTGGAGACCGTGAAGCAGATCGAGAGCCAGCTCCAGCAGCGTAATTACGAAGGGTTCCTCCGCTGATGCGTATCGTCCTCGTCGGACCGCCCGGTGCAGGCAAGGGGACGCAGGCCGCGTACCTTGCCAAGAACCTGTCGATCCCGCACATCTCCACGGGCGACCTCTTCCGTGCCAACATCAGTCAGGGCACGGAGCTGGGCAAGGCTGCCAAGGCGTTCATGGACGCCGGCAACCTGGTGCCCGACGAGGTCACCATCGGGATGGCGAAGGACCGCATGGCCCAGCCCGACGCCGAGGGTGGTTTCCTCCTCGACGGCTTCCCGCGCAACGTCTCGCAGGCTCTGGCCCTCGACGAGTCGCTGAAGACCGACGGGCAGAAGCTCGACGCGGTGCTGGACCTTGAGGTTCCCGAGGACGAGGTCGTGAAGCGGATCGCCGGCCGGCGGATCTGCCGTAACGATTCGAGCCACGTCTTCCACGTGGTGTACAGCGCCCCTCAGCAGGAGGGCGTGTGCGACACCTGTGGGGGCGAGCTGTACCAGCGCGGTGACGACAGCGAGGAGACGGTCCGCCGTCGCCTGGAGGTCTACCACGCCGAGACCGAGCCGATCATCGACCACTACAAGGCCCAGGGCCTGGTGGTCACGATCTCCGCGCTCGGCAAGGTCACCGAGGTGACCTCGCGCGCCATGGAGGCGCTGGGCCGCGACGCGGCGTAGCGGTTCCGTACGAGCCATACTGGCCGTGTCGCCCTTTGCGGGCGGCACGGCCAGAGTCTTGTCAGCAGACAGCAGAGCAGTAGCGATTCCGAAGGTGGCGTCAGGCGCAATGGTGGAGATCAAGACCCCGGAGCAGATCGCGAAGATGCGCGAGGCGGGGCTGGTGGTCGCCGCCATCCACGCGGCGACGCGTGAGGCCGCCGTGCCGGGCGCCACGACGAACGATCTGGACCAGGTCGCGCGGAAGGTGCTCGCGGAGCACGGGGCGAAGCCGAACTTCCTCGGGTACGGGGGCTTCCCGGCGACGATCTGCACCTCGGTGAACGAGGTCGTGGTCCACGGGATCCCCGACGAGAAGACCGTCCTGAAGGACGGCGACATCATCTCCATCGACTGCGGCGCCATCATCGACGGCTGGCACGGGGACGCGGCGTACACGGCGTTCGTCGGCACCGGGCACGCGCCGGAGCTCATCGAGCTCTCGCGGGTGACCGAGGAGTCGATGTGGGCGGGTATCGCCGCGATGAAGAAGGGTGGCCGGCTCGCGGAGGTCTCGAAGGCGATCGAGGGCTACATCCGCCGCCAGCCGCGGCCCGCGTCGGGCAAGTACGGGATCATCGAGGACTACGGCGGCCACGGCATCGGCTCCGAGATGCACATGGACCCGCACCTGCTGAACTACGTCGACCGCCGCCGCCTCATCGGCCGCCACAACCCGAAGCTCGTCCCCGGCTTCTGCCTGGCGATCGAGCCGATGGTCTCGCTGGGCACGCCCAGGACCGAGGTCCTGGAGGATGACTGGACCGTCATCACGACGGACGGGACCTGGTCCTCGCACTGGGAGCACTCGGTGGCGCTGACTGAGGAGGGTCTGCTGGTGCTGACGGCTCCTGATGGTGGCAAGGCGAAGCTGGCGGAGTACGGGATCACGACGGCTCCGGATCCGTCGGCCTGAGCGGGGTCTCGGCGGCCGGAGGCCGGCGCAGCCGGTCGAAGCTTGTGAGGCGCCCTGGCGCCGAGCCCGCGAGAGCGGCGTGGGGAAGCGGCGCACTCGGTGGCGCTGACTGAGGAGGGTCTGCTGGTGCTGACGGCTCCTGATGGTGGCAAGGCGAAGCTGGCGGAGTACGGGATTACGACGGCTCCGGATCCGTCGGCCTGAGCGGGGTCTCGGCGGCCGGAGGCCGGCGCAGCCGGTCGAAGCTTGTGAGGCGCCCTGGCGCCGAGCCCGCGAGAGCGGCGTGGGGAAGCGGAGCACTCGGTGGCGCTGACGGAGGAGGGTCTGCTGGTGCTGACGGCTCCTGATGGTGGCAAGGCGAAGCTGGCGGAGTACGGGATTACGACTGCGCCGGATCCGTCGGCCTGAGCGGGGTCTCGACGGCCGGAGGCCGGCGCAGCCGGTCGAAGCTTGTGAGGCGCCCCGGCGCCGAGCCCGCGAGAGCGGCGTGGGGGAATGGGTACGGGATCACGACTGCGCCGGATCCGTCGGCCTGAGCCTGCTTGAAGTTGCTTAACGATCTTGATAGTGGGGCATTCATTCCCGATTCGTCTTTCCGGGTGCCCTGACGTAGACTGACTCGTCGGCTCTCGTGCACCCGCATGCCTGCATGCCCGCACAGAGCTGATCAAGGTAGCCGATTCGAAGGGCGAAGCGTGGCCAAGAAGCAAGGTGCCATCGAAATCGAGGGCACCGTGATCGAGTCCCTCCCGAACGCAATGTTCAAGGTGGAACTTCAGAACGGTCACAAGGTCCTCGCGCACATCAGCGGCAAGATGCGGATGCACTACATCCGCATCCTCCCGGATGACCGGGTCGTCGTGGAGCTTTCTCCGTACGACCTGACGCGTGGCCGGATCGTCTACCGATACAAGTAGATCTTGCCCGCACTTCCGCTTCGGCGTGAGTGATGGCACTGACCCGGAGAACCTGACATCCCATGAAGGTCAAGCCGAGCGTCAAGAAGATCTGCGACAAGTGCAAGGTGATCCGCCGTCACGGTCGGGTCATGGTCATCTGCGACAACCTGCGCCACAAGCAGCGCCAGGGCTGACGCACACCGATCTGCACCTCGCAGTTCTTCGCGCGACGCAAGCGAAATGTACATACGCAGGACCCGCCTAGCCGCTGAGCGGCTGGCGACACCCCCGGTGGAGGCCGGGGACCCGGACTGTACCTAGTACGGCGGTCGGGATCGGTTCTGTGGAAGACCTCCGAATAACAACTGGAGCCATTGAATGGCACGCGTTTCAGGTGTTGACATCCCGCGCGAAAAGCGCGTGGAGGTTGCCCTCACCTACGTCTTCGGCGTTGGCCGTACCCGGTCGAAGGAGATCCTCGCCTCGACCGGCGTGAACCCCAACACCCGAGTTCGTGACCTGGCCGAAGAGGACCTGGTCAAGATCCGCGAGTACGTGGACGCCAACCTGCGCACCGAGGGTGACCTCCGTCGCGAGATCGCCGCCGACATCCGCCGCAAGGTCGAGATCGGTTGCTACCAGGGTCTGCGTCACCGTCGCGGTCTGCCGGTTCACGGTCAGCGCACCAGCACGAACGCTCGTACCCGCAAGGGCCCGCGTCGCGCGATCGCCGGTAAGAAGAAGCCGGGCAAGAAGTAGTCCACAGCGGACGCTCATCAGCGGTCTTCGCTGTAGGACCGACCACCTCCCTCTCCATCTGGAGTTAAGACATGCCCCCCAAGGGTCGTCAGGGCGCAGCCAAGAAGGTGCGTCGCAAGGAAAAGAAGAACGTCGCTCACGGCCACGCGCACATCAAGAGCACGTTCAACAACACCATCGTCTCGATCACGGACCCCTCGGGCAACGTGATCTCCTGGGCCTCCGCCGGCCACGTCGGCTTCAAGGGCTCGCGCAAGTCCACTCCGTTCGCCGCGCAGATGGCCGCCGAGTCGGCTGCCCGTCGCGCGCAGGAGCACGGCATGCGCAAGGTTGACGTCTTCGTCAAGGGTCCGGGTTCCGGTCGCGAGACCGCCATCCGTTCGCTGCAGGCGACGGGTCTTGAGGTTGGCTCCATCCAGGACGTCACCCCCACCCCGCACAACGGCTGCCGTCCGCCCAAGCGCCGCCGCGTCTGATTTTCTGACGCTGTAGCAGGGCTGGTTTTACGGGTTCGGGCGGTACGGCCTCTATGGGTCGTATCGCCCGTACCCTTGTAGTGACTGGGGGCGTCAAATAGTGGGCGCCCACGACTGAAGGATCACCGCATGCTTATCGCTCAGCGTCCGTCGCTGACCGAAGAGGTCGTCGACGAGTACCGCTCGCGCTTCGTCATCGAGCCGCTGGAGCCGGGTTTCGGCTACACGCTCGGTAACTCCCTGCGTCGCACGCTCCTTTCGTCCATCCCGGGTGCCGCTGTCACCAGCATCCGGATCGACGGTGTCCTGCACGAGTTCACCACCGTGCCGGGCGTCAAGGAAGACGTCACCGACCTCATCCTGAACATCAAGCAGCTCGTCGTCTCGAGCGAGCACGACGAGCCCGTCGTGATGTACCTGCGCAAGCAGGGTCCGGGTCTGGTCACCGCCGCGGACATCGCTCCGCCGGCCGGTGTCGAGGTCCACAACCCCGACCTCGTCCTCGCCACGCTCAACGGCAAGGGCAAGCTGGAGATGGAGCTGACCGTCGAGCGCGGTCGCGGCTACGTCTCCGCCGTGCAGAACAAGCAGCTGGGCCAGGAGATCGGCCGTATCCCGGTCGACTCCATCTACTCCCCGGTGCTCAAGGTCACGTACAAGGTCGAGGCGACCCGTGTCGAGCAGCGCACCGACTTCGACAAGCTGATCGTCGACGTCGAGACCAAGCAGGCCATGCGTCCGCGTGACGCCATGGCGTCTGCCGGTAAGACGCTTGTTGAGCTCTTCGGGCTGGCCCGTGAGCTGAACATCGACGCCGAGGGCATCGACATGGGCCCGTCCCCGACGGACGCCGCTCTTGCCGCTGATCTCGCCCTGCCGATCGAGGAGCTCGAGCTCACCGTTCGGTCGTACAACTGCCTCAAGCGCGAGGGCATCCACTCCGTGGGTGAGCTCGTCGCCCGCTCCGAGGCCGACCTGCTCGACATCCGCAACTTCGGTGCGAAGTCGATCGACGAGGTCAAGGCGAAGCTGGCCGGTATGGGCCTCGCGCTCAAGGACTCGCCTCCCGGCTTCGACCCGACCGCCGCTGCCGACGCCTTCGGCGCCGACGACGACGCGGACGCCGGTTTCGTGGAGACCGAGCAGTACTGATCCACCTCCGGTGGGGGTCCTGGTTCCGGCCGGGGCCCCCATCGGGCTCAGACTTCCGGGCCTTCGGGTTCGGGTTCCGGCGGGCAGACGCTCGTCGGGCACTGACATCGGTACCTCGTACGGCCGGTGCAGATCACAAGGAGAAAGACCATGCCCCGTCCCGCAAAGGGTGCCCGTCTGGGCGGCAGCGCTGCGCACGAGAAGCTTCTTCTCATCAACCTTGCGAAGTCGCTGTTCGAGCACGGCCGCATCACCACGACCGAGGCCAAGGCTCGCCGCCTGCGCCCCGTCGCTGAGCGTTTCATCACCAAGGCCAAGAAGGGCGACATCCACAACCGTCGCCTGGTGCTGCAGTCGATCACGGACAAGAGCATCGTGCACACGCTCTTCACCGAGATCGCCCCGCGGTACGAGAACCGCCCCGGTGGTTACACCCGCATCACGAAGATCGGCAACCGTCGTGGCGACAACGCCCCGATGGCCGTCATCGAGCTGGTCGAGGCCCTGACCGTGGCCCAGCAGGCCACTGGTGAGGCCGAGGCTGCGACCAAGCGTGCGGCCAAGGACGCCGAGGCCGCTCCGGCCGAGGTCGTCGAGGACGCCAAGCCGGTCGAGGCTGCTGACGAGGAGTCGAAGGACGCCTAAGCGTTCTGGGACTGCTTTTCCTTCGGGCCCGCATCTCCCTTCGGGGCGGTGCGGGCCCGTTCTCGTTTGAGAGGATTTGCGTGTGAGCGATGACGTGGAGCCCGGCTTCGTACGGGTGCGGTTCGATCTGAGTTACGACGGGACCGACTTCTCCGGGTGGGCCCGGCAGCCCAACGGGCGGCGGACCGTGCAGGGGGAGATCGAGGACGCGCTGAAGACCGTCACGCGGTCGGGCGTGATGTTCCCGCTGACCGTGGCCGGGCGTACTGATGCCGGGGTGCATGCGCGGGGGCAGGTGGCGACGGCCGATCTGCCGGAGGCGGTGTGGGCCGAGCACCAGGAGAAGCTGCTGAAGCGGCTGGCCGGGCGGCTTCCGCGCGATGTGCGGGTGTGGAGCGCTGTTGAGGCTCCTGCCGGGTTCAATGCGCGGTTCGCCGCGATCTGGCGGCGGTATGCGTATCGGGTGACGGATCGCGCGTGTGGGGTTGATCCGCTGATGCGGGGTCATGTCCTGTGGCACGACTGGCCGTTGGACGTCGACGCGATGAATGCCGCTGCCGCCGGGCTGGTCGGGGAGCACGACTTCGCCGCGTACTGCAAGAAGCGCGAGGGCGCCACGACCATTCGTACGCTGCAGGAACTGAGCCTGGTGCGGGGCGACGACGGGATCATCACCGCCACCGTGCGCGCCGATGCCTTCTGCCACAACATGGTGCGGTCGCTGATCGGGGCCATGCTCTTCGTGGGCGACGGGCACCGGCCGGTGGAGTGGCCCGCGAAGGTGCTGGCCGCGGGGGTGCGGGATTCGTCCGTGCACGTCGTGAAGCCGCACGGGCTGACGCTGGAGGAAGTCGGTTATCCCGCCGATGAGTTGCTGGCCGCGCGCAGCAAGGAGGCGCGGAACGTACGGACGCTGCCGGGGGCCGCTTGTTGCTGACCCCCGGGCTGTCCGGCGTCAGCTCGCGGGGGCGTTGGCTGCGGCCGAGGCCTGGGTGCGGCCGCGGGCGGCGATCTGGTTGAAGACGAACTGGTCGAGGTCGTCGGCGGTCTGGAAGACCGCCTTTTCGGCCGTCGTCACCTTCTTGCCGCTGGTGAAGCCGGTCTGGGTGAAGTAGGCATAGCGGCCTACGGAGTTGGTGCGGCGCAGGCAGACCGTGTTGTGCATGCAGAAGGCGGAGACTCCGGATCCTGCGAGCGGGGTGATGCCGCCCGATGCCTGGGCCTTGGCCTTGAGGGCCGAGGCCTCGGTGTCGAAGACCGCGACGCCGACCGTGATCGCGATGCCGTTCCTGACGTAGGTGGCGCGGATGACCTGGCGGCAGCCGTTCTTCTTCAGTACGGAGCCGAGGCTGCCCTGCGTGACCGCGGCGCAGTTGGTGGTGCGGTTCGTGGCGCCCTTGGTGTACGGGCGGGTGCCCATCGTCAGCTTCTTGCCGGGGAAGAGAGTGCCGGCGTTCAGCGGCGCCTTGTCGAGCTTGGCGCTGTTGATGAAGTCCTTCGGGTTGAGGACCGGTTTGGGAGCGACCGACGAGAACGTCGGCTGCGGGCCGTCGCTCTCGCTGGGGAGGGTCTCGGGCGCCGGCAGCTGGCTGGCGTTCTTGTCGCTCGACGTGGAGTTCTTGTTGGAGGAGACCACTGCCGTCGCCACGATCCCGGCGATCGCGGCGGTGGCGAGTACCCCACCGCCGATGAACAGCAGTTTCCTGCGGCGGCCGCGCGCCTCGGACTCCTCGGCGAGTGCCGCCCAGTCCGGTGTCTGTGTGTCCCCCGGGCCCCAGGAGGGCCCCCCTTGCCCAAAGCTCATGGCGGCATCTTAAGGGTTCACGCGTCGCGGTACTTCAGGAGTGTCCAGCCGATCGCGAGGGAGACGGCCGTGTAGGCCGCCAGTACGGCCAGGCCCGTCCAGGGGGCGAGGGGTGCGGTCCCCGTGCCCGTGGTGGTCTGGATGGCGAGGCCCGCCGTCATGGGGGAGAACTTCTGGACCAGGTGCAGGGTGTGCGTCGACATCTTGAGCAGCTGGGTGGCCAGGTACGGACCGTAGAGGAGCGCCAGGACAAGGCCGGTGGCCGCCGCTTGGTGGCGTACGGCCAGGGCGATGCCCACGCTCAGCAGCGCCACCAGGAGGAGGTAGAGGACCGTGCCCAGCGCTGCCCTCGCCAACGGCTCGGACAGCAGCGGGAGTTGGTGGGTGCCGTGCTGGGTGGCGCGGCCCGCCAGGAGGGCGCCCAGGGTCCCGGGGAGGGCCGCCAGGAGTACCGCCGCGGTCACGGTGAGGGCCTTGGCCGCCAGGACCGTCGTACGGCGGGGACTGGCGGCCAGCGTGAGGAGGATCAGGCGCGGGTGGTACTCGGAGGAGACCACCGCGACCGCGAGCGCCACGGCGGCGAGCTGCGCGAAGTAGACGCCGGAGAGTGCGAGGGCGGTGGGGTCGGGATGGACCTCGTGGGGGTTGTTGCCCGACGCGATGAGGGCCGTGAGGGCCGTCATGGTGGCGGGCAGCGCGAGGAGCGTCCAGAGGTTCGCCGGGACCGTACGGAGCTTCGTCCACTCTCCGTGCAGGGCGCCTGTCATGCGTCGCGCCGGGTGAGCCGCCAGTGTGCGGCGCCGAGTGCGGCGGCCGCGTACGCGCACAGGACCGCGAAGCCCGCCCAGGGGCTGGTCGAGGTCTCGGTGAGCGTCACGGTCTGGGTGAGGGCCCGGCCTGCGATCGGGGTGGCGCGCTCCACCCAGGTGTTGACGGTGACGGAGGTGATCTGGGAGACGATCGGGACGACGACGAGGAGCGCGAAGATCGTGACGATCGCGGGGACGGTACGGCGGAACAGCGCGCCGACGCCCAGGCAGAACACGGCCAGTACGGCGAGGAAGGCGGCGCCGCCGACCACTGCGCGCAGCGTGGTCGGGTCGGTGAGGGACGTGGTGGGGAAGATCGGCGGTTTGTAGCCGTTCTTCGTCATGATCGGGCGTGCGATGAGGTACGCGGCGATGGTGGTCGGCAGGGCGACCGCGAAGACCGTGGCGCCCAGGATCGCGGCCTTGGCCACGAGGACACGGCCGCGCTTGGGGCTGGCGGTGAAGGTGGTGCGGATGGTGCGGGTCTTGTACTCGGACGTCATGAACAGCACGCCGAGTGCGACCACGGTGATCAGGCTGAGCTGGACGGCGGACAGGGTCTGTTTCACCTGGTCCGACTTGTCGAGGTCGGAGCCGACCCCGCCGATGCCGATGTAGCCGAGGTCGCCGCTGCCGGTGAGGGTGACGACGGAGGCGGTCTGCTGGAGGGTGCCGGCGGGCCGCCTGGAGTCGACGGGGTCCTGGCCGGGGGCGGAGGTGCGGGTGAGGTCGGTGTGGGTCCAGGCGGTGGCGGGGGCCGGGGAGATGTGGTCGAAGACCGCGCGTCCCGTGGTGAGCTCGATATGGGCCGTGACCTGGCCCGGGCTGACCTGCTTGTCGACGGCGACGCCCGGTGAGGTGACGAAGAGGCCTGCTTCGGTACGGGTCGGGAGGCCGCGGACCGGGAGGGTGCCGACCTTGTGCCAGCTCTGGCCGTCGGCGGATTCGTACCCTGTGACGCTCCGTCCTGTGCGGGTCAGGCGGAGCCAACGGGGCTGATTCTTCGGGGTGTTGGCGGTGAGCTCCGTCTTGGCGTTCGCCTGCATGCGGACGCCGTGCTCCGGGGTGAGCATCAGGGAGGCGGAGGGGGAGCCGACCGTGGTGCCGTCCTTGATCATCAGGCCGGCCTTCGCCCAGGGCGACTTGGAGGTGAGGGCCGCGACGTGGACGGTGAGTGTGGTGTCTCCGGTGACCGGGGCGTGGGCGAAGCTGAATTCGTCGCGGGTCAGAGGGCCGCCGTAGTCGGTGACGGAGCCCTTGGCGGTGACGACCGTGAGCAGGAGGGTCACGGCGACCAGGGCGAAGAGGGCGAACGCGGTGGAGCGTACGGAGCGGATCTTGGTCCACTCGGCGCGCAGGGCGCGGATCATGACGCCTCCTGTCCTGCTGCTCCGGCTGCGGTGGTGGTGAACTCGGTCTCGCCCCGGGTGAGTTCGAGGTAGGCCTCTTCGAGGGACGCCCGGTGTGCGGAGATCTCCGAGAAGGGGATGCGGGCCTCGGTGAGCAGCGCCACGACGCGCTCGGCGGGCACGTCGGAGACGGTCAGGGTGCCGGGGGCGTTCGCGGAGACCGTGGCGCCTTCGCGCGCCAGTACGGTCATGGCCTCCGGGAGCCGGGTCGTCCGCAGGGTGACGCGGTCGCCCGAGGTGGTGGTCAGGAGCGTCGCCACGTCGGTGTCGGCCAGCAGCCGGCCGCGGCCTATCACCAGGAGGTGGTCGGCGGTGTCCTGGAGCTCGCTCATCAGATGGCTGGAGATCAGGACCGTACGGCCTTCCGCGGCAAGGGACTTGAGGAATCCGCGGATCCACTGGATGCCCTCGGGGTCGAGGCCGTTGACCGGCTCGTCGAGGATCAGGACCTGCGGGTCGCCGAGGAGGGCCGCTGCGATGCCCAGGCGCTGGCGCATGCCGAGCGAGAAGCCGCCCGCGCGCTTCTTGGCGACGGAGGTCAGGCCGACCTGTTCGAGGACTTCGGTGACGCGGCGGCGCGGGAGGCCGTTGTAGTGCGCCATCCACAGGAGGTGGTCGCGGGCGCGGCGGCCCGGGTGGACGGCCTCCGCGTCGAGGAGCGCGCCGACGACGGTGAGCGGGTCGCGCAGCGAGTGGTACGGGCGGCCGCCGATGTGCGCGGTCCCGCCGTCAGGGGCGTCCAGGCCCAGGATCATGCGGAGGGTGGTGGACTTGCCGGCTCCGTTGGGGCCGACGAACCCGGTGACCTTGCCGGGGGCGACGGTGAAAGTGAGGTCGTCGACGGCGGTGGTCGGACCGTAGTGCTTGCGCAGGGCGCTGACTTCGATGGCTGTGTCCGGTGGCATGGGTACGAAGGTAGGGAGCGGGGCGGGTGCCGCTCATCCCGTCGGGGTGGTGTCTTCGGCGCCGCCACCTCCCCCGCGAGGGGGAGGACAAAGCGGGTGGCGCCGCCGACAATGACCGGGTGAGCTGGACCGGAGCAGTGCTCAGGAAGGCCGCGGGCGCGCCCGATCTGCCGCTCGCGGCCGCCGCCGTGCTGTGTTTCGCCGGGGTGATCGAGGTGTCCGCGCCGGCCGGGCGGCTGCCGGCCGATCTCTTCACCGCGCTGGTGCTCGTGGTGGGTTCGACGGCGCCGCTCGCCTTTCTGCGCGGGCAGCTGCTGCTCTCCGCCGCTGCCGTCTCGGCGTCGGTGCTGCTCGCGGTGCCCGCGGTCGGGCGGCCCACGGGGGCCGGGATCCTGACGCTGCTGGTGATGCTGGGGGCGGTCGGGCTGCGCTGTTCGACGCGTACGGCCGTCGCCTTCGCCGTCCCCTTCGTGGGGTACGCGCTCTGGGCGGGCGGCCGGGGCCTCGCGCTCGGGCTGTGCTGCGCGGCGGTGGCGGCGCTGGGTGCGGGCAACTGGCGGCGGGCGGGGCGCGAGGCGCGGCGGCGTACGGCGGCGGACTGGGCGTACGCGGACACCGTGCTGGAACATGCCGCGCGGGGTGAACGGGCCCGTATCGCACGGGAGTTGCACGACATCGTCGCGCATCACATCTCGACGCTGTCGGTGCAGGCCGAGACCGCCCGCCTGACCACGCGCGGGCTGCCGCCCGAGGGGGCCGAGCGCTTCCTCGCCATCGGGGAGACCGCCCGGCTTGCGCTGACCGAGATGCGGCGGCTGCTGGGGGTGCTGCGCGAGGACGCGCAGCCGGTGGGGGACGCGGTGGTCGAGCGGGCGCCGCAACCCGGGCTGCACCAGCTGGTCGCGCTGGTCGACGAGGCGCGGGCGACGGCGGGCGGCGCGGTGCGGCTGACCGTACGGGGGCGGGTGGTGGTGCTCGACCCGGGCGTCGAGCTCACCGCGTACCGGATCGTGCAGGAGGCGCTGACCAATGCGCGGCGGCATGCGCCGGGGGTGGGCGTCGATGTGGAACTGGTCTACGGGGAGGGCGAGTTGAGGGTGGTCGTACGGGACGGCGGGCCGGGGGCCGGAGACGGTTCGGACGGCCACGGGCTGGTCGGGATGCGGGAGCGGGCCGCGATGGCCGGGGGCACGCTGCGTACGGGGGCCGGGCCCGCGGGCGGCTTCGTCGTGGAGGCCGTGCTGCCGGCGCGGGAGGCCGTGCGATGACGACGCGGATCGTGGTCGTCGACGACCAGGACGTCGTACGCGCCGGATTCGGAGCCTTGCTGGACACACAGGACGACTTCGAGGTCGTCGGCAGCGCGTCCGACGGGGCGGCCGCGGTGCGGGTCTGCCGCGAGGTGCGCCCGGACATCGTGCTCATGGACGTACGGATGCCGGAGATGGACGGCATCGAGGCGACGCGGCGGATCGTGGCGGAGCGGGCGGAGACCCGGATCGTCATGCTGACCACTTTTGATCTGGATGAGCACGTGTATGACGCGCTGGCCGCGGGGGCCAGCGGCTTCCTGCTCAAGGACATGGTCGCCGAGCGGCTTTTCGAGGCGGTCCGGGTGGTCGCGGCGGGCGAGGCGCTGCTCGCGCCGACGGTCACGCGGCGGCTCATCGGCGAGTTCGTACGGCTGAGACCGCGCAGTGAGGGTGTACCGCTGGAGGGGCTGACGCCGCGCGAGCGCGAGGTGCTGACGCTGATCGCGGAGGGGCTGTCGAACCAGGAGATCGCGGGGCGGCTCGTGGTGAGCGGGGAGACCGTGAAGTCCCATGTGAGCCGGGTGCTGACCAAGCTGGGGGTGCGCGACCGGGCGCAGGCGGTGGTCGCGGCGTACGAATCGGGTCTGGTCGTCCCGCGCTCCCCTTAAAGCGGTTGTGGTGGGGCGGGCGGTGTGGGCGACAATCCGTTCCATGGGACATCTTGAGGCGGGACATCTTGAGTACTACTTGCCGGACGGGCGGGTGCTGCTCGGTGACGCCTCGTTCCGGGTCGGCGAGGGCTCGGTCGTGGCGCTCGTCGGCGCCAACGGCGCGGGCAAGACGACGCTGCTGCGGATCATCTCCGGAGAGCTGAAGCCGCACGGCGGGAGTGTGTCCGTCACCGGCGGGCTCGGTGTGATGTCGCAGTTCGTGGGCTCGGTGCGCGACGAGCGGACCGTGCGCGACCTGCTGGTCTCGGTGGCCCAGCCGCAGATCAAGACGGCCGCGCTGGCCGTCGACGCGGCGGAGGAGCTGATCCTCACGCGCGACGACGAGGCCGCGCAGATGAAGTACGCGCAGGCGCTGAGCGACTGGGCGGAGGTGCGCGGGTACGAGGCGGAGACGCTCTGGGACATGTGCACCATGGCCGCGCTCGGCGTCCCGTACGAGAAGGCGCAGTGGCGCGAGGTGCGCACGCTCAGCGGCGGCGAGCAGAAGCGGCTCGTCCTCGAAGCGCTGCTGCGGGGGCCCGACGAGGTGCTGCTCCTCGACGAGCCGGACAACTATCTGGACGTGCCGGGCAAGCGGTGGCTGGAGGAGCAGCTGAAGGAGACCCGCAAGACGGTGCTCTTCGTCTCCCACGACCGGGAGCTGCTCTCCCGCTCCGCGGAGAAGATCGTGAGCGTCGAGGCGGGGGCCGCCGGGTCCGACGTATGGGTCCACGGGCAGGGCTTCGACACGTACCACGAGGCGCGGCGCGAGCGGTTCGCGCGCTTCGAGGAGCTCAAGCGGCGTTGGGACGAGGAGCACGCACGGCTGAAGGCGCTGGTGCTGCGGCTGCGGAACCAGGCGGCGATCAGCCCGGACATGGCCTCGCGCTACCACGCGATGCAGACCCGCTTCAAGAAGTTCGAGGACGCGGGCCCGCCGCCGGAGCCGCCGCGCGAGCAGGACATCAAGATGCGGCTGCGCGGCGGGCGGACCGGGGTGCGGGCCGTGACGGTCGAGAACCTGGAGCTGACCGGGCTGATGAAGCCCTTCTCCCTGGAGATCTTCTACGGGGAGCGGGTGGCCGTGCTGGGGTCCAACGGTTCCGGCAAGTCGCACTTCCTGCGGCTGCTCGCCGGGGAGGACGTGTCGCACACCGGGATGTGGAAGCTGGGCGCGCGCGTCGTGCCGGGCCACTTCGCGCAGACGCACGCGCACCCCGAGCTGGCGGGCAAGACGCTGGTCGACATCCTGTGGGCCGCGCATGCGAAGGACCGCGGCGCGGCGATGGGGGTGCTGCGCCGGTACGAGATGGAGCGCCAGGGAGACCAGCCCTTCGAGAAGCTGTCGGGCGGACAGCAGGCGCGCTTCCAGATCCTGCTCCTGGAGCTGGCGGGCACGACGGCGCTGCTGCTCGACGAGCCGACGGACAACCTGGACCTGGAGTCGGCGGAGGCGCTGCAGGAGGGCCTCGAGTCGTACGACGGGACGGTGCTGGCCGTCACGCACGACCGCTGGTTCGCGAAGACCTTCGACCGGTATCTGGTCTTCGGGTCGGACGGTGTGGTGCGGGAGACGGCGGAGCCGGTGTGGGACGAGCGGCGGGTCGAGCGCGCGCGGTAGGCGGTGTGGCGCGCCGATCTCCGGCGGACGGAGTCCGGCGCAGCCGCGCGAAGCCCGGGAGGCCCCCTGGGGCCGAGCGGTGCGAGTGCGGCGTCGGGAGGGGTGTCGGCGGAGCCGGTGTGGGACGAGCGGCGGGTCGAGCGCGCAAGGTAGGTGTTGGCGGCGCGGCGGTCTCCGGCGGACGGAGTCCGGCGCAGCCGCGCGAAGCCCGGGAGGCCCCCTGGGGCCGAGCGGTGCGAGGGCGGCGTTGGGAAATGGTCGAGCGGCGGGTTGAGCGGGCCCGTTAGCTTGGGCGGGCGCGTTTTGACCCGAACGGGGCTGGCCGGGTAGTCTCGACGATTGTTATACGTATTGGCTTCGTCGTTCTCACGCGAAGGGCCCTTACGTAGGTTCCCTGGAGCAGTTACCAGTGGCTCGCATACGGGCATCGTCCCGGCGGTTGTGAGCCCCAGCTGCATGATCGCTTCAGAGGATTCGTGTGTCTGGAACCCATCCACTGAAGAAGCGAAGGCTACGAAGTGCGTACGTACAGCCCCAAGCCCGGCGATGTCACTCGCCAGTGGCACATCATTGACGCGCAGGACATCGTCCTGGGTCGTCTCGCGACGACGGCAGCGAACCTCCTCCGGGGCAAGCACAAGCCGACCTATGCGCCGCACATGGACATGGGTGACTTCGTCATCATCATCAACGCCGAGAAGATCCACCTCTCCGGCAACAAGAAGACCCAGAAGATGGCGTACCGCCACTCCGGTTTCCCGGGCGGTCTTCGTTCGATGCGCTACGACGAGCTCATGGAGAAGAGCCCGGAGAAGGCCGTCGAGAAGGCCATCAAGGGCATGATCCCCAAGAACACCCTCGGCCGTCAGATGATCTCGAAGCTCAAGATCTACTCGGGCGACCAGCACCCCCACGCTGCCCAGCAGCCGGTGCCGTTCGAGATCACCCAGGTCGCGCAGTAGTTCCGGCCACCCCCAAAGACGTAAAGAAAGATCTGAGGAGAATCGTGGCCGAGACCACTGTTGAGACGCCCATCGAGGGCACCGAAGGCGAAGAGACCTTTGCCGAGGTGACCACCTTCGAGTCCGAGGTTCCCGTCGAGGGCGAGTACACCAGCGAGTCCCTCGCGGGCCGCTTCGGTGACCCGCAGCCCGCCGCCGGCCTGGGTCGTCGCAAGAACGCCATCGCCCGCGTCCGGATCGTTCCGGGCACCGGCAAGTGGAAGATCAACGGGCGTACGCTCGAGGACTACTTCCCGAACAAGGTCCACCAGCAGGAAGTCAACGAGCCCTTCAAGGTGCTCGAGCTCGACAACCGCTACGACGTCATCGCCCGCATCTCGGGTGGCGGCGTCTCCGGTCAGGCCGGTGCGCTCCGTCTCGGTGTCGCCCGTTCCCTGAACGAGGCCGACGTGGACAACAACCGCGCCATCCTGAAGAAGAACGGCTTCCTCTCCCGCGACGACCGTGCGGTCGAGCGCAAGAAGGCCGGTCTCAAGAAGGCCCGCAAGGCCCCGCAGTACAGCAAGCGCTAATCACCGCCTGCTCGTCTGTACTTCGTTCGCCCCGGCGGCACTCTCTGTGCCGCCGGGGCGTTCGTTTATCGGTACCTCGGGCGTATAACGGCATGAGGCGCCCAGAAGCTTGCTTTTTCTGAGCATTTTCGGAGGACATCAGTGGGACGACTCTTCGGCACTGACGGTGTACGCGGTGTCGCCAACGCGGATCTGACAGCCGAGCTCGCGCTCGGGCTCTCGGTCGCTGCGGCGCACGTACTCGGCGAGGCGGGGACTTTCGCGGGCCACCGGCCCACCGCGGTGGTCGGGCGCGACCCGCGTGCCTCGGGTGAGTTCCTGGAGGCGGCCGTCGTCGCCGGACTCGCGAGTGCGGGCGTGGATGTGCTGAGAGTCGGCGTACTGCCGACGCCCGCGGTCGCGTACCTCACGGGTGTGCTCGGCGCCGATCTCGGCGTGATGCTCTCCGCCAGCCACAACGCCATGCCGGACAACGGTGTCAAGTTCTTCGCACGGGGCGGGCAGAAGCTCGAGGACGAGCTCGAGGACGCCATCGAGCGCGTCTACGAGCAGCACCGCAGCGGGGAGCCGTGGGAGCGGCCCACCGGGGCCGGGGTCGGGCGGATTCGTTCGTACGACGAGGGCTTCGACCAGTACGTCGCCCATCTCATCGGGGTCCTGCCGAACCGCCTCGAAGGGCTGAAGATCGTCCTCGACGAGGCGCACGGGGCTGCCGCCCGCGTCTCCCCGGAGGCCTTCACGCGTGCCGGGGCCGAGGTCGTCACCATCGGGGCCTCTCCCGACGGGCTCAACATCAACGACGGGTGCGGCTCCACGCACCTCGGTCTGCTGAAGGCCGCCGTCGTCGAGCACGGCGCCGACCTCGGCATCGCGCACGACGGTGACGCGGACCGCTGCCTGGCCGTCGACGCCGCGGGTGCGGAGGTGGACGGGGACCAGATCCTGGCCGTGCTCGCGCTCGCCATGCGCGAGGCGGGGACGCTGCGCGGGAACGCGGTGGTCGGGACCGTCATGTCGAACCTCGGCTTCAAGATCGCCATGGAGCGGGAGGGCATCGAGCTCGTCCAGACCGCCGTCGGCGACCGGTACGTACTGGAGTCGATGAAGGAGCACGGGTACGCGCTGGGCGGTGAGCAGTCCGGGCACGTGATCGTCCTGGACCACGCGACCACCGGCGACGGCACCCTGACCGGGCTGATGCTGGCCGCGCGCCTGGCCGCGACGGGCCGTTCGCTGGCCGACCTCGCGGGGGTCATGGAGCGGCTGCCGCAGGTCCTGGTGAACGTGCCGGACGTGGACAAGGCGCGGGTCGCCACCTCGGAGGAGCTGACGGCCGCCGTCGTCGAGGCGGAGCGCGAGCTGGGGTCGACCGGGCGGGTGCTGCTGCGGTCCTCGGGCACCGAGCCGCTGGTACGGGTCATGGTCGAGGCCGCGGACATCGACCAGGCCCGGTCTGTGGCCGGGCGGCTGGCCGATGTCGTGAAGTCCGCGCTGGGCTAGGAGAGTTGGGCGGTGCGCTTGCGCTGCAGGGACCAGAAGTACTTCTGGGCGAGCAGCGTGAGCGTGCCGGCCACCACGATGCCGAGCAGGTTGAGCAGGAGCTGGTTCGTCGAGCCCTGGGCCTGGCCGTAGTCGCCGTAGCTCAGGGCCACCGCTGCGTTCGCCGCCGCCGGGACTGTGGTCACCGAGATGGCCACGCCCACCAGGGCGCCCGACTTGGCCGAGGTCAGCGAGAGCATTCCGGCCGCGCCCGCCAGGACCGCCACCACGAACGAGAACCAGTCGGGGGCGAAGACGAAGCTCGTGTTGGGGCGGTCGGCGAGGAGTTGTTCCTCGCTGAAGAGGTTCACCGCGTCCATGAAGTAGCTGAAGCCGACCGTGACGGCCATGGCGACCGCGAAGCCGACGACGAGCGCGAGCAGCGAGCGCCACGCCAGGCGCGGGGCGCGCTGGACGAGGGCCGTGCAGAACCCTGCGAGGGGGCCGAACTCCGGGCCCACCGCCATCGCGCCGACGATCAGGATCGCGTTGTCGAGGACCACACCGCAGGCGGCGATCATCGTGGCGATTGCGAGGAACGCGATGTAGGTGACGGAGAGCGTCGACTCCTCGCTGGTCGCTTCGGCCAGGTGCTCCCAGACGACCGCGTCCGCACCCTCGCCCGGGGCGTCGTCCTCCGCCTTGTCCGCGCGGGACGAGAGGGAGAGATCGATGTTCTCGACCGCGATGGACCCGGTGTCGGGGATGCCCAACTCCCGTAGTGCGGTGAGGAGTTCGTCTGCCGCCTCGCGTGCCACGTCACAGAGGACGAGGTCGCCCGCGGGGGTGCGGGCCGCGCCCGGCAGGACCGCGAGGTGGGTGGTGCCGACCGTGGACTCGATCGTGCGGACCACCTCGTCGGTGCGGTCCGCGGGGACGATCAGGCGGAGGTGCAGCACGGCTTCGTACTCCTGGAGCTAGAGCTTGCGGAGGGAGAGGCGCTGGACCTTGTGGTCCGGTCCCTTGCGTACGACGAGATTCGCACGTCCGCGGGTGGGGGCCACGTTTTCGATGAGATTGGGCTTGTTGATCGTGCGCCAGGTGGTGCGGGCGTAGTCGAGGGCCTCTTCCTCGGAGACCTGGGTGTACTTCCTGAAGTACGAGAAGGGGTTCTGGAAGGCCGTCTCGCGGAGCTTGCGGAAGCGGTTCAGGTACCAGGCCTCGATGTCCTCGGGGCGGGCGTCGACGTAGACCGAGAAGTCGAAGTAGTCGGCGAGGCCCACGCGCGTCTTGCCGTCGCTGCCGGGGAGGGCCGGCTGGAGGACGTTGAGCCCTTCGACGATGAGGATGTCGGGGCGGCGGACGGTGAGGCGTTCGCCGGGGACGATGTCGTAGATCAAGTGGGAGTAGACGGGGGCGCTGACCTCGTCCTTTCCGGCCTTGATGTCCGCGACGAAACGGGTGAGGGCGCGGCGGTCGTACGACTCGGGGAAGCCCTTGCGGGAGACCAGGCCGCGCTTCTTCAGCTCGGCCAGGGGGTAGAGGAAGCCGTCCGTGGTGACCAGCTCGACACGGGGGTGCTCCGGCCAGCGGGCGAGCATCGCCTGGAGGAGGCGGGCGACCGTCGACTTCCCTACGGCTACCGAGCCGGCGACTCCTATGACGAAGGGGGTGCCGTGCTGGGTGCCGTGGCCGTTGCCCGCGTCGCCGAGAAAGGTGTTCAGGGAGCCTCGGAGGGAGTCCGAGGCCTGGACGTAGAGGTTGAGGAGGCGCGAGAGCGGGAGATAGATGTCGCGGACCTCGTCGAGGTCGATGACATCACCCAGGCCGCGCAGCCGCTCCAGCTCCTCGGCGGTGAGGGGGAGCGGGGTCTTTTCGCGCAGGGCGCTCCACTCGCTGCGGGTGAGGTCCAGGTAGGGGGACGGCTCTGCCCTGCGATGGGTGCTCCGTGGCGGCGAAGTGATCACCTGGCCATTGTCGGGGGTGCCGGGGCTTTGTGGGGGGTGGGGTCGGTCACGTGGGTGGCGGGGGGCGGGTCGTCGGCGTCGTAATGTGCCGGGCATGAGCGGAGAAAAGGGGTGCGGCCGGTGATCATCGGGGTCGGGATCGACGTTGCTGAGATCGCGCGGTTCGGGGCGGCGCTGGAGCGGACGCCTCAGCTGGCCGAACGGCTCTTTGTGGAGCGGGAGTTGGTGCTGGACAGCGGGGAGCGGCGGGGTGTCGCCTCGCTGGCCGCCCGGTTCGCGGCCAAGGAGGCGCTGGCCAAGGCTCTGGGGGCGCCCGGGGATCTGTTGTGGACCGACGCCGAAGTGTGGGTCGAGGAGAGTGGGCAGCCTCGGTTGCGGGTGAAGGGTGGAGTGGCTGCCCGCGCTGCTGAGCTGGGGGTTCGGGCCTGGCATGTGTCGTTGAGTCACGACGCGGGGGTGGCGTCTGCGGTGGTGATCGCGGAGGGTTGATGCCATGCGGAGTGCGTATGGCGTGGAGCAGGTGCGGGCGGCTGAGGCTGCGGCCATGGAGCGGGCGGCCGACGGGGCCCTGATGCAGCGGGCTGCGGCGGGGCTGGCTGCTGCTTGTGCGGATGTGCTGAATGGGGTCTCCCCTGCTCGAGCGAAGCCGAGAGCTCGGGGAAGGGTTTACGGGGCTCGGGTTGTGCTGCTCGTGGGCAGTGGGGCCAATGGGGGCGACGCGCTGTACGCGGGGGCGCGGCTTGCCCGGCGGGGGGCGGGGGTCAGCGCCGTACTGCTGGATCCTGCTCGGGCCCATGCGGGTGGGCTGGCCGCGTTGGTGCGGGCCGGTGGGCGGGTGGCGGATTCTGCCGGGGATGTCGTCCGGCGTGCCGATCTTGTGGTCGACGGGATCACGGGGATCGGGGGGCGGGGTGGGCTGCGGGGCGATGCGGTTGACGTGGTTGCGCTGGTCGCCGAGTCGCGGGCCTTTGTGGTGGCCGTGGATCTGCCCAGTGGGGTCGAGGCGGACAGCGGGGAGGTGCGGGGGGATGCGGTGCGGGCGGACGCGACTGTTGTTTTTGGGGCTTACAAGGTCGGGCTGATGGTTGATCCTGCGCGGGAGTACGCGGGGGCTCTGAGGCTTGTTGACATTGGGCTTGAGGTGGGGGGTTTCTCGGCCGAGGTCGAGGCTCTGCAGCATGCGGATGTCGCCGGGCTGCTGCCTGTGCCGGGGGTCGAGAGCGACAAGTACCGGCGGGGGGTTGTGGGGGTTGTTGCTGGGTCCTCTACGTATCCGGGGGCCGGTGTCTTGGCTGTGGCGGGGGCGCTTCGGGGTGGGGCGGGGGCCGTGCGGTACGTGGGGAGTGCGGGGGATCAGGTGATCGCTCGCTTCCCTGAGGCGCTGGTTTCCGCGGGGTCCGTGGGGGATGCGGGGCGGGTGCAGGCGTGGGTCGTCGGGCCGGGGATCGGGGAGGACCGGTCGGTGGTGGCGGATGTGCTGGCCACGGATGTGCCGGTGCTGGTCGATGCGGACGGGTTGCGGGGGCTGGACGCGGGGGCTGTTCGGGGGCGCAGTGCGGAGACTCTGCTGACGCCTCATGCGGGGGAGGCGGCGCGGCTGTTGGGGGTCGAGCGGGAGGTTGTCGAGGGGGCCCGGCTGGAGTCCGTACGGGAGTTGGCGCGGCGGTACGGGGCGACTGTGCTGTTGAAGGGGTCGACCACGCTGGTCGCCTCGGAGGGGGAGGGCGTTCCTGTGCGGGTGAATCCGACGGGGACTTCGTGGCTGGCCACTGCGGGGAGCGGGGATGTGCTTTCGGGGGTGGCGGGGGCGTTGCTCGCGGGGGGTCTTGGCGCGCGGGATGCGGGGGCTGTGGGGGCGTACCTGCATGGGTTGGCGGGGCGGAGGGCGGCTGGGGCGGGGGTCGGGGCGCCTGTTTCTGCTTGGGGGGTGGCGGAGGAGCTGGGTGGGGCTTGGCGGGACGTTTGCGGGTAGCGGGGGTGGGGTGGGCCTGGGGTCGCCGCTGCGCGGAGCGGTTCCCCAATCCCGCCCCTTCCCGAAACCGGGGCTGTGCCCCGGACCCCTTGAGCCCCGCCTTTTCGGGGGCTCCGCCCCCGGACCCCCGCTCCTCAATCGCCGGAGGGGCTTGAATTTGCCCCGCCGCCAGCGGGGCGCCCGTCGTAACGCACCCCTGTCCGCTTGTCTTGGCCGGTGATCAAGAACATTGCGCTGCTCGCCGCAGCTGCTCTGCTGCCCCTCGGGGGCACCGCCCACGCCGATCCCGTTCCACCCCCCGCCCCCGCCCCGATGCGCCTCTTCGCCCTCCCCAAGCTGTTCGACACCCCCGACGAGGCGCTGCCTCCCCGCGTCTACACGCCCAGCCCCGCCGAGAACGCGCTCACCCCCGCCGCGCCCCCCGCTCAGGCCGACGCGCTCGTCGAAGCCGTGCCGCAGAGCGCCGCCGTCGTTGCCGCCGCGTGCACCTCCCGCACCGGGCCCCATCAGCGGCAGGTCGAGAAGTGGCTCAAGCTGCGCGTGGACGGGCGGCAGTCCGCCAAGGACTGTGCCGCCATCCGTAAGTTCCAGACCCAGCAGGGGATCCGGCCCAACATCGGCTACGCAGGTCCCGTCACCTGGGGCCGTATGCAGGCCATTTCCGCGCGGCTGCATCCCAACGCCGCCGGCAAGTGTCCCGTACGCACGTACAAGGTCGCCTGCGTCGATCTGCCGCGCCAGCTGATGTGGGTCCAGAAGGGGTCGAAAGTCGTCTTCGGGCCCGTCCCCGTGCGGACCGGGCGGCCCGTGCACCCCACCCGCACCGGGTGGTTCAAGGTCTACTGGAAGCACAAGAACCACTGGTCGTCGATCTACAACAGCCCCATGCCGTACAGCCAGTTCTTCAGCGGCGGGCAGGCCTTCCACGGCATCTACTCCAGCGTCTACAACAACCCGCCCGGCAGCCACGGCTGCGTCAACATGCGCTATCGCGACGCCCAGCGCCTCTGGTCCGCGCTCGGCCGGGGTGACGCGGTCTACATCTGGGGTCGCAAGCCTCTGAGCTGAGCTCTGAGACACTGGGCCCGATGACTGAGACACCGCCCTCCCTGCGCGCGCACGCCGCGATCGACCTCGGCGCGCTCCGTGCCAACGTCCGTGCCCTGCGCGCCCGCGCACCCCACGCCCAGTTCATGGCCGTGGTGAAGGCGGACGCGTACGGGCACGGAATGGTGCCGTGCGCCGAGGCCGCCCGCGCGGCCGGCGCGCAGTGGCTGGGGACCGCCACCCCCGAGGAGGCGCTCGCGCTGCGCGCCGCCGGGGTCGGCGGGCGGATCCTGTGCTGGCTGTGGACGCCGGGCGGCCCCTGGCGGGCCGCCATCGAGGCCGATGTGGACGTGTCCGTGAGCGGGATGTGGGCGCTGGCGGAGGTACGGGAAGCCGCCGCGGCCGCCGGGCAGCCGGCCCGCGTCCAGCTCAAGATCGACACCGGCCTCGGCCGCAACGGCTGCCAGCCCGCCGACTGGGCCGAGCTCGTCGGCGCGGCCCTGGAGGCCGAGCGCGAAGGGCTGCTCAAGGTCACCGGGCTCTGGTCGCACTACGCCTGTGCCGACGAGCCGGGCCATCCGTCGATCGCCGCGCAGACCGCGTGCTTCGACGAGGCACTGGAGTACGCGGAGAAGGCCGGCGTCCGCCCCGAGGTACGGCACATCGCCAACTCGCCCGCCGTACTGACCCTCCCCGACACCCAGTACGACCTGGTGCGCACCGGCGTCGCCATGTACGGCATCTCGCCCATCCCCGAGCTGGGCAGCGCCGCCGACTTCGGGCTGCGGCCCGTGATGACGCTCAGTGCGCGGCTCGCGCTGGTGAAGCACGTTCCGAAGGGTCAGGGCGTCAGTTACGGGCATCACTACACCACCCCCGCCGACACCACCCTCGGTCTGGTGCCCGTCGGGTACGCGGACGGCATCCCGCGCCATGCCTCGGGCAGGGCGCCGGTGCTGGTCGCGGGGAAGTGGCGGCGCGTTGCGGGACGGGTCGCCATGGACCAGTTCGTCGTCGACCTCGACGGGGACGAGCCGCAGGCGGGCGACGAGGCCGTGCTGTTCGGGCCCGGCGACCGCGGTGAGCCGACCGCCGAGGAGTGGGCGGTGGCGGCCGACACGATTGCGTACGAGATTGTCACCCGCATCGGTGCGCGCGTCCCGCGCGTCTATGTGAACGAGTTGGGCGACGACTCGGACGACTGACTAGTCACTAGGAGCGCGGCACGGTGAGCGAGACCAGCGGGGATGTGAGTGCCACCTGGCGTCGGGCCGGCGGGATCGCGGGCGCGGCCGTGGGGGTGCTGGCTGCCGGTGCGGCCGCGGGCGTCGCCGTCGAGCGGCTGACCGTCGGGCGCGGCATCCGGAAGAAGGCGCGGCTCGCGCTGGACGCCTCGGGTCCGTACGGATCGCTGCGCGGGATGCCGGGGCGCGCCGTCGCCGACGACGGGACCGAGATCTACTACGAGGCCGACGAGGTCGAGCCGGACGGCAACGCGCCGCGCAGGCGGCGGCTCTTCGGGCGCAAGACGCCCGCGCCGGTGACGGTCGTCTTCAGCCACGGGTACTGCCTCAACCAGGACTCCTGGCACTTCCAGCGGGCCGCGCTGCGGGGTGTCGTACGGACCGTGCACTGGGACCAGCGCAGCCATGGCCGCTCCGAGCGGGGGCGGGCTCAGGCGGCCGGGCAGCCGGTTTCGATCGATCAGTTGGGGCGGGATCTGAAGGCCGTCATCGACGCGGCCGCGCCCGAGGGGCCGCTGGTGCTGGTGGGGCACTCGATGGGCGGGATGACCGTGATGGCCCTGGGGGAGCTGTTTCCCGAGGTCGTACGGGAGCGGGTGGTCGGCGTCGCCTTCGTGGGGACGTCGTGCGGGAAGCTCGGCGAGGTGAACTTCGGGCTGCCGGTGGCGGGCGTCAACGCGGTGCGGCGGGTGCTGCCCGGGGTGCTGAAGGCGCTCGGTTCGCAGGCGGAGCTGGTGGAGAAGGGGCGGCGGGCCACGGCTGATCTTTTCGCCGGGCTGATCAAGCGGTACTCGTTCGGGTCGCGGGACGTGGATCCGGCGGTGGCGCGGTTCGCGGAGCGGCTGATCGAGGGGACTCCGATCGATGTCGTCGCGGAGTTCTATCCGGCGTTCACCGAGCACGACAAGGCGGAGGCGCTGCAGGTCTTCGCGGAGGTGCCGGTGCTGGTGCTGGCCGGGGACCGGGATCTGGTGACGCCCAGCACGCACAGCGAGGAGATCGCGGAGCTGCTGCCGGAGGCGGAGCTGGTGATCGTGCCGGACGGGGGGCATCTGGTGATGCTGGAGCACCCGGAGGCGGTCATGGACCGGCTCGCGGACCTGCTGGCGCGGGTGGGGGCGGTTCCGGCGACGGTTCCCTCGGTGGGGAGTTAGCCGGGACGGTCGGTAACGTTGGGGCGCATGGAAGCAGCGCAGCCCTCGGCCGCCGAGGTCGTCACCCGTCTTGATGTCAACTCGCCTGAAGAGATGCGGGAGTTGGGGCTGCGGCTCGCTGCCGTCGTCCGCCCCGGGGATCTTGTCATGCTCACCGGTGAGCTCGGTGCGGGGAAAACGACCCTGACGCGCGGGCTCGGGGAAGGGCTCGGGGTGCGCGGTGCCGTGACCTCGCCGACCTTTGTCATCGCCCGGGTCCATCCGCCGCTGGGCGACGGGCCCGCGCTGGTGCACGTCGACGCGTACCGGCTGGGCGGCGGGCTCGACGAGATGGAGGATCTTGACCTCGACGTCTCGCTGCCCGAGTCCGTCGTGGTCGTGGAGTGGGGCGACGGCAAGGTCGAGGAGCTCTCGGACGACCGGCTGCGCGTCGTCATCGACCGGGCCGTCGGCGACACCGACGACGAGCGGCGCGTGGTCACCGTGACCGGGGTCGGGGAGCGGTGGGCCGAGGCGGGGCTGGCCGCGCTGGCCGGGTGAGGGGCGCGGCGAGAGGCGTACTTATTCCGACAGAGCGTCGGCAAGGTGTTGCACAGGTCCGGGCGGGCATGGTCCCATGGGAGCACAGACCTGGTTAGGTCTGCCTTACTACGCCCGGGCCGGGAGGCAGCCATGGAGACGACGTCGGGAGCCGTACCGCAGCCGCCGCAGTCGCCGTCCGCCCTGTCGATGCGCGAGCTGCTGGCCTCGTGCGCTGCGGCCGCCGCGGTGTCCACGCCGCCGCAGGACGACGAAGAGCGCACCGTGGAGGATGACGAGCGGCGCGACGCCGCTTAATCCGTAAGAGTTACGGGACGACTACGACCTTCGTGCCGATCGTCGCGAACGGCCACAGCACGTCCCCGTCCGCCCGCTTCATCCGGATCCCGCCCGTCTTGCGGCTCGGGTCCGGGCTCGACATCGAGCCGTCCACCGCCGCGCTGAAGCCGACCGTCACGCCGTCGATGGTGGCGAAGCGTACGACGTGCTCGATCTCCACCCCGTCGGAGCCCGCGATGGACCCCGAGCGGGAGCCGACCTCGTACGTTCCGGTCGGCGGGTTCACCGTGCTCGGCATGACCGCGAAGCTCCGGGTCACCCTGCCGGCGCTGTTCGTCAGCCATACGTGCTTGGAGGCGAGGGCGTAGACGACGCGCATCCCGCGGCCCGAACCGGCCGGGAGCGGGAGTGCCGTCGGGGTGCCCGGCTTCTTCGTCGTGCCCGACGGGGCGATCGAGGGGGAGACGCTTCCGGTGGGGGCCGCCAGGTCGTCGGGGGCGTTCGCCGAGGCCTGGTAGGCGAGGAAGGCGACCACGGCGACGGCTGCCGCGGTGAGCCCGGCCACGATTCCCGAGCTGCTCCTGGCCACCTGGGGTGCTCCTCTGCCGTACGTACGATTTTGGGTTGGTCGTCGCCGACGGTAGCAGCCGGGGGAGGACCGGGCTCGGAGCCGTGCCACCGTCGCAGGAGCCGTAGGCTGTTCGTGTGCTTCTGCTCGCCGTTGATACCGCCACCCCCGCCGTCACCGCCGCCCTCCACGACGGCACGTCCGTCGTCGCCGAGTCCTCGCAGGTCGACGCGCGCCGCCACGGGGAGCTGCTGCTGCCCGCCGTCGACCGAGTGCTGGACGAGGCGGGGGTGAAGCTCGACGCCGTCACGGGGATCGTCGTCGGGGTCGGCCCCGGCCCGTACACCGGGCTGCGGGTCGGGCTCGTGACCGCCGCGACCTTCGGGTCGGTGCTCGGGGTGCCGGTGCACGGGCTGTGCACGCTGGACGGTCTCGCGTACGCGTCCGGGATCGAGGGGCCCTTCGTCGTGGCCACCGACGCGCGGCGCAAAGAGGTCTACTGGGCGCGCTACGACGACTCCCGTACGCGCGTGACCGAGCCCGCTGTCGACCGGCCCGCCGACGTCGCCACCGAGCTGCCGGTCGTGGGCGCGGGGGCTGTTCTTTATCCGGAGGCCTTTCCCGACGGGCGCGGGCCCGAGCACGTGTCGGCGGGGGCGCTGGCCGGGCTGGCCGCCGAGCGGCTGGCCGCGGGCGGGGAGTTCCTGCCTGTAACGCCTCTCTATCTGCGGCGGCCCGACGCTCAGGTGCCCAAGAACTACAAGGTGGTCACCCCCAAGTGACCGCCGTGCTGCGCGAGATGCGCTGGTGGGACATAGACGGCGTTTTTGAGCTGGAGCGCGATCTCTTCCCCGACGACGCCTGGTCCAACGGGATGTTCTGGTCCGAGCTCGCCCATGCGCGCGGTCCCGGTGCGACCCGGCGGTACGTGGTCGCCGAGGACGGCGGCAAGGTCGTCGGGTACGCGGGGCTCGCCGCGGCCGGCGGGCTCGGCGACGTACAGACCATCGCGGTCAGCAGGGACGCGTGGGGGAGCGGGCTCGGGTCCGAGCTGCTGACCGAGCTCATCCGGCACGCCACCGCCTTCGAGTGCGAAGAGATCCTCCTCGAGGTGCGGGTCGACAACACCCGGGCGCAGAAGCTGTACGAGCGCTTCGGCTTCGAGCCCATCGGCTTTCGGCGCGGCTACTACCAGCCCGGGAACGTGGACGCGCTCGTGATGCGTCTCGTGGTCCAAGGAACAGAGAACAGAGAACTGAACTGATGGCTGACGAACCTCTGGTACTCGGTATCGAGACCTCCTGCGACGAGACGGGCGTCGGCATCGTGCGTGGCACGACGCTGCTCGCCGATGCCGTCGCGTCGAGCGTCGACACGCATGCGCGCTTCGGCGGCGTCGTCCCGGAGATCGCCTCGCGTGCGCATCTGGAGGCGATGGTCCCCACGATCGAGCGCGCCCTGAAGGACGCGGGCGTCAAGGGCAGCGACCTCGACGGGATCGCCGTCACCGCAGGTCCCGGGCTCGCGGGGGCGCTCCTTGTGGGCGTCTCGGCGGCGAAGGCGTATGCGTACGCGCTGAACAAGCCGCTGTACGGGGTCAATCACCTGGCCTCCCACATCTGCGTCGACCAGCTGGAGCACGGGCCGCTGCCCGAGCCGACGATGGCGCTCCTGGTGAGCGGCGGGCACTCCTCGCTGCTGCTCGCTCCCGACATCACGAGCGACGTACGGCCCCTGGGCGCGACGATCGACGACGCGGCGGGCGAGGCGTTCGACAAGATCGCGCGTGTGCTGCATCTGGGTTTCCCGGGCGGTCCGGTCATCGACCGGCTCGCGAAGGAGGGCGACCCGAAGGCGATCGCGTTCCCGCGCGGGCTGACCGGGTCGAAGGACCCCGCGTACGACTTCTCCTTCTCCGGGCTGAAGACGTCGGTGGCGCGCTGGATCGAGGCCAAGCGGGCGGCCGGTGAGGACGTGCCGGTACGTGATGTGGCGGCGTCCTTCCAGGAGGCGGTCGTGGACGTGCTGACGCGCAAGGCCGTACGGGCCTGCCGCGACGAGGGCGTCGACCACCTGATGATCGGCGGCGGTGTCGCCGCCAACTCCCGTCTGCGGGCGCTCGCGCAGGAGCGGTGCGAGAAGGCGGGCATCCGGCTGCGGGTGCCGCGGCCCGGGCTGTGCACGGACAACGGGGCGATGGTGGCCGCACTGGGCGCGGAGATGGTGGCCAGGAACCGGCCGGCCTCCGACTGGGAGCTGTCGGCGGACTCGTCGTTGCCGGTGACGGAGCCGCACGTTCCCGGGCACACGCACGACCACGACCATGTGCACGAGGTCAGCAAGGACAACCTGTACTCATGAGCGTCGCGCTGATGTGGGAGGCCCGGGCGGCGGAGGGCCGGGGCGCGGAGCTGCTGGAGTGGGCGCGCGCGCAGGTGCTGGCCGCTGAGCCGGTGCGGCGGGAGTTCCTTCGGGCGCCGCAGGACCGGGTGCTCGTCATCACCTGGTGGGACGCGGAGTTCGGTGCGGAACTGCCCGAACTCCCGGAGCCCGACGCGGAGTTGGTGACACGCGCCGTGCACCGCTGGCGCTTCGAGACGGCCTGACCCCTCGCCCGGTCCGGTGCGATCCTGATCCCATGACGACTCCGGATCAACTCGAGCTCCAGCACACCCTGTTGACCGCGACGGCCCGCTACGACGCCCTGCGCGTACGCGAGATGCTCGGCGACGCCGCGGATCTGCCGCTGACCCGCGAGGAGACGCTGGAACTGCTGGCGCTGAGCGAGGTGATCGTACGGAAGGCCGCCTACGGGCGTCACCTGTCCGTACGGTCCGCCCGCGAGTCCGGGGCCTCCTGGGCGCAGATCGGGGCCTCGCTCGGGACGAGCCGGCAGGCCGCGCAGGAGGCGCACGACCGGTGGCTCGACGAGCGCAGGGACAGCGGCGGAATATGAGTTTTTCCCTGGAATTAACGGCTACCTGTAGGGCGTGAACCGATTCGGACGTATGTTCCTGCGCATGACGGACGAACAGCCAGGTCAGCGGCCGCGCCGCAGACGCGTGATCAGAGTCGTGGGCGTGGTCCTCGGCTGCACCCTCGTGGTGGGTGCGGGCGGAGTCGGTTGGGCGTACTGGCACTTCGACCGGAACATCAAGGGCGTCGACATCAACAGCGCCCTCGGCACCGACCGGCCGCAGCGGCCCTCGGCCACGCCCTCCGCCTCCGCGTCCGCCTCGGCCCTGCCTGACGTGCCGAGCGGCACGATGAACATCCTCGTGCTGGGCTCGGACTCCCGTACCGGCAAGGAGAACCAGGCACTGGGCGGCGGCGAGAGCGGTGGCGCGCGCTCCGACACCGCGATGGTCGTCCACATCAACGACGACCACTCCGCCGCCACCGTGGTCTCCATCCCCCGCGACACCCTCGTCACCCGGCCGTCCTGCCCGACCTCCTCCGGGGGCTCCACGTCGGTGGCGTACAACGTCATGTTCAACAGCGCCTACTCCCTGGGCGGTCCCGTCTGCGCCGTGAAGACCGTCGAGAAGATGACCGGCGTACGGATGGACCACTACATGGAGATCGACTTCGCCGGGTTCGCGGATCTGATCGACGCCCTCGGCGGGGTCACCGTGACCACCACCCAGGACATCGACGACAAGCAGAGCCATCTGCACCTGGAGGCCGGCACCCACCGGCTCGACGGGAAGCAGGCGCTCGCCTTCGCCCGTACGCGCCACGCGATAGGCGACGGCAGCGACCTGGGCCGGATAGCGCTCCAGCAGCAGCTGGTGAAGGCGATGCTCAAGGAGATGACGGCGGGGAACCTGCTCTCCGACCCGCTGAAGCTCTACAAGGTCGCCGACGCCGTCACCGGAAGCCTGACGACCGACACGGGGCTCGACTCGCTCGGCGAGCTGACCGATCTGGCCCAGGGGCTGCGGCAGATCGAGCCGGACGCGCTGAAGACCGTGATGATGCCGGTGCTGCCCGCGCCGTCCGACCACAACCGGGTCGTCGCCGACGAGCCCAAGGCGAGCGAACTCTGGGCGTCACTGCGCTGAAAAACTTTTTCGCGGTGTGTGTCGATTGCGGTCTCCGCCGTTCGACGCATTAGTGAGAGGACGGGGAAACGCCCCGCCGACCATGACCGAGGAGACCGTCATGCCGCGCTTTCTGTCGATGATCCGTGTGAACGAGAGCAACTCGCCCACCGAGCCCAGCCCCGAGCTGATGGAGCGCATGGGCGTGCTCATGGAGGAGATGACCAAGGCCGGCGTCATGCTCGACACCGGTGGTCTCGGGCCGATCGACACCGGCCGCAGGGTGCACTGGAACGGCGGCAAGGCGACCGTCATCGACGGCCCCTTCACCGAGGCCAAGGAGGTCGTCGGCGGGTACGCGATGCTGCAGACCAAGGACCTCGACGAGGCCGTCGAGTGGACCAAGCGCTTCCTGGCCGTGCACGAGCCCGAGTGGGACGTCACCTGCGAGGTGCGCCAGGTCTTCGGCCCCGGCGACGAGTAGCGGTTGCCGGTCTGCCGCGAGGCTGCTCTGATGGGTGGCCGTGACGGCAGGAAACGCGGTCGAGACCGTATTCAGGATCGAATCGGCGCGGATCATCGCCGGTGTCACCCGGATCGTGCGGGACGTGGGCATCGCCGAGGAGATCGCGCAAGACGCACTGGTCGCCGCGCTGGAACAGTGGCCGGAGGCAGGCGTACCGGACAATCCGGGCGCCTGGCTCATGGCCACGGCCAAGCACCGGGCGATCGATCTCGTACGGCGGCGGGAGACGTACGCCCGCAAGCTCGCGGAGGTCGGGCGGACGCTGGACGAGACCTCCCCGCCGCCGCCCGAACCCTCGGGGCCCGGTGACATCGACGACGATCTGCTGCGGCTGATCTTCACCGCCTGCCACCCCGTGCTCTCCGCGGAGGCGCGCATCGCGCTCACGCTGCGGCTGCTCGGCGGGCTGACGACGGACGAGATCGCGCGGGCCTATCTGGTGCCCGAGGCGACGGTCGCGCAGCGGATCGTGCGGGCGAAGCGGAAGCTGGCGGCCTCCGGGGTTCCCTTCGAAGTTCCGTACGGGGACGAGCGGGAGCAGCGGCTCGCTTCCGTGCTGGAGGTCATCTACCTGGTCTTCAACGAGGGGTACTCGGCCACCGCAGGGGACGACTGGATACGGCCCGCGCTCTGCGAGGACGCGGTGCGCCTCGCGCGGGTGCTGGCCGGGCTGATGCCCAAGGAGGGTGAAGTCCTGGGCCTGGTCGCCCTGTTGGAGCTCCAGTCCTCGCGGATGGGTGCCCGTACGGGGGCGGACGGGCGCCCCGTGCTGCTCGCCGACCAGAACCGGGGGCGGTGGAACCAGCTGCTGGTGCGGCGCGGGTTCGCCGCGCTGCTGCGGGCGGGGGAGCTGGGCGGGGCGTCGGGTCCTTACGCGGTCCAGGCCGCCATCGCCGCCTGCCATGCGCGGGCCGCGAGCTGGGAGGAGACGGACTGGGAGCGGATCGCCGCCCTGTACGCGATGCTCCCGCCGTCGCCCGTGGTCGAGCTCAACCGGGCCGTCGCCGTGTCCATGGCGCACGGGCCCGAGGCGGGGCTCGCGATCGTCGACGTACTGGCGGAGGAGTCCGCGCTGGCCGGGTACCACCTGCTGCCGAGCGTGCGCGGGGATCTGCTGGCGAAGCTGGGGCGGACGGCGGAGGCGCGGGCGGAGTTCGAGCGGGCGGCCGCGCTGACGCGCAACGAGGCGGAGAAGGAGCTGCTGCTGCGGAGGGCCGCCGGTGGAGCGTGAGGAGCTCGCGGCCGGGTGCGGGAGGTCGTTTCCGTACGGAGTGATCCGGAGCTGGGGCGGTCGCGGGGGCGGCGACTGCTGTTCGTGACGTTCGAGGGGGTGCCGCTGTTCTGGCGGCTCGACCTGGAGGTGTGGGCGGCAGCGGGAGTTGGGGGAGCGGGTGGTGCGGCTCGCCGAGGAGCTGCTGCCCGGCTGAGCTGGGCTCGGACAGTGAACCCGGTGGTCGTTTTCTGCATCTTGCACGGCGCAAGTCGCAGATGACGGTGAGACCGGACAAGAGGTTCGAGCGTGCGCAAGAGGGTCGCGGGGCTGGTCCTGAGCAGTGTTCTGGGCGGTGCCCTGCTCGCGGGGTGTACGTCGTCGGGATCGGGGTCCGGGGGCGCTCATACGCCGACTGCCTCCACCCCCGCTCCGGCGAAGACCTCCTCCGACGCGCAGCCCGACGCCCGCGCAGCCGCGTACCGGAAGTGGCGGCTCAAGCCCTTCGCCGCCGTCCCCGCGCCTCCCGCGGTGAAGCCGGTGAAGACCGGGACCGGCGGGCCCGTCCCGGTGATCAGCGAGATCCCCACCAAGGAGAAGATTGTCTTCGTCACCTTCGACGACGGGGCCGAGAAGGACCCCAAGTTCGTCGCGATGATGAAGGAGCTGAAGATCCCCTTCACGATGTTCCTGATGAACGACGCGATACGCAGCGACTACGGCTACTTCAAGCCGCTCCAGGCGCTGGGGAACCGGGTGGAGAACCACACCCTCCACCACCCCAACATGCGCACGCTGGGCGCGGCCGCGCAGAAGAACGAGATCTGCGGCCAGCAGTCGAAGCTGACGAAGGAGTACGGCAGCGCCCCCCGGCTCTTCCGGCCGCCGTACGGGAACTGGAACACCAACACCCGTACGGCGGTGAGGGATTGCGGCCTGAAGGCCATCGTCCTGTGGCGCGAGTCGATGCAGATCAAGAACATGCAGTACCAGCGCCCCGACAAGAAGCTCCACCCCGGCGACATCATCCTCGCCCACTTCCGCGGGCCCTCCGAGCTCAAGGGGCACTCGATGACCGAGATGACGGCGAACATGCTCCGGCACATCCAGCAGCAGCGGTTCACCGTCGCCCGGCTCGAGGACTACATCCAGTAGGCGGTCGGTCAGGGGCAGTTGGTGCCGTACGCCGGGATCTTGCCGTTCAGCAGATAGTCGTTGATCTTGCCGTCGATGCAGGCGCTGCCCTTGCCGTAACTGCAGTGCCCCTGCCCGCCGGTCCAGCTGAGCAGCACGCCCACGCCCTTCCCGAGCCGGCGCGCCATCACCTCGGCGCCGCCGTACGGGGTCGCCGGGTCGCCCGCGTTGCCGACGACCAGCATCGGCGGGGCGTCCTTCGCGCTCACCTCCATGTGGTCCATGGCGCCCTTGACCGGCCAGTACGTGCACTGGTTGAGGGCCCAGGCGAACTGCTCGCCGAAGAGCGGGGACGCCTTGCGGTAGGCGGGGAGCGCCTGCTCGATCTGGGCGGTGGTCTGCGGGACGCCGTAGTCGGCGCAGCTGGTGGCCGAGAAGATGTTGTTGCCGTTGTCGAACCGGCCCTTGTCGTCGCGGCCGGTAGCGGAGTCGGCGAGCGCCATCAGGCCGGTCGGGTCGCCCCAGTTGGTGTACGTGGAGACCGCGCGTGCCAGCGACGGCCAGCCGGAGCTCGCGCTGTACAGGGTCTGGGTGATGGCGGAGAGGGCGAGCGAGTCGTTCAGCATGCGGCCGTCGGCGGTGCGGGCCGGGTGCTGGTCGAGGTGGGCGACCACGTCGGTGAGGACCTGTTCGACCTGCTCGGGGGTTGACCGGTGGATCGGGCAGACGTAGGTGCCGGCGACGCAGGCCTTCGCGAAGTTGTCGAGGGCGAGCTGGAAGCCCTTGAGCTGGTAGAGGGCGCCGTCGGTGTAGTTCTCGTCGGGGTTCATGACGCCGTCGAGGACCGCGCGGTTGATCTTCTTCGGGAAGAGGTGGGCGTAGGTGCCGCCGAGCTCGGTGCCGTAGGAGAAGCCGTAGTAGTTCAGCTTCTTGTCGCCGACCGCCGCGCGGATGCGGTCCAGGTCGCGGGCGACGTTGGTGGTCGTCAGGTACGGGAGGAGCGCGCCGGACTTCTTCTCGCAGGCGGCCGCGAAGGCCTGCGTGACGTCCATGAACTGCTCGACCTCGGCCGGGGTGTCGGGCGTCGAGTCGACCTGGAGGTACGCATCGGTCTGCGGGCCCGTGAAGCAGCGGACCGGGGCGGAGCCTCCGACCCCGCGCGGGTCGAAACTCACCAGGTCGTAGCGGGTGTTGAGCTCCGAGAAGGTGGAGCCGAAGCCGGGCAGGGTCCCGACGCCCGTGCCGCCGGGGCCGCCGAAGTTGTAGATCAGCGAGCCGATGCGCTTGCCGGGTCCTGTGGCGGCGTGCCGGATCAGGGCGAGGCCGATCTTCTTGCCGCCCGGGTGCGCGTAGTCGAGCGGGACGGGGAGCGTCGCACACTCCCAGCCGACGCCGGGGGCGTCACCGCCGCCCTGGGTCGCGGTGGGCGGCGGGCAGGGGGCCCAGACGGGGCGGTCGGCGGCGCGGGCCGTGCCGGACACGGCTCCGGCCAGCAGCAGGGAGGTGGCGGCGGCGACGGCGGCCCCGCGTACGACTGTCTTACGGTGCGTCATGTCGATCATGCTGCGGCGCTGCGCTCCGTCGCGCCCGGCGCGAGGTCCGTCCGGGTGGCGCGGGGGCCGCGTAACCTTGAGGGGAGCGTTTGCGCCGGGCAGGGGAAGGGGCGGTCAAATGCAGTGGTTCTGGTGGGTGTTCATCTTCTTCATGGTGGGCGGATTCGGCTGGATCGCCGATACGGGCCGCACCGCCCTGCGTACGCGGCACGAGCGGCGGATGGAGCGGGTCGAGGCGGCCGAGCGGGAGCGCCGGGAGATCGAGGCGGCGCACAAACCGCCGGAGCCGGTCTGCGGGTGCACGCACCATCTCGCCAAACATGACAAGCAGGGCAAATGTCATGAGTCGGTGGAGGTGCCGACGGCCTGGGACGCGGACAAGAAGCCGGTGAGCTACGAGCGCGGGACCTGCAACTGCCAGCAGTACGTGGGGCCGCAGCCGCTGTCACAGGTGTACGCGGACGAGCTCACGGACCTGGCGTAGGCGCCTGTGCGGGGTGCCCGATCAGCATCGTGGGCGCGCCCGCGACGCGGGTCAGGAAGACCGTGGCCGCGTTCCTGCCCTGGGGCTTGACCTTGCGCCGTACCTCTTCGGGCTCGACGGCGGAGCCGCGCTTCTTGACGGTGAGGTTGCCGACCTCGCGCTCGCGGAGGATCGCCTTCAACTTCTTCATGCCGAAGGGGAGTTCGTCGGTGATCTCGTACGCGGTGGCGTAGGGGGTCGGGCGCAGTTCGTCGGCGGTGATGTACGCGATGGTCTCGTCGATCAGGCCGCCGTCGAGGTCTTCGGCCGCCTCGGCGACCAGGTGGGCGCGGATGACGGCGCCGTCGGGTTCGTAGAGGTAGCGGCCGAGCTTGCGTACGGGGGGATTCGGCAGGCCGCGGCCCGTGAGGGTGGCTCCGGAGGGGAGCAGGGTGGCGCGGCGGAGGCCGGGGGTCGTGGCGAACCAGAGGACTGCTTCTTTCACGTCTCCGCTGTCGGAGATCCACTCCGCCTCCGCCTCGGGCGGGATCATCTCGTGCGGGATGCCGGGGGCGATCTTGAGGGCGGCCCTGGGTGCGCTTCGGGCGGTCGCGGTGGCCCAGGAGAGCGGCGGCGAGTACGCCTCGGGGTCGAAGATGCGGCCGCGGCCGCCGCGGCGGGCGGGGTCGACGAAGACGGCGTCGTACGGGGTCGTGTCGATGTCCGTGACATCCGCGCAGACGACCTCGATGAGGTCGGAGAGGCCGAGGGCGTCGGCGTTGGCCTCGGTGACCTGGGCGGTGAAGGGGTCGCGGTCCACCGCGAGGACCTTGATGCCGGCCCGGGCGAGCGCGATCGCGTCGCCGCCGATGCCGCAGCAGAGGTCGGCGAGGCTGCGTACGCCCTGGTCCGCGAGGCGGTGGGCGCGGTACTCGGCGACGGTGGTGCGGGTGGCCTGCTCGACCCCGTTGGGCGTGAAGAACATCCGGTAGGCGTCCGCTTCGCCGAACTTGGGGACGGCCCGCTGGCGGAGTCTCGCCTGCGCGAGCGCGGCGGAGACGAGCTCGGGGGCGTGCGTGCGGCGCAGGCGGGTCGCGTGGGCGAGCTCCTGGGCGGGGTCGTACGCCTTGAGCTCGGCGAGGAGGGTGCGGCCCTCGGGGGTGAGCAGCGCGGAGAAGGTGTCGGGGTCGGTCACCGTCCCATTGTCCGCCAGGACGGGGGCGGCTTGATTTGTTAAGGGGGTTGACGAATTAGAGCGGCGCGCTGTGGACTGTGGGCATGGGTGAGACGATCGATCCGGCCTGGCTGCCCGACGAGGCGCTGCGCGCCGTAGGGGCGCGAACCGTGCGGGTGGACGGCGACGGGGTGCTCGTCGGGACCGTACGGGACGAGGTCGCCCGTGCGTGCGGGATGTTCGGCGAGAGCGTGGTCGGCGGGAGTGAGCCGGCCGATCTGACGCTGCGGCTTGCCGAGGGCGGGAGCGGTGAGGGGTTCACGCTGGAGCGGGCCGGCCGGCGCGCCGTCGTCACCGCCTCCACCGGCGCCGGCCTGCTGTACGGCTACTTCCACGTCGTGCGGCTGGGGAAAGCCGCCTTCGCAGACGCTCCGGCCGAGACGCATCGCCCCGCACTCGCCCTGCGCATGCTCGACCACTGGGACAACGTCGACGTCCACCCCGTGATGGGCCAGGTCGAGCGAGGGTACGCGGGCGGCTCGCTCTTCTGGCAGAACGGGCGGGCGCGCGGCGAACTGGACCGTGTACGGGTGTACGGTCGGCTGCTCGCCGCCTGTGGCATCAACGCGATCAGCGTGAACAACGTCAATGTGCATGCCTCCGAGGCCCGGCTGCTGACGGGCCGGATCGGTGAAGTGGCGGACATCGCAAGGGAGTTGCGTGTCCACGGGATCCGGACGCACCTCGCCGTCAGCTTTGCCGCGCCCGTCGTCCTCGGCGGGCTCGACACCGCGGATCCGCTCGACGGCCGCGTGCGCGAATGGTGGCGGCAGGCCGCCGCGCGCGTGTACGCCGCCATCCCCGACTTCGGCGGCTTCGTCGTCAAAGCCGACTCGGAGGGGCAGCCGGGGCCCTTCGCGTACGGGCGCAGCCACGCCGACGGCGCCAACGCGCTCGCCGGGGCCCTCGCCCCGTACGGCGGCACCGTCCACTGGCGGGCCTTCGTCTACGACCACCGGCAGGACTGGCGGGACCGGACCACGGACCGGGCGCGCGCCGCGCACGACCAATTCGCCCCTCTGGACGGGCAGTTCGCGGACAATGTGGTGTTGCAGGTCAAGCACGGGCCGATCGACTTCCAGACCCGCGAGCCCGTCTCGCCGGTCATCGGCGCGCTGCCCCGCACCCGCGTCGCCGTCGAGCTGCAGGCCACCCAGGAGTACACCGGGCAGCAGCGCCATGCGTGCGCACTCGCGCCGATGTGGAGCGAGGTGCTGCGGTTCAGGCCCGGAGGGGAGGGGGCGCCGTCGGTCGGCGAGATCGCCGGGGGCGGCGGGCTCGTCGCTGTGTCGAATGCGGGCGACGACCCGTTCTGGACCGGGCATCCGCTCGCGCAGTTCAATCTGTACGCCTTCGGGCGGCTGGCCTGGGACCCGGATGCCGACTTCGGTCAACTCCTGGCGGAATGGATCGAGTTGACGTTCCAGCCGGAGGCGAGCAGTGACCCCGAGCGGCTGCGGTCCGGACTGCGGGCCGTGCTGGGCGGGTCCTGGGCGACGTACGAGAAATACACCGCCCCGCTCGGCGTCGGCTTCATGGTGCAGCCGGGACACCACTACGGGCCGAGCGTCGAGGGGTACGAGTACAGCCCCTGGGGGACCTACCACTTCGCCGACCGTGACGGCATCGGTGTCGACCGCAGCCGGGCCACCGGGACCGGATACGCGGCGCAGTACGAGAAGGCATGGGCCGAGACCTACGAGAGCGTCGACACCTGCCCCGACGAGCTGCTGCTCTTCTTCCACCATGTGCCGTACGGCCATGTGCTGCACAGCGGCAGGACAGTGATCCAGCACATCTACGACACCCACTTCGAGGGCGTGGAAGAAGTCGAGGCGGCGCAGCAGGTGTGGGCCTCGCTCGGCGGACTCGTGCGGCCCGGGGTGCACGCACGCGTCAGCGAAAGGTACGAGGAGCAGCTGCGCTGCGCCCGCGAGTGGCGCGACCAGATCAACAGCTACTTCCTGAGGGCTTCCGGCGTTCCGGACGCCCACGGACGCACGATCCACTGACGGGCGGACCTCACCCGGCGAGGAGCACAGCGACCCCGTACGGATCGAGGGTCAGGGGGTCGCCCTGCTTGAGGTGCTCTCCGGTGAGCAGCGAGGTCGCAGGCTCCTGGACCTCCAACTCGGCCTGCTGCCCGGTGTGGTTGAGGAGGAAGAGGAGGCGGCGGCCGTCCGGGGTCAGCCGGTTCGCCGTCTCGATCGTGGTGTGCGCCGCGTACGGCCCGATCAGGCCGTGGCGGGCCAGGACCTGCCGCACCACCCAGTCGGTGCCCGCCTGGTCCAGGTGGGTGGCCACGTACCAGCCCTCGCCACCGTTGCGGCCGCGCCGGTGACGGGTGATCGCGGGGGTGCCCGCGTAGAAGTCGGCCTCGTACGCGGCGAGGGGCACGGCGCCCTGGGGAACGACGATCTCGAAGACCAGGCTGCCCTCGGCGCGCGTGCCGTCCGGCAGCAGCACCCCGTTCGTGACGCCGGCGGGGCGGGAGTCCCATTCGTCCACGCGTATGCCCAGGAGCGGTGCGAGCGGCCCCGGTACGTCGGTGAGGAAGGCCCGGTCGTGGGTGTCGCCCCGGCCGGAGAGGAAGGTCGTCAGGACCGTGCCGCCGCGCGCGGCCACCGCCTCCAGGCGGTCCGCCAGGTCCCCCTTGACCAGGTGCAGGACGGGGGCCATGACCACGTCGTACGCCGACAGATCGGCTGTCACCGGCACGACGTCCACATCGGCGCCCGCCGCACGCGCCGCCCGGTAGTAGCGGTGCACGACGTCCGTGTACTTCACGAGGCGCGACGGGCCGTCCGAGATCTCCAGGGCCCACCAGCTGTCCCAGTCGAAGAGCAGCGCGGTACGGGACGGGGTGCGCGCGCCCAGCGTCAGTGCCCCGGCTCCCGTCAACTCCGCACCCAGCGCGGCCACTTCGCCGAAGACGCGGGTGTCCGCGCGTCCGGCGTGACCGATCACCGCACCGTGGTACTTCTCCGACGCACCGCGCGAGGCCCGCATCTGGAAGTACAGGACCGCGTCCGCTCCGTGCGCCACCGCCTGCCAGCTCGCCAGCCTCAACTCCCCAGGACGGCGAAGAGGGTTCACGTCACGGCAGGCCGTGGTCGACGGGGTCTGCTCCATCAGCCAGAACGGTGCGCCGTCCTTGAGCCCGCGCATCAGGTCGTGCGCGAGCGCCGCCACGGTCGGCGGTGCGTCGAGGGGCGGGTAGCTGTCCCAGGACGCGAAGTCGAGGTGCGGTGCCCAGCGGTGGTAGTCCAGCGGGCGGAACAGGCCCATGAAGTTGGTGGTCACCGGGGTGTCCGCGCTGTGCTCCCTGATCGCCGCCTTTTCGGCGAGGAAGCAGCCGAGCAGGGCGTCCGTCATGAAGCGGTGGTAGTCGAGCGTGATGCCCTGGAAGGCTGTGTGGTCGGGGCCGCGCCAGTGTTCGGTGAGGGCGCTCGGCGGTTCGATCTCGGCCCAGTCCGTGTAGCGGTGCGACCAGAAGGTCGTCCACCAGGCGTCGTTGAGGGCGTCGAGTGTGCCGTGGTGCGCGCGGAGCCAGTCACGGAAGGCCTCCGCGCACAGCTCGCAGTAACAGGCGCCGCCGTACTCGTTGTTGATGTGCCAGGCGATGAGCGCAGGGCAGCCCGCGTAGCGCTCGGCCAGGCGGCGGGCGAGCGCCGTCGACAGCTCGCGGTACACAGGTGAGCTCGGGCAGAAGTTGTGCCGCGAGCCGTAACGGTGCCTTCGGCCCTCGAAGTCGGTGCGGTTGACCTCGGGGTACGCCTTCGCCAGCCAGGGCGGCAGAGCGGCCGTGCCAGTGGCGAGGACGACCTGCCGGCCCTCGGCGACCGCGCGGTCCAGGATCCGGTCCAGCGGTGTGAAGTCATAGGTGTCCAGGGCGCTTTGGAGGAGCGACCAGGCGAAGACACCCACGGTCAGGGTGTCGATCCCGGCCTGCGTGAACAGCCGGTGGTCCGCGTCCCAGACCTCCTCGGGCCACTGCTCGGGGTTGTAGTCCCCGCCGTAGGGGATCTTGGAGGTGCGGGGTGCGGAGCTCATACGGTGAAGTCCTCCTCGGTTTCGGCGATCACCGTGCGCAGGCCGTGCAGCAGCGACATCAGCAGGGGCGCGGCGAGCAGGACCGCCGCTGCCTCGGTGGCCAGCAGGGTGAGGCCCGCGGTCAGGACGAGCAGGGAGAGAACGGCCAGGGACGCTCCCGGGCGGCGCAGGACGAAGTACGCGGCCAGCCGGGCGGTGTCGGCCGTACGGAACGCGAACAGCGCGCTGATCACCAGCGCATGGCCGCCCCACACCAGCGACGCCCCGCCGATCAGCGCGAGCAGCCCCGCCCACCAGCCGGGCACCCCGGCCGCCGGGAAGTGGGTGAGGGAGAAGCCGATGACCGTCAGCCAGGCCAGCAGGGGCGCCCACAGGCGCAGCGCGGGCAGCGCGTTCAGCCGCCACGCCCGCCGGTAGGCCCGCGCCGGGTGCAGCTCGGTCAGATCCCGGGTGCGGCGGTGCAGCACATGTACGGCGGCGGACACGGCGGGGCCGAGCGGCACCAGACACACCGCCGCCAGGGGAAGGTTCGACGGGGCACGGCCCAGCAGGAGCAGCGCGGCGAGACCGGGAGAGGCCGCCGCGAGGAGCATGACCTCGACGACGAGCAGCGTGTGGATCAGGGCGGAGGCGCGCGACAGCGGTCCCGTACCGAAACCGGAAGCCGCCGCACCCCCGCTCATGCGGCCTCGCCTCCGAGGAGCCGCCGCTCGTCCCACCACGCGGGAGCCTCGTCGTCGACCAACTCCAGCTCCACCAGGGTCACTTCATGGCGGGTCAGGGTGAGGGCGAGGTCGACGCGGCCGCCCTCGGCGGTGTGCCGGCTGTGGCTGCGGGCGGGTTCGGCCGCTTCGTACAGCACATCGAGCAGCCGGATGCCGGGGGAGCGGGGGCTGCCCATGTGGCGCCAGGCCGCGTACGCGTTGCCCCGCTCCTCGTCCACCGTCGACCGCACGGCGAACACCTCACCGTCGCCCACCGGCACGGACAGGCGCAGCGCGTGCGTGGCCGAGGGGCCGGCGGTGGCCCCGCCCGGATCCACGGGCGACCAGGCGAGCACCGTCACCCGTCCGTCGGCGGCACTCCGGGTGACCAGATGGTCGGCGCCGCGTGCCAGCAGTTCCTCGCCCATGCGCGCCATGAAGGCGTAGAGGTGGAACGTCGGCTTCTTCACCTGGCGGTGCGTCAGCAGCCCGAAACCGCCGTGGAAGAGCGCGGTGGGTACCCCCATCTCCTCGAACGTGTCACTGAACGTCCAGTACGAGAAGGAGTCGGCGAAGTCTCCGCCGGAGGCCAGCACCGGTGCCAGATAAGCGGCGTTGAAGGCGGTGTCGTGGATGTGGTTGTCGGGCCGGTAGGAGGAGTTGAACTCCGTGATGTGCACCGGGAGCCCCTCCAGCGCCGTCCCCTTCAGGGCCCGGCGCGGCTGCCCGAACTGTTCGAGGAGCCCGTCCGCCGGTGCCATCGGCTGGTACGCACCGAACGGCACCGGCTGCGCCTCCCCCGAGGTGTACGCGTGCCGGGACACGAAGTCCACCGGCGCCCCGTTCTTCTCCGCGAACTCCGCGAACCGTGCCATCCAGTCGTCCGAACCGGGTGAGATCGCGGGTCCGCCCACCTGGAGCGAGGCATCGACTTCCTTGACGGCGTGCGCGGTCGCCTCGTACAGGCGGTGGTAGGCGGCCTCGTCCGCGCCCAGCCAGAAGTCGGGGAGATTTGGCTCGTTCCAGACCTCGATCGGCCAGGTGCGGACCTCCTCCAGGCCGTACCGCCGCACCAGATGGGTCAGCAGCGCCCGCACCATGTCCGCCCACTCGCGGTGCGAGGACGGCGGGGTGACATTGCCCTGCCACCAGAAGACGGTCCGGTCGCCGGACGCCAACTCCCTGGGCATGAAGCCGAGTTCGATGAAGGGGCGGATGCCGAGTTCCAGATAGGCGTCCATGACCTGGTCGACGTAGGTGAACGAGTGGAGGACGCGCCGCTCGCCCTGCCACTCGTACGGCCGGTAGACCCCCATGCCGTCGCTGAGCAGCCCGTGCCCGCGGATGTGCCGGAATCCGATCTCCTGCTGGATCAGGGCGAGGGAGTCCTGGTAGTCGCGGCGCAGCGCGAGTTCGATCCTGCCCGTGCCCACGCAGGCACGCCAGGCGTCGGAGAAGGGTCCGATCGGCTCGTCGGGTACGCGGATGCTCACCCGTGCTCCTTCCGGAAACGCTCGTAGGCCTTGTTGTGGAGAGCGATGTAGCGGTCCATGTTCTTGGCCTTGAGCTCGCTGACGTACGCGTCCCACTCCGAGAGCGGCCGCTTGCCGAGCGCGAACTTCAGGGTGTTCTGCGTGACGTGGTCCTTCAGCGAGGTCTCCCACAGCGTCGCCTGCTCCTGCTCCATCGACTCCAGCGGGTGCGCCGGGTCGATGGGCAGCAGGGTGCGTGTGCCCATGGCGTCCTGGAACTTCTTCTCGTCGGGGGTGAAGGAGGAGGAGACCAGGGACCAGTTGCCGCCATAGGTGAACTCGCCGTTGGTGAAGCCGTAGTCCTTCTGGATGTCCTTGGCCGCGCCCGGGTCGGAACCCTGGAAATTGATGCCGTCCTTGACCTTGTACTGGCCGGGAGCCGGCTTGGTGTACGTGACGCCCTCGACTCCGTACTTGGCGAACTCCTGGCCCGCGTCCGAGTACCACAGCCAGTCGATGAACTGCATCATGGCCACGAAGTCCTCGCGCTTGGTGGCCTTGGTGCTGATCATCAGGCCGTTCTCCAGGCGGGTGCCATCGATCGCCGATCCCGCCGGGCCGGTCGGGGTCGGGATCATCTGGATGTCGGAACCCTTGATCTGCCGCTGCAGGTTGTAGCGGTAGTTCGCGGCCAGCTCCTGCGGGTTGGCGCTGATCGCGAAGGACTTCCCGGCGAGCAGCTTCTGCGTCGCCTGGTCGTCGGTCTGGGTGAAGCCCTCGGGATCGAGCAGCTTCTCCGACACCAGCTTGTGGAGGAACTCCACCATCTGCCGGTAGCCGTCCGATGCGCCCGGGAAGATGAACTTCTTCGCCTTGAAGTCGAAGTCGGCATTGCTGTACGCCCAGCCGCCGACCGTGCCGAACGCCGGCGCCATGTACTGCAGCAGGGCGCCGGCCGGCTGCACCGAGCCCCATCGGTCGGAGAAGGGGATGACATCCGGGTACGCCGCGCGGAGCGCCTTCAGGACCTCGTACACCTCGTCCCAGCTGGTGGGCAGGGCGAGGTTGTGACGGGCGAGGATGTCGGTGCGGAAGGAGAGGGAGTAGCCGGGCTTCACCCGCTCATGCAGGCCGGGGAGGATGTAGTACTTGCCGTCGGACTGGCGGATGGCATCGAGCTCCGCCTCCAGCTTCCACTTCTTCACCTTGTCCTGGAAGTTCGGCAGCAGGTCCACGTACTCGCTGAGCGGCAGAATCGCCCCTGACGCGACGAACGGGACCTCGCCGGGGTGGTACGTCTTGGGGAGGATGAGCGGTGCGTCGCCCGCCCCGATGAGCAGGCTCTTCTTCTTCTCGAAGTCGGCCAGCGGCACGGAGGTCACCGTGATGGTGACTCCGGTGCGCTTAGTCAGCTCCTGCCAGAACAGCCAGTTCTTCTTCAGCGGATACGCCGGCATGTCGTTGTGCAGCATGGTGAAGCTCAGCGCCTTGGTCGCCTTGAACTGATCGCCCACGCCGTACTTCTCCATGGCGCCGGCCCGTTTCTTCGACAGGTCCTTGGCGTCGGTGGAGCCGTCGTCGCCGCTGCCGCATCCGGTGAGGGCGGCGAGGCCGGCGAACCCGGCGGCGGCGAGCAGGCTTCTGCGGGACAGCTGTCCGGTGTTGTTCACGGGGACTCCCTGGGTTCCGTACGTGAAAGAAGGGGGGAAGGGGGCAAAGGCGAGGGGGGCGGGGGAAGGGGCTCAGCCCTTGACCGCGCCGAGCATCACGCCCGACACGAAGTACCGCTGCACGAAGGGGTACACACAGAGGATCGGCAGCGCGGTGAGCACGATCGTCACCGACTGGATGTTGGCCGCCACCTGGCTCAGCTGCTCCGTGTCGGCTCCCGCGCTGACACCGCCCGAGGCGCCCGCGATCAGGTTGCGCAAGTACACGGTGACCGGCAGGAGTTCGGCCTTGTCGAGGTAGAGGAATGCGCTGAACCACGAGTTCCAGAACGACACCGCGTAGAAGAGGGTCATCGTCGCGATCACCGCCTTCGACAGCGGCAGCACGATGCGGAAGAGGATGCCGTACGTGGACAGACCGTCGATCTGCGCGGCTTCCTCGAGTTCGCTGGGCAGAGACTCGAAGAACGCCTTCATGACGAGGAGGTTGAAGACGCTGATCGCGTTCGGGACGACGATCGCCCACAAGGAGTTCTTCATGCCGAGGCTGCTGATCAGTACGTAGTTGGGGATCAGGCCGCCGGAGAAGAACATGGTGAAGACGGCGATGCCGATCAGCACCCCGCGCCCTTTGAGGTCCTTCTTCGACAGGACGTAGGCGTAGACCGTCGTCAGCGCCATGGCGACGGCGGTGCCGACCACCGTGTACAGGACGGTGTTTCCGTAGTTGCGCCAGAACATCCCGTCCGTGGCGATGATCTTGTACGTGGTGAGGTTGAAGCCCTTGGGCCACAGGTTCACCTCGCCCGCCCGGATCTGGGACTCGGCGCTGAACGAGCGGGCGATGATGTTGATGAACGGATAGAGCGTCACGACCACGACGCCCGTGAGGATGACGGCGTTGACCGTCTGGAAGACGCGGTAGCCGCGCGAGACCGCGTGCACGGAGCGCCCGGATCGCCCGGGGCGCCGGGGACGCTCGGCCGGCGCGGGCCTGGTCAGGGTCACCACAGGCTCGTCCCCACTGTGCGGCGCGACAGCCGGTTGGCGGTCGTGATCAGGACCAGGCCGATGACCGCCTCGAAGAGGCCGATGGCGGCCGCGTAGCTGAAGCTGTTGGACTCGATGCCGGTCCGGTAGAGGTACGTGGAGACCACGTCGCCCGTCGAGTACGTCAGCGGGTTGTAGAGCAGCATGATCTTCTCGAAGCCGACCGCCATGAACGCGCCGATGTTGAGGATCAGCAGCGTGATCATGGTCGGGCGGATGCCGGGCAGCGTGACGTGCCACATCTGCTGCCAGCGGTTGGCACCGTCGATGCGCGCCGCCTCGTACAGATCCTGGTCGATGGTGGTCAGTGCGGCGAGATAGAGGATCGTGCCCCAGCCCGCGGTCTGCCAGATCTCCGAAGAGACGTAGACCGTGCGGAACCAGCCGGCCTCCTGGAGGAACGAGATCTTGTCGTGCCCGAGATACGTCAGGGCGTGGTTGACCGGACCGTCCCCGGAGAGCATCTGCATCGTCATGCCCGCGACGATCACGACGGAGAGGAAGTGCGGCAGGTACGACACCGACTGCACGAAGCGCTTCAGGGCCCGGGTGCGGACCTCGTTGAGCAGCAGCGCGAGCACGATCGGGATCGGGAAGCAGAAGGCCAGCGTCAGCAGACCGATCCAGAGCGTGTTGCGGAACACCTGCCAGAACGTGGGGTCTTCGAGAAACATCTGCACATAGCGAAGGCCCACCCAGTGCTCGCCGAGGACGGACCCGCCCGGCTGGAAGCGGCGGAACGCGATGACGTTGCCGATCATCGGCAGATAGCGGAAGACCAGGAAGAACGTCACGGGCAGCACGGCCAGCGAGTACAACTGCCAGTCGCGGCGCAGTGACTGGCGCCAGGTGCGGCGGCCGGAGGGGTGCTTCCCGGCAGGGGGCGGGGGGCGATCGGGCCGGGCGGGTGAGCTGTGCTTCACCTCGCCGGTCACGGTCGGGGAACTCATGGAGGGCCTTTCATCGCACGGGGGGCAGTACGGCAGGCATAGATGTGACCGAGAACTTTCGTGACCTTTCCGGTAACGTCGCCGCAACTTATGACCGCTCCCGACCTCTGTCAATGGGTCCTGCACCAGCGGGAGTTGGTCGGTCTGTTGAACTCCATTCACGTCCGTGACCTTCAGTGAGGTGCCCATGCCCGCCTTCGACCTGCCCCTGAGCGAACTGGAGCACTACCGTCCGCCGCTCGACGAACCAGCCGATTTCGATGCCTTCTGGCAGACCACGCTCACGTCCGCGGCGCACTCCGAACCACTGATCGAAGTCCGCCGGACCGACAACGGCCTCGCGCTCGTGGAGAGTTGGGACATCACCTTCCGAGGCTTCGGCGGCGACCCGGTGCGGGCCTGGTACACCCGGCCGGCAGGAGCCACCGAACTCCTGCCGGGGATCGTCGAGTTCGCCGGATATGGACGCGGACGGGGCCTCCCGCACGAGCGCCTCGTCTGGGCGAACGCCGGCCATGCGCACCTGCTCATGGACAACCGCGGCCAGGGCGACCAGTACGGCAACGGCGGTGCGACCCCCGACCCGCACGCGAGCGCCCCCGGCGGCCCCGGTGCCGTCGTGCGCGGCCTGCTCGACCCGTACGACTACCACTACCGGCGCCTGATCACCGATGCGGTGTGCGCGGTCGCCGCACTGCGCGCGCTGGAGGGGGTGGACCCGGCGCGGGTCGCGGTCTGCGGCAACAGTCAGGGCGGAGGTGTGGCCCTCGCCGTCGCGGGCCTCGTCCCCGATCTCGCGGCAGCACTGGTCACCGCGCCGCTGCTGTGCGGGATCAGGCGTGCGCTCGACCTCACGGACGCCGCGCCGTACGGGGAGATCTCCGCGTATCTCGCCGTGCACCGGGGGGCGGAGGAGGCCGCGTACCGCACGCTCGGTTACGTCGAAGGGATCTCCTTCGCCCGCCGCGCGCAGGCCCCCGCCCACTTCGGGGTCGGTCTGCGCGACACGGTCTGCCCGCCCAGCGGCGCCTATGCGGCGTACCACCGCTACGGCGAACTGGCGGGGGGCGGTGCGGTGGCGCACGAGATCCACGCCTACCCGTTCAACGGCCACGAAGGCGGCGACGCGGTTCACGTACGCCGACAGCTGGAGTGGCTGCGCGGGGTGTGGCGCGGCTGAGATTCAGGTGGGGGTCGTGAACAGCCCTTTCTGCCAGGGCCGTTGACACCAGCGTCCTGTTTCCGTAACTTCCGAGGCCGTCCACCGATAGCTTTCGGAGAATTTCCGGAAGGCGTGCCGAACCGGGAGTCGAGATACCCAGGTGGGGCGGACACCGGCGACCGCGCCGGCACCGAAGTCGTGCAGCTCTATCTCCACGACCCCGCCGGCCGTCGCGTCGTCGAGCCCGGAGCTGGACAAGCTGCTCAGCCCCTCCGGGGGCTGCCTCCTGCGCCGGACACCCACCCCCGCGCCCCCGGGACGGATTGGCACTCCGCTTGACCGAGTGCTAACCGTCGTCCTAGTCTCGGATCTGGCACTCCCCACTGGAGAGTGCCAACAGTGCGACTGGTCAGGTCCGGCACCCGCGACGACGGGCCCATGCCTGTCGCCACCCCAGACTGTTAACCCCGTAGATCTCCGAAGGGGGAGACCGGATCGTGTCGACCGCAAGCTCCAAGGTTGCCATCAAGCCGCTCGAGGACCGCATTGTGGTCCAGCCGCTCGACGCCGAGCAGACCACGGCCTCCGGCCTGGTCATCCCGGACACCGCCAAGGAGAAGCCCCAGGAGGGCGTCGTCCTGGCCGTGGGCCCGGGCCGCTTCGAGAACGGCGAGCGTCTTCCGCTCGACGTCCAGACCGGCGATGTCGTGCTGTACAGCAAGTACGGCGGCACCGAGGTGAAGTACAACGGCGAGGAGTACCTCGTCCTCTCGGCTCGCGACGTTCTCGCGATCGTCGAGAAGTAATTCACCCCAGATTGCTTTGATCTGCGCCCCTGGCCCCAGCTATTGCAGCCGGGTGGCAGGGGCGCAGTTCGTTTTTTTTCGAGAGGACTGACTCAGCTCCATGGCGAAGATCCTGAAGTTCGACGAGGACGCCCGTCGCGCCCTCGAGCGCGGCGTCAACAAGCTTGCCGACACGGTCAAGGTGACGATCGGCCCCAAGGGCCGCAACGTCGTCATCGACAAGAAGTTCGGCGCCCCGACCATCACCAACGACGGCGTCACCATCGCGCGTGAGGTCGAGCTCGACGACCCGTACGAGAACCTCGGTGCCCAGCTGGTGAAGGAGGTGGCGACCAAGACCAACGACATCGCGGGTGACGGTACGACCACCGCCACCGTGCTGGCCCAGGCGCTGGTCCGCGAGGGTCTGCGCAACGTGGCCGCGGGTGCCTCCCCGGCCTCCCTGAAGAAGGGCATCGACGCCGCGGTCAAGGCCGTGTCGGAGGAGCTCCTCAAGACCGCCCGTCCGATCGAGGACAAGTCCGACATCGCCGCTGTCGCCGCGCTCTCCGCGCAGGACAAGCAGGTCGGCGAGCTCATCGCCGAGGCGATGGACAAGGTCGGCAAGGACGGTGTCATCACCGTCGAGGAGTCCAACACCTTCGGCCTGGAGCTGGACTTCACCGAGGGCATGGCCTTCGACAAGGGCTACCTCTCGCCGTACATGGTCACCGACCAGGAGCGTATGGAGGCCGTCCTCGAGGACCCGTACATCCTGATCAATCAGGGCAAGATCTCGTCCATCCAGGACCTGCTCCCCCTGCTCGAGAAGGTCATCCAGGCGGGTGGCTCCAAGCCGCTGCTGATCATCGCCGAGGACATCGAGGGCGAGGCGCTCTCCACCCTCGTCGTCAACAAGATCCGCGGCACGTTCAACGCGGTGGCCGTCAAGGCCCCCGGCTTCGGCGACCGCCGCAAGGCGATGCTCGGCGACATGGCCACCCTCACCGGTGCCACGGTCATCGCCGAGGAGGTCGGCCTCAAGCTCGACCAGGCCGGTCTTGACGTGCTGGGCACCGCCCGCCGCGTCACGATCACCAAGGACGACACGGTCATCGTCGACGGTGGCGGCAAGTCCGACGAGGTCGCCGGCCGCGTCAACCAGATCAAGGCCGAGATCGAGTCCACGGACTCGGACTGGGACCGCGAGAAGCTGCAGGAGCGCCTGGCGAAGCTCGCCGGCGGTGTCTGCGTGATCAAGGTCGGCGCTGCGACCGAGGTCGAGCTCAAGGAGAAGAAGCACCGTCTGGAGGACGCCATCTCCGCGACCCGCGCCGCGGTCGAGGAGGGCATCGTCTCCGGTGGTGGCTCCGCGCTCGTCCACGCCGTCAAGGTGCTGGAAGGCAACCTGGGCAAGACCGGCGACGAGGCCACGGGTGTCGCGGTCGTCCGCCGCGCCGCTGTCGAGCCGCTGCGCTGGATCGCCGAGAACGCCGGTCTCGAGGGTTACGTCATCACCTCGAAGGTCGCCGAGCTCGAGGCGGGCCAGGGCTTCAACGCCGCCACCGGTGAGTACGGCGACCTGGTGAAGGCCGGCGTCATCGACCCGGTCAAGGTCACGCGCTCCGCGCTGGAGAACGCTGCCTCCATCGCCTCCCTGCTGCTCACGACCGAGACCCTGGTCGTCGAGAAGCCGGCCGAGGAAGAGGCGGACGCCGGTCACGGCGGCCACGGTCACTCGCACTGACGCTGATTCCGTACGCAGCCGAGGCCCGGCGCCCCTTCGGGGGTGCCGGGCCTCGGTGTTTTCTGCTTCTGGTGCTACGCGGAGTGGCTCAGCTCCGCCGGGTGCACCGGGTCCGCGAACGGGCGGCCCGCGGCGTAGCGCTCGAGCTCGTCCAGCGCCTGGTCCGTCATGCGGTGCAGTTCGTTGCCGAGTGAGCCTGCCACGTGCGGGGTGAGGAGCACGTTCGGCAGGTCGTACAACGGGGATGCGGTGGGCGGGTGTTCGGGGTCCGTCACATCCAGTACGGCGTGCAGGCGGCCCGGGACCAGCTCCCGCAGGAGCGCGGCCTCGTCGATCAGCGAGCCGCGGGCCGTGTTGATCAGGGTCGCCCCGGTGCGCATCAGCGACAGCTGGCGGGTGCCGATCATGTGGTGGGTCGCGGGGAGCTGCGGGGCGTGCACCGAGACGACGTCGCTGCGGGAGCAGAGGTCGTCCAACGGGACCGATTCGACGCCCAGTCGCGCTGCTTCGGCGGCGGTCACGTAGGGGTCGTACAGGAGGACCTGCAGGTCGAAGGGGCGGAGCAGCTCGATGACGCGGCGGCCGATGCGGGAGGCGCCGACGATGCCCACCGTACGGAGGTAGTTGCCGGCGCCGTCCATCTCGTCGCGCCAGTCGTGGGCGCCGCGGACCTCGCGGTAGACGTGGGCGGAGCGCAGGACGCGCTTGTTGGCGAGGAGGATCGTGGCGAGGGTGTACTCGGCCACGGGCAGGGCGTTGGCGCCGGCCGCCGAGGAGACCGTGATGCCGCGTTCCCAGCAGGCGTCGGTGATGTGGTGCTTGACCGAGCCCGCCGCGTGGACGACCGCCTTCAACCGGGGTGCTGCCGCCAGGACTTGAGGCGTGAGGGGCGTCGCGCCCCAGCAGGTGAAGAGGACGTCGGCCTCGGCCAGGGCGGCCGCGACGCGCGGGGTGGGGTTCGCCAGGTCGTGGGCGACGAGGGTGGAGTCCGTACGGGCGAGGGCTTCGAGCCGGGTGTGGTGGCGCGGTTCGAGGAGGCGGTCGGAGATGCCGGGACCCATCGCGAGCAGGACTGACGGCCGATTGTCAGTGGTGGGGTGCATGGTGGTGAGTGGCTCCCTTGGGGGCGCTGTGGGGCTACTTGACGCTGCCGGCGGTGAGTCCGGCCTTCCAGTGCCGCTGCAGGGAGACGAAGGCGACGATCAGGGGGATGACGGCGAGGAGGGAACCGGTGACCACGAGCGGGTAGAAGCTGGGCTCGCTGTGGGTGTTGGTGTTCCAGGAGTACAGGCCGAGGCTCAGCGGGAAGAGCTTGCGGTCCGAGAGCATCACCAGGGGGAGGAAGAAGTTGTTCCAGATCGCGGTGAACTGGAAGAGGAAGACGGTCACGAAGCCCGGCATCATCATCGGCAGACCGATGGAGAAGAAGGTGCGCAGCTCGCCCGCTCCGTCGATACGGGCGGCTTCGAGGGCCTCGTTGGGGATGTAGCCGGAGGCGAAGACCCGGGAGAGATAGACGCCGAAGGGGTTGACCAGGACCGGGATCAGCACCGACCAGTAGGTGTTGACGATCCCGATCTTGCTGGCCAGCAGGTACATGGGCAGGGCCAGGGCCGTGGTGGGGACGAGCACGCCCAGCAGGACCAGGCCGAAGAGCTTCTCCTTGCCCCGGAACTCGTACTTGTCGAAGGCGTATCCGGCGGCGACGCAGATGAGGGAGCAGACGGCGGCGCCGACTCCCGCGTACAGCAGGCTGTTTCCGTACCAGCGGAAGTAGACGCCGTCCCCGTAGGAGGCGATGTCGGAGAGGTTCTTCGAGAGGTCGAAGCCCTTGAAGGAGAAGGTGTCCCCGGAGAGGAGGGATCCGGTGTCCTTGGTGGCGGCGGTGACCAGCCAGATGAGCGGGAAGAGCATGTAGAGGACGGCCAGGAGCAGGGCTCCGTTGACGGCGGTCTTCGACAGCCAGGGGCTCTTGCGGGACGCGGGGAGGCTCATGCGTTCTTGCCCTTCCGGCCGGTGAGGCGGGTGACGACGAAGGAGAGCAGGGCGGCGGCGAGCGCGAGGAGTACGGAGGCCGCGGCGGCGAGCCCGAAGTCGTTGCGCTGGAAGGCCGCGGTGTAGGCGTACATGTTCGGTGTCCAGGAGGAGGAGACGGCGGACCCGGAGCCGGAGTTGAGGATCAGCGGCTCGGTGAACAGCTGCAGCGAGCCGATGATCGTGAAGAGCACGACCATCAGGACCGAGGCGCGGATCAGCGGGAGTTTGATGCTGAACGCGGTGCGCCAGCCGCCCGCCCCGTCCACTGTGGCCGCTTCGAGCACGGAGCGGTCGATGGCCTGCAGGGCGGCGTAGAAGATCACCATGTTGTAGCCGAGCCACTCCCACAGCGCGATGTTCACGACGGAGGGCAGCGCGCCGGAGGGGGAGAAGAAGTCGAAGCCGATGCCGCCGGAGTGCATCGCGGAGACGACGGGGCTGAGACCGGGCGTGTAGAGGTACAGCCAGATCATCGCGGCGATGATGCCGGGCACGGCGTGCGGCAGGAAGAGCGCGAGCTGGAAGAAGCGCTTGGCGCGGGCGAGCGCCGAGTCGAGCAGCAGGGCGAGCGCGAGGGCTCCGCCGACCATCAGCGGGATGTAGATGACGCAGTAGCCGAGGAGGACGAGGAAGCCGTCGCGGAAGACCCGGTCACCCAGCGCCGCCGTGTAGTTGCCGAGTCCGGTGAAGACCGTCTCGGATCCGCCGAATCCGAGCCCCGACTGCTGCTCGGTGAAGAGGCTGAGCCAGATCGCGTATCCGATCGGGATCAGCATCACCGCGGTGAACAGGACGAAGAACGGGGTCAGCAGGGTCGCGGCGGCGCGGGTGCGGGCTTTCATCTGGGTCAGTCCTCGACCTTCAGGCCGCGCTTGGTCAGCTCCGCGACGGTCGCGTCATGGGCGGCCTTGACCGCGCCGGGGATGGTGGCGCCGCCACTGGCGACCTTGCCGAACTGGTCCTTCAGCGTGGTGTTGGTGGTGCCCATCGACGGGCCCCACGTCCAGCCCTGCTTGATGGACGAGCCGCCGTCCTCGAAGATCTGGTAGATGTCCTGGCCGCCGTAGAACTTGGTGTCGAAGGCTGCCTTGGCGGCGGGGCGCAGGGCGAGTGCGGCCGGGAAGGCGCTCGAAGTGCCGGAGGAGATACGGGCCTTGATGCCGTCCTCCGTGGTGGTCATCCACTTGGCGAACTCGGTGGCCGCCTCGGCCTTCTCGCTGTTCTTCGGCACGGCGAAGGTGGTGCCGCCGAGCATGCCGCTGGCCGGCTTGCCGTCCCACGTCGGGATCGGGGCGACGGCCCACTTGCCGCTCTGCTCGGGCAGCGTCCCGCCGAGGACGCCACCGCCCCAGGAGGCGCCGAGGTAGCCGATGGTGCCGCCGGTCTTCAGGGAGTTGGTCCAGGCGGGGGAGAAGGAGGCGTCCGAGCGGACCAGACCGTCCTTGACCAGGCCCTGCCAGTAGTCGGCGACCTTGGTGGTGGCGGCGTCCGTGGTGTTGATCTTCCAGGTGTCGCCGTCGGCCTTGAACCACTGGGCGCCGGCCTGCCAGACCATGGCCTGGAAGGTGGTCGGGTCGTCGGGGAAGAAGGTGCCGATGCGGGCCTTGGAGTCGGCCTTCTTGATCTTCTCGGCGGCGGCCTTGAACTCGTCCCAGGTCTTGGGGACCGCGACGTCGTACTTGGTGAACAGGTCTTTGCGGTAGAAGAAGGCCTGCGGTGCGGCGTCGAAGGGGACGGCCCAGTTCTTGCCGCCGAGCGTCGTCTGCTCGATCGCCTGCGGGAGGACCTTCTTCTTGACGTCGTCGGTCAGGTACTTGCTGATGTCCTGGAACCCGCCCTGGCTGACGTACTCCGGGAGCTGCGGGTACTCGACGGAGACCAGGTCGGGGGCGTTGCCCGCCTTGATCGCGTTGGAGATCTTGGCGTAGCCGCCGGCGTTGCCGGACGGGGTCTCCTCGAACTTCACCTTGATGTTCTTGTGCGAGGCGTTGAACGCGTCCACGACCTCCTTGGTGCCCTTGGCCCAGCCCCAGAAGGTGATGGTCACGGGCTTGGCGGCGCTGCCCGTGCCGCCACCGTCGGAGGAGTCGTCGCCGCTGCCGCCGCAGGCCGTGAGGACGGCGAGGGCGGTGGCGGCACCGGCTATGGAAAGAGTCGTTCTGCTCCAACTGCGGTTCACAGCGAGGCTCCTGAATCAGCGGCGACATTGACGTTGGGCGTGATCCTTGGCCCAGCCATGTCCGAAGTCAAGAGCGAAAGATTGATTGATCGAAAAAAGATCAGAACGTTATCGAGTGGTCGATGCACGCACCCGCAGTCGCGGCAGCAGCGCCAGATGCTGTCCCGGCTCGTCGTCGTCCTGTACGGAACCGAGGCGGCTGACCAGCAACTCCGTTGCGTAGCGCCCGATTTGGCGCTTGGGCGGGGCGACCGCGGTGAGCGGGGTGTCGCCCAGGGCGGCCACCTCGTCGTCGTACGCGATCACGGCCAGGTCCTCGGGAACGCGCACGCCCAGTTCCGACAGGCGCTGGACCAGGTGGATCGCGTCGACGTCGTTGTGCACCAGCGCGGCCGTGACCCCGCCCTCGGTCACCGCCGTACGCACTTCCTGCATCGCCTCTTCGAAGCGGGCCGGGTCGACCTCGGGCCCTGACGTCCCGATCATCGCCGGTGCATCGGCGAGACCCAGCGTGACCAGGGCTTCCTCGTACCCGGACCGCACCGCGAGCGCGGTCGGGCTGTCCGCGCGGGCGACGAGCAGCGGCGTCCCGTGGCCAAGGCCGACCAGGTGGCGGACGGCGAGGAGCACCCCGTGCCGGTGGTCGGAGCAGACCCGGTCCAGGTCGTCGAGGGGCGAGCCCGGTGCGGGCGTGCGCTCAAGCAGCACGGCGGGCACCGGCAGCTGGGCCATCCAGTCCCCGTACGCGGCCTGGTCCTCGGCGCCCCGCCAGGCCGGGGCGATGAGCAGCCCGTCGGCCCCGGCGGCGAGCAGCCCCTCGGCGCGCGCCTTGTCCTCCTCGGGGCGGTAGTCCGAGATCCGCAGGACGAGACGGGCCCCGGCGCGGGCCGCGGCCTCGTGCGCACCGCGGATGACCTCGGCGAAGTAGTACGTCGCCGAGGGCGCGATCAGCCCGATCACCGGGCCCCCGCCGGGGGCGGACGCGGTGGCGGCGGGCCCGTTCTCCGGCCAGGAGACCGACCCGTGGACCCGGTCGAGCAGCCCGCGCTCGGCCAGGGTCTCGACGTCGCGGCGCACCGTGACGGGGGAGACCCCCAGCTGGCCGGCGAGATCCGAGACGCGGGCCGAGCCGCGTTCCCGTACCAGGGCCAGAAGTCGGTCGTGACGTTCAGCAGCACTCTCGCGCACGGCGGCAGTCCCCTTGCAAATCGCGATGTGGTGGCTCGGCTGGCCAGACCCTAGTGCAGTTTGATCGATTGACGGAAGTTTCGATCATTCGTTACTTCCCCATTGACGTTCGATCAATCTGCGGTTCAAGATTCCGGGCGACGCCGAAGTCCGCCTCCAGGGGAGCATCATGCCCACGCCGAGTCCGTACACGGGCCGTACCCGTGCCCATTGGGAGCAGGCGGCCGATCAACTGCTGCTCGCGGTGCGCCCCTACGCCTCGCCCCGCCACGGCCGCATCGACCTCCCCGGCTCGCGCCCCAGCTCGTCCGGACCCCGCTCCGACGGCCTCGAAGGCTACGCCCGCACCTGGCTGCTCGCCGCGCTGCGGGTCGCCGGAGCGCAGGGCGAGGACCCGCACGGCTACCTCAGCCGGTACGCCGAAGGCCTCGCCGCCGGTACGTCGGGCCCGCCCGAAGGCCCCGACACCTGGCCGCAGATGGCCGACACCCGCCAGGCCGTCGTCGAATCCGCCTCCGTCGCCCTCGGTCTGCGCCTCACCCGCCCCTGGCTCTGGGACACCCTCGACGACAGCACGCAGCAGCGCGCCGTCGACTGGCTGCTCCCCGCACTCGGCCCGTCCCCGGTGGACAACAACTGGTGGCTCTTCGGGCTCACCGTCGCGGGCTTCCTGCAGGACGCGGGCATCGAGACCGACCGTGCCCGCCGGACCATCGACCGCGCGCTGGAACGCATCGAGGACTGGTACCTGGGCGACGGCTGGTACAGCGACGGCCCGAACCGCTCCTTCGACCACTACAACGCGTGGGCGATGCATTTCTATCCCGTCCTGCACGCCCATCTCGCAGGCGACCAGGACCTCCTCGCCGTCTACGGCCCCCGCCTGCACCGCCAACTCGACGACGTCTCCCGCATGTTCGGCGCGGACGGCGCCCCTTGCCGTACGGCCGCTCCCTCACCTACCGCTTCGCCGCCGCGGCCGCTCCCTGGCTCGGCGCGATGACCGGCCACACCCCGCTCACCCCCGGCGCCACCCGCCGCCTCGCCTCGGGAACGCTCCGCTACTTCCTCGACCACGGCGCCACCGACCAGGACGGCCTCCTCACCCTCGGCTGGCACGGCCGCTACGAGCCGATGATCCAGACGTACTCGGGCCCGGCCTCCCCGTACTGGGCCTCGAAGGGCTTCCTCGGTCTGCTGATGCCCCCGGACCACCCGGTCTGGACGGCCGACGAAGAACCGCTCCCCGCCGAGACGCACGACGCCGCAACCGCCCTCGGCCCGACCGGAATGCTCCTCCAGTCCACCGCCGCCGACGGCCTCGTCCGCCTCCACAACCACGGCTCGAACCACGTCGGCGACAACGAGGACCCCGGCTACGCCCGCTTCGCGTACTCCACCCGCACCGGCCCCACCAGCGGCGACTCCGAGCGCGACAACCACTTCGCCCTGATCCTCGACGGCGTGCCCACCCGCCGCCTCACCGCCGACCCCCTGGGCTCGGCCCCCGACCGCGCCGTCTCCGCGCACACCCCGCACCCCGGCATCCGTATCGTCTCCGCCACCCTCGTCCACGGCCGCGCGGAGGTCCGCGCGCACCTGGTCACCGGCGCCCCCGAACCCACCCCCGTACGCCAGACGGGCTGGGCCCGGCACACCGAGGCGGTCACCACCCAGCTCCACCCGGTCCACGGCTACGCGCCCGAGGTCCGCCAACTCCCCGGCGGCTCCACCCTGTTCGGCAACACCTCCGAAATCCTCGCCGTCGAAGGCGCCACCACAGGACCCGCCTCCCTCTTCGTGGCCCTCGCCTCGCTCACCGGCGAAGCGGACCCGGCCCCCGTCGCCACCCTCGCGGACATCCGCGTCCAGAGCCCCCACGTGATCCATGTGACCTGGCAGGACGGCACCGCAGCCGTGCTCCACATCCCGGAGGAATCAGAGGAATCATGAGACGCCAACGCACCGCCCTCGCGACCGCCGCCCTCACCGCCCTCGCGGCCACCGCACTGGCCACCCCCGCCCAGGCCGCCCACCGCCAGCAGGGCACCGCCTTCTACGTCGACTGCGCGGCCACCGCCCCCGGCGACGGCTCCCGCCACCACCCCTGGACCACCCTCGCGGACGCCAACGCCCTCACGTACGGCCCCGGCGACCGGCTCCTGTTCCACCGCGGATCGACCTGTACGGGCACGCTCACACCCCAGGGCGCGGGCTCGGCCGAGGCCCCCGTGACGATCTCGGACTACGGCAGCCGCACCGCACCCCGCGCCGTCCTCGACGGCGCCGGCGCGCACGACGTCGTACTCCTCTCCAACACCGAGCACTACCGCGTCTCGAACCTGGAGATCACCAACGCCGCCGCCCCCGGCACCGAGCGCAACGGCATCCGCCTGCGCCTCACCGACTACGGCACGGCCCACGGCTTCGAGCTCGACCACCTCTACATCCACGACGTACGCGGCGGCGACTACAAGACCGTCACCGGCTCCAGCGCCATCCACATCGCCGTCCAGGGCACGACCACGGCCAGCAGCTACGACGGCCTGGACATCCACCACAACCTCATCGAGGACGTCGACCGCGAGGGCATCTACTTCAAGTCGACGTTCTCCAAGCGCGATCTGGTCGGCAACCAGCAGGACCCCAACGTCTACCCCGGCGCCTGGACCCCCTCGACGCACATCCGCGTCTCGTACAACACCCTGAAGTCCATCGGCGGCGACGGCATGAAGCTGGACACCACCGCCGGAGCGCGCATCGACCACAACCGGGTCGACGGCTTCCAACTGCGCTCGCCCTCCGCCAACGCGGGCATCTGGACCTTCAACACCGATGACACGACCATCGAGTACAACGAGGTCTCGGGCGGCGGGAACACCCACGACGGGATGTCCTTCGACGCCGACGGCGCCTCGCAGCGCACGGTCTTCCAGTACAACTACAGCCACGACAACAAGGGCGGCTTCCTGCTGGTCTGCCCGTACAGCGGCGCCAAGACCGTCGACACGGTCGCCCGCTACAACGTCAGCCGCAACGACGGCGCCCGCCTCGTCCAGAACTGCTGGGGCCCGATCCTCAACACCCAGATCTACAACAACAGCTTCTACAACAAGGAGCAGGTCCCCACGAAGCTCGTCGAGGACGACGCGGCGGCCACCACCCAGCACGAACTGACCTTCCGCAACAACCTCTTCGTCAGCGAGGGCACGGGCGGCTACGCGTACAAGGTGACCATCCCGAAGATCACCTTCGACCACAACGCCTTCTACGGCATCGGCTCCCCGGTCGCCAACCCCGACGGAATCACCACCGACCCGCTGCTGCGCAGCGACTTCAGGCTCGGCGCGGGCTCACCGGCCCTCGCCGCGGGCGCCGTCGTCGAGAACAACGGCGGCAGGGACTACTTCGGCCACCCGCTGAAGCCCGGCACGCCCAACATCGGCGCCTACGCGGGCCGCGGCATCAAGTAGGTCCCCAACACCCCTAAACACCCCTACTGCGGCCCGTACTTGCGGCCTGTCTTGGAGGTGATCCCTCCGAGCAGGCCGCGAGGCGCCAGCTTCACCGCGCCCATCAGGACCTTGTAGCGCGGGTCCGGGATCGACAGCGACTTCCCGCGCGCCAGATCGGCGAGCGCGGCGTTCACCAGCTTGTCGGCGTCCAGCCACATCCACCCCGGGATGTTGTCCGTGCCCATCCCGGCGCGCTCATGGAATTCGGTCCGTACGAACCCGGGGCAGAGCGCCATCAGTCGCACCCCGCTGCCCACCAGATCCCGGGCGGCGCCCTGAGTGAACTGCACGACCCACGCCTTGGACGCCCCATAGGTCCCACGCGGCACAAAGGCGGCAACGGACGCCACGTTCACCACACCGCCGCGCCCGCGCTCCTTCATGCCGGCGACGGCCGCCGAGGTGAGCCGCAGCACCGCCTCGCAGTGCACCTTCAGCATGGTCAGCTCGTCGGCCATCGACACTTCGAGGAAGCGCCCCTTGTTGCCGAACCCGGCGTTGTTGACCAGCAGGTCGACCGGGTTCCGGCGTTCGCCGAGCCGCCGCTCGACGGACGCGATCCCCTTCTCCTCGGAGAGATCGGCGGCCAGCACCTCGACCTCGACCCCGTGCCGGTCGTGGAGTTCGGTGGCGGCGGCCTGCAGCCGCTCGGAGTCCCGGGCCACGAGCACCAGGTCGTGCCCGTCCTTCGCCAGCCGCCGCGCGAAGGCGGCACCGATGCCGGCGGTAGCGCCGGTGATCAAAGCAGTCGTCATGTACGGAACGTTAGTGCCCGCCGTGCCCGCCCGGCGTCCCCGCCTGCTGCCCCTTCTCGACCACCACGAACTGCCCCATCATCCCCTCGTCCTCATGGGCGAGCAGATGGCAGTGGTACATGTACGGATGGTCCGGATCGGCCGGCCCGTCGAACCGCACCGCGATCTTCGCCGTCGACCCGATCGGCATGGCGAGGGTGTCCTTGGGCCCGCGCAGAGCGGCCCCCGGCGGTTTCCCGTCGAACTCCACCACCCTGAACTGCACATCGTGGACATGGAAGTTGTGCGTCATATCGCCCCCGTTCCGTACGGTCCACACCTCCGTCGCCCCCTGGGTGACGGTCTCGTCGACCCGCCCCATGTCCATCTTCTTGCCATTGATCCCGGACAGCTTCAGCTCGAAGTACCGCCCGCGCACCGCATCTTTCGCCTCGGGCAGCTCGCTCTCCACGAGCCGCTGCGGCAGCGTGGGCGAGTCCCGCAGCGTCTTCGCCGCCCTCAACTGCAGTACGTCGAAAGAGTCGTCGCCCCCGCTGAACCGCTTCTCCCACGCATCGCCCTTCTCCCACGGGTAACTCCGCAGCACCGTCCGCTCCCCGGCCCGCATCTCCACCACGATCTCGGCGCGCTCCCCGGGCGACAGCTGGACCCGCTTCATCCCCGCAGGCCGCTCCAGCAGCCCGCCGTCAGTCCCCACCAGCGAGAACTCCCGGCTGTCGTCGAAGCCGAACGTATAGATGCGGGCGGTCGACGCATTGAGCAGCCGCAGCCGCACCAGCCGGTCGCCCACCTCCTTGTACGGATCGAGCGTGCCGTTGACCATCGTCCGCCCGCCCAGGAACCCGGTGTTCCGCAGGATCTTGTGCCCGTGGTCCAGCTTGTTCCCGTCGAACTCCACGTCCTGCACGATCACCGGCAGATCGTCGACCCCGTACGTCTTCGGGAGCGCGAGCGCACCGCTCTTCGCGTCGTCCACCAGGAACATCCCGGCCAGACCGCGCGCCACGTGCTGCTCCGTCGCGCCGTGCGGATGGGGGTGGTACCAGAGCGTCGCGGCCGGCTGGTCGATCTTCCAGTACGGATTCCAGCGCGCCCCCGCCGCCACCTCCTGGTGCGGTCCGCCGTCCATCGCGGCGGGCAGATGCATGCCGTGCCAGTGCACGCTCGACGCCTCGTCGAGCGTGTTTTCGACCCGCACCTCGACCTTCTCGCCGCGCGCGGCCCGCAGCGTCGGCCCGAGGTAACTTCCGTTGAACCCCCAGGTCGGGGTCTTCTTCCCCGCCTTGAACTCCGTCTCCCCGGCCTGCATCCGCAGATCGAAGACCCGCGTTCCGTCTTTCGTCACGGTCGATTCCGCCAGCGGCGGCACCTTCATCTCCTGACTGAAGGACACCTTGCCGACCGTGCTGATGTCGGCCCCGGTCCACAGCCAGGCGAACCCGCCGCCGATCACGACGGCGAGCACCCCCACCACGGACCCCAGCACGATCAGTACCCGCTTGAGGCGGCTCCGCCCCCTGGTCTTCTCCATACGGGCCACACTCCCGCCGGAGCCCCGCACCCCACATCGGGCAAGCCCCCGACCCGCCCCGGAGCCGTCCCCCACCCGCCCCTGAGACCGCGTCTACGACCCTTGCCCGGACCCGTACTTGGCGGTGTACTCCCGCGCGGTCTCCAGGAACCCCGACTCCATCCACTCGGCGGCCACCAGCGTGCGCGGCAGCAGCGAACGCTCCACGGTCGCCGCCCGGAACAGCAGCTCGACGGTGATGTCGTGATCCGGCCGCCGTACGACCTCGATCGCGTCCCCGGCCCTCACCTCACCCGGCTCGATCACCCGCAGCAGCGCCCCAGGCGCCCCCGCCTGCGTGAACCTCTTCACCCACGCCTTCTCCCCGACATGCCCCTGGAAGGTCCGGCAGGGAATCCGCCCGCCGGTCACCTCCAGCACCACGTCGGACCCGACGCGCCACCGCTCACCGATCAGAGCACCGCTCACATCGACGCCCGCCGTCGTGAGGTTCTCCGCGAAGGAGCCGTTGGGCAGCGCGCGCCCCAACTCCCGCTCCCAGCCGTCGAGATCCTCGCGCGCGAAGGCGTACGCGGCCCGGGCCTCACCCCCGTGGAACCGCAGATCGCAGACGTCGTCCCCCTCGACCCCGCTCGCGCCCACCCCGGTGGGCCCGGGGGAGAACAACCGCACGGGCCCCTCCATGGGCCGCTTGTCGACGCCGCTCTTCCCGTCCTGGTGATCGGTGTACTCGACGGCGGTGGCCCGCCCCACATTCACAGTCAGCAGCTTCATATCCGCAGGCTAGACGCCCGCACTCAAAGCCACCACGCAAAATTGAGCGCAGACCCCAAGCATCCCTTATGCTCGAAGTCATGATCGAGGCCCGCCATCTCCGCGTCCTGCGCGCCGTCGCCGCCACGGGGTCCTTCTCCGCCGCCGCGCGCGAACTGGGCTGTACGCAGCCGGCCGTCAGCCAGCAGATGAAGGCCCTCGAAGCCTCCACGGGCACCCCGCTCCTCATCCGTACGAGCCGTGAGATGCGCCTCACCCAGGCCGGCGAGGCCCTCGTGCGCCACGCCGCCGGAATCCTCGCGGGCCTCACCGCCGCCGAGGAGGAGGTCGCCGCGATCGCGGGCCTGCGCGCGGGCCGGGTCCGCCTGGTCTCGTTCCCCAGCGGCAGCTCCACGCTGGTCCCCACCGCCCTCGCCGCACTGCGCGCCGCCCACCCAGGCACCAGGGTCTCCCTGGTCGAGGCGGAGCCGCCGCGCTCGGTGGAGATGCTCCGCGAGGGCGACTGCGACGTGGCGCTGGCCTTCCGCTACGGGGCGCCGACCGACGAGTGGGACGACCTCGTCGTACGCCCCCTGCTCGCCGACCGCCTGGTGGGCCTGGTCCCCGAGGGGCACCGGCTGGCCTCCTCCGACGCGGTCACCATCTCCGACCTGGCCGACGAATCGTGGATCGCGGGCTGCCCGCGCTGCCGCCGCCAACTGGTCGAGGTCTGCGAGAGCGCCGGCTTCCAGCCCCGTATCGACTTCGCCACCGACGACTACCCGGCCGTGATCGGACTCGTCGGCGCGGGCCTGGGCGTCGCGGTCCTGCCGGAGCTCGCGATCGAGTCCGTACGCCCCAAGGGTGCACGCACAGTGACCGTGGAGCCCGCGGTGCGCCGCGAGATCGTCGCCCTGACGCTGCCCGATCTGGCGCACGTCCCCGCGGTGGCGGCGACCCTCGACCAGCTCGCCAGGGCCGCCGCCCGCTGAGCCCGCGGCGGGCGGCAGGAACGTTTCTGCGCCGGTCTTCCGTGCCGGCCTTCTACGCCTGGCCGGGGCCGGTGGCGCCCGCGGCCGAGATCAGCCGGTTCCGTGCGCGGCCCATGAGCTCCTCGCGCTCGTCCTCGGTGAGGCCGCCCCATACGCCGTACGGCTCGCGCACCTGAAGCGCGTGCGCGGCGCACTCTGCCCTGACCGGGCACCGCATGCAGACCTCTTTCGCCGAGTTCTCACGGGCGCTGCGCGCAGCACCGCGTTCGCCCTCCGGGTGGAAGAAGAGGGAGCTGTCGACCCCTCGGCAGGCCGCGAGGAGCTGCCAGTCCCAGAGGTCGGCGTTGGGTCCGGGAAGGCGGGAAAAATCTGCCATTGCTTGTCCCCTTGAGGTCCGCTGAGATCCGTGAGGTACATCTACGGTGTTAGTAGATGTAAATATGACTCATTGCGAATCTAGTCACAGACACCAGCAAAATGGAAGAAAAGCCGCCAAATAGGGCATAGCTCAACCCTGGATGTGGACGACTTGTGATGCTGCCTTCCGCAATCGCCCACTCACGTAGAGTGCCGAAGGCGGCCGTCCGACCCGTAACTCTTTCGAGTGACCGTCGTTGAGTGTGTGTGGCGGTTGAAACAACAAGCGCTCGGGCAGGTGTCCGAGGGTGTCGACCGCACAGGTGACGATTTGTATTCAGCCTGGAGGCTCAAGGTGACGCGCAGTAGCTGTGAGAGCCGCGGAGGACGAGAGTCATGACATCCGTCCTCGTCTGCGACGACTCCCCGCTTGCCCGAGAGGCGCTCCGCCGCGCGGTCGCGACCGTGCCCGGCGTCGAGCGTGTGACGACGGCCGCCAACGGTGAGGAAGTCCTCCGCCGCTGGGGTGCCGACCGTTCGGACCTGATTCTGATGGACGTACGCATGCCCGGTCTGGGCGGCGTCGAGACCGTGCGGCGGCTGCTCTCGGCAGACCCGGGCGCCCGGATCATCATGCTGACCGTCGCGGAGGACCTCGACGGGGTCGCGCTCGCGGTCGCCGCCGGTGCCCGCGGCTATCTGCACAAGGACGCCTCGCGCGCCGAACTGCGCGCGACGGTCACCCAGGCGCTCGCCGACCCGACCTGGCGGCTCGCCCCGCGGCGGCTGCGCTCGGCCGAGATGGGTGCCGCGCCCACGCTCACCGCGCGCGAGATCCAGGTGCTCGAAGGCATGAGCCACGGCCGCTCGAACGCCGAGATCGGCCGCGAGCTGTTCCTCTCCGAGGACACGGTCAAGACCCACGCGCGCAGGCTCTTCAAGAAGCTGGGCGCCTCGGACCGCGCGCACGCCGTCGCGCTCGGTTTCCGCTGGGGTCTGGTGCGCTGAATGCGCTGGTGCGGGCGGTCGGCGTCCCTCTCCGGAGGAACGGCGGACGCCCGCACACCACGTTTCCCGCGCGATGCCGCATCCTTGAGGGTGTGGAGTTCCTCGGGGACGAGTCGAGCGAGCAGGGCCAGCGAGAGGGGAGGGCGCAGGAGATGAGTTCCGGCGCACCTGCTCATAACGCTTCAGTGCACAACTACGGACGCGGTGCAGCGGATGGTTCCGCGCCCGTGCACCATGATCCGATGCGCGACGACGAGGCTGCGGGTGCCCAGGGGCCGATCGGTGCCCTTGTCCACCTCGCCGTCGAGGGCGACGAGCGGGCCACCCATGATCTTCTCGCCCATGTCCACCCCCTCGCGCTGCGCTACTGCCGCACCCGGCTCAGCCGGCTGCCCGGTGATGCTCGTCACTTCGTGGAGGACCTGGCGCAGGAGGTCTGCGTCGCCGTGCTGATGGCGCTGCCGCGCTACAAGGACACCGGTCGGCCCTTCGAGGCGTTCGTCTTCGCGATCGCCACGCACAAGGTCGCCGACCTGCAGCGCGCGGCCATGCGCCACCCGGGATCGACCGCGGTGCCCTCGGACGAGATGCCCGAGCGGCCCGACGATTCCCTGGGACCCGAGGAGCGGGCGCTGCTCAGCAGCGACGCGGAGTGGGCCAAGAAGCTCCTCGCCAACCTTCCCGACAACCAGCGCGAACTGCTGGTACTGCGGGTCGCTGTCGGTCTGACCGCGGAGGAGACCGGACAGATGCTGGGCATGTCCCCGGGCGCGGTGCGGGTCGCACAGCACCGGGCCCTCAGCCGGCTGAGGGCCCTGGCGGAGCAGTAGGAAGCTCCAGAATCCGTCCGTGATCTTGATCGTGGAATGTGACACCCCCGGAGCCCGTTAGCATGGACATCCGCACCGATCAAGGCCATTTGGGGAAGGTGTCATGACTGCAAACGTCGACGGAGTGCCCGAGAAATTCGCGACGCTCGGGCTGACATACGACGACGTGCTGCTGCTGCCGGGCGCATCTGAAGTGCTGCCCAACGCGGTCGACACCTCGTCGCTCATCTCGCGGAACGTACGCGTGAACATCCCGCTGCTCTCCGCCGCGATGGACAAGGTGACCGAGGCCCGCATGGCCATCGCCATGGCCCGTCAGGGCGGCGTCGGCGTACTGCACCGCAACCTGTCTGTCGAGGACCAGGTCAACCAGGTCGACCTCGTGAAGCGCTCCGAGTCCGGCATGGTCACCGACCCGATCACGGTCAGCCCCGACGCCACGCTCGGCGAGGCCGACGCGCTGTGCGCCAAGTTCCGTATCAGCGGCGTCCCGGTCACCGACCCGTCCGGCAAGCTGCTGGGCATCGTCACCAACCGCGACATGGCCTTCGAGTCGGACCGTACGCGCCAGGTGCGCGAGGTCATGACGCCGATGCCGCTGGTCACCGGCCGGGTCGGCATCTCCGGCGTGGACGCCATGGAGCTGCTGCGCCGCCACAAGATCGAGAAGCTTCCGCTGCTCGACGAGGCGGGCATCCTCAAGGGCCTCATCACGGTCAAGGACTTCAAGAAGGCCGAGCAGTACCCGAACGCGGCCAAGGACGCCAAGGGCCGGCTGCTCGTCGGTGCCGCCGTCGGCGCGAGCCCCGAGGCGCTCGACCGCGCCCAGGCGCTGGCCGGTGCCGGGGTCGACTTCCTGATCGTCGACACCTCGCACGGCCACAACAGCAACGCCCTCAACTGGATGGCGAAGATCAAGTCCGCCGTGAACGTGGACGTCATCGGCGGCAACGTCGCGACCCGCGACGGCGCCCAGGCCCTGATCGACGCCGGCGTCGACGGCGTCAAGGTCGGTGTCGGCCCCGGCTCGATCTGTACGACGCGTGTGGTCGCCGGCATCGGCGTCCCGCAGGTCACCGCGATCTACGAGGCCGCGCTGGCCGCCCGTGCGGCGGGCGTCCCGGTCATCGGCGACGGCGGCCTGCAGTACTCGGGCGACATCGGCAAGGCGCTGGCCGCCGGTGCGGACAGCGTGATGCTGGGGTCGCTGCTCGCGGGCTGCGAGGAGTCCCCGGGCGAGCTGCTGTTCATCAACGGCAAGCAGTTCAAGTCGTACCGCGGCATGGGCTCGCTCGGCGCCATGCAGTCGCGCGGGCAGGGTCGCTCGTACTCGAAGGACCGTTACTTCCAGGCCGAGGTGTCCTCCGACGACAAGCTCGTCCCCGAGGGCATCGAGGGCCAGGTCCCGTACCGCGGCCCGCTCGCCAACGTGCTGCACCAGCTCGTCGGCGGACTGCGCCAGACGATGGGGTATGTGGGCGCCGCCTCGGTCGACGAGATGGAGTCCAAGGGCCGATTCGTACGGATCACCTCGGCGGGGCTCAAGGAGAGCCACCCGCACGACATCCAGATGACGGTCGAAGCGCCGAACTACACCAGGCGCTGACAGCAGGCAGTGACGTAGCAGGACGTATGCGGAAGCCCGCAGGCCGGACGGCCCGCGGGCTTCCGCGCGCGTGTCGGGGATACTGGAACGGCAGACGTAGAGGGAAAGGCCACACATCGTGACTGAGATCGAGATCGGGCGCGGCAAGCGCGGCCGCAGGGCGTACGCGTTCGACGACATCGCCATCGTGCCGAGCCGGCGCACCCGGGACCCGAAGGAGGTCTCGATCGCCTGGCAGATCGACGCCTACCGCTTCGAGCTTCCGTTCCTGGCGGCCCCGATGGACTCGGTCGTCTCACCGCAGACGGCGATCCGCATCGGCGAGATGGGCGGCCTCGGCGTACTGAACCTCGAGGGCCTGTGGACCCGGTACGAGGACCCGCAGCCGCTGCTCGACGAGATCGCCGACGAGCTCGACGAGGCGAACGCGACCCGTCGCCTCCAGGAGCTCTACGCCGCCCCGATCAAGGAAGAGCTGATCGGGCAGCGCATCAAGGAGGTGCGCGACTCGGGTGTGGTCACCGCCGCCGCGCTCTCCCCGCAGCGCACCGCGCAGTTCTCCAAGGCCGTCGTGGACGCCGGCGTGGACATTTTTGTGATCCGTGGGACCACTGTTTCGGCCGAGCACGTCTCGGGTGCTGCCGAGCCGCTGAATCTGAAGCAGTTCATCTACGAGCTGGACGTTCCGGTCATCGTGGGCGGGTGCGCGACCTACACCGCCGCCCTGCACCTGATGCGTACGGGCGCGGCCGGTGTGCTGGTCGGCTTCGGCGGCGGGGCCGCGCACACGACGCGTAACGTGCTCGGTATCCAGGTCCCGATGGCGACCGCCGTGGCCGATGTGGCCGCCGCGCGCCGTGACTACATGGACGAGTCCGGCGGCCGGTACGTGCACGTCATCGCGGACGGTGGCGTCGGCTGGTCCGGCGACCTGCCGAAGGCGATCGCCTGCGGTGCCGACTCGGTGATGATCGGCTCCCCGCTGGCCCGTGCCACGGATGCGCCCGGCAAGGGTCACCACTGGGGCATGGAGGCCGTGCACGAGGACGTACCGCGCGGAAAGCTCGTGGACCTGGGCATCGTCGGCACGACCGAGGAGATCCTGACCGGTCCCTCGCACACGCCGGACGGGTCGATGAACTTCTTCGGCGCGCTGCGGCGCTCGATGGCGACGACGGGCTACAGCGAGCTCAAGGAGTTCCAGCGCGTCGAGGTGACGGTGGCGGACGCGCAGCACAAGCGCTGATGTTTCAGGGGTAGACGAAGGGCCCGCACCTTGTGGTGCGGGCCCTTCGTCGTGCGATCAGCGGCGACGGCCCACGGCGGCGGCCAGGCCCCAGGCGATTCCTCCGGCGAGCAGGACACCGAGGACGGAGAGCAGGTGGTCGCTGACCTCTCCGCCGGTCGCCCACCAGGCCTTGGCCGGGAGGAGGGGGGTGTGTTTGAGGATGAAGTCCCCGTTGGGCTGGTCGAACAAGATGCACACGTACCCGTTGGCGAAGCCGAAGAAGGCACCGAGCGCGGCGATGATCCCGGCGCCGACGTGGGCGCCGTTGCTCCGGCCTGCCACCATGCCGACGATCAGGCCGGTGAGTGCGCCGTTGATGACGGCGTGCCCGAAGTAGAGGCCCCGGACGGCGCTGTCCGAATCCATGTCCTTGTACGTGGCGAACCAGATGCCCGCGTAGATCGCCGCGAGGACGAAGGAGACCAGCAGGCCGAGGAAGACGGCGCCCACGGGGCTGCCGGAGCGGGGCTGCTGGGGGCCTCCGGGGTACGGCAGCTGCTGGGGGAAGCCGCCGGGGTAGGGCTGCTGTTGCTGGGGGAAGCCCGGCTGCATCGGCTGCTGCGGGTAGCCCTGCGGCGGGGCCGGGGGCATCTGGGGCGGTGCGGACGGCTGGGCGGGGGCCTGGAGGTAGGGGTTGTTGGGGTTGGGCTGGGGCGGCTGCTGCGGCTGCTGCCAGGGCTGGCTCATGGCGTATCCCCCGAGGACAGGTAGTGGTGAGGAGCCAAGCTATCAACGGGGGCTGTGGGGGCGGCAGTCCGCGGGCACGGCGAAGGGCCCGCGACGCGGGTGCGTTGCGGGCCCTGTGTGGTGGTGCGGGTCAGCCGTTGGCCTTCTTGGCGCCGGCGTACGCGCCGACCGCGCCGAGGGCGATGAAGACGAAGCGCATCGCGCTCAGGACCTCGCCCCAGGCGTCGTTGAGGACGCCGAAGTGAGAGAGGAAGATGTCCGTCACCGACGGGGCGCCCGTGATGTCGGAGAGGGCCAGTGCGACGGCCACGAGCTGTCCGAAGTACGTGCCGGCCAGGGAGAACACGGCGGCCCAGACGAACAGCCAGACGCTGCGTCCGCCGACCTTGCAGGCGGTGAGGCCGACGAGGAAGCCGAGGCCGACGGCCGCGTAGCCGATTTCGCGGTCGATGGCGTTCGCGATGATGCCGTACAGGATCGCGCCGAACACCGCCACGGCGAACGCGGCGAGGACACCGCCCGCGAAGTTGGTGGGGCGGGGTGCCGGGGCAGGTGCGGGGACCGGGGCGGCAGGGAAGCCGAAGGCGCCCTGCTGCGGCTCGGACGGTTGGGACGGTGGCGGCGTCGGCTGGCTCATGGAGATCCCCCTGGGACGTAAACGCACGTGTGTGCGAGATGTGAACGCCGCAGAGTAGCAGGGGTCAGAGCCGGTGCGCTGCCCCGGCCGGGGAGGCTCCTCTGGTGTCCAGGAGGAGCTGGGCCTTGACCGAGAGGCCCTGCAGGTCGTACGTGCGGTGGTTCTGCAGCAGGACGGTCAGGTCGGCCGCCGCCGCGGCCTCGTAGAGGGAGTCCGCGCGGGGGACCGGGACGGTGTGGACGCGCCAGTCGGGGACGTGCGGGTCGTGGTAGCTGACGGAGGCGCCGAGGTCCATCAGGCGGCGGGCGATCTCGGGGGCGGCGGAGCCCTCCTGGTCGGCGAGGTCCGGCTTGTAGGTGACGCCGAGGAGCAGGACGCGGGCGCCGCGGGCGGATTTGCCGTGCTCGTTGAGGAGGGTGGCGCAGCGCTGGACGGCGTACTGCGGCATGCGGTTGTTGATGTCCTGGGCCAGGCCGACCATGCGCAGTGCGCCGCCGCCGGTGGGCGGGCGGTACGAGGGGTCCATGGGGACGCCGTGGCCGCCGACGCCGGGGCCGGGGCGGAACGGCTGGAAGCCGAAGGGCTTGGTCTCGGCGCAGCGGATGACGTCCCAGAGGTCGACGCCCATCTCGTGGCAGAGGACGGCCATCTCGTTGACCAGGGCGATGTTGACGTGGCGGTAGTTCGATTCGAGGAGCTTGGTCATCTCGGCCTCGCGCAGACCGCGGGCGCGGACGACCTTGTCGGTCAGGCGGCCGTAGAAGGCGGCGGCCGACTCGGTGCAGGCGGGGGTGAGGCCGCCGATGACCTTGGGTGTCGATGCGTACGTGTGCGCGCGGCTGCCGGGGTCCTGGCGGGTGGGGGAGTAGGCCAGGTGGAAGTCGCGGCCGGCGCGCAGGCCCGAGCCCTCTTCGAGGAGGGGGCGGAGGAATTCCTCGGTGGTGCCCGGGTAGACGGGGGATTCGAGGATGACGGTGGTGTGCGGGCGCAGCCGGGCGGCCAGCGCGCGGGCGGCGTCGGCGACATCGGTCAGGTCGAGGGCGCGGTCGGCGCCCAGGGGGGTGGGGGCGCAGATGACGGCGGTACGCACTCGGCCCAGTTCGGCCGGATCGGTGATGGGGCGGAAGCCGCCGGAGAGGAGGCGGCGGATGTCCGCGTGGTGGGTGCGGTCGGCGGCGAGCCCCGCGAGGCGGTGTGGATCGGTGTCGTAGCCGATGGTGTCGATGCCGGTCGCTACGGCGGCCTGGGCGAGGGGGAGACCGAGGTGACCGAGTCCGATGACGGCGAGATCTGCGGGCATGGCGGTGGGCCGTCCTTCCCAATAGCCGGAGCGGGGTCGTCGCGCAACCCCTGTGGACATCGCTATGTCAGGTTAGGAGTAAATATGACCGATATGCGGGATTGGGCCGGTCTGGGGTGTCCGAGTGTTATCCACAGGCGGTGGCCGATGTCGGTGGGTACGGACAGAATCGTGGATGTACGGAAGCGCGATGCACTCGCGATGCACTGAGAAGTGACCTGAGCCGGACCACCCCGATCTACGGGAGGCAGCAGTGAGGACAGCGACACTGGGACCCGAGGAGCGCGCGGCTGCGCTCGCCGGGATGGCCGAGCGGGAACTGGACGTGCTGGTCGTCGGCGCGGGAGTGGTGGGCGCGGGGACGGCGCTGGATGCGGTGACCCGGGGGCTCTCGACGGGGCTCGTGGAGGCGCGGGACTGGGCGTCGGGGACGTCCAGCCGGTCGAGCAAGCTGATCCACGGCGGGCTGCGCTATCTGGAGATGCTGGACTTCGCGCTCGTACGGGAGGCGCTGAAGGAGCGGGGGCTGCTGCTCGAGCGGCTGGCCCCGCATCTGGTGAAGCCGGTGGCGTTCCTCTATCCGCTCCAGCACAAGGGCTGGGAGCGGTGGTATGCGGGGAGCGGGGTGGCGCTGTACGACGCCATGTCGGTCTCCTCGGGGCACGGGCGCGGACTTCCCGCGCACCGGCATCTGACGCGCAAGCACGCGCTGCGGGTGGCTCCCGCGCTGAAGAAGGACGCCCTGGTCGGGGCGTTGCAGTACTACGACGCGCAGATGGACGACGCGCGCTATGTGGCGACGCTGGTGCGGACGGCGGCGAGCTACGGGGCCCATGTGGCGAACCGGGCGCGGGTGATCGGGTTCCTGCGGGAGGGCGAGCGGGTCGTGGGGGCCCGGGTGAAGGACGTGGAGGCGGGCGGGGAGTACGAGATCCGGGCCAAGCAGGTCGTGAACGCGACCGGGGTGTGGACGGACGACACTCAGGCGCTGATCGGGGAGCGCGGGCAGTTCCATGTGCGGGCGTCCAAGGGCATTCATCTGGTGGTGCCGAAGGACCGGATCCACTCGACGACCGGGCTGATCCTGCGGACGGAGAAGTCCGTTCTGTTCGTGATCCCCTGGGGCCGGCACTGGATCGTGGGGACGACCGACACGGACTGGGACCTGGACAAGGCGCATCCGGCGGCGTCGAGTGCGGACATCGACTATCTGCTTGAGCATGTGAACTCGGTGCTTGCGGTGCCGCTGACGCGGGACGACGTGCAGGGGGTGTACGCGGGGCTGCGGCCGCTGCTGGCCGGGGAGTCCGATGCCACGAGCAAGCTCTCGCGGGAGCACACGGTGGCGCATCCCGTGCCGGGGCTCGTGGTGGTGGCGGGCGGCAAGTACACGACGTACCGGGTGATGGCGAAGGACGCGGTGGACGAGGCCGTGCACGCGCTGGACCAGCGGGTCGCCGAGTGCGTCACGGAGAACGTGCCGCTGATGGGAGCCGAGGGATACAACGCCCTGTGGAACGCGCGGGCGCGGATCGCGGTGCGGACGGGGCTCCATGTGGCGCGCGTCGAGCACCTGTTGAATCGGTACGGGTCGATGGTCGAGGAGGTCTTCGAGCTGATCGCGGGGGATCCGTCGCTGGCGGATCCGCTGGGCGGCGCCGACGACTATCTGCGGGCCGAGGTCGTGTACGCGGCCTCGCACGAAGGGGCCCGGCACCTCGACGACGTACTCACCCGGCGCACGAGGATCTCGATCGAGACCTTCGACCGGGGGACGCGCAGTGCGCGGGAGGCGGCCGAGTTGATGGCGAAGGTGCTCGGCTGGGACAAGGAGCAGATCGAGAAGGAGGTCGAGCACTACGAGAAGCGGGTCGAGGCGGAGCGGGAGTCGCAGCGGCAGCCGGACGATCTCACGGCGGACGCGGCGCGGCTCGGGGCTCCGGACATCGTGCCGCTGGACACCCCTTGAGGCTTCAGGGGCAGAACTCGGCTTCCAGGACGGCTCGTTCGAGCGAGGGGGCCGGTTCGGTGTCCGAGTTGAGGCGGAACGTGACGGTGTGGCGGCCGTCCCCGGTGGTGGCGGTGCGGACGTAACTGCCGGTGATGCGGCCGTTGTGCCCCCAGACGGTGCGGCCGCAGCTGAGCCGCTGGGGAAAGACGCCGAGTCCGTAGCGGCCCTGGGCGGGCGTGGTGTTGAGGAGGTCGGCCAGGGCCGGGGCGGGGAGGAGGCGGCCGCCGAGGAGGGCTGAGTAGAAGTGGTTCAGGTCGGCGAGGGTCGATATGAGCTCGCCGGCGGCGCCCGCGGTGCGGGGGTCGACCAGGGTGGTGGCGTCCCGGCCGGGGGCGCTGAGGGAGTAGGAGCGGCCGTACGGGGAGGGGAGGGTGCGGCGGGCGCCGGGGAACGAAGTGCCCGTGAGATGCAGGGGGGTGAGGATGCGGCGGGTGACCTCGGCCGCATAGGAGCGACCGGTGACCTGGTGGACGACCAGCCCGAGGAGCACGTAGTCGGTGTTGGAGTACGCGTAGGAGCCGATACGGGTCGGGGAGTGCGCCAGGGCGGTGTGGAGGGCGGCAAGGGGGGTACGCGGAGCCGAAGCACGGGCGGCGGTGGAGTGGGTGTAGTCGTACAGGCCCGCTGTGTGGGAGAGCAGGGCGCGCAGTGTGATCCGGCGGCCGTCGTTGCCGTGGCCGCGGACGAGGTTCGGGAGGTGGCTCTCGACGGTGTCGGAGAGGCGGAGCTTGTGCTCGGCGGCGAGTTGGAGGACGACCGTCGCGACGAAGGTCTTGGTGATGCTGCCGGCCCGGAAGTGGTCGGTGCGGCGGACGGCGGGACCCGTGGTGACGAAGCGGGAGCCGGTGGAGGGGCTCTGGGAGAGGAGCGCCGCCGCCGGGGCGGTCCCCGCGGAGACCAGGCGCGAGAGGGCGGTGGTGCTGGGGGAGGGGCCCGGCTCGGGGGACGTGGCCGAGGCGGCCGCACCCAGGAGCGAGGCAGCGAGCAGGGCGGGGACGAGCAGGCGGGGAAGCAGTGAGGAGCAGGGAGATGGCGTGGGGACGGGCACGGTGGGGATCCCTTCGGCAGGGTCATGATGGACCACGGGGCGAGTGCGTGGGGAGTTGGGGCACGGGGCGCCTGCGGGCCGTGAGCGCGGTGGGGGTTCCCCTGGTGGGGGCATGGTGGGCCTCTTGTGTGCCGGTTGTGCGGGTGGGCGTGGACCCGGGGCCGTCATCGGTCGCGGAGTGAGAGACAATGGACGCTCTGCCAGGGCGGGTTGATCGCAGAGGGGACGCATGTCGGAGGCGGAGCAGGCGAAGGACACCGAGGGGCGTCTCCTGGCTGGGCGGTACCGGCTCGGAGAGGTGCTCGGCAAGGGCGGCATGGGCACGGTCTGGCGGGCCGTGGACGAGACGCTGGGCCGCACCGTCGCCGTGAAGGAACTGCGGTTCCCCTCGGCCATCGACGACGACGAGAAGCGCCGTCTCATCACGCGGACGCTGCGTGAGGCGAAGGCGATCGCCCGGATCCGTAACAGCGGGGCCGTCACGGTCTACGACGTCGTGGACGAGGACGACCGGCCGTGGATCGTCATGGAGCTCGTCGAGGGCGGATCGCTCGCCGAACGGGTCCGCGAGGACGGCGTGCTGACGCCCCGGCGTGCGGCCGAGGTCGGCCTCGCGATCCTGGACGTGCTGCGCGCCGCGCACCGCGAGGGGATCCTGCACCGTGACGTGAAGCCGTCCAACGTGCTGATCGCGGAGGACGGCCGGGTCGTCCTGACCGACTTCGGGATCGCGCAGGTCGAGGGCGACCCGTCGGTCACCTCGACCGGAATGCTCGTGGGAGCCCCCTCGTACATCTCGCCCGAGCGGGCCCGCGGGCACAAGCCGGGGCCCCCTGCGGACCTGTGGTCGCTGGGCGGGCTGCTGTACGCGAGCGTCGAAGGCGTGCCGCCGTACGACAAGGGCTCGGCGATCGCGACCCTGACCGCGGTGATGACCGAGCCGCTCGATCCGCCGAAGAACGCGGGCCCGTTGGAAGAGGTCATCTACGGCCTGCTCGCCAAGGACCCGGACCAGCGGCTCGACGACGCCGGTGCGCGGGCGCTCCTGACCGAGATCGTCAACGCGCCCGAGGTGGCGGCGAAGACGGCGGAGGTGCCGGCGGACGCGACGCGGGTCGTTCCGCTGCCGCCGGTGCCGGAGGAGAAGAAGAAGCCCGTACGGCCTGCGAAGACCGGCAAGTCGGCCAAGGAGACCGCCGATGCGGCCGCCGAGCGGCTGCGCAGTGCGCTGAAGTCCGTACGGAACGAGAAGGCGGTCCCGGCTGCGGCTGCGGCTCCGGGCGCGGGTGCTGTTGTTCCTCCCGCGCGGACCACGCCGGTGCGGGCCTCGCTCACCGACGTCGTACCGCGGCGCACCCTGGTGATCGCCGCGGTCGTCGTCGCGCTGGCGGTGCTGGGGACGATATTGGCGTTCACGCTCGGCGGGGACGACAAGGGCGACAAGGGGAAGTCGCCTGCCGTCACGGCCTCTTCGTCCGCCGGTGCGTCGTCCGGGAAGGGCGAAGGCAAGGGCAAGGGCAAGGACGAGGAGAAGGACAACTCGGGGAAGGGCGGCGGTCAGGGGACCGGCGAGACTCCGTCCGCCCCGGAGAGCTCCGGCGCGAGCTCCGACCCCGGCGGCGAGAACGCGGGCGGCGGGGATGCCGCCGTCACCACGTACCACCACGACCAGGGGTTCTCCATCGGGCTGCCGAAGGGCTGGAAGTACCAGTCCACCGGATCCGCCGGTGCACGCTTCACCGGCCCGGGCGGGCAGAAGCTGCTGGTGGGGTGGACGACGACCCCGAAGAGCGACCCGGTGGCCGACTGGAAGTCCCAGGAGTCGTACATGGTCCGGGACAGGTACGAGCGGGTGCGAATAGAGAAGGTGGATTACCGCGGCTGGAACACGGCCGACTGGGAGTTCACCTATCAGGACAACGGGACGAAGTTCCGGTCCGTGGACCGCGGGTTCGTCGTCAACAGCAAGCTCGGTTACGGGCTGATGTACACCGCGCGGGCCGCCGACTGGGGCAGCTCCGAGCGCAGCGAGACCTGGAAGACCTTCGCCACGACCTTCGAGCCGAAGTCCTGAGCGGAGCAGTTTCACCGGCAGATTCGTAGTCCGGGCCCGGAGCGGGGGGAAACACGTATCGTGAGTGCCCACGGCCCTTAAGTAACGACAACGGGTCGCAGAGCGACTGGATTTGACCGCACGAGACCTCAGGGGGAGGCGTCGTGGACGAGTATGCGGGTCGGGTGCTCGCTGACCGGTACCGGCTTCCGCTGCCGCCCTCCGACGCCTTCGAACTGGTCGAGACCCGCGGCTTCGACACCTACAGCGGGCAGGAAGTGCTGGTCCGCCAGCTGCCGTTGCCCGAGGTCGTCGAGGCGGAGATGCTCGACGGGGGCGGGGTGCCAGGACCCCGGCAGGGCGTCGGCCAGGGGCGCACGACCCTGCGGGCCGCCGATCCTGTCGTACGGCGTGCCATCGAGGCCGCCGAGGCGGCCGCCCGGATTCCCGATCATCCGCGCCTCGACCAGGTCTTCGACGTCTTCGCCGAGGGCGGTTCGCTGTGGATCGTCAGTGAGCTCGTCGCCGCACGACCGCTGGCCGCACTGCTGGCCGAGCGGCCGCTGAACCCGTACCGGGCCGCCGAGATCGCTTCCGATGTGCTGACTGCCTTACGGGCCCTGCATGTTCATGGCTGGACCCACCGGAACATCACCGCCCGCACGGTGCTGATCTGCGACGACGGACGTGTCGTGCTGACCGGACTCGCGTCGGGCGCGGCCGAGGAGGCGCTGTGCGGGTACGACCCCGTACCGCCCGAAGAGGATGACGGCGAGGCGGAGGAGGAGGCCGGTGCCGCCGCGCGGCAGGCCGCGCTGGCCCCGCCCGTCGAGCAGCAGGCGGCCGAGGATCCGCGCGCCGCGCGCGCCGGGGCCATAGCCGCGTACCGCGCGGGCGCCCGGGCCGCCGCCCGCGCCGCGGAGCTGCCCCCGGCTCTGCCGCCCGGATACGGACCCGCGGCGGGCAGCCCCTACGGCCCCGTCGAGCAGGTGCCCCCGGCCGCGCCCCCCGGGCCGCCGCCCCCGCGCCGTGCCGAACTGGCCGGCACCTGGAGCGACGAGGCGCGCGGTGGCGGCAGCGGCGCGGGCAGTTGGCACGGGGCCGCACCCCGCTCCGGCCGCTCCGGAGTCGGCGAGGGGATGCACGCCGACGAGTTGCGGCAGGCAGCAGGGCCCGGGCCCGGGACCCCGGCCGTGCCGGAGCCCCCCGCGCACACCGGACGCTGGGACGAGGCGCCCGCAGCCCCCGGCAGCACCCGCCCCCGCAGCGGCCCGGCCACACCGCTGGCCGCCGAGCGCGCCCGGCAGGCGCGGATCACCGTGGTGGGGGCCGTCACCGAGCGGTGGGCGCCCGAGCAGGCGGGCCCCGTGCACGAGAACTGGCAGCTGGCCGCCCCCGTCGGGCCCGCCACCGACCTCTGGGCGCTCGGCGCGCTGCTGTTCCGGGCCGTGCAGGGCCATGCCCCCTATCCCGAGGAGAGCGCCGCCGAACTCGTACAGCTGGTCTGTGCCGAGCCGCCCGCCTTCGCCGAGGAGTGCGGCCCGCTCCGGCCCGTCGTCGAGTCCCTGCTGCGCCAGGACCCCACCGAACGTCCGGACGTCGAGGAGCTCCGCGGCTGGCTGCGTTCGCTCGTCAGGTCGGCTCCCGAGCCGGAGGCCGGACAGCAGGTCGTGCCGCTGCCTGCCGCCGACGCGACGAAACTCCCGGTGATCCGGCGCAGGGGCGAGCTCGTACGGAGGAAGAAGCGCGGGTCCCGCCAGCCGGTGGCCACCGCGCACGGACGCCACCGCCAGCAGCACGGCAGGCAGCGGCTGCCGAAGGCGGAGAAGGCGCAGAGGGCACAGCGGGCACCGAAGGCGCAGCGGACGCAGCGCAAGCCCCGTTCGCTGGGGCGGATGCTGCTCGTCGTGATCCTCGTCGTCCTGATCGCCGCCCTCGTGTACGCGATGAAGTTCATGCCCAAGGCATCCGACGACGACGGGCAGCAGAAGGTCGGCAGCGCACCCGCGCCCAAACCCACGCCGACCGCGTCCGCCACCCCCAGTTCCGCGCCGGAGAGCAGCTCACCGCCGCAGAACACCCCGTCCACCGAGAGCGACTCCCGTCTCCCCGCCGGATACGGCCTGCGCAACGACCCCGCCGGCTTCCGGATAGCCGTCGACAAGTCGTGGACGCGCCGCGCCGCCAACTCCAACGGGCAAATCCGTTACCTCGGCGGGGACTTCGAGCTGGTCGTCGTGCCGGGCCGGGACACCGTCAAGGCCGACGGCAGCGACCCGATGGCGTACCAGAACAACAAGGAGCGCGAGCTGCAGCCCTTCCGCGACTCCTCCTGGTCCCAGGCGAGCGGCCTGCGCCGGATCGACGTGGGCCAGCAGGCCATGGCGGAGGGGCAGTTCAGCTGGCAGGACAGCAGCGGACGCCAGGTGTACGTCCGCAACCTCGCCATGATCATCGGCGGCAAGTACCACATCGTGCAGGTCATCGGCCCCGATGCCCAGCGGGACAAGGTCACCGAGATCTACCAGCAGGCGAGCGCGACTTACCGCGTCGGCACCTGAACACCCCGTAGTCGCAAGCGTCACAGTGCGGTATCACAGACCGACCCGAGGTTCCATGCCCGAACGCCCCTCCGTAACCTGGCCTTCGAGGAACGGGGCAAGGGCGCGTGGAACACACTCGGAACACCGGACACACCGAAAGCGCGGATCTGCTGCTCGCCGGGCGTTACCGGCTGGGCGAGCTGATCGGCCGCGGGGGCATGGGCAAGGTCTGGCGCGCCCACGACGAGGTGCTGCACCGCACCGTCGCCGTAAAGGAGCTGACGGCGGGTCTGTTCGTCTCGGAGGCCGACCGCACCGTGCTGCACGCGCGGACGCAGAAGGAGGCGCGCGCCGCCGCCCGGATCAACCACCCGGGTGTCGTCACCGTCCATGACGTCATTCCGTACGACGACCGGCCGTGGATCGTCATGGAGTACGTCGACGGACCCTCCCTCGCCGACGCCGCGAAGGAGAGCGGAGCCCTCGCCCCGCGCGAGGCCGCCCGCATCGGCCTCCACGTCCTCGGCGCGCTCCGGGCCGCGCACGCCGCGGGTGTGCTGCACCGTGACGTCAAGCCCGGCAACATCCTGCTCGCGCGCGACGGTCGCGTCCTGATCACCGACTTCGGGATCGCCGCGATCGAGGGCGACTCGGAGATCACCCGGACCGGCGAGATCGTCGGCTCCATCGACTACCTCGCCCCCGAACGCGTCCAGGGCGAGGCCCCGGGGCCGGCCTCCGACCTCTTCTCGCTCGGCGCCACGCTCTACACGGCCGTCGAGGAGCGCTCGCCCTTCCGCCGTACGTCACCGATCTCCACCCTCCAGGCGGTCGTCAACGAGGAACCGCCGCCGCCCCAGCAGGCCGGCCCCCTCGCCCCCGTCATCACCGCCCTCCTGCGCAAGGACCCGGCGGAGCGGCCGAGCGCCGCCGAGGCCGAGCGCATGCTGCTCGACGCGATGGAGGGCCGGACGCCCAAGCAGGCGCAGGCGTTTGTACCGACGCAGAACGTGCCCAGGGAGATGCTGGAAGGGGCTACGTCCCAACTGGTGCAGACCGTCCCCGAGTCCGCCGCTCCCGCGCGGGCCGGCGACCGCAAGCGCCACCCCTGGCGTACGGCTGTGATCGGTGCGGTCCTGGCCGCGGTGATCGGCGGCGGGGTGGGCCTCGGCATCATGAAGTACCAGAACGACAAGGGCTCGGGCGGCGGCGGCACAGGCGGTGTGACGCAGGGTGCGCCCTCCGCCCCGGGGACGGGGACGGAGACCACTCCGAAGAAGGACCCGCCGAAGAAGAACCCCGACGGGCTTCCGGCGGGATGGGTGAAGGTCAAGGACCCGGCCGGCGTCTCGCTCGCCGTGCCGAAGGGCTGGATCCGGCAGATGGACGGCCAGCAGATCGACTACACCCCCGACGGCGGGGACCACCGGATACGGATCAGTGTCGACAACGCGCCGGACTTTCCCAACTCCTACATGCACGCGGTGAACAGCATCGAACCGCAGCTCGGCCGGCTGCCGAAGTACCACCGGGTCACGCTGCACGAGAACACCTTCCGCGACAACCCGGGTGTGCTCTGGGAGTTCACCTGGACCGAGACCAAGGACCATCCGGGCAAGCGCCGCGCGATCGACCAGCTGTACACGGTCAACGGCGGGAGCGTGGAGTACGCGATCTACATGTCGGGCCCGGTGCGGGACTGGCAGAAGACGCGCGCGCAGTTCGACATCGTCCTGCGGTACTGGCAGCCGAACTAGGCGGTCGAGGCGGTCCAGGCGTGCGGCATGATGGCCGGAAGGTGACCTTGGGGGAGAAGTCATGTCACAGGAGACGCACAACGGACGTCTGATCGCGGGGCGCTACCGGCTCGGCGGCCGGATCGGCCGGGGCGGCATGGGCAGTGTCTGGCGTGCCACCGACGAGCTGCTCGGTCGCGAGGTCGCGGTCAAGGAGCTGCACCTGGGTGCGAACGAACCTGCCGCGGCCGCGCTGCGCGAGGCGCGGGCGGTTGCCCAGATCAAGCACCCGCAGGTGATCGTCTTGCATGACGTGGTGGTCGATGCGGACGAAGTCCCTTATATCGTGATGGAGTTGGTCGTCGGCGGTTCGCTCGCCGACCGGCTCACCGCGCAGGGTCCCGTCGGTGTCGGCGAGGCGGCGCGGATCGGTCTCGCGCTGCTCGGCGCGCTCGGAGCGGCCCATGCGCGCGGGGTTCTGCACCGCGACATCAAGCCCGCCAACATCCTCCTGGAGGAAGGCGGCCGGGTTGTCCTCACCGATTTCGGGATCGCACAGCTCGCCGGGTCGACGACGATCACCGAGACCGGGGCGTTCGTCGGCTCGCCCGAATACACCGCGCCGGAACGCATGCAGGGCGCGAAGGCGGGTCCCGAGGCCGACCTCTGGTCGCTGGGCGCGCTGCTGTGCGCGGCGCTGAGCGGCCGCACCCCGTTCCACCGCGACTCCCTGGGCGGTGTGCTGCACGCGGTCGTCGCCGACGAGATCCGGCCGCCGGCCGAGGCGGGGCCGCTGCTCCCTGTCGTACGGGGGCTGCTGGAGCGTGATCCGGCGCGCAGGCTCAATGTGGCCGACGCCGAGCGGCTGTTGCGCCCGTACGCGGGCATGGGTGCGGCCCCGGTGACCCCTGTGCCGGCCCCGGACACGGCGACGCAAAGACTGGCCGTGTCAGTGGCTCCGGCGCCGTCCCCGTCACCGCCGACACCGTCGCAGCCGCGGTCCCGCCGGTCGGTCCGTATCGCGGTCGTCGCCGTAGCGGTGCTGGTGCTGGCAGGGGCCGGCATCGCCCTGACCGTCCTGCGCAACGGCGACAGCACCGGCAAGGACGGCGGTACGGACAACCGTGCGGGCCAGAGCTCCACTTCGGCCCCGTCCGTGACCCGGTCCGCCTCGGCCTCCCCCACTCCCACTCCCACGCCCACCCCCAAGCCCTCCCAGAAAACCACCCCGTCCTCGGACCCCTCGAACACCGGCTATCGCACCGCCGCCGACCCCGCTGGTTTCAGTGTCACAGTCCCCACTGACAGTGCCCGGTCCACCGACGGCAAGCGCGTCTACTACACGACCCCCGACAAGGCGTTCTATCTCGGCGTCCTCAAGGACGCATCCACGGGTACCAGCCCCCTCGACACGGCGACCTTCGCCAACTCCGGCGGCCCCGACCTCAACCCCGGATACCGCGACGGAAAGGTCGTCGCGACCAAGCACAACGGGCACGCGGCCGCCCTCCGGGACTACACCTGGGACGGCGAAGCCAGGACGGACGGTCCGGTCCACGTCTACGAACTCAGCTGGGACGAGGGCGGCCAGTCGTACAGCGTCTGGTTTCAGGGCCCACTCAGCAAAGTCACCGACACCAAGCGGTACTTCGACACCGCCGTCGACTCCTTCACGGTCTCGCACTGAGTTGTCACGGGTTTGCATCCCCTCACCGACCACAGTGGTATCGGCCACCGCCTTTCGGTCAGGATGTGCCCATGACCAACGATGGGGGACGGGCCAACGAGCCCACGAGCTACGGCCTTCACCCGCCGGAGCCGAACGGCGCGCAGGTCCCGCCGCAGAACAGCACACCGTACGAGCCGACCCAAGTGGCACAAACGCCCCAGGATCCTGACGCCGGACGCCTCATCGGCGGCCGCTACCGGCTCCTGTCCCGCCTCGGCCACGGCGGCATGGGCACGGTCTGGCGTGCGCACGACGAGGTCGTCGACCGCGATGTGGCGATCAAGGAGCCGAAGGTTCCCGAGAACCTTCCCGCCCGCGAACGCGACAACGTCTATCTGCGCATGCAGCGCGAGGCCCGTGCCGCCGCCCGGATCGACCACCCCTCCGTTGTGACGATGCACGACGTGGTCATCGAGGACGCCAAGCCCTGGATTGTCATGGAGCTGGTCCGCGGCCAGTCCCTCGGCGACCGCCTCCAGGAAGGCACCCTGGACGTACGGGAAGCCGCCCGCATCGGCGTCGCCGTCCTCGGCGCGCTCACCGCCGCGCACGAGGCCGGCGTACTGCACCGCGACGTGAAGCCCGACAACGTGCTGCTCGGCCGCGGCGGCCGCGTCGTCCTCACCGACTTCGGCATCGCGCAGGTCGAGGGCGAGCAGGGCCTCACCGAGACGGGCGCGTTCGTCGGTTCGCCCGAATACATCGCCCCCGAGCGGGTGTTGGGGCAGCGCCCTGGCCCCGAGTCGGACCTCTGGTCGCTCGGCGTCGTCCTGTACGCGGCCGTCGAGGGCATGTCCCCGTACCGCCGCTCGCACACCCCCTCCACCCTCCAGGCCGTCCTCTCGGCCGAGCCGCAGATGCCCGCCCGCGGTTCGGGGGCCTTCGGCACGCTGGTCATGCAGCTGCTCCGCAAGAACCCGGCCGAGCGCCCGAGTGCGGCCGAGATCCGCGAGACCCTCGAATCGGTGGCGCGCCCGCCGGCCGCGGCCGCCCTCGCCGCGACACAGGTGTACGGGGCTGCCGGCGCGACCGGCATGACAGGGACCAGCGTCTGGGTCCCGCCTGTACTGCACCGCAACCGCAAGGCCCAGTACGGCCTGGGTGCGGGCGTGCTGGCCGTCGCCGTCGCGCTCGTCCTGATCTTCGCCAACCCCTTCGGCGGCGGCGGAACCCCCGCGGGCTTCCTGGTGCGCCCCGAGAGCGAGGTGCTCAAGGCGGACATAGCGGTGCCCAAGGACTATCTGCGGGTGCAGGACACCGGCAGCTCGGCCACCTACATCACGTACTACGACCCCAGTGACGTCTTCTCCATCTACGTCGAGCGGATCGACCTGGCGACGGCCGACAAGGACACGCTCGACGCCAAGGGCGAGACCTGGAAGTCCCACTACGAAAAGGGCGGCAACAACGGCACCGAGCTCGGCAAGGCCACGGTGACCCTGAAGTCGGTCGACCACCAGGGCGCGAAGGCATCCGAGCTGATCACCGACTACCAGGACACGTCACCCTCCTCCACCAACCCGATCACCCACCGTTTCCACGAGCTGATCGTCCCCGGCAAGGACGACGGCAAGGTCTACTGGCGGCTGAGAGTCGCGGGACCGGCCAAGGGGTGGGCGGCGAAGGAGGGCGACAAGCTCTTCACCGAGATTGCCGACAACTTCGAGATCAACGAACTGTGAGGACCGATGGCGGGACAAGCCCCTGATCAGGGCTTATTCCGCCATCGATCACTGGCGCGGTTTGTGGGGACCCTGAAAAGCTATTACCAGTGGGTACCCAAAGCGCCCGCTCAGGCATAACCTCGCCCCATGACGGACTCGCAGGCTGCCCTCGGCACCAATCCGATAGCCCCCGCACCCGCAGGCGCACGCACCGCGGCGGACGTGGTCACCCCCGAGGTGATCGCGCACCTCACGCGTGGTGTTGTCGGCAGCGGCCGTACGGCCAACCACACCCCCTTCACCGGGGAGAAGCTGGCCGACCTGCCCGAGTCCACCCCCGAGGACGTCGCGACCGCCTTCGACCGCGCCCGCGCGGCGCAGTCCGCCTGGGCGGCGACCCCGGTCCGCGCCCGCGCCGCCGTCCTCCTCCGCTTCCACGACCTGGTGCTCGCCCGCCAGTCGGAGGTCCTCGACCTCATCCAGCTGGAGACCGGCAAGGCCCGCCTCCACGCGCACGAAGAGGTCCAGGCCGTCGTCGTCGCCGCGCGCCACTACGGCCGCAAGGCCCCCTCGTACCTGAAGCCCAAGGGCCACACCGGCGCCGTCCCGACCCTCACCAAGGTCACCGAACTGCGCCAGCCGCGCGGCGTCGTCGGCCAGATCGCCCCCTGGAACTACCCCTTCGAGCTGTCCGTCGGCGACGCGCTCCCGGCCTTCGTCTCCGGCAACGCGGTCGTGATGAAGCCCGACACCGAGACGGCGCTGACCGCGCTCTGGGCGCGCGACCTGCTCATCGAGGCCGGTCTTCCGTCCGAGGTCTTCCAGATCGTCCTCGGCGAAGGCCCGGTCGTGGGCCCGGAGTTGGTCAAGCACGCGGACTACGTCTCCTTCACCGGCTCCACCCGCACCGGCCGCGAGGTCGCGCAGGGCGCCGCCGCCCGCCTGGTCGGCGTATCGCTGGAGCTCGGCGGCAAGAACGCCATGCTGGTCCTCGCCGACGCCGACATCGAGAAGGCGGCGGCCGGCGCGGTCCGCGCCTGCTACTCCTCGGCCGGCCAGCTCTGCATCTCCATCGAGCGGCTGTACGTCCACGAGTCGATCGCCGACGAGTTCGTCGACCGGTTCGCCGCGCGCACCAAGGCGATGCGGCTCGGCACCTCGCTCGCGTACGGCGCCGACATGGGATCCCTCGTCGGCGAGCGCCAGCTGGAGACGGTCAAGCGCCACGTCGAGGAGGCCGTCGAGAAGGGCGCGAAGCTCGTCGCGGGCGGTGTGCACCGCACGGACATCGGCCCGCTCTTCTACGAGCCGACGATCCTCGACGGTGTCGAGGCGCCGATGTCGGTGTGCGCCGAGGAAACGTTCGGCCCCGTCGTCTCGATCTACCGCTTCTCCGACGAGGACAAGGCGATCGCCGAGGCCAACGCGACGCCGTACGGCCTGAATTCGAGTGTCTGGACCAAGGACGCCAAGCGCGGCCACGCGGTCGCCGCCCGCCTCCAGACCGGCACGGTCAACATCAACGAGGGCTACGCGCCCGCGTACGGCAGCGTGCAGTCCCCGATGGGCGGCATGAAGCAGTCGGGGCTCGGCCGCCGGCACGGCTCCGAGGGCATCCTCAAGTACACCGAGGCGCAGACGGTCGCCCATCAGCGGATCATGCCGATGGCCCCGTCCTTCGGGATGACGGACGAGAAGTACGCGGCGTTCATGACCCGCAGCCTGAAGGCAATGAAGGCCCTGCGCCTCCGCTAATTCTGAACGAGGAGAGTCAATGTCCCAGGAGAACTCTGCCCAAATACCGTCGGACGACGCCGAGTTCGACTACGACGTCCTGATCGTCGGCTCCGGCTTCGGCGGCTCGGTCTCCGCCCTGCGCCTGACGGAGAAGGGCTACCGGGTCGGCGTCCTGGAGGCGGGCCGCCGCTTCACCCCCGGCACGCTCCCCAAGAACTCCTGGGACATCAAGAACTACCTCTGGGCGCCTGCGCTCGGCCTGTACGGCATCCAGCGCGTGCACCTCCTCGGCAATGTCATGGTGCTGGCGGGCGCGGGCGTGGGCGGCGGATCCCTCAACTACGCCAACACCCTCTACGTCCCGCCGGAGCCCTTCTTCAAGGACCGCCAGTGGGCGTCGATCACCGACTGGCAGGCGGAGCTCTCCCCGTACTACGACCAGGCCAAGCGGATGCTGGGCGTACGGCTGAACCCGACCATGACCCCCTCGGACGTGCACCTGAAGGCCACGGCGCAGGCGATGGGCGTCGGCGACAGCTTCCACATGGCGCCGGTCGGTGTCTTCTTCGGCGACGGCAAGGACTCTGACGGTACGTCAAAGGTCAAGCCGGGTACGGCAGTCGAGGACCCGTACTTCGGCGGCGCGGGCCCCTCCCGCAAGTCCTGCACCGAGTGCGGCGAATGCATGACGGGCTGCCGCCACGGCGCCAAGAACACCCTCAACGAGAACTACCTCTACCTCGCCGAGAAGGCGGGCGCGGTGGTCCACCCGCTCACCTCCGTCACCGCGATAACCGACCACGCGGACGGCGGCTACGCGGTCACGACGGTCCCCACGGACAAGAAGAAGTCCGCGCCGCGCGTGCTCCGCTCCCGCCACGTCGTCGTAGCGGCAGGCACCTACGGCACCCAGACCCTCCTCCACACGATGAAGGACAGCGGAAAACTCCCGCGCATCTCCGCGAAGCTCGGCGAACTGACCCGCACCAACTCCGAGGCGCTGGTCGGCTCCCAGACGACGGACCGCCGCTACGCCAAGAAGCACGGCGGGTCGAAGGCCGACTTCACACGAGGCGTGGCGATCACCTCCTCCATCCACCCGGACGAGGACACCCACATCGAGCCGGTCCGCTACGGCAAGGGCTCCAACGCGATGGGCTCCATGTCCATCCTCCAGGTCCCCTACAGCGCCCACCGGGTGCGCGGCTGGCTGGGCAATGTCGCCAAACACCCTTCCCTGGCGCTCCGTTCGCTCTCCAACCGCCGCTGGTCCGAGCGCACGATCATCGGCCTCGTGATGCAGTCCCTGGACAACTCCCTGACGACGTACCGCAAGCCGGGCGGCATAGGAAAGGGCCTGCTGACGGCCAAACAGGGCCACGGCGCCCCGAACCCGACGCAGATCGAGGCGGCCGGCCGTGCGGCCTCGCTGATGGCGGAGGAGATCAACGGCTTCGCGGGGTCCAACATCGGCGAACTGATGGGCACCCCGCTCACCGCCCACTTCCTCGGCGGCTGCCCGATCGGCGCCTCGCCGGAGGAGGGCGTGATCGACCCGTACCACCGCCTCTACGGCCACCCCGGGATCTCCGTCGTCGACGGCTCGGCGGTCTCGGCGAACCTGGGCGTGAACCCGTCGCTGACGATCACCGCCCAGGCGGAGCGCGCGATGTCGTTCTGGCCGAACAAGGGCGAGGCCGACAAGCGCCCTGCCCAGGGCGAGGCGTACGAACGCCTCGCGGCGGTCGAGCCGGTGTCCCCGGCGGTCCCGAAGGACGCCTTCGGAGCCCTGAAGCTCCCGTTCGTCGCGATCCCCCCGATCCCGCCGAAGAAGTAACTCCGGGCACACGAAGGGCGCTGCACCCCCCTCCGAGTGCAGCGCCCTTCGTGAGCTTGTGTGTGCCGTCTAGGCGGCGGAACCGTCCTTACGACGGCGGACGGCGACCAGCGTCCCGGCGCCGAGTGCGACGGCGATGCCGGCGGCGATCCCGATCGTCGGGACCATGGACGACGAGCCCGTCGAGGCGAGGCTGCCGGTCGCGGGGACCTCGGACGTGATGCCGCCCTGCGGGGTCTTGCCCTCGCCGGTGCCCTTGCCGGGCTTGGCCTGGCCCGGGTTCTCATTGCCGCTGCCGGGGGCGAGGACCGTGAAGTCCCACTCTGCGTAGGCGTCGTGGAAGCAGTTCTCGGTGCTGTCGAGGTAGCCGCCGAAGCCGACCGAGAAGCCGTCGCCCTTCGGGGCCTTCGCGCCGATGTTCAGGCGCAGCTTGAGGTCGACGTACTGCTTCGGGCCGAGTTCGGTCTCGCCGAAGGCCGCGCCGCCGCCGAGCACGTCGTCGTCCATCGACGTCCACTTCTTGGCGGCCGCGTCCCAGTACTGGACCTGGGTGAAGGTGCTCAGCCAGGCGTTCTTGTCCTCGCTCAGCGAGTCGTTGTCCACGAACAGCGCCCACTCGACGTAGCCGAGCGCCTGGTCCGACGTGTTCGTCGCGCGCAGCGAGAACGTGTGCCAGCCGCTGCCCGCGACGATCTTGCCCGGGAGGCCGTGGATGCCCAGTTCCAGCTTCGAGCCGAGGTCGATGCCGTCCTCGTCGAGGGGGCATTCCGACGGTTCGGCGGAGGGCGTGCTGCTCGCGGAGGCCGACGGGGACGGCGCTACGGCCGGTCCGGAAGCCGAATCGGACGGACTGGCCGAGGCCGAGGCCGAGCCGCTGGGCGTTGCGTCGGCCGGTGCGGTCGGGGTCGCGCTCTCCGTCGTGGCCGGGCCCGACTCGGTCGCGGACGGCGTCGGGGTGACCGGCTCGTCGGCGTACGCGAGCGGGGCACTCATGACTGCGGTCGCGGCGGCGACGGCCATGACGTGGCGGAGCTTCATGCAGACCTCTGGTGGTGCGACGGAACAGGAGGCCTTGCCGAAGTGCGGGACACGAGGGTGGGGCCGTTGGTTTCGCAAAGGAGACCGCCCGCCGAGAGGAATGGTTGCGTCCGTTCTCACAGAATTCTTATGTGACGCCGGTCACATCGGATCCGTACAACTTTCGCCGCCGCCTCCCGGTCGAACCGGTGCCGCCGCTGTCACAGCTGCCGCACAGGTCCCGCCGATCCCAGAGAGACGTGATGAGACGCCGTTCCCTCGTAGTTGCCGCAGCAGGGTTGATAGCCGTCGGTCTGGGCGGTGCTCCCGCATTCGCCGATACGACGGTCCCGGGCGCCCCGGCCTCCGCCGCCGCCCCCGCCGCGAACCCCGTTTTCACGCTGTCCGGTGAGGACACGGTCGCCGTGCACCCGTACCCCGCCGGCGGGAAGCCGAAGGCGGCCAGTTTCGACGTCACCCTCGAAAACCCCAGCCAGGACGAGGAGAACGGCGCCTTCGACGGCGACGTCACCGTCACCTTCGATCTGCGCGGACTGGCCGGAGTCGCCGACATCGCCTTCGACAGCGAGGGGTCGGTCTCCGACTGCAGCGTCACCGGCGCGACCGCCGTCTGCACGCACCACGGCCTCTGGCCGGGCCTCTCCACCGCCGCCCGCGTCGACGTCACCGCCGCCAAGGACAGCAAGCTCGGCGCCACCGGCAGCATGAAGGTGACCGCCAAGGCGGACGGCGCGACCTTCACCTCCTTCTCCACCAAGGTGACGGTCGGCGGTCCCGACCTCGTCATGAACAAGCTGCCGCTGAAGCAGAAGATCAAGCCGGGGCAGGTCCAGGGCGGCAAGCTCTCCTTCGCCAACACCGGCACCACGGATGCCGACGGTGTGCTGCTCACGCTCAAGGCCTCGCACGGCCTCGAGTTCGCGCAGAAGTACGGCAACTGCGAGTACACCGACGTCAGCGACCAGCACTTCGGCGACAGCACCGATGTGCAGTGCCACTTCTCCGGTACGTACAAGGCGGGCACGGTCTACGAGCTGGACGAGCCGCTGGGCATCAGGGCCACCGACCACGCGTACATCGAGTCCTTCATCTACCGGATCGAGGAGGACCCGAAGGCGACGTTCCACTCCGCCGGGCCGCTCCTCACCGCCACGCCGAAGAAGATCTCCACGCAGTCCTCGGACCTCGACCCCTGGGACAACCAGCAGGAGTTCGACTTCCAGGCCGTCAACAAGGCCGACTTCCGCGCGTACGGCGATGCCGTCACCGGCAAGGCGGGCGAGACCGTCAAGGCCAAGGTCGGCTTCCGCAATAAGGGTCCGGCCTGGATCGCGTACCTGCGCTCCGGCGAGAACGTCGCGGTCGTCGACTTCACCGTGCCCGCGGGCGCCGAGGTCACCAAGAAGCCCGCGTCGTGCGAACCGAAGACGATCGACGGCGAGTACCGCGAGAAGCAGCTGGGCGCGCCCCGCTACGTCTGCCCCACGTCGCACATCGTGAGGGAGGACGCGGACCTCGCGCTGCCCTTCGAGCTGAAGATCAACAAGGTGGTGAAGGACGCGAAGGGCGCGGTCACCGTACGGAACACGCACCAGCAGGAGCCGAAGCTCCCCTTCGACCCCACCGCGTCGAACAACACCGCCCAGCTGATCCTCAACGGCACCCCGAAGCCCGCCCCGAGCGCCTCGGCCACCCCGTCCCCGACGCCCACCGCCACCGGCGGTTCGTCCACGTCGGGCGGCAACTCCAACACCACGACCGACGGCGGCGGCTCCCTCGCCTCCACCGGCTCCTCGTCGCTGCTCCCGATGGGTGCCGCCGCGGCCGCGCTCGCCGCGGGCGGTGCGCTGTACGTCGTGGCGCGCAGGCGCAGGGCGTAGCACCTCAAGTACGGGAACAGAGCGAAGGGCCCCGCGGAGTCGCCTCTGCGGGGCCCTTGGCGTTCAGCACCGACGTCAGGGCAGCGCCGGTGCCGATGCGCGGCGCCGGGGGGTCGCGCCGCTGGTCTGTGCGCGTCCTGTGCGCCGGGGCGGACACGGGGCGCGCGGGGGGCGCGCGGATGGTCTCGACCTTTGGCAACTGGGGTGCGCAGTACGGGGGTTGTCTCTGCATCGTGCGGGATCGACGGCGGCTCGCGCAACCGTTTGGACCGGATCCCGCCTGCGGACGGCCGGCTCCGGGCGTCCCCGGAGCCGACCGTCTTTTTTCTGAGTGACCGGGCTGCTGTCCCCTGCCGTCCGGTCACGGGCACTGGGGCGAGGTCCCACGACGCACGTGCAGTACGTCTCACGCCCCAGCGAAGCCACGCGTGGTGTTGCCCGGACCAACGAAGGGGCGGTGGGGCGGTCACGCGCCATACGGGTGGGGGTGGTGCCCGAACTCAGATACGGCTCGGACGCGGCTCAGATCCGGCCCCGGCACAGCTCCAGCATCGTCATCGCCAGCGACGTCCCCGGCTTGCCCAGCGCGTCGCTGTAGTGGCTGAGGACCTCCATCTCGCGCGAGAGGTTCACCCGGCGTCCGCCCGACGTCATCCGGGCCTCCTGGATGACGGCGGACACGGCCATCCGCTCCTGGATCAGGCCGATGATCCGGTCGTCCATCGCGTCGATACGGGCGCGGGAGTCGCTGATGAGGTTCTCGGTGCTGGTGGTGGCAGTCATGTCCGTAGCTCCTGGTGGGAAGGGCGGCCCCCCTGATCGACCAGGTCCGGAAAGCAACAGGCGCCCCGGGCCTTGTCGGCCCGGGGCGCCTGGGAAGTTGCTGGCTAGTTGCTCAAGCAGCACGACCATGGCAGCCGGTGGGCCCGGTGCCATAGGTAAAGACGTACGTGAGGTGCTTGTGCATGGGGTCAGTATGGCCGGGCTTCGGAGGGAGAGACAAGTCCGATGTTCGCGGGCCGTTAGAATCGACAAAACAGACCCCCTTTGCATCGCCGGAAGGCCGCCCTCGTGCCAGCTGCACCCTCCGCCGCCCCCGACAGCAGCCCGGACGTAGTCCTCGTTGTCGACTTCGGCGCCCAGTACGCCCAGCTCATCGCCCGTCGCGTCCGTGAGGCGCGGGTCTACAGCGAGATCGTGCCCAGCACGATGCCCGTGGCCGAGATGCTGGCCAAGAACCCGAAGGCGATCATCCTCTCCGGCGGCCCCTCGTCGGTGTACGCGGAAGGCGCCCCGACCGTCGACCGCGCGCTCTTCGAGGCCGGGGTCCCGGTCTTCGGCATGTGCTACGGATTCCAGCTGATGGCGACCACCCTGGGCGGCACCGTCGACGACAACGGGGCGCGTGAGTACGGCCGCACCCCGCTGGTCGTCTCGCAGGCCGGCTCCACCCTCTTCGAGGGCACCCCGGTCGACCAGTCGGTGTGGATGTCGCACGGCGACGCGTGCAGCGCGGCCCCCGAGGGATTCATCGTCTCGGCGTCCACGGACGTCGTGCCGGTCGCCGCCTTCGAGAACGACGAGAAGCGTCTCTACGGCGTCCAGTACCACCCCGAGGTCATGCACTCCACGCACGGCCAGCAGGTCCTGGAGCACTTCCTCTACCGGGGCGCGGGCATCGAGCCGACCTGGACGACGGGCAACGTCATCGAGGAGCAGGTCGCCCTCATCCGCGAGCAGGTCGGCACCAAGCGCGCCATCTGCGGGCTCTCGGGCGGCGTGGACTCCGCGGTCGCGGCGGCCCTCGTACAGAAGGCCATCGGTGACCAGCTGACCTGCGTGTACGTCGACCACGGGCTGATGCGCAAGGGCGAGACCGAGCAGGTCGAGAAGGACTTCGTCGCGGCGACCGGCGCCCGCCTCGTGGTCGTCGACGCCGAGAAGCGCTTCCTGGACGCGCTCGCCGGGGTCTCGGACCCCGAGGCGAAGCGGAAGATCATCGGGCGCGAGTTCATTCGCGTCTTCGAGCAGGCGCAGGCCGAGATCATCGCCGAGGGCGGCGAGGATGTGGCCTTCCTGGTGCAGGGCACCCTGTACCCGGACGTCGTGGAGTCGGGCGGCGGCACCGGCACCGCCAACATCAAGTCCCACCACAACGTGGGCGGGCTCCCCGACGACATCGAGTTCGAGCTCGTCGAGCCGCTGCGCCAGCTCTTCAAGGACGAGGTCCGGATGGTCGGCCAGCAGCTGGGGCTGCCGGAGGAGATCGTCCAGCGCCAGCCGTTCCCGGGCCCCGGCCTCGGTATCCGTATCGTCGGCGAGGTCACCAAGGAGCGGCTCGACCTGCTGCGCGATGCCGACGCGATCGCCCGCGAGGAGCTGTCCGCGGCCGGTCTCGACCGTTCCATCTGGCAGTGCCCGGTCGTGCTGCTCGCGGACGTGCGGTCCGTGGGTGTGCAGGGCGACGGGCGGACGTACGGGCACCCGATCGTGCTCCGGCCCGTCTCGTCCGAGGACGCCATGACGGCGGACTGGACGCGGATGCCGTACGACGTGCTCGCGAAGATCTCGACGCGGATCACCAACGAGGTGGCCGATGTGAACCGCGTCGTCCTCGACGTGACGAGCAAGCCGCCGGGCACCATCGAGTGGGAGTAGTCCCTCTGCGCTTCACCGCGACGCCGCCGTTCACCTTGTGTGAGCGGCGGCGTCGTCGCGTCAGGGCTCCATCGTGAAGTCCTCGAAGTCGAAGCCCGGGGCCACGATGCAGCTCACCAGGGTCGGCTCGTCGCCCGCGGGTTCCGCCGACTGCAACGCGCCCGCCGGGACGAGGAGTTGGGGGCGCTCGCCCTTGGCCACGTCCGGGCCCAGGACATGCTCCTCGCCCGCGATGGTCAGCCGCAGCGGGCCGCCCCGGTGCCAGAGCCACATCTCGTCCGAGCGGACGGTGTGCGGGCGCGAGACCTCGCCCGGGTGGAGCAGGAAGTAGATGCCGGTGGCGTACGCGCGCGGGCCCGGATAGCCGTCCGGGGTTCCGGTGGCGGACGTCTTCCAGGTCTCCCGGTACCAGCCGCCTTCGACGTGGGGCTGCAGGCCGAGAAGTTCGATCAGTTCGGAAAGGTCGGATGCCATGCATTCCATGCTGCCGTAACCGCAGGTAGCTTGCGCCCATGACAGAGACGCCCGCGCCCGGCCCCGCGCCGATACCCGTAGAGCAGCTGGAATTCGCGCTGCCGCCCGTCCACGAGTCCGTCGAGGACGAGCGGGCGTACCGGAAGCGACGGCTCGCGGGGGCGCTGAGAATCTTCGCCGAGTACGGGTACGAAGAGGGCGTCTCGGGTCATATCACCGCCCGCGACCCGGAGTTCGACGACTGCTACTGGGTCAACCCCTTCGGGATCCCCTTCGCGCAGGTGCAGGTCGACGACCTCGTCCTCGCCAACGGGGACGGGCAGGTCGTCCAGGGCACCCGCCACGTCAACCAGGCCGCCTTCGCGGTCCACGCCCAGGTGCACCGGGCGCGCCCCGACGTCGTGGCCGTCGCGCACAGCCACTCGCTGTACGGGCGGGCGCTCGCCGCGCTGGGCGGGCTGATCGAGCCGTACACGCAGGAGGCCTGCGCCTTCTTCGAGGACCACGCGCTGTACGACGCGTACACGGGCGTCGTCGTGGACGAGGAGGAAGGGCGGCGGATCGCGGCCGCGCTCGGTCCGTACAAGGCCGTCGTCCTGCGCAATCACGGGCTGCTGACGGTCGGGGACTCGGTCGACGCGGCCGCCTGGTGGTTCATCACCATGGAGCGGTGCGCGCAGGTGCAGCTGGCGGCGCGGGCGGCGGGGCGGCCCGTGCTCATCGAGCAGAAGAAGGCCCTCGCCACGCGCGATCAGCTGGGGAGCGATCTGGTGGCGTGGATCAACTATCAGCCGCTCTGGCGCAGGTGGGTGGAGCCCTTGAACTCCTGAGTCAACCTGATGGAACGTCAATCACCCCGGCTGAGCTGACCTGCTGCATGGGGCGTGCCTTCCGTACGGCACAATTCGCCTGCAGCAGGCGGTTGTTGGAGCCTGCGCGGGTTTCAACGGGGTGGGAAAGGCGGCGTTCTTCGTGGCGGTGCAGGAAGCAAGGCAGAGCGGCGGCGCACAGCACGGTGGTGGCTGTACGTGCGGCGACTGCCCGCATGGCGCGCGCGAGGGACATCGCAGGGCGGTCGCGGCATTCCTGGCCAAGCGGGACGAACTGGCCGCGGGGCAGGGGCTGCCGGGCGGTGTCGCGCACTCGGCCGGGGCGTCGCGGCAGTGGGTGTCGGACGAACTGACGGAGTCCGCGCGCGCGGTGGCCGACCGGAGCCGCGAGGCGGGCGAGGCGTGGCCCCAACTGGTGTGGCGGCACACGGTGTTCGTGGTGTGGGGCGCGGTCCTCGCGCTCGTCCTCGTACAGACCGCGACGGCGATCGGGGCCGGCTGGTCGGCGGCGCGCACCGCAGGTCTGGTCGCGGCCGTGGTCGTCGGCGGGCTCCTGACGGGCGCCGCGCGGGTGCACCGGGCGCGGGGCGGGCTGCTCGCCCCCGTGATCGGCGAGGACAACCGTCTTTCGACGTCGCGCGCGGTGGCGGGATTGTGGGTGCTGCTGGTCGTCTTCGCGGTGCTGGTGCTCGCGCTGGAGCTGGCGCAGGCGTCCGAGCACGGGAAGCGCGATGCGCTGATCGACGGGCTCGAGCTCGCGCGGGGCGCGGGTGTGGTGACGGTGCTCGCGCTGGTGTGCGCGGTCGCGGTGGTCGTGCGCAGGGTCGTGGGCGTACGGGTGCATGCGCAGAAGCTGCAGAAGGTACGGGCGGACCGGCCGCGCGCCGCCGATCTGCTGACGGACGACGCGGGGCGCGGGTCCTTCGCGGACGTGCAGTACGTGCTGATCAGCACGGTGGCCGTGGTCTTCGCGGGCGTACGTCTGGCCCGGCGGCCCGAGCAGCTGCCCGACCTGCCGTGGGGGCTCGCGCTGCTGGTGGCGGTGTCGGCGCTGACGTACTTCGCGGGCAAGTACGCGGAGGGCGGCCGGCCGGTGGTGCTCTCGGTGGTGCGGGCGCGGGAGGCCGGGGACCTGGACGCGCCGATCCGGACGGGCGACGACATCGAGATCCGCGGCGCGGGCTTCGTACCGCCGGGGGCGCAGACGCCGGAGCGCCTGGCGCGGATGGTGGTGCGGATCGGGGCGGTGCACGTGCACGTCCCGCTGGTCCCGGTGATGGGCGGCTTCGCGAACCCCACGGACACGGTGCTGACGGTGCCGGTACCGGTGGAGGTCGAGCCGGGGATGGTGGACGTACGGGTGGTGACGGCGGCGGGGGTCGAGACACCCCCGGTAGCGATCGACGTGACCGACTGAGCCGCAGGCAAATCAAGCCCGTCCGGCGATTGAGGACAGGCGGCCGAAGGTCGCCTACGGGTGGGGGCGAGCCCCCGTTGAGCCCGAACGCCGCACCATGCGTATCTCTATTCGAGACCCGCAGGGAGAATCGTGCCTGCGCACTGGGCGAGCGGAGAGGCGGGACCTGTCATGGTTCACGGATATCGGATGGACGGCGGCACCACCACACCCCTCGGAGGGATCCAGGAGGCCGCCGGGTGGCGGGCGACCGCCCGCCGGTACTCGCTCCTGCCGCTCCGCCTCTTCCTCGGCATCACCTTCGTCTACGCCGGCATCGACAAGCTCACCGACAGCGCCTTCTTCCACGCCACGGGCACCGGATCCGTCGGCGAGCTGATGACCTCCGTAAGAGATAGCGCCGCGATCCCCGCGCTCGTCGACCTCGCCCTGAAGAGCCCCGCCGGCTTCGGTTACGCCATCGCCTTCGGTGAACTCGCCGTCGGCATCGGCATCCTGCTCGGGCTCTTCGGGCGGATCGCCGCCCTCGGCGGGGCGCTGATCTCGCTCTCGCTCTGGCTGACCGTGAGCTGGCAGACGACCCCGTACTACTACGGCAACGACCTCGCCTACTTGATGGCCTGGCTCCCGCTCGTGCTCGCCGGGACCCCGCTCTTCTCGCTCGACGCGATCCTGGCCGTACGCCGGCGCCGCACCCTGTAGGCGACCCAGTTCACCGCGCCGGCCACCAGCAGGCCGGCGACGACCGCCGGTCCCGCGGCCTCCGACGGGGTGTTCCACGCGCCGCCCGCGTCGCCCAGATAGGCGATGGACACCCCGATCAGGACCAGGCCCGCCAGCAGCTTGCCGGGCCTGAACTCGTGGCGGTACTCACCGCGGTAGTCACTGTGCGGCACGGGCCACCTCCGCCTGTCCGACGCCGACCTTCAGGTCGAGCTCGATGGTGCCGCCCGCGGTGGTCCCGTTGGGCGGGCTGAGGGTCATGGTCTTGTGCTGGCCGGGCGAGACGTTGACGTCGTTCTCGTTCTCGCCGGGGACCCGGATGTCTCCCAGCGCGACGTCGACGGTCAGGTGCACGGTCGCGTTCTTCGGTACGACCACCTTCATGAGGCCCGCGCCCACCTCCGCCCGGGTCGTCACGGACTGGCCCGCCGGGATCGTGAGGGTGCTCAGGTCGAGGGTGCCGTGGCCCGAGCCGATGCGGTACTTGGGCTCCACCGAGGTGATCGAGGCCGGTTTCCACTCCGTGGGCGACCAGTCCGTGCTGATGTCCTTGGGCAGCGCGGAGGCGCCCGCGAGGAGCCCCGCCGTGACCAGCGCGAGGAAGATCGTGCCGACGCCCGTACGTCCCGCGAACGCGCTGATCACGAAGCCGATGCCGAAGACGGCGAGCGCGCACGCGAAGCCGATCTGCAGCGCGGTGCCGAGCGGCTGGTGGTCCCAGGCGAGACCCGTGCCCAGGCCGCCCCAGATCAGCGCGTTGAGGAAGATCCTGCCGCCGATACCGCGCGGGCCGCGCACCGCGGCGGAGGCGGTACGGGGCGACTTCCTGCGCGAGGCGGGCGCCACGTCCTCGGGGGTGTCGGCGGGGCCCCAGAGGTAGCCGGAGCCGACCGGGCCCGTCGTGCCGTCCTTGACGATCGGGTCCCGCCACCACGAGGGGCCGCCCGGGGCGGGTGGCGCCTTCGTCTCCGGCGGGGCGTCCGCGACCGTCTGAGCGGTCAGCGGGTCGAGCGTCTCGTCGTCCGCGAGCCGGCGGCGCTGGGACCAGACGGAGGCGCCCGCGACGCCCAGGCACAGCAGGGCGGCGAAGACCAGTACGGACACGTAGCTCAGCATCGAGAGGAACAGCCCGCAGCCGACCAGGGCGAAGAGCACCGCCATCATCGACGTGCCCTCGACGCGGCCGGTCAGCAGTCGGCGGGCCTCGTTCTCGTCCTCGCCGTCGAGCGGGACGAGCAGCCAGGCGAAACCGTAGAAGATCAGGCCGACGCCGCCGGTCACGGCGAGCACGCCGAGCACGACCCGGAAGATCACCGGGTCGAGGTCGAAGTGCCGGCCGAGCCCGCCGCACACCCCGGCGACCACCTTGTTGCTGCGGTGGCGGCGGAGCTGGGGGCGGTCTTCGGCCGGGGCTTCCGCTACGGCTTCGGCTTGCTGGTCCGTCATACGTACATGGTGACGGGCGGCAGTGACGGATGGGAGCCGGGGCGACCCTGGCCGTTCCCTGATTTCCGTACGCACGACTAGGGGGTCATCCCTGATGCCACGGCCTGCCCGTACGTGTGACGATCGGAGCATGCCGCCAGTTGCCCCGCCACGCGCCGAACGCGCCGCTGCCGCCGAAGCCCCGGAGGACCCTCCGCTGCGCAAGCTGTACCGCAGCGCCGAGGGCCGGATGCTCGGCGGTGTCGCGCGCGGACTCGCCGGTCACCTCGGGGTGCCCGTCGCCTGGGTGCGGGCCGCCTTCATCGTGCTGTTCACGCTGGAGGGGCTCGGCGCGCTGCTGTACGTCGCCTTCTGGTTCGTGGTGCCGCTGGGGCTCGGCGGGGTGGACGCGCCGCGGGCCGCGTACGCGGAGGTGCGGACGCCCGACGGGCGCCGCAGGCTGCTCCGTAAACCCGACAAGGGCCAGATCGTCGCGCTCATCGCGCTGATCGTCGGCGGGGTGATCTTCGGCCAGAACGTCTCGGTAGGCGGCGACGCCAGCCCCTACATCTGGCCCGCACTGCTCATCGGCGCGGGCGTCGTCCTGGTCTGGCGCCAGGTCGACAACTCGCGCCGCGCGCACTGGACCGCGGTGGGCAAGAGCAGCCGCCTGCTGCCGCTGGCGCGCGGGCTGGCGGGCGTGGCGCTGGTGGGCACGGGCTTCACCGCCTTCATCGTCATCCAGGGCTCGGCCGCCCAGCTCGGCAACCTGCTCACCGCGACGCTGGCGGTGCTCGCGGGCATCGCGCTGCTGGCCGGCCCGTGGATCGTACGGATGACGCAAGACCTTTCCCAGGAACGGCTGATGCGTATCCGCGCGCAGGAGCGGGCGGAGGTGGCGGCGCATGTGCACGACTCGGTGCTGCACACGCTGACCCTGATCCAGCGCAACGCGGACGACGGCGGCGAGGTGCGGCGCCTGGCGCGCGCCCAGGAGCGCGAGCTGCGGGCGTGGCTGTACAAGCCGGAGGGGACGGGCAAGGACGAGGAGCCCCAGACCCTGGCGGAGGCGGTGAAGAAGTCCGCGGCCGAGGTCGAGGACAAGCACGGCGTCCCCCTCGAAGTCGTGGTCGTCGGCGACTGCCCGCTCGACGAGAAACTGACCGCACAGATGCAGGCCGCGAGGGAAGCGATGGTCAACGCCGCCAAGTACGGTGGCGAGGGCGGGGCGGTGCAGGTCTTCGCGGAGGTCGAGGGCCGTACGGTCTTCGTGTCGGTACGGGACAGGGGGCCCGGCTTCGATCTGGATTCCGTACCGGACGACCGCATGGGCGTACGAGAATCCATCATCGGCCGGATGCAGCGCCACGGCGGTACGGCGAGTCTGCGATCCGCGCCCGAGGGCGGCACCGTAGTGGAACTGGAGATGGAGCGAGCATGACCGAGACCAGCACCGAAGCAGCCGTAGAGCGCAGGGTCAGGGTCGTCCTCGTCGACGACCACCGGATGTTCCGCACGGGCGTCCAGGCCGAGATCGGCCAGACCGAGACCACGGGCGTCGAGGTGGTGGGCGAGGCGGCCGACGTCGACCAGGCGGTCACCGTCATCACGGCGACGCGGCCGGAGGTCGTCCTGCTGGACGTGCACCTGCCGGGCGGCGGTGGCGTTGAGGTGCTGCGCCGGTCGGCGGCGATGATGTCGGACGCCGAAAACCCGGTGCGCTTCCTGGCGTTGTCGGTGTCGGACGCGGCGGAGGACGTCATCGGGGTCATCCGGGGCGGGGCGCGCGGCTACGTCACGAAGACGATCACGGGGACGGACCTGGTCGACTCGATCTTCCGGGTGCAGGACGGCGATGCGGTGTTCTCGCCGCGACTGGCGGGCTTCGTGCTCGACGCGTTCGCGTCGACGGACGCACCGCCGGTGGACGAGGACATGGACCGACTGACGCAGCGGGAGAGGGAGGTGCTGCGGCTGATCGCGCGCGGATATGCGTACAAGGAGATCGCGAAGCAGCTCTTCATCTCGGTGAAGACGGTGGAGTCGCACGTCTCGGCGGTACTGAGGAAGCTGCAGCTCTCCAACCGGCATGAGCTGACCCGGTGGGCGACGGCGCGACGCCTCGTCTGACTAAGCGCCGGCCGCCGCGCGCAGTACGTCCGCGGTCTCCGGGTGGGGCCCTGCCTCCGCCCACTCCAGGGCCGTCATCCCCGTGCCCTCGTCCTCGCGCAGGTTCGGGTCCGCGCCGCCTGCGAGGAGTTCCCGTACGACCGCGGTCTCGCCCCAGCACGCGGCCGCGCACAGCGGGGTGCCGTCCGAGCCCGGTCCTGAACTCTGGGCGTCGGGGGAGGCGCCGGCGGCCAGGAGCAGGCGGACGTTCTCCGCGGCGCCCTGGACCGAGGCCGCGTAGAGAGGGGTCTCGCCGTCGACGTCGGGGGCGTCCGGGTCCGCGCCGGAGCGGAGGAGGGCCCTGACCTGCTTGACGTCGTGGGACATGGCGGCCCAGACGAGCTTGTCGGCGAGCTTCTTCTGTTTTCTGCGGTTCATGGGAGTGACGCTAGCCCGGTCCGCAGGGATCGGCCCGCGGAGACTTCCTGGTACCGATACCACCAGTACAAAGGCTGTCTGGTTGGTCAGGGGCCGTGCGACCAGCATGAGTCGGGCAAGCAACGACGAGTGATGGGGAAGCGCACATGCGTGTTGTGATCATGGGTGGGACGTCCGGTATCGGTCTGGCCGCCGCCGAGCTACTGGCCGCCGACGGCGCCGAGGTGATCGTCACCGGGCGCGATGCGGAGAGGCTGGCCGCGGTCAAGGACCGGGTCGGATCCGCGGAGCAGGTCGACGGCACCGACGAGAGTGCGGTGACCGGGTTCTTCGAGCGGGTCGGGGTGTTCGACCACCTGGTGCTCGCCTTCAGTCCGGGCGCGCTGGGGTTGGGGCCGCTGGCCGATGTGAGCCTCGCCGACATCAAGGGGGCCTTCGACGGCAAGCTCTTCCCCTACCTCTTCGCCGTACAGAAGGCCCAGGTCACCGGCTCCGTCACGGTGGTGTCCGCCGCCACCGCGCGGGCGGCGGTCCCCGGCACGGTGACGCTGGCCGCGGTCAACGGCGCCGTCGAGCGGATCGTGCCGCCGCTGGCCGTCGAGCTGGCGCCGGTACGGGTCAACGCCGTCGCGCCGGGGGCCATCGATACGCCCTGGTGGTCGTTCCTGCCGGAGGAGACGAGGGAGGCGCAGTTCGCGGCGGCCGCGGAAGGGCTGCCGGCGAAGCGGGTCGGGGCGCCCGAGGACGTGGCGGAGGCGATCCGCTATCTGATCGGGTCGACGTACGTCACTGGGACGATCCTGCCCGTCGACGGCGGCTTCACGGTGTCCTGACCGCGACCTCGGCCTCCAGCTGCTTCGCCAGCTCGGACCCCGGTACGGAGAGGTAGGCGACCACCGTCTTGTCGTCGCCGGCGATGTGCATCTTGACGTAGTCCAGTGCGATCTCGCCGAGCCGGGGGTGGCGTATCGTCCGCTGTTTTGGCACGAACGGCGCCACCTCCTTGCGCTGCCACAGCCGGGCGAAGTCCTCGCTGGCCGCTTCGAGTTCGGAGATCAGGGCGGCGATCTCGGGTGCCATCACCCCCTCGCCCACCTGGGTCCGGAAGAGCGCGAGGGTGTGGGACGCCTCTTCCTCCCAGTCGATCGACATGGCCCTCGCCTCGGGCGAGGTGAACGTGAGCCACAGGACGTTGCGCTGTGCCTCGGGGAGGGCGGCCAGGTCTCCGTAGAGGACTTCGCAGCCCCGGTTCCACGCCACGATGTCGAAGCGCGGGTTGACGACGAAGGCGGGGTTCGGGTCCAGGTGGGTCAGCAACAGCTCGTACTGCTGGGGCAGTTGGGCCCGTACGGGAGAGGCCGTCGCGTCGGGCGGCACCTCGCCCGCGAGCCGGAAGAGGTGCCTGGTCTCGACGGTGTCGAGGCCGAGGGCGCGGGCGAGGCTGCCGAGGACCTGACGCGAGACGCGGATCTCGCGCGCCTGCTCCAACCAGGTGTACCAGGTGACGCTGACACCGGCGACGATCGCCACCTCCTCGCGCCGGAGGCCGGGAGTGCGCCGGTACCCGACGGACGGCATCCCCACGTCCTCGGGCCTGCGCCGCTCGCGTCGGCTGCGTATGAACTGGGCGAGTTCGAGGCGCTGTTGGTCGGAGGTCACCGCATTTACGTTACGCGGCGCCCTTCGCCTTCGGCGGGTCGGGCAGCGGGCGGTCGGTGACGACGTCCTTCATGACGAGGGTCGAGGTCAGGCGCTGGACGCCGGGCAGGATGGCCAACTGCTCGTCGTACAACTGCTGGAAGGCGGCCAGGTCGGTGGTGGCCACGCGCAGGAGGTAGTCGGGTTCGCCGAACAGACGCTGTGCCTGGATCACATGGGGGACCGCGGCCACGGCCTTCTCGAACGCGGGGACGGTGTCGCGGTCCTCCCAGCGCAGAGTGGCGAAGACCAGGGCCTCGAAGTTCAGGCCGACGGCCGCCGCGTCCACGACGGCGCGGTAGCCGCGGATCGCGCCCTCGCGTTCGAGGTCGCGTACGCGGCGGTGGCAGGGGGACACGCTCAGCTTCACGCGGGCGGCCAGTTCGGTCACCGTGAGGCGGCCGTCCAGCTGCAGCTCGGTCAGAATCTTCCGGTCCAGGGCGTCCATGGAGAAGATTCTCCCTCGGGTGGAGGCTTCCAGGGGTAAAGACGGAAACATATTCGGGCGAAACGGTCGTAATCTTCCCTCTCGGATGGATGGGTGGAGAGGGATCGAACCATGGACATGACCACGTTGGCGGCCTTCCTGGCCGTGGATCTGCTGCTGGTGTTCACACCCGGCGCGGACTGGGCGTACGCGATCGGGGCGGGTCTGCGGGACCGGTCGGTGGTTCCGGCGGTGGCCGGGCTGATAGCCGGATACGCCGGGTACACCCTGCTGGCCGTGGCAGGTCTGGTGGTGGTCGTCGCGAGCTCGCCGAGTCTGCTGACGGCGCTGACCGTCCTCGGGGCCGCGTATCTGATGTGGCTCGGGTGGAGCGTGCTGGTGCGACCGGCCGCGGTGAGCGCGTCGGCGGAGGCGGTGGGTTCCTCGCGGTGGCAGGTCATGGTGAGGGGCGCGGGGATCAGCGGTCTGAACCCCAAGGCGCTGCTGCTGTACTTCTCGCTGTTCCCGCAGTTCATCGACGCGGGGGCGGGCTGGCCCGTCGCTGCCCAGACGGGTCTGCTGGGCGTGCTCCACATGGTGAGTTGCGCGGTCGTCTATCTGGCGGTGGGCGTCCTCGCCCGTACGGTGCTGAAGGCGCGGCCGTCGGCGGCCCGGGCGGTGACCCGTGTCTCCGGGGGCATGATGATCGCCATCGGCGGGTTCCTGCTGGCGGAACGCCTGATCGGCTGAAGGGGAGCAGATGGATGGCGAGGCAGGTGCAAGTCCCGGGCCGGGTGGGTGGTGGGCTTCGGGTGGGTAGGGCGGGTTGCGCGGCGTCTCGCGCCTTCGGCGCACGGAATCTGGTTACAGCGAACAGGTGGGGGGCGGGCGCCGGACGCCGGTCGCGCGGGTTGGTTCGGTGCTGGGGTTGCGGGATGTACGACGCTGCGCGTCGTAGGCCTCGCCCTGGGGGCGAGTCCGTCTGGCTGCTGCCGCGCTGTGGCGGGGGTTTCGTGTACACCGCGATGCTCGTGCGGACCGGTTGTGCTGATCGGTTCATCTGCGGGGCACTTCGGCGGGGGGTGAGCGTTACAGCGTCCGGGATGGAGCTCCGCTCCCCGCGCCGGTGGCGGATGTCGCACCACTTGCATGGGGCTGCCGGTCTGGTCTCGGCGTCAACGGGCGGTCGGTTGGCAGGTGTTCATGCCCCGCTGGTCGCCGCCCGGTGGGTGGGTTGGTGGGACGGAAAGCCTGTTACCCCGGGTTACTGTCGGAAACGGACAGGCATAGCGGACATACGGGTGCGCCTGGTGTCCGCTTCCGGCCGCAACGGGGCAACTGGCGTCGACTCCGGCCACTGCGAGATGCGTAGGTCCGGTCCCACCGGACCTACGCATCTCGCAGTGGCAGCCACACCGCCCAAACCGGGCAAATGGTGCATGGTGGGTGTTGTGGCCACTCAACCCACCGGGCGGTGACCAGCGGGGCATGAAGTCCAGTCAAGCGGCGGCCGGTTGACGCCAAGCCGGGAGCGGCTACCCCATACAAAGGGTGCGCGAACCAGCCCGCCCGCACCTTCCGCGCCCCGGACCGCATCCCGGCCGGGGTGCCGTGGCGGGCGCAGCCCGCACCCGGGCACCGGCCAACCGCCCGCAGCCCCGGGCCCGCACCCAACCCCCGCCGTTTCCGGTCCGGGCCAACCCACGACCCTGATCCCCTCCCCACTGTGGCCAGGCCTCCCTGCCGACCGATAGCCGCCAACCCCAGCGCTGGAGGGTGCGGAGTCAAGGGTGGAGCGAAGCGGAATCGGCGCAGCCGACGGCCGAAGGCCGCCCTTTACTCCGGACCCGCAAGCGCGCACACTCCCGGCGTCGGTTGACAGGGAGACCCACCACACGAAGCCCCCGACCAGGGGAAACGGGTAGGGGGTCAGGGTGTTGGCGCGAGCTCGAACCAGACCGTTTTGCCGATGCCGTACGGGCGGGGGCCGGTGTCCCAGGCGGTGGCTAGCGCTGCGACCAGAGTGAGGCCCCGGCCCGACTCGGCGTCCGGGGTGGGGTGTTGGGGTTCGGGGCGTGCGGTGTTCGCGTCCGAGACCTCGATGCGGAGGGTTCCGCAGGCGCGGAGGATTGCGCGGGCCGAGACCTCGCGGCCGGGGGGTGTGGTCGCGTGCCGTACCGCATTCGTGAGGAGTTCGCTGAGGAGCAGTACGGCTGTGGCTGCCGTCTCGTCGGGCACCTTCCAGTAGTGGAGTTGCTCGCCGAGGAGCGTGCGGGCGCGGCCGACGCTTCGGGGGCGGTGGGGGAGACGCCACTCGATGTCCTGGGGGATTGCGCTGGTCATGGGGCAAGCGTGGTGGAGTTGGGGTTAGCGTGTGGAGTAACAGGCTGTGTACAGAGGGTGGTTGTACACATGGCCCGGCTCCGGGGAGGCGCGCGTGACCGAGGCGTGGCGGTACTGCGGGAATCAGTGCAAGTTGTGGCGCGAGCGGGCGGGCGTGTCTCGTGCGGAGTTGGGTGCGGAGGCGGGGTACGAGTACGACACCGTGCGCTCCATGGAGGTTGGTCGGCGCCGGCCGACGTTGCGGTTGCTGGAGACGGCGGATCGGTTGTGCGGGGCGAAGGGGTTGCTGGTTGCGGCTCATCAGTTCCTCAAGCCGGAGAAGTTCCTCTCGTACTCGCAGGACTTCATCCGGTACGAGTCAGAGGCGATCGTCCTCAACGCGTACCAGCCGCTGCTCGTTCCGGGGCTGCTGCAGACCAGGGCAACGGCACGGGGGCTACTCAACGCGCACTGGCCGCCGTTGGACGACGAGACGATTGAGGTCCGACTCGAGGCTCGACTGGACCGGCAGTCATTGCTGAGGAAACAGACCAGATCCTGCAGCTTCGTCATCGGGGAAGCAGCTTTGCGCCACGCGGTCGGCAGCGTTGATGAGCATCGATGTCAACTGCTCCATCTGCTCGAGGTGGGCGAGCGGCGCAACGTGACCATCCAGGTTATGCCGTTCGGCGGTGCGCATCCGGGGCTCAACGGTCCGTTCGTCCTGCTGGAGACGCCTGAGCATGAGCAGCTCGCCTATGAGGAAGGGCAGCGCATGGGGGTGCTGTATTCGGACCCGGATGAGGTCAGTGTTGTTGCGCAGCGCCATGCAATGATCCTCCGAAGGGCGCTCGGCCCCGAGGAATCGGCGCGCTTCATAGGGAAGTTGGCGGAGGAGCAATGAGTACCGAGCTCAATTGGTTCAAGTCCACGTACAGCGGTACTGGTGGCGGGGACTGCGTCGAAGTCGCCCTGTCCTGGCGCAAGTCCAGCCACAGCAACACAGAGGGCGGCGAGTGCGTCGAGGTAGCCACGTCCCCCACCGCCATCCACCTCCGCGACTCAAAGCTCACCAGCAGCCCCCAGTTCGCCGTCCCCGCCGCCTCCTGGACCGCGTTCATCGCGTACGCGACCGCCGACTAGGCGGGCCTCCGTCAGAGCACGGGGAGCCGGTCCACCAGCAGCTCCACCCTCCGCTCGGTGTACTCCGGCGGCAGCCGGCCCGCCCGCGTCAGGGTCGCCACCCCGTGCAGTGACGCCCAGAACACCTCGGTGAACAGGCCCCCGCCGACGCCGTCCCCGGCCACCTCGCCCAGGCTCTCCTCCAGCGCGGCGAAGGCGTCCTTCAAGGGCTCCGGGGTGTCCTCCTGTGCGTACGCCAGGCCGCCGTCGAGCTGGAAGATCGCGTCGTAGGCCGCCGGGTTGCGCTCGGCGAAGTCCAGGTAGGCGCGGGCCAGGGCGGTGACCCGGGCGCGCGGGCCGTCCGCGGCGGCGGTCGCCGCCCGTACTGCCACGGCCATCTCGGTGGCGCCCTCCAGGGCGACCGCGCCGATGATCTCCCGTTTGCCGCGGAAGTGGCTGTAGAGGACGGGCTGGCTGTACTCGATGCGCTCGGCGAGCTTGCGCGTGGTGACCGCGCCCCAGCCCTGCTGCTCGGCGAGTTCGCGGGCGGTCGCCACGATGAGGCGCTCGCGTTCCGACCGTTCGCGTTCCTTGCGTTCTTGAACCGACATGATTCGATCCTAGCACCGCTAGACAATCGAGCGGCAGTAGTACTAGCGTTGCCTCATCACCTAGCAACGCTAGATATTCGGAGGGGTCGTCATGCTCAACGCACTTGAGGTGTTCACCACCGTGGTTGTCGGACTGATGGTGGGGGTGGAGTTCGCCGTCGCCTTCGTCATGAACCCGATCCTCAACGCACTCCCCGAGGACAGCGGCCAGCTCGGCCATGCCCACGGGGGCCGGATGCTCGGCGCCGTGATGCCGTTCTGGTACATCGGCTCGCTCGTCCTCGCCGCGATCTGGGCGGTCGCCGGCTGGGACCACCACGGCACCGGCCTCGTCGTCATCGCCGGCGCGCTGCTGATCGTCAGCGTGCTGATGTCGGTCCTGCTGCTCGTCCCGATCAACAACCGCGGCAAGACATGGACCCCCGAGAACCGGCCCGCCGACTGGAAGGACCAGTTGAACCGCTGGCTCTTCTTCCACTACATCCGCGTCGCCGTCATCGTCGCCGCCTTCACCCTGCTGGTCACCGCCCTCGTCTGAGTCCGACGCACGACAGAAGGAGTCGCCATGCCCGTGGAGCTGAATCACACCATCGTCCCCGCCCGTGACCCGCAGGTCTCGGCGCAGTTCCTGGCCGGGATCCTCGGCCTGAGCGTCGATCCGCCGCTGACGCACTTCACGCCGGTCAGGATGGCCAATCAAGTCACCCTGGACTACGACCAGTTGGACGACTTCGAGCCGCACCACTACGCGTTCACGGTCGGCGAGGAGGAGTTCGAGGCCGCCCTCGCCCGCATCCAGGGCGGCGGAATCACCCACTACGGCGACCCTGCGTGCCAGGAGATCGGCCAGGTCTACCGGAGCGAGCGCACCGAGGGTCTCAGGGGCACGTACTTCCGTGACCCCGACGGGCATCTGATGGAAATCCTCACTCTGGGCGGTCCGCAGACTCGATGAGTCCCTGGATGCCGTCCAGTACGCAGGTGAGGCCGAAGGTGAGGGGGTCGTCGTCCGTAGGGGCGAAGGCCCCCTCCGTCACGGCCCGGGTCAGCGCGGGGAACCGGTCCGCGTGCACGGTGAGTTGGTGGGTGGTGAGGCGGTTCCACTCCGCGTCGCCCGCCTCCGTGCTGTCGAGCGCCTCCTGGGTGAGATTGCGTACGAGGCTCAGTACGAGGATGGCGGCGTCGTGGCGGCGGCGGGCGCTGAGCCCGGTCGGTTCGAAGGCGGCCAGGGCCGTGTCCAGCCAGGCCACCTGGTGGGGGCCCATCGCGTGGCGTCGTAGGCCCGTCGCGGTCAGGATCCAGGGGTGGGCGCGGTAGACGTCCCGGCAAGCGCGGGCCCAGGTCTCGATGCGGGGGCGCCAGCCGCCCGGGACGGCGCCGAGGTCGGGCGGGTCGCTGAGGACCGTGTCGACCATCAGGTCGATGAGGTCGGGCTTGCCGGGAACGTAGCGGTAGAGGGCCATCGTGGTGACCCCGAGCATCTCCGCCACCCGCTGCATGGAGAGGGACTCCAGTCCCTCCGCGTCGGCGATCGCGACGCCGCTGCGGGCCACTTGAGCAGCGGTGAACTTCGGCTTCGGGCCCCGTCGCGGACGGCCGTCTCCCTCGCCCCACAGCAGCGCGAGGCTGACGCCCGGATCCCGGTTCTTCTCCTTGTTCGCCGGCACCGTAACGGCCTCCTTCGCTCAGGGTGTTGCCATCCGCCCAGCAACTGCGTATAACATACACAACAACGAACAGCGTATGGCGTACACAGTTATTGGATCCGCAGCTTCTGGAGGTCTCCATGTTCGCCACCGTCATCACCGCCGCAGCCGCCACCACCGTCGCCGCACCTGTCGCCGGTCTCCTCGCGCGCCGGGCGATCGTCCGCTCCGGCAACGCTCGTCGGCTACGCATCACCGGCAGCCAGGGCATCGACGATCAGTACTTCACCCGGATCGGTGGGCTCGACCAGTGGATCTCCGTCCGGGGCGAGGACCGCGCCAACCCGGTCGTGGTCGAACTGCACGGCGGTCCCGGCTCGTCCAACTCGATCCTGGCCAACGTCTCCCGCGACTGGGAGCGACACGTCACCCTGGTGCGCTGGGACATGCGCGGTACCGGCAAGACCCTGCGCCGCTCCGGCGCAAAGGGGCAGGGCGAGGTGACGTTCGACCGGATGCTGCAGGACGCGGTCGAGGTCGTGGAGCACATACGGGAGCGCCTCGGTGTGCAGCGCGTCGTCCTGCTGGGCTGCTCCTTCGGCAGCGCGATAGCCATGCGCATCGCGCGCAGCCGCCCCGAACTGGTCGACGCGTACATCGGGACCGACCAGAAGATCTTCGACGGCGGCCGGGACACTGCCGACTACTACGCCGCACTGGACCGGCTCGAGACGGCCGGGAAGAAGAAGGAACTGGCCGGCGTGCGGGAGATGGGGCCCGACCAACGCACCTGGAGCGCCGAGCAGTTCAGCCACTTCAGCCGCTTCGCCTCCGCCACCGACCCGCACACCTTCGCCGCGATGAAGTCCGTGGTGATGAAGTCGCTCTGGTACTCGCCGCTGCACTCGCTGCGCGAGATCGGCACCTTCTTCAAGAGCTTCATGGTCTCCGCGGCCGTGCTGCCTTCCACCGCCGCCTTCGACGACTGGGCGGACGGCACCCGGTTCGACGTCCCGTTCTTCATGGTCCAGGGAGCCTGCGACCTGGTCAACACGCCGGCACGCGCCCGCGCCTTCTTCGACGAAGTCCAGGCTCCGGTCAAGGAGTTCACACTCATCGAGGACGCCGGTCACTTCGCCGTCTACAAGCGGCCCGAGCTCTTCCTCGACCTCCTCCTGACCCGCGTCCTGCCGACCCTTCCCCGGACCCGGCAGGGTGCGTGAGAGGGGGAGGGGATCAGCCCTCGACGATCACCAGTTTGTTCCCGTCGGGGTCCCGTACGTAGAACATCGGCGGGACCCCGCCGCCCCAGCGCATGATCTCCGCGTCCACGTCCGCCCCGTGGGTGACCAGCGCCGCATGTGCGGCCTCCGCGTCGGGGGTCAGGAGGCGGATGCCCGTTTCGATGCCCACGGGGGCGTCCTCGCGGGTGGGGACCAGGGCGATGGACGTGGTGGCCTCCGGTGGGGCGATCTCCAGCCAGCGCCAGCCGTTGCCCGTGTCGGCGTCGCGGCGTTTCTCCAGGCCGAGGAGGCCCGCGTAGAACTCCAGGGCGCGGTCCTGGTTCGTCACCGGGACGCCGATCGAGCCGAGTCGGGTGATCGTGACGGGGGACTTCTTCTCGTCTGTCATGGAAAGGTGACTCCTTGGGGGCGCGGAACTCATCGGCGGCCTGCGGCGACCGCCCGGGTGTAGAGGGCCAGGGCACGGCCGCCGTAGACCGGGGCGTACGAGATCCAGTGGACGTTGCCGCCCGCCTCGTAGCCGCCCGTGTTGCCGATGACGCTGCCGGTGCGGGTCGCCGGGTTGTAGGACGTGATCCAGGGGCCGCCCGAGGTGCCGCCGTAGTAGCCGCCGCAGGCCATTCTGAGCTGGTGGTGGCCGGTGAGGCGGGTGGTGGAGGTGGTGCAGGAGAGGGGCTGGTGGTGTCTGTTCACCTTGGGGTCCGAGGGGTAGCCGATGACCGTGACCCGGTGGGTGTAGGTCGCGGTCGGGGTGAGCGTGAGGGCGCCGGTCCTCGCCTCCACGGGGGTGGCGACGCGGGCGAACGCGATGTCCAGGTCCGTGTCGCGCGGGTACGCGGGGTCCGTGAACAGCGCCGTGACGCGGTGCACGCCGTACGGCTGGGCGGATGCCGGGGCGCCGTAGCGGTACTGGGGGACGAAGAGCCGGGGGCGGCCGCAGTGCGCCGCGGTGAGGACCAGATCGCGGGTCGGGCTGTGGACGACCGTGCCCGTGCAGGCCGTCGCGCCGGTGCGGATCGATGCGGTGTCGGCAAAGAACGTGCCAACCATGGGGATGCCTTTGAAGTACGTCCCGTTGACGGCAGGAGCGGCGGCCGCCGCCTGCTGGGGCAGGGTGAAGGCGGCGAAAAGGGTCAGAGTCGTCAACCAGAGTTTCCACACGCGCCGTACGGTACGACGTAAAAAGGGGGCAAAGCGGGTAACCCCGCGGTGCGTCAGGGCATCTTCTCCGGCGTGATGAGCCTGACGGGGACGCCCTTTTTCCTGACCACCATCGTGCTGACCGTGGTGGCCGTCGTGCTGCCGCTGGTCCTGTGGAGCCGGGTCCGCGGCCCCTCCGCCGTGCGGGGCGCGACGCGGCTGGTGATGGTCGTCTTCGCGCAGGCCGCGGCTGTGCTGACGGTTTTCGTGGCGGTGAACAACAGCAATGGGCTGTACGACAGCTGGTCCGACCTCCTCGGCACCGGCAACCACATCGTGGCCGCGCCGGACCTGGGACAGGACGGCCTCGGCGGGAAGAACCTCGCCAACGAGCCCGCGTCGCACGAGGTGTTCAGCGACGTGCACGATGCGCGGATGGGTCACGGGGTGAAGGTCGCGCAGGTCACGGGCCCGGTGTCGAAGGTGAAGGGCGAGGTGTACGTATGGCTGCCGCCGCAGTACGGCCGGCCCGCGTACCGGCACCACAAGTTCCCGGTGGTCGAGCTGCTCGGCGGTTTCCCCGGGTCCGCCAAGGCCTGGTTCGGCAGCCTGAACGTCAACGCGCAGCTGGCGCCGCGCATGAAGCGCGGGGAGATCGCGCCGTTCATCCTCGTGGAGCCGCGGACCAATCTGCTCAACCGGCAGGACACCGGGTGCGCCAATGTGCCGGGCGTCGTCAACGCCGAGTCCTGGCTGAGTGTGGACGTACGGAAGGCGGTGACCGACAACTTCCGGGCGGCGAGCGGCGCCAAGGGGTGGGCGGTGGCCGGGTATTCGGCCGGTGCCCACTGCGCGGTGAAGCTGGCGCTGGCGCACCCCGACCGGTACCACGCGGGGGTCGGGCTCTCCGGCTACAACGATCCGGGGGCGGAGCATGTATCCATCACGGCCAAGGACCCGCACCTGCGGCAGGTGAACAACCCGCTGTGGATCATGAAGCACGCCAAGACCCCGCCGCGCGTCGCCCTGTTCCTCTCGGGCGGACGGCACGACGGGTATCTGGACGGGCTCGCACTGCAGCGGGCGGCCAAGTCCCCGACGAGCGTGCAGGTGGTCGCCGTCACCGGACCGCACACCACCGGGCTGTGGAGGCGGCAGGTGGTCGGGGTCTTCGAGTGGCTGACCTCGGAACTCGCGCCCTACCCGGGGCGGACCGCGCCCGCGAAGGGCATCTGATCGATGGGGGCGAGGCGGACCGGGGCGCCGGGGTGCGGGGCGTGGATCATCTGGCCGCCGCCCACGTACAGGCCAACGTGGCTGATGCCCGAGTAGAAGAACACCAGGTCGCCGGGGGCCAGTTCGGACTGGCTGACGCGCTGCCCGGCGTTGATCTGCGTGTACGTGGTGCGGGGGAGCGAGACGCCCGCCGAGCGGTACGCGGCCTGCGTGAGCCCCGAGCAGTCGAAGGCGTTGGGGCCTGTCGCGCCCCAGACGTAGGGGCTGCCGAGAGCTGAGTACGCGAACGAAACCGCCTGCGCCGCACGGGAGTTGGGGGCCACGGCCGAGGAGCGGGCCACCGAGCGGCTGGCGGCCGCGGCGGGGGCAGCGGCCGTGTCGCCGCTCTCGTAGCTGGCGCGCTCGGGGGCGCTGAGGCGGGCGAGGAGCGCCTGGGCGTCGCGGATCTTGGCCTGGACCTCTGCCTTGTTCTTCTTCAACTCGGCCTGGTCGGCGCGGAGTTGTGTGAGCCGGTCGTCGGCCGTGGAGCGCAGCTGGTCGATCTGGCCGATCTGGTGCTGGATGTCGTCGATGTCGGCGGACTGGCGTGCGCCCACCTGGTCGACCAGCGAGGCCCGGTCGAGGAACTGCGAGGGGTCCGAGGAGAGCAGCACCTGCACGGTCGGGTCGATGCCCCCGGTGCGGTACTGGGCGGCCGCGCTCTGCCCGATCTGGCGCCGGGCGGCGTTGAGGGTCTCGGTCTTGCGGGCGGCCTCGTCCTGCAGCGCGGAGATGGCCTTGCGGGTGGTCTGCGTCTTCTGCTTGGCGCCGTTGTACGCCTCGGTGGCGACCTCCGCCTCCTGGTAGAGCTTGTCGACCTTGGCCTTGACCTGCGCGGGGGTGAGGTTCGGCTCCGCGTGCCCGATGCCTTCGAAGGCGGTGGCGGAGGCCGCGGTGGCGATCGCGAGGGTGGCCGCCGTTCGGGCGGCGGGGCCGGAGAGCGGGCGCTGCTTGGGCTTTCGGTGAGCGGCCACGGGGGCGGGTCACGTCCTTCCGTATGACGTCCGTTACGTGCGTCCGGCGGCGGCCCGCACAGGGGGAGCGGGCCGCCGCCGGTTCTTTCGGCGGTGGTGACCGACAGTCGTCCGATCCAGCGGACGGGACGGCGGTGGGGAGCCGGTCACCTGGAGAAGGACGCTAAACCTGATGGTTGCGCGAAAGTGATGGAGTGACTGGAAGTGGTTCATTTTGGTCAGTGCGTGAGCGTCTGTGACCGGTGGGGTGGGGGCGTCTCTTTGGATTCCGGGGCTCTGTGACCGAAGCGGTGGATGTGCACGACCTGAGTGAAAGGTGGTGCTAAGGGGTGGCTAGGGTCGGGGCCATGGACGTACTGATCAATGTCTTCGTGGGCCTGCACATCATCGGCATCGCCTCGCTGCTCGGCGGATTCCTGACCCAGATGAAGGCGATGGGCGCGGGCACGGCGCGCTTCGTGCCCGCGATGCTGCACGGTGCGCTGACGATGCTGGTCACGGGGGTCGCGCTGGTCGGGCTCAACCAGGCCGACGACCACACCGTCAACAACATCAAGATCGGCGTCAAGCTGGCGATCCTGATCGTCATTCTCGGCCTGGTCTACGTCAAGCGTGACGAGGAGAAGGTCGAGAAGGGGCTGTTCGGTGCGGTCGGCGGCCTGACCGTGGCCAACATCTTCATCGCGGTGCTGTGGACCTGAGGAGCTTGAGCTACGCGGGGCGCACCGAGCCGTAGATCGGCATGTAGTAGATCGACTCCTCGCGGACGTTCGCGCCCGTGTGCGGCGCGTGGATCATCTTGCCGCCGCCGATGTAGATCCCGACATGGCTGATGTCGTCGTAGAAGAAGACCAGGTCACCGGGTTGCAGATCCGCCGTCGCGACGCGCGTGCCGACCTTCACCTGGTCCCAGGTGGTGCGCGGCAGGTCGATGCCGGCGGCCTTCCAGGCGGCCTGGGTGAGGCCCGAGCAGTCGTAGGAGCTGGGGCCCGTCGCGCCCCAGACGTACGGCTTGCCCATCTGCGCGCGGGCGAAATCGAGGACCTTGGCGGCCTTCGCCGCGTACGAGCTGGAGGACGAGGAAGAGGAGGACGAGCCCGAACTGGCTTCCTTCTTCGCGGCCTCCGCCTTCGCCGCCTTCTCCGCCGCGGCCTGCTTGGCCGCCAGGTCGGCGGCCTTCTTCGCCGCCGCCTCCTGTCGCGCCTTCTCCAGTGCCGCCAGCCGCGCCTTCTCCTCGGCCGTCAGCTTCGAGAGCAGCTCGCGCGTCTCGGCGAGCTTCGACTGCACCTGCTGTTTGGTCGCCTTCAGATCGGCCTGCGACGTGGTGAGCGTCTCCAACTGCTCGGTCGCCTCGGCCCGTTCCTTCGCCGCCGCCTTCTGCTGCTTGGTGTAGTCGTCGACCGCGTGCGTCTGCTGCGCCGACAACTGCTTCATCAGCTGGTTCTGGTCGAAGTACGACTGCGGGTCGCTGGCCAGGAGCATCGTCGCGGTGGAGGCGAGATTGCCGCCCCGGTACTGCGCGGCCGCGTACTGCCCCAGCTCGCGCCGCGAGTCGTTCAGCTGCTGGGTGCGCTGGGCGACGGCGTCCAGGAGCCGGTCGACCTTCTTGCGCTGCTGAGCGGTGGACTCCTTCGCGGCGTCGTACCTCTGCGTCTCGGTGCCGGCCTGCCGGTACAGGTCGTCGACCTTCTTCTGTACGTCCTCGATGCTCGGCTTCGGCTGCACGGGCGCGGCCTGCGCGCTCTGTGCGAGCAGCGAGACGGAGGCGAGGGCGGCGGTGGTGATGCCGACTGCGGGAGCCGTGGCCCGTATTCGGGTACGCGGCTTGCGGTGGTCTGCCAAGGCAGGCGTGTTCCTTCCGTGGACCGCCTACCGGGTTAGCTGTCGGGTTCGGGCTGTCGGAAGGCCGCCCTACGGTCCTGGGGGGTACGGACCGATTCACCCCGGTGGTGCTTGGTGGGTCCCCGGCTCCAACTGCCGTACGGCAGAGCGGACTCGGCGCGGCGGCGCGCTCCGGCGCGGGTCGCCGGTGGGGGCACGGCCACCTGACGGAGCACGGTAGCCAACCCCTGGGGCGGGTGGGAAGCCTGATGTTCGATATGCCCGATACATTTTCGTGACCTCTCGGGACCGGACGTAAAGGCACGCGTCAGGTGTACGCACCGGTGCGGTCGGTAACGGAACGTGATGGGGGTGGTGCGGTTCCCGTCTACGGGGCCCTCGCTGCCGATCCCTGCCCGGACTGTCAGTCGTGCGGCCTAGACTCGGTAGACGATGAGCAGCCTCTTTGACGACAGCTTCCTGGCGAACCTCCAGCCCACCGAGGACGCGCCCCCGCCCCCCGAGGAGCACGCTCCGGAGGAGGAGGTCCCCGCCGACCTCTTCGGCGGAGCCTTCGACGGGCCGCCCCGCGACGCGTACTACCGCGACGGCGCCCCCCGCCCCGCCGTGGACCCCGCCGCGCTCCTGGACGGCCTGAACACCGAGCAGCGCGCCGCCGTCGTGCACTCGGGGTCCCCGCTGCTCATCGTGGCCGGCGCCGGCTCCGGCAAGACCCGCGTGCTGACGCACCGCATCGGGCATCTGCTGGGCGCCCGTGGCGTCCACCCCGGCCAGATCCTCGCGATCACCTTCACCAACAAGGCCGCTGGTGAGATGAAGGAGCGCGTGGAAGGGCTCATCGGCCCGCGCGCAGGCGCCATGTGGGTGCTGACCTTCCACAGCGCCTGCGTCCGCATCCTGCGCCGCGAGTCGAAGAAGCTCGGTTTCACGTCGTCCTTCTCGATCTACGATGCCGCCGACTCCAAGCGGCTGATGGCCCTGGTCTGCCGCGATCTGGACCTGGACCCCAAGCGGTTCCCGCCCAAGTCCTTCAGCGCCAAGATCTCCAACCTCAAGAACGAGCTCATCGACGAGGAGACCTTCGCGGGGACGGCCGCCGACGGCTTCGAGAAGACGCTCGCCGAGGCGTACCGGATGTACCAGGCGCGGCTGCGCGAGGCCAACGCCCTGGACTTCGACGACATCATCATGACCACGGTGCACCTGCTCCAGGCGTTCCCGGATGTCGCCGAGCACTACCGGCTGCGGTTCAGGCACGTACTCGTCGACGAGTACCAGGACACCAACCACGCCCAGTACACGCTGGTCAAGGAGCTGGTGGGGTCCGGTCCCGCCCCCGCCGAGCTGTGCGTCGTCGGTGACGCGGACCAGTCGATCTACGCCTTCCGGGGCGCGACGATCCGCAACATCCTCCAGTTCGAGGAGGACTACCCGAACGCGACCACGATCCTGCTCGAGCAGAACTACCGGTCCACGCAGACCATCCTCTCCGCCGCCAACGCCGTCATCGAGCGGAACGAGAGCCGCAGGCCCAAGAACCTGTGGACCGACGCGGGCGAGGGCGCGAAGATCGTCGGCTACGTCGCCGACACCGAGCACGACGAGGCGCAGTACATCGCCGAGGAGATCGACCGCCTCACGGACGCGGGCGACGCCAAGGCCGGAGACGTCGCCGTCTTCTACCGTACGAACGCCCAGTCCCGTGTCTTCGAAGAGATCTTCATCCGGGTCGGGCTGCCGTACAAGGTCGTCGGCGGAGTGCGCTTCTACGAGCGCAAGGAGGTCAGGGATGTGCTGGCCTATCTGCGCGTCCTCGCCAACCCCGAGGACACCGTCCCGCTGCGCCGCATCCTGAACGTGCCCAAGCGCGGGATCGGCGAGCGCGCCGAGGCGATGATCGACGCGCTCGGACTGCGGGAGAAGATCAGCTTCCCGCAGGCACTGCGCCGGGTCGACGAGGCGTACGGCATGGCGGCTCGCTCCTCCAACGCCGTGAAGCGGTTCAACGTCCTGATGGAGGAGCTCCGGACGATCGTCGAGTCGGGGGCCGGGCCGGCTGTCGTACTCGAAGCGGTGCTCGAACGGACCGGCTATCTCGCCGAGTTGCAGGCATCGACCGACCCGCAGGACGAGACGCGCATCGAGAACCTTCAGGAACTCGCCGCCGTGGCCCTGGAGTTCGAGCAGGAGCGGTCGGCCGCGGGCGAGGAGAGCGCGGGGACGCTCGCCGAGTTCCTGGAGAAGGTCGCGCTCGTCGCCGACTCGGACCAGATCCCGGACGAGGACGAGGACGGGGCCGGCGTCATAACGCTGATGACGCTCCACACGGCCAAGGGCCTTGAGTTCCCTGTGGTGTTCCTGACGGGCATGGAGGACGGGGTCTTCCCGCACATGCGCGCGCTGGGACAGGTCAAGGAGCTGGAGGAGGAGCGGCGGCTCGCGTACGTGGGGATCACGCGCGCCCGTGAGCGGCTGTATCTGACGCGCTCCACGATGCGCAGTGCGTGGGGCCAGCCCTCGTACAACCCGGCCTCGCGCTTCCTGGAGGAGATCCCGGTCCAGCACCTGGAGTGGAAGCGGACGGGTGCCATGGCGGCTCCTGCGGGGCCGACGTCGGGGATCGCCGCGTCGCTGTCGTCCTCGCTGTCCTCGTCGCGCTCGCGCGGCGGCCGCGGCGGTGCGACGGGCTTCGCCACGGGGCGGGCCGGAGACAAGCCTGTGATCACTCTGAACGTGGGGGACCGGGTCACCCACGACCAGTTCGGTCTGGGCACGGTCATGCAGGTGACCGGGACGGGCGCGGACGCCCAGGTGACGGTGGACTTCGGGGACGAGCGCCCGAAGAAGCTGCTGCTGCGGTACGCGCCGGTCGAGAAGCTGTAGTTACGGCTTACGTCGGGTCGAGGCCGTGGCTGCGGAGCCACGGCAGCGGGTCGATCGCCGAGCCGCCGCCGGGCCGTACCTCGAAGTGCATGTGCGGCCCGGTGGAGTTCCCGGAGTTTCCGGAGTACGCGATGACGTCGCCGGCCTTCACCTCACCGGAGCGGATCTTCGTGCTGGAGAGGTGGCAGTACCAGGTCTCGGTACCGTCGGCGCCCGTCACTATGGCCATGTTGCCGTAGGCGTTGTTCCACTGCGTGCGGATCGTGCCGTCGATCGCGGACATCACGGGCGTGCCGTACGAGACGGGGAAGTCGATGCCGGTGTGGACGGACATCCAGTTGACGCCGGCCTGGCCGAAGTAGGCGCTGAGGCCCCTCTGCTTCACCGGCAGGACGAACTTGGGGCGGGCCGCTTCCTTGGCCGCGGCCTCGTCCTCCGCCTTCTTCTTCGCTGCCGCCTGGCGCTCCTTGAGGTCGAGGCGCTCCTGCGTACGGCTGGCGCGGTCGGCGAAGTCGTCCGCCTCGTGGCTGAGGTTGGCGAGCTGCGTGTCGACCTTGTTGTTGGCGGCGACCGGCTTCACGGACGAGGGATCGGCCGCGGCCTGGGTCGTCTTGCCGTCGCCGGAGTCCGAGCCGAGTCCGGTGACGGAGGCGGCGGCGATACCGGCGACGCCCATCACACACGCGGAGGGCACGGCGATGGTGAGGAGCGCGGACCGCTTGGCGGGGGTGCGGCGCCTGCCGCGGCTGCCGCCGCCGGAGGAGCGGCGGGGGGAGGGGGCGGCCGGTACGGCCTCCGGCTCCGTGGTCAGCTCGACCGGGGCCTCGGTCAGATCCTCGGGCTCGGTGTGGACCGGCTCGGTGTAGACCTGCTGCGAGTGCTCCTGGTGCTCCGGCTCCGCGTACGCGGCGAAGTCGGCGGTGCTGAACTGGCCCGTCTCCGCGGTGATGTCCTGCTGCACGGAAGCGCCGGCGTCGTTCCAGGCGGTGGCGTCGTACACACCGGTGTCGTAGACCTGCTGCTGCGTGGTGGTGTCCCACTGCTGCTGGTACTGCGGCTGCTGCATCTGCTGCTGGCCGGCCTGGTTCCAGGCCGATGCGTCCCACTGTCCCGTGGTGTCGTAGCTGTCGTACGCGACGGCCTGGGCGGGGACCTGCGTCGGCCACTGGCCGGTGGAGTCGTAGCCGTATTGCTGCTGCGCGCCGGTGTCCCACTGAGTGGTGTCGTACTGCCCGGTGTCGTACGTGCCGGGGAGGGTGCCGAACAGGGGGTCGGTGTCGTAACTGCCCGTGGAGTAGGCGTCGTACCCGACGTACCCGGCGTGGGTTTGCTGGTCGTTCACCAACGTCTCTCTCGCCTCGGCAGCAGGACCCTGCGTCCAGTGGGTCTGTAGGTAACTCACAGGAAAGCAGTGGCGTGACTGTACCCGGCGGTATGCGGCGGCGACAATCTTCAACAGGTTTTGAGCCGTCGGGAAACGGGCATTCGGCCGTCTTTCGGCGGTCTCTGGGCAGAGCTTTGGCCCGGCGTTCGAGGTGCGTTCGGATATTCCGGGCTCTCAGGCCACGGAAACGGCCCCCGTTGCGCCGGCCTCCGTCTCCGCTGATTCGAGGGCCTGGCGGATGCCGGCGGCGACGGCCGGGTGGACGGGCAGGGCGAGATGCCCGATTCCGCTGACCCGGACGTTCTGCACGATCAGATCGGGGTGCTGGACGCAGGCCGACTCGACCGGCGCCATCAGATGGTCGAGATCGCTCCAGAAGCTGACGAACCGGGTGCAGCAGCCCTCCGCCGGCTTGCGCAGCTCCTCGATCACGGAGGAGCCGGGGAGCATCTGGCGCACGATCGGATGGGCGCTCATGAGCTGGGCGACGTGCGTGCCGGAGTGCGGGGTGCCGAGCGTGACCAGGGTGCGGACGCGCGTGTCGCCGCCGAGGCGCTGTACGTAATAACGGGCGATGAGGCCGCCGAGGCTGTGCCCGACGACATCGACCTGCTGGTGTCCGGTGCGGGCGCAGATCTCCTCGACATGGCGGGCGAGCAGTTCGGCGGCGACGCGGATGTCGCAGGTCAGCGGCGAGTAGTTGAGCGCCTCGATCCGGCGCCAGCCGTGCCGGGCCAGGGAGCGGCGCAGCAGGACGAAGACGGAGCGGTTGTCCACGAAGCCGTGGAGCAGGACGACGGGCGGCCGGTCGGGGCCCGTGATCGTGGCGGTCTCCGCCGGATCCCGGTCGTCCTCGGCCCGGCGCTCGGGAGTGAGGCCGGAGGGATAGAGGAGCAGATGTCCGGCGAGGATCGTGAGCTCCAGGGCGGTGGATCTCAGGAGGGCGGAGGAGAAACGCATCCGGCGCAGCAGACACTGCGGAAAGAGAAAGAAGGGTAAGACCCTCATGGGCCGACCTCCCTAACGGCACGCGGGGAGACGACCCTGTCCCCCGTGTGCCCTCGTGGGAAGCCGGTGACGGCCCGCACCACCATGCTGCGCGGCTGACGGCACGGTGGTGCGGCGACCTCGTCCGCGGCTCCCCGATACATGTCCCAGGTGTGATTTCCCCCTCCCCATCCACCGTGAAACGGCGGGTTGCGGGATGCTGTCGCTAACGTTCGTTCACATCGTGGTGCATGGAGGCAGTGATGGGTGTCGACGGTCCGATCCGCGTGGTGGTCGCCAAGCCGGGGCTCGACGGGCACGATCGCGGGGCCAAGGTGATCGCGCGGGCGCTGCGCGACGCCGGCATGGAGGTCATCTACACGGGGCTGCACCAGACCCCCGAGCAGATCGTGGACACGGCGATCCAGGAGGACGCGGACGCGATCGGCCTCTCCATCCTCTCGGGCGCCCACAACACGCTCTTCGCCAAGGTGATCGACCTTCTGAAGGACCGGGACGCGGAGGACATCAAGGTCTTCGGCGGCGGCATCATCCCCGAGGCGGACATCGCGCCGCTGAAGGAGAAGGGCGTCGCGGAGATCTTCACGCCGGGCGCGACGACGGCCTCCATCGTCGACTGGGTCAACGCGAACGTGCGGCTGGAGCAGGTCTGAGTCACGCCGGCGCCTCCAGTTCCTGGAGCATCGCCGCGCGCAGCCGCAGCGTGGAGACGAGGCGTTGGAACGCCTCCGACCAGTACCCCCCTGCCCCCGGGGCCGCACCCTCCGCCTCGTCCGGCATCGCGGCCAGTGCCTCGAAGCGGCTCGCCTCGGTGGGGTCCATGCAGCGTTCCGCCAGGCCCATCACCCCGCTGAAGCTCCAGGGGTAGCTGCCCGCGTCCCGGGCGATCTCCAGGGAGTCCACCACCGCCCGCCCGAGCGGACCGGCCCACGGAACGGCGCACACGCCCAGCAGCTGGAACGCCTCGGAGAGGCCGTGCGCGGCGATGAACTCGGCGACCCAGTCGGCCCGTTCGTCCTCGGGTAGTGTGGCCAGCAGTTTGGCGCGCTCGGCGAGCGATGCCGTACCGGGGCCGCCGAGCAGGGCCCGTGCCCACTCGGCGTCCCGCTGCCGCACGGCCGCCCGGCACCACGCCGCGTGCAGCTCCTCGCCCCAGTCGTCCGACACCGCGAGGTCGGTGATCTGCTGCGGCGTACGGCCCCCGAACCGTCCCGGCCAGACCGACAGCGGGGCCGCCTCGACCAACTGACCCAGCCACCACGACCGTTCGCCTCGGCCTGCCGGAGGCGTCGGCACCACGCCGTCCCTCTGCATGGCCGCATCGCATTCGTGCGGCGCCTCCACCACGATGCCCGCGCCCTCTCCCGTGCGGTCCGGGCTGACGCAGGTCGCCGCCCGCACCGCCATCCGTCCGGCCAGCGCGGATCCCGGCAGTGCGGAGAGCAGTTCGGCCGCCGTGGAGCGGACGTTGCGGCTGCGGTCGGAGAGTGTCTGCTCCAGGAACGGCTCGTCCGCCTCCGAGAGGCCTGTGCGGAGCGAGTCCAGGAACATCAGCCGGTCCTCGGCCCGCTCCGTGGACCAGGTGGAGGCCAGGAGGGTGCGCCCGGTCTCCGGTGCGGCCGCTCGTACGGAGGCGAGCAGAGCGACCCGTTCCGCGAACAGCCCCTCCTCCCACAGGTGTTGTACGGCTCCGGTGTCCGACGGCGGTGGCAGTACGGCGCCGCCCGCCGCGCCCCGCAGGGCGAACTTCCACTCCGGGTTGAGGCCCGCCAGCCACAGTCCGCGCGGCCCGGCGAAGGCGAGGGCCTGCGGACGCAGATCCGTACGCGCCCTCGCCGCATCCAGGAGCGCCGGCAGCAGCGAGGCCGGGGCACGGTAGCCGTGCAGGCCTGCGGCGGCGAGCCACTGCGGCAGCAGCTCGGTCAGATCGGGGGTCGTGCCCCTGCGCCCGCCCGCCCCCGAGGGCCCGCTGCGGTCGGCGAGGAGCTGGGCCAGGCGGCGCCGTGCGGGTGCGGGCAGCGCGGGCCGCGGGTCGTGCGCCGCGGGCTCGGGCGGTACGGCGGCGGGCGCAGCGAGGAGGCCCGCCCGGCGTCGTACGGTGTGCAGGGCCGCGGTGTCGAGCAGGGACGCGACCCCTTCGGGTGCGGGCCTGCGGTCGGTGCCGAGCAGCGCCGACGTGACGAGCTCTTCCCAGGCCGATGTGGCAACGGTCGTGGTCATGCAACCCCCTTCAGGTCAGCGGGACCCCGTCGGTCCCGTCCGGCGTCCAGGCCGTGAGCGGTGTGAATCCCCGGTGTCCGCACTCGCCGAACACGGTGACCGGGCCGCCCCCGGACAGCGCGGCCAGCGTCCACAGCCCGGGGCGCGACAGTGCGTCCGGCGCGACGGGCAGCGCCAATACCCCGTCGCTGTCGGCCAGTTGCCAGGTGTCCCCGGCGTCTCCGGCAGGGGTGGGTACGACGGAGTCCAGCGTCACCGGCCAGGCCTCCGCCCACGGGTCGTCCCGCAGCACGCGCCCGTACGCGGCGACGGCGTCGGCGGCCCGCATCCCGGCCGGCGGTCCGCCCGACCCGCCCAGAACCCCGAACTGCTCGCCCAGCGCCGCCCGCAGCTGTCCCGCCCCCGGATACGGCGTCAACTCGGCGTCCAGCTCCAGGCCGACCGGAAGCGCCACCCCGGGAGCGCGCCCCGCCGCACCGAAGTCGAGGACCAGCGCCGTGCGCCCCGACTCCCGCCCGTGGAGCCAGATCCGTCGGGTGGTGAGCTTGCCGTCCGAGGTGTCGTACTGGGCGAGGACCAGCCAGCGGTCCCGGACCGCAGGCCCCTCGGCCGCCACCGGCACCCCCACCCGCGTGCGCACCGTGGCGGCCAGCGGCTCCGGCAGTCCCTCCCGCCCGAGCCAGGCGCGGTCGAGCAGATGCAGCAGCGCACACTCTTCGAGCAGCCGCACCGGCCACCCCGCGCCGGAGGCCGGAATCGCCCCCAACTCCCTTACTCTCCCCGCCAGTCCGGGCGCCTGGGCGTCGACCATCCGGGCCGCGGTCTCCTCCCAGAGCCCGTACCCCGACTGCTCGGCGGCGGCGAGACCGCCCCGCAGCAGGTCTTCGAGACGCTGCTCCAGCTCCACCGCCCCCGCGGTGACCCGCTCGGCCCGCCGCTCGACCCGGCGTCTCGCCGCCTCCGGATCGGCCGTTCTCGTGACGCCCTCCGGCGCGGACTGCGCCTCCTCCGCCTTCTTCCGGCGCCCCTCCAGCCACTCGCCGGCCCACTCCGGCGGCGACTGCGTCTCCTGCACCGCCTCCTCGTCCGAGGCCCAGAGCAGCAGCAGCCCCAGTGCGTGCTTGCACGGGAACTTCCGGCTGGGGCAACTGCACTTGTACGCGACGCCCGCCGTGTCCACGACGGTGCGGTACGGCGTGCTCCCGCTTCCCTTGCACTCTCCCCACACGGCTCCCGAGCCGCCCCCGCACCCCGTCTCCGACCACGGCCCGGCAGAACCGAGCCTGCTTCCCGCCTTACGTGACGCGGCATCAGGAGCCAGTGCCAGCACCTGATCCGCAGTCCAGCGCACCCCCTGCTGATTCATGTCCACGACGCTACGTGCCGCCACTGACAATCGGTCGTTGTCGCAGGTCAGAGCGATTGTCAGTGGCATGGTGCACGGTTGTTGTCGTAGCCGGTTCAGTGATCTGGAGGGGGATCCACCGTGACCGAGAATGAAGTTCTCCGCGAGCACGCCGAGGACGCTTTCGCCCATGAGATCAAGGCACTTGCCGCAGCCGACGACCGGCCGCGCCCGGCCCGCTGGCAGCTGTCGCCGTGGGCCGTGGCCACCTATCTGCTCGGCGGCACGCTCCCCGACGGGACCGTGATCACACCCAAGTACGTGGGCCCGCGCCGCATCGTCGAGGTCGCCGTCACCACACTCGCCACCGACCGCGCGCTGCTGCTGCTCGGGGTCCCCGGCACCGCGAAGACCTGGGTCTCCGAACATCTCGCGGCCGCCGTCAGCGGCGACTCGACCCTGCTGGTGCAGGGCACGGCCGGCACACCCGAAGAGGCCATCAGATACGGGTGGAACTACGCCCAGTTGCTGGCCCACGGCCCCAGCCGCGACGCGCTCGTCCCCAGCCCCGTCATGCGGGCCATGTCCGAGGGGATGACGGCGCGGGTCGAGGAGCTCACGCGTATCCCGGCCGACGTCCAGGACACGCTCATCACGATCCTGTCCGAGAAGACCCTGCCCATCCCGGAGTTGGGGCAGGAGGTGCAGGCCGTCCGCGGCTTCAACCTCATCGCCACCGCGAACGACCGCGACCGCGGCGTCAACGAGCTGTCGAGCGCACTGAGGCGGCGCTTCAACACGGTCGTCCTGCCGCTGCCCGCCACCGCCGAGGCCGAGGTGGACATCGTGTCGCGGCGCGTCGACCAGATCGGGCGCTCGCTCGAACTCCCCGCGGCGCCCGAGGGACTTGAGGAGATCCGCCGCGTCGTCACGGTCTTCCGCGAGCTGCGCGGCGGGGTCACGGCCGACGGGCGTACGAAGGTGAAGTCCCCGTCCGGGACGCTCTCCACGGCCGAGGCGATCTCCGTCGTCACCAACGGCCTCGCCCTGGCCGCCCACTTCGGCGACGGCGTGCTGCGGCCGGGCGATGTCGCCGCGGGGCTTCTGGGTGCGGTCGTACGGGACCCGGCGGCGGACCGGGTGATCTGGCAGGAGTACCTGGAGACGGTCGTCAGGGAGCGGGACGGCTGGAAGGACTTCTACCGCGCCTGCCGGGAGGTGTCGGTATGACGCTGCTCCTCGGCGTCCGGCACCACGGGCCGGGCTCGGCCCGCGCCGTGCGGGACGCACTGGACGCCGCGGTCCCGGCGGCCGTGCTGATCGAGGGGCCGCCCGAGGGCGACGCGCTGCTCGCGCTCGCCGCCGACGAGGAGATGCGGCCACCGGTGGCGCTGCTCGCCCATGTCACGGACGACCCGGGCCGGGCGGCGTTCTGGCCGATGGCCGAGTTCTCGCCGGAGTGGGTCGCGATCCGCTGGGCGCTGGCGCACGAGGTGCCGGTGCGGTTCATCGACCTTCCGGCGGCGCACTCGCTGGCGATGGAGGCGGAGGAGAAGGAAGAAGAGGAGAAGGCGGAGGGCGCCGGGTCCGTCCGTATCGACCCCATCGGGGTGCTCGCGGAGACCGCCGGATACGACGACGCCGAGCGGTGGTGGGAGGACGTCGTCGAGCATCGCGGTCCCGGCGGAGGGGACGCACTCGCCCCTTTCGAGGCGCTCGCCGAGGCGATGGGGGCGCTCCGGGAGGAGTACGGGGACGGTGGATACGCGCGCGACCTCGCCCGCGAGGCGTACATGCGGATCCAACTCCGCACCGCGGTGAAGGAGTTCGGGGATGATCGCGTCGCCGTGGTCTGCGGGGCCTGGCATGTGCCCGCGCTCGCCGAGAAGACCACCCTGGCCGCCGACCGTGCCCTCCTCAAGGGGCTGCCCCGGGTCAAGGCCGAACTGACCTGGGTGCCCTGGACGCACCGCAGGCTCGCGCGGCACAGCGGTTACGGCGCGGGAATCGACTCGCCCGGCTGGTACGGGCACCTCTTCGGCGCCCCCGACCGGCCCGTCGAGCGCTGGATGACCAAGGTGGCCGGGCTGCTGAGGGAGGAGGACCGGATCGTCTCTCCCGCCCATGTCATCGAGGCGGTCCGGCTCGCGGAGACCCTCGCCGCGATGCGCGGGCGGCCGCTCGCCGGCCTGGGCGAGACGACCGACGCGATCCGGGCGGTGATGTGCGAGGGCTCCGACGTCCCGCTCTCGCTCGTACAGGACCGGCTCGTCGTCGGCGATGTGCTCGGGGAGGTCCCGGACGCGGCTCCCGCCGTGCCGCTGCAACGCGATCTGACGCGGACGCAGCGCACCCTGCGGCTCAAGGCTGAGGCGGTGACAAGGGAGTTGGAGCTGGATCTGCGAAAGGAGACCGACGCCTCGCGTTCCCGGCTGCTGCACCGGCTGCGGCTGCTCGGCGTCGGCTGGGGCGAGCCGACCGGCGGGCGGGGGAGCACCGGCACCTTCCGGGAGAGCTGGCGGCTGCGCTGGGAGCCGGAGCTCTCGGTACGGGTCGCCGAGGCCGGGGTGTGGGGGACGACCGTGCTCTCCGCTGCGACGGCGAAGGCGGAGACCCGGGCCGTCTCGGCGACCGCGCTCGCCGACGTCACCGCGCTGGCCGAGCAGTGCCTCCTGGCCGAACTGCCGGATGCGCTCCCCGTGGTGATGCAGGCGCTCGCCGACCGGGCGGCGCTCGACGCGGACGTCGGCCACCTCGCCCAGGCCCTGCCCGCTCTGGCCCGCTCGCTGCGGTACGGCGATGTGCGCTCCACGGACACGGCCGCGCTGGGAAAGGTGGCGGCGGGTCTCGCCGAGCGGATCTGCGTGGGCCTGCCGCCCGCCTGCACCGGCCTCGACGCGGACGGCGCGGACCAGATGCGCGGCCACCTCGACGGCGTACAGACCGCGATAGGCCTGCTCACGGACGGCTCGGAGGGTCCGGACAACTCCGGCGGCCTGCGCGGCCGTTGGGCGCAGGTGCTGCTCAAACTCACGGAGCGGGACTCCGTCGCCGGGGTGCTGCGCGGCCGCGCAGCCCGCCTGCTGCTCGACGACGGCCGGCTCGCGGAGGACGAGGCGGCGCGACTCATGGGGCTCGCGCTCTCGCCCGGCACGGAGCCCGTCGACGCGGCCGCGTGGATCGAGGGGTTCGTCGGCGGGGCCTCGGGCGGCGGGATGCTCCTGGTCCACGACGAGCGGCTGCTCGGGCTGGTGGACGCATGGCTGAGCGGGGTGTCGGGGGATGCGTTCACGGACGTACTGCCGCTGCTGCGGCGGACGTTCGCCGCCTATGAGCCGGGCGTACGGCGGACCCTCGGCGAGCTGGTCCGGCGCGGGCCCGCAGCGGAAGGGCAGGGGCGGCCGGCCGAGTCCGGGGCGCCGGGGTTCGGGGCGGGGATCGACCAGGTGCGGGCGGACGCGGTGGAGCCGGTGGTGCGGCTGTTGCTGGGACTGGGATCGGGGGAGCGATGAACGGTACGACGGGCGAGCGGCTGCGGCGCTGGCGGATGGTGCTGGGCGGAGGAGCGGCCGACGGTACGGGGTGCGAACTCGCGGGCAGGGACGCCGTGATGGACGGGGCGCTGGGCGCGCTCTACGGCAACGGCAAGGGGAAGGGCGGCCGCAGCAGCGAGCGTTCGGCGGGGCTCGGAGCGTCGGCGCCGTCCGTCGCGCGCTGGCTCGGGGACATCCGTACGTACTTCCCCAGCTCCGTCGTGCAGGTCATGCAGCGCGACGCGATCGAGCGGCTCGGGCTCTCCGCGCTGCTCCTGGAGCCGGAGATGCTGGAGGCCGTCGAGGCGGACGTCCATCTCGTCGGGACGCTGCTCTCCCTCAACAAGGCCATGCCGGAGACGACCAAGGAGACGGCCCGCATGGTCGTCCGCAAGGTGGTCGACGACCTGGAGAAGCGCCTGGCGACGCGGACGAAGGCGACGCTGACGGGGGCGCTGGACCGTTCGGCGAGGATCAGCAGACCACGGCACCGGGACATCGACTGGGACCGGACGATCCGCGCCAACCTGAAGAACTACCTCCCTGAGTACCGGACGGTCGTGCCGGAGCGGCTCATCGGATACGGGCGGGCCTCGCAGTCGGTGAAGAAGGACGTCGTCCTCTGTATCGACCAGTCGGGTTCGATGGCCGCCTCGGTGGTCTACGCGTCCGTCTTCGGAGCGGTCCTCGCCTCCATGCGGTCGATCGCGACCCGGCTCGTCGTCTTCGACACGGCGGTCGTCGATCTGACCGACCAGCTCGACGACCCGGTCGACGTCCTCTTCGGTACGCAGCTCGGCGGCGGCACGGACATCAACCGGGCGCTCGCGTACTGCCAGTCGCAGATCACCCGGCCCGCCGACACGGTGGTCGTGCTGATCAGCGACCTGTACGAGGGCGGAATCCGGGACGAGATGCTCAAGCGGGTCGCGGCGATGAAGGCGTCGGGCGTGCAGTTCGTGGCGCTGCTCGCACTGTCGGACGAGGGGGCTCCGGCGTACGACCGCGACCATGCGGCAGCCCTGGCGGCACTGGGCGCACCGGCGTTCGCCTGTACCCCCGATCTGTTCCCTGACGTCATGGCGGCGGCGATCGAGAAGCGGGAACTTCCCATACCGGACATGGAGACGCATCAGTAACAGGGGGCTTGCGTAACCCCCTGCGTCTCGTGCAAGCATCGGTGCGTTGCCCGCGGAGGGCTCCGTTCCGTCGTACCCCGGAAGGCCACCTGCCACCGTGACTGTCCCTGCAGTTCCGCCCGTTGCGGCATCACGCGCCCTGCGCGTGGTGCTGTTCCTGGGCGGGCTGCTGGCGCTCGGGTTCTTCTTCGGCGGCCAGGCGCACGCGGCCGAGCCCAAGGTTCCCGCGCTGCCCGAGGCCGGGCTGACCAAGGTCCAGCCCGTGCGCGAGGTGCGGCATCTGGTGCAGCCGGTCACGGACACGGTGCGCGAAGTGGCCAAACCCGTACGGCAGTTGACGGACGGCATCACCGCCGCGCTGCCCGTGCCTGTACCCGTGCCCGTGCCGCAGGAGAAGCCGCCGGTCGTCACGTCCGTGACGCCCGCGCCGCAAAGCACCCCCCAGTCGCCCAAGCGCACCGCCGCCAAGGTGAACACCCCTGTGCGTACGGCGGATCCGGTCGCACCGCGGCCGGACGTGCGCCCGGTCACGTACCGGCACGGACCCGTCGACGCCGCACCGCAGCAGCATCACGGGCAGCTCCGTACTCCCGTACGGCATCTGCCCGTCGACCCCTGCGGCACCGACGGCAAGTGGTCCGCCGACGGGCACACGCCTCGCGCCGGCGAACCCCACGCCGTCCCCGTGTCCGGCGGCACCCGCTTCGTCCTCGCGCCCGCCGCCGGGCGCCCGGACACCGACGAACCGGTCTGCGACAGACCGCACGACATCCTCGAATTCCCCGGCTAGGGCAGCCCGTTCCCCCGTCCCGACCTGTCGCGCGGGGGCGGAACAGGTCTGCCCGTCAGCCGGAAGCCTCCGGACTGGCCATGCCGAATTCGAAGGATCTGAAGCACGTCATGAACAAGAACATCCGTCGTTCCATAGCTGTCGCCGCCACCGTCTCCGGAGTGTGGGGCGTGGGCGCTGCGGCGTCCGCCAGCGCTGCCGAGCTGCCCGTCGCCGTACCGCACACCGCCCTCGACAAGGTCGTGGACGGCACGGACGCGCAGGGCACGGTCGCCAAGGTGACGCATGCGGCCCAGGGCAAGGGTGTCGGCGACGTCCGCGCCAAGGCCGCCGAGGCCGCCGCCGCGGTGAAGGCCGCCAGGGGCCAGCTGCCCACCCAGACGCCCCAGACCCCCGAGCTCCCCTCGGTCGCCCAGGCCGACGAGATCGACTACCTCTTCGGCCCCCTGGACCAGATCCCGGGCTACGCCCAGAGCGCCGCCCAGGGCACCGTCCAGAACACCGCGGGCCCGGCCGTCGCCCAGACCGCCGACTCCGTCCTGCCGCCCGTCGCCGGAACCGCCGTCGACGGCGTGCTTCCGGTCGTCGGCCAGGCCGTCGGCGACGTCACCACCCTCGCCCAGGGCGTGACCACCCAGGTCCAGCCCTTCGCCCAGGGCGTCGTCTCCGGGGTCGCCCGCGACGCGCAGCCGACCGTCGCGCACGCCGCGACGGGCGCCACGGCCACTGTGGCTTCGGTCACTCCGTCAATCGTGACGGATGCCCTCCCCGCGTACGCCGGGCACGTCCTGTAACCGACCGCAGGGCTTAGCAGCCCTGCTCACCGGGCGGTTCCCGAGCCCCAGGGGACCGCCCGGTTCCGGCACACCGTCTGTGACAGTAATCACCGCCCATGTGTGATCTGCGATTTAGGGACCCAGGTCCCACGGGGATAACCTGCGAGACGGACATGCCGCGTACCGGACACCGTGTACGCACTCCCTTGTGACAGTGCAGTCACGTTGCCCTTGCGGCACGCCCACGCAGACTAAAAACCGCGATCACCAAGGACGGAACGCGCGTGGACCTGTTCGAGTACCAGGCGAGGGACCTCTTCGCCAAGCACGGTGTACCGGTGCTGGCCGGTGAAGTCATTGACACGCCTGAGGCAGCCCGCGAGGCGACCGAGCGTCTTGGCGGCAAGTCCGTCGTCAAGGCCCAGGTGAAGGTCGGAGGCCGAGGCAAGGCCGGCGGCGTCAAGCTCGCCGCCAACGCCGACGAGGCAGTGGCCCGGGCCACCGACATTCTCGGCATGGACATCAAGGGCCACACGGTCCACAAGGTGATGATCGCCGAGCTGTCCCCCGAGATCGAGGCCGAGTACTACGTCTCGTACCTCCTCGACCGCACCAACCGCACCTTCCTCGCCATGGCGTCGGTCCAGGGCGGCATGGACATCGAGGAGGTCGCGGAGAAGACCCCGGAGGCCCTCGCGAAGGTCCCGGTCAACGCCGTTGACGGTGTGGACCTCGCCAAGGCCCGCGAGATCGTCGCCCTGGCGAAGTTCCCGGCCGACGTGGCCGAGGGCGTCGCCGAGGCCATGGTCACCCTGTGGGACACCTTCGTCGCCGAGGACGCCCTCCTCGTCGAGGTGAACCCCCTGGTCAAGACCAAGGACGGCCGCATCCTGGCCCTGGACGGCAAGGTCTCGCTCGACGAGAACGCCGACTTCCGCCAGGCCGACCACGAGGCGCTCGAGGACAAGGACGCAGCCAACCCGCTCGAGGCTGCTGCCAAGGCCAAGGGCCTCAACTACGTCAAGCTCGAGGGCGAGGTCGGCATCATCGGTAACGGTGCCGGTCTGGTCATGTCGACCCTGGACGTCGTCGCCTACGCCGGCGAGAACCACGGTGGGGTCAAGCCCGCCAACTTCCTCGACATCGGTGGCGGCGCCTCCGCCGAGGTCATGGCCAACGGTCTCGAGATCATCCTCGGCGACCCGGACGTCAAGTCCGTCTTCGTCAACGTCTTCGGCGGCATCACCGCCTGTGACGAGGTTGCCAACGGCATCGTCCAGGCCCTCGAACTGCTCGCCTCCAAGGGCGAGAAGGTCGAGAAGCCGCTGGTCGTGCGCCTCGACGGCAACAACGCGGAGCTGGGTCGCAAGATCCTGTCGGACGCCAACCACCCGCTCGTACAGCGCGTGGACACCATGGACGGCGCGGCCGACAAGGCCGCCGAGCTCGCGGCTGCGAAGTAAGGGACGAGGTCAGAACACCATGGCTATCTTCCTGACCAAGGAATCCAAGGTCATCGTCCAGGGCATGACCGGTGCCACGGGCATGAAGCACACCAAGCTCATGCTGGGCGACGGCACCAACATCGTCGGTGGCGTGAACCCCCGCAAGGCCGGCACGTCCGTCGACTTCGACGGCACCGAGGTCCCGGTCTTCGGCTCCGTCGCCGAGGCGATGGAGAAGACGGGCGCCAACGTCTCCGTCCTCTTCGTGCCGCCGGCCTTCTCGAAGGCCGCCGTCATCGAGGCGATCGACGCCGAGATCCCCCTCGCCGTGATCATCACCGAGGGCATCGCCGTGCACGACTCGGCCGCCTTCTGGGCGTACGCGCAGGCCAAGGGCAACAAGACCCGCCTGATCGGCCCGAACTGCCCCGGTCTCATCACCCCGGGCCAGTCCAACGCCGGCATCATCCCGGGCGACATCACGAAGCCGGGCCGCATCGGCCTGGTCTCGAAGTCCGGCACGCTGACGTACCAGATGATGTACGAGCTCCGTGACCTCGGCTTCTCCTCCGCCGTCGGCATCGGTGGCGACCCGGTCATCGGCACCACGCACATCGACGCCCTCGCGGCGTTCGAGGCGGACCCCGACACCGACCTGATCGTCATGATCGGCGAGATCGGCGGCGACGCCGAGGAGCGTGCGGCGGACTTCATCGCGAAGAACGTCACCAAGCCGGTCGTCGGTTACGTCGCGGGCTTCACCGCCCCCGAGGGCAAGACCATGGGCCACGCCGGCGCCATCGTCTCCGGCTCCTCCGGCACGGCTGCCGCGAAGAAGGAGGCCCTTGAGGCCGCGGGCGTCAAGGTCGGCAAGACGCCGACCGAGACGGCCAAGCTGGCGCGCGAGATCTTGAACGCCGCCTAGTAGTTCCGTACGTACGACGCGGGCCCGTACCCCTGGCTTCCAGGGGTACGGGCCCGCGTCGCGTGCTGCGTGCGTTCAGCGCGTGTCGGGCACCAAGTGCCCCGGCCCGTTTGCCGGTTCGTCGCGCAGCTTCTCGTGGAGCTTCTTGTCCGCGGTGGTCAGCCGCTCGGGGCCGCCGTGGGGGACGGGCACCCCGGTGACGTACGCCCCGGTCGGCGTCGGCTTGTGGTACGACGTCGGCGCCGTGGCCAGCGTGAAGATCGTCGCGCAGGTGATCGTGACGACGAAGCCGATGGACGCCCGCGTCCAGAACTGCGTCTTGCGCTCGCTTCCCGTACGCGCGGTACGGGCCGCCGGCAGCTTCGCGGCCGGGTCCGCCTCGGCCAGCGCGCCGAGCCGCTCGCGCAGCTCCGCCTCGTCGACCGGCTCGGGCAGCCGCTCGGCCAGCGCGGCCCGCGCGTGCAGCAGCCGGTTGGCGGCGGCCGCCGTGGAGGCCTCCGTCTCGGCCGCGGTGTCCGCGACACCGAGGCCGACGCCGTCGCAGAGCAGCAGCGTGCGGCGGTAGACCGCGGGCAGCCCAAGGAGCGCGTCGAAGAGCGCGCGGCGCTCGGGGTCGGTGGGCGGCTGGTCGGGGTGGCGTGGGGCGCGGCGGGGCCGGTGCCAGGGGGACATGGCGTACTCGTACGCCGCCGCGCGCACCCAGCCCTCCGGGTCCCGGTCGGTCGCGACCTCGGGCCAGCGCTGCCAGGCGAGGTGGAAGGCGTGCGCGACGGAGTCCTCGGCGAGCCTGCGGCGGCCGGTGAAGAGATAGGTCTGGCGTACGAGGCCGGGGGCGGTCCGGGCGTAGAGCGCGTCGTAGGCCTGGGCGGGGGTGAGACCCCCCGGGCCGTCGGAACCTTCGGGGCCCTGCTCGGCTTCGGCCTGCGTCTCGGGGACCTGCTGGACCTGCTCGGCCCTCTCCGGCTCGGGTGCCGGTGCCGGTGCCTGCGGCGCCGCCGAGGCCCGTACGACGGGCTTGGAGGGCTGCGCGGCGGCGGTCGCCATGACGCGGACCACCTGCTGATGCTGTGCGTGGCGCGACGGACTGGTCTCCGGCGGCTTGGCGGCGCGCTTGGCCGCGGGCCGGGGGCGGGTGTGCTGCGAGAGGGACTGATGAGGGCGGGCGGGGGAGGGCGCGGGCGCGGTCTCCACGGCTTTGACCTGCGGCTCCTCCGCCTCCACCTCCGCCTGCAGCAGCTTCGCGTACTGCTCCAGCCTGCGGCCGCGCGGCGAGGTCCGGCCGGTCTCCCAGGACCGTACGGTCGCCCGGGTGACGCCGACAGCCGTCGCGACCTGCTCCTCGGTCAGGGACTTCGCCTCGCGCAGCCTGCGCCGCTCCTTGGGGGAGGGCAGTTCAGTCATGAGGACTCTCCGTGATCGAACGACGGACAGAAAAGTACATAAACGTATATTGAGTGACACGACGGCTCTTTGCCTGTTGCGCCGCGAATGTGTCGGACATTGGGAGCATGGCTCCGTGACCCAAGTGACCGATCGCAGCCCGTTGTTGCCGCCGTCCGCCCCCGTACGGAGTCGTCGTGCCGCCGCGCTTGTCGACTGCGCGTTGCGCGGGGCCGTCGCCGCGGGGGTCGGGCTCGGTGCGCTCGCCGTGCTGGTGATGGTGGAGTGGATCAGCTCCCCGTACCCCGACAGCGGCCCCGACGGGGCCCTGCACGTCGCCGCGGGGATCTGGTTGCTCGCCCACGGCACCGAGCTGACCAGGCCGGACACCCTCTCCGGGGTGCCGGCGCCGGTCGGTGTCGTACCGCTGCTGCTGTCGGTGGGGCCGATCTGGCTGCTGTACCGGGCCGCGCGCGACTGCATGGACCAGGAGGAGGGCCGGCCCGTCGCGTCCGTGCGGGGCGCCTTCTGGGCGGTGTCGGGCGGATATCTGCTGGTCGCGGGCGTGGTGGCGCTGTACGACCTCGGCGGGCCGCTGGCGGCGGGACCGCTGAGCGCGGCGTTCCATCTGCCGGTGGTCGTGGCGGGGACGGTCGGGCTCGGGGTGTGGACGGCGGCGGGGCGGCCCCCGGTGCCGCTGCCGGAGTGGGTGCCGGACGACGCGGGCGACGCGGTACGGGCGGCGGCCGCCGGGGTCGCGGTCCTGGTGGGCGGTGGCGCGCTGCTGCTCGGGGGCGCGCTGGTGTGGCACGCGGGGGCCGCGCAGAGTGCGTTTCTGCAGCTCACGGGGGTGTGGTCGGGCCGTTTCGCGGTGCTGCTGCTGGCGCTGGCCCTCGTACCGAACGCGGCGGTGTGGGCGGCGGCCTACGCGCTCGGGCCCGGTTTTGCGCTCGGCGCCGGGGCGACCGCCTCGCCCCTGGGGGTGACCACGAACCCCGCGCTGCCGCACTTCCCGCTGCTGGCGGCGGTCCCGGCGGAGGGGCGCGGGTCCTGGTTGGGCTGGGGTGTGGCGCTGGTTCCGGTGGCGGCCGGGGTGGTGGTGGGCTGGTTCTCCGTACGTACGGAAGCCGACCGCGGCCTGCGCGACACGGCGTCCGTGGCAGCGCTGGCGGCTGCTGGCTGCGCGGCGGGTGCGGCGCTGCTGGCGGCGCTGGCGGGCGGCCCGCTCGGCACGGGGAACCTGGCGGAGTTCGGCCCGGTGTGGTGGCGCACGGGCGCGGCGGCACTGGTGTGGACGGCGGGCGTGGGGGTCCCGTTGGCGCTGGGCCTGCGCTGGTGGCGCTTCCGCCGTGGCCTGAAGGCTGAGGCGGCGGAGGGCGAGACCCAGGAGCGCGAGCGCCGCTGGACGGCGCTGAAGGAGGCCTCGGGCGGTCTGATGGCCCTGTTCCCGCCGCAACAGCCGACGGTGGTCGCAGAGCCTGTCGTGGAGTCCGTACCGACGCCGGATCCGGAGCCCGAACCCGAGCCCGTACCTGTGGCGGAGGTGCCCGCCCCTGAGCCTGCCGAGGCCGAGGCCGAGGTGGATGCGGCGACGGAGACGGCGACGGAGACGGCGTCGGAGACGGCGTCGGATGCGGCGTCGGAGACGGACGAGGAGAAGCCGCCCACCTCGTGAGCGGCTCTGCCCCCTGTTACGACTGCGTGCCGAAGATGTTCACCAGGGACTTGGGGAGCTTGTCGTTGCAGGCGATCTTGCCCGACTGGGTCAGGGCGTCGTCCACGCACGAGTAGTAGTCGCGGTACACGATCTGCACCGTGAACGTCGCCGCGATGATCGCCAGCGCGAGCCCCGCCGTCACCACGCCCGCCACCGCCGCCGTCGTCTGCGGCTTCGGCGTGCCCGGCGGCGGGGTCGAGCCGTCCTCGCGCGGCTTCGGCTTGGCGCGCAGCGAGCTGATGCCCCAGTACAGGGCCAGCGAGCCGAGCAGCAGCCCGATCTGCCAGAAGTTGAACGCGCAGAAGAAGGCCCAGATCCCGGCCAGCAGCGCATAGCGGGCCCGCCGCTGGGCGGGGTCGGTCACGTCCCAGCGCAGGCCGGGGCCGCGCTGACCGCCCGGGCCGCCGGAGCCGCCCTGGTCGGGGCGCTGGGGGCGGGGGCCGCCGCCGAAGCCGCCGTCCTGGCGGCCGGGCTGCTGGTTGCTCCACTGGCCGCCCCAGGGGTTCGGCGGGGGCGGAGGGGTGTCTTCCGGCGGGGTGTCGCCGCTCTCGGGGCGGCGCGGGCGCCAGGGCTGCTCGGGCTTGTCCTCGGGCGGCGGCGCGAAGGGGTTGTTGTTGTCGTCGGACCCGTCCGGCGAAGGGGCAGATGAGGACGGCGAGCGACGCTCCCGCGGCAGCAACAGGGGGAGGCGGTCGGTCACGCTCTGGCGTCGGTCCTGCATCTGGTGAACGTCTTCCCCTCAGTCGGTTCCCGTCCGGGAGACGGTGCCTGCCCCAGACGCTACCTTCCGGCCGGGCCCCCGTCCCGTGGGGGCCGTCCGGTGTGCCGGTATCGTTGCCGACGGTCGGCGCGTTCGTAGGGTTCCCCGTATCGGGGCGTGCGATGCGTTCGTAGGACCGTACAAAGCCGCATTCCAGAAAGGGCCCCCTCGTGGCCGCAGCCCGTCTTGTCGTCCTGGTGTCCGGGTCCGGAACCAATCTGCAGGCCCTGCTCGATGCGATCGCCGCCGATCCTGAGGGGTACGGCGCCGAGGTCGTCGCCGTCGGAGCCGACCGCGAGTCCATCGTCGGGCTGGAGCGCGCCCGCGCCGCGGGGCTGCCCACCTTCGTCTGCAAGGTCAAGGACTTCGAGGACCGCGCGGCCTGGGATCTGGCGCTGGCCGAGGCCACGGCCGCGTACGAGCCCGATCTGGTCGTGTCGGCCGGCTTCATGAAGATCGTGGGGAAGGAATTCCTCGCCCGGTTCGGCGGCCGGTTCGTCAACACGCACCCCGCCCTGCTGCCCAGTTTCCCCGGGGCCCACGGCGTGCGCGACGCACTCGCGTACGGCGCGAAGGTCACCGGCTGCACCGTCCACTTCGTCGACGACGGCGTCGACACCGGGCCGATCATCGCGCAGGGCGTGGTCGAGGTCCGGGCAGCGGACGACGAAGTCGCTCTCCATGAGCGCATCAAGGAAGTCGAGCGCTCGCTGCTCGTCGAGGTCGTGGGGCGTCTGGCCCGTAACGGCTACCGCATTGAGGGACGAAAGGTTCATGTCGGTGAATAAGCCCATCCGTCGCGCGCTGATCAGTGTCTACGACAAGACGGGGCTCGAGGAGCTCGCCCAGGGGCTGCACGCGGCCGGTGTCACGCTCGTTTCGACGGGGTCGACCGCTGCGAAGATCGCTGCCGCGGGCGTGCCCGTCACCAAGGTCGAGGAGCTGACCGGTTTCCCGGAGTGCCTCGACGGCCGCGTCAAGACGCTGCACCCCAAGGTCCACGCGGGCATCCTCGCCGACCTGCGCCTGGAGGACCACCAGCGCCAGCTCGCCGAGCTGGGCGTCGAGCCCTTCGACCTGGTCGTCGTGAACCTCTACCCCTTCACGCAGACCGTCGCCTCGGGCGCATCCGACGACGAGTGCGTCGAGCAGATCGACATCGGCGGGCCTTCCATGGTCCGCGCCGCCGCCAAGAACCACCCGTCGGTCGCGGTCGTCACCAGCCCCGAGCGGTACGCGGACGTCCTGGCCGCGGTCCAGGCCGGCGGCTTCGACCTCGCCGCCCGCAAGCGGCTCGCGGCGGAGGCGTTCCAGCACACCGCCGCCTATGACGTGGCGGTCGCCAACTGGTTCGTGGACGGCTACGCGCCGGCCGACGACAGCGGCTTCCCGGAGTTCCTCGGGACGACGTACGAGCGCTCCAACGTCCTGCGCTACGGCGAGAACCCGCACCAGGGCGCCGCCCTCTACATCTCCGGCACGGGCGGTCTCGCGGAGGCCGAGCAGCTGCACGGCAAGGAGATGTCGTACAACAACTACACGGACACCGACGCCGCGCGCCGGGCCGCGTACGACCACGCCGAGCCGTGCGTCGCGATCATCAAGCACGCCAACCCGTGCGGCATCGCGATCGCCGACGACGTCGCCGAGGCGCACCGCAAGGCGCACGCCTGCGACCCGGTCTCCGCGTACGGCGGCGTGATCGCGGTCAACCGTCCGGTCACCGTGGCACTCGCCGAACAGGTCGCCGAGATCTTCACCGAGGTCATCGTCGCGCCGTCGTACGAGGACGGCGCGGTCGAGGTCCTGGCCCGCAAGAAGAACATCCGCGTGCTGCGCGCCCCCGAGGCGCCGTCCGCACCGGTGGAGGTCAAGCAGATCGACGGCGGTGCGCTGCTCCAGGTCACCGACCGTCTGCAGGCCGACGGCGACGACCCGGCCAACTGGACGCTCGCGTCCGGCGACGCACTGTCCGCCGAGGAGCTGGCCGAGCTGGCGTTCTCCTGGAAGGCGTGCCGCGCGGTCAAGTCCAACGCGATCCTGCTCTCCAAGGACCGCGCCTCGGTCGGCGTCGGCATGGGCCAGGTCAACCGCGTCGACTCCGCGAAGCTCGCGGTGGAGCGCGCGGGCGAGGAGCGCGCGCGGGGGTCGTACGCCTCCTCGGACGCGTTCTTCCCGTTCCCCGACGGCTTCGAGATCCTGGCGAACGCCGGGGTCAAGGCCGTGGTGCAGCCGGGCGGTTCGGTCCGTGACGAGCTGGTCGTCGAGGCCGCGAAGAAGGCGGGCGTGACGATGTACTTCACCGGGACGCGCCACTTCTTCCACTGATCGCAAGTACGGAAAAGGCCGCAACCCCCGTCCGCCGAACGGGGGTTGCGGCCTTCTCGCGTGCGAGGGGCGTCAGATCACTGGGACTTGATGACGATCGACGAGATGATCTTGTCGGCGAAGGTCTGCTTCTTGGCGTCCCACGCCGGCCACAGCCAGCCCAGGTAGCAGGCGAGGCTGTCCACGAAGTGGGCCAGGTAGCGGACGAACGCCATGCCGAAGCCGAGCGGCTGGCCGTCGGCCTCGCGCACCAGGCGGATGCCGAGGGCCTTCTTGCCGATCCACGCGCCCTCGGTGCCCTCCTTGTAGAGCTTGAAGAGCCCGAGGCCGAAGCCGACGAGGATGCCGAGGATCGCGAGAGCGGAGCCCGCACCGCCGCCGATGCCGGCGCCGATGCCGAGGAGGATGCCGTACGGGACGGCGATGATCAGGCCGTCCAGCAGCACGGCGGCGAACCGGCTCCACCAGCCCGCGTACTGGGGCGGGTAGCCGTAGCCCTGCTGGCCCTGCGGCGGGTAGCCGTAGCCGGGCTGCTGCTGCGGGTAGCCGTAACCGGCCTGCGCCGCGTCCTGCTGGGGGTAGCCGTAGCCGGGCTGGCCCTGCGGCGGGACGCCCTGGGGGGCCTGCTGCGGGTAGCCGTAGCCGGGCTGCTGCGGCTGCTGGCCCGGCTGCTGGGGCTGCTGGCCGTAGGGGTTGTTCGGGTCGCCGAAGCTCATGGGGGAATTCCTCCGTAGTTCTGGGGACGACGCGGTCCGAGCGGAGGAAATGCATGGAACTGAGCGGTTTCGCCCCCCGGTACTGCCCGCGACACACTGCGCCGATCATCGTTCTAAACGAGCCATAAGTTTGTCCAGTCGCATTCCCTATGAGTTGTGCAAGTGCAACTTGGGCGATCACGCCGGGCCCTGGAAGAATGGCCGTATGACAGCCCAGATTCTCGACGGCAAGGCCACCGCGGCCGCGATCAAGTCCGATCTGACCGCCCGTGTGGCGGCCCTCAAGACGCAGGGCATCACCCCTGGTCTCGGCACGCTGCTGGTCGGTGACGACCCGGGCAGCCGCTGGTACGTCAACGGCAAGCACCGGGACTGCGCCGAGGTCGGCATCGGCTCGATCCAGCGCGAACTGCCCGACACCGCGACGCAGGAGGAGATCGAGGCCGTCGTACGGGAGCTCAACGAGAACCCGGAGTGCACGGGCTACATCGTCCAGCTTCCGCTTCCCAAGGGCATCGACACCAACCGCGTCCTGGAACTGATGGATCCGGCCAAGGACGCCGACGGTCTGCACCCGATGAGCCTCGGCAAGCTGGTGCTCGGGGTCGACGGGCCGCTGCCCTGCACCCCGTACGGCATCATCCAGCTGCTCCGTCACCACGGCGTCGAGATCAACGGGGCGCATGTGGTCGTGGTCGGCCGCGGCATCACCGTCGGCCGCTCGATCGGGCTGCTGCTCACCCGTAAGTCCGAGAACGCGACCGTGACGCTCTGCCACACCGGCACGCGTGACCTCGCGTCGCTCCTCAAGCAGGCGGACATCGTGGTCGCGGCGGCCGGTGTTCCGCACCTGGTCAAGCCCGAGGACATCAAGCCGGGCGCGGCCGTGCTCGACGTCGGCGTGAGCCGTGACGAGAACGGCAAGATCGTCGGGGACGTCCACCCCGGTGTCGCCGAGGTGGCCGGCTGGATCTCGCCGAACCCGGGCGGCGTCGGCCCGATGACCCGCGCGCAGCTGCTGGTCAACGTGGTCGAGGCGGCCGAGCGCCATGACGGCTGAGGACGCGGGGAAGCAGGGGACCGCGGAGGCGGACGCGGCCGAGGAGGCGGCGGAAGCCGTCAACGCGGCCGACGAGACCGTCGACGCCGTCAGCGCCCCCGGTCCCGACGGCGCTCCCGTACGGACCTCGCGCCGTTTCCCCGCCGTGACGACGGACACCGCGCGCCCCGAGGGCGGCGGCCGGGCGGCCGGTGCGGACGTGCCGCCGCCCTTCCGTCAGTGGCCGCTGCTGACCGTGCTCTCCGCGACCGGGGCCGGGCTGCTGCTCGTCGCGTTCGACGTGACCCGCGTCGGGCTGCTGCTCATCGGTGTCGCGATGCTCGCGGGCGGAGTGATGCGCTGGTGCCTGCCGTCGGTGGGCATGCTGGCGGTCCGCTCCCGCTTCACGGACATGGTCACGTACGCGATTCTCGGTCTGGCCATCGTGCTGCTCGCGCTGATGGCGCAGCCGGAGCCGTGGCTGAAGATCCCGTTCCTGAACGACATCGTCCACTTCACGGTGCGCACCTAGAACTCCGTTGCCCCTGTGGCTGGTTGGCCCGTACGCCTCTTGTGAGGTGTGCGGGCCGCTGTCGTTTCCGTGACGGTTGGGGCGGGGGCGCGCGATGTGCGTCCTGCCGCCCTGAATGCACCCGTGCGCTCCCACCCGGGGAACTGACATCCTGACTTTGTGCATCCCTTGGGGTAGCCAGAACGGGGGATGTGCCGGGGGGTGCATCAGCCGGACACGTACGGACGTACATCAGCGCATACGGGGGGACTAGGGGGAAGCAATGCCTCGTTGGAAGGCTCTGCCGGAGGAACTCGACCCGCAGGTACGGGAGTTTGCCAGCCAGCTGCGCAGACTCGTCGACCGGAGCGGGCTGAGCATCGCTGCGGTGGCCGACCGGACCGGCTACAGCAAGACGTCGTGGGAGCGCTATCTGAACGGGCGGCTGCTCGCGCCGAAGGGCGCGATCGTCGCACTGGCCGAGGTGACCGGGACCAACCCGGTGCATCTGACCACCATGTGGGAGCTGGCGGAGCGGGCGTGGAGCCGTTCCGAGGCGCGGCACGACATGACCATGGAAGCCATACGGATTTCCCAGGCGCGCGCCGCGCTGGGGGAGTTCGGGTCCGCGCCGGTGGCTCCGGCGCGTACGAAGAACGGGAGCGCACGCCCGCAGAGCGCGTCCGCCGCGCCCGCCCAGGCTGCTCCGGTCGCCGACGCCGTGCCGGTGGCGCCCGTACCGCCGCAGAGCGGGCAGTTCGGTCCGCCCCCTGCGGCGTTGCACCAGCCCCAGGCGCCGTCGCAGCCGCCGCGCAGCCGGCCGCCGTCCTCGTCACCGTCCTCGCCCTCCGACCAGAGGCCCGGGCGGAAGAAGCTGACGATGTTCCTGGCCGGGGTGGTCGGTGCGCTGCTGGTGATAGCGGCCGCGGTGCTCCTGACCGACCTGGGCGGCAAGGGCGACAACAACAACGGCGGGAAGAAGACCACGCCCAGCCCGACCGTCTCCACCAACCCCAATCTGCCCCCCGGGGTGAAGTGCAGCGGCAAGGACTGCACCGGCAAGGACCCGGAAGCGATGGGCTGCGGCGGCGAGCTGGCCAGGTCGCTGACCAATGTGACGGTCGGCGGCGCGCTCGTCGAAGTCCGGTACAGCAAGACGTGCGGGGCGGCGTGGGCGCGGATCAACCAGGCGGCCACGGGCGACGTCGTGCAGGTCAGCGCGGCGGGAGCGGTCACGCAGAAGGGGACGGTGGCCGCCGATCCCGATGCGTACACCCCGATGATCGCGGTCACCGACCCGGCGCTGGTGAAGGCCTGCGCGACGCTGAAGACCGGTGCGCAGGGCTGCACGAAGAATTAGTGGCGGATCCGGGGGAATGGTCGGCGCGGTACGGGGCAACCGACCTTCATCCCCCCACGGGTGCTCGCACCCGACGGTGGCCGCCCGCGCCTCACTCCCCCCCCTTGGCGCGGGCGGCCACCGTCTTTTACGGGGTGTGTGTGCGCCGTGCCACATGGGGGCGGGGGTTCAGCGTCCGCCAGGTCCGATAGCCTGATCGCCGGAAGTCTCTTCACATCAAGATTCAAGGATCAGGCTTCCTGCACGAGGGGCAGGGACCCCCACCGCCAGCTGTCTTACGGAGATCGCCATGACCCGCACTCCCGTCAACGTCACTGTGACCGGCGCGGCCGGCCAGATCGGCTACGCGCTGCTCTTCCGCATCGCCTCCGGTCACCTGCTCGGCTCGGATGTGCCGGTCAAGCTGCGACTCCTCGAGATCCCCCAGGGCCTCAAGGCCGCCGAGGGCACCGCCATGGAGCTCGACGACTGCGCCTTCCCGCTGCTCCAGGGCATCGAGATCACCGACAACCCGAACGTCGCCTTCGACGGCGCGAACGTCGCCCTCCTGGTCGGCGCCCGCCCGCGTACGAAGGGCATGGAGCGCGGCGACCTGCTCGCCGCCAACGGTGGCATCTTCGGCCCGCAGGGCAAGGCCATCAACGACAACGCCGCGGACGACATCAAGGTCCTCGTCGTCGGCAACCCGGCCAACACGAACGCGCTCATCGCGCAGGCGTCGGCCCCGGACGTACCGGCGGAGCGCTTCACCGCGATGACGCGCCTCGACCACAACCGCGCGATCTCGCAGCTCGCGCAGAAGACCGGCGTCCCGGTCTCCGAGATCAAGCGCCTCACCATCTGGGGCAACCACTCGGCGACGCAGTACCCGGACATCTTCCACGCCGAGGTCGCCGGCAAGAACGCCGCCGAGACCGTCAACGACGAGCAGTGGCTGGCCGACACCTTCATCCCGACCGTCGCCAAGCGCGGCGCGGCGATCATCGAGGCCCGCGGCGCGTCCTCGGCGGCCTCGGCCGCCAACGCCGCCATCGACCACGTGCACACGTGGGTCAACGGCACCGCGGACGGCGACTGGACGTCGATGGGCATCGTGTCGGACGGTTCGTACGGCGTCCCCGAGGGCCTCATCTCCTCCTTCCCGGTCACCACGAAGGACGGCAAGTTCGAGATCGTCCAGGGCCTGGAGATCAACGACTTCTCGCGCGCGCGGATCGACGCGTCGGTGCAGGAGCTGGTCGAGGAGCGCGACGCGGTGCGCGAGCTCGGCCTGATCTGAGTTCTCTGACTCTGTACGTCACGCAGGCCCCGCCTTCCCGGCGGGGCCTGCGTGCCTTGAGGATCGGCCGCGGTGCGCGAGCTCGGCCTGATCTGAGTTCTCTGACTCTGTACGTGACGCAGGCCCCGCCCTCACCGGCGGGGCCTGCGTGCGTTCAGAACGTGCCGTGGAGTGCGTCACTCCTCTATGCTGCTCTCCCTGTAGCAGCCAACTAGCCCAATGACATGGGCAGTTCGTGTTTCGGGGGAAACGTGACGCAGACATTCCTGCCACCTCAGCAGCCCGGCCCGCAGACTCCGCCGCCCGTGCCCCGCACGGTGCCCGCCACCAGCGAGGCGACGCGGCTGCTCTGTGCCGGTGCGTATCTCGACGACTCCTACCGCGACGCGGTGATCGACGAGCTCTACGTCCACGAGGAGCGCATCGTCGCCCCCTCGCTCGGGTTCGATGCGGGCCGCGTCCTGGCCCACGCCCTGCGCGCCCGGCGCATCGAACTCGGCTGGTCCGCCGGGATACTGCTGCTCTGGATCGTCGCCGCCCCGCTCACCGGCTGGCTGGTCGTCCTCTACGTCGCGCCCGTCCTGCTCCTCACCCTCGCGCCCCGGGTCCGCGGCACCGCCACCTGGGCCTCCACCACCTCGTGGCTCGGCACCTACCGGATCATCGCCGGGTGGATCCTGCGCTGGTACGGGCGCGTGCTGATGCTCGTCGTCCTGGTGTCCCTGATCTCGATGGCCTTCGCCGACGAGGACGCGTACAACGACAGCGACTCCCTCGGCTACATGGACATCTTCGGCATCGCCGGGATCCTCGGCCGCGAGGGCGCAGGCGTCGACAAGTTCCAGGTCTGGATCGCGCTCGCCCTTCCGCTGGTCGTCGCCTGGGCGGTGGCCACCCAGCGCGGACAGTTCGCCCGCGCGCTCACCGGTGAGCTCTCGCGGGAGCGGTTCGCCGACACCGCGAACGACCCCGCCGAGGGGGCCGAGGGCGCCCGTTTCACGCGGCTGCGCCAGCGGATCCGTATCGAGCAGCACTCGCCGCTGATCATGTACCACTCGGCGGACCCCTTCTGCGGCGCCGGAGCCCCGTACGCCACCTGGTCGCTCTCCCTCGAACTGGTCCCGCGCGACGGCGAGTCGGAGAAGGGAGCCCAGATGCAGCCGCTCGACAACAGCGCGATCCTGCGCCGCATCGTTCCCCTCCTCGAAGGGCTCCGCGTCCCTTCCCCGCACAGCGATCCGCACACCGTGGTCCGCGACCGGCTGCGCGAGCTGGAGATCGACGAGGTCGTCTTCCTCCCGGCGGAGGGGCTGCCCAACCGCACGCACGCCCCGTACGCCCTCGAAGCGTTCCAGCAGCACCGGGCCAACTCCGTTGAGGAGGGCGGCGAGACGCGCCGCCACTTCCTGCGGATCCGGGTCGGCGGCTGGGGCGAGGAGATCGTGGCGACCGTGTTCGTACGGGTGCACACGCAGGGCGGGATGCTGATGCTGGAGGTCGCCCCGCACGTGCTGCGGCCGGTGCGCCCGCTCTTCCAGTACGCCGACCGGATCGCCCACCGCTACCGCCACAACAACCGCTTCGGCAAGGCGGTCTGGGCGCTGGGCCGCTTCCCCTCCTCGGCGGGCAGCGCACTGATCACGCTCGTACGCGGGGCTGCCGCGGTCTGGCGTACCGCCACCAGCGGCAATGCCAAGGCGCTCGCCGAGGGCCCGGGGCTCTCCGTGCGCGAACTCGGCTCGGACGACGAGGCGTCGCTCTTCCAGGACATGGACCTCAGCCGCTATCTGAAGTCCATCCAGGACCGGGTGACCAGCGGGGTGCAGGCGGCGCTGAAGGACGCGGGGTACCGGACCACCGAGTTCGAGCAGAAGATCGTGAACGTCGCCGAAGGCGGCACCTTCATCGATTCGATCAAGGGCGCCGTGGGCATCGGCAACAACAACACCATCACCAACAAGGCGCAGACGGGGGGCGGAGAACGTGGCAAGTCCTGACGACGGGCAGAACCGGGGGATCCACATCGGGAGCGTGCAGGGCGCGTTCGCGATCGGCGACCAGAACACGGTCACCAACTACGAGGCAGGGGCCGGGGACCGCGACGCGGGCCAGGAGGAGCTGCTCGCGGCTCTGCGCGAGCTGCGCGCGGACCTGGGACGGCTCGTCGCGAGCGACCAGACGGCTGCGCTCGATGCCGAACTGGCCGGTGCGCAGGACGAGATCGAGGGCGAGGGCGCCGCGAGTCCGGGCAGGCTCGGGCGGCTGCGGCAGGCGCTGACGGACGCGGGCTCGCTGACGGCGATGTTCGCTTCCGGTGCGGCGACCGCCCAGGCGGTTGCCGCGCTGCTGGGAGGGTGACGTGGGCGGTAGCGGGGGCGGGGTCCGCTGGAACGACGAGACCCAGAGCTGGGAGACGGTCGGGGCAGGGCAGGGCGCGGGGGCGTATCCGCAGCCGCCCGTGACACAGCCGCCCGTGGCACCGCCGCCGGTGATGCAACCGCCGGTCGTGCCGCCCCAGGGGCCGCCGCCCGTCGGCCCGCCGTCGGCCCCGGTCTACGACCCTTATCCACCCAACGGTTACCCGACCGCCCCGGTTCCCACCGGCCCCGATCCCGTCCCGCGTGGTATCCGCAGGACCCGCCTGATCGCCCTGTGCGTGGCGGCCGCCCTCGTCGGCGGCGGGGCCGCGGCCGCCTGGGTCACCTGGGGAGGTGACGGCGGCGGCAAGCCGGACGCGAAGTCCGGGGCGAGCGTGAGCGCTTCGGCGTCCAGTACGGAGTCGCAGGCAGTCGACTCCGTGTCCGAGAGCCCGACACCCTCGTCGACGGAGACCGCGACGGACTCCCCGTCGCCCACCGCGTCCGGCGAACTCCCCGTGGGCTACACGCTGCAGCACGACACCAAGGGCTTCACGATCGCCGTACCGACGGGCTGGACGCGTTCGGAACGTACGAACGGCGTCTTCTACGCGACCTCCGGCGACGGCAGCCTGATGCAGATCTACAGCATCACCGAGCCCGACACGACGCCGCGCCAGTCCATGGAAGCGACCTCGGCAGGCCTCGCCAAGGAGAAGACCAACTACCAGGAGATCAGCCTGGAGGACGTCCCCGGCGAGGATGCCGCCCAGCTGGTCTACGCGTACGACAAGGACGGCACCGGCGAACGCCGCCAGGTCGCCGACCGCGCCTTCACGGGGACGGACGGCCGCCAGTACGCGGTTCTCGTCGCCGGTCCCGCCACGGACTGGCCCCAACAGGAAGAGCACCTCAAGGTCGCGCTGGACTCCTTCGTGGCAGGTCGGTGAGGTCCCTCAGTACGTCCCGAGCGCCAGCGCGTCGGCGATCTCCCGCACCTTGGCCGACGCCTTGCGCTGCAGGCCCGGGCCGAAGGTGATGCGCGTGGCGCCGAGCCGGCCGAGCTCGGCGAGCGAGGGGCCGCCGGGAGGGGCGCCGACGTTGATCGGGGCGTCGATCTCGGCTGCCAGGCGCGGGAGTTGGTCCGGCGGGGCGCCGATCGGGTAGACGCAGTCCGCGCCGGCCGCGAGATAGCGGTGGGCGCGGGCCACGGCCTCGGCGGTGTCCTTGACGCCACGGATGTACGTGTCCACGCGGGCGTTGACGAAGAGGGCGTCGCCCGCCTCGGCGATGACCTCCGCGAGCCAGTCCGCGTGCTGCGCCGGGTCCTTGAGGGTGCCGTCGTGGGCCGAGTCCTCCAGGTTGCAGCCGACGGCCCCGGTCTCCAGGAGGCGGGCGACGAGCTCCTTGGGCGGCAGTCCGTACCCGCCCTCGATGTCCGCGGAGACGGGGATGTCGACCGAGCGGACGATACGGGCGACGGCGGCGAACATCTCGGCGGCGGGCGTCGACCCGTCCTCGTAACCGAGCGAAGCGGCGACCCCCGCACTCGGCGTGGCGAGCGCGGGGAACCCGGCGTCCGCGAAGACGCGGGCGGCCGCGGCGTCCCAGGGGCCGGGGATGACGAGGGCGTCGCCGGGCGCGCGGTCGTGGTGCAGCGCGCGGAAGGTGGCGGTCAGCTGTGCCATGCGGTCTCTCCCGGGGTGGTGCGGCGGGCGACCATCAGCCGGTTCCAGCTGTTGATCGTCGTGATGGCGGCGACGAGATGGGCCAGTTCGGTCTCAGTGAACTCCTCGGCGGCCTCCGCGTACACCGTGTCCGGGACGAAGCCGTCGGTCAGTACGGTGATCGCCTCGGTCAGCGCCAGGGCCGCGCGCTCCTTGGCGGAGAAGCGGTCGCCCGCCTCCTCCCAGGCCGCGAGCAGGTCGAGGCGGGCCTGCGACTCGCCCTTCTTCAGGGCCAGTTCGAGGTGCATGTCCAGGCAGAACGCGCAGTGGTTGAGCTGCGACGCACGGATCATGACCAGCTCCGCGAGGAGCGGATCGAGGTTTCGTTTGGCCGCCGCGCTCAGCCCGGACAGCGCCTTCGCGAACTCGGCCGGGATCAGCCAGTTGCGGGGTCCGGTCACTTGAACTGGCCCGGGGTGTAGTGGCCCGGGACCATGCGGGTGGAGACGCCGAAGCGGTTCCAGGCGTTGATCGCGACGATCGCGGCGATCAGGTGGGCCAGCTCGGTCTCGTCGAACTGCTTGGCGGCCTTGGCGTAGACCTCGTCGGGGACGAAGCCTTCGGTCAGTACGGTGATCGCCTCGGTCAGCTCGATCGCCGCCAGCTCCTTCTCCGTGTAGAAGTGCTGCGACTCCTCCCAGGCGCTGAGCTGGATGATCCGCTCGACGCTCTCGCCCGCGGCGAGCGCGTCCTTGGTGTGCATGTCGAGGCAGAAGGCGCAGTGGTTGATCTGCGAGGCGCGGATCTTCACGAGCTCGAAGACGACGGGGTCGACGCCCTTCCTGGCCGCCACCTCCAGCTTGAACATCGCCTTGTAGACCTCGGGGGCGTGCTCGGCCCACTGGAGGCGGGGGGTGTGCTCGGGGACGTAGTGCGTGTGCTGCTCGTTCGTGGTCATGAGGACGACATTACGGGGGGAGTGGCGCAGGAGTATGGTCCATTTCTGTGACAGATTCCTGGGCCACTTTCGGTGCCGACCTCCATCTGGAGCTACGGGGGTCCGGGCTGCGGGCCGGGCTGACCGAGGCGCTGCGCGAGGCGGTGCGCGGCGGGCGGCTCGCGCCCGGGGTGCGGCTGCCGTCGTCGCGCTCGCTCGCCGCCGACCTGGGGATCGCCCGTAATACGGTCGCCGACGCGTACGCCGAGCTGGTCGCCGAAGGGTGGCTCACCGCGCGGCAAGGGTCGGGGACGCGGGTCGCCCAGAGGTCATCGGCGCGGGCCACAAAGCGGGCCGCGACGCAGCCGCAGGCCCGGCGGACCTCCGTGCACAGCCTCAAGCCCGGCAGCCCGGACGTGGGCTCCTTCCCGCGCGCCCAGTGGCTCAAGGCGGCGCGGCGCGCGCTGGCGGACGCACCGAACGACGCCTTCGGGTACGGCGACCCGCGCGGCCGCATCGAACTGCGGACCGTGCTCGCCGACTATCTGGCGAGGGCGCGCGGGGTGCACGCCGACCCGTCCCGGATCGTCATCTGCGCGGGCTTCGTGCACGGGCTGAGGCTGATGGGGACGGTGTTGCGGAAGAGGCGGGTGCGGGAGGTGGCGGTCGAGTCGTACGGGCTCGATCTGCACTGGGACCTGTTGTCCGACGCCGGGCTGAGGCTGCCCGCGCTGCCCTTCGACCGCCGGCTCGGTACGGACACCCGGGCGCTGGGGCGGGAGGGCGCGGTGCTGATGACGCCCGCGCACCAGTTCCCGATGGGGACCCCGCTCCATCCGGCCCGGCGCGCGGCGGCCGTCGACTGGGCGCGCTCCACGGGCGGCGTGATCCTGGAGGACGACTACGACGGGGAGTTCCGCTACGACCGGCAGCCGGTCGGGGCGCTCCAGGGGCTCGACCCGGAGCATGTCGTGTACTTCGGCACGACGAGCAAGTCCCTTGCTCCGGCGCTGCGGTTGGGGTGGATGGTGCTGCCCGAGGCGCTGGTGGGGGAGGTCACGGCGGCGAAGGGCTACTCGGAGTGGTCGACGAGCGCGCTGGACCAGCTGACGCTGGCGGAGTTCATCTCGTCGGGTGCGTACGACCGGCATGTGCGCGGGATGCGGGCGAGCTACCGCAGGCGGCGGGACGAGCTGGTGGCGGCGCTGGCCGAGCGGGCGCCCTCGGTACGGGTCACCGGGATCGCGGCGGGGCTGCACGCGGTGCTGGAACTTCCGGAGGGGACGGAGCGTTCTGTGGTGCAAGCGGCGGCCTGGCAGGGCCTCGCCCTGCAGGGCCTCTCGCGTTTCCGGCACGCGGAGGTGGGGGCGGGGCGTGATGCGCTGGTCGTGGGGTACGGGACGCCGTCGGACAGTGCGTGGGCGGGGGCGCTGGAGGCGTTGTGTCGGGTGTTGCCGTAACGACGAAGCCCGTCCGGAACTACGGAGTTGATTCCGGCGCCTCCCCGAACCGCGCCAGCGCAAGCGCCCCTGCCACCGCCACCGCGAAGCCCAGCACCGCCAGCCAGCCCAGGCCCTCCCTCGTACGGTCGCCCAGCCAGACGACCCCCACCAGCGCCGGGCCGATCGTCTCGCCGATGACCATGCCCGCCGTGGCCGTCGTCACGGAGCCCCGCTGCAGCGCCGACGTCAGCAGCAGGAAGGCCGAACCGCCGCCGATGAGCAGGGCGTAGAGCGCCGGGTTCGTGAAGTCGGTGACCGAGTCGATGAGCCGTACGGCGACCTCGACCACGCCGAACCCCACACCCGCGCCGAGCCCGAGCACCAGCGCACGCGATCGCCCCGGCAGACGCCCCGCGACCGTGCCCAGGAGAAGGATCGCGACCGCGACGCCCAACATCGACCAGCGCAGGGCCGTCGAGCCCGCCGTGTGCCCCTCCTCGCCCGACGAAAGTCCGAGCATGGCCAGACCCGATACGACCACACCCACCGCGGCCCACTCGGTGCGGTCGAGGCGGACGTCGAGCACGCGGGCCGCGACCACCGCCGTCACCGCCAGGCTGGCGGCCAGGGCGGCGCCGACCGCGTAGATGGGCAGCGAGCGCAGGGCCACGATCTGCAGGACGAAACCGACCGCGTCGAGCCCGAGTCCGAGGATGTAGCGCCACTGGCGCAGCGCCCGCAGCAGCAGCGCCGCGTCCACTCCCGAGCCGGTGCCGGGCTCGGCCGCCCGCGCGGCGGCGGCCTGGAACACGGAGGCCGTACCGAAGCAGACCGATGAGGCGAGAGCACAGATCATCCCAAGGAGCACAGAACGGGACTCTAGTTGGGCCGACGGAATCGGCCGCGGGACGGGGCCTACGCTGGGGGCCGCAATCAGGTTCCGTACGGACAGACGGGGGAAGCAGCGCATGCGCAGGATGAGGTCGGGTGCCGTGGTGCTCGGTGGGGTCGGGATACTCGCGGCGACGCTCACCGCCTGTGGGTCGGACGAGCCGGACCGGCGCTGCGTGGACAAGGTGACGCAGGAGAAGCTGCCGGACTACGAGTGCAAGGACAGCACCGGTCACGGCCACTACTACTACGGCGGCAGCGTCAAGAACGGCAAGGTCTCCGGCGGCAGCTACGACAAGGCGTCGGTCTCCCGCGGCGGCTTCGGCGGCGGCCACGGCTCCAGCGGCGGCTGACGGTGCAGCGCCACACCATCGACCCGCGCCCCGGCTGGCAGCAGACCGTCGAGGAGCAGGGCCTCATCTACCCACTCACCCGCTACCCGGACGATTCGCTGCGCCCGTACTGGGACGAGAGCGCGTACTACGAGTTCTCGCTGCCCGAGGTCGAGGCGCTCGAGGACGTCGTGGAGGAACTGCACGCCATGTGCCTGGCCGCGGCCGCGCACATCGTCGAGCAGAACCGGTTCGCCGACCTGGGGATCACCGACCCGCATCTGGTGCACCTCATTGCCGAGTCCTGGCGCCGCAGGGCCGAACAGCCCTCCCTCTACGGCCGGTTCGACCTGCGCTACGACGGCACGGGCCCGGCCAAGATGCTGGAGTACAACGCAGACACCCCGACCTCACTGGTGGAGGCGGCGAGCCCGCAGTGGTTCTGGATGGAGGAGCGCTTCCCCGGCGCCGACCAGTGGAACTCCCTCCACGAGCGGCTGATCGCCGCCTGGAAGAAGCAGGCGCACCTGCTGCCGCCGGGCCCGCTGCACTTCGCGCACTCGGACGCCGACGAGCTCGGCGAGGACCTGATGACCGTCGCGTACCTCCGCGAAACCGCCGAACAGGCCGGTCTGGACACCGAGATGCTGTCCGTGGAGCGCATCGGCTGGGACGGTCTGACGGGCCGCTTCGTCGACGAGAAGCTCCGCTTCATCCGCAGCTGTTTCAAGCTCTACCCGTGGGAGTGGCTGGCCACCGACGCCTTCGGCCCGCACGTGCTCGCGACCCTCGATAACGGCGGCTCCACCGGCTCCACCTGCTGGATCGAACCGATCTGGAAGATGCTCCTCTCCAACAAGGCGCTGCTCGCGATCCTCTGGGAGCTCTACCCGGGCCACCCGAACCTCCTCGCCGCCTACCTGGACGGCCCGCGCGAACTCGCCACCACCCAGGGGTACGTGGCGAAACCGCTGCTCGGCCGCGAGGGCGCCGGCGTGACCCTCCACGAGCCGGGCGGCGCCGCGCCCGTCCTGCGCACCGACGAACCGTGCTGCTACCAGGAGCTGGCCCCGCTGCCGGACTTCGACGGCAACCGTACGGTGCTGGGTGCCTGGGTCGTCGAGGACGAGGCGGCGGGGCTCGGCATCCGCGAATCGGCGGGGCCGGTCACGGACGAGTACGCCCGCTTCCTGCCCCACGTGATCCTCTAGGTCTCGGGCGTCTCAGTCGGCGAGCACGTCGCGCAGCTGGTCGAGACCCCAGTCCAGGTCCTCCTTGCTGATGACCAGCGGGGGTGCGATGCGGATGGTCGAGCCGTGGGTGTCCTTCACCAGGACCCCGCGGTCCATCAGCCGCTCGGAGATCTGCCGTCCGGTGCCCCGGCTCGGCGTGATGTCGATCCCGGCCCACAGGCCGCGCCCGCGGACCGCCTCGACCGCTCCGCCGCCGACCAGCAGGCCCAGTTCGTGGTGGAGGTGGTCGCCCAACTCCGTTGCGCGCTGCTGGTATTCACCGGAGCGGAGCATTGCGATGACCTCCAGCGCCACCGCGCAGGCGAGCGGGTTTCCGCCGAAGGTGGAGCCGTGTTCGCCGGGCCGGAAGACGCCGAGGACCTCGGCCGAGGAGACGACGGCCGACACCGGGACGACGCCGCCGCCCAGGGCCTTCCCCAGGACGTACATGTCGGGCACGACGTCCTCGTGCTCGCAGGCGAAGGTCTTCCCGGTCCGGCCGAGCCCCGACTGGATCTCGTCGGCGATGAACAGCACATTCCGCACCCGCGTCAGTTCCCGGACGAACGACAGATAGCCGGGCGGCGGCACCAGCACCCCCGCCTCGCCCTGGATCGGCTCCAGCAGCACGGCGACGGTGTTCTCGTCGACGGCCGCGTCCAGTGCGTCGACGTCCCCGTACGGGACGACCTGGAAGCCCGGGGTGTACGGACCGAAGTCCGCCCGCGCCTCCGGGTCCGTCGAGAAGCTGACGATCGTGGTCGTACGGCCGTGGAAGTTGTCGGCGGCGACCACGATCTTCGCCTGTCCGTCCGGCACGCCCTTGATCTTGTACCCCCACTTCCGGGCGGTCTTCACGGCCGTCTCGACCGCCTCCGCCCCGGTGTTCATCGGCAGCACCATCTCCATCCCGCAGAGCTCGGCGAGCTGCGTACAGAAGTCGGCGAACCGGTCGTGGTGGAACGCCCGGGAGGTCAGCGTCACTCTCTCCAGCTGCGCCTTGGCGGCGTCGATCAGACGGCGGTTGCCGTGGCCGAAGTTGAGCGCCGAGTATCCGGCGAGCATGTCGAGGTAGCGACGCCCCTCGACGTCGGTCATCCAGGCGCCGTCCGCCGAGGCGACGACGACGGGCAGCGGATGGTAGTTGTGCGCACTGTGGGTTTCCGCGGTGGCGATGGCGGCTGCGGTGTTCGACACGGGGTCTCCGTTTCGTACGGCTTCAAACGGCCTGCGGGCAGGGATGGCGCCCCCTGTCTATCGTCGCTCGCATGCCGCACGAGTGAACCCGCCCGTCCGACGCGCCCGCTAGTCTGTACGGCACGTGCGGCGACTGGCGAGCGGGGAATCGACCCCGAGGGAGCCGCACGCGGCCCGACGCACGAGGTGCCGCCCGCCTGGGCACCCCGGGAACGTGATCCTGACACCGACCCGGAGGACGCCATGAGCCTTCCCCTTTCGCACCCCTCTCTCTCCGCCACGGACCCCGAACTGGCCGCCCTCGTCGGCGCCGAGGAACAGCTCCAGTCCGAGACGCTGCGCCTGATCCCCAGCGAGAACTACGTCTCGCAGGCCGTCCTGGAGGCCTCCGGCACGGTCCTGCAGAACAAGTACAGCGAGGGCTACCCCGGCCGCCGCTACTACGAGGGCCAGCAGGTCATCGACCAGGTCGAGACTCTGGCCGTCGCCCGCGCCAAGGCCCTGTTCGGCGTCGAGCACGCCAACGTCCAGCCCTACTCGGGCTCCCCGGCCAACCTCGCCGTCTACCTCGCCTTCGCCGAGCCCGGCGACACCGTGATGGGCATGGCCCTCCCGATGGGCGGCCACCTCACCCACGGCTGGGGCGTCTCCGCCACCGGCAAGTGGTTCCGCGGTGTCCAGTACGGCGTCCGCGCCGACACGGGCCTCATCGACTTCGACGAGGTACGCGAACTCGCCCTCAAGGAACGCCCCAAGGTCATCTTCTGCGGCGGCACCGCCCTCCCTCGCACCATCGACTTCGCCGCGTTCGCGGAGATCGCCCGCGAGTCCGGCGCCGTGCTGGCCGCGGACGTCGCCCATATCGCCGGCCTGATCGCAGGCGGCGCCCACCCCTCTCCCGTCCCGCACGCGGACGTGATCTCCACGACCACCCACAAGACCCTGCGCGGCCCGCGCGGCGCGATGCTCTTCTCCCGCGAGGAACACGCCAAGGCCATCGACAAGGCGGTCTTCCCCGGCCTCCAGGGCGGCCCGCACAACCAGACCACCGCCGCCATCGCCGTCGCCCTGCACGAGGCGTCCCAGCCCTCCTTCCGCGACTACTCCCACGCCGTGGTCGCCAACGCCCGCGCCCTGGCCGACGAGTTGCTCGTACGCGGCTTCGACCTGGTCTCCGGCGGCACCGACAACCACCTGGTCCTGATCGACCTCACCCCCAAGGACGTCCCCGGCAAGGTGGCGGCGAAGGCCCTCGACCGGGCCGGGATCGTCGTCAACTACAACACCGTCCCCTACGACCAGCGGAAGCCCTTCGACCCCTCCGGCATCCGCATCGGCACCCCCTCCCTCACCTCCCGCGGTCTCACCACCGCGCACATGGCCGCCGTCGCCGACTGGATCGACCGCGGTGTCACCGCCGCCCGCACCGGTGACGAGGACCAGCTGGCCAAGATCCGTGCGGAGGTGGCGGACCTGATGGCCGCCTTCCCGGCCCCGGGCCTGCCGATCGACTGAGCGCCCGGCAGCTAGGCATCCAGGTCGATCAACTGGTGCTGCGGTTCCTCCGGTTGAGCCAGCTGCCGTCGTACGAGCACGGACGCGCCGTATCCGGCAGCGAGCCCGGGTATCAGCCACCACCAGCCGTCCGTCCCGCCCCGGTCAGGGTGGGCGGGCGGCCGGTCCGGGCCCAGCAGATGGTGCTTGGCCAGCAGGTCGAGCACCCCGGCCGGGACCTGGTGCCAGCGGATGTCGTCGTCGTCGACGTCCACCGAGAGGTCCGAGCGCACCCAGACCGTCGTGTCCGCGGGGTCGTCGGCCGCCATCACCTGGTCCTGTCCCTCGAACGCGGCGTCCCCGCCCGGCGGCCGCTCGGTCTGCGGCCAGCCGCCGACCCCGGACAGACCCCACACCACGGTCGCCCGCACCGTGGGCGAGAAGCCCTCCGGAAGGCGCTCCGTACGGGCGTACCGCGGCTGCATCATCCTCGACAGTGCGGCGAAATCGGGGTCCCTGGTCGTCAGCGTCAGCGGCCGGCCGCCGCCCTCGGGGACGACCAGGGCCAGATCCGGCGCTCGCTGGGCCGCCGTCGCCGCCCCCGGCGCGAACACCACAACTGCCGCACACACCAAGGCGGTCAGCGTCGCCGCCCTCATACGTCCCTCAGCTCCTGCCGGGTCCCGCCCCGAGGCCGCGCCAGCAGCCGTACGACGAAGGGGCGCAGCCCCAGCGCCAGCCCCGCCCCGACCGCCAGGCCCGGTATCGCCCACCACCAGTCCGTGGTGTCCCCGGAGCCCTTGTCGGGAGTGGAGACGGACACGGTGGCGGTCCTTGTAGTGGGTGACGTCGGATCGTCGGCCGGAGGCACCGGTCCTGATCCCTTGTCGGAGACCGGGCCCATCATCCCCAGTTTCTTCAACAGCGCCTTCAGCCGGGCCGGTTGGTCCGCCCTGTGCCAGGCGCCGGTCGTGAACCCCGGCGCGCTCTCCGAGGTGTGGATCCAGACGGTCTTGCTCTCCACCGGGGCGTACACCCGGTCCAGCCGCCAGGGGGTCACATCGTGGACCATCCACGTCACATTGATCTGGCGTGCCTCCATCGTCGCGTCCAGATTCGGCTCCTTCGGCTCCGTCGCCCCGCCGGGGTCCGGTGCATTGAGCAGATCCGTCAGCGTCCCGTACTCCTCGTCCGAGTAGTACAGGGAAGCCGTCATCGCGCTCGACGGCGCGACGAGCAGCACGCTCGTCGGTCCACCGGCCGTCGCGGCCGGCGCAAAGGCCCAGCTCAGTGCCAACACCGTTGACAGTGCGGCAAGTCGTCGTAGCAGTCGCATGCGTCCCCCAGCCGACTCCGGTACGGCCCGTCCGTACCGCGTCACTTCTGGTACACCGCTCGAACCCCGCAGGTTCCCCTTTCAGCGCACCGAGTTGGCGATGTCCACGGCGCGCGACGAGGAGCCGGACCCCTCCAGGCGCAGCGTCATCGAACTGCCCCGCGTCCACAGCAGCGTCGGACCCGCGAGGCGGGCGGCCGGGAGCCAGTTCCCCTGTGCGTCGGTCAGTCGCAGCCGCAGGACATGCGTCTTGGCGAACCACAGCCCGGTGGAGCCGTCCGCCAGCAGCGGCCACTCGGGCATCTGCTGGACCTCCTTGACGAACCCCATGTCCAGTTGCGACGGGAACTCGTCCAGCCGCACCGTCCGCCCGTCCGCCCCGCGCCAGCAGAGGCTGATCACGGACCGTCCCGCCGGGGCCGACGCCACCGACAGCACGTCCGGAGCGCCCAGCTCCGCCGGTATCAGCGGCCGGAACCCGGCCCGCCGCGCCGCCTCGGCCGCACTCACCGCGGACCCGCACCACGGCGGCACGGCAGCGGGACCGGGGACCGGAGCAGGGGACGCGGTGTGCGTCGGCGCGGGGGAGTACCGCACCTCGACCCCGCCGAAGTCGAAGTCGAACCAGTCGACCACCGCGGCCCGCACCGGGGGCGTGAGCACCAGCACCACCAGCAGTCCGGAGAGCGCCGCGGCCAGCACCCTCCACCGCCGCCGCGCCCACCTCCGCACCCGCGCGGCCCGGCCCAGCGCCTCGGGCTCCGGCTCCGCCTCCAGGACCGGCACAGGCACCGCCTCCGCGATGATCCGCGCCAGCACCCGCTCGGCCACCGAATCCCCGTCCACGTCCGGCACGGGCAGCCCCCGCCCCAGCGCCCGCAGCTCCTCCCCGAGCCCTTCCCGCATCTCTTTCTCACTCATGCTCCTCACCCCCTTCCCTCGCGTCCGGGGACGGCATCAGCCGCCCCAGCTTCTTCAGCCCCCGGTTCAGCCGCGATTTCACCGTCCCCCGAGGCCAGCCCAGCGCCTCGGCCGTCTCCGCCTCGTCCATGTCCAGCAGATAGCGGTACGTGACGACCAGCCGCTGCTCCTCGCTCAGCTGCCCCAGCGCGGCCCGCAGCAGCACCCTGCGCTCCGCATCCAGCGCCGCCACCGCCGGGTCCGCCGCGTCCGGTATCAGCGGCTCCGCCTCCAGCAGCGCCGCCTCGCGCCCCGTCGCCGACCGCAGCCGGACCGCCGAGCGCACTGTGTTCCTCGTCTCATTCACCACGATCCGCAGCAGCCACGGCCGGAAGGCCGCCCCCTCCCGGAAGCTCCCCAGCGACTGGTACGCCTTGAAGAAGGCCGACTGCACCACGTCCTCGGCGTCCGACCCCGCCCCGAAGGCCACCGCCGCCCGTATCGCCATCCCCGTATGGGCGCGCACCAGCTCCGCGTACGCCTCAGCCTCCCCGGCCCGTACGCGTGCGATCACTGCGGCCTCGTCGACAGCGCCGATCAGGCCCCCCTCCCGGGTCCCCTCCCGCGTCCTCACACCTTTCATACACCGGCCGACGGGGATCGGTTCCACACCTGAGAGAATGATGTGCATGGCCTCTGATCGTCCCCGCGTGCTCTCCGGAATCCAGCCCACCGCAGGCTCGTTCCACCTCGGCAACTACCTCGGCGCCGTGCGCCAGTGGGTGGCCCTGCAGGACTCGCACGACGCCTTCTACATGGTCGTCGACCTGCATGCGATCACCGTTCCGCAGGACCCGGCCGAGCTGCGCGCCAATACGCGCCTCGCCGCCGCCCAGCTCCTGGCCGCCGGCCTCGACCCCGAGCGCTGCACGCTCTTCGTCCAGAGCCACGTTCCCGAGCACGCCCAGCTCGCCTGGGTCATGAACTGCCTCACCGGCTTCGGCGAGGCCTCGCGCATGACCCAGTTCAAGGACAAGTCGGCCAAGCAGGGCGCGGGCAACGCCTCCGTGGGCCTCTTCACGTACCCGATCCTCCAGGTCGCCGACATCCTCCTCTACCAGGCCGACCAGGTCCCGGTCGGCGAGGACCAGCGCCAGCACGTCGAGCTGACCCGTGACATCGGGACGCGCTTCAACAGCCGGTTCGGCGAGACCTTCAGGCTCCCGGCGCCGTACATCCTCAAGGAGACGGCGAAGATCTACGACCTGCAGGACCCGACGGCCAAGATGAGCAAGTCGACGGCCAACCCCAAGGGCCTGATCAACCTCCTCGACGAGCCGAAGGTCTCCGCGAAGAAGGTCAAGAGCGCGGTCACCGACACCGACACCGTGATCGCCTTCGACCAGGCGAACAAGCCCGGCGTCTCCAACCTCCTCACCATCCTCTCCACCCTCACGGACACCTCCGTCGAGGATCTCGTGACCGGATACGAGGGGAAGATGTACGGTGCATTGAAGGGCGACGTGGCCGAGGCCGTGACCGACTTCGCCACCCCCTTCCGCACCCGCACCCAGGAATATCTGGACGACCCCGAGACGCTGGACTCAATCCTGGCGAAGGGTGCCGAGAAGGCCCGTGCGGTGGCCGCGGAGACCCTCGCGCAGGCGTACGAGCGAGTGGGTTTCCTGCCCGCCAAGCACTGACCGAACCAACAGGACCAATGCCCTGACCAAGGACTCTGGCCACAGGGCCCGCCTGCGCGCCACACTGCACCCAGAGGGCATGCACCCGACAGCACCAGAGCCCGTCCATCGACAGCGGAGGAGAACGACGTGGGGACCGTAACGCTCGGCGTTTCGATCGCGGTCCCGGAGCCGTACGGCAGCCTGCTCCAGGAGCGCCGCGCCGGCTTCGGCGACCCTGCCGCGCACGGCATCCCCACGCACGTCACGCTCCTCCCGCCCACCGAGGTGGACGCCGCCGCACTCCCCGCGATCGAACTGCACCTCGCGGGGGTCGCGGCGGCGGGCCGCTCCTTCCCGATGCGGCTGTACGGGACCGGGACCTTCCGCCCCCTGTCCCCGGTCGTCTTCGTCCAGGTCGTCGAGGGCGGCTCGGCCTGTTCCTGGCTCCAGCAGCAGGTCAGGGACGTCTCGGGCCCGCTGACCCGCGAGCTCCACTTCCCGTACCACCCGCATGTGACGGTCGCGCACGGCATCGCGGAGGAGGCGATGGACCGGGCGTACGCGGCCCTCGCCGACTTCGAGGCGGCCTGGACCTGCGGTTCCTTCGCCCTGTACGAACAGGGCGCGGACGGCGTCTGGCGCAAGCTGCGCGAGTTCGTCTTCGGCGGAGGCGGCGGCGTGGTCCCCCCGCGGAGCGCCGCGCACGGGGTCCCCGCGATCTCCTAGCCGCTAAGACTGCGCCCGCTTGGCCGCCTGTATCTGCTCGTACACATGGGTCCGCAGCTCCGCGAAGCGCGGCGCGACCCGCGTGTGCAGCTGGTCCCGCTCCTCCGGCAGATCGATCTTCAGCTGCTCCTGTACGACGGTCGGCGACGCGGACAGCACCAGCACCCGCTCGCCGAGATACACGGCCTCGTCGATGTCATGGGTGACGAACAGAATCGTCATCCCGCGCTCCCGCCACAGCCGCCGCACCAGGTCCTCCAGATCGGCACGCGTCTGGGCGTCGACCGCCGCGAACGGCTCGTCCATCAGCAGCACCTCCGGTTCGTACGCGAGCGCCCGCGCGATGGCGACGCGCTGCTGCATCCCGCCGGACAGCTGCCACGGATAGGCCCCCGAGGCATCGCTCAGCCCCACCGACTCCAGCGCGTCCGCGACGAGCTCGCGCCGCCGCGCCTTCCCCAACGCCTTCTGTTTCAAAGGCAGTTCGACGTTCTCGCCCACCCGCATCCAGGGAAAGAGACTGCGCCCGTACTCCTGGAAGACAAAAGCCATCCCCGGCGGCGGCCCGTCGACCCGCCGCCCGTCGAGCCGCACCTCACCCCCCGTCGGCGCGAGCAGCCCGCCCACGCACTTCAGCAGCGTGGTCTTGCCGCAGCCCGACGGGCCGACCAGGCAGACGAGTTCGCCGGCGTCCACGGTGAACGTGAGGTCCCGCAGCGCCTCGACGCGCCGCCCGGACCCCTCGTAGACCTTCCGCAGACCCGATACGTCAAGAAGCGCGTGCATGGACCGCCCTTTCAGGAGCCGAGGATCACGGAGACCGCCGGGCGGCCGCGCGCAGCCCGTGGTACCAGCCGAGCACCCGCCGCTCGACCGCCTGGAACAGAACCGAGAGCAGAAAACCGAGCAGCCCGAGCAGCAGGATCCCGGTCCACATGTCGGGGATCGCGAACCCGCGCTGGAACTGCACGATGGCGAACCCGAGCCCGTTGCTCGCCGCGAACATCTCGCTGATGACCATCAGGATGATCCCGATCGACAGCGCCTGCCGCAGCCCCGCGAAGATCTGCGGACCGGCCGCGGGCAGCACGAGTCTGCGCAGCCGGGCGACGCCGGTGATGCCGTACGAGCGTGCCGTCTCGGACATCACGGAGTCCAACGCCCGTACGCCTTCAACGGTGTTGAGCAGTACGGGCCACACGCACCCGCTCGCGATCACGACGACCTTCATGGTGTCGCCGATGCCCGCGAAGAGCATGATGACGGGGATCAGGACGGGCGGCGGCAGCGCGCGCAGAAACTCGAGGACCGGCTCGCAGACGGCCCGCACGCGCCGGTACGAACCGATGACCGTGCCCAGTGCAACGCCGACGACGGCCGCCGTCGCGTACCCGCCGAGCAGCCGCAGCACACTCGGCACCACATCGGCGCGCAGCCGCTCACCGGTCCACACATCGGGAAACGTCTTCAGAATGGTCCGCAGGGAGGGCCAGTACACATTCGTGCTCCCCTCCGACGCGACCCACCACACTACGAAGAGCACCGCGGGCAGCCCGAGTACGAAAGCGACCCGCACCAGCGCCCGCCTCACACCGCCACCTCCCCGCGCACCGACTGGTGCCAGACCAGGGCCCGCCGCTCCACGGTCCGCGCCCCCACGTTGATCAGCAGCCCGAGCAGCCCGGTGACGACGACCAGCGCGTACATGTCCGGTACGGCCTGCGAGGTCTGGGCCACGGCGATCCGTGCCCCCAACCCCGGTGCGCCGATGACCAGTTCAGCGGTGACGGCGAGAATTAGCGCGACGGCGGCGGCCAGCCGCACGCCCGTCATGACGTACGGAAGCGCCGTCGGCCAGAGCACATGGCGGACCCGCGCCCACGTCCCGAGCCCGTACGAGCGCGCGGTCTCCTCCGCGACGGGGTCCACGTCCTGCACCCCGTAGAGCACCTGGACCAGGACCTGCCAGAAGGAGGCGTAGACGACGAGCAGCAGGACGGAGCGCAGCTCGGTGCCGTACAGCAGAACGGCCAGCGGGATCAGGGCGACAGAGGGAATCGGCCGCAGGAATTCGACGGTCGACGCGGTGGCCCGCCGCAGATACGGAACGACCGACACGACCACCCCCGCCACGATGCCCGCGCCGACCGCGATCGCCAGCCCGATGGCCCACCCGGTGAGCGTGTCGCCGAGCGCGCTCCAGAAGGCGCGGTCGCCGAGCTCGGCCCCAAGTGCCTTGGCTATTCGGCTGGTTGGCGGGAAGTAGTCCTCGGAAACAAGACCGAGCCGCGGGACCGCCTCACCCAGGGCGAGGAATCCCGCGAGCCCGGCGGCGCCGAGTGCCGCATTCGTCAGGCGAGGGCTCACGGCAGCAGCTTGTCGAGATCGGGCGTCTTCTTGAAGAGCCCGTCCTGTTCGCCCAGCTTCTCCAGGACCTCGATCGCGGGGCGGTTCGCCTCGGCGGGCCAGTGCGGGAGCGTCAGCTCGGAGAGCAGATTCGCCGGGATCTTGGTGTACGTGGTGAGGACCTTGCGGACCTCGTCGGGGTGGGTGTTGGCGTAGGCGAGCGACTCGGCCACCGCCTTCTGGAAGGCCTTCGCCACGGCCGGGTTGGCCTGTGCGTACTGCGTCGAGGTGAAGTACATCGCGATGGTGAGACCCTCGGCGACGTCGACGAACGGCCAGGCGATCTCGGTCCCGCCCTGGCTCTTGATGGTGGTGAGCGCGGGCTCCACGGCCATGGCGGCGTCGATCTGCCCCTTGGCGAGCGCGGCGGGCATCTGGTCGAAGGCGAGTTCGACGAACTTCACCTTGGAGGAGTCGCCGCCGGCCTTGCGCACGGCCTCGCGGACCGCGGTGTCGTTGATGTTCTTGAGGGTGTTGACGGCGACGGTCTTGCCCGCGAGATCCTTGGCGGACTTGATCGCGCTGCCCTTCTTGACCGTCAACCCGCCGAAGTCGGCGCCGGGTTCGCCGGTGGACGCGACCCCGTTGGCCACGGCCTTCACGGGAACGCCGTTGGTCTGGGCGACCATCAGTGAGGTGACGTTGGAGAACCCGAACTGGAACTGACCGCTCACCACACCCGGCACGATCGCGGCGCCGCCCTGCGCCGGGGTGAGGGACAGCTTGAGTCCGTTCCGCTTGAAGAAGCCCTTCTCCTCGCCCAGATAGAGGGGGGCGACGTCGAGGATGGGGATGATTCCGACCTTGACCGTGGTGGGATTCGCGGACGTCGGGCTCTTGCCCGACGACCCGGACCCACCGGACGAGCCACAGGCCGACGCGGCGACCAGTAAGGCTCCGACCGCGAGACCGGCGAACAGACGACGCATGGCTCCTCCTGTGCAGACGGCAGTGTTGCGACAGGTTGTGCGCTTCAAGTGCGTGCGTTGCTGCGTGCGTTGGCGCTCAGCGGACGGTAGAGCGTGCCGTCCGGCGCGGTCAATGCCTTTGGCTGACAATATTGTTGACACTTGCCGCGCCGGCGGCCGATGGACTCAGACCGGAAGCTTGCGGAACAGCGGCCGCGGTACGTGCCGCAGCGCCGACATCACCACCCGCAGCGTCCCCGGCACCCACACCGTCTCCGAGCGCCGCCGCAGCCCCGCCTCGATCGCCTCCGCGACCGCCTCCGGCGTCGTGGCCAGCGGGGCCTCCTCCATCCCTGCCGTCATCTTCGACCGTACGAAGCCGGGGCGGACGACCATCACGTGCACCCCCGTCCCGTGCATCGCATCACCCAGGCCCTGCGCGAACGCGTCGAGGCCCGCCTTGCTGGAGCCGTAGATGAAGTTGGCGCGCCGGGCCCGCTCGCCCGCCACCGACGACAGCACGACCAGCGAGCCGTGTCCCTGGCCCTGCAGTGCCTTCGCGCAGATCAGGCCCGCCGAGACCGCGCCCGTGTAGTTGGTCTGCGCGACCCGGACCGCCGACAGCGGCTCGCTCTCGTCCCTGGACTGGTCGCCGAGGATCCCGAAGGCCAGCAGCACCATGTCGATGTCGCCCTCGGCGAAGACCTTCCCCAGGGCCTCCTCGTGTGACGCGGAGTCGAGCGCGTCGAAGGCGACCGTGCGCACGTCCGCGCCCAGCGAGCGCAGCTGCACCGCCGCCTCGTCGAGCGCGGGGGAAGGGCGGCCGGCCAGCCAGACCGTACGGGTCCTGCGGGCGACGAGGCGGCGGGCGGTGGCCAGGGCGATCTCGGACGTACCGCCGAGGACGAGCAGGGACTGGGGGGTGCCGAAGGCGTCCTTCATGGCGTGGCTCCTAAAGAGAGAGGCGGCGCGAGAGGTCTGAGGTGAAGACGGAGGTGGGGTCCAACTCGGCCCGCAGGGAACGGAAATGGGCCAGCTTCGGGTACATCGCGGCCAGCGACTGCGGGCGCAGCCGCGAGTCCTTCGCCAGGTAGACGCGGCCGCCCGCCGACGCGACCTCCTCGTCCAGTTCGTCGAGGAAGGCGCCGAGTCCGGAGAGGTTCGCGGGGATGTCCAGGGCCAGCGTCCAGCCGGGCATGGGGAAGGAGAGCCAGCCCGGGTCGCCCTCGCCGAAGCGCTTGAGCACGGCGAGGAAGGACGGGCAGCCGCGGCGGGAGATCCGCTGGACGATGCGGCGCAGGGTCTCCTCCTGCCCGTAGCCGACCACGAACTGGTACTGGACGAAGCCGCTGCGGCCGTAGATCCGGTTCCAGTGCGGGACGCCGTCCAGGGGGTGGAAGAAGGTGGAGATCTTCTGCAGCTCGCCGGTGCGTGACCGGGGCGCCTTGCGGTACCAGAGCTCGTTGAAGAGGGAGACCGAGGTGCGGCCGAGGAGGCCCTCGGGGAAGAAGGAGGGGGCGGAGGGGAGCTGTCCCGGGCGGAAGGCGAGCGGGGTGCGACGGGCCCGTACGGGCAGCGCGTCCAGCGGGGCGTGGTCGCCTCGCGTCAGGACCGAGCGGCCCATCGCGGCGCCCTTGGCGAGGAGGTCGATCCACGCGACCGAGTAGCGGTACTGGTCGTCGGTGGCCGTCAGGCGGGACATCAAGTCGTCCAGATCCGTGGCCCGTTCGGTGTCCACCGACATCAACGACGTCTCCACACCGTGGAGTTGGATGGTTGCCGACAGGATGACCCCGGTCAGTCCCATCCCGCCCGCCGTCGCGTCGAAGAGGTCGGAGCCGGGGAGCGCGGTGTGCACCGTACCGTCCGCGATCAGTACGTCCATCGACAGCACATGGCGCGAGAACGAGCCCGACACATGGTGGTTCTTGCCGTGGATGTCCGCGCCGATCGCCCCGCCCACCGTCACGTATCGGGTCCCCGGCGTCACCGGCACGAACCAGCCCAGCGGCAGCAGCACCTCCATCAGCCGGTGCAGGCTCACCCCCGCGTCGCACACCACGATCCCGGCGTCCGCGTCGATGCTGCGGATCCGGTCGAGGCCCGTCATGTCGAGCACTGCACCGCCCGCGTTCTGGGCGGCGTCCCCGTAGGCGCGCCCGAGGCCGCGTGCGATGCCGCCGCGCTCCCCGCACTCACGGACCGCGGTCGCCGCTTCTTCGTACGTACGCGGGCGGACCAGCAGCGAAGTCGTCGGGGCGGTGCGGCCCCAACCGGTCACGGACGCCACGGATGTGGTGGTTTCGGCAGGCATACACGTGACCGTATCGCTACCGCACGCACCGAAACGGGTGATTAAGGGAGTGTCACCCGAGATGGCCGTGATAATCGGGCTTTGTCCTAGAAGAGTCACTCCGGCGTGCGGCCAACTGGCCGGACGCCCTGTACGGAGAAGGGGTGACAGCAGTGCGAACCCTCGGCATTGACAGCACCATCGACGCCGACCACAGACTCCTGGCGGCGATGCGCGACTGTGGCGGCGATCCGCGCATCGCGTCCGCCGCCCGCGCGCTCTCCTGGAGCGGCGAGCACGGCGCGCTGTGGCTGGCCGTCGGAGTGACCGGTGCGGCGCTCGACCGCGAGCGGCGCGGGGCCTGGATCCGGGGCACCGTGCTCATCGGGGCCGCGCATCTCGCGAGCATGGGGATCAAGCGGCTCGTACGGCGCCCCCGCCCCCAACTCCCCGCCCAGCAGCCCCTGGTGAAGACCGCGGGCCGGCACTCCTTCCCGTCCTCGCACGCCACCTCCGCCGCCGCTGCCGCGGTCGCCTTCGGTGCGCTGCGCCCCGCAGGCCGCCATGTCGTGCCGCCGCTCGCCGCGATGATGTGCGTCTCCCGGCTGGTCGTCGGCGTCCACTACCCCTCGGACGTGGCCGCCGGGGCGCTGCTCGGCGGGCTGACCGCAGGCGTCGGCGCCCAGTGGATGAAGGGCGCGGTCCGTGTCTGAGCAAGGTGCCGCACTCCTCGAAACACCCCAACTCCCGCCCCCTGGGCCGCAGTTCCGTCCCAGCGCGCTCGGTCTGCCGCTCGGGCTGCTGAAGACCGCCCGCCCCCGCCAGTGGATCAAGAACATCCTGGTCGTGGCCGCGCCCGCAGCGGCCGGCGAACTGATGACCAGAGGGACGGTTCTCCAACTCGCCCTCGTCTTCGTCCTGTTCACGGCCGCCGCCTCCGCCGTCTACCTCATCAACGACGCCCGCGACGCCGACGCCGACCGCGCCCACCCCACCAAGTGCCGCCGCCCGGTCGCCGCGGGCCAGGTCCCCGTCCCCGTCGCGTACGCCGCCGGAGCCGTCCTCGCCGTCCTCACCACCGCGGCCGCCGTCGCCTGGTGCAACGAGCTCACCGCAGCGCTCCTCTCCGGCTACGTCGCCATGCAACTCGCCTACTGCGTCTGGCTCAAGCACGTCCTGGTCGTCGACCTCACCGTCGTCACCACCGGCTTCCTGATGCGCGCGATGATTGGCGGAGTCGCCCTCGGCATCCCGCTCTCCCGCTGGTTCCTGATCACCGCGGGCTTCGGCGCGCTCTTCATGGTCTCCGCCAAGCGCTACTCCGAAGCCGTCCAGATGGAGGGCAAGGGCGGGGCGACCCGGGCCCTGCTCGACCAGTACACGACCGGATACCTGCGCTTCGTCTGGCAGTTGGCGGCGGGCGTCGCCGTCCTCGCGTACTGCCTCTGGGCGATGGAGAGCGGCGGCGTCTCCAACGGCAGCCTGCTGCCCTGGCGCCAGCTCTCCATGGCCGCCTTCATCCTCGCCATCCTCCGCTACGCGGTCTTCGCCGACCGCGGCACCGCCGGAGCCCCCGAGGACGTCGTCCTGCACGACCGCGCGCTCGCTGTCATCGGCCTCGTCTGGATCGCCCTGTACGCGCTCGCGGTGGCCGACCTGTGAGCATCAGCGGCAAGGAGGTGGCGGGCTTCGCACTGGCCGGGATCTGTGCGTACGCCGCCGATCTCGGTCTCTTCGTCTGGCTGCGGGCCTCCCTCGGCTGGGACCCGCTGGCCGCCAAGTCGGTCTCGTTCCTTGCGGGTTGCACGGTCGCCTACCTCGGCAACGCCTTCGGTACGTACCGGGGGCGCAAGGTGGGGCTGCGCGAGTACGCCGTCTTCTTCGGCGTGAACATCGCCGGCGCGCTCCTCCAGCTCCTCTGCCTCGCCGTCTCGCACTACGGCCTCGGTCTCACATCCCCGCGCGCCGACACCCTCTCCGGCGCGGTCATCGGCATGGCGCTCGCCACCTGCCTGCGGTTCTGGGGCACGCGCACTCTCGTATTCCCAGCTGCGGAGGGTACCCGGACCTCATGGACTGGCTGAAAAACCTCCCCGTCGTCGGGCCGTTGATGACCCGGCTGATGGCCACGCACGCCTGGCGGAGTTACGAGACCCTCGACCGGGTCCACTGGTCGAGGCTGGCCGCGGCCATCACTTTCATCTCGTTCCTGGCGCTCTTCCCGCTGATCACGGTTGCCGCGGCAATCGGTGCGGCACTCCTCTCGGACGAGCGTCTGCATTCCATGGAGAACAAGCTCGCCGAACAAGTCCCGGGAATTTCAGATCAGTTGGATCTTGGAGCCCTGGTCGACAATGCGGGCACCATCGGACTTGTCGCGGGAGCCCTGCTGCTCTTCACAGGAATCGGCTGGGTCGGCTCGATAAGGGAATGCCTGCGCGCCGTATGGGAGCTGGAGGACGAGGAAGGCAATCCCTTCCTGCGCAAACTGAAGGACGGCGGAGTGCTGCTCGGCCTCGGCGGCGCGGTCCTCGCCTCCTTCGCCGCCTCCGCGATCGGCTCCACCGCCATCGGCTGGACCGCCGACGCGACAGGGATCGACCGGCAGGGCTGGGGCAGCGTCGTCCTGCAGATCGCCGCCCTCGCGGTCGCGGCCTGCGCCGACTTCCTGGTCCTGCTGTACGTACTGACCCTGCTGCCCGGGGTGAACCCGCCGCGCCGCCGTCTGCTGACCGCCGCGGTGATCGGCGCGGTCGGCTTCGAGCTGCTGAAACTCCTGCTCAGCAGCTATATGAAGGGCGTCGCCGCCAAGTCCATGTACGGCGCGTTCGGGGTCCCCATCGCGCTGCTGCTGTGGATCAACTTCAGCGTGAAACTGATGCTGTTCTGCGCCGCCTGGACGGCGACGCAGAGCAAGCAGGACCCACGGGAAGAGACACGGGAGGAAATCAGCGACGCGGGAGACGACGTACCAGATCAGGCAGCGGCCACTTCCGGTTGACCAGGAACACCCCGGCCGCCAGCACGATCAGCAGCCCGCCCGTGATGGCGAGCGCGATGCCGATGCCGCTGGAGCTGTCGTCGCCCGTGACGGCTGCCGTCGTCGCGGGCCCCTTCTTGCCCTTGCCGTCCTGCGGTGCCGGCGTGGAACTGGGGCCCGTCTGCGCCGACTTCGGTGCGACGAGCTCACCGACGGGGGTGACCTTGCCCGTCGAGGCGAAGCCCCAGTCGAGGAGCCGGGCGGCCTCCTTGTAGACGGCGTGGGACTCGTGCGAGCTCGGGTTCATGACGGTCACCAGGAGGACGTGGCCGTTGCGCTCGGCGACGCCCGTGAAGGTCGCACCGGCGTGCGTGGTGTTGCCGTTCTTCACACCTGCGATGCCCGGGTACTGGGTGACGCCGTCGGCCCCCGTCAGCAGACGGTTGGTGTTCTGGATGCCGAAGGTCTCGCGCTTCTTGCCCTTCTTCTGGACGCCCGGGAACTGGGCGTCCGCCGTCGCCGCGTACTCCCGGAAGTCCTTCTTCTGCATGCCGTTGCGGGCGAAGAGCGTGAGGTCGTACGCGCTCGAGACCTGACCGGGGGCGTCGTAGCCGTCCGGCGACATGACGTGCGTGTCCAGGGCCTGCAGCTCATCGGCGTGCTGCTGCATGTCGGTGACCGTCTTGGCGACGCCGCCGTTCATCGCGGACAGCACGTGCACCGCGTCGTTGCCGGAGCGGAGGAAGACCCCGAGCCACAGATCGTGCACCGAGTAGGTCAGCTTCTCCTTGATGCCGACGAGGCTGGAGCCGTCGCCCATGCCGGCCAGGTCGGAGTCGGCGACCTTGTGCGTCTGGGTCTTCGGGAACTTCGGCAGGACCGTGTCCGCGAAGAGCATCTTCAACGTCGACGCGGGGGCGAGACGCCAGTGCGCGTTGTGCGAGGCGAGGATGTCGCCGGTCTCGGCGTCCGCGACGATCCACGACCGCCCGGAGAGGTCCTTCGGCAGGACGGGCGCACCGGCGCCCAGCTTCACCTGCGTACCCGGCAGACCGAGTGCGGCACCGCCGATGCGGGACATGTTTGCTGGTGGCTTCGGGTCGTCCGCCGCTGGGGCCGCGGCGGCGGGCGCGGCGGAGAGGGCGGGCAGCAACGCGGCGGCGAGGACCGTCAGAGCGGTTTTTTTCACGGCGGACACGGACGAGAACGTACAGGGCGCCGCGCCGTCGGCCCACACCACGGGGGCGAACCGCCGGAGGGGGCCCACCGCCGGACGACCCCGGCGCGGCCGCCCGGAGTACGGGGGCAATACTGGACGTATGAAGCTCAGTCGCCCCGTCTCCTGGTTCCTGCTCGCCTTCGGGGTGTGGTCCTGGTTCATCTGGATCACTTTCGTGAAGAACTTGGTGAAGGACGGCAGCGGGCTCGCCTTCGACGACGCGGGGGACCCGACCGCGTACTTCTGGGTCCATCTGCTGCTCGCCATTACGTCCTTTCTTCTGGGGACGGCGGTGGGCGTGATCGGGTTCCGCGGAGTGCGCGCTCTGCGCACCGAACAGGCCTCGTCGGAGACCGTCAGCTAACGACTTGGCGTCACCGGTCAAAAGCCTCTTCCGGTGGTGAAACCCGTGTGATTGGGTGAGCGCCAATATGCGGGTGGGGTTTTTGAGGAGAGCGCGGGAATGCGGTCGATCCGTCTTCGGATTCTGGTGGTTTGCGTTGTACTGGCGATAGCCGGTGTGGGTGCCTGGCAACTGCTGCCCGACAGTGGCGTGAAAAAGACGCCGATCAGGCTCGGAACGACGGACGTCGTCTCCTCCCTCGACCCGGCCGTCGCGTACGACGCGGGTTCCTGGGCGCTCTACAGCGGCTTGTACCAGTCGCTGATGACTTTCAACCGGGGCTCGTCGGTGCCGGTGCCCGACGCGGCGAAGACCTGCGGTTTCACCGACACCGGGCTGCGCACGTTCACCTGCGAGATGCGTGACGACCTGCACTTCTCGAACGGGCACGAGCTCACGGCCGAGGACGTCAAGTTCTCGCTGGACCGGGTCCTGGACATCAAGAACGGCAGCGGCCCCTCGCCTCTGCTCACGACCATCAAGACGATCGACGTGTCCGGGGACAAGGTGATCATCCACCTGAAGACCCGTGACGCGACCTTCGCCTCGAAGATCGCCACCGGAGCGGGTGCGATCGTCGACCACACCGAGTACCCCGCGAAGAAGGCCCGCACGGGCGACACGGTCGTCGGCTCGGGTCCGTACGTCCTCAAGGAGTACAAGAAGGGCGTCACCGCCAAGCTGGAGCCCAACCCGCAGTACAAGGGCGCGATCGCCAAGACCGGTGTGCCGATCGAGATCCACTACTTCAAGCAGCCCGACCAGCTGAACGCGGCCTGGAAGAGCGGCCGGCTCGACGCCACGCACCGCGAGCTGCCGCCCGAGGTCCTCTCCCAGCTCTCGCCCGGCGCCACCGAGGAGCACGTCAACGAGGTCGCGGGCAACGAGATCCGCAACCTCGTCTTCAACGTGCACCCGTCCGCGCCGATGGCCAAGGTCGGGCTGCGGCGTGCCGCGGCCAATCTGATCGACCGGCCGCGACTGGCCGCCGACGTCTACGAGGGCACGGTCGAGCCGCTCTATTCGACGATCCCGCAGGGCGTCACCGGACACAGCACGGCGTTCTTCGACGCCTACCCGAAGGTCGACGTGGCCAAGGCCAAGTCCCTCGCGGCCGACGCCGGCGCCACCACGCCGGTCTCGATCACCCTCGGCTACTCCAGGACGAGCGTGACCGACAAGGAAGCCGCCGTACTGAAGAAGCAGCTGGAGAACGGCGGCGTCTTCAAGGTGACGCTCGCCGGGGCGTCGGACTGGACGAAGTTTCAGGACAACTACACCAAGGGCAAGTACGACGCGTACGCCCTCGGCTGGATCGCGGACTTCCCGGACGCGGACAACTACGCCCAGCCGCTCGTCGGCACGGACAACAGCTACTCCAACGGCTTCAGCGACTCCAGGATCAACGGGCTGATCAGCCAGACGCAGCAGTTCAGCGACCGCGGCCGCACCACCCAGCTCTTCCGCCAGATCCAGGACCAGGTCGCCGACGAGGTGCCGCTGATCCCGCTCTGGCAGCGTACGGACTACGTCGTGACCAGCAAGGACATCTCCGGCGGCCAGTACCTCTCGGACGGCACCGGCGTGTGGCGCATCTGGGAGCTGGGCTGGCTGTAGCAGCCCGTCCGTTACGCATTGACAGCAGCCGGCGCCCGGACCGGCAGGCTCACGGTCACCGCGAGCCCTGCCCCGGGCGCCGTCTCCACGTCCACGCCGCCCCCGTGCGCGTCGGTGACCGCCAGCACGATTGCCATGCCGAGACCGCTGCCCGCGCCGCCGCCCGCCCGGAAGAAGCGGTCGAAGATGCGGTCCGCGTCGCCGGGGCCCATTCCGGGGCCCTGGTCGGCGACCCGTAGCCGTACGACGCCGTCCGCGCGCTCCAGCTCGACGCGTACCGCCGCCTGCGGGGGTGTGTGGGCGCGGATGTTGGCCAGGAGGTTGCCGACCAGTTGGCGCAGGCCCGACTCGTCGGCGTGCACGAACATCGACCCGTCCGCCGCCACCTCCACGGGGCGCTCCGGCTGCTGGGCCCGCAGGTCCTCGGCGGCGTCCCGTACCAGCAGGCTCAAGTCGACCTGGCGCAGGCGGAGTTCGGGGCGCTGGTCGAGGCGTGCCAGGGTGAGGAGTTCGTCGACGAGGCGGCCCATCCGGTCGGCCTCGGCGTTCATGCGCTGGAGCGCGCGGGTGCGGTCGGCGGGCTCGCGGAGCATCCCCTTGTCGTACAGCTGCAGATAGCCGCGGATCGCCGAGAGCGGGGTGCGCAGCTCGTGCGAGGCGTCCGCGACGAAGCGGCGCAGCTGGGCGGCGGAGCGCTCCCGGGTGCCGTACGCCTTCTCGACCTGCTGGAGCATGGTGTTGAGCGCGACCCGCAGCTGGTCGACCTCGGTGACCATGCCGGCGCGGGGCGGTACGCGGCGGGTCAGATCGCCGTCCGCGATGGCGGACGCGGTCTCGACCATGTCCTCCAGGGGGCGCAGGCGCTGTCGTGCGCCCCACATGGTGAAGAAGGCGAGCATCACCAACAGGCCGGTCCCGACGGCGAGATCGAGCTTGAGCGCCTTCTTGATGCTGTCGTGGACGGCCTTGGTGGAGGTCGCCAGGATCACGACGGTGCCGTCCTTGAGGCGCACTCCCGTCATCCGGTACGGGTCGCCGTCCAGGCTGATGTCGTGGATCGAGTCGGATGCGGCGACGGCCGCCGGGTCGTGCACCGCGCGGGCGAGGCTCTGCTGGCGGGCGGTGGGGGTGACGGTGCCGACGGAGAGGGCGCGGCCGTCCTTGTCCAGGGGTACGAAGAGGGATTCGGGGCGCGGCAGGATGCCGGCCTTGCTGTTGGCGCCGGTGAACTGGTCGCGTACGACGGCGAGCGCGGTCAGATTCTCGATCTGCTGCAGGGAGAGGTTCATGCTCCGCAGGCTGTTGCGGGAGTTGCGCAGATTCGTGTCGGAGGCGTCGATGAGGTAGTGGCGCATCCCCATGAGGCTGATGGCGGTCGCGGTGACGATGCCGATCGCGAGGAGCAGGACCGTGGCGAGGGTCAACTTGCCGCGCAGGGAGTGCAGATGGCGCCTTCGGGGCGCGCCTGGGCTCATGGAGGTGGCCCGGATCACCGCGACGGCCCGCTTGTCCGGCCGGGGGTCCGGGGGTTGTCCCCCGGGAAATCGCAGTATGCCAGTCCGTATCCGACGCCGCGCCGGGTGGTGATGAGGGGCGGCCCGAGCGGGTCGAGTTTGCGGCGCAGATAGCTGATGTAGGTCTCGACGACGGTCGACTCCGCGGCGTGTTCGTAGCGCCAGACGTGGCGCAGGAGCTGGTCCTTGGTGACGACCGTGCCCGCGTTGCGCACGAGGAAGCGCAGCAGCGCGTACTCGGTGGGAGTGAGCTCCACCGCCCCGCCCGCCCTGCGCACCGTGTACGTCGACTCGTCGAGCTCCAGGTCGCCGTGGCGCAGGGGCGGGCGCGCGGGCAGGACGTCCGCCGGTTTCGTACGGCGCAGGACGGCCCTCACGCGGGCGACCACCTCGTCGATGTTGAACGGCTTGGTGATGTAGTCGTCGCCGAGCGCGAGGCCGCCGACGATGTCTGCGGGGGCGTCGCGGGCGGTGAGGAAGACGATCGCCGTCTCCGGGTGCAGCTCCCTCAACTCCCGGCCGAGGAGCCGCCCGTCGCCGTCCGGGAGCATGACGTCGAGGAGCGCCGCGTCGGGGCGCAGCTCGCGCAGCAGGGCGGCCGCTTCGTGGACGGAGCCCGCGGTGACCACCTCGAAGCGGTGGTAGCGCAAGGCGATGGTGAGGACGTCCGCGATGCTCGGCTCGTCCTCCACGATCAGCACGGTCGCCGGGGCGGTCGCCGGGGATTGGCTCATGTCCCCAGTATCCGCCGGGTCGTTGTACTGAACAGCGGTCGCTGTCTTGGAGTTCCTTGAGAGTCATGGCCGCCGACCGTGCTGGGGCGCATCCGGACCCGATGCTGGGTGGACGGCCCGGGGGAGACCGACAAAGGAGCATGAATCGTGGCGGCATTGGCAAGGTGGTGCTACCGGCACCGGCTGGTGGTCCTGTTGCTCTGGGTGGGGGCGCTGGTCGGACTGGGCGCGGGGGGCACGGCCCTGGGCGCCAATTACTCGAACGTCTTCAGCCTGCCCGACACGGACTCCACGCGGGCGTACGACCTGATGAACAAGGCGTTCCCGCAGGCGTCCGGCGACACGGACACGGTGGTCTGGCGTACGACGTCGGGCACGGTGTCCGACGCGACGGTACGGAGCAGGATCGATCCCGCACTGAAGTCCATCGCGGGCATGGAGGGCGTCGGCCAGGTGAGCGCGCCCGTGGCCAGCGCGGACGGGCGTACGGCGTATGCGCAGATCACCTTCGCCGAGCGCGCCGACTCCGTACCGAAGGACCTGGTCCAGGACGTCGTCGACACCGCGCACGACGCGGCGGGCGCCGGGCTGAAGGTGGAGCTCGGCGGGCAGGCGATCACCCGGATCCAGGAGTCGCCGCAGGGACTGTCGGAGGGCGTGGGGATCCTCGCGGCCGCGGTCGTGCTCTTCCTCGCGTTCGGCGCGTTCTTCTCGATGCTGCTGCCGATCACGATCGCGATCTTCGGCGTGGGCATGGGCGCGATGTCGACGACGCTCCTCAGCCATGCCACCGACATCCCCGAATTCGCCCCGCTGCTCGGCTCGTTGATCGGTCTGGGCGTCGGGATCGACTACGCGCTCTTCATCGTCACCCGCCACCGCAAGGGCATCCTGCGCGGCCAGAACCCGGAGGAGTCGGCGGTCACGGCCCTCAACACCTCGGGCCGGGCGGTGCTGTTCGCGGGCGGCACGGTGGTCATCGCGCTGGCCGGCATGCTGGTGATGCGCCTGTCGTTCCTCAACGGGGTCGTCATCGCGACGTCGGTGACGGTGATCATCTCGGTCCTGGCCGCGACGACGCTGCTGCCCGCGCTCTTCGGACTGCTGGGCCCGCGCGTCCTGAGCCGCAGGCAGCGCAGGCGGCTGGCGGCCGACGGACCGCTGAAGGGGGACGCGCAGGGGGCGGCGGCGCGCTGGTCGGGTTACGTACAGAAGCGCCCGCGCTCCGTGGCGCTGCTGGCCCTGGTGGTCATGGGGATCCTCGCGATCCCCGTCTTCTCGCTCCGCCTCGGCGCCTCCGACCAGGGCAACCAGCCCCAGTCGACGACGACCCGCCAGGCGTACGACATGCTCGCCGAGGGCTTCGGCCCCGGCTTCAACGGCCCGCTCCTGGTGGTCTCCCCGCAGGCCTCCACGGGCGACCTCGCCCAGCGGATCAAGGCGACCGAGGGCGTGGCGCAGGTGTCGGCGGCCCCGCCGTCGCACGGTGTCTCGGTGATCCAGGTGGTCCCGACGACCTCACCCCAGTCGAAGGAGACGGCCGATCTGATCGACCGGATCCGCGACGACGTGATCCCCGCGTCGCACGTCCCCGCCCATGTGGGCGGTGTGACGGCCACGTTCAAGGACTTCGCGGCGGTGACGGGCTCACGCCTGCCGTACTTCGTGGCCACGATCATCGGCCTGGGCTTCCTGCTCCTCCTGGTCGCCTTCCGCTCCCTGGTGGTGCCGCTCATGGCGGCGATCATGAACCTGGTGGCGGCGGCCGCGTCCTTCGGAGTGCTGGTCGCGATCTTCCAATGGGGCTGGGGAGCGAACCTCCTCGACGCGAAGGCCGGACCCATCACGGCCTTCCTCCCCGTCATCATGCTCTCGCTCCTCTTCGGCCTCTCGATGGACTACCAGGTCTTCCTGGTGAGCCGGATGCACGAGGAATGGGTGCACACCCGCGACAACGCCCGCGCGGTCCGCATCGGCCTCGCCGAGACGAGCCGCGTCATCAACTGCGCGGCCCTGATCATGATCTGCGTCTTCAGCGCGTTCGTGCTCAGCGGCGACGTGGAGGGTGCGATGGCGGGCATCGGCCTGGCGGCGGCGGTGGCACTGGACGCCTTCATCCTCCGTACGGCCCTGGTGCCGGCGGCGATGCACCTGCTCGGCCGCTCCAACTGGTGGCTCCCGGCAGGCCTGGAGAAGCGCCTGCCGCACCTGGCGGTCGAACCCCACGAAGACCCCACCCCCACGAAGGAGGAGACTCCGGTGCAGGTCATACACGGTTTCGTACGGACCCCCGAGGGCGACCCGGTCGCCGAGGCGGTACTGACCCTGCTCTCCCCGGGCGGCCGCCAACTGGACCGCGTCACCACCCTCGCGGACGGCTCGTACATCCTGGCCGTACCGTCCCCGGGCCCCTACCTCCTCGCGGCGACGACAGGCCTGTACGAACCGCTGGCCCGCCATGTCCATGTGGGGGACGAGCCGTTGGTGCACGACCTGGTGCTCAGCGGCGCAGCTGTGCAGTGAGCGTACTGGCTCACCACTGACAACAGCCCCTGTCGGAGGCGTTGTCAGTGGTGAGCCCTACTCTCCGTGACATGGGAATGGTGACGTTCGTCGAGGAGACGACATCAGGGGTGGGCGGCGGTGCGGGCGCCTGGGCGCTGGACATTGCCGAGGCGCGGCTGACGTTGCGCGAGGTGATACGGCGGCGGGTCTTCCATGAGGTTGCCCAGGACAAGGAAGGGGCCGACCCGGAGCGGCAGTTCGAGCGGGCCCTGACCGCCTTCGGGCGGAACGGGTTCGTCGTGCTGGTGGGGGAGCGGCAGGTCGAGGAGCTGGATGAGGAGATCGAGCTGCCGGCCGGTACCGAGGTCACCTTCCTGAAGCTCGTACCGCTGGTGGGTGGCTGATGACGACCCGCTACCCGAACCGGGTCAGAAATGCGGAACTGTACGCGGCTGACGGGAACATGAGCAGGCTCGCCCGTGAGCTGCTGAAGATCGCGACCACGAACGGCAACCACTGGGGCGGCGACGGCGTGTCCGTCCTCGCGACCGTGCGCGCCCTCCCCGAGGAGGCGCGTCTGCGGCTGGCCAACGAGCTGATACGCATCAGCGAGCCGTACGACACCGAATCCGGCGCCGGGGCCGACACGCTGACCCTGGTGGGGATCCTCGCCAGGGACTTGCCCGTTGACCTCCTCTCCGTCGAGCGGCTGCGACGGCTGGAAGAGTACGGGCGGATGCACTCCGCCTGGTCCACGGGTGAGCTGACCGCGCTGGTCGCGACCGAACTCGCCGTGGGGCGTGTGGTGCCGGGACCCGTCGTCGCGACGATGCGGCGCTCCGTCGCCCAGGCCTACTACCCGGACCCGGAGCTCAACGATCTGCTCTCCGCCCTGCCCGATCCGGTGGTGAACCCGGGCGAGGCATGGGCGGACCGGGTGCTTGTCGAGCTCGGCGAGCGTGATGACTCCTGGGGCGCGGTCGTCCGTCACGCGGTCGCCGCCACCGCCGCCAGACCGACAGCCAAGTGGGAGAGGACGGCCCGGACGCTGATCGAGGCGGAGGGTATGGACGGCGACGCGCTGCGGTCGGCGGTCGAGAGCTGGCTGGGCCTGGTGGGTCGCCCTCGTACCTGGCTCTTCGACACCACAGGCTATTCCACCTCGCCCAACGAGGAGTTCGACCCGTACAACGCCAACGTCCTGCGCGGACTGACCTGGTTGCTGGCCCTCCTGCCCGCACATCCGGGCTCCGCCAGAGCACTGGGCCTGCTCGTGGAGACCTCCCTGCGCAAGACCCCTGGCATCGGACCGCGCAGCCCGAAGGTCGCCAACGCCGGTGTCGTCGCGCTGTCCCGGATGGACGGGGACGCTGCCCTGGCCGAGCTGGCGCGGCTCGCTTCCCGGGTGACGTACAAGGGGACCCTCAAGCTGATCAGTACGGCGCTGGATGTGCGGTCGGCGGCGCTGGGGATGAGTCGTGAGGAGGTCGAGGAGCTGGCCGTGCCGGCCTACGGGCTCACGGAGGTCGGTGGGTCGACTCATCAACTGGGGGAGTGTGCCGCCGAGTTGACGGTTGTCGGCAGCAGGGTCCAGATCGCCTGGCGCAATGCCTCCGGCAAGCAGGTCAAGGCTGTGCCCGCCGCTGTCCGGGGCGAGCACGCCGAGGAGCTGAAGGAGCTCAAGGCCGCCGTCAAGGACATCGACAAGATGCTGTCCGCCCAGGTCGAGCGGCTGGACCGGCAGTTCCTGGCCCGGCGGACCTGGACGTACGGCGCCTGGCGTGCGCGCTATCTCGACCATCCGCTCGTCGGGACGCTCGCCCGGCGGCTGCTGTGGTCGGTCGACGGTACGGCTGTCGGCTTCGCGGACGGGGAGCTGCGTACGGTCGACGACGCGCCCGTGACCGAGGGGTCCTCCGTCGAGCTGTGGCACCCCGTCGGGCGCGCACCCAAGGAGGTCGTCGCCTGGCGGGAGTGGCTGGAGCGGCATCGCATCACCCAGCCGTTCAAGCAGGCCCATCGCGAGGTGTATCTGCTCACCGACGCCGAGCGCACGACGCGGACCTACTCCAACCGGTTCGCCGCGCACGTCCTGCGCCAGCACCAGTTCAACTCCCTCGCTGCTGTACGCGGCTGGCACAACAAGCTGCGGCTCTGCGTGGACGACCACTTCCCGCCCGCGACGCGCGCCCTGGAAGCATGGGGGCTGCGTGCTGAGTTCTGGATCGACGGCGTCGAGGAGGGCGACGGGCATCCGGCGCTGACCGATTCCGGCAGCTACCTCTGGCTGAGGACCGACCAGGTCCGCTTCTATACGGCCGATACGCCCACCAACTCCGCCCATGCGGGCAGTGGGGAGTACCGGCGGGGCTGGCACCAGGAGCCGGTGGAAGGCGTGCCGCTGGAGGAGATCCCGCCCCTGGTGCTCAGCGAGATCCTGCGCGACGTCGACCTGTTCGTGGGGGTGGCGAGCGTCGGCAATGACCCCACCTGGCAGGACGGCGGCCCCGGCGGCCGTTTCCGTGCCTACTGGAACTCCTACGGCTTCGGTGAGCTGGGCCAGAGCGCCGAGACCCGGCGCGAGCTGCTCGCCGGGTTGATACCCCGGCTCGCGATCGCCGACCGCTGCACGCTCGAAGGGCGGTTCCTGGAGGTCAAGGGCGAGCTCCACACGTACAAGATCCATCTGGGCTCGGGGAACATCCTGATGAGCCCGCACGACCAGTACCTGTGCATCGTCCCCAAGGGGGTCACGCCGGCCGATCCCGGCTATCTCCCCTTCGAGGGCGACCGCACGCTCGCCGTCATCCTCAGCAAGGCGATGATGCTCGCCAAGGACAAGGAGATCACCGACCGGACGATCCTCAGCCAGCTCTAGCCCGGGGCTACCGCTTCCGTGCGCTCACCGTCTGCGCCATGCCCGGGAGGAAGTCCGTGAAGAGCTCGTGGACTTCGAGCACCAGTGGGCGCAGCACGCGGAAGCGGGCCAGGGCCACGCCCCGGGTGGTCAGGCGGGCGCCGCGCTCCGCCAGGCGGTGGCTGCGTTCGCGGCCCTCGGAGCGGTCGAAGACCCAGTAGAGGACCAGGCCCATCTGGGAGAGCCACATCAACTCGGGGAGTATGTCGACCAGTTCGGGCGCGACCTTCGACTTCGAGCCGGCCAGGACCTCCCGGTGGACGTCGATCGCCGCCTCGCGGGCGTGCTCCGACTCCGGGGAGAAGGGGCTGAGGGGGCTCTCGGGGTCGGCGGCGTTCTTGAAGAACTGCGCGGCGAACTCGTGGTACGGGGCGGCGATCTCCAGCCAGGCGTTCAGTACGCCGGCCAGTCGCGCCTGGAGGTCGGTCTCCTTGTCCAGTACGGGGCGGACCGCCGCCTGGTGCTCGGCGGCGATCCGGTCGTAGAACCCCTGGACCAGGTGTTCCTTGGAGGAGAAGTAGTAGTACGCGTTGCCGGTGGAGACCCCGGCCTCCTGGGCGATGGCCCGCATGGTCGTCTTGTCGTAACCGCGCTCCTGGAAGAGCCGGAGCGCGGTCTCGAGGATGAGCGTGCGGGTCTGCTCGCTCTTGGGGGCCTTTGCGTCAGTCACGAAACCCGAGCCTAACCGGGGATCTCGCACTGGTCGCCGCAGGGCCTCGCTGTGACGTCCCGGTACTTGGCCGCGGAGAGCATCGCGGCCCGTACGAAGGGCGCCCCGGCGGGGGTGGCCAGCCAGTGCGACTTGGCCCTGTGGTCGGCGAGCGCCCAGAGGCAGACGATCCAGGCGGCGGGGCCGCGGTAGATCTGGCCCTGGTCACCGATCACCGTGATCTCGGTGAGCGTGCTGCGGTGGTCGAGTCCCGGGTAGCGCTTGCGGGCCGCCTCCGACCCTGCGGGGAGCAGGGTCAGCGGGACGAGTTGGCGCTGCCTCGTCAGCCACTGGCGCAGGTGGACGCAGAGGTTGCACTGGGCGTCGTAGAGGACGGTGAGTCCCTTGACCGGTGTGCCCATCGCCCCGTCACCTACCGGGGGTGGGTGCGACCCAGCCCTGCGGGCCCACCGGCGGGGTCTGCTCGCGCTCCATCATTCCGCGGCGGCGGAACTTGTTGAGTGCGTAGACGTTGCCGAGGTGCATCACCCCGAGGACGAGGAGGACGACGCCGAGCTTCTTCGAGAGGGCCTCGAAGACCCCGCGGGCGTCGGTGATCGTGGTGTCGTCCTGGAGGTAGAGGGCGACGAAGCCCAGGTTGACCAGGTAGAAGCCGACCACCAGCAGGTGGTTGACGGCGTCGGCGAGCTTCTCGTTCCCGTGCAGTACGTCGGCGAGGAAGACCCGGCCGTTGCGGCTGAGCGTGCGGGCGACCCAGACCGTGAGCGCGACGCTGATGACCAGATAGACGACGTACGAAACCACTGTGAGGTCCATGCCCCACCTTCCCCTGAACGTGTTCAAAACGCTGTCGTCAGTGACTGTAGACCTCCTTTTGAACAGGTTCAAGTTGCCGGAGCCCGCGGACACCCGGAACGGCCGCCGTACCCAGGCAGCTCACGAGGACCGCCAAGGCGGCGAAGGTGAGCGGCACTTCGGGGCCCCAGGCGTCGGCGGCCAGCGGGGCGAGCGCGTAGCCGAGGGGCATCGCGGCGAGGGAGAGCAGCCAGTCGTACGAGGTGACGCGCGCCAGGGTGTGGGGCGGGATCGCCGACTGGACGGCGGTCTCCCAGACGGGGCTGAGGAAGCCGAGCCCGGCCTGGGCGATTCCGTATGCGGCGATGATCAGCGGTACGGGGGCGTGCGCGGCCAGCAGGGCGAGCGGGGCGGCGTACAGCGCGAGGCCCATGTTGGCGACCAGGACGGGGCGCCGGGGCTTGGCGCGGCCGGCCAGGAGCGAGCCGAGGAGGAGGCCGACGGCGCCGGTCTGCAGGGTCCAGACCCACACCCACTCGCCGCCGAGTTCATGGACGGCGAGGCCGGGGCCCAGGGTCATCAGGACGGCGGCGGCGCCGTTCCAGCAGGAGTGGCCGATGAGGCTGGTCCAGTACCAGTCCCGCGACCGCACCTCCTGCCAGCCCTCCTTGAGGTCGGCGAGGACGGAACGGCGCTCGATCGGGACGCGCTTGACGCGGATGACGGACAGGAGAGCGGCGCTCACCGCGAAACTGATCCCGTCCAGGACGAAGGCCCAGCCGGGTCCTGCGGTGCTGATGAGCAGTGCGGCGACGGCGGGGCCGCCGAGGCGGGTGGAGCTGGAGGCGACGCCCATGAGGGCGTTGGCGCGGAGCAGGCCGTCGCCCTCGACGGTGCCGCGCACCAGGGGCGAGACGGTCGGCATGGCGAAGGCGCCGGCCGCTCCGCCGATGGCGGATGCGACGGCCAGCACCGCCAGGTTCGGGTTGCTGCCGAGGAGTTGCGCCCCGACGAGGAGCTGGGTGGCGCACCGTACGACGTCCATGGCGAGCGCGACGGTCCGCGCGTTGAAGCGGTCGCCCGCGACGCCGCCGAGCGGCAGGAGGAGGAGTTTGGGGATCATCGCGCAGGCCAGTACGAGCGCGAGGGCGCCGGGCGAATCGGTGGCCATAGTGATCGCGAGGCCGAGCGCGACGGGGATGACGGCGTCGCCGGTCATGGAGAGGGTGCGGCCGATGAAGAGCAGCCGGAAGGAGCGCATGCGCAAGGGGTGCGGAGGTGGTGTGGGCATGCGCGTAAAACTATTTCGTCACCGAACTATTCGTCAACGAAATATCTCCCTCCGAAGGAACCAGGCCTACCATCGACATATGGAGCGACAGGACTGGACCGACGAACACGTGGAGCGCTGGAAGCCCGTGCTCCCCGACCTCGACCCCGAGATCGAGGGTGCGGTGACCAGGATGAAGAAGCTCTCGGTCCATCTGCGCCGCGTACGCGAACAGTCCCTGGTCGACTTCGCCCTGGACCGCCCGGAGTTCGACACCCTCCACAAACTGGCAGGCCGCGGCGGCAAGGCGGCCCCCTCCGACCTGGCCGCCGACCTCGACCTCGCCCCGGCGTCGGTCACCGGCCGCCTGGACGCCCTGGAACGCCGAGGCTTCGTCCGCCGCACGCCGTCGACGAAGGACCGCCGCAGGGTCGACGTGGAGCTGACGGACTCGGGCCGCGAGACGTGGCTCGGCGCGATGGACGTACTGGGCCACGAGGAGTACCGCCTGTTGGGCGTCCTCTCGGAGGCGGAGCGCACGCAGCTCAACGACATGCTCCGCCGCATCATGCTGACCGCGGAGGCGGACGGCGGCGCGGAATGGCATTAGAGATCGTCTACGAGACGGCTGGGAGTTCGAAGTCCCTTGACCTCAACCGACGTTGAGGTACGAGGCTGGATGCATGAGCCACACGGACAACACCCACGGACAGATGCACGACCCGCGAATCGACGCGATCAAGGAGGTCGTGGCCACCGTCGAGCACGCGCAACGCAACGAACTGGTCGAGGAGTTCGTCGGCCTCTTCCGGGCCGACGCGATCTGGACGACCGCCACCGGCAAGGTACTGATCGGGCGCGACGAGATCGCCGACTTCACGCGGAAGGTGCTGCCGGGTGCGATGCGCGAGATCAGCGCCTCGTACGAGGTCGTGCACGTGCTCTTCCTCCGCCCCGACGTCGCCGCCGTGAAGGTGCGCCAGCGCTATCTGACCCTCGACGGCGCACCCCTCGCGGTCGCGGACGGCGGGGGCGAGGGCAGCCCGCTCTACGTCATGACGGAGGAGGACGGGCGGTGGCTGCTGACCGCCAACCAGAACACGGGGGTGGCCGACCACTGACCCGGACCGCCCGCTCAGCGGCGGATCCTCGGCGCGCCCGTCACCGCCATCACCAGTGAGTAGAGCGAGGAGTTCGCCGTGATGAACAGGCGGTTGTTCTTGGGGCCGCCGAAGGCGACGTTCGAGACCGTCTCCGGCATCACGATCCGGCCGATCAGGGTCCCGTCCGGGTCGTAGCAGTGCACGCCGTCGTCGAGCGCTGCCACCCACAGCCTGCCGCCGTCATCGAAGCGGATGTTGTCGAAACGGGCGCCGGGGCGGGCCTCCGTGAAGACCTTGCCGTCCGAGAGCGTGCCGTTCTCGCGGACGTCGAAGACGCGGATGTGGCCGGCGCGGGTGTCGGAGACGTACAACTGGCTCTCGTCCGCCGAGAAGACGAGTCCGTTGGGCCCGCCGAAGCCGTCCGCGACGATCCGGACCTCGCCGGTCGCCGGGTCGACCCGGTAGACGTTGCAGCCGCCGATCTCCGGCTCGGCGCGGTGGCCCTCGTAGTCGCTGGTGATGCCGAAGTCCGGGTCGGAGAACCAGATCGAGCCGTCGGAGTGCACGGTCGAGTCGTTCGGGCTGTTGAGTCGCTTCCCCTCGAACCGGTCGGCGACGACGGTGACCGATCCGTCGTGCTCGGTGCGGGAGACGCGGCGGTTGCCCTGCTCGCAGCTGATCAACCGCCCTTCCAGATCAAGGGTGTTGCCGTTGCTGTGTCCTGCCGGTGATCGGAAGAGGGAGACGGCGCCGGTCTGCTCGTCCCACCTGAGCATCCGGTCGTTGGGGATGTCGCTCCAGATCAGTTGGCGCCAGGCGGGCAGGTAGACCGGCCCCTCGGCCCAGCGGCAGCCGTCGGCCAGCTTCTCCAGCTGCTGGTCCCCGTTGGCGCACCGTCCGGTACGGAAGCGGTCGTCCAGGATCTCGTATATCGCGGGGCGAGGAGGAAGAGACATGACGAGCTCCTTCAGTCGATGAGCTGAACTGCGTTCGCTAGATCATGAATATCGCAGAATCAGATATGGTGGCAACCATGGATGACATCGACCGCGAACTCGTAGCTCTCCTCCAGCAGGACGCCACCCAGGCGTACGCCGCCCTCGGCAAGGCGGTCGGCCTCTCGGCGGGCGCCGCGCACGAGCGCGTACGGAAGCTGCGCGAACGCGGCGTCATCCGCCGCACCACGGTGGAGGTGGACCCGGCGGCGCTCGGGCGCGGGGTGCTGGCGTTCGTGATGGTCGAGTCGTCGGCCTGGATGGGGGACTCGGCGGAGTCCTTCGCCGCGATCGAGGAGATCGTGGAGGCGCATGTGATCGCGGGCAGCGCGTCGGTGCTGGTGAAGGTGCGCACCGCCACGACGGAGCAACTCCAGGACGTACTGCGGAGGTTGTACGCGATCGAGGGCGTCAGCGGCACGCAGGCAACGGTCTCCCTGGAGACCTTCTTCGAACGCCCGGTCTCACCGCTCAGCGGCGCAGGCCGCCGCCTTGACGGGTCCGACGCCTGACGTCGTTCCAGGTCTCGTGCGCGTGGAGGAGGGTGGGCTGCCCGAACGGGCTTGTTCCACGCGGCCAGGGAGGCCGAGCCGATCGCCGCGATATCAGGGCATCCCAAGTCCTTTTGCGGCATGGTGAGTTGGTTTCGCAAGTTCATTCGAAAGAGTGAACTGTCGGGTGTTGATGCGACCGTTGAGGTGTGTCACAACGCGGCAGTAGGCATGGCATGTGCGCAGGTCGGCGCGGGTGTGGTGCCCGGTGTCCGCATTGCGGAACCGGCGGTCACTGTGCGGAAGTTGGGGCTTGCGCTCATCACGGAGCGTGGTTGTACAGTCGCCGACACCACAACAGACATAGTTAGCCCCCGCGGTGTGCAACCACCCGGGGGCCCGACACCAGGAGCCACACTCCCGATGCGCATTCACCGTACCGCGCCCACGCGCGCTTTCTCCACCTTCGCCAACGCCCTCCTCCGCGACCGCCGGATCTCGTGGTGCGCGTCAGGGCTGCTGATGTACCTCCTCTCCCTCCCCGAGGGCGCCCACGCCTCGATCCGCTCCCTGGCGCAGATGCGCAAGGAAGGCCGAGGTCGGATCGCCAACTCCCTGCGTGAGCTGGAGAAAGCGGGCTACTTGCGGCGCGTGCCGGCGAAGGACGCGGAGACCGGGCGGCTCACCACCGAGTACGAGCTGTGCGCCGCCCCGCGCAGCGAAACTCCACCCTCCGAACCGGAGTTCGTCACCGAGCCGCCCCCGACGTCGCCCGCGATGATCCTGCTGCTCGACCTGCACCGCACCGACCCCCGCCTCGCCCTCGGCCTCGCCGATGCGGCCCGGCTGGCGCCGCTCGTGGAGGAGTGGCGGGTGGCGGGTGCGAGTGACGCGCTGCTGCGCGGGGCGCTGACCAGCGGGCTGCCGTCGCCGGTCTACTCCGCGCCCGCGCTCGTCGAGGACCGGCTCCGGCGCAAGATGCCGGTCGCGGTGACTCCCCGGGTGCGGCCTGCGCTCGTCGCTGCCTGAGTTTTCCGGCCCGGACCAGGGCCGGATCCACTGAAAGAGGGGAACTTCGTGACGCTACAACTCGAGAGGCCCATGACGGTATACCGTAGGTATACTGTCGTCATGGCCGACACCACGATCAAGGTTGACCCTGCCGTCCGCGACCGCCTCATGGTGCTCGCCCAAGAGCGTGGGATGACCATGCGTGACCTGCTTGGCGAGCTTGCCGGGGCGACCCCGACCCGGGAAGAGCTCAATGCCCGATACGAGGCCACCAAGGCGTACTGCGAAAAGACCTTCGGCGTGAAGCTCACGCAGGAGGACCACGATCAGGCCGAAAAGGCCTGGCAGGACCTGGAGGCGGACCGGCCGGTGGACAGCCTGTGAGCGGCAGCAGGGCGGTCGTCTACGACAAGTCCGCGCTCCTCGCGCTCGGTTCCGGCAACCGTCTGGCGTCGCAGTTCATCGCGAACACGGAACACAGCGCGACCCGCCATGTGTACGTGCCCTCGCTGTGCCTCGCGGCGGCCGACGCCGAACGGAAGGGGGTGGCGGCCCACGTAGGGGCGCTGGAGTCCGCCGACATCGTCGGACTGGACTTCGCGGCGGCGTCCACGGTCGGAGAACTGGTTCGCGCCGGTCACAGCTGGCGGATCGCGCACGCCGTGCACCTGGCCCGTCCGTCGCTGGAGTGGCCGGACGGCTGCCCCGTGGTGACCGCGTTGCCTGATCTGTACGAGGCGATGCCTCTCGTTCGTACGATCAGGCTGCCGTAGCCGGCGCCTCGACGGTCCGTTCCTTCCTGCCGGGGAGCGGACCGCCTCAACCCACCGTCCATATCGCGCAGATGAACTCGTCGTCCTCGCCGTAGCAGTCGTACATCTCACCCGCAGGCTCGTCGACCGGCAGCGCGATCACATTCACCCCCGTCACCGGGCTGAGCTCCGCGACCACCACGTTCGGTACGACGCCCGCGCGGTCCGCGTCGCGCAGGGCGCGGGTGGTGCGTTCGGTGAGGGCGTTGAGTTCGGGGTGCGGGCCCGGACCGCCCGAGGCGAGCAGGCCGCCGGCCGAGTCGTCCCAGACGAAGGCCACTTCGGGGCCGAAGTACGTCACGTCGGGGAAGCGGTCGAAGGAGAGCGAGGGGAGGGCGGAGGGGTCCGTCCCCGGGGCGAGGAGGGCGATCGCCGCGACGGGGGAGCGCCAGGGCTCGTCCTCGCCGCCGTCGTGCGCGTAGTCGTACGGGTAGTCGAGCGGCCCGCAGTCCACGCGATACCCCGCCCACACCGGGTAACGCCCCGGCGGGAGACGGTCCGCGGAGACCCACTCGGGGCAGTGCGGTCCGGTGCACCGCACCATGTCGCTCACCACCACGACCTCGCCCACCTGGTGGTACGTCAACCCGGTCGGACCGCCCAGCAGCAGCTTGGGGACGACATCGGCCAGCGCCTGCGCGGGTGTTGCGTTCTCGCTCATGCTCACGGGGGAAAGCCTTGCATTCGCCGCTAATGGGGCGCTTACGTCCGGCTAAGCGTCCGCCCGGGGCAGACCTCGGAACCATTCTGATGTATCTGTATGGGGTGTCTGGGGAGGGCGGGATTCGTGCGGCGGCTGGTGACGGTGAGCTTTGTGCCGGGAGCTCTCTTTGTCACATGCGTGTGGGTGCTGGTGCGGGCCGGGAGCTTCGGTGGGCGGAGCGACTGGGGTGCGGTCCCTCCGCGAACTCCCCTTCAGGGTGCCGGAGTTGTGGCGGGCATCGTCGGATGCGCCGGCGTGCTGGGGATGTTGTTGCTGCCGTTGCAGGTGCGCGCGGTGCGGGTTCTGGAGGGGTACTGGGACCGGTGGCCGGTTACGGCCGGCCCGGCGAGTGTGCTCGTCGAACTTCAGCGCCGAAAGTGGCAGTCGCTGTACGAGGCGGGTGAGCGCGCGGGCGAGTGGTCCGCACCCGACGCCGGGAAGTCCCTTCCGGAGCAGCTGCGGGCCCGCCGGCACTCCGCCGGGGTGAACGCGGCGGGCCACGGGGCGCTGAGGAGACTGGCCGGGCTCCCCGAGAGGGAGGCGCTGCTGCCCACCGCACTCGGCAACGCCCTGCGCGCGGGCGAGCTCAGCGCGGGCGAACGCTACGGACTGGCGACGCTGGCTTCGTGGCCGCGCATCTATCCCCAGGTGACCGCACCGCTGGCCGCGGCGCTGAGTTCGGCCCGGGACATGCTGGATGCGGCGGTCAACCTGTGCCACGCCTTCCTGGCCGGAGCGGTCGTCATGGTGGTCGCGTTCTACGACGAACCGGGGGCGTGGTGGCTGGTCGCCCTCGCGCTGCTGGTGGCCGCGCTGGCGTACAAGGGGGCGGTGGTCGCGGCACAGTCGTACGCCGGACTCATGCACGTCGTGTACGACCTGCACCGCTTCGACCTGGTGAGCGCCCTGCACCACCCCCTGCCGGACCGCGACGGCGAGTGGGGGCTCTTCCAGCGGCTCTCGGACGGGCTGGCCGGTCGGCGCATCAATCTGCCGTACGACCACGGGAGTTCACGCCCGGACGAGACTCACGGCTCCGCACAGCCCGAGGAGATGTAGCCCGACGTCGCCGCCGGCCGCCTTGCCCGCGGCGTCGCGTGGTCCGGTGTCGGTGACGCGAGTGAGGACGGTGCCCGCGGTACGTACGGTCACGGGCCAGCCCCGGGGCACGGTGAGATGCACGTGCCCGGCGACTGCCGTCACCTGCACGGTCAGACTGCCGTCGAGGAACGAACCGGTGAGGTCGGCACGCAACTCCCCGGCTATGGCGCGGAGTACGACGTGCGGATGCTCCGTGCCACTGCCGACCGGGTGTGTGGTCCGGACCCGTCCGGTCGCCAGCACACGGGTCCAGCGGTGGCGGTCCGCGGGCCGGGAGGAGAGCAGCAGCGCGAACCCGCCGAGGATGAGCGCGGCGGGTACGACGAGGTCGGCGAGGGTACGGCCGCTGACGCCGTGCGCCGCGACGAGCCCGCCCAGGGCGACGGCGGCGAGGAGGCCCGGGGCGATGAGCGAGCCGACGGTGATGACCGAACGCAGCAGGTTGAGCAGGGCGAGGGCCAGCAGCAGCCAGGGCCACCAGGCGGCGGCCCAGTCTGCGGCGGCCCGGACGCGGTGGAGACCGTCACCGATGGCGAAGCTCCCCGCCGCGAGGGCGGCCACCCCGACCCAGATCCGGGCGCGGTGCTCCCGTATGCCCCCTGTGCCCGCCACGGCGTCATCGTAGTCGGGCAGGTGTACGGGGCTTACGGCGCAGGGCGGCTATGACCCGTAACGGGCTTCGTCCAGCCGTTGGCGCTCGGACTTGAGTGCCTCAGGGCTCGTGCAGTGCAAGTGAACGGAGGGCGGAAGATCCTGGAACTCACAGTCCGGCGTGTGCACGGGTGGCATGTTGAAGCGGTCGAGGTAGACCTTCAGCGCAGGTGCCCTTCCGTCCAGAGCGACCTCCCAGGCGCTGATCGTGTCACCGTCCCGGGGCGGGCCCACGACCCCTTCGCACAATGCCGACCAGCACTCGACCTGGCCTTTAGGCAGGCCGACCCGTGCGTGCCCCGGAAGAGTCCAGTCAGCCGTTGTCATGAGATCCCCCTCGGTTTGGACAGGATTTCGTTGAGTTCCTTCTTGCGGTCGATGCGCAGTCGCCCGTTCTCAGGCTGGATGGACAGAGTCCAGAACACGTCGACGAGGGTGCAGGCCAGAACCAGTCCCATGGCCGACCATCGCCACCAGTCATCGGAGCTGCCGGGCGGCGGTACGAGGACGGCGGCGACGCCACAACCCAGCAGAATCGTCCCGGCGTTGAAACACCGGACGGCCCGGTCGGTGAAGCGGACCCACGTGTTGTAGTCCTCGCCCTGGAACTCGTACAGCTTGCTGAAGTAATCCTCCGTCTGCGGTCCGACCGTTTCCGGGTACCAGTCGTGGATGTCCTGGCGTGAGTACAGGTACTGGCGGGCGTAGGCGCGTAGCTGGATGCTCGCCACGAGGAGCAGAGCGGTGCCGACGAGAAGGAGAAGCGTCGCGCCGGGCCAACGGAAGAACGGGCCGCTCGCGGCGGCGACGACCCCCGCCAGAGACAGGGCCGCAGCCGCGAGAAGCGGCGCCGCGATGGACTGGACCTCGGTTGCCGAATTGCCGTATCCCAGAGGCACGGGTGCCCGCAACGTGGCCATGATTCCCCCCGGAGAAGCACAGTGTCCGGTTCGGAGTGTGCCTGAGGAATGTGCCCTACGGACCTGCGAAAACGAGCCAGAACTGCTGAGGGCCCTGCTCCCGCTGGTGCGGGAGCAGGGCCCTGTGACAGGCAGGCGTTCTACGGAATCAGAAGCGACGTGTGATCAGTGCGCGCTTCACTTCCTGGATCGCCTTAGTGACCTCGATGCCACGCGGGCAGGCGTCCGTGCAGTTGAACGTCGTGCGGCAACGCCACACGCCGTCCTTGTCGTTGAGGATCTCGAGGCGCTGCTCGCCGCCCTCGTCACGCGAGTCGAAGATGAAGCGGTGCGCGTTGACGATCGCCGCCGGGCCGAAGTACTGGCCGTCGTTCCAGAACACCGGGCACGACGACGTGCACGCCGCGCACAGGATGCACTTCGTCGTGTCGTCGAACCGCTCGCGGTCCTCCGCCGACTGCAGACGCTCGCGCGTCGGCTCGTTGCCCTTGGTGATGAGGAAGGGCATCACGTCGCGGTACGCCTGGAAGAACGGGTCCATGTCGACCACGAGGTCCTTGAGGACCGTGAGGCCCTTGATGGCCTCGATCGTGATCGGCTTGTCCGGGTTGATGTCCTTGATCAGCGTCTTGCACGCCAGGCGGTTCTTGCCGTTGATCCGCATCGCGTCCGAGCCGCAGACGCCGTGGGCGCACGAGCGGCGGAAGGTCAGCGTGCCGTCGATCTCCCACTTGATCTTGTGGAGAGCGTCGAGCACACGCTCCTTCGGGTCGATGAGGACCTCGAAGTCCTGCCACTCGGACTGGTCGGAGACCTCCGGGTTGAACCGGCGGATCCGGAAGGTGGCCGTGATGTACGGGGTGTCGGCGAAGCCGGGCTCGGCAGCGCCTGCCGCTTCGGCCTTGTCCATCGTCGGGGTAGCCATCAGTACTTACGCTCCATCGGCTGGTAGCGGGTCTGGACGACCGGCTTGTAGTCGAGCCGGATCGACTCCGTGCCGTCGTCCGCCACCTCGCGGTACGCCATGGTGTGGCGCATGAAGTTGACGTCGTCGCGGTTCGGGTAGTCCTCGCGGTAGTGACCGCCGCGGGACTCCTTGCGCGCCAGGGCGGAGGTCGCCATGACCTCGGCGAGGTCGAGCAGGTTGCCCAGCTCGACGGCCTCGAGGAGGTCGGTGTTGAAGCGCTTGCCCTTGTCCTGGATCGAGACGTTGAGGTAGCGCTCGCGCAGTTCGGCGATCTTCTCCACGGCCGTCTTGATCGTCTGCTCGGTACGGAACACCATCACGTTGGCGTCCATGCACTCCTGCAGCTCCAGGCGCAGTGCGGCGACCCGCTCCGTGCCCGTGGAGTTACGGAGACGCTCGATCTGGGCCTCGACGAGCGCGGCCGGGTTCTCCGGCAGCTCGACGTACTCGGTCTTCGCCGAGTACTCGGCTGCGGCGATGCCCGAGCGGCGGCCGAAGACGTTGATGTCCAGGAGCGAGTTGGTGCCCAGGCGGTTGGCGCCGTGGACCGACACGCAGGCGACCTCGCCGGCGGCGTACAGGCCGGGGACGACCGTGGTGTTGTCCGAGAGGACCTCGCCCTGGACGTTCGTCGGGATGCCGCCCATGGCGTAGTGCGCGGTCGGCTGGATCGGGATCGGGTCCGTGTAGGGCTCGATGCCGAGGTACGTACGCGCGAACTCCGTGATGTCCGGGAGCTTGGCGTCCAGCTGCTCCGGCGGGAGGTGCGTGAGGTCGAGGTAGACGTGGTCGCCCTCGGGACCGCAGCCGCGGCCCTCACGGATCTCCGTGTAGATGGAGCGGGACACGACGTCACGGGACGCGAGGTCCTTCATGACCGGCGCGTACTTCTCCATGAAGCGCTCGCCGTCCTTGTTGCGGAGGATGCCGCCCTCACCGCGGGCGCCCTCCGTCAGCAGGATGCCCATGCGCCAGATGCCCGTCGGGTGGAACTGGAAGAACTCCATGTCCTCCAGGGGCAGTCCGCGGCGGTAGCACGCGGCCTGGCCGTCGCCCGTCAGGGTGTGCGCGTTCGACGTCACCTTGAAGAACTTGCCGGTGCCGCCCGAGGCGTAGATGACCGACTTCGACTGGAAGACGTGGATCTCGCCGGTCGCCAGTTCGTAGGCGACCACGCCTGCGGACTTCTTGACGCCGTCCTCCTCCACCAGCAGCTGGTCGAGGACGTAGAACTCGTTGAAGAACTCCACACCCTCCTTGACGCAGTTCTGGTAGAGGGTCTGGAGGATCATGTGGCCGGTGCGGTCCGCGGCGTAGCACGCACGGCGGACCGGGGCCTCGCCGTGGTTACGGCTGTGACCGCCGAAGCGGCGCTGGTCGATCTCGCCGGCGGGCGTGCGGTTGAACGGCAGGCCCATCTTCTCGAGGTCGAGGACCGCGTCGATGGCCTCCTTCGCCAGGATCTCGGCGGCGTCCTGGTCGACCAGGTAGTCGCCGCCCTTGATCGTGTCGAAGGTGTGCCACTCCCAGTTGTCCTCCTCGACGTTGGCGAGGGCGGCGGCCATGCCGCCCTGCGCCGCGCCGGTGTGGGAGCGGGTCGGGTAGAGCTTCGTCAGCACGGCGGTACGGCTGCGCTTGGTCGACTCGATGGCCGCGCGCATGCCGGCGCCGCCGGCGCCGACGATGACGGTGTCGTACTTGTGGATCTTCATAAGTCTCTTTGCCCCGGGCTCTAGCGGATGTTCGGGTCGAAGGTGAAGATCACCAGCGTGCCGAGAAGGATGGTGAACACCGTGGCGGTGTACAGCAGGCCCTTGAGCCACAGGCGCGTGTTGGCGCGCTCCGCGTAGTCGTTGATGACCGTGCGGAGGCCGTTGGCGCCGTGGAGCATGGCGAGCCACAGCATCAGCAGGTCCCAGACCTGCCAGAACGGCGAGGCCCAGCGGCCGGCCACGAAGGCGAAGCCGATCTTGCTCACGCCGCCGTCGAGGACCAGCTGGATCAGCAGGTGGCCCAGGACCAGGACGACCAGGACGACGCCCGACAGACGCATGAAGAGCCATGCGTACATCTCGAAGTTGCCACGGGTGGACTTCGGGGTCTTCTTGGTGCGCGCGCGGGGGGCCTCGATGAGGGGCGCGGGGTTCTCGGCGTCGTAGAGCGAACCGCCCTCGACCGGACCGATGGCCGCGGAAGTGTCAGTCGACATCTCGTTCCTCAGCTCCCGAACAGTTCGCGTACGGCGTGGCCGAGCACGGGGTAGAGCGCCCCGACCATCAGCACGACCCAGATGCCCACGACGGACCAGAGCATCTGCTTCTGGTAGCGCGGGCCCTTGGACCAGAAGTCCACGGCGATGATGCGCAGGCCGTTGAGCGCGTGGAAAAGAATTGCGGCGACGAGGCCGTACTCAAGGAGCGCCACGATGGGCGTCTTGTACGTGGCCACGACCTTGTCGTAGTCCTCGGGGGAGACACGCACGAGAGCGGTGTCCAGGACGTGTACGAACAGGAAGAAGAAGATGAGGACGCCGGTGACTCGATGAGCCACCCAGGACCACATTCCTTCCCGGCCGCGGTACAGCGTTCCAGCCGGCACGGAAGAACCCTCCGGGAGCGGGGATTGGAGCCTGCCGGCGGGATGTCGGTCTGGCCCGGCCGGGTACGGTCCACCGGCCCCGGCCATCGTAGCGACGCTTTGTCGGTTCCTTCGCCCGGGGTCCTCCGGTGTGATCAAACAGGCACGGATGGGCTATCTGTATGGCCCACATGTCCGGCGTCCGACACAAGATGGGCGATTCGCCCCCGGGCGAGGCGGCGCAGCTCGTCGGCGGCGGCCGCGCGCTCCTCGTCGGGTTCGTGCGCGAGGCGTGAGCGGATGCCGGCGAGGAAGTGGTCGAGGTGCTCGGCGGGGCGGACGTGGTCGAGGCAGATCACGAAGGCGTGGCCGAAGCGGCTCTCGTACGCGGCATGGGCGGCCCGCAGCGCGGTGTGGGCGGCGGCGGGCGCGTCGGGGTGGAGGCCGGGGGACGATTCGTCGGCCAGGGCCTCGGCGAGCTCGGCGGGGGAGAGGTCGTAACTTGCCTCGTCGGCCGCGGCGAGCAGGGCGTCGAGATCGGGGTAGGGGCGGTGTGCGGCGACACGCCGGGCCCAGACCCGGCTGCCGCAGCAGGCGAGCAGGGCGGCTTCGGCGGAGCCCTCGGGTACGGAGTTGAAGTGCTCCAGACCCGGTGAGGGGTGACGCTGTGCCGGAACGGCCGCATGGGTGTGGTGAAGTGTCGACGGCCGCACCGTGGGGCCTGCGGGGGACTCGCTGGACAGCGTGGACTCCTCGGACACGACAGGATGACGGCAGAGTGGGCGCAGAGTGGGAAGTGGCGGGTGTGGCGCAACGCTATCGATGCGTGGCGGGAAGCGTCCGACGGATGCGCGAATTTCACCCGGAAGGGAGAGTTTCGGCGCACGTGATGGACGTTTTTGCCGCTCTTTCGTCCTATCTTCACCGTGAATGGGAGGTTTCATGCCGATGAGGCAGGTTCGCAGAAGTTCCGCCCGCGAAGGCGGCCCGGATCGCCGCACCGGCCTGTTTCGTCTGCTGGGGGTCCGGGGGTCGTCCCCCGGGAAGGCACAGTACGGTGCTCTGACCGCGGCGGTGGTGCTGGTCGCCGGTGCGGCGGTGACGGCCGCCGTTCTGGTCTGGCCCGAGGACGACACCTGGGGAGGCCACGGCCCCACCGGCAACGACGACCGGACGCCGTCCTCCGCGACGTACTCCCCGTCCCCCTCGCCGTCCCCTTCTCCCACCCGGTCCTATCCGCTCTCGCGGGCGCCGCGCACGATTCCTTCCGTACGCGAACACGACGCGGCCCGCGGTCCCGGCTGGCAGCCGGCCGCGGGCAGCCGTGTGCTCGTCGCGGCCGGCAGCAAGGGGCTCGCGGACGAAGGGCAGCTCCTGGCCAAGGAGTTGAAGCTTCCTTACGCGTACGGGGCGCAGGCGCAGCCCGGCGACGTGGAGCTGGCGCTCGCGCCGGCGAAGGGGGCGGCCCCCGAGTCGTACACGCTCACCGCCAGCGACCGGCAGGTGAAGATCACCGGGCCCGACGAGGCCGGGGTCTTCTACGGCACCCGTACGCTCAAGCAGTCGCTGAGCGCGGACAAGGTGGTGCCCGAGGGCGTCGTACGCGACCGGCCCGACCGGCCGCAGCGCGGGCTCAACCTGGACATCGCGCGCAAGAACTTCACGGCGCCGTGGATCGAGGCGCGGCTGCGCGAGATGGCCGACCTCAAGCTCAACCAGCTGGGGCTGCACTTCTCCGACGACCAGGGGTTCCGGATCGCTTCGGACTCGCACCCGGAGGCGGTCTCGCGCCAGCACCTCACGAAGCCGCAGGTGCGGTCGATCGTGGCGCTCGCGGAGAAGCTTCACATCGAGGTCGTTCCGGAGATCGACTCGCCCGGACACCTGGGCGCGGTGCTGCGGAACCATCCGGAGCTGGAGCTGCGGAATGCTCAGGGTGTCGTCGCGCGCGGGGCCGTGGACATCTCGAAGCCGCGGGCCGCGCAGATCGTCGATGAGTTGCTGCGGGAGTACGCGGGGCTCTTTCCCGGGACCTACTGGCATCTGGGCGGCGACGAGTACCGCGCGCTGATGGCCGACGATCCGGAGGCCTCGTATCCGCAGTTGGCCGACCTCGCGCACCGGAAGTACGGGGCCGGGGGGAGGATCCAGGACCTTGCGACGGACTGGCTCAATGCGCGGGGCGCGACGCTCAAGCCGTACGGGAAGACGCTGAAGGCCTGGAACGACGGGTACTTCCGGGGCGGGAAGGTGGCCCCCGACCCGAAGCGCGAGGTCGAGTACTGGACGGGCAAGGAGTACGGGGCGCGGCCGCCGCTGGAGTATCTGAAGGAGGGGCGGCAGGTGGTGAACCTCAACGACGAGTACCTGTACTACGTTCTGGGGCAGCCGAACGACTTCCGCTACCCGACCGGGCAGCGCATCTACGAGCAGTGGACGCCGCGGGTACTGCGGGGGACCAGTGCGGTGCCGGCGCGGTACTCGGGGCAGATCCTGGGCGGGCGGTTCGCGGTCTGGTGCGACTTCGCGAACGCGCAGACCCAGGACCAGATCGCCGCGGGGATCCGGATGCCGCTGCGGGCGACCGCGCAGAAGCTCTGGGATCCGCGGCAACCGGCGCTGAATTGGGGACAGTTCGGGGCGCTGGCGAAGCGGCTGGGGTGACCCGGTATCTTCCGCTGGCGGCCACTGAGGGGTGGCCGGACCTGTGGGGGGTTGGCTCGGCATGCTGTGTACGCGTTGTGGGATGCAGACGGCGGTCACCAAGGACGGCTTCTGCGAGGAGTGTGCGGCGCTCGACAGCGACCCACTCGTGCGGATAGCCCCGCCCACGTGGACCGCGCCGCCCGGTTCTCCGCCCCGGCTGAAGTCGCCGGTCGGGCTGTCGTACGCCGTGCTGGCACTTCTCGGCGTGTGGACCGCGGACGACCTCGTCCTGTTCGTCTCGTACCGCCTGGGTTCGGTGGCCGTCCACGACCTCGCCATCATGTTCGGGGGCTTGGTCTGGTTCGCCTGCGCGGTCACCTTCATGGTCTGGTTCCACCGGGTGCGGGTGAACGCCGAGGTCTTCGCACCCTTCGGGCATCGAAAGAGCCGTGGCTGGGCCTACTGGGGCTGGATTGTTCCGGTCGTGAACCTCTGGTACCCGCGACGCATCGCCGTCGACACCTGGGTGGCGAGCACCCAGAGACGGCCGGACGGGTCGGCGCTCCCGGCGTCGTACCGGCTCGTCAATGTCTGGTGGGCCTGCTGGCTGCTGTCTTCGTGCACGGCCTACTACCCCGACACCAAGGTCCAGGACGTGGTGCTGGCCCTGGGCACTGTCGCGGATGTCGCAGCCGCGGTGGCCGCGGGCTGCTTCGTGCGCCAGCTGACGTGCAAGCAGGACGTGCTGGTGCGGTGGGGGCCCATCGCTGCTGCGGCTTGATCGTCAACCGCGTGGACGGGGGCCCGGGGTGCGGCTTACGCTGCGCGCCTTGATCTTTGTGTACCCGTGGGGGGTCCAGTACTTCATGTCCAACACTCCTGCCTTCATACCGCCGGCCGGGCTCAGACCGGTGGTCCCTGTGCTCAAGTCACCCCAGGGGCTCGCGACCGGTGTCACCGTGCTGCTGGCGCTGTGCGCCGTGGCCGATCTCGTCGCGATTGCCTCCCATGCCTACACGTACAGCCTGCTGGGCGATTGGGAGAGCCTCACCCTGGACGAGGCGAGGCGGTCGGACCGCTGGGCGGGGCAGTCCGCCTCGTACCAGTTCACCGCGCTCTTTGTGACAGCCGTCGTCTTCGTCATCTGGTTCCACCGGGTGCGGGTGAACGCAGAGGTCTTCGCCCAGGACAGTCAGACCAAGCGCGCGGGCTGGGCGGTCGGCGGCTGGTTCATCCCGTTCGGTTGCCTGTGGATTCCGCGGCAGATCGCCGGTGAGGTGTGGGACGCCAGCACGCAGGCGGCCCCCGACGGGTCCCGGCGCAAGGTCTCGCAGGCGCCGGTGACGATCTGGTGGACGGCGTGGGTGCTGGCGATGGCCCTTCGTGCGCTTGCCTCGGTGACTGACAGGGCGGAGATCGCCGGTCCGTCCCAGGACTCGGTGGGTGTCCTGCTGGTCGCCGATTCCGTCCACTTCGTGGCGGCCGTCCTCGCCATCCTCTTCGTACGGAAACTGACCCGCATGCAGAACATCAAGGCGACCCAAGGCCCGCGCGCAGCCGCCTAGTTGACGCACAGGTGTGGCATTTGCGGGCGGCGTACGCAGAATGGGGCATGGGGTTCTGGGGGTACTACGTCGTGGGCCGGAGCGACGGGCCGCTCGATGCGCTCGGTGCGCTGGCCGACGTGCGCGACGGGCTCGCGCTGCACGAGGAGCGCGACGGCGGGTGGCAGGTGTGGCGGCGGCCCAGTGAGCCCGAGGTCGGGGACATGGGGGCGCTCGCGCGCGGGGTCGCCAAGGAGACCGGGCTGCCGGCGCTCTTCGCCTTTGTGATGGGCGGGGAGTGCGTGGTCGTCGAGGCCGCCGCGCCCGTCGGCGGGTCGTGGTTCGCGTGTCTGGGGCGTGAGGCGATGGCCCGGTATCTGGGGGCCGACGGGCTGGTGTTGGAGGACCTGTTCCTGGGGGCGCGCGAGGCCACCGCGCGGGCTGTGGAGTGGGCCGGTGAGGCCGGGCTCGTCGCGCAGGAGAGGGCGCTCGCCGACGTACTGCATGCGCAACAGGGGCCGTCGGCCGAGGAGTTGCTCGACCGGTTCCTGGACCGGCTTGGGCTTGCCAGGCTTTGACGGTACGGGGCCTCGCCAACCGCGGGGTCAGGCGGAAGGATGGCGGGGGACCAGGGGGGTCCTCATGGATGTAACGCCACCCGACCCACGCCGCTGGTGGGGGCTTGTCGTCATCGGTGTCGCGCAGCTGATGGTCGTCCTCGACATGACCATCGTGAACATCGCACTCCCGTCCGCCCAGGCCGACTTGGGCATGTCCGACGGCAACCGGCAGTGGGTCATCACCGCGTACACGCTCGCCTTCGGCGGACTGCTGCTGCTCGGCGGGCGCATCGCCGACCTGGTGGGGCGCAAACGCACCTTCATCATCGGGCTCATCGGCTTCGCCGCCGTGTCCGGGCTCGGGGGCGCCGCCCAGAGTCCGGGGCTGCTCTTCGCCGCGCGCGCCCTTCAGGGTGTCTTCGCAGCCCTGCTCGCGCCGTCGGCGCTGTCGCTGCTGACCACGACGTTCTCCGACCCCAAGGAGCGCGGGAAGGCCTTCGGGGTCTTCGGGGCGATCGCGGGCGGCGGGGCGGCGATCGGGCTGATCCTGGGCGGGGTGCTGACCTCGTATCTGAACTGGCGCTGGTGCCTGTACGTCAACATCCCGATCGCCGCCCTCGCGGTCGCCGGGGCCGTCGTCCTGCTGCACGACCAGACGCGTCACCCGGAGGCGCACCTGGATGTGCCGGGCGCGATCCTCGGCTCGGGCGGGCTGCTCGCGATCGTCTACGGATTCAGCGAGGCGGAGTCCCGGGGTTGGGCGGACGCGCGCGTACTGACCTGTCTGGGCGCGGGAGTTGTGCTGCTCGTGGTCTTCGCGTACTGGCAGAGCAGGGCGCGGGTGCCGCTGCTACCGCTGCATGTGGTGCGCGACCGGCAGCGGGCCGGGGCGATGCTGACGATGATGATGGCCACCATCGGGATGTTCGGGATGTTCCTGTTCCTGACGTACTACCTGCAGCGCGTGCAGGGGTACTCGCCGGTGCGCACCGGGCTCTCGTACCTCCCGCTCACCGCCGCGATGATCACGGGGTCGACGCAGATCGCGGCCCGGCTGCTGGGGCGGGTCAGCCCGCGGGCGCTGCTGGTGCCGGGGATGGTGACCGCGGCGTGCGGGCTGCTGTGGATGGCGCGGCTCGATGTGCGGCCGCAGTACCTCAGCCATGTCCTGCCGGGGATCGTCCTGCTGGGTCTGGGGATGGGCGTGGTGTTCATGACGACGATCTCGACGGCGACGGCGGGGGTGGCGCCGCAGGACGCGGGCGCGGCGTCGGCCTCGCTCAACACGGCCCAGCAGGTGGGTGGTTCGATCGGTACGGCGCTCCTCAACACGATCGCGGCGAGCGTGACGGCACGCTATCTGCTCCATCGGCCCGGCCCTCGTACGAAGCCTCTGATCGACGAGGCGTCGGTGCACGGATTCAATGTGGCGAGCTACTGGGCGGTGGCCGTCGTGCTGCTCGGGGCGTTGATCGCGGCGGTCGTGGTCAACGCGCCGGCGTCGGCGGTACGGGCGATGGGTGCGCCGGTCGATCCGCCCGCCGAGCGCGACGCGGTGGAGCTCAAGAAGGGGTAGGCGTACGGCAGTTCAGGCTGCGATGCCCAAATCCCTGTTCGCCCGGCGGGTGAAGTCACGTACCAGCGGCTCCCGTTGCCAAGGGGTCAGGGCCGTCGTGAACTCCGTGACGTAGTCCTTCGCCCGGCTGGACCGGACCCGGGCCAGGATGTCCACCGAGCGGTTGCCCAGTGCCAGGCCCTGGTCCAGGTCCCCGGACTGGAGGTGCGCCGTGCCCACGATCGCCAGCCTCATGCCGACCGAGCGCGTGAACACCCCTGTGGGCATGGCCGTTGCGCGCTGGTTCCAGGCCAGGGCCGCCTTCGGGTTCTTCAGGTCGCGGAAGATCTCGGCTGCGTCCGCGGAGAGGCGGGCGTGGTGGAAGAAGTCGATCCAGGACGGTTCCTCCCTGCTGTCCTCCGCCGCTCTGCCGAGCAGCGTCTCCGACTCCGCGAGCGCGCGCGACGAGGACTTCGCGTCGCCCTCTCGGGCGTGTGCGCGGGCCTCGATGAGCTTGGTGAACGCCAGGACGCGCGGCGCCGCGTCGCGCCCCGCCCGCGCGTAGGCGCCCTGCGCCATGTCGACGGCCTCGCTCGCGAATCCGCGCAGGAGCGACTGCATGGCCATCGTGGTCAGTACGTAGCAGCCCAGCTGGACGTCCCCGCCCGCGCGCGCCAGCCGCAGCGCCTGGATGAAGTGGCGCTGCGCCGCCTCGTGACGGCCGACGTCGAACGCCGTCCACCCGGCCAGCCGCGACAGCTCCGCCGTCACGGAGTACAGCTCGCGGCCCACCCCGTCGGAGAACGAGCCCTGGAGGAGTGGAGCCGCCCGCTCCTGCAGGCACGTGGTGACCGAGTTCGCCCGCCAACTCCCGCCGCCGTACTTGGAGTCCCAGCGCCTGGCGTCGTCCGCGGCCGCGCGCAGTTCGTCGAGGTCACTGCGGCCCACCCGGCGGCCGCCCGCATGGTCGGCCGTCTCGTCGGCGGGTGTGACCAGCCAGCGCGTGACGGGTGTCGCGAACGCGGACACGGCGAAGCCGGAGACGCCTGTGGTGAGGAAGTCGCGGCGGTTCACGGTGCTCCAGAACGAGGTGGCGACGCGTACGGCGTCGGCGGGATCCCTGGGGAAATCCAGCCCCGCGTCGGCGTCCGGGGTCCCGGCGGCCTCGCCCATACCGATCTCGGCGAGCCCGACGGGCCGTCCCAGTCTCTCGCCGATGGCCTGCGCGAGCAGCTCGGGGACCGGCCATCTCGGGACCATGCCGCGCCGGCACCAGTTGGCGAGGGAGGTGTGCGAGTAGCCCGTCTCCGTTCCCGACTGGCGGGCGAGCTGGTTGATGCGCAGGGCCAGGGACTTGCGGCTCGCGCCGCAGTGCTCGATGAGCCGGGCCAGCTGGGTGTTGGGCGGACGGGTACGGCGGGCGGTCGATGCCACGGTGTCCTCCCCTCTGTTGGCAGTTGGCTGTTGGCGAAGCCACCGAGGGTAGGCCCTTGTGCTGTCCGGTGGGCCGTGTGCGCGAGGCGTGAGCCCCCTTGCGAGCCCTCCCGGACGTGCGGTCGGAGCCGCTGTGATGAAGATCCACCCGAAGGAAGGACGCTCGTGAAGCTCACTGTCATCGGTTGCGGTTACCTCGGCGCGACCCACGCCGCGTGCATGGCCGAACTCGGCCACGAAGTGCTCGGAGTCGACGCCGACCCGGACAAGGTCGCCGTCCTCAACTCGGGCAGAGCACCCTTCTTCGAGCACGGTCTGGACGAGCTGCTGGCCCGGCACACCGCGTCGGGGCGTCTGCGGTTCACCGGCTCCGTCGCCGAGGCGGCCGCCTTCGGAGACCTCCACTTCGTCGGCGTAGGGACTCCGCAGCGGGCGGGGGAGCAGGCGTACGACCTCACGCATCTGTTCACCGCTGTCCGCCAACTCGCCTCCCACGTACGGGGAAAGGCCGTGGTCGCGGTCAAGTCCACCGTCCCGGTCGGGACCGCGGCGCGGCTGGCGGAGACGCTCGGCGAGGGGGTCGAGCTCGCGTGGAATCCGGAGTTCCTGCGGGAGTCGAACGCCGTCGAGGACTCCCTGCGCCCCGACCGACTCGTCCTCGGCTTCGGCTCCGGGGGCTCGCGGGCAGAGACCGTCCTGCGGCAGTGCTACGCGAAGATCATCGACGCCGGGACGCCCACGATCGTCACCGACTGGGCCACCGCCGAACTGGCCAAGTCCGCCGCCAACGCCTTCCTCGCCACGAAGATCTCCTTCATCAACGCGATGGCGGAGATCTGTGAGGCGTCGGGCGCCGACGTCCGGCAGCTCGCCGACGTCCTGGGCCACGACGCCCGGATCGGCCACCGCGGCATGGCACCCGGTCTCGGCTACGGCGGCGGCTGCCTCCCCAAGGACCTCCGCGGCTTCAGGGCCCGGGCGGACGAACTCGGCGCGGACCGGGCGGTGGCGCTGCTGGGGGAGGTCGACGCGGTCAATCAGGCGCGGCGGGAGCGGGTCGTCTCTCTCGTACGGGAGGAGTGCGGCGGGTCGCTCGAAGGGCGGCGGATCACGGTGTGGGGCGCGGCGTTCAAGCCGGACACGGACGACATCCGGGATGCGCCCGCGCTGGCTGTGGCGCGGCGGCTGCACGAGCTGGGCGCCACGGTCACGGTGACGGACCCGCAGGCGCTCGACAAGGCCCGCAAGGCTCACCCTCAACTGGTCTGTGTGGACAGCCCTGTTGAGGCGGCGGAGGGTGCGGATGTGCTGCTGCATCTGACCGAGTGGCCGGAGTACGGGCGCATCGACCCGCGCGTGGTGCGCGAGCGGGTCGGGCGGGCCTGCGTCGTCGACGGGCGGGGCACGCTGGACGCGGGGCGGTGGCGGGAGGCCGGCTGGACGGTCCGGGGGCTGGGCCGACGGTGAACTGTTACTGGTCGTCTGCCGTCTGTGCGTACGGATGCAGGGCGCCGGTGTCGATGACCCAGTCCCCGACCTGGATCTTGTCCCCGAACCGGTAATGGACCTTGTTCTCGTACTCCCCGGCCTTGGGCTCCCAGAGGTGGAGGCAGGTCGAGTCGCGCGGGTCGACGATCACGTAGTGGGGGATGCCCATCACGGGGTAGTCGCGGACCTTGTCCACGTAGTCGTTCTCGGGGTTGGAGGGGGAGACGACCTCGACGACCAGGGCCACGGCTTCGGCGGCGATCGCTCCCGAGGTCTTCATGGCGGCCTCTTCGACGACGATCACGTCCGGGCGGCGCATCTTCTGGGCCAAGGGGTGTTCGATATCGCCGGTGTAGGCGAAGAGGCCCTCGGCCACCTGGTCCGAGAGCTGCCGAGTGATGCGCCCGGCGTTGAGGTCATGCGCGCCCGACGGGCTCATCATCATGACGATCTGGCCGTTGCTGATCTCGACATGAGGGCTGAACGGCGCAGGCGGTTCGAAGTGCTCGGCGAAGTCCTGCAAGTGCTGGAAGATCGTCTGCTCGGTCACATACCCCAGCGTAGGGGACCGTGGGAACTCCGCTGGGCAAAATGTGACGACCGGGGCCGCCACCCCCCACAGGAGAGGCCCCGGTCGTCTCACACCGTTCAGCGTCAAGAGTGCGTTTTCTGTCACACCCCGCTCTGTCAGTGACTTGTCGCGGATTGTTGCAAGTTGTACAAGTCATGGACTTGGGGCGGTCCGGCGTCGTAGCGTGACCATTCGAATGCGCGCAGGGCAGCGCGGAAGTGAAGCAGGACAGGTAGAGGTAGTGCTGGGGGACGACGCGGAGCTGACCGCCGCGGTGCTCGCGGCGCAGGGCGGGGGCGAGGACGCTTTCCGGACTGTGTACCGCGCTGTGCACCCGCGGCTGCTCGGGTACGTCCGGACGCTGGTCGGCGAGGCCGATGCGGAGGACGTGACCTCCGAGGCCTGGCTGCAGATAGCGCGCGACCTCCAGCGGTTCAGCGGGGACGCGGACCGGTTCAGGGGATGGGCCGCGCGGATAGCCCGTAATCGCGCGCTCGACCACATACGGATGCGGGGCCGGCGCCCGGCCATAGGAGGCGACGAGTCCGAGCTCGCCGCCGAGCCGGGGGAGTCGGACACCGCGAGCGAGGCGCTGGAGGCGCTGGGCACCGGGCGGACCATGCGGTTGATAGCGCAGCTCCCGCAGGACCAGGCCGAGGCCGTCGTGCTGAGGGTGGTCGTCGGGCTCGACGCGAAGAGCGCGGCGCAGACGCTGGGGAAGCGTCCCGGAGCCGTACGGACCGCCGCGCACCGGGGGCTCAAGAGGCTCGCCGAACTGCTCGGGGCCGAGGGCCCCGACCCCCGTGAACTCGATGCCGTACCTGCGCAGCGGACCCCGCGCCGGGATGCGGTGGCGTCCGGCGGTGTGACGCATTCACGCGCTTGGACGCAGAAGGACATGTGATGGCCGACGAGCAGTACGAGTGGCTTGACAAGGACGCGGCGGAACGGATGCTCCGCGGTGAACCGGTCGGGCCCGTCGACGATCACGCCCGCGCACAGGCCGCGCGGCTGCGCGCCGCGCTGGGCGACGTGTCGGCGCAGCACGGTGTGAGCAGCTGGGACGCAGGCCGAATGCCGGGCGAGGAAGCCGCGCTGGCCGCCTTCAGGGACAGTGCCGGCGACCGGGCCGTACGCATCGGGCGCGATGCGGCCGGAGTACGCCCTGTGCGCTGGGCCAGGCCCGTGCGCTTCGGGGTCGCGCTCGCCGTCGCCGGATGCGCGCTCGGGGGCGTGGCCGTCGCCGCGGGTACGGGCGCGCTGCCGCTGCCCTTCCGGGGCGACGACCCGATGCCCGCCTCCTCGGTGTCCGCCGCCGCGACGCCGGGGCCCATCGCCTCGGAGTCGCCCATGGGCGGGAACGAGGCACCCTCGCCCTCGGCTCCTCCGGAGACGCACACCCCCAAATCCCCGGCCGCCCCGAAGACGGACGAGGCCGCGCCCGGCCGCACCCGGGTGCCGACGCCCGACGCCACCGGGCGGAGCGGCGGCACGGACGGGAACAAGGTCTACGGCAAGGACGGCGACGGCAAGGGCACCGCTTGGTACCGCACGGCGGTGGCGGCCTGCCGTGACTACCGGTCCGGGCGGCTCGACCCCGTGCGCCGGCACCGGCTCGCGTCGATGGCCGACGGTGCGCGGAAGGTCGCGAGGTTCTGCGACCGGATCCTGGGCGCGAGCGGGGACGGCAAGAGCGACGGGAAGAACGACACCGGCGACGGGACCGGCAGCGGCGACGGGGACGGCGAAGGGCGCGGGATAACCCCTCAAGCGCCGCCCGTCTCCTTCGTACCGGAGCCGTCTCCCACCCCTGTGACCAGTGCTTCTTCCGCCTCCGCGGCCCCTTCGCCGAGCCCGTCGGGACTGACCGACCAGTAGGTGTGACACTTTTCGGCTCCGTGACGCAGTACTGAGTGAGCCGACTGGTCATCGGCCGCGCGTGAGCCGGGGTTCCCCCCGTACCTACGGCTCCGCGCAACAGGCGCGGGTGGGTTACGTTCCCCCGATAACCCACCCGCGCTGTATTTTGCGCCTAAACCGGCGCCGCTCTCGCGGACCAAATTGCTCGCCGTTGGGGTTGCTCAATTGATGGTTGCTGAGTCCCTCACCAATAGACGACCACCTTGTCGCCTACGCGTACTTGGTCGAACAGGGCGCTGATCTTGGCCCGGTCCCTGACGTTCACGCAGCCGTGCGAGGCGCCGTTGTAGCCGCGGGCCGCGAAGTCCGCCGAGTAGTGGACCGCCTGGCCTCCGCTGAAGAACATCGCGAACGGCATGGCCGTGTGGTAGATCGTCGAGACGTGGTCGCGGCTCTTGAAGTCCACGCTGAACGTGCCCTCGCGGGTCGGCGTGTACTGCGAGCCGAAGCGCACGTCCATCGTCGAGAGCACCTTGCCGTCGTTCACCCAGGACAGGGTGCGGCTGGTCTTGCTGATGCAGATCACCCGGCCGTGCAGACAGCGCGCGTCGAGCTTGCCCGCCGGTCGGCCCGCGACGGTCCCGTTCAGCTCGTCCGCCGTCGGCTTGTGGGTCATCCCGAGGAGCTTCTGCCAGGTCACGGTGTCCGTCGTCCCCGTGACGGCAAGCCCCCGCTTGCCCTGGAAGCCCTTGACGGCGGCCGCTGTCACAGTCCCGTACGTCCCCGTCGGGACGCCGTCGAACCAGGCGATCTGCCGCAGCCTGGCCTGCAGTTCACGGACCTGCGCGCCCTTGGCCCCGACCGCCATGACCACCTTGGGTGCGGGGGTGGGGGTGGTCTTCGTCGGAGTGGGTGTCGGTGTGGCCTTCGGAGTGGCGGACGCCGTCTTGCCCGGGGTGGCCGTCGGTGTGCTGCTCCCCGACTCCACCGCCGAGGGCTTCGCCTCCGGCGTGCCCGTCGTCGCCGCCTGTGCCGTACAGCCCGCCGCCAGGGCGACGACCGCTGCCGCCGCCAGTCCTCTGCGTATCCGGATCCTCTTCATCTGAGCCCCCTGCTGTCCCCTGTAGCCCCGTGATGTTCTTTGTGTCCCCAGGGACTGATTCCCCTTGCGCGCGGTTGCGAAAGCCAGGACACGATTCGGGTAAGGAGTCCCTGTGAGGAAGCTCCCAGCGCGCGGCTCTCCATCCGTCGCACGCCCGCCGCTACAGTCCGTCGCGAGGGCCGGGGGCTACCGTTCAGTAACTCCAGTGGGAGAGGCACAGCAGATGGCGCGCGAGACAGAGTCGGGACTGCCGATCGAGCCGGTGTACGGACCGGAGGCCCTGGACGGCTGGGACCCGGCGGAGAAGCTGGGCGAGCCCGGCGCGTACCCCTTCACCCGGGGCGTCTACCCCTCGATGTACACCGGCCGCCCCTGGACGATGCGCCAGTACGCCGGATTCGGTACGGCCACCGAGTCCAACGCCCGCTACCAGCAGCTCATCGCCAACGGCACCATGGGTCTGTCCGTCGCCTTCGACCTGCCGACCCAGATGGGGCACGACAGCGACGCGGCGATCGCGAGCGGCGAGGTCGGCAAGGTCGGCGTCGCCATCGACTCGGTCGACGACATGCGCGTCCTCTTCGGCGGGATCCCGCTCGACAAGGTCTCGACGTCGATGACGATCAACGCGCCCGCCGCTCTCCTGCTGCTGATGTACCAACTGGTCGGCGAGGAGCAGGGCGTCCCGGCCGACAAGCTCACCGGCACGATCCAGAACGACGTGCTGAAGGAGTACATCGCGCGCGGCACGTACATCTTCCCGCCCAAGCCCTCGCTGCGGCTGATCGCGGACATCTTCAAGTACTGCAAGGCCGAGATCCCCAAGTGGAACACCATCTCGATCTCCGGGTACCACATGGCCGAGGCGGGGGCCTCGCCCGCGCAGGAGATCGCCTTCACGCTCGCCGACGGCATCGAGTACGTGCGGACGGCGGTCGCGGCCGGCATGGACGTCGACGACTTCGCGCCGCGGCTCTCCTTCTTCTTCGTCTCGCGTACGACGATCCTGGAGGAGGTCGCCAAGTTCCGTGCGGCGCGCAGGATTTGGGCGCGCGTGATGCGCGAGGAGTTCGGCGCGAAGAACCCCAAGTCGCTGATGCTGCGCTTCCACACGCAGACCGCGGGCGTCCAGCTCACCGCCCAGCAGCCCGAGGTGAACCTGGTGCGCGTCGCGGTGCAGGGCCTGGCTGCGGTCCTCGGCGGCACGCAGTCGCTCCACACGAACTCCTTCGACGAGGCCATCGCACTGCCGACGGACAAGTCGGCCCGCCTGGCGCTGCGGACGCAGCAGGTCCTCGCGTACGAGACCGATGTGACGGCGACCGTCGACCCCTTCGCGGGTTCGTACGTCGTCGAGAAGATGACCGACGAGGTGGAGGCGGCCGCGGTCGCGCTGATGGAGCGGGTCGAGGACATGGGCGGCGCGGTCAACGCGATCGAGCGCGGCTTCCAGAAGTCGGAGATCGAGCGCAGCGCGTACCGCATCGCGCAGGAGACGGACGCGGGCGAGCGGGTCGTGGTCGGCGTCAACCGCTTCCAGCTCGACGCGGAGGAGCCGTACGAACCGCTGCGCGTCGACCCCGCGATCGAGGCCCAGCAGGCGGACCGGCTGGCGAAACTCCGCGCGGACCGCGACCAGTCGGCGGTGGACGCTGCGCTGTCCGCGCTGCGGAAGGCGGCGGAGGGCACGGAGAACGTGCTCTATCCGATGAAGGACGCGCTGCGGGCGCGGGCGACCGTGGGCGAGGTGTGCAACGCGCTGCGGGAGATCTGGGGGACGTACGTCCCGACGGACGCTTTCTGAGGAACATGGGCGGGCGGTAGCCGTTTGAATACTCTGCGTGTGCGCAGAATGGTGCGTGAACAGCACATTCCCGACAAGGAGTTGCCCCCATGCGCACCCGTCGCTCACTGTCCGCTCTCTTCGGAGCCGCCACCCTCGTCCTTGGGCTGACCGCGGCGGCGTCCGCGGCCCCGTCCGCCGTGGCGGACGGCAAGCCCTGTGGGTACTTCGCCACGTCCAAGGACTCGTTCTACAACCACTGCACGGGCGACGGTTCGAACGTCGTGATCAAGGTGGACGCGGTGCTCGCGCCGGACTACGACACGTGCGTCACGCCGGGCACGAGCTGGCTCGGGCCGCGGAGCAAGGTCCGTAACGCCTGGTACGCCGGGCGTACCTGCTGACCTGGCCTTACTGCCCACGGGGTGGAACCCGGAGCCGAGTGTCGTACCTGCGTGCGACACTCGGCTCATGTTTGGCGTCATCGACCTTCCGACCTATCTCGCCGGCCTTGTGCTGATCGTGCTGCTGCCCGGCCCCAACTCGCTGTACGTGCTCTCCGTCGCGGCCCGCAGTGGTGTCCGTACGGGATACAAGGCGGCAGCCGGAGTCTTCTGCGGGGACACCGTCCTGATGACGCTGTCCGCGGCCGGGGTGGCATCCCTCCTCCAGGCCAACGCGCTGCTCTTCGGGATCGTGAAGTACGCGGGCGCCGGGTATCTGACCTGGCTGGCGGTCGGGATGATGCGGGCCGCCTGGTCGATGTGGAAGTCGCGCAAGGAGCGGGCGGCCGAGGCGGCGGGCGAGGAGCCGGAGGCGGCCATCGAGCGGCCGTACCGCCGTGCCCTGGTGATCAGCCTCTTCAACCCGAAGGCGATCCTCTTCTTCATCTCCTTCTTCGTGCAGTTCGTCGACCCGCACTACGCCTACCCCGCGCTCTCCTTCGTGGTGCTCGGAGCCTTCGCGCAGGTGGCGAGCTTCCTCTATCTGACGCTGCTCATATTCAGCGGCACGCACCTGGCTGCCGCCTTCCGCCGCCGCAAGCGGCTGTCGGCGGGGGCGACGACGGTGGCGGGGGCGCTGTTCCTGGGGTTCGCGCTGAAGCTGTCGCTCAGCAGCGCGTGAGGTAGTCGGCGAGGCCGGTCGCGTCTTCGCCCGCCCAGCCGACGTAGCCGTCGGGGCGGATGAGGAAGAGGCCCTTGCCGTACGGGTCGTAGGGCCCGGGGGTGCGGTGGATGTGGACCGACTCCGGGTCCAGGGGTGGGAGTTCGGCGTCGGTGGCGACGGCGAGCAGGGTGAAGTGGGGGCCGCGCAGGGCGTCGAAGATGCGCCCCTCGGCGAGGGGTCCGTCGGGGGCCCGGTCGCCCGCCTGCAGTGCGCCCGCGCTCCCGGTCGAGAGGGTGCTGTCGCGGTATCCGATGCCCAGCTGCTGGGTGGCCGCACCGCGCTGCTGCTCGCCCCGGTGGACCCGGGTCGAGAGGCCGAGCATCTCGGCGGCGTTGGGGCGGCGTTCGGCCTCGTACGTGTCGAGGAGGGCGGCGGGGGCGGTGCCCTTCAGTACGCGGGCGAGCTTCCAGCCCAGGTTGTAGGCGTCCTGGATGCTGGTGTTGAGGCCCTGCCCGCCGGCCGGGGAGTGGACGTGCGCGGCGTCGCCTGCGAGGAAGATCCGGCCTTCGCGGAAGCGGTCGGCGAGTCCCGTACGGGGGCGGAAGTCGGAGGACCAGAGGAGCTCGGTCACGTCGTCGGCGGCCAGATGGGACCGCTCGGCGACGACACGGCGCACTGCGTCGAGTGAGAGCTCGGGCCGCTCGCCGTCGGGGAACTGGGCGACCAGCTGGAAGTCGTCGACGTGGGGGAGCGGGCAGATGGCGAGGAAGCCGGCCTCGGCGACGAAGACGTGCCAGTTGTCGCGGTCGAGGGCGGGGATGCGGACGTCGGCGACGAGCATTGAGGACGGGTCGACGGTCTCGCCGGTCATGGGGATGGAGAGTGCGCTGCGGACGGTGGAGCGGCCTCCGTCGGCGGCGACCAGGTAGGCGGCGCGGACGGTGGTGCCGTCGGTGAGGGTGGCGGTGACGGCGGAGCCGTCCTGGGTGAAGGAGTTGAGCGCCGTGCCGAAGACGACGTCGCCGCCCAGCTCCCGCAGCCGGGCGAGCAGGATCTCCTGGGTCCGCCACTGGGGGATGATCACGGGCCGCCCGGCGTAGGGCTCGGCCTCCGTCGTCGCGACGGTCCCGAACATGTCCTTCTCGCCCTGCCGCTGCCCGCCCGACCAAAACATCTGCCGCGGCGCGGGCCCGCCCGACGCGAGGATTTCGTCCACCACGCCGAGGTCGTCGAGGACTTCGAGCGTGCGGGGCTGGATGCCCTTGCCGCGGGACCCGGGGAAGAGCCCTTCGGCCTTCTCGACGACGAGGGCGCGGACGCCGCGGCGGGCCAGGTCGACGGCGAGCGCGAGCCCGGTGGGACCGGCGCCGACGACGAGGACCTCAGTTTCCTTAACGCTGTTAAGTTCCATGGTTGGGAGGATGCGCTTAACGCTGTTAAGTTGTCAAGGTGGGAACGCAGAAGATCGACCGCGCCGCCGTAGCCGAAACGGCCCTGAGGCTCCTGAACGAGGTGGGCCTCGACGGCCTCTCCCTCCGCGCCATCGCCAAGGAACTGGACGTCAAGGCCCCTGCTCTGTACTGGCACTTCAAGGACAAGCAGGAGCTGCTGGACGAGATGGCGACGCTCATCTACCGACGGCTGGTGGCGGAGTTCGACATGAGCCCGTACACGCGCTGGCAGGACGGCCTGGTCGCGTACAACACGGCGCTGCGCACGACCCTGCTCGGCTACCGCGACGGCGCGAAGGTCTACAGCGGCGCCCGCTTCACGGGCACGGACCACGCGGCCTCGATGGAACAGCACCTGCGGATGATGACGGCGGCAGGCTTCGACCTGCGCCGGGCGGTGCTGGCGGGGATGACGTCGTACGCGTTCACGATCGGCTACGTCACGGAGGAGCAGGGCGTACGCCCGATGCCGGACGAACAGCGTGAGGGGTACGACATCGGGGAGCGGGCCCGCCGCCTCGCGGAGTATCCGTTGACGGCGGCGGCGGGCGCGGAGATCTTCGCGGACTTCGACCGGCGCTTCGAGGAGGGGCTGCGGGTGATCGTCGCGGGGATCGAGGCCGCGACGACGCCCGGCAGCGCGTGAGGACCGGCTACTTCATGAGGGCCGGCTACTTCATGAGGCGGCGGGCCGCCTTGGTGATGAAGGGCGGCAGGACGTTCACGGCGAGGCGGCGCAGCGGGGAGCGGCGGCGCGGAGCCGGGGCGGCCTTGGGCGCCTGCGCGGCGGGCCGTACGGGAGCGGCGGCCGAGGGCTGGGCCGGGACGGCCGGGGTCTTCTTGGTGTGGCGGGAGCGGGGCTGGGCCGGGGCGACGGCCTTCTTGCCGCTCGTGCGGATCAGCGGGGCGCCCGCCACCGACTGCACCTCGTGCCAGATGTCCTCGCGCCCGGCCAGGAAGGCCAGCAGCTCCTCGCGGACCGCGGTGGGGTCGCCCCAAGTGCCGTAGAACTTCGTGCCGGTGATGCAGATCGCGTGCAGTCCGCCGGAGGTCACGGCCTCCCAGGTGGCGGCGGCGACACCGGGGCAGTGCTCGGCGCGGAAGTCGTCCAGCGCCACGATGCCGTGAGGGAGGAGGAGTTCGCGCGCGTCCTGTATGTCGCCGTGGACGTGCTCGTAGAGGTGCGAGGCGTCGACGTGCACGAAGCGGCAGCTGCCGGCCTTCACATGGTCGGGCACCATGGAGGACAGGCCCTGCAGCACGACGGGCAACTCGTCGTGGAAAGAAAGGTAGTTGGCCTCGAAGGTGCGCTGCGTCAGGGTGGAGTAGGACCGCTGCATCTCCGCCGCGTTGGCGTCGTCCTCGCCTGGAGAGTCGAAGAGGTCGCAGACGGTGAACGTCTCGCCCTCGCGGCGGTAACTCCCGGTGAAAATGGCGCTCTTGCCCATGTAGGCGCCGACTTCGAGCAGGTCCCCGGGCTCGTCGCGGTCGGTCTGCCGGGTCAGGAACCAGTCGAAGAGGACCTGGTCGACCGGGAAGAACCAGCCTTTGACCTCGGAGAGTTCGGACGGAGTCGGGAGCTGCTCGACAGTTTCCGGGGATGCGTCGGGCATGACGGTCATAGCGGTTCCGTTCGGGTTCGGTGCGCCTGGGTTGATCCGTACGGGCAGCGAACACCTCATGGGTGACGAGCAGATGGCTGTCGAAAAGCTATGGGTGAACTGTGGGTCGAGTGAGGGCCTTGCGGATGCGGGGGGTCAGCAGGTTCTCCACGTAGCGGTTCAGCAGCCAGGCCAGCAGGAGCATGCCTGCGACCGTGAGCGCGAACGTCGCGGGGGCCGGAATGCCCAGGGTGCGGTGCAGGGCCCCGATCACCACCCAGCCGAGGTGTTCGTGGACGAGGTAGAAGGGGTACGTCAGCGCGCCCGCAACCGTCAGCCAGCGCCAGTTCGCCCAGTTGAGGTGGCCCAGGGCGATCGCGCCGACCGCGACGAAGCCGAAGGTGACGATCGCGATGATCACCGAGGTGTGGCGGAAGGAGAAGAATGCCGGGTTGGGCTTGTGCCAGGCGGAGAGGACCGCGTAGTGCTGGCCGATCGCCCAGCTGACCGCGACGATGCCCCACGCCGTGATGTCGCGGCGGTTGCGGTGCAGGAGGTAGAGGCCGACGCCGCCGATGAAGAAGGATGCGTACTCCGGCATGAACACCGTGGTGAGGAACGGCTCGTCGACCGCCGAGGTGATCGCCGCCAGCAGCGTCCAGCCCGCGCAGAACATCACCACGCGGTGGCGGGTCGCACCGGGCAGGACGACGCAGACCGCGAACAGGACGTAGAAGCGCAGCTCCGCCCAGAGCGTCCAGCAGACGCCCAACACCCGGTGCACGCCGATGGGTTGCTGCAGCATTGTGAAGTTCACGATGAGCTCGCTCGGCGCGACCGTCTTGTACGCCACCCAGGGCAGCGCGAACGTCAGGGTGACGAGGAGGAGCGCCGCCCAGTACGCCGGGTAGAGGCGTGCCACGCGCGACGCGAAGAAGGAGCGCAGCGGGCGCCCCCAGCCGCTCATGCAGATCACGAAGCCGCTGATCACGAAGAAGATCTGCACGCCCAGGCAGCCGTACGCGAACCACTCGGAGAGCGTGGGGAAAAGGTGGCGCGGCGAGGTGCCCCAGGCCTTCGTGATGTCGCCGCCCCGGCCGCCGTAGTGGTACGCGGCGACCATCAGGGCGGCGAGCAGGCGCAGTCCGTCCAGGGCGCGCAGCCGGGAGACCGGGGCGGCGGCCGGCCGGGCGACCGGCAGTGCCTCGGGGCGCGGTGGCGCTATCGTCATGATTTCCCTTGGGCGGTGCGGCGCAGTGCGCGGACCTGGCGCACCACGCGCCGGGCCGTGGCATTGCGCGGCAGGAAGGCGAGTTGGGCGGGGAGTCCGCCGGGCAGACCGAGCGAGGTGAGCCTGCGTCGCTTGAAGTAGCGCTGGGTGCGCGGTGCGAGGTGGGCGGTGAGGTACGCCTCGGCCTCCGGGCGGCGCTCGGGGTAGATCTGCGGCTGCATCATGAAGCCGATGGTGGTGACCAGGCCGGGGACGCCGTCCCGGTCGCCGGCGAGCTGTCCCGGCTCCAGGTCGGGCAGGAGCGCGTCCGCGAGCGTGACCGGGATGCGGTTGCTGTTCTGGTACGGGGTGAGCCGCTCCAGGAGCAGGTCCGTGCCGGTGCGGGCGGCCCGCAGTCCGTAGAACTCGGTGGCCGTGAACAGGGCCGTGGAGAAGCAGCCGACGACCAGCGCGGGGCGGAGGCGCTCGAACAGCACCTCGGCGAGCAACGGGGCCTCGATGACGGCCAGTTGGACACCCAGCCGGTCCGCTTCCTCCTCCAGGGCGCGGCTGTACCGGGCCGGGGCGGTGGGGTGCGGCTTGAAGACGATCTCCTGGTGGCCCTCGGCGACCGCGCCGCGCAGCATCCGTACGTGCAGCTGCTCCTCCTCGTCCGCGGTGAGGATGGAGAGCGCGGACAGGTACTGGCCGAGCAGCATCGCGCCGCCCGACGGCAGGCCCCTGAGCTCCGGCAGGTCGGGCGTTCCCGCACCGATCTCGCCGAGCACCTTCAGGAAGACGTCGGTCGGCACGATCTCCGGGGCGACACCGAACTCGGTGAGCAGGAGAGGCGTGAGCCCGGGCACCAGGTCCAGATGCAGCAGCCGCCGGATCCGCGAACCGACCAGCGGGTCGATCTTCGAGCGGGTGGGGCCGTAACTCATCAGCCCGTCCGCGTAGATGTCGACGGGCACACCCGTGAAGATCTGCGCGATCGCGAGCGCCGGATTGACCTGGATGGACTCCAGCGCGAGCTCGATGTCGTCGTCGCCCAGCTCCCAGAGGAGGCGGAGGTGGCGCTCCCAGAGGTGGCAGTCGTCGGCGCGCGGTGACCAGCCGCCCGGGTGGAAGGGGGAGATGGTCTCGTTCCAGGAGAGTACGGAGTCGAAACGGCCGCGCAGCTTTTCGAAGCCGGGCATTTCATCCACGGAGGGGGTGATTTCGGGCACGCCCGCATTGTTCGAAACGAGCAGAATCCGCCTGTCCGCATCGGCAAAGGCGCCGGCGTCGAGAGCGGCGGCCAGTGTGGCGGCGCCGTACAGCGTGGAGGCGCAGAAAATCTGGGTGGTGCTCATGCGGCAGCCCCCGCAACCGCGACGGGACGGCGGCGCAACCGCCTGAGCCGGGTGGCGCGTTGGACATCCATCGAGTCGAGCGTTTCGTCCAGCATCGCCTGCGGCATCTTCTTCAGCGCCGCGGCGGCCATGGTCTTGAGGCGCCGCAGTACGGCGGGCTCGAACCGGTCGGCGTTGCTCAGGTGGTGGGCGATGATCGCGCAGTACGTACGGACCGCCTTGGGCAGCATCGTTTCCGCGTCGCGGTCCTGCGCCGTCTCCTGGATCACCTGGTCGAAGGCGCGGATGAAGTCGAGCTGCCGTACGTCGCCGATCTGCGTCAGCGACGAGGCGACTCCGCGCCGGTAGAAGACCCCGAGGAGGGAAACGGCCGCGAAGGACTCGGCCTCCCGGTGTAGCCGCCAGATCCACGGCCGGTCCTCCGCCGTGCGCAGACCGTCCGTGAAGTGCAGCAAGCCCGCGTCGACGAGCCGCCGGTGGTAGATCCCGGCCCAGGCGTACGCGTAGTCGACGGAGGTCGAGCGGTTCGCCGGGAGGATCGCCTCGCGCGGGGAGAGGACGACTCCGCGCCGGCCGACCGGGACGCGGTTCACCGTGCGGGCGCGGTCCGTGCACTGGACGTGGTCGGTCCGCAGGAAGTCGCAGCCGAGCTGTTCGATCCGGTCCACCAGCTGGGTGTAGTAGCCGGGGGCGAGCCAGTCGTCGCCGTCCAGGAAGGTCAGATACGTGCCGCGGGCCGCGTCGATGCCGGTGTTGCGTGCCGTGGCCAGGCCGCCGTTCTTCTCGTGTCTGAGGAAGCGCGCGCCGGGGAGCTCGTCCGCCGCCCGCTCCAGCAGAGCCGGGGTCCCATCGGTCGAGCAGTCGTCGACGAGAATGAATTCGAAATCGTCCCTGGCATTCGCCTGCAGACTTTTGAGGGTGTCTGGTGCGAATTGCTGGACGTTGTAGAACGGCACAATGACGGAGAGCTTAGGCACCCGCGTGACGCTATGAGTTCGCTCGATATTTGCTCTGACCGACAGGCTGACACCAGATGAACGACACGCGTCGGAACGGTTAATCGGCCCTCTCCCGGGGCTGATTCGCCATTCGTAGACGCGCTGTTAACCCGCTGTTGCTGTCGCGTTGGGCCGCCAAACGGAATGCCTTTCTAGTTTCGTCGTCGTGCCAGTAAGCAAGAACGACGTCCCCTCCTCCCCTCTTCGCGTCGCTGTGATCGCCGACTCCGACACCCGCTGGAAGTGGGGTGCGCTCACCGCCCGCCGTCTCTCCGCCGATCCGGTCGCCGTCCCGGTCGACCTCAGCGGATTTCTGCTGCGCGGCCGGGCCACGCCCACCGCCCGGCAGCTCGCCGAGGTGGGCGTCGGGGATGTGGACGTACGGGAGTTGACCGGGGCCGAGTTCCTGCGCGAGGTCGAGCGCGAGGCGTACGACGTGGTCGTCCTCGCGCTCGTCGGCGGGGCGGTGCAGGCCGTGCTGCACGGGCTCGCGGGGCTGGACGTGGCTCCCCGGCCCGTCGTCGTCACCGGTTACGTCGGTGTTGTCTACGAGAAGCTCGCCGACGGGCTGCTGCTGCGCCACGGCGCGGACGTCGTCCTCGCCAACTCCCGCCACGACGCGGACCGTTTCCGCGCCGTGTACGAGGGGGTCGGCGCCGACGCGGACGCCGTGACCGAGGCCGCGCTGCCCTTCCTGGGCGGGGCGCCGTACGAGGGCGAGTCGGTGAAGACCGTCACCTTCGCCGCCCAGCCCTCCGTCCCCGAGTCCCGCGCCGACCGCACCTACCTCCTGCGCCGCCTCGTCGAGCACGCCCGCCTCCACCCCGACCGCGAGGTGCTGCTCAAGCTCCGCTCCAAGCCGGGCGAGCACACCACGCACCTGGAGGAGCTGCCGTACCAGAAGCTGGTCGCGGGCATGGACGTCCCCGCCAACTTCCGCCTCGTGTACGGGCACATGGGCGAAGTCCTCGACCGTACGGACCTCCTGGTCACGGTGTCGTCGACCGCCGCCCTCGAATCCCTGCACCGCCGCATCCCCACCGCCATCCTCACCGACCTCGGCGTCCGCGAGGCCCTCGGCAACCACCACTTCCTCGGCTCGGGCTGCCTCGCATCGTGGGAGCAACTCGACGCAGGAGAGCGGCCGTTGGCCGACGAGGAGTGGCTCGCGGCGCAGGGGGTCGCGGCGGACGGTTCGTACGAGACGGCCTTCGACGCCGTACGCAAACGGGTCGCCCAGCTCCTCGCCGAGCCCCGGCTCCCGCCCCTCGCCCCCTACTACACCCCCGCCACCGCGCCCGGGTACCTCCCCGGCATCCTCGCCCGCTACCGCCTCGACGCCGCCCCGGCCCCCGAGGCCACCGGCCTGCGCCGCGTCGTGCGCGACGCGATGCGGGACGCGGCGCGCGGTGCGTACCGCCACGGCGTCCAGCGCGTGGCCCCCGTCATCCGCCGTATGGGAGAACTCTGATGCCCAAGAAGGTCCTGGCCGTGATCCCCGCAAGGGGCGGCTCCAAGGGCGTACCCGCCAAGAACCTCGCCCCGGTGGGCGGCGTCCCGCTGGTGGCCCGCGCGGTGCGCGCCTGCCTGGGTGCGCGCCTGGTCACCGACGTCGTCGTCTCGACGGACGACGCGGCGATCGCGGAGGCGGCGCGGGCAGCGGGGGCCGAAGTGGTGGCCCGCCCAGCGGAGTTGTCGGGCGACACGGCCACCAGCGAGGCGGCCGTCCTGCACGCACTGGAGTCGTACGAGGGCACGGACGTGGTCCTGCTCGTCCAGGCGACCAGCCCCTTCATCACCAGCGAGGAGATCGACGGAGTCGCGGCAGCGGTTGCCGAGAACGGCGCCGACAGCGCGCTCACGGTGGCCCCGTCGCACGGCTTCATCTGGCGCGAGGGGGCGGAAGCCCACGGCGTCAACCACGACAAGGCGTACCGCCCCCGCCGCCAGGACCGGCCCCAGGACTACCTCGAAACCGGTGCCGCCTACGCCATGGACGCCGAAGGCTTCCGGACCGCCGGCCACCGCTTCTTCGGTCGCACCGATCTCGTACGCACCGACCCCGCCCGCGTCCTGGAGATCGACGACCCCCACGACCTCGCCCGCGCCCGCGCCCTCGCACCCCACTTCGACTCGGCCGCGCTCCCGACCCTCGCTGACATCGACGCCGTCGTCCTCGACTTCGACGGCACCCAGACCGACGACCGCGTCCTCATCGACTCCGAAGGCCGCGAACTCGTCGCCGTCCACCGCGGCGACGGCCTCGGCGTCGCCGCCCTCCGCGACCGGACGCCCCTGCGCCTCCTCATCCTCTCCACCGAGCAGAACCCGGTGGTGGCGGCCCGCGCCCGCAAGCTCCGTATCCCCGTCCTGCACGGCATCGACCGCAAGGACATCGCGCTCAAGCAGTGGTGCGACGAGCAGTCCATCGCCCCCGAGCGCGTGCTCTACGTCGGCAACGACGTCAATGACCTCCCGTGCTTCGCCCTCGCCGGCTGGCCGGTAGCGGTCGCCGACGCGCACGACGTCGTACGCGGCGCCGCGCGCGCCGTCACCACCACCCCCGGCGGCGAGGGAGCGATCCGCGAGATCGCCGCCTGGCTGCTCGGCCCCACCCTCAACACGCCCCACACCCTCAACACCCCCACTCAGTAAGGAAACCGAAGACCATGAGCACCACCCGCCTCCGCACCCTCGGCACCAAGACCGCCGGACCGAACCAGCCCGTCTACATCACCGGCGAGATCGGCATCAACCACAACGGCGACCTCAACAACGCCCTCGCCCTCATCGACGTGGCCGCCGACGCGGGCTGCGACGCGGTCAAGTTCCAGAAGCGCACGCCCGAGATCTGCACCCCGCGCGACCAGTGGGACATCGAGCGCGACACCCCCTGGGGCCGGATGACGTACATCGACTACCGCCACCGCGTCGAGTTCGACGAGGCCGACTACCGGGCGATCTCCGACCACTGCGCCAAGCGCGGCATCGACTGGTTCGCCTCCCCGTGGGACACCGAGGCCGTCGCGTTCCTGGAGAAGTTCGACGTCCCCGCCCACAAGGTCGCCTCGGCGTCCCTCACCGACGACGAGCTGCTGCGCTCGCTCCGCGCGACCGGCCGCACGATCATCCTCTCCACCGGCATGTCGACCCCGCGCCAGATCCGCCACGCCGTCGAGGTCCTCGGCAGCGACAACATCCTTCTCTGCCACGCCACTTCGACGTACCCGGCGAAGGCCGAAGAGCTCAACCTGCGCGTGATCAACACCCTCCAGCAGGAGTACCCGAACGTCCCGATCGGCTACAGCGGCCACGAGACCGGCCTGCAGACCACCCTCGCCGCCGTCGCGCTGGGCGCCGCGTTCGTCGAGCGCCACATCACCCTCGACCGCGCCATGTGGGGCTCCGACCAGGCCGCCTCCGTCGAGCCGCAGGGCCTGCAGCGCCTCGTCCGCGACATCCGCACCATCGAGGACGCGCTCGGCGACGGCATCAAGAAGGTCTACGACTCCGAGCTCGCCCCCATGAAGAAGCTCCGCCGCGTCGCCGGCGTCGTCGCCGAGGGCGCCGACCGTGAGCCCGCAGGAGTCTGATCCACCTCATGAAACGAGCTGCTGCCCCCACCACGCTCGCCTTCGTCGAAAGCCCCGTCCAGCTGCTCAACCTCCTGGAATGGGCGCACACGAACACCACGCACGCAGAAGATCTGACCGTGGTCGTCCTCTCACCGCTCGACCCCATGTCGCGCGGCCAGCTGCGCCGGATGGCGGAACTGGCCCGCGGCGAGGGCCTGTCGGTGCGCTGGGAGGAGGCGCGTGGCGGGGCGGCGGCACCGTTCCACACAATCGCTTCGCTCACCCCGCTGCTGCGCAGGGCCCGCCGGATCGTGATCGGCGACCCGTTCTCGCGCTACGTACAGCTCCTCCTCGCCATCACGCGGGCCCGTGACCTGGTCGTGGTCGACGACGGTACGGCGACGATGGAGTTCCTGGCCCAACTGGCCGCCAAGCAGCCCCTGACGCGCTGGCACCGCAAGGGCCGCCGCGGCCCTCGCGACCTCCTGTTCGCCCCCACCGCGTCCGCCGCCCGCCGCCGTCTCACCCCGTCCGCGCGCCGCAGCGTCGAGGTGTTCAGCTCGATGCCGTTGTCGGACGCGCCGCCCCAACTCCGCACCACCCACAATGACTTCGCGTGGACGCGCGCCCGCTTCGGCCCGCCGCGCATCACGCGCACCGCGGACCTGGTCGGCACGTCACTCGTCGAGACGGGGGTGGTGGACGTGGAGAGTTACATCGCGGCGGTCCGCACCCTGGCGCGCACCCACAACGCGACGCGCTATTTCGCGCACCGCCGCGAGTCCACGGAGAAACTCCACCGGTTGCACGCGGAGACGGGCCTGGAGATCGTCCGCCCCGATCTGCCTCTGGAGCTGATCGCCCGCCGGGGCCCGATCGGCCACACGGTCCTGAGCTTCCCCTCGACGGTGGTCCACACGCTCCCGCTGGCGCTCGCCGGGACGCGGGTGAAGATCGCGGTCTGCGGCATCGACCCCAGCTGGCTGACGGAGACCGCGTCCCCGCGGGCGCAGGGGTTCCTGTCGGGGGTCACGGGCACGGCGCGCGACGTACAGCACCTGGCGCCGATGACTCCCTAGCGGGCGACGGCCGGCCTGAGCACCTCCTCGCACCACTGGCGGAATCCGGTGGGCGCGACGTCGGGTGTGCTCGGGGCGACGGCTCCGTAGAAGCCCTGTTCGTCGAGGGCGTCCACCATGTCGGCCAGCCCCTGCGCCCAGGCCTCGCTCGCGCCGTAGCGCAGCATCATCGCCTTGTCCTCGGCGCTGGTGGACCGCTGCATGCGCACCGTACGGCCGAGCACCTCGCCGATGACCGCCGCCATGCCCGCGGGGGACAGGTCGTCGGGCCCGACCGTCGGGACGTCGGCCTGCCCGGTCCAGGTGGCGTCGAGCAGCAGCCGGGCCGCCTCGGCGCCGATGTCGCGGGTGGCGCAGGTGCGCAGGACGCGGTCCTCCTCGGCCGACAGGGAGATCACTCCTGCGGTACGGATGGGCTCGGTCTGGCGCAGCAGGTTCTCCATCAGGAACGGCGGGCACAGCGCGCGGTAGTGCACGCCCGTCGCCATGATCCCTTCGTCCATGGCGAGCGACGCCGAGATGAGCCCGGCATTCTTGGCGACGCCCCGCCCGAGGGTGGAGACGCTGACGACGCGCGCGATGCCCTGGTCGGCGATCACCTCGCGGAGGGGGTCGGTGAAGGCGCGGAAGTGGCCCTCGATGCTGGGGACTTGGTTGGAGGGAGGCACGAGCCAGAACACGCGGTCCGCGCCTTCGCAGGCCTCCTTCAGGGTGGCGGGATCGGCGTGCGATCCCCGTACGACCTCGACGCGTTCGCGTACGCGGGCGGGCAGCCGGTCGGGGTCGCGGGCGATGACGCGGATGCCTCCGGTGTGGTCCGGGGCGGCGAGGAGGCCGTTGAGAACCTCGCGGCCGATCTGACCGGTGGGCGTGGTGACGACGATCATGAAGAACTCCAGAGAGAGGGAGGCCGGGATGACATGACCGAGCCTGCGACCGCGCGGACCGGAACTGAAGGTCCGATTCGCTCCGGCTTGTTACCCTCAGAGCAATACCGAGGGGGCATCGTGATGGAATCCCGCCCGCTGCGCTACTTCGTAGCGGTAGCAGAGGAACTCAACTTCACCCGCGCCGCCGAACGCCTCGGCATCTCCTCGCCGCCGCTCTCCCGGGCGATCCGCCAGCTGGAGACGGAACTCGGCGTCTCCCTCTTCGAGCGGACGACGCACAGCGTGACACTGACCCCGGCCGGCGCAGTGCTCCTCGCGGAGGCGCGGATCGCACTGGACGCCCTCCAGGCGGCGGGCCGCCGGGCCCAGCGCGCCGCCGCCACGGAGCCGAAGCTGGTGCTGGCGGTCAAGGCCGACGGCGACGCGGGGCTCCTGGAGCCGATGCTGGCGCGGTACGCGAAGGAGCCCGATGCCCTGCCGGTCGCGATCCGGCTCTGCGCCTGGCACGAACAGGCCCGCCTCCTGCGCGAGGGCGAGGCGGACGCGGCGCTGGTCCACGAACCGTTCGACCGTACGAGCCTGGACTGCGAGCCCCTGGTCGCCGAGTCACGCGTGGTGGCCCTCGCGGCAGACCACCCCCTGTCCCTCAGGGACGAGGTGACGGTCACCGACCTGGGCCTGACGCACGACACCGTGTCCCAGTTCATCGAGGGGACACGCCGCCAGGGCCGCGACCTGTCCCAACTGCTCACTCTGGTGGGCCTGGGCGACGTCACGGCCCTGCTCCCCGCCTCGGTGGCCACGCGCTACCCGCGCCCGGGCGTGGTCTACCGCCCGGTCACGGACGCCCCGCCGGCGGTCCTGTCGATCGCCTGGCCGCAGCAGTCGCGCTCGACGGCGACGGCGGCGCTGGTGCGCGTCGCGGAGGCCGTGGCGAAGGAGGCCGTGGCGAAGGAGGCCTAGGGGGTGTCCGGCGGATCATGCCGCGGTCGCGCCGGTCTGGCACGCACATCTGCCGCGTTGTCGTCGGTCAACAACGCTCCGCGTTGCTTCCCTCCTCCGCCTTGCAGCTGCACGCACCAGACCACCGCTCACCCGCAGCGAGAGCTCAACGCCCAGCAAGGGCGACCTGATCCGCCGGACACCCCCTAGCCGGGTCTAGCGGTCGAAGGTCCACCGGGTCTGGGAGTACGTCCCCTTCCCGAAGCCGAAGGCGGTGGTGGGGGCGACGCGGTAGACCACGCAGCGGTTCTCCTGGTTGAAGAAGGTTCCGTCGCGCACGTCGAAGGTCCACGCGTCCCCGTACTTGTCCACGTACGCGGCGGCCAGCCGCCGCAGCTCCGCGTCGTCGCCCAGCACCGTGGCCGCACCCTCGACGACCAGGTCGAGCCCCTCGCCGAGGGCGTTGCTCCCGGTGGTGAGCACGCAGTGCGGATTGCCGGTCAGATGGACGGTCTTGCGCTCCTCCACCCCGGTGCAGAAGTGCAGCGCGCCGTCGAGCCAGACGGCGATGAGCGGGGTGACGTGGGGCCGCCCGTCGGGCCGTACGGTCGTCAGCCAGTAGAGCTCGGCCGCGGCGAGGCGGGCGAGGGCCTCCGGCCAGGGGGTGGGTGCGGCTTTCTCGTCGCTGTAGCGGGGGTCGAGTTCGGTGGTGGGAATCATGGCGTCCGTCTTCCACTCGCGGTCGGTACGCAGTGGGGACCGCGAGCCCGCCCGGAACTCATCGGGCAGGTTGAGCCGCTACTCGTCACGGGGCTCGGTGCGCCAGGAGCGCGCCAGCCCGGCGACGCTCTCCGCCTGGGCGGCGGACAGGCTGCGGGCCGCCCAGAGCAGGGCTGCGGCGTCCACAGCCTTCGGGGTAGGGGGCGGGGGTGGCTCCGGCATCAAGACACCGGACAGCACGGCCAGTTCGGCGGCGTCGAACCCCAGCAGGGCGGCGAAGTCCGTCACCAGGCGGGGCGTGAGCTCCTGGCGGTCCGCGCCGATCCCGCCGTAGGTCGAGGTCGACAGGTACGTGGGTGTCACGATCCCCATGGCGTGCGCCAGGCCGGACCTGCGCAGATTGCGGTACCAGGCCATGCGGATGATCCGAGCCCCCGGACTGTCGGAGAAGGGTTGGTACTGGTCCGGGGCGAAGGGTGCAGGGCGGTCCTCCTGCGGTAGCGACCGGACGAATCGGAGGAGTTCGTGCCGCCCTGCCGTCGGGAGGCGGACCCCGTCCATCACGATGTCCGAGGCCCACTGGTTGGCTCCGGCATCCAACGGCGCAAGGTCGTCTGGGACATCCAACCCCGCGAGAATGAAGAGATCGGCGGTGTGGAACCCGAGGGCGGGCGCGAGCCGCCGCAGGATCTCCTCGCCGGGGTGTGCGCCCGCGAGCACGGCCCGGAGGCCGTCCGCGGCCACCCCCGCACGCTCGGCCAACTCCCCTGCACCGAGGGCCCTGTGGGCCAGCAGCCGCGCAAGTACCGTGCCGAATTCAGAAGGTTCGGTCATACGCGGAGACTAGCCAACTGCCGTTCTTCGGACGCCTTTTGGCCCGCCCCTTGCCTGTCGGAGTTGCGTTCCTGATGTTCTTCATGCGACCGGCAACGTACGGGTCCGGAAGTCTGCCGGGTTCGGGCACTGAGGTGGAGAGTGATCCTTGGGAAGATCGCCGGAGCGGGGGGCTGCTGGGTTTCTTGAGGCTGTCCGCGTGCACGCATGACAGCCGACTTCCCGACCCGAGGCAGGTTCCCCATGAGATTGACCCGCGCGGCGCTGGCCGTGTCCGCAGGAGCGCTGGCGCCGGCCCTGCTGCTCGCCACACCGTCCTTCGCGGCCGGTACGGCATCGGCGGCCACGTCCGTCGCCGCGACCGCGACCGTGGCCTCGGACGACGACCCGGGATCGCCGTACGACTCGATGTCGGACGAGGACCTCAGTGTGGCGATCGCCCGGGTCCTGGCAGACCCGAAGACAGGCAGGGGAGTGACCGAGGCGGCGTCCGCGGCGCTGGATGCCGGCACGCGTGAGGCTGCCCTCTACTTCCTGAAGACGGGCCGCGCGATAGCCCAGTTCGAGGACGACCAGGTCGAGATCGCCCGGATCATCGGGGATCCCAAGACGGGCAGGGCGGTGTTCGAGAAGGCGCAGGAGGCGCTGGATGCCGGTACGCCCGAGGCGGTTCGGTACTTCTTCGACACGGCTCTGCCCGCAGCCCAGTTCGAGGACGACAAGGTTGCGATCGCCCGGATCATCGGGGATCCGAAGACGGGCAGGGCGGTGTTCGAGAAGGCGCAGGAGGCGCTGGACGCCGGTACGCCCGAGGCGGTCCGGTACTTCTTCGACACGGCCTTGCCGATCGCCCAGGCCGAGGACGACCGCGTTGCGGTCGGCAAGATCCTGGCCAGGCCCGGCATCAGCGACGCCCTGCGCGCCGCAGCCAGCAAGGCCCTGGACGGCACCGCAGCCGATGTGCGCTACTTCCTCGAGGTCGGCCAGTACGAGGTCGACGCCTAGGCTCTACGCCTGGAGCGGCCAGTCCAGCAGCCGCGCCCCTATCACCGCGGTCTGCAGCGTGTAGCGGTGCACCGGGTCCGAGGGATCGGCCCCGGTGAGCTGCCCGATGCGCTCCAGGCGGTACGTGAACGCCCGTACGCTCAGGGCCAGTCGGCGGGCAGCCTCCGCGGCGACGCACCCCGTGTTGAAGTACGCGGCGAGCGTGTCGAGGAAGGGCTGCGCCCCGCCACGCGCCTCCTGCAGCGGCCCGAGCGTTTTTTCCACGAGGTCGGCGAGCGCGTCGCGGTCACGGGCGAGCACGGGGTAGACCAGCAGGTCGGCCGCCCGGAGCACCGGGCCCGGCAGGTCCAGGCGTTCGGCGAGGTGGAGGGCGTTGAGCGCTTCCTCGTAGCTGTGGGCGATGCCGCCCGCGCCGGGGTGGGGCCGCCCGACGGCGACCTTCGTACCGTCGGCGACGGCGTCTGCGTCGCACGCGTGCTGGGCGAAGTACGCAAGAACGTCGTCCTGATCCCCGGGCGCGATGCAGACCAGCCGGCCGTCCTTGGCGGTGAGCAGAATGCCGCGCGCGTCGAAACGGCCGAGGACGGCGAGTTCGACACTGCGGGCGACCGGGGAGTGCTCGTCGAGCGCGCCGGCGCCCTGGACGACCGCGACCGCGTGGTCGTGCGACAGGCGCAGCCCGAACCGCTCGGCCCGCTCGGCGAGGTGCCCCACGTCGCTGCCCCGGTGCAGGAGATCCGCGATGAACTGCCGCCGCGCGGCCTCGTCCTGGCGTACGGCGACGTACTGCGCCTGCTCGAACCCTTCGGCCAGCGCGTCGACGGCGTGCTCCATAGCGGCCAGCACCCGGTCGGCGGACCCCGAGGAGGCGGGCCAGGTGGTCCGGGCGGCGGCGAGACACCCACCGACCAGGGTGCGGAGCGAGTACCCCGCCCCGGCGGCCTCCGCGCCGAGCGTGCGCAGGGCGGTGAGTTCGGCCCGGGTGGGCCGGCGTCCGGTGGCGGAGACTTCGGCCAGCATGGGGGCGAACCCCTCCAGATATCGCGCGGGTATCCCGCGTCCCGTGGCCGTCACGCCGGGATCATGCCACACGGCAGAACCGGCCCCGCCGCCCCGGGCGTCCTCGCCTTCACCGGGCGCATCAACAGCCTCTATTCTCAACGGCGTTGCATTGATGACCATGCAGGACCAGCACGGGGGAGCCATACCGGCATGAGCAGTACGAACGGGGACGGGCGCGGCGAGCAGGAGGATTACGTCGACGGGGGGATAAAGCCCCTCACCGCCTTCGACCCGGCGCGCATCGGCCCGTATCTGCTCCTCGGCCGGCTCGGAGCCGGCGGCATGGGGCGCGTGTATCTCGCCCGGTCCGACAGCGGCCGCACCGTCGCCGTGAAGGTGGTCCACGAAGAGCACGTGTCCGACGAGCGGTTCCGGGCGCGGTTCCGCCGGGAGATCGAGGCGGCGGGGCGGGTCGCCGACCGCTACACCGCGCCCGTGCTCGACTCCGGGCCCGGCGAGGAGCGTCCGTGGGTGGCGACGGGCTATGTGCCCGGGCTCTCGCTGGAGCAAGTCGTACGGCGGCACGGGCCGTTGCCCGTCGACTCGCTGCACACCCTCGCCGACGGCCTGCTGCACGCGCTGAAGGACATCCACGACGCGGGGATCGTGCACCGCGACCTGAAGCCGTCGAACGTCATGCTGACCGTGGACGGCACGAAGGTCATCGACTTCGGGATCGCGCGGGCCCTGGAGACTTCGGTCCAGTCGCTGCTGACCAGCACGGGGATGGTCGTCGGGTCGCCCGGCTTCATGTCGCCGGAGCAGGTGCGCGGGAAGAGCGCCGGGATCGAGAGCGACGTCTTCACGGTCGGGTGTGTGCTCGCGTACGCGGCGACGGGGCGGATGCCGTTCGGGCACGGGGCGAGCAATCAGCACTCCGTGATGTACCAGATCGTGCACGAGGAGCCGGATCTGGAGGGGGTCGGTGACGCCGCGCTCCGATCGCTCATCACGCGGTGTCTGACGAAGGAGCCTGAGCAACGCCCCACTGTGGCCGAGCTGTTGGCGGATCCCGAGCGGGTCGTGCCGGCACCGAACGGCCGGGCGTGGCTGCCCGCCGACGTGGTCACGCACATCGCGCAACAGTCCGCCCGACTGCTCGACGCCGAGGTGCAGCCGCTGCGGGAAGCGGCCGCGGACCGGGCAACGGTCGGCCTGCGTACGGAAGGTGCCGAGCCGCCCGTGGTGGTCGGGGCGGTGGCCGCAGGGTCCGTGACGGAGGAACAGCATGGCAAGCGCCCGCGCCGACGCCGGACGATCGTCGCGCTGCCGTTCGTCCTCGTGCTGACCGTCGGCGGAGGGACGATGGCCGTGCTCCAGCCCTGGAGCGACGGCGGTGGGGGAGTGCAGGCCCAGACGCCACCGGGCAGCATGGGCCAGAGCCCCGACGTGAGCAACTCCCCGAGCAGGCTGGTCAGTTCACCGTCCAAGACGGCGAAGGCCAAGCCCAAGCCGAAGGAGAAGGCGGACGGAGGGAGTTCGAAGGCCCCCACGGGGAGCTCGGGCACCACCACGACCGGCGGCGGTACGGTCGGCGGGTCGTCCTCCACCGGCTCCTCGGGCTCGTCCAGCTCCGGCGGCTCGACCTCCGGCTCCACGGGTACGACCAGCGGCGGCTCCTCCAGTTCGGGCGGCAGCACGTCCACAGGCTCCGCGCCGCCCGCCTTGAAGAGCTACGGGTTTCAATACGTGCACGGCTGCATGGGTTCGTGCGACATGCCGATCCAGGCGACCTGGACGTCGGTGGCCCGCGCGACCCGCTACGACATCCACTACACCAACAAAGGGAGCCAATTCACCAAGAAGAGCGTCAACACCACCTACTCCAGCAGTGGCAACAGCTACACGATCAACGGCCCGTTCTCCGGCGACCAGATCTGCATCTCGCTGCGTGCGGTCAACAAGTACGGCGCCTCCGCCTGGACGCCGCCCTTCTGCGACGAGGTTGCCTACTAGGCAGGTGCCGACCACGTACGGTCCTGGCAGCGGACCCTGCAGCAAGATCGGAGCCCATGATGAAGGCAGCCAGTTTCCACCGGTTCGGCGGCCCTGAGGTCCTCGAAATCGTGGACCTCCCCGACCCGCACCCGGGCCCCGGCCAGATCCGGATTGCGGTGCGAGCGGCCGGGGTGAACCCGAGCGACTGGAAGAAGCGCCAGGGCGAGATGGACCAGGAGCTGCCGCAGACGATGGGGTACGAGGCGGCGGGCGTCGTCGACGAGCTCGGCGAGGGCGTCACGGACGTGTCCGTCGGCGACCGCGTCTTCGGCTTCAACACGGAGGGGACGGCCCAGGCCGAGCTCACGGTGCTCTCCTTCTACGCCCCGATCCCGCCGTCGCTCGACTTCCCCGACGCCGCCGCGCTCCCGGCCGCCATCGAGACGGCGACGCGCGCGCTCGACCAACTGGGCGTCAAGGCGGGCAGCGCGCTGCTGGTGAACGGAGCCTCGGGAAGCATTGGCAGCGCGGCGGTCCAGCTCGCGGCGGCGCGTGGAGCCCGCGTGATCGGCACGGCGAGCCCCGCGAACCACGAGTACCTCCGCACCCTGGGCGCGGAGCCCGTCGCGTACGGCGAGGGCATGGCCGACCGGGTCCGCGCGACGGCCCCCGAAGGCATCGACCTGGCACTGGACGTGGCCGGCAGCGGCGTACTGCCCGAACTCATCGGCCTGACGGGCGGCCCCGAGCACGTGGTGACGCTGGCCGACTTCGCGGGGGCGCAGGAACACGGGGTGCTGTTCAGCCGGGGCGACTCAGGCCGTGCGGTCCATGTGCTGGGCGAAATCGGCGAGTTGATCGAGTCGGCGGGCTTCTCGCTCCCGGTCGCCCAGACGTTCCCGCTGGCCGCGGTCGCGGAGGCGCACCGCGCGGGCGAGAGCGGCCGGGTGCGCGGCAAGCTGGTGCTGACGGTCGACTGACCCTACGGAGCCGGTAGGGCGAGATACCTGGCCGCCGACTCCGCCAGTGCGCGCACCGCCGTATGCCAGGGGCGCTCCCGCGGACCCGACAGCACGAGGCGGCGCGAGGTCTGCGGCTCCAAGGGCAGCAGGACCAGATCGGGTGGGACCAGCGAGCGGGAGACCTCCGACAGGACGGTGACGCCGATCCCGGCCTGGACCATGCTGATCAGGGTCGCCAAGTCCCGTACGCGGTGCGTGGGTTCGAAGCGGATCCCGGCCAGGGTGTGGATCGTACGGACGCGGGATTCGCAGCCGTTGGGCGAGATCAGGAACGGGTCGTCCTCCAGGTCGCGGATGTCGACGCGGTCCTCGCCGGCGAGCGGGTGGTCGCGGGGGAGGAGGGCCCGGTAGCCGTCGTCGGCGAGCTGGATTCCGGGACCGGGCGGCGGATCGATCAGTACGGCTGCGTCGGCGGTCCCGTCCTCGAGCCAGCCCGCAACCTCGGAGGAGTCACCCTCGAAGACCCTTACGGTGACGCGGGGTTGGTCCTCGCGCCAGTGCTTGAGCAGTCGCGGCACCAGCCCCTGGCAGACCGTCGGGGTGGATGCGAGTCGCACGGTCCCGGTCATGGACTCCGCCGCCTCGGCCGCGATGTGTTCCACGGAACGGGCCGCCGAGAGCGCGACGCGGGCATGCGGCAGGACCTGCTGTCCGAGCACGGTGGTGCGTACGGGCGTGGCGCGTATGAGGAGGGGGGCGGCCAACTCCCGCTCCAGGGACGCGACGGCGTGCGACACGGCGGACTGGGTCATGCCGAGCTCGACGGCGGCCGCGCTGAAGCCGCCCGCGTCGACGACCGCGAGGAAGGCGCGCAGCTGGGGCAGGTTCAGGGGCATGAGGTGGCCTCATATCGCTATGACATGTATGCGTTGGATCCATGGTGCCAGGTCGGGCGAGGCTGGGTCCGGGCCGCGGACCGCGGCCGGACATACACCTCATACGTACCGAGGAGAGCCATGCCCTACCTGCGCGTCACCGTGACCGACCCGGACCTGCCCGCCGAGACGCAGCGGACCCTGGCGGAGGGCCTGACCGAACTGGCGGTGTCGGCCCTGGGCAAGGCGCGGGCGCGGACGATCGTCCAGATCTGCCTTGTCCAGGGCGGGAGTTACTACGTCGACGGCAAGCCCCTGACCGGGGCGCTCGACGCGCACGTCGAGGTCAGCATCACGCTGGGCTCGAACAGCGCGGCGGAGAAGGCGGCGTTCATCGCGCAGGCGGGCGAGCTCCTGACGGACGTGCTGGGTCCGCTGGCGAGGGGCGGGGTGGCGCTGCACGAACTGCACCCGGAGAGCTACGGCTACCACGGGGTGACGCAGTTCGACTTCTACCGCGGGGCGGAGGTCACTGCGCCCTGAGCCTGGCGCCGAACAGGACAACGCTGATCCCGATCACCGCGAGGACGGCCTCGGTCACGGCGACGCCGATCAGGTTCGTGCGGTCGACCACGGCCCAGTCGCGGCCGGCGTAGATGGGGATGTTGGTGATCAGCTCTTCGTCGGCTTCGAAGTTCAGGCCGTCGATCTCGCCTTGCCCCAGCTCCGTACCGGGAAGCTGCCACGTGCCTCGGCACGGCCCGTCCGACTCGCAGTGGACGTAGCCCAGCGTCTTGGTCGGATGCCCTTCGAGATACCGCTGGCCGTTGACCTTGGCGAACCACAGCGGCACGGCCAGCGCGCAGAGGAGCACGACCACGATGACGCGCTCGCGGGGACGCAGTCCGCGGAGCGGTGAGCCGAGATTCAGAGCCGCACCGAGACGTTGCCCACGGTCGCCAGTATCGTCAGCTCGCCTCCGATGGCCTGCAGGTATGCAGCCATGGTGGAAGTGTCCAGCCGTACGCCGCCGCGCTCGATCTGGCTGATGCGCCCCTGGGTCACCCCCATCGCTGCCGCTACCTGAACCTGCGTCATCCCTTGAGCCTTGCGCAGTGCCGCGAGTTCATGGCCGCGCTCGGCGTCGACCATCTCCTGCTTGATCGCGTCGATACGGGCACGCTTCTCCGGTGTGATGTCGCCGGTGAGGTCTGACATGCTTCCGAGCTTCATCCTTGGTTCTCCTCCTCCAGCGCTTCCAGGTACGCGGTGTACTTGGCGTCGGCTTCCCTGATCGCCTTGGGGTACCACGCAGTCCACTGTCGCCCACTCGCCTTGTTCCCGGCGACGAGGAAGACGGCGCGGCGTACGGGATCGAAGACGAACAACATGCGGATGCTGACCGTGCTCCCGCTGCGCGGACGTAATTCCCGCATATTGCGGAACCGGCTGTCCTCGATGGCGCCCACCGTGGGGCGCCGCAGTGCGGGACCTGATTCCTGTAGGCGTTCGAGCGCGGCGATGACGTGATCGTGACTGTCAGGGTCCTCCTTGGCCAGGGTCTGGATCCATTCAAGGACATCGGAGAAGAACCTCAGCTCGTACGGTCCGTCCATCGCCCCATATTAGTACTAGCTAATGTCGAACGGCAAGGGCGGAAGCGTCGCGATCGAAGCCCTGGTCTACTCGGAGGCGGCGAACGCGCCGTCTGTGAGGACGGGGACGACTGTGCAGGCGTCCAGCTCCGTCGCGATGGCGACGTCGTCGGCGTGGCCCCACTCGATGAGTTCGCGTCCCGAGGCGCAGTCCGCGACGGTGGCGGCGATGTTGTCGACCCCGCCATAGGCGGCGGCCGCCATGGCTGCCTCCGGCGAGAGCTGGTCCCGACCGTATCGGCGCAGGGCAGCGATCACGGCTCCGGCGCCGAGCAGGTCTTCAAGTGCCGGACGGAGACTGCCGTCCGGCCAGCGCTCGCCCGAGGCGATCACCGCGACGGGCTGCTCGGCCCTTCCGTAGTCCCGATCGGCCAGCCACTTGCCAACCGTGGACGCGTTCCGCAGCGATGCGGCGACCACCATCGATTCGCCGGCCGCTGCGGCGATGGTGGATCCGTTGGGGGAGGGGAGCACCAGCCGAGGGGTGAAGGGGGCGCGTCGCAGTGCCGCCGGTGACAACGACCACGGCGAAGCCTCGGTGGCCTTGCTCCGGCCCACGGCCAGGTCGGCGCCCACCTTGTCGGCGAACACCGCTGCGGTCTCATCACGCCAGCGATAGGGGAACACCCGGCTCCCCGACTCGACCGCGACAGTCACCGACGTGGTGAACGACAGCACGTCGACGACGACCAGACATGCGGCGTCCTTCGCGAGCAGGGCGGCGCCGGCCGGACCCCAGTCGAACCGCACCCCGTGGCCCGCCTGTATGAACCAATCTCCCATGACCGGAGATCATGCCAGCGCCGAGCGAGCAGCCTCCGAACTTTCCAAAATTTTCTCTGCAAAAATACTTTTGGAAAGTGCGAGAGGCGATCTACTCTCCCGTCATGGCCGACGACGAGCAGAATCGCGTACTCGATCCCGAGCAGGACGCCGCAGCCCTGAAAGCCCTCACCCACCCGCTGCGGATCCGGCTCCTGGGGATGCTGCGACAGGACGGCCCGGCCACCGCGAGTGAACTCGCCGTCAGGACAGGGGAGTCGTCCGCCTCCACCAGCTATCACCTGCGGGTGCTGGCGAAGTACGCGTTCGTCGCCGAGGCCGAGCACCGTGACGGCCGGGAGCGCCGCTGGCGGGCCGTGCACGCCGTGACCTCCTGGAGCAACCAAGCCATGGCGGCCACCGCCGGCAGCCGCGCCTACGCCAGCTTGTTGCGCAGGGCTCAGATCCAGCATCTGGAGGACTCTGTCGTACGGCATGAGGCCGACATCGCCGAGGGGCGGCTGGGCGAGGAGTGGGTGCAGCCGTCCGGGATCACCGACCTGGTGCCGCGTCTGACCCCCGAGTCGCTCACCGAGCTCTGGGAGGTGATCGACCGGAAACTGGAGGAGCTGACCACGCGCGACGCAGAAGATCCGCGCGCCGCACAGGTCGTACTGCTCACCGCCGGGCTGCCCCTGGCGCCACACAACCCCACCGCTGAAGCGGACCCGTCGTGACCGAGCCGCTGGACATACGCACCGTACGACGCCGCTACGTCACGGTCAGCGTTCTGTTCTGGCTGCCAGTGGGACTGAGCGTCGCACCCCTGATCCTGCTGTTCACCGAGCGCGGCATGGCGATGGCGGCCATCTCGGGTTTCTTCGCCGCACACTCCCTCACCGCCGCCGCACTGGAACTCCCCACCGGAGGACTCTCCGACGTCCTGGGGCGCCGCACAGTTCTGGCCGCCGCGGGGGTGCTGAACCTCACCGCCCTGACCCTCGTAGGCCTGGGTACCGACCCTGGATGCTCGGACTCGGCATGGCCCTGATGGGCGCGGGCCGCGCCCTGTCCAGCGGCCCGGCCGAAGCCTGGTACGTCGACGCTGTCCAGGCACACTCAGGCCCCGACGCAGAACTGCGCACGGGACTGGCGCGCGGTTCCTCCGCGACCTCTGCCGCGCTCGCCATCGGCAACCTGCTCGGCGGTGCCCTTCCCTGGCTGCTCGGGCTCGGCCCGGACCTCGGCGCCCGACTCAGCGAGGCAACCAACGATCTGGTGCTGCCCCTTTCCGTTCCCATGTTGCTGGGCGCGGCAGTTGAGGTCGCCTTCGTCTTGTACGTACTGACCGCTCTGCGCGAGCCGCCCCGGCCGCGAGCCACCCTCTCCGACGTACTCCGGGGTGTCCCGGCCACCGTCATGGACGGGCTGCGCCTGGGGGGCCGCGACGCGCTGATCCGGCAGGTGCTCCTCAGCGCGGCGGCTGCCGGCAGTGCCCTGGCCGCGATCGAACTGCTCACGCCGGGCCGTGCCGCGACCCTCACGGGCGCACCGGAGTCGGGGGCGGTGCTCTTCGCGGCACTCGCCTGCGCCGGTTTCGTCTGCGCGGGTGTCGGCAGCCACTTCGCACCGTTGACCGCCCGGTTTGCCGGCAGCGGCGAGCGAGCGGTCATGGCGAGTCTCGCCGTGAGCGCGAGTGGCCTGCTCCTGCTCGGCGCGACCGCAGCGTTCGAAGGCGTCGGCTCGGCGGTCCTCGCGGCTGTTGGCTACGGCCTGGTCTACCTCGGGTTCGGTGCGTCGGGGCCGAACGAGAACGACCTCTTGCACCGTCGCGTCGCAAGTTCGGGCCGGGCCACCGCGCTGTCCGTCCAGTCCCTCGCACTACAACTGGTAGCAGCGCTCACTGGTTTGATCATTGGCGTGCTTCCCATCGGGCCGCTGCCCTGGCTGCTGGGAGGCGCGGTGATGCTGGCAGGCGCTCTCTTGTGGATCCGGCGAAGCGGGACCACGGTGCCGCCCTCACCCGGCGCCGTCGACTCCGGCCTCCTCGGACCAGCGGATCGGGTGACCGGATGAGGCGGTGGTGAGCCAGGTTCTGTCTCCAAGGGGCCGGATGTCGTAGGGATGTTCAGAGCGCGCGTCGAACTCGGCGCCGACCTGTCCCGTACGCGCATCGACCCGGTAGTGACGGAACCATTCCTGCTCGTCCTCGGTTTCGCCGACGAGGGTGACGACGACCGTGTCCGGGCCGAGGTATCCGCCGCTCCATTCCACGCAAATCTCCTCCGGGTCGTGTCCGAAGGCGTCGACGGTGAGGGCGAACGTCACTTCCCCGTCGGGGTAGGTGTGGATGGCCATGTCGGACTGCTCGTGGTGGACGGTCATGAAGTGGTGGCCGTCGGGTGCCAGAGCGATGAGGCAACGGTCGTCCCAGGGATAGCAGTTGAGATCCATCCGGCCCTCGGCCAGCGACGCACGGTAGATGACCGAGCCGTCCTGCCCTTCGCCCACATTGAGGAGGACCTGATCGCTCGCCGGGTGTCGCAGCTGCTGTCCGCCGTGCCCGACGGTCTGCAGATCCGCCTGCGCGACGACTGCTCCGGTCGCAGCGTCCAAGGCGACCCACTGGTCGGGTCGGTTGCGTTCGGCCATGGCGTCGGGCCGATAGACCCACACCACACGTTCGTCCCACGACAACGCACAGCTGGGCCAGTGTCCGTATTGCTGGGCCGACTGCGGCTCGAACGGCGAGCGCCAGACCTCGGTCCCGACCACCGTTACGCAGACTGCCGCGTTGAGGGTCGTGTAGTACGCGCGCTGAAGGCCGACGGAAACGCCGTGGTCAACGACATCGTCCTCGGGAGACGGCTCGAAGACCACGGCGGGCGTGAGCACGCCCCGGGCTTCGGCAGCCAGGTCGTAGGCGCAGATACGGCCGTCGACGAGGCGCGTGATGAGCTGCGGGGAGCGTGGGGATTGGGCCATGCGTGGGAGGTTAGCGCCCGAGTGGATCTTCGTTGTCGAGGGCATCGGCCCGTCTCACCAGGTCTGCTGCGATGTCGTCCCAATCCGGGCCGTGCAGCCACAGGTTCTCGGCGGCCTCGCGCATCAGAGTCGGATCGTCCGGGCGCTGCAGGAGCACGAGCCGGTAGGACAGGTTCCGGACCCAGACCGGCAGCTGGCCGTCGACCCTGTGCGGGCTGAGCTCACGCAGCATGGCGAGGATCGCGTCCGCGTCGGCGAAGGTGAGTTCCTCGGTGAAGTAGTGCTCCTGATGCTCCTGGTCGCACTCCGGGGTGGGCCGGTACTCGTCGCCGTAGATACACCGGGCGTGCTCGGTCAGGGTGTTGTGCATGTCGCCAGGAAGGCGAACCAGGGGGCGCTGGTGAAGGTGAGTTGGGGGCCCGTGGTGTTCTTGGAGTCGCGGACGTGGATGGTGCGGGGGGTGGTCGCGACCTCGACGCAATCGTTGCCGTCACCGCTGCTGCTGTAGCTGCTTTTGACCCAGGCGACCTCGACGCAGTCGTTGCCGTTGCTGCTGCTGCTGTAGCTGCTCTTGACCCACTCCAGCTCTGAAGTGTCCTCGGCAGAGCGCTCGTTGATCATGTCTCTCCCAACACCTGCTCGATGAATTCCAGCGACTCCCGTGGCGTGAGCGCCTGGGCCCGGATCATCCCATAGCGCAGTTCAAGGATCCGGAGCTGCTTCGGGTCCGAGACCGGACGGCTGCTGAACATCCCGTCGGAACGCCCTACCGCAGTCCCGTCCGGGAACTTCAGCACCTCGATCAGGCCGGCTGTCCCCGGATGGTCTGCGCGGCTGGTCGGCATGACCTGGATCGCCACGTTCCTCAACTGGCCCACCTCTAGTAGGTGTTCGAGTTGCCGCCGCAGAACCATTGTGCCTCCGACCGGACGGCGGAGGGTCACCTCCTCCTGCACGAAGCTGAACATGGGGGCGGGTGTCCGTGTGAAGACGGACTGTCGACCCAGTCGTGCGGTCACCATGCGGTCCATCTCGTCAGCAGAGTAGGCGGGCAGCCAGGTTTCGAAGAGCGCTCGCATGTAGCCCTCCTCCTGCAGGAGGCCGTTGATGTTGTGGTTGTGATACGCCGCGAACTCGACTGCTCGGGCCTCCAGCTTCGCCAGTTCCCGCACCCGTTTCGGGTATCGGACCTGTGCGACGTCCTCCTTCATTGCGGAGATCCTGCCGCCCGCGCGCAGGAGTGCATCCGCCCCGTCCAGGTACTCGGGCCTGGGGATCCGTCGCCCGCCCTCCACCTTGAAGACGAGGTCCTCCCCGTACCCGAGCGCCGCCCCGAACTCCGCCGCCCGCATCCCCGCCGCCTCGCGCCAGAGCTTGAGTTGGCGGCCCACCGCCGCGACCACCGCCGCCCCCGACTCGTCGTCGGGGTCGACCTCCCAGCCGGGTTCGTCGTTGTTGCTCATGCGCACCCACCTCCAACCGGCTCCGTACCCGTTGCGTCACCCGGGACAGCCGGGACAGCGCTGGACAAGCTCGGGACAGTCACCGTACGTAGAGATGAAGTTGCTGTCCGGCGTACGGGCGCCCCGGCAGCCTGAGTGACATGAGTCACGAAGTCGTCGAAATGCCCGCGCCCGTACGCCAGTTCAGCATTCAGCTGTCGTCCACCCGTCGCGGCGCGCGGCTTGGCAGATTGCTGGCTGTCCAGCAACTCTCAGAGTGGGGGCTGCCGTTCGCCGCCGCCGCCCAGGTCGTCGCCGAGCTCGCGGCCAACGCCATCACGCACGGCCGCGTCCCCGGTCGCGACTTCCGGCTGAGCCTCGCGCTCTCCGGTGTGGGCACGCTCCGTATCGAGGTTTACGACACCCGGGGCGACCGGATCCCCCTCGCCCACGACCCGGCGCCGGGCGACGCCGAGTGGGGGCGGGGGCTCGTCATCGTCGGGGTGTACGCGGACCGGTGGGGCGTTGAGCCCGGGCCCGTGCCGGGGAAGACCGTGTGGGCGGAGATCGATCCGGCACCGGGTCGTTGAGTGCCACGTTCCGGGCGGGCCCGACGCCAAAGACAAAGAACCTGGGAAAGAACCAACCCCACCCAACCCCGCCGTCCCGTCACCCACACGAGTGAATTGGTCCAAATGGGCTGGCGATCAAGGAAGTTGGTGGGGAAAGGTCAGCCGCGATCAGCAGCAACATCCCCCTGTACGCATGAGACGACCCCCGCCGGGACTGCAATCCCGAACGAGGGTCTGATCACCGAGGAAGAAGCACCTTCCTGATGACTGAGCAGCAGCTTAACGCGCCCTCGCGCGCCCGGTCCGGCCCTTCCCGATCCGGGATCGGACACGTCGACCGACCCCAGACCGAGCAGTTCACGGTGGTCGGAAACCATCTCGCCCAGCACCCGGACCTGTCGCTCACCGCGATCGGTCTCGCCACCCACATCCAGTCGCTGCCCGAGGGCGCACCGGTCGGGATCAAGGTCCTGGCCGCGAAGTTCCCCGAAGGGGAGATCCGGATCGCCTCCGCGCTACGGGAGCTGGAGGCGTACGGGTATCTGGCCCGGGTCAGAGAGCGGACGCCCTCCGGGCGGATCGTGACCCGCACGACCTCGTACAACGTGCCGCAGACCGCTGCCGCCCCGGAGCCGGAGCAGGCCCCGCCGAGTCCCGAACGGCACGTATCCGCCCAGGAGTTGCTGGCCTCCTTGCGCGCCCTCGACCCCCGCCTGCTGCTCTCCGTACGCGACACGCAACGCCTCGCCCCGGCCGTCACCGCCTGGCTGGAGCGGGGGATCGCCCCCGATGCTGTACGACGCACGCTGACCGCCGACCTGCCCGCTGAACCTCTGCGCCACCCGGCGGGGTTCCTCGCCCACCGCCTGGCCGAACTCCTGCCGCCCCCGATCCCCGCCGCACCGGAGCGACTGCGCCCCGACCCGTTCCAGACCTGTGACGGCTGCGAACGCGCCTACCGAGCCCCACTGCCGGGACGGTGCCGTGACTGCGGCCCGCTCATCGCGGTGGCGTAGGCGACAAGAGAGGAGATGAGTTTGAGATCCATCCCCGTCCGTCGCGGACACCTGCGTGAGGCCGCGGGCAAGATTGCGCAGGCCACTGGCGCGCGGGTCGAGATCATCGGGGGCAAACTCGTGGTGTCTCCGGGCCCGAGTGGGAAGCACACCGGGCTTGTCATCGACCTTCGCGATGCGATGCGCCCCGGCCTGGCAGCCGAGCACGAAGCCTTCGAGAACGTCTCTGTCCCGATGGTGGATGACCCCGATGACTACTCGACGCCGGACTTGACCATCGGCCCGCGATCCTTCAAAGAAGCGGACGGTTGGCTGCTGGACGCGGACGCGGTGGAGCTTGCGGTCGAGGTCATCTCGCCGAACGAGCGGCTGAAGGGCATCAACGAGAAGACGGAGTGGTACGCGGCGGCGGGGGTTGCCCGGTTGCTGCAGGTCGACCCGCGCACGGGGACCTGGTCGCTGTTCACGCGCCCAGCGCCTGACGGGTACCGGGGTGTGGTCCACGGCAAGTACGGGGAGACCGTTCCCCTTGAGAGCGAGCTGGGCGGGGACTTGGAGACGGGGGCGCTTCCCGTCTACGGTGCCCGGCCAGGCGCCTAGCGAGGGGAGCAGGTCATGGCGGAGCCGCTCAAGACCATGGTCGACGGGGTGGAGGTCGAAGTGCCCAACACCATCCCTGGCATCCGGGCAGCCCTGCCCGAGGAGCGCCGCGAGGAGTTCGTTCGGGCAATCAACTCGGCCGGCGTGCATGAGATCCACGCTGTGATGCGGCACTGGATGTTCGAGGTTGTGCCCGATCCTGCGGCCGATGCGTTCCTGGATCGGCTGGCCCACGAGGAACTGGAGAAGGTCGCCGTGGTGCGCGGAATTCTGCGCGAACGGTTGGGCGGCACGCTCACCGACGCGGACTTCGACAGCGGTCCTGACGTGTTGTCCAACGTGCAGAGGCTTGCTGCGGAGAAGATGCGCGGACCCGGGGGAGATCAACCCATTAGGCCGTAACACGAGCGCCTCCAGCGTCCTCAGCCCGGGAATTCCTGCCAAAGGGAGCACGGACGGGGCCGCGGTCCTTCACGTTGTGCGCTCGCGCACCCCGGGCCGCAATGACCGTACACGCGACCGCAGTTGGGTGAACCACGGCCTCGCCGCCAGCGCCAGCAGTACGACCCCCGCGGCGGTACCCGCCCCCGCCATGGCCGGCAGCGGCAGGCGGGAGGATGTTGACGGGTCCGTGGCCAGGCCCCATACGGGCCAGGCCGTCGCGGCGACCCGGCCCTCGATGGCGTCGGCGGGCAGGGTGCCCGAGCGGGTGGAGAGGTAGGCCCGGGAGTCGACCGCGATACTGCGGGCGTCCGCGAGGAGGAAGACCCGGCCGGTCGGGACCGTGATGTCGAAGGCGCCGTACGCGGAGTGATCCCCGTGGGCGTACGGCTCGTCGAGGCGCGTGCCGTTCACCGTGACCGAGCCGTCGCGCGTGCCCTGCACCCGCTCTCCGCCGAGGCCGATCACCCGCACCGTGTACCGGTACCCGTCCGGCGCCCCAGGCCAGTCGCCGCGTACGACCACGACGTCGCCGTGCCGCAGATCCGCGCCGTGCGCACCGGCGGTGTCCACCAGGACCTGGTCGTCGCCTTCGAAGGTGGGGCCCATCGCCTCCGTGCCGACGAGGTGGGTGTCGTAGCGGAGAGCGAAGAACAGGCCGGTGCCCAGCGTGAGCAGCAGTCCGGCGAGCGCCATCAGAGTGCGGCGGGAGAGATTGCGGCGGGAGGGATTACGCACGGTGGAGATCCTCGGGTCGGGGGCGGAGACCGGTGACGAACGCGCCGACCACTGCCGCGCTCAGCACGGCGATCAGCACGGCGGGCCCAGCGGCGGTGAGCGTGCCGCCGTACCAGCCGGCGGAGGCGCCCTGCAGGAGCAGTACGGCGTTGCCCGCGAGCGCCCCGGTGAGCAGGGCCAGGGCGAGCACCAGGCTGAGCGGGGCGAGGAGTTGGAGCCACTGCACGGCGCGCAGGGTGCGGACCGGCACGCCGAGCACAACGAGCGCGGTGACGTCCCTGCGCCGCTCGGACGCGCGGCCGATCGCGCTGATCAGAAACGCGGAGGCGCCGAGCAGGAAGGCGATCCACACCCCGCTGTCGATGGTGCCCCGGTGTACGCGGTAGTCCTCAAGACCGTCCAGGTCCAGGTCGCCCGCCCGCGCGGTCGCCGCGGGTGCCACCTTGGCGAGGGCGGAGGCGAACTCGTCGGCTGCGGCAAGGCTTCCGTCGATCCGGAACTGGATACGGGTGTCCTCGGTGATGCCGAGGGCCGGTACGGGGCCGGTGGACAGCAGTGCGGGACCCGACACGAAGGCTGCGGCGCGCCCGAGGTCGAGGGTGGGGCCCGAGGCCTTGAGCGTGGTCAGCGCGGAGGACTTGTCCTCTGCCTCTGCCCCGGTCCCGGTGCGGAATTTCAGCTCCAGGCCCTGCGGCAGCGTCAGTTCACCCTGTTGTGCGATCCGGTAGACGTGGCCGTCCGCGCACTCGGGCAGCGGGCGGCCGGTCTGTTCGCGGACGGTGGCGCAGTCCGCGGTGACCACGGTCGCGCCGAAGGCCCGTACCCAGTCCTGCGCAGTCTGCGGCTCGGTGGCCGGGGCCTCCTGCGGGTGCACGCTGGACTGCCAGGCCCAGCGGTGGTCCGCGGGCAGTTTCCAGAGCCCGGCCCGGTCGGCGGGCGCGGCCTCCCGCGCTTCGACGCCCACGGTCATGGGCCCCGTGCGCAGGCTGGACGCCACCTCGTTCTGGTGCAGTACGCCCGCTCCGACGCAGGCCACCAGAACCAGCAGGACCAGCCCCGACAAATGCCAGGTCAGCCCCGCGGACTCGTGCTCGACCCGGCGGGCCGCCAGCCGTACGGCCAGCGGACCGCGCCCGCCGCCGATCCAGCGGGCGGCTGCGCCGAGCAGGGGACGTACGGCGAACAGCACACCCACGGAGGCGAGGAGGATCCCGGCGATCAGCAGCACCCCTTGGGTGCCACTGGCCGGACCGCGTGGCGGGCCGTCCGCCAGGGCGTCGGACACGACGGGGAACCCGATCAGTCCGATGCCCAGCGCGAACGGCAGCGCGTGCCACCAGCCGGCTCTCCGGTCGGCGCCGTCGAACCGGGCCTCGACGGGGCGGGCCAGCGCCTTCGCGGTGTTCTTGGCGCCGATCGCCCCGGACGCCACGGTGACCAGGACGAACGCCGCCACCGCGAGCGGCACGGTCAGCCGTGACGAGGCGGCGTACCAGCTGAAGCCGATCACGCCGGAGGGCCCCACCCAGCGGTTGACCACGCCGTACAGGGCGAGCCCCGACAGCGTGCCCAGCGCTCCGGCCACCGCCGACTCCCCGGCGGCGAGCCGCAGCACCCGGCGCGGGTCCATGCCGACGAGGCGCAGCGCGGCATAGCGCCTGCGGCGGGTGGCGGCCGACAGCCGGGCGCACACATTGAGATAGATGACGCCGGGCGCCACCACGATGAGAGCCAGCTCGTACGGTACGAGCGAGAACCGGTCCCGCACGGCCACGTCCGCGCTCAGCCCGCCCCAGCCCCTGGCCTCGGCGCGGTCGCCGAGTCGGTCGGAGGTGACGCCGATGTACGCGTACAGGTCATCGGGGCCGAGCAGTCCCGCGGGCCGCACCTGTCCGATACGACGGCCGGGCACGAGCGCCGCGAACGCCCGGTCTGCGGCGGCCCGTTCGGCGGCGGGCGAGAGGATCGCCTCGCCGGGCTTCGGGAGTCGGGAGAGGCCGGGCGGCAGCGGGGAATCGGGGGCCGCGTCGGCGATCAGGACACGGGTGAAGCGCTGCCCACCCCAGGAGCTCTGCACCAGGCTGTACGAGAATTTCCGCCCGTCGGCGTCGGTGTTGGTGTTGGCGTTGGTGTTGGCGTCGGCCCGCCCGGCGGTCGAAAGGGGCATGCGGGCCGAGGAAGTGGCGGCGCGTTCGTCGAGAGTGCCCGGCATGGACGCGATGAAGGCGAGCACGAGAACGCCCACGCAGATCCCGGCGATCATGAGGAGTTGGCGCAGCAGCCCTGCGGCCCCGCCGCCGCGCAACACCCGCCACAGCAGTCGCAACCCACTCATGAGGCGTCCGCGGTAAGGGAGTTGACCACCACTGCACCGTCGAGGAGCTCGACCGTGCGGCCCGCGCGAGCGGCGAGGTCACGGTCGTGCGTGACCAGCACGATGGAGCTGCCGGACTCCTTGGCGAGGTCGAGGAGCAGGTCGGTGACGGTCGCGCCGTTGGCGGTGTCGAGCGCGCCGGTCGGTTCGTCGGCGAAGACCACGGCGGGCCGGTGGGCGACGGCCCGCGCCACGGCCGCACGCTGCGCCTGCCCGCCGGAGACCTTCGCCGGACGCTTGCCCGACTGCGCGCCGAGCCCGAGCCGCTCCAGCAGCTCGTCCGTACGCCTGCGCCGCTCCTTGCCCGCCACCCCGGTGAGTTCGAGCGGCAGTTCGATGTTCTCGCGCAGGGTGAGTTCGGGGACCAGCTCGGCCGACTGGAAGACGAACCCGAAGGACGTCCGGCGCAGCGCGGAACGCTCCTGCTCGCCGAGCCCGACGATGTCCGCGCCCCGGAAGGAGACCTTGCCCGCGTCCGGACGGAGCAGCCCGGCGAGGCAGTACAGCAGGGTGGTCTTGCCCGAGCCGCTGGGCCCGACCAGGGCCACGGTCTCACCCTCCGACACCGTCAGGTGTACGCCGTTCAGGACCTGGGTGTCCTTGAAGGCGTGGCAGAGCTTCTCCGCGACGAGCATGCGTGTCCATTTCGATGGGGTACGGTCGGCCGGGCCGGGGCGGGCCGTCTGATTCACGGCCCGCCCCGGCTTCACCGGTTGTGTCGTTGCCGCCGGGGTCAGCGACTCATGTACTCACTGGTGCACTTGTCGACGCCCCAGCTGTTGTAGCGGCAGGTCTGGACGTAGCCGTCGTTGACATACAGCGCGGCGGGGTCGTAGACGACCTTGTCGCCGTACACGTGGGTGCCGTTGCCACCGCTGGCGCGCCACAGGGTGGTGTAGCCGTAGCCCGACACCTTGCCCTCGAGCTTGGCGGAGTTGCCGTCGGCCTCGTCGTCGTAGAGGTTGCCGTACACCTCCATGCCGCCGTGGTCGGTGCCCTTCGGGTTCCAGTACACGCTGCCGCTGATGTGCGCGTAGGTGTTGCCGACCCAGATCGAGCCGTTGCCGTTACGGGCGAGCGCGGCGCTCGCACCGCCGAGGACGACCGCCGTCGTGAGCGCACCGACGGCGATGCGTCTGCGTATGGCCTGCTTCATGAAATCCCCTCCTGAAGAACCGGATGGTGAACATCGGGTGACGTTCGTCTGCAGACTTTCGGCCGCCTCGCTTCGGCCCCGCAATGGCCAGGTGGCCACAAGTCGGCCTCCCGGCAAGGTGGAGACAGCGTGATCGAGCCATGGTTCAATCTGCGTGATCGCAAGGAAGACCGCCGGACCCGACCAGTCCACAGCGGTTCACGAGGGGATTCCTTCATGCGTGTGGGTCTGGCTTGCCCTGATCAATCTGAACGCCGCCAGCTGTACAGGCTGTTGCGGCGCAGGGGATTTACGGTGTTCGCGGCGGAGAGCGCGGAGCGGGCGACGAGTACGGGCGTGGATGTGCTGGTGCTGAGCGGGACGGGGCAGGCCCCGCTGGCGCACCGGCCACCGGCATCGGTGCCGACGGTCCTGGTGACGTCCTGGGGCGAGCACAGCAGCCAGGCGCAGGTGCCGTCGCCGGCTTCCCGTCTCAGCGTCGTACCGAGGGAGTTGGTGGACGGGTGTCTCGCGGACGCCGTACGCCTGGTGGCCCTCGGCTACTGCGTGATCCCGCCGAGCGAGACCGCGGAGGCTGCCGCCACCGGTATGCGCGACGGCTTCGAGCACACAGGGAAGGAGGCGAAGAGCGCGGAGACAGCACTCGCGCAGCGTCTCGAAGCCGTACACGAGGGCATTCGCCGGGGCCTGAACAACCGCGAGATCGCCGGCGAACTGAACGTCAGCGTCTCCACGGTGAAGGCGCGGGCCGCTGCTCTCTACGCCCAGCTCGGCGTCGCCAACCGCGTGCAGGCGGCGGCCTGGCAGGTGCCGCCCGCTCCTGCGGCGGACGCGGACAGCGTCGGGCGACGTTGACATCGTCCTGCGCCGAGCCGAGAAATGCTGATCATGGCTTCGCACCTACTCGGCTGCTGTGGAGCGCTGGATATCGAGTGAACCCGGGGCTCGCGCCGCTCCGGGCGTACAACGCGGCGATGCCGAGCCCGTGCTGTACGAGGCTCGGCATCGCGGGGGTGCGGCGCTACTTCCTCTTGTGGCCCGTCACCTTGGCGATCCACGTGATGAAGTCCGCCGCGTCGTCGTTCGCGCCGTGGGCGCCGTCCCAGTACATGAGGGAGCTGACGTCGTCGCCCAGGTCGGCGGCCGCCGCCGCGAGGTTCGCGACGATCACCGGGGAGCTGTCCGTGTCGTTCGTGCCGACCCGGATCCACCAGTGCTTCGAGCGGCCCGGGTTCTTCTGGGCCAGGTGGTGCATCGGATTCATCAGACGGAGCTTCTCGGGGATGTCCGATGCGAGGCGCTTGCTGGTCAGGCCCGTGGTGTCGTTGTCCAGGGCGTACTGCGTGAAGTGCCGGGCAGAGGTGGTGCCCAGGCCGTACTCGTTGTTCTCGCCCGCCGACAGGTCGAAGGCGTCGAACGCCGGGGTCGTCTTCTTGCGGGCGCCCACGTGCGTGACGTAGTCGGACCAGGTGAACGTTGCCTTGGACCCGGACCACGTGATGAAGGTGTTCGCCGCCAGGTACGTGGTGCGGTCGGCGTCCGACAGGGCCGCCAGGTACTTCGTGGCCGCCGGCTGCATGTACGTCTTGACCAGGTACTCGTCGTAGTTGCGAGCCGTCAGCCTGCCGAAGTGGTGCAGGCCCGGCAGCTTCAGCGACGCCTGGTGCTCCGCGAACTGCGACTGCAGCGCCTTCGCCACCGTCTGGTCGACCACCGCGCCCGTCGGCTGCGTCTTGCTGTCGCCCCAGCAGAACTCGTAGGCCGCGTCGGCGTGTTCGAGGTCCGTGATCGGGCACCAGGCACCCACCGCGAAGATCGCGTCGCCGGCGTGGGCCGCGCCCGCCTCCTTGAGGTACGACTCGTAGATCTTGCTGTCGCCGGACGCGCCCAGCAGGGACGACAGGGCGCCGCCCGCGCTCACACCCGTGGAGACGATCCGGTCCGTGTTGCCGGGGATGCGGCCCTTGTTGGCGCGGACGTAGCGGACCGCCGCCTTCAGGTCGACTATCGCCGCCGGTGCCGTGCCGTAGTACACACCGGAGGAATCCGTGAGGCTGCGGCCCCGCGCTCCCGGTTCCACTACTACGTAACCCGCCGCCAGGCCCAGCTTCGGCATGCTGATCTGCTTCGCGCCTCCGCCTCCGCCTCCACCTCCGCCCGGACCCGTACCGCCGCCGGGTGCGCCGCCACCGCCCATCTCCATCGTCGACTGGCCCACGCCCGTTGCGGTCGCCACCGACGACGGGAAGTAGCCGCCGATCCCGTTGGCGAAGACGATCGGGGCGTCCGTCGCATCCACCGTCTTGCCGTCGATCTTCACCGGGACGCTGACCACCAGGGACTGGTGCGTGTCGTCCGACGGGTTCGTGACGTACGTGATCGGGCCGTAGAAGTGGTACTCCACCTCCTTGTCGCCCGCGTCCGTCGTGATCGTCTCCGTCACCGTCTTGTACGCCGTCCTGTCGAAGACCAGGGTCCCCGATGCGCCCTCTGCCGACGCCTGCCAGCCGACGCCCGTGCCAATCGCCGCCACCCCGGCGGTCGCTCCGATACCCATGACTACGGTCCTGCGCTTCATTGCTGAATTCCTTGCTGTGAGGGGGAGTTGGAGGTCTTGGTCAGCCCGATGTCGTGGACACGGGCTGTGCGAGGGCCGGGCTCAGAGCCGGCTCCTGTTGCTTGATCAAGGTGGTCAGCGCCACGAACACCGTCGCGAGCACACCCGCGATCGCGAACGACGCGAAGCCCCACCCGTTGCTGCCGCCCGCGACCAACTGGCCGCCCAACCACGGTCCGAACACCGCCCCGAAGCGGCCGATGCCCGAGACCCAGCCCACCGCCGTCGCCCGGTTGCCGTCCGTGGAGCGGGCCGCGACCGCCGCGTAGACCATCGCCTGCGCGCTGAAGAGGAACAGGCCCGTCAGGAAGACGTCCACGTACGTCAGCGCCAGCGGCATCCGCACCGCGAGCAGTGCGATGCCCGCCGCCGTCAGTGCGAACCAGACCGTGGCGACCTTCGGCGCGCCGAAACGGTCCGAGAAGCGGCCCGCGACCAGCATCCCGACGATGCCTCCGAGGTTGATGACGACCACGAAGGAGAGCGAGGAGCCGAGGTCGTAGCCCGCGCCGCGCATCATCGTCGGCAGCCACTGGCTGACTCCGTACACCAGCAGCAGACCGAAGAACGACGTCAGCCAGAACAGGCCCGTCGTACGCCACAGGCCGCCTCGGAAGAGCGCGATCACCGCGTCCCAACGCCCGCCGGAACCAAGGGCGTTCGCCTTGGGGGCCGGGAGCTCGACCTCGTACCGCGCCGCCAGCGCCCGCGCCTCCTCCGTGCGGCCCTTCGCCAGCAGGAAGCTCATCGACTCCGGCAGGAACTTGGCGATCAGCGGTACGCCGATGAAGAGCGGTGCCACGCAGATCCAGTACGCGATCCGCCAGCCGCCCGCCTGTGTCGTCCAGATCCCTACGAAGCCCGACACGATGCCTCCCGCCTGGTGCGCGGTCATCAGCGTGCCGACGATCAGCGCGGTCCGGCCGCGCGGGGCGTACTCCGAGACCATCGTGATCGTGGTGGGGAGGAGGCCGCCGAGGCCGAGGCCGGCGATGAAGCGGGCCCAGCTGAAGACGCCGAGGCTGCCTGCCACCGCGCACAGGGCGGAGGCGAGCGAGAAGACCGCGGTGCTGGCCAGGATGACCTTCTTGCGGCCGATCCAGTCGGTGACGGTGCCCGCGGACAGGGCGCCTATCAGCATCCCGAAGGTGGCGTAACTGCCCAGGTCACCGGCCTTCGCCGGGGTGAGGCCGAGCGCCTTCTCGGCCAGCATGTTGGGGAGCACGGAGCCGTACACGAACATGTCGAGGCCGTCGAAGAGGACGACCATCCAGCACAGGCCGACGACCAGCGCGGCCATTCTGGCGCCGCGCGTGAGCGGTGTGCGCGGGGCGGGGGAGGGAGACATCGTTGTGTCCTCTCGTCCGGGGGACGGGTCCCTTGGCGGGATCGGGGGAGGGGGGTCCGCTTGACGGTAGGGAGCGGTCGAGTAATCGTCAACGGTTTTGTTAACAATCTCAGAAACGAGTTGTCCCCCTGGCGTGGAGGACCCCCCCGCCCGCCGTCAGTCTTCGAGCGGAGGCGTGCCGTGCGTGTGGAACGACTCGATCGTCTTCAGGCCCCAGGCCTGGCCTTTCTTCCGCTCGTTCTCGGTCCATGTGACCAGCGGCCAGTCGGGGGCCAGGACGAGGCGGGTGAGCGGGTTGCAGAGCTCGACGCGGTTGCCGCCGGGCTCGTAGACGTAGAGGAAGAACGTCTGCTGGATCGCGTGCTTGTGCGGGCCCGTCTCGATGAACACCCCTGTGTCCAGGGCGAGATCGGCCGCGCGCAGGATGTCCTCGCGGGTGTCGGTCGCGAAGGCGATGTGGTGCAGGCGGCCCTGCGTGCCCGACCAGTCCTCGGTGTAGACGACGTCGTACGACTTGTTGCTGAAGGTCAGCCACTGGGCGGCGATGCGGCCGTCGTCGAGGCGGATCTGCTCGGTGGGGCGGGCGCCGAGTTGGTCGCGTATGAAGTCGCCGTTGGGTTCGACCGAGCGGGCAAGGAAGTTGACGTGGTCGAGGCGGCGGACCGCGACCCCGTGGCCCGGCTTGGCCTGCGGCTGGTTCTTCAGGCCCGGCCTGAGCTCGGGCGGGGCCTGGTACCACTCGCTCTCCCAGTACAGGGCGATCTCGTGCCCGTCCGGGTCGGTCGTGACGTACAGCTTGCCGATGCCCGGTTCGCCCTCGGTCCAGCGGCCGGGGCGGCCGCTCGCCTCGATCTCCTTGACCCGGCGGTGCAGCGCCTCCTCGCTGGAGGTGCGCAGGGCCGTGCGGCGGATGCCCGAGGTGGTGTGGGGGGTGAGGGTGATGCTGTGGTGCTCGTAGTCGTCCCAGGTCCGGAGGTGGATCGAGTCCCCGGTGTGGCCGTTCTCGGTCAGGCCCAGGTACTCGATGAAGAACTGGACGCTGGCTTCGAGGTCGGGGGTGAGCAGTTCGGCGTGGCCGAGGTGGGCTATGTCGCCGAGCGGCGGGGGCATGTGCGGCTCCTTCAGGGTTGGGCGGCAGGGCGTGCGAAGACCGTGCCGTCGAAGATCTTTCGTGCGGTACGGACCACGGCGGTGCGGCGCGCCGCCGGCGGGGGTCCTGGCGCGATCTCGGTCTCGATGTCCAGGTGTCCGGTGGGGTGCTCGATACGTATCAGGCCGCCCTGTGAGCCCGATGAGGACAGCTGTGCGATGCCCTCGGCGACCGAGCCGGGGATGCGCAGTCCGGCGGCGACGCTCGCCGCGCCCAGGACGCCGATGGAGGTGTGGCAGCGCACCGGGATGAAGGTGCGGGTGGTGACCGCACCGCCGTCTCTCGGCGGGGCGAGCAGAGTGAGCTTGGGCACGGTTGTCGTACCGACGTCACCCAGGCCCATCAACTTGCCTGCTGCCAGGCGGAGTTCGTAGAGGCGGGCCGCGAGGTCCTGGTTCTGTTCCAGGGCTGCGGGGTCCTCGTAGCCGGTGACCTTCAGGTCGGACGCGGCGATCAGTACGGTCGGCATCCCGTTGTCCACGCACGTCACCGGCGTACTGGCGATCACGTCACGGGCCCTGCCCGTCGGCAGCAGCGGGCCCGCACCCTGCGGGAACTCGATCACCACCGCCGCCGCGCTCCCCGGCACCCCGGAGATCGTGGCGGAGCCCTCGTACGCGACACGCCCTCCCGGCGTCGGGAAGGTCGCGGTGGCGAGGTCGCCGGTGTTGAGCATGCGGATACGGACCGAGGTCTGCGCGCCGCCGGGGGAGACCAGGCCGCGCTCCACGGCGAAGGGGCCGACCCCGGCGAGGAGGTTCCCGCAGTTCTGGCGGTCCGTCACCTCCGGTCTGTCGACGCCCACTTGGAGGAAGAGATAGTCGACGTCCGCCCCGTCGTGCGGCGACGCTGACACCACCGCCACCTTGCTGGTGAGGGGATGTGCCCCGCCGAGCCCGTCGATCTGGCGCGGGTCGGGGCTGCCCATGACGCGGAGCAGCAGGTCGTCGCGTACGGCGGGATCGGCGGGGAGGTCGCCGGCCAGGAAGTAGGCGCCCTTGGAGGTGCCGCCGCGCATCAGCATGCAGCGGACCTCATGCATGGTGCTGCCCGTTGGCGGAGTACTCCTCGTACGTCTGGTAGGTCACGCCGAGCCGTACGAGCGTCTCGCGCAGCCCGTAGCGGTCGAGCCCCAACTGGCCCTCCTGGAAGGCGTATCGGGCCGCAGCCTCCTTCGCCTCGCGCGCCTCGCAGGCCACGACCGCCTCCGCGGTGTGTTCGCGCGGGACGACCACGACCCCGTCGTCGTCGGCGACGATCGCGTCGCCGGGGCGGATGATCTGCCCGCCGATCACCACCGGCACGTTCACCGAACCGGCGGTCGCCTTGACGCTCCCCTGCGGGGAGACCGCCGCCGACCAGCCGGGGAAGCCCAGTTGGCGGAGCTCGGAAGTGTCGCGGATACCGGCGTCGATGACCACACCGCGCACCCCACGGTGCTCCAGCGCGGTGGCGAAGAGCTCGCCGAACAGGCCGTCCGTACAAGGGGATGTGGTGGTGACGACCAGGATGTCGCCCTCGCCGCACTGCTCGACGGCCGCATGGATCATGAGGTTGTCGCCGGGCCAGCACAGCACGGTCACCGCCGTGCCCGCGATCCGTACGTCCTGCTGCACCGGGCGAAGGCCGAGCCCGAAGCTGCCGGTGCGGCCGAGCGCCTCGGAGACCGTGGCGGTGCCGTACGCGGACAGCTGCGCGACGTCCTTCGCGGACGCCTTCGGGGGGTTGGTGACGATGACGCCGCTCATGCCAGTTCCCTCGCGATCTCCGGGTAGGGGCGCATGAAGGCCTCGGCCATGGTCTTGTGGGCCAGGCCCAGATTGGGTCCCGCGTTGCGCTTGAGCTGGACTCCCCTGCGGACCGCGAGATCCGTGTAGTACTCCCACAGGTGCTGCTGGGCGCCCAGGCACTCCATGGCCTTGCGCTTGGTGTCCCACACCTCGGTGATGTCGAGGAGGACCTCGGGCTTGAAGCCGCTCATCTCCGGCTGGTGCGGCTCGAAGTAGAAGACGGGCGGGGCGCCGATGATCTCGCCCTCGCCCGGGTAGCCGATGGCCTGGGCCAGGATGCGGGCCTCCAGGGCCATGCGGTTCGCGGCCGGGTGGTCGCCGTTGTACGGGTCGTCGGTCGGGTGCGTCAGTACGACGTCGGGCTGGGTGTCGCGGTAGATCTCGACGAGCCGGTCGGTCAACTCGGCGGTGGCGACCAGCGGATAGTCTCCGGCGTCGAAGAAGAGGACCTCCGCGCCCAGGGCGGCGGCGGCGCGCTCGGCCTCGTCCTTCCGTATCGCCTTGATCTCCGCCAGCTGCTTGCCCTCGCGCCACGCCTTCGCGGACTCGCCGCGCTCGCCGAACGTCAGGCACGCGATCGTGACCTTCTCACCACGGGAGGCGGCCAGCGCGATGGCTCCGCCGGCCCGCCACACGAAGTCCCCGGCGTGTGCGGTGACGACCAGCGTGGATCGTGGAGTGGTGGGCGACTTGCCGTCTGTCATGGGCTGAATCTCCTTGCTGGACAGGAAAGTTGGCCCACCGCCGGACTGCCGGAGCGCTACTCGCGCAACGCGTCGATCACACCCGAGAGGTGGGCACGGACGGCCGCCTCGGCCGCCTGCGGGTCCCTGGACGTGATCGTGTCGATCATGGCCAGGTGTTCACCCAGGGACTGCTGGGGGCGCCCCGGTCGCAGCGCGAGCTGGAAACGGTGGCGCACCAGCTGCCCGTTGAGCCGCTCCAGGAGCTCGGCGGCCACGGGCTGGCCGGAGAACTCCCGGATCAGGGAGTGGAGTTGGTGGTTGAGGTCGGAGTACGTCACCGGTTCGCCGTCGGCGACCGCCTTCTTCATCGCCCGTCCCACGTCCGCCAGTTGGGCGAGCTGCGCGTCGCTGGCCGCGACGGCCGCCTTGGCGGCGCAGAGCCCTTCGAGGGCCACACGGCACTCGGTGATGGCCACCGCTTCCTCGACGGACACCACGCGCACGCGCGATCCCCGGTTACGGATCCGCTCGACCAGACCTTCGGCCGCCAGATCGATGAGCGCCGCCCTGACACTGGCCCGTGTCACACCGAACTGCTCGGCGAGCTCGTTCTCCACCAGCCGCTGGGCCGGTGCCATGTCGCCTTGCAGGATCGCCTGTCTGAGCTGCGCCAATGCCTGCTGCTTGGCCTGCTCTCCGGTGCCTGAACGTGTCTGCTCCGGCATCGCTGCCCTCCCTGGGTGAGTGCCTGTCGAACCTAAATCTAGGGCAACAGGATTGTCAACAATTTTGTCCAAGGTGTACGCGCCGCAGGACGGAGACGGACGGCGACAGACGGCAGGGGCCGGGGAGCTGATCCGCTCCCCGGCCCCTGCCGTAACTCCCGGCGCTGCTACTTCACGTACGCGATGCCGTCCGTCGTCACCGTCGGCCGGCCTGACGTGCCGACCACGACGATCTTGACCGTGTGCTTGGCGGCCGTGGACCAGGTCTTGGTCCAGATCGCCTGGCGGTAGAGCGTCGTCGAGGACTTGAGGTCCACCGTCGACACCTTGACCCCGTCGACGTACACGTACGCCTGACCCGAGGTCGACGCCCGCGAGACCACCCAGGCCACCGAGCGTCCGGTGAACGTCCAGGTCAGCGCGGCGTTCTTGGTGCCGGACGAGTACGAGGCACCGCCCAGATAGCTGGTCGACTTCTTCGCCGCCCAGGTGCCGGAGCGCGTGGCCGAGGTCTCCTGGGTGATCACGGCCGTACGGGAGACCGAGGTGGTCAGGTAATTGCCCGCCGAGTCGGTCGCCTTCAGCGTGTACGTGACGGCCGTCGCGGGCTTGGCCGTGGTGCCCCACGAGGTCACCGTCGGGCCGAACGTCGCCGCGTGCGGGGCGGTGGCCGCCACCGACTTGAGGGACGCGTTGTCGGCGGCCTTCCAGGTCATCGCCACCGGGATCGAGGTGGAGGTGAGCGTGCCGCCCCGCAGCCGTACGTCCAGGGGCGTCGTGTACGTCGGCTTGGTCGTGTCACCCGTGACCGAGGCGGCCGCCGAGATCGACGTCTTGCCGTTGATGTGCGTCGCGCGGATCTGGACCGCGTGCTTGCCGGCGGCGACGGTGATCGGCGCCGAGCGCGTGGACCGGCTTACCGAGGCGACCGTCTTGCCGTCGACCAGGACCTCGAAGCCCTTGATCACGGCGGTCGGTGTCGCGGTCGTCCAGGTGACGGTCGAGGCGCCCTTCGTGTACGTCGGCGAGACCGTCAGCGTCGGCGCGGCGACCGGTCCTGCCGCGTAGGCGCGGATCGTGGGCAGCTTGTTGTAGAGGTTGATGCCGGGGCAGGCGGTGGCATAGCCGTCGCGGTGTCCGGAGATGGGGAAGAAGGTGTACGTCTTGCCCACGGTGAAGTTGGAGCTGCCGCCCGAGCCCGCGACCAGCGTGGCGGTCTTCGTGGACGGATTCGGGTTCACCCCGTACATCCCGAGTTTCCAGGCGGCGACCGCGGCGACCGAACCCAGCATCGAGGTGGAGATCGAGGTTGCGTTGCCCTTGTCGTCGGGGAAGGAGCCGAGGACGGCGATGCCCGTGGAGCGGGTGTTGAAGCCGCCGGTGTGGGCGCCGATGATCGGCAGGTCCATGCCGCCGTAGCGGCCCTCGAAGATCGTGCCGCACTTGTCGACCAGGAAGTTGTAGCCGACGTCGCGCCAGCCGTTGCTCTTCACGTGGTACGTGTACACCCAGCGCACGATCGACGCCGAGTCCTTGCAGTCGTACGTGGCCGCGGTGTCGGTGTGGTGGACGAACACCGCGTTGATCTTGTCCGAGTAGGCCGGGTCGCCAGCCTCGCGGATCTTCTCGTCGGCGCCCCAGCCCGCCCGCGTCACGATCGTCGGCTTGACCACCGTGGACTTCGGGGCGGTCGGACGGGTCGACGTCGGGGAGGGGCTCGTGGAGGCCGACTTGGAGGGCGTCGGGGACGCGCTGGTCGCGCTCGGCGTCGGGCTCACCGACGGCGGGGGAGAGACGTCCGACGGAGACGGGCTCGGCGAGTCCGAGGGCGTGGGGGATGCGGAGGTGTCGGTCGGGTCGGGGGTCGGGGAGTCCGTGGGGTCGGCGTCGACCGCGTACGCCGCGGGAGCCATCGCCACGTTCACCGAGGTCTTCTTCTGCGGGGCGTCGCCCACCAGGTCCAGCCGCAGGCCCGCCGGGATGCCGGTCGCGCCGCTCTTGGACGTAACCCTGGCCTGGACTCCGTCGGAGACACCGACGTACAGGGGCGCGCTGCCGCCACGGGCGTTCGGCTCGGCGCCCGCGTCGGGGATGTCGTCGTCGGCGGCCTCGACGCTGTGCCAGTCGGACCAGGCGCCGGTGGAGACGCGATGGGTCCGTACCTCTATGTCCGCATCCAGCTTGGCCTTCGGGCTGGTCCAGGTCACGCCGACCAGGCCGAACTGCTCGGTGGAGCGCTGCGGCAGCGTCAACTTGCCGTCCCTGCCGCTCAGCTGCAGCGCCTGCACGGCGCTGGACACCGGCTTCTGCGCGGCGGGTTTCCCGGCCGACGAACCACCGTCATCGGGAGCGAAGGCGGTGGCGGTCATGATCCCGGCCCCGCCGACGACCACGGCCCCCACCGCGATCCAGACCCTCTTGCGTGCCACCGGTCTTCGGACCGCACGTGTCCCCATGCCCCACCCCTGTGATTGAAGTAAACAAATGTTGCGAGCAGGGACTGTATACCGCGCGGGGGAATGGGCCAGGAACGTGGTGCAGCCATCCAGATGCACCCAACAGCCCCTGGAGCAGGGGGAGTTCGAGCAGCGCTCCGACCGGACCGGAGCGGACCGTGAAAACCTGACGGAATCCAGACCTCCGCATGACCAGGTTTTGGCCGTACGCGGCGTGCCACTGTGACGCACGTCGCTCCTCGCCTGCCCGGCGCTCCCGCGCCGGTCCCCGCCGGGTGTCGCGCCACGGACTGACCAGGGCGGGAGGACGGAGGAGCTTACCCACCACGAGGGCACTTCATACGCCCCAGAGCCAGTCGATCTTCGCCTATGCGGTTGAACTTTTGTTGATCGGGGGTGAGTTGGGGTGGACCCGGGCCTACTCTTCAGAAGGTGAACCAGTTGATGTCCCGCGACTCCGACGACCAGGCCACCACTCTCCTCGGCGCGCTGCCCGACGACCTGCGCACCGAACTGATCGCCTTCCGCCGCGACCTCCACATGCACCCCGAGCTCGGCAACCAGGAGTTCCGCACCACGGCCGCGATCAAGCAGCGGCTCGAGGCGGCCGGGCTCGCACCGCGCGTGCTCGACACCGGCACCGGCCTGATGTGCGACGTCGGCACGTGGGACGGCGTACGGCCCATGCTCGCCCTGCGCGCGGACATCGACGCACTCCCCATTCCGGACACCAAGGCCGACTGCGCCTACCGCTCCACGGTCCCGGACCGCGCCCACGCCTGCGGCCACGACATCCACACGGTCACGGTCCTCGGCGCGGCCCTCGTCCTGGCGGACCTCGACCGCCGGGGCCTGCTCCCGAACGCGGTACGCCTGATCTTCCAGCCGGCGGAGGAGGTCCTGCCCGGCGGCGCCCCCGACGCCATCGACTCCGGGGTCCTGGACGGGGTCGGCAAGATCATCGCGGTGCACTGCGACCCCAAGGTGGACGCGGGCCGCATCGGGCTGCGTACGGGACCGATCACGTCGGCCTGCGACCGGCTCGAGATCACCCTGGACGGCCCCGGCGGCCACACGGCCCGCCCCCACCTCACCACCGACCTCGTCACCGCGGCGGCGAAGGTCGTCACAGAGGTCCCCGCCCTGCTCTCCCGCCGCATCGACGCCCGCTCGGGCCTCGCGCTGACGTGGGGCCGCATCGAGGCGGGCCACGCGTGCAACGTGATCCCCCAGCACGCCGAACTCTCCGGGACCGTACGGTGCCTGGACCTCAAGGCGTGGCACGACGCCCCCGACCTGGTCCACGCGGCGATCGTCGAGATCGCGGACCTGCACCGGGCGAAGTCGGTCGTCGAGTACATCCGGGGCGTGCCCCCGGTCGTCAACGACCCGGCCGTCACTCAGCTCCTGCACGACGCGATGACGGCCCGGCGCGGGGCGTTCTCGGTGGAGGACACGGAACAGAGCCTGGGCGGCGAGGACTTCTCCTGGTACCTGGAGAAGGTCCCGGGCGCGATGGCGAGGCTCGGGGTGCGGACGCCCGGGGACGGTGCGCGGGGAGATCTGCACCGGGGGGACTTCGACGCGGACGAAAAGTCCATCACGGTCGGTGTCGAACTCTTCACGGCTGCGGCACTGTTGGACGGCGAATACTGAGGTCGGTACTGATTCGTCCGGCTGGTTCACCGGGACGTAACCGGCGGTCGGCACGAATCGGTAACGGCACCGTCAAACCACATTCCCAGGACCATCTACGCGCGTTACGCTGCGCCGAAATCAGCGCCCAGAGCGGCGCGTTGGATGAAGGAGCTTCCGTTGCGCCGTATATCCAGGCTGTCCGGAGTTGCTGTGGCGGTCGCCGCCATGGCCCTCGCAGCTTCCGCTTGTGGAAAGACCAGCACCGACGACTCGGGCTCGAAGCCGTCCAACGGCAGCACGGGCGCCTCGACCGGCTACAAGGGCAAGGGTATCGGCCTCGCCTACGACATCGGCGGCAAGGGCGACCAGTCATTCAACGACGCCGCCTACGCCGGGTTCGAGAAGGCCGAAAAAGACTTCAAGATCAAGGGACTTGACGTCGAGCCGTCCGCCAGCGAGTCGGACGCCGACAAGATCCAGCGGCTGACCACCCTCGTCCAGCAGGGCTACAACCCGGTCATCGGGGTGGGCTTCGTCTACGCCAACGCCGTGAAGGCGGTCGCGGCCAAGAACCCGAACACCACCTTCGGCATCATCGACGACTCCACCATCAAGCTCCCCAACGTCGCCGACCTGGTCTTCAGCGAGGAGCAGGGCTCCTACTTGGCGGGCGTCGCGGCCGCCAAGACCACCAAGACGAAGACGGTCGGCTTCATCGGCGGTGTCGAGACCCCGCTCATCAAGAAGTTCGAGGCGGGCTTCGCCCAGGGCGTCAACGACACGGACAAGTCGGTCAAGGTGCTCAAGCAGTACCTGACCCAGCCGCCGAACTTCGACGGGTTCTCCAAGCCGGACCTCGGAAAGGCCGCCGCCCAGGGGCAGTTGGACAAGAACGCGGACGTCGTCTACCACGCGGCCGGCCTCGCGGGCCAGGGCGCGATCGAGGCCACGGCCGCCCGTAAGAAGTGGGCGATCGGCGTCGACTCCGACCAGTACAACCAGAAGGCGCTCGCCGCCTCGAAGGACTACATCCTCACGTCCATGACGAAGGACGTCGGCGGTGCCGTCTACTCCCTCGTGAAGTCGGTCGTCGAGGGCAAGCCGCTCTCCGGCGAGCAGCGCTTCGACCTGAAGTCGGGCGGGGTCGGCCTGGCCGCCTCCAACCCGAAGTACGCGGCGATGAGCGATGTGGTCGCTGCCGTGGAGAAGGCCAAGGCGGCGATCATCGCCGGAACGATCACGGTCAAGACCGCGCCGTAACAAGATCATTGGGCGGGCGGGGCGCGGGGTCTTGGACCCCGCGCCCCGCCCTCTTTGCTGCCCGTAACAGGTGTATGCGACACGTACGCGCGGTGAGACACAGCCCGATAACGGGTGGACTTGGGGGGTTTTATGTTCTGTCTACGCGCGTTACGCTGCGGCGGAGCCAGCGCCTGTACGGCGCAGTACCGAAGGAGCACTTCCCTATGCGCCGGGTTTCTCGAATAGCGGTTGCAGGCGCTGCAACCACCGCCCTCGCCCTCGCCCTCTCTGCCTGTGGCGGTACGTCCACCGACTCGGCCGGCAGCAGCAGCAAGGCCGGGGACGCCAAGGGCGTCGCCCTCGCGTACGACGTCGGCGGCAAGGGCGACCAGTCCTTCAATGATGCCGCCTTCGCCGGCATGCAGAAGGCCGAGAAGGAGCTCAAGGTCAGCGGCAAGGACGTCGAGCCGTCGGCCGGCGAGTCCACCGCGGACAAGGTCCAGCGCCTCGAGTCCCTCGCGCAGGCCGGCTACAACCCGGTCATCGGTGTCGGCTTCGTCTACGCGGACGCCGTCAAGCAGGCCGCCGCGAAGTACAAGAACGTCACCTTCGGCATCATCGACGACGAGACGATCAAGGCCGACAACGTCGCCGACCTCGTCTTCAGCGAGCAGGAGGGCTCCTACCTCGCCGGTGTCGCCGCCGCGAAGACGACCAAGACGAACACCGTCGGCTTCATCGGTGGTGTCGAGACCCCGCTGATCAAGAAGTTCCAGGCGGGCTACGAGCAGGGCGTCAAGGACGCCTCCGGCGGCAAGGTCAAGGTCAAGTCGCAGTTCCTGACCCAGCCCCCGAACTTCGACGGCTTCTCCAAGCCCGACCTCGGCAAGGCCGCTGCTCAGGGCCAGCTCGACGCGGGCGCCGACGTGATCTACTCGGCTGCCGGTCTGGCCGGTCAGGGCTCCATCGAGGCCGCGGCGACCGCGGGCAAGTGGGCCATCGGCGTCGACTCCGACCAGTACAACCAGTCGGCCCTCGCCAAGTACAAGGACCACATCCTCACTTCTGTGACGAAGTCGGTATCCGATGCGGTGTTCAACCTCGCCAAGTCCGTGCAGGATGGCAAGCCCGAGACCGGCGTCGTCCGCGCCGACCTCGCTTCCAACGGCGTCGCGCTCGCCACTTCCAACCCGGCCTTCACCAAGATGACGGCCGTGCAGGCGGCGGTCGAGCAGGCGAAGAAGGACATCGCGAGCGGCAAGATCACGGTCAAGACCACTCCGTAACCACAGCGATACGGCCGTGGAACGGGGCACAGGAAGGATCGCCTTCCCGTGCCCCGTTCTCAACGGCCCGGCAAGAGCTCCGTTGAAGCAGGGGACCTACGCGCGTAGACAGCCCCTTTCCCGAGGAGAGTGCGCTATCAACGCGTCCACCAGCCCGCCGGCCCCGGCTTCCGGCACGGCACTCGCCGTGGAACTGACCGGCATCACCAAGCGGTTCCCCGGCGTCGTCGCCAACCACGACATCCACCTCAGCGTCCGCAAGGGCACCGTCCACGCGCTCGTCGGTGAGAACGGCGCCGGCAAGTCGACGCTGATGAAGATCCTCTACGGCATGCAGAAGCCGGACGAGGGCACCATCGCCATCGACGGCGAGCAGATAGCCCTCTCCACCCCGGCCGACGCGATCAACCGCGGCATCGGGATGGTCCACCAGCACTTCATGCTGGCGGACAACCTGACGGTCCTGGAGAACACCGTGCTCGGCAGCGAGAAGCTGCACGGCATCGGCGGGGCCGCCCGTAAGAAGATCAAGGAGATCTCCGAGCGGTACGGGCTCGGGGTCCGCCCCGACGTCCTCATCGAGGACCTCGGTGTCGCCGACCGTCAGCGCGTGGAGATCCTCAAGGTCCTCTACCGCGGCGCGACGACACTGATCCTCGACGAGCCGACCGCGGTGCTCGTGCCGCAGGAGGTCGACGCGCTCTTCGACAACCTGCGCGAGCTCAAGTCCGAGGGCCTGTCGGTCATCTTCATCTCGCACAAGCTGGGCGAGGTCCTGTCGGTCGCCGACGAGATCACGGTCATCCGGCGCGGTACGACGGTCGGCACGGCCGTCCCCGCCGAGACGACGCCGCGCCAGCTCGCGGAGCTGATGGTGGGCAGCGAGCTGCCGACGCCGGAGACGAGCGAGTCGACGGTCACGGACAAGCCGGTGATCCAGGTCGAGGGCCTGACTCTGGCCGAGGACGGCATCCGTGCGGTTCCGAAGGAGAGTTCGCTGAAGGGCATCGCGCCCCTCGACCACTACAAGCCTGCGGGCCCGGAGGTCGGCAAGCTTCTGCTCGACGACATCTCGTTCACCATCCACGCCGGCGAGGTCATGGGCGTTGCGGGCGTGGAGGGCAACGGCCAGACCGAGCTGATCGACGCGCTCATCGGCCTGAAGCACGCGGACGCGGGCACCATCCGCTTCCTCGGCGAGGACATCACCGGCCGCCCGACCCGCGCGCGCCGTGAGGCCGGCATCGGGTACATCCCCGAGGACCGCCACCGCCACGGCCTGCTCCTCGAAGCCCCGCTCTGGGAGAACCGGATCCTCGGTCACGTCACCGAGCGCCCCAACTCCAAGGGATTCTGGCTGGACCCCAAGTCCGCCCAGGAGGACACCCGCCGCATCGTCAAGGAGTACGACGTCCGTACTCCCGGCATCGACGTCACCGCGGCCTCCCTCTCCGGCGGCAACCAGCAGAAGCTGATCGTCGGCCGCGAGATGAGCCACAAGCCCCGCTTCCTGATCGCCGCCCACCCCACCCGCGGTGTGGACGTCGGCGCGCAGGCGCAGATCTGGGACCAGATCCGCGAGGCGCGCCGCGAAGGACTCGCGGTCCTGCTGATCTCGGCAGACCTGGACGAGCTCATCGGGCTCTCCGACACCCTCCGGGTGATCTACAACGGCCGCCTGGTCGCGGACGCCGACCCGGCCACCATCACCCCGGAAGAACTGGGCTCGGCGATGACCGGCGCCGCTTCCGGCCACCTTGAGCACGTCGAAGACGATGCCGAAGCTGCCGCAGAAGACGGTGAGGTCCGATGAAGAAGTTCTCCAAGGAGCGCGTGATCCTCGCGCTCGCCGGACCGGCCATGGCACTGGTGATCGCCGTCGCGCTCACCTCGGTCATCCTGCTGGTCTCGGGCAAGAGCCCGATCGAGCCGTACACCCTGATGTTCCAGCAGGCCGGGTACTCCGACGTGCAGGTGCTGATCATCAACCAGGCCGGGATGTACTACCTGGCCGCCCTCGCCGTCGCCATCGGCTTCCGGATGAACCTCTTCAACATCGGGGTCGACGGCCAGTACCGCCTCGCCGCGATGACCGCCGCCGTCGTCGGCGCCTCGGTCTCGCTGCCCAGCTTCCTGCAGATCCCGATGCTGATCGTCATCGCGATGCTCACCGGCGCCTTCTGGGCCGGCATCGCAGGCGTACTCAAGGTCACCCGCGGGGTGAGCGAGGTCGTCGCGACGATCATGCTCAACACCATCGCGTCCAGCCTCATCGCCTGGCTGACCCTCACCGACAACCTCGGTGTCGCGGTCGGCAACAACCAGACGACCGGCATCATGTCGAAGTCCAGCTGGTTCCCCGGCATCTCGATGGGCGCGGCCGGCAGCATCTACGGCTTCGTGATCGTCGCCGTCGTCATCGGCTTCCTGTACTGGCTGGTCCTCAACCGCACCCGCTTCGGCTTCGACCTCCGCGCCTCCGGCGCCTCCGAGTCGGCCGCCGCGGCGAGCGGTGTGAACTCCAAGCGCATGGTGCTCACCGCGATGCTGCTCTCCGGCGGAATGGCGGGCCTCGCGGGCATGCCGATCCTCCTCGGCGACACGCACACCTTCGACCTCACCTTCCCGAGCACCATCGGCTTCACCAGCATCGGCATCGCGCTGCTCGGCCGGAACAACCCGGTCGGCATCGCCTTCGCCGCCCTGCTCTGGGCCTTCCTCGACAAGGCGTCCCCGGCGCTCGACTTCAACGGGTACCCGAAGGAGATCGCGGTGATCATGCAGGCCCTGATCGTCATCGCGGTGGTCGTCAGTTACGAGGTCGTACGCAACTGGGGCACGCGCCGCCAGCAGCAGCGCGTCGGCGAGGAACTGGCCGCGGCCGCCCGCCGCAAGAAGAACTCCGACATCGCGAAGGAGGTGGCGGTCTGATGGCTACGGCAACCGTCGCCGGGACGCCGAAGGCGAAGCCCGGCAAGCCCGTCCGATCCAAGCTCACCCTCCCCGTTCTGATGCTGCTGATCGCGGGTGTGCTCGCGCTCACCTCGCTGGTGCGCATCATCACCGGCGCCGACGGCATCACCGACGTCGGCCAGATGTCCACCGCCCTGCAGCTCGCGGTGCCGATCGGCCTCGCCGGGCTCGGCGGTCTGTGGTCCGAGCGCGCGGGCGTCGTCAACATCGGCCTCGAAGGCATGATGATCCTGGGCAGCTGGTTCGGCGCCTGGGCCGGTTACCAGTGGGGCCCGTGGGTCGGGCTGCTCCTCGGCATCCTCGGCGGTGCGCTGGGCGGACTGCTGCACGCGGTCGTCACGGTCACCTTCAAGGTGAACCACATCGTCTCCGGTGTGGCGATCAACATCCTCGCCCTCGGCATGACCCGCTATCTCTCCAAGTTCGCCTTCGAGGGCAAGGAGGGCGGCTCCTCCAAGCAGTCGCCGCCGGTGGACGCGCTGGGTTCCTTCACGGTGCCGGGTCTTGCGGACTGGCTGTCCACCCTGAACCACAAGGGCTGGTTCCTGATCTCGGACATCGCAGGACTGCTCGGCGGTCTGGTGACCAACGTGTCCTGGCTGACGGTGATCGCGATCGCGCTGGTCCCGTTCTCCTGGTGGGCGCTGTGGCGTACGTCCTTCGGTCTGCGGCTGCGCTCCTGCGGTGAGCACCCGGTCGCGGCGGAGTCCCTGGGCGTCAACGTCTACAAGTACAAGTACCTGGCCGTGATCATCTCGGGCGGCTTCGCGGGCCTCGGCGGCGCGTTCCTCTCGATCGTCTCCGCCAACTTCTACCTGGAGGGACAGACGGGCGGCCGTGGCTACATCGGTCTCGCGTCGATGATCTTCGGCAACTGGATGCCGGGCGGACTGGCGCTCGGCGCCGGCCTCTTCGGCTACACCGACAGCCTCAACCTGCGAGGCGGCGGCACGAACGTGCACGCACTCCTCCTGCTCCTGGTGATCCTGCTCGCCTTCGCGGTGGCCTGGCTGATCTGGAAGCAGAGGTACGTCGGCGGGCTCGTCACGGCGGCGGTCGCGGCCCTGGTGCTGACCTGGTACCTGTTGACGGACGAGGTGCCGAGCCAGTTCGTGACGGCCACGCCGTACGTGGTGACCCTGCTGGTCCTCGCGCTCTCGGCGCAGCGGTTGCGGATGCCGAAGGCGGACGGGATTCCGTACTACAAGGGCCAGGGCAAGTGACGGACGAGGTCGACTGGGACGCGCTGCGGGCCGAGGCCCGCACGGCGATGTCCCGCGCCTACGCCCCGTACTCGGGCTACCCGGTCGGCGCGGCTGCGCTGGTCGACGACGGCCGTACGGTCTCGGGCTGCAACGTGGAGAACGCGTCGTACGGGCTCGGGCTGTGCGCCGAGTGCGGGCTCGTCTCCACGCTGCAGGCCACGGGCGGCGGGCGGCTGACGCACTTCACGTGCGTGGACGGCGCGGGCGCGGTGCTGATGCCGTGCGGGCGCTGTCGTCAGCTGCTGTACGAGTTCGGGGGCCCGGAGCTGCTCCTGGAGACCTCGTCCGGGGTCCGCACCCTGGCCGAGATGCTCCCGGACGCGTTCGGTCCGCAGCATTTGGTGTGAATTCCGACCAGGCACCCCTTGTACTGGGGGTGCCGGGTCTGTTCGTATAGATGATCTACGCGCATAGATGCGCGTGGACAGCTCCTCCGGAAGGAAGCCCGCTCCATGACCATGGACGCCATCTCCGTCATCCGCACCAAGCGCGACCGCGAGCGGCTCAGCGACGAGCAGATCGACTGGGTCATCGACGCCTACACGCGCGGCGAGGTCGCCGACGAGCAGATGTCCGCCCTGGCCATGGCGATCTTCCTCAACGGCATGGACCGCGCGGAGATCGCCCGCTGGACCGCCGCGATGATCAACTCCGGGGAGCGGATGGACTTCTCCGCGCTGCCCCGCGTCACCGCCGACAAGCACTCCACGGGCGGCGTCGGCGACAAGATCACGCTGCCGCTGGCCCCGCTCGTCGCGGCCTGCGGGGCGGCTGTTCCGCAGCTCAGCGGGCGTGGGCTTGGTCACACGGGCGGCACGCTCGACAAGCTGGAATCGATCCCCGGATGGCGTGCGGACATCTCCAACGAGGAGATGATGCGGGCCCTGACGGACGTCGGCGCGGTCATCTGTGCGCCCGGCAGCGGCCTCGCACCGGCGGACAAGAAGCTCTACGCGCTGCGCGACGTGACGTCGACGGTCGACTGCATTCCGCTCATCGCGTCCTCCATCATGTCGAAGAAGATCGCCGAGGGTACGGGCTCGCTCGTCCTCGACGTGAAGGTCGGCTCCGGTGCCTTCATGAAGGAGTTCGCGAAGGCGCGCGAGCTCGCCGAGACGATGGTGGGCCTCGGCAAGGACCACGGCCTGCACACGGTCGCGCTCCTCACCGACATGTCCACGCCGCTCGGCCTGACGGCCGGCAACGCGCTCGAAGTCCGGGAATCGGTCGAGGTGTTGGCGGGCGGCGGCCCGTCGGACGTCATCGAGCTGACCCTCGCCCTGGCCCGCGAAATGCTGGACGCGGCGGGCTTGAAGGACGCGGACCCGGCGAAGGCGCTCGCCGACGGCTCGGCGATGGACGCCTGGCGCCGGATGATCGCGGCGCAGGGCGGCGACCCGGACGCGGCGCTCCCGGTGGCCCGCGAGACGCACGTCGTCACGGCCCCGTCCACGGGCGTCCTGACGCGCCTGGACGCGCTGGGAGTTGGCGTCGCGGCATGGCGGCTGGGTGCGGGCCGGGCGCGCAAGGAGGACGCCGTACAGATGGGGGCGGGCGTCGAGATGCACGCCAAGCCGGGCGACGTGGTCCTGGCGGGCCAGAAGCTGCTGACCCTCCACACGGACACCCCGGAGCGCTTCCCGTACGCCCTGGAATCCCTGGAGGGCGCGTACGACATCGCCCCCGCGGGAACGGAGTTCACGGCGGCCCCGATCCTGCTCGACCGCATCGCCTGATCAGGATGTGAGACCGGGGGAGGGCGCGGCGATGAGTTCCGCGCCCGCCCCCGGTCTGCACCCATGTGAAGGCCACCGAACTGCCAGTCCTCGTCATCACCCGCCCGGTGACCCGGGAGGACGTCCCCTGCCTGTGCGAGGAGTTGAGGATCCTCCTGCACGGCACGGGGGCGCCCGAGGTGATCTGCGACGTGGGCGTCCTGGTCGCCCCGGACCTGGCAGCGGTCGAGGCGGTGGCCCGCCTCCGCCTGACAGCCCGCAGACTCGGCAGCACGTTGCGCCTGCGTGACGTACCACCGGGCCTGAAGGCGCTGCTGGACCTGGCCGGGCTCGGGACCTGACGGTCGTCAGAACGAGAAGAACTTCACCACTGCGTGCCCCGAGGCCGACGTCTTCGTGAAGAAGGCGGTCAGGTCTTCGTGGCACGAGCGGAAGTGCGCCTGGGCCTCGGAGCCGTCCTTGTCCCAGCCGCCCCAGCCCACTTCGGACTTCGCGTCGGGCCACAGCGCGGTGAAGGAGGTTCCTGCCAAGAACTCCGCAGCCCGGCCGACGTCCTCCGGGCCGAGGATCAGGATCGGCGGCAGGGATTCTCCGGGGTCGAAGACGGGCCGGCCTCCGAAGACGGGCAGATCCTCGAGCTCCGTTCCCGTACGCGCGCACCGGTAGATCCTGGCCATCTGGTCGTGCGACTTCTCCAGGACGGCGCTGATCCCGAGCGCGGACTCCTCCGGGAAGCGATCCAGGGCGTCCCACATGGTCTGTTCCAACCATGCGTAATCGTCCCGGAGTTCGTTCTCCGGCATGGCCCGCAGATGCATGTGGACGCCCAACGCCTCAGGCCTCCAGCTTCGGCGGCAGGTCGAAGAGCGGGAACCAGCGCTCCACGTCCAGGAACGATGTGATGCCCGCGACCCGGCCCTCCGTGATCTCGATGACCATCAGTGCCCACGGGTCGAAGCCCTCGCCCGACTGGCTCGGGTGGTAGTGCGCGAACGCCGGTGTGCCGTTCGCGACCACCGGGACCAGGCGCGAGCCGCGGCAGACCTCGCCCACGCCCAGCATCCAGCCCACGATGTCGTCGTGGCCGCGCAGCCACAGGTCGTACGGCGGCATGGACAGCGTCGCGTCCTCATGGAGCAGCGCCGTCAGCGCCTGCATGTCGTAGCCCTCGAACGCCGACACGTACCGCGCCAGCAGCTTCTGCTGCTCCTCGTCCAGGGGGTCCGCCGTGTCCGTCGCCGCGGGCTCCGCCTCCGCCAGCGTCGAACGGGCCCTCTGCAGCGCGCTGTTGACCGACGCCACCGTCGTCTCCAGGAGCTCCGCGACCTCCGCCGCCTTCCACGCCAGCACCTCGCGCAGGATCAGCACCGCCCGCTGCTTCGGCGGCAGGTGCTGCAGCGCCGCCATGAAGGCGAGGCGGATCGTCTCACGCCCCACCGCCGTCTCCGCCGGGTCCTCGACCGACGCCAGCACCCGGCCGTCCGGGACCGGCTCCAGCCACGTCATCTCCGGGCGGGAGTTGAGCGCCGCCTGTGCGACGGGCGTCGACTCCGTCAGGTCCATGGGGCGGGCGCGCTTGTTGCCCGCGTTCAGCATGTCCAGGCAGACGTTCGTCGCGATGCGGTACAGCCAGGAGCGCAGCGAGGACCGTCCCTCGAAGCGGTCGAAGCTTCGCCAGGCCCGGACCATCGTGTCCTGGACCGCGTCCTCCGCCTCGAAGGCCGAGCCGAGCATCCGGTAGCAGTAACCGGTCAACTCCCGCCGGTGGCCTTCGAGTCGTGCGTCGATGTCAGTCGGTGCTGCAAGATCGCTCATCGTGAGCGCCCCCCTGCTGGAACCCAATCCGGTCAATGACTGGGAACCTACCTGAGGGCACTGACAATCGACCCCGTCCTTGCCGTCTTGCCGGCTCAGGTCCCGGGCTTCCGCCCGTACACGTACACTTCGTCGCCCTTCTTCAGCAGCGACCAGTACTTCTTCGCCGTCGTCGGCGTCATGTTCACGCAGCCGTGCGAGCCCGGCGGGTTCCACATCGACAGGTTCACCGAGTGGAAGGCCTCGCCGCCGTCGAAGAACTGGCTGTACGGCATGGCCACGTTGTAGATGTTCGAGACGTGGTGCAGGTCGCGCCAGTAGATCTTCTTCAGGCCGGTCCGGGTCGCGTACCCCTTGCGTCCCGTACGCACCGGCACCGGCCCGTAGACCAGCTTCTTGCCGTCCTGGATCCAGCTCAGCTGCCGGGTCAGGTCGACGCAGGCGATACGGCCCTTGTTGGTGGGGCACTTGCCGGCCTTGTTGGGCGTCTTGCCCGCGGCCTTCTGCTGGTTCATCAGGTTCATCACGCCCCAGGTGACCGGTCCCGCGTACCCGATCGTGGGGGTGATGCCGTGCTTGGACTGGAAGGCGCGTGTGGCCTTGCAGTCGGCGGCGGACTGCTTGCCGTCCACCGGGCGGCCGAGGAACTTCTCGACCTGCTTCTGGTAGGGACCCGTGCTGGTCGAGCACGAGGCTGCCTGGGCGGGGGCCGCACCGCCCAGCACCACCGTCAGCGGGACCACCAGTGCGGCGGTGATCCCGGCTGCGAGGGCGCTTTTTCGTATCTCTCTAGGCTTCACACTCAGATAGACAGACGGATCGGTCAGTCAGTTGCACGGACGGGGCGGAAGTTTCCGGCGGGCCGGGGTGCGGTCCTCGCCGCGTACGTCCCGTACAGCGTGATCGAGGCGACGCCGACGACCGCGAGCAGCCCGAGTGCGACCGTGCCGCCCCAGCCCCCGGCGTGGAAGGCGATCGCGCCGAGCGTGCCGCCGGCGCTGGAGCCCAGGTAGTACGCGGACTGGTAGAGCGCGGAGGCCTGGGCGCGGCCCGTCTTGGCCGTACGGCTCACGGAGGACGAGGCGACCGCGTGGCCCGCGAAGAAGCCCGCCGTGATGAGGACAAGTCCCAGCAGTACGGCGGCGATCGCGTCCGACAGGGAGAGCAGCAGACCCGCCGCCGTGGTCGAGACCGCGAGGTAGAGCGCGCCGCGGCGGCCCGTGCGGGCGACCAGCTTGCCCGCCGCCGCGGACGAGACCGTCCCCACCAGATAGACCAGGAAGATCGAACCGACAAGGCCCTGCGGCAAGTTGAAGGGCTCGGCGACCAGTCGGTAGCCGATCACCGTGTAAACCGCGCCGAAGACCGTCATGAAGAGCGCGCCGATCGCGTACAGGCGGCGCAGGAGCGGGTCGGAGAGGTGCGTGGCGACGGTACGGCCGAGGGCCCGCGGGTTGAGCGAACCGGTCGTGAAGTTACGGGCCTTGGGGAGCAGGATCCGGAACGCGACCGCGCACACGACGGCGATCAGCCCGATGACCGCGAGCGCCGCCCGCCAGCCCCACGCCTGGGCGACCCAGCCGGCGACGATGCGCCCGCTCATGCCGCCGATGGAGTTGCCCGCGACGAAGAGCCCGATCGCGGCGACCAGCGCCTTGGGCTGGACCTCCTCCGCGAGGTATGCCATGGCCGAGGCGGGGAGCCCCGCCAGCGCCGCGCCCTGAATCGCGCGAAGGGCGATGAGCCAGCCCAGGTTCGGCGCGAAGGGGACGAGCATGCCGATGCCCACGGCCACGGAGAGCGAGGCCGTCATCATGGTCCGCCGCCCGAAGCGCTCGCTGAGCGCGCTCAGCGGAAGCACGCACACGGCCAGCGCGCCGGTCGCCGCGGACACCGTCCAGCTGGCCTGGCTCGCGGTCACTCCGAACCCGGCGGTGATGGAGGGCAGCAGCGCCTGCGTGGAGTACAGCAGCGCGAAGGTGGCGATCCCGGCGGCGAAGAGCGCGAAGCTCATACGGCGGTAGCCGGGGCGGCCGGGGGTGAGGTGGACCGGCTGGGGCAACGGCGCGGCGGAGGCACTCACCGTGGTGAGTGCCCCGGTACTGGCAGGAGGCATGCCCCGATATTGGACCCACTCGTTTCATGCGTCCAATGCACGAAGAGCCCATAATCAATCCCATGGCGCATCAGCACAGCTCACAGCCCCGCCTGTCACCAAGCAGTTACGAAGAAGACATCACGCACCTCCTCGCGCCACGCCTCGCGTACTTCGAGGCGGTGGCCCGCCACGAGCACGTGACGCGCGCCGCGCACGAGCTCGCCGTACCCCAGTCGACGCTCTCGCGCGCGATGGTCCGCCTCGAAGCGGACCTTGGAGTCGCCCTGTTCGCCCGTAAGGGCCGCACGGTCTCGCTGACCCCCGCGGGCCGCACCTTCCTCACGACGGTCGAGCGCGCGCTCGCCGAGGTCGAGCGGGCGGCTGACTCGGTACGGGCGGACGCGGACCCGGCCACGGGCAAGGTGGCGTTCGGCTTCCTGCACACGATGGGCTCGGAGACGGTCCCGGCCCTGATCCGCGCCTTCCGCGCCGACCATCCCGGGGTCCGCTTCCAACTGGTCCAGAACTACGGCGAGGCCATGCTGGAACGCCTCCGCGCCGGCACCCTCGACCTCTGCCTGACCTCCCCGCTCCCGGACGCCCCCGACCTGGTGGCCCGCCGCCTGGACGAACAGCGCCTGCGCCTGGTGGTCCCGGACGACCACCGCCTGGCGACGCGCAAACGGGTCCGCCTCTCCGAAGCCGCGGACGAAACGTTCGTCACCCTCGAACCCGGCTACGGCCTGCGCCGCATCACCGACGACCTCTGCACGGAGGCGGGCTTCAAGCCCCGTATCGCCTTCGAGGGCGAGGAGGCGGAGACGCTACGAGGCCTGGTGGCCGCAGGCCTCGGGGTGGCCCTGCTCCCGCCCCCCGCGGTGGCGCGCCCCGGCGTCGTAGAGCTCTCCGTCACAGGTCAGCGGGCGGTACGCGAGATCGGCGTGGCCTGGCTGGACGGCCACCCGGACACGCCTCCGGTCGCGGCGTTCAAGGAGTTTCTGCTGTCGCGACGGGGTCACCTTCTGCCGGACTGACCGGGGCCGCTGTCGAGCGGTGCGCGAAACGGTCGGCTGCACGCCGACCGCGGCGCTCCAGGGGGATCATGCCGTGGGCCGCGGCGAGACCGTAGGGCGGCATGTCCGCGTAGATCGACTCGTACGAGCCCTCGGGCGCGATGTACGACTCGTGCCAGAGCCCCACGTGCGCGCGCCGCTTGCCCTTGGCCTCCTTGCGGTTGAAGCTCGCCCAGGCCTTGCGGTGGAGCATGTCGGGCGCGGAGGCGTAGGCGTAGAGCTTCTCCTTGGACTCCCAGTACTGGACGACGTAGTACGTGCGCGGGGAGGCGGTCAGCAGGACGTGGCCGAGGAGTCCCCGGCTCTTGTCCTTGCCCAGCTCGCGGAGCATGCGCGGCATGCCGATGAGCACCGGGCCCCAGTGGTGCACCGCCCAGAAGTGGTTGATGCGCATCCCGATCAGCAGGACCACCGCGTCCCCCTCGACGGCTGCGGTGGTGTTGCCCGGGATCGGCTTGGTGAACATCCTGCCTCCGGAAGTCATGTTGGATAATGGAGTTATCCATGCCTGGCTACTCGGATAATGTCGGTGTCCGACGGAAGGCGCAAGGGTGCGGTTGGCAGAGTTGAGTGAGCGGAGCGGCGTCTCCACCGCGACGATCAAGTACTACCTGCGGCAAGGGATGTTGGCGCCCGGCCGCAAGATCGGCGCGACCACCGCCGACTACGACGAGAGCCACGTACGCCGGCTGCGCCTCGTGCGCGCGCTCATCGAGGTCGGCCGGCTGCCGGTGGCCACGGCCAAGGAGGTCATCGGTTACATCGACGACGACTCCCTGGACCAGACGATGCGCCTGGGCGCGGCCCTCTGGGCCCTGCCGCACGGCCCCGAACCGGACGAGACCGACCCGTCGGTGGTCGCCGCGGCCCAGGAGGTGGACAGCCTGCTCGAAACCCTCGGCTGGTCGACGGCCCGCGAGGTGGGCGCGCTCTCCCCCGACTACCGCGCACTGGTCGTCGCGGTGACCACCCTCAGCCGTCTCGGCTACCCATGGGGCGGCGAAATGGCCGTCCCCTACGCCGAGTTGATGCACCAGGCGGCCATCCGCGACCTGGACTACATGGACACCCACTCCACCGAGACGGAGAAGGTGGAGACGGCCGTCGCCGCGACGGTCCTCATCGAGCCGGTGCTGCGCTCGCTCCGCCGCCTGGCCCAGGCGGAGGAGGCGGCCCGCCGCTACGGACTGTAGCTACCTCCGCAGCGACCGCCCGAACCCCGCCGCCAGGGGCATCCGCAGCCCCAGCGGCGGCGGAGCCGCCAGGGCGTCCGCGACCGGCCTCGCGTACGTCCGCGAGAACAGCGACCCCGTCACGAAGTCCGCCACCAGCGCGTGCACTTCGTCCTTGTGCTGGCGGAGCGCATGGCCGTCCGAGTGCACCTCGAAGCGGCACGTGTCGCGGTTCGTCTTCTTGATCCTCTCCGCCAGGCGGAAGGAGAGCTCGGGGTCGGTCCGTGCGTCGTTCGTGCCGTGCACGATCAGCACCTTCCTCCCCACCAGCTGCTTCACCGGCTCCGGAGTCGCCGCCATGTCGTCCTCCGGCAGCCAAGGGGCCAGCGCCAGCACGGAGTTGACCGCAGGGTGCGCCGCCGCGTGCAGCGCCGCCCTGCCGCCCATGCCGTGGCCGGCCAGGCAGACGGGGACGTCCCCGTAGCGCCGTACGACCTCCTCCACCGCCCAGCTCGCGTCCCGCGCGAGATGCGCGTCGGTGCCGTTCCAGCCGCGGTAGCGGTAGTGGACGGCATGCACCGCCAGGCCTTCGTCCGCGCCCGCGCGGCCCAGGCGGCGGGCCAGGGGCTGGGTCGCGGAGTACGTGAGGCGGGAGGGGCGGCGCTTCGAGTGGGGTTCGCCGTCGGGGAGCAGGAGGGTGACTCCGCTGACCGCCAGGCCGGTGCCAACTGCCCGTCCCAGCCTGGCTTCCGGCGACCGAAGTGCTTGCTGTGGCATAACAGAACAGTCTCAGAAGCAGAGGTGTACTCCACCCGTCCGCACGGTCTCTGTTACGTATCGACCCGCACATCCCCTGCACGATCTACGCGCGTAGGACTAGAGTGCGGAAATGACGAACGACATCAGCGGAGACCAGATCAGGCGCGCGCCCAAGGTGCTGCTGCACGACCACCTCGACGGCGGACTGCGGCCCGGCACGATCATCGAGCTCGCCCGCGAGGTGGGGTACGAGAACCTGCCCGAGACCGAGGCCGACAAGCTCGGGACCTGGTTCCAGGAGGCCGCCGACTCCGGATCGCTGGAGCGGTACCTGGAGACCTTCGCGCACACCTGCGCCGTCATGCAGACCCGCGACGCGCTCTTCCGCGTCGCCGCCGAGTGCGCCGAGGACCTCGCCGAGGACGGTGTCGTCTACGCGGAGATCCGGTACGCCCCCGAGCAGCACCTGGAGGCGGGCCTCACCCTGGAGCAGGTCGTCGAGGCCGTCAACGAGGGCTTCCGCGAGGGCGAGCGCCGCGCCCGTGCCAACGGCCACCGCATCCGCGTCGGCGCCCTCCTCACCGCGATGCGGCACGCAGCCCGCGCCCTGGAGATCGCCGAACTCGCCAACCGCTACCGCGACCTGGGAGTCGTCGGCTTCGACATCGCGGGAGCCGAGGCCGGATTCCCGCCCACCCGTCACCTCGACGCCTTCGAGTACCTGAAGCGCGAGAACAACCACTTCACGATCCACGCCGGCGAAGCCTTCGGCCTCCCCTCCATCTGGCAGGCCCTCCAGTGGTGCGGCGCCGACCGCCTCGGCCACGGCGTCCGCATCATCGACGACATCCAGGTCGCCGACGACGGCACCGTCAAGCTGGGCCGCCTCGCCGCGTACGTACGGGACAAGCGCATCCCCCTGGAGCTCTGCCCGACGTCCAACCTCCAGACGGGGGCGGCATCCTCGTACGCCGAGCACCCCATCGGTCTGCTGCGCAAGCTCCACTTCCGCGCCACCGTGAACACCGACAACCGGCTGATGAGCGGTACGAGCATGAGCCGTGAATTCGAGCACCTGGTCGACGCTTTCGGCTACACGCTCGACGACATGCAGTGGTTCACAGTCAATGCGATGAAATCAGCTTTCATTCCTTTCGATGAACGACTGGCCATGATCAATGACGTGATCAAGCCCGGATACGCCGAACTGAAAGCCGAATGGCTGTTCCGGCAGACCGCTGTGACCAGCTAGTTCGACAGAAGCAGCCGCGGACACGACAGCGGCCGGGTGAGGTTACGAATATCAACACCCGGCCGCAGAGGGGGGTTTGCGAGGCGCCATGAGCCCTGACTACCTTGCGGAGCCGCTCAATTTCCCCCGTCGCAAGGACGTTTTTCTCATGAAGCAGTCTGCTGCCAAGACTCTCGGTGTCGCCGTTCTCGGTGCCGCCTTCGCCGCAGCCGCCGCAGGCACCGCCTCCGCCTCGGTCGTCCCCTCCCTCCCGGACGCCACCTCCGCGCTGGACACCGTCACCCACACGCTCCCCGTCGAGGACGCCGCCGCCAAGCTCCCCGCCGGCGCCCCCGAGGCCCTGGGCGCCGGGCAGAACGCCCTCGCGAGCGGTCTCGCCACCGCCCCGTCGACCGCCGACCAGACGCTGCCGCAGACCCTGCCGGCCGACGGTGCGGGCGACCCGGTCGCCGGACTCCTCGGCGGCCTGCCGACCGGCGCGCTGCCGACGGGCGCCCTGCCGACGGGCGCGCTGCCCACCGGTGCCGTCCCGGGGCTCGGCAAGTAGTTCCGTACGAACGCAGCACGCAGAAGGGCGCCCACCGGATCTCCGGGGGCGCCCTCTCGCGTGTCTGTGTACGTACGGATTACCAGGCTGCGGACGACGAGTGCGTCTTGTCCTCCGCCGGGAGCAGGATCCACAGCGCCAGGTAGAGCAGGAACTGCGGGCCGGGGAGCAGGCACGAGACCACGAAGATCACGCGCATCGTCGTTGCGGAGGTACCGAAGCGCCGTGCCAGCGCTGCGCACACTCCGCCGAGGACACGGCCGTCGCGGGGGCGGGCAAGTGCGGACATGTGGGGCTCCTTCGCGAGCTGGGGTGGGAGCCGCTCGACCGCGCTCCCGATGTCTCCATGGTGGCGCCGGGGAGGGGTGCAAAGCGTCGGACTACGGGGCGATCCCGACCCTGGGAATCGTCGGGGTAGCCCCCTGAGAGGGCTCCTCCCGCAGGAGGGCCGACACGGCCCTCTTCTCCTGCCTGCGACGCAGACCCGCCCGCACGGCCGGTACGACGGCGAGGTGAGCCAGCGCCACCCCGGCCGTGTTCAGCAGCAGCGAGTCGATGTCGACGACCTGCCCGGGGACCCCGGTCTGCAGCAGCTCCACGGCCAGCGAGATGAGCGCTCCGGCGGCGACGGTACGGGCGAAGGACAGCCACGGCGAGACGTGCAGCCGCCCGCCGGCCAGCGGCAGCAGCACCCCGAGCGGGGCCAGCAGCGCGAGCCCCTCGCCGATCCGGCGCATCGCCTCGACCGCGCCCATGCCGAGATCGGCGCGGATCCCGGCGAAGGGGGTGAAGTTCGAGGCGGTCACCCACATCACGTCCAGCGGGCGCAGCGTCAGCCATCCGACGATCAGCAGATGAGCGACGAGGAGAACAGACCCCCCGACGCGGAAGCGGATGGCGGTATCACCGCCCATACCTTGACGCACGCCCCCCAAGACGCCCGGACCGTCGCGATCGGTTCCGCCGTGGCCGACGCGGTTGTGGCCGCGGGGTCAGGGGGCGACGGTCGGCGTCGGTTCGGGCAGCGTGGGGACGGCTTCGGGCCTGGCCTTGAGCTCCTGCGTACAGGCGTACGACCGCACCTGCTCCCCGCCCGGACCGCCGAGCAGCACCGCGTCGTCCTGCTCCTCGACCAGGGCGCTGTCCGCGTACGTGCAGACCACCTGGGCCAGCGCGGCGGACGGCAGGTCCTCGGGGGCGCGGTTGAGCCGCAGCGCGGTCCGCGGGTCGTTCTTGCGCGGTCCGTTCACGGTCAGGGAGCCCCGGACGTCCGTGGTGAACCCGGCCTGGCGCTCCGCGGTCGTCGGCGGCTCCTGGAGCTCGTCGAGCAGCATCTGCGCGACCCGGACGCGGTCCGCGGTGTCGGAGCCCTGCGGGATCTGGACCGTACGGTCGGCGGAGACCAGCTGGGAGCCGCAGACCAGGTAGATCCGTACGGGAATGCCCTCCATGGCCTGGGTGGCGACGTTCTCCGCGGGCAGGTCGCACGGCACGCGCGACGGCGCCTGCCCCGCGTCGACGGGGACGGAGGTGTCGCGGATGCCGCAGCCGGTGGCGGCGGCGCAGAGTGCGGCGATGCCGGCCAGCACGGTCGCGGCCTTACGGAACCTCATGCGCCGCTGCCCTCTTCGTCTTCTTCGTCGACCGCGGGGTCGGAGTCGCGCGGCAGCCGCAGTACGAACACCGCACCGCCCTCGGGGGAGTTGGCGGCCGTGATGGTCCCGCCGTGGATGTGGGCGTTCTCCATGGCGATGGAGAGCCCGAGGCCGCTGCCCTCGGAGCGCGGCCGCGAGGCGCTGGCCTTGTAGAACCGGTCGAAGACGTGCGGCAGCACTTCCTCGGGGATGCCGGGGCCGTGGTCCTGCACCGCGATGACGAGCTCCTCGCCCTCCAGGCCGACCGAGACCCGTACCGGCGAACCGCCGTGCTTGAGCGCGTTGCCGATCAGGTTGGCCAGGATCACATCGAGGCGGCGCGGGTCGAGCCGCACCATGATGCCGCGCTCGGCGTCGAGGTCCACGGCGTCCAGCCAGGCGCGGGCGTCGATGCAGGCGGTGATCTGGTCGGCGATGTCGACGTCGTCGAGGACGAGCCGGGCGGTCCCCGCGTCGAAGCGGGTGACCTCCATCAGGTTCTCGACCAGGGTGTTGAGCCGCCGCGTCTCGCTCACGACCAGCTGCACGGCGGGCGCGATCATCGGATCGAGGCTGTCGGCCTCTTCCTCAAGCACCTCGCTCACCGCGGTGATGGCGGTCAGCGGCGTACGCAGCTCATGAGACATGTCGGCGACGAACCTTCGACTGGCCTCCTCGCGCGCACTCATGTCGTCGACCTTCTTCTCCAGCGCGGCCGCCGTCTTGTTGAACGTCCGCGAAAGATCGGCGAGTTCATCGGTCCCGGAGACCCGCAGCCGGGTGTCGAGCTTGCCTTCGCCGAGGCGCCGCGCCGCATCGCCCAGGCGCTGCACCGGCTTCAGTACGGTCGTCGCCGCGGCCTGCGCGAGCAGCGCGGACCCGATGAGCGCGAGCGCGGTGGCGATGGCGAGGGACCAGGCCAGGGAGTTGAGGTCCTGCCGCTCCTTGTCGAGGGAGGTGAGCATGTAGCCGGTCGGACCGCCCCCGATGATCTTCGTCCCGGAGACCAGATAGGGCTGCTTGCGCAACGTGATGCGCTGCCAGAAGAGGTGGTACGTGTACGGGTTGCCCGGGGTGACCTTCTGCTTCTTGTTCACCGCGTCCTGCAGCGACTTGGGGACGTCGTTGAGCGTGAACCCGGCGGGGTTCGAGTACCCGAAGGCCTCCTCGCCCCCGTCCCCGCTCTCACCAACGAGCAGCACGCTGTAGTGCGGATTGCCGCTGCTCGACATCTGCACGGCGGCGGTCTGCAGCTGGCTCGCGGTCGGGTCGAGCGGCAGGGACGCGGCCCGGTTCTGCATCTCCTGGCGGAAGTCGTTGAGCGCGGAGTCCTGGGTGCGCGTCAGGACGGCCTCGCGGTTGAGCCAGTACGCGATGCCGGAGGCGGAGACGGCGGCGGTCAGTGCGACGAGCGCGAAGACGACGACGAGCCGGAGCCTGAGGCTGGTCCACCGCAGGCCGTGGAGGAACTTCCTTCTCACTGAGGCGTGTCCAGCCTGTAGCCGACGCCGCGCACGGTACGGATCAGGGTCGGCGAGGACGGCACGTCCTCCACCTTGGCGCGCAGCCGCTGGACGCACGCGTCCACGAGCCGCGAGTCACCGAGATAGTCGTGCTCCCACACCAGCCGCAGCAACTGCTGCCGCGACAGCGCCTGTCCGGGCCGCCGGCTCAGCTCGAGGAGCAGCCGCAGCTCGGTCGGGGTGAGCATCAGGTCCTCGCCGTTCTTCGTCACGGTCATCGCGGACCGGTCGATGACGAGGGACCCGAAGGCTGCGGAGTCGGTGGACTCGCGCTCCCCGCGGCGCAGTACGGCCCGGATGCGGGCGTCGAGCACCCGCCCCTGGACCGGTTTCACGACGTAGTCGTCGGCGCCGGACTCGAGTCCGACCACCACATCGATGTCGTCGTTGCGCGCGGTCAGCAGGATGATCGGCAGCTGGTCGGTGCGCCGGATGCGCCGGCACACCTCGAATCCGTCGATGCCGGGCAGCATCACGTCCAGCACGACCAGGTCCGGCCGCTGTTCGCGCAGCAGTTTGAGGCCGTCCTCGCCAGTGGCCGCCGTGGCGACACGGTGCCCCTGGCGTGACAGCGACAGCTCAAGGGCTGTGCGGATGGCGTCGTCGTCCTCGATCAGCAACAGGAAGGGCACGTTGGTCATTCTGGCCCATGGGACAGGGGGAGTTCGACAGTTGGTGCCCTCCCATTGAGACGCGTACCGCTGTGACAGCCCTGTGACAGTCGGCGGACACGGCCATGAAGGAGCGCGGGCAAGCTTTTCACCACAGACCGAACCGCTAGGAACCACCGACGGGGGGCGCGAGATGAACGCACTGCACAGCACCACCTCCAGCGCAGTAATCACGCGGCTCCACGACGTGACCGTGCCGGTTCAGAAGTCCGGTGCCGCGGGAGTGCGGGGGTGCTCGCGCAGCACCGGGCGTCAGCACACACCGTCGTTCATGACGGTGGTTGACGGGGGAGCCGGGGGCGCGTCGGCGTACGGGGAGGACTCGGGGGAGCGGCAGCAGTCCCTGTCGGAGGCGGAATTCACCGCCTACGTGCAGGAACGCCGCGCCTCCCTGTACGCGACCGCCTACCACCTCACGGGCGACCGCTTCGAGGCGGAGGACCTGCTCCAGAGCGCGCTGTTCTCCACGTACCGCGCCTGGGACCGGATCAGCGACAAGGCGGCGGTCGGGGGCTACCTGCGCCGCACCATGACGAACCTGCACATCAGCGCGTGGCGCCGCCGCAAGCTGAACGAGTACCCGACCGAGGAGCTCCCGGAGACGGCGTACGACACGGACGCGATGCGCGGCACGGAGCTGCGCGCGGTCCTGTGGCAGGCGCTGGCACACCTTCCGGAGCTGCAGCGGACGATGCTGGTCCTGCGCTACTACGAGGGCCGTACGGATCCGGAGATCGCGGAGATCCTGGACATCAGTGTCGGCACGGTGAAGTCGAGCATCTGGCGGTCGCTCCGCCGGATGCGCGAGGACGAGGTCCTCAGCTTCGGCCGTGACGAGGAGGAGTCCTTCGGCGAGCTGGTCGCCTGAGGGATCGGGGGGATACGGGGGCCGCTGTTTCGGGGGAGACGGCGGGAGCACGGGGGAACGAAACAGGGTCGGACAGGCCGGGGGGTCTTGTCCGGCCCTGTTTCATGTCGTGGGCAAAATCAGCCCCTCCGGCGATTGAGGAGCGGGGTCCGGGGCGGAGCCCCGGGAGGAGTCGCGCCTACGCAGCCTTGGCCCCGGCGCGCCGGCACCGCCCCGCCGCGGCGGACGCCAGCCGCCCCAGCGCCTCCTCCTTGTCGCACGCGTACGCGCCCAGCGCCACATGCCGCGCCACGATCCCCCGCTCGGTCCGCATCAGCCGCCACCCCCTGCGCAGCAGGAACGGCACCGACTTGCGGCCCTCGCGCAGATCGCGCAGCAGCCTGCGCCGGAAGGTGGTCAGAGGCCCCCGGCTCAGACAGATCGCATCGGCCAGCACCCCGAGCTCCTCGCACCGCGCCACGATGTCCGCCGCGAAGATCCCCTCCGCGATGAACAGCGGGGTCCGGCCGATGTCCAGCGATTCGACGCCGGTCCGTGAGCTCGTGGAGATGTCGTACACCGGCACGTTCGTACGCCCCGTACGACACAGCTCCACGATCGCGGCGACCGCCACCTCCGCGTCCCAGGACTGCGTGTGGTCCCAGTCGATGTCGGACGACCCCTCGACCAGCGGGAGTGTCGGGTCGCCGGCCTCCTTGTAGAAGTCGTCGAGCCGCAGCACGGGCAGCCCGGACTCGGCGGCCAGGAGTGACTTCCCGGAGCCGGACGGGCCGGCCAGCAGGACGACGCGGGTGGGTATGGCAGATGAGCTCACGGCAAACATTGTGCTGCATTGAGCGGGGCACCCCTGCTCAACTACTCTGCGTGCACATCCAGTTACGCGACCAGAAGGTGATCATGGCTCGACACGCAGCACCCCAGCTCCGCCGCGGCCCCGTACTCCGCGCAGCCCTGACCCTCACCGCGGCGGGCGCCGCACTCGGCGCCGGCGCGGCGGCGGCCCAGGCGGCCACTCCGCCCGCGGAGGGCCTGACGGCGCCCGGCCAGGCACTGGTGGGCTCGCTCCAGCACGCCGCCGCGCCCGCGGGCAATCTGAAGATCGACCCCCTCGCGAACACGGGGGTCGACCCTCTCGACAACTCCGTCGGCACCCAGATCGCCGACTTCAAGCCGGTCTCCTCCGCCGCGGCTACCGGCCCGCTGGCGCGGGGCGCGTCGCTGAACGATCTGCTGCGGGGCTGACGGGGTCCGGCTCCGCGAGGGCCTGTGAACGCAGCGGGACCTCGCGGATCAGCCAGGCCAGGGCGAAGGTGACGGCGCAGAGGACGGCCGCGCCGATCATGACGCCGTGCAGAGCGCTGGTGACGGCGTATCGGTAGGCCTCGCGCGCCGGGGCGGGCAGAGCCTGGAGCAGCGCCGGGGTCAGCGCGTGACCGCCGCCCGTGAGCCCGGGGCCCGACGGGCCGAGCCGGTCGGTGAGGGCCTCGGCTGTCCGGGAGGCGAAGACGGAGCCCAGGACGGCCACGCCCAGTGAGCCGCCGATCGTGCGCAGCAGAGAGGTGGTGCCGCTGGCGGCGCCCATGTCACGGGGATCGGCGCTGTTCATGGTGATCAGCATCGTGGGCTGCATCAGGCATCCGATGCCGATGCCGAGTACGAGCGTGAGTGCGGACGCCACGGCGGTGGCGGTGTCCGTACGCAGGGACAGGAGCGCCAGCGCGCCCACCGTGGAGAGGGCGCCGCCGGCGATCGGATAGGCGCGGTAGCGGCCGCCGTTGGAGACGCGCCGGCCGATGAGCAGCTGCGCGCCGATCATGCCGAGCATCAGCGGAAGCAGCAGCAGACCGCTGGCCGTTGACGACTCGCCGCGGACGAACTGCATGTACTGCGGCAGATAGCTGGTCGCGCCGAGCATCGCCGCGCCCACCAGGAAGCTGAGGATCTGCGCGACGGTGAAGTTGCGGTCGCGGAACAGCCGGGGCGGGACGACCGGTTCGGGGGCGCGGCGCTCCGTGCGTACGAACGCGGCGAGCGCGACGACGGTCGCCGCGGCCAGGGCGAGGATCTGCGGGGAGGACCAGGCGTAGGTCGTACCGCCCCAGCTGGAGAGCAGGGTGAGGGCGAGGATGCCGGTGGTGAGCAGCGCGGCGCCCGCGACATCGATACGGGGCTTCGTCCGCGGGCTGTGCAGCCGTATGCGGAAGGAGACGATCAGCAGGGCGGCGACGCCCACGGGCACGTTGACGTAGAAGACCCAGCGCCAGTTCAGCTGGTCGGTGAGGAAGCCGCCGAGGAGCGGGCCGCCGATCATCGCGGCGGGCAGCAGTACGCCGATCATCGACTGGGAGCGGCCGGCCTGGGCGGGTGGCAGTACGGTGCCGATGATCGACAGGGCCCCGACCATGAGCCCGCCCGCGCCGAGTCCCTGGAGGGCTCGGAAGGCGATCAACTGGCCCATGTCCTGGGCGAGTCCGGAGAGCACGGAACCGGCGAGGAAGACCACGATCGAGGACATGTAGCTGCCCTTGCGGCCGTACAGATCGCCGAGCTTGCCCCAGATGGGGGTGGAGACGGCGGCGGTCAGGAGATAGGCGGTCAGCACCCAGGAAAGGTGGTCGAGGCCGCCCAGGTCGCCGACGATCGTGGGAAGCGAGGTGCCGACGATCGTGCCGTCGAGTGTTGCGAGGACGATGCCGAGCAGCAGGCCGAGGACGGCGAGACGGGAGAGGGGTGGTGGGGTGGTGGGCTGTGTCATGGTCTGGTCCCCCCGGGAACGCTGAAGGATGGTCAGGCGGCGTACGGGCGGACTGACTTGGCGTCACGCAGGGCGTGCGCCCACCAGGTGAGCTGGTCGATGAGCGCCTTCGCGGCGGTGTCGACGGCCGGGTCGGAGACCTTTCCCTCGGCGTCGAACTTCTCGCCGTAGTTGTGGAAGCTGACCGTGTTGCGGATGGTCATGGCATTCAACTCGGCCATCACGACCCGGAGTTGTTCCACCGCGCGCAGGCCGCCGGAGATGCCGCCGTACGAGACGAAGCCGATGGGCTTGGCGTGCCATTGCTGGTTGTGCCAGTCGATGAGGTTCTTCAGCGGGGCCGGGAAGCTGTGGTTGTACTCGGGTGTGACGAAGACGAACGCGTCGGCCGCCTCCAGCCGAGGTGACACGACGGCGAGCGCCTTCTCCGTGCCGGGCGCGGGCGGCTGTCCGAAGGCGGGGTAGACGGTGGGCAGCGGGGTCTCGGCGAGGTCGACGACGTCGACGGTCAGGTCCTCGTGCTCGGCGAGCCGGTCGGTGATCCACCGCGAGACGACCGGGCCGAAGCGGCCTTCGCGGGTGGAGCCGAGGACGACGGCGATCCGGAGGCTGGCGCTCATGGGGGACTCCCTTGATGTGTACGACGTATCAGTATGCGTACAACGTACACAGCAATGTGTACGCCGTCTACCGGCGATACGCTGTACACGACGAGCCGAGAAGAGGAGCCCTACTGATGGCAGGCCGACAGAAGAAGGACGGGGACGGGGACGGGGACGGGGCGGAGCCCTCGCTCTGGGAGCGCCTCGACCGCCCCGCGCCCGCGGCCCGCACCTCGCTCACGCCGCAGAAGATCGCCGAGGTGGCGGTGGCGATCGCCGACGCGGAGGGCTTCGCCGCCGTCACCATGCGCAGGCTGGCCAAGGAGCTGGACGTCGCGCCGATGGCCGCGTACCGCCATGTCTCCGGCAAGGACGACCTCTGGGCGCTGATGGTCGACCGCATCTTCGCCGAGCTGGGAGCCGCATCCAAGGCGACCGGGTGGCGGGAGGTGCTGCGCGCGGAGGCCCTGAACGTACGGGAGTTGATGCTCCGTCACCCCTGGATGGGTGAGCTCCCGGCCCCGCTCTTCGTGCTGACCCCGAACCGGATGGCGACTGCGGAGCGCCAGTTCGCGGCGCTCGACGGCCGGGGCCTGGACGTCGACACGATGATGGTCGCGCTGCGCACCGTCAACGCGTATGTGTACGGGACCACGCGCTCGGAGGTGGCTCTCCAGTCGTACATGAAGCAGCGCGGCTGGGACGGCCCGGACCAGACGCGGACCGCTCTGGCGCCGCAGATGAACTACCTGATGGAGACCGGCCGTTACCCCGCGTACCGCCGCTACATCCACGAGGCCTCACACAAGGACGACCCGTCCTGGGAGTTCGAGCTCGGCCTCGACTGCGTACTGGACGGAATCGAGGCCCGGCTCGGACTGGCCTGAGCCCTACAGATCGGCGAGCAGCCCGTCGAGCGCCCGCTTCAGGGCGTCGGAGTTCGCCGTGTCGAACCAGGTGGTCCTGATCCGTTCGTTGTTCCCCTTCGGGGTCTCGTGGTCGGCCGCGAGCTGGTGCAGGGTGCGGCTCTCGTCGCCCAGGGCGCGGCCGACACCCTGGAAGAGGCTGCGGATGTACCGGTCCGCGTCGCCCGCCGCGATGCCCTGGCCGGCGGCCCACTCCGTGAGCGTCGCGAGGTACGAGAGGTGCGCCGTCAGGGTCCCCGTCAGTGCGGAGTACGCGTTGAAGGCGGCCTCGTCGGCGACGGGCTGCGCCCCGCCGAGCTGCTCGAAGAGCGCGTCCGTCACCGGGTGGGCGGGGAACGTCACGGTCACGGACCGGCGTTCGCGTACGGAGGGCAGCGGGATGGCCCGCACCAATGCCGCATCGGTGGCGAGGAGTTGGCGCAGGTCGTCGTTGGCGACGCCCGCCATCACATTGACCACCACCTTGTCGCGCGGCACCGTCAGCCCGGCCAGCGCCTCGTGCCGGTCCTGACGGCGTACGGCAACGATGACGACCTCGGAGCGGTCGACGACCTCCTGGTTGTCGGCGCAGACCTCAACTCCCTTGTGGAGACTGGCGAGTTCGGCGGCCGTACGGGCGCCGCGAGGCGAGAGGACCACCTCGGGAGGCGCACCGTCCCCGGCGTACAGCCCCGTCACGATCGCCCGCCCGATCTCCCCGACCCCGATGATCCCGACGCGCATCACCGCGCGGCCAGAGCGGCCCGGAGGAACTTGAGGATCTCCGCCCGCGCGGTCTCGGCCTGCGGCACCAGGCCCGGGAGGGAGAGGAAGGCGTGCGGCGCGTCGGGGTATTCGGTGAGCCGCACAGAAGTCCCGGCCGCACGCAGCCGCTCGGCATAGCTGCGCCCGTGGTCGGCCACCGCATCGCGGGTCGGTACGACGACGAGCGCGGGCGCCAGTCCGCCCAACTCGTCGGCGTACAGCGGCGATACGGCCCGCGCGTCGGCCCCCGCCGGGACGGCGAGCTGCCGGAAGAAGCGCAACATGGGGTCGGCGGGCGTCGGGCTGTACCCGTACTCGGCCATCGACGCATAGTCGAACATCGTGTCCGTCACGTCGACGGCGGGATTGACCAACACCTGTGCAACGAGCGGAAATTGACTGTCACGGGCCCGGATCGCGGTCAGCGCACTGATCAGCCCGCCGCAGCTCTCGCCGAAGACGGCGATCCGCGCCGGGTCGACGCCCCACTCCCCGGCATCCCGCACCACGTGCTGAAGCACGTCCCACCCGTCGTCGGCGGCGTCCGCGAGCGAAGAATCCGGTGCGAGCAGCCGATGCTCCACCGACACGACAACGGCGGGCAGTTGGGCGGCGAGATGACTCACGACCCAGTCGCACTGCACGGCCGTCCCCACGAATCCACCCCCGTGGACGTGCACGACGAGCGGCAGCGGCGCCTGCTCGTCCCCGGCGGGCCGATAGACCCGAACCGGAAGATCACGCCCGGCCAGCGCCACGGTCTGCCACGCGATCGTGGCATCGGGATCGGGCTCGCCGAGGAACGCCTGCGCGGCGGTGGAGGCCCGGAAGGCGTTCTCCGCGTCGCGGTAGACGGCCAGTTCCTCGTCCGTGACGGTCTTCCAGTCGGGCTCGGCCGGCCGTGCGGCCAGGATGTTCTCGCTCATGACGTCTCCTTCGTCCAGCAGTTCAGTGGTCCAGAGAGTTTCGCGACCTGAGGTATCGATACCTAAGGTAGCGAAAGCGAGTACCGTACGGCTATGACTTCGAGCACATCGCCCAGACCGCCCGGCCGCCCCCGTACCGGCGTCAACGCGACGGTCTTCGCCGCGACGCTCAACACGGTCCGGAAGCTGGGCTACGCGCGCGCCACCGTCGAGCGCATCGCCATCGCGGCGGGCGTCGCGAAGTCGACGATCTACCGCCGCTGGCCGTCCAAGGGCGAGCTGATCGTGGACTGCCTCCTGGACGCGTTCGGCCCGGCGCCGATCGAGGGTGACGACCGGTCGGAGCTCATGGCGTCGGCCATCCGCTGGATGGCGGCGAAGGTCGCCGAGCCCGGGGTGGGCGACGCGTTCGCGGGGGTCTTCAGCGACGCCGTCAGCGACCCCGACCTGCGCAAGGTCCTGGCCGCGCGGCTGCAGGACCCGTACCGGATCGCGTTCCAGGAGGCGCTGGGCGAGTCGGAGGAACGCGTCCTGTTCTTCATCGACGTCGTGGTCGGCGTACTGCTCCACCGCATGGGCATGACGGGCGAACCGATGGCCGACGCGGACGTCGACGCCCTGGTCGCGATGGTCCTGGCGCACTTCGAGAAGTGATCGCTTTGTCGTTCGATACGGGCATTCAGGTGATTTCGGTATGGGTGCGAATTTTGTCTCCTTAACATCTCCTTCCGTGACAGACGGGAACACGGCCGATGTGGTCGTCCTAGGAGCCGGGCCGGCAGGCCTCGTGCTGGCGAACATCCTGGTGGACCGGGGGATCGACTGCGTCGTCCTGGAGCGGGCCGAGCGCGCGCACGTCCAGACGCGGGCGCGTGCCGGCTTCCTCGCCGCCAACACCGTGCGGATCCTGGACCGGCACGGTCTGGCCGAGGGGCTGCACCGGCGCGGGCAGCTCCACAACACCTGCGAATTCCGCACCGAGGACGGCCGGTTCCGGCTGGACTACAGCGGGCTCGGGCAGGGGGAGCGGCACACCGTCTACCCCCAACAGGACCTGGTTACCGACCTGTTGACGCGCTTCCTGGAACGCGGCGGACAGATCCGCTTCGGGGTCGAGGCCGTCGCCGTACGCGACGCCGACACCGACCGGCCCGAGGTGGACGTACGCGACGCCGACGGCCGGCCGGGGCTGTGGCGGGCGCGGTACGTCGCCGGGTGCGACGGCCGGCATGGTGCGGCCCGCCGCTCCCTGCCGGCCGGGACCGTACGCCACCACCGCGACCACGGAGTCACCTGGCTCGGCCTGCTCGCCGAGGCGCCGCCCAGCCTGGACGCGGTCGGATATGCCGTCCACGAGCGCGGGTTCGCCGGGCACATGGCGCGCACCAGCGAGGTCACCCGCTACTACCTGCAGTGCGAGCGCGGCACCCCCGCCGACTCCTGGTCCGAGGAGCGGATCTGGGACGAGCTGGACCTGCGGATGCGGTCGAAGGAGTACGGCCCGCTGCAGCGCGGTCGCATCGCCCAGCGCTCCGTCGTCGACCTCGAGTCCGACGTGCTCGAACCACTGCGCCACGGCGCGCTGTTCCTCGCGGGCGACGCCGCCGCCCTGATCAGCCCGTCCGCCGCGAAGGGCGCCAACCTCGCGGTCCTCGAAGCGGAGATCCTGGCCGGCGCCCTGATCGCCGCCCTCACGGCCGGGGACCCCGACGGCCTCGACGCGTACTCGGAGCGGTGCCTGACGCACATCTGGCGTGCGCAGGAGTTCTCCCACTGGATGATCGGGCTGCTGCACGGCCCGACCGGCGCGGACGGCGAGTCCCTGTTCCACAACGCGCTGCGCCGCTCCCGCCTCACCTCGCTGCGCACCTCGCGCAGCCAGCAGGACTGGTTCGCCGAGCACTACGTCGGCATCTAGCCCGTTTCTGTCCCCCCTCCCATGGCCCCACTCCCATGTCCCCGCCCCAACCTCCGCACCCCGGAATGAGAACCCCCACGTAATGATCACGGCAATTTCGGGCGATACATCCCGCCTGCGCGCGACAGCCGACTTCGTCAAGGCACAGGACACCGCCACACTGCTCCCGCTCCTGCTCCCCGGCCTCGACGGCCCTGAGCTGCGGAGCCTGGCGGAGCGCTGCACCTTCTCGCACGCGGCGCTGCTCGTCTTCCCGCCCGACGAGGCCGCGTTGAACGCCACGCTCACCGACTGCGGCCTCGTCGCGGACGCACCGCCGCAGGCGAGCGTCGTCGTACGCGAACGTCTGGCCGTACGGCACCAGCGCCCGACGGCGGACCTGGCCGTCAGCATCCTGCGCCCGGCGGTGGAATGCCTGGACGGGACGCGGCGCATGGTCGAGGTGTTTGTGCTGCCGGTGGAGCCGGGCTCCGACCTGGACGCGGTCGCCGCGCACGAAAGGGAGCAACAGCACGAGGCGCACGTCGCGTTCGAGGTCGAGGCACCGGACCCGCTGGTGCTGCGCGGGCTGTGCGCGGCCTTCGGGCGGTACGGGGCGACGCCTGACGGCGGCGGCTACAACCCGCACGAGAACGGCACGGTCTTCTACTTCACGGCACCCGCCGAGGCGAAGGCCGGCTACCGGCGCGTGGAGCTGTACGTCCCGGGCGACCACCGTGACCTCCTCGCCGCGCACTTGGACGAGCACCGCAAGAGCCAGCCCGCCGAAACCTTGCTGCGCCAGCTGACGGGCGCGTGGACGACGCAGGCGCTGGCGGCGTTCGCGCGGCTGGGGGTGGCCGATGCGATGTCCATGGAGCGGGGCGTAGAGGTGTCCCAACTGGCCGCCGAGGTAGGCGCGTTCGCCCCGAACCTGACCACGCTCCTGCGCTACCTCACGATGCTCGGTGCGGTGAGCGAGGAGGGCGACCGCTTCCGCCTCACGGGCACGGGACGCCTCCTGCGTACGGATACCGAGGGTTCGATGCGGCCGCTGGCGCTGATGTACGGGGGCCCGTTCTACGAGTCCTTCGCGGGCCTCGACCACACCGTACGAACGGGGGAGGTCGCCTTCGAGCAGCGCTTCGGCGAGAACCACTTCGACCACTTCGCGCGCGACCCGGAACTGGCGGAACTCTTCGACCTGTCGATGGCGGCCGGCGCCCGGATGTTCGACCCACTGCCCACGCACCCGGTCCTGACGGAAGCGACCGAAGGCGCAACGGTGGTGGACATCGCGGGAGGCAACGGCGAGCTACTGGGCCGAATCCTTTCCGCACACCCCCGCCTGCAAGGCGCCCTGCTGGAACGCCCGCAGACGGTGGAGACGGCCCGCCACCTCCTCGCCGAGGCGGGCCACTCGGAGAGGTGCACGTTCCACCCGGGCGATTTCGCGGACGTACCGGCGGGCGGTGACGTCTACGTCCTGTCCCGGGTCCTGCACGACTGGGACGACGACCGCTGCCTGGAGATCCTGCGCCACTGCGCCCGGGCGATGCCCGACACGGCGGACCTGCTCGTGGTCGAACGCGTCCTCCCGGCCGACGGCTCACCCTCCCTGGCGACGGCGTGGGACCTGCACATGATGTGCAACGTAGGAGGCCGCGAACGCCGAGCGGACCACTACGCCCGCCTGTTCGCGGACGCGGGCCTCACTCTGGTGGGCGTCACACCGCTGCCGTTGGACGGCAACGTGCTGCACGTCCGCAGGGGAGCGGGGGCGCTCGCTCCGTAGACCGCTAGGCGACCATGGTGCTGCCACCTGGGCCCCGCTTCGGTGCCCAGGTGAGGTTCGGATCCGGGCCGCCCGCGCTTCTGCACCGAGCTATGCCGTCGTCACGAGGTCGATTGCCCTGACATACCGCGCCGGCTCACCGGGCTGAGCCCGCCCCGACAGCCTCGCGTTCTCGCTGTGCGCGACGAGCCGGAAGATCAGTGCACGAATCAGCGTCTGCTGCCAATCGGGATGATCGCTGCCACCCGTCACCAGATCGGACGGAAGATCGAACCACAGCAGACCATCCGCGACCACGATGGCGTCCGCGAAAACCGGAGGCCGCCAATACGGCGAAAAGTCGATCACGGCAGGCACTTCGTCCGCAGCGAAGAGCACATTGCCGGTGAGATCGCCGTGAATGAGCTGAGCCGCGTCCTGATCCACCGGGCGCCTCAGCGCCAGCAGAGCCGAGAACGGCGCCGACAGGTCTTCGACCACATCGACGTCCTGCTCGCCCCATGCAACCTGGTCACCCACAGCCCACGGATGGGTGCGCCGATCAAGGAAGTCGGGCCGGGAGACCTGTCGCAGGGCGGCATGAAAGGCACGGCCTGCGTTGAGGACCCCGGCCCAATGCCTCCGCGGTCCGGACTCACCGTTCAGGAACTCGCTCGCAGTCCAACCGTCCACGACGCTCCGTCCGTCGGCGGCCCGGAGCGGCAGCGGGACCCGGAAGCCACTGTCGGGCGCCAGCTTCTCGAACAGGGAAGCAGCCCACTCGACCTCGTCCTCAGGCCCCTCGGCCGGCTTGAACACAAACCTACCGACGAGAACGCTGCGCCCTTGCCCGCCCACCAGCGGGACAGGAGTCCCCTTCACACCGAAGGCATCGAGGACGGCAGAGGGCGGGAGGGTGTTGCTCAGCAGCTGAGTCACGCCGGGCATCCTGCCGACATCCCTTTGCCCGACGCACCCTCTTTTCTCGCAGCCCAAGCCTTCGCGCCGACGGGCGGCTCGGATCGGGGCTACTGCTCGCGGACGGGCAGTCCGTCCGCGCCGCGCACCTCGACGCGCAGGTCGAACTCGTCGCGCAACGTGGCCGCTTGAGCGGGGGTGGCCAGCAGGTAGTAGTCGTCGGCGCAGCCGCCCTCGCCGGGGACGCAGTGGAAAACCCGCGGGTCGCCGCCGCCCGGGACAAGGTCCGAGATGCCCTGCTCGACGGCGCCCTGGTCGAGGTAGTCGTCGGACTCCTGCTCTATCCGCCAGGACTTGGCCACGCCGTTGACCTTGAAGCGGAGATCCCGCGACGAGCCGATCTCGCCGACCAGGTCCACGTCCGTGACGGCCACCGCGCCGCCGATCATTCGTTCCGCGTCCTCGAAGATGCCCTCGTAGGCGTCCTGGGCGAAGTCGACGTCCTCACCGTGGGCCTGCAGAGCCACGTCGCACTCCTCGAGCACCCCGGTCAGCTCCTCGGTGCGCCGCTTCGGGTGGGGCTCGCCCCAGTCGGCGGTGTCCGCGACCGACTCGTCCGCCTTCTGGCGGGTGATCATGCCGAGCTCGTGCAGCCGGACGGCCAGGCGCTGGTAGGTGTTCATCCCCGTGTTTTCAACCATGCGGGGGACCCTAGGCCACGCAACTGACAGGCCGCGCTTTCTCTACGGGTAGCGCGGCAGACCGTCCGTGGAGATCGTCCACTCGCCGATGGTCACGTCTTCGCCGTACACGAAGTCCTTGCGGGTGGCGTAGCGCGGGCCCTGCGGGGTCGGGTGGATCTCGGAGAGGACCGCGCCGGAGCCGGTGCGGGGGTCGAAGATCGCGTACAGGGGGATCCCGAGGAGCGGGTAGTCGCGCATCTTGGTCACCCAGTCGTTGTCGGGGTTCGACCGTGACACGACCTCGATCGCGGCGATGAGCGTTCGCGGGTCGAAGGAGCCCTGCCCTTCCATGTCCGTCAGGGCGATCACCATGACGTCGGGGTGGCGCATGATGCCCTCGGGCTCGTCCTCCACATCGGGCGTCCCGGTGTGCGCCAGGACCTCCTCCGGCATGACTTTCTCCAGGCGGCGGCTGACCTGGGCCGTGGTCAGCTCGTGGGGGCGCCCCGGGGCCATCATGTCGTGCACGATCCCTTCCTTGGTGATCTCCAACTTGCCGGGAACGCTGTCTCGCATCTGATCGACGATGTCGCGCATGGCCCGGTAGTGGAGGGTTCCCTGCTGCGCGTCGTCCGGGGCGACAGTCATGGCGCGTGCTCCTCGTCTTGGCCCAGGCTGAAGGGTCGTCGCACTCATGCTAAGCGGCCTCCATCAGGTCGGGTCGGCAGTCGCGGCAGGCACCGGGCTTCGGGGATCGGAACGCGCGGTCGCAGTGGTCACAGGTCTGGAAGGGGGCCGGGGCCGAAGGCGCAGCTCCGCACGCGGGCAGGGGTGGGAGTTCCGTGGTGAGGCGGTGGGCCAGGAAGGCGGCCGGGCGGCGGAGGGGCTCGGCGGGGAGGTTGAACGTCATCGCGCGCTGCACGGCCTCCGGGGTCGCCCCGCGTTCCAGCCAGGTGGCGACTGCGGGGGCGAGGTGTTCGGTGTCGTACGTGGAGAGCAGTAGGCGGGGGTCCTGGAGCTGCAGGCCGGCGAGCAGGGCGGTGGCCGACCGGAGGAGGTCGGGGGCGGGGTACGCGGGTCGCGGTACGGGCGGGAGCGCGGCGGGGGCGCTGCGGCGCGGGGCGGTGGGGTCCGCCTCCCGTACGGGTTCCGGGTCGGGCTCCGCTGGGGCAGGCTCCTCGGGGGCCGGCGTCGCGGGGGCGCTCGGCGTGTGGCCGGAAGCGGCCTCTCGGGCACGGCGGGCGCGGGTGGCGGCGGGGTTGTTGTACGAGTACGTGAGCGTGACCCACTTGCCACCGGTCTGCTGCCGTACGCGCTCCAGATAGCCGTGCGCCTCCAGCTCACGCAGGGCGGAGGCGACGCGGGCCCGGCCCTCGGGGAACTTCGCTGCCAGCGTGCGGATGTCGACGGGGGAGCCGTCGGGCAGGGACAGGATGTGGGTGGCGAGTCCGATCGCGGTCAGGGACATCTCGCCGTGCTGGCTGAGATGGTCGCCGATGATGGTGAACCCGGGGTCCTGGAATTCGGTCAACTTCGCGACACCTCGCGGGGAGTGGCGAACCACGTACTGGGCGGACGGGGGCGCATTAAGCTGCGTATCAGCCATTGGGAAGGTCTCTTCTTCCGTGGGTGGTCAGGCCCTCGTTCGGGATTCGCAGTCCCGGCGGGGGCCGTCTCATGTTCTGGACGGGTCGTCGAGGGCGACTTTGCACTTTGCGTCAAGGCGGATGCCAGCCTTCCGGTGAAGGATCACTCGTGTGGGTGACGCGTGGGGTCCCGATGTTCGAACGGCGGGGCTTGGCTGGGTAGTTGGTTCTGGATTGTTGGTTATGGGTTTTTACCGCCGCCGACGTCGGAGCCTGTGTTGCGGGCCTCCGGGGCTGAGCTGGGCAGATCGATCTCGGCCCAGACGGTCTTGCGGGGTGAGGGGCCCAGGTTCACGCCCCAGCGGTCGGCCAGGGCCTCGACGAGGAGGAGCCCGCGCCCCGACTCGGCTTCGCCTGCGGGTGGTTGGGGTGTGGGAAGGCGGTCGCCTCGTGAATCCGTCACCTCGATGAGAAGCGTTCTGTGCGCGGTGCGGGTGAGGGCCAGGCGGAAGTCCCGGCCCGGTACGCGGCCGTGGGTGGCGGCGTTCGCCGCGAGTTCTGCCACGACGTGGGCGGCGGGCTCGGTGGGGAGTCCCCAGGCGCGGATCTGCTCGGTGGCGAGCAGGCGGGCGAGGCGTGCGCCGCGACGGGTTGCGGACAGGCGGATGGTGAACTCCAGTACAGCGGCAAGGGGTTCGGCGGTTTCGTGAGCCATGTCACTTAGCGTGGCGGGGGCCGCGATCCGTGAACAGCGATGTCGTGGTTGCGTACGGTGACTGTCCGGTGCTTGTCCGGTGCTGTCCGGGTTGTCCGCCGTTACGGCGCGGGAAATGGCGCGTTGAGAGTGATCGGCACGTCGGAGGTGGGCGCGGGATGAACAACGCGGGCGGCGAGAGTACGGGTACGGACGAGCCCGGCTGGGAGGTGGACCCGGACGATGAGCAGAGCGTCGCGGTGGTCGCGGCCGTGGGGCGGCAGTTGAAGCTCTGGCGCGAGGCGTCGGGGATGCGGGCTGCGGAGTTCGGGGCGGCGATCGGGTACGGGGAGGATCTCGTCTACAAGGTCGAGGGCGGGAAGCGGATCCCTCGTCCCGAGTACCTGGAGCGGGCGGACGTACTGCTGGGCGCGGGCGGGAAGATCGCGGCGATGGCGGCGGACTTGGCGGCGGTTCGGTACCCGAAGAAGGTTCGGGAACTGGCGAAGCTGGAGGAGCGGGCCGTCGAACTGGCGGCATACGGCAACCACAACCTCCACGGGTTGTTGCAGACGAAGGAGCACGCGCAGGCGCTGCTCGGCACTCGGCGCCCCGTTCTGTCGGCGGACGACTTGGAGCGAGCAGTGGCCGCCCGTATGTCCCGGCAGTCCATTTTCGAGAGGTCGCCCGCGCCTGACCTCAGCTTTGTGCAGGAGGAGGCATCCTTGCTCCGCCCGATCGGGGGCACAATGGTGTGGCGTCGACAGCTGGAACACCTGTTGGATGTAGGGAAGTTGCCGTACGTGGAGATCCAGGTGATGCCGATCGCGCGCTGGGATCACCCCGGGACGGGTGGGCGGATTCAGGTGCTGAAGTTCGCCGACGGGTCGGCGGTGGGGCGCGCGGACGATGAATTTGGCGGGCGGCCGGTTTCCGATCCGAGGCAGCTCCGGATCCTGGAGCTGCGGTATGGCACCATCCGGGCTCAGGCTCTCAGCCCACGGGAGTCGATGGCCCTCATCGAGGAAATGCTGGGAGAGACATGATCCGCAAGATCTCTGCTGGGGAAGCTGCCGAGTTGGTGTGGTTCAAGAGCAGCTACAGCGACAGCAGCAACCCCAGCGACTGCGTCGAGGTTGCAAGCGCCCCCAGTGTGATCCACGTCCGTGACTCCAAGAACGCGCAAGGCGCCCACTTGGCCGTCGATCGTGCGGCATGGGCGGGCTTCGTCACGTATGTGGTGGCGATCTGAGCCATACGCCGGCCCCTGTCGAGGAAGTGTTGGGAGCGAGATGATCCGCAAGGTGTCTGCCGGAGACGGCTCCGAGCTGAAGTGGTTCAAGAGCAGCTACAGCAGCAACGGAAGCGAAGGCGACTGCGTCGAGGTGGCGTCCACCCCCGCCGCGGTCCACGTCCGCGACTCCAAGAACGACCCTGCCACCGGAGCCGTGCTCGCCATCACCCCCGGCGCCTGGACCGCGTTCCTCGGCGCCCGTGCCTGACGGGTACATAGACGCCACAGAAGTCAGACGCGCCATCCTGAACCCGGACGCGCACGCGGCCTCGGAGCCCTATGTCCTGCGCGGCATCCACGTTCGCGGGGCGCTGGCGCTCGACGGGGCCGACATCAGACGGCTCGTGCGTTTCGAGGCATGCCGTTTCGACGAGCCGATCACCCTCGAAGGCGCGAGCACCCTCGCCTTCACGGTCACAGGATGCGAGCTGCCCGGTTTCATCGCACCGACCGCGCGGATCGGCGGGCGACTCGATCTGCGCGGGTCGACGATCAGCGGGGGCCGGCGCGGCCCCGTGAACCTCCTCCATGCGCATATCGCGGGCGGGCTTCGGCTCGACGGGGCGCGCCTGGTGTCGGCGGAGGGCCCAGCGGTGAACGCGGGCGGGTTGGTGATGGCGGGAGGAGTCTTCTGCGAGGACGAGTTCGTCGCCTACGGGCAGGTGCTGTTTCCAGGAGCCGAGCTGCCCGGTGGGCTGTGGATGCGCGGGGCGCGGATCGTGATGCCAGAGCCGGACCAGCTCGCGTTCAACGGGGACGCGCTGCGGGCGTCGACCGTACGCATGCACATGGGTTTCCGGGCGAACGGGCGGGTCCGGTTGCGCGGGGCGCGTGTCGATGACCTGCTGTCGTTCAACGGGGCCGAACTCCTCGGCGTCGGCTCGTCGTTGATGTGCGTGGGCGCGCAGGTGGAGGCACTCGACCTGCGCTTCGCGAGCCCCCCGGCGGGTGGCGTGAACCTGAGCAACGCGCGTGCGACCCGCATCCAGGACCACCCGTCCACCTGGCGCAAACCGCTGGGCCTGGACGGATTGACGTACGACTGGCTGGAGTCGACGGCGCAGTCCCAGCACGAGGACTGCGCGAATCGGCTCGCATGGTTGGATCACCAATCCGTGTACGCGCCGCAGCCGTACGAGCAACTGGCCGCGCACTACCGGCGGTTGGGCTATGACGGCGAGGCGCGGCGCGTGCTGCTCGTACGGGAGCGGCGGCGTCGGGCGACGCGGCGCGGAGTCAGCCGGGTCTGGGGTGCTCTCCTCGACGTGACCGTCGGCTACGGCTACCGCCCCTGGATCGCCGGGATCTGGCTGGCGCTGCTGACGCTGCTGGGCTCGCTCGTCTTTCACTTCCACACCCCGGTGGCGAACAAGCAGGGCGAGGGCCCGCCTTTCAACCCGGTCGCGTACACCCTCGATCTGCTCGTACCGATCGGCGGCCTCGGCCAGCGAGGCGTCTGGCACTGGGACCAGGCAGGAGTCCAGGCGTTGGCGTACGGGCTGATCGCGGTTGGGTGGGTGCTGACGACGACGGTGGTGGCGGGGGTGACGCGGACGCTGAGCCGCGGCTGAGCCGGGACCGTCCGGGCGGGTGTTGCTCTGAGCCCTGAGCCCTCAGCCCGAACCGGCGACCAGTGCCTCGCCGAGCGGGGTGCGCCGGTAGAGCACCGACCGTCCGGACCGGGCGCGGACGAGCAGCCCCGCGCTTCGCAGGATGGCGAGGTGATCTCCTACCGCGCCGGGTGTCATGGCGAGGCTTCGGGCGAGGTGGCTGGTGCTGGCCGGGGCATCCAGCGCCAAGAGCAGCCGGGCTCGGGCCCGGCCGACCAGAGCGGTCAGCGCGTCCGGTTGAGGGACTGTCTCCTGTTCGCCCCACAGGGCGGCGGTTCCGCGGGCACGGTAGATCAAGGTTCTGGGCCAGGGGTCTTCCAGGTGGGCTGCGATATTGCCGACGAAGACCGAAGGGATCAGCAGGAGACCGTCGCCGGCGAGGCGGACAGTTCCGACTTGGGGGAAGTGACCGATCTCGATACCGCCGGCTTGCCAGGCGATGCTCGGGTGCAGGCTCTCGATGGTCGTGACCCATCCGTGTTCGCCGATCACCCCCACCCGGTGTACGACATCACGCTCACAGATCGCGCGCAGTTGCGGCCAGTCCGCAGCGAGCAGCTCGTGCCACGCCTGGTCCATCGCCGCGGCGATCCTGGGCACGGCCTCCGGAGAGTCCAGCACTGCGCGTACGCGGGGATCACGGGCGGACGGGCCGGTCGCGTTGGTGGCGAATTCGCGGCGGGCTGCTTCCAGAGGTGTGGCCCGGATCATGGCCAGGTCGTCTGCCCAGGTCTGGTTGAGGCCGCGCGGAGGCGGGGCGACGAAGTTCGGCCCCGATTGCGGGGCATGCAGAGCAAGGACGGCGTCCAGTTCGCTCTCGCGGCGAAGCCGTTCAAAGTCCGGCATGAGCCGGGTGGCCCACGCTCGCGGCAGCGGTTGGTCCTGGCCGGCGAGCGAGCGCAGCAGGAAGCAGAGGTCCATCGCGGGCGACAGTGCGAAGCGGCTGCGCAGCAGGTCCTCGACGGAGACTTCGAAGCGCAGCACCCTGCCATGCTACCGGCGGCCCTCTGTTCAGATTCGTCCAGCGACGAATCATTGGTGAGTGGCGTGGGCCCACGGCGAGGCTGGGCGCCATGCCCCCAACCGCCCAACCCGTGCAGGTCAACCACCGTGCCACCTACCGGGAAGTGCTGGCCGAGCCACGATTCCGGCTGCTCTTCTCGACCCGCACCGTCGCGATCACCGCGGACTCGCTGCGGATCACCACGTTCTCGGTGCTGGTCTTCGCGGCCACCGGCTCCGCGCTGCTGAGCGCACTGGCCTTCGGCATCGGCTTTCTCCCGCAGTTGTTCGGCTCGCTGCTGCTGGGCTCACTGGCCGACCAACTCCCGCCCCGCACGCTCATCGCCGGCGGCTACGCCTCGCAGTGCGCCGCCGCCCTGCTGCTCGCCCTGGTGCGGATGCCGATCGCGGCAAGCCTCGGTGTCGTGGCGCTGGTTGCCCTCGCCACACCGGTGTTTCACGGCGCGTCGAGCCGGCTGGTCGCGCAGTCGCTGGTCGGCGACGCCTATGTACTGGGCCGTTCACTGAACAACATCGCTGCCTCCGGAGCGCAATTGTCCGGTCTGGCGCTGGGAGGTGCGGCCGTCGCGGCACTCGGCCCGCACCGGGCGCTCACGCTCAGCGCCGCCCTCTACCTCGGCTGCGCGCTCGCTGTCCGCATCCGGCTACCCCGGCCGCAGGCGGGAGAGTTCGGCCGCACACCCGCCAGCACTCGGGGCGACGGCGGGACCGTCCGGGCAAGTCTGAACGGTGCCGGCCTGCTGCTGCGCGGCCACACAGTACGGCGACTGATGTTGGCCCAGTGGCTGCCGCCCGCGTTCGTAGCGGGCGCGGAAAGCCTGATCGTCGCTTACGCGGGAGGGCGTCACTTCGCGCCCGGCTGGTACGCGGTGCTGATGGGCTGTCTGCCGGTCGGCATGCTGGTCGGTGACCTGCTGGTGGGCCGACTCCTACGTCCACCCACCAGGGAGCGACTGGTGGTCCCGTTGATCGCGTTGATGGGACTGCCGCTGGTCGGCTTCGCCGCCGAGCCCGGAGTGGGCGTCTCGTCCTGGCTACTGCTGCTCTGCGGCTTCGGATTCGCCTACGGTCTCGGCTTGCAACGGCCGTTCCTTGACGCCCTGCCGCAGGATGGCCAGGGCCAGGCCTTCGGTCTGCTCGGCTCCGGCAACATGACGCTTCAGGGCGTCGGGCCGGCCGGCTTCGGCGCGGTGGCCGCAGGCATCGGAACAGGCGGCGCAATCGCCCTGGCAGGCATCGCGGCCGCGCTCACTGCCAGCTGGATTCTCACCTGGCACCCACTCACATCCCCGATCCCCGTCCCGAACTGCTCAACGGGATCAGAGAACGGCACCGAACAGCATGCGAGTAGTACGCCTGCGCAGTAACCGTCGCAGGCCGGGTCGCGATTCGCCGTGGGCCGCGAGGCATGGGCAGGCTTCGTCGCGTACGCGGCTGCGATCTGAGACGCCTCCTACCCGTTTCCCCTGGTCGGGGGCTTCGTGTGGTGGGTCTCCCTGTCAACCGACGCCGGGAGTGTGCGCGCCTCCAGGGCCGGCGTCAATGGCGCTCCTTCGTCGCGTCGGCTGCGCCGATTCCGCTGCGCTCCACCATTGACCCCGTCCCTTCCGGCGCTGGGGTTGGCGGCTATCGGTCGGCAGGGAGGCCTGGCCACAGTGGGGAGGGGATCAGGGTCGTGGGTTGGCCCGGACCGGAAGGGCGGGGGTCGGGGCGGGCCCGGGGCTGCGGGCGGCGGACCGGTGCCCGGGTGCGGGCTGCGCCCGCAACAGCGGCCCGGTCCTGGTGGCCCGGGACGCGAAGGGTGCGCGGTGGCCGGTTGGCGCACCACTTGAATGGGGCAATTGCTCTCGGCTCAGCGTCAACCACCCACTCGTTGGCCGGACTTCATGCCCCGCTGGTCACTGCCCGGTGGGGGGACGGGCGGGGTGGGCGTTGAACGGGGCTCCCACACCGCCCGGTGCACCGGGCCCGCCCCCGGCCCCCGCCACGGATTCCATGGTGCGGCCGGAAACGAACCCCCAGCACCCCCAACCAAGCACCCCGTAACACCCCATATAGGACAGGTGCAGTGAGAGCGGGACCATCACGGTCCCATTCTCACCGCACCTGTCCCAAATGCCCGGAATTCCATCTCGGCGAGGGATGATCCACCCACCGGACAGCGACCAGCGGGGCATGAAGTCCCGCCAACCGACAGCCAATTGACGCCGAGCCGGGAGTGGCTGCCCCATTCAGGTGGTGCGACCTGTGCCCCCACCCCGGGGAGCGGAGCTCCATCCCGGACGCTGTAACCGCAACTTCCCCGCCGAAGTGCCCCGCAGCCGAACCGATCAGCCCTACCGGCCCGCACGAGCATCGCGGTGTCCACGATGCCGCAACCACCGCGCGGCAGCAGCCAGCCGGACTCGCCCCCAGGGCGAGGCCTACGACGCGCAGCGTCGTACATCCTGCGACACCAACATCGAACCGGCCCGCGCGACCGGCAACCGGCCCCCGCCCCCCACCTGTTCGTCGTAGCCAGCCTCTTTGCGCCGAAGGCGCGAGACGAGCCCGCCACACACCCACCCACCCGACGCCCACCACCCACCGGAACCCGACGTTTCGGTGAAGACTGACAACCCAGCCTCGCGAAGGGAATCGCAGCCATGGACTTCCGCCTCGAACTGATCCCGCTCCCCGTCGCCGACGTCGACCGTGCCAAGGCCTTCTACGCCGATCAGCTCGGCTTCAAGGTCGACCTCGACTTCAGCCCGAACGACTCCTTCCGCGTCGTCCAGCTCACTCCGCCCGGGTCCGCCTGCTCGATCGCCATCGGGGTCGGCATCGTCTCCACCACCCCCGGCGCCGTCCAGGGGCTGCACCTCGTCGTCGACGACATCCACGCCGCCCGCGCCGAACTCGTCGGGCGCGACGTCGACGTCGCCGCCGTGGAGGACATGAGCGCGCCGGGCAAGCCCACCGTCTCCTACGCCGCCTTCACCGACCCCGACGGCAACGGCTGGACCCTGCAGCAACTCCCTTACTGACTATGCGCAAAAGGCCCCGCTCACCCTGGACGGAGGGTGAACGGGGTCCTTTGCAGCGCCTCAACGAGCAGCAGGGCGACGCGTCCGCCGGTAGAGCACCGTACCCACCGCGCACACCACCAAGGGCACGGTGACGGGCACGGTCCACCACGGGAGCCTGAGCCACGTCGCCGGGAGGCCGAGACCGAAGCCGGCCGCGAAGATCGTGATGAGCAGGCGCCTGCCGTACGGGTCCCAGGTCAGTCGCCCGTACCCGCCGCGGGACCCGGCCAGGCGTGCCGCTCCGAACACGAAGGCCTGGGCTGCGACAAGCGCCGCGAGCACGCCGAACGCCGCGTTCATCTGGATCTCGCCGCGGGGTGCCTCTGAGGTGTTCTGGCGTACGCCGTCCTTGCTCAGCACCACGATGTCGCGCCGCCAGACCGTGGCCGTGACCCGGTCGCCGGGCGCGAGCCGCTTCAGGAGGGGTCCGGGGTCGCCGAAGGACACCGTTCCGCGCCAGGAGTCCTGGCCCGTCAGGGTCGCTTCGTAGGTGGAGGTCTTCCCCTCGCTCTTGTTCACCGTCTTCTCCACGGTGAAGTGGAAGGTGCTCAGGCAGTCCTTCTGTTCCTGCTCGCCGGCCCGGGAGGTGCACGCGGCGGCCGCGCGGTAGTCCTGGTAGCGCTCACGGTCGGAGGGCAGCCACCAGGCGAACGCCGCGTAGCAGCCGACCGCCAGCGCCATCGACAGCAGGATCAGCAGCACCCCCATGGACCGCGCGCTGCCCGGCGGCCGCAGGTCCGCGCCGCCCCCGCTCAGCAGCGTGCTGCCGGTGCTGTGGGCTCTTGCCCGTGTTGTGGTCATCGTCTGCCCCCTCCGCCGTAGTTTCTCGCTCCGGGTCACGCGGATCACAGGGGTGGCACGGCAGTCTGCGAGGGGTGCCGGCTTCCGTAACCCGGCAATGACAACTGACATGCGAGGGCCCTGCGCCCCCGGGTCGGGGGCGCAGGGCCGGTTCGTCAGGTTCAGTGCGTCAGTACGAGGAGCCCGATGCGCCCAGCGAGCCCGTCGGGTGCCACACCGTCTTCGTCTCCAGGAACGCCGTCAGGCGGTGCGTGCCCGGGTCCGCCGTGAAGTCCACCGGCTGGGGACGCAGTACGCGCTTGAGGTTGTCCGCCGCCGCGATCTCCAGGTCGCGCGCCAGGTCCGCGTCCGCGCCCGTCAGGTCGATCGCGTTCACGTCCTGGTGGGACGCGAGCGACGGCGTGATCTCCGCCGTCTTGCCCGAGAGGATGTTGACCACGCCGCCCGGGAGGTCGGAGGTCGCCAGGACCTCGCCCAGGGACAGCGCCGGGAGCGGGGACTTCTCCGAAGCCACCACCACCGCCGTGTTGCCCGTCGCGATCACCGGTGCGATCACCGAGATCAGGCCCAGGAAGGAGGACTCCTGGGGCGCGATCACCGTCACCACACCCGTCGGCTCCGGCGTCGAGAGGTTGAAGAACGGGCCCGCCACCGGGTTCGCCCCGCCCGCGAGTTGGGCGATCTTGTCCGTCCAGCCCGCGTACCAGACCCAGCGGTCGATCGCCGCGTCCACGACCACGGCCGCCTTCGACTTCGACAGGCCCTCGGCCTCCGCGACCTCCCGTACGAACTGGTCCCTGCGCCCCTCCAGCATCTCCGCGATGCGGTAGAGGATCTGGCCGCGGTTGTACGCCGTCGCACCCGCCCACCCGCCGAACGCCTTGCGCGCCGCGACGACCGCGTCACGCGCGTCCTTGCGGGAGGAAAGGGGCGCGTTCGCCAGCCAGTTGGACTTCTTGTCCTGCACCTCGTACACCCGGCCGCTCTCGCTCCGGGGGAACTTGCCCCCTACGTACAGCTTGTAGGTCTTGAAGACGCTCAAACGGTCAGACATCGAGGTACGCCTCCAGGCCGTGGCGGCCGCCTTCGCGGCCGTAGCCCGACTCCTTGTAACCGCCGAAGGGCGAGGTCGGGTCGAACTTGTTGAACGTGTTGGCCCAGACGACGCCCGCCCGGAGCTTGTTCGCGACCGCGAGGATGCGCGAGCCCTTCTCCGTCCAGATGCCGGCCGAGAGGCCGTACTGCGTGTTGTTCGCCTTGGCGACCGCTTCCTCCGGCGTACGGAAGGAGAGCACCGACAGCACCGGGCCGAAGATCTCGTCGCGCGCGACCGTGTGCGCCTGCGTGACACCCGTGAAGAGGGTCGGGCGGAACCAGTAGCCCGACGTGGGCAGTTCGCACTCCGGCGACCAGCGCTCCGCGCCCTCCGCCTCGCCCGTCTCGGCGAGGGCGGTGATGCGCGCCAGCTGCTCGGCCGAGTTGATCGCGCCGATGTCCGTGTTCTTGTCGAGCGGGTCGCCGAGGCGCAGCGTCGACAGGCGGCGCTTCAGTGCGTCAAGCACCTCGTCCTGGACCGACTCCTGTACGAGGAGCCGCGAGCCCGCGCAGCAGACCTGGCCCTGGTTGAAGAAGATGCCGGTGACGATGCCCTCGACCGCCTGGTCGATGGGCGCGTCGTCGAAGACGATGTTCGCGCCCTTGCCGCCCAGCTCCAGGGTGACCTTCTTGTTCGTACCCGCCACCTGGCGCGCGATCGCCTTGCCGACCGCCGTCGAGCCCGTGAACGCGACCTTGTTCACGTCCGGGTGCTCGGTCAGCGCCGCGCCCGCGTCCCCGTAGCCGGGGAGGATGTTGACGACGCCCTTGGGGAGACCCGCCTGGCGGCAGATGTCCGCGAAGAAGAGAGCGGAGAGCGGGGTCGTTTCGGCCGGCTTCAGGACGACCGTGTTGCCCGTCGCCAGCGCCGGGGCGATCTTCCACGCCAGCATCAGCAGCGGGAAGTTCCACGGGATGACCTGGCCCGCCACACCCAGCGGCTTCGGGTCGGCCCCGTACCCCGCGTGCGAGAGCTTGTCCGCCCAGCCCGCGTAGTAGAAGAAGTGCGCGGCGACCAGCGGGAGGTCCGCGTCGCGCGTCTCCTTGATCGGCTTACCGTTGTCCAGCGTTTCCAGGACGGCCAGTTCGCGGCTGCGCTCCTGGATGATCCGGGCGATACGGAACAGGTACTTCGCGCGCTCGGAGCCGGGCAGCGCCGACCACTTCTCGAACGCCTTGCGGGCCGCCTTCACCGCGCGGTCCACGTCTGCGGTGCCCGCTTGGGCGACCTCGGAGAGGACCTCCTCCGTCGACGGGGAGACCGACTTGAAGACCTTGCCGTCCGCCGCCTCGACGAACTCGCCGTCGATGAACAGGCCGTAGGACGGCGCGATGTCCACCACAGACCGGGACTCGGGCGCCGGTGCGTACTCGAATACAGATGCCATGGTGATCAGTCCACCGTCACGTAGTCGGGACCGGAGTACCGGCCGGTGCTGAGCTTCTGCCGCTGCATCAGCAGGTCGTTCAGCAGCGAGGAGGCGCCGAAGCGGAACCAGTGGTTGTCCAGCCAGTCCGCGCCGGCCGTCTCGTTCACCAGCACCAGGAACTTGATCGCTTCCTTGGTGTTGCGGATGCCGCCCGCGGGCTTCACGCCCACCTGGATGCCGGTCTGCGCACGGTAGTCGCGCACCGCCTCCAGCATGAGGAGCGCGTTCGCGGGGGTCGCGTTGACCCCGACCTTGCCCGTCGACGTCTTGATGAAGTCCGCGCCGGCCATCATGCCGATCCACGAGGCGCGGCGGATGTTGTCGTACGTGGAGAGCTCGCCGGTCTCGAAGATGACCTTGAGCCTGGCCGTCCCGCACTCCGCCTTCACTGCCGAGATCAGCTCGTACGTCTCCATGTACCGGCCCGCGAGGAACGCCCCGCGGTCGATCACCATGTCGATCTCGTCCGCGCCCGCGGCCACCGCGTCGCGCACGTCCGCGAGCTTCACCGGGAGCGCCGCGCGCCCCGCCGGGAAGGCGGTGGCGACCGAGGCGACCTTGACCGGCGCCCCGCCGAGCGCGGCCTTCGCCGTCGCCACCATGTCGGGGTAGACGCAGACCGCGGCGGTCATGGGCGTCGTGCGGTCGGTCGGGTCGGGGTGGACGGCCTTCGCGGAGAGCGCCCGGACCTTGCCCGGGGTGTCCGCGCCTTCGAGGGTCGTCAGGTCGATCATCGAGATGGCCAGATCGATGGCATACGCCTTCGAGGTGGTCTTGATCGATCGGGTGCCGAGGGAGGCGGCGCGCGCTTCCAGGCCGACGGCGTCGACGCCGGGGAGGCCGTGCAGGAAGCGGCGCAGCGCACCGTCGGACGCGGTGGCGTCTACGAATGCGGGTGCAGTACTGGGCATGGTCACCAGAGCAGCATATCTACGCGCGTAGCTACCTGTACAGGGGGAGCATGGATCTGCTCCTGTGAGCGATTTAACCGACGGCGAGCACGATGACGAAGAGGAGCGCCCCGACCGCGGCCGGCGCGATGATCTCGAACGCCCAGCGCACCGCCGCCGCCCCCTGCGCCTCGGGCCGCGCGGCATTGCGCTCCGCGAGCCCGCGCAGGTCCGCGACGGCCTGGTCGGCCTGGGCCCGTCCGGTCTCCGCGTCCAGGCCCCGGCTGCTGCGGGCCGAGCGCGCCGACGCCACCGCCGAGGTGCGCCCGTACGGGTCGCTCGCCGCGTCCCGCGCCTGGCGGGACGTCGCCCGCTTGCGGCTGCGCAGCGAGACGGGGATCGCCCAGAGCTGGTACTTCTCGCCGCCGCTCGTGTAGATCTCGCTGGAGTAGCTCGCCCGGACGTCCTCGACCGCGGCCCAGGGGAGCGTGATCGTACGGAAGGGATTGCGGATCCTGATCCGGTTGTCGTTGGCGTACACGGCGGGCCGCAGCGTGAAGGCGATCACCAGGGGGATCACGCAGAGCAGTGCGGCCAGCGCGAGCCACGGCGCGCGGCCCTTGCCGTTCAGCACTGCGTCGCCGCCGAGCCAGACGGCGAGCGCGAGCAGCAGAACGCCGCCGACGAGGGCGGCGGACGACCGGAAGATGCGGTCGGCGTACGTGGTCTGCGGCTCGGTGCTCATGTACACGATTCTGCCTGATGCCCCGAGCCCCCTGGAGGGTGCCGTTCGTTACGGCTCCATCACGGAGGCCCGGTCCACACCAGCGTCATGTACGCCCCGAGGTACGCCGAGAACAGCGCCGCCCCGCCCAGCACCATGACCAGCGTCCGCGTCCGCGCCCGTGCGATCGCCACCGCGAACGGCAGCAGCAGCGGGAAGGCGGGCAGCAGGAAGCGGGCCCGCGGGAAGTACACGCCCCCGCTCCCGAGCACGACAAGGAGCAGCATCCCGGTGAAGACCAGCAGCGGCAGCGGCTGCCGCTGACTCACGCACACCAGCCACAGCGCCGCCGAGAGCGCCAGGATCGCCGTGACCACCAGCAGGAACGGCTGCGGGTGACCTTGGTAGATCAGCTGGCGGCGGATCTCGCGCAGGGTGTCCGCGCCGCCGTCCCACTGGTTCTTCCAGAGCTTCTGTACGGCGAAATAGCCGTCCCAGCGCCCGACCCTGACGCCCACCCAGGCGACGTAACCGACCCAGCCCAGCGGGGCGATCAGCGCGCCCGCGATCATCCGCCGCGAACGGTTCCCGCGCCAGAGCGCGACCGCCGCCGGGATCACGACGGCGGCCGCGACCGCGACGCCGGTGGGGCGGGTCATTCCGGCGAGTGCGGCGAAGACGCCCGCGTACACCCAGCGGCCGGTGAGGACCGCGTACAGCGACCAGGCGGCGAGCGCCGTGAACAGCGATTCGGTGTAGCCCATCCACTGGACGAGGGCGACGGGCGTCGCGCCCCACAGGATCGCGAGGACGGTGCCGGTCCTGCGCCCGTACAGCCGCTCACCGACCGCGTAGATCCCGGCGGCCGCGGCCAGCGAGCAGACCATCGCGAGCAGGACGCCGATGGTGGCGCGCGAGCCGGGGGTGACCGCGGCGACGGCCTTCACCAGGACCGGATAGAGCGGGAAGAAGGCGAGGTTGTTGTTGTCGAGGTGCTGCGCGTAGCCGTGGTCGGCGATCCCCAGGTACCAGGACGAGTCCCAGGACGTGGCGAGCGCGGGCCACAGACCGTGGTGCTTGAGGTGCGACCAGAAGGCGAGCAGGACCAGACCGGTCAGGCGTACGGCGGTGTAGACGGCCAGCGCGGGGACGGCGCGGCGCAGGAGACCGGCGCCTCTCGCCGCGACCCTTGCGGGGGCGGGGCGAGAGGCGGGTGCAGTGGGCAGTTCGGTCGCAGGGGACGCGATCGGGGGCACAGCGGCTGCTCCAGGGACTCGGCGTGGGTACCGGGCCACCTTTTCTCGGATGATCCGCAAAGGGTGCGGGCTGCTGCACCACCTGCCGTACGGGAATCACCCGTACGGGCGGTTCCTCAGATCCCCGCTGCCGCCGAGAGGTCGGCCTTGACGGCGGCGAGGAGCTCGGCGGCCTTCGCGTGGGCGGCCGGGAGCGCGGCGGCGTCCGCGACCGGGACGACGACCTCCAGGTAGCACTTGAGCTTGGGCTCGGTGCCGCTGGGGCGGACGATCACGCGGGCGCCTTCGAGGTGGTAGCGCAGGCCGTCGGTGGGCGGGAGTTGGGCCGTGCCCTGGTTGAGGTCCTCGGCGGAGGTGACGGCCAGGCCGCCGAGTGCGGTGGGCGGCTGCTCGCGGAGGCGCCGCATGGCGTCGGCGATGACGCTCAGGTCCTCGACGCGGACCGAGAGCTGGTCGGTGGCGTGCAGGCCGTGGGCGACGGCGAGGTCGTCGAGGAGGTCGAGGAGGGTGCGGCCCTCCTTCTTCAGCTCGGAGGCGAGCTCGGTGACGAGGAGGGCGGCGGTGATGCCGTCCTTGTCGCGTACGCCGTCGGGGTCGACGCAGTAGCCGAGGGCCTCTTCGTAGCCGTAGCGGATGCCGTCGACGCGGGCGATCCACTTGAACCCGGTGAGGGTCTCCTCGTACGGGAGGCCTGCCGCCTCCGCGATCCGGCCCAGCAGGGACGAGGAGACGATCGACTCGGCGAAGGTGCCGGTGACGCCGCGGCGCACCAGCTGGGCGGCGAGCAGCGCGCCGACCTCGTCGCCGCGGAGCATGCGCCAGTCGTTCTCGTACGGGACGGCGACGGCGCAACGGTCCGCGTCGGGGTCGTTGGCGATGATCAGGTCGGGGCCGGTGCGGCGGGCCGTCGCGAAGGCGAGGTCCATCGCGCCGGGCTCTTCCGGGTTGGGGAAGGCAACGGTCGGGAACGCCGGGTCGGGCTCGGCCTGTTCGGCGACGAGCACGGGCTCGGGGAATCCGGCGCGGGCGAAGGCGGCGACGAGGGTGTCCTTGCCGACGCCGTGCATGGCCGTGTAGACGACGCGGGCGGTACGGGGGGATCCGGGGGCCAGGACCGCGTCCGTACGGGCGAGATACGCCTCCAGGACGTCGTCCCCGAGGGTCTCCCAGCCGTCGATGGGGCGGGGGACGTCGTCGAGGCTCGCGACGGCGTCGATCTCGGCGGCGATGTCGGCGTCGGCGGGCGGCACGATCTGCGAGCCGTCGCCGAGGTAGACCTTGTAGCCGTTGTCGCGGGGCGGGTTGTGACTGGCGGTCACCTCGACACCGGCGACGGCGCCCAGGTGCCGTATGGCGAAGGCGAGGACGGGGGTGGGGAGGGGGCGGGGGAGGACGGCGGCGCGGAGGCCGGCGCCGGTCATGACGGCGGCGGTGTCGCGGGCGAAGTCCGCGGACTTGTAGCGGGCGTCGTACCCGACGACGACGAGGCCGCCGTCCTGGCCATTGGCCTTGAGGTACGCGGCGAGGCCGGCGGCGGCGCGGATGACGACGGAGCGGTTCATGCGCATGGGGCCGGCGCCGAGCTCGCCCCTCAGCCCGGCGGTGCCGAACTGGAGAGTGCCGCTGAAGCGCGCCGCGAGCTCGTCGGTGTCCCCGGCGTCGATGAGCGCTGCGAGCTCGTCGCGGGTGTCGGGGTCGGGGTCCTCGGCGAGCCATGCCTTGGCTTGCGTGATCAGGTCCTGCGTCGTCACCGTCGTCTGCCTCTCGCGTCGTGCATCTACATGTTCATGTCGCCTGCGGCGGGCAAGCTTCCCCAACCCCGCCCCTTCCCGAAACTGGGGGCGCCGCCCCCAGCCCCCCGTACGCGACCTCCGGCCGTGTGTCCTCAAGCGCCGGACGGGCTGGATTTTGCCGGCGTGGGATTTCCGGCGTCGGATCCGAACGGTCCGCAAGCGGCCATTGAGCAACCCCCACCCACGCCAGCAACCTCCGCGAGAGCGGCGCCGGTTTAGGCGCAAAACCAGCGGTCTGGGGCGGAGCCCCAGGAGGAGGCTGCGCTAGATGCGGTCCAGCACCCTGGTCAGGAGCTCGCCCATCCGCACCGCAGAGTCGCGGCCCGCCTGCAGAACCTCTTCATGGTTGAGGGGCTCGCCCGAGAGACCCGCAGCCAGGTTCGTCACCAGCGAGATGCCGAGCACCTCCGCCCCCGCCTCGCGCGCAGCGATCGCCTCGAGCACCGTCGACATGCCCACGAGGTCCGCCCCGAGGATGCCCGCCATACGGACCTCCGCCGGCGTCTCGTAGTGCGGGCCGGGGAACTGGGCGTACACGCCCTCCTCCAGCGAGGGGTCGATCTCCTGGCACATCGCCCGCAGCCGCGGCGAGTACAGGTCCGTCAGGTCCACGAAGTTCGCCCCGATGATCGGGGACGTGGCCGTGAGGTTGATGTGGTCGCTGATCAGCACCGGCTGGCCGGGGCGCATGCCCGGGCGCAGACCGCCGCAGCCGTTCGTCAGGACGATCGTCTTGCAGCCCGCCGCGACAGCCGTCCGCACACCGTGCGAGACCGCGGCGACGCCCCGGCCCTCGTAGAAGTGCGTACGCCCGAGGAAGACCAGCGCGCGCTTCTCGCCGATCTTGTACGAGCGGATCTTGCCGCCGTGGCCCTCGACGGCCGGCGGCGGGAACCCGGGCAGCTCGGTCACGGGGAACTCGGCCTCGGGCGTGCCGAGCGCGTCGACTGCGGGTGCCCAGCCCGAGCCCATCACCAGGGCGACGTCGTGCGACTCCGCTCCGGTGAGCTCGCGGAGGCGGGCGGCCGCGGCGTCGGCGGCGGCGTGGGGGTCCGGGATAACTGATGCGTTCACGCAGATGAGGGTAGCCGGTCTCGCCCTACGCGCGTAGATGACGGTCCTCACGTACCTGAAGCGATCTCCTTGGGGGATCACCCAAAAGGGGAACGGAGGGCGCTCAGCAGGGGCGCTTCCGCAGCTCCATCACATAGTCGTGCGGCGCCCCGGCCGATTCGGCGGCGTCCGCCAGCTCGCCCAGGTAGCGCGCGGAGGGCAGACCGCCCTCGTACCCGTTCAGTACGTACATCCAGGCGGGCTCCTCGCCCTCCAGGGTGTCGACGCGGACCCGCATCCGCCGGTAGATGTCGAGGCCGACACCCTCCCAGCGGTCCATGGAGTCCTCGTCCATCGGGGCGATGTCGTACAGCGCGACGAAGACCTGCGAGCGCGGTGCCTCCACGACCGTGCAGAGCGCGCCCTCCCAGCCCATCTGCTCTCCGCCGAAGGTCAGCCGCCAGCCGCTGAGCCAGCCGGTCGAGCGCATCGGGGAGTGCGGGGCGCGGCGTGACATCAGCCGCGCGTCGAGGTTGCCGGCGTACGCGGCGTAGAGCGACATGGTGTCGAGGGTACGACAGAGGCGTTGTACCGCCCCGGGGAAGAAGCATCTTGAAGCGTGCGGGACAATGGAGTACGTACTGCATCTCCCGGGGGCGACCCCCGGACCCCCGGCCGGGCGGGCAGGCGCGCCGGGGTTGGCGACGCGAGGGACTTTCTGTGACCCGGATCGTGATCATTGGCGGCGGACCCGGCGGGTATGAGGCGGCCCTGGTGGGCGCGCAGCTCGGCGCTGAGGTGACCGTCGTGGACTGCGACGGTCTGGGCGGGGCGTCGGTGCTGACCGACTGCGTACCGTCCAAGACCCTCATCGCGACGGCCGAGGTGATGACGACCTTCGACTCTTCGTACGAGGAGTTGGGCATCCTCGTCGCCGACGACACTCCTCCGGAGGAGCAGTCGGCCCGCGTCGTCGGCGTCGACCTGGGCAAGGTCAACCGCCGTGTGAAGCGCCTCGCGCTCGCCCAGTCCCACGACATCACCGCCTCCGTCACCCGGGCGGGCGCCCGCGTGATGCGCGGCCGCGGCCGCCTCGCGGGGCAGCAGGCGATGGACGGCTCCCGCAAGGTGATCGTCACGGCCGCCGACGGCAGCGAGGAGACGCTCACCGCGGACGCCGTGCTGCTCGCCACCGGCGCCCACCCGCGCGAGATCCCCGACGCGCTGCCCGACGGCGAGCGCATCCTGAACTGGACGCAGGTGTACGACCTGGACGAGCTCCCCGAGGAGCTCATCGTGGTCGGCTCCGGTGTCACGGGTGCCGAGTTCGCCGGCGCCTACCAGGCCCTCGGCTCGCGCGTCACCCTCGTCTCCTCGCGCGACCGCGTGCTCCCGGGCGAGGACCCGGACGCCGCCGCGGTCCTGGAGGACGTCTTCCGCCGCCGCGGCATGAACGTCATGGCCCGCTCCCGCGCCGAGTCCGCCAAGCGCGTCGGCGACCGCGTCGAGGTCACCCTGGCGGACGGCCGGGTCATCTCCGGTACGCACTGCCTCATGGCCGTGGGCGCCATCCCGAACTCCGCGGGCATGGGCCTGGAGGAGGCCGGGGTCAAGGTGAAGGAGTCGGGCCACATCTGGACCGACAAGGTCTCCCGTACCTCCGCCCCCGGCGTGTACGCGGCCGGCGACGTCACCGGCATCTTCGCGCTGGCCTCGGTCGCCGCCATGCAGGGCCGTATCGCGATGTACCACTTCCTGGGCGACGCGGTGCAGCCGCTCAACCTCAAGACGGTCTCCTCGAACGTCTTCACCGACCCGGAGATCGCGACCGTCGGTTACTCGCAGGCCGACGTGGACTCGGGCAAGATCGACGCCCGGGTGGTCAAACTCCCGCTTCTCCGAAACCCGCGCGCCAAGATGCAGGGCATCCGCGACGGCTTCGTCAAGATCTTCTGCCGTCCGGGCACGGGCATCGTGGTCGGCGGCTGTGTAGTGGCGCCCCGCGCAAGCGAGTTGATCCACCCGATTTCGATCGCGGTCGACAACAACCTGACCGTGGAACAGATCGCGAACGCGTTCACCGTGTACCCGTCTCTGTCGGGTTCGATCGCAGAGGTGGCACGGCAGTTGCACACCCGGAAGTCCGCCGGCGAGGCATAGGGCGGGGCGCGACAAGGGCGTGTGGCAAGGGCGCGTGGCACTGACCGCCACGCGCCGTATACCACCCGGCAACCTGATCTGGGCACAACTTCTGTTATTCGGCGCAAACTGCTGAAAAGAATCGGCCGGTCAGGTTACTGTCAGTTTCGTGTTCGCTGCAGAACGTCGCCAATTGATCCTCGAAATGGTGCGTGCCAACGGGGCCGTGTCGCTCCGTGAGCTCGCCCGCGTCGTCCAGACCTCCGAAGTAACCGTACGGCGGGACGTGCGGGCGCTGGAGGCAGAAGGACTCCTGGACCGCCGCCACGGCGGAGCGGTCCTCCCCGGCGGATTCACCCGTGAATCCGGATTTCCCCAGAAGTCCCATCTCGCGACCGCGGAGAAGACGGCCATTGCCGACCTCGCCGCGTCACTCGTCGAGGAGGGCGAGGCCATCGTGGTCGGCGCGGGGACGACCACGCAGGAGCTGGCCCGCCGGCTCGCGCGGGTCCCAGGGCTGACCGTCGTCACCAACTCCCTCCTGGTCGCCCAGGCGTTGGCACACGCCAACCGCGTGGAAGTGGTGATGACCGGCGGGACGCTGCGCGGCTCCAACTACGCCCTGGTGGGCAGTGGTGCCGAACAGTCCCTGCAAGGCCTGCGGGTCTCCCGCGCCTTCCTCTCCGGGAGCGGACTGACCGCCGAGCGCGGGCTGTCCACCTCCAACATGCTCTCGGCGAGCGTGGACAGAGCCCTGGTGCAGGCGGCGGCGGAGGTCGTCGTCCTGGCCGACCACACCAAGCTCGGCACCGACACGATGTTCCAGACCGTGCCGACGGACGTCATCACGCGTCTGGTCACCGACGAGCCGCCCGTCCACGACGACCGCGCCGCAACGGAGTTGCAGGCCCTGGCCGACCAGGGCGTGCAGATCACGGTGGCGGGCCCGGGCACGGGCTCGGTGGGCAACGACCACCCCCCGGCGGGGCGCCAGCCCCGCCGGGACATGCCCCTCCCGGGACAGCGCCGCACGGCCCCGGGCAACACGTCGCCGCTACGGAACGCGACGGCATCCCTGGCCGATCAACAGGCGGGGGAGCGGGCGAGGGTGGCCGAGATGCGGCGTCGCTAGGCGCTGTGCCGGGGGCGGGTGGGGCTAGTCGTTTCCGCGCAGGTTCGTTGTGGCTGGTCGCGCAGTTCCCCGCGCCCCTGACTCCTGGACGCCAAGGACCCCGCCGAACCAGCCGACGGGGTCCTCGCTCGCGGATACGGATCCGCGTCAGTCCTTGATCTCGCAGATCGTCGCGCCGGAGGTGAGCGAGGCTCCGACCTCGGCCGCCAGTCCCTTGATGGTGCCGGACCGGTGCGCGTTCAGAGGCTGTTCCATCTTCATGGCCTCGAGCACCACGATCAGGTCGCCCTCCTTGACCTCCTGGCCCTCCTCGACCGCGACCTTGACGATCGTGCCCTGCATCGGAGATGCCAGGGTGTCGCCGGACGCAGCCGAGCCCGCCTTCTTCGCGGCCCGCCGCTTCGGCTTGGCGCCGGCGGCAAGTCCCGTACGGGCCAGGGTCATTCCGAGCGAGGACGGCAGCGAGACCTCGAGCCGCTTGCCGCCGACCTCGACGACGATCGTCTCGCGCCCGGCCTCGTCCTCATCCGCGTCGCCGCCGCCCGGGGCGAACGGCGGGATCTCGTTGACGAACTCGGTCTCGATCCACCGCGTGTGGATGGTGAACGGGTCGGCGGTGAACGCCGGGTCCACAACCACCGCACGGTGGAAGGGAATCGCCGTCGCCATCCCCTCGACCTCGAACTCCGCGAGCGCGCGTGCCGCACGCTGCAGCGCCTGCTCGCGCGTGGCGCCGGTGACGATCAGCTTGGCGAGGAGCGAGTCCCAGGCCGGGCCGATGACCGACCCGGACTCGACACCCGCGTCCAGCCGGACACCGGGCCCACTCGGAGGCGCGAAGCTCGTGACCGTACCCGGAGCGGGAAGGAAACCGCGGCCCGGGTCCTCGCCGTTGATACGGAACTCAAAAGAGTGCCCGCGCGTGACCGGGTCGTCGTAACCCAGCTCTTCGCCGTCGGCGATACGGAACATCTCGCGGACCAGGTCGATGCCGGAGACCTCTTCGGTGACCGGGTGCTCCACCTGCAGACGGGTGTTGACCTCCAGGAAGGAGATCGTCCCGTCGGCGCCGACGAGGAACTCGACGGTGCCGGCGCCCACATAGCCGGCCTCCTTGAGGATGGCCTTCGACGCGGCGTACAGCTCCGCGTTCTGCGCCTCGCTCAGGAACGGGGCCGGGGCCTCCTCGACGAGCTTCTGGTGGCGGCGCTGCAGCGAGCAGTCACGCGTCGAGACGACGACCACGTTGCCGTGGGAGTCGGCGAGGCACTGGGTCTCCACGTGCCGCGGCTTGTCCAGGTAACGCTCGACGAAGCACTCGCCGCGACCGAACGCGGCCACCGCCTCGCGCACCGCCGAGTCGTACAGCTCGGGGATCTCCTCCAAGGTGCGGGCCACCTTCAGACCACGCCCGCCACCACCGAAGGCGGCCTTGATCGCGATCGGCAGACCGTGCTGCTCGGCGAAGGTCACGACCTCGGCGGAGCCCGAGACCGGGTCCGGGGTGCCCGCGACCAGCGGGGCGCCGGCGCGCTGGGCGATGTGACGGGCCGCCACCTTGTCGCCCAGATCACGGATCGCCTGCGGCGGCGGGCCGATCCAGGTCAGACCCGCATCCAGTACGGCCTGCGCGAACTCGGCGTTCTCCGACAGGAATCCGTAACCGGGGTGGATGGCGTCCGCGCCCGAATCCTTGGCGGCCTGAAGCACCTTGGCCATGTCCAGATAGCTGGTGGCCGGGGTGTCACCGCCCAGGGCGAACGCCTCGTCGGCCGCGCGGACGTGCAGAGCGTCCCGGTCCGGATCTGCGTAGACGGCTACGGATCCGATTCCGGCGTCACGGCACGCCCTGGCCACACGGACAGCGATTTCGCCACGGTTGGCGATGAGCACCTTGCGCACGATGGCTCCCTCCAAGAAACAAGCTGAGTTTAGGGACTGCCGACACGGCCGGACGACCCGTCCCCAAGGGTGAGCTTGCCCACACGCTGTGTGATTCGAGGCCCACTCGAGTCGCGAAATCCCTTGTCGCACCACGGTACGGGGGCTTCCTGCTGCCCACAGTAACCCTGCTGTGTGGCCTAGGTCTCTGTCAGCTGGGCCAGCGGCGACGGACGTTTCTTTGTGGAGTCCCTACGAATGGCCGAATGATTCTTTGCCGTCCGTCAGAACCCTTGTCCGTACGGCTACCCATTAGTAGCCTGCGCGATGTCAGACGTACTGGCGGTAACGGACCGAGGGTGGGGGCCATGGCACGCAAGCCGGTGGCATGGACGGGCGCGATACTCCTCTTCCTGGAGGCGCTCGGCATCGCATTCGTGAACTGGATACTCGGCAGGGTCGCCGACAACCAGAACATGTCCCTCGCGGGCATAGACCCCCAGGCGATATCCGCCGGCGCATGGATCATGGGCGGGGTCACCGCGCTCTATCTGATCCTCTGCGGAGTGGTCCTCCTGAGGATGGCGCTGCGCGACCGCGGCCCCGGCCTCCCGGGATGGATCCTCCTCATCACCTGCGCGGTGATGCACGGGATTCTCGGCGCGCTGGCGGTGGGCCTGGTCGGCTGGGACGCGTTCGCGTTCATGATGGTCGTGCTCGGCCTGATCGTTTTCAGCCTGATGATGTACGAGCGAGAGGGCGACGCCCCCGCGGCCCCGCAGGACCAGGCGCCGCCCGCGCCGCCGGTGCCGCCCGCGCCCGCCGCGAACGGCGGCCCGAGCCCCGCCTGAGTCCTCTCAGCCCCGGTAGATCATGGTGCAGAGCACCGCCGAGCTGTCGCGGATCTTCCAGATCCAGTACCGCGTCTGATCGCCGCTGGAGCGTGCGCAGGTGGACGAGGTGATGGCGCCCGAGTGCTTGTAGACGCCGGTGATGTGCATGATCTGGTTGTAGGCGATCGGGACCTTCTTGGCCTTGCAGTCCACGGCGGTCATCGGCCCGAGGGAGATCTTGTCGCCGGACTGCTTGCCGAGGACGCAGTAATTCTTGTGGTAGATCCGGGTCAGGCAGAGCGCGGTGGTCTCACCGGTGGAGGCGGACTGGTAGTCCCAGTAGGACTTGTCCGATCCCGTCGGGCAGCTGCTGCCTGATGTGGTGACCTGGGTGACGAAGACGAGCGCGTCGCCGCTGTCGCAGTTCCCGACGGGGGCCGGGGGCGTCTTCGAACTCCACTCGACGGTGTTGCCGCCGTACCCGGTGTCCCAAACGGCATAGCACTGACCGGACTTGACCGCCTTGAAGGCGTCGGCGGTGGGGTCGGGTGAGGGGGTCGTCGGGTCGGGCGTGGGGGTGCTGTAGGTGCTCCCGCTCGTGCCTCCGCTCCCGTTGTTGCTGTCGTCCGTCGAGCCGCCGTAGGTGGCGGTGGGTGAGACGCTCGACCCCGAACCGGCCTTGTCCGTCTCGGATTTGAACCACCCGTCGATGAGCCCGAAGGCGAGCACGGCGATCAGCGCGAGGGCGACGGTGGAGCAGAGCCCGACGATGAGGATGATCTTCGCGGGGTTCGGGGGCGGAGCCTGGGGCCCGAAGGGCTGCTGGCCGAACGGGGGCGGCCCGTACGGCGGTTGGCCCTGCGGGGGCTGAGGGGGAGGCGGTCCGTACGGCATGGGCGGCGGTCCCTGCGGCGGGCCGAATTCGCCGGGCGGTGGTGGACCGAAGGAGTTGTTGCTCATGCTGTGATGCCCCCCGTGACGGTGTTCTTTGGCGTGTACAGGCTATCGGCAGCTACACCCAGAGGTCGGTGACGGAGACGCCCAGCTCACCGAAAAGCTGCCGCAGCAGGGGCAGGGACAGGCCGATGACATTGCCGTGGCTGCCGTCGATGGAGTCGACGAAGGGGGCCGAGCGCCCGTCGAGGGTGAACGCCCCGGCGACGTACAGGGGTTCACCGCTCGCGACGTACGCGGCGATCTCGGCGTCGGTCGGCTCGCCGAAGCGGACGGTGGTGGAGGCGGTGGCCGAGGCGCGGCGGCCGGTGGCGGTGTCGATGACGCAGTGCCCGGTCTGCAGGACGCCGGCGCGGCCGCGCATGGACTTCCAGCGGGCGGTGGCCTCTTCGGCGTCGGCGGGCTTCCCGTACGCCTCGCCGTCGAGCTCGAGAACGGAGTCGCACCCGATGACAAGCGCCCCGGCGGCCTCGGCCCGAGCGGCGACGACGTCGGCCTTGGCCTCGGCGAGCACGAGCGCGAGCTCACCCGGAGTGGGAGCGCTGATGGCGTCCTCGTCGACGCCACTGACGATCACTTCCGGGGCGAACCCGGCCTGGCGGAGGAGGCCCAGACGGGCGGGGGACTGAGAGGCGAGAACGAGGCGCGGGGTCATGGGGGGAAAGGTTAGCCGGGCTCGTTCGTGCCAGTGCGCACGAGCCCATGTGGGCAAAATCAGCCCCTCCGGCGATTGAGGAGCGGGGTCCGGGGCGGAGCCCCGGTGGGGGCAAGTCCGCTGGGGGTGCGCCTACCGGAGGCCCAGTACCAACGCGCCTATCCCAGGCCCAGCACGATCATGCCCACCACCATCAGCAGCGCCACGAGCAGCGCCGCCCGCCGCAGCATCGCCTGCGCCTCGCGGAGCTCCTTCGGGGGCTCGTTCTTCGGGTCTGACCAGAGCATGCATCGATACTCCTGCGCCCGCCGCAGAGGCGCCTGAGTACGCGTACTCAAGCGCCTCTGGTCAATCGGGAGGGGTCAGGAGGGCCAGTACGTCCTGGCCCACGCCCGCGGCCCCGGCTGCTGCATCCGGTGCCTGGCGATCCGCGCCGGATCGGACCATTCCTCCGGCGGCAGCGGCGCACCGCCGGCCGCGGCCGAAGCCGTCGCCGCGGCGCGCGCCTGGACCACCGCCAGTGCGGCGGCCAGCTCCTCAGGGGTCGGGTTTCCCCGTACGACCTTGATCATCACCGCTCCTTACAGGGGGATGTTGCCGTGCTTCTTCGGCGGCAGCGACTCGCGCTTCGTACGCAACTGCCGCAGCCCGCGCACCACATGGCGCCGCGTCTCCGACGGCATGATCACGGCGTCCACGTACCCGCGTTCGGCCGCGACGTACGGATTGAGGAGCGTGTCCTCGTACTCCGAGATCAGCTCCGCCCGCGTAGCCTCCGCGTCCTCGGCCGCCGCGATCGTCCGCCGGTGCAGGATGTTGACCGCGCCTTGCGCGCCCATGACCGCGATCTGCGCCGTGGGCCACGCCAGGTTGAGGTCGGCGCCGAGGTGCTTGGACCCCATGACGTCGTACGCACCCCCGAAGGCCTTCCGCGTGATCACCGTGATCAGCGGGACGGTCGCCTCCGCGTACGCGTAGATCAGCTTCGCGCCCCGCCGGATGATCCCGCCGTACTCCTGGTCGACGCCCGGCAGGAAGCCCGGCACGTCCACGAACGTCAGCACCGGCACGTTGAACGCGTCGCACGTCCGCACGAACCGCGCCGCCTTCTCGCTCGCGTTGATGTCGAGACATCCCGCGAACTGCATCGGCTGGTTGGCGACGATCCCGACCGGGAAGCCCTCCACCCGCCCGAAGCCGGTGATGATGTTCGGCGCGAACAGGGCCTGGGTCTCCAGGAATTCACCGTCGTCGAGGACGTGCTCGATCGCCGTGTGCATGTCGTACGGCTGGTTGGCGCTGTCCGGGATGAGGACATCCAGCTCGCGGTCCTCGTCGGACGTCTCCAGGTCCGCCTCCTCCGGGAAGGCCGGCGGCTCGCTGAGATTGTTCGACGGCAGATAGGAAAGCAGCGACTTCACATACTCGATCGCGTCCTTCTCGTCGCCCGCCATGTGATGGGCCACACCCGACGTCGTGTTGTGTGTCCGGGCGCCGCCCAGCTCCTCGAAGCCGACGTCCTCACCGGTGACCGTCTTGATGACGTCGGGTCCGGTGATGAACATGTGCGAGGTCTGGTCGACCATCACCGTGAAGTCCGTGATGGCGGGCGAGTACACCGCACCGCCCGCGCACGGCCCGACGATGAGCGAGATCTGCGGTACGACACCCGACGCGTGCACGTTCCGCCGGAAGATCTCCGCGAACAGGCCCAGCGCGGCGACACCCTCCTGAATACGGGCGCCACCACCGTCGTTGATGCCGATGACCGGGCAGCCGGTCTTCATCGCGAAGTCCATGACCTTGACGATCTTCTCGCCGTAGACCTCGCCGAGCGAGCCGCCGAAGATGGTGAAGTCCTGGGAGTACACGCAGACGGGACGCCCGTCCACGGTCCCGTACCCCGTCACGACCCCGTCCCCGTACGGCCGGTTCTTCTCGATGCCGAAATTGGTGGAGCGGTGCCGGGCGAACTCGTCCAGCTCGACGAACGACCCCTCGTCGAGCAGCAGATCCACCCGCTCGCGAGCCGTCAACTTGCCCTTGGCGTGCTGCTTTTCGACAGCGCGCGCGGAGCCGGCGTGGGTCGCCTCGTCGACGCGGCGCTGAAGATCAGCGAGCTTCCCCGCGGTGCTGTGGATGTCCAGTTGCTCTTCCGACTCAGGCATCGGGCTGCGGCTCCCTGGCTGCTCATGTGTGGCATTGGCTACTCACGCGTAGCGTAACGGCGCAGGTACGGGACGGCACTGCGTCGTTTGCCACACCTACTGTGGCTTGCATGACTGCGTTTAATCCTGCTGGCAACCGTTGGTCCAACCTCGACCGTCCGCCCCTCAACACCACCGCTCTGCGCCGCGCCCTGGTGCGCCCCGGCGCGCTCTGGACCTCCTTCGACGTCGTGGAGTCCACGGGCTCGACCAACACCGACCTCTCCGCCCGCGCGATCGCCGGTGCGGAGGAGGGCGCGGTCCTGGTCGCCGAGGAGCAGTCCGCCGCCCGCGGCCGCCTCGACCGCCGCTGGTCGGCGCCCGCCCGCTCGGGCCTCTTCTTCTCCGTACTCCTCAGGCCGGGCGCGCACGCCATCCCGATCGAGCGCTGGGGCTGGCTCCCCCTGCTCACCGGAGTCGCCGTGGCGACGGGCCTCTCCCGCTCGGCCGGCGTCGACACGGCGCTGAAGTGGCCGAACGACCTCCTCGTCACGGTCGACGGCGAGGAGCGCAAGGCGGGCGGCATCCTCGCCGAGCGCGCGGGCGAGGACGGCGTCGTGATCGGCATCGGCCTGAACGTCACCCTCGCCAAGGACGAGCTCCCCGTCCCCACGGCCGGCTCCCTCGCCCTCGCGGGCGCCGTCTCCACCGACCGCGACCCCCTGCTGCGGGCCGTGCTCCGCTCGCTGGAGCAGTGGTACGGGGACTGGCGCGCGGCGGGCGGCGACCCGGCGGCGTCCGGGCTCCACGACGCGTACGCCGCGGGCTGCTCGACTCTTGGCCGTACGGTACGGGCCGAGCTCCCCGGCGACACCTCCCTCACGGGCGAGGCGGTGGCCGTCGACGGCGACGGACGGCTCGTCCTGGCGACCGGCGAAGGTGTCCAGCATCCGGTCGGAGCGGGCGACATTGTCCACTTGCGGCCCGTCTGAACCCCCTTCCCTCCACATCGACACGTGAGCTACGGCACACCTGCCGTATGGTTGAGGCGATCCACGGAGATCAACGGAGATCGGCAGGGCAGTGGCAGGGCAGTACGCAGGGAATGGGCAGGAGGCGGCAGGTGACCGTCGACGACACCTCGTCTGAGTCCAGCAGCAGCGGCACTCCGGCGTCCTCGCCGTACCCCACCCCCCATCACGAGGTCGATCACACGGCCGAACCGACCGACGACCCCCTTGCGATCCGGCTCGAACAGCTGATCCTCGGAGCGGAACGCCGCTACACCCCCTTTCAGGCCGCCCGCACGGCCGGTGTCTCCATGGAGCTCGCCTCCCGCTTCTGGCGGGCGATGGGCTTCGCCGACATCGGCCAGGCGAAGGCCCTGACCGAGGCGGACGTGCTGGCCCTGCGCCGACTGGCCGGTCTCGTGGAAGCAGGTCTCCTCAGCGAGCCGATGGCCGTCCAGGTGGCGCGCTCCACCGGCCAGACGACCGCCCGCCTGGCGGAGTGGCAGATCGACTCTTTCCTCGAAGGCCTCACCGAGCCCCCCGAGCCCGGAATGACGCGCACCGAGGTCACGTACCCCCTGGTCGAGCTGCTCCTGCCCGAGCTGGAGGAGTTCCTGCGGTACGTGTGGCGCCGCCAGCTGGCGGCCGCGACGGGCCGTGTCGTCCAGGCGGCCGACGACGAGGAGATGGTCGACCGCCGTCTGGCCGTCGGCTTCGCGGACCTCGTCGGCTTCACGCGGCTGACCCGCCGCCTGGAGGAGGAGGAGCTCGGCGAGCTCGTCGAGTCCTTCGAGACGACCTGCGCGGACCTGGTCGCGGCGCACGGCGGCCGCCTCATCAAGACCCTCGGCGACGAGGTGCTGTACGCGGCGGACGATGCCGGGACGGCAGCCGAGATCGCGATGCGCCTGATCGAGACGATGTCGAACGACGAGACGATGCCCGCGCTCCGGGTCGGCATCGCCTTCGGCACGGTCACGACGCGCATGGGCGACGTCTTCGGTACGACGGTGAACCTGGCGAGCCGCCTCACGTCGATAGCGCCGAAGGACACGGTGCTGGTGGACGGCGCGCTCGCGGAGGAGCTGAGCCGTACGGGAGACGCGCCGGTCTCCGAGGCGGAGGCGGCGGCGGAGGCCGAGCGCGCGGAGAAGACGGGCGACGAGCCGCCTTCGTACCGCTTCGCGCTGCAGCCGATGTGGCAGCGGCCGGTGCGTGGTCTGGGTGTCGTCGAACCATGGTTGCTCACGCGCCGCACGTCCTGACATCGTGCGCGGATGACTGATGAGCAGCGCTTCGGAGAATTTGTAGCAGTACGGCGGCACGGGTACGTGGCCGAGCTGGTCCTGGACCGCCCCAAGGCGATGAACGCCGTCTCCACGGAGATGGCGCGCTCGATCGCGGCCGCCTGCACGGCCCTCTCCGCCGACCCCGACGCCCGCGTCACCGTCGTCACCTCCACGCACGACCGGGCGTTCTGCGTCGGCGCGGACCTCAAGGAGCGCAACTCCTTCTCGGACGCGGACCTGGTACGCCAACGCCCCACGGCCCGCGCCGCCTACACGGGCGTCCTGGAGCTGCCGATGCCGACGATCGCGGCCGTCCACGGCTTCGCCCTCGGCGGCGGCTTCGAACTTGCGCTGGCCTGCGACGTGATCGTCGGGGACGCGACGGCGGTGGTGGGCCTCCCCGAGGTCTCGGTCGGCGTGATCCCGGGCGGCGGCGGTACGCAGCTGCTGCCGCGCAGGGTCGGGGCGGCGCGGGCGGCCGAACTGGTCTTCACGGCACGGCGGGTGGAGGCGGAGGAGGCGCGGGAGCTGGGTCTCATCGACGTACTCGCGTCGGACGCCCGGCCCGAGGCGCTGGAGCTCGCGGCCCGTATCGCGGCGAACTCGCCGGTGGGGCTGCGGGCGGCGAAGCGGGCGATGCGGCTGGGGCAGGGGCTCGATCTGCGGGCGGGCTTGGAGGTCGAGGACGCTGCGTGGCGGTCGGTCGCTTTCTCGGGTGACCGTGCGGAGGGGGTCGCGGCGTTCAACGAGAAGCGGAAGCCGAACTGGCCAGGGGAGTAACGACTACGGTCCGTAGTCAATAACTGTCCAAACAACCAAAAACCCTCCTAAACTGGGTCAATGGGTGACGACGACAGGCTACGGGCCGTGGTGGCGCTGGCGCAGGCCATGGCGGCCGCGCAGAGTCCGCGCGAGACGTGGCGGGCGGCGGCGGTGGGGGCGGGCAGTGCGCTGCAGGGGAGCTTTTCGGCTCTCTCGGTCTGGGAGCGTGAACTCGGCCGCCTCAAAGTCCTGGTCAACGTAGGGGAGTTGGCGGACGGGGAGGCCGAGTTCCCCGAGGACGAGACGTACCCCGTCCACCAGTTCCCGGAGATCACCGAGTTCCTGCACGAGAAGTGGGCGGGCGGCGGCCAGCCCAACGCCTGGGTGGAAACGGCGGCGGGCCCGTCCGAACCGACGGCCGGCTACTGCCACCAGCGCGTGGCGGCGCTGCGGCGCCGGGGGAGGGGCTGCTGCGTGGTGGCGCCGATCGTCCTCCGCGGCCGTGCCTGGGGCGAGCTGTACGTGGCCCGCCCGGCGGGAGCGCCGATCTTCGACCCGGCGGACGCGGACTTCGCGACGGTGCTCGCGTCGGTGGTAGCGGCAGGAATCGCCCAGACGGAACGCCTCGAAGAGGTCCGCAAACTGGCCTTCACGGATCCCTTGACGGGCTTGGCGAACCGCCGAGCAGTGGACATACGCCTGGACGAGGCGATCGAGAAGCACCGCACGACGGGCGCGACGGTGAGCCTGGTGGTCTGCGACCTGAACGGCCTGAAGAAGGTCAACGACACCCTGGGCCACGCAACGGGCGACCGCCTCCTCGAACGCTTCGGCTCGGTCCTCTCGCTCTGCGGCGCGATGCTGCCGGGGGCGCTGGCGGCCCGCCTGGGAGGAGACGAGTTCTGCCTCCTGTCGGTGGGCCCCACGGCGGACGAGGTGATCCACGCCTCGACCGAACTCTGCATCAGGGCGGCCGAGTTGGACCTGGGCGAGGGAGTGGCCTGCGGCGTCGCATCAACAGGCGACCCCATCGGCCCCCTGCGCTCGGCCCGCCGCCTGTTCCGCCTGGCGGACGCGGCCCAGTACAGCGCAAAGGCAACCCGCTCCCCGAAGCCGGTGGTGGCGGGCAGAGACGGCGCGGTCATCCGCCTCGCGGACGCCCCTCCGTCACGCACGGACCGCCGCCGCTTCCGGGGCACGCGCCCGCAGCCGGGGCCCGGGTAGGCGGGGGAGGCGGGTAAGGGGCCAACCCCGCGTCCGGTGGTGACATCTTGGGTTTCAGTCCGTACGCTCCTGAATATGGATATGCACACCGTTGTGTTGGGGACGTCCGGGACCACCGCCGCCGACGTCATCGCCGTCGCCCGTGGGAACGCTCGGATCGAGCTCTCCGGGGAAGCCGTCGCCGCCCTTGCCGCCGCCCGTGAGATCGTCGACGCGCTCGCCGCCAAGCCCGAGCCCGTCTACGGCGTCTCGACCGGGTTCGGGGCGCTCGCCTCCCGGCACATCAGCCCCGAGCTGCGTGCGCAGTTGCAGCGCAACATCGTGCGGTCGCACGCCGCCGGCATGGGGCCGCGGGTGGAGCGCGAAGTCGTACGCGCGCTGATGTTCCTGCGGCTCAAGACCGTCTGCTCCGGGCACACCGGGGTGCGGCCCGAGGTCGCGCAGACCATGGCCGATGTTCTGAACGCGGGCATCACGCCTGTTGTTCATGAGTTCGGGTCGCTGGGGTGTTCCGGGGATCTTGCGCCGCTGTCCCACTGTGCGCTGACGCTGATGGGCGAGGGTGACGCCGAGGGTGCCGATGGTGTGGTGAAGCCCGCCGGGGAGCTGCTCGCCGCTGCCGGGATCGCTCCCGTCGAGCTGCGCGAGAAGGAGGGGCTCGCCCTCCTCAACGGGACCGACGGCATGCTCGGCATGCTCGTCATGGCGCTCGACGACCTGGAGATGCTCTACAAGAGCGCCGATGTCACCGCCGCGTTGAGCCTTGAGGCTCTGCTGGGGACTGAGAAGGTGCTTGCTCCTGAGCTTCATGCCATTCGGCCCCACCCGGGGCAGGGTGCCGCCGCCGCCAACATGCTCAAGGTCCTCGAGGGGTCCCAGCTCACCGGTCACCACCAGGACGACGCGCCGCGCGTCCAGGACGCCTACTCGGTGCGGTGCGCGCCGCAGGTCGCGGGGGCCGGGCGCGACACCCTTGCCTATGCGCGCGTCGTGGCCGAGCGGGAGCTCGCCTCTGCCGTCGACAATCCTGTGGTGCTGGCTGATGGGCGCGTGGAGTCCAACGGGAACTTCCATGGTGCGCCCGTTGCGTACGTGCTGGACTTCCTCGCCATCGCCGCCGCCGACCTCGGGTCCATCGCCGAGCGTCGCACCGACCGGCTCCTCGACAAGAACCGTTCGCACGGGCTGCCGGCCTTCCTCGCCGACGACGCCGGTGTCGACTCCGGGCTGATGATCGCCCAGTACACGCAGGCCGCGCTCGTGAGCGAGATGAAGCGGCTCGCGGTGCCCGCTTCCGTCGATTCGATTCCGTCCTCCGCCATGCAGGAGGACCACGTCTCCATGGGGTGGTCGGCCGCGCGGAAGCTGCGGACCTCCGTCGCGAACCTCGCCCGGATCGTCGCCGTCGAGTTGTACGCGTCGACGCGTGCGATCGAGTTCCGTGCGGGGCTCGCCCCGGCGCCTGCCTCGCAGGCCGTCATCGACGCCGTACGGAAGGCGGGGGTCGAAGGCCCCGGCCCCGACCGGTTCCTCGCGCCGGACCTTGCCGCGGCGGACGAGTTCGTACGGGGTGGCGGCGTGGTCACGGCCGTCGAGACCGTGACCGGAGCGCTCGCCTAGGCGCTACTTGGCAGACGTGTTCGCAGCGGGCTGCGGCTGTGCGACCTGGTGGTCCACCGTCGCGACCCGCTGCTGCTGTTCCTGCGTCGCATTCGCCGACGGCACGAACCACAGGGCGGCGAGCAGAGTGCCCGCGGCGGTGGCGGTCAGCAGCGGGCGGCGTACGGAAGCGGACGCGTGCACGAATCGATCTCCCTTGTGGCATACACGAATTGGCCCCCTGTGCGGTGATGTTAGTGACCCCGGGCCACCTGAGGAAAGCCCTGGCCACCCCCGTGTTCGCGAGATGATTCGGGAGAGGAGGATGGGGTACCCGGCGTGGCGTTGTTCACAGGCGACGCATATGCGGAACCGAATCATCGGTATGGGTGTTAATACGGGGTAAGGCAGGGGATTCGCCAACGATGGAGATGCGTGTGAAGAGGGACAGCAAGCGGCGCAGGGCTCTGATAGCCGCGTCTGCGGTGCTCGGCGGCGTTGTGGTGCTGTCGGCGTGCAGTGGCAGCAGCGACAAGGGGAGCGACTCGACCGGGTCGAAGTCGTCGTCGCAGGCGCAGGCGGACAAGGCCGCTGCCGAGGACACCTCAGCCGCCAAGATCACCATCGCGCCCAAGGCCGGTACGCAGAACGCCGGTATCAACAGTGACGCCAAGGTCACCGTCAGCGAGGGCAAGCTGACGCAGGTGGCGATGACCACCGCGGCCGGTGCCGCCGTCAAGGGCACGATCTCCGCCGACGGGCTCAGCTGGAAGCCGGACGCCCAGCTCGACCGGTCGACCACGTACAAGATCGACGCGACCGCCGAGGACTCGAAGGGCCGCCAGGCCCACGAGAACTCGTCGTTCACGACCGTCTCGCCGGCCAACAGCTTCATAGGGAACTTCACCCCCGAGGACGGTTCGACCGTCGGCGTGGGCATGCCGGTCTCGATCAACTTCAACAAGACGATCACCGACAAGAAGGCCGTCCAGTCCGGCATCACGGTGACGTCGAGCGCCGGTCAGGAAGTCGTCGGGCACTGGTTCTCCGGTACACGGCTCGACTTCCGCCCCGACCAGTACTGGAAGGAAGGGTCGACGATCACCCTGAAGCTGGCCCTGGACGGCGTCGAGGGCGCCAACGGTGTCACCGGCGTTCAGGACAAGACCGTCACCTTCAAGATCGGCCGCAACCAGGTCTCCGTGGTCGACGCCAAGGCGCACACCATGAAGGTCACGCAGGACGGGAACGTCATCAAGACGATCCCGATCTCGGCGGGCTCGCCGGAGCACACCACGTACAACGGCCAGATGGTGATCTCCGAGAAGTACAAGCAGACCCGTATGAACGGTGCGACGGTCGGCTTCACGGACTCCGACGGCAAGGGCGAGTACGACATCAAGGACGTCCCGCACGCCATGCGGCTGTCCAACTCGGGCACCTTCATCCACGGCAACTACTGGGGCGCCAAGTCGATCTTCGGCTCGACCAACACCAGCCACGGCTGTGTCGGCCTGTCCGACACCAAGGGTGCGGGCGACCCGAACACGTCGGCCGCGTGGTTCTACAACCACTCGCTCATCGGTGATGTCGTGATCGTCAAGAACTCCAACGACAAGACCATCCAGCCCGACAACGGCCTCAACGGCTGGAACCTGAACTGGTCGTCGTGGAAGGCCGGTTCGGCCGTCTGACCGACCTGATCAACGCGCTGTAGCACGGCGGCCGTCCCTCCGGGAACGGCCGCCGTCTGCGTTCTCATGCGACTCTCACACTGGCCTTATCCCACCATCACCACAGCGCCTTAATTTCGCGCCATGTTCTTCACCTACCTCCGGCGCGAACTGCGCCGCCGCAGAAAAGCGGCACTGGTCATCGCGTCGGGGCTCGCCCTCGGCATCGCCCTGGTCATCGTGGTCTCCTCGGTCTCCTCGGGCATGGGCAAGGCGCAGGACAAGGTCCTGCAGTCGCTGTACGGACTCGGTACGGACATGACCGTCACCAAGGCCGCCGCCGCGCCGGGCACCACGGGCGCCACCACCCGCCCGAAGTTCAACTTCGACGCCCAGGGCAGCGGCGACGCCAAGACGCAGTCCACCGACCGCGTCATGGTCCAGGGCTTCCAGACCCTCGCCGCCTCCACCGTCACCAAGGTCGGCAGCCAGAGCGGCGTCTCCGGCGCCGTCGGCGGGCTCTCGCTGACCGTGATGAAGGTCGACGGGCAGTTCACCCGCGGCGAGTTCAAGCAGACCCCCGGCACGGGCACCGGCGGCGGCCAGGGCGGCCGCAACGGCGGCGGAGGCAACCAGCAGCCGCAGGGCGAGGTCCGCGGCGGCGGGGCCAACTTCGACGTCAACTCCTACACCGTCTACGGCACCGACGTCGCTCACCTGGGCCTCGGCCCGATGACCTCGTCGAAGATCACGTCCGGGCGTACGTTCACGTCCTCGGAGACCAACGCCAAGGTCGCCGTGGTCGACGCCTCGTACGCCAAGGAGAAGAAGCTCAAGGTCGGTTCGACCGTCACCATCCACGCGGTCAAGTTCAAGATCGTCGGTGTCGCGACCCCCGACAGCGGTGACGCGGCGGCCAACCTCTACATCCCGCTGACCCAGGCGCAGACCCTCTCCTCCTCGAAGGACAAGGTCACCACGGTCTACGTCCAGGCCACCGACTCGAAGCAGATCTCCGGCGTGAAGTCGGCCATCCAGAAGAACGTCTCGGGCACCACGGTCACCACCTCCGCCGACCTGGCGAAGTCCGTCTCCGGCTCGCTGTCGACCGCCTCCAACCTGGCGACCAACGTAGGCAAGTGGCTCTCCATCGCCGTCCTCGTCGCCGCGTTCCTGGTGGCCGGACTGCTCACCTCCTCCGCCGTCAGCCGCCGTGTGCGCGAGTTCGGCACGCTCAAGGCGCTCGGCTGGAAGAGTGGGCGCGTCACCCGTCAGGTCATGGGCGAGGCCCTGGTCAACGGCCTTCTCGGCGGGATCCTCGGCATCGCGGTCGGCCTGGCCGGCGCGTACACCGTGACCGCGATCAGCCCGACCCTCTCCGCCTCGCTCGGCTCCACGGGCGGCGGCGCGGGCGGTGGCGGCGGTGGCTTCGGCGGGGGCGGCGGCTTCGGCGGTCCCGGCCGTCAGGCCGCCTCCAAGGCCGTCGACATCGCACTGACCGCGCCCGTCTCGGTCTCCACCATCGGCATCGCGGTCGCTCTCGCTGTCGGCGGCGGACTCGTCGCGGGCGGCTTCGGCGGCTGGCGCGCATCGCGGCTGCGTCCCGCGGACGCGCTGCGCCGCGTCGAGTAGTCCCGGCCCCCGCCCCGATCTTCCTTACGTACAGCAGGAGTTGAGAGCGATCCCATGTATGAACTCAGCGGCGTCATCAAGCGCTACGCCAAAGGCAAGAAGACCGTCGACGCGCTCGCCGGCGTCGACCTGACCATCGAGGACGGCGGCCGGCTCGTCATCCAGGGCCCCACCGGCGGCGGCAAGTCCACCCTGCTGCAGATGCTCGGCGGGCTCGACCGGCCGACGGCCGGCAGCGTCGTCCTGGACGGCGTCGACCTGGCCAGGCTCAGCGAGGCCAAGCTGACGAAGGTACGGAGCGAGAACATCGGCTTCGTCTTCCAGTCCTTCAACCTCATCCCGACGCTCACCGCCCAGGAGAACGTCGAGACGGCCCTCGTGCCGCTCGGTCTCAAGGCCAAGGAGCGGCGCGCCCGGGCCGCCGAGGCGCTGGAGTCGGTGGGGCTCGGTGAGCGCTTCGGGCACCTCCCCGGCGAGATGTCCGGCGGTCAGCAGCAGCGCGTCGCGATCGCCCGCGCGTTGGTCAAGAAGCCGAAGGTGCTCCTGGCCGACGAGCCCACCGGCAACCTCGACGAGGGTATGCGCGACGAGATCATGGACGTACTGGAAGGGCTGTGGAAGGACCACGGCCTGACGTTCATCATGGTCACGCACGACACGACCCTCGCGAAGCGGGCGCCGCGGCTGGCCACGATCCGCAAGGGCAGGGTCACCGTCACGGAGAACCCGAAGAGCGCGGCTGCCGCGTAGGGGAGTTGGGGCGTCGTACGGAAATGCCCGGCCCCTCGGCGGGGGCCGGGCATACGCTCGCCGGTATGCAGATCACCACACTTCCCACCCCGCCCTCCGACGCCGACGTCGCCGCCTGGCACCGCACCGTCACTGCCGCCCAGTCCCACGACCTGCCCCCGGGGGTGCCCGCCCAGGGCCCCGTCGAGACGGCGGGGCGGCTGCGGACCGCTTCGGTGCACGGGCGGTCCACGCACCGGGTGGCGGGGGAGTTCGACGGGGTGGCCTCCGTGCTGCTCTCGGAGGCCGAGGGCAATGAACACACCGCGTTCCTGGACGTGTTGACGGTACGGCCCGAGGCGCGGCGCCGGGGTGTGGGCGCGGCGCTCTGGCAGGACGTACGGGCGGAACTGGTCGCGTCAGGGCGCAGTGCGGTCTCGGTCATGGTCGAGGTGGACGGTCCCGGGGAGGTCTTCGCGCGGGCACAGGGCTTCGAGATGGTGCTGCCGCTGGCGTGGTACGTACAGGACGTGACGGCTCCGTCCCCCGCACCTCAACTCCCGGACGGCTACCGGCTGGTGGCGTGGTCGGGCGTCGTACCGGACGCGTACGCGGAGAGCTCGGCAGTGGCGCACGAGGCGATGGAGGACGCGCCGACGGGCGACGTCGAGGAGCAGGCGCCGACGTGGACGGCGGACCAGGTGCGGGCCGCGGTGCAGATCGTGCTCGACCGGGGCGGCCGGATGCTGACGGTGGCGGCGCTGGACGCGGAGGGCGCGATGGCGGCGTACACGGAGGTGGTGCTGCGGGACCCGGCGGATGCGCGGGCGCTCCAGTACGACACGGTGGTGGTGCCGGCGCACCGGGGCAAGGGGCTGGGCCGGGCGGTGAAGCTGCGGATGCTGGAGGAGGTGCGGCGGGCGGAGCCGGGGGTGCGGGCGATCGGGACGACGGTGGCGGACGAGAACGGCCCGATGCTGGTGGTGAACGAGGGGCTGGGGTACGTGCGGGAGCGGGGACTGGCGGTGTACCAGGCCAAGCTCTAGGCGGAGCCCGCCGTGACGCTGAGAGCGAAGCCCGGCCCCGCTCCGGCCGGATCCGCATACGTTGGGCCCATTACCCGTCCCTGGTAAGGGAGTTGACCACACCCATGACCGACGACATCCCCACCCTCTACGACTGGGCCGGCGGAGCAGACGCGCTGTCGCGGCTCACCGAGGCCTTCTACGTGCACGTCCGCAAGGACGAGCTCCTCGCCCCGGTCTTCGCCGAGATGTCCTCCGCCCACCCCGCCCATGTCGCCCTCTGGCTCGGCGAGGTCTTCGGGGGCCCGGCCACGTACACCTCCGAGCACGGCGGTTACCCCGCCATGCTCGCCCACCACCTCGGCAAGGCCATCACCGAACCGCAGCGCCGCCGCTGGGCATCCCTGCTCATGGACGCCGCCGACGAGGTGGGGCTGCCCGACGACCCCGAGTTCCGGTCCGCGTTCGCCGCGTACATCGAGTGGGGCACGCGCATCGCCCTGACCAACTCCCAGCCCGGCGCCACCCCGCCGCCCCGCGCCCCCGTCCCGCACTGGGGCTGGGGTGTGGCACCTCCGTACCAGGGCTGACTCAGCGGTGCTGGGGCGCGGCGGCCGCGTCCACGCCCCAGCTCGCGAGCAGCCGCAGCGACTCCGCCGACGCCGAACCCGGCTCCGCGTGGAAGGTGACCAGCGACAGGTCGTGGTCGTCGGGGAACTTCAGGGTCTCGTACGAGAGGGTCAGCTCGCCCACCACCGGATGGTGCAGCCGCTTCACCCCGTGCCCCTTCTCCGTCACCGTGTGCGCCGCCCACAGCGTCCTGAACTCGTCGCTCTTGACGGAGAGTTCACCCACCAGGGCGGAGAGCTGCGGATCGTCCGGCGAGCACCCCGCGTACAGCCGCAGCACGCTCACCACCTCCGTCGCCTTGCACTCCCAGTCCATGTACAGCTCGCGCTGCGTCGGATTGAGGAAGACCTGGCGCGCCACGTTCCGCTCGGCGGGCGGGACCGACGCGAGGTCGCCGAAGAGCGCCTGCCCGAGCCGGTTCATGCCGAGGATGTCCAGGCGCTGACCGAGCAGATACGCCGGTACGCCCTCCATCGCGTCCATCAGGTGCTGGACGTCCGCCCGCACCTTCTGCGTCCGCCACGCGGGCTGCCGCTTCTTCTTCGTCTTCGGCTTGGCGAGGTGAGTGAGATGCGCCTGCTCGGCGTCCGTCAGCCGCAGGGCGCGCGCGATCGCGTCCAGGACCTCGGTCGACACATTGCGTCCGTTGCCCTGCTCCAGGCGCGTGTAGTACGCCACCGACACCCCGGCCAGCTGCGCCAGCTCCTCGCGCCGCAGCCCCGGCACGCGCCGCGCCCGGCCGTGCTCCGGCAGCCCGACGTCCTCGGGCTTGAGGCGGGCACGGCGGGAGCGGAGGAATTCGCTGAGTTCGGCGCGCTGGTCCATGACATCCAGTATCCGTGGTCGTACGTCCACGATCCTGTCCCTGCCAGTAGTACGTTCGCCAGGCGTAGGCACAGCAGTGACCTGGGTAAACCCTTCGCACTCAGGCAGGCTGTACTGAGACACCCCCCTCCTGAGGAGATCGTTCCGCATGAGCATCACCACCGTCGCTGCTTACGCCGCCCCCTCGGCCAACGCCCCGCTGGAGCGCACCACCGTGCCGCGCCGCCCGGTCGGCGAGCACGACGTACTGATCGACATCAAGTTCGCGGGCATCTGCCACTCCGACATCCACCAGGCCCGCAACGGCTGGGGCGAGGGCATCTTCCCGATGGTCCCGGGCCACGAGATCGCCGGCGTCGTCGCCGAGGTCGGTGACGGAGTGACCAAGTTCAAGGTCGGCGACCGCGTGGGCGTCGGCTGTTTCGTGGACTCGTGCCGTGAGTGCGAGTACTGCAAGCAGGGCCTGGAGCAGTACTGCTCGGGCGCCGGAGTCTCCACGTACAACGGTGTCGGCAAGGACGGCGAGCCCACCTACGGCGGCTACTCCACCCACATCGTCGTCGACGAGAACTACACCCTCCGCATCCCGGACGGCATCAACCTCGACGAGGCCGCCCCGCTGCTCTGCGCCGGCATCACCCTCTACTCCCCGCTCGCCCACTGGAACGCGGGCCCGGGCAAGAAGGTCGCCATCGTCGGTCTCGGCGGCCTCGGCCACATGGGCGTCAAGATCGCGCACGCGCTCGGCGCCGAGGTGACCGTGCTCTCGCAGTCGCTGCGCAAGCAGGAGGACGGCAAGAAGCTCGGCGCCGACCACTTCTACGCCACCAGCGACCCGAAGACCTTCGAGGAGCTCGCGGGCACCTTCGACCTGATCATCTCGACGGTCTCGGCGCCGCTGGACTTCTCCGCGTACCTCTCCCTCGTCAAGACGGACGGCGCGCTGGTGAACGTGGGCGCCCCCGAGGAGCCGATCTCGCTCAACCTGTTCTCGCTGATCGGCGGCCGCAAGACCCTCGCCGGTTCCATGATCGGCTCCATCGGTGAGACCCAGGAGATGCTGGACTTCTGCGCCCAGCACGGGCTCGGCTCGGAGATCGAGCTGATCAACGCGGACCAGATCAACGAGGCGTACGAGCGCGTCATCAAGAGCGACGTGCGCTACCGCTTCGTGATCGACACGGCGACGATCTGATCGGCATCACCCGCATTACCTCTGCGGTAATCGACGCATGACGCCCTCCCCGGGAGGATCGGTACTACCGATTCCGACCGGGGAGGACCCGTTCTCATGACTGCTTACGCGATAGGCAACCTGCGCCCCACCGAGGCTCTCGTCCACGAGGACGTCATCGTCTACATCGAGCGCATCCAGTCGACCCTCGACCCCTTCGGCGGCCGCTTCCTCCTCCACTTCGCGACCCCCGAGGTGCGCGAGGGCCAGTGGCCGACCGCGCCGGTGATCATCGGCTTCCCGGGGATCGAGGAGGCGCGCGCCTGGTACGACTCCCCGGCCTACCAGGAGCTGATCCCGCTCCGGACGAAGCACATCGACGGGGACATCATCCTGGTGGAGGGCGTCGCGCCGGACTACGACCCCCGCAAGACGGCGGCGCGGATCCGCGAGGCGCAGGCTCAGTAGGCGGAGCGCTCAAGTCGTGGCATTTCGTTGAGTAGTTAGGGTTGGCCTCCCGGCGGACCTGTTTCTGCTCGACGACTGATCGGAACCGCTTGTGCCGCTCTCCACCGAGACGAGCCGACTGCCCTCGCAGCGTACGAACAACGGCGATCTCGCGCGGACACCTGCCTTCCTGCATCGCCACCGTGTGCCGCTGCTGGCCGCAGCCCTCGCCGTACCTCTGTATCTGCTGTGGGCGATCTTCCTCGCCACGGGCGGCGGGGACCTCGCGGCGCAGGTCGCCTGGGCCGACTTCGTATCGCGCCACCCCGGCTCTCCGTACAACCTCTCCTGGTACGGCGGCTCCTACGTCGGCAACTACAGCCTCATCGCACCGCAGTTGATGGCACTGTGCGGTGTGCGCACGGTCACGGTGCTGTCAGGGATCGCGGGTTCCTGGCTGGCCGCGAGCCTGTTCGTGCGGAGCGGTGTCCGCCGGCCTCTGTGGCCCGCCCTGCTCGCCACGCTCACTCTGTGGTGCAACGTGGCGTCCGGGCGCTCCACCTTCGCTCTGGGCGTGGCGCTCGCCCTGGTCTCGTGCCTGGCGCTGATGGGGAGCCCGCACCGACTCGTGGTGGCCGCGCTGTTCAGCGCGCTGGCCACCATGGCCAGCCCGGTCGCCGGGCTGTTCCTGCTGGTCGTAGCCGCGGGCCTGCTGTTGGACCGCGATGTCCGCAGAGCCGCCGCACTCGCTGCCCCGCCGGTGGCCGTGGTCGGGCTGACGACCCTGTTGTTCCCCTTCAGCGGCGAGATGCCGATGGCGGCGAGCGATGTCTGGAAGCCGGTTCTCTTCAGTGTGCTGCTCGCCGTGCTGGCACCGAGGGACTGGCGGGTGGTGCGTTACGGCGCGGGGGTCTATGCGGTGGGGGTGGTGCTGACGGCCCTTGTCCCGTCCCCGGTCGGCTCGAACGTGATTCGCCTTGCCGAGCTGTTCGGACCGCCGGTTCTGCTGGCAGCGCTCCTGGCGCACGGAGTGCAGCTGGTCCGCAGGATCGCGTTCGCCCTGGCCCTGGCGCTCTCCGTGCAGTGGGTCGCACAGCACACTGTCCATGTGCTCCGCATGTCAACTCCCGTACCGTCGTGGGCGAGCGAGACGAAAGGCGTGGTGGCCGCTCTCGACCGTCTCGGTGCCGACCGCACGCGTGTCGAAGTGGTGCCGGCCGTCAACCACAGGGAGACGAGCGCGCTGGGCCCGCATGTCGATCTGGCCCGGGGCTGGAATCGCCAGCTCGATGCGGAGCGGGGCGGGCTCTTCTACGACGGCACCTTCTCCGCCGCCACGTACCGTTCCTGGCTGGACCGTTGGGCTGTCGGCTATGTCGTACTGCCGGAGGGGACCCCGGACTGGGCCGCCGAGGACGAGGCCGCACTGGTGAGGGCGCAGCCGAGCTGGCTGAAGCTCGTATGGCAGGACTCCGGCTGGCGCATCTATCAAGTCAAGGACGCCACGCCCCTGGTGGCGGGCGCCGGGGCATCCGTGGTCAGCAGCGACGGTGCCGATCTGGTGGTGCGCGCCCGTGGACGAGGGCCTGTGACGGTGCGCATCGCATATTCCCCGTGGCTCCGTGCCGACGGAGGATGCCTGGAGAGGACGGGGGAATGGACGCTGCTGAACGTCCCCGCGGCCGGTGAATACCGCATCGATTCGTCGTATCGACCCCACTGGGGCGCACGGTGCTGACCGTTGCGGGGTCCTTAACCTCCTCCTGCCGTGCGCGTACGCCATCACCGTCGACCCGTGCACGCTCGCGCAGGGCGCGCGGGCGGCGCGGGGGTACGGCAGGGGGCCGATACGGGCCGCCGCATTCAGCCGTACGGGTGTCTGGGCGTGGACCTGCCCCGGCTACGCCTGTGAACCCGGGCCTGCGGTGGGCGGAGGTACGCCTTCCGGGGCGGGGGGATCGGCGCCGGAGGGCGGACTTCCGGGGCGGGCCGGCGGCGCCCGCAGCTCCGAGGGCTTGCAAGTGACGTACCGTCAAAAACCGTCATGTGCCGGATATTGAGGCACGGATACGCCCCTGCTCGTGTCCCGGTTTCGCCACATACAGAACGCCTCGCCAGGGCGCCGCACCCCTCCCCGAGAGTCCGCAACCGCCCCGATCCCGGCCCCCGTCCCTCACCGCGAAGGCCGACCCACGGGGGATGCGGCCGACCATCTCGGGGGAGACCACCATGAACACGCAGACCGCACCCACCAGCACAGACACCACGACCCGCGCCACCCGCCGACGACGCACCGTCGCCCTCGGAATGGCCACACTCTTCGCCGCGGCGGCCGTCGCCACGACCACCTCCTGCGCGGGCCACCCGGCGAAGTCGGCCTCCGCGCCGGCCAAGGCGGCGGCGAAGACCGCGCCGTCGACCTCGAAGCCGGCCGTGGAGGGCAAGGCTTTCGGCCTCAACCCCTACGCCTGGGCGACCCGTAGTCCGAGCAAGTACGGCATCTACGGCATCACCGCGCACGGCCAAAGCTTCAGCTACAGCCAGGTGCGGCTCGCCGTCTTCAAGGACGGCGGTTTCCCCGGCGTCCCGAGCTGGACCGGGACGACCACCGCGCACTACGTCTCCGGGCGCCCCGGCGGCGGCTTCGACGTCACGACGGGCCTGCTGGACTGCACCGCGTACGGCTACCGGCTGAACGCGACGATGATGGTCCTGGACCTCGCGACCAACACCTGGTCGAACAAGGTCCGTGTCTCGACGGGCTGCGGCAACAACTGACGGCGCGGGGGCCGGAGTTACGTCCTGGTCCCCGTCCCCGACTGCACGTCGGACTGCGGGAGCGCACTGCCCGCGGTCCACTTCGCCCAGGAGAGGTTCCAGCCGTTGAGGCCGTTGTCCGCGGAGACGTCACCGCCGCCGTCGGAGTTCTTGACGACGACGAGGTCGCCGAGCAGCGAGTTGCTGTAGAACCAGGACCCGGGCATCGACGCGTCTCCGCCGCCCTGCACGTCCTGCAGGCCGATGCAGCCGTGACTGGTGTTCTCCGAGCCGAAGATGGACGGGTTCGACCAGTAGTTGCCGTGGATGAAGGTCCCGGAGTCGGTCAGCCGCTGGGCGTGCGGGACATCGGGGATGTTGTACTCGTCGCCGAGCCCGACCGTCGTGGAATCCATCTTGGTCTGCTCGAACTGCTCCTCGATGGCCATGATGCCGTTCCACGTCGGGTGCTCCGGGGAGCCGGCCGACACCGGGATCGTCTTGAGCGTCGCGCCGTCCCTGACGACGGTCATCTGATGCGTTGCCGCGTCGACGGTGGAGATCTGCTTGCGGCCGACGGTGAAGGTGAAGGACTTGTTCTGCACCCCGAACACACCCTGGGAGACCTCGACGCCGTCGAGGTCGAAGTCGACCGTCACGGTGGAACCGGCGGTCCAGTACTCCTTGGGCCGGAAGTCGAGCCGCTGCGAGCCGAACCAGTGCCCGACGGCCGTCTGCCCGCTGCTCGAAGTGATCGTGACGGCGGACTCGACGGCCTTCTTGTCGGTGACGGGTTTGTCGAGCTTGAAGGAGACCTCCATGCCGACGCCGACCTTGCTGTTGTTCTCCGGGGTGTAGTACGCGATCGCCGAATCCGCCTTCGAGACGGTGGTGAAGTTCGAGGTGCGGGTCGCGGTCTTCCCGTTGGAGTCCTTGGCCTTCGCGGTGAGCGTGTACTTGGTGCCGCGCTCCAGGGCGCGCGAGGACTTCCAGGAGGTCTTCGAGGCGTCGGTGACGCCGGGTACGGAGACGCCGGTGAGGGGGTCGGCGAGGGTGACGGAGGTGAGGGTTCCGTCGTCCACGGAGGCCTTGACGGTGCCGGAGGTGATGGAGACGTCGGTGGCGTTGTTCTTCGGGGTGAGGGTGAGGGTGGCGGCGGGTGCGCTGGAGGGCGTACTGGAGCTGTGGTTTCCGCTTCCCCCGCCGGACCCGCTGGAACACCCCGCCAGCGCCACCACGGCCGCGACGGGCGCCGCCACCAGGGCGGTCCAGCGACCGCGGCGCCGGCCTCCGGCGGACTGCGTGGATATCAAGGCTCAGGCCTCCCAGCGCGGGGCGCTGTGCCCCGTATGTGGCGAAATTCCCTCCACAGCAGTCTGCCGGACGGACCGGAATCCGACACCTTCTCAGCCGGCGAGCAGCTGGGGCAGCTTCCGCATGTCCTCGAAGACGACGGTGTCAGGACCTTCGAGCCAGGCGGCGGGGGTGAGCCCGCCCGCGTACCCGAAGGAGCGCATACCGGCGGCGCGGGCGGCGCGTACGCCGTACTTGCTGTCCTCGACGACGGCGCAGGCGGCGGGGTCCACGCCCAGCTGCCGGGCGGCGTGGAGGAAGAGATCGGGCTCGGGCTTGCCGCGGTCGACCTCGGTGGCGCTGAAGATGCGCCCCGCGAAGCGCTCGTACAGGCCGGTGCGCCCCAGGGTGTGCCGCATCTTGTCGTGGCTGCCGCTGGACGCGACGCAGACGGGGAGCCCGAGGAGCCCGATGCGGTCGAGGGCCTCGTGGATGCCGTCGACCGCGACGAGCTCACGGTCGACGGCCTCGCGGTGCAGCTCCTCGAAGCGCGCCTGCCAGGCGACGGCGGCCTCGGCGCCGAGTCGCGCGGCGACCTGCTCCCCGTTGGAGGCGGCGGACCGCCCGACGAAGAGCTCCATGACGTCGGCCTCGGTCAGCGGCCAGCCGAGTTCGGCGCCGATGGCGACCTGGACGCGTACGGCGATGCGCTCGCTGTCGACGAGGACGCCGTCGCAGTCGAATATGACGAGCTCAATGGGTGTGATCACCGCTGAAGTGTGCCTCAGGCAGGCAGCACGAGGACGTACGGCCCCCGCACGGTGCTCCCGTCGGGCAGCGTCCATCCGGCGGTGACGTGTCCGGGGGCGTCATGACCGTCCCCGGCGAGCAGGACGCGCTGCACGCGGATGCTCAGCCCGTCGAGGGCGCCGTCTTCGAGGTGGGTGACGACGGAGGGGTCGGGGGTGTCGCTGATGCTCTGGGCCTGAGGGACGGCCTTCCCGGCGAGAAGGGCGGTCAACTCCTGTACGAGAACGGGGTCTTGAGTCCCGTCGTACACCCAGCGCTTGCCGAGGACCCCGTGCTCGGTGATCCCGATGAGGGCGTCGTCGGCACCGTCGAGGGGAGCGGCGCGATAGGTGAACGGGACGTGATAGGTGACGACTTGACCCCCGGAGACATCCCGCACGGCCATGAACTCGATGCCGACTTCCCCTTCGGGATCGTCGAGCCGGAACCCGCCGACCTTGGAGAGTTGGGTCGCGGACTCGTCCCCGAGATACCAGGACTGCACGGGCAGCCACTCGGCGAGGAGTTCGAGCTTGGTGGGGGTGAGGGTGGTGTGGTGGATGGAGGCCATGCGATGGCGCCTTTCCCGAGTCCTGAGCACGTGTGACCGGCGCTCATCCTGCCATTCGGTTCTGGCCCCGGGCCCTAGAGGATGCCCCCGGTGGCGCGCAGGTTCTGGCCCGTCATCCAGCGGCCGTCCGAGCCCGCCAGGAAGGCGACGACGTCCGCCACGTCCTCCGGGGTGCCCAGGCGGCCCAGCGGCGTCATGCCGGCGACCCGTTCCAGCGCCTCCGGAGGGTTGGCGTTGCGGAGGAGGTCGGTGTCCGTGGCGCCGGGGGAGACCGTGTTGGCGGTGATGCCGCGTGCGCCCAGCTCGCGCGAGGCGGCCAGGGTGAGCTGCTCCACGGCGCCCTTGCTCGCCATGTACGAGGCGGCGCCGGGGGCGGGGCGGACCGTGTTGAGGGTGGAGATGTTCACGATGCGGCCGCCGTCGCGGAGGTGCCGGGCCGCGTAACGCATGGTCAGGAAAACGGACTTGGCGTTCACCGTCATCGTACGGTCGAAGTCCGCCTCCTCGGTGTCGGCGAGGGGAGCGATCTCGATGGCGGCGGCCGCGTTGTTGACGAGGATGTCGAGCCCGCCGAGCTGCTGGTCGGCGGCCTCCATGAGGGCTTCGGCGGCGCCGGGTTCGGCCAGGTCGAGCTGGAGCGCGATGACGGTCCCGCCGGCCGCCTCCGCTTTCCGTACGACCTCGTCCGCCGCGTCCTTGCTCCGCGCATAGTTGAAGACGACCGCGGCCCCGTCGCGCGCGAGCCGCAGCACGATGGCCCGCCCGATGCCGCGCGAACCCCCGGTCACAACCGCGGTCTTGCCTTCGAGTGCCGCCATGGCCCCGCCCCTCCCGCTCCTGAACGACCTTGCCCGGCGACGTTACCCGTGCGGAGAGGATGCTGGTCAAGCCCTCGGTGTGAGCTGCTCCACTGCGGCGCGCAGTTCCTCGAAGCGGGCGTCCTGGGGTCTGGACCCGGCCATGTCGCTGAGGGCGCAGGCGGTGAACTTGAAGCCGTCGGGCGTGATGAACTCGGCACCCCAGTTCCCCAGACGCACGTCCGCGACGCGGTCCCACGGCAGGCACTGGGTCCCCCAGGGATTGACCATCACGATGAGGTCGGCTCTCAACTCCAGGCGTACGCGCAGCACACAACACCACATGAAGACGTACGCGCCGAGGGCGAGACCCGCGTACAGGCCGGCCGACTCGAGGCTTCCCACGGTGGGGTGATGCGCCAGGCGCAGGGTTTCCACCAGCGCCTTGAGCGCGGTGGCGCCGATGGCGATGTAGGCCACGAGCGGGCCCGGCCCGTCCACGCGCCACACATGCACGGGCGCGTTGGTTTCCTCGGCCATGGCGTAACTGTGCCCGGCCCGGTGGGCCTTGAACAGGCCGCAGTCCGGTCCGACCGCAACTCCCGTCGCGAGGGCGCCGTCCGCTTCGGGCAGACGCTGGTCATGCCCGCCGCGCCGTGACGGCGCGGACCGTGCTCAGCCCTCCGCGCGCGCCGGCAGCCGCCACCCCGGCCGCGCGAAGTGGCAGGTGTACCCCTCCGGGTAGCGCTCCAGGTAGTCCTGGTGCTCCGGTTCCGCCTCCCAGAACGGGCCCACCGGCTCCACCTCCGTGACGACCTTCCCCGGCCAGAGCCCGGACGCGTCCACGTCCGCGATCGTGTCCTCCGCGATCCGCTTCTGCTCGTCGTCCGCGTAGTAGATCGCCGAGCGGTAGCTCAGGCCGATGTCGTTGCCCTGGCGGTTCTTCGTGCTCGGGTCGTGGATCTGGAAGAAGAACTCAAGGAGCGCGCGGTAGTCCGTCCCCGTCGGGTCGAAGAGGATCTCGATGGCCTCCGCGTGCGTGCCGTGGTTGCGGTACGTCGCGTTCGGGACGTCGCCGCCCGTGTAGCCGACCCGCGTTCCCGTCACTCCGGGGAGCCGGCGGATCAGGTCTTCCATGCCCCAGAAGCATCCGCCCGCGAGTACGGCCCTCTGTGTCTGCGCAGCCATTGCGGCTCCTCCAAAAATCGTCGGCTCGGTGCCGTCCCTCTCAACGTACGAAGGGCCCCGACGATTCCGCCGCCCCCTCAGGCCGTCGCCCTGACCGTCCGCTCGCGCGCCTTCACGTACGTCTTCGCCGTGTCCCCGTAGTACGACCACGGGAAGCCGCCCACGTACCCGTCCACCAGCAGGAACTGCTCCAGCGCCGCCTCGTGGCGCTCCAGCTTCACCAGGTACCAGGCCAGCAGCAGCCGCACCTCGCGCAGCCGCGGGTGGTCCTCGGAAGCCGCCGCCACGTCCGCCGCGAGGGCGTCCACCAGGGCCGCCACCTCGGGGGAGCCGTAGCCGCGCGAGGTGTGGCCGAAGGACTCGTGTTCGTACCAGCAGATCAGGGGGAGCGCCGTGAGCAGGCTGCCCTGCGGGGCCGTCGCGGCGGCGTGGGCCGCGAAGTCCGTGCCCAGTTCGACCGAGCCGCGCCACTTCTGGCACCAGTACTGCAGGGCGCTGTAGTGCGCCGAGTAGTGGTACGGGGCCCGCGCCGTGATCTGCGCCCAGAGCCTGCGCATCTCCTCGTGCGGGTAGCCGAGGGCCAGCGCCACCCAGATCTCGCTGATCGCGGGGGTCGGGTCCGTCGGGTTCAGTTCGGCGGCGCGGGCGATCTCCGACCGGGCCTGGCGCATCATCCGGTGGAAGCCGTCGAACTGCTCCTGGGTGGTCTTCTTCGCCGTGGCGCTGCCGCGCAGTGCGCCTGCCACCGACACCGTGGTGTCGGCCCGTACGACCGCCGCGTCCGGGTCGTCGGGGCGGGCGCTCTCCCAGGCGACCAGCCAGGCGTCGTCCTTCGCACCGGCGCTCCCGAGCGAGCTCACGAAGGCCGCGCGCCGCTCCCAGTCGGCTCCGGTCGCGACGAGCAGCGCGGCCGCGGGCTGCCAGTCGCCGGCGCGGGCCGCGGTCAGCGCGGCGGCCAGGGCGGGGTCGGCGGGGGCGGCGCGCTCGGTGTCCAGCTGGTCCGCGGGGAGGAAACCGAGCTCCCGCGAGCGGGCGGACTGGGCGGGGGCGGAGGACTTCACGCCGAACTTCTCCGGGTCCAGCCGCTTCTTGTTCTTCAGCCAGGAGTAGACGACCAGCGCGAGAATGATCAGGGGTATGAGCCGTGCCATGAGAGGGGGATCCGATCGTCCGGGTCAGGTGAGGGTGTGCCAGTGGCACGGCGCCTGAGCGGAGTGGAGTATCCCCTGTCGCAGGTCAGTGGGGCAATGTTGCCGGGCTCCCGCCGTTCGCCTCGTACCCCGCCACCGCCAGCGCCCGGTACACCGCGTACTCCGCCGCCGGGTCCGCGTTCATCGTCCACGGCAGCGCGCCCACATGGCCGTCCACGTGCATGAGTTGGTCCATCGCCTCCGCCCACCGCTCGCCGCGCACCAGGAAGAGGATCAGGAGGTGCCGTACGTGCGCGAGCATCGGGTCGTCCGGGCGGGCCGTGTGCACCGCGTGCAGCGCGCCCTCCATCGCACGGCGCACCACCGCGCTGCCGTAGAAGTCCTGGACCAGGACGATGTCGGGCAGGTGCTCGTACACCGCGAACAGCGGAAGCGCCGCCAGCATCGAACCCCTGGGCGCCCGCGCCGCCGCCGCGTGCGCGAACTCGTCCGCCAGTTCGCGCGAGCCGTGCCACTTCTCGCACCAGTAGTGCAGGGCCGCCAGATGCGCCCCCATGTGATCCGGTGCGCGGTCGATCACCTTCGCCCAGAGCTGCTCGAACTCGGCCTGGGGGTACGCGAGTCCGCGCGCCACCGCCAGTTCCGTGATGTACGGAACGGGGTCGCCCGGAGCGAGCAGCGCAGCCTCGCCGCAGACCGTCCGCGCCTCCTCCAGGATGATCCGGAAGTCGTCCGCGTGCGCCGCCGACGACCGCCACGCCTGCTGCACCAGGAACTCCGCGTGCACCTGCGCAGCGCCCGCGTCCTTCGGCGACTCCGCCCGCCACTTCCGCAGCCACGCCCCGCCGACCCCGGGCTGCTGCGCCAGCTCCAGCGACGCCGCGCCCGCGAAGGCCTGCACGCGCTGCAGCCGCACCTCGCCCTCCTTGGGCGTCCCCGCGAGCAGCTGTGACGCGGCCCGCCAGTCCTGGGTGCGCTGTACGACCTCCCACACGTTGAGGAGGTCCTTGTCCGGGCCCGGCAGCCGTACGTCGAGCAGCTCCTGCCGTACGAAGCCGTAGTTCGCCGGGTCCGCCCCGTCCGGATCCCCCGGCGACACCAGCTGGATGCCGCCGCCACCGCGCGCCGCCCGCCTGCGCCGCAGGATCGGGCCGACGGCCATCGTCAGCATGCAGAGCGCGAGCAGGATCCAGAGAATCTCCATGTCACAAGGGAACCAGACATGACTGACATCCGACCAACTACGCTCTGGCACCATGAGCGACCAGCACAGTGCGCACCAGAGTTTCGAGACTCTCGCCATTCACGCCGGGAACACCGCCGACCCCCTCACGGGCGCGGTCGTCCCGCCGATCTACCAGGTCTCCACGTACAAGCAGGACGGCGTCGGCGGACTGCGCGGCGGCTACGAGTACAGCCGCAGCGCCAACCCCACCCGCACCGCCCTGGAGGAGAACCTCGCGGCCCTGGAAGGCGGCCGCCGCGGTCTCGCCTTCGCCTCGGGACTGGCCGCCGAGGACTGCCTGCTGCGTACGCTGCTCAGCCCCGGTGACCATGTCGTCATCCCCAACGACGCGTACGGCGGCACCTTCCGCCTCTTCGCCAAGGTCGTCTCGCGCTGGGGCGTGGAGTGGTCGGTCGCCGACACCTCTGTCCCGGCAGCAGTACAGGCCGCGATCACCCCCCGTACGAAGGTCATCTGGGTCGAGACGCCCTCCAACCCGCTGCTCGGCATCACCGACATCGCGGCGGTCGCCGAGGTGGCGCGCACGGCCGGCGCGAAGCTGGTCGTCGACAACACGTTCGCGAGCCCCTACCTGCAGCAGCCCCTCGCGCTGGGCGCGGACGTGGTCGTGCACTCGCTGACCAAGTACATGGGCGGCCACTCTGACGTCGTGGGCGGCGCGCTGATCACCGCCGACCAGGAGCTGGGCGAGGAACTGGCGTACCACCAGAACGCGATGGGCGCGATCGCCGGCCCCTTCGACTCGTGGATCGTGCTGCGCGGCATCAAGACGCTGGCCGTACGGATGGACCGCCACAGCGAGAACGCGGGCCGGGTCGCGGAGATGCTCACCGCCCACCCCAAGGTCACCAAGGTCCTCTACCCGGGCCTGCCCGACCACCCCGGCCACGAGACCGCGGCCAAGCAGATGCGGGCCTTCGGCGGCATGGTGTCGTTCCAGGTCGCGGGCGGCGAGGAGGCGGCGGTCGAGGTCTGCAACCGCGCACAGCTCTTCACGCTGGGCGAGTCGCTGGGCGGCGTGGAGTCGCTGATCGAGCACCCGGGCCGGATGACGCACGCGAGCGTGGCGGGGTCGGCGCTGGAGGTGCCGTCGGATCTCGTACGACTGTCGGTGGGCATCGAGTCCGGCGATGACCTGCTCGCCGATCTCAAGCAGGCGCTGGGCTAGAAGCCTTCTACAGGCGGTGTCACCGTAGACGGTGGCACCGCCCACGGCTGGGCCACCGCCACCCACACCACGAACCCGATCACCACCACAACGAGCACCATCCACGCCGCCCGCCGCGCGACCCGCCGCCTGCGCTGCATCCGCGCCCCGCGCTCCGTGGCGCGGACCGCCAGGCCCGCGGGCACCACCGGATGCGGGGTCTCCAGCATCAGCCGGACCTCGGTCTCCTTGCGGTCGGGGGCGCTCATGGGATCGCCACCTGCCGCAGCGCGGACCCCGCACGCTTCTGCGAGCGCATCTCGGCGATCGCGCGCGTGCAGATCGCTCTGACCCGCTCCACCGGAAGCCCGATCAGCGCCGCCGTCTGCTCCTCGGCCACCCCTTCGTACAGCCGCAGCACCAGAATCAGCCGCTCCTGCGGCGACAGCCGGTCGAGGACCCCGCCCCTGATCCGGTGATAGCGCCACGCACCCCGCGCGAAACGCGAGGCCAGTTCCTGGCGGGTGCGGTCGTAGGGGTCCTCGCCGCGCAGCCTGTCCCAGCGGGCGTACGTTCCCGACAGGGCGGCCAGCAGCAGTCGTTGGGCCCGCGGGTTGTCCTCGACGGGCTCCGCGGTCAGCAGGGTGGCCGCATGCAGCAGCCGGCCTGCCGCGCCCGCGACGAATGCCTCGAACTCCCGGGCGTGGCGGACCTGTTGGGCCACCGAACGCTCGCGCACAGTACGACCTCCCTGCCCTCAACCTCATATGAGGGCAGGCAGGCCGCCCCGGTCAAGAGGCCGGAGTACCGCTTTCCTGCTGGCCCGCGGCCCGCACGGAGAGCGCCGAGTTGAAGCGGGTGAGCAGCGTGCAGAACGATTCGCGCTCGTCCTCCGTCCACCCGTCCGTCACCTGCGCCATCAACTCGCGCCGCGAGGAGCGGACCTCGCCCAGGCGGGCCTGACCGCGCGGGGAGAGCTGCAGGACGACCGCGCGGCCGTCCTCGGGGTGCGAGGTGCGCTTGACCAGGCCGGTGTCGACGAGCGGTGCGACCTGCCGGGTCACGGTCGAGGAGTCGATCCCCATCCCGGCAGCGAGCGCCTTGACGCCCATCGGACCCTCCAGGTCCAGCCGGTTGAGCAGGAGATACGCGGCCCGGTCCATGGAGTTGCGGACCTGGCCTACGCCCCCGAGCCTGGTCTGCTCGGCACGGCGGGCGAAGAGGGCGACCTGGTGCTGGAGCGCATCGAGGAGGCCTGGTTCGAGATCAGAAGTCATGTCCTGAGAAAGGGGCATGGCCGGGGGCTCAATTCGTGCGATGGTCGGTTGGTGGGGGACAGAGTACGCGGCCCGGGGCAGACCCGTACCGGCCGTGCGCAAACAAGTGCGCGCGCAGCGTCCAAGGGGCAGACGGACGGGCTCGCACGCCGCTGAGCTGCAAGACTTGCGGTCATGAGCTTCGGTACTCCAGACCCCTTGCAGACCCTGATCCTCGACGACATCCGCGGGGCCCAGAAGATGCTGTCCGGGGTGTCCCGTTCGACCGCGATGGAGGGCAGCCGCCATCTGTCGCGGCTGGTCGGCTCCCCGGTCCACTTCAAGTGCGAGAACCTCCAGCGCACCGGCTCCTTCAAGCTCAGGGGCGCGTACGTGAGGATCGCCGGCCTCAGCCCCGAGGAGCGGGCGGCGGGCGTCGTCGCCGCGAGCGCGGGCAACCACGCCCAGGGCGTCGCCCTCGCCTCGTCCCTCCTCGGCGTGCGCTCCACGGTGTTCATGCCGGTCGGCGCCCCGCTGCCCAAGGTCGCGGCGACGCGCGAGTACGGGGCGGAGGTGCGGATGCAGGGCCAGGTCGTCGACGAGACCCTCGCGGCCGCGCAGGAGTACGCGGAGCAGACGGGCGCGGTCTTCATCCACCCCTTCGACCACCTCGACATCATCGCGGGCCAGGGCACGGTGGGCCTGGAGATCCTGGAGCAGTGCCCCGAGGTGCGGACGATCGTCGTCGGGGTGGGCGGCGGCGGGCTGATCGCGGGGATCGCGGTCGCGGTGAAGTCGGTGCGGCCCGACATCAGGATCATCGGCGTCCAGGCGGCGGGCGCGGCCGCGTACCCGCCCTCGCTGGCCGCCGGGCACCCGGTCTCGATCCCGGCGCCGACCACGATGGCGGACGGCATCAAGGTGGGCCGCCCCGGCGACGTCCCCTTCGGGATCATCAAGGAGTACGTCGACGAGATCCGTACGGTCTCCGAGTACGAGCTCTCCAGCGCCCAGCTGCTCTGCCTGGAGCGCGCGAAGATGGTGGTCGAGCCGGCCGGTGCGTCCCCGGTGGCAGCGCTCCTCAGCAACCCGTCCTCCTTCGAGGGCCCGGTCGTGGCGGTCCTCTCCGGCGGGAACGTCGACCCGCTCCTGATGCAGCGCATCCTCACGCACGGCATGGCTGCGGCCGGCCGCTACCTCTCGCTGCGCCTGCGGCTGACCGACCGCCCGGGGGCGCTCGCCCATCTCCTCGGGGTGATGTCAGTGGCGGACGCTAACGTCCTTGATGTGGGTCACGTACGCATCGACCCGCAGCTCGGACTCAGCGAAGTGGAGGTGGAGTTGCACCTGGAGACGAAGGGCCCGGAGCACTGTGCCGAGGTCGGTGCGGCGCTGCGGGACGCGGGCTACACGGTCATCGAGTAAAACCCCTGCGATACGCGATGTATCGCGTTAGTGTGTGGTCCGCGAGCTGCTCACCGGGCGCCGTGCGCCCGACAAATCTAAGATTTGTGCAGGAACTCACCCAAAAAACTGGGGGAACCCACATGCCAGGCGCGATCTACGCCGAAGGCCTGGTCAAGACCTTCGGTGATGTACGAGCGGTGGACGGCGTCGATCTCGACGTACCGCAAGGCACGGTCCTCGGTCTGCTCGGCCCCAACGGAGCCGGCAAGACCACCGCCGTCCGCTGTCTGACCACCCTCCTGACCCCCGACAGCGGAACGCTGACGGTGGCGGGAATCGACGTCGTCAAGAACCCGAACGAAGTACGCCGCAACATCGGCCTCTCCGGCCAATTCGCCGCCGTCGACGAGTACTTGACGGGCCGCGAGAACCTCCAGATGGTCGGCCAGCTCTACCAGATGTCGGCCAAGGCGGCGAAGGCCCGCGCGGGCGAGCTCCTCGACCGCTTCAACCTCGCGGACGCCGCGGACCGCCCCTCCAAGACGTACTCCGGTGGCATGCGCCGCCGCCTCGACCTGGCGGCAGCGCTCGTCGTCTCCCCGCCGGTGATGTTCATGGACGAGCCGACGACCGGGCTCGACCCGCGCAACCGGCAGCAACTGTGGGACGTCATCCGGGAGTTGGTCTCCGGCGGCACGACCCTGCTGCTCACCACGCAGTACCTGGAGGAGGCCGACCACCTCGCCCACGACATCTGCGTCATCGACCACGGCAAGGTCATCGCGCGTGGCACCTCCGACCAGCTCAAGGCCCAGATCGGCGGCGAGCGCGTCGAGGTCGTCGTTCATGAACGCGACCAGATCGACCCGGCCGTCGAGGTCATGCGGGCGCTCGGCAAGGGCGAGGTGAAGGTCGAGGACCACACGCGCAGGCTGACGGTCCCGGTCACCGGCGGCGCCAAACTGCTGGCGGAGGTCATCCGAGACCTGGACGCGCGGGGAGTGGAGATCGACGACATCGGTCTGCGCCGCCCGACGCTCGACGACGTGTTCATCTCGCTGACCGGCCATGCGGCCGAGATGGACGAGGCCGAGAACGGGACCGAGAAGGAGGCCGACAAGTGAGTGCCATCACCGAGACCACGGTGAACTCCGTGGCTCCGCGGCCGCGCGGCGGACTCAGCCAGTCGGTCTCCGACTCGCTCGTCATAGCCAAACGCAATCTGATCCGGATGACCCGGATCCCGGAGATGATCATCTTCGGGCTGATCCAGCCGATCATGTTCGTGGTGCTGTTCAGCTACGTCTTCGGTGGCTCGATGGTCATCAACGGCTCGACCAACGCCGCGGACTACCGCGAGTTCCTGATGGCGGGCATCTTCGCCCAGACCGTCACCTTCGCCACCGCGGGTGCGGGCGCCGGCATCGCCGACGACATGCACAAGGGCCTGATCGACCGTTTCCGCTCCCTGCCCATGTCGCGCGGCGCGGTCCTCACCGGGCGCACCCTCGCCGACCTGGTCCAGACGGCGCTGACCCTGGTGGTCCTGGCGATCGTCGCGCTGCTGGTCGGCTGGCGCACCCACGAGAACATCGGAAAGGTGCTCGGCGCCTTCGGGCTGCTGCTGCTCCTCGGGTACGCGTTCTCCTGGATCGGGGCGCTGATCGGTCTCTCGGTCCGTACACCCGAGGCGGCCACGTCCGGCGGGCTGATCTGGCTCTTCCCGGTCACGTTCATCTCGAACGCGTTCGTGCCGACGGCCACGATGCCGGGCTGGCTGCAGCCCGTCGCCGAGTGGAACCCGTTCAGCGCGACCGTCCAGGCCTGCCGTGTGCTCTTCGGCAACCCGGGTGTGTCGACGTCCGACGCCTGGCCCATGCAGCACCCGGTCTGGGCCTCGCTGATCTGGTCGATCGTGATCCTGGTGGTCTTCCGGACCCTGGCCGTACGCAAGTACCGCTCGGCGACGGCCTGATCCCGATACCGAACTGGAGGCACTCATGGGCAAGATCGTGGTCGGCGTGGACGGTTCGGAACCGTCTCTCAAGGCGCTGCAGTGGGCCGTGAAGCAGGCGGCCCTGACCGGCGACTCCGTGGAGGCGGTCATCGGCTGGGAGCTCCCCGCCGCGGGCTGGGCCGTGCCGGCGGGCATGCCCGAGGACTTCGACCCCGAAGCGCTGGGGACGATGCAGCTCGACGAGGCGCTGGCGAAGGCACTCGAACCGGAAGCCGCGGAGGCCGTCACCAAGGTCGTCGTGGTCGGCAGCCCCGCACAGGCGCTGCTCGACCGGTCCGAGGGCGCCGAGCTGCTGGTCGTGGGCGCGCGCGGGCACGGCGCGCTGAAGGCGGCGCTCCTCGGATCGGTGAGCCTCCAGGTCGCCCAGCACGCCTCCTGTCCGGTCACCGTCCTGCGCGGCTGACGGCCCGGCGTACCGCATACGCGAAAGCCCCAGCCCGGTCACCGGGCTGGGGCTTCTGCGTGTCGTGGTCCGGGGCTCAGCCCTGGTACGGCTCGGCCTTCAGGATCTTGACCGTGGCCTTCTTGCCGTTGGGCAGCTCGTACTGCGCATTCTCGCCGACCTTCTTGCCGATCACGCCCGTGCCGAGCGGCGACTGCGGCGAGTACGTCTCGAAGTCCGAGCTCGCGTACTCGCGCGAGGCGAGCAGGAACGTCATGGTGTCGTCCTCGTCGCCGTCGAAGGCGATCGTCACGACCATGCCGGGGGCCGCCTCGCCGCTGGCCGTCGGGGCCTCGCCGACCTTGGCGGCCTCCAGGAGCTGGGTGAGCTGGCGTACACGCAGCTCCTGCTTGCCCTGCTCCTCCTTGGCCGCGTGGTACCCGCCGTTCTCACGCAGGTCACCCTCCTCGCGGGCCGCCGCGATCTTGGCAGTGACTTCGGCGCGCGCGGGACCCGTCAGATACTCCAGCTCGGCCTTCAGCTGGTTGTACGCATCCTGAGTCAGCCAGGTGACGTTCTCACTGCTGGTCTGGGTCACGGTCGCTCCTCGTAGGTACTGGGAATACAAAGCATCGCCCTACCCAGAAGTGTGTGCCTCCATGGGCGGGCGAAACCACGAGCCTAACAATTTCGGGACGGAAGGGGGAGGACCGAACGTCAGAGGTACGCCAGAAACGGGATGCGGTCAGCCGGTCTGACAGCTGACCAGTTCCGCACTGCTGGCCTTCGCCGTCGTCCGCAGTTCCACGGTGACGTGGGACACCTTCTGGCCCTTGGTGAAGGCGACGTCCTTGCGGCCGACCTCGTTGTGGTCCTCGTCCAGGGCGCGCACCGTGCAGGTCCCGGCGGCGGAGGTGTCCTTGTTGACGTCCAGGCCCATCGTGACCTTGTCCTTCGAGGGAATGTCGAAGGTGACGACCTGCGCGTTGAGGGAGGACTTGCCGGAGACGTAGTCGAAGCCGATCCAGGCGACGACGACCAGCACGATGACGCCGAGCACAGCGCCGACGATCTTGAGTTTGTGGTCCGCGCGCTCGTCCGCGGAGCGCCCGTAACGGCCCTCGGGGAGCTCTTCGCGTACCGCAGTCATGATCGTTCCTCCAGGGGGCGGGCTCAGGAATTTTCTGTGCGCCCGTTCGGTCATCATAGGAGGCGCATTCCGCGACGAATCACTGAGGATCCTGTCTTGTCTGAGCAGCTGCGACTGATGGCCGTTCACGCCCACCCCGACGACGAGTCGAGCAAGGGCGCGGCCACCATGGCCAAGTACGTGTCCGAGGGGGTGGACGTGCTGGTCGTGACCTGCACAGGAGGCGAGCGCGGCTCCATCCTCAATCCCAAGCTCCAGGGCGACAAGTACATCGAGGAGCACATCCACGAGGTACGCAAGAAGGAGATGGACGAGGCCCGCGAGATCCTCGGCGTCAAGCAGGAGTGGCTCGGCTTCGTCGACTCCGGGCTGCCCGAGGGCGACCCGCTGCCGCCGCTGCCCGAGGGCTGCTTCGCCCTTGAGGACGTCGATGTGGCGGCCGGGCGTCTGGTGAAGAAGATCCGCGCCTTCCGGCCGCAGGCCATCACCACGTACGACGAGAACGGCGGCTACCCGCACCCCGACCACATCATGACCCACAAGATTTCCATGGTGGCTTTTGATGGTGCGGGCGATGCGGAGAAGTTCCCGGAGGCCGAGTTCGGCCCCGTCTACCAGCCGCAGAAGCTCTACTACAACCAGGGCTTCAACAAGCCGCGGACCGTCGCCCTGCACGAGGCGCTGCTCTCGCGCGGCATGGAGTCCCCGTACGGCGACTGGCTGAAGCGCTGGGAGGAGTTCGAGCGCGCCGAGCGGACGCTGACCACGCACGTTCCCTGCGCCGACTTCTACGAGATCCGCGACAAGGCGCTCATCGCGCACGCCACGCAGATCGACCCCGACGGCGGCTGGTTCCGCGTGCCGATGGACATCCAGAGGGAGGTCTGGCCGACGGAGGAGTACGAGCTGGCGAAGTCGCTCGTGGACACTTCCCTCCCCGAGGACGACCTCTTCGCGGGCATCCGCAACAATGGCTGACATGAGCGCTAGCTATGCAGCACTGACGCATCTCGTCCCTCTCGCGAAGGAGGTCGACGACAGCAAGGTGACTCCGGGCGTCCTCGGCTTCATCGTCTTCGCGGTGCTGGCCGGCGGCACGTGGCTGCTGATGAAGTCGATGAACCGCCACATGGGCCGCGTCTCCTTCGAGGAGGCCCCGGACCCGGACGCCGCCCCGGCCGCGGCCCCGGCGGCCGCGGAGCCGAAGCAGAAGTGACCTGACCGCTGTCCGGCGGGGGAGACCCCCGCCGGGCAGCGGATCAGTGCGGTGCCGCCGTCACCGGTACGCCCATGACCTCGCGTGCGTGCCGGTTCGGGACCATGCCCAGGCGCCAGGCCTGCCAGCCGTCCTCCAGGGCCACGCCCCGGCCCAGCACCAGGGCGTACGCCTCCGCGCAGTCCTCCAGCTTGCCGTCGCGCGTGGGGTGCGTGGCGCGGATCAGGTCCGCGAGCTCCTGTTCGGCGACCGCCGTGCCGACCTCCGAGCCTCCCGGGGAGGCGTACGGGAGCAGCGTGCAGCGCAGGAAGCGGGCCCAGTCGCCGCCGCGGCGGTCGTCGTACGTGGCGAAGAGCGTTGATGCCTCCTCGCAGAGGGCCAGTGCCTGTGCGGCGCGTGCGTTGCCCGCGTCGATCATCGCGAGTTCCAGGCAGGTCCACGCCTCGCCGTGCGCGTTGCCGATGCGGTGGAAGTCGTTGCGGGCGTCGACCAGGAGCTGGCGGGCGAAGCCGGAGTTGCGGAGGTTGCCGGTCTGGGCGGCCCGCTGGTCGCGGGTGACGCGGCCCGAGTGGTGGCGGGCGCAGGCCAGGCCGTACACGTCGCGCATCCGGGAGAACATCGCGCGGGCGCGCTCCAGTTCCCGTACCGACTGGTCGCGGTCGCCGCGCTCCTCCAGGGCCTGGCCCAGGTAGTACAGCGTCCAGGCCTCGCCGCGCGCGTCCTCGTTGTCGCGGTGGCGCGAGAGGGCGCCGCGCAGCTGGTCGACCGCTGCGGCCGGGTCGCCGTCCACCAGGCGGGCCCGCGCGAGCTGGGTCATCGCCCAGGCTTCGCCGCGGCCGTCGCGGGTCTGTCCGTACCCGTCGAGCGCGATGTGCAGCTCGTCCTCGGCGCGCTCCACGTCGCCCATGCGCAGACAGGTCTGGCCGAGCTGGAAGTGGGTCCAGGCCTCGCCGTGCAGGGAGTCGTTCTCCTGGTGGAGGGCGAGGGAGGTGGCGAGGAGGGTGAGGGCCTCGGCGATGTTGGCGCGGTCGCGTTCCACGGCCGCGAGCGCGTGCAGGGTCCAGGCGCGGTCGGCGGCCAGTTCGGGCGGGGCCTGCAGAGTGAGGGCTTCGCGCAGTCGTACGGCGGCCTCGGTGAGGTTGCCCTGGTGGTGCAGCGTGATGCCGAGCGAGCAGAGCGCGAGGGCCTCGCCCGCCTCGTGGTGCGCCTCTCGGTAGAGGTCGACGACCGAGGTGAGGGTGGTACGCGCCTCGTCGAGCTCGCCGAGCTGGCGGGCGGCGATTCCCGTACGCCACTGGACGGAGCGGACGAGGAGGCCCTGGCCGACGGCCTGCGTCAACTCGCTGATCTCGCCCAGGCGGTAGAGGTCGCCGCGCAGCAGGCAGTAGTCGCAGAGGGCGCCGAGGAGGTGGAGGACCACGTCCTGGTCGACGCCCTCGGCCTGGCGCAGGGCGGAGGTGATGAAGCTCGACTCCTCGTCGAGCCAGGCGAGCGCCGCGTCGAGTGAGGTGAAACCGTGGGAGCCGAATTTGGTTGCCCGGGTGGAGAGTTGGCCGTCCACGAGGCGGATCACGGCGTCGGCGAGTTCCGCGTAGGAGTTGATCAGGCGCTCCTGCGCCGCCGTGCGTTCGGCCGGTTCCTCCTCGTCGATCAGGCGGGCCTGGGCGAAGGTGCGCACCGTGTCGTGCAGGCGGTAGCGGCTGCCGCGTACGTTGTCGATCAGGCCGGTGCGGGCGAGGTGGTTGAGGAGCTGCTGGGCCTCCTGCTCCTCGGCGGAGAGCAGCGCCGCCGCGGCCGCGGCCCCGAGCGAGGCCCGGCCCGCGAGCGCCAGGCGGCGCAGCAGACGGCGGCCCTGCTCGGACTGGTCGCTGTAGCGCAGCCACAGGGCGCGCTCGATGGGCGGGACGGGGCCGTACGCGGCCAGGTCGGCGGCCAGCATGCGCGTGGTGCGGGGGCCGATCGCGGACCCGGAGACGCGCAGGGCGAGCGGCAGGCCGCCGCACAACTCCCGTACGGCGTCGGTCGCTTCGCTGTCGTACGGCGACTCCGCCTCCTCCGCGGCCTCCCGCAGCAGCTCCTCCGCGCCCGCCGCGCCCAGCGCCTCCACCGGCATCTGGTGGACCCAGGCGGGGAGGTCGGACGGCAGAGTGATGGGCTGGCGGGCGGTGACGATGACGAGGCTGTCGGAGCGTTCGGGGATGAGGGTGAGGACCTGGGCGGCGTCGTTCGCGTCGTCCAGTACGACGGTGACCGGGAGGCCCGTCAGGTGCTGACGGTAGAGCTCGTTGAGGCGCCTCAACTGCTGGTCGGGGGAGGAGCGTTCACGGAAGAGGAGCTGTTCGCGCGGTGCGCCGAGACGATTCAGCAGATGCAGCAGCGCGTCACGCGTCGACAGCGGCTCGTCGCCGGGCGCGTCCCCGCGCAGATCGACCACGCACGCCCCGCGGAACTGGTCCCTCAGCTGGTGCGCCGCCCGTACGGCCAGCGTGGTGCGCCCGGACCCGTCGACCCCGTGCAGGACGACGACGGTGGGCCGGGTCTCGGTGTTCGCGCGCGCCGCGTGCACCCACTGGGCGATCTGTGCCAGCTCGGTGCGCCGGCCCGCGAACGGGCCGTCGTTGAGCGGGAGTTGATCGAAGGACTGCTCCAGTACGGACCGCCGGCGCGCCGCCGCGCTCTTGTCGGTGCCGCGAAGCTGCGGCGGTACGGCGACGGGCGACGTCTTCTTCTTCGGGGTGGCCAGCATCCGCTGCTGGTCCAGGTACGGGCGGATGCCCCGTACCTCCAGCGCGGTGAGCCACTGCAGCCTCAACTGCTCGGCCCCGCCCGGCTGTCCGGCCGCCCCGGCGCGTGCGTGCGCGGCCGGCCAGTGCGAGGCGGTGACCTTGGCGACGGTGGCCGCCGCCCCGGCGACCGCGACGACCACGCCGGTGCCGAGCGCGGTGCCCGCCGGCGTACCGAAGACGACGTCGGAGCCGAAGGCGGCGACCGCCGCAACCACCGTCACCAGGGCGGGAGTTGCCACGTTCTTGCGGCTGAACCTCTCGGAGAGCGGATGCGCATCGGCCGCCGCGGCGTCCAGCGCCTGGGTGTACGCGGCGTACTCGTCGGCCGAGCTCGCGGCGAGCGAATCGAGCGCCGCCCGCCCCCGCGCAAGCAGCGTCCCCGTGTCGGCCCGGCCGCCAGAGCGCCGCGCCTCCTCCTCCACGGCGCGCGCCAACAGCCGCTCGGCTTCGGCCCGGTGGCCATCCCGCATGTGCAGTCCCCCTCCGCGATGCGATGCAATGCAATCGATGCGCTGCGCCTGGTCCGGCGGAACGCTTCCGCGTCAATTGTCCTGCGTGACGCGCGTCAGCGCGAGGGAGCGTGGGATACGTGCAGATGACCCTCGGTGGGCCAGGGCGGCGCGGCGGGCAGAATCTCGACGAAGGGGAAGCCGCTCTTCTCCGCGACGCGGCAGGAGGGCGCGTTGTCGACGGCGTGGAAGAGATCGAGCCGCCGCAGACCGTGGCTGCCGTACGCCCACTCCGCCACCGCACCGACCGCACGCGGCGCGATGCCGCGCCCGCGCACGGCGGCGGCGGTCCAGTAGCCGACCTCGGCCGAGTCCCCGGCCGGATCGGGGCGCTTCAGGACCACGCACCCGGCCACCTGCCCGCTCTCCGTGTCGATCACGGCGAAGGTGTAGAGCGTCCCCGCCTCCCACCAGGCGCGCCGCTCCTCCAGCCACTTCAGCCCGTCCGCCTCGTCCGTGATCTCGCTGTACGCCTCGACGAGCGCGCCCAGATCGCGCTCCTCCCAGGGGCGCAGCAGCAGTCCGGGGGCGTGCAGGGTCTCGGGTATCCGATCGCTGTCCATCGGATCACCGTACGACGAGGGCGAGTTACGGCGCCCGGCGTCCCGTACGGAAATACGTGAGCGCGGCCAGCACCGCCAGCGCGATCAGCACCGACGACAAGGCGCCCCACGGCAGCAGGCCCGCCGCGACGGCCAGCAGCGGGACCACGGACAGCAGCGCGACACGCGCCCGGCTCCTGCGGTTCACGACTCCTCACCGCCGCCCAGGGCTGCCCGCGCCCGGTCGAGGAAGTCCGCGAGCGCGCGCCACTCGTCGGCCGGAGCGTCCGCGTCGCCCGACATGGCCGCCGGATCCTCCCGCCAGGCCGCCCGGACACCACCCGAGGTCGCCCCGCCACCGAAGAGCGCCCCCAGCTCGTCCATCCTGGCGACGATCTTCCGTACCCGCGGATCCCCGGGCTCCGCCCCCTCGGCCCGCAGCACCTCCGCCCGCCGGTACAGCTCGGGCCACTCGATCTCCAGCAGGTAGCGCACGCCGGGCCCCAGCTCCGCGCCCCGCGCGGCCAGCACCCCCAGCTGGTCCTCGTCGAGATGGCGCCGCAGTACGCGCTCCCGCTCGGTCCCCGCCGCGCCCATCGCCTCCAGCGCGTCCATCAGCGCTCCGGTGGTCAGCCCGTCCCGCAGCTTCAGCAGCCGCTCCCGCAGCGTGCCGAGCGCCGCCAACGAGGCCTCCACGTCCGCCAGATGGTCCCGCAGCAGCCGGTCGGGATCGACCCCGGTGTCCAGGCACACGGCGATCGTCTCCAGCCCGAGCCCCAGACTCCGCAGCGCCAGCACCTGGTAGAGCCGGGCCGCGTCCTCCCCGGTGTACTCGCGGTGCCCGCCGGACGTCCGCCGCGACGGCGAGAGCAGCCCGATGGTGTCCCAGTGGTGCAGCGTGCGCACCGTGAGACCGCTGGCCTCGGCCAGCGGTCCGACCTTCCACGTCATCGCTCCAGAAGTGCTCATACGCCCACGATGCATCCTCACGCCGCGTGAGGTTCAAGCCCACCGCGCACCCTCGCGCACGGCGAGGGCGGTATCAGGGGTTCCGGCACGGGCGGGCTTTGGGCACTGTAAGAGGTATGGGTTCGTACGCGTACGAGTTGAGGTTCGACTCCGGGCGCATCTGCCTGGACCTGGTGGCGACGGGGGTGCACCCGGTCGAGCAGCTCGACTGCGGGGAGCGCCTCGCCGCCTGGCTCACGGGGGCCGGTCTGCTCCCCCCGGACACCACCCTTCCCGCCGACCCCGCCTGGCTCTCGGGTTTCATCGAACTCCGGGAGTACGTAAGGCAGTTGGTCCGCGCCGAGATCGCCGACCGCCCCGCCGACACCGCCCTCGACCGCGTCAACGCGTACGCCTCGGGCTCACCCCCCGCGCTGAAGGCGGTACGCCTCCCCGACGGCACCCTCGTGAAGTCCTTCGCCAATGCCCCCCACCGCGACGCCCTCCTCGCGGTCGTCGCCCGCGACACCGTGGACCTCCTCACCGACCCGGCGGCCCGCGCCCTGCTCCGCCAGTGCGAGGGCGACAGCTGCGCCCGGCTCTATCTCGACACGTCCCGCGGGCGCCGCCGCCGCTGGTGCTCCAGCGAGGTCTGCGGCAACCGGGAAAGGGTGGCCAGGCACCGGCGGCGTGCGGCAGTAGGGGCACGTGCGTAAAGAAAACCGGCCAGGCATTGAATGATTCCGGGCAGCCCCCCGTACAAGAGACCAAGGAGCAGGACAGGGTCTCGACCGGGAGGTTCAGGTGCGCAAGGATGCGGCCGTGGCCGATGACCGTCCGTCGGGGGCCCGTCATCGCTCCGTGCCCGACGAGGAGCTGATGCGGGCGCTCTACCGCGAGCATGCTGGACCGCTTCTCGCGTACGTCATCCGACTCGTCGCCGGCGACCGCCAGCGCGCCGAGGACGTCGTACAGGAGACGCTCATCCGTGCCTGGAAGAACGCCGGCCAGCTCAACCGGGCGACCGGCTCTGTCCGACCCTGGCTGGTGACGGTGGCAAGGCGCATCGTCATCGACAACCACCGCAGCCGGCAGTCCCGGCCGCAGGAGGTCGAACCGTCGCCGCTGGAGGTCATGCCCGCGGAGGACGAGATCGACAAGGCGTTGTGGCTGATGACGCTCTCGGATGCGCTCGACGACCTGACTCCCGCGCACCGGGAGGCACTTGTGGAGACGTACTTCAAAGGGCGTACGGTCAATGAGGCGGCCGAGGCACTCGGCATTCCCGCCGGGACCGTGCGGTCCCGGGTCTTCTACGCACTGCGCTCGATGAAGCTCGCACTGGAGGAGAGGGGGGTGACGGCATGACGACCCAGCACGAGCCCGAGTCGGTCCACGACGCCGTGGGCGCGTACGTCCTCGGCATCCTCGACGACACCGAGGCCACCGCCTTCGAGGCGCATCTGGCGGGCTGCGAGATCTGCGCGGCCGAGCTCGACGACCTCGCCGGGATGGAGCCGATGCTGGCGTCGCTGGCCGAGTTCCCCGGTCCCGCGCCCCGGGCCGAGCACCCCGTGCCCCCGCAGCTGCTCGACCACCTGGTCGACGAGGTCAGTGCCCAGCGCGCCAAGCGCAAGCGCCGCACGATGTACCTGGTCGCGGCCGCGGCGGCCCTGGTCATCGGCGGTCCCGCGGTCGCGGTGGTCGCCACGTCCGCGAACAACGACACCGGCACCTCCGCCCACCCGCACTCCACCAGCCCCGCCCAGGACGCCTTCTTCAGCGGCATGCTCGACAAGGTCTCGGCCACCGACCCGACGACGAAGGTCGCGGCGACCGTCGGCACCGAGGCCAAGCCCTGGGGCACCCATGCCGTCCTCGAACTGAAAAACGTCCAGGGCCCGCTGAAGTGCTCGCTGATCGCGGTCTCCAAGAGCGGCGAGCGCGAGACGGTCACCACCTGGGCCGTCCCGAAGTGGGGGTACGGAATCCCGGCCAGTCCGCACGAGTCGGCGAAGTATCCGCTGTACGTGCACGGCGGCGCGGCGATGAGTCCGTCCGACATCGACCACTTCGAGGTGGCGACCCTGGACGGGAAGAAGCTGGTCGACGTCCCGGTGTAGCTGTGTTTACGCTCCCCTTCGCGTAAGGTTGACGGTCGCCCAAATGCACGTCAGAAGGGGGCCTCAGTGGCCGCGCAGGACGCCGCTGTCGACTCGGTCAGAGACCGCGAGATCGGTATCGAGCAGGACCACCTCGACCAGGTGTACCGGCGCCTCGAGGAGAAGATCCACGAGGCGGAGTTCCTGATGAACGACGCCGCCCAGCGCGGCCAGGTCGGCACGCCCGGCGCCCTGGCCGAGCGGGACGCCCAGGTCTTCAGGGCCGGTGTCCACCTCAACCGCCTCAACAACGAATTCGAGGACTTCCTCTTCGGCCGCATCGACCTGCTGCAGGGCAAGGACGGCAAGAAGGGCCCGGACGGGGCGTTCACCTCGGTCGAGCCCGCCGACGACGCGATCCGCCCCGACGACACGGCGGACATCGCGGAGACCCTCCACATCGGGCGGATCGGGGTCCTGGACTCCGACTACTCACCGCTGGTCATCGACTGGCGGGCGCCCGCCGCCGCGCCCTTCTACCGTTCGACGCCGGTCGATCCGGGTCGTGTCGTACGCCGAAGGGTCATCCGCTCCAAGGGCCGCCAGGTCCTCGGGGTCGAGGACGACCTGATGCGCCCGGAGCTCAAGGCCACGCTCGACGGCGCCGAGCTCCCCGCGATCGGCGACGGCGCCCTGATGGCCGCGCTCGGCCAGGCCCGCAGTCACACCATGCGCGACATCGTCTCCTCCATCCAGGCCGAGCAGGACCTGGTCATCCGCGCCCCCGCCGCCTCGGTCACCGAGGTCGCGGGCGGTCCGGGTACGGGCAAGACGGCGGTGGCGCTGCACCGGGCCGCGTACCTCCTCTACCAGGACCGCCGCCGCTACTCGGGCGGCATCCTGATCGTCTCCCCGACGCCGCTGCTCGTCTCGTACACCGAAGGCGTGCTGCCCTCGCTCGGCGAGGAGGGCCAGGTCGCGATCCGCGCGCTCGGCTCGCTCGTGGACGGCGCGGAGGCGACCGCGTACGACGAACCGTCCATCGCCCGCATCAAGGGCTCGTCCCGGATGCTCGCGGTCCTGCGCAAGGCGGCCAGGGGAGCCCTGGAGGGCGACAGGGCCCCGGCCCCGAAGGAGAGCAACGGCCAACTGGCGTTCGGGGACGAGGGGAGCGCACCGAGCCCCGCCAACCGGCTCCGCGTGGTCGCGTTCGGCACCCGCCTCGAACTGGAGGCGGACGACCTCCAGCGCATCCGCCACAACGTCCTCGGCGGCACCGCCCCCGTCAACCTGCTGCGCCCGCGCGCCCGCAAGCTGCTCCTGGACGCGCTCTGGTCCAAGTCCAGCGGCCGCGGCCGCTACAGCGACCCCGAGCTGCTCGCCGAGCTCCGCTCCACCTTCGACGACGAGGTCTCGTCCGAGGACTCCTTCCTCGCGTTCCTCGACGCCTGGTGGCCCGAGCTCACCCCGCGCGGCGTGCTCACCGCCATGTCGGACGAGCGCAGGCTGGGCCGCTGGGCGCGGCGCGTGCTCAATCCGCGCGAGGTACGCCAACTGGCCCGCGCTCTCAAGCGTGAAGCCCTCTCCGTGCACGACGTGGCGCTCCTCGACGAGCTGCAGACGCTGCTCGGCACCCCGCACAAGCCGAAGAAGAAGCGCGAGTACGACCCGCTGGACGCGCTCACGGGCCTCGAGGAGCTGATGCCGCACCGCGAGGAGACCCAGTGGGAGCGGGCCGAGCGGCTCGCGCAGGAGCGCACCGAGTACGCGCACGTCATCGTCGACGAGGCGCAGGACCTGACGCCGATGCAGTGGCGGATGGTCGGCCGCCGGGGCCGGCAGGCGACGTGGACGATCGTCGGCGATGCGGCCCAGTCGTCGTGGTCGTACCCGGACGAGGCGGCCGAGGCCCGCGACGAGGCGCTCGGCACGCGCCCGCGCCGCCGTTTCACGCTCACCGTCAACTACCGCAACCCGGCGGAGATCGCGGAGCTCGCGGCCAAGGTCCTCAAGCTCGCGATGCCGGGCATGGAGTCCCCCTCCGCGGTCCGCTCGACCGGCGTGAAGCCGCGCTTCGGCGTCGTACAGAACGGCGATCTGGCCGCGTCCGTACGGGCCGAGGCGCAGCGTCTGCTGGACCAGGTGGACGGCACGGTCGGTGTGGTCGTGGCGATGAACCGCCGCGAGCAGGCGCGCAAATGGCTGGCGGATCTCGGCGACCGGGTGGTGGCGCTCGGCTCCCTGGAGGCGAAGGGCCTGGAGTACGACGCGACGGTGGTCGTCTCGCCCGCGGAGATCGCGGACGAGTCCCCGGCCGGACTGCGGGTGCTGTACGTCGCGTTGACGCGCGCCACCCAGCAGCTGACGGTGGTCTCCGCCGCACGTGACGAGCCGGACGGGGACGGTGTCCCGGACCTTCTGAGGGACTGAACGGGGCTGAATGTCAGTCAATCTGCGATGCGGGAATCACTTCCTGAGGGTGTTTGTTAGCCTGGGTGTGACACCGGCTCGATCCAAGCCCCCGGGCCCAACCTTCGTCGCTTAGAGCGACCACTTGCCGCGAGGCGAGCATGGCGGGTCGGTGTCGCTAAAACGCACAGGGAGAGGCCTTCCTCAACTGAGGGAGGCCTCTTCTGTTTCCTCTTCATTTTCGCGCCAACTTCTCGTATGGTGGAAAACTCTTTCCGAAACGGACCGCCTTTACCTGCTACCCGCAGGTAGGTGCGACCATCGGACAGCAGCAAAGAAGCTCAACGGAAGAGGAAGTCGGCCATGGCAACGGCGCCCAGCGTCTCGTACTCGATGACGGCACGACTGGAGGTTCCCGCCAGCGGGACCGCGGTCAGCCAGCTCACCACGGCCGTGGAGTCCTCCGGTGGCTCGGTAACCGGCCTCGACGTGACCGCATCGGGTCACGAGAAGCTCCGTATCGACGTCACCATCGCCGCGACGTCCACCGCGCATGCGGACGAGATCGTCGACAAACTCCGCTCGGTCGAGGGCGTCGAGGTCGGCAAGGTCTCCGACCGTACGTTCCTGATGCACCTCGGCGGCAAGATCGAGATGGCGTCCAAGCACCCCATCCGCAACCGTGACGACCTCTCCATGATCTACACCCCGGGCGTCGCCCGCGTGTGCATGGCGATCGCCGAGAACCCCGAGGACGCGCGCCGCCTCACCATCAAGCGCAACTCCGTTGCAGTGGTGACGGACGGGTCCGCCGTACTCGGCCTCGGCAACATCGGCCCGATGGCCGCGCTGCCCGTCATGGAGGGCAAGGCGGCCCTCTTCAAGCGCTTCGCCGGCATCGACGCCTGGCCGATCTGCCTCGACACCCAGGACAGCGACGAGATCGTCGCCATCGTCAAGGCGATCGCCCCCGGCTTCGCCGGAATCAACCTCGAGGACATCTCCGCACCCCGCTGCTTCGAGATCGAGGCACGGCTCCGCGAGGCCCTCGACATCCCCGTCTTCCACGACGACCAGCACGGCACCGCGATCGTCGTCCTCGCCTCCCTCACCAACGCACTTCGCGTCGTGGGCAAGGGAATTGGGGACGTCCGCGTCGTCATGTCGGGCGCCGGAGCGGCCGGTACGGCCATCCTCAAGCTCCTCATCGCGGCCGGTGTGAAGCACGCCGTCGTCGCCGACATCCACGGCGTCGTGCACGCGGACCGCGAGGACCTGGTCGACGCGCAGCCCGGCTCCGCACTGCGCTGGATCGCCGACAACACCAACCCCGAGGGCGCCCGCGGCACCCTCAAGGAGGCCGTCGTCGGCGCGGACGTCTTCATCGGCGTCTCCGCCCCGAACGTCCTCGACGGCGACGACGTCGCGGCCATGGCGGAGGGTTCCATCGTCTTCGCACTCGCGAACCCGGACCCCGAGGTGGACCCCGCAATCGCCCGGCAGACGGCGGCAGTTGTGGCCACGGGCCGCTCCGACTTCCCCAACCAGATCAACAACGTGCTGGTCTTCCCGGGCGTCTTCCGAGGCCTCCTGGACGCCCAGTCGCGCACCGTCAACACGGAGATGATGCTCGCCGCCGCGGGCGCCCTGGCGGACGTCGTCGCCGAGGACGAGCTCAACGCGAACTACATCATCCCCTCGGTCTTCAACGACAAGGTCGCGGGAGCGGTCGCCGGGGCGGTGCGTACGGCCGCCAAGGCGGCCGGTGCGGGCGCCGGGGCTGTGACAGGCCCCACGTCCGTCTGACGCCCGGCGCGTCGCGCGACGCGGCGCCGTAAACGCCCCTTTAGGGTGGCGGGCAATGAGCCCAGGAGCCCGGCAGTCCGTGCCGGATTGGCTTTCCCGCCGCTGGTGGGGGCAGGATGCGTAATCGGGCGCGAGGGTCTGACGTCAGACCCGGGTCCGGGGACTGTCCTAGGGCCCTGGCAGCATCGGCTTCGATCTCACGCCTTACAGGCAAGAAGAACACGGGAGTAACAACATGAACCGCAGTGAGCTGGTGGCCGCCCTGGCCGACCGTGCCGAGGTCACCCGCAAGGACGCCGACGCCGTTCTGGCCGCGCTCGCCGAGACCGTCGGCGAGATCGTCGCCAAGGGCGACGAGAAGGTCACCATCCCCGGCTTCCTGACCTTCGAGCGCACCCACCGTGCCGCTCGCACCGCTCGTAACCCGCAGACCGGCGACCCGATCAACATCCCGGCCGGCTACAGCGTGAAGGTCTCCGCGGGCTCGAAGCTCAAGGAAGCCGCCAAGGGTAAGTAATTCCTTGTAGGCAACGACGAAGGGCGCTACCCCAGCCGGGGTAGCGCCCTTCGGCATATCAAGCCCCGCCCTGGGGCGGGGCTTGAACTACACGAGCGCCCCACCCGGCAGCTCGACCTTCGCGCCGAGCTCCGTGAGCTTCTCCATGAAGTTCTCGTAGCCCCGGTTGATCAGGTCGATGCCGTGCACCCGCGAAGTCCCCTGCGCCGCGAGAGCAGCGATCAGGTACGAGAAGCCGCCGCGCAGGTCGGGGATGACCAGATCCGCGCCCTGGAGCTTCGTGGGGCCGCTCACGACCGCCGAGTGCAGGAAGTTGCGCTGGCCGAAGCGGCAGTCCGAGCCGCCCAGGCACTCGCGGTAGAGCTGGATGTGTGCGCCCATCTGGTTGAGCGCCGAGGTGAAGCCCAGACGGGACTCGTAGACCGTCTCGTGGACGATCGAGAGGCCCGCGGCCTGCGTCAGCGCCACGACCAGCGGCTGCTGCCAGTCGGTCTGGAAGCCGGGGTGCACGTCCGTCTCCAGGACGATCGCGTTGAGCGCGCCGCCCGGGTGCCAGAAGCGGATGCCCTCGTCGTCGATCTCGAAGGCGCCGCCGACCTTCCGGTAGGTGTTGAGGAAGGTCACCATCGAGCGCTGCTGGGCGCCGCGCACGTAGATGTTGCCCTCGGTCGCCAGCGCCGCGGACGCCCACGAGGCCGCCTCCAGGCGGTCCGGGAGGGCGCGGTGGGTGTAGCCGTCGAGGCGGTCGACACCGGTGATGCGGATCGTCCGGTCGGTGTCCATGGAGATGATCGCGCCCATCTTCTGCAGTACGCAGATGAGGTCCTCGATCTCCGGCTCCACGGCCGCGTTGGAGAGCTCCGTCACACCTTCGGCCAGTACGGCCGTCAGCAGCACCTGCTCGGTCGAGCCGACCGAGGGGTAGGGCAACCGGATCTTGCAACCGCGAAGGCGCTGCGGGGCCTCCAGGTACTGGCCGTCCGCGCGCTTCTCGATGGTCGCGCCGAACTGGCGGAGCACCTCGAAGTGGAAGTCGATCGGCCGGCCGCCGATGTCGCAGCCGCCGAGGCCCGGGATGAAGGCGTGGCCGAGGCGGTGCAGCAGCGGGCCGCAGAAGAGGATCGGGATCCGCGAGGAGCCCGCGTGGGCGTCGATGTCGGCGACATTGGCGGACTCGACGTGGGACGGGTCGAGGACCAGCTCGCCGGGCTCGTCACCCGGGCGGACCGTCACGCCGTGCAGCTGCAGCAGGCCTCGTACGACCCGGACGTCGCGGATGTCGGGCACATTGCGCAGCCGGCTCGGACCGCTGCCCAGGAGGGCGGCGACCATCGCCTTGGGCACGAGGTTCTTCGCGCCGCGCACGCGGATTTCGCCCTCCAGCGGGGTTCCGCCGTGGACAAGCAGTACATCGTCGGTGACGGTCATGAATCTCGCGTTCCGGAAGGGGGACGGACGGGGGACAGCTTTCAAGAGTAAGGGGGGAACACCCCTGTTCCGTAAGGCCAAGGGGGGTCCCGGGATGTCATGGGTTTGCTACAGCACGCTGTGTGCGGGGGTCGCCACGGGCGGTGTGCGCCTCCGGTGCGCCCCCCGATCCGCTCCCCGCGGAGGGCGAAGATGCGGGAGGATCTCTGGCATGACGGAGGTGTCCTCGCTCACCGGGCGGCTGCTCGTGGCCACCCCTGCCCTGGCGGACCCGAACTTCGACCGCGCCGTGGTGCTGCTCCTGGACCACGACGACGGCGGTTCGCTCGGCGTCGTGCTCAATCAGCCGACCCCGGTGGAGGTCGGTTCCGTACTGGGCGGCTGGGAGAGTCTCGCGGGGGAGCCCGGCGTGGTCTTCCGCGGCGGCCCGGTCTCGCTGGACTCGGCGCTCGGCGTCGCGGTGATTCCCGGCAGCTCGGGGCCCCTGGGCTGGCGGCGGGTGTACGGGGCGATCGGCCTGGTCGACCTGGAGACGCCTCCCGAGCTGCTGATCGCCGCCCTCGGCAGCCTGCGGATCTTCGCCGGTTACGCGGGCTGGGGACCCGGTCAGCTGGAGGGCGAGCTCAAGGACGGGGCCTGGTACGTCGTCGACTCCGAGCCCGGCGACGTCTCCTCCCCGCGCCCGGAAAGCCTCTGGCGGGCGGTGCTGAGGCGCCAGCGCAGCAGTCTCGCGATGATCGCGACCTACCCGGACGACCCGTCGCTGAACTGAAGCCCGCATCTGCTGAGTACCCTTGGCAGTTATGAGCACTCTTGAGCCCGAGCGCGGGGCAGGTACGGGGACCCTCGTAGAGCCGACACCTCAGGTGTCGAACGGCGACGGCGACCACGAGCGCTTCGCCCACTACGTCCAGAAGGACAAGATCATGGCGAGCGCGCTGGACGGCACGCCCGTCGTCGCGCTCTGCGGCAAGGTCTGGGTCCCGGGCCGTGACCCGAAGAAGTATCCGGTCTGCCCCATGTGCAAGGAGATCTACGAGTCCATGGGCGCCGGCGGCGGCGACAAGGACAAGGGCGGCAAGGACAAGTAGGCCCGCAGCCCTGCGCCGCGTTGCGCAGGGTGCTTCACCCGGTTACGGAGTGGTGTAGACCTCTTGCCGTTCCCGGCCGGTTCGGGTGGGGTGGGGTGCATGGATCTGATTCCGGCACCCCGGGCCGTCCAAGGCCCCGGCCACAGCGCCTTTTCCCTCGTCACGGACACGCAGCTCGTCGCCGCCCCCGGTACGGAGACCACGGAGCGCTGGCTGCGCTCCACGGTCGGCGTCGCGCTCGGGCTGCCGCTGCCGCCGGGCGAGGCGGGCGCCGCGAACGCGGTGACGCTGCGGATCGACGACGCGCTCGCCCCCGAGGCGTACCGGCTCGACGTCTCCGGGCGGGGCGTCGAGATCCTCGGCGGCAGCGCGGCCGGCGTCTTCTGGGGCGCGCAGACGCTCCGTCAGCTCCTCGGCTCCGACGCGTTCCGCAAGGCGCCGGTGCGGGCGCGGGCCGCGTACGAGATCGCGTACCGGACCGTCGAGGACAGCCCCCGCTTCGGCTGGCGCGGCCTCATGCTCGACGTCTCCCGGCACTTCATGCCCAAGGACGGCGTCCTGCGCTACCTGGACCTGCTGGCCGCCCACAAGCTCAACGTCTTCCACTTCCACCTCACCGACGACCAGGGCTGGCGCATCGAGATCGAGCGCCACCCGAAGCTCACCGAGGTCGGCGCCTGGCGGGCACGTTCCAGGTGGGGGTACCGGACCTCCGGGCTCTGGAACGAGACCCCGCACGGCGGTTACTACACCCAGGACGACATCCGCGAGATCGTCGCGTACGCCGCCGAGCGCCACATCACCGTCGTCCCCGAGATCGAGATCCCGGGCCACTCGCAGGCCGTCATCGCCGCCTACCCCGAGCTCGGCAACACCGACGTCGTGGACACGGCCGCGCTCACCGTCTGGGACACCTGGGGCATCAACCCCAACATCCTCGCCCCCACCGAAGAGGTACTGCGCTTCTACGAGGGCGTCTTCGAGGAGGTCCTCGACCTCTTCCCGTCGACCTTCATCCACGTCGGCGGCGACGAGGCCCCCAAGGACCAGTGGAAGGCGTCCCCGACCGCCCAGGCGCGCATCAAGGAGCTCGGGCTCGCCGACGAGGACGAGCTGCAGTCGTGGTTCATCCGCCACTTCGACCAGTGGCTCGCCGAGCGCGGCCGCCGCCTCATCGGCTGGGACGAGATCCTGGAGGGCGGGCTCGCACCCGGCGCCACCGTCTCCTCCTGGCGCGGTTACGAGGGCGGGATCGCCGCCGCCGAGGCCGGGCACGACGTCGTGATGTGCCCGCACACGCAGGTCTACCTCGACTACCGGCAGGCGGACGGCGACGAGGAGCCGATGCCGATCGCGTACGTACGGACCCTCGAGGACGTCTACCGCTTCGAGCCCGTCCCGCCGCAGCTGAGCCCGGAGGCCGCTGCCCATGTGATCGGCGTACAGGCCAATGTGTGGACCGAGGTGATGGAGAACCAGGCGCGCGTCGACTACCAGACGTTCCCGCGGCTGGCCGCCTTCGCCGAGGTCGCCTGGTCCGACCTGCCCGCCTCCGCGGAGCGCGACTACGCCGACTTCGACCGCCGAATGGGCGCCCACTACGGGCGACTTGACGCGCTGGGCGTCGACTACCGGGCGCCCGGGGGCCCGTTGCCGTGGCAGAAGCGACCGGCCCCCGAGAATTTCAAGGGAAGTCTCGGACGCCCGATCGAGGGGGCGCCCCCAAACGTGTGAGCGTGAGGGGAAGGTGCGTGTCCCGCGGGCGCGCTCCTGGGACCGTTGAGGGCCGTACGGAACAAGCCGTGCGAAACGGACCATCGACGTGGACCGGTACGGATCATCCCTTCGTGGACCCTCGCGTCGGGCAGATCGGAAGATGTGCCAGAGTTGCCACGTCCGGCCTGTGAGCACGTACCGTACGGCCGTAGTGCGGCGGACTGCCGGGACGGACCTGGAAGGGGCAGCTGGGTTGAGCACGTACGTACCGCAGGCGGCGGCAGCCGTGACGCTGCCGGCCTCGCTCGACGAGGCCGTGGCGGCCCTCACCGCCATGCCCGCCGCCGTGCCCGTCGCGGGCGGCACCGACCTGATGGCGGCGGTCAACGCGGGCCTGTTGAGGCCCGCGGGACTCGTCGGCCTCGGCCGCATCAGCGAGATCCGCGGCTGGCACTACCAGGACGGACACGCGCTGCTCGGCGCGGGCCTCACGCACGCGCGGATGGGGCGGCCGGACTTCGCCGCCCTGATCCCGGCGCTGGCGGCGGCCTCGCGGGCCGCGGGCCCGCCCCAGATCCGTAACGCCGGAACGCTCGGCGGGAACATCGTCACCGCGGCACCGACCGGCGACGCGCTGCCCGTACTGGCCGCGCTGGAAGCCACCTTGGTGATCGCGGGGCCCGGCGGGGCGCGGCGCGAGACGCCGGTCTCGCATCTGCTCGCGGGGCGGGACATGCTGGAGCCCGCCGAGTTGGTGGGTTTTGTACGGGTACCGCTGCTGCACGCCCCGCAGGTCTTCCTCAAGGCGACCGGGCGCACCGGGCCGGGACGCGCCACCGCCTCGGTCGCGGTCGTCCTCGACCCGGCGCGGCGCGGAGTGCGGTGCGCGGTCGGCGCCATCGCGCCGATGCCGCTGCGGCCGCTGGAGGCCGAGCAGTGGATCGCCTCGCTGATCGACTGGGACGGCGAACGGGCGGCGCTCGCACCGGAGGCGCTCCACGCCTTCGGGGAGTACGTCGCGGCCGCGTGCATCCCCGACCCGGTCGGCGAGGGGGACGAGGCGCCACCGCTGTCCCCGGCCGTACTCCACCTGCGGCGGACCGTCGCCGCACTGGCCCGTCGAGCACTGGGGAGGGCGCTGGCATGACCACGAACGACGAGAACCACGAGCAGCAGGGCGGCTGGCAGCCGGTCCCGCAGGGCGGCGAGTACGACTCCGAGGCGACGGCGTTCGTCCAGCTGCCCGCGTACCCCGAGGACATGGACTGGGCGGGCCCCGCGGGCTCGCCGCTCGCGGCGCCCGGGCACGGCTACGTACCGCCGATGATCCTTCCGTTGACGCCCGCGGCCGGTACGGACCCGGCGGCGACGGGGTCCTGGTCGATGCCGGTGACACCGCAGGCCCCGCAGTGGCCCGAGCCGGAACCGGCGCCCGCGCCGGTGCAGGACCAGGGGCTGACGGGGCAGTGGACGTTCAGCGAGCCGGAGCCCGAGCCGACGGCGAGCGACCTCACGGGCCAGTGGACGATCCCGGTGGCCGGGGGCGAAGTCCCGGAGGACTCGGGCGAGTTCACGATGTCGACGCTGCGCGGCCCGGCGACGCTGCCGGGCGGGGCGGCGGCTCCCTGGGCGGTACGGGACGAACCCGCGGGGGACTTCGACCCGCGCCCCACGCACCCGGACGCGGAGCCGGCCCCCGCGCCGTGGCCGACGCCGGCCGCGACGGACGGAACCCCGCCCGAGGGCACCCCGGTACCGGAGTTCACGACCCACCAGGCCCCGCCGACCCTGCCCGGCGGCGCCCCGGCGCCATGGGCGGTGGCCGGCGGCGGGACCCCGGCGCAGGGCACGCCCGTACCGGACGAGACGTTCACGGCCGTCGAGGAAACTCCGGTCGAGGAGGCGCGGCCCGCGCCCGTCCCGGAGCCGGAGTCCGCCGTTCCCGTACCTGCACCCGTGCAGGAACAGGTGCCCGCGGAAGAGCCGGAGCCCGAGGCCGATGTGCCCGGACCCGAGCCCGAGGCCGATCTCGATCTCGCGGCCGAACCCGAAGCCGAACCCGCGCTCCCCGCAGCCCGGAGCGAGCACACCCCCGCCTCCTACGTCCTGCGCGTGAACGGCGCCGACCGGCCCGTCACCGATGCCTGGATCGGGGAGTCGCTGCTCTACGTCCTGCGTGAGCGCCTCGGTCTCGCCGGGGCCAAGGACGGGTGCTCGCAGGGCGAGTGCGGGGCCTGCAATGTCCAGGTCGACGGGCGGCTCGTCGCCTCCTGTCTGGTGCCCGCGGCCACCGCCGCCGGGTCCGAGGTCCGTACGGTCGAAGGGCTCGCCACCGACGGCGAACCCTCCGACGTCCAGCGCGCCCTCGCCCAGTGCGGGGCCGTGCAGTGCGGATTCTGCATCCCTGGCATGGCCATGACGGTCCATGACCTCCTCGAGGGCAACCACGCCCCCACCGAGCTCGAGACCCGTCAGGCGCTCTGCGGCAACCTCTGCCGCTGCTCCGGCTACCGGGGCGTCCTGGACGCCGTCGCCGAGGTCGTCGCCGGGCGCGAGGCGTCGGCAGCGGCGACCGCAGCGAGTACCGAGGAAGCCCGCATCCCGCACCAGGCGCCCCCCGGCGCGGGCAGCGTCCAGCAGCAACCCCACCCGCACGACGGAGGCATGGCGTGAGCAACGACGCGGCCACCGCGACGACCCCCGAGACGAGCGGCACCGAGCAGGAGCAGCCCGCCCACGGGCTCGGCGCGTCGCTCTCCTCGGCCGACGCGCGCGCCAAGGCGGAGGGCACCTTCCCGTACGCCGCCGACCTCTGGGCCGAGGGCCTGCTCTGGGCCTCCATCCTGCGCTCGCCGCACGCCCACGCCCGGATCGTCTCGATCGACACCTCGGCCGCCGCCGCGATGCCGGGCGTGAGGGCCGTCGTCACGCACGCCGACATCCCCGGCGACACCGCCCACGGGCGCACCGTCGCGGACCGGCCCGTCTTCGCCTCCGACCTCGTACGCCACCACGGCGAGCCCATCGCCGCGGTCGCCGCCGACCACCCGGACACCGCGCGCCTGGCCGTCGCCGCCATCGCGGTCGAGTACGAGGTCCTGGAGCCGGTCACCGACCCGGAGAAGGCCTTCGCCGCCGAGCCGCTGCACCCCGACGGCAACGTCATCCGCCACATCCCGCTGCGCTACGGCGACCCCGACATCACCGGCGAGGTCGTCGTCGAAGGGGTCTACCGCATCGGCCGCCAGGACCCCGCCCCCATCGGTGCCGAGGCCGGTCTCGCCGTGCCCCGCCCCGACGGCGGCGTCGAGATCTACACGGCGTCGACCGACCCGCACACCGACCGCGATCTGGCCGCCGCCTGCTTCGGCCTGGAGCCCGACCGCGTGAAGGTCGTCGTCACCGGCGTGCCCGGCGCGACCGGCGACCGCGAGGACACCGGCTTCCAACTCCCGCTCGGGCTCCTGGCGTTGAAGACCGGCTGCCCGGTCAAGCTCGCCGCGACCCGCGAGGAGTCCTTCCTCGGCCACGCCCACCGCCACCCCACCCTCCTGCGCTACCGCCACCACGCGGACGCCGAGGGTCGGCTGGTCAAGGTCGAGGCGCAGATCCTCCTCGACGCGGGCGCGTACGCCGACGCCTCCTCCGAGTCGCTCGCCGCCGCGGTCGCCTTTGCCTGCGGCCCGTACGTCGTCCCGCACGCCTTCATCGAGGGCTGGGCGGTACGGACGAACAACCCGCCGTCCGGCCACGTCCGGGGCGAGGGCGCGCTGCAGGTCTGTGCCGCGTACGAGGGCCAGATGGACAAGCTGGCCGCCAAGCTGGGCGTCGACCCCGCCGAGCTGCGCCTCCGCAATGTGCTCGCCACCGGCGACCTGCTCCCCACCGGCCAGACCGTCACCTGCCCGGCCCCCGTCGCCGAACTCCTGCGCGCGGTAAGGGACTTCCCGCTGCCCGCGCTCCCCGTGGACACCCCCGAGGACGAGTGGCTGCTGCCCGGAGGGCCCGAGGGCGCGGGCGAGCCCGGTGCCGTACGGCGCGGAGTCGGCTACGGCGTCGGCATGGTCCACATGCTCGGCGCCGAGGGCAAGGACGAGGTCTCCACGGCCACCGTGAAGGTCCACGACGGGGTCGCGACCGTGATCTGCGCGGCCGTCGAGACCGGGCAGGGATTCTCCACGCTGGCCCGGCAGATCGTCCAGGAGACGCTCGGAGTCGAGGAGGTGCACGTCGCCTCGGTCGACACCGACCAGCCCCCGGCGGGGCCCGCGACGCACGGGCGCCACACCTGGGTCTCCGGCGGTGCGGTCGAGCGCGCGGCCAAGATGGTGCGGACGCAGCTATTGCAGCCCCTGGCGCACAAGTTCGGGATGTCGACGGAGCTGCTGCAGATCGCGGACGGCAAGATCACGTCGTACGACGGTGTGCTCTCGACGACCGTCACCGAGGCGATGGACGGCAAGGAGCTCTGGGCCACCGCCCAGTGCCGGCCGCACCCGACCGAGCCGCTCGACGAGAACGGGCAGGGCGACGCCTTCGTCGGCCTCGCGTTCTGCGCGATCCGCGCGGTGGTGGACGTGGACATCGAGCTCGGTTCGGTCCGGGTGGTGGAGCTGGCCGTCGCGCAGGACGTGGGCCGGGTCCTCAACCCCCGTCAGCTCGCGGCCCGTATCGAGGCCGGGGTCACGCTCGGCGTCGGCGCGGCGCTCACCGAGAACCTGCGGACCACGCGCGGAGTCATCCGCCACCCCGACCTCACCGGCTACGCACTGCCGACCGCCCTCGACGCCCCGGACATCCGCATCGTGAAGCTGGTCGAGGAGCGCGACGTCGTCGCCCCCTTCGGCGCGAAGGCGGCCGGCGCGGCGCCCGTGGTGGCGTCTCCGGCGGCGGTCGCTTCGGCCGTACGGGCGGCCACCGGGCGTCCGGTCAGCAGGCTGCCGATCCGGCCGCAGGCGGCCGTGGTGACACCGTGAGCGACGCCGAACTCGTCGCGGCGGCAACGGAGTTGGCGGCCACCGGCTGCCGCGGTGAGAACCACACGATGGCGGCGGCCGTGCGCACGGCCGACGGCAGGATCGTCACCGGCCTGAACGTCTACCACTTCACCGGCGGACCCTGCGCCGAACTCGTCGCGATCGGGGCGGCGGCCACCCAGGGCGCGTACGACCTCACCACGATCGTCGCGGTCGGCGACGGGGGCCGCGGCATCGTGCCGCCCTGCGGGCGCTGCCGCCAGGTCCTGCTCGACTACTTCCCGGAGATCCGGGTGCTGCTCGGCGCCGGTGAGCACGTAGGTGAGCACGTAAAGGCCGTCCCTGTCAGGGATTTGCTGCCCGAGTCATACGTTTGGGCAGATCACCAGCTCTGAGCGGATGGCCCCGGCGGGCCGCGGGTAGTGCTGACCGAGTTCAGTGACCCCGTGGGAAAGGCCGGAGTGCAGTGGCGAAGAGTTTTGTCATGCCGGAGTTCTATCTGCCTCATCCGGCACGGCTCAATCCCCACCTCGAAGCAGCCAGGACCCACACCAAGCAGTGGGCCAGGGACATGGGGATGCTGGAGGGCTCGGACGTCTGGGAGGAGAAGGACCTCGACTCCCACGACTACGCGCTGCTCTGCGCCTACACGCACCCGGACTGCACCGCCGAGGAGTTGGCGACGGTCACCGACTGGTACGTGTGGGTCTTCTTCTTCGACGACCACTTCCTGAAGCTCTTCAAGTACTCGCACGACCGCGAGGGCGGCAAGGCCTATCTGGACCGCCTCCCGGCTTTCATGCCCATGGATCTGTCGGCCGGCTTCCCGGAGCCGCAGAACCCCGTCGAGGCGGGCCTGGCGGACCTCTGGGCGCGGACCGTCCCCTCCATGTCGATGGAGTGGCGGGCGCGGTTCGCGGAGTCCACCGAGCACCTCCTCAACGAGTCCCTCTGGGAACTCTCCAACATCAACGCGGGCCGCATCTCCAACCCCGTCGAGTACATCGAGATGCGGCGCAAGGTGGGCGGCGCGCCCTGGTCGGCGGGCCTGGTCGAGTACGTCACCGCCGAGATCCCCGCCGCCATCGCCGGCACGCGCCCGCTGCGGGTCCTCAAGGACGCCTTCTCGGACGGGGTGCACCTGCGCAACGACCTCTTCTCGTACGACCGCGAGATCCACGACGAGGGTGAACTCTCCAACGGCGTCCTGGTGTTGGAGACTTTCCTCGGGTGTACGACGCAGGAGGCGGCGGACGCCGTCAACGACCTGATCACCTCGCGCCTCCAGCAGTTCGAGCACACGGCACTGACCGAACTGGCCCCGGTCTTCGCGGAGTCGGGCGTGGACGCGGCGGGGGTCGCGGACACGCTGCTGTATGTGAAGGGCCTCCAGGACTGGCAGTCGGGCGGCCACGAATGGCACGCGGCCTCGGGCCGCTACCCGGAGGGGCGGGCCGACCGGGGCTTCGCGTTGGGTGCTCTCTCGGGGCCCGGCACGTCCGCGGCCGACATCAGGCAGCTGATCGGCGCGAGCGGTCTCGGCAGGCTCAGGCAGCACGCGCATGTCCCCTTCCAGCGGACCGGACCCTCCCAACTCCTCGACTTCGACGTGCCGTTCCCGCTCTCGCTCAGCCCGCACCTTCCCGGGGCGCGGGTCGCGCTGGTGGAGTGGGCGCACCGGATGGGGATGCTCAGCGACATCTGGGACGAGCACAAACTCATCGGCTACGACTTCGCGCTCTGCTCGGCGGGCATCGACCCGGACGCGACCCCGGAGGAGCTGGCGCTGTCGGCGGAGTGGCTGGCGTGGGGGACGTACGCGGACGACTTCTACCCGCTGGTCCTCGGCCAGTCCCGCAGCCTGCTCGCCGCCAAGCTCTCCAAGGACCGGCTCGCGGCGCTGATGGCGGTCGAGGGGGAGTCGGAGGTCGTCCCCATGGACGCGATGGAGCGCGGTCTCGCGGATCTGTGGGCGCGGACGGCGGGCCCGCTGGACCTCGAAGGGCGCCGGTATTTCAGGGCCGCCGTCGACACGATGCTCGACAGCTGGCTCTGGGAGCTGGCCAACCAGGCGGAGCACCGGGTCCCCGACCCGGTCGACTACATCGAGATGCGCCGGGCGACCTTCGGCTCGGACCTCACGATGGCGCTCGCGCGCCTGCGGCGCGGGAATGTCATCCCGGCCGCCCTCTACAACAGCGGCCCGATGCGCTCGCTGGAGGGCGCGGCCGCGGACTACGCGGCGCTGATGAACGACGTCTTCTCGTACCAGAAGGAGATCGAGTTCGAGGGCGAGCTGCACAACGCCCTGCTGGTGGTGCAGACGTTCTTCGGCTGCGACTACGAGGCCGCGCTCGCGGTCGTCGACGATCTGATGCGGGAGCGGATGCGACAGTTCCAGCATGTCGCCGAGCATGAACTCCCGGTGCTGTACGAGGACTTCGGGCTCGACGGGGAGGGGCGGCAGGCGATGGCCGACCATGTGCGCGAGCTGGAGGACTGGATGGTGGCGATCTTGAACTGGCACCGGGGCACGCGCCGTTACGGGGAGGCGGAGCTGCTGGCCGACCGGCCCGGGATCCGCCCGCTGCCGCTGGCGCCGACGGGGATCGGGACCTCGGCGGCGCGGGTGTTCGTCGCCGGCTGAGGATCCACACACGCCGTTTATGCCCTATTTGCGGACTTATTCCTATAGTGGGTGTTGTCGTACCGCATCCCGATGAGGAGTCAGTCCGCATGAGCAATCTGTTCGTCGTCGCCTACAACGACCTCGCCACCGCCAACCAGGTGCGCGACAAGCTCTTCTCCATGAACCGCGAACACCTTGTCGAGCTGGAGGACGCGGTCGTCGTCGAGCGCCGCGAGTCCGACGGCAAGATCAAGCTGCACCAGGCCGTCAACCACACCACCACGGGTGCTGCCAGCGGCGCGCTGTGGGGCGGCGTCATCGGGCTGCTCTTCCTGGTGCCGTTCCTCGGCGCGGCTGTGGGCGCGGCGGCGGGCGCCGCGGGCGGGGCCGTCACCGACACCGGGGTCAACGACAACTTCATGAAGGAGGTCAGCGAGAACCTCCGTCCCGGAGCCGCTGCCCTCTTCGTGCTGGTCAAGACTGCGGCGCGCGACAAGGTCGTCCCGGAGCTGGCGCAGTTCGGCGGCCAGTTGGTGCAGACCTCGCTCTCCACGGAGGACGAGGAGCACCTCAAGGAGATGGTGAAGGCGGCGCAGGCCGAGAAGCAGGCCTAGTCCGTACGCACGCGAAGAAGTGGCCGCCCCCGCACCATGGGGGCGGCCACTCCTTCGCTGTGAGGCCGTGACGGGAATCGAACCCGTGTGCTTCGCTTTGCAGGCGAATCCCTCAGCCACTCGGGCACACGGCCATGTGCCACTCGAACACCTCGACCGTAGGCGGGCGGGGTGCGGGAGCTCAAGGGTGCGGGCCGCCCTGCAATGCGACTGCCACACGGCGTTCATGGTCGTACGACCAAAGGCCTAGCCCAGGCCCTCCCCGGGACAGGGTTCAAAGCCCGCAACGCCCCTTACTCTGAGCCCATGACCGTCCTGGAACCACGCGACGCCGAGGTCGCTGCCCCCGCCCCCATACCCGCCCCTGAGCAGGGCGGGATCCTCGGCAGGACCCACCGCGCGCTCTCCCTCGGCATCATCACCGTCGTCCTGCTGATCGCCTTCGAGGCGACGGCCGTCGGCACGGCGATGCCGATCGCGGCGCGTGAACTGGACGGTGTCTCGCTCTACGCCTTCGCGTTCTCCGCGTACTTCACGACGTCTCTGTTCTCGATGGTCCTCTCCGGGCAGTGGGCAGACCGGCGCGGGCCGCTCGCGCCCCTCGCGACCGGGATCGCCGCCTTCGGAGCAGGGCTGCTCCTGTCCGGCACGGCGTCCTCGATGTGGCTGTTCATCGCGGGGCGTGCGGTGCAGGGGCTGGGCGGGGGACTGGTCATCGTCGCCCTGTACGTCGTCGTCAGCCGCGCCTACTCCGAGCGGCTGCGCCCCGCGATCATGGCGGGGTTCGCGGCGAGCTGGGTGGTGCCGTCGGTGGTCGGGCCGCTGGTCTCCGGGGCGGTGACCGAACACCTGGGCTGGCGCTGGGTTTTCGTGGGGATTCCGGTCCTTGTCGTCTTCCCGCTCGCGCTGGCGCTCCCGGCGATCCGGCGGATGGCATCGGGCCCTGCGGACCCCTCGGCCCCGGTTCCGCCCTTCGACCGGCGGCGCATCCGACTGGCGCTCGCGATCTCGGCGGGGGCGGCGCTGCTGCAGTACGCGGGGGAGGACCTGCGGTGGCTGTCGCTGATCCCGGCGGTGGCGGGTGCGGGGCTTTTGGTGCCCGCCGTACTCGGGCTGCTGCCGCGCGGGACCTACCGCGCGGTGCGCGGGCTGCCGTCCGTGGTGCTGCTGCGGGGGATCGCGGCGGGGTCCTTCATCGCGGCGGAGAGCTTCGTGCCGCTGATGCTGGTGACACAGCGGGGGCTCTCGCCGACGATGGCGGGGCTCTCGCTGGCGGTCGGCGGGGGGACGTGGGCGCTGGGGTCGTGGGTGCAGTCCCGGCCGCGGCTGGAGCCGTACCGGCAGAGCCTGATGGTGTTCGGGATGCTGTGCGTGGTGGTGGCCATCGTGCTGGCGCCCAGCGTGCTGATCCAGTCGGTGCCGGTGTGGATCGTGGCGGTCGCGTGGGCGATCGGGTGCTTCGGGATGGGGATGGTGATCGCGTCGACGAGCGTGCTGCTGCTGAAGCTGTCGGCGCCCGAGGAGGCGGGGGAGAACTCGGCGGCGCTGCAGATCTCCGACGGGCTGTCGAACGTGATTCTGCTGGCGGTGGGCGGGGCGACGTTCGCTGCGCTGGGCGGGGGAGCGGTGGGGGCGCTTCACGACACGTCGTCGGCGTCGCACCCTGCCGCGTTCGCGGCGGTGTTCCTGCCGATGGCCGGGGTGGCGCTGGTGGGGATGTGGGTCGCGACGAGGCTGGGGCCGGGGTCTCCCCGCCGCGGGGCGGCGTAGCCAACGCCGCTGCACCCGGCCGCTCCGCGGCCACCACCCCGGCCGCTCCGCGGCCACCACCCCGGCGCTCCGCGCCGCTGCCTCCCACCACGCCCACCCGTGCAAGGTGGCTGCGATGGGGCGGCCTCCTGGTCGTGGGTGGCTCTCGCCGTTGGCGGCCGCGGGTTGGTGGTGCGGGCCGGGTGCGTGCAAGGAGGCTGCGACCCTGCGGCCTCCTGCTCGTAGGCGCCCCTCGCCGTCGACCGCCGCAGGCCGGCCGTGCGTGCAGGGTGGCCGGGGCGGGCCCCCGCAATCCCCCATGCGCCCCCACCCCCACCCCCACCCCCGTACGCTCCTCCCGTGCACCACCAGACGATCAACCTCAACTTCAACCTCAACCTCAATCTCACCGACGCCGAGTCCGTCGCCCTCGCCGACCTGGCCGACGCCCAGGGCCGTACCGCCGACGACCTCGTCCAGGACGCCGTCCGCTTCCACCTCCGCGCCGAGGGCGAACGCGTGCAGGCGGCCGCCGAGCGGCTGGCCGGGGCGCACGCCGATCTGTTGCGGAGGCTGGGCGAATGACCCGTCATCTCACCGTCGCCGAGGTCACCGGCCTCGCCAGCGCCGCCTTCGGCGGGCAGCCGCCCGAGCTCCGGGCCCCCGGGCTCCTGGAGTCCGCCGTGCACCGGCCGCGCGCCCGGATGTTCGGCACCGAGGCGTACAGCGACACGTACGAGCAGGCCGCCGCCCTCCTCCACGCCATCGCCACCAACCACCCCTTCGTGGACGGCAACAAGCGCACCGCCTGGCTGGCAGCGGCGACGTTCCTCGCGCTCAACGGCGTCGATCTCGCCGGCGCCGACCAGGACGTGGCGTACGACCTCGTCATCGACATCGCGGCCGGTACGGCAAGCGACCTCCCCGCCCTCGCGCAGCGCCTCCGCGCGCTGTGACGCTGTGACCTGAGTCGCACCGGACCCGTCCCCGGCGTCGTCGGCGGCGGGTCCGGTCGGGCCACCGGTAAGGTGGCCCGGTTGTCCTACGGAACGTACGGACGGAACGTACGGACGCCCCCGTGCCCCCGAGAGCCCGAATCGGAGACCGTGACTACTACCGCCTCCCACCACCTCTCACCCGCCTTCCCCGGCCGCGCCCCCTGGGGCACCGCCAGCAAGCTGCGTGCCTGGCAGGAGGGTGCCCTGGAGCGGTACCTCCAGGAGCAGCCCAAGGACTTCCTCGCCGTGGCGACGCCCGGCGCCGGGAAGACCACCTTCGCGCTGACCCTCGCGTCGTGGCTGCTGCACCACCATGTCGTGCAGCAGGTGACCGTGGTCGCGCCGACCGAGCATCTGAAGAAGCAGTGGGCCGAGGCGGCCGCCCGCATAGGGATCAAGCTCGATCCGGACTACTCCGCGGGCCCGCTGAGCAAGGAGTACCACGGCGTCGCCGTGACGTACGCGGGCGTCGGCGTGCGCCCCATGCTGCACCGCAACCGCTGCGAGCAGCGCAAGACCCTTGTGATCCTCGACGAGATCCACCACGCCGGTGACTCGAAGTCCTGGGGCGAGGCCTGTCAGGAGGCGTTCGACCCGGCCACCCGCCGGCTCGCGCTGACCGGGACGCCTTTCCGCTCCGACACCAACCCGATCCCCTTCGTCGCGTACGAGGAAGGCAACGACGGGATCAGGCGCTCCTCCGCCGACTACACCTACGGCTACGGCAACGCCCTCGCCGACGGTGTCGTGCGGCCCGTCATCTTCCTCTCCTACAGCGGCAACATGCGCTGGCGCACGAAGGCCGGCGACGAGATCGCCGCCCGTCTCGGCGAGCCGATGACCAAGGACGCCATCGGGCAGGCCTGGCGTACCGCGCTCGCGCCCACCGGCGACTGGATCCCGAACGTCCTGAAGGCCGCCGACACCCGTCTCACCGAGGTCCGCAAGGGCATTCCGGACGCCGGCGGGCTCGTGATCGCCACCGACCAGGAGTCGGCCCGCGAGTACGCGAAGATCCTCAAGAGGGTCACCGGCGAGAAGGCCACCGTCGTCCTCTCCGACGAGAAGGCCGCGTCCAAGAAGATCGACCAGTTCGCGGCCGACGAGTCGCGCTGGATGGTCGCCGTCCGCATGGTGTCCGAGGGCGTCGACGTCCCCCGGCTCGCGGTCGGCGTGTACGCGACGACCATTTCCACCCCGCTCTTCTTCGCCCAGGCCGTCGGCCGTTTCGTACGGTCGCGCCGCCGCGGCGAGACCGCCTCCGTCTTCGTCCCCACCATTCCGATGCTCCTCGACTTCGCCAACGAGATGGAGGTCGAGCGCGACCACGTGCTCGACAAGGGCAAGAAGGGCAACGACGAGGAGAACCCGTTCTCCGAGGAGGACAAGCTACTCGCCGACGCCGAGAAGCTCGAGGACGAGGAGACCGAGGACCAACTCCCCTTCGAGGCACTGGAGTCGGACGCGGTCTTCGACCGGGTGCTGTACGACGGCGCCGAGTTCGGCATGCAGGCCCACCCGGGCAGCGAGGAGGAGCAGGACTACCTCGGCATCCCCGGGCTCCTGGAGCCCGACCAGGTCCAACTCCTGCTCCAGAAGCGGCAGACGCGCCAGATCGCGCACAGCCGACAGAAGCCGGCCTCGGAGGCCGACCTCCTGGAGAAGCCGGCCGAGGACCGCCCGGTCGTCACGCACAAGAAGCTCCTCGAACTGCGCAAGCAGCTCAACACGTTGGTCTCGGCCTACACCCACCAGAGCGGCAAACCGCACGGCGTCATCCACACCGAACTCCGCCGCACCTGTGGCGGTCCGCCGAGCGCGGAGGCGACCGCGCACCAGATCCAGACGCGGATCGCGAAGGTCCAGGAGTGGGCCACGCGTATGCGGTGACCGGACGCTCGTACGGTCAAAAAGGAACGGCATCCCGGGACAATCCGGATGCCGTTCTTCCATTACTGCCCGGATTCTGGACGGAGTCTTCCGCTGAGCGGACCAGCTCGCTAATGTCCCCGCAACGCACACGCCCCGTGGCAGCGCCGCCTCGGAGCGCAGCCGGTGCCATGGCCTGCCGGTGGCCTCTGCGCGCGACGCCGATGGGACCGGTGGAGCGAGTTCCGTGGAAGTGCCGCCGCGACTCACCACTAAGGAGTGGGCGTCGTGACCGCGGAGACCTCCCAGACGCTCGACCGAGGACTTCGTGTCCTCAAACTGCTCGCCGACACCGACCACGGCCTGACCGTCACCGAGTTGTCCAACAAACTCGGCGTCAACCGCACCGTGGTCTACCGTCTGCTCGCCACCCTCGAACAGCACGCGCTCGTCCGCCGCGACCTGGGCGGCCGCGCCCGCGTGGGTCTGGGCGTGCTGCGGCTGGGCCGCCAGGTGCACCCTCTCGTACGGGAGGCCGCGCTGCCCGCGCTGCGTTCCCTCGCCGAGGACATAGGCGCCACCGCCCACCTCACCCTCGTCGACGGCACGGACGCACTCGCCGTCGCGGTCGTCGAGCCCACCTGGACCGACTACCACGTCGCCTACCGGGCCGGCTTCCGCCACCCGCTGGACCGCGGAGCCGCAGGCCGGGCGATCCTGACCGCCCGGGCCGGGGGCCCGGCGGAGGGCCCCGGCTACACCCTCACCCACGGCGAACTGGAGGCCGGCGCCTCAGGGGCCGCCGCGCCGCTGGTCGGGGTGTCGGGCCTGGAGGGCAGCGTCGGCGTGGTGATGCTCGCCGAGGCGGTGCCGGAGCGGGTCGGGCCGCGGGTGGTGGAGGCGGCCCGGGAGGTCGCGGACGCACTGCGATAAGGGGGGAACGGGGTCGCCCGATAGATTGGCCCCGTGCTCACCCGCCTCACGCGCTCACGCCCCCGCGCCCTCGCCCTCTGCGCCCTGCCCGTCCTCGCGCTCTTCGGCACGGTCGCCTTCGCGCCCCTGCCGTTCTCCGTCGCGCAGCCCGGCCAGACCACCGACGTGCTCGGCGACGACAAGGGCAAACCGGTGATCACCATCAGCGGCGCGCCCACCCGCACCACCACCGGTGAGCTGCGGATGGTCACCATCCTGGCGACGGGCCCGGACGCCGACGTCCGTCTCTCCGACGTCGTCGACAGCTGGTTCCGTACGGACCGGGCCGTGATGCCGCGCGACTCCGTCTACCCGGCGGGCGACAGCACCGAGGAAGCCAACCAGCACAATCTCGCCGAGATGAAGGAGTCCCAGGACGCCGCCACGGCGGCCGCCCTCTCCTACGTCGGCGACAGTGCGAGCAAGGTCAAGGTCACCCTGAACCTGGCGGACGTCGGCGGCCCCAGCGCCGGTCTGCTCTTCACGCTCGGCATCATCGACAAGCTCGACGGCGACGGCGCGGGCGGCGACCTCACCGGCGGGAAGACCATCGCCGGTACGGGCACGATCTCCGAGTCCGGCGAGGTCGGCGCGGTGGGCGGGGTGGCCCTGAAGACGCAGGCCGCGGCCCGCGACGGCGCGCACGTCTTTCTCGTACCGAAGGCCGAGTGCTCGGACGCCAAGTCCGAACTCCCCGCCGGAATGCGGCTGATCCCGGTGGGCACCCTCAAGGACGCGGTGGCGTCGCTGACGGCGCTGGAGAAGGGCAGCGGGAAGATCCCCAGCTGCTGAGAACCTGAGAACCGCTGCCGCCCTCAACTGCCCTTCTTGACGAAGCCCTCCTGCACCAGCCAGTCCAGCGCCACGTCGTGCGGGTCCTGCCCGTCGACGTCGACCTTGGCGTTGAGCTCCTGCGCCACCGAGTTGTTGAGCTTCTTGGTGATCGGCTCGATGACGTCGGCCATCTGCGGGTACTTCGCCAGCGCCTTGCTGTTGATCTCGGGCGCCGCGTTGTAGTTGGGGAAGAAGTTCCTGTCGTCCTCCATCACCGTCAGGTTCATGGCCTGGATCCGGCCGTCGGTGGTGTACACCTCGCCGAAGGTGCAGGCGCCCTTCTGGACCTGGGTGTAGACGATGCCGGTGTCCATCTGCGTGATGTTCCCGGCGGGGATGTTCATCCCGTACGCCTTCTCCATGCCCGGCAGCCCGTCCGCCCTGTTCGCGAACTCGCTCTCCACGCACAGCGTCACCGCCGAGGGGTTCGACTTGGCGAGCGCGGCCACGTCGGAGAGGGTCTTCGTCCCGTACTTCTTCTCGTTGGCGGCGTTCGTCGCCAGCGCGTAGGTGTTGTTGAGCTGGGACATCGGGAGCCAGGTGATGCCGTTCTTCAGGTCGGCGTCGTGCACCGCCTGCCACTGCTTCTGCGGGTCGGCGATGGGCGTGGAGTTGCCGAGGTACGTGATCCAGGCGCTGCCCGTGTACTCGTACATGGCGTCCGCGTCGCCGTTCTCGATCGCCGCCCGTGCGCCGATGGAGCCCTGGATGCCGGTCCGGTCGAGGACGTCCGCGCCGGCCGCCTTGAATGCGATGCCCATCATCGCGCCGAGGATCAGCTGCTCGGTGAACTCCTTGGACGCCACCGTGATGTCGGCGCCCTTCAACGGCAGACCCTTGCCGACCGAGCCCGGCACCACGTCGTCGACCATCGGGGATCCGCTGGTCAGCCCGCATCCGGCGAGCAGGACTCCGGCCGCGGCGAGGAGGCAGGCGGTCTTCTTCGTACGGGGAAAGCTCCTCATGAGCGAGCCTCCAGTCCGCGCGGGGAGAGCAGGATCTCGGCCAGCGACGCCAGCCAGTCCACGAGCAGGGCCAGGGCCACGGTCAGGATCGAGCCGAGCAGCAGCACCGGCATGCGCTGGTTGGTGATTCCGGTGGTGATCAGTACGCCGAGCCCGCCGCCGCCGCCGAAGGTGGCGAGGGTCGCGGTGCCGACGTTCAGGACGAGCGCGGTGCGGACGCCGGCGAGGATCAGCGGTACGGCCAGGGGGAGTTCGACCTTCGTCAGCACGCCCATCGGCGACATTCCGATGCCGCGGGCGGCCTCCATCAGGTTCGGGTCGTTCGCCTTCAGGCCCGCGATGGTGTTGGAGAGGACGGGGAGCACGGCGTAGATGATGATGCCGATCAGGGCGGGCTTCTCGCCGATGCCCATCCAGATCACCAGCAGTGCGAGGAGCCCGATCGCCGGGGTCGCCTGGCCCATGTTGGCGAGGGTCATCGCGATGGGGGCGGCTTTGCGGAACGCCTTGCGGGTCAGCAGGATGCCCAGCGGGATCGCGATGATCAGCACGAAGAACGTGGAGATCACGGTGAGTTGGACGTGCTGTCTGAAGCACTTCCACACCTGGCCGTTGGACAGCGCCGTCTCGGAGATGGTGTCGAGGTCGGCCCGCTGGAACCAGAGCCAGGTGGCCAGCAGGATCACGACGAGCACCGAGGGCAGCAGGACCAGCTTCAGTGTGCTGATCCGCCGCACCTTCTTCGCCGGCTCCGCGACGGGCGGCGTCTCCTGCTCGCCGACGCCCACGCCCTCGTCCCGGAAGGCGAGGCCCTTGACCTCGTGCTCGCCCTCGGGCCGTTGCTCTCGGGTACTCACGCCTCCGGCTCCCCTCCGTCGCCCTCCTGGGCGTGGTGGACCTGGTCGGCGCGCTGCTCCTCCAGCTCGTGCTGGTGCTCGACGGCGTCCAGGCGGTCGGCTTCCAGGAGTTCGTGGACGGAGTTCATGAGCGTCTCCATGTCCACGACGCCTTCGTACGCACCACGCTTGCCGGTCACCGCGACGCGGCCCGCGTTGTCGGTCAGTACGGCTTCCAGTGCGTCGCGCAGCGTCGCGTCGCGCGTCACGGTGTCGTGCACCAGCGTGCCCGCCCGTGCGAGCGATCCGCGCGCCCGCATCAGGTCGCCGCGCCTCAGCCACTTGTAGGGGCGGCCGCGCTTGTCGAGCAGCAGCAGCTCGTTGGTGTTGGCGGCGCGGAGCTTGTTGAAGATGTCCTGCAGCGGGTCGTCGACGGTCACCGTCGGATAGTCGGTGATCGCCACGTCCCGTACGCGGGTGAGGTTGAGCCGCTTCAGCGCGGCGCCCGCTCCCACGAACCCCGACACGAAGTCGTCGGCGGGGTTGGTGAGGATGGCCTCGGGGGTGTCGAACTGGGCGATCTGCGAGCGTTCGCGCAGCACCACGATCCGGTCGCCGAGTTTGATGGCCTCGTCGAAGTCGTGGGTGACGAAGACGATAGTCTTGTGCAACTCCCGCTGCAGGCGGATGAGTTCGTCCTGGAGGTGGTCGCGGGTGATCGGGTCGACGGCGCCGAACGGCTCGTCCATCAGCAGGACGGGAGGATCGGCGGCCAGTGCCCGTGCCACGCCCACACGCTGCTGCTGTCCGCCGGAGAGCTGGCGCGGGTAGCGGTTGTGGAACTCGCCCGGGTCGAGGCCGACCAGGTCGAGCATCTCCTCGACCCGCGACTTGATCTTCGACTTGGGCCAGCCGACCATCTTCGGTACGAGGGCGATGTTCTGGGCGACGGTCATGTGCGGGAAGAGCCCGGACGACTGGATGGCGTACCCGATCTTCCGGCGCAGCTTCACCGGGTCCATGTCGGTGACGTCCTCGCCGTCGATGCGGATCCGCCCGCTGGTCGGCTCGATCAGCCGGTTGATCATCTTCAGCGTGGTGGACTTACCGCAGCCCGACGGGCCGACGAAGATGACCAGCTCGCCGGCCTTGATCTCCATGTTGACGCTGTCCACGGCCGGGTCCGCGGTGCCGGGATAGCGCTTGGTGAGGTTCTCCAGCTCGATGGTCGCGCCGGTGGTGGAGGAGGAAGTGGTCTTCTCCACGGCCTCGATGGATGTCGTGGATGTCTCAGACACGGATCCCCCTCGGGATGGTCAGTCGGCCGACGAGGACGTACACGGCGTCGAAGATCAGGGCGAGGATGATGATGCCGATCGTGCCCGCGAGCACCTGGTTGAGTGCGTTCTTGCTGCCCAGGGATGCGATGCCGCGGAAGATCTCGTTGCCGAGGCCGGGCCCGGAGGCGTACGCGGCGATGGCGGCGATGCCCATCAGCATCTGGGTGGAGACCCGGATCCCGGTGAGGATCGGGGGCCAGGCGAGCGGCAGTTCCACCCGTACGAGCCGGGCGATGCGCGACATCCCGATGCCTTTCGCGGCATCGATCAGGGCGGGATCGACGCCGCGCAGTCCGACGATGGAGTTCCGGACGATCGGCAGCAGCCCGTACAGGGTCAGCGCGATGACGGTCGGTGCGACGCCGAGCCCGACGATGGGGATCAGCAGACCGATCATGGCCAGCGAGGGGATGGTGAGGATGGTCGACGTGGTGATGGTCGCGAAGCTGCCCGCCCATTCGCTGCGGTACGAGACGACGCCGATCAGCACCCCGATGACGGTGGCGACGACCATGCACTGGAACACGGCGCTCGCGTGTTGATACGCATCTGCCAGCAGCTGCTGGTGACGGTTGCCGATGTAGTCCCAGAAGTTCACACCCGCGCACCTCCCGGTCGGTCCTGCTACCCGGCCGGGTCAGGAATCTCCTGCCGCCTGTTCCACGAGCGGGATGATCCGCAGCGGAACGGGGTTCTCCATGACGATCGCCGTGGAAGCCCGGACGATGCCATCGAAACCCACCACGAGGTCGATCACCCGCTGAAGATCGGCGTTGGAGCGGGCCACGAGGCGGCAGAGCATGTCGCCGTGCCCGGTGGTGGTGTGCAGCTCCAGGACCTCCGGCACACCCGCCAAGTGCGCCCGTACGTCCGCCCCTTGCCCCTGCTTGATCTCCAGCGTGGCGAAGGCCGTGACGGGATAGCCGAGGGCGGCCGGATCGACATCGGGACCGAATCCCCGGATGACTCCATTCGACTGAAGCCGGTCGAGCCGCGCCTGTACGGTCCCGCGCGCCACCCCCAGCCGCCGGGACGCCTCCTGCACCCCGATCCGGGGCTCCCTGGCCAGCAGCACGATCAGCCGGCCGTCGAGCGCGTCGATACCCACCGCACACCTCTTCTCTTGGTCACCCTGTACAGATCGCGCCCCTATCCTGCCGATGCACTGGGCATTCTGCCCACCAAAAACGCAAACTATTGCGCACCCTGATGGCGGGGGAGACGCTGGACCCATGACTGAGACGACGCAGCACGACACCACCGTCACCCCCACCACCGCGCGCGAGGCCGACCCCTTCCCGGTCAAGGGAATGGACGCGGTCGTCTTCGCCGTGGGCAACGCCAAGCAGGCCGCGCACTACTACTCCACCGCCTTCGGCATGAAGCTGGTGGCCTACGCGGGCCCGGAGAACGGCACCCGCGAGACCGCCTCGTACGTCCTCACGAACGGCTCGGCCCGCTTCGTCCTCACCTCCGTCATCAAGGCCGCCACCGACCACGGCCGCTTCCTCGACGAGCACGTCGCGGCCCACGGCGACGGCGTGGTCGACCTGGCCATCGAGGTCCCGGACGCGCGGGCTGCGTACGCGTACGCGGTCGAGCACGGAGCCACCGGCCTCACCGAGCCCCACGAGGTCAAGGACGAGCACGGTGTGGTGGTGCTGGCCGCGATCGCCACGTACGGCAAGACGCGCCACACGCTCGTCGAGCGCGGCGCGTACACCGGCCCCTACCTGCCCGGCTACGCTGCCGCCGCGCCGATCGTCGAGCCGCCGGCCAAGCGCACCTTCCAGGCGATCGACCACTGCGTGGGCAACGTCGAGCTCGGCAAGATGAACGAGTGGGTCGCCTTCTACAACAAGGTCATGGGCTTCACGAACATGAAGGAGTTCGTGGGCGACGACATCGCGACCGAGTACTCGGCGCTGATGTCGAAGGTCGTCGCGGACGGCACGCTCAAGGTGAAGTTCCCGATCAACGAGCCGGCGATCGCGAAGAAGAAGTCGCAGATCGACGAGTACCTGGAGTTCTACGGCGGCGCGGGCGTCCAGCACATCGCGCTCGCGACGAACGACATCGTCGCCTCGGTGAAGGCGATGCGCGCCGCGGGCGTCCAGTTCCTCGACACCCCCGACTCCTACTACGACACGCTGGGCGAGTGGGCGGGCGAGACCCGCGTGCCCGTCGAGACGCTGCGCGAGCAGAAGATCCTGGTCGACCGTGACGAGGACGGCTATCTGCTGCAGATCTTCACCAAGCCGGTCCAGGACCGTCCGACGGTGTTCTTCGAGATGATCGAGCGCCACGGGTCGATGGGCTTCGGCAAGGGCAACTTCAAGGCGCTGTTCGAGGCGATCGAGCGCGAGCAGGAGAAGCGCGGCAACCTGTAGGCAGAGCAGGGCAGTTACGACTCGAGGGCGGGACCGCGGTGGCGCGGTCCCGCCCCCGAGGTGTTTGCAGGTCGGTCGGCCAGGCCCTTCGGCTGAGGGGCGACCGGCGCTAGGGTCGGCCCATGGCCAGGATCAATGACGTGGGCGGAATGCAGGGATTCGGCGCCCTCGACACCACCGACGACAGCGAGCCCTTCCACGCCGACTGGGAGGCCCGCGTCTTCGCCCTCAATCGGGCGCTGATCGCCCAACAGGTCTACAACCTCGACGAGTTCAGGGACGCCGTCGAGTCCATGGCCCCCGCCGACTACCTCGCCGCGTCCTACTATGAGCGCTGGTTCCACGGCATCGTCGCGCTCCTGGAGCGCAAGGGCGTCATCGCGGCGGGCGAGCTCGATGACTGACCCGCGCTTTTCGCCGGGGACGCGCGTACGGACCTCGGACGTCGACCCCGTCCACCACACCCGGCTGCCGCGCTACGCCCGCGGCAAGCTCGGGGTCGTCGTCGAGCCCGAGGGTGCCCACCCGCTCGCCGACATCCGCTCCCAGGGGCGCGACGACTTCCCCGTGGAGCCGGTGTACGCGGTCCGGTTCGCGGCCCGGGACCTGTGGGGCGAGGGCGACCACCACGTCGTACTCGACCTGTGGGAAAGCTACTTGGAGGAGGACGACTCATGAGCGGTACGCATTCCGACGCGCTGATCTCCCGGCAGGTGCGCCGCCTGGAGACCCTCCTCGAGACCCGGGGGATCGTCGCCGGCGCCGCCCTCGACGAGGCGCTCGACGCCTTCCTCAGCGGCGCGTCTCCCGCCAACGGCACCCGTATCGTCGCCCGCGCCTGGACCGACGACGCGTACCGTGCGCGGCTCCTCGACGACGCCAACTCCGCTGTCGCAGAGCTCGGTTACGCGAGTGGGGGAGTGCAGCCACAACGCCTGCGCGTCGTCGAGAACACCGACGGCGTCCACAACGTCATCGTCTGCACGCTCTGCTCCTGCTACCCGCTGGGGCTCCTCGGCCCGTCCCCCAGCTGGTACAAGAGCGAGGCCTACCGCTCGCGCGTCGTCCGCGAACCCCGCGCCGTCCTGGCCGAGTTCGGCCTCGACCTCCCGGACGGCACGGAGATCACGGTCTGGGACTCCACGTCGGAGTCCCGCTACATGGTGCTGCCGCGCCGCCCGGCCGGGACCGACGGGCTCGACGAGGCGGCGCTGGCCGCGCTCGTGACCCGTAACGCACTCATCGGTACGGCCGCCGTCTGAGGGGTCAGCGCTTCGTCTTGCCGTGCAGCGCCTGGTACGGGTTCGGGCGGCCCGGCTCCGAGCCGGTCGGCGGAGTGCCGTACGCGTCGAAGACCGAGATCGTGGCGTCCAGGTTGAAGATGGGCGTGCCCTTGGTCAGGCCGCTGATGCCCAGCTCGTCGATGGCCGGTGTGATGTCGTCGTCCAGGTAGAACGGCCAGATCGTCGGGCCGATGCCCGGGCCCTTCGGCGCGATGAGGGAGAAGGGGAACTGGGCGAGGTTGAAGTAGCCCATCTTCACCTCCTTCCACGGCTCGTCGTTCACCTTGAGGTTGCACCAGACGCCGGACGGATTGACCTTCAGCCAGAAGCCGTTGCACTCCATGCTGTCGTGCGTCGCGTCACGGATGATCTTGAACCCGCCGGAGTAGTAGACCCGGCCCTGGGTCACGTCGAGGCTGTCGTACTTGAAGCCGATGGGCATCCAGATCCCGGTGTCCGAGCCGTCCTTCGACTTCATGCGGCTGACCGGTGCGATCGTCTCGACGCGGGCGTTGTTGGCCTTGAGTGCGGACTGGAGCTCCTTGCTCCAGGTGACCACGGCGTTGCCGGTGGGGGCGAAGTAGCTGCCCAGGGGTGGCAGATAGGTGGGTTGGTCGCCGCTGTCGGCGGAGGCCGCGCCGGGCAGGGTCAGCAGGGCGGCGAGGGCGAGGGCCGCTGTGGTCGTGGTACGGCGGAGTGTGCGCATGGGAGGGGCTCCTGGTGCGGTACGGGATCGGGGCTCCCCCCACCCCGAGTGGACCCTCCACGCGGGCGGGCGGCCATCGGGCGGGGCCGTTCGTGGTAGCTGACCGTGACCCGTTCAGTACGCTCCGTGTCGCGCGGGAGGTGGCGGCGGGCTTCAGTGGAAGCGCCGTATCCCCACCCCACAAGGAGCTCCGCCCATGCGCATCCCCCGCCGTATCGCGGCCGTCGCCGCCTCCGCCCTCCTGCTGACCGGCGCCGTCACCGGCACCGCTGCCGCCGCCTCGCACGCGGCCCCCGCCTCGGACGCGCCCTGCAAGACCCGCACCGGTGGTGCGTACCTCTCGCCCTTCGGGCACGCCGACGTCACGCTCAAGCCCGAGGCCCTCGCGAAGCTGAAGCAGGAGCACGCGGAGGTCGGCGCCGTCGCCCCGCTGTCGATGAACCGGCCCGACCAGTTCAGATTCCCGCTGGGCTTCATGGAGGACAGCATCGAGCCGGACCTCACGAGCGGGCTGCGGGTCTGCTACCCGGGCGGCATCACCATCAGTCGGCCGTCCACGCACGACGAGGCGGTCTGCGACGGCGTGTGGCTCACCGTCTTCCCGACCGCGGCCTGGTGCAACGTCAGGATCAACGGCGGCCCGGAGAAGAAGATCATCCTCGCGGAGACCACGATCCCCGAGGTGCTGCTCGGCTCGAAGACGTTCCACCCGGTCCTGCTGCCGCGCGTCGACTTCAAGACGGGCGAGTTCGGCTACGGGCCCGAGGACTGGGAGTTCCGGGCGAGCAAGGACTTCAGCACGGTGCTGAAGACGTTCGGCGTGGACCTGCCCGTCGGCACCCCGCTGTTCAACCTCGACGCCACGCTGAGCTTCCTGCCCGGACCGGACTTCTGGTCGCGGATCACGGGCGAGAAGCACTAGCGCGTCGCGTCAGTAGAGCAGCTGCCCCGCACTCCGCAGGGCGAGCCCGGCCCCCACGGCGACGACCAGCGAGGCCGTCAGCACGGGGGTCCAGGGGCTCAACCGCCGTACCCACCGCATGCGTTGACCGAGCGCGCCCTGCGCCCGGTCGCCGAACCGGGCCACGAGAAGCCCGGCGGCGGTGAGTACGGCGGCCATGCCGACGCCGTACCCGAGCACGAGCCCGACACCGAAGGCCGTACGGTTCAGGGCGATCGCCCCGAGCAGCACAACGAGCGCGGACGGACTGGGGACAAGCCCCCCGGCGATCCCCATGCCGAGGAGGGTGCGACGGCGGTAGGGGGCGGGGTGGTGGTCGTGGTCGTGGTCGTGGTGATGTGCGGCTTCATGGGTGTGCGTGTGGCCGTGCCCGTGCGTGTGCCCGTGCCCGTGCGCATGCCCGTGACCCTCCTGTACGGCCCTCGGTCGCGCCCCCCGCAGCAGCATGAGCCCCACCCCCGCCACCAGCACGCCGCTCGCCGCGCCCAGCCAGTTCAGCATGCGGTCGGCGGCCAGGGAGGCCGATGCCGTCAGGATCAGGCCCAGGGCCAGGACCCCTGCCGTGTGCGTGAACGTCACCGTCGCGCCCACCGCCACCGCGTCCTTCACCCCGCCCCTGCGCCCCGCCATGCACGCCGCCATCACCGTCTTGCCGTGGCCGGGGAGCGCGGCGTGCGCCGCCCCCAGCAGCAGCGACAGCAGGACTGCGGCCAGCCCAACGGGCAGTGTCAGCCGGTCCGTTGAGCTCAGTGCCGCCAGGTGCCCGTCCATCCCCGCCAGCCATCCCTCGGCCGACCAGCCGGACCCCGGAGCGCCCGCCGCAGGCGCCGCACCCGCGCCCGGGCCCACCTTCAGCCGTGCGCTCCGTACGTCCAGCGGGTCCGTGAGCAGCTCCTGCGGATAGCGCGTGAGGCGGTTCGACGCGCTCCGCACAGGCACGTCCGAGGCGCTCAACCGCACCCCTCCCGCCGCCCGCGCCGTGACCTCCCGCCAGCCGACGCGCCCCGCGTCCGAGGGGTCCGTGAACGTCACGTCCGACGGGGTGCGCAGATCGGCGGGGGCCGTGAAGTGGCAGGTGATACGGCTCGTCCGCAGCCCGGCCTGCCCCTCCCGCAGCTCCATCCGGCTCGCGTCCACCCGCCACGCCAGCACCCTCCCGCCCGCCGCAGCACGCAGGCCGTGCCCCAACTCCCCGCAGAAACGGGCCGCATGGAGCGCAGGCCCGCCCTCCGCGCGTACCGCACCCTGCGCCTGAAGCGTCGGGATCTCGGCCCGGTCGACGACCGCGTCGTCCTCGATCCGGTCGGGGAAGACCGTCAGGCCGTGGAAGTGGTTCACCGTGAAGTTCCCCAACGGGTGTGCCTGAGCCGGGAATTGACTCCACAGTACGAGAACGGCCGCCGCCCCCACCACTGCCAGTACCGCCCTCATGACGCCATCGCCTTCCGCGCCCGCGGCGCCAGTAGCGGCGAGAAGTGCGGGTTCAGCCGCAACGCCTCGCCCAGGTGGGTACGGGCCGCATCCCGCATCCCCAGCGCCCGCTCGATCTCGCCCCGGTGGTACGCGAACACCGCGCTGCGCGTGCCGATCGCCGCCGCCTTCCGTGCGTACGCGAGCGCCTCCTCGTCCCGCCCCGCCCGGTGCAGCGCCCACCCCAGACCGTCCGCCACCAGCACGCTCTTCCGCCGCCCCCACTCGCGCTCCAGGTCCCGGACGGCCGCCGCCGCGGACCCGTGGTCGGCCTCGTACAGGCCGAGCGTCAGATCGTCCCGCGCGCCGTTCGCCGCGAAGAGCTTCACCTCCGCGCGCAGCACGGCGTACTGCGCCCGTGCCTCCTCCACTCGCCCCAGTGACTCGTACAACTCACCCAGCTCCAGTACGTATTCGGGCAGCGGCACCCGCTCCACCGCCGTCCGGTAGTCCCGCAGCGCCGCCCCGGTCCGCCCCAGCGCGGCCTCCGCCCGCGCCCGCCCGACCAGTGCCGCGTGATGCTCCGGATCGGTCCGCAGCGCGTCGTCCTGAAGGCGCAGCGCACCCCGTACGTCACCGCGCTGCCACGCCAGCTCACCCAGCCGCTGCAGGCAAAAAGCGCGCTCCGCAGGCGAGTTGGCGGCCGCCAGCGCCTCCCGCAGGGCGAGCGCGGACTCCGCGGTGCGGCCGTGGATCTCCAGCTCGTACGCCGCCCGTGTGAAGGCGGGGAGTCCAGGCCGCAGATCGAGCAGCCGCTGTACGGCACGGCTCGCCGCCCGGTAGTCGCCGAGCTGCGTGTACGCGTCCACCAGGACCGGGTACACGCTCCACCGGTCGGGCGCGGCCGCCCGCACCCGCTCGCCCCACCCCTTCGCCGCCCCGAAGTCGTGCCGGGCATTGGCGAGAGCGCCCATCCCCGTCATCGCGTCCGGGTTGCGCGGGGCCACGGAGAGCGAACGCCGCAGCGCCGCCTCCGCCTTGGGGTAGTACGCCGGGTCCATCGACCGCCGCGCCTGCCCGATCCGCGCCGACCCGAGCACCGCCCACGACGCGGCGTCGTCGGGGTGCTTGCGCAGCCACCCGCGTCGCGTCTCCACCGTCGCCGCCAGCTCCCCGGCCGGGGCGGGCGCACCGGCCGCGGCCAGCGCACCCCCCTCGGCCCGGGGTGCGGCGACCGGGCCCGGCCCCGACGTGGTGTCGGGGCCGAGCGCCAGCAGTCCGCCGACGGCCGCGGCGAGTGCCGCGGCCGCGGCCAGTGCGCTGCGTCGGTTACGCAAGCGCATGCGGCGTCGCCAGGTACGGGAAGGTGCCCAGGAACGGCTTGCTGCTCCCGATCGTCACCTGGGGCACCAGCTGCGGTGCCCCCTTCGCGCCGGGCTCGCCCATCAGCCGCCGGAAGATGACGGGCACGATGTCGTCGGCGGGCCTGCGCCCGTTCGGCCAGCCCTGCGGGTCGCCGCCGAGCGGGCCCCACGGGCTGGTCTTCGTACTCACCGGGGTGGTGAGGTTGAGCCGCAGCTCCTCGGCGGGCACGAGCCCGGACGCGTCCTTGTTCATGCTGTGCGCGTTGAGCCCGGGGATGCCGGTGAGGAACAGCTCCTCGATGTCCTTGCGCGGGGCGGCCGGCACCGGGATCCGGCTGTCGAGGAGGTGCACGGAGCGCGGGGTGTCCGGGTCCTGCACGGCCTTCATCAGTCCGGCGCTCTTGTGGTCGGTGTCGGGCGTCGCCCAGTTGAACCGGTCGGCCTGCCCGCCGCGCGTGCCGGTCGGCAGCCCGTCCTGGAAGAGGCTCTCGCCGAAGAAGGGGTTGCCCATCCGCCCGACCTGCCGGTAGCTCCCCGCGCCCTTGCGCAGGTCCTCGCTGAGGTCGAGGGAGTGCCGGGAGGCGGTGGCCCAGGCGCCGATGACGGGGTTGCGGTTGACGTCCCCGCCGAGCGCGACCTCGCTCTTGGGCACCTGGAGAGCGATCGAGTTGACGTTGGTCAGCACGGTCGGATTGACCGGGGGCAGCACCGGCGCACCGGCCTTGAGCAGCGCGAAGACCCCGACGTTGAAGACGAAGGAGTCCGCGGACTGTCCGGCCATGGTCTTGCCGCCGCCCTTCAGGGCGGTCGTGGCCTGGGTGCGCAGGGCGCCGTAGTCGGGCATCTGGACGAGGCCGGCGTGCGGCGGGGCGGCCACGTGGTCCCGTACGAGCACCTCCTCGCGGCCGCCCGAGATCCGCTTCAGCGAGTAGTGCTGACGGAACTTCAGGTTGGGCGAGTCCAGGGACGTCACGATGCCGAAGGCGGCGCCGCCGACGGAGAGCGGGCGCAGGTCCTCGTCCCAGAAGTCCCAGCGGTAGGTGGTCTCGGGCTTCCCGTCGCCCGACCCGTCGACGTTGATGTCGTAGTGCGTACGGGTCGCGAACGGCTCGAAGCCCGTCGGGTTCCCGGGCGGGATGATCGGGTGGTAGTTGGCGACGAAGGTGACCGTGTCCGGGTTGTCCGGGCTGGTGAAGGCGTAGAAGTCGGTGCCGTCGACGGCCGCGTCGGCGGCGACCGTCGGGGCGTCGACATGGCTCGCGGCCTCGGGGCTCCCGGTGCCGGGTCCGGCGACGATGCCGGTGGCGATGACGGTGCCGGCGGCCACGGTGACGGCGGTGTGCCGCACCGACCTCCGCAGGGTTCGGGGTCTGAGTTTGTTCATGTTTCTCTGCTCCTCGCTGTGTATGTCCCTGGACGTGATCACTTTGCGTCTGCAAGTGATCGACTTCTGTCCGCGAGTGAGCAGGAACAGGGAGGTTCACACCGATGGCTCCGAGTGCGAGGCTGGAAGGATGAGCGATCTTCTGGACCAGCTGAGCACGGGCCTTCCGGCCGAGGCGCTGATCTCCGACCCGGACGTCATGGCCTCGTACGCACACGACATGGCGAGCTTCTGCGACGCGGGCGCCCCCGCCGTCGTGGTCCTCCCGCGCACCGTCGAGCAGGTCCAGCACGTCATGCGCACGGCAACCGCCCTGCGCGTCCCCGTCGTCCCCCAGGGGGCGCGTACGGGCCTCTCAGGGGCCGCGAACGCCAGCGACGGCTGCATCGTCCTCTCGCTCACCAAGATGGACCGCATCCTGGAGATCAGCCCCGTCGACCGGATCGCGGTCGTCGAGCCGGGCGTCGTCAACGCCGTCCTGTCGCGCGCCGTCGCCGAACAGGGCCTCTACTACCCGCCGGACCCCTCCAGCTGGGAGATGTGCACCATCGGCGGCAACATCGGCACGGCCTCGGGCGGACTGTGCTGTGTGAAGTACGGAGTGACCGCGGAGTACGTCCTCGGCCTCGACGTCGTCCTCGCCGACGGCCGGCTGCTCGCCACGGGCCGCCGCACCGCCAAGGGCGTCGCGGGCTACGACCTCACGCGACTCTTCGTCGGCTCCGAGGGCAGCCTCGGCATCGTCGTCCGCGCCGTACTCGCCCTCAAGCCCGCCCCGCCCCAGCAGCTCGCGCTCGCCGCCGAGTTCCCCTCGGCCGCCGCGGCCTGCGCCGCCGTCTGCCGGATCATGGAGGAGGGGCACACCCCGTCACTCCTCGAACTCATGGACCGCACCACCATCCAGGCCGTCAACAAGATGGCGCAGATGGGGCTCCCCGAGACGACCGAAGCCCTGCTCCTGGCCGCCTTCGACACCCCCGACCCCGCCGCCGACCTCGCCGCAGTCGGCGCGCTCTGCACGGCCGCCGGAGCCACCGACGTCGTCCCCGCCGACTCCGTCGCCGAGTCCGAACTCCTCCTCCAGGCGCGCCGGATGTCGCTCACCGCGCTCGAGACCGTCAAATCGGCCACGATGATCGACGACGTCTGCGTCCCCCGCTCACAGCTCGGCGCGATGATCGAGGGCACCGCGGCCATCGCCGAGCGGTACGGACTGACCATCGGCGTCTGCGCCCACGCGGGCGACGGCAACACCCACCCGGTCGTCTGCTTCGACCACGAGGACGCCGACGAGTCCCGCAGGGCCCGCGAGTCCTTCGACGAGATCATGGCGCTCGGCCTGGAACTCGGCGGGACGATCACGGGCGAGCACGGCGTCGGCGTACTGAAGAAGGAGTGGCTGGCACGCGAACTGGGCCCGGTGGGGCTGGAGTTGCAGCGCGGGGTCAAGCAGGCCTTCGACCCGCTGGGTCTGCTCAACCCGGGCAAGCTGTTCTGATCAGTACGTCTACGCCTCACGCACCCTCCTCCGGCGACGACTCGTCGGAGGGCCAGGGGTCCCGCAGCCAGAGATCGTCGGCGGGCAGCGGCGCCAGCAGCTCCGCCAGCCCCTCGTCGATCCCGAGCTGCGCGGTCTCCGACCCCGGAGGCACGATCCGCAGCGTCCGCTCCATCCACGCCGAGACCTGCGCGGAGGGCGCCTCCAGGAGCGCGTCCCCGTCCGGCGAGGTCAGCGCGATGCAGATGACGTTGCGCGAATCCACCTTGGTCGGCCAGATCCGCACATCGCCGTGACCGCACGCCCGGAACACCCCCTCCACCAGCAGCTCGCGCGCGAAGGTCCAGTTGACGGGGGAGTCCGAGCCGATGTGGAAGCTGACGTGCACGGCGTACGGATCGGCCGTGTTGTACGTCAGCCGGGCCGGCACGGGGATGCTGCGCTCCGGCGACAGCACCAGCTTGAGTTCCAGTTCGCGTTCGACGACGGTGTTCATGACGCGGGTTCCTCTCGTTCCGTACGCGGACCGGAAGCGGGCCGCTACAGGGTGAGAGCGCGCGGGCCGGGGTTCATTACGCGGGTTTCGGGACTGATTTCAGGAAACTTTCCGATGCCCGAAAAGTGGCCCATACGGCAGGACCGGCCCGCCGGTGCACAGCGGTCTGATAGATGTGGTCCTTTGAAACAAGGCCTCTAGGAGATACGGGACCACGGTGATGAGCGCCCCCACCCCGGCCACCGGAGACGGCAGCCCCACGCCTGGCTACTATCCGGATCCTTCAATTCCGGGATATGTCCGCTTCTGGAACGGCGGCGCATGGGTCCCCGGTACGAGCCGGCCCGCACCGGCCGACGGCGAGGCACTGCCGTCCGCACCCGCGGCAACCTCCGCACCGGCACCCACCCCCGTCGTACCCCCGGCGGAAGAGACCGGGCCGATGTTCTTCGACGAGGAGCCGGAGCCGAGCAGCCGTCAGGAGCCCGCCTCCGCCTGGCAGGCCGACACCTCGCGCCAGACCGGGTTCGGCGGCGAACGCGACCAGCGCGTCTCCTGGGGCGGCCCGGTGCCCTCGCAGGCCCCCGCACAGGACCCGCGCGGCATCCCCGCCCAGCCCCCGGCCGCGGCGCAGCAGCAGGCGGCCGAGCTCCCCGCGGCCCCGACCCCGGCCGCGCTCCCTCCCGTACGCCAGGCCCCTTCGGAAGGCACGGCGCTGATCCGCCGCACCCGCCGCCCCGAGCCCGCGCCCGAGGAGAGCCAGGAGCCCGCGCCCGACCGTACGACCGCGATCCGTGCCGTGCGCCCCCAGGCCGCGTCCGCGCCCACGAACCGCACCGACGGCACGATGGCCATCCGCTCGATCCAGCCGAACCGGACGCCGAACCAGGCGCAGGCTCAGGCCGCACCGCAGGCGCAGACCCCGGCCCAGGCCCAGCCCGCCCCGCTCCCCGTACAGCCCCAGCAGCCCCGCCCCGAGGCGCTCAACTCGCCGACCACCCCGGGCCCCGGCGGCGGCTCCGCGTCCTGGGCGCAGCAGGTCCACCAGCTCGCCCAGCCGGACGCGCCGCAGCAGCAGTCCCCGCAGCAGCAGTCCCCGCAGGCCGAGCCCCAGCAGGCCGCCCCCTGGAAGCCCCCGACCCTCGACCCCTTCGCGCAGCTCGCCCAGGCCCAGGCCAACGCCCGGCCCGCCGGCCTCGGCAGGCGTCTGGCGGCCCGGCTGATCGACACCGTCGTCCTGGGCGCGGCCGTCGGCGCGATCGCGACTCCCTTCGTCACCAAGGCCGTCGACCACATCAACGCCAAGATCGACGAGGCCAAGCTCTCCGGCGAGACCGTCACGGTGTGGCTGCTCGACGGGACGACGGCGACGTACCTCGGTATCGTGCTCGGCGCCTTCCTGGTCCTCGGCGTGCTGTACGAGGCCCTGCCGACCGCCAAGTGGGGCCGCACCCTGGGCAAGAAGCTCTGCGGCATCGATGTGCGCGGCATCGAGTCCCACGAGCCCCCCGGCTTCGCCGCGGCCCTGCGCCGCTGGCTGGTCTACGGGATCCTCGGGCTGCTCGCGATCGGCGTGCTCAACGTCCTGTGGTGCCTCTTCGACCGCCCGTGGCGCCAGTGCTGGCACGACAAGGCGGCCGGTACCTTCGTCGCGGCAGGCTGACAGCACGTCACTCGTCGCGTCACTCGTACGGCCTTGACCGGATGGCGGCGGGGCACGGGGCGGGTTCTGCTCGGGCCATGAGCACCCAGCCGCCCGAGGACGACCCGTTCCTCAAGAAGCCGCAGGACAACACTCCGCCGTCGGGCGACCCGTACGGCTCGACCCCGCCGCCTCCGCCGCCGCCCCCGCCGTCCGGTTCGCCGTACGACAACGCCCCGCCCCCGCCGTACGACCCGAACGCCTACGGCGGCGGTGCGGGCTACGGAGCCACGGACCCGCTGGCCGGGATGCCGCCGCTCGCCGACAGCGGCAAGCGTGTGCTGGCCCGGATCATCGACATCGTGATCATCTCGGCGGTCATCTGGCTGATCTTGCTGATCTTCGGCGGGTTCAAGTACGACACGGATCACGTCAACTACGGCCGCCAGGCCGGGCAGAGCCTGCTCGCCGCCGTGCTCTACATCGGCTACGACGTCTACATGACCGTCAAGCAGCAGGGCCAGACCGTCGGCAAGCGCATCATGAAGCTGCGGGTCGCCAACCTCAACGACGGTTCCATCCCCACGGTGCAGACCGCTCTCGTGCGGGCAGCGGTGCTGTGGCTGCCCGCTGTGTTCTGCTGCGCGTGCATCTGGACCGCGATCTGCGGCGGCTGGAGCTTCTTCGACAAGCCGTACAAGCAGGGCCTGCACGACAAGGCGGGCAAGACGGTCGTGGTCTCGGCCTGACGGTCGCGGCTCAGCGCCGGAGCGAGGGCTCGCTGACTCGCTCGGCACCCGTACGGGACGTACGGACACGGGGCTGCGGCACCCGGGCAGTTGGGACGGAGGCGGCGGTGCGGTCCTCGAGGGCCGCGCGCGCCGCCTTCGGCATGGGTACGGTCACCGCGACCAGTACCCCGAGCACCAGGGCGGCCAGGACGATGACGGCGACACCGACGCCCGTCTCCGTCCGGGAGAGCAGGAGCATGGCGACGGTCGAGAAGACGACGGTGGCCGAACCGTAGGAGAGCTGTGCGGCAGTCGGACGCGGCATGGCGATATCCGTCCTCGGGACAGCGATGGGGGATCTGAATCGGTCTCGACTGAGCAAAGCATTTCGTCGAGCGACTCTATTCCGACGGATGCCCGAGGGGAACGGTTGGTAAGCGTGACCTAACCCACGGTGGGGAGTCATGGGGGGCGCACGGAGTCATACCACCATCCAACTGGCGAGACGGACGCGCCGGTTGGGCCGTGGACAGGGGTCGGGCAGGGGGCCGGGCGGGCGTCGCGAGGGCGTTCGGATAGCGGAACGCGCTTTCGCATAATGCAGTCACCATGCTCAAGTCAAGATCTGTTATTTCTTCCTCACCTCCGGTCAAATGGCGTCACTTGTGACGCGTGGTGCGCCTGCGCCACGGAGGAGGGGAACTACTAAGTGACCACGAAGAGACGGGCGTTGCGATCCACCGCCGTCCTCATCACTCTCGCGGCGACTGCCGCGACCGGGACGGCGTTCAGCGCGGCGCAGGCCGACACCAAGGCTCCGACGGGCATCGACCGCCAGGACCCGAGCACGTCGAGCGGCCAGAAGGACGACCTCGACGGCCCGTTCAGCAAGCAGCAGGACAAGGAGCGCCAGGCCGCGCTCGAGCAGGTCATATCCGGCTCGAAGCAGGTCCAGCAGCGCGGTGCCTCCAAGGTCGTCAAGCTCGACGACAAGAAGTACGTCGAGCTCGGCCGGGAGAAGACCGACAAGATCTTCACGATCCTCGCCGAGTTCGGCACCCAGGTCGACGACACCACGATGTTCGACCCGGACGGCACCGGCCCGGCGCCTGCCGTGAAGAAGTACGGCGGCGCCCCCGGCCCCGCGCACAACGAGATAGCCGCGCCGGACCGTGCGAAGGACAACAGCACGGCCTGGCAGGCGGACTACAACCAGAAGCACTTCTCCGACCTGTACTTCGGTACGGGCAAGGGCGTCAACTCCCTCAAGACCTACTACGAGAAGACCTCGTCCGGCCGCTACTCGGTCGACGGCGAAGTCTCCGCGTGGGTCAAGGTCCCGTACAACGAGGCCCGTTACGGCTCCAACTACTGCGGCGCCAGCAACTGCGCCAACGTGATGGACCTGGTCCGCGACGGCGTCACCGCGTACGCCGCCGACCAGAAGGCGGCCGGCAAGACCGACGCCGAGATCAAGGCGGACCTCGCCCAGTACGACCAGTGGGACCGCTACGACTACGACGGCGACGGCAACTTCAACGAGCCCGACGGTTACATCGACCACTTCCAGATCGTGCACGCCGGCGAGGACGAGTCCGCAGGCGGCGGCGTCCAGGGCGGCGACGCACTCTGGGCACACCGCAGCTACGCCTACGGCACCGGCGCCGGCAAGACCGGCCCGGACAACAACAAGGCCGGCGGCACGCAGATCGGCTCCACCGGCATCTGGGTCGGCGACTACACGATGCAGCCGGAGAACGGCGGCCTCGGCGTCTTCGCGCACGAGTACGGCCACGACCTGGGCCTCCCGGACCTGTACGACACCACCAACACCGCCGAGAACTCGGTCGGTTTCTGGTCCCTGATGTCGGCGGGCTCCTGGCTGGGCACGGCCTCCAACGCGATCGGCAACCTGCCGGGCGACATGACCGCCTGGGACAAGCTGCAGCTGGGCTGGCTCGACTACGACAAGGCCAAGGCGGCCACCAAGTCGACGCACAAGCTGGGTGTTTCGGAGTACAACACCAAGAACCCGCAGGCGCTCGTCGTCTCGCTGCCCGACAAGGCAGTCACCACCACCGTCGTGAAGCCCGCCGAGGGCTCCAAGCAGTGGTGGAGCGGCATGGGTGACAACCTCAACAACACCCTGACGCGCTCCGTCGACCTGACCGGCAAGACGTCCGCCTCGCTGGACCTCTCGGGCTGGTGGGACATCGAGAAGGATTACGACTACCTCTACACCGAGGTCTCCACGGACGGCGGCGCCAACTGGACGCCGATCGACGGCACCGCGGACGGCGCGCAGATCACGCGTGACGGCAGCGACCAGCCGGCCCTGACCGACGTCTCGGGCGCGTACAAGAAGCTCTCGTACCCGCTGAACGCCTACGCCGGCAAGAAGATCGACGTCCGCTTCCGCTACACCTCGGACGGCGGTGTCGCGCAGAAGGGCTTCGCGGCCGACTCGATCACGGTCACCGCGGACGGTGCGGCGCTCTTCACGGACAACGCCGAGGGCGACGACAACGGCTGGACCGCGAAGGGCTTTTCGCGGATCGGTGAGTCGTTCACCAACGACTACCCGCAGTACTACATCGCGGAGAACCGCCAGTACGTGTCCTACGACCAGACGCTGAAGGTCGGCCCGTACAACTTCGGCTTCGCCTCGACCCGTCCGGACTGGGTCGAGTACTACTCGTACCGTCCCGGTCTGGTCATCTGGCAGTGGGACACCTCGCAGGCGGACAACAACGTCAGCGCCCACCCCGGCCAGGGTCTGATCCTGCCGATCGACGCGCACGCCAAGCCGCTGAAGTGGTCGGACGGCACGGTGCTCCGCAACAAGATCCAGCCCTTCGACGCCGCGTTCAGCTGGTACCCGGTCCCGGGCTTCACGCTGCACAAGGCGGACGTCGCGACCAAGTTCAAGGCGCAGCTGGGCGTCCCGGTCTTCGACGACCACAAGGGCACCTACTGGTACGAGGAGAACAAGACGGGAAGCGTGCAGGTTACTGACACGAACACCCGGATCTCGATCGTCCAGCAGCCGCTGAGTGGCTCGACGATCACCGTCCAGGTGGGTGCGTCGCACCGCTAGAACACATCACCGCAGGTCAAAGCATGATCGGCCGTCGCCCTCTAGCGGGCGGCGGCCGATCGTGTTTAGGTGCGTCGTACGAACTCTTATTGACGCGACGTCTCACGGGGGAGATGAATGACATGCCTGGTGGTGGATTTGCCAGACTTCCGAACGGCAGCGTGGTGGTCGCCCTCACGCTCCCGGTCGACAACCAGAGCATCCGCATCCTGGTGCACGCGGCGAACCGCGCCCGGGCGCTGACGAGGCTGCGGAACCTGGGGCTGCGGGCGGTCTATCTGCGCGGAAACGCGCAGCCGCCGACCCCGGACGAGATCACGGCGGTCCTGCACCATCCGGACGGCCTGCTGTGGCGCACGGCCCCGGAGGGCGCGGAGGAGCTGTGGCACCCGATAAGGGCGCTCAAGGTGACGTGAAGCCCGGTGTGAGCTCCGCTCACACCACCGGCTTGCCGCTCAGCTCCACACCCGCCGCCCGCATCTCCTCCAGAGCCCGCTCCGTGGTCTCCTCGGAGACCCCGGCGGTCAGATCCAGCAGCACATGCGCAGCGAACCCCGCCCGCACCGCATCGAGCGCCGTGGCCCGTACGCAGTGGTCCGTGGCGATGCCCACCACGTCCACCGCGGTCACCTCGCGGGCCCGCAGCCAGTCGGCGAGCGTCTGGCCGTTCTCGTCGAGTCCTTCGAAGCCGCTGTACGCAGCCGCGTACGCCCCCTTGTCGAACACCGCGTCGATCGCGCCCGAGGCGACGACCGGCGCGAAGTTCGGATGGAAGCCGACGCCCTCGGTCCCGGCGACGCAGTGCACCGGCCAGGAGTGGACGTAGTCCGGGTTCGGCGAGAAGTGGTCGCCCGGGTCCACATGGTGGTCACGGGTGGCCACCACATGCCGGTAGCAGGCGGGCGACTGCCCGATGAGATCGGTGATCGCGGCGGCCACGTCGGCCCCGCCCGCGACCGCCAGGGATCCGTTCTCGCAGAAGTCGTTCTGCACATCGACGACGATCAAGGCGCGGTGCATGGGCGGTGTCCTTCATCGGGAGTTGGCGGCGAGTCCAGCGTAGAGACTTCAACGGGCTTGCGGCAGTGGGCAATTGGGGCGCGGGGCGGCGCGAGGGCCGGCTGGGTCAGGCGTACTCGGTCGGGATGACCGGCTCGCCCCGCGACAGCTGGATCGCGGACATGGGCAGCGTCGCCCGGACCGCCAGATGCCGGTCCCGCACCGCGTCCAGCGGCTCGCGCGCGACGACCTCGCCGCCCTTGACGAGCTCCACCAGAAGCTGCCGGTCGACGAGCTCGGCCGGTACGGGACCCGTGCCGACGACCTCCGCCTCGGCGATCCCGTCCGCGTCCGTGCGCCGCGCGGCCCACTTGCGGCCGCCGACCGAGTACTTGCCGCCCATCGACTTCTTGGCGACGGACACCAGCGGCGCCGAGCGGTCGGCCGAGGTGGCCCGGGCGACGAGCTTGTAGACCATCGAGCAGGTCGGGTGCCCGCTGCCGGTGACCAGCTGGGTGCCGACCCCGTACGCGTCCACGGGGGCGGCGGCCAGCGAGGCGATGGCGTACTCGTCCAGATCAGAAGTGACGACGATCTTCGTCTGCGTCGCACCCATCTCGTCGAGCTGCTGCCGCACCTTGTGCGCAACGAGCAGCAGATCCCCGGAGTCGATGCGTACGGCGCCCAGATCGGTCCCGGCAACCTCGACGGCGACCCGTACGGCCTCGGCGACGTCGTACGTGTCCACCAGCAGTGTCGTCCCGCGCCCGAGCGACTCGACCTGCGCCGTGAAGGCGTGGCGCTCGCTGTCGTGGAGCAGGGTGAAGGCGTGGGCGCTGGTGCCGACGGTCGGGATCCCGTACCGGAAACCGGCCGCGAGGTCCGACGTCGTGGAGAAACCGCCGACGTACGCGGCCCGGGCCGAGGCGACGGCCGCCAGCTCGTGCGTACGCCGCGCGCCCATCTCGATCAGCGGCCGGCCGCCCGCGGCGGCGGACATCCGCGAGGCCGCGGCGGCGATCGCCGAGTCGTGGTTGAGGATGGAGAGGATCACGGTCTCCAGGAGCACGCACTCGGCGAAGGAGCCCTCGACCCGCAGCAGCGGGGAGCCGGGGAAGTAGACCTCGCCCTCCGGGTAGCCCCAGATGTCGCCGCCGAAGCGGTACGAGGCGAGCCACTCGGCGGTCGGCCCGTCGACGATGTTGTTCTCGCGCAGGAAGGCCAGGACCGGCTCGTCGAAGCGGAAGTTCTCGACGGCGTCCAGGACCCGGCCCGTGCCCGCCACGACGCCGTAGCGGCGCCCCTCGGGCAGCCGGCGGGTGAAGACCTCGAAGACGGAGCGCCGCTCGGCGGTGCCGGCCTTGAGGGCGGCCTGGAGCATGGTCAGCTCGTACTGGTCGGTGAAGAGGGCTGTCGACGGGACGTCCACCGGCAGTCCAAGGTCCGCAGTGTTCATGCGAGGGATGCTACCCCCAATCTCGTCAGAGTGACGAGATGTAGGAGCCCATGTGTGCGACGGGCTCCGCAGGGTGGCAGCATGGATGGGGTGAGTGTCGCTCCCGTAGAGATCGAACGTCCCGAATCGGCCGAGTCGGAGGAAACCTTCGCCGTCCCCGAACCCGACGTCCCCTGGGTGACGCTCGTCCACAACGACCCCGTGAACCTGATGAGCTACGTCAGCTATGTGTTCCAGAGCTACTTCGGCTACTCCAAGGACAAGGCCCACAAACTGATGCTCGACGTGCACCACAAGGGCCGGGCCGCCGTCTCCAGCGGCAGCCGCGAGGAGATGGAACGCGATGTGCAGGCGATGCACGGGTACGGGCTGTGGGCGACGATGACCCAGGACCGCAACTGATGGCCGGGCAGTTCGAGACGGTGGCCGGCGGCGGTGCGTCCGTCGCGCTCGACGAGGTCGAGATCTCCATCCTGCGCTCGCTCGCCGTACAGCTCCTGGAGCTGTACGGCCCGGGCGACGAACCGGCCGAGGGCGAGGACCCCCTGGCGGCGCTCTTCGCCGAGGGCCCCAGCGAGCCGCCGTCGGACCCGGCGCTGGCCCGGCTGTTCCCGGATGCGTACGGCGAGGAGAACCCGGAGCACTCCGCGGAGTTCCGCCGCTTCACCGAGAACGACCTGCGCACCCGCAAGCGCGAGGACGCGCTCGCCGTGATCCGCACGCTCGACGCGGCGGACGCCTCCGGCGTCACCCTCTCCGCCGAGGACTCGCGCCACTGGCTCGGCGCCCTCAACGACCTGCGCCTGACGATCGGGACCCGCCTGGAGGTCTCCGACGACGAGGACGACCGCGGGCTCTACCGGCTCCCGGACGACGACCCGCGCAAGCCGATGGTGATGGCGTACCTCTGGCTCGGGGCGCTCCAGGAAACCTTGATCGAAACGCTGATGCCGTAACCCAGCAGTTCGCTCAGCGGACGCTCAATTCCGGATAACGATCACGTCACTACTGCAAAGACCTTTGCTGCGGTAATGACGCTATGTCCGGTTCTTCCAGTGGTGTGCGCCACATTCGCCCAAGATGATCACTTATGCGGCCGTGATAGTTCTTCACGACCGCTCGGAGGACGCCACCCCTGTCCCCCGGGGCGCTACAGCCGGCCGACCGTCGGCGCTGCTCCAAGGATCGTCACAGTCGATCCGCGCCAGTCAGGCCGGATCGGCATGGAGAAAGGCGCACCACCATGACCTCAGTGCAGGTCGATCAGGTCCCCGACAGCAGTGAGGCCCAAGGCCCGGAAGGCTCCTCCGGGGAGGGCTACCAGCGAGGCCTCGGCGCCCGCCAGATCCAGATGATCGCGATCGGCGGCGCCATCGGCACCGGGCTCTTCCTCGGCGCCGGCAAGGCCATCTCCAAGGCCGGACCCAGCCTCATCCTGGCGTACGCCATCGCGGGCCTGGTCATCTTCTTCATCATGCGGGCGCTCGGCGAGCTGCTGATGTACCGCTCGGTCTCCGGCTCCTTCTCGGAGTACGCCCGCGAGTTCATCGGTCCGTTCTGGGGCTTCGTCACCGGATGGACGTACTGGCTCTTCTGGGTCGTCACGGGCATCACCGAAGTCACCGCGGCCGCCCAGTACATGTCCTTCTGGACCCACGACAGCTTCCCGCAATGGGCGTACGCGCTCATCTTCACGGTCGTCCTCTACGGAGTGAACCTGATCTCCGTGAAGCTCTTCGGCGAGCTCGAGTTCTGGTTCTCGATGGTCAAGGTCACCGCGATCGTCGGCATGATCCTCATCTGCGCCGGCATCCTCACGGTCGGCTTCTCGGACGCCGCGGACACCGCGACCGTCTCCAACCTCTGGAACGACGGCGGGTTCTTCCCCAAGGGCATCGGCGGCACGCTGATGACGCTGCAGATCGTGATGTTCGCCTTCCTCGCCGTCGAGCTGGTCGGCGTCACCGCGGGCGAGTCCAAGAACCCGGAGAAGACGCTCCCCAAGGCCATCAACACCGTGCCGTGGCGCATCGCCGTCTTCTACGTCGGCGCGCTGATCATGATCCTCTCGGTCATCCCCTGGCACGAGTTCCAGCCGGGCGTCAGCCCCTTCGTCCACGCCTTCCAGAAGATGGGCCTGGGCGCCGGCGCCGCGATAGTCAACTTCGTCGTCCTCACCGCGGCCCTTTCCTCCTGCAACTCCGGCATGTACTCCACCGGCCGGATGCTGCGCGACCTGGCCCTCAACAGCCAGGGCCCGAAGGCCTTCACGAAGCTCACGAAGAGCGGCACCCCGCTGATCGGCACGACGGTCTCCGCGGCGCTCATGCTGGTCGGCGTCTGGATCAACTACGTCGCCCCCGGCCAGGCGTTCAACTACGTCGTCTCCTTCGCCACGATCTCCGGCATGTGGGCCTGGATCATGATCCTGGTCTGCCAGCTCCGCTTCCGCGCCAAGGCCGACCGCGGCGAACTCCCGCAGTCCTCGTTCCGCGCCCCCGGCGCCCCCTGGACCAGCTGGTTCTCGCTGGCCTTCATCGGCATGGTCATCGTGATGATGGGCGTCGACAAGGACGCACGCATCTCCCTCTACTGCGCCCCGCTCTGGGCGGTCCTGCTCTGCATCTCGTACGTGGTGCTCAAGCGCCGCAATCCGGCGGCGGCAGCCTTCCAGAAGCGGTAATCACCCGCGCGTCTCAACATCCGGGCCCGCCCGTACCGCACTCCGGTACGGACGGGCCCGTCTGCTTATCCTTCTCAGCATGCTGACCATCACCCAGTCCCTGTACGACCAGATCGTGGCCCACGCCAGGGCCGACCACCCCGACGAGGCCTGCGGAGTCGTCGCGGGCCCGGTGGGGGAGGGCCGCCCCGAGCGCTTCATCCCCATGCTGAATGCCGCGCGCTCGCCGACCTTCTACGAGTTCGACTCCGCGGACCTCCTCAAGCTCTACCGCGACATGGACGACCGCGACGAGGAGCCGGTGATCGTCTACCACTCGCACACGGCGACCGAGGCCTACCCGTCGCGCACGGACATCACGTACGCGAACGAGCCGGGCGCGCACTACGTCCTGGTCTCGACGGCGGACGCGGACGACGCGGGCCCCTTCCAGTTCCGCTCGTACCGCATCGTCGACGGCGAGGTCACGGAGGAAGAAATCAAGATCGTCCACTGATTGGACGCGACTGTCCCACCCCTCAAGACAAGACTCCGAATTCAGGACCGGGAATCGATACGATGACCGCATGGTTCTCCACGACGTGAGCGACAAGACGCCGAGCGCACTGCTGCTCGTTGCGCGCCTCCACGTCGACCTGTGCCGACTGGCGAGCGCGATCTGTTGTGGGCGCGCCGCCGTCTGAGCCGCGCTCCACCCCCGCACCACAGCCCCACTCCCAGCGCTCAGCCGTGCGCGCCCCCGCCTTCCCCTCTCCTCCCGACTGGAGTCCAGCCATGGCCATCGAGGTCCGCATCCCGACCATCCTCCGCACCTACACCGACGGCGCCAAGGCCGTCGAAGGCAGCGGCGACACCCTTGCCGACCTCCTCGCCGACCTCGAGACCCGGCACAACGGCATCCAGGCGCGCATCGTCGACGGCGAGCAGCTGCGCCGCTTCGTGAACGTCTACCTCAACGACGAGGACGTCCGCTTCCTCGACGGCATCTCCACCAAGCTCACCGACGGCGACAACGTCACGATCCTCCCGGCCGTGGCCGGCGGCATGGTCTGAGCCCGATGCGCTACGACAGCCCCCTCGCCGCCGTCGGGAACACCCCGCTGGTACGCCTCCCGCGCCTGTCCCCGTCGGACGACGTCCGCATCTGGGCCAAGCTGGAGGACCGCAACCCCACCGGCTCGATCAAGGACCGCCCCGCGCTCCACATGGTCGAACAGGCGGAGAAGGACGGCCGGTTGACGCCGGGCTGCACGATCCTGGAGCCCACCAGCGGCAACACGGGAATCTCCCTCGCGATGGCGGCGAAGCTCAAGGGCTACAACATCGTCTGCGTCATGCCGGAGAACACCTCGCAGGAGCGGCGCGACCTGCTGGCGATGTGGGGCGCGGAGATCATCTCGTCCCCCGCGGCGGGAGGCTCCAACACGGCGGTACGGGTGGCGAAGGAGCTGGCGGCGGAGAACCCGACGTGGGTGATGCTCTACCAGTACGGAAACCCAGACAATGCGGGCGCGCACTACGCGACGACGGGCCCGGAGATCCTCACCGACCTCCCGTCGATCACGCACTTCGTGGCGGGCCTGGGGACGACGGGCACGCTGATGGGCGTGGGCCGCTACCTCCGCGAGAACGTCCCCGGCATCAAGATCGTCGCGGCGGAACCGCGCTACGACGACCTGGTGTACGGCCTGCGCAACCTGGACGAGGGCTTCGTCCCCGAGCTGTACGACGCGTCGGTCCTCACGACCCGCTTCTCGGTGGGCTCGGCGGACGCGGTGACGCGGACGCGTGAACTCCTGCAGCAGGAGGGCATCTTCGCGGGGGTCTCGACGGGGGCGGCGCTGCACGCGGCGATCGGTGTGGGGCAGAAGGCAGTCAAGGCGGGTGAGTCGGCGGACATCGTGTTCGTCGTAGCCGACGGCGGCTGGAAGTACTTGTCGACGGGCGTGTACACGGCCGCGACGACGGAGGCGGCGATCGAGACTCTGCAGGGCCAACTCTGGGCGTAGCGCGGCTGGGCCTCCTCTGGGGCTCCGCCCCAGACCCCGCTCCTCAATCGCCGGAGGGGCTTGATTTTGCTGGTGAGGGCTCACTTTCTGCGGGCCGTACGAGCCCGCACGTGCGAGCTCAGTTGGGCAAATCCAGCCCGTCCGGCGATTGAGGACAAGCGGCCGAAGGTCGCTTACGGGGGTGCAGGGGGCGAAGCCCCCGCAAGGCGGGGTTGGGGGTGCGCAGCCCCCGTTCAACCCACCCCAGCCAAGGGGGCGCAGGGGGCGAAGCCCCCGCATGCGGGGCTCGGGGGCGCAGCCCCCGTTCGCCCCACCCCTGGCAAGGGGGTCTGGGGCGTAGCCCCTCACGCGGCGGAGCCGCAAAATGTCACAGCCGGGAAGGGGCGGGGTGGGGGGAAGAACCCCCGGTCAGCCCGCCAAGTGCCGGACCTGGTCCCAAAGCGTCGGGTCCACCACCCCCACCCGCCTCCGGAACTCCCACACCGCGACCTCCCGCAGCTCATCCGTCTCCAGGAAGCTCGGCCGCCCCTGCGCATCGCCCACCGACCCCGGCGGCAGCGCAATGACCCCCGGCCGCTCGTCGTGGTACTTGCTGGTGATCTTCGCGACCAGCACCTGCTCGCCCCGCAGGGACAGCACCAGACACGGCCGGTCCTTGGCCCCGGGCCCGTCCTCGTAAGGCACGTTCGCCCACCAGATCTCCCCGGCGGCGGGCGCCTTCTTCGGCCCCGTACGACGAGGTCCCCGCGCCCGCCCCGGCGGCCGGGTCCGCCCCCGCGGCCCACCGGGCCGGCGGCCCCCGCGCGCCCGCCCGTCCACCACGGCAGCGACGAGCGCGATCAGCACGACAGCGATGAGCGCGAGCACCCAAGACGTATCCATGGAGCCGACGCTACCCCCACCCGAACCGGTGACAACGCAGGTGAGTTCGCCCACAACGGCCCGCCGCGAAGGAGCGAGCCCCCCTTTCGCGCCTTACGCTCAACAGACCGCTCGACCCCCGTCGCCTGCCCGCCCACGGAGGTTCCCTCCCCATGAAGCTCACCGTCGTCGGCTGCTCGGGGTCGTTTCCGTCCGCGGATTCGGCCTGCTCGAGCTACCTCGTAGAGGCCGACGGCTTCCGGCTGCTCCTCGACATGGGCAATGGCGCCCTGGGCGAGCTGCAGCGTCACATCGGCCTGTACGACCTCGATGCGATCTTCCTCAGCCATCTCCACGCGGACCACTGCATCGACATGTGCGCGTACTTCGTCGCCCGCTACTACCGCCACGAGGGCGGCCGCTGCGACGCGATCCCCGTGTACGCCCCCGAAGGCGCCGACCAGCGCCTGACCACGGCCTACGCGGACACGCCTTCCCCCACCTCCATGGGTGAGGTCTTCGACTTCCACACCCTGAAGCCGGGCTCCTTCGACATCGGCCCCTTCTCGGTCCGTACGGAGAAGGTCTGCCACCCGGTGGAGGCGTTCGGCATCCGCATCGAGCACGACGGCAAGTCCCTCACGTACTCCGGTGACACGGGAGTCTGCGAGAGCCTGCACGAACTGGCCGACGGCACCGACCTGTTCCTCTGCGAGGCGTCCTTCACGCACGGCAAGGAGGACGTCCCCGACCTGCACCTCAACGGTCGCGAGGCGGGCGCCCACGCGGAGCGCGCGAAGGCGGGCCGCCTGGTCCTGACCCACATCCCGCCGTGGACGGACGCCGAGCAGAACCTGGCGGACGCGCGCGAGGTGTACGGCGGCGAGGCCGAACTGGCCGCCCCCGGCGCGGTGTACGAGATCTAGCGGGATCTAGCGCGCGTCCCCGCTGCGGTAGCCGCGGCCGCTCAGCCCCATCCGGTTCCAGGTGTGGCGCCGGCCGCGGATCGCGACCGAGTAGGCGTAGAAGACCTCGGGGTCGCACATGCCGGGGATGTAGGAGTCGCCGAAGTGGTGGGCGTCGAAGCCCACTTCCTTGGCGTTCAGCGCGAGTTGCGGCACGACATCGGCGTGCGAGCCCTCCTGGCTGGTGCCGATGGCGCCCATCACGATCGCTCCCGCGTCCTGTACGGCGGCGACCGCCTCGGCCGCGAGCTCCTTGGTGACACCGGGCATGGTGCCGGGCAGCGGCATGACCACACCGTCCGCGCCCGCGTCGACGAGCGCGGTGAGCCGCCCCACGGTGATCCGCTCGGGATGACCGGCGTGGTGCATTTTCCCGCTCCACAGCGCGACGTCGTCACCGAGCCCGTTGCGGAGCTCTTCGGTGACGCGGGCCATGCCGTCGAAGGAGCCGCCGGTGCCGGGGTTGGCGGTGATGCAGAGCATCGCCGCCCCCATGTCGATCAGCCGCTTGGCGTGCTCGGGCTTGGCGCGGCGGATCTCGGGGACGTCGCCGGGCTCGAGGTTGATGCCGACGGGCCGCCCGATGTACGCGGCGAGGTCGGTGAAGGAGGTGAAGGTGCCGAGCCCCGGCAGCTCCAACTTCTCGCCGTCCCAGGCGCGCTCGATCAGATTGAGTACGACGATGTCGGCGCCGAACGCCGAGACGAGCTCCATGTTGTGGATGCCGCGGCCGCCCGGGTCGGGGATCATCGCGGCGCGTTCGGCGAACACTTCGGCGATCATCGTGCGGCCTTCGGCGGCGGCGACGGAGGCGGTGAGTTCGCGGCCTCGGAGGGCGGCGAGCTGTTCGCGGTGCAGGTCGAGGATGCGCTGGGTCATGCATTCCACCGTAGGCCCCGAAACAGGACAAAGCCCCTCGCCATTGGGGTCAATGGCGAGGGGCTTTGGTCCCGTACGGGAGGGGCTGAGGACTACTTCGCCTCGGCCTTGAGGATCTCTGCGAGCTCCTCGTCGGACTCGCGGCCCGGCGTGGGGAGGTTCCACTTGATGATCGCGAAGCGGAAGACCACGTAGTAGACGACTGCGAAGCAGACGCCGACCAGGGCGAGGCCCAGCGGGTTGGTCGCGATCCCCAGGTTGAGGAAGTAGTCGACTGCGCCGGCGGAGAAGCCGAAGCCGTCCTTCATGCCGAGCGCCCAGGTCAGGGCCATGGAGACACCGGTGAGCACCGCGTGGATCGCGTACAGCGCCGGGGCGATGAACATGAAGGTGAACTCGATCGGCTCGGTCACACCGGTGACGAACGCGGTGGCCGCGAGGGAGAACATCATGCCGCCGACGACCTTGCGGCGCTCGGGGCGGGCGCAGTGGACGATCGCGAGGCAGGCCGCGGGAAGGGCGAACATCATGATCGGGAAGAAGCCGGTCATGAACTGTCCGGCGCTCGGGTCGCCGGCGAGGAAGCGCGAGATGTCGCCGTGCTTGCCCTGGTAGTCGCCTGCCTGGAACCACGGGAAGGAGTTCAGCAGGTGGTGCATGCCGATCGGGATCAGCGCACGGTTGGCGACACCGAAGATGCCCGCGCCGACAGCGCCCGAACCGACGAGCCACTCACCGAAGTTGTGCAGACCGGTGCCGAGGACCGGCCAGATGAGACCGAAGACGATGCCGATGACCAGACCCGCGAAGGCCGAGAGGATCGGGACCAGGCGGCGGCCGCCGAAGAAGCCCGCCCAGTCGGGGAGCTTGGTCCGGTAGAACTTCTGGTAGAGCAGGGCGACGACTACGCCCATGATGACGCCGCCGAGCACGCCGGCGTTGACCGGTGCGGCGTTTTCGACGATCTTGCCGTCGACCACGGCCGCGACCTTGGGCAGGTTGCTGTCGGTGAAGGTGCTCAGCACCTTCTGGAAGACGAGGTAGCCGGTGACTGCGGCGAGGGCGGTCGAGCCGTCCGACTTCTTGGCGAAGCCGATCGCGATACCGACGCAGAACAGCAGCGGCATGTTGTCGAGGATCGCGCCACCACCGGCGGCCATGTAGCCGGCGATCTTGGTGATGAACGTCGGGAACGAATCGCGGCCGAGCATGTCGGGGTTGCCGAGGCGCACGAGGAGCGCTCCGGCAGGCAGCACGGCGACCGGCAGCATGAGGCTGCGGCCGATGCGCTGCATGACAGCCATCGCGCCGGAGCCCTTTTTCTTGGCGGCCGCGGGGGCGGCACTGGCCGTGGACACAACTTCCTCCAGTAGGCAAGGCGCCGCCTGGGGACATGGAAGTGGGGACGGCGGCGTCTCCGGGGGGACGCGGCGAGAACGCCGCGTGGTCTACACCACTCAGTGGTGTAGACCAGTTGTACCCCGTGAAGCCGGGATAAAGGAACCCCCTTAAACCTGTGGCACGGGACACACCGCACCAGACACGCCGAAAAGCCCCAGCTCTTTATGGAACTGGGACTTCCGGTCGTGGGGGAGCGGCTACGCCTTGGTGAGGTCCTCGACCTCCTCGTCGGGCTCGCGGCCCGGCGTCGGCAGGTTGAACTTCACGATGATGAAGCGGAAGAGCGTGTAGTAGACCGCCGCGAAGGCCAGGCCGATCGGAAGGATCAGATACGGCTTGGTGGCCAGCTTCCAGTTGAGCAGGTAGTCGATCAGGCCGGCCGAGAACCCGAACCCGTCGTGCACCCCGAGCCCCCAGGTCACCGCCATCGAGAGGCCGGTCAGTACCGCGTGGACCGCGAAGAGCGCCGGGGCGATGAAGAGGAAGGTGAACTCGATCGGCTCGGTCACACCCGTCACGAACGAGGTCAGCGCGAGCGAGATCATCATGCCCATCACGGCCTTGCGGCGGTGCGGCTTGGCGCAGTGCGCGATGGCGATCGCGGCGGCCGGGAGGCCGAACATCATGATCGGGAAGAAGCCCGACATGAACTGCCCGGCGGTCGGGTCACCGTGGAAGAAGCGGGGAATCTCGCCGTGCCAGACCGCGCCCGTGCTGTCGGTGAAGGTGCCCATCTGCTGCTGGAAGAACGTGTTCAGGAACTGGTGCATGCCGACGGGTATCAGCCCGCGGTTGAACACGCCGTAGATGCCGGAGCCGACCGCGCCCAGGCCCATGAGCCAGTCGCCGAAGCTGGTCAGCGCGTCACCGATCGGCTGCCAGGCCAGCCCGAAGACCACGCCGAAGATCACGCCGATGAAGGCCATGAGGATCGGCACGAGACGGCGGCCGTTGAAGAAGCCGAGCCAGTCGACCAGCTTGGTGCGGTGGTACTTCTGCCAGACGATGGCGCTGACCAGGCCGACGAGGATGCCGCCGAGGACACCGGGGTTCTGCGGTACGCCGCCCGGCAGGGCGTCGGTGACCGAGCCGTCCGCGGGGAACGCGGTCAGCACGTTCTTGTAGACGAGGAAGCCCACGAGCGCGGCCAGCGCGGTGGAGCCGTCGGCCTTCTTCGCGTAGCCGATGGCCACGCCCACGCAGAACAGCAGCGGCAGGGCGTCGAAGAGCGCACCGCCGGCGGCGCCGAAGACCGCGGAGACCTTGTCCCAGCCGAGTCCGTCCTTGCCGAAGACGTCGTCCTGGCCGAGCCGGAGCAGGATGGCGGCGGCGGGCAGGACGGCCACCGGCAGCTGAAGGCTGCGGCCGATCTTCTGCATTCCCTGGAACAGGCCGGAGCCCCGCTTCTTCGCGGGAGGTGCGGCAATGGCCGTACTCATGACGTGACTTCCTCCAGTACGTCCAGGTGGTCTGAACCACCCAGTGGTGTAGACCAGTACTAGCACGGTCAAATCGGCATAAAGGCCTGGAAGTTACCTATGGCGGGAAGCTCGCGCCAGGACATGACGAAGGGCCCCCGGACCATGAGGTCCGAGGGCCCTTCGTGCTGCGGGGCGTAGGTCCCGAAGCGGGCGCCGCTACTTCACGTTGTCGCGCTCCATCTCCTCCGCCACCTCGTCGTCCTCGCGACCGGGGGTCTTGAGGTTGAACTTGGTGATGACGAAGCGGAAGAGCGCGTAGTAGACCACCGCGAAGCACAGGCCGATCGGAATGATCATCCAAGGCTTGGTGGCCAGGCTCCAGTTGATGACGTAGTCGATCAGACCTGCCGAGAAGCTGAATCCGTCCTTCACTCCGAGCGCCCAGGTCACGGCCATCGAGACACCGGTGAGGATCGCGTGGATTCCGTACAGGACCGGGGCGATGTAGAGGAACGAGTACTCGATCGGCTCCGTGACACCCGTGACGAACGAGGTCAGGGCGACGGAGACCATCATGCCCGTGACCTCCTTGCGGCGGTGCGGCTTGGCGCAGTGCGCGATCGCCAGGGCCGCCGCGGGGAGGGCGAACATCATGATCGGGAAGAAGCCCGAGGTGAACTGGCCGGCCGTCGGGTCGCCCGCGAGGAAGCGGGTGATGTCACCGTGGACGACCGTGCCGTCGGGCTTGGTGAAGTCGCCGAACTGGAACCACATGAAGGTGTTCAGGAACTGGTGCATACCGACCACCAGCAGGGCGCGGTTGGCGACACCGAAGACACCCGAACCGAACGAGCCGAGGTCCGACATCCACTGCGCGAACGACGTGAGCGCGTCACCGACCGGCGGCCACACCCACAGGCACAGGACGGCGAAGACGAGTGCGACGCCGGACATGATGATCGGGACGAGGCGGCGGCCGTTGAAGAAGCCGAGCCAGTCGACCAGCTTCACGCGGTGGTAGCGCTGCCAGAACCAGGCCGTGAGCAGGCCGATGATGATTCCGCCGAAGACGCCGGGGTTCTGGTACGAGAAGGCGGTGACGGTGTGGTCGGCGGCCTGGCAGCCCGTGGCGACCGCGACCGCTCCCTTGGCGCAGTCCACCGGGAACGCCTGAAGGATCTTGTAGTAGACGAGGAAGGCGGTGACCGCGGCGAGCGCGGTCGAGCCGTCCGACTTCTTCGCCATGCCGATCGCGACACCGACCGCGAACAGCAGCGGCATGCCGAGCGAGGAGTCGAGCAGCGCGCCACCGGCGCCTGCGAAGACCTTCGCGACGTTGTCCCAGCCCAGGCCGTCGGAGCCGAACACGTCGGGCTGGCCGAGCCGGTTGAGGATGCCCGCTGCGGGCAGTACGGCGATGGGCAGCTGGAGGCTGCGTCCCATCTTCTGGAGTCCGCCGATCAGCCCCTGGTACCAGGGTGTCTGTACGGCGGATGGGTTCGTGCTCATCGGTCGGCGTCCTCCGTGCGGGCTGAAGCGGCGGTCGCCGTACACTGGTGTAGACCACTTACGGCGCGGGTCGGCACCAAGCCCCCGAGGGCGCAGCACCAGTGATCGTCATCCTGCGATCCGGCGCCGCGTAACGCTCGTATAAGTGGTCCAAACGTGCGTTACCGTGATCAAACGGACCGGGTCGCCGGGCCGCGAAGAGACACTCAGGAGTCAGACATGGCCACTAAGGCTGAGAAGATCGTCGCCGGGCTCGGCGGACTCGACAACATCGAAGAGGTCGAGGGCTGCATCACCCGCCTGCGCACCGAGGTCAAGGACCCGTCGCTCGTCGACGACGCCGCCCTCAAGGCAGCCGGCGCCCACGGCGTCGTCAAGATGGGCACCGCGATCCAGGTCGTCATCGGCACCGACGCCGACCCGATCGCCGCCGACATCGAAGACATGATGTAAGCACCTGCAAAGCTCGCAGAAGGGCCTGTTCCGACCGACCGGAACAGGCCCTTCTGCGTACGCAATCGCTAACCGGCCGCCAGCCGGCTGCTAGCCGACCCGGATCGCCAGGATCGCCACGTCGTCCGGGTTCGCCCCCTCGTCCAGGCACTCCTCCACCAGGTGCGCGCACAACTCGCCCACCTCCGAGGGCGCGCTGAGCGCCGCCCGCCGCAGCCGCTCCAGACCCGTCCCCAGATCCTCGCCCCGCCGCTCCACCAGACCGTCCGTGTACATCACCAGCAGCGCACCCGGCGGCAGCGGCACTTCCTTCTCCTCGGCGTTCCACTCGTCCACGACACCCAGCGGCACACCCTGGCCCGCCCGCACGAACGAGGCACCCGACTGGTCGATCAACAGTGGTGGAGGATGCCCCGCCGACACCACCTGCGCCACGTGCTCCTTCGGGTCCACCGTCATGTACAGCACCGTCGTCATGTCGGTCAGCCCCATGTTCTGGGTCAGTGCGTTGAGGTCCGTCAGCACCGCCACCGGGTCCTCGCCCTCCACCAGTGCGTACGCACGCAGCGCCGTCCGCAGCTGCCCCATCGCAGTCGCCGCACCCAGGCCCTTGCCCATCACATCGCCCAGCGCCAGCGCCACCTTGCCGTCGCGCAGCGCCACCACGTCGTACCAGTCGCCGCCCGCCTGCATCCCGTGCGCACCCGGCAGACTGCACGCCGCGATCTGCACCCCCTCGATGTGGGGGAGCGTCTGGGCGAGCATCGACTGCTGCAGGGTGCTCGCGATGCGCCGCTCGCGCTCGTACAACTGCGTGTTCTCCACGATCTGACCCGCGAACCGGCAGTAGGTGCCGGTCAGTTGACGCTGGCGCAGCGTCGGCCGGCCCGGCTGCCGGAACGCCCAGCCCACGACGCCGAGGCGCCGCCCGTCGGAGGCCGAGAGCGTCACCGCGTACGCACTGCGGAAGCCGGCCGTACGGGCCAGCTCCCGGAAGGACTCCCCGCACGCCGGGTCCGTCTCCACGTCCTCGACGATCAGCGCGCCGCCGGAGTCCGCCACCTCGTCCATCAGGCAGCGGTCCTCCGTCAGCTTCTCCAGCGCGCGATGCACCTCGTCGTCCGGATCCGCCAGCCCGAACACCGCCTGCGTCGTCATGGTCCCGTGCTCGTCGTCGAAGAGCCGGGCCACCCCCATGTCCGCGTGCAGCAGCAGCGATCCCTCCTCCAGGACCCGCGCCAGCGCGCTCTGCAGCGAGCCGCGGTCCGCGAGCCGCTCGGTCAGGCCGTGTACCCAGGTCAGGTCCTCCAGCTGCTCGGCGAGCCGCTGGTTCGCCTCGTCCAGCTCGGTCGCCGAGTGGCGCTGGTGGGAGACGTCGTGGATGTACGAGACCGCCAGGGGCTGCCCGCCGTACGTGCACTCCAGGGGGCTCGCGCTGATGTCCAGCCAGAGCGGCGGCTCGCCCGGCACCCGGTACTGCACCTCGGCGCGGGTGGCGCGCCTGCGGTGCAGGGCGATGCCCATGGGGGAGTCGTCGAACGCCATGGGCTCGCCGTTGCGGTCGAAGAGGAGCAGCGCGGCGGCGGCGATGCCGCCCGGCTCCATGGGGACCGGCGTACGGAACAGCTCCGAGAGGCGCCGGTTCGCGTACACGGCGGTGCCGCCGTGGTCGGCCGAGGCGATCAGGATTCCGTGCGGGGACCCTTCCAGCACCGTGACCGACGAGAAGCGGTCGGACGAGTCGGTCGTGGGCTGGCGGACGTCGACGGTCATGGCTACCTTTCTCTGTAAACAATTTAGGGCTTTACTCTAAGAGTAGTAATTGTCGCATAAGTACGTCTTGGGCCATTGGTCCTGCTCTTCCGGGACCTTCGACCCCCCCACCACGCCAGCTAGGCTCGACGCCATGTCTCGCATCGACGGCCGCACCCCCGAACAGCTCCGCCCGGTCACCATCGAACGTGCCTGGAGCAAGCACGCCGAGGGCTCCGTCCTCATCTCCTTCGGCGACACCAAAGTCTTCTGCACCGCCTCCTTCACCGAAGGCGTACCGCGCTGGCGCAAGGGCAGCGGGGAGGGCTGGGTCACCGCCGAGTACTCGATGCTGCCCCGCTCCACCAACACCCGCGGCGACCGCGAATCCGTACGCGGCAAGATCGGCGGCCGCACCCACGAGATCTCCCGCCTCATCGGCCGCTCGCTGCGCGCCGTCATCGACTACAAGGCGCTCGGCGAGAACACGATCGTCCTCGACTGCGACGTCCTCCAGGCCGACGGCGGCACCCGTACGGCAGCCATCACCGGCGCGTACGTGGCCCTCGCCGACGCGATCGCCTGGGGCCAGTCCAAGAAGGCGATCAAGCACGGCCGCGTGCCCCTGACCGGCACCGTCTCCGCCGTCTCCGTCGGCATCGTCGACGGCGAACCCCTCCTCGACCTCTGCTACGAGGAGGACGTGCGCGCCGAGACCGACATGAACGTCGTCTGCACCGGCGACGGCCGCTTCGTCGAGGTCCAGGGCACGGCGGAGGCCGAGCCCTTCGACCGCAAGGAGCTCAACGCGCTCCTCGACCTCGCCACCGGCGGCTGCGCGGACCTCACCGCGCTCCAGGTCGAGGCCCTCGGAAAGACCCTCGGCGAGTAAAGAAGCAACCAAGTCGGCCCGGCCGACGTCATCCCAGACACGGGCGCGCGGATCGAACCGTGCGCCCGTCCGTCTGTCCGTACACGTCGAAACCGGGGGACCCGACCATGCGTCGCATCGCACTGGCAGCAGCAGGAGCCACACTCGCCCTGACCGCGACCATGGTCGGCTGCAGCGCCGTGGACAAGGCGGTCGACTGCGTCCAGACCGCGGACGCGATCGCCTCCAACGTCAACAACCTGCAGCAGGCCGTCTCCAACGCCGCGAACGACCCGACGCAGGCGGACAAGGCCCTCGACGACATCAGCAAGAACCTCACGTCGCTCAAGGACAAGACCGACAACGCGGACCTCGACAAGTCCATCGACAGCCTCAACACGGCCGTGGACAACGTCCGTTCGTCGATCAAGAACGGCGACAAGACCCCCGACATCAGCCCGGTCGCGGACGCGGCGTCGGAGCTGGGTAAGGTCTGCACCTCGTAGACCGTCAGGGGGGCCTGTCCGTATGCGCCGTACCAGCTGTGCCGTGTCGGCGGCGGTCGTGATCGCCGCCGGAATCCTGATCTTCCGGGCCTGCGGCCCCGGCGGGGACGACGCCCTGGCCCGGGAGTGCAAGGACACCCGGGGCCTGATGGCCCTGGCCATCGAGGCCGGAGGCGGGCATCCCCAGACGGACCTCATGCAGCGGCGCCTCGACGAGCTGCACGGCGGCAACGACCTCAAGGACCCCGACGTCCAGCAGGCCGTTTTCACCATCGACAAGGTCCTGTACGACAAGGACCCGGCCCGCCTGCTCAACGCCGGGTACGCACTTCAGGAAGCCTGCGGCGCGGGATAATCACCCCATGAGCCGTCTGATCCTCGCCACCCGCAACGCCGGGAAAATCACCGAACTCCACGCGATCCTCGCCGAGGCGGGCCTCCCGCACGACCTGGTCGGCGCGGACGCGTACCCGGAAATCCCCGACGTGAAGGAAACGGGCGTCACCTTCGCCGAGAACGCCCTCCTCAAGGCCCACGCCCTGGCCCAGGCCACGGGCCTCCCGGCGGTCGCCGACGACTCGGGCCTCTGCGTGGACGTCCTGAACGGCGCCCCCGGCATCTTCTCGGCCCGCTGGTCGGGCGTGCACGGCAACGACCAGGCCAACCTGGACCTGCTCCTGGCCCAGCTCTCGGACATCGCCGACGAACACCGCGCAGCCCACTTCGCGTGCGCGGCGGCGCTGGCGCTCCCCGACGGCACGGAACGAGTGGTGGAAGGCCGCCTCCTGGGCACCCTGCGCCACACCCCGGCGGGCCAGGGCGGCTTCGGCTACGACCCGATCCTGCAGCCGGAGGGCGAGACGCGAACCTGCGCGGAGATGTCACCAGCAGAGAAGAACGCCATCAGCCACCGCGGCCAGGCATTCCGGGCGCTGGTCCCGGTCGTCAGGGAACTGCTGGGCTAAACACGCGGAAGGGCCGCCCCGAGGGGCGGCCCTTCGTGTCTGTGCGGCGGAAGGGATTCGAACCCTCAAGCCGTTTCACGGGCCACAGATCCTAAGTCTGCTGTGTCGCCATTGCACCACCGCCGCCAGCCGTCAGTCATCGTACTGGGCAGGCGGTTCGGGGAGGCGTGGGGTCAGAACTTGGGGTCCGGGGTCTGGGCGTGGACCAGTTCCTCCGCCTCCTCCTTCGTTTCCACCGACGGAGGCGAGCCCGCCAGGGGCTTCTGGGCCGTTTCCTTCATGCAGGCCACCGCGATCACGCCGATCAGGGCCGCCGCCATCGAGTAGTACGCCGGCATCAGGTTCGAGCCCGTCCAGGCGATCAGGGCGGTGATCACCAGGGGTGTCGTACCGCCGAAGATCGATGCCGAGAGGTTGTAGCCCACGGAGAGCGAGCCGTAGCGGACGTGCGTGGGGAACAGGGCCGGGAGCGCTGCCGACATCGTGCCCAGGAGGCAGACCAGGGAGAGGCCCAGCATCAGCATGCCTGCCACGATCGCCGGGATCGAGCCCTGGCCGATCAGGAGGAACGCGGGGAGCGAGAGGAAGAAGAAGCCCAGCATTCCTGCCATCAGCAGGGGCTTGCGGCCGAAGCGGTCGTTGAGTTTGCCGACCTGGTTGATGATCAGCATCAGGAAGGCCATCACGGCCAGGAGGATCACCAGGCCGTGCGTCTCGCTGTAGCCGAGTTCGTCCGAGAGGTACGTCGGCATGTAGGACAGGAGCATGTAGTCCGTGACGTTGTACGCGCCTACCAGGGCGATGCACAGGACCAGGGACGGCCAGTAGTCCTTGAAGATCTTGCCCAGGTCGGCCGTTGCCGAGGTCTCCACCGCGTCCGCCGCCTCGCTCGCGCGGGCGTTCTCGTTCTCCAGTTTCTGGAAGGCCGGGGTCTCGTCCAGCTTGAGGCGGAGGTAGAGGCCGACCAGGCCGAGCGGGCCTGCCACCAGGAACGGGATGCGCCAGCCCCAGGAGTTCATGTCGGGGGTGGAGAGGACCGTGGTGAGGATCGTGACCAGGCCGGCCGCGCCCACGTAGCCCGCCAGGGTGCCGAACTCCAGGAAGCTGCCGAAGTAGCCGCGGCGCTTGTCGGGGGCGTACTCGGCGATGAACGTCGAGGCGCCGCCGTACTCGCCGCCGGTCGAGAAGCCCTGGAGCATACGGAAGAGGATCAGCAGGACCGGGGACCAGAAGCCGATCGCCGCGTACGAGGGGAGCAGGCCGATCGCGAACGTGCCGATCGCCATCAGCACCATCGTGAGGGCGAGGACCTTCTTGCGGCCGATCTTGTCGCCCATGGGGCCGAAGACCATGCCGCCGATGGGCCTTACCAGGAATGCGACTGCGAATGTTGCGAACGAGGAGAGCAGCTGGACGGTGTCTCCGGCGCCCGAGAAGAAGACATGGCCGATGGTCGACGCCAGGTAGGCGTAGATGCCGAAGTCGAACCATTCCATCGCGTTGCCGAGCGAGGCCGCCTTGACGGCCCGCTTGACCGCCGCTTCATCGGTGATGGTGATGTCGGTGCGGCGGAGTTTGGGGTTTTCGCGTCTTCTGATCGCTCGGAAGAGAGCCCGGTGGCGCTTGACCGCTTCCGGGTCGGCCTGGCTCTCGGGGCCTGCGGCCGCCATGGTGCTGTTCCTCTCGGTTGACATTCGTGTCCAAGAGAAACATCTGCACGATTGCGACGGTTGCAAACCGAAGTCCCACCTGAGTGGGACTTCGGTCACTCGTTTTCAGAGACCAAGGTCCTTGATGATCTTGGCTACGTGGCCCGTCGCCTTCACGTTGTAGAAGGCGTGCTCGACCTTGCCCTGCTCGTCGACGACGATCGTCGAGCGGATGACGCCGGTCACCGTCTTGCCGTAGAGCTTCTTCTCGCCGAAGGCGGCGTACGCCTCGAGGGTCTCCTTCGACGGGTCGCCGACCAGGGTGACCTTGAGGGACTCCTTCTCGCGGAACTTCGCGAGCTTCTCCGGCTTGTCGGGGGAGACGCCGATGACGTCGTACCCGGCGGCCGCGAGCAGGTCCAGGTTGTCGGTGAAGTCGCAGGCCTGCTTGGTGCAGCCGGGGGTCAGGGCGGCCGGGTAGAAGTAGACGATGACCTTGCGGCCCTTGTGGTCCGCGAGGGAGACGTTCTTGCCGTCCGCGTCGGGGAGGGTGAAGGCGGGGGCGGTGTCGCCGGTCTGGAGTCGCTCGCTCATCGGGGGTCCCATCGAGAAGACGTGTGCGTACGCGATTGAGCGTAATAGGGGTGCCGTGGGGTGCGGTGCGTCGCGAGCTGACAGACTGTCGACCTACGACTACCGGATACGACGGAGGCAGCGCAGTGTCGGATGTGTCGGACGCCAGGACCCCTGCGCAGATCGAGGCGGACATCAAGAGCCGGCGCGACCAGCTGGCGGTCACGCTGGACGAGATCGGTGTGCGGTTGCACCCGAGCACCGTCATCGGGGATGCGAAGGCCAAGGTCGCTTCTGCTGTCGATCAGACCGCTGGGCGGGCCTTTGTCGCCGTCAATCGCGGTGTGAGCGATGTGAAGGCCCAGTTCGTCGACGAGGACGGGGCGCCTCGGCTGGAGCGTGTGGTTCCGGTGGCGCTGGTTGTGGTGGGGCTGGTGGGGTTGCTCGCCCTCAATGCCAAGCGGCGTCGGGGCTGACCCCTTCCGTGAACAGCGGCTTCGTGGGCGGGTAGGTTCGAGTCCGTGAGCAAGGACACCACCACCCACGACAAGCTGCCGATCCGGATGCTGCACGACCGCGTGCTCGTCCGGTCCGATTCGCCCGAGGGCGAGCGCCGGTCCGGCGGCGGGATTCTGATCCCGGCGACCGCGGCGGTCGGCAGGCGTATGGCCTGGGCCGAAGTGGTCGCGGTCGGTCCCAATGTGCGGACCGTGGAGCCGGGGGACCGGGTGCTGTACGACCCGGAGGACCGTGCCGAGGTCGAGGTGCGCGGGGTGGGGTACATCCTCATGCGCGAGCGGGATCTGCACGCTGTTGCCTCCGAGCGCGGGGGCGAGGGCTCCACCGGGCTGTATCTGTAGTCCTGTGGTTGTTTGCTACCTTTGAGGGACCCCGACGAGACGCGCCGTACCGGGTTTCTGAACTGGAAAGACGACGCACCCCCTGTTGTTTCTTCACGGAGGTCGTCGTCATGGCGTGGGTTCTGCTTGTTGTTGCCGGTCTGCTCGAAGTGGGCTGGTCGATCGGGATGAAGTACACCGACGGTTTTACGCGGCTCGTGCCGAGTCTTCTGACCGGTGCCGGGATCGTCGCTTCCATGGCGCTGCTTGCGCAGGCCACCAAGACCCTGCCCATCGGTACGGCGTACGGCGTGTGGGTCGGGATCGGTGCTGCCGGTGCGGCGGTGTTCGGCATGGTGGTGCTGGGTGAGCCTGCCACCGCCGCCCGGATCTTCTTCGTCTGTCTGCTGCTGGTCGCCGTCGTCGGGCTGAAGGCGACCTCCGGGCATTAGTTCCTGTTGCCGCCGTCGGCGTTCTCGTCGGGGCCGAAGCTGAACGTCGGGGTCTCCGTCGGGAGGGTCGGTGTGTCCGTCGGGGACTCCGACGGCGTCTCCGTCGTCGGGATGTCCGTGGGGGACTCCGACGTCGGGGGTTCCGTGGACGGGGTCTCCGAGGGTGTCTCCGACGGGGTGGGCGACGTGGTCGGTTCGGGCTCCGCGCCCGACTGGAGCTCCAGGTCGAAGGGGACGGGCGTCGTGTTCTCGAGGGCGTCCGCCGTGTACTGGCCCCAGATCTGGGCGGGCGGGCCTCCGCCGTTGACGCGGCCTCCGCCGAGTGCTCCGTACAGCGCCTTCTGGTTGCCGTTCTTCGGGTCCTCGCCCATCATCGCGACGACCGTGGAGAGGGCCGGGGTGTAGCCGGCGAACCAGGCGGCCTTGTCGTCGTCGATGGTGCCGGTCTTGCCCGCGACCTCCCAGCCGGGGACCTGGGCGGCTGCGCCGGTGCCGTTCTCGACGACGCTGGTGAGCATCGAGGTGGTGGTGTCGACGGCGTCGCGCGGGGTCTTCTGGTTGTCGTCCTCGCTGGGGAGGCTGACCGTGTCGCCGTTCTTGGTGAGCTTCTCGACGAAGGTGTACGGGCGGTAGTTGCCGTGGTTGGCGAGCGTCGCGTACGCGTGTGCCATGTCGAGCGGGCTGACCTGGGCGACGCCGAGTGCCATGGAGGGGCCGGGGTTGAGGTTCACGGTCGCCTTCGGTACGCCGAGGTCGACGGCGGTGGCTGCGACGTTGTCGGTGCCGACGTCCTCGGCCATCTGCGCGAAGACCGCGTTGACGGAGTTGTCCATCGCCGTGGAGACGGTGATGTTGCCGTAGTTGCGGCCGTCCTCGTTGGGCGGGGCGTAGCCGGTGGGGCCGTCCGGGCCCTGGACCTCGCGCTGGGTGTTGCCGTTGTAGATCGTGTACGGGGTGATCGTGCGGCCGTCCTGGGTGGTGGAGTTGTTCTGCACGGCCGAGGTGAAGATGAACGGCTTGAAGGTGGAGCCGACTTGGAAGTCGCGGCGGGTGGCGTTGGAGATGTAGTGCTTGAGGTAGTCCGTGCCGCCGTACAGGGCGCGGACCTTGGCGCTCTCCGGTTCGATGGAGGCGGCGCCGATCTGGACGTAGCTGTCGACCTTCGAGCTGCCGAGTTTGTCGGTGACCTGCTGTTTTACGCTCTTGGTGAGGTCGTCCTGCTTGGACTTCTCCAGGGTGGTGGTGATGCGGTAGCCGCCGGCGGCGAGGTCGTCGGTGGAGACGACGCCTGCCGTGTCGAGGTAGTTCTTGACGGCTTCGACGATGTAGCCGCGCTGGCCGGAGAGGCCGGCGGAGGGGTGGGCGTCGGGGACGTCGGGGAACTCGGCCTCGTCGTGCTGGGCCTGGGTGATCCACTTCTCCTTGAGCATGCCGTCGAGCACGTACTGCCAGCGGGCCTTCGCCGCGGGCTTGTTCTCGGGGTGTGCGGCGACGTCGTACGCGCTCGGGGCGTTCAGGAGCGTGGCGAGGTAGGCGCTCTGGGAGAGGGTGACTTCGTTGGCGTCCTTGGAGAAGTACGCCTGGGACGCGGCCTGGATGCCGTACGCGTTGCGGCCGAAGTAGCTGGTGTTGAGGTAGCCGGCGAGGATTTCGTCCTTGGACTCGTTGCGGTCGACCTTGATGGAGATGAACAGTTCTTTGATCTTGCGGACGATCGTCTGTTCCTGGCCCAGGTAGTAGTTCTTCACGTACTGCTGGGTGATGGTCGAGCCGGACTGTTTGCCCTTGCCGGTGACGGTGTTGAAGAGGCCGCGCAGGGTGCCGGTGATGGAGATGCCGCGTTCGTTGTAGAAGTTGCGGTCCTCGGCGGCGAGTGCGGCGTGCTGGGTGGTGAGGGCGATCTTGCTGAGGGGGACGTCCTCGCGGTTGACCGCGCCGTCGATGGCGAGCTGGGTCTTGCCGTCGGCGTAGAGGTAGACGTTGGACTGGGCGGTGGCCGCGTCGTTGGGGTCGGGGATGGGGACGAGTGCGTAGCCGAGGAAGAACAGGCCGATGCAGAGGAGGAGGAAGCCGAGGATCGAGCCGAGGACCCAGCGCCAGCGGGGGACGAAGCGACGCCAGCCGGTGCGCTTGGGGCGCTTGGGCTTCTTGCCGTTCTTGCCGGGGGCGGCGGGCGCGGGCTCGGGGGCGGTGAGGTCCCGGGGTGCCCAGCCCGGGTGCTGCTGGTCCGGCTGCTCGTCGCTCATGTCTCTCCGGCCGTAATGGGATGGTATGCGCCCATATTGCACTTCTTCGGTGGCGAACCCCCGGACCCCTGGGCCCGGGCCGCAAAACCCGTCGCGGCGGCCGCCTTCGGTGGACTAGGGTCGGGCGCTTTGGTGCGTGGACGGAGGGGACCGGGTGTTACGGCTGTATGCGCTGGTCGCGGCGGGTGGGTTCCGGCGCCATGCGACCTACCGGGTGGCGACGGTCGCGGGGGTGTTCACCAACACCGTCTTCGGGTTCATCGTGGCGTACACGTACATCGCGCTCTGGGACCAGCGGCCGCACCTCGGAGGGTACGACCAGGCCCAGGCCCTGACGTACGTGTGGCTGGGCCAGGGGATGATGGCGACCGTCGCCATGATGGGCGGCGGCTTCGAGGAGGAGTTGATCGAACGGGTCCGCAGCGGTGACATCGCCACGGACCTCTACCGCCCCGCCGACCTGCAACTGTGGTGGCTGGCAGGGGACTTGGGGCGGGCCGCATTCCACCTCCTGGTGCGCGGCACGCTGCCGATGCTGCTGGGGGCGCTCGCCTTTGATCTCGCGCTTCCGGACAACCCTTTCGTGTGGATTGCTTTTGTGGTGGCCGTGGTCCTGGGGGTCGTGGTCAGTTTCGCGGTGCGCTATCTGGTGGCGCTCTCCTCCTTCTGGCTCCTCGACGGGGCGGGTGTCACGCAGATCGCCGCGCTGGTGACGATGTTCTTCTCGGGGATGCTGCTGCCGCTGAACGTGTTTCCCGGGGCGCTGGGCGAGCTGGCCAAGGTGCTGCCCTGGTCGGCGCTGCTGCAGATTCCGGCCGACGTACTGCTGGGCAAGCACACAGGGTGGGGGCTTGTGGGGGCGTACGCCTTTCAGCTGGGGTGGGCCGCCGTGCTGCTGACGGCGGGGCGGCTGCTGCAGTCCGCCGCCACCACGAAGGTGGTGGTGCAGGGTGGGTGAGGGCCGGGTGAGTGAGGGCCGGGTGCTCGGCGGGATCCGTGTCTACGGGCTGATCGTCTCGATGTGGATGCGCTCGACGATGGCCTACCGGGCCTCCTTCGCGATGACGGCCTTCGGCAACTTCGCGGCGAACGCCTTCGACTTCGTCGCGATCCTGCTGATGTTCAGTCATATCGACGCGCTGGGCGGCTACTCGCTGCCGGAGATCGCCTTCCTGTACGGGACGTCGAGCATCTCCTTCGGGCTCGCCGACCTTGCCCTGGGCTCGATGGACCGCCTCGGCCGGCGGATCAGGGACGGCACGCTGGACACGCTGCTCGTGCGCCCGGCGCCCGTCCTCGCACAGGTCGCCGCGGACCGGTTCGCGCTGCGGCGGCTGGGGCGGGTCACGCAGGGGGCGCTCGTGCTCGGCTATGCGGTGGTCGCGCTTGATATTGCCTGGACGCCGCTGAAGGTGCTGCTGATGCCGGTGATGCTGCTGTCCGGCGGGGTGATCTTCTCGGCGGTGTTCGTGGCAGGGGCTGCGTTCCAGTTCTGGGCGCAGGACGCTTCGGAGGTGCAGAACTCCTTCACGTACGGCGGGGCGACGCTCCTGGAGTACCCGCCGACGGTGTTCGCCAAGGACCTGGTGCGGGGCGTGACCTTTGTGGTGCCGCTGGCCTTCGTCAACTGGCTGCCGGCGCTGTATGTGCTGGGGCGGCCGTATCCGCTGGACGTGCCGCGGTGGCTGGCCTTCGCGGCGCCGCTGGTGGCTGTGGTGTGCATGGGGCTGGCGGGGATCGTGTGGCGGGCGGGGCTTCGGTCGTACCGCAGTACTGGGAGCTGAGGGGTTGGTTGGTGTGGACGCGGATTTCATTGAACTGGACGGACTCGAGAAGGTCTTCGACGTACGGCGCAAGGCGGGTCTTCTGCGGCGCGAGCGGACGCAGGTGCGGGCCGTCGACGGCATCAGTTTTCGCGTGGCGCGGGGCGAGATGGTCGGGTACATCGGGCCCAACGGGGCGGGGAAGTCGACCACCATCAAGATGCTGACCGGGATTCTGACGCCGAGCGGTGGGCGGCTGCGGGTCGCCGGGCTCGATCCGGCGCGGGAGCGGACGAAGCTGGCGCAGCGGATCGGGGTCGTGTTCGGGCAGCGGACCACGCTGTGGTGGGATCTGCCGCTGCGGGATTCGTACCGGCTGGCGCATCGGATGTACCGGATTCCGGATGCGAGGTTCCGGGAGAACCTGGAGCGGTGCGTCGAACTGCTCGATCTGGAGGAGCTGTTGGAGGTGCCGGTGCGGCAGCTGTCTCTGGGGCAGCGGATGCGCGGGGACATCGCGGCGGCGCTGCTTCATGATCCCGAGGTGCTGTACCTGGATGAGCCGACCATTGGTCTTGACGTCGTCTCGAAGGCCAAAGTGCGGGAGTTTCTGCGGGAGTTGAACGCTGAGCGCGGGACCACTGTGCTTCTGACCACTCATGATCTGCAGGACATCGAGCAGTTGTGCAAGCGCGTCATGGTGATCGACCACGGGCGGCTGATGTACGACGGGGCGCTGGCCGGGCTGCACGAGGTGGGGTCGGGGGTGAGTGAGCGGATGCTGGTGGTGGACCTGGAGCGTGAACTTCCGCCGGTGGAGGTGGAGTTGGTGCGGGTGGTGAAGGTTGAGGGGCCGCGGCAGTGGCTGGCGTTTCCGGCGTCGGCGTCGGCGGCGCCGATCGTGGCGGCTGTCGCTGCCTCGTATCCGCTGGTCGACCTCTCGGTGAGGGAGCCGGACATCGAGGCGGTCATCGCAAAGATGTACGCAGATCGCGGCGTTTACTAGGGTGGCGGTATGACTTCTGAACTCCCGGAGATGCGCGCCTCCGATGCCGAGCGCGAGAGGGTGGCCGAGTCGCTGCGGGAGGCCGTGGCGGAGGGACGCCTCGACATGGAGGAGTTCGAGAACCGGCTCGATGCGGCCTACAAGGCGCGTACGCACGGAGAGTTGGAGCCGCTCGTACGGGATCTGCCGGCGCCGGGGACGTTCCGTAAGGCGGGGGCGGTTGCTCCTGCTTCCTCTGCGGCTGCGGAGGGGTGGGCGGAGCGGGTCGGCGGGACTGTCTCTTCGGGTGGGGCTTTCGCTTTCTGGGGCGGGTTCAGCCGCAAGGGGCGGTGGACCGTGGGGCGGCGGTTCACGGCGTTCGCGATGATGGGCGGCGGGGAGATCGATCTGCGCGAGGCGCGGTTCGCCGAGCGGGATGTGGAGATCCGGTGCTTCACGCTGATGGGCGGGATCGGGGTGGTCGTGCCGCCCGACCTGACGGTCACGGTGCGGGGGATCGGGATCATGGGGGGCTTCGGCGACGAGGCGACCGGTGAGGGCACGGAGGGGTCGCCGCGGGTGACGGTGAGGGGGTTTGCGCTGATGGGCGGGGTGGGGGTCGAGCGGAAGGTGACGCGGGCGGAGAGGTTGCGGTTGCGGGAGGAGAAGAGGGCTCAGCGCAAGGAGTTGGGCTGAGTTCGGACGGCTGGTCCGGGCCGGGGTGGGCCTGCGCCGCCGCTGCGCGGGGCTGGTTCCCCAATCCCGCCCCTTCCCGAAACTGGGGCTCCCGCCCCAGACCCCGGGCCCCGGTGGGCGGGGGCTTCGCCCCCTGCGCCCCCGTACGCGACCTTCGGTCGCGTGTCCTCAATCGCCGGACGGGCTTGATTTGCCCGATGTGGACTTTCCGGTGTCGCATCGGAACGGACCGTATGCGGCCATTGAGCAACCCCCACTCACGCCGGCTACCTCCGCGAGAGCGGCGCCGGTTTAGGCGCAAAACCAGCCTCAGAGCCCAACCACCGGTACCGCCCGGCCCATCGCCCGGTACCCCGCATCTCCCGGGTGCAGATGGTCCCCCGAGTCGTACCGGTCCAGCATCCGCTTCGGTGCGTACGGGTCCCTGATCACCTTGTCGAAGTCGACGACCCCGTCGAAGATCTTCCCCGACCTGATCGCCGCGTTGACCTCCTCCCGGACCTCCTCGCGCGCCCGCGTCGACCGCTCGTACCCGCCGAACGGTGTCAGCGTCGCTCCGATCACCCGCAGGCCCCGCGCGTGCGCACGCTCCGTCAGGTCACGCAGGCCTGCCGTGATCGACTGTGCGTCGCTTCCGTGCAGGACGTCGTTGATCCCCAGCGCCACCAGCACCGTCTTCGCCCCGGCCCGCGCCAGCACGTCCCCGTCGAACCTGGTCAGACCTGAGCGTCCGCCTGTGCCGTCCGTCAGCAGGCGGTTGCCCGCTATGCCCTCGTTGACCACGCCGTAGCGGCCGGCCAGGCGGTCGGCCAGGACGTCCGGCCAGCGGTGGTTCGCGTCCGGGCTGGAGCGGTAGCCGTCCGTTATCGAGTCGCCGAAGGCGATGACCGTGCCCTCCGCGCGGTTCGTCAGGACGTCCACCGCCGTCAGGTAGCGCCAGTACGGGGTCGGCGCCGTCACCGCGCCGGTCACCAGGGTGGAGATCTGCTGGGTGTGCGGGTGGTACGTGACCGGGCCGCTCGCCGCGGGGGTCAGCAGGGCCACCACCAGGTCCGCGTCCGCCGCCACCTTCATCCGTACCGGGTCGGAGACCGTCTGGCCGCCCGCCGGGACCGTCACCGCCGTACGGCCCGCGAAGGTCACCTGGTGCGTGCCCACCGTGGCCCGGGTGATCCGCAGCGGCCCGGTCCCGTAGAGGTTCGAGACGGTGATCCTGGCCGCGGTGCCCCCGATGCTGGTGTGCACGATGTTGCTCACGGTGCTTCCGGGGAACCCGCGTGACGTCCCCGGCTCCGCGCCCCCCGGTGCCGCCGCCCAGGTCCCGACCCAGACGGAGGGCCTGGCCAGCTCGGAGCGGACCGCGGAGGCCGGGGTGCGGGCCAGCAGGACGATGCCCACGGACAGGGCCGCCACGACCGCCACCAGAGCGGCGAGCAGGGCGTAACCGCGCCTCAGGGTCATTTCAGGGTTCTCCTTGGGAACTCGACGTGCGTCCCGGGAGTCGCTCAGGTAGGGACAATACGTACGGGGGTCGCGGATGGACGGACGGGCGGAGCGGATGGAACGTACGAGAGGGACCGGCACCCCGGATCAGGGTGCCCCGGCCCCGCTGGGCTCCTTTGCCTTCAGCGCGGCCGACGAGGAGAAGCGCCGTGGGGTGCGCCGCATGAAGGCGACGGCCACCGGCCTGCTTCTGATCGTCTCCTTGATTTTCGTACTTGCCACCTGGGCGAAGAACAGCGGGGCCGGTTCCTGGGCCGGTTACGTCGCTGCGGCCGCCGAGGCCGGCATGGTGGGCGCGCTGGCCGACTGGTTTGCCGTGACGGCACTTTTCCGCCGTCCCCTCGGTCTTCCCATCCCGCACACCGCGATCATTCCGAACAAGAAGGACCAGCTGGGGGCGTCCCTCGGTTCCTTCGTCGGGGAAAATTTTCTCTCCGGTGATGTCGTACGCGGCCGGCTCCGTGCCCTGGGGATCGGGCGTCGGCTCGGTGCGTGGCTGGCGGAGCCGGACCACGCGGACCGCGTCACCGCCGAGCTCGCCACCGCGCTGCGCGGCGCGCTCACCGTGCTCAGGGACTCCGATGTGCAGGCCGTCGTCGGCGAGGCGATCACCCGGCGGGCGAACGCGGCCGAAGTCGCCCCCGGCGTCGGCAAGATGCTGGAGAAGGTCGTCGCGGACGGCGGCCACCGCCGCGTCGTCGACCTGATCTGCGCCCGCGCCCACGACTGGCTGACGGTCCACTCCGACTCGGTGATGGACGCGGTCCAGGGCGGCGCCCCCGGCTGGACGCCGCGCTTCGTCGACCGCAAGGTCGGCGACCGCGTCTACAAGGAGCTGCTGCGCTTCATCACGGAGATGCGCGACATGCCGGGCCACCCGGCGCGCGGCGCCCTCGACCGTTTCCTCGCCGACTTCGCCTCCGACCTGCAGTCGGACACCGAGACGCGGGCCAAGGTGGAGCGGCTGAAGTCGGAGATCGTGGGGCGGCCGGAGGTGCAGGACGTGATCGCGTCCGCGTGGTCCTCCGTACGCACCATGATTCTTTCGGCGGCGGAGGACGAGCAGAGCGAACTGCGGCTGCGTGCGCGGGCGTCGCTGATGTCGCTGGGGGCGCGGCTGTCGACGGACGAGCGGCTGCAGGCCAAGGTCGACGGGTGGCTGGAGGAGGCGGCGGTGTACGTCGTCACGACGTACCGCAACGAGATCACCTCGCTGATCACGGACACGGTCGCGGGCTGGGACGCCGACCACACCTCGAAGAAGATCGAGGCCCACATCGGCCGCGATCTGCAGTTCATCCGGATCAACGGCACGGTGGTCGGCGCCCTGGCGGGCCTGCTGATCTACACGGTCACGCAGGCGGTGGGGGGCTAGCGGCGGGTGGTCGCCCAGGAGGCGGCGGCGACTGCCCCGGCCACGGCGAAGACCGCGGGCCAGGCTCCGACCTTCTTGGCCAGGGGGTGGGAGCCGGCGAAGGCGGCCACGTATGCACCCGTCAGGCCGACGGCGGTCTTCGTGCCTGCGGCCTGCTGCCAGTCGCGCGCGGCGACCACCCCTGCGGCGGCCAGCACGGCACCGCCCAGCGGGCGCTTCCTGGTCCAGCGGGCGACGGCGTACCCGCCGACGAGCCCGCCCGCCGCGACAACTGCTGCCGGAACCTTCGCCATGACGACAACCTCCTGGTCTGTGGACCCCCGAGGTTCCCGAGGCTAACGGGGGCCGCCGGGTCACTCGCAGCCGACCCCGTCGCCGTCCCGGTCGAGGTGGGGGCCGTACCCGGGGTCTCCGACGTGGATGGGCGCGGCGCCCGCGGCCCGTACGGCGGTGCAGTTCTTGTAGTACGTGGTGCTGCTGTCGCCGCCCCCGCCACTGGAGCCGCCGGTGCTGCCGCCGCTGGTGCCGCCGCCGCTCTTCTGTTCGCAGCCGATTCCGTCCCCGTCGCGGTCCAGCCACCGCCCGTACCCGGGATCGCCCACGCGCACCGGTGCGGCGCCCGCGGCGCGGGCCGCCGTGCAATTGCGGTAGTACACCTTGGGTTTGGCGGACGGTGTCGGCGAGGGGGAGGGCGTGGGCGACGGTGAAGGGCCGGCCACCGTGATCCGTACGACAGCCGTCCCGGTCAGCGGCGGTTCGCCTTTCAGCGTCACGCGGTACGTGAACTCGTCCTCGCCCCCGTAGCCGCCGGTCGGCGTGTAGGCGACGCCGGTCCCGTCCACGACGGCGGTCCCGTGCGCGGCGGGGTGGTCGACGGTCACCGTCAGGTCCGTGGCGCCGAACTCCGTGGCGAGGTCATGGCTTTCGCCCGCCTCCAGCGTGATGCGGTCATTGCCCAGCACCTTCACGACGAGGCGCTTCCCGGCCCGTGCCTGCGCCGTGTCGTCGGCGAGCTTGAGCACCCGTCCGGGCGCGGGCGACGACGCGGTCTCCTTCACCGGGACGGCGGATGCGGTCGTGGCGGCGGGCTTCGCATCCCCCGTGCCGCCCCCGTCCCCGCATCCGGCGAGCGCAAGTCCCAGTGCCAGCACACCGACTGCGCAGCTTCCCCACTTCGTACGGTCCGAAGTCACGTGCCCCCCAAGGCAGTTCACGTCTCCCGAAGCAAGCGATGCTCGCAGTGCGCGGCGCACGCCAGGGCCGCTTGGCCGAAGTTGTGATGAAACTGTGCGTGCGTGGCCAGTAGGTACTCTGCCGGGCATGAGCGACGACGACCCCGTAATACTGCGCCCGGTCCTGGAGGGCGACCTCCCCTTCTTCGACCAGTTCATGACGGACTCCGAGGCCACCGGCGCGTTCGCCTGGACCGGCTGGCGCGATCCCCGCCACTGGCGCAGGGGCTGGGAGGAGAACGCGCTGCTCGGCACCGACGGCGGGACGCTGCTGGTGACGGCCGGTGCGGAGAGCCTCGGCTTCGTCGCCTGGCGGAAGGTCCCGGTCTGGAACGGCGGCCACTACTGGAACATCGGCGTCCAGCTGGTGCCGGCGGCCCGCGGCCGAGGGGCCGGCACCCGGGCCCAACAGCAGCTGGTGGCCTACCTGTTCGCGCACAGCCCGGTGGTACGGATCGAGGCCGACACCGAGGCGGGGAACATCGCGGAGCAACGCGCCCTGGAGAAGGCCGGGTTCACCCGCGAGGGCGTGGGCCGCAGTGTCGCCTTCCGCGACGGCCAGTGGCGCGACGTGGTGCACTGCGGCATCCTGCGCGGCGAGCAGGGCGTGTGATGGAGGCGCTGTGGACGAGCGCGGTCGCGGTCATCGGAACGGTGCTCGGCGGTGTGATGACGCATGTGTTCCAGCGCCGGGCGGCCCGGGAGAACGAGGTCTTCTCGCGTGCGGAGTCGCTGCGGCAGGAGCGCATCGCCGCGTACAGCGCGCTCGCGGGGGCGCTGGAGGACTTCCGGAAGGTGCAGGGCGACCGCTGGTACCGCCGTCAGGAGGACCGCAACGGGGAGCCGTACAAGGAGGCGATGCGGGAGGGGCACATCCGGCGGGCGGCGGCGCGCCAGGCGCTGTTCCGGGTCAAACTGCTCGCGGGCGACCCGGAGTTGATCGCGGTGGCGGACCGTGCCTTCGAGGCGACGCGGGACACGGCGAGGGCCAGGGACGCAGTGCACAGGGACGAGCTCTTCGCCGCCGCCAGCGCGGCGATCGAGGCGTTCGTGGAGGCGGCCGCGCCCAGCGTCCAGTGACGCGGGGGCGCGGCCGACTGCCGTACGCACAGGCCTACTTGACGGCGCCGACCCAGATGGCGTCGTCGTGCTCGATGTCGGGGGAGAGCTCGACCTGGAGCTCCTTGGCCGCGTCGGCGGGCAGGGAGAAGGTGAACTGGCTGACGGCCTGCTTGCCCGGCAGCAGCTTCCCGGCGAAGGGCTTGCTGGAGTAGTGGCCGTCGAAGACCATCTCCGGCTCGGCGCCCTTGGCGTCCTTCGCGGAGGGCAGGGCGAGGGTGATGTCGTAGGGCTTCTTGGTGCCGTTGACGATGGTGATCTTCACCTGGACGGCGACGTTGCCCGCCTTGTGCCCGGCGGCGAACTCGTCGGGCTTGTACGTGGCCGGCTTGCCGACGGTGACCTTGATCCCGTCGTCGTACGTCATGGCCTGCCCGAAGGCGAGCGGCTTGTCCTCGGCCGGCTCCTCGGCAGGCTCCTCGGAGGCGGACGCCCCGCTGTCGGCGGGAGCGGTGGCGGCGGGGCTGCCCTTCACGGACTTGGCGTCGTCCACCGCCTTGACGGCGTCCTTCACGAGGAAGACGGTGACGATGAGCCCGACCACGGCCAGCGCGGTGGCCACGCCGCCGAGGGCGATCCCGGCTATCGCGATGCCCTTGTTGTTCGCCTGTCCCTTGCGGACGCGGCCGAGGCCGACGATGCCGAAGATCAGGGCGAGGATGCCCAGCGGACCGGCCAGCCAGAACAGGAAGATGAGGGTCCCGAGAAGGGTGCCGACGATGCCGACGACGAGCGCGGCGGTGCCGAGTCCGTTACGGGGCTGCTGCTGCATCACGGGCGGCGGCATCCCGGGGATTCCGGTGGGCGGCGGGCCCCACGGGGACTCGGGGCTGTTGGTGGGCATGGGCATGCGAAGTCCTTCTGGGATCAGGGAAGTCGGCACACCTTAACAGGATGCTTTACGTTTCATTTACTTTATTTACGATTCCGCCGCATGCTCACGTGCACATAGGTGTGGGCGGTGTCCATGGGGGATGTCCCCGGGCGGCAGTGCCGCCCGGGGCCCGTTCAGGCGGCGTGCAGGGCCAGCGTCGGCGAGAGCCGGGCCGCGCGTACGGCTGGATAGAGGCCCGCGATCGTCCCGATGGCCAGTGTGGAGACGAAGCCCCCTGCGACGGCCCACAGCGGTACGACCCACGGCAGCCCGCCGCTCGTCGCGTACACCCCGGTCGCGGCGGCGCCGAGCAGGACTCCGGCGAGCCCGCCAAGACCCGAGAGCATCAGCGACTCGGTGACGAACTGGATGCGGATCTGCCCCCGGGTGGCGCCCAGCGAGCGCCGCAACCCGATCTCGTAGCGTCTCTCCAGTACGGAGATGATCATGGTGTTGGCCACGCCGACCCCGCCCACGAGCAGGGCGATCCCGCCCAGACCCAGCAGCAGATTGCTGAAGGCGCCCTCCGTGGCCGCCTTCGCCTGGAGGGCCGAGGACGGGTCGGTCACCCGTACGTCCTGCGGGCTCTGGGGGTTGATGGTCCCGGCCATCCGCTTGCGTACGTCGTGGACGGTGGCGTCCGTCGAGCGCTCGTAGACGGAGGTGGGGTGACCGTCGTAACCGAGGAGCTTCTGCGCGGCGCTCCAGCCGACCAGGGCCGACCGCTCGATCTCGGGGGCGAGCGGCAGCGGGTCGAGGATGCCCACCACGGTGAAGTAGCGGTTGTCGACCCGGACTTGCTGCCCGGGTGTGGTGATGCCCAGGCGCTCCGCCGCGACATGCCCCAGGACGACGGCCGGGTAGCGGCCGTTGGCGCCGTTGAGCCAGGTGCCGGTGGCGACCTTGCCGCGCAGGACCTGCAGGAGCGATTCCGTCGCGGCCTTGACGGCGATCCCGGCCGTCTCGTCCTCGGGGATCTTCTCGCTGCGGCGGACGGTGGCGTCGACGTCGCCGGTCGCACCGGCCTTCTCGACCCCGTCGATACGGCCGACCGTACCGACCGACTCCTTGGGCAGCTTGACCGTCTCCCCGGCGAACATCGACTCTCCGGGCGTCGCCACGAGCATGTTGGTTCCCAGCGCGTCGAGTTGGCGCAGCAGCTGCTCCTTGCTGGACGCGGAGATCCCGACGACGGCGATCATCGTGGCGATCCCGATGGCGATGCCCAGCGCGGACAGCACGACGCGCAGGGGCCGGCTGCGGAGCCCGGCGGAGCCGACGTGTGCGACGTCGCGCGGGCTCAACCGGGCGGCGTGCAGGGCGTGTTCGGGGCGCTCCCGCGTACCGGCCCGCGTACCGGCGCTCACCGCGTACCGCTTCCGGTGTCCGCGACGACCTGTCCGTCGCGCATCCGCACCTGCCGCGGCAGGCGCTCGGCGATCTCGGTGTCGTGGGTGATGACGGCGATGGTGGCGCCGTCCTGGTGGAGGTCGTGGAGGAGTTTCATCACGGTCTCGCCCGATGCCGTGTCCAGTGCGCCGGTGGGTTCGTCGGCGAGCAGCAGGTCGGGCTCCCCGACGAGCGCGCGGGCGATCGCGACCCGCTGCTTCTGTCCGCCGGAGAGTTCATGGGGTCTGTGGCCGGTGCGTTCGGCGAGGCCGACGCGCTCCAGGGCCGCGGCGGCGCGCCTGCGGCGCTCCGAGCGGGGGAGTCCGGAGTAGAGGAGCCCTTCGGCCACGTTGTCCTGCGCGCTGATGCCGGGGACCAGATGGAAGGCCTGGAAGACGAAGCCGATGTGCTGGGCGCGCAGGGCGGAGAGCTTCCGGTCGGAGAGCTCGGCGATGTCGTGGCCGGCGACGGCCACGGAGCCTGCGGTGGGCCGGTCGAGCGTGCCCACGATGTGCAGCAGGGTGGACTTGCCGGAGCCGGACGGGCCGACGATGGCGAGGAGTTCACCCTGTTCGACGGTCAGGTTCACGCCGTCCAGCGCTCTGACTCCGCCGGGATACTCCTTGGTGACGCCGCTCAGGGCGACCACGGTGCTCATATCTTCGGCACCCCGACCTTCATGCCCTCGCGCAGGCCGCCGCCCGACACCTCCACGCGCCCCTGCCCGAACAGCCCCAGCTCGACCTTCACCTCACGGGCGGTGCCGTTCTCCACCACCTGTACGCCGAAGCCGCCGCCCGACAGGGCCAGCAGCGCGTCGACCGGGACGGTCAGCACGCCCGTACGCGTCTGCCCGGTGAGATCGACGGTGACCGGCGACTGGTCGATGCCGCCGACCTTGTCCGGCTCGTCGAAGGCCACGGTGATGCCGATCTTCGGCGTCTTGTCCTGCGGGTCGTCGCCGGGCCTGGCGGTCTTGCCGACCGAGGCGATTTTCCCCTTCGCCGTGGACCCGTCGGGAAGGCCGACGCTCACCCCGGCGCCCACCTTCACGGACTTGCTCTCGGCGACAGCGAGGCTGAACGTCACGATCCGCTCGGAGCCCGTCGTCCTCAGTACGGGACGGCCGGGCGCGACCTGGTCGCCGACCGCCCCCTCCGTCTCCTTGACGCGTACGGCGCCGGGCGCGAAGGCGATCTGATCCGGTCCCGCCTGCCCGGTCTCCTTCAGGCCGTGCGACTTCTGCCACCGCTCGACGGCGTCCGCGGTCAGGGCGCTGTACTCGTCGTCGACCGTGAACCCGGTGTACCCCAGTGCGGCCAGGTTCTCCTCCAACTGCCGTACGTCGCGGCCCTTGTCCCCGGTCTTGAGCGTGCGGTACATCGGCCCCGCCCCGTACATCAGCCGGACCGGCGTCCCGTCGATCTCGTACAGCTTCCCGTCGCGCTTCACCGAGGACCCGGCCCCCGCGGCCCAGGTCAGTGTCCCCGCGGCACCCGCGTTGACCTTGCGCTCCTTGGCGTACCCGAGGACGCCGTCCACCTGCGTGCTGTCGCTCAGATCGCCGCGCTCGACGGATGCGGTGGCCGGGGGCAGGCCGGTGTCCTTGCCGACCGTGCCCGTGTCCCGCGCCGACAGCGTGGTCGCGGCGACGGCCGCACCGCCGATCACGGCGAGGACCACCGCCGAGGAGACCAGGACCCTGCGGCGCTTCATCGGACGATGCTTTCGCAGACCTTCGACGCCTTGTCGAACTTCTGCTTCTCCGCGCCCTGCGGGATCTTCTGGGCCGACATCATCGACCCGTCGAACTTCGGATCGGGCATGTTGTAGCCGTTCTTGCGCATGCACTGGGCGTACTTCAGCATCTTGTCCTTGTCGGCCTGGGTGATCTCCCCGCCCGCACCCGCCCCGCCCTTGCCCGTACGGCACGCCTTCAGCGCCTTCTCCAGCTGCGCCTTGTCCATGTCGCCGCCGATGGTGAGCCCCACGCCCTTCTCGCCCGGCTTGGGCTCGGGCACCTTCAGCCCGTGCTCGCGCAGACACTTGCGCTGCTTGACGGCGGCGTCGTCGGCGTTGCCGCCACCGCTGCCCGTACTGCTGGACCCCTTCGAGGCGCCGTCGTCCGAGCCGCCCCCGGAGCAGGCCGCCGCGAAGAGGGCGAGGGCCGCGCATCCCGAGGCGATGACAGCAGAACGCGTACGGGTACGGGTACTGGTCCGCACATGCATGGGTCTCTCCTTGCCGACTGGCAGGCCGCATCTCGGCCGCGCCGGCAGCGTGCCAAGGGCCGCTGTTTCGTCTCTCTAAGGGAAGTCGTTAACAGAGACGAAAGGTGCGGATGGGATAGACAGAGCCCATGCGCGTGCTGGTGGTGGAAGACGAGACATTCCTGGCGGAAATGATCGCCGAGGGGCTGCGCCGCGACGCCCTCGCCGTGGACGTGGCCCCCGACGGCCTGACCGCGCTGCGCAAGCTGCAGTTCGGCGAGTACGACGTGATGGTCCTCGACCGCGACCTGCCCGACATCCACGGCGACGAGGTGTGCCGCCGCGTCGTCACCCAGCGCCTGCTCACCCGCATCCTGATGCTCACGGCCTCCGGAACCCTGCGCGACCGGGTCGAGGGCCTCGGGCTCGGCGCCGACGACTACCTGACGAAACCCTTCGCCTACGACGAACTCCTCGCCCGGATCCTGGCGCTCGGCCGCCGCGCCCGCCCCGCCCTCCCGCCGGTCATCGAACGCGCCGGACTCGTCATGGACACCTCCCGCCGACAGGTCAGCAGGGACGGCCGCCATCTGTCGCTCTCGCGCAAGGAGTTCGCCGTCCTGGAGACCCTGCTGCGCGCCGACGGGGCGGTCGTGAGCAGCGACGACCTCATCGAGCAGGTCTGGGAGGAGGACACCGGCTACCGCACGAACGCCGTCCGCGTCGCCCTGAGCAAACTGCGGGCGAAACTCGGCGACCCCCCGGTCGTGGAGACCGTGCCGGGCGCGGGCTACCGCATCGGGGGCACGGCATGAGCAGCGAACGCGTACGGCTCACCGCCCTGTACGGGGGTCTGCTCGTGCTGGCCGGGGGCCTTCTGACGGCGCTCGTGTACTTCCTCGTACGCAGCGGGCTCGGCACCAGCATCTCCACGGCGATCACCACCGTGCCCACCCGTGCCCTGACCGAGGCCGAGGCCGAGGCGATGCGGTCCCCGTACGCGTCGGCCTCACCGGCCCAGCCGATGCCCGGTGTGACGCCGGGCAAGAGGTCGATGGCGTTGGCCGTCACCCATCAGCTGAGCAAGGCGGCGGAGGATGCCACGCTCCACCGCCTGCTCACCGTCTCGGGCATCGCGCTGGTCTGCTTCGCGGCCGTCTCCATCGCGCTCGCCTGGTGGATGGCGGGACGCGTACTCCGCCCCGTCGCTGTGATCACCACGACCGCCCGCCGCCTCTCGGGCGAGAACCTCCACGAACGCATCGCGCTCAAGGCGCCGCCGGGTGAGCTCAAGGAACTCGCCGACACCTTCGACGCGATGCTCGGTCGCATAGAGCAACTGGTCTCCGCACAACAGCGGTTCGCCGCCAACGCGGCACATGAACTGCGCACCCCGCTGGCCGTCCAGCGGGCGGCGGCCGAGATCGGGCTCGCGGACGAGCCCACCCCTCAGCGGGTCGCCGAGATCAGGGCCAAGCTCATCCAGGTCGCCGACAACAGCGAGCACCTCATCGAGGAACTCCTCCTCCTCGCGGCCTCCGACCAGGGCCTGCAGCGCAGGGAGCCGGTGCAGTTGGCGAACACGGCCGCCACGGTGGTGGAGACACTGGCGGCCGAAGCGGCCGGTGCGGGCATCACCGTCGAGACCGACCTCGAACCCCTGGAGGTGCAGGGCGACGAGGTCCTCCTGGAGCATCTCGTACGCAATCTGCTCATCAACGCCGTCCGCTACAACCACCGCGGCGGAAGCGTCCGGATCCGTACCCGCGAAGGCGTCCTGGAGGTGTCCAACACCGGTCCTCTGATCCCGGCCGGCTCCGTGGACCGCCTCTTCGAACCCTTCCAGCGCGCGCAGGAACGCCGGCACGCCCCCGGCGAAGGGGCCGGGCTGGGACTGTCCATCGTCGAGTCGATCGCCCAGGCCCATCTGGCCACCGTCACCGGCCGGTCCAATGCGGGCGGGGGGCTGACGATCAAGGTGCGGTTCACTGCCGCGGCCGCACCGGACCACTGACCGGCCCCGCTCATCTGGCGAGGTGTTCCGCCTTCTCCCTGGCCGCGGATGCGATGTCCTGGAGCGCCGTGATGTGCGCGACCAGCGCGTCCTGGCCCTCGTCGGTGAGCGCCAGCCAGGTGCGGGGGCGTTTGCCGACGTGGCCCTTGCGGACGGTGAGGTAGCCGGCCGCCTCCAGCGCGGAGGCGGTCTTGCTGAGGACCGAGTCGGAGATCCCGCAACCGTCGCGTACGGCCGCGAACTCCGCCTCGTCGCAGGCGGAGAGGAAGGCGGTGACGGCGAGCCGGGTCGGGTGGTGGATCGTCTCGTCGAGGGCGGCGGGCGGCGGGTCCGGGGGCGGCGTGCCGGTCATGCGAGGTCCTGGAGTCTCTGGCGGATCGAGGCGTTGCGTACGGCGACGACGATCCACGCGCCGATCCCCGAAGTGACGGACGTCAGCAGGAGCGTGCCGTTGCGGCCGATGTCGAACTGCAGGCATAGGGCGAGGACAACCAGGTCGGCTACGAGTACGGAGGCGAGGGCGAGCCACCGGCGCCTGAGGCGCGCGGCGAGGGGCTGCGACACCACAACTCCCGTCCTGCGCCGGGCTGTTCGGACCAGTATGAGGATGGCGGCCAGCCCTGCGAACGGCAGCAGCAGCGACGCGAGCAGCCACAGGCCGCCCCGGCCCGAGGCCCAGGCCTGGCCCGCGGCCGGGGCGGTGACGGTGGCCGCCGCGACGGGGCCGTACCAGCCGGGCATGAGCGTGGACCGCAGGTGGGCCTGCTCCTTGAACCCCTCGACGTACCGCAGGGCGTCCTGTGCGGTGTGGTTCTCGTACGTTGCCATCGGGGGTTCCGGGCCCTTCCTGGGTCTGCGACCAGCCTGTCGCTTGCCATCATGGCACGTACTTTCCAGGGTGGAAAGTGAATGCCGCACCGGTCCGGCAGGTCATGCTGGGAGGTATGGCAGAGACAGACGCGAAACGCGTGGCGCTTCTGGCCCCGCTGTCGACCCGGTCCGCGGCGGAGAGGTGGCTGACCCGCCTGGCGGTCGCCCTCGTCTCCGCGGGGGCGTATCTCCTCCTCATCCCCTGGGACACGCGCAACAGGGCGACCCCGGCCCATCCGTACGACGAGACGACGCCCGTCTCCGGCCTGGGAGTCGCCCTGCTCGGTGTGATCCTGGTGGCCCTGGCGGCTTACCTCGGGCACCGCGATCACGTGGTGTGGGCCATGGTGCTGATCCCGGTGCCGCCCGCGGTCCTGATGTTCGTGTCCTTCGACTCCCACCCCACCGAGGACGCGTCGCTCTGGCCGATCGCCTGGGCCTTCTTCACGGCGGTGATCGTGGGGGCGGTGACGGTCGCGGCGCTGGTGGGGCGGGCCGTGCGGAGGGACTGACGCGGTCAGTCGCCGGTGGTGCCGTCGGCCAGCTCGCGCAGGATGTCGAGGTGGCCGTTGTGCCGGGAGGTCTCCTCGATGATGTGCATGATCACCCAGCTCAGGGTGACGTGCGTACCGTCCCTGACGGGTCGCTTGGCGGTGGCCGCCAGGTCGGTCGTGGCGACCAACTCCCGGAAGCGGACGCTCTGTTCCTCGTACTCGGCGAGCAGATCGGCGAGGGGGAGCTCGGCGCCGATGCGCATCTCGCGGTCGGGGTCCTCGTCCGTCCAGGGGCCGCGGTCCTCCTCGCCGAGGAAGATCACCTCGAACCACCAGTGCTCGACCCATCGGAGGTGGCTGATGAGGCCGCCCAGGGTCATGAGGGGCGAACCGGGAAGGGGTGCGGCGGCGGCGTCCTCCGCGGAGACGTCGGCGCACTTGGCGACCGCGGTGGCCCGTGCGTAGTCGAGGAAGGTGGCGAGCATGGCGCGCTCGTCCCACGTGGTCGGCATATCGGTTCGTGACATCCGGTGATGCTCCCACGTACGGGTGTGCAGGCGGACATGGTTTTTGACGGGGGTGTCCGGCGGCGACATTTGTACAAGACCGGCCCGCACCGGCCCGCGCACCATCCGTCGCATGAGGAAGTACGACGCAGAACTCGCGCAAGGGATGCACGTGGTCCACGACGGCCCTCCCCAGGCGCCGCCCCTGCTGCTCATCCACGGTTCGGGCGCCTCGGGCGACACCTGGGCCCCGATGGTCCCGGAGCTCGCCGCCCACCGCCGGGTGATCCGGGTCGACCTCCCGGGCTGCGGCCACTCGCCGCCGGCGCCGTCGTACGAGGTGCCCGACCAGGCCGCCCGCCTCGCATCGCTGCTCGACGAACTCGGCCTGCGCGAGGTCGCCGTGGCCGGGCACTCCAGCGGCGGCTACGCGGCCACCGCGCTCGCCGAGCAGCGCCCCGACCTGGTGGGCTCCCTCACCCTGATCAGTACGGGCCCGGGTCTCGATGCGCTCCTCCCCGAACCCGCCGTCCTGCGGCTGCTGTTGGGCCCGCCGTTCGGGCCGCTGCTCTGGTCGATCCGTACGGACTCGATGATCCGCAGGGGGATCGGCTCGACGACCGCGCTGCCGGCGGAGATCCCGGACGACCTGGTGGCGGGGGTGCGGCGCATCTCGTACCGGGCGTTCAGGAAGGTGGCGCGCGGGAACATCGCGTACCTCGCCGAACGGAGCGTGCCCGAGCGCCTCGCCGCCCTCCGCGTCCCGGTCCTGGTGATCTTCGGGGCGGCGGACCCCCGCTGGGATCCGGCATCGGCGCACGACTACGAGTCTCCGTACACCAGGATCGAGATGCTCCCCGAGGTGGGCCACATCCCGCTGATCGAAGCGCCGGGGGCGACCGTACGTCTCCTCCTCGCGCCAACACTCGTTCCCTCACCGGCAGTTGGCACCGAGACCTAGACTGTTCCCATGCTGCCGTCCGGGGCGCCACCCGACTGGTCGAGCGTGGACATCGCCACCCCGCGCCCGTCGGACCGGCTGCCCGGGATCAGCATGGCGGGCTTCCGCCAGCGGGTCCCCGCCTCCGTGAACATCGCGATGGTCGCGCACCCGTCGGTCACCCTCCTCCTCGACCTGAGCGAGGGCGAGGGCCTCGTCTACGACACCCGCGGCAGACACGCACGCGGCAGCGCGGTCATCGGCCTCCTCCCCGGTGAGGTCCGGGCGGGAGGCCTGGTCGGCGAGTGCCTGCAGATCCGGCTGGGCCCGGTCGCGGCGGCCGCGGTCCTCGGCGGCGCATCAATGGAACTGAGCGGGACGATGGTGTCGCTGGACGACGTCTGGGGCGCCGACGCCGCCCGTACCGAGGACAGACTCCGTGCCGCCGCCACCTGGGACGAACGCTTCACGATCGCGTCGGACATCCTGACCCGCCGCCTCGCCGCCCGCCCCCGGGTCGACCCGGAGGTGGCCCACACCTGGCGCCGGACGCTCACGAGCCGGGGCCGCCTGCGCGTGGAGGGACTGGCGGACGAAACGGGCTGGAGCCGCAAACGCCTCTCGGCCCGCTTCGGCGCCCAGTTGGGGATCACGCCCAAGCGCGCGGCCCGCCTGGTGCGGTTCGACCACGCCGCCCATCTGCTGGCGGCGGGACATCCGGCGGCCGTGGTCGCGGCGGCCAGCGGATATGTGGACCAGTCCCATCTCCACCGGGACGTAAGGGAGTTCACGGGACTCACGCCCGCCGGGGTGGCGTCGGCCCCGTGGCTGGCGATCGACGACGTGGCCTGGCCGGCGCGGAGCTCCCGATGAGTGCGCAGGACGTCGTGACGGTCGCTGTGGCGGTACTGGTCCCGGTGGTGACGGCGGCCACCGGAATCCTGAGCCTGGTCCTCCAGGACCGGCGCCAGCGGCGCAGCCGACGCGGGCGGCGGCGGCTCGCGTACGAGGACGCGTCCCGGCAGGTGTCCTTCGCGGCCGAGTGGTGGGCGGCGCAGCAGTCGCTCCCCGCAGCACCGGAGACACTCAGTGCCGGGCAGTCGCAGGCGCAGGCCTGGCTCGACCAGGCGTCCGAGCGCGTGAACGAGGCGGGGCGGCAGGACGCCGACGACGAGCCCCAAGTGACCTTCGCCAGGCTGCTGTTGCTCTACGGAATGCAGAGCAGGCAGGCCAAGATCGTACGGCTCGGCTTCTACGCGGGACTGGTCGCCATGGCCTGCTGGAGCCTGGTCCTGATCAGCGAGGTGTCCGCCCACGGGTCGCGCGATGCGGTGACCGGCGAGACGGTGACGATGCTGCTCATCGCCGTAGCACTGCTCCTGCTGCGCTTCTGGGCGGTCTCGGCGGACGCGGCCACCGACCATGTTCATGGCGGCGGCTAGCATCCTGCGCATGGTGAGACGGGGGTGGCGGCTGAGTGCCGTGGCAGGGGTGGCGTTGCTGGCGGCGGTCTGTGCCTCGGGGCCGGCAAGCCCGGACACGGGCGTCCGTACGGGATCGGACCTCGGCCCGCTCCCCGCCGACCGTTACGACTACACCGGGCAGGACTACCAACGCGACCGCCGCGCCTCGGCGTTGCTGGTCCGCCAGTGCATGGCGGGCCACGGCCACCGGGACTTCCCGCTCGACCCTCGATCCCCGTACAGCTCCATTGGCACCATCGTCTTGGCCGGCACCGACTACGGCGTCCTCGATCCGGACGTAGCCCGCCGCTGGGGCTACGGCTGGGATCCGGCCAAGCACCCGTCCCTCACCCCGAAGGGCCGCCGTATGACCAACGCCGAGTATGCGGACTGGCCCGCCTGCGGGGCAGAGGCGAACCGGCGGCTGATGCGCGGCATCGACGTCAAGCGGGACTGGGGTTACGCGTCCATCCGCGGCGTCGAGGTCGACAAGGCGGTCATGCGCGACCCGCGTCTCCGCGCGGCCTGGGCCGTGTGGTCCAACTGCCTTGTCCAGCGGGGATTCCCGCGCTATCCGGACCCGGTCGCCGCGTACGCGGACAAGGCCTGGAAGCGGGACCGCGACGCCAACACCCGCCACACGGAGCGCGAGCGGGCCACCGCCGCGGCGGACGTGACCTGCAAGCGCCGCCACCACACGGCCGAACTCTGGCACACCGTGAAGGCGGAGAAGCAGGCCGCGGACATCGCGCTCCACCGTGCGCGGTACGCAGCCGGACTGCGGGCCCTGCGCACGTACCGGAGCAACATCACCGAGGTTTTGGACGAGCTCAGCTGACGGGGACGGGCACCGTCTCGCGCAGGAACCCGGCCAGCAGCTCCGTCACCTCGGCGGGCCGCTCCAGGCTGGGGAGATGGCCGGCCCAGGGCAGTGCGAGGTGCCGGGTGGTGTCGCCGAGCAGGTCCACCAGCCGGTGCGCGATCTGCCGGTAGTCCGCGAGATCGTGGTCGCCCGTGACGGCGAGAACGGGTGCCTTGATCGCCGACAGGTCGCTCTCGACCTTGTTCCGTCCGGCGCCCTCGGGGGCGGCGAGCTGCACGTCGAAGGCCTGCCGCTGCATCGTCCGCACCTGCTCCCGGGCCGCGTCGTTCGCGTCCGGTCCCAGCCAGAAGTCCACGTTCAGTTCCACGGCCGCCGCGACATCGCCCGCTTCGAGGAGCTCGTCCTCGCGGTCGCCGAACGCGCGCATCTCGTCGGAAGGTTCATGTCCCGGCACCCCGGAGCACAGCAGAGCCAGTGCGGACACCCGGTCCGGACGGCGCGCGGCGATCTCCACGGCGATCTGGCCGCCGTACGAGGAGCCGATCAGCGCCGCCTGCTCGACCCCGAGGGCGTCCAGCAATTCCAGTACGTCTTCGGCGTCGTTGTGGCGCCGGTCCGGCAGAGGGGACTGCCCGAAGCCGTGGAAGTCGGGGCGCACCACCCGATAACCGGCATCGACAAGGGCGGTGAACTGCGGGTCCCACATTCTTCGGTCGCACACCGCGGAGTGCAGAAGAACCAGCGCGGGACCGTCTCCGGAAACATCGTAAGCAAGAGTCATTGCGCAGACCTTAAGCGCAGAGTGATCAAAACACCCAGGGCTTTTCACCGCCGCAGGCCCCGCCTCTCGGCGACACTTGCCCTCACCGGAACAGCGAGATGGGGGACAGCATGAACGCGCAGGCTGCAGTGGTGGTGTACGGGGCGACGGGGCACACAGGTCGCTTCATGGTCGCCGAGCTGAGACGCCGCGGCTTCACGACGATCGTCTCGGGCCGTAACGCGGCCCAGTTGGAGGCCCTGGCAGCCTCGTCCCAGCCGGGTCTTGTCGTACGACCGGCCGCCGTCGACGACCCGGCCGCGCTCGACCGGGCCCTCGCCGGGGCGGCGGCCGTGATCAACTGCGCCGGACCGTTCGCGGTCACCGGCGGCCCGGTCGTCGAGGCGGCGCTGCGGGCGGGGATCCCGTACGTCGACGTGGCGGCGGAGCTGGAGGCGAACGTCGCGATGTTCGCGGACTACGCGGAGGCGGCCGCCAAGGCCGGGACCGCCGTGGTCCCGGCGATGGCGTTCTACGGCGGGCTCGGCGACCTCCTGGTCACGGCGGCGATGGGGGAGCGGACGGCGGCGGACGCCGTGCACGTGGCGTACGGACTGAGCAGCTGGCGCCCGACGGCGGGCACGCGGGCCGCGGGCCAGGTGTCGCACGACCGGCGCGGGGGCCGGCGGGTGCGGTTCGCGGAGGGCGAGCTGCAGTACCACGACGAGAAGACGGTGGTGGAGCAGGACTGGGAGTTCCCGGAGCCGCTGGGCACGCGCAGGGTGTTCGCGGAGTTCACGATGGCCGACGTGGTGACGGTCCCGAGCCACGTGCAGGTGCCGTCGGTGACCACGTACATGGCGGTCGAGGCGGCCCGCGACCTGGCGGGTGCGGACACGCCGGCACCGGAGGCGATGGACGAACTGGGCCGCTCCGACCAGACGTTCGTGGTCGACGTGCTGGTCGTGTCGGACGGCGTCGAGCGCCGGGCGACGGCCAGTGGCCAGGACATCTACGCGGTGACCGCACCGCTCGCGGTGGAGGCGGTGGAGCGGCTCCTCGACGGGCGGACGCGGGCGGGGGCGACGGGTGTGGTGTCGGCGGGAACGGCGTTCGAGGCGGCGGACTTCCTGCGGGCGCTGAGCCCGTACGTGACGGTGCAACTACCGCACTGAGCATCAGACTTGGGAAAGTCGATTCGGAGGTTGGCCCGTCTGTGAGGTAGGCGGCACCTCTGGGTGCCTGAAGCCGGCGTGCGCGGGCGCGGAGTTCGGAAACCCCGAACTCCGCGCCCCCCACGGTGGCCTGTTCGCGGCTGTCGGCCGGGCCGCGGCGGTGCTTGTCTCGTTCTCACCACCCTGAAGGGCAACCGTGGGGAGGCCGTCATGGCCGACGAGCAGATGCATCCCGCCGACGTTCCCGAGGAGAAGCACGGGGAGGATTCCGGCGAGCAGCAGCCGGGCGGGAAAGTCATCAGGACGGCGCTGATCACCGGCGAGACGTTCGAGGTGCGTGCTGTCCGGTACGCGGTGGTCGACGGTCTGGCCGTCGTCGAGGGCGACATCGTTCTGGGCCGGGACGAGGACGTCCGGCGACGGACCGACGAGCTGCGCGAGAAGGCGGCACAGGGCGCGGCGGGAGTCGGGGACGGGGTCCTGGAGGGGGATGCCGTCGACCTGACGAAGTTCGTCGGCGTCAGGCCCACGGCGGTCGTGATCCCCTGGCAGGGCAGGCGGTGGCCCGGCGGAGTGGTGCCGTTCGTCCTGGACGTCTCCCTGACCTCCACGGCCCGGACCGCCATCACCACGGCGATCTCCCACTGGCACGACCGAACCCGCCTCGCACTGCGCCCGCGCAACGGCTCCGATGCGGCCTGGCTGAACTTCCGGGACGCAAGCGTGTGCCGGTCCTCGGTCGGCCGCCAGGGTGGGTCCCAGGACGTCGAAATCGGCGTGAAGTGCGGCATCAGCGGGACCATCCACGAGATCGGCCACGCGGTCGGGCTCTGGCACGAGCAGAGCCGCGAGGACCGCGATTTCTTCGTCAGCATCATCTGGGCGAACATCGTGGCCGGTGAGGGCCACAACTTCGACCAGAACATCTCCGACGGCGATGACGTAGGGCCGTACGACTACGGCTCGATCATGCACTACGGGCCAACGGCCTTCGGTGTCATCAACCCCGCGACGGGCCAGAAGAGGACGACCATCGTGGCGGAGCAACAGCTGCCGCCCGGCGTCACCATGGGCGGTGCCTCCGGACTGAGTGTGGGCGACCGGGGGGCCGTGGCCACGATGTACCCCGGTGTCTACCCGGGCCCGCGCAACGTGTGGCTGGGGCGCTTCCGGGGGCAGCCGGGGACCGACGTCCTGTACTACTCACCGGCCCGTCAGCGCTGGTACCTCGGGCGGACGAATCCGGGTGCGCCGGGAACGCTCGTGTTCAGCGATGTCAGTGACACCAGCGGGTTCGGGGACCTGGCGGACGGCCGCCCCTTCTGGACGGGCGACTTCACCGGCGACGGTGCGACCGACATCATCTTCCACTTCCCGGGGGACCAGAACTGGATCCTCGGCACCGTCCAGAACGGGCAGCTCGGCTGGTCGCTCGTGGGGAACACGGCAGGCTTCGGCGACGTGACCGGAAACCCTTTCTGGACAGGGGACTTCACCGGAAACGGACGTACGGAACTGCTCTTCTACTACGCGGGCGACCAGAACTGGTGGCTCGGCTCGATCACGGGCGGGCAGTTGAGCTGGACCCGCGTGGCGGTCACGACCGGATTCGGCGACGTGACCGGAAACCCGGTCTGGGCAGGCGACTTCACCGGTGACGGGCGTACGGAACTGCTCTTCCACTACCCGGGCGACCAGAACTGGTGGCTCGGCTCGGTCACCGGCGGACAACTGAGCTTCGACCTGGTGGGCAACACGGCCGGCTTCGGCGACGTGTCCCACAACCCGTTCTGGACGGGCGACTTCACCGGTGACGGGAAGACCGACATCATCTTCCATTACCCGGGCGACCGGAACTGGTGGCTCGGCACGATCCGGAATGGGCAGCTCACCTGGGCGTACGTGGGGAACACGACCGGCTTCGGCGATGTGACCGGAAACCCGTTCTGGACGGGCGACTTCACCGGTGACGGGAAGACCGACATCGTCTTCCACTACCCGGGTGACGAGAACTGGTGGCTCGGCTCCATCCAGCTGGTACCTCCCGAGAACGCGCGGTGCGCAGTGCTCCGCTCGGAAATCGCCGGGCATCGCGCGGAGATCCGTACCCTCCAGGACATCAGGGACGGTCTCGACCCCAAGCTCGACCGGGAGGAGATCAGGGAGATCAACCGGCAGATCACGGCGATCCGCCAGGCCATGACCTCGGAGCAGTCCGAAATGGCAACGCTCGCCTGCCCGGTCACCCCCAACCCGGGCGGCCTGCAGCTGGTCTGGTCGCTGATCGGGAACACGGCAGGATTCGGGTCGTTCACCGATGGCCGTCCGGTCTGGGCGGGGGATTTCACCGGCGACGGGCGGACCGATCTGCTGTTCCACTACCGCGGTGACCTCAACTGGTGGCGCGGCAGCGTGGACGGCAGCCTGAACTGGACGCTGGCGGCCAACTGGTAGGAATCGAGGCGGGCAAGGCGGCAGGTCATGGCCCAGGACGTGAAGGGCGAGGTGCTCCTGCGCGGCGGGTCGCGCGCCACGCCCATCGAGGGGATCCACCTCCGGATCTCCGTCCGGTACACGGACTACCACGGCGCGTGGGTGCATGTGCGCCGCGCGGCCCCCGACGTACGCGGCTGTGGCAGAAAGCCCCAGTCCGCCGCGCGCTTGTCACCGCAGGGTGACTGTTCAGGTGCGGCGGTGCTACTGCGGTGTCGGGGCGTACGGGGTCCGGGCATCTCCGCAGCATGCTCTCAACGATCTTCGCCAGTACGGAAATTGCCTGCACGCAGCAGGGACTGCTCACCTCGGCTCAGCTGATCGCCATGGGGTGCCCGAAATCGACGATGTCAGACAGGGTCGCGGAGGGCGGGCCGTGGCAGAGGCTGTTGCCGCGGGTGATCCTTTTGCAGACCGGTGCCCCCAGCTCACAACAGCGTTTGCAGGCAGCGCTGTTGCATGCAGGTCGGGGTGCGTGCCTGACGGGTGACGCGGCGCTTGCGCTGTACGAGGTGCGTGCGGCGCCACGGCTGGAGCAGGTACGGGAGGTCGATGTGCTGGTGTCGCAGGACAGGAGCCCGCGAAGCGTTGGCTTCGTACGCATCCACCGCACGCACCGCCCCTGGCGGACGCTCCCTGTGCAACGGCTGCCGTGTGCACCCCTGGTCAGGGCGGCGCTGCAGGCAGTCCCGTATCGCAGGACGGAGGACGAGGTGGTGGCTCTGCTGGCGGAGTTGGTGCAGAACAGGCGTGTTGGAGTGGAGGAGTTGCTCGGCGAGGTGCGGGACGCCGCGCTGGGGAAGGTGCCGGGGGTCGCGGCGGCGAGGGACGGGCTGGTCGCGGGGGTGCGTTCGGTGGCGGAGGCGGAGGCGCGGCGGATTCTGCGTACGGCGGGGATCCCGGACCCGCTGTGGAATCGCGACCTCCGCCTGCCGGACGGCGCATGGGTGGGTCGCGCGGATGCGTACTGGCCGGGGGAGGGTGTGGCGCTGGAGATCGACTCGCGCAGCTGGCACCTGAACCCGGGCGACTGGCAGGACACGATGACTCGCCGTAACCGGATGACGGGGGTAGGGCTGATTGTGCTGGCGTTCTCACCAAACCAACTCCGGGTGGCTCCCGCCAAGTTCGTGGCCTCGGTCCGGGCGGCACTGGCGACGGGGGCGGGCCGCGTGCCGCCGGTGATGCGGGTGGGGGTAGGCGGGTAGCGATGGCCTGCGGTGTCCGGGCTCGGCGACCGAACCCCGTGCTCCGTGCCGGGCTCCTCGGCTATGGCCGGTGGTGACGACACCGGGCCTCGTGGCCGACTGCGGACGGGTGGAGGGCCGCCTCTACTCTTCGGTGGGGTGCGGGGGCAGGGCGTGAGCGGGTGCGGCTCAATGATTGAGATTGGCGTGGTTGCTGCCCGTGGCCGGTTGAACTACCTCCGCATGCGCGCTGCAGGCTGCGGCACCGTCGCAACGACCGTTCCCCAACTGGTCTTCGGACTGGGCCCGGTGGGGAGCGTCGGCTCGGTTCGGACAGTTTCGGCGCGTGTCGCGCCTGACGGCGCAAAGACGCTGGTTGGGTGAGGAGGGGTGAGGGCCGGTTCGCGATCCTCGGCGGGGACGGCGCTGAGGCGACGCCCCAGTGTCCAATATGCCCGAGTGTGGGAGTGCTTGGCGGTACTCCGAGATACGTAGGTCCGGTCTCACCGGACCTACGTATCTCGGAGTGTCCGCGCGGTCCTCGAAGGGCGGGATTTGGTCCCGGGCCGCGTCTCGCCGGTTCGTCGTAGCCCGACTCTTTGCGCCCGGAGGGCGCGAGACGAAGTGTGGGTTCGCCTCTCACCCGAAGCCCACCACCGGGCCCATCACTCACGCCAGTTGGAACACGGACGTTGCGACGGTTCCGCAGACGGCAACGCGCGAAGGGAGAGGCGCCGACCGACCACGCACCCCAGCCACGTATTTCTCCGTCTTTGAGCCGCGCCCGCCCACGCTCTGCCCCTGCACTCCGCCGGACAGTAGAGGCGGCCCTCCACTTACCAGCACCCGGCCGCGAGACCCGGTGTCGTCACCACCGGCCGTAGCCGCGCGCAGTTGTGATCAGGGTTCGATCGATCGGGGTGATCAAGGCGTCAGGTCGTGGCCAATACGCGTCAAGTGATCAGTGTGCATTGACAGTTCGGAATGGGCCCGGCCTACGCTCACGCCAAACGACCCGGACATAGACGGTCCCGGCGGTGCTCGAACACCCCGGGACCCGACACCGAAGGAAGTAGAACTTCGATGCGCATCCACACTAGCGCCCACGCGCGCAATTTCACGGTCCTCCCCAACGCGGCCGTCCGTGACCCCCATCTCAGCTTCACGGCACGAGGCATCCTCTGCCACCTCCTCTCCCTCCCCGACGGAGCCCGCGAGGACGTCCGTACGCTCGCGGACCGCCATCCCCGGGTCGGCCGCAGCGGCGTGGCGAAGGCCGTGGATGAGCTGATCGAGCACGGCTACTACGTCCGCCGCACCACGCACGACCCGGCGACGGGCCAAGTGCGCACGGAGACACATGTGTACGACACTCCGCAGTACCCGGGAACCGGTGAGGCGGGGCACGGCATCACGGGAGCGTCCCCTGAAGGGGTTAAGGACCAGGAGCAAGAACCCTCCCTCCCTGAGGAGCAGGCTCCGGAACTGCCAACTCCCGTACAGGAGACGCCAGAGCTGGCCCGTGCGGCAGCCCTCCTCCTGCGCATCGTCAGCCGCGAACCCAAGCTCGCCCTCAGCGCCACCGAGGCGTTGGCCCTTGCGCCGCGAGCTGTTCCGTGGCTGGACCGAGGAGTCTCCGACCTGGAGGCCCGCTCTCTGCTGACCTCCGGTCTGCCCCCGGTGGTCTTCTCCGCGCGGGCGATCCTGTCGGACCGCCTGCACCGCAAACTCCCGCCCGAGCGCCGGGACGCGGTGGTCGCCCGGGCGGAGTGCGCCGACTGCCGGGACCCGCTCCCGCCCACCCAGAAGACGGGCATCTGCACGCCGTGCACGGGGGCCGCGCCCCGACCCGTAACGCAGCCACTGCCGGAATCCGTACCGGCCAGGGTGGCGGCGCTGCGATCATCTCTGCGTAGGGGGAGGGGTGTTGACCCGGCTCCGGCTTGATCGGCCGGGCTAGCCTGGCGCGCATGGAGAAGTTCCACGAGGTGGACGTCGTCGCGTTTCCCGATGCTGCGGCCTTTGAGGACTGGCTGGCGGCCGGGCATCACACGCGCCGTGAGGGCGTGTGGGTGAAGGTGGCGAAGAAGGCGTCGGGGATCGCGTCGGTCACGGACGACGAACCGGTCGACGTGGGGCTGTGCTGGGGCTGGATCTCCGGTCAGCGCAGGGGCCTGGACGATCAGTACTACCTGCAGAAGTACAGCCCTCGGCGCCCAAGAAGCGTGTGGTCGCGGGTAAACGTAGAGAAGGTCGCGGCGCTGACAGCGGCGGGCCGGATGCGAGAGCCAGGCCTCGCCGAGGTGCAACGGGCCCGGGAGGACGGCCGCTGGGACCGCGCGTACGCGTCGCAGGCAACGGCGGAGGTCCCGGACGACCTCGCGGCGGCGCTCGCCGCGGACCCGGCGGCGAGCGCGGTGTTCGACGCGCTCGACCGGAGCGCCCGCTACCAGCTGATGCTCCCGCTGCTCCAGGCCGCGACGCCGGAGACGCGGCGGACGCGGCTGGAGCGGGCGGTTCAGGCGCTGGGGGCCGAGGGGTGACGGCTCACTGCACGGCGCCCTCGGGGAGGCAGACGTACCCCGACCCCCACATGTTCGGCTCGACGTGGTTGGGCGGCAGGCAGTCGAGCCACACCGAGCGGTACGCCGCGTCGTCCCAGATCAGCCGCTGCTCGTCCGGGGATGCCTGCGCGAAGCGGTCGTAGTCCTCATTGGACAGTACGAGGGTGGAGGGCGGCCCGGGGCAGGCGGCGAGGGCCGGCGCGGCGACGCCGAGAGAACCGGCGGCGGCCAGCAGCAGGGCGGTCAGGGAGGTGCGGATATGGGGCATGGTGGAGGGCTCCAGGGTCGGGATACGGATGCGAAGGACGCGCACCCTCAACCTCGTAGCTCCGAAGAGGTCACGCTTCAGGCGTGCAGGGTGGGCCGGTAGACGGCACGTCACGGCGAAACGCATCGCCGGCTGACTGGGGGAAGCGATGGAGCGACGGAGAGTGATCGGGATCGGGGCGGGGCTGGCGGCTCTGCCCGCCTGGTGGGTCCTGCGGCAGGAGTCGGACGGGGCCAAGGGGGACTGGCGCACCGACACCGCACCGCTGGAGCGGGCGTTCCCGCTGCTGGGACCGCTCACCGGCGCGAAGTGGGTGAGCAGCCGGGACAACGACCGGGACCTCCCGTCGCCGGAGCTGGTGATCTCGGGCTTCGCCCGGCTGGCACCGGGGAAGCTGGCGGAGCTCACGGCGGCGCATGCCTTCGTCTCCGAGGGGCCGGCCTCCGATGGCTTCACCTCGTGGTTCGAGAAGCCGCTCAAGGGCGAGGGCCCAGAGGATCCGCAGTGGGTTCGGTCGAACGAACTCGACCGCGACGGCACGGGCTACTCCACCACCCTGTGGTTCGACCGCCGCAGCGACATCGTCCGCTTCCGGGCACTCAACCCGTATGGATAGGGCGGGAGTTGTGCGATGAGTTCCGGCGCGAACCGAGGTCTTCTTGGCGACAACGCCCAGTCCTCGGAGGGGAGACTCCAGCGTGAGCGACATCGTGGTCCAGAAGGCCGTCAGGCCCGAGCGCACGCTATCGGGTTCATGGCTGGAGGTGATCGCCTCGAACCTCGACCACCACCGGGCGACGTTCCTGTGGAAGTGCGAGGGCCTCTCGGACGCACAACTGCGCCAACGCCCCGTGCCGTCCTCGGCGTTGACCCTTCTGGGCCTCATGCGCCACCTGCAAGGCGTTGAACGCGCCTGGTTCCAAAGGGCGTTGGCCGGCACGACACCCCGCTTCTTCCCGTACCGGACCTACGCCACCCCCGACGGCGACGAGTGGTACGACGAGTCGGACGCAACACCCGCCATCGACGTCTACGAGGACTACCTCAAGGCGTGCGAGGAGTCGCGCCAGATCTTCGCCGAGGTCACCACCGACCCCGCACGCATCGTCCCGAACCCGGAATTCGGCGACACCGACGTACGGTTCATCCTCGAGCACGTCATCGAGGAGTACGCCCGCCACGTCGGCCACACAGACCTCCTCCGCGAGGCCGTCGACGGCGCCACGGGCGAGTAACGCGCCCTGCCGAGGCCGGAGTTCCGCCGCTACCGTCGGCCGTATGGGGGGATGGCGCAAGGCGTTGTTGGCGCTCGGGGTGATGGCGGTGATCGTCACCCTCGTGCTGGTCGTGGGGGATCGGAGCGACGACGAGCCAGGGAAGGGGAAGTCCGAGCAGGCGGCACCGTTCACCGTCGCCGTAGTGACCGACCACGCCACCGAGGACCGTGCCGCAGCGGCCCGCGTCGCGCTCGACGAGTTGCGGCGACTGCTGGTGGACAACAAGTCGCCGGGCCGCCTGCCGCTGGAGTTCGTCGCGGTGAGGCCGCGGGACGGGCTGACGGTCGGGGCGCTGCGCAAGAGCTACCCGCGGCTCGTGGCGGTGGTTGCCGACGACCCGGTCGATGACGACACAGGCAGTTCCGTGCCGGTGGTGGGCACGTGCCGCCCGGACGCGCCGACCGGCTTCGGCGACGACTTCACCACGACGATCGCCCCGCCGGTGGCCGAGGTGGGCTGGCAGTTGAGGACGTACCTGGCGAAGAAGCAAAGGACGAAGAAGCTGCTCGTATTCGGCTCGTGGGGCACCGATGCCGGGATCACCGACGAACTGGGGAAACGCGGCGCTGATCCGGGCTGGCGCGGGCCGGACCTCCCCTCGATGACCGTCGAGATCCACAGGCCGGGCGACATGACCGCCGGGGAACTGCGTTCCGCCCTCTCCAAAGGCACCGGCGACGCCCGCACCGCCGTCCACCTCTCGGGCAGGTTCTCCAGGCTCTCCGCCGATCTGCGCGCCCTGGGCCGCGCCGGCTACCGCGGCACGGTGCTGTACGCCCCCGGCGTCGAGAGCCCCTGCTGGGACGTGGAGTCGGAGGCCCCCGGCCCGGTGCCCGACGGCATCACCCTGTACCGCGTCGACACCGTGGCGCCCGGCTCCGTACTGGCGAAGGACTGCCAGAAGGGGAACACCGAGCGGTGCCCGTGGCTGGTGCAGCTGCCCGACCGGCTCGGCGCGCTGGAGGAGTACGAGGCGGCACAGGCGATCGTCCGGATGTACCGGACCGTCTGGTACGAGGGGAAGGGCGAAGTGCCGGACGACCCCGACGAGTTGGCCGAGGGTCTGGCCAAGGGGATCAACGAGCAGCTCGTACGGAGCCTCGGGGGCTGGTTCGATCCGAGCGGCGAAGCAGAGGACCACACGTTCGGCTTCGGCCACGACATCTGGCTCCACCGGTGGTCGGAGCGGGCCGGCGGGCGGTGGGAACGGCTCGGTCCCCTCTCGGCGCTGTACTGGTAGCGCTCGTCAGCGAGCGTCAGGCTGCCACATTTCGTAATTCCCGCATTCAGACGTGATCTCGGCCGTCGCCCGAGCCGCGGTGACGAAGTCATCGACCACGGGCGAGGTACGTGATGCCGCCACCGCGAGGCACACCTGGTCGGGTGCCAGATCCGGGATGGGCACATAGGCGACGTCCGGATGGGAGAAGAACACGGACGCCGAACGGGCCAGGAACGAGATGCCCCGGCCGGCCGCGACATGCTCGAGCGTCTCGTCCACCCCGCGCACCAGGTACCCGGCGTTGGGGTGCGGGCGCCTGGTGGGCTGCGTGCTCGGATCGGCATGCCAGAGCAGCGGTTCACCGTCCAGGTCGGCCTCGGTGACCTCCTCCTTGCCGGCCAGCCGGTGGCCGGCGGGCAGCACCACCACGCGCGGCTCGTCGTAGAGCGGGGTGACGTTCAGGCCGGCCTCATCGATGGGCAGCCGTACGTAGGCGACGTCGATGCGGCCGTCGAGCAGCATCGCGGCCTGGTCGTCCCCTTCGATCCGCTGTACGTCCACGACCACGTCCGGGTGCCGGGCCTCGAACGCCCGCGCCGCCGGGATGACCGGGATACCGGCCCGGAAGCCGACCATCAGCCGCCGGCTGCCGTGGGCCGCCACGGACACCCGGCGGCGGACCGCGTGCGCGGAGGCGAGCAACGGACCGGCGTCGGCCAGCAGTTGCCGGCCCGCCTCGGTCAGCGCTACGCCGTGGCGATCCCTGGTGAACAGCGAGGCGCCGAGATCCTTCTCGAGCGCGCGGATCTGCCGGCTGAGCACCGGCTGCGCGATATGGAGCTCATCGGCGGCGCGGCCGAAGTGCAACTGGTCGGCCACGGCGGCGAAGTAACGCAATTTGCGCAGGTCCAGATCCAGATCCATGGCGTCCCCCAGTCCGGTGATGCCTTCAGGGTATCACCGCGGCTAAAAGAGGTCTTGGACACCAACTCGGGCCAATGGCAACCTGAATGGGAATTCGACACCGGAATTCGTCAACACGTACCCGTCAATAAATACCCGTCAATTCAACGGAGTGATCGTGGGAAAGCTCGATGGCAAGGTAGCGGTGATCACCGGTGGATCCACCGGCATGGCACTGGCCGGCGCCAGACTCTTCGTCGAGGAAGGAGCGCACGTCTTCATCCAGGCCCGGCGGCAGGAAGCACTGGACGACGCCGTCGAGTTGATCGGCCGCAACGTCACCGCCGTCCAGGGCGACGCGGCAGACCTGGATGACTTGGACCGCTTGTACGCCACCGTCAAGCGGGAAAAGGGCTCGATCGACGTGCTGTGGGCCAGCGCCGGGACGGGCGAACCCGCCGCCCTCGGCGAGATCACCGAGGAACAGTTCCACCGCGCCTTCTGGCTCAACGCGCGCGGCACCCTGTTCACCGTGCAGAAGGCGCTGCCGCTGATCAACGACAACGGCTCGATCTTCATGACCGGATCCAACGCCTCTCTCGGCGCCTTTTCCGGCTGGAGCCTCTACGCGGGAAGCAAAGCCGTCCAGCAGGCCTGGGCCCGTGTCTGGCTCAACGAATTGCGCGACCGCAAGATCCGGGTCAACGTCCTGACTCCCGGCCAGGTCGCCACCGCCAAACAGGCAGAACTGTTCGACGAGACAACCAGGGCTGCATTCGAGTCCCTGATCCCCCGCGGAGAAATGGGACGCCCCGAAGAAATCGCCACCGTCGCCCTGTTCCTCGCCTCCGACGACTCCAGCTACGTCAACGGCCTGGAACTGGTCGCCGACGGCGGCACCACCGCCATCTGAACCACATCGTAGGAAGAGAGCACACCTCATGAGCAGCATCACCCTCATCGGTACAGGGAACATGGCCCGAACCATCGGCACGCTCGCGGTCGCGGGCGGCAACACCGTAGAGGTCATGGGACGCGATCAGTCCAAGGCCGACGACCTGGCCAAGGCTCTGGGCGGCGGCGCGACGACGGGCAAGTGGGGCGCCGTTCCGGCCGGGGACATCGTGATCACCGCCCTGTTGTACGACGGTGTCGTGCCGGTCGTCGCCGAGTACGCAGACGCCCTCGCCGGCAAGGTCATCGTCGACATCAGCAACCCCTTCAACGCCGCGTTCGACGGACTGGCCCACAGCGAGGAGACCTCGATCGCGCAGGAAGTCGCCAAGGTGGCCCCGGCCAACGCCCGCGTGGTAAAGGCGTTCAACACCATTTTCCGCAATGTCCTGGAGAAGGGCCGCCCCAATGTCTTCGTCGCCGGCGACGATGCGCGGGCCAAGGCGGACGTGGCGGAATTCATCGAGAGCCTCGGGCTGCGCCCGCTGGATGTCGGCGGCCTGAAAATGGCGCACTGGCTCGAAGGAATGGGCCTGGTCACGATGGGTCTCGCCGGCAACGGGGTCGGCCACTGGGACTTCGCCCTCGGCGTCGACGAATTCACCGGCTGAGCGCGCCCGCACCACCACGTGCCGCGCCACATCACACCAGTCGGTCTACTCACGAGGAGCAGTCGCATGCGCGTTTTCGTCACCGGCGGGACCGGTCATTCCGGTTCGTACATCGTCCCCGAACTCATCACCGCCGGACACGAGGTCACCGGCCTGGCCCGGTCCGACAAGGCCGCGGCGACGCTGTCCGCGCTCGGCGCGAAGGTGCGCCGCGGCGACCTCCAGGATCTCGACGGGCTCAAGGAGGCGGCCGCGGACTCCGACGGCGTCATCCACGTCGCGCACCGGCAGGACCTGCTTCCCTCCGGCGGGCTCGACGCCGTGGCCGCCGCGGAGCTCCCGATCATGCTCGCGTACGGCGAGGCACTCGCGGGAACGGGAAAGCCGCTGGTCGCAGCGGGGAGCATAGGTTCGCCCGGGCAGCACCTGGGCCGGCCGGTCACCGAGGAGGACCCGGCCCTTCCCGGCGGCGACGAGTACAAGGGCACCCTGCGGGTGCGCAACGTCGTGGAAACCGCCGTAATCGGCCTCGCCGAGCGGGGAGTGAGGTCTTCCGTCGTACGGATCGCCAACATCGCGCACAGCACGACCGATCGCGCCGGCTTCCTCGTGCAGCTGATCGCGCTCGCGAAGGAGAAGGGCTTCGTCGGCTACCCCGGAGACGGCACGAACCTGTGGAACGCCGTGCACATCCGCGATGTCGCGTCCTTGTTCCGCTTGGCGCTGGAGAAGGGGCCGGCCGGCAGATACTGGCACGCGGTGGACGACGGTGCCGTCCCGCTCCGCGCAATCGCCGAGGCCATCGGCAGCCGCCTGGGCCTGCCCGTCGTGAGCATTCCCGCGGACGTACTGATGGTGCCGGGATACTTCGGTTTCCTCGCGAACATCGTCACGCAGAACTACCCGGCGTCCAGCCTCATCACCCGCCGGACCCTCGACTGGGAACCGTCCCAGCCCGGCCTGCTCGCCGATCTGGACAACGGCCACTACTTCTCCACCAGTTGACGGTCCCCCGTCCCCCCCCGCCCCCGGTCATTCGATCTCCTGGTAGGGACCGCCGGCAGTACCTCGAGCAGGTCGGAACCCGCACCCCCTACATCCAATTGCGCTGCGGTCGTTGCGCAGAGCGGTTTCCGGGGACCGGGACGTTCACGCGGTAGGGCAGGCCCGCCGCGTGCAGGATTTTGCGTACGGCTACTTCGGGAGCTGTGTCGCGCGAGGCCCGGCGGCTCATGCGGGCCGACACAGCGGCCGAGGACGGGGCGGGGTCGGGCATGGAGGGCATTGTGCCGCTCCCTGGCGGGTTCTCCTGGCGGTCCCCTCCACCTTGGCTGTCAGTGGTCGTGCTTAGGGTCTCGGGCCATGGGGTTCTCGGGTTCATTCATCGTGGCGCGTGCCGATCGGCCTGTGACGGAGTTGGGGGCGATGAGCGCGTCGTCCTGTGCTGCGGTCTGGTGGGCGCGGGACGGCGGATGGCAGATCGTGGAAACGGATCTCATGGAGGATCCTGACTCGTCGATCGTCGATGAGACCGCGGCTCCGGTGATGGTCTGCCACGTGGTCGACAGCGACTTCGTCACCGTTCAGGCTCACAGCCCCGGTGGCGTGTCATGGCAGTGCGCGTTGTCTCCGGTCATGGCGCGGGACTACGAATTTCCGGAGGAGTGGATCGGGATCCGGACGTGGTGGCCGAGCGGGCAGTCGCGTGGGCTCGGGAGGCTGGTCTCGATCCGGTGCCGGCGGAGGTGAGAGCTGCCCTGGTGGCGGAGTGTGATCCGTTGGCCGAGGACCTGGTCTTTCAGCTCGCCCGCGCATTGGGGTTCCGGTTCAACGAGGGGGAGCGGCTGGGGTAGTTGCTCTGTCGTCCGGTCAGTCGTCGAGTGCCGGGCCGGGCTTCGCCTGTCGGACCGTTGTTGTCCAGTAGCCCTCCACCGTTTGCGTGCCCCGGATGTGGTGCGGGTGGAGCGGGCGGGCGCCCTGGGGTGGGCCGAAGGGGGCCGTGAGCGCGGGGGAGAGGCGGGTGCCCGTTTCGCCGTTGAAGGGGTAGTAGGTGTTCTCGGTTTCGTCGTGGTGGCCCGCGAAGACGTACTGCCGGCCTTTGCGGGGGAGGACCGCGCCTCCGTCGGCGGTGAGCGAGCCGTTCGGGGTGCGGTAGGCCAGGGTGCTTACCGTTACCAGACCGGATGCCTGGCCCTTGAAGGTTCTGTCTACGCGGACCTGCCAGTGCTGTTCCACCTCGCCCTGCTGGTCTGTGTTCCTCTGGAGAGTTTTTCGGAGGGCTGTGCCGTGGAAGATCTCCGGGGAGGCCGCTGCCAGGTATTCGTCCTTCGACAGGTCTGTGGCCAACAGTGATTCGGTGGTGGGGTGTTCGGTTTGCGTTGTGCAGGCCGCAGCGCCGAGGAGTAGAGCGGCTGCCGCGGTGATGGCGGCCGTGGTGGTGCAGGTCATCAGGTCCCCCAGATCCGGTGGTAGTCGCCGCGGTCGCGGCGCGTGGGCTTGTTGTCCGCCGTGTCGCGCGCTTGGCGGCCCATGATCGTGGCCCACCGGTCCGGATTTTTGTGGCACAGGCCCAGGGCGTGGCCGAACTCGTGGGATGCGGCGAAGCGGCGCCACCAGGGGGTGTCGTAGTCCCCGGGGCTGTTCTTCTTCAGGTAGCGGTCGTTCATGTAGATCACGTCTGTCATGCCGGTGTTCGGGTTGCGTGCGTACGTGGCCAGGGCGTCGTCCTTCTTGTTCTTGTCCTTCCAGATCAGGTCGTTGCTCGTGTTCCAGGCGTCGGGCCTGATGGCGACCCGGCGCAGGCCGTTGCCGTTCCACACCCTGTGGGCGTGAGCGCGGGCGTCGTCGTACTTCGACTCCTCCGTCCAGCGGATCTCGTGGTCGTCCACGGCGCTTCGGTGCGGTGAGTCATGGCCCTCGCGGCCCACGCAACGCGCGGGACCGGAGGCTGAGTTGGCGTGGGCCGGAGCAGTTGACGTCGTTGTGGCGAGGAGCGTTGCTGTCGCCAGGGCCGTCGGCCAGGTCGTCGTGGTGATCATGTTCTACATGAACGGCGAACTCCCCGAGTGCGAAACGGGGTTCCGTCGCTCTTGTGGGTGTGGTCCGGGACACGGCATCCGGCGCGTGCGCCGTGGCACACTCCGCGCGTGCCTTCCTGGATAACCCCGCGCCGCCTCGGCGTCACCGCCGTCCTGTACGCCGTCTTCGTCGGTGGCTGGTTTCTCGGTCAGCCCCTCGCGGGCGTCGGCTGCGACTCCTCCCAGCCCGACTACGCCTCCGACGCCTCGACTGAGTTCGGGGAGCCCGGTGATGTTTCGCGTGACGTCAGCAGGGTCGTGGGAACGGCCGTCACCTACGACATCGTCTCTACGCAGGGCCTGTGCCGGTGGGAGCCCCGGCCCCGGCTGGTCGCCTGGGTGCTCGGGGACTGGCGCTGAAAAAGCGTTGGATGTTGTGGCGGGCGTGCTGCTAGCGTCCGTAGCACCGTGACGACGTACGAGGAGGTGGGACCCATGAACGCTGTATTCACGTGGGTGCTCTCTCTCCCGCCACGGCCGTGCGACTGACGTAGACGTCGCCGGGAGCGCCTCGACACATCAGGCACTCCTGAGAGGCAGAACGTCATGGAATCTATTCTCTTCAGCGCACAGACATCTTCGGACGGCGTCCTCGAACGCGACTTCACCCTGGGCGACATTGCCGGGGTTCTGTGGTCGCCCACGTCCCCCGCATCCGACCGTCCCACCCCCCTCGTCCTCATGGGGCACAGCGGCGGCATGCACAAGCGGGCTCCGGGGATCGTTGCCCGGGCCGAGCGTTACGTGAGCGACTACGGGTTCTCCGTCGCCGCCATCGATGCCCCCGGGCACGGCGACCGGCCCCGTAACCGCCGCGATCAGCAGTGGGTCGACGAGCTCATGCGTACCCGGGACGCCGGCGAGTCCATCGCGCCCGTCGTCGCCGAGTTCAACGCGTCCCTCGCCCAGCGCGCCGTGCCCGAGTGGCAGGCCACTCTCGACGCGCTCCAGGCGCTGCCCGAGATCGGCGTCGAAGCGCCCGTCGGGTACGGCGGGATGACCTTGGGGACCGCGGTGGGGCTGTTGTTGACGGCCGTTGAGCCTCGGATCGTCGCCGCGACCCTGGGTGGGGTTCTCGTGTACGACGATCTCGTCGAGGCCGCGCGTGCGATCACCGTTCCCGTGGAGCTTCAACTCCCCTGGGACGACGAGGAGATCAGGCGTGAGGGCGGGCTGGCGCTCTACGACGCCATCGGGTCCAAGGAGAAGACCTTGCACGTCAACCCGGGGCGCCACAACCAGGTACCCTGGTTCGAGATCGACAACTCCTCGCGCTTTCTTCAGCGGCACCTTGGATGGGGCGGCACGTTGCGGAGGTGATCTCGACTGACGGGTGTCGGTGCTTGTCCCGCAACCCTGGAGTTGCGCGAGAGGGGGTGATGTGCAACTCTTGGGTTGCATCACCACCCCCTCTCATCGTGACGAAGGAGTTCCTCATGAGCGCGGACCGGATCGAGTGCGACACCCTCATTGCCGCATCCCTGGAGCGCGTCTGGGACCTCGTGCTGCAGCCCGGGTTCTGGCTCGACGAACACGCCATGGCCGGGGTCGTCGCCAAGGAGGGGGATTCGATGGTCGTGAAGAGCGCCGAGCACGGCGACCACCCCCTCCGGGTGGAGAAGATCGACCCGCCCACGTACATCGCGTACCGCTGGAACAGCGCCTACAGCCCCGATCCGGTGACCGACGACAACAGCACCCTCGTCGAGTTCACCCTCAGCCGGGAGGGTGACCGGACGCGACTGCGCGTCGTTGAGAGCGGGTTCGCCACGCTCGCCGGGTCCGAGGAGCTGCGCGCCAGCAACTACCAGGACCACAAGGGTGGTTGGCCCGTCGTGATCGACTCGTTCCGGGTGCGCGTCGAGAGGTCCTCGGCGTGAGCGACGGGCGGCGCGGCAGGGACGAGACCGTCGACTCCGTCCTCACCGCACTCGCCGACCCGACCCGTCGGCGGCTGCTCGAGATCCTTGCCGCGCGGGGCGAGGCCACCGCGACGACCCTCGCCGAGCCGTTGCCCGTCTCCCGTCAGGCGGTGGTCAAGCACCTCGCCGTACTGGACGCCGCCGGGCTCGTCTCCGGCGGGCGGGTCGGGCGCGAAGTGCGGTACGCCGTACGGCCCGAAGCCCTCGACGTGACCGCCCGCTGGATGTCCGCGCTCGCCGCCGACTGGGACCGGCGACTGGCCACCATCAAGCGCCTTGCCGAGGCCGCCGAGGCCGCCGAGGCCGCTGAGACCGACGAGCGGTCGGCCTCGTCCGACTGATTTTCATTGCGAGTTGAAGGGGTGTCTCCCATGGATTCCGCAGCACTGCGCGCCGCCTACGACCGACTGCTCGACGCCGCCGCCTCCCCCGGCCTCGGTGAGGCGAGCGACGGCGGGTGGGATGCCGATCACGTCCTCGCCCATCTCCTCAGCGTCGACGCCACCGTCGCGGCCGTCGCCCTCGGCGTCGTCGCGGGGGCGCGGCCCACCTTCGACAACCGGATCACCCTCGACGAGTGGAACCTCCGGCGCATCATCGCCGAGCACGCGGGCCGGGCCGATCTCATCGCTCATGTACGCAGCCAGGCCGGCATCCTGTGCGACATCGCCGACCGGCTCGGCAAGGACGCCGCCGCCGTTCTGGTGCCGTCGATCCTCTTCTCCGGCGGAGAACTTGCCCTGGACCAGCCCCTCTCCGTCGAGGGGCTCATCGACGGACTCGCAGGGGATCATGTGCCGCGTCACACCCAGCAGCTTCTTGATCTTCGCTGAGCGGAGTGGAGCGACGTGACGTGAAGTGGCGTGAGGGGAGCTGCCCTGTGGCGGCTCCCCTCGGCGTCGTTCTACGGGTTCGGCGTCCCATGGCAGTCCCTGTACGCATCCCCCGACCCGCACCAGCACGGCGCCGTCCGCGCCGGCGGCCACGGGATCGCCCGGCCGCGCGCGGCGAGGGTCGTCGCGTACTGGGGCAGCAGGTCCACGTCCGCCGGCTGCGTCGACTCCGATGCGGCGAACGCTTCGTACGACGGGACCGTGCCCGTCACGATGCCCAGGTTCTGCGTCCCCGTCTGGCGCAGCTCCCGCAGTGACGTCTCCACGTCCAGCAAGTGCGCCTCGTGCGTGGGGTATTCGTCCCCCAGACGCGGGTACGCCGTCGTCAGCTCCGTGAGCTCCGACGCCGTCCAGTGCAGGATCGCCACCGGGAACGGGCGCGACAAGGCTGCCCGGTACGACCCCAACTCCGCCTGCAGACGCCTGATTTCGGCCCGCAGCTCCTCCGGGTTGTCCGAGCCCAGCGCCCACAGCCGCTTCGGGTCGTGCAGTTCGTCCAGCGGCACCGGCGACGTGTGCGCCGTGTCCGCGAGCGCGTCCCACTCGTCGTGGGGGAGCGCGAGCAGCCGGCGTACGCGATGCCGGCCCGTGAGCAGCGACTGGGAGGTGTACGGGACCGGCTCGGCGGGGTCGATCAGTTTCTCCGCCGCCGAGGTGAAGGCGGTGTGCGCCGCCTCCAGCTCGTCGTGCGTCTCCAGGGTCTCCGCGATCACGGCCCACGCCGCCGGGGTGTCCGGGGACGCGGCGCGCAGGCCCTCGATGATCGCGCGGGCCTCCGGCTCGTGGCCGTACTCCCAGAGGTTGGCGGCCTGGAGGGCCTTGATCAGTGAGGCGTCGTCGGGGTCGGACTGGAGGAGTTGGTCGTAGAGCGTCGTGGCACGGGGGCGGTCGTCCGCCAGTTCCAGATGGGCCGCGGCCTGGAGGAGCAGCGGCTCCTGGTCCTCCGGGTACTGCGCCGCGGTGCGCAGCAGGCGCTCGGCTTCGGCGATGTGGTCGGCAGGCGTGTCGGGGCGCATGCACCACACCGTACTGCCGCGTGATGGGACGCGGTCAGGATGTGGTGGGGATGTGGGCAATGACCCACGTGAGAGTGGCGCGGCTCTGGAGAGTTGCCGGGCCAGGGCCTATCGTGCGCGCCGTGCGGGAGCGGATAGCGGGAGTACCGGTGGTCGTGCAGCGGCACGCGTCCCGGCGGCGTGCGGGTGCGCTGCGCGGGCTGTGGGTCGGGGCCGAGGCGGCGGTGACGCTCGGGGTCGTCGTACTGCTGCTCGTGGTGCATCAGCTGTGGTGGACCAACCGGGAGGCGCGGGCCGCGGCCGGGCACAAGGTGCAGGCGCTGGAGCGGGAGTGGGGCGACAGCAGTCCTGGGACCGGGACCGGGCCCGATCCGGCTGCTTCCGGTGCTCCTGCGCCCGATCCTTCGTCCGATGCGGGTTCGGGTTCGGGTTCGGGGGGTGCCAAAGGTTCCGGTTCCGGCGTACGGAAAGAATCGGCGCCCTCCTGGGACCAGGCCTTCGCCGTCATCCGTATCCCCAAGCTCGGGGTCGTCGCCCCCATCGCGCAGGGCGTGGGCAAGCAGAACGTCCTCAACAAGGGATATGTCGGGCATTACGTCGGCACCGCCCTCGCCGGGCAGCCCGGCAACTTCGCCCTCGCCGGCCACCGCAACACCCATGGCGAGCCCTTCCGTTACATCAACCGGCTCAGCCGCGGCGACACCGTCGTCGTCGAGACCCGGACCTCCGTCTTCACGTACGTCGTCGACAAGGGCCTGCCCCAGACCTCCTCGCGCGACGGAGGCGTCATCGCCGCCGTGCCGCGCTCCATCGTCAAGCCGTCGTACGGCTACAGCGCCGCCGGGCACTATCTGACCCTCACCACCTGCACCCCCGAGTACACGTCCAAGTACCGGCTCGTCGTGTGGGCGAAGTTGCAGTCGACGCGCCCGCGATAGCGTGATCGCCGTGCTCAGACGTCGTCCTCATCTCCTGTGGTTGCTCGTGCCCTACGTGCTGTTCGTGGGCGCCCTGCCGTTCGTCAACCGCGTCCAGCCCGTGATCCTCGGGCTGCCGTTCCTCTTCGCTTGGCTGATGGGGGCGACGCTCGTCACGCCCTTGCTGGTGTGGCTCGCGCGACGAGGCGATCAGCGGGGTGACCGGCGATGAGCAGCGACGCGGCGATCGCGACCTCCGTCTTCGGCGTCTTCATGGTGGGCACCGTCCTTCTCGGGCTGCTCGCCGTACGCGGCGGCCGCGGCGGCGGCCTCACCGCCTGGTCCGTGGGCGGCCGCAGCCTCGGCTCCGTCTTCATCTGGGTCCTGATGGCGGGCGAGGGCTACACCAGCTTCAGCTATCTGGGCGCGGCGGGCTGGGGCTACAACTACGGGGCCCCGGTGCTCTACGTCGTCGCGTACATGTCCTGCGGATACGCCGTCGGCTACGTCGTCGGGCCGATGCTCTGGTCCTACGCGCGCCGGCACGGCCTCGTCGGCATCACCGACATGATCAGCCACCGCTACGGAAAGCCCTGGCTGGGCGCCGTCGTCGCCGTCCTCGCCACCGTCTTCCTTCTCCCGTACATCCAGCTGCAGATCACCGGCATGGGCGTCGTCGTCTCGACCATCTCGTACGGTTCGATCAGCCTCAACTGGGCCTATTTCATCGCCTTCGCCGTCACGACCGGCTTCGTCGTCGTCAGCGGCCTCAAGGGCAGCGCCTGGGTCTCCGTCCTCAAGGACGTCCTCGTCATCGGGACGCTCGGCTTCCTCGCCTTCTACGTCCCCTTCCACTACTTCGACGGATACGGCCCCTTCCTCGACCGCCTCGTCGCCGAGAAGAGCGACTGGCTGACCTTCCCCGGCCACGGCGACAGCGGCTTCGGCCAGGCCTGGTACGCGACGACCACCGTCCTCAACTCCCTCACCGTCGTGATCTTCCCGACCACCGTCGCCGGCTACCTCGGCGCCCGGAACGCGGACGTCCTGCGCAAGAACGCCGTCTGGCTCCCCGCGTACAACATCCTTCTCTTCGTCCCGATGCTGCTCGGCATGGCGGCCCTTTTCGTCGTCCCCGGCCTCGTCGGCGCCGAGTCCAACCTCGCCCTCTTCAAGCTGGTCGTCGACTCACTGCCCGCCTGGGCGGTCGGCGTGATCGGGGTCGCGGCCGCGCTGTCCTCCGTCGTCCCCATGGCCGTCTTCATGCTGGTGATCGGGACGATGTGGGGCCGCAGCGTGCTCTCGCTCGTACCGCGCTGGAACGAGCGCCAGAAGGGCGCCTCGCAGGTGGTGGTCGTCGTCGCGGGGACCCTCGCCCTGGTCATGACGTACACCGCGCCGAACACCCTGGTCCGCCTCTCCCTGATCTCGTACGAGGGGATGGCGCAGCTCCTGCCGATGCTGCTGCTCGGCCTGGTGTGGCGGCGGCTGACCCTCCTCGCCGCCGGGAGCGGGCTCGTCGTGGGCGTCGCCGTCGTCTGCTCGCTCGTCTTCACCGACCGCGACCCGGTGTGGGGCGTCAACGCCGGGATCGTGGCCCTGGCCGCCAACCTCGCCGTCGCGCTCGCCGTGACGTACGCGGGGCGGCCGGACCGGGATCCGCGGCCGGACTCCGAGGTGCTGGCCTCCGATCCGATCCTGGAGGACAGTCGTGTATAACGGCTGAAGGTCTGTTTTTTCGCGGGAGAGGAGGGGTGCCATGTTCGGTCGACGTGTACGTGTGTCGGCAGCCGGTCTGCTGCTCTTCCTCCTCGCCGATGTGCTGCTCGCCGAGGGCGGCACGCTCACCTCCGCCGTCGCACTCGCCGCCACCGCCGCGGTCGGATCCGCGCTGGCCGCGTGTGCGCTCGTCGCCTCGCGCAATGTGCCCGCGGTGCCGCGGACGCGCGTCCGCACCGCCATCCGCGACCGGGAACGGCGTACCGCCTTCCTGCCGCAACGCGATCCCGACGCATCGGGGCGGCCCAGGCCGCGAGCTCCGGGACGTCTCGTCCCGACGGCCGCGTAGGACACACCTCTTCTCCGGTTCTCCCCGCGGTCCGTCACGCCGACATCTCCTGCCTGTCCGGCTTATGACGAGACCCCTCGGAGGGCTCCCGTGTCCGCATTCATGTCCGCTTTCGCCAGCCTGGTCGCGCACCTCGCCGATCTGCTCGACCCGCTCTTCCACGGAGCCTCGATGGCCGCCGCGATCGTCCTGTTCACCGCGTGTGTACGGCTCGCGATCCACCCGCTCTCCCGCCAGTCGGCCCGCGCCCAGAAGGCACGCGCCGCGCTCGCGCCCCAGATCGCCGCGCTGCGCAAGAAGCACGGCAAGGACGCGCAGAAGCTGCAGAAGGCGACGATGGAGCTGTACGCGGCGGAGAAGGTCTCGCCGCTGGCCGGCTGCCTGCCGAGCCTGCTGCAGATGCCCGCCTTCTTCCTGATGTACCACCTCTTCGAGTCGACGAAGATCGGCGGCAAGGCGAACGTGCTGCTGGAGCACTCGCTGCTCGGGAGTCCGCTGGGCGGGACGTGGCGCGGGGCGCTCGCGGACGGCGGGGTGTTCGGGTCCGAGGCGGTCGTCTATCTGGTGCTGTTCGCGATCGTGGCGGCGGTGGCCACGTTCAATTACGGGCGTACGAAGCGGATGATGGCGGCCAGTGCGGCCGCTGCGCCGGCGCCGAGTTCATCGGATGTTCCGGGGGCGGGCGCGATGAGCGCGATGACCAAGGTGATGCCGCTGATGTCCTTCATGACGCTGTTCACGGTGGGCATCGTGCCGTTGGCCGCGGCGCTGTACGTGGTGACGAGTACGACGTGGTCTGCAGTGGAAAGGGCCTACCTTTACCGGGACATGGTGCCCTCAGCGGCGGTCCTTGCTACTCCGATGTAAAGGTCCGGGTGGTGAACAGGGTCTTGCGGAGTGGACGCCGGGCTTAGAGGATCGACCAGTCCTCCGATGACCGCTACTCGTCGGCCCGGACAGTCTCTAGTCCAAGGAGTTGACTGACCATGAAGCTGCTGCGAGTCGGTACGGCCGGGAACGAACGCCCTGCGCTGCTCGACGAGGACGGAACGCTGAGGGATCTGTCCGGGATTGTCCCGGATGTGAACGGCGAACTGCTCGGCGACGCGGGCGCGATGACGCGCGTACGGGAGGCGGCTGCGGGCGGGGAGCTGCCGGTCCTGGACGCGGACGGGCTCCGGGTCGGGCCGCCGCTGGGGCGGATCGGCAAGATCGTGTGCATCGGGCTGAACTACCACGACCACGCGACGGAGACGGGCGCGGCGATCCCGGCCGAGCCGATCCTGTTCATGAAGGCCCCGGACACGGTGGTGGGCCCGGACGACACGGTGCTGGTGCCCCGGGGGTCGGTGAAGACCGACTGGGAGGTCGAGCTGGCGGTCGTCATCGGGCGCACGGCCCGGTACGTGGGCGAGGACGAGGACCCGCTGTCGTACGTGGCGGGGTACGCCGTCGCCCATGACGTGTCCGAGCGCGCCTTCCAGATCGAGCGCGGCGGGCAGTGGGACAAGGGGAAGAACTGCGAGACGTTCAACCCGCTGGGGCCGTGGCTGGTGACCGCCGATGAGGTGGGGGATCCGCAGGCGCTGGGGCTGAAACTGTGGGTGAACGGGGAGCTGAAGCAGGACGGGACGACTGCGGAGCAGATCTTCGGGGTCGCGGAAGTGGTGCGGTACCTGAGCCAGTTCATGACGCTCTACCCGGGCGATGTCATCAACACGGGGACGCCGGCGGGGGTCGCGCTCGGGCAGCCCGAGCCGAAGCCGTATCTGCGGGCGGGGGATGTCGTGGAGCTGGAGATTGCTGGGCTGGGGCGGCAGCGGCAGGAGTTGAAGGGGGCGTAGGGGTTGGCGGGGGTGGGGCGGGGGCTTGCGTCCGGGGGGTGCCCCGAGCCCTGGCCCCAGACCCCGCTCCTCAATCGCCGGAGGGGCTGGATACGGGCATCTCAAGCCCGTCCGGCGATTGAGGACAAGCGGCCGAAGGTCGCGTACGGGGTGCAGGGGGCGAAGCCCCCGCAGGGGCGGGGCTCGGGGGGTCTGGGGCGCAGCCCCAGTTTCGGGAAGGGGCGGGATCGGGGAGCCCCTCTGCTTGAACCCGCGCCATCACCCCCGCGCAAACCAATGGTCAAGCCCGCAAAACCCGCCGCCCCAAAGCCAGTTGACCCGCCTATCGTCACCCCCATGACGACCTCAACCTCCACCTGGGCCGACATCAACGGCATGGCCGCCTACATAGCAAGGCCCGCCACCCCCGGCACCCACCCCGGCGTCATCCTCGCCCCCGAACTCTTCGGCCTCGACGAGAACATCCAGGCCACCGCCCGCCGCCTCGCCGCCCTCGGCTTCACCGTCGTCGCCCCCGACTTCCACCACCGCACCCAGCCCCGCGCGGCCCTCGCCGGCGACGAAGCGGGCCGCAAGCGCGGGTTCGAGCTGCTGACGCTCCTTACCCGCGACGGCGTCCTCGCCGACGTCGAAGCCATCATGAACCACCTCCGCGCACACGAAGGCACCGGCGACCGCATCGGCATGGTCGGCTTCAGCGCCGGCGGGCACATGGCCTACCTCGCCGCCGCCCGCCTCCCCCTCCGCGCGGTCGCCACCGTCTACCCGGGTTGGCTGACCGTCACCGACATCCCGCTCTCCACCCCGGAGCCGACCCTCACCCTGACCTCCGGGATCACCGGGCGGCTCCTCTTCCTCGTGGGGGACGAGGACCACGTCATCAGCCCGGCCCAACGCGCCCGGATCGAAGCCGAGTTGAAGGCATCCGGCGTCCGCTACGACTTCGTCGTCTACCCGGGCGCCGGTCACCCCTACCTCTTCGAGGGCCGCGAGACCTACGACGAGGCCGCGGCCACCGACACCTGGCGCAGGGTGGAGGAGTTGCTCAGCTCGCTGCGATGAGGCGCTCCAGCGCCTCCACCACCATCGCGTGATCCTCCACCTGCGGCAGCCCCGACACGGTCACCGTGCCGATCACCCCCGCCCCCTCAACCACCAGCGGGAACGAACCCCCGTGCGCCGCAAACAAATTGGCGTCGAGCCGCGAGTCCGTCTCGAACGTCTTGCCCTTCTCGCGGAAGCGCGTCCCGACGAGCAGCGAGCTCTCGCCGTAGCGCGCCACCACCGCCCGCTTCCGGTCGATCCAGCCGTCGTTGTCGGCGGAGGAGCCGGGCAGCGCCGCGTGGAACAGCTGCTGCGCGCCCCGGTGGATGTCGATCGCCACCGGGGCCTTGCGTTCCCTGGCCAGATCGGTCAGGAGCGTGCCGAGCGTCCAGGCGTCCTCGTACGTGAAACGGGGCAGCGTCAGACGCAGCTGCTGCGCCTCCAGCTCGGCCACCGTCGGCGGGGTCGTCGTCACAGCTGCACCGTGATTCCCTCGGCGGCGCTGCGACGCGCCGCTTCTAGTACGTCCAGCGCGGACGCCGCCTCCTCCGCGGTGACCGGGGGCTTCGCACCCGTACGGAGCGACTCGGCGATCCCCGCGTAGTACGCCGGGTAGTCGCCGGGCAGCGTCCGGACCGGGCGGCCGCCGCCCGTCAGCGGGGACTCGCCGGAGCCGACCCGGCCCCAGAGCGACTCGGGCTCCTCGCCCCAGCCGCCGGCCGCGGCCGGGCGCTTGCCGTCGCGCAGGGCGGCCTCCTGGGGGTCGAGGCCGTACTTCACGTAACCCGCCGAAGAGCCCAGCACCCGGAAGCGCGGGCCCAGTTGGGCCGTCGTCGCCGAGACATAGAGGTGCGAGCGGACCCCGCCGGCGTGCGTGATCGCGATGAACGTGTCGTCGTCCGCGTACGCGCCGGGGCGGCGTACGTCCGACTCGGCGTACACGCTCACCGCCGGGCCGAAGAGCACCAGCGCCTGGTCGACGACGTGGCTGCCGAGGTCGTACAGCAGTCCGCCGATCTCGCTCGGGTCGCCCGACTCGCGCCAGCCGCCCTTGGGCTGCGGACGCCAGCGCTCGAAGCGCGACTCGAAGCGCTGGATCTCGCCGAGCTCGCCGTCGGCGATCAGGGCCCGGAGGGTGAGGAAGTCGTTGTCCCAGCGGCGGTTCTGGAAGACGGAGAGGAGCAGGCCCTTCTCCTCGGCGAGGGCCGCCAGGTCGCGGGCCTCGGCCGCCGTGCCGGCGATCGGCTTGTCCACGACCACCGGGAGGCCGGCCTTGAGGGCGGCCGTCGCGACGGGGATGTGCGTCTTGTTCGGGGACGCGATGACGATCAGGTCGAGCTCGTCCGCGTGCTGCCACAGGTCGTCGGCGGAGTCGACGAAGCGGACGTCGGGGAACTCGGCGCGTGCCTGCTCCTGACGCTCCGGGTTCGACGTGACGACCGTGTCGAGGACCAGGCCCTCGGTGGCGGCGATCAGAGGGGCGTGGAATACGGAGCCCGCCAGGCCGTAGCCGACGAGGCCCACACGGAGGTCACGGTGGTCATGGGGAGCAGTCATGCCATCCACTTAAGCAACGCTGTTGCCAAAGTGCAAGCGCAGTGGAGAATGTCCCTGTGAACAGGGACAACAGTGGGGTGAATCTGCCGGCACTGCGCAGCCACAACGCCGCGCTGGTGCTGGATCTGCTGCGAATGGCGGCAGAGGGCGGCATCAGCAGGCTGGAGCTGGCCGAGCGCACCGGTCTCACACCGCAGGCCGTCAGCAAGATCACGGCCCGGTTGAGGGACGAGGGCCTCGTCACGGAGGCCGGCCGCCGCGCCTCCACGGGCGGCAAGCCGCGTACGGTGCTGCGGCTCGTGCCGGGGGCCGGCCATGCGGTCGGGCTGCACCTCGACCGCGACGAGGTGACCGCCGTCCTGGTCGACCTCGCCGGGACGGTCGTCGGGGAGCAGCGCGGGGAGCTGGACTTCGGGGCAGGGGTCGCGGCGGTCGCCGACACTGCCGTACGAGAGGTCGACGCGCTCGTCGCGGAGAGCGGCGGATGCGGGCCCGTGCTCGGGGTCGGCGTCGCCACCCCCGGGCCGCTCGACCACGAGGCGGGGGTGCTGCACCGGGTCACCGGGTTCCCGCAGTGGAACGGGGTGCCGCTGCGGGAGGTCCTCGCGCAGAAGCTCCGGAGCACCGTCGTACTGGACAAGGACACCAACGCCGCCGCCCTGGGCCTCGCACTGCGCGGTCAGTGTGGTCTGGGGGCTGCCGACTCCTTCGCGTATCTGCACCTGGGCAGCGGGCTCGGCGCCGGGCTCGTCCTCGGGGGCGCGCTCTACCGGGGCGCGCGCACCGGGGCGGGCGAATTCGGCCACCAGACGATCCTTATCGGCGGCCCTCCGTGCGGCTGCGGCGGACGCGGCTGCATCGAGGCGCTCTGCCTGGGCGCGGTCGAGCGCGGGGACGTGGCGGCCGCCGCCCGGTTCCTGGGGGCGGGCGCCGCCAACCTCGCCGGGCTGCTCGACATCGACCGGGTCCTGCTGGGCGGACGTACCGTCGACGCCCATCGTGACCTGTTCGTACGGGGAGTTGGCGCCGTACTGGAGGAACGGGCCCGCAGGGAAGGGGGCGTGGCCGCCGTGCCGGTCTCGGCCGTCGACGGCGGGCGGGGCATGGTCGCCGAAGGGGCCGCACAGTTGGTCCTCGCATCCGTATTCGGCCGGGGAACTATGGCGTTTCCCGCCAATCGGAAATGACTGAAAATGGGCTGACCGAGGGGGATTCGAGGGCTATTCGGCCGTACGGGTTCGTGGCGTTCGTGGCCGACCGCGCGCGCGTGGGAGTGTCACGGAACACGACCGGGTGATCACCCGGTGGTGTTCGTCCGCTCGTGAGCAAGGGTTCTTCATGCGACTGCGCAGTGCGATTGCCTTCGGCGTTACCGCAGCCTCTCTGGCCCCTGCCGCCCTCGGTGCGGCGTCCGCCGTGGCGGCCGACGGGGGCCTCGTCGACCAGCAACTCTGTGTGGTGACGGGCCTGTTGGGCGCGCAGCCGGACGCGAGCTGCGGGGACGGCGGCGCCGCCCAGACGGACACCACCAGTGAGACGGAGAACGGCGTACAGACGCTGCAGCCGGCCGATCAGCCGGCCGCGGATCAGCCCGCCGGGGACCAGCCTGCAGTCGATCAGCCGGCAGCGGATCAGCCGGCAGCGGATCAGCCCGCCGCGGACCAACCCGCAGCCGACCAGCCTGCGAACGTGCCCGTCGCCCCGCCGTCCAAGGACATCGTCGGCGACACCACCGACACCGGGCAGGGCATCACGCCCGTCATCGCAGAGGACGCCCCCGCCGACACCTCCTCGGACACCACCACCCAGGCGGTGCCCAAGCCGCGCCGGCAGCCGGTCGCCACCGTGCCCCAACTGGCGCAGGACGAAGTCCTGAAGGCCGATCAGGCCCCGGTCTGCGGCGCCTCCGGCGACAGCGCAGAGTTCCCCGTCGACACCAAGATCCACGGCGGCCCGACCGAGTACAACGCGGGCGGCGGCTACAAGACCTGGTACATCGACATGACGAACACGGCCAAGGAGAGCTGCCACAACATCCACCCCGTGGTCGTCTTCGTCGACCGGGACCGCACGCTCAAGTCCCAGCAGGTCCAGATGGAGTTCTTCGACGAGAGCACCGGCAGCTGGCGCCCCATCCCCTTCACGGCCACCGACGAGGACGAGCACATCGGCGTCTTCGACGACGGCTTCCCGGGCTTCGTCATCGGCGCGGGCGAGACCCTCACCGTGAAGGTACGGCTCGCCTTCACCAGCGACACCGCCCCCAACGAAATCGTCGCCAACGCCGCGATCGTGCAGCGCCAGGGCGACGACGGCGACTGGGTCGGCGAGTCCAACGACTACCGCTTCTCCATCCTCGGTGCCTCCGGCATCAGGCCCGGCGCCGGAAGCGCCGAGCTCGCAGAGACAGGCCCGAGCTCCCTGCTCGGGCTTGGGGCCACCGCCGGCGCCTTCCTCCTCGGCGGCGGTGCCCTTGTGGTGGGTTCTCGGCGCCTTCGTACGAAGGGGCGCTGACCAGCCGGCCCACCACGCTCCGGAAGCAGTGCCCGCGTCGCCCCAGCCGAGCAGTACCGGTGGCGCGGGCGCCGCTGTGTGCGGGGCCGTTCAGGTTCGGATGAGAACATCCCGGCGTGGACTACCCGAATGACCAGGCACCTGGCGCACCCGTCCGCTCCGGCATCCCGGAGCACGGCCGCATTCCCAAGTACTACGCGGTCAAGGCCCAAATCGCGCTGCTGATCGACGAGTTGGGCGAGGGCGGACTGCTGCCCACCGAGCGCGATCTCGCCCTGCGCTACGAGGTCTCGCGCGAGACCGTACGGCAGGCGCTGCGTGAACTCCTCCTGGAGGGGCGGCTGCGGAGGCAGGGGCGCGGCACGGTGGTGGCCGGGCCCAAGCTGGAGCAGCCGCTGTCGCTGGCGAGCTACACCGAAGGCGTACGGCGGCAGGGGCGGCGGCCCGGGCGCCATCTGATCTCGCTCGACCGCTTCCCCTGCCCGCAGGCGCTCGCCGCCGAGATGGGGTTCGCGCGGGGCGAGGAGGTCTGGCACCTGGAGCGGGTGCTGCTCGCGGACGACGAGCGGGTGGGGCTCGAGAGCACGTACATCGCGGTGGCGCGGGCGCCCCGGCTGGACGTGGACTTCGAGCCGGACTCGTCCTTCTACTCGTATCTGCGGGAGAGGCTCGGCATCGGCTTCGGGACCGCGGACGAGCGGATCGAGACCGTACTGGCGACCCCGCGCGAGGCGCTGCTCATCGGGACGCCGCCCGCGCTGCCGATGCTCCTGATCCACCGGCTGTCGCGGGACACGGGCGGGCTGCCGCTGGAGCGGGTGCGGACGCTGTTCCGGGGGGACCGGTTCAGCTTCACGACGCGTCTCGGTACACGCCGATAACAGACTCGTAACGGGTCTAGGCCAGCCTTGGGGGGCTGTTCACCGTGCCGTTGCCGAGAGGTCGGCAGCGGGTCACTCCCCCCGAGGAGCGTGTCCGCCGTGAGAGTCATAGTCGTTGGAGCCGGCGTCGTGGGAACCATGCACGCCTGGCACGCAGTGGAACGCGGCCACGAGGTCGTACAGATCGAGCGCGAGAGCGAGGCGCGGGGAGCATCCCTCCGTAACTTCGGGCAGGTGTGGGTCAGCGGGCGCGCCGGGGGCGAGGAGCTCGAGACCGCCCTGCGGGCCCGGGTGCTGTGGGAGGAGATCGGGGAGCGGGTGCCGGGGCTCGGCTTCCGGGCCAACGGGTCGCTCACTCCCGTACGGGGAGAACTCGAACTCGCCGTCGCCGAGGCCGCGTTGAAGCGGGGTGATGCGGAGGCGCGCGGGTATCGGGTGGTGAGCGCTGCTGAGGCGCGGGAGATCAATCCGGCGCTGCGGGGTGATTTTGAGGCTGCGCTGTGGTGCGAGCGCGATGCCGCTGTGGAGCCTCGGGTTGCTCAACTGGAGCTGAAGAAGGCGCTGTTGGCGTCCGGTCGGTACACGTATCTCGGCGGGCGTGAGGTCCGGGAGGTCGTGGGCGAGCGTGCCGTGCGTGACGACCACGGGGACGTTCATGCCGGGGATGTTGTCGTGCTGTGCACCGGGGCCTGGCTGGGTGGGCTGGTGCGTGAGCTCGCGCCGGAGCTGCCTGTGCGGCGGGTGCGGCTGCAGATGATGCAGACCGAGCCGCTGGGGGAGACGCTCACTACTTCTGTGGCTGATGCGGACTCCTTCCGGTACTACCCGGCGTACGCGGGAGAAGCGCTGGACGCGCTGAATGCCGGGCAGGCGCAGGATCCGGTGGCTGCCGAGCACAAGATGCAGCTGCTGATGGTGCAGCGGCGCGACGGCGGGCTGACCATCGGCGACACCCATGAGTACGAGCACCCCTTCGCCTTCGACGTGCGGGAAGAGCCGTACGCGCACGTCGCGCGGGTGGCGGAAGGGTTCCTGGGGCGGCCGCTGCCGAAGATCCGGCACCGGTGGGCCGGGGTGTACGCGCAGTGCACCGACACGACGCGCGTTGTTCACCGGGAGCAGGTCCGCGACGGGGTGTGGCTGGTGACCGGGCCCGGTGGGCGCGGGATGACCTGCTCGCCCGCCATCGGAGAGACCACTGCCAACGAGCTGGGCTGGTAAGGGAGTTGCTGGGGATGAGTGCAGGTATTCACAAGCTGGTCGTGCTCGACATGGCCGGGACGACCGTTGCCGACGGTGGACTCGTCGAGGAGTCGTTCGCTGCTGCGGCGCGGACCATGGGCGCCGATCCGGAATCGATGATCGGGTACGTGCGCGCCACGATGGGCGAGTCGAAGATATCCGTCTTCCGGCACCTCTTCGGGGGTGACGAGGGGCTGGCGCGGACCGCCAACTCCGCTTTTGAGGCGGCGTACGGGGAGCGGGTCTCGGCCGGGCTCATCGCGCCGGTGGACGGGGCCCGGGAAGCGATTGAGCAACTGCGAGGGGAGGGGCGGGTTGTCGTACTGAGTACGGGGTTCGCGCGGGTCACCCAGGACGCGATCCTCACGGCGCTCGGGTGGGAGGACCTCGCGGACTTCACGCTCTGCCCGGCGGATGCGGGGGGCCGGGGGCGGCCGTACCCGGACATGGTGCTTGCCGCGTTTCTGCGGGCGGGGGTTGCGGACGGCGTGCGGGAGGTCGTTGTGGCCGGGGACACCTCGTACGACATGGTGAGTGGTGTGCGGGCGGGGGCCGGTGTGGTGGCGGGGGTGCTCACCGGGGCTCATGGCAAGGCGCAGCTCGTGGAGAACGGGGCCGGGTTCGTGCTCGGGTCCGTTGCTGAACTCCCGGGGCTCTTGGGTGAGTTGGAGCGGGCGTCGTGAGCAGCGGGATTCGGTTCGAGTCGGTCTCGGTCGCGTACGGGAAGAACGTGGTTCTTGACGCGCTGGACCTGGTGGTCGAGCCCGGGGAGGTCATGGCGCTGCTCGGCCCTTCGGGGTCCGGGAAGACGACGGCGCTGCGGGCCGTCGCGGGATTCGTACGGCCGGTGTCCGGGCGGGTGCTGATCGGGGGGCGGGACGTCACTGCTCTGCCGCCGCATCGGCGGGGGATCGGGATGGTCGTGCAGCAGTACGCGCTGTTTCCCCATATGAAGGTCGCCGAGAACGTGGCTTTTGGGCTGCGGGCGCAGAAGGTTGCGCGGGGAGAGATCGCGGGGCGCGTGGCCGAGGCGCTGGAGATGACCGGGATGGGGGCCTACGCGGCCCGGTATCCGCGGGAGCTCTCGGGCGGGCAGCAGCAGCGGGTCGCGATCGCGCGGGCGCTGGCCATTCGGCCGGGGGTGCTGCTGCTGGATGAGCCGCTGTCGGCGCTGGACGCGCAGCTTCGGTCGGGGATGCTGGCTGAACTGGCGCGGCTGCACCGGGAGTTGCCGGACGTTTCTATCTTGTACGTCACTCATGACCAGGTCGAGGCGCTGACGTTGGCGGACCGGATCGCGGTCATGGACCGGGCGCGGCTGCGGGACTGCGGGACGCCGCAGGAGCTTTATCGGCGGCCTCGGACGGAGTTCACGGCTTCGTTCGTGGGCAATGCGAATTTGCTGCCGGTGGTGGTGGGGCCGGGTTCGGGGTCTGTCTCCTTCGGGGAGACGGAGCTGGCTGTCGCTACGGGGGGTGGGGCTTCTGTCGGGGCTTCGGCGACTCTGTGCGTACGGCCGCACCTGGTGGGTCTGGGCGATGGCCCGAACGCGCTGCACGGGAAGGTCACGGAGGTGCAGTGGCGGGGGTCTACGCACCGGCTGTTCGTGGATGTCGACGGCCATCGGGTGAAGGCGGACGTGCGGGAGTTGCGGGTGACGCCGGGGCTGGGTGATTTGGTGACGCTGCATTTCGCCGCGGACGATGCGGTGTTGCTGCCGGCGGGGGCGGGGGTCTCCGATGTCTGAGCGTGATGGTGGCGCGGTGGGTGCGGCTCCGTCGGGGGTGGGTCCCCTGGGGGTTCCCACCCGCACCGCCCGTGCAGGAGGTGGGGAAGGTACGGGTTCCCCTGTGCGGGGTGGCTCGCCGTCGGCGGGTGCGGGTGTGGGGTCGCGTGCGGCTCTGCCCGGTGCGGCCGGGAGTGAGTCGGACGGCCTGGGTCCGGCCTCCGGCCGGGGGGTTCCCACCCGCACCGCCCGTGCAGGAGGTGGGGAAGGTGCGGGTTCCCCTGTGGGGGGTAGCTCGCCGTCGGCGGCTGCGGGTTCTGCCACGACCGGCTTCGCCGGCGCGGACGGCTCGGCCGTTCCGGCTCAGGCCGGTGCTGATCGCGCCGCGAAGGGGTCGGTTGACGCCGACTCCGATCGGCCTTCAGGACCCGGGATCGTTCCGGGTCGTGAACAGCCGAACCCAGCCGCCCATCCCCGCACCCTGCCCCACTGGGTCTGGGCCCTGCCGCCCGTCCTCGTCCTCGCGCTCGTCTTCCTCTATCCGCTCGCCCTCGTCGTCCAGCAGTCCTTCTCTCCCGACACCGGCGGCACCTCCCTCTCCCCCTACCGCACCGTCTTCGCCTCCGACGCCTTCCGCGACGCCCTCGGCACCACCGTCTGGCTCGCCGTCGGCGCCACCGTCGGGTGTCTCGTCCTCGGGTTCTTTCTCGCCCTCGTCATCTCCTTCGTCCCCTTCCCCGGCGGGAAAGCCGTCGCCAAGTTCATCGACGTCTTCCTCTCCTTTCCCTCCTTCCTCATCACGCTCGCGCTGCTGTTCATCTACGGCACCGTCGGCATGGCCAACGGCGTCTGGACCGGTGCCACCGGTGCCCACAGCGGGCCCTTCCAGTTCCTCACCACCCCCTGGGGCGTGCTCCTCGCGGAGATCACCTACTTCACGCCCTTCGTCATGCGGCCCCTCCTCGCCGCCTTCTCCCAGCTCGACACCTCGCAGCTGGAAGTCGCGTCCTCCCTCGGCGCCGGGCCCGCCCGCATCGTGCGGCGCGTCATCCTGCCCGAGGCGCTGCCCGCCCTCGCCGCCGGCGGCAGCCTCGTCCTCGTCATGTGCCTCAACGAGTTCGGGATCGTCCTCTTCACCGGGGCCAAGGGCGTCAACACCCTCCCGATGCTCGTCTACTCGAAAGCCATCCTCGAGTCCGACTATCCCGCCGCCTGCGTCGTCGCCGTCGTCAACGTCGCGATCTCCGTGGGGCTTTACTCGATCTACCGGGTGGTGAGCCGCCGTGTTGGTGCATAGCCGTACGGGCAAGTGGACGACCTGGGGAGTCTTCGGGCTTCTCTTCGTCCCCCTCTTCGCCCTTCCCCTCCTCGTCATCCTCGCCGCCTCGTTCGCCGGGCACTGGTCCGGGGCCTTTCCCTCCGGGTTCACCGGGGAGCACTACTCCTCCGCCGTACGCGGAGACTCCCTCCAGGCCCTGACCACCAGCCTCGTCACCGCCCTCAGCGCCAGCCTTCTCGCGCTCACCGTCGGGACATGGGCCGCCCTCGCCGCCGCCGCGCTCAAGAAGCGCGGGCGCCGCGTGCTCGACGGGCTGTTCATGCTGCCCGTCGCCGTGCCGTCCGTCGTCGTCGGGCTCTCCGTGCTGGTCGCCTTCAGCAAGCCGCCCGTCATCCTCAACGGCACCTCCACCATCGTCATCCTCGCGCACACCATTCTTGTCACGGCGTTCGCCTACCAGTCGGTTTCGGCCGCCATCCTGCGTCTGGATCCGATGTACGAGCAGGCCGCGGCCTCCCTCGGGGCCAGGCCCTCGTACGTCCTGTGGCGCGTGAAGCTACCGCTTCTCCTGCCCTCCCTCACGGCGGCCGCCGGGCTCTGCTTCGCCCTGTCCATGGGCGAGTTGAGCGCCACGATGATGCTCTACCCGCCGGACTGGACACCTCTTCCGGTCCAGATCTTCGCGGCCACCGACCGCGGATCCCTCTTCACCGGTGCGGCCGTCGCGGTGGTCCTCATGGGGGCGACGCTCCTCGTGCTGTTCGCCGTCTCCCGGATCCGTAACCGCGCTTCCTTCCGCTGACCAGACAACAACTTCAGGAGAAGAACCACGCCATGCGCAGCAACCACATCAGGCCGATCGCCGCCCTCGCCGGCTCCCTCGTCCTCGCCGGCTCCCTCACCGCCTGCGGCGGCTCCGCCGGTGCCTCCGATGCCAAGGAAGTCACCGTCTACAGCGCCGACGGCCTCAAGGGCGAGAACAACGACGGCTGGTACGACCAGGTGTTCAAGGACTTCACCGCCAAGACCGGCATCAAGGTCAAGTACGTCGAGGGCGGCTCCGGCGAGATGGTGCAGCGCGCCGTCCGCGAGAAGTCCAACACCCAGGCAGACGTCATCGTCACCCTCCCGCCCTTCATTCAGCAGGCCGACGAGAAGGGGCTGTTGCAGGCCTACAAGCCCGCCGGCTCCGAGAACGTCGACGCCGCCAGCAAGGCCGCCGACGGCAAGTGGACCTCCGTCGTCAACAACTACTTCGGCTTCATCTACAACAAGAAGGAGCTGAAGACCGCCCCCACCACCTGGGACGAGCTGACCGGCCCGACGTACAAGAACAAGCTCCAGTACTCCACCCCCGGCGTCGCGGGCGACGGCACCGCCGTCCTCATCAAGGCCATGCACGACTTCGGTGGGAAGGACGCCGCCCTGACCTACCTGGGCAAGCTCCAGTCCAACAACGTCGGCCCCTCCGCCTCCACCGGCAAGCTCGCCCCCAAGGTCGACAAGGGCGAGATCCTCGTCGCCAACGGTGACGTGCAGATGAACTTCGCCCAGCAGAAGACCATGCCGAACCTCGGCATCTGGTTCCCGGCCAAGGCGGGCGGCAAGCCCACCACCTTCGCCCTCCCGTACGCCGCCGGCCTCGTCAACAAGGCCCCGCACACCGCCAACGGCAAGAAACTCCTCGACTTCATGCTCTCCGCCGAGGCCCAGAAGCAGGTCAGCTCCATAGGCGGCGGCTTCACCTCCCGTACGGACGTGAAGGCCACCGACGCCAACGCGACCGCGCTCACCCAGCTGATGAGCGGCGTCGAGATCTTCCAGCCCGACTGGGCCGACATCTCCAAGAACCTCTCCTCGTACGTCGACGGATGGAAGTCCGCCACGCACAGCTAATCCAAGGTTCACCGCACGCTCTCTGGCGCGCGGCGATCTGTCGCGGAAAGATAACGGGTCTAGTCCCAGGCTCACCCAACACCCCGTGCACGAAGGGGTGTTGGGTGGGCCTCCCCCCACTCCCCACCCGGAGGACGACACCGTGTCTGCCCGCCTGTCCCGCCGCTCCCTCCTCGTCGGTGCCGCCGCCCTCGCCGCGGCCGCCGGCCCCCTCGCCTCCGTCGCGCGCGCCGCCGCCAAGACCCCCAAGGTCCTGGTCATCGGCCTCGACGGCACCCTGCTGAAGAGAATCAAGGACGCCGACGCCCCCCACCTCGACGCCCTGATGGCCGGCGGCCTCACCGCCGCCAGTTCGCTCTACGCCAACCCCCTCGCCCCCACCCTCTCCGGGCCGGGCTGGTCGACGATCATCACCGGGGTCTGGCCGGACAAGCACAACGTCAAGGACAACAACTTCACCGGCTCCAACTTCACCCAGTACCCCGACTTCCTGACCCGCATCGAGACCGCCAAGCCCTCCCTCGGCACGTACGCGATAGCCTCCTGGAACCCGATCACCACCACCGTCTTCTCCGCGAAGGTCGACACCCGCGTCAACACCCCCAGCGCCGAGTACGACACCGGGACCACGTCCCGCCTCGTCACCCAGCTCGCCTCCGGCTCCGCCGCCGCGCACTTCGTGCAGCTCGACGGCGTCGACGAGGCCGGGCACGAGCACGGTGCCGCCAGCCAGCAGTACCTCGACGCGATCCATGCCGTGGACGGGTCCGTCGGGCAGTTCGTGGCCGCCGTCAAGTCCCGTGCCTCGTACGCAAATGAGGACTGGCTCCTCCTCGTCACCGCCGACCACGGCCACACCGACCCGGGCGGCCACGGCGGCTCCACCTGGCAGGAGCGCCAGACCTTCCTCATCGCCAACGGGGCCGGAATCAGCGCCGGTTCGACCCGCTACGACATCAAGATGCCCGACGTCGCCGCCTCCGCCCTCGCCCACCTCGGCATCGCGATCGACCCTGCGTGGGGTCTCGACGGCCGTCCTCTCCAGCAGCCCACGCCCGACGCGTTCGACGCGCTGCGCCCCCAACTCCAGGCCCCCGTCGACGAGTCGGGCATCGGCGCCGGAGTCATCGGCTTCACCCACACCCCGCCCTCGGGGTGGTCCGTCGACAACACGAAGATGGGCACGGGCGGCGTGACCGAGTGGCGCGGCTGGTCCTTCACCACCGACGAGTTCTGGACCAAGGCCGAGCGCGACCAGCAGCGCGAGTCCAACATCCGGGCCCGCAACGTCTTCGCCGTGGCCGACGGCGACGAGTGGTCCGACAAGACCTTCTCCGGGTCCTTCGACTCGACCCTGATCAGCCCCGCCTTCCCGGTCACCGCCGGGCGCGCGGCCACCCTCACGTACACGACCTTCTACCGCCAGGAGGCCCCGCAGAAGGGCGAGGTCCTCGTCTCGTACGGCGGCGGGACCCCGGTCGGCGTCAAGACGTACACGGCGGACACCTCGTCCCGCACCGAGACCATCACCCTGCAGGTCCCGGCCGGTGCCACCACCGCCCAGGTCCGTTTCCGCTACACCGGCGGCAACAACTGGTACTGGGTGATCGACGGGGTCAAGATCACCGCTTCTTGATTAGGCTGGGGGCGTCGGGGGGCACAGAGCGGTGCGACCGGCGTCCCCAGCTCAAGAAGCACACCGCGTACGGCAGGAGTCCCACCCCATGGCAGAGCGCAAGCCGATCGAATCCTGGCTCACCGACATGGACGGTGTCCTCATCCACGAGGGCACCCCCATCCCCGGCGCCGACGCCTTCATCAAGCGGCTGCGTGACTCCGGGAAGCCCTTCCTGGTCCTCACCAACAACTCGATCTACACCGCCCGTGACCTGCACGCCCGCCTCAACCGGATGGGCCTGGACGTCCCCGTCGAGAACATCTGGACCTCCGCGCTCGCCACCGCGAAGTTCGTGGAGGCCCAGAACCCGGGCGGCACCGCGTACGTCATCGGCGAGGCCGGTCTCACCACCGCCCTGCACGACGCCGGGTACATCCTCACCGACCACGACCCGGACTTCGTGATCCTCGGCGAGACGCGGACGTACTCCTTCGAGGCCATGACCAAGGCCGTACGGCTGATCAACGGCGGCGCCCGCTTCATCTGCACCAACCCCGACGAGACCGGCCCCTCCGCCGAGGGCCCGCTGCCCGCCACCGGGTCGGTCGCCGCGCTGATCACCAAGGCCACCGGCAAGGACCCGTACTTCGTGGGCAAGCCGAACCCGCTGATGATGCGCACCGGCCTGAACGCGATCGGCGCACACTCCGAGTCCAGCGCGATGATCGGCGACCGCATGGACACCGACGTGCTGGCCGGACTGGAGGCCGGGATGGAGACGTTCCTGGTGCTCACCGGGCTCACGGGGACGGCCGACCTCGACCGCTACCCGTTCCGGCCGACACACGTCCGCGACTCGATCGCGGACCTGGTCGACCTGATCTGACCTCCGGTTCTCGCCCGAACGGCCCAGTGGGGATGCGGGCACGGCCTTAGCACGTGAGCCTTCGAAGTACCAGGAGGTTCACCATGCGTATATCCCGTGTCACATTCTGTGCCGTCGCCCTCACGGCGACGGCACTGCTGCCCGTGACCACTGCCAGTGCCGAATCCGAGTCGACCGGCTCCGTCACCGTCACCCCGTCCGTCATCGCACCCGGCGGGGTCGTGGACCTCCGGGTGAGTGTCTGCAGCGGCGAGGCGGCGGTCGGGTCCTCGGACGCGTTCGTCTCGGAGGCGCAGTTCGCGCCGGCCGCGGACGGCGGGCTCTTCGCCGAGATGAAGATCCGCTCCGACGCCTCGGCCCGCGAGTACCCGATCCAGGTCAAGTGCCAGGACAGCTCCGGCAACGCCACCGGCACCGTCACCGTCGTCCGCTCCAGCGCCACCCCCGTGGCCCCCGTCCACGCGGGCGGCGGCGGTACGGCGCTGCTCGCGTCCGACGGCGCCCAGGAGGAAGGCCCCGGCACCCGGCACGCGCTGATCGGGCTCGGCCTCGCCGGAATCGCGGCCGTTGCGGTCGCCGGGCGGAGTGTGCGCCGCCGCCGGCAAGGCATGAAGTGACATGTCCGACTCCCGTTCGTCGGGTACGGGCAGGCTGCTGACCGGGGTCGCCTGGGCGGTCCTGCTCCTCGGGCTGTGGCTCTGGGGCAAGAACATCGGCGACGGCACGGGCAGCGGGAGCTCGGCCCCCACCACGGGTGACGTGGCGGCGGTCGGGCGCCCGCTGGACGTACCGCTGCCGCCGGCGCACGAGCCCGTGCAGGGCACGAAGCCGGAGCGGGTCGACATCCCCTCGGTGGGCATCACCGCACCGGTGATGGCCCGCGGCCTCGACGCGGACGGCGGGGTCGACCCGCCGCCGTTCGCGGCACCCGGCACGGTCGGCTGGTACGACGAGGGCACCAGGCCGGGGGCCTCCGGGCCCGCGCTGCTGGTCGGTCATGTCGACACCAGGGACAAGAAGGCCGTCTTCTACGGACTGAGCGCGGCCCGCCCCGGCGAGAAGGTCAGGGTGACGGGGATCGACGGCTCGGTCTCCGAATTCACCATCGACGACGTACAGGTCGTGCAGCGCGACCACTTCGATCCGCAGAAGGTGTACGGGGCGCACCAGCGCGGGCGGGCGGAGCTGCGGCTGATCACCTGCGGCGGTTCCTACGACAGGGAGGCCGAGGCGTACTCGGCGAACGTGGTCGTCTCCGCGTATCTGACGGACGTGCCGAAGGCATCGTGACGGGGTGGCGGTGTGACGCGCGTAAACGCAGCCCGGCCGACGTACTGCTCCCCCCGGGAGTCGCCGGCCGGGCTGGTCCTCGACCGCGGGCGCACGGACTGCGGGAGGAGTCCGGCACCGACGCGGGAGGTGTGTGGAAGACCAGTGGCATATCTGGCAGGCCAGGGACCGGGGCCACTCAGACACTGTAGGACGTTCAACTGCCGTGGCCTAGAGGCTTTTTGACGCCATGTCGTGAATCTGTCGCTGTGCGTGGCGGCGCGGCTCCCCGTAACAGGTCATACACGAAGAAGCGGGACCTCGTTGGCGGCAGGGCCCGTGTGTCACAGTGGAAGGGACGGCGTGTGCCGGTAGTACACCCAAGGGGGAGTGGATGTACGGCAGTTGTGCGCGGAGGGCCGCGGTGGGGGCTGCGGGGGCGGTGGTGCTGCTGGTGTCGGGGTGTTCCTCGTCGGGCGGCGGTGGATCCAAGGACGGCGCGAGCCCGTCGGCGGTGACGCAGCAGCCGAAGGGGGACGACCCGTACTGGGTGAATCCGGACGGGAACGCGGCCCAGCAGGTCGCCGCGTACACGAAGAGCGGGGATGCGGAGAACGCGGGCCTGATCCGGAAGATCGCCTCGCAGCCGACCGGCGAATGGATCGGCCCCGACAACCCGCAGGCCGAGGCGGAGGGCTTCACGGAGGCGGCACAGAAGGCCGACCGGGACGCACTGCTGGTGCTCTACAACATCCCGCACCGCGACTGCGGCCAGCACTCGGCGGGCGGGGCGGCCGACGGGAACGCGTACCGGGCGTGGGTGGACAAGGTGGCGCAGGGGATCGCGGACCGGCGCGCGACGGTGATCCTGGAGCCGGACGCGGTCCTGCACATGGTGAACGAGTGCACGCCGGAGGAGTTCCACGAGGAGCGGTACGACCTGCTGAAGGACGCCGTCGAGCGGCTGAAGCGGCAGCCGGGGGTCAAGGTCTATCTGGACGCGGGGAACGCGGGCTGGCAGAAGCCGGATGCACTGTTCCAGCCGCTGCAGCGGGCGGGGATCGGGGAGGCGGACGGGTTCGCGGTGAACGTGTCCAACTTCCAGACGACGGCGGCCAGTACGGAGTTCGGGAAGGCGCTGTCCGAGAAGGTGGGCGGCAAGCATTTTGTGATCGACACGAGCCGGAACGGGAACGGTCCGTACACGGGCGGCGACCCGGCGGAGAACTGGTGCAACCCGCCGGGGCGGGCGCTGGGGGAGACGCCGTCCACGGAGACGGGGGAGGCGCTGGTGGACGCGTATGTGTGGGTGAAGCGGCCCGGGGAGTCGGACGGGGACTGCCGGGGCGGGCCCAAGGCGGGGGACTGGTGGGCGGATTACGCGCTGGGGCTGGCCCGCAACACGAAGTAGGGGGCGGGGGAGGTGCGGCTCCTCCGGGGCGAAGCTCCTCCTGGGGCTCCGCCCCAGACCCCGCCTGGTTTTGCGCCTAAACCGGCGCCGCTCTCGCGGAGGTGGTTGGCGTGGGTGTGGGTTGCTCAATGGCCGCTTGCGGTCCGTTTGGATGCGACACCGGAAAGCCCACATCAGGCAAATCAAGCCCGTCCGGCGATTGAGGACAAGCGGCCGAAGGTCGCTTACGGCACCCGCACCCACTGCGCCTTCGACGGCGTGCCCTGATCGTCCGTCACGAACAGCATGTACCACCCCGGTTGGACCAGATTCCGATTCGCGGGCAGCGTCACCCGCACACCCCCCGCCACCTTCCCCACCGTCAGCGCGATCGACGTCTGGTCGATGTCCGTCACATGCGTCGACGCACTCGGCTTGATCAGCCGCGCCGTGCGAATCGCGTCGCCGTGGCCCGTCTTGAACACCCCGCTCGCCCCCCGCGCGATCGACTCCGGCCCCGCCCCCAGCTCCGGCCGCCCGTCCCGGTACAGATACGGCGGCGTGTAGATCTCGATGCGCTGCTCGAAGACGCCCGGCTTCGTGTTGTCCTTGTCGGAGTACAGCGAGTCGCCGCCGAACGTCAGCACCCGCCCGTCCGGCAGCAGGATCGAGCCCGAGTGGTAGTTCCGGCCCACCTCGGGGTCGGCAACTCGCCGCATCTGACCCGTCGTTGCGTCGTACAGCCTCGCCTCCAGGATGTTGGACCCGCCCCGGCCCCGGTAGTCCTTCGAGCCGCCCGTGATCAGTACTGAGTCGTCGGGGAGGATCGACGATTCCGGATAGCGCGTGCCCTCGTCGAGCGACGGGCCGTCCTTGAACGCCGGGTTCGGCACCGACAGGTCGACGATCCGCGTCTTGTTCGACGACGCCGACGACTCGCCCACCCCGCCCCCGCCCAGCACCATGAACTTCTCGCTCTGCGACGGCGGCAGCCGCACCGTGCCCGCCGTCTCCATGTCGGACGCGTCGCTCAGGCCGGGCAGCTTCACGAAGCTGTTCGTGTCGACGTCCCAGACCCCCGGGTCACGGCCCACATTGTCCGGCCCGTACCCCGCGTTCGCGCCCGAGTAGAAGAGCTTCCCGTCCTGGAGCAGGAAGACCGCCGGGTACGTGGGGAACTGGCGGATCCCCTTCGTGTACGTCCACTTCTTCGTCGCCGGGTCGTACACCTCGTTCTTCCCCGGCACCAGCTGCCCGATCTCGTCGAGACCCGACAGCGCGAGAATCTTCCCCGACGAGAGCGTGGTGAGCGTCGGGTACCAGCGCGCCTCGTTCATCGGGTCGACGGTGATGTACCGCTCCGCCTTCGCGTCGAACTCGTACGCCTCCCGGATCCCCTGGAAGTCCTTCTTGTCGAGGGCGAGCTTCTGGGCCATTCCGTATACGTTCTGGGCATCCGTCCCGGTGAGGCCCGCAACGCGGTAGTTGTCCTGCGTCCCCGTCTCGTGCTTCTGCCCGGACAGCGGCGCCTCGACGTAGATCCGCCCCAGCCCCGGGTCGTTGCGCAGGAACTTGCCGGTCTTCTTGTCGAAGACCTTCGTGGCCCGCGGGACCAGCACCGGGTCCTTCGAGACGAAGGTCTTCCCGTTCTGCTTGCCCGTGAATTTGGTGCCCGCGGGCAGCGTGATCGGCTTGTCCGGGTCCTCGTTGTGGACGATCATCAGGCCGCCGGCCTTGGTGACGTCGCCCTTGAGCTTCTCGTACCGCTTCGTGCCGCCCGCGATCAGCAGGTCCCCGTTGGGCAGTTGGGTGTGGCCCGAGCAGAACAGGTCCTTCGGCGTCGGGATGTTCTTGAAGGTGTCGTCCGCCGGGTCGTAGAGGACCGACCGGAAGCTCTTCGCGTCGAAGTTCTTCTGGTTGTTGCCGGAGCCGGCGACCAGCAGGATCTTGCCGGTGTGGAGCAGCGCCGCGTGGATCGTGTTGATCTTGTACTCGGACGGGACGTTCAGCGTCGCCCAGTGCCCGTTGTCCGCCTTGTACTCCGGCTTGTTGATCGAGTACGTGTGGTACTTGTCCGACCCGACCCGGTACAGCCACGGCCCGTTCGCTCCCGCCAGCGCGAGGACCACTGCCGTCGTGATCGCCAGCCGGCGGGTGCGGCGGCTAGGACGGTAGTTCATTTGTTGCGTCCCCCGAGTGCGATCTGCATGGTCTGGTCACCGGCCGCCCAGGTGGGCTTCTGCTGCGGCGCGTGACCGTGTGCGGGCGGCGGCGGGCCCTGCGGCGGCTGCGGGTCCCGCGGCTGCGAGGCCGCCTTCTTCTTGTCCTGGCGCATGGTCCAGCGCCAGATCAAGATCGGCGACGCGGTCATCAGCAGGGCGAGCGAGGCCCAGGTGAGCATCGCGGGATGGCTGTGCCCGAAGACGAAGGACGCCCCGAGGGAGCCGCCGAAGACCAGGATGAAGAAGAGGTGGATGCGGAAGGTGCCGAAGAGGGTGTCCGGGCTCGACGAGTCGCCCTTCGGGGTCACCACGAACTTGCTCTTGCGGCGCAGCACCGCGTCGAAGAGCGAGCGCGCGTACACGGGCGCCGACAGCGCGGACATCACCATTCCGGCCAGACCGCCGGAGCCCTCGGGCTCGTGCGGGGAGACGTTGTGGCGGCGGTTCCAGATGTAGAGGCCGATCTGGAGGGCCGAGGCGTTGCCGTACAGCATCATCCACACCGACGGATCGATCTGTACGCCCGATGCGCCCATGCCCAGGAAGAGGGCACAACTCAGCGCCGCCAGAATCCAGTTGAGCGCCGACATCGGGTAGAAGATGATCATCATCGTGTAGTTGAAGAACTTGCCCGGCGGCAGCGTGCAGAGGCCCTTCCAGTACTGCTTGAGGATCGTCTCGTACGTCCCCCGCGACCAGCGCAGCTGCTGCGTGAAGAAGTCCGTCCAGGCGGTGGGTCCCTCGCCGACCGCGAGCACGTCGGGGGTGTAGACCGAGCGCCATTTGCGGCCCGTCTCCGGGTTCTTGGCGCGGTGCAGTTCGAAGCCGGTGGCCATGTCCTCGGTGATCGAGTCGTAGAGGCCGCCGATGCCCTTGATCGCCTTGATCCGTACGGCATTCGACGTCCCCACGAACATCGGGGCGCCGTACGCGTTGCCCGCGCGCTGGATCAGCGCGTGGAAGAGGAACTGCTGGGACTCCGCCGCCTTCGTCACGAAGGAGTCGTAGTTGCCGTAGACCTGCGGGCCGATGACGAAGCCGATGTCCGGGTCGCGGAAGTAACCGAGCATCCGCTCCAGGTAGTTGGGCAGCGGTACGTGGTCGGTGTCGACGGAGGCGAAGAAGTCGTAGTCGCCGCCGTGCGCCTGGAGCCAGGCGTTGTAGTTGCCGTGCTTGGTCTTCGCCCGGTGGGGCCCCTTGGGCTGGTTCCACTGGGCCACGCCCTTGCGGGAGAAGTGGTGGACGCCGAGCCGCGCGCAGACCTCCTTCACCGCGGGGTCGTCGCCCTCGTCCAGGAGCCAGACGTGAAGCAGGCCCCGGTGACGGATCTTCACCGCGGCCTCCAGAGTCTTCGTCACCATCTCGAGCGGCTCTTTGCCGGGGACGAAGGAGGTGAGGAAGGCCACCTTGGTGCCGGTCTCGGGCACCACGGGGACCGGGTCTCTCGCCACCAGGGTGGCGTGCGCGTTGGAGAGGACGTTCATGCAGCGGAAGAACTCGATCAGGCCGATCGAGACGAGCATGACGACGTCGAGGACCTTCAGCGTGTCCGACGCGTAGTCGCGCTGGGTCCAGTGCTCGGGCTGCATCAGCCACGCCAGTAGACCCAGGGAGAGCAGCGGGGCGGCGCCCAGGAGCAGGGCCGCGCGGAAGCGGTGCGGTTCCTGCGAGAGCAGGGTGCGGTACTGCACGGTGTACGGCCGGGTCGGGTCGGGCTGGGTCAGCGGGCCCGCGAGCCGGCTGTAGTGCTCGTAGTCGTAGCGAGGCAGTGCCTTGGCGGGCCGGGGACTCCGTCCGGCGGTCCGCAGCTGCTGAGGCACCCGCAACTGGGTGGTCTGGGACGGGTCTTCGCCCCGTCGGGCGCCAGTAGGCGTCGACGTCATGAGTCATCCCCCCGCACGCAAGCTGGCTGCGTGTTTGGTCGGTTCACTTCCGCACGGGTTGATCCCCCTCGACCTTCCCGAGCGCAATCACTGGTCTCTGGCTGCCTTTTGTACAGACGCGGGAAGAGCATCTTCCGGTTGCTTGATACCCACCTGCACATCTGTTCACCTACGGGGGTCCCTAGTCCCCGTACAGCCCTCCAGTACCTTCCAACTCCTTTACGTTTGTGCCCCATTGAGGCCATTGGCTCCAGGTCAGATTGTCCGACCTGTGGCTTGAACGCAAGGGTGAAACGCACTGTTTACCGGTCGTGCGCGCGATGTGAGAGGCCTTTGTGGTGGTCGTGTGAAGGGGCTGGGGCGGGTGGGGTGAAACCGTTGCTTTGGTGATCGCGCGGCGGGTATTCAGCCACCTCTCAGAAAGGTTCGGCATGATGCGGGGGTGACCCATCGGATGCTGATCGCGGTGTTCCTGCTCACCGCCTCGCTGCTGGCCGGCCCCGTGCGCCCGGCCGCGGCCGCCGCGCCCGGCGTCTCGCACACGGTGTGGAGCGTGGCCTCCACTGCCCCGGTCGGCGCCCTCTTCAACGGTTCGCCGGCGGACGACGACCACAGCTGTACGGCGAGCGTGGTGAGCAGCGAGGGCCGCGACCTGCTGGTGACGGCGGCGCACTGCCTGGACGGCGGCACGGACGGTCTCGTCTTCGTCCCCGGCTACCACGACGGCGAGGAGCCGTACGGGGAGTGGAAGGTCACCGGGTCGGTCACCGCCTCGCGGTGGACCGACGACACGGACCAGGACGCGGACGTGGCCTTCGCGACGGTCGCGCCGAACGACGGCGAGCGGATCCAGGACGTGGTCGGCGCGTACACCCTGGGCGTCGACGGGGTCTTTGGCAGCGCGGTGACGGTGACCGGGTATCCGGCCGACTCCGAGACGCCGATCACCTGCACCAACGCGGCGGGCAGGTACACCGACCGGCAGTGGGTCATCGACTGCCCCGGCTACAGCGGCGGGACCAGCGGAAGCCCGTGGGTCACGGAGCGCGGCACGGTGATCGGCGTCATCGGCGGGTTCGAGCGCGGCGGCGACACGGACGACATCTCCTACAGCGTGCGCTTCGACGCCGACACCGAGGCGCTCTTCCAGCGGGCCGACAGCTGATACGGAAACGACTGAAGCCCCACCAGCAGTGCTGGTGGGGCTTCAGGTGCCGGTGCGCCGTCAGGGACTCGAACCCCGGACCCGCTGATTAAGAGTCAGCTGCTCTAACCAACTGAGCTAACGGCGCCTGCTGACCTGGAGAACTTTACCGGACGGAGAGCCGTGCTCCGCACCGCGCCGTGCGCTCGAAGGTTCGATTTGTCATAGTTTCCTCCTTTTCATCCGTCAAAGTGCGATATGCGGCGACAATTGAGAAGCTGACGCTCGTGAAGTTACGAGTCGTCAAGGCGGAGGGGACGCACATGATGCTGCCGGTCTTCGAGGAGTACGAACCCGACCACGACTGCGGCTGCGAGGGCTGCATCCAGCAGCGCAGGTCCCTGCGCAACGGAGACCACCCCTCGGCGCACGGCGCCCGCCGCGCGCTGGTCCTGGTCACCGCGGCCGGTGTCGTGCTCGGCGGCGCGAGCGTCGCCCAGGCGGCGACCGCCCGCACCTCCCCGTCCGCCTCCCAGCCCGACAGCCCCCAGGCCGCCGTCGCCCCGCACGCCGCCGGCGCCGCCCGCAAGCTGCCCGCCACCACCCGGGCCGACATCCTCAGCAGGGCGCAGCTGTGGGTGAGCGCCCAGGTCCCGTACAGCATGGACAAGTACTGGTCGGACGGGTACCGCCAGGACTGCTCGGGCTTCGTCTCGATGGCCTGGAACCTCGACGGCAGCGAGTGGACGGGCAGCCTGGCCGAGTACGGGACCCGCATAGCCGCATCGGATCTCCAGCCCGGCGACATCCTGCTCTTCCACAACCCGGCCAACCCGACCAAGGGCTCGCACGTGACGATCTTCGGAGGGTGGGCGGACGCCGCGCACTCCTCGTACGTCGCGTACGAGCAGACGCGGCCGCACGCCCGCAAGCAGGTCACGCCGTACGCGTACTGGAGCAACTCCAGCCGCTACGTCGCCTACCGCTACAAGGGACTGATCGGCGGGAGCACGGGCGGCGGCTCGGGGACCTCGACCCGTTTCCCCGGGGCGAAGTCCTTCGGCCCGGGCGCCAAGAACGCCTACGTCACCCAGCTCGGCCGGATGCTCGTCGCGCGCGGCGGCTCCCGCTTCTACAAGACGGGTCCCGGACCGAGCTGGGGCAACGCCGACAAGCTCGCCACCCAGGCCTTCCAGAAGGCGCAGGGGTGGAAGGGCTCGGCGGCCGACGGGCTGCCGGGGCCCACGACGTGGTCGCTGCTGGTCAGCGGCGGCGGGAGGAGCATTCCGAAGGCGGGTGCGGGCGGCAGCACCGGGAGCGGGGCGGGTGCGGGTGCGGGTGCGGTCAAGGCCTTCCCGGGCAAGGGCTATTTCCGGCCGGGGCAGTCCAACGCCTATGTCACGGCGCTCGGCAGGCAGCTGGTGAAGAAGGGCTTCGGCAAGAACTACACCTCGGGACCGGGACCGAGCTGGTCCGAGGCGGACCGGCGCAACGTCGAGGCGTTCCAGCGCGCGCAGGGCTGGCGCGGCGGAGCGGCAGACGGCTACCCCGGCCCCGAGACCTGGCGGCGGTTGTTCGCATGACGGAGGCAACGATGCAATCCCCCGAGCCCGCACGACGGACTTCGGTCATTCTCAACGAGTCCACGACCGAGATCCCGGTGCATCTGCTCTTCCGGGACGACCCCGAGCCGGGCGCGGAGGGCACGAAACCCAAGCCGAAGCCGGTTCGCAGGAACGCCCCGGCCGTACGCCCCCCGGCCCGGCCGGCACCGCCCGCCGACGCCCGGCTCGGCGAGCGGCCCGGGCCCGTCCTGCCGGGCTGGGTCGCGGTGTTCACCGGTGGTGCCGCGCTCGCCGGGATCGTGGCGGCGCTGTGGCGGGCGGGGGTGATCGGGGCGCCGGTGACCGGGGTGCTCGGGCTCGAGTCGTATCCGTACGACGGTCTGGCGATCGGTCAGGCCCTGGCGCTCGCGGTGCTCGTGGCGGTCCTGATCCTCGCGTTCGGCGGGCTCGGGCGCGGGCGGGCCGGGCACGCGTGGGTGCTCACGCTCTTCGGGGACTACCGGGGGAGTGTGCGGCGGACGGGGCTGGTGTGGCTGAGCCCGCTGCTGCTGCGGCGGCGGGTCGACGTACGGCTGCGGCACTGGCGCAGCGAGCCGATGCCCGCGGTGGACGCGCAGGGCACGGCGCTGCAGGTGGTGGTCCTGGTGGTGTGGCGGATCAGGGACACGGCGCGGGCCACGTTCGCGGTCGCCGACCACCAGGCGTATCTGCGCGAGCAGGTCGAGGCGTCGATGGCGCGGGTGCTCTCGCAGCTGCCGGCCGACGCCTTCCACGCGGAGGCCGACGCGCCGACGCTGCGCAACGCCGAGGCGGTGGGCGGTGCGCTGACCCGGCTGCTGAAGGCGGAGGCGGCTCCGGTGGGCATCGACGTCTACTCGGCGCAGCCGACGCGGATCGAGTACGCGCCCGAGGTGGCGGCCGCGATGCAGCGGCGGCGGGTGGCCGCGATCGACGCCAAGCACCGGGACACCGTGCTGACCTCGGTCGTGGACGCGGTCGACGACACGGTGACGCGGCTGACGGCGCGGGGGCTCGTCGAACTGGACGACTACGAGCGCAAAGCTCTCGTCAAGGATCTGACGGTGGCGTTCTACACGGGCGGACGGCACGGAGCTTCTTCCTGAGTTCTTCAATTGGTATGGACATGTCTAAGCGGCGTCCATACATTGGGACTTGGTCTAGACCGCATGCACAGCAGAACTCCCCCACGTTCTCTGAGGAGCGGTATGAAGAAGCAACTCGGCGTGGCCGTTGTGGGCCTCGCCGTCGCAGGTGTGTCCCTGCTCGCCACGTCCAGTGCGAGCAGCCACGGCTACACCGATCAGCCCATCAGCCGTCAGAAGCTCTGCGCCAACGGCACCGTGACCAACTGCGGCGCCATCCAGTACGAACCCCAGAGCGTCGAGGCGCCCAAGGGCTTCCCCGGGGCAGGGCCTGCCGACGGATCGATCTGTTCCGGCGCGCACGCCAACTTCTCCGCGCTCGACGGGGCCAAGACCCCGGGCGGCGCGGCGTGGCCCACCACCCATCTGACCGGCGGGCAGGGGTACACCTTCCGCTGGCAGTTCACCGCGCGGCACGCGACGACCGACTTCCGGTACTACATCACCAAGAACGGCTGGGACGACACCAAGCCGCTGACCAGGGCGGCGCTCGATCCGCAGCCGTTCATGACCGTCCCGTACGGGGGTGCGCAGCCACCGGCCACGCTCTCCCAGCAGGGCACGATCCCCACCCAGAAGACGGGGCACCACATCATCCTGTCGGTCTGGAACATCGCCGACACGACCAACGCCTTCTACTCCTGCGCGGACGTGTCTTTCTGACGGTGCGTCAATTACCGTGCTGATCCATGGATTCCATGGGGAGTGCGGGCACCGTAGCGGAACTCGTCGCGCGCCAATGGGGCGACGACAGGGTGGGGCTGAGGGCGGACAGCCTCACTCTGAGCCATCACGACGTGGCGGCGGGCGCGGCGGCGCGGGCGGCGCTGCTGGTGGACCTGCTGCCTCGGGGCGCTCAGCCGCACCTGGGTGTGCTGCTCGACAACACCCCTGAATTTCCCCTGTGGTTGAGCGCCGCGGCCCTCGCGGGGGCCGCCGTCGCCGGCATCAATCCGACCCGGCGCGGGGCGGAGCTGGCGCGGGACATCGTGCACACGGAAGTCCGGGTGCTGGTCACCTCGCGGGAACGGATCGGGCTGCTCGACGGGCTTCAACTGCCCGGCGTACGGATCCTGGTGACCGGGACGGACGCGTACGAGGAGCTGCTGGCTCCCTACGCGGGGGCGCGGCCGGGAGACGCGGTGGCCCGGAAGGTCACGCCCGACAGCCGGATGCTCCTGTACTTCACCTCCGGGTCGACCGGGGCGCCCAAAGCGGCGATCTGCACGCAGGGGCGGCTGGCGGCGGCAGGATATTCGCTGGTCAGGCACTTCGGGGTGACCGGGGACGACGTCCACTATGTGTGCATGCCGATGTTCCACGGGAACGCCGTGATCGCGAACTGGGCGCCCGCCCTGGCGGGAGGGGCGGCGGTCGCCCTGCGGGAGCGGTTCTCGGCGTCGGGGTTTTTGGGTGATGTGAGGAAGTTCGGGGCTACTTACTTCACGTACGTGGGGCGGGCCGTTCAGTATCTGCTGGCCACACCGGAGCGGGACGACGACCGCGAGCACGCGCTGCGGATGGGGTTCGGCACGGAGGCGGGCGCGGTGGACGCGGCCCGCTTCAAGGAGCGGTTCGGGGCGCCGCTGGTGGAGGGGTACGGATCGTCGGAGGGCGGCGCTGCGATCCAGCGGACCGCGGACACGCCGGCGGGCGCGGTGGGGCGGGCGGCGCCCGGGGACCAGCTGGCCGTGGTGGATCCGGAGACGGGGGAGGAGCGGGTCGCGGCGCGGTTCGGGGAGGGTGGGGTGCTGGTCAACGGGGCTGACGCGATAGGGGAGTTGGTGAACCGGGGGCCGAATCCTTTTGAGGGGTACTGGCGGAACGAGGCTGCGGATGCGGCGCGGCGGCGGGGCGGGTGGTACTGGACCGGGGATCTGTTCTTCCGGGACGGGGAGGGGTTTCTCTATTTCGCAGGGCGTACGGACGACCGGCTGCGGGTCGACAGCGAGAACCTGGCGGCGGCGATGATCGAGAACATCCTGGCCAGGTGGGAGGACGCGGCGGGGGTCGCGGTGTACGCGGTGCCGGATCCGGTGGCCGGGGATCAGGTGATGGCGGCGGTGGCGTTGCGGGAGGGGGTGGCGTTCGACGCGGATGGCTTCGCCGAATTCCTGCGGGCACAGGGCGACTTGGGCACGAAGATGGCGCCCCGGTTCGTACGGGTGGTGGCGTCGATGCCGGTGACCGCCACGAACAAGGTGCACCGGGTCGCGCTGCGGGGGGAGGGTTTTTCGGGGTGTGCGGATGAGGTGTGGTGGGCGGAGGGTGGCTCGTACCGGAGGCTGACCCCGGAGGACGTTGCGGTTCTGCGGGAGGAGTACCGCGTGCACGGGCGGGAGGGGTTGCTGGAGGCGGGGAAATCCAGCCCGTCCGGCGCTTGAGGACACGCGGCCGAAGGTCGCGTACCTGGGCGTGGTCGGAATGGGCTAGGCCGTACGAGGGCATCGCACAGGTGGATGATCCGCGCGGCGCGCATGGGTGAATCCGGGCCCGGTGTGACCCGCGCGGACCCCCATCGGTGGCCTGATGGCGGGGTGAAATCCACCCGCGTCCTCCTCGCGCTCGCCGTCGCCGCCTGCGCCCTCGCCGCCGCACCCGCCCATGCGGAGACCGGGCCTCCGTACAAGGAGTACGTGGCCCTCGGGGACTCCTGGTCCGCCGATGTCACCCCGATCGGCATCGACTCCACGTACGCGCCCAGCGGTTGTGCCCAGTCCTCCTGGAACTACCCCAAGCAGGTCGCCAAGGCCCTCGGTGTCCCCGTCTTCCGCGACGCCACCTGCGGCAGCGCCACCACCGTGGAGATGACCAAGGCCCAGGACGTCAACATCGTCCCGGGGCTGGCGTGGGGCACCAACGCCCCCCAGTTCGACCGCCTCACCCCCACCACCGACCTCGTCACCCTCGGCATCGGCGGCAACGACGTCGGTCTGGCCGGTGCGGCCAAGGGGTGCATCAATCTCCTGCCCCAGCTGACCCTCATCCCCGGCGTGCACCTGCCCGCGCCCCTCGGCGGCTCCTGCAAGTCCGGGTGGGTCAAGCCCGACGGCACCGATCTGATGTCCCAGAAGATCAAGGACACCCAGCACCTCGTCGAGGACGCCGTGAAGGGGATCAAGGACAAGGCGCCCCACGCCAGGATCCTCGTCGTCGACTACCTCGCCGGCGTCCCCGTCGACCACGGCTGCTATCCGTACGTCCAGGCCCTCGACGACGACCTGGAGTGGCTCGGCGCCAAGCTGAAGGAGATCGACGCGATGCTGGCCCGGGTCGCCGCCGACACCGACACCACCTTCGTCGACACCTACACCGGCTCCATCGGGCACGACGTCTGCGAGGCCCCCGGCACCAAGTGGGTGGAGGGCGTGATCCCGCTCTCCACCAACCCGCCCGGTCTCGCCATCCCCTTCCACCCGAACCAGCTCGGCGCCAACCACCAGGCCGCCACCGTTCTGGAGACGCTGAAGAAGTAGGCGAGCACGCGGAAGGGCCGGCCGTCGGGGAGACGGCCGGCCCTTTTCGCGTTCGTACGGTGGTTACGCGATCTCTGCAAGTTCCGCCACCGGGGCAGGAGTTGCGGCCGACCGGTTCCGCAGCATCGTCACCGACAGCACCGCCCCCGCCACCAGGACCGCCGCCCCGCCGACCGCCGCGTACTGCATGCCGTGCACGAAGGCCTCCTGGGCCAGGTGCAGCAGACCCGCGTCGCCCGTCGCCGCCGCGCCGCCCAGCGTCTCGCGGGCCGCCGAGGGGGCTGCGGCCGGCATGTCCGAGCGGTAGACCGCCGTGGCGATCGAGCCCAGGACCGCCATGCCCAGCGCCCCGCCGAACTCCTGGCCCGTCTCCAGGAGCGAGGCCGCGGAGCCCGCCTTCTCCACCGGCGCCGTCGACAGCGCCATGTCGGTGACCAGGACCATCACCGCGACGATGCCGCAGCTGATGACGGCCGCACCGCAGAGCAGGATGGCGAGGGAGTCCGTGCCGGACAGCATCAGCATTCCGAAGCCGGCCGCGGCGACGAGGAAGCCGACCGCCATGACGTACGCCCGGTCGAACTTCTGGCCCAGCGCACCGGCCACCGGAGCCGCGATGCCCACCGAGATCGACGGCGCCAGCGACCAGAACGCGGCCTTCATCGTGCTCATGTCGAGGACCAGCTGCAGGTACTGCGTGGTGAAGAGCGCCGACCCCATCATCGCGATCGCCGCGATGGTGTTGAGGCTGATGCCCGCGCCGAAGCGGTGGTCACGGAAGAGCGCCGGGTTGATCATCGCGTGGGGCAGGGTGCGCTGGCGGCGGACGAAGACGTACGCGAGGACCGCGCCGAGGGCGATGAGCAGGGCCATCGGGACGCTGAAGCCGTGCGACGCCATCTCCTTGAGCCCGTAGATGACCGGGAGCACCGCGCCCATGGAGAGCGGGATCGAGAGGAGGTCGAAGCGACCCGGGTTCGGGTCCTTGAACTCGGGGACCAGGACCGGGACCAGGACGAGCAGGAGCAGCATCGCGGGGACGTTGATCAGGAAGACCGAGCCCCACCAGAAGTGCTCCAGCATGATGCCGCTCATCACGGAGCCGAGTGCGATGCCGCCGGCCATGGCGCCCGACCAGATGCCGATCGCCTTGGTGCGCTGCTTCTCGTCGGTGAACATGTTGCGGACCAGCGCCATGGTGGAGGGCATCAGCGTGGCCCCGCCGATGCCGAGCAACGCCCTTGCCGCGATGAGCATTTCGGCGCTCTGTGCGTACGCCGCCCCGACCGAGGCGAGCCCGAAGGCCGCGGCTCCGAAGAGGAGGAGCTTGCGGCGGCCGATGCGGTCGCCGAGCGAACCCATGGTGATGAGGAGCCCGGCGAGCGCGAATCCGTACACATCGAAGATCCACAGCTGCTGGGTGGCGCTGGGGTCGAGTTCGCGGGTGATGGAGGGGGCCGCGAAGTACAGGACGGAGACATCCATCGCGACCAGGAGGAGGGGCAGCAGGAGGACGACGAAGGCGGTCCATTCCTTGCGGCCTGCGGTGGTGCCGGCAGAAGTGCTCGTCGGGTTCGTCATGACAGTGACTGTACGGATGTCATAAACGCTTGTCTAGTACGAGTGTGTAAAACGTTTGTCTGGGGTCCGGGGGTAGGGCTGGGCCTACCCCCGAAGCGCCCACTGGGCCGATGGTGGCGGGGAGTTCGCGGCGCTTACGGTTACCGCCATGAACTCCCCCTGGCAGGCCCTCACCCGGCCCCGCTACCTGCGCACCCGCTGGCCCTGGCGCTCGGCGGCGTATCTGCTGAGCGGTGCGCTCACCGGGATCCCGGTGCTGCTGGTGATCGTGCTGCTCGCCGTCTTCTCGCTGGTGGGCGTCGGGCTGCCGCTGCTGCTCCTCGTGGGGGTGCCGCTCGCCGCGGTCGAGCGCCGCAGGCTGCGGATCGCGGAGACCGAGCCCGCTCCGAGCCCGCACCGCGACCCCGCCGAACCGGGGCTGCTGGCCTGGGCGCGGCTGCGATTCACGGAGCAGGCGACCTGGCGCGAGCTCGCGTACGCCCTGCTGCACGCCCTGGTCCTCTGGCCGCTGGACCTCCTCGCCGTGGGCGTCGCGCTGGGGGCGCCGGCGGGGATGATGCTCGCCCCGGTGCAGCTCGCGGTGGACGGCCACGAGGCGCGGGTGATCAAGCTCTGGCTGGTGGACTCCTACCCGGCGGCCTTCGCGCTGGCCGCAGGCGGTCTCGTACTCCTCGCCGTGCTGCTCTATCCGCTCGGCGCACTGGCCGGCGCGCGGGCCGCCTTCACGCGGCTGCTGCTCGCCCCCAGGGAGTCGGAGGTGGCGCGCTCGCGGGCCCGCCTCGTCGACTCCTTCGACGCCGAACGGCGGCGCATCGAGCGGGACTTGCACGACGGGGCGCAGCAGCGGCTGGTTTCGCTCACCATGGCGCTGGGTCTCGTACGGCTGGACGCGCCGCCCGGGCCGCTGGCCGACCGGATCGGTGCGGCCCACGACGAGGCCGGTCAAGTGCTGGTGGAGATCAGGGAGTTGATCCGGGGCATCCATCCCCAGGTGCTGACCGACTACGGTCTCGGCGCGGCCCTGGAGGACGTCGCCGACCGCTCCGCCGTCCCCGTCGACACCGACATCGACGTGCCCCGGCTGCCCGGACCGGCAGAGACCGCCGCCTACTTCGCCGTCTGCGAGGCGCTCGCCAACGTCGCCAAGCACAGCGGGGCGACGGGCGCGCAGGTGCGGGCGCGCCACCGGCGCGGGCGGCTGACCGTCGACGTACGGGACGACGGCCACGGCGGGGCGGACCCGTCGCGCGGCACCGGACTGACCGGTCTCGCCGACCGCCTCTCCGTGCTCGATGGCACACTGTCGATCACCAGCCCGCCCGGCGGGCCCACCGTCCTGCGTCTGGAGATCCCGTGCCGCCCCTGTCCGTAGTGCTCGCCGAGGACAGTGTGCTGCTGCGCGAGGGGCTGACCGGACTGCTCGCCCGCTTCGGGCACGAGGTCGTCGCGGCGGTCGGGGACGCGGTGGCGTTGCCGGCCGCGGTGGCCGAGCACCGGCCGGACATCGTCGTCACCGACGTACGGATGCCGCCGTCGTTCCAGGACGAGGGGCTGCGCGCCGCCCTCGCCCTGCGCGCCGGGCAGCCGACCCTGCCGGTCCTGGTGCTCAGCCAGTACGTGCAGCGGTCGTACGCGGCCGAGCTGCTCGACACCGGCGACGGCACCGGCGTCGGCTATCTGCTCAAGGACCGCGTCGGCCAGGTCGAGGAGTTCGTCGCCGCGCTGGAGACCGTCGCGGGCGGCGGCACGGTGGTCGACCCCGAGGTCGTGCGGCAACTGCTGCGGCGCCGCCGCGACCCCCTGGAGAAGCTCACCCCGCGCGAGCGCGAGGTGCTCGGCCTGGTCGCGGAGGGCAAGTCCAACGCGGCCATCGCGCGGACGCTCGTCGTCACCGAGGCCGCGGTCGGCAAGCACATCGGCAACATCCTGGCCAAGCTCGGACTCCCGCAGGCCGACGACACCCACCGCCGTGTCCTGGCGGTCCTCGCCTACCTCAAGGGGTGATCTCCCCGGGGCGAGCGGACACGAAAAAGCCCCTCGCTCTCGCGAGGGGCTTTCTCCGTCTGTGCGCCGTCAGGGACTCGAACCCCGGACCCGCTGATTAAGAGTCAGCTGCTCTAACCAACTGAGCTAACGGCGCCTGGTGACTCGGACAAGAATACCTGGTCCGGAGGGGTGCTCCAAACCGGATTCAGATCGCCAGCGAGAGGACCACCGGAGCGGCCCGCCGGTTCAGGGTGTCCGCCGCCGCGCGCAGCCGGTGCGCGTGCTCCAGCGGGAGGGAGAGGGCCAGGCAGCCCACGGCCGAACCTGCCGTCAGCGGCACCGCCGCGCAGACCGTCCCCACCGCGTACTCCTGGAGGTCGAGCACCGGGACCGTGGCCGGCTGGCTGTCCAGCTTGGAGAAGAGGACCTTCTCGTTGGTGATCGTCTTGGAGGTCAGCCGGGCGATCTTGTGCCGGGAGATGTGGTCGCGGCGCCCGTTCTGGTCGAGCTGGGTGAGCAGGCACTTGCCGACCGCGCTGGCGTGGGCCGAGGAGCGGAAGTCCACCCACTCGTGCACCGCGGGCGTACGCGGACCGTCGGCTACCTGGGTGATCTTGACCTCGCCGTCCAGGTACCGGCTGATGTAGACCGCGGCGCCGAGCGAGTCCCGCAGCTCGGTCAGGGTCTCCTGGAGCTTGGCCTCCAGGGCCGCCTTGCGGGTGGCGCCGGAGCCGAGCAGGACGAGGGAGTCGCCGATGACGTAGGCGCCGTCGGTGATCTGCTCGATGTACCCCTCGCGGCGCAGCATCAGCAGGAGGGAGGTGAGGTGGACGATGGGGAGTCCGGTCTCGCGGGAGATCTGGGCGTCGGTGACGCCCCCGCCGTGCTTCGAGATCGACTCGAGGACGCGGAGTGCGTACTGCACCGAATGGAACGGCGCAGTCGGCTCGGGCTTCAGCGCCACGGTTCCCCCTACAGGTTGTGACCGCTTGCTCGCACACCACGATAGCGGCCAAGAGCCCTTCGCGGTGCGGGTGTTGACGAGAATGATGGAGTGCCGTAGCCCCGTACGCTGCGGGTCGCCACCGTGGCATATGCCAGAGTCACGATTGCGCGATGGATGCGGAGGTCAGGGGAGTGCGTCCATGGGCTCGGTCGTACGTTCGGGGCCCGGTTCTCCGAAGATTTTCTCCGGAGAACCGGAATCGATCAGCCCGATGCGCTACAGGACGGCACTGAGGAATTCGCGCGTACGGTCGTGTCCCGGCTCGCCGAACATCTGCTCCGGCGGACCGAACTCGATCACCTTCCCGGAGTCGAACATCATCACGCAGTCGGAGATGTCCCGGGCGAAGCTCATCTCGTGCGTGACGCACAGCATCGTGATGTCCGTGGTGCGGGCGATGTCGCGCAGGACGTCGAGGACGCCGGCCACGAGCTCCGGGTCGAGCGCGGACGTCACCTCGTCGAGGAGGAGCACCTGCGGGCGCATCGCCAACGCCCGTGCGATGGCGACCCGTTGCTGCTGGCCGCCCGAGAGCTGGCTGGGCTTGGAGCCGGCGCGGTCGGCGAGGCCCACCAGGTCCAGGAGGCCCTTGGCGCGCTCGGCGGCCTCGTCCTTGTCCATGCCGAGGACCCGGACCGGGGCCTCGGTGATGTTGCGCAGGACGTCCATGTTGGGGAAGAGGTTGAACTGCTGGAAGACCATGCCGATGTTCTTCCGTACCTCGCGGACCTGCTTGTCCGTCGCCGGGAAGAGCGAGTCGCCGTTGACCTTGATCGTGCCCTCGTCGGGCTTGAGCAGGGTCATCAGGAGACGCAGGATCGTCGTCTTTCCGGAACCGGAAGGTCCGATCAGGGTCACGTGCTTGCCCGGGTGCACGGAGAAGCAGAGGTCGTCGAGGACCGTGTTCTGGCCGAACCGCTTGGTGACGTTGTCGAAGCGGACCAGGTCAGTGGCCTTGACGGGCTCGATGGGCTCGGTGGTGGTGTCAGCGGACAAGGCGGCGCTCCAGGGCTCGTACAAGAAGAGAAGCCGGATAGGCGATGAGGATGAAGGCGACGCCGACGACGGTCAGCGGCTCGGTGTACTGGAAGGTGTGCGAGCTCTCCAGGCGGGCCTGGCCCAGCAGGTCCAGGACGCTGATCGCGACGACCAGCGGGGTGTCCTTCAGCATCGCGATGACGTAGTTGCCGAGCGCGGGGACCACCCGGCGGATCGCCTGGGGGAGGATCACCGCGGTCCAGGTGCGGGTCGTGGGCAGGGAGAGCGCGGTGGCCGCCTCCCACTGGCCGACGGGGACGGCGTCGATGCCGGCCCGGTAGACCTGCGCGGTGTACGTCGAGTAGTGGACGCCGATCGCCACCGTGCCGGTGGTCAGGGCGGAGAACTGCACACCCCAGTCCGGCAGGACGAAGTAGAGGAAGAACAGCTGCACCAGCAGCGGGGTGTTGCGGATGAACTCGGTGACGAGGTTCACCGGCCAGCGGATGAAGCGGGTCGGCGCCCGGAAGGCGATCGCCCAGACCAGGCCGAGTGCGAAGGAGAGCACCGAGCCGAGGGCGAGGATCTGCAGGGAGACCAGGAGGCCGTCCCAGAAGCGCGGCATGAAGTCCCAGACCGCGGACCAGTCCCAGCTGTTCACTTGGCACCTCCGGCGGCTACGGGCTGCAGGCCCAGGCCGGCTTTCGTCTTGCGTTCAAGTGCGCGCATTCCTCGGGTGAGGAGGAAGGCGATCACGAAGTAGATGACCAGGGAGATCGCGTAGATCTGCGCGCTCTCCTGGGTGGCGAGGCGCACCAGGTACGCGGCGAACGACACGTCGCCGACGCCGAGCAGCGAGACGAGCGCCGTGCCCTTGAGCAGCTCGACCAGGAGGTTCGAGAACGGCGGGATCATCTCCGGGATCGCCTGCGGCAGGCGGATCAGCCTCATCTGCTGCCACGGCGTGAAGTTGAGCGCGATGCCCGCCTCGCGCTGGGCGGGCGGTACGGCGTTCAGGGCGCCGCGCACGATCTCGGCGCCGTACGCCCCGTAGCTCAGCCCGAGCGCGAGGACGGCCGCCCACATCGGGACGAGCGCCCAGCCGAAGAGGTTCGGCATCACGAAGAAGATCCAGAACATCAGGACCAGCGCCGACGTGCCGCGGAAGATCTCCGTGTAGAAGCCCGCGAGGAAGCGGACGAAGCGCGAGCGGTGGGTGCGGGCCATGCCGACGCCGAACGCGACGACGGTCGCCAACGCGGCGCTGTAGACCGTCAGTTGGATCGTTATCCAGATGCCTGGGAGGACCCAGTGCTGCCACAGTCCTGACGTCATGCGCACAGCTCCTTGGCCGTCAGCGTGGTCATCTCCGCCTTGGTGAAGCCGAACGGCTGGAGCACGCGGAAGAGCTCGCCGCTCTTCTTCATCTTGTGGATCTCCACGTTGAAGGCGTCGCGGAGTTCGGTGTCGGTCGGGCGGAAGGTGAATCCGCCGCCGTCGATCTTCTTCTTGCCGTCGACGACCGCGGCGAAGGCCCCGGTCGCCTCGGCCTTGCTGGACTTCTTCACCACTTCGCGGGCGGTGAGCGCGGTACCGGCGAAGACGTCGACCCGGCCCGACTCGACGGCGTTGAGCCCCGCCACCTGGTCCTGGAGGATGACGATGTCCTTCTCGCGGTAGCCGGCGGCGACGGCGTAGGCGATCTCCGCGTAGCCGGTGCCGGTCGCGAACTTCGCCTTCTGCTTCACCACGTCCTCGTAGCTGTGCAGGTTCTTCGGGTTGCCCTTGCGGACGATGAAGGAGTCGAGCATCTGGTACTCGGGGTCCGCGAAGATGACCTGCTCGCAGCGCTCCTTGTTGATGTACATCCCGGCCGAGACGACGTCGAACTGCTGGGAGTTGAGGCCGGGTATGAGGGAGGCGAAGTCGGTGGCGACGGGCTGGACGTGGGCGACGCCGATCCGCTTGAAGATGATCTTCGCAAGCTCCACCGCCTCGCCGGTGAACTCGCCCTGGTCGTTGATGTAGCCGTACGGAACCTCGCCCGCGATGCCCAGGCGCACGGTCCCCTGCGACTTCAGCCGCGCCAGGGTGTTCCCCGACGGGACCTTGGCGCAGCCGGCAGCCCCGAGCGCCCCCGCGGCACCCAGGGCAGCCGTGCCGAACAGGAGGGAGCGGCGGCGTATCGCGCGCCGTGACGTGGTGTTGCTCTTCGAATCGTTCCTCGATGGTGGAGCCATGGCCGCGCGGCTACCCGGGCCCAGCCGAGTTATTCCGATCTTTTTTCGGGTAGCCAGGGGGGATGACCGACCGATTCATCGAAGTCTCGCTCGACAAGCGCGGTGTGAGCTGTACCGCGAAACTCCTCGACGACCTGGCCCCGGTGACCTGTGCGGCGGTGTGGGACGCGCTGCCTCTGGGCGGAGATGTCTACCACGCGAAGTATGCGCGTAATGAGATCTATGCCCTGTTCCCCGGCTTCGCCGAGCACGAACCGCCGCTGGAGAACCCGACGGTGACCCCCATCCCCGGCGACCTCTGCTACTTCACGTTCTCCGAGATATCCCTGGGCACGTCATCCCACGGCTACACGAAGAAGCACGCCACCCGGGAGCCCACCCCCGTGGTCGACCTCGCCCTCTTCTACGAGCGCAACAACCTGCTGCTCAACGGGGACGCGGGCTGGGTGCCCGGCATCGTCTGGGGCACGGTGGTCGACGGCCTCGACCGGATGGCCGAGGCCTGCCAGGACCTCTGGCGCGCGGGCGCGATCGGCGAGACGCTCAGCTTCCGGCGGGTGGAGCGGGGATAGTCGCCGCCGCCCCCGACTCGTAGAGCGCGTGGGCCGCTCGCAGCACCAGGGCGTCCTGGTGCCGGGCGCCCACCAGTTGGACCCCGATCGGCAGCCCGTCCGCGTCGACTCCGCACGGGACGGTGGCCGCGGGCTGCTGGGTCATGTTGAAGGGGTACGTGAACGGGGTCCACCCCGTCCACCGCCGGTGGCCCGAGCCCTTGGGGACCTCGGCTCCCGCCTCGAAGGCGGTGATCGGCATCGTCGGGGTCACCAGCAGGTCGTACGTCTCGTGGAAGAGGCCCATGCGGCGGCCGAGTTCGGCCCGTACGTCCATCGCCGCCAGATACTCCAGCGCCGAGTACCGCGCCCCGGCCGTCGTGATCTCCCGCAGCCCCGGGTCGAGTTGGTCCCGCTGCTCGCGGCTCAGGGACTGCGCGACGCGGGCCGCCCCGCTGAACCACAGGGTGTGGAAGGCCTCCACCGGGTCCGCGAAGTCCGGGTCCGCCTCCTCGATGTACGCGCCGAGCTCCGCCAGCTTCGAGACCGCGCCCCGTACGGCCGCCGCCACGGCGGGCCGCACCGCGACCTGGCCGCCGAGCGCGGGGGAGTAGGCGATCCGCAGCCCCTTCACGCCCTCGTCGAGGTGGGTGCGGTAGCTGGTGGACGGGGGTGCCAGCTGCGACCAGTCGCGGCTGTCCGGGGCGGAGATCACATCCAGCAGCAGGGCCGCGTCCGCCGCGTCCCGGGTCATCGGGCCCACGTGGGAGAGGGTTCCGAAGGCGCTGGCGGGGAAGAGCGGCACCCTGCCGTACGTCGGCTTCAGCCCGAAGATCCCGCAGAACGACGCCGGTATACGGACCGACCCGCCGCCGTCCGTCCCCAGTGACAGCGGCCCCGCACCCAGCGCGACGGCCGCCGCGCTCCCGCCGCTGGACCCGCCGGAGGTGCGCGCGCGGTCGTACGGGTTGCGCGTCACGCCCGAAAGGGGCGAGTCGGTGACGCCCTTCCAGCCGAACTCCGGGGTCGTCGTCCGGGCCACGAAGACCGCGCCGTGTTCGCGCATCCGTGCCACGGACGGCGCGTCCTGGGTCCAACTGCCCTGTGGATTCACGGTCTTCGAGCCACGCAGGGTCGGTCCGCCGCGCTGCAGCAGGATGTCCTTCACCGTGACCGGCACCCCGTCGAGGAGCCCCTGCGGCTCCCCGCGCCGCCACCTCCCGGCCGACTCCTCCGCCCGCGCGAGAGCCTCCTCGGTGTCGAAGCGGACGAACGCGTTGACCCGTGGCTGGATCTCCTCGGCCCGGGCCAGGACGGCGCGGGTGACGTCGACGGGGGTGAACGCGCCGTTCTCGTAGCCGGAGAGGAGTTGGAGTGCGGTCAGGCGGGTGAGTTCAGTCATGCTGGGGGACGTACCCACGTTTCTTGTCGACCACGTTCGGAAGTTGCTTCCCGGCTGCCCAGAGTTCGTACAACTCCAGGAATTGGGTGCCCAGTTCGTCGCGCCAGCCGACCGTGTCGCCGCTCATGTGCGGCGACACGATCAGGTCGGGCACGTCCCAGAGCGGGCTCTCCGGGGGCAGCGGCTCATGGGCGAAGACATCGAGCGCCGCCCCTGCGATCCACCGCTTGCGGACCGCCTCGACCAGGTCGTTCTCGACGACGAGCGCCCCGCGCCCGACGTTGATGAAGCGGGCGGACGGCTGCATCGCCCCGAAGGCGCGCGCGTCGAACATGCCGCGCGTGGACTCGGTGAGCGGCGCCGCGCAGACCACCCAGTCCGCGCGGGTCAGCAGCAGTGGGAGGTCCTCGGGGCCGTGCACCCGACCGCGCGCGGTGCGGCCCGTCAGCGCCACCTTCACGCCGAGCGCGGCGAGCGTGGTGCCGATCGCCCGGCCGATGGGGCCCGAGCCCACCACCACAGCCCGGGTGCCGGCCAGGCGCACCGTCTCGCGGTGGCGCCAGCGGCGCTGGCGCTGGAGCTCCAGCGTGCCGGGGAGGTCCTTCGCGAAGGCGAGGACGAGCCCGGCGACGTACTCGGCGATCGGCTGGTCGAAGATGCCGCGCGCATTGGTCACCACGGTGTCGGAGGCGGCGAGTTCAGGACAGAGGAGGTGGTCGACGCCGGCGCTCGCGGTGTGCACCCAGCGGGGCCTCGGGCCCTCGCCCGGCCAGGCGCGGCGTACCGCGTCGGAGAGGAAGTCCCACACCAACAGGACGTCTGCGGAGGGGAGTTGAGCGGCGAGCGTGTGCTCGTCGGCATGCAGGACGCGGGCCCGGCCGGTCAGTGCGCCCAGGCGGGGTGGCGGGTCGTCGTCCAGTACGAGAAGGGTGATCTCGGACATCGGTGCAGCCCTTCGACGGAGGTCGTCAGGATTTCGTCAGGGTAAGCACAAAGCAACGTCTGAGATGTACGGATTGACCGGGCTCGCGGCGTACCCCTACCGTCGGCACCAGTAGAGCCTCGTCAAGAACGGCCGCCTCACGTATGTCAGTTGGGGGCAGGTAAATGGACATCTCCTTTCTGGGCGGGCCCCAGCCGCAGTGCGGCGTCGGAGTCGTGGCCCCTTTCGATTTCGCGCTCGACCGGGAACTGTGGCGCTGGGTCCCGGACGACGTCTCGTTGCACCTCACCCGTACCCCGTTCGTCCCGGTCGAAGTCTCCCTGGATCTCGCCCGGCTGGTCAGTGAGCACGAGACGCTGCGCGAGGCGGTACGGGCGCTGATCGCGGTGGAGCCGCAGGTCGTCGCGTACGCCTGCACGAGCGGCAGCTTCGTCGGCGGGCTCGCCGGGGAGCGCGCGATGTGCGAGGCGATGACGCAGGCCGGCGAACTGCCGTCGGTGACGACGTCGGGGGCGCTGCTCGCGGCCTTCGAGGAGCTGGGGGTGCGGCGGATCGCGCTGGTCACGCCGTACACGGAATCGGTGACTTCCTCGCTGGAGGAATATCTTGCCGAGGCCGGGATAGCCGTCACCGGACGGGCTTTCCTGGGCCTCACCCGGCACATCTGGAAGGTTCCGTACCGCGATGTGGTCGACATGGCGCGGCAGGCGGTGGTGGGTGCGGCGGATGCACTGTTCATCAGCTGCACGAATCTGCCCACGTACGACGTGATCCCGCAGCTGGAGGCGGAGTTGAGGATGCCGGTGCTGTCGGCGAACCAGGTCACGATGTGGGCGGCGCTGCGGTCGATCGGGGCGCGGGCGGTGGGCCCGTACCAGCAGCTGCTGCTGGCGACGCAGCCCTCCCCGTCACCGTCCCCTTCCCCCGCTCCTGCCGAGCCGGAAGAACAGGGAGGCTGGACGGCATGACAGCGATCGGATTCCTCTACCCCGGACATTCGGCGGAGGACGACTACGAGCGCATGGAGCAGATGCTCGCCTCGGACAACGTCCGGCTGCCGGTGGTCCACACGGACATCGGCGAGGACGCGCACCGCGTCGACGCCCTGCTGGAAATGGGCGCGGCGGACCGGCTGGCGGCGGGCGTGGAGGAGCTGCGGCTGTCGGGGGCCGAGGCGGTCGTCTGGGCGTGCACGAGCGGAAGCTTCGTGTACGGCTGGGAGGGCGCGAAGGAGCAGGTCCGGGGCTTGGCGCTGGCGGCGGGCCTGCCAGCGTCCAGTACGTCCTTCGCTTTCGCGCACGCGGTACGGGCGCTGGGCGCGACCAGGGTCGCGGTGGCGGCGACGTACCCGGCGGACGTGGCGGCCCTCTTCGCGGACTTCCTGAAGGCGGGGGGAGTGGAGGCGGTCTCGGCGAGGTCGAGCGGGATCATCACGGCGGCGGAGGTCGGCACGTGGGGCCGCGACGAGGTGCTGGAGCTGGCGCTGGCGGGAGACGCGAGGGGCGCGGAACTGGTCCTGCTGCCGGACACGGCGCTGCACACGGCGGCGCACCTGCGGGAGCTTGAGCAGGTACTGGGCAAACCGGTGCTCACGGCGAACCAGGTGTCGGTGTGGGAGGGCCTGCGCCTGGCGGAACGCCGGGTGTGGTCGGAAACGCTGGGTCGCCTGTTCGCGCGCCCGGAGTAGGGATTTCCCCGCGCCGGGCAAAATCCAGCCCCTCCGGCGATTGAGGAGCGGGGTCCGGGGCGGAGCCCCGGAGGAGGCGCGCCCCCAGCACGGGTGCGGGAATAACCGGGGGGTGCCCCCAGTTGCCACTAGCCGTACGTACCGACGGCAGAAAAGGGCACCCCACGGTGGACGCGATCAAGGGCACGGCACTCGGAGACGCCCCCGTACCCCTCTCCGTACTGGACCTCGTCACGGTCGGCGCAGGCCGCACCGCCACCCAGGCGATCCGGACCGGCGTCGACATCGCCCGCCTCGCAGAGAGCCGCGGCTACCACCGGCACTGGGTCGCCGAGCACCATTCCATGCCCGGCGTCGCCTCGTCCTCGCCCGCCGTCCTCCTCGCGCACCTCGCCGCCCACACCACCCGCATCCGCCTCGGCTCCGGCGGCGTGATGCTCCCCAATCACGCCCCGCTCGTCATCGCCGAGCAGTTCGGCACCGTCGAGGCGATGGCCCCCGGCCGCGTCGACCTCGGTCTCGGCCGCGCCCCCGGCACCGACGGCGCCACCGCCGCGGCCCTGCGCCGCAGCGACAACCTCCTCGAGGGCGCGGACGAATTCCCGCAGCAGCTCAGCGAGTTGACCCGCTTCCTCGACGACGACTTCCCCGACGGCCACCCGTACTCCCGGATCCACGCCGTCCCCGGCCCCGTCCAGGGCCCCACCGGACGCCCCCCGATCTGGCTGCTCGGCTCCTCCGGCTTCAGTGCGCGCCTCGCCGGCACGCTCGGCCTGCCGTTCGCGTTCGCGCACCACTTCTCCGCGCAGAACACCGTCCCGGCCCTCGACCTCTACCGGGACTCCTTCCGCCCCTCGGCCGTCCTCGACGCCCCGTACGCCCTCATCGGCGTCTCGGCGCTCGCCGCCGACGACGAGAAGGAGGCGCACCGCCAGGTCCTGACCGGCGCGCTCTCCATGATCCGGCTGCGCACCGGCCGCCCCGGCCTCATTCCGACCCCCGAAGAGGCGGCCGCGTACACCTTCAGCGCGATGGAGCAGGAGTTCGCCGACAGCTGGCTCTCCAACGTCATCAAGGGCACCGCGGACGAGGTCCGCTCCGGCCTCGACGACCTGCAGAAGCGCACCGGCGCCGACGAGTTGATGATCACCGCGAACGCCCACGGCGGGGACGTCCGACTGCGTTCGTACGAGCTGATCGCGGACGCCTACAACCTGCCGAAGGCGTAAATCCTGGGTTACCGGAACTGCCTGGTCCAGATCCCGGCAGCCGCCCCGCCCACCCCGCCAAGATCGATTAACTCAGCCTTAAACCGCTCGTCACCCATGGTGGCGGGCGGTTTTTGTGTGCCCAACGCACCTCCACCGTAAGCGGTTTCACGGCCAAATTGGTCTAGTCCTCAATTTGGTTCAGACCATTGACTCGGTGCTGACGGGGTCGCTATCTCTACTCCACGACCGACCTCACCCGCTCCCCACCGGAGGCTGTAAGTGCGCTCCCGCAGACCCCTGATCGCGGCCCTGACCACCGCCGCGCTCGCCACCGGCGCGCTCGGCGCGCTGCTCGGCCTCGGCTCCACCGCCGAGGCCGCGGCGACCCCGTCCACCGGTGGCGTGAAAATCGCGTACTACGACCAGTGGAGCGTGTACGGCAACGCCTTCTACCCCAAGCAGCTCGACACCCGGGGCATCGCGGGCAAGCTCGACGTCATCAACTACTCCTTCGGCAACATCCACCCCACCGACCTCACCTGTTTCGAGGCGAACAAGGCGGCGGGCGACGACAACAACCCCAGCGCCGGTGACGGTGCGGGCGACAGCTACGCGGACTACCAGAAGTCCTTCTCCGCGGCCGACAGCGTCGACGGCACCGCCGACAAGTGGGACCAGCCGATCGTGGGCGTCTTCAACCAGTTCAAGGAGCTGAAGGCGAAGTACCCCAAGCTGAAGATCAACATCTCGATCGGCGGCTGGAGTTACTCCAAGTACTTCTCCGACGCGGCCAAGACCGACGCCGGCCGCAAGAAGCTCGTCGCCTCCTGTATCAAGCAGTACATCCAGGGCGACCTGCCCGTCGACGGCGGCTACGGCGGCGCGGGCGCGGCGGCCGGGATCTTCGACGGCATCGACATCGACTGGGAGTACCCGGCCTCGGCCGGCGGCCACCTCGGCAACCACACCGACCCCGCCGACAAGCAGAACTTCACGCTCCTGCTCGCCGAGTTCCGCAAGCAGCTGGATGAGTACGGCACCGCGCACGGCGGCAAGAAGTACCTGCTCACGGCCGCTCTCCCGGCCGGCCAGGACAAGATCAAGAACATCGAGACGGACAAGATCGGCGCGTATCTCGACTACGCCAACATCATGACGTACGACATGCACGGCGCCTGGGACGCCGACGGCCCGACCTACCACCAGTCGCCGCTCACCTCCCCGGCCAACGACCCCACCGACGCCATCGCCCCCGGCACCGAGAAGTACTCGGTCACCAACGCGATCGACGCCTGGCTCGACGGTGACTCCACGTACGGCATCACCGGCGGCTTCCCCGCCAACAAGCTGACCCTCGGCTACGAGTTCTACTACCGCGGCTGGAAGGGCGTCCCCGCCGGCACCGCCAACGGCCTCGCCCAGAGCGCGACCGGCGCATCGGCCGCCCGCCCGCTCAGCGCCCAGGCGGGCATCGCGTACTACAAGGAGCTCGGCGGCATCGTCGACAACCCGGCGACCACCTTCTGGGACGACGCGGCGAAGGCCTCGTACTTCTACAAGGACGGCGAGTTCTTCACCGGCCTGAACCAGAAGTCGATCCAGGCCCGCGCCGACTACGCCCACAGCCGGGGCCTCGCAGGCGCGATGATGTACTCCCTGCTCGGCCTGGACGCCAACACGACCCTGTTCAACCAGATCGTGACCGCGGTCGGCTCCTCCCCGTCCTCGACCCCGGACCCGACGCCCACGGCGACCGCGAGCCCCACCCCGACCCCGACCGCCACGGCGTCCCCGAGCCCGACCGCGACGGCCACCCCGCCGGCCGGCAGCTGCACGGCGCCCGCCTGGGACAAGGCGGCGACGTACACGGGCGGCTCGACGGTCTCGTACGGCGGTCACACCTGGAAGGCCCAGTGGTGGACCCAGAACGAGGTCCCCGGCACCACGGGCCAGTGGGGCGTCTGGACCGACCTCGGCGCCTGCTGACCGGATGACCATCTGAACCCCCCACAGGGGCACGGTGATTCGGGGTCAGGCCGGCAGCGGACTGACCCCGATCATCGTGTCGATCTTCTCCGGCGCGACCGCACGCGAGTACAGCCACCCCTGCCCGGTGTCGACGCCGATCCGCCGCAGCCGCGCCGCCTGCTCGGGCGTCTCCACGCACTCGGCGGTGACGGTCAGCCCCAGCCGGTGCGCCAGCTGGACGAGCGTCTCGACGATCACCTCGTCGGCCGGGTTGGGGTGCGTACCGCCCTCGTCGTACTGGAAGCCGCGCACGAAGGAGCCGTCCAGCTTCAGTACGGAGACGGGCAGGCGGCTGAGATAGGCCAGGTTCGAGTAGCCGGTGCCGAAGTCGTCGATGGCGATCTGCACGCCCATGTCGCTGAGCGCCTGCAGAGCCTGCAGCGGACGCCCCGCCGACCCCATCACCGCGGACTCCGTCAGCTCCAACTGCAGCAGTTCCGGGGCGAGTTCGGTCTCCGCGAGAATGCCCGCCACATCGGCCACCAGATCCGAGTCCCACACCTGGCGCACCGCGACGTTGACGCTCACGAAGAGCGGCTCCTCGTCCGGATGGTCGAGCTGCCACTGCCTGGCCTGGACGCACGCGGTCCGCAGCACCCAGCGCCCCAGCTGGACGATCGAGCCGTCCTCCTCGGCGATACCGATGAACCGATTCGGCGCGAGCATGCCGAACTGCGGGTGCCGCCAGCGCACCAGCGCCTCCACGCCCCGCACCACTCCGTCCGCCATCCCGACCAACGGCTGGTATTCCAGGGTGAATTCACCCCGCTCGACGGCGGGGCGCAGCGATGACGTGAGCGCCTGGCGGGTCATCCGGTGGGCGTTGCGCTCCGGGTCGAAGAGGGTCCAGCGGGCCTTGCCGTCCGCCTTCGCCCAGTAGAGCGTCGTGTCCGCGGCCTGCATCAGACCGGTCGCCGTGGTGCCCGCCGCGATGCGCTCCACGACCCCGATCGAGGCCGACACCGAGAGCCGCTGGCCGGCCAGGTCGAACGGCTCCTGGAGGGCGACGAGCACCGACCTGGCGAGGTCGGCGAGCTGTTCCGTACCCGTGGAGTCCTCGACGAGCAGTGCGAACTCGTCGCCGCCGAGCCGGGCGACCAGATGGCCGCTGCTGCGGGTGTATCCGGCCTGGTCGGCGCAGGTGGTGAGGCGGGCGGCGACGGCGCTGAGGAGCCGGTCGCCGACGCGGTGGCCGAGTGTGTCGTTGACCGCCTTGAAGCCGTCGAGGTCCAGATAGCAGAGGCCGATCCTGCCGGTTCCGCTCTGCCCGCAGGAGGAGGTGTCGAGGGCGGCGGAGAGCCGCTCGAAGAACAGGGTGCGGTTGGGGAGGCGGGTCACCGGGTCGTGCATCTGCAGGTGCCGCAGCCGCGCCTGGAGCTCGCGCCGGTCGCTGATGTCGGAGACCGAGACCAGCACGCTGGAGCTGTCGGGTACGGGGGCGACGCTCACCTCGGCCCAGAGCGAGTGCCCGTCGGGGTGCTTGAGGCGGCGCGTGCAGCGGAAGCGGGAGCGGCGGCCGCGGAGCACCTCGCGGTAGGCGTGCCAGGTGCGGGCGTCGGCGGCCAGGTCGACGAGGTCGGCGGCGGGCCGTTCGGTCAGCGAGGCGGGGTCGGTGCCGAGCAGTGCGGCGAGGGCGTCGTTGGCGGTGACGACGAGGCCCTCGCGGTCGACGACCGCCATGGCGAGCTGGGCCGCGTGGAAGGCGGCGCGGTAGTCGCGCAGCTCGGAGGCGGTCCGGCCGACAGCATGACGCTCCGTGACCGTAAGCCGGGGTGTGCGCGGCGTACCGGGCGCCTGGCTCGGTCCGTCGGAGGTTCCGCTCACCGCTCGCTCCCGCAGGGCAGTTGTTCTCGTACAGATGGAATCCGGCGAGGTAAGTGTGCCGATCATAGAGGCTGGCGCAAGGGCCCAGCCAGCTTCGCCACCGTACTCCCGCAGTGATGCGGAGCACCCTGTGCTCGCGGTCGATCGTTTCTGCGCGGGTGTGATCGAGGTGGCTCTTGCTCGTGATCGTTTGTGACTTTCCGTGAAGTGCCGGGGTGTTCGGTCGGTCACCCGACTGGGGCATCGGAACAGTGCGAAACCTCCCAAATCACCACAGTGTGGGTGGGGTGTTCCGCATCCGTTACCCGGAGGTCGACGTGGAGCGTCATCCGACACCCGGGGGAGTGGACCGCCGCCTGCGCAGTACGGCGGCCGGCCTCACTTCCCTGTTGGCGCTCGCCGCCATCACTCTGGCGGCAGGTCCCGCCGTCGCCGCATCGGCGGCCGCCGGGCCCTGCGCGCTGCCGCGCACGGGCGCGCACCACTCGCTGGGCCTGGACAGCTGGAATTCCGCGTACACCCGCCCCGACAAGGCGCTCGACGCGGTCATGATCTTCCTGTCCTTCCCGGACTCGGAGCCGCTGTCCACCCCCGAGGAACTCGCGGGCGACTACTTCCCCGCCACCAGCAACTTCTTCCAGCGCGCCTCGTACGGGAAGTTCACGCTGCGCCCGCATCCGCTGAAGCAGTGGATCCAGATGCCCGAGTCGGCGACCTCGTACGACATAGAGCGGGACTGGGACGCCGACCGGCGCACCGCCTATCTGCGCGACGCGGTCGCCGCCGCGGACCCCTCGGTGGACTTCGGCAAGTACGACGTCGTCTATCTCGTCGCCGATCCGGACGCCCCCGGGGTCAACGCCGACGCCACCAAGGTCGTCAACTTCGACACCCCGATGCGGGCCGACGGCCACGACCTCAAGCGCCTGGTCACCGTCTTCGAGCAGCACCCGCCGGACCGCAACGTGCTGGCCCACGAGACCGGGCACGTCTTCGACCTGCCCGACCTCTACCACCGGCCGACGGACGGCAACGGCGACTGGGACACCTACGTCGGCGACTGGGACGTCATGGGCAGCCAGTTCGGGCTCGCCCCGGACTTCTTCGCCTGGCACAAGTGGAAGCTGGGCTGGCTCGACCCGCGCCAGGTCGCGTGCGTGCAGCGCGGCGGCGGCGGGCGCCTCACCCTGGACTCGCTGGAGTCGCTGCCCGCCCGCGGCGGGGGCGGTGGCGGGACGCGGCTCGCGGTCGTACGGACCGGGGACGACAGCGTCATCGCCATCGAGGCCCGCTCGTCCACCGGCAACGACCGCTCGACCTGCACCGAGGGCGTGCTCCTGTACCGGGTGCGCAGCGGGACGGAGTCGGGCGGCGGGCCCGTCGAGGTGATCGACACGCACCCGAGGACCGCGGCCTGCTGGGACCAGTCGGTCTATCCGCAGCTCGCCGATGCGCCGCTCCGGGTCGGCGAGACCTTCACGGTGCCGGACGACGGGACGAGGGTGCAGGTGACCGACCGGACGCGGTCGGGGGCCTGGACGATCAGGGTCACGCCGGGTCCGGCGTAGGAGCGCGTGAGCACACGAAGAAGCCCCTCGCAGGTGAACCTGCGAGGGGCTTCTTCTGTCTGTGCGCCGTCAGGGACTCGAACCCCGGACCCGCTGATTAAGAGTCAGCTGCTCTAACCAACTGAGCTAACGGCGCCTGGTGACGTCGTAGACATTAGCACCCTGATCGGCCGGAGGAAAAATCGATATCCGCGGGGAGGACACCGAGGTCGCACGGGCTGCGCGTACGCAGGCCCAGAGCATCACCTCGGGCCCCGGGAGCCAGGGGTGGCGGGTGTCGGGGGCGACCACCCAGCGGGCCCCGGCGGGGGCGTCGGTACGGGCCGGCGACGGTACGGTCACGGCGTCGCCGACGCCGTGACAGAGCAGCGGCGGCACTTCCGAGCCCCACTCCTCCCAGTCGAGGAGCGAGGGCAGTCGCTGGGCGGTCCCCGGGGCGGTGAAGAGCAGCATCCGGCCCCGGTGCGTGGCGACCGGGCCGCACCCCGGGCCCTCCGCCCATAAGGCGTCCAGCATCCGCCGGCCGAACATCGCGGGCACATTGACCACGTCGAAGGCCGACCCGCAGGGCAGGACGACCGGGGCGACGGGCCGGGACTCCCACAGCGAGAGCGTGGAGCGCGGGTAGGCGACGGCGGAGGCGAGCCAGGCGGCGCCCGCCGGGGTCACCTCGGCGGCCTGGGTGTGGGTGCGGTCGCGGTCGCTGTCACGGAGGAGGGAGAAAACGTCGCTCATGGGATCTAGATCTACCGGCTGTGACGGTTCCACTTCTGAGGGTTGGCAGAAACCGGGACAGGGCGGGCCGGCGGGGAGTATCTTGCGGTCCGGCATATGCCAGTCGGCTATGGGCGGGTGGTGTCCATTCCTTCGCGTGCGACCCTCGCACCGTTCGGCACTGGCGGGCCTCTCGGGCTTCGGGCCGCTGTGCCGGACTCCGTCCGGCGCGCGGGGGTGCTAGGAGGTGGCGTCCTTCAGGAGGTCGCGGCCGAAGTCGATCATTTTCTTCGCGTAGTCCTCCGTCCACTGGGCGCGGTCCGCGATGTCGGCCGCGGTGAGGCGGTCGAAGCGGCGGGGGTCGGCGAGCTGGGCCGCGGCGACCGCCTGGAACTCCGTTGCCCGGTCGGCCGCGGCGCGGAACGCCAGGGTCAGCTCCGTGGCCCGGGTGAGCAGGGCCGCGGGATCGTCCATCGACTCCAGGTCGAAGAAGTGCTCGGGGTCGGTGGCCGCCTCCGAGGGCTCGAAGAGGAGGGGCGCGGGACGCAGACGCCGTGGCTGCTCGCTCTGGTCGGACTCCGCCATGGGTTGCTGCTCCTTCGTGGTGCTGTGATGACCACCGTCCATTGTCCAACGCCGCGCAAGGGGGCCTGCCCTGCCCTTGGTGGTTACGGCTGGTACGGCACCCGGTGTTCTGCCAGGTGGGCCAGGACCGCGTGGTTCGCCTCCCAGCCGTCCGGGGCTGTATTCATTTGCCGCCTCCGGCGGCGTGCCGGACTCCGTCCGGCGATTGGGGTCCGGGGGTGAGGGCCGGGGCTCGCGTCAGCTGGTCCAGGGCACCCGGTGTTCCGCGAGGTGGGCCAGGACCGCGTGGTTCGCCTCCCAGCCGTCCGGGAACTTCAGCGTCACTCCCAGGTGGACCGGTTCCGTCGAGGGGTGTTCGTCCAGGAGCTCCGCCACGCCCTCGCGGCAGACCACGATGCACGCGTGGCGGTGGCGGGAGGCCAGGACGCAGAGGCGGCCCGTCTCCAGGTGGAACGCCGTCGCGTCGGGGCGGCCCGACAGGGGGTGCAGGATCACCGTCACGTCGAACTCGCGGCCCTGGAGGCGGTTGGCGGTGTCCACCGCGACGCCCGTCACGCCCAGGTCGGACAGGGCTGCCCGTACCGCCGCCGCCTGGTCCCGGTGTGCCGTCCCCACCGCGATCCGGTCCGCCGTCAGCGGGACCGGGTCGGCGGACTGCTCGCTGAGGGCCGCGCCGCCGCGGTCCAGGAGGCGGCGGACCGTGTGGGCCAGGGCCCTGACCGCCTCGGGGTCGGTGCGCGGGGTGTGGCGGGCGGGGAGCTCGAGCAGGGCCCAGCCGGACTCCGCCGCCTCGTCCAGGGCCCGGTCGGGCGCCGTGCCGTCGGACGGGACGCCGAAGGTCAGGCGCCGGTCGCCGTGGTCCGTACCGCTGCGGAAGGGCGTGTACGGGTAGAACGCGCTCGACACCAGCGGGGCCGCCGAGGCCGGCAGGCGCCAGGAGACCGGGAGGCGGTGCTGGGGGAGGTCCGGGTTGTGGGCGAGGAGCGTGGAGACCGCGCTCGCCGAGGGGTCGTAGGACAGGCCGGCCCATTGGTCTGCTCCGACCACCGAGAAGGGGTCCAACTGGCCAGGGTCGCCCACGAACAGGGCCCGCTCGAAGAGGCCCGCGACGGCGAGGAGTGCGTCCGAGCGCATCTGGTACGCCTCGTCGACGATCGCGTGCTGCCAGGGGTCGACGTTCTTGACGTGGGCCCACTTCGCGGCGGTCGAGATCACGATGTCGAGGCCGGTGAGGTCGGCGGCCTTGGACGACTTGCGGACGTTCGGGAGGTCGTCGAGGACCTTGTCGTACGGGTCGGGGTCGCTGCTGTGGAGGCGGCCGACGGGGAGGTCGGGGTCCTTGTCGGCGAGGCGGACCACCAGGTCGTCGACCTGGGCGTTCGTCTGCGCGATGACCATCAACGGACGCCCTGCGGCGGCGAGTTCGCGGGCCGCACGGACCACGAGGGTCGACTTCCCCGCGCCGGGCGGGGAGTCGACGACGACGCCGCGGGCGGCGTCGTGCAGCGTCGAGTCGAGGATGGCTTGTGTGGCGCGGGCGGCTTCCGCGCCGGGGTCGAAGCCGGGGGAGGGGGTCACTGGGCGTCCTCCGAGGGCGTGTGGGGTCGGCCGGTGCAGGTCGCGCCCGGTCGAGCGGGGGTGAGCGAGCAGGGCCGCCCTGTTCCTGCGGGCGCCGGGGCCGGGGTGAACGTCACAGGACGTCCTCCGTCGTTACGGGGTCCGGGTTCTCCGCCGTCGTGCCCGGGGGGCCGCCGTGGGTCCAGGGGGTGTCCTCCTGGGCGGGGAGGTCCGGGCCGCCTCGGGAGGAGTGCTCGAAGAGCGTCCAGCAGATCCGGTCGCCCTTCTCGGGGACCGTTCCGGGGGCCGGGTCCTTCGAGCGGCCCATCCCGTTGACCAGGCGCAGGGTGAGCGTGCCGTCCTCCTCGTACGCGACGAACTCCGCGCTCTGCGGCTTGCCTTCGAGGGAGCGGTGGACCTTGGCGCGCTCGGCCAGGTGCGGGGCGTCGTCCGTACGGAACGCGATCAGGGGGCGGGGGGACGGGCGCTTCGACTCGCTCCACGCCATCGTGACGTCGACGACCTCGCCCGCGAACGCCTCGCCCGCGAGGCGGCGGCCCGCCATGACGAGCGGGTCGTCCAGGGCTTCCTGGGCGTCGAGTTGGGCCTGCGCGGTCTCCCGGGAGGCCAGTTTCTGGGCGGCCGTCACGGCGTCGTCGCGGCGCGGCTGCGGGGGTTCGCCCGCGCGCACCCGGTCGCGGTGGCCGGTGAAGGACCAGCGGTCGCGGGTCCAGCGGTCGGTGGCGCGGGGGCCCTCGGGGAGGGTGCGGAGGTGGTCGATCGAGCGCCAGACGGCGTCCCAGGTGGGGCGCATCACGGCGTTGAGGACCTCGCGGATCTGCCGCTCGGCGGCGGCGAGTTCGGCGAGGTGGGCATCGGCGGCGAGGCCGTCCTCGGCGGTCGCCAGGGCCTGGCGGGCCCGGTCGTGGCGCTCGATGGCGGGGGCCAGGAGCTTGTTGTCGAAGGCGGGGTCGGTGGCCGGGCCCGCGGGCGGGCAGATCAGCTGTCCCTTGGGGTCGCGGTCGAGCTCGGCGTGGAGCGCGGCCTCGGCCCCGGAGGTGCCCTCGGGCGGGTCGATCCAGGCGAGCAGGGCGCCCAGGTGCTGGTCCTCCAGCGTGGACTGGCCCGTTGCCCAGTGCCGGTTGAGGAGATCGGTCGCCGAGAGGAGGAGCGAGGAGCCGGGGACGCGGGCGCGCTCTCCGTAGTGCGTCAGCCAGCGGCCGAGGAGGGGGACGCGCGGGGGTGCGGGGTAGGGGGTCTCCGGGTCTTCCTCGGCGGTGCGGCGGAAACGCATGGAGCGGCCGAGGAGGCGTACGAAGTCGATGCCGGCGCGGCTGGGGAGGATCAACTGGGGTGCGTCCGCACAGAGTTCGACCTCGACCTTGGCCTTCTTGCCGGTCTCCGAGTCGAGTTCGTTGCGCTCGGCGGTCTCGATGTTGTCCGTGAAGGTGTCGATGTACGGGAGGACTGATTCGGCCAGCTCGGCGAGGAACGCGAAACGGAGGTCGCGGTCGCGGGGCTGGGTGACGGTGAGCAGGCGGGGGGCGTCGCGGTCCGTGCCGACGAGGGCGCCGAGGGGGGCGCCGGCTTCGCCTGCGGTGGTGAGGGGGACGAGGACGAGGGGGTGGTCGGAGAGGTGGCGGTGGCGGACTGTGGCGGTGGGCTGGGCGCGGCCGGCCTCGACGGCTTCGAGCCGCGCGAGCGTGCTGATCAGCGACACGGGTGCATCTCCTCCGCTGCGCGGGGCTGATTCCCCAACCCCGCCCCTTCCCGAACTGGGGCTGCGCCCCAGACCCCCCGGGCCCCGGTAAGCGGGGGCTTCGCCCCCGGCGCCCCCGTACGCGACCTTCGGTCGCGTGTCCTCAATCGCCGGACGGGCTGGATTTGCCTGGTGCTCAGCACGCAGCACCCCCAAGCGCCTCCGACCGCAGCGCCGCCGCCCTGCGGAGGGCAGCCACCGTGGGGTCGTCCGGGTCGCCCGCGACCCCCCGCGCCGCGGCCAGCACTGCATCCACCGTTCGCAAGCCCCCGAGCTCCCCCCGCACGCTCCTCCCCAGCGTCTCCACCGCCCCCGCTTCCCGCGAGCGCCCGCGGCAGTGGAAGGCCAGTTCGCATGCGGCCAGGCACTCCGGGGCGTACGCCGCCTCGACCTGCTCTACCGCCTCCTTCAGCTCTTCCTTCGGCAGGCCCGGGTCGAACGTCGTGCCCTCGGGGAGCGTCTCCGCGATCTCCTCGATCCTCGTGAGGCGGGTCAGCTGGCGGCGGGTCACCGACAGCTGTTTGCGTACGTCGACGACCGACGCCGTCGGCAGGTTCGAGAAGTCCTTCGGGCAGACCAGCAGCACCCGGTCGTGGACCGAGGCCCCCGTCGTACGCGCCGCCACCCGCTCCAGCGCCAGTACGTACACCGCGGACTGGCGCGCCGCAGCCCCCACCTTCGCCGCGTCCGCCGCCGCGTCGATCATCGGGAAGGACTTGATCTCGATCACCGTCCAGCGGCCGTCCGGCGCCACCACCACCGCGTCCGGCTCCAGGTAGACGGGCGATCCCGCCACCTCCAGCGCCAGCATCGGGTGGTCCAGGAACGTCCACCCGTCCGACTCCGTCGCCTCCCGCAGCGCCAGCGCCGTACGGGCCGCGCGGCCCTCCGGGCCTGCCGCCGAGAGGTCCGGGGTGGAGACCGCGGCGTCTTCGGGGCGGTCCGGGGCGAGCAGCCGCAGCAGTTCCGCGCCGCCGTCCGCCTTGACCTTCGCCTCGAAGGCGTTCCCCCGCATGAAGGCGAACTGCGACTGGCCGAAGCCCGAGGGCGAGCCGAGCGCGTTCGCCAGGACCGCCTTGTTCACCCCGGCGCCGTCGAGCAGCGCCCGGCGTCTGCAGCCGGGGTTGGCCGCGAGCGCGGCCAGGGCGCGGGCGTCCAGCGGCTGGGGCGCGACCGTGGGGCCGCGCAGCTCAGCGAGCCGCTGTCGAAGTGCCGTCGTCGGCGGGTGCGTCGGCAGATGCGGAGGAGGTCCGCTGGCCAGGGATGCGCTCACCCGCGGAAGTCTTGCATCCGGCACTGACAATCGGGGACGGAGCGGGAGTTGTGGTGGCCGAGAAGCGTGCGCGCACCCGGTCCGTGAGAGCCAGCGCGGGCTTCGTGAGCAGGAAGCCGACGCCCATCACGGCCGCCCCCGCCAGCGCGTCGAAGAAGTAGTGGTTGGCCGTCCCCATCACCACGAAAGTGATGGTCAGCGGGTACGCGACCGCCAGCACGCGGGCCAGCGGAGTCCGTCCGTAGCGCCACAGCATGACCCCGCACCACAGCGCCCAGCCGACGTGCAGGCTCGGCATCGCCGCGAACTGATTCGTCATTCCGCCCATGCCGCGCGGCGCGCTCGCCTCGCTGCCCCACCAGCCGTACGAACTGAACTGGGCCATCGTGTCGACGAAGCCCTCGCTCGCCGCGAGCAGCCGCGGCGGACAGGTCGGGAGCAGCGTGAAGCCGATCAGGCCGAGCAGCGTGGAGATCATCAGCCAGGTGCGGGCCGCGCGGTACTGGACGGGGCGGCGGCGGAAGAGCCAGATCAGCACGGCCGGGGTGACCAGATAGTGCAGGGAGGCGTAGATGAAGTCGGCCGGTATGCCCACGGCCGGGGTGTGCGTGAGGAAGCGGTTCAGCGGGTGCTCGAGGTTGAGATGCAGGAACTTCTCGGCCCTGAGTATCTCCAGGCCGTGGTCGACCGCGTCCGCGGTGGAGCCTCTGGCCAGCAGGCGCCCGCCCGAGTAGGCCGAGTAGACCACGGCTATGAGCAGCAGCTCGGTCCACCAGCGGGGCCTGGTGCGGGGCTCGCTGTACGGCATCCGAACGCTCTCCATCGTGTGAGTAAACGAGGGCAGGAATGCCCAGCGTTCAAATGTACGGGTTCCGTCGACGGGGGCGTCCGCCGCCCCGTCCTACCCCTCTGACGCGGGTTTCGGCTCCGAGGTTGCGTCCGTCCCACGTACGGGATGATGGAAGACGAACAACAGGCACGATGAGTAGGGAGTGGAGCCGTCGTGGCACCGCGCATGCTGCTGGCCCGGCACGGGCAGACCGAGTGGTCGCTCTCGGGCAGGCACACCGGCAGGACGGACATCCCCCTCCTCGAGGAGGGCCGCCGCGGCGCGAAGCTCCTCGGCGAGCGGCTGCACCGGGCGCCGTGGGACGCACTGCCGGACACCGACGTGCTGACCAGCCCCCTCGTCCGCGCGAGCGAGACCTGCGAGCTGGCCGGCTTCGGGGAGCGCGCGCAGACGTGGGACGCGCTCATGGAGTGGCACTACGGGGAGTACGAGGGCATGACGCCGCCCGAGATCCAGGCGATCAGGCCGGGCTGGTTCATCTGGCGCGACGGGGTCCCCGGCGGCGAGTCCGTCGCCGACGTCACCGCCCGCGCCGACGAGGTGATCGAGAAGATCCGCTCGGGCGGCCGCGACGTCCTGGTCTTCGCGCACGGCCACATCCTGCGGGCCCTCGGCGCGCGCTGGCTCGGCTACGACCTGGACTTCGGTGCCCGCATCCGGCTCGCCCCGACCTCGCTGTCCGTGCTCGGGTGGGCGTACGACGCCCCCGCGGTCGAGCGGTGGAACGACACCGGGCACCTGGAGCAGTAGACAGCGCTGTTACGCGGCGTGCCGCTCCAGGAACTCCCCGACCCCGGCCGCCCTGCGGTGCGGCAGCAGCACCCGCGCCGTCCCCGCCAGCATCGTCCGGATCCGCTCCGACCTGACCCGGTCCCCGTCGAGCAGATCGAGGACCCGGTGCCCCGCCGCGGCCGCCCGGTCGGGGGCGCCGGCCCTGGCCAGGTCGTCCGCGAGCTCCGCCCGGTAGAGCGCCAGGTTGCGGACGAAGTGCGGGTCCTGCAGCGAGGCGGCGCGGTGCGCGTGACGGGACGCCCGGGCCCAGTCGCCCACCGACGACCAGCACTGCGCCTCCAGATGCTCCAGCTCCGCCTCGCCGAAGAAGCTCATCCACTCCGGGTCCGCGTCCGAAGTGCCGTGCGCGAAGAGGGACTTGGCGCCGGTGAGAGCCTCGGCGCAGCTCGTACGGTCACCGAGCCCGGCCCAGCCGCCCGCCTCCCGCAGGGTCAGCAGCGAGAGCAGCCTCGGCGAGGACAGGTGCTTGGCCGCCCGCTGTCCCGCCTGCGCCGCCCTGACCGCCTCGCGCGGCCGCCCGGTGTCGCGCGCCAGGAAGGCCATGTTGCAGAAGGCGTGCGCCTCCAGTGCCGGGTCGGCGGACATCCGGGCGGTGGCGAGGGCCTCTCCGTAGTGCGAGCGCGCATCGTCGAAGCGGCCCGAGTCGTGCGCCAACCAGCCGACGGAGATGGCGAGTTCACCGGCGCCCGCGTGCAGCCGGTCGGACGCGTTCTGCCGGGCCGCCCCCGCGTCGAGCAGTGCGTACGCCGTACGGAGCGGCTGCGCGGCCCGGTGGTAGAGCCCGTCGGCGCCGTGCCGGTCGTCGAGCAGCCGGATCTGCCGTACGGCCGTCTCGACGGCCCGCACCTCGCTCTCGCCGACGCGGTGGTGCACCGCCCGCTCGGGCGCGGGGCCGAGCCCCAGTGAGACGGCCGCCATCGCGGCGGAACCGCTCGTCATGAATGCGCGACGCAGCACGTCGCTCTCCTCGTGGTTCTGGACTGTGTGGTTCGTGGGGTGCGGCAGGGGCGCGTCGTCCACTTCACGCGCCCCCCTTCCACGCACCGTCTCCCTGTCCGAGAACCCCAGATCGGTGAGGGTCAAACCCGGGAACATGTGCAGAAAGACGCGCTCGTAGGCGTAGTTGGGGCAGCGGATCTCGCCTGCCTCCACCCGGCCGATGTAGCGGGCGTCGCAGGCGACCTGTTCGCCGATCTCCCGCGCGGCCCTGCGGACCACTGCGGCGAACTCGCCGGGGGAGCGCGCTCCCCGCAGCCGTCGGAAGGCGGAATTGTGTACTGCCCGTGCTGCCCGTGACGTCGCCATGGCCGAGCCCTCTCTGGCGGTTGGTGCTGCCGGGAACGTACCGGCTGTGCCCGGCCGCTCACGCCCGGTTTGGCTACAAACGGGATATCTCACCCCTGATCTGCCATGAACTGCCATCCTTTACGGCGGCGTGGTGCCGTAGCCCTTGACGTCCTGGCGCGTTGAACCCTTGCGGACACCGCCACGGACGCGGAGGGGTTGCCTTGTTGGAGGCCAGCATGGAGATCAGCGGTTCGGTCACACACGCCACGACTGCCCGGCACAGGCCCCAGCAGGAGGCCAGCGCGCCACCACCGGCACCGGACGGCTGCGATCTGGTGACGGTCCCGGCCCGGCAGGGGCTCGAGGCCGTCGACATCCTGCGCCGCGCGGCCGGTACGGCCGAGGTGGGACCCGTCCTGCACGACGGCTCCTGCGACACCCTGGGCTTCCTGGTTCCGCCCGGTACGGCCGCGGGCTGGGACATGCCCGGCAGCGCGTGTACGGAGACGGACGGGCGGGGGCTGCGGATTCCTGCGGAGCCGCCGGTGAGCGGTGGGGGGTGGCTCCTTCCTCCTGCGGAGGACGCGCCCGTCACGGACCCGACGGTGCTGCGCGCTGCGCTGGGGGAGGCGGCTCGGCTCATCGAGGCCGCGGACGGGTGCCGCTGATAAGCCCCTCCGGCGATTGAGGAGCGGGGTCCGGGGCAGACCTCGTGCAGCGCGCCCGCGCCAAGAGACGGCGATAATGACGTCCGTGGCCAAAAACAAGCGTCAGGGGCGGGCGGCCCCCGAATCCGTCGTCGAGCCCGTCGACGGCGGTCTCGCCGAGCTGATACCCGACCGGGACCGTCCCCGCGCGTGGACCCTCCTCCTGGACGGCGCCCCGCAGTCCCACGTGGACCTCGACGATCCTCGCCACCTCGACTTCGAGTACCAGCGCCGCCTCGGCCATGTCGCCGACCTCGTCGCGCCGCTGCCCCAGCCGCTCCAGGTCCTCCACCTCGGCGGCGGCGCCTTCACCCTCGCCCGGTACGTCGCCGCCACCCGCCCCCGCTCCACGCAGCAGATCGTCGAGATCGACGGGCCCCTGGTCCAACTCGTGCGCCGCGCCCTCCCGTTGGACCCCGCCGCCCGCATCAGGGTCCGGTCCGCCGACGCCCGGGCGGGGCTCGCCAAGATCCCCGACGGGTGGGCCGACCTGGTCATCGCCGACGTGTTCAGCGGCGCCCGGACCCCGGCCCACCTCACCTCCGGCGAGTTTCTCGCCGACGTACGACGGGCGCTGAAGCCGGGCGGCTGGTACGCGGCCAATCTCGCCGACGGGCCTCCGCTCGCGCATCTGCGCGCCCAGATCGCCACCGCCGCCACGGTCTTCCCCGAACTGGCCCTGGCCGCCGACCCGACCGTGTTCCGCGGCCGCCGCTTCGGCAACGCCGTCCTGGTCGCCTCCGCCGTGCCGCTGCCGGTCGCCGAGCTGACCCGCCGTATCGCGGGCGACCCGCATCCCGGACGCGTCGAACACGGGCGTGCGCTGGCCGACTTCACCGGGGGAGCGGTCGCCGTCACGGATGCGAGCGCGGCCCCGTCACCCGCCCCGCCGCCCGGAGTTTTCCGCTAGCGGTTGTCGACCTCGACGGTCGGGGGGTGGTCGTTCCAGGTGCAGAAGACCGAATTGGAGTCGGTGCCCTGGGTGAACGTCACCCGGATCCACTCCGCCTGCTTCCAGACCTGCATCTTCCAGCCCGCCGTGGGTGTGGCCGAGACCAGCTCCGCCGACGAGGGGCCGAGGTCGAAGACGACCCGGCCGCCGGTGACCGTGTAGCTCTTCGCTTCCCTCGACAGTGACGACGACGCGGAAGCGGACGCGGACGACGAGGCGGAGGGTTTGCCGTCCGCCGACTTCGATGCCCCGGGGCTCCGGCTCGCGCCCGGCGACTGCGACGGCTTGCTGCTGCCCGGGCCGCTCTCCTCCGCCTTGTTGAGCGACGGAGCGCCGCCCTCCGGGCGCTGCGTCGAGTTGCCCAGTGCGTCCGCGCCCTTGGCCACGGCGAGCGCCGGAGGCGGGTCGTAGACCGTCCCCGCCATCACCGTCCGCACCCCCCACCACGACAGCGTGACCGCCGCGCCGGTGGCGAGCGTCCAGGCCAGGGTGTGTATGAGTCCGCGTCGCATCCGGCCCATCCTGCACCACGCGCCCCTCTGCTGTCCCGAGAGGCGGGAGGCTGCCCGGGGGTCCCCCGTATGGCGTACGGTGCCGCCCATGGCAAGTGTGCTCGTGGTCGAGGACGACCAGTTCGTACGCTCAGCCCTCATCCGGCACCTGACCGAGGCCTCCCACACCGTACGGAGCGTCGGCACGGCCCTGGAGGCGCTGCGCGAGGTGGCCCATTTCAGTTTCGACGTCGTGATTCTCGACCTCGGACTGCCCGACCTGGACGGGTCCGAGGCGCTGAAGATGCTGCGCGGGATCACCGACGTACCCGTGATCATCGCCACAGCGCGCGACGACGAGGCGGAGATCGTCCGGCTGCTGAACGACGGCGCCGACGACTACCTCACCAAGCCCTTCTCGGTGGAGCACCTCTCCGCTCGGATGGCCGCCGTACTGCGCCGCTCGCGCGCGACCGCCGGCGCCGAGCCGCCGTCCCGGGTGATCCAGGTCGGGGGTCTCTCCATCGACCCGCTGCGCCGCCAGGCCGAGCTCGATGGAGGCCAACTCGACCTGACACGGCGCGAGTTCGACCTGCTCGCCTTTCTCGCCGGGCGTCCCGGTGTCGTCGTACCGCGCAAGGAACTGCTCGCCGAGGTGTGGCAGCAGTCGTACGGTGACGACCAGACCATCGATGTCCATCTGTCCTGGTTGCGCCGGAAACTGGGTGAGACGGCCGCCAAGCCCCGCTATCTGCACACCCTGCGCGGGGTCGGAGTGAAGCTGGAGCCGCCGCGATGAGGTGGGCGCTGGTCAAGGTGTGTCTGGCGGTCACGGCGATGGTCGTGATCGCCTTTGCCGTACCGCTGGCGCTGGTCATCAAGGAGATGGCGAGCGACCGGGCGTTCTCCAACGCCGAGCGGCAGGCGGCCGCCCTCGGCCCCACGCTCTCCATCACCACCGACCCGGTCGCCCTCGACGGGGCCGTCAAGAGCACCGCGGCGGGCGCCGACGACCGCATCGCGCTGCACATCCCGGCCTCGGGGGAGCCCGGCTCGCTGCCGCTGGACCTCGGCACGGGGCACGCGACCGCCAAGGAGATCGAGGCCGCGCGCGCCCAGTCCGTCATCGCCCCCGTCAAGGGCGGCTCCGCGCTCCTCCAGCCGACCGCGCTGCCCACCGGCAAGGTCGCGGTCATCGAGGTGTACGTACCCGAGGGCGAGGTCTCCAACGGCGTCGGCACCTCCTGGCTGGTCCTCGCCGGCGTCGGGCTCGCGCTGATCGTCGGCTCGGTGGCGGTCGCCGACCGGCTCGGCGTCCGCATGGTGCAGCCCGCCCAGCGGCTCGCGGGCGCGGCCCAGGACCTGGGGGACGGCAAGCTCGGGGCGCGCGTTCCCGAGGAGGGGCCGACCGAACTGCGCTCGGCCGCCGTCGCGTTCAACTCCATGGCCGATCAGGTCGTACAACTCCTCGCCAACGAACGGGAGTTGGCGGCGGACCTCTCGCACCGGCTGCGCACTCCGCTCACCGTCCTGCGGCTCAATGCCGCCTCCCTCGGCGAGGGGCCTGCTGCCGAGCAGACCCGGGCCGCCGTCGAGCAGCTGGAGCGCGAGGTCGACACGATCATCCGGACCGCCCGCGAGGCCAAACCGCAGACCCAGCCCGCAGGAGCGGGCGCCGGGTGCGACGCCTCCGCGGTGATCCGGGAGCGCATGGACTTCTGGTCGGCGCTCGCGGAGGACGAGGGGCGCGAGGTGCGGCTCGCGGGCGTGGATCGTACCGTACGCATCCCGGTCGCCCGCGCCGAACTGGCCGCCGCGCTCGACGCGTTGCTCGGCAACGTCTTCCGGCACACCCCCGAGGGCACGTCCTTCTCGGTCGACGTCCACAACGGCGACGACGCCGTGATCGTGCTCGTCTCGGACGCAGGCGGCGGGATATCCGACCCCGCCTCCGCGATGGCGCGCGGCAACAGCGGGCGGCAGGCGGGCTCGACCGGCCTCGGTCTGGACATCGTCCGCCGGGTCGCGGAGTCCACCGGCGGCGACGTACGCATCGGGCGCTCGGTGCTCGGCGGGACCGAGGTCCGCATCTGGATCGCACTCGACGGCGGGCGCACCGCGGGGGGCGGGCGGGGACACCGGGTGCGCGGGAAGCGGCGCGGGTCGTCACGCAGGGGTGCCGGAGTCTGACCACAGTGGTACAGACCTTTAATCGCCCCCTTTGGCTTCCTTAAGCCCGCCCTAAGAAGTGCAACGGCCGCCCCAAACAGATCAATTGTCCGTTTCGGAGCGGCTAGCGTGCTGCCGCACCCACCCCCCACTTCTCCACTTCCCCCACTTACGTAATGCAGAGGCAGGCACGCGATGAGCACGACGACGCACCGGCGCAGAGTGAGCGGCAGGAACAAGGCAATAGGCGCGGTTGTGGCCCTGGGCCTGGCAGGCGGCGTGGCCTTCGCGCTGACGAGTTCGGCGCAGGCCGCCTCCGTCGGTGCCGCGTACAGCAAGACCAGTGGCTGGAGCGGCGGTTACACCGGCCAGTACGTCATCACCAATGACACCGACAAGGCGCTGGCAGACTGGAAGCTGGAGTTCGACCTGCCGGCCGGCACCAAGATCAGCTCGCTGTGGAACGCCGAGGACACCGTCAGCGGCCAGCACGTCACCGTGAAGCCCGCGAGCTGGGACACGACGGGGATCGCCCCCGGCAAGACGCTGACCGTCGGTTTCGTCGCCAACTCCGGTGCGGATGCCGGGGACCCGACCGGCTGTCTCATCAACAACACCGCGTGCTCGGTCGACTCCACGACTCCTCCGACCGCCACGGCGACCGCGACGCCGTCCGCATCGGCCTCCGCGTCCGCCACCCCCACCGCGACGGCGAGCGCCACAGCGACCGCGACCGCTTCCCCGACCCCGACGGCCACCTCCACCTCCGGCACCTCGACCGCCGCGGGCTTCTCGCCGTACGTCGACACCTCGCTCTACCCCGTGTACGACCTGGTCGCCCAGTCCAAGGCGACGGGCGTCAAGGACTTCAACCTGGCGTTCATCACCGACGGCGGCTCCTGCACCCCGAAGTTCGGCGGCGTCACCGACGTCGGCAGCGACGCCGTGGCCTCCCAGGTCGGCGACCTGCGCGCGCTCGGCGGTGACGTCCGGGTCTCCTTCGGCGGCGCGTCGGGCACCGAGCTGGGCACCAGCTGCTCCTCGGTCTCGGCTCTGCAGGCCGCGTACGAGAAGGTCATCTCCGCGTACAAGCTCACCAAGGTCGACTTCGACATCGAAGGCGGTGCGATCACCAACACCGCGGCCAACACCCTGCGCGCCAAGGCCATCGCCGGCCTCCAGTCCGCGCACCCGGGCCTCGAAGTCTCCTACACCCTCCCGGTCATGCCCGAGGGCCTGACCGCCGACGGTGTCTCCCTGGTCAAGAACGCGGCCGACAACGGTGTGAACATCGACGCCGTCAACATCATGGCGATGGACTACGGCGGCTCCTACTCCGGCGACATGGGTACGTACGCCGAGCAGGCGGCCACCGCCACGCAGGCCCAGGTCAAGAGCGCCCTGGGCATCTCGGACAGCGCCGCCTGGGCCAAGGTCGCGGTCACCCCGATGATCGGCGTCAACGACGTCAACACCGAGATCTTCAAGGTCGACGACGCCACCCAGCTGGCCACCTTCGCCAAGGAGAAGGGCCTGGCCTGGATCTCGATGTGGTCCGGCGCCCGTGACAAGGAGTGCTCCGGCGGCGCGAAGAACTACGCCGACCCGACCTGCTCCTCGATCGTCCAGGACGCGAACGCCTTCGCGAAGGCCTTCGCCGCCTACACGAAGTAACCCCACCCCGAGCCCCACCCCCCAGCGCGCCCCGGCCGGCACCCCCCCCACCCGGCCGGGGCGCGCGCCTCTGTCCGTACGAGCCGAAGGTCCCCCAGGACGGGCCGAACGGCGCCTGCCGCCCCGCCGGGACCGGCGCAGACTGAACTCATGAAGCTCATCAGCCGCTTCCGCCCCACGCCCTCACCGGCAGCCGTGGCCGCACCCACCGCCCCCGGCACCCGCGGTTTCGTCCACTCGCTCCTCTTCGACGCCAGGGACACCGAGCGCGGAGCGCTGATGTCACTGCGACTGGCGGGCGACAGCGTGCGCTGCCCGTACGCCGAGCACCCCGAGACCTGGTTCCGCAGTACGTCGTGCCGCCTGACCAGCGCCGACCTCCACGACTACGCCCTCCCGCACCTTCAGCACCTGCGCGAGGGCCGGGGCATGGAGATCACGGGCGGCGAACCGCTCACCCAGCCCGAGTTCACGTCGGAGCTCCTGACGACCTTCGCAACGTCGGGCATCCGCACGACACTCCGCACCAGCGGCCACGCCCCCGCCGACCTGGACCTCTCCCTCCTGGACGCCGCCGACGAGGTGATCCTGGACCTGCACGCCTGCGACGAGCGCACCAGCTGGGCCCTCCACCACCGCCGGGCCACCCCCGCCCTGACATTCGCCCGCCGAGCAACGGCACACGGAACCCCGCTCCGGATCTCGTACGCCCTGATCCCCGGCGTCACGGACACGGAAGCGCCCCTGACGGCGGCGACGGAACTCTTCAAGGAGCTGGCCTGCCCGGTGGACCTGCACCCCTCCACACGCCTGGCCCCCGCAGCCCTCGCCGAGACCCGCGCCCGCTTCGAGCAGGCAGGTCTCAAGGTCGCGGCGTGAGGCTCAGCGGTCTGCACACGAGAGAGCTCCAGCGGCCGAGAGGCAGGGGTCGTACCCTGCCCAGCGGCCACTGGAGCCCGTTCCTGCAGGTCAGGCGTTAGGCGTTCGCGCCCGACGCCTTCCACTCCGTCGCGTAGTCCAGGAAGATCTCGCGGAGGTGGTGGCCGATCTTCAGGTAGTCCAGGTCGTCCAGGTTGGCCAGTGAGACGCGCACCGACCACTCCGGGCCGTCGAAGCCGCCGCCGTTCAGGAGCACCACCGAGGTCTGCTCGGCCAGGCGGAACAGCGGGTCGACCGGCTCGTACGTCTTCTCCAGGAAGTCCGCGAAAGCCTTGCCGTGCACGCGCTCGGCCTCCGCGAGGAGGTCCAGCTCGATGTAGTAGCCCGCCCGCTGGGGGTCGTCGGCGATCTTCATCTGGGCGCCTTCGAGGAGCAGGTCGAGGCGCTGGTTCACGATGGCGCGGATCTTGCCCTTGTAGGCCTGGCCCTCCTCCAGCATGTCGAAGAGCGAGAAGAGCGTCATCATGACCTGCTGGGGGAGCGACAGGCCGGCCGTGTGGTTCAGCGCCACCTGGCGGGAGTCGGCGACCAGGCGGTCGATGAACCTGATCTTCTCCGGCTCCAGGGTGAGCGTGCCGTAGCGCTTGTTGAGGCGCTCCTTGTCCGCCTGCGGGAGCTTCGCGATCATCTCATCGATCACGTTGTCGTCGTGCAGACCGATGACGCCCAGGCGCCAGCCCGTGCAGCCGTAGTGCTTGGAGAAGGAGTACACGAGGAGGCAGTTGCGCGGGATGTCGGCGGCCAGCGAGCGGAAGCCCTCCACGAACGTGCCGTAGACGTCGTCCGTGACGAAGAGCAGGTTCGGGTTCTTGTTGGCGACGATGTCCTTGATCTGGTTGCCGACCCGCTCCGACAGCGCCAGCGACGGCGGGTTGCTCGGGTTGACCACGCAGACCAGCTTGATCGCCGGGTCCTCCAGCTTGGCGACCTCCTCCGTCGGATAGCGCCACTCGCGTACGCCGGTCTCGGTGAAGAGGGAGGCCTTGACGTGCACGACCTCGAACTCGTACGTGTCGAGCTCGGGGATCTCCAGGTACGGGGTGAAGACCGGCGTCATCAGCGCGATCTTGTCGCCCTTGTGCAGGATGCCGTTCTTCATCAGCGAGTCGAAGATGTAGCACATGGCGGCGGTGCCGCCCTCGGTCGCGAACAGGCTCAGATTGTCCTGCGGCGGCTGCTTGTTGAACATCTCGTCGCCGACGTACCCGCGCACGATCTTCTCCGCGTGCACCAGCATCCGGTCGGGGACCGGGTAGTTGTCGCCGACCGAGCTGTCGGTCAGCTCGTGGATGAAGTCGTCGCGGTCGAAGCCGAAGCGCTCGACGGCGTACGCGATGCACTTCTCCAGCAGCTCGATGCCCGGCAGGTCGGCGTGCTGGCGGACGTACGTGTCGAAGCGCTCGCCCGAGCCCTTCTTCTCCGGCATGCCGCCCAGGTTGTCGGCGGTCCACACCCGGCGGGACTCGGCGAGGGCGAAGTAGCCGAGCGCGTAGAAGGCCTCGCGGGGGCCCGTGGCGATCCAGTTCGGATTGCCGCGGCCCGCGTTCAGCATCTGCGCGCTGGACTTCTCCTTCTGGCCCGGCTTGTCCGCCTGCGCCGCCTGGGCGATCTGGATGAACTTGTCCTTCAGCTCGAACGGGCTGAGCTGCGCGAAGGACTGGATCTCTTCTCGGGTGAACGTCGTTTTGGGCACGGTGGGGACTCCCTGGTCAGTGGTTCAGGAGGACGATGACTGCGCCCCACACCGTCAGCAGCACGTTGCCGATGGCGTAGGGGATCGTGTAACCGAGCGTCGGGATCTGCGACTTGGACGTCTCGTTGATCGCACCGATCGCCGCCGTGGTGGTCTGGCCGCCGGCCAGCACGCCCATCAGGATCGGGAAGCGGATCTTCTGGATGTAGTGGCCCACGAGGAAGCCCACGATCAGCGGGATGATCGTGATCACCGCTCCGAAGAGGAGCAGGCCCCAGCCGGCCGACGAGAGACCGCTGGTGAAGCTCGGGCCCGCGTTGATGCCGACGACCGCGACGAACATGCACAGGCCGAGCGTGTCCATGAACCACTGGGCGCCGGGCGGGACGTTGCCGTACGTCGGGTACTTGCCGCGGATCCAGCCGAAGACCAGACCCATGATCAGGCCGCCGCCGGAGGTCGAGAGCGAGATCGGGACTCCGCTGACCGTCAGCGCCGGGATGCCGAGGCAGCCGCCGAGGAAGATGCCGATGCCCACCCAGACCATGTCGGTCGCGAAGCTGGTGGGGACGCGCTTGCCGATGGCCGCGCCCGCCGGGTCCACCAGGCGCTTGGGGCCGGTGAGGATGACGGTGTCGCCGCGCTCGATCTGCGTGGAGAGGCGGTAGGGGAACTGGGAGCCCGCCCGGTAGAGCTTGTCGACGTACACGCCGACCATGAACGGCTCCTTGCGCAGCTCGGCGATCGTCTTGCCGATCTGGTCCTTCTCGGAGACGACGACGTGCAGCGACTCGGTCTGGTAGCCGAGCAGTTCGATGTCGTCGGTCTCGGCGCCCACGTGCGTACGGGCGTCGAATTCGACGAGGTCGCCGCGGATGGCGCTGACGGCGACGATGTCGCCCTCCATCAGCGCGGTCTTCTGGTCGTGCTCGAGGATCGCCCCGTCGCGCCGTACGCGCGTGATGTAGACGCGGCGGCCGAGCTCCTGCTGCTGCTTCTCGAAGTCGTCGATCGTGCGGCCGACGAGGTCGGGGCGCTGGATCGTGTACGCGCGCAGGACGGCCTCGTAGTAGCCCGCGCCGAGGTCGGGGTCGCTGTCCGGGGCGTCCAGCTCGACGGCGAGCTGGGTGCACTCCGCGGCCAGGTCGCGGCGGTAGAGCTTGGGCAGGACGTTGGCCAGCAGCATCGCGCAGAGGATCGTGCCGAGCGGGTACGTCACCGCGTAACCGACGGCGACGAGGTTGGACTCCGACTTGACCTGGGCCGAACTCAGCCCGGGGAGCGTGGAGATGGCGTCCTGGGCGACACCGATGGCGGCGGACTGCGTGAGTGCGCCGCTCATCATGCCGGCGCCGAGCCCGGGTCCGTAACCGAGCATCGCGGCGAAGAGCCAGGAGGCGAGGAGGCCGGTGACACAGACGATGACCGCGTTGAGAACCTGCGGCAGGCCGTCCTTCTTCAGACCGCGGAAGAACTGCGGGCCGACCCGGTAGCCGAGGGCGAACAGGAACATGATGAAGAACAGGTTCTTCACCGTCCCGTCGATCTCGACCTTGAACTGGGCGCCGAGGACGAGCCCCGCGACCAGACAGCCGGTGACGGCGCCGAGCGCGATGGCCTTGTAGCGGACCTTGCCGACCAGGAAGCCGAGGGCGACGACCAGGAAGACGAGGAGTTCGGGGTGCGGGTTGAAGATGTTTCTGTTGAGGAAATCGATCATGATCCGGCTCCCAGGATGCCGACGAGCAGAGGCCCGGTCAGCGGCAGAAGGAAGTTGGAGAGGGTGTAGGTGATCGTGTAGCCGAGCATCGGGACCGAGCTCTGGGCCACCTGGGTGACCGAGGTGATCGCGGGGGTCGAGCACTGCTGGCCCGCGATGGCGCCGATCAGGAGCGGCGGCTCGATCTTCAGCAGCTTGCGTCCGACGATCAGCGAGAGCGTCGCCGGTACGAGGACCATCGCGATCCCCGCGAACGGCAGCAGCGCTCCGTACTCCTTGAGCAGCGGCCACGCCTGCGGGCCCGAGACCAGACCGGTGCACGCGATGAACACCGCGAGCCCCATGTCCTTGATCGTGGTGGCGGCCTGCGGCGGGAACGCCCCGAAGGTCTGCTTGCGGGAGCGGAACCAGCCGAAGAGCAGCCCGGAGATCAGACAGCCGCCGCCGGTGCCGAGCGACATCGGGACGGTGCCGAACTTGACGACGATCTGGCCGATCAGCGAACCGACCGCGATACCGAGCCCCAGGTAGATGAAGTCGGTGGCGTCGTTCTTGACGGCGGCGCCGATCCGGCCCGCCAGCTTGTTGAGGCCGGAGCGGGCGCCCACCAGGGTCACCACGTCGCCGCGGTGCACGACGGTCGTGCCGTTGGCCGGGAGGTGCTGGTCACCGCGGACCAGGTCGGTGACGTACACCCCGTCCTTGTAGAACTCCGGGTGCGCCTTCTGCAGCTCGTCGATGGTGATGTTCTCGACGGCCTTGTCGGTGAGCGCCACCTGGCTGGTGGCGAGCGGAGAGTCGAGGCCGGGCACGCCGGGCGTCTCGGGGCCGATCTCGCGTCCCGCCTCGATCGTGTTGGCGCGGCGGCCGACGACCAGGACCAGGTCGGAGAGGGTGAGTTCCAGGTCGGGGGAGGGCTCGAGGAACGTCGAGCCGCGCTTGACGGACTCGATCGTGATCCGGTTCTCGAGTCCCGACTCCAGCGCGCCGACGGTGGAGCCGTCGGCCTTGGTCACCAGGTACGTGCGCCCGACGAGCCCGGGCAGGGACTCGCGCTCGTCGGCCTCCAGGCTGCCGCTGGTGCCGCGGGTCTTCTCCCACAGCTCGCGCGAGGCGTCGCGGAGGTTGATGCGCAGCAGCATCGGCATGATCTGGCTCGTGTACATCACGATCGTGATCAGGCCGAAGAGGTAGCAGACGGTGTACGCGGTGGCCACATGGCCCTGGTACGTACTGATCTGCTCGGGGGTCAGACCGGAGAGCTGGCCGATGGACTCGGTCGCCGTACCGACGACCGCGGACTCGGTGGCGGCTCCGGCCAGGATGCCCGCCGCCGTGCCGACGTCCAGGTCGAAGGCCTTGGCCAGTCCGAGCGCGATGGCCACGACGGTGACCACCTCGATCCCGCAGAGCACGAAGAAGCGCAGGCTCTTGCGGTTGAGGTTGGCGAAGAACTGGGGGCCCGCCATGTAGCCGAGGGCGAAGATGAAGAGCGCGAAGAAGATCGTCTTCACGTCGCCCGAGATCTCGACCTTGGTCCAGGCGCCGATCAGCAGCGAGACGATCAGCGTGCCGCAGATGCCGCCGAGGGTGAGGGGGCCCACGCGCAGCTTGCCGAGGAGATAGCCGGCCGCGAGGCAGAGGAACAGTACGAGTTCGGGGTGGTCCTTGAGGATGCCCATGGCGGCTCAGCCGACAACTAGGACACTGAGGTTAATAGCGGACATAAAGGGAAATTAGCAGCGGCGTGAGGCGGGGGCATCCGCTTCCCCCGCGCCACGCCGCTGGATGAGCCCCCGTCAGGCGGCCGGAATCTGCGGCAGTTCGCCTGTCCTCGCGAGGTCCGCGTACCAGTACGCACTCGACTTGGGGGTGCGGACCTGGGTCTCGTAGTCGACGTACACCGCGCCGAAGCGCTTGCTGTACCCGTAGGACCACTCGAAGTTGTCCAGCAGCGACCAGAGGTAGTAGCCGCGCACGTCCGCGCCGTCCCCGATCGCGCGGTGGACCGCGTCCAGGTGCGCCTGGAGGTAGCGGATGCGGTCCGGGTCGTGGACCGTCCCGTCGGCGCCCGGCTTGTCGTCGTACGCCGCACCGTTCTCGGTGATGTAGATCGGCAGGCCCGGCGCCAGGCGGGTGTAGCGCGAGATCAGGTCGTGCAGGCCCGTGGCGTCGACGGACCAGCCCATCTCGGTGCGCTCGCCCGGCAGCTGGTGGAAGGTGATGTCCTCGGCGCAGGGCCAGGGGGAGTGGTCGCTGGCGCCGTGGCCGTCCGCGCGGCGGGTGCCGGGGGCGACGGGGGCGGCGGAGACCACGGTGGGCGTGTAGTAGTTCAGGCCGAGCGCGTCCAGCGGCTGGTGGATGGTTTCCAGGTCGCCGTCCTGGACGTAACTCCAGTCGGTGAGGCGCACTGTGTCGGAGAAGAGCGTCTCGGGGTACGCGCCCTGCAGCATCGGGCCGTGGAAGATCCCGTTGGCGAGGTTGTCGATGCGGCGGACCGCCTCCAGGTCCTCCGGGGAAGGCGAAAGCGGCCTGATCACCGAGGAGTTGAGGCTGACCGCGACGGAGTTGCGGGCCGGCATGGCCGCGCGCAGCGCCTTGGTGCCCAGGCCGTGCGCCAGGTTGAGGTGGTGGGCGGCGCGCAGGGTGGAGAGCGGGTCGGTGCGGCCCGGGGCGTGCACTCCGGATCCGTAGCCGAGGAAGGCGCTGCACCAGGGCTCGTTGAGGGTGATCCACTGCTCGACGCGGTCGCCGAGCGCCTCGCCCACGATGTGCGCGTACTCGGCGAAGCGGTACGCCGTCTCGCGCTCGGGCCAGCCGCCCGCGTCCTCCAGCTCCTGCGGCAGGTCCCAGTGGTAGAGGGTCACGGCCGGCTTGATGCCCTTGTCGAGCAGCTCGTCGACCAGGCGGCGGTAGAAGTCCAGGCCGCGCTGGATGGCGGGGCCGCGGCCGGTGGGCTGGACGCGCGACCAGGAGACGGAGAACCGGTAGGCGTTCAGGCCGAGTTCGGCCATCAGCGCCACGTCGTCGCGGTACCGGTGGTAGTGGTCCACGGCCACGTCGCCGGTCTCACCGCCCTCGGTCTTGCCGGGTGTATGGCTGAAGGTGTCCCAGATGGACGGGGTGCGGCCGTCCTCCCGTACCGCACCCTCGATCTGGTACGCGGACGTGGCGGCGCCCCACAGGAAGGTGGACGGGAAGGCCAGGGATTCAGGCATGGAAGCGCTCCCAAGAAGGTAAGGAGGGAAGGGATCAAAGGCGGGGCGACCCGGTCAGGGCGGGTGCGAAGCGCGGCGGGGGGCAGAGGCGACAGCGGCTCGGCTCCCCCGCGGCGGACACCCCGACAAGGTGGGGCGGTGGATCAGCTCTTGACCGCGCCGGCGGTGATGCCGCCCACGATGTGCTTGCCCAGGAAGGCGAAGACGAGCAGCAGGGGCACGGTGGAGATCAGCGCCCCGGCCAGCACGATCGCCGAGTCCACCGTGTGGTTGCCCGCGCCGAGGCCCGCCAGGGAGACCTGAAGGGTGGGTGTGCCGTTGTCGGTGAGGACGATGAACGGCCAGAAGAAGTCGTTCCATGACTGCACGAACGTGAGCATGCCGAGTACGGCCATCGCGGGACGGGCGATCGGGAAGACGATGTGCCAGATGATCCGCAGGCTGTTCGCCCCGTCCATGCGGGCCGCTTCGACCAGTTCGACCGGGAGCGCCTCGACGAGGAACTGCCGCATGAAGAACACACCGAAGGCCGCGACGAGCGACGGCATGATCACTGCCTGCAGGGTGTCCGTCCAGTGCAGGTCCGTGACGATCTGGTAGAGCGGGATCACCGTGAGCTGCGGAGGCACGGTCATGGTCGCGACGACCAGACCCAGCAGAAGGTTGCGGCCCTTGAACCGCAGCTTGGCGAAGGCGAATCCGGCGAGAGTCGCGAAGAGCACGGTGCTGAGACTGACGACGCTCGCGACCACGGTGGTGTTGACCAGCGCCGTGCCCATGTGGACTTCGTTCCAGGCGACGGAGAGGTTGTCCAGCAGGTGGGAGCCTGGCAGCAGGGGCGCCGGGGCCTGCTGCACCCGCGCGCCGCTGTTCGACGCCGCCACGAGGTTCCAGTACAGCGGGAACAGGGAGACCAGTGCGGCGACGATCAGCAGCACATACGCGATCGGTCCGGCCTTGCGCTGGTCTCCGGCACCGAGCGCGAAGCGGCTCCGGCGCGTGGCCGGAGCCACCGGGAGTTGGGTGGTCATGGATCAGCCTCCCAGCTTCTTGCGGTTCACTCGGGCCGTGATCACTTGGATCGCCCCGATCAACAGAAGGATCAGCAGCATCACCCAGGCGATGGCGGAGGCCCGGCCCAGGTTGTTGTTGGTCCAGCCGGTCTGGTAGAGCAGCAGCGAGAGCGTCTGGTACTGGCCGCCGCTGCCGCCGCTGATGCCGACATTGCCGCCGTAGAGCATCGGCTCCCCGAAGAGCTGGGTGGCACCGATGGTGGAAACGATGATGGTGAACAGGATCGTCGGCCGGATGGACGGGATCGTCACGCTGATGAACTGCCGCCAGCGCGAGGCCCCGTCGAGCGCGGCCGCCTCATAGAGGTCGTTCGGTACGGCCTGCATCGCGGCGAGGTAGATGAGCGCGTTGTAGCCGGTCCAGCGCCACGTCACGATCGTCGAAATCGCGATCTGTGCGGGCCACTTGGACGTTTCCCACTGCACGGGGCCTATCCCGAACACGTCGAGCAGTGAGTTGATCAGCCCGTAGTCGGTCTGGAACAGCGCTGCGAAGACCAGGGTGGCCGCGGCGATGGACGTCGCGTACGGGGTGAGCACCGCGATCCGCAGGAAGGCGCGGCCCCGCAGTTTGGAGTTGAGCAGATGGGCGAGACCGAGGGCCATCAACAGCTGGGGGACGGTGGAGATCACGCCGATGGTGAAGGTGTTGACCAGTGCGTGCCAGAAGAACTCGCTGCCCATCAGCTTGGCGTAGTTCTCGAAGCCCACCCACTGGGCCTGTCCCTCGGCGCCGAGCTGCACTTTGTGCAGCGAAAGCCAGCCGGTGTAGATCAGCGGGAACAGGCCGAAGGCGGCGAAGCACAGGAAGAACGGGGCGATGAAGGCGTACGGCGACGCCTTGAGGTCCCAGTGGTAGATCTTGCTGCGCAGGCTCGAAGGGGAGGGGCGGCGGTGCTGGGCGGGGGAGGGCGGTACGGAGGCCGGACTTCCGCCGGAGTCCGCCTTGACGGAGGTGGCCACGAGGGCTTTCCTTCCGGATCGATCGGGTGTGGTGCGCCGTGGTGTGGTCGGCAGGGCCCGGCAGCCGGCCGTCAGGTGCGGTGCCGGGCCCTGCCGTTGGGATTACTGCGTGATCTTGTCGTCGACCAGCTTCTTCACGTTGCCCCAGGCCTTCTCGGGGGACGTGCCTCGCGTCTCGATGTCGAGGATGCCGTTGTCGGTGAGGAAGGTCTTCACCTGGCCGTCGTTGGCGCCGATCGGAACCGGCTTGATGCCCGCGGCGATGGTCGTGTAGATCTCGCCGACCGGAGTGTCACCGAAGAAGTCCATCTTCGAGTTCTTGACCGCCGGGTCGGCCAGACCGGCCTTGGTGGAGGGGATGTTGCCGGTGACCGCGAAGTTCTTGGCCTGCGAGGCGGCCGAGGTCAGGAAGGCCGCCAGTTCGGTGGCCTCCTTGACGTGCTTGCCGGACTTCGGGACGCCGAGGAAGGAACCGCCCCAGCTTCCGTTCTGCGGCGGCAGGGCGATGTCCCACTTGCCCTTGTTCGCGGGGCCCGCGTTGTCCCTGACGAGACCGGCCATCCAGCTCGGGCAGGCGACCGTGGCGAACTTGTTGTTCTTGAACCCGGCGGCCCAGGTACCCGGCTTGTCGAACTGCCGCAGCTTGGCGGAGTATCCGTTCTGCGCGGCCTTGGCAGCCAGGTCCCAGGCCGTCTTCACACCGGGGCTGGTGTCGTAGATCAGCTTGCCGCTGCTGTCGGAGTACTGCTCGGGCTGGCTGGAGAGCACCGCGTTGAACAGCCCGCTCGCGGAGTCGGTGAAGGCCGTGCCCGCGGGAGCGCTCTTCTTGTAGTCGGCGGCCACGTCGAGGAACTTGGACCAGTCGCCCGTCCACAGCTTGGCGACTGCGTCGCGCTCGGTGGGCAGACCCGCCTTCTTGAAGAGGTCCTTGTTGTAGCAGATGGCCATCGGGCCCGCGTCGGTGCCGAAGGCGATGGTCTTGCCGTCGGTGGTGGTGGCCTGCTTTTCCTTCCAGTCGACGAAGTCGCCCACGTGGGGGTTGTCGGCCAGGTTCGTCCACTTGTCCGCCATGGTGGGACCGGTGGCTTCGGCGATGTAGCCGATCTCGATGGCCTGGATGTCGGCGAGGCCACTGTTGCGGGACATCCGGAGCTTGAGGGTGTCCCAGTACTGCTGGCCGTCCTGGACGTTGTCCTCGACGATCTTGATGTTCGGGTGGGACTTCTCGTACTCGGCGTAGAGCTTGGCGCCCTTGACGTTGTCGAAGCCGAACGCGTTGAACGTGCCGACATGCAGCGTGATCTTCCCTCCCGCCGAAGAGCTGCCGCCGTCGTCGTCGCTGGCGCTGCACGCGCTGGTCAGCAGCGATATGGCGGCCAGTCCTGCGGCTGAGGCCAGGGCGGTGCGGCGGGCGCTCCTGTGGGAGTTGCCGGAAATGCGCATTGCGTCCTCCAATGTGCTTTCTCTGCTATGACGGTCCGACCCCGGCCAACTGCCTTGCTCGGCCCGTTCGTTGTTGCATACGGCTCGGGCGGGGATTACGGCTTCTGTATGGGTCTAGTACGGTGGGAGCGCTCCCACGCGTGATGTGTTGAAGAGACTCGCCGCTCGGTCGGTTGGTGTCAAGACGCGCGACAGATCCAAGTCCGACTGGTTACAGGGCTGTTAGATTCCGCCCTAGACATCCTGGAGGTAGCGCAGATGGCCCATCGCGGCATGCATGGCAGGCGGCCCACCCTCGAAGAGGTGGCGGCACGGGCCGGCGTCGGCCGAGGCACGGTGTCCCGGGTGATCAATGGATCGCCTCGCGTCAGCGAACGCACGAGGAGCGCGGTCGAGGAGGCGGTGGCCGAGCTCGGGTACGTACCGAACACCGCGGCGCGTGCCCTCGCCGCGAACCGCACCGACTCGATAGCCGTAGTGGTTCCCGAGGCGGAATCCCGCTTCTTCTCCGAGCCCTACTTCTCCGGGATCGTCGGCGGGGTCGGCGCCGCCCTGGCCGAGACCGACCTTCAGCTGCTGCTCACCTTCGCCGGCGGCGCACGCGAGCAGGACAAGCTCGCCTCCTACCTGGCGGCCCACCGGGTGGACGGCGTCCTGCTGGTCTCCGTCCACTCCGACGACCCGCTGGCCGACCGTCTTCACCAGATGGATCTGCCGACCGTGATCAGCGGCCCCCGTTCGGCCGGCGAACCGCTGCCGTCGGTCGACTCCGACAACTACTCAGGTGCCCGCGCGGCGGTCGACCATCTGCTGTCCCGGGGGCGCCGCTCCGTCGGGATCATCGCGGGGCCGCTCGACGTGTACGGCGCCGAGCGGCGTCTGGTGGGCTACCGGGACCAGCTGGCCGCGGGCGGATTCGCGTACGAGAAGAAGCTGGTCGCGTACGGCGACTTCACGGAGGAGGGCGGTCGGCGCTGCATGGCCGAGCTCCTGGACCGCAGTCCCGGCCTCGACGCCGTCTTCGCCTGCTCGGACCTGATGGCCTCGGGCGCCCGCCAGGTGCTGCGCGAGTCGGGCCGGCGGATCCCCGATGACGTCGCCCTGGTCGGCTTCGACGACTCGATGATCGCCCAGCACATGGAGCCCACGCTGACGAGTGTGCGCCAGCCGACCTGGGAGATGGGCCGGGCGATGACGGGCCTGCTCCTCGACGAGATCGCGCTCGCCGCGGAGGGCAACCGCTCCTCGGCCTCTCGCGATGCCGAGCGGCATCTGGTGCTGCCGACGGAGCTGGTGATCCGCGCCTCCTCGTAGCGGCGGTCTTCCCCCGGATGCCGATCGGAGAGGGCGGGCGCAGAGTGGAAGGACCTGTCGCGCAGTACGTCCTCGAGGAGGATCGATCATGGCCAAACAGGCCCATCGCCCGCAGGAACAGTCCCAGCACGCGAAGAACGCGGCTGCGGAGGCCCGGGCGAAGCAGGCAGCACGCCCCGTGGAGTCGATCTCGGCCAGGACGCGGGGCATGCAGCAGAAGTCCCAGGCCCGCCGACAGGGCAACCGCTGACAGTCGCGGCCCGCACCCGGCCCGGACATGACGGCCCGGACATGACGAAGGCCCGACCTGTTCTCACAGGTCGGGCCTTCGTCGTACAGGGTGAGTAACGGGACTTGAACCCGCGACATCCTGGACCACAACCAGGTGCTCTGCCAGCTGAGCTATACCCACCATGACCATGTCGTTTCCGACCGGCCGAGAAGAAGTCTACAGGGTCCGGGAGGGTGCTCGCGCCCCCCTTTTCCCGGGCCCTCGCGGAACGCTAATCCGCAGGCAGGACGTGCTTCGCCGCGATCGCCTTCGCGGTCTCCGAGTCCGGTCCGGGCTGCGGGACGAAGACCGCCTCCCGGTAGTAGCGCAGTTCCGCGATGGATTCGCGGATGTCGGCGAGCGCCCGGTGGTTGCCGTTCTTGTCCGGGCTGTTGAAGTACGCCCGCGGGTACCAGCGCCGCGCCAGTTCCTTCACCGAGGAGACGTCGACGATGCGGTAGTGGAGGAAGCCCTCCAGGTCGGGCATGTCCCGCAGGAGGAATCCGCGGTCGGTGCCGACCGAGTTCCCGCAGAGCGGAGCCTTGCCCGGTTCCTTGACGTGTTCACGTACGTACGCGAGGACCTGTGCCTCGGCGTCGGCGAGGGTGGTGCCCTCCGCCAGCTCGTCGAGGAGACCCGACGAGGTGTGCATCCTGCGCACCACGTCGGGCATCGTCTCCAGCGCCTCGGCGGGCGGGCGGATCACGATGTCCACCCCTTCACCGAGCACGTTCAGCTCCGAGTCGGTGACCAGTGCGGCCACCTCAATGAGTGCGTCGTCCGTCAACGAGAGCCCGGTCATCTCGCAGTCGATCCACACCATGCGATCGTTCATGCGTCTACCTTATGGGGCACTCCGCTGCCCAGGCACCGCCGGACGCCCCGGAGCGTACGTATCGGAGCTCGGCTTGCCCGGGTCCGGTGGGGCCGGGGACGTCGCCGCCGGGGCCGACGGAGCGGCCGCGGCCGCCGCCCGGCGGGCCGGGGGGACCACCGTCTCCGTCACCGTGGCCACCGCCGACGCGGGCTCGCTCTGCGGCCTGCGGGCGCGGTACGCGGCCCGGTACGCGGCCGGGGAGGACCCCAGCTGCCGCCGGAAATGGCCACGCAGGGCCACCGGGGAACGGAAGCCGCAGCGGCCCGCGACCTCGTCGACCGAGTACTCCGACGTCTCCAGGAGCCGCTGGGCCTGCAGCACCCGCTGGGTGATCAGCCACTGCAGCGGCGCGCTGCCCGTCAGGGAGCGGAAGCGGCGGTCGAACGTACGGCGGCTCATGTACGCCCGCGCGGCCAGTGTCTCCACGTCGAACTGCTCGTGGAGGTGCTCCAGCGCCCAGGCGACGACCTCGGCCAGCGGGTCGGAGCCGATCTCCTCCGGCAGCGACCGGTCGAGATAGCGCTCCTGGCCGCCACTGCGCCGCGGCGGTACGACGAGGCGGCGGGCCAGTGCCCCGGCCGCCTCCGTGCCGTGGTCGCTGCGGACGATGTGCAGACAGAGATCAATTCCGGCCGCCGTGCCCGCGGAGGTGAGCACGTCGCCGTCGTCGACGAAGAGCTCCCGGGGGTCGACGTGGACCGAGGGGTAGCGCTTGGCGAGCGTCGGCGCGTACATCCAGTGCGTGGTCGCCGGGCGCCCGTCGAGCAGGCCGGCGGCCGCGAGCACGAACGCGCCGGTGCACAGACCGACGATGCGCGCGCCCTCCTCGTGCGCGCGGCGCAGCGCGTCGAGCGCCTCGGACGGCGGCGGTGAGGTGATCGACCGCCACGCGGGTACGACGACGGTGCCCGCCCGCCCGATCGCCTCCAGGCCGTATGGAGCGGTCAGTTCGAGCCCGCCCGTGGTCCGCAGCGGTCCCTCCTCGCCGCCGGCGACCAGCAGCCGGTAGCGCGGAACCCCCGCGTCCTGGCGGTCGATGCCGAAGACGGAGAGCGGAATGGAACTCTCGAAGATGGGGCCGCCGCTGAACAGCAGCACAGCGACGATCTCCTTGCGGCGACGCCCGGAGAGCTTCCGCGCGGCCTCTGGTGCGGCGGTGGAGTCCTGGCCCTGGCTCATGGCGCTAAGCCCCCCTCGTTGCTCACGGCTCCCTGCTTATTGCGAGCTTGTTGCTCCTGCACGCTGTTGCCCCTCGGTCCTGCACGAGATCCCCCGCCGTCCTCTGGCCATGATCGAATCTACTGTGTCCCGTGGTGGCGCCGTGACAAGTTCGGCCCACGGCACTATGTCGACAAGGCAACTTGGCGTGAAGCATTCGATCACGAAGCGTTCCACTCACAGGCCGCGCAGGGAAGTACGCCTCACGCGCATGGCCCGTCCCCGTAGGGTGCAACGGCTTGCGATGGTCCTTTCATCCCTGGTGGCACGGGGGTTGGCGGGTCATTCCGCCAAGGTCTGGACGGTGCAGTGAAGTTGGCTGAAAAGTACCAGGGGCGTGTGTGCGAATCAGTCAGTCCTCCGGCGCACTCCCGCCGGCGTGACGGCCGCCCCGGTGCGCCCCGGAGCCCGTCCGTCCGTGCCGGCCGCGATGGGGTGCGGACTGCTCGGCGATCAGTCGTGCCGCGGTGCGCTCGGAGTGGAGCAGCAGCAGCCGGCTGACGGCGGTCACGGCGGCCAGTCCGAGGGCGGCCAGGAGGGCGGTGACGAACCCCGTTCCGTAGACAAGGAGGACGACCGGGACCAGGACGCAGCAGAACGCCGCCCAGCGGACCACCTCGGCGCCGGAGTCCGAGAGCGGTTCCGGGGGAGCGGCGGGCGGGGCCGCGGGGGACGGTCCGGGGGCGCGGCGTCGGCCGCGCGGCGGGGCGGGGACGGTCGGCGGTGCAGACACTGCGGGCTCCCTGGGCTCCCTGGGCGGTGGCGGGTACAGCCGGTGGGAACAACGGGGAGAAAGCGCCTTCGGTCACTGTGGGGCGGCCGGGCGGCGGAGGTGGGACAAAGCTGTAAATGCCAACAGGCATTGCCTAAGGGGTGCCCGCTCGTGCATGCTCCCTGGAACGCCGGAGTGGTTCGGCAGGCTCTGGGCAGGAGAGGAGTGTCGCCGTACCCTTGGGGGTATGGGGTTGGGAAGATGATTCCCGGACACAACTCCACTGCCGATTAGGTTTTGCTTCCCGTTCCCTCCTCAGAGGATCTCCTTCGCCGAGACGCCGATGGCCGGTTACGAATACTCCGAACCCGCGGACCGCAAGCAGGTTGCCGACCCCTCGTCGGACCTCCAGGCGGCAGAAGAGACACGTCATGCCTGCGACCCGGCCTTTCGGCACGGAGTCGTCGTCGGCTTCGACGGGTCGACCTCCAGCGAGCGTGCGCTCGCCTACGCCATCGGCATGGCGCTCCGGTCGGGCTCCGGCCTGATCATCGTCCATGTCGCGAACCGGCTGCCGACCACGGTGTGGGCCGGCTGTGAGCCCCCCGTCTTCGTCGACGTGCCGGACCACCGCACCGAGGTGCTCGGACTCGAACTGGCCTGTGCGGACTATCTGTCCGAGGTCCCCTGGATCCTCGTCGAGCGCGGCGGCGACATCTGCCACGAGCTGGAGGAGGTCGGCCGGGAGTACTCGGCCGACGCGATCGTGGTGGGGTCGACCCATGGGATCGTCGGGCGGATCTTCGGGTCCGTCGCGGGGCGGCTCGCGCGGCGTGCGCAGCGGCCCGTCATCGTCATTCCCTGATTTGGCGTCAACTCCCGCTTGACCGTGGTCGACGGCGCGAAAACTACCCGTGCGTAGAGGTGGATTGTGCCCTTGTGAAGGGTACATAACGGTCGCTGGGAAGCAGCACCACTGCACTTGAAGGGAGCCCGCCGTGGACAACGACGTCTCTGCGGGAAGCACCACATCGACTCTCGGCCAACTCGCCCTGGGCCTCACCCTGCTGGCCTTCGGCATCGGAGCCACGGGTGTGATCGACGGCGTGACCACAGCCAACGCCGTTCCGATCGCCACGTACGTGGGCGGCATCGCACTGTTCATCGCGGGACTCCTCGAGTTCCGGGCCGGCAACTCCTTCTCCGGTACGGCCTTCAGCGGCCTCGGCGCCTTCTGGTTCACCTGGGCCGCCGCCTCCGACAACCAGGTCTCGGCGCACGCCGCCGGACTCTTCCTGCTGCTGTGGGCGCTGCTCGCACTGAGCCTCACCCTGGGCGCCGCGGGGAGCGGGCTGCTCTCTCAGGGGACCTACGGACTCCTCTTCGCCTCGCTGGTCCTCCTGGCGGTGGCGGCCTTCGCGGACAACAACAGCCTTGCCAAGGCGGGCGGTTGGGTCGCCGCGGTCGCCGGACTCGCCGCCTGGTACGCCGCCACGGCCGCCCTCGCCAAATGGCCGACGGCCGTTCCCGGACGCGCTGCCGGCCGGGGGGTGACGGCCACCGGCTGAGCAGCAATGCGCTGACGCAATGGGCGGTGTCGGCGCTTACGAGAGCGACCCCCGTGCGCATGGTGGCGCGCACGGGGGTCGCTCTCGTGTTGGGACGGGCCTACTCGACCGTGACCGACTTCGCCAGGTTGCGGGGCTTGTCGATGTCTCGGCCCAGGTGCAACGCCGTGTGGTACGCGAGGAGTTGGAGCGGGATGCCCATCAGGATCGGGTCCAGCTCGTCCTCGTTCTTCGGGACCACGATCGTGTGGTCCGCCTTCTCCTGCTCCTGGTGCGCGACCGCGAGGATCCTGCCGTTGCGGGCCTTGATCTCCTCCAGCGCCGCCCGGTTCTTCTCCAGCAGGTCGTCGTCGGGGACGATCGCGACCGTCGGCATCGCGGGCTCGATCAGCGCGAGCGGGCCGTGCTTCAGCTCGGAGGCGGGGTAGGCCTCGGCGTGGATGTACGAGACCTCCTTCAGCTTCAGCGACGCCTCGCGGGCCACCGGGTAGCCCCGGACCCGGCCGATGAACATCATCGACTTGGCCTCGGCGTAGTGCTTGGCCAGCTTCTTGATCTCGCCCTCGGTCTTGAGGATCTCGTCGATCTGGCCGGGCAGCCGGCGCAGGCCCTCGATGATCCGCTTGCCGTCGGAGACCGACAGGTCGCGGATGCGGCCCAGGTGCAGGGCCAGGAGCGCGAAGGCGACGACCGTGTTGGTGAAGCACTTCGTGGAGACGACGCAGACCTCCGGGCCCGCGTGGACGTACATCCCGCCGTCCGCCTCGCGGGCGATCGCCGAGCCGACGACGTTCACCACGCCGAGGACGCGGGCGCCCTTGCGCTTCAGCTCCTGGACGGCGGCCAGCACGTCGTACGTCTCGCCGGACTGCGAGACCGCGACGTACAGGGTGTCCGGGTCGACCACCGGGTTGCGGTAGCGGAACTCCGAGGCCGGCTCGGCGTCCGCGGGGATGCGGGCCAGCTCCTCGATGAGCTGGGCGCCGATCTGGCCCGCGTGGTACGACGTGCCGCAGCCAAGGATCTTGATCCGGCGCACGCCGCGCGCCTCGCGGGCGTCCAGGTTCAGCCCGCCCAGGTGGACGGTGGCGAACCGGTCGTTGATCCGGCCGCGCAGGACGCGGTCGACCGCCTCCGCCTGCTCGGAGATCTCCTTGTGCATGTACGTGTCGTGGCCGCCCATGTCGTACGAGGCGGCCTCCCACTCCACCGTCATCGGCGTCGGCGAGGTGGAGGAGCCCTCGGTCGTGTACGTACGGAAGTCGTCGGCCTTCAGCGTCGCCATCTCGCCGTCGTCCAGCGTGACGATCTGGCGGGTGTGCGAGACCAGGGCCGCGACGTCCGAGGCGACGAACATCTCCTTCTCGCCGATGCCGAGCACCACGGGCGAGCCGTTGCGGGCGACGACGATGCGGTCGGGGAAGTCGGCGTGCAGGACGGCGATGCCGTACGTGCCCTCGATGATCCGCAGCGCGTCGCGGACCTTCTCCTCCAGGGTGGGGGAGGTGGAGCGGGCGATCAGGTGGACCAGTACCTCGGTGTCGGTCTCGGAGGCGAAGACGACTCCGTCCGCGATCAGCTTGGCGCGCAGGTCGGTGGCGTTGTCGATGATGCCGTTGTGGACGACGGCGACCTTGCCCTCGGTGTCCAGGTGAGGGTGTGCGTTCTCGTCGCTCGGGGCGCCGTGGGTGGCCCAGCGGGTGTGGGCGATGCCCGTGGTCCCCGCGAATCGCTTGGGGATCCGGGACTCCAGCTCGCGGACCCTGCCCTTGGCCTTGACGGTCTTGAGACCGGCGGCCTTGGGGCCCGTGATGACGATGCCCGCGGAGTCGTAACCGCGGTATTCGAGCCGCTGCAGGCCCTCCAGCAGCAGCGGTGCCACGTCACGCTTTCCGATGTACCCGACGATTCCGCACATATCGCTCCTTCAGGTCGTTCTGGCCGTACTAGCCGTAGATCATGCGGCGCAGTTGCCGCAGGGAGAGCTCGGGCGGTGCCACTGCACGATGAGGCAGCTCGTCCGAGATCCGCTCGAAAATGTCCGGGTTGTTGAGTCCGCCGGACTGCAGCTCACGGTGGCGGCGGCGGACGTATTCCTCGGTCGTCTCGTCGAAATACGCGAGCACGTCGAGGATCACCCGGGCGGCCTCACCACGTTGCAGCGCGGTGGAGCGGACCAGGTGGTCAATGAGGTCGTCGTACGACGGACGTGTTTCGAGCACTCGCTGATACTGCGGGCCCAGGAGGTGCTTTGCAAGATTTCTGCCCGCTTTCGGGCAGAAGTGACGCCAAACGGCGCTGAAGCGTCTACTGGAGTCGCTTCAGGATGGCTTGTTTCGCCTCTTTGAACTCATCAGCGTCGAGAATTCCGGCCTGGTGCAGCTCGCCGAGCTCGCGGAGGCGGCGGAGCAGGACGTCGTGGTCGGCGGGGTCCGCGGGCGCCGGTGGGGCGGGTGTGCTGTCGGCGGGGCCGGTCAGGACGGATTCACCGCGGTCGAGACGGGCCGCGACCGCCGCCCCGACGAGTGCCATCAGCGGGTCCTTCTTGAAGCCCCAGAGCTCGACGGCGTGCAGGTCGTACTTGGCGGGGGCGGTGGTCGCGGCCTGCGGGACGACGAAGCGGAGGAAGCCGTTCTCCAGTCCGGCGGACGGCTGCCACTTCACCTTCTGGACGTCCTTGAGCGGGATCGTCACCGGCCCCGCCGAGCGCTTGGACTCCTCGGTCTTCCAGTTCCACTCGATGCGGATCTGCTCCCCGTCGAAGGTGACGGAACCATCCCCGGCGGCGGCCGAGACAGGGATGGAAGGCCCAGGGAGGAGGAAGCGGTCGACGGGACCCGTGGGCACCTGGTCGAGGAGGAGGGCGTTGCGGACCTCGTCGACCAGATACTCGGCGACGCCCGAGCGGTCGGAGTCGACGGCCAGCTGGTACGGGTCGTTGGCGCCCTCCAGCCGGCCCCCGGTGACCTGCAGCAGCGGGTCGGCGCCGTCGCGCAGCCGGAGCCGCAGACGGCCGCCCTTCTTGCCGGACTCGAACGCGATGCCCGCCAACGCGCCCAGGGGGACGGCCAGTTCACCGAGCGTCTGCCGCAGCAGGCTGACGCCCTTGTCGCGACCGGGCACGATGCGGACCGTGTCCCCGTCGAAGGTCCAGGTCCCGTCCTTCTGGATGATTTCCGCCATGGTGCCGATTCTTGCACCGGCTGCCGGGCGGAAGTGGTCTACACCTTGACCGCGGGTGGGGCGGGCGGTTCCCATGGTGTCGTTCAGTTGCTCTGCACCACAGTCGCGCGACCCCGTCGAAAGGGACCCGCTTGTGAGACAGCACAGAACATTCCCCCGACTGCTCGGTTCGCTGCTGCTCTTCGCGGCGGCCGGAGTCTCCTGCATCGGCGCCACCGAAGCTCCCGCCTCCGCCACTGCTCCGGAGGTCCGTGCGCTCGACCAGATCGTGCCCGCGCCCGCCGCGGTCGCGCCGGGCGGATCCGCGTACGCGATCACGAGCCGGACCCGGATCCAGGCCGAAGGACCGCGCGAGGTGCGCGCGATCGGGTCGTATCTGGCCGGGGTGCTGCGGCCCTCCACGGGCTACCGGCTGCCGGTCACCGGCGGCGGAGGCGGCGACGGGATCCGGCTGCGGATCAGTGCGTACGAGAAGAGCCTGGGCGACGAGGGCTACCGCCTGGTCAGCGGCGCGCACGGCGTCACGATCACCGCCCGCAAGCCCGCCGGGCTCTTCCACGGCGTGCAGACGCTGCGCCAGCTGCTGCCCGCGTCGGTGGAGAAGGACAGCCGGCAGCCGGGGCCGTGGAAGGTCGCGGGCGGGACGATCACGGACACTCCGCGCTATGCCTACCGGGGCGCGATGATCGACGTCTCGCGGCACTTCTTCACCGTCGAGCAGGTCGAGCGGTACATCGACCAGATGGCGCTCTACAAGATCAACAAACTGCATCTGCACCTGAGCGACGACCAGGGCTGGCGCATCGCCATCAAGTCCTGGCCCCGGCTTGCCACTTACGGCGGCTCGACCCAGGTCGGCGGCGGCAAGGGCGGCTACTACACGCAGGCGGAGTACAAGGAGATCATCCGGTACGCGGCCTCGCGCTATCTGGAGGTCGTCCCCGAGATCGACACCCCCAGCCACACGAACGCGGTGCTCGCCTCGTACGCGGAGCTCAACTGCGACGGTGTCGCGCCGCCGCTCTACACGGGCACGGAGGTCGGCTTCAGCTCGCTGTGCGCGGGCAAGCCGGTGACGTACGACTTCATCGACGACGTGGTGCGTGAGCTGGCGGCGATCACGCCGGGCAAGTACCTCCACATCGGCGGGGACGAGGCGCACTCGACGAGTCCGGCGGACTACCAGACGTACATGGGGAAGGCGCAGGCCATCGTCCAGAAGTACGGCAAGACCGTGATGGGCTGGCACCAGATCGTCGGGGGCAACCCGGTGAAGGGCGCGGTCGCGCAGTACTGGGGTACGGACGGGAACGAGGCGGACGTGGTCGCGGCGGCGAAGGCGGGCACGAAGCTGGTGATGTCGCCCGCCAACCGCGCGTACCTGGACATGAAGTACGACGCGAAGACCCCGCTGGGGCTGTCGTGGGCGGGCTATGTCGAGGTCGACAAGTCCTACAACTGGGACCCGGCGACCTTCGTGAAGGGGGTCCCGGCCGAGTCGGTCCTGGGTGTCGAGGCGCCGATCTGGTCGGAGACGCTGACGAAGAGCGACGAGATCGAGTTCATGGCGTTCCCGCGTCTGCCGGGGATCGCCGAGCTGGGCTGGTCGCCGGCGTCCACGCACAACTGGGACGCGTACAAGGTGCGCCTGGCCCAGCAGGGCCCGCGTTTCGAGGCGCTGGGGATCGACTACTACCGGTCGCCGGTGGTGCCCTGGCCGGCGGGGTAGGGGCTTGGGCCGGTGCCCCGGGAGAGGAGCTCTCCCGGGGCACCGGTGTGCTCAGGCTCAGGCTCAGGCTCAGGCGATCGGGTTCTGCAGGGTGCCGGCCAGTTGGAGGGCACCTGCCGGGTCCGTCAGGTCGACCATCTGCTGGTTGTTGCGGAGCTGCAGGCGGTTCAGGCAGGACAGGGTGAATTCGGGGGCGAAGAGGTCGTACTGGCGGAACTTCTCCGCCAGTTGGGGGTGCGCCTCCTGGTAGTCGCGGACCGTGTCCGCCACCGTGCTCCAGAAGTCCTTCTCCTCCAGTACGCCCTCCGTCACCAGCGTCGCGTTGAGGAAGCGGAAGAAGCAGTCGAAGACGTCCGTGAAGAGGGAGAGGATCTTCAGGTCCTCGGGGACGTCCGCGCGGATCCGCTCGACTGCCTTGGGGAGTACGGCAGTTGGGTCCATTACCGCGATCTCCTCCGCGATGTCCTTGTAGATCGCGCGCTGCACGGCGCCGTCCTTGAGGACCAGGATCACGTTCTCGCCGTGCGGCATGTAGACCAGGTCGTACGCGTAGAAGCTGTGCAGGAGCGGGACGAAGTACGCCTTGAGGTAGCCGCGCAGCCACTCCTGCGGGGACAGGCCCGACTCCTCGATCAGGGCCGCCGCCAGGGACGCGCCCTCGCGGTCCGTGTGGAGGAGCGAGGCCATCGTGGCGAGGCGTTCGCCGGGGGCCAGGTTCGGGACCGGGCTCTCGCGCCAGAGCGCGGCGAGCATTTTCAGGTACGGGGAGCCCTTGGCGGTGGCGGCCTCGTACTGGCGGTGGTGGTAGCCGATCGCCGCGCGCTCGCGGATGACCGTCAGGCCCGTGGAGGAGAGGGTCTCGTCGGCGGCGATGAGCTGGGCCAGCCAGTCGTTGATCGCCGGGGTCGCCTCCATGTACGCGGCGGAGAGGCCGCGCATGAAGCCCATGTTGAGGACGGAGAGGGCTGTTTTGACGTAGTGCTTGGAGGGGTCCGTGGTGTTGAAGAAGGTGCGGATCGACTGCTGGGCGAGGTACGCGTCGTCGCCCGGTCCCAGGTGCACCAGCCGCTGCTGCGCCACCTCCGCCGCGAAGGTGACCGAGAGCTTGTTCTGCCACTGCCAGGGGTGCGTGGGGATGAGGAAGTAGTCGGCCAGGTCCAGGCCCTGCGCCGTCATCGTGCGCTCGAAGCGCGCCAGGGTGCGGGGCGCGAGCTCGGTGCGGATCAGCGTGTCGTAGTCCAGGTCCGCGCCCGCCGTGAACGTCGCCCGGTCGCGGCGGGCCGCCAGCCAGACCAGGTGGACGGGGGTCGCGGTCTCGGGGGCGTACGCGAGGTACTCGTCCGCGCCGAAGCCGAGGCGGCCGTTGTTGGCCACGAAGCAGGGGTGGCCCTCCGTCATGCCCGTCTCGATGGACTGGAAGTCGGCGCGGGCCAGTTCGGCGGCCGGGATGTGCGGCTTGGTGAGTTTGTACGCCGTGCCCGAGAGGGTGGAGGAGATCTCCTCCAGGTAGGTGGGGAGGACCTTCTCGGAGAGGCCGAGCGCGCCTCGGAACTCGATGAAGAAGTCCAGGGCGTCCAGGGGGAGTTCGGGTTCGTCGGCTCGGTGGCGGGAGATCGAGCCGGCCTCGATGTGCCAGTGGTCGAGCGTCAGGACGGCCGCCGTGAAGCGGTACTCGGTCGCGCCGTCGTCGCTGGTGACGGCGTACCTGCCGTCGCCGCCGAGCGGGCGGGGCGTCAGCAGCCGCTCGTGCGAGAACTCGGCGAGCGCCTTGCGGACCAGGAGGCGGTTGGCCTCGGCCCAGAGGGCGGGGGTGAGGTGGTCGGGCTGGGTGCTCATCGGATCGCCTCTTCGTAGCTTCGGCGGGTGCATATGCTCAAGTAGGCGAGTTTTTCCGGCTTCTGGAGCTCGCGGACGATCTCGAAGCCGACGGCCTTGTTGAGGGTGTGGACGGCGGTGTTGCTCACGTCCGGCTCGACCACGACGCGGCGCGTCGCGGGGTCCGCGAAGAGCTCCGCCATGACCGCGGTGATCACGGCGCGTGTGAAGCCGTGGATCGGGGTGTCGGTCGGGGCGACGAGGAAGTGCATGCCGACGTCGCCCTCCTCGGCCTCGTACAGGCCCTTGAGTTCGATGTGCTCGGGGTCGTAGCGCTCCATGAGGACGGCGGGGGCGCCGTCGTGGAGGCCGATGTACGCGTCGTGGTGGGGGGAGGCCGCGATGCCCATGTACTCGCGCTCGATGTCGGGGAGCGATGCGTCCTGCATCAGCCAGAACGCGGCCTTGGGGTGCGTGACCCAGCTGTGGACGAGCTCGGAGTCGGTGAGGGGATCGAGGGGGCGGAACGTGATCGGGATCATGCGGCGAACTCCTGGAAAGCGATGGCCTTTTCGACCGGGTAGTACTCGCGGCCGCCGAGCAGCTCGCGGATGATCGTCGAGTTGCGGTACGCCGCCATGCCGAGGTCGGGGGCGACGAAACCGTGGGTGTGCAGCTCGGCGTTCTGGACGTAGATCGAGGCGTCCGGGGTGATGCTGTAGTTGCGGTGGACGTCGAAGCGGCCCTGGTCGTCCCAGTTGATGCGGTCGCGTACGGGGGCGAGGAAGGCGGGGACCTCGTACTTGTAGCCGGTGGCCAGGATCAGGCCCTGGGTGGCGAGGGTGAGGTCCTTGCCCTGCTCCTCCTGGCGGAGGCCGAGGGTGTACGTGCCGTGGTCGTAACTGGCGCTCTGAAGTGCTGTGTTGGTCATCAGGCGGGTCGGGACCGGGCCCCTGCGGTTCTTCGCGTACAGCAGGTCGAAGATCGCGTCGATCAGCTCGCTGTTGATGCCCTTGTAGAGGTTCTTCTGGGCGGTGTTGAGACGGTCGCGGGTCGCCGGGGGGAGGGCGTGGAAGTAGTCGACGTACTCCGGCGACGTCATCTCGAGCGTGAGCTTGGTGTATTCGAGCGGGAAGAAGCGCGGCGATCGGGTGACCCAGTTCAGGGCGTAGCCGTGGGCGTCGATGTCCTGGAGGAGGTCGTAGTAGATCTCGGCCGCGCTCTGGCCGCTGCCGACGATCGTGATCGACTCCTTCTGCTGGAGGGCTGCTTTTCCGTCCAGGTAACGGGAGTTGTGGATCAGGTCGCCGCCGAGGTCGCGGCAGGAGTCGGGGACGTACGCCGGGGTGCCGGTGCCGAGGACCAGTTTGCGGGCCTGGTGCGTGGCGCCGCTCGCAGTCGTCACGGAGTAGAGCGCGGCTCCCTCGTCGTAACTGACCTCCGTCACCGTCTCGTTGAAGCGGATCGCGGGGATCTTCGCGGCCGCCCAGCGGCAGTAGTCGTTGAACTCCTCGCGGAGCGGATAGAAGCTCTCGCGGATGTAGAAGGAGTACAACCGCCCCGATTCCTTCAGGTAGTTGAGGAAGGAGAAGGGCGACGTCGGGTCGGCGAGAGTGACCAGGTCCGACATGAACGGGGTCTGGAGCGTGGAGCCCTCCAGGAACATTCCGCTGTGCCAGTCGAAGTCCGGCTTCGATTCGAGGAACAGACCGTCGAGTTCGTCTATGGGTTCCGTCAGCGCGGCGAGGCCCAGGTTGAAGGGGCCGAGGCCGATCGCGATGAAGTCATGAGGCGTGGACAAGGGAGTCTCCCAGGTACTGGCGGGCGTGTCCGGCGAGGAGGTCGAGGACCGCTTCGATGTCGGCGACGGTCGTCTGCGGGTTGAGGAGGGTGAACTTCAGGTAGTGGCGGCCGCCGACCTTCGTGCCTGCCACGACGGCCTCGCCCGAGGCGAACAACGCTTTGCGTGCATAGAGGTTGGCGCGGTCGATCTCGGCCGGGCTGGTCACGTTGTCGGGGATGTAGCGGAAGACGAGCGTGGAGAGCTGCGGCTCCACAGGGACGTCGAAGCGCGGGTCGGCGGCGAGGAGCGCCCAGCCCTGCTCGGCCAGGTCGACGACCTCGTCGAAGAGGCCGCCGATGCCGTCCGCGCCCATCACGCGCAGCGTCATCCACAGCTTGAGGGCGTCGAAGCGGCGGGTGGTCTGGAGGGACTTGTCGACCTGGTTGGGGACGGGCGCCGAGCGCGGGTTGAGGTAGTCCGCGTAGTACGTCGCATGGCGCAGGGTGACGCCGTCGCGGACCAGGAGCGCGCTCGAACTCACCGGCTGGAAGAAGGACTTGTGGTAGTCGACGGTGACGGAGTCCGCGTGCTCGATGCCGTCCAGGAGGTGGCGGCGGGTGGGGGAGACGAGGAGTCCGCAGCCGTACGCGGCGTCCACGTGCATCCAGGTCTCGTACTGCGCGCAGAGCGCGGCGATCTCCGGCAGCGGGTCGATGGACCCGAAGTCGGTGGTGCCGGCGGTGGCGACGACCGCCATGGGGATCGCGCCTTCGTCGGCGCAGCGCTCAAGGGCGCGGGCGAGTGCCACGGTCTGCATGCGCTTGTTGTGGTCGACGGGGATCGACACGACGGACTCGGGCGGCAGGCCGAGGAGTTTGGCCGACTTCTGTACGGAGAAGTGGCTGCACTCGGAGGTGAACACCCGGAGATCCGAGGGGTGTTGGGCTTTCGCCTCCTCGCGGGCGAGCAGCAGCGCCTGGAGGTTGGACTGGCTGCCGCCGCTGGTGAAGACGCCGTCGGCGGTGGTCGGTCCGTAACCGATGCGGCCGGCGGTCCAGTCGATGAGGCGGCGCTCGATCAGGGTGCCGCCGGCGCTCTGGTCCCAGGTGTCGAGGGAGGAGTTGACGGCGGAGAGGACGGCCTCGGCGGTGACGGCGGGGATGACGACCGGGCAGTTGAGGTGGGCCAGGTAGCGGGGGTGGTGGAAGTAGACGGCGTCGCGGAGGTAGACCTCCTGGAGCTCGTCGAGAGCGGCGGAGGTGTCGCCCAGCGGCCGGTCCAGATCTACGGCGTCGACGGCCGGGGAGAGCTCGTCGGGGGAGACGCCGGTGAAGGGCCTTTTGGTGGCGGCGAGTTGGGCTGCCACCCGCTCGACTGCTTCGGTCGCGGAGCGGCGGTACTGCTCCGCGGTCGTGTCATTGAGCAGGTGTGAGCGCATGAACGGTCCTCCGGGCAGGGAGAAGGGGGTGGGGGTGCGAAGCGTTAGTTAGGTTAGCCTAACCTCACCGTGCTTCGCACCCCCACCCCCTCCGGAGTGGTTCCGTTTCGGCCGTTACGCCGCTGCTTCCTCGCGGAGTTGCTCTTCGCTCAGGCCCCGGCGCCAGTAGCCGACGAACGTGATGTCGCGCCGGTCCAGCTCGCGCTCCCGTACGAGATGACGGCGCAGCTCCTTGACCGACCCGGACTCGCCCGCGATCCACACATAGGGGCGTGCGCCGGGCAGTTCGGCCTCGCGTACGGCGTCGAGGGCCTGGGGTGCGCCCTCGTCCCGTACGAGCCAGGTGATGCGTGCGTCGGCGGCCGTCGTCAGCGCCTGGCGGTCCTTGGTGTGCTGAACTTCCAGCCAGACGCGGGCAGTTGTGCCCGTGGGGAGCGACTCCAGGATCGCGGCGGCGGCGGGGAGGGCCGTCTCGTCGGCCCAGATCAGGACCGAGTCCGTGCCCTCACGCGGCTGGAAACGTACGGCGGTGTTCTCCGCGACGGTGGGACCGATGACCGCGACCCGGTCGCCCGGGGCGGCCTGCGCGGCCCAGCGGCAGGCGGGGCCCACGCTCGCGGCGTCGGACGCCGCCTCGTGGAGGACGAAGTCGATGTCGATCTCTTCGCGCGGGTGCCGGCGCTGGGCGCGCACCGTGTACGAGCGCATCACCGCCCGGACGTCCTCGGGCACGGACCGGTACTCGGCGTACCAGGTGGCGGGCTCGTAGGAGGCGGGCAGCACCGGCTCGTGCTGGCCGGGGTGCGGCAGGAAGAGCGTGATGCTCTGGTCGCGGCCCCCGGCGTAGAAGTCCTTCAACTCCTCGCCGCCGAAGGTGACGCGCATGAGGGAGGGACTGATCCGCCGCGCCCCGACGACCTGCAGGCCGAAGAGGCGGAACGGCGCGATTTCGGGGGAGGTCTTCGTCGGGGCTGCGGCAGTCGGCACTGGGGTCAGCTCACCTTCTTGGCGTTCTCGATGGCCTTGGCGAGGTCGTCGAGGATCGGGGTGCACTTCGCGTACGAGTAGATGGGCTCCGTCGTACGGGGGACGACCTGGCCGACCTTGACCGCGGGCAGCGCGGCCCAGGTCGGCTTGTCCGTGAGGGCGGACGGCTGGAGGGCGGAGGCGCGGTTGTCCATCATGATGATGTCGGCCTTGTACTTGTCCGCGTTCTCCCAGCTCAGCTCCTCGAAGAAGCCCTGGGCGTTGGCCTTCGGCTCGACGAAGTTCACGCCGAGCTCCTGGAAGTAGAGGGTGTCCGCGGACATCTTCGGGACCGACGCGTAGAGCAGGTCCTTGGAGGCGGAGCCGATCAGGACCTTGATGTTCGGCTTCGACTTCGCGGCGGCGCGCAGGCGGGCCGCGGCCTTCTCGAAGGCGGCCTTGGCGTCCGTGAACTTCGCCGTCGAGAGGTCGGCGCCGAGGGACTTCGCGAGGTCGGCGCGGCGCTGCAGGGCCTTCGCCATGTTGACCTCGGCGGCCCAGAGGGCGACGGAGGGGGCGAGCTTGAGGATCTTCGCCTTGGACTCGTCCGGGACGTACCAGAGCGCGTCCTTCTGCCACATGTCGGTGACGAGGAGGTCGGGCGCGAGGGTGGCGTACTTCTCGACGTTGAACTCGCCCCAGACGTTGCCGAGGATCGTCAGCTTCGAGATGTCCAGGTCACCGGCCTGGACGTCGGGCTTGCCATCGGCGGCCTTGGTCGGGCCGAAGACGCCCTTGACCTCGATGCCGTAGTCGTGGAGGGCGGCGGCGGTGCCGGTGAAGGCGACGATGTTCTTGGGCGTCGACTTGGCTGTCACCTTGGTGCCGCGGTCGTCGGTGAAGGCCCAGGGGCCGGAGTCCTCGGCGGCGCTGCCCGACTTTTTCTTGTCGTCGCTGCCGCCGCAGGCGGTGAGGGCGGCGCCGATGCCGATGACGCCGCCGGCGGCGAGGATGCCGCGACGGGAGAAGTGGGAAGCGCGGGCGGTGGAGGACATGGCAGGGCTCTGCTTTCCATACGTGGCGGGGGCCACCGGGCAAGTTCCTGGGTAGGTTAGCCTAACCTTGCTGTGTGTCCAGAGGGCCCCCTCCTCGTACTCCTCAGCCTGTGAACTGGCTGAGACACCCCTCCAGCCCGGTGATGGTGACGTCGGCTGTGGGGCGGGCCGCCTCCCACTGCGTGCGGTCGATACGGAGACGCTGGAGGGTGGCCCGACCGGCGGCCTGCCAAGTTGGGCGGCGGGGTGTCGAACGGTTTGCGGGGGCGGGGAGGCTTTCCCCGATCCCGCCCCTTCCCGAAGCTGGGGGCAAGCCCCCAGACCCCCGGGCCCCGGTGTGCGGGGGCTTCGCCCCCTGCGCCCCCGTTCGGGGGCTCCGCCCCCGGACCCCCGCTCCTCAATCGCCGGAGGGGCTTGAATTTGCCTGGCGTGGGCTCCTTTTTGTGCGAGTGCGTTCAGTACTGGCTACGTGTGCGGGTCCGCACAGCACGGGCCACGTGTGCAGGCCCCCTCCAGGCAAAACCAGCCCGTCCGGCGATTGAGGACAAGCGGCCGAAGGTCGCTTACCGCCCCCGGCCGTTTCGCCTCAGCCCGAGAGCCCCATCTCCCGTGCGATCAGCATCCGTTGCACCTCGCTCGTGCCCTCGCCGATCTCAAGGATCTTGGAGTCCCGCCACATCCGCGCCACCGGATACTCGTTCATGAACCCGTACCCGCCATGGATCTGCGTCGCCTCACGCGCGTTGTCCACAGCCACCGTCGACGAGTACAGCTTCGCCAGCGCCGCCTCCTTCTTGAACGGCTCGCCCGCCACCAGGCGGGACGCCGCGTCGCGCCACGCCAGGCGGGCCGTGTGGGCCTTCATCTCCATGTCCGCCAGCTTGAACTGGATCGCCTGGTTGTCGCCGATCGGGCGGCCGAACGCCTTGCGCTCCTTCGCGTACGACAGGGACTCGTCCACGCAGCCCTGCGCCAGGCCCGTCGCCAGCGCCGAGATCGCCACCCGGCCCTCGTCGAGGATGCGCAGGAACTGGGCGTAGCCGCGGCCCTCCTCGCCCACCAGGTTCGCCGCCGGGACGCGGACGTCGGAGAAGGAGAGCTCACGCGTGTCCGACGCGTTCCAGCCGACCTTCGAGTACGGGGCCGCCACCGTGAAGCCCGGTGTCCCCGACGGGACGATGATCGAGGAGATGCGCGGGCGGCCGTCCTCCTTGCGGCCCGTCACCGCCGTGACCGTCACCAGGCCCGTGATGTCCGTACCCGAGTTGGTGATGAAGCACTTCGAGCCGTTGATCACCCACTCGTCGCCGTCCAGGACGGCTGTCGTGCGCGTACCGCCCGCGTCGCTGCCGCAGTCCGGCTCCGTCAGGCCGAACGCGCCCAGCACCTCGCCCGCGCACATCCTCGGCAGCCACTCGTTCTTCTGGGCCTCCGTGCCGAAGCGGTAGATCGGCATCGCGCCCAGCGAGACGCCCGCTTCGAGCGTGATCGCGACCGAGGAGTCGACCCTGGCCAACTCCTCCAGGGCGATCCCCAGCGCCAGGTAGTCGCCGCCCATGCCGCCGTACTCCTCCGGGAAGGGCAGGCCGAAGAGGCCCATCTGCCCCATCTCGCGGACGATCTCGTACGGGAACTCGTGCCGCTCGTAGAAGTCGCCGATCTTCGGCGCGATCACATCGTGCGCGAACGCCTCCACCGTGCGGCGGAGTTCTTCGTGCTCAGGGGAGAGACGGTGGTCCATCGTTGTTCACTGCTCCTGGTGGGAGAGGGCTCGGACGGTACGGGAAGGGCTCGGTCGGCCCAGTTCGCCGGCCAGCCACACGCTTGTGGCGGTGAGCCGGCCGAGGTCGACCCCGGTGTCGATACCGAGGCCGTCGAGCATCCACACGAGGTCTTCGGTGGCGAGGTTTCCGGTGGCGGACTTCGCGTACGGGCAGCCGCCCAGGCCGCCCGCCGACGCGTCCACCGTGGTCACCCCGTGCTGCAGCGCGGCCAGGGTGTTGGAGAGCGCCTGGCCGTACGTGTCGTGGAAGTGCACGCCGATCGAACTCGTCGGCACACCCGCCTCGTTGAGGCCCGCCAGAAGCGTCTGGACGTGGCCCGGTGTCGCCACGCCGATCGTGTCGCCGAGGCTCAGTTCGTCGCAGCCCATGTCCATCAGCGCCTTCGCGACCCTGATCACCTGCGCCACCGGCACGGCCCCCTCCCAGGGGTCGCCGAAGCACATCGACAGGTAGCCGCGCACATGGACCTTGTCCGCCTTCGCCTTGGCCACCACGGGGGCGAACATCCCCAGCGCCTCGTCCACCGTGCGGTTGAGGTTGGCCTTCGCGAAGGACTCCGTGGCGCTCGCGAACACCGCGATCCTGCGCGCCCCGAGCGCGAGTGCCCGGTCCAGGCCCCGCTCGTTCGGGACCAGGACGGGGAGGGCCACACCCTCCATGTCCCCGAGCAGCGGGAACAGCTGCTCCGCGTCCGCCAGTTGCGGCACCCACTTCGGGTGCACGAAGCTCGTCGCCTCGATCGTCGTCAGACCCGCTTCGGCCAGGCGGTGGATGAACTCCGCCTTCACCTCCACCGGCACGACCGCCTTCTCGTTCTGCAGCCCGTCGCGCGCACCCACCTCGTGGATACGGACCCTCGCCGGAAGGTCCTGCGCCGGTACGACCATCGGGAGCGTCATGCCGTCTCCTCCTCGTCCGGGGTCACCACGGCCAGCACCTGGTCCATCGCGACCGTGACGCCCGCCCTGACGTCCAGCTCGGTGACCGTGCCCGCGTGCGGGGCGGAGATCAGGTGTTCCATCTTCATCGCCTCCACCACCAACAGGCCCTGGCCTGCGGCTACTTGGTCGCCGACCGCCACCTTCACCACCGTCACCGTCCCCGGCATCGGTGCCGTCAGGCTGCCGGTCCCGGAGCCTCCCGCTCCGTGCAGCGCCGCCTCCACCGGGTCGTGGTCCTGCACGTGCCAGGAGTCGCCGTCCCTGCCGAGCCAGTCACCGGCCCGGTGGAAGGTGTGCACCGTCCCGTCGACCGTGACGGAGACCGTGCGCTCCTCGACCCGTCCGCCCGAAGCGTGCACCTGCACCGGCTCCTGTCCCGCGATACGCAGCCAGTGCCCGACCCGCACCGCGTCCCCGCCCAGCCGCCAGCCGCTCGGCACCGAGAACGGGTCCGTCCAGCCGCTGGCAGAAACCGGGGCCAAGTCGGCCTCCCGTACCGCCGCAGCGGCCGCGTAGACCTCCTCCGGGACCCCGTCGGGGACCAGCCCCTCCGCGTCCCGCTCCACCAGACCCGTGTCCAACTCGCCTGCCACCACCGCGGGATGGGCCAGCAGCCGCCGCAGGAAGCCCGCGTTCGTCGGCACGCCCAGCGTCACCGTCTCCGCCAGCGCCGCCCGCAGCTTGCGCAGCGCGGTCGCGCGGTCCGGGCCGTACGCGATGACCTTCGACAGCATCGGGTCGTACGCGCTCCCGACCTCCGTGCCCTCGCTCAGCCCGGAGTCCGTCCGCACCCCGTGCCCCTGCGGCTCGCGCAGCGACAGGACCGTTCCGCCCGAGGGGAGGAACCCGCGAGCAGGATCTTCAGCGCAGATCCGCGCCTCGATCGCATGCCCCGTCAGCGTGATGTCGCCCTGCCCGTACGGGAGTTCCTCGCCGGCCGCGACCCGCAGCTGCCACTCCACCAGGTCCAGCCCGGTCACCAGCTCCGTCACCGGGTGCTCGACCTGCAGGCGCGTGTTCATCTCCATGAAGTAGTACGAGGCCGGGTCGTCGCCCGGGACGATGAACTCCACCGTCCCCGCGCCCTCGTACCCGCAGCTCCGCGCCGCCTGCACCGCAGCCTCGCCCATCGCGGCCCGCGTCGCCTCGTCGAGCAGGACCGACGGCGCCTCCTCGATGACCTTCTGGTGGCGTCGCTGCAGCGAGCACTCGCGCTCGCCCAGGTGCACCACATTGCCGTGGCCGTCGGCCAGGACCTGGATCTCGATGTGGCGCGGACGGTCGATCCACCGCTCCACCAGCAGCGTGTCGTCGCCGAAGGAGTTCAGCGCCTCGCGCTTCGCCGCCGCGATCTCGTCGCCGAGCAGCGCCTCGTCGCGCACCAGCCGCATGCCCTTGCCGCCGCCGCCCGCCGACGGCTTCAGCAGCACCGGCATGCCCATCTTGCGGGCGATCTCCTCCAGTTCGGGCCCGGAGCCGCCGGGGACGACCGGCACCCCGTACGCCGAGACCGTCTCCTTGGCCCGGATCTTGTCGCCCATCAGCGCGATGGCGGATGCGGGCGGGCCGATGAAGACCAGCCCGGCCGCCGCGCACGCCTCCGCGAACGCCGCGTTCTCCGCGAGGAATCCGTACCCCGGGTGGACCGCCTCCGCGCCCGCCCGCCGGCCCGCGTCCACCAGGTCGTCGGCCGACAGATAGCTGCCGATCCGGACCGCCGTGTCCGCCTCCCGTACGTGACGGGCGTCCGCGTCCGCGTCGCTGAACACGGCCACCGATCGCACGCCCAGCTCCCGCAGCGTGCGGATGACGCGGACCGCGATCTCGCCCCGGTTGGCGACCAGCACTGAACCGAACATTCCCATCCCCATCACATCCGGAAGACGCCGTAGCCGGGCTCACCCAGCGGCGCGTTGCCACACGCGGTCAGTGCCAGACCCAGGACCTGCCGGGTCTCCATGGGGTCGATGACCCCGTCGTCCCAGAGCCGGGCGGTCGCGTAGTAGGCGTTGCCCTGCTGCTCGTACTGGGCGCGGATCGGGGCCTTGAAGGCCTCCTCGTCGTCGGCCGGCCAGGTGTAGCCCTGGCCCTCGATCTGGTCCTTCTTCACCGTCGCGAGCACCGAAGCCGCCTGCTCGCCGCCCATCACCGAGATCTTGGCGTTCGGCCACATCCACAGGAAGCGCGGCGAATAAGCGCGCCCGCACATCGAGTAGTTGCCCGCTCCGTACGAACCGCCCACGACCACCGTCAGCTTCGGCACCCGCGCGCACGCGACCGCCGTCACCATCTTGGCGCCGTGCTTGGCGATGCCGCCCGCCTCGTAGTCCCGGCCGACCATGAAGCCGGAGATGTTCTGCAGGAAGACGAGCGGGATGCCGCGCTGGTCGCACAGCTCGATGAAGTGCGCGCCCTTCTGGGCGGACTCCGAGAACAGGATCCCGTTGTTGGCGACGATCCCCACCGGGTGGCCGTGGATCCGCGCGAAGCCCGTCACCAGCGTTGTCCCGAACTCCGCCTTGAACTCGGCGAATCGCGACCCGTCGACGACCCTCGCGATCACTTCCCGCACGTCGTACGGCGTCCGGGAGTCCACCGGAACCGCCCCGTACAACCCCGCAGGATCAACCTTCGGCTCCTCAACAGGCTCAACGCTCCAGGGCAGTTGACCCCGCTCCGGCAGCGTCGAGGCGATCGTCCGTACGATCCGCAGCGCATGCGCGTCGTCCTCGGCGAGATGGTCGGTGACACCAGAGACCTTGGAGTGGACCTCGCCGCCCCCCAGCTCCTCCGCCGTCACGACCTCGCCCGTCGCCGCCTTCACGAGCGGCGGTCCGCCGAGAAAAATGGTCCCCTGACCGCGCACGATCACGGCCTCGTCGCTCATCGCGGGCACATACGCACCGCCCGCGGTGCACGAGCCCATGACGGCCGCGATCTGCGGGATCCCGGCCCCCGACATCCGCGCCTGGTTGTAGAAGATCCGCCCGAAGTGGTCCCGGTCGGGGAAGACCTCGTCCTGCATGGGCAGGAACGCGCCGCCCGAGTCGACCAGATAAATACACGGCAGCCGGTTCTCCAGGGCCACCTCCTGCGCCCTGAGGTGCTTCTTCACCGTCATCGGGTAGTACGTACCGCCCTTGACGGTGGCGTCATTGGCGACGACCACGCACTCGCGCCCGCTGACCCGCCCGATCCCCGCGATCACCCCGGCCGCGGGTGCCGCGCCCCCGTACAGCCCGTCGGCCGCGAGCGGCGCCAGCTCCAGGAAGGGCGATCCGGGGTCGAGCAGCCCGTCGACCCGGTCCCTGGGCAGCAGCTTGCCGCGCGCCACATGCCGGGCCCGGGACTTCTCGCCGCCCCCGAGCCGGGCCGCGGACAGCTTGGCCCGCAGCTCCTCGGCCAGCGCCTCGTGCGCCGCCTCATTGGCCCGCCAGGCCTCCGAGGCGGGGTCGGCCGCGCTGGCCAGCACCGGTGCCTGCTGCATCGCTTCGAGCCCCCTCTGTACGGTCTGCTCTGTTAATGAGCGTTAACACGTCGCGTTCAGGTTAACGCTCGCTAACCCCCACTGTCTAGAATCGAATCCATGACCACCAGGACGGACGCCCCGACCCGCCGCGAGCAGATCCTCAAAGAGGCCGCCCGCCTCTTCGCAGCCCGTGGATTCCACGGCGTGGGCGTCGACGAGATAGGCGCCGCAGTCGGCATCAGCGGCCCCGGGCTCTACCGCCACTTCGCCGGCAAGGACGCGATGCTCGCCGAGCTGCTCGTCGGCATCAGCGGCCGCCTCCTCGACGGCGGCAAGCGCCGCGTGGCCGAGACCGGGGGCGGCCCGCAGGACGTACTGTCCGCGCTCATCGACGGCCACATCGATTTCGCCCTCGACGACCGTCCCCTCATCACCCTCCACGACCGCGAGCTCGACCGCCTGCGCGACAGCGACCGCAAGCTGGTGCGCCAGCTGCAGCGCCAGTACGTGGAGCTCTGGGTCGGTGTCGTAAGGGAAATCCACCCCACGGCCCCCGAGGCAGAGGCCCGCGTCGCGGTCCACGCCGTCTTCGGCCTCCTCAACTCCACCCCGCACCTGGGCTCCCTCGGCCGCCCCGCCACCGAGGCCCTGCTGCGCCGCCTCGCACACGGAGCGTTCGCCGCCCTGTCGGGCTGAGGGCGGGCTGCGGGCGTACGGCCTTTCGCCCCGCGCGGCACAATGGGCCCATGCCGATATCCGGGATTCCCAGCCGCGCCGACCTCGTCGACCACCTCGTCCGTACGCGGATCGCCGGAGAGGTCGCCACTCCCCGCGACAACAACCTCTCCCACTACCGCAAGCTCGCCAACGGCGACCGTCACTACTGGCTCGGCCTGGAGCTCGGCGACCGCTGGACGGACGAGCAGGACGTGCTCGCCGTCATGGCCGAGCGCTGCGGGGTCGTCGACGACCCCGAGCACCGCAGCGGCCAGGACACCATCGACGTGGAGCTGACCGTCGACGGGCTCGACCGGATGGCGGCGCGGCTGCGGAAGGCCGCCGAGGGGCGGCAGCGGGTGCTGATCGCGACCGGGCACCCCGGCGCGCTCCTCGACGTACACGGGGAGACGGGGCGGGCCCTGCGGAGGGCCGGGTGCGAGGTGGTGCGCATTCCGGAGGGGCTGACGACCGACGAGGGCTGCGTGGTGCAGTTCGGCGGGGTCGCCGTTTTCGAGCGGGGCGCGACCCTGTGGCACACGCACGCGCCCGAGCCGATGACCGCGATCCTCGACGGCCTGGAGCGCGAGGGGCGTCCGCTGCCCGATCTGGTCGTCGCCGACCACGGGTGGGCGGGGTGCGCGGGGCAGCGGGGCATCGACTCGGTCGGTTACGCGGACTGCAACGACCCCGCCCTGTTCATCGGCGAGGCCGAGGGGACGATGCAGGTCACCGTGCCCCTCGACGACCACGTCATCGACCCGTTCTTCTACGAGCCGATGACCGCCTACTTGCTGGGCGCCGCCGGCCTGACCTGATGCAGCCCGGGGGTCGGGTCCAGATAGACCCGCCGGATGGCCGGGAAGCGCTCGCGCAGCTGCTCCTCGGCCTCCTCGCAGGCCCACTCGATCTCCTCGGCCGTCGACACGTCCCGGAAGTCGACCTTCGCCGCGATCAGGATCTCCTTGGGGCCCTGCACGATCGTGGTCAGCTCCAGTACGGCCTCCACATGCGGTACGGAGAGGATTTCCGCCCGCACCTCGTCGCGCATCTTCTCCGGCAGCGCACGGCCGATCAGCAGGTCGGCGTTGGAGCGGCCCAGCTCCCAGGCCACCCAGACCAGCAGCAGGCCGATGAGGATCGACGAGATGCCGTCGAAGATGCCCGACCCGGTCAGCTGGCCGCCGAGCAGGCCGCCCGCGGCAAGGAGCAGGCCGATGAGGGCGGCGACGTTCTCCAGGAGTACCGCCTTGACCGCGGTGTCCGGGGTGTCGCGCACATAGACGGCGAGCGGGGCGCGGAAGCGGGCCGCCTCGCCCTTCATCTGGCGCCAGGCGACCAGGAGCGAGTAGCCCTCCAGGAGGAAGGCGATCGCCAGGATGATGTACGAGAGGGTGGGGTTGCCGGGGTCCTCGCCGTGCACGAGCGTGTGGATGCCGTCGTAGATCGCGAAGACCGCGCCGCCGACGAAGGTGGCGATGGAGGCGAGCATCGCCCAGATGTAGCGCTCGGGTCCGTAGCCCAGCGGGTGGGCCTCGTCGGCCGGCTTCTCGCTGCGCTTCAGGGCGGCGAGCAGCAGGACCTCGGTGACGGTGTCGGCCACCGAGTGGGCGGCCTCGGAGAGCATCGCGGACGAGCCGCTGACGATGCCGCCGATCGCCTTGGCCACGGCGATGCCGAGGTTGGTGACGACCGCGACGATGACGGTCCCTACGCTCTCGCCGCTTTCCTCGGGCTCAGTGCTCTCCGACTCCACATCAGACATGGTCTGACGGTATGTCCGATCAGCGAGGTACGCGAACGACGCCTTCCTGGATGACCGTCACCGCGAGCTGCCCGCCCTGCGTGTAGATCCGGGCCTGGCCGAGGCCCCTGCCGCCCGACGCGGACGGCGACTCCTGGTCGTACAGCAGCCATTCGTCCGCCCGGAAGGGCCGGTGGAACCACATCGCGTGGTCGAGCGAGGCGCCGACGACGTCGCCGACCGCCCAGCCGCCGCGGCCGTGCGCGAGCAGCACCGAGTCGAGCAGGGTCATGTCGGAGACATAGGTGGCGAGGACGACGTGCAGGAGCGGTTCGTCCGCGAGCTTGCCGTTCGTACGGAACCAGACCTGCGAGCGCGGCTCGCGCGGGGTGCCGACGCTGCCCCACGGCGGGGTGTCCGCGTACCGCAGATCGACGGCCGCGCGGGCCTCGACGAGGCGCTGGGCCACGTTCGCCGGGAGGTGGCGCGGCAGCATCTCGGCCGCGGTGGGGAGGGTTTCGGGGTCCGGGGCGGCCGGGATCGGGTACTGGTGCTCGAGCCCCTCCTCGTACGTCTGGAAGGACGCCGAGAGGTGGAAGATCGGCAGCCCGTGCTGGGTCGCGACGACGCGGCGGGTGGTGAAGGAGCGCCCGTCGCGGATGCGGTCGACCTCGTAGACGATCGGCACACCGGGGTCGCCGGGGCGCAGGAAGTACGCGTGCAGCGAGTGCGGCGGCCGGTCCTCGGGGACGGTGCGGCCCGCGGCGACCAGGGCCTGGGCGGCGACCTGGCCGCCGAAGACCCGCGGCACGAGGGCCGAACGGCTCTGGCCGCGGAAGATGTCCTCCTCGATCCGCTCGAGGTCGAGCAGATCGAGGAGGGACTCAAGTTGCTTGGACATCAGGTGAGTTCTTAGAGGCCCATGTCCTTGGCGATGATCATCTTCATGACCTCGCTGGTGCCGCCGTAGATGCGGTTGACGCGGTTGTCCGCGTACAGGCGGGCGATCGGGTACTCGTTCATGAAGCCGTAGCCGCCGTGCAGCTGCAGGCAGCGGTCGATCACGCGGTGCGCGACCTCGGTGCAGAAGAGCTTCGCGGACGCGGCCTCGGCCGGGGTCAGCTCGTCGTTGTCGAGGGCTTCGAGGGAGCGGTCGACGACGGCCTGGGCGGCGTCCACCTCGGCCTGGCAGGCGGCCAGTTCGAACTTGGTGTTCTGGAACGAGGCGACCGTCTTGCCGAAGACCGTACGGTCCTGGACGTACTCCTTGGCGAAGCGGACGGCGGCCGCGGCCTGCGCGTACGCACCGAAGGCGATGCCCCAGCGCTCGGAGGCGAGGTTCAGGCCGAGGTAGGAGAAGCCCTTGTTCTCCTCGCCGAGCAGGTCGTCGACGGGGACCTTCACGTCGACGAACGCCAGCTCGGCGGTGTCGGAGACCTTCAGGCCGAGCTTGTCGAGCTTGCGGCCGACCGAGTAGCCCTCGGACTTGGTGTCGACGGCGAACAGCGAGATGCCGAAGCGGCGGTCGTCCTCGCGCGGGGCGGAGGTACGGGCGCAGACGATGACCTTGTCGGCGTGCACACCGCCGGTGATGAAGGTCTTGGCGCCGTTGAGGACGTAGTGCGTACCGTCCTCGGAGAGCTTCGCGGTGGTCTTCATGCCCGCGAGGTCGGAGCCGGTGCCCGGCTCGGTCATCGCGAGGGCCCACATCTCCTCGCCGGAGACGAACTTCGGCAGGAAGCGCTTCTTCTGCTCGTCGGTGGCGAGCATCTTGATGTAGGGCAGGCCCAGCAGCACGTGCACGCCGGAGCCGCCGAAGGAGACGCCCGCGCGGGCGGTCTCCTCGTACATCACGGCCTCGAACTTGTACGAGTCGATGCCCGCGCCGCCGAACTCCTCGGGGACGCGGATGCCGAAGATGCCCAGCTCGGCGAGCTTGTAGTAGAAGTCCCGGGGCGCCTGACCCTTGGCGAACCACTCGTCGTAGACCGGGACGACCTCGGACTCGATGAAGGCGCGGAGAGTCTCCCGGAACGCCTCGTGGTCCTCGTTGAATACGGTACGGCGCACGGGGGAGCCTCCTTGTTGATTCTTCTTGGTTCACCTAAGCGCTTGCTCAGCGTTAAAAGTTACCCGCCGGTCATTCTTTCTGTCCAGAGTGAGCCTCAGCACTCCGGAGCGCGAACCAGAGCTCCGCGCGTACGTCCATGTCGTCCAGATCCGCGTCCAGCAGGGCCGCGCAGCGGGCGATGCGCTGGCGGACGGTGTTGCGGTGGACGGCGAGGGCGACGGCGGTGCGGTCCCAGCTGCCGTGGAGGGAGAGCCAGCTGCGGAGGGTCCTGGGGAGGGGACTGCTTTTCTCGTCGCCGAGCGGGGCGAGGAGCTCGCGGGCGTACGAGGCCGCTTCGGCGGGGTCCGTCAGCCCGGCCAGGCCCGAGGTGCGGTGGCGGACCAGGGGCGAACGGGTGGCCTCGGCGCGGCGCAGGGCGCGGGCCGCCTGGGCCTCGGCGGCGGGGAGTTGGCGGGGGTCGGCGGGGGCGCTGATGCCGAGCGTCCAGCCGGGGTGGGGGGCCGGTTCGTGGCCGGCGGGGAGCAGGATCCGTACGGACTCGGGCTGTACGTCCACGAGCGGACTGCCCAGCGCGGGCGGCGGTCCTTCGCCGCGGGCGTGCACGACGGTCCAGGGGGCGTCGCCGAGGAGCGGGGCGACGTCCGCGGCCTCCTCGCCGAGGAGCATCCGTACGAGGGCGGAGGACCGGGCGGCCTCGTCGGCGCCCTGCCGTTCGGCGGTGAGGAGGGAGAGGAGGACGACGGCGACTCCGGCGACGGTGTGGTCGCCGGGTTCACGGTGGGGGGTGGCGATGCAGAGGGTTGCGCGGTTGGCGAGGGCGTAGGCGGTGAGGTGGGTGCCGTCGACGGTGTCGGTGGCGGAGGACACCAGTCTCTCCGGCGCGGGCCGCACCACGTGGGCCAGCGCGTCGAGCGAGGTCCGCACCGCCGCCGACGGCGCAGCCCCCGCCTCGTACGCCACCGAACCGTCCGCCCCCAGCACCCCGGCCCACCCACCCACCCGCGTCGCCAACTGCCGCAGCACCGCCGGGACCGGGTCCGGGCGGGCCGCGGCCGACGCCAGGCCCTGCTGGGCGTCCGTCACCCGCCGCAGCTCCCGGTGGCGGGCCTGCGCCATCAGCCCCCACACCGCCCGCGCCACCGCCGTGAACGGAGTCCGCGGCGGGACCTCCACCAGCGGCAGGCCCCGCCGGTCGCACGCCTCCGCGAGCGCCGCCGGCACCGTGTCGTACACCGGCGTCACCCCGAAGCCCAGCGCCGCCCCGCCCGCCTCCACGATCCGCGCGACGTAGAGGTCCGGGTCGGTCCCGGGGAGCTGCACGCCCGCCGTCAGCAGCAGTTCGCCGCCGAGCAGATACGGATACGGGTCGGCCATCTCGCTCGTGTGCACCCAGTGCACGGCCGCCTCCGACGGACCCGCCACATGAAGGAGCCCCAGATCCTCGCGCGCCAGCAGCGCGGCGAGAGGAACCGGGGAGGTCGGGGGAGAAGCGGGGTCCGGCATGGACGGTCCATCCACTCAAGAGGGTGAGGAGTGGAGGAAACGTACACTTCAGAGTCGCTTTCCGGCCACCTAGGGTCGTCCCGACCGGAAGGAGGCCCCCATGGCCATCGACTACGCGGTGATCGTCATTTACCTGGCCGGCATGCTGGCCATGGGCTGGTGGGGCATGCGCCGCGCCAAGTCCAAGAGTGAGTTCCTGGTCGCGGGCCGCCGCCTCGGCCCCGCCATGTACTCCGGGACCATGGCCGCCATCGTCCTCGGCGGTGCCTCGACCATCGGCGGCGTCGGCCTCGGCTACCAGTACGGACTCTCCGGCGCCTGGATGGTCTTCACCATCGGCCTCGGTCTGCTCGCGCTCTCGGTCTTCTTCTCCGCGCGCATCGCCCGCCTGAAGGTCTACACCGTCTCCGAGATGCTCGACCTGCGCTACGGCGGCAAGGCCGGCCTCATCTCCGGCATCGTCATGTGGGCGTACACCCTCATGCTCGCGGTGACCTCGACCATCGCCTACGCGACCATCTTCGACGTCATCTTCGACATGCACCGCACCGTCGCGATCATCCTCGGCGGCGCGATCGTCGTGGCGTACTCGACGCTCGGCGGCATGTGGTCGATCACCATCACCGACATGGTGCAGTTCGTCGTGAAGTCGGTCGGCATCCTGATCCTTCTCCTCCCGATCGCCGTCATCCGGGCGGGCGGCTTCAGCGAGATGAAGGCCGAGCTGCCGACCTCGTACTTCGACCCGCTGGGCATCGGCGGCGAGACGATCTTCACGTACGTCCTGATCTACACCTTCGGGATGCTCATCGGGCAGGACATCTGGCAGCGGGTGTTCACCGCGCGCAGCGACAAGGTCGCGCGGGCCGGCGGCACGGTCGCCGGTACGTACTGCCTGCTGTACGCCATCGCCGGCGCGGTCATCGGCACCGCGGCGAAGGTCCTCTACCCGCACCTGGCCAACCCGGACGACGCGTTCGCGACCATCGTCAAGGACCAGCTCCCCATGGGTGTGCGGGGCCTCGTGCTCGCCGCCGCCCTCGCCGCCGTGATGTCCACGTCCTCCGGCGCGCTGATCGCCTGCGCCACCGTCGCCAACAACGACATCTGGTCGCGGCTGAAGGGCCTCACGGGCTCCGCCCGCGCAGAGGGCGACCACGACGAGGTGAAGGGCAACCGCATCTTCATCCTCGTCATGGGCATCGCCGTGATCGTCATCGCGATCCAGCTCAAGAGCGTCGTCGAGGGCCTGACCGTCGCGTACGACCTGCTCGTCGGCGGCCTCCTCGTCCCGATCCTCGGCGGACTGCTGTGGAAGCGCGGCACGGTGTACGGCGCGCTCTCGGCCGTCGTGGTCGGCGGGCTCGCCGTCCTGGGGCTGATGGCCGCGTACGGAATCCTCGCCAACGAGCCCGTCTACTACGGCCTCCTCGCCTCCCTCGTCTCGTACGTCGCCGTCTCCCTCGCGACGCCCCCGACCGACCCCGCCGTCCTCGCCAACTGGCGCGAGCGGCTGGCCGGCCGGGGCACGGAGACCGAGGCGGAAGACCTGGCCGAGGTCCCGGCCTGACCCCGTGCACCGGCCCGCTGTCAGTGGGCCGGTGCATTCTTGACAGAGCACCACCCGCATCACCCGAAGGGCACCCACCATGAGCAGCACCGGACAGCAGAGCAGCGGCCCCCGCGGCCCCGTCGACTCCTCCCGCATCCCGCGGTACGCGGGCCCTGCGACCTTCGCCCGGCTGCCCCGCCTCGACGAAGTCGGCACCGCCGACGTCGCCGTGGTCGGCGTGCCCTTCGACTCCGGGGTCTCCTACCGCCCGGGCGCCCGCTTCGGCGGCAACGCGATCCGCGAGGCGTCCCGGCTGCTCCGCCCGTACAACCCGGCACAGGACGCGTCGCCCTTCGCGCTCGCGCAGGTCGCGGACGCCGGGGACATCGCGGCGAACCCGTTCAACATCAACGAGGCCGTCGAGACGATCGAGGCCGCGGCCGACGACCTGCTCGGCACGGGCGCCCGGATGATGACGCTCGGTGGCGACCACACCATCGCTCTGCCGCTGCTGCGCTCGGTCGCCAAGAAGCACGGCCCGGTGGCGCTGCTGCACTTCGATGCGCACCTGGACACCTGGGACACGTACTTCGGCGCCGAATACACGCACGGAACCCCGTTCCGCCGGGCCGTCGAGGAGGGCATCCTCGACACCTCCGCGCTCAGCCACGTCGGTACGCGCGGCCCGCTGTACGGCAAGCAGGACCTGACCGACGACGCCAAGCTCGGTTTCGGCATCGTCACCTCCGCCGACGTCATGCGGCGCGGCGTCGACGAGGTCGCCGACCAGCTGCGCCAGCGCATCGGCGACCGCCCGCTCTACATCTCCATCGACATCGACGTCCTCGACCCGGCGCACGCACCCGGCACGGGCACCCCGGAGGCGGGCGGCCTGACCTCGCGCGAGCTCCTGGAGATCGTGCGCGGGCTCTCCTCCTGCAACCTGGTCTCGGCGGACCTGGTGGAGGTGGCCCCGGCGTACGACCACGCCGAGATCACCTCGGTCGCCGCATCCCACACGGCGTACGAGCTGACGACGATCATGTCCCGTCAGATCGCGGAGGCGCGTACCAAGTGAGCCCCCACGACCACCACCACGAGACCCCGCAGCTCACGCCCGAGCAGATCGAGGCGGCGCTCAACCCGCCGGCCGGACGCAACGGCGGCGACCTGGTCGTCGAGACGCTCCAGGGTCTTGGCGCCACCACGGTGTTCGGGCTCCCGGGGCAGCACGCGCTCGGCATGTTCGACGCCCTGCGCCGGTCCGCGCTGTCGTACGTGGGCCTGCGCGTCGAGAACAACACCGGCTTCGCGGCGGACGCGTACGGCCGGGTGACCGGCGAGGTCGCCCCGCTGCTGCTCTCCACGGGCCCCGGTGCGCTGACGTCGCTGGCCGCGCTGCAGGAGGCGGCGGCCGCGTCGTCCCCGATCCTCGCGATCTCCAGCCAGATCCCGACGGCCGGACTGGGCGGCGGACGGCACGGCTATCTCCATGAACTCCGGGACCAGCAGGCCTCGTTCCGCGACATCGTGAAGTCGGTCCACACCGTACGACACGCCTCGCAGATCCCCTCCGCCATCGCGGCGGCCTGGGAGTCGGCGCTCACCGCGCCGCACGGCCCGGTCTGGGTGGAGATCCCGCAGGACGTGCTCCTCGCCGAGACGACGCTGCCCGTGGTCACGGCGATGGACGCGACGCCGCGCGACCTGGACCCCCGGCCCGAACTCGTCGCCGTGGCAGCGCACTTGCTGTCGCACGCGACCCGGCCGGTGATCATCGCGGGCGGCGGTGTGGTCCGCTCGGACGCCGCCGGCAAGCTCCGCGCGCTCGCCGAGAAGGTGAATGCCCCGGTCGTCTCCACCTTCGGCGGCAAGGGTGCGTTCCCCTGGGAGCACCCCCTCTCGCTCCAGTCCTGGATGGAGGACCGCCACACCACGGACTTCCTGGAGTCGGCGGACGTCCTGCTCGTGGTCGGATCGGGCCTCGGCGAACTCTCCTCGAACTACCACACGTTCGCCCCGCGCGGCCGGGTGATCCAGATCGAGGCGGACCTCGGCAAGCTGGAGTCGAACCACCCCGCGCTGGGCATCCACGCGGACGCACGTATCGCGCTCTCGGAGATCCTGGAGCAGGCGGAGGAGCGTGCGGACGAGACGGCGGCACCTGCGGTCGCCGAGGTCCTGGCCAAGGTGAAGTCCCGTATCGACTCCCAGGAGTTGACCTTCGAGCAGCAGATCCTGGCATCGGTGCGCGAGGCCCTTCCCGCCGCGTCGCCGAGCTTCTGGGACATGACGATCCTGGCGTACTGGGCCTGGTCCGCCTGGCCGGGCGCGCTCCACTCGGCGCAGGGCGCGGGCGGTCTCGGGTACGGCTTCCCGGCGGCGATCGGGGCTGCGGCCGCCGACCGTACGACGCCGGTGCTCGCGGTGTCGGGCGACGGCGGTGCGATGTACTCGATCGCCGAGCTGGCCACGGCCCGGCAGTACGACCTCCCCGTCACCTGGCTGATCGTGGACGACGGCGGGTACGGCATCCTCCGCGAGTACATGACGGACGCCTTCGGCGAGGCCACGGCGACGGAGCTCACGCGCCCCGACTTCGTGGCGCTGGCGGAGTCCTTCGGGGTCCCGGCGGTCCGTACGACACCCGAGTCGCTCGGCGACGACCTCGCCAAGTCCTTTGTCCAGCCGGGCCCTTCGGTGGTCGTGCTCCCCGCGGTGCTGAAGATGTTCGCGCCGACGCACCTGGGCTGAGTGCCGCATCCGGTCCGGCCGTCAGGGGAGTGACGGCCGGACCGGGGCGGAGCCGCGGGCCCAGTGGCCCAGCGCCTAGTAGATCGACTCCACCCACTCGGGGTGGTCGATGAACGGGTTGCGGTTGTGCTGGTAGGTCGCGTAGATGACCTGGTTGCGGTTCTCCTCGAAGGCGTCCGGCGGGTCCTCCTCGTTCCAGGCCTTCAGCACGGAGAGCCGGCCGATGTACGGGTTGGAGCCGTTGTTGACGATGTCGTCGGGCTCCAGGTCGGCGAAGCCGTCGCCGCCCTCGTAGCGGACCGCCATGTAGAGGATCATGCGGGCCACGTCGCCCTTGACCGCGTCGCGCGGTTCGAAGGAGTTGGAGTCGACGAGGCTGCCGCCGCTGTTGGTGAAGCTGCTGCCGCCGTTGTCGAAGTCCAGGTTGCCGCGGACGTTGTTGACGGCCACGTCCTCGGGACGCAGATGGTGGAGGTCGGTGCCGGGACCGGTCGCCGTCCCGAAGTCGCCGTGGGACTTGGCCCACACATGTTCACGGTTCCAGTCGCCGCTGTCGCCGCCGTTGAGCGACTTGCTCCGCGAGAGACCGCTGTAGAGCAGGATCACGTTGCTGCTGTTCTTCGGGTCCTGGTCGGTGACCTTGAGCGCGTTCCAGACCGCGTCGTACGAGATCTTGGTCTGGGTGCTGATGATCGTGTGCAGCGAACTCTTCAGCGCTGAACCGCTCTTGCCGACCGCGTTCTTGTAGTACGTGCTGTCGTACGCGGTGTTGTACGCCGTGGCGGCGTTCGCCGGTGGGGCGGCGGCGGTCGGCACGGCGAGGGCGATGAGCAGCGTGGAGAGCGCGAGGGCTCCTGATCTCCAGCGACGTATGTGCGAGGCGGGCATGTGGGGATGTCCTCTCCCGAGGGGACGGAAGGCCGCCGCCCCTCAACCGGGCGGCGATCTACGCGCGTTGACGACGCGCATGAACGAGAGAGTGACATGTCCGAGTGTTGCCTGGCATGAACATTGCGAGGCGGTGGTGTGACGATTTCCTGTGGATCCCCGGGGTCACTCCACCCAGGCGGCGATGACCTGGGCGCACTCCAACGCCTCGGCCCGCGAGCTGTCCACTTCGAGGTCGTACCGCACCCCGCGGTGCACCAACTCCGCCTGGGCGGCGGCCATTCCGACGGTACGGTCACCCCGCGCGGCCTCACGCCCCGCCGCGACCTCCGCGTCGCACCGCACCCCCACCCAGAGCACGCGCACCCCGTCGAGCTCCTTCTCCCACCGCGCCTGGGACTCGCCCCCACCGAGAAACACCTCGTCGACGACGACCCGCGCCCCGGCCCGCACCATGGCGGCAACCCCGGCGATCCAAGCAGCCTCGAGCTCGCGGAACGCGGCCCCCACGACGACCTCGCCGTCCGCCCCGAACTCGATCCCGTCCGCATCCGACGACGTCATGGACAGAGGCAGGGCATCGACAAAGGTGTCGGTCCCGAAGGTCAGCCACGGATCGGGCAGCAACTCCTGCAAATGCCGGGCGACGGTGGACTTCCCGGCGCTGGAACCGCCGTTGAGAACGATCATTCGTGTGGATTCTGATTGCGTCATGACACCACCATCATGACAGGTCAGAGGGGATCCGCGTAGGACGAACGGCACAGCGGACAAGGCTTGTTGGGCCCGTCCCGGCGCCCTCAGAATCTGGGCTATGCATCACTCGGGGAAAGTGGATCAGGACGACATTCTGCGGGCCCGGAACACACTGCTCGCTTCAGGCCGGCGCACCCCGCGCGAGGAGGTGGACGCCTACCGGGTGCTCGCCCACGTCAGCCCCGCCGCCTACCTTCCGCGCCTGTCCAAGGCACTGCAACGGCTGAGCTACAACACCAACAACGCCACCTGGCATCCGGACCGCCTCGCGCTGTGCGAGGAAGCGGTGGCTGCGGCCCGGGCCGTCGACCCCTCCGATCCCGCCCGTGCGGACCTCCTCTTCGAGGCGCTCAACTCCTGCCAGAGGGCGCTGTACACGCTGGGCCGACGGACCGAAGGCCTCGCGATGCGCGCCGAGATGCTCGCGATCGGCCGTGCACAGGCCGACCTGACCGGAAAGTCGGCGGTAGTAGGGCTGGGCGTCTGGGCTGCAGGTCTCTCGGAGGAAGGCCGCCATGCCGAGGCTGCCGATGCGCTGACCGAGTCGATGGCGGCAGAACTCCCCGGCGGACCCAGGAGCGGGGCGCTCGCCTGGTCACTCCTGGAGTGGATCGCCACGCTCGCCGACGCGGGCCGGCCCACCGAAGCGCTCTCCGCGTTCAAGACACTGGTCGGCATGGAAGCGGACGAGGCCGCGAACGACCGCGGTCCGATGGCCTGCCATCTGTACTCGCTGATCGGGTACGCGCAGATGCAGGACATCTGCGGACGAGGCGAACAGGCGGCCGCAGTGCGGCAGGAGGCGCTCGCTCTGCTGACGGAACTGGCCGCCACCGGTGAGCGTAAGTCCTGGAGCGGCTATCAGGCGTCGTACTGGGCGGTGCTCCTGACCTTCTACGGCGCCGACAGCGAACGGCCGAAGTCCGGCGAGCCGCGCCCGCCTTCGGGGGCGACGCCCATGCGATGGTCCCCCGACGTCAAGCAGCGCTACTTCGACAGCCGCATCGCCCTGCGCGAGGAGGTGGACGCCCTGGCCCCGCGAGCCACCGAGGATCCGGACCAACACCTGGCCGAACTGGTCCGGCTGCACCGGGTCCTCACCGTCCGCTCCGCCGTCTACTGGCAGGACCGCACGCATCTGTTCGCGGAACGAGTGCGCCCCCTGTTCGACGACGGGGTGGCACTGGCCCGCAGGCTGGCCCAGCACAGCCCGGCGGACGGAACCCCGACGCTGGCCAAGATCCTCGTGGACCGGTCGACCTTCCACACCACCACGGGCGATTTCGGCCCGGCGCTCGCCGACTTCCGCGAGGCCCTGAGCCACCTCGGGGAGGCCGCGTAGGGAAACCAAGGGTTTCGTACAACTTTTCGGTCGGCCGTGAGTCATCTGTGACGGGCGTGGCCATGGGGGACGCGCCCGCACGACCACGCAGCACTGAACGGGGAAGCTCATGACCTCACACCGCCACCACCGAATACTGGCCCTCACCGTGGCCGCCGGCGTCGTCGCGCCCGTCGCCCTCGTCGCGGCGCCCGCGCAGGCCGCCGCGCCCGCCGTGAGCTGCACCTCGGCCAAGGCCGGGCTCGCCGCCAAGCTGAAGACGGACATCACCGCCGCGCTCAAGGGGCGCAAGTCCACCGTGGCCCTCGGGCTCTACGACCGGACCACCAAGACCACCTGCACCCTGCGCTACGACACGAAGTACGACTCCGCCAGCGTCGTGAAGGCGACCGTCCTCGCCACCCTGCTCTGGGACCACAAGAAGACGAACAAGTACCTGACGTCGCGCGAGGTCAGCCTGACCACCGCGATGATCACCAAGTCCGACAACAACGCCACCACCGCCCTCTGGAAGCAGCTGGGCGTGACCAAGGTGAAGGGGTTCCTGAAGGCGGCCGGGATGACCCACACCGTCCCCGGGTCCGGCGGCTACTGGGGGCTCACCCAGATCACCCCGCGCGACGAGCAGCGGCTCCTCGCCCTCCTCACCGCCAAGAACTCCGTGCTGAGCGACAACTCGCGCGCGTACGAACTCGGGCTGATGCGCAAGGTCACCTCCTCGCAGCGCTGGGGCACCCCCGCCGGCGCCCCGAGCAACGCCACAGTCCAGCTCAAGAACGGCTGGCTCCAGCGCTCCACCCACGGATGGCGCGTCCACTCCATCGGGGCCTTCACCGGCAAGGGGCACGACTACACGATCAGCGTGCTCACCCAGGACAACAAGACGATGACCGACGGTGTCAACACCATCCAGGCCGTCGCCCGCGTCATCCACCGCGATCTCAACACCAAGACCGCGCTGAGCGCCACCGTCGTCCCGCCCGCACTGCCCCGTGAGGTCGCCCCGCCGGTGCCCCGCCCCTGAGGTCCGGTCCTAGGACTTCCGGCCGAAGTTTTGTTGCAGCGGGATGAAATCCGCTGGTCGCCGCGTTGGTGCCTTCCGGTGGGATCGACAACGGGAGGCATCAGTGGCGGACGACGCCGCAACAGAGACGTGGGCGCGACGGCTCACGCGGTACGCCTGGCGCTACCGGACCAATGTGGTGCTCGCGCTCGGCTCCTCGCTGGCCGGCATGGCCGTCATGGCACTCGTCCCGCTGATCACCAAGGTGATCATCGACGACGTCATCGGTGACGGATCGCGGTCGCTGGCCGTCTGGACCGGCGCGCTCATAGCCGCAGCCGTGGTCGTGTACGTACTGACGTACATCCGGCGCTACTACGGCGGACGCCTCGCCCTCGACGTCCAGCACGACCTCCGTACCGAGATGTACGGGACGATCATGAAGCTGGACGGCCGCCGCCAGGACGAGCTCTCCACCGGGCAGGTCGTCGGACGCGCCACCAGCGACCTGCAGCTCATCCAGGGCCTGCTCTTCATGCTCCCGATGACCATCGGGAACGTGCTGCTCTTCGTGATCTCTCTTGGGATCATGGCCTGGCTCTCGCCCGTCCTGACCCTGATCGCCCTCGCCGTCGCCCCCGCCCTCTGGGTCATCGCCAAGCGCAGCCGCACCCGTCTCTTCCCCGCCACCTGGTACGCCCAGGGCCAGGCCGCCGCCGTCGCCGGAGTCGTCGACGGGGCCGTCACCGGCGTCCGCGTCGTCAAGGGCTTCGGGCAGGAGGAGCAGGAGACCGGGAAGCTGCGCGCCGTCAGCCGCCGCCTCTTCGCCGGACGGCTCCGCACCATCAAGCTGAACTCCCGCTACACCCCCGCACTCCAGGCCGTGCCCGCCCTCGGCCAGGTCGCGATGCTGGCCGTCGGCGGATGGCTCGCCACCAAGGGGGAGATCACGCTCGGGACGTTCGTCGCCTTCTCCTCGTACCTCGCCCAGCTCGTCGGCCCGGTGCGCATGCTCGCCATGGTGCTCACCGTGGGGCAGCAGGCGCGGGCCGGTGTCGAGCGCGTACTGGAGCTCATCGACACCGAGCCGTCGATCGAGGACGGCACGGCGGAGCTGCCCGCCGACGCCCCCGCGACCGTCGAGTTCGACAACGTCACGTTCGGCTACGACGACGACCGCCCCGTCCTCGACGGCTTCTCCCTCACCATCGCCCCCGGCGAGACCGTCGCCGTCGTCGGCTCCTCCGGCAGCGGCAAGTCCACCGTCTCGCTCCTCCTGCCGCGCTTCTACGACGTCACCCGCGGCGCCGTCCTCGTCGGCGGGCGCGACGTGCGCGAGCTGACGCTCGAATCGCTGCGGGCCGCGATCGGCATGGTCCCCGAGGACAGCTTCCTGTTCTCCGACACCGTCCGCGCCAACATCGCCTACGGACTCCCCGACGCCACCGACGAGCAGATCCTCGCCGCCGCCCGCGCCGCCCAGGCCGACCGGTTCATCTCCGAGCTGCCTGCCGGGTACGACACCAAGGTCGGCGAACACGGACTGACGCTCTCCGGCGGCCAGCGCCAGCGCGTCGCGCTCGCCCGCGCCATCCTCACCGACCCCCGGCTGCTGCTCCTCGACGACGCCACCTCCGCCGTCGACGCACGCGTCGAGCACGAGATCCACGAGGCGCTGAAGAGCGTCATGGAGGGCCGCACCACCCTCCTCATCGCCCACCGCCGCTCCACCCTCAACCTCGCCGACCGCATCGCCGTCCTCGACGGCGGCCGGCTCGCCGACATCGGCACCCACGAGGAGCTGGAGCGCCGCTCCGCCCTCTACCGGCGGCTGCTGACCGACCCCGACGAACTGGGCGGCGTATCACCCGGCCACGTCAAGCCCGAGGCGGTCGTCGAGGACACGTCCGTACGGGCAGAACTGGACGCCGAGTTCGACGCCGAGCGCGGCATCACACCCCCGCTCTGGATCCGCGAGGAGAAGGCGATCGAGGCGGCCCCGGGCGGCATGCCGGCCACCCCGGAACTCCTCGCGCAGGTCGCGGCGCTGCCTGCCGCGGACGACACCCCCGACGTGGACGAGGCGGGCGCGGTCCGCGCCGAGGACTCGTACGGGCTGCGACGCCTGCTGCGCGGCTTCGGCCCCGTCCTCCTCGTCAGCCTGCTGCTCGTGGCGATCGACGCGGGCATGAGCCTGCTCCTGCCGGTCCTGATCCGGCACGGCATCGACGAGGGCGTCACCAAGCTCGCGCTCGGCGCGGTGTGGGCGGCGGCCGGGCTCGGACTGGGGACCGTGGCCGTGCAGTGGCTGGCCCAGACCGCGGAGACGCGGCTGACCGGGCGGACCGGCGAGCGGGTGCTCTACACACTCCGGCTGAAGATCTTCGCGCAGCTCCAGCGGCTCGGACTCGACTACTACGAGCGGGAGTTGACCGGGCGCATCATGACCCGGATGACCACGGACGTCGACGCGCTGTCGACCTTCCTGCAGACGGGACTGGTCACCGCCTTCGTCTCGGTGGTCACCTTCTTCGGGATCCTGGTCGTGCTCCTGGTCCTCGACGTACAGCTCGCGCTGGTCGTCTTCGCGACGCTGCCGCTGCTGATCGTGGGCACGTACTTCTTCCGGAAGAAGAGCGTCAAGGCGTACGAACTCGCCCGCGAGCGGGTCGCGTTGGTCAACGCCGACCTCCAGGAGTCCGTGTCGGGGCTGCGCATCGTGCAGGCCTTCCGGCGCGAGCGCAGGGGCGGCGCCGCCTTCGCGGCGAGCAGCGACAGCTACCGCCAGGCGCGGGTGCGCGGCCAGTGGCTGATCTCGGTCTACTTCCCGTTCGTGCAGCTCCTGTCGTCGGTGGCCGCGGCCGCCGTGCTGATCGTGGGCGCGCACCGGGTCGAGGCGGGGACGCTGACGACGGGTGCGCTGGTGGCGTACCTGCTCTACATCGACCTCTTCTTCGCGCCCGTGCAGCAGCTGTCCCAGGTCTTCGACGGATACCAGCAGGCGACGGTGTCGTTGAAGCGCATCCAGGAGCTGCTGCAGGAGCCGACGTCGACGGAGAACGCGACCGACCCGGAGCCGGTGGCCGCCCTGCGCGGCGACATCGCCTTCGAGGACGTGCGCTTCGCGTACGGCGACGAGGAGGAGGCCCTCAAGGGCATCGACCTGCGGATCCCCGCGGGCCAGACAGTCGCCTTCGTCGGCGAGACCGGCGCGGGCAAGTCCACGCTGGTCAAGCTCGTGGCGCGGTTCTACGACCCGACGGGCGGGCGGGTCACCGCGGACGGGACGGACCTGCGGACGCTGGACATGACGGCGTACCGGCACCGGCTCGGGGTCGTACCGCAGGAGGCGTATCTCTTCCCGGGGACGGTGCGCGACGCGATCGCGTACGGGCGCCCCGAGGCGGGCGACGCGGAGGTCGAGGCGGCGGCGCGGGCGGTCGGCGCGCACGAGATGATCGCGACGCTGGACGGCGGCTACCTGCACGAGGTGGCCGAGCGGGGCCGCAATCTCTCCGCCGGGCAGCGGCAGTTGATCGCGCTGGCGCGGGCGGAGCTGGTGGACCCGGACGTCCTGCTGCTCGACGAGGCGACGGCGGCGCTGGACCTGGCGACCGAGGCACAGGTCAACCAGGCGACGGACCGGATCGCGGGCCGGCGCACGACGCTGGTGGTGGCGCACCGGCTGACGACCGCGGCGCGGGCGGACCGGGTGGTGGTGATGGACCACGGGCGGGTCGTGGAGGACGGCACGCACGAGGAGCTGCTGGCGCTGGACGGGGACTACGCGAGGCTGTGGCGCACGTTCGTGGGCGAGGAAGAGCCCGTCGGGGCGTAGCGGGGCCGACCGGCCGGCCCCGCTCGCTGCGGCACTAGCGCCGCGCCTCCCGGATCCCCGAGATCTTCTTCGTCGCCAGGTCCGACTGGACGTCCAGGTACGTGTACGACGGGTGCCTCGGCGAGCCCCACGTCAGCCGCACCGTCGACCACGTGTGGCCCATCCCGCTGTCGACCGGCGTCACCTTCCACGCCCGCGGCACGTTCTGCGCGCGCAGCACGCCGTCCGCGTGGTTGCGGGCCTCCCATGCCGCGAGGTGCTTCCGCAGCTGCGGCGTGAGGTAGAAGTTCCGCAGCGCGGTGGAGAGTTTGCCGCCCGCGACGCCGCCCTCTCCGTAGCCGGCGTCGATGTACGACCCGTAGAAATCGGCGACCCTGTTGTACGCCACCTCGGGGCTGCCGCTCTTCGACGGAGCCGGCGGGTGCGCGGCCGAAGAGGAAGCCGAGGAGGTCGTGGACGCGGCGGCCGGAACCACCGCCACTGCCGTGAGGAGTGCGGCCGCAATCGCAATACGGCCCGCTGTACGCGTGTGAACCATGGCAAGCCCTGCCTTTCGCGCGCAACCGTGCGCGCGGTCTGTCCCGTTAGACCCCGGGTGGGTTGGTTTGGTTGTTCCCAACCTCGCACCGGGCCGCCCGGAACCGCCCGCCCGTGCCACGCGTCGTACACACATACGCTCATGTGGCCCAGGGGGAATTTGTGTTCGACGGCGGATTGCGCAGGAGGCTGGTCTTCGGCCTCGCCGTACTGACGGCGACGGCGGTTCTGGAGATCGCGGCGCCGGGCGCGCACGCGGCGACCCCGGCCGCCACCGCGGCCGCGTGCCCCGGCCAGCGCGTGAAGACCGTGGCCTTCGCCACCGGGCGCCTCGAGGTGTACCGCAGCGGTGCCTACACCTGTGCCGTCACCCTCGCGAAGACCCCCGGCGCCCGCCGCCCCATGTCCGTCACCCTGCAGCCCCGCGGCGGGAGGGTCGTCGTCGACAGCGGACGGTTCACGCGGCTCGCGGGTCCCGTGAAGGTCCGCAGCGCCAAGCGGTGCGTGCGGGCCGTCGGCACGGTCTCCGGGAAGTCGGGCGCCACGGGATGGATCCTCTGCTGATCATGTGCCCAACTGGGTCTGGCGGGTCGCCTGTTGACCCCGCTAGGTTCTCGGGGTCTGTCGTGATCTCGTAAACCCAGGGGAGGGCGAATGCGCAAGGCGCTCAGATGGCTGCTGGCGCTCGTGGTGCTCATAGGCACCGTGAGTGCGGCAGGAGTGTCGACGGCCGGAGCGGTCACCACCGCGGAGCCGAGTACGGCGAGCACGGACATCAAGGAACGGATCCTCGCGATCCCGGGGATGAGCATCGTCGAGGAGAAGCCGTACACCGGCTATCGCTACTTCGTCCTCAACTACACCCAGCCCATCGACCACCGGCACCCCTCCAAGGGCACCTTCCAGCAGCGCCTGACCCTGCTGCACAAGGACACCAGCCGGCCCACGGTCTTCTTCACCTCGGGCTACAACGTCTCGACGACCCCCAGTCGCTCCGAGCCGACCCGGATCGTCGACGGCAACCAAGTCTCCCTGGAATACCGGTACTTCACCCCGTCCCGGCCCCAGCCCGCCGACTGGACCAAGCTGGACATCTGGCAGGCAGCCAGTGACCAGCACCGGATCTTCCAGGCGCTGAAGCCCATCTACAACCAGAAGTGGCTGACCACCGGCGGCTCCAAGGGCGGCATGACCGCCACGTACTTCGAGCGCTACTACCCGCGTGACATGGACGGCGTCGTCGCGTACGTCGCGCCCAACGACGTGGTGAACAACGAGGACTCGGCGTACGACCGCTTCTTCCAGCAGGTCGGCACCAAGGAGTGCCGCGACAAGCTCCAGGCCGTGCAGCGCGAGGCCCTGGTGCGCCGCGCACCGCTGGAGAAGAAGTACGCGGAGTACGCCGCCGCGAACGGCTACACCTTCACCACCGTCGGCACCCTCGACAAGGCGTACGAGGCCGTCGTCCTCGACTACGTCTGGGGCTTCTGGCAGTACAGCCTTCTCGCCGACTGCGCCGAGATCCCGGCCGACGCCCCGCACGCCACGGACCAGGCGATCTGGGACTCCATCGACACGATCTCCGGCTTCTCCTTCTACACCGACCAGGGCCTGTCCCCGTACACGCCGTACTACTACCAGGCGGGCACGCAGCTCGGCTCGCCCGACATCCGCCAGCCCTGGCTCGGCAAGCTGTCGCGCTACGGATACCAGCCGCCGCGCAACTTCGTCCCGAGCGACATCCCGATGCGCTTCCAGAAGGGCGTCATGCGGGACGTCGACTCCTGGGTGAAGCGCAACGCGCACCAGATGCTGTTCGTGTACGGGCAGAACGACCCGTGGGGCGCGGAGCGCTTCAGCGTCGGGCGGCACGCGGACGACAGCTACGTGTTCACCGCGCCGGGCATGAACCACGGTGCGAGCGTCGCGACGCTCTCCGCCGACCAGAAGGCCCTCGCCACGGCCCGCATCCTGGAGTGGGCGGGCGTCGCCCCGGCCGCGGTCCAGGCGGACCCTGCGAAGGCGAAGCCGCTGGCCTCGTACGACGCGAAGCTGGACCGCCAGAGCGTCGAGCGGGAACCGGCTCTGCGCCCGTAACACCCCTGGCTGCGCCCGCCGTTCAGAACACGCGGCGGGCGCAGCCCACCGGTTTCGCGCCCCCCAGCTGCACGTACAGCCTGGTCGTCGAGGGGCACAAGGCGCGGCGCGCCACCGACGTCGTCACCTCGAACTCCGGTGCCTTCTCGCCCGACCCGTTGCACGCCGTCTCCTTCACCTGCCCCTTGCCGGCGTTGTAGACGCAGTCCCCGACCACCGTCCGCGGACCGCCCCCCATGCCCGGGTCACCGGGATGCGGCGGCTCCAGCGTGCGCATGCAGGCGTAGCCGCGCGCGACCGGCGACGGTGTCGCACTCGCCCCCGGAGTCGCGCTCGCGCCTTCGGCCAGCGCCGGTGTGGTCTCCGAGATATAGAGGACGAAGTCCGTCGGTCCCGGGCAGGCGGGCCCCGCCGTCCGGTTCCCGTCGTGGCGGGCGAGCACCCGCGCGTACGCCCTCTCGCTGGTGCAGGACACTTCGCGGAAGTCCTTTCCGCGCGAGCTGCATTCGTCCGGCCCCAGGAACGTCGCCCCGTACCCCGTGGGCTGCGGCGACTCCTGGAGCTTCTGCGCCGAACCGCCCCCCGACGGCTGCTGGCAGGAGCTGAGCACCCCCACCAGCACGACGCACAGCAGCCCCAAAACCCAAGCTCCGAGCCTGTGCACAAGTACACCCCCCATTACTGCATCCAGCGTGACCCGCCGGGGCGGGACCACGCCAGATGCACGGAGCGTACGTCTAGTACGACAGACCGTAGCCGATCGGGTACAGCACCTGTGTGGGGTCGTCCGCCCGGGGGACCGGCACGGGCAGTTTCCCGCGGGGTTCCACTGTGCCCGCGATCACCCGTGCTGCGGCCCGGAGTTCGACATCCGTCCAGCTGTACGTCGCGAGCGCCGCGCCCACCGTGGGCAGTGCGGCGATGTCGTACGGATTGCGGATCGCGACCTGCACCACCACCGCCCCGCTCGCGACGAGCGCCGCCACGAGCTTGGACTGGGCGCCGCCCGCACCCGCGTTGTACGTACCGATCACCACGGCGTCCTTGCCCTGCGCGGCGGCGACGGCCGCGTCGATCTGGGCCTGGGTGGGGAGCGTGCCCGTGGAGAGCACCGTGGTGGTGAAGCCCAGCCGGTCGAACTCCTTGCCGAGCACGGTCGTCGGCGGACCGGTCGTGCCCGAGGGCGACGCCGGGTCGGCGCCGAGGACCAGGAGGTTCTTCTGACGGCGCCGGGAGAGCGGCAGCAGAGCGCCCTGGTTGCGCAGCAGGGTGGTGGTGCGCTCGGCGATGCGGTCGGCGGTGGCCAGGTGCGAGCGGGTGCCGACGACGTGGTCGATCTCCCGGTCGCTGACGTACGGACGGCTGAACAGGCCGCGCCTTGCCTTGAGTTGGAGGACGCGCAGGATCGACTCGTCGAGCCGGGCCTCCGTGATCTCGCCGCTGTCGACGGCCGCGCGGACCCCGTTCCAGGCGGTCGCCAGGTCGGGCGGGTTCAGGAGCTGGTCGACGCCCGCCTTGAGGGCGAGCACGGGGACGCGGGCGTCGCCGTACTTGTCGCGTACGCCCTGCATGTCGAGCGCGTCGGTGATGATCACGCCCCGGTAGCCGAGCTCGCCGCGCAGTATCCCGGTGAGGATGGGGTGCGAGAGCGTCGCCGGGTCGTTGCTCGGGTCGAGCGCCGGGAACTGGATGTGCGCCGTCATGATCGAGTCGATCCCGGCGGCGATCACGGCCCTGAAGGGCGGGGCGTCGATCCGCTCCCACTCCTCGCGGGTGTGGGTGATGAGCGGGATGCCGGTGTGGCTGTCGACGCTCGTGTCCCCATGTCCGGGGAAATGCTTGGCAGTTGAGGCGGTCGACGAGGACTGGTAGCCCTGCACCTCGGCGGCGGCCATCCGGGCGACGGAGGCGGGGTCGGCGCCGAAGGAGCGTACGCCGATGACCGGGTTGGCCGGGTTGATGTTGACGTCGGAGTCGGGGGAGTAGTTCTGCCGGATGCCGATCGCGTTCAGCTCGGCCCCGGCGATCCTGCCGACCGTACGGGCGTCGTCGCGCGAGCCTCCCGCGCCGAGCGCCATCGCGCCGGGGAAGAGGGTGGCGGGGTAGCCGACGCGGCAGACGATGCCGTGCTCCTGGTCGGTGGCGATCAGGAGGGGGATCGGGGTGGGCTGGGAGAGGCCGGCGCGCTGGATGCCGTTGGAGAGGGCGGCGATCTGGTGCGGGTCGCGGACGTTGTGGGCCCAGCCGAAGTAGATGATGCCGCCGACGTGGTACTTGGCGATCAGCTCGGCGGCGGTGCGGACGCCCATCTGGGCGAGGTTGGCGTCGATGTCGGCCTGGTCGGGGGCGGTGGCGGAGTGCCCGTACACCCGCATGACGAAGAGCTGGCCGATCTTCTCCTCGATGCTCATCCGGGCGATGAGCCTCTTGAGCTGCCGGTCGCGGTCGCGGTCGTGGTCGCGGTCGTGGCTGTGGGCTTGTGCGGGGCCGCCGACGGCAATCGTGGCGGCGGCTGCCGCGGTAGCGGAGAGCAGGGTGCGTCTGGATGTGCGGTGGGGCACTGGTGCTCCTTCCGGCCATGCTGCGCAAGGGAGTTGAAGGAAACTTCCAAGGTGCAGCGATAGCCGGAAAGTAACTGCCGGGTCAAGAGGGCGCGCAGAACCCGCCGCCGAAAGGGGGCCGGCGAGAGGGCCGGAAGGGAGCCGCCACCGGTGCAGTTGGAGGGGGGCGCACCGGTGGCGGCTGTGCTGCTGGCCGCAGGCGGTTGGAGAGGGGAGTCGGCGTTCGCAGCCAGCAGCGAGGCCGACACCGCTCTGCGGTGACTCACCAGCAGTACGGGACTTGGACGCCGGCCGTTCCCCGCCGGTTCCGCGCATTTCCGCAGTTCGGTACGGGTGTGAACTAGCGGGCCCAGTGCTCCTGGAGGGCCCGAACGGTCTCCGTGATCGCGGGCCGCCGCGCCGCCCCGGTACGCCAGAGGGCGTACAGCCGCCGCACCGGAAGCGGATCCAGCGGTACGGCGACGGCCCCCTCCGGCACTGGACCGCGCCCCAGCCGGGGCACCACCGCGATCCCGAGCCCGGCCGCGACGAGGGCGACGATGGTGTGGTTCTCCTCGGCGGTGTGCGCGATGTCCGGCTCCTCGCCGATCGCGCGCAGCGTCCGTACGAGCCAGTCGTGGCAGACCCGCCCCGGCGGCTGGCAGACCCAGACCTCCCCGGCGAGTTCCTCGCGCCGTACGGACTTCCGCCCGGCCAGCGGATGGGCGGCCGGTACGAGCAGATCGCAGGGGTCGTCGCCGATCACCGCCTGCTCGACGCCCTCGGGGGTCGGCAGCGGGGCGATGTCCCAGTCGTGCGCGACGGCGAGGTCGACGACGCCGCGTGCGACGAGACCGATCGAGAGATGCGGATCGACCTCGCTGAGGCGGGCGGTCAACCCGGGGTGATCGGCGGCGAGTTGGGCCAGTACGCCGGGGAGCAGCCCGCGCGCGGAGGAGGCGAAGGCGGCGATGGAGAGCCGGCCGGCGGGCTCCCCGCGCTGCTCCTCCAGGGTCGTCTCGGCGCGTTCGACGATGGCGAGGAGCTCCTGCGCGGTGGCGGCCAGCTGGACCGCCTCCTCGGTCAGGGCGATGCCCCGGCCGCGGCGCTCCAGGAGGGTGGTGCGGGTCTCGCGCTCCAGCTTGGTGATCTGCTGCGAGACGGCGGAGGGGGTGTAGCCGAGGGCGGTCGCGGCGGCGGCGACCGAACCGTGGACGGAGATGGCGTGCAGCGCGCGCAGCCGGGCGAGATCGAGCACGAGAGCCCTCCTTCATCAGCCCATTCATTAGCGATGCTCAATCCAACCATGAAGACATCCGCGCTGGTGCTAAAGGGTCGATCCGGCCGATCATCGACCCATGCGCCCACCGCACATCGCCCTCGCCGTCCTGGTCACCGCCGTCTGGGGAGTCAACTTCGTCGTCATCGACATCGGCCTCGCCCACTTCCCGCCGCTGCTCTTCTCGGCCCTGCGCTTCCTGGTCGCGGCGCTGCCCGCGGTCTTCTTCGTAGGACGCCCCAAGGTCGCCTGGAAGTGGGTCCTGGGGGTCGGACTCGCCCTGGGCGTCGGCAAGTTCGGGCTGCTCTTCATCGGCATGGACCAGGGGATGGGGGCCGGTCTGCCGTCCCTCGTGCTGCAGGTCCAAGCGGTCTTCACAGCGCTCTTCGCCGCGGCCGCGCTCGGCGAGAGGCTGCCGCGCGTACGGGTGCTCGGCATGGCGATCGCACTCGCCGGCATCGGAGTCGCGGCGGTCGGCGAAGGGGTCGACGGGGCCGTGCTGGGCTTCGTCCTGGTGGTCGCGGCGGCGGCCTTCTGGGGCATCTCGAACGTACTGACCCGCAAGGCCGCCCCGCCCGACCCGCTCAACTTCATGGTGTGGGTCTCGACCGTGCCCGTACTCCCGCTCCTCGCCCTCTCCCTGCTCTTCGAGGGCCCCCGCGCGGACGCGGACGCCCTGGCGGGGCTCGACTGGAGCGGGGCGGGCACGATCGTCTTCGTCGCCTGGGTCTCCACCGTCTTCGGCTTCGGGGCGTGGGGCTATCTGCTCCGCCACCACCCCGCCAACTCGGTGGCGCCCTTCACGCTCCTGGTCCCGGTCTTCGGGATGTCCTCGGCGGCACTCTTCCTCGACGAGCGCCTGACCGCGCTGGACTGGTGCGCGGCGGCGCTCCTCGTCGGCGGAGTGGCTCTGGCTTCTAGGACTGCACAGCCTTCGCTCGCGCGATCAACCGCTCCAGGTGCTCGCGCCCCGCTGCCAGCATCCCCGGCAGCTCCGCCGCCTGCGGATACCACCGCTTCTCGTACTCCCAGCACAGCCAGCCCTCAGGGTTCTCGGAGCTGAGGATCCGTACGCACTCGGCGAGTGGCAGGACCCCGGCGCCCAGCGCGAGCGGGGTCTTGTCGTCGGCCGACGCGATGTCCTTGACCTGGGCGTATCCGAGGTACGGGGCGAGTACGGCATGGCTGGTGACGGGGTCCTCGCCGCCGAGCCAGGTGTGCATGACGTCCCAGAGGGAGCCGGCGTTCTTGTGTCCGACGGGGCCCAGGACGCGGGCCGCGGAAGCGCCCGTACGGTGCGAGTCGTGCGTCTCCATCAGGATCCGTACGCCCTTCTCCGCCGCGACCTCCGCCCCGAAACCCAGCCGCCGCGCGGCCGTTGCGTCCGCAACCTCCTGGGGCTGCTCGCCGCCGCCGGGGAAGACGCGGACGAAGGGTGCGCCCAGGTCGGCGGCGAGGTCGACGAGCTCGACGAGCCCGCGCTCGGCCTCGGTGTCGTCGCCCTCGGCGGCGACCTTCACATACCCGGCGACGCCGAGGATCTCGATACCGCCGCGCGCGAACTCCTCGACGGCGGCGGCCCGTTCGGCCGCGGTGGACCCGGGGTGCAGGGGCTCCTCGGGGTGGGCGCGCAGCTCGACGCCCTGGTAGCCGGTGTCGGAGGCGAGCCGTACGACATCCGCTATGGGTAGACCGGGCACCCCGAGGGTGGAGAACGCGAACTTCAACGCACTGTTCCTTCCTGAAGACTGAGCCGCCAGTCCTGTCCGACCAGATCCGCCCCGTAGGAGCGGTGCGGCTTCTCGGCGACGAGCGTGAACCCGGCGCCCTGATAGATCCTGCGGGCGGACGCGAGCACGTCGTTGGTCCAGAGCACGAGCTCGCGATATCCCACTTCGCGGGCGAACTCGACGACGGCGTCCACGAGTTGGCGTCCGACGCCGTGCCCGCGCGCCGACGGCTCGACGAGCAGCAGCCGCAGCCGGGCGGTCCCGGGCGCATCGTCGCGTACGCACATCACACCGCCGACCGGGCGCCCGTCGAGCTCGGCGATCCAGACCCGTTCCAGATGCGGGTCGTGGTCCTGGGTGAAGTCGGCGACGATCCGGGCGACGAGCCCCTCGAAGTCGGCGTTCCACCCGAACTCGGCGGCGTACAGGGCCCCGTGCCGCTGCACGATCCACCCCAGATCGCCGGGTCCGGGATCGCGCAGAGCGGGCCGGGCGGCGTCGATTCCGCGGCTCCGCTGCAGGATGTCGCGTACGGACCGCAGGGACTCCGTGAGTCGGTCCCGTTCGGCGGGATCGACCCGGGAGAGCATCGTGGAGACGGCTTCGCGCGAGCGCTCGTCGAGCAGCGCAGCGGCCTCGCGCCCGCTCGGGGTGAGCGTGATGCGCTGGCGCCGCGAATCGAGCGCGGAGGGCGCCCGCTCGACCAGTCCGTCACGCTCGAACTTGGCGAGGAGTCGGCTCAAGTACCCGGCGTCAAGGGAGAGTTCGGCCCGGAGGTCGGCCGCGTCGGTGCGGGGCGCGTGGGCGAGCTCGTAGAGGACGCGGGACTCGGTGAGCGTGTACGGGGTGTAGAGGTGCTTGCTGTAGTCGAGCGCGCCGATGAGGTTGGTGTAGAAGCGGTTGAACGCGCGGATCTCATGTACGGGCATGATGTCCACCCAGGGCCGGTTTCTTTGACTCCGTCAACGGTAGGAGGCGGGGCGCGCCCGCACAAGGGGTCCGCCCGTACCCGTTCACCGCCCCGGCGCCCCCGTGGACGCCCGCGCCATCAACTCGCCCCGGACCACCGCGACCCCGCCCGCGGGCGGTGCCTCCGTGCCCATCGCGAGGCGGCCGGCCCAGGCCCCGGCGTCGTACAGCGGCAGTCGTACGGTCGTGAGCGCCGGCACCGCGTCGACCGAGAACGGCAGGTCGTCGAAGCCCGCCACCGAGATGTCCTCGGGGATCCGCAGCCCCCGCTCGCGCACCGCCGCGCACGCGCCCAGGGCCACGGTGTCGTTGGCGGCGACGACCGCCGTCAACCCCGGCTCCCTGTCGAGGAGTTCGCGCGTCGCCTCGTACCCCGACTGGCGGTCGTACGGACCGTGCACCACCAGCCGCGGGTCGTCCTTGATCCCCGCCGCCTCCAGCGCCTTGCGGTGTCCCTCCAGCCGGTGGCGGGTGGTGGTCCGCTCCTCGGGCCCGGCGACGTATCCGATCCGCCGATGCCCCAACTCCAGCAGGTGTTCGGTGAGTTGACGCCCGCCGCCCTGGTTGTCGAAGCTCAGCGTCGCCAGTACGGCAGCCCCGCCGCCCTCCATCGGCGGCCGTCCGCACAGCACCACGCGCGTCCCCGCGTCCGCGAGCTTCCCCAGCTTGGCCAGGACCGCGGCCGAGTGCTCGGGGTCCTCGATCGCCCCGCCCGTCAGCACCACGGCCGCCGCGCGCTGGCGCTGCAGCAGGGTCAGATACGTCAGCTCGCGCTCGGGTGACCCGCCGGTGTTGCAGACCACGGCCAGCTTCTCGCCGCCCCCGCGCCCCGTGCCCTCCTGGCCGCCGATCGCCGACTGGGCGGCGCCCGCCATGATCCCGAAGAAGGGGTCGGCGATGTCGTTGACGAGGATGCCGACCAGGTCGGAGGTGGCGGCGGCCAGGGAGCTCGCCGTCGCGTTCAGGACGTAGTCCAGCTCGTCCACCGCCCGCAGCACCCGCTCGCGGGTGGAGGCGGCGACCGGGTAGTTGCCGTTCAGGACCCGGGAGACCGTCGCCGGGGAGACCCGGGCCCGGGCTGCCACGTCCGCGAGCGTCGTCGTCATCTCTTCCTCGTCTCAATCCCCGGGCAACTTGCTGATTGCCACTTGTCCGACCCGTCGGTCGCAGGTTAGCTTCATAGCGCGTAGAAAGCGCTTGCTATCACGCTTGTCGTCGCAGTGCGGACGGAAATGCTGCGGTTGGAAATGCTGCGGTTGGAATTGCGGAGAGGGAATCTCGTGACGCGTAAGACAGTGCGGATCGCCATGAACGGTGTCACCGGCCGGATGGGGTACCGCCAGCACCTGGTCCGCTCGATCCTCGCCATCCGTGAGCAGGGCGGCCTCGACCTCGGCGACGGCACGGTCCTGTGGCCCGAGCCGGTCCTGGTCGGCCGCCGCGAGCACGTACTGAAGTCGATGGCCGAGAAGCACGGCATCGAGCACTGGTCGACGGACCTCGACGCGGTCCTCGCCGACCCGACGATCGACATCTACTTCGACGCCCAGGTCACCTCCGCCCGCGAGGAGGCCATCCGCAAGGCCATCGCGGCCGGCAAGCACATCTACACCGAGAAGCCGACCGCCACCGGCCTCGACGGCGCCCTGGAACTGGCGCGCCTGGCGAAGGCGGCCGGGATCAAGCACGGCGTGGTCCAGGACAAGCTCTTCCTCCCCGGCCTCCTCAAGCTGAAGCGCCTCATCGACGGCGGCTTCTTCGGCAAGATCCTCTCCATCCGCGGAGAGTTCGGCTACTGGGTCTTCGAGGGTGACTGGCAGGAGGCGCAGCGCCCGTCCTGGAACTACCGCTCGGAGGACGGCGGCGGCATCGTCGTCGACATGTTCCCGCACTGGGAGTACGTGCTGCACGAGCTCTTCGGCCGCGTCACCGCCGTCCAGGCGCTGACCGCCACGCACATCCCCGAGCGCTGGGACGAGCAGGGCAAGCCGTACGACGCCACGGCCGACGACGCCGCGTACGGGATCTTCCAGCTTGAGGGCGGCGCGATAGCCCAGATCAACTCCTCCTGGACGGTCCGCGTCAACCGCGACGAGCTGGTGGAGTTCCAGGTGGACGGCACCGAGGGCTCGGCAGTGGCGGGCCTCCGCAACTGCCGCGTACAGCACCGCAGTTCCACCCCGAAGCCGGTCTGGAACCCCGACCTCCCGGTCACGCACTCCTTCCGCGACCAGTGGCAGGAAGTCCCGGACAACACGGACTTCGACAACGGCTTCAAGGTCCAGTGGGAGCTCTTCCTCCGTCACATCGCCCTCGACGAGCCCTACCACTGGGACCTCCTCGCCGGCGCGCGCGGCGTCCAGCTCGCCGAGCTCGGCCTGAAGTCGTCGGCCGAGGGTACCCGCCTCGACGTCCCGGAGATCCAGCTGTGACCCTCCTCCTGCCGCGCGCGGACGGCACGACGTACTCGTACGCCCCGCGCACCGCACCCACCGCCTTCCAGCCGGGAGGCGCCGCGCTCACCTCCCGTACGGTCTTCTCGGCCGCCCACGTCGTCGCCGACCCGTACGCGGACATCTCCCCGGACTCCCCGGCCGCCGTCGACTGGGACGCGACGCTCGCCTTCCGCCGCCACCTGTGGTCGCACGGCCTGGGCGTGGCCGAGGCGATGGACACCGCGCAGCGCGGCATGGGCCTGGACTGGGCGAACGCCGCCGAGCTCATCCGCCGCTCGTCGGCCGAGGCGAAGGCGGTCGGCGGTGCGATCGCCTGCGGCGTCGGCACCGACCAGCTCACGCCCGGCGAGGCGACGCTGCACGACGTGATCGAGGCGTACGAGGACCAGCTGAGCCTCGTCGAGGAGCAGGGCGCCCAGGCGATCCTGATGGCGTCGCGCGCCCTGGCCGCCGCGGCGAAGACGCCCGACGACTACCTGGAGGTGTACGGCCACCTCCTCCGCCAGTGCACCGAGCCGGTGATCCTGCACTGGCTGGGCCCGATGTTCGACCCGGCGCTGGAGGGCTACTGGGGCTCGTCTGACCTGGACGCCGCAACGGAGACGTTCCTCGAAGTCATCGCCGCCCACCCCGACAAGGTCGACGGCATCAAGGTCTCGCTCCTGGACGCCCAGCGCGAGGTCGACCTGCGCCGGCGCTTGCCGGACGGAGTCCGCTGCTACACGGGCGACGACTTCAACTACCCCGAGCTGATCGAGGGCGACGACCGCGGCTTCAGCCACGCGCTGCTCGGCATCTTCGACCCGCTGGGCCCGGTCGCGGCGGAGGCGGTACGCCACCTGGACCGCGGCGACGACGCGGCCTTCCGCGACCTCCTGGACCCGACGGTGGAGCTCTCCCGCCACCTGTTCCAGACCCCAACGCGCTTCTACAAAACGGGAGTTGTGTTCCTGGCGTGGCTCGCGGGCCACCAGCAGCACTTCACCATGGTCGGCGGCCTCCAGTCGGCGCGCTCACTCCCGCACTTCGCGAAGGCGTACGAACTCGCCGACGGCCTGGGCCTGTTCCCGGACCCCGCGGTGGCGGAGTCCCGTATGAAGTCGCTCCTCAACGTGTACGGAGTCCCCCAGTGACCTCACAGGACCTGACCCGCTTCTCGATCAACCAGATGACGGTGAAGCAACTCCCGCTCCCCACCCTGGTGGAGGCCTGCGTCGACCTGGGCATCCCGGGCATCGGCCTCTGGCGCGAGCCGGTCCAGAACTACGGCGTGGAATCGGCGGCGAAGCTGGTCAGCGACGCGGGCCTGACGGTGACGACACTGTGCCGCGGCGGCTTCCTGACGGCGATCGACGCAACGGAACGCGCGGCAGCGATAGCCGACAACCGCAAGGCGATCGACGAGGCGGCCACGCTCGGCACGGACACCCTGGTCCTGGTCTCGGGCGGCCTCCCGGCGGGCTCGAAGGACCTGCACGGAGCGCGGGAGCGGATCGCGGACGCGATCAGCGAACTCGCCCCGTACGCGGCCGAGCGCGGCATCCGCCTGGCGATCGAGCCGCTGCACCCGATGTACGCGTCGGACCGCTGCGTGATCTCCACCCTGACCCAGGCCCTGGACATCGCGGAGCGCTTCCCGGCGGACCAGGTGGGCGTGGCGGTCGACACGTACCACATCTGGTGGGACGACCAGGCTCCGGCGCAGGTGGCGAGGGCGGGTGCGGCGGGCCGCATCCACACCTTCCAACTCGCCGACTGGACAACGCCGTTGCCCGAGGGCGTCCTGAACGGCCGTGGCCAGATCGGCGACGGCGCGATCGACATGCGCGAGTGGCGCGAGCGGGTGGACGCGGCGGGCTACACGGGCGCGATCGAGGTGGAGCTGTTCAACGACGTGCTCTGGGCGAGGGACGGCCTGGAACTCCTGAAGGAGACGGCGGACCGCTTCGTCGAGCACGCGCTGTAACTCCGCACCAGGTTCCGGCCCGGCATCCGTGGGGGGTGCCGGGCCGGTGTCATACGGCGCGCACCTCGCATCACCCCGCCAACCGACCCCGGGCGTCCTGCCGTTCAGGGCGGGCTTCGCGTGTCAGAGGGAACGATGCTCCGGCCGGCCAGAGCCGGTCCTCGTGGTCCACGCGGCAGCCGAGCCGTTCCGGCAGGCCCCGCAGGAACGCGACCGCGGCAGCGGTGAGGCGGACCCGGCCGGTGCCGAGGCGGGTGATGCCCTCGGGGCCGGCGAGTGCGGTGAGGCGGGTGATGTGGCGGCGGGGCAGGCCGGCCGTGTAGGTGGTGTGGGAGCCCGCGGTCAGCTCCAGGGCGCGCAGCACGTCGCCGAAGTAGGCGTTGTCGAGAACCGCGCGTACCGCCGAATCGGCGCTGAACAAGCCGGAATCCACCAGGTCGCAGGCGAAGATCCGGCCGGGGCGCGACCGGGCGTAGGCGTACCAGGTTCCGGTGCGGGACGGGATGACGTACCCCACCGGGTAGCCGCCGGGGAGGCCGTCGGCCAGGCATACGTACAGGATCTCGGCGGCGTCGCTGCGTTCCTGGGCGAGGAAGAGCCCGCGCTGATTCAGCAGTTCCGCCAGAGCCCGGTCAACTACAGTCATGTTCGTGATCCTTCCGCGGGTCGACGGCGGCGGCCGTTCCCCTGTGTCGGCCGCCGCACTGGTGCACCGTCGCGGAAGATGCTGCGGATTCGCTGAATTCTTGATGTTGTGCCTGGTGGGGCGGGGGATGCAGGGTGGGCTCGGGATCTCGGCTGCGGCTCTCGGTCCTCGGGCCGGTGCGGGCCTGGCGCGACGGTGTGCGGCTGCCCCTCGGACCGGTCCGGCAGCAGGCGGTGCTTGCCGCGCTCGCGCTGCGTCCGGGCCTTCTGGTGAGTCGTGAGCAACTGCTCGACGCGGTCTGGGGTGACAGGCCGCCGCAGTCGGGCCACAAAGTGCTGCCCAGCCACGTGTACGGGTTGCGCAAGTCGCTCGACGAGACAGGTGCCGGGCCCGCCGAGTCGCTGATCCGCGGCGAGCGCGGGGGCTACCGGTTCGTCCGGGACGGGGTGCGCCTCGATGTGGCCGATCTCGCCGACCGGGTCGAGAGCGCCCGGCGTATGAAGGCGGCCGACGACACGGCCGGCGCGGCGGGTCAACTGCTGGAGGCACTCGGCCTGTTCGACGGCGAACCGCTGGCCGGACTGCCCGGACCGTACGCCGAAGCCGAAAGGCAGCGGCTCCTGCAGCGCCTGCGTACGGTCCGCATCGAGCGGATCGACTGCCTGGTGCTGCTCGGCCGCCACGCCGAGGCCCTCGAGGAACTCGTCGCGCCGTCCGCCTCCGATCCGTACGACGAGTCACTGCTCGCTCTGCGCATGCGGGCGCTGTACGGCAGTGAGCGGCAGGCCGAGGCGCTCACCGCGTACGAGGAGATGCGCTCACGGCTGCGTGACGAACTCGGCGTCGATCCGGGCGAGGAGCTCCGCCGGGTGTACGAGTCGGTGCTGCGCCAGGACGGCGTTGCCCCCGCCGGCTCGGCCCCGCCCCCGTCGGCACACGCAACGGATGCCGCACCCTCCCCGGCGGAACTCCCGCACATCACCCGGGGGTTCGCGGGCCGCTTCGACGAACTCGCCCATCTGGACGGCCTGTTGACGCCGACACGAGCCCAAGGGCAGGCGAACACCGTGGTGATCTCCGCCATTGGAGGTGCTGCAGGCATCGGCAAGACGGCCCTCGCCGTGCACTGGGCGCACCAGGTCCGTGACCGTTTCCCCGACGGCCAGCTGTATGTGAATCTGCACGGATTCGACCACGAGCGGCCGCCGCTCACGCCCGGCGAAGTCCTCGAACTGCTGCTGCGCAGCCTGGGATTCGAGGCGTCGCAGATACCGGCGGACGGCGAGGCGCAGGCACGCGCGTACCGGACCCTGACCGATGGCCGGCGGCTGCTCGTACTGCTGGACAACGCGGCCTCCGCCGAGCAGGTGCGCCCGCTGCTGCCGGGCAGCCCGTCCTGCTGCGTCGTCGTCACCAGCCGCAACCGGCTCGGCGACCTCGTGGCCCGCGACGGAGCACGCGCCCTGGCGCTGGACGTCCTGCTGCCGGACGAGGCTCGCGCGCTGCTCGTCGAGGCACTCGGCGCGGACCGGCTGACCGCGCAGCCGGACGCGGCCGACGAACTGATACGGCTGTGCGGCGGCCTGCCGCTGGCGCTGCGCGTGGCCGCCGCACGACTTGCCGGTGATCCGGGGTTCGGTGTGGCCGATCTGGTCGGCGAGATGTCCGAGGGCAGCCGCCTGGAAGCGCTCGCTCTGGACGAAGACGCGAACTCCCCGCTGCGGGTGGCCTTTTCGGTGTCGTACGGATTCCTGGCCCCTGAGGCGCAGCGGCTCTTTCGGCTGCTCGGCCTGTTTCCCGGTCCGGAGTTCACCGCGCCGGTTGCGGCGGCTCTGCTCGACATCGAGCCGACGCAGGCCCGGCGGCTGCTCGGGGCGCTCGCCGCGGCCCATCTCATCGACCACGGGGCGACGGGCCGCTACCGGTTCCACGACCTCCTGCGGGAGTACGCGCGGGAGTGCGCACGGGCGGAGGAGGCGGAGGCGGACCGAGAAGCCGCGTTGAAACGCGTCCTGATCTGGTACGTACACGCCACCCGGGCCGCCGCAGGCACGTGGTTCTTCCCGGAGCTGCCCGACAGCCTCGACGGGGGCGAGCAGCGGGGCCTGCCGACCGCAGCCGAGGCCAGAGCATGGCTGGAGGCGGAGCGGGCCAATCTGCTCGCAGTGATCAATCACGCAAGTCTTCACGGCCCGCACGCCGTCGCCGGATATCTGGTCTCCAGCCTGCTCGGCTACTTCTGGCTCCATCTGTCGCGGGCGACCTGGAGGTCCCTCGCGCAGACGGCACTGGAAGCGACCATGGCTGCGGACGACCTGCACACCCAGGCCGTCATGCACAGCATCCTCGGCATCACCCAGTGGGACCAAGGGCAGCCCCGGCGCGCGGCGGAGCACTGCACACGCGTGCTGGAGATTGGCCGGGAACTCCACTGGCCGGCAGCGGAGGCCATGGCTCTCGGCGTCAGCGGCTATGTGGACTGGAGCACGGCCCGCCTCGACCGTGCGTACGAGCGTCTTACTGCGGGCCTTCGGATCACCGACGAGATCGGGAACCGCTACTTCGAGGCCTTCGGTCTGCTCGGGCTCGGGATGACCGCCCGGGATCTGGGCCGATTGCACGAGGCCGCCGGCCATCTGGAACTGGTCATCAGCCGTAACGCAAAGGTGAGTTGGTGGGACGACAGCCTGGCGTTGCAGGTTCTGGGCGGAGTCTACTGGGAGCTCGGCCGTCTCGCCGACGGCCTGTACGTCCTCGGCCCCAAGGTGACCGCAGACGACGGGGGCGGGTATCGCAGCGGCCGCGCGATGATGCTCGACGCCGCTGCGAAGATCAAGGTCGAACTCGGCCGTCACGAGGAGGCGCTGGCGCTGACGGAGCGGGCCTGCGACATGTTCGGCGACCCCGAGCGCCCGTGGATCCACTCCGGCATCCTCAATACCGTCGCGAGCGCTCACCGCAGTCTGTCCCGCTTCGACACATCCCTGCAGGCCGACCAAGAGGCCCTTGCACTGGCCCGTACGTCGCGCTCCCGACGCGCCGAGGCGGACAGTCTCCTGGGTCTCGCCCTCACCCACGAGCGCCTCGGCCGCCCCGAGGACGCCCGCCGCCCGGCCGACGAGGCGCTGCGGCTGGCCCGTGCGTACGGCTTCCGTGTGGTGGAGGGCCAGGCCCTGACCGTCCTGAGCGCCGTGGCGCTGTCTGAGTCGGCGTACGCCAAGGCCGTCACCCTGGGCGAGGCCTCCCTGACGGCACACCGTGAGACCGGCCACCGCCTGGGCGAAGCCCGCGCCTTGACCGTCCTCGCCCGCGCACTGGGGCCGAGCGACGGCGCCGCCGCCGACCGCCTGCGGCAGCAGGCGTCGGCGATCTACTCGGGTGCGGGCATCCCGGCGGAGGTGTACGAGGGAGGCTTGGGCCACTCGACGTGAGGTCAAGGCCCTTGGCGTGAACTCTGCTCTGTTGCGGATTTTGCCGGTGCCATCACCACCGGCAAAATCCGCAGCAGGGCGTGGGTGTGGCTCTCGAAGCGCGCGCTGTACTTCCGTGCACTGACCACGGAGAGGGCGGCCCGAGGCGTAGATTCGCACCGATGTCATGTGATGGTGACGGGCCGAACGCATGCACTCGGGAGGTCGAAATGGCGGGCCCCTACAAGGAGTTCGAGCAGCGCTTCGCTGCGTTCCTCGCCGAGCGGAACAAGGAGCGCTGGGACGCCGAACGGGCAGGGGCCGCTCGCGAGGCGCGGGAGCAAATGAGGGCTGCACGTGTGTTGGCGCGCCAGGTTTCGCTGGAGGAGTTGGAGCGGCTGCGTGTGTGCGGGCTGATCACGGAGGTGGAGTACAAGAACCGCCTCACGGTGCTCCTGGAGATGTGACACCAAAGCATTGTCAGTGGGCCAGGGCATGATCCCGGGCATGCGCTATACAACCTGGTCCTCGGACCGCATGTTCGTCTCGTACCACCAGTACTACCTGCAGGGCGACGGCTTCCTCACGGAGTACCAGGAATCCGACACGGTCGGGCGGATCTTCGCAGGCAACAGCGTCGTGGCCGGAGGGCCGGAACATCTCACGGTGCGGTCCGGCACGCACACGGGCTGGATACGCCTGACCACCCAGCAGTGCGCAGCCGAGCCACCGCTGCCCGGCCCGGAGTGGGAGACGGTGGTGGACGTGAGCATCTGCAGTACGAGCGGCCAGCTGCACCTGTGCTGTTGGGGCGGCGATGTGGAGGAGGACGCAGGGAACTTCGCGATGGCGGGGGAGGGTTGGTACCGGGTCCGCGTCCAGGCCCGTGGCCGTGACGAGGGCGATGCGAACCAGGGCGACGACCCGGTGGAGGAGCACGTCCTGAGCGTGTGGCCGTCACCGCCGCAGCCCGACGTGGTCCACTCCGCGTCGGACACCTTCGCCCGCGAACACTACGACCCCGCCCGCCCGGCGCCCGAACCGATCCAACCCTGAGGGAGGTGCACTCAGCCGAGGGAGTGTCGCCGGTAGTGCGGATCCGGTGCGCCGAAGTCCAGGCCGTTCTCGTCCAATGCGTTGGAGACGGTGACCCGGCCGCCAGGGAAGAGCAGGCTCACCGCCACCATCCCCGAGGCCATGTCGCGATCGGCCACCCACTCCAAGAGCTCAACGCCCAGGAGGGTCTGTCCTTGAACGGCCTTCAACTCGGGCAGGGGCGCCTGACGCCACCGCAGGTCGAAGTCCACCCAATAGACGGAGAATTCGGGGTCGATGGAGTTCCACGTGATCGAGAGGTCGTCGAACTTCGTGTGATTGATCTCGGTCTGTTCACCCTCGAACTCGAAGAGGACGGGACAGTCGCAGAACCACTCGTCGCTCTCGATGTCCCACACCAGCCACACTCCGGTGAGCACACGACCCACGAGCGCGCGCAGCCGATCGCCCTGGGCGTCCTTGACAGCGTCAATGCCGCTGAGCCACTGCGGTCGGTAGGTCTTTATCCCGAAGTCGAACATCGACCCATTGTGCCTAGGCTGTTGTGCGGGGATGGCTAGGGGCGGAACAACTCCCGGGCCCGGCCGGCGATTTCGTCCGGTGTGAGGTCCTCCAGGTGCGTGAGGAAGACCCAGATGTGTCCGAAGGGATCACGCAGTACGGCTGTCCGGTCGCCATGGAACTGGTCGGTCGGCGGCTGCAGCAGTTCCGCACCGGCGGCGACCGCCCGCTGCGCCAGAGCATCAACGTCATCCACGTAGACGTGCAGCCCCACCGTGGTGCCGCCGACGGCGGTCGGCGCGCTGAACAGCAGGCCCTCCGCGTCGCCCAGCATGATGGTCGACCCCTTGACGCTGACCTCGGCGTGCACGACGCGTCCGTCGGGCCCGTCGATACGGATCAACTCCTCTGCGCCGAAGGCTTCCGCGTAGAAGTCGATCGCCGCAGCGGCACCGTCGATCATGATGTGGGCGATCACGGCGTTGCGGTAGTTCTCGGGAACGGTGGTCGTGGTCGGCATGGCGAGCCCTCTCGGTCGGAGTCTGTCGTTGACCACGAACGTAGAAGCTCAACTTCGATAGAGGTCAAGCAGTTCAGAGCTGTGCATACGGTGCCTGGAGCTGTGCGGATCGGAGCAGTGCGGGAGGCCAGGTCCGGATGAAGGGCGCCATCTGCGGGTCCCAGGGGCCGACCTGATAGACGAAGGATGTGGCGACCATGCTCCGGGTTTCGGCGTCGTCGCAGGTCAGAGCTCGCTCGATGAACTGCATGCAGCGGTTGGTCAGTTCGGTCCGGTCCTGGTTCCAGGCGCTGATCACGAACGGCGTGACGTCGAGTGCCATGAAGACGTGCTGCAGGAGCTCGTACTCGTTGTAGAGATGGATGGCCAAGTCCTCGCGGAGTTCGGGTACTTCGGCCACCAAGGCGTGCAGCACCTTGTCGTACGCAAAGCCCATGGGTTCGTTCGGAGGGCAGGATCCGGCGAGGTGGCGTTCGCAGGCGTAGTCGAATATCTCCTCGGGTGCGCCCGTCCAGGCTCCGGAGGGAAGCGCACCCTCCTGGTAGCGCCTGCCCGGGCAGGTGGTTCGGAAGGCGAAGGTCCAGAAATCCGCATGGGCCGTCTCGCGGAGCCTGCACAGCTTGCCGGGGCGCTCGTGCTCTTCGCCGGCCCAACGAGCCTCCAGGTGGACGAACTCGCCCCGCGCGCGGACGGTCAGGTCCGCGATCTGGGGCCACCGCGCCGCTGCATGCCGGACCAACTGCTGGATGCGGTCCGCCCTGGCCTGCTTGTACGACGTGGTCATGGCGCTCATTGTGCCGATAGGTTCCAGGGCATGAGTGTGGAGACCGAGATCGTTCGCGAGGCGACCGACGAGATCGTGGAGGCGTTCGCGCGCCTCCTGCCGCAGTTGTCGTCCACGGCCGATCCCCTGGATCAGGAGTCGTTGACGCGGTTGATCGGCGCCGGCGTCAACACCCTGCTCGTGGCCCGCGTCGGGGGCGTCATCGTAGGGGCGTTGACGCTGGTCGCGGTCCCCTTGCCCTCCGGGCTTCGCGCCCACATCGAGGACGTCGTCGTCGACAGCGCCGCACGCGGGCACGGGGTCGGCAAGGTGCTGATCGACCGGGCCCTCGCGCTGGCCGCCGACGCCGGTGCCCGTACCGTCGATCTCACGTCGCGGCCCTCACGCGAAGCTGCGAACCGGCTCTACGAGCGCGCGGGGTTCCAGCGGCGGGAGTCGACCGTCTATCGCGTCACCCTCGGCTGACGCGTCTGTCGTCTACTTCTTGCCGCCGCCCAGGAGCGACCCCAGCAGGCCGCCCAGGCCGCCGCTCTTCGCGGCGCCCGTCGTACCCGCCGCCTTGCCCGCCGCCGCCCGCTTCGTCACCACCGCCATGATCACCGGCAGCAGGATCTCGATCCCCCGCGTCACCGACGCCGCCGGGAGGCCCGTCTTCTTCGCCACCGCGTTGGCGATCGGGCGGCTCATCTTCGCGAGCATGCCGCCCATCATCGCGCCGCCCAGGCCGCCGCCCAGCGCGGCCACGCCCTCCAGCTGGGGCTCCGGCTGCGGGACCGGGGTGTCCGCCACCGCCTCCTGGACCTCGCTGCCCGACAGCGCGGACACCGTCGTACCCACGAAGGACTCCGCGCCCGCCGTGTCCGTACCGAGCAGTCCGGCGATCTCCTGGAGCTTGTCGTCGCCGAGCTCGCTCAGGACGTCCTTCTGCATCGAATCGTCGCTCATGGCTGAAACGCTACGACTGACCCGCTATGTCGGCATTCTGGGAGCCCGGGATTCCGGAAAAATTACTCGCCGCATCCGTACAACCCTGTCTGGGTCACGTGGGTCTTACTTGGCATCGGGACTTCCGGGAGGGGATCTGGGGGGATCTGGCAGTCCTGATGGAGGGGGAAACAGGGGAGGGGAATGCGGGAGGGGGCTCGGTCCACGGATCGGGCCCCCTTAAAACGTCCTCCCCGCGAGCCAGTTGGTCAGGACGGCCAGGTAGCCGGGCGCGAGCCGGTCCGTTCCGGGCGTCTGGAGCCGGTGGTCCGCGCCCGGGAAGAGCTCCGTGGTCAACGTTGCCGTGGGGTGGCGGCCGGGACGGCAGGCCGTCGTGGCGTACGCGTGCATGCTGTCCGCCACCGGCACCAGCTCGTCCGCGGCGCCGAACAGCGCCAGATGCGGGCAGCGCAGGTGTGCCGCGTCCGCGAGCGGGTCGTGATCCTGCTTCCGCTTGAGGAACCCCCACAGACGTTCGTCCATGCCGTCCCAGAAGGCGGCCAGGGCGGGTGGATCACCCGCGGCCGCGACGAGCGCCGACACCTCGGCGAAGCCGGCGTCCCGTCGGCCCGCCGCGACGATGCGGTCGTACAGGGACAGGACTCCGGCGACGTCGTCGGTGTCCCGCCGTACGACGCGGGCCAGCGCATGGCGTTCCTGGATCGCCGGAGTCGTTCCCGGGCAGCTGTTGGTGATCACCCACGGCAGGGCGTCACCCTCGGCGGCCGCGGCGCGAAGCGCGACCCAGCCGCCCTCGCTGTGACCGAACACGCCCACCGCGCCGGGCCGGACGCCGGGCTGGGCGCGGAGGAATCGGAGTGCGGCGCGCGCGTCGTCGGCGAGGTCCGCGAGGGTCGCCTCGCGCCAGTCGCCGGAGGAGTCGCCGACGCCGCGCTTGTCGTACGACAGCACGGCGAATCCTGCGTCCCGCAGGTGCCGGCGGATCGGCGGGAAGTACGTGCCGTTGTCCCGGTCGGACGGGCCTGACCCGCCGACCAGGACGATTCCGGGTGCCTGCGACGCGCCCCCGCTGCCCGGGAGCGCCAGCGAACCGGCAAGCGTCACCTGGTCGTTGGTGAAAGTGACGGCATCGTACGGAGTCCGGTCGGTCGGCATGGAGCCAGCCTTCCCGGTCGCGTCAGAAGCAGGCCCCGTATGCGACGGCCCGCCGTCAGAGACCCAGTTCCTCCGCCGTCGGGTACGACTCCTGGGCGCCCGCCCTGGTCACCGCCGCCGCTCCCACCCGTACGGCGAACCCCGCCGCCTCCGCGAGCTTCTCGCCCAGGCCCAGCCGCCAGGCCAGCGCCGCCGTGAACGCGTCGCCCGCGCCCGTGGTGTCCACCGCGTCGACCCGGGGGCTCGGTACGCGGTCGTACGCACCCGAGGCGTCCGCCGTCAGCGCGCCGTCCGCGCCCAGCGTGATGACCACCGACCGCGGGCCCAGCGCGAGCAGCCCCCGCGCCCAGTCCTCCGGCGTCTCGCCCGCCCCGTCGCCCAGGACCACCCTGGCCTCGTGCTCGTTGACCACGAGGGGGTCGCAGGCCGCAAGCAGCTCGGCGGGCAGCGGCATCGGCGGGGAGGGGTTCAGTACGAAGCGCGCGTCGGGCGCCAGCATCCGTACCGCCTCCGTCACCGACTCCAGGGGGATCTCCAGCTGCGCCGACACCACCTTCGCCGCCGCGATCAGCGGGGCGGAGGCCCGGATGTCCTCGGGCGTGAGGCGGCCGTTGGCGCCGGGGGAGACCACGATGCTGTTGTCGCCCGTCGGGTCGACTGTGATCAGCGCGACGCCCGTGGGGGCCCCGCCGACCAGCACGCCCGCCGTGTCGACCCCGGACTCGCGCTGGGAGTCGAGGAGCAGGCGCCCGTTGGCGTCGTCGCCGACCCGGGCGAGCAGCGCGGTGCGCGCGCCGAGGCGGGCCGCGGCGACCGCCTGGTTGGCGCCCTTGCCGCCGGGGTGGACGGCGAGGTCGCCGCCGAGGACCGTCTCGCCGGGGGCGGGACGGCGCTCGACGCCGATCACCAGGTCGGCGTTGGCCGAGCCCACCACCAGCAGGTCGTAGTCCTCGTGCATCTGGGGCCCGCTTTCGGATCGAAGAGCAATGAAGCAGACAGAGTAGGTCAGCCAGAGAAGGTCAGAACGTTTTCCACAGGCCCGCACGGGCTGTCGGACCCGGGCGATAACGTCGGTCACATGTCCAACATGGCAGTGCTGGAAGGGGTCCTGGAGCGGATCACGTACAGCAACGAGGAGAACGGCTACACGGTCGCCAAGGTCGACACCGGCCGCGGCGGCGGTGACCTGCTGACGGTCGTCGGCTCGCTGCTCGGCGCCCAGGCCGGCGAGTCGCTGCGCATGGAGGGCCGCTGGGGATCGCATCCGCAGTACGGCAAGCAGTTCACCGTCGAGAACTACACGACCGTGCTCCCCGCCACGATCCAGGGCATCCGCCGCTACCTCGGCTCCGGCCTGATCAAGGGCATCGGCCCGGTGATGGCCGACCGCATCACCACCCACTTCGGCACGGACACCCTCGACATCATCGAGCAGGCGCCGAAGCGCCTCGTCGAGGTCCCCGGCCTCGGCCCCAAGCGCACGAAGATGATCGCGGCCGCCTGGGAGGAGCAGAAGGCGATCAAGGAAGTGATGATCTTCCTCCAGAGCGTCGGGGTCTCCACCTCCATCGCCGTGCGCATCTACAAGAAGTACGGCGACGCCTCGATCTCCGTCGTCAAGAACGAGCCGTACCGCCTGGCCGCCGACGTCTGGGGCATCGGCTTCCTCACCGCCGACCGCATCGCCCAGGCCGTCGGCATCCCGCACGACAGCCCGGAGCGCGTGAAGGCGGGCCTCCAGTACGCGCTCTCGCAATCCTCCGACCAGGGCCACTGCTTCCTCCCCGAGGAGCAGCTCCTCAGTGACGCGGTGAAGCTGCTCCAGGTCGACATGGGCCTGGTCATCGAGTGTCTGGACGCGCTGGCCGCCGAGGAGGGTGTCGTACGGGAAGACGTGCCCGGCAAGGACGAGGGCGGCCAGGCGACCATCACCGCCGTCTACCTCGTCCCCTTCCACCGTGCCGAGATCTCCCTCGCCTCCCAGGTGGTCAGACTCCTGCGCACCGGCGAGGACCGGATGCCGGCTTTCAGGGACGTGGCCTGGGACAAGGCGCTGACCTGGCTCGCGGGCCGTACGGGGGCCGAGCTCGCCCCCGAGCAGGAGGCCGCGGTGAAGCTCGCCCTGACCGAGAAGGTCGCCGTCCTCACCGGCGGCCCCGGCTGCGGCAAGTCCTTCACCGTCCGGTCGATTGTGGAGCTGGCCCGCGCCCGGAAGGCCAAGGTGGTCCTCGCGGCCCCCACGGGACGGGCCGCCAAGCGCCTCGCCGAGCTCACCGGAGCCGAGGCCTCCACGGTCCACCGGCTCCTTGAACTCAAGCCGGGCGGGGACGCCGCCTACGACAAGGACCGGCCCCTCGATGCAGACCTGGTCGTGGTCGACGAGGCCTCCATGCTCGACCTCCTCCTCGCCAACAAGCTGGTCAAGGCCGTCGCCCCCGGCGCGCATCTCCTCCTGGTCGGCGATGTGGACCAGCTGCCGTCGGTCGGGGCGGGCGAGGTGCTGCGCGACCTCCTCGCGGCGATCAGTCCCGTACCGAATGTGCGCCTCACCCGGATCTTCCGCCAGGCCCAGCAGTCCGGCGTCGTCACCAACGCGCACCGCATCAACTCCGGGGTGCAGCCCATCACTCAGGGCCTGCCCGACTTCTTCCACTTCGTGGCCGAGGAGACCGAGGAGGCCGGTCTGCTGACGGTGGACGTGGCGGCCCGCCGCATCCCGCAGAAGTTCGGCCTCAACCCGCGCAGGGACGTCCAGGTGCTCGCGCCGATGCACCGGGGCCCCGCGGGCGCCGGGAACCTCAACGGGCTGCTCCAGCAGGCGATCACACCCGCCAGGCCCGACCTCCCGGAGAAAAGGTTCGGTGGAAGGGTCTTCCGCGTCGGCGACAAGGTCACCCAGATTCGCAACAATTACGAGAAGGGTGCCAACGGGGTCTTCAACGGCACGGTCGGCGTCGTCACCGCCCTGAATCTCGACGAGCAGACGCTGACCGTACTGACGGATGAGGACGAGGAAGTGGGGTACGACTTCGATGAGCTCGACGAGCTGGCCCATGCGTACGCCGTCACCATCCACCGCTCCCAGGGGAGTGAATATCCGGCGGTCGTGATTCCGGTGACCACCGGCGCTTGGATGATGCTCCAGCGGAACCTGCTCTACACGGCGGTCACCCGGGCCAAGAAGCTCGTGGTCCTCGTCGGGTCGCGGAAGGCGATCGGGCAGGCGGTCCGGACGGTTTCCGCAGGCAGGCGCTTTACCGCACTTGATCACCGGCTGTCAGGTGGTGGCAGGTAGCGGAGATCGTGTGAAACCTCACCCCGCCCTTCCGGAACCGGGGCGAAGAGGGCAGGATGAGCAGGTTGGCGGCACTGAGTGCCGCTGAATAGCCCAATGGGCGACCCCGAGTGCACTCTGCTGAGCCAAGTGGGGGATGGTAGAGACAGTCAGGGCACCTCGAAGAAGAGGCACTACGTCGGTGAGGGATGACGTGAGCGACAACTCTGTAGTACTGCGGTACGGCGATGGCGAGTACACCTACCCGGTGATCGACAGCACCGTCGGCGACACGGGCTTCGACATCGGGAAGCTCCGGGCCCAGACCGGTCTGGTGACCCTCGATAGCGGATATGGCAACACCGCCGCCTATAAATCCGCCATTACCTACCTCGACGGCGAGCAGGGCATCCTGCGTTACCGCGGGTACCCGATCGAGCAGCTCGCCGAGCAGAGCAGCTTCCTGGAGACGGCGTACCTGCTGATCAACGGTGAGCTGCCCAAGGTCGACGAGCTGTCGACCTTCAAGAACGAGATCACCCAGCACACGCTGCTGCACGAGGACGTCAAGCGGTTCTTCGACGGCTTCCCGCGTGACGCACACCCGATGGCCATGCTGTCCTCGGTCGTGTCCGCGCTGTCCACCTTCTACCAGGACAGCCACAACCCGTTCGACGAGCAGCAGCGCCACCTCTCGACGATCCGGCTGCTTGCCAAGCTGCCGACGATCGCCGCGTACGCGTACAAGAAGTCGATCGGCCACCCCTTCGTCTACCCGCGCAACGATCTCGGCTACGTCGAGAACTTCCTGCGCATGACGTTCTCGGTCCCGGCCCAGGAGTACGTGCCGGACCCGGTCGTCGTCTCGGCGCTGGAGAAGCTGCTCATCCTGCACGCGGACCACGAGCAGAACTGTTCGACCTCCACCGTGCGTCTGGTCGGCTCCTCGCAGGCGAACATGTTCGCCTCGATCTCCGCCGGCATCAGCGCCCTCTGGGGCCCGCTGCACGGTGGCGCCAACGCGTCCGTCCTGGAGATGCTGGAGAGCATCCAGGCCGACGGCGGCGACGTCGACGCCTTCATCCAGAAGGTGAAGAACAAGGAGGACGGCGTCCGCCTGATGGGCTTCGGCCACCGGGTGTACAAGTCCTTCGACCCGCGCGCGAAGATCATCAAGGCTGCCGCGCACGACGTCCTCTCGGCCCTCGGCAAGTCCGACGAGCTGCTGGACATCGCGCTCAAGCTGGAGGAGCACGCGCTCTCCGACGAGTACTTCGTCTCGCGCAACCTCTACCCGAACGTCGACTTCTACACGGGTCTGATCTACCGGGCGATGGGCTTCCCCACCGACATGTTCACCGTGCTCTTCGCGATCGGCCGGCTCCCCGGCTGGATCGCCCAGTGGCACGAGATGATCAAGGAGCCGGGTTCGCGCATCGGCCGCCCGCGCCAGATCTACACCGGTGAGGTTCTTCGGGACTTCGTCCCGGTCGAAGGCCGCTGAACTCAAGGCCGCTGAACATCACGGCACACCTGGCCTGAGCCGCTGCAGTAAAGCGGAAAGCGCCCCGCCGTCGATCCCCCCACGGGTCGACGATACGGGGCGCTTCCCATTTCCCCGGTCGGATTCCCCCCACGGGATCCGGGCCGGGCGTCTGCTGGCTGCAGCCGGTATCTGGGTGCGGTCCGCCGGGGTACGCACCAGGCGGGAGGGCCGCTCAAAGCTCCCCGCCGGGCGTGCCCCGGCCAACGCTTGCCTGGAACGTCCCCCAAGACATTCCACGGACGTCCCCCAAGACATCCTTGGCATCGCCCACTAAGACTCACGAGGGGTGCGAATGGTTACCCCCAAATATGTGTGATCCACGTCTCATTCGTGTGCGAGCTGTGAAGCGGAGCGTCCGGTTACGTGAAGGACCGCAGCCGGAGGCTGTTGGTGACCACGAAGACGGACGAGAACGCCATGGCCGCGCCCGCGATCATGGGGTTCAGCAGCCCGGCGGCGGCCAGCGGCAGCGCCGCCACGTTGTAGCCGAAGGCCCAGAAGAGATTGCCCTTGATCGTGGCGAGCGTCCGGCGCGACAGCCGGATCGCGTCGGCGGCCGTCCGCAGGTCTCCCCGTACGAGCGTGAGGTCGCCCGCCTCGATGGCCGCGTCCGTGCCCGTCCCCATCGCCAGGCCCAGGTCGGCGGTGGCGAGCGCGGCCGCGTCGTTGACGCCGTCGCCGACCATGGCCACGGTCCGCCCCTCGGCGCGGAGTTGGCCGATCACCGCGGCCTTCCCTTCCGGAAGCACCCCGGCGTGTACGTCCTCGGGGGCGATGCCGACCTCCGCCGCCACCGCCTCGGCGACCGCCCGGCTGTCCCCGGTGAGCAGTACGGGCCGCAGCCCCAGGCCGCGCAGGTTCCGTACGGCCTCCGCGCTGGTCTCCTTGACCGTGTCCGCGACGGCCAGGACACCGCGCGGCTTCCCGTCCCAGGCGATGCACACGGTCGTACGGCCTTCGGCGCCCGGCGGCGTCTCCGGCACCTCGATGCCCGCCTCGACGAGCAACTGCCCGCGCCCGGCGAGCACCTCGTGCCCGTCGACGGTCCCGCGGACCCCCAGCCCGGGGACGTTCACGAAACCGGTCACCGCAGGAAGCGGACCGGTCCGCTCCTGCGCGCCCGCGGCGACAGCGCGCGCGACCGGGTGCTCGGAGGCGTGCTCCAGAGCCCCGGCGAGCCGCAGCAACTGCGCCTCGTCCGTCCCCAGTACGGGATGAACGGCGACCAGCGCCATCCGCCCCGTCGTCACCGTCCCCGTCTTGTCGAGGACGACGGTGTCCACGCGCCGGGTCGACTCCAGGACCTCGGGACCCTTGATCAGGATGCCCAGTTGGGCTCCGCGCCCGGTGCCGACCATCAGCGCGGTCGGCGTGGCGAGGCCGAGCGCGCAGGGGCAGGCGATGATCAGCACCGCGACGGCGGCGGTGAAGGCGGCCGTGGCGTCCCCGGTCACCAGCAACCACCCCGCGAGGGTGCCGGCCGCGATGACGAGGACGACGGGCACGAAGACGGCGGCGATACGGTCCGCGAGCCGCTGCACCTGCGCCTTGCCGTTCTGCGCGTCCTCCACGAGCCGCGCCATCCGGGCGAGTTGGGTGTCGGAGCCGACCCGGGTCGCCTCGACGACGAGACGCCCCGACACATTGACGGTCGCCCCGGCGACGGAGTCCCCGGCCGCGACGTCCACCGGCACGGATTCGCCGGTGAGGAGGGCGGCGTCCACGGCCGAACTCCCCTCGACGACCCGCCCGTCGGTGGCGATCTTCTCCCCGGGCCGTACGACGAAGCGGTCGCCGACGGAGAGGCGGTCGGCCGGAATCCGTACCTCCGTACTCCCGTGCAGCACGGCCACGTCCTTGACGCCCAGCTCAAGCAGCGCCCGTAGGGCGGCGCCTGCCTTCCGCTTGGAGCGGGCCTCCAGATAGCGCCCGAGCAGGATGAAGGTCACGACCCCGGAAGCGACTTCGAGGTAGATGTCCATGGATTCGCTGATGAACAGCGCCCAGAGGGACCAGACGAAGGCGGCCAGTGTGCCCACCGAGACCAGGGTGTCCATGGTCGCGGCGCCGTGCCGGAGGTTGGTCCAGGCGGCCCGGTGGAAGGGGAGCCCGCCCCAGACGACGACCGGGGATGCGAGGGTCAGCGCGAGCCAGCGCCAGTTGTCGAACTGGAGCGCCGGGATCATCGACATCAGGACGACGGGCAGCGCGAGCACGGCGCACACGACGAGCCGCTGCCGCAGGGAGGCCAGTTCGGGGTCGCCCGCGGGCGTCTCCCCGGCATCGGGCTCCGGGGGTGCGGGCACCTCCGCCGTGTACCCCGTCTTCACCACCGTGGCGATCAGGTCCGCCACCTCGACCCCGTCGCCGTAGACGACCCTCGCCTTCTCCGTGGCGTAGTTGACGGTGGCCTCGACCCCGTCCATGCGGTTGAGCTTCTTCTCGATGCGGGCCGCGCACGAGGCGCACGTCATGCCGCCGACGACGAGCTCCACCTGGGAGGTTTCCACTGACGTGCTCCAAAACGAGACCGGGCCGTACAGAACCAGTATGGAACTGGTCCGGTACGGCCCGGTCGGCAGTGTGAATCAGGGGTGTGAGTGTGGGGGTGTGTCAGGCCCGGCCGACGAGCTCGTAGCCCGCCTCGTCGACCACCGCGCGCACGGCCTCCTCGTCCAGCGGGGCCTTGGAGACCACCGTCACCTGGCCCGTCGACGCCACGGCCGTCACCGAGGTGACGCCGGGGAGCTCCGAGATCTCGCCGGAGACCGCGCCCTCGCAGTGGCCGCAGGTCATGCCGGTCACCTGGTAGACCGCGGTGACGGCGCCGACCTCGACCTCGGCGGAACCGGCGGGTCCGCAGGATCCGCCGCCGCAGCAGGAGCCGGCGGTCGGGGCGGTCTGCGCGATCTCGGCCTGGGGGATCTCGGTCTCGGCGGTCATCTCGTTCTCCTCTTCAGGGATGTACGTACCCATGGTGCGCCAGTGGTCCTGCGGGAATCCCGCGACCCCCTGACACGAACCACACTATACCCCTAGGGGGTATCACGTCGAGACAGCGACCTCAGCCAGAGGATCGCCAGCGCCGTGATCACGACCAGCCCGCCCACCGAGAAGAGCGTGAACAGGTGCTTCTGCTCCTCCGTCGGCTTCGGGATGTAGCCGAGCGCGAAGAGGCTCCGGTCCCAGTCGCTCGCCGTGATCTTCGCGACCAGCCAGATCGCGATGCCGTGCATCGAGTCCCACAGGGAGTGCAGGATCGCGACGCCGACGTACGTACCAACGACCGGGGCGGTGAAGCGGAAGTGGCCGTTCGGCTTACGGAAAGACAGCAGCACCCCGCCCGCGATCGCCGTCCACAGCCCGTGCCCGAAGGGTGCGAGCAGTCCGCGCAGGATCTCCGTCTCCAGGAGCGAGCGCAGATCGATGCCGCGCAGGGTGACGGCCGCGTTGAACGCGTACCCCGCGCTCTCGAAGGCCGCGAAGCCGAAGCCGACGGTCGCGCCGAGCACCAGGCCGGCCCGCATCCCGTGGATCCGCGGGTAGCGCCGCAGCACGAACATCAGCGCGACGAGCTTCACCGCCTCCTCGATCAGCCCGACGCCGAGGAACATCCAGGCGGAGGGGTGGAGCAGGTAGTACTCCATGACCGAGGCGCCGAGCACACCGAGGATGCCGCCGGTGACGAAGCAGCCGAGGATCAGGTTCACCCCGAAGTCGGCGCCGTGGCGCTCGTACGCCCAGAGCACGAAGACGGCCGGCGTCAGGAACGAGCCGAGCAGGATGAGGGTCGGGAGCAGGGTCGTGTTCTGGGTCGCGTACGTGACGACCGCGGTCAGCGCCCAGAGCGCGAGCCCGCCCCACAGGCAGCGCTTCCACAGGCCGGGCCGTGCCTGTGGAGCCGCTGACGGACCGCCGGGATCGATGTGCTGCGTCACGCTGATTCCCTCCGCTTATTGGCCAACTTGTCCGGAGCCTATGGTAAATACCCCATATGTCGCATTCGGGGACGCTGGTCCTGATCATGTCCATCGCGGTGCTCGCACCACTTCTGGCCTACGGGCTGGGCCGTTGGGTGCCCGTGCCGCTCGTCATCTTCGAGATCCTGCTCGGCATCGCGATCGGCCCCGACGTCCTCGGCTGGGCGCACACGGACGCGGCGACCGACGGACTCTCCCAACTCGGCCTGGCCATGCTGATCTTCCTGGCCGGGTACGAGATCGAGTTCGACAAGATCCGCGGCGACACGCTCAAGCGGGCGAGCTGGGCGTGGCTCGTCGCGCTCGTACTCGGCCTGGGAATCGGCGTACTGCTCGCGAGCGGCGACTTCAGCAAGGGCGTCTACATCGGCACCGCGCTGACCAGCACCGCACTCGGCACCGTCCTGCCGGTCCTGCGCGACTCCGGCGATCTGCACAGCCGGTTCGGCTCGGTGATGATGGCGGTCGGCGCGGTGGGGGAGTTCGGCCCGATCATCGCGATGGCGCTGCTGCTGAGCGGCCGCAATCCCGGCGAGTCGACGGTGCTGCTCGCCCTGTTCGCGGCGATGACGGCGGGCGCGGTGTACTGGGGGATGCGGCCGAAGCCGCCCTGGTTCTCGGGCGTGATCGCCAAGACGCTGCACTCCAGCGGTCAGTTCGCGGTCCGCTTCGTGGTGTTGATGCTCGCGGTGATGCTCGGCCTCTCCCAGGCGCTCGGCCTCGATGTGCTGCTCGGCGCGTTCGCCGCGGGGCTGGTCACCCGGCTCGTGCTGCACGGGGCGGTGCCCGAGAGCAGCGGGGAGATCCTGGAGAAGGTCGAGGCGATGGGCTTCGGTTTCCTCGTACCGATCTTCTTCATCGTCACCGGCATCGAGTTCGACCTGCGCGCGCTGCTCGACGGCGGGCGGGTGCTGATCCTGCTGCCCGTGTTCCTGGTGCTGTTCCTGGTCGTACGCGGCGGACCGATCTGGGTCCTCGCCCCGCGCGACCTGGGCCCCAAGGACCGCAAGGCGCTGACCCTCTTCGGGTCGACCGCGCTGCCGCTGGTCGTGGCGATCACCACGATCGGCGTCGAGGACAAGGTCCTGGAGGCGGGCGAGGCGGCGGCGCTGGTGGGGGCGGGCATGGTGTCGGTGCTGGTCTTCCCGCTCGTCGCGCTCAAGCTGCGGGCGGGTGCGGGCGGGAAGGTGATGCCCAACGGGCCGATCCAGGGGGCGGAATCCTGGTGAGTGCTATGGGGCCGCGGTCCACTCCCGGGCGAGGATCGACATCGATACGGAGTCGATCCACTGGCCGTCGTGGAGCAGCGCCTCGCGCTCGACGCCCTCGACGACGAAGCCGGCCTTCTCGTAGGCGCGCCGGGCGCGGGGGTTGAAGTCGAAGACGCCCAGGGCGATGCGGTTCAGGCCCAGTTGCCCGAATCCGTACCCGACGATGAGCCGGCAGGCCTCGGTGCCGAGGCCGCGGTCGCGTCCGGTCGGGCCGATCAGGGTGCGGAAGGTGCAGCTGCGGTTGTGGGCGTCGTACTCGTAGAGGATCGCCTCGCCGACCAGTTCGCCGGTCGTACGGTCCGTGACGGCGAGGTCGAGGCGGTCCGGCTGGTCGTTGCGCGTGGTGTAGAAGGTGCGCACCGTCTCGTCGCTCACCTCGGTGTGCGCGGATCCGGTGAACTTGAGGACCTCGGGATCGCGGAGGATCACGGACATCGTGTCCACGTCCTCGGCGGTGAAGGGCCGCAGGACGACCTTGTCTCCGCTGAGGGTGGGCTTGAAGGAGAAGTCGCTCATCCGGGGATTCTCTTCAGTGGGGGGTGGGGCGCGCAATCGGATTGCGCGCCCCACCGGTACTAGTACTTGTCCCTGCTGCCTCTGGTCCCGGGCCGCCGGGCCTGCCAGGCGCGGATCGTGTCGGCGAACCAGTAGGGCTTTCCGCCCTCCACGAGGTCGGGCGGCGGGAGCAGTCCGTGTTTGCGGTACGAGCGCACCGTGTCCGGCTGCACCCGGATGTGCGCGGCAATCTCCTTGTAGGACCAGAGCCTTCGGTCGGTCATAGGGACACCTCCTTGCGTACGCCGCGACGTCGGCCTGGGGGCCGGCGGGGGAGCCGCGGCGGGGACGCTGGCGATCACTCAGCCTGTGCCCGGTGAACGACGGAGAGTGAGGCTGGAGGTATGGCTGTTGATCTCCTGTGACGGAAAGCCCGCGTAATGGAGACATGTGTGACGAGGGGGTAACTGCCGTGACGTATGCAGCACATGGGGCGCGATATTACAAAAGGGAAAAGGTCCGGACTCGCGGGGTGCGGGTCCGGACCTTCGGGGGGCTGGGGTTACGGGGCTACGCGTACCAGAGCGCGTTCCAGGTCAGCGTCCCCACCATGCCGTCCACGGCCAGCGGCGGATGGTCGCGCTGGAAGCGCTCGACAGCGGCCAGGGTGCGGTCGCCGAAGACCCCGTCGACCGCCTTCCAGGGGAGGTAGTGCCGGTTGGCGAGCATGCACTGGATCTGCGAGACCCGGTCGCCGCGCTGTCCGTACATGGTGAGCGCGTCACCGTCGTAGAACGCGCAGGCGGCCGCGGTGTCGGCGGTGGGGGGTTGCTGGGCGGCGGAGGCCGTGGCGGTCGGGGCGAGTGCGAGGACGGCGGTCAGGGCGGCCGCCGCCCACGCCGAACGCCTCAGGGTGGTGCGCATCATGGTGTGCTGCTCCTTGCGGTTGGCTCCGGTCGGGTCACCGGATCAACGCCGCGTACGGGGCCGGGGTCACCGCGTCGGCGCCCCGGCATCCACCAGTTGGCGTTCCCCGCCAGCCGCATGAGGACGGGGACGAGCACCGCCCGGATCAGGGTCGCGTCGACGAGGATCACCACGACCATGCCGACGGCGAGCATTTTCAGATAAACGATGCCCGACGTGGCGTACGTCGCGAACGAGGCGGCCAGCACCGCGGCGGCCGACGTGATGAGCGGGCCGCTGCGTGCCAGACCGGTGGCGACCGATCCGGGCAGGTCGCCGGTCCGCCCGTACTCCTCCGTGATCCGCGACAGCATGAGGACTTCGTAGTCCATGGAGAGGCCGAAAGCCGTGCAGAGCATCAGGATCGGGATGCTCGGTTCGATGGAACCGGTCGGCGTGAAGCCGAGGAGGCCGGAGAGATGCCCCTCCTGGAAGATCCAGACCAGGGTGCCGAACATGACCGCCATGGAGAGGAAGTTGAGCACCATCGCCTTGGCGGGGAGCAGGACGCTGCGGGTCATGAGGAGCAGGACCAGGAAGGTGACGGCCAGGATCAGAGCGAGCACCAGAGGGGCGCGGTCCGTCAGTGCGGAACGGAAGTCGTGGAGTTCCGCCGGGTAGCCGCCGAGGCGGACGCTGTCGGGTCCCGCGGCGGTGCGGACGGCGGAGAGCAGGTGGTCGACGGATTCGGTTGATTCCAGGGCGTGTTGGGAAGGGACGACGGAGTACCAGCTGTCCCGGGGGGAGTCGAAGCGTCGCGAGGCGTCGTTCGGGCCGAGGATCCGGCGGCCCTGGGCGTACGCACCGGACAGGGCGTCCACCTGCTGGACGCCGGGGATACGGGAGAGCGCGAGCGCCGTCGAGGCGGAGTCGCGCGCATCGGGCGTCAGGACCTGGATCGCGTCGGTCTCCTCCGCCGCGAAATGGTCACGGACATCCTGCTGGACGACCCGGCTGGACACGTCCTCCGGTAGGACCCGGTCGTCCGGGGTGCCGAAGCGCAGGCCCGGGGCGGGGGAGGCCAGGGCCAGGACGAGGAGCAGGGCCGGGATCCCGTACCGCAGCGGGTGGCGCATCATGCGCAGAGCCGTGTCGCTCCACCAGTCGCGCGACGGGCGGGAGTTGGCCGGCAGGATCCGGTGGCCGAGGCGGGTCAGAGCGGCGGGCAGGATCACCAGGGCGGCGAAGACCGAGGTCAGGACGGTGCCGATGCCCGCGTACGCGAAGGAGCGGAGGAAGGGGAAAGGGAAGAGGAGGAGGCAGGACAGGGAGATCAGAACGGTCAGGCCGCTGAAGGCCACGGTGCGCCCCGCGTGGGCGACCGACTGTGCGACGGCCCCGGGGACGTCCTGTCCGGAGCGCAGTTCCTCGCGGAATCGGCTGATCACGAAGAGGGAGTAGTCCACGCCGAGACCGATGCCCATGACGAGGGTGAGATTGGCCGCGAACGTCGAGACCTCGGTGAGATGGCTGACGCCGCGCAGCAGAGCAAGGGTGGCGGCGACGGAGAAGAGGCCCATGGCGAGGGTGAGGGCGGCGGCGGGGAGGCGGCGGTAGATGAGGAAGAGCAGGAGGAGGACCAGGGGAAGGACCATCAGTTCGGCGCGCAGGAAGTCCGTGCGCGCCTGCTCCGCCGCTTGCCGGAAGACCTCGTCACTGCCGCCGACGCGGACGGTGAGGACGGCATCGGAGCGGGTGAACTCCGGGGAGAGAGCGGCGAGTCGGGACCGCGCCTCGGTGACCGTGCCCGACATCCGGGCCAGGATCATCGCCCGGCGGCCGTCGGTGGAGCGCAGCACCGGGGAGCTTCCGTGGGACCAGTACGAGGCGGTCTCGGCGACGCCCGGTTGTGCGGCCAGCTCGCGTTCCAGGGCGCGGCCGGCCGCGGCGACCTGCGGTGAGTCCGCCGTGCCGTGCCGGGCGGTGAGGAGGAGCAGGACGCTCGGCGGACCGGTGCCGAACTCTTGTCGCAGCAGGGCGCGGGTGGTGACGGACTCCGATCCGGGGCTCTCGAACCGGCTCAGCACGAGGCGGTCCATCGTGCCCGCCGCGACCGCGAGGCAGACGGCGGCCAGGGCTACGGAGAGCCAGATGACAGGACGGGGGCGCCGGCGGAGGGGGCTGCTGGGTGGGCTGCTGGGTGGGGCCATGCGCACAGCCTGCGGCGGGGCGCTGGAACGTACGCTGGAACAACCGCTGGAAGGGGGCACGCAGAATGACCCGTACCGTGCCGTACGCCATTGACCTCTACGGGCCGCTGAGGGTGCGCGCGGGCGACACCGCCGTCCCGCTCGGTCCGCCGCGCCAACGGGCCCTGCTCGCCGTGCTGTTGCTGCGCCCGGGAGCGGTGACGACGGCGGACCAGCTGGCCGCCGCGCTCTGGGGCGACCGGCATCCGGCATATGTGAAGAACCTGCTGCAGAAGTGGGTGTCGGGACTGCGGGGTGCGCTCGGTGACGCGGTGGAACTCAGCTGGGCCGGGGACGGCTACCTGCTGGACACCGGGGGTGCGGTGGTGGACGTCGTCGCGTACGAGCAGCTTGCGGCGGAGGGCACGGCGGCGGCGACGAGGGGCGAACTCGCGCGTGCTGCACAGCTGTTGGACGAGGGGCGCGCCCTGGTCAAGGGCCCCCTGGTCGAGGGGCTCGAAGGGCCGCTCCTGGAGCTTGAGCGGATGTACCGCAAGGAGCGGTTCCTGGCGGATATCGAGCTTCGGGCGGAGATCGAGCTGGACCTGGGGGGTCACCGCAACGCGGTCCCCTATCTGCAGCGCATCGTGACGAAGCATCCGCTGCGCGAGCGGTTCGTCTGGTTGCTGATGCTGGGGCTCTACCGGGCAGGGCGCGGGGCCCAGGCGCTGGGCGTGTACGCGGAGTATCGCAGGCAGGTCGGGGAGGAGCTTGGTGCGGACCCCGGCCCCGAACTCAAAGTGCTGCACGCCCAGTTGCTCCGGCAGGACCCGGAGCTGGCAGAGCTGGTGACCCTCTCAGTGCCCGCAGGAGCGTAGGAAGGCGCGGGTGCGGCGGGCGATGGGGAGGGGGCGGTCGGGCGGGCAGGGGTACATGTCCTGCTCGACGACGGCGAAGAGCTCGTCCTGGTGGGCGAGGGCGCGGGCGGCTTCGAGGACCGGCTCCAGGGCGGGGATGCCGTGCGGGGGCTCGCACATCACGCCCTGGGCTACAGCGGGGCCGAACGGGGTGTTGTGGGTGCGGACTTGGGCCAGGACGGTGGGGTCCACCTGTTTGAGGTGGAGGTAGCCGATGCGCTCGCCGTACGTCTTGATGAGCTGCAGGCTGTCGCCGCCGCAGTAGGCGTAGTGGCCGGTGTCCAGGCAGAGGGAGACCAGGTCCGGGTCGGTCGCGTCGAGGAAACGGGTGGTGTTCTCGTCCGTGTCGATGTGGGTGTCGGCGTGGGGGTGGACGACGATGCGGAGGCCGTAGCGGTCCTGGACCTCGCGGCCCAACTGGTTTGTTTGGGTGGTGAGTTGGTCCCACTGGGTGGGGGTGAGGGTGCGGTCTTCTAGGACCTTGCCCGTCTTGTCGTCGCGCCAGAAGGAGGGGATGACGACGAGGTGGCGGGCGCCGGTGGACCGGGTGAGGGCGGCGACTGCGGAGACGTGGTTCCAGGTGGCGTCCCAGACGGCGGGGCCGTGGTGGAGGCCGGTGAAGACGGTGCCGGCGGAGACGCGGAGGCTGCGGGCGGCGAGTTCGTCGGCGAGGCGGGCGGGGTCGGTGGGGAGGTACCCGTACGGGCCGAGCTCGATCCACTCGTACCCGGAGTCGGCGACCTCGTCGAGGAAGCGGGGCCAGGGGACTTGAGCGGGGTCTTCGGGGAACCAGACCCCCCAGGAGTCGGGGGCCGAGCCGATCCGGATGCGCGTCATGGGGCCAGGCTGCGGGGGGACTTGGAGGGGTGTCAAGGGTTGGTCCGAATGTCCGGACATTGCGTTGACAGGGGGTGGGGGAGGGGTTTAGACCTGGGGGCAGCCTGGGTGAGGGAGGGATGTGCGGGTGTACGACCTGATCACGATGGGCCGGATCGGGGTGGATCTGTATCCGCTCCAGGGGGGCGTCGGGCTGGCGCGGGTGGAGACCTTTCAGAAGTTTCTGGGGGGCTCGGCGACGAATGTGGCGGTTGCGGCGGCGCGGTTGGGGCGGCGGGTGGCTGTCATTACGCGGACGGGGGCGGATCCGTTCGGGGAGTATCTGCGGGCTGCGTTGCGGGAGTTCGGGGTGGATGACCGGTGGGTTACTGAGGTGTCGGGGCTTGCGACGCCGGTCACCTTCTGTGAGATTTTTCCGCCGGACTCGTTTCCGCTGTACTTCTACCGGCAGCCGACGGCTCCTGATCTGGTGATCAGGGAGGGGGAGTTGGATCTGGAGGAGGTGCGGGAGGCTCGGGTGTTCTGGGTTACGGGGACTGGGTTGTGTGCGGAGCCGAGTCGGTCGGCGACGCTGGCTGCGCTTGAGGTACGGGCGGAAGCTCTCCCCAACCCCGCCCCTTCCCGAAACTGGGGGCTCCGCCCCGCAGACCCCCACCGGGGCTCCGCCCCGGACCCCGGTCCTCAATCGCCGGACGGGCTTGAAAATCAAGCCCGTCCGGCGATTGAGGACACGCGGCCGAAGGTCGCTTACGGGGGTGCAGGGGGCGAAGCCCCCGCTCTCCGGGGCCCGGGGTCTGGGGCGGGAGCCACAGTTTCGGGAAGGGGCGGGATTGGGGAAGCCCGCCCGCCGCAGGCGACCCGTACCGCAACCGTCTTCGACCTCGACTGGCGGCCCATGTTCTGGGGCGACGACGACCCCCGCCCCCACTACACCACCGCCCTCGCCCACTCCACCGTCGCCGTAGGCAACATCGACGAGGTAGAGATCGCCACCGGCGAGCGCGACCCTCTCACCGCCGCCCACGCCCTCCTCGACCACGGCCTCGAACTGGCCGTCGTCAAGCAGGGCCCCAAGGGCGTCCTCGCCGTCCACCGCGACGGCACCACCGTCGAGGCCCCACCCGTCCCCGTAGAAGTCGTCAACGGCCTCGGCGCAGGCGACGCGTTCGGCGGGGCGCTCTGCCATGGGCTCCTCTCCGGCTGGGACCTCGACCGCACGATCCGGTACGCCAACGCCGCCGGCGCCATCGTCGCCTCCCGCCTCGCCTGCTCCTCCGCGATGCCGTTCCCGCCCGAGGTGGAAGCCGTACTGGACGGGCAGCAGACGCCGTGACCCCCGTCTCCGTCGCCGACCTCGTCTCCATCCGCAGCCGCCACCCCGAAGCCGTCGCGGAGGCCGCCGCCCGCCGTACCCGACGGCCCCTCCTCGGCGACCGCGGCCGGCTGATGATCGTCGCCGCCGACCATCCCGCCCGCGGCTCCCTCGCCGTGGGCGCCCGCACGCACGCCATGGCCAACCGCCTCGACCTCCTCGAACGCCTCTGCCTCGCCCTCTCCAGACCTGGCGTCGACGGCGTTCTCGCCACCGCCGACATCCTCGACGACCTCCTCCTCCTGGGCGCCCTGGAGGGCAAGGTCGTCATGGGCTCCATGAACCGCGGCGGCCTCGCCGGGGCCTCCTTCGAGCTCGACGACCGGTTCACGGGACACCGCCCCGAGGACCTCTCCCGGCTCAACTTCGACGCGGGCAAGCTCCTCCTCCGTATCGACTACGACGACCCCGGTTCGCTCGCCACGCTCCACTCCGCCGCCCGCGCCATCGACGCCATGGCGGCCCGTCGGCTGCCCGTCTTCGTCGAGCCGTTCATCTGCCGGCGCGACGCGGACGGAGCCCTCCGCAACGACCTCACCCCCGACGCCGTCACCCTTTCCATCGCCATCGCGTCGGGACTCGCCGGCACCTCCGCGTACACCTGGCTGAAGGTCCCCGTCACCGCCGACCCCGACGACATGGCCCGCGTCATGGAGACCTCCACCCTGCCCGCCGTGCTGCTCGGCGGGGAGACCGGGGGCGACCAGGACGGTACGTACGAGAAATGGCGCAAGGCGCTCCAACTCCCCACAGTTCAGGGGCTCGTGGCAGGCCGCTCGCTGCTCTACCCCGGTGACGGGGACGTGGCGACGGCCGTCGACACCGCCGTCGGGCTGCTCTAGGAGGCGACCATGAAGGACGACCAGCTCCACGTACGGGCGGGCTCCACCGCCCACGGCCCGTACACCCTCGACATCGACCCCGAACGGGCCGGCTGGACCCATTCCTCGCTGCGCGTGCTCGAACTGGACGCCGGAGGTTCACATCTTCTTTCCGCAGGAGACAGCGAGTGGATCGTGCTGCCGTTGCGCGGCCACTGTACGGTCCTCGTCGACGGAGAGATCTTCGAACTGCGGGGCAGGACCGGTGTGTTCGACGGAGTCACCGACTTCGTGTACGTACCGCGCGACGCCCATGCCCAGATCGCCTCCGGTGCGGGAGGCCGCTTCGCCCTGGCAGGAGCGAAGTGCGAGCGACGACTCCCCGCCCGCTACGGCCCCGCACCGGAGGTACCCGTCGAGCACCGCGGCAGCGGCAACTGCGCCCGTACGGTGCACAACTTCGCCGCCGCCGACAGCTTCGACTGCGACCGGCTGATCGCCGTGGAGGTGCTCACCCCCGGCGGCAACTGGTCCTCCTACCCGCCCCACAAGCACGACGAGCGGCGACCGGGCGAGGAGTCCGAGCTGGAGGAGATCTACTACTACGAGTTCGGGCGCGGCGTCGGCCCCGGCTACCAGCGCGTCTCCCCGTCGAGGGAAGGCGGCGCCGACCTGCTCACCGAAGTCGCCACCGGGGACGCGGTGTTGATCCCCGACGGCTGGCACGGCCCGTCCATCGCGCCGCCCGGACGCACCATGTACTACCTGAACGTGATGGCGGGTCCGGGCGAGCAGCGCGAGTGGCGTATCAGTTTTCACCCGGACCACGAAGTGGGGTATCAGTGAGGCTCACGACCGCACAGGCGCTGATCGCCTTCCTGGCCGCGCAGTACACCGAGCGCGACGGCGTACGCCACCGCCTCGTCGGCGCCACCTGGGGCATCTTCGGGCACGGCAACGTCGCTGGCGTCGGCCAGGCGCTGGTGGAGGCGGGGCCCGACCTCATGCCGTACCACCAGGGGCGCAACGAGCAGGCCATGGTGCACGCGGCCGTCGGCTACGCCCGCCAGTGCGACCGTCTCTCCGCGCACGCCGTCACCACCTCGATCGGCCCCGGCGCCACCAATCTGGTCACCGGGGCCGCGCTCGCGACGATCAACCACATTCCCGTGCTGCTCCTGCCCGGCGACACCTTCGCGGGCCGCCCCGCCGACCCGGTGCTGCAGCAGCTCGAAGTCCCTTACGCGGGCGATGTGTCGGTCAACGACTGTCTGCGCCCCGTCTCGAAGTACTTCGACCGGATCACCCGCCCTGAAGCCCTGATCCCCGCCGCGCTCGCCGCGATGCGGGTGCTCTCCGACCCGGCGGAGACGGGCGCGGTCACGCTCTGCCTGCCGCAGGACGTGCAGGTGGAGGCGTACGACTGGCCCGAGGAGTTCTTCGCGCACCGGGTGTGGCACGTGCGCAGGCCGGCCCCGGAGCCGTACGAACTCGACCGCGCGGCCGATGCGGTACGGACCGCCCGCCGGCCCCTGGTGATCGCGGGTGGCGGCGTCCACCACAGCGCCGCCGAGGACGCCCTGCGCGCCTTCGCCGACGCCACCGGGATCCCGGTCACCTCGACCCAGGCGGGCAAGGGCTCGCTGCCGTACGACCACCCCGCCGACGTCGGCGGGATCGGCCACACGGGGACGGCCACCGCCGACCGACTCGCCCGCGAGGCCGACCTGGTGATCGGGATCGGCACCCGGTACTCCGACTTCACCACCGCGTCCGCGACGCTCTTCGCCCACCCCGGAGTCCGCTTCCTCAACCTCAATGTCGCGCCCTTCGACGCCCACAAGATGGCGGGGCAGACGCTGATCGCGGATGCGCGTGCGGGGTTGGAAGCGCTGACGTCCGCGCTGGAAGGTCACCGGGTGGAGGTGCGGCACGGGGACGCGAAGGCGGCCTGGGAGCAGCGGGTCGACGAGGCGTACGCGGGTCCGGACGGCGCCCGGCCCACGCAGGCCCAAGTTCTGGGCGTACTCGACGAGTTGGTGACCGGTGACGACATCCTGATCAACGCCGCAGGGTCCCTCCCCGGCGACCTCCACAAGCTGTGGCGCACCCGCTCCCGCGACCAGTACCACGTCGAGTACGGCTACTCCTGCATGGGCTACGAGATCCCCGCCGCGATCGGCGTCCAGCTCGCCGCGCCCGGGCGGCCGGTGTGGGCGCTGGTCGGCGACGGTACGTATCTGATGAACCCGACCGAAATCGTCACGGCCGTCCAGGAGGGCCTGCCCATCAAGATCGTGATTCTGCAGAACCACGGCTATGCCTCGATCGGCGGCCTCTCGGAGTCCGTCGGCGCGGAACGCCTGGGCACGGCCTACCGCTTCCCGTCCGGCGATCCGCTCCCCGTCGACCTCGCGGCCAACGCCGCCTCGCTGGGCATGTCCGTACTACGCGCGAAGACCCGCCACGACCTGCGCGAAGCCCTGGCCACGGCTCGGGCGGCGGACGTTCCCACATGTGTCTACGTGGAGACCGAAACGGCAGACACAGTGTCGGGCCCGCCCCCTGCCCAGGCGTGGTGGGATGTGCCCGTGGCCGAGACTGCGACCCGCCCGTCGGCGGTCAAGGCCCGGGAGGAGTACGACAGGCAAGTCGCCGCCCGACGCCGCCATCTGTGAAGGTTCGTAAGGAGCTAGTTATGACCAAGACCGTCAACCACTGGATCGGTGGCAAGACCGTCGAGGGCACGTCGGGCAACTGGGGCCCGGTCACCGACCCGGCGACCGGAGAGGTGACCACACAGGTCGCGCTCGCCTCGGTCGAGGACGTCGACGCCGCGGTCGCCTCGGCGAAGGCCGCGTACGCCACCTGGGGCACGTCGTCCCTCGCGGCCCGCACCACGGTCCTCTTCAAGTACCGCGCGTTGCTCGACGCCAACCGCGACGCGATCGCCGCGCTGATCACCGCCGAGCACGGCAAGGTCCACTCGGACGCGCTGGGCGAGGTCGCCCGCGGTCTGGAGATCGTGGAGCTGGCCTGCGGCATCACCACCCAGCTCAAGGGCGAGCTGTCCACCCAGGTCTCGAACCGGGTCGACGTCTCCTCCATCCGCCAGTCGCTGGGTGTCGTCGCGGGCATCACGCCCTTCAACTTCCCCGCGATGGTGCCGATGTGGATGTTCCCCATCGCCATCGCGTGCGGCAACACCTTCGTGCTGAAGCCGAGCGAGAAGGACCCCTCGGCCGCGGTCAAGCTGGCCGAGCTGGCCTCCGAGGCCGGCCTCCCGGACGGCGTCCTGAACGTCCTGCACGGCGACAAGGTCGCGGTCGACGCGCTGCTCGCCCACCCGGACGTGGCCGCTGTCTCGTTCGTCGGCTCGACGCCCATCGCCCGCCACATCCACACCACGGCCTCGGCGAACGGCAAGCGCGTCCAGGCGCTCGGCGGCGCCAAGAACCACATGCTGGTCCTCCCGGACGCGGACCTCGACGCTGCGGCGGACGCCGCGGTCTCGGCCGCGTACGGCTCGGCTGGCGAGCGCTGCATGGCGATCTCGGCGGTCGTCGCGGTAGGTTCGATTGCGGACGAACTGGTCGCGAAGATCAAGGAGCGCGCCGAGAAGATCAAGATCGGCCCCGGCAACGACCCGGCCTCCGAGATGGGCCCGCTGATCACGGCCGCGCACCGCGACAAGGTGGCGTCGTACGTGACGGGCGCGGCGGCCCAGGGCTCCGAAGTCGTCCTGGACGGAACCGACTTCACGGTCGAGGGCCACGAGAAGGGCCACTGGATCGGCCTCTCGCTGCTCGACCGGGTCCCGACGGACTCCGACGCGTACCGCGACGAGATCTTCGGCCCGGTGCTGTGCGTGCTGCGTACGGAGACCTACGAGGAGGGCGTCGCCCTCATCAACGCGTCCCCCTTCGGCAACGGCACCGCGATCTTCACGCGCGACGGCGGCGCGGCCCGCCGCTTCCAGCTGGAGATCGAGGCCGGCATGGTCGGCGTCAACGTCCCGATCCCGGTCCCCGTCGGCTACCACTCCTTCGGAGGCTGGAAGGACTCGCTCTTCGGCGACCACCACATCTACGGCAACGACGGCGTGCACTTCTACACGCGCGGCAAGGTCGTCACCACGCGCTGGCCGGACCCGTCGGAGGCGGCGGCCGGAGTGGACCTGGGCTTCCCGCGCAACCACTGAGCGCTGCTGCTCCTCTCCGCGGCCCGTACGGACATCACACGACGTCCGTGCGGGCCTCGCGCTCACCTGACGTGTGTTTGCATGCTGCGGTGAACCAACAGAATGAATCCTCGCCCTGCCGCATCAGGCGGCGCGACGCAGCCGATCTCGATGCCTGCGTCCGCGTGCTGGCCGACGTCCATGGCGGCGACGGCTATCCGGTGAACTGGCCCGAGCGGCCCGGCGATTGGCTTGCGCAGCCCTCGCTGCTCGCGGCCTGGGTGGCGGAGCTGGACGGGCAGGTGATCGGTCACATCGGGCTGTCCCGCAGCGGTGAAGGCGATGCGGCGCCGGTGCTGTGGGGCCGCCGCGAGGGCGCCTCGGCCGGCCGCACTGCGGTGATCAGCCGCCTGTTCGTGTCGCCGGCGGCGCGTGGCCATGGGATCGGTGCCCGGCTGATGGCGCGGGCCGTGGAGGACGCGCACGAGCGCGGTCTGCACCCGGTCCTCGACGTCCTGGCCTCCGACACCGCGGCGGCGGCCCTGTACGAACGCCTGGGCTGGGAGCTGCTGGCCACGGTGGACCAGCAGTGGAGCCCGACCCAGACGGTGACGGTGCACTGCTACGCCGCACCGGCCTGATCCCTAGGCGGCCTTGAGCCAGGTCAACCCCAGCTCCTCGGCGGTCCCAGCGGCGATCTCGCGCAGCTCGTCACCCTCCTCGCCCGGGCCCAGTGCCTCCGCCAACGTCATCTGGGAGGCCGCCACTTGGGGCCGCGCCCCGCAGGCCGCGCGCAGCTGAAGCGAGCGGCGCAGGAGGGGGAGGCCGCGCTGGTGGTCGCCCTTCTCGAAGAAGAGGAGGCCGCCCTGGTGGCGTACGGCGTACGACTCCACCAGGCGATCCCCTTCGGCCGCGGCGAGCGCCCGCGCCCGGGCCAGCCCCTCGGCGGCCGCGTCCTTGTCCTGGAGGAGGTTCTCCTGGGCCACGGACCACCAGAAGACGGACCACGCCGTCGGCGGCAGGCCGGCGAAGGCTTCGACGGGGTCGGCGCAGAGTGCGGGTCCGCCGAGGTTGAACAGTCGCCGGTAGTACTCCAGTTGGGCGGTGAGCAGGGCCGCGGTTCCGGAGTGCGGATCGCCCAGGCTGCGTACGGCATCCAGCGCCTCGTCGACCGGATCGAGCCGCCAGGTGTGCCGGTCGACGAGCAACTCGGCCCGCAGGGCGGCGGTTTCAGCGCCCCCGGGGAGCAGCGCAAGTGCGGCGTCCCACTGGCCGGCCCGCTGGAGTGTGCGCGCAGAGTAGGTGGCATCAAGCATCATGGTGGCTACAGTCCCAGCGGAGAGGTAGGTGGTCAAGTGCGCTACGAGGACTACATGGGAAACGTGGCCCGGGTGGCCGTGGAAGTGGCCAACGCCGAGTCGGAGTCCGAACTCACCGACCACACACGGCAGATGCTCACGGAGCACCACGTCACCCTGACCGCCTGGACCGAGCTGGCACCCCTCTTGGCTCCGCTCCGCGCGGCAGTGGCCGCCGTGGCCGACGGAGACGCCGGCGACGTCGAGGCCGTCAACCGGCTCCTGACCCGCTTCCCGCCCCGCCTCCACCTCAGCGCCCACGACGGCCCCGGCACCGCCCACCTCCACTACGCCCCCGACGGCGAACCCCCGGCCCGCTGGCTGGGCCGCACCTGCGCGGCGGCGCTCGCGCACGTCGCGAGTGGCGCCCCGGAGGTGACGGTGGGCCGCTGCCGCGCGACAGGCTGCGCGCGCTTCTTCGTCGACCAGTCGCGCAACCGCAGCCGCCGCTTCTGCGGCAACACGTGCGCGAGCCGTACGACGGTGGCCGCCCATCGGGCCCGTAACCGCGGTGAATAGTGGGACAGATGAGATCACCGGTGCCGTACGGGGAAGGCATGCAAGCCGAGTTGGGCCAGCTGAAGGGGGCCAGGAAGCTGGTCAGCAGCCCGCGCTCGCGGGTGTGGCGGGTGGAACTGGACGCGGGCCCGGCGGTGGTGAAGCAGTTCGTGGAGGGACCGGACGCCGCCGACCGGTACGCGCGCGAGGTCACCGCCCTGCGCCTCGCCGCCCGCGCGGACCCGCCCGTGGTGCCCGCACTGCTGGCCACGGACGACGAGGAACGGCTGCTCGTACTGGAACACGTGGAGCACCACCTCCGCCCCGCCGACGGGATCGTGCACTACGCCACGGCGCTGGCGGCGCTGCATGCGACGACGGGGCCGGAGGACAGGGGTGCGCTGCCGAAGTGGAAGGGCCCGGCGCAGGAGGACGTGACGGCGTTCCTGGCACTCGCGGACACTCTGGAAGTTCCTTGCCCTACAGGGGTGTCGGGGGAACTCGCAGCACTCCTGGACCGCCTGGCCGAGGCTCCGGGCGACGCCCTGCTCCACGGCGACCCGTGCCCGGGCAACGACCTGCACACCTCCGCCGGAGTCAGATTCATCGACTTCGAACAGGCCTCGCTGGGCAACGGCATGGCGGAACTCGCGTACCTGCGCATCGGCTTCCCGACGTGCTGGTGCGTCACCGCACCCCCGGCCGACCTGCTCGACCGGGCGGAAGCGGCCTACCGTACGACGTGGCGCGAGGCGAGGGGTGCGGAGCCGGAGGGCGACCTCACGGACGCGTGCGTGGGCTGGCTGATCAGGGGAGACGCCCTGGTGGAGCGGGCGTTGAGGGAGTCCGAGGACCACCTGGCCCAACTCCCGTACAAGGACTGGAAGTGGGGCACGGTCACGGCGAGGGAACGGCTGACGCACCGCCTGGGCGTGGTGACCCGCCGCACGGCGGCCCGCCCCGACCTGGCGGGTGTCCACGGCCTCACCAGGGATCTGCACGACCGCGTACGAGAACGCTGGCCCAAGCTGAAGCCGCCGCCGGAACGCCCCGCGAGGCGAGGCAGTCTCGCCGCATGACGACCAACACCCCGACCCTCTCGGTGAGCCCCGCACTCACGGACGAAGCCCTGAACACCCTCTTCACCGCCGCCTGGCCGGACCACCGCCCGACGGCCTTCGCACCGTTGCTGGCCCGGAGCCTTGTCTGGATCGCGGCGCACAGGGGTGATCGCCTGGTGGGGTACGTCAACGTGGTCGGCGACGGCGGGGCGCACGCCTTCATCCTGGACACGACGGTCCACCCGGAGGAGGGCCGACGAGGCCTGGGGGTCCGCCTGGTGCGCGCGGCAGCGGCCGAGGCGCGGGCGCGGGGCGCGGAGTGGCTGCACGTCGACTACGAGCCGGAGCTGGAGCCGTTCTACGCCGCGTGCGGTTTCCGCCCCACCGCGGCCGGCCTCATGAACCTCCGGGCGGACGCGTCCGCTCCCTAAGGTGTGACCATGAACTCTGACTGGGAGCAGCGCATCGTGGACGCCTACGCGTCCATCGACTCGTACGAGGACAACGATTTCCGGGCCGCCATCGACAAGCTCGTCGCCGAACTGCCCGAAGGAAGCCCGATCGGGATCTTCGAGCGCGCGGCAGCGCTCGATTCGACCGGGCATTCCGACCTTGCCGTGCCGCTGTACAAGGAGGCACTGGAGGCCGGGCTGCCCGGGATACGGCGGCGACGTGCCGTGATCCAGATGGCCAGTTCGCTGCGGAATCTGGGGCGGTCGGAGGAGAGCGTCACCCTGCTCACCGCCGAGGCGGACGCCGGGAGCGACGAACTCGATGATGCCGTAAGGGGATTCCTCGCATTGGCCCTGACCGACGTGGGCCGCGAGCGCGAAGCCGTGTCGCTCGCACTCCGTGCACTCGCACCCCATCTGCCGCGTTATCAGCGGTCGTTGGGGAACTACGCGCGGATCCTGGTGGAAGGCGAGGGCGAGTGACCTGATCGGCTGGCCTCAGAGGTACGCCGACGCGTTCCTGACCTCACCGAACCGGGGGAAGATCCGCTCCACCGCGAAGTCGTGCTCGTCCGCCGCGAAGGCGGACATCGCATCGGCCACGAACTCCAGCTCGTAGCCGTGGTCGCTCGCCGCCCGCGCCGTGGACTCCACGCCCATCGTGGTGACCAGCCCCGCCAGCACCAGCGTGTCCACCCCGCGCCTGCGCAACTCCCCGTCCAGGTCCGTCCCGTGGAACGCGCCCACCGTGCGCTTGACGATCTCGATGTCGCCGGGCCGTACGAGGCCCTCGGCGAAGCCGCTGCCCGGCGGCTGCTCGGCGACGTTCGGGCGGTCCACCCGGACCAGCACCACTGGCCGGCCGTCCGCCCGGAACGCGTCCGCCAGGAGCAGGGAGCGCGCCAGCACCTCCTCGCCGGTGTGCGGGGCCAGAGGGAGGGCGACGATGCGCGGCATCAGGTCGATCAGGACCAGGGCTGAAGGCATGGGCATGATCGTAGGGGCGGCGACGGTTCAGTCCCAGGTCCAGGTCAGCACCGCGACCGCTTCCTCTGTCCCCGCCCCCGTCGCCCGGTACAGCGCCAGCGCCACCTCGTTGTCGGCGTCTACCGGGACCCACATGTCGTAGCAGCCGCGGTCGCGCGCCACCGCCGCCAGCGTCGCGACGAGCTCACTGGCGATCCCGCGTCTGCGGTACGGCTCGTCCACCGCCAGTTCGTACAGGCACATCTCGGACCCCTTGTCGGGGTGGAGCATCTCGATGCCCGTGATGAAACCGGCCGGCGCCCCCTCGACGTACGCGAGGAGCATCAGATGGCCGGGGTCCGCCAGGAAGCGCTCCGACCACTCGCGGCGGACCGGGCCGTCGAAGAGGTGCTGGGCGGCGAGGAGTTCGGCGGGGTCGCTCGCGCGGCGGATCTCCAGATGGTCCGGCATGGGCGCCGCCTCTCTACTCCTGCTGCGGTACGGGGCGTCGGCCGCGTACTCCCCGGGTGCTACCGAGAGTTCCACCTGGTGGCAGCTTCGGGTGTCAGACCTGCCGCTTAGGGTTGCAGTCATGAAGCTACGCAAGCCTCGCAGCAGGCGCAGCCGGGTTTTCACCGGCGCTGTCGCCGCGATCGCCGTCCTGGTGGGGGCGGGGACGTGGACGGCCGTCGCCTCCGACGGGCCTGCGCCCGTGCACCGCGAGGACCGGACCATGGCGGTGGACGGGGTCTCGCTCGACACCTCGTACTTCACCGAGGGCGGTTCCGGGCGGCGTCCCGCCGTGCTGATCGGACACGGGTTCGGCGGGTCGAAGGACGAGGTGAAGGGGCAGGCCGAGAAGCTCGCACGGGACGGGTACGCGGTCCTGACCTGGTCCGCGCGCGGCTTCGGCAAGTCGACCGGCAAGATCGGCCTGAACGATCCGAACGGCGAGGTCAAGGACGTCTCACGGCTGATCGACTGGCTGGCGAAGCGACCGGAGGTCCAGCTGGACAAGGCAGGGGACCCGCGCGTTGGCGTCACGGGGGCGTCGTACGGAGGGGCGATCTCACTCCTCGCGGCGGGGTACGACGGGCGGGTCGACGCCATCGCCCCGCAGATCACGTACTGGAACCTTGCCGACTCACTCTTCCCCGACGGCGTCTTCAAGAAGCTCTGGGCCGGGATCTTCATCAACAGCGGCGGCGGCTGCTCGCACTTCGAGAAGCAGCTCTGCGAGATGTACCAGCGGGTCGCGGTGGCCGGAAAGCCGGACGCCGCGGCGACCGCACTGCTGGAAGCGCGCAGCCCCTCGGCGGTGGGCAGCAGGATCAAGGTGCCCGCGCTGATCGTGCAGGGCCAGACCGACTCCCTCTTCCCGCTGGGTCAGGCGGACGCCGCGACGAAGGCGATCAAGGCGAACGGCGCACCCGTGGCCGTGGACTGGATCGCGGGCGGCCACGACGGAGGGGACCGCGAGACCGGCCGTATCGACGGGCGGATCTCGAACTGGTTCGGGCGCTATCTGAAGGGGGACAAGGGCGTCGACACGGGCCCTGCCTTCCGGGTGACGCGCACGGGCGGGATCAGTTCGACCGACGGGGCGGCCCAGTTGAGGGGCGCGAGCTCCGGCAGCTACCCGGGGCTGGTCTCCGGCGACCGTACGATCGCGCTCACCGGCCGCGAACAGACCGTCGAGAACCCTGCGGGCGCCAACCCGCCCGCGATCTCCGCCGTGCCGGGTGTGGGCGCGCTGTCGCAGCTCTCCGGGCTCGGCGTCGGCCTCTCCCTCGACTTCCCCGGTCAGTACGCGCGCTTCGACTCGGCGCCGCTGAAGCAGAACCTGCGGATCACGGGCACGCCGACCGTCAAGGTGAAGGTGAAGTCCGAGGGCAGCGACGAGACGGTGCTCTTCGGGAAGGTGTACGACGTCGGGCCCGACGGGAAGCAACAGGTGCTGCCCAGCCAGCTGGTGGCACCGGTGCGGATCACCGGGACCGCCGCGGGCAAGTCGGTCGAGCTGACGCTGCCCGCCGTCGACCACCAGGTCGACGCGGGGCACCGGCTGCGGCTGGTGCTCGCCTCGACCGACCTCGGGTACGCATCCCCGGCCGCCCCGGCGACGTACACCATCGGCCTCGAAGGGAGCGGCGGGCTGAGCGTGCCCACCGACCCGGCCGTGAAGACGGCGGCCGCCCCGCTGCCGTGGTGGGTCTGGGGGCTGCCCGCGCTGGCGGCGCTGATCGCCGCAGGGCTGCTGGTCACGCGGAGGAAGTCGGTCCCCGCGCCGGACCCCGAACTGGCGGAAGTGCCGCTGCAGATCACCGACCTGGCGAAGAAGTACTCCAAGTCGTCCGACCGGTACGCGGTCCGCGACCTCTCCTTCCGGGTCGAGAAGGGCCAGGTCCTCGGCCTGCTCGGCCCCAACGGCGCGGGCAAGACCACCACCCTGCGCATGCTGATGGGGCTCATCACGCCCGACGGCGGCGACATCAGGGTCTTCGGGCACGCCATCCAGCCGGGCTCGCCGGTGCTGTCGCGGGTCGGGGCCTTCGTGGAGGGCGCGGGCTTCCTGCCGCACCTCACCGGGCGCGAGAACCTGGACCTGTACTGGAAGGCGACCGGCCGCCCGACCGAGGACTCGCACATCGAGGACGCCCTGCGGATCGCCGGCCTCGGCGACGCGCTGGAGCGCGCGGTGCGGACGTACTCGCAGGGCATGCGGCAGCGGCTCGCCATCGCCCAGGCGATGCTCGGACTCCCGGACCTCCTCATCCTCGACGAGCCGACCAACGGGCTCGACCCGCCGCAGATCCGCGAGATGCGCGACGTGATGATCCGGTACGCGGCCGAGGGCCGGACCGTGATCGTCTCCAGCCACCTGCTCGCCGAGGTGGAGCAGTCCTGTACGCATCTGGTCGTCATGGACCGCGGCCGGCTGATCCAGGCCGGACCCGTCGCCGAGATCACGGGCAGCGGGGACACGCTGCTGGTCATGGCGGAGACGGAATTCACCGACGTACTGGCGGAGAAGGTGGCCGCACTGCCCGGCATCGGATCGGCCGTACGGACGGACGGCGGACTCCTGGTGCGGCTGGACGGGGCGACCCCGGTCGCGCTCATCACCGAACTGGTGCGCCTGGACGTGCCGTTGACGGCGGTCGGCCCGCACCGACGCCTCGAGGACGCGTTCCTCACCCTGATCGGAGGAGGAGCCGAATGAGCAGCACCCCCGTAACCCTCGTACAGACCGCGCCCGGCTACCGCCCCCGGCACACGCTGCCGCTGCGTGTCGAGGCGATGCGGCAGTGGAAGCGGCGGCGGACGCTGGTCATGGGGGCGGTGCTCGTGGCGCTCCCGTTCATCCTGATCGCGGCCTTCGCGATCGGCGGGACCCCCAGCGGGCGGGACGGCCGGGTGACGCTGATGGACACCGCGACGGCGTCCGGGGCCAACTTCGCCGCGACGTGCCTGTTCGTCTCGGCGGGGTTCCTGCTGGTGGTGCCGGTGGCGCTGTTCTGCGGCGACACCGTGGCTCAGGAGGCGAGTTGGTCCTCGCTGAGGTATCTGCTCGCCGCCCCCGTGCCCCGGGTGAGGCTGCTGCTGAGCAAGCTGACGGTGGCGCTGGGCTTCAGCCTGGCGGCGATGGTGCTGCTGCCGCTCGTGGCGCTGGCCGCGGGGACGGTCGCGTACGGCTGGGGCCCCCTGGAGCTGCCGACCGGCGGATCGCTCACGGCCGGCGAGGCGATTCCCCGCCTGGCGATCGCCGTGGCGTTCATCTTCGTCTCCCAACTGGTCACCGCGGCCCTGGCGTTCTGGCTGTCGACGAAGACGGACGCGCCGCTGGGGGCGGTCGGGGGCGCGGTCGGGCTGACGATCGTGGGCAATGTGCTGGACGCGGTCACCGCGCTCGGCTCCTGGCGCGACTTCCTGCCCGCGCACTGGCAGTTCGCGTGGGCGGACGCGCTCCAGCCGCACCTCGAATGGGGCGGAATGCTCAAGGGGTCGGCGATCTCGGTGACGTACGCGCTTATCCTCTTCGCGCTCGCATTCCGGGGGTTCGCCCGAAAGGACATCGTCTCGTAGCCCGCCCGTGACTGCTGTGTCCGCATCGAGACGCAGCCGCAACTCCTTCGTCTGCTCCGAAACGGGGCCTCGCGAGTCTCATAGACATGAAGCTCATGAAGCTCAGCGGAAAGACCTGCAGAGGAGTGCTGGCCACGATGCTGGCCGGCGGAATGCTGCTCACCGCCGGATGCGGGGCGGGCGGCAGCCAATCGGACCGATCCAACGGAAGCAACAGCAAGGGCGGCGGAGGGTACAGCGGCCCGCTTCCCGCCCCCGCGCAGCCGACTTCGGCCGCGGGGGCGGACAAGGCCGAGGGCGAACAGAAGGACATGGCCCCCACTCCCACCCCCGACTACCTCTCGACGTTCGCACTGGACGTGGACACGGCCTCGTACGGCTACGCCCGCCGCACCCTGGCCGACGGACGGCTCCCGGAGGCGCACACCGTACGGCCCGAGGAGTTCGTCAACAGCTTCCGGCAGGACTACGAGCGCCCGGACGGCAACGGCTTCACGGTGACGGTCGACGGCGCCAGGACGGGCGATGACGACTGGTCACTGGTCCGCGTGGGTCTCGCCACCCGAGGCCGCTCCGAATCGTCCGAACGCCCGCCCGCAGCCCTCACCTTCGTGGTCGACATCTCGGGTTCGATGGCCGAATCGGGCCGCCTGGACCTGGTGCGCGACGCACTGGGAGTCCTCACCGACCAACTCAGGGACGACGACTCGATCGCGATCGTCACCTTCAGCGACAGGGCCGAGACGCGGCTCCCGATGACCAGGGTCGAGGGCCGCAGGGACCGCATCCACCACATCGTCGACAGCCTGGAGCCGACCGACTCCACGAACGTCGAGGCGGGCGTCAGGACCGGCTACGACGTAGCGGTGGAAGGCCACAGGAAAGGCGCGACCAACCGCGTCGTACTGCTCTCGGACGCGCTCGCCAACACGGGCGAGACCTCGGCGGACAAGATCCTGAAGCGGATCGACGGGGCGCGCCGCGAGTACGGCATCACGCTCTTCGGCGTAGGAGTAGGCAGCGACTACGGGGATGCCCTCATGGAACGCCTGGCGGACAAAGGCGACGGCCACACCACCTACGTCTCCACGCGCACGGAGGCCCGCAAGCTCTTCTGCGACCAGCTCCCGGCGAACATCGAGCTCACAGCCAGGGACGCGAAGGCCCAAGTCGCCTTCGACCCGCAGACGGTGGAGCAGTTCCGCCTGATCGGCTACGACAACCGCAAGGTCGCGGACAAGGACTTCCGCAACGACCGGGTGGACGGCGGAGAGGTGGGCCCCGGCCACACGGTGACGGCGCTCTACGCGGTACGGCTGCGAGCGGGAGCCACGGGCCACATGGCGACGGCGACCGTACGGTGGCAGGACCCGTCGGACCGCTCCCCGCACGAACAGAACGGCATGGTGGAGACGGAGACGCTCAAGAGCAACCTCTGGAACGAAACGAGCACCCGCCTCCAGGTGACGGCGGTGGCGGCCTACTTCGCGGACGAACTACGAGGCAGGAGCCTCCCGTCCGCACCGACACTCACCGAACTGTCCGACAGGGCAGCCAAGCTGGCAACCACAACGGAGGACGCCCAAGTGAAGGACCTGGCGACAGCAATACGAGAGGCGAACAACCTCAAGACCTAACTCTCGCCGCACAACAAGGCTGCAAGATCGCCCAGTTGGAGCCATGATGTCTCGCATGGCCACCACACTGCTCGTCCTCGCCGTCATCGCCACAGGGCTCTACGCCGGCTTCATGTTCTCCTTCGCGACAGGAATCATGCCCGGCCTGAAGCTGCTGGACGACGAGCAGTTCGTGGCGGCCATGCGCCGCATCAACGAGAAGGTCCCGGGCCCCTTGTTCCTTCTGCTCTTCCTGGGCTTCGTAGCACTGCCGGCCGCAGCCCTGGCGGTCCCCGTGACCGACCGCACGGACGACGCCCGCCTGCTCCTGATAGGAGCCCTGGCATGCGCGGCGGCCAGCCACCTGATCACGATGGCAGGCAACATCCCCCTGAACGTGGCGCTGGACAAGTCAACAACACCGGCACCCGAAACCCGCAAGGCCTTCGAGGCCAGGTGGACCCGTCTCCACCTGGCCCGCACCGCGGTGACGACAGCGTCGTTCGCCCTGACGGCAGGCTCGGCCCTGGCCTGAAGAACTACAGATCGAACTCCGTAGGAGCGATCCCCAACGCATAACAAGCCTCACGCACGATGGCCTGCTCGGTCTTGTCGAAGTCACCGTCGGCGCCACCGATGACGATCCCGATCTGAATCACGGCACGCGCCTCGGTCGGCTTCTTGCTGACCTTCCCGATGGTCTGCAGAACGCTGACCTTGCCGAAATCAAAGTCGGCGGAGAGCTTCTGGCAGTAGTCGTTGAACCGAGCCTGCAGATCATCGGCAGGGAAGTTCTGCAGCACGTCATTGGTAGCGATCAGCGAGGCAACACGCTGCCGCTCCGACGGATCAATGGACCCGTCCGCAGCCGCGACGAGCGCGCACATGGCCATGCTGGCATCCCGGAACCCGCCGCTCTTCAGGTCGTTCTTCTTGGCGTTGAGCTGGCTCTGCATGGTCTGCGCAGAGTCCTTGAAGCGGTCCCACAGGGCCATCGTTCGTCTCCATAGTCATCAACGTGCACAGCGCTTACACCCCGACAACGGACAACCCCCCAAGGAAGTGCCCACCCCCACCATTCCCCTGCGGCACCCACCGGAGGTGCCCTTCACTGGCGACATGGAACTTGTCGAGCCACCGATCCAGTGGGATCAGCACAAGCACGCAGTGGGCACGGAGTCTCATCGCCGGCACTGCGCATGGAACGCCCCATGCCCCAACAGGGCAGCCTGGAGCGTCCACGTGAGTGACAAGGGCGGCGAAAGCTGGTGGGCGGTCTGCGAGCAGCACCGCGCTTCGTCCCCGGTCCTGAACGCCCTGCCGCCAGCCGAATAGCGTCCCCGGCGAAGAAGCACGCGTAGACGGGGTCCGACCCTTATGCGCCCTGTACGGGCCTCTCGCTAGTGTGCCGCTGGCCAGCAAAAAGGCCCTCCCAGGAGGAGGGCCGGACACTGGCTGATCAAGAGTGCCCCCGGCAGGACTCGAACCTGCGGCCAAGTGCTTAGAAGAGAGTGGGCGGGTACGGCACGATCATGGCGTTGACCTCTACCTATGTGCCCTCACCTGCTGGAGATCGGCTTAACTTCAGTACGTATTCGGGGGAGTGAGTCCCGGGACGCCGTTCGGGCGAGGCCCAACTGACGCCCTCAGGGCCCCGTCCGGTGAAACTACGTCAGCCGCCTTGTGTCCTTCTGTATCACGACACGGTTCCATTGGATCAGTTGCTGCACTATGCGTTCTGCCCGCTGGCTGCCTGCCTGACCCGTGAACGGCAGAATCAGCAATGCGGGCACAGCCGAGATGCTCACTAGCACGAGCGGGACCATGCGTAGTGCGACGATCAATGCCTCTTGGACTACGCCAGCCCCAACGACTGGTGATCTCCAGTTCTCCACCCTGATTGACCTCCTTCAGCTCTTGTGGATGTCTGCTTGGCCAACATGTAAGCCAGGATGGGGAAGTTGCTGCAATCATCAAGCGTTGCCAGTGCAGTTGCACCGGTCTCGACACTGGAGGTTGGTCAGAGATGTCCGAAGTTGCCAGGTCAGAGCTTGGTCGCTCCGAGTTGGAAGTCAGTACTCCTCCCGAAGTTGCGGCGCTGGCAACGGAGTTGACAACTCTCTTCAACAGCTTGGGTATCCCGCAGCAGCAGTACGCCGCGCGCATCATGATCGACAAGAGCACTGTGTCCAGATTCCTAAAAGGGCGGCGAGTTTGTACTCAAGAGTTCATTGATCGACTCTTCCAAGAGCTAGAACGGCATCAGAGGCGCGAAGTCACTCGGGAGGCGCGACAGAGAATTCATCAGCTCAGGCTCGATGCGCTGAAGGTCACCGATCCGGCTGCATTCAAACTGGAGCATCTGCGTGACGAGGTGGACCGCTCTCATCGGGCAATCCGGCAGCTTGTACGACAGCAGGAGGCACTCGAACTGCTTCTGGATCAGAGAGAGGCCGCAGCCGATGACGCAAACAGACAATTAAGTGAATTGCGTAGCGATTGGGTGCAGGAGAGGCTGCAAAATGAAACCCATTCCAGCGAGCTGGCGAGGAGAGAGGGGGAGTTTAGGGATGAGCAGGATCGGTTGAGGGATGAAATAGCAGACTTGAGGAGGCAGCTTCAGGTGCTCACTCGCCTGAAGGCCGAAGCGGAAGGGCGGTGCGCTGAGCTTGAAGAGCGGATCCATCAGGTAGAGGTGGAGCTCGCGGAGCGGGCCGAGGCGGCGAGTGGATCGTCATTCACCCTCAGTCCTGAAGAGGTAGTAGAGGAGATCTCGGTAAGCTACAGGGATCAGCGATATCATGACGCGGCGCGCACCCTTACCTTGGCTGCGGCACATTTTTCGGAAAGCGAGATCGTCGCCCTCTGGGGACTTCTCAGCCGAGGCCTTAGGCGCCAATTTGATGCTGCCAGATTGTTGGATGATGCAATCCGATTTAGGTCTGCGGAATTTAGCGCAAATATCGTCGAATCGATCCTCGTGGTGGACTCTTCGGATTACTTGACTCAGCAGAATCTTGCAGCGAGCCTTAGTACGTCGAAGTCTTCGGAGGAGTTCTTCTATCTTTATGACAGGTGGAAGAGTGGGGGTCCTCTCTATGGAGTTCTTCGGTCGGCGCTAGTGGCGTGGACCGAATTAATGGGCGCGACGAGTGTCTTCCTCTGGCTGCGTAAACTCACTGAGGAAAATGACACACCTATTCGGATCAGGATCCTGCACCTCTTCGGCCTGAGGTCCGCTGACGAAGTCGTAAAGCTTGTCAGCAAGTGCGTCGAATGGGGTATGGATGAAGATATCCGAATACTTGTTTCACGATGGTACAGCTCAATCCCGCCGGAAGATCGCGCGCATCAACGGGACGTTTGGCGGGAAGCGGCCAGCAAGTGCGAGAATAGTGAAAAGGTGTCGAAGATTTTCAGAGGGTGAAGGGGGCGAGTGGGTCTTCGGTTCGAACGCTTGGGTCTATCGGTGCGATTGGGAATTTTACGGACGAACTAAATCGTCCGGTGGCGTACCCCAGTCTGTCACCTCGATGCCCGCGCGAACTATAAAGTCGCTGCTTATCTCGAGGAGTTGGAAAGGAGATTTGCCGTGACGGGCGAGCCACTTTCCGCGTCGTCTTATTTCGCTGTTCGGCAGGGTGGACCATTCGTCGAACCGAACTCCAGAGTCCGCGCTGACGGGTAGCGCGCTTTCGGACAGTGCATAATCCGCCTCGGCTGGGTTCCTTCTTAGTCGTACAAGTACCCAGGCAGTCTGAACGTCCATCCCGGCACCCTGTTGTTTCGTGAACCTCTGTGCGCGCCATTGAGTCAGTGGCGACAGGAGCCATCGTTTCGTAGTGCGCTGCATAGGATCAGATCCCCCTGTTCGCTGGAATACTTCAGACGGTCCCGTCGCGACCTTCATGCGGCTGGTCCAGTTGCTGTTCCCGTTTGCGCTGCTCGACGCGGAGTGACTCAACCTCCTTCGTCAGCTTCGACAGGTTGTCCATTTCATCTCCTCCGGCGTACGGAGGGATACCGAGCTCAAACGCTGCGGTGTGTTGCTCTATCGCATCAGCGGTCTGTTGCAGGTAGAAGCTCCGCTCGCGGTACTTGAAGTACCCCGTGAACCCTGCCGAGGCCCCGACTGCAAAACTGAGGCCGACAGTTACCCATTTCAGATACGACGGAGTTTCGGCCAGGCTTGCAGCAGTGGTAGTTCCAAGGGAGCCAAGGATGATGACAGACTGAAACGCGTTGTGGAGTCTTCGATAGTGTTGTGCGTCCGTTCTTAGCTGGTCGAGCTCCTTTGGGAGTGAATCCTTGTACGAGAACTGACGCTGCTCTACAGGTACCCCGAGAGTGAACGCGTGGAGGAGCCGATGTTCTTCGGCAATCTCAAGATTCAGTTCAAGCTTCCGAATCGAGTTCCGTTCCGTTTGGTTCGTCCCCTCCTCGTGATGCGTTTCTGTCGTACGGCGTCTCTCTTTGCGGCCTAGGTATATCGCGCAAAGCCCACACAGGCCGGCCAGTGGTATTGCGATCCTGTTGACGTTGGCCATATCGACTGCGCGCCATGTTGCCGTAGTTGCAACATAGATTGCGACGAATGAGAACACTGCGATAAATCTGGCGCCGTACAGGGTTCGGAGTTCGCGCTTCCTGCTCTGGATCTGGGATTGTAGTTCCAGGATCGCCGTCTTGTGCTCCAAGAGCTGTTCAGCAGGGCCACTTTCCGAATTGAGCGGACCGGCCATGTCTCCCACCCCCCCCGTGATCACAAAATGTGACCTGGGGAATCCTACAAGCGGAGTTCAGGTAATGGTTCCGTCTTGGTCGCGCTTGAGTGTGATCCATCAAGAATGGCGGAATGGCGACGGTATTGACAGTCGGGAGTTTTGATGTCTTCGCCAATCGGCCCTGCTGGCCGGTGTTCAGAATTGGTCTGCGACTTGGAGGGGTCTATGGCCAAATTGTGTGTCTGGCGCAGTTGCTCTGTCGCAGGTGGGGGGCTAGTGCGAGAGATGGCCTGGCTGAATTCATTCTCGGCTCTGTGGCTGGTTTCCTTGCTGCGTTCCGTGACTCGGTTGACGCATGTCCTACTTGGGAAGCCCTGGACCCGGACACTCCGTCTGTCCGAGCGGTACGCGCTGCGTTCTGCGGCCCTGCGGGTAGAGGCGGATCGGTCCCGGTGCCATCGGCTGTATCGGTGGTTTGCACCGGGAGTCAGGGATAGAACATCGGGCCCCTCAGGGCCAAAACCATGATCCAAGCCATACAAAGGAGCCATCCTGAACCCCCATGAACGAGCGCGGACGGTGATGAATGAGGCGGGAGCCGAGAGTAGAGCCGGGACCGCATTGAGGCTGTCACCTGCGGGGCAACCCGTGCGAGGCTTGCGTCTGACGACGGCATGCGGAGAAGGAGAGCCAGTGTCGCAGCAGGCCAGTGCCCGGGGGACGTACCTCACAGTGGCGCAAGCGGTGAAGGGGCAGATCGATGCTGACCCGGAGATGGAGAACCTGCCGCTGATCGCCGATGTGATGGCAGCGCATGACGTTTCCCGGGGCGTGGTCATTCGGGCATTCGGGGTACTCCGTGAAGAAGGCCGCGCGGAGGCGGTACCCGGTGGTCGCTGGCGCGTGGTCCGGAGCGGGGACTCGACGGACCGCCGGCCATTGGCCGAACGGCTTACCGCCCTGATCACGGATAGGGGGCTCAAGGTGGGGGAAGCGTTTCCGAGTGCTTCCGCACTGAGTGCTGAACTTGGCGTCGCGAGGCTGACGGTCAGCAAGGCCCTGGAGAAGATGGAAGCGGCCGGGCTGCTGTCAGAAGGAGGACAGGGCAAGCTCCGTACGGTGCGGGCCCTGCCCCATGGAGAGGAGAGTTCGTAGCTTGAGTGCCACGGGACTGACTGAGTGGGCCCACCCCCTTGCCGAATCGCTCCTTGCTGAGCCGCTGCCGCGTCGGTGGCGTCACTCGGAGGGTGTGGCGGAGAGAGCACGAACCCTCGCGCCAATCCTCGGGGAAGACGCTGATCTGTTGGAGGCGGCAGCGCTGCTGCACGACATCGGCTATGCGCCCGACCTCGCCAAGACGGGCTTTCATCCGTTGGACGGCGCGCGGTACCTGCGGGACGTAGCGCGGGCAGACGAACGGATCGTGCACCTGGTGGCGCACCACTCGTGTTCATGGATGGAGGCCGAAGCGCGGGGCATGCGCGCGGAGTTGGAAGCGGAGTTTCCCCGGGAACCGGCCAGCCTCAATGACGCGCTCTGCTACTGCGACATGAACACGACTCCGGACGGTACCCCCACGAACCCCGTGGACCGGGTGAACGAGATTGCCGGGCGGTACGGGCCGGACAGCCTGATCGGTACGTTCATCCGCCGTGCTGAACCGGAGATTCTGGCGAGTACGGCCCGTGTGCTCGACCGACTCGCCGCGGTGGAGCGTCAGCCGATATAGGGCGTCGGCCGCTTCCGGTCCATCGCGTGCTCGATGCGAAGCCGCATGGTGGAGTGGATGTCGTACTCCGACAGGTCCGCTGGGTCCACCCAGCGGACCTGTGTCGTTTCGTCGCTCGTACGGACGTCACCGCCGACCGGCCGGGCGCGGAAACAGATGCTGAATTGCTGCCGGGCCTCGCCGTCGCTGTACAACATCACGTGGCCGGGGTCGGTGTAGATCCCGGACATGTCGATGACTTCGGCCTTGACCCCGGTCTCTTCCCAGACCTCGCGCACCACGGTGTCGCTGATGGACTCGCCGACGTCGTGGCCACCACCGGGCAGGGCCCATCGGCCGTTGTCGGACCGCTGGATCAGCAGCACCTGACCAGCGTCGTTCTGGACGAACGCCACGACGGAGGGCACGACCGAGTTGGGTGCCGGACCGTCTGGGTCGTGCAGGTAGTCGATGCGTCCCATGCTCAAGCTCCCGTGATGTCGTGTTCGGTCACCGGCCTGGCGCCTTCCCAGGTCTGCTGAACGCTATTCGCAAAGGTGTCGAACAGACCACCTCCGGGAAGCCGACGCAGGTGCAGCACAGGCGCCATGTACGCGCCGATCCCGTACACGTGGGTGTTGGCCAACATCTCGTCATCTGCGCAGTAGATCGAGTTGTAGAGCACGGTGTCGTGCAGCCGGAATTCGATCTCGGGGTGGCTGGTGAGGAGCGGGCGGTAGTTGACCAGGGCATTGCGGATCTTGCCATCCATGATGCGATGCCCTTCGTCGATGCCGCGCCGGATGACGGCTTCGCACGTCGGGTCGCCCATCAGTACGCGGATGCGGACGCCGCTCTCTGCCTTCGCCTTCAATGTCGAGAAGAAGAGCGGATCTTCCGCCAGGTAGATACCGGCGTACACGAGGATGTCGATGCGCTGCATAGCGCGTTGGCACATCTCGCGCCACAGGTTCGACGGCACGACGTGCCGATGCGGGTAGACAGCCGCGATCTCGGCCTTGCTCAGGTCTGCTGAGGACTCCTGGTTGCGGGAGTCGTCCCACAGCGTCGTCACGTCGACCTTCAACACGGAGGCCGTGGCGTACTGATGCCGTCGGTACGGCACCTTCCCCTGCGTGATCCAACGCTCGACCGTCTTCGGGTTGACCTCAATCGCTTCGGCCAGGCCGTTCAGGGTCATGCCCTGAGCCAAGAGAGCTGAACGCAGACGTTCGTTGGACATCTGGACCCCCGAGGGACTTCTTGGGAGCTCTTGACGGTAGCGAGCTGACCACAAGCTGTCCAGGCGTGGGGTGACCAACTCCCCTGACCTGCACCGATTCTGATGGTGCGCCAAGAAGTCCCGGCGCGAAGAGAAGAAGTTCCGCCGATGCACTTGACGGAACTCGATGCAGTACCTGTAATACAGGTACTGCATCAGCGCCCGGAGGGCTCCGTGAGACGGGCTCGAAGGAAGCGTCCGTTCCTTGAGAACTGAACAGTGCGACATGCGACGGGATGAGACTTCCCGTCCCCGCAACGGCCCGGGTGACGGCCGCCGGCGGCCACTTCGTGGCAGGGGAACGAGCCTTGCCCGCGCGTCAGCTCTGGAGAAACGCTCTTGGGGAGCATGCCTTCATCACTGGAGGACAGCCCCGCGGGTGCCACCTGATGCGCGCCGCCCTGCTGGCGTCAGAGCAGTGACGATGACGCACCGACTCGCAGGCTCGGGACCGGAAGGCCGTCGCAAACGGCCCGCCGGCGAAGCCCTGATCCCTCCGGATCTGGAGGTTGTTGTGATCCGCCGATTGCTTCCGGCGCTGCCCGGGTTGGACCAACCCGGCGGCAACGCCCTTCGCGTCATCGCTTGACCGTCGTGGGAGACGGGGCCCGAGCCGCGAGCCCGGGACCGTCTCGCACGGCGTGACCACGCACCACCGCCCCGGCAATTCGCCGTGAGGGCGCGGGATCAAATCCCGCCCGGGGCGCCGCCCGCCGCTGCTGCAGCGGGCCCTGTTCCTTCCTGTCTCCCCGTGCGGTCGCCGTCTCGCCAAAGCCGGGCGGCCGTACGGGCTCTGCGTCCCTTCGACATCAGGAGTGATCCCTATGCGTGCCTACATCGGCCGCCACCAGGTCGTCAGCACCGACGACTTCATCGAACTCGCCCTTGGCACCCCCGTTGAGCTGTGGCTCGGGGTGGAGGGCGAGAGCGAGTTGGACCGCCTGGCCCGCGAGGACGCGGCCCGCGACATCCTCGCCGAGGACCCCGGCCTGCCGGACCGCGTCAGCCAGGTCGCCGCGCAGGCCATCGAGACCTACGCGCCGGAGCTGTTCAACGTCGCCCTACTGATCCGCCCGCTCTCCCGCAGCACGGCACACGCCCTCCCGCTGGGCATCACCCGGCGCGGCAAGGGGGTGGCGGCATGAGGGCCACCGCCCCCGCCCCGGAACTGCTGGCGGACCACCGGGGTACGCCCCGGCCGACGCTCCACATGCCGCTCAGCTACGAGCAGGCCCGTTTGGGCCTCGCGTTCCATGAGGCCGGTCACGCCGTGCTCGGTATGGCCTACGGCATGCACGTCCAGACCAGCGAGGTCATCGCCTGGTCCCCCGAACCCGACAAGTGGACGGTCACCGGGAACACCACGTGGGGGACGTGCAATGTCGACCAGTGGCAGTTCGCCGCGCAGGCGGCGGCCGGAGAGATCTGCCACGTGCTGTACCTGATGACCTGCGGCCTGTGGACCCCGGACCGGGCAGCTGCCTGCGCCTCCCCGCATGACCGAGAGCAGGCCATCGACGTGCTCGCCGAGTTCGGCTACCGCATCGGTCGCACCTACGTACCCGAGGGCGGCAAGTCCTGGGGGATGGTGCGCGGGATGGCCCGCCGCAAGGTCGGCTACCTCTGGCGCGAGATCCGCACCGTGGCGCATGCGATGAACGAGCACACCGTCCTGACCGGTGCGGACATCGCCGCCCTGACCGGCATGACCAACGCTCCCCTCGCAGAGGGGGCGACGTCATGACGGCAGCCATCGAGACGACGCCACCGCGGGTGCCGCCGCTGACCCGCCCTGAACTGGGCTTGGCCGGGGTGGGTATCGCCGCCGCGGCCGGAGTTGGCGTGCTGGGTCTGGCATCGTCCTTCGACTCCGTGTCAGCCGCCGCACTGTCCTGGGGCTTCAGTGCTCCGTGGATGCTGCCGATCGGTATCGACGTCGCCATCCCGGTGTTCACCCTGGCCAACCTGCTACTGATCCGCACCGACATGCCTCTTGCGTGGGTGCGGTTCGTGCCGTGGGTGCTGACTCTGATCACGTGCGGGCTGAACGTGGCGGCCGGGCATTCGCTGTCCGCGAAGGTCGCGCATGGCACGATGCCGCTGCTGTGGGTGGTCTTCTCCGAGATCGCCGCCCACATCTACGCCTCACGGATCGGTGCGGTGACCGGACGGCGGATGGAGAAGATCCGCCGCTCCCGGTGGCTGCTGGCCTTCCCCTCCACCTTCGCCCTGTGGCGGCGGATGACGCTGTGGGAGATCACCTCCTACTCCGAGGCCCTCGCCAAGGAGCGGGAGCGGCAGCTGGCCCGCGCGCAGCTGCGCCAGGAGCACGGGTGGCGGTGGAGGTCCAAGACCCCGCGCCCCGAGCGCGTGTTGCTCAAACTCGGAGAGCTGAACCCGCCGAGTGAGGAGCTGCCGCCCCTCCCCCCGCCGAACACCGAGCCGGACAAGGACCGGGCGCCCAAGGTGCCGCGCAAGCGCGCCCCGAAGGCGAAGGCGTCGAAGGGTGCACGGACGGCGGCGGAGTTGCTCGCCGAGGCCCGCACGGCCACCGCCACATGGGCGGACGCGGAGATCAACGCGGAGGCCCTGCGGACCACGCTGCGCTGTTCGGCTGCCAACTCCCGTGCGCTGCGCGATGCGCTGCTGGGGGAGCGGGCGGAGGGCAAGCGGCTGCACGCCGTGGACGACGACGGCAACGGCGGGGAGGTGGCTGCGTGATGTCCGATCCCATCGTGGCCGCCGACCTGTTCCGCACCGTGATGGCGGCGGCCGGCGGTCGCTGCACCTGCGCCGGGGCGTGCGGTTCTCCGCACGCCAAGACCGAAGGCCGCTGCCCGCGCGAGCACAACACCTACGCGGCCAACCGGCCGGTGCGGCTGATCGCGGCTGCCGCCGACCCGCTCACCCCCGACCGCCAGGCCGCTGCCCTTCCGGGCAGCGAGCTGCGGGCGTGGTGCCCGGAGTGCTTCGCCGCCGCCCGCCGCATCGCCCGACGTGAGCACGCCCCCGCACCGACCACCGACCAGGGCGGGCTGTTCGATCTGCCCGCCCCGGGCCAGAGCGAAGGAGACGCGGCATGATCGGCCCGATCGCGGACTTCCCGCACCTGCTGAACCAGCTCAGCGGTCACATGCACCCGCTGAGGCATGACATCCCGCATCTGAACGGCATCTACTTCGAGGCCACCGGGACGCACCTGTACGCGGTCGCCACCGACCGGCACACCCTCGCCGTGGTCAAGCGCCCGTTGGAGGCGGGACCGGAGCGGGAGTGGGAGGCGTTCGTGACGGCCGATGCGCTCAAGTCGGTGCGTGCCTTCGTCCGGCTGAACCGGCGCGAGCCGATCTACCTGGACTACGTCAGGGGGATGTACGACGACGTGCTCAGCGTGACAGCCGGACGCCAGACGCTGGCTGTGCCGACGCTGGACGACCAGGAGCTGGGCAGTCCCTGGCGCAGCGACAACCCGAAGTGGCTGTGGCGCAACGTCCTCACGGACGCGCTGGCCGGCGCCCCCGACCTGCGGCAGGAAGCCCACTTCTCGCCCCGCCTGCTGGCCCGCTGGGGCACCGCGGGCGGAGCGGTCGGTCATGAACCGCTGACCGTGTGGGCGGCCGGTCCGAACCGTCCGCTGGTCATCGCCTGCGGCACCGACTTCATCGGTCTGCACATGCCGATCCGGGTGGACGGCTCCATCGTCCACCCGCTGAAGAGCATCCGCGCCGACTGGGCCGACCTGGCCCCCGCAGCCTCCCGCGACCAGCACGCCGCCTGAACACCTCACCTGCTGAAGGAGATTGACCGATGAAGGTCACCACGCACCGGCTGTTCGGGCAGCGTCACATCCTGCGCGAAGTGCAGTACCTGGCCCCGTACGCGGCCCGCCTGGTCGAGCGCCACGTTCCCGGTCGCCTGCCGAATGTCGAGATCGTGCTCACCACCCCTGAAGGGATGACCGAACTCACCGTCGACTACGCGGCCGCGGTCACCGGGGCGAGCGTCACGCCGAAGGTGCGGGCGAAGGCGCAGCGCGAGCTGCGCCGCGAGGACCGCCGCGCCTACGGCAAGGCCCTGCTCGCCCCGTCCGGGGCGGTGGTGCTGCTGAATGCCCGCCAGGTCACCAACTCGACCGTGATCGCGGAAACCCTCGTGCACGAGCTCGTGCACACCGTGCAGTTCACCCGCCACGGAGTGCGCGAGCTGATCACCGCCTCGCTGCGCGAGAACCTCGGCATCGAGCCGATGCCCCGGCGCGAGGCACGCCGCTACGACCGGCTGCTGACCGCGCACGAGAGCGAGGCATACCGCACCGAATCCAACCTTGCCCCGCAGCTCACCACACCCTCCGCCGCCTGACCGTCCATCGCACGAGGAGACCGAGATGACCAGCCGCACCGAACAGCCCGTCGCCCCCATCACCGCCGAACAGCGCCGCGAGGACCGTAACCGGCGTCGTCGCGTACAGCGCCGTATCGAAGGCCGACTCCGCATGGCCCGGCACGCCGCCCACGAGCTCATCACGTACGGCAGGTGGATCGACAACGAGCCCGCCGCGACCGCGCAGGACGTCATCGCCCAGACCGGCTTCATGTACGGCGGCTACCTCGATGGCGTGCCGATCACGACCGTGGAGGCGGAGATCGCCCTTGGCTTCGCGAAGGACCTCGCGGCGTCGTTCGAGGACAACCAGCGACCGGTCCGCGAGGCCGCGCGCCGCATCCTCGCCGCTTGAACAGCACGACAGCCCCGATGGTCGCAGGACCGGTTCGACTCCGGCCCGGGGCACGCACAGGCACAGCGGGGTCCGGACGGTAGGCCGTCCAAAGCGCCGTCCGGACCCCTTCCACTCCCTTTCGGAAGGACCTTCAGTGAAGCACCCCGACGACGACAACGAACTCTTCAACCGGCTCGAAGCCGAGATGGCCCCCGACTTGGGCGGTGAGGTGGTCGACCTGAAGTCGGCCCGCACCGCCCGCGACCAGTCGGCCACACCCGCCCCCGACTCTGACCCGACCGGGTCGGTCGACTCCGCCCCCGACTCCTTTGGTGCCCCGTCGCCCGATCCGACACCCGGACCGTGGTCGGGGGAGTCGGGCGACCCCACCGCGCCCGTGATGGTGGATCCTCCGGCCGCGAAGGCGACCGGCCCCGGCTACCTGGGTCGCCTGCTCGCTGCCCAGCGGCGCCCGGTCGTTCCGCTGTGGCTGCGGTCCGTGGCGGAGCTGAAGACCGCCACCGGGTGGGTGGCCCGCCACTACGTCCACACCCTCGGCTACCACGCGCTGCGCTCCCCGGTCTACGCTCTGCGGCTCGCCCTTCAGGCGCCGTCCGGTGCGGCGAAGTTCGTGGGCGCTTCCATGCGGTGGATGGCCGACCGGGAGGGCGAGCCGGTGCGCCTGGCCGCGGTTCGCCGCGAGGACGCGGGCGAGTACCTCAAGCTGTCGCGGCAGCGTGATGGCCGGGTCCGGCTGCGGACCCTGGCCATGGTGCTGGCGACGTTCATCGGAGTCGGTGCCGCGCTCGCCCTCTACGTGCTGGCTCCGGGCTGGCTTCAGGCCGTGTCCGTGGGCGCGGTCACGATGGCGCTCGGGGTCGCCGGCGGCAAGGCGGATGACCCGGTCATCCACCGGGCGGTCGAGATGCCCAAGGCGGTCAAGCTCACCAGCGACATTGTGCTGCGCGCGCTGGGAGCCCTCGGCATTCCGGCGATCAACCAGGCGCAGGGCAAGGGCCGGGACGGGTTCGAGTTCACCGCCCCGATCACCCGGGACGGTCCCGGCTGGCGGGCGGAGGGCAACCTGCCCTACGGCGTGACCGTGACCGACGTCATCGAGCGCCGCGACCGCCTCGCCTCCGGGCTGCGCCGCCCGCTGGGCTGCGTGTGGCCCGAGGCGGTGCCCAACGAGCACACCGGGCACCTGGTGCTGTGGGTCGGCGATGAGGACATGTCGACCGCGAAGAAGCCCAAGTGGCCGCTGCTGAACAGCGGCAGCGTGAACCTGTTCAAGCCCGTCGCGTACGGCACCGACCAGCGGGGACGCTGGGTCGAGGTCACCTTGATGTACATCGCGGGCATCATCGGCGCCATCCCGCGCATGGGCAAGACGTTCCTGCTGCGTCTGCTGCTGCTGATCGCGGCCCTGGATCCGCGAGCTGAGCTGCACACCTACGACATGAAGGGCACCGGCGACCTGGACCCGGTCGGCAACGCCGTCTCCCACCGGCACGCGGCGGGCGACGACGACGAGGCGATCGCGTATGCGCTGGCGGACTTCCGCGCACTGCGCGAGGAACTGCGACGGCGCACCAAGGTGATCCGCTCCCTGCCCCGGGACATCTGCCCAGAGTCGAAGGTGACCAGCGAGCTGGCCGACAAGCGCTCGCTCGGTCTGCACCCGATCGTGATCGGGGTGGACGAGTGCCAGGTGCTGTTCGAGCACCCCAAGCACAAGGACGAGTTCGAGGAAATCGCCACTGACCTGGTCAAACGCGGCCCGGCCACCGGCATCGTCCTCCTACTCGCCACCCAGCGACCCGACGCGAAGGCCCTGCCCACCGGCATCTCGGCGAACGCCTCCGCCCGCTGGTGCCTGAAGGTCATGGGCCAGCTGGAGAACGACATGGTGCTGGGCACCTCCGCCTACAAGCGCGGGGTGCGGGCGACCATGTTCGCCTGGGGCGACAAGGGCATTCACTACTTCGTCGGTGAAGGCTCCGATGCCCGCATCGTGGGCTCCGCGTACGTGGACGGCCCCGGCGCCGACCGCATCGCCGCCCGCGCCCGCAAGGTCCGCGAGAGCGCCGGAACCCTGTCCGGGTACGCGCTCGGGGAGGAGCCGCAGGTCGTGGTCGGCGGCTACGACCTGCTCTCCGACCTGCTCGCCGTCATCCCGGTCAAGGAAACCAAGGTCTGGTCGGAGACCGTCGTGGCCCGCCTCGCCGACCTGCGCCCCGAGGTCTACGACGGCTGGGAGCCCGACGGGCTCGCCGCGGCCCTCAAGCCGCACGGCATCGCCACCATCCAGGTGGGCCGCCGGATCGAAGGCAAGTTCACCAACAAGCGCGGCATCGACCGCTCACACCTCACCACCGCGATTGCGGAGCGTGACGGAAAGCGGGACGCGAGCTGACCGCTCGGGGCCGCTATCGATATCGGCGCACCCCGCTATCGATAGCGGCCCCGATAGCGCCCCAAACCCCGTCTGATCAGGTCGCTAGTACATAGCGGCCCACCTGCGGAAACCCCTGAAACCCGCCCGTGGAGGCCTCTCATGCCCCCTGTTCTCCTGGCTATCGCCTGCCTGTTCGCAGTCACGCTGTGTTACGCGTCGGTGTGTGCGGCGAGCCCGTTCGGCAACTGCCGCAAGTGCAAGGGCCACGGCCACATCGTGAAAATCACCCGCCGCGGCACAGCCCGGCGCGGCAAGGACTGCCGCCGCTGCAAGGGCCACGGCAAACGGATACGCGTCGGCCGCCACCTCTACAACCTCGCCGCCCGCATCCACCGCGACGGCACCCGATGACCCCCAAGGAGCACCCCGCCATGCCCAACACCCCCGCGACATCGGCCCCGCCCGTCATCGTCGTCGTCGACGAAGGGCAGGACTTCCGCTCCCTCCCGGACACCGCAGCCAGCGCCACGGTCCGCGTGACCGTGGAGGAACTGATGCGGGTGGCCGCTGAGATGCGACACCGGATAGAGCACCGCACCGTCTGCACCCACCGCCCGCACTGATCCGAAAGGAGCCTGCCGTGGCCCTGACCGTCTCCCTGGTCTTCCTCTTCGGCCTGGTCCTGTTCTTCCTGCTGCGCTCCAACACCCTCGGCTACGGGGCCGCGTTCGTCGCCGTGCTCTTCGGCTTCTACCTCGCTTCCACCGGCGCCGCAGGTCCCATCAACCAACTGACCCGCGCCGTCATCGACGCCATCCCCAACCTGTAGAGGAGAAGCCCGGTCATGAACGAACCGATCCTCGCCCACAACCTGCTCACCCTCATCGCCCCCAAAGCCGCCCCCGCGCTGGCCACCTCCACGGTGCTGATCCTGGGGCGGATCTGGAATGCCAACGGCGCCGAACACTCCGTCGGCAACGCCGCGTTGATGGTCGTCCTCGCCACCGGATCGGCGGCGGCCGGCGCCGCCTCCTCCAAGGGCTGGTCCGGCGACAGCGTGATCGCCGGAACCTGCTTCGCCACCTCCGGAGGCCTCGCCCTCGCGGGGGTCGCCGGGTACGCGGACGGCATCTCGCTCCCGCTGCTGCTGTGGGTCCTCGCGACGGCCGTCGCCTACGGGCTCGCGGCCCGCTACTGGCGCACCGACCGACGCGAGGCCCTGGCGCACGAGCGGCACACCACCGAACGGCACCAGGAGCACGCGCACATCGAGCGCGTGGAAGCCCTGCGCGCCGGAGCCCAGATCGAATCCGCACGGGCGGGCGCCGCGTACGCGGAACAGCTCGCCACCGCGCTCATCACCCGCGCCACCCTCCCCGGCTACGACCCCGCCGCCCTCACCAAGGCGGGACTGCCCGAACTCCCCACCGCTGAGAGGAAGTCCATATGAACACCGCCCTGTGGCCGATCGTGGCCCACATCACCGCCACCTTGAACCAGGCCAACGGCACCGGCGAACACGAGATCGCCATGCGCCTGCTGAAGGTCACCGAGGAAGCGGGCGAAGTCGCCGCCGCGTACATCGGCAGCACCGGCCAGAACCCCCGCAAAGGCACGACCCACACCACCCACGACGTGGCGCAAGAACTGGCCGACGTCATCATCGCCGCCGCGGTCGCCCTGCACTCCCTGACCAACCAGGCGCCCGCGGTCCTGGACGCCAAACTGCACGCCGCCGCCCGGCGACTGCACACCGATCCCGCACTGCCCGCCACCAAGCGCGACGCCTAGCCATGGCGGAGCCCCGGTTACTCATCTGGCGCGACACCGGGCACTTCGACCGCTTCAACGACCGGCCGTGCACCCTGTGCGGCAAAGCCACCCCGCTGCGCTCACAGACGAACGAGCCGGTCCACAAGGTATGCGCCGAAGCGTGGAACGCCGCCTACCCCGAGGCGCCCCGCCACCGGTCCGGGAAGCGGGATCTGGGCACTGTCCGCTTCCACGACGACGCCCCCACCACCGCCAAACAACCGGCCGCACGGTCCGCGACCCCACCGTCCACCCGCACCGCACAGCCCGAACTCCTCCTGCTCGCCTCTGAGATCACTAAGGAGTGATGCCCCATGGCCTGCCGCACCTGCACCGGCCACCACCCCAAGCCGCTACGCACCTTCCCCGCCGGAAACCCCCGCGCCTCGCTGCTCGCCGCACACGCGGCGACCGAAGCCCGGAACGAAGCTGCCGAGCCCGTGCACGTCCACTACGACGCGACCACGGACACCTTCGTCGTCGTCCGCACCCACCCCGCCGCCGCGCTCGCGGCCTGAACACCCGGAAGGACAGATCGTGTTCGAGATCCGCGTCATCTGCACCCAGAACGAGACTGCTCAGATCATGCACACGTTGGAGCGGACGTTCCTCGCCAAGTCGGTGCGCCCGCGCCCCACCCGCGACGGGCAGGGCGTGCGCCTGTACGTGTCGGCCGAACTGCGCCCCGAGCCCAACCGCTGGCCCACCCCCGAAGCCGCGTACGCACTCGCCCCGCCGGTCGTACGGGAGATCGGCTGGACTGCGGAGCGGGCCCGCACCCACCTGCACGGCCGCGCCGTGGACCGGGAGTTCTGGCTTCGCAAAGCCGCCCTGCTTGACCGCCTGGCGCTCGATGACGAGCAGGCGGGCATCTACGCGGATGCGACCGAGGTGGCGGTGAATGCCGGCCGCCGCCTGCTGGACATCGACCGCGAGGGCCCCGGACCGTTCGGCCTCGGAGAAGGCCCGTACACCCCGCTGCACCCGGACAGCGCGGCCGAGCCGCGCGGCTATGTCCGCCAGGAGTACGCGATCTGGGTCAAGTCCCACACCTCGAGGTAGCTGTGCCCGGGGTGGGTGTCGTCTCGCCAAAAGCCTGCACCCACCCCGGCCCTGCGTCCCTTCGATCACCTTCAGGAGAGCAAGCAGTGCTGACTTTCACCGATCTGTTCTGCGGAGCCGGCGGCTCCTCCACCGGCCTGGTCGCGGCCGGACTTGAGCTGAAGCTGGCCGCGAATCACAGCAAGGTCGCCATCTCCACCCACGCCGCGAACCACCGCGACGCCGACCACCTGTGCGCCGACATCGACCACTACGACATGCGCCGCCTCCCCAGGACCGACATCCTGTGGGCCTCGCCGATCTGCACCGAACTGAGCCCGGCCGGCGGGCGCCGTCGCGCCAAGGTCTCGCGCGGGCAGCTCGCCTTCGAAGAGGAGGGGTCGATCGCCTCCGACACCTTCGAGCGCACCCGGGCCACCTTCTGGGACGTCCTGCGCGCGGTGGAGGTCCACCGGTATGCGGCCGTCCTGGTCGAGAACGTCCCCGAGGCGGCGGACTGGGAGCTGTTCGACGTCTGGGTCTCCGGCATGCGCGCCCTGCGCTACCAAGTTCAGTTCGTGTCAGTCTCCTCCGCGCACATCGGCGGTCCGGGCAACGAACTCGCCCCGCAATGGCGCAACCGCATCTACATCGCCATGACCCGCGAGGGCGTACCCCTGCCCGATCTGGAACCCCGCCCACTGGCCTGGTGCCCCACCTGTGGCACCGACGTGGCGGCCATCCAGTCGTGGAAGAAGCCCGGCGCACGCCACCTGGGCAAGTACGGGCAGCAGTACGTCTACCGCTGCCCCAACGGGGGCGTCTGCCGCCACCAGGTGGTGGAGCCGTACGTGCGCCCGGCCGCCGACATCATCGACTGGACGAACCTCGGAGTGCGCATCGCGGACCGCGCCACGCACCGCCTGCCGCCGCTCGCGGCGACCACTCTGCGCCGCATCCAGGCGGGCCTGGACATGCTCGGACAACGGCGCATGGTGCTGACCGTCAACCACGGCGGCCACGACGGGCGAGCCGTCCCCGCCGACGGGGCGCCGCTCGCCGCCCGCACCGCCAAGATCGGCGATGCGCTGCTCATCCCTTCGGGCGGGACCTGGAACACCACTCCGACGACCACGGGCGAGCCGATGCGCACCCGGCTTGCCAACCCCAAGGGCTTCGAGGCGCTTCTGACACCGCCGCACGCGGAAGACGCGTTCATGGTCACTTTGCGGCGCAACGCCACCCCCACCCCCATGGACCGGCCCGTGGACACGGTCACAGCCTCCGGGCGGCATCACTGGCTGGTCGTCCCGTACCGCAACGCGGCCACCAAGACCACCGGGGAGCCGCTGCACACCCTGGGCACGGTCGACTCCGCCGCCATCGCCTCCCCGGCCCTGGTGCTGGAGGAGTGCCGGTACCGGATGATCCAGCCCCGCGAACAGCTCCTCGCGCAGCGCTTCCCCACCGACTACATCGTCCACGGCACCAAGGGCGAACAGACCATGCAGGCGGGCAACGCCGTCTCCTGCAACGTCGCCCAATGGCTCGGAGAGCGCGTGAGCGAGGCGCTCGCGCGGACAGCGGCGCACGCGGCCTGACGGTCCCCCGTATCGCCCCGCCCCGACCCGGGCACACCGCGGTCGGGACGGTGCGGGGGACCGGACAGCCCGGACCCGCACCGCATTTGGAGGAATCCAATGTCCGTGGGAGACACCCCTATCACCGTCGTCGGCAACCTCACCGCTGACCCGGAACTCCGCTACACCACTGGCGGTGACCCGCTTGTGAAGTTCACCGTCGCCTCCACCCCGCGCAGCTACGACAAGGCCAGCGGGCAGTGGAAGGACGGCACCGCGATGTTCCTGCGCTGCACCGCCTGGCGCACCCTGGCGACCAACATCGCCGAATCCCTCGCCAAGGGCACCCGCGTCGTCGTCTCCGGGCGGCTGCGCCAGAACAACTGGCAGACCCCCGAGGGCGAGAACCGATCGATGCTCGCCCTGGAGGTCGACGACATCGGGCCGTCGCTGTACTTCGCCACGGCCAAGGTCGAACGCTCCCAGCGCACCACCACCGCCCGCACACCCGACGCATGGAACACCGCGCCCGCGGGCTCTGCCCCGGCGGCTGGGGGCGACGAACCGCCGTTCTAAATGTGCCCGGGGTGGGTGCCGTCTCGCCAAAGCCTGCACCCACCCCGGCTCCGTGTCCCTTCGACAGAAACAGGAGAACCCCCAGCATGACGCAAGCCAACCCCCGGGCGCGAGGGGCCCATCGTCCCGCACACCCCGCCCCACACCGGCCCCGCGACGTCGCGGGCAGCGACCTGCTCACCATGGCGCTGCGCCTCGCCGCATCCGGCGTGCCGGTGCTACCCCTGCGCGTGGGCAAGGCCCCGTTCGGGAACTGCCCTGCCTGCGCACACAATGCGTGCGGCGGGCGCCCGAACATGAAGACCACCGGCCCCTGCCAATGCCCCCAGCCGTGCCACGGCTGGGCAGCGGCGACCACCAACCCTGGTGTGCTCACGTCGGCACCGTGGACTGCTGTGTGGGGCCAGGCCACGGCCCTCGCCTACCACCCCGGCGGCGCCCGGCTCACCGTCGTCGACCTGGACAACGAGGCGGCGGTCACCTGGGCCCAGGAGCACCTGCCGCCGACCCGGACCGTAGCCACCACCCGGGGTCAGCACTGGATCTACACCGGCACGATGCGCTCAGCGAACACCGTGCGTCCCGGCATCGACATCAAATCCCGGATGTCCTACGCCCGTTGGCTGGGCTCCGGGATCGGTCGCATGGCGCCGCTGCCCACGGCCGTACGCGCGTTGGCTGTGAGGGAAGAAACCACCCCCGGGCGCGGCGGGGTGGTCTCTTCCGTCCCGGTGCGCGCGGCCTGGGATCAGACCGTGGCCACCGGATGCCGACACACCGCCAACTACGTGCGGACCGGACTGGAACGCGGGCTCGCCCTGGTGCGCGCACGCACCGAATCCGGCGCCGCCTCCCAGGCGTTCGGCGTCGCGCAGTTCCTCGCAGCCCAGCACACCCAGTGCCCCGGCCCCTGCGGACTGGACGTACTGGGCTGGGAGATCACCGCCGCCGCTGTCTCCGTCGGTGTCCCCGAGACCTACGCACATCGGGCCGTCACCAACGGCCTGAACCCCACCGGCGGCGGAGGAACGTCATGACCTCCCACACCCCCGCGCCCGACCTGTGGACCGGAGCGGACACGACAGAGCAGGCCCGGCCCGCCGAGCCGGTGTGGGAGGAGCCGATACCGCTCACCGGGAAACGCGATTTGCCGCCCTTCCCCGCGCACGTCCTGCCCGCGTGGCTGGGGCAGTTCGTGAGCGCGGTCGCGGAGGAGACCCAGACCCCCGTCGACCTCGCCGGATCCATCGGCCTGTCCGTCCTCGCGGCAGCGGCCGGCGGGCGCGCGGTTGTCTGGATCCGGGGCAACTGGCGCGAGCCCACCAACCTCTACGTGGTGTGCGCGCTGCCTCCGGCCAACCGCAAATCCGCCGTCTTCGCCCTACTCACCGACCCGCTGTACGAGGCGGAGAAGCAACTCCAAGCTGCGGTGGCCCCGGCCATCGTGGAAGCGGCCATGACCGCGCGCATGGCCAGGGAAGCTGCCGACAAGGCCGCGGCCAAAGCGGCAGGCGCCGAAGGGTCCAAGCGCGAGGAACTCACAGCCCAGGCAATCAGCCTGGCGCAGACCGCAGAAACGCTCTCCGTGCCGGTCGAACCGCTGCTGCTGGCGGACGATTCCACCTCCGAGACGGTCACCTCACTGATCGCAGAGCAGGGCGGGCGGCTCGCGGTGATGTCCGCCGAGGGCGGCATCTTCGACATCATCGCCGGACGGTACTCCGGGGCCCCGAACATGGAGGTATTCCTCAAAGGCCACGCCGGGGACCGGCTGCGCGTCAACCGCCAGACCCGCCGCGAATACATCGACCACCCCGCCCTGACCATCGGCCTGGCCGTGCAGCCCGACGTGCTGCGCGACATTGCCAAGGTCAAAGGGTTCGACGGGCGCGGGCTGCTGGCCCGCTTCCTGTACTGCCTGCCCAAGTCCCTGGTGGGAGAGCGGAAGGTCATCACCGATCCGATCCCCGAAACGACCGCGACCACCTACGCGCGCAACATCATCGACCTCACGCTGTCCCTAGCGGAGTGGACCGACCCCGCCGTACTCCAGCTCAGCCCCGAGGCCGACAAGGCCCTGATCGGGTTTCAGCAGCGGGTGGAGCCCCAACTCGGGGCACGCGGCGGAGCCTTGGGGCACATCGCGAACTGGGCAGGGAAGCTCGCCGGGGCGGTCGCTCGGATCGCGGCCCTGCTGCACCTGGCGGAGCATCTCGACACCGGGCACACCCAGCCCATCACCGAGACCACGATGAACGCGGCCATCACCCTCGGGGAGTACTTCACCGCCCACGCGCTCGCGGTCTTCGACGTCATGGGCGCCGACCCCACCGTGAGCCGCGCACGCGCCGTACTGGACGTTCTGCGCGCCGAGGACTGGACGGACGTCAGCCGCCGGGACCTGTTCACCAAGCTGTCCCGCAGCGAGTTCCCCAACGTCGCCGACCTGGAGCCCGCCACCACCCTGTTGGAGGAACACGGATTCCTCCGCAGCTACCTCCCCGAGCGCACCGGGACCCGCGGCCGGCCGCCCGCACCCCGCTACCGCCTTCACCCCACGCTGACCGGAGGCGACCTGTGACAGCTCCGGCAGGCCCAACCCCCGCCGCACAAACCGCAAAAAAGCAAAAAACCCCGGACCCCGCCCCCCACCTGCGGCAACACCCCCCGGCCGCCCGGGGCGGGGCCCTCCCGCACAAACCCCCGGTAATTCCGCAAAAATCCCGCACCCCTTACACCCCCGGCCGGACGCCCCGCCGGGCCGCTGAATTTTGCGGAATTTCGCAGATTTCTGCGGGGGCTCCCACCGCACAAAACCCGCCCACGTTCCCGCAGGTCAGCGGCCCCCCGGTGGGACCCACAGCTTTTTGCGGTTTGTGCGGGGCCTTCCCTCCCAGCGAGAGGACCGAGACGTGACCACAGCAGCCAGCCCGCGAGCCATGCTCACCCTCCCCGAGGTGTGCGACGAACTCCGCATCTCCCGCTCGACCTTCTACGACTGGCGCGCCAAGGGCCGTGCCCCGCGCTGCATCAAGCTCCCGAACGGAGACCTCCGTATCCGCCGCGGTGACCTGAACAACTGGCTCGACGACCGGGAGGACCGGGGCTGATGGACACCACGTACAACGTCAAGGTCTGGAAAATCGAGATCTACAAGGGCCAGCGCAAAACCACGTACACGGTGCGGTGGACTGTCGACGGCAAGCGGGAGCGCCGGCCATTCGATACCGAGCCCTTGGCGGACTCGTTCCGCTCCGAGCTCATCAGCGCCATGCGCCGTGGCGAAGCGTTCAACATCGCCACCGGGCTTCCCGTCGCGCGTGAATCGGGAGCGAGCGCGGTGAACTGGTACGGCTTCGCCGTGCAGTTCGCTGACGCCCAGTGGGCGCGGACGGCAGGCAACAGCCGCAAGGTCACCGCCAAGGTCTTGATGGCAACGACCATTGCCCTGCTGCGCACGGAGCCGACTGCCTTCAAGCCGGTTGACGTACGCACCGCGCTGCGGGAGTTCGCCTTCAACAAAGGGCGTCGGAAAGAGGCGCCTCCCGAGGTGGTCGCGATCCTCAAGTGGGTGGAACGCAACACCCTCACCACGGCCGCATGGGAGGACCCCATCAAGATTGAGGAGATCCTCCAAGCCGTTGACACGAAACTCGACGGCAAACGGGCGGCAGCCAGCTCCGTCAAGCGCAATCGCCGGGTCCTGAACGTGGCTATGGAGTACGCCATCAAGCACCGGATCCTGCACAGCAACTCACTGCCCAAGGGAAGAGGCGCAACGCCTCAGACGTCCAATGCGGTGGACCGGCGCGCCCTGATCAACCCGCAGCGGATGGCCCGCATGCTCGACAGGATCAGGCGGCGGCCTCGTGGCGGTCGGAGGCTGTACGCGTACTTCGCCACGGTCTACTACACCGGGCCGCGTCCCGAAGAAGCCGTGGCGCTGTACGTGGACGATGTCACGCTGCCGCCCGAGGACGCCGAAGACCAGTGGTGCGACGTGCTGTTCCACACCGCACAGCCGGAAGTCGGGAAGAACTGGACCGACGACGGCGAGATCCGCGAAGAGCGAGGGCTGAAGGGACGGGCCGAGGACGACACCCGCGTCGTACCCGGCCCACCCGCGCTGACGAAGATCCTCCGAGAGCACATCAAGAAGGAGGAGTTGAAGCCCGGCGACCGGCTCTTCCAGGGCGAGAAGGGCGGGTTCCTCGCTGGGTCGGTGACCCGCCGGGTGTGGAGAAGCGTCCGCAAGGCGGAGCTCACCGAGCGGGAGTACAAGACGCCGATGGGAAAGCGCATCTACGACATCCGGCACACGCGGCTGACGAAGTGGCTCAACGACGGCATCCCGCCGGCGCAGGTCGCGTACTGGGCAGGCAACAGCGTCCCTGTCCTGCTGGCCTTCTACGCGGGCTGCATCGAGGGGCAGATCCCCGACCTGAAGCGGCGCATGGAGGCTCAGGGGGACCTCCCCGAGCTGCCGGAGGAGGACTGACGCCTCAGGAGAACTTCGGGGCGTATTCGGGGGAGCCACCCGCAGAAACCCGGTGACAGCCGGACAGCGCCGGACCCTCCCCGCTCTCACCTGGGGCGGGTCCGGTGCTTATGCGCCCTGTACGGGGCTCTCGCTAGGGTGCCGCTGACCAGCAAAAAGGCCCTCCCCGAGGGAGGGCCGGACGGTGGTTGCACGGTGGTGCCCCCGGCAGGACTCGAACCTGCGGCCAAGTGCTTAGAAGGCACCTGCTCTATCCACTGAGCTACGGGGGCCGGATGGTGGCCTCGGTGGCCTGGAGCCCCGGGTTGGACGGGTGCGTGACCTTGCCGGGGACAAGGATAGGGCTCCGTTCCCCTCGTCCCGGTTGCTTCACCTCCGTGGCACGATGTGGAGGTTCGGTGAAGCGAACCGATAATCGCAGGCAGGTGCGATTCTTGCAGCGCTTTTTGCGCCTCACGCGCCGGGTGTTGTGCACTCGTTATGCCCCTGTCCCACTCGTCCCGTCTGTCCCGGGTGCCTGAACGGTTCCGGATGCCACTGGATGGCCCTGATCGGCGCGCAGAAACGGCCATACGCTTCAAAAACGCACTAAAAACGGGCATTCTTCCCATGTGGTGACCTTGGATGTACGGCCCCAGCTGATCGACGCACTCTCCGTCCTGCGCGACCGGGTGGCGGCCGTGCGCCTTCCGCTTCCCGTCGAGGGGGCGCCGCGTGCGCGGCAGACGCAGACCGAGTTGCTGGCGCAGCTCGACGACTATCTGGTGCCCCGGCTGAGAGATCCGCACGCGCCGGTGCTCGCCGTCATCGGCGGGTCCACCGGCGCCGGGAAGTCCACGCTCGTCAACTCCCTGGTGGGGCGGCGCGTGACGGAGGCCGGGGTGCTGCGGCCCACTACGCGGACTCCGGTGCTGGTCTGCCACCCCGATGATCACCACTGGTTCGCGGGGCTCCGGGTGCTGCCGCAGCTCACTCGCGTATGGCTGCCGCAGCAGGAGGAGCCGGGGGAGGACGGCGACGGGGAGCGGGTCGTTCCCGGGGGTGAGCTGAAGGTTGAGGTGGCCGGGACGCTGCCGCGGGGGCTCGCGCTGCTCGATGCGCCGGACATCGACTCGCTGGTGGCCGGGAACCGGTCGCTGGCCGCCGAGTTGATCTGCGCCGCCGATGTGTGGGTGCTCGTCACGACCGCTTCGCGGTATGCGGATGCCGTGCCGTGGCATCTGCTGCGTACGGCCAAGGAGTACAACGCGACGCTTGTCACCGTTCTCGACCGGGTGCCCCATCAGGTGATCGGGGAAGTCGCGCGGCAGTACGGTGCGCTGCTCACCCGCGCCGGGCTGGGGGAGGTCCCCCGGTTCACCATTCCCGAGCTCCCCGAGTCCGCCGGCGGGGGCAGCGGGCTGCTGCCGACCACCGCCGTCGCGCCGCTGCGCGCGTGGCTCACCCACCGGGCGCAGGACCCCGCCGCCCGCCAGCAGGCGCTGGACCGGACCGCCAGTGGCGTCGTCTCTTCGCTGCATTCGCGGATGCCTGAGCTGGCCGCTGCCGTTTCGGGGCAGTACGCCGCTGCCGTGCGGCTGGCCGGGACCGTAGAGGACGCGTACGGGGAAGAAGGCAAGCGCGTGCGGCGCGAGCTCAAGGGCGGGGCCGTGCTCGCCGGGGATGCCCGGACCCGGTGGCGCGGCTACCCGGTGGACTCCACCGCGGGCGAGCTGCTCGACGCGCTCGTGGAGAGCCTGACCGCGCTCCTGGAGTGCGCCGTTGCCGCCGCCGACGAACGCGTGCGGGAGGACTGGCTGAAGGCGGAGTTGAGTGCTCCGCATCCCGGGGCGGACGAGGCGCGGGAGCGGATCGGCGTCGTCGTACGGCGGTGGCGGCGCGTCCTGGAGGAGCAGGCGGAGGACGAAGTACGGCTGCTGGAACGCTCGGCCGCGCCCGAACCCGAGGCGGTGGCCGCGCTGCTCGCCGCCGCTCTGCTCGGCGGTCGGCGGGCGCGCCGGGCGGGTGAGCGCCTCGCGATGCGGATCGGTGCGCAAGGTGCGCTGCGGCTGCGGGACAAGGGCGCGGTGCTGGTCGGGGACTGCATCGACCAGGTGCTGGACGGGGAGCGCGACCGGCGGCTCGCGCCGCTCGACGCGCTCGATGTCGGGCCCGAGTCGCAGGCCGAACTGATTGCCGCGCTGTCTGTGCTGAAGAGGGAGTGGTGAGTGGTGGCTGAGGTTGTTGAGGTTGACGAGGCAGTTGAGGTTGACGAGGCGCAGGTTGCGGAGGTCGCTGAGGGTGAAGTGACGGTTGAGGAGACCGTGGTCGCACCCGCCAAGGGATGGGACGACGGGTTCATCGCCCGGCGCGCCAGCGAGCGCGGCACCGCGCGGGAAGGCGCGATGCGGCCGCTGCCCGAGGCGTACGCGGATCTGCCGCGTCCGACTTCGTACACCGGTGATCTGCGCGTACGGCTGGACGCCCTGCGGGAGTTGGTCGGGCTGTCCCGCACGCGGCTCGAGGACACGACCCTCGGTGAGGCGGGGCGTGTGCTCGACGAGGCGGCTGCCCGGCAGCGGCTCTCCTCGCAGCACACTGTGGTCGCCATTGCCGGTGCTACGGGGAGCGGTAAGTCGACGCTCTTCAACGCCCTTGCCGGGGTTGCCATTTCGGAGACCGGACTGCGCCGGCCCACCACCTCCGCGCCCATCGCCTGCAGTTGGACGGACGGGGCGGCCGGGCTGCTCGACCGGCTCGGGGTGCCGGGGCGGCTGCGGCGCAGGCCGTGGCAGGGGGCGGGGCCGGGTGACGAGCTCCATGGGCTGGTGCTCATCGATCTGCCCGACCATGACTCCGCCGTCACCGCCCACCGTGAGCAGGTGGACCGGGCGCTGGAGCTGGTCGACGCCGTGGTGTGGGTGGTGGATCCGGAGAAGTACGCCGATGCCGCGCTGCACGAGCGCTATCTGCGGCCGCTGGCAGGGCATGCCGAAGTGACCTTTGTGGTGCTCAACCAGGTGGACCGGCTGCCCGGCGACGCCGCCGACCAGGTGCTCGACGATCTGCGCAGGCTCCTCGACGAGGACGGGATGGCGCTGGGCGAGCACGGTGAGCCGGGGGCGACCGTACTGGCGCTCTCCGCGCTGACCGGGGACGGTGTCGGTGAACTGCGCGAGATGCTCGGGCAGTTCGTGGGCGAGCGCGGGGCCGCTGCCCGGCGGCTGGCCGCCGATGTGGACGCCGCGGCCGACGACCTGCGTCCGGTGTACGTCGCCGAGGGGCACCCGGGTCTGGACGAGCAGGCGCGCGAGGACTTCGGCGCGGGGCTCGGCGAGGCCGTGGGCGCGGCCGCCGCGGGCGAGGCGGCGGAGCGCGAGTGGCGCAGGAACGCCGTGAAGGCGTGCGGGACGCCCTGGCTGCGGGCCTGGCGCTGGTACGAGGCCTCGCGCGCGCCCGGCGGGCCCGAGCCGGTCGTGGAGCCGGAGACGGAGGCGCCCGAGTCGGAGCTCACCGCCCGGCAGCGGGTCGAGCAGGCCGTACGTACGGTCGCGGACGAGGCGTCGGCCGGGCTTCCCGGGCCCTGGGCGCAGGCGGTGCGCGAGGCGGCGGTGCGCGGGGCCGAGGAGCTGCCCGGGGCACTGGACGTGCTGGCGGTCGAGGCCGCGGGCAGCGGGCGGCCGGTGCGGCCCGCCTGGTGGCCCAGCGCGGTGCTCGCGCAGGTGCTGATGACTGTGCATCAGGTGCTGGGCGTGCTGTGGCTGGTGGGCGCCGTGTGCGGGCTGCTCGACGTGTCGCTGAAGACGCCGCTGCTCGTGCTGCTGGCGGGGACGCTCGGAGGGCCGCTGGTGGAGTGGGCGTGCTCGGTGGCGGCGCGCGGTCCCGCACGGCGGTACGGGCAGGAGACCGAGCGGCGGCTGCGGGAGGCGGCGGCCGGGTGCGGGCGGGCGAAGGTGCTCGACCCGATCTCGGCGGAGCTGCTGCGGTACCGGGAAGTGCGTGAGCAGTACGCGACGGTGGCGGGGTTGTCCACAACCGGGCAGTAATCCACAGGCTCCGGCAGGTTCTCCGCGTCCGGTCCAGCATGGGATCACACATTGATCGCAGGGCGGGGACCGGGCGAGGTCCGGGCAAGTGCCCGACGGGGAGGCCGAGATGAGCAACGACACGCTGGTGACGCTGGTGGGGAACGTCGCCACGGAAGTGAAGCAGCACGGGGGTGCGGACGGGGAGGTGGCCCGGTTCCGGCTCGCGGTGGCACCGCGGCGCTGGGACCGGCAGCGGGAGGAGTGGGTGGATGTGCCGGCCAGCTTCTACACGGTGTGGGCGCGGCGTTCGCTCGCTGCCAATCTCTCCAGTTCCCTCTCCATCGGTGAACCGGTGATCGTGCACGGCAGATTGAGGGTGCGCGAGGAGGAGCGGGACGGGCGCTGGCGGTGCTCGGCGGATGTCGACGCGGTGACGGTGGGGCACGATCTGGCGCGGGGGACCTCGGCTTTCAAACGGGTGGTGAAAGTGGAGTCATTTCTGACGGAGCGCCCGAAAGATTCCGTTCCGTATGCGGCGCGCACGTGAAGATGCGGCAATCGGCCCAGGTCGGAGGGGGGTTCGGGATAACGATTCCGAGTCGGAATGGTTGTAGCGCGCATTGAGGGGGGACTCTGATGCGCCTGCGTCTCTAGGATCTGCGGGTACTCACGAGGCAATTGAGTCTGCAGGCGAGGCACTCCCCACTGCGCACACCGCGCGAAAGCGCCTCGCCCGGAGGGGAATTCTGTGTTTTCTGCCATAGGCAGGCGGGGTGTCGCCCGTATCACCACTGCGATCGTTGTTTCTGGTCTGGTCGCGGCGGGGGCGGTGGCCGGAGCGGGTGCGGCCGCCGCGGACGACGCTCCGTCGCAGCAACTGGGCGGCGCGGCCGCCACGATCGACGGCCTGAAGACGTACGACAGCGCCGTCATCCACGGGGACGGCGGCGACCGCAAGGTGTCGGCCGGTCTGTTCGAGATGACGGTGAGCGGCGGCGGCAAGCTGTCGACGTACTGCATCGACATCGGGCACCCCACCAAGGATCAGGCGTCGTACCTGGAGACCCCCTGGGCCCAGACCTCGCTCGGTTCCAACGGTGACGCGGGGAAGATCCGCTGGATCCTGCAGAACTCGTACCCGCAGGTCAACGATCTTGCCAAGCTCGCCCAGGAAGCCGGGACCGGTGAGCTCAGCGAGAAGACCGCTGCCGCCGGCACCCAGGTCGCGATCTGGCGCTACTCCGACCACGTCAAGGTCGACGCGGTCGACAAGCAGGCGGAGCTGCTGGCCGACTGGCTGACCGACCACGCCGCGAACGTCGCCGAGCCCAAGGCGTCGCTCACCCTCGACCAGACCGCGGTCTCGGGCAAGGTGGGCGAGAAGCTCGGTCCGATCACCGTGCACACCGACGCCGACAGCGTGACCGTCGCGCAGGGTGCCGGGCTCGCGGACAGCGGCGTCAAGATCGTCGACGCGGCGGGCAAGCCCGTGACCGCGCCGGTCGGCAACGGGGCCAAGCTCTTCTTCGACGTCCCCGCGGACGCCCAGCCCGGCAGCGGTTCGCTGACCGTGCAGGCCACCACTCAGGTTCCCGTCGGCCGCGCCTTCGCAAGCAGCACCGGCAGCCAGACGCAGATCCTGGCCGGTTCGAGCGAGTCGACCGTCTCGGCCAGTGCCACGGCGACCTGGGCCAAGCAGGGCGCCATCCCGGCGGTCTCGGCCCAGAAGAACTGCGCCAAGGGCGGGGTGGACATCACCGCCGCCAACACCGGCGACGAGGACTTCACCTTCGAGCTGGCGGGCAAGTCGTACACGATCGGTGCCGGGAAGTCGCAGACGGTGACGATCCCGGTCGCCGAGGACCAGGCGTACGACTTCACGATCACCGGTCCCGGTGGTTTCAAGAAGGAGTTCCAGGGCGTCCTGGACTGCAAGACGGCAGCGACCGGCGGCAGCACGCCGACGCCGCAGCCGAGCGCGGCCTCGGTCGGTGGCGCCTCCACGGGCGGCACGGACACCAACCTGGCCGAGACCGGCTCCTCCAGCGCCACCCCGATGATCGCGGGCATCGCGATCGCCCTGGTGGTCCTGGGCGGCGGCGCGGTGTTCTTCCTCCGCAGGAAGAAGAGCGCCGGAAACGCTCAGTAGTCGCTGTGAAGTAGTCGACGCTGAGTAGTCGCAGCGTCACTCCGGCCCCGGTACGCCCTTGGCGTACCGGGGCCGTTTTCGTCAGGGGATGGACGTACGGCAGACTGGGGTGTATCTGCCCACACATCTAATGCCCGGACGGTTTCTCTTGGCTGAGTTCATCTACACCATGCGCAAGACGCGCAAGGCGCACGGCGACAAGGTGATCCTTGATGACGTCACCTTGAACTTCCTGCCCGGCGCGAAGATCGGTGTCGTGGGCCCCAACGGCGCCGGTAAGTCCACGGTGCTGAAGATCATGGCGGGCCTGGAGCAGCCGTCCAACGGCGAGGCGTACCTCTCGCCCGGTTTCAGCGTCGGCATCCTCATGCAGGAGCCGAAGCTCGACGAGACCAAGACCGTGCTGGAGAACGTCCAGGACGGCGCCGCCGAGATCATGGGCAAGCTGCAGCGCTTCAACGAGGTCGCCGAGCTCATGGCGACGGACTACTCCGACGCGCTCCTCGAAGAGATGGGCAAGCTCCAGGAGGACCTGGACCACGCCAACGCGTGGGACCTGGACGCCCAGTTGGAGCAGGCCATGGACGCCCTGGGCTGCCCGCCCGGCGACTGGCCGGTCAACAACCTCTCCGGTGGCGAGAAGCGCCGTGTGGCGCTCTGCAAGCTGCTGATCGAGGCCCCGGACCTGCTCCTCCTCGACGAGCCCACCAACCACCTCGACGCCGAGTCGGTCAACTGGCTGGAGCAGCACCTCTCGAAGTACTCCGGCGCTGTCGTCGCGGTCACTCACGACCGGTACTTCCTGAACAACGTCGCCGAGTGGATCCTCGAGCTGGACCGCGGTCGCGCGATCCCCTACGAGGGCAACTACTCGACGTACCTCGACAAGAAGTCCGCCCGCCTCAAGGTCGAGGGCAAGAAGGACGAGAAGCGCGCCAAGCGCCTCAAGGAAGAGCTCGAGTGGGTGCGGTCCAACGCCAAGGGGCGTCAGACCAAGTCCAAGGCCCGTCTCGCCCGTTACGAGGAGATGGCCGCCGAAGCCGACAAGATGCGGAAGCTGGACTTCGAAGAGATCCAGATCCCGCCGGGCCCGCGTCTGGGCTCGATCGTCGTCGAGGTCGAGAAGCTCTCCAAGGCCTTCGGCGACAAGGTGCTCATCGACGACCTGAGCTTCACGCTGCCGCGCAACGGCATCGTCGGCGTCATCGGTCCGAACGGTGCGGGCAAGACCACGCTGTTCAAGATGATCCAGGGCCTGGAGACCCCGGACTCCGGCTCCATCAAGGTCGGCGACACCGTCAAGATCTCCTACGTCGACCAGAGCCGCGCCAACATCGACCCCAAGAAGACGCTGTGGGCCGTCGTCTCGGACGAGCTCGACTACATCAACGTCGGCCAGGTCGAGATGCCCTCGCGGGCGTACGTCTCCGCGTTCGGCTTCAAGGGCCCGGACCAGCAGAAGCCCGCGGGCGTGCTCTCCGGTGGTGAGCGCAACCGCCTCAACCTGGCGCTGACGCTCAAGGAGGGCGGCAACCTGCTGCTCCTCGACGAGCCCACCAACGACCTCGACGTCGAGACCCTGTCCTCGCTCGAGAACGCGCTCCTGGAGTTCCCGGGTGCGGCCGTGGTCATCTCCCACGACCGCTGGTTCCTGGACCGAGTCGCCACGCACATCCTGGCGTACGAGGGCGAGTCCAAGTGGTACTGGTTCGAGGGCAACTTCGAGTCGTACGAGAAGAACAAGATCGAGCGTCTCGGCGCCGACGCCGCCCGCCCGCACCGTGCCACGTACAAGAAGCTGACCCGAGGCTGATCGTGCGTCATATCTACTCGTGCCCCCTGCGCTGGTCGGACATGGATGCCTTCGGGCACGTCAACAATGTGGTCTTCCTGCGGTACTTGGAGGAAGCGCGCATCGACTTCATGTTCCGGCTGGCGCCGGGGGACGGGTCGCCGTCCTTCTCCGGCGGGTCCGTCGTGGCCCGTCATGAGATCGACTACGTGCGGCCGCTGGTCCACCGGCACGCGCCGGTGACCATCGAGTCCTGGGTGACGAAGATAGGCGCCGCGTCGCTCACCATCGCCTACGAGGTCAAGGACCCGGCTGCGTCTAATTCAAATGCGGTGGTGTACGTGCGGGCTTCGACCATCGTGGTGCCGTTCAACCTGGAGGCGCAGGTTCCGCGGCGGATCACCGCCGAGGAGAAGTCCTTCCTGCAGGAGTACCTGGACGAGCCCGGAGCGCTCGCCGCATGAGCGTGCGACTGGCCTTCGCCGACGTGGGGGAGGCGGCGGACCTCGCCGCCTTCCTCGGCCGGCTGATCCATTACGACAAGGCCGCCGCGGTCCGCCTCCAGGCGGGGGGCGCCGGAGAGAAAATTCGCAGCCTGGCCGTGTTCGGGCGGCCGCCGTCCTTCGAGGTGCTGGCCATTCGTACGGCCCGTCTCGCCGACCCCGTCGAGCTCGACGTGACCGTGTCCGCGGGTGAACTCCTGGAGTCCGTCGACGAGTCGGCCGGTACCGCAGAGGTGCCTGCCGCCGTGACCGGCCCCCCGTGGGCCGGTGTGCTGCCGCCCCGCGGCGGCTGGCAGCAGCTCGACGGGATGCCGTCGCAGGACGCGGTGCGCGCGGAGGTCGCGGCGGTCGTCGCCGAATTCCGTACGCGCACCGAGGAGTTGCCGGCCGAGAGCCGGACCCGTGCCGAACTCGACCGCATCGGCCGCGAGATCTGGTCCCGGCCGCTGGGTGACACCGAGCTTCCCGTACGGGCGGCGCATGCGGCCCAGTCGCTCGGTTTCCTGCGGCCCGTCAGGGTCGCGGTCGCGGCGGGCGGCCCCCCGCAGGAGCAGCCCTTCGCGCTGCTGGCCGCGGGGGCGTGGCTTCGGCTGCGTACGCCCTATGGATCGGTCGCCGTACGCAGCGCGTCGGCGCTCGGCGGGCTGAGCGTGACTCCCGCGTAGGCCGGGTTCCACCCGAGGTGGCGCAGACGTGACGCAGTCACGCATGCGCCACTTTTTCGTGTGTGCGCCTGGGGTGGGGTTGGAAGGGTTCCGCTCGGGCTCGACGGACGAGTCCGATGCGAAGGAGCTCCCTCATCATGCGAAGACCGCTCAGGAAGAGATCCATATCGGCCGTGTCCGTTCTGGCGGCCCTGGCGGCCGCCGGGTTCACCGCTCCGGCGGGTGCGGCTCCGACCGTGAGCACCCTCAAGCCGTCGGCCGTCGCGGCCTCCGTCCACACCGTGCGCCTGGTCACCGGCGACCGGGTCGTGGTCACCGACAACGGCGGCGGACGGACGGTGGCGTTCGCGCCCGACTCCGACAGCCCGACGGGTACGGCCTCGATCGTCCAGCACGGCAAGGACGTCACGGTGATCCCGCAGGAGGCCGCTCCGCTCATCGACTCCGGCGCGCTGGACCCCCGGCTCTTCGACGTCGGCGCGCTGATCGAGCAGGGGTACGACAACGGGCACGACCTGCCGCTGATCGTGCAGAACAGCACCGCATCGGCTCCCGCTCCGGCCGACTCCCGTGAGATCAGACGCCTTTCGTCGCTGCGGGCGACAGCTGCCCGGGTGCGGTCCGAGAAGACCCAGAGCTTCTGGGCCGGACTGCGTACGGCGAAATCCGGCGCCACCGCCAGGAAGCTGGGTTCGGGCGTACGGAAGATCTGGCTCGACGCCAAGGTCTCGGCCGCGCTCGACCAGAGCGTGCCGCAGATCGGCGCGCCCACCGCATGGGCCGCGGGCTACGACGGCAAGGGTGTCAAGGTGGCGGTCCTCGACACCGGGATCGACGCCACGCATCCCGATCTCTCCGACCGTATCGACGAGGCCAGGAACTTCTCCGACTCCGCGGACACCGTCGACCGCTTCGGGCACGGTACGCACGTCGCCGACACCATCGTCGGGTCCGGGGCCGCATCGGGCGGAAAGTACAAGGGAGTTGCCCCCGGAGCCAGGCTGCTGATCGGCAAGGTCCTCGGCGACAACGGCTCCGGCAGCGACTCCACCGTGCTCGCGGGCATGGAGTGGGCCGCGCACAGCGGCGCCAAGGTCGTCAGTATGAGTCTGGGCGCCGACACCTCCACCGACGGCACCGACCCGATGAGCCAGGCCGTCAACGACCTGACCAAGGAGACCGGCACCCTCTTCGTCATCGCCGCGGGCAACAGCGGACCCGATGCCACCACCCTCGGCACCCCGGGCAGCGCGGACGCGGCCCTGACCGTGGCCGCGGTCGACAAGCAGGACAAGATCGCCCCGTTCTCCAGCCGCGGCCCGCGCTTCGGCGACAACGCGCTGAAGCCCGACATCGCGGCCCCGGGCGTGAACATCGTGGCCGCGCGTGCGGCGGGCACCGCCATGGGCACACCCGTGGACGCCGACTACACGTCCGCGAGCGGTACTTCGATGGCCACCCCGCACGTCTCGGGCGCGGCCGCGATCATCGCCCAGGAGCACCCGGACTGGAGCGCCGCCGACATCAAGGGCGCCCTGATGTCCAGCGCCAAGGTGCTGCCCGACGGCGCGTTCGCGGAGGGCTCGGGCCGGGTCGATCTGACCACGGCCATCCATGCGAGCGTCTGGGCCACCAACACCTCCTTCGGCCGTTTCGCGCAAGGCGCGGTCTCCGGTCCGGTCACCAGGACCGTCACCTTCCACAACACCGCCGACACCGCGGTCACCCTCGCCCTGACCGGTGCGCTGAGCAGGGACGGCGGCGGTACGGCGATCCCAGGAGCGCTCACCCTCGGCAGTGACAGCGTCACCCTGCCGGCGGGCGGGAGCCAGGACGTGCAGGTCACCGCCGCCCCGGACCTCGCCACCACCGGCGGCACCTACACCGGCACCGTCATCGCGACCGGCGAGGGTGTCACCGCTCATGCCACCGTGACGCTGACCCGCGACCTGCCGACGTACAAGGTCGGTCTGAAGACCCTGATGGCCGACGGCACCGCGCCCACGTCCGCAGCTGTCTCGCTCTACAACCTCCGCAAGAACGACCCTCCGACCGCGTTCCGGATCGGAGCCGACGGCACGGGTTCCGCCCAGCTGGTGGCCGGTCGCTACACGATCCTCGGCCACGTCTTCAAGGGCACCGCCTCGGTGACCTTCGAGCTGCCGGACGTCGATGTCACCGATCACGGTCTCGACCTCGCCGTAGACGGCCGCAAGGCTGCCCTGATCACGACGGTGACGCCCAAGCCCAGCGAGCCGCGTGGGATGGCCGTCTCGGTCCTGCGCCAGTCGGCCGAGCAGAGCATCGGTGTGAACGCGATCCTCGCCGGCGGGCCCGGCGCCCACTACGTCATGCCCTCCGCCTCCGCCAGGGACGGCCTGCTCTCCTCCACCGTCTCCCAGGACCTGTCGGCCAGGCCGATCTCCGCACGGGCGGACCTTCCGGGCCGTGACCTCGACCTCACCACCCAGTTCATCAGCGCCTCCGCGCGATTCAGCGGCAGTCGCAAGCTGTCCGTGGTGGACGCCGGTTCCGGAAGCGCCGCCGATCTCGCCGCCCACGACGTCACCGGGAAGCTCGCCCTCGTACGGGTGGGGAGTGAGTCCTTGTACACCGCCCTGCCCCGGGTGGCGGCGGCCGGGGCGTCCGCGGTGATGCTGGTCAACAGCTCCGACGACCCGTTCGCCGGCGGTGTCGCGCTCAAGATCCCCGCCTTCAGCGTCCCCAGGTCGGAGGGGGACAAGGTGGCTGCGTCCGTTGTGCTCAAAGCCACCTCGGTGCGGCTGACCGGAGAGATCGTCCCCTCGTACTCGTACCACTTGATCAATGGCCACGACGGTGCGCTGCCCGTGAGTCAGACCTACGCGCCCCGGCAGTCGCAGTTCGCCGACGTCCTCGCCAAGGACTACTCACCCGCGCCGGCCGGCGCGACCGGTCTCTACTCGCAGGGCAGCTGGGTGGGGCAGTCCACCGTCACCGGCTCCGGCATCGGCAACTTCGACGAAGTGAACCTCGGCACCTCTTCGCACGCCTACCTGCTCGCAGCAGACACCAAGTGGTCGCGTCAGGTTGTCCTTTCCGGATATCTCTCGGCGCAGATGAACTACGGCCCCACCATCGTGTACAAGGCGGGCAGCCACTCCACGCAGGAGTGGTTCAAGCCGGTGCTGCACGCCGGAACGCCGAACGCGGTCACGGACCCGACGGCAGGTCTGCAGCCGTACCGCAAGGGCGACTTGATGGTCGTGACGATCCCGAAGTACGTCACCGGGGTGTCCAACGTCTTTGAGTACGGCGGCCGCGGCGCCGACGGCGACGCAAGCGAGTTCCGGCTCTACCGCGACGGCACCCTGCTCGGCTCCGCCCCCAGCGCGTGGGTCGCGATCAACAATCTGCCGCAGGAGAAGTCGCGGTACCGCATCGAGATGGATGCCCAGCGCGCCAACAGGTGGTGGTCGGTCTCCACCGACGAGCACACCGCCTGGTCGTTCGACTCCGCCCGTACCGACAGTGCGGTCAACACCCAACTGCCGTTGCTGCAGGCCGATTACGACCTGGCAGGTGTCCGCCTCGACTCCTCCGTCAAGGGGCGGAGCGACCACCGCGTCACGGTGTCCTTCCGCAACCCCGACGGCACGCGGGCCGCGCTCACCAAGGGCTCCGTGCAGGTCAGTTACGACGAGGGCCTCACCTGGAGGACGGTCTCCGCCAAGGTCTCCAAGGGAGCCGTCACCGGCACCCTGAGGGCCCCCGCGGGCGCCACCGGCGTCTCCCTCCGTATCCACGGGGAGAACGCAGCGGGCAGCACGATCGACCAGACCGTGATCCACGCGGTGCACGTGCGCTGAGCCCCTGGCTCACGTCAACGGCCGGAGGCCGCGTACCCCGTGGGGGGTGTGCGCGGCCTCCGGTTCCATGTCCGGGGTGCTCAGTGCGTCTGGTCGTCCGGCCAGACGCCGATGTGGTCGTTCTCCAGCTCCAGTGCCACCCGGTGCTCCATCGCGAGCGCCTCCGTGTACTCGGCCGGCAGCTGCAGGCGGCCCGCCCGGTCGAGCATCGCGTACTCGCGCGCCACCACCGACTCCTCGCCCGTCGCCGCGTCCACCTGCTTGCGGCGCAGCACCTCCGTGGAGGTGCGGCCGTCGCGGATCGCCACCGTACGGCGGACCTCGCCGGCCACCGCCTGGTCGTGGGTGACGATCACGATCGTCGTGCCCAGCTCCTCGTTGGCCGTGCGGAACGCCCCGAAGATCTGCTCGGCGGTGTGCGAGTCCAGCTCGCCCGTCGGCTCGTCCGCGAGCAGTACGGACGGCTCGTTGGCCAGCGCCACCGCGATCGCCACGCGCTGCTGCTCGCCGCCCGACATCTGGTGCGGGCGCCGGTCCTTGCAGTGCGCGACGTCCAGCATCGTCAGCAGCGACTCCGCCCGTTCCGCCCGCTTGGCGGAGCGGCCGCGCAGCTGCATGGGCAGTGCCACGTTCTGGCTCGCGGTCAGGTACGGGAGGAGATTGCGCGCGGTCTGCTGCCAGACGAAGCCGACCACGTCGCGCCGGTAGCGCAGCCGGGCCTTCGCGTCCATGGCGAGCAGATCGCAGCCCGCGACGCTCGCCGCACCCGCGGTCGGTACGTCGAGGCCGGCGAGGATGTTCATCAGCGTCGACTTGCCGCTGCCGGACGCGCCCACCAGGGCCATCAACTCGCCCTGGGTGACCAGGAGATCGAGCCCCTGCAGGGCCTGCACCTCCACCCCGTCGGTGGAGAAGATCCGTACCAGACGGTCGCAGGCGATCAGCGCGTCATGGCCGAAGGCGGGCCGGTTGCGGCGCGCGGACGCGCGCTGTTCCAGGTCCGCGAGAGTGGTCGTGTCCGTCATCGTGCGTCCCCTGCCCTGAGTTCGGTGATCGATCCACGCCGTCCTGTCCACCAGGCCTGCAGTGCGGCCACGCCGACCGCGAGCAGCACCACGCACAGTGCGGGGACCGCCAGTGACCAGGCGTCCGGTCTGAGCCGGGCCCCTTCGGCGGTGGCCCCGGCCGACGCCACCGCCAGACCGTCGAGATCGACGCCGGAGGCCAGCAGCCGGATCGCCGCCCACCCGGTGACGGCTCCGCCCACCGCGGCCGGCAGGGCCTGCGGCAGGGCTTCGAAGATCAGCAGTCTGCGGCCCTGGCGTCGGGTCAGACCCATGGTGCGCAGCCGGGCGAGGAGCGCGGCCCGCTCCGGTGCCGCCCGCATCAGCGCCAGCAGCAGCGCCACGGCGGCGAAGCCCGCACCCGCGGCGACGGCGGCCGTGTAGAGGTTCTTGGCGCCGTTCTGCATGGGGGTGTCGGCGAGCTTCTTCCGCTCCTCGGACCAGAGTTGGACACCCGCCCCGGTGCCCGTCACCGCGGCCCGCAGCGCCGTGCCGTCCGGTTTCCCGGTGATCAGGAGCGCGTTCGGCGGCTGCTTGTCCAGGCCCGCTCGGTCCACCAGCAGGAAGTCGTCGGAAGGGGACCCCGGGGTGTGGTCGCGTACGGCGACGATCCGCACGGAGTGCTCGTAACCGGCCACGCTGATGGTGAAAGCAGCCGAGCCGAACCGGTGTGCCGCGGCGGGCGACGCGATGACCGGCAGCGGCGCCGAAGCTCCGCCGCTGTGCGTCAACCGGTCGGCGGGGAACGGGCCGAGGCCCGTGTGCCGGGCCAGTTCGCTGTACGAGGACGGGTCGACGCCGACCACCGGGATGCGGGGTCCGTCGCCGGGATAGAACACGTTGTGCTCGACGTAGACGGAGTCGACGGACCGTACGCCGGGCACCTTCGCGACCTTGCCGGGCAGTCCCGCGGGCACCCCGTTCAGCGTGTTCACCCGGGCGTCCGCCCCGACGGTGCTCATCGCCGTCTGGTCACGGGCGTCCGCGATGCCGGCCAGCACCGAACCGCCGAACGCGGTCGTGGTCAGCGCGGTGAGCAGCGCGAGGAGCGGCAGCACACCGCTGCCCGCCGAGCGCCCGGCCCGGGCCAGCGAGAGGAAGCCGACGGCGGCGCGCAGCCGGGCGGCCGGGCGCGCGCTCCAGCGCAGGGGCAGCGGGTACAGCCGTACGAGAACGAGTGCCGCGATGATCCCGACGAGCACCGGCGCCGCGCTCACCAACTGGTCGGCGCCTGCTGCGGTGCCGCGCCTGCGCAGGGCGACCACCGCGCCGACGGCCAGGACCAGCAGGGTGAGTTCGGCGACGGTACGACGCCGCGACGGTTTGACCGCTGCGGCGTCCTGGCGCTCCACGTTGACCTGCGGGCGCCGGTGCTCGACGAGCGCGCGTACGGGAAGAGCGAGGACGGTGAGGGCTGCGACCAGCACCGTGGCGAGCACGGCGGGTCCGGTGCGGCCCCCGGGCACGGCGAGCACGGCGAGGGCGTGACCCAGCGCGGCGGCGGGCACGACGACCACCGCGGTCTCCGCCGCGAGCCGCCCGCAGATGCCGGCCATCGAGCCGCCGCGCGAGCGCAGCAGGGCGAGTTCGGACCGGCGGCGTGCGGCCGCGAGGCCGCCCGCCATCAGCAGGACGATCGCGGCGACCGTTCCCGAGCCGAAGGCGGCGACGGCCACGACCGGGCTGATGGACTCCCTGACCTTCTTGTACTCGCCGAAGACGTCGTCGAGGCCGGTGCGTACGTTCGCCCCTTCGCCGACGACGCTCCGTACCTTCAGCAGGTGCGGACCGCCCTCCAACGAGGCGACGAGGGACGTCAGCCGGTCCAGTTCGTGGGCGGTGAAGTGCGAGGTGACCGGGGCGAGGTCCCAGTACATCTCCGAAAGACCGGCGGTGGCCTGGAGCACCGGAGCGGCCTCGGGAGCCAGGAGCAGACCGGCCGTCCAGAACCTGACCGGTTCACCGCCGCCCGGGAGCGCGGTGAGGGCCGGCTTGAGCAGCGCCGTCTGGACCGTCCAGTAGCTGTCCTGCGGCCGCAGGGGCTCGACGATGCCCGTGACCGTGAAGGCGAGTTGCCTGCCGGAGATGTCACTCGGCACGTGGACGACCGATCCGACCTTGATGTGCATGATCCGCGCGGTGTCGGCGGTGACCGCGACCTCGCCTCCGCCGGATGCGTGCGTGACCTCGCCCTTCGCCGAGGGCAGCCGCCCCTCGACCACGCGCGAGTGCGCGGGCAGACCGGCCTGGGCGGCGATGTTCACCTTGGCCGTGATGCCGTAGGGCTTCGGCAGCCACGGGTCGAGTGTGTCCAGGGACTTCACGGTGCGGTAGCCGTACGAGGACTGCGCGGCGTCGATCGGCAGCCCGTCGGGGATCTGCTGCAGCACCTGCTTGTTGTAGCCGGCCAGCGCATCGGGCCGCACCAGCGCGTCGCGTTCGGCGGGATCCGAGGTGATGCCGGGTCCCTGGGTGTACACGTCGATGATGCTCTGGGCCGCAGGGGCGTCGGAGACCGCGTGGCGCAGCCCTCGGTCCTCGTACGTGTCGACGCCGCGCGGGAACGCCGCGGCGAGGCAGCTGGTCAGCACGACCAGCACGGCGAGGGCGATCGCGGCGCCCGGTGCGGTGCGCAGTCGGGTCCGTACCCAGGGGGCAACGGCTGGTGCCGGCATGTCAGTTGCCTCCTTGGTGGCGCAGGGTCACGGCGGGATCCGCGCGGCGCAGCGCGATCGCCGTGACGATCAGCAGGGGTACGGCGGCGACGCTCAGCAGGGTCAGGGCGACCCGTCCGAGGGGCAGTTGGACCAGGACATCCGGCACCGGCTGCGCGGCCTGTCCGGTGAGCACGATCAACGGGACGACCGCCCGGGTGAGTACGGTGCCCAGAGTCAGGCCCACCAGCAGGGCGATGACGATCAGCACCCCTTGTTCGGCGGCGATCGTCCGGGCCAGCTGGCGGCGCGGGGCTCCCAGCGCCCTCAGTACGGCGAACTCCTCGGACCGCTCGCGCAGCGAGCCCACCGCGCTGACCGCGAACCCGACCGCTGCCAGGGCGGCTGCGACCAGGGCGGCCGCGGTGAGCGCCGACTGCGGGCCCGCGCCGAGCGGATCGTCCAGGAGCTGCTTGGCGGTCTCGTCCCTGGCCAGCACCTGAGCGGGATCCAGGTCGGCCCTCGCCCGCAGGGCGGCGGCCACCTCGGCCTCCTTGCCGCGGTCGGTGGACAGCCACCACTCGGTGGGGTTGACCGAGGTATCGGGTGTCGAGGCGATCAGCTGGTTGACGGCGCGCAGGTCGAGCAGCAGGGCTCCGCCCTGGGGTGCCTCGGATCCGGACGCCGTGGTGGCCCCGGCCCCGGTGGTCGGGAGTTCGGCCACGGAGCCCACGATCCGTACCTTCGGCGTCCGGCCGCCCAGTTCCGTGTCCACGGTGTCACCGACCTTCGCTCCGGTGGAGCGCAGATAGCTGTCGGTGGCGATGGCGGCGAGCGGCGGTGCGGAGGGACGCTTCGTACTGATCCGTACGGTCTTCACCTGCGGGGAACTCCATGCGTCCTGATCGGCTGAGCCCGTGGCGAACGGGGCGGACAGGAGTGCCTCGGCGGAGGTGGTCAGTCCGAGGCGGTTGTCGGGGCGCTGGGGCGTGCCCTTGGGGACGGGGACGGTTTCCGAGCCCTGCCAGCGGGCGAGCCCGGGGAGCTTCACCGGGCTCACCGCGCCGGTGGCGGTGACGGATCGCAGCGCCCGCAGGTCGAAGCGTTCCTGCTCGGACGTGGCCTGCTGGATCAGATCGCTCTCCACACCGGTGAGCCGCAGCGGCTGCGCGATCTTCCCGGCGGGCGCCTCGGCGGCCTTCGCCAGATCGGCGGTGAGGACGTGGGGGCGGCCGTCGACCGGCAGTTCGCCGAGCCTCAGCCGGTAGGAGAGTCCGTAACGGTCCTCGACGACAAGGGACATCGACGTGGTCAGGTCCAGGGGCGAGACACCGTCGGGCGCGCCGTCGGAGGAGAGTCGCACCTCCACCTGTATCTGCGAGGCGTCCTGGGGCAGCACGACACCCGAGGTCGCCTGTTTGCGGGCGGCGACGGACCGCAGCAGTTCCGTGCGCCGCCCGTCCGCCAGGTCGTCGCGGAGCATCAACTGGTCAGGGGCGTGGGCGAGATCGACGGCCAGGACGGTCGCGATCCGGTTGCCGGAGAGCTCGGTGAAGGTACGGGAGACGGGCGCCGCGTCCCGTACGCCGGGCAGCGAGGCGTAGAGCCCGGCCTGCCCGAGCTGCGGGGTGTCGCTGCCCAGGACCCGTATGGAGGCGCCCGACCGGAAGTCGGCCTGGTCGGACTGCGAACGGTCCCAGGAGGCGCCCTGGCCGATCGCCAGGATGCCCATCGACACGGCGAGCACGAGCAGCAGTACGGGGCCGGCGTTGCGCAGCGGTCGGCGGCTGAACTGCCAGCCCGCGAGCGCCGCGGGCAGTCCGCGGCCTCCTGCGGCGCGGCGTTCGGCGAGCTTCGCGACGGGCGGCAGCAGGCGCAGGGTGAGCACGGTGCCGGCGAGCAGCGCCAGCGCGGGCGCGGCCACCAGGAGCGGGTCGATGCCGAGCTTGCCGCTCCGGTCGCCGGTCAGCGCACCGCTGCCGGACGTCTGGCGGTCCAGCTGCCAGTACGCGACACCGGCGATGATCAGCAGACCCACATCCGCACCGGCACGCACGGGGGCGGGCAGTGACGCGGCCCGGCCGCGGGTGCTGCGGCCTGCCGACAGCGCGGGCGCGACGACCGCCGCGGCACAGCCGAGCGCGACCGCACCCGCGATCAGCCAGACGGTCGCGGTGGCACCGGAGTCCAGGTGCAGTCCGATGCGGGCGAGTGCGCCCTGCCCGCCGAGGAGCCGGGTGAGCGGACCTGCGAGCAGGGGGCCGCAGACCGCGGCGGGGAGGGCGAGGAGCAGCGCCTCGATCGCGGAGAGTGCGGTGATACGGCTCTTGGACCCGCCGCGCGCACGCAGCAGTTCGGTCTCGCCCGCCCGCTCCGAGCTGAGGAGACGGGCCACCAGGAGCAGTGCGTACCCGGCGAGCAGCACCAGCTGCAGGGCGACGATCAGCAGGGTGGAGCGCGAGACGAGCAGGCTCCGCTGGGCCTGGCCGAGCACCTCGGGCAGCGAGGTGGTCGCGGTCGCCGATGCGCCGAAGGCCTTGTCGGTGGTCACCGCTTTCGACTCGGCGGCGGCCGATGCCCGCAGCCGGTCGATCCGGTCGGTCGTGATCGTGGAGTAGTCGGCCGCGGCCTGCCAGGACGTCGCGCCCGAGCTGACGCGCCCGGCGGTGAGATCGGCTGGGTCGGTGAGGAGCGGGCCGTAGGTGGTGAAGTTGACGGTCCGGGTGCCGCGCCCGCCAAGGTCGTCGAGCTGCCAGTACGGGTCGGAGCGGTCGGCGGGCCGGTAGACGCCGGTGATCAGGACGGTCGTCTTCTTGCTGCTGAGCCGGTCGACGAGCGTGAGCCGCGTGCCGGGGCGCAGTTTGAGCTGCTTGGCGACGGTCTCGGGGAGCGCGGTCTGCACCGCACCCGACGTGGTGGCGTGCGGCCAGGCGCCGGAGGCGAGCCGTACGCGGGAGTGGTCGATGGCGGAGAAGAAGGTGAGATCGGGGTCGCCGCCGCGGGCCGATGCGGCCTGGAGACTGCGCGGCAGCGCGTAGGGCCCCGACCGGCTCAGCTTCCGTACGGTGACGGGCAGCCCGTCGAAGGCCTTGTCCGCATGGCTCCGTACGGCAGCGTCCGCCGCCTTCTGCTGTCCGGCCGGCAGCTCGGCCTTGACGATCAGCGTGGCCGCCGCGGCGCTACGGGTGCTCAGGGCGTTGCGCAGCCCGGCGTCGCCGATGGAACCGGAGAAGGCGGCGAGCGTGGCGAGCACCGAGGTGGTCAGCAGCACGGCCAGCAATGCCGCGGCCAGCAGCAGCCGGTGCGCGCGCACCCGCAGAAAAACAAACCCCGTCACACGTCCCCCTCGACCCACGCCCCCGAACGTCCTTCCGGATGCTTTCAGACAGCACGGGCCTGATGTAACCGCTTGCCGGACGACCTTGATGCGATTGTGACCGGAATGCGGGGCGTGAACTCCGGATTCCGTCTCGTCCCAGGGTTGAGGGGGAGTGCATACGGCTGGGGGAGGACGCGGCTCGCGTGCTCTCGTACGTTTCTCGCACACCGGCCCGACCAGGGGCCGGTCGTGAGAAGGGGGAACCGCTGATGTTCGCATCTCGGGGGAGCGCCGTACGGGGTCTGCAGGCCGTTGTCGCGGCGGGGGTCGCGATAGCCGGTGTCGGTCTGCTGCCGGCGTCGGCGCATGCTTCGGCCGCCGCGGCGAAGAGCTACACGTATCTGCAGTTCAAGAAGAACAGCAAGGACCCGTCCAACTCGCGCCTCAGCCTGGTCTACGTCCAGGTGATCAACGCCGACAAGGTCCGCACCCACACCGTCGCCAGCTGGCGGGCGGGCTCCGGGCTCGGTACGGCGTCCAACAAGATCGGCCGCGACGCCTGCAAATCGAACCAGGGCTGGCTGCCCAGCGCCACGTACAACATCGGCACGTTCTACAGCAATCACGTCGGCACCGTGCACGGCGTCGCGTGGGACATCGGCAACAAGAAGTGCAAGGGCGGCGGGAAGAGCGGCACCCTGCGCACCGAGCTCTTCATCCACAGCGAGATGCTCACCAACGGCAAGCAGGGCACGAGCGAGCCCACGCGCTGGGACGGCAACAGCGACTACAAGTCGTACGGCTGCATCAAGTTGAAGCCGGCCGATGTGCGGGCGCTCAAGGGATATCGGTCGAACTACCCCAAGCCGACCAAGCTGTACGTTTCCTGACGCATCGTCAGTGCTTCTGGTGGCAGTGACGCGGGACCACGAGCCCCGCCTCGTACGCCGCCACCACCGCCTGCGCCCTGCTGCACACCCCGAGCTTGGTCATCGCCCGGCTCAGATGTGATTTCACGGTGGCCTCGCTCACCGTCAGCAGGGCCGCGATGGCGCAGTTGTCGGCGCCGGTGGCGACCAGTCGCAGGATCTCCAGCTCACGCGGTGTGAGCCGCTTGAGATCGGGGGGCGGCCGGTCGCCGTCGGCGTTCTTGTACGGGTGGGTGTGGGCGTCCAGCAGGCGGCGGGTCACGTCGGGTGCGAAGAGCCGGTCCCCCGCGGCGACCGAGTGCAGTGCCGCGGCCAGGATGCGTGCACACGCTTCGACGTCGTCGACCATGCTTCTCCCCCTGGTGTCCCTGCTGTCCCCTGAGCACATGGTGCGGTCTGCGGGGGCGGGGAGGAGGCCGGCATGGTCCACTCGTACGGAATTGAGGCGGAACGGACAGTTCCGTGACGATCGCGAGCGGGGGCCGGATCAGCCCTCGGTGTTCACCATGGAGGCCGCCGCGTAGGTCAAGTACCGCCAGAGCTGCTCCTCGTGCTCGGCGGAGAGCTTCAACTCGTCGACCGCCACCCGCATATGGGTCAGCCACGCGTCGTGCGCCGCCCGGTCCACTGCGAAGGGCGCGTGCCGCATCCGCAGGCGGGGGTGGCCGCGGTGGTCGCTGTACGTGCGCGGGCCGCCCCAGTACTGCATCAGGAACAGGACCAGGCGCTCCTCGGCCGGGCCCAGGTCCTCCTCCGGGTACATCGGGCGCAGCAGCGGGTCCTCGGCGACGCCCTGGTAGAAGCGGTGGACGAGGCGGCGGAACGTCGGCTCGCCACCGACCTGCTCGTAGAAGGTCTGCTCCTGGAGGGTGCCGTGCGGGATCTCTGTCACACCTCCATCGTCTCAGACGGCGCGGCGGAGGACCTTGGTCCTACGGCCACGACGGCGCACAGTGGAGGCATGAGCGCACACCGGGAACTGCGGGAGGCGCTGGTGCGGGAGATCGTCCGGGGCGGGGGACTGGCGGATCCCGCCTGGCGGGCGGCTTTCACCGAGGTGCCGCGGCATCTCTTCGTGCCGTACTTCTTCACGGGCCGGCCCGGGATTCCCGAGCGTCTCTGGGGCGAGGACCCGGATCCCGGGCGGCGCGAGCGCTGGCTGAAGGGCGTGTACGCGGACGAACCGCTCGGGACGCGGATGAAGGACGGGGAACTGGTCTCCTCCAGCAGCCAGCCGTCGCTGATGGCCCGGATGCTGGAAGAGCTCCGGGTGCGCGAGGGGGACGCCGTACTGGAGATCGGGGCGGGCAGCGGCTACAACGCGGCGCTGCTCTCGCACCGGCTCGGGGAGCGGTGTGTGACGAGCGTCGAGTACGACGTGGAGATCGCGGAGTCCGCGCGGGCGCATCTGGCCGCCGCCGGGTTCCGTCCCGAGGTGGTGGCGGGGGACGGGGCGCGCGGGTGTCCTGCCCGGGCGCCGTACGACCGGATCATCGCGACCTGCACCCTGCCCTCCGTGCCGCAGGCGTGGCTCGCGCAGTGCAGGGAGGGGGCGCGGATCCTGGCACCGCTGTCGACCGGGCTGATCCTGCTGGAGGTGCGGGACGCGACCTACGCGGAAGGGCGGTTCCTGCACACGCCCGCGTACTTCGTGGCGCTGCGGGGCGGTGGTGAGGGCGTGCATCAGCACATTGGCGGGCTGCCGCGGAAGGCGCTGCAGAACGGGCTGTTCCGGTTCCTGCTGTCGCTGACCGCGGGGAGTCTCGACCCCCAGGAAGCACTCTCCCTCTGGGAGCGCGAGAAGCGCCCGCAGAGGGAGAGGTTCGGGGTGACGCTCCGGGACGGCGGCCAGTGGGCCTGGCTGGACGACCCGGGCGGGCCCTATGTGTGGGAGCTGTTCAGCCCTGGTGGATCGTGATCGTCGTCCAGGCGCCCACGTGGACCCGGTCGCCGGCCTGGAGCTGGACGGGGACGTAGGGCTGGATCGGCTCCTCGCCGCCGTTGATCGTCGTGCCGTTGGTGGAGTTCTGGTCGACGACCGCCCAACTGCTGTCGGGCTGCTGCACCAGCACGGCGTGCTGGTGCGAGACGCCCGGGTCCTCTGGCGGGACCGACAGATCGATGTCGGGGGACTCACCGGTGGAGTGGCGGCGGCGGCCGATGGTGATCTGGTTGCCGACCAGCGGGCGCTGCTGCTCCGGGGAGTACGCGGGCAGGTTGAGGCCTGCCGCGTCGGGGCCGCTGCGGTGCATCATCGCCATGAAGTACTCGCGGTCGGGGCCGATGGTGGCCGACCAGGCGAGCGTTCCCTGGGGTGCCTGCGTGTGCTGCTGCTGTGGGGGCTGCTGCGTGTGCTGCGGCTGCTGGGGTTGGAACTCCTGCTGGTGCTGCTGCGGAGGCGGCGGTGCCTGCTGCTGGAACTCCTGCTGCGAGGGCGGCGGCAGCAGCCAGTCGTCACCGCCCGGCTGCGGCGGCGCCGTCTGCTGGGGGTGCTGCGTGTGCTGCGGGGGCGCCTGCTGCTGGAACTGCGGCGGGGCCTGCTGCTGGAAGGCCTGGGGCGGCGGCGGGGCCTGCTGCTGGAACTCCTGCTGCTGCTGGTGCTGCTGCGGCGGAGGCGGCGGACCGGGCTGCTGCTGCTGGAACCCCTGCGGCGGCGGGGGCGGACCCGGCTGCTGCTGGAAGGCGGGCGGCGGCGGGGGCGGGCCCTGCTGCTGGCGCATCGACGGGTCGGCGTTCAGCGGCTCGGCGGGCCGGTTCATCTGCGACGGGCGCGAGCTCTGGTACTCGTACGGATCCGGAGCCGTCCCGGCCGCCGGCGGCTGCGGACGCTGCTGCTGCGGAGGGGGCGGCGGGGCCTGCTGGGCCTGGAACCCGGGCGGCAGGTTCAGCCCCTGAGAGGGCTGGGGCGGCTGCGGGGCCAGCGGGGTGTAGGAGGTCGCGGTGTTCGTGAGGAAGTTCCAGCGGCACTCCTCGCAGTACGGCGCCATCGCCTCGCGCGGCGTACGGCACTGCGGGCAGAGCTCCGCCTGGGCGGTGGGGTCGCCGCCTGACGGCGGGTAGCCGTACCCGGGCTGCTGCTGGGGCGCTCCACCCCCGTACGGCGGGGGCGGAGGAGGGGGCGGCGGCACGGCGCCCATGCGATGGCCGCAGACCTCGCACCAGTCGTCGGAACCCGACTGGTGTCCGTTCGGGCAGGTCGCCATGGAGTCGATCCCCTTCTACTTCTTTACGCGAACAGTCTTGGTGGAGCGTGTCTCGAGAGTCATCTCGTCCGCTTCCGCGACCTTCGCCTTCAGCCGTACGGTACCTGTCGCTTCATCCACGACGTCGACCACCTTCGAAAGCAGTTTCGCAGTATCTGCGTTCCCCGAGGCCGCCGCGAGCTGAACCGCCCGCCCCAGCTTGGCCGTTGCGCCGTCCACGTCGCCCGATTTGCGGGCATCCAGACCCTGTTGGATGACTTGTGCCAGTTCGGCCTGGCCTGTGTAGTGCGCCACCTGCGGATTGATGGACGTGGAGGCCGACATGTCGTCCGTCCAGACTGCCCTCACCAGCCCCTGCGAGAGCGTCTGCGGCGTCCCGCCGAGCGGATCGGGGAGTACGAGAGAGACGCGGGCGGCCAGCATCTCCTGGCCGATTCCGGCCTCGGGGACGGCCACGCACACGTGGTAGTCGCGGGACTCGTCGCCCCAGGAGCCCGTCGGATAGTCGCCGGCGCGCGGGCCGACCTCGGTGCGGCGCAGCGTCAACTCCTCGACGGTGGGCGCCACTTGCTTGACGAACTTGATCTCCACGCCGACCGGGGTCCAGAGCCGCAGTGCGACGTCCGCGACCTCCTTGCCCATCGCGTTCTCCATCATCTGCGTGAAGTCCGCGGCGAGGTTGGCCGGATCGGCGACGATGTCGGCGGTGCCGAGCAGCGCCGATGCGATGCCTGTGACCTCCTTCACCTCCCAGTCCGTACCGACGCCGCGGGCGTCGCAGGTGAAGCGGCCCGCGCAGGCGTCGAGCGCGGACTTGAGGTCCTCGGGCGACTCGTGCTCGTTGCGGCCGTCGGTGAGGAGAATTCCGTGCCGGATCGGGACGTCCGCGGAGGCCAGGAGGCGGTCGGTCAGCCGCAGCCAGGTGCCGATCGCCGTACCGCCGCCCGCGCTCAGCTTGCGCAGGGCCTCTTTCGCCTGGCCGCGGGTGGTGTTGTCGGCGATCGCGAGGCGCCCGTTGCCGGGGTAGACCTCCTTGGCGATGTGCGTACCGCCGACGATCGCGAAGGCCGTGCCGTCGCGCAGCGTGCTGATCGCGGCGGCCGTGGCGTCGCGGGCATTGCGCATCTTGGTCGGCGGGTAGTCCATCGACCCCGAGCAGTCCACCATGATCACTACGGCGGCGCCGGGCGCCTGCCCCGGTATGGAGGAAGGGGACGGGCCGGGGCTCATCAGCGAGGCGCCGCCGGTCGAGGTGACCGTGACGATGGCGTTGACCTCACGGCCGCCCTCGGGGAGGTACTCGTTCTGGTACACGTCGACAGAGAACTGCGGCACGTTGGGCTTGGCGAAATTGGCCATTTCACTGGCTCCTTAAGAGGATAAAGCGGGGTGCGCGCCGTCTCAGGCGGATCCTGCCCCTGTCCGAGGTACGAGGAACGGCAGCACGGCCACTGTTACGTTGTCGTGGCCCCCGCCGTCGAGCGCATGACCGACCAGCACCTGTGCGCCGTGCAGCGGGCGGGCGCCGGCGTCGGCGGGCACGACGGCGGCCATCTCCTCGGCTCCCTCCGCGTAGTTCCACAGACCGTCCGTGCAGACGACCACCACTCCCGGGCGGTCTGGCTTGAACGACGCGGTGTGCGGCTCCAGTTCGTACGCGTCCGCCCCCAGCCAGCCCGTGATGGCGTGCGCCCGCTCGTCCGCGTACGCCTGCTCCTCGTTCATCAGGCCGGTCGCGACCATCTGCGCCGCCCACGAGTCGTCCTCGGTCAGGCGCGAGGGGTGGGCGGTGCGGTCGTCGGGCACCCAGTAGACGCGGCTGTCGCCGACCCAGCCGACGACCAGCAGTCCGCCCGCGACGATCGCCGAGACGATCGTGCAGGCGGGGGCGTTGGTGTGCCGGTTCGGGTCGTGCTCCATCGCCTCGCCGTGCTCGGTGACAAGGGAGTTGACGGATTCGGCGGCGGCCAGGATCGCCTCGTGCATCGCCTGCTGGGGGTGGGTGCCCAGCGGCAGCGACGCCAGCAGCGCCTCGTTGGCGGCGACGGCCGCAGCCGCCGATGCCTCGTCGGGGCGGGTCGCCGAGGAGACCCCGTCGCAGACGACGGCGATGACGGCGGGGGAGCCGTCGGGCAGGGCCGTCGAGGAGACCGCGTAGGAGTCCTCGTTGCGGTGGTGGCGCAGGCCGCGGTCGGAGACGGCGGCGACCGCGCCGAGCTCCTCCTCCATGTGGTCGCGCTCGCGGGGCTGGGCGTGGCCGCAGTTCTCGCAGTAGCCGTCCTCGTCGATGCGGCCCGAGCGGCAGGCGACACAGATCTTGGTACCCGCCGCGGGGGTCGGCTCGACCGTCCGCGGGTCGGGGAGCGGATACTCGGCAGGCTCGGGCGGGTCGTCCGTCCGTACTGCGGTGGGCAGTTCGGTGCCGCCCGATGTCGTCCCTGCGAGGTCCGTCGGTGTCTGTACGGCCGCGGAGGCGCTCTCCGCGGGGGCCGCCGGCCAGGCTGCCGCTGCTGCCGCGCCGTTGACGGCGACGGTCGGCCTGTCGGTCCCGGGCACGGAGACGGTCACGGCCGAGAGGTCGTGGCCGCACGCACCGCAGAACAAGTCGCCCGCCTCCACGGGTTCCTCGCAGCCGGGGCAACGCCCGGTGGCGACCGGCTGGTTCGTCTGCGACATCACTTCACACCCACGTCCGGGGGCGGAAACGGTTGGCCCGCTCCACCAGGTCGATCCTCTCCTCGCCGCGCTGGGCGAGCCGGGCGAGTACCCGGTACGAGCGTTCCAGACCGAGGCGCAGGCCCCGCTCGTCGAGTGGGTTGCCAAGCAGGGTCATGGATGCGACCAACTGCCCCTCGCTGCCTCCGGAGAGTACCCAGTCGAGCGCCGTGCCCAGTACCTCCGTGGACAGCAGCTCGCGGCGTACGGCATCGAGGCCGAAGCCCTGCAACGCCTCCACCTGCGCGGCTGCGGCCCGAAGGTCGTCAAGGAGCGGCTCGCCCGGATCACGCCTGCGGAGCCTCGCCCGTACGGCTGCCACGCGGGCGGCCGTGTAGTGGATCGAGGCCTCGGGGACGGATTCGAGGGTCTTCACGGCGCCCGTACGGTCACCGGCCGCGAGCTGTACGCGGGCCAGACCGAAGGCGGAGCTCACATAGCTGGGGTCGGTCGCCCAGACGAGGCGGTAGTACTCGGCGGCGTTGTCGAGCTGGCCGAGGACCTCCGCGCAGACGCCGAGGGCCAGCTTGGGGGCGGGCTCGCCGGGGAACGCGTCGTAGATCGCGTCGAAGGCGAGGGCCGCCGTCTCGTGGTCGCCGGTGACCAGCGACGCGAGGCCGCGGTACCAGACGACGCGCCAGTCGTCGGGGTGCTGGACCTCCAGCTGCTGGATGTCCTCGACGGCGGTGAACAGGTCGAGGTTCTCCAGCCAGGCGCGCACCTGCCGGAGCCTGAGCTCCAGCGAACTGCTGGGCGCGGCCTGGAGGGCGGCCGTCACCTCGGAGGGCGCGGAGGCCAGGAGGCCCGCGAGGAAACCGGCATTGGGGTCGTTCGGGTCGACGCGCGGCACCGGGAGCGCAAGCGAGGTGGCGCGTGCGTCCAGGGTCGCGGTGATGGGGGTGTCGGAGTTCCGGCCGCCGGTGAGGTCGACGCCGTTCGCCGGGTGGCGGGGGGCGGGGATCACGGCCTGGGTGGGGGCGTAGGCGGCGGGCGGGAGCTGGGGCGGCGGCGGCCCGGCGGTGACGGAGGCGGCGGCCAGGACGCGGGGTGCGCCGTTTCCGTTCGCGTACGTTGCCGTCCTCCGCTTGAGCCCGCGCCGTGACGGCGGGAGCACGCGGGAGCCCAACGTCGAGACGTCGCCGGTCAGTTCGGCGAAGAGCGTCGCGTCGGTGACCCTGAGCTCCAGGCCGAAGAGCGTGGAGAGCGCGGGACGCGGTCGGCCGGTCTGGAGGGCGACGACCTCGCGCAGGACGCCGGTCAGCTGCTCCGCCATCTCGGCCGCGGAGGAGAAACGGCGGGCGGGGTCCGGGTCGGTGGCCCGTACGAGCAGACGGTAGAAGGACTCGTACGTCCGGAAGACCTCGATGTTGTCGGGGTCGGGGAGGGAGTCCACGAAGACGTTCGTATAGCCCTGGAAGTCGAAGGTCAGCACGGCGAGCGTGCGGGCGACGGTGTAGAGGTCGGAGGCGACGGAGGGGCCGACCTCGGCGACCTCGGGGGCCTGATAGCCGACGGTGCCGTAGATCGCGGACTCGTCGTCGTCCATCCTGCGGACCGCGCCCATGTCGATCAGCTTCAGCTGGTCGGCCTGCTGGATCGCGTTGTCGACCTTGAAGTCGCAGTAGAGAAGGTTGCGGCTGTGCAGGTGGCCGAGGGCTTCGAGCGCCTCGATGCCGTACGCACAGGCCTGCTCGACCGGGAGCGGATCGCGCTTCCCGCCCACCTGACGGCGGTCGTTGGCGATCTCCTTGAGTGACTTCCCGCCGACGTACTCCATGACGATGTAGCCGTCCATGGAGCCGGTGCGCTGGTCGAGGTGCTCGACGAAGTTGTAGATGCGGACGATGTTGGAGTGCTCGATCTCGGCGAGGAAGCGGCGCTCGGAGATCGCGGCGGCCATGGCGTCCTGGTCGCCGGTGTCGAGGAGGCCCTTGAGGACGACCCAGCGGTCGGAGACGGCGCGGTCGACGGCGAGATAGACCCAGCCGAGACCGCCGTGGGCCAGGCAGCCCATCACCTCGTACTGGCCGTGGACGACGTCGCCCGTGGTCAGCTTCGGCACGAAGGAGTACGGGTGGCCGCACTTGGTGCAGAACCCTTCGGTGCGGCCGGTCCGCTCGCCGCGCGAACGCCCCACCGGCGCCCCGCAGTCGGAGCGCGAGCAGAACCGCTTGCGCTCGGGGACCTCGGGGTTCTCCATGACGGCGGACTGCGGGTCGGGGCGCGGGACTTCGGGGATGGAGACCAGGCCCGCGCCGAGCCGGTTGCGGCCCGAGGCGCTGGCGGAGGCGCCCGAGGCGCGGACCGAGACCGAGCGCGATGCGGTCGTCCCGGAGAGCGCGCGCGACAGCCGCCCGGAGACGGAGCGGCGGGAGGTCGAGGAGCGGGAGGAGGACCGGGACGAGGCGCGCGAGGAGGCCCGCGAACTGGAACTGCTGCCCCGGCTGCTTCCCTTGCCGCTCCGGCCGCCGCCCGTGATCCCGGTCGCGGGTGAGCTGACCATGCCGGTGGGGGACACGACGGGGGCGAGGCCGCAGGTGTCGCAGTAGAGCTCCCCGCCGCCCATGTCCTCGTAACTGCCCTCGCAGCCGCGCCGCTGGCACTTCGAGGAATGCGCCTCGCCGGTACTGCTTGAGCCGGCGGTCCCGCTCTTCCCGCTTGTCCCGGTGGACTGTCCTTCGGGGGCCAGACCGCAGGCGTCGCAGTACAGCTCGCCGCCGCCCATGTCCTCGTACGCGCCCTCACAGCCGGGCCGCGTGCACTTCTGCTGCTCTTCACTCATGCGTGATCCCCCCTGCGGTCAGTGGGCCCGGACTGCCGTGGCACCAGTACTTCGGCGGTTGCCTGCTGATAGCGCAGCACGGCCTGTTCGGCCGCGCGCAGGTCGCAGGGCGCGCTCCAGAGCATCCGGCGCGCCATGTCGTACCGCTCGATGAGCAGCGGGTCCTCGGCCATCCCGTGCCGGGCGACCTTCGCCTTGTACGCATCGAGCCGCCCGCGCAGTTCGGCCCGTACGGCCAGCGGCGCGGTGACGGCGGTCAACGACTCGCGGGCGCGCAGCAGTTCGTCCTCGGCCTCGCGCTCCAGGGTTTCCAGGAGCGGGGAGAGGCGGTGCCATTGGGCGTGACGCCGGTACTCGGCCGCGGTGGCGAGGCGCTCCTGCAGCACGGTGGGCGGCCCGCTCACGGCGGGCACCTCGGAGGCGGCGATCTTCGCCAGCACTTCGCCGCGCGCCGACCGTGCCTCGGTCAGGGTCCGGTCGGCCCGGGAGAGGACGTCTCTGAGCTGCAGCAGCCGTTGTTCGGCGTCCTGGCGCACGGTCAGTACGGCTTCGATCTCGCGCCGGATCTCCTCCAGCGCCTGGGCCGCACGGTCGTAGCGGGCGGTGTCGGGCCGGCCGCCGCCGGGGGCGGAACTCCCGGGCGCCGCCTGCCAGAAGGCCAGCGGATCGGATATCACCTGGGCGCGCAGCGCGGTGAGCTCGGCGGTGATCGATTCGAGGTCGTCCCCGGCCGGATGCTCCCCGGGCCGTACGCCCACCGAGTGGGCGAGCGAGCGCGTGCGCCCCAGCTCGGCGGAGAGCAGATCGATGCGAGCGGGAAGAGCCGACCATACGGAGTCCGAGGCGACGACCATGTCCAGGGCCTTCGCGTACAGCTCGTTCATACGCGAGACGAGTTCCACGAGCGTGAACCGCTCGGTGAGCTTGGCGGGTCCGGCGATGCCCGCGCCGATGGTGGGAGCGGAGTGGGCGGCGGCGCCGGAGAGCGTGACGCCCTCGCCGCGCAGCAGATCGGTGAGCTCGACGAGCTCCTCGCGCCCGGGCCAGCGCTTGCGCTCACGCACGCCACGGGCGTCGTCGAGCGCACCGGCGTAGGCGTCGAAGTAGGCCCACAGCAGGGTGATGGACTGCTCGGTGGAGGCCCAGCGGTCCTTGGTGACCCCGGTCAGCGCGGCTCCTTCGAGGAGTCTTCGGCCCGCGTGGTCCTGGAGCGCGAGCAGCGAACTCTCGATCGCCTCGTGCTCCGCCCCGAGCCGCGCCAGCGCACGGTCCACCTCGTCCCGGTCCATCACCGGCCCGGTGGATCCCGCGACGCCCATCGATCACCTCTCCGCTCTGCTGCTGCCAGCTCTCACCATGCGTGTGTCCGTACCCTCAACTCAGCTTAAGCTCAGCGGTACTTCGGGGCGGGTGGCCCCGTTATCCCCTTGAGATCGCTCGCGAGCCACTTGTCGTAGGCCTTCATCCACGGGCTGTTCTTGCCGCCCTCGCGGTAGTCGACGAGGACGTCGTTGATGCGCCGCACCAGATCGTCTTTCCCGATCTTGGTGGCGACTCCGTAGTACTCCGTGGTGAAGGGTTCGCCCTTGAGCTCGACGGCCGGGTCCTGCGCCGCCTGCCCTGCGGCGAGCGCGTTGTCGGTCACGACGGCGTCGGCCTCGCCCACCTGGAGCCGTACGAGACAGTCCAGTTGGTTGGGCACGGTGATGTCTGTGAAGTCGGCGCCGAAGGACTTCGCCTTCAGGGCGTCGTACGCGGTCGATCCGCTCGCCGTGCAGACCCTCTTGCCCTTGAGGGTGTCGTTGTACCCGGTGATGGGCGATCCCTTGGGGGCCAGCACCTGCTGGCCGGCCTGGAAGTAGGCGGTGGAGAAGGCGACTTGCTTGATGCGGGAGCAGTTGATCGTCATCGTGCGCACGACGATGTCGACCTTGTCCTTCTGGATGGCGTCGATGCGCTGGTTGGTGGGGATGGCGCGGTAGATCACGGCATCCGGATCACCGAGGATGTTCTGGGCGATGGCCCGCACAAGATCGATGTCGAAGCCTTCGAGGTTCCCGGTGGCGGGATCGCGATATCCCCACCGGTAGCTGTTCTGGTCAACGCCGACGACGAGCTTCCCGGCCTGCTTGATCTTGTCGATGGTGGGCCCGTCGGCGCCGGAGGGCGTCAGGCTGGCTTCGGGGTTGGAGCACTCGTCGGCCTGGACGGCGACACCCTGCCCGATGCCCTGCCCGCCGGGCCGCGAGCCGTCGGTATCTCCGTTGCCGCTCGCGTAGAGGATCGGTCCCAGGGTCACGGAGGCGGTCAGTGCACACGCCGCGGCCATGCCCGTGACGCCGCCCCAGCCGCGCAGTCTCGGTTTCCTCGCCATCGCCGTGTCCCTCCTCACCTGTACTCCGAAAGCCTGCGGCTGATGCCGATGGCCGCACCCGCGGCCCCGAGCACAGCCAGCACGGCAGCGCCGATGGGCAGCCCGTTCAACGCATCGCGCCCGTCCTGGGCGGCGGTGGTGAACTGCTGCTGCTCATGGTCGATGGCCTGTTGAATCGCGGCGTCCACCTGGTCGAAGCAGGCGCCGGTCGACTTCTTCGGATCCTTGGTCCCGATGACGGCTTCCAGCGCGCCTTCGTAGTCACCGTTGTCATCGGTCTTGCGGGCGTTGCTGTGCCGCCCCTGCCAGATGTCGGCGCTGGTGGCGGCGAGCGTCACCGGGTCGAGCCCCGCCTTGTCGTTGGCGAGCTTCTTGGCCTGGGTGAGCCCGGCGAGGAGGGACTTCATCTCCCCGCTGTAGTCGGCCTCGTACTGATCCTGTGTGCCGTCCTTGGTCAGAACGGCCCCCCGGGCCACAAGCGTCAGATTCTCATTGGCCCGAGCCTTGAGCGAGTTGATGCGGGCATCGTTGAGCACCTTCAACGACTCCTGCCCGTGGGTCCGGGAGGTGGAGAGATCGGCGCGAGCGACGGCATGACCGACGACGAGCCACAACAACACGACAACGGAGGCGGCGGAAGCGGCGACAAGACCGTGGTTGAACACCCGGTTGGTACGGCGGTAGTGACGCCGCTGAGCGTAGAAGAGCCCGCCCAGCGCGACGAGTCCGACGGCGGTCGCGAAGTAGGGCCAGACCTCGGCGGAGTCGTAGTCCTCGTACAGCCGCCCGGTCTCGGCGTCGTACAGCTTCTCGGCGGCGGGCAGCAGCTGGGTGGTCATCTGCTGGTTGGCGTACCGCAGATAGGCGCCACCGAGGGGAAGCCCCTGCCGGTTGTTGGCGCGGGCGCGCTCGATGAGCCCGGTGTAACGGGGCAGCCACTCGTTCAACTGGGCGATCTGCTGCCCGGATTCACTGGAGCTGTCGGTGTTGGAGGCGGCCTTCACGAGCAGTCGCGAGGCGGTCGCGATGTCCTTGTCGTACCGAGCGTGCACATCGGCGGGCTCGATGGCCCCGGCGAGGAACCCACTGGCGGCAGCGGTGTCGGCATCGGCCAACGACCGGTAGATATTGGCGGCGTCGGCGCTCAACGGCTGACTGCGGTTGACCACGTCGTCGGCGGCGGCGGACCGATCGGTGATCTCAAAGGCGGCCACGGCCCCAAAAGCCACGACCAGCACGGCGATCACAGCCCCGATGATGCGCAACCGCCCGGGCTCGGTGGTGGCGGCAGCACGCAGCCGATCCTTCGACTCGGACCAGGCGCTGCGCCGGACCGGAGCGGGTGCGGGCGCGCCGGTCTGCACCGGTGCGGGTGCTTCTGCGCCCGTTGTCGGCGGGTGTGCCACTTGACCTCCCCCTGGGTCGTGGACGGTTGCTACGGCGAGCAGTATGGCCGCAAGTACTGACATGCACACCAGGATTGACTGGATCTTGATCAACCCGGTGCCTGCGCCCCCGCTGCCTCCCCATCATGAATACGCCGCGGGGATCAATTCGGTTCCCGTTCGAGGTCACCTGATGGGAGGCCGGCTACCTGTCGGGTGGGCCACGACAGCGGGGCGCGTGCGAACGACACGAGGCGGTTGAATGCCCAGATGAGCGACTGGGTGGGGATGTACGACTGTTTCGGGGACGTCGATCGTGTACCCGAGCTCTTGAGGCGGGCGGAACGTGAAGACGATGCCCTGGTCTGGGATGAGCTGGGACACCGGCTGTGCCTTGAGGACGACCTCGTGTTCCCCGCCGGCTTCGCCGCACTGCCCCACCTGGTCAGCCTCGCGGCAGGCAACCAGCGCGCCCGTGAACTGGCCGGGACTGTCGTGCGGAACGCGGCGGGGCACCACGGCTGTGACGACCTCTTGGCGGGCTGCGCTGACGCGATTGCGGAGCTCCGGGGCCTGGTGGACCGCCACCTGCGATCGAGGCCCGTCGACTACCTCCCCGCCTTCATGGATCTGCTCGCGACCGGGGGCCAGTACCACTTGAGTGCGCAACTGGGCGATTTCACGGACGACTTCTACCACCTGACCTGCCCACACTGCGTTACGGAGGTGTCGATCGCGATCGGGGACCATGGGCGCTACTCGGCAGTCAGGGACTGGAACTTGGGTGACATTGATCGCCGTCACCTCCTGCCGGCATCTCCCTCGGAGCTCCACGGCACAGGCCGTTGGATGCACGAGACTGCCGTCCGCGACGGACAGTCGGCGCTCGCCACGGGAATCCTCCATCTCTTCGGCGGGGCTGAATGCCCGCGCTGCGCCAGTGTGTTCCGGATCGCGGAGGAGTATGCGGCGGCGAACCTCCCCGTTCTGGAATGACCCGCGGTGAGCGAGAGCCCGTCTACACCTTGATGACGGTGACCTTGGTGCTGCACAGGGCCGTGATGTCCTCCGGGTCCGACGTCAGCACGGTCACGGGGCCTGGGGACACGAGGGCGGTGGCGCAGAGCATGGCGTCGATCGCGTACTTGTGCCCGTGCAGTCTGGCGTTGGAGAGGAGGGTGGCGGCGTGCCGGGCGATGTCCTCGCTGATGGGCTCGACGATGATCCGGGAGAGGGTCCATTCGAGGGCGGGGCGATTGATGTGGGGGTGCACCACCTCGACGAGGGTTGCCGCGCTGGTGATCACGCGCATGTCGTCGGCGCGGGCCAGGGCAAGCCAGCTGGTCACTTCCCGCTCGCGCAGTACCGCCTTGGCGAGTCCTTCGCTGTCGAGGACCAGGGTGCCACCCGGTACGGCAGGGGAGCGTGTCATGCGGCGTCCGCTCCGCCCTGCCGCTGCGTCTCGCGGGCGCGGTGAAGCTGGTCTCGCTTGGACTGGATCTCTTCCTCGGTGATGGCCCCGTGTTCGGCCTCTGCGACCGAGATCAGCTCGTTGAGATTGTCCCGCTCGATTTGGCGGGCGACGGCTGCGGCGACATACGCAGACAGTCCGGACGGGCCGCTGCGTGCGCGGGCGGCTTCGGCAATGTTCCGGGGCATCGTGATCGAGTACTTGCCGGTAGGGTCATCCATGCCCTTTATCCTACCTGTGATCCTCTCGGGTGCGCCTGTACGCGAACCGCGGCAGGAAGAGTTGGGTGATCGGGCCTATCGCGAGCGCGTAGAGCACCGTGCCCGCTCCCACGCTTCCGCCCAGCAGCCAGCCTGCCGCCAGCACCGTGAGCTCGATCAGGGTGCGGATCAGGCGGATGGAGCGGCCCGATGCGGCGGAGGCGCCCGTCATCAGGCCGTCCCTCGGGCCCGGGCCGAAGCGGGCTCCTACGTAGATGGCGATCGACAGGCCGTTCAGGAGGATGCCGGTCGTGAGGAGGGCCCAACGGGTCGGTAGGGGCTGGTCGTTCGGGATCAGGGACAGGCCCAGGTCCGAGGTGATCGCCAGGACCACGATGTTCGCCACCGTGCCGAACTTCGGGCGCTGTTTCAGGGGGATCCAGAGCAGGAGGACGGCCACGCCCACCAGCGCCGTGATCGTGCCGAAGCTCAGGGACGTGTGGTGCATCAGGCCCTCGTTCAGGACCGTCCAGGGGCTCAGGCCCAGCTCGGACCTGATCATCAGCGCCAGGCTGAATCCGTACAGCGCCAGGCCCGCGAAGAGCTGGGGCAGGCGTCTCAGGGGGTGTGCGGTGAGGGTGACGTACGTCAGTGGGGGGAGCGTGCCGTTCATGGAGTGCCGTCTTTCGCTTGCCTTCAGGCCAATGAGCGGCAGTCTGTAAAGTTATTGGCCTCGTCTGCAGGGCCAATTTTTGGAGAGTGGTATGGAACGGTCGATTGGCAGCCGTCAGCTCGCCGCGATGCTCCCCGACCCCGCCGGCGCCCGGCCTGCCTACCGCCACCTCGCCCAGGCCATCAGCGCGCTCATCCTCGACGGGCGCATCGCGCTGCACGTCCGGCTTCCCGCCGAGCGTGAGCTCGCTGTTGCTGTGGGGGCGAGTCGGACCACGATTACTGCCGTGTACGACCTGCTGCGGGACGGCGGGTATGCGCAGAGTCGGCAGGGGGCCGGGACCTGGACCGCCCTTCCCGAGGGGCGCACCCATCGCGGGATCGCCCGGCTGCTCGGATCCGTCGACACCGCCATCGACCTCGCCCGCGCCGCTCCCGGTCTTCCCGAAGAGGCTCTCGCCGACGCCCTCGCCCAGGTCGGGCCGCAGCTTGCCGAGCAGGTGCAGACACCTGGGTACCACCCTTATGGGCTCCCGGAGTTGAGGGCCGTCGTCGCCGAGCGGTTCACCCGGCGCGGGCTTGCCACCCTTCCCGAGCAGGTTCTCGTCACCTCCGGCGCTCAGCACGCTCTTTCGCTTGTCCTTGGGGTGCTCGGGCGGCCCGGCGACCGCGTCATGGTCGAGAACCCGTCGTACGCCAATGCCCTGGACGCCATGCGTCGCGCCCGGCTGCGTACCGTCTCCGTCCCCGTCACCGACCACGGCTGGGACGTCGAGATCGTCGAGTCGACCCTGCGGCAGGTGGTGCCACAACTCGGGTATCTCATTCCGGACTTCCACAATCCGACCGGGTGTCTGATGCCGGACGAGGAGCGTGCTCGCATCCTGCGTGCCGCTCAGCGCTCCGGTACCTGGCTCGTTGTCGACGAGACTCTCGCCGAGCTCGCGCTTGATGTCCCCGCGCCGCTGCCCTTCGCCTCGCACGGTCCGTCTGCGCAGGTCATCACCATCGGCTCCATGAGCAAGACCCACTGGGGCGGCCTCCGCATCGGCTGGCTCCGTGCCCCCGCCAAGCTCGTCACCGAGCTCGCCGGGCAGCGCGTCGCCACCGACATGGGTGGATCCGTCATCGATCAGCTTCTGGCACTGGCGTTGTTGGAACGCGCCGACGATCTGTTGCCCGCCCGCCTCGAACAGGCCCGGGTGCAGCGCGCCGCGCTCGCCGACGCCCTCGCCTCGCACATCCCGCAGTGGACCTGGCACACGCCGCCTGGTGGGCTCTCGCTGTGGGTCGATCTGGGCGAGCCCGTGGGGTCGGCTTTTGCGGAGACGGCCCTGGAGCACGGCGTACGGATCGAAGGCGGCGCTTACTTCTCCACCGACCCCGGCCTCTTCGAGCAGCGGCTCCGCATCCCGTACACCGTGTCCCCCGACACCCTGCGCGAGGCCGTGCAGCGCATGGCCGCCGCCCTTGCGCACGGGGTGTCGCCCGGGTCCGTGGACCGGCGGCCGCACTGGGTGGCTTAGACCACGCAACGGATCTTGAGACCATGGGCGGCCCATGGCAGGCTCAAGCCGCATGATCGATGAATTCGCGAAGGACAACCTGCACACGAGACTGCGGCGGGACCGCCAGGCGCTCCTCTGGAAACTCGACGGCTTGTCCGAGTACGACGCCCGCCGACCTTTGACAGCGACCGGGACCAACCTCCTCGGCCTGGTCAAGCACATGGCCAGCGTCGAGGCCAGGTACTTCGGTGAGGTCTTCGACCGCCCGTCCCCGGAACCGCTGTGCCGGTGGCAGGACTCCGACGGAAGCGATCTGTGGGCGGCCGAGGACGAGACCCGCGAGCAGATCGTCGGGTTCTACCGGCGCACGTGGGAACACGCGGACGCGACGATCGACGCACTTCCCCTCGACGCCCCCGGCCACGTGCCGTGGTGGCCGGAGCCTTCCCCCAACACGAATCTGTTCGCCGTCCTGGTCCATGTCCTCGCCGAGACCAACCGGCATGCCGGGCACGCCGACATCCTCCGCGAGGGCCTCGACGGCCGCACCGGGATGCGCCCCGAACACGAGCAGCCGATCGACGAGGAAGCCCGCGCGGCCTACCGCGCGAAGATCGAGCAGGCCGCCAAGTCGGCCGCACCCACCAGGGCTTAGCTTCTCCGACGAACACCTGGGCCGGCCGCGATGAGTTCCGGGGGTCTCGCCGGTACGTACTGATGGGCCTGGATCCGGGCCCTCAGGAATCCCCGTACCGAAGAGCGCACCATGACCGTGACCCGAGCGCACGAACTTGCCGCACAAGGCTTGCCCACCAAGCGCACCAAGGAACTCTGGAGGACAATGATGGCCGTGGACACCTCCTTCTTCACCTCGTACCTCTCTGAGGAGATCCGCGACGAGGGTCGTGCTCAAGGTGAGGCAAAGGCTCTGCTGCGTCTCCTGGAGCGGCGGGCGGTCAACGTTCCCGAGGAGGCTCAGGAGCGTATCCGTGCCTGCACCGACATCGACCAGCTCGACCGCTGGTTCGACCGCGCCGTGACTGCAGAGTCGGCCGAGGAACTCTTCGCGGAGGAGTGAGGCGGCCTGACGGCGGGGCGACCCATCCGCCCCGCCACCAGCGGTTACGCGTACGCCTCCCGAAGCCGCGCATGCGCCTCCGCCGAAGCCCCCACGTGGTCGAGCCCCAGCTGGGCCGCCCCGAGCACCGGAGCCTCCGTCACCACCCGGATCTCCGCCTTCGGAGCCCTGGCCGACATCAACTCCGCTATCCGGTCGTCGAGTTGCGGGTGACGCGCAGCCAGTACGCTCCCGCCGAGCAGCACCGGCGCCTCCTCCGTGAGGAGGTCCAGGCGGGTCAGCGCGACCGTTGCCAGCGCCACCACCTCGTCCGCCAGGCGGTCCACCAGGGAGCGCGCTATCGCGTCGCCCTCCGCCGCCGTCGCGAACAGCACCGGTGTCAGCTCGTGCTGGCGTTCGGGCGCGATGTGGCCCAGGTGCAGGGCCTCGATCAGTGCGTACATCGTCGGCAGCCCGAAGTGGCCGGGTAGGGAACGTACGAGAGCCGTCTGCTCGCCCCGCCCGTCCTCCGCCCGCGCCGCGCACCACAGCGCCTCCTCCGCCAGGCCTCCGCCACCGCCCCAGTCGCCCGAGATCCGGCCGATCGCGGGGAAGCGGGCCGTGCGGCCGTCCGGGGTCATGCCGACGCAGTTGATGCCCGCGCCGCAGACCACCGCGACGCCCCGCGGCTCCTCGACGCCCGCGCGCAGGATCGCGAAGGTGTCGTTGCGGACCTCCACCGTCGAACCCCAGCCGCGCGACTCGAGCGCTGCCGCCAACTGCCGTTCCTCGACCGGGAGATCGGCATTGGCGAGACAGGCCGAGACATGGGCGGCGTACGGGAGCGACACAGCGCCGACCGCCTTCGCGACCGCCTCCGCCAGCACGTCCACCGCCGCCTCGACGCCCACGGAAGCAGGCTGGAAGCCGCCCCCGCGCCCCGTCCCCAGGACGGATCCGTCCGCGGCGATCAGCGCCACGTCCGTCTTGCTGTTGCCGGCATCGATCGCCAGCACACTTGCTGTCACGCCCACGCGAGGTGCTCCCGGTTGTGCGCGACCAGGCGGTCGGTGAGGTCGTCCGCCAGCGCGTACTGGCCGATCAGCGGGTGCGCGAGCAGCGCCTTGAAGACGCGGTCGCGGCCGCCGCGCAGTGCGGCCTCCAGCGCCAGGTCCTCGTAGGCGGTGACGTTCGCGATGAGGCCCGAGTAGAGAGGGTCGAGCGCCGGGACCGAGAGCGGAGTCGCACCCGTCCCGTCGACCGTCGCCTGGACCTCGATCACCGCGTCGTCCGGCAGGAACGGCAGCGTCCCGTTGTTGTACGTGTTGACCACCTGGTAGCGCGAACCGCCCGCTCCCAGCAGCGACGACGCCAGGTCGACCGCCGCCTCCGAGTAGAAGGCGCCGCCCCGCTTGGCCAGCAGCTCCGGCTTCTCGTCGAGGGCCGGGTCGCCGTACATCTTCAGCAACTGCCGTTCCATCTCCGCCACTTCGGCGGCACGCGACGGCTTCGTCGCCAGCTCCCGTACGACCTCGTCGTGCGCGTAGAAGTAGCGCAGGTAGTACGAGGGGACGACGCCGAGGCGGTCCACGACCGACCGCGGCAGATGCAGGTCGTCGGAGATCGCGTCACCGTGCTCGGCCAGCAGCTTCGGCAGCACGTCCTCGCCCTCGGGGCCGCCGAGCCTTGCGCCCAGCTCCCACGTGAGGTGGTTGAGGCCCACGTGGTTGAGGAAGACGTCGGACGGCGCGACATCGAGCTGCGCCGCGAACTTCCGCTGGAAGCCGATCGCGACGTTGCACAGCCCGACCGCCTTGTGGCCGGCCTGCAGCAGCGCTCGCGTCACGATCCCCACCGGGTTGGTGAAGTCGATGATCCAGGCGTTGGGGTTCGTACGGCGGACCCGCTCGGCGATGTCGAGCACGACCGGGACCGTACGGAGGGCCTTCGCGAGGCCGCCCGCTCCCGTCGTCTCCTGGCCGATGCAGCCGCACTCCAGCGGCCACGTCTCGTCCTGGAGGCGTGCCGCCTGACCGCCGACGCGGAGCTGCAGCAGCACCGCGTCCGCGTCGGCGACGCCCGCATCCAGGTCGGAGGTGGTCGTGATGGTGCCCGGGTGGCCCTGCTTGGCGAAGATGCGGCGGGCGAGGCCGCCGACGAGCTCCAGGCGGTCGGCGGCCGGGTCGACGAGGACCAGCTCACTGATCGGCAGCGTGTCCCGCAACCGGGCGAAGCCGTCGATGAGTTCGGGGGTATAGGTGGACCCGCCCCCCACTACTGCGAGCTTCATATCGAGATCAGCCCTTTACTCCGGTCAGTGTGACGCCCTCGACGAAAGCCTTCTGTGCGAAGAAGAAGACGAGGATCACGGGGGCCATGACCAGTACGGTCATGGCCATGGTCAGATTCCAGTCGGTGTGGTGTGCGCCCTTGAAGGAGTCGAGGCCGTAACTGAGCGTCCAGGCCCCCGGGTTCTCCGAGGTGTAGATCTGCGGGCCGAAGTAGTCGTTCCAGGCGTAGAAGAACTGGAAGAGCGCGACGGCGGCGATGCCCGGCTTGGCCATCGGCACGATGACCTTGAGCAGCGTACGGAGCTCGCTGCACCCGTCCACCTTGGCCGCGTCCAGGTACTCGTTCGGGATCGTCAGCAGGAACTGCCGCAGCAGGAAGATGGAGAAGGCGTCGCCGAAGGCCATCGGGATGATCAGCGGCCAGAGCGTCCCGCTCAGATCTAGCTGCTTCGCCCAGAACAGGTACATCGGGATGATGATGACCTGCGGCGGCAGCATCATCATCGAGATGACGAGCATCATCGACAGATTGCGGCCGCGGAAGCGGAACTTGGCGAGCGCGTACGCCACGGGGAGCGACGACACGACAGTAAGTACTGTGCCGAGGCCCGCGTAGACGAGGGTGTTGCGCCACCAGCCGAGGAAGCCCGGGGTGTTCCACACCTGGCGGTAGTTGGACCACTCCCAGTGGCTGGGGATCAGGTCGCGGGTGAGGGTCTGCTGGTCGCTCATCAGCGACGTCAGCACCACGAACACGAAGGGCAGCACGAAGAAGAGCGCAGCCGCGATGCCGAGGGCATGCACGGCGACCCACTGCAGTGCGGCCTTCCTGCGGGCCACACGGGCGGCAGGGGTGTCCGTCTGCTCGGTGACACGCGGGGTGTCGATTACCTGTTGTGCCATCTCACTCACCAGCCTGGATCAGTCCGCCGCGACGCCGCATCAGCAGTGCGGTGAAGGCCATGGCGAGGACGAACAGCACGAGGGCGACCACACAGGATGCGCCGTAGTTGAAGGTCTGGAAGCCCAGGGTGTAGACGAGCTGCGGAAGCGTCAGCGTCGACTTGTCCGGGAAGCCGGGCTCGAACTGCTGACCGGAGCCGCCGATGACCCCGGACGCCACTTTCCCCGCCACCAGTGGCTGGGTGTAGTACTGCATCGTCTGGATGATCCCGGTGACCACCGCGAACATCACGATCGGCGAGATGTTCGGCAGCGTGACGAAGCGGAACCGCTGCAGCGACGAGGCGCCGTCGAGCTCGGCGGCCTCGTACTGCTCGCGCGGTACGTCGAGGAGCGCCGCCATGAAGATCACCATCAGGTCGCCGATGCCCCACACCGCGAGCAGCGTCAGGGCCGGCTTCGACCAGGAGGGGTCGGTGAACCAGCCGGGACCCGAGATCCCGATCTTTTCGAGGATCGAATTGACCGGTCCCGTACCGGGGTTGAGGAGGAAGGCGAAGGCCATCGTCGCTGCGACCGGCGGTGCGAGGTAGGGCAGGTAGAAGAAGGTGCGGAAGAGGCCCGTACCCGTCTTGATCTTCGTGATCAGCAGTCCGATGCCGAGCCCGAAGGCGACCCGGCAGGTCACCATCACCAGGACCAGCCACAGGGTGTTGCGCAGGGCGGGCCAGAAGAGCGGGTAGTCGTTGAAGACGTACGACCAGTTCTTGAAGCCGGTGAAGGTCGGGGGGTCGATGCCGTTGTAGTGCGTGAAGGAGAAGTAGACCGTGGAGATCAGCGGGTAGGCGAAGAAGACGCCGAAGCCGATCAGCCAGGGCGACATGAAGGCCAGCGCTCGAAGCGCCGCGCGGCGGCGCTTCGAACGGAGCGTGTAAGTGGCGCTCATGTCAGGCTACTTCGCCTGCTCGATGGCCTTGTCGATCTCCGTCGCGGTCTTCGTCAGACCGGCCTGCAGATCCGTCCGCTTGCCCTTCTCGAAGTCGAAGCCGAGGTTCTGGATCGAGACGAGGTACGCGCCGCCGTTGGGCGATGCGGGCGTGGTGGTGCTCGCGGGGTTCTCCGCGATGTCCAGGAAGGTCTTGAAGCGCGGGTCGTACTTCAGGTCCGGGGACTTGAGGGCCGCGAGGGTGGACGGCACGTTGTGGATCGCGTTGGCGAAGTTGACGACCGCTTCGGTGTCGGTGGTCAGGTACTTGACCAGCTCCCAGGCGGCGTTCTGCTTGGTCGAGGTGGCGGGGATGCCCACGATGGTGCCGGTGACGTAGCCCTTGCCGTACGAAGCGGCCTCGTCGTCGGGGACGGGCAGCGGTGCCACACCGACCTCGAACTTCACCTTGGCGTCCTGCGTCATGCCGAGCCGCCACTCGCCGTCGAGCTGCATGGCGACCTGGCCGGTGTGGAAGGGGTGCTTGGCGCCCCACTCGTCGCCGAAGCTCGACCGGAACTTCTCCAGTTTGGTGAAGCCGCCGAGCCCGTCCACGAGCTTCTTCTGCTCGGTGAAGGCCTTGGCGAAGGCCGGGTCCTTGGCGATGTTGGACTTGCCGTTCGCGTCGAAGTACGTCGGGGACCACTGGCCGAAGTAGTGCTCGGTCGTGGACTCGTAGCCGTGGTAGGTCGGCATGAAGCCGAGCTGCTCGTAGCTGTCGCCCTTGGTCTTCGTCAGCAGCTTGGCGTCGGTGAGGAACTCCGACCAGGTCTTCGGCGGGGCCTTGATGCCGGCCTTCGCGAAGGCCGTCTTGTTGTAGTAGAGGCCGTACGCGTCACCGAGCAGCGGCAGCGTGCAGCGGTTGCCCTTGTACTGCGTGTACTCGTTCATCGTCTTGGGGAAGGTGGCCGCCGGGTCGATCTTGTCCTTCTTCAGGAAGGGGTCCAGATCGACGAAGGACTTGGAGGAGCAGAACTGGCCGACGTTGTTCGTGGTGAAGGAAGACACCACGTCGGGGGCCTTCGAACCGCCCGCGCGCACCGCCTGGTTGATCTTGTCGTCGTTGATGTCGCCGACGACCTTGACGTGGATGTTGGGGTGCGCCTTCTCGAAGGCCTTCACATCGTCCTGGATCGCCTTGACCTCGTTGGGGGAGTTCCACCCGTGCCAGAAGGTGATGGTGGTGTCCTTCGACGCGTCGTCGGTGGCACCGGACTTGCTCTGCCCCGTACACGCGGAGGCGAGCAGGGATATGGCGGCGGCCGTGACTCCGGCGGCGGCCAGGCGGCGGTTTCTGGGCATGACTCGATCTCCCTCTGGCGGATCTTGGGGGTACGGGGGCGGTGCGGGGGTCTGTGGGTCAGCGGGCGGAGGTGTCGAAGACCTCGTCGCGGGTGGTGGCGAGCGCGCTCTCCAGCGCGCCTTGCAGAACGGGATGCTGCTGTACGTCGCCGAGCACGAGCCGGGGCCTGGAGGCGGCGAGCTCGGCGAGCTCGCTCTCCACCAGCTCGCGCAGGGGTTCGCCTCCGGCGGTGATCACTTCACCGGAGAGCACGACGAGTTGGGGGTCGAGTACGGCGACGACCGAGGCGAGTCCGGTGGCGAGCCCCGTCGCGTACGTCTCCAGGAGCTGTCGCAGGGGACCGCTGCCGGCGGCCGCACCGCGCTCCACGAGCGAGGCGGCGATGTCGGGATACGCGCCGTGCCCGGCGTCGTCGATCCCCAACTCCCTTGCCAGGCGCACCAGTACGTGGGCTCCGGCCAGCTCCTGGTACCCGCCGGCGTTGGCCTTGGTGACCTGCCGCATCAGGGGCACACCGGGGACGGGCATGAACCCGACCTCGCCGGCGCCCCCGGTGAAACCGCGGTGCAGCCGGCCGCCCAGGACGACGGCGGCGCCGACGCCCTCCTCGTTCCAGAGGAGGACGAAGTCCTCGTGACCGCGGGCCGCGCCGAGGCGCTGCTCGGCGATGGCGACGAGGTTGACGTCGTTCTCGTACTCGACCGGCATGGGCAGGGCCGCGGCCAGCTCGTCGAGGAGGGTGGGGGAGTGCCATCCGGGCAGGTGGGAGGCGTAACGGAGGCGCCCGGTGCTGGGGTCGAAGGCGCCGGGGGTGCCGATGACGACGCGCCGCAGGTCGTCGCGGGCGAGCCCGGCGGCCTTCACGGCCCCGTCGAGCGCGTCGACGACCTGGCGTACGGCGCTGACGTTGCGCCGGCCCGGGGTCTCCAGCTTGAACGTGCCGACCGTGCGGCCGGTGACATCGGCTACGGCGGCCCTGATCCGCTGGGGGTTCACATCGAGCCCGGCGGCGTAAGCTGCACGCGAATTGACCGCGTACAACTGGGCGTTGGGCCCGGGACGGCCTTCGCTGGTCCCGGTGGCGACGACGAGCCCGGCGGCTTCGAGCCGCGCGAGCAGCTGCGACGCGGTCGGCTTCGACAGTCCGGTGAGCTTGCCGATCCGGGTCCGCGACAAAGGCCCGTGCTCAAGGAGCAGGTCCAGCGCGGCGCGGTCGTTCATGGCCCGCAGTACACGCGGTGTACCCGGGATCGTTCCTCCGGCCACCTGCCCCACCCACCCCTCGGGCACTGTTAGGAAACTTTCCTATTCAGTGAGAGGAACGTAGGCCGCACGTCAGCGGCACGTCAATGCCCCGCACCCCACAGGCAACCAAAGCGTTACCTACGGAGATGCGGGGCAGGGTGCGCGGCGGTGTGTACGGCGGTGTGTACGGCCGTGCGCGCGGGCTACTTGGTGATGTTCGGCGGGGTGATCGGAGCCGCCGCGAGCGACTGCGGGGACGTCGGGTTGGCGAGCGCCGAGGGGGCCGCCATCGCGGCCGACGAGTCCGCCGGGGGCTCCTCCGTGTCCACCGCGGCCGGGCCGCCGACGATACGGATGCCCGCCTCGTCCAGCGCGCGCTTCAGGCGCCAGCGCAGCTCGCGCTCCACGCCCAGCGCCTTGCCGGGCATCGTCTTGGCCGAGACCCTGATGATCATGGAGTCCAGGAGGACCGAGTCGAGGCCCAGGACCTCCACCGGGCCCCAGAGGCGCTCGTTCCAGGGCTCCGACTTCGCGAGCTCCTCGGCCACCTCGCCGATGACCTCGCGCAACCGGTCCAGGTCCTCCGTCGGCTTGACCATGACGTCGACCGCGGCCGTGGCCCAGCCCTGGCTGAGGTTGCCGATGCGCTTGATCTCGCCGTTCCGTACGTACCAGATCTCGCCGTTGTCCCCGCGCAGCTTCGTCACGCGCAGGCCCACCTCGATCACCTCGCCGGAGGCGACCCCGGCGTCGATCGAGTCCCCGACCCCGTACTGGTCCTCCATGATCATGAAGACGCCGGAGAGGAAGTCGGTGACCAGGTTGCGGGCGCCGAAGCCGATCGCGACACCCGCGACACCCGCCGAGGCGAGCAGCGGGGCCAGATTGATCTGCAGGGTGGAGAGGATCATCAGGGCGGCTGTGCCCATGATCACAAAGGTCGCGACCGAGCGGAGGACCGAACCGATCGCCTCCGAGCGCTGGCGGCGGCGCTCCGCGTTGACCAGCAGACCGCCGAGAGCCGTGCCCTCCACCGCCGTCGCGCTGCGGTTCATCCGGTCTATGAGCTTGGTCAGGGAGCGGCGGATGACCGTGCGCAGGACCATGGCGATGACCAGGATCAGGATGATGCGCAGACCGACCGAGAGCCAGGTGGACCAGTTCTGCTCGACCCAGCCTGCGGCGTTGTTCGCCGACTGCTGGGCCTGATCGAGGGTGGCGGCCGTCTGGGGCTCACTCACGGCTGAAACCTCCGTATGTGCGGGCAGACCCTCCACCCTAACGGGGGACAGACAAAGGGTTGTTGTCGTGCCCGGGGGAGAGACACTCCTCACCTGGGGATGTACAGGGTGTGGTCCAAAACACCTCGGGCCCGTTACCTGGTGATGGTGGCGCTTCGACCAGGCATGAGGAGAGACTGAAGGCAGATCGTCCCGGCGCGAGCCACGCGCCGCCGGCGTACAAGGAGGCATCCACCGTGCCGCACGTCCTGGTCCTCAACGCGTCGTACGAGCCCCTCGGCGTCGTACCGCTCCGCCGCGCGCTCGTCCTCGTCCTCGAGAACAAGGCCATCTGCCTCGAGGAATCCGGCGCCTTCATGCACAGTGCCACCCGCATCGTCCCCGCTCCCAGCGTCGTACGACTCAAGCGGTTCGTGCGGGTCCCCTACCGGGGGCCCGTTCCTCTCACCCGGCGTGCGCTGTTCGCCCGTGACGGCGGACGCTGCGCCTACTGCGGTGGCGTCGCAACCAGCGTCGACCATGTCATTCCGCGCAGCCGCGGCGGACAGCACCGCTGGGACAACGTGGTGGCGGCCTGCCGCCGCTGCAACCACGTCAAGGCCGACCGGCACCTTCTGGAGCTGGGGTGGCGACTGCGTCATCAGCCCGAACCGCCGAGCGGGCTCGCGTGGCGCATCATCGGGACCGGGCATCGGGATCCGCGCTGGTTGCCCTACCTGCAACCATTCGGCGCGGACGACGCCCTGGCCCGGATCGACGGCATCTCAGCCTGAGGATCCGGGCTTTTGCTGTGGTGGCGCCGACTGGCCCGGTGAGGGTCAGCCGGCCACCGCGTACGCCTCGACCGACCAGAGCGAGTAGCCGAAGCGGGTGGCCCGCCGGTCGCCCTGGACACGGACGAAGCGGGTGTCCTTCGCGTCCATTCGGACCGATTCCGTACCGCCCCTGCCATCACGGACCGTGGCCGCCGTACGCCAGGTGCGGCCGTCCGCCGAGGTCTGGATGCGGTAGCCGCTCGCGTACGCGTCCTGCCAGTGCAGCACCACCTGCCCCAGCCGCACCTTCTTCCCCAGATCGGTCTGCCACCACGCCCCGTCCTCCGCCGGTGAGGACCAGCGGGTCTTCGGGTCGCCGTCGGAGGCCGCCGTGGCCGGGAAGTCCGGGGTCTCGTCGCCGGACGAGGAAGGGGTCGCCGTACGGGCGAGATCGGGGCCCGCGGTGCGCGGATAGGCCCGGACGGTGAGCGTCCGCTCCTCGCCGTGGAAGGTGACGGGGACGCGGTACTCGCCGGCCGGGGTCGACGGGTCGACCGTGACGTCGAAGGGGACGGTCGTACCGGCGCCGCGCTGGGCCGTCGCCTGCCGCGGGACCTCGACATGGATGCCCCGGGGCGCCTTCGCGCTCAGGGCGCCGCGCACATCGGCGGGGCGTTCGGCGGTCAGCCGGGCCTGCACCCGCTGCGGCCGGCCGCCGATCTCGGCATCGGCCTCGTCCCGTACGAACGCGAACGCGGCCTGCGGGCCGTCCGCGAACCACGGGGTGAGACGGCGTACGGAAGGAGCCGCTCCGGTCCAGCTGAGGCGGACCGCGTCAGCGCGCACGCCCTTGGCCGCGGTCTGCGTCCAGCCGGTGGGGGAGAGGACGCCGATCCTGCGCCAGCCCTGACCGGGAACGTGTGCCTCGACCGACGCGTTCTCATGGGTACGGGGGACGACCGCCGCAGTGACCGCGTCGACGGGGCGCACGCGGTCGAAGGCGACCGTGTAGGAGCTCGCGTCCTGCGCGACGGTGCCCGCGGCCGCCGTGCGGTCCGCGCCCGTCCAGGCGTCCGACGCCTTGGCGGCCCGGTCGAGGAACGGGGCGAGCACGCCCTTGCCGACGGTGACCCGGCCGGCCGCGGCGGCCTTGCGCACCGGCTCCAGCGCGAGCTGCGCCTGCCAGGCCGCGGCTCCGTCTCCGCGCGCCTGCGCCTGCAGGACGTCGACGGCGAGCTCGCCCGCGCGCCCGAACCGCGCCAACTGGTCGATCCAGGGCCCCACTTCGTCGTCCAGGGCCCCGCCCGCCGTGTCCTTGAGCCGGTGCGGGGCCTCGGCCATCACGGCGAAGGCGGCGCGCAGGTCCTTGGCGGCCTTGTCCTGCGCCGTCCGGTCGGTCGTCGTGCGCGCGGCCCAGAAAGCGGCGATCAGCGGCTTGAGATAGGCGGATTCGTCGCCGCCCAGGACGGAGGACGCGTCGTTCGCGGAGAGGGCCGTGAGCGCTTCGCGGGTCTTCGTGCTGCCGCCCGCGAGGTCGTCGACGGCCGCCTTCCAGGACTCCTGGGGGTTGTACGCCTTGGGGTTCCAGGCGTAGTCGGCGGCCGTGAAGAGCGGGATGCGGGAGGCCGACGGCTGCTGCATGGCGTTGGAGAGGAGGGCGGAAGAGCCGCCCGCGACGGCGGAGTCGCGGCCGGTGTAGGGACCGAGGAAGATCCGGCCGGGCGCGTAGTCGTTGACCGGGTAGTTGTCCATGGTGACCAGCGGGTGCTTGAACGCGGCGCGCGCACCGGCCAGTTCGGACCCGGTGATCGTCTTCGGTACGACGCCGACGCCCGTCCACGCCACCTGCACGGCGGGGTCCAGCTGCGCGGCGAGCGCGCTCCGGTAGGCGGTGGCCCCGTCCTGGAAGTACTCGGTCGGCATCAGCGACAGCGGGCCCGCGCCCGGGTGGTGGGCGGCGAGGTGCTGGGCGACCGCGCCCGCGACGCGCGCCTGCGCCTTCGCGGCGGCCTCGGGGCCCGAGCCGAAGGTGTCGGAGTCCGCCGAGCAGTGCCACTCGCTGTAACTGACGTCCTGGAACTGCAGTTGGAAGGAGCGCACGCCCAGCGCCCACATCGCGTCGATCTTGCGGTTGAGCGCCTTCACGTCGTCGTCCGAGGACATGCACATGGCCTGCGCGGGGGCCACGGCCCAGCCGAGCGTCACATGGTTGCGGGCGGCGCGCTCCGCCAGGGCGCGGAAGTCGGCGCGCTGGGCGGCGGGGTACGGGTCGCGCCAGCCGGCCTGGCGGTAGGGGTCGTCGCCCGCCGCGTAGAGGTAGCGGTTCTGTTTCGTACGGCCCATGAAGTCGATCTGGGCCAGGCGCTGTTCACGGGTCCAGGGCTGTCCGTAGAAGCCCTCGGTCATGCCGCGCACAGCCGTCCCCGGCCAGTCGCGCACGACCACGCCCGGGACCTCGCCGCGGCGGATGAGCTGGCGGAGGGTCTGCACGGCGTGGAAGAGGCCGTCCTCGCCGATGCCGTCGAGCGCGACGGTGTCGCGTCCTTCGACCTGTCCGGTGGCGATGCGGTAACCGCCGGAGGGGAGATCGGTGCTGTCGGGGGCGCGGAGCGCGCGCAGGGCGTCCTGGGCGCCGGAGCCGCCGAGGCGTACGACGGGGCCGCTGCCCGGGAGCTGCGTCGACACGGTCCGTACGCCTGTCTGCGCGAGGACGTCCTTCAGGGCGTCGACGGCGTACGGATCGGCGTCGGGTGCGGCGTCCAGGGTCACTTCACGGCCCAGCGCCACGGACTGTCCGGCGGCCCGCAGGGACTGCGGCCGCGGCCATACGGACGGCAGCGTGCTGTCGCTGCGGTCCTTGGTGGTGGTCGTGCCGGGGGTGTTCGGGTCGTTCGGGGCGGCGAAGGCACCGGGCGCGGTGCCGAGCAGACCGCCGATCACGGCGACCGCGACGGCCGTCGCCCTTCTCCTGCGACCGAGCTGCACTGCTCTCGCCTCCCGCGCTTCGTGGGTGTCGAGCCCACCACCACGGGGCAGGGGGTGTCAACGCAAGTGGCCGGTGTGCCGGAATTGCCCGTCGGGAAGTCGGGCCGCGGGGAACGGAATGTGACCCGGCACACGTTGGCAGGGTGTACATGGATGCGGCTGCGCCCGGTGGGTAGGGCTGGATGCGTCCCGACGTCGACACCTCAGGAGGCCCGCCGTGGCCGCATCAGCTCAGCTCCTCCTCTCCGCCCTCTCCAAACAGGCCCCGGAGCCGGTGATCGAGGAGTACGCGGACATCTCCACCACCAGCGCCATGGAGCTGCCCCTCACCAGCGAGCCCTCGTTCTCCGACGCGGCCCCCCTGACCAGCGAACCGCCGCTCGCCGACGTCACCCCGCTCACCAGCGAGCCCACCGCGTACGGAACAGCCGCGGGGCTCTGAATGGCCCTGGCCCGCCTTGCCGCGCTGCACGGTGTCGCCACCTCCTACTCCCCGTCCGACGACCTCACCGTCCAGGTCCCCGACACCACGGTCGTCGCCGTGCTCGCAGCGCTGGGCGTCGACGCCTCGACCCCGGCGGCGGTCCGCGGTGCGCTGGCCGCGGGCGAACGGGACGTGTCGTTACGCCTGTTACCGCCCACCGTGGTGGCGTGGGGCCCCCGGCGGCCCGAGGCGCTGCGCGCGCTGCCCGCGGGGACGACGCTGCGCATCACCACGGAACAGGGCCGGACGCTCACCGCCGCCGATGAACTCCCGCTCGGTGTCCACCGGTTGGCGGCCCGCGCCGCCGACGGGCGCACCGCCGAGGCCACGCTCGTCGTCGCCCCCGAGCGCGTACCGCAGCCGCCCGCCCGCACGCACGGCTTCCTGGTCCAGCTGTACTCGCTGCTCTCCACCCGCTCCTGGGGCATGGGCGACCTGGGCGACCTCGCCGAACTCGCCGCCTGGTCCGGGCGGGTGCACGCCACCGGATTCGTACAGGTCAATCCGCTGCACGCCGCTGTGCCCGGCACGCCCACCGACCCGTCGCCCTACCGCCCCTCCTCGCGCCGCTTCCCCGATCCCGTCCATCTGCGCATCGAGTCGATCCCCGAGTACGCGCACCTGACCTCGGACCGCGCCCCGCTGCTCCAACGGGCCGCCGCCCTGCGCACATCCGTACTGGACGAGGACGCGCTCATCGACCGCGACGCGGTCTGGGCCCTCAAGCGCGAGGCCCTGGAGCTGATCCGCGACATCCCCCTCGGCCCCGGCCGCCGCGCCGCCTACGCCGACTTCCTCGCCGACCGCGGCCGGGCCCTCGACGACCACGCCACCTGGTGCGCACTGGCCGAGGTCCACGGGCCGAACTGGCACACCTGGCCCGCCGGCCTGCGCGACCCGCGCTCCGCGCAGACCGCCCGCGCCCGCAGTGAGCTCGCCGACCGCATCGACTTCCACTCTTGGCTCGCCTGGCTCACCGACACCCAGCTCGCCGCCGCCCAGCAGACCGCCCGCGACGCGGGGATGGCGATCGGCCTCGTCCACGACCTGGCCGTCGGCGTCCACCCGGACGGCGCCGACGCCTGGGCCCAGCAGGACGCCTTCGCCGCCGGGATGTCGGTCGGCGCCCCGCCCGACGCCTTCAACGCCCGGGGCCAGGACTGGGGCCTGCCGCCCTGGCGCCCCGACGCCCTCGCCGCCTCCGGCTACGCCCCGTTCCGCGAGCTGCTGCGCGGACTCCTGCGCCATGCGGGCGCCCTGCGCATCGACCACGTCATGGGCCTGTTCCGCCTCTGGTGGATCCCGCAGGGCGAGGCCCCGACCACCGGCACCTACGTCCGCTACGACGCCGAGGCGATGCTCGCCGTCCTCGCCCTGGAGGCCCACCGCGCGGACGCCGCCGTCATCGGCGAGGACCTGGGCACGGTCGAGCCCGGCGTACGCGAAACGCTGTCCGAACGCGGCGTCCTCGGCACCTCGGTCCTCTGGTTCGAGCGCGACTGGACCGGTACGGGCCGGCCGCTGCCCCCGGCGCAGTGGCGTAGGGGCTGCGTCGCCACCGCCACCACCCACGACCTGCCCTCCACCGCCGCCCGCCTCACCGGCGAACACGTCGCGCTCCGCCACCGCCTGGGCCTCCTCACCCGCCCGCTCGCCGACGAACAGGCCGAGGACAAGGCGGAGGTCGCCGACTGGCTGGCGTATCTCTCCCGGCTGCGACTGCTCCCGGAGGGCGCGGGCGACGAGGAGGGCGAGATCCGCGCGGTCTACCGCTTCCTGCTGAGCACCCCGGCCCTGATGATCGGCATCTGGCTGCCGGACGCGGTGGGCGACAGGCGCCCGCAGAACCTCCCCGGGACCTGGGACCAGTACCCCAACTGGCGTCTGCCCGTCGCCGATGCGCAGGGCCGCCCCGTCACCCTCGAGGACCTGACCGCATCACCCCGGCTGCACAGCCTCCTGAGCGAGTTCGCACCCCGTACGGCACCCCCGGGCGCGCGCCCGTCCTAGGCGTTCGCTACGTTTGGTCCGTGGACAAGAAGAACGCCCTGCGCGCCGGCGCCGTAGCAGCCGGTACGACGCTGATGATGCTGCTGATGTCGACCAACGCGCTCGCGCTCACGCGCGACGACGGCGACGACCCGGGTTCCGGCCTGAGTGTGTTCGACACGATCGGTCTCTTCGTGGTCGCGCCACTGGCTCTTTTCGCGATCATCGCCGGACTGGTGATGGTGCTGGACAAGTCCAAGAAGGCCTGACGCACTCCAGTTTTTCCTGAAGGCGCGGGCGGGTCGCGTACGTAGGCGTACGCGACCCGCCCGCGCCTTCAGTGTTTCTCCTCCGCTGCGAGCAGCAGCTTCAGCAGCCCCGAGAGCTGCTCGGCCTGCGCCTCGTCCAGCCCCGCGCCGAGCACCTCGCGCTGCACTTCGAGGCCGGCCGCGACCGCCTCGTCGATCACCTTCAGACCCTTGTCGCCGAGGACCACGCGCAGTCCGCGCCGGTCGTGCGGATCGGGTTCGCGGCGCAGCAGCCCGGCCTTCTCCAGCTTGTCGAGCCGGCCCGTCATCCCGCCGGTGGTGAGCATCAGCGTCGCGGAGAGCTGGCGCGGCGAGAGCGTGTACGGCTCCCCGGACCGGCGCAGCGTGGACAGGACGTCGAACTCGCCGCGGGAGATGCCGAACCGTCCGTACTCCCTCTCCATCCGGTCGCCCATGGTGCGCGCGATCCGGTAGATGCGGCCGTAGACGGCCATCGGGACGGTCTCGAGTTCGGGCCGCACGGCGGCCCACTGCGCGGTGATCGCGTCCACGGCGTCCTGGGGGTCCTTGCTCATGGGGTCCAGTGTTGCCGAAGCATCGGTCGCTTGCAAGAAAGTAGCTTGACGGTAAGTCGCTTAGCGATAAGCTACTTTCTACCAAGCAACTTCCACCGGGGGAGCATCCGATGTCTCGCACCACCCGCACCCGCATACCCGGCGAACGCCGGATGCTCGTCGCCATGGCCGTCGACGCGACCGGCTCCGGCATGTACGTCCCCTTCAGCCTGGTCTTCTTCCACCACATCACCGGCCTCTCCTTCGCCGCGGTCGGCCTGGTCCTCACCGTCGTCGGCCTCGTCGGACTCGGTGCACTGCCGCTCGCCGGCTCGGCGGTCGACCGCTTCGGCGCCCACCGCGTCCAGCTCGTCCTGTACGGGATCCGGGGCGCGGGCTTCCTCCTCTACCCCTTCGCCCACTCGCTCCCCGCCTTCGCCGCCGTCGCCCTGATGACCGCCTTCGGCGACCGCGCCTTCCCCGCCGTCCAGCAGTCGCTGATCGGCGAGATCGCCCGGGGCGCCGACCGCGACCGCCTCCAGGCCTCCTCCCGCGCCCTGCGCAACGGCGGCCTCGGCGCGGGCGCCCTGCTCGCCTCGCTGATCGTGGCCCTCGCCGGCGACACCGGCTTCACGGCGGCCGCCTGGCTGAATGCGGCGAGCTTCGCACTGGCGGCCCTGCTCATGAACGGCGTACGGGTGGTCCGGTGCGTCCCCGCCGAACGCCCCCAGGCGGGCTACGGCCTGGTCCTGCGCGACCGCCCCTTCCTCGCCCTGACCTTCGCCAACTTCCTGAACGCACTGGGCTACGCGGCCCTCGCCATCCTCTTCCCGCTCTACATCACCACCTGGCTGCGCGGCCCCGCCGCGATGTCCGGCGCCGCCTTCACCCTGAACACGATCCTGTGCGCGGCGGGCGGAGTGCTGGTGGCCGCCCGCGTACGGTCCCGGGGCGCGCGCCGCACCCGCTCCGCGGCGCTGGGCTCGGTCCTCTTCGCCGGCTCCTTCGTGGCCCTGGTGGTGCTCGGCACGCTCCGACCCGGCTCGGCGTGGCTGATCGGCGCGGCCCTGCTCGCCATCACGGTGCTCTACACGCTGGGCGAACTCGTCCACAGCCCTGCGGCCGGCGCCCTGTCCGTGGCCGCCGCTCCCGCCGAACTCCGGGGCCGCTACATGGCCGCGTACCAGCTCTCCTGGTCCCTGTCGGCGGCCGTCGCCCCCTCGCTCTTCACCGCGCTGCTCGACGTCGACGGCCGACTGCCCTGGCTGCTGCTGGCCGTGACCTCGCTCGCCGCGGCCGCGCTGCTCCTCCGCCTGGAGCGGGTCCTGCCGAAGTCCGCGGTCCACGCGCTGGTTCCGGCCGCCGTGGCCGGCTCTGCCCGCCCGGCGCAGGTCACGGCAGCCGCGTAACCCCTCGTCGCGCCACACCCCAGGAGGACCGCTCATGAACCGCGCAGCGACCGTCGCCCTCACCGCCCTCGCCCCCGTCTCCTGGGGCTCCACCTATGCCGTGACGACCCAACTCCTGCCGCCCGACCGCCCGTTGTTCACCGCTCTCGTACGGGCCCTGCCCGCCGGGCTCGCCCTCCTCGCCGTCACGCGAGTCCTTCCGCGCGGCGCCTGGTGGTGGAAGTCGGCGGCGCTCGGAGCCCTGAACATCGGCGCCTTCTTCCCGCTCCTCTTCCTCTCCGCCTACCGCCTCCCCGGCGGGATGGCCGCCGTCGTCGGTTCCGTGGGGCCGCTCTTCGTCGCCGCGCTCGCCGCCCTCCTCCTCTCCGAACGCCCCACCGTCCGCACCCTGTTGACCGGCATCGCGGCCGCGCTCGGGGTGAGCCTGGTGGTGCTGAAGGCGGCGGGCGCCTTCGACCTCGTCGGCGTCGGGGCCGCCCTCGCCTCGTCCGCCGCGATGTCCGCGGGCACCGTCCTCACCAAGTGGTGGGGCCGCCCCGAGGGCGTCGGAGCCCTCGCCCTCACCGGCTGGCAGCTCACCGCGGGCGGGCTGCTGATCGCCCCCGTCGCGTTCCTCGCCGAGGGTGCGCCGCCCGCGCTCGACGGGCGCAATCTCGCCGGGTACGCGTATCTGGCGCTGGTCAACACGGCGGTCGCGTACTGGCTCTGGTTCCGGGGGATCGGCAAGCTCACCGCCACCTCCGTCACCTTCCTCGGGCCGCTCTCCCCGCTGACGGCCGCCGTCATCGGGTGGGCCGCGCTCGGCCAGACGCTCACTCCGCTGCAGCTCGCCGGGATGGCGATCGCCTTCGGGGCGACGCTCTCGGGGCAGCTGGCGCCACGCGCATCGTTCAGTTCTACTGAAAAGAATCAGCGAAAAGTTTCGATGGACGTGATGCTTTCGGGGCTGCGACGGTAGGGACACACCCGATCAAGGAGGAACCTTCCGTGGCTGTCCTGACCCTTTCCCGCCCCCGTACGGGAAGCACCGCCGCAGGCGCCGGCCTGGCACTCGCCGCCCTCGCCACGGTCGTCTGGTCCGGCAGCTTCGTCGCCTCGCGCGCACTCCACGACTCCGTGCCTCCCGTGCAGGCCGCCTTCTGGCGCTGGATCGTCGCCCTCCTGGCGGTCGCCCCCTTCGCGGCCCGGGCCGCCTGGCGCCAACGGGCCCTGATCCGCCGCCACTTCGGCTTCGTCGCCCTCGCCTCACTCCTCGGCGTGACCGTCTACAACACGCTGGTCAACCAGGCCGGACTCTCCACCTCCGCCGGCAACATGGGCATGATCATGGCCGCGTCACCGGTCCTGATGGCCGCCATCGAGCGCGTGGGCGGACAGCGCCTGGGTGCCCGTCGCACCACCGGGATGCTGATCGCCTGCGCCGGAGTGATCCTCCTGGTCGGCAAGGGATCCCTCGCCCCGGACTTCTCCACCGGCGACCTCTGGATGCTCGCCGCGGCCTGCTGCTTCGCCTCGTACAGCGCGCTCCTGCGCCGCAAGCCGGCCGAACTGACCGGCCCCGCCTTCCTGTTCACCACGTTCGTCCTCGGCGCGCTGATGCTGCTCCCCGCGTACGTCGTCAGCCTCACCACCCAGGGCGGCTTCACGGTCGGCACCGGGACGGTGGGCCCGCTCCTGTACGTCGGCGTCTTCTCCTCCGCCCTCGCCTTCTTCGCCTGGAACAAAGCGATCGCGACGATCGGCGCCGCCCGCGCCGGAGTCGTCTACTACCTCCAGCCGGTCTGCGTCGCGCTCCTGTCCTACCCCCTGCTGGGCGAGACCACGGGACCGCTGCAGCTGCTCTGCATGGCGCTGATCCTCGGCGGAGTCACCCTCGGCGCGCGCAGGTAGATATGTTGCGCCCCATGACCGACTGGGACATCAAGAAGCTGCACATCCTGCGGACCCTGAACGAACGGGGCACCGTGACCGCGACGGCCGAGGCGCTGCTCATGACGCCCTCGGCCGTCTCGCAGCAGCTCTCCAACCTGGCAAAACAGCTCGGAGTCCCGCTCCTCGAAGCGCACGGCCGCCGCGTCCGCCTCACGGACGCGGCACATCTCGTGCTGCGCCACGCCGAGGCCGTCTTCGCCCAGCTGGAGCGTGCGGACGCGGAGCTGTCCGGCTATCTGCAGGGCGAGGCAGGGGAGGTGCGGGTCGGCGCGTTCTCGACGGCCGTGCCCGCGCTGGTCGTTCCGGCGGTACGGGCGCTGCGCGCGTCGCATCCCGCGCTGGAGGTACGGGTCCGGGAGGCGGAGGCGGCGGAGTCGTACGCGCTGCTCTCGGCCGGTGACGTGGACCTGGCGATCTCCCTCGCGGCGCACGCCCCGACGGCCAGGGACGCCCGCTTCACCCGCGTCACCCTGCTCGCCGACCCCCTGGACGTGGCGCTTCCGGCGGCCCATCCACTGGCGGCGACCCCCGGTCTGCGCCTCGCCGATCTCGCCGACGAGCCCTGGATCTTCGGGGGCAGCGGCCCCTGGTCGGAGATCACCAGAACGGCCTGCGAGGCGGCGGGATTTGTGCCCGAGCAGGCGCATTCGGCGGCGGGGTGGACGGCGATCCTGGCCATGGTGGAGGCGGGGATGGGGGTCGCGCTCGTCCCGCGTATGGCGGCGGCGGAACGCCGGGCCGGAGTGGTCACCCGGGTCCTCAGCGCAGACCAGCCGCGCCGGCATGTGATCGCCGCGGTGCGGCGGGGGTCGGAGGAGGGAACGGCGGTGGCGCGGGTGCTGACCGCGCTCCAGAACGTTCAGTAGAACTGAAAGAACCGTACGAAAACTTTCGATGGACCTGCCGTGTCATGTGCTGCGAAAGTCGAAGCATGACGACGCAGCAGGAGAACCAGCCCGAGAACCCGCACGCCAACGACGCAGCCCCCTACGGCGGAGGCGACCCGTACGCCGACTACCGCCCCTTCGAGCACCCCTTCACGGAGCTGGTCGACCTGGCCGACCGGCGCCTGGGTGCGGGTGTGGTCGCCGCGAACGACGAGTTCTTCGCCGAGCGCGAGAACCTGCTGGTCCGCGAGCCGGCGGTCTTCGACCCCGAGCACTTCGGCCACAAGGGCAAGATCATGGACGGCTGGGAGACCCGCCGCCGCCGGGGCACGGAGACCGACCCGTTCCCGGCCCCGGAGGACCACGACTGGGCGCTGATCCGTCTCGGCGCCCCCGGCGTGATCAAGGGAATCGTCGTCGACACGGCCCACTTCCGCGGCAACTACCCGCAGCGGGTGTCGATCCAGGCGGCGTCGGTCGAGGGCACCCCGAGCCCGGAGCAGCTGCTCGCCGACGACGTGAAGTGGGAGGAGCTGATCCCGCCGACGCCCGTACGCGGCCACGCCGCCAACGGCTTCGAGATCACCTCCACCCGCCGCTGGACCCACCTGCGCCTCAACCAGCACCCCGACGGCGGCATAGCCCGCCTCCGCGTCCACGGCGAGGTCGTCCCGGACCCGGAGTGGCTGGACCTGCTGGGCACGATCGACCTGGTCTCGGTCCTCAACGGAGGCGCGTACGAGGACGCCTCGGACCGCTTCTACTCCTCCCCGACGCAGATCATCCTGCCCGGCACCTCGCGCAAGATGGACGACGGCTGGGAGAATCGCAGGCGCCGGGTCCGCGGCACGAACGACTGGGTCCGCTTCCGCCTGGCGGCCCAGGGCGCGATCCGCGCGGTGGAGATCGACACGGCCTACCTCAAGGGCAACTCGGCGGGCTGGATCGCACTGAGCGGCCGCAACGGCGAGACGGGCGAATGGTTCGAGATCATCCCCCGCACCAAGCTCCAGCCCGACACCCTGCACCGCTTCCCCCTCGCAGCCCTGGCCGTCGCCACCCACGTACGCCTCGACACGTTCCCCGACGGGGGAGTGGCCCGGATGCGCCTGCACGGCGAGCTGACGGAGGCGGGCCGCGAGGACCTGCGGGCCAGGCACCGCCAGGGCTGACAGGCGGCAGCCGTCACATCTGCTTCCTGGTACGGCGGTTGCGCCACCAGGTCCGTACCCACAGCAGATGCACCCCGCCGAGTGCGACGACCACCGTCGCCGCGTCGAGGTTCCGCGGCCAGGAGTGGGACGGGCCCAGGGCGGTGACAGCGCGGGCGAGGAGTGTGGCGTCGGCGGGGAGCGTGACCGTGGCGAGGAACAACAGACACAGGGCCGTGCCCACGACCAGCACCATGCTGTACGTGCGCACGGCCCGCCGCTCGTGGGCGGGCAGTTCGCGGCTGGGGTCGTCCTCGGCCGCCGTACGGCGGAGGGCGGCCCGTACCAGCCGGCGGGCCGTGTACCGCGCGTAGGCGGTCCCGTCGCCGTACAGATCCCGGCACCGCGTGAGGTCCTGCACCACGAAGTAGAGATCGGTACGCATGAAGACCAGGAGCTGGAACGGGAGCGGCACCAGCGCCAGCAGCGTCAGCGCCGACAGCAGCCGATGCGACGTGGTGGCCGGTGCGGTGAGGGGAATGAGCAGGATCCCCGTCGCGGCGACGGTCAGATTGGTGGCGATACCGGCCAGATACGCCGTCAACCGGTGTCGCCGCGGGGCGAGTTCGATGCCGCTGATGTCCGTCTGCACCACCAGGAACTGCAGACGGGTGCCGAGGCGCATACGGCCGGGCACCCCTGTGGCCCGCGCCGTCAGCAGATGTGCGCACTCGTGCAGCAGGAGCAGGGCCCAGCCCGCTGCCGCGCCGGTGGCGATCACCAGGCTTCCGTGGGAACTCCACAGGAGCGAGCGGTAGTTGAAGGACATGGGGGCGTGCAGCACCTGAGCGACGACCGCCGCGCCGATCAGCAGGCCGATCGCTGCAGGCACGGCCGGATGCAGGGTCCACCGGACGTGCCGGGGTCGGATCCGAGGCAGGGCGGGTGCGGGCACCTTCTCCGACGGCAGGGGCAGGCCGTCCGCAGCGGCTACGAATCCCAGGTCGACGAGGGCTGCGACGAAGTCGGGTACGTCGATGTCCTCCCCGCTCTCCCGCTGTATCCGGTCGGCGACCTCGGCGACGCCGAGGCCCTCCCCGAGGAGGTCCAGGCAGCGTTTGCCGGTGTCGGGGAGCGCCACGAAGCGGCCGGTGGCCATCCGGCCGACGATCCACTCCGTACCGTCCCGACGTGCGGCCAGGCAGTGGAGGCGGATCCGGGTGGGTGTCACCGTCACGGGCGGTCGCCTCCGCGCCGGTCGTCGCCGCACGCGGGGCAGTCGGGCCTACGCGGGAAACGGTCCAGGACCGGTTCGCCGGGGGTCATGAGATTGATTCCGTACCGCACCCCGGGCTCCATGCGCGGGATGCCGGTGAGCAGGGCGACGGCGGCATGGGCGAGGAGGCTTCCCGAAAGTCCGGCCGTCACGGCGTTCGCAGGATTCCAAGGCATACGGGGCGAGGCGGCGGACTCGTCCTGATCCGGCCCGAGCCGCAGATCGCGCCGCTCCACCTCCCCGGTGCGCAGGCACTCCCAGCAGCCGCCCCGGCCGGGTACGTGGACGCCCACCGTGACCAGGGGGCCGCGGTATCCGGCGACGGCCCAGGGGACTCCGGCGTCCAGGCAGGCGCGGTTGGCCCAGCGCCGGATGTCCGTCGGCCGGTCGGCGGCGAGCAACATCACGTCGTAACCGGGGAGCAGAGCGGAGAAATCGGCGGGGCTTCCCACAGTGCACTGCTCGCCGGTGACGACCACGTCCGAGTTGAGCGCCCGTAGGTCCTCCACCGCGATCCGGACCTTGGGTTCGCCGATGTGGCGCTCCCGGTAGAGGAGCTGGCGATTGAGGTTGGACAGCTCGACCGTGTCGGGGTCCACGCAGTGCATCAGGCCCACCCCGGACGCGACGAGCGCCTGGGCGGCGGAACCGCCCGTGCCGCCGGTGCCGATGAGCAGGACCTTCGCTTGACGCAGGGCGAGTTGGGCATCCCAGGGGCTCTCCCGCGGGCTGAGATCCATCCACCGCAGCAGAGGTACGCCGCGGCTGTAGCGGGTCTGTTCGCGCGTGGACAGGTCGGGCGGGGGAGGCGCGGCGTCGTCCAGGAAGCCGGCTTCCCACAGGTCGGCCATGGCCTGCAGGACGTCCTCGTTCTCCAGTGCGGGATGACAGCGCAGCACCTCTGACGCGACTGCCTGCGGGGTGCGGGATCCGTCCAGGTTCTGCACCAGGGACCAGACCCAGCCCTGCTCGTCCAGGATCTCCGAGCCGATGCCGTGGATCACGCTCCCGATGCGGACATGGCCGTCGACGGTCCGGTAGGCCCGGTGCTCCGGCTTGATGCGGGGTCGCCGCAGGGACCCCACGTTTTTGGCCACAGAGCCACCTCCCGTCACGGATGCGTGCCCTTGACACTCTTGTTCATGCGGATGAATGTTGGCAACAACCGTGTGTGACAGGCGAGTTGACGAAACGGAGTGAACATGGCCACGAAGATCGTGATACGCCCGCTGGACAAGAAAGAGACGACCGGGGACAGCAACTCCAACGGCAGCTGAGTGGAGGGCCGGCGTGCGGACACCGTGGTATCCGACGATCGACGAGCTGGAACTGCAGGCCCGCGCGCTGGTCGCCGCGCACCCGGAAACCCTGGGACTGCGCACCGTGGGCGAGAGCAGGGCGGGGTCTCCGCTCTGGCTGCTGTCGGCCGGGCGGGGGGAGCGCCATGTGCTCACCGTGTCCGGCGCGCACGCGAACGAACCGGTGGGCGGGGCCTCCGCGCTGCGGCTCGCCGGTGAGTTGGCCCGCGCGCCCGAGCTTCTCGAACTGCTCGACTGCACATGGCACATGCTGCTCTGCCTCGACCCGGACGGCGCGCGTCTGGCGCAGGGGTGGGCGCCGGGGGAGGCGGATCCTTCTTTGGAGGGCTACCACCGGCACTTCTACCGGCCCGCGTTCGTCTGTCAGCCGGAGTCGTTGCCCGCGCAGGGCGACGGCCGGGACCCGCTCCCCGAGTCGTCGGCGCTCGTACGGCTCCTCGACGAACTGCGGCCGACGGTGCAGTTCTCGTTGCACGGCATCGAGTTCGGCGGCGCTTTCCTGCAGTTGACGCGGCCGGTGCCCGGTGCTGCTCATGACTTCAGGGAGACGGCGGGGCGCTTGGGCGTCCCGCTGGAGCACCGGCCCTACGACTCCGTCGACTGGGACGAGGACGGGCCGGGTGTGCTGGTGCTGCCCGGTGCGCGCACACGTGGTGAACGCGATGCCAGCGGGTTCGTCTCCGAGATGACCTGGACGTACCCACTGAGGCACGGCACGGTCACCGCCATCGTCGAGACACCCTCCTGGGGCCTGACCTCGGTGAGTGACGGGCGTCCCGCAGCCGACCCGGGCAAAGAGCTGGCAAGGGCGCGTGAGCTGTTGCTGCGCAGGACAGGGCAGTTGACGGACGCACTCGGCGCGGGTGACACCGCTGTGCCCGAGGGGCTGATTCCGATCCGTACCGCGGCTCAGGAGCTCATCGACGTCGCTCCCTCGATCGTCGGCACCTGGGATTCGTACGCGGAGGATCCGTACGCACAGGGCGGGTTGCGCACCGTCGAGGGCCATTTCGCTTCACTTGCTCTCGCAGCCCGCCGTATCCCTCTGCGCGCGGCAGCCATGATGCGCAGGGCTCTGGAAGTCACCGAACCCGCCACCGCCGACGCACTCACCGGCCTGGTGCGCGCATGGTGCCGGGAGCTCGAGGAGACGTACGACCCCCGCTGGGTCCCGGTCGCCGCGCAGACGGAGCTCCATGTGCGAACCATGCTGGACCTGGCCGGGAAGCTGCTCGTCGACGACGGCGACCAGGCCCCCGTTACGGCCTGCGGACCTCGAACTGGAAGCAGCCGTACTCCACGGCCCTGATGTGCACCAGCGCGACCTCCGGCTCGGCGAACGCTTCCGCGAGGGCCGTGTCGAACCCCTCGGCGGCTGTCTCCGGTATCTCCAGGAGGCGGCCGCCGACTATGTGGCCCTCGGCGTTGTAGCGGCGGAGCGTGCGCAGGGCGCCGGGGCGGCTGAAGGGGTACTCCTCGGGGGCCTCGGCCGGGCCCTCGCACTCCTCGGCGTGGATGAAGACCGGGCCCTGCTCGTCGTACGCGCCCGGCTTGGCCCAGGTCTCTGCTGCCCAGCGGCGCAGCGGTGCGTACGAGACGAGGGCGATCTCCTCGCCCTCGTGGACGGGGCGCAGGCAGCAGCGGAGCGGGGAGCCGGCTTCGGTGGCGGTGTACGGGGCGCAGGCGCGGCCCGCGTCGTCGGTGGAGCGGAGCTCCTTGAGGGCTGCCGGGGGGATCGCGAGTGCGGTGTAGTTCGTCATGACTCCAGACTCCTTCCGGCCGCGGGCCGTTTCCGGCGGTATTCGGACGTTGCGCTGGGCGGACTCTCCGGACTGGTGCTCAGGCCTGGGTGACGCGGGCCCGGGCGCGCTCCGGGTAGCGGGCGGTGAAGACCGCGGCGACCGCGAAGCCGGCGACCTGGACGGCGGTGGAGACTCCGCTGCCGAGGTCATTGGCGTACACGGCGACCAGTACGGCGGCGGTCACGGTGAAGGAGGCCGCCCAGAAGGCGGTGATCACCACATTGATGCGGCGGAAGAGCGGCGTGTGCCAGACCGCCTCCGGCGCCTGCTTGCGGGCTATGCCGGTGGTGAAGGGGCGGCCCACGGCCAGCGTGGCCCAGGCGGTCACGGCCAGCCAGCCGAAGGAGAGCGTGCCGCTGTAGTCCTGCAGACCGCTGTCGGGGCGGGCGAAGGCGAAGACGGTGAGGACCGCGAAGTAGGCGACGGTGCTGATCTCCAGGATCTTCGCTCCGGCGGCCTCGCCGGCCTGGCGGTCCTTGACCAGCAGCCAGGCGCCCAGCGCCAGACCCGTCACTGCTCCCCACTGCCAGCCCGCGGAGGAAACGACGGCGAACGCGATCCACGGGAGAAAGCCGCGCAGGTAGTTCATGAGGAGCTCCTAGTTCGGTCCGGCCTTGCGTTCCAACTTCGACATGTCAAAAGTAGAAGGTCCTGCATTGACGTGTCAAGAGTGGAAGGTAAAGTGGAGTCCATGAGTCTTCGCCACGCTGTTCTCGGGCTGCTCGCCGAAAAGCCGGCCAGCGGCTACGACTTGATGAAGCTGTTCGAGTCCTCGCTGGCCAACGCCTGGCCCGCGACCCAGAGCCAGGTGTACGGGGAGCTGGGGAAGCTCACCGACGCCGGTCTCATCGAGGTCGCCTCGGAAGGCCCTCGCGGGCGCAAGGAGTACGCCTTGACCGAGCCGGGCCTCACCGAGCTGCGCCACTGGCTCACCGAGGTCGAGCCCACCCGGGTCAGACGGAGCGACCTGCTGCTGCGGGTCTTCTTCCTCGGCGTCCTCACGCCGCTGGAGGCCAGGACCTACCTCGCCACCGAGGCCGCCCGCGCCGAGCGGCAGCGCAACGGGCTGAAGGAGCTGGAGGCGTCGATCGACTGGGGCGACGACCCGATCTCGGTCCACGGGCGCCTCGCGCTGGAGTACGGGCTGCGGATCAGCGCCGCCCAGGAGGAGTGGGCCCGGTGGGCTGCCGAACAGCTCGGATCCCCTTGAGTTCAGCCCTGGGAAATACGGACTGACCCACACCCTCGGGGCGTGGAAGGATGGCCGGAAACGTCACATACCGAGGAGATGCCCAGGTGCCTGGCACGAATCTGACCCGCGACGAGGCGCAGCAGCGGGCGCGCCTGCTCACCGTCGACTCGTACGAGATCGACCTCGATCTGAGCGGCGCACAGGAGGGCGGCACCTACCGGTCCGTGACCACCGTGCGCTTCCAGAGCGCGGAGGCCGGGGCCGAGACCTTCATCGACCTCGTCGCGCCCACCGTGCACGAGGTCGTGCTGAACGGTGACGCGCTGGACGCCGCGGCCGTCTTCCAGGACTCGCGCATCGCGCTGGCCGGACTGATCTCCGGTCCCAACGAGCTCCGGGTCGTCGCGGACTGCGCGTACACCAACACGGGCGAGGGTCTGCACCGCTTCGTCGACCCCGTCGACGAACAGGCCTACCTCTACACGCAGTTCGAGGTCCCGGACGCGCGCCGCGTCTTCGCCTCCTTCGAGCAGCCGGACCTGAAGGCGACCTTCCAGTTCACGGTCAAGGCCCCCGAGGGCTGGACCGTGATCTCCAACTCGCCGACGCCCGAGCCCAAGGACCACGTGTGGGCCTTCGAGCCGACGCCGCGGATCTCCTCGTACATCACGGCCCTGATCGTCGGCCCGTACCACTCGGTGCACAGCAGCTACGAGAAGGACGGCCAGTCCGTTCCCCTCGGCATCTACTGCCGTCCCTCGCTGGCCGAGTTCCTCGACTCGGACGCGATCTTCGACGTCACCCGGCAGGGCTTCGACTGGTTCCAGGAGAAGTTCGACTACGCCTACCCCTTCGCCAAGTACGACCAGCTCTTCGTGCCGGAGTTCAACGCCGGCGCCATGGAGAACGCGGGCGCGGTGACCATCCGCGACCAGTACGTCTTCCGCTCGAAGGTGACGGACGCGGCGTACGAGACGCGGGCCGAGACGATCCTGCACGAGCTCGCGCACATGTGGTTCGGCGACCTCGTCACCATGGAGTGGTGGAACGACCTGTGGCTGAACGAGTCGTTCGCCACGTACACCTCCATCGCCTGCCAGGCGTACGCCGAGGGCTCCAAGTGGCCGCACTCGTGGACGACGTTCGCCAACTCCATGAAGACCTGGGCCTACCGGCAGGACCAGCTGCCGTCCACGCACCCGATCATGGCCGACATCCGTGACCTGGACGACGTCCTCGTCAACTTCGACGGCATCACCTACGCCAAGGGCGCGAGCGTCCTCAAGCAGCTCGTCGCGTACGTCGGAATGGACGAGTTCTTCGCGGGCGTCCAGGCCTACTTCAAGGCCCACGCCTTCGGGAACACACGGCTCAGCGATCTGCTCGGCGCCCTGGAGAAGACCTCCGGCCGTGACCTGAAGACCTGGTCGAAGGCATGGCTCGAGACCGCGGGCATCAACATCCTGCGGCCCGAGATCGAGGTCGACGCGGACGGCGTCGTCACCTCCTTCTTCGTCAAGCAGGAGGCGCCCGCGCTGCCCGCCGGAGCGAAGGGCGAGCCCACGCTGCGCCCGCACCGCATCGCCATCGGCTGCTACGACCTCCAGGACGGCAAGCTCGTCCGGACCAGCCGCATCGAGCTGGACGTCGACGGCGAGCGCACCGAGGTGCCCTTCCCCGCCGGGACGGTCCGCCCCGACGTCGTCCTGCTCAACGACGACGACCTCAGCTACGCCAAGGTCCGCCTCGACGAGGAGTCCCTGCGGGTCGTCACCGCGCACCTCGGCGACTTCACGGAGTCGCTGCCGCGCGCACTGAGCTGGGCGTCCGCCTGGGACATGACGCGCGACGGCGAGCTCGCCACCCGTGACTACCTGGCCCTGGTGCTCTCGGGCATCGGCAAGGAGACGGACATCGGTGTGGTGCAGTCGCTGCACCGCCAGGTGAAGCTGGCCCTCGACCTGTACGCCGCCCCGGAGTGGCGCGAGGCCGGTCTGACGCAGTGGACGGACGCCACGCTGGCGCACCTGCGGGGCGCCGAGCCGGCCAGTGACCACCAGCTGGCCTGGGCCAGGGCCTTCGCGGCCACGGCCCGCACGCCCATCCAACTGGACCTGCTGCAGGGCCTGTTGGAGGGCACGGACTCCATCGAGGGTCTCGCCGTCGACACCGAGCTCCGCTGGGCGTTCGTGCAGCGGCTCGCCGCCGTAGGCCGGTTCGACGTGGAGGAGATCGAGGCCGAGCTCGCACTGGACAAGACGTCCGCGGGCGAGCGCCACGCCGCCTCCGCGCGTGCCGCGCGGCCCGTCGAGGCGGCGAAGGCGGAGGCCTGGGCCTCGGTCGTGGAGTCGGACACCCTGCCCAACTCGCTGCAGGAGGCCGTGATCGGCGGCTTCGTACAGACCGACCAGCGCGAGCTGCTCGCCCCGTACACGGAGAAGTACTTCGCCGCGGTCAAGGGTGTGTGGGACTCGCGCAGCCACGAGATGGCGCAGCAGGTGGCCATCGGGCTCTACCCGTCGCTGCAGGTCTCGCAGGCGACGCTGGACGCGACGGACGCCTGGCTGGCTTCGGCGGAGCCGAACGCCGCGCTGCGCCGCCTGATCTCGGAGTCGCGCTCGGGCGTCGAGCGGGCCCTGAAGGCGCAGGCGGCCGACGCGGCCGCGTAGCGGGGACAGCAGTACGCACTGGGCCCCGCCCGACCCCGGAGAGGGTCGGGCGGGGCCCAGTGCGTACGAGCCAGGAAAGGTCAGCCCTTGAGCTCGGCAGCCACCAGCTCCGCGATCTGGACGGCGTTGAGCGCGGCGCCCTTGCGGAGGTTGTCGCCCGAGACGAAGAGCGCGAGCGAGTTCTCGGCGGTCTCGTCGTTGCGGATCCGGCCCACGTAACTGACGTCCTGGCCGGCCGCCTGGAGCGGCGTCGGGATCTCGGAGAGCTCGACGCCGGGGGCGCTCTGGAGGACCTCGTACGCGCGCTCCACGGACAGGGGGCGCTCGAAGCGGGCGTTGATCTGGAGGGAGTGACCCGTGAAGACCGGGACGCGGACGCAGGTGCCCGAGACCTTCAGCTCCGGGATCTCCAGGATCTTGCGGGACTCGTTGCGGAGCTTCTGCTCCTCGTCGGTCTCGAAGGAGCCGTCGTCGACGATCGCACCGGCCAGCGGCAGGACGTTGAAGGCGATGGGGCGCTTGTAGACGGCGGGCTCGGGGAAGTCCACGGCCCCGCCGTCGTGCACCAGCTTGTCGGCCTCGGCGACGACCTTCTGCGCCTGGCCGTGCAGCTCGGTGACGCCCGCCAGACCCGACCCGGAGACGGCCTGATAGGTGGTGGCGACGATCGCGGTCAGCGCGGACTCGTCGTGCAGGGCGCGCAGGACCGGCATCGCGGCCATGGTCGTGCAGTTCGGGTTGGCGATGATGCCCTTGGGGCGGTTCGCGATCGCGTGAGGGTTGACCTCGGAGACGACGAGGGGAACCTCGGGGTCGCGGCGCCAGGCGGAGGAGTTGTCGATCACGACGGCGCCCTGGGAGGCGACCTTCTCCGCGAGCACCTTGGAGGTGGCGCCACCGGCGGAGAAGAGCACGATGTCCAGGCCGGAGTAGTCGGCGGTGGAGGCGTCCTCGACCGTCACACCGTCCAGGGTCGTGCCGGCCGAGCGCGCGGAGGCGAACAGACGCAGCTCGTCGACCGGGAAGTCCCGCTCGACGAGGATCTTGCGCATGACTGTGCCGACCTGACCGGTGGCTCCGACGATTCCGACCCTCACGGTGACTCCTCCGTACGTGACTGCTGACCAGCGTGTTGTTCCATGATGCGTATGTCCGGGTGTGCCTTGTCCAATCCATTGTCCGGGGGACGGACAGCGGAGGACGGACACCCGGCACGCACAGCGGGGCGGGAGCTCCGAAGAGCGCCCGCCCCGCTGCCGTACCGCTCAGAGAGTCCTGCCGTTACGGCGTGACCTTCTCGATCTGGACGCTGCCGCTGCCCGCGACGGTGCCGCGGCCGTTCAGCAGCTGTACCTCGCCGAAGAACTCACGGCCCTCGGGGGCCGCAGCGGCTGCCGTGACAGTGGCGCTGACCTGGGCCGATGCGCCGTTGGCCAGGGAGATGGCCTTCGACTCGTCGACCGAGACCGTGCCGAGCGCCGGGGCGTAGTACACATCGCGGTAGTTGTAGGTCGTCGACCCGGACGGGACCGAGTAACCCGCGACCTCGATGGTGTACGTACCGGCGGCGGGCTTGAGGATGCTGACCGCCTCCTCCGAGTCGCCGTCCGCGGACTGCGCGACCTGCGTGGCGCCCTTGTAGACCGTGAGGTCCAGGTCGGCCGCGTTGTCCGAGACACCGCCGATGGCGACGTCCAGACGCTCGACGCCCTCACCGATGGTGACCGTGGTGGTCTGGGTCTCACCGTTGGCGATGGTCGGCTTGGCGACCTTCGCGGAGCCGAGCGAGCCGCCCTTCAGCTTGCCGCCGGTGATCGCGGCGAAGCCGTTGGTGACCTTCCAGTCCACCGCTGCCGGGGTGCCGATCTTCGCCTCGGGGATCACCTTGACCGCCGGGTCGAAGGTGGCGCCCAGGAGCGCGACATCCAGCTTGTACGGGTTGTCGAGGTACGGCGAGGTGCGGCGCGCCTCGACCTCGATCTCCCAGACGCCCGGCGTCGGGTCCGCGTAGGAACGCAGGTCCGGACGGCAGGTGTTGGCCGGGTTGTCGTAGTTCGGGTAGCAGTTCGGCGTGCCGCTGTCGTCGACGGCCACACCGTACGGGTGGATCGAGATGAAGCGGGTCTGGCTGCCCGAGCGCAGCGCGCTCATGCCGACCTCAAGGGTCTTCGCGCCCGCCGGGACGGTGACGAAGTACGACTTGGTGCTGTTGCGCTGCACCGAGCTCGAGTTCTTGAAGGTGTACGACGGCGAGGCGAGCGGCGTCGAGACGATGGCGGTGACCATGATCTGCTGGTCCACGCCCTCGGTGCGCTTGTCGTTCACCTCGAGGATGGCGCTGTGCACACCGGCGGAGTCCGGACGCGCCTGGACCTTGACGGTGACCGGCGTGCCGAGCGGCAGCGCGACCTCGTCGTCACCCAGGATGCGCCAGGTGCCGTCGTTGTTCTTCAGCGACAGCTTGTGCTTCACCGCGCGGTCGGGACCGGTGGTGCGGGTGATCGTGACGTCGTACGTCTTCTTCTGGCCGGCCTTCAGACCGCTCTCGCGGTCGTAGATGCCGGTGCCGACGTTCGGGGTCGCGAGCGCGTAGGAGATCGCGGAGGAGACCGGGGCCTGCACCGTGTACTCGTGGGCGGTCGCGCCGTCCTTGATCGCGTCCCAGGCGCCGAGGATGTTGATCAGGCCCGCGCCCTCGGCGTACGCCTGAACACCCTTGATGTGCTTGGCCGTCGACGTCAGCGCGGTGCGCAGGTCGGCGGGCGCCAGCTCGATGTGCGCCTGCTTGGCGGCCGAGATGAGCAGCGCGGTCGCGCCGGTCGCCTGCGGGGAGGCCATCGAGGTGCCCTGGAGCATCGAGTAGCCGGCCGGCAGGGAGTAACCCGACTCCTTGACCGGCGAACCGGGCAGCCAGGTCTGCGTCGTGTTGATCGCCGCACCCGGAGCGGAGAGCGTCGGCGTGAAGCCGCCGTCCTCGCGCGGGCCGCGGGAGGAGAACGGCATCATGTCGTACGACTTGGAGACACCCGAGCCGTAGTTGGACGCCCAGGTCTCCTTGGAGATGGTGGCGCCGACGGAGATGACGTGGTCCGCGAGACCGGGGTCGCCGATGGTGTTGACGCCCGGGCCCTCGTTGCCGGCCGAGATGACCAGCTGGACGCCGTAGGTGTCGATGAGGCGCTTGTAGAGCAGGGCGCGCGCGTTGTTGCCGTCGTTGAGCGCCGGCAGGCCGCCGATCGACATGTTGACGATGTCGACGTGGCGGTTGACGACGAGGTCGATCATGCCCTCGGTCAGCGCGACGTTCGTGCAGCTCGGGCCGAAGACGCAGGCGCGCGAGGAGACGATCTTCGCTCCGGGCGCCGCGCCGTTCATCTTGCCGCCGAACAGGCCGTTGGCGGCGGTGATGCCCGCGACGTGCGTGCCGTGCTCGGAGGCGATGATGCCGATGTTGACGAAGTCGGCCTTCTTGCCGACCCAGTCGCCGCCGTACGGGTCCATCGGGACGCTCTTGCGGATCTCGACGACGAACGGGATGCGCTCGACGACCTGGGTCGCCGGGTTGTCCTTGCCGAAGTAGCCGATCTGGTAGCCGTCCTTGTACGGCTTCATCGGCTCGTTGTTGGTGAAGTCGTTGTCCTGGTCGGTGTCCACGCGCACCGTGCCGGCCACCGGGTCGTACAGCATTCCGAAGACGTCGGTGGTGTCACCGTCCCGGTTGACGTCACCCGCCTCGTCGCCGCCCGCGGTGACCGCCTCGGAGAAGCGGCTGAACTGGTAGGAGCCCGCAGGCGCCTTCCAGGTGGCGCTCGACGCGGTGAAGACGGGGCCCGCCACAGGGGTGACCTGTGCGCGCCAGCTGCCGTCACCGTCGAGGATCGGGTCCGTCGAGGTCACCCAGTCGACGATCTTGCGCTCGCCGGTGGAGGTCTTCTGCAGCGCCGGGTGTCCGAGGTCCACACCCGAGTCGAGGATGCCGATGGTCACTCCGCGGCCGTCGGCCTTGGGGTGCTGCTTCACGAAGTCGACCGCACCCGTCTCGAAGGACGGGTTGTACGGGTTCTTCGCGGGGGTGTCCTTCCCCGGAGCGGCGTACGCATCGGAGCTGGCCTGTGACTTCGCGCCCTTGGCGGTGTCCGCGGCGGGCGTCGGGTCGTCCAGCTCGATCTCGTGCTTGAGGTCGATGCCCTTGACGGCCGACAGCTTCTCCGCTGCCTTGATCGCCGCGTCCGCCTTGGCGGTGGGGATCGTGGCCCGTACGTAGCCGAGCTTGTCGTCGGTCTTGCCGACGCTCGCGCCCGCGACGGCGTCGAGCTGCTTGCTCACCTGCTCGGTGGCGCCGGGGGCGGTGGCGACCATGACCGTGACGGTCTTCTCGCCCTTCGCCTGGGCGTCGTCGAGCAGTTTCGCGTCGGACGAACCGAGCTTGTCGGCCGAGGACTTCGGCGCGACGGGCGCCGGGTCGTCGGTGTTCGCGGCGAACACGGGGGCGGCGCCGGAGGCGGCCAGTGCGGCCACCAGACCGGCTGCGGCCGCTATACGGGCCGCGCGTCTCGCCCCGGGTATGGAGCGAGGGGATTCGGAGGTCATCAGCATCCCTGAAGGTGTCGATTAGGGTCCGGAATACGGTGCCGGATGACCGCTCAGCTTTACTTATATGGCGTGATTTTGGGGAGGCTTGACCCTGGCGGGATGGAGCCATGGCGTATTTCCGCCATGCGTCATCGGGGGCATGGCGGTGCAATTGGTGCGTACGGGGCGCGGGTTGACGTCAGTTGTCTCGGGTGCGCGCGTAGTGGCGTGAGGCCTTGGCGCGGTTGCCGCAGGCGGCCATTGAGCACCAGCGGCGGGTTCCGTTCCGCGAGGTGTCGTAGAAGTACAGAATGCACGATTTGTGCGCGCAGGACCGGATCCGGTCGGGGGCGGCGCGCAGGAGGTCGAGATAGTCGCGGGCGGCCGTCCAGGCCGCACCCCAGGAGGGGTCCTCGAACTCGGGCCGCTCGCCGGGCCCTTCGGCGGTGAGCGTGGCGCGGATACGGCCGTGGTCGAGTACGGCGTTCAGCCGGGCGGCGGCGCGGGCCTCGCCGGGGCTTTCGACCAGACCCGACAGCGCCTCGCGTGCGCTCAGGAGGTGCTCCAGGGTCGGCTCGTCGGCGGCGAAACGGCCGTCGAGACCCGCGCTCGCGAGCCAGACGCGCAGTCCGTCGACGCCGGTGAGCAGGTCCTGCCGTACGTCTTCGTGCATCCACCGGGTGTTGAGCAGGTCGAGGGAGACCGGCTCGCCGGTGAGGGGGCGGGGGTCGGTCGTCGCTGGCATTCCTGGCTCCCTTTCCGAGCTAACCACTCAAGGGTACGTGACTGGTTGACGCCCTCCGATACTAACCTCTAAAATCGAATTAAGAGGTTAGCCATGCATCGCGCACCGCACGCACCGCACATCGACGGAGGCACCCCATGCCCAGCACCCTGCGCACCGGCCACATCGGCCTGAACGTCACCGACATCGACCGCTCACTCGCCTTCTACGCGGACGTCCTCGGCTTCCAGGTGATCGGCGAGGGCAAGGAGGGCGAGAGCCGCTACGCATTCCTCGGCGAGAACGGCACCCTCGTCCTCACCCTCTGGCAGCAGGCCGACGCCGCCTACGACCGGACGCGCGCCGGCCTCCACCACCTCGCCTTCGAGGTCCCCGCCCTCGACGACGTCAGGGCCGCCGAGCAGCAACTCCGCGAGCGCGGGACCGAGTTCGCGTACGACGGCGTGGTCGCCCATCGCGAGGGCGGCGCCTCCGGCGGCATCTTCTTCCACGACCCCGACGGCACCCGCTTGGAGATCTACGCCCCGACCGGCGCCGAGGAGGCCCCCGCCCCCTCCGCCACCGCGCCCACCTGCGGTTTCTTCTAGAAGGAGGCCCGCCGTGGCCACGTACCACCAGGGATCGCTCACCGTGCAGGACCGCGTCGGCGTCCGCGCGCAGGCCGAGCACGTCGGCCGCTCCATAGGGCAGGGCATCAAGCCCGTCGCCGCCGCCTTCCTCGGACTCCAGCCGATGCTGGTGATCGGGGCGGCGGACGGCGCGGGCCGGATCTGGGCCTCGCTGCTCACGGGACGCCCCGGTTTCGTACGGGCCACGGGGCCCCGGTCGATCTCCGTGACCGGCGGCCCGCACGAGGGCGACCCCCTGTACGGCGCCCTCGAAGGCCCCGTCGGCACCATCGCCCTCGACCCGCGCACCCGCCGCCGTATGCGCCTCAACGGAACCGCGCGCACCACCCCGCGCGGACTGGCCGTCGAGGCCGACGAGGTGTTCGCCAACTGCCCCAAGTACATCCAGCGCCGCGACCTCCTCGCGCCCGCCGAGGACACCCCGACCGGTGCCGTGCGGCGCGGCGGACACCTCACCCCCGACCAGGAGAGGTTCCTCCGCGCCGCCGACACCTTCTTCATCGCGACCGCCGCCCCCGACGGCGTGGACGCGAGCCACCGCGGCGGAAACCCGGGATTCGTCACCGTGGAGTCCCCGACCGCGCTGAGCTGGCGCGACTACCCCGGCAACACGATGTTCCTGACCCTCGGCAACCTGGAGACCGACCCCCGCGCGGGAATCCTCGTCCTGGACTGGACGACCGGCGCAACGCTCCAGCTGACGGGCACCGCACACACCGACTTCGACGTGGGCACAGGCGAACGCAGGACGCGCTTCGAGATCGACGAGACGGCCGAGACGCGGTCCGCCAGCCCTCTCCGCTGGTCCGCCCCCGACTACTCACCCGCCAATCCGCCCCCGGGGCACTAGCCTCAACCAATGAACAAGGAGCTCAGGGTGGCGGCGTATGCCGTCTGCGTACGCGACGAACAGGTTCTCCTCGCCCGCTGGGTGGCCGGGGACGGCACGAAGCGCTGGACGCTGCCGGGCGGCGGGATGGACCACGCGGAGGACCCCCTCGAGACGGTCGTCCGCGAACTGGACGAGGAGACGGGGTACACCGTGGAGCCGGTGCGGCTCCTCGGCATCGACTCCATCACTCGCCGCTATCCGCGCAAGCTCGGCATGTTCGCGGACTTCCACGGGCTGCGCATCATCTACGAGGGCAAGATCACCGGCGGTGAACTGCGCCCCGAGGAGGGCGGCTCCACCGACCTCGCCGCCTGGCACCCCCTGGCGGCGGTCGACGACCTCCAGCGGGTCGAACTCGTCGACGTCGGGCTGGAGTTGTGGCGAGACCAGCCGCCGCTCGGACGGGCCGCCTTCCCCGGCCGGTGAACGGGGAATGAGCGCGCCCAGGCCTGCCGGCGAGCGGTGCGTGACGATGTGCGGTCGCGACTGATCCCTGTGCGGAGATCGGTGTCGCGCGTTGCGGCTTCGTTCACGCGCAGGTCACGCCCGGTGCCAACCATCCAAGGAGAGCGGGGAGTTCACCCCGCGGCCCTTGCAGATGCGTTCGCACCCGGGGAGACCGCGCCATGTCACGCACACCTACCGGTGGTACCTCGAACCGCCTCGGCCGCCGCGCCTTTATCGCTGTGACGGGGGCGGCCGGAGTCTCGGCCGGGGCCGGCGCCCTGCTCGACCTGGGCGGCGCACCGTCCGCGCCGCCCGCCGCGGCTGCAGAGCCCGTCGCCCCCGTGCGGCCGGCGGCAGCCCCCGCCGCGGCGCCCTCCCGCAGCGGCACCACCCTCCTCACCGTCGCCGCGCCCCGCACCTCGGGCGGCTACCGGCGGCTCGGCGACGGGCCCGGCTGGTCCCGTACGGTACGGACCGACCTGGCCTCCGCGAAGGCGGGCCGCGACGGGCGCCGCACCACGCTGGCCGCCTTCGTGCAGCTCACCGATCTGCACCTCACCGACGTCCAGCACCCCATCCGCGGCGAGTTCCTGCGCGCCGCGGAGACCGCCACCTGGCGCCCCCAGGAAGCCCTCACCGTCCCCGGCGCGGTCTCGCTGATCGAGCGCGTCAACGCCCTGCGCGCGGCCCCCGCGACCGGCGCGCCGCTCAACTTCGTGATGACCACCGGGGACAACGCCGACAACAACTCCCGGGCCGAACTCGACTGGTTCCTCAAGGTGATGAGCGGCGGCCGGATCACCCCCAACACCGGCGACCCGCGCCACTACGAAGGCATCCAGAACTCCGGCCGCGCCCTCTACTGGCACCCCGAATCGGCCCTGCGCGACGACGACAAACTGCACCACGGCTTCCCGCGGATCGAGGGCTTCCTCGCGGCCGCCATCCGTGACGTCAACAGCCCCGGCCTGCGCATCCCCTGGTACTCCACGGTCGGCAACCACGACACCCTCACCACCGGCGCCTCCGCCGACCACAGCGGTTTCCTGGCCGACTACGCGGTCGGCGACCGCAAGCTGTACGCCGCCCCGCTCGCCGAGGTGCGGGCCCAGCTCAAGCGCGACCGGGCCAACGGCGACTTCGACGGCAGCCACTTCGCCGCCCTCGTCCGCCGTCACGCCAAGACCCTGCATACCATCACCCCCGACCCGTCCCGCGCCCCCTTCACCCCGCGCGAGTACGTCGCCGCCCATCTCGACCCGGCCCGCACGGGCCCCGGTCCGGTCGGCCACGGGTACACCGCCGCCAACCTCGACAGCGACACCCTCCACTACGCCTTCCGCATCTCCGACGACGTACTCGGCATCAGCCTCGACACGACCGACCGCGGGGGCCACTTCGAGGGCACCATCGGCACCACGCAGCTGAAGTGGCTGGAGCGGACCCTGAAGGAGAACCGTCAGCCGTACGCAGTGATCTTCAGCCACCACAACAGCTGGACGATGGACAACACCTACCCCGACCCCGCCCACCCCCATGACACCCGCCACAGCGGCGAGGAACTGGTCGCGGTGCTCAAGCGCCACCCCGAGGTCGTCGCCTGGATCAACGGGCACAGCCACCGCAACAAGATCCAGCCGCACGGCACCTTCTGGGAGATCACCACCGCGTCCCACATCGACCACCCCCAACTGGCCCGGATCGTCGAGCTGGTGGACAACAAGGACGGCACGCTCTCCGTCTTCACCACCCTGGCCGAGTCCGCCGCCCCCCACCGCACCGACTTCACCGACCTCTCGCAGACCGGCCTCGCCGCGATCTACCGCGAACTGGCCTTCAATGCCCCCGGCCACCAGGCGGACCGGACGGGCAAGGCGGGCGACCGCAATACGGAACTGGTGCTGAAGCGGAGGTAGTTGCTCACCGGCTCACCGCGGGAGTACGACCACATAGGCGGCCGGGTCGCGGTCGTCGGACGCCATCAGCGCTGTCCGTACGACCATGGCCTGCTGCTCCGCCGCGTCGCGCAGCTTCTTCGGCGTGATGTGCACGACCGTGATGCCGAGCCGCTCCAGGTGCTCGCGCTTACGGGCGTACTCCGACCACATGGCGTCCTCGTCGTGGCGCGGGGCCCGGGTGTCGAGCTCCAGGGCCACGGCCTGGTCGGACCAGTACGCGTCGACGCCGCCCAGGTGCGGTCCGCCGGGCAGCCGCAGATCCACATTCCACAGCGGATCGGGGAGTCCGTGCTCGCGCACCATCGCATACAGCCGGTCCTCGGCGATGGCCCGTCCCTCGGCGAGGAGCGAGTCGACGGCGTCGACGACGTGGGAGCGGGTGAGGAGCCGGGCCTGGTTCAACTCCTTGACGATGGCGGCCGGTTCGCAGTGCCCGCCCCGTACGGCCTCGGTCAGCAGCCGCCGTACGGCATTGGCGTCGGTGAGCTGCGCGACGGCGTCGGCGAGGGCGCGGGGGACAGGGGCGACGGGCACGCCGGTGATCTCCTGCGCCCGGGGGAGGGCGTGGGCGCGGATGAGACGGGCGAAGCCGGTGGAGCGCAGCCGTCGCGTCCTGGCCACGAGTACATCGATCTGGTCGAGGGAGAGGAGCGGGGGAGCGGAGGAGAAGCGGTGCAGGGCGAGGGCGGCGAGACCGGTGACCATGGTGTCGCCGTACGGGGCGGGGTCCGGCGCGGGCGCCGCCCCCGGCTGCGACTGCGCCGGCACGCCCCGGAGGGTCCCCTCGGCGGGCCGCCCCGCGTACAGCAGCGCCGCGTGCAGCCGCTCCTCGCTGGTCGGCGGCCCCGGGTGCAGGACGAACACGCCGGGCAGCAACTGCTGCCAGGGCCCACCGGGCCGGCACTTGGCGGCGGACCGGGCCGCGCTCACGCCGTGGTGGCGGAGCTGGGCGGCGGAGAGGACACGACGCTGGACGTCGGAGAGGTGGCTGAGGGGGCGGGGGGAGAGGGGGGTGTTGTGGTTCATGCGGTGGGGATTCCCGCGGCGGTCCCGCCCGCTAACCCCTGTTACACGGCCGTCGACAATTACGGACAACGCCGTCCTAAAGCACGGGAGTTCGAGTGCCGATAGGGGGCGGGGACCTGGTGTGATGTCGGGGTGTCAGGGGTCGGTTACACACCGTCGATTACTCCGAACGAGGAGGAAATCAAGCCCGTCGAGGGCCCGGGGCGCGCAGCCCCGGGCCCCCGCTCGATCTCAGGTCAGGCCGCAGCCTCGTCGCACGCCTGCCCGCGCAGCGTCCGCGCCAGGTCGTCGCGTGCCTCGAGGACCAGCCTCCGCAGCGCCGGAGCCGCGCCCTCGTGCGACGCCAGCCACGCGTCCGTCGCGTCCAGCGTCGCCCGGTCGTCCTGCAGTCCGGGGAAGAGCCCCTTCACCACGATCATCCCGATCTGGATCGACCGCTCCGCCCACACCCGCTCGATCGCGGCGAAGTACTTCTCCCCGTACGGCGCGATCAGCTCCCGCTGCGAGCTCTGCTCGAAGCCCGCGATCGTCGCCTCCACCAGGGTGTTGGAGAGCGCGTCGGACTCCACGACCGCCGCCCACGCCTGCGCCTTCACCTCCGCCGTCGGCCGCGAGGCCAGGCAGCGGACCTGGTGGCGCTTGCCCGACGCCGTGTTGTCCCGCGCCAGTTCGGCCGCGATGACCCCCTCGTCCGCAAGCCCGTGCGCGGCGAGCGGCGACAGGAACGCCCAGCGCAGCTCCTGGTCCACGTCCAGTCCGTCGACCTTCGCCGACCCCTCCAACAGCCCCTGCAGCAGCTGGAAGTCGGCGTCCGACGAAGCCACCGCCGCGAAGAACCGCGCCCACGTCAGCTGGTGCTGCGAACCCGGCTCGGCGACCCGCAGCTCCCGCAGCGCGCCCTCGGCCAGCTCGCGCCCGCCCTCCTCGCGCCACGCGGGCGCCGCGTAGTGCGTGAGCGCCGACTGCGCCCAGGCGTGCAGCATCTGCAGCACGCCGATGTCCGTCTCGCGCCCCGCGAACCGCAGCACCAGCCGTACGAAGTCCCGCGCCGGCATCAGCGCGTCGCGCGTCAGGTTCCACAGCGCCGACCAGCACAGCGCCCGCGCCAGCGGGTCGGTGATCTCGCCGAGGTGACCGCGCAGCGTCTCCAGTGACCCCTCGTCGAAGCGGATCTTGCAGTACGTGAGGTCGTCGTCGTTCACCAGCACCAGATCGGGCTTCTCGGCCCCGGCCAGCTCGCCCACGACCGTACGCGTCCCGGCGACGTCCACCTCGGCCCGCGCGTACCGCACGAGCTCCCCGGCGTCGCGCCGGTACAGGCCCACCGCGACACGGTGCGGCCGCAGCTCCGGGTGGGACTCCGCCGCCTCCTGCACCACAGCCAGCTCGGTGATGCGCCCGGCCTCGTCGTAAGTGACCACCGGCGTAAGGGAGTTGACCCCTGCCGTTTGCAGCCACGACTGCGACCACGACGTCATGTCGCGCCCGCTGGTCTCCTCAAGCACGGCCAGCAGATCGCCGAGCCCCGTGTTCCCGTACGCGTGCCGCTTGAAGTAGCGCCGCGCGCCTTCCAGGAACGCGTCCTGCCCGACGTACGCGACGAGCTGCTTCAGCACGCTCGCGCCCTTGGCGTACGTGATGCCGTCGAAGTTGAGCTTGGCGTCCTCCAGGTCACGGATGTCGGCCGTGATCGGGTGCGTGGACGGCAGCTGGTCGGCCCGGTAGGCCCAGGACTTGCGGTTGTTGGCGAAGGTGATCCACCCGTTCTCGAAGCGGGTCGCGCCCACCATCGAGAAGGTCCCCATGAAGTCCGCGAAGGACTCCTTGAGCCACAGGTCGTCCCACCAGATCATCGTGACGAGGTCGCCGAACCACATGTGCGCCATCTCGTGGAGGATGACGTTGGCCCGCCGCTCGTACGACGCCGAGGTGACCTTGCCGCGGTAGATGTACTCCTCGCGGAAGGTGACGATGCCCGGGTTCTCCATCGCCCCGAGGTTGTACTCCGGCACGAAGGCCTGGTCGTACTTGCCGAAGGGGTACGGGTAGTCGAAGTGCTCGTGGAAGAAGTCGAGCCCCTGCTTGGTCAGCAGGAAGATGTCGTCGGAGTCGAAGTGCTTGGCGAGCCCCTTGCGGCACATGGCGCCGAGCGGGATCTCCAGCTCGGTGCCGTCCTCGAACGTCCGCCGGTAGGAGTCGGTCACGTAGTGGTACGGACCGGCGACGACGCACGTGATGTACGTGGAGATCGGCTTGGTCTCCGCAAAAGCCCAGGCCCCGTCGGCCCCCTGCTCGCTGGCCCCGTTGCTCCAGACCGTCCACCCGTCGGGCGCGGTGACCGAGAACCGGTACGGAGCCTTCAGGTCGGGCTGCTCGAAGTTGGCGAACACCCGCCGCGCGTCGGCCGGTTCGTACTGCGTGTAGAGGTAGACCTCGTCGTCCTCCGGGTCGACGAAGCGGTGCATGCCCTCACCCGTACGGCTGTACGCACACTGCGCGTCCACGACCAGCACGTTCTCGGCGGCGAGCCCGTCCAGCGCGATCCGCACCCCGTCGAAGACGGCCGCAGGATCCAGCGCCTGCCCGTTCAGCGTCACGGCGTTCACGGACGGCGCGACCAGGTCGGCGAAGGAGGAGGCGCCCACCTGCGCGGACCGGAAGCGGATCGTGGTCACCGAGCGGAAGGTCCGGGGCCCCTGAGCCGGGCCGTCCCCGACGGCGGACCGCAGGTCGAGCGCGACCTCGTACCCGTCGACGGACAGCAGCTCTGCCCGCTCCCGGGCCTCGTCACGGGACAGATTCTCACCGGGCACGGGCACTCCTTTGTGTATTCGTTCCGATGTCTGAATACTCCCATGCACCTCCGACAGCGAGCACGCGGGAATGGTTTGGCCCCTGGCGTGCGTTCGGTCCGTCGAGACCGATCCGCGCTCCTGAGGAGAGACATGTCTGAGAGCAAGACCCCCGTCGACTTCTGGTTCGACCCGCTCTGCCCCTGGGCCTGGATGACCTCCCGCTGGATGCTCGAAGTCGAGAAGGTCCGCCCGGTCGAGGTCAGCTGGCACGTGATGAGCCTGGCGGTCCTCAACGAGGACAAGCTCGACGAGCTGCCCGAGCGCTACCGCGAGCTGCTCGGCCCCAAGGGCTGGCGCCCGGTCCGCGTGGTGACCGCCGCGCGTGAGCTGCACGGGGACGAGGTCGTGGGCAAGCTGTACACGGCCCTCGGCACCCGTTTCCACAACAAGGACGAGGGCGCGACCCTCGAATCGATCGCCGCGGCCCTCGCCGACGTCGGCCTGCCCGCCGACCTGATCGAGTACGCCGACAAGGACACCTACGACGCCCAGGTCCGCGCATCCCACAACGAGGGCATCGAAAAGGTCGGCCAGGAGGTCGGCACCCCGGTCATCGCGGTCCCCGGCGCGGACGGCGAGCAGATCGCCTTCTTCGGCCCGGTCGTCACCCCCGCGCCGAAGGGCGAGGAGGCGGCGAAGCTCTGGGACGGCACGCTCCTGGTGGCCTCGATCCCGGGCTTCTACGAGATCAAGCGGACCCGCACCCAGGGCCCGATCTTCGACTGACCCGCACCCCTGACCGGGCGAGGGCGCCCGATCTGACCTACGGTCGCCCTATGAAGATCGGCAGCGACGGCGGCCGCGAAGACCCCGCCCTTCCGAACGACAACGCCCCCTTTGCCACCCTGCCCGTACGCCCGACCGACCGGGTCGTACGGGCAGGGTGCCTCGCCCTCGCCGCCCTCTGGCAGGCCCTCGGCCTGCGCGAGGCGGCGGGCACGATGCGCCACTACCTCTCCGCCACAGGCGCCCCGTACCGTATCGACGCCGACCGGATCCTCGCCCTGCCCCCGGTCCACCGCGCGGTCGACACCCAGCTGTCCCGCTGGCTGACGGAGGCCCCGGAGCTCCCCGGCACGTACGAGGCGGACAGCACCTGGCGAGGCGTCCTGATCAACCGCACGGCCGATACGGACCTGTGGCTGGCGCTGCGAGGAATCCAGTACCGCCTGACAGGAACGGTCCGCGTGACGGAGCGCGGCCCCACGGTCGCGGCGTACCGCTTCCACGTCCACAAATCGTGGAACTTCGACCGCGGCGAGAACGAGTACGGCATCCCCTTCACCCCCTTCGCCCGCCTCCACGAAACAGGCCTGGCAAGGGAGTTCACGGTAACGGGCGAGACCTCACCGGTCACCGCACGTGCCTCGGTCGAAGCCGGGGATCACTGAGGGTCGGGCAGCTTGCGGGGCTTGTCGAAGGGGTTTTCGTTCAGGCCTGTGCGCAGCGTGCCGCAGCCCGGGGCCACGCAGACCAGGAAGTCGTCCACGTACCTTCTGCCGGTGGCCTGCTTCAGCTGCTGCTTCTCGCCGGTGTTCAGCCAGCGGTGCGGTTCCCGCCTCTTGCACGTGCTGCACGACAGGATCCTGGTGCTTGCCACGGTGCCTCCCTCGGTTCCCCGGAGGCGGGAGTCTATGCCGGAGCGGCGTGGGCGCGGCAGGGCGAAAACAGACAGCCCCCGCGAGTCCTGTCCTCGCGGGGGCCGGCCGTTCCATCCGCCTGCACGCGACAGTTGAGAAGACGATCACGAGCAGGACGTTTCTTCAGTTCTTCAGTGACTCACGGCGCGAGCAGCAGCACGTTCGTCCGCTCCTTGGCCGCGGCGTAACGCTTCGCCACGTCCTGCCAGTTGACGACCCGCCACATCGCCTCGATGAAGTCCACCTTCTGGTTCTTGTACTGGAGATAGAAGGCGTGCTCCCAGGCGTCGAAGACGAGGACCGGGGTCGAACCCTGGCCGACGTTGCCCTGGTGGTCGTAGATCTGCTCGACGATCAGGCGACCGCTCAGCGGCTCGTACGCGAGGACGCCCCAGCCCGAACCCTGCGTCGTCGCCGACGCCTTGGTCAGCTGGGCCTTGAACTTCTCGAAGGAGCCGAAGGATTCGGCGATCGCCTCCGCGAGCTCGCCCACGCCGTCCGCCGCAAGCGGCTCGCCGCCGCCGTCGCCCGTCATGTTGTGCCAGTAGATCGAGTGCAGGATGTGGCCGGAGAGATGGAACGCCAGGTTCTTCTCCAGGCCGTTGACCGCACCCCACTGGTCCTTGTCGCGCGCCTCGGCGAGCTGCTCCAGGGTGTCGTTCGCGCCCTTCACGTACGCCGCGTGGTGCTTGTCGTGGTGCAACTCGATGATCTGCGGGTTGATGACCGGTTCGAGTGCCGCGTAGTCGTACGGGAGTTCAGGAAGTGTGTACGTCGCCATGGCCGAGCCCTCCGACTGCTACTGCTGCTAACTGCTTGTTATTGCAACTAATGTGCAAGTGCAGGCTATCAGCATTAAAAAACACCCCCCGGGCCGAGGTGGCCCAGGGGGTGTCGTCGAGTGGCGTGATCAGGCGGCGTACGCAGCCTTCGCCGCGTCGCGCCGCTGCTTCGCATAGCCCGCGCCCGCCAGCGCGGCGACCAGGATCGCCGAGACGTACAGCTGGTCGCGGCCGCCCGACGTCGTGCCCATCGCGACGAAGACGCCGACGATCGCGACGAGCGCGACCCACGTCAGATACGGGAAGCCCCACATCTTCACGGTCAGCAGCTCCGGCTCCTCGCGCTCCAGCCGACGGCGCATCTTCAGCTGCGTCAGGCAGATGAACGCCCAGACGACCAGGACGGCGCAGCCCGTCGTGTTCATCAGCCAGGTGAAGACCGTGTCCGGCCACAGGACCCCGGCCTCGATGGCCAGGAAGCCGAAGAAGCAGGAGGCGATGACGGCGGGCATCGGAACGCCCTTGATCACCTTGCCCAGGAAGCGCGGACCCTGGCCGCGCGAGACCAGCGAGTACGACATGCGCGAGGCGCCGTAGATGTTGGCGTTCATCGCGGAGAGCAGCGCGATCAGGATCACGACCTTCATGATCGTGTCGGCCGCGGGGATGTCGAGGTCCTGCAGCACGGTCACGTACGGGCCGTTCTTGGCCACGTTCGGGTCGTCCCACGGGACCAGCGTGACGATCAGCGCCATCGAGCCGATGTAGAAGATCGCGATGCGCCACACCGCGGTGCGCACCGCGCGCGCCACGTTCTTGCGCGGGTGGTCGGACTCGGCCGCCGCGATGGTGACCGTCTCCAGGCCGCCGTACGCGAAGACCGCGGTCAGCAGCCCGGCGATCAGCCCGGCCGTACCGGTCGGGAAGAAGCCGCCGTCGCCGGTGAGGTACGCGTCGCCCGGTGCGTCGCCGAAGACGCCGCAGATGCCGAGAACGCCGATGACCAGGAAGGACGAGATGGCCAGGACCTTGATGCCCGAGAAGATGAACTCGAACTCACCGAAGTTCTTCACCGCGGCCAGGTTGGTCAGACAGAAGAAGACCATGAAGATCGCGACCCAGCCGTACGCCGGGATGAAACCGGCCCAGCCGTGCATGATGTCGCCGGCCGCGGTGGCCTCGGCGGCGACGCCGCAGCAGAGCATCACCCAGTACATCCAGCCCGAGGTGACCCCGGCCCAGGCGCCGATCTCCTTCTCGGCGTGCACCGAGAAGGAGCCCGTCGCGGGGCGGGCCGCGGACATCTCGCCGAGCATCCGCATGATGAGCATGACGACCGCACCGGCACCCGCGAAGAGCAGCACGATGGCCGGTCCCGCCGCCGCGATGCCCGTGCCGGAGCCGACGAAGAGGCCGGCGCCGATGACGCCGCCGAGCGCGATCATCGAGAGGTGACGCTGCTTGAGACCGTGCGTGAGCTGGGAGCCCGATGCTTCCTCCGGAGCGGCCGAGGCCCCCGGGGTCTTATCAGTCTTCGCCTTTTCGGGCGCGGTTGTCCGAGTCATGGTCGTGCCTGTTCAGTACGTGAGACGGGTTGGACGGTCCCACAGTCTGAAGTCGCGTACCGCTGAGGGGAAGTGAACGCCCGCTATGCGGACACCTGCCTCACCTACGGTGATCGCGCAGCTCCCGTACGCCCGCAACCGCGAGCACCGCGGCCGTCGCCCCGAGCGACCAGAGCAACTGCGGACGCGCCGCACGGTCCGTCAGCATCAGGACGAATACGGCCGCGAGCCCGACCAGCGTCGCCCAGGTCAGCCAGGGGAACGCCCACATGCGCAGCTGCAGCAGCTCCGGGGTCTCGCGCTCGATCTTCCGGCGCAGCCGCAGCTGCGAGGCGGCGATCATGCCCCAGACGAAGAGCAGCACCGCGCCGACCGCGTTGAGCATGTAGAGGAAGACCGAGTCGGGCCACTTCAGATTGAGCAGTACGGAGACGAAGCCGAAGGCGACCGAGGCGAGGACCGCGCGGCGCGGCACATTCCCGCTCACCTTCAGCAGCCCGCGCGGCGCCTCGCCGCGCTCGGCCAGCGAGAAGATCATGCGCGAGGAGCCGTAGAGGTTGGCGTTGAGGGCCGAGAGCAGCGCCACGAACACGACGATGTTCATGATGTTCCCGGCCGAGGGGATCCCGATCGCGTCGAGCACGGCGACGAACGGGGAGAGCCCCGCGTGCTGTGCCGTCCACGGCAGCACGGTCACGATGACCAGCATCGATCCGACGTAGAAGAAGAGGATGCGGAAGACCGCGCTGCGCACCGCCCGGCTGACCGCACGCGCCGGGTCGTCCGTCTCGGCCGCCGCGATCGTGACGACCTCCAGGCCGCCGAAGGCGAAGACGACGGTGAGAACGCCGGAGACGACGCCGTGCCAGCCGTTGGGGAGGAAACCGCCCTGCCCGGTGAGGTTCGTCAGCCCGACCGGATCGGTGTCGGGGAGTACGCCGAAGATCGCGAGCGTGCCCAGGATCAGGAAGAGGACGATCGCGCCGACCTTCAGCGCCGCGAACCAGAACTCGAACTCCCCGAAGTTCTTCACGGCCGCGAGGTTGGCCACGGTGAAGACCACCATGAAGAGCAGGACCCACGTCCACTGAGGAACCCCGGGCACCCACCCGTTGGCGATCTGCGCCGCAGCCGTCGCCTCCACGGCGAGCACGACGACCAGCAGGAACCAGTACAGCCAGCCGGCCGTGAACCCCGCCCAGCGCCCCATCGCCCGCTCCGCGTGCACGGAGAAGGACCCGGAGGCGGGCATCGCCGCCGACATCTCGCCCAGCATCCGCATCACGAGCATCGCCAGGGCGCCCGCGATCAGATACGAGACGACGATCCCCGGGCCCGCGACCGCGATCCCCGCGCCCGAACCCACGAAGAGCCCGGCGCCGATCACCCCGCCCAGACCGAGCATCGTGAGGTGGCGCTGCTTGAGCCCGGGGGAGAGGGGCTCCGCGGGAAGGCCGGCGGGCAGGGTGTCGGACGGGGCCTCGGGCATGGTGCTCGTAACTCTCGGACGATTTATCAGGAACCTACAGTCTCCCTACGGACTGCCCCGTTCCGCAAAACCGATACATCCCCTCGGACCTCCAGTGACCAGCGTCACTCCCGCCGAGGTGTACTTCCCGTTCTTTGTGCGAACCCCACCAAGGTCCCAACCTCCGCTTTGTGGGCCGCAGATGGTGATCACGCGCGGACCCGTCGGCTAACGTCACCCTGTCCCCACCTGCCAGCCACCGCGGAGTCCCGATGAGCACTGCTGCCACCACCCGCCCCGGAGCGGTCCTCGCCGACCTCCTGCCCGCCACGCGGAGCCGATACGCCGTGGACGCGGCCCTGGTCATGGGCGGCGCCGCGCTCACCGGCATCGCGGCGCAGATAGCGGTCCCGGTCCCCGGCTCCCCGGTCCCGGTCACCGGCCAGACCTTCGCCGTCCTGCTCACCGGCGCGGCCCTCGGCGCCCGCCGTGGCTTCCTGGCCCTCGCGGTGTACGCGCTCGTCGGCATGGCGGGCATGCCGTGGTTCCAGAACGGCACCTCCGGTGCGGGCGGCGCCACCTTCGGCTACGTCCTCGGCATGCTGCTCGCCTCCACCGTGGTCGGCGCCCTCGCCCGCCGCGGCGGCGACCGCTCGGTGCTGCGCACCGCGGGCACGATGGTCCTCGGCTCGGCCATCGTCTACGCGGTCGGCGTCCCGTACCTGGCCCTCTCCACCGGCATGTCGACGACCGCCGCCGTCGCGGCCGGCCTCACCCCGTTCCTGATCGGCGACGCCCTCAAGGCGGCCCTCGCGATGGGCGCGCTGCCGGCCGCCTGGAAGTTCGCCGGCCGCCGCGGCTGACCGACCAGTACACCGAAGAGGGCCCGCACCCCCGTCACCGGGGATGCGGGCCCTCTTCTCGTACGAACCGATCAGTGGCGCCCCGCCCTACGTGCGCGCGTGGTCCACCAGACCCCCGCACCGCCCGCGAGCAGCAGCGCACCGCCCACGAGCCCGGCGGGCAGAGCCACCCCGGCCCCCGTCTTGGGGAGACCGCTGCCCGAACCGCCCGAACTCGGAGCCTCGGAAGGCTGAGCGGGACCGGCCGGCACATTGTCCGTGCCGAGCAGCAGTGGAGTGTCCGGAGCGTTCGGCGTCGGCTTCGACGTCCCGAAGGGCACCGGGCCCTGCTGCCACAGGACCTTGTCGCTCGTGTTCTTGGTCACCGGCAGACAGATCTGCCCCTTGGACTTCAGGTCGTACGTCGCCGAGACCGCGTACGACTTGCTCTTCCCCGCCGCCAAGTCGGGGATGACGCAGGCGAATCCGCTGTTGACGCCCTTGAGCAGCCGCCCCTGCGGGATCTTGATGCAGCCGTCGACGCCCGTGATCTTCATCCCGCCGAGACCGAGCACCGACAGCGTGATCTGACCGCTGCCCTTCGTCCCGGTGTTGGAGACCTTGGCGGTCAGACCGGTCGTCGTCCCCGCCTTGTTGTCCACCTTGATCTGCTTGGGCAGTTCGGTGGTCAGCTTGACCCCGGAGATCGTGTTCGGCCCGGCCTTGCCGCCCTGGCTGCTCCCTCCGGGATCATCGGCGGCCGCCGCGAAAGGCAGAAATAGAACAGCCGCAGCAGTGGCGGCAATTAGTGACCCAAAACGTTTTCCTTGCATTTCCCCATCCCCCTCAACCGCGCAGGATGCAGCAGTATTGAAGGGGTACCACAAGATCTCGTAGAACTATGCTGTCATGGTGGCAAGTTCATGCTTCTGTGCTGATCACAGCTGGTACTGAGGGGGTGGGCGTGAATGCCGGGGAATGTGAGCGGCGGGGTGCAGGGGTTATTGATCGCGGCACGTTACCGACTGGGCGAAATCATCGGCCAGGGAGGGATGGGGCGTGTGTGGCAGGCGGCGGACGAGATACTCGACCGACGCGTGGCGATAAAGGAAATGCGCATCGACGATCTCGATGCCGAGGACAGCCGCATCCGCCGCGAGCGGACCCTGCGCGAGGCCCGCGCGACCGCCAGGATCGACCACCCCAACGTGGTCAGGGTCTACGACGTGGTCGAGGAGGGCGACCGGCTGTGGATCGTGATGGAGCTCGTCGACTCCCGCTCCCTGGAGAAAGTCCTCATCGAGGACGGCCCGTTGACCCCGCGCGAGGCGGCCAGGGTCGGCATGGGGCTGGTCGCCGCGCTCCGTGAGGTGCACGCGGTGGGCGTCCTGCACCGCGACATCAAGCCCGGCAACGTCCTGCTCGGCCCGACGGGACGCGTCGTCCTCACCGACTTCGGCATCGCGGCCATCCAGGACACCACGTCGCTCACCGTCGTCGGCATGCTGGTCGGCTCGCCCGACTACATGGCGCCCGAGCGGGTCGGCGGCCGGCCGCAGGGCCCGCCCTCCGACCTCTGGTCGCTGGGCGCCACGCTCTGCGCGGCGGTCGGCGGCTCGTCGCCGTTCTCGCGCCCGACGACGCTCGCCACCCTGCACGCGGTGCTGTACGAGGAGCCCGAACTCCCGCGCGGGGCGGGCCCGTTGGCCCCCGTCCTCGCGTCCTTGCTGGTCAAGGAGCCGGAGCGGCGTCCGAGCCTGGAGGCCGTCTACGAGCGCCTGGAGCCGATCGCGGCGCCGCCCACCGTACAGAAGCCCGCCCCGCCCCCGGTCCCGCAGGACGCGCTGCCCACCCAGTCGGCACCCACCAGGCCCGCACCCCCGCAACCCGAGGCGGCGCACCCGCCCTCGTCCCAGCAGAGCTCCGCCCCGCCCCAGCACCCGCCTCGGTCGCAGCCGGGCCCCTCGGGCGACCCGACGCTGACGGTGCGCAGGCCCGTACCGCAGCCGCAGGCTCCCAAGTCCCCGCGCGGCAGGCGCAATCGGATTCTGGTGGGCGTCGCCGCGGCAGTAGCCGCAGCGACGGTCGCCACCGTCCTGCTCCTCGACAACCAGGGCAGTCCGTCCGCCAACCCCACCAGCAGCAACAGCAGTTCGCCCGCCCCCACGGTCGCCGGCACCTCGCGCCCGCCGATCATCCCGCCCGGCACCCAGAGCGAGACGGGCTTCGCCTGGACGCCGCCCAAGGGCTGGACCCGCAACGCCAAGTCCCCGTCCAACGTCCACTACCACTCGCCGGACGGTCTCCAGGAGACCTCGGGGACGTACGGGCTCGCCTCCGGCGGCGACCTCATGACCCAGTGGATCAAGGCCGAACGAGGCTCGCACGACGTCCCCGGCTACAAGAAGATCCGCCTCGACAACACGACCTTCAAGGGCCGTCCCGCGATCGTCTGGGACTACTTCTTCACCCAGAACGGCGCCGCGTGGAAGGCCCGCCAGATGGGCTTCAACGCGGGCGGCAAGTCGTACCAGGTCAACATCTGGTACGACGCGAGCACCGAGACCTCCGCCCTGCGCACCTACGACGCGGTGACGTCGTCCTTCACCCCGCTCTGAGCGCGCCCGCGGTTGCGCACCAGGGCAACTGCCAGCACCAGCACGCCCACCAGCACGGAGAGGAGCATCTGGGGCCGGCCGTCCTTGTCGTACAGCATGTAGCCGACGACGAACAGGATGAGCGCGATCGTCGCGTACGTCAGATACGGGTACAGCCACATCCGCACGGTCAGCAGCTCCGGCGTCTCCCGCTCGATCTTGCGCCGCATCCGCAGCTGCGAGAAGCAGATGACGAGCCAGACGAAGAGGGCGACCGCGCCCGAGGAGTTCAGCAGGAACTTGAACACGGTGTCCGGGGACACGTAGTTGAAGAAGACGGCGACGAACCCGAAGGCGACCGAGGCCCAGATCGCGACGGCCGGCACCCCGCCCCTGTTGACGGTGGCGAAGGACTTCGGGGCGTCCCCGCGCTGTCCGAGCGAGAAGGCCATCCGGGAGGCCGTGTAGAGACCGGAGTTGAGGCAGGACAGCACGGCGGTCAGGACAACGATGTCCATGATGGTGCCCGCGCCCGGGATGTCGAGGGAGTCCAGTACGGCGACGTACGGGCTCTTCTTCACGGCCGCCGAGTCCCACGGCAGCAGCGTCACGATCACGAGGATCGATCCGATGTAGAAGAGCGCGATCCGCCAGATCACGCTGTTGACGGCCTTGCGTACGGCCTCCACCGGATTGGGTGATTCGGCGGCCGCCAGGGTGACGATCTCCGAGCCCATGAAGGAGAAGACGACCAGCAGCATCCCCGACAGGATCGCCCCCGGGCCGTTAGGCAGGAATCCGCCGTGCCCGGTCAGATTCGCCATCCCCACCGCGTCGTCACCGGGCGGCAGCCCGAAGACCGCCAGCGCCCCGATCACGATGAACGCGACGATCGCGACGACCTTGATCCCGGCGAACCAGAACTCGAACTCCCCGAAGGACCCGACCGAGACCAGATTGGTCCCGGTCAGCACCAGCATCACGATCAGCGCCCAGGCCCACTGCGGCACGCCCGGCACCCACCCGGTGAGGATGGTCGCGGCCGCGGTGGCCTCCACGGCGAGCACGACGGCCCAGAAGAACCAGTACAGCCACCCGATCGTGAAGCCCGCCCACCGCCCGAGCGCCCGGTCGGCATAGGTCGAGAAAGAACCCGAGACGGGGTCGGCGGCAGCCATCTCGCCCAGCATCCGCATCACGAGCACGACGAGCAGCCCGGTGAGCGCGTACGAGAGCAGGATCCCGGGCCCTGCGGCCGCGATCCCGGCGCCCGAGCCGACGAAGAGGCCCGCGCCGATGACACCACCGATGGCGATCATCGACAGATGCCGGTTCTTCAGCCCGGCCTGCAGTCCGTCGGGCGAACCGCCGGCCGGCGGTCGTTCCGTCACCTCGACAGGGGGAGTGGTCGCCATGCGCTCTGTCCTTAATGTCGCCAACGGGGCACGCCATACGTGCCCCGACCAGGCGTCCCGCCTACCCTCCATGCCACACTCGACACATGCGCGTGTACCTCGGCTCCGATCATGCCGGTTTCGAACTCAAGAACCACCTCGTCGAGTGGCTCAAGGCCCACGGCCACGACCCCGTGGACTGCGGCCCGCACATCTACGACGCCGTGGACGACTATCCGCCGTTCTGCCTGCGTGCCGCCGAGAAGACGGCCGCGGACAGCGACAGCCTCGGCATCGTGATCGGCGGATCCGGCAACGGTGAGCAGATCGCCGCCAACAAGGTCAAGGGCGTACGGGCGATCCTCGCCTGGAGCGAGCAGACCGCGGCGCTCGGGCGTGAGCACAACGACGCCAACGTCATCTCGGTCGGCGGCCGGATGCACACCCTGGACGAGATGACGAAGTTCATCGAGATCTTCCTGTCGACCCCGTACTCGGGCGAGGAGCGCCACCAGCGGCGCATCGACATGCTCTCGGCGTACGAGGAGACCCACGTCCTCCCGCCCGTCCCGGCCCACCACCCGCAGCAGGACTGACTCCTTCCGTGCCCGAGGGTCACACGATCCACCGACTGGCCGCCGACCACTTCGAGAGGTTCGGCGGCCGGCCTGTGCGTGCGTCCAGTCCGCAGGGGAAGTTCGCGGACGGCGCCGCGCTCATCGACAAGCGCCCTATGACGTCCACCGAGGCGCACGGCAAGCACCTGTTCCTGGGCTTCGACGGCGAGACCTGGGTCCACATCCACCTCGGCCTCTTCGGCAAGCTCGGCTTCGGCACGACGCCCGTGCCCCCGCCGACGGACACGGTCCGCCTGCGCCTGGTGGGCGAGAAGGCCTACGCGGACCTGCGCGGCCCCACGACCTGTGCCCTGATCACGGACGCGGAGAAGCGGGCGATACACGACCGCCTGGGCCCGGACCCGCTGCGCCCCTCGGACACTGCATCCGATTCAGGTGGGACCAAGGCCTGGAACCGCATCTCCCGCTCCCGCACGACGATCGCCGCACTCCTGATGGACCAGAAGGTCATCGCGGGCGTGGGCAACGTCTACCGCGCGGAGGTCCTCTTCCGGCACGGCATCGACCCCTTCCGCCCGGGCAAGGACGTCACCCGGGCGGAGTGGGACGCGATGTGGAGCGACCTGGCGGCCCTGATGCGCGAGGGCGTACGGAACAACCGCATCGACACCGTCCGCCCGGAGCACACCCCCGAGGCAATGAACCGCGCCCCGCGCGTGGACGACCACGGCGGCGAGGTCTACGTCTACCGCCGGGCCGCGATGGAGTGCCACCTGTGCGGAACGGAGATCCGCACAGCCCCCCTCGCGGCCCGCAACCTCTTCTGGTGCCCGACGTGTCAGCCGGACACTTAAAGCCCGTCCGGCGATTGAGGACATCCTGAACCCGCGCTCAGAATCCGTGCGGAAGCCAAGGCGCGACGTCGGACCCGAACGCCACCGACGCCTCGCTCAGCGCCCCCTGCCGCACCTCCCGTACGAAGCCGCCGCCCGCCAGCGCGGACAGTGACACCCCGCCCAGATACGCCGCCCCCAACTCCCGTACGGTCAGCGCCAGATCAGCCGCGTCCTCCGTCCGCGTGCACGACGCCCCCTTCGAGTTGCCGCTCAGCCGCCAACGCCCGCTGTTCCAGGGGCAGAACGCGTCCTCCACCTCGAACACCACGTCCACCGGCGTCAGATACGTCCGCGCCTCCAGCGCAGCCCCCACATCCACCAGCCGCACATGCAGCGAGTCCCGCTCCCGCAGACCGCACCGCCGGATGTCGGAGGCGAGGTACTGCCACGGGTCGTCGACGGGCCGGTTGTGCACCTGCACGGTCGACGTCAGGTCGATGGAGAACAGGAACCGCCACAGCGCCGCGTACGCCACCGGATCCAGGGCGTCCAGATTCCGCAGCATCACCGTCCCCTTGGGCCCGCTCGCATCCCAGTCGGGCTTGATGTGGAACCGTACGTACCCCACCGTCTCGCCGTCCCGCTCCGCCAGCACGCACTGCAGGGCCGACGCGCCCTCGCGGTCGGCCGGCGGGTCGAGCAGCGGCAGCCGGTCCCAGTGCGCGGTGCGGGCCGGCATCCCGGGGCGCGAGCCGATCGAGGCCGCATAGACGGCCTCGCACCGCTCCGCCGCGGCCTGCGGATCGACGTACCGCAGCCGTACGCCTTCCACACCCTCCGGCATCGCCAGCGACACCCGGTCCGTGTCGATCTCCGCCTTCAGCTGGCGGGTCGCGGCCGCGTAGCCGAAGCGCCCGTAGATCGCCGGCTCGGACGCGGTCAGCACCGCCAGGGGCTCGCCCCACGCCCGTACGTCGTCCAGCTGCCTGCGCATCATCGACGTCAGCACCCCGCGCCTGCGGTGCGTACCGGCGACGCTGACCATGGTCACGCCCGCGGCCGGCACGAAGGCGCCGCCCGGCACGCTCAGCCGGAAGTCGAAGGCCCCGGCCGTCCCCACGCACTCGTCGCCGTCCCAGGCGCCGATGAACCGCTCGTACCCCGCCGCCTCGGTCAGGTCCCGGTAGACCCCGCGCTCCTCGTCGGTCTCCAGAACACCACCGAACGCCCGCTCCAACTTGCCGTACCAGTCGGCCCATTCGGCCGGAAGCAACACCCGCAATTCGGTCGTCATATGCCATGCCTACCAGGACTCTCCGCGCCGGGCGAGCCGATTTCGAACGCAATGTCACAGGGGTCCCCCTGCGCGGACCCAGCCAGGGTGGATAAGGTCCGAGGAATGGCCGGCGGCGGAGCGGAGTCCTTCACGGCCCGGATGCGCATGAGGCTGCACCGGGTCAGGACCGGCGTGCGCAAATCCGGTGTCGACTACTTCCGCGGCGACGGCTCCGACTGGATCGCCCTGGCCGGACTCCTGCTCACCGTCCCCGCGATCGCGGCGCTCACGATGGCGATGCCCGTCTGGTGCGCCCCCTCCGCGCTGGTCCTGCCCATCGTGGCCGGCGGTCTGCTGCTGCGCCCGGCGAGCCTGCTCGGTCTGTACGCGGCCGCCGCGGCGGCGCTCATCGTCGAGTCCGTCGCGCTCGGCCCGTACACGGACGGCCCGGGCAGGGTCACCCCCGGCACCGTCCTCACGGTCGCCGCCTGCGGCCTCTTCGGCCTGCTCATCGCGCAGTTCCGGTCCCGCGTCGGGGTCCCGTGGCGGCGCGGCGGCACGATGCTCTTCGACCTCCGTGAGCGGATCCGCGTACAGAGCAAGCTCCCGCGCCTCCCGCAGGGCTGGCACCGCGAGATGGCGCTGCGCCCGGCCGGCGGCCAGTCCTTCTCCGGGGACTTCGTGGTCGCGGCCCGCACTGGCAGCAGCGGCCGCACGCTCGAAGTGGTCCTCACCGACGTCTCCGGCAAGGGCATGGACGCGGGCTCCCGCGCCCTGCTCCTCTCCGGCGCCTTCGGCGGCCTCCTCGGCTCACTGCCCCCGCACGGCTTCCTTCCCGCGGCCAACGGCTACCTGCTCCGCCAGGACTGGGACGAGGGCTTCGCCACCTCCATCCACCTGGTCCTCGACCTGGACTCCGGCGACTACGAACTGCTCTCCGCGGGCCACCTCCCCGCCCTCCAGCTGCACGCGGGCAGCGGCCGCTGGGAGGAGAAGTCGGGCGAGGGCCCCCTGCTCGGTGTCTACGACGGGGCCCAGTTCGACCCCGTCAAGGGCAGCCTCCGCCCCGGTGACGTCCTGATGATGTTCACCGACGGACTGGTCGAGTCGGCGGAGCGCGACATCAGCGAGGGCATCGACCGGCTGACGGGCGAGGCGGACCGCTATGTGGCCTCCACCTTCGAGGGCGCGGCCTGGCACCTCATCGAGGCGGTGGCCAAGGACGTCAACGACGACCGCGCGCTGCTGCTGATCTGCCGGGACAGCGACGCGGGCCCGATCCTCTGAGCCCGCACAGGTAGGGCTTTCCCCACCCTCGATCCGCCAGCAGCCGCCATGGCCGCCGCACCCCCGTGATCCGTAGCGTCGAAGTGTCGGAACACAGACATCGGGCGGATCCGGAAGGCGGACAACACCATGGGGCTGCGACGCGGCAAGCGGGACCGGGCGGACCGGGGCGACCTGCACGCCACTCACACCGTGGGCGGTGCGGCCGCCGACTGGGCGGTGGAGCTCCGAGGTGTGCGCCGTCAGTACGGCCGCGGCAACTCGGCGGTCCACGCCCTGCGCGGCGTCGACATCTCCCTCCCGCGGGGCAGCTTCACCGCGGTGATGGGCCCCTCTGGCTCGGGCAAGTCGACGTTCCTGCAGTGCGCCGCGGGGCTCGACCGGCCCACCGAAGGGTCGGTGCGCCTCGGCTCCACCGAGATCACCGGCATGAACGAGAACAAGCTCACCGCCCTGCGCCGCTCCCGCCTGGGTTTCGTCTTCCAGGCCTTCAACCTGCTGCCTTCGCTCACCGTCGAGCAGAACATCCTGCTCCCGATGCGGCTCGCGGGAGAGCGCCAGGACCGCCACCGCGCCGCCCAGCTCCTGGCCCAGGTCGGCCTGGACGGCAAGGGCAAGCGCCGCCCCGGCGAACTCTCCGGCGGCCAGCAGCAGCGCGTGGCGATCGCCCGCGCCCTGGTCACCCGCCCCGACGTGATCTTCGCCGACGAGCCGACCGGAGCCCTGGACACCACCACGGCCGCCGAGGTCCTGTCCCTCCTGCGCGACGCGGTGGACACCCTGGGCGCCACGGTCGTCATGGTGACCCACGACCCCGCGGCGGCCGCCTACGCGGACCGCGTCCTCTTCCTTGCCGACGGCGAGATCGCCGACAGCCTCCCGCGCGCCACGGCCACCCAGATCGCCGCCCGCATGACGGCGCTCACGGCTCCGTCCTACGCCCGGGTGGCCGCGTAACCAAACCAGTCGATTTCCGGCCACGGCCTCAACTCGGCCGCCGGAAGGCCCAGTTCATCTCCGGTTCGGTGACGCACCGCATCGCCCGGCGCACCGGCGGCGTGCAGAACGCCGTCACCGCCACGACGATCGCCAGCGTCACCACGACCTCGCCGAACGGGTCGCTCAGCCAGTGGTACGTGTCGAACCACCCGGTGTAGTCGATGGTCTTGATCAGCAGCCCGTGCAGCAGATAGCCGCAGATCGTGCCCGCGCCGAGGACCGTGAACCAGGTCCTGCGGCGCGGCACCCAGGCCAGGAAACACACGGTCAGCACGAGCGAGCAGGCGAAGAGCCCCAGCGTCACCAGGATCCCGACGTACCAGGACACGGCCAGATCCTGCACCGCGAAGCTGCGGAAGAACCACCGCAGACTCATACGCGGCGAAGCCCAGTACGCGAAGAGCAGCGCACCCGCGAACACCGGCACGGAGGCCATCCGCACGGCCCGCCGCTGGACCATCGCGAAGTGCTCGGGCCGCAGATTGAGCCCCAGCACGAAGAACGGCAGGAACTGCAGCACCCGCTGGAGGTCGAAATCCGGTCCGATGCTCGGGGTGACCGAGGCCAGTACGCACATCGTCAGCGCGACCGGCACCGGATGGCGCACCACCTTCCACAGCGGTGTCGTCAGCCGCCAGATGAAGAGGGCGGCCAGGAACCAGGTGAGGAAGAAGGGGTCGAGCAGGCTGATCTCGTGGTGCGGGTCGACCGTCCAGCGCTCGTAGAGCGAATACGTCGTCTCGAAGACGAGGTAGGGGACCGCGACACCGGTGATCAGCCGCTTCAGCCGGTCGGGCCGCATGTCGAACGTCCGGGAGAAATAACCGGAGATGACGATGAAGGCCGGCATGTGGAAGGTGTAGACGACCATGTACAGCGCGCGCGTCGCGCGGCTGCCGTCCATGACCGGCTCCCACGAGTGGGCCATGGCCACCAGCACGATCGCCAGGTACTTGGCGTTGTCGAAGAAGGCGTCGCGCCGTGTGTGCTGCGTGTTCAGCGTATTGGAAGCGTCGAGTTCCGGCTTCTTTGCCGGGGGAAGCGGAGCTCGCTGATATCCGGGGGGAGCGTGAACCATTCGATCCACCCTAGCGTTGCGATCGGGATTCCGTAAAACCCCCCAGGGGCTCATGAATTATGTCCGACTATGCTCACTCTAAGGCCCCTTAATTAGGGCATTTCAGCAGCCTTCGCCGCATCTGCATTCAGGGGACATATTCACTGCTGCAAGGGGTAGCAGTGGGGCCGCCCGGCACCCGGGGGCGCGCGCACACCCGGTGTGCGCCAGGCGCGCACCGAGCGCGCGGATGGCGTGATCCGATCGCCGACGATTCGTCACCGGGCAACAACCACAGGCTCGTTGGTGGCACGATGGAACATGCGGATGCGTGCTGGGCTGCGCGCCTCCGGGCCGGCAAGGCGGACCGACCGAGGGTGTGATCAGTTGTGGCCATTTCACTGTCTGTGGTGCTCTTGCTGGCAATCGTGCTGGTGGTGTTGATACGAGGCGGCTCCATCAAGGCCGGACCGGCGATCGTCGCCGTGCTCTTCGGCTTCTTCCTCGCGTCCACGGGCATGGCCCCGTCGATCGACCGGTTCCTGAACTCGATAGCGGACACGATCAACCAGATCAAGTTCTGAAACGACTTCGGCCCGGCAGGTGAGTGATCACCTGCCGGGCCGAAGTCCGTATGGAGCGGGCGACGGGAATCGAACCCGCGTAGTCAGTTTGGAAGACTGGAGCTCTACCATTGAGCTACGCCCGCATACAGCGCACCGCAGGTCGGAGCGACCGCGGCACGTGAAGCATCGTAGCGGGTCGTACGCCGTTCCCGCACACCACATAAATGCAGTCACCCCACTTCGGACGGGCATGTACCCTACGTCTCGCACCGACGGGGTGTGGCGCAGCTTGGTAGCGCGTCCGCTTTGGGAGCGGAAGGTCGTCGGTTCGAATCCGGCCACCCCGACCAGCCAGCCCGACCAGTCTTCTCGGTCAGTCAGGCCGCACAGGCCCTCCAGGCCCGCAAGCAAGATCGCATTGTGGGTCATCGTCCGCTTGCCGTTACTATGCAAGCTGCGTGCCCGCGTGTCTCTGAACCGGGCAGAATCCCAAAATCAGCCCACCAAGGAGACCCAACCGTGAAGAGCGCCGTGGAGACCCTGAACCCGACTCGGGTTCGGCTCAGCATCGAGGTGCCCTTCGAGGAGCTCAAGGACAGCCTCGACGCGGCGTACAAGAAGATCAACCAGCAGGTCACGGTGAAGGGCTTCCGCAAGGGCAAGATCCCGAACCGCGTCATCGACCAGCGGTTCGGCCGTGGTGCTGTGCTCGAAGAGGCCGTCAACGACGCGCTCCCGAAGTTCTACACCGAGGCCGTCAACGAGGGTGAGCTGAACGTTCTCGGCCAGCCCGAGGTCGACATCACCGAGCTGAAGGACGGCGAGCTGCTGGCCTTCACCGCCGAGGTCGACATCCGCCCCGAGATCGAGATCCCGGACTACTCCGGCATCGAGGTCGAGGTCGACGCGGTCACCGTCTCCGACGAGGACGTCGACAAGGCCGTCGAGGAGCTGCGTGGCCGCTTCGCGTCCACCAACCCGGTCGAGCGCGCCGCCGAAGACGGCGACGTCGTGACGCTGGACCTCGAAGCCAAGGTCGAGGGCGAGGTCCTGGAGGACGGCGTCGCCGAGGGTGTCTCGTACACCATCGGTTCCGGCGAGCTCCTCGAGGGCATCGACGAGGCCGTCAAGGGCCTGGAGGCCGGTGGCGAGGCCACCTTCACCTCCGAGCTGAAGGGCGGCTCCGCCGAGGGCAAGCCGGCCGAGGTCACCGTCAAGGTGTCCGCCGTCGCCGCCCGTGAACTCCCCGCGCTGGACGACGACTTCGCGCAGCTGGCGAGCGAGTTCGACACGCTGGAGGAGCTCCGCGACGACAGCCGCAAGCGCCTCGAGAACATGAAGCAGTACGACCAGGCCACCCAGGCCCAGGAGCGCGTCCTCGACGAGCTGCTGAAGCTGGCGGAGGTCCCGATCCCCGAGAAGCTCCTCGAGGACGAGATCAACACCCGCAAGCACAACCTGGAGCACCACCAGCTCGGCCAGATGGGCCTCGACCTCGCCAAGTACCTGGAGATCCAGGGCAAGACCGAGGACGAGTTCATCGCCGAGACCAAGGAGCAGGCCGAGAAGGGCATCAAGACGCAGTTCATCCTCGATGAGCTCGTCAACAAGGAGAAGTTGAACGTCAACCAGGAGGAGCTCACCGAGCACCTCATGCGGCGCGCTGCCTCCTCCGGCATGTCCCCCGACCAGTTCGCCCAGGCCGTCGTCGAGGGCGGCCAGGTTCCGATGCTCGTCGGCGAGGTCGCCCGCGGCAAGGCCCTCGCGGTCGTCGTCGAGGCCGCCACGGTCAAGGACACCAACGGTGAGATCGTCGACCTGAGCGACGACGAGGACGAGGTCGAGGGCGAGACCGCCGAGGTCACCGAGGCCGCGTCCGAGGACGCCGCCGAGGAGAAGACCGAGGCCTGAGCCTCCGCCTGACCCTGCACAGCGGGCCCGGACGCGAGACGCGTCCGGGCCCGCTGTCGTACACACGCACAGGGGGCCTACCTTGCGCTCCGAGCGAACAGTTCGGGAAGCGGGATGGCGTTGTCCTACCTGCGCGTTAGGGTCCATGAATAGGAGGGCACGGGAGTACCCGAACCCTCCTGAATGAAGACGCTGAGACGGTAGAAGCCGTCAGAGACGAGCAGGTGGATACGTGACGAATCTGATGCCTTACGCCGCCGGCGAGCCCAACTTCGGTGGAGGCCTCGGCGACCAGGTCTACAACCGACTGCTCGGCGAGCGGATCATCTTCCTCGGCCAGCAGGTCGACGACGACATCGCCAACAAGATCACCGCACAGCTGCTCCTCCTCGCGGCAGACCCCGAGAAGGACATCTTCCTGTACATCAACAGCCCCGGCGGCTCGGTGACGGCGGGCATGGCGGTCTACGACACCATGCAGTACATCCCGAACGACGTGGTCACCATCGGCATGGGCCTCGCGGCCTCGATGGGCCAGTTCCTGCTCACCGGCGGCACCGCGGGCAAGCGCTTCGCGCTCCCCAACACCGACATCCTGATGCACCAGGGTTCGGCCGGCCTCGGCGGCACCGCCTCGGACATCAAGATCCAGGCCGAGCAGCTGCTGCGCACCAAGAAGCGCATGGCGGAGATCACCGCCCGTCACTCCGGCCAGACGATGGAAGCGATCATCCGCGACGGTGACCGCGACCGCTGGTACACCGCCGAAGAGGCCAAGGCCTACGGCCTCATCGACGAGATCATCACCTCCGCCTCGGGCGTTCCGGGCGGCGGCGGCACCGGGGCCTGAGGCTCCGTACGACGCCTCACAGCCCGACCCGATGACCACTGACGCAGCACTGAACGCCACCAGGATGGTGAACCCCCGTATGAACAGCTTCCAGGCCAACGCCTCCGCCAGCGGCCTCTACACCGGCCCGCAGGTGGACAACCGCTACATCGTTCCGCGCTTCGTCGAGCGCACCTCGCAGGGCGTGCGTGAGTACGACCCGTACGCGAAGCTCTTCGAGGAGCGCGTGATCTTCCTCGGCGTGCAGATCGACGACGCGTCCGCCAACGACGTCATGGCGCAGCTCCTGTGCCTGGAGTCGATGGACCCGGACCGCGACATCTCCATCTACATCAACAGCCCCGGTGGCTCGTTCACGGCCCTCACGGCCATCTACGACACGATGCAGTTCGTGAAGCCCGACATCCAGACGGTCTGCATGGGCCAGGCGGCCTCCGCCGCCGCGATCCTGCTGGCCGCCGGTACGCCGGGCAAGCGCATGGCGCTTCCGAACGCGCGTGTGCTGATCCACCAGCCGTCCTCGCAGACCGGCCGCGAGCAGCTCTCCGACCTGGAGATCGCGGCCAACGAAATCCTGCGCATGCGCGCCCAGTTGGAAGAGATGCTGGCCAAGCACTCGACCACCCCGATCGAGAAGATCCGCGACGACATCGAGCGCGACAAGATCCTCACGGCCGAGGACGCTCTCGCGTACGGTCTGGTCGACCAGATCGTCTCGACGCGCAAGAGCGCTGCGGGCGTTCTGGCCTGACGGCTCCAAGGAGTCCTGCCTCCCCTTGGCGCGGTCCACGTCAAAGTGAACCCTGCCAAGGGGGGCCCGAACGGGGGGCCCGGCAAGGTACCGTCGAATATGAGGCACCAGGAACCGCAGAATCGCGAGCGGTTCCCAGGCGAAGGGGAAGCACCTCGTGGCACGCATCGGTGATGGCGGCGACCTGCTCAAGTGCTCGTTCTGCGGGAAGAGCCAGAAGCAGGTGAAGAAGCTCATCGCGGGGCCAGGTGTGTACATCTGCGACGAGTGCATCGACCTCTGCAACGAGATCATCGAGGAGGAGCTCGCAGAGACCTCCGAGGTGCGGTGGGAGGAACTCCCCAAGCCGCGCGAGATCTATGAGTTCCTGGAGAGCTACGTGGTGGGCCAGGAGCCCGCCAAGAAGGCGCTCTCGGTCGCGGTGTACAACCACTACAAGCGCGTCCAGGCCGGTGAGAACGGCGGCGCCCAGGGGCGCGACGACGCCATCGAGCTGGCCAAGTCCAACATCCTGCTCCTCGGCCCCACGGGCTCCGGCAAGACGCTGCTCGCGCAGACGCTCGCCCGGATGCTCAACGTCCCGTTCGCCATCGCGGACGCGACGGCGCTGACGGAGGCCGGCTATGTCGGCGAGGACGTCGAGAACATCCTGCTGAAGCTCATCCAGGCCGCCGACTACGACGTCAAGAAGGCCGAGACGGGCATCATCTACATCGACGAGATCGACAAGGTCGCCCGTAAGAGCGAGAACCCGTCGATCACGCGCGATGTCAGCGGCGAAGGCGTCCAGCAGGCCCTGTTGAAGATCATCGAGGGCACGACCGCCTCGGTCCCGCCGCAGGGCGGCCGCAAGCACCCGCACCAGGAGTTCATCCAGATCGACACGACGAACGTGCTGTTCATCGTGGGCGGTGCCTTCGCGGGCCTGGACAAGGTCATCGAGGGCCGCTCGGGCGCGAAGGGCATCGGCTTCGGCGCGACGATCCAGTCGAAGCGGGAGCGGGCCGACCGCAACCTCTTCGCGGACGTCATGCCGGAGGACCTGGTGAAGTTCGGGATGATCCCCGAGTTCATCGGCCGCCTGCCTGTGCTGACGTCGGTGCACAACCTGGACCGGGAGGCTCTGCTCCAGATCCTGATCGAGCCGAAGAACGCCCTCGTCAAGCAGTACGAGCGCCTCTTCGAACTCGACGGTGTGGAGCTGGAGTTCGACCGCGAGGCGCTTGAGGCAATCGCCGACCAGGCGATCCTGCGGCAGACGGGTGCGCGTGGGCTGCGGGCCATCATGGAGGAGGTCCTCCAGTCGGTGATGTACGAGGTGCCGTCCCGCAAGGACGTCGCCCGGGTCGTCATCACGGCGGACGTCGTCCGCAACAACGTCAACCCGACGCTGGTCCCGCGCGAGCCGCGGATCATCGGGAACGACGGGCGTCACGAGAAGTCGGCGTAGGCGCTTGCGCATACGCAACAGGGGCGCCCGGTCAGGTAACTGGCCGGGCGCCCCTGTGTGTTGGGCGGGTGTGTGCTCGCTACTTCTTCACGCGGGCCGAGTTGTAGAGCTTGGCGGTGAGCTCGGCGGCCTTCTCCTGCGTTACGGGCGTGCCGCCCCCATCGATCTGGGACAGGTCGATGGATACGACGATGCCGACCGTGCTGTAGTCCGTCCAGATGCAGATCGGGACCTGTGTGGTCTTGGCGTTGGCGCTCGTCGTCATGGCCATTTCGGCGTTCTGGCACTTCATGAGGGCGCCCGAGAAGCCGGCGGGCTTGTACGCCTTCGGGCTTCCGACCAGCTTCATGGTGCCGCCGCTGGAGCTCTTGCCGTCGGAATTCGTCGCGGTGTTGAACGCGTTGTCGATCGTCGACGCGGGGTCGGTGACATCGCCGTAGAGACCCGAGAGGGAGAGCGACTGTCCTTCGAGCTTCGTCGGATCGGCTGCGTTCGTGTAGGTCGCGGCCGTCTGCGACGGGTTCTTGACCCCCGCCTCCTCGGCCTTCTGCTTGTCGCTCGCGGTCAGCGCGGGGGAGTCGTTGCCCGTGTTGCCCTTCTTGAACTCGCCGACCGTGGCCGGGGCCACGATCTTGTAGCCCTTCGTGCTGTCCGCGACGTCGGTGTTGCTGCTGGAGCCGCTGTCCCCCTTGGTCAGGAAGTACACGCCGCCGCCGATGACCGCGACCGCCACGATCGCCGCCGTGATGATGAGGCCCGTCTTCTTCTTGGGGGCTTCCGGCGGGGGCGGGACCTGGCCGTACGGGGGCTGCTGGCCGTACTGCGGCTGCTGGCCGTACGGGGCCTGCGGCTGGCCCTGCTGTGGGTAGCCGTAACCCGGCTGCGGCTGCTGCTGCGGCGGGACGCCCTGCGGGGCCTGCTGCGGGTAGCCGTAGCCCGGCTGGGGCGGCTGCTGGCCGTACGGGTTGGGCTGGCCCTGCGGGGGCTGGCCGCCGTACGGGCCGGGCTGCTGCGGGGGCTGCTGGCCGTACGGGCCCGGCTGGTTGTAACTCATGAGTGGGGTTCCCCTCCTACTTGACCTCGACGCGGACATCGTCGCGGAGTTTGGCCGCGAGTGCCGCAGCCTGGTCCAGGGTCTGGCTCGTGCCCTGGCCCGCCATGGCGGCGAGGTCGATGTTGGTGACGTACGCGATGGTGCTGTTGTCTGCCCAGATGCACACGGGGATGCTGATGGACTTGCTGCCGGCGGCGCTGTCGGTGATCTTGGCCTCCTGGCATTTCAGGACGCCGTTCTTGAAGCCGTCCGGGGTGAAGGCCTGGGGACTGCCGACCAGTTCACCCTCGGTCTTCGAGTCCCCGGCCTTCTCCGACTTGGTCTTGGCCTTGGCGAACATGGCGTCGAGGACCTTCTCGGGGTCCTTGATGTCCCCGTACACCCCGCTGAAGCCCAGCACCTTCTGGGCCGCGCCTGTGCCGGTGCTGTAAGACCCGTTGGCGGTCTTGGGGTCGGTGACGCCCCAGCTCTTGAAGTCCTTGATCTCGTCGTCCGACTCGGGGTCGGCGGCCAGGTTCTTGTCGGTGGTCTGCTTGTACGTTCCGCCGATGACGGTCTCCGGTGCGACCAGCGTGTACTTCTTGCCATCGGAGGTGACCGAGCTGCCGCCGTCGTCCTTGGTCAGGAAGTAGACGCCGCCGCCGATGACCGCGACCGCCACGACCGCCGCCGTGATGATGAGGCCGGTCTTCTTCTTGGGGGCCTGCGGCGGGGGCGGGACCTGGCCGTACGGGGGTTGCTGGCCGTACTGGGGCTGGCCCTGCTGCGGGTAGCCGTAGCCCGGCTGCTGCGGCTGCTGGCCGTACGGGCCCGGCTCGTTGTGGCTCATCGGTGGTGTTCCCCCTACTTGGCGACGCGGACGTCGTTGCGGACCTTGGCTGTGAGGGCAGCGGCTTCTTCCAGCGTCGCGCTCTTGCCGGAGCCCGCCATCGCGGCCGAGTCCACGTTGACGACGAAGCCGACCGTGCTGCCGTCGGCCCAGGCGCAGATGGGCGTGGTGACGGCGCCGTCACCCGTACCGGACTCGCTGAGCTTCTGCTCCTGGCACTTCAGAACCCCGCCACTGAAGCCCTCGGGGGTGAAGGCCTGCGGGGAGCCCACCATTTCGGTCTTCGTCGTCCCCGAGGTGTCCTTGGTGCTCGCTTCCTTGATCTTCACGAACTGGGCGTCGACGACCTTCTCCGGGTCCTTGACGTCCCCGTATACGCCGCTGAAGTTCAGGAGCTTCTTCGCCGAATCGGCGGAGTACGTCGCCTGGACACCCTTGGCGTCGCTGACCCCGTACGAGGCGTATTCCTTGACGTCCTCGCTGGTCATGGCCTTGCCCGAGCCGTCGCCGGTCTTCTTGAACTCACCGCCGAGGATGGTCGCCGGCGCGGTCAGCGTGTACGCCTTGCCGTCGCCTCCGCTGCCGTCGCTGCTGCTCCCGCCCTTGGTCAGGAGCCATGCGCCGCCGCCGATCACGGCGAGTGCCACGACGGAGGCGATGACGATGAGGGGCGCCTTGCTCTTCGGCTGCGGGCCGCCCGGCGGGGGCGGCGGCGCCTGGCCGTACGGAGCCTGCTGCCCGTACTGGGGCTGCTGCCCGTACTGCGGCTGCTGCGGTGCCGGGGGCTGCTGCGGGGCTTGCTGCGGGGCTGGGGGCTGCTGCGGCGGGACGCCCTGCGGGGCCTGCTGGGGATAGCCGTAGCCGGGCTGGGGCGGCTGCTGCGGCTGCTGCCCGTAAGGGTTCGGCTGCTGGCCGTACGGGCCCGGCTGGTCGTGGCTCATGCTCTGGGTTCCCCTCCAGAAACTTATGTGTCGCGAACATCCTTGCCGACACCCGTGTGACGTGGGGTGGCAGGGTGCGCATCGTTACGGAAGATTCCCGTTTCAGGACAGGGCGGTGACACCTCTAAACTGGGCCCGTGACCGATATCGCTCAGCAGCAGCCCGCAGACAGCAACCCCGAACTGCCGACCCAGTACGCACCGGCCGAGGTAGAGGGGAAGCTGTACGAGCGCTGGGTAGAGCGTGGTTACTTCGAGGCCGACGCGAAGAGCGAGAAGCCTCCGTTCACCATCGTCATCCCGCCGCCGAACGTCACCGGCGCCCTCCACCTGGGCCACGCCTTCCAGCACACGCTCATGGACGCCCTCACCCGCCGCAAGCGCATGCAGGGTTACGAAGTCCTGTGGCTGCCCGGTATGGACCACGCCGGCATCGCCACCCAGAACAAGGTCGAGCAGCAGCTCGCCGAGGAGGGCCTGTCCCGTCACGACATCGGCCGCGAGGCCTTCGTCGAGAAGGTCTGGCAGTGGAAGAAGGAGTACGGCGGCAAGATCCTCGGCCAGATGCGCCGCCTCGGCGACGGCGTGGACTGGTCGCGTGAGCGCTTCACCATGGACGAGGGCCTCTCCAAGGCCGTCCAGACGATCTTCAAGAAGCTGTACGACGACGACCTGATCTACCGCGCCGAGCGCATCATCAACTGGTGCCCGCGCTGTCTCACCGCGATCTCCGACATCGAGGTCGACTACCAGGACGACAACGGCGAGCTCGTCTCGCTGAAGTACGGCGAGGGCGACGAGACCGTCGTCGTCGCCACCACCCGTGTCGAGACGATGCTGGGCGACACCGCGGTCGCCGTCCACCCCGACGACGAGCGGTACGCCCACCTCATCGGCAAGCGCATCAAGCTGCCGCTGACCGACCGCACCATCCCGGTCGTCGCCGACACCCACGTCGACCCCGAGTTCGGCACCGGCGCCGTCAAGGTGACCCCGGCGCACGACCCGAACGACTTCGCCATCGGCCAGCGCCACGGGCTGGAAATGCTCACGGTCATGGACGAGCGCGCCATCATCACCGTGCCCGGACCCTTCCAGGGGCTCGACCGCTTCGAGGCCCGTTCCGCCATCGTCGAGGCCATGCGCGAGCAGGGCCGCGTCGTCGCCGAGAAGCGCCCGTACACGCACTCCGTCGGCCACTGCTCGCGCTGCAAGACGACCGTCGAGCCGCGACTGTCCCTGCAGTGGTGGGTCAAGGTCGACACGCTCGCCAAGGCCGCCGGTGACGCGGTCCGCGAGGGCGACGTCGTGCTGCACCCGAAGGAGATGGAGCGGCGCTACTTCGACTGGGTCGACAACCTCAACGACTGGTGCATCTCACGGCAGTTGTGGTGGGGCCACCGCATTCCCGTCTGGTACGGCCCCGAGGGCCAGGTCGTCTGCGTCGGTCCCGACGAGCAGCCGCCGACGGGTGAGGGCTGGACCCAGGACGAGGACGTCCTCGACACCTGGTTCTCGTCCGGCCTGTGGCCGTTCTCGACGCTGGGCTGGCCGGAGCAGACGCCGGACCTGGAGAAGTTCTACTCGACCGACGTTCTCCTCACCGGTCACGACATCATCTTCTTCTGGGTCGTCCGGATGATGATGTTCGGCCAGTACGCGATGGACGGCCAAGTCCCGTTCAAGACCGTCGCGTTGACCGGACTCGTCCGCGACGAGAACGGCAAGAAGATGTCGAAGTCCTTCGGCAACGTCGTCGACCCGCTGGACTGGATGGACGCGTACGGCTCCGACGCCGTCCGCTTCACCCTGGCCAACGGCGCCAACCCCGGCGCCGACGTCCCGATCGGCGAGGACTGGGTCAAGGCGTCGCGCAACTTCGCCAACAAGATCTGGAACGCGACCCGCTTCGCGCTCATGAACGGTGCGACCGTCGAGGGTGAACTCCCGCCCGCCGAGCAGATGTCGGCGAACGACCGGTGGATCCTCTCGCGCCTCAACTCGGTCGTGGCCGAGGCGGACGCGTACTACGACGACTTCCAGTTCGCCAAGCTCGCGGACAGCCTCTACCACTTCGCGTGGGACGAGGTCTTCGACTGGTACGTCGAGCTCTCGAAGACCACCTTCTTCGCGGGCGGCGAGCCCGCCAAGGTCTCCGCGCGCGTCCTCGGCGAGGTCCTCGACAAGCTGCTGCGCCTGCTCCACCCGATCGTCCCCTTCGTCACGGAGACGCTCTGGACCTCGCTCACCGGCAAGGAGTCCCTGGTCATCGCCGACTGGCCGACCGATTCGGGCTTCCGTGACCCGGCCGCCGAGCAGGAGATCGCCCTCGTCCAGCAGGTGATCACCGAGGTCCGCCGCTTCCGCTCCGACCAGGGCCTGCAGCCCGGCCAGAAGGTCCCGGCCGAGCTCGACCTGACGGGGACGGCGCTGGCTCCGCACGAGGCGGCCATCCGTCAGGTGCTGCGTCTGCAGCCTGCGGGCGAGGGCTTCCACGCCACCGCCTCGCTGCCGGTCGCGGGCTGCAAGGTCGCCCTCGACCTGTCGGGGACGATCGACGTCGAGGCCGAGCGCAAGCGTCTGAGCAAGGACCTCGCGCTCGCCGAGAAGGAGAAGGCGGACGCCAACAAGAAGCTCGGCAACGAGGCCTTCCTGGCCAAGGCGCCGGACAACGTGGTCGACAAGATCCGCGGACGCCTGGCCAAGGCCGAAGCGGACATCGAGCGGATCACGGCACAGATCGAGGGCCTGCCGAAGGCCTAGTACGTACGCGAAGGCCCCCGGATCGCCTCACGGCGGGCCGGGGGCCTTCGTACGTCCTCACATGTAGTTGCCGTTCGGCAGCCGCGGATCCCCGGGCAGCAGCGGGTCCCCTCCGCGCTGCAGCGCGTACAGCTCGGCCAGCGTCGCGCCGTCCACCGGTGCGGCGGCCGGGTCGCCCAGCCACTCCGCCGCCTCCTGGCGGGTGAGCGGTCCGACCTCGATACGGGCCAGACAGCGGCCGGGGCGGACGATCGCCGGGTGCAGCCGCCCCAGGTCCTCGTTGGTGGTGATCGCGACCAGCACCTTGCGGCCCTGGCCGAGCATGCCGTCCGTGAGGTTCAGCAGACGGGCCAGGGACTGCCCCGTGGCGAACTTGGCGTCGGCGCGGATCAGTTCGTCGCAGTCCTCCAGGACCAGCAGCCGCCACCGGTCGTCGTCCGCCTCGGACTCTCCCTCGTCGCCCATCGCGATCCCGATGAGATAGCTCGCGTCCTCGAAGAGCCGCTCCGGGTCCAGTACGCAGTCGATCTGGCACCAGTCGCGCCAGGCGAGCGCCAGCGACCGCAGCGCCGAGGTCTTGCCGGTGCCCGGCGGGCCGTGCAGCAGAAGCAGTCGGCCGCTGACCTGTTCGGGGTCCATGGCCATCAGGAGGGAGAGCTGGCGGGCGGGCTCGGCGCTGTAGTTGGCGTGCGCGTCGGACCATTCGACGGCTCCGATACGGCGCTTGCTGTGGACTCCGCCGCGGTCGGCGGACCAGTACCAGAAACCCATCTCCGTCGTGCCGGCCGGCGGCGGCTCGGTGTCCTCCAGGGACTCGACGAGCTCGGCCAGGATGCGCTCGGCGGTGGCCAGCTCGACGGCGGTCACCGTGATCTTGGTGTCCTCGGAGAACCAGCGGCTGATCCGCACCGTCCAGCCCTCGCCGCGCGCCAGCATCCAGGCGCGGCTCTTGTCGTGGCTGTGGCGCACGATCTCTGCGCCCTCGGGGAGCCGGATCCCGCCGGGCTTCACCCGTTCCAGAGTGGCGGTGCGCGACCAGGGCTCGGCGCCGCTCGCGAAGGGGATCAGTGCCAGCAGGTCGACGAGGTCGAAGTGCGACTGGTGGTCGCGCAGGCCGATGTCGAAGTTGCTGGGGACACCGGCTGCGGGGTCCGGAGGGGTCATAGGCCCATGATCGGGGCGGCGGGCGGAGCCTGCCATCCGGGCGGGGTCAGGGGCGGCGGTCGTCGCCCGCGATCACGGGGCGCAGGCTGCGCAGGGCGAGGCCGGCGGCGATCAGGGTGGTCGCGGCGACGATCATCGCCAGGATCATCATCGGGGAGGAGCCGGTGGAGGCCAGAGCGGCGGAGCTGCCGCCTCCGACGGCGGCGGTGCCTGCGGGGTGTCCGTACATGGGAGGTCCTCGGTTTCGAGTTGTGGGGAAGGGCGAGCGAGGGAGGGGTCAGGTCGCGACCCAGCGCTCCTGGCGGCGCAGGACGAGGTTGATCAGCGACATGAGGAACACGGTCTGGCGGAACACGTCGTACAACAGCTCGGGGATCAGCGGGGCCGCGAGCAGTACGGCGCGGGGGCCGAGTCTGCGGACGGTCAGGGTGCGTTCGGCGATGAAGATCACGGTGATGGTGGTCCAGAGCGGCGAGAAGCCCGTCCAGCCGAAGAGCACCAGCGACAGCACGATGAACAGCGCGGCCAGCGCGAGCGCGAGGCCTCCCAGGCCGAGCATCAGCTGCTGGCCGAAGTACGGGAGGGTGACCCGCGTCAGTCCGTAGTCGCGGAGGTTCTCCAGGGCGCCGCGCTGCCAGCGCATCCGCTGGTGCCACAACTTCGGGACGGTGGGCATGACTTCGGTGACCAGCCAGCATCCTGCGGGGGAGACGGTGCGGTGGCCGAGGGTCTTCACGGCCTTGGTCATCTCGTCGTCCTCGGTGAGCGACGCGAGGCTGTAGTGGTCGCTGCCGCCGCCGATACGCCCTTCGATGCGGGCCTCGCGCACCTCGCGCAGGACCCGGGAGCGGAAGAGGGTGCCGGTGCCGGTGAGGACGGTGGCCTTGCCGCCCTTGCGGCGGATCTCCAGGGAGTAGCGCTGGTACTCCATGCGCTGCAGCAGCCCGAGCACACCGCCGCCCTCCTCCCCGTAGAAGACTCCGCCGACCGCGCCCACGGTCGGCTCTTCGAGCGCTTCGACGGCGCACTCGACGAAGCGCGGGTTGAGGACGGTGTCGGCGTCCTGGATCAACACCTGGGCGTCGTCGGGGAGTTCGTCGAGAAGGGGGGCCAGTACCTGGTTGAGCGCGCCGGCCTTCTTGTCGCGGTTGCCGGTGGGGAGGAAGACCTCGGCGCCGCAGCGCTCGGCGATGCCGGGGGTGTCGTCGGTGCAGTTGTCGGCGACGACGATGATGCGGTCGGGTCGCCGGGTCTGCCGGTAGAGACCGGCGAGCGTGGCCGTGATCCGGTCCGCTTCGTTGTGCGCGGGTATCACCGCCACGAGCTGCACTGTTCCCCCACCTCTCTTCCCTGCCGCAGTTCCTGTGTCCGTCAAGAACACTGCGGGGGAGGGGTAGCAGAAGGGTGGCGGCCCGGTTGCACGACGGTTGCCCCGGTCGATACGTGGTGGCTCGGGACCAAGGGCCCGGGACTTCAGTCCTTGTCCAGCTCCACCGGCGCCAGCGGAAGCGTCACCGTGACCGTCGTCCCCGCGCCCTCGGTGCTCGACAGCGCGACGGTGCCGCCGTGCCGTTCCACCAGGCCGCGCGCGACCGAGAGGCCAAGGCCGCTGCCCTGGATGCCGCCGGCGTTCGACGCGCGCCTGAACTGGTCGAAGAGACCGGCCTGTTGGTCCTCGGGGATGCCGATGCCGGTGTCCGTGACGGTCAGCGACCAGAGATGGGCGGACTCGTCGTAGAGGCAGCTCAGGGAGGCCTCGCCGCCGGCCGGGGTGTACTTGATCGCATTGCCGAGGAGATTGTCGAGCACCTGGCGCAGCCGGTAACGGTCCGCGCTGATCGGCGGTCCCGCCCCCGCGTCACAGCGCAGCTCCACCTGGGCGGCGGCGGCCATCGGGGTCAGCTCGGCCACCGTCGTCGCACAGAGTTCGGGTACGTCGACTTCGGCGCGGTCCAGCACCACGGCTCGCGCCTCCAGCCGGGTGATCATCAGCAGGTCGTCGATGATCCGCCGCATCCGCCCCGCGCTCTTCGCGACGACGCCGACGTAGAGCCGTTGCTCCTCGGTGAGCGGAGTCTCCTCGTCGCTGATCAGCAGCTCGCAGAAACTGCTGATGGTGGTGAGCGGAGTGCGCAGGTCGTGGGAGACGGCGGCGGTGAACCGGGCGCGCTCGTCGGCCAGTTCGGCCAGGCCGCGGTTGCGCTCGTGGAGGACTTCGAGTGCCTGGAGCTGCTCGGTGATGTCGCGGAACAGCCAGAGATTACCGATGTACACGTCGCCGCTGTACAGCGGCACATAGGTGCGCCGGACCGTGCGGCCGTCGGCGAGCGACAGGCGCTCGGACGTCGCCGCGCGCCGCTCTGTGATCTCGTCGGCGCTACGGACGCGGGGGTCGGCCGGGTCGCGGAGCAGCTGGGCGAGACCGCGTTCGACGTGGTGGATGTCGGTGCCGCGCTTGAGGGGGCACAGGTCCTGGAGGTGTCCGAGGTCGACCAGGGCGGTGTTCAGGAGCCACAGCCGGTAGTTGCCGTCGGTGAGCATCACCCCGTCCTCCAGGGCGTCGATCAGCTGGGCGAGGCGGGTCGTCTCGGCGGTGTACCGCGCACGCGTCTCGTACAGGTCGGTGCCGTCGATGGCGCGTACGAATTCGCCGCCGGAGGGGTTGCCGCTGCGGTGCAGCGTGATGCCGAGGATGACCCGGCGGGCGCCGCTGGGGTGGCCGATGCGCACGACCACGGTCTCGGAACCGAGGGGGCCCGGCTCCTCGGAGAAGCGTTTCAGCGCCGCGGTGAGCGCAGGGGCGTCGAGCGGGTGGACCTCGTTCTCGGCCGGCGGGGGATAGCTGCCGGGCTCGGCGCGGTCGAGGGCGGCGAGGACATCGGCGCACAGGTCGTACGCCGAGGACCGCGGCCTCAGCGGGATCAGCGTCTGCCGGGCGTCCACTCGGAGCGGCGGCGTGCTCGGGTCGTACAGCGCGGCGAGGTCGTCGGCGTAAGCGTCGTCCGGCATGGACGGCCTCCCGGGAGCGAGGATCGGGACGGCCCCGACGCTACGGCGGAAGGCGGTGGCGGACGGTCAGGCGCGTCGGGTGGCGCTCGTGCGCTGCACCAGTTCGGTGACGACGACGAGGGCGACCGGCACGAGCAGGGCGAGGGGAGGAATGACGCCGAAGATCGCCAGTACGAAGAGGACCAGGGCGACCCCCTGGACCGCGCGGACCGTCCAGATCTGGGTCCTGCCGATGGGGGAAGTCATGTCCGTGCTCATGGTGCTCACCGCTTTCCGTCCGATACGTGAAGACGAAGTCCACGGTGGCGGGCGGGAGTTGCGGCAGTCGGTGCGGACCGGTTGCGCAATGGTTGTGCGGTGGACTAAGGGACCTCCGGCCCCTGCGGCTGCGGGCCCTTGAGCCCCCGGGGCAGCCGCAGAAGGACCTCGACCCGGTCCTCTCCGGAGCGCAGGACCTCCAGCACACCGCCGTGCGCCTCCAGGACCGCACGGGCCACGGCGAGTCCCAGGACGTCGGCGGTGCCGGAGGTGGGGTCCTGCAGCCGGCCGAGCGCCGGATCGTAGAGCTCCTCCTGGGGCACGGGGCGGTCAGTGGCGTGCACCGTGATCTCCCAGGTGCGTCCGCCGGTCCCGACCTCGGCCCGTACCGTCACCGTGCTGCCCGCGTCCGCGGCCCGTACCGCCTTGCGCACCACGCTCACCAGCGCGCGCCGCAGCCGGTCGGCGTCGCCGCGGACCTGCAGCCTGGGCGGCGCCTCCTGCTCCAGCCGTACGCCACTGCCCTCCGCGTCCGCACGGACCTCGTCGACGGCCGAGGCGAGGAGCCGGGTCATGGTCATCGGCTCGATCCGCAGCGGCAGTGTCCGGGTGTCGAGCCCGCTGACCAGGAGGAGGTCCTCGATCACGGACTGCATCAGGGCCGTGTTGCGCTGGATGGCCGCCGCGAACTCCTGTTCCTCCGTGGGTGGTTGGCCGGGGGCCGCGGTGGTGAGCAGCTCGGCGAAGCCCGCGATCGAGGTGAGCGGCGTACGCAGTGCGTGGCTGACCGCCGAGGTGAACCGGGCCCGCTGGTCGACGAGTTCGGCCAGCGCGTCAGCGCGCTCGGTCAGCGCGCGTTCCACGGCGTGCCGGTCGGTGACGTTCTCGATGATCCAGAGGTTGCCGAGCCGCTCGGTCCCCTCGTACACCGGGCGGAAGTGCACCCGGCGGATCGTCCCGTCCTTGAAGGGGAAGTCGCGGAAGCCGGACCTGCCCTGGGCACGGGCCTCGTCGATCAGGCGCCGCACGCCCGCCGGATCGTCGCTGCGGTCGGCGAACATCCGCACCAGGGAGTGCACATCGACGTCGGACGCGGTCAGGGGGAAGGGCAGACCGAGCCAGGTGGTCGCCCTGCGGTTGATGTGCAGCAGCCGGAAGGAGCCGTCGGTGAAGACGATGCTCGCGTCGATGGAGTCGAGGAGCGTGGCGAGCCAGACGCGTTCAGTGGCGAGCTGGGCGTGGGTCTCCTGCGACTCGGTGATGTCGGCCGCGTACAGCATGACCGTGTCGCCCTCCAGCGGGAGCGGCGCCCGGAAGGCCGTCACGACGAGGAAGCGCGGCCGGCGTCCCGCGGCTCCGAACCGCACGGGGAAGGGCACGGTGGATTCGCCGCGGCCCGAGTCGAAGGCGGCGAGGACCTCGGCCAGCTGCTGTGCGTCCTGCTCGAAAGGGTGGTGGGGCTCGGTGCTCCAGGGGGCGGAGCCGTCCGGTCCGGCGAGCTGGCGGAAGAGCCGTACCAGTACGTCGGGGACGCTCTCGCCCGCGAACCGGTGGGCGACGGACGACCACCGGGTAGTGGCCCGGGGCGCGGTGCCCGGGTTGTAGAGGGAGACGGCAGCGGCATCGACCACCTGATGATCATCGCGCAGGGGAGCGGAGCCCGCAGGGTCAGTGGGTCCGGTAGCGGTAGCCCACACCCCGTACGGACTCGATGGGATCGGCGTCCGGATCCAGCTCCTGGATCGCGCGCCGCAGCCGCAGCACCGCGAACTTCACGCGGTCCCCGCTGCCGCCGCTCGTGTCGTCCCAGACCCGCGCCAGCAGCTGCTCGGGGGTGACGACGGTGCTTTTGTGCTGGACGAGCACATGGAGCAGCCGGAACTGCAGATCGCTCAGTTCCAGCGGCCGCTCCCGCCACCTCGCCTGCCGGGTCACCGCGTCGAGCGTCAGCACCCCGTCGTCGTACGTCCGCGGTGCCGCCGCGTGCGCGGGCACCCGGCGCAGCAGCGCCTCGATCCTGGCGACGAGTTCCGGGTTGGAGAAGGGCTTGGTCAGATAGTCGTCGGCGCCGGCCCGCAGCCCTCGTACCCGCTCCGACTCGTGGCCGTGCGCGGTGAGCATCAGGACGGGCAGATCGCTCATGTCCCGTACGCGCTCCAGGACTTGCCAGCCGTTGAGCCCCGGCAGCCCGACATCGAGGACCATCACGTCCGGCTTCGTCTCGTGCAGCATCCGCAGCGCGCTGCGCCCGTCGTCCGCGTGCACGGTGTTCCAGCCGCTCCGCCTGAAGAGCGCGGAGAGCACCAGTGCGACATCCGGGTCGTCCTCGACGACGAGCACAGTGGTCATGGCGTCTCACGCCTCCTTGGCGACGGGCCCGATGCCCAGGGCCTCGGCATTGCGGCGGGTCTTCGCCCAGCCGTTGCGGCCGAGCACGATGCGGGCCAGGCCGCGGTTGGTGACGACGAAGAGGTGATACGTGTACACCCACAGGCCGAGACCCCACATCAGCCCCGCGAACCAGCGGCTCTCGGGGAGACGGGTCGCGCGGTAGCGGGTGCCCCACATGGCGAGCGGGCCCGCGGCGATCAGGAAGAACACCGACGGCAGCAGCAGGTGGGCGAAGGCCGAGTCGAGGAAGGCGGTCGGACCGCGGGTGAAGTCGACGAAGCACAGGCCCATGAAGAGGAGCGTGGTGATGGTCATGAGGATGTGCAGCGGGCCCTGCATCAGGGTGTACGCGGTCTCCCACTTGCCCCAGAACGTGTAGTTCTTCGAGCGCAGGATGCGCGGCAGGTAGCGCAGGCACTGCAGGTTGCCCTGCGCCCAGCGGGTGCGCTGCGTCATGAAGCGGCGGGCGGAGACGAGGCCCTCCTGGGAGACGTAGGTGCCTTCGAGGTGGCTGATCCTCCAGCCGTCGAGCAGCATCAGCAGCCCCGACTCGTAGTCCTCGAGCAGCGCGTCGTCCGGCCAGGCGGCGGCGGTGGCGTCGTCGGCGATGGAGTCGAGGGCGGTGAGGCGCACGAACTGGCCGTTGCCGCCGAGGCCGACGCTGTTGGTGCGGCGGCGCAGGATCTGCATCCCTGCATTGTTGACGGAGAACTCGACGTCCTGCATCCGGGCGAGCCAGCGGGCGTGCGCGTTGGCGAGGCGTCCGGCGTCGGGGCGCGGCAGCGGATCACCCGCATTGCGCATGCGTACGCCGATCTGCGCGCCGCCGAGCTGCGGGTCCTCGAAGGCCGCGGAGGCCTGCTCCAGGGCGTTGGCCGCGAGCTGTCCGTCCGCGTCCACGACACAGACGACGACCTCGGAGCGGTCGGCGTCCGCGGGCAGCCAGTCGCTGAGCTGCCGGTACGCGGCGTTCAGCGCGGCACCCTTGCCGAGCCGGGCGTCGGGGCGCCGGCGGGCGACGAGGTGGACGTGCGGGTCGTGGGCGGCCCGCTCCTCGATGATCGCGCGCGTACGGTCCTCGCTCGCGTCGTCGATCGCCCACACGTGGCAGCCGGGGAAGGTGTCCCGCAGCCGGGCCACGGAGGTGGCGACGACCGTCTCCTCGTCGCGGCAGGGGATGAAGAAGTGCCAGGTGAAGCGGGAGACGTCGCCCGGCTCCAGCGGCTTGTCCTGCCAGAAGGCGTCGGACACCGCGAACCAGTAGACGAGAAAACGCACCAGGGACAGGACGGCGATCACGGCCGTCACCGTGCCGGTGACGGCGATCGCGGAGTGCAGATCCATGGCTCAGACCACCCTCTGCAGGTCGTGGTGGACGGGACGCTCGGCGAGACCTTCGAGGAGCCGGACGATCCGGGCGGAGGCCAGCCCGTCGCCGTACGGACTCGGAATGCCCGCGAGCCGCTCCAGGCGCGCCTGCCGGTCGGCCAGCCAGGCGCGGGCGGCCGCCGTCAGCTGCGCACCCGGGGCGGCGAGCGCGGCGAAGCCCGCGTCGACGGACTCGGGCCGCTCGGTGGAGCGCCGTACGACCAGGAGCGGACGGCCGAGCACCGTGCACTCCTCCTGAACGCCGCCCGAGTCGGAGACCAGCAGGGCCGCGTGCCGGGCCAGCGCCAGGAACTCGCCGTACCCGACCGGCGGCACGACCAGCAGCCCGGTCAGCATCCGGCTCAGCCCGAAGCGCTCGACGGCGGCCTGGGTGCGCGGGTGCAGGGGGAGGAGGACGGGGGTGCCTCCGGCAGCGATCGAGCGCAGCGAGGAGAGGAGCTCGCGCAGGGTGTCGGGGTCGTCGGTGTTCTCCGGGCGGTGGACGGTCGCCAGGACGTACGCGTCCGGGCGCAGCCCGTATCCGTCGAGGAGCGCCGCCCGGTCCGCCGCGGAGGGCAGGGACCGGCGGACGACCTCGACGACGGTGTTGCCGGTGAGCGAGATCCGCTCCTCGGCGTGGCCCTCGGCCCGCAGCGCCGCCCGGTTCTCGGGGGTCGCGGCGCAGAGCAGGTCCGCCAGCTGGTCGACGACAAGGCGGTTGTGCTCCTCGGGCATGGCGCGGTCGTGGCTGCGCAGCCCGGCCTCCACGTGCAGCAGCGGGATCGAGCGGGCGTTGGCGGCGAGCGCGCCGGCGAGGGTGGCGTTGGTGTCGCCCTGGACGACGACGGCCGCGGGGCGGTCGGCCGCGAAGAGGTCGTCGAGCTGCTCGACGGCGCGGCCGATCTGGGTGCCCCGGGGGCGGCCGCCGATGCCGTGCAGCAGCTCGGGTGCGGGCAGCCGCAGCTCGTCGACGAACCGGCCGGAGAGTGTCTCGTCCGAGTGCTGGCCGGTGTGCACCAGACGGGCGGCGGGCCCCAGCTCGTGCAGGAGCGGGGCGAGCTTCACCAGCTCGGGGCGGGTGCCGAGGACGACTGCTACGGAGGAGGGCGCGAGGTTCATGCCTCTACGGTTCGCCGGTCGGGTGGTGTGCGGATTGCCCGTGGGGTGCGCAATGGTTGCGGGCGCGCCTGACCTGCGGATCGGGACCTTGGTCCCGGACCCAAGGGTGGGCCACATCACTCGATAAAGGACCTAATCGGCTCGAATCGGGCCCAAAGGCCTTGGATGATGGAACGCATGCCCGAGATGCCCGCCGCCACCGCGCTCCTGCGCCGGTACGCGGGCAGCCCCTTCGCGCTCGACGTCCTCACCGCGCTGAGCTGCTTCGCCCTGATGGTCCTGGACGTCCCCGGTCTCGCGGCCGCGGACAACTCCCTCTCCGGCTTCACGGCGACCGTCGTCCTGGCGGCAGGTTCCGCCGCCCTGCTGCTGCGGCGCCGGGTGCCCTGGGTGACGTACTTCGTCGCCCTGGTCCTCCTGGCCTGGCTGCACGAGCTGACCCTGATCCAGTTCGCGCTCTACTCCCTGGGCCGATTCCGCGGCCGCTGGGCCGGCATCGCGGGGACGGTCGTCTACGTCGCGCTGGCGTACGCGCTGTTCACCACACCCGGCTGGCCCGACCACCGCGGCGACACCCTCAGCTCGTTCCTCAGCCTCGTCGTCCCCATCGGCGTCCTCGCCTCCAGCGTCGGCATCGCCGCCTACCGCCAGGACCTCGTCCGCGAACTGGAGGCCCAGCGCGCCGAGACCGTGGCCCTCCAGGCGGTCCAGGAGGAGCGCCAGTCGGTCGCTCGCGACGTCCACGACCTGGTCGGACGCGAACTGACCATGCTGACCGTGCGCTCCGAAGTCCTGGCCGTACGCTCCCGGGGCACCGACCACGAGGCCGACTTCGAGGAACTCTCCGAGACGGCCCGCCGCGCCCATCTCCTCCTCAACGAGATCATCGTCCGCCGCGCCGACGAGCGGCGCGGCGCGACCCCCGGCCTCGACGGCCTCCCCGCCCTGGCCGCGCAGAGCGGACGGGCGGGCAGCCCCGTGCGCCTCACCGTCACCGAGGAGGCCAGGACCCTCTCGCCGCTGCGCCAGGCCGCGTTCCACCGGGTGGTCCAGGAGTGCCTGACGAACGCGGCCAAACACGCCCCCGGCGAGCAGGTCACCGTCACGGTCACCGCGACCCGCGCCGAGATCAGCAACGCCCTGCCGGCCTCGGCCCCCTCCCGCGCCCCCGTCTCCACGGGCACCGGAATGCTCTCCATGGAGGAGCGGATGAGCAGCGTGGGCGGCACGCTCAGCGCGGGCCGCGAAGACGGTACGTACCGCGTCGTGGCCCGCATCCCTTCCTGAGCACGGCAGTTACGCCGCCCGCAGCACCTTCTCCAGCCCCTCGAAGTCCTCCGCGCACTTCCCCGCGCCCAGCACCACACAGTCCAGCGGGTCGTCCGCCACGAACACCGGAATCCCGGTCGCCGACGCCATCCGCAGATCGAGACCCGGAAGCAGCGCACCGCCCCCGGTCAGCACGATCCCGTACTCCATGACATCGCCCGAGAGCTCCGGCGGACACTCCTCCAGCGTCGCCCGCACCGCCGCGATGATCGCCTCCACCGGCTCGTCCAGCGCCGAACGCACCTCCCTGGACCGCAGATCCACGGTCTTCGGCAGCCCGCGCACCTTCTCGCGCCCGCGCACCGTGAAGGTCAGCTCCTCCAACTCGGCGTTGCCCGGCACCGGCCACGCCGAGCCGATCGCCACCTTCACGTCCTCGGCGGTCCGCTCGCCGATCAGGAGCCCGTGCTCCTTGCGTACGTAATCCGTGATCGCCGCGTCCAGCCGGTCGCCGCCCACCCGCAGCGACTGCGACGTGACGATCCCGCCCAGCGAGATCACCGCCACCTCCGTCGTCCCGCCGCCGATGTCGACCACCATCGACCCGCGCGGATCCGACACCGGCAGCCCCGCCCCGATCGCCGCCGCCATCGGCTCCTCGATCAGATGCACGGACTTCGCCCCGGCCCGCTGCGAGGCGTGCACGATCGCGCGGCGCTCCACCGGCGTCACCCCGCTGGGCACGCAGACCACCATCCGGGTCCTCGGCCGCCGTCCGGGCACGGCCTTCCGTACGAAGTGCCTGATCATCTCCTCGGCGGCCTCGTAGTCGGAGATCACGCCGTCCCGCAGCGGCCGGATCGCGGTGATCGAACCGGGCGTCCGCCCGATGGTCTCCTTGGCCTCGGTGCCCACCGACAGGGCTTTGCGGCTGTCCCCCTGAACCGCGACCACCGACGGTTCGTTGAGCACGATCCCCTGGCCGCGGGCGTAGAGCAGCGTATTGGCAGTGCCGAGATCGATACCTATGTCCATGATCGACCAGTCTGCCTGGCGATGCTGTGAAACGCGTGGGACTTTGGTCCCGACCTCGACTGTCCGAGGGGCTCCGTAGACTGGGGCACGTGAGTGAGCCAGAGCCCATGGACGACAGGTTCGACGAGATCGTCGACGCAGAGACCAACCGCGATCCCGACCTGGCGGTGATCGAGGCGGGCAGCCGTACGCTGCGCACGCAGTCCGGCGCCCCCCAGGGCGACCAGGTCCCGGCCCGACCGGCCGACCCCGAGGTCGACAAGGCGCTGCGCGCGGTGGAGCAGGAGCTGCTCGGCCGCTGGCCCGAGACGAAGCTCGACCCCTCCCTCGTACGGATGGAAGCGCTGCTCGACGTCCTGGGCGAGCCCCACAAGGCGTACCCCTCCATCCACATCACCGGCACCAACGGCAAGACGTCGACGGCCCGCATGATCGAGACGCTGCTCGGCGCCTTCCACCTGCGCACCGGCCGCTACACCTCGCCGCACGTCCAGTCGATCACCGAGCGCATCAGCCTGGACGGTGTGCCGATCTCGGCCGAGCGGTTCATCGAAACGTTCGAGGACATCAAGCCGTACGTGGAGATGACGGACGCCTCCCAGGAGCACCGCCTCTCCTTCTTCGAGGCGCTCACGGGCATGGCGTACGCGGCCTTCGCGGACGCGCCCGTGGATGTCGCGGTCGTCGAGGTCGGCATGGGCGGCAGCTGGGACGCCACCAACGTCATCGAGTCGTCGGTCGCCGTCGTCACCCCCATCTCCCTCGACCACACCGACCGCCTGGGCAACACGCCTGGCGAGATCGCCGTCGAGAAGTCCGGAATCATCAAGCAGGACGCGACGGTCATCCTGGCCCAGCAGCCGGTGGACGCCGCCCAGGTGATGCTGAAGAAGGCCGTCGAGGCCAACGCCACGGTCGCCCGCGAGGGCATGGAGTTCGGCGTCACGACCCGCGAGATCGCGGTCGGCGGCCAGCAGTTGACGCTGCGGGGCCTCGGCGGCGAGTACGAGGAGATCTTCCTCCCCCTCTACGGAGCCCACCAGGCGCACAACGCGGCCGTTGCCCTCGCCGCGGTCGAGGCGTTCTTCGGCATCGGCGCCCACCAGGCCGGCGCGCTCGACATCGAGACGGTCCGCAAGGCCTTCGCCTCGGTGACGTCGCCGGGCCGCCTGGAGGTCGTACGCCGCTCGCCCACCGTCGTCCTGGACGCCGCGCACAACCCGGCGGGCGCTGCGGTCACGGCGGCGGGCATCACGGAGGCGTTCAACTTCTCGCGCCTGATCGGCGTGGTCGGGGCCAGCGGCGACAAGGACGTGCGCGGCCTCCTTGAAGCCTTCGAGCCGATCTTCGCGGAGATCGTCGTCACGCAGAACTCCACACCCCGCGCGATGAACGCGGACGACCTCGCCGCGATCGCCGTCGAGGTCTTCGGCGACGAGCGCGTCGTCGTCGAACCCCGCCTGGACGACGCCCTGGAAGCGGCGATCACCCTCGCGGAGGAAGAGGACGAGTACGCGGGGGCGGGCGTCCTGGTCACCGGCTCGGTCATCACGGTCGGCGAGGCCCGGCTGCTCCTGGGGAGGGGCTGATCCCATGCGCACACTCTGTGCATCCACACTGATCGGCGAATTCTTCGTCATCGGCTTCGCGGGCCTGGTCGCCATGAAGGGCGACATCTCGGACGCGGTGGTCTGGACGGTCTGCGGCATCGCGATGCTGCTCTCGGTCCTGCTCTGCGGAATGCTGAGCCGCCCGGGCGCGATCCAGATCGGCTGGGTCCTGCAGATCGGCCTGATCGCGAGCGGCTTCGTGGTCCCGACGATGTTCATCCTGGGCGCGGTCTTCGCAGGCCTGTGGTGGGCGTCGGTGCACTACGGCCGAAAGATCGACGAGGCCAAGGCCCGCTGGGCCGCACAGGCTTCCGCCGAACCTGACGCTGCGTAATGGGTGCAGGGTGACGCCCTGTAGCCTCTAGATCCGCACACCGCACCTGAAGGAGCCCGCACCGTGAGCCAGCGCACTCTCGTCCTGCTCAAGCCGGACACCGTACGCCGTGGTCTGATCGGCGAGGTCATCGGCCGCATCGAGCGCAAGGCGAACTGGACGATCTCCGCGCTGGAGCTGCGCACCCTGGACCAGGACACCCTGGAAGCGCACTACGGCGAGCACAAGGGCAAGCCTTTCTACGAGCCCCTGGTCGAGTTCATGGCGTCGGGTCCGATCGTCGCCCTCGTCGTCGAGGGCGAGCGCGTCATCGAGGGCGTCCGCGCCCTGGCCGGCCCGACCGACCCGATCGCCGCGGCGCCTGGCTCCATTCGTGGGGATTTCGGGACCATCGTCCGGGAGAACCTCATCCACGCCTCGGACTCCGAGGAGTCCGCAGAGCGAGAACTGAAGATCTTCTTCCCTTCCTCTTCCTGACGGAACGTCAGCCATATAGCGCTCATGACCTGGGGCGACCGAATTAATTCGGTCGCCCCTCGGCATATGAATGACGAATCCGGGAACGCATCCCTCCGACACAGCGTCACCATGGTGGAGGCGGGCACTCGTTCCGTCCACCTGGCGAAGGACCCTCGCGCCGCGGTCGTACCGGCCGCACTACGATGGGGTCTTCAAGCCCGCAGCGCCCGCTTCGCCTACCAAAAAAGCCAATCGCTCCACTTGGGAAGGCCCGACGCATCCTCATGGGGAACAGAGGGAACTCGAAAATGTCGTTCATCGGCCGTGACATGGCTATCGACCTCGGGACTGCCAACACGCTGGTGTACGTCAGAGGTCGAGGGATCGTTCTCAATGAGCCCTCCGTCGTCGCCATCAACACCAACACCGGCGGAATCCTCGCGGTCGGCTCCGAGGCGAAGAAGATGATCGGCCGTACGCCGGGCAACATCGTTGCCGTGCGGCCGCTGAAGGACGGCGTGATCGCCGACTTCGAGATCACCGAGCGGATGCTCCGCTACTTCATCCTCAAGATCCACAAGCGTCGCTACCTGGCCCGCCCGCGCGTCGTCGTCTGTGTGCCCAGCGGCATCACCGGAGTCGAGCGCCGCGCCGTCATCGAGGCCTCCACCCAGGCCGGCGCCCGCCAGGTGCACATCATCGAAGAGCCCATGGCCGCGGCCATCGGCTCGGGCCTGCCGGTCCACGAGGCCACCGGCAACATGGTGGTCGACATCGGCGGCGGCACCACCGAGGTCGCCGTGATCTCGCTCGGCGGAATCGTCACGGCACAGTCGATCCGCGTCGCCGGCGACGAGCTGGACAACGCGATCATCCAGCACATCAAGAAGGAGTACTCGCTCCTCCTCGGTGAGCGCACCGCCGAACAGATCAAGATCACGATCGGCTCGGCCTTCGACCTGGACAAGGACGAGCACACCGAGATCCGTGGCCGCGACCTCGTCTCCGGACTCCCCAAGACCGTCGTCATCTCGGCCGCCGAGGTCCGCAAGGCCATCGAGGAGCCCGTCAACGCGATCGTCGACGCGGTGAAGACGACCCTCGACAAGTGCCCGCCGGAGCTCTCCGGCGACGTCATGGACCGCGGCATCGTCCTGACCGGCGGCGGCGCCCTGCTGCGCGGACTCGACGAGCGGCTGCGCCACGAGACGGGCATGCCGATCCACATCGCCGAGGACCCGCTCGACTCCGTCGCGCTCGGATCCGGCAAGTGTGTCGAGGAGTTCGAGGCGCTGCAGCAGGTCCTGGACGCGCAGCCCCGCAGGTAGCGGTCAACGGAACACACCGGTCCGCCGTATGGGGCACTGCCTCCTCGTACGGCGGATCGTTGATATACAAAAGTGCACAACGACCCCGACGAGGAAGGCACGGCCTCCGCACGTGAGGGACACACGAGAGAGCCGTCTGCTCCTGGTGCTGCTGATCGCCATCGCGTTCGCGCTGATCACAGTGGACATCCGAGGCGGCGAGGACTCACCGGTCGACGGCGCCCGGCAGGCCGCCGCCACCGTCTTCGGGCCGGTCGAGAAGGGCGTCGCCTCCGCGGTCGACCCGGTGGGCAACGCGATCGGCGCCGTACGGGACTCCGGAGAGCGCCACAACCGCATCTCCGCACTGGAGCGTGAGAACGCCGCTCTGAAGGAGAAGCTCGGCAGCGACGACCGGAACCGCAGCCGGCTGCGCCAGTTCGACACCATGCTCAAGACCGCGGGCGAAGGCCAGTACGGCATCAAGGGTGCCCAGGTCATCGCCATAGGAGCGGCCCAGGGCTTCTCCTGGACCGTCACCATCGACGCCGGATCCGACGACGGCATCCTGCGCGACATGACCGTACTGAACGGCGACGGACTCGTCGGCCGCGTCACCACCGTCGGCCCCTCCACGGCAACCGTCCTGCTCGCCAACGACCCGGACTTCACCGTCGGCACCCGGATGGAGAACACCGACGAACTCGGCTTCGCCACCGGCCAGGGCGACCGCCCGCTCTCCGTCCAACTCCTCAACGGCAAGGCCCGGGTCAAGCCCGGCGACCGCCTCGTCACCTTCGGCTCGCAGGCCGACAAGCCCTTCGTCCCCGGCGTCCCCGTCGGTGTGGTCACCCGCGTCGACCCCTCGGGCGGCGACCTGACCCGCACGATCTACGTGCGGCCGTACGTCGGCTTCACCAAGCTCGACATCGTCGGCGTCGTCGTCACCGCCCCGCGCACCAACCCGCGCGACGAAGTCCTGCCCAAGAAGCCCGAGAAGCCGAAGCCCACGCCGACCGTCACCGTCACGGCGACGCCCTCCGGTGGCGCCTCGTACCCCCAGCAGTAGGAGCTGATCCGTATGCGTGTCAACCGGATGCTGCTCTCGGCCACGCTGGTGGTGGTCGCCCTGGTGATCCAGGTGAGCGTGCTCGCCCGACTCCAACTCCCCGGCGCCGTACCGGACCTGCTCCTGCTGACCGTCCTCGGTCTGGCCATGGTCTACGGACACGTCGCGGGCGCCCTCATCGGCTTCGGCGCAGGCCTCCTCGCCGACCTCGCCCCACCCGCCGACCACGCCGCCGGGCGCTACGCGCTCGTGCTGTGCGTGATCGGCTACCTCGCCGGACTCGCCAAGCCCGAGAACGGCCGGATGCGGTCCGCGACCGTACCGATGATCGTCGTGGTCGCCGCCGCGATCGGCACCACCCTGCTGTACGCCGGTGTGGGCGCCCTCGTCGGCGACACGGCGGCCCGCCATGTGGGCCTCGGCTCACTGCTGTTCAGCGCGGCGGTCTACGACCTGCTGCTCGCACCCTTCACCGTTCCGTTCATCATGGCGCTGGCCAGACGCGCCGAGAACGACCCGCTCGCCGACACCCAGGGCGGCGGCAGCAACGTCGCCTCCGGCTGGATCTCCTCGGCGGGAACGGGTCTGCGGATCGGCAACCAGCGCGGGGGACTCCGGATGAAGGCCGCCAAGTCCCGTGCGGCCAAGGCCGGACGCATCAAGGGGGTCAAGCGCCTGTGACCAACATCCCCGAAACCGGGCGGACCTCAAGGGTCCAGATCCGGCTCGTCGTCATCCAGATCCTCGTCTTCTCCCTCCTCCTCACCCTCGGCGGCCGCCTCTGGTACCTCCAGGTCCGCAACGGCCAGGAGTACACCGACGAGGCCAAGAACAACCACGTCCAGCAGGTCGTCCAGCCCGCCGTACGCGGCTCCATCCTCGACTCCCGCGGTGTGCCGCTCGCCGACAACGAGACCCGCCTCGTCGTCACCGCGTCCCGCACCGAGCTGCTGAAGATGAAGGACGACGGCAAGGCCGTCCTCACCCGCCTCGCCGGGGTCCTGAAGATGAAGCCCAAGGACGTCATGGACAAGGTCCGCCTCTGCGACTCCAAGACCCCCAAGCCCTGCTGGAACGGCTCCCCGTACCAGCCGATCCCCATCACCGACGAGGCCACCACCCAGCAGTCCCTGCAGATCCGCGAGCGCTCCGAGGACTTCCCCGGCATCTCCGCCGACCCCACCGCCGTGCGCCGCTACACCTCGCCCGGCAAGGCCAACACCTCGCAGGTCCTCGGCTACCTCTCGCCCGTCACCGACGACGAGATCACCAAGGCCAAGGACACCGAGTCGCCCTATCTGCGCTCCGACCAGGTCGGCCGCTCCGGCCTGGAGCGCACGTACGACAAGGAGCTGCGCGGCAAGGCGGGTGTCACCCGTTACGAGGTCGACAACCTGGGCCGGGTCATCGGCGAGGCCGACAGCGACAAGGCGCAGGCCGGGTCCAACGTCGTCACCTCGATCGACGCCCGCGTCCAGGCGCTGACCGAGTACGAGCTGAACTACGCGATGAAGGAAGCCCGCAAGCAGTTCGACAAGCTCACCGGCACCAACTACAAGGCCGACTCCGGCGCCGCCATCGTCATGGAGGCCAAGACCGGCCGCATCGTCGCCATGGCCTCCGCGCCGACGTACGACCCGAACGCCTGGGTCGGCGGCATCTCCGCCAAGGACTACGCCAAGCTCACCAGCAAGAGCTCCAACTACCCGCTCCTCAACCGGGCCATACAGGGTCAGTCCGCGCCCGGTTCGACCTTCAAGGTGGTCTCCACGGCCGCCGCGGTCGAGGCCGGATACGTGTGGGACGGCGGCTACCCCTGCACCAGCTCCTACTCGGTGGGCAACCAGGTCTTCAAGAACTTCGAGGGCGAGAACTTCGGCCCCATCTCGCTCGGCCGCGCCCTGGAAGTCTCCTGCGACACCGTCTTCTACGGCCTCGCCGACCGCGAGTGGAAGAAGGACGGCGGCATCAACCCGAAGAAGGGTGAGCCCAAGGACTTCTTCTACAAGGCCGCCCACCAGTTCGGGCTCGGCCAGGAGACCGGCGTCGACCTCCCCAACGAGGTCACCGGCCGCGTCCCCGACCGCCAGTGGAAGCAGAGCTTCTGGAAGGCGAACAAGAACATCTGGTGCCAGCAGGGCAAGAAGAACGGCACCTACGTCGAGCAGATCGCGTACGAGAACTGCCTCGAAGGCAACAAGATGCGCGAGGGCGACTCGATCAACTACTCCATCGGCCAGGGCGACACCCTCGTCACCCCGGTCCAGATGGCGATGATCTACGGCGCCCTCGCCAACGGCGGCACCGAGCACGTCCCGACCATCGGCAAGGCGATCATCAGCGCCGACGGCAAGACCGTCCAGGAGATCAAGCCGAAGGTCAAGGCCAAGCTCCCGGTCAGCAAGGCCACGCTCAAGGGCATGGACAAGGCCCTCGCGGGTGTCGTCACCAGCGGTACCGCCGCCTGGAAGTTCCAGGGCTGGCCGCAGGACAAGATCGAGCTGCACGCCAAGACCGGTACCGCCGAGGTGTACGGCAAGCAGACGACGTCATGGCTCGCCACGTACAGCAAGGACTACACGGTGATCATGACGATCTCCCAGGCCGGTACGGGTTCCGGCGCCTCAGGTGAGGCGATCCGCAACATCTACAGCGGGCTGTACGGCGTCCAGTCCGACGGCTCCGTCGACAACAAGAAGGCCCTGCTGCCCACGCCTCAGACGTCCCTCCCCAAGATCGCCACGGACGGCTCGATCGACTCCCCGAAGATCACCGACTACGACCCGAACTCGAACAAGGCCCCGGCCAAGACCGGCGACCAGCAGCTCGCCGCCCGCGTCGGCAGGAGGGACTGACCCATGGCCGGCTTCTCCGTCTCGCGTTACGCACCCGAGCGCGGCGCCTGGTCCAAACTCACGGCCCGCGACTCCGTGGTCCGCAGGCTCGACTGGCCGCTGCTCCTCTCCGCGCTCGCCCTCTCCGCGATCGGCTCCGCACTGGTCCTCTCGGCGACCCGCGGCCGCACCAGCCTCACCCACGGCGACCAGTACTACTTCCTGCTGCGCCACGTCATGAACACCGGCATCGGGCTCGCCCTGATGATCGGCACCATCTGGCTCGGCCACCGCACCCTGCGCGGCGCCATCCCGATCCTCTACGGCCTCTCGGTCCTGCTGATCCTCGCGGTCCTCTCCCCGCTCGGACAGACCGTCAACGGCGCCCACGCCTGGATCGTCATCGGCGGCGGATTCTCCCTCCAGCCCTCCGAGTTCACGAAGATCACGATCATCCTCGGCATGGCGATGATCCTCGCCTCCCGGGTCGACGCGGGCGACCAGACCCACCCCGACCACCGCACGGTCGCCAAGTCCCTGGGCCTTGCCGCGATCCCGATAATGATCGTCATGCTGATGCCGGACCTCGGCTCGGTCATGGTGATGGCGATCATCGTCCTCGGCGTCCTGCTCGCCTCCGGCGCCTCCAACCGCTGGGTGCTCGGACTGCTCTCCGCGGGTGCGGTCGGCGCCGTCGCCGTCTGGCAGCTCGGCCTCCTCGACGAGTACCAGATCGCCCGCTTCGCCGCCTTCGCCAACCCCGCCCTCGACCCGGCGGGCGTCGGCTACAACACCAACCAGGCGCGTATCGCGATCGGCTCCGGCGGACTCACCGGCACCGGCCTCTTCCACGGCTCGCAGACCACCGGGCAGTTCGTCCCCGAGCAGCAGACCGACTTCGTCTTCACCGTCGCCGGCGAGGAACTCGGCTTCGTGGGAGCCGGACTGATCCTCGTCCTCCTCGGCATCGTGCTCTGGCGCGCCTGCCGGATCGCGCGCGAGACGACCGAGCTGTACGGAACGATCGTGGCGGCCGGCATCATCGCCTGGTTCGCGTTCCAGGCCTTCGAGAACATCGGCATGACGCTGGGCATCATGCCCGTCGCCGGCCTTCCGCTTCCCTTCGTCTCCTACGGCGGATCGTCCATGTTCGCGGTCTGGGTCGCGATCGGACTCCTCCAGTCGATCCGCGTGCAACGCCCGATGACAGCCTGACCCCTTCGCCATTAAATTCGGTCCATGGCGGACACGAAGCGCGAGATCGAGCGGAAGTACGAAGCCACCGACGACAACCAGCTGCCCGACCTGACCCGAGTCCCCGGTGTCTCGGCCGTCATCGACAAAGGCGTCGCCGAACTCGACGCGACCTACTACGACACCCCCGACCAGCGGCTCGCGGCCGGCGCTCTGACCCTGCGCCGCCGCACCGGCGGTGACGACGCGGGCTGGCACCTCAAGTTCCCGGTCGCCCCGGACGTGCGCGACGAGATCCGCGCCCCCCTCTCCGACACCGTCCCGCGAGCGCTGGCCGCCCTCGCCCGCTCGCGCACCCGTGACGCCGAACTCGTCCCCGTCGTACGCCTGTTGTCCTCCCGCGACGTACGTCATCTGACGGCGGACGACGGTGCGCTGGTCGCGGAGCTCAGCATCGACGCGGTACGGGCCGAGCGGCTGGCCGGCGGCCCGGGGGAGTCGCACTGGACGGAGATCGAGGTCGAGCTCGCCGACGACGTGGATCCCGCGGTCCTCGACGCCGTCGAGAAGCGTCTGCGCAAGGCGGGCATCCGCCGGTCGCACTCCGCCTCCAAGCTTGCCCGCGCCCTGGCCGAGACCGCCCCGTCGGTTCCCGCGCCCCGGCGCGAGGTCGATCCGGGCACGGCGGGGGCGCACGTGCTGGCGTACCTCCGTGCGCAGGTCGACGCGATCGTCGCGTACGACCCGGCCGTACGGCGCGAACTCCCCGACTCCGTCCACCAGTTGAGGGTCGCGACCCGCCGGCTGCGCAGCGCGTTCCGTACGTACGGGAAGATCCTCGACCGCACCGTCACCGATCCCGTCGGCGAGGAACTCAAATGGCTGGCGGCCGAGTTGGGCGTCGACCGCGACCAGGAAGTGCTCACCGAGCGCCTCACCTCCCGCATCAACGCCCTCCCCAGGACCCTCCTGCTCGGCCCCGTCCGCGGCCGCCTGCGCATCTGGACCGTCGCCCGCCGCACCGGATCGCGCCGCCACACCCTCGCCGTGCTCGACGGCCACCGCTACCTGGCCCTCCTGGAGACGCTCGACGCCCTCCTCGCGGCACCCCCGCTGCTGCCCCGGGCCGCACAGCCCGCGGCGCAGGTGCTCCCCAGGTCGGTCCTGAAGGACCACACGCGCCTCGCGACCCGTATCGAACATGCGCTCGCACTGCCCCCGGGCGAGGAACGCGACCTGGCGATGCACGAGGCCCGCAAGGCCGCCAAGCGTGCGCGGTACGCGGGGGAGGCGGCGACCCCGGCCCTCGGCACACCGGCGCAACGCTTCGCCAAGCGCATGAAGGCCGTACAGACGGTCCTCGGCGACCACCAGGACAGCGTCGTGGCCCGCGAAGCCCTCCGCACCCTGGCGGCCCAGGCCCACGCGGCGGGCGAGACGGCCTTCACCTGGGGGCTGCTCTACGGCCATGAGGAGGCGTCCGCGGCGGACCGCGAGCGGGAGCTGCCGAAGGTGTGGGCGAGGGCGGCCGGGGCCCCGGCGTTCTGATCGCCGTACGAGGGGTGGCTCCGGTCGCGTTAGGCTTGAGGGTCACCCCTGTCGGTCCACGGAAAGTCGCCGAGATGTCTGCCGAGTCGGTCTTCCCACAGCTCGAAGCTCTGCTCCCGCATGTGCAGAAGCCCATTCAGTACGTCGGCGGTGAGCTCAACTCCACCGTCAAGAACTGGGACGAGTGCGACGTCCGCTGGGCGCTCATGTACCCCGACGCGTACGAGGTCGGGCTGCCCAACCAGGGCGTCATGATCCTCTACGAGGTACTGAACGAGCGCGAGGGCGTCCTCGCCGAGCGCACGTACAGCGTGTGGCCGGACCTCGAGGCGCTGATGCGCGAGCACAAGGTCCCGCAGTTCACGGTGGACGCGCACCGCCCCGTGAAGGCATTCGACGTCTTCGGGCTCTCCTTCTCCACCGAGCTCGGCTACACCAACATGCTCACCGCCCTGGACCTCGCGGGCATCCCGCTGAGCGCCAAGGACCGGACGGTCGACGACCCGATCGTGCTCGCCGGAGGCCACGCCGCCTTCAACCCCGAGCCGATCGCCGAGTTCATCGACTGCGCCGTCATCGGCGACGGCGAGCAGGCCGTCCTGGCGATCACCGACATCGTCCGCGCCTGGAAGGCGGAGGGTCGCCCCGGCGGCCGCGAGGAGGTCCTCCTCCGGCTCGCGAAGACCGGCGGGGTGTACGTCCCCGGCTTCTACGACGTCGAGTACCTGCCGGACGGGCGTATTGGCCGTGTCGTACCCAACCGCTCGGGGGTTCCGTGGCGGGTCTCCAAGCACACTGTCATGGACCTCGACGAGTGGCCGTACCCCAAGCAGCCGCTCGTGCCGCTCGCGGAGACCGTCCACGAGCGGATGTCCGTAGAGATCTTCCGCGGCTGCACCCGCGGCTGCCGTTTCTGCCAGGCCGGCATGATCACGCGCCCCGTACGGGAGCGAAGCATCACCGGCATCGGCGAGATGGTCGAGAAGGGTCTCAAGGCGACCGGGTTCGAAGAGGTCGGGCTGCTCTCGCTGTCGTCCGCGGACCACAGCGAGATCGCCGAGGTCGCGAAGGGCCTGGCCGACCGCTACACCGAGGACAAGATCGGCCTGTCGCTGCCGTCCACCCGCGTGGACGCCTTCAACATCGACCTGGCCAACGAGCTCACCCGCAACGGCCGCCGCTCCGGCCTCACCTTCGCCCCCGAGGGCGGCTCCGAGCGCATCCGCAAGGTCATCAACAAGATGGTCTCGGAAGAGGACCTGATCCGTACCGTCGCGACGGCCTACGGAAACGGCTGGCGTCAGGTGAAGCTGTACTTCATGGTCGGCCTCCCCACCGAGACCGACGAAGACGTCCTCCAGATCGCCGAGATGGCGGCCAACGTCATCGCCAAGGGCCGCGAGGTCGCGGGCAACGACATCCGCTGCACGGTCTCCATCGGCGGCTTCGTGCCCAAGCCGCACACCCCCTTCCAGTGGGCGCCGCAGCTCAGCGCCGAGGAGACGGACGCCCGGCTCACCAAGCTGCGCGACAAGATCCGCGGCGACAAGAAGTACGGCCGCTCGATCGGCTTCCGCTACCACGACGGCAAGCCCGGCATCGTCGAGGGCCTGCTCTCGCGCGGCGACCGCCGGATCGGTTCCGTCATCCGCGCCGTGTACGAGGGCGGCGGCCGTTTCGACGGCTGGCGCGAATACTTCAGTTACGACCGCTGGATGCAGGCTGCCGAGAAGACGCTGCCGGACGTCGGCCTGGACGTCGACTGGTACACGACGCGTGAGCGCACGTACGAGGAGGTCCTGCCCTGGGACCACCTGGACTCCGGTCTCGACAAGGACTGGCTCTGGGAGGACTGGCAGGACTCGCTCGACGAGACCGAGGTCGAGGACTGCCGCTGGACCCCGTGCTTCGACTGTGGCGTCTGCCCGCAGATGGACACGAGCATCCAGATCGGCCCGACGGGGAAGACGCTGCTTCCGCTCACGGTCGTCAAGTAGCTTCTGCATTACGAGAATTGCCGGCCCGGTCACGGAACTCCGTGGCCGGGCCGGGTCGTCTGACGGGGCATGGGGGACATGGTGGAACCGGAGCGCAGAACCGAGCCCGAAGGCTGCCTGACCGCGGCGATCCGCATCCCGGTGCGGATCGTGGTGCTGGTCGTGGTGCTGCCGGTGCGGATGGTGTGGGACGCGCTGTCGTGGACGGGGCGGCAGTTCTACCGCTACGTGCTCACCCCGCTGGGGCGCGCACTGCGGTTCGTGGGCATGGCGCTCTTCGTCTGGCCGTGGGTCGCCCTCTGGCGGTACGTCGTCGTCCCGCCCGCCCGCTGGATCTACCGCCGGCTCCTGACGCCCCTCGGCCACGGCATCGCCGCCGTCGTCCGCGGGACGGGCGCGGCACTCGGCTGGCTCGGCCGGACGCTCGTCGTGATCCCGGCGCGCTGGTTCTACCGCTGGGTGCTCACCCCGATCGGGATCGCGCTCGGCTGGATCGCCAGGGCGCTGTTCGTCTGGCCCTGGGTCGCGCTCTGGCGGTACGTGGTGGTGCCGGTAGTCCGGTACGGCATCGTGATCCCGGCCGTCTGGCTGTACGGCGCGGTGCTCACCCCCCTCGGCCACGCGATCACCTGGGCCGTGCTCGGCCTCGGGGCGCTGCTCCGCTGGCTGGGCGTCCAGACGTACCGCTTCGTGCTCACCCCGCTCGGCATCGCGATCGCCTTCCCCTTCATCGTGCTGTGGCGCTACGTCCTGGTCCCCGTGGGCCGCGCCCTGCGCGTGATCGGACGCGAGATCGTCGAGGCCGTCGGCGTCTGCTGGCGGATCGCCGGCTACATCTCGCGGGCCGTCGGGCGCGCGCTGAAGTGGCTCGGGTGGAATCTGGTGGGGCGCCCGGTGCGGGCGGCCTGGCGCTGGAGTTACGACTATGTGCTGGCGCCCGTCGGACGGGCGGCGGCCGAGGCGGGGCGCAGTGTGCGGGCGGCGCTGCGGTCGGCGCGCGAAACCGTGCGGGACACCAGGCGTGAGGTGTGGCGGGCGCTCTTCGGCGGGGCGGCGCCCGTGGAAGGCCGGGAACCAGCGGGGGCCCGAGCGCGTACTCTGGGTAGTACAACGACTGTCCCCGAGGCGGCACCCGAACCCGAGATCTCCCTGCGGAAGCAGGGGTGAACCGGCAGTCCGGTGCCCCGGGAACCCCGCCGTAGGGCGGCGCGCCTCCCGCGCCCGCTCCGCACCGAGGAGAAGAACCACTGGGCAAGCGACAGCCCGAAGGCCCGCCGCCCGCACCGGCGGTGCAGCGCATCCGACTGCGCTACACCAAGCGCGGCCGCCTCCGGTTCACCAGCCACCGTGACTTCCAGCGCGCTTTCGAGCGTGCGCTGCGCCGGGCCGAGGTGCCCATGGCGTACTCGGCGGGCTTCACCCCGCACCCCAAGGTCTCGTACGCCAACGCCGCACCCACCGGCACGGGCAGCGAGGCCGAGTTCCTGGAGATCGCCCTCACCGAGGCGCGGGACCCGGAGAAGCTGCGGCTGCTGCTCGACGAGTCGATGCCGGTCGGCCTCGACATCGTCGACGCGGTCGAGGCAAGGACGTCGGGTCTCGCCGACCGGCTGACCGCGTCCGTATGGGAAATGACCCTGAACGGCGTCGAGTTCGAGGATGCCGAGAAGGCGGTGGCGGCTTTCAACGCTGCCGAGACCGTCGAGGTCCAGCGGCGTGCGAAGAACGGTCTGCGGACCTTCGACGCCCGCAGTGCTGTAGCGGAGCTCGAGGTCGTTCGTCCACAGCCTGATAGGCCGGTGGACGGGCCCTGTGCGATACTGCGGCTGGTTGTTCGGCACGTGACACCTGCCGTGCGACCCGACGACGTCCTGTCCGGTCTCACTGTTGTGGCCGACCTGGCGCCGCCGGTCCCCGCAGCGGTGACCAGGCTGGCGCAGGGGCTCTTCGACGAGGAGTCCGGCACGGTGACCGACCCGCTCGCGCCCGACCGCGAGGCTGCCCCGGCCGCTCCACCCACGGCCGCCGGGACTGCCGCCGCGACGGCGCCGGATGGTCCCGCCGCGTAAGGGCAGTCGTTGTAGCGCAGCCCTCGTATCCGGGAGCCACCTGGGTCGGGCAGCGCACTGACCAGGAGACTTTCGCCAGGCCGTACGCACAACGCGTACGGAACCGGCGAGCCAGACATCAGCTCCCGTGCGGCGCCCGCGCCCCGGACGAGCGGAACCGCGCACATCACGCGGACCGCGACGGACCGGACACAGACGCGGCGCCCGGGAGCGTGACGGGAGAACCGCCCGCATGCTCGAGCGAGAAGAATCCGGCAACGCCGGATCGAACGAAGACAACAACTCACCCAGCGACACGCTGCCGCCGCGCCGTCGGCGCCGTGCGGCGTCGCGTCCGGCCGGTCCGCCGGTCGGCGGGGCCACTGAATCGGCCGAGTCGGCTGCGCCGGCCATACCGGCCGCGGAGGGTACCGCGGCCGAGGCCCCCGAGGCGTCGGCGCCTGCTGTACGCCGCCGCGCGACCCGTAAGGCGACCGCTGCTGCCGGTGCGCCCAAGGCTGAGGCCGCTGAGACCGTAGAGACCGAGGCCGCAGAGCCCGCACCCCGTGGCCGTACACGCCGCCGTGCTTCCGCTCCGGCCGGTGCGCCGGTGGCTGAGGCCGCCGTGACCGCCGTATCGGCATCCGCGGACGAGCCGCAGGCCGCCGAGCCGGCCGAGTCTGCTGCTCCGCCGCGTGCCCGTCGCCGTGCGACGCGTTCGGTGAGCGCGCCCGCCGGTGCCCCCAAGACCACCGAGGCCGTGGAGGCCGTCGAGGTCGCCGCACCCGCCGAGACCGTGGCGCAGGACGTAGCCGCCGAGCCGGCCGAGTCTGCTGCTCCGCCGCGTGCCCGTCGTCGTGCGACGCGTTCGGTGAGCGCGCCCGCCGGTGCCCCGAAGGCCGCCGAGCCTGCCGAGATCGTCGTGGCCGCCGTGCCGGACGCCGCTCCGGTCGAGGAGGCCGAGGCGGCCCCTGAGCCTGCCGCGCCGTCCCGCCGCCGTGCCGCTCGTAAGGCCACCGCGCCTGCCGGTGCGCCGAAGGCCGCCGAGGCTGTCGAGGCTGCTGAGCCCGCACCCGTCGAGAGCGACGAGCCCGCGCCCCGTGGCCGTAACCGCCGCCGCGCCACCGCCCCCGCTGCCGCGCCCGTCGCCGAGCCGGCCGGGGAGAGCCTGCCCGAGGCCGTCGCCGAGACGCTGGCCGAGGAGAACGACTCTCCGTCGCGCAGCCGCAAGCGCCGTCGCGCCGAGGCGCCGCAGTTCACCGCGAAGGCGGAGGAGAAGCAGCCGGAGGAGAACGGGCGCTCGCGCCGCCGGGCCCAGCGGCCCGCCGTCGCCGTGTTCCAGGCCCCGGTCTTCACCGAGCCGATGTTCCAGACCCCGGAGTCCGCCGCGGCCGCTGCCGCCGCCCGGCCCGCAGAGGTCGAGGACGAGGAGGAGGTGGAGGAGACGGTCGTGGAGGCCGTGACCCCCGCCGAGACCGAGCAGCCCGCGTCGCAGGCGGGGTCGCGCAGCAGCCGTCGCCGTCGCCGTCGCGGTGAGCCCGCCGAGGCCGAGAAGGCCGTCGAGGCGGCTCCCGTGGAGGAGCCCGCGGTCGAGGAGCCCGTCGAGGCCGAGGTCGAGGCCGAGGACGGTCAGGACGCCGAGGAGTCGGACGAGTACGGCGACCGGCCTTCGCGCCGTCGCCGCCGCGGTGGCCGTCGCCGTCGCCGGGGCGAGCCCGCGGACGCGGACGAGCAGCAGGACGAGGACGCCGACGAAGCCGAGGCGCAGGCCGAGGCCGAGGAGCCGGAGGAGGACGACGAGGACGACAACTCCGCGTCGGGTTCCGCCAGCAGCCGTCGCCGTCGGCGTCGCCGCCGTCGCAGCGGTGACGCGTCGGGCGACGACGGTACGTCGGGGGCGGACGACCCGGAGCGTACGGTCGTCAAGGTCCGCGAGCCGCGCAAGAAGGAAGCCGAGCGCGAGCTGGGCACCGGCTTCGACGAGGTCCAGTCCATCAAGGGCTCGACCCGTATGGAGGCCAAGAAGCAGCGCCGCCGCGAGGGCCGCGAGCAGGGCCGCCGCCGGGTGCCGATCATCACCGAGGCCGAGTTCCTGGCGCGCCGCGAGGCCGTCGAGCGCGTGATGGTCGTGCGTCAGCACGGCGAGCGCACGCAGATCGGTGTGCTCGAGGACAACATCCTCGTCGAGCACTACGTCAACAAGGAGCAGTCGACCTCGTACGTCGGCAACGTCTACCTGGGCAAGGTCCAGAACGTGCTCCCGTCGATGGAGGCCGCGTTCGTCGACATCGGCAAGGGCCGCAACGCCGTCCTGTACGCAGGTGAGGTCAACTTCGAGGCGCTCGGCATGGCGCACGGTCCGCGCCGTATCGAGACCGCGCTCAAGTCGGGTCAGTCGGTTCTGGTGCAGGTCACCAAGGACCCGATCGGTCACAAGGGTGCCCGTCTGACCAGCCAGGTCTCGCTGCCCGGCCGCTACCTGGTGTACGTGCCCGAGGGCTCGATGACCGGGATCAGCCGCAAGCTGCCCGACACCGAGCGCGCGCGTCTGAAGACCATCCTCAAGAAGATCGTTCCCGAGGACGCGGGCGTCATCGTCCGTACCGCCGCGGAAGGCGCCAGCGAGGACGAGCTGCGCCGTGACGTGGAGCGTCTGCAGGCGCAGTGGGAGGACATCCAGAAGAAGGCGAAGAGCGGCGGCGCGTCCAACGCCCCGACCCTGCTCTACGGCGAGCCGGACATGACCGTCCGGGTCGTCCGCGACATCTTCAACGAGGACTTCTCGAAGGTCATCGTCAGTGGTGACGAGGCGTGGGAGACGATCTACGGGTACGTCGCCCATGTCGCCCCCGACCTGACCGACCGGCTCTCGCGCTGGACGTCGGAGGTCGACGTCTTCGCGACGTACCGGATCGACGAGCAGCTGATGAAGGCGCTGGACCGCAAGGTCTACCTGCCTTCGGGCGGCTCGCTGGTGATCGACAAGACCGAGGCGATGGTCGTCGTCGACGTCAACACCGGCAAGTTCACCGGTCAGGGCGGCAACCTCGAAGAGACCGTCACGAAGAACAACCTCGAGGCGGCCGAGGAGATCGTGCGGCAGCTTCGCCTGCGCGACCTCGGTGGCATCGTCGTCGTCGACTTCATCGACATGGTCCTGGAGTCCAACCGCGACCTGGTGCTGCGCCGTCTCCTGGAGTGCCTGGGACGCGACCGCACCAAGCATCAGGTGGCCGAGGTCACCTCGCTGGGTCTGGTCCAGATGACGCGCAAGCGCGTCGGCCAGGGCCTGCTCGAGTCCTTCTCCGAGACCTGTGTCCACTGCAACGGGCGCGGTGTCATCGTGCACATGGAGCAGCCGACGGCTTCGGGCGGCGGCGGCAACGGCACCGGCAAGCGCTCCAAGAAGCGTGGCGGCAGGGGCGGTTCGGACCACACGGACCACGTCGAGCACACGCACGAGCACGACACCCACGAGGACGAGCACGAGACGGAGGCCGAGCTGGCCGCCGAGGTGGCCGAGCCCGTGGCGCTGCCCGAGCCGTTCGCGCCGGACGAGGAGCTGTACAGCAGCGCCGCCGAGGCGGAGGCGGCCGCAGGCCGCGGCCGTGGCCGCCGCAGGGCGACCCGCAAGGCGTCGGCTCCGGCCGGTGCGCCGAAGATGGCGGCCGAGCCGGTGGTGGAGCACGCTCCGGAGCCGGTAGTCGAGCCCGAGCCCGCTCCGGTGGTCGAGCCCGAGCCGGTCGTCGAGTCCGGTGCAAGCACCGGCTCCACTGGAGCGGCTGACGCCGCGCCCCCCGCTGCGGCCCGTGGGCGCCGCAGGGCGACCCGCAAGGCGTCGGCCCCGGCCGGTGCGCCGAAGGCTGCGGAGGAGGTCGCTGAGGTCGTCGTAACAGAGGCGCCCAAGGTGGAGACCGCCCCCGAGCCGGTGGCCGAGCCCGTGGTCGAGGAGACCCCGGCCGAGGCGGCTCCGCCGCGTGCCCGCCGCCGTGCGACGCGCAAGGCGACCGCTCCCGCGGGTTCCCCGTCGGGTACGGCCGAGGCCGCTGTGGTCGTGGTGGACGCCCCGTCCGCCGAGGCCGAGCCGGAGGAGGCTCCGGCCAAGAAGACGGCCGCCCGCAAGACCGCCAAGAAGGCGACGGCCAAGAAGGCCGCCACCAAGAAGACGGCGGCTGCGAAGAAGACGGCCGCGAAGAAGACGACGGCGAAGAAGGCCACCGCGAAGAAGACCGCGGCGGCCGAGCAGACATCCCTCCCGGGGGTGTCGGCGGACGCCTCCGAGGCGTAATCGCCGTACGCAGCAAGACGGTGGGCCGTTCCTCGAACCGAGGGGCGGCCCACCGGCGGTTCGGGGGCCGGAGCCCTGGTGAGGCCGGCGGGAGCCGGTCGGGGCGGGGCCGGTTTGACCCCCTGTCGTGGGCCCCGTAACCTTGACCGTCGGCGTGTTTCCCTAAGCGTCGCACCCTTTGAGCAACTCACCTCCCGGCAATTCTTGCGGGGGAGGCCGTTCATCCAATCCGGATTGTCGTGGGCTTCTGGCCTGCGCGGGCGGCTGGCATCAGAGGTACCGGTTCCGAGCGAAAGAGAGTCCGCGTGTACGCCATCGTGCGCAGCGGTGGTCGCCAGCACAAGGTTGCTGTCGGCGACATCGTTGAGGTTGACAAGATTTCCACCGCCCTGGTTGGCGACACCGTAGAGCTCTCTACGCTGCTCGTTGTCGACGGCGACGCTGTGACCAGCGACCCGTGGGTCCTGGCCGGTATCAAGGTCACGGCCGAGGTCGTGGACCACCACAAGGGCGAGAAGATCGACATTCTCCGCTACAAGAACAAGACCGGCTACCGCCGTCGCCAGGGTCACCGTCAGCAGTACACGGCGATCAAGGTCACCGGTATCCCCGCGGCTGCGAAGTAAGGGAAGGGACTGAGACATGGCACACAAGAAGGGCGCATCGTCCACTCGGAACGGGCGCGATTCCAATGCTCAGCGGCTCGGCGTGAAGCGCTTCGGCGGTCAGGTCGTGCTTGCTGGTGAGATCCTGGTCCGCCAGCGCGGCACCCACTTCCACCCGGGCACGGGCGTCGGTCGCGGTGGCGACGACACCCTGTTCGCGCTGAACGCCGGTGCGGTCGAGTTCGGCACGCACCGTGGCCGCAAGGTCGTCAACATCGTTCCGGTCGTCGCCGCAGCCTGATTTCGGGCCGCGTCACTGCTGTAGAGCGATAGTCGAAGGCGGACCAGGTTTTCCCGTTGCGCACTGCGCAACGGGAATCTGGTCCGCCTTTGTCGTGTTAAGACGTTAGACATTCTGTTTTCCCTGTTTTCCCCGTTCCTGGAGGCACACCCATGACCACCTTCGTGGACCGCGTCGAGCTGCATGCCGCCGCGGGTAACGGAGGCCACGGCTGCGCCTCCGTACACCGTGAGAAGTTCACCCCGCTCGGCGGGCCCGACGGCGGGAACGGCGGGCGGGGCGGCGATGTGATCCTCGTCGTCGAGCAGGCCGTGACCACGCTGCTCGACTACCACCACTCACCGCACCGCAAGGCCACCAACGGCCAGCCCGGCGCCGGTGACAACCGCTCCGGCAAGGACGGTCAGGACCTGGTGCTGCCGGTGCCGGACGGGACCGTTGTCCTCGACAAGGACGGCAACGTACTGGCCGACCTGGTCGGGCAGGGGACCGTCTTCGTCGCGGGGCAGGGCGGGCGCGGCGGGCTCGGCAACCGTGCGCTGGCCTCCGCCCGGCGCAAGGCGCCCGGGTTTGCGCTGCTGGGTGAGCCGGGGGAGTCCCGGGACATCGTCCTCGAGCTCAAGACCGTCGCCGACGTCGCGCTGGTGGGCTACCCGAGTGCGGGCAAGTCTTCGCTCATTTCCGTACTGAGCGCTGCCAAGCCGAAGATCGCCGACTATCCGTTCACGACGCTCGTTCCGAACCTGGGCGTCGTGACCGCGGGGTCGACCGTTTACACCATCGCCGACGTTCCTGGGCTCATCCCGGGCGCCAGCCAGGGCAAGGGGCTCGGTCTTGAGTTCCTGCGGCACGTGGAGCGCTGCTCGGTGCTCGTGCACGTACTGGACACGGCGACTCTTGAGTCGGAGCGCGACCCGGTCTCGGACCTCGATGTCATCGAGGCCGAGCTGAAGCAGTACGGCGGGCTCGAGGACCGGCCGCGCATTGTGGTGCTCAACAAGATCGACATTCCCGACGGCAAGGATCTCGCCGAGATGATCCGGCCCGATCTGGAGGCCCGCGGCTACCAGGTATTCGAGGCGTCGGCCGTTGCACGGACGGGTCTGAAGGAGCTGTCCTTCGCGCTCGCTGGCATCATCGCCGAGGCGCGTGCGGCCAAGCCCCTCGACGAGACGACTCGTATCGTCATCCGGCCCAAGGCCGTGGACGACGCGGGCTTCACCGTCAAGCTGGACGAGGAAGGCATCTACCGGGTGCGCGGCGAGAAGCCGGAGCGCTGGGTGCGCCAGACCGACTTCAACAACGACGAGGCCGTCGGCTATCTCGCGGACCGCCTCAACCGTCTCGGTGTCGAGACCGAGCTGCTCAAGGCCGGTGCGAAGTCCGGCGACGGCGTTGCCATCGGTACGGACGAGAATTCCGTGGTGTTCGACTGGGAGCCGTCGATGACGGCCGGCGCCGAAATGCTGGGCCGTCGTGGCGAGGACCACCGCCTCGAAGCGCCGCGCCCCGCGGCCACGCGCCGTCGCGACCGCGAGGCGGAGCGGGACGAGGCGCAGCAGGAGTACGACGACTTCAAGCCCTTCTAGGTGCCGTTTGCCCCGGATGTCCGGCTCGTTCTCGTCGGGTCGGGCATCCGGGGCTGTGGCATCGGTCACGCCCCGTCGCGGTGATGGACCGGCACTGTCCTGACCTGGGAGTGAACGCCCGGTATCGCGGGGGTTGTGGGCGGACGGCGTCCGCCTTGCGAGACGGTCACGGAGAGTGCGACCATCACACTTGTTCCCTAGTCATCGCAAGGTAGGTCGTCTGTGTCTGTGCAGCACAAAGCAACCAAGCCCCGCACTACAGCAGTCGTGCTCGCCGGTGGTACCGGTCAGCGCGTGGGTCTGTCCATCCCCAAGCAGCTGCTGAAGATCGCCGGCAAGGCTGTCATCGAGCACACGCTGACGATCTTCCAGAACGCGGAAGACATCGACGACGTCATCGTGCTCATGGCCCCGGGCTATGTGCCGGACATCGAGAAGATCGTCGCCAAGGCCGGTCTGACCAAGGTCACGCGGATCATCGAAGGCGGCTCGACCCGTAACGAGACCACCGAGCGTGCCATCGCGGCCCTCGGCGAGGGTCTCGCGGAGGGCGAGGACCGCAACGTCCTCTTCCACGACGCGGTCCGTCCGCTGCTGTCGCAGCGTGTCATCAAGGACTGCGTGGAGGCGCTGGAGCGCTACCAGGCCGTCGACGTCGCCATCCCGTCCGCGGACACGATCATCGTGACGCGTACGCACGGTGAGGACGGCGAGTTCATCACCGAGGTCCCCGACCGCTCGCGTCTGCGCCGCGGCCAGACCCCGCAGGCCTTCAAGCTCTCGACGATCCGCAGGGCGTACGAGATCGCCGACGGCGACCCGAACTTCCAGGCGACCGACGACTGCACCGTGGTGCTCAAGTACCTCCCCGACGTGCCGATCTACGTCGTCGCGGGCGACGAGTACAACATGAAGGTCACCCAGCCCGTCGACGTCTTCATCGCCGACAAGCTGTTCCAGCTGGCCTCCACCGCCGCCCCCCGCCAGGCCGACGAGGCCGCCTACCGCGAGCTGCTCGCCGGCAAGACGCTGGTCGTCTTCGGCGGTTCGTACGGCATCGGCGCGGACATCGCGGAGCTCGCCAAGAACTACGGCGCCAGCGTCTACGCGCTCGGCCGCTCCACCACCGGCACGCACGTCGACAACCCGGAGCACGTCGACGACGCGCTCTCCAAGGCGTACGCCGAGACCGGCCGCGTCGACTTCGTCGTCAACACCGCGGGCGTCCTGCGCATCGGCAAGCTCGCCGAGACCGACAACGCCACCATCGAGGAGGCGCTGCGGGTCAATTACCTGGCGCCGGTGCAGATCGCCCGTGCCTCGTACAAGTACCTGGCCGAGACCAAGGGCCAGCTGCTGCTCTACACGTCCTCCAGTTACACGCGCGGCCGCGCCGAGTACAGCCTGTACTCCTCCACCAAGGCCGCCATGGTCAACCTGACCCAGGCGCTGGCCGACGAGTGGGCGGGCGACGACATCCGCGTCAACTGCGTCAACCCCGAGCGGACCGCGACCCCCATGCGCACCAAGGCCTTCGGCCAGGAGCCCGAGGGTTCGCTGCTGTCCTCCGAGGCGGTGGCCAGGACTTCTCTGGACGTGCTGCTCTCCGAGCTCACCGGCCACGTCATCGACGTACGGCAGCAGGACCCGACGCGCGAGGCGAGCGAGACGTCGGACTTCGAAGCTGCGCTGGCCTCGGTCCTGGACCGTCAGGGCGATGTGTAATAATCGCTGAATTATGAATTAGTCGGGCCTCTGTGATCGCTATCCGCGCGCATCGCAGAGGCCCGAATTCGTGAAGCTCCACCTTCACATATCCCACAAAGTGTGACCCCACTGGAGCAGGTTTCTTCGTGATCTCGTCAGCCATCCGAATGGCCCGTGTGGGCAGCGGCGCAGAGCTCGCCGCCGCGATCCTCATGGTGCTCGGCTATCCGTGCGTGATGATCGCCGCACTGATTCCGAACATCTGGTTTTTCGCAGCTGCCACTGCTGCGACGTACATAGGCGACTGGTATCTGCACTACCGCGGCAGCTATCTCATCAACCGTCTGGCCAAGGTCCGGGCCGGGCTGTCGATCCGGTTCCTGCTGCGTGAGCTGCTGCTCGTCCTGCTGCTCGCGCGCCTGGACCTCGCCGAGGCGAACGTCTACTACGCGGCGGTCGCCTGCTTCCTGATCTTCTACGGCATCCAGGCGGCACACGGCACCCTGACCACCCTCATCCGGCTCCGCCGCACCATGCCGGTGGTCACCCGGAACGTGGACCTCGCGGGTCTGCGCATCCCCGACGCCCCGCCGCAGCGGCTGCTGTTCCGCGCGGCCGAGAAGATGCTCTACCTCGACATCTTCGCGGTGGTCGGGCTGCTGATCGCCGCCCAGAGCGGCAACCACACCTTCGGGTACGTCGGCATCATCGCCACCCTCGGCTGCGGGGCGCTCTACATCGCCATACTGCTGCCGAACATCCGCAAGAGCCGTCTGGTGCCCGGCGACACCAAGGTGCTGAAGGCCCTGGACAAGTGGCTGGCCTCGTACAAGCCGACCGTGGCGCTGTACTTCTCCGGCTCCAAGGACTCCGCTTACCAGGTCAACATGTGGCTCGAGACGATGGCGAAGACCGACGGGAAGCCGCTGGTCATCCTGCGCGAGCGCAATATCGTCCCGCAGCTCGCCTCGACCTCCGTGCCGGTCGTCTGTGTGCCGGGCGGGGTGCACCTGATGAACATGAACCTCTCGACGGTGCGCGTCGCGCTGTACGCGGCCAACGTCGGCAAGAACATCCACCTGCTCCGGGTGCCCACCATGAAGCACGTCTTCATCGGGCACGGCGACAGCGACAAGCTCGCCAGCGTCAACCCGTTCAGCAAGGCGTACGACGAGGTGTGGACCGCGGGCCGGGCCGGCCGCGACCGGTACGCGCTGGCCGACGTCGGTGTGCGCGACGAGGACATCGTCGAGGTGGGCCGCCCGCAGCTGGCGCCCATCAAGACCTGGAGCGGCAAGCCCGGGAACCCCGTCCCGACCGTGCTGTACGCACCCACCTGGGAGGGCTGGGACAACCAGCCCGGCAACACCTCCCTGATCCTGGCCGGCGAGAACATCGTCCGGCGGCTCCTGGAGGCCGAGCAGCCCGTCCGCGTGCTGTACAAGCCGCACCCCTTCACCGGCACCGTCAACGCCAAGGCGGGGGCCGCCCACGCCCGTATCACCGCCATGGTGGAGAAGGCCGCCGCCGATCGCGCCGCCGACGCCCGCTGGGCCAAGGAGTCCGAGGCCGGGCAGAGCGAGCGGGACGCGGCCAAGGCCGACCTGGCCCGGATCGACGCCCTGCTGGCCGAGCTGACCGGCGGCACGGGCCGTACGGCGGGCGACGAGGCCGAGGAGTCGCGGGACGCGAAGGTCGACCCGGAGCGCGAGGCGGAGATCGCCCGGCTGAAGGGCCAGTGGAACGACGCGTACTGGCGCTCCTTCGGCTGGTGGGAGCACAAGGTCGTCACCGGTGCGGGACCTGCGCTGTACGACTGCTTCAACGAGTCGGACGGCATGGTCTCGGACATCTCCAGCGTGGTGTCCGACTTCATCGCGAGCGGCAAGCCGTACGCGGTCACCGACTCCGCGGAGCTCGGCGAGGCGGAGTTCAAGCGGCAGAACACCGCGGTCCGGGCAGCGGTCGTCCTCTCCAACTCGGCAGAAGAGATCGGGGAGTTCCTCGGCGCGATCACCGACTCGGCCGCCGACCCGATGGCGGACGAGCGGCGCGAGCTGAAGCAGTATCTGCTGGGCCCCGACGAGCCGACCTCGATCGAGCAGTACAACGCCGCGGTACGGGCGCTGGTCGTCAGGGCCGAGGCGCGCAACCAGGGCGTTGCCCAGCGCACCGGTGATCCGTCGGCGGCTCCCGGGCTGAACGACTCGGACGAGACCGACGTCGACACGGCCGTGGCGGGCTGACCGTAACGTCACCTTTCGTCACTCTCTGTGGCCGTCCTCGCTCTCTGCGAGGGCGGCCACAGGCTGTTCAAACGCGCGACGGATAAGATTCGCCCAAAGGACCTCGACTGTCCGGCCAGAACTGCTCATCGGAACGGGAAATCGTGAAGGCACTCATACTCTCCGGCGGGGCGGGCACCCGCCTGCGCCCCATCACGCACACCTCGGCCAAGCAGCTCGTGCCGGTGGCCAACAAGCCGGTGCTCTTCTACGGCATCGAGGCCATCGCCGACGCGGGCATCACCGAGATCGGGATCGTCGTCGGCGACACGGCCGACGAGATCCGCGAGGCCGTCGGTGACGGCTCGCGCTTCGGTGTGAAGGTCACCTACATCCCGCAGGACGCGCCGCTGGGCCTGGCCCACGCCGTACTGATCGCCAAGGACTTCCTGGGCGACGACGACTTCGTGATGTACCTCGGTGACAACTTCATCGTCGGCGGCATCACCGGACTGGTCGAGGGCTTCCGCGCCGACCGCCCGGCCGCCCAGATCCTTCTCACCAAGGTCCCCAACCCCACCTCCTTCGGTGTCGCCGAGCTCGACGCCGACGGCCGTGTGGTGGCCCTGGAGGAGAAGCCGAAGGTCCCCAAGAGCGACCTGGCGCTGGTCGGCGTCTACCTCTTCACCCCGGCGATCCACGAGGCCGTACGGTCCATCGAGCCGTCCTGGCGCGGCGAGCTGGAGATCACGCACGCCATCCAGTGGCTGATCGACGAACAGCGCGACGTCCGCTCCACCACCATCTCCGGGTACTGGAAGGACACCGGCAATGTCACCGACATGCTGGAGGTCAACCGGTCCGTCCTGGAGACCGTGGAGCCCGTGATCGAGGGCACCGTCGACGAGACCAGCGAGATCATCGGCCGCGTCCGGGTCGAGGCCGGGGCCAAGGTCAGCGGTTCGCGCATCGTCGGACCCGCGATCATCGGTGCGGACACCGTGATCAGTGACGCGTACGTCGGTCCGTTCACCTCCGTCTCGGAGGGGTGCCGGATCGAGGACAGCGAGATCGAGTACTCCATCGTCCTGGCGCGCGCCTCCATCACGGGCGTGCGCCGCGTCGAGGCCTCGCTCATCGGCCGCGACGTCGAGGTGACCCCCGCTCCCCGTAACCCCGCAGCCCACCGACTCGTGCTCGGCGACCACAGCAAGGTGCAGATCTCTTCATGACGACAAAGATTCTGGTGACCGGCGGAGCCGGTTTCATCGGCTCGCACTACGTCCGTACGGTTCTCGGCGCCGAGGGCCCGGGCGACGTGGCGATCACGGTGCTCGACAAGCTCACCTACGCCGGCAATCCGGCCAACCTCGACGAGGTCCGCGACCACGAGGGCTTCGCCTTCGTCGAGGGCGACATCTGCGACCCCGAGCTCGTCGGCAAGCTGATGGCCGAGCACGACCAGGTGGTGCACTTCGCCGCCGAGTCGCACGTCGACCGCTCCATCGACGGGGGCGCGGAGTTCGTCCGTACGAACGTCGTGGGCACCCACACCCTGATCGACGCCGCCCACCGGGCCGGCATCAAGACCTTCGTGCACATCTCCACGGACGAGGTCTACGGGTCGATCGACGAGGGCTCCTGGCCCGAGACCCACCCGCTCGAGCCGAACTCGCCGTACTCCTCGGCGAAGGCCTCCAGCGACCTGATCGCGCTGTCGTACCACCGCACGCACGGTCTCGACGTGCGGGTGACCCGCTGCTCCAACAACTACGGGCACCACCACTTCCCGGAGAAGGTCATCCCCCTCTTCGTGACGAACCTGCTGGACGGCAAGAAGGTCCCGCTGTACGGCGACGGCGCCAACGTCCGCGACTGGCTGCACATCGACGACCACGTCCAGGGCATCGAGCTGGTCCGTACCAAGGGCCGCGCCGGCGAGGTCTACAACATCGGCGGCGGCACCGAGCTCTCCAACAAGGAGCTCACCGGGCTGCTGCTCGACGCGTGCGGCGCGAACTGGGACGAGAGCGTGGAGTACGTCGAGGACCGCAAGGGCCACGACCGCCGCTACTCGGTGGACTGCACCAAGATCCGCGAGGAGCTCGGTTACGTCCCGCGCAAGAGCTTCGAGCAGGGCCTGGCCGAGACGGTGCAGTGGTACCGCGACAACCGCGCCTGGTGGGAGCCGCTGAAGGAGCGCGCCGCTCTCTAGCCGACGCGCGACCACTGAAGGACCCCCGCCCGCCGGGGCGGAAGATTGCATTCATGTTCCGTGCAACCAACTTCCGCCCCGGCGAGTCTGTTTGTGCGTACACGCACATGACAGGGGAAGGCTGCACCATGAACAAGAGGCGAACTCGGCTGTCGGTCCTGGCAGTTGGGGTGGTCGGGGGCCTGGTGGGCCTGCTGGCCGTCGGCGGTACGGGAACGGCTTCCGCGGCCCCGGCGGTCAAGGCCTCCGTACAGGACGACTTCAACGGTGACGGGTACGCGGACCTCGCCGTCAGCGGCACCCGAGGCACGGTGAGCGGTCTGGCCGACGCCGGGTACGCGGCGGTGATGTACGGCGGCCCGCACGGTCTGTCCACCACGAGCCGCGTCGTGATCAGCCGCGCCACGACCGGAATCCCGGGCAACCCGGAGGAGGGCGTGGGCTTCGGGTACGCCCTCTCGCACGGTGACCTGGACGGCGACGGCTACGCCGACCTCGTCATCAGCGGCATCGGCGGCGAGGACTCTGTCATCGTCTGGGGCTCCCCGAGCGGGCTGTCCAGCGGCACCTCCGTACCGAACTACCGCTCGCTCTCCCAGGTCGGCGACTTCAACGGCGACGGCAAGACGGACGTGGCGCTCTTCCGCACCACGCACGCCGGGCACGACGACCCGTCCGGGACGCAGTCGGTGATCTGGTACGGACCGATCTCGCGGGCCGGCAAGCCCACCAGGACGGCGGCCTTCGGCGACGACTCGATCAGCGCCACCGAGATCCAGTCGGCCTCGAGCGGGGACGTCGACCACGACGGTTACGCGGACCTCGCGGTCGGTGCGTACTCCGGCGAGGGGACCGACAGCACGTACCTCTTGTACGGCAGCGCGACCGGACTGGCCAAGAAGTCCGATGGCCCGACCTACTGGGCCAACGGCACGGCCGCGCTGGGTGATGTGAACGGCGACGGCTTCGACGACTTCGTCGCCGGAGACGTGAACGGCGCCGTCCAGGTCGCCTACGGGTCCACGTCGGGCCTCGGCACTGCTGTGAAGAGGATCGACCAGAACTCGCCTGGCGTCCCGGGAGCCAACGAGGGCGCAGACGGCTTCGGCAGCTCGATCGCCGTCGGCGACGTGACCGGCGACGGCATCGATGACGTGGCGGTGGGCGCGCCCGGCGAGGCGATCGGCACCATCGCCGACACGGGCGCCGTGACCCTGCTGAAGGGTTCGAAGAGCGGGCTGAGCGGGACCGGATCGCAGGCCTTCAACCAGGACACCGCGGCCGTTCCCGGCGCCGCCGAGAAGGGGGACCGCTTCGGCTATGCGGTCCACCTCGTCGACATCAACGGCAACGGCTACGCGGACCTGGCCGCCTCGGCCGCCGGCGAGGACGCGTGGAACGGCGCGGCCTGGCTGCTGCGCGGACGCCCGGAGGGCATCACCACCGACGCCGCGCTGCTCTTCGGACCGAAGGGGATCGGGGCACCCGCCACGAAGACGTGGTTCGGGTACGTCCTGGGCTGACTAGGCTCAGTGCGGTAAACGGAATGACGGAGAGCGGAGCAGTATGAGCGGCAGCTGGTTGATCACCGGAGCGGGCGGAATGCTCGGACAGGACGTCCTGGCCCGGCTGGCCGAGGACGGCGAGCAGGCCGTGGGTCTGGACCGCGCGGCGCTCGACATCACGGACGCGGCCGCCGTACGCGCCGCCCTGGCCGAGCACCGCCCGGCCGTCGTGGTGAACTGCGCCGCCTGGACGGCGGTGGACGACGCCGAGACCCGTGAGGACGAGGCGCTGCGGATCAACGGAGACGGTCCGCGGCGCCTCGCCGAGGCATGCGCGGAGCAGGGCGTCGTCCTGCTCCAGGTCTCCACGGACTACGTCTTCGCGGGCGACGGCGAGAAGCCGTACCCGGAGGACGCCCCCACGGGCCCGCGCAGCGCCTACGGGCGCACCAAGCTGGCGGGGGAGCAGGCCGTGCTCGAACTGCTCCCCGAGGCCGGTTACGTGGTCCGTACAGCCTGGCTGTACGGGGCGGGCGGCCCCAACTTCGTCCGTACGATGATCAAGCTCGAAGGCATCAAGGACACCTTGGACGTCGTGGACGACCAGCGCGGCCAGCCGACCTGGACCGCCGATCTGGCCGACCGCCTGGTCCTGCTGGGCCGGGGCGCCCTCGCGGGGACCGCGCCGGCCGGTGTCTACCATGGCACCAGCAGCGGCGAGACGACCTGGTTCGGCTTCACCCGGGCCATTTTCGAGGCGCTGGGCGCCGACCCCGAGCGGGTCCGCCCGACCACCAGTGCGGCTTTTGTGCGGCCGGCTCCGCGGCCCGCGTACAGCGTGCTGGGGCACGACCGGTGGGCGGAGGCGGGAATCGAGCCGATTCAGGACTGGTCCACAGCTCTGCGACAGGCGATGCCGGGACTCCGCACAAACAGCTGACCTGCAGGTGTTTACGGACGGCCCTCTCACGCAGTAAGTTCTTGCGAAATTAAGCCAGTTGACTTTTGCGCGAGGGCGGCCGTTCCCGTTGCTCCGTCGCGCCCACCTCATCGAGTGCTTTGCGTGAAGGAGATCAGCACGATGCCGGCTCGTTCGACCGTAAAGAAAACCGTCAGGGCTGTTGTCGGCGAGAAGGGCTGGAAGGCGCTCCGCCGATACAAGCGCAAGTTGTCCGGAGCCCCGGCCCCGGCACCGCGTCCGGCACCCAAGCCGACGGGTGTCGCCGCCATCTCGGACGACCTGTGCAAGCTCGCCGCCCACTTCAAGACGGACAAGTGGGGCGGACACCGGTACGCGCAGCATTACCAGCGTCATCTGCAGCACCTGAAGAACGACTCGTTCAACCTGCTGGAAATCGGTATCGGCGGTTACAACCGTGCCGGTCAGGGTGGCGCCTCGCTGCGTATGTGGAAGCACTTCTTCCCGAATGCGCAGATCTTCGGCATGGACATCCAGGACAAGTCGCATGTCGACGAGGACCGCGTCACGACGTTCATCGGCGACCAGTCGGACCCCGGTTCGCTGACCGGCATCGCCGCCAAGATCGGGACGCTCGACGTCATCATCGACGACGGCAGCCACCGCAGCCCGCACGTCATCACGTCGTTCGAGACGCTCTTTCCTCTGCTCAAGGACGGTGGAATTTACGCCGTCGAGGACACGCAGTCGTCCTACTGGCCGGAATGGGAGGGCAGTGACGACCGGAATGCCCCGAATACGAGCATGGGGCTGCTGAAGCGTCTCGCGGACGGCCTGAATTACGAGGAGTTCGTCGACGCCGACTATGAGCCGTCGTATACGGATCTCAACATCGTGAGCATGCACTTCTACCACAATCTCGTGATCATCGAGAAGGGGAAGAACGCGGAAGGCACGAACAAGAAGCGGATTCTCAAGACCCGTTACAGCGAGGAAGGCGTCAAGGGGTAGTCGCTTGCGCACCCTCTGAAGGGGCGGCGAAATCCAGGCCGAAGGGCCGGGTTCGCCGCCCCTTGCCGTGCCCCGGTCCTGTCCGGTCCCGCCGGGTCCGGCCCCCTCGTCCGGTCGAACGACTCATCGTTTCAGGAACACCTGCGCCATATATCATGTGCGGGGCGTCATTGATGTGATCGACGCCGAATCCCTGAATCCAGATGAGGTTTCTGCATGGCCGTCAAGGTGAGCGTGGTCATTCCGGTCTACAACCCGGGGGAGTACGTCGAGGACTGCATCGCCTCGCTGCTCCGCCAGAGCCTGCCGGACGTCGAGTACGAAGCGATCTTCGTGAACGACGGCTCGACGGATGCGACCCCTGCCCGGCTGGACGCGCTCGCCGCCGAGTACCCGCACATGCACGTCATCCACCAGGAGGCCTCCGGCTGGTCCGGGAAGCCCAGGAACGCCGGAATCGCCGCCGCCCAGGGCGAGTTCGTGATGTTCGTCGACAACGACGACTGGCTCGGCGACGAGGCCCTGGAGCGGATGTACGAGTACGGCGTCGCCAACAAGGCCGATGTCATCGTCGGCAAGATGGCGGGCAAGGGCCGTCCCGTACCGCTGGAGCTCTTCCGCGAGAACCGCCCGCACGCCACGGTCGACAACGCCCCGCTGATCGACAGCCTCACCCCGCACAAGATGTTCCGCAAGGAGTTCCTCGACCGGAACAACCTGCGCTTCATGGAGGGCCGCCGGCGCCTGGAGGACCATGTCTTCGTCGCCGAGGCGTACCTGCTGGCCTCGAACGTCTCGGTCCTGAGCGACTACCTCTGCTACTACCACATCAAGCGCGAGGACGCCTCGAACGCCGGCTTCCAGCGCTTCGACCCGGTCGGCTACTTCAAGAACCTCCGCGAGGCCCTCGACGTCGTCGAGCGGCACACCGAGCCCGGCCCGCTGCGCGACAAGCTCTACCGCCGCTGGCTGCGCAACGAGATGGTCGAGCGGCTGCGCGGAAGGCGTCTGCTCAATGTCGACGAGGACTTCCGCAGGGAGCTCTTCGCCGAGATCCACTCCGTCGTCACCGAGCGCTTCGGCCCGGGTGTCGCGGCCGGGATGAACCCCCAGCAGCAGGCCGTCGCCGCGCTCGTCGTCGCCGACCGGCTCGCCGACGTCGAGGAACTCGCCCGCTTCGAGGCCCAGGTGCGGCCCACCGGCCGGCTCAAGGGCCTGGAGTGGGACGGCGGCGTGCTGCGGATCGCCTTCACCGCCGAGTACCAGGCGGGGGAGGCGGAGGACGCGGCCCCGCTCACCTTCCGCAGCGACGAGGACGGCAAGGACCGGCTCGAGGCGCTGACCGCGCTCGGCATCGACATCCCCGTCTCGCTGAAGAGCGCCCGCGTCGATCTCGTCGTACGGGAGCGGCCCACGGCGGCCGAGTTCTTCCAGCCCGTCGACTGCACCCCCGAGCGGCAGACCGCCGACGACGGCTCCTTCCGGCTCGTGCTGCGTGCCGAGGCGTCGGTCGACCCGCTGACAGCGGCCAAGGGCGTCCCTCTCGGGGACGGCATCTGGGACGTGGTCATCCGTATCACCGCCTCCGGCTGGACCAAGGAGACCCGGCTCGGTTCGGTACGCGGTGAGGCCGCCGAGTCCGCCCGCCGGGGCACGCTCGGCGGGGAGCCGCGCCGGCTCGTCCTGCCGTACTGGACCGAGGGACCCGGCAACCTCTCGCTCGACGTCGACCACTCCACCAGCAAGTTCGACCGCGACGTCCGGGAGATCACCCCGCAGGACGTCACGCTCGACGGCGGCCGCATCACGCTGCCGATCCGGCTGGAGGTCGCGGAGACCGAGGCCGTGAAGGTGCGGTTCAAGTCCCCGTTGGACGGCAAGGCGGTCGAGGCGGACGCGACTCTTGCGCCCGGCGGGAACAGCGCCGAGCTCTCCGCCGCCCTGCCCGCCGAGGGTCTCGCGGGCCGGCAGGTGCGCATCGAACTGGGCCTGCCGTCCGCCAAGCGCGGCGAGCCGCGCTGGACGGTCCTGCCCGTCGCGCTGGACGTCGCGGCCGACGGCACCGCAGCCCTCACCACGACCGAGGCCGTCAACGCCGCGGCCAAGGAGGCGAAGGCCGCCGCGGCCGCTGCCGCGAAGGCCGCCAAGGCGGAGGCCGCCCGCAAGGCCGCGCGCAAGAAGCGCTCACTGCTGCGGCGTGTGGCTGGGCGTGTCAAGCGCACGCTCACCAAGTAGCGTCCCCACTCGCCCCCGATTCACGTACTGACGAATCACGTACTGACGAAAGCGCGACACATCATGCGAGCACTGTCCATCGAAGGCGCCTGGGTCCACGAGCCGAAGGTCTTCCCCGACGACCGCGGCAGCTTCCACGAGTGGTTCCGCGGTGCGGACTTCCGTGAGGCCACCGGCCAGGACCTCGACCTCGTCCAGGCCAACTGCTCGGTCTCCAAGCGGGGCACCCTGCGCGGCATCCACTTCGCGGACGTCCCGCCGAGCCAGGCCAAGTACGTCAAGTGCGTGCGCGGCGCGGTCCTGGACGTCATCGTCGACATCCGGGTCGGCTCCCCGACGTACAAGCAGTGGGAGATCGTCCGCCTCGACGACGAGACCCACCACGCGGTCTACCTCTCCGAGGGTCTCGGTCACGCCTTCTTCGCGCTGACCGACGACGCGACGGTCGTCTACCTCTGCTCCGAGGGGTACGCACCCACCCGCGAGCACGGCCTCCATCCGCTCGACGCCGACCTGGCCATCGAGTGGCCGGAGGGCATCGAGCCGCTCCTGTCGCCGAAGGACGAGCAGGCGCCGACCCTCGCCGAGGCCGAGGCGCAGGGGCTGCTGCCGAAGTACGAGGACTGCGTGTCCTTCCGTACGCAGCTGAAGAACCGTCCCAACCGCTGACGTCCCACCCTCTGATAACCCCGAGCACCCGGCCCGCAGCCTCACGTACGCTGCTGGCCGGGACTCAGGGACGTACAAGCAGGGACGGGGCAATCGCGGTGGCAGGCGCAAGGCAGGGTGTCGCTGACGCCCGCAGGATCGTCGTCAAGGTCGGCTCCTCGTCCCTCACCACCGCGTCCGGCGGGCTCGACGCCGACCGCGTGGACGCGCTCGTCGACGCACTCGCGAAGGCCCGCAGCGGCGGCGAGAAGGAGATCCTGCTGGTCTCCAGCGGCGCCATCGCCGCCGGGCTCGCCCCGCTGGGACTGACCCGCCGGCCCAAGGACCTCGCCCGCCAGCAGGCCGCCGCCAGCGTCGGTCAGGGGCTGCTCGTCGCCCGCTACACCGCCTCCTTCGCGCGGTACGGGGTCCGGGTCGGCCAGGTGCTCCTCACCAGTGACGACACCAGCCGCCGCGCCCACTACCGCAACGCCTACCGGACCCTGGACCAGCTCCTGGCCATGGGCGCGCTGCCGATCGTCAACGAGAACGACACGGTCGCGACCGACGAGATCCGGTTCGGCGACAACGACCGTCTCGCCGCCCTCGTCGCCCATCTCGTCCGCGCCGACCTGCTGGTCCTGCTCTCCGACGTGGACGGTCTCTACGACGGCGATCCGGCCAAACCCGGTACGACCCGCATCGACGAGGTCGCGGGCCCCGAATCCATCGCACACGTCTCCATCGGCGCCGCGGGCAAGGCCGGAGTCGGCACCGGCGGCATGGTCACCAAGGTGGAGGCCGCACGGATCGCGGCAGCCGCCGGCATCCCGGTCGTTCTGACCTCGGCCTCGCAGGCCGGCGACGCGCTCGCGGGCCGCTCCACGGGTACGTACTTCCTGCGTACCGGCCGCCGCTCCGGCGACCGGCTGCTCTGGCTGCAGCACGCCTCGACGCCGCAGGGCGCCCTGACCTTGGACGACGGGGCGGTACGGGCCGTCGTCGAGCGGCACTCCTCGCTGCTGCCGGCCGGAATCGCCGCCGTCGAGGGCGAGTTCAGCGCCGGCGACCCCGTCGAGCTGCGCGACACCGAGGGACGGGCGATCGCCCGCGGCCTGGTCAACTTCGACGCCAAGGAGCTGCCCCAGCTGCTCGGCCGCTCGACCCGGGACCTGGCGAAGGAACTCGGTCCGGCGTACGAGCGCGAAGTCGTACACAGGGACGATCTGGTGCTGTTGAAGCCCTGAAACGGCTGAAAGTCCAGCCTTCTGACAGGAACCTTTACGGAAACCGCCCCGCGACCCCCGTCGGACTGGTCAACTTTGTCTCGGGGGCAGAAGCAACACGCCACGACGCAGCAGCACAGGAGGCCGCCGGTGAGACGAGCGCGCCCGGGGTCACCGCCCCGAGGGGCCGGGGAGCGGACCCTGACCAGCGTCGGTGCGGGGACCGACTTCGACGAGAACCCGCAGTCCGAGCCCGACGAGGGCGTGCGGGGGGAGTCCGTGGATTCCACAGTGCTGTCCAAGCTGTGGCACATCACGCTGAGCGTCTCCGGTGCGGAGGCGCCGCTCAAGGAGGTCAGGCGCGGCCTCGAACAGCTCGCGCACGACCACCCGTTCCTGCTGACCAGCCGGTACGCAGGCGATCATGCGGAGATCCGCTACTGGGAAGAGGCGCGGGATCTGCACGACGCCGCGGCCGTCGCGCTGCGGTTGTGGGGCGAGCACCGGCAGACCGCGCAGCTGCCGCCGTGGAAGATCGTCGGGCTCGAGGTCATCGACCGCGAGACGTACCACCAGCGGATCGCGGAGGGGTACGGACCGCCGCCGGCGGCGCCGGTCGGTGTCCACCCCTTCTGAGGGGCTGTCCCAGCGACTGTCTCGGAGGCTGGGATTGCGGTCGGACGGCCGGAGCGGGCGCATTAGTCTGCGGTCATGACCTCGCTCTCGCCGCTCTCCGACCAGTCCCCGGTCATCCAGGCCGCCTACCGCGCCCGCGCCGCCGCGGCCGACCTCGCGCCGCTTCCGCGCTCCGCCAAGGACGACGCCCTGCTGGCGATGGCGGACGCGCTGGAGGTGCGGACCGCCGAGATCGTCGAGGCCAACGCGGCCGACGTCGAGAAGGCGCGGGCCGCGGGGACCAGCGAGACGGTCGTCGACCGCCTGACCCTCACCCCTGAGCGCATTCGCGCCATCGCGGCCGATGTGCGCGACGTGGCGGCGCTGCCCGACCCGGTGGGCGAGGTGGTGCGCGGCTCCACGCTGCCCAACGGCATCGACCTGCGCCAGGTGCGCGTGCCGCTCGGCGTCGTCGGGATCATCTACGAGGCCCGGCCCAATGTCACCGTCGACGCGGCGGCGCTCTGCCTGAAGTCCGGCAACGCGGTGCTCCTGCGGGGCTCGTCGTCCGCGTACGCCTCCAACACGGCTCTCGTACGGGTGCTGCGCGACGCCGTCGGCGGCTCCGGGCTGCCCGCCGACGCCGTACAGCTGGTGCCGGGTGAATCCCGGGAATCCGTGGGGGAGTTGATGCGCGCCCGCGGCATGGTGGACGTGCTCATTCCGCGCGGGGGCGCCTCCCTGATCCGTACCGTCGTCGAGCAGTCGACCGTCCCGGTCATCGAGACCGGCACCGGCAACTGCCATGTGTACGTGGACGCCGCCGCCGACATCGACATGGCCATCGCGATCCTGGTGAACTCCAAGGCGCAGCGGCCGTCGGTCTGCAACGCGGCCGAGACGCTCCTGGTCCACCAGGACATCGCCGAAGCGTTCCTGCCGCGGGCGCTGGACGCGCTGGCCGAGGCGGGGGTGACCGTGCACGCGGACGAGCGGGTCATGCCGTACGCCGAGGGCTCCAAGGCGACCGTGGTGGCGGCCACCGCCGAGGACTGGGAGACCGAGTACCTGTCGTACGACATCGCGGCGGCCGTGGTCGACTCGCTGGAGGCGGCCGTGCACCACATCCGGCTGTGGACCTCGGGGCACACGGAGGCGATCGTCACCACCTCGCAGCAGGCGGCGCGGCGCTTCACCCAGCTCGTGGACTCGACGACAGTCGCGGTAAACGCCTCGACACGGTTCACCGACGGCGGGCAGTTCGGGTTCGGGGCGGAGATCGGGATCTCCACGCAGAAGCTGCACGCGCGGGGGCCGATGGGGCTGCCCGAGCTGACCTCGACGAAGTACATCGTGACCGGGGACGGCCACATCAGGTAACGGGCATGCCCGGGGGGCAAGTTCGTACTCTCCCTGCCCAAAACGCCCGTCCCGGTCTACTCTGAATCCGTGCCGGACGACGTGGGGAACAGGCCCGACGACGACCGCGGGGGCGCGGACGACGAATTCGCCTCCGTGGTGTTCGACGAGGAGTTCGTACGGGCCGCCGCGATACATGAACCGAGCGCCGTGGAGCGCCTGTTGGCAGCCGCCGAGGCGCGCGCCGCGGCCGAGGCGGCGCGGGCGCGCGCGGGCGGGATATCCGGCGACGACGACCCCTACGACGACTACCGCCACGGCCCCGGCTACGACGCGTACACCACGGGGGAGCTGGGTGCCCCGGAGGCGGGTCCCTACGGGCGGCACGGCGGCGCTCTGCGCCCCTACCGCGGCTCGGCCCGCTGGCACCGGCCGATCGCCTGGATGCTGGCCCTCGTGCTGGGCGTGGGGATGGTCGCGCTGGCCTTCGCCGCGGTCTACCGGGGGGCTGCCGCCGGCCGTGACAGCCAGGTGCCGCCCCTGCCCGCATCGAGCGGTATCGATACGCCGGGAGCGGCCGCTCCTTCGGCGTCCGCGGACTACTCGGTGCCCGCGGTCTCGGCCGTCCCGCGCACCCCCTGAGCAGCGGCGTGAGAACTCGTCCGAACTTGTCGTGTACCAGGGCGTTTACCTTCCCGTTCCGCGACCTACTCTGAAGGTATGACGGGGCGTGGAGAGCCACCCGAGGGGACACCTGAAGGCCTCCCGAGCGGTGGCGAGGACGAGTACCGGTCCGTGGTCTTCGACGAATCGTTCGTCCGCGCTGCCCGGCTGCAGGAGTTCTCCGCGCAGGAGCGGATGGGCCAGCACGCGCGGGCCGTGCGCAGCCGCTCCGCGTTCTCGCTGCGCAGCGGACCGAAGCAGGCGGCTCTGCTCGTGGTGCTGCTGCTGATCGCCTTCGGTACGGCGATCTACATGGGTGTACGCCACCCCTACCAGGCGCCGGAGACCGCGAAGGCCGAGCCCGCCCGGATGACGGTGATACCCCTGGCACCCCAGCAGACGGTGCAGGGCGGCAGCGCCGCCGACCTCTTCGCGCGCAGCCCCGCCGCCCAGTTCAGGATCGGCGCCGAGGGCGTCAATCTGCCCGCGGTGCGGCGGACCGACCACTTCGCGGACAGCCAGGTGACGACGGCGCTGACCACCGCCAAGGACTACATCGTGGAGTCCTCGCTCGACCCCGACGTGCTCATCGGCGGCGTGGTGCGTCCGGTGCGGATGCTGCTCGACCCGGACCAGTTCGACCAGTTCGACCAGAGCTTCGCCTCGCCCTCCGACGACGGGCGTCATGCGGCGACCGGCTGGCTGGTGCGCTTCGACCCGTCGAAGGTGACGCTCGCCGACAAAGTGCGGGTGCAGGGAACGCTGAGCTACACCGACGTGGGCGCGGGGGAGCTGGAGGTCGTCGCGGACCACACCTTCACCTACGCGCTGCAGCCCGCCGGTGCGGGGACCGGGTCCGCGACAGGCGTCTCGCTGTTCACCGTCCGCCGCGAACTGCACTTCCGCTTCGACCAGGAGGACCTGCGCCAGCACCGGGCGGAGCTCCAGATCGCCTACGTACAGGCCGGTCCGCAGGCCTGCTCCGCGGATGCGGCCGCCGTGCTCAGGCCGCTGCTCGCGGGCCAGCAGGCGACGGCCCAGGGACCGGCGGGCACCGATCCCTACGCCACCGGACAGGCCACCGCCTCGCTGTGCGGGACCCTGTCACCTAGCTCCCAGCCGAGCCCGGCTCCTCGTCATTCGTAGTGTCGTCGTCGCTCCTGGCCTGGTCCTTCGCGGAGCCCGCCGAGCCCGACGACCCGCCGCCGGTGAACTTGCCGCGCAGCTTGCCGCCGATGTCCGCCGTACCGCCCGCTATGTCGCCGACCAGCTTCATCAGCGGGTCCTTGGAGTTGCGTACGTCATTGGCGTAACTGGACGCCGACTGGCGGAAGGAGTCCGAGACCGAGGTGTCCTTGTCCGCGTCGCGCCGCGGGTAGTGCCCGTCCATGATCCGCTGGAAGTCGCGGCTCTCCGCCCACTTCTTCAGCTCGGCGGCGCGCACGGTGGTGAAGGGGTGGGTGCGCGGCAGGACGTTGAGGATCTTCAGCACGGAGTCGCGCAGATCGCCGCCCGCCTCGTACTCCTCGGCCTGCTCCAGGAACGCGTCCACGTTCATCTCGTGCAGATGGTTGCCGCCGGCGATCTTCATCAGCCCGCGCATCGACGCCTTGAGGTCCTGGCCGACCAGCAGCCCGGCGCGGTCCGCGGAGAGTTCGGACTTGCGGAACCACTCGCGCAGTGCCGTCACGATCGCCATGATCGCGACATTGCCGAGGGGGATCCACGCGACCTTGAGCGCGAGGTTGGTGAGGAACAGCAGGATCGTGCGGTACACCGAGTGCCCGGAGAGGGCGTGGCCGACCTCGTGGCCGACGACCGCGCGCATCTCCTCCTCGTCGAGCAGCTCGACCAGGCCCGTCGTGACCACGATGATCGGCTCGTCCAGACCGATGCACATGGCGTTGGGCTGCGGGTTCTGCGTGACGTACATCGGCGGGACCTTCTCCAGGTCCAGGATGTAACAGGCGTCCCGCAGCATGTGGTTGAGGTGCGCGAACTGGGCGTCGCTCACCCGCACCGAGTCGGAGAGGAAGAGCAGCCGCAGGCTCCGCTCGGGCAGCAGGCCACTGAGCGCCTTGAAGACCGTGTCGAAGCCGGTGAGCTTGCGCAGCGCCACGAGGGCCGAGCGGTCCGCGGGGTGCTCGTAGGCGCGCGAGGAGATGCCAGGGAAGCGTTTGCGCTGCCTGCTCGGTACGTTGTCGCTGCTGTCGCCGGTGCCATTGGTGTCGTCGGTCATCGGTGTCCCCCTCATGTCGTCGAGCTGCCTGCGAGTCCTTGCTCGTCCCCCTGACGGCCTTCAGCGTATGCCCTGGGTCTACCGTTGGGCCGGGGGCTGTGGACAAACTCTGAGAGGCACACCCGACATGTCAGACCAGTTGGCGCTGCTTGCGGCCGCATCCGATTCGCAGGGTCCGGGCAATGTGATCCGGGTTGTGCTCGTCGTCTCGATTGTCGGAGCTGGGCTGCTCGCCTGGATTCTGCTGCGCGGATACCGCAAGAACGACTGAGTCGGCGTGAGCGTGCCCACAGGGCCCGCATACGATGTGCCGAAGTTGAAGTTCCCGCTCCGACTCCCGGATAGGTCCTGCCGATGAGCCTCCACACCACCACCGCACACCTGGTCTCCCTCGCAGAGGGTGCCGAAAAGGGCGGAAACCACGAATCGCTCAGCCCCTACATCACAGGCGGTGGCGCCTTCGTCGCTCTGATCCTCCTTCTGTGGATCACCACCCGCTTCAACCGCGACCGCTGATTCCTGCTCCTCAGCAAGGACCAGTAGGGTCTGCACGCATGGGAGAGCAGAAGAGGCGTCTCGGCGTGATGGGCGGGACTTTCGACCCGATCCACCACGGGCACCTGGTGGCCGCCAGCGAGGTGGCTTCGCAGTTCCACCTCGACGAGGTGGTGTTCGTACCGACGGGACAGCCGTGGCAGAAGAGCCACAAGGCGGTGTCCCCGGCCGAGGACCGCTATCTGATGACGGTCATCGCGACGGCGTCGAACCCGCAGTTCTCGGTCAGCCGCATCGACATCGACCGCGGCGGGCCGACGTACACCCACGACACCCTGCGGGATCTGCGCGACGCCAACACCGACGCGGACCTGTTCTTCATCACCGGTGCCGACGCGCTCTCCCAGATCCTGACCTGGCGGGACGCGGAACAGCTCTTCGCGCTCGCCCACTTCATCGGCGTGACCAGGCCCGGTCACGTCCTGACCGACGACGGACTGCCGGAGGGCGGTGTCTCCCTGGTGGAGGTGCCGGCACTGGCGATCTCGTCGACGGACTGCAGGGCGAGGGTCGCCCAGGGCGATCCGGTCTGGTACCTGGTTCCGGACGGTGTGGTGCGCTACATCGACAAGCGCCAGCTGTACCGCGGCGAATGAACCGCGGAGAGGGGCACCGTTGAACGACCGACAGAACCCGTATGTCCAGTACGACCAGTACGGGCAGCCGATGCAGCTCGTCGGGTACGACGAGTACGGGCAGCCGGTGTACCAGAGCTACGACCCGTACGGGCAGCAGCAGCCGCAGCAGCCCCCGGCCCCGCCGCAGCAACAGCCGCAGCAGGGGTACGGCTACGACCCGTACGCCCAGCCGCAGCAGCCGCAACAGCAGCAGCCCCGGTCGCCCCAACAGCCGTACCAGCAGCCGGGGTACGACGCCTACGGCCAGGACTACGGCACCGGCCAGCAGCCCGCGGTCGACACCACCCAGCAGTGGGCCGCGCCCCCGCAGCAGCAACCGCAGCAGCAGCCGCAGCGGCCCCAACAGGCCCCGCCCGCCCCGCAGCCGACCGTGCCCGAGCAGCGGCGGCCCGCCCCCGGCAGCCGCGAGTACGAGACCGGCCAGTTCGACTTCATAGAAGAGCCCGACGAGGACTCCGAGGACGTCATCGACTGGCTCGCGTTCACCGAGAGCCGCTCCGAGCGGCGCGAGGAGGCCAAGCGCCGCGGCCGCAACCGCGTCACCTCGCTGATCGTGGTGATGGCGCTGCTGGTCGTCGGCGGCGTCGGCTATCTCTGGTACGCGGACAAGATCCCCGGCCTGTCGGGCGGATCCAAGGACGACAAGGGCACGACCGCCTCGGGCGCGCAGAAGCGTGATCTGATCGTGGTGGACCTGCACGACCTCAAGAGCGGCTTCACCTCCTCGCTGCTGCTCGTCGACAACGTCACCACCCAGCAGGGCAGCGCCGTCCTGCTCCCCAACTCGCTCATGGTGGCGAACGACGACGGCACCTCCACGACGCTCGGCAAGTCGGTCGACGACGACGGTTCCGACGGCACCAGGGAGTCGCTCGGCACGCTCTTCGGAGCGAAGATCGGCGGCACCTGGCGGCTGGACACCCCGTATCTGGAGAACCTCGTCGAGGTGGTCGGCTCCATCGAGGTCGACACCGACACCGACGTGCCCGGCGCCAAGAAGGGCGACCAGCCCGTGGTGAAGAAGGGCAAGGCCCAGTCGCTGAGCGGCACCATGGCCGTCGCGTACGCCACCTACCGGGCGCCCGGCGAGGCCCAGGTGGCGCAGTTGCAGCGCTTCGGGCAGGTCATGCAGGCCGTGCTGAAGAAGTTCACCTCCGTCCCCTCGGGCGCGACGGTCGTGATCAAGAACCTGAACCAGGTCCTCGACCCGTCCCTCACGGACGCGGAGCTGGGAGCCTCGCTGGCCAAGCTCGCCGAGCACGCGAAGAAGGGCGCGTACAAGACGGCGCTGCTGCCGGTGCAGGCCGACGGCACGCTCACCGAGGCCGCCAGCAGCAGTGTGGTCAAGGACATCCTGGGCGGTGCGGTGAAGGCTCCGGAGAAGAGTTCGACGACCCGCGTGGGCATCAAGGACGCCACCGGGAAGACGGGCGCCAAGGAGTCCGCGAGGATCACGGTCGTCAACGGCGGCTATGCCTTCGTGGACGGAGGCAAGGCGAGCTCGGTGGCATCCTCGCAGGTCACCTATGGTGACGCGGCCGACAAGGCGAAGGCGGAAGAGGTCGCCAAGACGCTGGGTCTGTCCACCGGCGCGGTCAAGAAGGGCACGGTCGCCACGACCGCCGACGTCATGGTGGTGCTCGGCCAGGATTACAAGATCAATACTTCCTGACGGGTCCGTCGGCGGTCCGTGAGACCCTTGAGGTCTACACGACCGCCGACGAAAGCCTGCTTGTGACCGCCACGGACCGCTCCATCGAGCTCATCAACGCCGCCGCTCAGGCGGCCGCCGACCGGCTCGCGCACGACATCACCGCGTACGACGTCAGCGATGTGCTGTCGATCACCGACGCCTTCCTGCTCGCCTCCGCGCCCAACGACCGCCAGGTCAAGTCGATCGTCGACGAGATCGAGGAGCGCCTCAACAAGGAGCTCGGCGCCAAGCCGGTGCGCCGCGAGGGCGACCGCGACGCCCGCTGGATCCTCCTGGACTACGTCGACATCGTCGTCCACGTCCAGCACAGCGAGGAGCGTGTCTACTACGCCCTCGAGCGCCTCTGGAAGGACTGCCCCGAGCTGCCCCTCCCCGAGGACGCCGTGGCGACCCGCGGCAAGGGCGAGGAGCACGCCAAGCTCAACGGGCAGGCCCCCGGCAGCGGCCTCGACACGGACGGTGAGCTGATCTGAACGGGGACGACACCCAGCAGCGCAGCCGGGGCCGCCGCATCGTCCTGTGGCGGCACGGCCAGACCGCGTGGAACCTGGAGCGACGCTTCCAGGGCAGCACGGACATCGAGCTGACCGAGACCGGTGTCGCCCAGGCGCACCGGGCGGCCAGGCTGCTCGCCTCGCTGAAGCCGGACGCGATCGTCGCCTCCGACCTCAAGCGGGCCGCCGCCACGGCCGGTGAGCTCGCGGCCGTCACGGGTCTGGAGATCGCCCACGACTCCGCCCTGCGCGAGACGTACGCGGGCGACTGGCAGGGGCTGACCCACGAGGAGATCGTGGCGCGCTTCGGCGACCAGTACACCGCGTGGAAGCGCGGTGAGCCGGTCCGCAGGGGCGGCGGCGAGCTGGAGACCGAGGTCGCCGACCGGGCCGCTCCGGTCGTGCTCGGCCATGCCGACAAGCTCCCCGACGGGGGCACGCTCGTGGTGGTCAGCCACGGCGGCACGATCCGCACCACCATCGGCCGGCTGCTCGGTCTGGAGTCCCACCACTGGGAGGGCCTGGGCGGGCTCTCCAACTGCTGCTGGTCGGTTCTGGGCGAGGGCGCACGGGGCTGGCGGCTGCTCGAGCACAACGCCGGAACCCTTCCGGAACCGGTGCTCGGGGACGACGACTGAGCGCGGACGAGCGGATTTCACTTTCCGGCTGGTCACAGGCTAAAGTTCTTCTTGTTCGCAGCGCGGAAACGCGAAGGACACAGCGGACAGCGGGGCTATAGCTCAGTTGGTAGAGCGCCTGCATGGCATGCAGGAGGTCAGGAGTTCAATTCTCCTTAGCTCCACAATCAAGATCCCGGTTCCTTCAATCGAAGGGGCCGGGATCTTCTGTTACGCCCAGAGTTTCTCCCTGTTGTCGCGCAGCGTTTTCGTACGCAGGCTGCTCTCCTCGTCGTTCGGGGTGTACGCGACGATCCGGCACTCCGGCATCCCGTTGATCGAGAGCGACACCGAGGTCATCCTGATCTCGCCCACGGCGTCGTGGCGGAAGGTCTTTATTCGCGGGCCAGGCGGAACCACGTCGCCGTTCTGCCAGAGCTCCGCGAAGTACGGGCTGGCGGCCGAGAGGCGGGCGATGAAGGTCTCCCAGGCGGGCTCTCCCGCATGGGGGCCGTACGAGGCGCGCAGCGTCGCGACCATCACCGGCAGTTCCTTCTCCCGGAAGAGGACCGGGCAGTGGGCGTCCGGGATGGTGAAGAGCGTCCACAGCACGTTCTGGACGGCCGCGTCGCGCATCTGCGGGACGTCGAAGAGATCGCGGTAGGCGGGGTTGGTGGCGAGGATGTCGTACCGCGCGTTGTAGACCACGGCGGGGTGCGGGTCGAGGGCGTCGATGATGCCCTGGATGTCCGGGCCGACGGCCAGGGCGTCCGGCGACAGGTCGGGGCAGAAGGCGACCCCGGCCAACTGGTACAGATGCTTGCGCTCGGCGTCGTCGAGGCGGAGCGTACGCGCCACGGCGTCGAGGACCTGGTCCGAGGCGTTGATCGGGCGGCCCTGTTCGAGCCAGGTGTACCAGGTCACTCCGACACCGGAGAGCTGGGCGACTTCCTCGCGGCGCAGTCCGGGGGTGCGCCGGCGCAGTCCGCCGGGCATGCCGACATCGGCAGGTGTCACCCTGGCCCGGCGGCTGCGCAGGAACGCGGCCAGCTCCGACCGCCTGCGGTCCTTCGATACGGCCATCGTCGTCACTCCCCCATGGTCGGCGCAGAGCCCCTCCGCTGCCAGGTGCTGTCAGTACCAGCATCACTGGGCTCTCACCACCTGTACCGGATTGTCGTCACGCTCGATGTCATGACGACAACGACCCCGACAACTCCTGTACTCAGTAAAGACCCTGGCACTGACAAACGGCCCGGATGGCTTCTCGCCGTCGTCCTCGCGGCCCAGTTCATGGCGCTCCTCGACGTCTTCATCGTCAATGTCGCCGCCCCCACCATCCGTACCGAACTGCACGCCTCCGGCGCCGGGTTGCAGCTGATCGTCGCCGGATACTCCATCGCCTACGCCGTGTTGCTGATCACCGGCGCCAGACTCGGTGACCTGCTGGGCCACCGCAGGATGTACCTCGGCGGACTCGCGCTCTTCACCCTCGCCTCGCTCGCCTGCGGACTGGCCCAGGGGACGGGCGAGTTGATCGCCTTCCGGTTCGTCCAGGGCTCGGGCACGGCCCTGATGATCCCGCAGGTGCTCTCGCTCATCCAGCGCAACTTCACCGGACCGGCCCGGATGCGCGCCCTCGGTTTCTACTCCGCGGTGCTCGCCGTCGGTGCCGCCGCGGGCCAGGTGGTCGGCGGGGTGCTCGTCAGCGCCGACCTCTTCGGGGCGAGCTGGCGCCCGGTCTTCCTGGTGAACGTTCCCATCGGTGCGGCGCTTCTCGTCCTCGGGGCCCGCGTCCTGCCCAAGGACAGCCGTCAGGAGCCGGAGCGTGCCCGCAGCCTCGACCTGCCGGGGCTGGTCCTGCTCGCCGCCTCGGTCTGCCTGCTGACCGTGCCGCTGGTGCTGGGCCAGGAGCTCGACTGGCCGCTCTGGTCCTGGTTCTCGCTCGGCGCCAGCGTGGTCGTCTTCGCCGCGTTCTTCGCCCACGAATCCGCCCTCGCCCGCCGCGGCGGCGCACCGCTGATCGCGCCGAGGGTGCTCAGGATTCCCGGCATGGGCCGGTCGGTGGCACGCATCCTGCTGGTCATGGCGGTGAACTCCGGCTTCCTCTTCGCGCTCACCCTGCACATCCAGGGCGGGCTCGGCTACAGCGCGCTGCGTGCCGGACTGACCTTCGCGCCGACCGCGGTGGTCTTCGGCGCGGTCGGGCTGACCTGGCGGCGCTGGCCTGCCGCCCTGCTCAAGTCGCTGGTGCCGGCCGGGTTCGTCCTGACGTCCGTCTCCGCCCTGGCCGTGGGCTGGGTGCTCAAGGACGGGAGCGACGGAGGCGCCTGGATCTTCGTGGCGTACGCGGGCATCGGTGCGGGACTCTCCGCCGCCTTCAGCCCCACCTTCGCGGGCGCGCTCTCGACCGTACGGCCGGAGGACGCGGCGGACGCCAGCGGACTGCTCGCGACCGTCACCCAGCTCGGACAGCTGATCGGTGTCGCGGCCTTCGGCACGCTCTTCCTCAACCGGGTCGATGTGCCGGGGGCGCACGCGTCGGCCGATGCGCTCTGGGTATGCACCATTGCGCTGGCAATCGCCGCGATCGCCGGAGGTGTGGCCGGACTGGTACGCCGACGCCACTGACCCCCTTGCGGGGCCATGGCAGAATCGGACGGCCGGAGGGGGACGACGGTCCGAGACGGGGAGGGAGAGCGCATGCCCGCGAGCAAGCTGACATGCCCGTCCTGCGGCTCCGTCCATGTCGCCCAGGTCCTCGGTGACAACGGTGGCATCTCCTACGTGTGCACGGCCTGCGGCCACAGCTGGAACTGACGTGGGTGCACACAGGAGGAAATGCGACTGGTGCGGCAGCGGTACGCCCATCGTCAGGGACATGGACCCGGTCAACCCCGACTACCAGTACTGGTGCGAGGAGTGCGCGCGGGCGCTCGTCATAAAGGGCGACCCGATCGAGACCTACCGGGAGCTCGAGGGCGAGCCGATCTACGGCCGGCTGCTCGAGGAGCACTGCACCCTCAAGCGGTTCTACTCCTTCGCCACAGCGTGACCAGGACGGCTGCCGCCGCCGTCGGATAGAGCGCCGACAGCGTCATCAGGCCAAAGTTCTGGGCGAGTTCGGGCCGCGCCGGACCGTGCGGCACCCACCACAGGGCGAAGCTGGAGAAGAGCAGCCAGCCCGCGGCCGCGCCGGCCCGGGTGTACGTACCGAGCAGGATCAGCGCCGGTACGCACCAGACCCAGTGGTGCGACCAGGAGACCGGCGAGACGAGCAGAGCGGTGGCCGCGCAGGCCACGACCGCCTGGGCGCGCTCCCCGCGCAGCTCCGCCCGTACCGCCACCGCGAGCCCGGCCGCGGCGGTCAGAACGGCTGCGGCCGCCCACCACAGCCCCGGATCGCCGGTGTGCAGAAGGCGCGCCAGGACCCCGCGAAGCGACTGGTTGGCGGTGTCCTCCGCATGACCCACCCGGCTCGCGGTGAAGACGGCGTCCGTCCAGAAGCGGCGCGAGTCGTACGGAAGGACGGCCGCGGCCGCGAAGGTCGCGCCGGCGAAGACCGCAACGGCCAGCGCCGCCGGGCGCCGGCAGGGGCGCCGTACGACCCCCGCGAGCAGCAGACAGAGCACGAAGAACGCCGGGGTGAGCTTGATGGCGGCCGCAAGACCGAGCGCCGCGCCTGCCCAGCGGTGGCCGTCCCTGCGGGTGAGGTCGAAGAGGACGGCGACCGCGAGGAGGAGATTGATCTGTCCGTAGCGCAGGGTCGTCCAGACGGGTTCGCACCACACGGCGAGCGCCGAGATCCAGAGCGCGGACTCCAGGGATTCGCGCCCGGCCAGACGCAGCGAGAGATGGACCAGCGCCACGAGCAGGGCGAGGTTCGCGAGCGTCGCGAGTGCGCGCATCTCGCCGACGCCGAGCAAGGTGAGCGGGGTGAACAGCAGGGCTGCGAACGGCGGATACGTCGTGGGGAGGCGGGCCGCGGTCGTGCGCATCGCGTAGAGGTCCTGGCCGGCGCGGACCGTCGCGCCCTCGGCCCGGTAGACCATCAGGTCGATCATCGAGACGTGGGCGGCGCGCTGCGCCAGCCAGAAGACCGTGAAGGAGAGCAGGCAGACGGTGGCAGCGGCGGGGAGGGAGCGCAGGCGTGTTACGGGGAGTGCGATCACGGTCACGAAGGGCGACAGTACCGGGCGGGCCGCAAAGGATTTTGGCGGCCTGCGACGACCGTGTAATGTTGGCGGAGCCGAAGGGGAAACCCGCGAAAGTGGCACGCAACGAGGGGCTATAGCTCAGTTGGTAGAGCGCCTGCATGGCATGCAGGAGGTCAGGAGTTCAATTCTCCTTAGCTCCACAGTGAAGAAGAGGGCCACCCGATCCGGGTGGCCCTCTTCTCGTACGTCAGGCGCTTCAACTGCGGCCGCTGCCCAGGGCCTTGCGGTCCGCGGCGGGGAGCGCGGGGCGGTCCGTGCGCTCGGCGGGGGGTTGTTCGATCCGTAGCGCGAGCTCCGGGCACCGGCGCACGGCGCGCTGTGCACGCCCCCTCAGATGGACGGGTACGGAGGCGTCGGCGAGCGCCGGATAGCCGTCGGGGCCGAGCCGGATCAGCTCGGGGACGAGGTCGGCGCAGAGGCCGTGGCCCTGGCAGAGCGTCCAGTCGACGGTCAGTTTCTCGCCGCTGGGCAGGGACTTCTCCGCGTAACCCTCGGGGCCCGGAAGCGGCAGCACGCCGAGCGTCTCGCGGCCGCAGCCGCCACCGAGCACATGCGCGGCGAGGTCGTCGGTGAAGGCGGAGACGGTCGAGGCGAGGAAGCGGGCCGAGCCGTCGGGGTGCTTGCAGGCGCCCCTGCCCTTCACCGCCTGGGTGACTTCGCGCAGCGCCTCCAGGGCTGCGGGGCCGCCGCCGTTCAGTACGTCGGAGAGGCCGCCCGCGGCTGCCGGCAGGCCCAGTTTGCAGGGGCCGCACTGGCCCGCGGTCTCGGCCGCCAGCCAGTTGGCGATCCGCAGCGCCTCGCCGAGCGGGCAGGTCTCGGGGCCGATCGGGAGGATCGCGCCTGCGCCCAGTGCCCCGCCGAGCGCGGCCAGGGACGCCCGGGAGACGGTCGCGTCATGCGCGGCGACAGCGTCCAGCCAGCTGCCGTGGTAGCCGCCGGTCAGCACGCCCTGGGGGAGCGGTGGGGCGCCGGCCAGCTGGAGGACGTACCGCAGCGGGACTCCGGTGGGGACCTCGACGACCATCGGGCGGGCGACCGCACCGGAGACGGTCAGCAGGACGGTGCCGGGCTCGGTGGGGAGGCCGGTGTGGCCGTAGCGCCGGGGTCCCATGCGTGCGGCGACGGCGAGTTGGGCGAAGGTCTCGGCGTTCGAGAGCAGCGTCGGGGCGCCGCCCACCCCGGACTCGGCGGCGCGCGTCCGGCGTCCCGGCGGCAGGGCGGGGCCGCCGTCGATGGCGCGGATCAGGGCGGACGCCTCGCCGGAGACCATGCGCTCGGGGGTGCGGACGATCCGGGCGCGCAGCGAGCGGCCGCGGCGGTCGGCCAGGCCGCGCTCCGCGAACGCCTTGCGCATCGAGGCCTCGGTGGAGTTACGGGTGAGGCCGACGACCAGCGTGCGGGCGCCGAGGGCCTCGGCGGCGAGGAGGGCGCCGTCCAGGACGAGGTGGGGGGCGCGGTTGAGCAGCACGGTGTCCTTGCGGCAGGCCGGTTCGCCCTCGCTGGCGTTGACGACGATCACGGGCCGGACGCCGCGGCGGATCGCGGACTTGGCGACCGCCCGCATCTTCTCGCCGAAAGGGAAGCCGGCCCCGCCCCGGCCGCGGAGCACGATGTCGTCGGCGAGCTGCGCCAAGTGCTCGCCGGACAGGGGCTTCAGCGGGCCGTGCACCTTGAGGTGCAGGGAGAGGTCGAGCCGCTCGACGAGGTCGAAGCCGGAGGTCAGGTGCGGGAGGCCTACGACGCGGACCTCGGGGACGTCGGGGAGGGGGGCGTTCATGGGCGGTCTCCTGCGGGGGTGTGCCAGGGCTCGCCGGGTGCGGGGGCGTGGAAGGGGCCTGGCAGGGGTTCGGTGTCGTACGCGGAAGGGGTGTCGTACGGGGGGTGGTACGGCGGTGCCTGCGCGGGCGGCGGCGGGGCGGGGGCGGGCCAGCGGGCGGAGGGGAGCCCGGGGGGCGCGGGGGACTCGTAGCGCGGGGGAGCGGGCGGCGGGCGGCGGGGCTGCGCGGGGGGCGGGGCCTCGGTGGCGGGCGGCGGTTCCGGGGCCGGACGCGGTTCCGGGGCCGGAGGTGCGGGCCTGGTCGCGGCGGTGATGCGGTCGGCGATACGGCGCCGGGTGCGGCGGGGCAGCGTACGCAGCGAGAGCGCGCCCGCGACGGCGGTCAGCGAAAGGGCGTACAGCACGATCACCCAGGTCTTGGGCGGCCGGCCCGCGTACAGGCCGTGAAGAAGCCCCGTGCACCAGGCCGGATAGGCCAGCATGTGCAGCGCGCGCCAGCGGACCGCGATCCCCCCGGGGGCGGCGAAGGCGCTGCGCAGGGCGCCCGTCGCGGCCGCGGTGATCATGAGATACGCGGCGAGCGAGCCGAGGCCGATCAGTCCCGCCGTACCTCTGAAGCCGAGGCCGAAGGGGACGAGGGCGCCGATCAGGCCCGTATGCCCGAGCGCGATCTTGACCGTGATGTGGAGGAGGAGAAAGACGATCGAGGCCACCGAGACGGTGCGGTGGACGGCCTGGGCGACCAGGCGCTGCCGGGAGGAGAGCAGAAGCCGGTCGGTGGCGATCAGTCCCCAGACGACGGCTGCGGAGAGCGAGACCAGGGTGAGGACGCCGGTGGTGAAGTCGAGTGCGGCACGGACCTCGTCACTCCCTGCCACGGCGAGCAGGGGGACGAGGAGGAGTAACGCGACGGGGAGGATGCGGCGGGGGGTGTGGGCGTTCATGGGAGGCGACTCCAGAGGTTCCGAATGTTTCGTTTCGGCAATGCAGTCCCGTTGCGGCACGCTAGCTCGCTGCGTACCGGGCAGTACGGCGTTTGGACGCTTGCCCCATAAGGGGCCGGTACGCGGGGTAACCTCGCCCCCGCGATACGCCTGTGCGGGCCGCGCGGGGCCTGCGGTACCCTGACGCCATGCGTGCCGTACGCCTTCTGCTTAGCGAGCCGCACTGACGAGGAACCAAGTCGGTGCGGCGACCCCTCCTGTGTGAGGGGTTTTTTCATTTCCTGGAGAAGCAGGCGCTGGCAGAGACGATCGATGGAGCTTTGAGGATCATGAGCGAGAATTCCGCTGCCGCCGAGGCGGCCGACGCCCACCGCTACACGGCTGCCATGGCGGCCGACATCGAGGCACGCTGGCAGGACTTCTGGGACGCCGACGGCACCTACGAGGCGCCGAACCCGGGCGACGGCGAGCTGGGCGGGGACCCCGTCCTGGCCGCGAAGCCCAAGAAGTTCATCATGGACATGTTCCCGTACCCCTCCGGTGCGGGCCTGCACGTCGGACACCCGCTGGGCTACATCGCCACCGATGTCTACGCCCGCCACCAGCGCATGACCGGCCACAACGTGCTGCACACGCTGGGCTTCGACGCCTTCGGCCTGCCCGCCGAGCAGTACGCGGTACAGACCGGGACGCACCCGCGGGTCTCCACCGAGGCCAACATGGAGAACATGAAGGTCCAGCTGCGCCGGCTGGGCCTGGGCCACGACAAGCGCCGCTCGTTCGCGACGATCGACCCGGACTACTACAAGTGGACCCAGTGGATCTTCGTCCAGATCTTCAACTCCTGGTACGACACCGAGGCGAAGACCGCGCGGCCGATCACGGAGCTGGTGGCGCAGTTCGAGAGCGGGGAGCGCGCGGTCTCCGGCGGGCGCTCCTGGAGTGCGCTGAGCGCCGCTGAGCGCGCCGACGTGCTGAGCGAGTACCGGCTGGCGTACGCCTCGGACGCACCGGTCAACTGGTGCCCGGGCCTGGGCACCGTACTGGCCAACGAGGAAGTGACCGCCGACGGCCGCTCCGAGCGCGGCAACTTCCCCGTCTTCAAGGCGAAGCTGCGCCAGTGGAACATGCGGATCACCGCCTACGCGGACCGCCTGCTGGACGACCTGGACGGGCTGGACTGGCCCGAGGCGATCAAGCTGCAGCAGCGGAACTGGATCGGCCGCTCCGAGGGCGCGCGCGTCGACTTCCAGGTGACCGACACCGACGCGATCACCGTCTTCACCACCCGCCAGGACACCCTGTTCGGCGCCACCTACATGGTGCTGGCCCCCGAGCACGAGCTGGTCGACTCCATCGTTCCGGCCGCCTGGCCCGAGGGCACCCACGACGTGTGGACGGGCGGGCACGCGACCCCGGCCGAGGCCGTCGCCAAGTACCGCGCCTTCGCCGCCTCCAAGTCCGACGTCGAGCGGCAGGCCGACGCCAAGGAGAAGACCGGCGTCTTCACCGGCGCGTACGCGACGAACCCGGTCAGCGGCGAGCAGGTCCCGGTCTTCATCGCCGACTACGTGCTGATGGGCTACGGCACCGGCGCGATCATGGCCGTACCGGCGCACGACACCCGCGACTTCGCGTTCGCGCGCGCCTTCGAGCTGCCGATGCGGTGCGTCGTCGAGCCGTCGGACGAGCGCGGCACGGACGCTTCCGTCTGGGACGATGCCTTCGCCTCGTACGACGCCAAGCTGGTCAACTCCGCCAACGACGAGATCTCGCTGGACGGCCTGGGCGTCGTCGACGCCAAGGCGAAGATCACCGACTGGCTGGCCGCGCGCTCGATCGGCGAGGGCACGGTCAACTTCCGGCTGCGCGACTGGCTGTTCAGCCGCCAGCGCTACTGGGGCGAGCCCTTCCCGATCGTCTACGACGAGGACGGCATCGCCCACTCGCTGCCCGAGTCGATGCTGCCGCTGGAGCTGCCCGAGGTCGAGGACTACTCGCCGCGCACCTTCGACGCCGACGACGCGGACACCGTCCCGGAGCCGCCGCTGTCGCGCAACGAGGACTGGGTGAACGTCACCCTGGACCTGGGCGACGGCCCGAAGAAGTACCGGCGCGAGACCAACACCATGCCCAACTGGGCCGGTTCCTGCTGGTACGAGCTGCGCTATCTGGACCCGCGCAACAGCGAGAAGCTGGTCGACCCGGCGGTCGAGCAGTACTGGATGGGCCCGCGCGAGGGGCAGCCGCACGGCGGCGTCGACCTGTACGTCGGCGGTGCCGAGCACGCCGTACTGCACCTGCTGTACGCGCGGTTCTGGTCCAAGGTGCTGCACGACCTGGGCCACATCTCGTCCGTGGAGCCCTTCCACAAGCTGTACAACCAGGGCATGATCCAGGCCTTCGTCTACCGCGACAGCCGCGGCATCGCGGTGCCGGCCGCCGAGGTCGAGGAGCGCGACGGCGCGTTCTTCTACGAGGGCGAGAAGGTCAGCCGCGTCCTGGGCAAGATGGGCAAGTCCCTGAAGAACGCGGTCACTCCGGACGAGATCTGCGGTGAGTACGGCGCGGACACCCTGCGTCTGTACGAGATGGCGATGGGCCCCCTGGACGTCTCGCGTCCGTGGGACACGCGTGCCGTCGTCGGTCAGTACCGGCTGCTGCAGCGCCTGTGGCGCAATGTCGTCGACGAGGCGACGGGCGAGGTCACGGTCGTCGACGCGGAGGCCGACGAGGACACGCTGCGTGCCCTGCACAAGGCCATCGACGGCGCCGGGCAGGACATGACGGGGCTGCGCTTCAACACCGCCATCGCCAAGGTCACCGAGCTGAACAACCACCTGACCAAGGCGGGCGGCCCGCTGCCCCGTACGGTCGCCGAGCAACTGGTGCTGCTGATCGCGCCGCTGGCTCCGCACATCGCCGAGGAGCTGTGGCGCAAGCTGGGCCACAGCGAGTCCGTGGTGCACCAGGACTTCCCGGTGGCGGACCCGGCGTACGTCGTGGACGAGACCGTGACCTGCGTCGTGCAGATCAAGGGCAAGGTCAAGGCGCGCCTGGAGATCTCGCCGTCGATCACCGACGAGGAGCTGGAGAAGCTGGCGCTGGCCGATCCCGGTGTCGTGGCCGCGCTGGGCGGTGCCGCGATCCGCAAGGTGATCGTGCGGGCGCCGAAGCTGGTCAACATCGTCACCGGCTGAGGAATCCGAGGCTTCCGAAGCTTCAGGGCTTTCCCCTACGGGCAGGTTGGGGGTTCCGATGGAACCCTCGGCCTGCCTGTTCCGTTTACCGTGGAGGGACGCGAAACCACTAGCCGAGGGGCGCCCATGGAAGCCGTCATCGCGATCTTGGCGCTGCTCTTTGTTGTCTTTGTGGCGACGGGGGTGTTTGTGACCGTGAAGGTGGTCGGCGCCGCGAAGCGGGGCGTCGAGCGCACGGTCACGCAGGCCCGCCGGACCGTCGAGGACACCACGCTGCGGGCGAAGAGTTACGGACAGCCGGGCGTCGCGGGCGAGCTCTCGCAGCTCAGGCTCTCGCTGCGCACGTCGATGCGGGCGACGCAGGACGCGCTCCAGGCGGCCGTGACCGAGGACCCCACGCTCCAGGAGTCGCTCGGTCTCTTCGTACGACTCAGTGCGCACGGGCACGAACTGGACGAGGAGCTCAGGCGGCTGGAGCGCGACCCGGACAAGGCGCGGCTCGGTGAGCGGATGCCCGAGCTCCGCGAGCGTACGGAACGGATCACGCACTCCGCGGAGTCGCTGCGGTGGGCGGCCAGGGACCGGGCGCGGAAGTTCGCCGACGACGATCTGGCGGCGCTGAACGCGCAGATCGACGTGGAGGCGGGGGCGCTGCGGCACTGGACTTTGGCGGAGCCGGAGGGAGAGGCCGCGCCTGCGCAGGCCGAGGATCCGAGGGACGCGCAGCCCCAGGCGATCACCGGACGTGACCGGAATCAGCCGTTCACGAACTATCCGTGGCAGAAGACCGCGCGCCCCGAAAGCACCACCTGAGCACCACCTGAGCAGTTCTGAAGCGTCCCCGGAGTGGATCACTGTGACGGTCCGCACTGCCGTGGGGCGCCCCCTGCGGGTAACCTCCCGCTCATGTCCCGCCATGTCGCGATCGTCACCGATTCAACGGCCTACCTGCCGCCGCAGACGATGATGCAGCGCGGTATCACCGCGGTGCCGCTGACGGTGGTCCTCGGGGACCAGGCCCTCGAGGAGGGCACGGAGATCTCGGCGCGTTCGCTCGCACAGGCGCTGCAGAAGCGGCGCTCGGTGACCACGTCCCGGCCGAGCCCCGAGGTGTTCGCTGCCGCCTACCGTGCGGCCGCCGAGGCCGGGGCGGAGTCGATCATCTCCCTCCATCTCTCGTCGGAGTTCTCCGGCACCTACGACGCGGCCGTGCTGGCCGCCCGGAACGCCCCCGTGCCGGTCCGGGTGGTCGACACCGGCATGGTCGCGATGGCGCTCGGCTTCTGCGCGCTCGCCGCCGCCGACGTCGCCGATGCGGGCGGCTCCCTGGACGAGGCGGTGGCCGCGGCGGAGAAGCGCGCAGGGGGCACCTTCGCGTACTTCTACGTGGACACCCTGGACTATCTGCGGCGCGGCGGGCGGATCGGAGCGGCCCAGGCGCTGCTCGGCTCGGCCCTCGCGGTGAAGCCGCTGCTGGAGCTCAACGGCGGCCGCATCGAGCCGCTGGAGAAGGTACGTACGGCCTCGAAGGCCATTGCCAGGCTCGAGGAGATCGCCGCGGACCGGGCGGGGACGGCGCCCGTGGACATCGCGGTGCACCACCTCGCGGCCCCCGACCGGGCGGCCGCGCTCGCGGAGCGGCTGCGCGAGCGGGTGCCCGGGCTGGTCGATCTGCATGTCAGCGAGGTGGGTGCGGTGATCGGCGCGCACACGGGGCCCGGACTGCTCGCGGCCGTGGTTTCGTACCGCTGATCTCACCCGTGTGGGTGGCGGGATTTTCCACAATCGCCGGGTTTTCCACCGGAATTGACCATGATCAGCGGGCTTGCTCCTGGGTGCCTACGGTCTTCTGCCATGGCACTTCGATCACATTCAGCAACCAGCGGCCCGGGCCGTGCGCCGGCCTCCGACGGCCGCGCCCGCGGTGTACGGAGCCGGCGCAGGCACCGGGTGTACGCATCCCAACTGGCCATGCGGGGCCGGGCGGAGGCGCTCTTCCCCCGCGCGGGATCCCCGCCGCCGCTGTCTTTTTCCCCGCCTCCTCCTGTGCGGGGCCCTGACCGGGCCGCGCCCGATGTACCTGTCGCGGAGGGCACTACGCGTCCGTGGGCCGCCCTGCGGGAGCGGCTGCCGGTGTGGGTGCAGGCGCGCTGCGGACTGGCGCCGAAGACCCTGGCCGCGCTCGGCGTCGTACTGATCCTGGCCGTGGGCTTCGCCGTCCAGCACTTCTGGACCGGGCGCCCCCAGGCCGTACGGGCCCCTGAAGTGGTGGGCGGCCGCCGGGCCGCGGCGGAAACGCAGCCCCAGCTTCAGCCGCAGCCGTCGCCCGGTCCCGCTCCGAAGGAACCGCAGGGCAGCAGCCAGATCGTCGTCGATGTGAGCGGCAAGGTCCGGCACCCGGGCATCCACCGGCTGCCGGCGGGATCACGGGTCGCCGACGCGCTGCGCGCGGCGGGCGGGATCAAGGGCTCGGTGGATGCGTCCGGGCTGAACCGGGCGCGGCTGCTGATGGACGGCGAACTGGTGGTCGTGGGCGGTCCGGCACCGCAAGGGGCCACCGCACCGGGGGCGGCCGGGGGAGGTGCACAGGGCGCCCCGTCCGGCCCGGTGAGCCTCAACTCCGCCACCGCCGAGCAGCTGGAGACGCTGCCGGGGGTGGGTCCCGTACTGGCCCAGCACATCGTCGAGTACCGCACCGAGCACGGCGGTTTCCGCTCCGTGGACGAACTGCGCGAGGTGAACGGGATCGGCGACCGCCGGTTCAGCGACCTGCAGCCCCTTGTACGGCCATGACCCGCCCCGCCGTCCACACCGCGTCGGCCCACCGCCTGGGCGCCTCGGACCCGCGCCAGGAGGGCCCCGGCGACTACCGCCTCGTACCCCCGGCCCTGGCGGCCTGGGCGGCGGCGGCCCTGATGGTGGCGGCCCCGGGGTGGTGGGCCGTCACCGCGGTCGTGGCGACGGTCTGCGGTGCGGGGGCGGTGTTGGCGTTCCGCCGAGTGCCGGTCCGTTCCACCGTCGTCGCGGCCGCCCTGCTCTGCGCGGCAGCAGGGGCGGCCTCCGGCGGGCTGCAAGGGGCCGATGTGCGCCGGGGGCCCGTCCCTGCTCTGGCCCGCCAGTACGCCCAGGTCGACGCCGAGTTGACCGTGACGTCGGATCCCCGGCCCACCCGGCCCCGGGTCCGCGGGGACCGGGCGACCGCCGCCTCGGTCGTCGTCGGCGCCGAGGTGACGCGCGTACGGACACGGGACGGTGCGGCCTCTGCCGTCCGCACGCCGGTCCTGGTCATCGCCCATGCCGGCGGCTGGCAGGGGCTGTTGGCCTCGACCCGGCTGCGGCTGACCGGCCGCCTCGCGCCCCCGCTCCGTGACGGCGACCGCATCGCCGCCGTGCTCCGCGTCCCGGGTGACGAGCCGCCGCGGATCATCGGGGCCCCAACAGCCCTCCAGCGCACGGCCGGAGACCTCCGCGCCGGGCTGCGTACCGCCAGTGAAGGGCTGGCCCCCGATGCGCGCGCCCTGCTGCCGGGGCTGGTCGTCGGGGACACCTCCCGGATCCCGCCGGACCTGGAGGACGCCTTCCGGACCACCGACCTCACCCATCTCCTCGCCGTGTCCGGCTCCAACCTCACCCTTGTCCTCGCCCTCCTGATCGGACCACCCGGCAGAGCCCTGCGGGCCGAACGCGGCGGCCTCGCCCCGAGGCTGGGCATCTCCTTGCGCACCACCGCGATGCTCGGCGGGGCGCTGACCCTCGCCTTCGTGACCGTCTGCCGTCCCGACCCCAGCGTGCTGCGGGCCGCGGCCTGCGGTCTGGTCACGCTGCTCGCCATCGGCACGGGGCGCCGCCGCTCCCTGATCCCCGCGCTGGCCGCCGCCGTACTGCTGCTGGTGCTGTACGACCCCTGGCTGGCCCGGAGTTACGGGTTCCTGCTCTCCGTGCTGGCCACCGGCGCCCTCCTCGTCCTCGCCCCGCACTGGAGCGACGCGCTGCAGCGCCGCCGGGTCCCGCCCCGCCTCGCCGAGGTGCTGGCCGCGGCCGCCGCCGCGCAAGCGGTCTGCGCACCCGTCATCGTCGTACTGGCCTCCCGGGTCGGTCTCGTCGCCGTCCCCTGCAATCTCCTCGCGGAACTCGCGGTGGGCCCGGCGACCGTCCTCGGCTTCGCCGCGCTGGCGGCGGCCCCCGTGGCCATGCCGGTCGCCGAACTGCTGGCCCGTTGTGCGGGGTGGCCCGCGGGGTGGATCGCTTCCGTGGCGCGCAAGGGGGCCTCCCTTCCTGGTGCCGAGATGCGGTGGCCGGGCGGATGGGGAGGTGCGCTGCTGCTCGCCGCGGCCACCGTCGCAGTGCTGTTCGCCGCCCGTGGGCTGCGCCGTCACGTCTGGCTCGGCGCCGTCTGTGCGCTCCTGCTGGTGCTCGCGGTCCTGCGCCCGGCCCCGCTCACGCGGATCGTCACCGGCTGGCCGCCACCCGGCTGGAGATTCGCGATGTGCGACGTGGACCAGGGCGACGCCACGGTTCTGGCCGCGGGCGACGGGACCGCGGTGGTGATCGACACCGGACCCGAACCCCGCCTGGTCGACCGCTGTCTGCGGGAACTCGGCATCACCCGCATCCCGCTCCTGCTCCTCACCCACTTCCACGCCGACCACGTGGCGGGCCTGCCCGGTGTCCTGCGCGGCCGGTCCGTCGGTCTGATCGAGACGAGCACGCTCCAGGACCCGCAGGACCAGAGCGTGTTCGTCCGCAGGACAGCCGCTGCGGCCCATGTGCCCGTCGCCCGCGCGGCCCCGGGGGAGCGACGCAGGATCGGCCCGCTCGACTGGCAGGTGCTCTGGCCGCCGGCTCCACCGGCCCCTCTGCCCGACGGGCCCAACGACGCCAGCGTCACCCTCTTCGTGCGCACCGCGGGCCTGACCCTGCTGCTGCTCGGAGACCTCGAACCCCCGGCCCAGGAAGGCCTGTTGCGCAGCTACCCCGCGTTCCCGCCCGTCGACGTACTGAAGGTCGCCCACCATGGATCGGCGTACCAGGACCCCGCCCTGATACGCGCCGTGCACCCCCGGCTCGCGCTCATTTCCTGCGGTGAGGACAACCCGTACGGACATCCCTCGCCCCGTACGGTCGACGCGCTGCGTGCGGAGGGCGCCGTGGTGCTCCGCACGGACCGGGACGGGGCGATCGCCGTGACGGGGCCCGAGCCGTCCCTGACCGCGATACCCGCGGGCCGCTGACCGGCCCTGGCCCATGGCGCGTCACGGTGCCGCCGGGCGAGACTTGGCCCATGGACACCCCGCAGCCTCCGAGCACCCAGCAGATCGACGCCTACCTGGACCGGATCGACGCGGTCCGTCATCCGCAGGCGGACGCCGACTTCCTGCGCGTACTGCACCGGAAGCATCTGCGGGCCGTCCCGTTCGAGAACCTCTCCATCCATCTCGGCGAGGACATCGTGCTCGCCGACCAGCCCCTGCTCGACAAGATCGTGGGCGCCCGGCGGGGCGGCTTCTGCTACGAACTCAACGGCGCCTTCGCGGTGTTGCTGAGGGCGCTCGGCTTCCGGGTCTCGCTGCTGCAGGCCCGGGTGTACGGGTCCGACGGCAAGCTGGGCATCCCGTTCGACCATCTCGCCCTGAAGGTGGGCACGGACAGTGGAGGGCCCTGGCTCGTCGACGTCGGCTTCGGCGACCACAGCCACTATCCGCTCGCGCTCGGCACCGACCGTGAACAGGAGGACCCCGGCGGCCGGTTCACCGTCGAGGACGGTCCCCGGGGCGACCTCGACGTCCACCGCGACGGGAAGCCGCAGTACCGCATCGATCTGCACCCGCGCGAACTGGAGGAGTTCGAGGTGGGGGCCTGGTTCAACCGGACCTCGCCCGCCTCGCACTTCACCCGGTCCCTGGTCTGCTCCCGGCTCACCGAGGACGGCCGCATCACCCTCAGCGGCGACAAGCTGGTCACCACCGTGGACGGGGAGCGCCACGAGGAGCATCTGGGGTCCGACGCCGAGATCCTGGCCGCCTACCGCGACCACTTCGGTCTCGTGCTCGGAAGCGTCCCTACTGTGCGGAAGATTACCGTCCAGTACGACTAGGGCGGAAGCGCCTCTGTTTGCCCCGAACGCCCCACCAGTGATCGAATGCATCTTCGGTAATGGATGGTGCGATGCCGGGGGAGTGTGAAGGTGTTCAGTCGACTGCTGGGCAAGCGTTCGAACGAAGTGACACGTGGCGGCGGCCTCTTCGGGGGCCTGCAGATCCCGCCCAGGGCGGGCGTCCTCAGCTGTCGTGTCCTCGACCCGGTCAACGAGCCGGTGCAGCAGGCCGAGTTCGTGCTCACCGACAGCGTCGGCCGCAAGGTCGTCGGCGGTGAGACCGACCCCTTCGGCAGCGTCATGGCGACCGTCCCGGCCGGCGAGTACCGGCTGGCGGTCACCGCCGAGGGCTTCACCCCGTACCACGCGAACGTCACCGTCACCGAGGGCGGCCATTCGGGCCTCGGCGACGTCACCCTCCAGATCACCCCGCCGCCCGTCCTCCCCGAGCCCGGCGACTGGGAGATCGAGCCGATGCACACCCAGATCGCCTTCACCGCCCGCCACATCGGGCTCGCCCGCATCCACGGCAGGTTCAACACCTTCGCCGGAGCCATCCGCATCGCGGACCGGATGGAGAACTCCGCGATGCACGTCATCATCGACGCGGCGTCCATCGACACCAACGTCCAGATGCGCGACGACCATCTGCGCTCGGGCGACTTCCTCGACGTGGCGCGCTTCCCGACGCTCGAGTTCTACAGCGACCGCTTCATCCACCGCGGCGGAAGCCGCTGGGGCGTGACCGGGGCGCTCACCCTGCACGGCGTCAGCCGTACGGTCACCCTGGAGACCCAGTACCTGGGCATCGGCAACGGCATGGAGGGCGAGACCCGCGCAGCCTGCCGCGCCACCACCGAACTGCACCGCGAGGACTTCACGGTCAGCTGGCAGACCATGCTGGCCCGCGGCATCGCGGTGGTCGGCAACAGCATCACCATCGACCTGGACATCCAGATCGTGAAGAAGTCCGGCTGAGGCACACCCTCTAAGGGGCCTCGAGCCAGCCCTCGTACTCCGCGGCGAACTCGTCGAGCGCCGCGGGGTCGAGGCGCCCGGCCGGATCCTCGACCACGAGCAGCCACTGCGCGTCCTCGGCGTCGTCCTCGCCGGCCAGTGCGTCGCGCACCAGCTGAGGCTCCTCGCCGACCCCGAACCGGTCGGCGAGCTCGCCCGCCGCCTCCTCGGCCGCATCCCGGTCGGGCAGCACCAGCACATGTCGTCGTACGTCGCTCACCTGCCCATTCTCTGTCACGTACGGGACTGTCAGTGCCCCGTGGGATGCTGGACCGCGATGGCCACCAGAAAGAGTTCGACCGACGATCCGCTCGCCCCCGTCACCCTCGCCGTGGGGCAGGAGGACCTGCTCCTCGACCGCGCCGTGCAGCAGGTGGTGGCGGCCGCCCGCGCCGCCGACGCCGATACGGACGTACGCGACCTCACCCCCGACCAGCTGCAGCCCGGCACGCTCGCCGAGCTGACCAGCCCCTCGCTCTTCTCCGAGCGCAAGGTCGTCGTCGTCCGCAACGCCCAGGACCTCTCCGCGGACACGATCAAGGACGTCAAGGGGTATCTGGACGCCCCCGCCGAGGAGATCACCCTGGTCCTCCTCCACGCCGGCGGTGCCAAGGGCAAGGGTCTCCTGGACGCCGCGCGCAAGGCCGGGGCCCGTGAGGTCGCCTGCCCGAAGACGACGAAGCCGGCCGAGCGCCTCACGTTCGTACGCTCCGAATTCCGCACCCTGGGCCGCTCGGCCACCCCCGAGGCCTGCCAGGCCCTGGTCGACTCGATCGGCAGCGATCTGCGCGAGCTCGCCAGCGCCGCCTCCCAGCTCTGCTCCGACGTCGAGGGGACGATCGACGAAGCGGTGGTCGGCCGGTACTACACGGGCCGCGCCGAGGCCTCCAGCTTCACCGTCGCCGACCGGGCCGTGGAAGGCCGCGCGGCCGACGCCCTGGAGGCACTGCGCTGGTCGCTGTCGACCGGGGTCGCGCCCGTGCTGATCACCAGCGCCCTGGCGCAGGGCGTACGGGCCATCGGCAAGCTCTCCTCGGCCCGGGGCGGCCGCCCGGCGGACCTGGCGCGCGAGCTGGGGATGCCGCCGTGGAAGATCGACCGGGTCAGACAGCAGATGCGGGGCTGGACCCCCGACGGAGTCGCGGACGCGCTCAAGGCGGTGGCCGAGGCGGATGCCGGGGTGAAGGGCGGGGGGGACGACCCCGAGTACGCCCTGGAGAAGGCGGTCGTCGCGGTGGCCCGGGCGGCCCGCCGGCCCGCCGGCCGCTAGCCGCTACCGCGAGACCGGCACACGACGAAGGCCCCGCTCTCCGCCCTGGGGAAGGGCGGCAACGGGGCCTCGTCGTACAAGCTTGGTGCGCCGCACCCGCGTGGCGAACGCAGGCCGTGTGCGGCGCGGGGTTGTCGGTCCGGAGCGGTAGAGGGGCCGCTGGGTCCGGGCCGGCAGGGTGGTGCTGGATCAGGCAGAGATACCGGCAACGCGCTTGGCGATGGCCGACTTCTTGTTGGCAGCGGCGTTCTTGTGCAGAACACCCTTGCTGACAGCCTTGTCGAGCTTCTGCGACGCCTCACGAGCGGCAACAGTGGCCTTCTCGACGTCGCCCGCGGCAGCGGCCTCACGGGCCTTGCGGATCGCGGTCTTGAGCGAGGACTTGACGGCCTTGTTGCGCAGGCGCGCCTTCTCGTTCGTCTTGTTGCGCTTGATCTGGGACTTGATGTTCGCCACGAAAGAGCCTTTGCAGGTTCGATGATTTTCGATGAGCGCCCAGAGTCCGCAAGGACACCAGGCACAGCTGTCCACGGTACCAGTCGTCCCTCTACCAGCCCAAACCGGGCCCTGGTCGCCAATCGTGGGACGATGGGGGCTAGGGGATGTCCGGCGGATCAGGCCGTTCCTGGTACGCCTTGATCCTTTCGCTGCTGGTGAGCGGTGGTCTGGTGCGTGCAGCTGCAAGGCGGAGGAGGGCGACAACGCGGAGCGTTGGCAACCGACGACAACGCCGCAGATGTGCGTGCCAGACCGGCGCGACCCAGGCATGATCCGCCGGACATCCCCTACACGTATCGATTGCCCACCCACCGTCCGAGACGAGACCCTGCGTGCCCGCGACTCCTACCCACGTGCCCGAGCCGAGCCGTACCGACCCGGCGCTGATCCGCAACTTCTGCATCATCGCGCACATCGACCACGGCAAGTCCACGCTCGCCGACCGGATGCTTCAGCTGACCGGGGTCGTCGACTCGCGGCAGATGCGTGCTCAGTACCTCGACCGTATGGACATCGAGCGCGAGCGCGGCATCACGATCAAGTCCCAGGCGGTCCGTCTGCCCTGGGCGCCCACCACGGGCGAGGGCACGGGCAAGACCCATGTCCTGAACATGATCGACACCCCTGGCCACGTGGACTTCACGTACGAGGTCTCGCGTTCGCTCGCCGCCTGTGAGGGCACGGTCCTGCTCGTCGACGCCGCCCAGGGCATCGAGGCGCAGACCCTCGCCAACCTCTACCTGGCGATGGAGAACGACCTCACCATCGTCCCGGTGCTCAACAAGATCGACCTTCCCGCGGCCCAGCCCGAGAAGTTCTCCGAGGAGCTGGCCAACCTCATCGGCTGCCAGCCCGAGGACGTGCTCAAGGTCTCGGCCAAGACGGGCATGGGTGTGGAGGCGCTGCTGGACCGCGTCGTCAAGGACGTCCCGGCCCCGGTCGGCGTCGTGGACGCCCCCGCCCGCGCGATGATCTTCGACTCGGTCTACGACTCGTACCGCGGTGTCGTCACCTACGTCCGTGTCGTCGACGGTCAGCTCAACAAGCGCGAGCGCATCCGCATGATGTCCACCGGCGCCACCCACGAGCTCCTGGAGATCGGCGTCTCGTCCCCCGAGATGACCCCCTCCGACGGCATCGGCGTCGGCGAGGTGGGCTACATCATCACCGGCGTGAAGGACGTACGGCAGTCCAAGGTCGGTGACACCATCACCTCCCTGCACAACGGCGCCACCGAGGCCCTGGGCGGTTACAAGGACCCGAAGCCGATGGTCTTCTCGGGTCTGTATCCGCTGGACGGCTCGGAATACCCCGACCTGCGCGAGGCCCTCGACAAGCTCCAGCTCAACGACGCGGCCCTGGTCTACGAGCCGGAGACCTCCGCGGCCCTGGGCTTCGGCTTCCGCGTCGGCTTCCTCGGCCTGCTCCACCTCGACGTGATCCGCGAGCGCCTGGAACGCGAGTTCGGGCTCGACCTGATCGCGACCGCCCCCAACGTGGTCTACCGCGTCGTCATGGAGGACGGGGCCGAGCACACGGTCACCAACCCGAGCGAGTTCCCCGAGGGCAAGATCTCGGACGTCTACGAGCCGGTCGTACGGGCCACGATCCTGGCCCCCAGCGAGTTCATCGGCGCGATCATGGAGCTCTGCCAGACCCGCCGCGGCACGCTCCTCGGCATGGACTACCTCTCCGAGGACCGCGTCGAGATCCGCTACACGCTGCCCCTCGCGGAGATCGTCTTCGACTTCTTCGACCAGTTGAAGTCCAAGACCCGCGGTTACGCGTCCCTGGACTACGAGCCCACCGGCGAGGAGGCCGCCAGCCTGGTCAAGGTCGACATCCTGCTGCACGGCGACAAGGTCGACGCCTTCTCCGCCGTCACGCACAAGGACGCGGCCTACGCGTACGGGGTGCGCCTCGTGGCCAAGCTGCAGAAGCTCATCCCGCGCCAGGCCTTCGAGATCCCCATCCAGGCCGCGATCGGCTCCCGCGTCATCGCCCGCGAGACCATCCGCGCCATCCGCAAGGACGTCCTCGCCAAGTGCTACGGCGGTGACATCTCCCGTAAGCGGAAGCTGCTCGAGAAGCAGAAGGAGGGCAAGAAGCGGATGAAGATGGTCGGCAGCGTGGAGGTCCCGCAGGAAGCCTTCATCTCGGTCCTCTCCAGCGACGACTCCGGGGGCAAGAAGAAGTAGGACCACCGTTCTTCAATACCCCCGCAAAAGCGCCCTCCGGACACGGACGGGCGCTTTTTGCGGTTGTGTGAGGATTGGAAAAGCTTCTGCGTGCATTTGGGTGATCGCCAAAAAAGCCCGGGATTAATAGTTTCCGCTGACCAGGTCCCTCCGTTACGAATACTGAAAGCGGTGTTCCGAGCGGCCAGCAAGACGCTCGGGCGGCACGACGGTCGTGACCGTGACGGACGCCGCTTCAGAAAGGGATCCTGAAGTGAACTACACCAAGGCTGCTGCTGTTGTTGCCGGCTCCATGATGGCCCTCGGCGTTGCCACGCCGGCCTTCGCCGACGGCGTCGACAACATCCCGGGTGCCCCGGCTGCCGACGCCCTGGTCGACAGCTCGACGGTCTCGAAGAACGTTGTCAAGAAGCCGAACGTCAACATCGACGCCGTCATCGGTGCCGTGACCAAGGCGACCGACAAGCTCAAGGCCAACCAGAACACCGCTGCGAAGTCCGTGGTCGGTTCGGCCAACGGCGCTGCCGCCCCGATGATGGGTGGCCTGCCGATCGGCGGCTGATCTCCCGGATTCACCGCCCTGCCGCTTCCTCGAGCCGCGGCAGAGTGAATTCAAAGCGGGCCCGGTGCATTGCACCGGGCCCGCTTTTATCTGTTTAATGGGCTTTCCGGGTGTTTGATGAGTGAAGTCGAATCTTCTGCGTTACGTTCCTGGAATTCGGGTTACCGATCCTGTTCAAAGGAGGCAACAAACATGAATCCCAGCGTAATTGCCCGTTGTGCCGGTACCGTTCTCGCCGCTGCTCTGCTCGTGGGTGCGGGTGCCGCATCGGCTTCCGCCGACGACGGTCCGGCCGTCAGCAGCCACGACACCGTCGGCGTCAGCGTCGGCAGCCTGCTCAACATCGGTGCCGTCAGCGACACCACCGTCGGCGGCAAGGCGGGCCACGGCCACGACAAGGGCCACGGCAAGCACAAGGAGACGGCTGCCGTCGGCGTCAACGTCGACACCGATGTCAACCTCGGCCTCGACATCGCGGCCGACCTCCTGGCGTCCGTGGGCGCGGCGGCCCACGGTCTCTGACCCGGCCCCACCAGCGAACGGGCCCCTGCGCTGCGGCGCGGGGGCCCGTTCGTTATGAACCCCCCTCTTACGTGGCGGACCCCGGCGCTCTACTCTGATCACTAGTTACTCGCCAGTTAAATACCAGCCAGTCGCGCAGAGCTGCCGCGGGCCCGGAGGACGACGTCGTGAGCGACACACAGACAATGATCGAGAACCGACCGCCTTCCGTGGCGACCCTCTTCACCCAGCGCGTGGCCGATACACCGGACGCGGAGGCCTACCGTTATCCGGTGCCGGCCGCCCCGGGTGCGGGCGCGGACGAATGGAAGTCGCTGAGCTGGGGGCAGGCCGCCACGCGGGTGTACGCCATTGCCGCGGGGCTCGTCGATCTCGGGCTGCAGAGCGAGGACCGGGTCGCGCTCGCCGCGAGCACCCGCGTCGAGTGGATCCTCGCGGACCTCGGCGTGATGTGCGCGGGTGCCGCGACCACCACGATCTACCCCTCGACCAATGCGGAGGAGTCGGCGTTCATCCTCTCCGACTCCGGCAGCCGGGTGCTGATCGCCGAGGACGCCGTGCAGCTGGCGAAGGCGCGGGAGCGGCGGGCCGATCTTCCGGAGCTCGCCCATGTCGTCGTCATCGACGCGCAGGGCGTCGAGGCGGACGAGAGCGGTTGGGTGATCACCCTCGCCGAGCTCGAGGCCCGCGGAGCGGCATACCTGGAGAAGAACCCCGACGCGGTCCAGGAGCGGATCAAGGCCATCGAGGCCGACCAGCTGGCGACGCTGATCTACACCTCGGGGACCACGGGCAAGCCCAAGGGCGTACGGCTGCCGCACGACAACTGGTCGTACATGGCGAAGGCGATCGCCGCGACCGGTCTCATCGGCCAGGAGGATGTGCAGTACCTCTGGCTGCCGTTGGCGCACGTCTTCGGGAAGGTGCTGACCTCGGGGCAGATCGAGGTCGGTCATGTCACCGCCGTGGACGGGCGCGTGGACAAGATCATCGAGAACTTGCCCGTGGTACAGCCGACTTACATGGCCGCCGTGCCGCGGATCTTCGAGAAGGTCTACAACGGGGTCGCGGCCAAGGCGCGCGCCGGCGGCGGCGCCAAGTACAAGATCTTCCAGTGGGCGGCCGACGTCGCGCGCGAGTACGCGAAGGTCACCCAGGACAACTTCCGACGCACGGGCAACGCCAGTGCCCCCTTCGGGCTTTCGGCCAAGCACAAGGTCGCCGACGCGCTCGTGTACTCCAAGATCCGCGAGGCGTTCGGCGGGAATCTGCGCGCCTGCATCTCGGGTTCAGCGGCCCTCGCACCCGACATCGGCTACTTCTTCGCCGGCGCGGGGATCCACATCCTCGAGGGGTACGGACTGACCGAGTCCAGCGCGGCCAGCTTCGTCAACCCGGGCGAGGCGTACCGCACCGGTACGGTCGGCAAGCCGCTGCCCGGCACCGAGGTGCGGATCGCCGACGACGGCGAGATCCTGCTGCGCGGCCCCGGCATCATGCAGGGCTACCACGGGCTACCGGAGAAGACCACCGAAGTCCTGGAGTCCGACGGGTGGTTCCACACCGGGGACATCGGGGAGCTGTCCGCGGACGGGTACTTGAGGATCACCGACCGCAAGAAGGACCTGATCAAGACGTCGGGCGGCAAGTACATCGCACCGGCCGAGGTCGAGGGCCAGTTCAAGGCGGTGTGCCCGTTCGTCTCCAACATCCTGGTGCACGGCGCCGACCGCAATTTCTGCACCGCGCTCATCTCGCTCGACGAGCCGACGATCCTGGGCTGGGCCGAGGAGAACGGGCTCGACGGGAAGAGCTACGCCGACGTCGTGGCGGCGCCCGAGACCCAGGCGCTGATCGAGGGCTATGTGAAGCGGCTCAACGAGGGCCTGCAGCGCTGGCAGACCATCAAGAAGTTCCGTCTGCTGCCGCGTGACCTGGACATCGAGCACGGCGAGCTGACGCCCAGCCTGAAGCTGAAGCGGCCGGTCGTCGAGCGCGAGTACGGGGCGCTCATCGAGGAGATGTACGCGGGGTCGCGCGAGGCGTAGGAACGGCGGAGGATTCGGGGGCTCGCGCCCCCGGACCCCCGTTCAGTTCGTGCGGCCGCGCCGCATCTCCGCGAGGATCTCCTCCATCCTGGTGAGCTGCTGGCGCAGTTCCCGGACGTCGCGCTCTTCTTCTCCGTGGGCCAGTTCACTCTCGACCGCCGACAGGCGCTCCGCGAACTGGCCCAGCTGCTTCTGCTCCTGGGCCAGCATCCGCTCCAACTGGCGGTTCTTGCGGTGCAGATCGATGAAGACGTTCACCTTGGCTCGCAGTACCCAGGGGTCGAAAGGTTTCGTCAGGAAGTCGGCGGCCCCGGTGGCGTACCCCCGGAAGGCATAGCCGCCGTCGCCCTCGGACCCGGTCAGGAAGATGATCGGGGTGTCCTTGGTCTGGTCGAGCCGCTTGATGTTGGACGCCGTCTCGAAGCCGTCCATGCCGGGCATCCGGACGTCGAGGAGCACCACCGCGAAGCTCTGTCGCAGCAGGGCCTTCATCGCTTCCTCGCCCGAACGTGCCCGTACCAACGGTTCGTTGAGGGAACCGAGGACCGCCTCGAGCGCGATGAGGTTGTCCTCCATGTCGTCGACGAGAAGGATGCTCGCACGGTCGTTCGCGGTCGGTGCCTCTGTGGTCATGCTCTTGACTGCCTCACTGGGTCGGCGGAGGGACGGCGGGCTCCCCGGCACCGCTCGCCTGTCCTGGGACGACTGGATCGGCCGAGGTGGTTTCGTCCAGGTCCTCGCTCTCACCCTCAGGGTCCAGGAGAGCGCAGACGACGGACAGCAGACGGTCCACATCAACGGGCTTCGGTACGTACTCGTTGGCGCCCTGGGCGATGGATTTCTCCCGGTCGCCGGGCATCGCCTTCGCGGTCAGGGCGATGATCGGCAGGTCGGTCCAGAGCGGGCTGCGGCGAATGGCTTCGATGGTCTCGTAACCATCCATTTCCGGCATCATGATATCCATCAGGATCAGTTCGATGTCAGGGTTGCGCTCCAGGGTTTCGATGCCTTCCCTGCCGTTCTCCGCGTAGAGGACCGGCATTCCGACCCTGCCCAGTACGTGCGTCAGGGCGAAGACATTGCGGATGTCGTCGTCGACGATCAGGACGCGGCGCCCCGGCAGAACAGTTCCCGCCCGGCCCGAACGCCACTCTTCCAGTTTCGTCGTGGTCGGCCAGCCGTCGTCCTGGTCGGGGAGCAGGACGTGGTCGGAGGAGAGCCGTTCCGGTGCGGTGAGCGGGAGTTCGTGGGTGTGGTGGGTCTCCCCGTCGGTGGACACGATGTGGCCCGGATAGACCATGGGCACGTACAGCGTGAAGACCGAACCCTTGCCGGGCACGCTCTCGGCGATGATGCGGCCGCCGAGCAGCCCCGCGATCTCGCGGCTGATGGACAGGCCGAGCCCCGTACCGCCGTACTTGCGGTTCGTCGTGCCGTCGGCCTGCTGGAACGCCTCGAAGATGACGGGGAGTTTCTCCGGTGCGATACCGATGCCGGTGTCGCGCACCGAGAAGGCGATCAGGTCGTCGGTGCCCTTGAGGAGCTTGTCCTCGGGGTCCCTGACCCGGCCCACGCGCAGCTCCACGCGGCCCGCCGAGGTGAACTTGATGGCGTTGGAGAGGAGGTTGCGCAGGATCTGCTGGAGGCGCTGTTCGTCGGAGTACACCTCGCGCGGTACGTCCTCGCCGACCGCCACCTCGAAGGCGAGCCCGCGGTCGAGGGTGATGGGGCGGAACGTCGCGTGGACGTAGTCGAGGAGTTTGATGAGGGGGAGCTTCTTGGGGCGTACGTCCATCCGGCCGGCCTCGATCTTGGAGAGGTCGAGGATGTCGTTGATCAGCTGGAGGAGGTCGGAGCCCGAGCGGTGGATCGTGGTCGCGAACTGCACTTCCTGGTCGTTGAGATGGCTGTCCGGGTTGTCGGAGAGCAGCCGGGCCAGGATGAGCAGCGAGTTGAGCGGGGTGCGCAGCTCGTGCGACATGTTCGCGAGGAACTCCGATTTGTACTGGGACGAAGTGGCGAGCAGCGCCGCCTTCTCTTCGAGTTCGGCGTTGGAGCGCTGCAACTCCGCCTGCTGGCGCTGGAGTTCGTCCGAACGTTCCTGCAACTGGATGGCGAGTCGCTGGGACTCGCTGAGCAGGGACTCGGTGCGGGAGTTGGCGATGATGGTGTTGATCGCGACGCCGATGGTGTTCACGAACTGGTCGAAGAAGGCCAGGTGGACGTCGGAGAAGCGGGAGAAGGAGGCCAGCTCGATGACGCCGAGCAGCTTGTCCTCGAAGAGGATCGGGATGATGACGACGCTGGCCGGGGCGGCCTCGCCCAGACCAGAGTTGATCTTGATGTAGTCCGGCGGCGCCTCCTCGACGAGGATGCGCTTCTTCTCGAGTGCGGCCTGGCGGACCAGTCCGTGGCCGGGCATTCCGTGGGTGTCGACGGTGGCGCCCTGGGCGGATCCGTACCCGGCGATGAAGGCCAGTCCCTTGATGGAGCTGGTCGTACGGGAGAGGGAGCCGTCGGCGTCCGGGTCGGCCAGGAAGAAGGCGCCGAACTGGGCGTTCACCAGCGGGGTCAGCTCGCGCAGGATCAGGTCGGCGACCTCCATCAGGTCGCGGTGGCCCTGCATCAGCCCGGCCAGACGGGCCAGGTTCGACTCCAGCCAGTCCTTGGCGCGGGTGGTCTCGCGGAGGTTGGACACCATCAGGTTGATGTTGTCCTTGAGCTCGGAGACCTCGCCCCGGGTCTCGACCGTGATGGCGCGGGTCATGTCGCCCTGGGCCACCGCGGAGGCGACCTCGGCGATGGCGCGCACCTGGGTGGTGAGGTTGAGGGCGAGCTCGTTGACGTTCGTGGTGAGGCGCTTCCAGGTGCCGTACACGCCCTCGACCCGTGCCTGGCCGCCGAGTTGACCCTCGGAGCCGACCTCGCGGGCCACGCGGGTGACCTCGGAGGCGAAGGAGGAGAGCGTGTCCACCATGGTGTTGATCGTCGTCTTCAGTTCGAGGATCTCGCCTCGGGCGTCGACGTCGATCTTCTTGGAGAGGTCGCCCTGGGCCACCGCGGTCGCCACCTGGGCGATGTTGCGGACCTGTGAAGTCAGGTTGTCGGCCATGTAGTTGACGTTGTCGGTGAGGTCCTTCCAGACCCCGGAGACGCCGAGCACCTGGGCCCGGCCGCCGAGCCGGCCGTCGGTGCCGACCTCGCGGGCCACACGGGTCACCTCGTCGGCGAAGGCACGCAGCTGCTGCACCATCGTGTTGATGGTGTCCTTCAGCTCTAGGATCTCGCCGCGCGCGTCGACCTCGATCTTCTTGGAAAGGTCGCCGTTGGCCACCGCGGTGGTGACCTGGGCGATGTTGCGCACCTGGGAGGTGAGGTTGGAGGCCATGAAGTTCACGTTGTCGGTGAGGTCCTTCCAAACCCCGGAGACGCCGCGGACCTGGGCCTGACCGCCGAGGTTTCCTTCCGTACCCACTTCGCGGGCCACACGCGTGACCTCGTCGGCGAAGGCGGAGAGCTGGTCGACCATCGTGTTGATCGTCGACTTCAGCTGGAGGATCTCGCCCTTCGCCTCGACGGTGATCTTCTTGCCGAGGTCGCCCTGGGCGACCGCCGTCGACACGAGCGCGATGTTGCGGACCTGTGAAGTCAGGTTGTCCGCCATGAAGTTGACGTTCTCGGTGAGGTCCTTCCAGACCCCGGAGACGCCGCGGACCTGGGCGCGGCCGCCCAGGTTTCCTTCGGTGCCGACCTCGCGGGCCACGCGGGTCACCTCGTCCGCGAAGGCGAGGAGCTGGTCGACCATCGTGTTGATCGTCGACTTCAGTTCCAGGATCTCGCCCTGGGCGTCGACGGTGATCTTCTGGGAGAGGTCGCCGTTGGCCACGGCCGTCGTCACCTGGGCGATGTTGCGCACCTGGGAGGTGAGGTTGGAGGCCATGAAGTTGACGTTGTCGGTGAGGTCCTTCCAGACCCCGGAGACGCCGCGGACCTGGGCGCGGCCGCCCAGCTGTCCTTCCGTACCCACTTCGCGGGCCACACGCGTGACCTCGTCGGCGAAGGCGGAGAGCTGGTCGACCATCGTGTTGACGGTGAGCTTCAGCTCCAGGAGCTCGCCGGTCGCCTCGACCGTGACCGTACGGGTCAGGTCGCCCCGGGCCACCGCCGTGGTCACCGCGGCGATGTCGCGCACCTGGGCGGTGAGCCGGGACGCCATCGTGTTGACGGCCTCCGTCACATCGCGCCAACTCCCCGACAGGCCCTGGACCTTGGCGCGTCCGCCGAGCCGTCCTTCCGTACCCACTTCACGGGCCACCCGGGTGACTTCACCCGTGAAGAGGGACAGCTGGTCGACCATCTTGTTGACGGCGCGGCCGAGTCTGCGCAGATCGCCCCGCAGCTGACGGTTGCCGTCGTGCAGGTCGACCCGCTGGGTCAGATCGCCGCCGGCCACCGCGTCCAGGACACGCGTCGCGTTGGCCGCCGGTACCACCAGGGCTTCCAGCAGGGTGTTCGTATTGCTGACGCCCGCGGTCCAGGCGCCCTGCCCCGGGCTGGCCGAGAGGCGTTCGTCCAGGCGGCCGTGGCGGATCACTTCACGCCGCACGCGCGAGAGCTCGTCGGTGAAATGCTGGTTCCGTACGGCGATGTGATTGAAGGCGGCGGCCAGTTCGGCCGGCATGCCCTCATGGGTCTCCGGGAGCCTGACCCGGAAATCCCCGTCACGCAGCGCCGTCATGGCGGCCAGCAGAGGTCGGAGTTCCGAGGTGCGGACCCAGCCGCCCCCGGGGGACGGCATAGCACTTTCTTCGTTCATGTTGGCCCACTTCGGTGACTCGGTGCTTATGGGCAGGCTCAGTCTGTCACTCTGTCGGTGTCGCAAGCGGCGCATTGCAAGAACTGGTCAGGGAGCCGCACGTGGGGTCCATTCCAACGCAGCGGGATATCACTATCCCCTCAACTCGCAGCTCTGGAACGGGTGTTGACGTGCCATCTGTCGCACGCACCAGTCTGCCCGGCAACCCGATGGCCCCGTCCGCCGCACGACGCTTCGTCCGCGCCGCGCTCGCCGACTGGACCGCGCTCGGCCTGCCGACCGCCACCGGATTCACCGACCGGCTCGCCGACGACGCCGCACTCGTGGTCAGCGAGCTGGTCACCAATGCCGTGGTGCACGCCGGGACCACCGTCGAGCTGATCTGCAGGCTGGAGGAGGAGCCGCCCGACGAACCCACAGGACCGCCCTCCCTGGTCCTCGAGGTCTCCGACCACCATCCCTCCCGTGCTGTACGCAACGAATCGCAGGGAGCGCAGGCGGAGCGGGGCATTCCGGAGTACGGGCGTGGACTGCGGCTCGTCGGGACGCTGGCCGAATGCTGGGGCATCACCTACCGCACCGGCCTGAAAACGGTCTGGGCCAGACTCGCGGTCGACGCCGGGGAACCGCACCCCCGACCGGGCGACGACCAGATGCTCCAGCGCGGACTGCGGGCCGCCGAGATCCTGGCCCCCGCCACCCGCCGCGGCGGCGGCCGCGACGACCGGGACTGGATCAACCGAGGTGCGCTCACCTTCCTCGCCGAGGCCTCCGACCTCCTGGCCGGACAGTTCGACGAGGACATGATCGCCGCGCTCGCCGGACAGCTCCTGGTGCCCCGGCTCGCCGACTGGTGTGCCGTATGGCTCGAACCGGAGGCGGGCGGCGCGCTGCGCGTCCCGCGCCTCTCCCGGGTCTGGCACGCACGCGAGGGCCGCAACGAGGAGCTGCGCACCGCCCTGGAGAAGGAGCCGCCGAGGCTCCCGGAGTCCGCGCGCGGCGGGGGAGTGGCCGTGCCCTGGCCGCCCATAGGAACCCTGACCGAGACCGACGGGTCGGCCCTCGCGTACCGGCTGATCGCGGGCGGGCGGCCGCTCGGCACACTGATGCTGGGTCGGGCCGGGATCCAGCGCACCCCCGACGAAGTCTCCGGACTGGTCGAGGACTTCGCGCGCCGGGTGGCGCTCGCCATCGCCTCCGCGCGCCAGTACACCCGGCAGGCCACCATCAGCCGCGTCCTCCAGCGCGGGCTGCTGCCGAGCTCGGTCGCCGAGATCCCCGGCGTGGACAGTGCGCTGGTCTACGAACCGAGGGGCGAGGGCGTCGCGGGCGGCGACTTCTACGACGTCTTCCCCGGATCGGGATCCGGCGGCCGCTGGTGCTTCGCGCTGGGCGACGTCCAGGGCAGCGGTCCGGAGGCGGCGGTCGTCACGGGGCTGGCCCGGCCCTGGCTGCGGCTGCTTGCGCGGGAGGGATATGCGGTCGCGGAGGTGCTCGACCGGCTGAACAAGCTGCTGGTCGACGAGGCGATGGAGACGGCGGAGGCCGCCGCCAGGATGGTCGCGGCGGCCGGCGGACAGGAACTGCCGGAGGGGCCGCAGTCGCGCTTCCTGTCGATGCTCTACGGGGAACTGGTGCCGCTGGACGGCCCCGGCGGCGGGGTCCGCTGCACCCTCTCCAGCGCCGGCCACCCGCTGCCGCTGCTGCTGCACCCCGACGGAAGCGTGCAGCCGGCGGCGGCGCCGCAGGTGCTTCTCGGGGTCGTCGAGGACGTCGCGTACGAGAGCGAGAGCTTCGACCTCATGCCGGGCGACACCCTGCTCTGTGTGACGGACGGGGTGACCGAGCGGCGCGCCGGGGCGCGGATGTTCGACGACGCGGACGGGCTCGCTACGGTCCTGGCGGGGTGCGTGGGGCTGACCGCGCAAGGGGTGGCCGAGCGGATCAGACGGGCCGTGTACGAATTCGGGGACAAGCCGCTGGACGACGACCTGGCGCTGCTGGTGCTGCGGGCGGAGTGATGGCGGCCGAGTGATGGGCGGGCGTGACGGACAATGGGGGCATGCCTTCCGTACTGCCCGATGGTGAGCCCATGCCCGAGGACGGGGCGCTGCCCCCTGCCGCCTTCGAAGGCGCGGGTGAGCGGCCGCTCGGGTTCTATCTGCACGTGCCGTACTGCGCGACGCGGTGCGGGTACTGCGACTTCAACACGTACACCGCCAGTGAGCTGCGGAGCTCGGGGGGTGTGCTGGCCTCCCGGGACAACTACGCCGAGATGGTTGTTGAGGAGATCCGGCTCGCGCGGAAGGTGATGGGGGACGATCCGCGGCCGGTGCAGACCGTATTCGTGGGGGGCGGGACGCCGACGCTGCTCGCCGCCGGTGATCTTGTGAAGATGCTGGCGGCCGTGAAGGAAGAGTTCGGGCTCGCCGAGGGCGCCGAGGTCACGACCGAGGCCAATCCGGATTCCGTGGACGCGGAGTATCTGGGGGAGCTGCGGGCCGGGGGGTTCAATCGCGTTTCGTTCGGGATGCAGAGCGCTCGGCAGCATGTGCTGAAGGTGCTGGAGCGGACACATACGCCGGGGCGGCCCGAGGCGTGTGTCGCGGAGGCGCGGGCGGCCGGGTTCGAGCATGTGAATCTTGATTTGATCTACGGGACTCCGGGGGAGAGCGACGAGGACTGGCGGGCCTCGCTGGCCGCGGCTGTGGGGGCCGGTCCTGATCATGTGAGTGCGTATGCGCTGATCGTCGAGGAGGGGACGCAGCTCGCGCGGCGGATTCGGCGGGGTGAGGTGCCGATGACGGATGACGACGTGCATGCGGACCGGTACTTGATCGCTGATGAGGTGCTGGGGGCTGCTGGGTTCGAGTGGTACGAGGTCTCCAACTGGGCGACGACGGCTGCTGGGCGGTGTCTGCACAACGAGCTGTACTGGCGCGGGGCGGACTGGTGGGGGGCCGGGCCGGGGGCGCACAGCCATGTGGGGGGCGTGCGGTGGTGGAACGTCAAGCATCCCGGGGCGTATGCGGGGGCTCTGGCGGGTGGTCGGTCGCCGGGGGCGGGGCGGGAGGTTTTGGGTGCGGAGGATCGGCGGGTCGAGCGGATTCTGTTGGAGCTGAGGCTTCGGGAGGGGTGTCCGCTTTCGCTGCTGCGGGCTGAGGGGCTTGCTGCTTCTCGGCGGGCGCTTGAGGGTGGGTTGTTGGAGGCCGGGCCTTATGAGGCTGGGCGGGCTGTGTTGACGTTGCGGGGGCGGTTGCTTGCCGACGGGGTCGTGCGGGATCTGGTGGATTAGCGGGGTCGGGGGTGGGAGGAGTTCCCCAATCCCGCCCCTTCCCGAAACTGGGGCTCCCGCCCCAGACCCCGGGCTCCGGTGAGCGGGGGCTTCGCCCCCTGCGCCCCCTCTCGGGGGCTCTGCCCCCGGGCCCCCGGTCCTCAATCGCCGGACGGCTTGAAATACCTAGCCCGTCACGAAGTCGATCAGTTCCTCGACCCTCCCCAGCAGCGCCGGCTCCAAGTCCTTGTACGAGCGCACCCGCCCCAGGATGTGCTGCCACGCCGCCCCCGTGTTCTCCGGCCAGCCCAACTCCCTGCAGATGCCCGTCTTCCAGTCCTGGCCGTGCGGGATCCGGGGCCACGCTTTGATCCCCACGCTCGACGGCTTCACCGCCTCCCAGACGTCGATGTACGGGTGGCCCACCACCAGTGCGTGCGCGCTCGACACCTCCGCCGCGATGCGCGACTCCTTCGAGCCCGGGACCAGGTGGTCCACCAGTACCCCCAGGCGCGCGTCCGCCGCCGGGGCGAACTCCGCCACGATCGCGGGGAGGTCGTCGATGCCCTCCAGGTACTCGACCACCACGCCCTCGATGCGCAGGTCGTCGCCCCAGACGCGTTCCACCAGCTCCGCGTCGTGCCGGCCCTCCACATAGATACGGCCCGCCCGCGCGACCCTCGCCCTCGCGCCCGGGACCGCGACCGAGCCCGATGCCGTACGGGCCGGGCGCTGCGGGGCCGCCGCCGTCGGACGTACGAGCGTCACCGGGCGGCCGTCCAGCAGGAACGCCGACGGGGTCATCGGGAAGACCCGGTGTTTGCCGAAGCGGTCCTCCAGCGTGACCGTGGGCCCCTCGGCCGTCTTCTCGCAGCGGATCACCGCACCGCAGAAGCCGGTGCTGATCTCCTCGACCACCAGGTCGGGGTCGGCGGGGACGGTCGGGGCGGGAGTCGACTTCTTCCACGGGGGCGTCAAGTCCGGGTTGTAGCTGCGCATTTCGCAGACGCTACGACACCGCGAAGCGTGCTGCCAGCGCATCCCGCTGCGCGCGGACGTACGCGGCGTCGACCACCGCGCCGTGGCCCGGGACATAACGGGCGTCCTCCCCGCCGAGGGCCAGGAGGCGGTCGAGGGCCGCGGGCCACTGGGCGGGGACCGCGTCCGGGCCCGCCTGCGGTGCGCCCGACTCCTCCACCAGATCTCCGCAGAAGACGATCGGCGGAGAGGAGGGGACCACGGCCACCAGGTCGTGGCCCGAGTGGGCCGGGCCGATGTTGGCGAGCAGGACGTGGCAGCCGGCGCCCAGATCCAGGGTCCACTCGTCGCAGACCGTGTGATGCGGCCGTACGAGGAGATCGGCGGCCTCCGCCGCCTCCCGTTCGGGTACACCCTGGCGCACCGCGTCGGCCGCCAGCTCCTCCGCGCCCCGCGCGAACAGCGTGTCCATGCCCACCGCGCCGTACACCTGCGCACCGGAGAAGACCGCAGTGCCGAGGACGTGGTCGAAATGAGGGTGGCTGAGAGCGATGTGCGTCACTCTGCGGCCGAGCAGTTGCTCCGCCTGGGCGCGGATCTCGGCGCCCTCACGGAGTGTGGATCCGGTGTCGAAGAGGAGTGCCGCGCCGTCTCCGGCGACCAGGCCGACCGTCGCATCCCAGCCGGGAAGCCTGCGGCGGCCGACTTCCGGAGCGAGCCGTTCCCAGCCGTGGTCTTCCCAAGTCACGTCCATACCGCGACGCTATCCCGGGTGGCATGCTCCGTCGCGGTAGCGTGTCTGGCCGCACTCCGCCTTGCTTCGGCGCAGGCAGGCCGCCGTACACTGGGGGGATTGCTGGCACTCGTACACACAGAGTGCCAGGCAGGTGCCAAGGGACGACAGCTGGAGGTGTGCGCGATGCTCAGTGAACGCAGGCTTGAAGTGCTGCGCGCCATCGTCCAGGACTATGTGGGCACCGAGGAGCCGGTCGGGTCGAAGGCGCTCACCGAGCGGCATCGTCTCGGGGTCTCTCCGGCGACCATCCGCAACGACATGGCCGCCCTGGAGGACGAGGGGTTCATCGCCCAGCCGCACACCAGCGCCGGGCGGATCCCCACCGACAAGGGCTACCGGCTCTTCGTCGACAAGCTCGCCGGAGTGAAGCCGCTGTCGTCGCCCGAGCGGCGCGCCATCCAGAACTTCCTGGGCAGCGCCGTCGACCTGGACGACGTGGTGGCGCGGACCGTACGGCTGCTCGCGCAGCTCACGCGGAACGTGGCCGTCGTGCAGTACCCGTCGCTCACGCGGTCGACGGTGCGGCACGTGGAACTGCTGTCACTGGCGCCGGCCCGGCTGATGCTGGTGCTGATCACGGACACCGGACGCGTCGAGCAGCGCATGATCGACTGCCCGGCCCCCTTCGGGGAGACCTCGCTCGCGGATCTGCGGGCGCGGCTCAACTCGAGGGTCGTGGGGCGTCGCTTCGCCGACGTCCCGCAGCTGGTGCAGGACCTCGCGGACTCCTTCGAGCAGGAGGACCGGGGCACCGTCTCGACGGTGCTGGCCACTCTGCTGGAGACTCTGGTCGAGGAGACCGAGGAGCGGCTGATGATCGGCGGCACCTCGAACCTCACCCGCTTCGGGCACGACTTCCCGCTGACGATCCGGCCCGTGCTGGAAGCGCTGGAGGAGCAGGTTGTGCTGCTGAAGCTGCTCGGTGAGGCGCAGGACTCAGGCATCACCGTACGTATCGGGCATGAGAACGCTCACGAGGGCCTGACGTCCACATCGGTCGTCGCCGTCGGCTACGGTTCGGGCGACGAGGCAGTCGCCAAACTCGGGGTCGTAGGCCCCACACGCATGGATTACCCGGGAACGATGGGAGCGGTACGCGCAGTGGCACGTTACGTCGGACAGATCCTGGCGGAGTCGTAAGTGGCCACGGACTACTACGCCGTACTCGGCGTGCGCCGCGACGCTTCCCAGGACGAGATCAAGAAGGCCTTTCGGCGTCTTGCCCGCGAGCTTCACCCGGATGTGAATCCGGACCCGAAGACGCAGGAGCGCTTCAAGGAGATCAACGCGGCCTACGAGGTTCTCTCGGACCCGCAGAAGAAGCAGGTCTACGACCTGGGCGGCGACCCGCTCTCCGCCTCCGGCGGTGGCGGGGCCGGTGGCTTCGGCCAGGGCGGCTTCGGCAACTTCTCGGACATCATGGACGCCTTCTTCGGTACGGCGTCCCAGCGCGGACCCCGCTCGCGGACGCGGCGCGGCCAGGACGCGATGATCCGGCTGGAGATCGACCTCAACGAGGCGGCCTTCGGCACCACCAAGGACATTCAGGTCGACACGGCTGTTGTGTGTACGACCTGCAGTGGTGAGGGTGCTGCGCCCGGTACTTCGGCGCAGACGTGCGACATGTGCCGCGGGCGCGGCGAGGTGTCGCAGGTCACCCGGTCCTTCCTGGGCCAGGTCATGACCTCGCGTCCCTGCCCGCAGTGCCAGGGGTTCGGGACCGTGGTCCCGACGCCCTGCCCGGAGTGTGCGGGCGACGGGCGCATCCGCTCGCGTCGCACTCTCACGGTCAAGATCCCGGCCGGTGTCGACAACGGCACGCGGATCCAGCTCGCCGGCGAGGGCGAGGTCGGTCCCGGCGGCGGTCCCGCCGGTGACCTGTACGTGGAGATCCACGAGCTGCCGCACGCGGTGTTCCAGCGGCGGGGCGACGATCTGCACTGCACGGTGACGATCCCGATGACCGCGGCATCGCTGGGCACGAAGGTGCCGCTGGAGACGCTGGACGGGATGGCGGACATCGACATCCGGCCCGGTACGCAGTCTGGGCAGTCGATCCCGCTGCACCAGCACGGCATCACGCATCTGCGGGGTGGCGGGCGCGGTGATCTCATCGTGCACGTCGAGGTGCTGACGCCGACGAAGATGGACCCGGAGCAGGAGCGGTTGCTGCGGGATCTGGCGAAGCTGCGGGGTGAGGAGCGGCCTACTGGGCAGTTCCAGCCGGGTCAGCAGGGCTTGTTCTCGCGGCTGAAGGACGCTTTTAACGGACGCTGAGTGGGTGGGTCCGGGGGCTCTGCCCCCGGACCCGCGGCTACCGCCGCGCCCTCTTTGCGGCTAAACCGCCGCCGCTCTCGCGGAGGTGGCTGGCGTAGGTGGGGGTTCTCAATGGCCGCTCGCGGTCCGTTCGGATGCGACACCGGCCAAAATCTGCCCGCAGACTCCTAACCCTGCATGATTCGGCCCCGACCTCGTCACATGGCACGATGCCGTTATGTCCTCTGTTCTGGCCGACCTCTGTCGGTATCCGATCGTGCAGGCGCCCATGGCCGGCGGTGCTTCCGGGCCGCGGCTGGCCGCCGCCGTGTCCGAGGCCGGGGGGCTCGGGTTCCTTGCCGCCGGGTACAAGACGGCCGACGGCATGTACGAGGAGATCAAGCAGGTGCGCGGGCTCACCTCCCGCCCCTTCGGCGTCAACCTCTTCATGCCGCAGCAGGACACCGCCGACCGCGCCGCCGTCGAGGTCTACCGGCACCAACTCGCGGGCGAGGCCGCCTGGTACGAGACCGCGCTCGTGGACCTGGACGCCTGCGGCGCGGGTGACGACGGGTACGAGGCCAAGCTGGCCATCCTGCTCGACGACCCCGTGCCGGTCGTCTCCTTCACCTTCGGCTGCCCCTCGCGCGACGTTCTCGACGCCTTCGACCGGGCCGGTACGTACACGATCGTCACCGTCACCACGCCCGAGGAGGCGCAGAGCGCCCAGTGGTGCGGGGCCGACGCCGTGTGTGTGCAGGGCATCGAGGCGGGCGGGCACCAGTCCACGCACCGCGACGACCCCCAGGCCGACGGCTCCGGGCTCGGGCTCCTCTCGCTCGTCGCGCAGGTGCGCGAGACCGTGCCGATCCCGATCGTCGCCACCGGCGGGCTGATGCGCGGTTCGCAGATCGCCGCCGTGATGGCGGCGGGTGCGGAGGCCGCGCAGTTGGGGACGGCGTTCCTGGTCTGTCCCGAGTCGGGTGCCAACCCGCTGCACAAGCAGGCGCTGACCAACCCGCTGTTCGTACGGACCGAGCTCACCCGGGCCTTCTCCGGGCGGCCCGCGCGCGGGCTCGTCAACCGGTTCATGCGCGAGCACGGGCCGTACGCCCCGGCCGCGTACCCCCAGGTGCACCACCTCACCGCGGGCCTCCGCAAGGCGGCTGCCGGGGTGGGCGACGCGCAGGGCATGGCGCTGTGGGCGGGGCAGGGGCACCGGCAGGCGCGGGAGATGCCGGCCGGGCAGCTGGTCGAGGTGCTGGCGAGTGAACTGGACGCGGCGCGGACCGCGCTGAGAGCGTGAGGAGTACGGGATGACTGCGCCTGTTTTTGTCGTCGACGACGTGCCCGGGGCGGGCCTGTTCGTGCTGGACGGCGCCGAGGGGCGCCACGCGGTGTCGGTCAAGCGGCTGCACGCCGGTGAGGACGTCGTGCTGACCGACGGGCGGGGCAACTGGGCCGAAGCCGTGGTCAGTTCGGCCGAGGGCAAGGACCGGCTCACCGTCGATGTGACCGCCGTACGGGCCGAGGACGAGCCCGCGCCGCGCATCACCGTCGTCCAGGCGCTGCCCAAGGGCGACCGCGGCGAGGTTGCCGTCGAGACCATGACCGAGGTCGGCGTCGATGCGATCGTGCCGTGGCAGGCCTCGCGCTGCATCACGCAGTGGAAGGGCGACCGGGGCGCCAAGTCCCTTGCCAAATGGCGGAATACGGCCAGGGAGGCGGGGAAGCAGTCGCGCCGCGTGCGGTTCCCCGAGGTGGCCGACGGGATGAGCACGAAGCAGGTCGCAGCCCTGCTGGCCGGGGCGGACTTCGCGGCCGTACTGCACGAGGCGGGGACCGTGTCGCTGGCCGCCGCGCGGCTTCCGGCCGAGGGGTCGATCGTGCTCGTCGTGGGGCCCGAAGGGGGTGTCTCTCCCGAGGAGTTGAAGGCGTTCGCCGAGGCGGGCGCCGAGCCGTACGTGCTGGGGCCGAGTGTGCTGCGTACCTCCACCGCCGGAACCGCCGCCTCCGCGCTGCTTCTCGGTCTCACCGGCCGCTGGACTTGACCGGACAGGGGCTTTTGCGGGCGGCCCCTGCGGTGGGACCCTGTCCTTCATGGGGGCATTGAGACGCTTACGGTACCGGCGGACCCTCGCGGCGGGCGGCGTCGCCGTGGCAGCGGTGGTGGGGCTTGCCGCCTGCGACCCGGTGGGCGGAATGAACTCCGCGGCCGTCGCCTACACCACCGACCAGATGGCGACCAAGGTGCTGGAACGCGCCGGGGTGAAGGTCAACTGGCTGAGCTGTACGGCGACCCTTTCCGGCGGCGGCACCGCGACCCCGACCGCATCGCCCAGCAAGGCGAGCGTCGACTGTCAGGGCCGTACCGACGACAACAAGAAGATCACCGTCAACGGGACGGTGACCTATGTGCGCGACGGTTCGTGCGTGAAGGGGCATCTGACCGCGAAGGTCGGCGCGAAGACCATGTTCACCGCCACGGTGCTGGGGGACTGCAACGCGGCACCCTCCAACGGGGGTTCACGGCGGACGACACCGCCGGCCGGTGGTGGGGGAGTACGTCCCGCGGTCACGGTGACGGTCACTGTGACGGAGTATCCACAAGGCAAATGAGTCCCGCTCTACGATGGATCCATGGCGGGATCCGGCTGGGCATGGCAGCGCGGTGAACTCCCCAGTGAGATGACGAGTTTCATCGGCCGGGAGTTCGAGATCGATGGGGTGTGCGCCCTTCTGGAGGGCGCCCGCATGGTGACGCTCCTGGGGCCGGGGGGCGTCGGCAAGTCCCGGATCGCGGTGCGTGCCGCCACCTCGCTCGCCCCCCGATTCCGTGACGGCGTACGGATGGTGGAGCTGGCCGGGGTCCGCGACGGGGAGCTGCTGCCGCACGCGGTGGGGGCGGCCTTCGGGCTGCCGGAGGCGGCTGGGCGCAGTCCGCTCGACATGGTGGTGGAGTTCCTGCGCGAGGAGCAGTCGCTGCTGGTGCTGGACACCTGTGAGCATCTGGTCGACGCGTGCGCGCTGTTCGCCGAGATTCTGCTGAGCTCGTGTCCGGGGCTGCGGCTGCTGCTCACCAGTCGGCAGGCCCTGGATGTTCCCGCCGAGCACACGCTGACGGTGGCACCTCTCGAACAGGCCGAAGCGGTACGGCTGTTCATCGAACGCGCCGCAGCCGCCCGCCCCGGCTTCGCCCTGACCGAGGCCAACGCGGAACAGGTCGGCGCCCTGTGCGCGCGTCTCGACGGGATTCCGCTGGCCCTGGAGCTGGCTGCCGTACGGCTGCGGGCGCTGCCCCTGGAGCAGGTGCTGCGCCGGCTGGAGGACCGCTTCCGGGCGCTCGGCGGGGGCCGTGCCGCGCATCCCCGGCACCAGACGCTCCGTACGGCCATCGACTGGAGCCACGACCTGTGCACGCCCGAGGAGCAGACGCTGTGGGCTCGCCTTTCGGTCTTCGCGGGCGGCTTCGACCTGGAGGCCGCCGAACACATCTGTGCCGACGGCGAGTTGGACGCGTACGACATCGTCGACCACCTCATCGCCCTGGTGGACAAGTCCATCGTGATCCGGCGCGAGGGCGAGGGCGACGACCGGTACCGGATGCTCGACACGATCCGTGAGTACGGGGCCGAGAGGCTCGCCGCGTCCGGGGAGGGCCAGGGGCTCGCCCGGCGCCACCGCGACCACTTCCTGCACATCGCGCGCGAGGGGTACGCGGGCTGGTTCGGGCCCGCGCAGATCGCCTGGATGCACCGCCTCGACCGCGAGATCGACAACCTCCGCGCCGCCATGGAGTGGTCGCTGTCCACACCGGGGGAGGAGGCGGGCGCGGTGGCGGTCTCCGGGGCGCTCACCGGCCTGTGGATCGGCATGGGCCGGGCGCTGGAGGGCTCCCGCTGGAGCGCCAGGGCCGGAGCCACCGGGGCGGGCGGCCCCGCCGACCGGGCGATGCTGGACTTCCAGCGCGGCGCGTGCCAGGTCATCGGCGGGCAGTGGGAGGAGGCGGCCGACTGCTATCTGCGGGCCGCCGAGGGGTACGGGCTGGCAGGCGACGCGCACGGTCGGACCCAGAGCCTGGTGTATCTGTCCATCACGTACATCCATCTCGGCCGTACCGAGGAAGCGGCCCGCAACGACACGGAGATCGACCGGTCCGTGCGCGACCTCGGTGACCGCCATCTGCTGGCCATGCACCTGCGCAACGCAGGTGACCGGAGTCTGCGGCTGGGTGACCCTGCGGCGGCCGAAGAGATCCTGCTGCGCGCCCTGGACACCTTCCCGCCCGGTGAGGCGTGGGCCACCGGCGTCACCCGCTTCTTCCTCGCCCTCGCGCGCATCGCCGACGGCGACGCGGCCGGCGCGCAGGAACACGGCAGGCAGGCGCTGCGGAGCTTCGCCCTGCTGCCGGACGTCTTCGGCATCGGCAACGTCGCCGCCGTACTCGGCTGGGCCCTGGTCCTCCAGGACCGGCACGTGGAGGCGGCCGTACTGGCGGGCGTGGCGGCGGGCACCCGGTACGGAGACGTACCGCTGCTGGTCGGCGACCCGCTGCTGCTCGGGCTGCACGCCCACTTCCGGGAGCAGGCCGAACAGGCCCTGGGAGAGGCGGAGTTCGCGCGACTGTACGCGCAGGGCGCGGCGATGGAGCTGCGCCGTGCGGTGGCGCTCGCACTCGGCGAGCCCCCTGACCCCGAGCCGGGCCCGGCCCCGCTGCGCACCCTCGACGTCCTGACCCGGCGCGAGCGCGAAGTCGCCGCCCTCGTCCACCAAGGCCTGTCCAACCGGGAGATCGCCGAGAAGCTCGTCATCTCGAAGCGCACCGCGGACGCGCACGTCGAGCACATTCTCGCCAAGCTGGGATTCGGCTCACGGGGCGAGATCGCGGCCCTGGTCCGCGACGCCGAACTCCACTCCGGTCAAACAGGCATTGCAGGGTAGCGGCGGGCTCCGAGACCCTACGATGCTCGTATGGCGGAATCCGTCTGGGCCTGGCAGCGCGGTGAACTCCCCAGCGAGATGACGAGTTTCATCGGCCGGGAGCGGGAGATCGACGACGTCTGTGCGCTCTTCGGCAGTGCGCGGATGGTCACCCTGCTGGGACCCGGCGGAGTGGGCAAGTCCCGGATCGCCGTACGGGCCGCCGGCTCGGTGGGCCGCCAACTCCGTGACGGTGTGCGCCTGGTCGAGCTCGCCGGGGTGCGTGACGGGGAGTTGCTTCCCTATGCGGTCGGTTCGGCCTTCGGGCTGCCCGAGGCGGCTGGGCGCAGTCCGCTCGACATGGTGGTGGAGTTCCTGCGCGAGGAGCAGTCGCTGCTGGTGCTGGACACCTGTGAGCATCTGGTCGACGCGTGCGCGCTGTTCGCCGAGATTCTGCTGAGCTCGTGTCCGGGGCTGCGATTGCTGCTGACCAGCCGGCAGGCGCTCGACGTTCCCGCCGAGCACACGCTGACGGTGGCGCCCCTCGAACAGGCCGAAGCGGTACGGCTGTTCATCGACCGGGCCGCCGCCGCCCGCCCCGGCTTCGCGCTGACCGAGAGCAACGCGGACCAGATCGCCACCCTCTGCGCGCGCCTCGACGGGATTCCCCTCGCCCTGGAGCTGGCCGCCGTACGACTGCGGGCGCTCCCGCTGGAGCAGGTGCTGCGCCGCCTGGAGGACCGCTTCCGGACACTGGGCGGCGGCCGCTCCTCGCACCCCCGGCACCAGACGCTCCGTACCGCCATCGACTGGAGCCACGACCTCTGCACCCCCGAGGAGCAGACGCTGTGGGCCCGGCTGTCCGTCTTCGCGGGCGGCTTCGACCTGGAGGCGGCCGAACAGGTCTGCTCCGAGGGCGAGTTCGAGGAGTACGGCATCGTCGACGACCTCATCGGTCTCGTCGACAAATCCATCGTGATCCGGGAAGACGGCGACGGGGACGACCGCTACCGGATGCTCGACACGATCCGCGAGTACGGAGTGGAGCGGCTCGCGGCAGCTCCCGGCGGCACGCTGCCCTCCGCGTGCCGCCACCGTGACCACTTCCTGCACCTCGCGCGCTCCGCCGACGAGGCCTGGTACGGGCCGGGCCAGCTGCAGTGGACGCGCCGTCTCGACCGGGAGATCGACAACTTCCGTACGGCGATGGAGTTCTCCCTCTCCGCCCCCGGGGAAGAGGCGGCCGGGGTGGCCCTGGCGGCAGCACTGACGGGTCTGTGGATCGGGAGAAGCCGACTGGTGGAGGGCGTGCGCTGGGCCGACCGGGCCCTGGCCGCGGGTGCCGGCACGGAGGCGGACAGTGCCACCCTGCACTTCCAGCGGGCCCAGTGCCTCGCCAACAACGGGCCCATGCACCTGGCGCTGCCCGACTTCTATCAGGCGCTGGAGATCTCCCGGCGTACCGGCGACGGCAGGATCCGGATGCGGACCCTGGCGTATCTGGCAACGACCGAACTGCATCTGGGCCACGCCGAGGAGTTTCTGGCTGCCCACAACGAACTCCTGCCGCTCGCCGAGGCGTACGACGACGGCTTCGCCCTCGCCTACGCGCACCGCAACGCCGCCATGCACCTGGCACGGGCCGGCGACGCGGCCGCCGCCGTGGGGGAGTTGCTGCGCTCCCTGGAACTGGCGCCGCAGGGCGAGAACTGGGCCAACGCCCACAGCACGCTCGCCCTGTGCATGGTGCGGATCTTCACCGGCGACTTCCCCGGTGCCCTGCGCGAAGGCCGTGAGGCACTGCGGCTCTACATGGAACTGCCCGAACTGTTCGGCGGCGGTCACGCCCTGGAGGCGCTGGCATGGGTGGCCCGCTTCGAGGAGCGGTACGCCGACGCGGCCCTGCTGATGGGCGCATCCGTCGACGTGCACCGGGGTCTCTCGCCGTTGATGCTGGGAGACCCGGTGCTGGTGGCTGTCCATGACGCGGCCAAGGCGCATCTCGTAGAGGCGCTGGGGGAGCGGGAGTTCGAGCGGTTGCACGCCGAGGGGGAGGTGCTGGGCCGGGACCGTGCGGTGGCCTTCGCCCTCGGGGAGCCGCCGGCCGTCCGTACCGCGCCCGTCGGCGCCCTGGAGGCCCTCACCCGCCGCGAGCGCGAAGTGGCGCTCCTCGTGCACGAAGGCCTCTCCAACCGGCTGATCGCCGAGCGGCTCGTCATCTCGAAGCGCACCGCGGACGCGCACGTCGAGCACATCCTCGCCAAGCTCGGCTTCGGCTCGCGCGGGGAGATCGCGGCGCTCGTAGGTGAAGTGGGAGCGGACGTACCTAGGTAGGCCCCACCTGGGGTTTTAGGTGTACGGATCTATGGCCCGCACCCGCGCGCACCCGGCCCCCCGCCCGCCACGCTGTCTCCATGTCGCCAGCACAGTCAAGGCCGCAGCAGAATCCGCCGCTCTCCGCACTCCTCGACCGGCTCTCGTCGACCCGGCTGGTCACCCTCACCGGACCCGCGGGTGTCGGCAAGTCCCACCTCGCCGCACGGATCGCCGAGTCCATCGACCTGCCCGTCTTCCGCGCCGACCTGTCGGCCTGCCAGGACGCCGCCCTGGTGCCGCACGCCGTCGCCGCCGCACTTCACACCTCGCCCGAGCAGGGCGCCGATCCGGTGTACGCGGTGCTCCAACTCCTGTCGCGACGGCGCGGGTTGCTCGTCCTCGAGACCTGCGAGCACGTGCTGACGGGGTGTGCGTATCTCGTCGGCAGACTGCACGACCACTGCCCCCAGCTGCAGATACTGACCACCAGCCGCAAGGCGCTGGGCGTACCGGGCGAACAGTCCCTCGCCCTGCGGCCGTTGCCGCCCGAGCAGACCGTGGGAATGCTCACCGAGAAGGCCGCGACGCAGGGCGTCGACCTGCCCAACTACTGGGGCCGGCTCATCGCCCAGCGCCTCGACGGCGACCCGCTCTCCATCCTGCTCGCCGCGCGCAGCCTGCGCCTGATGCCCGCCCAGCGGCTGTACGCGAGCCTCGCCGTCCCCGGGGGCCGCTTCACCGTCCTCACCGACGGCCCCAAGGACCCGCCCCGCCACCGGAGTCTGCTGCGGGCCATCGACTGGAGCCACGAGCTGTGCAGCAGGGCGGAGCGGCTGCTGTGGGCGCGCATCTCCGCCTTCGAGGGCACCTTCACGGAGGAGCAGGTACGTACCGTCTTCGCGAGCGGCGCCGAATTCGCCGCGCTGGTGCGGTCGTCGGTGGTCATCCCGCAGGACGGGACGGCGAAGAGCGGGCCCGCGTACCGGCTGCCGCTCGCCCACCGCGAGTACGGACAGCTGCGGCTGGCGGGGCTCGGCGACTAATGTGATCGGCGTGACGACGCAGACGGCCTATCTCCGGTATCCGCATGTCCAGGGCGAGTTGATCGCCTTCACCGCCGAGGACGACGTCTGGGTCGCGCCGCTCGACGGCGGCCGCGCCTGGCGTGTCAGCGCCGACAACAGGCCGGTCACCCAGCCGCGGATATCCCCCGACGGGGCGACCGTCGCCTGGACGTCGACGCGCGACGGGGCGCCCGAGGTGCACGTTGCGCCGGTCGACGGAGGGCCCTCCCGGCGGCTCACCTACTGGGGGGACCACCGGACGTCGGTCCGCGGCTGGACCTCCGGCGGCGAGGTCCTCGCGATCAGTACGTACGGACAGGCCTCGCTGCGCCGCAGCTGGGCGCGGGCGATCCCGCTGGACGGCGGACCCGCAACCACCCTTCCCTACGGACCCGTTGGGGGACTCGCACACGGCCCGGACGGGCGCGTGCTGCTCCTCTCGGCGACCATGGGGCGCGAGGCGGCGGCCTGGAAGCGGTACCGCGGCGGCACGGCGGGCAAGCTGTGGATCGGCGAGGGCGACTCCTTCGCGCGCATCCACTCCGGACTCGACGGGAACATCGAGTGCGCGATGTGGGTCGGCGACCGGATCGCCTTCCTCTCCGACCACGAGGGGGTCGGCGCGGTCTACTCCTCGCTGCCCGACGGCTCGGACCTCCGCCGCCACACACCGGTGGACGGCTTCTACGCCCGTCACGCCACCACCGACGGCACCCGCGTCGTGTACGCGTCCGCCGGTGAACTCTGGCTCCTCGACGACCTCTCCGCAGGCACCGGGCCGCGCCGCATCGAGATCCGCCTCGGCGGCCAGCGCGCCGACCTCCAGCCGCACCCCCTGCACGCAGGACACCACCAGGTCGTCGCCTCGCCCGACCACACCGGACGCGGCAGCGCGGTCCTGGTGCGCGGCACCGTCCACTGGCTGACCCACCGCGAGGGCCCCTCGCGCGCGCTGGCCGCCGAGCCCGGCGTACGGGCCAGGCTGCCGCACACCTTCCGGGTGGACGGCGACGAGCAGGTGGTCTGGGTGACGGACGCGGACGGCGAGGACGCCCTCGAATTCGCCCCGGCGACGGGCGCCGCCCCCGGCGCGACACCGCGCAGGGTGGCGGGCGGGCAGCTCGGCCGCGTACTGGGCCTGGCCGTGGCCCCCGACGGCGGGCGGGTCGCGGTCGCCTCGCACGACGGGCGTGTGCTGCTCGTGGACCGTACGTCGGGCGACGTACGGGAGGTGGACCGCAGCGACAACGGCGACGCGAGCGGCCTCGTCTTCTCGCCCGACTCCGGCTGGCTCGCCTGGTCGCACTCCGGGCCCGGCGACCTGCGTCAGCTCCGTCTCGCGGACACCGCGAACCTGACCGTCACCGAGGCAACTCCCCTCCGTTTCAAGGACTATCAGCCCGCCTTCACCCTCGACGGACTGCATCTCGCCTTCCTCTCGGAGCGGGCCTTCGACCCGGTCTACGACGCGCACGTCTTCGACATGTCCTTCGCCGTGAGCTGCCGCCCGCACCTCATCACGCTCGCCGCGACGACGCCGTCGCCCTTCGGGCCGCAGCGCCACGGCCGCCCGTTCGAGGCGGACAAGGAGAAGAAGGGCGACGACGCGGAGGGCGGTACGGAGGAGAACGCCGCCCCCGTCACCCGCATCGACCTGGACGGACTCGCGGGCCGGATCATCCCCTTCCCCGTCGAGGCCGCCCGCTACTCCACCCTGCGCGCCGCCAAGGACGGAGTGCTCTGGCTGCGCCACCCGCTGCGCGGAGTCCTCGGCACCACCCGAGCCACCCCCGACGACCCCGGCCCCACCACCACGCTGGAGCGCTACGACCTGGCCCAACTGCGCGTCGAGGAACTCGACTCCGACGTCGACCGGTTCGCGGTCAGCGGCGACGGCAAGCGGGTGGTGCTCAGCGGCGACGGCAAGCTCAGGGTCGTACCGTCGGACCACCAGGCGTCCAAGGACGACGACAGCGACAGCAACATCACCGTCGACGTGTCCCGGGTGCGGCACACCCTCGACCCGGCCGCCGAATGGCGCCAGATGTACGACGAGACCGGCCGCATCATGCGCGACAATTTCTGGCGCCCCGACATGGGCGGCGTCGACTGGTCCGGGGTCCTCGACCGGTACCGCCCCGTCCTCGCCCGCGTCGCCACCCACAACGACCTCACCGACCTCCTGTGGGAGGTGCACGGCGAACTGGGCACCTCGCACGCCTACGTCACCCCGATGGGCGGCTGGGGCTCCGACGCCACCCGCCAGGGCCTGCTCGGGGCGGACATCTCCCGTACGGACGACGGCAGTTGGCGCATCGACCGCATCCTCCCCACGGAGACCTCCGACCCGCACGCCCACTCCCCGCTGACCGCACCGGGGGTGGCGGTCCACCCCGGGGACGCGATCCTCGCCGTGGACGGCCGCGCGGTGGACACGGTGACGGGCCCGGGACCGCTCCTCACGGGATCCGCGGGCAAGCCGGTCGAGCTCACGATCGCCCCGGCCGGCGGCGGCGAGGTGCGCCACGTGGTGGTCGTACCGACGGCGGACGAGGAGGCGCTGCGCTACCACGACTGGGTCGCGGACCGCCGCGCGTACGTCCACGAACACTCCGGCGGCCGCCTCGGCTACCTCCACGTACCCGACATGGTCGGCTCCGGCTGGGCACAGCTCCACCGCGACCTTCGGGTCGAAGTCGCCCGCGAGGGGCTGGTGGTGGACGTACGGGAGAACCGCGGCGGCCACACGTCGCAGCTGGTGGTGGAGAAGCTGGCCCGCCGCATCGTCGGCTGGGACCTGCCCCGCGGCATGCAGCCCTTCAGCTACCCGGCGGACGCCCCGCGCGGCCCGGTGGTGGCGGTCGCCAACGAGTTCTCGGGCTCGGACGGCGACATCGTGAACGCCGCGATCAAGGCGCTGGGCATCGGCCCGGTGGTCGGCACCCGTACGTGGGGCGGCGTGATCGGCATCGACAGCCGCTACCGTCTGGTCGACGGGACGCTGATCACCCAGCCCAAGTACTCCTTCTGGCTGGAGGGCCAGGGCTGGGGCGTCGAGAACTACGGCGTGGACCCGGACGTGGAGGTGGTCATGACCCCGCAGGACCACGCGGCGGGCCGCGACCCCCAGCTCGACGAGGCGATCAGGATCGCGCTGGCGGAACTGGAGTCGAACCCGGCGAAGACGCCGCCGGAGCTACCGGAGCTGCCGGGGCTGTAGGAGCCCTTCGGCACGCAGCCTTGCGCAACTGTCCCTCGGTGCACTCGAATTGGGCGCATGGGGACCAACGTGCAGGGCATGCGCGTCACTTCGGGGTTCACGCCGTGACGGGTGGCTTCGAGCACGCGGCGGCCCGTGCCGCGTTCGACCAGGGGGCACGGGCCCGGGCCGAGGGGCGGGTCGATGACGCCCGGGAGGCGTTTCTGCGGGCTGTTGCCGGTGGGGACCCCGACATCCGGGCCAAGGCGCTCGCCAATCTCGCCGTGCTCGAAGCCTCCGCCGGGCGGAGCGACGAGGCGCGCGCCGCGTTCGAGCAGGCCATTGCCACGGGACATCCCGAGCACGGCCCGCAGTCCCTGTTCAACTTCGCGATCTTCGTGCAGCGCGGCGGGGAGCTGACCCGCGCCCGTGAGCTCTACGAGCAGGCCATCGCCAGCGGGCACCCCGAGCACGGGCGCAAGGCCCTGCTGAACCTCGCCAATCTGGCAGCCAACCAGGGGCGCCTGGACGAGGCTTGTGGCCTGTTCCTGCGGGCCATGGCGCCCCCGTTCCTCGGCGACACCGCCTGGCGCGCCCACCGGCGCCTCGTCGAGGTCGACCGCGGCCGGCTCGCGGCGGGCCGTGCGGTCTATCTGCGGGCCATCGAGAGCGGCGACGAGCGGACGGCGGCGCACGCCCGTGAGCTGCTGCACGACCTCGATCCGCAGAACAGCGTGCCTCCCCGTACGATCCAGATCGGCCGGCGGACCTTCGTGCTGTCCGACATCGAAGACGCCGAGTGGGCGGGCGGGGAGCCCGCGTACTCCAGCGGCCACCTCGACATCTTCACCCGCGACGGCGGTCAGCACGTCGTCTTCGTCGACCTCAACGACCCCTACGACAGGCGCGGATACGACTGGCTCAGACAGCACCTCGGGCAGTCCGGCCGGTAGGCTGCCGGACAACTGATCACCAGCGACCGAGGAGGGCGAGTCATGGCGGGAGAGCCGCAGACCGACTGCCTGTTCTGCAAGATCGTCTCGGGGGACATCCCGGCGACCGTCGTGCGGGAGAGCGAGACCACCGTCGCCTTCCGCGACATCAACCCGCAGGCGCCGACGCACGTCCTGGTGATCCCCAAGGTGCACTACGCGGACGCCGCGTCCCTCGCCGCCGCCGAACCGCAGATCGCTGCCGACGTCCTCCGCGAGGCCGGACAGGTCGCCGCGGACGAGAAGGTCGACGAGAGCGGGTACCGCATCGTCTTCAACACCGGCGCGGGCGCAGGACAGACCGTCTTCCACGCGCACGCCCATGTGCTGGGCGGTCGCGGGCTCAACTGGCCGCCCGGATAAGCGCGTTGTCCGCACGAGAGCTGGTCGTGCTCGGGACCGCGAGCCAGGTCCCGACCCGCCACCGCAACCACAACGGGTACTTCCTGCGCTGGGACAGCGAGGGCTTCCTCTTCGATCCCGGCGAGGGCACCCAGCGGCAGATGCTGCACGCGGGCGTCGCCGCGCACGACATCGACCGGCTCTGCGTCACGCACTTCCACGGCGACCACTCGCTGGGGGTCGCGGGCGTGATCCAGCGGATCAACCTCGATCAGGTTCCGCATCCGGTCACCGCGCACTACCCGGCGAGCGGCCGCCACTTCTTCGAGCGGCTGCGGTACTCGACGGCCTACCGCGAGTCCGTCGCCATCGCGGAGGTCCCCGTGGACGGCGACGGCGCGGTGCTGGCGGAGACCTCCTCGTACCGGCTCGAAGCGCGGCGGCTCTCGCATCCCGTCGAGTCGTACGGCTACCGGATCGTCGAGCCCGACGGGCGGCGCATGCTCGTCGAGAAGCTCGCCGAGGCCGGGATCAAGGGTCCGGACGTCGGGGTGCTGCAGCGCGAGGGCGCGGTCGGTGACGTGACGCTGGAGCAGGTCAGCGAGGTGCGGCGCGGGCAGCGGTTCGCCTTCGTGATGGATACGCGGATGTGTGACGGGGTGCTGGCACTGGCTGAGGGGTGCGATCTCCTCGTCATCGAGTCGACGTTCCTCGACGCGGACGTGCGGCTGGCCGAGGACCACGGTCACCTCACCGCCGGGCAGGCGGCGGCGGTGGCCAGGGACGCGGGTGTGCGGCATCTCGTACTGACGCACTTCTCGCAGCGCTACTCCGACCCGGAGGAGTTCGAGCGGGAGGCCAGGGCGGCCGGGTACGAGGGCGAGCTGACCGTCGCCCGCGACCTCGACAGGATTCCGCTTCCCAAGCGCCTCTGACCTACGCTTTCGGGATGCCGAACCCCGCACCCCTCCCCAAGGCCGAACTGCACCTGCACATCGAGGGCACCCTGGAGCCCGAGCTGGCCTTCGCGCTCGCCGCACGCAATGGCGTCGAGCTGCCGTACGCGACCGCCGACGAGCTGCGGCGCGCGTACGCCTTCGACGACCTCCAGTCGTTCCTGGATCTGTACTACGCGCTGATGGCCGTGCTGCGGACCGAGCAGGACTTCGAGGAGCTCGCCGACGCCTATCTCGCCCGGGCCGCCGCCCAGGGCGTCCGCCACGCGGAGATCTTCTTCGACCCGCAGGCGCACACCGCGCGCGGAGTCGAGATCGGTACGGTCGTCGAGGGTCTCTCGCGGGCGCTTGACCGCAGCCAGGAGCGGCACGGGGTCTCGACCCGGCTCATCCTCTGCTTCCTGCGCGACCAGCCGGTCGAGTCCGCGATGGAGACGCTGCACTCGGCCGTCCCGTACCTGGACAAGATCGTCGCGGTCGGGCTGGACTCGGCGGAGGTCGGCAACCCGGCGTCGAAGTTCGCCGACGTGTACGACGAGGCGTCCGCGCTCGGGCTGCGGCGCGTCGCGCACGCGGGCGAGGAGGGCGACCCGTCGTACATCTGGGAGGCCCTCGATGTCCTCGGCGTCGAGCGCATCGACCACGGGTTGCGCTGCATGGAGGACCCGGAGCTCATCGAGCGGCTGGTGCTCGGGCGGATTCCGCTGACGCTGTGCCCGCTGTCCAACGTACGGCTGCGGACCATCGACGTCCTGGAGGAGCACCCGCTGCCCAAGATGATCGAAGCCGGGCTGATGTGCACCCTCAACTCGGACGACCCCGCGTACTTCGGGGGCTACGCGGGCGACACCTTCGACGCGGTGCGCACCGCGCTCGACGTCGGCGACGAGCAGCTGCGCGAGCTGGCCAGGAACTCCTTCCTGGCCAGCTTCCTGGACGACGACGAAGAGCTGCGGGCGCGCTACTTGGCCGAGGTCGAGGCGTACGACTTCGGCTGAGTCCGCTTGGTTGTCGTACGGATCCTGAGCGGCCGGGGCGGCAGTGCGGCGACCTCGATCTCGGCCACCGGCTGCTCGGGGGCGCCCAACTGCGGGACCGTACCGGGCGTCGCGCCCGCGGTCGCCGAGAGCAGCGCCGCCGGGGCACCGCCCCTGCGTCGCACCGCGCCGGGGACCAGCGGGCGGCCCGCGGTGTGCAGGGCGACCGCCGTCATGGGGACGGCGAGGAGCAGGAGCAGTACGCAGAGGATCTGGCCCATCGCGGGGAAACCCGTGTGCGCGGCGAGCGTCGACCCCGTGACCGGGCCGCACGCCGTGCCGAGCGAGGACGCGGAGCCGACGAGGACCGCCCAACGGCCGCGCGGGTCCAGGGATGCGGCCAGTCCGATGAGGTACGAGAGGACCACCGGGTAGATCGCGTTCCAGGCGATCTCGCCCGTCGCGAAGGACGTCAGGCCGTCGGCGGAGGCGGCCGTCGCGATGCACACGGCGATGACGGCCGTGCCCGCGCCGATCGGGAGCGCGCGGCCGAGGCGCGCGCCGAGCGCGGTCGCGGCCGTCACCCCGAGGAGGCCCGCGCCGAGGCCGGCTGCGAAGACGGCGCCGACGGTGACCTCGGAGAGGCCCGCCTGGTCGAGACCGATGCGGCTGCTGACGCCCCAGAGGGAGTTCTGGGCGAGCGACCAGAGCGCGATGGCGCCGGCGAGGACCAGTCCGGCGCGGAGGTAGGGGAGCGGGGTGCGGGGGGTCTGGCTCGTGTGGGTGGCGGGCGCTGCGGGGATGCGGCCTGCCGCGGGCCAGGCGCAGACCGCGAGCGCGGCCAGGGCGAGGAGCGGGGTGCGGTGGCCGCCGCCGAGGTGGGGGATCGTCAGGTAGAGGGCGCCTGCGGTGGCCGAGACGGAGAGCAAGCCGAGGGCGGAGGCGCGGTGGGGGTCGCGCTGGGCGGCGATGGAGGAGGCGGCGACGGTCGTTGCCGTACCGGAGCCGAAACCGCCGACGACCGCGCCGAGCAGGACGAGCGGGGTGGTGGCGGTGGCCGCGGCGGTTCCGTACCCGACGAACATCAGGAGCAGGCCGGTGCGGGCCAGGCGGTGGGGGCCGATGCGCTCCACGCGGGAGGCGAGCACGAAGCCGGCGGTCGCGGAGGCGAGCAGGAGGGAGCTGCCCATCAATCCGGCCTGGGCGGCGCCGAGTTGGAGTGACGTGCCGAGGCGGGCCACGGTCGTGGGGAGGAGGTACGCGGCGAGGTAGCCGGCGGTGAAGAGAGCGACGAGCGGCCATACGGGGGTGGCGGCTGCGCGCGGGCGCGGAGGCACGGGCTGTTCCTGAATGAGGGCGCGGCAAAGGAGGGTACTGCGGGGAGGGGTGCGACTCGACTGACCCGTGGGTCAGGAGCTCGCGGCCAATTTGTATCAAGTGGGAGGGCTGCGGAAAAGCCGTGGCTGTGTGATCTGTAACACGGTTGGTTTGTGGCGGGGTTTGGCGGGTAGGCGGGGGTGTTTGCGCTGGTCCGGGTCAGGTGTGGCCTGCGCCGCCGCTGCGCGGAGCGCGTCCCCGAACCCGCCCCTTCCCGAAACCGGGGGCGTTGCCCCCGGACCCCCTGGACGCGGCCTTCGGCCACGTGTCCTCAATCGCCGGACGGGCTGGATTTTGCTGCATGTGCGATTCAAGTGCAGCAAAATCCAGCCCCTCCGGCGATTGAGGAGCGGGGTCTGGGGCGGAGCCCCAGGGCGGGGGTTCAGGGCGGGGGTTCAGCGCCAGTCCGGGGCCCCCGGCAACGGCACCGCCGCCGCCTCGATCCGCGCCCGCGCCTCCCGCATCACCGTCACGATCTCCTTCTCGTGCGCTTCCGTCAGCCGTGCCACCGGCACCGAGCAGCTGATCGCGTCCACCGCCGGCACCTCGTACCGCAGTACGAAACCGAAGCCGACGATCCCCGTCACGCCCTCCTCGCGGTCGATCGAGTAGCCGCGCTCGCGGACCTGCTCAAGGTCCGCCGCCAGTGACGCCCCGTCCACGTGCGTGTTCGGGGTGAAGCGCTCCAGGTCGCCCTGGGGGAGCGTGTCCCGTTCCGCCAGCAACGCCTTCCCCAGCGCGCCCACATGCGCCGGGAGCCGTCGGCCCACCCTGCTGATCGTGCGGACGTATTCGTGCGACTCCCGCGTCGCCAGGTACACCACGTCGTCCCGGTCTATCCGGCCCAGGTGCACCGTCTCGCCCAGCGCCGTCGACGCCTCGTCCAGGTGGGGGCGGGCGGCGCGCACCCGGGGGTCCGTGTCCAGGTAGCTCGTGCCCGTGAGGAGGGCGCGGATGCCGATGCCGTACAGCGAACCCGTCGCGTCCGTCCGCACCCAGCCGCGGTCGATCAGGGTCTGGAGGAGGGCGTACATGGAGCTGCGCGGTACGCCCAGCTCCTCCGCGAGTTCGCGCAGGCGGGCGGGGCGGTCGCCGCGTGCGGCCAGCACTTCGAGCAGTTCGACGGTGCGGCCCGCCGACTTCACCTCGCGTACGCCTCCGGTCTCTGGCATGGGGTGCATCGTACGTAAGCCGGCGACGCACCCCCTTGACCATCCCCGTCCACATACCTACCCTCCATTCTTATGCGTGGACAGCATCTACATACGGAGACAGAGACGGTGGAGCGGCTGCGGGAGGGGATGGGACGCGGGGTCCTCTCCTTCCCGCTCACCAGCTTCGGCGCGGGCGGCGAGCTCGACCTGGACGGATACCGGGCCTACCTGGAGCGCCAGTTGGCGGCGGGGCCCGGCGCCGTCTTCCCCGCCTGCGGCACCGGCGAGTTCTTCTCGCTCGACGAGGACGAGTACCGCGCGGTCGTCACCGCCACCGTCGAGGTCACCGACGGGCGCGTCCCCGTCGTCGCGGGCATCGGCTACGGCTGGGCGCAGGCCGCCCGGTTCGCCCGTATCGCCGAGGAGGCCGGGGCCGACGCCGCCCTCGTCCTGCCGCACTACCTCGTCTCCGCCCCGCAGGACGGCCTCGTCGCGCAGCTGGAACAGATCGCCGCCCGCACCCGGCTGCCCCTCATCGCGTACCAGCGCGGACAGGTCTCCTTCACCGCCGACAGCCTCCGCTGCATCGCCGCGATCCCCGGCGTCGTCGGCCTCAAGGACGGGCACAGCGACCTCGACCGGCTGCAGCGGCTCACCCTCGCCGCCCCCGAGGGCTTCCTGTTCTTCAACGGGGCGTCCACCGCCGAGATCCAGGCCCGCGCCTACGCCACCGTCGGCATCCCCGCCTACTCCTCCGCCGTCCACGCCTTCGCCCCCGAGATCGCCGGCGCCTTCTTCGCCGCCCTGCGCGACGGCGACAACGCGCGCGTGGATGAGCTCCTCCGCGGCTTCTACGTCCCCCTCGTCGAGCTCCGCGACCGCGTCCCCGGATACGCCGTGTCCCTGGTCAAGGCCGCCGCCCGCCTGCGCGGCGAGCGCGTCGGGCGGGTCCGCGCACCGCTCACCGACCCCGGCGCCGACGACCTCGCCGTACTTGAGAAGCTGCTCGCCACCGGACTCGACCTCGTAGGAGCCGCCGTATGACCGCCGCCGACCTGACCATCACCGAGGTCCGTCTCACCCCCGTCCTGATCTCCGACCCGCCGCTGCTCAACGTCCAGGGCGTGCACCAGCCGTACACCCCGCGGCTGGTCATCGAGGTCGTCACGGCGGACGGGATCACCGGGATCGGCGAGACGTACGGGGACTCCAAGTACCTGGAGCTGGCGCGCCCGTACGCGGACCTCCTCGTCGGCCACTCGATCGCCGACCTCAACGGGCTCAACACCCTTGCCGAGCAGGTCGGAGTGGACGAGGCACGCGTCGACAACGCGGTCGACGTCGGCGGCCTGCGCGGCGTCCAGACCGCCGACAAGCTGCGGCTTTCCATCATCTCGGGCTTCGAGGTCGCCTGCCTGGACGCGCTCGGCAAGGCGTACGGGGTGCCCGTGCACGAGCTGCTCGGCGGCAAGATCCGCGACACCGTCGAGTACAGCGCGTATCTCTTCTACCGCTGGGCCGAGCACCCGGGCGGCGCGGGCGAGGCCGACACCTGGGGCGAGGCGGTCGACCCGGCGGGCATCGTCGCCCAGGCCCGCCGCTTCGTCGACGACTACGGCTTCACCTCCTTCAAGCTCAAGGGCGGCGTTTTCCCGCCCGACCAGGAGATCGCCGCGGTCAAGGCGCTCGCCGAGGCGTTCCCCGGCCACCCCCTGCGCCTCGACCCCAACGGCGGCTGGACGCCGGAGACCTCCCTTGAGGTCGCGGCCGAGCTCGCGGACGTACTCGAATACCTGGAGGACCCCGCCCCCGGCACCCCGAACATGGCCAAGGTGTCGGCCGGCACGGACGTCCCCCTCGCCACCAACATGTGCGTGACGACGATCCCCGAGATCCGCGAGGCGTTCCTCACCGACGCCGTCCAGGTCGTCCTCTCCGACCACCACTACTGGGGCGGACTGCGCGCGACGCGCGAACTGGCCGCGATCTGCCGCACCTTCGGCGTCGGCCTGTCCATGCACTCCAACACCCACATGGGCATCAGCCTCGCCGCGATGACCCACGTCGCGGCGACCGTCCCCAACCTCGACTACGCCTGCGACAGCCACTACCCGTGGCAGACGGACGACGTCATCACGACCCGCCACGAGTTCACCGAGGGCCGCCTCACGGTCTCCGACGTCCCGGGCCTCGGCATCGAACTCGACCGCGACACCCTCGCCCGTCTCCACCAGCGCTGGCTGGACGACGACGGCACGATGCGCGACCGCGACGACGCGGCCGCCATGCGCAAGGCGAAGGGCTACGAGGACTGGGAGACCCCGGCGCTGCCCCGCTGGTAAAGGGCGAGGTCACGCCGTGTGTCAGAGGCGTACGGCACACTGGCGTGACCTGCAGCTGAGTACGGGGAGCCCACGGTGACGACCGACGACGACCGCAAACACCAGAACACCCTCGACCCCCTGGGCGCCCTGCGCGCCCCCGAGGATCCGGCCTGCGACGTCTATCTCACCGGCACCGTGTTCCTCGACATCATCTTCACCGGGCTCGACTCCGCCCCCGTCCGCGGCACCGAATCCTGGGCGCGCGGCATGGGATCGAGCCCGGGCGGGGTGGCCAACATGGCGACCGCGCTGGCCCGCCTCGGGCTGCGGACGTCCCTCTCCGCCGCCTTCGGCGACGACCACTACGGGGAGTACTGCTGGGACGCCCTGGAGCAGGGCGAGCACATCGACCTGAGCAGATCGCGCACCGTCCCCGGCTGGCACTCCCCGGTCACGGTCTCCATGGCGTACGAGGGCGAGCGCACGATGGTGTCGCACGGCCACGAGGCCCCCGTCCCCGAAGGGTCCGTCCCCAGCTGCCCGCCGCTCGCCCGCGCCGCGATCGCCTCGCTCGGGCCCGGGAAGCGCGAGGACTGGGTGGCGCACGCGGCCGGGCACGGGACCCGGGTCTTCGCCGACGTCGGCTGGGACGAGACCGGGCGCTGGGACCTGGCCGCGCTCGAAGACCTCGGCCACTGCGAGGCGTTCCTGCCCAACGCCGAGGAGGCGATGCGCTACACGCGCACCGACTGCCCGCGCGCCGCCGCCCACGCCCTGGCCGAGAAGGTGCCCCTCGCCGTGGTGACGCTGGGCGCGGACGGTGCGTACGCCGTGGACGGATCCACGGGGGAGAGCGCCGAGGTCCCCGCCATCGCCGTCGAGGCCATGGACCCCACGGGCGCCGGCGACGTCTTCGTCGCGGGCTTTGTCACCGGCACCCTCGCGGGCTGGCCGCTCGCCGACCGCCTCGCGTTCGCCGGGCTCACCGCGGCCCTCTCCGTGCAGGAGTTCGGCGGGTCGCTGTCCGCGCCCGGCTGGGTCGAAGTGGCCGCCTGGTGGCAGCACGTGAACGCGTACGACGACCAGGACCCGGCGGCGCTGCGGCGCTACGCCTTCCTGGAGGAGCTGCTGCCCGCCGCCTCCCGGCCGTGGCCGCTGCGCCGGGCGGTACCGACTATTGGTTTCAAGGCCTCCTGAAAACCCCTCGGTGATGTCAGTGGTGGGTCGTAGGCTTGGTAATCCAGAGGTTGTCGAGCAGCGAGAACCCTGTAATGGGAGGTATGTGCAGGCCCGAGGGCCCGGCCCATGACCCAGACACCCACACAGCCGCAGGCAAGCGCCCAGATCAGCATCCCGGCCGCGCACCCCATGGTGCTGCTCCTGGGATCCGGCGACTCGCTGCTGCGCGTGATCGAGAAGGCCTTCCCGGCGGCCGACATCCATGTCCGGGGCAATCGGATCAGCGCCACGGGGGAACCGGCCGACATCGCCGTCATCCAGCGACTGTTCGACGAGATGATGCTGGTGCTCCGTACGGGTGCGCCGATGACGGAGGACGCAGTGGAACGCTCGATCGCGATGCTGAGGGCGAACGGCAACGGCGGGGGGTCGGCGGAGACGCCGGCCGAGGTGCTCACGCACCCCATCCTCACCTCGCGCGGCCGCACCATCCGCCCCAAGACGCTCAACCAGAAGCGGTACGTCGACGCGATCGACCAGAACACGATCGTGTTCGGGATCGGCCCGGCCGGTACCGGCAAGACGTACCTCGCCATGGCCAAGGCGGTCCAGGCGCTGCAGGCCAAGCAGGTCGACCGGATCATCCTCACCCGCCCCGCCGTCGAGGCGGGCGAGCGCCTCGGCTTCCTGCCGGGCACGCTCACGGAGAAGATCGACCCGTATCTGCGGCCGCTCTACGACGCCCTGCACGACATGCTCGACCCGGACACCATCCCGCGTCTCATGGAGGCGGGCACGATCGAGGTCGCACCGCTCGCCTTCATGCGCGGCCGCAGCCTCAACAAGTCGTTCATCATCCTCGACGAGGCGCAGAACACCAGCGCCGAGCAGATGAAGATGTTCCTGACGCGGCTCGGCTTCGACTCGAAGATGGTCGTCACCGGTGACGCCACCCAGGTCGACCTGCCCGGCGGCACGACCAGCGGCCTGCGCCAGGTGCAGAAGATCCTCGACGGCATCGAGGACGTGCACTTCTCGCGGCTCACGAGCAACGATGTCGTCCGGCACAAGCTCGTCGGCCGTATCGTCGACGCGTACGAGAAGTACGACAGCTCCAGCGAAACCGGGAAGTAGCGAACACGCACCATGTCGATCGACGTCAACAACGAGTCCGGAACCGAGGTCGACGAGCAGGCGATTCTCGACATCGCCCGCTACGCCCTCGCGCGGATGCGCATCCACCCGCTCTCCGAACTCTCGGTGATCGTCGTGGACGCCGACGCCATGGAGCAGCTGCACATCCAGTGGATGGACCTCCCAGGTCCGACTGATGTCATGTCCTTCCCGATGGACGAACTGCGTCCGCCGGCCAAGGACGACGAGGAGCCCCCGCAGGGGCTCCTCGGCGACATCGTGCTCTGCCCCGAGGTCGCCGAGCAGCAGGGCAAGGACGCGCCCACCGAGCACACCATGGACGAGGAGCTCCAGCTGCTCACCGTCCACGGGGTGCTGCACCTGCTCGGGTACGACCACGAGGAGCCCGACGAGAAGGCCGAGATGTTCGGCCTCCAGGCGGCGATCGTCGACGGCTGGCGGTCGGAGAAGGGCATGACCGGGCCTTCCCCCGCGCCGACCGTCTCATGACCGCACAGCTGATCGTCGGCGCCGTCGCACTGGTCGTCGTCGCCTGGCTCGCGGCCTGCGCGGAGACGGGCATCGCCCGCACCTCCAGCTTCCGGGCCGCCGAGGCCGCGCGCTCCGGGCGGCGCGGCAGCGCGAAGCTCGCCCAGATCGCCGAGGACCCGACCCGCTATCTCAATGTGGCGCTGCTGGTGCGCGTCGCCTGCGAGATGGCGGCGGGCGCCCTCGTCACGTACGTCTGCCTGCGCGAATTCACCGTCACCTGGCAGGCCCTCGCCATCGCCATCGGGGTGATGGTCCTCGTGAGTTACGTCGCGGTGGGCGTCTCCCCGCGCACCATCGGACGCCAGCACCCGCTCAACACCGCCACCGCGGCCGCGTACGTCCTGCTGCCGCTCGCCCGCATCATGGGGCCGATCCCGCAGCTGCTGATCCTCATCGGCAACGCGCTCACCCCCGGAAAGGGCTTCCGCAAGGGGCCGTTCGCCTCCGAGGCCGAGCTGCGCGCCATGGTCGACCTGGCCGAGGCGGAGTCGCTGATCGAGGACGACGAGCGCCGCATGGTGCACTCCGTCTTCGAGCTCGGCGACACCCTGGTGCGCGAAGTCATGGTCCCGCGCACCGACTTGGTCTGCATCGAGCGGCACAAGACCGTACGCCAGGCACTCACCCTCGCCCTGCGCTCCGGTTTCTCCCGGATCCCGGTGACCGGTGAGAACGAGGACGACATCGTCGGGATCGTCTATCTGAAGGACCTGGCCCGCAAGACCCACATCAACCGCGAGGCCGAGGCCGACCTGGTCTCGACCGCGATGCGGCCCGCGACCTTCGTGCCCGACACCAAGAACGCGGACGATCTGCTGCGCGAGATGCAGCTGGAGCGCAACCACGTCGCCGTCGTCATCGACGAGTACGGCGGCACGGCCGGCATCGTCACCATCGAGGACATCCTGGAGGAGATCGTCGGCGAGATCACCGACGAGTACGACCAGGAGGCCGCGCAGGTCGAGGAGCTCGGCGAAGACCGGTTCCGGGTCACCGCGCGTCTGGACATCGACGACCTCGGTGAGCTGTACGGCATCGACGAGTACGACGACGAGGACGTGGAGACCGTCGGCGGCCTCCTCGCGAAGGCACTCGGCCGGGTCCCCATCGCGGGCGCCACGGCGCTGGTCGACCTCCCGGACGGTCGGCGGCTGCGGCTCACCGCGGAGTCCCCGGCCGGACGCAGGAACAAGATCGTGACCGTACTGGCAGAGCCGGTCCGGCCGGTGGAACCGGCCGAAGGGGACTGAGACATGGGGAGTGGGACATGAAGACCGCGCAGGAACTCAGGGCGTTCTGCCTGGAATTCAACGCGAGCGTCGAGGAGTTCCCGTTCGGGCCCGAGACCTCCGTCTTCAAGGTCCTCGGCAAACTCTTCGCGCTCTCCCACCTCGACGGCGACCCGCTCACCGTCAACCTCAAGTGCGAGCCCGAGATCGCGATCCAGCTCCGCGAGGAGCACCCGGCGATCATCCCCGGCTGGCACATGAACAAGCGCCACTGGAACACCGTGACCGTGGGAGAGCTCCCGGACCGCATGGTCCGGGAGCTCATCGAGGATTCGTACGACCTGGTGGTGGCGGGTCTGCCGAAGGCGGAGCGCCTGCGGCTCGACCGGCCCTGACGCTCACGCCTTCCTGCGGCCGAGGCCCACGGCCACCAGGACCGCCGCAGCCACCACGATCGCCGCGTCGATGGCGAGCACCGTCCGCACCCCGGTGAACAGGTCGCCCTGCGTGGTGGCCAGCACGCCCAGCAGCGGGATGCCGATGGTGAGGCCGATCTGCTGGGTGGTGGTGACCAGTCCGGTCGCCAGCCCCTGCTCCTCGTCGGGGACCCCCGAGGTGACGGTCAGTCCGTACGAGATGATCGCGCCGAGGTGGCACATGCTGGCCAGCGAGACAGCGACCGTCGCGACCAGGGCGCCGGCCGAGGAGCCGATGAACAGCAGGGCGCCGACGAACAGGCCCTGGCCGAGCAGCGATCCGACCAGGACGCGGCGGACGCCGAACCGGCCGATGACCTTCGCCGCGTACGTACCGGCCACGGCCGACATCACACCCTGCACTCCGAAGACGAGGCCGGTCTCGAAGGACGAGAGCTTCAGGACCTCCTGCAAGTAGAGGGTGAGGACGAAGACGACCGTCGACATCATCGAGAAGGTGATCAGACCACCGAAGTTGCCCCAGGCCACGGTGCGTCGCTTCAGCATCGGGAGCGAGACCAGCGGGGCCTCCGCCCTCGACTCGACGACCACGAAGGCGGTCAGCAGGGCGATTCCGGCGATCAGGGTGGCGATGACGTCGGTGTGGCCGAAACCGTTCTGGGCGGCCGTCGACAGGGAGTAGATCAGGGCGAGCAGGCCGCCGGTGACGGTCACCGCGCCGGGGACGTCCAGACGGGGGCGGACCGGGTTGCGCGACTCGGTCAGCAGACCGGGGGCGAACGCCAGCACGACCGCCGAGGCCACACCGAGCAGACCCATGGTCGAGCGCCAGCCGAGCGTGTCGGTCAGTACGCCGCCCAGCACCATGCCGACGGTGAAGCCCAGCGAGAGCAGGGTGCCGCTGATGCCCAGCGCCCGGTCGCGCTGCGGGCCTTCGGGGAAGGTGGTGGTCAGCAGGGACATCCCGGTGGGGACGATCACGGCCGCGCCGAGGCCCTGGAGCGCACGCCCGGCGAGGAAGACCTCGGGGTTCCAGGCGAGGGTGGCGAGCAGGGACGCCGAGCCGAAGACGGCGAGGCCCGTCAGGAAGAGCTTGCGGCGGCCGAAGAGGTCGGCGATCCGGCCGAAGAGCAACAGGAAGCCGCCGGACGGGAGGGCGAAGGCGGTGACCGCCCACTGCAGTCCTGACTGGGTCATGCCGAGGTCCTTGCCCAGGACGGGCAGCGCCACGTTCAGTACGGAGAAGTCGAGCGCGACCATGAACTGGGCGGCGCACAGGACGAAGAGGATGAGCTTGGCCCGGGGGGAGAGCCGCTCTGGGGCCGCCGGGGCTGCCGGTGCTTCCGGAGCGGGGGCCTGTGGGGTGGTGGTTGAGGGTGCGGAGTCGATCGCCATGACCTCACCCTCGGGCTTCCCGGACGGGCGTGGGGAGCGGCAACTTATGCTGGTGTTCGTACCACCAGCCAGCATCACAGGGGGAGTCGACGTGGCCAGCCCGGTACAGAACACCGCACATGACCCCAAATCGCACCGGCTCAGCGAGCTCCGCGAGTTCCTGATGAGCCGCCGCGCCAGGGTCAGCCCGGCCGAGGCGGGCCTCCCCGACGGCGGGGCCAGGCGCCGTACGCCGGGGCTGCGGCGCGAGGAGGTCGCCGTCCTCGCGGGCGTCGGCGTCTCCTGGTACCAGTGGTTGGAGCAGGGCCGCGACATCACCGTCTCGCCGCAGGTCCTGGACTCGGTCGGCCGCGTGCTGAAGCTGAGCAGCGCCGAGCGCCGGCATCTGTACGTACTGGCCGGGCTCAACCCGCCGCCCCCCGAGGTCGATCCGGCCAACGCGGACATGTGCGAGGGGCTGCAGCGGCTGATCAACGCCTGGATGCCGTTCCCGGCGCACATCATGGACCGCTACTGGAACACGGTGCGCTACAACGACGCGGCCGCGATGGTCCTCGCCATGCGCCCCGAGATCGTGCAGAACTGCCTGATCGCCTTCTTCACCGACCCGATCTACCGCTCCCGCAACAAGGGCTGGGAGGCGATCGCCCACCATGTCGTCGCCCAGTACCGCGCAGCCTGCTCGGAGCACCCGGACGACGAGGGATTCCAGGCGGTGATCGAGGAGGCGCAGGAACTCAGCCCGGAATTCGCCGAGTTGTGGGCCCGCCGCGACATCGCCCCCAGCGGCCAGGTGCGCAAGGAGCTGGAGAACCCGGTGGTCGGCACGCTGTACGTCGAGTCCACCAACCTCAGGGTCCCGGCCCGCCCCGACCTCTCGATCGTGCTCCACACCCCGCTGCCGGACACCGGCACGGAGGCCAAGCTGCAGTGGCTGGCCTCGCCCGAGGGGCGGCGCGGGTCGATGTACCCGGTCGCGGGCTGAATCCCGCCAAAACCGAACAGCCGGAAGAATCAAGGGAGTTCCCCTTGTAATCATTGGCCACTTGCGTCTCAATGGGCAGGCTCGCACATCCGACGGACCGTCAGATTCAAGGGACGGCCGGGTACAGGACGCAGAGCCGCAGTCCTTTACCCGCGTTCGGCCGCCCCTCCTTCCGTGCCGCGCCCGCCCCACCCGCGGAAGGTTCGCGTACGCCTTTCACGCACCCCTGCAGCGCCGTGCCCGGCGACGGGCATCCGGTGGGAGTCCACCGCGTGGATCTCGTGCGCCCTCGTGCGGCCAGGCCCAACTCCCTGACAAGGGAAGGGGAATTTCATGGGACGCGCAAGATTAGGCATCGGCACGGCCGTCGCGGCGGGAGCTCTCGCCCTGGGCGGTCTCGCGTTCGCTCCGGCCGCTGCGGCGGTGACCCCGACGGTCGCCACCGCGGAGTACGACTGCGGCATCTTCGGCGGTGGCACTGCTCAGCTGACCGCCGCGCAGACCGGCAGCGGCATCGTCGTCTCCGTGGAGACGGCCGTCACCACGCCGCTCCAGATCAACCCGGGCGACGCGACCACCTCGCTCACCCTCGCCCTGAACGGCTCGGGCACCGCCGTGTTCACGGGCAGCAGCAACCCGCTCATGCCGTCCGGCACCCCCTACAAGAGCGGACCGCTGACCAGCGCCACCAGCTTTGCCACCGGTGACTCGCTCGACTCGTACTTCGGTGGTACGGCGCTCACTCTCTCGATCTTCGGTACGACGGTTTCGTGCGATGCGGTGACCGCACAGGACCCGGGTGCGTTCGTGGCCGACTGATCCCCAGCGCGACGAACCGGTGCCGCCCGGCCCGCGGCATCGGTTCCAGGGGTCGCCCAGGTGCGCCGCCCCCGGACGGTTTCCCTATGCTCACCGTATGACTGAGAGCACCGACCTCGGCCCCGAGGACCGCAAGATCATCACGTTGGCGCGCAGTGCGCGGGCCCGCAACGGAGTGCCCGAAGGGGCTGCCGTACGCGACGAGACCGGACGGACGTACGTCGCGGGGACCGTCTCCCTGGACTCCCTCAAACTCTCCGCGCTGCAGACCGCGGTCGCGATGGCGGTGGCGTCGGGGGCGCAGTCCCTGGAGGCCGCGGCGGTCGTCAGCGAGGCGGAGGCCGCCTCCGACGAGGACCGTGCCGCCGTACGTGACCTGGGCGGGGCCGGTACCCCGGTGCTGCTCGCGGGCCCCGACGGAGCCCTGCGGGCCACCGTCACCGCAGGCTGAGCGAACGGCCCCTCCTCCTGACCTGCGCGCACAGGGATCTTGACAGCATCTGACGTCCCATCAGTCAGTGCATTTCGGTTCCATTGACTTCTTTCGGCCATCGCTCGTCAATGGCCCTCTGCCGGCGCAGAAGAGCCGCTGCGCCCTTGTCCCTCAGGAGGGGCCAACCATGGCAAGAGGAACACGAAGACGTCGCTGGGCCGCAGCATTAGGAGTGGCCGCGCTCGCCGTCGGTGGGGGAGGGGTCCTCGCCGGGTCGGCGCATGCCGAGGCCACGGCCGCCGCTTCCACGGCGGTCGACTTCGCCACCCACTGCATTCCGCCCGCCATCGCCGGGATCCCGCCGATCGACGGCACCACGACCGCGCAGATCACCGTCGACAACGCGGCCCCCAAGGTGGGCGACACGGTCACCGTGACGTACACCGTGATCAAGCCCGCCGCGAGCAACCCGGTCGACCTGGCGCTCCCCGCCGACATCATGACGCCCACCGGCAAGGTCGCCCTCGGCGGCGCTCAGACCGGCAGCGTCACCGTCGCAGGGCCCAAGAAGAACGACCCGGTGCCCGCCAAGGGTGCCTTCCCGCAGTTCTCCATGACCGGGACGTTCAAGGTGACCGCGCCCGGCGCGATCACGCTCTCGCCCAGTGACTACAACATCCACACCAGCTACATCATGGAGCTGGACACCCCCTGCACCGTGACCAACGGTCCCGCGCCCGTCTCCGAGACGGTCACCGCGACGGACGGCGGCGGTCCGGTCAACGAGCGCACCATCTCGCTCAGCAAGGCTTCCGGTGCACCCGGCGACCGTGTGGTCGTCTCGGGTACGAAGTTCACCGGCGGCTCCGCAGCGATCGCTGCGGGCTGGAACGGCACCTCGGTCACCTCGGACACCCAGGCCTTCACGGTCCCCGCGTCCGGCACGATCGGTGTCAACCTGAAGGTCACGGACCCGGCCACTACGGGAATCGTCGTCTTCGAGGGGGCCACCTGGGATCCGGCGAAGGGCGCGGGACCTGCCGCGTACAGCGTCATTCCCGTGGTGAACCCCGGGGATCTCACCCAGAAGCTCAACTCCTCGGTCAAGGCAGGGACGTTGTCGATGTCCCAGGCCGGTGACACCGTCGCGATGTCGTCCGTCGACTTCGGACAGGGCGGCGCATCCACCGGCGACCTGCAGACGGTGACCGTGAAGGACTTCCGCGGCGGTCCGGCCGGCTGGTCGCTGACCGGCAAGGTCACCGCGTTCTCCGGTCCTTCGGGCGCGTCCATCGGAGCCGACCAGCTCTCCTGGACTCCGGCCTGCGCCACCAAGACCGGCAGCCCCAGCACCTGCGCCGCCGGTTCGGCGGGCACGGTCGGAAGCGCAGGGGCGACCCTCGCCTCGACGCCCAACGGGGCCCTCACCGGTGGTGAGTTCACTGCCAACGCCAAGGTCTCGCTGAACGTCCCGGCGTTCACCGCACCCGGCGCGTACTCCGGCACGCTCACCCTGACCCTCAGCTGACCGTCCGGTGGGCCGGGGCGCACCCGTCGGCCCACCCCAACCCGGGGGTTCCGCACCGTGCGCAAGTTGTACGTACTCCTGCTGACCGTGTTCTCTCTGCTTGCTGCCGCCGTATGCACGAGCACGCCCGCCCAGGCCGCCGACAACGGCAGCTGGTCGGTCTTCCCCGCCGCCTCCAAGGTCGGCGCCCGCCCGTACTTCTATCTCTCCGCCGACCCCGGCACGACCATCACCGACAAGGTCGTCGTCACCAACAAGACGGCGCAGCCGCTGACGTTCCGCCTCTACGGGGCCGACGCCTACAACACCGAGCGCGACGGCGGTTTCGCCGTACGCAGCCTCAAGGAGAAGCAGACCGGTGTCGGCGCCTGGGTCCGCACGGGCCAGGACCGTGTCACCGTCCCGCCGCACGGCGCCCTCACCGTGCCGTTCACCCTCAGCGTCCCCGCCGGCGCGATGCCCGGCGACCACCCCGGCGCGCTGGTCGCCCTCGACGAGCGCGTCGACAAGGCCAAGGGCGATGTCGCCGTCGGCGTGCAGTGGGCGGTCGGGGCCCGGGTCTATCTGCGGGTGACCGGGCCGACCGTGACCGGGCTCGCCGTCGAGCACGTCAGCCTCGACCACAAGCAGCCGCTGATTCCGGGTACGGGAGACAGCACCACCCTCATCACGTACACCTTGCGCAACACCGGCAACGTCACCCTCGACCCGAAGGTGCAGCTGAAGGCGGAGGGCCTCTTCGGACGCACCCTGCTCAGCCGCACCCTGAAGAAGGTCCCCTCCGAGCTGCTCCCCGGCCAGCAGGTGAAGCTCACCGAGCCCTGGTCGGGCGCGCCTCAGCTGGAGTGGGGCGATGTGACGCTGACCGCCCGCGCGCAGGACGTGAAGGAGTCCGCGAGCGCGTCGTTCTTCGCGCTGCCGTGGCTGGCGGCCGTGATCCTCGTCGCCGCCGTCGCGGGCGGGGTGGGTGTGTTCAGAGTGCGTCGGGTCCGCGCTCGCCCGTCCTGACGCGTACGGCCGTCTCCACGGGGACGGCCCAGACCTTCCCGTCGCCGATCTTCCCGGTGTGCGCGGCACGGACGACGGCGTCGATCACGGCGTCGGCGTCCGCGTCGTCGACCAGCACCTCGATGCGGATCTTGGGCACCAGATCGATGCGGTACTCCGCGCCCCGGTACACCTCGGTGTGCCCGCGCTGGCGGCCGTAGCCGCTCGCCTCGGTGACGGTGAGACCCTGCACGCCGAGCTCCTGGAGCGCGGTCTTCACCTCGTCCAGCTTGTGCGGCTTCACGACGGCCGTGACCAGCTTCATGCGTGCACCTTAGGTGTGGCGGAGAGCGGGGCGCCGTGCCCCAGAACCCCGTGATCGTAGGCGCTCTCGGCGTGCACGGTCAGGTCCAGGCCCTGCTGTTCGTGCTCCTCGTCGGCCCGGAAGCCGATGAGCCGGTCGATGACCTTGGCGATGCCGTACGTGACGAGGAAGGCGTACGCGGCGATCACGACGACCGCGACCAGCTGCCGCCCGAGCTGCCCGAGCCCGCCGCCGTACAGCAGCCCCTCGGGGCCGCCGGTCATCGAGGACGTCGCGAACAGCCCGATCAGGACGGTCCCGACGATCCCGCCGACCAGGTGCACACCGACCACGTCGAGGGAGTCGTCGTAGTTCAGCTTGAACTTCCAGCCGACGGCGTACGAACAGACCACACCCGCGGCGAGCCCCACGACCAGCGCCCCGACCAGCCCCACGACCCCGCACGCCGGAGTGATCGCGACGAGCCCGGCGACCGCGCCCGACGCGGCGCCGAGGGTGGTGGGGTGCCCGTCCCGCTTCTGCTCCACGAAGAGCCAGCCGAGGAGGCCGGTGCAGCCGGCGGCCAGGGTGTTGAGGAACGCGGCGGCGGCGAGACCGTTGGCGCCGAGCGCGGACCCGGCGTTGAAGCCGAACCAGCCGAACCAGAGCAGGCCCGCCCCCAGCACCACCATGGGGAGGTTGTGCGGCCGCATCGCGTCCTTCTTGAAGCCGAGCCGCGGCCCGAGCACCAGACAGAGAGCGAGGCCCGACGCGCCCGAGGTGATCTCGACGGGCAGTCCGCCCGCGAAGTCGAGAGCCTTCAGCTTTGTGAGGATCCACCCGCCGGGCCCCCACACCCAGTGCGCCACGGGAACGTATACGAGCAGCGCCCAGACGGGCACGAAGACCAGCCACGCCGCGAATTTCGCGCGGTCCGCGACCGCCCCGCTGATCAGTGCGGCGGTGATGATCGCGAAGGTCAGCTGGAAGGTCGCGAAGAGGAGCGTCGGGACGGTGCCGTGCACGGAGCCGACGCCGATCCCCGCCATCCCGAGGTGGTCGAGGCCGCCGATGAGGCCGCCTCCGGCGTCGTCCCCGAAGGCGAGCGAGTACCCGGCGAGCAGCCACACGACCGTGACCAGCGCGATCGAGACGAAGCTCATCATCAGCATGTTCAGGACGCTCTTGGTGCGGACCATGCCGCCGTAGAAGAGCGCGAGGCCGGGGGTCATCAGGAGGACGAGGGCTGTCGCTGCGAGCAGCCAGGCGGTGTCGCCGGTGTCGATACGGGTCACGGAGGGGCACCTCTCCGGGTCGGGGTCCGGTAGAGGCTCGCTCCTCCGCGTTTCGCATCCGCTGCACGCGTGTTTCGTACGGATTTCGTGTTGCGGAGGGGTTACCGGAACCTCACGATGCCGGTCTCGTCGTCCGGCTTGGTCGGCGCTCCCCGCCCGATCGGGGAGAATAGGGCGCATGAGCGTTCACACCCCTGAGACCGAAGCCCCTCACCGGGCCGGCTTCGCCTGCTTCGTCGGCCGTCCCAATGCGGGCAAGTCCACCCTCACGAACGCTCTGGTCGGCCAGAAGGTGGCGATCACCTCGAACCGGCCGCAGACCACGCGCCACACGGTGCGCGGCATCGTGCACCGCCCCGACGCGCAGCTGATCCTGGTGGACACCCCCGGGCTCCACAAGCCGCGCACGCTGCTGGGCGAGCGGCTCAACGACATCGTCCGTACGACGTGGTCCGAGGTCGACGTCATCGGCTTCTGCCTGCCCGCCGACCAGAAGCTCGGCCCCGGCGACAAGTTCATCGCCAAGGAGCTCGCCGGGATCAAGAAGACCCCGAAGATCGCGATCGTCACGAAGACGGACCTGGTCGAGGGCAAGGCCCTGGCCGAGCAGCTCATCGCGATCGACCAGCTCGCGGTGGAGCTCGGCTTCGAGTGGGCGGAGATCGTCCCGGTCTCGGCGGTCGCCGGCGACCAGGTCTCCCTGCTGGCCGACCTCATCGCCCCGCTGCTGCCCCTGAGCCCGCCGCTCTACCCGGAGGGCGACCTCACGGACGAGCCCGAGCAGGTCATGGTGGCGGAGCTGATCCGCGAGGCGGCGCTCGAAGGCGTACGGGACGAGCTGCCCCACTCCATCGCGGTGGTCGTCGAGGAGATGATCCCCCGCGAGGGCCGCCCGGCGGACAAGCCGCTGCTCGACATCCACGCGAACGTCTACATCGAGCGCCCCAGCCAGAAGGGCATCATCATCGGCCCGAAGGGCGCGCGCCTGAAGGACGTCGGGATGAAGTCGCGGAAGCAGATCGAGGCGCTGCTGGGGACCCCGGTCTTCCTGGACCTGCACGTGAAGGTGGCCAAGGACTGGCAGCGGGACCCCAAGCAGCTGCGCAAGCTGGGGTTCTAGGAGGCGTCAGCCTCCGCGATCAGCGCTGTCGCCACCCGGGTGAAGCCCAGGCGTCCGTACAGCCGTGCCACATCCTCGTTGTCCGCGGACAGAAACACCGTCTCCACGCCCCGCGTACGCGCCTCCGCCACCAGCGCCGCCGTCACCGCCAGCCCCAGGCCCCGGCGGCGGGCCGACGGGAGCGTGCCCACCGCTGCCACCTCCGTGACGCCGTTCAGGGGGTTGTGCAGGCCCGAGCCGAGCACCGTGCCCTCCGCTACCGCCGCGGCCACCACCGTGCGGCCTTCGCGGATACGGGCCGCCACCGCCTCCGCGCGGCCGTCCCCCAGGCGCGCCTCGATCTCCTTGGCCAGCTCCGCCGGGCCCGCCTCGCCCACCGCCGTGCCCGGCGCCGCGAACGCGACGTGCGGGACGGCCAGGGCCGCCGAGAGCAGGGGGTCGTCCGCCGTGAGGATACGGACCGACTCGTGCGCGGCGGGGCGCGGTGCGGAGGGGTCCTGGACCATCAGGGGGTGGGCGAGGACCCGTATGCCCGATGCCTCAACCGCCGTACGCAGGGCGGGAGTTGTCTCCTCCACCCACTCGAACGCCTCCGGCACCCCCAGCTCCCGCTGCCGCGCCCGCACCCGGTCCACGTCCGCAGCCGTCGCGGCCGGCCCCGTCCAGCCCAGCGTGGGGCGCGCGTAGAACGGCCAGCCTGCACCCTCCCGTACGAACAGGGTCAGCGCGCCGAAGTCCTCGGTGCGGGCGCCGAGTCGGGGCACACCGTCGTAGTACTGCTCCAGAGCGTTCAGGGTCATGTGGTGCAGTCAAGCCTGTTTCCGCAGCTCAGGCACCCTCTTTTAGGACCCGCGCAATCAACTCGCGCTGCGCCTCCGTCAGATGCGGATCCGCGCAGTGGACCGTACGGCCGTCGACCGTGATCTCGTACTGGAAGCCGTCCGGGACGCCGGCGGGCGGCGCTGCCCGCCCGCCCGCCAGAGCCTGGTCCGCCAGGGCCTGCCACGCGTTCGCGTCGGGGCGGCCCGCCGTGTCGACCGCCGCCCGGCGGTCGAGTCCGGCGAAGCCGCCCGTCTGTCGTACCTGAATACGCATGGGTCCTTTTCTAGTCGCTACGAGCCGGTCGGGACACCCACCTGGGACCAGGCCTTGAGCACGGACTGCTGCTCGTCGCCGTCGCCGAAGCGCGTGTGCGCGGCCTTGACCGTGAGGCGGGCGAAGTCCGCGAACATGGCCTGCTTGCCGAGCTCGCCGCCGGTCAGGACGTCGAACCAGATCTGCCCGGCCTTCTCCCAGGCCTTGCCGCCCAGCGCTGTGGCCAGGAGGAAGAAGGCGTGGTTGGGGATGCCCGAGTTGATGTGGACGCCGCCGTTGTCGCGGCCGGTGGTGACGTAGTGCTCCATCGTCGCGGGCTGCGGGTCCTTGCCGAGGACCGTGTCGTCGTACGCCGACCCGGGCTCCTTCATGGAGCGCAGCGCGACCCCGTGCACGCGCGGGGCGAGCAGTCCGGCGCCGATCAGCCAGTCGGCCTGGTTGGCGTCCTGGTCGAGCGAGTACTGCTTGATGAGGGAGCCGAAGACGTCCGACATCGACTCGTTCAGCGCGCCCGGCTGACCGAAGTAGGTCAGGTTCGCGGTGTGCTGCGTGACGCCGTGGGTCAGCTCGTGGCCGATGACGTCGATCGGGAGGGTGAAGTCGAGGAAGATCTCCCCGTCACCGTCGCCGAACACCATCCGCTCGCCGTCCCAGAACGCGTTGTTGTACTCGCGGTCGAAGTGGACGGTGGCGTCCAGCGGCATGCCGTCGCCGTCGATGGAGTTGCGCGCGTACGCCTTCAGATAGAGATCGAAGGTGGCGCCGAGGCCGGCGTACGCACGGTTCACCGTGGCGTCCTTGCCCGGCTTGTCACCCTCGCCGCGGACCTTGCGCCCGGGCAGGTCCTGGGTGTGGCGGGCGTCGTAGATGGTGCGGTGGACGGCGTCGGCCGCGGCGCCCTTGGGCGGGGCGACGGTCGGTGCGCCGAGCACGGTGGTCAGACGGCGGCTGGTGCGCTGCGCGGAGTCCGCGATGAGAGTGCGGCGGGCGGCCTTCGCGATGGCGGGGTCCTCGGCCTGGACGAGCTTGTCGAGGGCATGGGGCGGCACGATGGTGCAGAAGACGGGATGTGTTGCTTCCATGCTCCGCAACATGGCACTGGGTCATGCCACTGTCACTAGATGCCACCATGATTTCCCGAAATGGAGTGAAGCTTCGCCGTTTAGGCGTTACGTATAGGCGATCCCGCATACTGATACGGGTACGGCGCTCGTGGGGCTGCTGGGCTACTCTGCTGGACATCATGCGTTTCGGGCTGCTTCTTCTTAGTTGCCGCGGCGAGGGTCTGTAGTCGTAGGCCGACCCCCTCCCCGCGGGTCTTGGCGTTGCAGCAAAACCGTCGGCCGTCCCCCAGAGACGGACACGAGGAGCCCTACGCAGATGTCGAATCCGACGCCGATCACCAACGCCACCCAGACGCAGAAGCCGTCCGGAATGCCGGTGCACAAGTACAAGCCGTACGAGCAGGTCGACATCTCCGACCGCACGTGGCCGAACGCCCGGATCACCGCAGCCCCCCGCTGGCTCTCCACCGATCTGCGCGACGGCAACCAGGCGCTGATCGACCCCATGAGCCCCGCCCGCAAGCGCGAGATGTTCGACCTGCTGGTGAAGATGGGCTTCAAGGAGATCGAGGTCGGCTTCCCGTCGTCGGGCGACACCGACTTCAATTTCGTACGGTCCATCATCGAGGAGCCGGGCGCGATCCCCGAGGACGTGACGATCTCCGTCCTGACCCAGGCCCGCGAGGACCTGATCGAGCGCACCGTGGAGTCGCTGCGCGGCGCGAACCGCGCGACCGTCCACCTGTACAACGCGACCGCGCCGACCTTCCGCCGGGTCGTCTTCCGCGGCTCGAAGGACGACATCAAGCAGATCGCGATCGACGGCACGCGGCTGGTCATGGAGTACGCGGAGAAGATCCTGGGCCCGGAGACGACCTTCGGCTACCAGTACTCGCCGGAGATCTTCACCGACACCGAGCTGGACTTCGCCCTGGAGGTCTGCGAGGCGGTCTGTGACGTCTGGCAGCCGGCCGAGGGCCGCGAGATCATCCTCAACCTGCCTGCCACGGTGGAGCGTTCGACGCCCTCCACGCACGCGGACCGCTTCGAGTGGATGTCGCGCAACCTGTCGCGCCGCCCGTACGTATGCCTGTCCGTGCACCCCCACAACGACCGCGGCACCGCCGTCGCCGCCGCCGAGCTGGCCATCATGGCGGGCGCCGACCGTATCGAGGGCTGCCTGTTCGGGCAGGGCGAGCGGACCGGCAACGTCGACCTGGTCACCCTGGGCATGAACCTGTTCTCGCAGGGCGTCGACCCGCAGATCGACTACTCGCAGATCGACGACATCCGTCGCACCGCCGAGTACTGCAACCAGATGGAGATCCACCCGCGCCACCCCTACGCGGGCGATCTGGTCTACACGTCCTTCTCCGGCTCCCACCAGGACGCCATCAAGAAGGGCTTCGACGCCATGGAGGCGGACGCGGCGGCCAAGGGCGTCACGGTCGACGACATCGAGTGGGCGGTCCCGTACCTGCCGATCGACCCCAAGGACGTCGGCCGCTCGTACGAGGCCGTGATCCGGGTCAACTCCCAGTCGGGCAAGGGCGGGATCGCGTACGTCCTCAAGAACGACCACAAGCTGGACCTGCCGCGCCGCATGCAGATCGAGTTCTCGAAGATCATCCAGGCGAAGACGGACGCCGAGGGCGGCGAGGTCACGCCGAAGGAGATCTGGTCGGTCTTCCGCGACGAGTACCTGCCCAACCCGGACAACGCCTGGGGCCGCATCCAGCTGCGTTCCGGCCAGACGACGACGGACACCGACGGGCGCGACACCCTGACCGTCGAGGCGGTCGTGGACGGCGTCGACACCGTGCTGACCGGCACCGGCAACGGCCCGATCTCCGCCTTCTTCGCGGCGCTGTCCGCGACGGGTGTGGACGCGCGGCTGCTGGACTACCAGGAGCACACGATGAGCGAGGGCGCCGAGTCCCTGGCAGCGTCGTACATCGAGTGCGCGATCGGCGACAAGGTCATGTGGGGCATCGGCATCGACGCCAACACCACGCGTGCGTCGCTGAAGGCGGTCATCTCGGCGGTCAACCGGGCAGCGCGCTAGGCACTTCCTCGGCCTGATCGCATTTTCGATGCAGGCCCGCTTGCGAATCGGTACGCACCCCTCCTGACCTCGCACTTCCTTGGTCCCGTCTGCCTGTTGAGGCAGGCGGGACCAAGCCATCTCCTGCCGAGGTGCTGACGCCGCATCATCGATGTGGCTAACATCACGTCAACGCGGCAATGTTGCCGAGGCGTTACGGAGGTGCGACGTGCTGCCAGCCCGAGGTCACAGTGGCAAGAAGTCGATCATCTGGGCAGTCCGTACCTCCTGGGAAACCGTCGGCGACGGCGAGTTCTTCTGCGCCGACTGCGGAGGCGACCGCAACTACCGCCGCCGCACCGGGCGCCGCCGGCTGACGGTCCTGGGTGTACCGCTGCTCAAGCGAGGGACCGAAGGCCCGGTCGTCGAATGCGCTGCCTGCCAGACGCACTTCGGCCTGGACGCCCTCGACCACCCCACGACGACCCGCTTCTCCGCGATGCTGCGGGACGCGGTGCACACGGTCGCGCTCGCGGTACTCGCCGCGGGCGGAGCGTCCTCGCGTACGGCAACGGCGGTGGCGGCGTCCGCCCTGCGGGCGGCCGGCTACGACGACTGCAGCGAGGAGCAGTTGGGGATCCTGGCGGAGGCACTGACGGCGGACGCGGACCCCTGCGGGGTGGCGCTCGCGATCGAACTCCACGAGGCGCTGGAGCCGCTGGCCCCGCACCTGGCCCCGGCTGGCCGGGAGTCGATCCTGCTGCAGGGTGCGCGGATCGCTTTGGCGGACGGCCCGTACAGCCCGGCGGAGCGAGAAGTGCTGACGGCGGTGGGCGGGGCGCTTGCGCTGTGCGACGAGGACACGGTGCGGCTCCTGGCGGCTGCGGCGCGGACCCCTTCTTAGCGGGTGATGGGGTCGGGCCCGCGGCCCCGCCGGTAAGCGACCTTCGGCCGCTTGTCCTCAATCTCCCCCAAGCTCTCGGCTTCGCTCGAGCAGGGGGGACCCCCTCGACGGGCTGGAAATGCCCACCCCCAGCCCCTCCGGCGCTTGAGGAGCGGGGTCTGGGGCGGAGCCCCAGTGGGGGTCCGCGGGGCAGAGCCCCCGGTTTCGGGAAGGGGCGGGATTGGGGAAGCCTTGTACGCGGTGGAGCTGGCGGCTCCGGAGCGGCCGCTCCGCGAACTCCGCATAACGCGACCGCGGACCGCGAACATGCCGTCTCCTCTCGAGCGCTTCCCCCCCACCTTGCCCCACCCGTACTCCCGCGGGAGTAACCCTCCGCTCCCGCCACCCCCGGCAGTACCGCCCAACTCCGCCACCGGTGCGACGATTCGCGCCGCCCCCGACGGGAGTCTGGTGAGGACCGGACATCCGCCCTGGAGGGGAGGCCCACATGAGGGCCGCACAGCAGACACCGACACCCGTACGCCGACCACGCCGCTGGCTCCCCTGGAGCATGCTCGCGTTCTGGATCGCCGTCATAGCCGTCGCAGGCCCCCTCGCGGGCAAGCTCGCCGACGTACAGCAGAACCGCGCCGTCGACTACCTCCCCGCGGGCGCCGACTCCACCCAGGCCGCCAAGATCCAGGACCGGCTCCCCGGCGGCGAGTCCACCGACCTCGTCCTCGTCTACCACCGCGACGGCGGCCTCACCGCCGCCGACCGCACCACCGCGGCCCACCAGATCGACCAGATCGCCGGCGCCCACCGCCTCACCTCCACCCCCCACGCCGTACCGTCCAAGGACGGCGCGACCCTCATGTACCCGGTCTCCACCACCGAGCCGGGGCAGGACGACGACCTCAAGAAGACGTTCGTCACCGAGGTACGCCAAGTCGCCGACGGCAGCGGCGGGTTGAGCGCCGAAGTGGGCGGGCCCGGCGCGATGAACGTCGACGCGCAGGAGGTCTTCTCCTCCCTCGACGGACCGCTGCTCTACACCACCGTCGCCGTCGTCGCGATCCTGCTGATCATCATCTACCGCAGCCCGATGCTCTGGCTCGTCCCCCTCGTCTGCGCGGGCGTCGCCGACGCGCTCGCCATGGCCACCGTCTACGGCCTCAACCGCGGCTTCGACATCACCGTCACCGGCCAGAGCCAGGGCGTGATGACCATCCTCGTCTTCGGCGCGGGCACCGACTACGCCCTCCTCCTCGTCGCCCGCTACCGCGAGGAACTCCGCCGCATCGCCCGCCCGTACGACGCCATGGCCGCCGCCCTCCGAGGCAGCGGCCCCGCCATCCTCGCCTCGTCCGGCACGGTCGCGGCCGGACTCCTCTGCCTGATGGCCGCCGACCTCAACTCCAGCCGCGGCATGGGCCCGATCGCCGCCGTCGGCGTGCTCTGCGCGCTGCTCGCGATGATGACGCTGCTGCCCGCGATCCTCGTCCTCCTCGGCCGCAGGGTGTTCTGGCCGCTCGTCCCCGCGTACGGAAGCGAGCCCAAGCAGGGCCGTTCGCTCTTCTCCGCGATGGGCGCCTCCGCGGGCCGCCGCCCGATCGCGGTCCTGCTCACCGGCGCGGTGGTCCTCGGGGCCCTGGCGCTCGGCGCGTTCAGCCTCCCCGGCGACCTCAAGCAGGAGGACTCCTTCACCACCAAACCCGAGTCGATCACCGCGGCGAAGACCCTCACCGCCGCCTTCCCCGAGCGCTCCACCCAGCCGATCACGGTGCTCGCCCCCACCGACAAGGCGACGGAGGCGGTCGCGAAGGCCCGTACGACCGAGGGCGTCGCCTCCGTGACCCAGGGCCGCAGCGGCAGCGGTTGGACGGAGATCTCGGTGATCGCCACGTCCAAGCCGGAGTCGGCGGGCGAGCAGGCGACCATCCACGCGCTGCGGTCGGGCCTCGACGGTTCGCTCGGTGCGTACGTCGGCGGGCCGAGCGCCCAGCAGATGGACCTGGAGGCCACCAGCGCAAGGGACTTGAAGGTCATCGTGCCGCTGGTGCTGGTCTCCGTCCTTCTGATCCTGATCGTGCTGCTGCGCAGCCTCGTCGCCCCGCTGATGCTGATCGCGGCGGTGGTCGCGGTCTGGGGCGCGTCGCTCGGCATCGCGGGCCTGGTCTTCGAACCGCTCTTCGGCTTCGAGGGCACCGACCCCGGCCTGCCCCTCCTCTCCTTCGTCTTCCTGGTGGCGCTCGGCGTCGACTACGGCATCTTCCTGATGCACCGGATGCGCGAGGAGTCCCAGTCGGGCGCCGAGCCGGCGGCGGCCGCGCTCACCGCGCTCCGTACGACGGGCGGTGTCATCGCCTCGGCGGGTCTGGTCCTGGCGGCGACGTTCGCGGTCCTGATCAACATGCCGCTCGCGATGCTGGCCGAACTGGGGTTCGTGATCGCGGTCGGAGTGCTCCTGGACACCTTCCTGGTCCGTACGTACCTGGTGACGTCGGCCAGCGTGGCCCTCGGCCGCAAGGTGTGGTGGCCGGGCGCGCTGAGCCGTACGCCGGCCGAACCGCCCGCCGCGTCACCCGAGCATGAGCTGATCGGCTCCCGTTGAGGTTCCCGTACCGGAAGATGGTGGGCGTGCCCGCACTCTCACCTCCGCCGTCTCCGTCGCTGAGCGAGCGCATCCTCGTGGTCGTCAACCGCGACCCGATGGACGCGCCGCACCGGCAGCGCAACGACGCCCTCCTCGCGGTGGGCGTCGGTGTGCTGTCGCTGCTCCTCGGGCTGTATTCCGATCCGGCGCTGCGCCCGGACGCGCTCGGCTGGGCGCTGCTGCTCGGCGCCGTGCTGACGGTGGCGTTCCGGCGCCGGAACCCGGTGCGGGCGTTCCTCGCCATGGTGGCCTTCGTCTTTCCGTACCACGCGCTCGACAACGCGCACAGCGCGGCGATCCCGATGTCGATGATCGTGCTCTACACGGTGGCGTCGACGGGCAGGCCGCTGCGGACGCTGGCCTTCGGCGCCATGGCCCTCACCATCATGATCGCGACGGTGACGACCCTCAACCGCCACAACGGCATTGAGCTGCTGAGGACTTCGGGCTGGAACATCGCCGTGCTGTTCTGCGGGGTGGACGTCCGGGTCTACCGCCAGTACGTGGCCTCGCTCAAGGCCCGGGCCGAGAAGGAGGCGGAGCAGCGGGTGACGGACGAACGGATGCGCATCGCCCGCGACCTGCACGACCTCCTGGCCCACTCGATCACGCTGATCGGCGTGCAGACGTCGGTGGCGTCGCACATCCTCACCGTGGACCCGGACCGCCTGGACCGGGCGACGATTGCGAAGGCACTGGACGGGATCGCGGAGACGTGCCGTACGGCGCGGGGCGAGCTGCGTACGACGCTGGAGGTGCTGCGGGCGGACGGCGCCGGGGGAGTCTCGGAGCCGCTCCCCGACCTGGCGGCGCTCCCGGGCCTGGTGAAGGCGTCGTCGGCCGAACTCGACCTGCGGAGCGAGGGGTTGGCGATGGCGCCGGCGACGGAGGCGGCGGCGTACCGCATCGTCCAGGAGTCCCTGACGAACGCGGTGCGCCATGCGGGCGCGGGCGCGCGCGTCCGGGTCTCGGTGTACGGGGAGGGGGAGACGCTGCAGGTGAGGATCGTGGACGACGGGAAGGCGCCGGGCGGTACATCGGGATCGGGGTACGGAATCATCGGGATGCGGGAGCGGGCGCGGAGTGTGGGCGGGCTGTTGACGGCGGGGCCGCGACAGGACGGCGGCTTCGAGGTGAGGGCGGAACTCCCGCTGAACGAAAGGCGGTTGCCCGAATGACGGAGAACCAGACCCCTGTGATCCGCGTCCTGCTGGCGGACGACCAGACCCTGGTCCGGGCGGCGTTCGCGATGCTGGTGGACTCGGCGCCCGGCATGGAGGTGGTCGCCCAGGCGGCGAACGGCCGGGAGGCGGTGGAGCTGGCCCGTGCGTCGCGCGCGGACCTGGTCGTGATGGACATCCGGATGCCGGACATGGACGGCATCACGGCGACGCGCCTGATCGCGGCGGACGAGGACCTGGCAGGGGTGAAGGTCCTGGTCCTCACGACGTACGACACGGACGAGCACGTGGTGGAGGCGCTGCGCGCGGGGGCGTCGGGCTTCCTGGTGAAGGACACGAAGCCGGCGGACCTGCTGGCCGCGATCCGCTTGGTGGCGGCGGGCGACTCCCTGCTCTCCCCGGGCCCGACGTCACGCCTGATCGCCCGCGTCCTGAGGGTGCGCGAAGCCCCGTCAACGGGCGGCCCGGACGGCCTCTCTGAACGTGAGTGCCAGGTGTTGGGCCTGGTGGGGAGGGGTCTGAACAATGCGGAGATCGCGGAGAGCCTGGGCCTCTCACCTCTCACGGCAAAGACGCATGTCAGCCGGATCATGGGCAAACTGGGCGCAAGGGACCGGGCGCAACTGGTGATCATTGCGTACGAATCGGGCTTGGTGGTGCCGGGGGCGCACGGCGTGTAGCCGTACGCCTCGCACCCCACCGGAATCCCCTCCTCCGCTTGCTCCGTACAATCGACCGCCACTGCTGATGGAACACTCGATTCCGGTCTGTTCCAGCACGACGGAGGCGCTTGGCATGGGGGATCACTTTGCGACGGACACCGACCAGCTCGGTTCGTTCCTGACGACCCTGGAAGGCTGCATCCGGGACCTGAACGAGGCGCGTACGGCGCTCGGGCACGTCCGGGCCGACCAGATCGGGACACCCCGCCTGGACGAGGCCTGCGACGGATTCCAGGAGCGCTGGAAGTACGGGTCCGAGCAGACGAAGAAGATGATCGACGCGGTCGGCGCAGGCGTGAAGACGAACAAGCAGGCCTACGAAGAGGTCGAGAAGGCGCTGGAGCAGGCGTTCAAGAAGATGGCGGCGGAGTCGACGTCGGGCGGCACGAACTGATGGCGGCGAACCCCTATCCGGACCTCGGCTGGAACCCGGCACCCGGCATCCCCACCGAGGTCAACGCCCTCCGGTCAAAGGTCACTTCGGCAGCCACGGCGCTCCGCAACTGCCACACCCAGCTGCAGAAGCTGATCGGTGAGAGCAGCTACTGGGAGGGCGACGCGGCGACGGCGTTCCGCGAGGCGATCGACGGCGAGTTGCCGACGTACATCAAGAACGCGGCCCGCTCCCTGGAGAAGGCGTCGGCCCAACTGAAGATCTGGGACGGCGACCTCACGTCCAACCGGGACCTGGCGAAGAAGTACGACGAGGCGGCAGCCGAGAAGAAGGCGGCGGCGAGTTCGGCGCAGCAGCGCCACGACGCGGCGGCGGAACACCCGGACCTCAAGCTGGCGGGCCGGACGTTCCCCTCCCAGGACGAGGCGGACGCGGCGACGGCACGGCTGCGGGCGGCGGAGAAGAGCCTGGGCGAGGCTACGACGGCGCTGGACAGTGCGAATGCGGCGTACAACGACGTCATCCGCAAGGCCGAGGCGCTGGAAATCCAGCATACGGACCAGGCGGAGGGTGTCGCCAGGGCGCTCGACGACGCGACGGACAAGCTCGCACCGCGCGAACCCGGCTGGCTGAGCACGGCAGTTGATGCCATCTGGGGCGGCATCAAGGCGGTCGGCGAGTTCCTGTACGAGCACGCGGGCACGATCGGCGCCATCGCAGGAATGCTGGCACTCTTCCCGACGCCGCTTGCGCCGCTGTTCGCGGGGATCGCGGTCGTGGCGAGTGCGGCTTCCATGACGAAGAACCTCACCGACCCGGAGTTCAGAGATGCTCTGTGGGGCGACAAGACCGGCTGGAACATGGACACCTTCAGCGCCTATGCGTCTTTCGCGGGTGACCTGGTCGGGATGGTTCCAGGCGCTGGAGCTCTCGGTAAAGCAGGGAGCGAAGCCATCGATGCCGCGCGGGTGGCTCGCGAAGGCGGGGAAACGCTTGCCCAGTCGGCGCCGCACGCATCGAAATTCGTGAAGGATATTGTGCCTGCATTCTCCACAAAGGCCGCTTCTGATGCGCGTGAAGGCGCAGAAGCATTTGCTGAAGGTGGCAGAAAGGCGGCACTACGAGTCGCTGAGGTCAGCGTCAGCGGTGTGAATGTGTCAGCGAACCTGGTGTCCTCCGGCGAAAGCCTCGACCTGATTCCGGGTCAGGGTGCTGCACACAACAGCGCGGAGACGACCAAGGCTGCTGCGACCCTCTTCGACATCGCAGGGCTGGTGTCGGCGTGGTGACAACTCTCGCGGAGGCGGGGGTGCGTCCCTCCTTCTGGTACGGAATCCCCCACGGGTACGCGCAGCTGGATCTCGCGCCGTCGACCGACCATGTCGAGGCGATGATGCGGCAGGTCCAGGGCCTGCCCGACGGGGTGCGCGAGCGAGCGTCTCAGGCGCTCCAGTTCTACGCCGGCGCGGTAACGCTGCTGAACGCGCAGAAGGTGCAGGGCTGTGCGATCGGCGTGCATCCCGATGAGGCCGGCGGATACGCGATGTCCGTCCTCACCGTCGCCAGCGTCTCCTCGGCCGGAATTGACCCGAAGCTTGTGCTCGCCGACATGGTGAGGTCGGCTGCGGCATCTGATTCGGGCGAGGGTGTGCGGCCCGTGGAACTTCCCTGTGGAACCGGCCTGTTGGCCGAGACGAAGCGACGCGTGGTGGCGCCGGGACGGCAACGTGCTGAAGGCGACGTCTGGCAAGGGACAGTGGCGGTTCCGGACGCCGGATCGTCGGAGATTGTTCTGGTTCAGCTGGTGACAGCAGCCGTTGATCAGGCCGACGACTATCTGCGGGTGCTTCTCGGTGTCGCCCACACCGTGACGTTCAGCGACCCTGCCCCCGTCCCATCGCCGACGAGCGGCGTGGCCGATTCCATGAGGAGCGACTTCGGATGATCGATGGAGAGGCAGTGGTGAGTGGCGTGGACGTGCAGAGAGCTCTGAAAAGATCGCGCGCTCTCGTATTCAGGCGCTTCGCCACGATTGTGCTGGTGTCGTTGCTGCTCGTTGTACCGGCGCCGCTGTTCCACAGCGGCTTCTTGTTCCCGCTCTCGTTCCTGGGAATCTGCGGCCTCATCTACACGTTCAAAATCCTTCCGCGGTCACTGATCTGGCTTGGTACGTGCAAGCGGGTGCTGGCCGCCTATCCGTCGGTACCGAGGTCGCCGATGGCCGGACAGCAGCGCATGACCAGCAGCAAGGGCTGGAAGATGGTTGTGCTGCTCGGACGGGAGGGCGTTGACCGTTCGCCAGAGATGGCGGCGACTGCGGTACTTGGGCAGCGTCGGGAGATTCCGGCGGAGGGTGCTGAGGCGTGGTTCGCGGGAGACGATCTCTTCGGGGGCGTCATTCTGCTGCCCGGCACGGATGAGCTTCTCCTCGCAGAGCCTCGCGAGTGGGACGAACTGGCCCCCGCCAGGGAAGCGGCGGGCAGAGCCAGGCGGGAGACGGCGAAGCAGGCAGGACTCAGGGGAGGACGGAAGTGACGTACGGAGTTCAAGTCCCGCTGGACAAGCACGCTTTCGACCATGCGGAGACCCGCGCAGGATGGGAGCGGGCCCGTTGGAGAGTGAGGATTCGGCTGCTCATCTGGTCGGTTCTCACGGTGGCATCGCTGGCGATGGCCGGAATGCAGCACGAAGATACCTATGGGCGGAAGGAGAACCCCTTGGCCACGCTCTGGGTCTTGGTGTTTCTGGTTCTGCTCTTCTTCGTGGGGGCGAGCTACGGCTCGCTGCGGCGCCTGCACAAGGTCCGCAAGGTGCTGCGGAGTTATCCGTGGGAGTACCGGGAGTCGGCCCGCAAGACCGCCAAGGAGCCCGCGGGCGTCACCGTGCAGCTCAAGCCCGGCGATGGCCAGGACGGCTGGACGCGCGGGGTGGTGGCGCGCGACCCGTTGAAGTGGAACCGCTGGAATCCGGAGATGGAGCGCGGAGCGTGGTTCGCGGGTGACCTCCCCCTGGGAGGGGTCATCGCAATGCCCGGTGGGAGCGGCTTCATGCTGCTGAGCGTCCGCTACCGGCTCAGCGTCGACGATCGCGTGGCCCTCGTGCGGCAGCGCGAGCGCATGGCGCAGGCCAAGGGTGCGGGGATCGCCAGGAACGTGAGCGGGGGCTATCGGTAGTGGCCAGCGCATCGGATCAAGTGGCGGCGGCGATCGCGGGCGAGCTGCGGCTCTTGGACCCCAGTGTGCGGTCCTCGCGTGCGCTCGCCGCGCAGTTGCTGGACCCCGAGTTCGTAGAGGTTGGTGCCTCGGGGCGGCGGTGGACGTACGAGGAGATGCTTGCCGCGCTTCCCGGGATGCGGGGCGCAGCGCAGGACGGGCCCCGCGCCGAGGTCTCCGGCATGGCTGGGGTGCTGCTTGCGCCCGGGCTGGTGCACCTGACGTACGAGACCGCCTTCGGGGAGGAGCGAGCCCGCCGGAGTTCGATCTGGCGCAGGGAGCAGGGGAGTTCGGACTGGCGGCTGCTCTATCACCAGGGCACGCCGGTTCCGCGCGCCTGACCGGTTCAGAGCGTGGCCACGAACGCCGTCCAGCTCTCGGCGGGGATCAGGAGGGCGGGGCCCTCGGGGCGCTTGCTGTCGCGGACGGGGACGAGGGAGGGGTGGCCGTCGGAGACCTCGACGCAGTTGCCGCCCTCGCCGTTGCTGTGCGTGCTCTTGCGCCAGCGGGCGTTCCTCAGGTCGTACGTGTGCATCGTCTGAAGTCCTCCGCCGCCGATTCGATCAGGGTCAGGGACGCCTTCGGCGACAGTGCGACGGCCCCGATCAGATCGTAGGCGCGGTGGGCCCGCTTCACCACTGCCGGATCGTCGAGCAGCGTTCCCGAAAACGACGTCTCTGTATAGGCAGTTGGCGGTGCGTCCTCGAACTCCATGAGTCGCAGGTCTCCGAGCATGGACGCGTGTGCGCCCGCCGCGAACGGGATCACCATCACCATCGCCGTACGGTCCCGCATCAGCTCCGTGATGTGGTCGAGTTGCCGGGCCATCGCGGCCGGACCGCCCACAGCGATACGGAGGGCCGACTCGTGCAGTACGGCCCAATACTCGGGCCTTGTAGCGTCCTGGAGGATGACCGCGCGCTCCAGGCGGGCTGACACCTTCTCCTCCACGTACTCGTCCGTGACGAACGGGTTGGCCGCGATCGTGACCGCCCGCGCGTACTCCGCCGTCTGCAACAGGCCGGGGACGACCGTGGGCGCGAACTCGCAGATCTTCGTCGCTGTCCGCTCCAGGTCCACGACATGCGCGAAGTACTCCGCATAGCGGGTGTCATTGATCAGCTTGCGCCACATCCGCTCGAAAATACCGTCGGTTTGCAGCGTCGCATCGATTCTCTGTGCCACGTCCAACTGCGGCTTCCGAATTGCCTGTTCGAATTGGCCGATGTAGCCGCCGGATACGAAGACCCGGACCCCGAGTTCCGCCTGTGTCAGGTCCGCCGCCTCCCGCAACCGCTTCAGTTCCGCTCCGAAGAACTCCCATGCCGCCTGCCGGGAAACGTTGGCCATGGCTGAACTCCCTTGTCCTGCCCAGGGGTTGTAGTGCGCATACCTCTGCCGATCGTAGCCCGGTGACGCCATCTTGATGAAGCGAAGCATGAATTCCGATCAGGAAGGGGAGCCGCGATGGAGACGCGGAAAGTGAGGCACTCGATGGTGTGCATGGAAGAGGCGGACGAGGCGGTTGCCGAATTGCGGGCCGCGCTGGTGGGAATCGGTGTCGTACTTCCGTCATTGCGGATCGACCCCCTTTCCTACGCCCGGGAATCGCCCTGTCCGGCGCTCGACCTCGGGTACTGCTCGGTCGACGGGGCCAGGCGGCTGGCCGCCGCGCTGCGGGAAGCGGGGCGGGAGCGGTGAGCGTGAAGGTCGGGACGTACGTCGTCGATGTGCGTACGGGGAAGGTGTGGCTCGTGGTGGGGAGCGAGGGGGCCGGGCTGCGGCTCCGGCCCGTCGGCGGCGGGCGCGTCCGGGTCTGTGCGGCGGGGGACGTGCGGGCGGCGACGGCGTACGAGCGGGTGAGTGCGGCGACCGCGTACGCCAATGCCAGAAGCCGGGGCGAGGTCCCGTGAGCGGGCCCATACTGGCGCCGTGAGCAATGGGGGCGACGGCCGGACATGGGCCGAGCAGTGGCTGGGCGAGTGCGGAGTGACCCGGGTCGGTGACGGGTGGGTGGACCGGGATGCGCCGGGCGATGCGCTGGCCGAGCTGGATCTCGTGCAGACCTGGGCCGGACCCGCGTTGGAGGACGCCGATCTGGATCCTGCGGAGCGGTTGCGGCTGGGCTTCGGGCTCCTGGATCTGTTCGGGCTGTGGTGGGTCACCGTCGAGATGCGCTTTGTGCTCATGGGGGAGGACAACCCCCTCCCGGTCGACGCGTTCTGGGCGGGGTACCGCGAGCGGCTCGAAGCGGTCGAGTCGACCGGGGTCGTCGAGGCGGTGACGTACTCGCTCTGGGTCGACTGGTTCGAGGACCGGGCCACGGTGGACGCCGCCTTCGCCCAAGTACTGGGAGACAGTGCAGGGCAGCTGAAGGGCGGCGACGAGCCGCTGCTCCGGCGGGCCCGGCGCGTCCTTGAAGTGTCCGGGCCTGTGCCTTGGGCGCTCAAGCACCCCGTCTACCGGATCGCGGCGGGCATCCCTGAGCTCCAGGGCGCGCTCTTCCGCGGGATCCTCACCAGTTATCGCGATGTGTACGGAGACCTCGAGCCCGGCCCCGCGCTGGAGCTCCTCCAGGGCCTCGACCTTCCCGCCGACACGGAGCACCTCGGAAAGCTCCGCGCCGTACTGGAAGCGGGCCACGTCAATCACCACCGGTCGCCGGACGCCTGGCAGTGAAGCGGGGCAAGCATCACATTTCGGCCCGACCGGAGGAGCCGGTCCCGCACTGGGCGACAATGGGCGCATGAGTCTGTTCCGGGACGACGGCATCGTGCTGCGGACCCAGAAGCTCGGTGAGGCCGACCGCATCATCACGCTTCTGACCCGCGGGCACGGGCGGGTGCGCGCCGTGGCCCGGGGGGTGCGGCGGACCAAGTCCAAATTCGGGGCGCGGCTCGAGCCGTTCAGCCACGTCGACGTGCAGTTCTTCGCGCGCGGCAGCGAGCTCGTCGGGCGCGGTCTTCCACTCTGTACGCAGAGTGAAACCATCGCTCCGTACGGTGGCGGGATCGTCACCGACTACGCCCGCTACACCGCCGGCACCGCCATGCTGGAGACCGCCGAGCGCTTCACCGAGCACGAGGGCGAGCCCTCCGTACAGCAGTACCTGCTGCTCGTCGGCGGGCTGCGGACCCTCGCACGCGGGGAGCACGCGCCGAATCTGATCCTGGACGCCTTTCTGCTGCGGTCGCTCGCCGTCAACGGGTACGCCCCGAGCTTCGAGGACTGCGCGAAGTGCGGGCTGCCGGGCCCCAACCGGTTCTTCTCCGTCGCTGCGGGCGGAGTGATATGCGGTGACTGCCGGGTGCCCGGGAGCGTCGTACCCTCCTCGGAGGCCGTCGCGCTGCTCAGTGCGCTGCTCACGGGGGACTGGGCGGGCGCCGAGGCGGCGGAGGCGCGGCATGTGCGGGAGGGCAGCGGGCTCGTATCGGCTTATCTGCACTGGCATTTGGAGCGCGGGCTGCGGTCCTTGCGGTACGTAGAGAAGAACTGAGGGAGTACTTCGAACATGGCACGACGCGGAATTCTGGGTGGGCGCGGGCAGCGCGAGTACAAGGTCCCCGAGCCTCACCCCTCGGGCGCCGTACCGCCGAAGATCCCCGGCGAGCTGGTCCCGAAGCACGTGGCGTGCGTGATGGACGGCAACGGCCGGTGGGCCAAGGAGCGCGGGCTGCCGCGCACCGAGGGGCACAAGGTCGGCGAGGGTGTCGTGCTCGACGTCCTCAAGGGGTGCCTGGAGATGGGCGTCAAGAACCTCTCCCTGTACGCCTTCTCCACCGAGAACTGGAAGCGGTCGCCCGAGGAGGTCCGCTTCCTCATGAACTTCAACCGCGATGTCATCCGGCGCCGGCGGGATGAAATGGACGAGTTGGGCATCCGGATCCGCTGGGTCGGCCGTATGCCGAAGATGTGGAAGTCCGTCGTCCAGGAGCTCCAGGTCGCGCAGGAACAGACCGTCGACAACGACGCGATGACCCTGTACTTCTGTGTCAATTACGGGGGCCGGGCCGAGATCGCGGACGCGGCGCAGGCCATCGCGCGCGACGTGGCAGCGGGCAAGCTGGACCCGTCGAAGGTGAATGAGAAGACCTTCGCCAAGTACATGTACTACCCGGACATGCCGGACGTGGACCTCTTCCTGCGGCCGAGCGGCGAGCAGCGCACGTCCAACTACCTGATCTGGCAGAGCAGTTACGCGGAGATGGTCTTCCAGGACGTCCTGTGGCCGGACTTCGACCGGCGCGACCTGTGGCGCGCGTGCCTGGAGTACGCGTCCAGGGACCGGCGGTTCGGCGGCGCGATCCCCAACGAGCAGCTCGAAGCGCTCAGCAAGGCGAACGACCCGCGCTGAGCCCGCCGGCCCCGCACGCTCTAGGAGGTCGGCACGGCGCCCGCGCAGTCCGCGCACGTGCCGAAGATCTCCACTGTGTGGGCCACGTTCACATAGCCGTGCTGGGCGGCGATCGCCTCCGCCCACTTCTCCACCGCCGGGCCCTCCACCTCCACCGCCTTGCCGCAGACGCGGCAGACCAGGTGGTGGTGGTGGTCGCCCGTCGAGCAGCGGCGGTAGACCGATTCGCCGTCGCTGGTGCGCAGCACGTCCACGTCGCCCGCGTCCGCCAGCGACTGGAGCGTGCGGTAGACCGTCGTCAGGCCCACCGAGTCGCCCTTGTGCTTCAGCATGTCGTGCAGCTCCTGCGCGCTGCGGAACTCGTCCACCTCGTCGAGTGCCGCCGCCACCGCGGCTCGCTGCCGGGTCGACCGGCCTCGTACTGGTGCTCCCGCGCTCACAGGTGCCTCCTCGCCGTCAGTCCGCCCGCGTGCATTGTCCGCCCATTGTGCCAGCTTGGTCAGACCTTGACCGAGTCCGTCGACTCGCGCGCGAGCGGGATCTCAGCAGCGCATGACGCCTCCGCGGCCACGACGGTCCTCGCCCGCCTTCGTGCCAGCGGCGTGGCCAGTGCCGTGAGGATCATGAAGACGGCGATCGCGCAGAGCACGATCGTCGCGCCCGGCGGGACGTCCTGGTAGTACGAGGTGACCGTGCCGGTCAGCGTCACCGCCGTGCCGATCACCACGGCCAGCGTGAACGTCACCGCGAAGGACTTCGAGATCTGCTGGGCCGCGGCCACCGGGACCACCATCAGTGCGGACACCAGGAGCAGGCCCACCACGCGCATCGCGACCGTCACCGTGACCGCAGCCGTGACCGCGATCAGGAGGTTCAGGGCGCGGACCGGGAGGCCCGTGACCCTCGCGAACTCCTCGTCCTGGCTGACCGCGAAGAGCTGGCGGCGCAGACCCACCGTCACCAGGATCACGAAGGCCGCGAGGACCACGATCGCCGTGACGTCGGAGTTCGAGACCGTGGAGAGGGAGCCGAAGAGGTACGTGGAGAGGTTGGCGTTGGAGCCGGTCGAGGAGAGGTTGATCAGCAGGACACCGCCCGCCATGCCCCCGTAGAAGAGCATCGCGAGCGCGAGGTCGCCGCGCATCTTGCCGTAGCTGCGCACCAGTTCCATGGCCACGGCGCCGACCGCGGAGACCGCCATCGCCATCCAGACCGGGCTGGTGTTGAGCAGGAAGCCGAGGCCCACGCCCGTCATGGCGATGTGGCCTATGCCGTCGCCCATGAGCGCCTGGCGGCGCTGGACGAGGTAGATGCCGATGGCGGGGGCCGTGATGCCGACCAGGACGGCGGCGATGAGCGCCCGCTGCATGAAGGGCGCCTGGAGCATTTCCGTGATCATGTCAGCAGCCCCGTGCGGATCGGCTCGGTGGAAGAGGTGTGCGGGTGTACGTGATCGTGGCCGGGCAGCGCGTGCTGGCCGAGCGACTCCGGGGGCGGGCCGTCGTGGGTGACGCAGCCGTCGCGCAGGACCACCGCGCGGTCGATCAGCGGCTCCAGGGGGCCGAGTTCATGGAGTACGAGAAGGACGGTCGCGCCCGCTTCGACCTGCGCGTGCAGGGTCCGGGCGAGGATCTCCTGGCTGGCCAGGTCGACGCCCGCCATCGGCTCGTCCATGATCAGCAGCTCGGGCTCGGAGGCCAGCGCGCGGGCGATCAGCACGCGCTGGTGCTGGCCGCCGGAGAGAGCGTTGACGGAGTCGTTCGCCCGGTCGGCGAGGCCGACGGTCTCGATGGCGCGGGAGATCGCGGCCCGGTCCGCCTTGGTGAGGATGCCGAGCTTCGTACGCGAGAGCCGGCCCGACGCCACGATCTCGCGGATCGTCGCGGGCACACCGCCCGCAGCCGTCGTGCGCTGCGGTACGTAACCGATGCGCGACCAGGACCGGAACCGCGCCCTCGGCGTGCCGAAGAGCTCGATCTCCCCGCCGGTGAGCGGGACTTGGCCGATCACGGCGCGGACGGCCGTCGACTTGCCCGAGCCGTTGGCGCCGAGCAGGGCGACGACCTCGCCGCGGCGGACAGTGAGATCGATGCCGCGCAGCACGGGGCGCGAGCCGAGCGTGGCCGTGGCCGCGCGCAGGGATATGACGGGTTCGTGTTCCTTCACGGTGCGCGCCTCCGTTGCTGCTGCGGGTGGTGGGGTCACTTCGCTCCCAGGGCCTTCTGCAGGGCCGCCAGGTTCGACTCCATGACCTCGAAGTAGTTGTCGCCCTTGGACTTCTTGGTGATCCCCTCCAGCGGGTCCAGGACGTCGGTCGTGACGCCGAGGTCGCCCGCGAGGGTCTTCGCGGTGTCCGGGCTGGCGATGGTCTCGAAGAAGACCGTGGAGACGTGGTGCTCCTCGGCGAGGTGGTGCAGGTCCTTGATGCGGGCCGCGCTCGGCTCGGTCTCCGGGTCGATGCCGCTGATGGCCTCCTCGGTGAGGCCGTAGCGCTCGGCGAGGTAGCCGAAGGCGGCGTGAGTGGTGATGAAGGTGTCGGAGGTGCGGTTCTTGAGGCCGTCCTCGAACTTGGTGTTGAGGGCGCCGAGCTCCTTGACGAGCTCGTCGGTGTTCTTCTGGTACTCGGCCTTGTGCTCGGGGTCGGCGGCGGCGAGCGTCTTGTTCACGCCCTTGGCGACCTCGGCGTACTTCACGGGGTCGAGCCAGATGTGCGGGTCGGCGCCGGCGTCGCTCTCGGAGTGCGAGTGGTTGTCGCTGGTGGAGTGGTCGTGGCCGTCGACCTCGGTGCCGTGGTCCTCCAGCGAGGTCAGCGAGGCCGCGTCCGCGGTGTTCTTCACGCCGGACTGCGCGATGGCGTCGTCGACGGCGGGCTGCAGGCCCTTGAGGTAGACGATCGCGTCCGCCTCGGAGAGGGAGGCGGTCTGGCGGGGGCTGAGCTCGAGGTCGTGCGGCTCGACGCCCGGCTTGGTGAGGTTGGTGACGGAGACGTGGCTGCCGCCGATCTCCTCGGCCAGGAACTGCATGGGGTAGAAGGACGCCACCACGTCCAGCTTGCCGTCCGCCTTCGCCGAGGCGGCAGGGGACCCGGAGCAGGCGGAGAGGACCACGAGGCCCAGGGCTACGGCTCCGGCGGTGGCGGTCGCGGGTATGAGGCGGCGGCGTACGTTCATGACAGTCATTTTCAACTAAAGTGGAAACGATTGTCAACAAGGAGCTTCCCGGATACCGATTTGATCCAGGGGGTGCGGCCGCCGGTAACCTGAAGCATTCCGCTGTTCGCCATCGTCGTAATGAAGAGAGCACCGTGGCCGCCGACAAGATCGACACCATCGTCAGCCTGAGCAAGCGCCGTGGCTTCGTCTACCAGTGCAGTGAGATCTACGGCGGCCAGAGGGCTGCCTGGGACTACGGGCCGCTGGGTGTCGAGCTGAAGGAGAACCTGAAGCGCCAGTGGTGGCGTTACATGGTCACCGCGCGCGAGGACGTGGTCGGTCTCGACTCGTCCGTGATCCTGGCCCCCGAGGTCTGGGAGGCCTCCGGCCATGTCGCGACCTTCAGCGACCCGCTGACCGAATGCACCTCCTGTCACAAGCGTTTCCGCGCTGACCACCTGGAGGAGGCGTACGAGGAGAAGCACGGCCACGCCCCCGCGAACGGCCTCGCCGACATCAACTGCCCCCACTGCGGCAACAAGGGCACCTTCACCGAGCCGAAGAACTTCTCGGGTCTGCTCTCCACCCACCTCGGCCCGACCCAGGACAGCGGCTCGGTCGCCTACCTGCGTCCCGAGACGGCGCAGGGCATCTTCACCAACTTCGGCCAGGTCCAGCAGTCCTCGCGCAAGAAGCCGCCGTTCGGCATCGCGCAGATGGGCAAGTCCTTCCGGAACGAGATCACTCCGGGCAACTTCATCTTCCGCACGCGCGAGTTCGAGCAGATGGAGATGGAGTTCTTCGTCAAGCCGGGCGAGGACGAGCAGTGGCAGGAGTACTGGATGGAGCAGCGCTGGAACTGGTACCGCGGCCTGGGCATGCGTGAAGAGAACATGCGCTGGTACGAGCACCCGGCGGAGAAGCTCTCCCACTACTCGAAGCGCACCGCGGACATCGAGTACCGCTTCCGCTTCGGCGGCAGCGAGTGGGGCGAGCTGGAGGGTGTCGCCAACCGCACCGACTTCGACCTCTCGGCGCACGCCAAGGCGTCCGGCACCGACCTCTCCTACTTCGACCAGGAGAAGGGCGAGCGCTACACGCCGTACGTCATCGAGCCGGCAGCCGGTGTCGGCCGCTCGATGCTGGCCTTCATGCTGGACGCGTTCAACGAGGACGAGGCCCCCAACGCCAAGGGCGTCATGGAGAAGCGCACCGTGATGCGCTTCGACCACCGCCTGGCGCCGGTCAAGGTCGCGGTCCTGCCGCTGTCGCGCAACGCGCAGCTGTCGCCGAAGGCCAAGGGCCTGGCCGCGGACCTGCGGCAGAACTGGAACATCGAGTTCGACGACGCGGGCGCCATCGGCCGCCGCTACCGCCGCCAGGACGAGATCGGCACGCCGTTCTGCGTGACCGTCGACTTCGACACCCTGGACGACAACGCGGTGACCGTGCGCGAGCGCGACACCATGAAGCAGGAGCGCGTCTCGCTGGACCAGATCCAGGGGTACCTGGGCAGCCGACTGCTGGGCTGCTGATCTTCTTCGCGTACGTACGCAACTGAGCCCCCGGTCCCAGGAGTTGGGACCGGGGGCTCAGTGCTGCCCGGGGGTGTCGGGCAGGGTCAGGCGGACTGGAGCGCCTTCGTGAGGGCGGCCGGCGGCTCGGTCGGCATGTCGCGGCGGCCGCGGATCGGCGAGAAGAACATCAGCGAGGCCGCGAGCGGGATGCCCGCGGTGCCGATCCACAGGGCGGGGCGGGTGCCCAGGGTCTCGCCGAGCGCACCGCCGAGGAGGGCGCCGAGCGGGATCGTTCCGTAGGCGAGGAACCGGCTGGAGGTGGCGGTGCGGCCGAGGATCTCGCTCGGGCAGTACTGCTGGCGGAAGGTCGAGTTGAGGATGTTCCCTGCGATCACTCCGAAGGACACCGCGCTGTAGCCGATCGCGAAGAAGATCAGCCCGAACCCGGCGGTGGTCAGCGGGATGAGCAGGGCCAGGGACGGAACGGCCATCTCGAAGAAGAGCAGGGCGCGGGCGGTGCCGATCCGATTCGCGAGCCGGCGGGCCGCGAACGAGCCGAGGATGCCGCCGATGCCGCTGCCGGTCATCAGGGCGCCGATCGTGCCCGAGGTCAGGTGGACCTCGCGGACCAGGAAGACCACGAGGATCGACTGGTAGGCCATCAGCGCCAGGTTGGAAGTGGCGCCCGATATCGCGAGGGCCCGCAGATACCCGTCGCCGAAGGTCAGCCTCAGCCCCTCGCCGATCTCCCTGGTGAGCGCGCCGCGTTGGCGGACGACGGCGGGCTTGGCGGGCTCGCGGTGCCGGATGCGCAGGACGCAGGCGAAGGAGACGGCGAACGTGGCGGCGTTGACGAGGAGCCCGTTGGCGGCGCCCATCGCCTGCACCAGGAACCCTCCGGACCCGTACCCGGCGAGCTGGGCCGCGGACTCGCTGCCGTGCAGCTTGGAGTTCCCCTCGGCCTGGTCCTCGGTGTCGACGAGTTGGGGGAGCAGGGCGGTGTAGGCCGTCTCGAAGAACACCGTGGCGGTTCCCACGAGGAAGGCGGTGGCCAGCAGATACGTCATCGAGAGCAGCCCCAGCCAGGCGGCGGCGGGTATCGATGCGAAGAGCAGGAAGGCGGCGGCGTCGGCGGCGAGCATGACCGGCCGCCGCGGCAGCCGGTCCACCCAGGCGCCGACCGGCAGCCCGATGAGCAGCCAGGGCAGCCAGGTGGCGGCGGTGAGCAGGCCCACCTGGAGGGTCGAGGCGTGGAGCAGGGTGACGGCGACCAGGGGAAGGGCGACCGAGGTCACCGAAGCGCCGTACTTGCCGGTGGTGGTGCCGGTCCACAGGCTGCGGAAGTCGCGGTTGCGGAGGAGGAGGCTGCGGCGCACGGAAGTGCGCTCGGAGACGTCCTGTGTCGTCGTCATGCCTATGAAGTTACCTTGCAGAGGAGTCTCTGCAAAGTGGTTGCAGAGAACTCTCTGCATCTTTATCCGGAAGCGTCAGTTCCGGCCCTCTCGGCGCGGGAACGCCTGGATCTGCACGCTCACCGGCAGGCTCCCGGGCTCGGGCTCGGTCCCCTCCGGCGGGTAGTACCTCTCGATGGCGGCCATCAACTCGTCGTTCAGTGACCGCAGTTGGACCGGAGTCAGCCGCAGGTCGTCCCAGTTCCCGAGCTGACCGGCCCGCTCCCACTCCTCGGACCAGTCCTCCGTGATGTAGGCGTCCACCTTCGCGTGCAACTCCCGCAGCATCTCCTGCAGATACACCTCGAGGGCCCCGCGCGACTCCGGGTCCTTGCGCATGTCGGAGCTGTGCAGCACGTGCGTGCTGCTGACGGCCTTCCACCACCGCTCCCGCTTCGTACCGCGGTCCACGTCCTCCTCGATGAACCCGTGCTCGGCGAGATTCCGCAGGTGCCAGCTCACGGTTCCGGTGTTCTCGCCGAACTCCGCGGCCAGCCTGGACGAGGTGGCGGGCCCGTCCAGTCGCAACGAGTCCAGCATCCGCACCCGAAGGGGGTGTGCGAGGGCGCGCAGGCTGCGCGCGTCGATGGTCCGTACGGGCTTGTCTTTGGACATGTGCGCAGGTTACTCGCACCCCCCGTCCATTTGAACTAGTGCAATTATCTCTTGTGAACAGTGCAAAAGGAATCTACGATCAAGAGCATGACAGCCAAGATCCCGGCCCCCGTTGTGCTCCAGGGGCAGCACGTCCGTCTGGAACCGCTCACCCTCGCTCATGTGCCGGGTCTCTTCGCCGCCGGCGGCGCCGACGACGACGTCTGGCGCTGGCTGCCGATCGATGCGCCGCGGACCGAGGACGAGATGCGGGCCGTCGTGGAGTGGCTGCTCGCGCCCGGGGCCCGGCCCATCACCCCCTTCGCCGTGGTGGAGATCGCGAGCGGCCGGACCGTCGGCTGGACCACCTATCTGGACCCGAACGCCGAGGACGAGCGCGTCGAGATCGGCTGGACCTGGTACGGGCGTGAGTGGTGGGGGACCGCGGTCAACGCCGAGGCCAAGCTGCTGCTGCTCACCCACGCCTTCGAGGACCTCGGCATGGGGCGCGTGCAGTGGAAGACCGACTGCCTCAACGTCCGTTCGCAGCGCGCCATCGCAGCCCTCGGCGCCCACCGCGAAGGGGTGCACCGGCGGGAGCGGCGGCGCCCGGACGGGAGTTGGCGCGACAGCGTGTACTTCTCGATGCTCGGCGAGGAGTGGCCGGTCGCCAAGGAGCGGCTCGTCGCCCGGGTCGAGGGCCGCCGGGGCGCGGTGCGCGTGCGGGGCGAAGGCGTCCGGATCAGTGCCGTACGGCCCGAGGACCGGGCCCTGTGGCAGCCGCTCTTCGAGCAGTACTGCGCGTTCTACGACGTCGACGCCGACCAGGCGCACGTCGACCGGGTGTGGGCGTGGATCCAGGACCCCGAGATCGCGGCGTACTGCGTCGTGGCGCGCGACGAGGACGACCGGCCCATCGGTCTTGCGCACTACCGGCCCTGGAACTGGACCACGCGCGGCGCGACCGGCTGCTTCCTCGACGATCTCTTCGTCGATCCGGCGCACCGCGGAGAAGGTGTCGCCGACGCCCTCATCCGCGAGGTGCGCAGGATCGCCGCCGAACAGGGGTGGGCCGCCGTGCGGTGGCTCACGGGGAACGACAACTTCCGGGCGCAGGCCGTGTACGAGCGCCATGCGCAACGGATCGGGCTGCAGGTGTATCAGGTGGCGTCGGGTCCGGCCGAGGCCTGATCCTCGTCCTGGGCGAGCAGTTCGGTCAGGCGGCGCACCGCGAACGGGACGAACGGCTCCAGCGGGACGAGACGGCAGGGGGCGCCGCCCACGGTCGTCTCCGCCAGGCCCGCGAACTCCTCGAACTCCCGCCCCACCGTGGGGAAGTGCCTGCCGTTGTCGTTGCCCACGTCCACCGTCTCGGCCCAGACGCGCTCGCCGTCGACCACCAGCGGGAAGCGGCGGAGCTTGAGGCGGGGGCGCGGGGTGAGCGTCTCCGCGTAGTGCAGGAAGGTGTTGCGGTTGTGGCCCACGCCGATCAGCAGGATGTGACCGCCGAGCTCGTGGATCCGGCCGAAGGGCGAGGCGGGGCCGATCGCGAAACCGAGAGGCTGCGCGGCGGTGATCTCGGCGGCGCGGGCGCCCACGGCGGCGACCGAAGCCTGCGGATGGGAGCTGCGCACACTGTCCGGGAGGGTCCGGAGGGTCTCCGATATCGCGCCCATCTCCGTGGAGGGCAGATCGGGGTGGAAGGCGGGGACCGCGGCGCGGAGTCCGGCCGTCGCGGCGTCGGGGACGCCCTTGTGGTCGGGGGCCGGGTCGGTCACCTGCCAGGTGAAGGCGGGCATCACCAGCGTCCCCGCCGGACCGACCGCCGTGCGCAGGCTCTCGACCACGGTCGCGGCGCCGCCCGCCACGGGGCCGAGACTGGAGAGCGAGGCGTGCACGATCAGCGTCATGCCCTCCTCCACACCCGCCTTGCCCCAGCCCTCGACGAGGTCGGCAGCGGTCAGCCCTGTGGTGCTCATACGTGTCTCCGGCGCGGTCTCGATCAGGCGTTTCCGTACTCTGCCGAAGCTACCTGGCGCCACTGACAACCGGCCGCCGTGCCAGTACGGCACAGAGCGCAGCCAGCGGCAGCTCCGCACCCACCGCCATCGCCACCGCGAGCGCCAGCTCCGCACCCGGGGCCGCGGTCAGCAGATCGGTCGTGGCGTCCGCCAGCAGCAGGGCGGCCGCTGCGGCGGCGGCCGTGTGATGACGGCCGCTCCCACGGGCCAGCCGGGTGCCCGCGAGGATCAGACAGCTCGCCTCCAGCGCGTCCAGGGCTATCCAGGCCGCGGCCTTCGCGGGCGGCATCGTCGCCGCCATGTACCCCATCCAGGGAAGCAGGGCCAGACCGGCGCCGGTCAGCAGCCGGCCCGTCAACAGGACATGTGCATCACGGGTGTTGAGGGCGGTGACGGCCATGGCGCGGTCTGCCTTTCGGGGTCGTGGACCCGGCTCCCGGGCTCACGATCAACCGTCCCTTTTCCGCCCTTCACCGTCAGTAACGCTGCTGTCCGACTTGGGGTGGCACCAGCACTACCCCCGATCCGGGCAACAGGGTGATGGCACCGCCTGAGCAGGCCATCTACGGTGTGGGCATGCCAAAGCGCTTCATCTCCTGGGCCGCCGGGCACGCACCGTGGTCGGCCTGGGCGTGGCGCAACACCGCCTTCGCCGTCGCCGCGCTGCCCATGGCGGCACTGACCGGGCTGGCCCTCGCGTACACCTTCTCCGACCCGAGCGCCCAGCACATCGCCTCCACCCTGGCCTTCATGCTGCTGCTCAACCCGCTGCTCACCGCGGTGCAGCGCAGCCGCTTCCGGTCGCTGCTCGGCCTCGACATCCCGAAGGTCCACTGGCCCCACCCGCGCTACGCCCCGCGCGGCGTCTTCCACCGGCTGCGCGCCGAGTCGACCTGGCGGCAGTTCGGCTACCACCTGGTCGTCTCGCCGCTCGCCGCGCTCGGAGGGGCGCTGGTCGTCTGTGCCTGGGCCACGGGGGTCGCCTTCGCGCTGGTCTTCTCCTGGGCGTGGGCGCTGCCGCCGGTCGACCAGTCGAAGGGGTGGACCATGGCGTACGCCGGGATCACCGTCGGCGGGGTGCTCCTCCTTTTCGCCACCCCTTGGCTGGCAGCCGCGATTGCCCGGATCGACGCGAACGCCGCCGCAGCGCTCCTGGGACCCAACCGGGCCAAGGTGTTGGAGCAGCGCGTCGAGGACCTGGCGGAGAGCCGGGCCGGCGTCCTGGACGCAGCCGACCTCGAACGGCGGCGCATCGAGCGGGACTTGCACGACGGGGCACAGCAGCGGCTGGTGTCCCTGGCCATGAACCTGGGCATCGCACGGGCCACCCTGACCGATCTGCCGCCGGAGGCGAGGGCGGTCATCGACGAGGCGCACCGCGAGGCCAAGGAAGCCATCGAGGAGCTCAACAACCTGGTGCGCGGGCTGCATCCGGCCGTCCTGGAGGACCGCGGGCTCGATGCGGCGCTCTCGGGGATCGCGGCCCGGGCGCCCCTGCCCGTGGAACTGGGCGTCGACATCGCGGTGCGGCCCTCGCCGACCGTGGAGGCCGTGGCGTACTTCGTGGTGTCGGAGGCGCTCGCCAATGTCGCCAAGCACGCCCGGGCGGACCGGGTTTCCGTACAGCTGAAGAGGGTGGGTGACCTGCTGCGGGTCACCGTCACCGACGACGGGGCGGGCGGCGCGGACGCCTCGCGCGGGACCGGACTGGCCGGGCTCGCCAAACGCGTAGGGTCGGTCGACGGATCGATCCGGATCAACAGCCCCCGCGGGGGCCCGACTGTCATCACCGTGGAGTTGCCGTGCGGGCTGTGATCGCCGAGGACTCGGTCCTGCTGAGGATCGGACTCGTCAAGGTGCTGGAGATGGCCGGGTTCGACGTCGCCGCCGAAATGGGCGATGCGGAGGGGCTGCTCGCGGCAGTGGAGGAGCACCGGCCGCAGCTGGCGCTGGTGGACGTACGGATGCCGCCCGGCTTCACGGACGAGGGCGTACGGGCCGCGCTGGTGATCCGGCGGCAGTGGCCGGACACCGCGGTGCTGCTGCTCTCCCAGTACGTCGAGGAGCGGTACGCCGCCGATCTGCTCACCTCCCAGGCGGGCGGCTTCGGCTATCTGCTCAAGCAACGGGTCGCGGACGTCGAGGAGTTCATCGACGCGGTACGGCGCGTGGCGGGCGGCGGCACCGCGCTCGACCCGCAGGTCGTCGCGCAACTGCTGTTGCGGCGCGGCGGCCCCGACCCGCTGGAACGGCTCACCCCGCGCGAGCGCGAGGTGCTCGCGCTCATGGCGGAGGGGCGGTCCAACGCCGGGGTCGCCAAGGAGCTGGTGGTCGGCGAGAGTGCCGTCGCCAAACACATCAACAGCATCTTCGCGAAGCTGGATCTGGGGCAGGCGGACGCCGACCACCGCCGGGTCCTCGCCGTACTGCGCTTCCTCGACGGCGCCGCATGAGCGAGATGCCCGGCCGGCGCCTCCGCGGCCTGTGGATCACCGTCGCCGTGCTCAGCGCGCTGTTCATCGTGGTACCGGCGGGGGCCGAGGTCTGGGCCCAAGCCGCCCGCCAGAACCGCTCGTCCACCTCCACCGAGACGACCGAGCAGCATCCGGTGCGGGCGGTCGAGGTGCACGGCGGGAGCTCCGAGGTGTCGGTGAGCGCGGGGACGGACACCGAGGTGAAGATCCACCAGGAGCTGAGCTGGTCGGTGCGGCGGCCGGTCGTGAACAGGAGCTGGGACGGCGACACCCTGAAGGTTTCCACCGCCTGCGACGGCATGCTCGCCCTGACCGGTCTGGGCTGCTCGGTGAAGCTCGAACTGGCCGTGCCCGCGGGCATCTCCGTGAAGGTGGTGAACCAGTCGGGCCCCGTGCGCGTCAGCGGGCTCACCGGCGCGATCGACCTGAAGACCGGCTCGGGGTCCGTGCAGTTGTACGGGGTGCGGGGGCCGGTGAAGGTCCGGGTGGGGTCAGGTTCGGTGGACGGTGTGGCGCTCGGTTCGCAGCAGGTGGAGGCGCGTGCCGGATCGGGGGAGGTGGAGCTCGGTTTCGCCGCCCCGCCCCGCGAGTTGACGGGCTCGGTCGGCTCGGGCGAGTTCCGTGCGACCGTCCCGCCGGGCAGCCGCTATCGGGTCGAGGGCTCGACCCGCTCGGGCAGCAGGGAGATCGACAGCGCCCTCGCCGACCCGGCCGCGGACCGGCTCATCGACGCGTCGTCCGGTGCGGGGACCGTAAGGATCGGATATCCGGGGTGGTGACCGCCTGCTGCTGATCTCATGGGTACGGCAGACTGGGCCGCCTCCGAGCAAGGGGGCACCCATGCCGTCCATGACCACCAGCAAGGTCAGCAGATGGGACCAGCACGGACGCGAACATGTCGTACACGTCCAGAAGGCCGGTATCCAGCGGGCGTTGACCTGTGACACCTGCGGCTGGCGCAAGGCCACCCAGTTCCTGCCGTGGCTGAAGGCGGAGGAACATCTGGCCGACGCCCACCAGGCGACCGTCGACCCCGGTGCGGGTACGGGCGGCGGCGAGCGGTGACGCGCGCCGTTACGCGCGCAGCCCGCGCATCAGCAGACCCGACACCGCGCTGAACTCCGCCTCGATGGTGGGCCTCCGCCACTCCGCCGCATACCCCGGGTCGTGGAAGCGGGCCGTGGCGGCGAACACCGCCTGGGCGGCAGACCCGGCATCGTCCACCGCGAACTCCCCTTCGCGCGTGCCCTGTTCGATGATCTCCGTCACCTGACTCACCAGCTCGGTCAGATGCCGGTCGACCACCCCGCTGCTCTCGTCGAGCAGCACGGTGTACGTGGCGAACAGCTCGGGGTCGTCCCCCGCCTTGTGCCGCTTGGCCTCGAACAGCGTGGTCAGCCAGTGCTCCAGCTTGCTCGGGGCCGGCTCGCCCGCATCAGCAGTGATCTTCGCCAGAGCCGCTTCCGTACGCCCGAGCCAGCGCTCCGTGACGGCCTCGCGGAGCGCGGCCTTCGTACGGAAATGGCGGTAGACGCTGCCGTGGCTCACCCCGAGCACGCGTGCCACGTCCACGACCGTCGCCTTGGCCGGGCCGTGGCGGCGCAGCACGTCCTCGGTCGCTTCGAGGATGCGCTCGGGGGTCAGGGCTTCGGGCGTCATGGTGGCTGCACCGTCTCTCGGGGGTGGGTCTGCGCTGTCCGACCGTACCGGCAGGTCAGCGTTCGCTGTCGAGGTGGGCCATCTGGTTCGACGGGTAGCGGTCGCCGGCTGCCGCGCCCGCGGGGACGGCCTGCTCGATGGCCGCGAGGTCGTCCGCGGTGAGGGTCACGTCGAGTGCGCCGAGGGCCTCCGTGAGGCGGTCGCGGCGGCGGGCTCCGACCAGCGGGACGATGTCGTCGCCCCGGGAGGCCACCCAGGCGATGGCGATCTGCGCCACGGACACCCCCTTCTGCTCGGCGATCTTGCGCAGGGCGTCGACCAGGTCGAGGTTGTGCTGGAGGTTCTCGCCCTGGAAGCGCGGGCTCATCCCGCGGAAGTCGCCCGGGGCCAGCTCGCGGTCACGGGTGAAGTGGCCGCTGATCAGGCCGCGGGACAGGACCCCGTACGCCGTGACGCCGATGCCCAGTTCGCGCAGGGTCGGCAGGATCTCGGCCTCGATGGAGCGGGAGATCAGGGAGTACTCGATCTGCAGGTCCGCGATGGGGGCGGTCGCGGCGGCCCGGCGGATGGTGTCGGCGCCGACCTCGGAGAGTCCGATGTGCCGGACGTGGCCGGCCTCGACCAGCTCGGCGATGGCGCCGACGGTCTCCTCGATCGGGACGTCCGGGTCGACACGGGCGATCCGGTAGACGTCGATGTGGTCGGTGCCCAGGCGCTGCAACGAATACGCCGCGAAGTTCTTCACCGCGTTCGGCCGGCCGTCGTATCCGGTGAAGCCGCCCTCGACGGTGCGCAGGGCGCCGAACTTGACGCTGGTGAGGGCCTGTTCGCGCAGGGCGGCCGGGGCGGTGCGCAGTGCTTCGTTGATCAGCAGTTCGTTGTGGCCCATGCCGTAGAAGTCGCCGGTGTCCAGCAGCGTGATGCCCGCCTCCAGGGCGGCGTGGATCGTGGCGATCGACTCGGCGCGGTCCGCCTCTCCGTACAACGCGGACATGCCCATGCAGCCGAGCCCGAGGGCGGAGACCTGAGGACCGGTGGAGCCGAGGGTGCGAGTGGTGTTCATGACGGCAACTATGACATGACAGCTGACAGATATCAATATCTGTCAGCTGAGATTTGTCAGCCGTTCTGTGAAATGGTGCCCTGCCCGCCGTGCTGCCCGGTACTGTGACCTGCATGGCTAAGAGTCGAAACAACCTTCTCGGCGTGGGCGGACAGCGCACGAAGATGTCCCGGTCGGGCTCGCAGAGCCAGGCCGGTGCGAGCGCCGATGACCGCAGGACCTCTGCGGACGCGAAGCAGGAGCTGGCGCGCAAGATGCGCGAGCGCGCGGCGGGCACCGAGGCCGCGGAGAGCACCGAGAACACCGAGGGTGCGGAGCAGCAGGGCTGACCTGACTGTCCTGGAACAGAGACACGACTGCGGGCCCGGAACACCAAGGTGTTCCGGGCCCGCAGTCGTCGGTACGCATCTGAGGCGGGCTACCTCACGGTGCGCGGCAGCCTGAGGCTCAGCAGCACGGTGACCGCGACCGCCGCGAGCTGCACGAGCAGCGTGACGGCGAGGGCCTCCCGCATGCCCACCGAGGGGATCAGGGTCAGGAAGAGGCTGCCCAGCGTCGCGACCCCGAGCGCCAGCGCGGACTGCTGCGTGGTCGTCATCACGCCGCTGCCCACACCCGCCCGCTCCGCGGGGACGTCCGAGAGCACGATCCGCATGAGGACGGGGAGTTGGAGCCCCTGGCCGAAGCCGGCCAGCGCTGTTCCGGGCGCCAGGCCCGCGATGCCGAGGCCGTCCCAGCCCCACCACACGGTCGCCGCGATGGTCACGACGCCCACGGCCTGAATGAGCCCGCCCGCGGTGACCACCCTGCTGCCGTACTTGCCGACGAGCCGCGGCCCGGCGAGCGATGCGGCGAAGAACGCGGCCGCCATCGGGACCAGGGCGAGGCCGGCACTGACGGGCCCCATCCGCAGCCCCTGCTGCAGAGCGACCGCGATCACGAACATGAATCCGCCGAAGCCGATCGAGAAGGGCAGCACCAGCGTCAGACCGCTGCGCAGCGAGTGCAGCCGCAGCAGGCTCGGCGGCACCAGCGGCACCTCACCGCGCCGGTCGGCGGCCCGCTCGGTCAGGAAGAAGGCCGTCGCAGCGAAGGGGAAGAGGGCCAGCGAGACCCAGGTCCACACGGGCCAGCCGGCCGCCCTGCCCTCGGTCAGCGGGGCGAGCAGAGTCACCAGGGAGAGCCCCAGAAGCAGCGTTCCCGGTACGTCGACGGGCGCGGGCTTCTCGGAACGGGTCTCCGGGACGAACCGGCCGGCCAGGACCAGACCGACGATCGCCACAGGGACGTTGACCAGGAAGATCGCCCGCCAGCCGGAGCCCGCGATGTCGGCCGCGACCAGGACGCCGCCCAGGATCTGCCCGGCGACCATGGAGAGTCCGGCCGTCGCACCGAACAGGCTCATCGCCCGCGCCCTGCGGGGACCGGTGGTGGTGGCCTGCACCGTGGCGAGCACCTGCGGCATCATCAGCGCGGCAGCCGCGCCCTGCGCCACACGGGCACCGACCAGCGCCCAGGCGCTCGGGGCGAGACCGCAGGCCAGCGAGGTGAGGCCGAAAGCCGCCATGCCGATCATGAAGAGCCGCCTGCGGCCGACCATGTCGCCGAGCCGGCCGCCCAGGACGAGCAGGACCGCGTACGCGACGCCGTACCCGGCGACGACGAGCTCCAGCATCGCGCTGCTCGCGGCCAGATCGTGCGCGATGGTCGGCAGTGCGACGTTGACGATGAAGAAGTCGATCAGGGGGAGGGCCGCGCCGAGCAGCACGGTGAAGAGCCCGAGCGCTCCGAGCACCGGCGTGGGGTGGTCGTGGCGTGGGACGGTGGGAGTGGCGGTGGGCGAGGTGGTCACAGATGCAGTACTCACGACATCGAGACTCCTCCGGCGCTCAGCCTGGTACCAGAGTCTCCTTATCCTGGTAGTAGCAGTACCTGGCAACGGGCTGAGGTGTGCGGCACTCTGGATGCATGACCACGATGGCGCCGGAGACCGATGTACGCAGGCACGAGCTGGCGGCCTTTCTGCGCAGCCGCCGCGAGCGCATCACCCCTGAGCAGGTGGGACTGCCCCGCGGCGCCCGCCGTCGCACGCCGGGGCTCCGCCGCGAGGAGGTCGCGTCTCTCGCCGCGGTCGGGGTCACCTGGTACACGTGGCTGGAGCAGGCGAGGGAGATACAGGTCTCGCCCCAGGTCCTGGACGCCATAGCCCGCGCCCTGCTTCTCGACTCGAGCGAGCGCACGCATCTCTTCTCGCTCGCCGGCGCCAGCGACCCCGCTCCGAACGCCGACTGTCCGAGCGTCACGCCGTCCCTGCGGCTCATGCTGGAACAGCTCGACCCGATACCGGCCTGTGTCATGAACAGCCGGTACGACATCCTGGCGTACAACGTCACCTACGGCCGTCTCCTCTGCGACATGGACGCGCTGAGCCCGGCGGACCGCAACTGCATGTGGCTGGCGTTCTGCAACGAGGAGTTCAGGTCCTCGCTCGTCGACATCACCGAGGCCAACCGCACGATGGCCGCCAAGTTCCGCGCCTCCATGGCCTCGCACCTCGCCGAGCCCGCCTGGAAGGCACTGCTCAAGCGGCTGGAGACGACCTCGCCGGAGTTCCGGGAGGTGTGGGCGAAGCACGAGATCGTCGACCAGGGCAGCCGCGTGAAGTACATACGCAACCCGCACGTGGGCCTGATGCACCTGGAGCACACCAACCTCTGGCTGGGCCCCTCGTCCGGACCGCGACTCGTCTCCTACGTCCCGCTCAACGCCGACTCACGGATGCGCCTGGAGCAGCTCTACGCGTTGGCGCCCGTCGCGGCCTGAGAGGTCTCCGGGGCCTCCAGCCTCTCCGCCGTACGGAGGGCCGTTCCGCGGGCCCACTTCCCGCTGGTCAGCAGCCCTATGGCGAGTACGGCCACACCGCAGCCGGTGATGATCCACCAGGCCGGACGGCTCGCCCCGACGAAGCTGTCCGCGTACGAGGACGCGCTGACGCCCGAGGCCAGCACCGCCCCGATCACGGCCACGCCCAGCGTCTGGCCGAACTGCCGGCTGGTCGATGCGACGGCGGATGCGACGCCCGCCTGGGTGCGGGGCATGCCGGACACGGCGGTGTTGGTGATGGGGGCGTTGACGACGCCGAAGCCGAGGCCGAAGAGGACGTACCCGGTGAAGAGCAGCGGGGTGGAGGTCTCCGCCTCGAAGGCCGCGAACAGCAGGCCGCTCGCCGCCATCGCGACGCCCGCGACGAAGAGCGAGATGCGCGGGCCGCGGCTGCCGACGATGCGTCCCGAGATCGGCGCGCAGACCAGCGTCATGGCGGCCATCGGGAGCATGTAGAGGCCCGCGTGGAGAGCGGACAGGCCGCGGACATCCTGCAGATAGAGGGTGTTGAGGAAGAGGAAGCCACCGAGCGCGGCGAAGGCGCAGATCGCGATGACCGTGGCGCCGCTGAACGGTGCGCTGCGGAAGAAGCGCAGGTCGATGAGGGGTTCGGTCCGGCGCGGTTCGTAGACGAGCAGGCCGATGAGCGCGGCCGCGGCGAGCGCGGCGAAGGCCAGGATCTCCGGGGAGGTCCAGCCGGCGCTGGGCGCCTCGATGATCGCGTACGTGAGGGAGCCGAGCAGCGCGATGACCAGCAGCTGGCCGACCGGATCGGGGCGGCGGCCCTTGGGGGCGCGGGACTCGGGGATATAGCGCCAGGTGAGGAAGAGGGCCGCGAGGCCGACGGGGAGGTTGACCCAGAAGATCGAGCGCCAGCCCACCGAGTCGACGAGCAGACCGCCGACGATGGGGCCCGCGGCCATCGAGACACCGACCACACCGCCCCAGACGCCGATGGCGCGGGCGCGCTCACGGGGTTCCGTGAAGGTGTTGGTGATGATCGACATCGCGACCGGGTTGAGCATCGAGCCGCCGACCGCCTGGACCATCCGGAAGGCGACCAGCGATTCGAGGTTGGGCGCGACCGAGCAGAGCAGCGAGCCGATGGTGAAGATGACGAGCCCGGCCTTGAAGACCCTGCGGCGGCCGATGCGGTCGGCGGTGGAGCCCGCGAGCATCAGGAGCGAGGCCAGGACCAGGGTGTACGCGTCGATGGTCCACTGCATCCCCGCGAGGCTCGCGTTCAGGTCCTTCTGCATGGAGGGGAGCGCGACGTTGAGGATGGTGTTGTCGAGGCTGACGATCAGCAGGCTCATGCAGCAGATGGCAAGGACGAGCATGCGTCGACGGTGGCTGAGCTCGGGCATGTGTCGATAGTACGGCTAACTAATGAGTGCTCGCGTACGCGACAATGGGGGAATGACCACGCTCAACATCGGCCCGCACCAGGTGCAGCCGCCCGTCGTGCTTGCCCCCATGGCGGGCATCACCAATGCTCCGTTCCGTACCCTCTGCCGCGAATACAGCGGCGGGAAGGGGCTGTTCGTCAGCGAGATGATCACGACGCGGGCGCTGGTCGAACGCAACGAGAAGACCATGCATCTCATCCACTTCGACGAGACGGAGACGCCTCGGTCGATCCAGCTCTACGGAGTGGATCCCGTCACGGTGGGCAAGGCCGTGCGGATGATCGTGGACGAGGATCTCGCCGATCATATTGACCTGAACTTCGGGTGCCCCGTGCCGAAGGTGACCCGGAAGGGCGGCGGGTCGGCGCTTCCGTACAAGCGGCCCCTGCTGCGGGCGATCCTGAACGAGGCCGTCGGCAACGCGGGTGATCTGCCCGTCACGATGAAGATGCGCAAGGGCATCGACGACGACCACATGACGTATCTGGACGCCGGGCGGATCGCGGTCGACGAGGGTGTCACCGCCATCGCGCTGCACGGGCGGACCGCTGCCCAGCACTACGGGGGCACCGCGGACTGGGACGCGATCGCGCGGCTGAAGGAGCATGTGCCCGAGATCCCGGTGCTGGGGAACGGCGATATCTGGTCCGCCGACGATGCGCTGCGGATGGTGCGGGAGACCGGGTGCGACGGGGTTGTGGTCGGGCGCGGGTGCCTGGGGCGGCCTTGGCTGTTCGGGGATCTCGTGGCCGCCTTCGAGGGCCGGGAGGACCGTGAGACGCCTCAGCTGCGCCAGGTCGCCGCGGCCATGCGGCGTCACGCGCAGCTGCTCGGCGAGTGGATCGGCGACGAGAAGCGGGGTGTTGTCGACTTCCGTAAGCATGTCGCCTGGTACCTCAAGGGCTTCGCGGTCGGCTCCGACCTGCGCAAGAAGCTTGCCGTGACCTCGTCCCTGGCCGAGATGGACGACCACCTCGGGGTCCTGGACCTCGATCAGCCGTGGCCGGTGGGTGCGGACGGGCCGCGCGGGCGTACGTCGGGGAACGGGCGGGTCGTGCTGCCGGACGGGTGGCTCAAGGACCCGTACGACTGCTCGGGGGTCAGCGCGGAGGCGGAGCTCGACACGTCTGGGGGGTGACCGGTCGGCGCGGGTCCGGTGGGCGGGCGCGGCGCGGGCTGCTCGGGGTGGGCTCGGAGTTGTTGTGCGGGTGCGGGTCTGTTGTGGTGCGCACGGCCTGGCGGCCGTGCGGGGTTCCCACCCGCACCACCCGTGCGGGTGGGTGGGTTGGGTGCGGGTTTTCCTGTGAGGCGCTGAGCGCCGTCGGCGGGTGCGGGGTGTCCATTTGGGGGTCCGGGATCTGGGATCCGGGCGTCTGGAGCGCGTGATTCTCGCCACGCTTGATAGGGGGTGCGCTCAGGTGAGCGGATCTTGCGTGGTTGCATCTCTCCAAGGAGTGGCACTCAGTGCCACCCTCTTTGTGTTCGATGGATCGGACCGTCCTTGCTCTGTGTGAGCGGAATGCGGAACTCCTGTTGCGCTGTGTGGTGTTCCGTTCGAGAAGTGAATGCACGGGGTCGGCTTTCGCTACCCGTCCGTCACTTTCGATCTGCTGGCGGACGAGTGGTTAAGGCCGTATGACGGGCAAGTGGACGTACCCAGACGCCTTCGATCTGGGTATGTTCCTCGCCGTCAGGGCAGCCACCGCGTCGTCGAGGAGTCGAGACCCGTGTCGGAAAACAAAGATCCTCACGTAACGAAGTTCGTCTACGACTTCACCGAGGGCAACAAGGATTTGAAGGACCTGCTCGGCGGGAAGGGTGCGAACCTCGCCGAGATGACCAACCTCGGTCTGCCCGTCCCTCCGGGCTTCACCATCACCACCGACGCCTGCAAGGTCTACCTCGACAGCGGCGACGAACCGGCCGAGCTCCGTGACGAGGTGAGTGCGCACCTCGACGCCCTCGAGAAGAAGATGGGCAAGCGGCTCGGTCAGGCCGACGACCCGCTGCTCGTCTCCGTCCGCTCCGGGGCCAAGTTCTCCATGCCCGGGATGATGGACACCGTCCTCAACATCGGCCTCTCCGACGAGTCCGTGGTCGGGCTCGCCGCGCAGGCCGGCGACGAGCGCTTCGCGTGGGACTCCTACCGGCGGCTCATCCAGATGTTCGGCAAGACCGTGCTCGGCGTCGACGGGGACCTCTTCGAGGAGGCGCTCGAAGAGGCCAAGGACGCCAAGGGTGTCGTCAGCGACGTCGATCTTCCTGCCGGTGAGCTGAAGAAGCTCGTCAAGCACTTCAAGAAGATCGTCGAGCGCGAGGCGGGGCGGACGTTCCCGCAGGACCCGCGCGAGCAGATGGATCTTGCGATCCACGCCGTCTTCGACTCGTGGAACACCGATCGCGCCAAGCTCTACCGGCGCCAGGAGCGCATCCCGGGGGACCTCGGGACGGCCGTCAACGTGTGTTCCATGGTCTTCGGGAACCTCGGGCCCGACTCGGGGACAGGGGTTGCCTTCACCCGCGATCCCGCCTCCGGGCACGCCGGCGTCTACGGCGACTACCTGCAGAACGCGCAGGGCGAAGACGTCGTCGCCGGTATCCGCAACACCGTGCCGCTCGCCGAGCTGGAGGCCATCGACAAGGCCTCGTACGACCAGCTCATGCAGATCATGAAGACCCTTGAGAACCACTACAAGGATCTCTGCGACATCGAATTCACCATCGAGCGCGGCCAGTTGTGGATGCTGCAGACACGCGTCGGCAAGCGGACGGCGGGCGCCGCCTTCCGTATCGCCACCCAGCTCGTCGACCAGGGGCTCATCGACGAGGCCGAGGCGCTGCAGCGCGTCAACGGTGCTCAGCTCGCGCAGCTGATGTTCCCGCGCTTCGACGAGGACGCCAAGGTCGATCTGATCGGGCGCGGCATCGCCGCATCGCCCGGTGCGGCGGTCGGCAAGGCGGTCTTCGACTCGTACACCGCGATCAAGTGGTCGCGGTCCGGCGAGAAGGTCATCCTCATTCGGAGGGAGACCAATCCGGACGACCTCGACGGCATGATCGCCGCCGAAGGCATCCTGACCTCGCGCGGCGGCAAGACCTCGCACGCCGCCGTCGTCGCACGCGGCATGGGCAAGACCTGTGTCTGCGGCGCCGAGGAGATCGAGGTCGACACCAAGCGGCGGCGGCTCACCGCCGCGGGCGGGGTCGTCATCGAGGAGGGCGACGTCGTCTCGATCGACGGCTCCACGGGCAAGGTGTACGCAGGTGAGGTGCCTGTCGTTCCCTCGCCGGTCGTCGAGTACTTCGAGGGGCGCATGCACGCAGGCGCCGACGACGCCGACGAACTGGTCGCCGCCGTCCACCGGATCATGGCGTACGCGGACCGGGTGCGCCGGCTGCGCGTACGCGCCAACGCCGACAACGCCGAGGACGCGCTGCGCGCGCGGCGGTTCGGAGCGCAGGGCATCGGGCTCTGCCGTACCGAGCACATGTTCCTCGGCGAGCGGCGCGAGCTCGTCGAGCGGCTGATCCTCGCCGACACCGACAACGAGCGCGAGGTGGCACTGGGTGCCTTGCTGCCGTTGCAGAAGGCCGACTTCATCGAGCTCTTCGAGGCGATGGACGGACTGCCGGTGACCGTGCGGCTGCTCGACCCGCCGCTGCACGAATTCCTGCCCGACATCACGGAGTTGTCCGTACGGGTGGCACTTGCGGAGTCCCGCAAGGATGCGAATGAGAACGATCTGCGGTTGCTGCAGGCCGTCCACAAGCTGCATGAGCAGAACCCCATGCTGGGGCTGCGCGGTGTGCGGCTGGGGCTGGTGATTCCTGGACTGTTCGCCATGCAGGTACGAGCCATCGCGGAGGCCGCCGCCGAGCGCAAGAACGCCAAGGGCGACCCGCGTGCGGAGATCATGATTCCGCTCGTGGGGACGGTGCAGGAGCTGGAGATCGTACGGGACGAGGCCGACCAGGTCATCGCCGAGGTCGAGGCCGCTACGGGGACCCGGCTGAAGCTCACCATCGGGACGATGATCGAGCTTCCCCGGGCCGCGCTGACCGCCGGGCAGATCGCGGAGGCGGCTCAGTTCTTCTCGTTCGGGACGAACGACCTCACCCAGACCGTGTGGGGCTTCAGCCGCGACGACGTGGAGGCCTCCTTCTTCACCGCGTACCTGGAGAAGGGCATCTTCGGAGTCTCCCCGTTCGAGACGATCGACCGCGACGGCGTCGGCGCGCTGGTGCGCAGCGCCTGCGAGGCCGGGCGCGCGACGCGGCCCGACCTCAAGCTCGGCGTCTGCGGCGAGCACGGCGGCGACCCGGAGTCGGTGCACTTCTTCCACGAGGTCGGGCTCGACTACGTGTCCTGCTCGCCGTTCCGGATCCCCGTCGCCCGCCTCGAAGCGGGGCGCGCGGCCGCGGAGTCGAAGGGCAGCGACAGCCGCTGACCTGACCTGACCGACTCAACTCCGGAGCTGCCGCCGGGACGGGAAACCCCACCCTCACCGGCCGGCGGCGGCTCCGGATTCCCCACGGCTGAGGGGCGGGACCACCATCTTGTGCGGAGATGGACCCGTCCCTCAGCCGTTGTTCGTTCCGTCCAGTTCGTCGAAGACACGTTGGGCCACTGCGAATGCCGAATTGGCCGCCGGGACACCGCAGTAGACCGCCGTCTGGAGGAGAACCGCGCCGATCTCGGTACGGGACAGACCGTTGGTGAGGGCCGCCCTGACGTGCAGGGCCAGCTCGGTGTGGTGGCCGTGCGCGGTCAGTGCGGTGAGCGTGATGCAGCTGCGGGTGCGGTGGTCGAGGGTCGGGTCGGTCCAGATCTCGCCCCAGGCGTAGCGGGTGATGAAGTCCTGGAACGGGGCTGTGAAGGGGGTTGTTGTGGTGGTTGCGCGGTCCACGTGGGCGTCGCCCAGGACTGCTCTGCGGACTGTTTCGCCGGTGGGTGTGCGCGTGAAGTGCTGGAGCAGGGCTGCTGTTACCGGCTCGGGGCGTTCTGCGTTGGCCAGGTGGGCTGCTTCTGGGATCTCGAGGAGTGTTGCGTGGGGGATTGAGTCGGCCAGTTCTCGGGCCGAGGCGGGGGGCGTTGCCGGGTCGTTGCGGCCTGCGATCACCAGGGTGGGGGCCTTGATGGTGGGGAGCTCGGCGCGGATGTCGAAGGCTGCGAGGGCTTCGCAGGCGGCGGCGTAGGCGGTGCGGTCCGTGGCGATCAGGTCCTCGATCAGGCGTTGGCCTGCTTGGGTTTTCGCGAAGGCGGGGGAGAACCAGGTCCCGGGGCGGCTGTCCGCCATCGTGGCCGTGCCCTTTGCGCGGACCAGATCTGCGCGTTCCCGCCATGACTCCGGAGTGCCGAACCTTGCCGCGGAACAGACGACCGCCAGGCGGTCGATGCGGTCCGGGTGATCCGCCGCGAGACGGAGACCGACCGCGCCGCCCAGGGAGATGCCGGCGTACGAGAAGCGCTCCCAGCCCTGGGCGTCCGCCAGGCGCAGGACGAGCGTCGCCAGGTCGGCTACGCGGGGCGGGTGGGTGGGGTCGAGGAGCGACGCCGGGGAGCCGCCGTGGCCCGGGAGGTCCCAGCGGAGGGTGCGGTGGGTTCGGGTGAGGGCGGGGAGTTGGGGGTCCCAGACGTGGAGGCTTGTGCCGAGGGAGGGGCCCAGGATCAGGGGGGTGCCGGAGGCGGGGCCCTGGAGGGTGTGGTGGGGGAGGTTGTTCTTCACTGGCGCTCCAGGGCTCTGTCCACCAACTCGGCTGCTGCGCCTGTGTATTGGGCCGGATCGGTGAGGGTCTTGTCGGGGATCAGGTCCTTGAGAGGGATGTTCTTGGCTGTTGATTCGGCGATGAGTTCTTCTGTGCGGGCTCGGCCCAGTGTTGCCGTCAGGCGTTCGCTGATGATCAGGCCGCCTGTGAGGTCCAGGTTCGCTCGCATCCGGGCGGGGTCCACGCGGAGGGTGGCGGTGAGGGCGGCTGCGTGTTCGGCTGCGCCCGCCGTGAGGCGGAGGAGCGTGCGGAGGGGGTGCCACTCCGCGTGCCAGGCGCCTGGGGGGCGTTCGTCCTCTGCGAGGAGTGCGGTGAGGAGGGTGGCTGCCAGGTGGGGGGCCTGGCGGGCTGCGGAGGTGATGAGGGTGGCGTGGACGGGGTTCTGTTTGTGGGGCATGGCGGAGGAGGTTCCGCCTTCGCCCTCGGAGAGTTCGGCTACTTCTGTGCGGGTGAGGGTGAGGACGTCTGCGGCCAGTTTTCCTAGGGCTGTTGTCGTGAATGCGAGGGTCGTTGCCAGGTCTGTGATGGGGGTGCGGAGGGTGTGCCAGGGGAGGGGCGGGGGTGTGAGGTTGAGGTTGTCCGCGTAGGCGTTGACCAGGGTCAGGGGTGTGTACGGGGTCGGGGGTGCGCCTGCGGCGGGCTGGGGCCCCGGACCCACCCCTTCCCGAAACTGGGGCTCCGCCCCAGACCCCGTTACGGGGGTGGATTCGGCAGTCAGCGTCGTGGCTGTGCCCACCCGTTCCGCCCTGCGGAACGATTGCCCACAGGTGGGCGGCAGGTGCAGCAGCGTCGACAGTGCTGCCAAGGTGCCTGCTGCGCCGCCAAGTTGGGCCGGGTACGCCAGTCTCTGCAGGCGGTCTCTGGCGTCCAGCACCAAAGACCTCCAGCCCGCCGCCTTCAGGCCGAACGTCGTCGGCACCGCGTGCTGCGTCAGCGTGCGGGCCGGCATCGGGGTGTTCCTGTGCTCCCTCGCCAGGCCCTCCAGCGCCTTCGCCGCCCGTTGCAGGTCCTCCACGATCAGCGCCACCGACTCCCGCGCCACCAGCATCGTCGCCGTGTCCAGGATGTCCTGGCTCGTCGCGCCCCTGTGCGTCTCCGGGCCCAGTCGTACGCGCAACTCCTCCACCAGCGGGATCACCGGGTTCCCTCCCGCCCGCGCCTTCAACGCCAGAGCCCGTACGTCCAGATCCCCCGCGTCCACCCCGTCCGCCGCCAAACCCCGCGCCCTCAGCAGCGCCACCTCCGCATCCACCATCGCCTGCAGATACGCCGCGTCCCCCGTCGCCGCCTCCACCCGCGTCCCCGCGCTCACCGGCGACAGCAGGCCCACATCTGCCGTCTCCTCAGCGGAAGTCAAGGAACACCGTCTCTCCCTCGCCCTGCAGGCGGATGTCGAAGCGGTACGTACGACCCTCGCCGCCCTGCGCGAGCAGCGTCTCCCGCCTCTCCGGCGGCAGCGCGTCCAGCAGCGTGTCCGGGCCGTCGTTCACGTACGCCCGCGTGAACAGGTGGTGCGTGAGCCCCCGCGCGAAGACGCACACGCTGATGTACGGCGTCCTCGGCGCGAGCGTGTGCACCGTCCAGTGGCCCGCCGCGTCCGTCGCCACCCGGCCGAAGCCCGTGAAGTCCACGCCGTTCCTGTGCAGCGAGCCCGGCAGTCCTTCGCCCTGCCAGAACTCCAGCAGCGCGTCCGGCACCGGCTCGCCCTCTCCGTCGTACACGCAGCCGTGCAGCGTGATCGCCGACGCGTGGCCGGGCGGTGCCATCTCGCCGCCGCCCTCGAAGGGCAGCGCGTAGCCGTAGAACGGGCCCACCGTGTGCGAAGGCGTGGGAAGTTGAGAGGTCATCGGCCTTCCTCGATCCAGGTCGCGGACGGGCCGTCCAGGACGATGTCCCAGCGGTAGCCGAGTGAGAATTCGGGTCGCGAGAGCGCGTGGTCGTACGTGGCCACCAGGCGGGCGCGCGCCGCTTCGTCCGTCACCGACTGAAGGATCGGGTCGTACGCGAAGAGCGGGTCGCCGGGGAAGTACATCTGCGTGATCAGACGCTGCGTGAACGCCGTCCCGAAGAGCGAGAAGTGGATGTGCGCCGGGCGCCAGGCGTTCTCGTGGTTGCGCCACGGGTACGCACCCGGCTTGATCGTCGTGAAGCTGTACGAGCCGTCCGCCTCCGACGTCAGCATCCGGCCCGTCCCCGTGAAGTTGGGGTCCAACGGGGCCTGGTGCTGGTCGCGTTGGTGCGGGTAGCGGCCCGAGGCGTTCGCCTGCCACACCTCGATCAGCTGGCCGCGCACCGGGCGTCCTGCGCTGTCCAGGAGGCGGCCGCTGACGGTGATGCGTTCGCCGAGCGGTTCGCCGGTGTGCCGGCGCGTCAGGTCGTTGTCCAGGTCCCCGACGTCCGTTGCGCCGAAGACCGGGCCCGTCAGTTCCATCGCCTCCGGGTCGCCCGCGATCGCCACCAGGGGCTGCTTGGGGTGGCGCAGGACGCTGCTGCGGTACGGGGCGTAGTCGCGCGGCGGGTGGTGCGCGACCGGGGCGCCGCCCGCCCGCGCCTTCTCGTACGCCTCGCGTATCGCCGACACTTCCGTGTCGATGTCTGATTGATTGAGCGTCATGAGGCTTTCTTTCCCGCTGACTTGAGGGTGCGGAGTGCCGTCAGTTCGGCTTCCGTCGGTGAGGGTGTCGTACGGAGTTCCGCTGCCGTCCGCAGCTCCCAGCCCGTCGCCTTCCGTACCTGCTCCACCGTGATCCCCGGGTGGAGATCGGTGAGCGTGAGCTCCGCCGTGTCCGGGTCGGGGCGCAGGATCCCCAGGTCCGTGATGACCGCCACCGGTCCCGCTCCGCGCATGCCGAGCCGTGCGCGGTCGTGCGGGCCCGTGCCGTGGCCGAGCGTCGTGACGAAGTCCAGCTTCGCGACGAAATTGCGGGGGGAGTGGCGCAGCACCATCAGTACCTGCCGGCAGTTGGCCGCGATCTCGGGGGCGCCGCCCGCGCCCGGCAGTCGTCCCTCGGGGCGGTCCGGGCCCCGGTCGACGACCGTGGTGTTGATGTTGGCGAAACGGTCCACCTGGGCGGCGCCAAGGAAGCCGAAGTCGATACGGCCGCCCTGCAGCCAGTAGTTGAACATCTCCGGGACGGGGACCACCGCGTCCGCCGTCTCGGCCAGTTCGCCGTCGCCGATGGAGAGCGGGAGGCGGGTCGGCTTGGAGCCGATGGTGCCCGACTCGTAGATCAGGACCAGGCCGGGGTTGAGCGTGGCGCGCGCGAGGTTCGCCGCCGTGGAGGGCAGGCCGATGCCGACGAAGCAGGTCTTCGCCCCGGCCAGGGCGCGGGCCGCGTTGACCTCCATCAGTTCGTCGCCCGTATAGCTGGTCAACTCACCGTCTCCTCAAGCCACTTGGTGAACTTCTCGCGGTCTCGCGAGACCGGGTCCCACGCCTGGTAGAAGTCGTTGTCGCGGACCGAGTAGCCGCTCGCGTACGAGGGATGCGCACCGCCCGGGACGACCGCGACCGCGTCGATCACCCACCCCGGCAGCACCACCCCGCCCGGGCGCGGCACCAGCGAGTCGACGATCTCCTCGACGGTGACCAGGACCCGGTCGGCCGCCAGGACCGCCTCCTTCTGCACGCCCGTCAGGCCCCACATCTGGACATTGCCGTCCGGGTCCGCCTGCTGTGCGTGGATCACGGTGACGTCCGGATTGAGGGCGGCGACCGCCGCCAACTCCTCACCCGTGAAAGGGCACATGACGGTGGAGACCGTGTCGGTGCGGGTGGCCAGGTCGGAGCCCCGGTAGCCGCGCAGGACCGCGAAGGGGAGGCGTGACGCCCCGGCCACGTAGCGGTTGGCCATGCCCGCGTGGCTGTGCTCGTCGAGTTCGAGGGGGCGCGGCCAGCCGTTCTCGACGGCGTCACGGAAGCGGTGGAGCGAGCCGACGCCCGGGTTGCCGCCCCAGGAGAAGACCAGTTTCTTCACCAGGCCGGCGCCGATGAGCTGGTCGTAGATCACGTCCGGAGTCATCCGGACGAGGGTGAGATCGGTGATCGACTGGCGGATGACCTCGTGGGCGGCGGCGTACGGAATCAGATGCGTGAAGCCCTCCATCGCCACGGTGTCCCCGTCGTGGACAAGATCCGCCACGGCGTCGTGCAGGGTGCGTATCTCTGCCATCACCACCACCTCGCATTGCTCAGTGCACTGACTATTTGTTCGTCGAGGCCGTACGCTTCCATTGAGTTGGGTGCACGTCAATGGGTCTGTGCACTGAGGAAGAGGGAGTTCTCATGGCTGCGACCGACCTGTCGACGCACCCCGGGCACCTGGCCAGACGGCTCCAGCAGGCGCACACCCTGCTCTGGACGACGATGGTCTCCGAGGAGACGACGTCCCCGCAGTTCGCCGTGCTCAACGCGCTGGTGGAGAAGCCCGACACCGACCAGCGGACCATCGGCGAGCACGTACGGCTCGACCGGTCCACGATCGCCGATCTGGTGGCGCGGCTCGCCCGGCGCGGGCTGGTGGAGCGGGTCCGCGACCCGCTCGACGGGCGGCGCAATGTGCTCACCCTCACCGAGGAGGGGGAGAAGGTGCACCGGCGGCTCGTGACGAAGACCGCCCGGATGAACAAGGTCTTTCTCGCGCCGCTGGATGCGAGTGAGCAGGAGACTTTGCTGCGACTCGTTGCGCGCGTCGCGGACGCTGCGGAGGAGCTCAGGGGCTGAGCTCAGCGCAGGATTCCCTCCAGGAAGTCGCTGCCCAGACGGGCCACCACCGTCACGTCCAGCTGGTGCATGACGTACCGGCCGCGGCGCGTCGTGGTGACGAGCCCCGCCTTCTTCAGCACGGCGAGATGCCGGGACACCTCGGGCGCGGTGATCCGGTGGAAATCGGCGAGCTCCCCGGTCGTGTACGGGGCACGGGCCAGGTTGCGGCACAACTGCATCCGCACCGGGTGGGCCAGCGCGTCCAGCCGCCGCTTCATCAGCTCCACCGACGCGTGCGACGGCAGATCGGGGGCGCCGACCGGGTAGTGGATCACGGGACGCCAGCGCGGCCGGTGCAGGACCATCAGATGCGGCCAGCCGAAGTGCGACGGCACGAAGGTGAGCCCCGCCCCGACCGCCGGATCGACGGCGGTGGCACGTCCGACGGTGAGCTTGTCCGCTTCGATGCGCGTGCCCCCTCCGTCCAGGGACAGGGCGGGCGAGACCGAGTGCAGCGTCTCGCTCAGCCCCTTGTGGCGCAGCAGCTCGGACTTGTGCCGGGCGTCCGCGGCCAGCTGGGCACGGACCCGCTGCCAGGTGTCCGCGAAGAACGCCTCGTCGCAGTCCTCCGCCAGGCGCCGTACCCACGCACGCGTCGCAGCGGGATCGTCCAGCAGCCGGCTGGTGAAGTCCCGCTGCTGAGGGCCGCGGGCGGCAGCCATGTCGAGCGCCCGGTTACGCATGGCCGGGTCGGTCAGCGGCGAAGGCGCACCCGTGTTGTACGTGGTCGGGCAGGTGAACTCCAGTGCCGCGTCCACGAATTGCTCGTCGTCCAGCCGGTCCAGGAGCGCCAGGTCGTCGGCGAGCGTCGCCCCGGTCCTGCCGTCGCCGCCCCGCACACCGGCGAACGGCATGAACAGGTCGGAGAACGTGTTTCGCCACAGGAAGTCCGCCTCGTGCAGCCGGTCGGCGAGATCCGGCTTGAGCGAGGCCGCCGTCGCGGTCGCCCAGGCGCCCATCCCCGGGTGGTGCCCGGGCTCGGACAGGGCGTGCAGGGCAAGGCCCAGCTCCGCCAGCGGCGACGTCTCGAAGACGATGCGCTCGGGCGGCAGCCCCGCGATCTCGATGCTCACGCTCATACGTACATGGTGCCTGCCGCCCCGGCGGGCCTGGCGGCCAGGCGTACCGAAGGGTCGAGGCACCAGTCCAGGACCGACGGCCAGGCACCGTACCCCTCGTCGAGCGACAGATGGCCACCGCCCGCCACGACGTCGGTCTCCAGGCCCAGCAGCTTCCCGTAGTGGTCCGCCGCACCGCCCGCGCAGTACGGGTCGTCGTCCCCGGCGACGAGGCGGGTCGCGCCCGAGGCGGCGGCCACCTGCGCGGCGGTCGCCGTGGGGCCGCCGAAACCGGCGACCTCCTCGTACCCCGCCAGCACCTCGGAGGACGGCGGCGCGACAAGCAGCACGCGGTCGGCGGCCGCATCGCCGCGGGCCACCGCGTGCAGCCACAGGACGACGGCCAGGCTGTGGCAGACCACCGTGTCCGGCCCCTCGGCGAGCTGGGTGCGGAGCCTGCCGAGCCACGTCTCCAGGTCCGGGCGGTCGGGGTCCGGGAGCTGCGGATAGGCCACGCGGTGGCCGCGCGCGGTCAGCTCGTCCGCCAGCCAGTGCTGCCAGTGGCCCTCGGGGCGGTGGTTCTGCCAGCCGTGCAGGATCAGGAAGGAGCGCGAGGTCGTCATGCGTACGATCGTCCGGCCCCGCGTCGTGTCAGGTCCAGTTAATCTTTCTGGATGGAACAGGTAAGCGGCGCCTTCACCATCGATCTGCGCCGTCTCGGCGCGCTGCGCGAGCTGGACCGCCGGGGCAGTCTGGCCCGGACCGCCGAGGCCCTGCACCTGACCCCCTCTGCCGTCTCGCAGCAACTCGCCGCGCTCTCCCGCGAGTTGGGCGTCCCACTCGTGGAACGGCAGGGGCGCGGCGTACGGCTCACGGGGCAGGCGCGCGTGGTCCTCCAGCACGCGGACCTCATCTCCGCCCAGCTGGAGCGGGCCCGCGCCGACCTCACCGCCTGGGGCGAGGGACAGCGCGGCGCCCTGACCGTCGGGGCCTTCTCCAGCGCCATCTCCGGGCTCCTGCCCGCAGTCCTCACCGACCTCGCCGCCACCCGTCCCGACCTCTCCGTCGCCGTCGTGGAGGCCGAGCCGCCGGACCTCTTCACCCGCCTCGACGCGGGCGAGATCGACCTCGCGGTGGCCGTCGACTTCGCCGCCGCGCCCCCGTTCACCGACCGCCGGTACGCGCGCACCGACCTGCTCACCGACCTCCTCGACATCGCTCTCCCCGCCGGTCACCGCCTCGCCTCCCTGGACCGCATCCCCCTGCGGGAGCTCGCCGCCGACCCCTGGATCGTCGGCGACGGGCGCAGCTGCTGCGGGGCCGTGACCCGGTCGGTCTGCGCCGCGGGCGGCTTCACGCCGGAGATCCGGCACGCCGTGAACGACTGGCAGTCCCTCGCCGCCCTCGTCGCCGCCGGTGCGGGCGTCGCGCTCGTCCCGCGCCTGGTCCAGCCGCTGCACCGCCCCGGCCTCGTCCTGCGTACGCCCGAGGGGCAGGCGCCCACCCGCCATGTCTTCGCCGCCGTACGGGCCGGGTCCGAGGGGGATCCGGTGCTGGGCGCCGTGCTGGAGCGGCTGGTCGCGGCCGCCCAACTGGCGGCCGGTTAGGGGTTGTTGACCTTCGCCTTCGCCAGGCGGAAGCGCAGCCGGCAGATCGCCGCGTCCGTGTCCCGGCGCACCGCGTGGGCCAGGACCGCGCCGCGCTGGTTCTGCAGGAGGCGCTGCCAGAGGTGGGCCGGTTCGACCTCGGGGATCAGTACGGTGACGCGGGTGTCCGGGTGGTACGCGTAGATCTTGCGGACGTACTCGGCGACGGGGCGGCCGACCGTACGGTGAACCGAGGTCAGCTCGACCAGGTCGACACCGGGGTTCCACGCCCTCCACGCCCTGCGGAGACTCTCGGCCGCCTCCTGGTCCTCGGGGTCGGTGGGGTCCGTGACCGTCACAGCGCGCACCTCGTCGCCCATCGACATGGCGGCGTTGACCGCCTCACAGGTCGGCTTCGACAGGTGCGAGACCGGGACCAGGACCAGCGAGCGGTCACGGTGCGGGGCCGCGGGGACGGCGCCGTTCAGGTCCGTGCGGTCGCCGATCCTTCCGTACGCCCGCTTGATCGCCTCGAAGCCGAGGACGAGGAGGGGGAGCGCGATCACGATCATCCAGGCGCCCTCCGTGAACTTGGTCGCGGTGACGACGATCGCCGCGACCCCGGTGAGCAGGGCACCGAAGCCGTTGAGCGCGGCCTTGCCGCGCCAGCCCGGGGAGCGCTCCAGACGCCAGTGGATGACCATGCCCGTCTGGCAGATCGTGAAGCCGACGAAGACGCCGATCGCGAAGAGTGGGACGAGGGTGTTGGTGTCGCCGCCGGAGAAGACCAGCAGGGCTGCCGCGACGACGGCGAGCGCGAGGACTCCGTGGCGCAGGACCTGGCGGTCGGCCCGGAGGGCGAAGACGTGCGGGAGGTAGTCGTCGCGGGAGAGCAGGGACATCAGGACGGGGAGGCCGCCGAAGGAGGTGTTCGCGGCGAGCGCGAGGAGGACGACGGTCGCGAACTGGACGACGTAGAAAGCCCAGTTGTGGCCGAGCGCGGCGTCCGCGAGCTGGGCGAGGACGGTGACGCCCTCGACCGGCTGGAGGTGGAAGCGGCCGATCAGGACCGACAGCCCGATCAGCATGACACCGAGGAGCGCGCCGAGTGCCACCTCGGTGCGCTGGGCGCGCTTGGCGGCCGGGGCGCGGAAGGAGGGGACGGCGTTGGCGACGGCCTCGACGCCGGTGAGGGCGGAGCAGCCGGAGGCGAACGCCTTGAGGAGGAGCAGGGTGCCGACGGCTCCCGACTGATGTTGCAGCGCATTGACCGTGAGGACCGAGGCGTGGCCCTCCGCCGTGTACGTGGACGCGGGGGCGTCCCGGAAGAGGCCGACCACGATGATCGCCATGATCGAGCCGACGAAGACGGCGGTCGGCACGATGAACGCCTTCGCCGAGTCGACGATGCCGCGCAGATTGATCGCCGTGACCAGGACCAGGACGCCGAGGCAGAGGGGCAGGCGGTCGCCGTAGAGGGAGGGGAAGGCGGAGGTCAGGGCGGCGACGCCGGCGGTGACGGAGACCGCGACATTCAGTACGTAGTCGAGGACCAGGGAGGCGGCCGCGACGAGCGCGGTGCGCGGGCCCAGGTGCTTGCGGGCGACGGCGTAGCTGCCGCCACCGTTCGGGAAAGCCGCTATGACCTGGCGGTACGAGGCGACGAGGACGGCCAGGAGACCGGCGATCGCCAGGGTCACGGGGAGGGTGAAGCCCAGTCCGTGGGCGCCTGCGGCAGCCAGCACGAGGACGATCGCCTCGGGCCCGTACGCGACGGAGGCCATGGCGTCGAGCGAGAGCGCGGCAAGCCCCTGGGTCGCGGTGAGCCGGTGACGGTCGCCGGGCGGCCGGTCGGGCACCGGAGCGAGGGACGGGACGGCGTCGGGGGCGACGGCCTGGGTGGTCATGCGGGCTACCTCCGGGATGTGAGCGCTGCGTGCTCAGCGTGCGCGGGAGGCGGGACGGGGGCATCGGGCGTTGCCGGGTTCTTGGCGGGCGGGGCGGGGATCTTGTCGCCGTATTGACGCGGAGCGGGGCGTCACCGGGACGGCGACACCAGCCCCGCCTCGTAGGCGAGGATGACGAGCTTGACCCGGTCGCGGACGCCGAGCTTGGAGAGCAGGCTTGCGACGTGCGTCTTGGCGGTGCCCGGGCTGATGTGCAGACGGTCGGCGACCTCGGCGTTGGACATGCCACGTCCGACGAGGACCAGGACTTCGCGTTCCCGGGCGGTGACGCACATGAGTCGGGCCGGTGGAGGGGCGGGTTCGGGGCGGCCGGCGAACTCGGCGATGAGGCGGCGGGTGATGTTCGGCGCGATCAGGGCGTCGCCCGCCGCGACCACGCGGACCGCCGTGAGGATGTCCTCCAGTGCCATGTCCTTGACGAGGAAGCCGCTCGCACCGGCACGCAGCGCGGCGTACACATTGGTGTCGTCATCGAAGGTCGTGAGGACGAGTACACGGGTCCCCGTGGAGTCGGCGGTGACCATCTGGGTGGCCTCGATGCCGTCCATGCCGGGCATCCTGATGTCCATCACCACCACATCGGGGCGCAGTTCCCTGGCCAGGGCCACCGCCTGGATGCCGGTCGTGGCCTCGCCGACGACGTCGATGCCGGAGCTGTGGTCGATGACCATACGCAGCCCGGCGCGCACCAGCGCCTGGTCGTCCGCGAGGACGACGCGGATCGTCATGGGGCCGTCATCTCCGAGTCGCAGGGCCGGGGCAGGGGCAGACGTGCGGCGACCCGGAAGCCACCTTCGGGGCGTGGGCCCGCGGTGAAGCTGCCGTCGAGGAGCGCGACCCGCTCGCGCATGCCGCAGATGCCGTAGCCGGAGGGATCAGTTGCAGTGTCCGTGCGGCAGCGCCCGTCGTCGGCCACCTCGATCCACAGTTCGTGGGGCCGGTACTCGACCGTCGCCCGGCAGCGCCCGGTTGCCGCGTGCCGGACCACATTGGTCACCGACTCCTGGATGATGCGGAAGGCTGACCGGTCGACGGCAGTGGGCAGCGGGCGCTGCTCACCTCGGCGCCGCACCTCTAGCCGGACTCCCGCTTCCGCCGCCGTCGCGACCAGCCGGTCGAGATCGTCGAGACTTGTGAACGGGGCGTATTCCGGGGCGGGTTCCCGCCCCGGCTCCGGCTGCCGCAGCAGATCGAGCATATGCCGCAGGCCGCCCAGGGTCTCCCTGCTGACGACCTCGATGGCCTCCAGCGAGTGCTGTGCCTGCTCGGGTGCGCTGCCGATGACTCGACTGCCTGCGCCTGCCTGGATCGCGATGACGCCGATGCTGTGGGCGACCATGTCGTGGAGTTCGCGCGCGATGCGCAGCCGGTCGGCGGTGACGGCCCGGTCGGCGGCCTGCATGCGCAGCGCCTCGTCGTACGCACGCCGTTCGCGGACAGAGGCACCGGTCTGCCAGGCGAACAGTACGGCGAAGGCCAGGCAGGCAGTCAGGCCGAGATACCCCGGAGCCAGTACGCGCGCCCAGCCGCCGTCCCTGAAGAGGTTCACCTGCACGACCGTCACCTGAACGGCGAATGTGAGGGCCGCGGCGGCGTGACCGGCGCGTGGTGAGCGCGCGGCCGCGACCACACCGACCAGGAGATCCGCCGCCGGAACGAGGGGGCAGATCTGCGCGACCCCCAGCCTCGTTGCCACCGCGGCGGCAGTCTCGGTGAGGAGTACCGCGAGGACCGGCCACGGGTGCCGCCGCGCCCACCCCAGCGGTGCCGCCATGGCGAGCGCGAGTGCGGCAAGTGCGACGCCCTGGCTGTCCTGCCCGACGACCGGGATGGGACCACCAGACATCGTTGCGTATAGAGCAACTCCCAGCGCAGCAACCCCGAACCAGACAGACGGACGTCGTAGAGCTGTTCCGGGAGGCCGGTGAGGCGTGATCTCGGGCACGGTTGCGATCGTAGGTCGCTGCCGACCATCGGACATCAGCCTGCAGATGTATGCCTGAAGGCAGATACGGCGTCCCTAATCCGGCCCGGCGGCCGATGCGGCGGTGGCCATCACGGCGGCACCGTGGACCGCATGATCGAAGTCAGTGGACTAAGCAAACGCTACGGCGACGTCCTCGCCGTCAACGACCTGAGCTTCACGGTGCGGCCCGGGAGCGTCACCGGGTTCCTCGGGCCCAACGGCGCGGGCAAGAGCACCACCCTGCGCATGATCCTCGGGCTGAACCGGCCCACAGCCGGAACCGCCACCGTCGACGGGCGGCCGTTCGCCGACCGGCAGGCCGGACTCCACCACGTCGGTGCGCTTCTCGACGCCGGGGACGTCCACCCCGGGCGGAGTGCCGAGGCCCACCTGTCGGCACTGGCCCGCACCAATGGGCTGTCCCGCCGCCGAGTGCAGGAGGTTCTCGACGAGGTGGGGCTGGCCGGTGCGGCACGCCGCCGCGTCGGAGGGTTCTCCCTGGGGATGCGGCAGCGGCTCGGGATCGCGACCGCCCTGCTCGGCGATCCGCCCGTGCTGTTGTTCGACGAGCCGGTCAACGGACTCGACCCGGAAGGCGTGCGGTGGGTGCGTGAACTCTTCAAGGGGCTGGCCGCCGAGGGGCGCACCGTACTCGTCTCCAGCCACCTGATGAGCGAGATGGAGCACACCGCCGACCGTCTCGTCGTCATCGGCCGCGGCGAACTGATCGCCGAGGAGAGCGTCACAGACTTCGCGGCACGTGGCACCCGGACCCGCGTCACCGTCTCCACGCCCGACCCCGTCCGGCTCGCAACCGCCCTCGCCCTCGAAGGGGCCGCCGTACGAACGGAATCCACCGGGGCACTCACCGTGACGGGGCTCCCCGCGGCCCGCATCGGTGAGATCGCCTTCGAGCACCGGATCCTGTTGCGTGAACTCGCCTCGCGCAGCGCCTCGTTGGAGGAGGCATTCATGGAACTGACCGCCGACAGCGCCGAGTACCTCGCGGGTGACAGCCGATGACGTCGCCGACCGCCGTCCGTCCGCCCGCGGCCCCCCGGCCGGCAGCACCGGCCGAACCACTTGTCCGTACGCGCGATCTTGTCGCCGCCGAGTGGATCAAGCTGTGGTCGCTCCGCTCGACCTACTGGGTGCTCGGGGCCGGCGTCCTGGTCCTGATCGGGTTCGCCGCGCAGAGCAGTTTCGACGCCTACGGCGACTGGCCGGACTTCGGACCGCAGGAGCGGTCCCACTACGACCCGATGACCGAGGCGCTCAACGGTGTCGGTGTCTCGCTCCTCATGATCGGTGCGGGCTGCGTCGGTGCGCTGACGATCGTCGGTGAGTACGCCTCCGGTCTGATCCGCACCACGCTGACCGCGGTGCCGGCCCGCCACCGGGTGGTGACGGCCAAGGCCGTGGTCGTCGCGGGCGTCATGCTCGCTCTCGGGGCGGTCGTCTCGGCGGGCACGTTCGGGGTCAGCCAGGCTATTCTGTCCGGCCGCGGTATCGGCCTGTCCGTGACCGATCCCGGCGTCCTCTCCGTGCTTGTGGCGAACGCGCTGCTCGCACCCGTGGCGGGCCTGGTGGGGATGGGGATCGGGGCGCTCCTGCGGCACACGGCCGGCACGGTCGTCACGGCGTGCGCTGTTCTCGTCGTCGTGCCGGGCTTCTTCAAACCAGGCGTCCATCAGTGGGCGAACGACCTGTACGGCATGTTCCCGTACTACGCCTGGCGCACCTGCCTGTCCCAGGTGCATCCGCACTCCGGATCGGCCTTTCCCACGGCGGCCGAAGCATGGACGGCCTTCGTGCTCTGGCCGCTCGCCGGGCTACTCCTCACCGTGCTTGCCGTACGGCGCCGCGACGTGTGATCCCCGCGTACGTAGGACCGGGCACTTCCATGGCGCGGTGCGCGCCCCCGGTCGTACCCTCGGGCGTGGTCGTCCGGGACCGGGCGTGGGGGAGGGACGTGCGGGCCGCTGCCTTCTGTGCGGCGGCCCTCCTCGCCATGCTGCTGCTCGTGGACGGCGGACGCGGCTCGCTGAGCGTGCTGCGGGGCGGGATCTGGGGCGCGCTCGCGGTGGCGCTGTTCGTCGTGCTCTACCCGCCGCGCGTCACGGCGGGCGACGACTGGCTCGCGGTCCGCGGTCTGCTGCGCGAACGCCGGGTTTCCACACGCCAGTTGACGCTCGTACGGCACTCCGAGGGCGTCGCCCCGCGCCTCGTACTGAGAGACGCCCAGGGAAACCGGGTGGAGGTCGACCCCGAGGTCCTCGTCGGCAATCCGCTGCTCTGGCACCGGCTGGAGTCGGGCGTACGGAGTGCGCGGGAGCGCGGGGTGCTGCGGTCCGGCACAGGGGCCATGAAGGCGCTGGCCGAGCGGATCGACGGGGACGAGGCGCAGGCGGTCTTCCGGGCTTCGGGGCTCGAGTAGCGGGGCCGTGGGATCGCCGCGAAGCTCTTTCTGTACGAGTTTCCGTTCGACCGATGAGTTTCCCACTGCCCCCACGTCTACCCCCTTGAAGCGCACGCCAGGGGGCGGGCCGCCAGAGAGTGAAGGACAGCACCATGACTCAGATGATCTTCGTCAACCTGCCGGTCAAGGACCTGGAGGTCTCGAAGGCCTTCTTCACGAAGCTCGGCTACTCGGTCAACGCCCAGTTCACCGACGAGAACGCCTCCAGCATCGTCGTCAGCGACACGATCGTCCTGATGCTGCTCAAGGAGTCCTTCTTCGAGACCTTCACGACGCGGAAGATCGCCGACACGTCCACCACTGTCGAGTCGATCACCTGTTTCAGCGCGGAGAGCCGCGAGGCGGTCGACGAGCTGGTCGACACCGCGCTGTCCTCCGGCGGCTCGCCCGCGCAGGAGCCCCAGGACCACGGCTTCATGTACGGGCGCTCCTTCCTGGACCCGGACGGCCACCACTTCGAGGTTGTCTGGATGGACCCGTCCGCGATTCAGAGCTGAACGGGCACTTCGAGGTCATGTGGGTGACTCCTCCCGCCGGATAGTTCCGGGGGATTCTCCTGTCGGTGGCTAGGCCACGTCAGGAAGGACCAGCCCGGCCCTGACAGCGACGTTGAGTGCGCCAACGTGGTCGGCGTGAGCGGTGTGCCCGCACTTGGTGCACTCGAACTTCTCCTGCGTGGGGCGGTTCTCGCTGGACACGTGCCCGCAGGTGGGGCAGGTGCGGGAGGTGTCGCGAGGGTCCACCGGGATCAGCTTGCGACCGGCGCTTTCAGCCTTGTGCGCGAGGATGCCCAGGAACACCCCCCAACCCGCGTCCTGGATGCTCTTGTTCAGCCCTGTCTTTGCCGCAGCCCCATTGGGCAGGTAGTGGCCGGGCCGCTCGGGGTCGGGGCTGGGTTTGGGGGTGCGGACCATGTTCGCGATGTTGAGGCGTTCGTGAGCGATCACGTCGTAGGCGCGTACCAAGGCCAGGGCAGTCTTGTGCGCGTGATCCGTGCGCTGACGGCGTACCTTGCGGTGGAGTTGCGCCACCTTCTCGACCGCCAATTGATGCTTTACAGTGCGATTCTCTCGCTTTCGGCGGGGGAATTTCTTGAGGGCGCGCTGGGCGTCGGCGAGTGCGTTGGCAGTGCGCCGGCCGAACCGGGGGTTGGGCTGGTGCTCGCCCTCCGACGTGGTGAGGAAATGGGCGAGGCCCACGTCGATGCCTGTCTCCGCGCCCGTGGTGGGGAGTGGCTCGGTCGGCACCTCGGCACAGGCAAGGATGATGTACCACTGCTTGCCCTCACGCTTGATGCTGACAGTTTTGACGTGACCCTTCACCGGGCGGTGCTGGTGTACCCGTACATGGCCGACACCCTGCAGTCGCACGCGCGTGACGGGATCGGTCGGGGTGGAGTCCCACCGGCAGCCGTCCCCGTCCTTGGGGAACTCCACCGTGTCGAACCAGTTCGCACCCTTGAAGCGAGGATAGCCCGGCGTTTCGCCAGACTTGACCCGGCGGAAGAAGGCAGCAAATGCCCTGTCCAGGCGGCGAAGTGTTGCTTGCTGGGAGGAGAACGACCAGCGCCCCTGGCGCTCCGGGTCAAAAGCACGGATGCCCTTGAGCTGCGCTGACTGTTGCACGTATGTGATGCCGGTCCTGGAGACGTGCCGGTAGGCGTCTCGGCGCTCCTGGAGTGCACCGTTGTAGAGCGAGCAGTGATCAGCCAGCATCTCGCCCAGCTTGGCAGCCTGGCGAGCAGTGGGTCGCAGGAGGAATTTGTACGCACGGCGCATGTTCGTCCCCCCTCTTCCCCGCTGAAACGATCTCGGCAGGCTGAAGGTAAGCCGCGTCTTGCGCTGCAGTGAAGTGCATGTCAGTAATTGGCGGTCAATATTCTCAATAGGTGTAGAAGTGACAGGGTTTGATCCCTGTATTGAGCTCAGTGCACCCGGGGATCTGAGATTGAGGGACGCCACACCGTGAGATTCAAGGCCACTGTGAGGAAATCTCCCTCGACGGCGACCGCGAGGTCCGGGTCCTCGATCTCGACTTTGAACTCCTCTGCGCGTACCTCGTCGAGCAGGAAGAGGAAATGCTCGATGACCACCGGTCGGCCACGGGGCTCACCGTCCGAATCGACCTCGGTGTTCGTGCGGTCGGCTGCGAGGCAGAGCGAGCTCATCAGTACCCTGAGGTGGTTCGCCCCGAGGAGTTCGTCGGCCCCATGTACCAGCACGACGATGCCCACTCCGCCGGTGAGCTGATCGTGAAGGTCGTCAAGACAGTCGACCAGAGCATCCCAGTTCCAGCCGAAGTAGCCCGGGGCTCCGACCGCCCGGGCAAAGGCTTCGCAGGTACTCACTTCGTCTCTCAGGTCACGGGCTTGCAGCTCGTACACCCGCCCGCCCGCAGCGCGCAGTGCCAGCGCTTGTTCCTCGAATTCGACCGTCTCGCGTGGCCCGAAGACAACCCAGGGAGCTTTCGGTTTGGGCACGTCGAACGGGGTCACATCTGTCCTTCGCGGTCGAACGTTCACGAGCAGGGTGTGGCCGTTGGACTTCAGTGAACTTCAGATCTTCTTGTACGGCACCCCTGTGAGCTGCTCGGACGCGATCCACAGCCGCTCGCCCGCCACGTCGTCCCGCGTCCACTTCGCGCGCCAGGACGGAGCGGGGGCCCCGCGCCAGCCCAGGCGGCCGGGGCCCGTGAAGGAGTCGGGGTGCACGGCGGGGGCGGTGGCCGCGTACAGGGTGGGGAGGGCGCCGGCCTCCGCGGGCTGGGCCAGGACGCGGTTGCCGAGTTCCACGACGCGCGTCGCCGTGGCGCGGCCCTCCATCTTGGTGCCCGCCGTCTGGAGGTTCGTCGCCGCGTAGCCGGGGTGTGCGGCGGCGGCGATCACGTCGGAGCCCGCAGCTTCTAGGCGGCGCGCGAGCTCGTGGATGAACAGGAGATTGGCCGTCTTGGAGCGGCCGTACGCGACCCAACGGCGGTAGCGGTGCTCGCTGTTGAGGTCGCCGATGTCGACGTTGGCGATGGCGTGCATCCCGCTCGACACGGAGACGACGCGCGCTCCGGGGGTGTCGAGGAGCTTGGGGAGCAGGAGGCCCGTGAGGGCGAAGTGGCCCAGGTGGTTCACCCCGAACTGCGTCTCGAAGCCGTCCGCGGTCTGTCCGTAGGGGAGCGCCATCACGCCCGCGTTGTTGATGAGCAGGTCGAGCCCCTCGTGGGGGTAGGCCGCCGCGAATTCCCGTACGGACGCGAGATCGGCCAGGTCCAGCGGTACGAACTCGGCGTCCGCGTCCGGAACCTCGCGCCGCAGCCGCGCCTGCGCCTCCTGGCCCCGGGCCTCGCTGCGGCACGCGAGCAGGACGCGTGCGCCGCGGCGGGCCAGTTCGCGCGCCGTGACGTAGCCGATGCCGCTGTTGGCTCCGGTGACGACGGCGGTGCGGCCGCTCTGGTCGGGGATGTCGCGCGCGTTCCAGCCCTGGGTCATGGGGCCCAGGGTACGACCGGGGTGCAGCGCAGTGTGTGCGCGGTGTTGCGAACTCATGGCAGGGGCCGTGAAGATCTGGCGTCGATGCGCTTCGACGGGCACGGTGGCAGCAAGATCGCCCACCCCCCGACTCCCTTGCCGCCAGAGGAGCACCGTGTCCGGCCCCGCCCGTCGCACCGTCATCAAGTCCGCCGCATTCGCCGCGGCCGCCGCCCAGTTCGCCTGGGCCTCGAACCGAAGCGCGTACGCAGCCGACTCCGCCGACCCCGGCGCCGAACTGCACTGGCTGGAAGGATCCGCCCCTGCAGCGCACACCGGCACCACCTGGGGCGTGCCCTGGGCGAGAGGGGTTCACCCGGCCGACCAGCGGTTCCGTCTCGCCACCGCCGACGGTGAGGAGGTGCCCGTACAGAGCTGGGTCACCGGCTACTGGCCCGACGGGTCGGCCAAATGGACGGCGCACGCCATCGCCTCCGGAGCCCCCAAGTCCGGTACGTACAAGCTGAGTTCGGGCATTCCGGCCACCGGTGGCGAGCAGGTCTCCGTCACCACCAGGGGCGGACAGGTACGGGTGGACACGGGACCAGTCACCACCGTCTTCGGCGCGAAAGGCTCCTCCGTCGTCGTCTCCTCCGTCCGGCGCGGCACCACGGAGATCGCCCGCGACGGCAGGCTCGTCGCCCTCCGGCAGGGCAGCGTCGGCGACGAGGCGCGTTCGACCGCCGACTGGCAGGAGTTCACGGGCCGCGTCGAGAAGACCGTCGTCGAACAGGACGGACCCGTGCGCGCCGTCGTACGCGTCGAGGGCAGACACCACGGCAGGGGAAGGGGCGACTGGCTGCCGTTCACCCTGCGGTTCGTCTTCACGGCGGGCGCCGACTCCTTCCGCCTCGTGCACACCTTCGTCTGGGACGGCACGCAGAATCCGGGCTCGGACAAGGGCGACTTCCTGCGCGGTCTCGGCGTCCGCTTCACCGTGCCGCTCGTCGATGCCGCGTACGACCGCCATATCCGCCTCGCCGACTCCGAGGGCGGCCTCTTCAGCGAAGCCGTACAGGGCATCACCGGGCTGCGCCGCGACCCGGGCGAGGCGGTGCGCGCCGCGCAGATCGCCGGCCGGAAGCTGCCTGACACCTCCACCTGGGCCACCACCGTCTCCGGCCGCCTCGCGTACATCCCCACCTGGGGCGACTACACCCTCGCCCAGCTCTCCGCCGACGGCTACAGCATCCGCAAGCGCACCAAGCCGGGCCACGGCTGGATCCAGTCGGCGGCCGGGCGGCGCGCGGGCGGTTTCGGTTACGTCGGCGGGGCGGGCGGCGGACTCTCCTTCGGCCTGCGGGACTTCTGGCAGCGCCACCCCACTCAGCTCGACATCCGGGGCGCCGCCACGGACGCCGCCGAGGTCACCCTGTGGCTCTACTCTCCCGAGGCCGCCCCGCTCGACCTGCGCTTCTACCACGACGGCCTGGGCCAGGACACGTACGAGAAGCAGTCCGAGGGCCTGGAGATCACCTACGAGGACTACGAGAAGGGCTTCGGCACCCCCTACGGCATAGCCCGCACCAGCGAGCTCTCCTTCTGGGCCAACGCCGCCACCCCCTCCGCCACCACCCTCGCTGCCCAGGCCGCCGCCACCGCGACGCCCCCGCAACTCACCGCCACCCCTGAACGCATCCACAGCGCGGGCGTGTTCGGCGACTGGGCGCCCGTCGACCGCTCCAGCGCGGCGCGCGCCACCGTCGAGGACCGCCTCGACGCGCTCTTCGCGTACTACCGCGACCAGCGCGAGGACCGACGCTGGTACGGCTTCCTCGACTACGGCGACGTTCAGCACACCTACGACAACGACCGGCACGTCTGGCGCTACGACGTCGGCGGCTTCGCCTGGGACAACTCCGAACTCGGCACCGACCTCTGGCTCTGGTACCACTTCCTGCGCACCGGCTCCGCCGAGGTGTTCCGTTTCGCGGAGGCCCTGACCCGCCACACCGGCGAGGTCGACGTCTACCACCTGGGCAAGTGGGCGGGGCTCGGGACCCGGCACGGTGTGCAGCACTATGCGGACAGTGCGAAGCAGGTCCGTATCTCCACTGCCGCCAACCGCCGCTTCTACTACTTCCTCACCGGCGACGAGCGTACGGGCGACCTGCTGCACGAACTCGCCGACGTGGAAGAGACGTTCATCGCGCTGGACCCGCAGCGCAAGGTACGCACCGACGGCTACACCCCCGGCGACCGGCACGCCCTGTCGGTCGGCTTCGGCACCGACTGGGGCGGCATATCGGCGGCCTGGCTCACGGAGTGGGAGCGGCACGGTCCCAAGGCGGACCAGGCGAAGGCGAAGCTGGTCAACTCGCTCCGTACGATCGCCGCCCAGCCGAACGGCTTCTTCACGGGGACGGGGCTGCTGGACGCGGACACCGGCAAGTTCGCCGTGACGGCCTCCACCGCCGTCAGCGTCTCGCATCTGAGCGCCGTCTTCGGGCTCGTGGAGACCAACAGCGAGATCATCACGCTGATCGGCGAGGAGGAGAAGGAGTTCGCGCAGGCGTGGCTGAACTACGCCCAGTACTACAACGCCACCAGCGCCGAGAAGATCCAACTCACCGGCTCCACCTGGAAGTCGGCGCTCCCGGCGGCCCACTCGCGGATCACCGCGTACGCCGCGCACAGGAAGAACGACGCGACACTCGCCAAGCGCGCCTGGAACGAGTTCTTCACCGGCAGCGACACCTATTTCCCGTCGAACGACTGGACCCCGGCCAGGATCAAGGCCCCGAACGTGCTGCGCACCACGGAGGAGATCCCCTGGATCTCCACCAACTCCTCCGCGCAGTGGGCGCTCGCGGCCATCCAGAATCTGGCGCTGATCGGGGAGTCGATCCCGTCATGAGACTCGGGGTTACGTTCCTCGCGGCATCCACCGTCGCCGTCCTCGCGAGCCCGGTCCACCACTCCACCCTCGTACGCCCCGACGACCGGCGTCTCGCCTACGAAGGCCACTGGGACCGCACCGACCGGGCGGCCACCACCGTCAACTCCGGCTCCCGGCTGCGATTCCGCTTCGCCGGCACCGGCGTCCACCTCCGCTTCGACGTCTCGACGGTCACCGTGCCCGCGCAGGTCTACGTGACGGTCGACGGCGGCGCCGAGCAGCTGTACGCAGTCGACCGCGCCGACCTCGCCATCGCGGCGGACGGTCGCGGACCGCACACGGTCGAACTGTCGGTGAAGGACGTGTACGCACGCGTGGAGCGCTGGACCCCACCGCTGCGGACGGGCGTCGCCCTGACCGGCCTGGCCCCGGACCCGGGAGCCCGGATTCTGCCCCAACGGCCGTCCAAGCGTCTGGAGTTGGCGTTCTACGGAGACTCCATCACGCAGGGCGTCATGGCCCTGTGCGACGTCAACACCTCCGACTGCGCCGACGGCACCGCCGCCTACCCGACCCTCGTGGCGGACGCCCTCCGCGCGAAGCTCACCCAGGTCGGTTTCGGCCGCCAGGGCGTCATCCAGACGGGCAACGGCGGAGTGCCGGCGGCATCCGGGGCGTACGGCTGGAACTTCGCGGGCTCACGGGCGGATCCGGACCGCGATGCCGATGTCGTCGTGGTGAACCAGGGCACCAACGACGCGGCGTCCGCACCCGCCGACTTCCGCGCCGCCTACCTCACCTACCTGCGCCAACTGCGGTCGGCCGCCCCGCATGCCCGCATCCTCGCGCTGCGCCCCTTCAACGGTACGCACGCGGACGACATCGCGGCCGTCGTAGCCCAACTGGCCGACAACCACGTCGAGTTCGTCTACACCGTCGGCTGGCTCTCGCCCGCCGACGGCGACTTCCACGGCGACGTACACCCCAGCGAGCAGGGCCACCGCAAGGTGGCGGACCACCTGCTGACCCTCATCCGCACCACCATAGGAGATCCCCGCCGATGACCACTCGCCGCGCCTTCGGCGCCCTCGCCGCAGGCACCGCCCTGAGTGCCCTGCTTCCCACCGCCGCCTCCGCCAGGACCCGCCCCCGGCCGGGCGGCCGGCTGATCGCCGCCGACCACTTCCGCCACGGACTGGGCCAGTGGGCAACGGAGTTGGAGCTCGGCGGCACTGTCACCGCCGCCCGCGGCGTGCTCGACGTCGACGTACCCGGTGGTGCGACCGTCTGGTTCAAGCAGCGCCTGACCGGCCCGTACGTGCTGTCCTACACGGCCACCCCGGTGTCGGCGGGCGGCGTGAACGACCGTGTCTCCGACCTCAACAACTTCTGGAACGCCACGGACGTCCGCTCCCCGCGCAACCTCTTCGCCACGCGCCGCAGCGGTGCGCTGGCCGAGTACGACCAGCTCACGACGTACTACGCCGGCTATGGCGCCAACACCAACACCACCACCCGCCTGCGCCGTTACGTCGGCGAGGCCGGCAACCGCCCGCTGATCTACGACTACACCGAGCCCCTGCTCACGGCGAACGAGCCCAACCGGGTCCACATCGTCTCCGACGGCCCGACCGTGCAGTGGTGGAACAACGGCCGGCTCGTCTTCGACTACCGCGACCCGGCGCCGTACACGAGCGGCCACTTCGCCTTCCGTACCACGTGGAGCCACTTCCGCATCTCGGACTTCGAGGTGCGCCGTCTGCGGGCAGAATCGGGGGCATGACACGCCGGAGCGAGATCGTGCTGCCGCCGTACGTCCGGCTGAGCGGGGAGGGCATCGAGCTGAGGGAGTGGACCGAGGACGACCTGTCCTCGTTGGTCGAGCTCTACGACGATCCGGAGATCGACCGGTGGACGCCCGTGCCCTCGCCGTTCGACGCCGAGGCGGCGCGTGCGTATCTGGCGAAGGCGCGCGCGGGGCGCGACGAGGGCCGCAGCACGGTGCAGTTGGCGATCACCTCCGACGGGAAGTTGCCGCAAGGGGAAGTGCTTCTCTTCCGGTCCGCGCTCGACGGCCGTGAGCTCGAACTCGCCTATGGTGTCGGCCGGTTGCACCGGCGGCAGGGGCTTGCTGCCCGGTCCGTCGCGCTGGTGACGGAGTACGCGGCGCACCGGCTGGGGGCGCGGCGCGTGCTGTTGCGCATCGAATCGGAGAACGCGCCCAGCGTGGCCGTCGCCCGTGCCGCCGGATTCCGGCTCACGGACGACGAGCCCGTTGCGCGCGAGGCCAAGGGGCGGCAGGTGCTGCTGCACACCTGGAGTTACGGCTAGGCTGCCGCGCCCCCGTCGACCACCAGGTCCGTGCCGACCACCGACGCGGCGTCGTCCGAGGCCAGGTAGAGGACGGCGGCGGCGATTTCCGCGGCGGAGGAGACGCGGCCCAGCGGCGACTCCTCCTTCATGCGGGCCGCGCGGTCCGCTTCCGTCTCGCCGGGGTGCAGGGACATGACGGAGTCGGCCGCACCCGGGCTCACCGCGTTGATGCGCACCCCGTCGGAGATGTGGTCGAGGGCGGCGGCGCGGGTCAGGGCGGAGACCGCGGCCTTCGTCGCGATGTAGCCGGCGGCGCCCTTCACACGGCGGTGGACGCCGAAGTTGGAGGAGATGTTGACGATCGCGCCGCCGTGCTGCTGGGTCTTCATCTGGGTGACCTGGGCCTGGAGGCCGTAGAGGACGCCGGAGAGGTTGATGCCGAGCTGGAGGGTCCAGTCCTCCTCGGAGAGTTCGGCCACCGGGGCGCCGCCGCGGAAGACACCGGCGTTGTTCACCGCCACGTCGAGCGAGCCGAAGCGGTCGACCGTCCGGGTCACCAGGTTCCGTACGTCGGCGGAGTTCGAGACGTCGGCGGTGAACGCCACCGCCGTGCCGCCCGCCTTCTCGATCAGGGCGACGGTCTCGTCCAGGGTGGTCGCCGTGCGGCCCGTGACCACGACGTTCGCGCCTTCGGCGGCGAGGGCCAGGGCGATCGCGCGGCCGAGGCCGGAGCCCGCGCCGGTGACGAGTGCGGTCCGGGAGGTGAAGCGTGCAGACATCGGAATCCCCTGAGCAATAGTGGAACGAACGGTCAAATATTCGGGCGTACGTCAAGTGGGCCGTGGTGTGGGGTCAAAGAAAAAGAGACGGGGTCAGTCCAGCAGGGCCAGTGCCTGCTCGGTCGCGTCGCGGACCCGGGCCGGGTCGGACGAGGCCTTGCCGACGATCCGCTGGCCCTGTGCCAGGACCAGGAGCATCCGGGCGATGGCGCGCGGGTCGCGGTCGGCGGGCAGCTCCCCCTGGGCCTGCGCCCTGGCCAGCGCCGCGTGCAGCAGGGTCTCCAGGTGGTCCCAGCTGCGCTCGACGCGGCGGGCGCAGGCGGCGTCGTGGGGGCCCAGTTCGGCGGCCGTGTTGCTGACCAGGCAGCCCGCGAGGCGTGAGGTGTCGGCCATGGACTCGGCTGCGAACCGCCGGAACATGGAACGCACCTGGGGCAGGGCGGGGCCCGGCTGCGACAGCTCGGCGATCAGCTGCGGGTCGCGCATCTCGCCGTAGCGGTCGAGGGCCTTGAGGTAGAGCTCGTGCTTGTTGCCGAAGGTCGCGTAGATGCTGGCGCGGCCGATGCCGAGGTGTTCGACGAGGTCCGCCATCGACGTCGCCTCGTACCCGCGCTGCCAGAACAGCTCGAGGGCCGACTGCAGCGCGGCGTCCGGATCGAATTCCTTGGTCCTGGCCACGGGAATGACCTTAGGCGATATTGGAACGGTCGGTCAAGTTGGGGGAGTGTGGTGCCGTGCTCGCCCGCAGGACCAGCTCCGTCGCCAACTCCACGCGCGGGGAGTCGAGTTCCTCGCCCCTGGCCAGCCTCATGACCGTACGGGCGGCGACCTTGCCCATCTCGGACAGCGGCTGGCGCACGGTCGTCAGCGGCGGCGCGGACCAGCGCACCTCGGGCAAGTCGTCGAAGCCCACCACGCTCAGGTCCTCCGGCACCCGCAGGCCCCGGCGGCGCAGCGCCTCGATCGCGCCGAGCGCCATCTGGTCGCTGGAGGCGAAGAGCGCGGTCGGCGGCTCGGCCAGCGCCAACAGCTGTTCCGCGCCCGCGAATCCGGACGCGTGGTAGAAGTCGCCCTGCACGATCAGCGCATCGTCGACCGCGATCCCCGCACCCTCCAGCGCGGCCCGGTATCCGTCCAGGCGGGCGCGCGAGCACAGCAGCCGGGGCGGGCCCGCGACGAACCCGATCCTGCGGTGGCCGAGCGCGATGAGATGCTCCGTCGCGGCCATTCCGCCCGCCCAGTTGGTGGCGCCGACCGTCGGGGCGTCCAGCGTCGGCGAGCCGGCGGGATCGATCACCACGAGCGGTACGCCGAGCCGGTGCAGCTCCTCGTGCATCCCTGGTTCGAGGACCGATGTCACCAGGATGACGCCGTCCGACGCACGCGCCCGGAGATTTTTCATCCACTGCTGTGCGGAGCCGGCCCGGTCGTGGATCGCGGACACCACCGTGCCGACGCCGGCCGCGTGCGCGACCTCCTCCACGCCCCGGATGATCTCGACCGCCCAGGGACTGTCCAGGTCGTTGAAGACCAGGTCGACCAGGGCTGCCCGGTTGCCGGACGCCTGTGGCCGCCTGCGGTAGCCGTGCTCCCGCAGCAGGTCCTCGATCCTCGCCCTGGTCTGCGGCGACACGTCCGAGCGGCCGTTGACCACGCGGGACACGGTCGGTACCGAGACCCCGGCCGCCCGTGCGATGTCGGTGATCGTCACCTTGCCCATTTCCCCACCTTCCCCCTTCACCCCCGCACGCCTGCCGGGAATCTTCCAGAGCTTACGCAGGGCGGCGTCCGGCATTTCGGTCGCGTACGCCGAAGAGCCGGTCCGCGCTGAGGACACGGACCGGCTCTTCGGGGACGGGGAGAGATCAGTGACTGACCTGCTGCGCCTGCTCGGTGACCGTGACCTCGCCGGCCTTGATGGTCGCCAGGCGCGGGGCCTTGGCGGCCAGGGCGGAGTCGTGGGTGACCATGATGAAGGTCAGCCCGTGCTCACGGCACATCGTGTTGAGGACGTTCATGATGTCGTCCCTGGTGCCCTCGTCGAGGTTGCCCGTGGGCTCGTCGGCGAGGAGGACCTTCGGCTTCTTGACCAGCGCGCGGGCGATCGCCACACGCTGCTGCTGGCCGCCGGAGAGCTCCGAGGGCGCGTGGTGCAGACGCTCGCCCAGACCCACCGAGCGCAGCGCCTCGGCCGCCCGCTCGCGGCGCTCGGCGGGCTTGACGCCCATCGGGACCAGGGCTGTCTCCACGTTCTCCTGGGCGGTGAGCGTGGGGATGAGGTTGAAGCTCTGGAAGATGATGCCGATCTTCTCCGAGCGCACCTTGGTGAGCTTGGCCTCGCTGAGCCCGGCCAGGTCCACACCGTCGAGCTCGACGCTGCCCGACGTCGGCCGGTCCAGGGCGCCGATCATCTGCAGCAGCGTGGACTTGCCGCCGCCCGTGGGGCCCTGGATGACGAGCTGGTCGCCGTCCTCGATGACCAGGTCGATGCCGCGCAGGGCGTGGACGGTCTCCTTGCCCCGCGAGTACTGCTTGGAGACGCCGGTGAGCTTGTACATGGGAGTTGCTCCTGGTGGGGGTGGTGAGTTACGCGACGCTGCGGAGCGCGTCCGCCGGGCGCATCCGGGACGCGCGCCAGCCGCCGAAGCCGCCGGCGATCAGACCGCCCGCGATCGCGAGACCCGCCGCGAGGGCGATGGTGGTGACCGAGACCGGGGCGGAGAGGGCGACCTCGATGGCCTTGGACGCCGCCTGCTGACCCGGGCCGCCGCCCATGCCGCCACCGCCGGGGCCGCCGCCCGAGTCGGAGGTGGTGGAGCCGAGCTCGGCCGTCATCGTCGGGCTGATCGCGGTCACGACGTACGCCGCCCCGAGACCCAGCGCGATGCCGAGGCCGCCGCCGATCAGGCCGTTGACGAAGGACTCGCCGACCACCTGACGGGTGACCTTGCCGCTCTTCCAGCCGAGCGCCTTGAGCGTGCCGAACTCGCGCACCCGGCGGCTGACCGCCGAGGAGGTGAGCAGCGCCGCGACCAGGAAGGCCGCGAGCAGGACGGCGATGGAGAGCCACTTGCCGACGCTGGTGGCGAGCTTGGTGGCGGTCGAGAGCGAGCCCGAGACCGTCTTCGCCAGGTCGGCCGACGTGGTGACCGTCGTACCCGAGATGTTCTTCTGGATGGTCTTCTTGACGGCCGAGATCTGCTGCGAGTCGGTCGCCTTGACGTAGATCGTCGAGACCTTGTTCGCGGAGGAGGCGAGGGTCTGCGCCTGCTTCAGCGGGATGTAGATGTTGGCGGCCGAGTCGCCGCTGGTGGCCGTCGAGACACCGATGACCTTGTACTTCACGGACTTGATGGTGACCGTGGAGCCGACCTTCAGCGACTTCTCCTTGGCGTACGAGGAGTCGACGACCGCCACCTTGGCGTTCGACTGGGCGCTGGTGAAGGTGGTGCCCGTGGTGACCTTCGAGGAGGAGAGCGGGCCGAGGGTCAGGTTGGCCGTGTCCACGCCGTACACCGTGTAGCTGTTGACGTCGAAGGAGGCGCCGCCGCCCTGGACGCCGGGCTGGCCGCCGCCTTCTCCGCCGCCGCCCTGACCGCCCTGGCCGGTGCCGCCCGAGGTGGTGGACTTCGCCTTGCCCTGCGTGAAGGTGCCGTCGACCTTCATCACGTTGAGGCTGAGCGCGCCGACCGCGTTCTCCACGCCGGTCTGCTTCGCGACCGCCGCGACCTTGGTGGAGGCCAGGGTCTGGCCGCCCGCGGTCATGACCCGGTCGGAGCTCTGCGACTTGCTGCTGTCGTTCGACTGGGCGTCGAAGTTGAACTTGGGACGGCCGCTGCTGCTGCTCGACGGCGCCTCGGCCGCCTTGGTGACCGTCATGTCGGTGCCGATGCCGTACAGGGACTTCAGCACCTGCGTCTGTGCCTGCTTCATGCCCGCCGACACCGAGGTGACGGTGATGACCAGCGCGATACCCAGCGCCAGGCCCATGGAGATCACCAGGGCGGCCTTCTTGCGCCGGCTCAGCTCACGCCTGAGATAGATCAGAAACATCCGGTTCCTCGCCGTTGTAGCCCCATGGGGACGGGGTGGTGAGGCTGACGCTAGGGACGGACGCTTCGTGGTTCCTGAGGGGAGGTTGTGAGCCGCATAAGAATGCGGACGTCAGAGGGCACGCACCGCGAAGACCGGGACCGAGACCTCCTCGTCGTCCAGACAGGCACCCGTCTCCAGGTCGAAGCGCTGCTTGAGGAGCGGGGACGCGACGAAGGTGCGGCCCTCGTGGGTGCCGATCAGTCCGCGCGACAGGACGTGCGCCCCGGTGAAGGGGTCGCGGTTGCCGATTGCGTACGGACGTGACGTGCGGTCCAGGAAGAGCGCGGCCTGCCTGCCGTCGGGGAGCAGCGCCGCGACACCGCGGCCCGGGATCATGTCGGACTGCTCGCAGACGGTGAACCAGCCGCCGTCGAGGAGGAGTTGGAGCGTCACAGTGTGCGCGTCCCTTCGAGGGTGAGGATCGTCAGGTCGGGCTTGATCTGGTCGCGCTCGGGGACGAAGGCGACCGACGGGTCGGGGGTGTCGGGGGCGTTGACGAAGGAGACGAAGCGGCGCAGGCGCTCGGGGTCGTTGATGGTGTCCGACCACTCGTCGCGGTAGTTCGCGACATGGGCCTGCATCATCGCTTCCAGCTCGTCGCAGAGGCCGAGCGAGTCGTGCACGACGACGTCGCGCAGATGGTCGAGGCCGCCTTCCAAGCGCTCCAGCCAGGTCGCGGTGCGCTCCAGGCGGTCCGCGGTGCGGATGTAGAACATCAGGAAGCGGTCGATGAGCCGGACCAGCTCGGCGTCCGAGAGGTCCTGGGCGAGGAGGTCCGCGTGGCGCGGGGTCGCGCCGCCGTTGCCGCCGACGTAGAGGTTCCAGCCGTTGGCGGTCGCGATGATCCCGAAGTCCTTGGACTGGGCCTCCGCGCATTCGCGGCCGCATCCGGAGACCGCCGACTTCAGCTTGTGGGGTGCGCGCAGCCCGCGGTAGCGGAGCTCCAGGTCGATGGCCATACGGACCGAGTCCTGGACGCCGTAGCGGCACCAGGTCTGCCCGACGCACGACTTCACCGTCCGCAGGGCCTTGCCGTACGCGTGCCCGGACTCGAAGCCCGCGTCCACCAACCGGGTCCAGATGAGGGGGAGTTGCTCGACGCGCGCGCCGAAGAGGTCGATGCGCTGGCCGCCGGTGATCTTCGTGTAGAGGCCGAAGTCGCGGGCCACCTCGCCGATCACGATCAGCTTCTCCGGGGTGATCTCCCCGCCGGGGATGCGCGGCACGATCGAGTACGAGCCGTTGCGCTGCATGTTCGCCAGGAAGTGGTCGTTGGTGTCCTGCAGGGCGCCCTGCTCGCCGTCGAGGATGTGCCCGTTGCCGAGGCTCGCGAGGATGGAGCCGATGGTCGGCTTGCAGATCTCGCAGCCGTCGCCGCCGCGGGCGCCCTCCCGGCCGTGGGAGTCGAGGACGGCCGCGAACGAGGTGAGGCCGAGCGTGCGCACGATCTCGTACAGCTCGCTGCGGGTGTACGGGAAGCAGCCGCAGAGCCCCTTGTCGCCGGTGGCGGGCAGCAGCTGGCCGATGAGCTTGACGCAACTCCCGCAGCCCGTACCGGCCTTGGTGCACTTCTTCACCTCGGGGAGGGTCGTGCACTCCTGGATCGCGTGCTTGGTGACGTTGTGGCAGGAGCAGATGACGGCGTCGGCGGGCAGCGCGTCGGGGCCGAGCGCGACCGGGCCGCTGCCGGCGGGGGCGATGAGCTGCTCGGGGGCGACGGGCGGGATCGATCCGGTGAGGGGGCGCAGGAGCGCGTACGAATCCGCGTCGCCGACCAGCACACCACCGAGCAGGGCGCCTTCGGGGGAGACGACCAGCTTCTTGTAGATGCCGGAGCGGGAGTCGGAGTAGACGACGTCCAGGCAGCCTTCGGCGGAGCCGTGCGCGTCGCCGAAGGAGGCGACGTCGACGCCGAGGAGCTTGAGCTTGGTGGAGAGGTCGGCCCCGTTGAAGGCGTTCTCCTTCTCCGCGATCGTGTCGGCGGCCGTCTCGGCCATCTCGTAGCCGGGGGCGACCAGGCCGTAGACCCGGCCGTCGGCCGCGAGCGCGCACTCACCGATCGCGAAGACGGCGGGGTCGGAGGTACGGCACTGCTCGTCGACCTTGATTCCGCCGCGCTCGCCCACCAACAGACCGCATTCGCGGGCAAGTTGGTCACGGGGCCGGACGCCCGCCGAGAAGACGACGAGGTCGGCGGCGACCGTGGAGCCGTCGCTCAGCTCCATGCCGCTGACCGCGCCGGCGGCGTCGGTGGTGACGGCCTGGGTGCCGACGCCCGTGTGGACGGCCAGCCCCATGTTCTCGATCGTACGGAGCAGGGCCGCGCCGCCGCCCTCGTCGATCTGGACGGGCATCAGCCGGGGTGCGAACTCCACGATGTGCGTGTCGAGTCCGAGCCCCTTGAGCGCGCCCGCCGCCTCCAGGCCGAGCAGGCCGCCGCCGACGACCGCGCCGGTGCGGGCGGTCTTCGCGTACTCCTCGATGGCCAGCAGGTCCTCGATGGTGCGGTACACGAAGCAGCCCGTGGCGTCCTTGCCGGGGACGGGCGGGACGAAGGGGTAGGAGCCGGTGGCGAGCACGAGCGTGTCGTACGTGAAGACCTGGCCGGAGCGGGCGGTGACGGTGCGGGCGGTGCGGTCGACGGCGGTGGCCGGGTCGCCGAGGTGCAGCTCGATGTTGTTCGCCGCCATGAAGTCGCCCTCGACGAGGGAGAGTTCGGCGGGCGTCGAGCCCGAGAAGTACGAGGTCAGCTTGACCCGGTCGTACGCCGGACGCGGCTCCTCGCAGAGCACCACCACCCGGCAGGTCGAGGTCAGGCCGCGCTCGACGAGCGCCTCCAGGAAGCGCTGGCCGACCATTCCGTGGCCGACGACCACGATCGTAGGTGTGGGCATCGGCATGTCAGGAGCCTCCAAGCAGGTGGACCAGCGGGGTGGAGGGGAGCGGCTCGTCGCCCTCCCAGGTGCGGGCGAGCTCACCGACGGAGGTGAGATCGCCGAGGAGTACGCCGCCGACGAGGCGGTCCCCGCGGACGACGACCTTGCGGTACGCGCCGCGGGTGGCGTCGGCGAGGGCGACCACGTCGTCGCCGGGGAGCGGGGTGGTCTCGCCGAAGGCGGCGAGATCGAGGGGGCCAGGACCGTTGAGGGTGAGGCGGGTGAGGGCGCGGGTGCCGGTGTAGGCGGCGGGCCGCCCCGACAGCAACTCGGCGAGCACGTCGGCCTGTTCGACGGCCGGGCCCGCGAGTCCGTACACCTGGCCGTTGTGCTCGGCGCAGTCGCCGACGGCGTGGATGCGGGGGTCGGAGGTGCGCAGCTCGTCGTCGACGACGATGCCCTTGCGCACGTCGAGCCCAGCGGCGCGGGCGAGTCCAGTGCGGGGGCGGGCGCCGCAGGCCAGGACGGTGAGGTCGGAGGTGAGGACGTAGCCGTCGGCGAGCTCGACGTCCCGGCCGCGCAGGCCTCGGACGTGGCACTCGGTGTGCACCTCGACGCCGAGGTCGGTGAGGTGCGTACGGAGCAAGTCGGAGGCGGAGACGTCGAGTTGGCGCTCCATGAGGCGCTCGCCCTGCTGGGCGAGGACCACCTGGGCGCCGCGCAGGGCCAGCGCGCGGGCGGCCGAGACGCCGAGGAGGCCGCCGCCGATGACGACGGCGCGGGTGCCGGGGCGGACCGCCTCCGACAGGGCGACGCAGTCGTCGAGCGTACGGAACGGGTGGACGCCGTCGGGGAGTTCATTGCCCAGGCCGCGCAGTGGGGGCAGCACCGGGTTCGATCCGGTGGCGAGGACCAGGGTGCCGTAGGGGATCGCGGACCCGTCGTCGCACTGGACGACCCGGTCCGCGCGGTCGATCCGGACGACGCGCACTCCGCGCCGTACGGGGACGGCGGGCTGCGTGATGGCGTCCGCCCCGTACCGGCCGGCCAGGACCTCGGCGAGCAGCACCCGGTTGTACGGGGCGTGCGGCTCCTCGCCGAGTACGGTGACCTCCGTACCCAGCTGCCGGGCCAGCCGGGAGCCGGCGGTCCCGCTCCCGATCACCACGATGTCCTTGCTCATGTCCGCAGCCTGCGGGCCCGGTGTTACCCGTCCGGATCCCTTCCGTTTCCCGCGGGGGACGTTGCGCTCAGCGCGGGCGGGGGCGCGGTGTGAGGGCCGGGTGCGGGGGTGGGGTAAACCGAACCCCCGACTTCCGTGGAGGCACGATCGATCGGGAGCCGTGCCGGCGGGAGCCTGGACGCATGGACCTCACACAGCAGCCCCTCACCCGCACCGCCCGCCCCGCAGCCGGCCGGACCGGCGCCCGGGCCCGCGCTCTCGCTCGCGTGATCCTGCGCGAGCCGTTCCGCGCCGAGACCTGGCTCCGGCTGGCGTACATCGTCCTCGCACTCCCCGTCGGCCTCCTCTGCATCCCGCTCGCCCTGGTCGGCGGACCTGCGGGCCGCATCCAGCGCGGACTGGCCCGGCGGCTCCTCGGCGTACAGGTCGAAGAGCCCGCGCGCACCGGACCGCTCGCGCTGGTCCACGCGCTGATCAGCGCCCCGCTGAACCTCGTCGCGGTCGCGTTCTCCGGCTTCTTCTGGCTGGTCGTGGTGATCAACCTCGGCTACCCGCTGCGGCCCGACAACGACCCCTCCGGCTCCTGGGGCGGCCCCACGATGGCCGGGGCGTGGGCGCTGCACGCGGCGTGCGGCGGGATCGGGTTCCTCCTGCTCACGCCCTGGGTGATGAAGGGGTTCACCGCGCTGCAGACCCGCCTCGTGAAGGGCTTCCTCGGTACGGACCGGACCGGCCTCCTCCGGACCACCGGTCTGGCACTGGCGATCGCCGCCGTCTGCGCCCTCTTCTCGATCCCGCTGATCCACCAGCTCTAGGTTGAACCCCATGCGAACCCTGCGCGCCCTCCTCTACGCGGCCCTGGCCCTGCCCCTCGCCCTGACGGGCCTGGTGCTGGTCCTGTGCGGGCTGCTGGCCGGGGGCGCGCTCAGCGTGACACCGCTCGGGCCGTGGCTGCTCGCGCTGACCGTGCGCGGGGCGCTGGCGCTCGGGGACCTCCAACGGGCCCTGCTGCGGGCGCTGTTGGACGTACGGATCGATGCGCCGCCGCACCCCGGAGGCGGTACGGGCGCCTTCGGCTGGCGGCGGGCCGTGCTCGGCGACCGGGCCGGATGGCGGGCCGTGGGCTGCGCGCTGGCAGCGCCGCTGACCGCGGTCCCGCCGCTGGCGGCCGTGGTGGTGGGGTACGCGTACGGGGTGATGTTCGTCCTGCATCCGCTCCTCAAGCGCTGGAACTACATCACGGTCCGGGAGCCCGACGGCTCTACGCGTCATGTCTCCTTGGAGATCGGGGGAGTCGAACTCGACTCCTGGCCACGGTGGTTGGCCGTGGTCGCGGCTGGTGTGCTGCTCCTCTGGCTCGCTCCCCGCCTGGTCCGCTGGTCCCTCGTCCCGCACCGTCTGCTGCTGGCCGGGCTCCTCGGCCCGGACGCCGCCGCCCGACGTATCCACACCCTGGAGGAGACCCGCGCCCAGGCCGTCGACGACGCCGCCGCGACGCTCCGCCGGATCGAACGCGACCTCCACGACGGCACCCAGGCGCGCCTCGTCGGCCTGGGCATGCACCTCGCGATGATCGGCGAACTGATCGCGGCCGACGCCGACCGCGAGCGCCTCCTCGAAGTCGTCGCCACCGCCCGGTCCAACGCCCAGCAAGCCGTCGCCGACCTGCGCCACCTGGTCAAGGGCATCCACCCGCCGGTCCTCGACCAGGGCCTCGACACGGCGCTCGCCACGCTCGCCGCGGACATCGCGCTCCCGGTCGCGGTCACGGTCGACCTTCCCCAACGCCCGTCCCCCGCCCTGGAGTCGATCGCGTACTTCTGTACGGCCGAGCTCCTCGCCAACGCGGCCAAGCACAGCGGGGCGGCCGGGGCGGAGGTGAGGGTGCGGCCGTACGAGAACGGGCTGCGGCTCTCGGTGAGCGACGACGGGCGCGGGGGAGCGGTGGTCGGCGGGGGCAGCGGGCTGACGGGGCTGCTGGCCCGGGTCCGTACGGTGGACGGCACGTTGACCTGCGACAGCCCGGCCGGAGGGCCTACGGTGGTGAGTGTCGAACTCCCGTACCGCTGAAGGAATTGTCACCATGCGCGTCGTCATCGCAGAGGACTCGGCGATCCTGCGGGACGGGCTCGTGCAGCTCCTCGCCCTGCGCGGAGTGGAGGTCGCCGCGGCGGTCGGCGACGCGGAGTCGCTGCTCGCGGCGGTCGCCGAACACCGCCCGGACGCGGCCGTGATCGACATCAGGCTGCCGCCGGGCCACACGGACGAAGGGCTGCGGGCGGCGGTCGAGATCCGTGCCTCGTCGCCGGGGGTGGGCGTGCTGATCTTCTCCCAGTACGTGGAGACGCGGTACGCGGCCCAGCTGCTGGGCGACGGCGGGGCGGGCGTCGGCTATCTGCTCAAGGAACGGGTCGTGGACATCGGCGAGTTCGTCGAGGCACTGCAACGGGTCGCGGCGGGCGGCACCGCGCTCGACCCGGAGGTGGTCGCCCAGCTCTTCGGCGCGAGCAGGCGGGCGTCCGCGCTGGACGCGCTGACGCCGCGCGAGCGGGAGGTGCTGGGGCTGATGGCGCAGGGGCGTACGAACCAGTCGATCGCGGAGGGCTTCGTCGTATCGGAGCGGGCGGTGGAGAAGCACATCGCGAACATCTTCGCGAAGCTGGACCTGCCGCAGTCGGAGGGCGGGCACCGGAGGGTGCTGGCGGTGCTGCGGTACTTGGAGGCGTGAGGGCCGCGGGCCTGGATTAACCACTGCTGAGCCGCTCCTCAAGGGCGCCTTAAGGATCGCCCGGACCCTTCTGACCAGGGCGTTAGCGGCGGGGTGTGCGCCTAGATTCGCTACCTGTGACCACAGAGGCCCCGGACCAGCACCACGCCACCCACCCTGCTCTGGCTGCGTACTTGCAGCAGACGGGTGCGACGGCCGAGGCGAGCGCCGGCATACGGATCCCCCCACGCCCACACGCCAGGCCGCGGCCCCGCCGCGGGCTCACGGCGTGGGGGGCACGGGTGCGGGGCGCGCGGGCGAAGTGGGCGGCATCCCGAGTGGGGGCCAGCCCGCGGACGGTATCGACCGACGCGCAACGCGTGGAGCACGCAGGACTGCGACCACAGCCCGCGGAGATCGCGCACGATGCGCAGCCGGCGCGGGACGGCACGCACGGCGCCGAGCCTGCGCGGATCGGCGCGCACACCGACGGACCCGTGCCGTTCAGCTCGCACTGCGCTGAATCTGCGTATCGCGCCGAATCCGCGCCGGACGGTGTGCACTTTGCGGGGCCCGCGCCGGACGGTGCGCGCACCGCCGGGCCCGCGCCGCTCGGTCCGGATCGCGTCGGACCCGCTCCGCAAGGCGGGCACCATGCGCCGTCCGCGGAGCAACTGGGGCTGCCTCCGCGGCCTGCGCAGTTTCCTTACGGTCCGCAGCCCGTGTTCGCGGGCGCGCGATCCGTGCACGCCGCGCCGGCGGCTGCTGCGGGCTCGCAAGTGGCACCCGACCGCGCGCATGTCGTCCAACGCGCCGCGTTCGGGGCGCGCCCTCAGCCGCAGCCCGCGCCGCCCGCCCCGCCCCTCCGCCTCGCCCCCCGCGCCCTGCGCGGCGGGATCGCCGCCGGGGCCTTCGGGGTGTGTGCCCTCTGGGGGCTGCAAGTCGACGCCTCCGCCCGGCTCGATGCCCTTTTCGCCTCCGGGGCGCATCTCTCCGGGCTTCTTGCCGGGTACGGCGTTCTCGTCATGCTCTTCCTCATGGCCCGCGTCCCCGCCGTCGAGCACGGCGTCGGCGCCGACCGGCTCGCCCGGTGGCACGCCTTCGGCGGACGGTACGTCCTCTCCCTCTGCGCCGGGCACGCCGTCCTCGCCCTCTGCGCCTACACCGCCCACACCGGCACCGACCTCCTCACCGCCGCCGTCGGCCTCCTCGGGTACGCCGGTATCGCGGCCGCCCTCGCCGGCACCGTCCTCATCGCCTCCGCGGGCATCACCTCGGCCCGCCGGATCCGCGTACGGCTGCCCCACGAGGTCTGGCGCGCCGTCCACTTCCTCACGTACGTCGGCGCCGCCCTCGCCTTCGCCCACCAGCTCGTCGGTCCCGACATCGCGAGCAGCGCCCTCTCCCGATGGCTCTGGGCGATGGCGCACGCCACCGTCGCCGTACTCCTCCTCTGGTACCGGGTCGTCGTCCCCGTACGGCAGGCGCTGCGCCACAGCCTGCGCGTGATCGCCGTCCGCCACGAATCCCCCGACGTGGTCTCCGTCGTCATGCAGGGCATCGGTCTCGCCCAACTCCGGGCAGAACCAGGCCAGTTCTTCCGCTGGCGCTTCCTCCAGCGCCGCATCTGGCACACCGCGCTGCCCTTCTCGCTCTCCGCGCCCGTCACCGGCGACACCCTGCGCATCACCGTGAAGTCCGTCGGCAACCACACCCGCCGCATCCGCCGCCTCCGCACCGGCACCCGCGTCCTGGCCTCGGGCCCCTTCGGCGCGATGACCGCCCACCGCCGCACCCGCCGCAAGGTCCTCCTCCTGGCCGGCGGCGTCGGGATCACACCGATGCGCGTCCTGTACGAGACCCTCCCCGCCGGCCCCGGCGAGCTGACCCTCCTCTACCGCGCCCGCAGCGCCGCCCAGCTCGTACTCCGCGACGAACTCGAGGAGATCGCCCACCGACGCGGAGCCGCCCTCCACTACCTCCTCGGCCCCTCCGACGCCTCCTTCGACCCCCTCGCACCCCAGGCCCTCCGCAACCTGATCCCCGACCTCGCCGACCACGACGTGTTCCTCTGCGGCCCGCCCGGCATGGCGGCCGCCGCGACCACCGCGCTCACGACGGCGGGCGTCCCCGAGGACCGCATCCACTCCGAGCAGTTCCCCCACTGAGCCAGCCCCGCTGAGGAGGCCCACCCCCACCATGGCCCGCCACCGCAGACCGCCCGCCCCACCCGCCGCCCCCACCGACCGCTCCTCACGCCGACTTGCCGCCGGCCTGCTCCTCACGAGCGCCCTCGCGGCCTCCGTCCTGGCCGCCGTCGTCACCCCGGCCGCCCCGCCCGCCCCCGACCGGTCGCCGCCCTCCGCGGGAACCTCTGATCTCGCTCAACAATCCGGTCATTGATGGACGGGACACGTATCTCCTGCCTAGGGTCGCGGTCATGCTCATGCCGCCCGACCTCTCCCTGACCACCCTCGTCCTCCTCTGCCTGGCCGCCGCCGCGGCCGGCTGGATCGACGCGGTGGTGGGCGGCGGCGGACTGCTCCTGCTGCCCTCGCTCCTCCTCGGACTGCCGCACGTCCAGGCCGTGCACATCCTGGGGACCAACAAGGCGGTCTCCATCGTCGGTACCACGGGCGCGGCGGCGACGTACCTGCGCAAGGCGCCCGTCGACGTGAAGATGGCGGTACGCATCGGGCTCATGGCCCTCGTCGGTTCCATGACCGGGGCCTTCTTCGCGGCGGGCATCAGCAGCGCGGTCCTGCGCCCCGTGATCATGGTGGTGCTGCTCGCCGTCGCGGCGTTCGTGATGCTGCGCCCGGCGTTCGGCAGGGTTCAGCAGGACACCACCCCCGTCACCCGCGCCCGTATCGCCACCGCGATCGTGCTCGTCGGCGGCGGGATCGGCTTCTACGACGGCCTGTTCGGCCCCGGCACCGGCACCTTCCTCGTCCTGGCGCTGACCGCGGTGCTCCACCTCGACCTGGTGACGGCCTCGGCGACCGCCAAGATCGTCAACGTCTGCACGAACGCGGGCGCGCTCGCGATGTTCGCGTACCAGGGCGTGGTGATGTGGGAACTGGCCGCGATCATGGCGGTGTTCAACCTGGTGGGCGGCACGCTCGGCGCGCGCATGGCGCTGCGCAAGGGAGCTGAGTTCGTACGCGGCGTGCTGCTCGTGGTGGTCTTCTCGCTCGTCGCGAAGCTGGCCTTCGACCAGTGGATGTGAGCGGAGCCCGCTGCCCTCAGATCGCGTCCCACGGCACGTCCGCGTACACCCCCGCCACCGTCTTCATCAGCGCCTCGTCCACCGCGAACTCGGTCGGGCCGATCCGCCGCACCGGCGCGATGCCCTGCGAGTTGGTGACGAACGCCGCCCGGTAGCTGCCCAGGCCGCCCAGCGTCACCTGCCGCCGCACCGAAGGCAGCAGCGGCTCCAGCAGCGCCATCGTGATGCCGAGCAGCGCGGGCGCGTCCGGCCAGACCACCGACTCCCCGTCCCAGAAAGCGATGTTGGTGATCGAGCCCTCCGTGATCACCCCGCCCGCCCCCGTCAGCAGCGCGTCGTCGAAGCCCGCGGCGACCGCCGCCCGCCCGTAGTAGGTCTGGGCGAAGCCGCCCAGGTGCTTGATGTGGGGGACGGGCCGCTCGTACGGGACCGGCATCAGGGCCTGCGCCGCCTCCGCCATCACCGCCGGGGGCCGCACCGTGACCGCCAGGGTCGCCGCCTCCGCGTCCGGCGCCCAGTACACGTACACGCGCGTCGACGCGTCCCGCACCCCCGCCCGCTCCAGCGCCCCGCGCACCAGTCCCCGTACGTGGTCGCCGTCGATCCCCGCCCCGAACAGCTCGCGCGTCGCGGAGTCCAGGCGCGCGAGGTGCAGCGCGAGGCCGCGCACGCGCCCGCCCCGCACCTGCATCGCGGTGAAGTGCCCGTAACTGAAGAACGCCGGGACGGCGAGCGGGTCCTGAGCGGGGACGGGCCGGCCGTCGATCTCGATATGCATACGGCCACCGTACGTTCCGCACGGCCCGCTTGACCTCAACCTTGGTTGACGTACGACGCTCTCCGCATGGACCTCACCACACCGCCCCTGCGGCTCACCGTCATCATCGCCAGCAACCGCCACGGCCGCTTCGCGGACACCGTCGCCGACTGGTACCTGGAGCGCGCCCGCCTCCACGACGACCTCGACATCAGCGTGCTCGACCTGGCCGACGTCGACCTCCCGACCGCCCTCTCCCACGAGCCCGCGCCCGAGGTCACCGCCGTGCTCGACCGCGTCACACCCCAACTGGAGTCCGCCGAGGCCTTCGTCGTCATCACCCCCGAGTACAACCACTCCTTCCCCGCCTCCCTCAAGAACCTCGTCGACTGGCACTTCACGCAGTGGCAGGCCAAGCCGGTCGCCTTTGTCTCGTACGGAGGGATCTCGGGCGGCCTGCGCGCCGTCGAGCAGCTGCGCCAGGTCTTCGCCGAGATGCACACCGTGACGATCCGCGAGACGGTCAGCTTCCACAACGCGCACGGGCACTTCGACGCCGGCGGCACGCACAAGGACCCGGAGGCGCCGAACGGGGCCGCGAAGGTGCAGCTCGACCAGCTGACCTGGTGGGCGCACGCGCTGCGCGACGCCAAGTCGGTCCGTCCGTACGGGGGCTGAGCGCGCGCGACAATCACCGTATGACGCAGATGACCGATGCGCGGTGGCTGACCGTACTGACCACGACCGACACCGAGGCGAAGGCGAAAGCCCTCGCCTCGGGCGCGGTGGAGGCGCGGCTGGCGGCCTGCGCGCAGATCTCGGGCCCGGTGACCTCGGTCTACCGGTGGCAGGGCGCGATCGAGACCGCCGAGGAGTGGCAGGTGCTGCTGAAGACGGCGGCCGACCGCTACGACGCCCTGGAGTCCCACCTCGCGTCGGCGCACGACTACGAGACGCCGGAGATCATCGCCACACCCGTGGTGGGCGGCAGCGCGGAGTATCTGGCGTGGCTGACGGACGAGACGCGAGCCTGATGCCGGAGCAGCAACTCCCCTTCTTCGTGTACGGAACCCTGCGCCCCGGCGGCCTCAACCACGACCTGTTCCTCCGCGGCCGCACGGCGTCGGAGGAGCCCGCGACCCTGCCGGGACTGGTGCTGTACGAGGGCCCCGGCTACCCGTACGCGGTCGAGGAGCCGGGCGCGACGGCCCAGGGGGAGCTGGTCACCGCCGAGCCGGCCGCGTACCCCCAACTCCTCGGCGAACTCGACCAGTTGGAGGACGAGTACGCCCGCGTGGCCCGCGAAGCCCTGCGCCCCGACGGCACCCCGGTGCGCGCCTGGGTGTACGTGATCACGGGCGCCGCGGCCCGGCGTCTGCGGTCGGGCGGGCGTCCGGTGCCGGGCGGGGACTGGCGGGCTCGACGCGTACCGCGCAGACCTTGAACTCCGGCATGCGCGACGTCGGGTCCAGCGCCGGGTTGGTGAGGGTGTTGGCGCGGCCCTCGCCCGGCCAGTGGAACGGCATGAAGACCGTGTCGGGGCGGATCGTCTCGGTGACCCGCGCGGGCGCGACGGCCCGGCCCCGCCGCGAGGTGACGGCGAGGGCGTCGCCGTCCGCGACTCCGAGGCGCTCCGCGAGGCGGGGGTGGAGTTCGACGAAGGGGCCGGGGGCCGCGGCGTTGAGCGCGGGCACGCGGCGGGTCTGGGCGCCGGACTGGTACTGGGACGCGACCCGGCCCGTCGTCAGCAGCAGCGGGTACTCCGCGTCCGTCTCCTCCGCCGCGGGCCGGTGGCTGACGGGGACGAAGCGGGCGCGGCCGTCCGGGGTCGCGAAACGGTCCAGGAAGAGGCGGGGCGTCCCGGGGTGTGCGGGGTCCGGGCACGGCCAGAAGACGCCGTCCTCCGCCTCGATGCGGGCATATGTGATTCCGGAGTAGTCTGCGGCCCCGCCCGCCGACGCGCGCCTCAACTCCTCGAAGACTTCGGCCGGTTCGGACGGGAACCCCTTCGCGTGGCCGAGGGCCGCGGCCAGCTCGTGCAGGACTTCGAGATCACTCCGTACGCCTTCCGGAGCACTCAGCGCCTGCTTCCGCAGCAGCACCCGGCCCTCCAGATTGGTCGTGGTCCCGGTCTCCTCCGCCCACTGCGTCACGGGCAGGACGACGTCGGCAAGCGCGGCCGTCTCGGAGAGGACGACGTCCGCGACGGCCAGGAAGTCCAGGGAGCGCAGCCGCTGTTCGATGTGGCCGGCGCGGGGAGCGGAGACGACCGGGTTGGAACCCATGACGAGGAGCGTCCTGATGTCGCCGCCGAGCGCGTCGAGCAGTTCGTAGGCGCTGCGTCCCGGGCCGGGGAGCGAGTCGGGGTCGACGCCCCAGACCTCGGCCACATGGCGGCGGGCGGCCGGGTCGTCGATCTTGCGGTAGCCGGGCAACTGGTCGGCCTTCTGGCCGTGTTCGCGGCCGCCCTGCCCGTTGCCCTGGCCGGTGAGGCAGCCGTATCCGGAGTGGGGCCGGCCGGCGCGCCCCGTGGCGAGGCAGAGGTTGATCCAGGCGCCGACCGTGTCCACCCCCTTGGACTGCTGCTCGGGTCCGCGCGCCGTGAGCACCATGCCGCTCCCGGCGTCGCAGAACATCCGTGCCGCAGCCCGCAGTTGGGGCACCGGGACTCCGGTGATGCGCTCCACCTGCTCGGGCCAGTGCGCCATGGCGGCGGCCCGCGCCTCCTCCCAGCCGGTGGTGCGTTCCGCGATGAAATCCTCGTCCGTACGGCCTTCCGCGATCACCAGGTGCAACAGGCCGAGTGCCAGGGCGAGATCGGTCCCGGGGCGGGGCGAGAGGTGCAGATCGGCCTGGTCGGCGGTGCGGGTGCGGCGCGGGTCGACGACGATCAGCTTCCCGCCGTTCTCCCTGAGCCGGGTGAAGAAGCGCAGTGCGGGCGGCATCGTCTCGGCGGGATTGGACCCGACGAGGATGACGCAGCCGCTGTGCTCGATGTCCTCCACGGGGAAGGGCAGCCCGCGGTCGAGCCCGAAGGCCCGCTGGTGGGCGGCGGCGGCCGACGACATGCAGAAGCGCCCGTTGTAGTCGATCTGCGAGGTGCCGAGCGCGACGCGGGCGAACTTGCCCAGCGTGTACGCCTTCTCGTTGGTGAGCCCCCCGCCGCCGAAGACCCCCACCGCGTCGGCCCCGTACTCGCGTCGCGTCCCGCGCAGCGCGGCCGCGACCGTACTGACGGCCTCCTCCCAGGAGGCGGGGGTGAGGACGCCGTCACGGCGGACGAGCGGCTCGGTGAGGCGGACACTGGAGGAGAGCACCTCGGGTGCCGTACGCCCCTTTCCGCACAAAGCGCCCCGATTGACCGGGAAGTCCGGCCGCTCCACCACTTCGACGCCCCCGGCGGGCACGGCCTTGAGGTTCATCCCGCACTGCAGGGCGCAGTAGGGGCAGTGGGTCGGGGTGGTGGTGTCGGTCATGCCCCCCACCGTGCGACGGCCGTGTTACGGAGCCGGGCGCACCGCATTACGCCACCGGTACGCGCACCTCAGCCCGGCCCCTACCGTGCGGTGAGGGCGAGCCGCACCCCGTTCTCCTTCGGGCCGAGAAACGTCGGGTCCGGCTTGAACACCGCGTCCATGGCGGCCTTCCCGGCGGCGAGCACCTCGCGAGCCCCGCCCGCGTACCAGGTCACGTCGTGCTTGTCGTCGACCCCGATCCCGTACGAGGTGACCCCTGCGGCCTGGCAGAGGGCGATGGCGCGGCGGATGTGGAAGCCCTGGCTGACGAGGACGGCCCGGTCGACGCCGAAGATCTTCTTGACGCGTACGCAGGAGTCCCAGGTGTCGAAGCCCGCGTAGTCGGTTACGACCTTCTTCGTGGGGACGCCGTGCTGGGCGAGATAGGTGCGCATGGCGTCGGGCTCGTCGTAGTCCTCGCGGCTGTTGTCGCCGGTGACCAGCACGACCTTCACCTTGCCCGCCGCGTACAGCTCGGCGGCCGCGTCGAGGCGGTGGGCGAGGTACGGCGAGGGCTCCCCGTCCCAGAGACCGGCGCCGAAGACGACGGCAACGTCGGTCGCGGGCACATCGGCGGTCGTACGGATCCGGTCGGAGGCCGTCGCCTGCATCCAGGTGGCGGGGGTCAGCGCGAGGACGCAGGCGACCATGACGCCCTGGACGGCGCGGCGCTTTCCGCGCTGCGTCCTCGGCAGGTGTGGTCTGCGCACAGATGTCTCCAACCGGGTGTGATGTCTTCTGAGTGATCGGACGCGTGGGGCGGTGCTGCGGTTGCGCACCGGGACAGTTCGGCGGGGACCGAAGCATTCCGGGCCTAGCGTGCGGGGCATGACGCCGACCACGCACGAGCACGAGCACGAGTTCGCCCGGTACGCCGAAGTGCGATCCGCCCTCGCCGACCCTCACCTGGTCCCGATCCCCGCTGATCCGGGGCCGGTGGGGACGGTGGCCTGGCTGCGCGCCTCCGTCGCGCGGTTCAGTGCGGGCGAGGAGCATGCGCGGCGGCGGGCACGGGTGGAGGCGGAGCTGGCGCGGCTGGATCCGGCGGGGCTGCGGAAGACGGTGGGGGAGGGGGACGCGCGGACGGCGGTGGTCCGCGCGCTGGCGGAGGCGATGGGGATCGGGGAGCCGGACGCGGTCGCCCGGGACGTCGGGGTCGTGGCCGGGGCGTACTTCGGTGGGGGCGGAGCCGTCGAGGACGCGGCGGTGGCGCGGCTGGTGGAGCGGTGCGGTCCGGAGCCGGAGGCCGCCGCCCACCGGATCGGTCTGCTCGTACAGGCGTGTGACGCGACCGGCGGGCTGGTGGAGAAGGCGCGGGCGCGCGCTGGGGGGCCCGGGGAGTCCGTCGAGGCGCGGCTGACGGACACGCTCCGGTACGACCCGCCGGTACGGGTCATGCGCAGGACCGCCGCGGCCGCGACACGGGTCGGCGGGGTCGCCGTCGCCGAGGGCGACCTGGTGCTGCTCGACATCGCGGCGGCCAACCGCGACCCGGAGGCGGCCGACCACCTCACCTTCGGCGCCGAGCCCCGGGTCTGCCCCGGCCGGGAGCACGCACTGGCGCTGGCGGCGGGGATCCTCGAACGCAGGCCGCCGGGGCGGGAGTTGGCGGACGGGATCACGGCCCTGGTCGCGCACGTACTGCGCCTCGCGTCGACCTGGACACACTGGGACGGCAGCCCGCGCGCCGTCGACGACCGCGTCTACACCCCGCACAAGGCGATCCGCCGGGTGGCCGACCACCTCGTCGACCACCTTGCGGAACTGGAGGCACGCCTCGCGGGCGAGGAACCGCAGCCCGACCACTGGCACGCCTCGGCGACCACGACCCCGGCCGACCTGGCGCCGTTCACACGGGAAGACCTCGACGAGGCGCACAGCAGACTGAACCGGCTGGCCAGGATCTGGTCGAACCGCCTCGACGCCCTCACGGCCGGCCAGTTGGACGACTCGCCGGGGACGGGCTGGACGTTCCGGGAGATCGCCACCCATCTGCAAGGTTCGGTGTACTACGCCGACGCCGTAGGAGACCTCACCCCCGCCAAGGAGCAGACCCCATGAACGACTTCACCGCACTCCACCACCGCCCCGGCACCCCGCTCCTGCTCCCCAACGCCTGGGACCACGCCTCCGCGACGGCTCTCGCGGCCGAGGGCTTCGAGGCGATCGGCACCACCAGCCTGGGCGTGGCCGCGGCGGCGGGCCTCCCCGACGGCACGGGAGCGACCCGCGAGGAGACGCTGCTGCTCGCACACCGACTGGGCGGATCCGGCTTCCTGCTGACGGTGGACGCGGAGGGCGGCTTCAGCGACGACCCGGATGAAGTGGCGGATTTCGTACGGGAGTTGGCGGACGCGGGCGCGGTCGGCATCAACCTGGAGGACGGCAGGGGAGACGGCACGCTCACCCCTGCGGACCTGCACGCGGCGAAGATCGCGGCGGTGAAGGAGGCCGTGCCGGGGATCTTCGTCAATGCCCGTACGGACACCTACTGGCTGGGCGGCGACAGGCAGCAGGAGACCGAGCACCGTCTTGCGGCCTACCAACAGGCGGGCGCAGACGGCGTGTTCGTCCCCGCACTGAGCGACCCGGGGACGATCACGGCCCTGCTCAAGCACCTCGACGTCCCCCTGAACATCCTCTACTCGGCCACCGGCCCCACCGTGCCCGAGCTCGCCGCCCTGGGCGTGAGCCGGGTGAGCCTCGGCTCCCTGCTCTTCCGCGCGGCACTCGGCGCGGCGGTCGGGGTGGCGAAGGACATCAGGGCGGGCAGGCCGGCGGAGCCGGGCACGGTGACGTACGCGGAGGTGCAGCGGCTCAGCTCCGGTACGACGCCGTGAGCAGCGACCTGGTCGCCGTCCTGGCATAGACGGAGGCGGCGAGCCAGGCCCGGGCGAAGGCGTCCGGGTCGCCGGGGAGCAGCCTTCCGAGTGCGTCGTGCCTGCGGTCCGCCGCCGCGTCGGCGAGCGCCCGGGCGCAGTCCGCCCCGGTGGTCAGGCCCGCCGCCCTGAGCCGGTGCGGCAGGTCGCCGTCCGCGGCCGCCCACGCCGCGACGGGGCGGCCGCCCGCCACCGTACGGTCGACGGTCCGGCGCAACAGGTCCAGTGCGACGGGGAGTTCGGCCGGGGAGGGGTGCGGCACCGCCGTGACGGGTGCGAGGGGCGGCAGGTGCGTGCGGTTGAGGCGGCGCAGGCCGAGGTCGGCGCGTACGGGGACGCCGTCGGGCCCCGGCCAGACGGCGGCCAGGACGGCGATCGAGCCCGGGTGCTCGGACCGGACCCGGCCGATGATGCGCAAGGTCAGGCCCGGGCGCGCGGTGAGGAGGCGCAGGTTCTCCGCGTACGGGAGCTCGAGCCGCTCGTCCGGTGCCGCCAGGCGGAGGGTGGGCCCCCCGTCGGCGGCGAAGGTGCCGTCGGTGGTGAGGGTGCCGGCGAGGAAGAGCAGCCCCGAGGGGGCGTCGAGTTGCGCTGCGGGCGGCTGCTCCCACAGCGTGTCGAGCGGCGCTTCGTGCCACTGGGCACCCTGCGCGCGAACGGAACGAACCTCGCTTCCGCCGCCGATCCGGCCGTCCGCGGAGACCGTGGGCGAGGTGAGGATCAGCCCGCCGCCGTCACCCAGCTCGCGCAGGGAGAGCGCGGCACCCCCGGGGACACGGGAGTTGGCCGCCTGCGCGGCACGGTCGGCGGCACCGGGGGCGATGTCGGAGATCGTACGGAGGGAGCCGTCCGGGGCGAGCGCGTACGTGGTGGCTCCCGCGTAGCCGGACGCGGTCACGACAGGCTCGGTGAACAGGCCGTAGAGGCGCAGGGGTCCGGCCGGCGTGTAGCTGCGGCGCGCGGGGGTGAGCGCGGTGCGGTTCGGGAGACGGGTGGATTCGAGCAACTCGGCCAGATCCGCGACCAGTTCGCCGAGCCGGAACGCGGGGTCGTCGCCGCGCGCCTCGCCGAGCCGGCGCGCGACACGCACCGCCGTCGCCGATGGCCGGTGGAGCCCTGCGAGGCGTGCGGAGTGCGAGGCGTGCAGGAGCCGGCTGCGGTGTACCGCCCCACTGCCCGCAACTCCCGCCGCCAGTACGGCGACTCCGGCCTCCCACAGGGACCGGGCCGCCGCAGCGGGCCAGTCGGCGGAGGGGTCCTGGTCCGGAATCCGGCCAGGTCCCTGCTCCTCGTCCACCGCCGCGGGCTCCGGCGGCTCGGAGGCCGGCGGCTCGGAGGCCGCCTCGGCCAGGGGCGCACGCGACAGCACCGCAGCACGGTGCAGGCATGCCGGGGCCAGCAGGCAGGAACAGACGGCGTCGTCCGCATGCATGACGACCCCCGTCCCCGTCACCTTCAGCGTCACCGCGGTGTCCTCCGCCGCCCGCACCACCACCCCGTCCGGTGTGACCTCCACCGGCCAACCGGCAGCCTTGGCCACCGCCCCGTCCACGCGTTTGCGCAGCCGGGCTGGCAGCAGGTCGAGTGCGGCGGCCGCCACCTCGGCGGTCACCGGCGGGAGTGCGGTCATCGGTGCGTACCTCCTACGCGCTCGCCGACCCAGCGGGCCAGTTCCAAGGGGCTGAGAGCGGCGACCGGCATTCCGGCGGCGACCAACTGACCCGCCACGCCCGTCGAGTAGCGTGGCCGGCCGGCATCGTCGAGCGACGCACAGCCCAGGACATGGCAGCCCGAGTCGACCAGTGCGCGGACCTCGCCGAGCAGCGGCGCGACCGGACCGCCCTCCTCGAAGTCGCTGACCAGCACGACCAGCGTGCGGGAGGGCACGGTCACGAGCGCGCGGGCATGGCGCAGCCCGCGCGCGATGTTCGTACCCCCGCCGACGCGCACTTCGAGCAGCAGGCCGAGTGGGTCGTCGACCCGGTCCGTGAGGTCGAGGACCTCGGTGGAGAAGGCGACGAAGTGCGTGCTGAGGGCCGGGACTCCGGCCAGCACGGCGGCGGTGAGCGCCGCCCAGACCGTCGAGGCCTCCATGGACCCGGACACATCGACGACGAGCACCAGGCGCCAGTCGGCCGACCTGCGCGCCTTCGTACGGAACACCGGCCGCTCGGGCAGCACCGTCACCGCGCCGGACTCCGGATCCCGGCGCGCCGTGGCGAGGTTGGCCCGCAGGGTGCGCGCCAGGTCCAGCTGCCCGCCGGGGCGGCGGGTGGGGCGCGGGTGGGACAGGCCGGTGAGCGCGGGCCGCATCCTGTTGGCGAGGGCCTCGGTCAGTTCCCGTACGAGACGCGCCACCAGCGGTCGCAGCCGGGCCAGTTGCCGCTCGGGCATTCCGCCCGCGTACGACAACACCGTCCGCAGCAGGTCCACGGAGGGGCGGGCCGAGGCCGGGTCCAGCTCCAGCGCCGCGTCGAGCCGCCCCGCGTCGGCTGCGGCGGCCAGCACTTCCTCGCGCACCCCGGGCCCGAAGAGCGCCGTCAGCTCCTCCGACCAGGAACGCACATCGGGGTACGACGCCTCGGACCCACCACCGGAGCCCCCGCCGTCCCCGCCGCGCGAACCCTCGCCGTGCCCGCTTCCGTACAACTCGTCGAGCGCGCCCGCGATCCGGCGCGCGGACCCGGTCAGCTCCTGCCCCCGTCCCAGCAGCAGCCGCCACCGCTCGGCGGCGGTGAGGGCGTGGCCGGTCACCCGTACGGGGACGGTGCCGGGCAGCACGGGGGCCGTATCGGACCAGGTGGCGCCGACCTCCAACTCCCTTGCTGCCAGCGCCTCACGTCCCGCCAGGTCGGCCTCGGCGAGGAGAGCCAGGACGGCCGGGTCCTGCACTGCGGAAGGGAGCACGCCCGCGGCGACTCCCGTACGGTCCTCCACTGCCGCCAGCAGCCGGGCCCTGGCGGCCGGTGACAGCGCTTCGAAACCGGAGCGCAGTGCGGGCAGCCGGTCCATGAAAGGGCGGTCGGGCAGTGACTCGACCCGTTCGATGAGGGGGTCCAGCGCCTGGCCGACCTCCAGCAGGGGGCCTGCGGCCAGCAGCGCACCGCGCAGGAACGCGGCCAGGTCGGCGCGGAGTTCGGGCGTGGTCGCCCCGTCCGTACGGGATGCCATCCGGGTCCCGAAGCCTCCGGCGTCCCGCTGTCCGAGGAGGACCCGCGCCGCGCCCGCCGCGCCCTGGATCAACGGGGTCGCCGCCGCGTCCAGCCTGGCCAGGGCGTCCGCGAGACGCAGGCCTCCGCCCGCGGCGCCGGCCTGCGTGGCGAGCGTGACGAGCGCACGGGCGTCCTCCGGCTCGGTGGAACCCGTCAGCCCGTCCAGCGCACGGACCCCCGCCGCGGCCACCTCCTCGTACGCCGCGGTGACGGCGTCGGCCGACCAGTCGGCAGGCAGCCCGGGCAGATGGCCGGCGGCGATCCTGTCCAACAGGCCGAGACCCGCGAGCAGTTCGGGAAGCGAGCCGACCGCGGGCAGTATCTCGGCCGTCTCCGTCAGCCGCTCCCCAGCGAGCACGGGCAGCCCGCAGTGGGCGGCCTCCTTTAGGCCGGCCAGTATCTGGGCGGCGGTCGGCCCGCCCTCCCGCTGCTCTGTGGCGCGCCGCTGCCGCAGCATTCCGGCAGCGGCCTGCTCCAGGGTCACTCCGTGGGTTCCCGCGGCATCGAGGATCGCGGCGGTCGCGGGGGACCAGGCCACGGCCCATCGGGTGGTGAGGGCGGCGGCATCGCCGACCCCCGCGACCTCGGTCTCCTGGCCGTACGGGATCCGGCAGGCGGCCAGCCGACGCAGCATGATCTCCCGGCGCCGGTCCAGATCGGACCTCAGGACGTCGAGGCGCAGTTCACGCCGGGCGGGGGAGTCCGGTCCCGGCAGCGACAGCTCCCCGGTCAGTGCTTCGACGCACGGGCCGAGCCCGGAGCGCGGTGTCCCGGGCGCGAGCCGGCCCTGCCGCCACCCGACGAGCACCTGCTCCATGGCCGAGGCCACCACACGCCCCCGCCCGAGGAGTTGCCCCTGCGTGAGCACGGTCTGCACGGCCTCGACCAACTCGCCGCGCCCGGCGGCCGGCAGCCCCCGCAAGGTGGCCAGATCCCGTGCGACTCGCACCACTTCGCGTGCATCGGCGGGCCCGCTGGGGTGCCCGGCATCCCGTACGGCAGCACATATACGTACGGCGGTGTCGGTCAGCAGATCGTCGAGTCGCGCCGGATCGCCCCCTGCGAGGAACACCCCGTGCTGCCACTCCGGATCGCGGATCCCGGCGGGATACCCGGACCGCGCGTCGAGCAGCGGATACGCGTACGGCACGAGCGAGGTGACGACGTCCGCGGAGTCGGCCACGGACTCCGCCGGGCCACCGGCCGAAACGCCGCTCTCGTACGGAGACATCAGGGCCGGGGCGTGGAACGCGCCGATCACCGCCGCTGTACGCCGGCCCGCGTACGACGCCAGCCTGCGCCGCATGTTCTCCTCGCGCCGCAGGTCGTACGGATCCACCTCGCCCGTGTCCCCGCGCAGCGCCCATCCCACCAGCAGCGCCGCCCGCCGGAGAGCCTCGGGCGTCGAGCCGGGCGCCGTGGCCTCCACGAGCCGGTCCCACAGATCGTCACCGGGCCGGCCACCGGTCCGCGCCCTCAGCGCTGCCGCGAGCGCCCCCGCCGAGCCCGGGTCCCGAGACCCTGCCCGATCCCCGGAATCCGCCGCCCGCGCGGCCAGCGGCAGGTCGAACGCCACCACCGGCACCCCTGCCGCGCGCGCCCAGCGGATCGCCGCCAACTCCGGGGAGAACTCGGCGAACGGCAGGAAGACCGGACCACCGTCGCCCGCACCCCCGCTGCCCGCCAGCGCCACTGGCGGCACCGTTGCCGGATCGCCCAGATGCTCCAGCCACGGTGTGAACTCCTCCGGCAGCTCCACCAGCAGAACGTCGGGACCGGCCCGGTCGAGCATCGCGGGCAGGGCTGCGGCCAGCGCGGGGGAGTGGTGCCGCACCCCGATCAGGAACGGGGCGCGGCACCCCGCCAGCTCCTCGACAGCCTCCTCAGGCGAGCTCATCACGCAGCTCCCACAGCGTGCGCCAGAGCGGAGCCCCGCCCTCCGCCCGCCGCCGCACGGGCCCGTCCCAGTACCCCAACAGCCGTGCGTGATCGGCCGGGTCGTCCTTCCGTACGGTCCCGAGCAGATGGCCGGGCAGGCTCCGTACGACATCCCGGCCCGTGCCCAGATATGCGGCGCCGATCCCCATGGCCGAGGCGACCTGCACCGCTTCCGCCGTGGACATCACCGTCGAGGGCCGCTCGATCTCCCAGCCTTCCGCGCTGCGCCCGGTCCGCAGATCCCGGAACGCGGTCACCAGCGCCTGCAGCACGGTGTCGTCCACGGCGAACTCGGCCCCGGAACGTGCCAGCGCGGCCGTCGCCTGGCTTCGCACCAGGGCCGTCTCCGCGTCGAGGTCACCGATCGGGCCGACCGTCTCGAAGTTGAAGCGGCGCTTGAGTGCGGCGGACATCTCGGAGACACCCTTGTCCCGGAGGTTGGCCGTGGCGATCAGCGTGAACCCGGGCACGGCGTGCACCGTCCCGTCCCCGTCCTCCCCACCGGCCAGTTCGGGTACGGACATCCGCCGCTCGGACAGCAGCGACACCAGGGCGTCCTGGACCTCGGGCAGACACCGCGTGACCTCCTCGATGCGCGCGACCGCGCCGCGCGTCATCGCCGTCAGCACCGGAGACGGGACCAGAGCCTGCCGACTCGGGCCCTTGGCCAGCAGCATCGCGTAGTTCCAGCCGTACCGGAGCTGGTCCTCGGTGGTGCCCGCCGTGCCCTGCACGGTGAGCGTGCTCGTTCCGCACACGGCGGCGGACAGGAGCTCGGAGAGCATCGATTTGGCGGTGCCGGGCTCCCCGACCAGCAGCAGCCCCCGATCGCCCGCCAACGTGACCACACACCGCTCGACCAGAGCCCGGTCGCCCACGAACTTCCGTGCGACGACCGTCTGTTGACCGTCCGACGCCCGCAGCACCTCATCACCGGAACCGCAGACGAAGGTGACCACCGCACGCGGCGTCAGCCGCCACCCCGGAGGCCTCGCCCCTTCGTCGTACGCGGCGAGAAACGCCAGCTCCCGCGCATACCGGTCCTCGGGCAGCGCGACCTGCCGGTCCTGCACAGCCCCTACGGAACCCGTCATCGCCTGCCTCCCCTACGGCTCTCGCGGCCGGTGAACTCCTCGAACCCCGGCACATCACCCTCCACGACGCGCTGCCACGCCCGCGCGTACAGCACCGCCACCGGACAGTCCGGTACGACGAACACGCCCTCGCCCCGGGCCGGCAGCAGCTCCGACTTCCAGGACTCCCACGGCAGACGGGGCGACTTGACCTCCACCCAGCCGCCGGGCAGGAACAGCGAACGCCCCGCACGCGACCGCTTGGCCTCCACCACCAGCTCGGTGGCGGCCAGTTCGGCCCGGGCCTTCTTCAGCCGGGCCGGCTTCCAGCCCGTCCACAACGCCTGGTTGCGGTCGGTCGGATCGGGAAGCGCGAGCAGCATCAGATAGAGCGTGGCCGCATCGTCCGAGAGACCGAACCGGGCCGCGGCCTCACTCACCAGACCCGGAACGGACACCCCCGGGTCCTGAGGCGCACTCACGGATCCCTCCGCACCACCGGCACCGACCAGCTCCGCGAACCGCTCTCCCAGCAGCGCCCGCACCGCCCGCAGCCCCACCAACTGCTCACTCGCCGCCAGCACCAGCTTCACGGCAGAGTGATCCACCACCCCGTCCTCCAGCAGCGCGGCCGGCCGCAGCCAGACGGTCTCCCGCCCGTACTCCCCGCTGTACCGGGTCGGCCCGAGCACCAGCGCAGGTCCGGCGGACACCAGCCCCTCCGCATTCGCCCCGCCGGTCCCGGGCATCGCGCATGCCTCCCGGATCCGCTCCGAGAGCGACAACTGCCCCGGCTGCGCCCAGCCCTGGTCGATCTGGAACAGCAGCCCGGGATCGGCCATCCGCTCACGCACCGCACGCAGCGTTTCGGGAAGCACCTCCCGCAGCGGATCGCCGTACGGCAGCCGGTACGCCAGCCAGCGCAGTCCGACGGCGATCCGCGACAGCCCCCGCAGGTCCAGCAGCTTCCCGGGCTCCTCCGCCCCCATCACGCCGTCCTTGAGGCGCTGCACGGTACGGCCCCAGAGCCGCGCGTCCAGCTTCGGGTTGAGCGCCAGTTGCAACTCCATCGCCCCCAGTCCCTCCCGAACGGCCCGGTCGAGCAACTCCTGCGGAACGGGGCGCTGCTTGCCGCGTGCCTCGATCCACCCGTCGATCACCGGTCCCAGGTCGAAGCCCCGCTCCCAGAGCCCGTCGACCTGCTCGGGCGCTTCGGGCACCAACAGGCCGACGAGCCGGCGCCGGAGCTCGGCGCCCATCTGCCCGAGACTCTCCCTGGCCGTCCCGACATGTGTCGCCTTCAGCCCCAGAGGCGTCAGCCACTCGGCTCCGGGCAGATCGTTGCGGCCGTACGCGTGATGCCCAGGAAGCCCCAGCAGCATCAGCAGCGCGGAGGCGGTGTCCACACCGGTCGCCTCGGCGAACTCCGTCACCTGTTCCGGCCGGAACGGCACCGGTCCGCGCTCGGCGGCCACGGCCAGCAGCCGGCGCAGTGCGGGCGCCCTCACCGGGTCGTCCGGCGCACCGTGCACCTGTGTCTCCTGGATCTGCCACCCCTCCCACGGCCCGAACTGCCCGGCAGGGTCGTACTCCAGGGCACACCAGTGCTGTCCGGAGACGGGCCTCCAGGTGGCCGCGGTGATCAGTACGACCCGCTGTCCGTCGCGGCGGACCGTACCGACCCCGGCGGGTCCCGACGGAGCGGAAAGAACCAGCGAGCGCAGCCTGCCCCGCGGGTCGGCCAGGACCGAGTCCCCGGCCTCACCGCAGTCGAGTGCGGCGGTGAGGAACTCGACCAGCGCCGCCCGCTCCTTCTCGCCCATGACCGGGTGCACGGCCCGCAGCGCGGCCGCGGCCAGGCCGACGCCGGCGAGCCCGCGCCATTCGACACGCGTCGCGCCGAAGCTGAACGTCTCGTCGCCGGACGGCGGCGGAACCCGCAACACCTGTCGCAGTACGTGCAGTTGGTCCACGGCCGTGGTGGCCGCGTAGTCGGGACTCCCGAACCCGTAGTGGGCCCCTCTGTTGTCCAGCAGCGCGTTCAGCGATCCGGACAACAGCCCGTCCGTCGCATGCCGCACGACCGGAGCGGCCGGCGAGGCCTCCCCCTGTACGGCCTTCTCCGCAAGCCTGCCGAGCCGCTCGGCGCACCTGACGGCCTCCTGCACCACCCCGGCCACCCCTGCGACCAGCGCCTCGTCGGTGATCGCGGGCAGGACCCGCGCTACGGCTTCCGCAGCGGTGAGCCCCTCCTCCACCGCTGCCAGCAGCGCCGCCGCATCCGTGTCGCTCACCGACCGGAGCGCGGCCGAACCCCGTTCGTCGCGGGGTCGCAGCGCATGCCAGTACCAGAGGGGCGGTACGAACCGGGAGCCCGCTGTGTACGTGCTGCCCCGGTCACCCTCCTGCAGGGTGGCGACCACGACCCCGTCCGTGTCCCGCAGCTCGATGTGCTCACCCGACCAGTGGCTCCGCACGGGATGCAGCACCGACTTCCCGGGCATCCTGAGTGGCGCCACCGGGATACCGGCAGTGACGGGCAGGCCGCGCGTTCCGTCGACCGAACAGGCCGTGTGCGTACCGGTGTTCTCGTCGTACGTCACCGACCAGCCCAGCATTCCGTCCTTCGACCCGAACGGCGAGTCCTCGAGGCCGGGCTGCACCGGCAGCAGCCGACACCCTGCCTCGGCCAACCGAACCCCGGCTCCGGCGCCCACGAGCGCCGAGTCGAAGAAGGCCGGCACCGACGCCCGCCCGCGTCGCGCGGTCTCGGGGTCGTACTCGTACCAACTGCCGTCGTGCAGCACCCAGTAGGAGATGGTGTCGAAGGCGATCTCGCGCTGCTGCTCCGCGAAGGACGTGTCACCGGCGTGCACCGGCCGCCCGCCGTAACTGCGGCCTCCGCCGGGCATGGCGAGGGAGACACGGCCGCTGCCGTGCAGTGAACCCGTCACCTTGAAGACGTCGGCCGGCCTGCCCGACCAGGTGCCCTTCCACCCCCCGTCGGCCCAGGACGCGGTGAGCCACTGCCCGTCCACGTACCGCACGAGCGGATCCCGGTGCGCGGTGGGCGCGGGCAGGTTCAGCGCGCGGTCGTCGAGCACCTCCGCAGGCCCGGCCAGCGCGACCTGGAGCCCGGCCCGCACCCCCAGCGCGGGCCACGCGTCCACGCCGTGGAAGTTCTTCTTCCCGCTCGCCGCGCTCACCCGGTTCAGCGCCTCGTCGAGCGCGGGCCAGCCCAACTCGTCGTAGACGCCCGCCCGCAGTGACCGTCCCAGCACCGGTGCCGGGTCGAAGGAGACGATCCGCCGCACCGCGGCGGGCGCGGTCGCCAGTACGGAAGGAGACGCGAACAGCGCCACATCGCGCAGCAGATTGCGCAGCCCGGGAAGCCCGATCGGCCGCCCCACCTCCTCGGCGCGGTCCCGGAGCCAGGCGGCGATGACGGCCCGCAGCGCCGGATACTCGGCGGCGCGCTGCAACCGCTGCGAGGGCCCGGTCCACTGCCCGTTGGCGTCCGAGAGGTTCTTCACCGCCTCTTTCATGAGCGCGGCGAAGCGCGGGTCGGACGTGAGCGCGACCAGATCCCGCCGTCCCTCCCCGTCGTCCTGGATCCAGGAGTCGAGCTGCAGCCGCGCGGACCGCGCGGAGGGATCGGCGACCGGAACTCCCGCTGCCAGCGCCGTGTCCAGCAGATCGAGGTCGGCAGCCTCACGCCAGCCACGTCCGCTGACCAGCTGAACCGGTGTCCCGTCCGCGATCAGCCGGGCCGAAAGACGCTCCACCAGAGACAGTTCCCCGGCGAGCCGCTTCGTCTGCCGCCAGCCGCGCTTGCGGTGCTTCGCCCAGGCCTCCAGCCACGCGGCGGCCGGCACCGTCCCGTCCTCCAGCAGCCCGATCGCCCCGCACCTGTCGAGCAGGCCCAGCCACGCCGCGTCGAAGACCTCAGGACTGTCCCCGCCCGCCGACGGGAAGAGCGCCAGCAGCCGTTCCCTGACTCCCTGTTCAGCGCCGGCGACCTCCGCCAGCGCGGGCAGCGCGGCCGTCCAGAAGCTCGCCGCAGCCCGGTTCATCGCCCCCGAGTGGATGATCTCCGCGAGCAGTTCCCGCTCTTCGGCCCGCGCATCGAGACCGGTCTTCCTGGCCAGCCGCCGCAGATCCTCCAGCATGCCCGCGTACGGGGCGAGCCCGGCCGCGCACCGCTCCACGGACAGCGACCTGAACTGTGCGTACGCCTCCTGCGCCGACAGCCTCTCCGCCAGGCCCTTCGCATGGTCGCGCAGCGCCTTCCCGCTCAACGCGCCCGCCCCGGCGAACTCCAGGAACACCTCGCGCAGCCGCTCCTCGTCGACCACCAGCGCATGCCGCTGTTCGGCGGCCCGCGCCTTGCCGAAGAAGGCCGACGCCTGCTGCACCGACTCGGCCGCCAGGAAGAGCCGTGCCACCTGTTCGTAGTACGTCGGCAGGAACTGCGGAACCGACCGGTCCAGCCGCCCGGCGATCTCGTCGAACCCGTCCTTGGCGTTCCCCGGCTTGCTCGCCACCATCCGGGCCAGCCGCTCCATCTCCTTGACCACGGCCAGGGCGTGGTGCCCGTTGGCCGGATCATGGACCAGCGCCCACGCGGGGAACCCCAGCGACTGCCGCTTCACCCGCCCCACCAGCGCGGAGGATTCGGCCGCGAACCCCAGATATTCGAGTGAGAGATCCTCCGCCGGCCCCAGAGCCTCGGGCACCAACCGCACCACCGTGCGCCCGTCCAGTACGGAATGCCCGTACGCCCGCGCGGTCAGCACATCGCCCGCATCCGCATCCACACCGCCGCCGAGCGGCAGTACCGCCCCGGCCTCCAGCAGTCCGCTCACAGCAGTTCCCCCTCGTCGTCCTTGACCACACGCCCCGCGAACACCAGCGCAGCCATCCGCGCCCCCTCCGACCAGGCCACAGGCCCCACTTCGCGCAGAGTCAGCCGCTTGCCGCCGGCGTCCCGCCACTCCAGAGCGCCGGTGTACGCCTCGCCCTCCGGGTAGTCGTCGCCCACCCAGTACGCGGCCTCCACAGGCCTGCCGCCCTCGACCGTCGGACACACCGCGTATCCACCGCGCACCCGGTACCCGGCCGCCACCGCCCGGCCCGTCGCATGACGCAACTCCTCGAACGTCCCGCCCGCGTACGCGCCCCACTCGTGCGCGGCACCGGCCGGCCCTTCGAGGTCGGCGGGCCGCGGCCACACCTCGCGGAACAACTGCTCCAGCCCCTGCTCGACGCCCAGCTCCGCCGCGAACTCGCGCAGTTCCTCCAGGTCTTCGAGCAGCAGCACGGGATGGGGGATCAGCACGGACTCCTCCGTCAGCCGTACCGAGTCCCCGTCGAGGTCGACCACGCCCAGCCCCCGGCTCGGATCCGGATCCGCGTCCCGCAGGAACCCGGCACGCGCGAAGTCGGCGTCACCGTCCGCGCCCACCGGCGCCACCACCAGATCCCGCAGCGCCTCCTGCCAGGCGGGATCCGGCCAGACCCGCGCCAGCAGCGCGGCCGGCACCGGCAGCGACCGCACCAGCCAGGTGTCCACCTGCTCGCGGCACTCCCGTGCGTGCCGCTCCAGCCACTGCGCCACCTGCCGCAGCCGCACCACCTCCGCGTCGTCGCGGAGCTTGGCGGGCACCTGCTTCAGCGCACGGCCCGCCGCGTTCCTGCACAGCACTTTCGTGCCGTCCAGGCCGACGGAATATCCGCCCGTCGCCGTCTCGATCCAGCCCATGGCAGAGCTCCCTCCCCGGATTGGCCGATGCTCTCCCCGAACATCAACTTCAGTTGCCGATCACCGTAAGTGAGGGCACTGACAATCGACGTCCGGGGTCGGTGAGGCTCAGGAAAAGACCCGTCACCCTCACGCAATCCCGGGGCAACCTCCGCCTGGCAGGGTCGGTCCATGACGGAGCCCGAGCACCCTCGCGATGTACGGCCCGAATTACTGCCTCTCGACACCACATCGGGTCTGCTGACCCGCATCACCGCCCAACTCGGAACCCAGCTCAGCCTTGTCTCACTGAACGGATCCCGCAGGCCCGTGCACCCTGACCAGACCGCGCCCACCCTCGTCGCCGTCGCCCACGGCAGCCGCGACCCGCAGGCCCTGCGCACCGTGACGACCCTCCTGGAGCGCGTCCGTGACCTGCGCCCCGGACTTTCCGTGCGCCTCGGCCACATCGAGCTGAACGAACCCCTGCTCCCCGCCTCCCTCGCCGTACTCGGCACCGGACAGGCCGTCCTCGTCCCCCTCCTCCTCAGCCGCGGCTACCACATCAAGCACGACCTCCCCGAGGCCGTCGCCACCGCGCCCCGCCTCCACACCCGCACCGCCGCCCCGCTGGGCCCGCACCCGTTGCTGGTCGAGGCGTTGTACGCGCGGCTCGTCGAGGCCGGCTGGCGTACCGCCGACGGAGCCGCCCGCTCCACCGGGGTCGTCCTCGCCGCCGCCGGTTCGCGCGACCCCGCTTCGGCCGCCGACGTACGCCGTACGGCCGCGATGCTCAGCGAGCGGCTCGGCGGTGTCCCCGTCCTGCCGGGGTACGCGTCCGCCGCATCGCCCACCGTCCGCGAAGCCGTGCGCGCGCTGGCAGCCAGGGGCCGGCACCGGGTCGCGGTCGCCTCGTACTTCACCGCGCCGGGACGTTTCGCCTCCGCGAGCGCGGCCGCCGCCCCCTGGATCGCCGCCGCCCCGCTCGGCGCGCACCCCGCCCTCGCCCGGCTGATCCTGCAGCGTTACGACCGCGCCCTGGCCGGTGCGCAGGACACCGCCCCGCTCCACCTGGCCGCCACCGCCTGAGGCCCGCTGTCAGTCCGGCCACTTACCCTCGGTGCATGGAAGGCACTGCGTACACCCCGACCGACATCGAACGCTGGGACCCCGAGCCCGACAAGCGCCCTGGCCGCACCGCCTTCCAGCGCGACCGCGCCCGCGTGCTGCACTCCTCCGCACTGCGCCGCCTCGCCGGCAAGACCCAGGTCGTCACCCCCGGATCCAGGACCCAGATCTGGGACGCCAGCCCCCGCACCCGACTGACCCACTCCCTGGAGTGCGCCCAGGTCGGCCGTGAGCTCGGTGCCGCCCTCGGCTGCGATCCCGACCTCGTCGAAGCGGCCTGCCTCTCGCACGACATGGGCCACCCGCCCTTCGGCCACAACGGCGAACAGGCCCTCAACGACTTCGCGAAGGACTGCGGCGGCTTCGAGGGCAACGCCCAGTCGCTGCGCCTCCTCACCCGCATCGAGCCGAAGCGCTTCGTCCACTCCGAGCGCACCGGCGACCTGGTCAGCGTCGGCCTCAACCTCACCCGCGCCGCTCTCGACGCCGCCACCAAGTACCCCTGGCCGCGCGGCAGTCACCCCACCGAGCCCGACTCGCCCAAGTTCGGCGTGTACGAGGACGACCTGCCCGTCTTCGCCTGGGCCCGCGAGGGCGCCCCCGACGACCGCAAGTGCTTCGAGGCCCAGGTCATGGACTGGTCCGACGACGTCGCCTACTCCGTGCACGACGTCGAGGACGGCCTGCACGCCGGCCACATCGACCCCAACTGCCTCTACTCCGAGCACGAACGGGCCGCCATCTGGACCGCCGCCATCGGCCGTTACGTACCGGAGGACACCGACCCGCACGAGCTGGCCGAGGCCCTGGACCGCCTCCTCGGCCAGGAGTGGTGGCCGCACGGATACGACGGGACGGCCGTCGCCCAGGCCCGGCTGAAGGACGCCACCAGCCAGCTCATCGGCCGCTTCTGCCTCGCCGCCGAAGCCGCGACCCGTGCCTCGTACGGAACGGGCAGGCTCACCCGGTACGCGGCCGAACTGGTCGTCCCGCGCGAGGCCCGCCTGGAGTGCGCCGTCCTCAAGGCCGTCGCCGACCTCTACGTCATGCAGCGCGACGAGCAGGAGCGGCTCCGCGCCGACCAGCGCATCGTCCTCGCCGAGCTCGCCGAGGCGCTCACCGCCCGCGCCCCCGAAGGCCTCGACCCGCAGTTCCGCGCCCTGTTCGACGCGGCGTCCGACGACAGGACCCGCAAGCGCGTGGTCGTCGACCAGATCGCCGCCCTCACCGACGCCTCGGCCCGCTCCCTGCACCGGCTGTTCACAGCCGCCCGTCCATGAGCGCGTCGCCCAGCCGGGACCGGGTGTGCACGACCGCGGAGCCGCGCCGCTCCGAGGTGACAAGACCGGACTCGCGCAGCACGGTGGCGTGCCGGCTCGCCGTGGAGAGGGTGATCCGCAGGGCCTCGCCGATCTGAGTCGTCGTCAACGGCCGCTCCAGCGCGTCCAGTACGGTCGCCCGGGTCGGCCCGATCAGCTGCCCCACCGGAAGTTGCGCGGGATCCGTGGCCCGGGACCTGGCCAGCCAGCCGGGCGCGGGAGTGAGCGGGTGGACGAGCACGGGCGGCAGTTCGTGGTCGGCCAGGGCGACCGGGCTCCGTACGCAGAAGAAGGAGGGGATCAGCGTCAACGCCCGCCCTTCCAGGGCGAGTTCCTTCGCCACCGGATAGGCCGACTCGAGCCGGTCCCCGCGCCAGGCCAGATCGGGCTGGTAGCTGGTCAGGAGCCCGCCGGGGCCCGCGTTCAGCGCCGCATCCGCCCGCACCAGACGGTCGGCTGCCACCACCGTCCTGATCTCCCCGGCGTAGGGGGCGACTGCCACCGCGTGGTAGCGGCGCAACGCGTCACCGAGCCCTGACAGGGTCCGCGGGTCCCCGCCGGCCAGGCTCCGGGCCCCGGGCGGCAGCGGCCGCGTACCGGGGTAGAGGTGCCCGATCTCCCGGCCCAGGCGCCGTATCGGTACCGAGAGAACCTGCTCGATCCCGGTCTCCAGATCGTCGATGCCCTGCCCCGGGGTGAGGAAGTCGGGGAAGTACTCGGCCCACGGGCAGAGCCGGTGGAGCGCGGCCACCGTCTCGGTGAGCCCGGCCTTCGCGAGCGCGGCCCGCACCTCGCGCCGCCAGGGGTCGAAGACGAGCGCGGCCTGCCGGTTCTGCAGGAGGTGCAGGCTGTGCACCGTCTCCCACAGTGGGTCCGGTCCGGCCGCCACCCTTAATCGGTTGAGGTCTTCAGTGCCGAAGTGGATACGTAACATGCGCCCCCCTGCGCCCGGTCTGTCCCGCTTCCTGCCTCTGCTCCTCCAGGAGCGTAGCCAACAACGCCGCTGACGTTTGCGCTCCCTTTGCATTCTGGACGAAACCTCCGTCAACCCCCCGTCCCGCACACACTCTTGGACGGCGGCGGCCGCGGCTGTCCCACGGGGGGAGACTCCGCGAGCCGCCGCACCGGGGGATGCGGTGTGGACGTACTCGATCTTGATGTCTGGGGCATTTGTGCCCTGCTCGCGGTGGCGCTCGCGGCCGGCTGGCTCGACGCGGTGGTCGGCGGCGGGGGACTGATCCAGATCCCCGCGCTGCTCTTCGCGCTGCCGGGTGCGTCGGTCGCGACCGTGCTGGGCACCAACAAACTGGTCGCGATCACCGGCACCTCGTCGGCGGCCGTGGCCTACAGCCGCAAGGTGCCCGTCGACTGGCGTCCGGTCGCCGCCGCGGGACTGGCCGGCATCCCGGCCTCGGTGGCCGGCGCGCTGACCGCTTCACACCTCCCGCAGAACGTGTTCAGACCGGCCGTGATGGCGGTACTGGTCCTCGCGGCGGCCTGGGTCGCCTGGCCGGGCAGGTCCTGTGCGCCCAAGGACCCGCACACGCACCGTAGTTGCGTGCCACTCAACTGCCTGCTCGGCGCGGTGGTCGGCTTCTACAGCGGAGTGCTGGGTTCCGGCACCGGGGTCCTGCTGGTCATGGCCTTCGTCTCGCTCCTCGGCAGCGACTTCCTGCGCGGCTCCGCCATGGCCAAGGTCGTCTCGGTCGGCACCGACCTCGGAGCCCTCGCCCTCTTCGCGGCACTGGGCCACGTCCTGTGGACGCTGGGCGCCGGGATGGCGGTCGCGAACGTCGCGGGCGGCACACTCGGCGCCCGTACGGCACTGCGCCGCGGCTCCGCCTTCGTCCGCGTCGCCCTGCTCTGCGTAGTCCTCGCTCTGGTTGCGAAACTCGCCCACGACACCTGGGTCTAACCAGCCAAAAGACACGCCCGGGCACCCGCCCCCTCTTCCCCCATCACGCTCCGTGCGGGACGCTCGCAAGTGGCGCAGGCACATCGAGGAGGCATCAAGTGGTCGACGCACATCGCACGTTCGTCATCATCGGCGGGGGCCTGGCGGGGGCGAAAGCCGCCGAGACGCTCCGCGGCGAGGGGTTCACCGGCCGGGTGATCCTCGTCGGGGACGAACGCGACCACCCCTATGAACGCCCGCCGCTCTCCAAGGGCTTCCTCACCGGCAAGGAGGAGCGCGACAGCGTCTTCGTCCACGAGCCCGCCTGGTACGCACAGGCCGACGTCGAGCTGCACCTGGGCCAGACGGTCGTCGCGATCGACCGCACCGCCAAGGCCGTACGTCTCGGCGAGGGCACCCTCATCCACTACGACAAGCTCCTCCTGGCCACCGGCGCCGAACCCCGCCGCCTCGACATCCCCGGCACGGACCTCGCCGGCGTCCACCATCTGCGCCGCCTGGCCCACGCCGACCGGCTGCGCAACGTGCTGTCCGCGCTCGGCCGCGACAACGGCCACCTGGTCGTCGCCGGGGCGGGCTGGATCGGCCTGGAGGTGGCGGCGGCCGCGCGCGGCTACGGGGCCGAGGTGACCGTGGTCGAACCGGAAGCCACCCCGCTCCATCAGGTCATCGGCCCTGAGCTCGGCCAGATCTTCACCGACCTGCACACCTCCCACGGCGTCCGCTTCCACTTCGGCGCCCGCCTCACGGAGATCACCGGACACGACGGCATGGTCCTGGCGGCCCTGACCTCCGACGGCGAGGAGCACCCCGCCCACGACGTCCTCGCCGCGATCGGCGCCGCACCCCGTACGGGCCTCGCCGAGGCGGCAGGCCTGGACCTCGCGCCCCGCGAACACGGCGGCGGCATCGCGGTGAACGCGAGCCTGCAGACCTCCGACCCCGACATCTACGCGGCCGGTGACGTGGCCTCCGCCCAGCACCCCTTCCTCGACACCACCGTCCGCGTCGAGCACTGGGCCAACGCCCTCAACGGCGGCCCCGCCGCTGCCCGCGCGATGCTGGGCCACGAGGTCAGCTACGACCGGATCCCCTACTTCTTCTCCGACCAGTACGACCTGGGCCTGGAGTACTCGGGCTGGGCGCCCCCGGGCTCGTACGACCAGGTGGTCATCCGCGGCGACGCGGGCAAGCGCGAGTTCATCGCCTTCTGGCTGAAGGACCACCGCGTGCTGGCCGGGATGAACGTCAATGTGTGGGACGTCACAGACACGATCCAGCAGCTGATCCGCTCGCGGACGGAGGTGAACCCCGAGTTGCTGGGGGACCCGTCGGTGCCCCTGGACTCCCTGGCAGTCTGATGTCAGTCCCTCCCCGTAGACTCCTTACGTGGCAGGCAGGATCAACGATGACGACGTGAAGGCGGTCCGGGACGCGGTCCCGATCGACGCCGTCGTGTCCGAATACCTCCAGCTGCGCAACGCGGGCGGCGGCAACCTCAAGGGCCTCTGCCCCTTCCACGACGAGAAGTCCCCGTCCTTCCAGGTCAGCCCGAGCAAGGGTCTCTTCCACTGCTTCGGCTGCCAGGAGGGCGGCGACACGATCGCCTTCATCCGGAAGATCGACCACCTCTCCTTCTCGGAGGCGGTCGAGAGGCTCGCGGGCACCGCGGGCATCACCCTCCGGTACGAAGAGGGCGGGTACAACCCCTCCCACCAGCGCGGCGAGCGCATCCGCCTGGTCGAGGCGCACAAGGCGGCCGCCCAGTTCTACGTCGAGCAGCTGGACACCCCCGAGGCGGAGATCGGCCGCAAGTTCCTGGCCGAGCGCGGCTTCGACCAGTCCGCGGCCCAGCACTTCAGCGTCGGCTACAGCCCCGCAGGATGGGACCACCTGACGCGCCACCTCCGCGGCAAGGGCTTCAGCGACAAGGAGCTGATCACCTCCGGCCTCTCCCAGGAGGCCCGCGGCGGAAAGCCCATCGACCGCTTCCGCGGACGCCTGATGTGGCCGATCCGCGACATCAGCGGCGAGGTCGTCGGCTTCGGCGCGCGCAAGCTCCGCGACGACGACAACGGCCCCAAGTACCTCAACACCCCCGAGACGGCGATCTACAAGAAGTCCCAGGTCCTGTACGGAATCGACCTGGCCAAGAAGGAGATCGCCAAGTCGTCGCGGGCCGTGGTCGTCGAGGGGTACACCGACGTCATGGCCTGCCACCTCGCGGGCGTCACGACCGCCGTCGCCACCTGCGGCACGGCTTTCGGCACCGACCACATCAAGATCCTCCGCCGCCTCCTGATGGACAACGGATCGGCCCGCGTCATCTTCACCTTCGACGGTGACGCAGCGGGCCAGAAGGCGGCCCTCCGCGCCTTCGAGGACGACCAGAAGTTCGCCGCCGAGACGTACATCGCGATCGCCCCCGACGGCATGGACCCCTGCGACCTGCGCCTCGCCAAGGGCGACGAGACCGTACGGGACCTGGTCGAACCCCGCACCCCGCTCTTCGAGTTCGCCCTCCGCCAGATCGTCGGCCGCTACGACCTCGAGACCCCGGCCGGCCGCGCCGCCGCCCTCGACGAGGCGGCCCCGGTCGTCGCCCGCATCAAGAACAGCGGCGCGCAGCACGAGGTCGCGGTCCAGCTGGCCGGCATGCTCGGCATCCTGGACACCCAGTTCGTCGTCAAGCGCATCAGCCAGCTCGCCCAGTGGGCCCGGAACAACGGCGGCAAGGCGCCGGCTCCCACCCGCGGCGGCTCCGCCCGCGGCGAGATCCAGGCCCCCACGGCCCCCTCCGGCGGCCCGGCCCTCAACCTCCGCTCCCCGGCGCATCGCACCGAGCGCGAGCTCCTCAAACTGGCCCTGCAGCGCCCGGAGTTGGTCTCCCCGGCCTTCGACGCGTACGGCATCGACGAGTTCACGGCGCCCCCGTACGCAGCGGTCCGCCAGTGCATCGAGGAGGCGGGCGGCGCCGACCAGGCCACCCCCGACTACCTGACCACGGTCATCGACATCGCCCCCAACGACACGGTCCGCGCGCTCGTCACCGAGCTGGCCGTAGAGGCGATCCACGCCAAGAACGTCGACGAGGTGTACGCGGGAGACCAGCTGGTCCACGTCCGCCTGCGCGCCGTCGACCGCCGCATCGTCGAGGTCCAGGGCACCCTGACCCGCCTCGGCGGCCACGGCTCCCCGGAGCACCTGGCAGCCGTCCAGAACGAGCTCTGGGTCCTCCAGCAGTACGGCCAGTCGCTGCGCAACCGAGGCGCGGAAGCCCTCTAACCCGGCCCCTCCGCCCCCACCCCGGTAACCGCCCGGTTACAGCGCGGACTCAAAAAGTCACCGCACGCCCCTCGTGGCGGCGATGTGTCGTACCCCACACTGGGTTGCGGTGCCTGAGTCCTCGGAGCGCGGCCGGCCCACTGACAGTGGGCATTTCACCCCCGCGGATCCGCTCATCGTGTACGGGACGGACGGCGGCTCGGCCGCCCATGTCCCGCTGCCGCACGCCCCCGATCCGGCAGCGAGAACCCTGGAGGTCGCACCCGTGCAGACCCAGACCCTGACCGACAACGACGTGGTCACGGCAGTCCCCGCGCAGAGCAGGGCCGCTCACCATCCCGAAGCGGAACCGGAGAGCGAACCGGACGCACCCGCCGAGGCCGTCATGGAGGAGGAAGAGGTCCCCGAGCCTCCCGAACCCAGCCGCAACCGTGCGGACACCGGAGGCCCCTCCTCCGATCTCTTCCGCCAGTACTTACGCGAGATCGGCCGCATCCCACTCCTCACCGCGGCCGAGGAGGTGGACCTCGCCCGCAAGGTCGAAGCGGGCCTCTTCGCCGAGGAGAAACTGGCGACGACTCCGGACCCGGACTCCCAACTGGCCGTGGACCTGGACAAGTTGGTGGTGATCGGCCGCATGGCCAAGCGCCGCCTCATCGAAGCCAACCTCCGCCTGGTCGTCTCCGTCGCCAAGCGCTACGTGGGCCGCGGCCTGACCATGCTCGACCTCGTCCAGGAGGGAAACCTGGGCCTGATCAGGGCGGTCGAGAAGTTCGACTACGCGCGCGGCTACAAGTTCTCCACGTACGCGACCTGGTGGATCCGCCAGGCCATGTCCCGCGCCCTGGCCGACCAGGCCAGGACGATACGAGTCCCGGTCCACGTGGTCGAGTTGATCAACCGAGTGGTCCGCGTCCAGCGCCGCATGCTCCAGGAACGGGGCTACGAACCGACCCCCGAGGAGGTCGCCGGCCAGCTGGACCTCACGGCCGAGCGCGTCAGCGAAGTCCTGCGCCTGGCCCAGGAACCGGTCAGCCTGCACGCCCCCGTGGGCGAGGAGGACGACGTGGCGCTGGGCGACCTGATCGAGGACGGGGATGCGGCGTCGCCGGTCGAATCAGCGGCGTTCCTGCTCCTCCGCGAACACCTGGAAGCGGTCCTCTCCACCCTCGGCGAACGCGAACGCAAGGTGGTCCAACTCCGCTACGGCCTGGCGGACGGCCGCCCCCGCACGCTGGAGGAGATCGGCAGGATCTTCGGCGTCACGCGCGAACGGATCCGCCAGATCGAGTCGAAGACCCTGAACAAGCTCCGCGACCACGCCTTCGCGGACCAGCTGCGGGGTTACCTGGACTAAGGGTGCGCCCCCGTACGCGGCCTGAGGTCGCGTACGGGGGCGCAGTGAGCGAAGCTCCGCCCCACTCCCTAGTCCACCTCCGCGACCGCCTGCGCGAACTGCGCCGCGTACAGCCGCGCATACGCGCCCTCCGCCGCCAACAGCTCCTCGTGCGAGCCCTGTTCGACGATCGACCCGTTCTCCATCACCAGAATCACATCCGCATCGCGAATCGTGGACAGCCGGTGCGCGATCACAAACGACGTCCGCCCGTGAGCCAGCCGCGCCATCGCCTTCTGGATCAGCACCTCGGTCCGCGTGTCGACAGAACTGGTCGCTTCGTCGAGCACCAGAATCACCGGGTCCGAAAGGAACGCCCGAGCGATCGTGATCAGCTGCTTCTCACCCGCGCTGACCCCCGTCCCCTCGTCGTCGATCACGGTGTCGTACCCGTCCGGCAGCGTCCGGATGAACCGGTCCGCATGCGCGGCCCGAGCCGCCTCCTCGATCTCCTCGCGCGTCACCTTCTGCGAAGGAGCCGCCCCGTAGGCGATGTTGTCGGCAATGGACCCGCCGAACAGCCACGTGTCCTGCAGCACCATCCCTATCCCGGACCGCAGTTCCTCACGGGACATCTTCGCGATGTCGACACCGTCCAGGGCGATCCGCCCACCGGTGACCTCGTAGAACCGCATCAGCAGATTGACCAGCGTGGTCTTGCCCGCACCCGTCGGCCCCACGATCGCGACCGTGTGCCCCGGCTCGACAGCCAGCGACAGGTCCTCGATCAGCGGCTTGTCCTTCTCGTACCGGAAGGCCACCTTCTCCAGCGAGACACTGCCCAGGACCTCCTGCGGAAGCCCCGCCGAATCCACATCGGCCTCCTGCTCCTCCGCGTCGAGAAGCTCGAAGATCCGCTCGGCAGAGGCCACACCCGACTGCACCAGGTTCGCCATCGAGGCGACCTGGGTCAGCGGCATCGAGAACTGCCGCGAGTACTGGATGAAGGCCTGCACATCACCGATGGACAGCGATCCACTGGCGACCCTGAGCCCACCCACCACAGCCACCAGCACATAGTTCAGGTTGCTGACGAACATCATCAGCGGCTGCATGATCCCGCTGTTGAACTGCGCCTTGAACCCGGCCTCGTACAGCGCGTCGTTCTGCTCCTTGAAGAGCTCGGCCGACTCGTCCTGCCGCCCGAAGACCTTCACCAGCGCATGGCCGGTGTACATCTCCTCCACATGGGCGTTGAGCTTCCCGGTGACCTTCCACTGCTGTACGAACTGAGGCTGCGACCTCTTCCCGACCCGCGCCGCCACAAAGACGGACAGCGGCACGGTCACCAGTGCGACGAGCGCCAGCAGCCACGAGATCGAGAACATCATGATCAGCACGCCCACGATGGTGAGCAGCGAGTTGATCAGCTGCCCCATCGTCTGCTGCATCGTCTGACCGATGTTGTCGACGTCATTGGTCGTCCGGCTCAGCACCTCACCGCGCTTGGCCTTGTCGAAGTACGACAGCGGCAGCCGCGACAGCTTCGCCTGGATGTCCTCGCGCATCCGGTAGACCATCGCGTTGACGATCCGTGCGGTCAACCGCGTGGCAACGAGCATCAACAGCCCCGCGGCCACAAAGATCCCCAGCGCAGCGAGCAGTACGGCCCCGATCTTGTCGAAGTCGATGCCCTGCCCTGGGGTGAAGTCGGTCCCCGCGAGCATGTCCGCGAGCCCGCCCTGCCCCTTGCTCCGCAGATTCTCCAGCGCCTGCGCCTTGGTGACCCCCGACGGCATCTGCCGTCCGACGATCCCCGCGAAGACCAGGTCGGTCGCCCGCCCCAGGATCTTCGGCCCGACCACCGACAGCGCGACGCTGCAGATCACCGCGAAGATCATCCCGGCCAGCGCGGCCCGCTCCTGCGCGAGCATTCGCACCAGCCGCTTGCCCGACGCCTTGAAGTCCATGGACTTCTGCGTCGGGCCCATCATCATGCGTCCACCAGGACCGGCCATCAGGCTGCCTCCGCCTCGGTCAGCTGGGAGAGCACGATCTCCCGGTACGTCTCATTGCCGGCCATCAGCTCGTGATGACGTCCCGTACCGACGACCCGCCCCTCGTCCATGACGACGATCCGGTCGGCGTCGCGAATCGTCGAGACCCGCTGAGCCACGATGACCACAGTCGCCTCGGCGGTCTCCCTCCGCAGCGCAGCCCGCAGAGCAGCATCGGTCGCGTAGTCCAGCGCCGAAAAGGAATCGTCGAACAGATAAATCTCAGGCCGGGCCACGAGCGTCCTGGCAATCGCCAGCCGCTGCCGCTGCCCGCCCGAGACATTGGTCCCGCCCTGGGCGATGGGCGCGCCCAGCCCGCCCTCCAGCTTCTCCACGAACCCCTTGGCCTGCGCCACGTCGAGCGCGTGCCACAGCTCCTCGTCGGTCGCGTCGGGATTCCCGTACCGAAGATTGGTGGCCACAGTCCCCGAAAACAGATACGGCTTCTGCGGCACGAGCGAAACGGTCTTCGCCAGCAGCACAGGATCCAGCGTCCGTACGTCGACCCCGTCGACCAGCACCTCACCGCCGGTCACGTCGAACAGCCGCGGCACAAGACCGAGCAGCGTCGACTTCCCGCTGCCCGTGGACCCGATCACCGCGGTCGTCTCCCCGGGTCTGGCCTCCAGCTCGACGCTCCGCAGCACGGACGCCTCGGCCCCCGGGTACTTGAAGTCGGCTCCCCGTACGGCCAGATGACCGTGCCGGGCCAGCTCGAAGACGGCGTCCGCCTTCGCCGGCGGCACCACACTCGAATCGGTCGCGAGGACCTCCTCGATGCGCTCGGCACACACCTCGGCGCGCGGCACCATCATGAACATGAAGGTGGCCATCATCACGGACATCACGATCTGCATCAGATACGCGAGGAACGCGGTCAGCGCCCCGATCTGCATCGCGCCGCTGTCGATGCGGTGCGCCCCGAACCACACCACGGCGATGCTGGAGACGTTCACCACCGTCATGACGGTCGGGAACATCAGCGCCATCAGCCGCCCGGTGCCCAGCGACACCTCGGTCAGCTCGGCGTTGGCGCCCCGGAAGCGCTCCTTCTCGTACCCGTCCCGCACAAAGGCCCGGATCACACGGTTCCCGGTGATCTGCTCACGCAGCACCCGGTTCACGGTGTCGAGCCGCACCTGCATGGTCCGGAACAGCGGCCGCATCTTCCGCACGATGAGCGAAACGGCGGTCAGCATCACGGGAAGCACCGCGACGAGCACCAGCGACAGCGGCACGTCCTGACCCAGCGCCATGATGATCGCGCCGACGCACATGATCGGCGCGGAGGCCATCAGCGTGAAGGCCATCAGCACCAGCATCTGGACCTGCTGGACGTCATTGGTGGTGCGCGTGATCAGCGACGGAGCTCCGAAGTGCCCGACCTCCCGCGCGGAGAACGACTGCACCCGGTCGAAGATCCCGGCCCGCAGATCCCGTCCGACCGCGGCCGCGGTCCGTGCGCCGTAGTAGACCGCGCCCATGTTGCACACGACCTGGATGAGACTGATGGCGATCATGACGCCACCGAAGGTCAGGATGTAGCCGGAATCCCCCTTCACGACACCCTTGTCGATGATGTCGGCGTTGAGGGTCGGCAGATACAGGGTGGCGCTCGTCTGCAGCAGCTGCAGCAGCGCCAGCAGTGCCATCGGTTTCTTGTACGGACGCAGGTAGGTCCGCAGGAGTTTTATGAGCACGCGCAGTCTCTCGGAGTCGACAAGATCGTGAGGTCACCCCATTTTCCGCCACGGGGCGCCCCAACCTCGAACCGTTTTCCTCAAGCGCGGGTCAAGAACCCGCCCCTCAGGCCGTCTCCCCGAAGGCATCGGGGTGGATCTGGTCACGCGTGGCGACGTACTGCTGACGCACCGCCTTCCCCACGGCCATCTCGTCGCCGGCCTCCAGCACCTGGGCCGCGGCCCCCTGCCAGGACGGCGGAGTCGCCGCGTCGAGCGTCCCCTCGGCCACCCCGAGCGCCCACGCGGCCTGCCGGGCGGCACCGATCGCCGCGTAGTCCGCGGGCTGCGGCACGACGACCTGCGCCCCGAAGAGCGAGGGCGCGCAGGCCTGTACGGCACCGAGCTCGGCGGCCGCACCCAGCAGGAACACCCGCCGCACCTCCACGCCCCGCTCCCGCAGGACGTCCATGGCATCGGCCAACGAGCACAGCATGCCCTCGAAGGCGGCCCGCGCGAGATGCTCGCGCTTCATGGACTCCCGCCGCAGCCCCGACAGCGTGCCCGCGGCGTGCGGAAGCCGAGGCGTCCGCTCGCCCTCCAGATACGGCAGCAGCACCAGCCCCGAGGCCCCGGGAGTCGACTTCAACGCCAGCTCGGAAAGCTCCTCAAGACTGTCGACACCCAACAACTCAGCAGTCCCGCGCAGCGCGCGTACGGCGTTGAGCGTATGCACCACCGGCAGATGCATCCCGGTGGCATCGGCGAACGAGGTGATGATCCCGCTCGGGTCGGCCAGCGCCTCATGGTGCACGGCCATCACGGACCCGGAGGCCCCCAGCGAAACGACAACATCCCCGACCTCCACCCCGAGCCCGAAGGCGGCGGCCATGGTCTCCCCGGTCCCTGCCGAGATCAGCAGCCCCTCGGGGGTGGTGCCGGCAGACTCGCTCGGACCGAGCACCTCGGGCAGCGCGGCCTGGTGCCCCAGCGCCAGCTCCACGAGATCGGGCCGCCAGGCCCCGGTCTCCGCGGACCAGAACCCGGTCCCCGAAGCTGCCCCCCGGTCGGTGATCCGCCGGGCCGGACGCCCGAGCAGCTGCCACACCAGCCAGTCGTGCGGCTGCATCACGGCAGCCACCTTCGCGGCGTTCTCCGGCTCGTGCCGGGCCATCCAGCGAAGCTTCGCTATGGGCTGCGGAGACTGCGGTACGGAACCGACGGCCTCGGCCCAGGCCTGCTTGCCCCCCAGCAGATCCACCAGATCAGCGGCGGCGACCTGCGCACGTTTGTCATTGCCGACGAGAGCGGGCCGTACGAGATTGCCCTGCCGGTCCAGCGGCACGAGCCCGTGCTGCTGAGCGGAGACCCCGATGGCCTGGACGCCCTCGAGCAGGCCGCCGCCCGCGGCCTCGCCCAGCGAGAGCAGCCAGGCCTGCGGATCGACCTCCGTGGCCTTCGCCTCCACGGGGTGGGGTGCGTACCCCTGGCGCAGCACGGCGCCCGTGTCCGTATCGCAGACGACGATGCGCGTGAACGCGGAAGAGCTGTCAAGACCGGCGACTATCCCCATGCGGGTGATTGTGCCGCACCCCGGCCACCTCAGGTGTTGCTGGTACCCCAGTCGTCCTCACCGGCACCGCTGCGCTCCTTCAGTGACCGGACCCGGGCGGCCACCGAGGCGGGCATCTTCTCCCCGACCTCGCCGAACTTCTCCCCGACCTTGTCGCTGACCGAGTGGTACGCCTTGCCCGCCGCCTCGCGCCCGGTCTGGGCCGCGGACTCGACGGTGTTGCGCACGGCCGGATTCTGCGCGACCTGGCGCGCGGACTTCTTCAGCTGTTCGTAGCGCTCCCTGCCGGCCCGGGTCCCGATCACGTACCCGAGAGCCAGTCCGGCGACGAACGTGAGCTTGTACCGCATGGCGAGCCACCCTTCCCTGAGTCGGTGCCGACCGCCTACCCGGCGGCGCCCCTGATCACCCGGGGCGGAACCGATTGGCGGAGCACCCCCCTGCTTGCGCTAATGTATGTGTCGCAGCGAACGCACGCCCTCCGGGAACACCCGAGGTAGGTACGTTCGAGGCAACGCAGCAATCCCCTGTAGCTCAATTGGCAGAGCAGCCGGCTGTTAACCGGCAGGTTACTGGTTCGAGTCCAGTCGGGGGAGCGCGATCCCCTGTAGCTCAATTGGCAGAGCATTCGGCTGTTAACCGGAGGGTTACTGGTTCGAGTCCAGTCGGGGGAGCACAAGACGGAAGAGGGGCCCGAGAGGGCCCCTCTTCCGCTTTTTCGGGTGACTTTCCGGGCCCTGCGCAACCGCCCGGACCTCCCCGGAGTCCTCATGGTCATGCGAAGCCGACCATCCGAGGCAGGAGATCGTATGAGCGGCTATGCTGCGGCAGACGGCGCGCACAAGTGTGCGCGACGCGCCGTAAGGGGCGGTAGCTCAGCCGGTTAGAGCAGCGGACTCATAATCCGTCGGCCGTGGGTTCGAGTCCCACCCGCCCCACTTCGGGACGTTCCTGCAGGAACGTTTCCAGCAGGCAGAACGCAGAGAGCCCCACCGGCCGGCTGATCACCGGAGGTGCGGTGCCACCGCGGCCACCAGGTCGCGGATGGACTGGCGGGTGCGGTCGCGGGCCTCGTCCAGGGCCTCTCGGTCGTCGATCCGGTGGAGCTCGGTGATCTGCTCCATCGCCCGTTCGGCCAGCGCGGTGAGCTCGGGGCTGTTGCCGACCATCTGGGCGCGGAACATGGCTTCCTGGGCCGCGTACCGCTTGGTGTACGTCTCGTTCAGCAGCTCCGGGGTGTCCTCCGCGAAGCGGCCCTCGTGGCGGACGAACCAGCGGAAGACCAGGACCCGGCGGTAGTTGAGGAGTGCGCCCGCGTACGTGCTGAAGGCGTCGATGCGCTCCTGGCGCAGGCGCTCGTCGCGCGTGAACGCCTCGGAGCGCTCCTGGGCCTTGCGCTGGAAGTAGTACGTGGACCCCGCGCCTATCAGGGTCCCCAGTACGGCGATGACACTCACTGCTACAGCTTCCACCGGGCCAGGGGATCACAGGCGGGCAGGTTTCGACTCGCTGTTCGAGGCAACTCGTCGAGTATGTCCAGACGCTATGGCGGAAACCCCGCGGCAACGGTCATTCTCATCGTCGCCGACATCGCGGCACTGATCCTGATCCTGTGGATCGCCTTCTATCTCTTCAAGGCCAACCCGGCCAACAACCTGGTCGACTGGGTCCACGACTCGGCGAACTGGCTCGCGGGATGGTCCCGTGACCTGTTCACCGTCGACTCGGCCAACTGGCGCACCGTGCTCAACTTCGGTCTGCCCGCGGTCGTCTACCTGCTGATCGGCCATGCGGTGGCCGGGCGGGTCAACCATTCGTAGAGGTTCACCCTGATGCGGTCCGCGAAGACCCCCGCCGGACGGGCGGGGGTCTTCGCGGACCGCTGAGTCGTGTACGCACTGATCGGATCACCGTCGGTGGCGGCGGTCAGCGCCTGCGGCTCCGGCTGCGGCCCCTGGCCGCCCAGCCGGTCCCGATTCCGCCCACGTGCAGGGCGAGGAGGGCGAGGCCGAGGAACATCAGGCTCGTCGGTGCGAAGACCAGATCCGTGGATGTCTCCGTGACATGGATGATGAACGCGATCGCGAAAAGCACGGCCGCTACGAATGCGAGCATGTGGTTTCTCCCTCTGACGTCGGCTGCTGGCTGTGCCGTTGGCTGCCGAGTTCCCATGAATCGCCCGAACAGTCGCTCGGGCGTGCGCCGGTTCACGCCCGGTGGGGTGGGCAGGTAGGGAGTGTGGAATCCGGGGTGGGAAGCGAGGGGAGCGTGCGCGTGATGGGGCAGACGGGCTGGGAATTCACCGACGACCGGGGGCAGTTGGCGGCGGCATCGCGGCGGCCCTCCAAGGTGGTGGCGTACGTCCAGGCCGGGGCCACCCTGGCCGACCACGGGGTGGTGTGCGCGGGGGTGTTCGGGTCGCTGCACGACGGGGCGGAGCTCGACCGGGCGAAGGCCGGGGCGCTGGCGGAGGCCACGACGGCGTATCTCGGCGCGGGCGGGACGCTCGACGTGGAGACTCTGCTGCGGGGCGGGCCCGATCTGGTGGTCGCCGTCAGTTATGGGGGCGGGCAGGTGTACGGGCTGGACCCCGGGGTCGCCAAGCAGCTCGAGGAGCACGTTCCCGTGGTCGTGCTCGATGTGGGACAGACCCATGAACTGGGCGGTATCCGGGGGCGGTTCGACGCGCTCGCCCGGTCGCTGGGGGCCGACGTGGACGCGGAGGACGGCGTACGGGTCCTGGGCGCGGCCGAGGAGCGGCTGCGGGCCGCGGGCGCGCGGCCCGGGGCGGCGCGGGTGCTCGCGCTGTCGTCGGCCGGGGCGGAGCAGGTGCATCTGGCCAGGCCGGGCGCCTGGCCCGAACTGCGCGCGCTCACCGCGTGCGGGGTGGCGCTGGTGGAGCCTCCGGCCGAGGGCGGGATCAACTGGTCCACGGTGGGCTGGGCGGATGCGGGCGGGCTGCGGCCGGAGATCGTGCTCGCCGACGTACGGTCCAATGCGGGGCCGATGGACGCGGAGTTCGCGCGCGGTGCGCGGGTGGTGGCGTGGAATCCGGAGGCGCCGTGCAGTGCGCGGGCCCATGCGGAGTTCCTCACCATGGTCGCCGACGCGCTGGAGGGCGTGTCGGCGACGTAGGAGTTCCGGCGGCCGAACGGGCGTCAACTCGCCTTGGTGCGGCGGATCTTGAGGGTGTTGTCCGTGCGGTGCGTCGGGACTCCGTCCGGGTCCTTCTGGACGCGGTCGTGCTCCTCGCTGACCAGGACCTCCCAATCGCCCTCGGGGAGTTGGAGGGATGCGAGGACCTCGTCGGGCGTCGGCAGGTGCACGCCCGGGTGCGGGTCCTTCTCCCAGTGGGGGAGGCCCGAGTGGCCCTCGATCAGGAGCGTGCCGCCGGGAGCTACCGCCGCGGCTGCCCTGCGCAGGATCTCCTCGCGCGGGAACTCGCCCATGGAGTGCAGGAATTGGGCCGAGATCAAGTCGAAGACGCCCTCGGGGAACGTCTCGGAGAGATCGTGCTGCTGGAAGTCGACGCGGTCCGCGACCGACGAGTCCTGGGCGTGCACGGTCGCGCGTTCCAGGGCGACGGGGGAGATGTCGGTCGCCGTGACCTGCCAGCCCTGCTGGGCCAGCCAGATCGCGTCGGCGCCCTCCCCGCAGCCCAGGTCGAGGGCGCGGCCCGGCTCCAGGCCGGTGATCTGCTGGACCAGCGCCACATTGGGGTTGCCGCTCCAGATGCGGTGGCTCTCGGCGTACCGGGCGTCCCAGAACTCCTTGCCCCCGGCCGCCCTGCGGTGCGCCTCCACGGCGAGCTGCGTCTCCTCCTCGATCAGGTCGGCGTTGATCGCGGCCCCCGCACGCACCCCGGCGGCCGCGGCGCCGATCACCTGGTCGAGGACGTTCGTGACGTTGCCCGCGACCCAGATGCCCGCGACCTCGGTCGCGCCCATCGGGTCCGCGGCGATGTAGCTGCCGATGACATGGCCGTCCCGCTCCAGGTCGGTGGGGCGCAGGCCGAGGGCGGCGAGGAGGCCGCCGCGGGCCGTGAAGCGGGGGGCCACGACCAGGGCCTGGACGGGGACGGTGGTGCCGTCGGCCGTCGTCACGCCCGTGAGCCGGTCGTCGGACGACTCGACCGCGGTCACCTCGCCCTCCACCACGGTGATGCCGCGGGCCGCCAGCTGCTCGTACTCCTCGTCCGAGGGCTCCGGCGCGGTGTGCAGGAAGAGCGTGATGTCGCTGGTCCACTGACGCCACAGGAGCGCCTGGTGGACGGCGAGCGGGCCGGTCGCCAGGACCCCGACGGCCTGGTCGCGGACCTCCCAGCCGTGGCAGTACGGGCAGTGCAGCACCTCGCGGCCCCAGCGTGATGCCAGGCCGGGGACGCCGGGCAGCTCGTCGGTCAGGCCCGTGGTCACCAGGAGACGGGACGCGGCGAACGAGCGGCCGTCGTCGAGCGTGACGCGGAAGCCGCCGCCGTCGCCGTGCTCGGCGGAGACGACCTTGCCGGTGGTGAACTCCCCGCCGTAGAGCGCCACTTCGCGACGACCCTCGGCGAGCAGTTCGGCGGGCGGCGTGCCCTCGCGGGTCAGGTACGTGTGGACGTGCCCGGCCGGGGCGTTGCGCGGCTCGCCCGCGTCGATCACCAGCACCGAGCGGCGGGCCCGGCCCAGGGCGAGGGCGCCGCTCAGGCCGGCGGCGCCGCCGCCGACGACCACGACGTCGTACCGCGTGGCTGTCTCTGTCTGCGTCTGCTCAGTCTCCGAAGTCATACGGAAAGAGTCCGCCCGCGCCCGCCGTTTGACAAAGTTTCTTGCCGGGGCAGCAAATGGAGGCATGGCAGACGACGACCTCGCGCAGGTACTGACAGCGGTGGGACCGAGGCTGCGGGCGCTGCGCCGGGAGCGCGCGATCACGCTGGCCCAGCTGAGTGAGACGACCGGGATCTCGCTCTCGACGCTGTCGCGGCTGGAGTCCGGTCAGCGCAAGCCCACGCTGGAGCTGCTGTTTCCGCTGGCGAAGGCGTACGGCGTACCGCTGGACGAGCTGGTGGACGCGCCGCCGACGGGGGATCCGAGGGTGCATCCCCGGCCCTTCACCCGGTGGGGCAAGACCTTCGTGCCGCTCACCAGCCGGCTCGGCGGGCTGCAGGCGTACAAGATGATCCTGCCGGGACGGCCGGCGGGGAGCCAGGAGCTGGAGCAGCGGACGCACGAGGGGTACGACTGGCTGTATGTGCTGGCGGGGCGGCTGCGGCTGGTCCTGGGCGACCATGATGTGGTGCTCACCGCGGGTGAGGCGGCGGAGTTCGACACCCGGACCCCGCACGCGTTCGAGAGCGCGGGGCCCGAGCCGGTGGAGATCCTGTCGATCTTCGGGCGGCAGGGGGAGCGGATGCATGTGCGGGCGCGGCCAAAATCAAGCCCCTCCGGCGATTGAGGAGCGGGGGTGTGGGGGCGGAGCCCCCAAGCGGGGGTTAACCCGCGAACTCCGGCTGCGCCACACCCTGGCCCGCTCCCGGCACCACCAGCAGCGATCCCGACAGCGGGTGCGGGGCGGTCAGCCCCACCCTGGCCGTCGTGACGTACAGGTCGCGCAGGTCCGGCCCCCCGAACGCGCACGCCGTCGGCCGTCGCACCGGGAGCGGGATCGTACGGTCCAGCGCCCCGTCCGGGGTGTAGCGCCGGACCTGGCCCCCGTCCCACAGCGCCACCCAGACGCAGCCCTCCGCGTCCACCGTCAGCCCGTCCGGGAAGCCCTCGCCCGCCTCGATCGACGCGAACTCCCGCCGTCCCGACGCGCGTTCACCGTCGAAGTCGAAGACGTCCACCCGGCGGGTCGGGCTGTCGATGTAGTAGAGGCGCGAGCCGTCCGGGCTCCACCCCGTGCCGTTCGACACCGCCACGGTGAGCAGCTGCTCGGCCGACCCGTCGCCCGTCACCCGGGTCAGCGTCCCCCCGCCCGCCGCCTCGTCGTACCGCATGGTCCCCGCCCACAGCGACCCGTCCGGCGCGATCGCCGCGTCATTGCCGCGGCGGCCCGCGACGGGGTCGCGGTGGAGCCAGCTGAAAGCGGAGCCGTCCGGGCCGTACAGGGCAATGCCGTCACGCAGGTTGACCACCAGGCCGCCGCCCGCCCGCGGCTTGGCCGCGCCCACGTGCTGGGGTGTCGTCATGACCGTACGGCGGCCGCTGCCCGGGTCGTACGTGTGGACCCGCGAGGAGAGGATGTCGACCCAGATCAGCCGGTCCGCCGCCGCGTCCCAGGTCGGGCCCTCGCCCAGCTCGGCGAACTCCCGTACCGCCAGCTCCACTTGGGTCACGACTGGCCCCGGAATCCCAGGCGCGTCGAGAGCTCCGCGGCCCCCTTGAGCGCCAGGTCCGCGAGCTCGCCCTCGCGCTCCTCGTTCCACCGGATCATCGGTACGGAGATCGACAGCGCGGCCACCACCCGCCCCGCCCGGTCCCGTACCGGAGCGGCCACACAGCTCACGTCCGGGTTCGACTCGCGGTGCTCGGCGGCGATCCCGCGCTCGCGGATGTCGGCGAGGGCGGTGCGCAGATCGGCCGGATCCGTGATGCTGTTGGGTGTCATCGGGGCGAAGTCGCGCCCCGCGAGCCGGGACTCGAGATCGTTCTCGGGGAGCGAGGCGAGCAGCATCTTGCCGACCGAGGTGCAGTGCGCGGGGAGCCTGCGGCCCGCGGCCGAGACCATCCGGACCGCGTGCGTGGAGTCCACCTTCGCGATGTAGATGACATCGGTGTCTTCCAGGATGGCGACATGGACGGTCTCGTCGCAGGTCTCGGCGACCTCGCGGGCGACCTGCTGCCCCTCGGCGGCGAGGTCGAGCTTCTCCGCGTACCGGCTGCCGAGCTGGTACGTCCGCACGCCGAGCCGGTAGCGTCCGGCCTGCTCGGGGATGGCGGTCAGATAGCCGCGGGCGGCGAGCGTGGTGAGCAGCTCGTGCACGGTGGTGCGCGGGAGCTGCAGCTTGCGGGTCACATCGGGCGCGGAGAGGGTCCCGTCTCCTTCGAGGAAGAGCTCGAGTATGTCCAGCGCCCTGGTCACCGCGGGGACCAGTCGTCCCATGATCGTCCACCCACCCCATCTGTTCGAAACTCCGGCCGATGGTCGGAATGACGAACACAGGCTATCCGCAGCGCAGTTCGCAGGGCAATGCCTCTGCGGAGACGGCAGAGGGCCGCGCTCCGTACGGTGACGGAGCGCGGCCCTCGCGGAGGAGTGCGGGTCAGGCGACCGCGAGCTCGACCTTGATGTTGCCGCGGGTGGCGTTCGAGTACGGGCACACCTGGTGCGCCTTCTCGATCAGCTCCTGGGCTGTGGCCGCGTCGACGTTCGGGATGGAGGCGGTGATCGCGACCTCCAGGCCGAAGCCGCCCGCCTCCGTCTTGCCGATGCCGACCGAGGCCGTCACCGTCGAGCCCGAGATATCGGCCTTGGCCGCACGCGCGACGACACCGAGCGCACCCTGGAAGCAGGCGCTGTAACCGGCGGCGAAGAGCTGCTCCGGATTGGTGCCGGCGCCGCTGCCGCCCATCTCCTTCGGCGGGTTGACGACGACGTCGAGCTGGCCGTCGCTGGAGGAGACGCGGCCGTCACGGCCGTTCTCGGCGGTGGCGACAGCGGTGTACGCGACGTCGATCTTCTGGATTGCCATGGTGAGACGGTTCCTTTTCTGCTGGTACGCCGCGACTCGCGCCCACGATCACGGCGGCTGGGACCGAGCTTACTTGCCGAGCGAGACCAGCATCTTGCCGGTGTTCTCGCCCCTCATCAGACCGAGGAACGCCTCGGCGCCGTTCTCGATGCCCTCGACGACCGTCTCGTTGTACTTGAGCTCGCCGGAGCCGACCCAGCCCGCGACCTCGGAGACGAACTGCGGCTGCAGCGCCGCGTGGTCGTTGACGAGCATGCCCTGCAGACGCAGCCGCTTGCCGATGATCAGCGCCATGTTGCGCGGTCCCGGCGTCGGCTCGGTCGCGTTGTACTGGGCGATCATTCCGCAGATGGTGGCGCGGCCGCCCACGTTGAACGAGGTGATGGCCGCTTCGAGGTGGTCGCCGCCGACGTTGTCGAAGTAGACGTCGATGCCGTCCGGGGCCGCCTCGCGCAGCTGCTGGCCGACCGGGCCGTTCTTGTAGTTGAAGGCGGCGTCGAAGCCGAGCTCCTCGATCAGGTACTTGACCTTCTCGTCCGAGCCGGCCGAGCCGATGACCCGGGCGGCGCCCTTCAGCTTCGCCATCTGGCCGACCTGGTTGCCGACCGCGCCGGCCGCGCCGGAGACGAAGACGGTGTCGCCCTCCTTGAAGGAGGCGACGTCGAAGAGGCCCGCGTAGGCCGTCAGACCCGTCATGCCGAGCACGCCCAGGTAGGCGGAGAGCGGGGCGAGGGAGGCGTCGACCTTGGTGGCGTGCTGCGCCGGTACGTCGGCGAGCTCGCGCCAGCCCAGACCGTGCACGACGTGGTCGCCGACCGCGAAGCCGTCCGCGTTCGAGGCGATGACCTCGCCGACCGCGCCGCCGTCCATGGGCTTGTCGAGCTGGTACGGCGGGACGTAGGACTTCACGTCGTTCATGCGGCCGCGCATGTACGGGTCGACGGAGAAGTAGAGGTTGCGGACCAGGATCCGGCCCTCGGCGGGGGCGGCCACCGGCGTCTCGACCAGCGCGAAGTCCTCGGGGACGGGCCAGCCGCTGGGACGGCGGACGAGGTGCCATGCGCGGCTGACCGTGGGGAGTGCGGACATGGTGGAGCGACCTCCTAGAAAAGCTTTAGATGCTCAAACAACCATGCGCCCCGATATTTGAGATTGTCAAGTAAGTGGGAGGGTGTCTGTGTCTGCGTCTACGTGCAGAACCAGAGCCAGTGCGTGCAGGTCTCCGACGGGGTGGGCGTGGGCGTCGGGGTCGGCGCGGGCGCCGACGTGCTTGCCCCGCCGGTCGGGGACGCCGACGGCGGACGGCTCCCGGCCGGGGCCGACGAGGACGCGGCCGGGGGAGTGGTGTGCACGGACCTCGAAGGCGTGGGCTTGCTCGAAGGGGCAGTGCCGGTGCCGGGCGCCGCGGAGGTCGCGTCGGCGTTGCGCGCGCTCGCCACGCCCGAGGGCTGCGCCGGGTCGGCGGGGCCCGAGGTGCCGGGGGCCGGCGACTCCTCCGAGGGCAGCGCGTCCTCCCGTACGGAATCCGCGGACGTGTTGTCCTGCGGCCCCTCCGTGCCCAGCTCGGCCAGGCTCAGCGCGCCCGCCGCCAGCATCACGGCCACCGCGGCGATCAGTACCGTACGGCGGCCGCGCCGGCGCTTGCGCGCCCGGCCGCGTGCGCGGGACTGGGACCGGGACCGGGAGTGCGAGCGCGGTGCGCGCTCGGAATCGGCAGGGTCCGCGGTGATGTCGTAGACCGTGGACTCGACGGGCTCGGGTGCTCCGAGCCGGTCCGCGGGGGTGCCGCACCCCGCACAGGCGAGCGCGCCGTTGAGGTGCCTCCGGCACGAGTAGCAGTAGTCCATGGCGCCCGAACGCTATCCGCACAGCCACGAACAAGGGGAGCACGTCCTGTGTGGATCTTGTGTGGAATCCCTGATTCCAGAGCGTGTCAGCGCATCGGGGCAGGATGGACACATGTCGCCCGACCGGCCCACCGCCAGGCCCCTCTCCCCGCTCGACTTCCAACTCGTCCTGCTGCGCCGGATGGCCGACCACCAGCCCGATCTGGTCGAGGACGCGCGCCACCGCCTCGGCGTCTCCATCGCCGAGATGCGCGAGGCCAACCGCCGCTGGCAGGCGATGGCGCACTCGCCGCGCTCGCGCGGGGCGGCGCAGCGCTACCGCTCGGTGCTCGGGGCGCCCGAGACGGCCGTACGGAAGAAGATCGGCGACCTGGAGTGCGACGCCCTCCTGTGGCCGGTGCCGCTCTGGCCCGATCTCCGCTTCGAGGCGCTCGTCGCGCCCGGCGGCGCCGTGTGGAACGAGTGGCTGGTGCGGGCGCCCGGAGCGGCAGGACCCGTGCTGCGGACGGCCGGCGACCTGGTCCCCTGGTCGTGCACGGTGGACGAGGTGGCCCGCGCCTTCGCTCCCGTACGGCCGATGGAAGGGACCGCGCCGACGCGGTGGCGGCTCGCCTTTACCCCACCCGGCGGGCAGCCGCACATCGCCGAGTTCACCTGGGGACTGCTGCAGCGGGTGCAACTCCCCGACACGCGACCGTAAATGCTTGCTTTCTGGCCGTCCGTCAGAAACGCACCCGTCCGGCTCAGCCCAGCGCGCGCACGGCTTGCGGCGCCCACACGATGCGAAGAGGACCGGCCCCCGCCGGAGATCCGATCCACCACCTCAGCGCTTCTCGGGAGAACCTGCCGTGACCGTCAGTCTTGAGCAGTTGCGCCGTTGCCATGTAGCCGTCGACCTCGGGGCCGCCAGAACCCGTGTGTACGTGAAGGGCAGCGGGCTCGTCGTCGACGAACCGAGCGTCGCCGCCGTGAACGTCCGTACCGGCTCGCTCATCGCCGTCGGCACCTTCGCCGAGCAGATGACCGGGCGCACCCCCGACCACATCCGGGTGGTCCGCCCCGTCTCGGGCGGCACCGTCATCGACATCGAAATGGCCCAGCGCATGCTCCGCCAGCTCCTGGGCACCCCGCTGCGCCGCCGGCTCCGCCGCAAGCTGCGGCTGCGCGCCGCCGCCTGCATCCCGCACGACGCCGACCCGCTCGCGCAGCGCGCCGCCGTCGAGACGCTGGTGGGCATGGGTGCCAGCCGCGTCGAGCTGGTCGACACCCTCATTGCCGCGGCCGTCGGCTGCGGGCTCCCCGTGGAGCAGCCCACCGCCACCATGATCATGGTGTGCGGGGCGGCCTCCACCCAGATCGCCGTCCTCTCCCTGGGCTCGATCGTCACCGCGCAGCGCATCCCGGTCGGCGGCGAGGCCATCGACCGCGCGGTCATCGAGCACCTGCGCCACCAGCACGAACTGATGCTGCCGAGCCAGTCCGTGCGCCCGCTGCAGCTGGCCCTCAGCGGCAACGGCCTGATGGTCAAGGGTCCGGACTCCACCGAGATCCACGGCCGCGACGTGGCGACCGGTCTTGCCCGTTCGGTGCAGGTGGAGACGGCTGCCGTACGCAGTGCCATCCACACCCCGCTCACCGCGGTGCTCGACGGCATCGGCCGGGTGCTGCGCGACTGCCCGCCCGATCTCGTCGCCGACCTGGTGGACCGCGGGATCATGATGGTCGGCGGCAGCGCGCTGCTGCCCGGACTCGACCAGATGCTGCGCGACGCGACGGGCATGCCGGTGCACATCGCGGAGCGGCCCGACATCTGCGCCGTGCTGGGGCTCGGGGCGATGCTCGACGGCAAGATCGAGCCGATGGTCCTCAACCCGCTCGCCGGATGACTGGTCGGGAGCCCGAGCTTGCGCAGGGGCAGATGCCGATCCGGCTGCCGATGCTCCTGGAGGCGGTGCTGAGCGTCGGCACCGATCTCGAACTGCACTCCACCCTGCAGCACTTGGTGGACTCCGCCACCGAACTCACCGGGTCGCGGTACGGCGCTCTCGCGGTCCAGGACCCCGAGACCGGCCGGCTCACCGAACTGTTCACCTCGGGGCAGACCGTCGAGCCCTCGGTCACCGTCCCGGCCGAGGGGGACCCGGACGTGCTCCAGGTCCCGATCCGTGTCCACACCGAGGTGTTCGGCACGCTCCATCTCGCGGAGAAGCGGAACGGGTTCTTCACCGAGGACGACGAGGCGCTCCTGCGGGTCCTCGCCTCGCAGGCGGGCATCGCCATCGGCAATGCGCGGCTGTACGAGACGGCCCGCCTGCGGGAGCGCTGGATCGAGGGCGCCGCGGCCGTGACCACCGCGCTCCTCACCGGCAAGAGCGCCGAGGACGCCCTGATGACGGTGGCCGAACGCGCCAGGATGCTCGCCGACGCGGCGGCGGGGGTGGTCCTGCAGCCGACCCAGGAGGGCGGTATGGAGATCGTCGCCGCTTCCACGCTCGACGACCCCGGCGACCTCGTCGGCACCACGATCGCACCCGGCTCCCCGGTCCTGGTCCAACTCCTGGGCGGGGAGCCGGTGTTCATCGAGGACTCCTCGACGGACCCCCGGATGACCACGCAGGTCAGGGCGCGGTTCGGGCCGAGCATGATGCTGCCGCTGCAGAGCGGGGGCCGGCTGATCGGCACCCTCGCCCTGCCGCGCCGGCGCGGCGAGCGGCCGTACACCGCCGTCGACCGGCTGCTCGCCTCGCAGTTCGCCTCGCAGGCCGCGCTCGCCCTCGTACTGGCGGACGCGCAGCAGAACCGGGAACAGCTCGCGGTGTACGAGGACCGCGACCGCATCGCCCGCGATCTGCACGATCTGGTCGTCCAGCGGCTGTTCGCCACCGGGATGATGCTGGAGTCGACCCAACGGCGCGCGGGCACACCGGACATGGTCGAGCTGCTCGACCGGGCGGTGGACGAACTGCACGCCACGATCCACGAGGTGCGGACGGCGATCGTCACGCTGCAGCAGCCGCCGCCGGATCCGCCGACGGCCGCCTGAGAGGCGTCTCCTTGTTCGAGATTTCGTAACACGGCCGAAATCCTGGCGAGTTACTGAGAATGTCTGCGTGATCCATTGACGCGGAAGCGCTTCAACCTTACGTTCCGTTCGAAGTTACGGCCATCATTCGAAATTTCGAACACGGAACAGTGAGGGTGGGCATGGGAATACCTCCCCTGAACCGTCGGCAGGTCCTCGCCGGTCTCGGCGGGGCCGCGGTCGCCGGCAGTCTCGGGTTCGCGTCGCTGGGCTCGGGCGCCGACGCGCTCGCCACCGGCGCGGATGTCCGCGTCCGCTACTGGAACCTCTTCAGCGGCGGCGACGGCGCCAACATGATCGCGATGCTGGACGCCTTCCGCGCAGACCACCCCGGCATCGCCGTCAAGGACTCCACGCTCCAGTGGGGCAACCCCTTCTACACCAAACTCGCCATGGCGGCCGCGGGCAACCGCGCCCCCGAGCTCGGCGTCATGCACCTCGGCCGGGTCGCGGGCTTCTCGCCGGGGCGGCTCCTCGACCCGTGGGACGAGACCCTCCTCGCCAAGTACGGCGTCCGCAAAGCGGATTACAACCCGGTGCTGTGGAACCGCGGTGTCATCGACGGCAAGCTCTACGCCCTGCCGCTCGACATCCACGTCCAGCTCTGCTTCTACCGCCGCGACGTCCTGAAGAAGGCCGGACTGCTCGGCGACGACGGCCGGATGATCGAAGTCACCTCCACCGACGCGTGGTTCGACGTACTGAAGAAGGCCAAGGCCGCCCAGAAGAAGGGTCTGCAGACCATCGGCCTGTGGACCAACGACCAGAACTTCCAGTGGTGGTTCTTCGTCGCCTTCTACACCCAGCTCGGCGGCCAGTGGTTCAACGCCGAGAACACCGAGGTCCTCTTCGACGCCGACAAGGCCACCCAGGTCCTGGAGTTCTTCCGCAAGCACGTCACCGACGGATACGTCATCCCGGGCGCGCCCACCGGCGAGCAGTTCATCAACGGCGCCCCCTTCACCTGGGAGGGCAACTGGTCGGTGCCCGTCTTCTCCGGCGCCAAGCTCGACTACGGCGCGACCCCGCTCCCGCCCGTCTTCGGCAAGCAGGCCACGCACGCCGAGTCGCACTCCTTCGTCCTGCCCCACCAGGCCGGCCGCGGCGGCGCCACCAACGACGCCGCGCACCAGCTCGCCGCGTACGTCGTCCAGCACGCCCAGCAGTGGGCGGCCGGCGGTCACATCCCCGCGTACACGCCGACGCTCTCCACGGCCGCGTACAAGAAACTCACCCCGCAGAACGAGTACGCGAGCGCCATGGACCACCAGGCCACCGAGCCCAAGGTGTGGTTCGCGGGCTCCACCGGTGTCCTCGCCCAGGACCTCGGCCCGATGGTCGTCTCCTCGACGATGGGCTCCGCCAAGCCGGCCTCCGTCGCGCAGCGCATGAAGAAGGAGCTCGTCAAGCTCCTCGCCTCGAAGAACCCGATGGACGGCAGGACCGCAGCGCAGGGAGGTGGAGTCGCATGACGACGACCAGTGCCGAGACCGTCGTCGCCCCGGTGCGGGCGAGGACCGCGACCAAAGCCGCGACCGTACGCCGCAAGCAGGGCTTCCAGCACGGGGGCTGGTTCATCGCCCCGTTCCTGGCCCTCTTCGTGCTCTTCGTCATCTGGCCGCTGCTGCGCGGCATCTACCTGAGCCTGACCGACGCCAACATCTCCGGCGACGGCGCGAACTTCGTCGGCCTCGACAACTACCGCGAGGCGCTGGGCGATACGGCGATGTGGGACGCGCTCGGCCACAGCGCGTACTTCACGCTGCTCGTCGTGCCCTGCATCACCGTCCTGGCCTTCCTGCTCGCGATGCTCGCCCACAACATCGAGCGCGGCAAATGGCTGTGGCGGCTCTGCTTCTTCGCACCGTTTCTGCTGCCGTCGACCGTCGCCGCCAACATGTGGCAGTGGCTGCTCACGCAGGGGATCGGCCTGTTCAACGAGAGCCTCGGGCTCACCACGCCCTGGCTGACCGACAAGTCGTACGCGATGCTCGCCCTCGTCATCGAGACGCTCTGGTGGACGGTCGGATTCTCCTTCCTCCTCTACCTCGCCGCGCTCCAGTCCATCCCGGCCCACCTCTACGAGGCCGCCAAACTGGACGGCGCCAACGCCTGGCAGCGGATGGTCCACATCACGCTGCCGATGCTGCGCCACATCACCGGACTGGTGATCGCGCTCCAGGCCCTCGCCTCGCTCCAGCTCTTCGACCAGGCCGTGGCGATGATGGACTTCGGGCCAGGACCCGAGCTCAGCACGCGCGCCTTCGTGCAGTACACCCTCGAACAGGGCTTCACCAGCTACCGCGTGGGCTACGCCTCCGCGATGTCCATCATCTTCTTCGTGATCATCGCCGCCGTCGCCCTCGGCCGGATGGTGCTGCTGCGCAACCGTGAGGAGGGCGTCCGATGACCACCACCACGGACACGCCGCTGAAGATACGCAAGACCCGCAAGCCCTGGACGCCGAGCCAGATCGTCCTCACGCTCCTCGGCGTCGCCGTCTCCGCCGTCTTCGTGGGGCCGATCGTGGCGGCCCTGCTCACCTCGCTCAAGTCTGAGGCGGAGGCGGCCGAGATCCCGCCGCACTGGCTGCCCAAGGTCTGGACTCTGCAGGCGTGGAAGGCGCTCTGGGAGACGGGCAACGTCTCGAACTGGTTCGTCAACTCCCTTGTGGTGTCCGTGCTGGTGACCGCCATCGTGCTGTCGGTCGCAGCCCTCGCCGGATACGGATTCGCCCGTACGGAGTTCCGCGGCAAGGGCGTCCTGATGGGCGTCGTGATGGCGGGCCTGATGATCTCGCCGGCCGTGCTCGGCGTCCCGCTCTTCACGACCGTCCAGCAGATGGGGATGGTCGACACGTACTGGGGCATGATCCTGCCGCAGTGCGCGCCCGCCGCGATGGTCTACATCCTCTACAAGTTCTTCCAGGGGATCCCGAAGGAGCTGGAGGAGGCGGCGTTCATCGACGGCGCGGGCCGCTGGCGCGTGTTCTTCACGATCGTCCTGCCGCTGTCCCGGCCCTCGCTCGCGGCCGTCGGGATCTTCACCTTCATCAGCTCGTGGAACAACTTCCTCTGGCCGTACATGGTCACCAACAACCCCGACCTGATGACCATGCCGAACGGCATCGCGACCGTCATGAACTCCTACGGCATCCAGTGGGCGCAGCTCATGGCGGGCGGCCTGATGGCGGGTCTGCCGCTGATCATCGTCTTCGTCTTCTTCCAGCGTCAGATCGTCGCCGGCGTGGCCCACACGGGCCTTGCGGGGCAGTGAACACCCGTCAGGAGACTGTCCGTTGAAGCGCTTCAGAGCTGCGGCCGTGCTGGCCGCCGCCCTCCTCGCCCTCCTGCCGTCCACCGCGCAGGCCGCCGACTACCCCGACCCTCTGCCCCTCACGGGCCAGCAGATCATCCACGACCCGACGGTGATCCACCTCAAGAACGGCCAGTACGTCGCGTACTCGACGGGCGGCGTGATCGGAGCCCGCCTCTCCCCGGACCTCCGCGACTGGACGGACGCCGGCAACGCCTTCGCGACCCCGCCCTCCTGGTGGTACGAGTACAACACCACCGGCGACCCCTGGGCCCCCGACATCTCCTACCGCGACGGCGTCTACTGGCTCTACTACGCCGTCTCCTCCTGGGGCACCAACCACTCCGCGATCGGCGTCGCCACCTCCCGCACCGGTATGCCCGGCACCTGGACCGACCGCGGCAAGGTCTTCACCTCCGAGACGACCGACACCTGGAACGCCATCGACCCCGGCATCGTCCGGGCGGACGGCCGCCTCTGGATGGCCTTCGGCTCGTACTGGTCCGGCATCCGCATGGTCGAACTCGACCGCCGTACGGGCAAGGCCGACCCGTCGCACCCGACGGTCCGCCACCTCGCGACCCGCCCCGACCTCCCCTACGCGGTCGAGGGCCCGGCCGTCGTCCAACACGGCCGCTACTACTACCTGTTCGCCTCGTACGACGCGTGCTGCGCGGGCGTGAACTCCACGTACAAGATCAGGGTCGGCCGCTCGACGTCCGTCACCGGCCCCTACACCGACTCCACCGGAACGCCCCTCCTGGAGGGCGGCGGCGACCTGCTCCTGGCCGGGCACGGCAGATACTTCGGCCCCGGCGGCGAGTCGGTCTTCCGCGACCACGGCCACGACGTCCTCGCGTACCACTACTACGACGGCGACGACAACGGCACACCGAAGCTGGGCCTCAACACGCTGCAATGGCGCGGCGGCTGGCCCACGGTGTCCTGACCACCCCTGTCCTCCTGAAAGGAAGCCATGTCCCTCCGCACCTCCCGCTTCACCCTCGACCCCGCCTTCGCCGTGGGCGCCGTCGATCCGCGCCTCTTCGGCTCCTTCGTCGAACACCTCGGCCGCTGTGTCTACGACGGCATCTACGAGCCGGGCCACCCGTCGGCCGACGAGGCCGGCCTGCGCACGGACGTCCTCGCCCTGATCCGCGAACTCGGCGTCACCGCAATCCGCTACCCGGGCGGCAACTTCGTCTCCGGCTACAAGTGGGAGGACTCCGTCGGCCCCGCCGAGGACCGCCCGCGCCGCCTCGACCTCGCCTGGCGCTCCACGGAGACGAACCGTTTCGGCCTCTCCGAGTACATCGCCTTCCTGAAGAAGATCGGCCCGCAGGCCGAGCCGATGATGGCGGTCAACCTCGGCACGCGCGGCGTCTCCGAAGCGCTCGAACTGCAGGAGTACGCCAACCACCCGGCCGGCACCGAGCTCTCCGAGCGCCGCATATCGCACGGTGACAAGGACCCCTTCGGCATCAAGATGTGGTGCCTGGGCAACGAGATGGACGGCCCCTGGCAGACCGGCCACAAGACCGCCGAGGAGTACGGCCGCCTCGCCGCCGAGACCGCCCGCGCGATGCGCCAGATCGATCCGTCCGTCGAGCTCGTCGCCTGCGGTTCGTCCGGCCAGTCGATGGACACCTTCGCCGAGTGGGAGGCCACGGTCCTCGCCGAGACGTACGACCTGGTCGACTACATCTCGCTGCACGCCTACTACGAGGAGCACGACGGCGACCGCGACTCCTTCCTCGCCTCCGCCGTCGACATGGAGTCGTTCATCGACAACGTGGTCGCGACGTGCGACCACGTGGGCGCCCGCCTCAAGTCGAAGAAGAGGATCAATCTCTCCTTCGACGAGTGGAACGTCTGGTACATGAGCCGTACGCAGTCCGAGGTCAGCGCCCTGGACTGGCCGGAGGCCCCCCGCCTCTTGGAGGACAACTACAGCCTGACGGACGCGGTCGTCTTCGGCTCGCTGCTGATCGCCCTGCTCCGGCACGCGGACCGGGTGACCGTCGCCTGCCTCGCGCAGCTCGTCAACGTGATCGCGCCGATCATGACGGAGCCGGGCGGCCCGGCGTGGAAGCAGACGACGTTCTTCCCGTTCGCGCAGGCGGCCAAGTACGGACGCGGGCAGGTCCTCGACGTACGGGTGGACTCGCCGACGTACGAGACGGCGAAGTACGGCGAGACCGACCTGCTCCACGCGACGGCGGTGCGCGCCGAGGACGGCACGGTGACGGTGTTCGCCGTGAACCGCAGCCAGACCGAGGCGCTCCCGATCGAAGTGGCCCTGAACGGGCTCGACTTGACGCAGGTCGCCGAACACAGCGTCCTCGCCGACGCCGACCCGGAGGCCCGCAACACCCTCGCCGAGCCGGAGCGGATCGCTCCCCACGCGGCCGACGGGACGGTGCTGGAGGACGGCGTCCTGCGCACGACGCTGGAGCCGCTCTCCTGGAACGTGATCCGCCTGGCCTGACCGGCAGGGCGCGGGCGGCGGGAGCTCCCCCTCCTCGCCGCCCGCGCCCTGCATCCCCACCGAAGGGAACCTCCGCATGAGCCGCACCTCCCGCAGAGCCGTACTCGCCCCCCTCCTCGCCGCGGCGCTCATCGCCCTGGTCCCGGCGACCGCGAACGCCTACCCCAACCCCGGCACGGTCAAGGGCGACGTGGTCGTCCACGACCCGACGATGGTCCGCACCTCCGCCGGCCGCTATCTGCTGTACGCCACGGGCGGCGGCCTCGCGTACAAGACGTCCACGGACCGGATCACCTTCACGGCGGGCGGGGACGCCTTCTCGACGAAGCCCGGGTGGTGGTCGTCGTACGCGACCGAGGCGTGGGCCCCGGACATCTCGTACCACGGCGGCAAGTACCTGATGTACTACGCCGTTTCGACCTTCGGATCCAATACGTCGGCGATCGGCCTGGCGGGCTCGACGACGGGTCTGCCGGGCTCCTGGACGGACTACGGAACGGTCTACACGTCGACGTCGGCGAGCGACTACAACGCGATCGACCCGAACCTCTTCGTGGACGACAACGGCACGTGGTGGCTCTCGTTCGGGTCGTGGTGGACGGGGATCAAGATGATCCAGATCGACCCGTCGACGGGCAAGCAGCTCTCCACGAACACCACGCGCTACTCACTGGCGTCGCGTCCGACCGGCACGAAGGCGGTGGAGGCCCCGTACATCGTCAAGCGGAACGGCTACTACTACCTCTTCGCGTCCTACGACGTGTGCTGCGCGGGCACGTCCTCGACGTACAAGATCAAGGTCGGCCGGGCGACCGGCATCACGGGCCCGTACGTGGACGCGAGCGGTACGGCGATGACGAGCAACGGCGGGACGCCCGTCCTGGAGTCGCACGGCAACTACATCGGGCCGGGCGGCCAGTCGGTGATGGCGGACTCGGACGGGGACCTGCTCGTCTACCACTACTACGACGGGGCGGACAGCGGGACGCCGAAGCTTGGTGTCAACTTGCTGAACTGGTCGACGGGTTGGCCAGTGGCCTACTGAGAGCGAAGACCCGGGTGGGGCGCCCGGACCCGGGAGTCACGAGCTCGCGGTCGAGATGCATGCCGAGCTTGACCGCGATCCGCTCGGAGGCGGTGTTGCCGGTCTGGATGACGCTGATGACGTCGTCCAGACCGCGCTCCTGGAACGCGAACCGCAGGGCGGCACGGGCGGCTTCGGAGGCGAACCCCTGCCCCCAGAAGGCCCGTCCGAGCCGCCAGCCGATCTCGACGGCGGGCATCACAGCGGGCAGGAAGTGGGGTACGGCGAGACCGGTGAACCCGGCCAGTTCACCGGTCTCGCGCACCTCGACGGCGAAGAGCCCGAACCCCTCGGCCTCCCAAGTGGCCTCCATAGCGGCGATGTTGGCGCGCGTCTCCTCCAGGCCCCGGACCGAACCGTCGCGGATCCAGCGCATCACCTCGGGGTCGCCATTGATGGCCGCCATGGGAGCAACATCGGTGTCGCGCCAGCGGCGCAGCACCAGCCGGGGAGTCTCGATCGTGATCACCGGACCATCGTGCCCTACCGCGCGGTCGCTGCCCGCAGTACGGCGGCGATGAGCCGCTCGTTCTCCGGGGCCGCACCGCCGGGGAAGGCCATGCGGCGGCGGGTGTACGCGTAGGCGACGCCGTTGCGGGGGTCGGCGAGGGCGAGGGCGCCGGCGGCCCCGCTGTGGCCGATGGCGTCGGCGCCGAGGGGGCGGTACTTCTGCCCGAGCGCCTGGAACCCGAGCCCGAAGGTCTGGTCGAGCTCACCGGTCACCAGGTCTCGGCCGGAGGAGTGGATCCGGGAGAACTCGGAGTAAGTGCCGGGCTCCAGAAGGGTGTTGACGACGGCGTACATCCCCGCGAGCCCGCGGGCGTTGCCGACGCCGGAGGAGGAGGTCTGGCCCTTGGCGCGTACGGCGCGGGTGTTGATGAAGTCGACGACGTCGAGCGGCTCCTTGCCGTTGGCCCCGAAGGCGATGCCGAGGAGGCTGTGCGGGGAGGAGGCGTTGGCGTCGAGTTCGGCCTGCTGGGCGGGTGTGGGGAGCATGGGGAGGACGGGCCGGTAGCGGGGCTCGAGCTCCTCGGGGAACCCGAGGTAGAGGTCGAGCGAGTAGGGCACCCGTACGCGCTCCTCGAAGATCTCCTGAATGGTGCGCCCGGTGGCCCGCCGTACGACCTCACCGGTCAGCGCGCCGATGACCAGCGCGTGATACCCGAACCCGCTCCCCGGCTGCCAGAAGGGCCGCTGCGCGGCGAGCCGGGGGGCGAGGAGCGCCTCGTCGGCGTACTCCTCGGGGCTGAACCCGCTGTCCACCCCGACGACTCCGGAGCGATGGGCGAGCAGCTCGCGCAGGGTGAGCGCGCCCTTGCCCTCGGCGGCGAACTCGGGCCAGTAGAAGGCGACTTCCTTGTCGAGCTCCAGCACGCCGTCCTGCACGAGCAGCGCAACGACAAGATGGGCGGCGCCCTTGGTGGCGGAGTACACCCCGGTGAGGGAGTCGCCGGTGACACTGTCCCCACCCCAGAGATCCACCACGAGCTCCCCGCGGTGATAGGCGGCGAGCTGCGCACCGGGGTCGTGGACCTCGCCGCCGACAAACGCGGCGAACTCCTCGCGCACACCCTCGAAGCCGGGGGCGACGGTGCCATGGACTGTGGTGGCGGTGGTGATGGTCTGAGACATGTGCTGGTGCCTTCCCCCGTTGACGCGTGTGCTCTGTGGATGATCAAGCGCCGTCACCGGCGGGCTATTCCCGGACCGGGGCGTCAGACCTGCGGCAGGGCGAACGGGACCAGCCCCGTGGCGCGACCGTCGGTGTCGAGCAGCCGGCCCATGCGTTTGCGGGAGTGGAGAACCACGGTGCGGTCATCGACCTTCAGGTTCGGGAAGCGTTCGGCGAGCAGTGCTTCGAACGGGTCGATGGCGTGCAGTCCGTGGAGCCAGACCATCACCAGCAGGTTGTCGGAGCCGCTGACCGACACGGCCAGCCGGACCTCCTCCATCCGGGCCAGCGCGTTGCCCGTCTCCTCCAGGTGGGTGTGCGGGACCGCGGTGCGGTAGAGCACCACCGTCGAGAGCCCCGCGAGAGGGTGGGCCAGATCGCAGCGGAGGTTGATGTCACCGTCCCTGATCATCCGCTGCAGCCGGCGCCGGGCGGTGTGTTCGCTCATTCCGGTCGCGGCACCGAGCTCGGTGTAGCCGAGCCGTCCGTCACTGCCGAGCGCCGCCAGCAGGGCCTCGTCCCCGGACGGCGGCCGGTGGTGCATATGGGCGCTGTACGCGGTCCGCCGTGACGTCCGGGGAGGGGAGAGTTCGGCACGCCCGGCGGGCTCCATGGCCCTCATCCGCCAGTCGCCGCCTTCGCTGTAGAGCGTGATGCCGAGCCGCGTACGGGTGGAACGCACCCCGTCCAGACCGCCGATCAGGCCATGGACCGCGCGGCCGAGGCCGGGCAGATCGGGGGCGGCGACCGATGCCAGGAGGTCGTAGTCGCCCGCCGTCTCGTCGACGCTGAAAACCCAGGGCATCGCGGCCAGGGCGGCGCCGACGGAGTCGAAGGCCCGGGGCCGGCACCGCACCTCCACATAGGCGACGGTGACGTTCTTCGGGGCCGCGTACGCGGTGATCCAGGCCAGGCCGTTGGCGCGCAGCCGTTCCCAGCGGCGGGCCGCCGTGGTCGCGTCCACGCCGAGCGCCCGCCCGATCCGGGACCACGGCGCCCGAGGGGCGGCCTGGAGCGCGTCGATGAGGGCCAGGTCCGATTCGGAGAAGCGGTGCTCAGGACCGGTGGTGCCGGAATCGGGTGCCGCAGCTTCAGCAGTGACGTTTTCCTGCAGTTCTCCAAGGATTTCGCTCACAGACCGGATCGTAGGGGCACTTCCGGCCGATGCCCAGCCTCGGCCACCGGCGACGAGGAGTACCCCGTGTCTGCTCCGCCCCCGCAGTCCGCCCGGCGAACCGTCCGGATCACGATCACCCTGCTGTTCGCCGCCTGGCTGGTCGACTACGCCGACCGGCTCGTCGTCAACCTGGCTCTGCCCTCCCTGGGCGACGAGTTCGATCTGAGCCGCGGGGAGCAGGGGCTGATCGTCTCCGTCTTCTTCCTCGCGTACGCCCTGTGCCAGATTCCCGGCGGGATGCTCGCCGACCGCTACGGCGCTCAGCGGGTGACCTGCTGGGCCCTGCTGTCCTGGTCCGTGTTCACGGCGCTCACCGGCTTCGCCTGGTCGTTCGCCGTACTGCTCGTCATACGGTTCGCGTTCGGCGCCGCCGAAGGCATCTTCCCGCCGGCCGCGCTGAAGGCGCTCGTCGAGCGCACCACGCCGGAGGAACGGATGGGCGCCAACGGGCTGATCATGAGCTCCAACGCACTCGCCGGCGTCCTCACCCCGCTCCTCGTCGCCCCTCTGATCGCCGCCTTCGGCTGGCGCTCGGCGTTCTTCTCGACGGCGGCGCTGGGCGTCTTCGTGGTGGTTGCGGTACGGATGCGGCTCCCCGCCCCGCTGCCCCGGACGGAGCCGGACGCACCCGCCGTGCCCCGCCGTGCGAGCGGTGTCCTGCGGCTGGGCGTGGTCTGGCGCTTCGCCGCGATGATGTTCGGCTACAGCGCGATCGTCTGGGGTCTGACCACCTGGATGCCGTCCTATCTCAGGGACGAGTTCGGCGTTTCCCTCACCGCGGCCGGAATGATCGGGGCGGTCCCCGGCCTCGCCGGGGCCGGAGCGACGATCGTCGGCGGCCGGCTCTCGGACCGGCTCGGCGGCCATCACCGCAAGGTGATCGTGCCCGGTATGACGGTGGGCGGCGTCGCGCTGCTCCTCATGGCCTTCTCGGACTCGCTCACCGGCTTCGTCGTCTTCGCCACGCTCGCCTCGGTGTCCATAGCCCTCTGCTACATGCCGATCTTCGCCGTCCCGCTGGGCGGTCTCGCGGCCGAGGACGTGGGAGTGGGCAGCGCGGTGATCGTCTTCGGCGGCCAGGTGGCCGGGATGGCCGTCCCGCCCGTCGTGGGCCTGCTCGCCGACACCTTCTCCTTCCAGGTGGCCTTCGCCTTCCTGGTTCTCGGCGCCGTCATCGCCACCGCGATGGCCCTCCTGACCCCGCAGGACGCCGCCTCCTTCCGGACCGCCGCCGGCGCGTCCGGCCTGCCCACTCCCGTAAAGGAGCGCTCATGACCACCGGCGCTGTCACACCCCTGCTGTCCGGCTTCCCGGACCGACTGCCCGGCCTGCGAGCCCTCTACGAGGACCTGCACGCCCATCCCGAGCTGTCCTTCCAGGAGTTCCGTACGGCCGGAGTCGTCGCCGCCCTGCTGCGGGAGCAGGGCTGGGACGTCACCGAGAACGTCGGCGGCACCGGTGTCGTAGGGGTCCTCGCCAACGGCGAGGGGCCGGTGGTCCTGCTCCGCGCCGACATGGACGGGCTGCCGGTCGAGGAGCAGACGGGACTGCCGTACGCCTCCCGTGAAACCGCCGTCGACGGCGAGGGCCACCAGGTGCCCGTCATGCACGCCTGCGGTCATGACATGCATGTCACCTGTCTCATCGGAGCGACGGCCCAACTGGCCGCCACCCGGGGGAAATGGCGAGGCACAGTCGTAGCCGTGTTCCAGCCGGCCGAAGAGGTCGGCGGCGCACCGGCGATGATCGAGGACGGCTTCCTCGACCGCTTCCCGCGCGCCGAAGTCTGCCTCGGCCAGCATGTGGCGCCCGCCCCCGTCGGCTTCGTCGGCACCCGCCCCGGGCCGGTGATGGCCGCGTCCGACAGCCTGCGCGTCCGTCTCTTCGGCCGCGGCGGACACGGGTCCGCACCCGAGACCGCCATCGACCCGATCGTCATGGCCGCCGCGGTTGTGATGCGGCTGCAGACGGTCGTCTCCCGGGAGGTGGGGGCGGGGCAGACAGCGGTGGTGACCGTGGGCTCGCTGCACGCCGGTACCAAGGAGAACATCATCCCTGACCATGCCGACCTGCGGATCAACATCCGCTCCACAACTCCCGCTGTACGAGAGCGAGTTCTGGCGGCGGTCGAACGAATAGTCCGCGCCGAAGCAGCCGCGTCCGGCGCTCCCAAGGAGCCCGAGATCGCCGGGATCAACTCCTTCCCCGTCACGGTGAACGAGGCTCGGGCGACGGCAACCGTCCTGACGGCGATCGGCGAAGCCCTGGGCGCCGAACGGGTCTTCACCCTGCCCCAGACCCTCACCGGCAGCGAGGACTTCGGGGTCTTCGGCACGGCTCTTGGTGTTCCCTCGGTCTTCTGGCACTTCGGCGGCGCGGACCCCGCCCTCTTCACGCACCTGGACCCCGACGCCCTGCTGACGGACGGCCTGCCCGACACGATCCCCGCCAACCACTCGCCGCACTTCGCGCCCGTACCGGACCCCACGATCCAGATCGGCGTGACCACACTGCTGGCCGCAGCGGCCCGCTGGCTGCACACGGAGGACGACCATGCCTGACCTCGAACTCAGCTACCTCAGCGCCACGGAGGCGCGCCGGCTCTTCGAAGCCCGCGAACTCTCCCCGGTGGAACTGATGCGCGCGGTGGTGGCCCGCGCGGAGCAGACCGAACCGACCGTCAACGCCTTCACCGAACGGCTCTTCGACGAGGCACTCGAACAGGCCCGGCACGCCGAAGCCCGCTTCCTCGGCAAGAACGGCCTGACACCGCGCCCGTTGGAGGGCATCCCGGTGGCCACCAAGGAGAAGCACGCCATGGCCGGGCGCTCGCTGACCGAGGGCTCGCTCGTCAACGTCGGCAACATCGCGACCGAGAACGCCCCGGTGATCGACCGCATCCTGGAGGCCGGCGGCATCATCCACGCGCGTACGGCCACCCCCGAGTTCTCCATCACCACGTACACCCACAGCCGCCTGTGGGGCGTCACCCGCAACCCGTGGAACCCCGAGTTCACCCCCGGCGGATCGTCCGGCGGCGCAGGCGCCGCGCTCGCAGCGGGCACCACACTGCTGGCCTCGGCCTCGGACATCGGCGGCTCGACCCGCATCCCCGCCGCCTTCACCGGAACGGTCGGCTACAAGGCGCCGTACGGCAGGATCCCGGGCGTCGCACCACTCTCCGCCGACCACTACCGAGGCGACGGACCCATGGCGCGCACCGTGGACGACTGCGTGACCTTCGCCAACGTTCTTGCGGGCCCGGACCCGCGCGACCACGTGTCGCTGCGCCCGAAGCTGGTCCTGCCGACCGAGTACGAGGCGGTCGCCGGGATGCGCATCGCGCTCTGCGTCCGCCTGGGCGCGTACGACGTCCACCCGGAGATGGAGGCGAACACGAGGGCGGTCGCCCAGGCGCTCACGGATGCGGGCGCGATCGTGGAGGAGATCGAACTCCCCTGGACCAAGGAGGACTTGCTCGTCGCCCTCGCGGCCCACTTCTCCACCATCTTCGGGGCCATGGTGGCGGAGGTCGAGGCGAAGCACCGCGACCGGATGTCGGCGTACGCGACGGCCTTCGCGGACAACATGGCCCTGGCCCGCGAACACGTCACGTACCTGGATGGCCTGCGTATAGAGACGAGGCTCCAGCGCGAACTGGCCGAGGCGATGGCGCCGTACGACGCTCTGATCTGCCCGACCACAGCCGTCCCGGGCATGCCCGCGGGGGACGACCTCCTGGGCCGCCTGGTGGTGAACGGCGAGGACCACGGCGAGCCGCTGTGGGCAGCCATGACGATCCCCTTCAACATCAACAACCGCTGCCCGGTCCTCAACGTGCCCAGCGGCCACTCCAGTTGGGGCGTTCCCACGGGCGTCCAGATAGTCGGCCACACCTACGACGACCCGACGGTCTTCCGTATCGGCAAGGCCCTGGAGCGGCTCCGCCCCTGGGGGTACACCCCGGACCACCGGCCGAAAGGCTGCTGATGTGGCTAGGGTGGCCGCGTGGACCACAGGGCTGAGATATCCGCACGCTATGACGGTTTGGCCGAGTCCTACGACCGATCGGGGCCGCCCTTCTACTCCGTTGCCGGTGAACTGCTGGTCCAGCAGCTGGAGTTGACACCTGGCGGGCGGATCCTGGACGCCGGCTGCGGTCGGGGTGCGTGTCTCTTTCCCGCCGCGGCGGCGGTCGGGCCCACGGGGCAGGCGGTCGGAGTGGACATCTCGCCCGGCATGGTCCGGAAGACGGCGGCCGACGCCGCCCGACTCGGCCTGGCGCAGGTGAAGGTCGCGGTCGGGGACGCGGAGGCGCCGGACTTCGCCGATGCGTCCTTCGACGCGATCACGTCCGGCTTCGTACTGCGACAACTCCCTGACCCCGAAGCCGGGTTGGACGCCTACCGTCGACTGCTGAGGCCGGGCGGCCGATTGGGGATCTCCCAGTTCGTCTCGGGGTTCCCTCCCGATTGGCGGTCGGTGGACGTAGCTCTGGAGCGCTTCGCACCCGCCGCGCAGCGGAGCGACCGGGTGGATCCGCCGGGTCTGGCGCGGGCGGCCGGGTTCGTGGACGTGACCACTGAAGAGCTGACGGTCGACGTCACGCTGGAGGGGCCCGCGGAGTGGTGGGACTACCTCTGGTGGAGCGTGCACCGGGGGAGAGTCGCAGCCATCCCCGAGGCGCGACGCGGGGAGGCACGCGCCGCCGCCCTTGCGGCGGTTCAGGGATTGCGTGCGGGGGACGGCCGACTGGTCATGCCCATCCGGGTGCGCTGCACCACAGCGACGCGCCCGCCCGCACCTTGACCGTCGGGGCACTGCGAGACCGTATGACCGGCGCGGGTGAATCTCGTGCGCGCCACCACCCGCGTTCGCCGGGATCGCGGGATGCACCCGCAGTGTGAGCCCCATGAGCACACAGTCTGATCAGCACGGCACAGCAGCCGGCCGTCCCACCCGTCGGACCCTTCTCGCGGGGGCCGGCGCCGGTGCCGCGGTACTCGCCGGGGGGATCGGCGCCGCACCCGCGGCGGTCGCCGTCCCGGCCGCCGCACCCACCGAACGCGATGCCGCTCTCGCCGTCGCCCGCGCGATCCTCGTCCTGGACAAGGACGGGCAGCCGTTGGGGGAGCGGTACGCCGAAGTCCTGCTGAAGGAGGGGCTGCCGGAGAACGGCAAGGCTCCGAGGAAGGTCCTCGTCGTGGGTGCCGGGCCATCCGGAATGGTCGCCGCGCATCTGCTCAAGCAGGCCGGGCACGACGTCACCGTCATCGAGGCCAACGGGAACCGCGTGGGTGGGCGGATCAAGACCTTCCGGTCCGGCGGGCACGAGCATGCGTCGGCCCCCTTCGCCGATCCGAAACAGTACGCAGAGGCCGGGGCGATGCGGATTCCCGGGAGCCACCCGCTGGTCTCCGGGCTCATCGACAGCTTCGGGCTCAAGCGGCGGAAGTTCCGGCTCGTGGATGTCGACGCGCACGACAAGCCCGCATTCCGGACCTGGCTGTACGTGAACGGGATCCGCGTCCGGCGGGCCGACTACGCGAAGGATCCGCGCGTCGTCAACCGGTCCTTCGGCGTTCCCGAGCAGTACGAGACCGTGCCGTCCGGCACGATCCTGCGCAATGCGCTCGCCCTCGCGTACACCGAGATCGAGGGGAAGAAGGGCGGCGAACTGCTGGAAGGGTGGGCGAACGTCGTGCAGCGGTACGGGCACTGGTCGATGTACCAGTATCTGACCGAGGCCGCCAAGCTCGACGCCGCCACGATCGATCTGGTCGGGACGCTGGAGAACGTCACGTCGCGGATGCATCTGGGGTTCATCCACGCCTTCATCGACGCGTATCTGATCAGCCCCGACACCACCTTCTACGAACTCCCCGGCGGCACCGCCACGCTGGCCGACGCGCTCTACGCGCAGGTGAAGGATGTGGTGCGGCTCGACCGGCGGGTCACGCGGATCAGTTACGACCCCGTGAAGCCCTCCGTCACCGTCGACACCGTCTCGGAGGGGAAGGACGGCAAGGTCGTCCGGGAGACCTTCACCGGCGAGGCCGCCATCGTCACCGTGCCGTTCTCCGGGCTGCGCCACATCCCGGTCGAGCCCCCGCTCTCGTACGGCAAGCGGCGTGCCATCACCGAGATGCACTACGACGCGGCGACCAAGGTGCTGCTCGAATTCAGCGAACGCTGGTGGGAGTTGGACGAGAAGGGATGGGAAGCGGCGCTGGAGGCGGTCCGGCCCGGGCTGTACGAGGACTACCGGCGCGGGAAGGTCCCGGCCGACGGGTCGCTGCTGGGGGCGCATCCCTCCGTGCCCAAGGGGCACATCAGCGATGCGCAGCGGGTGCACTACGCGGCCAGCCGGGCCGTGGCGAAGGATCAGCCCGAGGCCGCGCACGTGGTCGGGGGCGGGTCGGTCACCGACAATCCGAACCGGTTCATGTTCCAGCCGTCGTATCCGGTGGAGGGGAGCCCGGGCGGGGTGGTGCTCGCCTCGTACAGCTGGGCCGACGACGCGCTGAAGTGGGACTGCTTCGACGACGAGGAGCGGTATCCGCGGGCGCTGGGCGGAGTGCAGGAGGTCTACGGGCAGCGGATCGAGGTGTTCTACACGGGAGTTGGGCGCACGCAGTCGTGGATGCGTGATCCGTACGCGTACGGCGAGGCGTCCGTGCTGATGCCCGGCCAGCACACCGAGCTCCTGCCGCACACGGTGACGGCCGAGGGGCCGCTGCACTTCGCGGGCTGTCATACGTCGGTCAAGCCCGCCTGGATCGAGGGCGCGCTGGAGTCGGCGGTGCGCACCGCGCTGGAGGTCCACGCCGGGATCTGAGGCCGCGGTCTGAGGCCGGGCGCGGCTGTGCGCCCCCGCGGGGTCAGAACCCGCGGAGGCGCACAGCGGTCGGGGGCTAGCGGGTCGAGAAGGTGTGGAGCGTTGTCGTGCGGTACGTCTGGCCGGGACGCAGCACCGTTGACGGGAAGTTGCTCTGGTTCGGGGAGTCCGGGAAGTGCTGGGTCTCCAGGCAGAGCGCGTCGCCCTGGCGGTAGATGTGGCCCGAGGTGCCGACCAGCGTGCCGTCCAGGAAGTTGCCCGAGTAGAACTGCAGGCCCGGCTCTGTCGTGTGGATCTTCATCACGCGGCCCGACGCGGGGTCGGACAACGTCAGGGCGTACTCGGGGGTCTGTGTGATCCCCTTGTCCAGCGCCCAGTTGTGGTCGATCCCCTTGCCGTACAGGAGCTGCTGGTTCGCCTTGCGGATGTCCGCGCCGATCACCTTCGTGCGGCGGAAGTCGAAGGGGGTGCCCGCGACCTTCGCCAGTTCGCCGGTGGGGATCAGGGCCGAGTTCACCGGGGTGTAGCGCGAGGCGGCCAGTTCGAGGGTGTGGTCGTAGATCGAGCCCGTGCCCTCGCCGGAGAGGTTGTAGTAGGTGTGGTTGGTGAGGTTGACGACCGTGGCCTTGTCGGTCGTCGCCTCGTAGTCGATGCGCCATTCGCCGCGCGCGGTGAGGGCGTAGGTGACCTTCACCTTGAGGTTGCCGGGGTAGCCCATCTCGCCGTCGGGCGACGTCCGGGTCAGGACCAGGCCGGTTTCGGAGCCCTTGGTGTACGGGGCGACGTTCCACGGGACCTTGTCGAAGCCCTTGGTGCCGCCGTGGAGGGAGGTCGTGGTGTCGTTCAGGGGGAGCTGGTACGTCGTGCCGTCCAGCGTGAACTTCCCGCCCGCGATGCGGTTGCCGTAGCGGCCGATCAGCCCACCGAAGTAAGGGGACTTGGCGACGTAGTCGGCGAGGTTGTCGAAGCCGAGCGCGACGTTGGCCCGCCTGCCGTGGCGGTCCGCCGTCTCCAGGCGGTGGATGATTCCGCCGTACGAAAGGACCTGGAGGCGGGTGCCTCCGTTCGCGACCGTCCAGACGTACACCTTCGTGCCGTCGTCCAGGGTGCCGAAGTACTCCTTGGACGGGGTGTGCGACGGGCGCGACGAAGCCTGCGCCTGTGTCGCCGTGCCCAGCGTCGTCGCGGCCAGGCCTGCCGCCGCCGTCGCTGCCAGTACTGTGCGTCTGCTCGTGCTCATGTGCGGCTCCTCGGGAGGCAGTTGCATTACGAACCGACCTTGCGCTTGTTGTAGACGTCGAAGCCGACCGCGGCCAGGAGCACGAGCCCCTTGATGACCTGCTGGTAGTCGGTGCCGATGCCCACCAGGGACATGCCGTTGTTGAGCACGCCCAGGACCAGACCGCCGATGATCGCGCCGAAGACCGTGCCGACGCCGCCGCTCATCGACGCGCCGCCGATGAACGAGGCGGCGATGGCCTCGAGTTCGAAGTTCACACCGGCATTGGGGGTGCCCGCGTTGAGGCGGGCGGCGAAGACGATGCCCGCCAGGGCCGCGAGGACGCCCATGTTCACGAAGACCAGGAAGGTGACGCGCTTGTCCTTGACGCCCGAGAGCTTGGCCGCGGCCTGGTTGCCGCCGAGCGCGTAGACGTGGCGTCCGACGATCGCGTTGCGCATCACGAAGCCGAGTCCGATGAGCAGGGCGGCCAGGATGAGCAGCACCACGGGGACGCCCCGGTAGCTGGCGAGGGTCATCGTGAAGGCGAGGACCGCCGCGATCATCGCCACCAGCTTGGTGATGAAGATCCCCTTCGGCAGGACGTCGAGCTCGTACTCCTGCTCGCGGCGGCGCGAACGGAGCTCCTGGACCACGACCACCGCGATCAGGACGAGACCCATCAGCACGGTCAGGTTGTGGTAGTTGGTGTTCGGGCCGACCGAGGGCAGGTAACCGGTGGAGATCTTCTGGAAGCCCTCGGGGAAGGGGCCGAGCGAACGCGAGCCGAGCATGATCTGCGTGGCACCGCGGAAGATCAGCATTCCGGCGAGGGTCACGATGAAGGATGGAATTCCCACGTACGCGATCCAGAAGCCCTGCCAGGCGCCCGCCACCGCGCCGATCAGCAGCCCGATGACCAGGGCGACCGGCCATGACACATGGTGTTCGACCATCATCACCGCGCACGCGGCCGACACGAAGGCCGCCAGCGAACCGACCGAGAGGTCGATGTGGCCCGCGATGATGACGATCATCATGCCGATGGCCAGGACCAGGATGTAGCTGTTCTGGAGGACCAGGTTGGTGACGTTGTTCGGCTTGAGCAGAACGCCGTCGGTCCATATCTGGAACAGGACGACGATCAGGCCGAGCGCGATCAGCATGCCGTACTGGCGCATATTGCGGCGCGCCGATTCCAGGAGCAGGGCCCCGGCGGTGGGGCCGGTGGAGCGGGGCGCCGGCGGAGCGCTCTTCTTGATGTCGGTGGGAACGGGGCCCATGTCGGCTACCTCTTGTCCATGGTCATGTGGCGCATCAGAACTTCTTGTGTCGCTTCGGCCCTGGAGATCTCACCGGTGAGCCGGCCGGCCGCCATCGTGTAGATGCGGTCGCACATGCCGAGCAGTTCGGGGAGTTCGGAGGAGATGAAGACGACGGCTTTGCCTTCGGCTGCCAGTTGGTCGATGACGGTGTAGATCTCGTACTTGGCGCCGACGTCGATGCCGCGGGTCGGTTCGTCCAGGATCAGGACGTCGGGACCCGCGAAGATCCACTTGGAGAGGACGACCTTCTGCTGGTTGCCGCCGGAGAGCCGCCCGACCTGCTCGAAGACGGTCGGGGTCTTGATGTTCATGGTCTTGCGGAACGACTCGGCGACCCGGGTCTCCTCGTGCTCGTCGACCACCCCGCGCTTGGTCACCTTGGGCAGGGCGCTCAGGGTGATGTTGCGGCTGATGGTGTCGATGAGGTTGAGGCCGTACTGCTTGCGGTCCTCGGTGACGTACGCGATGCCGTGGCGGACCGCCTCGGGGACGGTCTTGGTCCGGATCTCCTTGCCGTCCTTGAAGACCTTGCCGCTGATGTTGCGGCCGTAGCTCCGCCCGAAGACGCTCATCGCGAGCTCGGTGCGGCCCGCCCCCATCAGCCCCGCGATGCCGACGATCTCGCCGCGGCGCACATGCACCGAGACGTCGTCGACGACCTTGCGCTGCTGGTCGATGGGGTGGTGGACGGTCCAGTCGCGGACTTCGAGCGCCGGATGGGTGTCCGCGGTCCCGTCGTACGGCGTCCGGTCGGGGAAGCGGTGGTCGAGGTCGCGGCCCACCATGGAGCTGATGATCCGGTCCTCGGTCGTCTCCTCCGAGCGCACATCGAGGGTCTCGATGGTCCTGCCGTCGCGCAGGACCGTGACGGAGTCGGCGACCGCCGATATCTCGTTGAGCTTGTGGGAGATGATGATCGAGGTGATGCCATGCTCCTTCAACTCCAGGATGAGCCGGAGGAGTTGGGCACTGTCCTCGTCGTTCAGGGCAGCCGTCGGCTCGTCGAGGATGAGGAGCTTGACCTCCTTGGAGAGCGCCTTGGCGATCTCCACGAGCTGCTGCTTGCCGACCCCGATGTCCGCCACCCGGGTCTGCGGGTGCTCCTTCAGTCCGACCCGCTTCAGCAGCCTGGAGGCGTGCTTGAGCGTCTCGTTCCAGCTGATGACGCCCCGGGTCGCGTGCTCGTTGCCGAGGAAGATGTTCTCGGCGATCGAGAGGTACGGGACGAGCGCCAGCTCCTGATGGATGATGACGATCCCGCGCGCCTCGCTGGCCCGGATGTCCTTGAACGAGCAGCCCTCGCCCTGGAAACGGATCTCGCCGTCGTAACTCCCGTGCGGATGAACCCCGCTGAGAACCTTCATCAGGGTCGACTTGCCCGCGCCGTTCTCCCCGCAGATCGCGTGGACCTCCCCGGCGGCGACGGTCAGTGTCACATCGGAGAGCGCCTTGACCCCGGGGAAGGTCTTGACGATCGAGCGCATCTCCAGGACGGGGGCTCCGGTCACTTCAGGTCACTCGCCTTGAGGTAGCCCGAGTCGACCAGTTCCTTCTGGTAGTTGGTCTTGTCGACGGCGACCGGGTCGAGCAGGTACGAGGGGACGATCTTGACGCCGTTGTTGTACGACTTGGTGTCGTTGGTCTCCGGCGTCTTGCCCGTGAGCATCGCGTCCGCCATCTGCACGGTGACCTTGGCGAGCGCGCGGGTGTCCTTGTAGACGGTCATCGTCTGCTCGCCCGCGATGATCGACTTCACCGAGGCGACTTCCGCGTCCTGCCCGGAGATGACCGGCAGCGGCTTGGAGGCGGACCCGTAACCGTCGGACTTCAGGGAGGAGAGGATGCCGATCGATATCCCGTCGTACGGGGAGAGGACCGCGTCGACATTGGCGGCGGAGTACGCCTTGGTCAGCAGGTTGTCCATGCGCTTCTGGGCGGTGCCGCCGTCCCAGCCCTGGGTGGTGACCTGGTTGAGGTCCTTCTGGCCGCTCTTGATGACCAGCTGCTTCTTGTCGATGTACGGCTTGAGCGTCTTCATGGCGCCGTCGAAGAAGTAGCGCGTGTTGTTGTCGTCGGGGGAGCCGGCGAAGAGCTCGATGTTGAACGGGCCCTTCTTGGCACCGGACTTGAGGCCGAGCTTGTCGACCAGGTACGAGGCCTGGAGGACGCCGACCTTCTCGTTGTCGAACGAGGCGTAGTAGTCGACGTTCTTGGTGCCGAGGATCAGGCGGTCGTAGGCGATCACCTTGATGTGCTGGTCGGCGGCCTGCTGCAGGACGTCGGTGAGCGCCTTGCCGTCGATCGCCGCGATGACCAGGACGTTGACGCCCTTGGTGATCATGTTCTCGATCTGGTTGACCTGCTGGTCGACGCTGTTCTCGCCGTACTGGAGGTTGGTCTTGTAGCCCATCGCCTGGAACTGCTTGACCATGTTGTTGCCGTCGGCGATCCACCGCTCGGAGGACTTGGTCGGCATGGCGATCCCGATCGTGGATCCCTTGCCTGCCGACTTGGTCTCCTTCGATCCGCCGGAACTGCTCTGGCCGCAGGCGGCGAGGGCGAGGGTGAGGGATCCGGCGATCAGGGTGAGTGCTGCTCTGCGCGTGCGCATGGTCATCAGTCCTCTGCGGGGGTGGGTACGGAGAAACGGGTGAGGGTGCCGGGGAGGCGGGAGCCGAGCGGGGACATGCCGCCGTCCGCGCCGTGTCGTGCGAGGAGGTCGAGGGCGAGCCGGCCGCGCCTGACGCGTTCGCGGGCGGTGTTGAGGGTGTGGTCGCGGAGCTGGGCGCCGTAGGGGTAGATCCCGGGGGACTTGGAGAGCCCGAACTTGAGGTAGATCGGGGCGCCGCGCCGGATCAGCTCGGCGGCCTCGTACATCCGGACGTAGCCGCCGAGGTCGTCGGGGGCCTCGATGTAGAGGTCCATGGGGGTGGCGGAGACCCGGCGGATCTCGGTGAAGTGGGCGAGCGTGAGGTCGGAGGGGATGTTGATGGAGTCCGCGCCGAGCTGCTCGTAGACGGCGTACGAGGCCGGGTTGACCGGTCCGATCAGCGCCGACACCTTGAAGGTGGTGTCGGCGGGCAGCACGCCGGCCGTACGGAGCTGGTGCAGCGACCAGAGCACGCCCTCGTCGGCGACCAGCAGACACTTGACGCCCAACTCCGTTGCGCGCAGGGCGTCTTCGACGCACCCGGCGAGCGCGTCGTGGCCGCGGGCGCGCAGCCCGGCGCCGCCCGAGTCCGTACGCGTGGAGCCGCCGATGTCCCAGGTGCCGCGCGGCCCGGTGAAGAGGCAGAGCTCGATGTCGCGCTCGGCGCAGGCCTCGACCATCTCGGTGATCTCGGCGTCGGTCAGCATCCAGACGCCGCTGCCCTGGCTGATGCGGTGGATGGGCACGTCGAGTCTGGAGGACTCCTTCAGTACGACGGCGAGCGCCTCCGGGCCCTCGACGGAGGGGATCTCGGTACGCCAGGTGCCGCCGTCGGGGAAGGCGTGCGGGGAGGAGTCGGCGGGGTTGTGGGCAGGCGCGGCGAGGCCGAGCGCGGCGAGGGCCTGTTCGCCGGGTCGGCGGGCTCCTGAGGGGGTGGTCACGTGACTCCTCGGTGTTCGAAATTTCGTACGCAGTTCGGATATCAGGGCACGGAGCTGCTACTCCGGGTGCAGCAGGACCTTGCCGACCTTCGGGTCGCCGCTGCCCACCAGGTCGATGGCGTGCGGGAATTCGCTGAGCGCGAGCTCATGGGTGATGAGGGGTACGGGGTCGAGGAGACCTGCGCCGAAGACCCGTACGGTGTGCGCCCAGGCGGCCGGGGGTGCGCCGAACACGGTCTGCACCTCCAGCTGCCGTACGACCAGATCGGTCGGATCGAGCCCCTGCGCGCCCGCGGCCGGAATCCCGGTGAGGACGAGCCGGCCGCCGCGGCGGAGGAGGGCTGCGGCCGTGGTGGCGGCGGATGCGGAGCCCGCGGTCTCGATGACGACGTCGTAGTCGGCGGCGGGGAGGTCGTGCCGGGTCCGGAAGGAGGTCGCGCCGAAGGCGTGCGCGAGCGCCTCGCGGTCGGTGCTGCTGCCGACGGCGAGGAGCTCGCCGGGGGAGCCGGCCGCGAGGAACTGCACGGCGAACATCCCGAGCGTCCCGGTCCCGACGACGGCGACGCGCTCACCGGGCCGGGCATTGGCCTTCAGCGCGGCGGCGGCGATGCAGGCGGCGGGCTCCAGGAGGGCGGCGGCGTTGAGGTCGGCGGCGTCGTCGAGGGGGTGGAGGAGGCGGGCGGGCAGGGTGAGGGTGGGCGCCATGGCGCCGGGCTGGGTGAACCCGGTCTCCTCGTACCCCGCGGTGCAGAGGGTGGTGTCCCCGGCATGGCACCGGTCGCACACCTGACAGTTGCGGAACCCCTCGCCGACGACCTTGCGCCCGACGAGGGCGGCGGGCGCGCCGGGTCCGACGGCCTCGACGGTGCCGGACCACTCGTGGCCGGGGGTGACGGGGTAACGGACGTACTCCGGCGGCCGGTTGCCCTGCCAGAGCTCCCGGTCACTGCCACAGATCCCGGAGGCGTGCACGCGGACACGGGCCTCGCCGGGCCCGGGTTCGGCGACCTCGTGGGGGACGAGGCGGTGGGCGCCGGGGGCGTCGAGGACGATGTGGTGGGCGGTGGAGCTGCCGGCCCCGCTCATCCCTGGCCCCCACCCTTCGGCGCCCTCTTCTCCCAGCCCTCGGCCCACAGGTCGAACCGGGCCTGCTGCTGCGGGAATTCCGCCGCAGCATCCACATCCAGCTCCACCCCGAGCCCCGGCGCGTCCGAGATCTCGAAGTAGCCGTCGACCACCTTCGGCGCCCCCTTCACGACCTTCTTGATCTCCGCGTCCGCGAAGTCGTTGAAGTGCTCCAGGATCTTGAAGTTCGGCGTCGAGAACCCGACTTGCAGCGACGCAGCCGTCAGCACCGACCCGCCCACGTTGTGCGGCGCCACCAGCACGTAGTGCGTCTCCGCCGTCGCTGCCAGCTTCCGCGTCTCCCAGATTCCGCCGATGTGCCCGACGTCCGGCTGGATGATGTCCGCGGCCTGCGACTCGAAGAGCTCCCTGAACTCGATCCGGTCGTGGATCCGCTCCCCGGTCGCGACCGGGATCTCCACCTTCCCCGCCACCTTCTCCAGCGCCTTCAGGTTCTCCGGCGGCACCGGCTCCTCCAGCCACGCCGGCTTGAAGGGCGCCAGGTCCCGCGCGAGCCGCACCGCCGTCGAAGGCGAGAACCGCCCGTGCATCTCCAGCATCAGCTCCGCGTCGGGCCCGATCGCATCGCGCACCGCCTCGATCAGCGAGACCGAGTAGTTGGTCTGCGCCTGGTCGAGCTCGAAGTGCCCGGTCCCGAACGGGTCGATCTTCAGGGCCCGGTAGCCCCGCTCCATGACCGCGCGCGCCGCCTTGTGGTACGCCTCCGGCGTCCGCTCGGTGGTGTACCAGCCATTCGCGTACGCCTTGACCTTGTCGGTCACCTTGCCGCCGAGCAGCTGCCACACCGGCACGCCCAGCGCCTTGCCCTTGATGTCCCAGCACGCCATCTCGATGACCGCGATCCCGGACATGACGATCTCGCCGGCGCGCCCGTAGTCGCCGTACTTCATCTTCCGCACCAGGTCCTCGATCGCGAACGGATCGGACCCCGCGATGTGATTCGCGGTCGCCTCGTGCAGATAGCCGAGCAGCGCGTCGGTCCGCCCGAGCATCCGGGTCTCGCCGACGCCGGTGATGCCCTCGTCGGTGTGGACCTGGACATATGTCAGGTTGCGCCAGGGCGTCCCGACGACGTGGGTGGTGATTCCCGTAATACGCAAGGCAGTTGCCCCCGGAGATTGTTCGGTATTTCGTCACACGTTCGAAATGCTGGCGTGAACGTAATCGCGTCACGTGGCCGGAGTCAATGGTCCGGCGCGGGTCGATTTCGGCGGTGTGACGGGGGTGTTGACGGAGGGGCGTGAGGGGCGGCAAGCTCCCGGCCGTCGAAATATCGTAAAGCGTCCGAAATCTCGAACCCCGCACATCGAGCTTGAGGAGCCCCACACATGACCCGGATCAGCCGCCGCACCCTGATCGCCGCAGCGGGCGCAGCCCCCTTCGCGTACGCCCTCGCAGGGGCCGCCCCCGCCTCGGCGGCCCCCACCGCCGAGGCCGTCGCGCTCCCCGCCCCCACCGCGCACTGGGCCTTCGACGAGGGCGCCGGCACCACCGCCGCCGACGCCTCCGGCAACGGGAACACCCTCACCCTCACCGGCAAGGCGGCCTGGGGCGCGGCCAAGTCCGGTGCGTACAGCCTCGACACCACCCCCACCGGATACGCCGAGCACGACTCCGCCGTCGTCGACACCTCCGCCGCCTTCTCCGTCGCGGCCTGGGTCCGCCTCGCCCGCAACGACGGCTACCAGACCTTCGTCTCCGCCGACGGCGCGGCGGTCAGCGCCTTCTTCCTCCAGCTCCGCGCGGACACCGGCACCTTCGCCTTCACCCGCCTCCCCACCGACTCCACGGACGCGAACACCGCCGCGGCCGTCGCGGGCGCGACCTTCGCCCCCGAGACTGGCACCTGGTACCACCTCCTGGGCGTCGACGACCCGTCCGCCGGGACCATCAGGCTGTACGTCGACGGCGTACTGGAGGGCGAAGCCGCCTACACCAGTGGCTGGAAAAACGCCTCGGGCACCACCGCCGTCGGCCGCGGCTTCTACGGCGGCGCGAAGGTCGACCAGGCGTACGCACTGATCGACGAGGCCTCCCTCTACGCCATCGCCCTCACCGCCGACCAGGCCGCCGCCCTCGCCGGAGTCGACCCGGCCGACACCGCGCCCCTGCTCAGCATCGACACGGCGACGGCGGGCCCCACCGTCAGCCCCGACCTCGGCGGCATCTTCTTCGAGGACATCAACCACAGCGGCGAGGGCGGCCTCTACGCCGAACTGGTCAACAACCGCAGCTTCATGGCGGCGGCCACGCCCCTCCACTGGTCGGCGACGGGCGCGGGCACGATAACGATCGACACCTCGACCCCCCTCAACACCGCCCTCACCCAGTCCCTGAAACTGACCGTCACCGCCCCCGGCGACGGCATCTCCAACGAAGGCTTCTGGGGCATCCCCGTCCGCCCCCGCACCACCTACCGCGCCTCCCTCCGGGCCAAGGGCACCTACCGCGGCCGCCTCACCGTCGCCCTGACGGGCAAGGACGGCACGGTGTACGCGACGGGCACGACGAAGCCGGTCACCGGCGACTGGACCCGCTACGACCTGAAACTCCGCACAACGGCCGCCGCCCCCACCACATCGGCAGCCACCCTCACGGTCACCACCGGCAGCTCCGCCTCCTCCTCCGACACGCTCTGGTTCAGCAACGTCTCCCTCTTCCCGCCGACGTACAAGAACCGCCCCAACGGCCTCCGCCCCGACCTGGCCGAAAAGCTCGCCGCGCTGAACCCCAAGTTCCTGCGCTTCCCCGGCGGCAACTACCTCGAAGGCAACGTCATCGCCGACCGCTTCGACTGGAAGAAGACGATCGGCCCCGTCGAGGAGCGCCCCGGCCACCAGAACTCCGCCTGGGGCTACTGGTCCACCGACGGCCTCGGCCTCCTCGAATACCTGGAGCTCACCGAGGACCTCGGCTGTGCACCCCTCCTCTGTGTCTTCGCGGGGTACGCACTGCACGGCGAGCACGTCACGGGCGACGCCCTCAAGCCCTTCGTCCAGGACGCACTCGACGAGATCGAGTACCTGACAGGCGACACGACCACCCCCTGGGGCGCGCGGCGAGCGGCGGACGGCCACCCGAAACCCTTCCCCCTCACCTACGTGGAGATCGGCAACGAGGACTGGTTCGACACGTCCGGCTCCTACGAGGAGCGCTACGCGGCCTTCCACGACGCGATCAAGGCCGCCCACCCCCACCTCAAGCTGATCGCGACGACCCCCGTCGCCTCACGCCCGTACGACCTGATCGACGAGCACTACTACCAGTCGCCGTCGGCCTTCCAGCACGGCGCGCACAAGTACGACAACCGCGACCGCACCACCCCCAAGGTCTTCGTCGGCGAATGGGCCTCCCAGTCCGGCCGCCCCACCCCCGACCTCAATGCCGCACTGGGCGACGCCTCCTGGCTGACGGGCCTGATCCGCAACTCCGACCAGGTCCTGATGGAGTCGTACGCCCCGCTCTTCAGCCATGTCTCCAACAACGTCTGGGCCACCAACCTCATCGCGTACGACGCCCTGACGAGCTACAACTCACCCAGCTACTACGCCCAGCAGATCCTCCGCACCCACCAGGGCACGGTGGTCGCCCCGACGACGGCCCGCGCGCTGCCCGGCCTGAACACGGTCACCACACGCGACCCGGGAACGGGCCGGCTCTACGCGGCGGTGGTCAACTTCGGCTCGGTGCCGCGTACGACGCCGGTGGAGATCACGGGAGCGCGCAGAGTCCGCGCAACGGGCCGGGCAACGGTCCTCTCCGGCACATCCCTCTCCGACACGAACACCCTCACCGACCCGGAGAAACTGATTCCGCGGACGCACCGCATCACCAACCTCTCGACCACCTTCACCTACACCTTCCCGCCCTACTCGGTCACTGTCCTGGAGCTGGACGCGCCTCGCTAAGCTCCTCCCCATGCGAGATCTTGGGGCGGGCTTCGGCTATCTGATGAAGGGCCAGCGCTGGGTCGGCAAGCACGGGAGGCAGTACGGCTTCGGCCTGCTCCCCGGCCTGCTCACCCTGGTGCTGTACGTGGCGGCGCTGGTGGCGCTCGCCTTCTGGGCGGACGACGCGATCGCCTGGGCCACCCCCTTCGCGGACGACTGGAGCTCGCCCTGGCAGGGCCTGTTCCGCGGCTTCCTGACGGCGCTGCTCTGGGTCCTGTCGATACTGCTCGCCGTCATCTCCTTCACGGCGGTCACGCTGCTGATCGGCGAACCGTTCTACGAGAAGCTCTCGGAAGACGTCGACCGCAGCGAGTCCCCGGACGGCTCGGCCCCCGAATCGGGCCTCCCGCTCTGGCGCGAACTGTGGATCTCGGCCAGGGACAGCCTCCGCATACTGCTCCGGGCCGCGCTCTGGGGTCTGCTCCTCTTCGCGCTGGGCTTCGTCCCGGTGATCGGCCAGACGGTGATCCCGGTGCTCGCGGTCTGTGTGACGGGCTACTTCCTGACGCAGGAGCTGACAGCGGTGGCCATGCAGCGCCGCCGCATCGAACTCCGCGACCGCCTCACCCTCCTCCGCTCCCGCCGACTGCTGGCCCTCGGCTTCGGAGCCCCGCTGGCGGCATCGTTCCTGGTCCCGTTCGTGGCGATCTTCCTGATGCCGGGGGCGGTGGCGGGGGCGACGCTGATGACGCGCGAACTCCTGGGCGAGAACCCGGACCCGGAGCCGGAGGAAGCAGGCCCGTCCGGGGATTGAGCCCTGGCCCCGTCCACCATCCGGACGCCCCCTTGATCCCCGATACGCCCCTCACCACGATCCCCGTATGACCGAAGTCGTCGCAGTAGCCGTCATCACGATCCTCGCCGTCATCAGCCCCGGCGCGGACTTCGCCATGGTCGTCCGCAACAGTTACCTCTACGGCCGTACGACCGGACTCCTCGCCGCCGCGGGCGTCGCCGCCGGCGTCCTCGTCCACGTCACGTACACGATGCTCGGAGTCGGCCTGCTCATCGCCTCCTCCACCTCGCTCTTCACGGCGATCAAGCTCGTCGGCGCGGCCTACCTCGTCTACATCGGCATCCGCACCTTCCGCACCCGCGGCGACCTCCACCTCGACCTCGAATCGAAGCCCGAGCTCTCCCCGTTGGGCGCCCTGCGCACCGGCTTCCTCACCAACGCGCTGAACCCCAAGACAACGCTCTTCGTGGTCTCGACGTTCACTCAGGTCGTGGGCCCCGGCACCCCCGTCGCCCAACAGCTCGGCTACGGCCTGTTCATGTCCGCGGCCCACTTCGGCTGGTTCGGCCTCGTCGCGCTCTTCTTCTCCAACTCCCGCCTGCGCACCGCGATGCTCCGCTGGCAGAAGGCGCTCAACCGGGGCATCGGCTCGGTCCTGATCGGCCTCGGCGTCACGCTGGGCCTCGCGCGCTGACGCCTGCATCCAGGGTGGTCACTGGGCCTGAGGGCCTTCCTCCGCGATTCCGGCGAGGAGGGCATCGGCGAGTGTGACCTCCGTGTCGGTCAGCGGGCCGTTCCGGACCTGCGCGCTGACCGGCCCGGACCGGTCCGCTCCCATGGTGGCGAGCACCGAACCGTCCGGCGCCCACAATGCGCTCAGTCCGCACGCGTCGTAGGGACCCGCTCGACCGACATGGTTCGCGAGAGCGACGTACAGTCCGTTCGCCCCCGCGAGCGCCGGGTACACGGTTGCCACCTCACGCTCCCCGTTCCCGAGCCCGTACAGCGAACTGGCCATATACACACCACAGTTGTCAGCCGCGGCCCGCTCCGCCAGCTCCGGGAAGTGGTTGTCGAAGCACGTGGCCAGCGCGACCCGCACACCGCCCACCTCGAAACGCCCGTCCACCGCGCCCGCCGCGAAGAGATCGCGCTCGCTCTCGTACAGATGCTGCTTTTCGTAGCGCGTCAGCAGCGAGCCGTCGGGCCCGTACACATACGAGGTGATGGCAGGCCGCGCCGAGTCGCCCACCGCAGGAGCGGCGCAGTTGACCACCGCGGCCGTCCCCGTCTCCCGGCAGGCCTCCCGCACCGGATCGATCCGTGGATCGTCCGCCTCCGCCCACAGCTCTCGGTCCCTGGCGATCAGCCCCAACTCGTATCCGGTCAGGGCCAGCTCGGCGAAGCCCACCAGCGACGAACCTTCGCGCGCCGCTTCCCGTACGAAGCCGGCCATCACCTCCGCATTGGCGGCGATGTCGCCGGGCCGGCAGGTGAACTGGGCGACAGAGAAAATCACGCGCGCTCCGGATCGAGAAGGGTGACGAACGCGCGGTACGCCGCCGCCATGTCCACCGACTCCGGGTCCAGGAGCCACTGGTACTGCAACCCGTCCAGGACCGCGACCAGGAGAGGCGCCGCGTCCTCCGGGGTCAGCCCGCCCGGCAGGCGGTCGCCGTACTCCTTGCGCAGGGTGTCCGCCATCGACGCCCGCACCTGTACGTACCGCCGGGTGAAGAAGTCGCGCGCCGGATGGTCCTCGGTCACGCTCTCGCCGAGCAGCGCGGCGAAGGTCTGGACGATCCCCGGCCGCATCGCGTTGTATTCGACCAACGAGCCGAGCAGCTCAAGACTCCATGGCTCCGCCGTACGCCCCGACGCGCCCGGATCCCACCGGTCGCGCGCCTCCAGTACGGCGACGAGCAGCGCCTCCTTGGTCGGGAAGTAGTGCAGCAGCCCCTGCTGGGTGAGCCCGACGCGCTCGGCCACGGCGGCCAGACTCGCGCCCCGGTAGCCGCGTTCGGCGATCACTTCCAGGGCGGCGCGGAGGATCTCCGCCCGCCGCTCCTCGTTCCTGGCACTGGGCACGCGCCGGCTCCTTCCTCGTTGTCACGGATGCATAACAAATCCGACCGCTGTACCGGCAATGGGGTCAGGATAGAGACACACACCCGGTGGCTACACAGCGGAGGTACGGCCGTGTCAGAGACACTCCATCACGGGGCAGAGGCCCGCGAGGCGGCCGTGGAGGCGGCCCTCTCCAAGCTGGACCTCGACACCAAGGCCCGCCTGATCTCCGGCCAGGACTTCTGGTCCCTCCCCGAACTGCCCGAGATCGGCCTCGGCTCGCTCGTGATGTCCGACGGCCCCATCGGCGTACGCGGAGTCCGCTGGACCGCCGACGACCCCTCGATCGCCCTCCCGTCCCCGACCGCGCTCGCCGCCTCCTGGGACCCTGAACTGGCCCGCCGCGCTGGGGTGTTGCTGGCGCAGGAGGCCCGCCGCAAGGGCGTCCACGTACTGCTCGCGCCGACGGTCAACCTGCACCGGTCGCCGCTGGGCGGCCGCCACTTCGAGTGCTACTCCGAGGACCCGTACCTGACGGGCGAGATCGGCACGGGGTACATCCGGGGCGTTCAGTCGGGCGGCGTGGGCACCACGGTCAAGCACTTCGTCGGCAACGACGCGGAGACCGACCGCTTCACCGTCAACAACATCATCGCCCCGCGCCCGCTCCGCGAGCTCTACCTCGCCCCCTTCGAGGCGATCGTCGCGAACGCCCACCCCTGGGGCATCATGACCGCGTACAACACGGTCAACGGCACGACCATGTCCGAGCACCGCTACCTGGTCAACGAAGTCCTGCGCGGCGCATGGCACTTCGACGGCGCCAACGTCTCGGACTGGACGGCGGCCCGCTCGACAGTGGGCGACATCACGGGCGGCCTGGACGTGGCGATGCCCGGCCCGCGCACGCCGTACGGCCCACCGCTCGCGGCCGCGGTCCGCGCGGGCGAGGTCGACGAGGCGGACGTGGACGCGGCGGTGCGCAACGTCCTGCGCCTGGCGGCCCGCGTGGGCATCCTGGAGGGCGCGGACCCGGTCGTCCCCGCGTCGGACCTCCCCGCCCAGGTCGACGGCGACGCGCTTGCCCGCGAGGTCGCCCGCCGCTCCTTCACGCTCGTACGCAACGAAGCCGAGACCCTGCCGCTGAACCCGACGACCCTGCGCTCCCTCGCCCTCATCGGCGCGGCGGCCCGCGACGCCCGCATCCTCGGCGGCGGCTCCGCGACGGTCTTCCCCAACCATGTGATCTCCCCGCTCGACGGGCTGACCGAGGCGCTGGGCGAGGGCGTCGTGACGTACGCGATCGGAGCGGACCCCAGCGGCGAACTGGCCGCCGCCGAGAAGGGGTTCGCGCTGCGCGCGATCTGCCGCGACGCGCAGGGCGAGGTCCTCGGCGAGGGTTCCGTGCCCGGCGGCCAGGTCAAATGGGTCGGCAGCGACCTGCCGGACGGGGTGACGCACGAGGCGCTGCACACGGTGGAGGTCACGGGCACGTTCACGCCGCGCGAGACCGGCGAGCACACCTTCGGCACGCAGGGCCTGGGCGGCTTCGAAGTCACGGTGGCGGGCCACACCCTCTTCACGGGCATGGAACGCCCCGCGGACGTGTCCGACCCCTTCGCGGCGGTGTTCGGCGGCGCGGTGGAGCGTGGCCGCGTCACCCTGAAGGCGGGCGAGCCGGTCCCGGTGACGCTCACCAACACGGTCTACAAGGAGTCGGGTTCACGCCTCCAGGCGATCGGCTTCACCCTGATGCACCGCGACCCGCAGCGTGACGCGGACGAACTGATCGCGGAGGCGGTGGCGACGGCGAGCGCGGCGGAGGTGGCAGTGGTGGTGGTCGCGACGACGGAGGCGGTGGAGTCCGAGGGCCACGACCGTACGGACCTGCGACTGCCGGGCCGCCAGGACGAGTTGGTGCGCGCGGTGGTGGCGGCCAACCCGAACACGGTGGTCGTGGTGAACGCGGGCTCCCCGGTGGAGCTCCCGTGGCGCGACGAGGTGGCGGCGGTGCTGCTGAGCTGGTTCCCGGGCCAGGGGGGCGGGGCGGCACTGGCGGACGTCCTGCTGGGCACGGAGGAGCCGGGCGGCCGACTGCCCACGACGTGGCCGGCGGTGTTCGAGGACGCACCGGTGACGGAGGTGATCCCGACGGACGGCGAACTCCCGTACACGGAGGGCGTGTTCATCGGCTACCGGGCCTGGGACAGGACGGGCGTGCAGCCGGCGTACGGCTTCGGGCACGGCCTGGGCTACACGACGTGGCGGTACGAGTCGGTGGAGGCGACACCGACGACGGCGAAGGTCCGCGTCAGCAACACGGGCGGGAGGAGGGGGCGCGAGGTGGTGCAGGTGTACGTGGCCCCGACGGCCGACACGGTGGAGCGCCCGGCGCGCTGGCTGGCGGGATTCGCGAGCGTGGAGGCGGGGCCGGGGGAGTCGGCGGAGGTGGAGATCGCGCTGCCGCGCAGGGCGTTCGAGATCTGGGACGAAGGGGAGGGGGCGTGGTCGTTGGTCGGGGGCGAGTACGAGATCCGGGTCGCGCACGCGCTGCAGGACGTACGCCTGACGACAACGGTGAACGTCTGACGGGCTGGTCCCACTGGGGCTCCGCCCCAGACCCCGCTCCTCAATCGCCGGAGGGGCTGGAGATGGGCATATCAAGCCCGTCCGGCGATTGAGGACACGCGGCCGAAGGTCGCGTACGGGGGTGCAGGGGGCGAAGCCCCCGCAAAGGCGGGGCTCAGGGGGTCTGGGGCGCAGCCCCAGTTTCGGGAAGGGGCGGGATCGGGGAAACCCTCCCGCCCCGCCTACCGCACCGCGAACCCGTACACCGTCTCCGACCGGAAAACCTCCCCAGGCCGCACCACCGCGCTCGGAAACTCCCCCCGATTCGGCGAATCAGGAAACCGCTGAGTCTCCAGCGCCACCCCGGCCCCCGCCCCGAACGGCTCCCCGTCCAAGTGATCCGCCGTATACACCTGCATCCCCGGCTCACTGGTCGTCACGCTCAACACCCGCCCGGACCCGCCCTCATAAAGCTCAGCAGCAACCCCACCCCCATCCAGCACGAAGTTGTGATCCAACCCCGACCCCACCTTCCGCGCCTCCCGGAAGTCGAACCGCGTCCCCTCCACAGCCGCCAGCTCCCCGGTAGGAATCAAGTCCCCGTCCACGGGCGTGACATACGAAGCCCCCACCCGCAGCTCATGCCCCTCCGCACTGCCGCTCCCCGCCCCCGCAAGGTTCCAGTACGTGTGATTGGTCAGACTCACCACGGTCGGAGCATCAGTGGTCGCCTCATACGAAATCCGAAGCGCCCCCCGCTCATCGACCACATAAGTCACCGCCACATCCAGCCGCCCCGGAAACCCTTCCTCCCCATCAGGACTGACCCGCGAGAGCCGCACCCCCGCACCGTCGCTGCCCACCGCCTCCGCGTCCCACACCCACTTGTCGAACCCCCGCACACCCCCGTGCAGACAGTTCGGCCCGTTGTTCCGCGCCAGCGCGTACACGCGCCCGTCGAGCTCGAAGGACCCGCCCGCGATCCGGTTCGCATACCGCCCGACCAGCGCCCCGAAGTACGGCCCCGGCTGGTCGACATACCCCGCCACGTCCCCGAACCCCAGCACCACGTCGGCCACCGCACCATCCCGGTCGGGGACTTCCACCGACTGGACGATCCCGCCGTACGTCAGCACCCGCACCCGCGTCCCACCGCCCTCCAGCGTCCAGCGGTGAACAGGGGTTCCGTCGGCGAGGCGACCAAAGAGTTCCATGATCCGGACCCTACGCGGGCGGCTCCGCGGCCGTGACATTGCGGTACGCGATCTCGGCCAGCCGCCCCTGCCCGTTCTTGCTCGGATGGAACCAGTCCCACCGGCTCAACTGGTCCCCGCTGAACCGGTACCCGAAGACCGCCCCGCCGTCGTACCGGCAGCGCTTGTCCCGCGCGCACACCTCCCGCAGCACCTTGTTGTACGCGACGACCCGCTCCTGCACGCTCTCGCGCCGCTGCACCGCCCCCTCGTCCATGGAGTCGGCATCACCCAGCATCGAAGCGCAGATCCCCAGCTTCCAGATCTGCTTGCCCAGCGGATTGCCGCGCCCCTCCGACCAGAGCCGCTTGAGATCGGGCACGCTCGCCACGTACACCTGCGTCTTCGGCAGCTCCCGCCGCACCTCCCGCAGGGCCGTCTCGAACGAGGCGCGGAATTCCGCCACCGGAGTCATGTACGAAGCCGAGTCCCGGCAGGCGTCGTTGGCGCCCGCGAGCACAGTGATCATCTCGGGCTTCTTCTCCGCCGCCTGCTCGATCTGCCCGGGCAGATCGGCCATCCGCGCCCCGGTCTTCGCGAAGTTCCAGCTGCCGTGCGCCCCGAGCCGCTCGGCGAGCGACCGCACCTTCTCGTCCGTACCCGTGGCCCATGACACCTCCGGGCAGTCGGAGAGCACCGAACAGGCGTCAAAACCGCGGGTGATGGAGTCGCCGACGGCCGCGACGGAGTTCGGGGAGCGGTCCCACAGCGGGGTGGGTTTCGGGGTCGGACGCGGGGCCGCGGACGTGTGCTTGGCACCGTCGGCGCTGCCGGAGTCGCAGCCGGCGAGCGCCCCCAGCGGCAGCAGAAAGGCCGTCGTCAATGCGACGACGGCCCCACGGCCACGGCCTCTGCGCGCGGTCCCCTGAAACCTCTTCCGCATCCTTTGACCCCCTCCGTGTGGCGGTATGGCGCATCCTGTCGAGTGAATGGCGGGTGTTTCCAGGCTCTTGGACCGACAGTACGTCACACCTCGGACGCCGACGCGCGGTAGCTTTTCCCCACCGAACCAGAGGCATCTTCGTTCACATACTGTCCCATTTCAGGCGCGCTGGAGGTCCCGGTGGCGACACGTGGAGTCCTGTACGTACATTCCGCACCCCGCGCACTCTGCCCGCACATCGAGTGGGCCGTCGCGGGAATTCTCGGGGTGCGGGCCAGTCTCGACTGGGTCAGGCAACCCGCGTCCCCCGGCACCTGGAGAGCGGAGCTCTCCTGGCAGGGGCAGATCGGCACGGCCTCCAAGATGGCCTCCGCACTGCGCGGCTGGGACCTCCTGCGCTTCGAGGTGACCTCGGAGCCCTGCCCCACGGCGGAGGGCGAGCGCTACAGCTCCACCCCGGCCCTGGGTATCTTCCACGCCGTCACGGGCATCCACGGCGACATCCTGATCCCCGAGGACCGGCTGCGCGCGGCGATGGCACGGGCGGCGCGAGGCGAATCCGTCCTCGAAACGGAGATCTCCACCCTCCTCGGCAAGCCGTGGGACGACGAGTTGGAGCCGTTCCGGCACGCGGGCGAGGGCGCCCCGGTCCGCTGGCTCCACCAAGTCGTATGACGTCGGTAGCAGTCCTGGGCACGGGCATCATGGGCGCGGCGATGGCCCGTAACCTCTGCCGTGCACCGGGCGTGGACGTCACGGCCTGGAACCGCACCCGCGCCAAGTCGGAACCCCTGGCGGCAGAAGGCGCGGTGATCGCCGCGACGCCGGCCGAGGCGGTGGCGGGCGCGGACGTGATCCTGACGATGCTGTACGACGGCGACGCGGCCCTGACGACGATGCGCGAGGCGGCGCCCGCGCTGGCCCCCGGCACGATCTGGCTCCAGTCGACGACGGCGGGAGTCGAACTCCTCCCCGTCCTGGCCGAGTTGGCGGCCGCCCACGGACTCCTCTTCGTGGACGCGCCGGTCCTCGGCACGAGGGCCCCGGCGGAGAACGGCCAACTGACGGTCCTGGCGGCGGGCCCGGAGGCGGCGCGCACGCCCCTCGAACCGGTGTTGTCGGCGGTCGGCAGCCGCACGACGTGGGTGGCGGACGACGGCACGACGGGAGCGGCCACCCGCCTCAAACTGGTCTGCAACAGCTGGGTCCTGACCCTCACCCAGGGCACGGCGGAGGCACTGGCCCTGGCGAAGGGCCTGGACGTAGAACCCCAGGCGTTCCTCGATGCGGTGGCGGGCGGCCCCCTGGACTGCGGCTACTTGCAGGCGAAGTCGAAGGCGATCCTCACCTCGGACTACACCCCCAGCTTCTCGGTCACCACGGCGGCGAAGGACGCACGCCTGATCGTGGAGGCGGCGGAGGGGGCGGGCGTCCGCCTGGACGTGGCGGCGGCGGGCGCGGAACGCTTCCGCAGGGCGGAGTCGCAGGGCCACGGCGGGGACGACATGGCGGCGACGTACTTCGCGAGCTTCGACGCATCAAGCGCGTCCGGCACATCCAAGCCCACCTCAGGCAAATCCAGCCCGTCCGGCGATTGAGGACACGCGGCCGAAGGTCGCGTACGGGGGTGCAGGGGGCGAAGCCCCCGCATGCGGGGCCCGAGGGCTCGGCCCCGTCAACTCCCCACCCCGGCAGGGGGTCTGGGGCGCAGCCCAAGTTTCGGGAAGGGGCGGGGTGGGGGAAAGCTCCCCCGGACACGGACGAGGCCCGCCCCCCTGGCCAGGGGAGCGGGCCTCGCGGCGCGTAAGGCGCGGGATCAGACCGAACGGAACGCCAGCACCACGTTGTGGCCGCCGAATCCGAACGAGTTGTTGATCGCCGCGATCGTGCCCTCGGGCAGCGGCCGCGGGTCGTTGCGTACGACGTCCGCGTCGACCTCCTCGTCGAGGTCGTCGACGTTGATGGTCGGCGGAGCCGTGCGGTGGTACAGCGCGAGGACCGTCGCGACGGTCTCGATGCCGCCCGCGCCACCCAGCAGGTGACCGGTCATCGACTTCGTGGCGGAGACCGCGACGTGCTCGAGGTCGTCGCCGAGCACCTTGCGCAGAGCCTTGATCTCGGCGACGTCACCCTGCGGGGTCGACGTGGCGTGCGCGTTCAGGTGGACGATCTCCGACGGCTTGAGGCCGGTCGAGTCGAGCAGCTGCTGCAGGGCTGCGGCGATGCCGCGGCCCGTCGGCTCGGGCTGCGCGATGTGGTGGGCGTCCGAGGACAGGCCCTGGCCCACGGCCTCGCAGTAGACCCGGGCGCCACGTGCGGCGGCGTGCTCCGCCGACTCCAGGACGACGATGCCGGCGCCCTCGCCGAGGACGAAGCCGTCACGGGCCTTGTCGTACGGGCGCGAGGCCTTCGTCGGCTCGTCGTTGTTCTTGGACATCGCCATCATGTTGGCGAAGGCCGCGATGGGCAGCGGGTGGATGGTCGCCTCGGCGCCACCGGCGACGACGACGTCGGCGCGGCCCGAGCGGATCATCTCGATCGCGTACCCGACCGCCTCGGCGCCGGACGCACACGCGCTCACCAGGGAGTGCACGCCCGCCTGGGCGCCCACCTCCAGGCCGACGTTGGCGGACGGGCCGTTGGGCATGAGCATGGGCACGGTGTGCGGGGAGACGCGGCGTACGCCCTTCTCCTTCAGCACGTCGTACTGGTCGAGCAGGGTGGTGATGCCGCCGATGCCGGAGGAGACGACCGCGCCGAGCCGCTCGGGCTCGATCTGCGTCTCTTCCTCACCGGCCTTGCCGGTGAAGCCGGCGTCGGCCCACGCCTCGCGGGCCGCGATCAGCGCGAACTGCGCCGAGCGGTCCAGCTTGCGGGCGAGCGGGCGCGGAAGTACTTCGGACGGGTCGACCGCCGCAGGGGCGGCGATACGGACCGGCAGTTCGGCAAAGCGCTCGCCCTCGAGGGGCTTCACGCCCGACCGGCCGGCCAGTAGACCTTCCCAGGTCGATGCGCTGTCGCCACCCAGCGGTGTGGTTGCGCCGATACCGGTGACGACCACGGTGCGATTGGTCGAGCTCACTGGAATTTCTTCTCCACGTGTAGAGGGATCGAATCACGGCGCCACCGCGGGGTGGCGTCAGCCGCGCGGCCTGGATCAGGCCTGGTGGTTGGCGATGTAGCTCGCGGCGTCGCCGACCGTCTTGAGGTTCTTGACGTCCTCGTCGGGGATCTTGACGTCGAAGCGCTCTTCGGCGGCGACGACGACCTCGACCATGGAGAGCGAGTCGACGTCCAGGTCGTCGGTGAAGGACTTGTCCAGCTGGACGTCCTCGACCGGGATACCGGCGATCTCGTTCACGATCTCGGCGAGACCGGCAACGATCTCTTCCTGAGTGGCGGCCATGATGGCGCTCCTTCGATGTTCGTTATCAGGGGTGTGGCAGCACTGACCGGAGGTCCGGACAGCGCCTAGGGGAGGGTAACGACCGTCGCGGCGTAGACGAGACCCGCCCCGAAGCCGATGACGAGCGCGGTGTCGCCGCTCTTCGCCTGTCCGGTCGCCAGGAGCCGCTCCATTGCGAGCGGGATCGAGGCGGCCGAGGTGTTGCCGGTGGTCTCCACGTCACGGGCGACCGTGACGTGCTCCGGCAGCTTCAGAGTCTTCACCATCGAGTCGATGATCCGCATGTTGGCCTGGTGCGGAATGAAGACGTCCAGGTCGTCCGCGGTGATTCCGGCCGCGTCCAGCGCCTGCTGGGCGACCTTCGCCATCTCGAACACGGCCCAGCGGAACACCGCCTGGCCCTCCTGCGTGATCGCAGGGAACTTGATGTGGCCCTCGCTGTCGAGCGGGAGCTCGTTGACGTCGCCGATGTGGAAACGGTCCCAGGAGACGGTCTGCTTGATCGTCTCGGACTTGTCGCCCTCGGAACCCCAGACCGTGGGGCCTATGTGCGGCTGCTGGGCGGGGCCCACGACAACCGCACCGGCGCCGTCGCCGAAGAGGAAGGCGGTGGCGCGGTCGGAGAGGTCGGTCAGGTCGGAGAGCCGCTCCACGCCGATGACCAGAACGTACTCCGCGCTGCCCTCGACGATCATGCCCTTGGCGAGGGTGAGGCCGTAACCGAAGCCTGCGCAGCCGGCCGAGATGTCGAAGGCCGCGGCCTTCTGCGTGCCGAGCTTGTCGGCGATCTCGGTGGCGATGGCCGGGGTCTGCTTGAAGTGCGAGACGGTCGAGACGACGACCGCGCCGATCTGTTCGGCGGCGATCCCGGCGTCGGCGATCGCCTTTCCGGAGGCCTCGATCGACATCATCGCCACGGTCTCCTCGGGGGAGGCCCAGTGGCGGGTCGCGATGCCGGAGCGCGAGCGGATCCACTCGTCGGAGGAGTCGATCGTCTCGAGGATCACCTCGTTGGGCACTACACGGACCGGGCGGTAGCCGCCCACGCCCATGATGCGTGCGTACGGGGCGCCCTGGCTGGGCTTGATCTTCGCCATGCTCTTCCGGGCTCCTTAGGCAGCCGCGTGCTCGGCGATGAGCTCGCGAGCAGCGTCCAGATCGTCGGGGGTCTTCAGCGCGAGGGTCTTTACACCGGGCAGGGCGCGCTTGGCGAGGCCGGTGAGGGTGCCGCCCGGGCAGACCTCGAGGAGCGCGGTCGCGCCGAGCTTCTGGAAGGTCTCCATGCACAGGTCCCAGCGGACCGGGTTGGCGACCTGGCCGACGAGGCGCGAGATGACCTCGGCGCCGGTGGCGACCGCCTGGCCGTCCTTGTTGGAGACGTAACTCAGCTTCGGGTCGGAGACCGTGAGCTCCTGGGCCGCCTTGCCGAGCTCCGCCACGGCCGGGGCCATGTGGTGCGTGTGGAAGGCGCCCGCGACCTGCAGCGGAACGACCCGGCGGGTGCCCTCGGGCTTGTCGGCGACCAGGGCCTCGATCTGCTCGGCGGTCCCGGCGGCCACGATCTGGCCCGCGCCGTTCACATTGGCGGCGGTCAGCCCGAGCTTCTCCAGGTGCGGGAGTACGGACTCGGGGTCGCCGCCCAGCAGCGCCGCCATGCCGGTCTTCGTGACCGCGGCGGCCTCTGCCATGGCCAGTCCGCGCCTGCGGACCAGCTTCAGGGCGGCGGTGTCGTCCAGTACGCCGGCGAAGGCGGCGGCGGTGATCTCACCGACGCTGTGGCCGGCGACCGCGCCAGGGGTGACATCGCCGAGGGCGGAGGCCGAGAGGAGACCGGCGGCGACCAGCAGGGGCTGGGCGACGGCGGTGTCGCGGATGGCGTCCGCGTCGGCCTTGGTGCCGTAGTGGGCAAGGTCGAGCTCGATGGCGTCGGACCACGCGGCGATGCGGTCGGCGGCGCCGGGGAGGTCGAGCCAGGGAGTCAGGAAGCCGGGCGTCTGAGCGCCTTGGCCGGGAGCGACGAGTACGAGCACCCTCACACTCTCTCTTGTGGACGGCTCCGGACGCCCGTGGGGACAGGGACGAAGAACCGTCGGGGTAATTGTTGGTGTCCGACAAAAGTCTAGAGCTGCGAATCTCCGTCGGCCAGACGCCCCAGGATCAGGGCGATGCGCAGCGTGAACGCCGAGCGGACATCGGAGGGCGACCAGCCGGTGACGTCTGTCACACGTCGCAGCCGGTAGCGCACGGTGTTGGGGTGGACGAAGAGCATCCTGGCCGCGCCTTCGAGGCTGCTCGCCTGCTCCAGATAGACGCTCAGCGTCTCCAGGAGCGCGGAGCCCGCTTCCTCCAGCGGTCTGTAGATCTCCTCCACCAACTGCTCCCGCGCGGCCGGGTCCGAGGCGATCGCGCGCTCCGGAAGCAGATCGTCCGCGAGGACGGGCCGTGGGGCGTCCTGCCAGGCCGAGCATGCCTTGAGTCCGGCGGCCGCGGCCTGCGCCGACTTCGTGGCGGCGAGCAGGTCGGGGACGACGGGTCCGGCGACCACGGGACCGGCCGCGTACGGGCCGATGAGGGCCTTCGCGACCTGCAGCGGATTGTCGCTGCCGCCCGCGATGACGACCAGACGGTCACCGAGGACACCGGTCAGGACCTGCAGTTTCGCGTGCCGGGCGGCCCGGCGGATCGCCTCGACGGTGAGCTCGCTGTCGCCGTTGGGGGCGGTGCCGAGGATGACGCAGACGTGCTCGGGGGAGTTCCAGCCGAGGGCTGCGGCGCGGGATACGGCGCCCTCGTCGGCCTCGCCCGACAGGACGGCGTTCACGACGAGGGATTCCAGGCGGGCGTCCCAGGCGCCGCGGGCCTCGGCGGCCTGGGCGTAGACCTGGGCGGTCGCGAAGGCGATCTCGCGGGCGTACACGAGCAGCGCCTCGCGGAGGATCGACTCGTCGCCGGGGGCGGCGACCTCCTCGATCGCGGACTCCATGACCTCGATGGTGGTGCGCACCATCTCGACGGTCTGGCGCAGAGTGATCGCCCTGGTCAGCTCGCGGGGCGCGGTGCCGAAGACGTCGGTGGAGATCGCCTGGGGGGTCTCGGGGTGCCTGAACCACTCGGTGAACGCGGCGATGCCCGCCTGGGCGACCAGTCCGATCCAGGAGCGGTTCTCCGGGGGCATGGCCCGGTACCAGGGCAGCGTCTCGTCCATGCGGGCGATCGCATGGGCGGCGAGTCGGCCGGAGGACTGCTCCAGCCGCTTCAGGGTCGCGGCATGCGGGTGCGGGGCGTTGGCTGCAGGTTCGGGCACGGGGACAAGACTGCCTTATCGGGACGGGGGCGTGCCCGGCCGGGGCTACGGTGGGCTTCGTGATTTCAGTACGGCGCTCCGGCGACCGGTTCCCGGGCGGCGACCCGGCGGCCGGAATCGAGTCCCACCACGCCTTCTCCTTCGGCACCTTCTACGACCCCGACAACCTGCGCTTCGGCCCGGTCCTCGCCTGCAACGAGGAGCGGCTCGCGCCCGGCGCCGGCTTCGACGAGCATCCGCACAGCCACACCGAGCTCATCACCTGGGTCGTCGAGGGCGAGCTCACGCACCGCGACTCGGCCGGGCACGCGACGGTCGTACGGGCCGGGGACGTCCAGCGGCTCTCCTCGGCCGGCGGGGTCCGCCACGAGGAGCGCAACGAGGGCACGGTCCCGCTGACCTTCATCCAGATGTGGCTGGCCCCGCTGGAGCCGGGCGGCGACCCGTCGTACGAGATCGTGCACGGCATCGCGGACTCGACTCCGTACGCGGTGCTCGCGGCGGGCGCGCTTCTCTACGTACGGAGGCTGGCGGCCGGTGAGCGGACCGCGGTGCCGGATGCGCCGGGGGTGTATCTCCATGTCGTACGGGGTGAAGTCGCCCTCGGTGGCGAGGAGTTGGGGGCGGGCGACTCGGCCCGCATCACCAAGGCGCAGGGGCTCGACCTGGTGGCGGCCGGCCCCGCGGAGGTCCTGATGTGGGACCTCAACTCCGCCTGAGCTCCGCCAGTACCGAGTCCGTGAGGGCCGGCCAGACCTCGACCGCCCACGGCCCGAAGGCGCGGTCGGTCAGCGCGATGCACGCGGCCCCCGCGTCGGGGTCGACCCAGAGGAACGTGCCCGACTGCCCGAAGTGGCCGAAGGTGCGCGGCGAGGACGAACTGCCCGTCCAGTGCGGGGACTTGGCGGCGCGGATCTCGAAGCCGAGGCCCCAGTCGTTGGGGTTCTGCAGTCCGTAGCCCGGCAGGACGCCCTTGAGGCCCGGGTAGGCGACCGAGGTGGCCTCGGCGACCGTACGCGGGTCGAGCAGCCGAGGGGCCTGGAGCTCGGCCGCGAACTTCACGAGGTCCTCGACCGTGGAGACGCCGTCCTTGGCGGGCGAGCCGTCCAGCGTCGTCGCCGTCATGCCCAGCGGCTCCAGGACCGCCTGGTGGAGGTAGTCGGCGAAGGGGATCTCGGTGGCCTTGGCGATGTGGTCGCCGAGCGCCTCGAAGCCGGCGTTGGAGTAGACGCGGCGCTCTCCGGGGGCTGCCATCACGCGCGGTTCGTCGAAGGCGAGGCCGCTGGTGTGCGCGAGGAGGTGGCGTACAGTCGCGCCCTCGGGACCGGCGGGCTCGTCGAACTCGATCGCGCCCTCCTCGTACGCCACCAGCGCGGCATACGCGGCGAGCGGCTTGGTGACCGAGGCCAGCGGGAAGCGGTGCGCGGTGGGGCCGCGGTCACCGGCGAGGGTGCCGTCCGCTCGTACGACGGCGGCCGCGGCGGTCGTCACGGGCCAGTTCTCGATCATCGCCAGGCTCTCCATGCGTACGAGCCTAAACGCAAAGTTCTCCACGGATTCGCTTGCTTGGAGTGCGCTCCAAGGAATTAGCGTTGTGGGTGTCGCGAGGACGAAGGAGCTGGGACCGCATGACCGTGCTGGAGACCGCACCCGCAGCCGTATCCACCAAGACGGACGTCTGTGCGTCCGCGCCGGACGCGCACCCCCGCCCCGCGGGCCAGGACAAGTACACGATCAGCGAGGTCGTCGCCTGGACCGGGCTGACCGCGCACACCCTGCGCTGGTACGAGCGGATCGGCCTGATGTCGGACGTCGACCGCTCCCACACCGGCCAGCGCCGCTTCAACAACCGCGACCTGGACTGGCTCGCCTTCGTCGGCAAGCTGCGGCTCACCGGGATGCCGGTCGCGGACATGGTCCGCTACGCCGAGCTCGTCCGGGCGGGCGAGCACACCTTCGAGGCACGGCAGGAGCTCCTGGAGCAGACCCGGCGGGACGTGCGCACGCGCATCGCCGAACTTCAGGACACGCTCGCCGTACTGGACTTCAAGATCGACTTCTATGCGAGCGCCCACCGGGCGCCGGAGAGGTACTGAACAGCATGAGCACGGAGAAGATCGCACGCGTCACGCTCGGCACGAACGGCCCCGAGGTCGGTGTCCAGGGCTTCGGCGCCATGGGCATCAGCGAGTTCTACGGGGAGACCGACGACACGACCGCCCGGGACACCCTGGAGGCCACGGTCGAGGCGGGCGTCACGCTGATCGACACCGCCGACATCTACGGTCGCGGGGCCAACGAGAAGTTCCTCGCGCCCTTCGTCGCCGCGCACCGCGACGAGATCACCCTGGCCACGAAGTTCGCCATCGAGCGCACCGACGACCCCGCGTACCGGGGTGTGCGCAACGACCCGGCGTACATCCGCCAGGCCGTGGAGGAGAGCCTGCGGCGGCTGAACGTCGACGTCATCGACCTCTACTACATGCACCGGCGCGACCCGGCGATCCCCTTCGCCGAGTCGGTCGGCGCGATGGCCGAGCTCGTACAGGCCGGCAAGGTCAAGCACCTCGGGCTGAGCGAGGTGACCGGCGCCGAACTGCGCGAGGCGCACGCGGTGCATCCGATCGCTGCCCTGCAGTCGGAGTGGTCGCTCTTCTCGCGCGACACGGAGATCAGCGCGGTCGGCGCGGCCGCCGAGCTGGGTGTCGCCCTCGTGCCGTACTCCCCGCTGGGTCGCGGCTTCCTCACGGGGTCGTTCGCGGACGCGGACAAGGACCTGAAGGGCAGCGACTTCCGCAAGTTCCAGCCGCGCTTCACCGGCGACAACGCGAAGACGAACGCGGCGCTCCTCGAGCCCGTCCACAAGATCGCGGCGGCTCATGGTGCGACGGCCGCGCAGGTTGCCCTCGCGTGGGTGCAGCAGCGCGCCGAGGTGCACGGCCTGGTGGCGGTCGTGCCGATCCCGGGGACGCGCAAGCGCAGCCGTCTCCTGGAGAACACCGGGGCGACCCGACTCACCCTCTCCGCCGAGGAGTTGGCGCTCTTGGAGCCGATCGCCGGACAGGTCGCGGGCGACCGCTACCCGGACATGTCGAACACGGCGGCGGCGCGCGAATAGCATCACGCCAGCCCCAGCGCGAACACCCCGAAGCCCGCCGCGAGCAGTCCCACGACTGCCCGGCGGGTTTTCGTCGTCCGGGTCCAGGGGGACTCGAAGACGCGGGTGAAGCGGGCGGTCGCGGCGAGGATCACGCCGAAGGCCGGTAGCCAGGCGATCCGCTCGAAGATCCAGGCGAGGGTGTCGGGAGTGGTGGTCAGGCCGGGGACATGGCCGGCGGAGGAGGCCGGGACCGCGGCGGCGAGCATCGCGAGCTGGTGCCAGCACAGGATCGTCATCGCGGAGAGGTTGACGATGACGACCGGGGCCCAGAGGGCGGGCCGCTTCAGGACCTTGGCGATCTTGTCGCGGAGGAGGATCGCCGCACCGGACTGGGCGGCTACCAGGGCGAGTACGAGCAGCGACGGCGGATGGGAGTTGGTACGGATCTCGCCGGGGACGCCGACCATCGACGCCGGGTAGTGGAACAGGGTGAGGAGGGTGGCGAAGAGCGCGGTGCCGGCGACGAGGAGGACGGCCCCGGCCCGCTTGGAGACCTTCTTCTCGCCCCAGGAGACGCCGAGTTGGTACGCGAAGAGCCAGCCCGGAAGGATGTTGATCAGCGACAGCCAGGACGGCATCGCGTCGGCGAAGGGCCCGTAACGGAGGAAGTCGACGGCGGCGACCACGGCGAGCAGCGGTGCGGCGGCCCAGGCGCCGAGGGTGCGGGCGGCGCGGATGCAGTACGGGGTGAGGGCGGTGACGGCCGCGTACACGCCCACGAACCAGAGGGGTTGGACGACCAGGGTCGCCCCGGTGTGCAGGGTGGTGGCGGGCACCCCGAGTCCGTACAGGACAGGGAACATCGCCGCGCAGACGGCGGTCACGCCGAGGACCGGGCGGCCGAGGCGGGCCAGCCGGCCCTTGATCCACTGGGTGGTGGTGCCGGTGTGGCGGCGGAAGGACAGCACGGATGCGTAGCCGCCGACCAGGAAGAAGATGCCGAGCATCTGCAGCACCCAGCTCAGCGGCGCGAAGAAGCCGAAGGCGGAGAGCGGGCTGGCGTTGTGGAGCGCGCCGGAGGAGTCGAGGGTGAAGCCGCCGAGCAGCCAGTGGCCGACCGGGACGGCGAGGAGGGCGAGGGCGCGGAGGCCGTCGACGGCGCGGTCGCGGTGGGAGGGGGTGCGGTCCTCGATCTTCTGGACGAGGCTCGTCTTCGTCTTCAGCTTCATCAGATCTCCCCGAGCGCGATGGCGGCGAAGGTACGGAGGGAGTCCGTGCCCGGGGTGAAGTAGCCGGTGTGGCCCTTGGCGTCGTGCGCCGGGACGGTACGGGCGCCGAAGGCGGGGGAGGTGGGGTCCTCGCCGTGGCCGAGGCCCGCGATCTCGACGTTCGGTACGTCGTCGATCCAGTCGGTGGAGTCCTTGGCGGCCCAGACGCGGGCGTCGGTGTGCAGGTCTTCGACGGTGTCGGCGTGCATGCCGGGGGAGCCGGAGACGACGAGGTCGGAGGCGTAGGGGGTGTCGTGGGCGGCGAGGCCGCAGACGACGGAGCCGTAGCTGTGGCAGAAGAGGACGGGCTCGGGGATGTCGGTGGCCTCAAGGCCTTCGGTGAGGCGGGTCAGCCGGGGTGCGCCGGCTTCGGCGAGGTCGGAGGTGGCGGCGTCGAGGCCGACGCCGACGGGGGTGGTGTAGCCGGCCCAGGCGATGACGGCGGTGTTGTCGTCGGTGGCGGTACGGAGGTTCTTCGCCATGGTGGCGGTGGTCGAGAAGTGGGTGGCGTCGGTGTCCGCGCCGGGGACGAGGACGGAGACGTGGGCGGCGGTGGTGAGGTCGCCGTAGACCTCGGCGACCTGGCCGCGGCCGCGGGGGTCGAAGGCGAGGATCTGGTGGCCGGGGGCGGCGAGGTCCTGGTAGCGCGGGTCGGCTTGCTGGAGGGCGAGGTGGTTGGCCTCGTAGCGGAGGGGGACGGGGGCGCCGTCGAGGTTGCCGACGGTGAGGGGGTGGCGGTGGGCGAGCTGTTGCTGCTGCTCGGCCGTCAACGTGCGGAAGAAATGGGCGACTTGGGCGGGGGTGGAGTCGGTGGGGTCCGGAAGCGCTCGGCCGAGGGAATCGTCGGCGAGCCAGGCGGCGGTTCCGGGTGGAGGCCCGGTGAGGGCGTGCTGGGAATCGGCGGAGGCCCAGCCGGCGGTACCGGCGACGACGGTGGTGATGAGCGCGGCGGTGAACAGGGTGCGGTGGTAGCGGCTCATGGGGGTCGACTCCTCGTCCGTGGCGGCTGCTGACGGAGAGGAAGGTAGGAAGGGGGTGGGGGTGGGGGCGTCACACCGGGGGGCCAAGTCTGGGGTGCTACTGAGGTAGGGGGTGGAGGAGGCTTTCCCCGATCCCGGCTGGTTTTGCGCCTAAACCGGCGCCGCTCTCGCGGAGGTGGCCGACGTGGGTGGGGGTTGCTCAATGGCTGCTTGCGGTCCGTTCGGATGCGACACCGGGGCAAATCAAGCCCGCACCCGCAGATCCAAGCCCACCTCAGACAAATCAAGCCCGTCAAGGGGGTCCCCCCTGCTCGAGCGAAGCCGAGAGCTTGGGGGAGATTGAGGACACGCGGCCGAAGGTCGCGTACGGGGGCGCAGGGGGCGAAGCCCCCGCAAAGGCGGGGTCCGGGGCGCGCAGCCCCGGCCCACCCCACCCCCGTCAGGGGGTCTGGGGCGCAGCCCCAGTTTCGGGAAGGGGCGGGGTGGGGGAGAAGCCCCCGCCTAAGCCCCCGGCGCGACCAGCCCCGACTCGTACGCGAAGATCACCATCTGCGCCCGGTCCCGAAGCCCCAGCTTCCCCAGCACCCGCCCGATGTGCGTCTTCACGGTCTGCTCGGCCAGCACCAATCGCCCCGCGATCTCCTGGTTCGAAAGCCCCTTCGCGATCAGCTCCAGGACCTCCGTCTCCCTCGGCGTCAGCCCGTTCAGCCGCAGCGCCGGATCCCTCCGTACGACCGGCCGCTGCGCCGCGAAGTCCGCGATCAGCCGCCGTGTCACCGACGGCGCGAGCAGTGCGTCCCCGGCCGCCACCACCCGTACCGCCGCGATCAGATCCGCCGGCGGCGCGTCCTTCAGCAGGAAGCCCGACGCCCCCGCGCGCAGCGCCTCGTACACGTAGTCGTCCACATCAAAAGTCGTCAGCATCAGCACTTTCGGCCGGTGCACGACCCCCACCGGCGGGTCCAGGATCTCCCTGGCAGCCGCAAGCCCGTCCAACTCCGGCATGCGTACGTCCATGAGCACCACGTCCGGATGCGTGGACCGTGCGACCGCCACCCCCTGCCGCCCGTCCGGCGCCTCGCCGACCACGTCGATGTCGGCCTGCGCGGCGAGCAGCGCGGCGAAGCCCGCCCGGACCATCGCCTGGTCGTCCACGATGATCACGCGGATGGGGGCAGGGGCAGCTCTGGTCACTTCACGTCCTCCGAGGCCGAATAGTCGAGCGGCAGCCGGGCAGCGACCCGGAACCCGCCGTCGGGCAGCGGACCGGTGTCCAGGGTTCCGCCGGTCAACCGTACGCGTTCACGCATGCCCACCAGTCCATGTCCCGTCCCGGTCGCCTCCAGCGGCGAACTCGGCGCCTCGGAAGGCCCGTTGACCACCACGACCATCAGATACGCACCGTCCGAGACCACCGACACCCGCGTCTGAGCCCCCGGCGCATGCCGCACCACATTGGCCAGCGCCTCCTGCACGATCCGGTACGCGGAGAGGTCCACGGCGGGCGGCAGAACCCCCAGATCCGCCGGCAGCGACAGCTCCGCCGGCACCCCGGCCCGAACCGTCGCCTCGACCAGCTGCTGCGCCCGCGCGATCCCCGGCTGCGGCGCCCGCTCGCCCTCCGTACCGTCGTTGCGCAGCACGACGAGCAGCCGCCGCATCTCCGACAGCGACTCGCGCGCGCTCGACGCGATCGACCCGAACTCCTCGGCGGCCTCCGCCGACAGCCCGGTCAGCCGGTACGGGGCGGAGTCGGCCTGGACCGTGATCACCGACATGTGGTGGGCGACCACGTCGTGCAGCTCCCGTGCGATACGGGCCCGCTCCTCGAGCAGCGTCCGCTGTGCCCGCTCGGCCTCGCTGAGCGTCTGGACCTCGGCGAGGCGCCGCTGGGCCTCGCCGCGCTCGCGGACCGCGCCGCCGATGACCAACACCACCGCGGACAGGATGAACATCAGCAGGTTGGTGCCGCCGTTGTGGTCGGGGAAGCCGAGCGCCAGGCCCAGACACACCGCCCCCGTGACCAGCAGCACCCCGATGAGGGTCTGCCGCTTCTCGCGCAGCGAGATCGCGAGCACCAGGAAGAGATAGCCGACGATGGTGGGTGCGGGCCAGGGCCAGGCGTCGTCCGTGCCGGGGCGGGCAGCGAGCACCAGCGCTCCGGCGACATCGGCGGGCAGCACGATCCACCAGGCCTGGAGCGGCCGGTGCGCCAGCATCAGCAGCGGGGCGGACTGGGCGACGGCGAGGGCCCCGGCGAGCGCACCCGGCACACCGTACGAACCGGTCAGGACCGTGATGGTCACCGGGAGGAGAACGAGGGCGAGCGCGAGCACGACGACGTACGGCAGCAACCGCTGCCAGCGCTTGGGGGAGTCGGCGAAGACCGGCGTCGGCGGATGCGAGGGGTGCGTGATCCCGTGGCCGATGGCGCGCAGCGTGGGTGAGGGAGTCATGGGGTTTCAAAATAAGCCCGTCCGGCGCCGCGCACCCCTACAGCTCGGCCAGCAGCTCGGCCTTCTTCGCGCTGAACTCCTCGTCCGTCACCAGCCCCGCCCGGTGCAGCTCACCGAGGTGCCGTATCCGGTCCGCGACGGCGGCGGGGTCGCGCAGCGCCGCGCCCACGGCGGGCACCGCGGCGCCCACCGCACCGCGCGCGGCCCCCAGGACGGCGGCGGCGAAGGGCAGCGACTCGTGCACGGGGCCGTAGCCGAGGCCGAAGACGACGGCCGAGGGGTCCTGATCGGCGGGGGCCGGCTGCGCGCCGTTCGCGTCGCGCGGCAGCAGCCGCAGATAGCCCTCGAAGAGTTCGGGGGAGCGCCACTCGACCCCGGCGAGCTCGCGGACCGCGAAACTCTGGTCGCCCGCCTTCCACTTGGCGGACGAGGCGCCCGTCCAGAACCACCGGAAGGCGACCTTCGAGCCGTCGAAGGTCGCCTTGCCGTCGTACGCCTTGAAGTGCAGCGGGGCCTGCGGAGGCTCCACCAGGAACCGGTCGGAGGGCTGTTTCGCCTCGGGTGTGAGGACGGAGGCGAGCTCGTCCGCGTAGTACTCGGCGAGCGTCTCGCGCTCGGCCGGAAGCACCAGCCGGTACGGGTCGCAGGCCTCCTTGAGCTGGCCCGAAGCAGCTTCCATCAGCGGATCGGCGCCCTGCCGCACCGTCGCGTGCAGCACCACCGTCCCGCGCTTGCCCGGCGCGAGCGACACCGACTCCAGCGCCTCGTACGGGATGCGCCGCTCGCCCAGCGCCTGGAAGAGCTTCGGCGTGCGGATCCCCCGTTCGAAACGGATGAGCACGGCGTCCGGCTCGAACTCCCAGGTGGCATGATTTCCGGCCAGCACATCACCCATGGGGCTCATCGTAGGCGGCGTGCGCCCGCGCGTCGCCCCTGTGAGCCGCCTATGAATTGCAGGCACTCCGACCGTCCGCACAGCTCACTTCCTGGTACGAACCGACCCCGATGGCGGCGAAGTTGCTGAGGCTGGCCGTTCCGGGCGTGAAATATCCGGTGTGCCCGATCGCGCCCTTGGCCGACATCACGCGCGCCCCGAAGGCCGGATCCACCGGATCCTGGCCATGTCCGAGCCCGCCGACGTCCAGGTGGGGGACGTCCTGGATCCAGTCGTCACGGTCGCGCATCGCCCACACCGTGGCGTTGGTGTCCAACTCCGACACCTTCTCGGCGCGCATGCCGGGGCTGCCCGCCACGGCCACATCGCTCACCCGGGAGGGGAGCTCGCGTGCGGCGACTCCGCAGAGCACGGATCCGTAGCTGTGGCAGAAGAGCTCGACCGGGGTGGATCCCGGCAGGGCGGTCACGAGGCCGTTGAGACGGACCGCGCCGTCCTCGGCGAGCCGCCCGATGGCCGCGTCGACGCCGATGCCGACGGGCGCGGTGTAGTCGGCCCAGGCGATGACGGCGGTGCGGGTCGTCGGGGAGGCCGACTGCTCGGCCGCGTAGAGCGACTTGGCCATGCCGACCGGCGCGGAGTAGGGGCGCCAGCTCTTCTCGAAGGTGAGTGCCGTGGTGTCGACGCCGGGGACGACGATCGAGACGCGCTGCGCCTGGTCCAGATCGCCGTAGACCTCGGCGACCCGGCCGCTGCCCGCGGGGTCGAAGGCGAGGATCTGGCGGTCGCGGGAGGCGAGGGCGCCGAAGCGGTTCATCCGGTTCGAGGCGTCCTTGCGACCGTCGGGCGAGAGCTCCGGGTCGTGGACGCGGCGTTCCTCGACCGTGACCGCCTGGTTCAGCGCGACGCGGTTGGCCTGATAACGCAGCGTCACCGGAGCGCCGTTCAGATTTCCCACGACCAGCGGATAGCGGTCGGCGAGACGGGTCCGCTCGGTGGCGGTCAGCGACGCGAAGAAATGCGCGAGCCGCTGCGGCCGGGCGTCCGGGTCGGGCAGGTCGAGACCGTCGATGGAGCCCCGGCTCCATGCGGCAAGAGCTGCCAGACGTGGCTGGCCATCGCTCTTGTGCTGGCGCACGGCGGTCCAGCCGGTGGTCGCCAGCATCACGAACACCACCGCGAGCGCGAGCAGTGCGCGCCAGGCGGTGAGGGTGGGGGAGGAGTCGAAGGAAGTCACTGCGACCCACCCTAGGAGACATAACCGTTACCTTGTGACGAGAGTGAGGCAGATCACGTTTCGTAGCGGGAATGTGCGCGGGTGATTACGCTCCGCGTGCGCCGGGTGTGGGCGAGTTACGCCAGTTTCCGGCCAATGCCGGTCCGATATGGGCGAGATGGGTCACGGTCAGTTCGCGGATCGCCTCCACACTCACGTCCTGCCCCTGCCCCCAGATGCGGCCGGTCAGCCGCATCACACCGGTGTACGCGGCGACGGCGACACGCGGCCGCGGATCGGTGTTCACATCAAGGCCCTCGCGCTCGGCGATGAGTTGGGCGACCTGCTCCTCCAACTCGGCGGACTGGCGCAGATGGGCGGCGAGCAGAGCCGGGGTCGACTCGATCATCTGGTGCGTCCGCATATGGAGCTCGATCGGGATTACGGCCTCGATCGCCTCGCCGATGGAGTCCCAGGAAGCGAGCACCGCTCGGTTCATCGCCTCGAAGGGGCTCTCCTCCGCCGGCCGCTCGCGCAGCGCCGCCAGGAACTGCGACTCCGCGAGGCGCTGTACGGAGAGGGCGGCTTCCTCCTTGTTGGCGAAGTAGCGGAAGAAGGTGCGCTGGGAGACCTCGACGGCCTCGGCGATCTCGTCGACGGTCGTCTGCTCGTAGCCCTGGGTGGTGAAGAGTTCGAGTGCGGCGCGCAGGAGGGCGTCGCGGGTGCGCTGCTTCTTGAGCTCGCGCAGTCCGGGCCGCAGCATCTGCGCCGTCTCCTCCACCAGGGCCTCGTTTCTCCGCTTTGTCCAGCTCAGCCTACCTGTGAGCCATCTGACACGGGCTGACGTGTGGAATACTCTGTCAACTGTCAGCGGCTGACACTAGCCTCACGTTCATGACTAGTCAGACCACTGTCGAAAAGGCTCTGCAGGACGACGCTGCGGTGCCACCGGCCAAGGGGCTCCGCGGCCACCCCTGGCTGACCCTGATATCCGTCGCCATCGGCGTGATGATGGTCGCGCTCGACGGCACGATCGTCGCGATCGCCAACCCCGTCATCCAGAGCGACCTGCACGCCACGTTCGCCCAGGTGCAGTGGATCACCAACGGCTACTTCCTGGCCCTCGCCGTCACCCTTATTACGGCGGGCAAGCTCGGTGACCGTTTCGGCCACCGGCAGACCTTCCTCATCGGCGTGACCGGCTTCGCCGCCGCCTCGGGGGCCATCGGCTTCTCCAACAGCGTCACCCTGGTCGTCACCTTCCGCGTGCTCCAGGGCCTGTTCGGCGCCCTGTTGATGCCCGCCGCGCTCGGACTGCTGCGCGCGACCTTCCCCGCCGAGAAGCTGAACATGGCCATCGGCATCTGGGGCATGGTCATCGGCGCCTCCACCGCCGGCGGCCCGATCCTCGGCGGATACCTGGTCCAGAACCACGGCTGGGCCTCCGTCTTCTTCATCAATGTGCCGGTCGGTGTGATCGCGCTCGTCATCGGCATCGTGATCCTCCGGGACCACCGCGCCGAGAACGCCCCCAAGTCCTTCGACATCCTGGGCATCGCGCTGCTCTCGGCCGCCATGTTCTGCCTGGTCTGGGCGCTCATCAAGGCGCCGGCCTGGGGCTGGGGCGACGCCAAGGTCTGGATCTTCCTGGGCGTCTCCGTGGCGGCCTTCCTGCTCTTCGGCTTCTGGGAGACGAAGGTCAAGGAACCGCTCATCCCGCTGACGCTGTTCCGTTCCGTACCGCTCACCGCGGGCACGATCCTGATGGTGCTGATGGCCATCGCCTTCATGGGCGGGCTCTTCTTCGTCACCTTCTATCTGCAGAACGTGCACGGCATGACCCCGGTCAAGGCGGGTCTGCACCTCCTCCCGCTCACCGGCATGATGATCGTCGGCTCCCCACTGGCGGGCGCGATGATCACCAAGGTCGGACCGCGGATCCCGCTCGCGGGCGGCATGGCGCTCACGGCCGTCGCGATGTACGGAATGTCCACGCTGGCCACCGACACCAGCAGCACGCTCATGTCGGTCTGGTTCGCGATGCTCGGCCTCGGTCTCGCACCGGTCATGGTCGGCGCCACCGAAGTCATCGTCGGCAACGCCCCGATGGAGCTCTCCGGGGTGGCGGGCGGACTCCAGCAGGCCGCGATGCAGATCGGCGGATCCCTCGGTACGGCCGTGCTCGGCGCGGTCATGGCCTCCAAGGTCGACAGCGACCTCGCGGGCAACTGGGCGAACGCGGGCCTGCCGCCGCTCAAGGGCGACCAGCTCGACCAGGCCTCCCAGGCCGTCCAGGTCGGCATGGGCCCGGTGCCGCCGGGCACCCCGGCCGCGCTGGCCGACAAGATCAACGCGGTGGCCCACGACACCTTCATCTCGGGCATGGGCCTGGCCTGCCTCGTCGCCTGCGGCGTCGCGGCGGTCGCGGTCTTCGTCGCGCTGCTGACCAAGCGCGGTGCGAACGCCGAGGCGGGTGCGGGCGCGGCCCACATCTGACGTCAACCCCGCGCCTCGTACAGCCCCGCCGGACACCTCCGGCGGGGCTGTCGCCTATCCGGGTGATCCGCGCCGACGGGTCTTCCGTCGGTACGTACTCCCAGGTCAGCGTGGTGCAACTGATCCGCACCACACGGGGGTTGATTTCTGATGCGTACGACCGTCATCGCCGCGGCCGCCCTGGCCGCCACTGTCCTGGCTCCTTGCGCACCCGGCCAGCTCTGCCTCTGGGGCAAGCCCGACTTCAAGGGCGGCCGCCAGACGTACGAGCTCGCCACGACCGACATCGACAGCTGTATCCCGCTCCCGCCGGGCACCACGGTCCAGGGCCTGGCCAACCGCATGGGCCGGCCCGTCACGACCTATCAGTCGGCGGAGTGCGCGGAGACGGGCGAGTTCCAGACGTACCCGGGCGACGGCACCTGGGTCCCCCAATCTCCGTACCTCGTCCGGGCCTTCAAGGTCTGGGAGCGCTGAGGGCGGGTACGCGAGGGGTGAGCCCGAATCGGCAACCTGAAAGGGAGTGATGATGACGGGCTACGGAAACTCCTCGCGTACGCGCAAGCGCCCTGGTTCACGCAGCCGCATGGGGTCGCGAGTGGGGTCTCCCCTGCTCGAGCGAAGCCGAGAGCTTGGGGAACGGCCGGACAGCGCGTCGCTCGGAATCATCGGCCTGGTCTGCGCGAGGCCGGTCGGCCAGGGGACCCCGGGCAACGGCCTCTTCTAGCGCACCGGTTGATCGGCGGCGGTGTCTGTCTGCGAGGGCAGTGCCGCCGCCGACAGCTGCCGGACCTCGGCCCGCAGCGAGACGACCTCCGCCGTCAGTGCCTCGATCGCGGCCGTCTGGCGGCGCTCCTGCTCGTCGTCCTTGTTGAAGCGTGAGATGAACCAGGCGGCGATGTTCGCGGTCACCACACCCAGCAGCGCTATCCCCGAGAGCATCAGCCCGACCGCGATGATGCGGCCGAGGCCGGTGGTGGGCGCGTGGTCCCCGTAACCGACCGTCGTCATCGTCGTGAAGGACCACCACAGCGCGTCGCCCAGCGTCTTGATGTTCCCGCGCGGGGCGCCCCGTTCGGCCTGCAGCACGGCGAGCGAACCGAACATCAGCAGCCCCACCACCGCGCCCCCGACATACGTCGTGAGCTGTATCTGCGGGGCCATCCTGGCCCGCCGCCCCACCAGGGTCAGCGTCGAGACCAGCCGCAGCAGCCGGAGCGGCTGGGCGAGCGGGAGCAGGACCGCGATCAGGTCCAGCCAGTGGGTGCGTACGAAGAACGCCCGGTCCGGGGTGAGCGCGAGCCGCACCAGATAGTCGACCGCGAAGGACGCCCACACCACCCATTCGGTGACCGAACAGAGCGTGCGGACCCAGGAGTCGGCGTCGGGCGCGACGATCGGGACCGAGTACGCGAGGGCGAAAGCCACGGCCAGCGCGAGCAGTGGCCACTGGGTGTGCCGCTCCCACCGCATCTGTGCTGGTTGCTGCTTCATGGAACGCATCGTAAGGAACGCGCCAAGAACACGGGAAGGCGGCGGGACCGTTGCCGGGTCCCGCCGCCTTCCCGTTCCGCGATGCGTGCTGAGCGACTACGCGTCGCCGCCCGCGGCCCCCGGGTCGGCCGAGGCCACGTCCAGGAGCTGGTAGCGGTCCACGGCCTGCTTCAGCAGCGAGCGGTCGACCTTGCCCTCCTTGGCGAGCTCGGTGAGCACCGCCAGGACCACCGACTGGGCGTCGATGTGGAAGAAGCGGCGGGCCGCTCCCCGGGTGTCGGCGAAGCCGAAACCGTCGGCGCCCAGCGACTGGTAGGTCCCCGGCACCCAGCGCGAGATCTGGTCCGGCACGGACCGCATCCAGTCGGAGACGGCCACGAACGGGCCCTCCGCGCCGGCCAGCTTCTGCGTGACGTACGGGACGCGCTGCTCCTCCTCCGGGTGGAGCAGGTTGTGCCGCTCGACCTCGACGGCCTCGCGCCGCAGCTCGTTCCAGGAGGTCGCGGACCAGACGTCGGCCTTGACGTTCCACTCCTCGGCGAGGATCCGCTGGGCCTCGACGGCCCACGGCACCGCGACGCCCGACGCCATGATCTGGGCCGAAATCGCGCCCTGCTCACCGGACTTGAAGCGGTAGATGCCCTTGAGGATGCCGTCCACGTCGACGTCCGCCGGCTCGGCCGGGTGCTGGATCGGCTCGTTGTAGACGGTGAGGTAGTAGAAGACGTCTTCGCTGTCGGGGCCGTACATCCGGCGCAGACCGTCCTTGACGATGTGCGCGATCTCGTACCCGAAGGCCGGGTCGTAGGCGACACAGCCCGGGTTGGTCGAGGCGAGCAGCTGCGAGTGCCCGTCGGCGTGCTGCAGACCCTCACCGGTCAGAGTCGTACGACCGGCGGTCGCACCCAGCACAAAACCGCGCGCCAACTGGTCGGCCATCTGCCAGAACTGGTCACCGGTGCGCTGGAAACCGAACATCGAGTAGAAGACGTAGACCGGGATCAGCGGCTCGCCGTGCGTCGCGTACGCGGACCCGGCCGCGATCAGCGAAGCCGTGCAGCCCGCCTCGGAGATGCCGTCGTGCAGCATCTGACCGGTCGGCGACTCCTTGTAGGCGAGGAGCAGTTCACGGTCGACGGCCTCGTACTGCTGACCCAGCGGGTTGTAGATCTTCGCGCTCGGGAAGAACGCGTCCATGCCGAAGGTGCGGTACTCGTCGGGCGCGATCAGCACGAACCGGCGGCCGATCTCCTTGTCCCGCATGAGGTCCTTCAGCACACGGACGAACGCCATGGTCGTGGCGATCGACTGCTGTCCCGACCCCTTCTTCGCGGTCGCGTATGCCTTGTCGTCGGGCAGCGCGAGCGGCTTGGAGCGGACGACACGCGTCGGCACGTACCCGCCCAGCGAGTTGCGCCGGTCGTGCATGTACTGGATCTCTTCGGAGTCGCGACCCGGGTGGTAGTACGGCGGGTAGCCCTCGTCCAGCTGCTGGTCCGTGATCGGGATGTGCAGCCGGTCGCGGAAGCGCTTGAGGTCCTCGGTGGTGAGCTTCTTCATCTGGTGGGTCGCGTTGCGGCCCTCGAAGTTCGGCCCCAGCGTCCAGCCCTTGACGGTCTGGGCGAGGATCACGGTCGGCTGGCCCTTGTGCGCCTTGGCCGCCGCGTACGCCGCGTAGACCTTCTTGTGGTCGTGACCGCCGCGCCCCAGGTGCAGGATCTGCTCGTCGGTCATGTTCTCGACCATGCCGCGCAGCCGGTGGTCGTCGCCGAAGAAGTGCTCGCGGATGTACGAGCCGGTCTCGGTCGCGTACGTCTGGAACTGGCCGTCCGGGGTCGTGTTGAGCTTGTTGACCAGGATGCCGTCGCGGTCCTGCGCGAGCAGCGGGTCCCAGCTCCGGTCCCAGACCAGCTTGATGACGTTCCAGCCGGCGCCGCGGAACTGCGACTCCAGCTCCTGGATGATCTTGCCGTTGCCGCGGACAGGGCCGTCGAGGCGCTGCAGGTTGCAGTTGACGACGAAGGTGAGGTTGTCGAGGCCCTCTCGAGCGGCGATGGAGAGCTGGCCGAGCGACTCCGGCTCGTCCATCTCGCCGTCGCCGAGGTAGGCCCAGACGTGCGACTTGGAGGTGTCGGCGATGCCGCGCGCCTCCATGTAGCGGTTCATCCGCGCCTGGTAGATCGCACCGAGCGGGCCGAGGCCCATCGAGACGGTCGGGAACTCCCAGAAGTCCGGCATGAGGCGCGGGTGCGGGTACGAGGAGAGCCCGTACGGCGCCTTGGACTTCTCCTGGCGGAACGCGTCCAACTGCTGCTCGCTGAGGCGGTCGAGCAGGAACGCGCGGGCGTAGATGCCCGGCGACGCGTGGCCCTGGAAGAAGATCTGGTCGCCGCCGTCGCCCTCGTCCTTGCCGCGGAAGAAGTGGTTGAAGCCCACGTCGTAGAGCGAGGCGGAGGACGCGAAGGTGGCGATGTGGCCGCCGACCCCGATGCCGGGGCGCTGGGCGCGCGAGACCATGACGGCCGCGTTCCAGCGGGTCGCGTTGAGGACCTTGCGCTCGATCTCCTCGTTGCCGGGGAAGAACGGCTCGTCCTTGGTGGCGATCGTGTTCACGTAGTCCGTGCTGCGCATCTCGGGCACGGCCACGCGCTTCTCACGGGCGCGCTCGATCAGGCGGAGCATCAGATAGCGGGCACGCTCACGGCCCCGCTCGTCGACGGCGGCGTCGAGGGAGTCCAGCCATTCCTGGGTCTCTTCTGGATCGAAGTCCGGGACCTGGCTGGGAAGGCCGCCAATGATGATCGGGTTGCGATCGGATCCGGAAGCCACGCTGTTCCTTCGCTGTTGGTGGTGCGTCTACAGGGACGTCTGCGGAGCAGAACCGCTTCCATCGTGGACCGCCCCGGCGCAAACGTCATCTCTACCGAGAGGTAACCACTGCACGGGAGGGAGTTCGACCAAATCGCAACCTTACGCCCATCTCGTGCACGCGTTCCCGGCCGGCTTTCCGGCCCGGCGGGGACGCTGACGGTGCATTCAAGCCGCGGATGGTCACAAACCCGGACCAACCGTGTGTGATGAATCACCAGGAGGGGTCCGGACCTGCCAGGAGTTGGGGTGAGGTGCCTGGAAACGTCACCGTTTCGGCGGTCTCGGCGGCCGGGTACTTGCGCGATCGGTCCCGCCCGTGTGGACTACGGCCAACGCCCCGCGCACGCGCGTGGCTGAAGCATTTCCCGAAAAACGATCAGGAGGCAATCCGTGAGCGCGACCGCGGACCACGCGGAGGAGCGGACCAACCCGGCATCACGCCTGGGGTTCGAGCCCGGACAGGTGGTCCAGGAGATCGGCTACGACGACGACGTCGAGCAGGAACTCCGTGAGGGCATTGAGGCCATTACCGGCCAGGATCTCGTCGACGAGGAATACGACGACGTCGCTGACGTCGTCGTGCTCTGGTTCAGGGACGAGGACGGCGACCTTACGGACGCGCTGGTTGACGCCATCGGTCTGATCGAAGAGGGCGGCGCGGTCTGGCTGATGACTCCGAAGACAGGCCGAGACGGCTATGTCGAGCCGAGCGACATCAACGAGGCCTCGCAGACCGCAGGCCTTGCCCAGACCAAGAGCGTCAGCGCCGGCAAGGACTGGACGGGCAGCCGTCTGGTCACCCCGAAGGCGGCGAGGTCCAAGCGCTGAGCCACCACCGGCTCCGCGAGGACTCCGTACAGACGAAAGCAAAGGCCCCCACCGACCCCGGTCGGTGGGGGCCCTTTGCGTAGGCTGGGCGCCACCTGAACGGCGCAAACAGAGGGAAGGCGTTTCCATGGCGATCGAGGTCGGCACCAAAGCCCCGGAATTCGAGCTGAAGGACAACCACGGCCGGACCGTGAAGCTCGCCGACTTCCGGGGCGAGAAGAACGTGGTGCTGCTCTTCTACCCCTTCGCTTTCACCGGCGTGTGCACGGGCGAGCTGTGCGCGCTCCGTGACGAGCTGCCGCAGTTCGTCAACGACGACGTGCAGCTCCTCGCCGTCTCCAACGACTCCATCCACACCCTGCGGGTCTTCGCCGAGCAGGAGGGGCTCGAATACCCCCTCGTGTCGGACTTCTGGCCGCACGGCGAGGTCAGCCGCGCGTACGGCGTCTTCGACGAGGACAAGGGGTGCGCGGTGCGCGGCACCTTCATCATCGACAAGGAGGGCGTCGTCCGCTGGAGCGTCGTCAACGCTCTGCCGGACGCGCGTGACCTGAACGAGTACGTCAAGGCACTCGAGGTCCTTTGACCTACCCCCTCCGTCAAGAGTCTGCCGTGGCCGGGAACCGGTCACTAGGATCGATTCGTTGATCCGATGCCAACGCAATTGCACCAACTGTGGCAACACATCTAGGGAGGACTCGTGGGAGTCAGCCTCAGCAAGGGCGGCAACGTCTCGCTGACCAAGGCCGCGCCCAACCTGACCGCGGTCATCGTCGGTCTCGGATGGGACGCGCGCACCACCACCGGAGGCGACTTCGACCTCGACGCCAGCGCACTGCTGACGAACGAAGCGGGCAAGGTCGCCAACGACTCGAACTTCGTCTTCTTCAACAACCTCAAGAGCCCCGACGGCTCCGTCGAGCACACCGGTGACAACCTCACCGGTGAGGGCGAGGGCGACGACGAGGTCATCAAGGTGAACCTCGCCGGGGTCCCCGCCGACGTCGCCAAGATCGTCTTCCCGGTCTCGATCTACGAGGCCGAGAGCCGCCAGCAGAGCTTCGGCCAGGTCCGCAACGCGTACATCCGCGTCGTGAACCAGGCCGACAACACCGAGCTGGCGCGGTACGACCTCAGCGAGGACGCCTCGACGGAGACCGCGATGGTCTTCGGCGAGCTGTACCGCAACGGCGCGGAGTGGAAGTTCCGTGCCATCGGACAGGGGTATGCCTCGGGCCTGCGCGGGATCGCCCAGGACTTCGGCGTCAACGTCTAGCAGGGTCTTCACCACCGTCCGGCGCCGCACACGACCAGTGCGGCGCCGGACGCGCTCGACAACCGTCTTCGTACCTCGGGGAGGACCCAAGACCATGGGCGTCACGCTCGCCAAGGGAGGCAATGTCTCCCTCTCCAAGGCCGCACCCAACCTCACGCAAGTACTGGTCGGGCTCGGCTGGGACGCACGCTCCACCACCGGAGCCGACTTCGACCTCGACGCCAGCGCGCTGCTGTGCCAGTCGGGCCGGGTCCTCGGCGACGAGTGGTTCATCTTCTACAACCAACTCACCAGTCCTGACGGCTCGGTGGAGCACACGGGTGACAACCTCACCGGTGAGGGCGAGGGCGACGACGAGTCGATCCTGGTGAACCTCTCCGAGGTCCCCGCGCACTGCGACAAGATCGTCTTCCCGGTCTCGATCCATGACGCGGACAACCGGGGCCAGACCTTCGGCCAGGTCAGCAATGCGTTCATCCGCGTCGTGAACCAGGCGGACGGCCAGGAACTCGCCCGGTACGACTTGAGCGAGGACGCCTCGTCGGAGACCGCGATGATCTTCGGTGAGCTCTACCGTTACGGCGGCGAATGGAAGTTCCGTGCCGTGGGGCAGGGGTACGCGTCCGGACTCCGGGGCATCGCTCTAGACTTCGGGGTCAACGTTTCGTAAAGCCTTATCAATGGGGTAGCCAGTGATTCTGAAAACCTTCGGCTGGTCGTTCGCGATCACCGCGATCGGCCTGGCCTTGGGGGTGCTCTACGACGGCTGGACGGCGTTCGGCGTCGTCGCCATCCTGGCGGTCCTCGAGGTCTCGCTGTCGTTCGACAACGCGGTGATCAACGCCGGAATCCTGAAGAAGATGAATGCCTTCTGGCAGCGCATCTTCCTCACGGTCGGCGTGCTGATCGCCGTCTTCGGCATGCGGCTGGTGTTCCCCGTCGTCATCGTCGCCATCAGTGCCAAGCTCGGCCCCATCGAGGCGGTCAGGCTCGCGCTGAACGACAAGGACCGGTACCAGCAGCTGGTCACCGACGCGCACCCGTCCATCGCGGCCTTCGGCGGCATGTTCCTGCTGATGATCTTCCTCGACTTCATCTTCGAGGACCGGGACATCAAGTGGCTCTCCTGGCTGGAGCGCCCGCTCGCCAAGCTCGGCAAGGTCGACATGCTGTCGGTCTGCATCGCGATGATCGTGCTGCTCGTCTCCGCGTTCACGGTCGCCACCCACGCCCACCAGCACGGCGGCGTCCATGTGGACAAGGCATCAACGGTGCTGATCTCCGGACTCTCCGGTCTGATCACGTACCTCATCGTCGGCGGTCTCTCAGGCTTCTTCGAGAACCGTCTCGAGGAAGAGGAGGAGCGCGAGCACGAGGCCCAGGAAGCGGCCGAGAAGAGCGGCAGCGCCGTCCCTGCTGTCCTCATGGCCGGCAAGGCCGCGTTCTTCATGTTCCTCTACCTCGAGGTCCTCGACGCGTCCTTCTCCTTCGACGGGGTCATCGGCGCCTTCGCCATCACCAACGACATCGTGCTGATGGCGCTCGGCCTGGGCATCGGCGCCATGTACGTACGTTCGCTGACGGTCTACCTGGTCCGCCAGGGCACCCTCGACGACTACGTCTACCTGGAGCACGGCGCGCACTACGCGATCGGCGCGCTCGCCGTGATCCTGCTCGTCACCATCCAGTACGAGATCAACGAGGTCATCACCGGCCTCGTCGGCGTCGTCCTGATCGCCTGGTCGTTCTGGTCGTCGGTGCGCCGCAACAAGCGCATCGCCGCGGAGGGCGGCGGGGATTTTAGCGAACAGCAAGAAGTCTCGTCCGGGGTGTGACCCGGACCTGATTGCGGAACGCTCTGAGCGGGGCGGCTTCGAGGCGCACAGCCTCCGGGCCGCCCCGCCGGTCTGTGCGGGGACACGAGAGATCTGGGGGTGGGCGATGGCCTTCTGGGACAGCCTGAAGCGGGAGAACCATCCGCACTACGAGTCGGGCAGCGCGGCGTCCAACTCCATCGAGCTGACGAAGCGCAATCCGTCGGTGTCGCTCACCAAGCAGGGGGCGACGACCGGCAACCTGCGCATCAACCTGTCGTGGCGGATGCGCACGTCGGACATCGGCGGCAGGTCGCGGGGGAGCGGCAGCCTGCTGCGGCACCCCTTCAAGATGTTCCAGCCCGACGTCGTCCAGGCGCACACCCAGGGCGTCGTCAACGTCGACCTGGACCTGGGCTGCCTCTACGAGCTGCAGGACGGCGCGAAGGGCGTGGTGCAGCCGCTGGGCAGCCTCTTCGGGGATCTGAACGCGGCGCCGTACGTCCAGCTGAGCGGCGACGACCGGTTCGGCTCCCCGTCGGGCGAGACGATCTTCGTCAACCTCGACCACCGCGACGAGATCAAGCGGCTGCTCGTCTTCGTCTACATCTACGACCAGACCCCGGCCTTCGACCGTACGCACGCCGTGGTGACGCTCTACCCGAGCAACGGGCCGCGGATCGAGATCCAGCTGGAGGAGCGGGCCCCCGAGGCGCGCTCCTGCGCGGTCGTCTCCATCGAGAACATCAAGGGCGACATGGTCGTACGCCGCGAGGTGAAGTTCGTCTACGGCTTCCAGGCCGAGCTGGACCGGCTGTACGGATGGGGGCTGCAGTGGGGCCGGGGCTACAAGGCCAAGATCTGACCCGGCGCTAGCGCGGCAGGAACTGCGGCCCCATCGGCGGCAGCCGGAAGTTCGGGTCGGGTGCGAAGGCGGCGGTCGCGGCCGGCTGCGGGTAGCCGTACGCGGCCTGGGTCGTCGCCGACTGCGGATAGCCGTACGCGGAGGCGGGCGACACGGTCTGGGGGTAGCCGTAGGCGGGAGGGGCCTGCGGCTGCGGGGGCACCGGTGCGGGCTGCGGTGTCGCCTCGGGCTCCGGCTGGGGCTCCGTCTCGTCGACCGAGATGCCGAACGCCGTCGCCAGACCGATCAGCCCGGTGGGATAGCCCTGACCCACCGCACGGAACTTCCAGGTGTCCCCGCGCCGGTAGAGCTCGCCGCAGATGATCGCCGTCTCCTCGCCGGTCTCCGGCTTCACCTCGAACACGGCGAGGGGCTGAGCCTCGCCGCCGCCGGCGGCCGCCGCGTCGTACAAGAGGATCTGCAGGTCCCGTACGGACTGGAACGGCACGTCGTGGTCGGTCGACGCGGCGAGCACCACCTGGTCGACCGAGGGGTCGAGCCGGGCCAGGTCCACCTCGACGGTGTCGGTGCGGCCTCCGGTGACCACCTTCTTGGGGAGCCTGCGGACCAGGCCCGAGGGGTGACGCGGCTGGTTGTAGAAGATGAAGTCCTCGTCGGAACGCACGCGGCCGTCGGTGCCGAGCAGCAGCGCCGAGGCGTCCACGTCGTGGCCGTCGGGGCCCGGCGCCCAGCGGATCACGGCGCGCACGGCCGTGGCGTCCAGCGGGATGTTCGAGCCCTTCAGCATCGCGTGCGTCATGTCCGTCATCCTGCCTCCCGGGGCCGCGCCCGTACAACGCGGGGTGTGCCGGGGGTCCGGGGGTCGTCCCCCGGGAAAGCACAGCACATACGTTCAGTACATGGTGCGGAGACGGACGAGTTACCTGAATTTCACGCACTTGAGGAACTCTTGACGTCGCTGATACGTACTATTACCGGCCACCCATCTTCGCGGCCGACTTGGCAGTACGGGGGATTCACATGCGTCATTTCGGGCATATCCCGGCCGCTGTCCGGGACGGACTGTTCCACCAGCAGCCGGCCGAGTTCAACGCGGCCTCACCGGCGCGCACGCTGGCCGCCGCGCTCGGCGCCACGCTCTACAGCCCTGCCACCAGGCCGCGGCTCGCCGAGGCCGTGGTCAAGCAGGCGGCCGCGCGCGGGGTCGCCTCCATGGTCCTGTGCCTGGAGGACTCCATCGACGACGCCGAGGTCGCCGGCGGCGAGGCGAATCTCGTCCGCCAGTTCGCCGACCTCGCCGCTCGCGGGGACGACGTCCCGCTCCTCTTCATCCGGGTGCGCGAACCCGCGCAGATTCCCGACCTGGTGCGCAGGCTGGGTGCCTCGGGCCGGCTCCTCTCGGGATTCGTCCTGCCGAAATTCACCGAGGAACGCGGAGTGGCGTTCCTGGAGGCGCTCACCGCGGCCGAGTCCGCGAGCGGACGGCGGCTCTTCGCGATGCCGGTCCTCGAATCACCGGAGCTCCTCCACCTGGAGACCCGCGCCGAAGCCCTCGTCGGGATCGCCCGCACCGTCGACAAGTACCGCGACCGGGTCCTGGCGCTGCGCCTCGGCGTCACCGACTTCTGCTCGGCGTACGGACTGCGCAGAGCGCCCGACATGACGGCGTACGACGTCCAGATCGTCGCCAACGTCATCGCGGACGTCGTGAACGTCCTGGGCCGCTCCGACGGCACCGGATTCACCATCACCGGGCCCGTCTGGGAGTACTTCCGCGTCCAGGAGCGCATGTTCAAGCCACAGCTGCGCCGCAGCCCCTTCATGGAGGGGCGGGCGGAGGAGCTGCGCACCGCGCTCATCGAGCACGACCTGGACGGACTGCTGCGCGAGATCGAACTCGACCGCGCCAACGGTCTGCTCGGCAAGACCTGCATCCACCCCACGCACGTCGTCCCTGTGCACGCGCTCTCGGTCGTCAGCCACGAGGAGTTCAGCGACGCCCAGGACATCCTGCGGCCGGACCGGGGCGGTGGCGGAGTGCTGCGTTCCGCGTACACGAACAAAATGAACGAAGTGAAGCCGCACCGGGCCTGGGCCGAGCGGACACTGCAGCGGGCCGAGGCGTTCGGTGTCGCCAGGGAGGACATCGGCTTCGTGGAACTGCTGACAGCGGGCCTCAACGCGTGACGCGACGAACGGAAGAGACACAGAACGTGGTGTGGTCGGGGGAATGGGTCGCGGAGCGGCTGGACGTCAACCTCGCCGGGGACGAGTCGCTGCGCGGCCTCCTCGGCATGGCGCTGCGCCGCAATCCCAAGCGAGCGCATCTGCTGGTGTCGAACGTGCTGGGCAAGCACGTGCCGCAGAAACCGTCGGTGGTCTACGGCGCCGGCTTCGCGCTCGGCGAGCGCGTCCTGGAACTCCTCGGCGCGGAGGCCGCGGCGCGGTCGGTGGTCCTCGGGTACGCGGAGACGGCGACGGGCCTGGGCCACGCGGTGGCCGACGGCGTGGGCCTCGTCCCGTACCTGCACTCGACGCGCCGCCACGTGCCGGGGGTCGCCCTGGCCGGCGGCTTCGAGGAGTCCCACTCCCACGCCACGTCGCACCTGCTGCTCCCGGAGAACCCGCGCCTGCTGGCGGGCCCCGGCCCGCTGATCCTCGTCGACGACGAGTTCTCCACGGGCAACACGGTGCTGAACACGATCCGCGCCCTGCACGACCTCCGCCCGCGCGACCGGTACGTGATCGTCGCCCTGGTCGACATGCGCTCCCCGGAGGACCGCGACCGCCTGACGGAGTTCGCGGCCGAGATCGGCGCCCAGGTCGACCTGCTGGCGATGGCATCGGGCACGGTGCGGCTGCCCGAGGGCGTACTGGAAAAGGGCCAGCGCCTGGTCGAGGAGCACGAGGCGACGCAACCCGCCCGGCGGGGGGCGGAGACGACCAGCCGCGGCGACGTCACCCGCATCGACCTGGACTGGCCCGCCCGCGTACCGGACGGCGGCCGCCACGGCTTCACCCCCGCCCACCGCCAGGAGCTGGAGGCCGCGCTCCCGGGCATGGCGGCCCGGATCACCAGTGAACTCGGCGGTGCCTCCCGCGTCCTCGTCCTCGGGTTCGAGGAGCTCATGTACGCGCCGTTGCGGCTGGGGCTCGCGCTCGAAGAGGGTGGGGCCGACGTCCGGTACTCCACCACCACCCGGTCGCCCGTCCTCGCCGTCGACGACCCCGGGTACGCGATACGCACCCGCCTCGTCTTCCCCGCCCACGACCGGCCCGACGACGGGCCCGGGACGCGCTTCGCCTACAACGTCGCGGGCGGAGGCTTCGACGCCGTGGTCGCCGTCGTCGACTCCGCCGGTGACACCCCCGAACTGCACGCCCCCGACGGCCTGTTGGCGCAGCTCGCCGCGCACACCCCGCGCGTGCTGCTGGCCGTCGTCCCCGCTTACGTACCCGAACGGCAGGACACGCCCCCCATGACCGAGACCCTGCCCGAGCCGCTGCGCGGCCCCGCCTTCTCCTCGTACGCGCCCGACGACGTCGGCTGGCTCCTCCAGGACCTCTCCGGTGTCGAGCTCGAGGCGCCCACCGAGGAGCGCGAGGAGGCGATACAGGCGGGCGGCGCCCACTATGCGGAGTCGCTGCCCGTCGAGTACCAGCCCAGCGAGCAGTACCAGCAGCTCTTCCACGCCGCCCTGGAGACCTCCGCGGCCCGGATCGCGCAGGCCGTCGGCACCGTCACCGAGACCGTCCTCGCCGAGCGGTCGCCGCGCCCCGTCCTGGTCTCCCTCGCCCGCGCCGGCACCCCCGTCGGCGTCCTGATGCGCCGCTGGGCCCAGCACCGGCACGGCCTCGACCTGCCGCACTACGCCGTCTCCATCGTCCGCGGCCGCGGCATCGACACCAACGCCCTGCGCTGGCTCGCCGCCCACCACGACCCCGCCGACGTCGTCTTCGTCGACGGCTGGACGGGCAAGGGCGCCATCACGCGCGAGCTCGCCGAGGCGCTGGAAGAGTTCCCGGGCTTCAATCCCGAGATCGCCGTCCTCGCCGACCCGGGCGGCTGTGTCGGTACGTACGGCACCCGCGAGGACTTCCTCATCCCCTCCGCGTGCCTCAACTCCACCGTCTCCGGGCTCATTTCGCGCACCGTGCTGCGTGCCGACCTCGTCGGGCCGAACGACTTCCACGGCGGCAAGTTCTACCGCGAGCTGGCGGGTGCCGACGTCTCCGTCGACTTCATCAACACCGTCGCCGCCCGCTTCGACGAGGTCAGCGATGCCGTCGACGCGGAGGTCAAGGAGCTGCTCTCCGCGGACCGCTCGCCGACCTGGGAGGGCTGGGCCGCCGTCGAGCGCATCAGCGAGGAGTACGGCATCCACGACGTCAACCTCGTCAAGCCCGGAGTCGGCGAGACCACCCGCGTCCTCCTGCGCCGCGTCCCGTGGAAGATCCTCGCCCGCCGCGGCGCAGGCCCGGACCTCGACCACGTACGCCTCCTCGCAGAGCAGCGCGGCGTCCCCGTCGAGGAGGTCGACGGCCTCCCGTACACCTGCGTCGGACTGATCCACCCGAAGTACACCCGCGGCGCGACCGGCGCCGACGGCAAGGCGGTGGCGGCCAAGTGACCACCACCGCAGGCCATACCGGCCCCGTCCTGGTTGCCAGCGACCTCGACCGCACCCTCATCTACTCCCGGGCCGCGCTCGACCTGACCATGCCCGACACCAAGGCCCCGCGCCTCCTCTGCGTGGAGATCTACGAGGGCAAGCCGCTCTCCTTCATGACGGAGACGGCGGCGGCCCTGCTGCCCGAGCTCGCCGTCCGTACGGTCTTCGTGCCCACCACCACGCGCACCCGCAAGCAGTACCAGCGCATCCAACTCCCCGGCCCCGCCTCGAAGTTCGCGATCTGCGCCAACGGCGGCCACCTCCTCGTCGACGGAGTCAGCGACCCCGACTGGCACCGAGGCGTCACCCGCCGCCTCGCCGAGGAGTGCGCCCCCCTCGCCGAGATCCGCAGCCACCTGACGTCGGTCGCCGACCCGTCCTGGCTGCGCAAGGAGCGCGTCGCCGAGGACCTCTTCGCGTACCTCGTCGTCGAGCGCGAACTGCTCCCGGAGGGCTGGGCCAAGGAGCTCTCCGACTGGGCTGAGCCCCGCGGCTGGACCGTCTCGCTGCAGGGCCGCAAGATCTACGCCGTACCCAAGCCCCTCACCAAGAGCGCCGCCATGCGCGAGGTGGCCCGCCGTACGGGAGCCCGACTCACCCTCGCAGCAGGCGATTCGCTCCTGGACGCCGACCTCCTGGAAGCCGCCGACCACGGCTGGCAGCCCGGCCACGGCGAACTCGCCGACTCCGGCCGGCACGCCCCGCACGTCACCGCGCTCACTCGGCGGGGTGTGGTCGCAGGGGAGGAAATCATCCGCGGATTCCTGGAGCGCGCCGCTACCGTCGCCGTATGACCAAGGGAAACAGCACCAAGATCACCGACGAGCTCTACGCCTACATGCTCGACCACAACCCGCCGCTGGACCCCGTGCAGAGCGCGCTCGTCGAGACGACGTACGCGACCTTCCCGGACCACGCGGGCATGCAGTCGGCCCAGGAGCAGGGCCCGTTGCTCGCCTTCCTCGTCCGTCTGACCGGCGCCCGGCACATCGTCGAGGTCGGCACCTTCACTGGCTTCTCGGCGCTCTCGATGGCGCAGGCGCTCCCCGAGGACGGCCGGCTCATCGCCTGCGACGTCTCGGAGGAGTGGACGGCGTACGGCAAGGAGGCCTGGGCCAGGGCCGGAGTCGCGGACCGCATCGACCTGCGGATCGCACCGGCGCTCGACACGCTGCGCGCGATGCCGGCCGAACCGCACATCGACCTCGCGTACGTCGACGCCGACAAGGGCAACTACATCGCGTACTGGGAGGAGTTGGTGCCCAGGATGCGCGCCGGAGGACTGATCGTCGCCGACAACGTGCTCTTCCACGGCCAGGTCGTCGACCCGCAGGCGCAGGGCAGCGCGGCGGGGATCCAGAAGTTCAACGACCATGTGGCCGCCGACCAGCGCATGGAGAGCGTGCTGCTGGCGATCTCCGACGGCCTCACGCTCTCCCGCAAGCGCTAACTGCAGCAGCCCCCGCCGCAGCAACCCCCGCCGCCGGACGGCGCGGCAGGACCGGAGGACCCCTGCGTACCGCCCACCGCCACGGCGGAGAGCAGCTTCACGGTGTCGTCGTGCCCGGCGGGGCAGGATGCGGGGTCCGAGGACTGGGCCATCGGACGGCTGACCTCAAAGGTGTCGCCACAGCTGCGGCAGCGGTACTCGTAACGGGGCATGCGCACAGGCTAATGCCGAATCAGTGCGCGCCGGCCCCGCGGTCCTCGCGGATCTCCGCGACGACGCGCGACGCCGTCTGCCGCACCGCCTCGGTCTCCGTCAGGAAGTGCCAGTAGTCGGGGTGGCGCCCCTCGAGCCCGGCGACCGCCCGCTCCAGCCGGCCCACCGCGTCGTCCAGCGGCCGGGCATGGCGCGGATCGGGCGTGTTCCGCCCGGCCATCGCGAGCCGCTGCGCATCGCGCAGCGCGAACCGCGTCCGCTGGATCTCCTGCTGCGGATCCTTGGCCACGGCATTGAGCCGCTCCAGACGCCCGCCGGCGGCGGACACGGCCTCGTCGGTCGTATTGAGCAGCGCCCGCACGGTCGTCAGCAGCGATGTCGCATCCGCCCACCGCTGTTCGTCGCGCGCCTTCGAAGCCTCCTTGAGCTTCTCCTCCGCCTGGCGCACCGCCTTCGCGGCCTGCTCCGGCACATGCTGCAGGTCCTGCCAGCACGGCGCCGTGAACCGCCGCCGCAACTCGCTCAGCACGGGGTCCACCGTGCCCGCCCGCGTCGTCAGCGCCTGCGCACGCGTCCGCAGCGATACGAGGCGACGGTCGATCTCCGCCGCCCGCTCGGGCAGCCGCGCGGCCTCGGTCCGTACGGCCTCGGCATCGCGCAGCACCCGGTCCGCACGCTGCAGCGTGTCCGGCACGCCGTGCTGTCCGGCGCCCTGGTTGAGCCGGGTCAGCTCGGGCGCGAGGGCGGCGAGGCGCGCCGCGAGGTCGTCGGCCTTCAGCCCGGCAGCCCGTACGGCATCGAGCGCGTTGCTCGCGCCCAGCAGCGCCTGCCGGGCCCGCTCCACGGCGGGCGCCAGCCGGGCCAGCTGTGTTTCGGCCTTCCCGAGCAGCGGCCCGAGGCCCTGCCCGAACCGCTCCAGCTCGCCCTTCACCCGTACAAGATCGTCCTTGGCCCGCGTCAGCTCGCTGCGCGCCTGCGCCGCAACGGACGCCTCAAGATCATCGCGATCGAGATCATGGGCGTCCACGGCGGTGATGTAGGCCGTGCTCACCTCGTCGATCCGCCGCCCGAACGCCGCGAAGTCCTCAGCGGCCTTGCGCGCCCCGGGGGAGCTGTCCACGGCGGTGATCGTCTCGATGGAGATCTCAAGATCGCGCTGAGCGGTGTCCAGCTCGAGAAAAGCCGCGGCAGCCGCGTCCTTCGCGGCCTGCGCATCGGCCCGCACGCTCTCCCCGCGCCCGCCGAACCAGCGCCTGGTCCCGCCCCCGGCAAAGGCCGAGGACATGACGACAGCCAGCAGTGGCACCGGCAGAACCATGACGGTGAGCGTGTCCCGGACGTCCCGGACAGCAGAGCTCGCTCGCGCATACGGCCGTCTGCTTCTTGCCGAGCCTGCCGTCACAATCCCTCTCCCGTGCTGGTCCGTCCTGCCCGGTACATTCTCCCACCCGGTAAGGACGAACACACGGGCCGGTTAGTTCGCGCTTCGGACGGTGACTTCCCCGTTGTCGCTCGTCGCACGCACCACATGGGCGCTCGTGTCGCTGCGGGGCACGCTGACATTCACGTCGCCGTTGTGGCTCTTGGTGCTCACCTTGTACGTGAGCCCGGCCTGCTTCGGCAGCGTGACCTCCACGGCACCGTTGTTGCTGCTGGTCTCGACGCGGTCGGGCACGGAGGTGAGCGTGAGCCTGACCCCTCCGTTGTGGGACCCGGCGACCACGCTCTTCGCGCTGATCCCCTCGCCCTCGACCTTGCCGTTGTCGCTGTCCAGGTCCAGCGCGCCACTGGAGTTCCGTACGGTCACCCGCCCGTTGCCGGAGCTCACCTTGAGCGGCGTCGAGAACCCGGTGGCGGTCACACCGCCGTTGCCGTCCCGTACGGTCACGGCCACCCCGCGCGGCACCCTGATCTCGTGCCGGGCCGCGCAGCTGCTGGCGACCGCGTCGCACTTCACCCGCAGCGTGAGCGTCCCGTCCTTCATGGACCACTTCGCCTCGGGCCCCGTACCCATGAACACCCACCCGTCCACGCGCCGGGTGACCTCGACGTCCTTCACATCGGCGGGCACCAGTTCGATCTGCGAATTGTCGGAGTCGACGGTCAGCGTCTTCCCGCTCAGCGCGAACGACTTGTGCTCGGCCTTCGCGTCCCCCGCGTCGGCCCCGCACCCGGTCACGGCGACGGAGACGAGGACGGCGCCGCCTGCGGCAAGAAGTGTGCGCGTACGGAGTGCCACGATGATCATTCCCCCAGCTAGAACCTGCGATGCGCCCACGGTACGAAGGAGCGCCCCGCCCCGGCGATCCGGCCGCCCACCGCATCGGGGGTGGGGATAACCCCCGGCACCGCTCAACGGGTTTGCCGTCGGCCCCCACCTGCCATGTACTCTGTTGCTTCCTCCACGGGTGTGTAGCTCAGGGGTAGAGCGTCGCTCTTACAAAGCGAATGTCGGCGGTTCGAAACCGTCCACGCCCACCGTCACGAAGACCCCCCGCCGATCAAGGCCGGGGGTCTTCGGCGTCCACCGGCCGGGTCTGTCGGCCCAGCACCATGCAGAGATGCTCGACCTGCCCCGGCAGAGCGGCTATGTGCACGTCACCTTCGGCGGATGTGCACTCGATGACCACGAAGCGGTGGTTGAGGCGTGTCCCGTCCGCCCGGGACAGTGGTCTCACCTGTCGTTGCGCCAGGTCGGGCGGGAGCGCGACGGGGTTCTGCTGCCGCTTTCCGGGCTCCCACGACCACGATCCGGATTCGAGGGTGATGTAGCCGCGGGTCCACAGCCGGTCCCCGCCCGCCCTCACGAGGCAGAGGATCCGGGTGTGCCGTCCGCCGAAGAGGCGGGCCGTGATCTTGCGCTGCCGGCTGTTGACGTACACGGCCGAGGCGCACGCCCCCAACAACCCTGCGTAGACGAGCATTTGGATTTCCGGCACCCGCGCATTGAAGCAGCAGCCCCGATCCCGGTCCAGAGCGGGATCCGGGGCGCCGTCACCGGCTAGCGCGGCGGGGCCGGGAGCCTCCGGGGTTCGATGCGCTCCTCCACCGCTGTCTCTCCCTCGCGCCTCACGATGTAGGCCCCCTTGCCCGGCGCCTCCGCGACCGCCTCGACCAGCTCCGTCCCCCGGTAGACCAGGCCCACCCCGTCGTCCGTGCAGTGCGTCGTGGGCAGGGTGCCGTCGGCGACCAGCTGGTGGATCAGGGGGCGGCGCCCCTTGTCGCTGTCGTAGTGGACGCCATTGCCGTACGGCAGCAGACCCAGCGCGTCGGTCACCGGGCGCAGCTCCGGGCCGAAGGAGTCCGTGGTGCCGCCCTGGAACCAGCAGATCGACCCCGCGCTGACCCCGCTCAGCACCACACCGGCCTCCCACGCGCGGCGCAGGATCGCATCGAGGCCGTGGACGCGCCAGACGGCCAGCAGGTTGGCGACCGAGCCGCCCATGACCCAGACGACGTCCTGCCCCTGTACGGCGCCCTCGACGTCGTCCAGGTTCGGCATCGGGAAGAGGTGCAGCGGCGTGAGGTCGAACCCGGCGACCCGTGCGGCCTCGGTCATGCGCAGGGTGAAGTGTTCCGCGTCTCCGACTGCCGTACCGACGTACATGACGCGCGGACGCCTGCCATGGACCCCCGACAGTTCGACGGCGTGATGCACCAGCGAGTCGAAGGACACCATGATGCGGCGTCCGGCGCGGAGGCCACCGGAGGTGGCGAGGATGGTGCGCTCCGAGGCAGTCATGGTCAGCGACCTTATCGAGCTGCGATCGCGGCCGGGCCGCGGGTAGGTTCTGGCGGGCGGTGCGCACCCAACTCCCGGAGGACAAGAGCGACATGAACGACGTCCCGATCCGCTGGTCCTACGTTTTCGTCGACCGCCCCCTGGATCGATTCGACCTGAGCAGCGCATTCTGGACGAGTGTCACGGGCACGCACCTCTCCGAACGCCGGGGCGACCGGGGCGAGTTCGCGACGCTCCTCCCGCCGGCGGGCGACGCATGCGTGAAGCTGCAGGGCGTCGAGGAAGGCGGCGGGGCGCATCCGGACTTCGCCGTGGACGACATCGACGCCTTCGTACGGAAGGCCGAGGAGCTCGGGGGCGGGGTCGTGTTCGCCGAGCCGGGACTGGTCGTCATGCGGTCACCGGCCGGGCAGCCCTTCTGCGTCGTGTCCTGGCAGGGCGAGGCGGTACGCCCCGGAGTCGTGGAGGGGCCGGAGGGCTCGTACAGCCGGCTCGACCAGATCTGCGTCGACCTGGCACCGGCGGCGTACGACACCGAGCCGGCCTTCTGGGCCGCGCTCACCGGCTGGGAGTGGGGCGCGAGCTCCCTGCCCGAGTTCCAGCGCGTCGCACCCGGCTCCGACCTTCCCCTCCGCATCCTGTTCCAGCGGCTGGAGGAGGACCGCCCGACGTCGGCCCATCTCGACCTGGCCTGCTCGGACGTCGACGCGGTCCGGACGTGGCACGAGCAGCTCGGCGCGGTGTTGGTGGCCCGCTTCCCGTACTGGACCGTGATGCGAGACCCGGCGGGCGCGCTCTACTGCCTGACCTCCCGCGACCCGCACACGGGCAATTCGCGGGGGTAGTGGGGGCAGGCGGGGATCAGTCCTCCCAGTCCAGCTGCGGCTCGGGCACACCGGCGAGCCGTCCGTACGCCTGCGCCCGTGCGCGCCCGGCCGCATTACCGCGCGGGTAGCGGCAGATGCGGCCGGCGAAGACGACGTACGCCTCGCCCGCGGTGTTGAAGTTGACGTACCAGCCGCCCGTCGGAGCCAGCGCGGACGCGAGCGCCTCGGCGAGGGGCTCGGCGTCATCTTCGGGAGCCTCGAAGTCGAGCAACGTCCAGTGCCCGGGCTGATCCGGCGCCGCACTGCCGACCGCGATGCGCCGGAGCCGCGTGACGAGCAAAGGCACCTCGCTGACATCGGCCCCCGCGCGCAGACTCTCGCCGATCAGAACTCCTCTGAGCACGTACGTCTCCCCACTCGCGCCGACAGTCCGGACGGTCCGGATGTCACACATCCGGGGCTTGCACCGCTCCCAGGATGCGACCGAGACACGAGCGCGTCAGTGGAGTACAGAAATGATCTTGATAACCGGAGCGACCGGCACCGTAGGACGACCCCTCGTCGACATCCTCCACACGGAGGGGTCCCAAGTACGGGCGGTGAGCCGCACCCCGTCCGAGGCGGGCCTCCCCGCAGGCGTGGAGGTCGTCGAGGGCGACCCTTCGCGCCCCGACACGATGACCACCGCGTTCGACGGAGCGACCAGCCTCTTCCTGCACCCGCGCGCGGCGGGCGAGCGCGCCGCCGAACTGGTGGCGCTCGCCCGGGAGCACGGGGTGCGCCGGGTGGTGGCGATGGCAGCCCTGAACATCGACGAACCCCTCGCCGACCAGCCCTCCCGCCACCGCGGCGACCGCAACAAGGAGGCCGAGGAGGCCGCGGTGGCCAGCGGCCTGGAGTGGGTGAGCCTGCGGCCGGGGACGTTCGCGGTCAGTTCGCTGCACGCATGGGGCGGACAGATCAGGGCCGGAGACGTCGTACGCGGCCCGTACGCCTCCTTCACCGAAGCGCCGCTGCACGAGCGGGACCTGGCGGCGGTGGCGGCCCGTGCGTTGCTGAGCGACGACCTGCTGGGGCGGAGGGTCGACCTCACGGGCCCACAGGCGCTCACCCAGGAGGAGATGGTCGCCTGCATCGGCGAGGTGGTCGGCCGGCCACTGCAGTACCAGGAGGTGCCGGCCGACCTTGCGGCGAAGGGAATGGTCCAGCGCGGAATCTCCGAGGCGTTCGTGCTGGCCCTCATGGCGAGGTACGCCCGGGACCTCGGCGGCCCGGCGCCCGTCACCGGCGAGGTGGAGAAGATCCTCGGCCGCCCGGCGCTGACCTACCGGGACTGGGTCGCCGACCACGCCGCGGCCTTCCGTACGGACTGAGCCGCGAGTTGACGTGGAACCGTCCGGTCCGTACTGTCCTCCGAGTTGTCACGGAGTCGGAACGGTTCCGCGGCAGCCGATCCCGCCGCGAGAGCGGCAACAAACTCAGCACGACCTCCCCCCGGGGACAATTTCGGCATGCCGAAATTGGGCACTGGGACTCGATTATGAGTAACCGGGGAAAACCGCTAGAGTTTGAGACGTCGGAACGGCCCAACAGCCGGAAAGACAAACCCACTTCGACTGGGAATCAGGCCCGAAAGGATCTGATAGAGTCGGAAACGCAAGACCGAAGGGAAGCGCCCGGAGGAAAGCCCGAGAGGGTGAGTACAAAGGAAGCGTCCGTTCCTTGAGAACTCAACAGCGTGCCAAAAGTCAACGCCAGATATGTTGATACCCCGGCCCACCTCGGTGGGTTGGTGGTTCCTTTGAAAAAGACCTTGTCTCTTAACTGAAGGCAAGGCAACACAGCGAGGACGCAGTGAACGGTCGGTCCTATTCCGACATGACCGTTCCGCTCTTTCGTGTGTCTACTCGCTTCGGCGAGAAAACATTCACGGAGAGTTTGATCCTGGCTCAGGACGAACGCTGGCGGCGTGCTTAACACATGCAAGTCGAACGATGAAGCCTTTCGGGGTGGATTAGTGGCGAACGGGTGAGTAACACGTGGGCAATCTGCCCTTCACTCTGGGACAAGCCCTGGAAACGGGGTCTAATACCGGATAACACCGGGTTCCGCATGGGACCTGGTTAAAAGCTCCGGCGGTGAAGGATGAGCCCGCGGCCTATCAGCTTGTTGGTGGGGTGATGGCCTACCAAGGCGACGACGGGTAGCCGGCCTGAGAGGGCGACCGGCCACACTGGGACTGAGACACGGCCCAGACTCCTACGGGAGGCAGCAGTGGGGAATATTGCACAATGGGCGAAAGCCTGATGCAGCGACGCCGCGTGAGGGATGACGGCCTTCGGGTTGTAAACCTCTTTCAGCAGGGAAGAAGCGAAAGTGACGGTACCTGCAGAAGAAGCACCGGCTAACTACGTGCCAGCAGCCGCGGTAATACGTAGGGTGCGAGCGTTGTCCGGAATTATTGGGCGTAAAGAGCTCGTAGGCGGCTTGTCACGTCGGTTGTGAAAGCCCGGGGCTTAACCCCGGGTCTGCAGTCGATACGGGCAGGCTAGAGTGTGGTAGGGGAGATCGGAATTCCTGGTGTAGCGGTGAAATGCGCAGATATCAGGAGGAACACCGGTGGCGAAGGCGGATCTCTGGGCCATTACTGACGCTGAGGAGCGAAAGCGTGGGGAGCGAACAGGATTAGATACCCTGGTAGTCCACGCCGTAAACGTTGGGAACTAGGTGTTGGCGACATTCCACGTCGTCGGTGCCGCAGCTAACGCATTAAGTTCCCCGCCTGGGGAGTACGGCCGCAAGGCTAAAACTCAAAGGAATTGACGGGGGCCCGCACAAGCAGCGGAGCATGTGGCTTAATTCGACGCAACGCGAAGAACCTTACCAAGGCTTGACATCGCCCGGAAAGCCGTAGAGATACGGCCCCCTTGTGGTCGGGTGACAGGTGGTGCATGGCTGTCGTCAGCTCGTGTCGTGAGATGTTGGGTTAAGTCCCGCAACGAGCGCAACCCTTGTTCTGTGTTGCCAGCATGCCCTTCGGGGTGATGGGGACTCACAGGAGACTGCCGGGGTCAACTCGGAGGAAGGTGGGGACGACGTCAAGTCATCATGCCCCTTATGTCTTGGGCTGCACACGTGCTACAATGGCCGGTACAATGAGCTGCGATGCCGCGAGGCGGAGCGAATCTCAAAAAGCCGGTCTCAGTTCGGATTGGGGTCTGCAACTCGACCCCATGAAGTCGGAGTTGCTAGTAATCGCAGATCAGCATTGCTGCGGTGAATACGTTCCCGGGCCTTGTACACACCGCCCGTCACGTCACGAAAGTCGGTAACACCCGAAGCCGGTGGCCCAACCCCTTGTGGGAGGGAGCTGTCGAAGGTGGGACTGGCGATTGGGACGAAGTCGTAACAAGGTAGCCGTACCGGAAGGTGCGGCTGGATCACCTCCTTTCTAAGGAGCATCTAGATTCCGCAAGGAATCCAGAGCCACTACGTCGGCAAATGTTCGACGGTGGTTAGCTCATGGGTGGAACGTTGACTACTCGGCACGGTCTCTTCAGCACAACAAGTACTGCTTCGGCGTGGAACGTTGAGCGAAGAGGGATCGGGTCGGGCACGCTGTTGGGTATCTGAAGGTACGGGCTGTAAAGCCTTGTGTCTTCGGTTGCCGGCCCCGGTAAAGCACCGCGTGAGTGGTGTGTGATGGGTGGTTGGTCGTTGTTTGAGAACTGCACAGTGGACGCGAGCATCTGTGGCCAAGTTTTTAAGGGCGCACGGTGGATGCCTTGGCACCAGGAACCGATGAAGGACGTGGGAGGCCACGATAGTCCCCGGGGAGCCGTCAACCAGGCTTTGATCCGGGGGTTTCCGAATGGGGAAACCCGGCAGTCGTCATGGGCTGTCACCCATACCTGAACACATAGGGTATGTGGAGGGAACGAGGGGAAGTGAAACATCTCAGTACCCTCAGGAAGAGAAAACAACCGTGATTCCGGGAGTAGTGGCGAGCGAAACCGGATGAGGCCAAACCGTATGCGTGTGATACCCGGCAGGGGTTGCGCATGCGGGGTTGTGGGATCTCTCTTTCACAGTCTGCCGGCTGTGAGACGAGTCAGAAACCGTATGGATAGGCGAAGGACATGCGAAAGGTCCGGCGTAGAGGGTAAGACCCCCGTAGCTGAAATTCATGCGGCTCGTTTGAGAGACACCCAAGTAGCACGGGGCCCGAGAAATCCCGTGTGAATCTGGCGGGACCACCCGCTAAGCCTAAATATTCCCTGGTGACCGATAGCGGATAGTACCGTGAGGGAATGGTGAAAAGTACCGCGGGAGCGGAGTGAAATAGTACCTGAAACCGTGTGCCTACAAGCCGTGGGAGCGTCGCTGGCAGCACTTGTGCTGTCAGTCGTGACTGCGTGCCTTTTGAAGAATGAGCCTGCGAGTTAGCGGTGTGTAGCGAGGTTAACCCGTGTGGGGAAGCCGTAGCGAAAGCGAGTCCGAATAGGGCGATTGAGTTGCACGCTCTAGACCCGAAGCGGAGTGATCTAGCCATGGGCAGGTTGAAGCGGCTGTAAGAGGTCGTGGAGGACCGAACCCACCAGGGTTGAAAACCTGGGGGATGACCTGTGGTTAGGGGTGAAAGGCCAATCAAACTCCGTGATAGCTGGTTCTCCCCGAAATGCATTTAGGTGCAGCGTCGTGTGTTTCTTGCCGGAGGTAGAGCACTGGATAGGCGATGGGCCCTACCGGGTTACTGACCTTAGCCAAACTCCGAATGCCGGTAAGTGAGAGCACGGCAGTGAGACTGTGGGGGATAAGCTCCATGGTCGAGAGGGAAACAGCCCAGAGCATCGACTAAGGCCCCTAAGCGTACGCTAAGTGGGAAAGGATGTGGAGTCGCAGAGACAACCAGGAGGTTGGCTTAGAAGCAGCCACCCTTGAAAGAGTGCGTAATAGCTCACTGGTCAAGTGATTCCGCGCCGACAATGTAGCGGGGCTCAAGCGTACCGCCGAAGTCGTGTCATTCCAGCACATACCCCCAACGGGGGCTGGGATGGGTAGGGGAGCGTCGTGTGCCGGGTGAAGCCGCGCCGGAAGGCAGTGGTGGACGGTTCACGAGTGAGAATGCAGGCATGAGTAGCGATACACACGTGAGAAACGTGTGCGCCGATTGACTAAGGGTTCCTGGGTCAAGCTGATCTGCCCAGGGTAAGTCGGGACCTAAGGCGAGGCCGACAGGCGTAGTCGATGGACAACCGGTTGATATTCCGGTACCCGCTTTGAAACGCCCAATACTGAATCAGACGATGCTAAGCCCGTGAAGCCGTCCTGATCTCTTCGGAGTTGAGGGAAGTGGTGGAGCCGGTGACCCAGATCTGTACTAGGTAAGCGATGGGGTGACGCAGGAAGGTAGTCCAGCCCGGGCGGTGGTTGTCCCGGGGTAAGGGTGTAGGCCGTGTGATAGGCAAATCCGTCACACATTGAGGCTGAGACCTGATGCCGAGCCGATTGTGGTGAAGTGGATGATCCTATGCTGTCGAGAAAAGCCTCTAGCGAGTTTCATGGCGGCCCGTACCCTAAACCGACTCAGGTGGTCAGGTAGAGAATACCGAGGCGTTCGGGTGAACTATGGTTAAGGAACTCGGCAAAATGCCCCCGTAACTTCGGGAGAAGGGGGGCCATCACCGGTGATCGGATTTACTCCGTGAGCTGGGGGTGGCCGCAGAGACCAGCGAGAAGCGACTGTTTACTAAAAACACAGGTCCGTGCGAAGCCGTAAGGCGATGTATACGGACTGACGCCTGCCCGGTGCTGGAACGTTAAGGGGACCGGTTAGTGACCTTTCGGGGTTGCGAAGCTGAGAACTTAAGCGCCAGTAAACGGCGGTGGTAACTATAACCATCCTAAGGTAGCGAAATTCCTTGTCGGGTAAGTTCCGACCTGCACGAATGGCGTAACGACTTCTCGACTGTCTCAACCATAGGCCCGGTGAAATTGCACTACGAGTAAAGATGCTCGTTTCGCGCAGAAGGACGGAAAGACCCCGGGACCTTTACTACAGTTTGATATTGGTGTTCGGTTCGGCTTGTGTAGGATAGGTGGGAGACTTTGAAGCTGTGACGCCAGTCATGGTGGAGTCGCCGTTGAAATACCACTCTGGTCGTGCTGGATGTCTAACCTCGGTCCGTGATCCGGATCAGGGACAGTGTCTGATGGGTAGTTTAACTGGGGCGGTTGCCTCCTAAAGAGTAACGGAGGCGCCCAAAGGTTCCCTCAGCCTGGTTGGCAATCAGGTGTTGAGTGTAAGTGCACAAGGGAGCTTGACTGTGAGACCGACGGGTCGAGCAGGGACGAAAGTCGGGACTAGTGATCCGGCAGTGGCTTGTGGAAGCGCTGTCGCTCAACGGATAAAAGGTACCCCGGGGATAACAGGCTGATCTTCCCCAAGAGTCCATATCGACGGGATGGTTTGGCACCTCGATGTCGGCTCGTCGCATCCTGGGGCTGGAGTCGGTCCCAAGGGTTGGGCTGTTCGCCCATTAAAGCGGTACGCGAGCTGGGTTTAGAACGTCGTGAGACAGTTCGGTCCCTATCCTCTGTGCGCGTAGGAATATTGAGAAGGGCTGTCCCTAGTACGAGAGGACCGGGACGGACGAACCTCTGGTGTGCCAGTTGTCCTGCCAAGGGCATGGCTGGTTGGCTACGTTCGGAAAGGATAACCGCTGAAAGCATCTAAGCGGGAAGCCTGCTTCGAGATGAGTATTCCCACCCCCTTTGAGGGGTTAAGGCTCCCAGTAGACGACTGGGTTGATAGGCCAGATGTGGAAGCCCGGTAACGGGTGGAGCTGACTGGTACTAATAGGCCGAGGGCTTGTCCTCAGTTGCTCGCGTCCACTGTGTTAGTTCTGAAATAACGAACAACCGTGTCCATATCCGGTGGTTCAATTTCATAGTGTTTCGGTGGTCATAGCGTTAGGGAAACGCCCGGTTACATTCCGAACCCGGAAGCTAAGCCTTTCAGCGCCGATGGTACTGCAGGGGGGACCCTGTGGGAGAGTAGGACGCCGCCGAACAATTTTTAGCCTCAACCCCCGAGCATTTGCTCGGGGGTTGAGGCATTTTTGCGTTCAGTCGCAGGTGAGCCACTGTGCGACTGCTGCTGTGTCCACCGGGTTTGTCGTGTCGACCCGCAGCAGCCGGCCGCCCAGGTGGAGCGGACCCGGGTACGTCGACCTGACCTCGGCGACGCGGGCTGCCAGTTCTGCCGGGGTCCGGTCGGCGTCCAGGTGGCCCGGGTGGCGGGTGCGGGACTGGAAGCGGTGGGCTGCCGTGGTGGGATCTATGTCGCAGTGGATTTCGGTCAGTTCGGCGGTGAGCGCTGACAGGCGTTGTGGGGCCGTGGTGTGGTGCCACCAGTTCACCAGGATCGCCTGCGGGACCGACTCCGCCAGGGTGAACAGGATTTCGTCCGCGGCTCGGCTCAGGCGGTGGCGCCAGGTGGGGTCGCCCACGCCCAGGGTGTCGTAGAGCGACTCCAGGATGGTGTCCTTGTCCATGACCGGCCAACCCAGTTGTGGGGCAAGGAGGTTGGCCAGGGTTGTCTTTCCGCTGGCCGGGAGGCCGGAGATGATGATGAAGCTGCGGGTGGTCACCCCGGGGAGACTAGTTACCTGCGGTCGTCCTGCCTGCGGCCCCCTGCTTGGGAGGAGCCGAAGCCCTTGTGTTCGCGGCGGTAGCGGCGTTCGAAGCGGGCCTGGCTGTCGCGGCGGTCGCGGTAGGCGCGGTACTCCTCGTTGCGGGAGCGGCCGCGGCCGCCTGCGCGGCCGTACTGGACGTAGACGAAGAGCAGTACGGCTGCGGCCACCCAGAAGGCCGGCTTGACGATTCCCACGGCGAGCAGGGCCACGATCAGGAAGATGAGCAGTGCGGACATGGCGCGTTCCTTCCCTACGCCGCTGTTGCGATCTCTGGTTCGGGCGAGTCCGTCGTCCGGTCGGCGACGACCGGGAGCAGACGGATCAGGCCAGTTGCGGTGAGGGCATCGAGCACCGGGGCGCTGGGTGTGAGCAGTTCCAGGGCGCCTCCCCGGTTGCGGGCGCGGCGTGCTGCGGCGAGCAGGATGCCCAGGGCGCGGTGGTCACAGGCGGTGACGGCCGAGAGGTCGAGCGTGACCCTCGTTCCGGGCGTCAGGGCGCTCAGACGGGCGCGCAGTGCCGGGAGGGCCGTCAGGTCCAGGCTTCCCGTGACAGTGATGGGGCGTGTGGTGAGCTTGAGCTGGGCGTGCACCGTGCCTCCTCGGAGCGGGATCCGCTCTGTGTCGCTGCCGGGGGCTGGGGCTTCAACACGCAGTGTAGTCCCGGGAGTTCGGTGTTGACAGGGACAAGTGCCAGGTGTTCGCCGACGACGCGGGCGCGGTGGGGCCGGAGGCGCGACACTGGAGGTATGTGCCGGAGTATCAAGACCCTTCGCCCGCCCGTTCTCCCCGAGGAAGCCACCGAGGAGGACGTCCGGGCCGCTGCCCTTCAGTACGTACGCAAGGTGTCCGGATTCCGGGCCCCCGCCGCTCACAACCGCGAGGTGTTCGAGCGCGCCGTCCAGGAGATCGCGGACGCGACTCAGGCGCTGCTCGACGGGCTCGAGGTGCGGGGAGGGGCTAGGACGCAGGCGTCGGAGACGGAGCCGGGCGCCGCATGAGGAAGGCCGCCAGGGTGCCGGCGCCGAACAGGGCGAAGACGGAGACCGCCGTGCCCAGCCAGCTCGCGCCGAGCCACTGGCCGCCGAAGTAGCCGAGGCCCACGCTGTAGACCGCCCAGGCCACGCCCGCCAGTGCCGACCAGGGCAGGAACTCCTTGGCCTTGCGGTGGGCCGCGCCTGCGCCCAGGGAGACCACGGAGCGGCCCGCCGGGGCGAAGCGTGCGATGACGACCAGGACGCCGCCGCCGCGTGCGAGGGCGCTGCCGAGACGTTCCTGCGCGCTGGTCAGCCGGCGGGAGCGGGCGATGGCCCGGTCCAGGCGTTCGCCGCCGCGCCAGGCCAGCCGGTACGCCACCAGGTCGCCGAGGACCGAGGCCGTTGCCGCGGAGAGGGTCAGGAAGAGCAGGTCCGGCACGTTGCGCGGGACCTGGCCCGCGACCGTCGTGGAGCCTGCGGCCGCCGCGGTCGCCGCCGTGATCACGAGGACGCCGCTGGGCAGGAGGGGCACAAAGACGTCGAGTACGACGGAGAGCGCCACCACGGCGTAGATCCATGGGCTGCCGGTCAGCGCGCCCACACTCTCCAGCACTTTCGTCTCCCCGATTTCTTCACACGCGTCTGTCGCGTTACAGCCATACAGCGTACGCCGGATGTTTCGGGAGAGTTGCTGTGGGGCGCCTGTTGTTCGAAAAGTCACGTTCACCCGAGTGGTGCACCTGGCAGGTCGGTGTGTGCCCGTCGCGCCGAGGCTGTGGGGCAGGGGGCTAGCGCGAGGAGTGTTCGATGGTGGCAGGTGCACTGGCCGGGGCAGCGGCTCTGGTGATGTTGACGGGCGGCGTCGCCGGAGGCGGAGGCTCGGGGCCCGCCGACGCGTACTGGCTGCGGGCCGAGGCGCGGTTCGCGCCGCCGACGGCCTTCGTGCCGTCCCCGGCGATCACGTACGACATGGATCTGGTGCCCGCCGCGGCCTGGATCCAGGTCGAGCAGCGGACCGATCCGGCGGGGACGCGGGTCTCGGCGCGGGTGAAGGGGCTGCAGGCCGGCCATGCGTACGGGGTGCATGTGCACACCAAGCCCTGCGGGTACACGGGCGAGGCCGCGGGGCCGCACTACCAGAACGTCGCGAGCCCGAAGGCGGACCCGGCCAACGAGGTGTGGCTCGACTTCACCACGGACAAGAAGGGCGCCGCGCACGCGAGTGCCCGCCACCGGTGGGGATTCCGGGCCGGGGAGGCCGCGTCCGTGGTGATCCACCGGGATCCGGGCGGGGCGGGGGAGAGAGTTGCCTGCTTCACGGTGCCGTTCGGTCAGGTGGTGTGGGGCAGTTGAGGTGAGGGGCGGCTTCTTCTCGTACGCGTACGAGAAGAAGCCGCCCCCCGTCCGTCAGGCTCCCGCCAGCGCCGGTTCGCGGCGGCGGGCCGGCAGCAGGCGGCTCAGGGCCAGGGCGCCGGGGCCGGTGAAGACCAGCAGCAGGAAGGCCCAGCAGAACATCGCGGAGGCCTCGCCGCCGTTCTGGATCGGCCACAGGGCGTTGGACTGGTGGACGTCGAAGTAGGCGTACGCCATCGAACCCGAGGCGATCAGGGCCGCGGGGCGGGTGAGCAGGCCCGACAGGACCAGGACACCGCAGACGAGCTGGATGACGGCCGCGTACCAGCCGGGCCAGGTGCCCGCGTCGGTCTTGGTGCCGCCCAGGACGCCGAAGAGCGCGGAGGCGCCGTGGCAGGCGAAGAGCAGGCCGGTGACGATGCGGAACAGGGCGAGCGCGTAGGGCTGTGCGCTCTCTGTGCGTGCGGTCAGCGAAGACATGAGTGGGGACTCCTTCGGTGGGGGACGACCGGAGGAGACCTAGATTAGGTAAGCCTTATAAGTACTTGCAAGTTCAAGAGTGTGTTGTTTCTGTCAACTCCTGTTTCAGAACGGTGTCCAGCCGCGCACCGGTGCCGCTCTTCCTGGCCTGGTCCAGTCGGAGTTCGGCCGCGCGGCCGCGCAGGACCAGCGTCATCAGTTGGTTGCCGAACCAAGGGCCGCCGTCCTTGCGCCAGTTGACCGCGGGGCGGGCCGTCCGGCCGTGGCGTGCCAGTGCGCGGCCGAGGCGGCGGCCGATGCGGCTCCAGCCGAAGCGGAAGCCGACGCGCATGAAGGCGGGGACGCTGTTGTGCACGGGGGAGCAGGTCAGTTGGAGGACGCGGGCGTCGGGGGTCGTGCCGTCGGCCCAGTGCGGTTCGGCGAGGTAGGCGTGGTGGACGTCGCCCGACAGGACGCAGATCGTGGCCGGTGCGTCGGGGCCCGTGCCGGTGCGGGCGATCAGCGCGGTGAGGCGTTCGAAGGAGTCGGGGAAGGCGGCCCAGTGCTCCAGGTCGGCCGCCCTGCGCAGCTTTTCGCCGAAGCGGGACCAGCGTTCTCCGCGGGTTCCGGCGCAGAGCGAGGCGTTCCAGCTTTCCGCGTCGTGGATGAGGGGCGGCAGCAGCCAGGGGAGCGAGGTGCCGATGAGGAGGTGGTCGTACGATCCCGGGCTGTCCAGCGCCTGGTCGCGCAGCCACCGGGCCTCGGCCTCGTCGAGCATCGAGCGCTTCTGTTCGTCGAGGATGCGCGAGGCGCGGGAGTCGACCATGAGCAGGCGGGTGCGGCCGAAGTCGCGGCGGTAGCTCCAGCTGGTGAAGGCGGGGTCGGCGTCGGCGGAGGCCGCGAACTCCCGCAGCCGGTCGGTGCCGTCGGGGGTTTCGCGTATCGCCGCGTAGAGCGGGTCGGTGGCCAGTTCGGCGGGGGAGAGGTTGCCGAGGTGCTGGTGGACCCAGTACGACATCAGGCCGCTGAGGATGCGCTCCTGCCACCAGGCGGTGGCGCGCATGTCCTCCTGCCAGGAGGCGCTGGTGTTCCAGTCGTCGATGACGTCGTGGTCGTCGAAGATCATGCAGCTGGGGACGGTGGAGAGGAGCCAGCGGACCTCGGGGTCGAGCCAGGACTCGTAGTAGAGGCGGGTGTACTCCTCGTAGTCCGCGACCTCGGCTCCCGGGGCTTCGCGCAGGTCGCGGCGGGCGGCGAGCCAGCGGCGCGTGGCCTTGGACGTCTCGTCGGCGTAGACCTGGTCGCCGAGGAGGAGCAGGACGTCGGGGCGCGGGGTGGCGGGGTCCGCGGCGAGCGTGGAGGCGAGGGTGTCGAGTGCGTCCGGGCCGCCGGGGTCCGGCTCGCCGTGCGCGGGGGCCGCCCAGCGACAGGAGCCGAAGGAGACGCGTACGGCATCGGAGGCGGGGGCCGCGGTGCGGATGACGGAGGCGGGGAAGGCGGAGTCCTCCTGCGGCCACACGCGGGTGCCGTCCAGGCGGACTTCGTAGGGGTGGTCGGCTCCGGGGTGCAGTCCCGTCACCGGTATCAGGGCGTAGTGGTGGCCGGCTATCTGGAAGGTACGGGTGCTGCCTCCCGCGCCGTCCTCGCAGCGGACCTCGGCGGTGCACGGGCGGTCCGCCTCGACCCAGACGGTCGCCGACTCGCCCCGCTCCCAGTCGACATACCTCAGCAGTGGCCCCAGCAGCAGCGCCGTCATGTGATGCCCTCCTCCGTCGCCCCGTACCGTACGGAACGACGGAGGGTCCTGGACAGGTTCCGGATCACATCTTGATCAGCAGCCGCTCAGGACACTGCTGATGGCGCTCTTCTCGGCCGAGTCGACCTTGAGCTTGTAGTAGTACTTCACCTGGACCCAGGCGCGGACGTAGGTGCACTGGTAGGCGGTGCGCGACGGGAGCCACGTGGCCGGATCCTGGTCGCTCTTCGACTGGTTGACGTTGTCGGTGACGGCGAGGAGCTGGGGGCGGGTGAGGTCGTTGGCGAACGCCTGGCGCTGCGCGGTGGTCCAGCTGTTGGCGCCCGACTTCCACGCCTCGGCGAGCGGGACCATGTGGTCGATGTCCACGTCGGAGGCGGCGGTCCAGGTGGCGCCGTCGTACGGGGAGTACCAACTGCCGCTGGTGGCCGCGCAGGTGGAGGACTGGACGACGTTCGTACCGTCGCGCTTGAGGATCACCTCGCGGGTGTCGCAGCTGCCGGACTGGGTGATCCAGTGCGGGAACAGGTCGCGGCTGTAGCCGGAGGTGGAGCCCGGGGTCGCGACGGTGAGGGAGGCCAGGTAGGTGCGCGCGGTGGCGGCGCTGACCGGGGTGGGCAGGGCGGCCTGGGCGGTGGGGGCGCTGATGAGGCCGGTGATGGCGAGGGCGGCGGTCGCGGTGGCGACGGCTATTCGACGCGCGTAGATACCTGACATGCGAACTCCCTTGTGGGGTACGGGGGTTGGGTGCTCGGGCTCGGTCATCGTGGTGGCGCGGGATTTCCGTGGGGTGTGCGCCGGGTAACAGGATGGCGACATGCTCACGTCATGTGAAGGGGTGGGTGGGCCTCCGATTCGGTTGCCCGGTCCTAGAGTTGGCGCGTGCTGCTGCCCGTGAATGTGACGCTGGGCGTCGTTCTCGCCGTACTTCTGCTGGTCGCGGCCCTTGTCGCGGCGCTCGCCCAGTTGGGACTGGCCCGCGCGATCCTCACCGCCGGAGTGCGGGCCGGGGTCCAGCTCGCCGTGGTGGCGCTGCTGATCGGGTGGGTGGTGCGCAGTGGGCTCAGCTTTGCCTTCGTGGCGCTGATGTTCTGTGTCGCCGTACGGACCGCCGGGCGGCGCATCACGAAGAACGCGACCTGGTGGTGGGCCGCGGCGCCGATCGCGGCCGGGGTGGTGCCGGTGGTGCTGGTGCTGCTGCTGACCGGGCTCGTGCCGGTGGGCGGGATCGCGGTCATCCCGGTGACGGGGATCCTCATCGGCGGGGCGCTGACCGCCACCGTGCTCGGCGGGCGGCGCGCGCTCGACGAGCTGGGGCTCAGGAACGGCGAGGTCGAGGCGGGGATGGCGCTCGGGCTGCTCGACCGCGAGGCGCGCATGGAGGTCGCCAGGCCGGTCGCGTCCGATGCCCTGCTGCCCGGGCTCGACCAGACGCGGACCGTGGGACTGGTCACACTGCCCGGGGCCTTCGTGGGGATGCTGCTCGGGGGCGCTTCGCCCGTGGAGGCCGGGGCTGTGCAGCTGTTCGTGCTGGTCGCGCTGCTTGCCGTACAGGCCGTGGCGGTGGCCGTGGTGCTGGAGCTGGTGGCCCGGGGACGGCTGCACCGGGTATCCTGAAGGTGCAGAAGGGGAGTAGCTCAACGCCGGACCGTCGACATACTGCTGGATCTCGTCCCGAGGGATGCGTTCCGGCCGGCGCCCGGAGGCGGACTTTCATCGGTCCGCCAGCGAGACCTTCGGCCGCAGTGTTCTGTTTACGCTGCCGTGCCGAAGCGACCCCATTTTGGCTGTGGACAGGTCCTCTCGGTGCGGGCAGCCCGACCGATTGAGGAATTCAACTCGTGATCAGCTTCACGATCCTGGCGATCACCTTCGGTGTCGTCTTTCTTGCCGAACTCCCCGACAAGACCGCTCTGGCCGGGCTGATGCTCGGGACCCGTTACAAGGCCTCCTACGTCTTCGTGGGCGTCGCCGCCGCCTTTGCCGTGCACGTCGTCCTCGCCATCGCGGCCGGCAGCGTGCTCACCCTCATTCCGCACCGGCTGCTGCAGGCCATCGTCGGTGTTCTCTTCCTGGCCGGAGCGGCGATGCTGCTCTTCAAGAAGGACGACGGGGAGGAAGAGGTCAAGGCGCCCGCGGACCAGTCCTTCTGGAAGGTCTCCGGGGCCGGTTTCATGCTGATCCTGGTGGCCGAGTTCGGTGACCTGACGCAGATCATGACGGCCAACCTCGCGGCACGGTACGACAGCCCGGTGTCGGTCGGCATCGGTGCGGTGCTGGCGCTGTGGGCCGTCGCGGGGCTGGGGATCGTCGGCGGAAAGACCCTGATGAAGCACGTACCGCTGAAGCTGATCACGAAGGTTGCCGCGGCGCTGATGGTGGCGCTCGCCGGGTTCAGCCTGTACGAGGCGATCGTCGGCTGAGGCGGCTGCGTAAAATATCCCGGTTGCCCGGCCCCGTGCCGGGCAACTCCGGGTACTCCGAAGGCAGTTGGACTCACGCCTCCGGGGGTGCCGCGGCCCCCGACGTGAGGATCCGATGGACGCCACGCGAGAGAACGCCGAGCTCAGCCTGCTCGAAGCCGAGCTGACCGGGCCCTTCGGAGAATCGGCACTCTTCGCCGCGGGGGACGCCCCCGTCCCTCGCACCCTGATCGACATCCTCGACGAGACGGTGCGCACCCACCCCGACGAACCCGGCCTCGACGACGGCATCCGCACTCTGACGTACCGCGAACTGGCCGCCGAGGTCGAGCAGTTACGTCACCGTCTGGCCGCCTCCGGTGTGGGCCGCGGCGACCGCGTCGGCATCCGCGTCCCGTCCGGCAGCTGCGACCTCTACGTCGCGATCCTCGCCGTCCTCGCCGCGGGCGCCGCCTATGTCCCGGTGGACGCGGAGGACCCCGACGAGCGGGCCGCGCTCGTCTTCGGCGAGGCCGGCGTACGGACCGTGATCGGCGCGGGCTGCGCATTCACGGTCAGGGAGCCTTCAGAGGTGCCGGCCGGGCGACCCGGGCCCGGCGACGACGCGTGGATCATCTTCACCTCCGGATCGACCGGCAGGCCCAAGGGCGTCGCCGTCACCCACCGCAGCGCCGCGGCCTTCGTCGACGCCGAGGCCGCCCTGTTCCTCACCGACGAGCCGATCGGCCCCGGCGACCGTGTCATGGCCGGCCTGTCCGTCGCCTTCGACGCGTCCTGCGAGGAGATGTGGCTGGCCTGGCGCTACGGCGCCTGCCTGGTCCCCGTACGGCGCTCGCAGGTCCGCAGCGGCGCCGACCTCGGGCCCTGGCTCGTCGAGCAGGAGATCACCGTGGTCTCCACCGTGCCGACGCTGGCCGCCCTCTGGGAGCCGGAGTTCCTCAACGAGGTCCGGCTGCTGATCTTCGGCGGCGAGGCCTGCCCGCCCGAGCTCGTCCAGCGCCTGGTCACCGAGGGCCGTGAGGTGTGGAACACCTACGGACCCACCGAGGCCACCGTCGTCGCCTGTGCATCCTTGATGACCGGCGCCGAGCCGATCCGCATCGGACTGCCGCTGGCCGGCTGGGAGTTGGCCGTTGTCGACGATGAGGACCGGCCCGTCCCCATGGGCGAGAGCGGCCACCTCGTCATCGGCGGCGTGGGCCTGGCCCGCTATCTCGACCCCGCCAAGGACGCCGAGAAGTACGCGCCGCTCGCCTGCATGGGCTGGGAGCGCGCGTACCGCAGCGGCGACCTCGTCAGGGCCGACCCCGAGGGCCTGGTCTTCCTCGGCCGCAGCGACGAGCAGGTCAAGCTCGGCGGGCGCCGTATCGAACTCGGCGAGGTCGACGCCGCCCTCCAGGCGCTGCCCGGCGTCGCAGGAGCGGCCGCCGCCGTACGCACCGCACGCGGCGGCAACCAGCTGCTCGTCGGCTACATCGTCACCCAGGAGGGCTGGGTCCACCCTGCCGCCGTCGAGAAGCTGCGCGCCACGCTGCCCGCCGCGCTCGTGCCGCTGCTCGCCCCCGTCGACGAACTGCCCACCCGCACCTCCGGCAAGGTCGACCGCAACGCCCTGCCGTGGCCGCTGCCCGACCTGGAGACCGCGGGACCCGCCGAGCAGCTCTACGGCACCGAGGCCTGGCTTGCCGAGCAGTGGAGCGAGACCCTCGGCATCCCCGTGACGAGCGCCTCCGACGACTTCTTCGCCGTCGGCGGCAGCAGCCTCGCCGCCGCCCAGCTCACCACCCGGCTGCGCACCCGCTATCCGAGCGCGGCCGTCATCGACATCTACGAGCGGCCCGTGCTGCGCAGACTCGCCCACCGCCTGGAGAAGTCCGTCCAGGAGGACGGTGCGACGAGGGTGATCGCACCGGTCCCGACCCGTACCAAGATCGTTCAACTCCTCTTGCTCATACCGCTGTTCACGCTCGTCGGCCTGCGCTGGTCCGTCGCGCTCGCCGCCCTGGGAGACGTCCTGCACCGCTCCGGCGCCTACCCCTGGGCGCCCACCGCCTCCTGGTGGCTGATCGCCGCCGGGGCGCTGCTCCTGTTCACCCCTCCAGGCCGCCTCGCCGTCGCGGCGGGCGGCGCCCGGCTCCTGCTGCGGGGCGTCGAGGCGGGTACGTATCCGCGCGGCGGCAGAGTCCACCTCAGGCTGTGGCTCGCCGAGCGGCTCGCCGAGCACAGTGGGGCCGCCTCGCTGACCGGCTCCTGGCTGGAGCGGTACGCCCGTGCGCTCGGCGCCAAGGTCGGCCCCGATGTCGACCTGCATTCGATGCCCCCGGTGACCGGCCTGCTCAAACTGGGCCGCGGCTGTGCCGTCGAGAGCGAGGTCGATCTGTCCGGGCACTGGCTCGACGGCGACCGTCTGCACATCGGTCCCGTGAAGGTCGGCGCCGGGGCCGTCGTCGGTACGCGCAGCACCCTGCTCCCGGGCGCCCGTATCGGCAAGCGCGCCGAGATCGCCCCGGGCTCGGCCGTCGAGGGTCATGTCCCCACCGGCCAGCGCTGGTCGGGCGCGCCCGCGGCCAAGCTGGGCAAGGCCAAGCGCGACTGGCCGGGGCAGCGGCCCTCGCGCGCGACGCGCTGGCGCGTGATGTACGGCGCCACGGGAGTCGTGCTCACCCTGCTGCCGGTCCTCGCCGCCGCGCCCGCGCTCCTGGTCGCGGGCGCGTTCGTACCCGCCGACGCCGCGCTGGGCGGGGCCGTGCGCGGCGCCCTGGTGGCGCTCGTGCCGGCGACCCTGGCCTACGGCTTCGCGTACGCCCTGCTGATCCTCGCCGGCGTACGCCTGCTCGGCCTGGGCCTGCGTACCGGCACCTTCCCCACGCACAGCCGCACCGGCTGGCAGGCCTGGACCGTCACGCAGTTGATGGACCTCTCCCGGCAGACGCTCTTCCCCCTGTACGCGGGTCTCGCCACCCCCGTCTGGATGCGGCTGCTCGGCATGCGGGTCGGCCGGGGCGCCGAAGTCTCCACGGTGCTCGCGCTGCCCGGTCTGACCACGGTCGGCGAGGGCGCGTTCCTCGCCGACGACACGCTCACCGCGCCGTACGAACTCGGGGGCGGCTGGGTGCGGATCGGGCGCGCGGAGATCGGGCGCAGGGCGTTCCTCGGCAACTCGGGCATGACCGCGCCCGGCCGCTGCGTGCCCGACGACGGACTGGTCGGGGTGCTCTCGGCCACCCCGAAGCACGCGAAGGAGGGCAGCTCCTATCTGGGGCTGCCGCCGGTCAGACTGCCCCGCCCCGCCGCCGAGGCCGAACTGAGCCGCACGTATGCGCCGTCCGCCCGGCTGCGTACGGCCCGCGCGCTCGTCGAACTGTGCCGGATAGTCCCGGTGTTCTGCTCAACTTCCCTCGCCGTGCTGGTCGTTGGAGTGCTCAGCACGCTCGCGGAGCACGGCCTGTGGGTCGCGGCGCTGCTGAGCGGTCCTGTCCTGCTCGCCGCAGGGGTGCTCGCGTGCGCGGTGACCGTGGTGGCCAAGTGGGTGCTCGTGGGCCGGCACCGCACCGGTGAACACCCGCTGTGGTGCGGCTATGTGTGGCGCAACGAACTGGCCGACACCTTCGTCGAGATGGTCGCCGTACCGTGGCTCGCCGGATCGGTGCCCGGCACCCCCGTCCTCCCTGTGTGGCTGCGCGCGCTCGGCGCACACATCGGAAAGGGCGTGTGGTGCGAGAGTTACTGGCTTCCGGAGACGGATCTGGTCACCCTCGGGGACGCGGCCACGGTCAACCGCGGCTGCGTACTGCAGACCCACCTCTTCCACGACCGGATCTTGCGGACGGATACTGTGACCCTTCGCGAGGGCGCCACCCTGGGGCCCGGCGGGATCGTACTGCCCGGCAGCGACATCGGACCGAGGAGCACGCTGGGGCCCGCATCCCTCGTGATGGCCGGCGAGTCGGTACCGGAGGGCACCCGCTGGCTGGGCAACCCGATCGAGGCCTGGCGCTCCTGAGCCGCCGGGCCAGTACCGTGCGACGGACAGGCCGGACGAGCACAGGGCAGGGAGCGCACCAGTTGTGAACGGGCAACACAAGCCAGACCCCTACTTCCCGTCCAACGGGGACTCCCGCTTCCGGGTGCACCGCTACGAACTCGACCTGAACTACCGCCCCGCGCCCAACCGGCTCGAGGGTGTGGCCCGGCTGAGCGCGATCGCCGGACGCGCGCCGCTGCCCGAATTCCAGCTGAACTTCGGCGACTTCAGGATCAGCCGGATCCGCGTCGACGGCCGCGCCCCGCACTACACGCTCCGCGGCGGCAGGCTCCGTATCCGGCCGGCCAAACCGCTGCCCGCGGGCGCGGCTTTCACCGTCGAGGTGCACTACTCCGGCAATCCGAAGCCGGTCAACAGCCCCTGGGGGGCGCTCGGTTGGGAGGAGCTGACGGACGGGGCCCTCGTCGCGAGCCAGCCCGTCGGCGCTCCGTCCTGGTATCCGAACAACGACCGGCCCGCCGACAAGGCCGCGTATCAGATCTCGGTCACCACGCCCTCCGCCTACCAGGTGGTGACGGGCGGCCGGCTCCTCACGCGTACGACCAGGGCCTCCACCACCACCTGGGTGTACGAGCAGCCCGCCCCCACCCCCAGCTATCTGGTCGGCCTCTACATCGGCAAGTGCCAGACCGTGCTGCTCGGCGACCCGGGGCTCGGCGGCACACCGCAGACCGGGCACATTCCGGCGCATCTGATCACCCCGTTCTCGCGGGACTTCGCGCGCCAGCCGCAGATGATGGAGCTCTTCGAGGAGCTCCTCGGGCCCTTCCCCTTCGGCGAGTACACGGTCGTGGTCGTCGACGAAGAGCTGGAGGTGCCGGTCGAGGCGCAGGGCATGTCGCTGTTCGGTACGAACCACGTGGACGGCGCCCGGGGCTTCGAGCGCCTCGTCGCGCACGAACTCGCGCATCAGTGGTTCGGGAACAGCGTCACCGTCGCCGACTGGCAACACATCTGGCTCAACGAGGGCCTGGCGAAATACGCGGAGTGGCTCTGGTCCGAGCGATCCGGCGGGCGCACCGCCCAGGATCTGGCCGCCGTCGCGCACCGAGAGCTCGCGGGCCGGCCGCAGGACCTGAAGCTGGCCGACCCGGGCCGCAAGCGGATGTTCGACGACCGGCTCTACGAGCGCGGCGCCCTGGCGGTGCACGCGGTGCGCTGCGCGCTCGGCGACATCGCGTTCTTCAAGATGCTGCGGGCCTGGGCGACCGTGCACCGGCACGGTGTGGTGAACACGCTGATGTTCACCACGCATGTGGAGCGGTACGCGCCCCGGCCGATCGGGGAGTTGATCCGGGCGTGGGTGTACGAATTCCGGCTGCCGGAGCTGCCCGTCCACTGACTGGGCGCGAGCCCCAGGGCTTATTCGGTGACGTGGAGTTCGATCGTGCCGTCCGCCGCCTGGGCCACCCGTACATGCGTCAGGTCGGGGACGTACGCGGTCGGGGCGTACGCATGCGCCCTCGGACCCACGCCCACGACGCGCATCCCCGCCGCGCGACCCGCTTCGACGCCCGCCTCCGAGTCCTCGAAGACGATGCAGTCCTCGGGGGCGAAGCCCAGCTCCGCCGCACCCTTGAGGAAGCCCTCGGGGTCGGGCTTGCTGGCGCTGACGCCCTCCGCCGTGACGCGGATCTGCGGCATCCGCAGGTCCGAGGCCGTCATACGGGCCTGGGCCAGCGCCTCGTCCGCCGACGTGACCAGCGCGTGGGGGAGAGCGGCGATGGCCTCCATGAAGGCGGGGGCTCCGGGGACCGGGACGACGCCCTCCGTGTCGGCCGTCTCCAGGGCGAGCATCTCGCGGTTGTCCGCGTAGTTCTCCTCCATGGGGCGGTCGGGGAGGAGTACGGCCATCGTCGCGTAACCCTGGCGTCCGTGGACGACCTTGAGCGCCTGGACGGGGTCGAGGCCGTGGTTCTCGGCCCAGCGGCGCCAGATGCGCTCCACCGCGGCGTCGGAGTTGACGAGCGTGCCGTCCATGTCGAGGAGGAGGGCTCGTGCGGTGAGGACGGTCGTGGACATCAGGTGACTCCAGGGGCGCGGGAACAGCGGGTGCGCTGGGAACAAAGAAGGCCCCGTCCGCCGGTCAGGGAGTACGGACGGGACCACTTTGTTTCCCCATGGTACAAAACCGGGGTCCCCTCGCGCCACCCGCCCCCTCACTGCTCCTGTGTCGATGCCTCCAGGACGCGGCGCGTGTGCGCTCCGTATACGCCCGAGGGGTCGTCCTCGATGCCCATCCAGGACTGGTACATCCGGACCGCGTCCTCGACCTTGTTGTCGAAGCGTCCGTTGGTGGAGCCCTGGTAGACCCAGGCCTGCTGCAGCCGCTTCTGCAGCTCCACCACCTCCGGCCCGCTGTCGCCCCTGCTCAGCACGGGTGCGGCCGCCGCGGACGTGGGCGGGTTCGACGTCGGGGTCGCGGACGGGGTCTGCACCGTGCCCGTCGCCCGCGCCGTCGACCGCGTCGGGGACGGCGTGGGCGGCGCCTGCGACTTCGTGCGGGTCGCCGACGGCGTGGGCCGCGAGGGTGTGGGGGACGGGCTGTGCGACGCGGTGGTGGTCGGCTGCGGCTCGGCGGTGGTCGGCTCGGGCGGCGGTGCGCTCGTCGGGGCGATCGGCAGCGCGTCCGTGGAGTCGTCGCCGGAGAAGAGCCCGCCCGCGAACGCCGCCGTGCCCGCGACGGCGAGCGCCGCGACGGTGGCTGCCAGGACGGCCAGGGGTCTTCGGCGGCGCGGGGGCGCGGAGTCGGAGGTCAGGTACTCCGGGGGCCGGGGCTCTTCGCGTACGGGCGCGAGCGGTTGCGTGTCGTACGCCGCCCCCACCACGTCGTCCGCCGCGTCCGGCACCGGATCTGGCAGATTGACGTACGGACGTATCCGCAGCGGCTCGAAATCGTCGTCCTCGTGCACCATGGGCCCCTCCCCCTAGAACTCGCGGTGATTATGCCGCAGGCCGAGGATGGGCCCATGGCCCAGGAAACACCCGCCGCCCCGGCAGTCGACATCCAGCCACAGCGCAGCGTCCTCGTGGCGATGGGCGCGCTGCTGCTCGGCATGCTGCTCGCGGCCCTCGACCAGACCATCGTCTCCACCGCGCTCCCGACGATCGTCAGCGATCTCGGCGGGGCGGAGCACATGTCGTGGGTGGTCACCGCGTACATGCTGGCGGCCACGGCGGCCACACCGCTCTGGGGCAAGATCGGCGACATGTACGGCCGGAAGAAGGTCTTCCAGACCGTCATCGTGATCTTCCTGGTCGGCTCCGCGCTCAGCGGGCTCGCGCAGAACATGCCGGAACTGATCGCCTTCCGCGCCCTCCAGGGCCTCGGCGGCGGCGGTCTGATGTCGCTGTCGATGGCGATCGTCGGCGACATCGTCCCGCCGCGCGAACGCGGGCGCTACCAGGGCCTGTTCGGCTCCGTCTTCGGGATCGCGAGTGTGCTCGGGCCGCTGCTCGGCGGTGTCTTCGTCGACAATCTCTCGTGGCGCTGGGTCTTCTACATCAACCTGCCGATCGGCGTCGTCGCGCTGATCGTCATCGCCGCCGTACTGCACATCCCGGTCCGCTCCACACCGCACAAGATCGACTACATCGGCATCACGCTGCTCACCGCCATCGCCTCCGCCATCGTGCTGGTCACCTCCCTGGGCGGGGTGACCTGGGCCTGGGGTTCGTGGCAGATCATCGGGCTCGCGGTGCTGGCCGTCGTCATGATCGTCGTCTTCGTCCCGCAGCAGCGCAGGGCGAAGGAACCGGTGATGCCGCCCAAGCTGTTCTCCAACTCGATCTTCGTCGTCTGCTCGCTCATCGGCTTCATCGTCGGCTTCGCGATGTTCGGCGCGATGACCTATCTGCCGCTGTTCCTGCAGATCGTGCGCGGCGTCAGCCCCACCATGTCCGGCATGCACATGCTGCCGATGGTGCTCGGCATGCTGGTCTCCTCGATCGGCTGCGGGCGCCTGGTCTCCAGCACCGGCCGCTACAAGTTGTTCCCGATCATCGGGACCGCCCTGACGTCCGTGGGGCTGCTCCTGCTCCACCAGCTCTCCGAGACCACCAGCGATCTGGTCATGGGGCTGTTCTTCGCGGTCTTCGGGCTCGGGCTCGGCTTCGTGCTCCCGATCCTCACCCTCGCCGTGCAGAACGCGGTCGGCTACGAGGACCTGGGCGTCGCCACCGCCGGCGTCACCTTCTTCCGGTCGATCGGCGCCTGCGTCGGGGTCGCCGTCTTCGGCTCCATCTTCAACAGCCGGCTCGACAAGCACCTGGGCGAGGCCCTGTCCGGACAGCAACTGCCGCCCGGATTCGACCCGGACACCGTCCAGTCCGACCCCAAGGGCATCGCCGCCCTGCCGGCCGCACTCGTCGGACCGATCCTGCACGCCTACTCGTTGTCGGTGACCGACGTCTTCCTGTGGTCCGTGCCGATCGCCCTCCTCGCCTTCGTCGTCGCCCTCTTCCTGAAGGAGATCCCGGTCCGCGGCTCGGTGACCGCCCCCGACATGAGCGAGACCGTCGGCACCAACCCGGTCGAGCGCTCCAGCTACGACGAATGCGCGCGCGCCCTCACCGTCCTCAGCACCCGCTCCGGACGCAAGAAGGTCTACGTCGAGATCACCGAGCGCGCCGGACTCGACCTCCTCCCGGCCGCGAGCTGGATGATCCTGCGCATCCGCAAGCACGGCACGGTGCGCCCGGCCGAACTGGCCGAGCACGCCCCCGTACCGCTGCCCGTGATCCTGGAGGCCGGGGCGCAGCTGGAGGAGCGCGGTCTCGTACGGCGCGAGGGCGTGGAGCTGGTCCTCACCGAGAAGGGCGTGGAGACCTCGGTCGGCCTCGCCGCCGCGCGCGAGGAGGAGCTCTCCGCGCTGCTCGGCGACTGGTGGGGGCCGGACCGGCCGACGGACCTGGTGCGGCTGGTGGAGGAGCTGAGCGGCGGGCTCGGCGGCTCGCACACGGAGATGCCGCAGCGGTAGGCAGGGCGCTGGTCAGAGGTCCTTGGCGTACCAGATCTCGCTGTACTTGAGGACGGTCTTGTACGGCGGGATCTCCTGGTAGCCGTGCCGTACGTACACCGTGCGCGCCTCGATCAGGTCGAGCCGGGTGTCCAGCACGATGCGCTGCGTGCCCAGGGCGCGGGCGGCGTCCTCCAGGGTGCTCATCAGGAGGCCGCTGCCGCCCTTTCCGCGGTACTCGGGGCGGATGAAGACCCTGGTGATCTCGGCGGTGTCGGGGGCGAAGCGCAGGATGCCGGCGCAGGCCGCGGGCTCGCCGTCGTACCGGCCGACGAAGAACTCGCCCGTGGGGGCGGCCAGTTGCTCCACCCCGTCGTCCTTGAGGCCCTCGTCGATCTCCGCCTCGGTGGCCGGGCGCTTCCAATAGCTGCTGGCCACGTCGTAGTAGTAGGCGCGGCGCAGTGCGGTGGCGGCGGGGGAGTCGTAGGGCTCGGGGGCCAAGGTCCAGTTCACCGGGGCATTCTGCGCGGTGATGCGCCGTTTGGCATCCGAATTTGCGGCTACCCGGAGCGGGCAGAAGCTTCGTCGATGCGAACCGGGAAGGTATTCATGTCCACCATCGGGATTGTCATCTTGATCGTGGTGTTCGTCGCAGTCGTCGGCGCGGTCCTGTACCTGGGGCCCGGCAGGGGCGGCGGCGTCGGCCGCGGCGGGCTGAAGCGGCGCTTCGGTCCTGAGTACGACCGGGTGGTCGATCGCCACGGCGGAGACACCAAGGCCGCCCAGCAGGAGCTCGGCGAGCGGGTGAAGCGCCATGGCTCGCTGGAGCCGCGACCGCTGCCGGCCGAGGCGCGCGAGCGGTACATGGCGCACTGGGCCGGACTGCAGGAGCAGTTCGTCGACTCCCCGCAGAAGGCCGTCGCCGAGGCGGACCGGCTGCTCGCGGCGCTCGCCCACGACCGGGGGTTCCCGGACGGGGCGCAGTTCGACGAGCAGGCCGACGCGCTCTCCGTGCACCACGCGCGGCACGTCGACGGATACCGGCGCGTGCACCGGTCGGTGCAGGAGGAGAACGGGGACACCGAGGAGCTGCGCGAGTCGATGGTCCGGGCGCGGGCGCTCTTCGAGGCGCTGATCGAGGAAGGGCACCAGGACCGTGAACGGCGGCTTCCGCAGGGGGAGTCGAAGGCTGAGGGGAAGGGTGGTACGCGATGACCTACGTACCTGAGCAGAAGCCGGAAGAGCCCGAGCGGGCGCAGCAGGCCAAGGAGGCCGACGAGGCCAAGCGCCGCGAGGCGGCCGAGCGCGCCGGGCAGACGGGCGGCAGGGACCGGGACCACGAGCACGGGACGGCGACGGCGCCGCGGACCGGCGACGAAGGTCCGGGCCGGCACGCCGCAGGGGAGCCGGGCGTCGTGCCCGCGCGTCCCGGACAGGCGAAGGGGCCCGGGGGACCGCTGTCCGACGAGCCGGGCACCGCGCCCGCGGGCGTCGGCCGCAGCGGCGGTCTGGGCAAGGACGCGCCGGTGACCGGAGAGCGGGCGGCCGGGGAGCGGCCGACCGGACAGCGGCCGGCCGGCGAGAAGGCCGCCGACAGGAAGTCCGGCGGCGGCATCACGAACGGCACGGACCCGCTGATGCCGGTCAGCGAGCGCGACAAGCTGCACGACCGGCTCCAGCAGGCCGTCAACGGGTTCGTCGACGGCCCGCGCCATGCGGTCGAGGAGGCCGACCGGGTCTTCGAGGAGACTGTCACCCGGGTGACCGACTCGCTCAGCGAGCGGCACGGCTCGATCCGTACGGCCTGGAAGGGCCAGGACCACGAGGCCGAGACCGAGGACATGCGCGTCGCTCTCCGTACGTACCGCGAGGTGACGGAGCGACTGCTGGAGCTGTGATCAGCGGGTCATGCGGACTTCGGGGCGGCCTGCTGGACGACCTCGAAGGACCACAGGGAAGAGCCGGAGGCGGCGGGCTTGGGACGCTCGCCGCCTTCTCCCGTGCCGCCGCCGTGGGCGCCGCGCATGGAGGTGGCCATCCACTTCTCGAAGTCGGCCTCGGTCGCCCAGCGCGTGTAGACCAGGTACTGGTCGGTGCCCTCGATGGGGCGCAGGAGCTCGAACCACTCGAAGCCGTCGGAGTTCTCCACGGATCCGGCGCGGGAGGCGAACCGCTTCTCCAGGACCTCGCGCTGTTCGGCGGGCACTTCCAGGACATTGATCTTCACGATGCTCATGCGGGCCATCCTGCCGTACGGAGACGGAGGGGCCGCGTAAAGAAGGTGACCAGGTCGGGGGCGGGATGGCAGCCTGGGCCCCATGTCTGACAATTCTGGGGTCGCGGCCCTCTTCTCGCGCGGTCGGCTGACCGCGATCCCGCGCAAGGCCGTGCGCCGTGATCAACTGCTCGCGCATCTGACGGAGACGCTCTTCGAGATGGACCGGGAGTACACGGAGCGCGAGGTCAACGACGCGATCCTCACCGTCCACGACGACTTCTCGGCGCTGCGGCGCTATCTCGTCGAGGCCGGATGGCTGGCACGGGCGAAGGACGGCAGCACGTACCGGCGGGCGCGCTGAGTCTCAGTACCGGACCGAGAGCGGCGGGATCACCGGGCGCCGGCGGTGTGCCCGTACGAGGAGCAGGGTCACCGCCGCGACGGCCAGGGCGAGCGCGCCGAGCGTGGTCAGGAGCCAGGCCGGGATGCCGGCCAGGGTCATCAGCTTGTCCGTGTAGATGACCTGTTGGTACGGGGTGTCGGCGGCGGTGCGCGTCAGTTCGTGGTCGCCGTCGATCTCGGACGGGACCGGGAAGCTCTGGTTCAGGGCCGTCAAGTAGCTCTCACCGGCGGCGAGTTGACCCACCGGGCCCTGCGAGTCGACCTTCCCCGCGTACGTGACCGCCGGGCGCATCCCGCCGATCCTGCCCTTCGGCTCCATACGGTGGGAGGCCAGGACGTACAGGCTCAGATATTGCTCCGTCTTCGCGCGCCGCGACAGGCGCATCGGGTAGACGAGCCGGTCGCTGGCGAAGCTCAGGGCGAGCGGGTCCAGGGTGCCGGAGAGGGGCGTGCCCTGCTGCTGGGGGGCGAGGCGGATCGCCACGTACTCCCACTTCAGGGCGGTGTACGGCCGGAGGTCGGCGGTGAGGCCCGCCGGGAGGTCGAAGCCGTTGGTGTGCAGCCAACTGCCCAGTGCCGCCGGGTCGGTGGCGGTCAGGCGGGCGACGTCGAAGGGGCCCAGGGTCTCGCGGCCGACGACCTGGACGCGGGGCGCCGGGGCGGTGGCGCGCGGGGCGCCGTCGCCGCTGCCGGACGAGCCGTCGAAGGGCCAGTCGCCGTCGTCGGGAAGGAAGTGGGTGCGGGTGCGGTGCACCGGGGCCGTGATCTTCTCCAGCTCGTCGAAGAGCTTGCGGTCCCCGAGCGTGACGGACGCGCGGTGCGGGACGGGCATGATCCACGCGGCGGTGCGGGCGGTCCCCGAGACCGTCAGGCTCATCACGATCTGTTCGGTGCGACCGTCCCAACGGACCGCTGACGTCTCGCGGTTGACGTCGAGCCGGTCGGCGGGGTCGTGGACCATGGCGCCGCATCCGCAGGCGTAAGCGGGCGAGACGAGCGAGCCGAGCTGGAGTGCCGCCAGTAGTGCCAGTAGTGCCAGAACCGCCCTGTACCGCATGACCCGTGTCTCCCCGTTCGTCTCGCCGGACAGCGGCTGAGACGGCGGGGAGACACGGGTGGTTCCGTACGGCGTACGGGTCAGGCCGCGCGGGAAGCCGCCGCCCGCAGCGCACGCGCCTCGGCGCGGGTCTCGACCGCCGGGGGCGAGCCGGGCAGCGGGCGGCGGTTGCTCTCCGGCATGAAGAACACCGCGATGCCGCCGACGACCGCCGCGGCCATCACGTAGTACGCGGGCATCATCATGTTCCCGGTCGCGCCGATCAGCGCGGTGATCACCAGCGGCGTCGTACCGCCGAAGACCGACACCGAGATGTTGAAGCCGATCGACAGCGAACCCGAGCGGACCTTCGTCGGGAAGAGCGCGGGCAGCGCCGACGGCATCGACGAGGTGAAGCAGACAAGCAGCAGGCCGAACGCCGCCATGCCCAGCGCGATCGCGAGCAGACCGCCCTGACGGATCAGCAGCAGCGCCGGGACGGACAGCAGCAGGAAGCCCGCGCAGCCCGCGCCGATCACCGGGCGGCGGCCGTAGCGGTCGGTGAGGCGGCCCGCGAAGGGGTGGACCGCCATCATCAGCGCCATGACGCCGAGGACGACCAGGAGGCCGTGCGTCTCGTCGTAGTGGAGCTCGGAGGTCAGATAGCTCGGCATGTACGACAGGAGCATGTAGTCCGTGACGTTGAAGACCAGGACCAGGGCGATGCAGAGCAGCATGGCCCGCCACTGGCCGAGGACCATGTCGCGTACGGACACCTTCGGCTGCTTCTTCTGCTCCTGCTCGGCCTCCTCCGCCATCTTCGCGAAGGCGGGGGTCTCCTCCAGGCGCATCCGCAGGTACAGGCCGATCAGGCCCATGGGGCCTGCGATCAGGAACGGGATCCGCCAGCCCCACGACTCCAGCGCGTCCGTGCTCAGGAGCGCGGTGAGCAGGGTGACCAGGCCGGCGCCGCCGATGTAGCCGGCGAGCGTGCCGAACTCCAGGAAGCTGCCGAGGAATCCGCGCTTGCGGTCGGGGGCGTACTCGGCGACGAAGGTCGCGGCGCTGCCGTACTCGCCGCCGGTCGAGAAACCCTGGACCAGGCGGGCGGCGAGGAGCAGGACCGGGGCCCAGACGCCGATGGTCGCGTACGACGGGATCAGGCCGATCGCGAAGGTGCCCGCGGCCATCATGATCATGGTGATGGCCAGGACCTTCTGGCGGCCGATGCGGTCGCCGAGCGGTCCGAAGACCATGCCGCCGAAGGGCCGCACGAGGAAGGCCGCGGCGAACGCTCCGAACGTCGACAGCAATTGCGCGGTGGAGTCCGCGGACGGGAAGAAGACGTGTCCGAGGGTCACCGCGATATAGCTGTAGACGCCGAAGTCGAACCACTCCATGGCGTTGCCGAGTGCGGCGGCCTTCACGGCCCGGTTGACCATCGCCGGGTCGGTGACCGTCACTTCGAGCTGGTGCTGCTGATCGTGCTGAACAGGGCGGGGCAGTGCTGCGGTGTGGGGCGGCACGGAGGGGTTCACCTGCGCTTCGGTCGACGGCAATGACGTGAGCCGCCTCGTGCGGGAGGCGGCTCAGAAATCGACCTTAGGTGCCCAATAGGTCATTACAGACAGTCGATCCATGATCGTCACGTAGTGAACGAACCTGCTCCGACCAGGGCGAACGCCGCGTTCGAGCCGTCGTTTCGTACCCCTTTCTTGTGATCTTTGTCGCGGATCGTGGCCGGAACCGTACGGATTCGGCGAGGTAAACCGGGGGTGCCGTGCGTCTCTTCCATGGAACAGTGCGAGGCTCTAGGAGCAGGGACGCGAATGAGTGTGAATGGGGCGGAGGGCCGGCGCGGCGTGGCGAGTGGCGAGCACAGCGGACCGGGAAGCGTGGCTGGAGCAGCAGGGCCGGGCACCAGGATCGGGGCGATGCGGGCGGCCATGTGGCTGGTCGTCGCCGTCCTGGCGATACGTCAACTGGCCGCCGTGTTCAGACTTCCACCGGGTGAACGGCTGACCGCGCTTGACTCCTGGACGGGTGAGAACGGCGTACTGCACCTGACCGGCTCGCTCTACGACAGCCACCAGTTCACCGGTACGCCCTTCGCCGGACTCGCACTGAAACCCTTTGCGAGTTCCGCAGAGCAAAGCCTCGGCGTCGCCTGGACGTTCGGCACGCTGCTGCTCGTCGTCGCCCTCGGTGTGGTGGCCGCGCGCGCCCTGCCGGGCACGGTCTCGCGCCGTACGTCGCTGCTGGCCGCGCCCGCCGCGATCAGCCTGCTGATGGTGTCGCTGCCCGTACGCAACACCCTCAACCTCGGCCAGACCAGCATCATCCCGGTCCTCCTCGTCCTCCTCGGCTGCTTCTCGGCGCGCGGCGAGCGCAGCTCCGGGCTTCTGGTGGGGCTCGCGGCCGCGCTCCAGCCGACGGTGCTCCTCTTCGTACCGCTGCTCTGGCTGACAGGCCGCCGGCGGGCCGCAGTCTCCACGACCGTGACGTTCGCCGCGTGCACGGCGCTGGCCTGGGCCGCGATGCCGGGCGACTCGTGGGCGTACTGGATCCACCACGTGGCCGGAGCGGGCCTCGGCGACAAACCGGCGGGGCTCGCCAACCAGTCGCTGCACGGCGCGCTGCTGCGCCTCGGGCTGGAGGGCCCGCTGGAGATCACGGCCTTCCTCGCGCTGGCCGTCGCCGTCACCGGGCTCGGGCTGCGGCGAGCGGTCCGTTACGCGAAGGACGGCCAGCTCCTCCTCGCCGTCGCCGTCACCGGCTGCGCGGCGGTGGCCATCTCGCCGACGGCCTGGCAGCACCAACTGCTCTGGATTCTCCTGGCAGTTGTGGGCCGTGTCGGCACCCGCGCCTCCAGCCGCCCTGTCTGGCCCGCGCTCGTCGTCCTGGCGATGACGCTGCCCGGCACGATGCTGCTCCCCAACATCGAGGCCGTCTACCCGGTCCGCGACAACGTGCTGCTCATCGTGGCCCTCTGCGCCGCCTGCGCGGTCCCCTTCCTGCCGCGCTCCTCGCCGTACTGGCAGAACCCGGTCCCCACCGCCTACGCCACCCCGCTCCCGTCGCGCTGGGCGCGCGTCCCGCTCGCCCCCTTCTGGCGGCGTGTCCTGACCCGCCCCAACCTGCTCATGGAGCTGCTCGCGATCCGCGTCGGCTACTCGGTCTACTCGCACATCCGGGCGGCGGCGACCGGCGACCGTGCCACGGCGGAGGCCCACGGGCGCACGATCGTCTCCATCGAGAAGGCGCTGCACATCGACATCGAGCACTGGGCCAACCACGCCATGGTGAAGCTGCCCCGGCTCGAGGCGTTCCTCGACTTCTACTACGAGTCCTTCCACTTCGTCGTCCCGCTGACGATCCTCGCGGTGCTCTACGTCCGCCGCCCCTCCGACTACCGCTGGGCGCGCAGCGGCCTCGGTTTCGCCACGATGCTCGGCCTGGTCGGCTTCTACTTCTTCCCGCTCGCGCCGCCCCGGCTGATGCCCGGCATGGGCTTCATCGACACGGCGCACGGGGTGCAGGACCTGGCGAACCCCGACTACGGGGCGCTGACCGCGATGACGAACCAGTACGCGGCGATGCCCTCGCTGCACTTCGGCTGGTCGCTGTGGTGCGGCATCGTCATCGTCGTACTGGCGCCGAAGTGGTGGATGAAGGCGCTGGGCCTGGTCCACCCGCTCCTCACCGTCACCGCGATCATCGGCACCGCCAACCACTGGGTGCTGGACGCGGTGGGCGGTGCGACGGTCGTCGCCGCGGGCTTCGGTCTTACGTATCTGCTGGCGGGGCGGCGGGAGTTGACGAAGACTCCTCAGGATCCGGAGTCGACGGATCCGTCTTCCGGTCGCCATGACCCGGCCACCACGCCGCATGCCCGATCAGGGCAGTCAGCGCAGGCGTGAAGATCATCGCCATGACGAAGGCGGCGACGGCGATGCCGAAGGCGAGCGAGAAGCCCATCTGGGAGAGCGTCGAGTTGCCCGCGAGCATCAGCGTCGCGAACGTACCCGCGAGGATGATGCCCGCCGACCCGATGGTCGGCCCCGAGTGCCGGATCGCGGTGGCCGCCGCCTCGCGCGGGGAGCGGCCCTCGCGGGCTTCCTCGCGCAGCCTGCTGACCATGAGGATGTTGTAGTCGGTGCCCAGTGCGACCACGAACAGATACATGATCACGGGCAGCATGAACATCAACCCGGGCTGGTTGCCGATCTGCTGGAAGAGCAGTGAGGTCGCGCCGAGCGTCGCGCCGAAGCCGAGCGCGACCGAGAGCATCAGGTACCAGGGGGCGACCAGGCTCCTCAGCAGCAGCCCGAGAATGACCATGATGCAGACGGCGGCGACCGGGAAGACCACCGAATAGTCGCGGTCCACGGCCTTGTTGATGTCGACGTACACCGCGGTGATCCCGCCGACGAGCGCCTCGGTCCCCTCCGGCGCGTCCGCGTGGGCGGTCGGCCGCAGCTGGTCCTTGACGGTGGACATGGCCGCTTCGGAGGCGGGCGGATCGGCGAGTACGACGGAGAAGTCGGCGGTCGTACGGTCCTGGCTCAGCCGGGGTTCCGCGACCGACCCGACCCCCTCGACGCCCTTCAGATCGGCGCGGAACTTCGCCGTCTCCAGGACGGTGAGCTCCTTGCCGTTCGTCGACGTCAGATACACGGACGTCGGGTCGGTGGTGCCGGCGGGGAACCCCTTCTGGAGGTCCTTCAGGGCGACCACGGACTCCTTGTCCTTGGGGAGCGAGGACCCGGCGAGGTCGAAGTTGGCCTTGTAGCCGAGGGCGCCGAGCGCCAGTACGCCCATGAAGAGGGCGGAGAGCACGGCCCAGACGACGGGCTTGCGGCCGACGGCTCCGCCCAGCTTGGCGAAGCCGGACCCGGTGGGCTCGCGCTGCCAGGACTTGGAGGGCCAGAACACCTTCGTACCGAGCAGGGACACCACGGCCGGTACGAGGGTGAGCCCGGCCAGCAGCGTCACGAAGACGGCGATGGCGAGGGCGGGGCCCATCGAACGCAGCATGCCGAGCGAGGAGAGCGTCAGCGCGGCGAAGGCGACGATGACCGCGCCGGCCGCCGAGGTGATGGCCTCGCCGACGCGCTCGACGGCGTGGATCATGCCGGACTTGGGGTCCTCGCCTGCCCGTAGCGCCTCCCGGTACCGGAACAGCAGGAAGAGGATGTAGTCGGTGCCGACGCCGAACAGGACGACCGTGAGCAGCTCCTGGATCGAGGAGTCGGCCTTCATGTCGAAGAGCTTGTTGGCGGAGGCGATGAGGCCGGTCGCCATGGGCGAGATCAGGCCGATGAGCACGACGGGGAGGAAGGCGATGATCGGCGACCGGAAGATCACCGACAGCAGCACGATGATGATCACGATCGTGCCGACGCCGACCAGCATTCCGGCCTTTTTGGAGGAGTCGGCCTCGTCCAGCGCCTGCGCGGCGGAACCGGTGACCCCGGCCTTGAGATCCGTCCCCTTGATGTCGTTCTGCAGATCGGTGCGGAGGGTTTTCACCGCGTCCTGCTGCTTGGTGTCCGAGGGGTCGGTGACCTTCGGCATGGCGACGACGGAGGTCTGCACGAGCCCGTTCGGCGAGACGGCCCCGGGGACGACCTTCTCCACCTGGGGGATCTTCTGCGCCTGCAGCTCCTTCGAGACCCGTACGACCTCGGCGGAGTCCGCGGCGGTGAGTTTGCCGCCGTCGTCGCGGGTGAAGACGATGACCGCGCCGACGTTCTCCTGCGCGGGGAACTGCTTCTCCTGCACGTCCGAGGCCTTGATGGACTCGTAATTGCTGGGCAGGAAGCTCGCCTCGTCACTGCTGGAGGTGAGCTTGGGGGCGAGGGAGATGACCGCGACGGCCGCGACGATCCAGGCGGCGATGATCCACCAGGGACGACGGACCACGAACCGGCCCAGACCAGCGAACATGCGACGGCTGCCTCTCCTCGCCCCCGAGGCGGATCACTCGCGTCCAGCCAGGATCCGTCGGGGGGCCGGGGCTCGCCACTCGGGGCTCCCGGGCCGGGCCCGTGCCCGGGTCAGCGGGTGGCCGGGACGGGGCGGAGGGCCGGGGTGGTCTTCGGCCTGGTGTGGTTGTGGACCAGGCAGCAGGCCAGGGCGCCCGCCAGGACCACCGCGATCGGGAGGATCGCCGTCACGTGGAGCGTCGCGACGAAGGCTGCCGCGTACGTCTTGCCCGTGGCCAGCTCCGCCGCGAGGCGGCCCTGGAGCAGGGCGCCCACCGTGGCCGCGCCGATCACCGAACCGATCTGGCGCACGGTGTTGTTGACGCCCGACGCGGCGCCCGCCAGGCGCGGGTCGATCGTGCGCATCGCCTCCGTCGACATGGGGGCGATGATGCAGCCGACGCCGAGGCCCGTGATCACGGTGGCCGGGACGAAGGCGTACCAAGGAGTGAGCGGGCCTGCGATCAGGACGATCGCCGCCATGCCGGCCGCGTACAGCGTCAGGCCTGTCATCAGGAGGTACTTGCCGCCGATCCGGTCCGAGAGGCGGCCCGCGAAGGGGCCGACCGTCATCGACACGAGCGAGGACGGGGCGAGGACCAGGCCGGCCTTCATCGCGCTCAGGTGCAGTACGGACTGGAGGTAGAGGTTGAAGGGCAGGACCAGGCCGATCATGGCCATGGAGACCAGCGCGACGAGCACCGTCATGACGGTGAAGTTGCGGTTGCGGAAGAGCGCGAACGGCACCAGCGGCTCGCGGTCCTGCCTGCGCCGCTGGTGGAGTACGAATCCGGCGAAGAGCGCGGCGGAGGCGGCGAGCAGGGCCTGGATGCCGGGGCCCCAGTGGTAGTGGCCGCCCTCCTGGAGGCCGAAGGCCAGGCAGAACAGGGCAGTTGTGGCGATGAGGACGCCCATGACGTCGAAGCGGTGCTTGCGGCCGGTACGGAGGTCGGGGACCACGAGGAAGGTCAGGGCGAGCGCTGCGATGCCGATCGGGACGTTCACCAGGAAGATCCAGCGCCAGCCGACGGTGGAGACCAGGATGCCGCCCAGGGTCGGACCCGAGAGGGTGGCCAGGCCTGCGACCGTGCCCCAGATTCCCATCGCCGTACCGCGGCGGTCCGCCGGGAAGACGGCGACGATCAGGGCCATCGTCTGCGGTACGAGCAGGGCCGCGCCCAGGCCCTGGACGGCGCGGGCCGCGATCAACAGGCCTGCGCCGGGGGCCAGTCCGCAGGCGATGCTGGCGAGGGTGAAGACGATCAGTCCGGCGGCGAAGAGGTTGCGCGGGCCGAAGAGGTCTCCGAGGCGGCCCGCGGTGATCGTGAGGACCGCCAGGACCAGGGCGTAACCACTGACCACCCAGAGGGTCTGGTCGAGCGAGGCGCCCAGGCTGTCGATCATCTGCGGGATGGCGATGTTGACGATGGTCAGGTCGAGCAGGGTCATGAAGAACCCCAGGGAGAGCGTCACCAGGACCGCCCATGGGTTCGCGTGCCACTTCCGCATTGATCTGCCCGCCCCTCCGCCGGGCGCCGGAGTCTCCGGCGCGCCTTCTGAAGGAAACATAACCCATCCAATTTGATGCATCAAGATGGATGCATCAAATTGGATGGGTTGTTGGGTGTGCGGGTCAGGGGGCCTTGAGGTCGAACACCGTGTGGCCGTGGCGGGCGCCGTTCACCTGGAGCTCGATCGCGTGCTCGCCGGGGTAGTAGCGGCGGGTCGTGATCTCGCGGAACGAGTGGGTGCGGGTGATCTCCAGGGTCTCGGCCGGGTCGAGGAGGCGGGTGGCGAGCTTGAAGGTCTTGGTGCTGTGCTGTCCGTTCGCGCGGAGGTGGTGGACCACGTAGTCGATCGCCAACTGCACTGGTTCCGTACTGGTGTTGGTGAGCGATGCGGTGAAGTGGAGTGTGCCGCCGTACGGGATCGAGGTGGTGGTGAGAGTGGGGCCCTTGACGTCCACGGACGGGGTGGGGGCGAAGCCCATCAGGGCGAGCGCGCCCGGGTCGCCCTTCTTGATCAGCGTGCGCAGTGCGTGGCGGACGAGGCGCTGGGTGTTGTCGTCGGGGGCGGCCAGCCAGGCGCCGGCGGTCTCGACCACCAGGTCGGGGTGGTTGCGGCTGAGGTCGTTGAGGTGGTTGGCCACGGAGCGGCGTACGTATTCGCTCTCGTCGCGGTAGAGCGCGTCGAGGATCGGGAGGGTGGCGCGCGGGTCCTCGAAGAGGGCCGGGACTCTGATCGCCCAAGGGAGGAAGGGGCGCGTCCCTTCGCTCGCGAGGCGGCGTACGTCCTGGTCGGAGCTGCGCGTCCAGCGGGTGATCCGCTTGAGCGCGCGCTGCGGGTCGTGGCGGAGGAGGGGGCGCAGGGCGAATTCGGAGGTGAGGCGGCCGGTGAGCTCCGCGAGGAGGTCGAGTGCGTCGTCGAAGGACTTGGTCTTCGCCTTCGTTTTCGCCTCGGTGACCGCGCGTTGGGCTACTGCGCTGGTGACCGGCCAGATCAGCCAGCCGGTGAACGTCTTCTCGTCGCGGGCCGCCGATCGGATCGTGGCCGCGAAATCGGCGTACGTACCGGGAAGGTCGGTCAGGAGCGCGTCGCGGAGGAGGTCCGAGCGCTCGCGCAGGGGGAGGGGGCCCAGGCTGCGGGTGGCGGAACGCAGCGCCTTGAAGTCGGTGTCCGGGGCTGCGGCCTGCATTGCGCGGAGCAGGTCGCGGGCGGTGGAGGGGCCGATGAGTTCGTCGGCGAAGGGCATGGGCGCGCTCCGGGGTCGGGTGCGGCGGGCATCTGCCGTTGAGCTTGCCGCAGTTCGGGCTGCGGGCGTCGTACCCCGGGGGTTTCGCTAGGCGCGGGGCGACCCCAGGGCCGCGATGTGGGCGGGGAGCTCGATGCCGGGCGGCAGGGCGGGGTCGGGTTCCGGGGTGCCTGCGGTGGTGTGGTGGGGGATCACGCCGGCCCAGAGGCCGAGGGCGCCGTCCGGTCCTTCCGCGTCCTCGGGCGGGCCCGACGCGGTCTTCACCGAGGCCTCGTCGAGGGGGAGCGCGAGCAGTGAAGTGGCGCGCAGTTCCTTGGTGTTGGGGCTGCGCGCGTAGTCCCACTGGCCGGGGGCGCAGTGTTCGGTGAGGGTGCGGAGGCCGGTGAGGAGGACTTCGGGGGCGGTGGCGTGGGTGATGAGGGTGGGGGTGCCGTAGATCATCGCGCTGCGGTAGTTGACGCCGTGCTCGAAGACGGAGCGGGCCAGGACGAGGCCGTCGACGTGGGTGACGGTGACGCAGATCGTGGTGTCGGGGGACTGGGCCAGGCTGCGGCTGGCTACGGAGCCGTGGAGATAGAGGGTGCGGGTCGCGAAGTCGACTCCGTACACGGTGGGGACGACCATGGGGGTGCCGTCGACGAGGACGCCCAGGTGGCAGACGAAGCCTGCGCGGAGGATCGCGTCCAGGTCTGCGCGGGAGGTGCTGCCTTGCTCGCGGAGGCGGCGGTGGCGGGTGCGCTCCGTGACCGCGAGCTGCTGATTCCGTTCCTGCTCCGTCATTTTCCTGCCGATTCGGTCGTCGTGCGATGGCAGGGCGACTATTTCAGCAGATGGGCTGGCTGTACAGGGTGGGCGGCGTTGGCTGGGTGCGGGTGCGGGTGCGGGCAGAGGGTTTCCCCAATCCCGCCCCTTCCCGAAACTGGGGCTGCGCCCCAGACCCCCTTGCCAGGGGTGGGGTAGGCGGGGGCTTTGCCCCCTGCGCCCCCGTACGCGACCTTCGGCCGCGTGTCCTCAATCGCCGGACGGGCTGGATTTTGCTGATCTGGGCTTGCTTGTGCGGGTGCCGGACGGCAGGGGCCGGGGAGTGGGGGAGGGCCGGGCCCTGCCGTCCGAGTGCGGGGCTTCAGCCTGTCGTGACCTGGAGTTCCTTGATGCCGTTCAGCCACGCCGAGCGCAGGCGGCGCGGGTCGCCCGCCGGTTTCAGGTTCGGGAGGGCGTCGGCTATCGCGTTGAAGATCAGGTTGATCTCCAGGACCGCCAGGGACTTGCCCAGGCAGAAGTGCGGGCCTCCGCCGCCGAAGCCCAGGTGCGGGTTCGGGTCGCGGGTGATGTCGAACTTCTCGGGGGCGTCGAAGACTTCGGGGTCGTTGTTGGCCGAGGAGTAGAAGATCCCCACCCGGTCGCCCGCCTTGATCGACTGGCCGCCCAGCTCCAGGTCCTGCGTCGCCGTGCGCTGGAAGGCCACCACCGGGGTCGCCCAGCGGACGATCTCCTCCGCCGTGGTCTCGGGGCGCTCGCGCTTGTAGAGCTCCCACTGGTCGGGGTTGGTGAGGAACGCGTGCATGCCGTGGCTGATCGCATTGCGCGTCGTCTCGTTGCCCGCGACCGCGAGCAGGATCACGAAGAAGCCGAACTCGTCGGAGGAGAGGTTGCCTTCACCCTCCGCCGCCACCAGCTGCGAGACGATGTCCTTCGCCGGGCACTCCTTGCGGGCGGCCGCGAGGTTCATCGAGTACCCGACGATCTCCGCCGCCGCCTCCATGCCGACTTCCGCGGTGATCGCGTACTCGGGGTCGTCGTACGCCGCCATCTTGTTGGACCAGTCGAAGATCTTCGAGCGGTCCTGCTGCGGTACGCCGATGAGCTCCGCGATGGCCTGGAGGGGGAGTTCGACGGCGATGTTGGTGACGAAGTCGAAGCTGCCGTCCGTCGAGGCGGCGTTCTCGAGCGCCGTCGCGACGATCGAGTGCGCGCGGTTGCGCAGGGCCTCTTCGAGGGAGCGGATCGAGCGGGGCGTGAAGCCGCGCTGCACGATCTGGCGGACCCGGGTGTGCTCCGGCGGGTCCATGTTGAGCATGATCAGCCGCTGGGCGTCGATCGCGTCGCGCTTGATCGACTGGTTGAAGCGGATCACCGCGGTGTTGGTGTGCGAGGAGAAGAGCTCCGGGTGCGTCGAGACGTACTTGACGTCCGCGTGGCGGGTCACCGCCCAGTAGCCCTCGTCGTCGAATCCGGAGATGCCCCTCGGCTGGGCGCACCACCAGACCGGGGCGGTCTGCCGCATCTCGGCGAACTCCGGGTGGGGTACGCGGGCTTGGAGCAGATCGGGGTCCGTGAAGTCGAATCCATCGGGCAGATGGGGGCATTGCATGGGCATCCGTCAACTCCAGGTCGGGGTGAGGGCTGTCTGACGACCCATCAGAAGTTGACCGCAAGGTAGTAACGAGTTCTACAAGGTGCAAGGGTCCCGGTCGGATCTGTTGCAGGCAAGAGGTGCGCAATGGCCGTGCAAGACCCTTGCGTACCGGGGGTAGCAGTTAGCAGACTGCGGGGAGAACTAGAACGCGTATCAGTTCTGTCGTGGGGGCGCCGGGACGCCCCTCGGCGGTGCGAGGAGAGGATTGGGTCATGGCCGCGGAACCCGTCATCGTCGAAGCCGTACGCACGCCGATCGGCAAGCGGGGTGGGGCGCTTGCCAACCTCCACCCGGCCTATTTGCTGGGCGAGACCTACCGTGAACTCCTGGGGCGCACCCAGATCCATGCCGACTGCGTCGAGCAGATCGTCGGCGGCACCGTCACACACGCCGGCGAGCAGTCCATGAACCCGGCGCGCAACGCCTGGCTCGCGATGGGACTGCCGTACGAGACCGCCGCGACCACCGTCGACTGTCAGTGCGGGTCCTCGCAGCAGGCCAGCCACATGGTCGCCAACATGATCTCCGGCGGTGTCATCGACATCGGCATCAGCTGCGGTGTCGAGGCCATGTCGCGCGTGCCGCTGGGCAGCGGGTCCAAGCACGGGCCGGGGAAGCCTTTCCCCGACGAGTGGAACGTCGACCTGCCGAACCAGTTCGAGGCCGCCGAGCGCATCGCCCGCAACCGCGGTCTGACGCGCGAGAACGTCGACTCGCTCGGGCTCATCTCGCAGGAGCGCGCCGCCATCGCCTGGTCCGAGGAGCGCTTCAAACGGGAGACCTTCGCCGTCCAGGTGCCCACCACCGAGGCCGAACAGGCCGCGGGCCAGGGCATGTGGCGGCTCGTCGACCGCGACCAGGGGCTGCGCGACACGACGATGGAAGGGCTCGGCGCGCTGAAGCCCGTCATGCCCACCGCCGTGCACACCGCCGGGAACTCGTCCCAGATATCCGACGGCGCCTGCGCCATCATGTGGGCGTCCAAGCGGATGGCGCGGGCCCTCAAACTCAAGCCGCGCGCCCGCATCGTCGCCCAGGCGCTGGTCGGCTCCGACCCGCACTTCCACCTCGACGGGCCGATCGACGCGACCCGGGCCGTGCTCGGCAAGGCGGGGATGTCGCTGAAGGACATCGACATCGTCGAGATCAACGAGGCTTTCGCGTCCGTGGTGTTGAGCTGGGCGCAGGTCTTCGAGCAGGACCTGGAGAAGGTGAACGTCAACGGCGGCGCCATCGCGCTCGGCCACCCCGTCGGCGCCACCGGGGCCCGCCTCATCACAACCGCGCTGCACGAACTGGAGCGCCGTGACAAGGAGTTCGCGCTCATCACGATGTGCGCGGGCGGGGCCCTCGCGACCGGGACCATCATCCAGCGGCTCTGACGGTGGCCCCCGGGTGAGGTGGTGCTACGTACACCGCCGGATCCGGGGGCACGTCGGATGGGGTGCGCGGGCCGTTCCGGCGAGCATTCTCTGCATGACGAACACACAGAACCACACGGTCAGTTCACGTGCGAAGCGCGGAGCGGTGGCGGCCTGTGCCGCCGTCGCTCTCGCCCTCGGAGCGGCGGCCCCGGCCCTCGCGGTCACGCACACCGGCAGCGGTACGCACCAGACCGTGCAGACCTCCAGGGGCACGCTCATCTCCGTCGTCCCCGTCGCCGACCACACCCGCGCCGAAGTCGCCGCCTTCGTCAAGGACGCGGGCGCCGACCCGAGCGCCGTACGGTACGGAGTCACCGCCTACCGCCTCACCTACCGCACCGTGACCGCCGAGGGCCGGCCCACCACCGCCACCGGCCTCCTCGTCCTCCCCAAGAACGGCGTCCACCGGCTGCCCGTCGTCTCCGACACCCACGGCACCATGACCCACCGCGGCTACGCGCCCTCCGTCGCCGAGGACTTCGGCCGCCTCTCCCCGTACGTCCAGGCGGCCGCCGGCCGTGCCGTCTCCGCGCCCGACTACCTCGGGCTCGGCAAGGGCCCCGGGCTCCACCCGTACATGGACACCCGCTCCGGCGTGAGCGCCACCCTCGACATGCTGCGCGCCTCGCGCACCGCCGCACGCCAACTGGGCAGGCTCTTCACGGGAGATGTGTACGTCACCGGCTTCTCGCAGGGCGGCCAGGTCGCCATGGCGCTCGGCAGGGCGCTGACCGAAGGCGCCGACCGGAGCTTCCGGCTGAAGGCGGTGGCGCCGATCGCGGGACCGTACGACCTCTCGGGGGCCGAGCTCCCGGGGATGTTCAACGGCAGCATCAACAACACCAGTGCCGTCTTCTACATGTCGTACTTCCTCACGGCACAGAACCGTCTGCACCCACTGTGGAAGGACCCGGCGGACGTCTTCCGGGCGCCGTACGACAAGGTCGTGACGGGTCTCTTCGACGGGCTGCACGGAGACGTGGACGTGGTGACGGCGCTGCCGCCGACCATCCAGGAGCTTTTCACGGACGCGTACCTCAAGGAGCTGCAGCACCCCACCGGCGCGCTGAAGTCCCTGCTGAAGGCCAACGACGGGGCGTGCGACTGGAAGCCGGCCGTGCCCGTGCAGCTCTACAGCGCGAGCGGGGACACGGATGTGCCGATCGCCAACGCCCGTTCCTGTGCTGACCAGTTGGCGGCGCACGGGGTACGCGCTCCCGCCGTGGTCGACCAGGGTGCGGTCGACCACGGCGGGAGCGCGATCAAGTCGGTGGCGCAGATAGCGCGCTGGTTCGACGGGGTCGAGCGTCGGGGCTGAGGTACGGCGGAGTTACGGGTGATCAAGGGCTGACCCGTGGAAACGGGTCAGCCCTTCTTCGAATGGCCAGGCAGGCAGGTTCCCGCGTCGAGGAGAAACTGCAAAAGTAGTCGGGTGAGCCGAAGCTATGTACTGCCCGTCGTCGCACTCGCTCTTTTCGTGAGCGGCTGTACAGGTTCCCCCAAGGCAGCACAGCCGGCCCCCGAGCGAGCATCCGTGAGTGCACGCAGCACCTGCCGCCCCGCCGTTGAGCAGGGCGAACTGCCGACTTGGGCGCGCAGTGGCTTCTCCGGGAACACCGCAATGCGGCACATCGTCGGCGACAACGGAGAGATAGCCGCAGTGCTCTTCGGCTACCCGTACCACGCGCCGGCCGCCGCCGAGGGGCACGGAAACAAGATCCTCTGGGTTGCCAAGGAGCCCAAGGGTGCCCAGGGCTCAGGCCCGGACGCCAAGTTGACCATCACGGCAAGGCTCGCGGGCTCCGGTCAGGTGGCGTCACGCTCGGTTGCGGGAGGGCCGGGCCCGTCGCTGATCGACATGCCGAAACCGGGCTGCTGGCAGTTCACTCTCTCGTGGCCAGGTCATTCGGATCGTCTGGACATCGAGTACCTGGCCGGCTGAGGAAGCGGTTCAAATACCGGCTCAGTACCAGCCGTTGGCCTGCCAGAACGACCAGGCGCCGCACGGGGAGCCGTAGGTCGAGTCCATGTAGTCCAGGCCCCACTTGATCTGGGTGGCCGGGTTGGTCTGCCAGTCGGAGCCCGCCGAGGCCATCTTGCTGCCGGGCAGCGCCTGGACCAGGCCGTACGCGCCGGACGAGGCGTTGGTCGCGGTGACGTCCCAGCCGCTCTCGTGGCTGACGATGTTGTTGAAGCACTGGTACTGCGCGTCGTCCGGGATCATCTGGTGCGCGATCTCCTGCGGGGTCTTGCCCGCAGTGCTGCTGGAGCCGGCGCTGCTCGTGGTCGAGGCCGCCGTGGCCGTCGTGGTCTTCGCCGCGGCGGTCGCGGCGGAGGCCTGTGCGCTCGCCTGCGTGTCCAGGGCCTTCGCGGCCTCCTGCGGCATCACCCACGTGACCGTCGTCTGCGCCGCGGTGGAGGTGGCCGCCTCCGCGGGTGTCGCTGCCATCGTCAGTCCCAGTGCGCCGAGCAGGACGGCGGCGCCTGCGGCACCGGTCCGCTGACGGACGGAGGGGCGGGTGAGCAGCGACATGCGGGACACTGAGAGGCCTAACGTCGGGGACGGTGAGGCCGCGGGGCGCACCTCGACCACTCGGCCTGTCGGCCCGGGTGGGAGGGGGTACGGCGCCTTGCGACGTCCTCCATAGGAGCAGGGGCTCACAGGCTCCGCAAAGGGTCCGGATACTAGGCCCGCTCGCACGCCTTCCCGAAATGCCCGGGGCTCCGTCGCAGGTCAGCGCCGCTCAGCGCCTACTAGGCGGCCTCGTACAGGACCAAAGCCCTGTGGCCCGGCTCACTTCCCCGCGGCCTCGAATGTGACCTGGGTCTCGAAGGCGGCACGCCTCGTGGCCCGGTGCAGCGCCTTCAGGACCGGGCGGCCGAGCAGCAGACAGAGGGCGGCGGTGACGGCGGCGCGCATGAAGTCCCAGCCGAGGGACGTCGCCACGTAATAGGCGAGGAAGCGCGGCAGGTTCTCGGAGGCCGGCGCCCCGGCGACGTACGAGAGGGACGTCGACTGGCCGGTCACGACGGGCCAGCCCCAGAGGTTCATGACGAAGCCGTACGCGAATCCGGCGAGCGCCCCGTACGCCGCGAGCACCCACAGCTCGGCGCGGCCCCCGGCGCGCGGCAGCAGGCCCGCGCCCATCGTCACCCACCCCATGGTCAGCATCTGGAACGGCATCCACGGCCCGACCCCGCCCGTGAGCAGCGCGGACGCGAACATGGTGAGCGAGCCGAGCGTGAACCCGAAGCCGGGGCCGAGCGCGCGTCCCGCGAGCACCATCAGGAAGAACATCGGCTCGATGCCCGCCGTCCCCGCCCCTAGGGGCCGCAGCGCCGCGCCGACCGCCGCGAGGACGCCGAGCATGGCGACGGCCTTCGGGCCGAGGCCGGTGTCGGCGAGCGTGGCCAGGACCACGGCCAGCATCAGGGGCAGCAGGAGGGCGAAGAGCCAGGGGGCGTCGCCGCTGTGCGCGACGACGTCGGAGCCGGGGTCGGCGAACAGCGGCCACAGGAACGCCATCGCGCCGATCGCGGAGACGAGCGCGACGGCGCAGAGGGAGCGGACGCCGAAGCGGATGGGGGCGGCGGTCATGGTGTGTTCTCCAGCGCGGCGGCGACCTGCGGCACGGTCAGCCATTCCTGCGGGGCGAGGACCTTCGCGACCTGGGGTGCGAACGCGGGCGAGGAGACGACCACTTCGGCCGTCGGGCCGTCCGCGACGACCTCCCCGTCGGCGAGGATCACGACGCGGTGGGCGAGCTCGGCGGCCAGTTCCACGTCGTGGGTGGCCATGACGATCGCGTGGCCCTCGGCGGCGAGGGCGCGGAGGCGGGTGACCAGACGGGACTTGGCCGCGTAGTCGAGGCCGCGGGTGGGCTCGTCGAGGAGAAGCAGCGGAGGGCGGGCGGTCAGCACGATCGCGAGGGCGAGGGTGAGGCGCTGCCCCTCGGAGAGGTCGCGGGGGTGGGTGTCGTCGGGGACACCGGGGAGCAGCTCGGTGACGAGGGCGCGGCAAGTCCCTTCGGGGACGGCGGAGTCGTGGTCGGCGGCGGCGCACTCGGCGGCGACGGTGTCGGCGTAGAGGAGGTCGCGGGGCTCCTGCGGTACGAGTCCGACGCGGCGCATCATCTCGCGGGGCTGCGTGCGGTGGGGCGGGAGCCCGCCGACGCGGACGCTGCCCGAGGTGGGCTCGACGAGCCCGACGAGGGAGGAGAGGAGCGTGGACTTCCCGGCGCCGTTGCGCCCCATGAGGGCGACGGTCTCGCCGGGGGAGACGGTGAGGGTGACGCGCCGCAGGGCTTCGACGCGGTCGCGCCGGACGCCGAGGGAGGTGAGTTCGGCGACGGGGCCGGATGCGGATGCGGTGGGTGCGTCGGTACGCGGCTGGGGGCGACGGCGTCCGAACAGGCCGCGCTTGGGCGGGGCGGGCTCTTCGGTCCGTACGGGGAGAGAGGGGACGGGGGTGTTGTGCGGAGCCTGGACGGGGCGCGTGACCGCCAGCCGCTCACGCAGGGGACCCGCGCTGCGGCGCGCGTCCCGTACCGACAAGGGGAGCGGGTCCCAGTTCACCAGGCGGCCCAGGGCCACCACCGGGGGGTGCACCGGGGAGATCGCCATGATGTCGGCCGGGGTGCCCATCTGCGGCGCGGCTCCGCGGTCGGCGAGGAGGATGACCCGGTCCGCGTACTGGACGACCCGTTCCAGGCGGTGTTCCGCCATCAGGACCGTCGTGCCCAGGTCGTGGACCAGGCGTTGCAGGACCGCGAGGACCTCCTCCGCCGCGCCCGGGTCCAGCGCCGACGTCGGCTCGTCCAGGACCAGCACGCGCGGGTGCGTCGTCAGCACCGAGCCGATCGCGACGCGCTGCTGCTGGCCGCCCGAGAGCGTCGCGATGGGGCGCATCCGCAGGTCGGCCAGGCCCAGCAGGTCCAGGGTCTCCTCTACGCGGCGGCGCATCGTGTCCGGCGGGAGGCCGAGCGACTCCATGCCGTACGCGAGCTCGTCCTCGACCGTGTCCGTGACGAAGTGGGAGAGCGGGTCCTGGCCCACCGTGCCGACCACGTCCGCGAGTTCGCGCGGCTTGTGCGTACGGGTGTCGCGGCCCGCGACCGTCACCCGGCCCGTCAGCGTGCCGCCCGTGAAGTGCGGGACCAGGCCGCAGACCGCGTTGAGGAGGGTTGATTTGCCGACGCCGGACGGTCCGACGAGCAGCGCCAACTCGCCCTCGGGGACGGTCAGTTCGACCCCGGCGAGTGCGGGGGTGTCCGCACCGTCGTAGGTGACCGACACGTTCTCGAAGCGGATCACTTGGCAGACTCCTCGGTGCGGAGAGAGGGCGCGGGCGCTACGAAAGCCGGGAGCAGCCCCACCAGGATCGCCGCCGCCGGCCAGAGCGGCAGCTCCGGGGCGGCCAGCGGGAGGGTCGTGGGGTTGAGGGCGAGGGCCTCGGTGGAGGAGAAGCGGATCATCAGGGCGGCGACCGCGACCCCGGATCCCGCGACCAGCCAGGAGCGCGGCCCCCAGTGGTCGGGGCGGTAGCGGGTGCGGACCGCGCGCCGCCCGCCGAGCCAGAGGCCGCCCATCGCGAGGGCGACGCCGATGAGGAGGAGCGGGAGCCCGTAGAGCCCTCCGGCCGCCGCGAGCAGTCCGTACGTACCGGCGCAGACTCCGAGGAGCCCGGCCAGGGTGAGGGCCGAGGTGGTGCGGCGTACGGCGGCGGGCACGTCCGCCTGCCGCCCGTAACCGCGCGCGTCCATCGCCGCCGCCAGCGCGACCGACCGCTCCAACGCGCCCTCCAGGACCGGGAGTCCGACCTGGAGCAGGGCCTTGACGCCGGTGTCGGGGCGCCCGCGCAGACGGCGGGCGGCGCGCAGCCGCGTCACGTCCGCAACCAGGTTCGGGGCGAAGGTCATCGCCACGACGACCGCGACCCCCGCCTCGTACAGCGCCCCGGGAAGCGACTTGAGCAGCCGCGCCGGATTGGCGAGGGCGTTGGCGGCGCCCACGCAGATGAGGAGCGCGGCGAGCTTCATGGCCTGGTAGACGGAGGCGAGCAGGCCTTCGGCGGTGACTTTCCCGCCCAGCTGGATGCCCTGGAACCAGTCGGGGAGCGGGACTTGGGGCAGCGTGAACAGGATGTGCGTGCCGGGGATCGGCGAGCCGAGGACGACCGTGAAGAGGACGCGGATCCCGAGGACGAGCAGAGCGAGCTTGAGGAAGACGCTGTACGAGCGCGCCCACGGGGCGTCGGTCCGGCGGGCCGCGACGACGTAACCGCTGACCGCCACCAGGAGGAGAAGGAGCAGCGGATTGGTCGTGCGCGAGGCGGCGGTCGCCAGACCCAGCGCCCACAGCCACCAGGCCCCGGCGTGCAGGGCGTTGGAGCGGGTGGCTGCGGGGGCGCGCAGGGAGGTGGGCATCAGCGGCGGTGTCGGCGGCGCATCTGCCAGACGGCGGCTCCGCCGACGACCACGACGACGGCGAGTCCGCCGAGGAGGCCGGCGGAGGGTCCGGAACCGGAGTCCTTGTCGGCGGTGGGCTCGGTGGTGGCGGTCGCGGCGGGGGTCTTCTTGCCGCCGCCGCTCGTCGAGACCTGCTCGGCGCAGCCGCCCTTCGGGTAGCCGGCGATCGCGCAGAGCAGCGCGTTGGCGTCGTAGCGCAGCGGCGGCGCGGCCGCCGCGAGCGCCTCCGCCGTGGTCGCGTCCGTGCCGACCTGCGCGCAGGCGGTACGGGGTGCGGGCGGCGTCTCGCCGCCGGGTGCGTCGGCTGCCGTACCGAAGTCGATGACGAGCGCGACGCGCTTGGCGCCGGACTTGGCCGGGGTCTTCGCGCAGATCGCGGCGAAGTCGGCGGATCCGCGCGGCTGGACGGCGTTGGCGGAGTCCTCGCTGACCGCGAAGCGGAAGCCCACGACGTCGCCGTCGGAGGGGTGCGCGGTGGACGGGCCCTGGGTCGCGTACGTCCAGGAGCTGCCGTCGCGGTCCCAGAACGACCAGTAGCGGTAGCCGGCCGCCTGGGCGGGCCCCGCGCCCAGCACCGCGAGGGCGGCGCCGAGCGCGAGGAGAAGAGCGAGCAGACGGGTTCGCAAGGAGATCAGCCCTGGTTCTTGCGGCCGCGCGCGCTCATCAGGAAGCCGATGCCGACACCGGCGACGAGGCCGATGCCGACGATCCACCAGACGCTGAAGCCACCGGAGTCCTTGTCGTCCTTCTTCGTGTCGGAGGACGAGGCGGCCGCGGTCTGTGGGGCGGGACCGGTCGCGTTGAGCTGCTCGACCAGGTTGGCGCCGCCGAAGTCCTTCGGGTCGGTGCCGGTCGCGTGGGCGGCGAAGATCAGCTGGGCGTACGCGGCCGGGCCCGAGGTCTTCGCCCACGTGGCGGTGTTCTTCTCCAGCCAGGCCAGGGGCGCCTGGGCCTGCGCGGAGAGGCCGTCGGCGGCGAGCGCGGTGACGGCGTCGGCGGTGGTGCCGTAGTCGGGGAGCTTCTCGGAGCCGGGCATCGTGGACTTCAGGTAGCCGGCCTTGCTGAGCTGGCCCGCGAGGTACGCGGAGCCGTTGTGCGCGGCGCCCGCCGGGTCGGTGGCCTTCTCGCAGGCGGTGCCCTGGGGGTCCTTGTCGCCGGCGGACGGGTTGAGCTGCTTGCCGAGAGCGCCGAGGACCGCGCCGGTGGTCGCCTTGGCGTTGGCGTAGAGCTTCCCGGACTTGTCGGGCTGGTACGCGAAGGCGCCCGCGCCGGCGGCGTCGTCGCAGGACACGGAGAGGGAGAGGAGGACGTCCTGCGCCTTGTCCGCGTTCTCGCCCACGGCGGCGAGCGCGCCGGCGACGACGGCGGTGGAGTTGGCGTCGCTGGGGCCGCCCGGGTTGTAGGACCAGCCGCCGTCCTTGCCGGCGACGGACTTCAGCCAGTCGACGCTCTTCTTCACGGTGTCGTCGTGACCGCCGAGCGCGTGCAGCGCCTGGACGGCGGCGGCGGTGGCGTTGGTGTCGAGCATCGTCTTGGCGTCGCAGGCCTTGGCCGGGTCGGCCCGGAAGGAGGCGAAGGCGCCGTTGGCGCACTGCTGGCCGGTGAGCCAGTCGACGGCCTTGGCGGCGGGGGTCACCTTGACGGTGTCCTGGGCGAGGAGCGCGAGCGACTGGCGCCAGACACCGTCGTAGGTCGGGTCGGTCTTCCCGTACAGGCCGGAAGGGATCACCACGGCGGGCGACGCGGAGGCGGACGGTGACGCGTCGTCGGCGAAGGCGGCCGGGGCTGCGGCCGTGCAGAGCACGGCGGTGGCGGCGGCGAGCACTGCGGCGCTGCGGCGAACGGTCATGACGGGGTGGGCCTCTCCTGCGGGGAAGCCGGGACACGGGCCCGCTCGGGCACCGGGGCTCCGGCTCCGCTTACCTCGACGGTGCCGGCCACCGGGGGATCCGGTGACACGAGCCGCTACACGGTCGCGTACAGGGCATTCCGACTTACCAGTGATGGCTTACGGCTGCGGGCCAGCGCCGGATTTGCACCGGCTTTCCCCTGTACGGGTGTGATGACGACGGGCTCACTCTACCGGCCCGTATTCGAGGCGGCGCGGGGGCGGTGGGGGCGCTGCCGGGGCCCCCTCAGCGTCCGGCACGCAGGATGGCGTCCATGTCCTCGTCGGACATCGGCTCGCCGAGATCGAACTCCGGCAGGTCGATGTCACCGATGGCGGCGGCTGACGTGCACTCGAACCAGACCGTCTTGCCGCTGCCGTCCGGCCTCGGCTCCACGCCCCAGTCGTCGGTGACGGCGTCGATCAGCATCAGCCCGCGCCCGCTCTCGGCGAGACTGGATTTGCGCGCTGGGCGGGGCAACTGCGGACAGGCGTCGGAGACCTCGACCCGCACGCCGTCGCCCTGGCGCAGGATGAGCGTGGAGCAGCGGCGGCCGGGGACGTGCCGTACGACGTTGGCGATCAGCTCGGTCAGCGCCAGTTCGGCCGCGTCGGCAAGCTCCGGCAGCCCCCAGCCGGTGAGGTACAGCCGCAGGACGCGCCGCAGATGCCGGGCGGAGTGCTCACTCACGGCGAGCTCCGCGCGATAGCCGGTCTCAACACCCGCCACCTGCGGACCAGTTGTGTGATTCATGGCACCAGCGTGCGACGGGGTGATTACGCTCGGCTACGGAACGAAACGAACGCCGCGAGGTGTTGGAGCCCGGAGGTGCCCGCCGTGGCCAGAGTCCACCCGCTCGACCCCAGCGCGTCCCCACTGGACTACTACGGCTACGAACTCCGCCGCGCCCGCGAGGCCTGCGGCCTCAAGCAGGGCCAACTTGGCGACATCATCTTCTGTACGGGGTCGTTGATCGGCCAGATCGAGACGACGAAGAAGATCCCGACCCGCGACTTCTCGGAGCGACTGGACGCGGCGCTGGGCACGGACGGGCTGTTCTCGCGCCTGATCGGGCTGGTGCTGCGGAGCCAACTCCCGGCGTGGTTCCAGGCGTACGCGGAGATGGAGGCGCGGGCGACGTACATCTCCACGTATCAGGCGCAGTTGGTATACGGGCTGTTGCAGACGGAGGCGTATGCGCGGGCCGTGCTCGGCGTCGAGGCGCCGGAGAAACTCGACGCCCGGTTGGAGGCCCGCATGGACCGCCAACGCGTCCTTGCGTGCGAGGAGCCGCCCGTGGTGTGGGTGATCCTGGACGAGGCGACGCTGTACCGGGAGATCGGGGGCCGCGAGGTGATGCGGAGCCAACTAGCCCGCTTGTTGGAGTTCCGCGACTGGGCATGGGTGAACCTGCAGGTGCTGCCCTTTTCGGTGGGTCAACACAGCGGAATGATGGGCTCGTTCACGATCATGCGCTTCGAGAACGACCCGGACATCCACTACTGCGAGAGCTACGACCAGGGCCATATGACGGCCAACCCGCAAGTGATCAAAGAGCGTTCGGTCGGTTACTCTCGCCTGCAGGCCGAGGCGCTGTCGCCCAGAGACTCGGCGGCACTGATCGCTCGCGTGATGGAGGAACGCTATGGGGACCACCCCTGACCTGACCAACGCACAGTGGCGGAAGTCCTCGTACAGCGGCAGCAGTGGCGGCGAATGCGTCGAGGTGTCCGACACCTGCCCCACCACCGTCCCGGTCCGCGACAGCAAGCGCCCCGACGGCCCCGCCCTCGTCTTCAGCGCCGATGCCTGGCGCGCCTTCGTCGCCGACGTGCAGCAGTAACTCAGCCAGTCTCGGACCCGGCACCACGATCGCGGCGCCGACCGATGCGGGTCCTGGCCGGCAGGGCTGCGGCCTCCGCCGTTCGCCAGAGCGAGATGTAGTCGTTCGCCCCGGAGGTGACGGCGGTGATTGCGGACGGCTGATCGCCCGGGGCGCAGGCGAAGTAGGCCGGCGTACCGGCGTCGATGTCGACGGTCATCGCGGGACTTGAGCACCAGGCGATCGTCAGCCGCAGCTGGTGTGTGCCTGCGGGGACCTGGAGGTTCAGCGTCTGCCCGCGACGGATCCGGCCCGCCGGGACTTCGTCGACCAGCACGGTGTAGCTGCGGAGGAAGTCCCGGTAACCGTCCGGGACCCTGGTCAGCTCGATGGTTCCCTGGCCCGCTGGTACGGGGTCGTTCTCGTCGTCTGTCTGCACGTCGGCCCCCAGCGATCTCAACAACCTTGGCGCGAGAGCCTACGCGGGCCAAGACGGGAGAGGAACGCGGGGCTGCCTGGGCAGGGCCGCATCACATGCCGTCAGCTGCTTCAGGCTTCGTACGGTGGGAGGTCCTGCGCGGCCAACAGTCCTCGAACGGTGCCGAGGGTGATGTTCTCCGACGAGTCGCTGAGCTGATCGACGATGACGCTGCACCCCACCCAGGTGGAGCCGCGCTCCTCGGCCATGCTCTTGACGGATGCGGCCTGGCTGCCGGTCTCGATCCAGTCGTCGACCAGCAGGACACGGTCCCCCGGACCCAACGAGGATCTCTGGAGCCGAAGGGTGTGACGAAGGCGTCGGTAGTCGGGAGCCGACTGACGCACCACTTTGTCGCCGGGGAAGAGACCCTCACCCTTCCGGATGGGAACGAATCCGACACCAAGCTCGACGGCTGCGGCGCCACCCAGGAGGAATCCCCGCGACTCGATCCCACAGACCGCTGTGATCCGCTCGTCCCGGAACGGTTCCACCAGACCAGCCACCACCGCGGCCAGCGCCTTGGCATCCCGGAAGATCGCCCACACGTCCGCGTGCCCACCGATCCACCGGAAGTGTTCAAGTGTCAGGTCACGCGCAGTCGTTGGCATGAGAGCGAGTCTCCTGATCACCACAAAACGCGGCAAACCAATTTCGACGCCCGAACGACAGAGCTGAATCGGCGGCGAGCGATTCCGCCTAGTCTTTGCGACCGGTCGCGGCGATGGTGACGCCGAGTCCGATCATCGCGAGACCACCGGTACCACCCACCACGGCGAGACGGCGCGGTGAGCGGGCGAACCAGGTTCGGGTGGTCGCCGCGGCCAGGCCCCACACACTGTCGGAGGCCACCGCGATGACATTGAAGACCAGGCCGAGCAGCAGCATTTGTGTCGTGACGTGGCCTCGGCCGTGGTCGACGAACTGCGGCAGTACGGCGGCGAAGAACACGATCGTCTTGGGGTTGGCCACACCGACGGCGAACCCCTCCCACAAGGTGCGCAGGCTGCCGTGCGTCGGGCCGTCGCCGGTGAACGCGGTGTGCAGTGCCCCTCGTTGCCGTACCGCCTTGATCCCGAGGTACACCAGATACGCGGCGCCCGCGAGCTTCAGCACCGTGAAGACGAGGACCGATCGCTCCACCACGGCCCCCACCCCCAGCGCCACGGCCACGACGAGCACGTACGCGCCGAGCGTGTTCCCGGCGACCGTGGTCAGCGCGGCGCGGCGTCCCTGTGACAGGGCTCGCCCGATCACGAACAGCACGCTGGGTCCGGGTATCACGATCAGCAGGAACGACATGGCCGCGAAGGCCAGCAGGCGGTCGGTGGAAACCATGAACTCATGTAAGCACGACGGCTGTTCATGCGCCCACAGTGCCGCCGCCGGTCCCTAGTGGTGCCAGGCCCGGCCGCCCGTGTTGTGGATGAAGCGCTGGAGCACCTTGAGCGTGGCGCGGTACTCGTTGTCGGAGATGCCGGCGTGGCGTTCCGCCTGGAGTTCGCCCTGGAGGGTGGCGGCCTTCTCGTAGAGGGCCCGGCCCTCGGGGGTGAGGTGCAGGTGCTGCTGTGCGTCGGGGGCCTGGGTGATCCAGCCCTGGGTCACCGTGCTGTCGATCTCCGCGCCAATGCCGTCCTCGCCCGTGTCGAGGTAGCCCTTGAGGATCCGGGCCACCTCGGTACGGGACTTCGGGCCCTCGGCGGCCTGGCGGAGGACCCACCACTGGGGCTGGGTGAGTCCGATCTCGGCGAGGGCACCCCTGGTGCGGGTGACGACGGCGTTGTACGCGGCCCAACTCCAGTACCCGATCGGCTGCTTGATGATCTCGGCGTCGCTGTGCGAGTACTCCATGACGGGCTGCCCCCTTCGGATGCCGGACCGTTCCGGCGACACGTCCGAAGCTAGATCCTCAACTGGACTTGAGGTAAAGGCCGGGTGTTGACCCGCGGGTTCCGGCGCGCGCATGTGCCACCGCCAGGACCGCCATCGCGGCCGTGGCCGCCGCCGCGATGGCGAAGCCCGCGTGGGCTCCATGGGCGTCCACCGCGCGGCCCGAAAGCGCTGCCGCGCCCGCCGAACCCGCCGCGCTCGCCGACGCCAGCCAGGCGAACGCCTGGGTGAGGGCCGCCCGGTGTACGGACGTAGTCGTGAGCGTCGAGGAGAGCACCAGGATCGGGGGGATGGTCAGGCCGGTGACCGCTAGTGCGGCGGCCAAGGTCGGTACCGAGTCGGCTACGAGCAGGGGCAGTGTGCTCAGCGTCAATCCTGTTGTCACTAGCGCCAGTTGGCGCTGAGGTGTCGCGCGCCAGCGGCGCAGTCCGTACAGCCAGCCGGCCAGCAGGCTCGCGCAGTTCGATACGGCGTAGAGCGGTGCTGCCGTGTCCGGTGCTCCGAGTTCCACCGCGAACGCCGTCACCGACACCTGCATCGCGCCGAAGTACACGCCCAGGGTGAGATTCACGCCGACCAGCACCGCGAAACCCGGCCGCAGCAGCGAGCGGCCCGCGTGCTTGCGCTCGGCGGCGCCCGAAGTCGCCGGCGCTGTACGGCGCTGCGCCGCGAATGCCAGGCCGCCGCCGACCACCAAAGCTGTGGCCAGGACCATACCGTACGCCGGGTCGCTGCTCGACCCGACCGCCGTGACCAGCGCCGGGCCCGTCAAGTAGCAGAGGCCGTTGGCCAGCGACTCCAGGGCGAAGGCCGTGGGCAGCGATGCCGCCCGGTCGCCGCTCAGCAGCGCCGACCAGCGGGCCGCCGACAGCGCGCCCAGCTGTGGGATCGTGGCGCCCGCCAGCGCCCCGGCCACCGTCATCAGCCAATGGGGATTGTCGTTTTCGACCGGGGCCAGCAGTGTCCCCACAGCCGTTGCATGTGCCAGGAGGATCAGGGGCAGTACGCGGGTCTGGCTGAAGCGGTCGAAGAGGCGGGCCAGTTGAGGCCCGACCACCGCCTCGGCCACGGCGAACGCGCCGGTCACCAGGCCGGCCACGGCGTACGAACCGGTCCGGCCGTGCACCAGCCAGATGATGCCCAGGCTGGACATGGCGATGCCCGTACGGGCAACGGTCGCGGTGAGGAAGAAGGCTGCGGCCCCAGGGGTCCGGAGCAGGGTGCGGTAGGTCGCCGACGGCACGGCGCGTCCCTTTCGCTGCCCGGCGGGGCGGACCACCCGGGGCCGTCGGCGTCCTGATGTGCCGACCCGTGGTCATCGCCTGGAACCGTCCAGTGCTGGCGTGGAACAGGGACGCGCGCCCCACGCCGACTCCGTCACCGGGCAGAAGTCTCTTGAGTAAGTGAGACCGAGCCTAGGCCATCACGCTAGCGAAGCGCCCCGCGCATCACGAAAGCAACAACCGTCCCCCCGTGCGGACTTGGCCCGACCGACCACTCGTACGCCAGCGCGTCCACCAGCAGTAGCCCCCGCCCGTGCTCGTCGTCCTGTCGCGGCTTGACCAGTTGTACGGGTCCGGGCAGGCCCGGGTTGTGCACCTCGACCCGTAGGGCGTCGGACGTCCGGTGCCATTCGACGCGCACCAGCCAGGGCTCCTCCGCGCAGCCGTGGGCGATCGCGTTCGTCACCAACTCCGAGAGCATCAGCACGCATTCGTCGACGCGGCCGACCAGGTCGAGCCGTATCGCCGACACCAGGAACTCGCGGCGGGCGGTCGCCACCGACGCGGGGTCCGCCGGCAGTGTCATGAGGCCCAGCAACGTGTGGCCGTCGGCGGGCGTGCCGGCTTCCGGATCCTGCAATTCCTGCCTCCTCGCGAAGACATCTCTCATCAGTCCAAGTGAAGCGATACATCTCTAGAGATGTCAATCGAATGCGAGGATCTGACCAGCAGTTCGACCCATGTGCAGGAGGCCTAGGGTGTCTCCGGAGAGGATCGGAGGGTGACAGTGGGAGCGGGGCAGGGAGAGGCCGGGGGCCGCAAGTACCAGCGCATCGCGGACGAGCTGAAGACCGCGATTTCCGCGGGCGAGTACGGGCCCGGGGACCGGCTGCCCGGGGAGAACGACCTGATGGCCGTCCACGGCGTCGCCCGGATGACGGTCCGCCAGGCGCTGGCCGTGCTGCAGGGCGAGGGCATCGCCGAGGCCCGCAAGGGCGCCGGCGTCTTCGTACGCGGATTCCGTCCGCTCCGGCGCCGGGGCATCCAGCGGCTCGCGGCCGAGCAGTGGGGCGCGGGGCGGTCCGTGTGGTCCGCCGATGTCGGGGAGGAGCGTGAACTCGTCGTCGACCAGGTCTCGGTGGCGGAAGAGCCCGTCGACGCACGGATCGCCCACGTCCTCGGCGTCGAAGCGGGAGCCCTCGTCTGGGTGCGCCGCCGCCGGTACGCGCTCGACGGGAAGCCCGTGATGCTGGCGGCTTCGCATCTGCCCGCCGGGCTGGTTGCCGGATCGGCTGTGACGCGACCTGACCCGGGCAGCGGCGGCATCTATGCCCGGCTCGCCGAACTCGGCCACGCGCCCGTCCACTTCCGCGAGGAGCTCCGCTCCCGCATGCCGACCCCCGCCGAGGCCAAGGACCTCGAACTCCCCAGCGGCACCCCGGTGATCCTCGTGAGCCGTACGGCCTTCGCGGCGGGCGGGGGAGCGGTGGAGGCCAACGAGATGGTCCTCGACTCCGCTTCGTACATCCTGGAGTACGACTTCGAGGCCTGACGAGGCAGGGCACGCGCCCGCCTGTGACGCTCGCCATGCCTGGGCCGCTTCCGGAACCGGAGCCCGGCGGCGCGGTGTGTTCTGCCTTGGCCGGACAACGGCGTGCGGCACAGGACACGGGGGCGGACATGGACATGCAGCAGTGGCGGGACGGTCGTAAGACCGCCGAGGATGCGACCGAAGCGGTGCGGGAGGCTTTCGATGCGCTGGGTGTTCCGGAATTCGTGTGCGGGCAGCTCCGGCCCTGGGTCACCCATACCGGGAAGCCGTACGTAAATCTGGGGATGGTCCCCGCGGAGTACGCCGAGCGGCTCGCCGAAGCGTTACGGCTGCGGGCCGCGCGCTGACGGGATGGAGGCGGTGGCCGCCGAGCGCTGCGGCCACCGCCCCTCGTCCCCGGTCAGCCCGACGAAGGCACCGTGTCCTCGAAGTGCGTTCCCGCCGCCCTGTACGCCGCGATCTTCGCGTTGACCTGGGCCGGGGTCAGGACCTGGTCCTTCACGTGGAGGACGTAGTCGACCTGCTGGTCGTACGCGCGCGGCGTCGTCGACGACTGGCCGCCGAAGTCGATCAGCCACTGGTTGAAGTTGATCGACATCGGCGCCTCGGGCAGGTACTGGGCGTCGTGCTGCCCGAACTGCGCGCCGTCGATGTAGTACGTGATGTGCGCGTCGTCGATCGTCACCACCAGGTCGTGCCAGCCCGCGAACGACTGCCGCGACTCCGAGTGCTGGTTGACCGCCTGCCAGGGGTCCGGGTTGTACGTCTCCCACGACGTTGTGTAGAGGATGTTCGACGGCTCGCCCCAGCCTCCGTTGGGGAGGTACTCGAAGTCGTACTCCGCGTAGTCGTCCGCCATCGGGGCCTTGAGCTGGTTGATCGTGAAGAACGTCTGGACCAGGTGGTCGCCGTCCGGGCCCGTCGCCTTCGGGGCGTCCGCGAACTTCACGCGCGCCGCGTACGTCCCGTTCTTGAACTTCATTGATTTCGTGAGGACTTCGGTCTGCTTCGTCGACTCGCCCGTGCCTGCCGTGGACGTTTCGAGGTTCATCACCGAGTTGCCGCTCTGCGTGGCGAAGGTGACGTTCTGCGGGGCCCATGTCGCGCCCGAGACGCCCGGACCGCCGGAGTTCGAGCGGACGCTCCAGCCGTGGGCGTCGATCGAAGGGTCGTTGTACGACGTGTAGTTGAAGTCGTCGAAGAGCGCCGTTCCGCCGCCGGGGGGCGGTGTCGTCGGCGGGTCGGTGGGCGGGGTCGTCGGGTCGTTGCCCGCCGGGGCCGTGCCCCAGACCGTGGTGCCGGCCACCGTCGCCGTGACCTTCGTCCAATCGCCGTACGCCGTCTGCGCCGCACCGAAGGAGTAGTCGTCGCTCTGGTTGAGCGACGCCCAGTTGGAGCGGTAGAAGCGCAGCTGCATGTCGCCGGTGTCGGCGCCCGCCGCGAGCGATCCCGCGCCCGACGTGAAGCCGATCTCCAGGTAACGGTCCGCGGTGGCCGTGGGGTTGGCGAGTGTGCCGAAGGTTCCGGTGATGTTCGCGCAGCCCTTCACCGCCCAGGAACACGCGAAGGTGTACGAGGCGCCGGCGTCGGCCTTGAAGTAGTACCGGATCTTGACCTGGCTCAGGGCCACGCTGCCGCTGCCCGAGTTGACCACCTTGAACCAGGGCTCGGCCTGGTCCGAACCGGTGGAACTCTGCCGGTACTGGATCTTCACGGGCTGCGCCGCCGCGTTCGCGGGCAGTGCGGTGAGCGCGGCCAGGCAGAGGCCGGTCACGGTGGCGGCACCGACGGCTGCGCGCATCAGGGGTCTCTTCATCATCTGGCGGGTCCTCTCCGAGTGGGGGTGTTGCGGAGGGTGTGCGTAGGGCAGTGCGGATCGTCCGTACCTGACCAATTGGCAAGCTGACCAGTTGACGCTGGCAAGAAGGTGGCATAGACCACTTGGGGCGTCAAGTGCCTGAGTAATAGGGGTTGTTGTTGTCGTTCGCCGCTAGGATGGCGGCCACGCATATGACCAGTGGTAATGGAGGCAACGCATGGATGGCGGTTCCTCGGGCGCTGTACTGAAGCGCGAACGGGTCCGCGAGCACCTGCTCGGACTGATCGAGACGTGCCGTCCCGGCGACGCCATTCCCTCGGAGCGGACGCTGTGCGCGGCACTGGGCGTCTCGCGGCCCACGCTGCGTGCCGCCGTCGACGAGCTGGTGGCCACCGGGCAGTTGGTACGTCAGCACGGGCGCGGGATGTTCGTCGCGCCCGCGAAGATCACGCAGGAGCTGGTCTCGGACGACGCGACGGTCGCGGTCCCGCTGGCGAACGGGCACTGGTCCAGCAGGCTGCTGGAGTTCTCCACGGTGCAGGCGGGCGCCCGCATCGGGCGCAGGCTCCGGATGTCACCCGCCGACGAGCTGGTCTACATCGCACGGCTGCGACTGGTCGACGAGGCCCCGATGGCGATCGAGCATCTGCACATCCCGGCCCGGCTGGTGCCCGGGCTGAGCGCCCAGGAGCTGGAGGCCGGTGATCTGTACGTCCATCTGCGCGAGCAGCACGGGGTGTTCGTGCACGAGGCGGTGCAGTCGATCGAGCCGACGGTGGTGAACGAGGCGGAGGCCGCCGTACTGGAGGTGCCGGTGCTTTCGCCGGCGCTGCTGATCGAGCGGTTGACCACGGACCGGTCGGGCCAACCCGTCGAGTACGTGCACTCGGTGTACCGGGGGGACCGGTATCGCATCGTCTCCCGGCTGGCCCTGGGGACGTCGGTCGCGCAGGGCGCCCGGTCGCGGGGGCACCACCCGGGGATCCCGCCGGGGGACTTCGCGCACGGCGACATCATCACGTCGTCGACCACGGGGGATGTGCAGGGGCCGACCTGAGGAGTCAGAGCCTCAATCCCGCCGCCAGCAGCCCCAGTTGCGTGTCGTACAGCGCCGAGAGGTTCTCCTGACCGTCCCCCTCGACCCAGTGGCGTATCACCGCCGACGACACCGCGATGATCGCCGCCGCCGCGCAGCGGATCTCCAGGTCCGACTCCGGGCGGCCCGTGCGGTCGGCGATCATCGCCGCCACCTCTGCCTCGCTCCGTACCAGCTCGTCCATCGAACGGGCCCTGATCGCCGGGTCGTTGTAAGTCAGCCGCGTACGGATCATGAGCTCCTCGCGGTCGTGCTGCAGGAGCTCGCCCACCGAGTCGGTCAGTGCCTGGCGGATCGACTCGATGACCGGTTCGTCGGCGGGGCGGGCGCGCAGGGCCTCCGCCATCGCCGGGTTGTAGTCGTCGTCCAGGACCACGTCCTCCTTGGTCGGGAAGTACCGGAAGAACGTGCTGGGGGAGACCTCGGCCGCATCCGCGATCTGGTCCACCGTCGTCGCCTCGTAACCCTGTTCGGCGAAGAGGCGGAAGGCCTCGCGGCGGATCGTCCGCAGCGTCTTCAGCTTCTTGCGCTCGCGCAGGGACAAAGGTGCGGACACGGCCGGGGTCTCCTTGGGGCTCATGCCAGTGATTCTGCAGGTACGGGCGTCGTCGCGGCCACCGGCTGCGCTGTAGTGCTGCCCGGCACGAACCGCGCCGCGAGCAGGGCCGCCAGTACGGAGATCGCGCCGCACGCCAGCATCACCAGGTTCATGCCGTGCGTGAAGGCCACATGGGCGGAGGCCAGCAGCTCCGGGTTGTGGAGCTGCGCCGCCACCGCGTCCGCCCCCGATACGGAGTCCCGCGCCGCGCCCGCCGCCTCCGAGGGGACCCCGGTGAGCGTGAGGCGCGCCAAGTAGCCCGCACTGAGCAGAGATCCGAGGCCCGCCACACCCAGCACCCCGCCGACCTGCTGCACCGTCTCCAGGAGACTGGTCCCCTGTCCCGCCGCGTCGGCCGGGAGCGAGCCCATCGCCAGGCTGGTGGCCGGCACGACCGCCGTACCGAAGCCGAGCCCGGTGAGGGCCAGCCAGAGCGCGGTGAAGCCGTACCCGTCGGTGGCTGTCGTCGTGGCGCCGAGGAAGGCGCCTGCTGCGAGGAGCAGCAGGCCCGCCGTGATCACCTTGCGGGCGCCGAGCTTCGGGACCAGTGCCTCGCTGAGCGTCGCCGCCGCCATCAGGCCGCCGATCAGGGGGAGTACGCGCAGGCCTGTGCCGAGTGCGTCATTGCCGAGGACCGCTTCGAGGTACTGCGGGACGACGAACAGGATCCCCATCACCGCGAAGTTCACGAAGACGGCGAGGAGCGTGCCCCAGAGGAACGCGCGGCTCCGGAAGAGGGTGAGGTCGACCAGCGGGTGGGCGGTCTTCCGCTGGCGGCGTACGAACGCGGTCAGCAGCGCGAACCCCGCCACCAGCGTGGCCAGGACGAACGGGCTCGTCCAGCCCTCGGTGGGGATGCGGATCGTTCCGTAGACGAGCGCGGTGATGCCCAGTGCGCTCAGTGCGGTGCCGAGCAGATCGAACGGGGCCTTCGTCGTGGGGAGTTGGATGCGGGTACGGGACCGGTCGCTCGGGAGCAGCCAGAGTGCGGCGGTCAGGGCGAGGGCGACGACCGGGACGTTGAAGAGGAAGACCGAGCCCCACCAGAAGTGGTTGAGCAGCCAGCCGCCGACGACCGGGCCGACCGGCATGCCGAGCGCGGTGGCGGCGGTCCAGACGGCGACCGCCTTGGGGAGTTCGGACTTGGCGAAGACGCGCGGCAGGATCGCCATCGACAGCGGCATGATCATCGCGGCGCCGAGGCCGAGGACCGCCCGGACCGCGATGACCGCGGCGGTCGAGCTCACGAGTGCGCCGGCCAGTGAGGCGAGGCCGAAGAGGGTGATGCCGCCGAGGAGCAGGCGTTTGTGTCCGTACCGGTCGCCGAGCAGCCCGGCCGGGAGCATCGCAACCGAGAGGGCGAGGAGGTATCCGCCGCCGATCCACTGCAACTGGGCGCTGTCGGCGCCGAGATCGGTGGAGAGTGTCGGTAAGGCGACGTTGATGATCGTGCCGTCGAGTCCCACGATCAGCACGCTCAGGGTGAGCGCGGCGAGCGCGAGCCAGCGGCGTGGGGAGTCGGCGAGTGCGGGGGTGGTGGCGGGGGTTGCCATGGTGGCCTCCGATGGAGTCGGCTGCGAGCATTAGTGACAGTAACTCGCAAAAAGTTGTCGACTGTCAATTGGTTCTCGACTTTCTCTTGGGTGTGAAATGGTGTGCGCCATGGGCGAGTTGGTGGATCGGGTGGACGAGAACGACCGGGTGATCGGGGTCGTCGAGCGCGGCGAGGCGATACGAAACCGCTGGCTGCACCGGGTGGCGACGACCATCTGCCACGATCGGCAGGGGCGGATGCTCATCCATCGGAGGCCCGACGACGACACCCGATTCCCAGGCCTCTACGACGTGATGGCGGGCGGCGCCGTCGACGTCGGCGAGTCCTACGAGGCCGCCGCCGAGCGGGAGTTGGCCGAGGAGATGGGGGTGCGGGCGACTGTCCGGCCCGTCGTGAGGTTCCTGATGGAGGGCGCGATCAGTCCGTACTGGCTCGGTGTGCACGAGACCGTCATCGGCGGCGCGATCGTGGCCGACCCGCGCGAGATCGCCTGGCACGCGTGGCTCACCGAGGCCGAACTGGCGACGGCCCTGCGCGAGTGGACCTTCGTCCCCGACGGGCAGGAGGCGTTCCGGCGGTACCTGGACGCGAAGAAGGCCCCGACCCCGTGAGGGGTGGGACCTTCTTCAACTGCCGTACTGCGTAGCCGAGTTACTGCACGTCGATCGGGCCGTTGTCCGAGCCCGAGTCCCGGCGCTGACCGCCCAGGTAGCGCTGGATGTCGCTGCCCGGCTTCCCCGCGCCGTCCGGGGTGCCCAGGTTCTTGCGTACCGAGTCGAGGATCGTCAGACCCTGGCCGACCAGGCCCGCCGCGATCTCGCCCAGGCCGTCCGCGCCGTTGAGGACGTTGACGTTGGCGCCCTGGAGGCCCGCCGAGGCCTCCTTGACGATCATCGGGAGCTGGTCGATCAGCATCCGGTCCAGGGCCACGCGGTCGTACGAAGCCGCCGCCTCCGCCTGGATCTTCATCCGCTCGGCCTCGGCCACCGCGAGCACCCGGATCCGCTCGGCCTCCGCCTCCGCCGGCTTCACGATCTCCGCGACCAGCTGCTGCTGGCGCAACTCACCGGCGCGCTGCGCCAGTTCGGTCTGCGCTGCGAGGACTTCCTGCTGGGCGTGCGCCTGCGCGAGGGGGCCCGCCTGGGCGGCCTCGGCCTGGGCGCGGTCGACCTCGGCGCTGTACTGGGCCTGCACGATCGACGTCTGGCGGGCGTACTCCGCCTGGTTGCGCGCCGCTACCTGCTGCGCCTCCGCCGAGGCCTGCGTGGCCTGCGCCTGGGCGATCTGGGCCTGGCGCTGGATGGCCGCCTTGTGCGGGGCGGACATCGCGTCGATGTAGCCCGTGTCGCCGTCGTCGATCGACTGAATCTGGAGCGAGTCGACCGTGAGGCCGATCTTCGCCATCTCCGCCTTCGACGTGTCGAGGACCTCCACGGCGAGCTTCTGCCGCTCCGTGACGATCTCCTCGACCGTCATAGAGCCGATGATCGACCGGAGGTGGCCCGCGAAGATCCGCCCCGTCAGGATCGACATCTGGTCCTGGTCGGAGAGGAAACGCTGACCGGCGTTGACGATCGACTCGGTGTCGTTGCCGACCTTGAACGCGATCACGGCGCGGACCGTGAGCGCGATGCCCTGCTTGGTCACACAGGTCTCGGAGACCTCCGCCTCGCACATCGACAGGGTGAGGAACCGGGTCTTGCGGAAGACGGGCAGTACGAACTTCCCGTGGCCCGTCACCACACGGAACGGCGCACCGCCGAGACCCCGCTTGCCGCCCGAGATCAGCATCGCCTCGTCGGGCGCGGGAACGCGATAACCGAACATCCATCTCTCCTTAGCTGGCGTCGCCGGCGGGGTCGGTCAACGCATCCAACTCGTCGAGTGGATCTGTCCACGCGACGACCTCGACCCGGCGCGTCCCGCGGGACTCGACCACAAGGACGTCCGCCCCGGTCGGCAAGGGTTCATCGGACCAGGCGAGAAACGTCTCGGTGCCGCCTCTGACGCACACCACGACCTCGCCCGGACCGGCAGGTCCCCGAGTGCCGACAACCAGCTTCCCCGTACAGCCGATCACAGCCTCGTCCGGCCCCATCTGCGGCCGCCCCCTCGTCGTCCTGGTCTTGAGAATGCCGACCATACGCCTCCCGTGATCTGCGGCCCATCCATGGGTGCGAACCCTGAGGAGAACTTGAGGGAGCGGATTTCAGACGGCGACGTAGGTGACCGGATCACTGCCCGGGACGGCCTCCGCGCGCCCCAGTTTCACCAGCCTGCGCAGGTGCGCCTCGGCCTCGGAGACGGCGATGTTGCGGGAGCCGTACGGGATCTCCGACCAGGGCCTGTTCCACTCCATCCGCTCGGCGATCTGCCAGGTCGTGAGCGGGGTGGCCAGGAGGGTGCGCAGGTCGGTGAGGCGGTCCTCGTGGTGGTCGAGGAGTTCGCGTACGCGGGCGGGGGCGTCGGTGAACGCGTGCTGGTGAGCGGGGAGCACCTCGGCGGGGGCGAGGCGCCCGATGCGCTCCAGGGAGTCGAGGTAGTCGCCCAGGGGGTCGGTGGCGGTGGCGTCGTCGGGGTCCTCGTAGAGGCCGATGTGCGGGGTGATCCCGGGGAGGAGGTGGTCGCCGGAGAAGAGGCGGCCGTTGCCGGGCTTGTGGGCGGGGTGCTCCTCCTCCAGGTGCAGGCATACGTGGCCGGGCGTGTGCCCCGGCGTCCAGATCGCGCGCAGCCGGCGGCCCGCGAGGGGGAGGAGGTCGCCGGGGACGATCTCGCGGTCGGGGACGGCGGCGTCGAGCCCCGGGAGGGTGCGCATCCGGCCGGAGGCGCGGGCCTTGCGGAGGGGGGCGATGTGCTCCTCGGGGGCGCCGGCGGCGACGAGCTTGTCGGCCATGTACGCGTACCAGACGGCGGGTTCGGCGCTACGGGTGCGCTTGACGACGTCGGTGTCGGCGGCGTGCATCGCGATCCAGGCGCCGGAGGCGTCGCGGACCTGGCCGGAGAGGCCGTGGTGGTCGGGGTGGTGGTGGGTGATGACGACGCCGTGGATGTCGGTGACGGCGACGTCGAGGGCGCCGAGTCCGTCGACGAGGGCGTCCCAGGAAGCGGGGTCGTCCCAGCCGGTGTCGATGAGGACGGGGCCGCTGTCGGTGTCGAGGAGGTGCACCAGGGTGTGGCCGAGGGGGTTGTCGGGGATCGGAACCTTCAGGGACCAGACGCCCCCGCCGTGCTCGGTCACCTGGGTCATGGAGTCCTCGGCTTTCTTCGGCGGGGTGGAGCGCGGCCACTATAACTAGAACCAGTTCCATTAGTAGCCCAAGTCTACTGTTGGCGAGGGCGGTTGCCGGTCGGTTGCTGCTCTTTCCGTGGACTCCTGGAACTAGAACTGGTATCAGTTCTGAAACAGTGTCAGGAAGTGTCAGGCAGCGCCGCGCGGGAGGCATTCACCCATGACCGAGCTTGTGGAACACGGACAGCTGTTCATCGGCGGGGAGTTGGTGGACCCCCTCGGCAAGGACGTCATCGAGGTCATCTCACCGCACACGGGACAGGTCTTCGCCACCGTTCCGCACGCCGCGCCCGCCGACATCGACCGGGCGGTCGCCGTTGCCCGCAAGGCATTCGACGAGGGGCCCTGGCCCCGGATGAGCCTCGACGAGCGCATCGCGGTGGTCACGAAGATCAAGGACGCCTTCGCCGTACGGTACGAGGAGGTCGCCCGCTGCATCAGCACCGAGAACGGCACCCCGTACACCTCCAGCGTGATGGTCCAGGCCCTCTCCGCGATGATGGTGTGGGACGCGGCGATCACCACCGCGCGCAACTTCACGTACGAGGAGAGGCGCGACGGCGTCCTCGGCAAGCTCCTCGTACGGCGTGAGCCGGTGGGGGTCGTGGCGGCCGTAGTGCCATGGAACGTCCCGCAGTTCACCGCCGCCGCCAAGCTCGCGCCCGCGCTGCTCGCCGGCTGCCCGGCGATCCTGAAGGTCTCGCCGGAGGCGCCGCTGGACGCGTACATCCTCGCGGACATCGTGAAGGAGGCCGGTCTCCCGGAGGGCGTCCTGTCGATCGTCGCGGCGGACCGCGAGGTCAGCGAGTACCTGGTCGCGCACCCGGGTGTGGACAAGGTCTCCTTCACCGGTTCGGTGGCGGCGGGCAAGCGCGTGATGGAGGTCTGCGCGCGCAATCTCACGCGCGTCACCCTTGAGTTGGGCGGCAAGTCGGCGGCGATCATCGCCCCGGACGCGGACCTCGCGGCGGCCGTCGCGGGCATCGTCCCGTTCGCCTGGATGATCAACGGCCAGGCGTGCGTGGCCCAGACCCGGATCCTCGCACCGCGCAGCCGCTACGACGAGATAGCGGAGGCCTTCGCCTCGGCGGCGGGCGCGCTGAAGGTCGGCGACCCGCTGGACCCGGCGACCGAGCTCGGCCCGCTGGTCGCCCAGCGTCAGCAGCAGCGCTCGCTCGACTACATCCGTATCGGCCAGGAGGAAGGCGCCAAGATCCTTACCGGGGGCGGGCGTCCGGCGGGTCTCGATGCCGGGTGGTACGTGGAGCCGACGCTCTTCGGGGACGTCGACAACTCGATGCGGATCGCCCGCGAGGAGATCTTCGGCCCGGTCATCTGCCTGCTGCCGTACGGCGACGAGGAGGAGGCGGTCAAGATCGCCAACGACTCCGACTACGGCCTGAGCGGCAGCGTCTGGACCGCGGACACCGAGCGCGGTATCGACATCGCACGGCGGGTGCGGACGGGTACGTACAGCGTCAACACCTTCAGCCTGGACATGCTCGGCCCCTTCGGCGGCTACAAGAACTCCGGCCTGGGCCGGGAGTTCGGCCCCGAGGGCTACGGCGAGTTCTTCGAGCACAAGATGATCCACCTCCCCAACGGCTATGAAGGGGCGGTCTGATGGGAGACCGCTGGAGTGTGGAGGTCGACCGTACGGTCTGCATCGGCTCCGGCATGTGCGTGAGCCACGCCCCGGAAGGCTTCAAGCTGGACTCGGCACGCCAGTCGCACCCGGTCCAGCCGGAGTCGGACGCGAACGAGGCGGTGCTCGCGGCGGCGGAAGGCTGCCCGGTGGAGGCGATCGCGATCGCCCTGCTGGGCTCGGGCGAACCGGTGTTCCCGCCGGAGGAGTAGCAGCGATACCGGGGGCTGCGGCCCCGCGCCCCCGGTACGCGCCCTTCGGCCGCGTGTCCTCAAGCGCCGGACGGGCTGGATTTGTCTGTTGCGCCACCGGATACCCTCCACCCGTTGATCGACAAGGGTGGGGAAAAGTGAAGAAGTCCGAGGCCAAGAGCCTCCTCCAGCAAGCGCGCACCGCATGGGACGCCGAAGAGTGGGCCGAGTCCGCCGACCTCTACGAGCGCGTCCTCGCGCACTTCCCCGACGAAAAGACCAGCCCGGTCTGGTGGTACGACGCCGCCCTCGCCCACAAGTTCCTCCGCGACTGGCCCAAGGCCTACGCACTCGGCCGCGAGGCCGCCGCCCGCTCCCCCCGAGGGGAGGGCGACCCCGCGTACTGGAACCTCGGCATCGCAGCCACGATCCTGCGGGAGTGGGCCGTGGCCCGCGACGCCTGGGAGGGCTTCGGGATCACCCTGCCCGCCGGCGAAGGGCAGATCGACGGGCGCTTCGGGATGGGACTCATACGCCTCGACACCGACGGCGAGCGCGAGGTCGTCTGGGCCGAGCGGCTCTGCCCCACCCGCGCCCGCGTCGTCAACGTGCCCGTCACTTCCGGGCGCCGCTGGGGCGAGATCGTCCTCCACGACGGTGAACCCACCGGCGAGCGCATCGTCGACGGCAACGCGTACTCCGTCTTCGACGAACTCCTCCTCTTCGAGCCCTCCGAGCTGCCCACCCTCGCCGTCACCGTCAACGCGTCCGAGGCGGCGGACCTGGAGGCGCTCACCGAGCTCTTCCTCCAGGAGGGGTACGGAGCCGAGCCCGCCAGCAGCGTCAACGTCCTCTGCGCCTGCTGCAGCGAGGGCAGTCACGAGCAGTCGCGCACCGTCCACGCCGGCGCCCAGCAGGTGTCGCTCGCAGCCCCCGAGGACGAGGCCCGCCGCCTCCTCGACGCGTGGTCGGGGGAGACCGTCATCGGGCGCAGCTGGAGCGGGCTTCAGCCCATGTGGTGAGCGTCCGGGTCCGTCAGGTCGATCAGGCGGCAGACCGTCTCGATGTCGATCTTGACCTGGGCGATGGAGGCCCGGCCCGACAGCCAGGTGATCAGCGCCGAGTGCCAGGTGTGCTCGATCACCCGGACCGCGGAGAGCTGCAGCGGGGTCGGGTTCTCCAGGCCCATCGCGTCCAGGATGATCACCGTCGTCTGGCGCGAGACCGTGTCGACCTCGGGGCTCACGCTGCGGTCCGCGAAGGTCAGGGCGCGGACCATCGCGTCCGCCAGGTGCGGTTCGCGCTGCAGGGCGCGGAAGGCGCCCATCAGGGTCGATGCGACCCGTTCGGCCGCCGTGTCACCGGCCGGCGGGCGCTTCTTCAGTGTCGTGTGCATGTGCTGGAGCTGGTCCTGCATCGTGGCGACCAGCAGGTGCACCTTGGAGGGGAAGTAGCGGTAGAGCGTGCCGAGCGCGACCTGCGAGGACTCCGCGACCTCGCGCATCTGTACCGCCTCGAACCCGCCCCGGCTGGCGAGCTGCGCGCTCGCGTGCAGAATGCGACGGCGGCGCGCTTCCTGACGTTCTGTCAGTGCCGGCGATGGCGGCTTCGCTTCCGCTGTCATGTGTCCCCATCCGTGACATACATCTGAGCTGCACCGTTTCGGGAGGCGACAGCATGCCAGGAGGCCCCCGGGTGGCGCGAATCACCTGATCGGGCCGGTCCCGCAGGGGCTACCAGCCGGTAGATTCGATGCTCGTTCAACGATCAGGCCAGTGTACGAGAACTTGTTCTAGATTGGCACGAGCGGATACGCTCCGGCGAAAAGCTTGCAGTGAAGAAGGGGGCCGAGAGTGACCGCTGAGGCCGTGGAGGCGGGGCCCCTCGCCGACGGAGCGCCCGGACGGGACGACGGCGACGCCGACCGTCCCCTGCACATCGCGCTCCTCACGTACAAGGGCAATCCGTTCTGCGGAGGCCAGGGCGTCTACGTCCGCCACCTCTCGCGCGAGCTCGCCCGCCTCGGGCACAGCGTCGAGGTCATCGGGGCACAGCCCTTTCCCGTACTCGACGAGGGCGTGCCCCTCACCGAGCTCTCCAGCCTCGACCTCTACCGCAGCCCGGACCCCTTCCGGAACCCCAAGCGCGACGAGTACCGCGACTGGATCGACGCCGTCGAGGTCGGCACCATGTGGACCGGCGGCTTCCCCGAGCCCCTGACCTTCTCGCTCCGCGCGCGCCGCCATCTGGCCGCCCGCCGCGGCGAGTTCGACGTCATCCACGACAACCAGACGCTCGGCTACGGACTGCTCGCCGACCTCGGCGCGCCCCTCGTCACCACCATCCACCACCCCATCACCGTCGACCGGCAGCTGGACCTGACGGCCGCCCCGGACTGGCGCAAGCGCGCCTCCGTTCGGCGCTGGTACGGCTTCACGCGCATGCAGAAGCGCGTCGCCCGCCGCCTGCCCTCCGTCCTCACCGTCTCCGGCTCCTCGGAGAGGGAGATCGTCGACCACCTCGGGGTGCGCCCCGACCGCATCCACGTCGTGCACATCGGCGCCGACACCGACCTCTGGTCGCCCGACCCCTCCGTCGCCGAGGTCGAGGGCCGCATCGTCACCACGTCGAGCGCCGACGTCCCGCTGAAGGGGCTCGTGCACCTCGTCGAGGCCCTCGCCAAGCTCCGTACGGGCAACCCCGCCGCCCACCTCGTCGTCGTCGGCAAGCGCGCCGAGGACGGCCCCGTCGCCCAGGCCATCGAGAAGTACGGGCTCGAAGGCGCCGTCGAGTTCGTCAAGGGCATCACCGACGCCGAACTCGTCGACCTGGTGCGCAGCGCCCAGGTCTCCTGCGTCCCGTCCCTGTACGAGGGCTTCTCGCTGCCCGCGGCCGAGGCCATGGCCACCGGCACCCCCCTCGTCGCCACCACCGGCGGCGCCATCCCCGAAGTCACCGGGGCCGACGGCGAGACCTGCCTCGCCGTCCCGCCCGGCGACGCGGGCGCCCTCGCCGACGCCCTCGACCGCCTCCTCGGCGACCCCGACCTCCGCGCCCGCCTCGGCGCAGCGGGCCGCGAGCGGGTGCTCTCCCGCTTCACCTGGCGCCAGGCGGCGATCGGTACGGCCGAGCACTACCGCGCCGCGATGGCGGCCGCCCGGGCCGCCCGCCGCGGCGGCAGCCGTTGAGCGCGGCCGCAGAACTCCACGCCCCGCGCCGGGGTGCCACGACCATCCACCCGGAAGGGCTGACTCCGTGCTGACCGTCGATTTTTCCCGCTTCCCGCTCGCCGCAGGCGACCGCGTGCTCGACCTGGGCTGCGGCGCGGGCCGGCACGCCTTCGAGTGCTACCGGCGCGGCGCCCAGGTCGTGGCCCTCGACCAGAACGGCGAGGAGATCCGCGAGGTCGCCAAGTGGTTCGCCGCCATGAAGGAGGCCGGTGAGGCCCCGGCCGGCGCCACCGCCACCGCGATGGAGGGCGACGCGCTCAACCTGCCCTTCCCCGACGACTCCTTCGACGTCGTGATCATCTCCGAGGTCATGGAGCACATCCCCGACGACAAGGGCGTCCTCGCGGAGATGGTCCGCGTCCTCAAGCCCGGCGGCCGCATCGCCGTCACCGTCCCGCGCTACGGGCCCGAGAAGGTCTGCTGGGCGCTGAGCGACGAGTATCACGCGAACGAGGGCGGCCACATCCGCATCTACAAGGCCGACGAGCTCCTCGGCAAGATGCGCGAGGCCGGCCTCAAGCCGTACGGCACCCACCACGCGCACGCACTCCACGCCCCCTACTGGTGGCTCAAGTGCGCCTTCGGCGTCGACAACGACAAGGCGCTGCCGGTGAAGGCGTACCACAAGCTCCTGGTCTGGGACATCATGAAGAAGCCCGCCGCGACCCGCATCGCCGAGCAGCTGCTCAACCCGGTCGTCGGCAAGAGCTTCGTGGCGTACGCGACCAAGCCCCACACCCCCAAGGCCGACGCGTGACCTCACCGGGGCGCACCGAGCACCTCGTCCTGCCCGGGGTCCTCACCGCAGAGCAGGCCGCAGGGACGGTGACCGGGATCCTCGCCGTACAGCGCGAGGACGGCGCCATACCGTGGTTCCGCGGCCACCACCTCGACCCCTGGGACCACACCGAGGCCGCCATGGCGCTGGACGCGGCGGGCGAGCACGAGGCCGCCGCACGCGCGTACGAGTGGCTGGCCCGCCACCAGAACCAGGACGGCTCCTGGTATGCCGCATACCAGGACGGGGACGCCGCCGACGTCACCGACCGGGGCCGCGAGACCAACTTCTGCGCGTACATCGCCGTCGGCGTCTGGCATCACTACCTGGCCACCGGCGACGACACCTTCCTCGACCGGATGTGGCCCGCCGTCTACGCCGCGATCGAGTTCGTCCTCGGCCTCCAGCAGCCCGGCGGCGAGATCGGCTGGAAGCGCGAGGAGGACGGCACCCCCGTCCGCGACGCGCTCCTCACCGGGTCCTCCTCGATCCACCAGGCGCTGCGCTGCGCCCTCGCGATCGCCGAGGAACGCGAAGAGCCGCAGCCCGACTGGGAGTTGGCGGCCGGCGCACTCGGCCACGCGATCCGCAGCCACCCCGAACGCTTCCTCGACAAGTCCCGCTACTCCATGGACTGGTACTACCCCGTCCTGGCCGGCGCGATCACCGGGCCCGCCGCCAAGACCCGTATCGAGGCGGAGTGGGACCGCTTCGTCGTCCCCGGCCTCGGCGTCCGCTGCGTCCTGCCCAACCCCTGGGTCACCGGCGGCGAGAGCTGTGAACTCGCTCTGGCGCTCTGGGTGATGGGGGAGTCGGACCGCGCCCTGGAGATCCTTCAGTCCGTCCAGCACCTGCGGTGCGCCGAGGACGGCCTCTACTGGACGGGGTACGTCTTCGAGGCCGGTGCGGACGGCAGCCCCGCGGCCATCTGGCCGGAGGAGAGGACGAGTTGGACGGCCGGGTCGCTGCTGCTCGCGGTCGCCGCGCTCGGGGGCGACGAGGCGACCGTCGCGGTCTTCGGCGGGGAGCGGCTCCCCAGGGGCCTGGAGCCGGACTGCTGCTAGCCGCCCGGCCGGCGACACCTGTCCGGACGCGCCCGGGTGGCGGGGCGCGGGCACCCGGGTGAGGCTGCGGGAAGCAACGATTCGTGTACCTGGAGGTACGTCGTGCCCGCTTCCGCCCCCCTTCGCCGCGCGCTGGTCGCGCTGCTCCTGTCCTGTGCCCTGTTGGCCGGAACCACGGCCTGCGGAAGCAGTGACGACGACACGAGCGCGTCAGCGACGCCGACGTCGTCCGCAGAGGCGCAGAAGTTCGCCAAGACCCGGTTCGTGGCCAACGCGGGTCTCGCGGCCGGGGCGACGTACCAATGGATCGTGAAGCCCTTCAAGGCGGGCAAGTTCAAGAAGGGCGCGAGCGGCCAGAAGTTCGCCATGGTCAAGGCGGGTGTGGCGGGTCTCTTCACGTACAACCGCCTCAAGGCCGCGGTCTCCAACGCCAAGGGCGACCCGACCCTCGCGAAGGCCGTCGCCCCGCTCTCCGCGGGCATCGAGTCGCTGAAGTCCCTGCCGAGCAAGCTGCGCAACAGCGACAGCGCGGAGGGCGCCGCGGGCACCTTCGAGGACGTGATCAACTCCGTGAAGGACGCGGGCAAGAGCGCGGGCGCGGAGATCACCGACAAGGTTCCGTCCGCGGGGCAGCTCACCGGTAGCTGACGTGCATAGGCTGCGCCCATGACACTGCTTTCCCATGAGCGCTACTGCGACGAACTCCTCCGCGAGACCGGCCTGTTGAGGTCCGTGATCGCCGGAGCCGACCCCGCGTCCCGGGTCCCGAGCTGCCCCGACTGGAACCTCGGGCAGCTCGCCCGGCACGTGGGCGCCGCGCACCGCTGGGCGGAGCACATCGTCCGTACGCGGGCCACGAAGGAAGTCCCGGACGAAGACGTCCCGGACGCCACAGGCCCCGCCGGGGACGACCCCGCCGCCCTGGGCGCCTGGCTGGCACAGGGCGCCGAGCTCCTCGCCGCCACACTGCGGGAGGCGGGCCCCGATCTGGCCGTGTGGACCTGGGCCAGGGAGCAGCGCGCGGGCTTCTGGGCCCGCCGCATGGTGCACGAGACCGTGATCCACCGCGCGGACGCGGCGCTGGCGGCCTCGGTGGCGTACGACGTCATCCCCGAGGTCGCCGCTGACACCATCGACGAATGGCTGGAGATCGTCGCCCTCTCGGCCGAGCTGGGCGACCCCGAGGCGCTTGAGCTGCGGGGCGCGGGGCGCTCCCTGCACCTCCACGCCACGGACGCGCCGGGCGTGGACGCGGAGTGGATGATCGAGTTCGGCGACGAGGGCTTCACCTGGCGGCGCGGCCACGACAAGGCGACCGTGGCCGTGCGCGGCGCGCTCGCCGACGTGCTCCAGGTCTTCTACCGCCGTCTGCCCGCCGACAGCGACCGGGTGGAGGTCTTCGGCGACACGGAGCTGCTGGACTTCTGGCTGGCGCGGGCGTCGTTCGGCTAGGCGGTTCCGGCCGGGTCTACGGGACGCGGGCGACGCCGACGTAGAAGCCGCTCAGCTCCTCCGCGGGGGCGGGCTCCTGCTGGTACCACTTCGTGGCGGTGACCAGGCCGGGAGCCACCAGGTCGAGGCCCGCGAAGAACGGCTCGACCTCGGCGCGGGTCCGCATCCGCAGGGGGATCTCACCCTTCTTGTACGTCGCCTTCACCGACTGCACGAGATGCGGGTGCTCGTCGGTGGTGCCGTGGGAGAGGACGAAGTAGCTGCCCGACGGGAGCGCGTCGACGAGGGTCCTGGCCAGGCCGTACGGGTCCTCGTCGTCGCCGATGAAGTGCATCAGGGCGATCATGGAGAGGGCGATGGGGCGGGTGAAGTCCAGGAACGTACGGGCGTGGTCGAGGATCAGGCCGGGCTGGCGGACGTCGGCCTCGATGTAGTCCGTGCCGCCCTCGGGGGTGCTGACCAGCAGGGCTTCCGCGTGGCGCAGCACGATGGGGTCGTTGTCGGCGTACACGATCCGCGCCGTGGGGACGGTGGTCTGCACGATCTGGTGCAGGTTGGGGTGGGTCGGTATGCCCGTACCGATGTCGAGGTACTGGTCGATGCCGTTGCCGGCCAGCCAGGCGGCCGCGCGGTGCATGAACGCGCGGTTTCGGCGGGCGTTGAGGCCCGCTTCCGGGGGCAGCTTCTCCGCCACTTCCTGATCGACGGGGTAGTTGTCCTTGCCGCCGAGGAGCCAGTCGTAGACACGGGCCGGGTGGGGCCTGCTCGTGTCGATGCGGCTTCCGGTGGGGCGTATCGACATGTGTGATTCCAGCCTGGGGTGGGGGAGTTCGATTATGACACTGGCCAAATCCCTTGATCCAGGCGGTGGTTGTCAGCTGTTGAGTTCGGCCAGGACGCGGAGGGTGTGCGGGTCGGGGGCGGTGACCAGGAGGTCGGTGACCGGGCCCTTGCGCCACAACTCCAGGCGTTCCGCGATGCGTTGGCGGGGCCCGATCAGGGAGATCTCGTCAGCGAAGGCGTCGGGGACAGCCAGGACGGCCTCCTCCTTGCGGCCCGCGAGGAAGAGCTCCTGGATGTGGCGGGCTTCCGACTCGTACCCCATGCGTGCCATCAGGTCGGCGTGGAAGTTGCGGGCCGCGTGGCCCATGCCGCCGATGTAGAAGCCGAGCATCGCCTTCACGGGGAGCAGGCCCTCGGCGACGTCGTCGCAGACCTTGGCGCGGGCCATCGGGGCGATCATGAAGTTCTCGGGGAGGTCGGCGAGGGACGCCTCGTAGACGTCGGTACGGGTGGGCGACCAGTAGAGCGGGAGCCAGCCGTCGGCGATACGGGTCGTCTGGGCGATGTTCTTGGGGCCCTCCGCGCCGAGGAGGAGCGGGAGATCGGCGCGGAGCGGGTGGGTGATGGGTTTGAGGGGTTTGCCGAGACCGGTGGCGTCGGGGCCCGTGTAGGGGTGGGCGTGGAAGCGGCCTTCGACGGCCACCGGGCCCTCGCGGCGCAGGACTTGGCGGATGACGTCGACGTACTCGCGGGTCGCGGTGAGGGGGCTGCGGGGGAAGGGGCGCCCGTACCAGCCCTCGACGACCTGGGGGCCCGACAGGCCCAGGCCCAGCATCATGCGGCCGCCGGAGAGGTGGTCGAGGGTCAGGGCGTGCATGGCGGTGGCGGTGGGGGAGCGGGCCGCCATCTGCGCGATCGCCGTGCCCAGGCGGATGCGGGAGGTGTGGGCCGCGATCCAGGTGAGCGGGGTGAAAGCGTCGGAGCCCCAGGCCTCTGCGGTCCAGACGGAGTCGTAGCCGAGCCGCTCGGCCTCCTGGGCGAGTTCGAGGTGGCCGGGTGTCGGCCCGCGGCCCCAGTAGCCGAGGGCGAGTCCGAGGCGCATTGAATCCCCTTTGGTCGCGGGTCAGTTGCGGGTCATCTGACGGTGCGTCAGGCGACGACTTGCGACTGTAAGCGCAACGGCCCCCACCCGGAAGGGGTGGGGGCCGTGATCAGCTTCTCCGTACGAGAACGGAACCGCTAGCCGCGCTGGATGCCCGTGGTGTCCTGGAGGACGCCGCGACGGCCGTCCTGGGTCTGGGCGATCAGGGCCGGACCGCGCTGCTCGACCGCGAGGTACCAGGTGCCCGGCGCCAGTTCGGCGATCGGGGACGGGTTGCCGTCCTCGGCGTAGAGGGGACGGGCCACCGGCACCGCGAACCAGAACGGGGCGAAGTCCCCGACGGGCCCGCCGGCGGCCGGACCACCCGGACCCGGCTGCGGCTGCTGGTGCTGCGCGGGCTGCGGCTGACCCTGCTGCGGCTGGCCCGGACCGGGCTGGGCGCCGAAGGGCTGGGGCTGACCCTGCTGCGGCTGCCCGGGACCGGGCTGACCCGGCTGGGCGCCGTAGGGCTGCTGCTGGGCGGGGTAGCCGTAACCCTGACCGGGCTGACCGGGCTGAGCACCGTACGGAGGCTGCTGGACCGCGGGGCGCGGGGCGCCGAGCAGGGGGGCCTGGAGGGCGGGGACGAGGGGGGTCGCGACAGCAGCTCCGGCCAGGACGAGCGCGGCGATCAGGCCGAGGATGAGGCCGATGCCGAGGTCCGGGGACGAGCCGCCCTTGTCGAGGCCGGCTGCCGGGTCGAAGAGCCAGCCGAGCGCGCTCCACAGCGTGATGACTGCGGCAGCAACCCCGAACTGACCGAGGTCGATGCCGATGACCTTCCGCGGCTGCGGGAGCGCGCGGTTGATGACGATCAGCGCTGCGGCGATGAGGCCCAGCAGATACACGCCCATGAGGAGCGGACCGGCTTCCCAGCCGTTGGGAATGACCTTGTCGCAGACGTCGTCGGAGGCATCGCAGCCGTAAGAATTGAGGAACGAGGCGATGAACAGCACCACCGCTGCTCCGATCACCACGCTGTCGCCTCGAGTGAGGGAGCGGATGTTCACGTAAGAAGTCCTTCGTCAGTCGTCTCGATATCGGGGCAACGCGGAGCTCGGGGGCGGCTCCCCATCGTACGGATGAATCTATCGTCTGCTCGGGCGGGGCGTGTGCCGGGTCGTGTGACTACTGGTGGAGAAACGAGATGATTCCGTCCGCGATGCCCTGCGCGGCCTTCTGGCGCCAGCTCCCGCTCGTCATCAGCGCCGCGTCCTTGGGGTCACGCATGTTGCCGCACTCGATGAAGACCTTCGGAACCGTCGAGAGGTTGAGGCCGCCCAGATCGCTGCGGGTGTCCAACCCCGTACCGCCGCCGATGTAGTTGGACGGTGCGCTGCCCGTGTCCTGGACGAACTTGCCCGCGATACGGACGCCGAGGTCGTGCGAGGACGCGACGATCGGGCTCGTGTCGGCGGCGCCCCCGCGCACCAGTGCGGGAAGGATCACATGGAAGCCCCGGTTGCCCGCGGCCGAACCGTCGCCGTGCACCGAGACCACCGCGTCGGCCTTCGCCTTGTTGCCGATACGGGCTCGCTCGTCGACGCACGGCCCGAAGGAGCGGTCGCCGTCCTGGGTGAACTTGACCGTGGCGCCCTGTGCTTCGAGCAGCGAGCGCAGGCGGTGCGAGACATCCAGGGTGAAACGGGCCTCGCTGTAGCCCCCGTTGGTGGACGTGCCCGTGGTGTCGCACTCCTTGCTGGAGTTGCCGATGTTCACCAGTCGGGCGATGTCGCGGGTGTGGTTGTAGTTGTTCGGGTTGTGGCCCGGGTCGATGACGACCACCTTGCCCGCGAGGGGGCCCTTGCCCGTGGGGGGCTTGTTGTCCGCGGGAGTGGAGGGGGTCGGGGACTTGGAGGCGGCCGGGTGCGAGGTCGCCGGGGTCTTGCTCGGGGACTTCGCGGGCCGCGTCGTCGCCGTGGCCGTGGGGCTGGGCAGCGGCAGCACCTTCTGCGGTGCGTTGTCGTCGCCGGGACCGTTCATTGCCTGCCAGACCAGCCAGCCCGCAAGGCACGTCGGCACGAGCGCGACGAGCACGATCAGGAGGGTCGAATTGCGGAAGCGGCGGCGGGGGGCGGGGTACTGGTCATCGTCGTACGACACGGAGCGAGCCTATCCGGGGCCTCAGATCCCCGTTCCCGTACGGCGGAGAACGCGCAGGGATTCCGTGGCCGAGACCTCCGTGAAGGCTCCCGACGCGAGGGCGCGGAGGTAGACGCGGTACGGGGCCTGGCCCGTCCACTCGTCCACCGGGTCGGGGAAGACGTCATGGATGAGGAGCAGGCCGCCGGGGGCGACGTGCGGGGCCCAGCCCTCGTAGTCGGCGGTCGCGTGCTCGTCGGTGTGGCCGCCGTCGATGAAGACGAGGCCGAGCGGGCCGCCCCAGGCCTTGGCGGCCTGCGGGGAGCGGCCGACGATCGCGATGACGTGGTCCTCGAGGCCCGCGTGGAACAGGGTGCGGCGGAAGGTGGGGAGCGTGTCCATCTGCCCGACCTCGGGGTCGACGACGGACGGGTCGTGGTACTCCCAGCCGGGCTGCTGCTCCTCGCTGCCCCGGTGATGGTCGACGGTGATCGCGGAGACGCTGGCCTGACGGGCGGCGTCCGCGAGCAGGATCGTGGAGCGACCGCAGTACGTACCGACCTCCAGGAGGGGCAGCCCGAGGTCGCCGGCCTCGACGGCGGCCGCGTACAGGGCGAGACCCTCGGTGGCGGGCATGAACCCCTTGGCGGCCTCGAAGGCGGCCAGGACTTCCGGCTTGGGGGTGGCGGCCACGGGGTCCTCCTGAGGGGGCGGCTGGGGTGAGCCGGGCCATCGTAGTGGGGGGGCGAGGAGTGGTCGTCGGGGGAGGGGCCCGACGGTCCGAGGGTGGGTGCCGGGGGTGGGCCCGGTGGTGGGCTTCGGGTGGGTGGGTGTGTGGCGGGTTTCGTCTCGCGCCTCCGGCGCAAAGAGGCTGGCTACAGCGAACAGGTGGGGGGCGGGTGTCGGACGCCGGTCGCGCGGGTCGGCTCGATGTTGGGGTTGCGGGATGTACGACGCTGCGCGTCGTAGGCCTCGCCCTGGGGGCGAGTCCGTCTGGCTGCTGCCGCGTGGTGGTTGGGGTTTCGTGAACACCGCGATGCTCGTGCGGACCGGTTGTGCTGATCGGTTCATCTGCGGGGCACTTCGGCGGGGGGTGAGCGTTACAGCGTCCGGGATGGAGCTCCGCTCCCCGGGGTGGTGGCGGATGTCGCACCACTTGCATGGGCTGCCGGTCTGGTCTTGGCGTCAACGGGCCGTTGGTTGGTGGGTGTTCATGCCCCGCTGGTCGCTGTCCGGTGGCCGGATGGGGTGTTACCTCGGGTTACTGTCGGAAACGGACAGGCATAGCGGACATATGGGTGCGCCTGGTGTCCATTTCCGGCCGCAACGGGCAACTGGCGTCGACTCCGGCTACTCCGAGATACGTAGGTCCGGTCCCGCCGGACCTACGTATCTCGCAGTGGCAGCCACGCCACCCAAAGCAGCGCAAAAGGTGCATGCTGGGCGGTGGTGGGAGAGGGTGTGGCGCGGAAGTTCGGCGGGACCGAACTTCCGCGCCGCAGGACCCTTCGCACCCCCTTCGCACCCGCGAGGCGCTTCGCCCGCCCCACCACCCACCGGGCAGTGACCAGCGGGGCATGAAGTCGAGCCAACGGGCGGGTGGTTGACGCCGAGCCGAGAGCAACTGCCCCATTCAAGTGGTGCGCCAACCGGCCACCGCGCACCCATCGCGCCCCGGGCCACCAGGACCGTGCCGCCGTTGCGGGCGCAGCCCGCACCCCGACACCGGCCCACCGCCCGCAGCCCCGGACCCAGCCCGACCCCCGCCGTTCCCGGTCCGGGCTACCCCCACCCCAGATCCCCGTACACGTGCGGCCAGGCCTCCCTGCCGACCGATAGCCGCCAACCCCAGCGCTGGAGGGTGCGGAGTCAAGGGTGGAGCGAAGCGGAATCGCGCAGCGACGCGACGAAGTCGCGCCCTTTACTCCGGACCCGGAAGCGCGCACACTCCCGGCGTCGGTTGACAGGGAGACCCACCCAACGAAGCCCCCGACCAGGGGAACCAGGTAGGAGCCCAACCAACCCCCGCCCCCCCACTGGTCAGGCGGCCAAGGAGCCGACCGCGTGCGGCGTGACGACCACCGGTAGGGACTCCAGGAACAGGGCGCCGGCGAGCAGCCCTGAACTGCCGCGCGGGATCCACGCGTTGGCGCGGAGCTCTCCGTCGAAGGCGGCCAGCTGCTCCGCACCCTGCGGAGTCGCCGTACCGCCCGCCTCCAGGGCCTCGCGGGCCCCTGCCTGGACGCGGCGCAGGCCGGGCGGCCCGGCGGAGTGGAGGAGTTCGGTGTCCTGGAGCGTGGACATCACGGTGAGCAGGGCGTCGAGGCGGGCCTCTGTCTCTCCCGCACCGGAGGATCGCGCTGTGGCGAGCGCGTCAAGTGCCCTTCGTACGTGGGGAAACCCGGCCCGCGCCTCGCCGCGCGCCCCGGCCGCCCCGTACTTCGCGGAGATCGACGAGCCCCGGGACGGGCGCCGGGGTGCGCCCTTGTCGGTGAGCGCGGCGATCGGTTTGGCGGCGGCCACGACCTCGCGTGCGGACGCACGGGGGTTGAGTGCGGCCGCGGCGACCAGCAGGCCGAGCACCCACAGCGCCCCCCGGTGACCGCCGCCCGCCAGGCCCACCGAATGCTCGGTGGAGCGGCCGATCGCACCCAGTTCCGCCCGGAGGAGCGGAGTGGGTTCGCCGCTGCGGCGGGCGGCGGCCGCCATCGCCGTGAGGCCGGGCGCCAGTGCCTTCGCCGACCAGCGCAGGGCACGGTGGTCCCGGCCGGCGGCGGGGACGCCGAGGTCACGCGGGTCGGGCAGGCCCGGCTTGGGGGCCAGCGCGAGCTGCTCGGTCAACGCGGTCACGGCGGCCTGGGCGAGCGCCTCGTCCTCACGGCTGTTCATGCAGGTACGTCCTTACGAGGATGCCGAGGCGGATGAATTCGGAGCGTCGGACGGTGGAGTGCCGCCGTCCGCCGGGGGTGCGCCTCCGCCTGCATCTTCGGCGTCGGGGTCGATGCCGAACGTGATGGAGCCCTTGTAGCCGGCGGACGGGTCCTTCTTGTGTACGGGTTCGAGCGTCAGCAGACCGCTGGACGCGCCGCCGCCGTCGTACACCATGTCGTCGGCGAGGACGGTGTAGCTGCCGGAGTGCTTCGAGTACGGCTCCAGCGCGAAGATCGCCTCGGCGATGTCGTCGTCGAAGAACAGCTGGCCGGTGTAGTTGACCTTGCCGCCCTCGTACGTGCCGTCCTCCTTCTCGCCGCCGGTGTGCACCTTCACATGGATGTGGGCGGTGCGCGGGGTGTACCAGCCGGGCATGATCGTCTCGAACTTGACGACCCCGTTGGCGTTGGCGATCTGGTAGCCGCGAAGGTACGTCGCGTCGTCGGCGGTCGAGCCGTCCTCGCTCTCGGCGGGTGCGGAACCGCCGGGGTTGGCGGTGGTGAAGCCGGAGTAGTAGCCCCAGGCGTCGCAGTGCCAGATCTCCACGGCTGCCTTGGGGACCGGGGTGCAGCCGTCGGTGGCGTCCACGACGGTCAGACGCAGGGTCAGCGGGACGCCGCTCTTGCCCTCGGTGATGTCCTTGCGGACCAGGGCGCCGTCCAGGTAGTACGGGCCCTCGGTGACGCTGGACATCAGCGTCATGCACGTACTGCTGGTGGCTGTGCTCGTGGTGCTGGTGCTGGTGGCGGCGGTCGTCGTCTCGTCGGCGAAGGCCGACTGGTAGCCGGCGACGGTGAGTCCGCCGACCACGACGGCGCCGCCGGTCACGGCGATGGCTCGGCGCCGGGTGACTGAGTTGTCCCTGTGCTTGGCTGTCATGGTCATGAACGTAGGCAGGCAACCTGTCAGGACCATGAGTGTGTGCTGCGCGACGGCTGAGGAGTGGAACCGCCTGGCATGATCGGCGCGTGATGACCGACTGACAGGTGTCACCGCTGAGTTGACCGGGGGAATGCATGGACGAGCCGATAGCCGGACCCGACGCGCGCGTGACCGCGCTGGCCGAGAAGGAAGGCCTGGGCGGTTGGCGTATGGCGGCCGCCAACGTGAAGGGTGGCTTCCGCAAGCGCTGGGGCGACGACCGGCTCCACCTGTACGAGAACGGCCTGGTCGTCACGGCCGCCGATGGGGGCGAGTGGGTCCGCCGCTGGGACTCGACGGCTGCGGTCCTGCAGCACCTGGTCACGATCAACGGCGGTGCGTACAGGGACGCGACGTACACCCTGATCGGCCGGGACGGCGCCGCGCTGAGTGTCGGCCGCGGCGGCAACGGCCTCTTCCGCCGCGACCTCGACCGGCTGGGTGCCACGTCGCACACGCGCGGCCCCTACATCGTGCTGGAGGGACAGTGGGGCCCGGAGATCCAGCAGGGCGTGACGGCGGTGCAGTGGCCGCTTGCGCTCGAACGGCTGCGCAGGGGCGAGACGTTGGACTTCGGGCCGATGTCGCTCGACCTCGCGGGGGTGCGGGAGGGCAAGTACAGCGCGAGCTGGGCGGAGATCGGTGACCTGCACCGGTACGACGGGAAGATCGGCTTCCTGGGGACGGACGGGCGTGCGCTGCGGCCGCAGGCGAGCGTCTACCGCATGCCCAACGCGTACCTGTTCATGGCCCTGGTCAACCAGCTCAAGGCCTGATCATCGCCGTCCGTCCCGGCGCCGCTCGTACCGCTCGGCCGCATCGATGATCCACCCGTCGTCCCAGTCCTTCCGGTCGACGGGTCCCACCCGGCGCTGTCCCTCCACGCAGCGCGGATCGTCGCGGTCGGCCAGTCCGTAGACGGCCCAGATGCGCGTCAACTGGTCGCCCTCGTGCAGGAGTTCGGCCAGAACGTCCACGACCTCGATGCTGTGGTCCCCGTGCTCGGCGAGCCAGTAGCACGCGGACCGCCGTATGCCCGGGTCGGCATCGCGTGCCAGCACCGTCATGGTGTCCGACGTCGCCGGCACCATGATGCGCAACTCGGGATCCGGGTGCGTCAGATAGGTGAGCCCCACGGCCTCCGCCCTCGGGTCGTCGAAGTCGTTCAGGCCGTGGAGCACGGCCAGGAGGACGGTCCGGTCGGTCTCCTCCACGGCCCAGGGGAGGAAGACTTCCAGACCTCGCTGCTCGTACGGCTTGGGCTCGAGGGAGTGTGAGAGCGGGTTCAGGTCGACGAAGTTGATGTACCACAGGACGTCTGCCGCGAAGAGTCGGTGCGTGGGGTCGGGGTGGTGGCGCAACTCCGCCGCGGCCGCCCACGTCTCCTCGTCCTGCCGGCGGCCCAGAACGCTCCTGACGCTCGACCAGTCGGCGTGTTCCGGATCGGGGTGCGCGAGGGCGCGGGCGAGCAGTTCGCCGAAGGGCGTACGGATCCCGAAGCCCGCCTCGAAGTCGGTGAGGATCGCCGCGTGACCGTCGCGTACGGTCAGGCCGCCGAGCGTGAGCTCATCGTGGTCGGTGTACCAGTAGCGGTCGGAGACTCGGATCCGCCCGGGCGGGCCCGAGATGCCCGTCCTGCGCCGAAGCTCGTTGATCACGCCCGCCTCGTGCCAGTGCCGCGCACGGTCCAGGAGCTGTGTCCGCGTGGCCTCGGAGAGCCGTGCCGGGTCGCCGAGCAGGCGGCTCGCGAGGCTGTTGGACCCGCCGTCGATGGCTTGAAGGAGGGGCGTCTCTCCGTTCGGCAGCGGGCGGTTCGCGTCCGCGCCCCCGTTCATCAGGGCGTCGGTGACCGGGCTGTCGTACGCGGCGACGGCGAGGCACAGCACTGGGACGCCCTGCTCGTCGACGGTGTCCGGATCCGCCCCGCCCTCCAGTAGCGCCCCGACCGCTTCCGCGTCTCCGCTCCGTACCGCTGCAACGAGCGCGTCTTCGTTCATGTTTTCCCAGCCCCCCGGTGTCAGCGCGAGGGTAGGCGTACACGAGCGCCCCGCGCACGGCGTGGTGACGTCGTGGGCGGGGCGCGGTGGCGGGACCGTCAGGCCGTGACCGGGGTTGCCGTCAGGGTCAGGTCCGCCTGGAGCGGGGTGCCGTTGTACGTCAGCGGGTGGGCCAGGGGCGGGAGGCCCGTGGCCGTGACCGCCAGGATGTAGCGGCCCGCCGGGCGCGTGGGGAAGGTGTAGTGGCCCTCCTCGTCCGCGACCGTGAGGCCCGCCTGGCGGTGGTGGCTGTCCAGGAGCGTGACCGAGGCGCGGGGGACCGGGGTGCCCGTCGCGTCCACGACCCGGCCGCGGATGCCGGTGAAGAAGACGGGCTCGTCCTCGCTGGACGCCATCGGCTTCGGCGCCAGTACGCCCGGCTTCGCGCGGCCCGGGATGAAGATCGCGAGCAGGACGCCCACCGCGACCGCGCCCGTGGCGATCATGAAGGACGTGCGGAAGCCGTCCATCGAGGCGACCTGCACCGGGCCGAACTTCACCGAGGTGTGGGCCAGGACCATGCCGATCACCGCGCTGGAGACCGACGTGCCGATGGAGCGCATCAGGGTGTTGAGGCCGTTCGCCGCGCCCGTCTCGGACGGGTCGACCGCGCCGATGATCAGGGCGGGGAGCGAGGAGTACGCGAGGCCGATGCCCGCGCCGACCACCACGGAGATGATGATCGTCTGCCAGGCGGCGCTCATCAGGCCGAGGCCGGCGCCGTAGCCGATCGCGATGATGACCATGCCCGCGATGAGCGTGATCTTCGGGCCGTAGCGTGCGGAGAGGCGGGCGTAGACCGGGGCCGTCAGCATCATCGTCAGGCCGAGCGGGGCGACGCAGAGGCCGGCGACCACCATCGACTGGCCGAGGCCGTAGCCCGTCGTCTTCGGGAGCTGGAGCAGCTGGGGGAGGACCAGGGAGATCGCGTAGAACGCGACGCCCACCATGATCGACGCCAGGTTGGTGAGGAGCACCTCGCGGCGGGCCGTCGTGCGCAGGTCCACCAGCGGGGCCTTCTTGCGGAGCTCCATGAAGCCCCAGAGCAGGAAGATGACGAGGGCTGCGGCGAAGAGGCCGAGCGTCTTGCCGTTGGTCCAGCCCCAGTCGCTGCCCTTGGTGATGGGGAGGAGGAAGGCGACCAGGCCGAGTGCCAGGCCGATTGCGCCGGGGAGGTCGAAGGTGCCCGGGGCGCGGACCTTGGACTCGGGTACGAAGATCAGGGTCAGCGCGATCGAGACGACGCCCAGGCCGGCCGCCGTGAAGAACAGCGCGTGCCAGTCGGCGTGCTGCGCGATCAGTGCCGCGCCGGGAAGCGCGAGGCCGCCGCCGACGCCGATCGATGAGCTCATCAGCGCCATGGCCGAGGGGAGCTTCTCGCGCGGGAGCTCGTCGCGCATGATGCCGATGCCCAGCGGGATGGCGCCCATCGCGAAGCCCTGGAGCGCGCGGCCGACGATCATCACCAGGAGGTTGTCGGTGAACGCGCAGATCAGGGAGCCGACGACCATGACGGCGAGGCTGAGGATCAGCATCTTGCGCTTGCCCGCGAGGTCGCCGAGGCGGCCCATGATCGGGGTGGCGATGGCGCCGGCGAGGAGGGTCGCGGTCATGACCCAGGTCGCGTTGGACGGCGCCGTGGAGAGCAGGGTCGGGAGGTCCTGGATGACCGGCACGAGCAGGGTCTGCATGACCGCGACGACGATGCCGGCGAAGGCGAGGACCGGGACGATGCCGGCCCGGTGGGTGACTGCGGGGGTTCCTTCTTCGGTTATCGCGGGCTGCGGGCGTGCGGCCTGTGTCATGCGTGGAGCCTCCGGAGGCGGTAAGTGTGTGCATGGTGCAACCTTCGGCCGGGGTGGTCATATTCCGGATTTCGGTAAAGGGGAGGTAAGGCGCGTGGGTGATCCGCGTCACGTGGGATCAGGTATGTATCTGACCTTCCGTCAGATTGGAACGTGTTCTAGTCTGCGTGCGCATGGGCATCGGAATCACGCAGGAACAAGGGGAGTTGGCCGACGCCGTACGCGGCTGGCTGGCGCGCAACGTGCCGGTCGAGGAGGTACGGAAGCTTCTTGACGCTCCGGGCGGAGGTGCCGGACGGCCCGGCTACTGGGATGCGATCGCCGACCAGGGGCTGCTCGGAGTGCACCTCCCTGAGCGGTACGGGGGCGGGGGCGGCGGGCTCGGGGAGCTCGCCGTCGTACTGGAGGAGGCGGGGCGGGCCGCACTGCCCGGGCCCTTCCTCGCGAACGCGCACGCCTCCGTGGTCCTGGAGCGGGCGGGCGGCTGCGGGGAGCTCGTCGCCGCGCTGGCCGCGGGTGAACGGATCGGGGCCGTCGCGCTCGGCACCGGGTCGCTGACCGCGGTGGCCGTCGAGGGGGGCGGGTATCTCCTCGACGGCATCGCGCCGCCCGTGCTCTCCGGGGCTCATGCGGATGTGGTCGTGCTGGCCGCAGAGGCGGCGCACGGCACGGTGTGGGTCGCCGTCGACGCGGACCGGCTGGCGGTGCGGGCGCACGAGAGCGCCGATCCGACGCGGCCCACGGCGGAGGTTGCGGCGGGGGGCGTGGAGGTGCCGGCCGGGCGCGTGCTCGGCGGCGTCGACTCGGTTCTCGTACGGGATCTGGCCGCCGTTCTGTACGCGGCCGATGCGTGCGGGACCGCCGCCTGGGCGCTGGAGACCGCGGCGTCGTACGCGAAGGTGCGCGAGCAGTTCGGGCGCCCCATCGGACAGTTCCAGGCGATCAAGCACCTGTGCGCGGACATGCTGGTGCGCGTCGAGCAGGCGCGGGCGCTGGCGTGGGACGCGGCGCGGGCGGTGGGGGATGTGGCCGGCGCGCGCGGGCTGGCTGCCGCGCTGGCGGCGGCGACCGCGCTGGACGCGGCGTACTCGTGCGCCAAGGACTGCATTCAAGTGCTCGGCGGGATCGGCTTCACGTGGGAGCACGACGCGCATCTGTATCTGCGGCGGGCGCTCGTCGCACGGCAGCTCCTGGGGGCGGGCGACGCGTGGCGGCTGCGGGCCGTGCGGCTGGCGGCGGAGGGGGCGCGGCGGGAGCTGCGGCTCGAACTGCCGCGCGAGGCCGAGGGGTACCGGGTCGCGGCGCGGGCCGTGATCGAGGGTGCGCGCGGGATGGATCCGGCGGCGGCGCGGCGGGCGCTCGCGGGGAGCGGGTATGCGGCTCCGTATCTGCCGAAGCCGTACGGGCTGGGCGCCGGTGCCGTACAACAGCTCGCGGTGCAGGAGGAGTTGAAGGCCGCCGGGGTGCGGGTGGCCGACCTGGGGATCGCGACCTGGGTCGTGCCCTCGCTGCTCGCGTACGGGACGAAGGCGCAGCAGGAGCGGTACGTGGCGCCGACGCTCCGGGGCGAACTCCACTGGTGCCAGCTCTTCTCCGAGCCGGGGGCCGGCTCCGACCTGGCGTCGCTGCGGACGAAGGCCGAGCGGGTGGAGGGCGGCGGCTGGCGGGTCAACGGGCAGAAGGTGTGGACGTCTTCGGCGCAGAGCGCGGACTACGGAATTCTGCTGGCGAGGACCGATCCGGACGCGCCCAAGCACAAGGGGCTGACGTACTTCGTCGTCGACATGAAGCGGACGCCGGGCATTGATGTGCGGCCGCTGAAGGAGATCACCGGGGAGGCCCTCTTCAACGAGGTGTACTTCGACGACGTACTCCTGCCCGAGGACGCGGTCGTGGGGGAAGTGGGGGGCGGCTGGAAGGTCGCGCGGAACACCCTCGGGAACGAACGGGTGCACATGGCCGACCAGATGACCTTCGACGTGGGGCTCGAAGCGCTCATCGCGCAGTCCGCGGAACTGGACGGGGCAGGCAGGGTCCGGGTCGGCGCGCTGGCCGCCGAGGCGCATGCGCTGGGGTGCATCGGGCTGCGTACGACCATGCAACAGGTGTCGGGTCTCGAGGCCGGGGCGGGGGCTTCGGTGCGCAAGCTCGTACAGACTCCGCACCAGCAGAAGGTCGCCGAGCTGGCCCTGGAGCTGCTCGGTCCTGCCGGTGCGGTGCGCGAGGGGGCGGGGGAGCGGGCCGTCCACGGATTCCTGATGGCGCGGTGTCTGACCATCGCCGGAGGCACAACTCAGGTGCAGCTCAATGTCGTTGCCGAGCGGATTCTCGGCCTTCCGAGGGACTGAAGGGATCAATGCTGTGAAGGCTTACGTGGTCGGTGTCGGGATGACGAAGTTCGAGAAGCCCGAGAGCCGTGACTGGCAGTACTGGGACATGGCGAAGGAGGCGGGCGAGGCGGCGCTCGCGGACGCGGGGGTCGCGTACGGGGAGGTGGAGCAGGTCCCGGTGGGGTACTGCTTCCAGGCCTCCACGGCGGGGCAGCGGGCGGTGTACGAGCTGGGGCTCACCGGGGTGCCGGTCTACAACGTCAACAACAACTGCGCGACCGGGTCGAGTGCGTTGATGATGGCGCGGCAGTTCGTGGAGGGCGGGATCAGCGACTGCGTGCTCGCGCTCGGCTTCGAGAAGATGAAGAAGGGGGCGCTGGGCGGCGGGGCCGACGGGGGCGACTTCAAGACGTCGCCGGTCGCACGGCACTACGGGATCATGGCGGCCGGCCACGGCTTCGAGATGTCGCCGCCGACCGCGCAGATCTTCGGGAACGCGGCGCGGGAGCACATGGAGAAGTACGGGACGACGGAGGCGCAGCTCGCGGCGGTGGCGGCGAAGAACCACCGGCACTCGGCGAACAATCCGTACGCGCAGTTCCAGGACGTGTACGAGGTCGACGAGATCCTGGCGGCGCGGTCGATCCATGCGCCGCTGACGAAGCTGCAGTGTTCGCCGACCTCGGACGGTGCGGCGGCTGCGGTGGTCGTCTCGGAGCGGTTCGTGGACGAGCACGGGCTAGGGGAGAAGGCGGTCGAGATCGTCGCGCAGGCGATGACGACGGACACGGGGGTGTCGTTCGAGTCCGGGTCGTGCATCGACGTGGTGGGGCAGCCGATGTCGCGGGCGGCGGCGGACCAGGTGTGGGAGCGGTCGGGGCTCGGCATCGGGGATGTCGATGTGGTGGAGCTGCACGACTGCTTCTCGGTGAATGAGCTTTTGACGTACGAGGCGCTGGGGATGTGCGCGGTGGGGGAGTCGGGGAAGCTCGTGGAGAGTGGGGCGACGACGTACGGGGGCCGGTGGGTGGTGAACCCGTCGGGCGGCCTGATCTCGAAGGGGCACCCGTTGGGGGCGACGGGGATCGCCCAAGTGGCGGAGCTGAGCTGGCAGTTGAGGGGTGAGGCGGGGGCGCGGCAGGTGCCGGGGGCCGGGGTGGGGCTCGCGCACAACATCGGGCTGGGGGGTGCGGCGGTGGTGACGCTGCTGCGGCGGGGGTAGCGGAGGGTTCGCCTCCGGTGTTCCACCCGTAGATCATGAAGTCATGACCGACCTGCGGCATGCTCACGCTGAGACTCGCGCAATCGCCGCTACGGCCATGGGGCGCGACCCCGGTCCCATGGCCACGGTCGAGAGCAGCTCCCACCACGTGTACGTCGGCTCGGACGCCGTCGTGAAGATCATCGATGCGGCAGACCACTCGCGGCTTGACCGGGAGATCGCACTCGCGCCCCACCTGCCGGCCGGGCTCACTGCCCCGCTGCTCGGGAGCGGGCGCCATCGGCTGGGGACGCGTGATGTCCGGTACGCCTGCTACGGCCGCGTGCCGGGGGCGGCTCCCGGCATGGGCATGCCCGGGGTGGACCGCGCGACCGCGCGCTCATGGGCGGAGGAGGCGGTCCAGCGGCTCGACCTGCTGCACAAGTGGACGCCGTCGAGCGACATCGAACAGCTGCTGAGAGAGCCGCTCGACCACGGTGGATTCACCGGCCGGGCGGCGTTCTCCGCAGATGTGGAGAACCTCGCCGCCCTGGACCGGGAGGGATTCGTGCCACGCCGACTGCTCGATGGCCTGACGGCGATCGCTGAGCGCGCGCCGCTGCACGCACGGGCGGTCGTCCCGGTTCACGCGGACTGCCACTGGGACAACTGGCTGGTGCAGGACCAGAGAGTGACGGCACTGCTGGACTTCGAGTGGGCCCGCTTCGGCGAACCTGCCGACGACTGGTTCTTCCTGGCCCGGTTCAGCGGCCCGCACATGGAGAGCGTGCTCGACGTCATCGCCCGTGCGACGGGGACTTCCACGGAGACGCTCCGGGCGGAGTGCGAGGTGCGCGAGGCGAGCCACCTGGTCGCCGACCTCCGTTTTGGGCTCGAACACCCCTCTGCGCATGGGCAGATGGCTGCCGACAGGCTCCGCGCGCTGGAGGAGCTCATTGTCGGGCGCTACTGGTGGCGTGGCGGGGGTTCTTCCCCCACCCCGTGCCCGTAAGCGACCTTCGGCCGCGTGTCCTCAATCGCCGGACGGGCTGGAAGCGTCGTCGCCGAAGAGCTGCCGCCGCGTCGAGCGGTAGTTCGTCCGGACATGCGCCAGTGAGCTCTCCCTCGCCCGACCCGCATCCCCCGACGCGATCGCCTCGTACAACTCCCTGTGCTCGCACAGGAGTTGCGGCCAGTCCTCGTTCCGGCGCGTCAGCCACCGCAGTCGCCCGTCCACCGGGTCCATCACCGACATCAGCAGGCCGTTCCCCGCCATCTCCAGGATCCGCTCGTGGAAGCGGGTGTTGATCTCCGTGATCGCCTCCGCGTCCGCAGTCCGCGTCGCAGCCGCCGCCCGGTCGAGCAGACCCCGGAGCTCGGCCAAGCCCTCGGGCGTCGCGCGCTCCGCCGCCAGGCCCGCCGCGTAGACCTCCAAGGCCTCCCGCAGTTCGAAGAGTTCCTTGACGTCGACCCGCGTCAGCGTCCGCACCACCAGGCGCCGCGGCGTCTCGAAGGTGACGAAGCCCTCCGTGACCAGTGCCCGTACCGCCTCGCGCACCGGCACCCGTGACACCCCGAACCGCTCCGCGAGTTCGCGCTCGACCAGGCGGTCGCCCGGCCGCATCCGGCCGCTGATGATGTCCTCGCGCAGCCCGGCGAGCACCCGTTCGCGTACGGCGCCGAGCGCGGTCGCCGTCACGGGTTCTGCCGTGGTCATCTCCGTCATCTCCCCATCTTCGCCGAGGCGGACGGTGTTTTACCCAGCCGTAACCGCGCGGACATTGCGGGCCGCCATCAGGAGCGGGAGCATGTCGCAACGTTTGGTATACCAAACAAACCCCCAGGGAGGCTCCCTTGTCCGCCGCATTCGTCCCCGATCCACGCCTCACCAACGAAGACCTCGCACCCGCCACCGAGCGCAAGTGGAAGGTCTACGACCTCTTCGCCATGTGGATGTCCGACGTCCACAACCTCGGCAACTACACCTTCGCCGCAGGGCTGTTGGTCCTCGGTCTCAACGTCTGGCAGATCTTCACGTCACTCCTCGTCGGCTTCGTCCTGATCTACCTCGGGATGAACATGATGGGCCGCATCGGCCAGCGCCACGGGGTCCCCTTCCCCGTCGTCAGCCGCATCAGCTTCGGCGTCTGGGGCGCCAACATCCCCGCCCTCATCCGCGCCGTGATCGCCATCATGTGGTACGGAATCCAGACCTACCTCGCGTCCGTCGCCGTCAACGTGATGCTCCTCGCCGCATCCCCCGGCCTAGAGTCCTGGACCAAGCACTCATTCCTCGGCCTCGACGCCCTCGGCTGGGTCTCCTTCCTCTCCCTCTGGGTGCTGCAGGCGCTGATCATCACGCGCGGCATGGAGGCCGTCCGCAAGTTCCAGGACTTCTGCGGGCCCGCGATCTGGCTCGTCATGATCGCGCTCGCGCTCTGGGTGCTCTCCAAGGCCGGCTGGACCCTCTCCCTCACCAGCACCCCGCACCCGGTCTCCACCGGTGAGCAGTTCCGTCAGTGGTTCGGCGCGATAGGACTGATCCTCGCCACGTACGGCACCCTCATGCTCAACTTCTGCGACTTCTCCCGCTTCGCCCCCGACCAGCGCACCGTCAAGCGCGGCAACTTCTGGGGCCTGCCCATCAACTCGACCGCCTTCGTCATCGTCTCGGTCATCGTCACCGCGGGCTCCATCGAGGTCTTCGGCGAGGCCATCACCGACCCGGCCCTGCTCGTCGCCAAGGTCGGCAACACCTGGGTCCTGGTCCTCGGCGCGCTCACCTTCGCGATCGCCACCATGGGCGTGAACATCGTCGCCAACTTCGTCTCACCCGCGTACGACCTCGCCAACGTCTGGCCGCAGAAGATCACCTTCAAGATCGGCGGCCTCATCAGCACGGTCGCCGCGCTCCTGGTCACCCCGTGGAACCTCTACTCCAACCCCAACGTCGTCAACTACTTCCTCGGCGGCCTCGGCGCCTTCCTCGGCCCGCTCTTCGGCGTGATCATGCTCGACTACTACTGGGTGAAGCGCGGCCGCGTCGACACCGCCCAGCTCTTCGACGCCTCGCCGGATTCCCCGTACTACTACCGCAAGGGCGTCAACCCCAAGGCGCTCTGGGCCTTCCTGCCCTCCGCCGCCGTCGCCGGGGTCTGCGCGCTCGTCCCGTACTTCAGCGACGCCGCGCCCTACTCCTGGTTCATCGGCACCGCGATGTCCGCCGTCCTCTACGCGGCGCTCTGCCGCTCAGAGCGCACGGCCACACCCGCAGCCGTCCCGGTCCCCGAGCCCGCCCTGGAGGTCTGAGGCGCGTGCGCATCGTCGTCACCAACTGCAACACCACCCGGTCGATGACCGACGAGATCGTACGAGGTGCCCGGGGAGCAGCAGGCCCGGGCACCACGATCACCGGACTCACCCCGGCCTGGGGACCGGAGTCGGCGGAGGGCTGGCTGGACAGCTATCTCTCCGCCGCCGCCGTCCTCGACACCCTGCGCCTCCATACGGAGACCGCGCAGGAGCCGTACGACGCCGTGGTCATGGCCGGGTTCGGCGAGCACGGGCGCGAGGGCGCCCGCGAGCTCCTCGACGTCCCCGTCGTCGACATCACCGAGGCCGCCGCCCACTTCGCCTGCCTCCTCGGCCGGCGCTACGGAGTGGTCACCACCCTCGACCGCGCGTGCGGGCAGATCGAGGACAGTCTCTACGCGGCCGGGGTCGGCGCCCACTGCGCCGCCGTCGTCGGCACCGGGCTCGGCGTCCTCGACCTCGGCGACGAGCAGCGCACCACGCGCGCCTTCGTTGCCGCGGGGGAGCGGGCCAGGGACGCCGGGGCCGAGGTCCTGGTGCTCGGCTGCGCGGGCATGACCGGGCTGCAGGCCACGGTCGGCGCGATGCTCGGGATGCCGGTGGTCGACGGGGTCGCCGCCGCCGTACGGCTCGCGGAGTCGCTCGTCGCGCTCGGCCTGACGACGAGCCGCGTCGGCGCGTACGCCAAGCCCCTCACCAAGCGGCGCACCTGGAGCGCACCCCCCGGCAGGTCCTAGTCCCATCGGCCCCCCGTCCGTACACCGATATCCCGATGCAACAGCCGCACACCAACTGCGACCATTACCCCCATGCCGCAGACCCGCACGGAAGACCTCCGCATAGCCCCCAGACCCGCACCGACCCGCACCTGGCTCGTCGTTCTCGCCGCCTGCGCGGGACAGTTCCTCGTTGTCCTCGACGTCTCCGTCGTCAACGTCGCACTCCCCTCCATGCGCTCCGACCTGGGCCTCAGCGCCACCGGCCTTCAGTGGGTCGTCAACGCCTACGCGATCGCCTTCGCCGGGTTCATGCTGCTCGGCGGGCGCGCCGGCGACCTGTTCGGGCGCAAGCGGATGTTCCTCGTCGGGCTCGGGCTCTTCACGCTCGCCTCGCTCGCGGGCGGACTCGCCCAGGAGGGCTGGCAGTTGCTCGCCGCCCGCGCCGTGCAGGGGCTCGGGGCGGCCGTCCTCGCGCCGTCCACGCTCACCATCCTCACCTCCGCGGTCCCCGAGGGCGCGGCCCGTGCGCGGGCCATCGCCACGTGGACCGCGGTCGGCGCGGGCGGCGGGGCCGCGGGCGGTCTTGTCGGTGGGGCGCTCACCGACTCGCTGTCCTGGCGGTGGGTGCTGCTGATCAACGTGCCGATCGGGGCGCTCGTCTTCGCAGGGGCCTACCGCTGGATCACCGAGAGCAAGGCCGGGGCGAAGAGGCGGCTCGACCTGCCCGGCGCCGTACTGGTGACGGCGGGCGCGGCGACTCTCGCGTACGGGATCGTGCAGATCGAGGCCGAGGGCTGGGGCGCTGCGGCGACCCTCGTCCCGCTGGCCGCCGGACTCGCGCTGATCGCGCTCTTCCTGCTGGTCGAGGCCCGTACGAAGACACCGCTGATGCCGCTGAAGCTCTTCACGGTGCGCTCGGTCGCCGCCGCGAACGCGGCGATGTTCGTCTGCGGCGCCGGCAGCTTCGGCATGTGGTTCTTCATGACGCTGTACGCCCAGAACGTCCTCGGCTACACCCCGCTCGGCGCCGGACTCGCCCTGATCCCCAGCTCGTTGAGCGTCGTCGCGGGCTCGAAGTTCGCGCCGCGCATCATGCCGGTCATCGGCGCCAGGAACGTCGCCGTCATCGGTGTGCTGATCACGGCCGCCGGGTTCGGCTGGCAGTCGACGATGACCGCGCACGGCGGTTACGTCACCTCGATCATGCTCCCCGGCATGGTGATGATGGCGGGCGCGGGCCTCGCGATGACCCCCCTCGCCTCGCTCGCCACCTCGGGCGCCGACCCGGGCGACGCGGGCCTCGTCTCCGGACTGGTCAACACCTCGCGGACGCTGGGCGGCGCGCTCGGCCTCTCCGTGCTCTCGACGGTCGCGGCATCCCGTACGGGCACGAGCACCACCGCCGAGGCGCTGACCGCCGGATACGCGCTGGCGTTCCGCTGGGGCGGGTTCATCCTGCTCGCCGGGGTCGTGGTGCTGATGCTCTGGATGCCGCGAACAGTGGCCAACAAGCGCTAGAGCCAGCCCTGTTGACGGGCCGCCCGCACCGCCTCCATGCGGTTGCGGGTGCCCGTCTTGCCGATCGCCGACGACAGGTAGTTCCGTACGGTCGACTCCGACAGATGCAGCGTCCCCGCGATGTCGGCGACCGTCGCCCCGTCCACCGAAGCGTTCAGTACGTCGGCCTCGCGCGCGGTCAGCGGGCTCGGACCCGCACTGAGCGCGGCTGCCGCCAGCGCCGGGTCGATGACCGTCTCGCCCGCGAGCACCCGGCGGATCGCCTCCGCCAGCTCCTCCACCGGGCCGTCCTTGACCAGGAATCCGGCCGCCCCCGCCTCCATCGCCCGCCGCAGATATCCGGGGCGGCCGAAGGTGGTGAGGATCAGCACCCGGCAGTTCGGGGCCTCGGCGCGCAGGTCGGCGGCGGCGTCCAGGCCGGTGCGGCCGGGGAGTTCGATGTCGAGGAGCGCGACGTCGGGGCTGGAGGTGAGCACCGCGTCGACGATCTTGTCGCCTCTGTCGACCTGCGCGACGACCTCGATGTCCTCCTCCAGCCCGAGCAGCAGCGCCAGGGCGCCGCGCATCATGCCCTGGTCCTCGGCGAGAAGTACTCGGATCATGCGCGGGGCTCCATCTCTGCTGATTCTGCTGAGGTGTTCGCGGGTTCTACGGGCAGTACGGCCACCAGCCGGAATCCCTTGCGGGGCCCGGGCCCCGTCGTCAGTGATCCGCCCGCCGCCGCCAGGCGTTCGGTGAGGCCCTTCAGCCCGCTGCCGGGGGCGTCCGAGCCTACGCCGCGACCGTCGTCGGTGATCATCAGGCGCACGCGTTCCGAGGAGCCGTCGACGGTGATCTCGCAGCGGCTCGCCTTCGAGTGCCGGATGGCGTTGGTGGCGGCCTCCCGTACGACCCAGCCGAGCAGCGCCGCCGTCTGCGGTTCCAGGGGCGGACCCGACTGCCGTACGACGGGCTCGATGCCCGCGGCGAGCAGCGCCGACTCGGCCCGCTCCAGCTCCTGGGCGAGGCTGGCGTCGCGGTAGCCGGTGACCGCCTCGCGGATCTCGGTGAGCGCCTGACGGCCGACGGACTCGATGTCGGCGACCTGGGCGAGCGCGGCGTCGATGTCGCGCGGGGCGAGGCGGCGGGCGGCCTCGGACTTCACGACGATCACCGAGAGGGTGTGGCCGAGGAGGTCGTGCAGATCGCGGGAGAACCGCAGCCGCTCCTTCTCCACGGCGATACGCGCCAACTCCTGCCGTGTGGACCGCAGTTCGACGACGGTCTCGGAGAGGGCCATGAGCGCCGCGGTCACCGCGCCCGTGATGAAGGTGGTGTATCCGAGGGTCCACGGCTCCCACGGACTGTCCCCCTCCATGCTCGCGAGCCACCCCGCCGAACCGGCCAGGACCACCAGGGTGATGCCGAGCCGCCGGTCGCGCAGGCTGGTGCCGACGGCGAGCGAGAGCAGCGGGAAGTAGAGCAGCCAGACATCTCCGTAGGCGATCGCGAGTCCGTACGTGATGCCGGCCATCGCGCCCAGCAGATACAGCGTGGTGCGGCTGGTCCGCTTCTCCTTGACGAAGGCGCGGAAGGCGATGGAGATGTAGAGGGAGTTGAAGGCGAGGAGGCCGATGCCGCCGATCCACGGGTTCGAGGTCTTGCCGTTGATGAGGTTGGAGAAGGAGCCCAGGCCGAGCAGCAGCCACGGCAGGAGGGCGTAGCCGTTGGGTGGCCCCGGATGCTGTTCTTCTTTGCTGAGCTTCCTGCGCCCCGTCAGCTTCGGCAGCTTCGGCATGGTCTCTCCCGTTGGTGCGGTCCCGGCGGAACCGTATGCGATCACCGTACGGAGCAGGGCGCGCGGTGCGGCAGATGCGCTTGTACGGAGACCGGCAGGACAAATGTCATGGCGGAGCACGGCGGGAGCGCGGCGGGAAACAGTGGATCTGACGTGGTGTCAGGAGTCTTCACAACTCCCGGGGGGTGCGTTATACATAGGGCCCATCGGCTAGAACGCGTTCTAGAACGGGCGCGGGAGAGCCGATCCGTATGCGACCTCGGTGCGGCCGACGGTGCGGACGGTCGCACCGAGGTCTTCCAGCCGTAGCACCCGTACGAGCACGTCAAGGAGCCTTGAGTCCATGCCGATTGATGCAGCGAAGGCCGTCGCCGCCGAACCCCGATCGAGCGAGATCAGCTGGGACCACAAGGACGTCCAGCTCTACCACCTGGGCGTCGGCGCGGGCCTCCCCGCCACCGACCCCGACGAACTGCGCTACACCCTCGAATCCCGCCTCCACGTCCTGCCCAGCTTCGCCACCGTCGCGGGCGCGGGCATGGCGCTCGCGGGCGGACTGTCCGCACCCGGCGTGGACGTCAACCTCGCCCACGTCCTGCACGGCGGCCAGCGCGTCGAGGTCCACCGCCCGCTCCCCGTGAAGGGTGCCGCGGTCTCCACCTCGAAGGTCCAGGCGGTCTACGACAAGGGCAAGGCGGCCGTCATCGTCCTGCGCTCGGAGGTCGCCGACGACGAGGGCCCGCTCTGGACGAGCGACTCGCAGATCTTCGTACGCGGCGAGGGCGGATTCGGCGGCGAACGCGGCCCCTCCGCCCGCACCGAAATCCCCGCCCGCGACCCCGACCGGACCGTGGACCGCCCGATCCGCGAGGACCAGGCGCTGCTCTACCGCCTCAGCGGCGACTGGAACCCGCTGCACGCCGACCCCGAGTTCGCAAAGCTCGCCGGCTTCGACCGGCCGATCCTGCACGGACTGTGCTCGTACGGGATGACGCTCAAGGCCGTCGTGGACACGGTCCTGGGCGGAGACGTCGCCCGCGTCACCGCGTACAGCACGCGCTTCGCCGGGATCGTCTTCCCCGGCGAGACCCTGCGGATCCGGATGTGGCAGTCGCCGGGCCGCGTCCAGGTCACGGTCGCGGCGGTCGAACGCGACGAGGCGCAGGTCCTCGCGGACACGATCGTCGAGCACTCCTGAACCAGCTTCGAACCAGCCCTGTTCCGCACCCGAAGGGAGCCGCGCCATGCGCGCAGCAGTACTGCACGAGATAGGCCAGGACAAGCTCGAAGTCCTCGACGACGTCGAGGCGGTGGGCTTCGGCCCCGGCAAGGTGAAGATCAGGGTCAGGGCGACGGGCCTGTGCCACTCGGACGTCTCCGCGATGAGCGGCGTCCTCCCGCAGCCCGCCCCCTTCATCCCCGGCCACGAGGGCGCGGGCGAGATCCTGGACGTCGGCGACGGCGTGACCCACGTCAAGCAGGGCGACCGGGTACTGATCTGCTGGCTGCCCGCCTGCGGCGTCTGTCCGGCCTGCAAGCGCGGCCAGACCCAGCTCTGTCTGGCCGGCTTCATGAACGCGGGCACCCCGAACTTCAAGCGCCCCGGCGGCGATGTCTTCGGCTTCGCCGGGACCGGCACCTTCACCGAGGAGGTCGTCGTCGACGCCGGGTGCGCGGTGCCGATCCCCGACGACGTGCCGTTCGAGATCGCGGCCCTCATCGGCTGCGGAGTGACGACCGGCCTCGGCGCGGCCATCAACACCGCGAAGGTGGAAGCCGGTTCGTCGGTCGCCGTCATCGGCTGCGGCGGCGTCGGCATCTCCGCGATCCAGGGCGCGCGGCTCAAGGGCGCGGCCCAGATCGTCGCCGTCGACCCGGTCGCCTCGCGCCGGGAGGCCGCCCTGCGCTTCGGCGCGACGGAGGCGGTCGCCCCCGACGCGCTCGGCGACGCCAAGCAGCGCATCACCGCGGGCGAGGGCTTCGACTACGTCTTCGAGGTCGTCGGCAAGTCCGCGACCGCGCGCACCGCGTACGAGACGACGCGGCGCGGCGGCACGCTCGTCGTGGTCGGCGCGGGCGCGATGGACGACAACCTGCAGCTCAACATGTTCGAGCTGTTCTTCGACGAGAAGCGGATCCTGCCGTCCATGTACGGCGGCGGGGACGTGCTCCGTTCGTACGAGCGGGCCATCGCCCTGTGGCGGGCGGGCCGCATCGACCTCGAATCCATGATCACCCACCGGGTGTCGCTCGCCGAGATCAACGACGCCCTGGCGCAGATGCGTACGGGCGAGGCGCTGCGCACCTGCATCGAGATCTGATCTCTGATCCGACCTGAGGGGAACTCCACGCATGTCTTTGCCACTTGAGGGCCTGTCCGCGATCGTCACGGGCGCGGGGAGGGGCCTCGGCCGCGCCGAGGCACTCGAACTCGCCCGCCTGGGCGCTTCGGTCGTCGTCAACGACTTCGGCCAGCCAGGACGTGACGGCTCGGGGGAGGCCTCGGCCGCTCCGGCGGAGGAGGTCGCCGCGGAGATCCGGGCGGCGGGCGGACAGGCGGTCGCCCACCTAGGCGACGTCGCGGACCACGAACAGGCCCGCGCGCTGGTGGAGTTGGCGATCAGTACGTACGGGAAGCTCGACATCCTGGTCAACAACGCGGGCATCCTCCGCGACCGGATGATCTTCTCCATGAGCGAGGCGGAGTGGGACACGGTGATCCGGGTCCACCTCAAGGGGCACTTCAACACCACCCACTTCGCCTCGGTGCACTGGCGCGAGCGGTCCAAGGCGGCGGGGGCCCCGGTCTACGGCCGGGTCGTCAACACCTCCTCGGAGGCGTTCCTCGCGGGCTCGGCGGGCCAGCCGAACTACGCGGCGGCGAAGGGCGGCATCGTGGGCCTGACGACGTCGACGGCGCTGGCGCTGGGGAAGTACGGGGTCACGGCGAACGCGATCTGCCCGAGGGCCAGGACCCGTATGACGGAGGACGTCTTCGCGGGCTTCGCGGAGCCGGGTGCGGGGGAGCTGGACGCGCTCGCCCCCGAGCACGTGTCCCCGCTGGTGGGCTACTTGGCGTCGCCGGCGGCGGCGAAGGTGAACGGGCAGCTGCTGGTGGTGCACGGCGGGATGGTGGCGATCGTGGACCGCCCGAAGGTGGCGGCGAAGTTCGACACGGCGAAGGAGGCGTTCACGTACGAGGAGCTGGACGGCGTGTTGTCCTCGTACTACGAGGAGCGCCCGTCCGGGGAGACGTTCGCGGCGTCGGAGGTCCTGGGCCTGAAGAAGGGCTGACCCCCGCTGGGGCTCCGCCCCAGACCCCGCTCCTCAATCGCCGGAGGGGCTTGATTTGCCCAGGTGGGCATTTCCAGCCCGTCCGGCGATTGAGGACACGCGGCCGAAGGTCGCGTACTGGGGGTGCAGGGGGCGCAGCCCCGTTCAGCTCACCCCCGACACCCTCCGCTCCCCTTCGCGCCGGTGCCGGCCATGCGCCTCCGACGTCGACGCCTCCGTCGACGCCGCGCCCCCTCGATGCTTGCCTGAGCCGTCGGTTCCGCCCCGGTTGATGGTCGCGGCGGCCGTGTCGGTTCCGGTTTCGGACATGATGACGAATCACCCCGTGTGATCGCTTACGTATGCGTGCAGGCCGAAAGTCTAGTCAGCCCCCAACCGCCCCGTCAGAGGCGCCTGCTGCAACGGGACGGGCTTGCACACAGCAGGAGCCTCCTCAGCCTCGGACGGTTCCTCACCTGCGGCTTCCGCTTGTGAGAGTTCCGTGATCATGACGCTCAGATCGTCCACCGGCGGCTCCACCTCCACCACCCCGTAGTCCACATCCCCCTGTGCGTACGGCAGCCTCAGCACCCCCTCCCGCGTCCACAGCCCCGCCCCCGTCAACCACCCGACCGGCGCCGCGAGTTGATGCAGCCGCCGCCCCGCAGGGCGCCAGACCCCCACCCAGCTCCCACCCCCGCCGTCGATCCGCAGCGCCACCCCACAGCTCTCCGGCATCAGCACCTGCCCGGGCTGCACGGCGAAAGGCGACATCACCGCGTCCTCCACCCGCAGGCACTCCGGAAACCGCACCGGCCGCGCCGACCCGAGCACCCCCCACCCCAGCCGGTCCTCCCCAGGCGCGTCCGACCGTACGAGCAGCAGCCCGCTGTCGGGATCCGCCAGCAGCAGACGGTCGTTGCTGTCCTCCGCGATCTGCAGCAGCGGCGAGACCTCCCCGCCCCGTTCCAGATCGACCGCCACCGCCTTGGTCACCCCGTCCAGCTCCAGGTCCAGCGCGAGCATCCGCCCGGCGCGGTCCAGCCAGACCCCGCCCGAGCACCGCCCCGGCACCTCCGCCACATGTTCGGGCCCGAACGCCCCGCCCGCGACCAGCCAGACCGCCGTCGACTTCTCGCCGACCGCGAGCCCGTACGCCAACTCCCCGCCCGGCGCGGGCGCCAGCAGCGTCAGCTCCTCGCACTCCACCGCGCCCAGCTGCAGTTCACCGGTGCCGGGCCCCGTCGGATACAGCAGCGAGAACGCGTGCCGCCCCTCCACGAACCGCCGGATCAGCACCCGCCCGTCCGCCAGCGGCAGCACCTCCGCGCCCGGGTCCTCGGGCTGGGCGCCCGGCAGCTGGACGACGTACGGCTCGGGCCCGTCGAGCGTCCACCGCTCCGGGCACCATGCCTCCGTCGCCGCGTCCCTCCGCGCCAGCCGTGCCGCGTAGGACCCGTCAGCCGCGATCGTGAGACCCGTTCCTTCACCGGTCTCGATGGCCAAGGCCGTCATCGTGTCGGTCACCTCCGGCCCCGAAGCTAGTTTTCGTACGGCCGGGCGAACCGCACGAGTCGCCCCACTTCACACATAAGGGTGGCCGTCCATCGATTCGCCTGAGGGGGAGGGGGCGGGTGTGCTGTGCACGAATCGGGGCAGTTAAGGTAAGGCGAACCTAAGAAAACACTGTCAGGAGCCTGTGATGTCCCTACGCCGCCGCGGAACCGCCGCAGCCGCCCTCGCCGTCGTCGGAGCGATCTCGCTCGCCGCCTGCTCCAGCGGCGACGACAGTGCGGGCTCCGGCTCCAAGGGAGGCGCCGACAGCAAGGCCGTCGCCCAGGGCGGCAAGGACTTCGGCGACGCGGCCGCGAAGACCGCGGCGCTCGGCACGGACGCCAAGGCAGGACAGTTCCCGCGGACCGTCACCCAGGCCATGGGCAAGACCGAGATCAAGGCGCAGCCCAAGCGGGTCGTGGTCCTGGACGTGGGCGAGTTCGACAACGTCGTGTCCCTCGGCATCAAGCCGGTCGGCTACGCCCCGACCGAGGGCAGCGTCGGCATCCCCAGCTACCTCAAGGCGGACGCGGGCAGCCCCAAGAACGTCGGCACGATCAACAACCTCAACCTCGAGGCGATCGCCAATCTCCACCCGGACCTGATCCTCGGCAGCCAGCTGCGCGCCGCGGACAAGTACGACGAGCTCTCCAAGATCGCGCCGACCGTGTTCTCCATCCGCCCGGGCTTCACCTGGAAGGAGAACTACCTCCTCAACGCGGCCGCGCTCGACAAGACCGCCGAGGCGAAGACGAACCTGGCGGCGTACGAGACGAAGGCCAAGAAGCTCGGCACGGACATCGGCCCCAACAAGCCGACCGTCTCGATGGTCCGCTACCTCCCGGACAAGATCCGCCTCTACGCCCAGGCCTCCTTCATCGGCACGATCCTCAAGGACTCGGGCATCCCGCGCCCCAAGAACCAGCAGATCAACGACCTCGCGGTCGAGGTCAGCCCCGAGAAGATCGACTCCGCGGACGCCGACTGGATCTTCACGGGCGTCTACGGTCCCCCGAAGGCCACCAAGCGCGACACCACCCAGTCCAACCCGCTGTGGAAGAACCTCAAGGCGGTCAAGGCCGGCCAGGCCAAGGACGTCCCGGACGAGACCTGGTACCTCGGCCTCGGCGTGACGGCGGCCGACAAGGTCCTCGACGACCTCCGCGCCTTCCTCGTCAAGTAAGCAGCACCGGCCGTCCCGGCAGGCGGGGCACGGAGCGCAGGTAACCTGTACTCCGTGCCCCGTCTGTCTGAAGTCCTCTCCGCGCTCGACGCCCTGTGGCCCCCCGAGCGGGCCGAATCCTGGGACGCCGTCGGCACGGTCTGCGGAGACCCGGACGCGGACGTCACCACGGTCCTCTTCGCCGTCGACCCCGTGCAGGAGATCGCCGACGAGGCCGTCAAGCTCGGCGCCCAGCTGATCGTCACGCACCACCCGCTCTATCTGCGCGGTACGACGACGGTCGCGGCCACCACCTTCAAGGGCCGCGTCGTGCACACCCTGATCAAGCGGGACATCGCCCTGCACGTCGCCCACACCAACGCGGACACCGCCGACCCCGGCGTCTCCGACGCCCTCGCGGACGCCCTCGGCCTCCGGGTCGTACGCCCCCTGGTGCCGGACGCGACCGACGCTTCGGGCCGTCGCGGCCTCGGCCGTATCTGTGAGCTCGACCACCCTCTCCCGCTGCGGGACTTCGCCGCGCAGGCCGCCGCACACCTCCCCGCCACCGCGCAGGGCATCCGCGTGGCCGGTGACCCGGACGCTCTTGTCCGTACGGTCGCGGTCTCCGGCGGATCCGGCGACAGCCTCTTCGACCAGGTGCGTTCCGCCGGAGTCGACGCCTTCCTCACCGCGGACCTGCGCCACCACCCGGTGTCGGAGGCCCGCGAAACATCTCCTCTCGCGCTGATCGACGCCGCCCACTGGGCCACCGAGTGGCCCTGGTGCGAGCAGGCCGCGGCACAGCTCGACGAGATTTCCGACCGGAACGGATGGGGTCTTCGCACCCATGTCTCCCGTACGGTCACAGACCCCTGGACAGCACACCACTCATCTCCTGGAGCCCCCAACTGAACGCCGCCCACGCCGACCAGATCCGCCTCCTCGACGTCCAGGCCCTCGACGTACGCCTGTCGCAGCTCGCGCACAAGCGCAATTCGCTGCCCGAGCACGCCGAGATCGAATCCCTGACCAAGGACCTCACCCAGCTGCGCGACCTGCTCGTCGCCGTGCAGACGGAGGAGTCCGACACCGCACGCGAGCAGACCAAGGCCGAGCAGGACGTCGACCAGGTCCGTCAGCGCGCCGTACGCGACCAGCAGCGCCTGGACTCGGGTGCGGTCACGTCCCCCAAGGACCTGGAGAACCTCCAGCGCGAGATCGTCTCCCTCGCCAAGCGCCAGGGCGACCTCGAGGACGTCGTCCTGGAGGTCATGGAGCGCCGCGAGTCCGCGCAGGAGCGCGCGACCGAGCTCACCGAGCGCGTCTCCGCGGTCGAGGCCAAGACGGCCGACGCCACGTCGCGCCGTGACACCGCGGCCGCCGGCATCGACGCCGACGTCGCGACGGCCACCAAGGAGCGCTCGGTCGTCGCCGAGTCGGTCCCGGCCGACCTGCTGAAGCTGTACGAGAAGCTGCGCGAGCAGCAGGGCGGCGTGGGTGCTGCCCGGCTCTACCAGCGCCGCTGCGAGGGCTGCCGCCTGGAGCTCAACATCACCGAGGTGAACGAGGTCAAGGCCGCGTCCCCCGACACGGTGCTGCGGTGCGAGAACTGCCGCCGCATCCTGGTCCGTACGGCCGACTCGGGGATCTGATGCGGCAGTTCGTCGTCGAGGCCGACGGCGGCTCCCGGGGCAACCCGGGTCCCGCCGGCTACGGCGCGGTGGTGCTCGACCCGGTGACAGGCGAGCCCCTCGCGGAGGCCGCGGAGTACATCGGGGTCGCCACGAACAACGTGGCCGAGTACAAGGGCCTGATCGCGGGCCTCAGAGCGGCAAAGGCGCTCGACCCCGAGGCGAAGGTCCGGGTCCGGATGGACTCGAAGCTGGTGGTCGAGCAGATGTCGGGCCGCTGGAAGATCAAGCACCCGGACATGAAGCCCCTGGCGGCGGAGGCGGCGACGATCCTGCCGCGCGCCCAGGTCACGTACGAGTGGATCCCGCGAGAGAAGAACAAGCACGCGGACCGCTTGGCCAACGAGGCGATGGACGCGGGCAAGAAGGGCAAGCAGTGGGAGCCGTCGGCGTCCACGGCGGCCCTGGACGTGGGCGACCCGGTGGCCGGCGCGGCAAAGGCGCGGGCGGCGATGGCCCCTCGTACGACTGAAGCCGCTGCCCCGCCGGTGGGCTGGGCGGCCCCGGCGGACCTCGGCGCCCCGGCGACGTTCGTCCTGCTCCGGCACGGCGAGACGGCGCTGACCCCTGAGAAGCGTTTCTCGGGCAGCGGGGGAACGGACCCGATGCTGTCGGCGGCGGGCCGCACCCAGGCCGAGCGAGCCGCAAAGGCACTCTCCGCACGAGGCACGATCCAGGCGGTCGTGACGTCCCCCCTGGTCCGCTGCCGCGAGACGGCGGACGTGGTGGCGACGGCCCTGGGCCTGCCGGTCACGGTCGAAGAGGGCCTGCGCGAAACGGACTTCGGGGCGTGGGAGGGCCTGACGTTCGGCGAGGTGAGGGAGCGGTACGCGGACGACCTGGACGCGTGGCTGGCCTCCCCGAAGGCGGCCCCGACGGGCGGCGGAGAGAGCTTCGCGACGGTGGCGAGGCGGGTGTCGACGGCGCGGGACAAGCTGGTGGCGCGCTACCAGGGCAAGACGGTCCTGCTGGTGACACACGTGACGCCGATCAAGACGCTGGTACGGCTGGCGCTTGGGGCTCCGCCGGAGTCGCTGTTCAGGATGGAGCTGTCGGCGGCGTCGGTGTCGGCGGTGGCGTACTACGCGGACGGCAACGCGTCGTTGAGGCTCCTGAACGACACGAGCCACTTGCGCTGACGAGGACGGCGGGGGTGCTGGGGTTTCCCCGTCCCCCGCCGTAAGCGGCCTTCGGTCGCTTGTCCTCAAACGCCGGACGGGCTGGAGATGAGCGCCGCCGCCTCCCGCGCCAGCGCCTCCACCCGCGCCCAATCCTTCGCAGCAATCGCATCCGCCGGAAGCATCCAAGTCCCGCCCACGCAGCCCACATTGGGCAGCGCCAGATAAGAAGGCGCCGACCCGAGCCCGATCCCCCCGGTCGGACAGAACCGTGCCTGCGGCAGCGGCCCGCCCAGCGACTTCAGATACGGCACCCCACCCGCCGCCTCCGCCGGGAAGAACTTCATCTCGTTCACGCCCCGCTCCAGCAGCGCCACAACCTCCGAGGTGGTCGACACCCCAGGCAGGAACGGCACCCCCGACCCCCGCATCGCGTCGAGCAGTGCATCCGTCCACCCCGGGCTCACCAGGAACCGCGCCCCGGCGCCCACCGCGGCCTCGACTCCCGCAGCGGATATGACGGTTCCGGCACCCACCACGGCCTCGGGGACCCCGTCCGCGATGGCCCGTATCGCATCCAGGGCCGCATCCGTCCGCAGGGTGACCTCGATCGCGGGCAGCCCGCCCGCGACCAGCGCCCGCGCGAGCGGGACGGCATCGGCGGCGTCGTCGATCACGACAACAGGAACAACGGGCGCAAGGTCCAGCACGGAAGTCATGGCGCCATCCTGCCTGGCACACCACGCCATACGCAACGCCCGTTGCGCCCTCCGCAACAGGCCTAGTGGATCTGATCCACCAGCACATCCAGAGACCACGCCTGCCCACCCTTGCCCGGAGCCGACGCCTCCACCACGTACCCCAGCTCCCGCAACACCTCCACCAGCTCCGCAGGCCCACCGGGCGCCGCCCCCGCCACCAGCAGATCCCGTACGATCCGCCCCTTCGTGGCCTTGTTGAAGTGGCTGACGACCTTCCGGGTCGGCGCATGCAGCACCCGCACGGAAGCGGTCCGCCCGGCAACCTCCCCCTTCGGCTTCCACGCGGCCGCATAAGCCCCCGACCGCAGATCAAGCACAAGCCCACCCCCCGCGGCCTCCGGCATCACCTCCGCCATGGGCCCCCGCCAGAAAGCCCCGAGCGCCCCGAGCCCCGGAAGTTTGACGCCCATGGAGCACCGGTACGAAGGAATCCGGTCGCCCACCCGCACCGCCCCCCACAGCCCGGAAGAAATCAGCAGCGCCTTCCCGGCCCGCCGCTTGGCCGCCGCGTCCAGCGTCGCGAGATCCAGTGCGTCGTACAGCACACCCGTGTAGATCTGCCCCGCGGGCCGCGCCCCCGCGGTCCGCAGCTCCACGTTCTTCGCGACCTCGCCCCGCAGCCCCTCGCTCAGCCCGAGCACCTCGCGCGCCTTCTCCTCGTCGCCCGCGCAGAGCTCCACCAGGGAGTCCAGCACCACCGCCCGTGCCTCGGTCAGCCCGGGCAGCGACAGCGACTCCAGCTTCAGGGGCGCACCGGACCCACTCGCGGCCTTACCCTCCGACGGCGGCAAGAGCACCAGCACGGCTTGTCTCCTTCATGTACGTACCTACGACAACAACCGCCGCCAGCGTAAAGGTGCCGGGCGCCCCCACCCGCAATACGCTCGCCCCATGCCCAGCCGCCATATGCACATGACCGGCCCCGACGACGCCCCGCTGCGGGCCGCCCTGTGCGAGCTGCGCACAAAACTCGAGCTCCCCGACGACTTCCCGCCCGAGGTACTCGCCGAGGCGGAACGATCCGCCAAGTCCCCGCGCCTGCCCGCCCGCGACGCGACGGACATCCCCTTCTTCACGGTCGACCCGCCGACCTCCCGCGACCTCGACCAGGCGATGCACCTCGCTCGTACGCCCACGGGCTTCCGCGTCCACTACGCGATCGCCGACGTGACCGCCTTCGTGACCCCCGGCGGCGCGATCGACGCAGAGGCGCACCGCCGCGTGACGACGCTCTACTTCCCCGACGCGAAGGTCCCCCTCCACCCGCCCCTCCTCTCCGAGGGCGCGGCGAGCCTCCTCCCGGACCAGCCGACCCCGGCGCTGCTCTGGCAGATCGACCTGGACCACGACGGCAGCACGACGGCGACCCACGTGGAGCGCGCGCTCGTACGCAGCCGGGCGAAGCTCGACTACGAGACGGTCCAGCACCGCATCGACGCCGGCACGGCCGAGCCCCCGATCGCCCTCCTCGCCGACATCGGCCACCTCCGCGAGGCGCTGGAGGTGGCGCGGGGCGGCATCTCCCTGAACGTCCCCGAGCAGGAGATCACCGAACAGAACGGCACCTACGTCCTCGGCTACCGCACCCCGCTCCCCGCCGACGGCTGGAACGCCCAGATCTCCCTCCTCACCGGCATGGCGGCAGCGGACCTGATGCTCACGTCAGGCACGGGCATCCTCCGTACGCTCCCCACGGCCCCCGACGGCGCGGTCTCGCGCCTGCGCCGCTCGGCGAAGGCGCTGCGCATCGACTGGCCGCACCACGTCCCGTACTCCCGGCTGATCCGCACCCTGGACCCCAAGAACCCGCGTCACGCGGCCTTCCTCCAGGAGTGCACGACGCTGCTGAGGGGCGCGGGCTACACGACGTTCACGAACGGCGAGCGCCCGGACCCCGCCACCCACGCGGCGGTGGCGGCCCCCTACACCCACTGCACGGCACCCCTGCGCCGCCTGGTCGACCGTTACGCGGGCGAGCTGTGCCTGGCGGCGGTGGCCGGGGAGGAACCCCCGGAGTGGGTGACGGCGGCCCTCCCCGACCTCTCCCAGGAGATGGCGGACGGCACGCGCCGCGCCAACTCCGTGGAGCGCGAGTGCGTGGACATCGTCGAGGCGGCGCTGCTCAAGGACCGGGTGGGCGAGACGTTCGACGCGTACGTGGTGGACGTGAAGGAGCAGGACCCGACCGCCGGCACGGTGCACCTGGAGGACCCGGCGGTGGTGGCCGCGATCAAGGGCGGCACGGCGAAGCTGCCGCTGGGGGAGCGCCTGCGCGTACGGCTGACGCAGGCGGACCCGGGTGCGGCGAAGGTGCAGTTCGCCCCGGCGTGATTCCAGTCCCTTGACAGGCTAACGCCGTTAGCCGCACACTCATGGCTAACAGCGTTAGCCACTGCCGCAGGAGGCCAGCCATGAGTGCGACGACGACCACCACCACCACAACCACCACCGCATCGGTCCTCAGGACCACCCGCCGCACCGCCTGGCTGGTGAACGCCCTGTTCTGGTCGGCGTTCGCGGTCCTCGAAGCCGTCAACCACGGCTGGATCGCCGGCCTCTTCGCGCTCGCCTTCTTCATCGCCCCGGACCTGACGATGCTGGTCGGCGTCTCGGACGCCCCGCGCCCGGCCCACGGCCAACTCGCCCCGCGCGCCGTCCCGTTCTACAACGCGGCCCACCGGGCGCTGGTCCCGTTGGCGCTCATGGCGCTCTACACCTTCACGCCCCTCGCCTGGGCGCCGATTTTTGCGGCTCTGTGCGGCTGGCTCGCCCACATCTCGTACGATCGCGCCTTCGGCTACGGCCTGCGCTCCGAGGAAGGCTTCCAGCGTGCCTGACCCCACCCCCGCCCCCACCCGCGCCCAGCAGATCACCGCGGCGGCGCGGACCCTCCTGGAGACGGAGGGCCCGGACGCCCTCACGATGCGCCGGATCGCGGAAGCGGTCGGCATCAGGGCCCCGTCCCTCTACAAGCACTTCCCCGACAAGCAGGCGGTGGAGGCGGCGCTCAAGGCGGAGTCGCTACGGGAAACGGCGGAGGCGCTGGAAGCGGCGGAGGCCCGCACACCGGGCTCCTTCGCGGCCCTGGCCGCCGCGTACCGCACGTACGCCCTGGCCCACCCCCACCTCTACCGCTTGGCCACGGACCGCCCCCTGGAGCGCGAGGCGATCGCCCCGGGCCTGGAGAACCGCGCAGCGGCACCGCTCTTCCGGGCCGTGGGCGGCGACGAACACGTGGCCAGGGCGGCGTGGGCGTTCGCGCACGGCATGGTGATGCTCGAACTGACGGGCCGCTTCCCCGCCGACGCGGACCTGGACAAGGCCTGGGCGACGGGCGCCGAGGCATTTCGGGCGGAGAACTCCGACGGCGCCCCGTGATCGTGTGCCACGATCGAGGGAAGAACTCCCATCTCACGGACGGTGGATCACGCGATGTCCCAGTCTGGCGAGCGACCGAGGAAGGGGCGTGACGACATGACTGCCATGCCGCATGAACCGCTCACGCAGGCGGATGTCCTGCTGGAGGGCTTCCTGGCGCTGGATACGCCGGAGGGCTTCCGGGCCGAGCTGATCGAGGGGGAGATTGTCGTGACGCCGCCGCCGGATGGGGATCATGAGGACTACATCGGCCTGATCGTGACCCAAGTGATCAGGAAGTCCCTGACAGACATGCAGTTCTCCGGGAACAAGGGCCTCAAGCTCAGGAGCGGCGGAGGTTGCCCCAAGAACCACGCCATCCCCGACGGCACCTTCGCCCCCACCGCGCTGCGCCTGTTCCGGGGTGCGGAATCCTGGATGCCCTGCGACGGGGTGGCGCTGGTCGTCGAGGTCACTTCGACCAAGCCGAGGGCGGACCGGGAGGACAAGCGCCGGTGCTACGCGCGGGGCGGCATCCCCCTCTATCTCCTCGTAGATCGTGAAGCCTCCTCGCTCACGCTCTTCAGCGACCCCGAGGCGGACGACTACCGCCAGCACTGCACCCTTCCCTTCGGGAAACCGCTGTCGATCCCCGACCCCTTCGGCTTCGACCTGGAGACAGCCGCCTTCGTCTGAGGCGCCCGGTCCAGCCGGTAGCATGGTCGTTACGGCGGACGAGCCGGCTGGACGGCCGCGTGGGGATCTTCGGATCCTCCCGAGGAACGTCCGGGCTCCACAGGGCAAGGTGGTGGCTAACGGCCACCCGGGGTGACCCGCGGGACAGTGCCACAGAAAACAGACCGCCGAGGGCTTCGGTCCTCGGTAAGGGTGAAACGGTGGTGTAAGAGACCACCAGCGCCTGAGGTGACTCAGGCGGCTAGGTAAACCCCACCTGGAGCAAGGTCAAGAGAGGCCGTCGGAAGACGGCTTTGCGCGGACGATCGAGGGCTGCTCGCCCGAGTTCGCGGGTAGACCGCAGGAGGCCGGCAGCAATGCCGGTCCTAGATGGATGGCCGTCTCCCCGGCGACCGCAAGGTCACCGGGCGACAAAACCCGGCGTACAGGCCGACTCGTCCGCCACTCAAGGCCGCTGATCAGTGAATGTGCTGGTCAGGGGCCTTTACTGTGCCCGCCTGCTTGAGTGCCGCGACGAGGGCCGGGGCGTCGTCCGCGTGGAACCGCACCACGCGCGCGTGTCCTCGCATTCCCAGCGGTCTGACGAAGGGTATGGGTGTCGTCAGGTCGATCCTCACGTTCGTCTGGCTGCCCACGATGATGTCCAGCACCTCGTCGGTCAGCTGGAAGTGGCTGCCCTCCGGGTAGCGCCGGTCCACGCGCGCGTTCACCACGTCCTCGGGGCGTATCCGCAGATCGAAAAGCGCTCCGTACCGGATCCTCAACGAGCCGTCCGCGCCCACCACATGGGGTCGTGTCACGCACGCCGCGTGCAGGCCGAGGAGCTGCACGACCGTGTAGACGTCGAGGAACAGCACCAGCGCGTGGACCAGCGGCCACGGGATCAGGAAGGCGAGGGCCACCGTCTCGACGACCGCCACGAAGAGGAAGCCGAACAGCATCGCGGTCTGTGGCGCGGTGTACGCGATCGCATGATCGCCCGGGCCGACCCCGTCCTTGCGCCGGACGATCCACAGGCCCAGGCTGCGGAAGGCCTTGAACTCGTGGAGGGTGAGGCGCCATGCGATCTGTCCGGCTCGTTTGGCTTTCATTGATTCCCCCGGGCTCGGTCGGCCAGGCGCTCCATCAGGCGTCGTACGACCGCCTCCTGGGCGGGCGCGAAATCCGCCAGCAGCGCCTCGCCGTAGGGATGGTCCCGCGTCGCCTCGCTCGCGCCGCCGAACAGGTCGACCACGGCTTCCGGGACGCTTGCCGCGAACTCGTCGGCCAGTGGCCGGATGCGCGGGTCGTCGGGCGAGGCGTCCGCGAGGTCGTCGAGGCGTACGTACAACTCCTTGACCCGCGCCGTGAGTTCGGGGTCCGCAGCGAGCGGGCGCAGCGCGGCGATCAGGCGGTCGCGCTCCTCGGGGGCGGCCAGTGAGTCGATCAGCGTCAGATGCTCGCGGTCCTTCGCGGCGGTCGCTGAGCCGCTCGGCGAGAACGCCGAGAGCAGCTCCGTGAGGCCCGGTGACAGCGGCCCCTCCGCGGGCAGCGTGCCCTGCCGCGCCTGATCGAGGAGTACGCGGAGCTGTGCGCGCCGTTCCCCGATCGCGGCCTCCTGGCGGGCCAGGTCCGCGTCGAGCTCCTCCAGGACCTCGGCCAGTTCGCGCCCCTCGTCGTCGGCGAGCACATCACGTACTTCGGGGAGTCCGAGCCCGAGCTCGGTCAGGCGTCTGATCCGGGCCAGGGAGACGGCGTGCCGTACGCCGTAGTCGCGGTAGCCGTTGGGGAGCCGCTCGGGCTCGGGCAACAGGCCGAGGTGGTGGTAGTGCCGCACGGCGCGGGGGGTGACCCCGGCGAGTGCGGCGATCTCGCCGATTCGCATGAGGCCCAGTAGAAACCCTGACGCTGCGGCAAGGTCAAGCGACCCGCGCGGGGCCTACGGCAGCCAGCCCGCCTCGCGGGCGATGCGGATCGCGTCCACCCGGTTGCGGGCGAGGAGCTTCGTCACCACCGTCGTGAGGTAGTTGCGTACGGTGCCCGGGGCCAGATGCAGGTGCCGGGCGATCTCGCCGGCTTCGAGCCCCTCCGCCGCCAGCCGCAGCACCTCCGTCTCGCGTTCCGTCAGCGGGTTCTCCGTGGCACCCCAGGCGGTCAGCGCCAGTTGGGGGTCGATCACCCGGTGTCCGGCCGCCACCCGGCGTACCGCCTGGGCCAGTTCGCGCGGTGGGGCGTCCTTGAGGAGGAAACCGTCGACCTGGGCGCCGAGTGCGCGGCGCAGGGTGCCGGGGCGGCCGAGGCTGGTGAGGATCAGGGTGCGGCACTCGGGGAGCCGGACCCTGAGCTGGGCCGCGGCGCTCAGGCCGTCGAGTCCCGGCAGGTCGATGTCGATGATCGCGACGTCGGGACGGCAGGAGAGTGCGGTCTCCACGATCTCGTCGCCGCGCTCCAGTTCGGCGACCACTTCGAGGTCGTCCTCCAGGCCGAGCAGCGCCACCAGAGCTCCGCGCACCATGTGCATGTCCTCTGCCAGCAGGAGGCGAAGGCGAAGGGTCACCGGACGGACTCCTTTCCGGCGGCCGGCGTCGCGGCGTCGAAGGCCGGGGCCTCGGCGACGAGCCGGAAGGTGTCGTCGGGGCCGCGGAAGGTGCTCAGTTCGCCGGAGATCTCGTGCATCCGGGCGGCGAGGTTGCCGAGACCGCTGCCGCTGTGCGCGGACGGGTCGCGGTAGTCGGGGTCCACGCCGTTGTTCTCGACACACAGCCGGATCCGGCCCTCCTCCTGCACCGCCTCGATCAGACAGCGGTCGGCCTTGGAGTGCCGCAGCAGATTGGTGACGGCCTCGCGGAGTACGGCAGCGAGCACGGTGCCGGCCTGCCGGCTCATCGTCCCCAGCCGCAGGTCGACACGGATGTCTACCTCCGCTGCAGTCAACAGGCCCTCAGCAGAGGTGAGTTCATCGGTCAAGGACATGTCGCGCAGCCCTCCGGCGACCATGCGCACATCGGCCAGCGACTGCCGGGAGATGACCAGCACGTCGCGTACCTCGGAGAGGGCGCGCTGCGGATGGGACGTGACCAGACGGTGGATGAGCTCGCTCTTCAAGGTGATCGCGGAGAGGCTGTAGCCGAGCAGATCGTGCAGGTCGCGTGCGAACCGCAGCCGTTCCTTCGTGACGGCCATCCGGGCCAACTGCCCCCGGGTGTCGTGCAGTACGTGCACCAGCTCGGCCAGCCGGGTCAGTCCGAACACCACCACACCGGTCAGCCAGGTGGACTGGCACATATAGACGCTTTCCAGCACCGGACGCCCCTCCAGGAGGGGTGGCAGCAGCATCATCAGGCCCACTGCGCCGAAGAGCGGCCAGGCGACACGCGACGGCAGCAAAAGCAGCAGTGAGCCGGCGAAGAACCCGGCCATGCCGCCCCAGGCGGCCTTGAAGACAAGGAGGGGGAGGAACGTCAGAAGCGCCTGGGTCCCGAGGGTGACCAGTCTCTGGCGCGGGGGGACCCGGTTCGCTTCGGGACGCGAGTGCCGGAGCTGCAGCGCGAAGATGACGGCCACACAGGTCAGCGCCACCAGGTCTGGCACCACACCCAGGCCGAGGCTGATGACGTTGAGCATCGAGATGACCAGGAAGCTCAGCATCGCGGCCAGGAGGATGCCCTGGGCGAGGCGCGGCGCGGGAGTGTTGATCTGCTCCGACTCCGGGCGATCCGCGGCCAGTTCGGAACCGTCCTGTGACGACATCGTCCTGCTGGCCCCCTCCGCCCGCACGCTGAGAGGGATCATAACCGCGAGACCGTGAATTCTTCATGATCCAGCATGTGACGAATGCACCCCGGACCCGGGACGACAGCACTGGGCCGCGACCGGCATCGGATGACACCGTCGACAACGTGGTGTCATCGAGAGCCAGTTGGGAGCTGATGGTCGGTCATGTTGGACTTTCGTGTTCTCGGGCCTGTCGGCCTGTGGTCCGACGGGGTGGAGGCCCCGGTGGGTGGTTGCAAGCAACAGTCTTTGCTGGCAGCCCTCTTGCTGGCCGACGGCTGGATCGTGTCGGACTCCGACCTCGGCGGGGTGCTGTGGGAGCGGAGGCCTCCCGCCACGTACCAGGCGCAGATCTACACCTACGCGTCGCGGCTCAGGGGGCATGTCCACGGCGGTGCGAGGATCACTCGGTGTGGCCGGGGATACCGTTTGGAGAGGGAGGGCGCCCGTTTTGATCTGGACGACTTCTGCCAACTGACCAGGGAGGCACATTCGTTGATGCGTACGGAACGGATCGCTGAGGCGGCGTCGCGCTTCCGGTCGGCACTCGGGCTGTGGAGCGGCCCCGCTCTCGCAGGGGTGACCGATGCGCTGGCCGACAACGAGCGGCCCCGTGTCGACATGGCGCGTACGGAAGCGCTGGAGGGTCGCATCGAGGCGGACCTGCGGCTGGGGCGGCACCACGAACTGGTGGGAGAACTCACGCAGTTGGTGCGTGCGCATCCGTGGCGGGAGTCGTTCCGGGCGAAGCTGATGATCGCTCTGCATCGAAGCGATCGGCAGGCCGAGGCGTTCGAGACCTTCCGCGCCGGGTGCGTTCTGCTGCGGGAGCAACTCGGGGTCGACCCGGGCCCGACCTTGCGCGGCGCCCATCACGCCATCCTGGCCGACGACTTCGCACCGGTGCTTCCCTGACGGTGAAACGCGAGGGGGCGGGATCCTTCAAGGACCCCGCCCCCTTTCTGCTGCTCACTCTCCCTTGCCGGCCAGGTCGAGCAGCCGGCCCCGCAGGAAGAAGCGGGTGGCGACGACGGCCACGACGACCGCGACCAGCGCACAGGCGGCGGCCACACCGGCGATGGGCCCCCACGGAACGGCGAAGGCGAATCCTCCCGCGAGCCGGGTGAGCGCGGCCCGCTGGCCGACGACCACCAGGCCTGCCGCGACCGCGCCCAGGATCGCCCCCGCGACCGCCGCGACGGCGGTCTCCGCGGCGACGTACGTGAGGGCGTCGCCGCGCGTGGCACCGGCCAGATTCAGCGCCGCGAGTTCCCTGCGTCTCCCCGGGGCCGCCATCACCAGGGTGTTGGCGATCGCCAGCAGCGCGTACCCGAGCGCGAGCCCGAAGATGATCAGGGTCGCGAGCCGGGCCTGCTTCTGCTGGTCGTCTCGTACGTCGTCGAGGAAGGCGGCCATGGGGGCGACCTTGGCGGGCTGGTTCTCCGCCGCCCTGCGCAGTGCGTCGCCGACCGCGGCCGCGTCACCGCCCGGGCCGACTTTGACGTCGATCCTGGTCGGGGAGCCGCCGGCCGTGTGGGCGGCGGAGACGAAGCCGGTCTCGCCGAGGACCGAGGGTCCGGTGAGCGCCGCGACCGTCAGGTTCACGGCCGTGCCGTCGGGCAGCCCGGCCTTCACCTTGTCCCCGGCCTTGACGCCGAACTCGGCTGCGGTGTCCTCGTCGAGTACGAGCTGCTGGTCGCCGAAGGCGTTGAGCGAACCGTCCACGACCTTGAGGTCCTGCGTTGCGGCAAGCGCCTTCGGATCCACCGCCCAGGTGGACAGCGTGCCGATGTAGCGGTCCCCGGGCCCGGACAGGCGGAGTTCGCCCGGGGTCAGCGCGGCGACCTCAACACCCTTGAGGGAGCGCACTTTCTCCACGGTCCGGGGGCCGATGGTCGCGCCGTCGTCGGCGACCATCGTGTAGTCGGCCCTCGCCTGGGCGCGCAGGCCCGCGCTGCCCGCGTCACCGGCGGCGATCGGCGCGGTGAGCAGGGCACCGCCGAGCCCGAGCGCCAGTACGACGGGAGCCGCGACCGAGGCCGTGCGGCGGCCCGCGAAGAGCGCGCCCTCCCGCACGATCATGGCTCCGGCGCCGAGCAGGCGCAGCGGCCAGGCGGCGAGGAACAGCACCGGGCGCAGCAGCAGCGGGGTCAGCAGCGCGCAGCCGCCGACGATGAGTACGGGCACGGGGAAGTAGTTCTGCATGCTCATCGCGGTGAGCGGACTGTCCACGGCGGAGACGCACTTCTGCAGCCCGAGCCCGAGCAGCACGATGCCGAGCATCAGCCGCACGGGGGTCACCACTCGGCGCTGTCCGGTCGCCTCGCGCAGCGCCTCGGCGGGCTTGACCCGGCCGGCTTTCCACGACACGGCGGCGGTGCCGACCATCGCGGAGAACAGCCCGGCGCCGAAGGCGATCACCAGGGGCGGCCAGACGGCCTCGATGTCGTACCAGGCAGGCGCGATGCCCTTGTCGATCATGAAATCCTGGAGGAGCGAGGCGCATTGGGCCCCGATCAGACAGCCCAGGGCGGAGGCGACCGCGGCGAGCAGCAGAGCTTCGAGCAGCACCATCCGCCGCACCTGCCAGGGGCTCGCCCCGATGGTGCGGAACAGCGCGAGCTCGCGGCGGCGCTGGTCGACGACGAACGCGAAGGTGGCGATCACCACGAAGACCGCGACGAAGGCGACGATCATCAGCGAGGTGCCCGCCATGCCCTCGGCGTCCCTCAACTGGTCGCGGCCGCCCTCCTGGTCGGCCTCGGCGAGCAGCCGGTCCTCGCCGGTCAGGACGCTCGCCCCGGCCGCCTCCGTACGGACTTCGCCGACCGGTCCGTACGCCACGACGGCCTGGACGCCGGGCGACAGTTTCGCGGCCTCGGCGTCGGTGAAGAAGAGCGCGTCCTCGAACCAGACCAGGTCGGTGACGCCGACGACCTGGTAGTCGGTGAAGCCTCCGGCCACCGCGACCTCGACCCGCGTACCGACAAGTGCCGTGTCGCCGCCGCCGACCACGATCTCGTCGGCGGCCTGCGGGGCGCGCCCCGAAGCCAGCCAGTAGGGGGTGAAGGCGGCGCTCGACCACGGATGTCCGACCTGACCGCCGGGCCCGTCCTCCAGACGCGCGGAGAACGACCGGTCCTCAACTGTCCTGCCGGTGGCGGCCAGTGCGGTCACCGTCTTCGCGGGCAGATCACCCGGGCGCGCGATCGGGAACTCGCGCGGATCGCCGTCCTCGTCCTTCAGCTCGTACGTCACGGGCTGCGTGACGACGGCGGGCGCGGCGGCGTACCGCTGCGGCCCCGACAGATCGGTGGACCCGACGGCCCACAGGGCGAGGGTCATCATCGCGATGATGCCGACGCCGAGCGCGAGCGCGACGAACGCACCCGCGTAGGAGACGGCACGCGCCCGTACGGTCGCGAGCGCCAGCCTCACCATGACTGCTCCAGCTTGGTGATCCGCTCGGCGGCCAGCTCGGGCGTGGGGGATTCCAGGGTGCCCGCGGGCCGGCCGTCGGCCAGGAAGACGATCTGGTCGGCGTACGAGGCCGCCACCGGATCGTGGGTGACCATGATGATCGTCTGCCCGTCGCGGTCGACGAGCTCGCGCAGCAACTCCATGACCTGCCGGGAGGACTTGGAGTCCAGCGCCCCGGTCGGCTCGTCGGCGAACAGCACCTTCGGCCCGGTGAGCAGCGCCCGCGCGATCGCGACCCGCTGCTGCTGGCCGCCGGACAGCTCGCCGGGCCGGTGTTGCTTGCGCTCACCGAGTCCCAGCCGCTCCAGCGCGGCATCAACTGCCTTACGGGCAGGCTTCTTTCCGGCCAGCATGAGTGGAAGCGCGACGTTCTGGCGTGCGGTCAGCGACGGAATGAGGTTGAAACTCTGGAAGACGAAGCCGACATGCTGCCGCCTCAGCCTGGTCAGCGCCGCCTCGCCGAGACCGCGCAGCCGGGTGCCGGCCAGCGTGACCTCGCCGGAGTCGACCCGGTCGATGCCGGCGGCGCACTGCAGCATCGTCGACTTGCCCGAACCTGAGGGCCCCATCACCGAGGTGAAGACCCCTTGGGGGAAGTCGAGTGTCACGTCGTCGAGGGCGGTGACCCTGTTGTCCCGCTTCCCGAATCCTCTGCTCACGGCATCGAGTCGCACCATCGCCGTTCCCGTATCCATGACAGGGACGCTAGGAACGCGATCTATATTCGGCCCATACTGCGCGGCTCCACGTGCCGGGTCAGGAGAACAGGTCCACTCCCGTGAGTTCGCCGGAGATTTCCCAGAGCAGGGACGCACTGGTGGGATCGGTGGCCCAGGGCTGCACTCCGCCGACGAGCATGTCGTCGGTGGTGGCGGGTTCCGCGAGGTCGCAGTCCTGGCAGTACGCACCGCCGCGCCCCGCGAGCAACGGGGAGGTCGCCGCCCACACCGCGGTTGCCGCGCCCTGCGCCGGGGTCTTGAAGCCGGGGGCCGGAGTGCCGTCCGGGGTGATCCAGCCCTGGGCGCGCTGTTCGTCCCGGGGGATGTGCCGCTGCAGGGGAGTGAGGATGCTGCCCGGGTGCACCGAGTACGCGCTGAGTCCGCTGCTCGCGCCGAGTGTGTCGAGATGCGTGGCGAAGAGGGCGTTCGCGGTCTTCGACTGGGCGTAGGCCAGCCAGCGGTCGTACCCCGTACGGAAGTGGATGTCCTCCCAGCGGATGTCGGAGAGGAAGTGCCCGGACGAGGCCACGGAGACCACCCGCGAGCCACTGGGCGCCAGCGCCGGGCGGAGGCGGTTGACCAGGGCGTAGTGGCCCAGGTGGTTGACCGCGAAGTGGGCTTCCCAGCCCGGGCCCACGCGGGTCTCGGGGCAGGCCATGATGCCGGCGTTGTTGATGACGACGTCGAGGGTGCGGCCGGTGTCCAGGAAGCGGTCGGCAAAGGTCCGTACGCCCGCGAGATCCGCCAGGTCGAGCGCGTGCACCTCCGCCCGTGGGTTGCCGCGGAGCGCCTCCTCGGCCGCTGCGGTTCTGCGGGCGGGGACGACGACGTGTGCCCCGGCCCTGGTGAACGCGCGGGTGATCTCCAGGCCGAGGCCGGAGTAGCCGCCGGTCACCAGGGCGGTCGTACGGGACAGGTCGAGCCCGGCGAGGACGTCGTCCGCGGTGCTCTGCGCGGTGAATCCGGTGCCGATGCGGCGCTGTTCGGTGATCATGCCCGTGACGCTAGGAGCTGGACCGCTGTCCAGGTCAAGCTAGCGTGGGGGGTGGGGTGATGAGATGAGTGGACTGTCCATCGGGGCGGTCGCGGAGGCGACCGGGCTGAGTGTCGACGCGCTGAGGTTCTTCGAGCGCGAGGGGCTCTTCCTCCGTCCGGTCCGTCGTACGGGCGGCGGGCAGCGGGTGTACGAACCCGCGGACGTGGAGTGGCTCGGTCTCTGCAACCGGCTGCGGGATTCGGGCATGCCCATCGCCGTACTGCGGGAGTTCGCCGCACTCGTACGGTCGGGGCCCGGCAACGAGCCGGAGCGGCTGGCGCTCCTGCGGGAGCACGAGCGGCTGGTGCAGTCGAGGATCGACGACCTGAACGTGAGCCTCGGGATCATCCACAACAAGGTCACCGTCTACGAGGAGCATGTCCGGGAGGGGACCGCCGCCGGAGTCTGGGCGCCGACAACCCCTGGGTGAGCGCCGGTGCCCGGGCTCGTAGGTGAAACGGGTTTCGCGAGAGGGGCGCAGTACGGAGACTGGTCCCGCGGGCCGGTCGCCCGCCGCGCGCAGGCAGTGGACGGGTGGGGTCATGGAGAGTGGGCTGGAAGAGCGGGCCGACTGGGCGCTGGCCTGTCTGGGGCCGGGGCAGTCGTTGCATCTGCTGCACGCCCGCTTCGAGCGGCACGAGTTCGCGCCGCACGCGCACGAGGAGCTCACCGTCGGGGTGACCGTCGGCGGCGAGGAGATCATCGACTACCGGGGCGAGCGCGTGCGGTCGGGGATCGGGTCGATCGTCGTCCTCATGCCCGACGAGGCGCACACCGGGCGGCCCGCTTCGGGGTGCGAGGGGTATGCGTACCGGTCGATGTACCCGGGGGCCGCGCTGATGAGCGAGGGGTCGGTGGGGCTGCCCAACTTCCGGGACGCCGTTATCGACGACCCCGAACTCTCCACCGCGCTACGGGTCGCCCACAGTGAACTGAGCCTGACCGACGACCCGTTGGAGACCGAGTCGCGCATCCCGTGGCTCCTCACCGCGCTCGCCCGGCGGCACGGGTCGGGTGTGCTCTGCGTGCCCGACCGGGTCGTCGGCGCCCGGGGGATCGCGGTGGGGGTCCGGGACCGGCTGGTGGAGGCGGTCGTCGAGCCGCCGTCGCTGGCCGAGCTCGCGGGGGAGCTGGGGCTGTCGCGCTACCAGCTGCTGCGCGCCTTCCGCGACACCTTCGGCATGCCGCCGTACGCCTGGCTGGCGCAGCACCGGGTGATGCGCGCGCGGACGCTGCTGGAGGCGGGGATGAAGCCTGCGGAGGTCGCGGGGCTCGTCGGCTTCGCCGATCAGGCGCATCTGACGCGGTGGTTCCGGCGGGTGACGGGGGCGACCCCGGCCGCGTACCGCAACAGCGTTCAAGACGGGAGCCGTTGACCCCGGGATCATGGGGGCATGACAACACGTGGGTGGGCTCTTTTCGGGATGATGGGTGTGCTCTGGGGCATCCCGTACCTGATGATCAAGGTGGCGGTCGACGGTCTTTCGCCGGCGGGGGTCGTGTTCGTACGATGCGCGATCGGGGCGGCGCTGCTGCTCCCGTTCGCGCTGCGGGGCGGGGGATTCTTCCGTACGGTCCGGGCGCACTGGGTGCCCATGCTGGCCTTCGCCGCGATAGAGATCATCGGCCCGTGGTGGACCCTGACGGATGCCGAGCGCAAGCTGTCCAGCTCCATGGCGGGGCTGCTGATCGCGGCGGTACCGATCTTCGGGGCCGTCATCGCGCGGTTCTTCGGCGACACGGAGAAGCTCGGTGCGCGGCGGGCGACGGGGCTCGGGCTGGGGCTCGGCGGGGTCGCCGTACTGACGGTGCCGCACCTCAGCGGCGGGGACGCCTGGTCGATCAGCGAGGTCCTGCTCACCGCACTCGGGTACGCCACCGCGCCGCTGATCGCCGCCCGGTACATGAAGGACGTGTCCACGCTGCGGCTCATCACGCCGTGCCTGATGCTGGCCGCGGTCGTCTACGCCCCCTCGGCGGTATCCAGTTGGCCGTCCGCGATGCCGTCGGGCCAGGTCATCGCGAGCCTCGCGGGGCTCGGGGTGTTCTGCACGGCGCTGGCCTTCGTGGCCTTCCTGGAGCTGATCAGGGAGGTCGGTCCGGTGCGCGCCTCGGTCATCACGTACGTCAACCCGGCGATCGCGGTGGCGGCCGGAGTCGCCCTGCTGGGCGAGGAGTTGACGGTCTCGGTGGCGGGGGCGTTCGTCCTCATCCTGGGCGGCTCGGTGCTCGCGACGGTGAAGGGGCGTGCGGCGGCCAAGGAGGCGGAGGGCGGAGAGGATCTGCCGCCCGTCCGCACTCCCGCGGAGACGGTCTGAGGCGGACAGGTCAGGCCGGGGTCAACGCCCGCTGCAGATCGGCAAGTTCGCGGTAGTGGACCCCGGTCATGCCCAGCGCGACCGCTGCCTTGACGTTCTCCTCGGAGTCGTCGACGAACAGGCAGCGGTCGTACGGGACCTGCACGCGGGCCGCCGCGATCTCGTAGAAGCGGTCGTCGGGCTTGGCCACGCCGATGCGGGCGCTGCTGACGACGTGGTCCACGAAGCCGTCGAGGCCTAGCCGGGTCAGGTCGCCCTCCAGGTCGGTCGTCGCATTGGTGACGAGGACGAGCGGGACGTGCTGCCGTACGCGGGCGAGGAGTTCGAGGATCTCCGGGTCGGCCCGGAACGGCGCCGTCCCGAAGGCGGCCGCCAGCTCCCGGGCCCGTTCCGCGGAGGTCACCTCGGTGAGCGCCTCGCCCGTCGACTGCACCCACTCGGCGTGCGACATCTTCCCCAGCAGGAAGAGCCCGTCGCGCTCGGGCGCGAACGCGAACTGGGCGGTCGTCCCGTCCGGAAGCCCGGCGGCGCGCTCCAGCCGGGTCACCTCGGAGGTGTCGTAGAACCGGATGACGCCGTCCAGGTCGCAGAGCAGGGCGTCGAAGGCGTACGGATGAGTCATGGCGTCACGCCACCGGGTCCGCGATCCGCGCACCCGTCCCTCCCACCCGCACCCGGGGGTCACCCGCGCGCAGCTCCACCCGCAGCTCGCCGGGGCGGCCCATGTCGGTCCCCTGGTGCAGGGTGAGGACCGACTCCTCGGGGACCAGGCCCAGTTCACGGGCGTACGCACCGAAGGCCGCGGCCGCCGCACCCGTCGCCGGGTCCTCCACCACCCCGCCCACCGGGAACGGGTCGCGTACGTGGAAGACCGTCTCCGACTCGCGCCAGACCAGCTGGACCGTGGTCAGGTCCAGGGCGGTCATGAAGGTGGCCAGGCGCTCGAAGTCGTAGTCCAGGTCCGCCAGTCGGGCCCGCGTCGCCGCCGCAAGCACCAGGTGGCGGGCGCCCGCGTAAGCGATCCGCGGCGGAAAGGCCGGGTCGAGGTCCGAGGGCGACCAGCCCAGCGCCTCCAGGGCCTCCGTCACGTCCTTCTCCGCCGCTTCGTGCACCGCCGGCTCCACGCTCGTGAGCGTCGCGCGCAGGGTGCCGTCCGCGGACTCCGTCACCGTCACCGGGACCGTGCCCGCCTGCGTGGACAGCAGCAGCTCGCCCGCGCCGTGGCGCTCAGCGAACGCGATCGCCGTCGCGATGGTCGCGTGGCCGCAGAAGGAGACCTCTGCCTTGGGGGAGAAGTAGCGGACGGTGAAGGACCGGCCCGCCTCCCCGCCCAGCCCCTCGGGCGGCGCGGTCAGGAACGCCGACTCGCTGTAGCCGAGCTCCGCCGCGATCGCGAGCTGCTCCGCGTCGGAGAGGCCCGCGGCGTCCAGGACGACACCGGCGGGGTTGCCGCCCGCGGGGTCTGCGGAGAAGGCGGTGTAGCGCAGGATCTCGGGGCGGGGCTTGGGTGTCGTCGTCATGTCTGCGGCAACTCCTGAGGTGCGGAGATCATTCCTTGGCGAGGGAGCGGTCCGCGACCCGGTCCAGATGAGCGGCGAAGATCGCGGGTGCGTCCGGGGTGAGCGTACGCAGGGCGACCATCGCTGTCACGATCACGTCGCAGAGCTCCGCCTCGACGTCCTGCCAGGTGTGGCTCGTGCCCTTGCGCGGGTTCTGCCCGGTCGCCCCGATCACCGCCTGCGCGACCTCGCCGACCTCCTCGGAGAGCTTGAGGATGCGCATCAGGACGTCCTCCTGCGGCGGGAGGGTGTGCGATGCGCCCAGCCAGGCGTGCAGTTGATCGACTGTGGTCCAGGTCCGGTCGTCGTCCATGGGAGCAGGCTCCCATACAGTGCGCGGATGATATTCAGACGTGGGGCGGGCTTCGCGGGCGCCGTCGCCGACTTCGAGAAGGCCGTACGGGCGCGGGACAACCGCACCGCCGAACGCGCCTCCATGGCCCTCGGCAAGGCCTTCGCGCGGGCCAAGGACGATGCGCTGCGGGAGGGCGGAGTACGCCTGGCCGGCCTCCTCCCGGAGGTCCCGCACGGGCCGCGCGCCATGATCGCCGTCCTGGTCGGGGCGTGTGTGGAGCGCGGCGCCGACGCGCAGCAGTGCGCCCCCGCCGTCTTCGCCGAACTGCGCCAATCGCTGCTCTCCGCAGGGGAGTTCACGGACCGGTGGGCCGCGACCGGCGGCGGGGACATCCCCGACCCGGGCGAGGACGTGGACGCCGAGGTCGTTGAGCGCGTGGGGCACGAGCCCGCAGCCGCTTGGACGATGCTGCCCCAGTGGGAGATGGCGGCTGTCGCCATGCTCAACGTCCCCGCCGTACGCACGGGACTCGGCGCCGGCCCCCGTGAGGAGCTCCTGGGGCTCCTCGGGCGCGTGGCGGAGGCCTCCGGCGAGGAGTTCAAGTGCCTGGCGTACGCGCTGACGGTGCTCGACGACGAGCCGCTCGTCGTCCTCCACCGCGAGAGCCGCACCGGCTACGCCCTGCGCATGACGGGCATCGGCGACACCTTCCAGCTGCACACCCTGCTGGCCGGGGTCCTGGCGGGCGGCGGACACGTCCCCGGCTACGCCCCCTCCGCCAAGGAGGTCGCGGTCTGCCGCGACGCGCCTGGGCAGGTCCCCACCACGGGCTCCTTCGACCTGATGGCCCCGGACGGGACCCGGCTCTGGAACGAGGGGACCCCGGCCGACATCCCGCTCGTCGAAGGCCACCGTCTGCTCGTCCTCGATCCGCCGCCGTACGCGCGCAGTTGGCCCGCCGGACGCTTTTTCCCCGGGATGCGCGGCGATCTGGTGCTGGAGCGCGTGCTCGACGCCGAGCAGACCGAGGGCTGGTTCGCGCACGTCTCGGACGTCCCGCAGAGCTGAGGGCTTGCCTTCGTATGCGCTCCAACTCCTAGGGTGCGCAGGCATGGAGACCACACGCAGGACGCTGGGACGCAGCCGTATCGAGGTCAGCGCGCTCGGGTTCGGGTGCTGGGCGATCGGCGGCGAGTGGGCGGCCGCCGACGGCAGTCCGCTGGGGTGGGGGAAGGTCGACGACGAGGAGTCGGTACGGGCCGTCCGCCGCGCCCTCGACCTCGGCGTGACCTTCTTCGACACCGCCGACGTGTACGGCACCGGGCACAGCGAGCGCATCCTCGGGCGGGCGCTCGCCGGCCGCAGGGACGAGGCGGTGATCGCCACCAAGTGGGGCAACCGCTTCGACGAGGCGACGCGCACCCTGACCGGAAGCGACACGACACCCGAGTACGCACGCGAGGCGCTCACCGCGTCCCTACGCCGCCTCGGCACGGACCACATCGACCTCTACCAGCTCCACCCCGGCGACGCGGACCCCGAGGCGGGCGCCCAACTCCGGGACGCCTGCGAGGAGTTCGTACGGGAAGGGCTGATCCGAGCGTACGCATGGAGCACCGACGACCCCGCGCGCGCCGAGGTCTTCGCCGCCGGTGAGCACTGCGCCGCGGTCCAGCACGCCTGCAGTGTGCTGGCCGACGCCCCCGAGATGCTGGCGCTGTGCGAGCGCCTCGACCTGGCCAGCGTCAACCGCAGCCCGCTCGCGATGGGGCTGCTCACGGGGAAGTACGCGGCCGGGGCGCGCCCCGGCGCGGGCGACATCCGCGCGGTGCCGCCGGCCTGGCTGAGCTGGTTCGGCGAGGGCGGGGCGCCCGACCCCGCGTGGGCGGCCCGGGTGGAGGCGCTGCGGGAGGTCCTGACCAGCGGTGGGCGCACGCTGGGGCAGGGCGCGCTGGCCTGGCTCTGGGCGCGCAGCCCCCGTACGGTCCCGATCCCCGGCTTCCGCAGCGTCGCGCAGGCGGAGGAGAACGCGGGCGCACTGGCTCAAGGGCCCCTGGATGAGGGGCAGTTGGAGGAGATCAGCAAGATTCTCGGTTGACCGGGCGGCGGGTCCCGCAAGCGGAACGCGGACCCGCTGTTCGTTCGCACAGCATCTCTTTGTACGGTCCTGAGGTGCGCGAATCCTCTCGAGCCCCTCTCTCCCGACGCGCGGCCCTCGGCCTGGCCGCCGCCGTCCCCGCCGCGGCCCTCGCCGGCACCGGCAGTGCCGCGGCCGCCACTGCCGTGGGCGGTGAGCGGCTGGGCCTCGACGGGGTTCAGGTGGACCTCGCGGGGGCCCGCGCGCTGCCGAAGCTCTCCGCCGCCTCCTGGCTCGTCGCCGACCACGCCACCGGCGAGGTGCTCGCCTCGTACCGCGCGCACCGCAGCCTGCCGCCCGCCTCGACGCTGAAGATGCTCTTCGCCGACACGGTGCTGCCGAAGGTCGGCGAGGTCACGCAGAAGCACAAGGTCACGGCGGCCGACCTGGCCGGGATACCCGGAGGCAGCAGCCTGGTCGGGGTCGAGGCCGGGACGACGTACACGGTGGACCAGCTGTGGCAGGGCGTCTTCCTGCGCTCGGGCAACGACGCCGTGCACGTCCTCAGCCACATGAACGGCGGCGTGGACGAGACCGTGCGCCAGATGCAGGCCCTGGCCGTCGACCTCCAGGCGCTCGACACGAAGGTGGTCAGCCCGGACGGCTACGACCACCCCGGGCAGGTCTCCTCCGCGTACGACCTCACGCTCTTCGCCCGGCACGGCCTGGGCCTCGACAGCTTCCGGCACTACTGCGGGATGCGGATCGCGGACTTCCCCGACGGAAACAAGGGGAAGACGTTCCAGATCCAGAACACGGACCGCCTGCTCGGCACGTACAAGGGCCTGATCGGCGTCAAGAACGGCTACACGACCAACGCGGGCAACACCTTCACGGGCGCGGCGACGCGGGGTGGCCGCACGCTGCTGGTCACCGTGATGCACCCGGCGCCCGGCTACGACATGGTCTACCGCGACACCTCCGCGCTGCTCGACTGGGGGTTCGCGGCGGCGGGTACGGCGCAGTCCGTCGGGACGCTGGTCAAGCCGGTCAGCGAGGGTGGCGGCCCGAAGAAGGCGGCGGCCGCGCCGAAGGCGGGCGCGGTGGCGGCGGCCTCGTCGACTAGTTCGTCAGACGCCGCGGGCTCACTGTCGTGGCCGCTGATCGGCGGGGTGGGTGGGGCGGTGGCGCTGATCGGGGGGTCGGTGTTCGCGCTCAGGAACAGGCGGCGCAGCGAACCGGCCGCCGCCCAGGAGGGCAGCGGCCGGCACAGGCGCTGAGCGTCAGCTGGTGACGTAGCCCTTGCCGGGCTTCGTCCACTTCACCGCGTCCTTCTTCGCGCCCTTGGCGTCGCTGAGGGTCGCGGTGTCGTGGGTGTTGTTCCAGATCATCCAGCCGCGCTGCTGGTACTTGGACGCGGTGGTGTCCTTGCCCTTGCCCGTGTAGACGGTGACCGACTGGCCCTTCTTCAGGCTGACGTTGCCGAAGGTGTACACGTGGCGCTTGGTGTCCACCAGCTTCCAGCCCTTGATGCTGACCGTGCCCTTGGAGCGGTTCTGGAGCCGCACCCACTCGCCGTTGACGGACTTGTTGGTGTGCACGTCCTTGCCCGGGGAGTCGTACTGGACCTTGCTGATCTGCACGGGCGAGACGGCGGCGGACGCACTGGGCGCGGTCACGAGCAGGGCCCCCGCGAGGGCGGCGACGGCGAGGGCGGCGGGCGCCGCGGTGCGTATGCGCACGGTGTGCTCCGTATGTGGAAAGTGTGAAGGAGCGGTAAGTCTAGGGGTCCGCCGTAGCCCCCGTGGGCGCTTCGACGGAACCCCTCCACCCCCAACTCCCGTCAGCCGCGCCCCACATACGGCATAGCCGTGGCCAGCACTGTGGCGAACTGCACATTCGCCCCCAGCGGCAGCTCCGCCATGTGCAGCACCGTCCGCGCCACATCACCCGCGTCCATCACCGGCTCGACCGCCAGTTCCCCGTTGGCCTGCAGGGTCCCGGTCTGCATCCGCTCGGTCATCTCGGTCGCCGCGTTGCCGATGTCGATCTGCCCGCACGCGATCCGGTACGGCCGCCCGTCCAGCGACAGCGACTTCGTCAGCCCGGTCATCGCGTGCTTGGTCGCCGTGTACGCCACCGAATGCGGCCGCGGCGCATGGGCCGAAATCGACCCGTTGTTGATGATCCGTCCCCCCTGCGGGTCCTGCGCCTTCATCAGCCGGAAGGCCCCCTGCGCGCACAGAAAGGACCCGGTCAGGTTCGTGTTCACCACGTGCTGCCACGCCTCGTACGGCAGCTCCTCCAGCGGCGTCCCGCCCGGCCCGAAGGTCCCCGCGTTGTTGAAGAGGAGGTCGAGCCGCCCCCACCGCTCCCGCACGGCGGCGAAGAGCGCGTCCACGTCGCCGGGGTCCGCCACGTCGGTCCGTACGCACAGCGCGTCCGCCATCCCGGCCGCCGTCTCCTCCAGCGCCCCGGTGCGCCGCCCCGCCAGCGCCACCGACCAGCCGGCCTCGGACAGGGTGTGCGCGACGGACCGCCCGATGCCGGAGCCGGCGCCCGTCACGACCGCGATCTTGCTCTGAGGTGCGTTCATGGGGCGGCAGCGTACGACAGTGCCCGACATCCGGACCTCATCCGTCCGCCATCCGGCTGTGGTGTACGCGACAACCACTCGTCGTCCTGCGCCACTCGAATGCACTCATGACGACAGAGCACTCAGCAGAACTCAGGGCCGCCGCACGCCACTTGGGCCGCCGACGCTTCCTCACCGTCACGGGTGCCGCAGCAGCCCTCGCCTTCGCCACCAACCTTCCCGGCACCGCCCAGGCCGCCGAACTCGACGCCGCGAAGATCACCGCTGACCCCTTCACGCTGGGCATAGCCTCCGGCGATCCGCTCCCGAGCTCCGTACTCCTCTGGACAAGACTCGCGCCCGACCCGTACGCGGCCGACAGCGGACTGCCCGCCGCCCGCGTGACGGTCCGCTGGGAGCTGGCCCACGACGAGCGCTTCACGCGCATCGTCCGGCGCGGCTCGGCGACCGCGCACCCGGAGTTCGACCACAGCGTGCACGTCGAGGTCGGCGGCCTCGACCACGACCGCGTCTACTACTACCGCTTCCGCGCCGGCACCTGGATCAGCCCCGTCGGCCGTACGCGCACGGCGCCCGCGAAGGGGGCCCGCGTGGGCGAGCTGAAGATCGCCGCCGTGACGTGCCAGGCGTACCACGACGGCTACTTCACCGCGTACCAGCACCTGGCGGAGGAGGACCTCGACGTTGTCTTCCACCTGGGCGACTACCTCTACGAGTACGCGGTCAACGCCGTCGGCGGCCTGCGCAACTACACCGACCGCCGGCTGCCCGCGCACTTCAACCGCGAGACGATCACGCTGGAGGACTACCGCCTCCGCTACGCGCTCTTCAAGACCGACCCGGACCTGAAGGCGGCGCACGCGGCGCACCCCTTCGTCGTGACGTGGGACGACCACGAGACGGAGAACAACTACGCGGACGAGACCCCGGAGAACGACGTCCCGCCGGAGGAGTTCCTGCTGCGCCGGGCGGCGGCGTACCGCGCGTACTGGGAGAACCAGCCGCTGCGCCTCCCGCAGAAGCCGAACGGCCCCGACGCCCAGCTCTACCGGCGCCTGCAGTGGGGCCGCCTCGCGCAGTTCGACGTGCTGGACACCCGCCAGTACCGCTCGGACCAGGCGTACGGCGACGGCTGGCAGTACCCGGGCCCGGAGTCCGAGGACCCGGCGCGCACGATGACGGGCGCGGCGCAGGAGCGGTGGCTGCTGGACGGGTGGCGGGCGTCGCGGGCCACGTGGAACGTCGTACCGCAGCAGGTGTGCGTGGCGCAGCGCCGCAATGTCCCGACCGGCGTCTCGAAGCTGTCGATGGACGGCTGGGACGGCTACCCGGCGGCACGACAGCGCCTCCTTGACGGGGCGGTGGCGACGGGCGCCGACAACCTCCTCGTCCTCACGGGCGACCTGCACAACGCGTACGCGCACGACCTGAAGCAGAACTTCGACGACCCGTCGTCGAGGACGGTGGGCGTGGAGCTGGTGGCCACCTCCATCACGAGCGGCGGCGACGGCGCGGACAAGCCGAGCAACTGGGACGCGTACATGACGTCCAATCCGCACATGCGCTTCTACCACGGCCGGCGCGGCTATGTGACGGCCACGCTGACCGAGCAGCAGACGAGGGCGGACTTCCGGGCGGTGACGGGGGTCACCAAGCCCGGAGCCGCGATCTCGACGGTCGGCTCGTTCGTGACGGAGGCGGGGAACCCGGGGCTCAAGCAGGTGTGACGTCCGCGGGTCGGACGTCCGCGGGTCAGACGTCCGCGGGATAGCGGACGCCGATGCGGTCCCGTACCGCATCGAGCGTCCGCATCACGGCGAGACTCCCGTCGAGCGGCACGAGCGGCGACTCGGTCTCACCGGCGCGCAGACACCGCATGACCTCGGCGGCTTCGTACGCGAACCCCTGCGGCTCGCCCTCGGTGGTGAACTCCTCGGGGTCGTGGCCGTCGCGGTGGAGCACGAACTGCTCGGGATAGAAGAAGCCGCGGGGGAACTCGATGCGCCCCTTGCTGCCGGTGACGGAAGCAGTGCGGGGGCTGTCGCCGGTGACGGAGCAGGAGAGCAGGGCGGACGCGCCGGACCCGGACCACCCGAGGAGCATCCCGGTGTTGAGATCAACACCTTCGTCCGACAGCAGGGCATGAGCCTGTACGGCATCGGGCTCACCCAGCAGGAGATGCGCGAATGAAACGGGGTACACCCCCAGGTCGAGCAGGGCCCCGCCGCCCTGGGCGGGGTCGCGCAGCCGGTGCTCGGGCCCGAACGACCCGGCGAGCCCGAAGTCGGCCTGAACGGTACGGACTTCACCGATGGCCCCGTCCCGCACCAGACCGACCATGCGGCGGATGAGCGGATTGCAGTAGGTCCACATGCCCTCCATGAGGAAGGTCTGCCGCGCACGAGCGATCTCAACGAGCTCCTCGGCCTCCCGCAGGTTCAGGGTGAAGGCTTTCTCGCAGAGAACGGCCCGCCCGGCCTCCAGGCAGAGCCCGGCGGCTTCGCGATGGGCGGAGTGCGGGGTGGCGACGTACACGACATCAACTTCTTGATCCCCCGCGAGCCCGGCCCAACTCCCGTAAGCCCGAGGGATCTTGAACCGCTCGGCGAAGGCTTCAGCGGAAGCGTCGCTCCGCGACCCCACGGCAACGACCTCTGCCCCCTCCATGGCGAGCAGATCGGCGGTGAAGGCCGCCGCGATCCCTCCCGTAGCCAGCACACCCCAGCGAATGACCCTGTCCGTGCTCATTGCCCCACCCCATAAAGGTCTCGACCACTCCACCAGTGCTGAGAGAATAAAGGCCATGCCGAAGACCTCCACGCCCGGCCACATACGAACCGGGCAACTCGCCCCTGCCGCGACCCGCCGCACCGGCCTTCTCGTCACCCTCGTCCTGGGCGGGCTGACGGCACTGCCGCCGCTCTCGATGGACATGTACCTCCCGGCGCTCCCGGAGGTCACCGGCGCGCTGCACGCCCCGGCGGCCACGGTCCAGCTGACGCTCACGGCCTGCCTGATGGGCATGGCGCTGGGCCAGCTGGTGGTGGGCCCGATGAGCGACAAGTGGGGCCGGAGGCGCCCGCTCCTCATCGGCATGGTGATCTACGTGGCGGCCACGGCGTTCTGCGCCTTCGCCCCCACGGCGGAACTCCTCATCGCGTGCCGCCTGCTCCAGGGCCTGGCGGGGGCGGCGGGGATCGTGATCGCGCGAGCGGTGGTCCGCGACCTCTACGACGGCGTGGAGATGGCCCGCTTCTTCTCGACGCTGATGCTGATCTCGGGGGTGGCCCCGGTGGTGGCCCCCTTGATCGGCGGCCAGATCCTGAGGATCACGGACTGGAGGGGGGTCTTCGCACTCCTCACGGTGATCGGCACGTTCCTCACCTTGATCGTCTGGAAGTGGCTGCACGAAACGCTCCCGCCGGAGCGCCGCCACGCAGGCGGGGTGGGCGACGCACTCCGCACGATGCGAGGCCTGTTGGCGGACCGCGTCTTCACGGGCTACATGCTGTCCGGCGGCCTGGCCTTCGCGGCGCTCTTCGCGTACATCAGCGCATCGCCCTTCGTGGTGCAGGACCTGTACGGCGCATCCCCCCAGACCTTCAGCCTCCTCTTCGGCCTGAACTCGATAGGCCTGGTGGCGGTAGGCCAGATCAACGGCAAGATCCTGGTGGGCAGGGTCAGCCTGGACAAGGCACTGGGCTTCGGCCTGACGGTGATCATCCTGGCGTCGACGGCACTGCTCCTGATGACGTCAGGGGTCTTCGGCAAGCCGGGCCTGGTCCCGGTGGCGGCGGGCCTGTTCGTACTGATGTCGGCGATGGGCCTGGCGATGCCGAACACGAACGCCCAGGCCCTGATGCGCACACCGCACGCGGCGGGCTCGGCGTCGGCTCTGCTCGGCACGTCGACGTTCCTGCTGGGCGCGGTGGCGTCGCCGCTGGTGGGGATAGCGGGGGAGTCGACGGCGGTACCGATGGCGGTGGTGCAGCTGGCGTGCGGGGTGGGTGCGGCGGTGTGCTTCCTGGCGCTGTGCCGGCCGTGGCAGTCGCGGCGTTAGCGTCGGCGTGCGAGATGAGCGGTGATGTCGGCGGCGATCTCGACCGTCTCGGGCAGTACCTGCAAGATCTGCCGGAATACCTGCTCCCGCTCGGGGGCGGGCAGGACGAGATAGGCAGAGACGGTCGACAGATAGCCGACGAAATCACGCCCGCTCATCGTCAAGCGCCGCTCGACCACGACCTGTTGGACGTCACCGAACCACTCGGATTGCTGTAGCTCGGTCCCGGGCCACTGCATGTGGTTCTCGGGCGGAGTCCCATCCGGAGACGGAATGTCATCGCTCTCCAGAAACGGCGCCCGAGCCGCACGAACGGCCTCCTGCACGTCCGGATCGGCCAGCTGGACCGCCCCGCCGAAGGAGGCGAACACGCCACCCGGCTCCACCAGCGAGGCCATGCGTGACCACCGCCCCTCCGGTTCGGTCCAGTGCAGCGCGGCGGCCGCATAGACGAGCCCGTACGACTCACCGGTCGTCAAGTCCTCGAACGCGGCCTGCACTGTCCCGACGCTCGACGGCACGTGCTTGCGCAACTCCGCGAGCATGGCCGCGTCGGGGTCGGTCGCGGTGACAGCGATCCCGGCTTGCGCGAACAGCCGGGTGGCCTTGCCGGTCCCGGCGCCGATCTCCAGCGCGGTCCGTACGGGCTGCCCCGCGTACGCCATCACCTTCTCGAAGAGGTCCACGGGATACCCGGGCCGGAACCGTTCGTACGCTTCCGCCATCACTCCGAAGCTCAATGCGCGACCAGACATGCGGAGCATCCTGACATGTCCGGCGGCGCGCGCGGGCACCGATCCCCACCAATTGAACATGTTCAAGAATCTTGGCAGGATGGCCGACGCAGCCGCCCGCCGGGCGAGTTGCGTTCCTGCGGCGTGCCTTGGGGGACCGAACCGTGGACGAGAACACGCGCCGGCCGAAGCCGTGGATCGTGGGGCTGCGGCTCGTCGATCTGACGGTGCGGTACGCCGTGACCTTCTTCCTCACGCTGGTCGCGACGGCGTCGGCCGTCCCCGACGAGGGCCTGCAGAACGACGACTGGCTGTACTTCGCGCTGTTCCTCGGTATCCCGTCCCTCCTGATCAGCGCGGTGTACGGCCTCGCCAACACCCAGAGCGGCTCGGCCTTCCGGCTGCCGCTGGCCGGACTCCTGCTGCTCCCCACGTGGTTTCTGCTGTTCGTGACCTATCCGGAGACGCTCGTAGTCCCCGTCCTGGGTCAACTCCTCTTCGCGCTCTGCGTGATGCGGGCTCCACTGCTGAGGAGCGGCCCGTCCCGGGTGCAGCGAGGGGTCACGCTTGCTCTGGCGGCCCTGACCGCGCTCACTGGTTGCAACCCGCACATGTACGACACAGCCCCGGCCGTCCACGACGCGACCTCCGCGGAACTGGTCGGAACCTGGAGCTGCGCCGAGGGCACCGAACTGACCCTGCGGCAGGACGGGTCGGCCTCGATGGCCCTCCTCGACGGCCAGGAGTTCGACTTCGACGCCGGCTGGCGGCTCTCGGGCACCGGCACTTGGCGACTGACCTCCGAGACCGCTGGCTGGAGCGGGGGCCAGCACCTGATCCTCACCCTCAAGACCCGCACGGGGTCGGCCCAGCGCCCCGACGACCCCACGTCGGAAACACCCCTCACGGACCGCGAACCGGCCCCCGAGACGTACATCTGGACCTTCGAACTCCGCCGCACCGAACAGCACGCGCTCCAGCCGTACTTCTACTTCGGCGACCCCGACAGTCGCAGCACGTATGTACTGACGAAGAAGGCGTACGACGTGGCGACGACGCCCGTCGCAACACCTGCATCACCATGAGCATGACTGGGAAGAAACGGATGCATGAGTGACTCAACCCTCTGGATCTCCTCGCTGACGGCTGGCACGGCTGTACTTGCCAGCTGGGTCACGAGCCGCGGAACCGCCCGCGCGGCACAGATCCAGTCCACCGCAGCCGAGAAGACCCAACGAGCGATCCGGATCAACGAGGCGCGACGCGCTGCCTACGTGCGGCTCATCGAGCAGGCGCACAGGATGGCCGAGCTGTACTGGACCGTCTCGGACATCCACAAGTCGGGTGCCACGCGCTCCGAACAACTCCCCGCCCTCAAGGAGGTTCAGTCGGGGCTGCGGGAGGCGTACGGCAAGCTCCGCCACTTCATATGGGTGATCAACCTGGAGGGCCCCGACAACGTCGCTCACGCCGCAGAGACCATCAGGCTCTCAACCAGGCCGCCCTATCGGGCACTTGAGGCAGCGATCGCGGGCGAGCGGAACGCCCTCGCCGACTTCGACCAGCACTACGACCCCTTTTGGGCGTCCGTCCTCGCGTTCGTCTCCACGGCGCGTTCTGCGGTACACGACTTGTAGTGCCGGACCCCTTTGTGCAGGAGCAGGCCGCCTCCGCCCGAAGGAAGCTCGCGTGGCCGGAAGCGCACGGAGGGAAACAGCTCAGTTCCCGAGCCAGTGCTGTCCAGCGGCACCACGGACACCTCGCCTCCGGGCGGACACCAGGGCGTGCCGGTGAGGGGACGCCCTCCACCGTCCCTACGACGGCTCCTTGAAGTAATGCCCCTCCTCGATGTCCGCGATCAGCCCGAGGTGCGCGGGAACCCAGCCGAAGCGCTCCCGGGTCAGCGCGCTGGACGTCGGGTTGTCGAGCGACACCAGCGGGGCGAGAAGGCCGAAGTGGCCGCTCGCCTCCTCGGCCGTCAGACTCACCGCCGGAAGCTTCAACCGGCGGCCGATGGACTCGGCGATGTCCCGGAACCGCACGCCCTCCTCCGCGACCGCGTGCACCGCAGTGCCGGGCGGGGCGGATTCCACGGCCAGCCGGAACAGGACCGCAGCATCCCGCCGGTGCACCGACGACCAGCGGTTCGTGCCCTCGCCGACAAAGGCCGAGACACCCTTCGCACGAGCGATACCGATCAGCATCGGGACGAACCCGCGCGCGTCCCCCCGACCGTGCACGGTCGGCGCCAGCCGTACCGACGACGAGCGCACCCCGCGCCCGCCCAGGGCCAGAACGTACGTCTCAACCGGGAGCCGCAGGCCGGTGACGGCATTTGGAACAGCCGGGGCCTCCTCGGTCAGCACCCGTCCCGGCGTGCGGCCGATGACCCCCGAGGTGACCACGAAGGGCTTGCCGGTCTGCTCCAACTCCGAACCGATCGACTCCACCGCATTCAGCTCGACCCGCGCACGAGAAGCAGAGTCGGTGGTCTCGGAGATGTGCTGGTTGGCGGCGAAGACCACACCGTCCGCCTTCGCCGCGCCGGCGCGCAAGCTGTCCAGGTCAGCGAGGTCACCATGGTGCACCGCGATGCCTGCCCTGGCCAGAGTCGCCGCGGAGGCATCGGAACGGGCGAGACCCACGGCCTCGTGGCCCGCTTGCAGCAACTCACTCACGATGGACGATCCGACGTACCCGGTTGCCCCTGCGACGAAAATGCGCACGATGAGAATCCCTCGATGATTTCAAGTCGGCCCGCCGCACGGCGCCGGGTTCGTACCTTGACGGTAGAAGCGGCAGGAACACGGCGTCCAAGACCTGTTCCGCACGACGCGATACGGATCAGGTATCACGATTACGATGCAGGAGTGCCCAGCGCCCACGTACCCCCGGTCGACTTCGACCTTCGCCTGGTGCGGTACTTCACCGTCGTGGCCGAGCACGGCAACTTCCGCCGCGCAGCGGCCGAACTGCGGCTTGCGCAACCGTCGTTGAGCCGCCAGATCCAGAGCCTCGAGAAGCGGTTGGGCGTCCGCCTGCTAGACCGCACCACCAGGGGCTGCCGCCTCACCGCGGCCGGACAGGTGTTCCTTCCCCAGGCGGAAGCGCTCCTGCGCTCCGCGGAACTGGCCGCGACGACGACCCGCGCCGCAGCGGCATCCGGCGCCGTCACCATCGGGTACGTGGGCGGACTCATCATCACCCCCGCAGTACGCGAGCTGCGCAGCCGCCACCCTGACGCCCAGGTCGCCACGCTGCACCTGGACTGGAGCGATGTCCACACGGCCCTGCTCGACCACCGCGTGGACGCGGTCATCGCCCGAGAGCCGTTCCCGACCGACCGCCTGCGGGTGACGCCCCTGTACCAGGAGCCCCGGGTGCTCCTGATGCCGACAATGCACCGCCTCGCGGGCAGGGAGTCGGTCACCCTCGACGACTTCGCCGACGAACCCCTCATCCGCTACCCGGACCCCGCCTACGACGCCTTCTGGCGCCTCGACCCCCGACCGGACGGACGCCCGGCACCCGACGGCCCGCTGGTCGAGGCGCACGCGGACAAACTCGAATCCATCGCCGGCGGCCAGGCCCTCGCCCTGGCACCGGCAGCCGACGGGAACAGCACGCCCAGGCACGATCTGACGACCGTTCCCGTCCAAGGAATCGAACCGTGCGACGTGGTGATCGCCACCCGCACCCGCGAGCGCAACCGCCTGGTATCGGCCTTCCACGAAACAGCCCGATCGCATCTCACCGGTCGCGACATGCTCCGAAGGGTGTAGCTCCTTCCCACCCGCAGGAGTAGTCATCTCTAGACCAGATTTTCCTGAGCCCAATCAGAGACGCAGCCGAGCCGGTCAGCCGCTTTGGCCGGGTCGCCGCTGCGGGTGGGCTGCCCCACTTCGAAGTCGTGACCGGTCAGGCCGCTTTCGTCTTCGACGATGCGAGCGATGCGATAAGCCAGATCCATCACGGCCAACGCAGTTGGCCCCGAATGGTGATAAGCGACCTCGATGTTGGCGGTATCCCCGCAGTAGTCGAACTGCACGCGTCCCGGCGGACCCACCGTCTCAAGGGTCAGGCTGTAGAGATACTCCGCGGACTCGACAGGCCCGACGTCCCGCGAGACGATCTCCAGGATCCGTTCCCACTCGGCCCGTTGCGCATCAGTAAGCCGGAGCACGGGCAGGTCGGCATCGGGATCAAAACCGGCGTTGAGGCGGTCGAGCGTCTCTTGAAGCGTCAGTCCCGGCTGCACTCGAACGAGCATGATGTCGTAGGTCACCGGATGAACCTACGCAGACTCCGGCGCCTCGGCGAGAGCGTCTGCTCAGCCATGAGGTCTGATGGGGGCGACTGCGCGCACTGGCGAGCTAGTCAACCGGTTGAGAACTTCCATTGGGGTAAAGCTCCAGCCGACGAGACGCGGCCCGCTCCAGTTGATGCCGATCATGAGTCCCTCCCGTGCGGCATCGGGCAGTTCGCGATCGCGCCAGGCTTCCAGGGGCATGGAAGCGACCCGCAAACCATGTCCCCAGATCTTCGCCGCCCTCTGGGCGCGGGCCGAGGTCGACCAGAAGGGAAGACTGCGTGCCCCGTCCTCCGAGAGAGGAGCAGGGCTTCCGGCGTCATCGCGGACAAGCCAGACCAAGCCTCTTTCGCGAACGTCCAGAAAGAATGCAGCCGCTTGCGAACCACTCTGACTCATGGTCACCGAGCCTAGCGTCCCCTTCACCCATGGGGTTGGGAGACCGAATGGCTGTCCCGTAATTGATCAGGCCAGTCGACGGCCCTCGTTGGGGCGGCGAGGGGTATGTGCGTGGTGGATTCGCCCCTGACTCCCGAGGCTGTCATCGCGGACGCCGCCGTCCTCTATCGCCCAATCTCGCACGTTGGCCACCCGGTTGCGGTGGCGAGCAGGCGCGTTACTGTCGGGCGCTATGCGACTTCTTGTACTGGGCGGGACCTCGTTCGTGGGTCGGGCGATTGTCGATGAAGCGCTGCGTCAGGGTGCCGAAGTGAACCTGTTCTGCCGGGGCAGAACTGGCATCGACCTCTTCCCGGACGTGCCCCGGCTGATCGGAGACCGGGACACCGGGGACTACGCAGCACTTCAAGACGGCGCCTGGGACGCCGTGGTGGACGTCAGCGGATACGTGCCGCGTCACGTCGGACAGGCGATGGATGCGCTCGGCGACCGGGTCGGCCGGTACCTGTTCATCTCCAGTCATGCTGTGTACATGCGGACGGGCGTGGGGCCTGGCTCGGACGAGGACACACCCCGCCGCCCGCCGGTGCGCGACACCGAGGAGCTCGACGAGGACACGTACGGGCCATGCAAAGCGGCCTGCGAGGACGACGTGGTGGCCCGGTACGGGTCGCGGGCCACGATCGTCCGCCTGGGGAAGGTCGCCGGGCCGTACGACGTGCAGGACGGGCTCGTGTACTGGGTTCGCCGGGCCGCGCGCGGCGGCCAGGTGGCCTTGCCCACCAGCCCGCAACAGCCGGTCCAGGTGGTCGACTCCCGCGATGCGGCCGGCCTCGTAGTCCAGTTGATCAAGGACGACAGGCCAGGCGCGTTCCACGCAGTCGGTCCGGCTGAACCGACCACGATGGCGGATCTGATCACCACCTGCGCCCAGGTCGCGGGCAGCCAGGTCGAGATCGTTCCCGTGCCCGCCGAGGCGGTGTCACCGTTCTTTCCGCTCACCCGCCCCGCATCGATGTGGCCGACGCAGCAGCGAAGTCCCGTACGCGCACGGGCCGCAGGCATGCCCGCAACCCCGTTGGCCGTGACGATCGCTGACGTACTGGCCTGGGACCGCGAGCGCGGCGAACCGCCGCTCCGGCACGGGTTGTCCCCGGCTGAGGAGGCGAAGCTAATCGCCAACGCCTGACGGTTGCACGCGCCCGCCGCCTAACAAGCTGAAGCGCACCGGGCCCGGCTTCTGTGGCTGAGAGAATCGGTCGTGTGATCCGCTGGATACGCCAGGTCCCATGGTGGGTGGTGGCGCTGATGGCCTTGTATGTCGTCGTGCTGGTCTTCGTCGGCGCTGCTTCGCACATCTCTGACCTCATGTTCGTGGTCATGGCGACTGATGGGATGGCCAACTGGTATGCGGCCTACGGCATTCAGCACAGTGACTTCTTCGCGCGGCCGGGTCTGCAACGGCTGACTGCCTTCGCGTTGCTCGTGCTCGTGACAGGCCCTTCCGTCCGGACCCGTCTCCGTCTCGGCGTCGTCACCAGTTGAAGCGAGGTCTTACTCAGCCGCCGGAGCTGACTTGCTCAGCGTGGGGCCCAGGCCGCGGCCAGGGTCAGATGCCTCGCCTTCGGTCCGCGTTGAGTTCGCCGACGCGGGCCCGCAGTGTGTCGGTCGCACTGGCGGCACGGACCGAGGCCGGGGCTGCGTCCCATTCACGGCCGCCTCCGGGTGGGCGGAGCTGGAGGTACGGGCCCTCGCTGCCCATCACGATGCCGACCCGGTCCGTCGCGGTGTCGAGGACAAGGGTGCCAGGTTCCGGGGGCGTCAGCGATTCGCTGGTCATGTCGGCCTCCTGCGGAGGGCGTTGGCGAGATCGAGGGCTACGTCGGCGCGGACGCTGCCCAGCGTGACCAGGCTCAGGTACGGGGAGGCGGTATCGGCGGCCAGGGAGGGGAGCACGATGCCGGCCGCGGCCAGTGAGGCTCGTAGGGACTCGGCTGCTTCGTGCGGGTCCGCCGCCTGGGGTGCGTGGTCGTCTCTGCTCATGAACTCGACGGTAGGCGGACGGAGTTGAGACCAGTCGGTAGATTTCTCGACTTTTCTCGTGAGGTGGCCAGATTTTCGCGTGTTTTCTCCTGCCGCACGAGGCACGCTGTACTGAGAGGCTTCGGGCCCGGGGATGCTGGACGCATATCCGCCCCAGAGGAAGGAACAGCCATGACTCGACGGCTGCGCTTCAACGGCACGGACAGCAAGAACGGTGCTTGTCCAGCACTCCACGAAGACCTGGAATCAGGGGAGTTCGTGGTGCAGGGACCGCCGCTCACCGACCCCGAGGACCTGAGCCAGCTCCAGCACTTCAGCGATGGGGAGCTGGCCGTCGTCGTTCCCCGGGAACTCCTCGTTCATTTCGGCCCCAAGGAGATCGAGCGCGTGCCCACCATCATCGACCTGGACGAGTTCGGTCGGCTCTTCGAGACCTTCGAGCACTCCGCCTGGCGGTTGGAGACTCGTCGCGGCTACGCCTCCGACCGTGAGGACGAGACGTACCAGGAGTTCGTCGAGACAGGCACGGTGCAGTGGGAACTGGACGACGACTGGTGCAACAACATGCGGCGCCAGACCTCCCAGGGAAAACGTGTCGGCCGGGTTCGCATCGTCGACAGTCCGCCGACGACCGGGCAGCTCTACTTGCTCGACAACGCGCGCCGCAATTCGGCCACGGGTGAGGACATGCGCAACCTCTGGCGCGCCGATGCCGGACGCCTCCAGTTGCCGGAAGAAGACTTCTGGATCTTCGACTCCCGCATGGTTGCCCTGCTCCACTTCGACGACGAGGACGTACTGCTCAACGTCGAGCTGATCACCGACCCTGCCGAAGTCGTCCGCTATCTGCAGGCAAAGGACGTAGCGCTTCACCACGCAGTGTCCTACGACGTGCTTGCGGCAGAAGTGGCGGCGACGAAGTAGATGGACGCCCTTCGGTGAGCACGGACTATCAGCAGGCCCGCTCGGCCCTCGGGGCGCGGCTGCGAGAACTGCGGTACTCGCGCCCGGAGGGTCGGCTCACCGGAACGCAGCTTGCCCAGCACCTGGGCTGGACGAACTCGAAAGTCTCCAAGCTGGAGAACGGGCGCCAAACAGCAACCCCCGAGGATCTGCGCGCCTGGGCCGAGGCCACTGGCCATCCTGCCGCGTATGAGGAGTTGGAAGCGCGGCTCAGGGGATTCGAATCGCATATCCGCTCATGGCGGCGTCAACTGGCCCGTGGCCACAGACCGGTTCAAGAGACGTGGCAGGAGGAGTTCGGACGTTCTCGCATCATCCACGCGTGGGAGGAGTCCGTCGTCGCCGGAATGCTGCAGACCGCCGAGTACGCACGCCACGTCTTCATCCGGTACGCCGAACTGCAGAACTCTGTTCGCGATACGGAGGACGCGGTCCGAGCCAGGATGAAGCAGCAGGAATGGCTGTACGAACCGGGCCGAAAGCTCCGCATCCTCATGTGGGAGGCCGCGCTGCACGCCCAGATCTGCCCACGGCCCGTCCTCGCCGCACAGCTCGACCGCCTCGCCAGTGCTATTGGCCTGGACACCGTCGAGCTCGGGATCGTGCCCCTTGACGCGCCGTTGAAGATCTCACCCGCCAATGGATTCTGGGTCCTCGACGAGCGAATCGTCATCACAGAGGATTGGCACGCGGAACTCTGGCTTGACGACGACGAGAGCGTCACCGGCTACCTCAAAGTGTGGAACACCTTGCGCGAATCCGCGGTGTACGGAACCGATGCCCACCGTGTGATCGGCCGGGCCAGAAGCGCGCTCGACGCCCGCTGACGCGTTGCCCCTTGTGCGTCTCGGCTGCCCGGGGATGGTGGCCGCAGTAGCGCCTCGCCTCGGCGGTGGCGCTCTGATCGCGACCGGATCCCGCGACGGCACGTTGCTGCTGGACCAGCTGACCGACTGAGACGACTGCAGGTCGAAGTCAACTCTTTTACTGAAAAAGGGACTTGTCGCGACCAGGCGGGCTACTGTTTGCAATCGACAAGCCACCAAGAGGTGACCCCGGCAGCGCTCCAACGCTCCGGGGTCCGACAACGAAGAGAAAAGGTCTTCGATGCGGATTCAGCTTAGCGTGCGCACGCGTGCCTTCACCGTGCTGGGGAACGACGTCCTGCGGGACCGGCGGCTCAGTTTCACCGCCCGGGGGCTGCTCGCCTATCTGCTCTCCTTGCCCGACGGCGCCCGCGAGGATGCCCGGACTCTCGCCGACAAGAACCCCGGCATCGGGCGGCGCGGGATCTCCAAGGCTCTGGATGAGCTCGTTGAGCACGGGTATTACGTACGGTGCACCACGCACGACCCCGAGAGCGGGCAGGTCCGTACCGAGACCTTCGTCTTCGACGTTCCCCAGGACCCCGACGCCCCGCTTCCCGCCCCGGCGGGAACCGGTGAGGCGCAGGTCGGCAACTCGGGAGCGTCCCCCCTGGGGGCCGAAAACCCGGTAGAAGAACCCTCCCACCCCGACGCGGACATCGCCCGCGGAGCCGCCCTGCTCGGTCGACTCGGGCGTGTGGAGCCGAAGTTGGCGCTCAGCGTCGCCGACACTCTTGCCCTCGCGCCGCTTGCCTTGCCCTGGCTGGACTGTGGGGTGTCCGAGTCCGCGATCCGGGCGCTCCTGGCCGATGGGCTGCCTCCCGTCGTCTTCTCCGCCCGTGGCATCCTCGGCGATCGGCTCGTACGGAAGCTGCCCGCCCAACAGGGCCCGCCCGCCCCCGTGTTCGCCGAGTGCGGCGACTGCCACGACCCCCTCCCGCGCGGGCAGGAGGCAGGCATCTGTGAGGGGTGTACGGGTGTGACGCCACTCGTCGCAGTCGCACACCCCACGACCGTCAACGAACGCGTCGCCGCCATCCGTGCCACCCTCCGATCCGGGCTCGGCGGCACAGCTAACCTGGCCCGATGATCGAGGACGGCGCCACCGACAAGGGCAGCGTGACCACCGTGCGGCGGGTCGGCGAGACCATCCGGCGGCCGGCCGGTGCGTGGACCCCTGCTGTGCATGCGCTGCTCGACCACCTTCAAGCAGCAGGCTTCAACCAGGCCCCCCGCGCCCTCGGCACCGACGGGCCCGACGAAGTGCTGTCCCTCCTCCACGGTGAGCCCGCCTTCTCGCCCTGGCCCGCCGCCCTCCGCTCGATCGCCGGAATCAGCGCGCTCGGCCGTTGGCTGCGCGGGTACCACGACGCCCTCCAGGACTTCCGGCCGCCCACCGACGCGCAATGGCTCGGGCAGGAGACCGAGTGGCAGCCCGGCATGGTCATCCGCCACGGTGACCTCGGGCCCTGGAACTCCATCTGGGACGGCGACCGGCTCGCCGGGTTCATCGACTGGGACTTCGCCGCCCCCGGCCATCCCCTCGACGATCTCGCCCAGCTCGCCTGGTACGCCGTCCCCCTCCGCCCCGCCCACCAGCAGAATCGCGCCGCCATCACCGGCGAGCACGCCCTCCGCGACCGCCTCGACGCCCTCTGCGTCGCTTACGGAGCCGAGCCCGAAGCCGTCCTCGACGCCCTCGATGCCCTCCAGACCCGCGAGGCCGACCGCATCGAACGCCTCGGCGCGCTCGGTCACCAGCCCTGGGCCGCCTTCCTCGCCCGCGGCGACGCCGCCGAGATGCTCGGCGAGCGCGCCTGGCTCCGGGCGGAACGGCTTAAACTCCTCCGGTGAACGACTCCCTCCCCACCCCCGACTCCCTGCGCGCCGCCCTCGCCGGGCTCCTCGACGGGCTGCCGCCCAAGCAGGCCGCGCAGGCCGTCGAGCGGCTCATCGCCAATTACCGGGGGGACACCCCGACCGATGCGCCCGTGCTGCGGGACCGTTCCGACGTCGCCGCGTACGCCGCGTACCGGATGCCCGCCACCTTCGAGGCCGTACGGTCCGCCCTCAACGCCTTCCAGGACGCCGTCCCCTCCTGGGTGCCCGCCACGCACACCGACATCGGCGGCGGTACGGGGTCCGCGAGCTGGGCCGTCTCCGAGGCCTGGGGGGATCAGGCGACCACCGTCCTCGACTGGGCCGAGCCCGCCCTCGCGCTCGGCAAGGAGCTGGCCGCCGCCTCCGGCGTCGCCGCGCTCCGTAACGCCACCTGGACCCGCGCCCGCATCGGCAAGGCCCTCACGCTCGACGCCGTCGATCTCGTCACCGTCTCGTACGTCCTCGGGGAACTCACCGAGGACGACCGCGGCGCCGTCGTCGACGCCGCCGCGCACGCCGCGCAGGCCGTCGTCGTCATCGAGCCCGGCACGCCCGACGGGTATCTGCGGATCATGGACGCCCGCGAGCGGCTCATCGCCGCCGGGTTCACCGTCGCCGCCCCCTGCCCCCACAGCGGCGCCTGCCCCATCGAGCGCGGCACCGACTGGTGTCACTTCTCCGCGCGCGTCAGCCGCTCCTCGCTGCACCGGAAGATCAAGGGCGGGTCCCTCGCGTACGAGGACGAGAAGTTCAGTTACGTCGCCGCCGTACGAGGCGACATCCAGGCGCCCCCCGCCGCCCGTATCACCCGCAGGCCGCAGATCCGCAAGGGGCAGGTGCTCCTCGAACTCTGCACCGACCGGGGCGAGTTGGACCGCGCCACCGTCACCAAGCGGCACGGTGCGCTGTACCGGGCCGCGCGCGACATCGCATGGGGCGACGAATGGCCGCCGCCCCACGCCGACACCGACTACGACGACTGATCGGGCGTCTGATCAGGGGCGCAGCTCCTGCGTGCAGCACTTCACGCTGCCGCCGCCCTTGAGCAGTTCACCCAGATCGATGCCGATCGGTTCGAAACCGCGGTCCCGCAGCGGTTCGTACAGCCCCACCGCCGCCTGCGGCAGCAGCACATGGCGGCCGTCGCTCACCGCGTTCAGGCCCAGCGCCGCCGCATCGTCCGGTCCCGCGATCAGTGCGTCGGGGAAGAGCCGGGCGAGGACCGCGCGGCTGCCGGGGGAGAAGGCGTCGGGGTAGTACATGACCTCGTCCGCCTCGTCGTCGAGTACGGACAGGGCCGTGTCCAGGTGGTAGTAGCGCGGGTCCACCAGGTCGAGGCCGATCACCGGTCGGCCGAAGAACTCCTGCGCCTCGTCGTGCGAGAGCGGGCTGGAGCGGAAGCCCCGGCCGGCCAGGAGGTAGGAGGAGGTGACGGCGAAGTCGCCCTCGCCCTCGTTGATGTGGGACGGGGAGTGGATCTCCGTGTAGCCGTGGCTGCGGAACCACTCCGCGTGCTCCTCCGCCTCCTCCGTCCGCTCGGGGTAGGCGAACCGGGCGCCGAGCACCCGTCCGTCGACCACCGTCGCGCCGTTGGCCGCGAAGACCATGTCGGGCAGGTCGGGGCGGGGGGTGAGCAGTTCCACGGTGTGGCCGAGTGCGCGGTAGCGGTCGCGCAGGTCTTCCCACTGGGCGATGGCGAGCGGTAGCTCGACCGGCTTCGCGGGGTCCATCCACGGGTTGATGGAGTACGTCACCCTGAAGTGCTCGGGTGCGCACATCAGATAGCGCCGGGGTCTGGCGTCACGAGGCAATGAGGGCTCCTCACGGCGGACATTGGCCGTACTGGATGCGTACGGCCGACTGCTGCCCATGGTCCGCCGTGAGGGGCTCCTGCGCGTGATCCGATCGGGTGGTTCATTGCCCCGGTCCAGGAGGAATCGACTCCCGCTCCGGTGATGCGGAGCGTTCGTTCACGATTCCGTACGGTCCTCCTTCAGCCTGCGGAGGAGTTCCCGCTTCTGTGCCATCGGGTCCAGCGGGCCGCCCTTGCCCGTACCGCTCTTTCCGCCGCCCCGGAGGGCCTTGCGGGAGAGGTGGTTGCGGGCGCCGCCGACGCCGAGCATGTTTCCTGCTCCACCACGGGTCATCTGTGGTTCTCCCCTCGTAGAAACCTTGAAGCGAGACGGTGCGTCTCGCGACGAACTCTACTATGAGACGAGACGTAGCGTCTTGTCAAGACGATACGTCTCGCCTCATCCGGTGCTAGATTCGCCGCATGGCAGAGACCAAGACCCCCGACTCCTCGCGCCGCAGCGAACGCTCCCGCCGCGCGATCCTCGAAGCGGCCCTCGCGCTCGTCGGTGAGGTCGGCTACAACAAGCTCACGATCGAGGCCATCGCCGCCCGGGCCGGCGTCGGCAAGCAGACGATCTACCGCTGGTGGCCCTCGAAGGCCGCCGTACTCCTCGACGCGTCGATCGCGCTCTCCGGCGACGCCCAGGAGGGCGAGCGGTACGAGTGGTCGGGCTTCCCCGACACCGGGGACATCGCGGCCGACCTGAAGTTTGTGCTGCGTCTCACGGTCGACCAGTTCAACGACGTGAAGTACGAGGCACCCGCCCGCGCCCTCACCGCCGCCGGAGCCATGGACCCCGAGCTCGGCGCGAAGTTCACCCAGCAGCTGCTCGAGCCCGCTCTCGTTCTGTACGAGACCCGGCTGCGCGCCGCTCAGGAAGCGGGCCAGGTCGACCCGGACATCGATGTACGCGTCGCCGTCGAGATGATCGTCGGGCCGCTCACCCACCGCTGGCTGCAGCGGACGAATCCCCTCACACACGAATTTGCGGACACCTGCATCGACCAGGTCCTGCGTGGCATCTCACCCCGCTGAGCCCCTGCCGATCCACCCGGGATCCGGACTGTGGTCATCCGAGCTTCAGGATGGTGGCAGCATGGGGAGGGTCCGCCGGGACGACGGTGAGGTGAGGGGATAGATGGGCGACGGGATCGGCCGCTACCGCGGCTCGGAGAGCAGGATGCCCCAGTGGCTGCGCCGACGTCCGAAACCTGACGCCGCGGCCGACGCCGGACTGGCCCGCGAGAAGCTGATGCTCGCCGCCGCAGCGGCGGGACTGCCGCTCTCCCCGGCCGCGCACCCCGTCGGCTACCGATGTTCCTGCGACCGCGTGGGCTGCCCCACTCCGGCCCGCCACCCGGTCTCCTTCGCCTGGCAGACGCAGTCCACGACGGACCGCTCCCAGGTCGAGCGCTGGGTACGCAACCAGCCCGAGGCCAACTTCATCACCGCCACCGGCATGGTCCACGACGTCCTCGACGTCCCCCTCGACGCCGGTCACAGCGCCCTCTCGCGCCTCCTCGCCGCAGGCATCGACGTCGGCCCCGTAGCCGAGTCCGGCGGCGACCGCCTCCTCTTCTTCACCGCGACGCGCGGTACCCCCGAGGACGAGGACGAGTGGTGGCCCTGCGAGCTGGACTGCCACCCCGAGACGATGGACGAGCACCCGGGTCTGCGCTGGCACTGCCGCGGCAGTTACGTACTGCTGCCGCCCGCGCGTCTCCCCGGTGAGCTCGGCGTCGAATGGCTGCGCGGGCTCGAACACCCGCTGCCCGACCCGCTGACCCTGCTCGAAGTCCTCACCGACGCCTGTGCGCAGTACGCGAACACCGGCGCCGAGGGCTACGACGCCCACGCGGTGGCCTGGCCGCTCGGCGGCCGCTGAGCGGGCTGCCGCTAGGAGGCCTTGCCCGAGGTCAGTCCCTGGAGCCTGCCCAGTATGGCCACCTTCTGGTCGCCCGCACCCTTCGCCGGCACCAGGGCGACCTCGTTGGACATCCGCTCCTTGGTGAGCTTGTTCGTCAGCTTGCCCGTCGTCAGCGCCTTCACGTCCGCCGTGAACGGCAGCCGCACGTTCGGGCCCGCGGTCTGCTGCTCGAAGTGCTTCGACGCGAAGAAGACCAGCCCCGAACCGTCCTTCGTCCGCAGCCCGAGCGGCTGGAAGGCGCCGTCCGTCATCGCCTGGTCGACGTACTGCGTCACTATGCCCGGCACATTCGCGTTCTGCTTGCGCGTGGCACGCCACTCCGAGGTGTGCGTGCCCGCCACGAAGTCCGCGGGCTTCCCGTCGCGCAGGTACGACGTGTAGTTCCCCGACAGATCCTTCGGAGCCACCGCCAGCGCCGCGTCGGCCGGCGCCAGGGGCTCCGCCCAGCCGTCCTTGTCCGTCTTGAAGACGGGCACCTGGGACGGCGCGAGGATCGACAGATAGGCGACCTTCCACGGCTGCTTCAGACCGTCCTGCACGAAGACGAGCAGCCAGCGCGTGTCCGTCTTCCCGCCGTCGGTGTCCCGGTTGGAGTCGGTGTCCGCGACGAAGTACCGCGGCCACCCCGCCTTCTTCGGGATCGCGAACTTGGCGTCGTCGAGCTTCAGTTCCTGGTGGTCCTTGTTCCCGCCGGGGTCGGTGATGTGCCGCGACTTCAGCCCGGCCTGGTTGATCGCCCCGAGCGCACCGGTGACCCGGCCCTGGTCCAGAGCCGGGTCGAAGGCCTTGTCGGCCTTGTTGTACGCGGTGAGGAAGTCCTGCAGCGCCTGCGCGGCCTCAGCCTTCGTCGCCGACGGTACGACTTCCAGCTCGCCGTGCACCGTCATGCACCCGCTCGCCGTCAGCGACACCAGTGCCGTCGTTGTGATCCCCGCCGCCAGCCGACTCAGCCTGCTCATGTGCTGCCTTCTGCCCCTTCGTTCCCACCGACTTCGCGAACCCTACCGGGGCGAAGAACACGAAGAGTGTGGGGATCAGATACAGCGCCCACACCGTGACCTGAAGCACGGTCGGATCCGGCTGGAAGTTGAAGACGCCCTTGAGCAGGGTGCCGTACCAACTGTCCGGCGGAATCTGCGCGCTGATGTCGAACGCGAGGCTCTGCAGACCCGGAATGAAGTCGGCCTCCTGCAGGTCGTGGACGCCGTACGCGAGCACGCCCGCGGCCACGACGACCAGCATGGCGCCGGTCCAGGTGAAGAACTTCGCCAGGTTGATACGGACCGCGCCCCGGTAGAACAGCCAGCCCAGGACCACCGACGTGGCGATGCCGAGCAGTGCCCCGATCAGCGGCTGCGAGGTGCCGGTCTGCGAGGTGTGCACCGATGCCCAGATGAACAGCGCCGTCTCCAGGCCCTCACGGCCCACCGAGAGGAACGCCGTGACGACGAGCGCGCCCGTGCCCATCTGCAGCGCCGCGTCCAGCTTGCCCTGCAGCTCGGCCTTCAGGTGCCGCGCGGTGCGCCGCATCCAGAAGACCATCCACGTCACCAGGCCCACCGCGATGATCGACAGCGAACCGCCGAGCGCTTCCTGCGCCTTGAATGTCAGCTCCTGCGAGCCGTATTCGAGCGCGAAGCCGAAACCGAACGCGAGCGCGACGGCGGCCCCGATGCCGATCCAGACCGGGCGCAGCGCGTCGCGCCGGCCCGTCTTCACCAGGTAGGCGATCAGGATGCAGACGATCAGCGAGGCTTCGAGGCCCTCGCGCAGACCGGTCAGATAGTTGCCGAACACGTCGGTTCCTTCCTCTTGAACTGGACCGGATACCGGATTACGAGAACAGCGCCCGGCCCCACCAGTCGCCCTTGTCGCGGACGCCCGGCGGGACGGCGAAGAGCGCCGAACCCACGTGCTGGATGTACTCGTTGAGCGCGTCGTGGCGCGCCAGGGACCGCTGCAGCGGAATGAACCCCTTGCGGACGTCGCGCTGGTACGCGAGGAAGAACAGCCCCGCGTCCAGGCGGCCGAGTCCGTCCGTACCGTCGGTGAAGGAGTAGCCGCGGCGCAGGATCTTGATGCCGTGGTTGGAGTCCGGGTGCGCGAGGCGTACGTGCGCGGTCGGCTTCATCGCCTTCAGGAACGGCTCGTCGCGCTCCTTGGCCTTGCCGACCGGTGCGCCCTCGCCCTTGTCGCGGCCGAAGACGTCCTCCTGCTCCTGGAGCGAGGTGCGGTCCCAGGTCTCGATGTGCATCCGGATGCGCCGGGCCATCAGGTACGAGCCGCCCGTCATCCAGGTGGAGCCGTCCTTCGCACCGTCCTTCTCGCCGACCCAGACGTGCTCGGCGAGGGCGGCGGCGTCGGTCCCGGCGATGTTCCGGGTGCCGTCCTTGAAGCCCATCATGTTGCGCGGGGTCTGGGCGTCGGGCGTCGTCGACGACGTCTTGCCGAAGCCCAGCTGCGACCAGCGGATGCCCGTCTTGCCCATGCCGATACGGGCGAGATTGCGGATGGCGTGCACGGCGACCTGCGGGTCGTCTGCGCAGGCCTGGACGCACAGGTCGCCGCCCGAGCGGGAGGCGTCGAGGTTGTCCCCGGGGAACTTCTCGATGTCGACGAGCGCGTCGGGCCGCTTGCCCTCGAGCCCGAAGCGGTCCTTGGCGAAGAGCGAGGCGCCGAAGCCGATGGTGAGGGTGAGGCGCGACGGCTTGAGGCCCAGCGCCTCACCGGTGTCGTCCGGCGGGGCCTCGGCGAGACCGCCGTACGCGCCCTCTCCGACCGGACGCCCGGCCGTCATCAGGGCGGCCGCGGCGGTCCAGTCCTTGAGGAGCTGGATGAGCTCGGAGCGGTCCGTGGTCGTCACGTCGAACGCGGCGAAGTGCAGCCGGTCCTGGACCGCGGTGGCTATCCCGGCCTGGTGCGCGCCGTGGAAGGGCACGGCGGCACCGCTGTCGGCGACGGGCACGGCATCGTTGCCCGTACGGACGGCCGCGACCGTGCCACCGGCTGCGACGGCGCCGAGCGCCAGGCCCGCGCCGCCCCAGCCGATGAGTGAACGCCGGGAAGGCGCAGTGGAGTTGGGGGCCGTGGTCTCTTCGCTCATATCCAGTTCTCTCCTGCTCTCGTGCCTGGTCCCGCTACTTGACGACGGCCGCGGCGAGCTTGGACAGGGGCTCCGCGAGCGCGTTGACCGCGTCCGAGAGCTCCTTGCGCTGCCCCTTGGTGACCTTGTCGTAACTGACGAAGTCGTAGGAGGTCTTGTCCGAGCGGTACTTGTCGAGCACGGTGGCGATCGCCGCGAACTGGGTGTCCAGCTCCTTGGTGAGCGCCGCGTCGTTCTTGGAGGCGACCGGCTTCAGCAGCTCGTACGCCTGCTGGGCGCCCTCGACGTTGGCCTTGAAGTCCGAGAGGTCGGTGTGGCTGTAGCGGTCCTCCTCACCGGTGACCTTGCCGGTGGCGACCTCGTCGAGCAGCTCCTTGGCGCCGTTGGCCATGGACGTCGCGGTGATCTCGGCGGTGCCCACGCGCTTCTGCCAGTCGGCCAGATCGGTGTCGAGCTGGGTGGCGAGGGTCTTCTCGGTGGCGCCGATCTTCTTGTCCTGCCAGAGCGCCTTCTCCAGGCGGTGCCAGCCGGTCCACTTCTGGCCGGGCTCCAGGCCGTCGGCGCGTACGTCCGTCTTGGGGTCGATGTCCCCGAAGGACTCGGCGACCGGCTCGGTGCGCTCCCAGCCCAGACGCGAGGGGGCGAACGCCTTCTTGGCCGCCTCCAGGTCACCGTTGCGGACCGCGTCGGTGAAGACCTTCACCTTGGGGATCGTCGCGTCGGCCTGCTCCTGCGCGTACTTGCGGTACGCGGCGACCGCGGTGTCCAGCTTCGGGTTCCGCTTGGCCGTCGCGCCGCCACCGGTGACGGTGATCTTCTGGCGGATGCCGTCGCCCTTCATGCCCGGCTTGCACGCGATCTCGTAGCTGCCGGCCTTCACCTCGGCGGTGACGGTCTGCTTGAGGCCGGGGCCGATGTTCTCGCGCTCGGCGACGATGCGGTCGTCGGGGAAGAGGAGGTAGACCTCGGTGACCTTGGAGCCCTTGTTCTCGACCGCCAACTGCACGTGCCCGGCGGGGAGTTCGGTCTTGGAGACCTTGCAGGCGGTGTCGGTCGCGGTCACCTGCACGGCGCCGTCGCTGCCGGCCTTGGCATCGCTCTTCTCGGCGCAACCGGTGACGGCGGTCAGGGCGGCCACGGCGGTGGCGGCGGTGACGACGGAGAGGCGGACGGGTCGCATACGGGCTCCACGCTTGGGTGAATGGGTCGTGAATGGTCGAGTGAGGCGGACCTAACTTAACCGAGGCTTACCTCACCGATACCCACCGGGACAGTGATTCAGCTCTCACTCTCGTACCGCGATCACGGGTCTGTCACAGCTGACTCATTGGAAGGTCAAGTAGTGGTCAAGCGGCGGCGGGGGACGATGAGCGGAACGCCGGATTCGGGGTGTGGGAACACGTCGACGGGCTGCCGGTAGACACGGCTGAGGAGCTCCTCGGTGAAGACCTCGCGCGGGGGGCCCGCGACGGCGATCCGGCCGGCTTCGAGTACGGCGACGCGGTCGGCGTAGGCGGCGGCGAGACCCAGGTCATGGAGGACGACGACGACGGCGTCCCCGGCGGCGGCCCGCTCCCGGCAGATGCGCATCACGAGCTCCTGGTGGCGGAGGTCGAGGGCGGCGGTGGGCTCGTCGAGCAGCAACAGGGGGGCGCGCTGGGCGAGTACGCGGGCGAGGGCGACCCGGGCGCGCTCGCCGCCCGAGAGGGCGGAGAAGGGGCGGGAGGCGAATGTCTCCACCTCCGTCGCGGCCATGGCTTCCGCCACGGCGTCGTCGTCCTCGTCCTCGCGGTCGGTGCCGGCCCAGGGGGCGCGGCCCATCCGTACGACGTCTTCGACGGGGAAGGGGAAGGAGAGGGCGGCGTCCTGGGGGAGGACGGCGCGGCGGAGGGCGAGGTCGGGGGCGGGCCAGGTGGTGACGTTCTGGCCGTGCACGCGGACTTCGCCGGTGGTGGGGGTGAGGTCGCCGGCGATTGCTGCCAACAGGGTTGATTTTCCTGCGCCGTTGGGGCCTACGAGGGTGAGGAGTTCGCCGGCGCGGACGGTGAGGTGTACGTCGGCGAGGACGTTCCGGCTGCCGAGCCGGAGGTGGAGGGCTTTGGCTTCGGCGAGGGGGGTGCCGGGTGGGGAGGGGGTGGGGAGGGTGCGGGTCCGGCCGCTGAGGAGGGTTTTGATCACGTGACTCTGCCTTCGGTGTGGGGTGGTTGATGGGTGGGCCAGGGGCGGGATCGGGGAAAGCCCCTACGCCCAGCCCCCTTGCCGCTGCCGCGTCCTCCGCAGAAGCCAGAAGAAGAACGGGCTCCCGAACAACGCAGTCAGCACCCCCAACGGCAACTCCGCCGGCGCAGCCACAGTCCGTGCCGCAAGATCCCCCGCAACCAGCACCACCGCCCCACCCAACGCACTCGCTGGCACCAGAAACCGATGCCCCGGCCCGTTCGCCATCCGTAGCAGGTGCGGCACCAGCAGCCCCACGAACGTGATGATCCCCGCCACCGCAACCGCCGCCGCGGTCAGCAGCGCGACCACCAGCACCAGCACCACCCGCAGCCGCTCCACATCCACCCCCAGGTGCCGCGCAGGCCGCTCGCCCAGCGCCAGCAGGTCCAGCTTCCGCGCGAAGAAGGGCGCAACTCCCAGCCCCACCACCGCACATGGCAGCACCGCCAGCACCTTCGGCCACGTCGCCTGCGCCAGCGACCCCAGCTGCCAGAACGTGATCTGGCTGATCTGCGCGTTGTCCGCGAAGAAGATGAAGAGCCCGATCAGCGCCCCCGCGAACGCGTTGACCGCGATCCCGGTGAGGATCAGCGTCACCACCTCCGTCCGGCCCCCCGACCGCGACAGCACATAAACAACCAGCACCGTCACCAGCCCGGCCACGAACGCGCACGCCGTAATCGTCCAGTTCCCGAAGAAGTTCAGCCCCAGCGCGATCGCCCCGACCGCCCCGACCGCCGCCCCGGACGAGATCCCGATGACCCCGGGCTCCGCGAGCGGGTTGCCGAACACCCCCTGCATCAGCGCCCCCGCACACCCCAGCGATCCCCCCACCAGCAGCGCGAGCACCACCCGCGGCAGCCGTACGTTCCACAGGACGCTCTCGCCGACGCGGTCCAACTCCCCACCGCCCAGACCGATCCGGTGCAGTACGGACCCGACGACATCCCCCAGCGGAATGTCGTACGCCCCGACCCCGGCCGACACCAGACAGAGCACGACCAGCGCACCCAGCAGTCCGGCGGTCAGCAGATACGCGGGGGAGCGCCGCCGGGTCGGCGGCAGCGCGGGGGCCTCCTTCGGGGCGGCCTCCTGAACGGGCGCCTCCGGAGCCGCCGTCACTTCTTCTCCCCGTACAACTGCTCCACGAGCGACTTCAGCACCTCATCGGTACGCGGCCCGTAATTCAGCAGCACCCCGTCGTCGATCGACACGACCCGCCGGTCCATCCCCGCGGGCGTCTCCGCGACGCCCGGGATCTTCACCAGTCCGTCGATCCCGCCCACCGACTCAAGTCCCTTGCTCATCACCAGAATTGCGTCCGGAGCGGCCTTGGCGAGCGCCTCGCTCGTGATCGCCGTGAAGTCCTTCTCCAGGCCCGACGCCTTGCCCGCGTCGACCGCCCCTGCGGCCTCAAGCAGCGACGCCGCCCCCGAGTCCCGCCCGCCCAGCAGATAGACCGAAGCCGACCCGCGCAGATACAGGAAGGCCACCCGCGGCTGCTTCCCGCCCTTCCCGTCCTTCTCCGCCGGGACCGACTTCCGCACCGCCGCGATCCGCTCGTCCGTACGCGCCTTCAGCGCATCCCCCGAAGCCTTCACGCCGAGCGCCGCCGCCACCGTGTCGATCCGCCGGTCCACGTCGCCGAGCCCCTTCGCGGGGGAGACCACCACGAGCGGGATGCCCGCGTCGCGTATCTGGTCGATCGCCTCGGCAGGGCCGGTCGTCGTGTCCGCCAGGACCAGCGTCGGCTTCAGCGAGAGCACGCTCTCCGCGGAGACGTCGTGCGCGCGGGTCACCACCGGCAGGCTCTTCGCCTGCTCGAAGGTGGCGGTGATGTCGCGGGCGACGACGTTCTTGCCGAGGCCGAGGGTGAACACGATCTCGCTGAGGCTGCCGGTCAGCGGCACGATCCGGTCGGTCGACGCGACCGAGACCCGATGCCCGTCGGCCGACTGCACGGTGGCCGGGAGCGTGGGCTTCACCGTGGCGGCCAGCGGCTCGATGCGGTCGGCCGTCGCGGCCTTCGCCGCGGGTGCGGCGGCCGTGGAGCCGCCCGTCCCGCTGCCGCAGCCGGTGGCCACGAGGGCAAGGGCGAGTGCGGAGAGAAGTGCACCCGCGAGCCGTGGTGTGCGCACGAAGGGCACCGTCCTGTCGCTCTGTTGAGGTTCCTGGGCCCGGAGGGGTTCCGGACCAGGTCGGGGATAGCTTAGGTTAGCCTTACCTTCGCTAGCTACCCCCGGGAGGGATTCGATGCTGCCGTCTCGATCGGCACGCGCGTTCGCCGTCGCGCTCTTCGCGGTGATGCTGGGAGCCCTGCTCCCGGCCGGCGCCGCCCATGCGGCGGACCGCACGGTGCAGGGCGGCAGGCTCGACTGGGGGATCAAATCCTCCTTCCAGACCTACGTCACCGGGCCGATAGCCAATGGCCGTTACGCGCTGACGGGCGGGGCCGGAACGATCGGCAGCAGCCAGTTCCGCTTCCCGTCGGCCACCGGTTCGTACGACCCGGGCAGCGGCTCCTTCCGCTCCTCCTTCGTCGGAGGCGTCCACTTCACCGGCCACAAGAAGTCGGACGGCTCCTACGAGCTCGACCTCACCATCAGCCGCCCGACCGTCCGGATCTCCGGCGGCAGCGGCACGCTCTTCGCCGACATGACGAGCAAGGCCAAGGGGACGGGCAAGGTCACCACGGCCTACCAGGTCCCGCTCGCCGCGCTCGCCGTGTCCGGGATCAACATGAAGGGCGGCACCACCCCGATCGCCCTCAACAACATCCCGGCGACGCTCACTTCGCAGGGCGCCAAGGCCTTCGCCGGTTACTACACGGCCGGTACGGTACTCGACCCGGTGAGCCTCTCCGTGGACACGAAGGGCCCGGCCACCAAGAAGCCGACGCCGACGCCCACCCCCAAGGCCACGGCTTCCTCAACAGCGGGCGCGATCCAGAACGCCGCCGTCGACTGGGGCGTGCGCCGCACGTTCCGCGAGTACGTCACCGGGTCCATCGCCCAGGGGAAGTGGACCCTGGCCGACGGGGCGCAGGACGGCGGGGCGCTGTTCCGCTTCCCGCAGGGCAAGGGGACGTACGACCAGAAGAAGCAGACCCTGGCCGCAGACTTCACCGGCTCCGTCCGCTTCACGGGCGCACACCTCGACGTCACGCTGTCGAAGATCACCATCGCGGTGAAGGGCGGCACGGGAACGCTCTCCTCGTCCGGTACCCCGCTGATCACCTTCGCGGCCGGTGAACTGGCTCCGAAGAACGGCCTGTTGACCGTCACCGAGGCGCCGACGAAGCTCACCGCCGACGGCGCGAAGCTCTTCGGGTCCATGTACAAGGCGGGCACGGACATGGATCCGCTCTCGCTCGCCGTGGCCCTCGACAAGACGGCCCAGCTGCCCGCCCTCCCGGACCTGGGCAGCGATCCGACCCCCACACCCGAGGCGAAGACGAAGGCGAAGACGGTGGCCGCGGCCACGGTCGCCGACTCCTCGTCCTCCACCACTACGTACCTCGCGATCGGCGCCGGCGCGCTGGCCCTGGCCGCAGCCGTCGCCGGAATCCTCGTGGCGCGCAAGCGCCGCACCGTTCAGCAGAACTGACACCCACCCCCCCGTCATGACACTTCCTAGGAGACCCCTGACCATGTCCGCCCACCGCAGCCGCCGCCGTCCCATAGCCCTCGCGGCAGCCGTCGCCACCGCGACCGCCCTGGGAGCCACCGCCCTCGTGATCACCCCGGCGGCCGCGGCGCCCGCCCCGCTGAAGGACTACAAGCTGACGTGGGGCATCAAGGAGTCCTACCGCACGTATGTGACGGGGATCGCCGCGGGCAAGGTCACCGTCGCGGACGGCGCCGAACAGGCCGCGAACAACGGGGCGTTCACGTTCACGGCCGGTGAGGGCACGTACGACACGGACACCCACGCCGTCGCCCTCGCCTTCAAGGGCAGCGTGCAGTTCACCTCCACCGCGCACGGCTTCGACGTCAAGCTCTCCGACTTCAAGTTCAACAGCGGCACCTCCACCGTCACGGCGGACGTCACGAAGAGCGGCAAGACCGAGGACGACGTCCCGTTCGCCTCCGTCACGGTCGACCGCGCGATGACCAACATGACCACCAAGCTGACCGCGGAGGCGGACACGGCCCTCGGTGGCGGCGGCCGCTACACCGGCGCGGCGGGCGACCCGCTCACGGTCACCGCGCCCGCCCCGGAGACGACGCCGTCCCCGACCCCGTCGGTCACGCCGCCGGCCCCCAGCAAGACCCCGACGACCAAGCCCTCGGCGACCGCCTCCGCGACGCCGACCACCGCCCCCGGCACGGTGGTGGACGGCAAGCTGTCCTGGGGCGTCAAGGAGTCCTTCCGTACGTACATCCTCAGCGGCGGCGAGATCAAGCTCGCCTCCGGCGTGAAGAAGAACGCGAACGGCTTCGACTTCCCGCTCGCCAAGGCCACGGCCGACTCGGCGAAGAAGACGGTCAACGCGTCCTTCGGCGGCAGTGTCCAGTTCGTCTACAAGGCCCACGGCCTCGACATCAAGCTCTCGGACGTACGGATCGCGGCCAACGGCACCAAGGGCACGCTGAGCGCGGACGTCACGACCCCCAAGGGCACCAACCAGGACGTGAAGTTCGCGTCGCTCGACCTCTCCAAGGCGAGCTACACGGCGGTCAAGGACGTCATCCAGCTGAAGAACGTCCCGGCGAAGTTCACGGCGGCGGGCGCGGCCCAGTTCGCCAACGACACCACGGGCTCGATCTACAAGGCGGGCGACGCCATCGACCCGGTCACGGTGGCCCTGACCCTCTCGGAGGACGCGACGCTCCCGCAGGGCGGCACCACGGCCACGGCCACGCCGACCACGGGCTCCTCGACCACCGGCGGCGCAGGCACGGTCGGCGGCTCGGGCGAGCTGGCCGAGACGGGCGCGGAGACCCCGGCAGGCGCACTGCTGGGCGCGGCGGGCGCGATCGCGGCGGCAGGCGCGGGCGTGGTCCTGGCGACACGCCGCCGCCGTACGAACGCCTGATCAACTCCCGTACGCAGCAGGGCCGCACCGCGCGCAATGCGGTGCGGCCCCGCCGTGTGTTCTTGGTGCGCCCGCGCGGCCGCCTTGCGCGGTGGCTCGCCCGTGACGTGACCTGTTGGGCGCGCCTAGCCTGGGCCCGTGAAGAGGTCCGAACTGATCCGCGGCGAGCTGCTTCTGGAGGTCGCCGGGCGGCCCGGCCCGCCCCCGCTCCACTGGCAGTCGGCGGGCGACGGGCGGCTCCTGTTGCGGCAGGGCGGGCGTCCCGTGCTGGCCGCTCGGGTGCCCGCCGGGCACGGTGACACCGCGATCCGCCGCCATTCCGGCTTCCGGTCGCCGTTCCCTCCCGTGCGCGCCGCCGCGATGCGCGGCGGCGCCAACTGGCTTCACCAGTACGCCCGTTGGCTCGACTCCTCCGCGCACGGGCCGCTCCACGACGGCCGCTGGACCCTCGCCCGCCGCAGCTTTCCGCCGTACGTCTGGACCGCCGACCTCGTCGAGGAGTGGCCCACCGCGCACTTCGACGACGCCGACGGCTGGAACGGCGTCCTCCCCCTGCGCCCGCTCCCACCCCTCGACGCGCCCCGCGTGAAGGCGTACCGCAAAGCCGCCCGCGACGGGACACTCGCGCCCGTCCTCCTCTGGTGGGCCGAGTTCCTCGACGGCTGGCTGCTGCTCGACGGCCACGACCGGGCCGCCGCCGCCCTCGCCGAGGGGGCCGAGCCGCCCTGCCTGGTGCTGGCCCGCGCGACGGGCGCGGCGCGCCTGGCCGCCGATCTCGGAGCGATGACCGCGTACCACGAGCAGCTCACCGAGCGTCTCGCGGCCGCGGGGGAATCCCACCAACTCGACGCCGTCGTACGGGGATTCGGGCGGGCCGCCGCGGCGATGCCCGGCGACCCCGGACCCACCCGGACCTGGCCCCTGCCGGGCGGCCCCGAGGCCTGGGAGGCGCTGATGCTTGAATGCCCCGGTGAATGAGATCGACGTACTGAGCGTCTTCTGCGCACCCGACGGCAGCCACGGCAACCGGCTCGGCGTCGTACGCGAAGGAAGCGACCACCCGGACCCGGCCTCGCGCCAGGCCCTCGCCGCCCGCCTCGGCTTCAGCGAGACCGTCTTCGTCGACGATCCGGAGCGCGGGCGCCTCGACATCTACACGCCCAGCGGGCGGCTGCCCTTCGCCGGGTATCCGGTCGTGGGCGCCGCCTGGCTGCTCGACATCGAGGTGCTGGAGCTGGAGGTGGGGGACGTGTTCGCCCGCCAGGACGGCGAGTTCAGCTGGATCACCGCCCGCCCCGAATGGGCCCCGCCCCGCACGCTCACGCGCTACGCGTCTGCCGCCGAGGTCGACGCCCTGCCGACCCCGCCGCCCGGCGAGGGCTGGCTCTACGCCTGGGCCTGGGAGGACGAGGCGGCGGGCCGCGTACGGGCCCGGGGATTTCCCCGGCGCGGCGACGGCATCGACGAGGACGAGGCGACCGGCGCCGCGGCCCTGCTCCTCACCGCCGCACTGGGCCGCGCCCTCAACATCACGCAGGGGCGCGGCTCCCAGCTGCTGACCGCGCCCGCCCCCGACGGAACCATCGAGCTCGGCGGGCGCGTGACGTTCGCCCCTACGCGCTGAGCGGGAACTCCCCGCCCAGCTCCCGGAAGACCTCCGTGTTGAGCGCGAACGCCTGCTTGCACTCGTCGACGATCCGCTGCTTCTCCAGGTCGTCCGCGTTCACCGCGTCGAGCAGCTCGCGGTAACCCCGCTTGAAAGCGGCCGGGTTGGAGATCTGCTCGAAGACGTAGAAGCGGACGCCGTCGCCCTTCCGCTCGAAGCCCCAGGTCTTCTCCGCCTTGTCGCGGATGATCTGGCCGCCGGAGAGGTCGCCGAGGTAGCGGGTGTAGTGGTGCGCCACGTACCCGGCGGGCCAGGTCACCGCGCACTCGCGCACCCGGGCCGCGTACGCCGCGGTCGCCGGCAGCGCGGTGACCTTCTCGCGCCAGTCAGCGCCCAGCAGGTGCGCCAGGTCGCGCTCCAGCTCGGCGGTGCGCATCAGTTCGGGCTGGATGAAGGGGCCCGCGACCGGGTCGGAGGCGAGCGCCTGCGCGCCCTCCTCCAGCGCCTCGTACACGAACCACAGCTGCTCGGTGTAGCGCGCGTACGCGTCCACACCGAGCCGCCCGCCCAGCATGTCGCTCATGAAGCTCGTGCTCTCCGCCTCGGTGTGCTGCTCGTGCGACGCGGTGCGGATGAGGGTCGAGAAGGCGTCCAAGGCAGGTCTCCATAGCCGAAGGGGACGGGTGGTGCACCCAGTTTGTATGCTTAGGCTTACCTAAGTCAATGGGTTCCCGACGTCCTGTCGGTAAGAACGTACCCCGCCATGGCGTCAGGGCAACGTGAGAATGTCCGCCCCCGTCTCGGTCACCACCAGCGTGTGCTCGAACTGCGCCGTCCGCTTGCGGTCCTTGGTGACCACGGTCCAGCCGTCGTCCCACATCTCGTACTCGTGCGTGCCGAGCGTCAGCATCGGCTCGATCGTGAAGGTCATGCCGGGCTTGATGGTCTCGGTCGCGTACGGGCTGTCGTAGTGCGGGATGATCAGGCCGGAGTGGAAGGACGTCGAGATCCCGTGCCCGGTGAAGTCCCGTACGACGCCGTAGCCGAAGCGCTTGGCGTACGACTCGATGACCCGCCCGATGATGTTGATCTGGCGGCCCGGCTTGACCGCCTTGATGGCGCGGACGAGCGACTCGCGCGTCCGCTCGACCAGGAGTTTCGACTCCTCGTCGACGTCGCCGCAGAAGTAGGTGGCGTTGTTGTCGCCGTGCACCCCGTTGAGGTACGCCGTGACGTCGAGGTTCACGATGTCGCCGTCCTGGAGGACGGTCGAGTCGGGAATCCCGTGACAGATGACCTCGTTGACCGAGGTGCACAGCGACTTCTGGAATCCGCGGTAGCCGAGCGTCGACGGATAGGCGCCGTGGTCGCACATGAACTCATGTGCCACCCGGTCGAGTTCGTCGGTCGTGACACCGGGCGCGATGTGCGCGGCCGCGGCCTCCATCGCCTGTGCGGCGATACGGCCCGCGATGCGCATCCGCTCGATGGTGTCGGCATCCTGGACTTCCGGACCGGTGTACGGCGTCGGCGCGGGTTTGCCCACGTACTCGGGACGCCGGATGTTTCCGGGTACGGAACGGGTGGGAGAGAGCTCCCCTGGTACAAGCAGTGACTGGCCAGACATGGCAGCGAGTGTATGAGAGAGGAGCCGACCATGGCTTTGTTCAAGAAGCGCACGGCCGGGAAGCCCGGCGAGTGGTACTACTGCCTCGTCCACAAGCGGGTCGAGGAGGGCCCGGACTGCCCGGCCAAGGACCGCTTCGGCCCGTACGCCACCCGCGAGGAGGCGAACCACGCGATGGAGACGGCGCAGGAACGCAACCTGGAGTGGGAGACCGACCCCAAGTGGCACGACAAGAGCCAGGCCCCCGACGAGGACGCCTGACCCCCTGACCTGCTAAGCCGCGGCTGCGGTGGCCAGGGCCTCCTCCTTCTGGGCCCGCCGCCGCAGCGCGTCCTCGTCCGTGTCCGCGTCGTACGACATCAGCTTCGGCAGTACGGCGGCCAGCACCCCCACCGCCACCACGCACGCCGCCCCGCCGCTCCACACCGAGGCCCGCGCCCCGCTCCAGCCCGCGACCGTACCCGCCCTGAGCTGGCCGAGCTGGGGGCCGCAGCTGTACGAGAGGACCTCGATCCCCGCGAGGCGGCCGCGGAGCTCCTCGGGGATGGTCTGGTTCCAGATCGTCGAGCGGCCGAGCCCGCTGAGCATGTCCCCGGCCCCCGCCAGCATCAGACAGAACAGCAGCAGCCAGACGTTCCCCGACCAGCCGGCGGCCGTCATCGCCAGGCCCCACAGGCCCGCGCCGAACACCACGAGCCGCCCGTGCCGGCGCACCTTCGACGCCCAGCCACTGGTCAGGCTCGTCAGGACGGAGCCCAGCGGGATCGCCGCGTACATCAGGCCCAGCGCCCACCGCGCGTCCAAGTCCTCCGCGAGGAACGGGAAGATCGCGAGCGGGAAGGCGAAGAACATCGCGGCCAGGTCGATCGCGTACGTGCCGAGCAGCACCGGCTTGCTCCACGCGTAGCGCGCCCCGTCCGCGATCCCGCGCAGCGACGGCTTCTCGGCGTCGTGCGCGGCGGGTGCGGGTGCGAGCCGCAGGCACATCAGGACCGAGACGGCGAAGCCGGTCACGGTGACCGTGTATGCCACCGAAGGACCCGCGTAGGTGACCACCAAGCCCGCCACCGCAGGACCCGCGATGGCCCCGATCTGCCAGCGCAGTGCGTTCAGCGCGGCCGCGGCGGTCAGCTGGTCGTGCGGCACGATCCGCGCCATCAGCGAGTCCAGGGCCGGGCGCTGGAGCCCGGCCAGGGCGGCGACGCCGGCCGCGACGACGTACAGCGGCCAGAGGAGAGGGTGGGGGAGCAGCGCGTTGAGCAGCAGGATCGCGGCCAGGATCCCCAGGCCCGCCTCCGTGCCCAGGATCATCTTCCGGCGGTCCACTGAGTCGGCGAGCGCGCCCCCGTAGAGACCGAAGACGATCAGCGGGATCAGCTCGACCGCGCCCATCGCGCCCACGGCGGCGGGGGAGTCGGTGAGGTGGGCGATCTGCAGCGGCAGCGCGACCATCGCCATGCTGGAGCCGAAATTCGTGATCAGCCCCTGCACCCAGAGCAGCCGGAAGTCGTGCGAGGACCGGAGCGGGGTGAGGTCGGGCAGTATCGCTGAAACCAGCCTTGCGAGGGCGACCCGGGTCGCCTTGCCGGCCTGGTTGTTCGGCCGGGGGTCCGGGGGTTGTCCCCCGGGAGAGCACAGTGATGCCACGAGGGGATATGCTCAGCGGAACCCCGTGCAGGACGCAAGTGCTTTACCAGCGGGCGGGCGGCGGCGCGGTCAGCTGGTCGGCGAGGCGCGACAGCCGGTCGCGGAAGGTCCGCTTCCCGCGCTGCACGGGGAGGCTGTTCTCCCCGGCGGCCGCGCTCACCAGATGCTGCACGGTGTCGAGGTCCACGTCCCCGCCCTCGGGCACGGTCAGCGTCTCGTGCGCGAGCCCGTGCACCTCCAGGTCCCCGCCGTCGAGCGAGAGCACGGTCGCCCCGGCCCGCCGCGCCCCGTGCACCCGCTCCAGGAGCCCGTCGCCGGGCCGCTCGGGCGCCACCACGAGCAACGTCTGCCCGCGCCCGGCCGCCTCGATCCGGCCGAGGCCCACCGACAGGTGCGCGGGCTCCCCGGCCTCCACCCGGTGGCGTACGAGCGTGGGCGCCAGCTCCGGCGTACCCGACCAGGCGGCCTCGTCGACGAGATGCGCGGCGAGATGCCACGGCTCGTACACCTCGGTGCCCACCAGCAGCAGCCCGCCCCCGTGCGGCACCACGGACGACCGCAGCGCGGCGGCGAACCGCCGGGTCGCCCTCGGCCACTCGGTCCCGTCCAGCACTTCCCGCAACAGCGCCACGCGCACGGCATCCATGGACCGGGATCCTGCCCTCAACGGCTGGGCAGCGAAGGCCTGTTGGGTCAGACTCACTCGAAGGGGCCACTCCCGTCCCGGCTCCCGGAGGAGTGCAGACGTGACCGACACCCTGTACGAGCACGCAGGCGGCGAGGAACCCCTCCACCGCCTGGAGGAGATCTTCTACACCAAGGTCCTCGCCGACCCCGTACTGCAACCGCTCTTTCCGGAGCGGCAGCCGCACCACGTGGACCATCTGACCTGGTTCACCGCGGAGTCCTTCGGCGGCCCCGAGCGCTTCACCGAGGAGCTCGGCTTCTCGTACCTCATCGACGTCCACCGCCATCTGAAGATCACCGACGCCCAGCGGGAGCGGTTCGCCGAGCTGTACGAGGAGGCCGTCGAGGAGTCGGGTCTGCCGAAGGACGAGGCGTTCCGCGCGGCGGTCCGCTCGCACATCGAGTTCGGGACGAGGGTCGCCCAGCAGAACTCCCACGCGGACACGGACGACGAACTCCACCCGTTGCGAGAGGTGCCCAAGTGGCAGTGGCCGTCCGGCGGCTAGGGTCGGGCCATGACTTCCACTGAGAGTGCAGGCAAGCCCGCCCCCAAGGACCCCTGGGACCTCCCGGACGTGTCCGGGCTGGTCGTAGGGGTCCTCGGCGGGACCGGCGACCAGGGGCGCGGGCTCGCGTACCGGCTGGCCAAGGCCGGGCAGAAGGTGATCATCGGCTCGCGCGCGGCCGAGCGGGCGCAGACCGCCGCCGACGAGCTGGGGCTCGGCGTCGAGGGCGCGGACAACGCCGAGTGCGCGCGGCGCAGCGACGTCGTGATCGTCGCGGTGCCGTGGGAGGGGCACGGCAAGACCCTCGAATCCCTGCGCGAGGAGCTCGCGGGCAAGCTCGTCGTGGACTGCGTCAACCCGCTGGGCTTCGACAAGAAGGGTGCGTACGCCCTGAAGCCCGAGGAGGGCAGCGCCGCCGAGCAGGCCGCCGCCCTGCTGCCGGACTCGCGGGTCGCCGCCGCCTTCCACCACCTCTCCGCCGTACTGCTGCAGGACGCGTCGGTCGCGGAGATCGACACCGATGTGATGGTGCTCGGCGAGGAGCGGGCCGACGTGGAGATCGTGCAGGCGCTGGCAGGGCGGATCCCCGGGATGCGCGGCGTGTTCTCGGGCCGGCTGCGCAACGCGCACCAGGTGGAGTCGCTGGTCGCGAATCTCATCTCCGTGAACCGCCGCTACAAGGCGCACGCGGGGCTTCGGGTCACCGACGTGTAGGACATGACGGGGCATGGGGGACACTGGACGGGTTCGTCTGTTGGAACCCCGGACAGGAGTCGCCTCCCATGCCCCGCCTCGCTGTGTACGCCCTCGTCGTCTGCACCCTCGCCGTTGCCGCCGCGGTGGTGTCCTTCGCCCAGGGCAGCTGGCTCGGCATCGTCTGGGTGCTGATGGCGGGCCTCTCGTCCAACATGGCCTGGTACTACCTGCGCAAGGCGAAGGCGGACAAGGCGGCCGCGGCCGTCACTGGGTGACGCCGCAGAAACCGGCGTCCGGGCCGCCCTTCCAGACCTGGTAGAACGCCTGGCCGCAGCCGACCTCGCCCCGCCCGATGCCCAGGCCGCCCAGAATCCAGTTGATCATGTCGAAGAAGACGTGGTTGATCTCCGGGATCCAGAGCAGAGCGAAGACCGCCAGCAGCCCGAACTGCGCGATGGGCTCGACCTGGCGGCGGAACGAGTACGACAGCCAGGGCTCGATGACGCCGTAGCCGTCGAGGCCGGGGACGGGCAGGAAGTTCAGGATCGCCGCCGTGACCTGGAGCATCGCGAGGAACGCGAGCGCGTAACGGAAGGTCGTCGGCACCCCGTCCAGCGCGTGCAGCCAGAACGGCGCCGTGCAGACGACCGCGAACAGCACATTGGTCAGCGGGCCCGCGGCCGAGATCAGGCTGTGCTTCCAGCGGCCCTGGATCCGGCCCCGCTCGATGAAGACCGCGCCACCCGGGAGACCGATCCCGCCCATGATCACGAAGATGACGGGCAGCACGATCGAAAGCACGGCATGGGTGTAGGCGAGGGGATTGAGGGTCAGATAGCCCTTCGCGCCGATCGAGATGTCACCGCTGTGCAGCGCGGTACGGGCGTGCGCGTACTCGTGGAGGCAGAGCGAGACGATCCAGGCGGCGGTCACGAAGAGGAAGACCGCGATGCCGGGCTTGGCCGCGAAGTCGGTCCAGACCGCCCAGCCGGTGACCGCCATGATCGCGAGGATCCCGAGGAAGACGGGACTGATCCGCCGGTCGCTGTTGCGGGAGGTGGCGGTGGTCATCGGTGGGGCTCCTGGTGCGTGGGTGGCCGGTCCTGGCGAGCCCCGACCGTACAGGTGACACTGCGCAAACGTCTCGCGGACGGGCGGGAGTTCCGGGGAGGGTGGACCCATGACCGTACTGAAGGTGCTGTACGAGGGCTGGGCCATGGAGTGCTGCGGTACGCCCTTCGTGGTGGGCGAAGAGGTGGTGTGGAACGCCGGGCCCGACGACGCGGTGGGCGAGGGGATGTGGCGGGTCGCCACACATGCCGGCGGCCCGGTGGGGGCGCGGACCGTGCTGGGGCGGGTGCGGTCGATCCAGGTGGTGGCCGATGCCTTCGTGATGCGGGCCTCAGGGTACGAGTGCGTGCCGGAGAAGCGGTCCCTGCGCGAGGTGGAGGCCTGCCCGAAATGGTTCGCCCGGCTGGGCGAGGAGGACGGCGTACGCAGGGACGAGACGGGCGTTCTCGTCGAGCTGGAGACCACGGGCGACTGACGCTTGCCCCGTAACGGAGAATGGTGCCGTGCGCTATCGGCTACTCACGACCACTCAGGCAGTACGCGACGACGGCACGGCCGTCCCCCTCGGCGGATCGCGGCTGCGCGCGCTGCTGACCGTGCTCGCGCTGCGGGCCGGGCGGACGGTGCCCGTGGGGGTGCTGGTCGGCGAGGTCTGGGACGGAGAACCGCCCGCCGACGAGGCGGGCGCCCTGCAGGCGCTGGTCGCCCGGCTCCGGCGGGCGCTGGGGCACGGGGCGGTGGCCTCGGACGACGGCGGCTACCGGCTGTGCGCGGACCCCGACGACGTGGACCTGTACCGCTTCGAGCGGCTCGCGGGGGAGGGCACACGGGCGCTGGAGGCCGGCGACCCGGTGAAGGCGGCGGCCCTCCTGGAGGACGCGCTGGCGCTGTGGCAGGGCGAGGTGCTGGCCGACCTTCCCGACCGTACGGCGCTCGCGGCACGCTGGGAGGCACGGCACCTGGAGGCGCGGCGCGCGTCGCTGGCGGCGGCGGTGGCGCTGGGCCGCGCGGCGGAGGCCCTGCCCGAACTGGCCGCGCTCTGCGAGGAACACCCCCTGGACGAACCGCTGCAGGCGCTGCGGATACGGGCGCTGAGGGCGGCGGGCCGTACGGCGCAGGCGCTGGAGGCGTACGAGGTCGTACGGCGGGGTCTGGCGGAGGAGCTCGGGGCGGATCCGGGACCTGAACTCCGGGGTCTGCACGCGGAGTTGCTCGCAGCGCCGGAGGTGTCCGATCCAGCCCCTCCGGCGATGGAGGAGCGGGGGTTCGGGGGCGGGGCCCCCGGTGCGGCGCAGCCGCAGCACCCCGGCAACCTCCGCTCCCGGCTCACCAGCTTCGTCGGGCGCGAGCGCGACATCGACACCATCCGGGGCGACCTGGGCCGCGCCCGTCTCGTCACGCTCCTCGGCCCCGGCGGAGCCGGCAAGACCCGCCTCTCGCAGGAGGCCGCAGAGACCGTCGCCGACACCTGGCCCGACGGCGTCTGGCTGGCCGAACTCGCCCCCGTGGACGACCCTTCGACCGTCCCCGAGGCCGTACTCGCCGCCGTGGGCGCCCGCGATTCCGTCCTGCACGGCGCGGGCGCCGAGGCGATGCGCGCCGCGGACCGCAAGAGCGGCGACCCCCTGGTCCGGCTCACCGCGCACTGCGCCCCCCGCCGGATGCTGATCCTCCTCGACAACTGCGAGCACGTGATCGACGCGGCGGCCCGCCTCGCCGAGGAACTCCTCGCCCGCTGCCCCGAGTTGACGATCCTGGCGACCAGCCGCGAACCCCTCGGCGTGCCCGGTGAGCTCCTGCGCCCCCTCGAACCCCTCCCGCAGCCCACCGCGCTGCGCCTCTTCGCCGAGCGCGGCGCCGCAGCCAAGGCCGGGTTCCGTATCGACGACGACCCCGAGGCCGCCGCCGAGATCTGCCGGCGCCTCGACGGGCTGCCGCTCGCCATCGAACTGGCCGCCGCCCGGCTGCGGATGCTCACCCCGCGCCAGATCGCCGACCGCCTCGACGACCGCTTCCGGCTGCTGACCGGCGGGGCCAGGACCGTACTGCCGCGCCAGCAGACCCTGCGCGCCGTCGTCGACTGGTCCTGGGACCTCCTCGACGAGGTCGAGCGGACCGTCCTGCGCCGCCTCTCCGTCTTCGCGGGCGGCTGCGACCTCGCCGCCGCGGAAGCCGTGTGCGGCCCCGGCGCCATGGACGGGCTGGGCTCGCTCGTCGACAAGTCCCTTGTGGTGGCGGCCCCTTCGGGCGCCGGCGGGACCGGGATGCGCTACCGGCTCCTGGAGACGGTGGGGGAGTACGCGGCCGAACGCCTCGACGAGAACGGCGAGCGCGCGGAGGCCGAGCGGCAGCACCTGGTGTACTTCCGCGAGCTGGCCCGCACCGAGGACCCCAAGCTGCGCGGCCGCGGACAGCGCGACGCCATCGCCGTACTGGAGCTGGAGTACGAGAACCTCCGTACGGTCCTGCGCCGCGCCGTCGCCGCCCGCGAGGAGCACGAGGCGCTCTGCCTGGTCCATGCGCTGAACTGGTTCTGGCAGATGCGCGGGCTTCGCTCGGAGTCCAAGCACTGGTCGACGGTTACCTCGGAGCTCGGCCCCGACCCCTTCGCCGAGCCGGTGACCCCCGCGCCGCCGATCTACGAGCGCTGTACGGACTCCCCGCCCCCGATGGCCCCCGACCTCCTGGTGGAGGCGCGGCGCGGGGTGCGGCTGATCCGGCTGGCCTCCAGCGACCAGGACACCGAGCGGTGGTCGTCCCCGACGATGCAGAAGATGGCGCTCGGCATCAGGTCCGCCTACCGTCCGGGCCTGCCGCAGACCTGCCGTCCTCCGGCCAGCATGTGGTTCTTCGCGGTCCTGCTGACCGGCGGCGCGGACGACCTGCGGGAAATGATCGACGCCACCGTGAACACCTGCCGCGAGCTGGGGTACGTGTGGGAACTGGGCAGTGCGCTGCAGACCCGGGCCAATGTCCTGGCCAACCGCGCGGAATGGGCGGGCGAGGCGGACCAGGACGCCGAGGAGAGCCAGGCGATCTACACGGAGCTGGGCGACGAATGGGGTGTCGCCGAAGCCCTGTCGGCGCGCGGCGAGGCGCACGAGCGCCGGGGTGAATACGCCCTGGCCGCAGCGGACTTCAGGGAGGCCGTCGCGTACGCGGAGCGCATCGGCGCCAAGGCGCAGGTGGACGTGTTGCGGATCCGCCTCGCGGGAGTCATGTCGGAGATGGGGGAGGGTGATGCGGGGGAGGCGATCCTGCGCGAGGTCCTCGCGGAAGGACCCTCGTCCGGCACCGAGGCGCGGCCCGCGGGCCGTCTCTACCTCGCGATGTGGCTGGGCAGGACCGGCCGTACGGACGAGGCCCGCCTCACGCTCGACGAACTGGCCGCGGACTTCGCCAAGGGCGCGTTCTCCGTCTTCGACGGCTTCGTGGTGGGACTCCGGGCCTGGCTGGACAGCGTCGACCAGAACCACGAGTCGGCCTGGGACCTGGCGCTCCAGGCCCTGGATCTGGCCGACGACCCGCTGACCACGATGATCGCCCCCCAGATGCCGGCGACGTACCTGCGGCTGGTCGCGGGCGCGATGGCCGCGATCGGCGGTACGGACCGTGCCCGCACCGCGGCCCAACTGCTCGGCGCCTCCGACGGGTTGCTGCCGGTGGGACACGTGCCCGACACGATGGAACGGGAGAACCGCGCTCGCGCCGAGTCGGCGGCCCGCGCGGTGCTCGGCGATGCGGCGTACGAGGCCGCGTACGCAGAAGGCGGCGGCCTCTCCAAGGAGGAGGCCACCGCCCTCGCGCGACGCGATCGCTAGAACCTGCGGGTCAGGTCAGGTCTTGCTGCGGAACTTGCGGATGGCGAGCGGCGCGGTGATCACGGTGATCGCCACGGACCAGCCGAGCGTCAGGAGCACCGAGTGGGCGACGGGGCCGCCCATCATCAGCCCGCGGGCCGCATCGGCCAGGTTGGAGAGCGGGTTGTAGTCGGTGAACGCCTGGAGCCAGCCGGGCATGGACGACGGCGGGGCGAAGATCGAGGAACCGAACTGAAGCGGCATCAGTACCAGCATGGCCATCCCCTGGACGGCCTGGGCCGTCTTCATGGTGAGTCCGAGCAGGATGAAGATCCACATGAGGGACGCGCCGAAGACCAGCGACAGGCCGACCGCGGCGAAGAGTCCGAGCACCGAGCTGACGCTCATGCCCAGGATGAAGCCCATGACCAGCAGGATGGTCGTGGCGACCATCATCCGGCCGATCTCGACGACGATCTTCGCGATGAGGACGGAGGACCGGGCGATCGGCATGCTGCGGAACCGGTCCATGACCCCCTTCTTGAAGTCGTCGTTGACGCCGGTCCCGACGGCCATGGAGATGTTCATCCCCATCATCGCCATCATGCCGGGCACCAAGTAGTTGACGTATTCGCCCTGGTTGCCCTTGCCGGCGATCGCGCCGCCGAAGACGTACGTGAACAGCAGGATGAAGATGATCGGCATCAGCACGGCGTCGAACATCGACTCCGGGTCGGCCTTGATGGCGAGCGCGTTGCGCCGGGCCAGTGCGCCGATGTGGCGCAGATTGCCGCGCAGGCCGATACGGCCCTCGCCGGCGGACGGCTTGGTCAGTGGTGCGGGCGCCTTCGGCGGCGCGGTGAGTGTTGCGGTGCTCATACCGCGACCTCCTCGGGAATGGCGTCCGAGACGTTCTCGGCGGAATCGGCCGGCTTCTCGCCGGTGATCGCCAGGAACACCTCGTCCAGGCTGGGCAGATGTGTGCCTATGTTCGTGATGCCGAAGCCGCGGGCGCCCAACAGGCCGACCACTGCGGTCAGTTGCTCGTCGCTGAGGATCGGCACATTGAGCAGTCCGTCGTCGGGGACGGCCTGCGAGCCGGCGAGACCGTCGAGTCCCGCGTCGTTGATGGCGATGGCCATGGCGGCCAGCTGCGAGGGGTCGGAGGGCTGGATCTGCAGCGTGCGGCCGCCGACCTTCGCCTTGAGCTCGTTGACCCCGCCGTTGGCGATGACCTTGCCCTTGTCGATGACCGTCAGCTCGCCTGCGAGCTGCTCGGCCTCCTCCATGTACTGGGTGGTGAGGAGCACGGTCGCCCCCTCCGCGACCATCCTCTTCACCTCGTCCCAGACCTCGTTGCGGGTGCGGGGGTCGAGTCCGGTCGTCGGCTCGTCCAAGTACAGGATGGCGGGGTTGCCGATCATGGAGGCGGCAAGGTCGAGGCGCCGGCGCATACCGCCGGAGTAGTCCTTCGCGGGCTTCTTGGCCGCGTCGGTCAGCGAGAACCGCTCGAGCAGCTCGTCGGAGCGGCTGCGGGCGTCCTTGCGGGAGAGATCGAGCAGGCGCCCGATCATGTAGAGGTTCTCCCAGCCGGAGAGTTTCTCGTCGACCGAGGCGTACTGCCCGGTCAGGCCGATCACCCGGCGGAGCTGGCGGGGCTGGGTCAGCACGTTGTACCCGGCGACCGTGGCGGTCCCGGAGTCCGGCCGGACCAGGGTGGAGAGGATACGGACGAGGGTGGTCTTGCCGGCGCCGTTGGGGCCCAGGACTCCGTGGACGGTGCCCTCACGGACATCCAGGTCCACTCCGTCGAGCGCCTTGGTCTCGCCGTAGTGCTTCACCATCCCCCGTACCTCGACGGCGTTGGCGCCGTTGCTGGGGTTCTTGTCGATTCGCGTCATGTCCACTATTGGAGCAGTGCCCACTGACAACCCACCGACAGGATGCCGACAGCCCGCCGATGGGGGATGTCGGCGGGCTGTCGTTACTGCGGCGATGGCTCAGTGGAACGTGTGCTCTTCCTGCGGGAACGCCCCGCCCATGACGTCGTCGGCGAAGGCCTTCGCCGCGTCGCCGAGGGTCTGGCGGAGGTTCGCGTACTGCTTGGTGAAGCGCGGGACCTTGCCGCCGGTGAGCCCGACCATGTCGGTGTAGACGAGCACCTGGGCGTCCGTCTCGGGGCCGGCCCCGATGCCGACGGTCGGGATGTGCAGGATGCGGGTGACCTCGGCGGCGATCTCCGCGGGCACGAGCTCCAGGACGACGGCGAAGGCGCCGGCGTCCTGGACGGCCTTGGCGTCACGCAGCAGCTGCTGAGCGGCTTCCTCGCCACGCCCCTGCACGCGGTACCCCATGGAATTCACGGACTGAGGGGTCAGTCCGATGTGCCCCATGACAGGAATCCCGGACTGCACCAGCAGCTGGATCTGCTCGTGCGACCGCTCGCCGCCCTCCAGCTTCACGGCCCCGACGCCCGCCTCCTTGACGAGCCGCGTCGCGCTGCGGAGCGCCTGGACGGGCCCTTCCTGGTACGAGCCGAAGGTGAGGTCCCCGACGATGAGGGCGCGCGAGGTGCCCCGTACGACGGCGGCGGAGAGCATCGTCATCTCGTCCATGGTGACGGGGACGGTGGTGTCGTAGCCGAGGTGGCAGTTGCCCATGGAGTCCCCGACGAGCATCACGGGGATCCCGGCCTCGTCGAAGACGGAGGCGGTCATGGCGTCATAGGCGGTGAGCATCGGCCACTTCTCGCCGCGCTCCTTGGCTGCGGTGATGTCGTGGACGGTGATGCGGCGGGTGCCCTTGCCGCCGTAGAGGGCGTTCTTCGGGGCAGCCTGAAGTTGTTGCGTCATCGCAACGGCTCCTGTTCTTCGTCATCTCGAGGCACCCTGACGGCGTCCCCGGACCACGTCCATGGTGACACCAAGGGATGCCGGGAGGGAAGTGGGCCCGCTCGGGAGCCGGTGGAGGTAAAGACTTTCCAATACGAGACGGTCTCGTATCGTAAAGCGTCTAGGCTTTACGCCATGACTACATCCACGGGGGCCCCTGCCGCGCCCCGCATACCAGAAGCCGTTCACCGGCGTCGCTGGGCCATCCTCGGCGTGCTCATGCTCAGCCTGCTGATCGTGGTCCTCGACAACTCGATCCTCAACGTCGCGATCAAGACGATCTCGACCCCGGACCCCGTCGGCCTCGGCGCCACCCAGAGCGAGCTCGAGTGGGCCATCAACTCCTACACCCTCGTCTTCGCGGGGCTGCTCTTCACCGCCGGACTCCTCGGTGACCGGCTCGGGCGCAAGAAGATGCTGCTCTTCGGGCTCGCCGTCTTCGGCATCGGATCCGCGCTCGCCGCCGAATCCGGCTCGCCCGTCCAGCTCATCATCTTCCGCGCCCTGATGGGCCTCGGCTCCGCCTTCGTCATGCCGGCGACGCTCGCCATCCTCATGAACGTCTTCGAGCGCGACGAGCAGCCCAAGGCCATCGGCATCTGGGCCGGCGGCGTCGGTCTCGCCATCGCCATCGGGCCCATCACTGGCGGTGTGCTCCTCGACCACTTCTGGTGGGGTTCCGTCTTCCTCATCAACGTGCCGATCGTGATCATCGCGATCGCCCTGATGAGCTTCCTCGTCCCGGACTCCCGCGACCCGAAGCCCGGCCGCATCGACCTCGTCGGCGTGCTGCTCTCCGTCGTCGGTCTCGTCCTGCTCGTCTACGGAATCATCAAGGGCGGCCAGCTCGCCGACTTCACCGACCCGGCCGTCCTCGCCACCGCGGGCGCCGGACTGGTCGTGCTCATCGGCTTCGTCTTCTACGAGAAGCGCTCCGACCACCCGTCGATCGACGTCACCTACTTCAAGAACAAGGTGTTCTCGGCGGCCATCTCCGCCATCGCCCTCGTCTTCTTCGCCCTCATGGGCGTGACCTTCTTCTCGGTCTTCTACACCCAGTCCGTCCGCGGCTACTCGCCCCTGCAGACCGGTCTGCTGATGCTGCCGCTCGCCGCGGCGCAGATCATCTTCTCGCCGCGCGCCCGCCTCGTCGTCGAACGCTTCGGCAACAAGGCCGTCTGCACCGGCGGTCTGCTGATCGTCGCCGCGATGCTCGCCGCGTTCATGATCCTCGACCAGGACACGCCCATCTGGCTCCTGGAGGTCATCTTCTTCCTCATGGGCACCGGGATGGCGCACATCATGACCCCCACCAGCGTTGTGATCATGCAGGCGCTGCCCCGCGAGAAGGCCGGTTCGGCCTCCGCGCTCTCCAACACCTTCCGCCAGGTCGGCGGCGCGCTCGGCATCGCGGTGCTCGGCTCCGTGCTCTCGTCCGCGTACCGCAGCGGCATCGAGGACAAGCTCGGTCTGCTCCCGCCCGGCCTGCGGCACACCGCGGGGGAGTCCATCGAGGCCACCCTCGGCGTCGCCGCCAAGCTCGGGCCCAAGGGGCAGGCGCTCGTCGGGCCCGCCCAGGACTCCTTCCTCGACGCCATGCACACCACCGCGCTCTGCGGTGCGGTCGTCGCCCTGATCGGCGCGGTCGTGGTTGCCCTCTTCCTGCCGGGGAAGTCTCCGGCGGAGGTGAAGCCGCAGGCAGATGAGCCGGTGTCGGCGACAATCGGTACGGACTGACGGCGGGGGTCGTCGCGATGAGAGGTGGAGCGGGCGTGTCCTCGACCGAGCAGGGTGGAGTACGGCAGGAGACCCGCCGCGGCAGACCGCGTTCCGAAGCGGTCGAGCGGGCGATCATCGAAGCCGTCGTCAAACTGCTCGAAGAGGGCGTGCCCCTCACCGAGATCTCCATCGAACGCATCGCCCGCACCGCCGGCGTCGGCAAGGCCACCATCTACCGCCGCTGGAAGGGCAAGGAGGAGCTGCTGGTCGACGTCCTGAAGGACATCGAACCGGTGGATCCGCCGCTGCCCGGCACGTCCGTACGGGACGACCTCGTGGCCATGCTCGAATCGCTGCGCCGGCGGGGGCTGGCCCAGCGCTCGTCCGCGCTGCTGCACAACGTCTTTGCACAGATGAAGAGTTCGCCCAAACTCTGGGACGCCTATCACGACACCGTGGTCGAGGCCCGGCGCAGGCAGGGCAGGGAGATCATGGTCCGGGGGGTCGCCGAAGGGGCCATCCGCGCCGATGTCCCTCTTGACCTGGTCAATGACATCTTCGTCGGGCCGATGCTGCTCCGGACGGTCATGCGGCCCGACGCGGACCTGCCCGAGGACCTCGCCGAGCAGCTGGTGGATCTTGGTCTGCAGGGGCTGAAGCCGCAGCTCTGAAGTGTGCGTGTTGTGTCACAGGCGGAACCTCCTGTGGCTGCCCCGCCGTCCTCGTGACCGTACGGCCGTCCTTGGACGGCGGGGAAAAGCGCCGTTGCATCGCCTAGGGTCTGAGGCGGGGACGGCGTGCACGGCAAGGCAGTGAGGGCAACGGTATGGCGCAGGCGTACATGGAGGAGACGGGGAACGAAGGCTCGGACGACGAGCGGCCGGGATCCGGACCCCGGCGCCTGTTCGGCGGTCGCTGGCGGGGCGACCGGGGCATCTGGAAGCGCGGCATCGTGCTCGGTGCGCTCGCCGTTCTGATCGCGCTGCTGATGCTGTTCCACGCGCAGATCCCCAACCGGATCGGCAACCTCGGCAGCCTCACCGAGACCTTCCTGCCCTGGCTGGGCATCGTCGGCGTCCCGGTGATCCTGGTCCTCGCGTTGCTGCGCCGGTCCGCGACCGCGCTGATCGCCCTGCTGATGCCGGTGATCGTCTGGCTGAACCTCTTCGGCGGGCTGCTCACCGACAAGCAGAACTCCGGCGGCAACCTCACCGTCGCCACCCACAACGTGAACGCCGACAACCCCGACCCGGTCGGCACGGCCAAGGCGGTCGCGGCCTCGGGTGCGCAGGTCCTGGCGCTGGAGGAGATCCCGGCGGGCAAGGTCTCGACGTACGAGAACGCCCTCGAGGCCACCTACCCGTATCACTCGGTGCAGGGCACGGTCGGGCTCTGGTCCAAGTACCCGATGAGCAACACCAGGTCCGTCGACATCAAGCTGGGCTGGATCCGTGCGATGCGCTCGACGGTGGCGACCCCCGCGGGCCGGGTCGATGTCTTCGTCGCCCATATGCCCTCGGTGCGCGTGAAGCTCGACGCCGGGTTCACCGCCTCGCAGCGCGATGCCAGCGCGGACGCGCTCGGGCAGGCGATCACCGACGACGGCTCCGGCAAGCTCATCCTGCTCGGTGACCTCAACGGCACCATGAACGACCGCTCGCTGAACGCCATCACCTCGCAGATGCGCTCCACGCAGGGCGCCGCGGGCAGCGGCTTCGGGTTCAGCTGGCCCGCATCCTTCCCGATGGCGAGGATCGACCAGATCCTGGTCAAGGGGGTCAAGCCGATGTCGTCGTGGACGCTGCCGAAGACGGACAGCGACCATCTTCCGATCGCCGCCCGCGTGCAGATCTGATGAAACGACGCGTTTACCGGCTGGGACTATTCGTCTGAGAGACTTTGTTCCGTAGCTATACATACGGACGTTGAAAGGTCGCTCATGCCCCTGGCCCTGCTCGCGCTGGCCATCGGAGCCTTCGGGATCGGAACCACCGAGTTCGTGATGATGGGCCTGCTGCCCAACGTCGCGTCCGATCTCCACACCACCATCCCGGCCGCCGGACATCTCGTCTCCGCGTACGCACTCGGCGTCGTCATCGGCGCGCCGTTGCTCGCCGCCCTCACCGCGAAGCTGCCGCGCCGCACCGTGCTCGTCGCCCTGATGGTGCTCTTCGTCGTCGGCAACGCGCTCTCCGCCTTCGCGCCGAGCTACGACTGGCTGCTCGTCGCCCGCATCGTCAGCGGGCTGCCGCACGGCGCCTTCTTCGGCGTCGGCGCGGTCGTCGCCACCGGTCTGGTCGCCCCCGAACGCAAGGCCCGTTCGGTCTCGATGATGTTCCTCGGCCTGACCATCGCCAACATCATCGGCGTCCCGGCCGCCACCCTCATGGGCCAGCACCTCGGCTGGCGCGCGACCTTCCTCGCGGTCAGCGCGATCGGCCTCGTCGCGATCGCCGCGATCGTGGCGCTGATCCCCGCGATCCCCGCCGACCCGAAGGCGACCGGCGTACGGCGCGAGCTCGCCGCCTTCCGGACCCTGCCGCTCTGGCTGGCGCTCGGCACCACCGTCGTCGGTTTCGGCGCGCTCTTCGCCGCGTACAGCTACATCACGCCGATGCTCACCCACGTCGCGGGCTTCTCCGAGGGCAGCGTGACGATCCTGCTCGCCCTCTTCGGCGTCGGCGCGACGGCCGGCAACCTCCTCGGCGGACGCTTCGCCGACCGCTCGCTGCGCGGCACGCTGTACGGCGGGCTCGCCGCGCTCACCGGAGTCCTCGCCGTCTTCCCGCTGCTCATGCAGGCGCAGTGGAGCGCCGGGGTGGGCGTCGTACTGCTCGGCGCGGCCGCCTTCGTCACCGGCTCCCCGCTCCAGCTGATGGTCATGGAGAAGGCCCAGGGCGCACCCTCGCTGGCCTCCTCCGCCAACCAGGCCGCCTTCAACCTGGCCAACGCGGGCGGCGCCTGGATCGGCGGCGTCGCGATCTCGGCAGGCTTCGGCTACATCTCACCGGCCGTTGCGGGCGCGGGACTTGCGGTCCTCGGGCTGCTGTTCGCGGCGGGCGCGGCGCGGGTGGACCGGCGGGTGGATCGACGGCCGGAGGCGCGGGTGCTCGCCGTGCGCGCGCCTGCGTCCGCTTCCGTACGGGGAGAGGCGCAGCCTGCGGAGCCTGCGGTGTACGAGCCGCGAAGGTGATCGGGGCCCCGCTGCGACCCGTTTCCCCTTGTCGGGCCGGATCAGGTCGGGCCGCGCACCACCACTCCGATGATGTTCTCCAGCCGGATGGGGCCGGTCTGGCGGGAGTCGATGCTCAACGCCGCGTTGTCGCCCAGGAGTACAGCGAGTTCTGACGGGACCGGGCCGGGATGTCCTTCCACTCCTGGCGGGAGGGGGTCGCCGGGCAGTGCTGCGAGTCGTTTGATCCAGAACTGGTCCGTGCCCGCCCCGCCCTCGACCGGGACGAGCAGTGCTCCGTCGGGAAGCTGCAGAGGGCAGACGACGATGTCGTCGCGCTTCAGGCGCTGCGGTGCGGTACGCCGGACGACGACTCTGTCGCCCCCCACCAGGGTCGGCTCCATGCTGCGTCCCTCCACCGTGACCAGGAGGATGTTCCTGCGAAGCCAACTCAGCCGGCACACGAGCCCGACTCCCGCGAGGACGGCCGCGCCCACGGCGGTCGACACCACGATGAGGCGGGTGGTCACCGCGCCGCTCCTTCCCGCTCCTGGTAGCCGGCCGCCTGCGCGCGGAAGGCCGTTGCGTACAGGCCGCCCTCTCGCCGCATCAGCTCATCGTGCGGGCCGTATTCGGCGACTGTTCCGCCGTCCAGGACAGCGATCATGTCGGCGGTGCGGATCTCGCTGAGCCGGTGCGAGACGAGCAGTCTGGTGCGGCCGAGGCCGTGACCGTGGATCAGGGTGGCGACCTCTGCCTGGGCGACCGGGTCGAGCGACGCGGTCGGCTCGTCCAGGACGAACAGGTCGCGGTTCTCGCGGAGGAGGGAGCGGGCCAGGGCCACGCGCTGCCACTGCCCGCCGGAGAGGACGACCCCGCTCTCCGCTGTGCCCTGTTCCCCTTCGGCGGCGAACGCGCGGGTGAGCATGGTGTCGTAGCCGCCGGGGAGGGTGGAGAGGACTTCGTCGATCCCGGCGCGGCGGGCCGCTTCCCGGATTCGGCCGGGGTGGGCTGCTGCCCCCGGGTCGCCGATGGCGATGTTCTCGGTGGCGGTCATCTCGTAGCTCATGAAGTCCTGGAAGAGGACGCTCAGTCGGGACCGGAGATCCTCGGGGCGGATACGCCTCAGGTCGGTTCCGTTCCAGAGAATGCGGCCGCGTTCGGGATCGTAGAAGCGGCAGAGGAGCTTCACCAGGGTGCTCTTGCCCGCCCCGTTGACACCGACCAGGCCGAGGCTGGTGCCGGCCTCCATGCGCAGGGTGACGCCTCGGAGTATCCAGGGGAGGTCCGGGCCGTAGCGGAACCACACGTCCTGGAACTCGACGCAGGACGTCGGGGAGGCCGGTGAGGCCGGGGAAGCCAGCGGTTGCGCGGGGAGCGCAGGCTCGGTGGTGACCAGCTGAGGAGGTGCGGTGACGAGGTCGGCGTACGCGGAGAAGACCAGAAGGTGGTGCCGGGCGTCCGCGGAGGAGGAGGCCAGCGAGCCCAGGCCGCTCTGGACTGCCGCCGACCCGGCCAGGACCAGCATCAGATCGCCCGCGGTCAGAGCGCCTGCGGAGATCCGGGCGACCGCCCAGAGCAGTGTTCCCGCGGTGACGCCCGAGGTGACCAGCACCGGCAGGGCGTTCAGGGCGAGGGAGCGGCGGTCGAGCCGTTGCCTGGTCTGGTCCGAGGCGCGGCGGGCGTCCGACATCCGGCGGCGCAGCAGGTCGCCCGCGCCGAACAGGCGCACCTCCTTGGCGGCGGGTTCGGCGCCGAGCAGCATCGAGAAGAAGATCTCCCGGCGTTCGGCGGCCGAGAGGTACCGCGCCGATTCCGCCTGCTCCCCGGCCAGTTTGAATTCCGCCAGGAGCTGGGGGACCGCGCCGGCGGCGGTGAGGAGCGCCAGCCTGGGGTCGACCCCGGCCAGGGCGGTGGCGAAGCCGCCGAGCAGGAGGACGCCGCGTACCAAGGCAGTCCCGGACTCCAGGAGTTGAAAGGGAATGTCCTGCCCGCACTGCTGGGCCTGCCGCAGCCGATCGAGGCGGGCCGGGTCCTCGTACCAGGCGAGACCGGGCTGGGCGCAGACGGCCGCGTAGAGACGGTCCTGCGCGGCCAGGGCCACGGCACGGGCCAGGGTGTTGCGGACCGTACGGTCGATGTGCGGCAGTACGGCGGCCACCGCACCGGCGGCCGCCAGTCCTGCGGCCCAGGCCAGGGGATGGGGGTTGCCGCCGGCCGTGCCCGCACCTTTGCCCTGTCCGGTGAGTTCGTCGACCAGGCCGGTGGTGAACAGGGCTGCGGCAAGCGGGCAGGCCGCTTCGAGGGCGGTGAGCAGGAGCGTCAGGAGGAGGAGTCCGGGGCTGGTGGTCAGCAGGAGGCGGCCCGCCAGACGGAGACGGGTGGACGTCGACGTGTCCGCCGCACTCACCGCGCCGTCCGATGGGCGAGTTCGTTCACGCTGGAGGCCCCCCAGAGGACAACGCCCTCAGGGGAGAGCGCGTAGACCTGCGGGAAGCCTCGTACGCGGAACGTCTTGGTCCACAGGTCGGAGTCCTCCTGCGGGATCAGCGCGGACACACCGGACAGGGCTTGCTCGTACCGTGGCGCGTCGACCTCGCCGACCAGGACGGCCGCCACCCGGCCGCTTCCGCCGGGGTGCCTGCGGGCGGCCTCGGCGAAGGGGCCGAGGAGATCGTCGCAGGGTGCGCAGCCGGGCGCGAAGAAGGCGATGAGCGTGGGGAGTCGAGGGAGGTCGACCAGGCTGCCGGGCGGCAGCGGTGAGTCGGCGTGGTGCGGGGCGGGCGCGGCGGACTGGTCGCGCAGTCTGCGGATCACACCGAGGAGGAGGACCAGGTTGAGCAGCGACAGCAGGACAGCGGTCACGGAAAGGCCGTTGGCGAGCACGGGCGAGTCCTAACGGTTCTGGACAGGTCGGGGTGCGGGCGCGGGAACGGGTGCGGGCGCGGAACTTACGGAGCTTGGGGCGAACAGGTCGGCGATGTCTTCCAGCCGCGTCACCACCAGTCCGGCACAGGCGCCGGCGACCGCCGCGACGACAGATGCGGGTGCGGGTGCGGTGATGCCGTCCGGGCCGGCCCCGGAGAAGTGGAGGACGGCACCTGCTGCCGCCGCCAGCGTCAGTGCCGTGTTGCGGGACAGGTGGAGTGCGCCGAGGGAACGGCCCCGGCCGCCGAAGCAGGCGCAGGGCACCTCCTTCCCGGACCGCACCACCAGCGCGACCAGCGTCGTGAGAGCGGCCATGAGCAGGGTCGTCAGGACGAGTCCTGCGCCGGAGGCCGCCGGCACGAGGAGCAGGACCGCGGCACAGCCCTCGGCCCCCGGCACCGCGAGAGTTGCGGCGCGGAGGAGGCCCGGGTGGCGCAGGCCGAGCGCCCGAAGGGTCCGGGTGAACGCGGCAGCCCCTTCGGCCCTGGCCTTGCCCAGCGCCGCGCCGAGCAGCACCACGGCCAGCAGCACCTCGGCGCCGACCAGGAAGGACGACATGGTCCGGCCTCCGTACGGGAGTCGTGTCTGTGACTCCCGGGACGGTACGAGGCGCGCGCACATATCCAGCACACAGGGACGTGTGCGGGAAATATGCGGCAACGGTCTAGCGTCCGGGGCGAGTCGGCCCCGGACGGGGCCGGAGAAGTTGTCAGGAGGCGAGCGTGAAGGTTCTTCGCAGACTTGCGGACTCGGCGCTGGAGAGGGTCGTGCCGTCGGTGACGGCGGAGGCGGTGACGTACACGTACAAGTGCACGCGCAATACGTGCCCGTACGGCTCCGGAACCAACGTCTGGCACAACGTGCGCTACAAGGACGGTGTCGTCGACCCCTCGTACAAGAGCTGCTGCGTACAGGCCCCGTGATGTTGCCGGTGCCCAGCGGGATCCTTCCGCTGGGCACCGCGCCCTCGCTCAACCGACCCGTCGGAGCCCGATGTTCAGGATGATCGTCGACCAGGTGCGGCTGCAGGCCGTGCGCTCGCTGACCATGCTGCTCGGGGTGATGGTGGCGACCAGCGGGTTTCTGCTGCTCACCGGGTCGGTGGACACCTCGCGGCTGACGGTCACCAGGACGGCGGACGGGAGCTTCCGGACGGCCTACGACGTGCTGGTACGCCCCAGGGGATCCGCGGGAGCGCTGGAGAAGCGGAGCGGGAGCGTGCGGCCGAACTTCCTGTCCGGGCAGTTCGGGGGGATCACCCTCGCGCAGTGGAAGCGGATCACGGCGACACCGGGGGTGGAGGTGTCGGCACCGGTGGCCGTGCTCGGATATGCGCAGGTCGCACCGGAGGCGACCGTCGACGTGACCGGTCTGGTCGACCCCTCCCGCGAACGACAGCTGCTGCGGGTGTCGAACCAGTGGCTCGCGGATCGCGGCGGGAGCCGGTATCAGGACCCTGGAGTGACGTATGTGTACGTCACCAGCCGACCGGTGGTCTACAACAAGACGGCTCCGGTGGACGACGGGCTCGGCGGCAGGCAGATCCTCAACCAGTGGGAGTACAAGGGGAAACGGCTCGATGTCGACCCCGGCGACTGTGGCAGCTCGACCTTCCCCGTGGAGATCCGCGACGGAGGGAGGGCCGTTCCGCTCTGCCCGCTGGACGGGTTCGAGCAGGGCCGCGACACCACCGAGGCGGCGGGCCGCGACCGGATCGTGGTCGTCCGGCGGAACGCCGACGGTACGTACACCACCACCGGGGCTGGATCCGGAGGCGCCTACAGTCCGCGCACCCTCCGGCACGCAGAGATCCGGGTGGGCTGGCCGCTGAGCCTGCTGGTCGCCGCCGTGGACCCGGCGCAGGAGGCCGCGCTGGTCGGTCTCGACGGCGCGATGACCAGCGGCCGGTACTTCAAGGAGAGCGAGAGGCCGGCCGTCAAGGGCGCCGAACCGAACCAGGAGGCGGGCATCCCCGTGCTGATGGCCGATGCGCCGGGGGTGGACGAGCAACTGGTCAGTACTGTCACGCCGTTGGCCGGCGATGTGGGTGCGGTCGCGGCAGCCCCCGCGAGCGAACTCCCTTCCAGACTCGCCGTGTTGAAGCCGAGCGGGAGCGGAACCGGGGGAGCGGCGGGTGAGAAACTGGCCGCCGATGTGGCCGACATCTACCACCGGGCCGTCTCCGGTCCGGACGCCGGCTCCGCATCAGGGGGGTTGTCCCTCCCCCTGGATCGGCTGCTCCGGACCGGCGCGGTCTCCTACGCCGACGACGGGCGATCCGACGCCACCGCCGGCGCCACCGCCCCGCTGAAGCCCAGGTCCCCCGGCGACTCGTCCTCCGCCTGGTCGTACTGGAACACCGGCGGCGGCACCCCGCCCTCCTGGGCGGTGCACGACACCGCGTTCCGTGCCATGACCTCCATGGACGTCACGGCCCCCGCCGGTATCTCGCCCGACGGCCATCTCCTCGGCACCTTCGATGCCTCCCGCCTCACCCGCTTCTCCGGCCTCTCCCGAGTTCCTCTGGAAACGTACGAACCCGCCCGCGCAACCCCCGCCGACACCGACTCCCGCAACGCTCTGAACGGCAAGGACTGGCTGCCCAGCAGCAATCCGGCGGGCTACCTCGCCGCGCCCCCGCAGATGGTCACCACGCTCGCCGCGCTGCCCTCGCTGCTGGCCGGGGACAGCGACCAGGCCGCCGCCCCGATTTCCGCCGTACGCGTACGGGTGGCCGGGGTCACCGGCATCGACAAGGTGTCGCAGGAGCGGATCCGTAAGGTCGCCGAACAGATCGCCACCGCCACCGGCCTGACGGTGGACATCACCGCAGGTGCCTCGCCTGCCCCGCGTGAAATCACCGTGGCGAAGGGCAGATTCGGGCGGCCGGCACTGCACGTCACCGAGGACTGGACGGTGAAGGGCGTCGCCGTCGCCCTGGTGAGGGCGGTGGACCGCAAGAGCGTGCTGCTGTTCGGGCTGGTGCTGGTCGTGTGCGCGGTGTTTCTGGGCAACGCGGTCTCCGCCTCGGTGCGGACCCGGCGCAAGGAGCTCGCGGTGCTGGCCTGTGTGGGCTGGCCGGGGTGGCGGCTGGCGGCGCTGGTCCTGGGCGAGGTGGGGCTGGTGGCGGTGGCCGCCGGAGGGCTGGGGGCGGCGGTTTCGCTGCCGCTCGGGGCGGCCTTCGGGCTCGAGGTGACGGCCGGGCGGGTCGCGCTGGCGGTCCCGCTGGTGGCAGCGGTGGCCCTGGCGGCGGCCCTGCCTCCCGCACTCAGGGCCGGGCGCTCCCACCCCGCGCACGCCCTGCACCCGCCCGCGCACGCCCGCGGCAGGGCCCGGCACCGGCGGACCGTGACCGGGATGGCGCTGGCCCAACTCGTACGGGTTCCGGCCCGCAGCGCGCTGGGTGTGCTGGCGCTCGCCACCGGCGTCGCGTCCGTGACCCTGCTGGCGGCCGTGACCTGGGCCTTCCACGGTTCGGCGCAGGGCACCGTGCTGGGAGACGCCGTCTCGCTGGAGGTGCGCGGGGTGGATGTGGCCGCCGCCGCCCTCACCGTTCTGCTCGGGGCGTTCGCGCTCGCCGACACCGTGTATCTCAACACCCGCGAACGGGACGGCGAACTGGCCGCCCTGTCCGCCTCCGGCTGGTCGGACGGTGAGCTCACCCGGCTGATCTGCGCCGAAGGTGCCCTGCTCGGCCTGGCCGGGAGTCTGGTGGGTGCGGCGGCCGGACTCGGCGCGACCTGGTGGTTCACCGGGCGGCCGACCGGGGCGGTGTGTGCCGCCGCCGCGTGCTGTGCGGCCGGCGGACTGCTGCTCGCCGTCGCCGCGAGCCTTGTCCCCGCCCTGTCCCGCCGGGGCGCTCCGCTGGCCGCACTCCTCTCCGCGGAGTGACACGCACGATGATGCGCAACAGGGAGGGGCGGAAGCCGTGACCGTACGGATACAACTGGACGCCGTTCGCAAGGAGTTCGGCACCGGGGAGGGGCGGATCATCGCCGCCGACGGGATCAGCCTGGAGATCGCCCCGGGCAGTGCGGTGGCGCTGACCGGGGCGTCCGGCTCGGGGAAGTCCACCCTGCTGCACATGATCGGGGCGGTGGAGCGGGCGGACGGCGGCAGAATCGTCGTGGGGGAGGACGAGGTGACGGCGCTGGGGCGGCGCGAGCTGGCCCGCTACCGGCGCGGGATCGGCTTCGTCTTCCAGCGGTTCCATCTGCTGCCCGCGCTCACCGCCCTGGACAATGTGATCGCACCCGTACTGCCCCGCAAGGTGGACTTCGACCGGGCCGCGCGAGCCCGCGAACTCCTGGACGCGGTGGGCCTGGCGGGCCGCGAGAAGGCGCTGCCTTCGCAGCTCTCCGGGGGCCAGCAGCAGCGGGTCGCCATCGCTCGGGCCCTGATCGGGCGGCCTCGGCTGCTGCTCGCCGACGAGCCCACCGGGGCCCTGGACTCGGCCACCGGCGAGCAGATCACCGCCCTGCTGCACGCACTGTCGGCGGAGTACGGGCTGACGACGCTGATCGCCACGCACGAAGCGGCGGTGGCAGCCGAATGCGACCGGACCGTCTCGCTCAAGGACGGCCGGATCGTCTCCGACAGCGCACAGACCGGCAGCGGTCAGGACAACTCTCAAGCGGCGTCGGTGAGTTCGCTGTAGAGGCGGCGGAGCTCCGGGTCGGGTTCGCAGTCCAGGCCGGTGCGGAAGGCGGCGCGGGCCTCGCGGTAGGCGTGCAGGATCTGGCCGCGCTCGCCGAGCGCGTGGTGCGCGCCCAGCCGCACCGACCAACCGCCGACCCGCAGCGGGTCGGCCTCCAGGACCTGCTGGGCCTCGGCCAGGGCGGCGAGCGGTCGGCCCAGCCGCAGCAGGAGCGCGGCCAACTCCTCTGCAGCCCGCAGGCGTTCGGCATCCAGTGCGTCGAGTCCTGCGGTGAGCAGTCCGCCGTGCCGTTCGACGTCCTCGGCGGCTCGCTCCCCGCTCCACAGCCGCAGGGCGGCGGTGTACTCGACGGCGGCCCGGTCGAGGTCGGCCCCGGTCGCCGCCCCGGCGCCTTCGCTCTGCGCGAGCGCGCGTGCCTCGGCGGCCCGGCTGAGGAAGACGGCCCGGTCGCAGTCCTCGGGCGTGGCCAGGTGCAGCAGATAGCCGGCGCTGTCGCCGGTGAGTTCTGCCCCCGGCGGCAGCGCCTGCCGCAGCCGGGAGATGTACGAACGAAGGTTGGCGGGGGCCGAGCGGGGCGGCTCGCCCTCCCACAGCGACTCCGTCAACGCCCCGGCCGGCACCCGCTGCCCGGCCCGGAGCAGCAGCACGGCGAGCAGCGCCCGGGGCTTGCGCCCGGCAGGGGCTGCGTACCGTCCCGACTCCCCGTCCCGCACGCCCACCCGCCCGAGCAGGCGAAACACCGGCTGCGCCATGCCGTCCCCCGTCCGAAGTCTCTGCAGTGCTTCAGAGGCTACTGTCGAAGCGCTTCACATGTAACAGGAGTGCGTCCCCCTTGTGGAGCGTCTTGATGATCCGCCAAGGGCTGACATCTCTGTCGAAGCGCTTGACCGACCCACCGCCCCGCAGGCTCAACTGCGCTCGCGCCAGCGGTTGGTGATGGGCAGTCGGCGGTCCTTGCCGAAGCCCTTGGGGGAGATCTTGGTGCCCGGCGGGTACTGGCGGCGCTTGTACTCCGCCGTGTCCACCATCCGCAGCGTCTTGAGTACGAGATCCCGGTCGAACCCGGCGGCGATGATCGCCTCCCCGCCCTGATCCCGGTCGACGTACATCTCCAGGATCGCGTCCAGGACCGGGTAGTCGGGCAGTGAGTCGGTGTCCACCTGGCCTGGGCGCAGCTCGGCGCTGGGCGGCTTCGAGATGGAGTTCTCGGGGATCGGCGGGGTCTGGCCGCGCTCGGCGGCGGCGCGGTTGCGCCACTCGGCGAGGCGGAAGACCGCGCTCTTGTAGACGTCCTTGATGGGGCCGTACGCGCCGACCGAGTCGCCGTAGAGCGTCGAATAGCCCACCGCCAGCTCGGACTTGTTGCCCGGGGCGAGGACGATCTGGCCCTCCTGGTTGGAGATGGCCATCAGGGTGGTGCCGCGCAGCCGGGACTGGAGGTTCTCCTCGGCGAGACCGGTGAGGCCGAGGGAGCCCATGTACGCGTCGAACATCGGCTCGATGGGGACGGTCCGGTAGTTGAGGCCGGTACGGCGGGCCAGCTCGGCGGCGTCGCCGCGCGAGTGGTCCGAGGAGTACTTCGACGGCATCGAGACGCCGTAGACGTTGGAGGCGCCGACCGCGTCGCAGGCGATGGCGGCGACGAGGGCGGAGTCGATGCCGCCGGAGAGACCGATGAGGAGGGAACTGAAGCCGTTCTTGGCGGCGTACGCGCGCAGCCCCACGACCAGCGCGGAGTAGAGCTCCTCGTCGTCGTCGAGCCGGTCGGCGTACCCGCCGGTGTACTCGGCCTCGTATGCGGGCAGCGGGTCCTCGCTGATGGTGACGTGCTCGATGCGCAGACCGTCGTCGACGACTCCGTGGGGCGCTTCGGCCGCGGCGGCGGGCAGCTCCAGGTCGAGGACGACGCACCCTTCGCTGAACTGCGGGGCGCGCGCGACGACTTCGCCGTCCGCGTCGACGACGATCGAGTCCCCGTCGAAGACGAGCTCGTCCTGGCCGCCGATCATCGCGAGATAGGCGGTGGTGCAGCCGGCCTCCTGGGCGCGCTTGCGGACCAGCTCCAGGCGCTGGTCGTCCTTGTTCATCTCGTACGGCGAGGCGTTGATGGAGATCAGCAGCCCGGCCCCGGCGCTGCGGGTGGCGGGCACGCGGCCCCCGTCCTGCCAGAGGTCCTCGCAGATGGCGAGGGCGACGTCGATGCCGTGGACGCGGACGACGGGGAGGGTCTCGCCCGGGACGAAGTAGCGGAACTCGTCGAAGACGCCGTAGTTGGGGAGATGGTGCTTGGAGAAGGTCAGCGCGACCTGCCCCCGGTGGAGGACGGCCCCAGCGTTGCGCGGCGCGCCCGCGGGCTGTCCGTAGCGCGGTTGGGCCTGCTCGGTGCGGTCGAGATACCCGACGACGACGGGGATCTCCCCGAACCCCTCGCCGTCGAGCCGCAGCGCGAGCGCCCTGAGGGCGTCCCGCGAGGCCTCGACGAAGGAGGACCGCAGCGCGAGGTCCTCGACGGGGTACCCGGTCAGCGCCATTTCGGGGAACGCCACGAGGTGGGCGCCCTGTGCGGCGGAGTGCCGGGTCCAGTGGACTATGGCCTCGGCGTTCCCGGTGAGATCGCCGACGGTGGAGTCGATCTGATTCAGTGCGAGGCGTAGTTGAGGCACGGATCCAGTGTAATCGTCAGAACGACGCGATGTCCTGGCGGGCCGCTTGTCACGCGCGATTGTGGCCGCGGGTGACTTCGCACAGGGGTCCACGCGTGGCTGCCCGAGGTGGCCGTCGCCGCGGAATCGGTGATGATCACGACGTCGCTCCGGCTGCCGAGGGGGCACTGCCCCACTGACCCCGTACGGCCCCTGACAACAGGCGACCGTACGACCCCGCGCCGATCATGAACCCATGACGACCACGGAAGCCGTGCAGGACGGCGAGATTCCCGCAGGCGACGGGACCAAGCAGCAGTTCATCTCCTGGGTGACCCTCGCGCTCATGACCACCGCGTCGGTCGCCAGTCTGCGGCCCTCGCCCTCCATGGCCATCTACGGGCTCGCCGCCGTCTTCCTCTATCTGCTGCCCGCCATCGTCTTCCTCGTCCCCACCGCCCTCGCCTCCGCCGAGCTCGCCTCCGGCTGGTCCGGGGGGATCTACCGGTGGGTGAGCGAGGGGCTCGGCAAGCCGCTCGGGTTCGTCGCCGTCTGGTGCCAGTTCGCGATGACCATCGCCTACTACCCGAGCCTGCTCGCCTTCGTCGCCTCGACGTTCGCCTACGTCATCGACCCGAGCCTCGCCGACAACGGGCTCTACATCGCGATCGTCATCATCGTCGTCTACTGGACGGGCGTACTGATCTCGTCCCGCGGCACCAAGACCGTCGCCGGCCTCTCCAGCGCCGGCCTCGTCATCGGCACCCTGATCCCTGGCGTCCTGCTCGTCGTCCTCGGCTTCGTCTTCCTCGGGCAGGGCAACCCCTCCGCCGCCCCGATGAGCCCCAGCCACTGGCTGCCGCCCTGGACCGGGCTCGCCAGCCTGGTCCTCATCGTCAACAACTTCCTGTCCTACGCGGGCATGGAGATGAACGGCGTCCATGTCTCGTCACTGCGCAAGCCCGGCAGTCAGTACCCGAAGTCGATCTTCCTCGCGACCGGCCTCGTGCTGCTCATCTTCATCCTGCCCGCCCTCGCCATCAGCTGGGTCATGCCGTCGAAGGAACTCAGCCTCACCGCCGGTCTGATGCAGGCCTTCCAGGCCTTCTTCGACTACTTCCACGTCGGCTGGATGACCAAGGTCGTCGGCGTCATGGTGGTCGCCGCCTCGCTCGGCGGGATGCTCACCTGGCTGTCGGGGCCCTCCAAGGGGCTGCTGATGATCTCGCGCCAGGAGGGGTATCTGCCGCCGTGGCTGCAGAAGTTCAACAAGTTCGGGGTGCCGCAGAACATCATGGTCGCGCAGGGCGTGCTCACCACCCTGATCGGGATCCTCTACGCGTTCAGCTCGAACGTCTCCAGCCAGTACTGGATGTTCTCGGTGATCACGGTGCAGATCTACCTCATCGCGTATCTGCTGATGTTCGTCGCCATCGTCGTGCTGCGGAAGAAGCAGCCGGACGTCGTACGCGGCTTCAGGGTGCCCGCCGTGACCTGGGTCGCGGGCATCGGCTTCGTGTCCTCGCTCGTCGCGCTCGTCATCGGCTTCGTACCGCCGGACCAGTTCGGCGACGACCCGCTCTGGCGCTATCTGCTCATCGTCGGCGGCGGACTGCTGGTGCTCGGGGTGCTGGCCCCGGCCGCCTTCCTGAAGTTCAGGAAGGCCTCCTGGGTGCACCCCGAGCACCGTACTGCCGGCGAACCGACAGCAGGCGACTAGCGCTTGCTGTACGAGTTCACGTAGCCCTTGGCCGGGGTGCCGACGCCGGTGACGTCGTCATAGCCCACGACCGCCTTGAGCGAGCTGTCCTGGCCCAGCGTGCGCAGCGAGGTCAGGATGCCGCCGGAAGCGTCCACGCCGTTGGCGAAGTCGTTCCGTACGACGCCCAGACCCTGGCCCTGGCCCAGCGGGTGGTCCGTGACGTCGTGGTACAGGCCGGTGCCGTAACGGCTGTAGATCCCCGGGTTGGCGAAGCCGATCGGGATGCCGTGACGTGCCTGCTGCGCCAGCGCCTGGACGCCCGCGATGACCGGAGCGGCCAGCGAGGTGCCGCCGATGCGGTACTGGTCGTAGCCCAGGGTGCCGTCGGGCAGCGTCTGGGTCTGACCCACCAGGAAACCGGTGTTCGGGTCGGCGACCGCCGCGATGTCCGGGACGGTGCGCATGGCCGTCGAACCGTTCGCCTTGGCGAGCGAGTTCGGGACCACACCGCGCTGGTAGAACGGCTGCGCCACGGTGGCACTGGTGCCGCCGCCCGCACCCGAGGTGAACGCGCCCGGGAAGCCCGTCCAGCTCTTGCCGTCGGCCGACAGGGTCGCCTTCTCGGTGCCCCAGCCGGTCTCGAAGCTGTACTTGTCGCCCTTGCCCACGGCCAGCGACGTACCGCCGACAGCCGTCACCCACGCCGAGTTGGCCGGGGTGTCGACCTGCTTCGTACCGGTGTTGGCGACCTGGTCGCCGTCGTCACCGGAGGAGAAGTAGAAGCCGATGCCCTCGACCGCGCCGGTCTGGAAGACCTGGTCGTAGGCGGCGGCCAGCGCCGGGGTCTGGTTGGCCTCGACGTCGCCCCACGAGTTGGAGACGATGTCGGCCAGGTGGTTGTCGACGACCTTCGAGAGGGAGTCGAGCAGATCGTCGTCGTAGCAGGAGGCCCCGCCCACGTAGACGATGTTCGAGTCGGGCGCCACCGCGTGGACGGCTTCGACGTCGAGGGTCTCCTCGCCGTACCAGCCCGCGGCCCCGCACTCCTCGATCTTGGTGTAGTCCGCCGGAAGGACCTGGGAGAGCTGGCCCTTCTTGTAGCCCTTGTCGCCGTTGAGCTTGGCGTACTGGGCGGCGTCACCGGCGATGTACGGCGAGGCGTACGCGTCGGTGATCGCCACCGTCACGCCCTTGCCGGTCTTGTCGCCCGCACCGTACGCGGCACGCAGCTGCTTGCCGGTGTAGCCCTTGATCGCGTACGGGGCCTTGGACCCGTAGGCGCTCGGGAGCTTCTTGTTCACGTTCGAGCCGTAGTACGACGAGAACGGACCCGCGTTGCGGAAGACCGCGTCCGGCGGCGGCAGCGTGTCGTCGTGCTTGACGACGTGCGGCGCGCTGTCGAGCCCGGTCACCGTCAGCACCACGTTCTGCAGCGCCTGGGGAGCCGACGCCGTGCCCGTGGGGGCACGGTAAGTACGGCTGCCCTTGCGGTAGTTGTGGAGCTGGGTGGAGAAGGCCTTCTCGGCGGCGGCGACATCGCCGGTCACCGAGACGTAGTGCTGGTTGGAGCCCGTGACCGTGAGGCCCGCGGACTTCAGCCAGTCGGTGACCTGCTTGACCTGCTCCGGCGTGGAGCCGAAACGGGCCTGGGTCTGCTTCGCCGTCAGGTACTTCCCGTACGAAGCGGACTGCGGGTCGGAGACGGCCTGTGCGTAGGCCGCCAGGCCCTGGGCGTCGCGCCCGGCCAGGTAGACGCGCGCGCTGACCTTGCTGGTGTCGGCCGTGGCGCCGCGGTCCGCGGAAGCCGTCGCCCAGGTGGGCTTGGTGCCCTGAAGGACGTGGCGGCCGTGCGCGGTGTCGGCGCTGGCCGTGGGTATGGACAGCGCGAGCGCGCCGGCGAGCATGGGCAGTGTCGCTGCCAGGCTCAGACCGGCGCGCACTGTGGTGCGCCTTGATCTCATGGAACCCCCTGTGGTGCGGTTCATCGTGGCTGGACGCGCAGTAGACGCGTGCGTAGGCCACCTTGCCGACGAACCGTTCACGTCAGGTGCATGTATTGGTCAAGAAAAGATCAAGTGAAGGTCAGGAGGCAGGAGTTGCCGTGGCCCCTCGCGCCTTGAGCAGATCCGCCATGAGCTGCACTTCCGACTTCTGGGCGTCGACCATGCCCTGTGCCAGCTTCTTCTCCACCGGGACTTTGCACAGTTCCACGCAGCCCTCGGCCATGTGGATGCCGCCCTTGTGATGGGCGGTCATCAGCTGGAGGTAGAGGATCTCCGCCTGCTTGCCGTTCGCTTTGCCCAGCTTGTCCAGTTGTGCGCGCGTGGCCATCCCGACCATCAACGCCCCGTTCGTGGGCGGTTCTTCGCCCATGCCCATCCAGGCCATCGGCTGCCGGCCCGCGTCCGTGACCGGCAGGTTCCACAGGTTCAGCCAGCCCAGCATCATGCCGCGCTGGTTGGCCTGGGTGTTGGCGATGTCGTAGGCCAGGCGCCGGATTTCGGCATTGTTCGTACGATCCCGGACGATGAAGGACATCTCCACCGCCTGCTGGTGATGGACCGACATGTCGCGCGCGAAGCCCGCGTCGGCGGAGCCCGCGGACGGGGTGCTGTCCGCGGTCGAGGACGAACCGTCGCTGCGGGCCGAGGCCACCGTCGCCGCCGCGGCGAACAGCAGCGCGAGGACGACGGCCGCGACGGCCGCCATCCGGGTCCGGGTCAGCGTCACTGGCCCAGCCCGCCCGTGCATGCGGCGCCCGGCTCGGGGGTCTGCGCGCCCTGGACGTACTTGGTGAAGAACTGGTTGACCCGCGGGTCGGACGCGCTGTCCACCGTGACCTGCTTGCCCCAGGCGCTCAGCATGATCGCGCCGGACTGGTTCTGGTACGGGCTCATCAGCGAGTAGGGGGTCTGCTTCACCTTGTCGCTGAGCTTCTTCACGTCGGCCGCCGGGGCCTTGTCCGTGTACGTCACCCAGACCGAGCCGTGCTCCAGCGAGTGCACCGCGTTCATGTCGTTGAGCGGCTTGGTGTAGACGTCCCCGTTGCAGTTCTGCCAGACCTGGAGGTGATCGCCGCCCACCGGCGGGTGCATCGGGTACGTGACCACTTTGGTGACGTGGTTGCGCGTCAGCTTCTTGGCGTCCCAGTCCTTCTCGCCCTTGATGGGAGCCTTGGCCGCCGCGTTCTTCGCGTCCTTCTTGTCGGACTCCTTGTTGAGCATGTACGCACCGAAGCCGACCAGACCGGCGACGACCGCCACGCTGACGGTGATCGCGATGATGCGACTGCGCCGCTCGCGGGCCTGCTCGGCGCGGCGCATCTCCTCTATTCGCGCCTTGCGGTCGTTCTTGGAGGCTTTGGTGGAGGCCATGGTGTGCGTCCTTCTGCGGTAACGGGCGAGGCATATGAGGCCCCGGTTGTGCCGCAGGCCCCCCATAGCCGGAGATGGTATAGGCATACGCAGAAGGGGGACCTGGACAGTTCCGACCCGAGGAGCAACCGTGGTCCGAAAAGGACTTGTCGCCGTGGCGGCGGCCGTCGCCGCCGTCGGTACGTACGACGTACTGCAGCGCCGCCACTCCCTGTTGCGCAATTACCCCGTCGTGGGACATCTCCGCTATCTCATGGAGTCGATCCGCCCGGAGATGCAGCAGTACTTCATCGAGCGCGACTACGACGGCATGCCCTACGACCGCGACACCCGCTCCACGGTCTACGAGCGCGCCAAGGGCACCGCCGGCGAGGACCCCTTCGGCACCGAACTCGACGTCTACCAGCCGGGTTACGAGTTCTTCGTCCACTCCGTCACCCCGCGCCCGCTCCCCGAAGAGGCGCCGCGCGTGCGGATCGGCGGCCCCGGCTGTACGCGCCCGTACGACATGGCCCTGCTCAACGTCTCCGCGATGAGCTTCGGCTCGCTCTCCGCCCAGGCGATCCTGGCGCTCAACCGCGGTGCGGCGGCGGGGGGTTTTGCGCACGACACCGGGGAGGGCGGGATCTCCGCGTACCACCTGGAGCACGGCGGCGACCTGGTCTGGGAGATCGGCACCGGCTACTTCGGCTGCCGTACGCCCGACGGCGGCTTCGACGAGAAGGAGTTCGCGCGCAAGGCGGCGGGGGAGACCGTGCGGTGCGTGTCGCTGAAGCTCTCCCAGGGCGCCAAGCCCGGGATGGGCGGGGTGCTGCCCGGGGCCAAGGTCAACGCCGAGATCGCCGCGGTGCGGGGCGTGCCCGAGGGCGAGACCGTGATCTCGCCCAGCTCCCACCGGGTCTTCTCGACCCCGCGCGAACTGGTCCGCTTCATCGGCCGGATGCGGGAGCTCGCGGGCGGAAAACCGGCCGGATTCAAACTGTGCGTGGGCAGCCGCCGCGAGATCCTGGCGATCTGCAGGGCCATGGTCGAGGAGGACATCACCCCGGACTTCATCGTCGTCGACGGCGCCGAGGGCGGGACCGGGGCGGCCCCCATGGAGTTCGTCGACCATGTCGGGATGCCGCTCACCGAGGGGCTCGCGATCGTCCACAACGCACTCGTCGGGGTCGGGCTGCGCGAGAGGGTGCGGATCGGGGCGAGCGGCAAGGTCGCCACCGGGTCCGACATCGTGAAGCGGCTCATCCACGGCGCGGACTACACCAACGCGGCCCGCGCCATGATGTTCGCCGTCGGCTGCATCCAGTCCCAGCGCTGCCACACCAACAAGTGCCCGGTCGGCGTCGCCACCCAGGACCCGCGGCGGGCGCACGCGCTGGACGTCGAGGACAAGTACGAGCGCGTACGGCGCTACCAGCAGGCGACCGTGCACAGCGCGATGCAGATCATGGCGTCGATGGGCGTGACCGACCCGGGGCAGCTGCGCCCGCACATGCTGCGGCGCCGGGTCTCCCACCACGAGGTGGCTTCGTACGCACAGCTGCTGACCTGGCTGGAGCCCGGACAGCTGCTCTCCGGGGGCCCGCTGCCCGAGGAGTGGGAGCAGGCCTGGGAGACCAGCGACCCGGACACCTTCATCGCGTAGGACGTACCTCACAATGGGGCAGGGGCGGTGGGCAACGCGCCCGAAACCATGGCATGCGATGCTCAGGACGGCAGGCGGCCTGACCGGCGAGGATGGGTAGGAACAGCAGATATGGACAAGCAGCAGGAATTCGTGCTCCGTACGCTCGAGGAGCGCGACATCCGCTTCGTACGGCTCTGGTTCACCGATGTCCTCGGGTTCCTGAAGTCCGTCGCTGTGGCGCCCGCCGAGCTGGAGCAGGCCTTCGACGAGGGCATCGGCTTCGACGGCTCCGCCATCGAGGGATTCGCGCGCGTCTACGAGTCCGACATGATCGCCAAGCCGGACCCCTCCACCTTCCAGATCCTGCCGTGGCGCGCGGAGGCCCCGGGCACCGCCCGGATGTTCTGCGACATCCTGATGCCGGACGGCTCGCCGTCCTTCGCGGACCCGCGCTACGTACTGAAGCGGATCCTCGCCAAGACCTCCGACCTGGGCTTCACCTTCTACACCCACCCGGAGATCGAGTTCTTCCTGCTGAAGAACAAGCCGCTCGACGGCACCCGCCCCACCCCGGCCGACAACTCCGGCTACTTCGACCACACCCCGCAGAACGTCGGCATGGACTTCCGCCGCCAGGCGATCACCATGCTGGAGTCGATGGGCATCTCGGTCGAGTTCAGCCACCACGAGGGCGCCCCGGGCCAGCAGGAGATCGACCTGCGGTACGCGGACGCGCTCTCCACGGCGGACAACATCATGACGTTCCGCCTGGTCATGAAGCAGGTCGCGCTGGAGCAGGGCGTGCAGGCCACCTTCATGCCCAAGCCGTTCTCGGAGTACCCGGGTTCGGGCATGCACACCCACCTCTCGCTCTTCGAGGGCGACCGCAACGCGTTCTACGAGTCGGGCTCCGAGTACCAGCTCTCCAAGGTCGGCCGCTCCTTCATCGCCGGCCTGCTCAAGCACGCCGCCGAGATCTCCGCGGTCACCAACCAGTGGGTCAACTCCTACAAGCGGATCTGGGGCGGCGGCGGACGCACCGCAGGCGCGGGCGGCGAGGCTCCCTCGTACATCTGCTGGGGCCACAACAACCGCTCGGCCCTGATCCGCGTCCCCATGTACAAGCCGGGCAAGACCGGCTCGGCACGGGTCGAGGTCCGCTCGATCGACTCGGGCGCCAACCCGTACCTGACGTACGCCGTGCTGCTCGCGGCGGGCCTCAAGGGCATCGAGGAGGGCTACGAACTCCCGGCCGGCGCCGACGACGACGTGTGGGCGCTCTCGGACTCCGAGCGGCGCGCGATGGGCATCGAGCCGCTGCCGCAGAACCTGGGCGAGGCGATCGCGCTGATGGAGCGCAGCGAGCTGGTCGCCGAGACGCTCGGCGAGCACGTCTTCGACTTCTTCCTCCGCAACAAGAAGCAGGAGTGGGAGGAGTACCGGAGCGAGGTCACGGCCTTCGAGCTCCGGAAGAACCTCCCGGTGCTGTAAGCGCTGGAACGTACGAGAGCGGGCCGCCGGCTTCTGCCGGCGGCCCGCTCTTGTGTGGGGACGGGGTGGTTCAGTGGACGCGGCTCCAGTGGAGCTTTCCGTCCAGGCCCAGGGCGGCGACGCTTGCCGTGCCCGAGCTGTCCGTCACCAGGGCCGGGGCGCCCGCGAAGAGGAAGCTGTCCTGGGTCCAGGTGTCCGTCGAGGTGGGTGCCGTACCCAGGTGGCCCGAGCCGGTGCGGGCGGCGAGGGCCTTGGCGGTGGCGCTCACCGGGCCGAAGCCCTCGGCGCCGCCCGCGTCCTGGACCGGGGAGACGGTGGGCTTCGTACCGCCGGTGATCAGTGCGGTCCGTACGTCTCCCGAGTCGGTCTTACGGAAGTACAGCCGCACCCCGGCACCGTCCGCGCGTGCCGTCAGCGGCATCGTCGTCGCCGGGAGGCCGGTGCGGACCGGGCCCTTCAGAGCCGCGCCCGGCTTCGGCTGGCTCCAGGTCAGCACCGACTTGGGGGTGGCGGCGAAGACATGGACGCGGCCCGCCTTGTCGGTGGCGACCGCGGGGTCGCCGTGCAGGTTCGCGCCGCCGATCGAGTGCCACTTGGCCCAGGTGCCGTCCGGCTGCTGGGCGCGGGCGCTGAGTCCGAAGGTGCTGTTGCGGAGGTAGACGGTGAGCCGGCCGTCCTTGGCGACGGCGACCGCGGGGGCGCTGATGTCGGAGGTGCCGAAGTGGTCGGCGAGCTCGGGGGTGCCGAGCGACTGCCAGTCGCCGAGCGGACCGCCGGGGGTCTTCTGGACGGTGAGGACGACGTCGCGGCGGTACTCCGCGGGGGTGTTGCCGATTGTCGTACGCGTACCGAGGACCGCGATGCGGCCGTCCGGGAGCTTCACCGTGGTGACACCGGGGTCGATGCCGCCGCCGGGCTTCAGCTCGGGGGCGGACCACTTGCCGGCGGCGCCCGAGGAACGGTGCCAGACGGCCAGGCGCTCGTCGAGCACGCCGAACGCGGTCAGGGTGCCGTCGGCGCTCGGCTGCAGCCAGGACGTGGACTCGCCGCGGGTGTAGCGGACGGACTGGGTCCAGTCGTGGCTGTTGGGGTGGGCGGCCACCTTTCGGTCGCCGCAACCGGCCGTGGAATCGCAGTAGTTGGACGTGTGGTCCTTCCACGCGTATGTCTCGACGGTGCGCAGCTTGGCGGCCGCGTTCCTCGGGTCCAGCGAGTGCGCCAGATTGCCGGTGTAATAGCCGAGGTAGTTCTGCACGGTGAAGTGCGGGTGGTTCTTCGACGTCGCGTAGTGGGTGAGCGCCGCCTGGGCGAACCGCGCCGTGTAGACGTGGTCCTGGTGGTCGAGGAGGCCGCCCGTCTTCGGGTTGCGCCCGGGCGTCGGGTCGAGGAGGCGTACGGCGGTCGGCTGGAAGCGCTCGAGGAGTCCGGTGATCGTCGAGACGACCTCGGGCTTGGTGTACGAGAAGCGCTTCTCGACCGGGGTGTCGGAGGACAGCTGCGAACTCAGCGTCCGCACCTCGCCGTCCCACAGCCCGTGCAGGCTGTGCGGCCGGTACCCGCCGACGCTGCCCGCCTCGTGCAGCTGCACCCACACCAGGCTCAGCTGGGGGCGCGCTTTGAGGACGTCGAGCTCGGCGGTGCCGCCGCCCGCGGTGGGCATCGTCGTGCGCTGCCAGGGGCTGGCGCGGTTGCCGGTCGCCATCTCCGCGTACGCCGCGCGGATGCCGTTCTGCCGGGCCTCCGCGTACTTCGCCTTGTCGGCCGGCGGGTGGTTCCTCGCGCCCTTGCCGCCCGCCATGTTGATGCCGTCGGACTCGCCCGCGGTCAGGTACACCGAGGTCAGACTGGAGTGCGCGGCGATCGCCTGGCTGACGTCGGGGTTCATGAAGTACAGGTCGTCGTCCTCGTGGGCGAGGATCTGCATGACCGACTGGTGGGCGGTGCGCACCGGCTGCACGATCGGCCCATTGGCCTTGAGCGTGGGCGCGGACGACGTGGCCGAATCCGTCCCGATGAACGCAGCAGTGCCCGCGGCGACGGCTATGAGCAGTCCGACGACGGGCCCACGGCGGCGAAACGGTGTCATTGGCAGTGCGCCTTCGCTGTGCTGGAACGGAGGAGAAGCTGTGATCGGCACCCGATCAGTCGGGAAGAGGGTGGATACGCCTGTTCGGTTCACTGGCTACGCACAGCAATAGCTGTTGCCCGCGTCACCCGCCTCTCGGGAGCTCCGGACCGTGGAGGCTGTCGGACCCTGCGGCTAGGCTCGGAATCCGAAGCGTGATCCAGGGTCTTGGAAGGCGGCGGAATGACGGTGCCCGGGCGCAGGAGCAGTACGTTCACCCGGCTGCTGCGGCACGGTTTCACCGATCCCTCCGCCGCCGAGCGGCTCCTGGACGCCCATGAGCTCGCTCCCGTACGGGCCGATCCGGTGCTCCTGGACGCCCTGGGCGCCACGGCCGACCCCGATCTGGCCCTGCTCGGTCTCGTACGGCTGGCGGAGGCGCAGGAGCCCGACGAGCTGCGGATCTTCTTCGACACCCTGATCGCCGCGAAGCCGCTGCGGGACCGGCTCCTCGGGGTCCTCGGCGCCTCCGAGGCGCTCGGTGACCATCTGGCCCGTCACCCCTCGGACTGGCATGCGCTCGTGACGTACGAGACGGCCGACCTGCATCCGGGGGTCGCCGAGTTCGAGCACGGCCTCGACGGGGCGGACGACGCCGTCGCGCTGCGGGTGGCGTACCGGCGGTGCCTGCTGTCGATAGCGGCCCGTGACGTGTGCGGTACGACGGACGTGGCGCAGACCGCCGCCGAGCTGGCCGACCTGGCGACCGCGACCCTGCGTGCCGCCCTCGCCATCGCGTCGAAGGCCGCGCCCGCGGATGCGGCGCTCTGCCGGCTCGCGGTGATCGCCATGGGCAAGTGCGGCGGCCACGAGCTGAACTATGTCTCCGACGTCGACGTGATCTTCGTGGCCGAGCCCGCCGAGGGCGCCGACGAGGGCAAGGCCCTCCAGGCGGCCACCCGGCTCGCCTCACACCTGATGCGGATCTGCTCCGAGACGAACATCGAGGGCACCATCTGGCCGGTCGACGCGAACCTGCGCCCCGAGGGCAGGAACGGGCCGCTGGTGCGCTCGCTCTCCAGCCATCTGGCCTACTACCAGCGCTGGGCCAAGACCTGGGAGTTCCAGGCCCTCCTCAAGGCCCGTCCGGTCGCGGGCGACCTGGAGCTGGGCGCGGAGTACGTCGAGGCGCTGAGTCCGCTGGTCTGGCAGGCCTCCGAGCGCGAGAACTTCGTCCCCGACGCCCAGAAGATGCGCCGCAGGGTCATCGACAACATCCCCGCCGACCGGGTGGACCGTGAGCTGAAGCTGGGCCCCGGCGGGCTGCGCGACGTGGAGTTCGCCGTCCAGCTGCTGCAACTGGTGCACGGCCGCAGTGACGCGACGCTGCACAGCGGATCGACGCTGGAGGCGCTCGCGGCGCTCGCGGCGGGCGGTTACGTGGGGCGGGCGGACGCGGCCCAGCTCGACGAGGCGTACCGCTTCCTGCGCGCCATGGAGCACCGCATACAGCTCTACCGGCTGCGGCGCACCCACCTCGTCCCCGAGGACGAGGCCGATCTGCGGCGCCTCGGACGTTCGATGGGACTGCGTTCCGAGCCGGTCACCGAGCTCAACAAGGCCTGGCGCCGCCATGCCTCCGTGGTGCGCCGGCTGCACGAGAAACTCTTCTACCGGCCGCTGCTCGACGCCGTCGCCCAGCTGGCGCCCGGCGAGATAAGGCTCAGCCCCAAGGCGGCAGGCCAGCGGCTCACCGCGCTCGGTTACGCCGACCCGGTGGCCGCCCTGCGCCACCTGGAGGCCCTGTCCTCCGGGGTCTCCCGCAAGGCCGCCATCCAGCGGACCCTGCTGCCGGTGCTGCTCGGCTGGTTCGCGGACTCCGCCGACCCCGACGCCGGACTGCTCGGCTTCCGCAAGGTCTCCGACGCGCTCGGCAAGACCCCCTGGTATCTGCGGCTGCTGCGCGACGAAGGTGCTGCCGCGGAGAACCTCGCCCGCGTCCTGTCCGCAGGACGCCTCGCCCCCGACCTGCTGCTCCGCGCTCCCGAGGCGGTGGCGCTGCTCGGCGACCCCGAGGGGCTGAAGCCGCGCAGCCACCAGGCGCTCGAGCAGGAGGTGCTCTCGGCGGTCGGTCGTGCGGAGACAGCCGAGGGCGCGGTCGCCTCGGTGCGCGGGGTGCGGCGCAGGGAGCTGTTCCGTACGGCCGCGGGCGACCTCATCGGTTCGTACGGCACCGAGGAGAACCCGGCCGAGGAGGATCCCGGCGCCCTGGTCGACCGCGTCGGCAACGCCGTCACCGATCTGAACGCGGCCACCCTCGCGGGCGCTCTGCGCGCCGCCGTCCGCGCCGAGTGGGGCGACACGCTGCCCACCCGCTTCGCGGTCATCGGCATGGGCCGCTTCGGCGGCCACGAGCTCGGTTACGGCTCGGACGCGGACGTCCTCTTCGTCCATGAACCGCGCGAGGGCGTCGACGAGCACGAGGCGGCGCAGGCCGCGAACAAGGTCGTCTCCGAGATGCGCCGCCTGCTCCAAATCCCCACCGCAGACCCGCCGTTGCTCATCGACGCGGATCTGCGCCCGGAGGGGAAGTCGGGCCCGCTGGTCCGCTCCCTCGCCTCGTACGCCGCCTACTACCGGCGCTGGTCACTGGTCTGGGAGAGCCAGGCCCTGCTGCGCGCCGAGCCGATGGCGGGCGACGCCGAGCTCGGCGCCCGCTTCATCGAGCTGATCGACCCGCTCCGCTACCCGGCCGAGGGGATCGGCGAGGACGCGGTCCGCGAGATCCGCCGCCTCAAGGCCCGGATGGAGTCCGAACGCCTCCCGCGCGGCGCCGACCCCACGCTCCACGCCAAGCTGGGCCGCGGCGGCCTGAGCGACGTCGAGTGGACGGTCCAGCTCCTGCAGATGCAGCACGGCTGGTCCGAACCGGGCCTGCGCACCACCCGCACCCGCGAGGCGCTCGCCGCGGCGCACGCGGCCGGCCTGATCCCCACCGAGGACGCCCAGACCCTGGACGACGCCTGGGTGCTGGCCACCCGGGTCCGCAACGCGGTGATGCTCGTACGGGGCCGGGCGGGCGACACCTTCCCGTCCGACGGCCGGGAGCTGGGCGCCGTGGGCCGGTATCTGGGGTACGAACCCGGCCATGTGGGCGCCATGCTCGACGACTACCGGCGCATCACGCGCAGGGCACGGGCGGTCGTCGAGGAGCGGTTCTACGGGGCTTAGAGAGAGCTGGGCAGCCGCGGCAGGCGGTGGGGGAGCGCTCCGTACCAGAGGCGGGCGACCGTGAAGCCGAACGCCAGGCAGAGCATGCCGCCCACCGCGTCCAGCCAGAAGTGGTTCGCGGTGGAGACGATCACCATCAGGGTCGCCACCGGGTAGAGCAGACCGAGGATCCGCGCCCACGGTGCCTTCGCCAGGGCGAAGATGATCAGGCCGCACCAGAGCGACCAGCCGATGTGCATCGAGGGCATCGCCGCGTACTGGTTCGACATGTTCTTGAGGTTGCCCGAGGCCATCGAGCCCCAGGTGTGGTGCACCAGGACCGTGTCGATGAAGTGCCCGCCGTTCATCAGGCGGGGCGGTGCCAGTGGGTAGAGGTAGTAGCCGACGAGGGCGACCACGGTCGTGGCGAAGAGGGCGAGACGGGCCGCCGCGTACCGGCCGGGGTGGAAGCGGAACAGCCACACGAGCACGCCGATCGTGATGACGAAGTGCAGTGTGGCGTAGTAGTAGTTCATCCCCACGATCAGCCATGTCACCGAATTCACGGCGTGGTTGATCGTCTGCTCGACGGCGATGGAGAGATGGTTCTCGATGCTCCACACCCAGTCGGCGTTCTTCAGCGCCTGGGACTTCTGCTCGGGAACGGCATTGCGGATCAGCGAGTACGTCCAGTAACTGACCGCGATCAGGAGGACTTCGAACCAGATCCGCGGACGGCGAGGTGTACGCAGCCGCTTGAGCATCGTGAGCTTCGGAGCCGGATGTTCCTCGTCCGTGATGGGTGACGGGGTGGCCGTCCGGCCTTCCAGTGTTGTCACGGTCGTTTCACCCATAGGGAGACAGTCTGCCAGATGCGGGGCTTCTCACAGATCATCCCTCAGGCGGGTCCCCGCCGCACCTGCTCATCCCTGTGGACGAGCCCCGGACGCGGTGGAACCCCGGACGACGAGCTCCGGCATGAAGACGAATTCGCTGTGCGGTGCGGGGGTGCCGCCGACCTCTTCGAGCAGTGCGCGCACGGCCGCCTGCCCCATGGCCGTGACCGGCTGCCTGATGGTGGTCAGCGGCGGGTCGGTGAAGGCTATGAGCGGCGAGTCGTCGAAGCCGACGACCGAGACGTCACGGGGGACCTCGAGGCCCAGCTGGCGGGCGGCGCGGATGGCACCGAGTGCCATCATGTCGCTGGCGCAGACCACCGCCGTACAGCCCGAGGAGATGAGGGACATGGCGGCCGCCTGGCCGCCCTCCAGGGTGTAGAGCGAGTGCTGGATGAGCTTCTCGCTCTCGGCGGAGGAGAGGGAGAAGCGGTCCTGCATCGCTGCCTGGAAGCCCTCGATCTTGCGCAGTACGGGCACGAAGCGGCGGGGGCCGAGGGCCAGACCGATCCGGGTGTGGCCGAGGGACGCCAGATGGGTGACGGCCAGGCGCATCGCGGCCCGGTCGTCGGGGGAGATGAACGGCGCCTGCACCTTCGGCGAGAAGCCGTTGACCAGCACGTACGGGACGCCCTGGGCGCGCAGCTGCTCGTAGCGCTGCATGTCGGCGGTGGTGTCCGCGTGCAGCCCGGAGACGAAGATGATGCCGGAGACGCCCCGGTCGACCAGCATCTCCGTGAGCTCGTCCTCGGTGGAGCCGCCGGGGGTCTGGGTGGCGAGGACCGGGGTGTAGCCCTGGCGGGTCAGCGCCTGGCCGATGACCTGGGCCAGGGCGGGGAAGATCGGGTTCTCGAGCTCGGGCGTTATGAGGCCGACCAGACCCGCGCTGCGCTGGCGCAGGCGTACGGGACGTTCGTAGCCGAGTACGTCCAGGGCGGCGAGAACGGATTCGCGGGTGGCCGCGGCGACGCCTGGCTTGCCGTTGAGGACCCGGCTCACCGTCGCTTCGCTGACCCCCGCCTGGGCTGCGATGTCGGCTAGCCGTGCGGTCACAGGGTTGGACTGTACCGGTCGCATGTCAGATTGCCCACCAGGTGCAGGATTCGCCGGGAATGCGGACATTGCCACCGGCGAATGCGAGGTCGGAGGAGGAGAGGAGCGGCCGTCCGGGGACGGGGAGTTGGACGGCGTCGGGGGTGGTGTTGAGCGTGCAGACCAGACCGGGGCGGGTGAAGGAGAGGACACCGGCGGGGGCGTCCAGCCACTCCATCTCGCCGTCGCCCAGGCCTTCCAGCTTCCGGCGCAGGGCGAGTGCGCTGCGGTAGAGCTCGAGGGTGGAGCGGGGGTCGCCGGACTGGGCCTCGACGCTCAGCGCGGACCATTCGTCGGGCTGGGGGAGCCAGCTGCCGGCCGGGCCGAATCCGTAACTCGGGCCGTCCTGCGTCCAGGGGATCGGGACCCGGCAGCCGTCGCGCAGGCCCTCCTGGCCCTCGCTGCGGAAGAACGACGGGTCCTGGCGCAGCTCGTCGGGGAGGTCGGTCACCTCGGGGAGGCCCAACTCCTCGCCCTGGTAGAGGTACGCGGACCCGGGCAGCGCCAGCATCAGGAGGGCGGCGGCGCGGGCGCGGTCGGGGGAGCCGTGGCGGGTGGTGTGGCGTACGACGTCGTGGTTGGAGAGGACCCAGGTGGTGGGGGCGCCGACCGCGCCCGCCGCGGCGAGGGAGGTGTCGATGACGCGGCGCATCTCCGTCGCGTCCCACGGGCACTTGAGGAAGGCGAAGTTGAAGGCCTGGTGGAGCTCGTCGGGGCGGACGTAGTTGGCGAGACGCTCGGGGGTGTGGGCCCAGGCCTCGGCGACGCCGATGCGCTCGCCGTCGTAGGAGTCGAGCAGTGCCCGCCAGGAGCGGTGGATCTCGTGGACGCCGTCCTGGTCGAAGAAGGGGAGCTTCTTGCCGCCGATGAGGCGGGCCTGGTCGCGGGAGCCGACGTCGGGGAGGCCGACGGCCTTGACCATGCCGTGGGCGACGTCGATGCGGAAACCGTCGACGCCGAGGTCGAGCCAGAAGCGCAGGACGGAGTCGAACTCGGCGCGGACCTCCGGGTGGTCCCAGTTGAGGTCGGGCTGCTCGGGGGCGAAGAGGTGGAGGTACCAGGAACCGTCGTGGGTGCGGGTCCAGGCGGGGCCGCCGAAGACCGACTCCCAGTCGTTGGGCGGGAGTTCGCCGCTCTCGCCGCGGCCGTCGCGGAAGTGGTAGCGCTCGCGGGCCGGGCCTTCGCAGGGGAGGGCCTCGCGGAACCAGGCGTGCTGGTCGGAGGTGTGGTTCGGGACGATGTCCACGATCACGCGCAGGCCGGCATCGTGGGCGGCCCGTACGAGATCGTCCGCGTCGCCGAGCTCCCCGAAGAGCGGGTCGACCGCGCGGTAGTCCGCGACGTCGTAGCCGCCGTCCGCCTGGGGGGACGCGTAGAAGGGCGTGATCCACAGGGCGTCGACGCCGAGCTCCGCCAGGTGCGGCAGCCGGTCGCGGATGCCGCGGAGGTCGCCGATGCCGTCGCCGTCGCTGTCCGCGAAGGACCGTACGTACACCTGGTAGATGACCGCGTCCCGCCACCAGCCGGTGCGCGGCGGGGCGGAGGCGGCGGGGCGGAGCTGCTGCGGCATGGACAGTCCCTTTCCAGTGGCTTGCATCTACGGGATCAACGCCCTTGCTGATCGAAAGTAACAGCCTTGCAAGACCTTGCGGTAGTCGTTGCGATCTCCCCGGAGGCAGGTCGGGAGGGTCTTTCCCAGCTGTGACAAGGGGCGAAACGGCAACTCCTGGGACACGCGGAGGTAACGAAGTCACCCGCTTGCAGAAATCTGCCGCAAAGTCTTTCGGTCTTCTTTCAACCTTGTTACGTTCCTGGCAACCCGGCGCCGTGATGGAGCGGCACCTGTTGAAGGAGTTCACATGCGACGTGGCATAGCGGCCACCGCCCTGGTCGCGGCCCTGGCGCTCGCGGCGACGGCCTGCGGCGGAGACGACAGCGGCAGCGGCAAGTCGGACGGCCCGGTCACCATCACTTGGTGGGACACGTCGAACGCGACGAACGAGGCCCCGAACTACAAGGCGCTGATCGCCAAGTTCGAGAAGGCCAACCCGACCGTCAAGGTCAAGTACGTCAACGTCCCGTTCGACACCGCGCAGAACAAGTTCACGACGGCCGCCGGTTCCAAGGGCGCCCCCGACGTGCTGCGCTCCGACGTCGGCTGGACTCCGGGATTCGTGAAGTCGGGCTTCCTCGCCCCGCTCGACGGGTCCCCCGCCGTCACCGACACCTCGGCCATCGACCAGACCCTGGTCAAGCAGGCCCAGGTCGACGGCAAGACCTACGGCGTCCCGCTGGTCACCGACACCCTCGGTCTGCTCTGGAACAAGGACCTGCTGAAGAAGGCGGGCTTTGACAAGGCGCCGACCACCCTCGACGAGCTCAAGGCCGTCTCCAAGGCCGTCGCGGACAAGACCGACGCCGACGGCTTCTGGCTGCACGCCGACGCGTACTACCTGATGCCCTACCTCTACGGCGAGGGCACCGACATGGTCGACGCCGCCGCCAAGAAGATCACCATCAACGACGCCGCCGCGGTCAAGGCCGTCACCGAGGCCAAGTCCCTCCTGTCGGCGCCGGGTGTCCACAAGCTCGACGCGACCGCCAACAAGTACGCGAACATGCAGGACGCGTTCAACAACGGCAAGGTCGCGATGATCGTCCAGGGCCCCTGGGAGCTGACGAACATCTACAAGGGCAAGGCCTTCACCGACAAGGCCAACCTGGGCATCTCCGCCGTCCCGGCCGGCTCCACCGGCACCGCCGGCGCCCCGCTCGGCGGCCACAACCTGGTCGCCTACGCAGGCCAGGATGCTGCGCACCTCAAGGCCTCCGAGAAGTTCATCGGCTACATGACCTCCGCAGCCTCGCAGACGGAGATCACGACCAAGAACGGCACCCTGCCCACCCGCACGGACGCCGTCACCCCCGCGGTCAAGGCGCTCCCCGGCGTCTCGGAGTTCCAGGCGCTCCTCGCCAACGGCAAGGCCCGCCCCGCGCTCCCCGAGTACAGCTCGCTCTACGCGGATCTCGCCACCAACTACGTGAAGATCCTGCAGGGCAAGGACAGCGTCCAGAGCGGTCTGGACGCGACCGCCAAGAGCTACAAGAAGCTCGTCCCGACGTTCAGCGACTGACGGCTCCACCGGGCCCGTCCGCCCCGGCCACCGTGCCGGGGCGGACGGGCCGTCCGTACGTCCGTCCGTATGTACGCAGGCAGTAGAACCACCGCAGCAGAGTCGAGAAGGTGTCGCAGATGACCGTCGCCGCAGAGGGCGGGGCAGCCCGGGTCAGGCCGCCCGGCCCGATCAGCCGGATCAAGCAGTCGTACAACAAGCATTGGTACGCCTGGGCCATGGTGGCCCCGGTCGTCCTCGTCCTGATCGTGCTGGTGCTCGTACCGCTGGTCCGCGGCATCTACCTCACCTTCACCGACGCCACCAGCGACAACGTCGGGCGCACCATCGGCGTCAACCACATACCCGACACCTTCAAATGGGTCGGGTTCGACCACTACCAGGAGATCCTCTCCGGCGGTGACGGCCAGTTCTGGCCGCACTTCGTCTGGACGATCGTGTGGACCGTCGTCTGTGTGACGCTGCACTACAGCATCGGTCTCTCGCTGGCGATGATGCTCAACCGCAAGCTCCGCGGCCGCACCTTCTACCGCGTCGTGCTGATCCTGCCGTGGGCGGTGCCCACCTTCGTCACCGTCTTCTCCTGGCGACTGATCCTCGCCGACGACGGCGGCATCCTGAACTCCGCGCTCGGCGCGCTGCATCTGCCCGAGCCCGGCTGGCTGAGCGACACCTTCTGGCAGCGCGTCGCCGCGATCGGGGTCAACACCTGGGTCGGCGTGCCGTTCATGATGCTCTCGCTGCTGGGCGGACTGCAGTCCGTACCGGCCGAGTTGTACGAGGCTGCGGAGATGGACGGGGCCACGCCCTGGCAGCGCTTCCGGCACATCACGCTGCCCAGCCTGCGGTCCGTGTCGTCGACCGTGATCCTGCTCGGCACCATCTGGACCTTCAACCAGTTCGTCGTCATCTTCCTGCTGTTCGGCGCGACCGGCGGCGAGGACGCCCAGATCCTCATCACCTGGGCGTACCGGCTCGGCTTCGGCCAGATGCCGCGCGACTACGCGGGCTCGGCGACGTACGGCGTGCTCGTCCTCTCCATGCTGCTGGTCTTCGCGACCTTCTACCGGCGCTGGCAGGCCCGCGGCGAGCAGGGAGGCCTGCGATGAGCTCGGCGACGTACGAAGACAGGAACGAGAAGAAGAAGGCGGGCGGCACCATGGCGGCGACAACAGCGGCGAGGCCAACTGCCGCCGAGACCAAGCACCTTCGCCGCGGCGAGCGCAGCAAGGGCGCCTCCGTACTGCTGCACGGCGGACTGATCATCGCGAGCTTCGTCGCGGCGTTCCCCGTGCTGTGGATCGCCTGGATCTCGCTCGGTCCGGACAAGAACGACTTCCTGCACCCGGGCGGCATCGCGAAGAAGATGAGCCTGTCGAACTACTCGTTCGTGCTCCAGCACACGGACTTCCTGACCTGGTTCGGCAACTCCCTGATCGTCGCCCTCGGCACCACTCTGCTCGGCGTTTTCATCGCCGCCAGCGCCGGCTACGCCGTCTCGCGGATGCGCTTCCCCGGCCACCGCCAGCTGATGTGGACCTTCCTGGTCACCCAGATGTTCCCCATCGCGATCCTGATCGTGCCGCTCTACAACATCCTGGCGAAGCTCGATCTCCTCGACACCTACTGGGCGTTGATCCTCGCGTACTGCACGACGGCCGTCCCGTACTGCGCCTGGCTGCTCAAGGGGTACTTCGACACCATCCCGATGGAGATCGACGAGGCCGGGCGCGTCGACGGGCTCACCCCGTTCGGCACCTTCTACCGGCTGATCCTTCCCCTCGCCCGGCCCGGCCTCGCGGTCGCCGCGTTCTACACCTTCCTGACGGCCTGGGCCGAGGTCGCGTTCGCGTCGACCTTCATGCTCAGCTCCGACAAGTACACCCTCGCCGTGGGCCTGCAGACGTACATCAGCGAGCACGACACGCAGTGGGACCTGATGGCCGCGACGTCGGTACTGATCGCGCTGCCCGCCTCCGTCTTCTTCTATCTCGTACAGCGCCATCTGGTCAGCGGCCTGTCGGCCGGCGCGTCCAAGTCCTGACCCGCACAGACCCGTACTTCGTGTACACCTCCCACCCCTCGCACTCCCAAGGGATGTCATGACCCAGCACCTCGCTGCTCCCACCGGCCACCCCACGCCCGGCGCACAGACCGGATGGTGGCGGGACGCGGTGATCTACCAGGTCTATCCGCGCAGCTTCGCCGACGCCAACGGCGACGGCATGGGCGACCTCGAAGGCGTACGCAGCAGGCTTCCTTACCTGCGCGACCTCGGTGTCGACGCCGTCTGGCTGTCCCCCTTCTACGCGTCCCCGCAGGCCGACGCCGGCTACGACGTCGCCGACTACCGGGCGATCGACCCGATGTTCGGGACGCTCCTCGACGCCGACGCGATGATCCGCGATGCCCACGACCTGGGCCTGCGCATCATCGTGGACGTCGTGCCGAACCACTCCTCGGACCAGTACGAGTGGTTCAAGCGGGCCATCGCCGACGGTCCTTCGTCGCCGCTCCGGGCCCGCTACCACTTCCGCGAGGGCAGGGGCGAGAACGGTGAACTCCCGCCCAACGACTGGGAGTCCATCTTCGGCGGCCCCGCCTGGACGCGCGTCGCGGACGGCTCCTGGTACCTGCACCTCTTCGCGCCCGAGCAGCCCGACCTCAACTGGGAACACCCCGCCGTCGCCGACGAGTTCCGCTCGATCCTGCGCTTCTGGCTCGACATGGGCGTCGACGGGTTCCGTATCGACGTCGCCCACGGGCTGGTCAAGGCCGAGGGGCTGCCGGACCTCGGGGGCAGCGACCAGCTGAAGCTGCTCGGCAACGACGTCATGCCGTTCTTCGACCAGGACGGTGTGCACGAGATCTACCGCTCCTGGCGCAAGATCCTCGACGAGTACCCGGGCGAGCGGATCGCCGTCGCCGAGGCGTGGACGCCGACCGTGGAGCGTACGGCGAATTACGTGCGCCCCGACGAGCTGCATCAGGCCTTCAACTTCCAGTACCTGGGCACCCCCTGGGATGCCGAGCAGCTGCGCGAGTGTATCGACGTGTCGCTCGCCGCGATGGCGCCGGTCGGCGCGCCGGCCACCTGGGTGCTGTCCAACCACGACGTGACGCGGCACGCGACGCGGTTCGCGAACCCGCCCGGCGGCACCCAGATCCGTACGGCCGGAGACCGCGAGCTGGGTCTGCGGCGCGCCCGCGCGGCGACGATGCTGATGCTGGCGCTGCCCGGGTCCGCGTACGTCTACCAGGGCGAGGAGCTCGGCCTTCCGGACGTCACGGACCTCCCGGACGAGGTCCGCCAGGACCCGTCGTTCTTCCGGGCGCAGGGCCAGGACGGCTTCCGCGACGGGTGCCGGGTGCCGATCCCGTGGACCGCGGACGGCTCCTCGTACGGCTTCGGCAGCGGCGGCAGCTGGCTTCCGCAGCCCGCGACCTGGGCCGAGCTGTCGGTCGAGGCGCAGACCGGCGACCCCGACTCCACGCTGGAGCTGTACCGCAGCGCGCTCGCCGTACGCCGCGAGCAGCCGGGTCTGGGTGCGGGCGCATCGGTCGAGTGGCGCGACGCACCCGGGGGTGTGCTGGTCTTCGCCCGCGAGGGGTTCGTCTGCACGGTGAACACGACGGGTGAGGCCGTACGGCTTCCCGCGCCGGGCCGTGTGCTGCTCGCCAGCACCGAAGTGACCGTAGGCGATGGGGAGTTCGTACTTCCCGCGGACACCACGGTGTGGTGGGCGGTGTGACCCTGGCACCCCGGCTCTCGCACATCGCCACGCAGGCATCGGTCAGCGAGGCGACGGTCAGCCGGGTCCTAAACGGGAAGCCGGGCGTCGCGGACACCACGCGTCAGCGGGTGCTCGCGGCGCTCGACGTGCTGGGTTACGAGCGCCCGGTGCGGCTGCGGCAGCGCAGCGCCGGACTGATTGGGTTGGTGACGCCCGAGCTCACCAACCCCATATTCCCGGCGTTCGCGCAGGTCGTGGAGCAGGTGCTGGCCGGGCACGGCTACACCCCGGTCCTGTGCACGCAGATGCCCGGCGGTGCGACCGAGGACGAGCTGGTGGAACAGCTGGTGGAGCGGGGGGTCGGCGGGATCGTCTTCCTGTCCGGTCTGCACGCGGACACGTCGTCGGACCCGTCGCGCTATGCGTCACTGACCGAGCGCGGGGTCCCGTTCGTACTGATCAACGGGTACAACGAGCGCATCAGCGCACCCTTCGTCTCGCCGGACGACCATGCGGCGATGCGGATGGCGGTCCGGCACCTGACGGACCTCGGCCACCGGCGGCTCGGGCTCGCGGTCGGACCGCTGCGGTACGTGCCGTCGCGCAGGAAGCAGGAAGGCTTCCTGGAGGCGGCGGTGGGGGATGGGCTTTCGGCTTTCGTACAGAGCACGCTCTTCAGCGTCGAGGGCGGGCAGGTGGCCGCCGGTGCGCTGCTCGACCAGGGGTGCACGGGGATTGTCTGCGGCAGCGACATGATGGCGCTGGGTGTGGTGAGGGCCGCCAGGGAACGGGGACTTGAGGTCCCCGGCGACGTCTCGGTGGTGGGCTTCGACGACTCGCAGCTGATCGCTTTCACGGATCCGCCGCTGACGACGGTGCGCCAGCCGGTGCAGGCGATGGCGACGGCGGCGGTCGGTGCGCTGCTTGAGGAAATCGGGGGGAATCCGGTGCAGCGGACGGAGTTCGTCTTCCAGCCGGAGCTGGTGGTGAGGGGTTCGACGGCGCAGGCGCGGCCTTGACGCAACCCTGACGAAAGCCTGACCAAGCCCGTACGCAGGGCCGTTTCGCTGATCGTTTCGATGACATACGCTGCCGAGCGATGACGTACTCAGGGGGCGCAGGTCAGCCTGGGGCCGCTGCCGGCGGGGCGGCGGAGCCCCCGGCCGGACGCACCTGGGACTCGGCGCTTTCGGCGCAGGAGTTCATGGCGATCAAGGGCGCCGGCTTCGACCCGGTCGGGCAGGTGCTCGGCACTGCTGTCTTCCACCTCGGGTACAGCGGGGTCTGGGGCTGCCCGGGCCCGTGGGACCTCAGGCCACCGACCTCGGCGTGGAGTTCGTCGTACGCCCCGCTCGTACGGACGATGTACGCGGCCCGCAGGCTGGCCCTCTCGCGCGCGGTCGCCGAGTGCACGGCGCTCGGCGGCGACGGGATCGTCGGGGTGAAGCTGCGGATCGGCGCGTTCCCGGCGGGCGGCCTTGAGTTCACCGCGCTGGGCACGGCGGTCCGGGCGCGGTCGCGCATCCGGCCGCGTACACCTTTCACGTCGCACCTGACCGGCCAGGACTTCGCCAAGCTGATCCACGCGGGCTGGGTCCCGACCGGACTCGCCTTCGGCATCGCGCTCGCGGCCCGGCACGACGACTGGCGCGGTGCGGGCCGGTTCACCTGGGCGGCAGGAAACCAGGAAGTCGACGGCTACACCCAACTGATCAACTACGCCCGCCACGACGCCCGTACACAACTGGCCCTCGATGCGTCGAAGCACGGCGGCGACGGGGTGGTGGTGGACGACGTGGAGCTGAGGGTGTGGGAGAGCGAGTGCCCCGGGATGGGGTCTTCGCGCGACGTCGGCGCGGAGGCGGTCTTCGTGGGCACGTCGGTCGCCCGTTTCCGCAGCTCGGCGCGGCCCGCTGTGCGTACACCACTGACGATCATGAGACTGGAGCGCGAGCACTGACATGAGCGAGCGAACTGGGCAGGAACGACTGGCGGCGGAGGGCGTGCCCGAGGACGCGATGCGTCGGCTCGCGCAGCTGAAGCCGGGGCAGAAGGGCTCGCTCTTCACCTCGGACCTGACGGTGAACGAGTTCCTGCTGGTGAGGGAGGCCGGTTTCCGCCCGCTGGGTCTGGTGCTGGGCTCGTCGGTGTACCACGTGGGCATCCAGCTGGGCCGGTGGACGAAGAACCAGGAGCTGACGAAGCTCTCCCAAGCGATGTATCACGCCCGCGAGTTGGCGATGAGCCGCATGGAAGCGGAGGCGAGCGCGCTGGGTGCGGACGGGATCGTCGGGGTGCGCCTGGACATCGAGTTCAAGGAATTCGGCTCGGACATCGCGGAGTTCATTGCGGTAGGTACGGCGGTGAAGGCGGACGAGGCGGACCCGGGCCCGGGCGGAACGTGGCTCAACGTAAAGGGCAAGCCGTTCACTTCGGACCTCTCCGGCCAGGAGTTCTGGACGCTGATCAGGGCCGGGTACGCGCCGCTGGACCTGGTGATGGGATCGTGCGTCTACCACGTGGCCCACCAGCGCTTCACGCAGGCGCTGGGGAACACGGGCCGCAACGTGGAGATCGAACAGTTCACGCAAGCGCTGTACGACGCGCGGGAGTTGGCGATGGGCCGGATGCAGTCGGAGGGCCAGGCGCTGGGGGCGGAGGGCATCGTGGCGGTGCAGTTGCGCCAGCACTCGCACACGTGGGGATCGCACACGACGGAGTTCTTCGCGATCGGGACGGCGGTGCGCCCGCTGCGCGACGACCACGTGATCGAACGCCCGACGATGGTGCTGAGCCTCGATGCCTGAGCGAGACGTGGCGATGCTGGCGGCGGCACTGCGCCAGGACAGCGCGGACCTGAACCTCTACGCGAACGTCCTGTCGACGAACCTGGCGGACTCGCTGCCGCAGGGATCCGTACGGATCAAGCGCAAACGATCCGTAGCGGAACGGGTGGCGGGCCGCGAGGGCTCGGTGGCCGAACTGGACGTGTCGCTGGGGGAGCAGAGGCTTGCGCTGCGGATGGACCGGGGCCGGATGACGGGGGAGATCCGCCACGAGGTGCGGGGTGTGGTGCTGTCGCGCCGCGAGGTGGGCCTGGACGAATGGATCGACTCCTTGGCCCAGGCACTGACGGAGGCGGCAACGTCAAATGCCCGCGCGCGCGAGGCGGTTGAACGCTTCCTGTCCTGAATGTTGCTGTGGGGTCCGGTGGTGGGCTTCGGGTGGGTGGTTGTGTGGCGGGCTCGTTTCGCGCCTTCGGCGCAAAGAGGCTGGCTACAGCGAACAGGTGGGGGGCGCGGGCGGGTTGCCGGTCGCGCGGCTCGGCGGGTTGTTGGTGTCAGGGATCAACGACGCTGCGCGTCGTTGGCCTCGCCCTGGGGGCGAGTCCGTCTGGTTGCTGCCGCGTGGTGGCTGGGGTTTCGTGTGGACCGCGATGCTCGTGCGGACCGGTGGGGCTGATCGGTTCGACTGCGGGGCACTTCGGCGGGGTGGTTGGGGTGAGAGCGTCCGGGGTGGAGCTCCGCTCCCCGGGGTGGGGGTCGATGTCGCACCACTTGCATGGGGCTGCCGGTCTCGGCTTGGCGTCAACGGGTGGTCGTGGGGCGGGTGTTCATGCCCCGCTGGTCGCTGTCCGGTGGTCGAGTGGGGTGTTACCCCGGGTTACTGCCGGAAACGGACAGGCATAGCAGACATATGAGTGCGCCTGGTGTCCGTTTCCGGCCGTAACGGGGGATCGGGCACCCGGCGGGAGGGTGTGGGGAGTGAATGTGCGCTGGGGGTGAGGATTGGCTCCCCGGGGTGGAGGCCAGGTAGCGCAGAGTGGGGCAAATGGGGTGTGCGAGGGGTGGCGGGTGGCGGCTTGGGCCGCTGCGAGATGCGGAGGTCCGGTGGGGCCGGACCTCCGCATCTCGCAGTGACGGCCGCGCCATCCAAGCGGGGCGAACGGGGGCGCGCTAGGGGGTTCTGTGGCGCGGAGGTTCGGCGAGACCGAACATCCGCGCCGCACCACCCGGGGCACACCCCGCACACCCGCCGAGCCCCTCGCGCACCGCCTCGTCCCCCACCGGGCGGTGACCAGCGGGGCATGAAGTCGAGCCAACGGGCAGGTGGTTGACGCCGAGCCGCGAGCAACTGCCCCATTCAAGTGGTGCGCGAACCGGCCACCGCGCACCCATCGCGCCACGGGCCACCAGGGCCGGGCCGCTGTTGCGGGCGCAGCCGCACCCGGGCGCCGGTCCGCCGCCCGCAGCCCCGGGCCCACCCCGGCCCCGGCCCTTCCGGTCCGGGCCACCCACACCCCAGGTCCCCTCCCCACTGTGGCCAGGCCTCCCTGCCGACCGATAGCCGCCAACCCCAGCGCCGGAAGGGACGGGGTCAAGGGTGGAGCGCAGCGGAATCGGCGCAGCCGACGCGACCGCAGGGAGCGCCATTGACGCTGGCCCTGGAGGCGCGCACACTCCCGGCGTCGGTTGACAGGGAGACCCACCCAACGAAGCCCCCGACGGTCATGTCCCGCCGAGTGGTGTAGTCAGTCGAGCTTGTTGGGTTCCGGTTGTGTGGGGATCTTTCGTTGCGGTGTGGGCTTGTCGGTGAAGAGTTCGGCCATGGAGCCTTCGGAGAGGTAGCGGCGGTCGAAGACCTGCCACTCGTCGTGGAGTTCGGCCAGGACCGCGGCGGCGAGGCGGTCGAGGGCGGCGGGGTTGGGGAAGACTTGGACGACATCGGTCCTGCGTTTGATCTCTCGGTTCAGCCGCTCCAGCGGGTTCGTGGACCAGATCTTCTTCCAGTGCGCGGGCGGGAAGTCCGCGAACGCGGTGATGTCCGGTGCGGCTTCCAGCAACATGGCCTTGACCTTGGGAAACTGGCGTCCGAGCATGTCGGCCACCACGTTGAGCTGGGCGCGGACGGTCTCGGCGGTCGTCTGCGCGAAGATGGTACGGATCGTTGCCGCGACCATCTCCCCGGAGCCCTTCTCGATCACCGAGAAGACGTCGCGCACGAAGTGGACGCGGCACCTTTGCCAGGCCGATCCGAGGAACACGGTGCGGATCGCGGCCACCAGACCGCTGTGCGAATCGGAAATCACCAGCTGGACGTTGTCCAGGCCGCGGGAGCGCAGGCTGCGAAGGAACGTGGTCCAGAACGGCTTTGACTCGCTGTCGCCGACCATCAGTCCAAGGACCTCGCGGTGCCCGCTCGCCGAGATCCCGGTCGCGATGACCACCGCCTGCGAGACGATCCGGTGGTTCACCCGCGCCTTGCAGTACGTCGCGTCCAGGAAGACGTAGGGGAAGACCGTGTGGTCCAGAGGCCGTTCCTTGAACGCGGTGAGTTCCGCGTCGAGTTCGCCGCAGATCCGCGACACCTCGGACTTCGAGATCCCGCTGTCCGCACCGAGTGCTTTGACCAGGTCATCGACCGACCGGGTGGACACACCGTGCACGTATGCCTCCATCACCACGGCGAACAGAGCCCTGTCGATACGCCGTCGGCGTTCCAGCAACGAGGGGAAGAACGACCCGCTCCGCACCTTGGGAATCTTCAGGTCCAAGTCGCCGGCCTGCGAGGTCAGCAGCCGGTCACGATGGCCATTGCGCCAGGCCACACGGTCGCTCGAGTGCTCACCGGGGGCAGCACCGATGGCCTCGGTCGCTTCGGCTTCGATGAGTTCTTGCAGGATCCGCTCGCACAACACCCTGATCGACTCGATTCCATCGGCCGTACGTAGTGACTCCAGCAGCCGCATCAGGTCAGACTGGGACAAGGCCATCGCGTCCTCCTCGGTTGAACTGGCCGTTCACCAGGGAGACTTACGCGATGGCCTGCCCCTTGGTCAGGGAGCAGTCACCACCAGCGGGCGCACGCCCCGGGCAGACACCCGCGCATTCCAAGACCCGGATCGGCTACACCACTCAGCGGGACGCCATCCCCCCGACCAGGGGAACCAGGTAGGAGAGGCCTCAGGTCGCCGCCGCGTAAGCGACGAAGCCCGCCCGTGCCTGCGACGGTGGGCGTACTCGCTGCTCTGTGGTGGGCATTCAGCAGTCGCGTGAGCTGCGTGCGGCGCTTGCGGGGGCCGGGCGGGCGGTGTCGCTGAATACGTCGACGACTGCGGTGTGGATCCAATCCCCGTGATTCGGGCCGGCAACTGCCAGCGCGGACGCGACCGCCGTCAGCCCGGCCCTGTCCTTTCGTCGGAGCAGGGCTTCAGTGGTCACCCTGGTGACGTAGGTGTCGCCAGGGTCGAGCACGAGCTCCTGCAATGGCCCCAGTGCCTCCTGCATCTCGGCGAACCCTGCCAGGCCATGACCGGCATCCGCGCGGTCGCGGTAGTCGTGGCTTCGCCCGAGTTCGCCGAGCGCCACAACAGCGGCATGCCGCAACTGCCTGTCCACCGGCCTGCTCACCCCTCCCACCACCTCCGGGAAATTACCATCGAGGCGTCGAATGCGAGCCGGTGACCGCAGCCCGATGTGCCGTGCTCAGCAGAGACACCGCGAGAGAGGCAGCAATGGACCAAGGCACCCGCGGCGAGCTCATCAGCCGGTTGGCCGAGGCGATCAGGTCCGTCACGACCGCGCACCCGCTGCGGGTCGCCATCGACGGGCCGCCCGCCTCCGGCAAGACCACGCTGGCCAAGGAACTCGCCGTCGTACTGCGCGCGCAGGACCGCGCGGTCATCCGCGCGACCGTCGACGACTTCCTCTTCCCCCGTGCACAGCGCTACCGACGCGGCCAGTACTCGGCCGAAGGCTGCTACTTCGACGCCCACGACCACGGCGCGGTGTGCCGGGTCCTGCTCGATCCGCTGGGCCCGGGCGGAGACCGTAAGTTCCAGCACATGGTCTACGACAGAGACACCGACACCCCGTCGTCCCCGCCGGCCACGACCGCCCCCGCAGACGCCGTGCTGTTCTTCGACGGTGTCTTTCTCCTGCGCCCGGAACTCATCGACCGGTGGGACCTGAGCATCTTCGTGTCCGTCCCCTTCGAGCAGACGGTGGAGCGCGCCCGGGATCGAGGGGCAGCCCTGGCAGAGTCCGCAGCCGATATCGAACGGTCCTGGCGCCACCGCTATATCCCCGCCCAGCAGCTCTACTTCGCGACCGCCGTCCCCACCGACCACGCCGACATCGTCGTGCACAACGATCAGCTCCATCGGCCGACCTGGGAATTCCGCGGGGAGCGCTGATGCACTCGGAAGCGGCGTCGGGTCAGATGGAGGTGCCTGTTTTCGGGGTGCAGAACTCGATCTTCGGATAGTGCTGGGAAGGTCCCTCCAGGAGGGGCTGAGGCCGGTCGCGCAGGTGCAGATCCAGGAACGCTCGGGTGTACCTGCGGACGATCTCCGAGGCACGCACCGCGGGCAGGTCGGCGCCCATCTCGATCTCGAACTGCTCGGCCAGCAGCCCGACATCGGTGAAGGAGGCGTGTTCGGCTCCGGCCACTACGAGCCATCGCTTCCACCCGAGCAGGTGGTGCCAGTCGCGTTCCCAGGTGGCGGCCGCGCCGCCGCTGCCGGGGCTGTACTGGGACTGCCTACCGAGGAACAGGAACGGTCGGGTCAGGCCGCTGTTCGGGATCGGGAAGTGGGTCGTGCCGTCGATGTTGATACCCGCGCACACACGGGCGTCGGCCAGCATGGACGTGATGGCGCTCGCACCGCCGACGGAGTGGCCCACCATGGCGATCCTGGATGGGTCGATGAGTCGGGCAGCGTCCCATTTCGCGTGTGGCCCGGTCAGTTCGTCCAGTACGAAGGAGACGTCGGCGGCCCTGCCCTTGACCAGCCGCTGCCAGAACGCTTCGTCATGCGTGACCTCGCCGGCCGTGCAGGTGGTGACCCGCCCGTCCGGGAAGGCAGTGGCGACGCTTTCGTAGGTGTGGTCGATCGCGGCCACCATGTAGCCGTGGCTGGCCAGGTCCTCGGCGAGGGTGGTCAGCGTCGCGCGGGGCTTGGTGAAGCCGGGGGAGAGCACGACCAGCGGCAGACCGCGCTCGGGCCCTGCCGGTTGCGCGTCGGCGGAGGCGTTGGTCCGTGTCGTACTCAACACGTCCGATGGTCCGGGGATGCCCGCCTCTTTGAGGAACAGCTCCGATTCCGTCGGCGTCATGTACGGGGCGCGCCGCCCGCTCGGCGAGGCCGTCGGGCTCCACAGGGAGACCATGAGTTCGCGCGCACCCGCCTCGGGCGCCCAGGGATCGGGGCGGGAACCGTCCGTGAGGTGCAGCGACGTGGCGCCGACCGCATGGGGTCCGGTCGGTAGGGGCAGGTGCGGAGTGCTGCCCGGCTCGAATCGCGTGTGCTTCATGGGGCCTCGGTCATTCCGGGGGTCTCGGCGCGCCCACCGTATGCGGCCCTTGCCGGCGGGGTCGAGGGTGGGGCTGGCTGTCCGTATCGTTGGCCGCTGGTGAACGGACGGGCGTGTGCGGGGTGGGAATGAAGGGTTTTGCGGGGGAGTTCGAGACACACCTCACCGTGGTGCCTGGCGCCATGGCCGGTGACGAGGGCCGCATACGTCGGTGGGCGGCGCACCACCGTGTGAAGTACACGCGGATCGTGCTCGACCGGGGCGCGACCCCTGAACAGCCGATGCTGACCGTGCGCGGCCACGGTGGCCTGCCGGCGCAACGGGAGGCCGCGCTGACCTGGGTCGAGCGGCTGGAGGCCGAGGGGTTCGGCGTCGCGCGCGTGAAGATCGAGGCAGCACCGTGGAACGAGGACGTGCCGCGGACGGCCGCCGAAGCCCAGGAGCTCCCTCCCGGCTGCTACTTCGAGCACCACGTCAAGGTCGCTCTGGCCGATGAGTCCGAGGTGGCGGCGGTACGCGAACTCGCCGAACGGCACACCGCCCATGTGTCGCGCAACGCCCGCCGTGAACTGGGTGCGAGCGGGCATGAACGCTTCATCACACAGCGCTGCCGCGACGTCGGCCGCGCCGAGGCCCGCCGCCGACTCGACGCGCTGCTCGACGCCCTGGCGGCGGTGGGATTCAAGGCCGTCGAGGTGGAGGAGGAGTTCGTCGTGCACGACGACCGACCCGCCCTGGACAGCGGGTGGATCGAGGAGAAGGCGGATGTCCGGTGACCCGGCCCGCGGACGGCGAACGACGGCGCAGTGTGCATCGGGCTGTGCTCGATCATCTGGTGCACCTCGTCGCCAGGTCCCCGTTGGGTGACTCCCTGGTGTTGCGGGGGAGCATGGTGATGCCCGCGTGGGTGGGGGTGGACGCGCGGGAGCCGGCCGACCTCGACTGGATCGTCTCTCCGCCGCTGGTGGTTCCGGTCGATCCTGGGTCCCCGTATCCGTACGTGGAGGACTTGGAGGTCGTACAGCAGTGGCCGGAGGCGGCCGACGGCGCAGGCCGGTACGACATCTGGAAGTTCGAGGATTTCGGCACCGGGGGCCAACGGCCGATGGTCCCGCCCGAAGGGCTGAACTGGCTCATCGAGGCGGAGCCGGAGGCCCGCCAGGCACCGGAGTTGCTGCTCGACCTGGTGCGTGAACGGCCGGTTGCCGCGCCGGGTGTGGTGCTCAATGCGGACGCCGCCCGGAGCGACGGGACGTGGACCTACTCGGAGTACGACACCCCGGGCATACGCCTCGTCGTCCCCTGGGAGGCGGAAGGCATTTTGCCGGGCGAGGTGCGGCTGGACTTCGCCCGCGACGAGTGGCTCCCGGAGCCCCCAGTTCTGACCGCGATACCCCGTGGTGACGGGACCGGGCCGAACGTCGTGCACACCGCGAGCCGTGAACTGTCGCTGGCCTGGAAGCTGTTGTGGCTGCACGCCGATTGCGCGACGGAGGGCCGGGCGCAGGCCAAGGACCTCTACGACGCCGTACTGCTCGCGGAGGCGGAGGGTACGAAGCTGTCCCCACGGCTGCTGCGCACGGTCTTCCGCCGCGAGCCGGGCAACGCCACTGCGGCAGACGCCCTTCACCTGGATGCGATGGCCCTGTGGTCCGTGGACTGGGAGGCGTTCCGCGTGAGCCACCCACAAGTCCGGGGTACGGCGGAGGAGTGGCTGGGACGCCTGGGCCGGGCGCTGGGCCCAGTGCTGGAGCGGTAGTTCCCTCACGTGGTCAGGTTCGGCGGGTGCTCCGGAGGATCCGGTCGACGACGGTTGCCGCTGCCTCCGGATGGTCGTCCAGCCATCGGTTGACGTGCTCCCGGACGGCCTGCTCGACGCAGGTGTGTGCTGCGGCATTGCCCAGTACGCCACGCGTTGCCCCCTCGAACTCGGGGGCGTCCAGCTTGACCGAAACGACTGCTGTCAGGCCTTCGCCGATGTGGTCGGGATCGATGTCGGGGTCTGTGGAGAGCAACAGTTGGTGCTCCCGTGCGTACGTGGTGACCGCAGCCGCCAGCCCGTCGCGGAAGCCGCGTTCGTGCGTGCCGCAGAGGGTGGGACGGCTGTTGGCGAAGCTCCGGATCCGCTCCTCTCCGGAGGCGCGCCAGCGCAGGGCCACTTGCACCGTCCCGGCCATGAGCGGTTCCTCGCGCTCGAAGCCGGTGATCTGTGCATCAACGAGGTCCTCGTCCTGCTCGTCGAGGAAGGCGACGAAGTCCCGGGCCCCCGCCGAGTACCGGAACTGAGCCGAGCGAGGCGCGTCCGGCACACGTCGGTCGGTCAGGTGGATCTCCAAGTCCCGGTTCAGCAGGGCCAGTTCCCTGAAGCGATCGGCCAGCTTGTCGAACGGGTAGTCCACCGATTCGAAGATTTCCGCATCGGCCCAGAAGGTGAGAGTGGTCCCGTGGCCGGGCGAGGCGCCTGTGTTGATCAGTGGGGTGACTGCCTTGCCCCGCGCATACTCCTGGGTCCAGCGGGTTCCCTCGCGTCGTACTTCGGCCGTCAGCCGGCTCGACAGGGCATTGACGACGAAGGGGCCCACGCCGACGAAGCCGATTGTCACGTCGTGGCGGCCGAGGGCCCGTGTCCAGTCCTGTATCTGGGTCAGCAGGGCTTCCAGGTCGGATACTCCTGGCCCGTCGTCGGCGACTTTCACGCCAAGGCCGGGTAGGAGCGTGATGTCCACGAGGCTCGCCCGGCCGGCCAGGACCTCGTTGACGGCGCGGTCGGCGGCCTCGAACACGAGCTGACACAGGCCGCGTTCACTGGTCGAGCCGATGTACATTCCGGGCCGCTTACGGATGGCTTCCGCGCCCTCCAGGACCTCGATCTGGCTGGCGTCGTACGCGTTGGTGCCTTCACTCATGATGCCCCTCCGAAGGTGTCCAGCGATGCCCTGAGCCTAGGCGACAGTGTGGAAAACACCAGGTCAGAGCATGTGTGGCCAACCTGTGTGCGGGTGCGTACGCGCCGGGTCGGAGGTCGTTGACCCCCTGGGTCGCAAACTGCCGATGCGTCGCTGGTACGGTCCGTCGAAGCCGCTGGTGGTGCCATTCCCGGTGGCCCTGAGGTTGCCAATTCAGAAAGCGCCTCAACTGGTCTGTGGGCGGGGTGAGTTGGGTGACCGTGGAACGTGCTGAGATGGGTGGGCTCGTTTACGGGGGCAGCGGCAAGCTCCTGGATGTCTATCGGCCTGCCCTCGTCTCGGAGCCGTTGCCTGCGGTGCTGTTGTGGCACGGCAGAGGGCCCGACGAGCGGGACGTTCTCGCACCGCTTGCCCGGGCTGTGGCTGAGTTCGGCGTCGTGGTGTTCGTTCCGGACTGGTGCTCCGATGCCCGCGATGGAGGGCGTACTCACTTGCGGGAGTCGGCCGCGTTCGTGCGGCGGAATGTTGTGGACCTCGGTGGGGATCCTGCGCGGATCGCGCTCGCGGGGTGGTCGCTGGGCGGCAAGTCTGCGGTGAGTGCCGCCCTGAATCCCTCTGTGCTCGACGGGTGGGCGCCGCGCGCTGTGGTGGGCATCGCCGGTGGGTGCTGGACTCCGGCGCCCACGACCGGTACCGCACCCATGGATGACCTGCGTGGTGCGGTGCCTACTGCGCCGGTCGTGCTGGTGCATGGCACCGCCGACACCGTGGTGGACATCCAGCAGTCGCGCGAGCTGCGCGACGCGCTCGTGGAGCGCGGGTGCGTGGTGTCGCTGGAAGAGGTCGACAGCGATCACGCCGGTGTGGTCATGACCGAGTACGCGCCCGAACTCGGGCGCTGTCGGCCCACCGTGGCCGAGCACGCCGTGCGGGCCGGACGTCGTACGGCCCAGTTGGTGGCTCTCGCCGCAGGGGCGGACGACTGAAGGGAGACCCGGGGCCTGCCCAGGTTGGGCGGTGGCGGGGAGGTGGCCCCGGGGCTCTCTGCGTGCGGTGAATCTAACATCACTGCAATCTCTTGCGGAAGGTCTTTCTGGTGTGGGGATCTCTTTGTTTCGCTTGGGTAATCCCGTCATGTCCAAAGGGTTGACCATGCCTTGAGGGGCTCGTACGGTCTGCTGCGCAGCTAGAGCTTGCAGTCTTGCAGCAAGAACATTCATCGCTGCCTCCCCCCATGTGCAGGAGGAACCATGGCACGCAGACCCCTCTCCGCCGCGCTGGCCCTCGCGGCCGCCGCCGCGCTCTCCGTCGTCGCCACGTCCAGCCCCGCTCACGCCGCCCCCACCGGCGACAAGGACGTCACCGCCGTCCTGTTTGAGTGGAAGTTCGACTCCGTTGCGAAGGCGTGCACCGATCAGCTCGGGCCGGCCGGTTATGGGTTCGTTCAGGTCTCGCCGCCCCAGGAGCACATCCAGGGCAGCCAGTGGTGGACCTCGTACCAGCCCGTCAGCTACAAGATCGCGGGGCGGCTCGGTGACCGTACGAGCTTCGCCAACATGGTCAGCACCTGCCATGCGGCGGGCGTGAAGGTCGTTGCCGACTCCGTCATCAATCACATGACGTCGGGGTCCGGGACTGGGACCGGGGGGTCCTCGTACAGCAAGTACAACTACCCCGGTGTCTACTCGGCCGCCGACATGGACGACTGCACCGCGACGATCAGCAACTACCAGGACCGCGCCAACGTGCAGAACTGCGAGCTCGTCGGGCTCGCCGATCTGGACACCGGTGAGGAGTATGTGCGGGCGAAGATCGCCGGGTATCTGAATGATCTGCTGTCGCTCGGCGTCGACGGGTTTCGGATCGATGCCGCCAAGCACATGCCCGAGGCCGACCTTGCCAACATCAAGTCGCGGCTGAGCAATTCAGGGGTCTACTGGAAGCAGGAGGCCATCTATGGGGCCGGTGAGGCCGTCTCGCCCAGTGAGTACACCGGGACCGGGGACGTGCAGGAGTTCCGGTACGGGCGGAGTCTGAAGGATGTCTTCAACAACCAGAATCTGGCTTACCTGAAGAACTTCGGCGAGGGCTGGGGCTTCATGCCCAGCGCCACCTCCGCCGTCTTCGTCGACAACCACGACACCGAGCGCGGCGGCGACACCCTCAACTACAAGGACGGCGCCAACTACACGCTGGCCAACGTCTTCATGCTGGCTTACCCGTACGGCTCGCCCGACATCAACTCCGGTTACGAGTGGACCGACAAGGACGCCGGGCCGCCCAACGGCGGGACCGTCAACGCCTGTTACAGCGACGGGTGGAAGTGTCAGCACGCCTGGACCGAGATCGCCTCCATGGTCGGCTTCCGCAACACCGCTCGCGGGCAGGCCGTCACTGATTGGTGGGACAACGGGGGCGACGCCATCGCCTTCGGGCGTGGCAGCAAGGCCTACGTCGCCATCAATCACGAGTCCAGCTCCCTGACCCGGACCTTCCAGACCTCTCTGCCCGCCGGTGACTACTGCAACGTGCAGAACAACACCGGTGTGACCGTCAACTCGGCGGGGCAGTTCACCGCCACCCTCGCCGCCAATACCGCGCTCGCGTTGCAGGTCAACGCCCGGACGTGCGGCGGTAGTTCGAGTGGGGGCACCACTGCCGCCGGTGCCTCCTTCGCCGTCAACGCCACCACCGTCCTCGGCGAGAACATCTACGTGACCGGAGATCAGTCCGCCCTCGGCTCCTGGAACACCGACAGCGCCCTCAAGCTCGACCCCTCCAGCTACCCCGTCTGGAAGCTCGACGTCTCGCTGCCCGCCGGCACGTCCTTCTCGTACAAGTACATCCGCAAGAACTCCGCCGGAGCCGTCACCTGGGAGAGCGGCGCCAATCGCACCGCCACTGTCCCGGCCAGCGGGAAAGTCGCCCTGAGCGACACCTGGCGCAGCTGAAATCCCACCACCGAGGAGTCCCCGTGAAATCCCTGCGAAGAACGGCTGTCGCCGTCGCCGTCGCCCTGTGCGCGGCGTTCGTGCCGGCGATACCGGTCGCCGCCGCCGCGAAGGCGCCCGCACCGCCTTCGGACGCTGCGCTCGCCTCCGTGCCGGCACGCAATGATCTGACGAAGGAGCAGTTCTACTTCGTCATGCCGGACCGGTTCGCCAACGGGGACTCCTCCAACGACCAAGGGGGGCTGACCGGTTCGCGCCTTCAGACCGGGTACGACCCGACCGACAAGGGGTTCTACCAGGGCGGCGACCTGAAGGGGCTGACGCAGAAGCTCGACTACATCAAGGGGCTCGGCACCACCGCCATCTGGATGGCGCCGATCTTCAAGAACAAGCCCGTGCAGGGGACGGGGGCCGACGCCTCCGCCGGCTACCACGGTTACTGGATCACCGACTTCACCCAGGTCGACCCGCACTTCGGGACCAACGCCGACCTGGAGAAGCTGATCGACGTCGCCCACCACAAGGGCATGAAGGTCTTCTTCGACGTCATCACCAACCACACCGCTGATGTCGTCGACTACGAGGAGAAGTCCTACGACTACCTGTCGAAGGGCGCCTTCCCGTATCTGACCAAGGACGGCGTGCCTTTTGACGACTCCGACTACTCGGACGGGACCAAGAAGTTCCCGGCCGTCGGCACCGGCTCCTTCCCGTACTCCCCGACGGTCCCCTCCGCCGAGAAGAACGTGAAGGTGCCTTCCTGGCTCAACGACCCGACGATGTACCACAATCGCGGGAATTCGACCTACGCCGGAGAGTCCGCCGACCAAGGCGACTTCGGCGGCCTCGACGACCTCTGGACCGAGCGGCCCGAAGTCGTGCAGGGCATGGAGAAGATCTACGAGAAGTGGGTCAAGGACTTCGACATCGACGGGTTCCGCATCGACACCGTCAAACACGTCGACATGGACTTCTGGACCCAGTGGGCCACCGCCCTCGACGCGTACGCCGCCAAGCGCGGCCGCAGCGACTTCTTCATGTTCGGTGAGGTCTACTCCGCCGACCCGAAGATCACCTCCCCGTACGTCACCCAGGGCCGCCTCGACGCGACCCTCGACTTCCCCTTCCAGGACGCGGCACGGCAGTACGCCTCCCAGGGCGCTCCCGCCTCCAAGCTCGCGGACGTCTTCGCGCAGGACTACCGGTACACCACCGACAAGGCCAACGCGTACGAGCAGGTCACCTTCACCGGCAACCACGACATGGGACGCATCGGCTACTTCCTCAAGGCCGACAACCCGAAGGCGAGCGACGCCGAGCTCGTCCAGCGCGACAAGCTCGCGAACCAGGTGATGTTCCTCGCCCGCGGCAACCCCGTCGTCTACTACGGCGACGAGCAGGGCTTCACCGGGTCGGGCGGCGACAAGGACGCCCGCCAGCCGATGTTCGCCTCGAAGACCGCCGACTACCTGGACGACGACGAGCTGGGCACCGACCGGACCGCCGCCTCGGACGCGTACGACACAAGTGCGGTGCTCTACAAGGAGATCGCCGCTCTCTCCAAGCTGCGCAAGGACAATCCCGCGCTCACGGGCGGCGTCCAGACCGAGCGCTACGCCAAGGACTCCGTCTACGCCTTCTCCCGTACGGACGCGAAGAGCGGCGCCGACTACCTGGTCGCCGTCAACAACGCCACCACGCCCCAGATCGTCGAGGTTCCTACCGGCTCGGCAAGCACCGCCTACCGCGCCCTCTACGGTACGAAGTCCGACGTGACCAGCGGCGCGAGCGGCACCGCCACCGTGACCGTCCCCGCCCTCTCCTCCGTCGTTTACAAGGCCGCGACCCCCGTCGCCGCCCCCGGCGCCACCAAGCCCGCCCTCACCCTGACCGCCCCCGCCGCCGGAGCCACCGGCACCGTCGAGGTCTCCGCCGACGTCACCGGTGGCGGCGCGCTCAACCGCGTCGTCTTCGCCGCCCAGGTCGGCAACGGCGCCTGGAAGACCCTCGGCTCCGCCGACCACGCCCCGTACAAGGTCACCCAGGTCGTCGACACCTCCGCCGGAACAGCCCTCCGCTACAAGGCAGTTGTCGTCGACCGGGCTGGACGTACCGCCTCCGCGACCGCCGAGACCGTCGCCGGAGCGACCCCCGCCACCCAGCCCCCGACCGCCACCCAGCGCGACTACGCGATCGTCCACTACAAGCGCGCCGACTCCGACTACACCGACTGGGGCCTGTACGCCTGGGGCGACCTCGCCGACGGCGAGTCCACCACCTGGCCCGCCAGCCATCCCTTCACCGGCCGGGACGCGTACGGCGCCTTCGCGTACGTCAAGCTCAAGCCCGGCGCCTCCGCCGTCAACTTCCTCGTCATCGACAAGGACGGCAACAAGGACGTCTCCACGGACCGCACCATCGACGTCACGAAGACGGGCGAGGTCTGGCTGGAGCAGGGCAAGGACACTGTCACCACGGAGAGGCCCGACTACCCGGCGCAGGACACCACCAAGGCCGTCGTCCACTACCACCGCGCCGACGGCAACTACACCGGCTGGGGTCTGCACACCTGGACGGGTGCCGCGTCGCCGACCGACTGGTCCAAGCCCCTTGAGCCGACGCGCATCGACTCCTACGGTGCCGTGTATGAGGTGCCCCTCGCGGCAGGCGCCACGTCGCTCAGTTACATCATCCACAACGGCGACGCCAAGGACCTGCCCACCGACCAGTCCCTCGACCTCAAGGCCAACGGCTACGAGGTGTGGCTGTTGAACGCCACGGAGAAATACCTCCTTCCGCAGCCCGCCGGCGGCGCCGCCGCCCTCGACCTCACCACCTCCAAGGCGGTCTGGATCGACGCCAACACCGTTGCCTGGAACGGCAGCGACGCCGCCGCGTCCACCCAGGTCCTCTACTCCCCGCACGGCTCGATCGCCGTCAAGGACGGGGCGCTGACCTCGGAGGACGAGCACTGGCTCCGCCTCAACAAGACCGCGCTCACGGACGCCCAGAAGGCCAAGTTCCCGCACCTCGCCAAGTACACCGCCTACTCGGTCGACGTACGCGACCGCTCCCGCATCCGTGCCGCCCTCCGCGGCCAGCTCGTCGCCTCGCAGCGCGCCGCCAACGGCGCCGTCCTCGCGGCGACGGGTGTGCAGATCGCCGGCGTACTCGACGACGTGTACGCCAACGACTCCGCACTCGGCGCCACCTTCGACCGCCACGGTGCCCCGACCCTCCGCGTCTGGGCCCCCACCGCGCAGAGCGTCTCGCTCCTCCTCGACGGGCAGCGGGTCGCGATGCGGCGCGACGACAGGACCGGCAACTGGTCGGTCACCGGCAAGAAGTCCTGGCTCGGCCAGAAGTATCTGTACGAGGTGAAGGTCTGGGCGCCCACCGTCCGGAAGATCGTCACCAACCAGGTCACGGACCCCTACTCCGTCGCCCTCACCACCGACTCCAAGCAGAGCGTCGTCGCGGACCTGGACGCCAAGTCCCTGGCCCCGTCCAGCTGGTCGACCCTGAAGAAGCCCGCCGCCGTACCGCTCAAGGACGCCGCCATCCAGGAGCTGCAGATCCGCGACTTCTCCATCGCGGACAGCACCTCCCAGCACCCCGGCGAGTATCTGGCCTTCACCGACACCCAGTCGGACGGCATGAAGCACCTCAAGCAGCTCGCCCGGTCCGGCACCTCCTACGTCCACCTCCTCCCGGCCTTCGACATCGGCACCATCCCCGAGAAGAAGTCCGACCAGCAGACCCCAACCTGTGACCTCAAGGTCTACGCACCCGACTCCGACAAGCAGCAGGAGTGCGTGGCGGCAGCCGCTGCGAAGGACGCGTACAACTGGGGCTACGACCCGCTGCACTACACCGTCCCCGAGGGCTCTTACGCCTCCGACCCGGAAGGCACCAAGCGCACGGTCGAGTTCCGGCAGATGGTCCAGGGCATCAACGGCGCCGGTCTGCGGACCGTCATGGACGTCGTCTACAACCACACCGTCGCCGCTGGCCAGGACAGCAAGTCCGTCCTCGACCGCATCGTGCCCGGCTACTACCAGCGCCTCCTCGCCGACGGCTCCGTGGCGACCTCCACCTGCTGCGCCAACACCGCGACCGAGAACGCCATGATGGGCCGGCTCGTCGTCGACTCGGTCGTGACATGGGCGCGCGAGTACAAGGTCGACGGCTTCCGCTTCGACCTCATGGGCCACCAGCCCAAGGCCAACATCCTGGCCGTACGCAAGGCACTCGACGCCCTCACCCTTGCCAAGGACGGCGTGGACGGGAAGAAGATCATCCTCTACGGCGAGGGGTGGAACTTCGGCGAGGTCGCCGACGACGCCCGCTTCGTCCAGGCCACCCAGAAGAACATGGCCGGCACCGGCATCGCGACCTTCTCCGACCGCGCCCGCGACGCGATCCGCGGCGGCAGCCCCTTCGACGCCGACCCCGGCGTCCAGGGCTTCGCCACCGGGCTCTACACCGACCCCAACTCCTCGACCGCCAACGGCACTTCCGCCGAGCAGAAGGCCCGCCTCCTGCACTACCAGGACCTGATCAAGGTCGGCCTCACCGGCAACCTCGCCGGGTACTCCTTCACCGACACCTCGGGCCGCACCGTCAAGGGCTCGGACGTCGACTACAACGGCGCCCCCGCCGGTTATGCGGCCGCCCCCGGCGACGCGCTCTCCTACGCGGACGCCCACGACAACGAATCCCTCTACGACGCCCTCGCCTACAAACTCCCGGCCGCGACTCCTGCCGCAGACCGGGCCCGTATGCAGGTCATCGCCATGGCGACCGCAGCCCTCTCCCAGGGGCCCTCGCTCTCCCAGGCGGGCACCGACCTCCTGCGCTCCAAGTCCCTGGACCGCAACTCCTTCGACAGCGGCGACTGGTTCAACGCCATCCACTGGGACTGCCGCGACGGCAACGGCTTCGGGCGCGGGCTTCCGCTCGCCGCCGACAACGAGTCCAAGTGGCCTTACGCCAAGCCCCTGTTGACCGGCATCAAGCCCGCCGACTGTTCCACCATCACCTCGACCACGGCCGCCTACCAGGACCTGTTGAAGATCCGCACCACCGACCCGGCGTTCGACCTCTCCACCACCGCCCAGGTGCAGTCCGCCCTCTCCTTCCCGCTCTCGGGCAGGGACGAGACGCCGGGCGTCATCACCATGCGCCTCGGTGAGCTGGTCGTCGTGTTCAACGCGACGCCGACCGCGCAGACCCAGAAGGTCTCCGCACTGGCCGGGACGGCGTACGCGCTCCACCCCGTCCAGGCGTCGGGCGCGGACGGTACCGTCAAATCGGCTTCGTACGAAAGGAATTCGGGGAGCTTTACCGTTCCTGCGCGGACCGTCGCCGTTTTCTCCCGACGCTGAAGCGGGCCGGACGCTACCGTGGGGGCCTGCCTGCTCCCCACGGCAGCTGTCCGGCCAACCCGAGAGGCTTCGGGACGTGAACGCAACGACGGACGCCAGCACGGTCCTGGTCGTCGACGACATTGACGCCAACCGCATGGCCATGGGTGCGGTACTGCACCGCGCCGGTCACGGTGTCGTCCATGTGGCCAGTGCGGGCGCGGCCCTCATCGAACTGGATGCCAGGTACCGGGCAGGAGCGCTGCCGGACGCCGCGCTCCTGGACGTAGGCCTGCCCGACATGGACGGCTTCGAGCTGTGCCGCCGGATGAAGTCGCACCCGGAGATCTCCTCGATCCCCGTGGTGCACTTCTCGGCCGCCGCCGTCGCCCCCGGAGACCGCAGCCGCGGACTCGACGCGGGTGGCGAGGGGTACTTCACCGTCCCCGTCGAACCCGAGGAGATCCAGGCGGTCGTCCGGGCGGCCCTGCGCGGCGCCAGGTCCCGGGTCGCGGCCGTCGCCCAGGCGGACCGGCTCACCCGGCTCGCCGCTGCCACGACGGAGGTCCACTCCGCGCACAGCGCCCAGGAGTTGGTGGACGTGGCCGCGGATGCGGTGGCACAGATCACCGGAGGGCCCGCCGTCGTGTTCGCCTTCGGGGCCGACGGCAGGCTCCACGTGGGCTCGCCGACGGTCGGCGCCCACCTTCCCGACGCGAGCGCACAGGCCGCGGTCGCACTCCTGCTGCAGCGCGGTATGGCAGGGCGCACGGGCATACGGCGCCTGCTCGCCCCCTTCCCGCTCTGGCCCGTCGGCTACTTCCCGGCCGACGGCACGGGCGCGGCCCACCTGGTCCTCGCCCGCAGCCGCGTCGACCACCCGCCGGTCTGCCTCGCGGTGCCCCGCCACCCGGGCCCGACCACCGACACCGAGTCGCTGCTCGGCCTGCTCGCGCACGCCACGTCGCTGGCCGCCGAATCCCTGCGTACGTATGCGGAGGAGCGCCGCACCGCGCTCACGCTCCAGCGCAGCTTCCTGCCCAGGACGGCCCCCGAACTCCCCGGCGCCGAGCTGGCGTTGCGCTACGTCCCGGCCACCCGGAACGCCGAGATCGGCGGCGACTTCTACACGGCGCTCACCACGCCCTCCGGGCTCCTCGTCGGGGTGGGCGACGTCGTCGGCCACTCCCTCGAAGCGGCCACGGTCATGGTCGAACTCCGGCACGCGCTGCGGGCGTACGCGGCCGACGAGCAGGACCCCGTCTCCCTCGTCACCCGGCTCGACCGGATGCTGCAGCTCTACCACCCCGAGGCCACGGCCACGGTCTGTCTGGCCCTGATCGAGCCGTGCACGGGCCGCGCGCTGATCGCCAACGCCGGTCACATCCAGCCCCTGATCGTCCCCGACGACGGCACCCCGCACTTCATCGACTGCGCGGGCCCGCTGCTCGGCCTGGGCCTGGAGCACCCGCCGCCCACCGCCGCCCAACTCGCCCGCACCGACCGGCTGCTCATGGTCACCGACGGCCTCATCGAGACGCGCGGCACGGACCTCGCCCGGTCCATCGAGGACCTGCGCTCGGCGGCGGCCGCCGCCCCGGCCGGTGTCGCGCAGCTCTGCGACACCCTCCTTGCCCGGTTCGGCCACCGCGAGGACGACGTGGCCCTGCTGGCCCTGCGTCTGGTGGGTCAGCCCGACACCGCCTCCTTCTCCAGCAGAGTCACCCCGTAGACCAGCCCGTCCGGCCTGACCTTGCCGGGGAACTCCCCGACGACCCGGTACCCGGCGCCCTCGTAGTACGTACGCAACCGGGGGTTGGACGTCACACAGTCCAGCCGTACGAGCGGACGCCCCGACTCCGCGATCCGCCGCTCGGCGTGCGCGAGCAGCGCCGCACCCGCCCCCGGGGCCCCGGCCCCGCGGTCGACCATCAGCCGGTGCACATATCCGGCGACGGGGGGCTGGACGCCCCACGCCTCCACGTCGTCCCACCACAGCTCGTACGCGCCCGCGACGCGCCCCTGCGAGGTCTCGGCGAACCAGACCTCGCCCTCCTTCATCCTCCGCAGGAAGTGGTCGACGGGCTTGTCGCCGGACTTCCACTGGTCGATCCCGTTCTCCCGCATCCAGCGGGCGGCCCCCTCGAACAGCTCCACGAGCGACTCGGCGTCGGCGCGGTCGTCCGCCATCCGGAAGGTCAGTTGTGCATTCATGCTGATCACCGTAAAGCTGGCCACTGACAATCCGCACACCGAGGAGCCCCCATGCCGCAGATCACCGTCGACTACTCCGACACCCTCGACGGGTCGTTCGACCGCCGCGGCTTCGCGCTCGCCCTGCACCCGGTCGTCGTGGAGACCGTCGCCGCCCGTATCCCCGCCTGCAAGACGCGTTTTCGCCCGGTGCAGGAGTTCACGGCCGGTGACGGCGAGGGGCAGGACGCGATCGTGCACATCGGGATCGGGCTGCTTCCGGGCCGTACCGACGAGGCGAAGGCGGCCCTGACGGAGGCGGTGCTCGCGCTCGTACAGCAGCACATCAAGCCCACGGACCTCACGCTGCACATCTCTGCCGAGACGCGTGACCTGGACGCCTCGTACCGGAAGATCTGACCCCAGTTCGTTGAGTGGTCATGGAGTCCGGGGGAACCCGGACTCCATGACACGGACCGAATCGCAGCGGACCGAACCGCAACCGCAGCCTCAGCCCCAGCCGCAGACGAAGCAGGAGCGCGCGCGACGCCCCGGGCCGTCCTGGTGGTTCAAACTGCCGATGGCCGTCGTCGTCGTGTTCGCCCTGCTCTTCACCGCGTCGAAGCTCGACTTCCTGCCGGGATGGGCGGATGTCTTCGGCGAGAAGACGCAGGACCGGACGGGCCCGGCGCTCCTCAAGTCGATCCAGGACATGAGCCGTTACGAGGCGGCGTCCGGCAACTTCCAGGTCGTCGTCGACCTGGAGAAGGACGCGAAGTTCCTCCCGGACGCGGTCAAGGGCTCGCGCACGCTGTACGTGGGCGCGGGCAGCGTCGGCGCGGCGGTGGACCTGGGCAAGGTGACCAAGGGCAACGTCACCATGAACAAGGAGCGCACCCAGGCCACGCTCCACCTGCCGCACGCGACCCTCGACAAGCCGACCCTGGACCCGGACCGCTCGTACGCGGTGTCCAAGCAGCGGGGTCTGCTCGACCGGCTGGGCGACTTCTTCTCCGACAACCCCAACAGCGAGCGGGCCGTCCAGTCCCTGGCGGCCAAGCACATCGGCGAGGCGGCGAAGGACAGCGGACTCGCCCCGCGCGCCGAGAAGAACACGACCGCCATGCTCCAGGGGCTGCTGCACTCCCTGGGCTTCAAGGACGTCACCGTCCTCTACGACGCGGGCCCCGCCGCGCGCTGAGCGGGAACGATTCCGCCGCCGAGCGCCGCGAGCCGCCCGAGCAGATCCCCGAAGGGTCCGTCGGCGGGCTCCTCGGCCAGGATCCGCACCACGATGCCGGCCATCTCGTCGTCGTACGCGGCACTCACGGCGGCCAGCGCCGCGAAGTCGTGCACGAGCTGCAACTCGAGCTCTGCGCGCGGGATGCGCCGCCCGTCGAGCCAGATCAGCGCGGTCGACTCGGCGAGGGAGACCCAGGAGCGGACGACCAACTGGAGCCGGGCGGGCGGCTCTCCCGTCCCCAGATGGGAAAGGATCTGCAGGTAGGCGGCGTGCCGCACCTCGTCGATCATGGCGTTGGTGGTGGAGGACCCGACGGCGGGCCCGCCGCGCATGAGCGCGCTGAACCCGGGCCCGTGCTCCTCGACGAAGTCGAAGAACCGCCCCATGACCCGCAACAGCCGCGCCCCCAGCGGCCCTTCACGCGGCTCCACGAACCGCTCGGCGAGCTCGTCGGCGGCGCGGCGCAGGGCGGCTTCGTAGAGGGACTGCTTGCCAGGGAAGTAGTGGTAGACGAGCGGCCGCGAGATCCCGGCGGCGGCGGCGATCTCGTCGATGGAGACGTCATCGGGGGAGCGATGGCTGAACAGCTCCAACGCCACACTGATCAGCTGCTGCCTGCGCTCTTCGACGCCCATCCTGCGGCGCACCCCGGTGGTCATACGAACAGCCTACCGATTGCGCGAACGGGCCCTTCCGGTCAGGCGTCCTTCGCGGGTGGAGCCGTGCTCTCCCGGGGTTCCAGGTGGGGGAGTTCGGCCTGGATGCTGCGGACCGGGCCGCCGTCGAGGCGGTCGAGCAGTTCCTGGGCGGCCAGGCGGCCGAAGCCCGAGGTGTCGCGGACCAGGGCCGTGAGCGTGGGGTGGGTGACGCGGCACAGGGGCGAGTCGTCCCAGGCCACCACCGACAGGCGGTCCGGTACGGGGATGCCGCGTTCGGCCGCGACGGCCGAGCCTGCCACCGCCATCACGTCGTTGTCGTACACGATCGCGGTCGGAGGGTTCGGCTCGTCCAGGATGCGGCGGGTCGCCTCGGCGCCCTCCGCGTCGGAGTAGTCGGTGGTGACCGAGCGGCTGCCCTCGAAGCCCAGCCGCTCCGACTCGGTGCGCAGCGAGCGGATGCGGCGCTCGGTGTGGGCGAGGCCCGCCATGCCGGCGACGTGCACGATCCTGCGGTGCCCGAGTCCGTGCAGATGGGCGAGGACCGAGGCCATGGCGGCGGAGTCGTCGGCCCACACGGTGGAGATGTGCGGTGATTCCTCGCCGGGGGCGGGCGCGCCGACGACAACGGCGGGCAGGTGCAGCGAGGCCAGGAGTTCGGGGCGGGGGTCGTGGGCGCGCGGGTCGACCACCAGGACGCCGTCGACGCGCTTCTCGGCCCACCAGCGGCGGTAGACCGCGCACTCGGTGTCGATGTCCTCGACGACCTGGAAGAGCAGGGCGACCTTGCGCGAGGCGAGCACCTCCTGCACTCCGGAGACGAGTTGCAGGAAGAACGACTCGACGCCCAGGGTGTGCGCGGGCCGGGCCAGGACCATGCCGACGCAGCCCGACAGCTCTCCGGACAGGGCGCGGGCGGCGCTGTTGGGCTGCCACCCCAGCTCCTCCGCCACCCGGTGGATGCGGTCCCTGGTGCTCTGCGAGACACCGGGCCGCCCGTTGAGGGCGAAGGAGACCGCGCTCTCGGAGACGCCCGCGCGGCGCGCGATGTCCTTGATCGTGGGCCTGCGCAGGGGAGTGGACCTGGCGCCGCCGTCGCCGCTGGGCGGTGTCATCGGTTCTCCTCCGCGGTTACTGCTCAACTGACTAAAGCGCATTAGTGGTTACAGCTTCATCGTTTCCGCGCGGTCTGTCAACGGGCGGAAATATGGACCCCGGCCATTGACATCTACTAAAACGCTTAAGTAGCGTCATCGCCGCGCCGCCGGGGAGAGCAACACCCCGCTCCATCAGGCCCTTTGGGGAACGCCTTTTCTCCGACTTCCCCAGGTCGTGGCGGCACCCACATTCTCTGGACAGGTCCGAGCAAAGGAGCCCCGGCCATGCGGATATCCCGTAGAGCAGCCACAGCCACGGCCATCGCCATCACATCGGCACTCGCCATGACCGCCTGCGGGGGTTCCGGGGGGTCGGGCGGCAGCTCCAGCGACGCGTCCGGCAAGGTCGAGGGCACCGTCACGTTCCAGACGTGGAACCTGAAGACCAACTTCAAGGACTACTTCGACGGCGTCATCGCCTCGTTCGAGAAGAAGTACCCGGACGTCAAGGTCAAGTGGGTCGACCAGCCGGCCGAGGGCTACGCGGACAAGCTCAGCGCCCAGGCCGCGAGCAACACGCTCCCCGACGTCGTGAACGTCGCCCCCGACCTGGCGACCCCCCTCGCCAAGGCGGGCCTCGCGCTCAACCTCGACGAGGCGGCGGCCAAGTACAAGGCCGACTACCTCCCCGGCGCCTGGACCAGCCACCAGATGCCGGGCAAGAAGGGCACGTACGCCTTCCCCTGGTACCTCAACACCGGGCCCATGTTCTACAACAAGAAGCTCTTCAAGGACGCGGGCCTCGACCCCGAGAAGCCCCCGACGTCCTACGACCAGCTCTTCAAGGACTCCCTGACGATGGCGTCCCAGAGCAAGGGCAAGATCGCCATGCTCGCCAACGCCCCGGCCGTCGAGGACTTCGGCCGCTACGGCGTGAAGCTGATGAACGACGACATGTCGAAGTTCACCTTCAACGAGCCCAAGGGCATCGAACTGGTCGAGAAGTACAAGGAGTTGTACGACGCCAAGGCGCTCGACTCCGGCGCCCTGACCAGCGTGTCCGAGTCCGCGGGCCGCAAGTTCCAGCAGCAGTCCATCGCCATGAACCCGGGCGGCGCGGGCGACCTCGCGAAGTACAAGACCGACGCCCCGAGCCTGTACAAGAACATCGGCATCACGCCCGCGGTGAACAACACCGGCAAGGACAACATGTACGTCCAGGGGCTGATGGTGAACTCCCAGTCCAAGGTGAAGCCGGCCGCCGTGGAGTTCGCGCACTGGGTGACCGACGCGCAGAACCAGATGGCGTTCGCGCACAAGGTGGCGATCTTCCCGTCCACCGCAGGCAGCCTGGACGACCCGTACTTCAGCCAGGACGGCGGGACCGACGAGGGCCGCGTCCGCGTCGCCGCCGCCAAGGCGCTCAAGACCGCGGTGAACTACACCCCGGCGGTCTTCAGCGAGCAGATGAAGACGGCGCTGAAGAACGAGGTCGCCAAGGCCATGCAGGGCAAGAAGTCCCCGAAGCAGGCCATGGACGACGCTGTCGCCGAGTGCGACAAGCTCCTCCAGCAGGCCGGCTGAACGGCAGCTCAGGAACCGAGAACATGACCGTCACTTCGACGGGGAGCGGCGAGCCGGCAGCCGGGACCGCACCGGCCGCCGGCTCCCCGGCCACCCCCCGCAAGGCCCGCGGCGCCGGCCGCCGCACGGGCGTCCGCACCCATCTGCCCAGCACCCCCTGGCTGTTCCTGCTGCCGGGCCTCGTGATCACCGGGAGCTTCGTCCTCTTCCCGTTCCTCTCGACGGTCAAGAGCTCCTTCACCGATCAGCGCACCCTCATCGCGGGCCAGTGGGTCGGCGGCGCGAACTACCAGGAGCTGATCCACGACGACATGTTCTGGACGGCGCTGCGCAACAGCCTGCTCTACATGGTCGGCGTCGTACCGCTCCTGGTGATCCTGCCGCTGCTCCTCGCGATGCTGGTGCAGAAGTACCTCCCCGGCATCGGCTTCTTCCGCTCCGCCTTCTACACGCCCGTCGTCGCCTCCGTCGTCGTGGTCGGCCTGATCTGGGTCTGGATGCTCGACGACCGCGGCCTGGTCAACGCCGTGCTCGGCGCGATCGGGGTCGGGCCGGTCTCCTTCCTCAGCGACCAGTGGCTGCTGCTCATCAGCGCCATGCTGGTCACGGTCTGGAAGGGCCTCGGCTACTACATGATCGTTTACATGGCGGCGCTCGGGAACGTACCGCGCGAACTGCACGAGGCGTGTGCCGTCGACGGAGCGGGTCCGGTACGCCGGTTCTTCACCGTCACCGTCCCCGCCGTCCGCTCCACCATGGTCCTCGTCGGAGCCCTCTCCGCCGTCAACGCCTTCAAGGTGTTCTCCGAGGTCTATCTGATGGCCGGGCCCAACGGCGGCCCCGGCGGCGAGGACACCACGCTCGTCATGCTCATCAAGCAGGTCGGCACCGGTCTCACCGGACGTGTCGGTTACGCCTCGGCCCTGTCCGTCGTCGTCTTCGTCATCACCCTCGGCCTGATGCTGCTCGTGCTGCGCGCCGACCGGAAGGAGGACGCATGAGGTCCCGGATCAAGGCGAAGTTCGCAGCCGAGGGCGGCCGGCGCCCGCCCGTGTGGCAGCTGGTGCTGCGCTATCTGCTGCTGCTCGCGGTGTTCGCGGTCCTGGTCGGCCCGTTCCTCTGGCAGCTGTCGACCTCCCTGAAGGGCCCGAGCGAGGACATCTACAGCTATCCGCCCAAGCTGCTGCCCTCCCACCCGACCTTCGGCAACTACGAGAAGGTCGCCGACCTCATCCCCGTCTGGGACTTCGCGCTCAACTCGCTCAAGGTGGCCGTCGCCAACGTCCTCACCAACTGCGTGGGTGCGGCGCTCGCCGGATATGCCCTGGCCCGGCTGAAGTTCAGGGGCCGGGCGATCGCCGCCGGGGCGTTCGTGGTGGCCATGCTGGTGCCGGTCGAGTCGATCATCATCGCCCAGTTCCTGACCATGCGGGACCTGCAGCTCTCCAACACCCTGACCGCCGTGGTCCTGCCCGGCTGCATCGGCGCCCTGAACGTGCTGCTGATGCGCAACGCCTTCTCGAACATCCCGTACGAGATCGAAGAGGCCGCCTACTGCGACGGCGCCAACGCCTGGCAGCGGTTCACCAAAATCGCGCTGCCCGCCGTGAAGGGAACCGTCGCCGTCGTCGCGATCTTCTCCTTCATGGGCGCCTGGGACGACTTCCTCTGGCCGCTGATCGTCCTGAACGACCAGTCCAAATTCACGCTCACCATCGGCCTCGACTATCTGCACGGCACCTTCGCGAACAACCAGCGCCTGGTCGCCGCCGGGACGATCATCGCCGTCGCCCCGCTGATCGTGCTCTTCGCCTGTCTGCAGCGCTACTTCTTCCGCGGAGTGGGTGAGGGAGCGGTCAAGGGCTGAGCTTCACCTGATCTCGTACGCACGCACACGCAAGGACTCCACCATGCCCGACGCCAACCGATCGCTCCGCTTCGGCGCCAACTACACCCCCTCCCAGGGGTGGTTCCACCACTGGCTCGACTTCGACCTCGATGCCGTACGCGCCGACCTCGACTCGATCGCCGGTCTGGGCCTCGACCACATCCGGGTCTTCCCGCTGTGGCCCCTCTTCCAGCCCAACCGCACCCTGATCAGGCCGAAGGCCGTCGAGCAGCTGGTCCAGCTCACCGACGCGGCCGCCGAGCGCGGCCTCGACGTCAACGTGGACGGCCTGCAGGGACACCTGTCCAGCTTCGACTTCCTGCCCGCGTGGACGCAGACCTGGCACCGACGCAACCTCTTCGCCGACCCCCAGGTGATCGCCGCGCAGGAGGAGTACTTGCGCACCCTGGCCGCCGCGCTCGCCGACCGGCCGAACTTCATCGGCATGACCATCGGCAACGAGATCAACCAGTTCTCGCACGACCCGCACCCCGATCCCGACCGCATCTCCCAGGAGCAGGCGGGGAGTTGGCTGGAGCGGATGCTCGCCGCGTGCGAGGCGGGCGCGCCGGGGAAGTTCCATCTGCACGCCGAGTACGACGCCACCTGGTACCAGGACGGGCAGCCCTTCACGCCCGCCCAGGCCGCCCGTCTGGGTGCTGCGACCGCCGTGCACTCCTGGGTGTTCAACGGCACCGCGCAGCGCCACGGCCGTACGGGGACGGCGACGGAGCACCACGCCGCGTATCTGATCGAACTGGCCAGGGCCTGGCACACCGACCCGGACCGCCCGATCTGGCTGCAGGAGGTCGGCGCCCCGGCCCCGCACATCCCCGCCGAGCACGCCGCCCACTTCACCGAGCGGACCATCGCGAACGCCCTGGACTGCGAGGACGTGTGGGGCGTCACCTGGTGGTGCTCGCACGACGTCTCGCGCGACCTCGCGGATTTCCCCGAACTCGAGTACAGCCTCGGCCTGTTGACCAACGACCGCCAGGTCAAGCCGGCCGGCGCGGCCATCGCGCGCGTCGTCGAGGAGTGGCGCGGCCGCGAGCACAAGCCGCAGCCGCGTACGACCGCGCTCGTCGTGGACACGGGTGGCACCCTCGCGTCGCCGGCCCGCGCCACCTGCGCCCCCGGCGGCGCCTTCTTCGAGGCCTGGACGGCACTCACGGCCCAGGGCGTACGCCCCGCCGTGGTCCTGGCCGAGCACGCGCACGACGCACAGCACCTGGCCGCCCGTGGCATCACCACGGTGGTCACCCCCGAAGAGGTCGACTGACTCCCACCGCAAGGAGAAAACAGCCATGACCCGCACGCCCCCCACTCGGCGCACCGTCGTACTGAGCACCGCCGGCGCGGCCGCGGCCCTGCTCGCGCCGCCCCTCACCGGGTCCGCTTCCGCAGCGCCCCAGGCTGCAGCGAACCTCCAGCCGTACGCCTCCTACTGGTTCCCGCAGAACCTGCCGTCCGGCACCCCGGGCGCGGGGATCACCTGGCGTTCGCTGAAGTCCTGGACGCCTGCGGGCGACGCGGACCTCGCCTTCAACCGCTCGACCACGCCGCTCGCCCCGCGCTTCACACCGACCCCGGTCAACACGACGGCCCGTACCGACCAGGCCCGTATCACCTCCCTGGTCTCCTTCGACCCGACCGCGGGCAACCCCTCCCAGGGCGGCGCCACCGCCGCCTACTACGCCCTGACCCACTGGGCGTACATCGACGAACTGGTCTTCTGGGGCGGGTCGTCCGGCGAGGGCATCGTCCTCGCGCCGAACGCCCCGGTCGTGGACGCCGCGCACCGCCACGGCGTCACCGTCCTCGGCAACATCTTCATGCCGCCGACCGCGTACGGCGGCCAGCTGCAGTGGACCCGCGACCTGGTGCAGAAGGCCGCGGACGGCACCTTCCCGATCGCCCAGAAGCTGGTGGACGTCGCCGTCGCGTACGGCTTCGACGGCTGGTTCGTCAACGCCGAGACCTCCGGCGGCGACACCGCGCTCGCCACGCAGATGCTGGCGTTCCTCGCGGAGCTGAAGCGGCTCGGGTCGGCGCACGGGCTGCGGATCGACTGGTACGACTCGATGGTGAAGTCCGGTGCGGTCTCCTGGCAGAACCAGCTCAATGCCCAGAACCAGGACTTCTTCACCCGGTCCGACACCTTCTTCGTCAACTTCAACTGGTCGGCGTCCGGGCTGAGTTCGTCGGCGCAGCTCGCCGAGAGCCTGGGGCGCAGCCGCTACGACCTGTGGGCCGGAGTCGACGTCGAGTCGAACGGCTGGAGCACGTCCGTGAACTGGGACGCCGTGATCCCGACGAGCGGCGCACACACCACGTCGTACGGCTTCTACCGGCCGGAGTGGACGTACAAGCACCTGGCCGCAGGCAGCACACCCGGCCAATTCCACGCCGCCGACGACCAGTTCTGGACCGGTACGTCGCTCGACCCGTCACGCGCATCCACCGGCGCCTGGCGCGCCCCGGCCACCGCGGTCGCCGACCGTTCGACCGTGTCGGAGCTGCCGTTCGGCTGCAGCTTCAACACCGGGCACGGGCTCGCCTGGTACGACGGCGGGACCGTGCGCTCGACCGCCGCCTGGAACCAGCTCGGCGTCCAGGACCGGCTCCCGGGCCGCCGCTGGGTCACCCGCACCACTGGCACCCGCCCCTCGGTCACCCTGGACTTCGAGGACGCCTGGCACGGCGGCTCCAGCCTGCTCGTCGACGGCACGCTGAACGCACCGGTCGTCGTCGAACTGCACGGCACCCGGCTCCCGTTGAGCGCAGCGACCACGGTGACGCTCGCCCAGCGCGCGGCCTCCGGGTCGGTCACGGTCGAGGTCGGCGTCGCCCTGAACGAACCCGCCAACCCCGGTGATCCGCTGACGTACTCCTTCCTGCCCGCAGGCACCGTGAGCGCCGGCGCCTGGTCGCAGGCCACGGTCCGGCTCTCCTCGCTCGGCACCGGCACGATCCACGGCCTCGCGGTACGGCTCACCGGGCCCGGCGCCGTGAAGTGGCGCCTCGGCGCGCTCCTGGTGAAGGACGCCGACGAGCAGGTGGCGGCGCCGACCGCGCTCACGGTCGACAAGGCCTCCGGCGACGGGCAGTTCCGCCTGTCGTGGCAGGGTGCATCCGGGCACGTACGCCAGTACGAGCTCTACCGCGTCCTCAAGGACGGCACACGGACCTTCCTCACGGGGACGTGTGCAACAGCCGCCTATGTGAAGGGGCTCACCGCAGTGCAGGGCGAGAGCGCCGTCACCTTCGAACTGCGCGCCGTGGGCGAGCTGTTCACCACCTCACAACCGGTCACCGTCACCCACCCCTGGTAAGACCCCAGCACCACAGATACGGAGTCCCCTCATGCATGACGACCGCGCCCTCGTCGAGGCCCGCCTCAAGCGCGTGCTCGACGAGCGCATCCGCCCCGCCGTGTACCCCGCGTCGGTGCCGCTGCAGGTCGAGGCCTGGGTCGCCCCCGGCGAGCCGGTGCCGGTGGCCGAAGGCCTCGCCGCGACACACGCCCCGGTGAAGGTCGGCGATGCATGGGGGGCTCCGTGGGCGACCACCTGGTTCAAGATCACGGGTGAGGTCCCGGCCGAGTGGGCGGGGAAGACCGTGGAGGCCCTCCTCGACCTGGGCTTCGACGAAAACATGCCGGGCTTCCAGTGCGAGGGCCTGGTCTACCGCCCCGACGGCACCCCGGTGAAGGGCCTCAACCCGCGCAACCAGTGGGTGCGCATCGGCGCCCCTGCGCAAGGCGGCGAGCAGGTCGAACTGCACGTCGAGGCCGCGTCCAACCCCGTACTCCTCGACTACAAGCCCTTCCAGCCGACCCAGCTCGGCGACAAGGCGACGGCGGGCGACACACCGCAGTACCGCCTGGAGCGCATGGACCTGGCCGTCTTCGACACCGAGGTCTGGGAGCTGATCCAGGACCTGGAGGTCGTGGGCGAGCTGATGCACGAGCTGCCCGTCGAGTCCGGCCGCCGCTGGGAGCTCCTGCGCGCCGTCAACCGCTGCCTGGACGCGGTCGACCTGCAGGACGTCAACGGCACGGCGGCTGCTGCCCGTACGGAACTGACCGAGGTCCTCTCGGCCCCCGCCGACGCCTCCGCCCACCGCATCAGCGCCGTCGGCCACGCCCACATCGACTCCGCCTGGCTGTGGCCGCTGCGCGAGACGGTCCGCAAGGTGGCGCGTACGACGTCGAACATGACCTCGCTCCTGGAGGACGAGCCGGAGTTCATTTTCACCATGTCCCAGGCCCAGCAGTACGCCTGGATCAAGGAGCACCGCCCCGAGGTGTACGCGAAGGTCAAGAAGGCCGTCGCCGAAGGCCGCTTCGTGCCGGCCGGTGGCATGTGGGTCGAGTCCGACACCAACATGCCGGGATCGGAGGCGATGGCCCGCCAGTTCGTGCACGGAAAGCGGTTCTTCCTCGACGAGTTCGGCATCGAGAACGACGAGGCCTGGCTGCCCGACACCTTCGGCTTCGCCGCCGGACTGCCGCAGATCATCAAGGCGGCGGGCTCCAAGTGGCTGCTCACCCAGAAGATCTCGTGGTCTCAGATCAACAAGTTCCCGCACCACACCTTCACCTGGGAGGGCATCGACGGGACCCGGATCTTCACGCACTTCCCGCCCGTCGACACCTACAACTGCTCCATGCTCGGCCGTGAAATCGCCCACGCCGGAAAGAACTTCAAGGACAAGGGCGTCGCCAAGCACTCCCTCGCGCCGACGGGCTGGGGCGACGGCGGGGGCGGCACCACGCGCGAGATGATCGCCAAGGCGCGACGGATGGCCGACCTGGAGGGCTCGGCGAAGGTGACGTGGGAGACCCCGGCCGAGTTCTTCACCAAGGCCGAGGCCGAATACCCCGAACCGCCGGTCTGGGTCGGCGAGCTCTACCTGGAGCTGCACCGCGCCACGCTCACCAGCCAGGCCAAGACCAAGCAGGGCAACCGGCGCTCGGAGCACCTGCTGCGCGAGGCCGAACTGTGGGCGGCGACCGCTGCGGTACGGACCGGATTCCCTTATCCCTACGCCGAGTTGGACCGCATCTGGAAGACGGTCCTGCTCCACCAGTTCCACGACATCCTGCCCGGCTCCTCCATCGCCTGGGTGCACCGCGAGGCGGAGAAGACGTACGCGGCGGTCGCCGAGGAGCTCGGCGCGATCATCGCGGCGGCCCAGACGGCGCTCGCCGGAGACGCCGGCGCGGGCTCCGAGATCGTGTTCAACGCGGCGGCGCACACCCGCTCGGGAATCGCGGCAGGCGGCGCGGGACGGGCCGCGGTCACCGGGGAGGTCACCCTGACGGCACGGCCCGGCGGAGGTCACGTACTCGACAACGGGCTGCTGCGGATCGAGATCGACGACCGGGGCCTGGTGGTCTCCGCGTACGACATCGCGAACGACCGCGAGACCGTCGCCCCGGGCGCGGCCGCGAACCTCCTCCAGATCCACCCCGACTTCCCGAACATGTGGGACGCCTGGGACGTCGACGAGTTCTACCGCAACGTCGTCACCGACCTGACGGACACCGACTCGGTCAAGGTCACCGCCAACTCCCCGGCCGCCGTCTCGATCGAGGTCGTACGGTCCTTCGGCGCATCCCGCGCCACCCAGGTCCTGACCCTGGCCGCCGGCGAGCGGCGCCTCGACATCGACACCGAGGTCGACTGGCACGAGACGGAGAAGTTCCTCAAGGCCGCCTTCCCCGTCGACGTCCACGCCGAGCGGTACGCGGCGGAGACCCAGTTCGGCCACCTCCACCGCCCCACCCACACCAACACCAGCTGGGAGGCGGCCAAGTTCGAGGCCTGCAACCACCGCTTCGTGCACGTGGCGGAGCCCGGCTGGGGCGTGGCACTGGTCAACGACTCGACGTACGGCCACGACGTGACCCGTACGGTCCGCGCCTCCGACTCCGGCACGACCACCACCGTCCGTCTCTCGCTGCTGCGCGCCCCGCGCTTCCCCGACCCGGAGACCGACCAGGGCGTCCACCGCTTCCGCTACGCGCTTGCGCCCGGCGCGAGCGTGGTCGACGCGGTCCGCGAGGGATTCCGTATCAACGTGCCCGAGCGCCGTGTCGCCGGGGACGCGGAGGTCGAGCCCCTGGCGACGGTGGACGACGAAGCGGTCGCGATCAGCGCGGTCAAGCTGGCCGACGACGGCTCGGGCGATGTGGTCGTACGGCTCTACGAAGCGGGCGGCGGCCGTGCCAAGACCGTTCTGCGGCTCGGTTTCCCGGCCGGCTCGGTGGTCGCGACGGACCTGCTGGAGCGCCCCCTCGCGGAGGCGCCCGCGTATGCGGTGGAGCAGGGGACGGTCGCGCTGAGCCTGCGGCCGTTCGAGCTGGTGACGCTGCGGCTGGGCGTCCGCCACGACGCAAGCTGACCGGTGGGCCCCGAAGTCCCAGGGCCCGGCCCCGCCCACTATTCTGAACGCGTTCAGATATTCGGAGGGCGGGGGCGCATGAGGATTTCGGGGCTTCGGGCGGCGGCTCTCGCGGCCGGGCTGTTGTGGGTCTGCACGGCCTGTGTGTCGCCGGGCGGTCCGGCGGCCGTGGTCGACCAGTCGGAGCTCGTGGGTGCGTGGAGCAGCCCCACGGGTGCGCACCTGTACCTGGGGGCCGATCGCACCATGTCGGGGACGAGCATGAAGAAGGGGCTGTTGGGTGGGACGCACTGTCCTGACGTGGTGGCCGGCCGCTGGATTTTCTTCACCGCGCCGAACGAGCACGGCGGCTCGTTCGGCGACGAAACACTGACCAGCGGCGACACCATCGCTCTGGACATGGACGCCGAGGACGACCCCTGCCTCCTGTCGGCCCTGATCCGCGAGGACGACAAGGGGGTCAGCCTCTGTCTGGTGGAGGACCCCGACTCCGACTGCTCGGCCGAGGAACTCCTCCGGAAGGAGCCGGACCGGGCCTGAACTGTCCGTGCTCGCCCAGACCCGGCAGGAGTCAGACCATCGCGCACTCCGCGATCTGCAGGCCGCCCGTGCAGATGTTGGCGCCGACCATGACGCCGATCGCGACCGCCTTGGGGATCTCCTCGGTGTTGACGGCGACCGCGTAGCTGATGCGGGAGATGTCGTTGGTGAGGGTGCTGGTCTCGTCCACGATCGCGATGCTCCGCGGGGAGCCGGCCGGCTTCTGCGACAGCTCGTAGAAGTGGTAGGCGCTGCAGGCCAGGGAGGGGATCACCAGCACGGCGTCGACGATGGCGCCGACCCCCCGGCCGTCGGCGACGGCCAGGCTGCCGAGCCGGGCCGTGGTGGCGAACTTGGCCTGTGCGGGGCCCGAGAAGACGAGCTTGCACAGGATGCGGACGGCGGTGGTGGCGGTGGCCACCGCCGACACGTACGGGTTGTCGATCGGGTCGTTGGGGACCACATAGTTGGCCACCGAGTTGGCCAGACCCCCCGACACCCCGCCGATCACGCCCAGCACGGCCGACGGAATGGCCCAGGGGTTGTCCCCGGTCTCCTGGGCGGCCTCGAAGGCGGAGACCAGACCGCCGCCGAACAGCGCGCTGAACCCGGAGAACCCGTGCCCCGCGATGTGGACCGCCGTGGCGGTGGTCGCGGAGATGGCGATCGGCCCGGCGGCCGCCGCCGTCGCCATGGCGCGCGGGGTGGCCTGCCCGGTGATCTGCTTCGGCTGGAAGGCGTTGAGCAGCGTCGGGTAGTCCGTCACGCCGATCAGGAAGGTGGTGTCGGCGTTGTCCGGGAACGGGGCCTTGCCCTTGGCGACCTTGTACGCCAGCGTCACCGGCACGGCGGCGACCCAGCAGGCGAGGTCGAGGAAGGACAGGTCCGGTACGCCGAAGCTGTTGAGGATGTCGGAGACCACCGGGATGTGGATCGGGGTGTCGAGGAGCTTCACCGCGGCCTTGGCGATGTCGTACAGGACGTCGAAGAGGGCGTCGATGACGGTCCGCGCGCTCTCCAGGACCAGATCGGCCAGGATCGCCACGAGCTTCTTGAGCGTCTCGAGCAGCGGCCTGCTCTCGAAGTCGGCCGCGAGGGACTGCAGCCGGGTGACCGTGTCACCGATGACCGTGCCCTCCCTCTTCACCGCCTCGATCAGCACGGTGATGGGATTGGGCGAGGGCGTCACCGGCGGCAGGGGTTTGACCTGGGTGAGCGCCGTCCCGTTGTTCTCGTAATGGTGGGCCAGCAGCCAACCGGGGGCGCTGTGCTGCGCGTTGGGAGTGGACTTGCTGCTGGGCGTCGCGTTGCCGTCGGCGCCGAGCCCCGCCCAGCCGCCGACGCCCGCCCACTTGCCGATCGCCTGCTCCATGCTGGCGATCATGTGGTCGAACTCGCCCTTGACGACCTCGATCTGTTCGACCTGGTAGTTCAGGTACACCTTGGTGAGATGGGCCATGACGTTCTTGGTGCGGGTGATGTCGTTCCACTCGAACAGGAACTTCAGGTAGTCGAGCAGGTCGGCGAGCCCGGTCTTGAGCTGCGAGTAGAGCCACTGGGCGGCGGAGACGACCGCCTCCACGGAGTCGAGGACGCACTGGTAGACCTCGCCCGCGATCGTGACGACGAAGTTCCACAGTTTGGTGGCTCCGTCCTCGATCAGCTGGACGACGTACGTCAGGCCGCCCCCGATCTGTTCGCCGAGCCAGCTGAACAGGTCTCCGGCGTCGACCAGGATGGAGGCGGGGCTGCCGAGCGACGTCACGGCGGCGGTGCTCCGGCTCTGCCCGGTGGTGGCGACCTGAGACCGCAGACCGGCGGCGGCGAGGGCGGCCGGCAGGCCCGCGTACGCCTGCCCCAGACGGGAGTTGGCGGATGCCACGGTCTGCAGGGCCGCCGCACTCGCCCCCGTAGGCACCAGCTTCTTGGTGGTGCCGTTCGGACGGATGATGGTGGCGCCGGTCAGCAGCGCGGGCGTGTTGAGCGCGACGGCCTTCTTGAACGCCTTGTCCATCGGATTGATCTCGGCGCGGACCCCGCCCGCCGACACCGACAGCCTGGTGCCGGCCACGGTGTCCACCGGCTCGACGATCGTGACGGTCCCCAGTGCGTCCGTCGGCACCTGGACGGGCGTCGGGCCGATCACGTAGTGCAGGTAATTGATCCGCACCGCCGTGACGTTGGTGGCCGTGATCGTGAGCGGCACAGCGGCCGCCGGCTGACCGACGGCGTCGGTCACGCGCACCTGGGTGGTGTACGAGGTGAAGCTCCGGGCGGGTGCGTTGCCGTTCGGCGGGTCCAGGGTGATGTCGCTGAACGACCACATGCCGGTGGCGGGCGACTTCACGGCCTTGGTCAGCTTGTTCTGCCCGGTGTGCGCGAAGAAGGTGCCCGCGCTGTTCGCCCGGTCGAGATACGGCGAGATCTGTTCCGCGCCGGTGAGGATCGGCAGCGGCACACTCCAGCCGAGCGCCCCGGTCGTCACCTGCGACGACTGGCACGTGGTGAAGAAGACCTCGTTGCTGGCGTTGAGCCCCCAGACCATGACGCTGTCGCCGCCGTCGGTCGCGGCGAACAGACTGCGGACCCCGTTGAACCGCGGACTGCTGAACAGCGGGGTGGCGACGGTGCCGCTCTGCTGGGCGCCGCCGGCCATGTAGTAGAGCGTGCCGCCCGAAGTGATGTACAGGTCCGATGAGTTGTCGGCATTGCGGCAGGTGGCGATGGCCTCCGGTGTCCGCTTCCCGGGCAGGGTGAACAGGCTCGGCGGTGCGGAGACCTTGGGGTTGAACACGTTGTACAGCGGCTGGTACATGAACTGGGGCGTGCCGGCCACCTGACCGATGGTGTAGAGACCGTCCACGTACTGCCCGGCCCTGCGGCCCAGACAGCTGGAGTACTTCCCGGGGGCCAGGTCGATCGCGAGGTCGTGCGGGTGCCAGGCGTAGCCGCCGGTGCGGGCCGGGTCGATGTAGTAGCGGAAGACCAGTGGCTGGGCGGCGGCGGGATTGCGGATGACGTCCGCCACGATGTACTCCGCGTCGGTCGCCTCGCCGATGAGTACGCCGGCGATCCTGACCTGGGCGAGCGGGTGGGCCGGGTCGTCGAACGGATACGCCGTCCAGGCCGGCGCCTTGTCCCAGGCGGCGGGGGAGTCCGAGTTGTCGAGGCTCAGGTAGAGGCGGTCGTTCTGGGCGTCGGAGAGCACCATCGCCAGGTGGACAGGGGCCGCGCCGGAGACGGCGGTGGCGGCCTGGGCGGTGGCGAAGTCCTTGCAGGTGACGCCGGTCCGGCCGGCGAAGTCCTTGCGGATCTGTGCGGTGCTCAGGTCGGAGCGCTTCCACCCGCTCCTCGCCTGCGGGACCTCCCTGGTCAGGTACAGCGCGTGGTCCGTACCGAGCGAGAACAGCAGCGAGCTGCCGCCCTGCGCCTGGAGGGCCTCGAACTTCGCGTCCGGGGCCAGGATTTCGGCCTGCAGATAGTTCTGCATGAGTTCGCTGGAGTAGGCCAGGGAGTAAGTGCTCATCGATACCAGTCCCGTCGGGGAGCCCCGGGCAGCACGGCTGCCCGGGGCGTGAACTGCGGTGGAGTGCAGGGTCGTTCGCCTGCTTGGATCGGCTCGGCTCGGCTCGGCTCAGCTCGGGTCGGTGTACGTGATGCGCGAGATGAGGTCGCCGTAGTCGGAGAACCCTGCGGACTTGAAGGCGAAGGTCCGGCCCCCGGGGAACACGAAGTTCTGGGCGGCGGTCACCGGCATGGCCTTCAGGTTCGGCGAGATGACGGCCCGCAGCCAGTTCTCGACCCCGGTGATGATCTTGTTGAGGTCGGTCCAGAAGTTCAGGAACGGGTCGACGGACGGGTTCTTCGAGTCGTCCTGCTTGGTGGTGGTGAGGGTCGCCGCGAGCCGGCCGTCCTGGCCGATGGAGAGCGCGTAGGTGTCGGTGACGGTCAGGTCCACGACGTTGCCGTCGGTCGACGTGGCCAGGCTCCTGACGTACAGATAGACGACCAGGTGCTGCACGACCTTGATGGTCTTCCCGCTGAACGAGACCTGGACGTCGTACGACGGGCGGATCTGCATCTTGCCCAGGTCGCCGTTGAGACCGGCCTGGTCGACGGAGTCGGCGCCGTAGTGGAACGTCAGCACCGTGGGTCCGCTCAGGGGCATGGTGACGGTCGGGGTCTGGCCCGATGTCATGCTCCAGGCGTAGTTGGTCTGCACCTTGCCCGCGTCGTACGTCACCCGGACCGTCGGCAGATAGCAGTTGCTGGGCACGTACGGCGCCAGCTGGTGGCGGAAGTAGTTGGCGAAGGTGTTGCGGTTGATGGCGACCACGCCGTCGAAATCGGCCTGCTCGGCCTGCTCGACCCAGTTCCAGTCGAAGAGCGCGGCGGAGGGAAGTATGTTTCCGTCGGCCGCACACAGATAGTTCAGGGTGGCCAGATCCTGTTGTGCGGGCGTCGGATTGAGGATCGGCTGGTTGTTGGTGCCGAGGAACGGCGCGACCTCCAGATTGAGGTCGGTGAGGGTGAGCGTCGAGGTCGGAGCCTTCGTCTCCTTTATGGTGCAGCCGAGCACCGGGGAGCCGTTCGCCCGCATCTTCGCGAAATAGGCTCCGAGGAAGAACTGCTGGAGAATGGAGTACAGCGGGTCGCCCGGCGGAACTCCCTTTATCGTCGGGATCGATTCCAGGGCCGCATTGTCGAGGTCGAACAGCAGCTGCTGGACCGTGAACGCGGCGGAACCAAGATTCTTGATCTGCGCCTGGACGGCCGGCGGCAGCTTCCCGTACGCGGTCGTCGGGGTGTTGGAGAGCCTGAGGTCGACCTTCGACTGGAAGATCCAGGGGTTCCCGGCGGGCTGCGACTGGCTGAACCACGAGGGGGGTGAATAGCCGCCGCCCGGGGTGAGTTTCACCAACGAGAACTTGGAGCACATCAGGTTGTACGTGACGGACGCGGTGTTGCTGCCGAGCGTCACGATGTCCGGGATGCTGCCCGGCGCGAGCCCCGGCGGCAGCCCGATCTGGGCGCGGAACCCCATCATGAACCGGGCGTCGATGAGATTGCGGATGTCCTTGCTGGAGCTCGGGTCGGCATTGGCCGGGACGGCGAAGGGGTCCGAGTCGTGGGCGTTCTTCTTGAGCTGGGCGTAGTCGATCTCCACCGGATTGCCCATCTGATCCGCGACATAGCAGACCGTGACGACAGGCTGGGTGAGTCCGGAGAGGAACGCCTTCATCGTCGCGTTGATGCTGGCCTGTGTGGTGGCGACGACAAAGTCGTAGCCGAATTTCGGTGAGGAGAGATAGGACTTCTGTGCAGTCATCGGGTCACGACCTTGGCCGAAGTGGAAGAGCTCAATGGCTATCGAAATGCGACATCGATAAAAAAGCCCGATGGATTCCGGCCGTGCCCCCCAGTGCCCGCCCAAGATTCCCCGTCCCTATTGCGTTGATGAAATTACTGCTGCTCAACTTGACTGTCAAGAGTCGAAAAGCGCGATCATCGCGTCGTGATCTGTTCAATTTCCCGGCCTGTCAATGGTGCGCAGTAATGCGGAATGCGCCCGCTGGGTCCTGGGGGGCGCCTGGCCACACGGCGGACCGCGGTGCCCGGAGATTCCTCCGGCACGGCACTAGGAACCTTTGAGCCCTCTCGCTACCCTCCGCGCATGATTCCCACCGTGGTCTGGGGTACGGGCAACGTCGGTCGCGCCGCTATCCGTGCCGTGGCGGCCCATCCGGCCCTCACGCTCGCCGCCGTGATCGTCCACAACGCCGACAAGGTCGGGCGTGACGCCGGTGAACTCGCAGGGCTCGACCGCGAGTTGGGCGTCGCCGCCACCGACGACATCGAGGCGGTGCTCGGCTCCCAGCCCCGCGCCGTCGTCTACGCCGCCTCCGGCGACATCCGGCCCGGCGAGGCCCTCGACGACGTCGTACGGTCCGTCCGCGCGGGGGCCGTCGTCGTCACGCCCGCGCTCTACGCCCTCTACGACCAGCTCAGCGCCCCCGCCGAGTTCAGGGACCCTGTGCTGGCCGCCGTCGCCGAGGGCGGCGGGTCCCTCTTCGTCTCCGGCGTCGACCCCGGCTGGGGCAACGACGTACTGCCGCTGCTGGTCAGCGGATTGGGGACCGTCATCGACGCCGTCCGGTGCCAGGAGATCTTCGACTACTCGACGTACGAGCAGGAAGACTCCGTCCGCCATCTCATCGGCATGGGGCACCCCATGGAGTACGAGCCCCTCATGCTCGCCGAGACCATCCCCACCATGGTCTGGGGCGGCCAGATCCGCCTCATGGCCCGCGCACTCGGCGTCGAGGTCGAGGAGATACGCGAGACCATGGCCCGGCGCCCCCTCGAAACCACCGTCACCACCCGCACCATGGGTACCTTCGAGGCCGGCACCCAGGGCGCCGTCCGCTTCGAGGTCCAGGGGATCGTGGACGGCGAGCCCCGCATCGTCATCGAGCACGTCACCCGTATCCACCCCTCCTGCGCCCCCGACTGGCCCGTCCCGCCCGACGGCGGCGACGGCGCCCACCGCGTCGTCATCGAGGGGCGCCCCCGTATCGAGGTCAGCGTCGAAGCCACCGACGAGGGCGAGAACCGGTCCGCGGGCGGCAACGCCACCGCCGTCGGGCGCCTCGTCGGCGCCATCGACTGGCTCGCGGACGCGAAGCCCGGACTCTACGACGCACTCGACGTCCCGCTGCGCCCCGCAGTCGGCAGGCTTGGAAGGAAGTCCTCGTGATTATCGAGATCCCCGAGGGCGAGGAGCCCATCCCCTACGTGTGGGGCGACATGGTCCCCGGCATCGGCATGGCCGCAGCCAACTTCTCCCTCGCCGTGTACGCCCACACCACCCTCGGTCTGCGCGAGTTCGAGGCGGCCAGGCTGCGCATCGCGCAGATCAACGGGTGTGTGTTCTGCCTCGACTGGCGGACCGAGAAGGACGGCGAGAAGGTCGAGGAGGGGTTCGACGACGCGGTGGCCGAGTGGCGTACCGCCGACGTCTTCGACGACCGCACCCGGCTGGCCGCCGAGTACGCCGAGCGGTACGCACTCGACCACCACAACCTCGACGACGAGTTCTGGGAGCGGATGACCGCCCACTACAGCCAGGTCGAGATCGTCGAGCTCAGCATGAGCATCGGGTCCTGGCTGGCGTTCGGGCGGCTCAACCACGTGCTGGGGCTCGACTCCGTCTGCGTACTCCCGAAGGTCTAGAGGTCCAGGACCAGGCGCTCCCCGTTGCAGCGCGACACACAGATCAGTATCGAGTCGTCGCGCTCGGAGTCCGTCAGCAGCTCGTCGCGGTGGTCGATGTCGCCTGCCAGGACGCGCTGTTGGCAGGTGCCGCAGAAGCCCTGTTCGCAGGAGTACGAGACGTTCGGCAGCTCCGCGCGTACGGCCGCGAGCACTGTGCTGTCGGCGGGGACGGTGATCGTACGGCCCGTGCGGTGCAGCTCCACCTCGAAGGCGCCGCCGGGGGCTGCCGCTCCCGGCGTGAAGCGCTCCAGATGGAGGGCGGCCGTCGCCGGGACTGCTTCGGCGACCGCCGTCATCAGGCCCTCGGGTCCGCAGCAGTAGAACGCCGCGTCTCCGGGGGACGTCGTGAAGTCCAGCTCGGGGAAGCCCTGTTCGTCCTGGGCGACGACACTGACGCGGTCGCCCTGTGCGCCCAGCTTCTCGACCTCGTCCAGGAACGGCATCGTGGCGCGCGACCGCCCGCAGTACAGCAGCTTCCACTCCGCGCCCGCCGCGTCCAGCTGCCGCAGCATCGGCAGGATCGGCGTGATCCCGATCCCTCCCGCCACGAAGACGTACGACTCCGCCTCCACCAGCGGGAAGCGGTTGCGCGGACCGCGGATCTCCACCTGGTCCGCCTCGTCGAGTACGTCGTGGACCTCGCGCGAGCCGCCCCGCCCGTCCTCGATGCGGCGTGTGGCGATCGTGTACGCACCCCGCTCGGCGGGGTCGCCGCACAGGGAGTACTGCCGGACGAGGCCCGACGGCAGTACCACGTCGATGTGAGCACCCGGCGTCCAGGAGGGCAAGTCGTCGCCCTCCAAGCGGAGTTGGACGACTCCCTCCGCCGGAGTCGTGCGCTCCGTGATCGTGGCGGTGAGTGTCCGGCGCCGCTTGTTCCGGCCCGAGATCGGCTCGTCCAGCGTCGGCATCGGCCACAGCGGAGAGCGGGCGATCCGGCCGCGCAGGGCCTGCCGGGCGAGCAGCGCCGCGGCGGCTACGAGGGCGACGTGACGGATGCGCGGCATCTCAGTGGGATCCCTTCGCGGCGGGCGACGAGGCGAGATATGCCACGGCCTGGGCGGTGCTGGCCTCCTGCGAGGGGTGGTAACTCCGGCTCAGATAGCGGGGGATGGAGCGCACCATCGCGCCCGTCGAGGGCAGCATGCCGATGCGGCCCCGGTGCCGCAGCGCCGTGAACGTGGCCTTGCCGCCGTCGAGCGTCGGGTCGTTCTCCATGAAGAAGCGGGTGCCGCGCTGCCAGAGGAAGACCAGCGCGGTGAAGGCCGTCGCCCAGGTGCGGGCGCGGCGCCGGTAGCCGCCGTCCACGTGCAGGAAGAGGTCGAAGGCGACCGAGCGGTGCTCGACCTCCTCGGCGCCGTGCCAGCGCAGCAGGTCGAGCATGGTGGGGTCCGCACCGCGCCGGTCGAGGGCGTCGGCGTTCAGCACCCAGTCGCCGAGGAACGCCGTGTAGTGCTCGATCGCGGCGATGATCGCGACGCGCTCAAGGAGCCACCACTCCCGTGCCTTGCCCGGCGGCAGCGTCCGGTCGCCGAGCAGCTTCTCGAAGAACCAGTCGACCTGGGCGGTGTACGGCGTCGGGTCGAGACCCTGCGCCTTGAGGTGCGGGAGCACGTCGTCGTGGGCCTGGGAGTGCATCGCCTCCTGGCCTATGAACCCCATCACGTCCTCGCGCAACTTGTCGTCCGTGATCAGCGGGAGGACCTGCTTGTAGACGTGCACGAACCAGCGCTCGCCCGCGGGCAGCAGCAGGTGCAGCACGTTGATGGTGTGCGTCGTGAAGGGGTCGCCCGGCACCCAGTGCAGGGGCGTCGCATCCCAGGAGAAGGAGACGTTCCGGGGCTTCAGCGGGGTGTGCTCCGACGCCACCACGTCCGGCTGATGGTCGGTCCGCGTATTAGACATGGCGTCAATGTACTGATGGGTACGGGGTGAGGGGCACCCCCCGGAAGCCGATTTTTTCACCGGAGCGCACCCACTCGCGTCCCGTCCGTCAGCCTGCCGTGCAGCTCGGCCTGTGCCCCCTGCTTGGCCCGTACGGCGAGATAGCGGCCCGAGTCGGCGCCCTCCACCCCGCCCGTCGTGGCCAGCGAGGCGAACTGCGTGCTGCCCGCCGCCAGGACGTACCACTGCCCGCCCCGCGACTTCCACAGCACCCCGGCCAGCACCCGCGGGCTGCGCGCCCCGCAGGCGGGCGTGCCCTCGGAGCGGGCCGCGATCGCGCCGGGTGCGCCCGCCTTCTCCGAGGGCGGCTGGAACTGGGCGAGTGCCCGGCTCCCGGTGCCCCGCCAGGTCTCGGCCCGGGTGCAGACCCAGTCCGCGCTGCCGTTGTCCTCGGGGAGCTGCTGGTGGGCGTAGTTCCAGGAGTTCACGGAGCGGACGCCGTGCGAACGCACCCCGGGCAGCAGGCAGGCGGTGCGGGCCCAACCCGCCAGATCCGCCGGGCCGTTGACGTCGTGCGGCGCCTTGGGCGATCCGGAGGTCAGGCGTGCCGGGGTGAGCTCGCCGAGGTCCGTCATCAGCCGGTCGGAGACCTCGTCGCGGAGCTCCAGGGCCTCCCAGGAGGTGCAGCTGCCGGCCTGCGCGGGGCTCGGGACGGGGTCCGTCACGCCGTCCTTCGTGCGGCGCAGGGGGTGCGTGCCGCCGGTCGGGTCGAGCAGGTCGCGTACGGCCGCCTCCTCGACCCAAGGGGCCGTGAGATAGCGGACGTTGCCGTCGGTGCGGCCCACGACCAGGGCGTTGGCGGACGCCGCGTCCGCGCCGTCGACGCGGGCGAAGTCGAGCGCGGCGCCGGCGGAGTCGCCGTTGTCGGCCTCCGCGTACCGGACGACGCGCAGGCCGTCGTAGAGGAGGACGACGGCCGCCTGGTCGACCGTGCCCGCGAAGAGCAGCTGGGGCGGTCCCATCGCGGGCCCCGAGGCCGTGCCCGGCGTCGCCGACACCTGGACCGAGCTGCCGGGGCGCGCCCAGACCGCGAGCGCGCGCCGCAGCAGCCCCGCGTCGGTGGCGCGGTCGCCGCGGGTGGGCCAGACGGAGAAGTCCGTACGGGAAGAGGTCTTCCACGCGGTGGGCGCGATGCGCGTCAATTTCTGTGGATTCATGGCCTGTTGGGCGGCCGGGTTCTGCGCGTACGGAGGTGCCGCGGCCCCGTCGGGCCCCCAGCCGCCGCCCGGCAGCGTCAGCAGCGCCCCGCAGACGAGCACCGCGGCGCCCGCCACGAGCGCGGCCCTGCCGTGCTGGCGGCGGCGCATCAGGTCGGTGGGGCGGGCCTGCAACGAACAGGGGTCGAACTCGGGGGAGTTGAGGAGCTCGTACTGCGGCAGCACCCCGTCCGCCATGGCCAGCGCGGAGTGCGTGTCGCCGTCCGCGACGCCCGCCTCGGCAAGGACGCGCCGCACCTCGGCGTCACCGAGCTTCTCCAGCCCGCGCAGCACGTATGCGGCGCGGGCAGGCCCGGAGAGTGTGGACAGCCGCTGATCCAGGGCGAGTTCGTCGGCGCCGCCCGAACGCGGGAAAAGCCGCAGGCCCCACACCTGGGGGAGGAGCGGGGGCAGCTGGGCGCGCTTGGGCCAGGCCTTGCGGACGAGCGGAATGCCCGCGTCGAGGGCGGCCTTGAGCACCTGCCCGCGTACAAAGGCATAACCGGGATCGGCCCCGTCGGCGCGCCGCGGCGCCGGAATCGCCTCGGTCCCGGCCCCGCGCTTGCGCGGCAGCGAACGCTGGGCGAGCGAGTGCGCGGTGAGGACACGGCGATTACGGCCGAGCGACGGCGGCAGGACGAGATAGGCGAGCCGGACGAGACGCGGATAGTGCTCGACGAGCGCGGCCTCGGCCTGCTCGACGTCGACGGGCGAGGGGGCGGCGGGGACAGCTTGCTTCGTGGGCACGTTCAGCTGAACGAGCGAATCGTGCGATGGTCACCCCGCCGCCACCGGGCAGTTGAAAGGCCCTCGTCAGACACCCGCGGTGAGCCGCGTGCGGATGCGCTCCACCGCCTCTTCCGGGACGCCCAGGCCCTCGGTCACGTACTTCTCCAGCGAGCCGTAGCGCGCGTCGACCTCCTCGTACGCGGCCTGGAGGTACTCCGGCACCACGCCGATGATCGCCAGCGCGATCTCCGGCTCCCCGCCCTGCGCCACGAAGCCCTCGATGAACGGGGCGAACGCCTGGCGGACCGCGGGGTTGACCGCCATGTACTCCGTCAGGATCGTCTCTTCGTCCGCTCCGAGCAGCCCCAGAATCACCGTCGCCGCCCAGCCCGTGCGGTCCTTGCCCGCCGTGCAGTGGAAGAGCAGCGGGCCCGCGTCCTCGGCGGCCAGTTCCGTCAGCAGCGTGCCGTACCCGGTCCTGGCCGAGTCGGACGAGACCAGGGCGCGGTACGTGTCCGCGAAGATCGCCTGTGCCTTGCCGCCGCCCAGCTCGCGCTCGGCGACCGCCGGGTCGGCCAGGATGTGCTTGAGCTGCGCGGCCGGCAGCTTGCCGTGCTCGCGCATCGTGTCCGAGAGCACGTCCGCGACGATCAGACGGGCGCCTGCGGGGACCCGGTCCGGACGGTCGGCGCGCTCCGCGTCCGTACGGAAGTCGACGACCGTGGCGAGGTCGAGTGCCGCGACGGCGGGGTCGTCGGCCGTGTCCAGGCGGTCCAGCTGGCCCGAGCGCAGGACGAGTCCCGGGCGTACGGTCCGGCCGCCGGAGAGCGGGAGGCCGCCCAGATCGCGGAGGTTGGCGACGGTGGTGGCGGGGATCGCGTTCATGGCGGTGCTCCTGTGGTTACTGAGGTCTTCCGGTCGAACGGTAGTCCAGGAGCGAGACCCCCACTCCCAGCGCCAGCGCCGCGAAGTGCCCGGCGTCCGTGAAGGTGCGGCCCCGCCCGAGCAGCGGCCGGGCGGCGGCCGCCAGGAGGGCGCCGCGCGCAAGGCTCCGCACCGGACCGGCCGGGAGCGCCCCGGTCAGCGCGCCGAGCACCGCGTTGAAGCCGTAACTGACGCCGACGTCCAGCGCCGAACGGGTGCCGGCCGGGGCCCGCACCGCCCGCAGGCCCCCGTACACCAGCAGCGTCGCGCCCACGTGCCCGAGCGCGAAGACGGCCGCCGTCCACCAGGCGCCGTACGCGTACTCCGCGTACCCGAGAACGGCCAGGAGCAGCAGCGCGTACGGCAGCTCCATCGGCTCCTCGACCATCAGCGCGCTGGTGGCCAGGGTGTCCCAGCGGCCCGCGTCCAGGTTCTCCGCGTTGGTCGAGCAGGCGTGCAGGAGGCGGTCGCGCGCCGGGGCGCGCAGCAGGCGGTGAGCGGCGTACGCACCGAGCTGCACGCCCCCTACGTAGGCAGGGGTGAGTGCGATCACCCACCCATGATCGCCCATCCGCTGAATTCCACCGTGCCGCGCACCCCGCTGCCGCCGTTGCACGCGCTCATGAAGATCCCCGCGTCCTGCACGGCCGCCGTGCGCGGCATGGTCACCGTCGCGACCTTTCGCCAGGTCGCGCCGGAGTCCGTCGAGCACTCACCGGTGTACGCACCGGCCGCGCGCGTCAGCCGCAGCAGCACCGGGGCCTTGATCCCAGTGATGCGCTGGTACGTGTCGAGCGTGCCGTCGCCGTTCGTGTCGTACGACATGACGACGCCCTGGCTCGGTGTGACCGCGAGGTTGAGGAAGGCGGGGGAGCCCGCCGTCGCGAGGGCGTTGCGGACCATGAGCCCGCACCTGGCCCAACTCCCCGTGTTCTCCTGGGAGTCGACGCGCACGACGACGCTCACGCCGTCCTTCATCGCCCCCTCCCTGAACGCCGTCCCGAACTGCGACGTCCCCTTCCACAGGTCCTGCCCGCTCCCGTTGACCGCGAGCCGGTCGCCGAGCTGACCGAAGACGGCCTGGTTGCTCGTGTACGTCGTCCAGCCGGCCTCCAGCGGCTTCGCCAGATACACCGCGCTCTGCTGGGTGACCGCCACGCGCTCCTCGCCGCGCGGCCCGAACTCGGTGCGCAGGCTGTACGGCATCGGGTGCAGCGGGGTCGTGAGCGGGTCGGACGGGGCCTTGACCTGCCAGGACACCGTGCCGGTGGCGCCGGGGCCGACGCTCCTGAGGGAGATGGAGCCCTGTGGGGTCGCGTCGAGACCGGTGAGCGTGAGGTCGACGCGGCCCGTCCCGCGCAGCCCGTTGAGGTTGCGGAAGGCGGCGGTGACCGTGCCCGAAGAGCCGGGGGTGAAGACGACGGGGTCGGCGGTGACGGCGGTGGTGCCCTGGTAGGGGGCGGCGGCGAGGGTGTCGTGGACGCGCTGGGCGGTGCGGTACGGGTCGCCCGTGGCCCGTACCGGATAGGGGTCCGTCTTCCGCGTCCAGGCCTCCTCGTCCGGGTACCAGTCGAAGGACTTGGCCGCCCGGCCCTCCGCGAGCGCCGCCTCCAGCTCGTCCAAGTACGCCTGCCACTGCGGGAGATGGACGTCGCGCAGCAGCCCGTTCCAGTCGCGGTTCGCGTAGTTGCTGAGGTTGTCGGCGGCGGTGCGGTCCGCCCAGGTGGTGATGAGGGTGCGGGCCGTCCACTCCAGCTGAACGGCCTCCTCGGGGCTCGTCGCGAGGCGCTTCGCGTCCTCCAGCCACGGGCCGAGGAGGAAGTCGCGGTGACAGCCGGACATGTCGTCGGCGAGGCGCATCAGCTTCAGCCAGAGGGCTGCGAGGGGGCGGAAGTTGGCGAGGTCCTTCGTCGCGTAGGCCGCACGCAGAGGGCCCATGAGGGTGCGGGAGCGGTTGGCGATGGCCTGGCGGGCGAGGTCGGTGAGGTCGTAGCGGTACGCGTCCGAGTCGCGCAGGGAGCCCCGGACGCCGAGGAGAGCGGCGAAGGCTACGTCGAACTGGGCAGGGTCGAAAGCGTAGTTGACCGAGGAGCCGATGCTCGGGCGGCGCGAGAAGAGCGAGTCGACCGGGCGCCCGTCGGCGGAGGTCAGCCGGTACGCGGAGGTGGCGAGCGCCGTGAACGCGGCCTGCGCGGCATGGTCGTCGCCGCCGTAACGCAGCGTCGGGTACTGGCGGAACCAGTCGGACCGGTCGGCCTTCTCCTCGCGCCAGGCCAGCTCGCTGAACAGCTCGAAGGCGGCGGGGTCGCGCTCGGCGGCCTCCGGCATGTACGCCGTGCCCACGCAGGCGCTGCCCGGCTTGTCGCGCCAGGCGGTGAACCGCTCCGTCCAGCGGTCGGAGTTGGCGCCGATCGTGGTGCGGCCGCCGAAGTTGGGGATGGTCCCGAAGGCGTACGGCGCGCCGCCCCAGTCGGCCTCGCGGTCGGTGACCGTGTCGATGTCGGAGAGGCCGTCGACGATCAGGATGCGCTGCGTGTCGATGGCGGAGAGCAGCTCGGGGCGCGGATTGGCCTGCCAGCCGAGGATCACCCAGATCGCTCCGGGGCGCGCGGTCTGCAGGGAGGTCTCCACGGCACGGGCGGCATCGGGTACGGGAACGTCCCCGGCCGTGCCGCCCTCGTGGAGCAGGTCCATCTTGAAGTGGCCTGCCTCGCCGAAGAGTTCGGCCTGGTGACGGTAGAAGGAGGCGGCGATCTCGGCGAATACGGGGGTGCGCGGGTCGAGCCAGTCGGGGCGGCGCAGCCCGTTCCAGGTGCCCTGGGGGACGACGCGGGCGCCGGGGTTGCGGGCGACGAAGCCGTCGGGGACGGTCCCGAAGTAGCCGGGGAACACCGGGTGCATGCCGAGTTCGCGCAGCCGGTCGGCGATACGGAGGCCGAGGTCGGCGCGGCGGTCGATCAGGGCGGGGGAGAGCGGGCCGCCGTACGCGCTCATGTTCTGCAGCAGCCACCACGGCTGGTGCGAGGGGGCGGGGAGCCAGGTGCGGGCCTCGGTGTCGGAGTAGCCGAAGTCCGTCAACAGGCGGTGGTAGACGGCCTCTTGGCCCGCCGTGACGAGGACTTCGTTGCAGCCGTGGAGGGCGAGCACGTCGATCGTGTGCTCCCAGTGCGCCCAGTCGGCGTACGGCGCGGTGTAGCCGTCATGGGTGTCGTTGAACGCGAACCGGTGCGGCACGGTCGCCGACCGCTCGACGGGGCGGCGGGGCGCGGGCAGCCGGGAGGGGAGGTCGAGCTGGGCGGAGTTCCAGGAGATGTGGGCGTGACAGGTGTACTTCAGGTACCAGTTGACGCCGGTCAGGGCGGTGGCAGGACCGGTCGCGGCGACCTCGATACGGCCGTGCGAACCGGAGACCCGGAAGCGGTCGGCGCCGCCGGTCAGGGGCGTCAGACGGAACTGGTCGGCGTGACGGGGGAGCAGGCGCTGGAGGGCGGCGCGGGCCGGGCCGAGGTCGGGGGCGGATTCCGCGGCTGCGGCGGGGGAATGGACGCCCAGCGCGGCGCCGGCTCCGATCGCCCCGGCGGTGCTCAGCAGCGTACGTCTGGACAGGCTGGACGGCTCCGGCATGGGCGCTCCTCGTGTTGCTGGTGCGACAACAGGTGCGTGCGCAGCGCACGTTAATGACGAGGAGGGGGAGGGGCAATGGTGCGTACGAGGTGATGGGTTCGCCCGCGCGGAAGGGGCGGCAGGCGGCACGATGGGCGGATGCGTACCCAAGCGCAAGCGGCGGTGGCAGTGGTGGCCCTGAGCCTCAGCCTGGGGCTGATGGCCGGCTGCTCCGAGGACCACCGGACCCCGAAGACCGCGACCGGCACCCTGGAACAGCTGGCCGCGCAGGCCGAGTGCACCCCGGAGATCGCCACGGACGCGGCCGAGCTGAAGCAGGCCAACTGCACGACACAGGACGGGCGTTACGTCCTGGCGACGTTCGCGACCGACCGCGGCCAGCGGGAGTGGATCAACGGGGCCAAGGACTACGGCGGCACGTATCTGGTCGGCCGCAAGTGGGTCGCCGTGGGCGAGGGCAAGGTCGTCACAGCGCTGCGCGGCCGGCTCGGCGGGACGGTGGAAGAGGGCTCGCAGCACCACTCGGGGAGTAGTGGCAGTGGGGGGAGCGAGCCCGGTCATTCCGGTCACCGCACGAGCTGACCGCGCAGGTTCGGGGGTGGGTCGGGATGGGTCAGGGGTCGGTCAGGTGCAGCTGCGGCCGCCGTTGATGCAGCCGACCACCTTCTTCATCAGCTGGTCGCTGAAGACGTTGATGAAGTCGCCGTGATCGGTGACGGGCTTGTGGAGCTGCTCGGGGAAGGAGTCCACGGCGAAGCCGGGGCCTGGCGGGACCGCGTACACGATGCGCTGCACCAGCTGGGGGATGGCCTTGAAGTCGTTCTGGCAGGCGCCGTTGCGATCGGCAAAGGCCACATGGGTGCGGTGATTTGCACTGTCGGTGTTCTGGCCGTCCCAGCAGCTCTGGAACTTGAACGTACGGACCACCTTGCTGCCCCGGGGACAGATCGGGTACTTGTCCTTGAGCTGGCGGTTCTCGAAACCGGTGCAGGACCAGGACGCATTGGCGTTGGCGTCACCATTGGTGAAGGCCTTCGCGTCACCGGTGATGATCCGCAGGAAACGCGGCATGGCGACGACCTTGGCGACGGGACTTCCCACCCAATTCAGGGTGACCTGGGCGGGGGTCTGAATGATCCCGGTGTTCTTGTCCTGGCCGCCGCCCGGTGTGTTCACATCCTTCTCGTTCTGACCGTTCTGGAGTCGAAGTACGGGCCAGTAATAGGTGGACTTGTCGCCCTGATTCCGGCAACTCGTCTGCCCGTCCGCCAGTTTCTGATCACTCGCGAAAGCGTCCGTGGCCTGATTCCCGACGTAATCGTGCATATGGTGTGCGCCATTGCTCACACCGGGAGCGACGATGACATTGTCCGGATTGAACTTTCCGTTCTGATTGCGGCCGCAGTTGGTGGTGAAGCGGCCGGCCGATCCGGAGCGGGCGCGGCGGGGATTGCTGACGTTGGGCCGTACGGACCTGATGCTGACGAAGTCGGCGGCCTCGGGGCCGTTGCCCTGGCTGACCTGCCCATTGTCGGTGCTGGAGGGTGACGGCGACGCGGGTCCGGCCCCGGTCGCGGTGGCGCTGGCGGACGGCGAGGGGGGTGCGGACTGGTTGTCGTCGGCGCGCAGGGTGCAGGGGGCGAGGCTGTCCAGGCCCTCGGGCCGTTCGGCGTTCTGGCCGATGGCGTTGGCGATCCGGTCGATACTGTCCAGACGCTCGTCCTTCAGCGGTCCGAGAATGGAAGTCTGCGCCAGTTCCGGATCCTGGGAGATCTGGTCTCTTGAATCCGCGAACCGTTTGTACGCCTCGGTGATCTGGCTGTCGATCGCAGCCAGCTGGGTGTCCACTTCCTGACGAGAATCATCGGGGATGTCGGGCAACTGATTGCCCACATCAGGGCAGTCGATGGTCGACATCTGCTGCCAGGTGTTCTGGCTCTGACCGGAATCGGGCCGATCCGAAGACGCCTCTCCGGCGGAAGCGTACACATTGAGCCCGGCCAGCCCGCCTCCGCCCAGGATGAGTGCGGCCGAGGCGACAATCGCCCGGTTCGCCAGCGTCGATCGTTTTCGCGATGTGCGTCCCATGGAACTCCTCAGCTTCGTATCCGGGTTTGGGGGTCCCGGCGGGGGATGAAGCGCGACGTTCCATACGGACGGGGAATGCGGTCCGTTCAGCATGCGGGGAAATTCGTGGGAATCTCCATCCGCAAAGGGGGTGAATCGGCGGGGAGTTGGCGGCCCGAGAGGCCGTGAGCGGGCCATAGGTGGGATGTCTGTCGCACGCCTTCTTCCCCTGGGCCCCTCCATGGGGCACCATGCACGAGGCCGAACCGAAGAGATCCGACCAATGAGGGTCGGGAGTTGGAGGGACCGTGGCTCAACCCACCCGCAGGCTCGTCATGTTGACCCCCGCCGTCGCCGCCGCGGCCGCGCTCGTACCAGGACGTGCCGTCGCAGCCGCCGGACGACCCGGAAGCGCCAGTGCCCCCTGTGACAAGCCGGTGAAGCCCGCCTCGCAGATGCCGGTCGAGAGCTGCGACAGTCCGGCGCGGATCATCGAGAAGGCCGCGAACATCGTGCCGACCCCCGGCCAACTCGCCTGGCAGCAGCGCGAGGTGACCGCCTTCACCCACTTCGGTATGAACACCTTCACCGGCCGGGAGTGGGGCTCGGGCACCGAGGACGAGCAGAACTTCAACCCTCCGGTCATCGACGTCGACCAGTGGATGAGCGTCTACCGGGCCATGGGCGCCGAGCAGGCCATGCTCACCGTCAAGCACCACGACGGCTTCGTCCTCTTCCCGAGCCGCTACACCCCGCACACCGTCGCCAAGAGCCCCGGCAGCCCCGACGTCCTGGGCGCGTACGCCAAGGCCGCCCGCAAGGCCGGCCTCAAGCTCGGCGTCTACCTCTCCCCGTCCGACGGAGCCGAACTCCCGCACGCCTGGCACGCCCAGTGGGTCGAGGAGATCCGCGCCAAGCAGGCGTCGGGCCAGTCCCTCAGCCTCCCCGAGCGGATGGCCCTGGAGGACGGCGACCGCACCCCGGCCGGACTCGGCCGCTTCGGCAACGGCAGCCCGGCCGTCGAGCGCACCATCCCCACGCTCGTCCCCGGCGACGACCGCGCCGCGCAGATCAGGCGCGGCAAGCTGCCCACCTTCACGGTGGTGGCCGACGACTACGAGACGTACTACCTCAACCAGCTCTACGAGCTCTTCACCCAGTACGGCCCGATCGAGGAGCTCTGGCTCGACGGCGCCAACCCCTGGTCGGGCTCCGGCATCACCCAGCCGTACCACGTCACCCAGTGGTTCGACCTGGTCCACGCCCTCTCCCCGGACACCGTGATCTTCCAGGGGAATCCCGGCGTCCGCTGGGTCGGCAACGAGAGCGGCATCGCGCGCGAGACCGAGTGGAGCGTCACCCCCTCCGTCGTCGATCCTTCGACCGTGCTCTCCGGCGGACTGCCCAACGACTCCACGGACCCCGACATCGGCTCGCGCGAAAAGCTCCTCGCGTCGACCACCAAGTACCTCCAGTGGTACCCGGCCGAGGCCGACGTCTCCGTCCGCCCCGGCTGGTTCCACCACCCGTCCGAGAAGCCCAAGACCCCCGCGCAGCTCATGAATCTGTACGAGAAGAGCGTCGGCCGCAACGCCGTGCTCCTCCTCAACGTCCCGCCCGCGAAGGACGGCCGCGTCGACCCCGCCGACGTCGACTCGCTGACCGCGTTCGGGACGGCGGTCAGGGGGATCTACGGCACCGATCTGCGCAGGCAGGGCCCGGGACCGTACACCTTCGACAGGATCGTCCTGCGCGAGGACATCCGGCACGGTCAGCGCGTCGAGAGGCTCACCGTGGAGGCCAGGAGCGGCGGCGTATGGACGGAGATCGCGGCCGCCACGACGGTAGGCGCTCGCCGGATCCTCACGCTGCCCGCGCCGGTCACGGCCGATGCGGTACGGATACGAGTGGTGGAGGCCCGGGCCAAGACGTACCTCAGCGCCCCGAGCCTGCACCTCAGCAACTGATCAGCCCCGGTCGAGATAGGCCAGTACGGCGAGCACCCGGCGGTTGTCGTCGTCGGAGACCTCAAGGCCCAGCTTGGCGAAGATGTTGGAGGTGTGCTTCGCGATCGCCCGCTCGGTGACGACGAGTTGACCGGCGATGGCGGCGTTGGAGCGGCCCTGCGCCATCAGCTCCATCACCTCGCGCTCGCGCGGGGTGAGGCTGCCCACCGGCTTGTCGGCGGCGCGGCGGGAGAGGAGCTGCTGGATGACGGTGGGGTCCATGGCCGTACCGCCGGCCGCGACCCGCCGTACCGCGTCGATGAACTGGTCCGCGTCGAAGACCCGGTCCTTCAGCAGATAGCCGACGCCGCCGTTCCCGTCGGCGAGCAGCTCACGCGCGTACAGCTGCTCCACGTGCTGGGAGAGGACGAGCACCGGCAGTCCGGGCTTCGCCTTGCGGGCGGCGAGCGCGCACTGCAGGCCCTCGTCGGTGTGGGACGGCGGGAGCCGGACGTCGACGACGGCGACGTCCGGCTCCAACTCGGCCAGGGCCCTGGTCAGTTCGGGCCCGGTCTCCACCGCCGCCGCGATCTCGAAGTCGTACGCCTCGAGCATCCGGACGAGTCCGTCGCGCAGCAGGAAGAGATCTTCGGCTAGGACAACTCGCAAGGGATCTCCACGGTCACCATGGTCGGACCGCCCGCGGGGCTGCTGACGGCCAGTACGCCGTCGAATGTACCGAGTCGGCGTTCGATCCCGCTCAGCCCGCTGCCGCCGCCGATGCGCGCACCGCCGCTTCCGTTGTCGGTGACCGAGATCCGCAGCATCCCGTCGGTGTGGTGCATGTCGACCCAGATCCGGTCGGCGCCCGAGTGCTTGACCGCGTTGGTCAGTACCTCGCTCACGGCGAAGTACGCGGCCGACTCGACCGGCGCCCCGGCCCGTCCGCCGTCCATCTCCACGTCGACCTCGGTGGCGACGGGCAGCCGCAGGGCCAGCGCCCGTACGGCATCGCCCAGACCGCGCTCGGCGAGCACGGGCGGATGGATGCCGCGTACGAGATCCCGCAGCTCGGTCAGCGCCTCGGCGGAGGACTCCCGCGCCATGGCCAGCATCTTCTTCGCCTGGTCGGGGTCCTTCTCGATCAGGGCCTCGATGGTCCCCAGATTCATGCCCATGGCGACGAGCCGGGCCTGCGCCCCGTCGTGCAAGTCCCGTTCGATGCGGCGGAGTTCGGCGGCGGAGGTGTCCACGGCGTCGTGCCGGGTCTCGGTGAGCCGGTCGATGCGCTCGGCGAGTTCGGCCCGGCCGGTGGGGACGATCATGGCCCGGGTGAGCCGGAAGTGGGCGGTGACCAGGGCGCGGTTCACATACAGCCCGAGGACGATCCACACCACGCCGAGAAGTGCCGCGAGGTTGGCGGTGCCCTGGCCGGTGACCGGGATGAAGTCGAACCACCAGGCGCCGTCGGACGGTTCGTACAGGACCCTCCACAGCCCGGCGGCGAGCAGGATGCCGTAGACACCCTCGACGAGCAGTCCGGGCGCGAGGATCGCGACGATCATGCCCGCCGTCATGTCGACGAGCAGCCACCGCAGGTCGCGCCAGGTCGCCCCGTCCTTGAGCATCAGCGAGCAGCGCTCGACCTGCCCGGTGATGCCGGTGCGCATGTCCTTCGGGAAGGGCCGGTACGGATCCGGAATCCGCATGCCGGCCCACTGCGCGGCGAGCAGCCGCCGCTGACCGGCGTGCTTGCGCACCAGACCGAGCAGGGCGGGGGTGGTGAAGACGCCGACGCCGATGGGGATCAGTGCGATGGAGACGACCGACAGCACAAAGAGCACGATCGACCCGGCCAGCGCGATCAGCGACAGCGCAAGCCCCTGGCCTGCGGCCACTATCGCGTCACGTGCCCTCGTCGCATTCATGTGTGTACGCCCCGTCCTTTGCGGCCCCCACCTGAGGCCATGCCCCAAGGTTGCCGCAAAGGATCAGTCACGTCATTGGGTTCGGCCCCCGGATCGGGGTGTACCTAGGAACACCCTGCCGCGTGCGGGGATCACGGAGCGTACTTGTATCCCACCCTGCGTACGGTCTGGATCGAGTGCCGGTGCGCGGCGCCCAGCTTGCGGCGCAGCCGCGCCACATGGACGTCGACGGTCCGCCCGTCACCGACGTGCCCGTAGCCCCAGACGGTGGTCACCAACTGGTCGCGGGTGTGGACCCGGTGCGGGTGGGCGACGAGATGGGCGAGCAGCTCGAACTCGAGGTAGGTCAGATCCAGCACCTGCCCGTCGACCTCGGCGATGCGCTGGGCGGAGTCGATCCGTACGAGCTGATCACCCGCGGCCTCCTCCGGCTGGGCCGGTGCGGGCCCGGCCTCGGCCGGTACGAGGACGAGATAGCCGATCATCGGCGGCTGCCCCGGGAGCGTGGGCAGGGTGTGCTGCGGCGCGGGCAGCCAGGTGGCACCCGGCGGCAGCGGCGGCAGGAACGCGGCGGGATCGACGGGCGGGGCGACTTCGTCCCGGTCGACGGCACGGAGCCGGTGCCGGCCCGGAGGGACGGGGAGAGGAGCGGTGGAGGCAGAGAAGGAACGGGTGTTCGCCATGAGAGGTCAGCTCTTTCGCGCGGAGAGGTCGTCTGGGGGGACGTACGTCGTGCGCGCGGGCCGAAGGCCTTCGACAGGGTTCGACGAGGGGTTTAGAGGGCCGGCGCGTTCGTCGCGCGGCAACACACTCGGTCGAAGTCGTGGTGCTGACGGGAGGGCCAGAACGGCTCGAGGTCGCTGCGACCTGTCGCGGTGTCGTTCGGGTAACTGGCCATGTGCCTATTGAAGCAGACGGGTTGGCCCCACAGGCACCCCGCTCTCACAGGCTGATACGGATCCGGGCCGCCGACGGCAGCGAAGGGGGCGCATACCGGACCGTCGTGCGCCCCCTCTCGAATGCACCGAGGGCGCCCACCGTGACAGTGGGCGCCCTCGGAGGTTCGCGGAGGCGGTCAGACCTGGTCGGCCTTCTCCAGCGCCGAGCAGCACGTGTCGACGATCAGTCGCGTCACGACGTACGGGTCGACGTTGGCGTTCGGGCGGCGGTCCTCGATGTAGCCCTTCTGGTCCTGCTCGACCTGCCACGGGATGCGCACCGAGGCGCCGCGGTTGGAGACGCCGTAGCTGTACTCGTTCCACGGGGCCGTCTCGTGCAGGCCCGTCAGGCGGTCGTCGATGCCCGCGCCGTAGTGCTTGACGTGGTCCATCGGCTTCGAGCCCTCGCCGAGCGACTCGCACGCCGTGATGATCGCGTCGTAGCCCTCGCGCATGGCCTTCGTGGAGAAGTTGGTGTGCGCGCCCGCGCCGTTCCAGTCGCCCTTGACCGGCTTCGGGTCGAGAGTCGCGGAGACGTTGAAGTCCTCGGCGGTGCGGTACAGCAGCCAGCGGGCGATCCACAGGTGGTCGGAGACCTCCAGCGGGGAGACCGGGCCGACCTGGAACTCCCACTGGCCCGGCATGACTTCGGCGTTGATGCCGGAGATGGCGAGGCCTGCCGCGAGGCAGTTGTCGAGGTGCTTCTCGACGATCTCGCGGCCGAAGATCTCGTCCGAGCCGACACCGCAGTAGTAGCCGCCCTGCGCGGCCGGGAAGCCGCCGACGGGGAAGCCCAGCGGGCGGGCGCCGTCGAAGAAGGTGTACTCCTGCTCGATGCCGAAGATCGGCTCCTGGCCGGCGAACTGCTCGGCGACCGGACGCAGCAGCGCACGCGTGTTGGACTCGTGCGGCGTCATGTCGATGTTCAGGACCTCGCACATGACGAGGACGTTCTCGCCGCCGCGGATCGGGTCCGGGCAGGAGAAGACCGGCTTGAGCACGCGGTCGGAGGCGTGGCCCTCGGCCTGGTTGGTGCTGGAACCGTCGAAGCCCCAGATCGGAAGCTCGGCCGACGTGTCGGTCAGTATCTTCGTCTTGGAACGGAGCTTGGCGGTCGGCTCGGTGCCGTCGATCCAGATGTACTCAGCCTTGAACGTCACGGAAGCCATCCTTTGCGGGTGCAGCAGGTCTATGCGGGGAAGCTTCGCAATATGTGATTTCCCGACCGTTGCCCGTATGTGAACTACATGTTTCTCAGGTTTCCTGCGATTCGTGTGGTGGTACGGGCACGGGCGCAGACTGGTGTCCATGACATCGACACCGCTCCGCATCGGACTCCTCGGCACGGGCCCCTGGGCCGCCCGCACCCACGCCCCCGCCCTCGCCGACCACCCCTCTGTCACCTTCAGCGGCGTATGGGGCCGGCGCCCCGAGGCGGCCGCCGAGCTCGCCGCCGCGCACTCCACCACCGCGTACGACGACGTGGACGCCCTCTTCGCGGCGAGCGACGCGGTCGCCGTGGCCCTCCCGCCGGACATCCAGGCGCCGCTCGCCGTACGGGCCGCGGCCGCCGGATGCCACCTCCTCCTCGACAAGCCGGTCGCGACGACCGTCGACGGGGCGCGGGCGGTGGCGGACGCGGCGGAGAAGGCCGGGGTCGCCTCGGTCGTCTTCTGCACGATCCGCTTCGCGTCGGGCCCGGTCGCATGGATCGACCAACAGGCCGCCGCGGGCGGCTGGTTCACCGCCTCCGCGCAGTGGCTGGGCGCGCTGTTCTCGGCGGGCGCGGACAGCCCGTACGCCGCATCGCCCTGGCGCAAGGAGAAGGGCGGGCTGTGGGACGTGGGCCCGCACGCTCTGTCCGTACTGCTCCCCGTACTCGGCGATGTCACCCGCGTGACGGCCGCGGCCGGCCCCGCCGACACGGTCCACCTCGTCCTGCGCCACACCTCCGGCGCGTCCAGCACGGCGACCCTCGGACTGAGCGCGCCGCCCGCCGCCGCCGGCATGCGCGTGGAGCTGCGCGGCGAGCACGGGGTCGTGACCCTGCCGGAGTGGGACGGGGCGCGCGAGCCCTTCGCGGCGGCGGTGGACGCGCTGCTCGACTCCGTACGGACCGGGCAGCCGCATCCGTGCGACGTGCGCTTCGGGCTGCGGCTGACGGAGATCCTCGCGGAGGCAGAATTGACCATGGATTCCGACGCCTGATTGCACCCTCTACGGGGTCACTTGACCCCGTAGATTTACCTGCATGACGACAACACAGCAGGTCAAGCCCGCTTCCCGCATCAACTTCGCCAAGGCCGCCCCCAAGGCGTTCCGCGCCCTCATCGGCTTCGACGCGGCGGCCCGCGACGGCCTGGACCCGGCGCTGGTGGAGCTGATCCAGATCCGCTCCTCGCAGCTCAACCATTGCGCCTACTGCCTGCACATGCACACCAACGACGCCCGCAAGGCGGGGGAGAGCGAGGACCGCCTGCACATGACGCAGGTGTGGCACGAGGCCCCGCACTTCTTCACGGAGAAGGAGCGCGCGGCCCTCGCGCTCACCGAGGCGGTCACCCTGATCGCGGACGGCGGCGTTCCGGACGAGGTCTACGCACAGGCCGCCGCCCACTTCGAGGAGCAGGAGCTCGCCCAGGTGCTGGCCCTGATCTTCACGATCAACACCTGGAACCGGCTCGCCCTGGCGACGGGCAAGGTCGCCGGCACGGACGAGCGCTGACGGACGCAGAGGGAGGCGCCCCCGGTCACGGTTTCGCCGTGGTCGCCTCCCGCATCCCGAGCAGAAAGCGCCGGACCGTGGCGACCTCCGTGTCGTCGAAGCCCTGCAGCAGGTCCACCGTCCTGTCGATCAGCGGACCGAAGAAGGCCCAGCCCAGCTCCAGCGCCCGCTCGTCGACGCCGAGCAGTACGCGCCGCCGGTCCCGCTCGTCGCGTACGCGCACGACATGGCCGAGCCGTACCAGCCGGTCGATGACCGAGGTGGTTCCCGCCGAGTTCAGCCCGAGCTGCGCGCCCAGCCACCCGGCGGTCGCGTCCGTGCCCGCGCGGCCGGCGTCGAGCAGGCAGATCAGGGCCCGTACGTCCGTCGGGTGCATCCCGTGTCCGGCGGCGAACTCGCCCTGCAGCACGCCGAATTCGACCGTCACGGCCCGCAGCAGGTGGACGATCTCCATCTCGGGTTCGTGGTTGACCATCGCTCCACCCCTCCGTCTATTATCTCGCTCAGCGAGATAATAGACGGAGGGGTTCATGGCGAACGATCCATTCCTTCAGGCGTACGACGCGGTGCTCGCGCAGTGGCCCGAAGACACCGCGCCCACCACGGTCCCCACTCCCTACGGCGCCACCCGGGTCAACAGCTGCGGCCCGCGCGACGCCCCGCCGCTGCTTCTCCTGCCCGGCGGGGGAGGAGCCACCTCCACCGCCTGGTTCGCCACGGCGGCCGCCCTCGGCCGCACCCACCGGGTGCACGCCGCCGACCTCGTCGGCGAACCCGGCCGTACCGTCCCGGGCGCCACCCCCCTCAAGACGCCGGCCGATCTGATGGCCTGGCTCGACGCGCTCCTCGACGGTCTCGGCCTCGACTCCGTCTCCCTGTGCGGCCATTCGTACGGAGGCTGGATCGCCCTCCGGTACGCCCTCCACGCACCCGCCCGCACCGACCGGCTCGTCCTCCTGGACCCGACCCAGTGCTTCACCGGCTTCCGGCCCGGCTACCTCCTGCGCGCGCTCCCGATGCTCCTGCGGCCCACCTCCGGGAACACCCGCGCCTTCCTCACCTGGGAGACCGCAGGCGCCGGCCTCGATCCGGCCTGGCTCCGCCTCCAGGCCCTCGCCCCGGACTTCCCCTCCGCCCGACCGGTCACCGGCCCCCGCCCCACCCCCGCGGAGCTCCGCACGCTCAAGGCGCCGACCCTGCTCCTTCTCGCCGGACGCAGCAGGGCACACGACATCCGCAAGGCCGAGGCCGCCGCGAAGTCCCTGCTGCCGCACGTCGAGACCGCGGTCCTCGCGGATGCCTCGCACCACTCGCTGCCGCACTCCGCTCCCCGTGAACTCGGCGTCAGGATGCGGGAGTTCCTCCTCGCCGGCTCATGACCGCCCCATCGCCTCCCGTACCGCCTCATCCGTCCGTCCCACCACGGCGGTCCCGTCGTCGGCCGTGATGATCGGCCGCTGGATCAGCTTCGGATGCGCCGCCAGCGCCGCGACCCACTTCCCGCGCGCCGCCTCGTCGCGCGCCCACTCCTTCACCCCGAGCTCCTTGGCCTCGGCCTCCTGGGTGCGGGTGATGTCCCACGGTTCGAGGCCGAGCCGGGCGAGGACGGCCCGGATCTCGTCCTCCGTCGGTACGTCCTCCAGATAGCGGCGGACGGTGTACGAAGCGCCCTCCGCGTCCAGCAGATTTACTGCGCTGCGGCACTTGGAACAAGCAGGGTTGAGCCAGATCTCCATGAGGCTCAGGTTACTGCCCAAAGCCCGTCTGGCCAGCGGCGATTGTCAGTGGTGGGCAGTAAAATAGAGGGAGTTCGTCAGGGTTCCACCACCAGCGCCTGGAGGTCGCCGATGGCCGTAGCCACTCTCACGACGGAGCCTCTCCTCAAGAAGCCACTGCCCGCCGGAAAGCCGCGCGAGTGGTACGTCAACCACAACCGCAGGCTCAAGGCGATGCGCCTGGCCATAGCCCTGCTCGACTCGGGGGTCTATCAGCCGGAGCAGGCACCGAACATCAAAATACGGTCGACCGCCGCCCGTATCGGAATCCACCCGCCGTCCGACACCACGTGCCGGATGGTCCGGTTCCTGATCCGCTACGGCCGCTGAGCCGACTCCTCCGCAAGATCCGCATCATCCGCAGGATCCGTTCGACCGGTGGCCGCAGAAGTCCGCAGCCACCGGTCGAACGGCTGCTCGTGCGCGACGACGTACCCCAGCGCGATCCCCACCGTGATGCAGGCGAAGAACACGATCAGCCACGACAGCAGCGTGAACACCGCACCCAGCGGCCCGAATTGATCCACACTGCGCTCCAGCGTGCGCGGTACGTACAGCCGCGACCCCCAGGTCAGCGCCACCACCGCGATCCCCGTGATCAGCGCCCCCGGCAGCAGCGGCAGCCACCGCACCCGCCCGCCGAGCAGCAGATGCTGCGTCCACCACCACAGCATCACGCTCGCCACGAGCGACACCGGAATACCGAGCAGCGCACCCGCACCGAAAGCGTCGTGCAGTGCACCCTGGGCGATCAGCGCCACCAGCAGCACCACCAGCCAGGCCACCCAGCGCCACATCACCACCTTCAGCCCGGCTGACCGCATGTGCCAGGACCGTTCACAGACCCGCTGCAGCGCCCGGCTGCACGCCGTCGCCGACGCCAGCGTCACCAGCACACCGACCGCGCCCGAGGCGTCCTTGACGTTGCCGCTGTCGGCCGTCAGCACCCCCTGCACCTGGTCCAGCGTCGCGCCGCCGAGCCCCATCACCGTGCGCAGCGACTCGACGAGCTGGTCCCGTACGGCCTGTGGTGCAAAGGCGCCGATGACGAAGAGCACCGGGATCGCAGAGAGGAAGGCCTGCGCGGCGAGCCGGGTCGCGCAGTCGAAGATGTTCACGACGGTGAGCTGACTTGCCACCCGCCCGACGAACGGCATCCGGTTCCACAGGGCGGTGACGGCCTGGACGGAGGAGGAGAGGGCACTCATGGCCCCACCCTGAGTGCCCGACCCTCCTGCCGCCCCGGGACGCGCGTGGCGTTGGGCCGAACGGGGCCCGGGGTGCCTGTGCGCTACGACGTCACAGCAGGAGCCCCGTTCGCACGCGCACCCGTGTCACCAGGAGCCGAAGCGGGAGCCGGCGCAGCACCCTTCCTCAGTGTGTCCAGAATCGCCAGCCCCTGCCCGACGATCCCCGCAGCCATCTCGTTGACCCCCTCCGAACCGTTGAGCACGGTCAGCGTCGACCCCGAGATCCCGCGCGCCGCCGCATCGGCCAGCGCCGGCAGATTCTCCACGACCCGGTTGGCGGCGATCAGTTGCTGGTTCCCGTCGCGCAGAGAGGCCGCGACGACGGCGTACGCATCGGCCTGCGCCTGGGCGATCGTCCGCTGCGTGTACGCCTCCCCGTCCGCCGCGTACTTCGCCCGGTCCCGCTCCGCCTCGGCGAGCGTCCGCTTCCGGTACGCCTCCGCGTCGGCCGGCCGTCGTACCTCCGCCTCGAGCCGCTGCGCCGCGAGCTCCGCCTGCCGGGCCGCGAGCGCGGTCTGCTCCTCCGTGACCTGCTGCGTCGCCCGCGCCTGGGCCAGCGGACCGGCCTGCGCGGCAACGGCGTTGGACTGCTCGGTCTGCGCGAGGAACCCCGCCCGCTTGATCGCGGTGTCCCGCGCGTACTCCGCCTTCAGCGCCTCCGCCTGCTGCTCGCGCTCGGTCGCCTCCTGGTCGGCGCGGGCCTGCGCGATCCGCGCCTGACTGGCGACGGCGGCGGCATGCGGGGCGGCGAGATTGCTGATGTAGCCGGTCGCGTCCGCGATCTCCTGGATCTGCAGGGCGTCGACCACGATCCCCAGCTTCTCCATCTCCGTGTGGCTGCCCTCCTTCACCTCCTGGGAGACCCGGTCACGCTCGCGGATGATCTGCTCGACGGTCAACCCGCCCACGATGGACCGGAGATGACCGGCGAAGATCCGCCCCACCAGCTCTTCCATCCGGTGCTGTTCGGTGAGGAAGCGCCGGGCCGCGTTGGCGATGGAGACGGCGTCGTCACCGACCTTGAAGACGATGACGGCCCGCACATTGAGCCGGATCCCCTGCTGCGTCACACAGTCCTCGGTGATCTCGGCCTCGCGCAGCGCGAGCGACAGCACGCGGGCCTTCTGCTTCACGGGCAGGACGAGACTGCCGTGCCCGGTGACGATACGGAACTGCGTGGAGTCCGCCCGCCGCTTCGATCCGGAGATGAGGAGCGCTTCGTTGGGTGCAGGAACATGCCAGAAAAACATCAGAGTTCTCCCGTACGCGCACTAGGAGGAGGGAGGAAACGGCTCAACCACCACGGAGCGGGCCGACATCACGTCCGCAACGATGACCAGGGAATGCCGGGCGATCGGCATACGCGCCCACGCGGCGAAAGCCTCCGTCCCGCCCCGCACGGAAACGAGCACCTCGCCCGGCCCGCCCGCGGGAATCGAAACGGTCACCCGGCCAATGGCGCCGACCGGGCTCTCGTCGGCGTCGTCCACTGCGCCCACTGCTCCACGGTACTCCGCACTCAGCCCCGTTTGACGGCCCGCAGCACCACGAACTTCGGGTCCCCGGCGACGACTTGGCAGTTGCCGAAGACCCGCCGCAGCATCTGGTGGTACCCCAGATGGCGATTGCCGACGACCAGAAGCTCGCCGCCGTTCCGCAGCACGGCCTTCGACCCGCTGAACATCCGCCGCGCGGTCTGATCGGTGATCGACTGATGGGTGTGGAAGGGCGGATTGTTCAGTACGAGATCGATCGACCCACCCGGAATCGACACCGTCCCGTCCCCGACGAGGAACTCCGCCTTGCGCTCGGCCCCGAGGTTCGCCCGGAAGGTCTCCTCGGCGGAGACGACGGCCGGGAACGACTCGTCCACGAACACCACCTCGGCGTCCGGATTGAGGGCAGCGGCCGCCGTCCCCACGATCCCGTTCCCGCACCCCAGATCGAGCACCCGCTCGCTCCCGCTCCTCCGCGGCAGATGCTTCAGCAGGAACCGCGTCCCGATGTCGAGCCGCTCGGCGCAGAAGATCCCCGCGTGGTTGACGGCCGTGAGCCCCGCACCGTCCCCGGAATCCCCGTCGAGTACGTACTGACGAGGCCAGGGGCTCCCGCTCCGGGCGATCCCAGGATCCGGGGTCGCGAAGATCAGCCGAGCCTTCTTCACGGCGAGCGAGGTCCGCGTCGGCCCCACGATCTGCTCGAAGAGCTTCAGCGTCGAGGTGTGGATCTCCTTGACCATCCCGCCGCCGACGACCACGGTGTCCGCGTGCAGCGCGGGCGCCAGCCGGTGCAGCTGGTCCTCCAGGAGCGCCAGGCTCTTCGGTACGCGTACGACGAGCACGTCGATCCGCTCCGGCACAGCATCCCGCGTCGTCAGCAGCCGCACGGCCCCGTCCTCGACCCCGGCACGCGCCAGATTCGCCCGGGTCGCCTGCTGCCCGAGGAAGGAGTCGGTGATCTGCACGGGCCGCCGCTCGCCCAGCGCTGTGACAAGCGCTCCCCACCGGTCACCCACCACGACGACCGACCCGGCGTCCGGGTCGAGTCCGAGCTCCGCGAGATGGTTCAGCAGGTACTCGTCGGCGGCATCCCACGCCCGCAGCTGATTGCGGGGGTCCTCGGGGAAACGGGTGAGGGCGAAGTCGCCCCATGAGGTCGTCAAACGGTTCATTGTTCACCCAGGCTATCCGAGGGCCGGGCCCCCGGCACTTGGCATTCTTTGCCCGGCATTGGGGGAGTCCTCGGCGCCGCCTCCCTAGGGTTGCAAGATCGAGACCCTCACGGCCTTCACGGTCAACGTCGACTACGGGCGCAGCCACACCACCTTCACGGTGCGGGCGCCTGGCGCCTCCATGCCCGCCGCCCGCCTGCACAAGGACGGCGCCTACGAGACGCGCAACCCGTACCAGGTCCACGCGGGCCAGGACCTCGCCCAACTCCTCGGCTACGTCACCCCGTTCGCGGCTGTGGCCCCCGACCGCACCGAGATCGGCACTGTACGCAACCGCGAGGGCGGCCTCCGCAAGGACACCTGGACCGTCACCCAGCACGGCCTGGCCACCTTCGACGGCACCCCCGACGGAGCCAACAGCAAGCTCCGCCACGCCTCCCCGCTGCGGCTGATCCCCTTCCGCGAACTGGGCGACAACCTCCTCTCCTTCCGCCTGCGCTTCCGGGCCCCGCAGTCGCAGGGCTTCACGGTCACGCGCCGCGCGGGCGTCAGGGCGACGTACGAGGCGAAGATCGACGACCCGCGCGTCAGCCGGCTGCTGGTCCTGGCCTGCATCGTCCAGCTCAACAACGACACGGTGGACCCGCGCAAGACGGCGGTCGACTTCACGGCGAACCCCTTCAAGGGCTGAGCCGCGGGCTCCCACGGCGACCCGGGCCACGGGTCCGTGATGGCGCCGTGGCCCTTCCCAACTGGCCGGACCGTACAAGGGAGTTGAATCCATCACCCCATCCTGGCGCAGCGCTCAGACGGCGGGCACCCGGTCCAGGAATCCGTGCACCGTACGGATGCGACCGTCCTCGGCGAGCGTGATCACATCGAACCCGGCGACGGGCGCGGACCCGTCCGCGACGGACACCAGCTCCCACCCGAAGCGGGCGATGCCGTGATGTCCGTCGACAGCCCCGAGCTGCCGGAACTCAAATCCGGGGAACTGCTCCTGCGCCCCGGCGATCACGGCGGCGACTCCTTCCTGGCCGGTGACCTCGGCGAGCGGGTCGGTGTAGCTGCCGTCCTCGGTCCAGGCGGCGGCGACGGCCTTGGCGATGTTCTCGGCGCCCTTGGCGTTCCAGGCCTCGAAGTAGCGGGCGACAGCGGTTTCGAAAACGGAAACGGACATGATGGATGAGCCTCCAGAGTGGTTGGGGTCCGAAGTCCGGGCGGAGTGCGCCGCCCGGCCTCCGGATGACTTCAGCTTGCCGGGCCGCGCCGAGGGGGTCGATTACTCCCGAGGTAATGGGCCCCGGACCTGCGAGACTTGTGCTCATGGATCAGACAACCCGTTTCACCAGAGCGGCGGTTGCCTGGGCCGCGGGAGGCGCGGACGCCCCGGCGGCCGCGACGGCGGCACAGGAACTGGCCGCCACCGAGGCCCTGCGTACGGTCGTGCTCGTCGAGGGCGTCAGCGACTGCGCGGCGGTGGAGGCACTGGCCGTACGCCACGACCGGAACCTCGCCGAGGAGGGCGTCGCCGTCGTCCCGCTCGGCGGCGCGACGAGCATCGCCCGCTTCCTGGCGCTGATCGGCCCCGGCGGCCTGGACCTCGCACTGGCGGGCCTCTGCGACGCGGGGGAGGAGCCCTACTTCCGCCGCGCCCTGACCGAAGCCGGAGCGGACCCGACCGGTTTCTACGTCTGCGACGCGGACCTGGAGGACGAACTGATCCGGGCCCTGGGCCCCGCCGAGGTCGAGCAAGTCATCGCGATCGAGGGCGAGTTGCGCCAGCTCCGTACCTTCCAGAAGCAACCCGCGCAGCGCGGCCGCACCCCCGAACAGCAACTCCGCCGCTTCATGGGCACCCATAGCGGCCGCAAGGCGCAGTACGCCCGCGCCCTGGTCGAAGCCCTGCCCCTCACCCGCGTCCCCCGCCCCCTGGACGCCCTGCTCGCCTACGTCTGACCGGCCCCGAATGGGTGGCTCCGGTTCGCGGGTGCCGAGCACAGGCCTTTGACTTCAAAGACCGACAGCTCAGGACGGGGCACAGATGACGGACTCCGGTCGCGAGGCACGCAAGCTCGTCCCGCGCTCCTCCCAGGGCACCTGGCAGGCACCGAAGGGCCGCCCCGACCCGGTGGCGATCCTGGAGGCCCAGGCCGCGACCAGGGTCGAGGAACTGGTCCCGATCCGCTACGGACGGATGGCGGCGTCCGACTTCGCCTTCCTGCGCGGAGCCCCCGCGATCATGGCCGCCGACCTGGCCTCCACCCCGAACACCGGGCTGACGGTCCAGCTGTGCGGCGACGCGCACCTGTCGAACTTCGGCTTCTTCGCCTCGCCGGAGCGCGCCCTCCTCTTCGACCTGAACGACTTCGACGAGACGCTGCCGGGCCCCTTCGAGTGGGACGTAAAACGCCTGGCCGCCAGCATCGCCGTTGCATCCCGCCAGAACGGCCACACGGAATCAGCAGCCCGCGACGCAGCCCAATCAGCCGCCCACGCCTACCGAGAGCACATGCGCGACCTGGCAGGCCGAGGCGAACTGGACGTCTGGTACGAGCGCGTGGACACAGAGGACCTGCTCCCCACCATCCGGAAGCGCAACCGCGCGCAGGCACAACAGATGCTGGCGAAGGCCCGCACCCGCACCAGCCTGCACGCACTCCGCAAGCTCACGGAGGAAGGCCCGGACGGCACCCCGCGCATCAAACAGGAGCCCCCGCTCCTGCAACCGATCAACAAGAGCGACCTGGGCCTGGTCCACGACGCATTCGAGAACTACCTGCGGAGCATGTCGGAGGAGCGCCGCCAACTCCTCGACCGCTTCCGCCTGGTCGACGCGGCGATGAAGGTGGTCGGCGTAGGCAGCGTAGGCACACGCTGCTTCGTCGTACTCCTGGCCGGCAAGACGCGGGACGACCCGCTGATGCTCCAGATCAAAGAGGCCGAAAAATCGGTCCTAGCCGCACACCTGACCCCAGCCCGCCACCCCCACCAGGGCGAACGCGTCGTAGCCGGCCAACGCCTGCTCCAAGCAGCCAACGACATCTTCCTCGGCTGGGCCACAGGCCCCGCGGGCCGCTTCTTCTACTGGCGCCAACTCCGCGACATGAAGGGCTCGGTGGAGATCGAGAGCCTGGACGCGAAGATGCTCTTCCGCTACGCCGAGATCTGCGGCCGCACCCTGGCCCGCGCCCACGCCCGCTCGGGCTCACGTACGGAGATCGCCGCCTACCTGGGCCGCAGCGACAGCTTCGACCGAGCGATCGCCTCCTGGTCGATCGCCTACGCGGCCCAGACCAGCACAGACCACGCGGCCCTGCTCACAGCGATCGAGCAGGGCCGCGTCAAGGCCGTCACCGACGTCTGACCTCAGTGGTCGTCCCAGTGCCCGCCGTGATCGGCGTGCCGGTGCCCGTCGTGCACGTAGTCGACGTGATCCCCATGTGGCACGGCAACGTGCCCGCACCCCTCGCCGTGCTGATGAGCATGGCCGTCATGAGCGGCGTGCCCCTCGACCTCGCACTCGTCGACGTGATCGCCGTGCACGCGATGCAGATGCCCGTCGTGCGCATAGTCGACGTGATCGTCGTGCGGCACGGCAACATGCCCGCAACCGGCACCGTGCTGATGGGTGTGCTCGGGATGGGGCGCATGCGCAACGGTACTCAAAGCGGCCTCCGGCCTCTCGTAGGTCCCCGCTCAACGACGACCACCCCGCCCCTGTCACGCAGCGTGGCCATTCGGGTGGCCAGGGCAGAGAGGGGCTAGTGGCGTGGGGGAGGCTGTCTCAGTCCCGGCCGACCGTGGTGCGGTACGGCGACGTAGCCCTCCGCAGGGGTAGGGAGCGCGCCGATGCACTCCGCCGAGCACGCGTTGACGAGCAGCGGCAGTACGTCGGTCGCGACCCCGAGCGATATCCACGCCCGCTGGAGACGGCGGGCCTCCACCGGACCGTCGCAGACGCTGCAACTCGCGATCGGAACCTCCCCGCAGAGCTCTTGGCTGTGGTCGACGAGAGGAAAGGGCGGTCGGTACTTGAAGTTGCCGTACAGGGCACGCGTACTCACAGTGCTCTGGCGCAGCTTGGCGCACCGGGTGATTTCGTACGGGAACCAGTGCAGCCGACGTGAGGTGTACGGGCTGAATTCCTCCAGGCTCTTCATCATCCCGATCTCGGGTGGAACTCGCGTCACATTGCTGCCGTACAGAACGAACTGTTTGACCTCGGTCAGCCTGGCGATGGCCGACGGAAGCGTGACGACCTGGCGCCGCTCACTCGGGCTCAGCTCGACCAGCGGCTTGAACACCTCCCGGCCATCGGCCACGGCTTCGTCGATCAGCTCCAGCAGGTGCACCCAGCCAGGCGCCGCAGTGTCCTGTTGCCCAGTGTGGAAGTCGACTTGAGTCCGTCCGCGCCGGTCGACGCAATCGCACCGGTCGTGGTCGCTGGCACGCTCACCCGGCCCCACCGCGTCTGCCCATCGATTGCTGAACAACCTCGGCTGCTCTCCCTCACCCATTGCGTCAAGATACGGAACCCCTGAGCGCAAGACCAGGCGCTACGGTCCTGAGGGACTGTCCGCTGTCTACGTCCGGCCCCTGGATACCCTTCTTTCATGACGCTCAGCTTCGATCCGGTGGCCCTGCTCGGCGACGCGCGCGAGGTCTTTCAAGGCCAGTGGAGTGAACGGAAATGGCTCAATGTGCCTGGACCGTTCTACGGCGCCGAGACTGACAACTGCGGCACCGGTCGACTCCATGCACCAGCACTGGTGCTCTATGAAGCCGAATACTTCGCTGAGTACGTCTATCGCCAGCCTCGGACGCGGGAGCAGCTCCAGTACCTGGTCGACGCTGCCGAGGCGGATCCCTTCTCCGGATACGGCTGTGATGGCGACGACCACTGGACGCCGGCAACCGTGCGGGAATGGTGGCGCGACAGAGCACGGATCCAGGAGTACCTGGCGCATTGGCGTGGCGAATGGGAGGCCGATGACGAAAAGTCCGGACAGGGTACGGCCGCCGCTGTGCGTGATTACGCGGCTTACATCGATGGCGAGTTGGCCGCCCATCTGCAGACCTATCTCTTCTGGCTCGACGAGCGGCGTGCCCCGACACGCACGGACCGCCTGCCGCAGCTCTGACGGTCACGCTTCAGCGCTTGCCGCTCGGCTCAGGCAACCGGCGCGGACAATGATGCCCAGACCAGGCGGACGGATTCTCGTCAGAGTGACATGCTGAAGTCCTCACAAGTCAAGGGAGTTGGGCTCATGCAGTGGACCGTCCATGGCGAGCGGCAGATCTACAGCAATCCGTGGGTCAACCTGTGGCTTGTGGACGTTCAGCAGCCCGACGGGCGGCGGTGGGAGCACCATGTCGTCCGAATGCGGCACTTGGCTGTGGCCGCCGTGGTCGACGAGCAGAAGCGCGTACTGATGATGTGGCGTCACCGGTTCATCACCGACACCTGGGGCTGGGAACTCCCGATGGGCCTCATCGAGGCCGACGAGACCCCTGAGCAGGCGGCCGCCCGAGAGGTCGAGGAGGAAACCGGGTGGCGGGTGGAGGGTGTCAAGCCGCTGGTGTACGCGCAGCCCGCGAACGGCATCACCGACTCCGAGCACTTCGTATTCCGCGCGGAGGCGGCCTCGTACGCCGGTCCGCCGACGGAATTGAACGAATCCGACCGGATCGAGTGGATCCCCATCTCCGAGATCCGAGGCATGATCGACCGGCGTGAGGTGGTCAGCAGCGGCAGCCTGGTCGGCTTGCTGTACCTGCTGCTGGACGAGGCGACCGGCGGGGTGTGAAAGATCAGCCGAGGGAGTCGCGCATGCGCTGCTCGAAGGCGAGAACAGGGGCTTCGCCGGCGTACGGCAGCATTCTGCGATGCAGTTCCTGTACGTGGCCGCTCACTCGGGGGGAGTCGATGGCCGTGGTCAAGTTCAGTGCGAGTTCGGCACTGGTGCACGCCTGGTTGAGCTTGCCTTGCTGGAGTTGGGTGCTGGCCAGCCAGTACGCGTGAAAAGCCCGGCCGCGCTGCTGGTCGGCCTTCTCCCGGCGCAGGCCCTCGGCGATGAGGGGCTCGGCACGGGCTGCTTCGCCGAGGCGAGCGTACGCAATGCCGGTGTCAACGAGGAGCTTGGTCTCGTCGAAGTAGCGCACCCAGCTTGGTGCTTCGGCCTCACGACCGCGTGAGCGTTCGTACTGGTCGCGAGACCGGTCCACCGCCTGATGGCAGGAGCGTGCGTCGCGGAGGACGGCGTGGGCAAACGCTTCGCGCAGGTGCAGCATCGACATGACGAGGGGCTGATCACCCGCGCCGCGGGCCGCGTCCTGGGCGCGGCAGGCCAGGGTGACGGCGTCGTTCGGGTTGCCGTCGTAGGTGGCCAGCAGGCTCATGCAGGACAGTACGTTGGCCATGAACAGGCGGTCGCCGTGCCCGTGGGAGAGCTTGAGCGCCTGGGTGAAGTAGGTGCGGGCGGTGCTGTACTGACGGGCGTCGAAATAGGCCCAGCCAGAGAGGCGCGCCAACTCGGCCGCGATCGCTTGGAGATCGTGTCGTAAGCCGCTCTCGGCGGAGTCGAGGAGTTGGCCGACGTAGCGCAGATGGCCGACGACAGCGGGCCGTAGGGTCGCACCGCCGTGCGAGTTGTCACGCCGCCAGTAGTCCTCGACCGAGGAGTGCAGGGCCGTGAGAGTGGAGCGGGTGACAGGAGCGTCGACCAGCGCAAGCAAACTGTCCAAATCTTTGGCGGGGTCCGTGTGTTGGGACTGTTCCGATACGGGCGGGACGGGCTCGGGCAGCCCTTCCTCGGTGCGGGCCGGAACAGGAATCTCCCAGGGCCGGTGCGCGAGACCGAGCATGGCGCCGGGGATACGCAGGCCATCGGCGACCCGTTCGATCACGTCAATGTGGGCCAAGGCGCGCCGCCCGGCCATGATCTCGCCCACCCGACTCGGCGTCATACCGCACAGCGCGGCGATTCGAGAGGGGTAGATCCCGGCCTTGATCTTGACCAGCCGGAACACGCGGGCGAAGTCCCTGCTGCGACAGGCCTCCCGCCATTCCGCACTGGCCAGCAACTCGGGCGGGAGGGCCCGGTGATCCTCTGGGCGTGTCACCCGTCCCCCTCACTCACCCGTGCGGGCGGAACAGCTCGATACCAACTTCCAGAAATATTACCCACGTTGGGTAATCACGATGGCCTGATCCCGTGACCACCCGTAGCGGTGCACTCGTATCCCACAGCCCGCCCGCGACGAGGGGACGCGATGCACGCGATGACCACGCACGACCCACAAGCCGCTGCCCAACGGTGGCAGATGCAGTTCAGCTCAGTACGGAAGTGCGTCCCGCTCGTCCGCAGCCTCGTAGCCAAGACGCTCACCGTCTGGGGATACGGCCAGGACGACATCGACAAGGTGGTGCTCGTCTGCGGGGAACTGTCCGCCAATGCCGTGGAGCACGGCGGCAGACGCGGACACCGCTTCGAAGTCCGGCTTACCGCCGACGGTTCGCACTGCCTCGTGGAGGTGTCGGACGCCAACCGCACACCACCCCGACTCGTCGAGGCCCGAGAAGATGACGAAGGCGGGCGCGGTCTCCTCCTCGTCACGGCACTCGCCGAGGAGACCGGCCACCACGACCGGAATCCGATCGGCAAGACCGTATGGGCCCGCCTCGTCGTCGACAGTCCCAAGGGGGAGACCACATGCACGAGCTGATTGCCGCCCCGTACCTCGACAACCACCTCCTTGTACGCCCGGGAAGCCCCAAGGCGGCGCGTCTGCCGACCCTCCGGTACGAAGAACTGCGTGCGCAGACCACCTCGGCAGCGCCTGCCTGGCTGACGGATGTGGCCCGACACGCATGGGGCCTGGAGATGAGCGGCAGGGAACTCCGCGAGATCGTCCTTGTGCGCACCCGGTCTCCGTACGGCTATGGACGCGCTTCGTACGAACTGAACCTCGGCTGCAATTACGACTGCGAGCACTGCTATCTGGGACTCAAGCAGTTCGCCGGCCTCGACTGGCCCGAGCGCGAACGTCTTCTCCACACCATCAGGGACGCCGGTGTTCTCTGGCTCCAGCTGACGGGAGGCGAGCCGATGATCGACAAGCTGTTCCCAGAGACGTACCAACTGGCGTACGAGCTGGGCCTCATGGTCGAGATCCTCACCAACGGATCCCGCCTCGCCGCACCGAAGAACCTTGCACTACTCACGCGCCGTCGGCCGAACCGGATCACGCTCAGCTTGTACGGGGCCACCGCCGAGTCCTACGACGGGCTGACCCGCCGCCGGGGTGCATTCCGCATGTTCCTCAAGGGACTGGAGGCTGCGCACGCTGCCGGGCTACCCCTGGACCTGGCCCTGATCATCACGCGGCACAATGCCCATGAAGCGGACCAGATGCGCGCTTTCGCCGACCGATACGGCCTGCCGTACCGCGAGTACACCCACATGTCGCCGACCATCTACGGCGGAGCAGAGACCCTCGCCTCTCAGGCCCCGGACCACCTCATCGACCGTGAACCCTTCAACGGCTGCAACGCCGGCCACACCTTCTTCCACGTCGACCCGCACGGCATGGCCTCCATCTGCAAGGTCGGCCGCGACAATGCGATCCCCCTCATGACCACGGGAGTCGAGGGCCTGAGCCGCCTCGGCGGCATCGCCGACTCCCTGATGCTTCGCACCGGTGGCTGCACCGGCTGTCAGCTGTCCGGCACCTGTCGGGTATGCCGACCGCTGGCCAAGGTCTACCAGGAGGCGAAGGCACCACTGGACAGGTACTGCCAGCACGCGACACCAAGGAGCTGAACCATGACCGCAGTAGCAATCGAGATCACCCCCATCCGCCCGTCCGAGACCGATGAGGAGATCGTCCTCATCGAGGACGTAGACGCCTTCACCACAGCCACAACCTCCGGCTGCGGGGACGACAACCCCTACAACTAATCGTCAAACTCAGGGGCTTCCGGCGGCACATCGCGCCGGAAGCCCCCGTCGCCACGTGCATCTGGAAGCCTGACCGCTATGCCCGCAGCCCCCATCGCCTTCGACGATCTCCCCTCCGAAGTCCGCACAGCCATCGAGGCCGAGATCGGAGAGATCCTGAAGATCGAGAACATCAGCACCGGCCTCAACAGCTCCCTCTCCGCACGCGCATACACCGACAGTGGCACCACGTTCCTCAAAGGACTGCGAACGGACCATCGTTGGGTCTGGACGCAGCAGCGCGAGGCAGACATCAATCCGTATGTCACGCCGCTAGCCCCACGCTTGCTCTTCCACGTCATCGCTGATGGCTGGAACATCCTCGGCTTCGAAGCCATCGACGGCCGCCACGCCAACTACTCACGAGGCTCTCGTGACCTCCCCAAGGTCATTGAGGCCATGCGCCGGCTCGGCGATGTCCCGTGCCCCGACATCGAACTTCGCCAAGCCGAGCAGCGTCTGTCCGGATACGTCGACAACCCAGCGGACGCAGAGGCGTTCAAGGGGGATGCGCTGCTCCACACTGATTGGAACAACCACAACGTCCTCGTCGCGGACGACCGAGCACACCTCGTCGACTGGGGCTGGGCCACCTGCGGAGCAGCCTGGCTCGACCCTGCGCACTGGATCATCTGGCTGATCGCCGCCGGCCACACACCTGAAGAAGCCGAGGCTCAGGCTGCGAAGATCGCCGCATGGGATGAAGCGCCGGTCGAGGGCGTGAATGCATTCGCGGCAGCGAGCGCCAGACTGTGGACCGAGATCGCTGGACGCGCACCGGATGCCTGGACGGGCAAGCTTCAGTCCGGAGCTCGAAAGTGGGACGGTCATCGCAACAAGTGACGGGAGCCCCGACAGGCCAGGGCGCCTACTCGTCAACAGTAGTCGCCCTTCAGGTAGTTGACCGGCCTTCCGTAGTCGAGAAGCTCCGAGTGGCATCCGGAGGTCCAACGGTCAGCCGAAGGCAAGAACGACCCCCTTGCTGACACAGATTCGCAGTACCGTCACGAGGTTCCGAGCATCCTCGATGTGCCGGTCCGCCAGGTCCTCTTCAGAGTCGGCCATGGACACCCACTGCTCAAGAATGTTCTCCAGCCGAGGCAGGATCGCGGCGCAGTCCTCGGGAGCGATGTCCTTGCTGTGGTCATCGGGGTGGTTCAGGAACGGCTCCAGAGAGGTAGAAATCTCCTCCCACTGCCGGTCACCGCCAAATCCCCACATGTCGCCGAGCACGAATCCCTCGGCCTCGGCCAGACGCCGACGGAACTCTGCGAAGGAGCCGTAGGACCAGCAGGCATCTGGGCCCGTGGCGTCGCCGTCGAGCGCGTACAGGCACAGACCCATGTTCCTCCTCCGGTTGCTGCCCATGCTCTGTGCTCCAGGAGCACACCACAAATGAGTTTTGCCAGGCAGGGGTGGGGAGTTGGCCCCGTTCCACGTACACAGAGAGAGAGCGCGCCTCGGCTGGCTGTTCGTACGGCTGGACCAGTCATCCAGCTTGATCCGCAGAGGCCATGGCCCCTCACGGCGAAGGCCGCCACCCCGGAGCGGGGTGGCGGCCTCCGTGCGGAATCCGCGGCCTAGAGGTCGAAGTACATCCGGACGGACCTTCTGACCTGGGTAGATGCCTTCAGCCGGACGGGTCGGTGCACAACGGGTGCACGAGATGACTGTCAGGCGGAGTTACTACGTCCCTTGCGGTTTCGGGGTTGCGGTGGGCTGGGCTTCCTGGTGGTGCGCGGCTTTCGTGCGCCGGCCCCGGTGGTATGGCGGCGGTGCTCCAGGATGGCAATCCACCATGCCAGTCGATCACTGGACTTGTCTGGCATGAGCAGTCGAAGGGCCCGGAGACAGACGTAGATGAGGGTAGTGAATGCGATGATCAGGCAGGCTGCCCACCAGGGCAGGCCAGAGACCAAGGCCCCTAGGATCTCGATCACGACGTGAGTGCTTTCTGTCGGCAACGCAGAGAGATAAACGACGTGGGATCGGTTAGGTGCGTCGCGAGAGAAGGCGGAGCGAAGCGTTTCCGAGTGTGACGGTGAGGTGGTCGTGTGCCGACACTGTCTTGCTTCCAGGAATTCCGATGACTGGATCTGTCATCGACGCGGCCAGGTCGTCCGGGTAGGGGTATGAGTCCCATTGCAGTTCCCAGCTATCACCGGCCCCGTGAAGCTTTCGAATTTCGCCGAGACTTCGCTCGCTGTCGAACCAGCCTCGGCGTCGCAGGGGGTCGTGGAACCAGTTGCCGATTGCCCACCTGCTGCGAGGGTCGCGTGCTGAGATGCGACTTAGGAGGCCAGCAAGCAGACATTGTGCGTGCTCAGTCATGTGAGGCACCCTGGCCAGCTGTTCGAGTTCGTCAGGTGTGAGTGGAGTGGCCATGGTGAAGAAGTCGACGTAGGAGTCGCTTCGTGCACCGACAGGTTTCCCTGATGGATTATCCGTGACTACGAACTGTGCGTCCGTGGGCAGATGCCGCATGATGTAAGTGCCGTACCCACGGTGCTCCTCAACTCGCAGTCCTGGCAGGCCACCTGCTCCGTTGGGCTCTGGGAGGAGGTAGTCGACCACGTTATGGGGAACGTCGGTGATGAGGACCAGGCGATTGAATCGCGGGGACGCCGTGATGGTGTATGCGGAGAGGGCCGCAATGCGCCACCCCGCGGGGGTGCTGTAGTCGTACCCGCGGTTCAGCAAACCGAGTGCGAGTAGTGCGCGTAGCTTTCGTTGCCCGGGGATACAGGCATCCAGCCCGATGGAGTGGTCGCGGGCGACGCCTGCTTTGGCGGCGGCGAACTTCTCGCCGGTGTACAGCGAACGAGTGCGGGCCGCCAAGTTTCGTTGGCTTTCGGGCATGCTTCACCTCACCGCTGCCCGGTCAGCGCATCAGGGCCACATACCTAGTGAAACCGTAGGTCGTCGTCTGCTACGTCGCGGAGTAGGTGCTCCACACCCTGCACAGCTTCCGTGAGTACCGGGCTCACATACTTCTGCTGGCGACCGGGCCTCCGCGGACCGGCAACTAGGCGGAGCGTACACGACGTGTAGCTAGCTTCGCGTCGAGTTGCAGGAAAGCCTAGGCGTGAATGGGAAGTTCGCCTTTCCTGCCGACTTGCGCGAGCGGACAAGAGGGCGCCGCCCAGCGCTTCTACCAGGTCGGCTACCAACTAGCCTGCGAAGCCGACCCCAACGGTCGCGCTGCCTGGATGATGCGCGCCCCCGCCCACCAGGCCCTCAGCCTCAAACAACCCACCACTGCGTCGTCTTGATGCCCACACACGTACGACAGCGCCTTGGTGATCCTCAGGCCGACCGCTTCTGCCTGGCTTGTTATGCAGAATTCCGCCCCCTGCGGACGTCGTGGACCTTCCTGGCCCGTATGGCCATTCTCGCTCCAGAGGTGATGGTGCATCGCCAGATTCGACGAACTACTCCAGGGACTCCTGCTCTGGGTGCTTCGAGGCATCTGGCCACGCCCGTCCGAGCGCCTCTCGCGTTTCGGCTCCGTCAGCTACAGGCTGTTCATTGGGCCTCTTCTGCGTGAGCAGACAGGGCAGTACCTATTGGACGAGGCGTCATGTGCGAGCCGCAAGTCTCTGACTTCGCAGGACGGGATCAGGCGTGATCACCAAGCATCACCCGTCACGATCTTGCAAGCCCTCGTGATGCGTAGGCCTCGGGTGGGGCGATGCCATAAACGAGTGAGGCCGCCACCCCGATGGGAGTGACGGCCTCACTGTTGCTGACGCTGCGTCAGGGGATCGGTCCGGCGGTGCACAAGGGGGAGGAAAGTAGGCGGTAACAGCGACACTGCTGAGCAGTGTGTTCGCAGGTCAACGCTTGTTTCCAGGAACCTCCCAGCTCGCCCCGGCCTGATCTTTAGAGGTCGAAGTACAGCTCGAACTCGTGCGGGTGCGGGCGCAGCTGGATCGGGGCGATCTCGTTCGTGCGCTTGTAGTCGATCCACGTCTCGATCAGGTCCGGCGTGAAGACGCCGCCCGCGAGGAGGTACTCGTGGTCCGCCTCGAGCGCGTCGAGGACGGCCGGGAGCGACGTCGGGACCTGCTGGACGTTGGCGTGCTCCTCGGGAGCCAGCTCGTAGAGGTCCTTGTCGATCGGCTCGGCCGGCTCGATCTTGTTCTTGATGCCGTCCAGGCCCGCCATCATCAGCGCGGAGAACGCGAGGTACGGGTTGGACGACGGGTCCGGGGCGCGGAACTCGACGCGCTTGGCCTTCGGGTTCGAGCCCGTGATCGGGATACGCATGGCCGCCGAGCGGTTGCGCTGCGAGTAGACCATGTTGACCGGGGCCTCGAAGCCGGGGACCAGGCGGTGGTACGAGTTCACCGTCGGGTTGGTGAACGCCAGCAGCGACGGGGCGTGCTTGAGGATGCCGCCGATGTAGTAGCGGGCGATGTCCGAGAGGCCGGCGTAACCCTGCTCGTCGTAGAAGAGCGGGATGCCGCCCTGCCACAGCGACTGGTGGACGTGCATGCCCGAGCCGTTGTCGCCGAAGATCGGCTTCGGCATGAAGGTCGCGGTCTTGCCGTTGCGCCAGGCGACGTTCTTCACGATGTACTTGAAGAGCATCAGGTCGTCGGCCGCGGCGAGCAGCGTGTTGAACTTGTAGTTGATCTCCGCCTGGCCGGCCGTGCCGACCTCGTGGTGCTGGCGCTCGACCTGCAGGCCGGAGGCCTCCAGCTCCAGGGAGATCTCGGCGCGCAGGTCGGCGAAGTGGTCGACCGGCGGGGCCGGGAAGTAGCCGCCCTTGTAGCGGACCTTGTAGCCGCGGTTGTTCTCCGTGGAGCCGCTGTTCCAGGCGCCGGCCTCGGAGTCGATGTGGTAGAAGCTCTCGTTCGCCGACGTCTGGAAGCGGACGTTGTCGAAGACGTAGAACTCGGCCTCGGGACCGAAGTACGCGGTGTCCGCGATACCGGTCGACGCGAGGTAGGCCTCGGCCTTCTTGGCGATGTTGCGCGGGTCGCGGCTGTACTGCTCGCCCGTGATCGGGTCGTGGATGAAGAAGTTGATGTTGACCGTCTTGTCCTTGCGGAAGGGGTCAACACGGGCCGTCGAGAGGTCCGCGCGCAGCGCCATGTCGGACTCGTGGATGGCCTGGAAGCCGCGGATCGACGAACCGTCGAAGGCGAGCTCCTCGTTCGGGTCGAACGCCGCTGCCGGGATCGTGAAGTGCTGCATCACTCCGGGCAGGTCGCAGAACCGTACATCGACGAACTTCACATCGTTGTCGGCGATGAACTTCTTCGCGTCGTCGGCGTTCTGGAACATCCAACTCCTCCTACTCCCGTCCTGGGCGGGACGGGGTTGCAGCTCGTGGTGCATGCGGCCAGTGCGGTGGCACACGCTGGACCCGACCATAGGCACGCGTGATTTCTCAAGCGTGACCCATTTGTTTCGGCGAAGTTAACCGCCCTGGCGGGACCGGGCTCGTCCGGGGCCCTCCCGCAAGTGTGCCAAAGGGGGCGCAGTACCGTGGACGGGTGGACAACAGGCAAGCAGTCGGATCGTGGCTCTCCGGGCCGGGCGAGGCCACCAAGGACATGGGTGGCGGGGACTTCGGGTACCGGGGCAAGCGCCTCGGGCTGCCCGAGGAGGGGCCGGGCGCCATCGCGCCCCTGGGCCGCCGCTTCGGCGCCATCTTCATCGACTGGGCGCTGTGCGTGCTCATCGCATACGGACTGATCGCACGCGGTGACCAGCATGCGGCCAGTAACTGGGCGCTGCTCGTCTTCTTCGTACTGAGCGTCCTGACCGTCTCCACGGTCGGCTTCACGCCCGGCAAGCGCATCCTCGGACTGCGCGTCGTCGCCGAGAGCGGCGGCCGCCTCGGCGCAGGCTGGGCCCTGGTGCGCTCCGTGCTCCTCTGCCTCGCCGTCCCGGCCCTGATCTGGGACCGCGACGGCCGCGGGCTCCACGACCGCCTCGCACGCGCCGTTCAGGTGCGGACGCGCTAGACGTACGGAAAGAGAGAAGGCGGCCCGGACCATCTGGTCCGGGCCGCCTTGTGTCGTACGTAACAGAGAGGGCGTCAGCCCTGCTTGCCGCCGCGCGGCATCCGCGCGCCCTTGGGCATGGGGCCCTTCGGCAGCGGCATGTTCGACATGAGGTCGCCCATGGCGCGCAGCCGGTCGTTGGCCGCGGTGACCTGCGCGCCCGTGAGCACGCGGGGCAGCTTCAGCATCGTGGTGCGGACCTTCTTCAGCGGGACCTGGCCCTCTGCGTTGCCGACCATGATGTCGTGCACCGGGACGTCGACCACGATGCGGTTCATCTTCTTCTTCTCGGCCGCCAGGAGGGTCTTGACCCGGTTCGGGTTGCCCTCGGCCACCAGCACGATGCCGGCCTTGCCGACCGCGCGGTGCACCACGTCCTGGTTGCGGTTCATCGCGACCGCGGGGGTCGTCGTCCAGCCGCGGCCCACGTTCTGGAGCACTGCGGCCGCCGCACCGGGCTGGCCCTCCATCTGTCCGAAGGCCGCTCGCTCGGCGCGGCGTCCGAAGACGATCGCCATCGCGAGGAAGGCCAGCAGGAAGCCCAGGATGCCCAGGTAGATGGGGTGACCGATCAAGAAGCCGATGCCGAGGAGGACGCCGAACACGACGATGCCCAGGCCCCCGACGATAAGACCGACCTTCGGGTCGGCCTTGCGGGTCATCTTGTAGGTCAGGGCGATCTGCTTGAGTCGCCCGGGGTTCTCAGACTCTGCGTCTGCTGTTGCCTTCCTCGCCATGGCCAGAAGTTTACGCGGCCCGCGCAGTGAACTACGACGTGCGGGTGGCCACAGCCTCCAGCACGTGCTGGGCGTCGGTCCGGTCCTTGGCCCGGCGGCGGTCCTCGAGCACGGAAGTCCAGGCGTTGCGGCGCGCGGTGCGCTGGCCGCGGCTCAGCAGAACGGATTCGACGGCGCGGAGTGCGTCGGTCACGGACGGAATGGCGGTGGCGCGTACGGAAGAGGTCGCGGCCTGCATGAGTGGGGTCCCCCCTCGGGACGGCGGCGGATACGACGCGGGTGCAGCTGGGGTGCAGCTGTGCGTGAACCTAGGCTCACTGATTGGTGTTACCAAGGCATGTCCGGCCGGTCAAACGCGAATGAAACCTTGACGCACCCCCGAAAACGGCGGACGCGGCCCGTCCGGAGCGCCCACCTGCGGGGACCGTACGGGCCGCGTCTTCTCGGCCATTACTCAGCAGTAGCTGCTTGTGCGCGGATTCACACGGCCAGCGTCGCGCGGCGCTCCATGGCCTGCTGGAAGAGACGGCCCGCGCGGTACGAGGAACGGACCAGCGGGCCCGACATGACGCCCGAGTAGCCGATCTCCTCGGCCTCCTCCTTGAGCTCCACGAACTCGGCCGGCTTCACCCAGCGCTCGACGGGGTGGTGCCGCGCGGAGGGGCGCAGGTACTGGGTGATCGTGATGAGCTCGCAGCCCGCGTCGTGCAGGTCCTGCAGCGCCTGGCTGATCTCCTCGCGCTCCTCGCCCATGCCCAGGATGAGGTTCGACTTGGTGACCAGACCGGCCTCGCGGGCCTTCGTGATGACCTCGAGCGAGCGCTCGTAGCGGAAGCCGGGGCGGATGCGCTTGAAGATGCGCGGCACCGTCTCGACGTTGTGGGCGAGCACCTCGGGGCGCGAGGAGAAGACCTCGGCGAGCTGCTCGGGGACCGCGTTGAAGTCGGGGATCAGGAGCTCGACCTTGGTGCGGCCCTCGGCTCGCTCCGCCGTCATCGCGTGGATCTGGCGCACGGTCTCCGCATACAGCCACGCGCCGCCGTCTTCGAGGTCGTCGCGTGCGACGCCGGTGATCGTGGCGTAGTTCAGGTCCATCGTGACGACCGACTCACCGACGCGGCGCGGCTCGTCCAGGTCGAGGGCGGCGGGCTTGCCCGTGTCGATCTGGCAGAAGTCGCAGCGCCTCGTGCACTGGTCGCCGCCGATGAGGAACGTCGCCTCGCGGTCTTCCCAGCACTCGTAGATGTTGGGACAGCCCGCCTCCTGGCAGACCGTGTGGAGGCCCTCGGACTTCACCAGGGCCTGCATCTTGGTGTACTCGGGGCCCATCTTCGCCCGGGTCTTGATCCACTCGGGCTTGCGCTCGATGGGGGTCTGGCTGTTCCGGACCTCCAGACGCAGCATCTTGCGTCCGTCGGGTGCGACTGCGGACACGTCCGGCTCCCTCTACAGCTTCGAATCGTCGGCGAACCCCAGGGTACGCCCGATATTTGTATGGGTTACATCTCGCCAACCCCTGCCCGGCAGGGGGCATTCCCTAAGCAGGCGTGTGCGCGACCGTGCGCGGTGCCAGGTCCGCGTTCTCCAGTACGTCCCGCAGGTGCTTCTCCACCGACGGGAGGACCTCGGCGATCGGGACCTCGCGGCCCAGTTCGTACGAGAGCGATGTCACGCCCGCGTCGCGGATCCCGCACGGGACGATCTTGTCGAAGAAGGTCGTGTCCGGATTGCAGTTGAGCGCGAAGCCGTGCATCGTCACGCCCTTCGCGACCCGGATGCCCATGGCGGCGATCTTGCGGTCCTCGCGGCGCTGTCCTGCGTTGGAGGGCGCGTACTCGGGGCCGTTCATCCGGGGGTCGAACTCGTCGTCCGTCAGACGCGGGTCGAAGTCCAGGGAGAGGCCGCCGAGCGCGGGGCGCTCCTCGACCGGGTCGCCCAGGACCCAGACGCCTGCCCGGCCCTCGACTCGGCTGGTGGTGACGCCGAAGTCGGCGCAGACCCGGATCAGGGCCTCCTCCAGGCGGCGCAGGTGCGCGATGACGTCGACGGGGCGGGGCAGCTTCTGGATCGGGTAGCCGATGAGCTGTCCGTAGCCGTGCCAGGTGATCTTGCCGCCGCGGTCGACGTCCACGACGGGGGTGCCGTCGAGGGGGCGCTCGTTGTCGGCGGTACGGCGGCCCGCCGTGTAGACCGGCGGGTGCTCCAGGAGCAGCACGGTGTCGGGGACCTCGTCCGCGAACCGGGCCGCGTGCACCTCGCGCTGCTTCTGCCAGGCCTCCCGGTACTCGACGGCGAAGTCGCCGAATCCCAGCCGGTCAAACCGCAGCTCACTCACGGCAGCTCCTCATCCATGCAGATATCGCGCCTCAGCAACTGTACGACCGCTTCGAACAAGCCTGTTCCCGGGGAGGAACGGGCGGCAGAAACGACACCTCCTCACACGATCGGATGAACGTGGGACGAAGTGGGCGGAAGAAGCCGTGAGGGCCGCTAAATTCACGCCGTTCCATGAGGGCTGATCCCTGGCCCGGAAGGCAGGAGACCGTACAGCTGATGTCGGAACGACCTCCGCAGCGCACGCCCAACCGCCAGCTCGCCGCGCTCATCGCCGAAGCCGGATTCTCCAACGCCGGGCTCGCCCGGCGCGTGGACCAGCTCGGGTTAGAACACGGCCTCGACCTTCGGTACGACAAGACCTCGGTGACCCGCTGGCTCCGCGGCCAGCAGCCGCGCGGCACCACCCCCGCCCTGATCGCCGAGGTGTTCACCCGGCGCCTCGGACGCCGCCTCTCGGCGCAGGACCTCGGGCTCGACGCCTGCGCGCCCGTCTACGCGGGGCTGGAATTCGCCGGTACGCCGGAGGAAGCCGTCGACATCGTCAGCGGCCTCTGGCGCAAGGACTCGGGCAGCCATGCGGAGCTGCGGAAGATCGCGTTCACGCCCGCCGGGCTCGTCGTGCCCAGCAGGGACTGGCTGATCGGGCGGGCCGACGACCGGGTGGGGCGCGGGGACCCGGCCGTCGTCAACGGCGTGCGGATCCCCGTACAGGGCCGGCCCCCCACGCCGTCCGTGCCGCGCCAGCGGACCACCGACCGCGGTCCCGGGCAGCGGGTCGGGGCGGGGGACATCGCGGCGCTGCGCTCCGTCGGGGAGCTGTTCCGCTCGCTGGACCATGCGTACGGCGGCGGGCACGCCCGGCAGGCGCTGGTGCGCTACCTGGAACACGAGGCCGAGCCGATGCTGCGCGGCACGTACGGGGAGGCGACCGGGCGCAGGCTCTTCGCCGCCACCGCCGATCTGACCCGGCTGGCGGGCTGGACCTCGTACGACATCGCCGCCCACGGTCTCGCCCAGCGCTACTTCGTGCAGGCGCTGCGGCTCGCGCAGGCGGCGGGGGACCGGGCCTATGGCTCGTACGTACTGGTGACGATGAGCCGGCAGGCCGTCTACCTCGGGCACGGGCGCGAGGCCGTGCAGCTGGCGCGCGTCGCCCAGCAGGGGGTGGGGGCCTCGGCGCCGCCCGTCTGCCAGGCGCTGCTGCACTCGGTGGAGGCGCGCGGGCACGGGGTGCTGGGCGAGGTGCGGGCCTGTACGGCGTCTCTCGTACGGGCCGAGCGGGCGATGGAGGCGGCGCGGCCGGGGGACGAAGTCCCTTACTGGGCGCGGTTCTTCGACGAGGCGCAGCTGGCGGACGAATTCGGCCACTGCCACCGGGACCTGCAGCAGTTCAGGATGGCCGCGCAGTACGCGGAGCGCTCGCTGCAGATGCGCTCGCCGGCGTTCGCACGCTCCCGGCTCTTCTGCCGGGTGGTCCTCGCCACGGCCCGTCTCGGCCTCGGCGAGCTCGACCAGGCGTGCACGCTGGGGGCGGAGGCGGCGCAGCAGGCGGGGGAGATGCGGTCGGCGCGCGCGGTGGAGTACGTACGGGACTTCGAGCGGCGGCTGGAGCCCTATCGCGACGCGGCGGCGGTACGGGGGTACCGCGACCGCGTCGCGGCGCTGGGCTAGAAGCTAGGCGGCCGCCGGTACGGGGAGCGCTCCGTAGCCCGGTTTGATGCCGAAGTCCTGGAGGATCTCCAGGGCTGCCCGGCGGCCGGAGAACAGGGCGCCCTGGACCGTGCTGGTGTCGCGGTGGTCTCCGCAGACGTACAGGCCCGCGAGGACCCGGACCGGGCGGCGGAGGTCGTGCGGCGGGTTCATCGCGGGGACCGCCTCGGGGTCGTGGTGGACGGCGAGGAGTTCCCACGTGTCGGTGGGGGTGCCGTACAGGGTGGCGAGACGGGCGCGGACCGTGCGGTCCAGGTCGTCCGGGGGTGTGCCGAGGACCGTGGTGGAGATCAGCGCCCGGTCGCCGGGTGCGCGCGAGGGGTCGACCGCGCTGACGACGGCGGTGTGCGAGACGGGGCTGGTGCGGTCGGCGTCCAGGAGCAGCGCGGGGCCTGTCGGCGGGGGCTCGGGGGCGGCGTGGTGGAGGACCGTCACGGGGTGGAAGGCGGGGACGCGCAGGCCCGGCATGAGCTCGGCCGCGGCGCGGGCTCCGGTCGCCAACAGGAGGGCGCGGCAGGCGAGTTCACCGTGCTCCTCGGTGACGACGGAGTTGATCGCGACGGACTTCACGCGCACCCCGGTCCGTACGGTGCCGGCCGGCAGCGTCGCAGCGAGCCGCTCCGGGAGGACCGCGGCGCCGCCCGCGGGGATGGCCAGGCGGCCCTGCGCGTAGCCGCGCAGTGCGAGGTCGGCGCAGCGGCTGGAGGTGGTGAGGGCGGGGTCGCAGAGCAGCGCGGACAGCAGCGGCCTGAGGAAGCCGTCGATCGTACGGGGAGGGAGTCCGCGCTCGCGCAGAGCGGCGAGGGCGGGCTGTTCGGGGCGGGCCAGCAGACGGCTGAGCGGGGTGGCCGCGAGGCGGGTGAGGGCGGTGCCCAGGCGGGCGCGGTCGAGGGTGTTGTTGATGGGGGCGCGCGGGGCGCTCGCCAGGGCGCGCGCCGCCGTGAGTGCGCCCCTCGCGCTACCGGGTTCGCCCGTACGGAACTGCCGGCCCTCGCTGTGCACCAGGACCCCCGGCGAGAAGGGGCGCAGCTCGACCTCGCCCAGTCCTGGGGTGTGCCGCAGCTCCGGGTAGGAGGTGCAGAGGATCTGGCCGATGCGGTCGAGCCGGAAGCCGTCGGCAGATGTGGTGGACATACGGCCGCCGGGTTCCGGGGCGGCCTCCAGAACGGTGACGGTGACCCCGGCGCTGGTCAGCCGATGGGCCGCCGAGAGCCCTGCGAGTCCGGCTCCGACGATCACGACGTCCGCGTGGTGTGCGGTGCTGAGCACGTGCCCCTCCCCGAGGTCGGTGCGGTGCGGGTGTGGGTCGTGAGGGTCTCCTCCCCAACTCCCCGCTGAAATACCCGAGTTCGGCACGATGGTAAGAAGCTGAGGTTCCGCTGCCCCTCGCGCACGCGACCGGGTACGGAGGCACGGGGTCGCACGGCGGATCCGTACGCGAACTGAGAGGATCGGAAGAGCCCGCGTCACCCGGAGAACACCGTCACTGGAGGACCTCATGGCCGTGGAATGGAAGCTCGTGGTCGACTGCGCGGACCCGCTCGCGATCGCCGGGTTCTGGTCGCAGGCCCTCGGTTACGAGACCGAGGACCACAGCGCGCTCATCGAGAGGCTCATCGGTGTGGGAGCCATCGGCGACGAGCAGTGGTACGAGGCCGGCGGCCACAAGGTCTGGGCCCACGCGGCAGCCGTACGCCACCCCGACGACCCGGTCGAGGAGGCCACCGGCACGGGGCTCGGCCGGCGGATCCTCTTCCTCAAGGTCCCCGAGCCCAAGCAGGGCAAGAACCGGCTCCACATCGACCTGCACTTCGGCCCGGAGCGGCGCGACGCGGAGGTGAAGCGCCTGGAGGGGCTCGGCGCGAGCGTGCTGCGCGTGGTGGAGGAGTACGGCAGCAAGCACGTCACGATGACCGACCCCGAGGGCAACGAGTTCGACGTGCAGTGAGCCGCCCGAGGTCTCCTCAGTGCAGAGCCGCGCCGATCGCCCCGTCGATCGTCGGGAACGCGAAGTCGAAGCCCGACTCCAACAGCCGTGTCGGCAGCACCCGTTGGCTGCCCAGCACGTCGCCCGCGAACTCGCCCAGCGCGATCCGCAGCGCGAACGCGGGCGCGGCGGCGAGCGTGGGCCGCTTCAGCGCGCGCCCCATCGCCGCCGTGACCTCGCGGTTGGTGACCGGCTCGGGACCCGTCAGATTCACCGGCCCCGACAGCGACTCCGTGTCCAGGATGTGGCGCAGGGCCGCGACCTCGTCGTGCAGTGCGATGAAGCTCCAGTACTGACGCCCGTCCCCGAGCCGCCCGCCGAGCCCCGCCCTGAACAGCGGGAAGAGCTTGCCCCAGGCCCCGCCCTCGCGGGCCACCACCAGCCCGGTCCGCGCGAACGCCGTCCGTACGCCCGCCTCTTCGGCCGCCCCCGCCGCCTCCTCCCACTCCACGCAGAGCGAGGCGAGGAAGCCGTCCCCGGGCGGCGCGTCCTCGTCCACCGCACGGTCGCCGGTATCCCCGTAGAAGCCGAGCGCGCTGCCGCACAGGAACACCCGCGGCGGCACATCGAGCGAGGCGACGGCCTCGGCGAGCGCGGCCGTACCGAGGACGCGGCTGTCCCGCAGCTCCTTCTTGTACGCGGCCGTCCACCGATGGTCGCCGACCCCGGCCCCCGCCAGATTCACCACCGCGTCGCAGCCCGCCAGTCCCTCGGTGTCGACGTACTGCCGGCGCGGATCCCACTCGACCTCGTCCGGGCCTTCGGGGCTCCGCCGCACCAGCCGCACCACGTCGTGGCCGTCCGTGCGCAGGGAGCGGACGAGCGCCTTGCCGATGAGGCCTGACGCCCCGGCGATCACGATTCGCATACGTCCCATCCTGCCGCAGAACCCCGCCTGGCACAGTGGCCCCATGTCCGCGCCCCACATACGCCCCGCCCGCATCGAGGACGACGCCGCGCTCGCCCTCCTCGACCGGGAGACCTGGTCCCCGCTGCATGCGGTGATGCCCAGGCCGCAGCCCCCGTACGCGCCCTTCTTCGACGACCGGCACCTTCCCGCGGACCTGCTGGTCGCGGCGGACGAGGAGGGGAAGCTCCTCGGTTACATCAGGCTGATCCACTCCACCCCGCTGGCCTGCAACGACCACGTACGCCAGATCCAGGGACTGGCGGTCGCCGACGAGGCACGCGGACGCGGTGTCGGCCGGGCGCTGATCCGGGCGGCTTTCGACGCGGCCCGCGCGGTGGGCGCCACCCGCATCACCCTGCGCGTCCTGGGGCACAACGCCCCGGCCCGGGCCCTCTACAGTTCCGAGGGCTTCGCGGTGGAGGGCGTGCTGCCGGGAGAGTTCCTCCTGGACGGCACGTACGTCGACGACGTCCTCATGGGGCGCGCCCTCTGAGCAGGCCGGGAGGGCGCTACTCCCCGAAACGCTCCCAGAGTTGGGGATAGCGGTCCGCCAGGGCCGCGTCGTCCTCGAGATCGAGGGCCGTTCCCTCCGGCTCCGGGGCCTGCGCCGGAATCCCCAGGTCCGGTGCGACCGACCCGGTGAGCTGCTCGTACGCCTCGTCGGCCGCGAACCCCAGCTCCTCGCCGTCCCCGTCGACCTCCTCGTCGAAATCGTCGAGGAGGCCGGCGAGCGCGTCCGGGTCGTGCACGGCGCCCTCGAAGACCTCACGGCCCTGGCCGATCAGCCAGCACCGGAAGTAGTCGAAGGAGCCGTCGCCCGCCCCGCCCAGCAGCACGGCGGCCGCGCCCCACAGATCCCAGCGGTAGGCGCGGTTGTAGCGGGCCTCGAAGTGCCGGGCGAAATCCAGCACGGATTCGGGATCGAGCTGCACCAGCCGTTCGACGAGCAGGTCGGCATGGTCCTCGGGGTCGCCGTCGGCGGCCGCGCGGGTGCTGTCGATGATCTCCCAGAACTCCGTTTCGTCCATCACGGGTCAAGCATCGTGGTTGCGGGGGCGGGGCGCACGTGGAGCGCCGAAGCGGTGCCTTTCTCGTTACCAGGCGGTGTGACCGTCGGATCATTCACTCGTTTGAAGGGTGTACTGATTCCGATCACTCACCCCTGAGGCTCATGTGGACCTGGAACAGGCAGAAGCGGCCCTGGTCGAGCACTATCCCCGCCTGGTGCGGCTCGCCTACATCACCCTGCCGCCGTCCCTCGGCCGCCACCGCAGGGTCCTGGCGGCGCACGCCGCGGTCCAGCGCGCCCTTCCGGGCTCCGGTGCGCCCGTGCCCGCGCAGCGGACCCCCGGCTCGGCCGACCGTCCCGGCGCGGGGTACGCGCTGCTCAGGCTCAGGGTGCTGACCGCCGTCCTGGCGTACGACCGCAGGCCCACCTGGTGGCCGGACGCGCTGCCCGCGCCGCGCGCCCTGCGCCCCGGGCTGCCCCTGGTGCACGGGCTGCGGCTCTTCCCCCGCTCCGGCGGCGCCGACGAACTCGCCCTGGAACAGGCGCTGTCGGGCACCACGGCCACCGCCCGCGCGGCCCTCGTACTGCACCGGGTCGAAGGGCTGGAGGATCCTGCGGTACGGGCCCTGCTCGCCGAGGCCGGGGCGTCCGACACCGGCTCCGCGGTGCGCACCGCGCACCGGCTGGCCCGTACCGTCGCCGACGGGGGTGCGGAGGCGCTGCTCGCCTCGGACGAGTTCGACCCCTGCCTGGTGCACACCCGCCCCACCGACCTCCTGCGCCGCAGGCAGCGCACCCGCCTCGTCTGGGGAGCGGTCGCGGCGACCGCCGTACTGGCCGCGGTCCTCGTCACGGCGGGCGGCGACGGCTCCCCGGCCGCCCCCTTCCCCGAGGCCACCGGACCCGCCGTCCCCACCACGGCCAACGCCCGCGCCCTGAACCCCACGCTCCTGGAGCGCGCCCCCGGCGAGGAGTGGGCGGACACCTCCCGCGTCGACTACACGGTGTGGCCGGCGCGCGGCTCCCGCACCGGCGACCAGGCGCTGCTCGGCCGGGCGCTGCGGGTCTGGGCCAATCCGGCGCGCACGGTCCGCGTCACGGCGACGCCGGGCACTGGGACCGTACCGCCGGAGAAGCCGCCGAGGCTGTTGTACGCGGGGGAGTCCGGCGGGGCCGCCGTGGTGCTCCTGCACGAGGGGCAGCGGGTCGTGCGCTACACGGAGCCCGCCGACGGGAAGGGTGCGCCCGCGCTCGATTTCGTACGGACCGACGACGCGGACGTCACCACCGGGGCGGCGCTCGTCGTCAGCCGCACCGACGACGGCGCCCGCTATCTGCTGGCCCCCTGGATCGCGGAGTCCACCACCCGCGACCTGCTCCAACCCAACACCCCGGCAAAGGAGTTGAAGGTCGGGGACGACGGGGTGACGGACCCGGTCGACAGCAGCGGTGCAGGCTGCAAGACCTGGCCCGCCCTGCAGCTCCGCTCCTCCACTCGCATCGTGGAGAAGCACGCCTTCCTCCTGACCGACCTCGGCGACCTGGCCCCCGTCCACCTCACCTACACCCCGCCGCCCACCGCCTCGGGCCCCCCGGCCCGCCAGCCGCGCGAGGCGACCGGAGGCCCGGCGCTGCTCAACTGGGCGCGTACCGCCTGCGAGTTGGGGGAGATGCGCGGGCAGGGCGTGCGGTCGGTCAACAACTGGGAGTACGCCCAGCAGCAGCTCCCCGAGAACGGCGGCAAGGCCTCCTGGGTGTGCACCAGGGCCGACACCTGGCAGGGCCCCGGCAACGTCTCCATTCAGCTCCAACTCCCGGACGGTTCACCGGTGGTGGCCCGCGCACGGAACACCGCCGCGTGCAGCCGCTTCGGTCAGCACGTCCTGGCGGACACCACCTGGCGGGCCAAGTCGGGCCAGTGGTACCTGCTCGCGGCGGGCAGCCGCCTCGTCCGCTCCATCGAGGCGACGGGCGGGGTGAAGGCGACGGCGAACGGCACGACGATGGCGGTACGGGCGGCCAAGGGCGCCCACGCGGACCTGAAGGCGAAGCTGGCGACGGGGGACACCCTGGCCGCGCTGGACTGAGCCTCAGCCGTAGAGGCGGGCCGCCCGGACGGACGCGTCCCGGAAACGGGCGCGCAGCTCGGGCGGCTCCAGCAACTCCAACTCCGGGCCCAGTGCCAGCAGTTGACCGTAGGCGATGTCGAGGCTCTCGACGGGCAGCGTGAGCGTCGTCCACCCGTCCGCGTCGGGCGCCCCCGCCGCCTCCAGAGCCTCCTCCACGGCCGCACGGTCGAGTACGTACGGCAGCCGGCGGGCACCGTCGGGCGACACCCGTACGACGACGGCCGTATGCAGGATCGAGCGCGCGAACCCGGCCGCCCGCTCGTCCCAGAACGCGGGCAGAGCGAAGGTCTCGTCGCGCTCGAAGCGCTCCTCGGTGACCGAGACGGCCGTGAAGCGGTCGATGCGGTAGACGCGGAAGTCGCCGTCGGCGCGGGCGCACACGTACCAGGTGCCGGCCTTGAGCACGAGGCCGTACGGCTCCAGCTCCCGCTCCACGGCGGCCCCGTCGCGCCGCCCGTAGTGGGCGCGGACCCTGCGGTCGTCCCAGACGGCCTCGGCCAGGGCGGGCAGCAGGGGAGGGGTCTCGGGCTCCTGGTACCAGCCGGGCGCGTCCAGGTGGAAGCGCTGGGCGGCGGAGTCGGAGGCGTCGCGCAGGGAGGGCAGCAGGGCGGCGGAGACCTTGAGCCGGGCGGCCGACGCGGCGTCCTCCAGCCCCATCTCGCGCAGCGCGCCCGGCAGCCCGGAGAGGAACAGGGCCTCGGCCTCGCTGCGGGCGAGCCCGGTCAGCCGCGTACGGTAGCCGCCGATCAGCCGGTACCCGCCGGCGCGCCCCCGGTCGGCGTAGACCGGGACCCCGGCTTCGCTGAGCGCCTGGGCGTCACGCGTGATGGTGCGCTCGGACACTTCGAGCTCCTGGGCCAGCTCGGCGGCGGTCATCATGGGCCGGGACTGGAGGAGCAGAACCATCTTGATGAGGCGGGCAGCACGCATACCTCCAGGAAATCACGACAGAAGATGTCGCCTATGGCTGCAAGCCTGTACTCCATGAACACTTCACAGCACCCCCTGCAAGGCAAGATCGCCCTGGTCGCCGGAGCCACGCGGGGCGCGGGCCGCGCGATGGCGGTGGAGCTGGGCCGCGCGGGAGCGACGGTCTACGCGACGGGCCGTACGACGCGGGCGAAGGCCAGCGAGGTGGGCCGCACGACGGAAACCATCGAGGAAACAGCAGAACTGATCGACGCGGCGGGCGGCACAGGCATCGCCGTACCCACGGACCACCTGGACCGCACCCAGGTGAAGGCGCTCACCGACCGCATCGACCGGGATCACGGCCGCCTCGACATCCTGGTGAACGACATCTGGGGCGCCGACCACCTCCTCGTCAACCAGTGGGAGAAGAAGCTCTGGGAGCAGGACCTCGGCGAGGGCATGCGCATGCTGCGCCTGGGAGTCGAAACGCACATCAACACCAGCTACTTCGCCCTCCCTCTCCTCATCCGCAACCGGGGCGGCCTGGTCGTCGAAGTCACCGACGGCACCGAGGAGTTCAACCGCGACTACCGCGAGGCCTTTTTCTACGACCTTGCCAAGGCGGCCCCGCTGCGGATGGCGCGGGCGCTGACCCACGAGCTGAAGGAGTACGGGGGTACGGCGGTCTGCGTGACCCCCGGCTGGCTGCGCTCCGAATCGATGCTGGACACCGCCTTCAAGGTCACCGAGGAGACCTGGCAGGACGCGATCGCCAAGGACCCGCACTTCGCGATCTCCGAGACCCCGCAGTACCTGGCACGCGGAGTCGCGGCCCTGGCGGCGGACCCCGGGGTGGCGCGGTTCGGCGGCAGGTCGCTCTCCAGCGCCGATCTGTCCAGGGCGTACGGCGTCACGGACACGGACGGCTCGGCACCGGACGCGATCGCGTACATGACCGAGGTGGTCAAGGGCGGCAAACAGGCCCCCGCATCCGACTACCGCTGAGCCGCCCTAGCGGTCGCCGCTCAGCGCGATCACCGAGATCAGCGCCCCCTGCGGATCGCTGATCACCGAGAAGCGGCCCGGCGGGATCGTCGTCGGCTGGACCAGGACCTTTCCGCCCAGCTCCCCGGTCTTCGCCGCCGCCGCGTCGCAGTCCTCCACCGCCATGTAGACCATCCAGTGCGCGGGCACCTCGGCCGGGAAGTTCTTGTCGATCGGCATCATGCCGCTGAACTTCTCGCCGCCCACCGACCACTCCGTGTACGACGTCGGCCCGTACGGATGCGTCGCCTCGTCCCAGCCGAAGACCGCCGTGTAGAACGCCTTCGCCTTCTCCGGGTCCCGCACCAGCAGCTCGAACCAGGCCACCGTCCCCGGCTCCTCCACCAGCCCGAACCCCTTGTGCTCCAGCGGTTGCCACAGCCCGAAGTAGGCGCCCTCGGGGTCCGTGCAGGCGGCCAGTTTGCCGGAGGTGTAGATGTCCATCGGGCCCGCCACCACCGTGCCGCCGTTGGCGGTCACCGCCGCCGTCGTCGCCTCGATGTCGGCCGTGCCGAAGTACGCCATCCAGGCCGGCGGCTGGCCGGGCGCCATGCAGGGGCCGTACCCGCCGACGTACTCCTCGCCCTTCATCCACATCCCGTAGCCGCCCGCGTCCTCCATCGGGACATCGGCCGGGGTCCAGCCGAAGAGCCCGGAGTAGAAGGCCTTCGCGGCGGCCACGTCCGTCGTGGAGAGGTCGGCCCAGGTGGGGGCGGACGGCTTGTTGTGGAGGATCATCGTGGGCTCCTGACGGCATAGGTGTCGGCCCCCGGAAACCCTCCCATTCACGCACGCGTGCCCCGCCCCGGCAATCCGGTGGGGCGGGGCACGTCGTGACGTACGGGTGTTACAGGCCGTAGCGCTCGCGCGCCTCCTTCACGGCCGTGACCGGCACCGCACCGCGTCGCGCCAGCTGCGCGAGGGCGGCCACCACGATCGACTCGGCGTCGACACCGAAGTGGCGGCGGGCCGCGTCGCGGGTGTCGGAGAGGCCGAAGCCGTCCGCGCCGAGCGAGGAGTAGTCCTGCTCGACCCACTGCGCGATCTGGTCCGGGACCTGGCGCATGTAGTCCGAGACGGCCAGCACCGGCGAGTCCACACCCTCAAGTGCCTTGCGTACGAAGGGAATTCGCTCCTCGCCGCGCAGCAGTGCCGCGTCCGCCTCCAGGGCGTCCCGGCGCAGCTCGGTCCAGGAGGTCGCCGACCAGACGTCGGCGGCGACGCCCCACTCCTCGGCCAGCATCTTCTGGGCCTTGAGGGTCCAGTGGATGGCGGTGCCGGAACCGAGCAGCTGGATGCGCGAGGCGTTGGCGGGGGTGGTGTGGCCGGCCGACTCCGCCGTGTTGAAGCGGTAAAGGCCCTTGATGATGCCCTCGTCGATGCCCGCGGGCTTCGCCGGCTGCGGCATCGGCTCGTTGTAGACGGTGAGGTAGTAGAAGACGTCGCGGTCCTCGTCCGGGAGCGCCTCGCCGTACATGCGGCGCAGACCCTCCTTGACGATCGTGGCGATCTCGTACGCGAAGGCCGGGTCGTAACTCAGCGCTGCCGGGTTCGTCGCCGCGATCATCGGCGAGTGACCGTCCGCGTGCTGCAGACCCTCACCCGTCAGCGTCGTACGGCCTGCGGTGGCGCCCACCAGGAAGCCGCGGCCCAGCTGGTCGCCGAGCTGCCACATCTGGTCGGCGGTCCGCTGCCAGCCGAACATCGAGTAGAAGATGTAGAAGGGGATCATCGCTTCGCCGTGCGTGGAGTACGCGGACGAGGCGGCGATGAAGTCGGCCATCGAGCCGGCTTCGGTGATGCCCTCGTTGAGGATCTGGCCGTTGGTGGCCTCGCGGTAGTACATCAGCTGGTCGCGGTCGACCGGCTCGTACGTCTGGCCCTTCGGCGAGTAGATGCCGAGCGACGGGAACAGCGACTCCATACCGAAGGTGCGGGCCTCGTCCGGGACGATCGGAACCCAGCGCTTGCCGGTCTCCTTGTCGCGGATGAGGTCCTTCACCAGGCGTACGAAGGCCATCGTCGTCGCCATCGACTGCGAGCCTGAGCCCTTGTCGAAGGCGGCGAAGGCCTTGTCCGCCGGGGCGGGCAGCGGCGCGAGGGGCTGCGAGCGGCGGGCCGGGGCGGGACCGCCGAGGGCCGCGCGGCGCTCCTGGAGGTAGCGGACCTCGGGGGCGTCGGCGCCGGGGTGTCCGTAGGGGACCACGCCGTCGACGAACTGGCTGTCGCTGATGGGGAGTTCGAGAAGGTCACGCATGTTCTTGAACTCGTCCACCGAGAGCTTCTTCATCTGGTGGTTCGCGTTCTTCGACGCGAAGCCCTCACCGAGGGTGAAGCCCTTGACGGTCTGCGCCAGGATGACGGTCGGCGCGCCCTTGTGCTCCAGGGCGGCCTTGTATGCGGCGTACACCTTGCGGGGCTCGTGGCCGCCGCGCGACAGGTGGAAACACTCGAGGATCTTGTCGTCGGTCAGCAGCTGTGCCATCGCGACGAGCGCCGGGTCCTTGCCGAAGAAGTCCTCACGGATGTAGGCGGCGTCACGCGTCTGGTACGTCTGGACCTGCGCGTCCGGCACCTCGCGGAGGCGGCGGACCAGGGCGCCGGTGGTGTCGAGCTGGAAGAGCTCGTCCCAGGCGTTGCCCCACATCGACTTGACGACGTTCCAGCCGGCGCCGCGGAACTGGCCCTCCAGCTCCTGCACGATCTTGAAGTTGGCGCGGACCGGGCCGTCGAGGCGCTGCAGGTTGCAGTTGATGACGAAGGTCAGGTTGTCGAGGCCTTCGCGGGCGGCGAGGCCGAGGGCCGCCGTCGCCTCGGGCTCGTCCATCTCGCCGTCGCCGAGGAACGCCCAGACGTGGGAGTTCGAGACGTCCTTGATGTTGCGGTTGGTCAGGTAGCGGTTGAAGCGCGCCTGGTAGATGGCCGAGAGCGGGCCCAGACCCATGGAGACGGTCGGGAACTCCCAGAGCCACGGCAGACGGCGCGGGTGCGGGTACGACGGGAGGCCGTTGCCGCCCGCCTCCTGCCGGAAGTTGTCGAGGTGCTGCTCGGTGAGGCGTCCGTCGAGGAAGGCGCGGGCGTAGATGCCCGGCGAGGCGTGGCCCTGGATGTAGAGCTGGTCGCCGGAGCCGTCGCCCTCCTTCCCGCGGAAGAAGTGGTTGAAGCCGGTCTCGTACAGCCACGCCGCGGACGCGAACGTCGCGATGTGGCCGCCGACACCGTGCTTGGCACCGCGGGTGACCATCGCGGCCGCGTTCCAGCGGTTCCACGCGGTGATCCTGCGCTCCATCTCCTCGTCACCGTCGATCGACGGCTCGGCGGAGGTGGGGATGGTGTTGACGTAGTCGGTCTCCAGCAGCTTGGGCAGCGCGAGACCGGCGCCCTCGGCGTGCTGGAGGGTCCGGCGCATCAGGTACGCGGCGCGGTGCGGGCCGGCGGCCTTGGTGACGGCATCGAGGGAGGCCGCCCATTCGGCGGTCTCTTCGGTGTCACGGTCCGGGAGCTGGTCGAGCTCGCTCGGAGACTTGGCTGCGAGGTCGGTCACGAAGGCCGCCTTCCGGAGTCGAAGGGGAGGGGGTTGCCCAGGTCTGGCAGGACAGGGCGACGGACTGGGTGAAGTCCGTCGTCGACTGTAAACCCCTGATCGATGATCGATCAAAGGGTTGAAGGGCAAAACTTCTCAACATAGAGAAATCGGCACTCAGTGCCAGAGATCGGGGCACGCGATGCCCGCCCAAATCGGTACAACTCGGGCCCGTTCAGGCCCGCGGTGCACATCCGAGCACATGCAGCTTCACCAGCGCACCGATCTCCGGATCTCGCCGCCGAAAGGCTTCGACCAGCGCTTCGTGCTCTTCGGCGTACGACTTCTGCACCGTCCCGAGCCACCGGATCGACAGCGCGGTGAACACCTCGATGCCCAGCGACTCCCAGGTGTGCAGGAGTACGCCATTGCCTGCCGCCCGCACCAGCTCCCGGTGGAAGGCCACGGTGTGCCGGACCTGCCCGGCACTGTCCCCGGCCGCGTCCGCCGCGTACAGGGCCGCCACGGAGGGCTCCAGGACGGAGACGTCGGCGGCGAGACGCTCGACGGCCAGCTCGGCGGCGATCTGCTCCAGGCCCGCCCGCACCGGGTAGGACTCCTCCAGGTCGGCGGCGGTCAGATTCCGTACCCGTACACCCTTGTTGGGAGCCGACTCGATGAGCCGCAGCGTCTCCAGCTCCCGCAGCGCCTCGCGTACGGGCGTCTGGCTGACCTCCAGCTCGACGGCGATACGCCGCTCCACGATCCGCTCGCCCGGCTTCCAGCGCCCGCTGACGATCCCCTCGACGATGTGCTCGCGGATCTGCTCGCGCAGCGAGTGGACGACGGGCGGAGTCATGTCGTGCTCCTCAGTGGCTAGTTGACGCCATAGACAATACGGCGACGCCCCCGCCCGGAGGAGCTCCGGGCGGGGGCGTCGCTGGTGAGGCTGGTTACAGGCCGAGCTCGACCTCGAACTCGCCGGCCTCCAGGATCGCCTTGACGGCCGTCAGGTAACGGGCCGCGTCGGCGCCGTCCACCAGGCGGTGGTCGTAGGAGAGGGCCAGGTACGTCATGTCGCGGATCGCGATGGTCTCGCCGAGGTCCGGGTGGTTGATGACCACCGGGCGCTTGACGGTCGCACCGATACCGAGGATGCCGACCTGGTTCGGGGGCACGATGACCGTGTCGAACAGCGCACCGCGCGAACCGGTGTTGCTGATCGTGAAGGTCGCACCGGACAGCTCGTCCGGGGTGATCTTGTTGGCGCGCACCGCACCCGCGAGCTCCGCGGTCTTCTTCGAGATGCCGGCCAGGTTGAGGTCGCCCGCACCCTTGATGACCGGGGTCATCAGACCCTTCTCGGAGTCCACCGCGATACCGATGTTCTCGGTGTCGAAGTAGGTGATGGTGCCCTCGTCCTCGTTGATCCGGGCGTTGACGACCGGGTGGGCCTTCAGCGCCTGGGCAGCGGCCTTGACGAAGAACGGCATCGGGGACAGCTTGACGCCCTCACGGGCGGCGAAGGAGTCCTTGGCGGCCGCGCGCAGCTTCATGATCTTGGTGATGTCCACCTCGACCACGGAGGTCAGCTGCGCCTGGCCGTGCAGGGCCTTCATCATGTTGTCGCCGATGACCTTGCGCATGCGGGTCATCTTGACGGTCTGACCGCGCAGCGGGGAGACCTCGAGCTTCGGCGCCTGCGCCTTGGGAGCGGCAGCGGCGGCCGGGGCCGGGGCGGCGGCCTTGGCGGCCTCCGCGGCGGCGATGACGTCCTGCTTGCGGATACGGCCACCGACGCCCGTGCCCTTGACCGAGGAGAGGTTCACACCGTTCTCGGAGGCGAGCTTGCGGACGAGCGGGGTCACGTACGCACCGTCGTCACCGGAGGTCGCGGCGGGAGCCGGGGCCGGGGTGACGGGGGCCGGAGCGGCAACCGGAGCGGGCGCGGCGGGCGCGACCGGGGCGGGAGCGGCAACGGGGGCCGGGGCGGCAGGCGCGGCCGGAGCGGGCGCGGGAGCAGCCGGGGCGGCCGGAGCCGGAGCAGCGGCGGGGGCCGGGGCGGCCGGAGCCGGAGCGGCGGCGGGCGCGGCACCGGGGGCACCGATGACGGCGAGCTTGGCGCCGACCTCGGCGGTCTCGTCCTCGGCGACGACGATCTCGAGCAGGACACCGGCGACGGGCGCGGGGATCTCGGTGTCGACCTTGTCGGTCGAGACCTCGAGCAGCGGCTCGTCCTCGGCAACCTCCTCGCCGACCTCCTTCAGCCAGCGGGTGACGGTGCCCTCGGTGACGCTCTCGCCGAGCGCGGGAAGGACGACGTCGGTGCCGGACGCGCCGCCCGCGGGGGCGGCAGCAGGGGCCGGAGCGGCGGCCGGGGCCGCGGGGGCCTCGGCAACCGGGGCAGCCGGAGCCGGGGCGGCAGGCGCCTCGGCGGCGGGGGCGGCGGCCGGGGCCGGGGCGCCCGTACCGTCGTCGATGATGGCCAGCTCGGCGCCGACCTCGACGGTCTCGTCCTCGGCGACCTTGATGGACGCGAGGATGCCCGACGCGGGCGCCGGGATCTCGGTGTCGACCTTGTCGGTCGAGACCTCGAGCAGCGGCTCGTCGGCCTCGACGCGCTCGCCCTCGGCCTTCAGCCAGCGGGTGACGGTGCCCTCGGTGACGCTCTCGCCGAGCGCCGGCAGGGTTACGGAAACCGACATGGTTTCAGTTGCTCCTAACGGAAAGTGCGGAAGTCTGTGGTCGTCGCAGCCCGAGGGCTACCGGGTGCTTCTGGTCGCTGCTAGTCGTGGGAGTGCAGCGGCTTCCCGGCCAGCGCCAGGTGGGCCTCGCCGAGCGCCTCGTTCTGCGTCGGGTGCGCGTGGATGAGCTGCGCGACCTCGGCAGGCAGGGCCTCCCAGTTGTAGATCAGCTGGGCTTCGCCGACCTGCTCGCCCATGCGGTCGCCGACCATGTGGACGCCGACCACGGCACCGTCCTTGACCTGGACGAGCTTGATCTCGCCCGCGGTCTTGAGGATCTTGCTCTTGCCGTTGCCCGCGAGGTTGTACTTCAGAGCGACGACCTTGTCCGCACCGTAGATCTCCTTGGCCTTGGCCTCGGAGATACCGACGGAGGCGACCTCGGGGTGGCAGTACGTCACCTTCGGCACGCCGTCGTAGTCGATCGGGACGGTCTTGAGACCGGCCAGACGCTCTGCGACCAGGATGCCCTCGGCGAAGCCGACGTGCGCGAGCTGGAGGGTCGGGACGAGGTCACCGACGGCCGAGATCGTCTCGACGTTGGTGCGCATGTACTCGTCGACGACGACATAGCCGCGGTCCATCGCGACGCCCTGCTCCTCGTAACCGAGACCCTGCGAGACCGGGCCGCGGCCGATCGCGACCAGCAGCACCTCGGCCTCGAAGGTCTTGCCGTCGGCGAGGGTGACCTTGACACCGTTCTGGGTGTACTCGGCGCTCTGGAAGAAGGTGCCCAGGTTGAACTTGATGCCGCGCTTGCGGAACGCGCGCTCAAGAAGCTTGGAGGAGTTCTCGTCCTCGACCGGCACGAGGTGCTTGAGGCCCTCGACGATGGTCACGTCGGTCCCGAAGGACTTCCAGGCCGAGGCGAACTCGACGCCGATGACGCCGCCGCCGAGGATGATCGCCGACTCCGGGACGCGGTCCAGGACCAGCGCGTGGTCGGAGGAGATGATCCGGTTGCCGTCGATCTCCAGGCCCGGCAGCGACTTCGGTACGGAGCCGGTGGCGAGGAGGACGTGGCGGCCCTGGATGCGCTGGCCGTTGACGTCCACGGAGGTCGGGGACGACAGACGGCCCTCGCCCTCGATGTAGGTCACCTTGCGGGAGGCGACCAGGCCCTGCAGGCCCTTGTACAGGCCGGCGATCACGTCGTCCTTGTACTTGTGGACGCCCGCGATGTCGATGCCCTCGAAGGTCGCCTTGACGCCGAACTGCTCGCTCTCGCGGGCCTGGTCGGCGATCTCGCCCGCGTGCAGCAGGGCCTTCGTGGGGATGCAGCCGTTGTGCAGGCAGGTGCCGCCGAGCTTGTTCTTCTCGATCAGGGCGACGTCCAGACCCAGCTGCGATGCACGCAGCGCCGCGGCGTAACCGCCGCTACCGCCGCCGAGAATCACTAGGTCGAAAACGGTGCTGGCGTCGTTCGCCACGTCACGTCCTCCATGCATGGTGCGCCGGCACGGTCTTCCCTGACCGGTCGGCGGCGGGCTACGGCCGCTTGTGTCTTCGGCCCTGTGGTGGGGGCCCTGTCCTGCCGAGAACCCATCTTCGCACTTGTCGGCGGCGTTCGAGACGCGGGGCCGGAGTGTGGCACAGCACATAGGCCCGTGACAGCCGCGCGAAGGCAGGAATTTCGTCGAGGGCGAACGGCCGGGATCAGCGGCGCAGACGCCCCTGGAACCACCGCCCGAGCAGGCAGAGCGCGACGGCGAGGCCGATCCCGATCGCCCAGCGCGGCCATCCGCCGACGAGGTTGCAGACCGCGAACCACATCAGCAGCACACACGCGAGGACGATCCAGCCGATGTTGTCGGCCAGCCGCGATCCCTGTTCTTCTGGCGCGAGGCCGGGCCCGAGGTCCGATGACATGCGTTCAGCATGAACGCGTACGGCCCCGGGCGCACCCGGGGCCGTACGCGTCGGAGATACCGGGACGTCAGCCCAGGTCGCCCGCGGCGGTGCGCTCGGCGAGACGGACCAGCGTCCGGATCGCGGAGCCGGTGCCGCCCTTGGGGGTGTAGCCGAACGGGGCCTGCTCGTTGAAGGCCGGGCCCGCGATGTCCAGGTGCGCCCAGGCGATGTCGTCGGGGACGAACTCCTGGAGGAAGAGACCGGCGACCAGGCCGCCGCCCATCCGCTCGCCCATGTTGGCGATGTCGGCGGTGGGGGAGTCCATGCCCTTGCGCAGGTCGCTCGGGAGCGGCATCGGCCAGGACTGCTCGCCGACCTCCTCCGCGATCTCGTGGATGGCGGTACGGAACGACTCGTCGTTGCCCATGATGCCGAAGGTGCGGTTGCCCAGCGCCATCATCATGGCGCCGGTCAGGGTCGCCACGTCGACGATCGCGTCGGGCTTCTCCTCGGCGGCCTTGGCGAGCGCGTCGGCCAGCACGAGGCGGCCCTCGGCGTCGGTGTTGAGGACCTCGACCGTCTTGCCGCTGTACATGCGCAGGACGTCACCCGGGCGGGTGGCGGAACCCGACGGCATGTTCTCGGCGAGCGCCAGCCAGCCGGTCACGTTGACCTGCAGGCCCAGGCGCGCGGCGGACACCACGGCGGCGAAGACGGCGGCCGCACCGGCCATGTCGCACTTCATCGTCTCGTTGTGGCCGGCCGGCTTGAGGGAGATGCCGCCCGAGTCGTAGGTGATGCCCTTGCCGATGTAGGCGAGCGACTTCTCGGCCTTGGGGTGCGTGTACGAGAGCTTCACGAGGCGCGGCCCGTGCTCCGAGCCCTGGCCGACGCCCAGGATGCCGCCGAAGCCGCCCTTGATCAGCGCCTTCTCGTCGATGACCTGGACCTTGACGCCGTGCTCCTTGCCGGCGGCGGTGGCCACGGCGGCGAAGGACTCGGGGTAGAGGTCGTTCGGCGGGGTGTTGACGAGGTCCCGCGCCCGGTTGATCTCCTCGGCGACGGCGATCGCGCGCTCGGCGGCGGCCTTGTGGGCCTTGTCCCGCGGCTTGGCGCCCAGGATCGCGACGTCGGCGAGCACGCCCTTGGCGTCCTTGGCCTGCTCCTGGTACGCGATGAAGGCGTACGCACCGAGCAGTGCGCCCTCGGCGATGGCCTGGACGTCCTCGGCGGTCTCGACGGGCAGCGCGAACGCGGCCTTCTTGGTGCCGTGCAGCGCACGGGAGGCGGCACCGGCGGCACGCCGCAGGGACTCCTCGGCGTACGTTTCGTCCTTCTCCGGTACGGAGCCGAGGCCGACGGCCAGCACGACCGGGGCCTTCAGGCCGGAGGCCGCGGGAACCTTGGTCGTCTCGCCCTCGGCGCCCGAGGCACCGAGGGTCTCCAGGACGGCGGCCAGCTTGCCGTCGAACGCCTTGTCCACGGCCTCCGCGCCCGGGGCGACGACAGGGCCCTTGGGGCCCTTGGCGATGCCGACGACGATGGCGTCGGCGCGCAGGGTGGCCGCGCCGGCCGTGCTGAGAGTGAGAGCAGTCACGGTGGTGAAATCTCGCTTCCGTTGAGTTCGTTGGTGGCCGACGGATGGGGCCGCCCCGTCGAGAGCCTACGCTCGGTGACGACCGCGGGCTTCTACAGGCTCCACGCCAGTACGACCAGCGTCGCCGTGGCCGCCGTTTCGGCCAGCGCGCCGAACACGTCACCGGTCACCCCGCCGAACCGCTTCAGGCAGTGCCGGAGCAGGAGTTGGGCCGCTGCGAGCCCTGCCAGAGCGGCCAGTGCGTGCTGGATCGCACTGTACGGACCGAAGGTCAGGCCCGCCCCCGCACAGGCGGCCATGGCCAAGGCCGCGACGGTCAGTGCGGACCGTACGGGCACCACCCCGGCGACCGCCGCACCCAGCCCCTCGGGGCGGGCCGCCGGCACCCCCGCGCGGGATGCGAGGGTGAGGGCGAGGCGGGCGGCGACCGCGGAAACGGCGGCCGCGACCGCGCCGTGCGCCCAGCTCTCCCCGTACAGCTGGAAGAGCACGGCGGTCTGGGCCATCAGGACGAAGAGCAGGGAGATCACGCCGAACGGGCCGATGTCCGACTGCTTCATGATCCGCAGGGCGTCCTCGGCCGGCTTGCCGCTGCCGAGCCCGTCGGCGACGTCCGCGAGACCGTCGAGGTGCAGCCCCCGGGTGAGCGCGGCCGGTACGGCGGCCGAGGCGACGGCGGCGAGCAGCGGGCCCGAGCCGAGCAGCAGCAACAGCCCGCCGGCCGCGGCCGCGCACAGCCCCACGACCAGCCCGGCCAGCGGCGCGCAGAGCATCCCCGAGCGGGCCGCCTCGCGGTCCCAGCGGGTCACCCGGACCGGGAGGACCGTGAGGGTGCCGAAGGCGAAACGTATGCCGTCCATGGCGCGCAGGTTATCCGCCGTCGGCTGCCGCTAAGTTACGCAATACGCGCAAACCGGAAGCAGGTGTCATGGGTCACTGGTGGGAACAGAACATCCTCGACCCGGGCAAGCTCCCGCTGCTCCTCGCCCTGGTCTCCTTCGTCCTGTCCTTCGTCGCGGTGCGCACCGTCGCCCGGCTGATCAGGGCGGGCCGCGGCCCCTTCCGGAACATCACCCCGGGCGGGCTGCACGTCCACCACGTCGTGCCCGGCGTCGTCCTGACCGTCGTCGGCGGTTTCGGCGCCGTCGCCAGCGGACGCTCCGGAGTGGGCGCCGCGGTCTGCGCGGTCATCTTCGGTACGGGCGCGGGGCTCGTCCTCGACGAGTTCGCCCTGCTCCTCCATCTCGACGACGTCTACTGGAGCGAACAGGGCCGCAAGAGCGTCGAGATCGTGGTGCTCACCGCCGCCCTGGTCGGTCTTGTCCTCTGCGGATTCCTGCCGTTCGGGGTCAGCCAGCTCACCCCGCAGGAGCAGCACGGCCGGGGTCTGCTCGTGACGAGCACCGCGCTGAACTTCGTCTGCGCGCTCATCGCGCTGGCCAAGGGGAAGCCCCGTACCGCACTCATCGGGGTCGTCGTCCCCTTCGTCGCACTGGGCGGTGCGATCCGCCTCGCCCGCCCGGTCTCGCCCTGGGCCCGCCGCTTCTACCACCCCCGCCCGCGCCGCCGCGCCCGCGCGATGCGCCGCGCCTACCGGCACGACCGTCGCTGGGTGCTGCCCCGGCGCAGGCTTCACGACCTGATCGGCGGGGCCCCCGACCGGGTCTCGCTGCGCGGCAGGGGCTCGTTCACCGACCGGCGCTGACGCCGGCGGTCGTAGCGTGCGGTGAACGCGATCACGAGTAGTACGGCGGCGATCGCCGCGAGGTGCTCCTTGCCCGCGAGGTTGTCCTTGATGATCACCTCGACGACCATCGACACGATCACCAACCCGGCCGTCCAGTAGGCCCGGTAGCGCCAGCAGACGTACACGGCGAGGCCCACGACCGCCGCCGAGGGGCCGGTGTCGACGATCCGGGCGTCGGAGGCGGGCAGGCCGAAGAGGCCGTCGGGGCCTGTCGCGATGCCGATCCGTGCGTACATCGTCCCGGCGAGGGTCGTCAGGTAGGCGATCAGCAGCGTCTGCTTCCAGCCGATGCAGATCTCGGCGATCCCGAAGACGATCAGGATCTGGGCGAGCGCACCCCAGACGGGCAGGTCGAGGGCGGGGACGAAGAGCGAGAGCGGCGTACGGAGCAGGGCCAGCCAGAGCGGGTCCTCGGCGCGTACGAAACCGATGTTCTGGACGGGCTCGAAGCCCCAGTCCTGGTTCTGCACGATCTGGAAGAGCGCGGTGAGGCAGACCGACGCGAGGGTCACGGGGATCGCCCGCCACTTCCTGGCGCGGAGCACCGCCCACACCGTGCCGAAGAGGGGCCCCCACTCGCGGCGCACGAAGGTGCGCACCGGGCGAAGGCTCATCTCTTGGACCCCAGGTGCCTGCGGTGGAGCCACTTGGGCAGGCCCGGTGCCTCCAGGAACCCCTCGGCGCGCGCCGAGGCGATCCCGATGCGCAGCAGGTCCGCACTCTTCTCGAAGAGCATGAATCGTGGCTCCCAGATCGGCCGGTACTTGGCGTTGGCGCGGTAGAGGGACTCGATCTGCCACCAGCGGGAGAAGAAGCTGAGCAGGGAGCGCCACAACCTCAGCACCGGTCCGGCGCCGAGCTTCGAGCCACGTTCGAAGACAGACCTGAACATCGCGAAGTTCAGTGAGACCTGAGTGATCCCGATCTCCTTTGCGCGCTGCAGGAGTTCGATGACCATGAACTCCATCAGGCCGTTCTCGGAGTCGCGGTCACGGCGCATCAGGTCGAGGGAGAGGCCTTCGGGGCCCCAGGGCACGAAGCTCAGTACGGCACGCAACTCCCCTTCCCCGTCCGAGCATTCGAGCATGACGCAGCGTCCGTCGCCAGGGTCCCCGAGCCGGCCGAGCGCCATCGAGAAGCCGCGTTCGGTGGCTCCGTCGCGCCAGTCGTCGGCGCGCGCCAGGAGCTGGTCCATCTCCTCGGCGGGGATGTCCTCGTGGCGGCGGATGCGGACGGTGTACCCGGCGCGCTTGACCCGGTTGTAGGCCTGACGGACGGTGCGCATCGCGCGCCCCTCCAGGGTGAACTCCGCGATCTCCACGATCGCTTCGTCGCCGAGTTCGAGTGCGTTGAGCCCGTGCCGGGCGAAGACGGTGCCGCCCTCCTCGCTGGCGCCCATGACGGCGGGGATCCAGCCGTGCTCGCGCGCCTCGGCCAGCCAGGGGTCGATCGCGCCCGGCCAGGCCTCCGGGTCGCCGATCGGGTCGCCGGACGCGAGGGAGACCCCGCCGACGACGCGGTAGGTGACCGCCGCCTTGCCGGTGGGCGACCAGATGGCGCTCTTCTCGCGGCGCAGCGAGAAGTAGCCGAGCGAGTCGCGGTCGCCGTGCTTGTCGAGGAGCGTACGCAGCTGCGCCTCGTCCTCCTCGCTGAGCGGGTCGACGGCCTTGCGCGAGCGGAAGGCCGCGTACAGGACGGCGAGCAGCAGCAGGGTGGAGACGATGTTGATGACGACGTCGACCCAGCCGGGGGTGGTGATGCCGTGGGTGTGGGAGCTGTTGGGGACCAGGGAGATCAGCCGCATCACGCCGTAGCGCCAGCGGTCCAGGAAGTCCGAGGTGTAACCGTCGCGCGGGTTGTTGGTGGCGGAGACGAGCAGGGCTGCGAGCAGGGAGCAGACCAGCAGTCCGCCGGCGGCCACGGCCGTGGCGAGCTTGGGGTTGGAGCGGTCTCCCTTGGCGTAGAACTCGCGCTTGCCCAGGACCAGCGCGGCCACGAAGGCGGCGGTCAGACCGAGCGAGACCCAGTTCTGGGCGTAGCGGCGGACCGATTCGTCGACGGCCATCGCGAAGGCGAAGAGCAGCAGGAAGAGCCAGCCGATGACCGAGTTCATGATCCAGGCGGCACGTTTGCGGCGGCGCATGGTGATGGCCAGGAACATCGTGAACGCGCCGGAGGCGAAGCCCGCCGTCAGCAGGTACGGAGTGAAGTAGTCGTCGACGTTGTGCCGCTTGATGTCCTGCCCGAAAGAGACCCAGACCGCGCTGAGCAGATTGATGAACGTGACGACGCGGAGGTACCAGACGGCGAATCCCGCACTTCTGCGGGACAGCGTCGTGGACCGGTCGGATGCTCCCTCGCTGGACAAACGGACTTCTCCCATGAAACGCGATGATATGGGGCATTGCGCTTCATGGCGGTCCCACCTCGCGGCCGGTGGTGTCCCGCCGGCCGTGAGGTGCGGTGTCAGACCGTCTTTTCCTCCGCGCGCTCGGGCAGCTCGGCCGCCAGTGCGGCGGCGGCTTGGACGAGCGGAAGTGCGAGCAGTGCCCCGGCTCCTTCTCCCACAGTGACGCCGTGGTCGAGCAGGGGGTTGAGCGCCATCCGGTCCAGGGCCTTCGCCTGGGCGGGCTCGCCGGTCAGCTGGCCCGCGAGCCAGGCGTCGGGGGAGCGGAAGGCGGCCCGCTGGGCGACCAGGGCGCAGGCCGAGGAGACGACCCCGTCCAGGATCACCGGCATCCGGCGCACCGAGCTCTGCAGCAGGAAACCGGTGATCGCGGCCAGGTCCGCGCCGCCGACCGTGGCGAGGAGCTCCAGGAGGTCGCCGAGGACCGGGCGGGCCCGGCGCAGGGCGTCCCGTACGGCCGCGCACTTGCGCATCCAGGCCAGGTCGTCGATGGGGGCGCCGCCGCGTCCGGTGACCACCGAGGCGTCCGTACCGCAGAGGGCCGCGATCAGGGTGGCGGCCGCGGTGGTGCCGCCGACGCTCAGATCGCCGAGTACGACGAGGTCGGTGCCGGAGTCGGCCTCCTCGTCGGCGATCTTCATGCCGAGCCGGACGGCCTGCTCGGCCTCCTCGAGGGTGAGGGCGTTCTCGATGTCGATCCGGCCGCTGCCGCGCCGCACCCGGTGGCGTACGACGTCCTCGGGCAGCAGTTCGGGGTCGCAGTCCAGGCCCGCGTCGATGATCCGGACCGGTACGTCGAGACGCCGTGCCAGCACCGAGACGGGGCTGGCGCCCTCCAGTACGGACCGTACGAGTTCGTGCGCGCTCCCGGCGGCCCGGGCCGAGACGTCGAGTCCCGCGACCCCGTGGTCGCCCGCGAACAGCACCACGCGGGGCTGGGCGAGGGGCCTGACCGGAGCGCTGGCCTGGGCGACCGCGAGCCACTCGCCGAGCTCGTCGAGGCGGCCGAGCGCACCGGGGGGAACGGCCATCCGCTCCCGGCGTTCCTCGGCGTCACGCCGTACGCCGCTGTCGGGGCGTTCGATCAGATCGGAGAAGTCGTCGAGATTCAGCGCGCTCATTCGCCGAACAGTACCGGCAGCCCTCCTGACGGGACATCAGGGGGAATCGGGGTGCAGTTACGCCAAGTGACCGATTCGTGTGCGGGGAGTAATTGCAGGCTCGGGGATGGTGCCTTACGTTCCCCTTTGTATCGGATTGTCGTATTGCAGTCTCCCGCCCGCAGAGATCCGCAGAGATGGAGCCTCTCCTGTGACGCACACCGTCATCGGCGTCAGTCCCTTCCACCGCCCCAACGCCAGGCTCGCCGCCGCTGTCAGCCGCGCAGGCGGACTCGGTGTGCTCGACCTCGGCGCGGGCGGCCGCCCCGCCCGCGAGGCCCTGGCGCTCGCCCGGCAGTGGGCGCCGGGCGCCTTCGGCGTCCGGATCACCGCGGAGTGCACGCTTCACCCCGACGAGCTCAACGCCCCGGACGGCACCGGGCCGCACACGGTGCTGCTCGCGCCCGACGCCCCCTGGCGGATCGGCCACGTACAGGCTCCCGAGGTGCTCGCCGAGGTGCGCTCCGCGCAGGAGGCGCGGGCCGCGGTGCGGGACGGGGCGGCCGGGGTCGTCGTGCGCGGCAGCGAGTGCGGCGGTCCCGCCGGGGAGCTGTCGACGTACGTGCTGCTGCAGAAGGTCCTGGCGGACGCGGACGTGACCGTCCCGGTGTGGGCGTGCGGAGGCATCGGCCCCAACACGGCGGCGGCCGCGGTCCTCGCGGGCGCCGCGGGTGTGGTCCTCGACGTACAGCTGGCGCTCGTGGAAGAGGCGGAACTGCCGGGGGCGCTCGCCTCCGTACTGCGGACCATGGACGGCTCCGAGACGGTGATCGTCGGCGGGCAGCGGGTCCTCGACCGGCGCAGGCCCGGGGTCCCCGCCGAGCTGCGCGAACATCTGCTGCCGGTCGGCCAGGACGCGTTTCTGGCGGCGCGGTTCGCCGCGAAGTACGGGACTGCGGCGGCCGCCGTCGCCGCGGTGCGGGAGGGGATCGAGCAGGCCGTACGTACTGCTCAGGCCCCCGACGCCCTTCGCGAGGGGTCCCCGATGGCCCGGGCGCTCGGCACCGCGCTGCCCGTCGCGCAGGGGCCGATGACCCGGGTCAGCGACCAGGCGCGGTTCGCTGCGGCCGTCGCGGAGGGCGGCGGGCTGCCGTTCATCGCGCTCGCGCTGGCCGGGGCCTCGCAGACCCGGGCCGTACTGGAACAGACGCGGGCGGCGCTGGGGGAGCGGCCGTGGGGTGTGGGCGTGCTGGGCTTCGCGCCCGAGGACGTACGGACGGCCCAGCTCGACGCCGTACGAGAGCTGCGGCCCTCGCACGTCATCATCGCGGGCGGCCGGCCCTCGCAGGCCTCCGCTCTCGAAGCCGACGGGATCAAGACCTTCCTGCATGTGCCCTCGCCCGGGCTGCTCGGGCAGTTCCTGGCCGCGGGCGCACGCCGGTTCGTCTTCGAGGGCGCCGAGTGCGGCGGGCACATCGGGCCGCGCAACAGCTTCCCGCTCTGGGAGGCGCAGCTCGCCGTACTGGAGGACTTCCTCGACGCCGAGGCCGACCGCATCGACCCCCAGACGGTCGAGGTGCTGTACGCGGGCGGGATCCACGACGAACGCTCCGCCGCGATGGTCGCCGCGCTCTCCGCCGGACTCGCCGCGCGCGGGGTCGCGGTGGGCGTGCTGATGGGGACGGCGTACCTCTTCACCGAGGAGGCCGTCCGCTGCGGGGCGATCCAGCCACTCTTCCAGCGCCGGGTCATCAACGCGCAGGGCACGGCGCTGCTGCAGACCGCGCCCGGGCATGCGACGCGCTGCGTGCCGAGCCCCTTCAGCGACCAGTACCAGCAGCTCAAGAACGAACTGCGCGAGCAGGGCGTTCCCGACCGGCAGGCCTGGGAGGAACTGGAGCGGCTCAACGTCGGGCGGCTGCGGATCGCGTCCAAGGGCATCGAGCGGGTCGGCGACGAACTCCTCGACGTGGACGAACAGCGCCAGCTGGACGAGGGCATGTTCATGGCCGGCGAGGTCGCCGTGCTGCGGAACGCGACCACGACGATCGCGTCCCTGCACCGGGGCGTCGGCCCGGGCGCCGCGGAGTTCTACGAGCGGCGGGCCGCCGAGCTGGCCGCTCCGGCGGCGCCGGTGGAGGCGCCGCGGATCCCCGACGAACTGGACATCGCGGTCGTCGGCATGGCCTGCATGTTCCCCGACTCGCCCGATCTGCCCGCCTTCTGGGCCAACGTCCTCGGCGGCGTCGACGCGGTGAAGGAGGTCCCGGCCGGACGCTGGGACCCCTCCGTCTACTACGGCGAGGACGCGAAGACCCCGGACGTCTCGGCGTCCAAGTGGGGCGGCTTCCTCCCCGAGATCCCCTTCGACCCGCTGAGCTACGGCATCCCCCCGGCCTCCCTCAGCTCCATCGAACCCGTACAGCTCCTCGCCCTGGAGGCGGCACGGCGGGCGCTCGCCGACGCCGGGTACGCGAAGAAGGCCTTCCCGCGCGACCGCACCTGCGTCGTCTTCGGCGCGGAGGCGGGCAGCGACGCGGCCAACGCGACGACCCTGCGCACCACGCTCCCCGCCTACCTCGGCCACCTCCCCGAGGAGCTCGACGCTCAGCTCCCCACCCTGACCGAGGACTCCTTCCCCGGGATGCTCTCCAACGTCATCTCGGGGCGCATCGCCAACCGCCTCGACCTCGGCGGCGCCAACTACACGGTCGACGCGGCCTGCGCCTCCTCGCTGACCGCCGTCGACGTCGCCTGCAAGGAGCTGGTGACGGGCTCCGCGGACGTCGCGCTCTGCGGCGGCGCCGACCTGCACAACGGCATCAACGACTACCTCCTCTTCTCCTCCGTCCACGCCCTCTCCAAGACCGGCCGCTGCCGGCCCTTCGACGCGGAGGCCGACGGGATCGCGCTGGGGGAGGGCGTCGCGTGTGTGGTCCTGAAGCGGCTGAGCGATGCGGAACGGGACGGCGACCGTGTGTACGCCGTCATCAAGGGCGTCGGCAGCGCCAGCGATGGGCGCTCGCTCGGGCTGACCGCACCCAGGCCCGAAGGGCAGCGGGCGGCGGTCGAGCGGGCGTACGCGCAGGCCCGTATCGCACCGTCGGAAGTCGGTCTCGTCGAGGCGCACGGGACGGGGACGGTGGTCGGCGACCGTACCGAACTCGCCACGCTCTCCACGGTGTTCGAGGAGCACGGGGCCGAGCCCGGCGGCTGCGTCATCGGCTCCGTGAAGTCCCAGATCGGGCACACCAAGTGCGCGGCGGGCCTGGCCGGACTGATCAAGACCGCCCTCGCGCTCCACACCGGCGTACGGCCGCCGACGCTCCACATGAAGCAGCCGAACCCGGCGTGGGAAGCGGCGTCCAGCCCCTTCGCCTTCCACGACAAGGCGCTCCCGTGGGCCGAACCGGCCGAGCGCCGCATCGCGGGCGTCAGCGCCTTCGGCTTCGGCGGGACGAACTTCCATGTGGTGCTGAAGGCGTACGACGGCGGGGCGCCCCCGCGCCACGGCGCGGACGCCTGGCCCGCCGAGCTCTTCGTCTTCCGGGGCACGGCGGCGGCCGAGGAGCTGCTGCGCGTGTGCGGTACGGGCGCCTGGCGGCTGCGTGACCTCGCGCTGACGGCGGCGCGGCGGGCCGAGTCGGGCGGGGCGGTGACGGGTGCGGTTGTCGCCTCTTCTGTTGATGAACTCCCTGTGCTGCTGCGGGCGTTGATCGCGGGCGAGTCCGCCCCCGGGGTCTTCCTGGCCGGGACCGACGTGTCCGGGGAGACCGCGTTCCTCTTCCCCGGGCAGGGCAGCCAGCGCCCCGGAATGCTGGCCGACCTCTTCGCCGCCTTCCCCGAGACACAGCGCCACCTGGAGAACGCGCCTGTCGACGCGATCTTCCCGCCCACCGCCTTCACCGCGGAGGCCAGGGAGGCCCAGCGCGCCCGGCTCACCGACACGCGCCGGGCCCAACCCGCCCTGGGCGCCGTGTCGTTGGCCGCGTACGACGTGCTCACCTCGCTCGGTGTCCGCCCCGACATGGCCGCCGGTCATTCCTACGGCGAGCTGACCGCGCTGTGTGCGGCCGGGGCGATGACCCCCGAGGCGCTCCTCGACCTCAGCGTCCGGCGCGCGGAGGCGATCCTCGCCGCCGCGGGCGACGACCCCGGCACGATGGCCGCCGTCGGAGCGGGCGCGGCCGAGGTCGAGAAGGTCCTCGGCACGGCCGGCCTGGCGGGCCGGGTGGTCGCCGCCAACCGCAACGCGCCCTCCCAGACGGTGATTTCGGGCCCCACGGCGGCGGTCGAGCAGGCGGTCGCGGCGCTCGCCGAGGCGGGCCTGACGGCAACGAGGCTCCCTGTGGCCTGCGCCTTCCACAGCCCGGTCGTCGCGGCGGCCGGCGACCGCTTCGCCGAGGCGCTGGCGCTGCACCCGGTGCGTACGCCCGAATTCCCGGTCTGGGCGAACCTCACGGCGGCCCGCTATCCGGCGGACTCGGGTGCGGTACGCGGCCACCTCGCCGAGCAGATCGGCTCGCCCGTACGCTTCGCCGAGCAGATCGAGGCGATGTACGAGGCGGGGGCGCGCGTCTTCGTCGAGGCGGGCCCGGGGACGGTCCTGACGGGGCTGGTCGGCAAGATCCTCGGCGACCGCCCGCACCACGCCATCGCCTTCGAGCCCCGCCCCGACGCCGGTCTGCGCGGCCATCTGGAGGCCCTCGCGCGGCTGGCGGCGGCGGGTGTCCCGGTCGCTACGGCCCGCCTCTTCGCGGGGCGCGACGCGGTGGTGGCCGACCCGGCCTCCGCACCGAGGAAGCCCGGCTGGACGGTCGACGGCCAGCTCGTCCGTACGGCGGAGGGCGGCCTGCTGGAGGGGGCGCTGCAGCCGGCCCGGCGGATCGAACTCAACCTGAACCAGGATCGGGAGACGACAGTGTCCGACGCGGACGCCCTGCTCAACGAGTTCCTGCGCACGAGCCGCGAGATGGTCGCGGCGCAGCGGGACGTGCTGATGACGTACTTCGGGGCGGCGGCGGGGACGGTGGCTGCGCCTGTCGTGACGCCGGTGGCGGTCGCGGCGCCCGAGCCGATGGTCGAGGCCGTGGCCGAGGCCCCGGTGGCTGTCGCCGAGCAGGTGGATGTGCTGCAGGTGGTGCTGGCGGTGATCAGTGAGCGTACGGGTTACCCGGTGGAGATGATCGAGCCGGATCTGGACCTGGAAGCGGATCTGAGCGTCGACTCGATCAAGAGGACTGAGATTGCTGGGGAGTTGGGCAAGCGGCTGGGCGGGAGCGGGATGGACCTGCGGTCGCTGCCGGACGCGGAGCTGGAGGAGCTGACGCGGGCGCGCACGGCGGCGGCGATCGCGCAGTGGCTGGCGCCGCGGGTGGGCGGCGGCGGGGAGCCCGCTGCTCCCGCCCCTGCTCCTGCCGCCGCCGAGCAGGTGGATGTGCTGCAGGTGGTGCTGGCGGTGATCAGCGAGCGTACGGGCTACCCCGTGGAGATGATCGAGCCGGATCTGGACCTGGAAGCGGATCTGAGCGTCGACTCCATCAAGAGGACTGAAATTGCTGGGGAGTTGGGCAAGCGCCTCGGCGACACCGGCATGGACCTGCGGTCGCTGCCGGACGCGGAGCTGGAGGAGCTGACACGGGCCCGCACGGCGGCGGCGATCGCGGACTGGCTGCAGGCCAGGATCGGCGGAGGCTCCGGGGCCGCGCCCCCGACCGGGGCAGGAGCCGCTGCCACGGTCCCGGCTGGAGCCGGAACCTCGACAGGAGCAGGAGCAGGAGCAGGAGCAGGAGCAGGAGCAGGAGCAGGAGCAGGAGCAGGAGTAGGAGCCGACCCTGCAGCCGCTGCCCCGGCCTTCGCCGTTGGTGCGCAGGCAGCGCACGTTGCGCCGATCGCCGCGTCGCCCGGTGCAGCGACGTTCGCAGGTGCTGTCTCCCCGGCGGGCGCAGCCTCGCCCGCCGGAGCGCACGTGACCCCGGCCGACGGACAGGGCCACGCCGCCGCCCCCGCCGAGCCCGCCGCCCCCCTCACCGGCTCCGCCCCCAAGCGGTACGTCCTGCGGACCGTCCCCCTCGACCCCGCCCCGGCCACGGGCCCCGGCGCCCTCGCCGGGCGGCACTTCCTCGTCCTCGGCGAGGGCACCCCCGTCGCCCAGGCCCTCGTCTCCCGCCTCCAGGAGCTCGGCGCCACCGCCGCCCGCTCCGGGGGCGACCTCGAAGGGCACGCAGGCCCGCTCGACGGCGTCGTGCACCTCGCCGCGCTCGCCACCGGCGACCCCGTACTGCCCGCCGAATTCCCCCTGTTCAAGACCGTCCTGCGCCGCGCACCCCGCTGGCTGCTCTGCGCCAGGCCCGCCGCCGGGGCCGCCCGCGCCGACGGGCTGAGCGGTTTCTTCCGTACGGTCGCACGCGAGTACCCGGACACCATCGCCCGCGCCGTCACCCTCGACACCGCCCGCCCCGCCGCCGTCCTCGCCGACGAGCTGGTCGGCGAACTCCTCGCCGCCGACCGCGAACCGGTCGTGTTGCGTACGGAGTCCGGAGGCGCCCGCCACGGCATCGAGCCCCACGAGACCAGCCTCGGACTCCTGGCCACCGGTGGCGCCGGACCCGCCGGGGACGGGGCCGCCGAAGCCGCCGTCCTCGGCCTCGGCCCCGAGTCGGTGGTGGTGCTCGCGGGCGGGGCGCGCGGGATCACCGCCCGGTTCGCGGTCGCGCTCGCGGGCGCCGCGCGCTGCCGCGTCGAGCTCCTCGGCCGTACGGAAGCACCCGAGGGTCCGGAGTCCCCGGACACCGCCGCCGCCCCCGACAAGGCCGCCCTGCGCGCCGCACTCGCCGCCCGCCGCGACGGGCTTCGCCCCGCCGAGATCGACCGCGAGGCGAGCCGTATCCTCGCCGGCCGCGAGGTCGCCGCGACCCTGGACGAGATCCGGGCCGCGGGCGGCCGGGCGGGCTACCGCGCGGTGGACCTGCGGGACGCGGAGGCGGTGCAGCAGGCGGTCAAGGACACGTACGCCGCCTTCGGCCGGATCGACGGCATCGTGCACGCGGCCGGGGTCATCGAGGACCGGCTGCTCGCCGAGAAGGACGCGGACTCCTTCAACCGGGTCTACGGGACGAAGGTCGACGGCGCCCAGGCGCTGCTCAGCGCGGTGCACAAGCTCCCCGAACCGCCCGCCTTCGCCGTCCTGTTCGGCTCCATCTCCGCCGTCTTCGGCAACCGCGGCCAGATCGACTACGCGGCGGCCAACGACGCGCTCGCCGGCCTCGGCAGGCAGTGGGGCGCCCGGACCGGATCGAGGGCCCTGACCGTCCACTGGGGCCCATGGGCCCCGACCGGCGCGCACGGCGGGATGGTCAGCCCCGAACTCGGCCGCGAGTACGCACGGCGCGGGATCGAGCTGATCGACCCGGAGGAGGGCGTGATGGCGCTCCTGCGCGAGCTGGCCTGGGGCGACGCGGAGACCGACGAGGTCGTCTACACCGCGTCGGAGTGGTGACATGAACCGACAGGAACCGGTCGCCATCGTCGGGATGGCGGTGACCCTTCCCGGCGCGGGCGACCTCGACACGTACTGGCGCAACCTGGTCGAAGGCACCGACTCCATCTCCGAGGTGCCGCAGGGGCGTTGGGACGACGAGACGCTGTACGACCCCGATGGCGCGCGCCCCGACGGGATCTACTGCCGGCGCGGCGGCTTCGTCGACGACCTGGCGGACTTCGACCCGACGGCGTACGGAATCATGCCGGGCTCGGTGCCGACCACCGAACCGGACCAGCTGATCGCGCTGCGCACCGCGGCTGCGGCGATCGCGGACGCGGGCGGTGCGCTGCCGGACCCGTCGCGGGTGGGTGTCGTACTGGGCCGGGGCGGCTACCTGACGGCGGGAATGGCGCGCCTGGACCAGAGAGTGCGCACCTCCTACCAACTGGTGCGCACCCTACGGGAGTTGATGCCGGACCTGGATGCCGCGCGCCTGGAAGAAGTCCGTACGGCCTTCACGGACGCGCTCGGCCCGACGTCCCCCGAGGCGGTCATCGGCCTGGTCCCGAACTTCGCCGCATCGCGCATCGCCAACCGCCTGGACCTGCGCGGCCCCGCGTACACGGTCGACGCGGCCTGCGCGTCGTCGCTCGTCGCCGTCGACCAGGCGGTCGCCGAACTGGCGGCGGGCCGCTGCGACGTGATGCTCGCGGGCGGCGTCCACCACTGCCACGACGTCACGCTCTGGTCGGTCTTCGCGCAGCTCCGCGCACTGTCCCCGTCCCAGCGCATCCGCCCCTTCCACAAGGACGCGGACGGGGTGCTGATGGGCGAGGGCACGGGCGTGATCGTCCTCAAGCGCCTCGCGGACGCGCAGCGGGCGGGGGACCGCATCTACGCGGTCGTACGAGGCACGGGCGTGGCCGGCGACGGCCGAGCGGCGTCCCTGGTCAACCCGGACCCGGGCGGCCAGGCGCGCGCGGTCCGCCTGGCCTGGGAGGCGGCGGGCCTCGACCCGACGGCCCCCGGAGCGCTGGGCCTCCTGGAGGCGCACGGCACGGGCACGCCGAATGGCGACGGGGCCGAAATGGCCACGCTGGCCGAGGTGTTCGGCGGCCGGGGGACCCCCGACGCGGTGATCGGATCGGTCAAGTCGATGATCGGCCACACGATGCCGGCGGCGGGCATCGCGGGCCTGATCAAGGCGGCTCTGGCGGTCCACCGCAGGGTCCTGCTCCCCACACTGCACTGCGAGGACCCGCACCCGGCGCTGCTGGAGACGAGGTTCCGCCCGACGGGAGCGGCGAGACCGTGGGAGGAGGGTACGCAGGCACGCCGGGCGGCGGTGAACGCGTTCGGCTTCGGCGGCATCAACGCCCACGTGGTGATCGAGGAGGCCCCGCTGCCTGCACCCTCGGGCGCGACCCGTCGCGACGGGCTGCGCGACTCGGCCGCGGACCTGACGGTGACGGGGTCGGCAGCCGAAGGCGGCGCCGTACAGCCGGGCGGCGCGCCAGGCGGAGAGGACCCCGTGCAGCCTTCCACCGCAGCCGCCGGTTCGGCGCCGGAGGCCGGTGCATCGGAGCCGGCCCCGCTCGCCCGGCTCGACGGCCCGCTCCTCGCGGCCGTCGCCGCCGCACCCTTCGGCGCGGGCCCCGCACGCGACGGGGCGGGCGCCGAAGGGCTCACCGTTCTTGGTAAGGCTGCGCTACCGGCCCCCGTCGCCCAAGTCACCGAGCCGGACCAGCTGTTGCGCCTCGCCGCCGACAGCCCCGGCGACCTCGCCGCGCTGCTCGACGCCGACGACGCCTCACTCCGTACGGCCGGGGCGCCCGGTCCCGGAACCGCCCGCCTCTCCATCGCCGACCCCACCCCCAAGCGGATCGCCCTCGCCCGTAAAGCCGTCGCGCGCGGGCGGGCCTGGGGTGGGCGCAGTGATGTCTGGTTCGCTCCCGAGCCGCTGCTCGGGGCGGCCGGCGGTGGGCGCACCGTATTCCTCTTCCCCGGGCTCGAAGCCGAGTTCGCACCCCAAGTCGCCGACGTCGCACGCCACTTCGGGCTCCCCGTCCCCGACTGGCAGGACGCCCGCGTCGGCGACGTCGCCGAGCACGGGGCCGCCGTCGTCGGTGTCGGGCGCCTCCTCGCCGCCGCCCTGCGCCGCATCGGCGTCACGCCCGACGCGGTCGCCGGCCACAGCGTGGGGGAGTGGACCGCGATGGCCGACGGCGGGATGTACGCCGCCGACGAGGTCGACGCCTTCCTCGCCGACTTCGACCCCGAGATCCTGCGCGTCCCCGGCCTCGCCTTCGCCGCCTTCGGGGCCCCCGCCGCGCAGGTCGAGGCAGCGCTCCCGCGCTTCCCAGGCGTGGTGCTGTCCCACGACAACGCCCCGCGCCAGTCGGTCGCCTGCGGCCCGCACGACCAGGTCGAGGCGCTCGCCGAGCACCTCCGTACCGAGGGCGTCCTGGGCCAGGTGCTGCCCTTCGAGTCCGGCTTCCACACCCCGATGCTGGCCCCGTACCTCGGCCCGATCGAGGAGGCCACGGCCCGCTTCACCCTGCACCGGGCCACGGTCCCGGTCTGGTCGGGCACGACGGCGGCCCCGTTCCCCGAGGACGCGGAGGGGGTGCACGAGTTGTTCGTACGCCACCTCCTGGAGCCCGTCCGCTTCCGCAGGCTCACGCAGTCGCTGTACGACGCCGGCTTCCGCGCCTTCGTCCAGCTCGGCACGGGCCAGCTCCCGGCCCTGGTCGGCGACACCCTGGACGGCCACGACCACCTGGCGATCAGCGCCAACTCCCCACGCCACGAAGGGATGGCGCAGCTGAGGCGCACGGCGGCGGGCCTCTGGGCCAACGGTGCGGAGCCGGACTTCGGGGCCCTGGCCCCGGCGACAGCGGCACGACCTGCCGCCCGAGCCGCCACGGATACCCCGGCGAAGGGCGCCCACGTTGCCGCAGGCCGGTATGCCGTCGGCGACCCGCGCCGCGGCAACGTACGACCGGCCCCCGGCAATTCCGAGGCGCACCCCGTGCACGCCGTGCAGCAGGCCCCGGGCTCCCCGGCCACGGCAGGAGTCGACGCCGGGCACAAGCCCCCCGCCACCCGGGCCGTCCGGCTCGACCTCCGCGCCGGACCCGTCACCCTGGACCCCGCCACCCGCGACCGCCTCCGCGTCACGATCCGCGGCGCGGCCGGCCACGGCGGCGGTACGTCACAGCTCGCGCCCCTCGCAGCCACGATCCCCGCCGCCGCCGAACTCGACGCCCTGCTCGGCGAGACCGCGGCCACCGCGGCCGCCCTCTTCGCCGCGCACCGTACGGGTGTACCGGCCGGGCCCCGGGCCGCGGCTCCGGCGCGTACCGCCACACTCGCGGCCCCCGCGCCGACAACCCCCGCGCCGACACCCCCCGCACCGGCCCCCGTGGCGCCCCCCACCCCCGCCCCCCTCCACGTCTCCGTCGCGACCATGCCCCACCTCCGCGACCACTGTTTCTTCGCGCAGCGCCCCGACTGGCCCGACATCGCCGACCGGTGGCCCATCGTCCCCGCCACGACCATCGTCCAGCTGATGATGGACGGCGTCGCGGCCCACGGCACCCCCGTCGCCGTCCACCAGGCCCGCTTCCAGGAATGGGTCGTCGCCGAGCCCGCGACCGACGTCGACGTGGTGACCACCACCCAAGGGGACCGCCACAGCGTCGAGTTCGGCCGGTTCGCCCGCGCCGAGATCGAGACCGCCCCCGGCTACGCCCCGCCCCCCGCCCCCTGGACCCCGGACGCCCCCGAGACCGCCCCCACGGTCACCGCCCGGCAGATGTACGACGAGCGGTGGATGTTCCACGGCCCCCTCTTCCGCGGCGTCACCTCCGTCACCGCCCTCGGCGACCGCCACCTCCGCGGCGTGATCACCGCCCCGCCCGCCCCCGGCGCCCTCCTCGACAACGTGGGCCAGCTCCTCGGCTACTGGCTGATCGCGACCCACACCGACCGCACCGTCGTCTTCCCCGTCGGCATCCGCCACGCCACCTTCCACGGCCCGCACCCGGCCCCCGGCACCGACCTCGACTGCCACATCCGCATCACCGCCCTCACCGAGACGGTCCTGGAGGCGGACGTCCAGCTCGTCCACAACGGCACCGTCTGGGCCGAGATCCGCGGCTGGCAGGACCGCCGCTTCGACTCCCCGCCCGAGACCATCGGAGCCCGCCGCAAGCCGGAGGAGACCACCCTCTCCACCCCCCGCCCCGGCGGCTGGCAGCTCGTCTTCGAACGCTGGCCCGACCCGGCCTCCCGCGACCTGATGATGCGCAACCAGCTCGCGGGCGAGGAGCGGGCCCAGTACGCCGCCCACCCGCCCCGCGGCCGCCGCCAGTGGTTCCTCGGCCGGATCGCGGCCAAGGACGCGGTACGCCGCCACCTCTGGGACGGCGGCGAGGGCCCGGTCTTCCCGGCCGAGGTCAGGATCCGTAACGAAGCCTCAGGACGCCCCCGCCCCGAAGGCGTGCACGGCCGTCAACTCCCGCCCCTGGAGCTGTCGTTGGCGCACTGCCAGGAGGCGGCCGTCGCCCTGACGCACCCCACGCGCCCCGTCGGCATCGACATCGAGGAGGTCACCGACCGCCCCGAGTCGACGTACGACGCCGTGCTCGCCCCCACGGAGAAGGCACTCTTCGCCTCACTCGGCGCAGGCCCCCTCTGGCTCACCCGTTTCTGGGCCGCCAAGGAGGCCGCGGCCAAGGCGGAGGGCATGGGCATGCAGGGCCGCCCCCGCGACTTCACCCTCGTCCGCGCCGGCCAGGACTGGGCGGAAGTCCGCACCGCCACCGGCCGCACCCACCAGATCCGCTTCACCGAGGTCGGGAACCCTCCCGGCCTGCCGCCCAGGACCTACGTCGTCGCTTGGACCGAGGAGCAGGAGCCCCAGACATGACCAGTCCCAGCACCACCGGCACGACCGAGGCCGCCGTCCTCGCCGAGATCACCGAAGCCCTCCAGTCCGTACTCGACGAGCTCGAACTCACCGACGAGCCCATCACCATGGACACCCGCTTCGTCGAGGACCTCGACCTGGAATCCATCGACCTGGTCACGCTCACCGGCGAACTCCGCGCCCGCTACGGTGACCGCGTCGACTTCCCCGCCTTCTTCGCCTCCCTCGAACTCTCCGAGATCATCGGCCTCACCGTCGGCCAGCTGGTCCGCTACGTCGCCGGACGCCTGAAATGACCCGCCTCAACGTCCAGCGCCTGGGCACCCCCGAAGGCCCGACCGTCGTCCTCGTGCACGGCATCGCCACCGACAACCTGTCCAGCTACTACTTCACCGTCGCCCCGAAGTTCGCCGACGCGGGCCACGACGTCGTCATGTACGACCAGCGCGGCCACGGCCGCAGCGAACGCCCCGCCACCGGCTACCGCCTCGAGGACTTCTCGGCCGACCTGGCGGCCCTCATCGACGACCTGGACATCACGGGCCCCGTCCACCTCGTCGGCAACTCCTTCGGCGGCACCGTCGCCCTCGACTACGCCCTCCATCACCCCGACCGCGTCGCGAGCGTCCTGATGGTCGAGTCGGAGCCCGCCACCGACGCCTGGGCGAAGAAGATGAGCGGCCTGCTCGCCGGATCCGCGTACCAACTGCGGGACGAGCGCACCCTCCCGTGGATCGAGGAGAAGTACGGCCGCCACGAGGCGCGCCTCGTCCGCTGGGCGAGCCGCCTCCTCCAAGGCACCACCCTCCCCGAGGACATCGCGGCCAGCCGCATCCCCGACGAGGACAGCTGGCGCACCCTCGACGTCCCCGTCCTCGCGGTGTACGGCGCCACCTCCGACATGACGGAGCTGATCCCATGGCTGCAGAACCTCCTCCCGCGCTGCCGGGTCCTCGAAGTCGAGGGCCACGGCCACTCGGTCCTGGTCGGCGCCGCGGACACGATGGGGGAGCTGCTCCTGGACTGGGTACGCGAAGGACACCGCCAGGTCGCCCCGGCGGGCGCCCCGTGAGCCGCTTCCTCTTCGTCGTGCCGCCGCTGGTCGGCCACATCAACCCGGCGGTCGCCGTCGCCGCCGAGCTGACCGCCCGCGGCCACCGGGTCGCCTGGGCCGGACTCCCGCGCATCGTCGAGGAGTTGGCGGGTCCCGAGGCGCAGATCTACGCATGCGAGACGCCGACCGAGATCCAGCGCCCGCCCGAGCTGCGCGGAGTGGCGGCCCTCCAGTTCCTCTGGCAGGAGTTCTTCGGACCCCTCGCGGAGGCCATGGCCCCCGGCGTCGAGGAGGCCATCACCGACTTCCGCCCCGACGTGGTCGTCGCCGACCAGCAGACCCTGGCCGGCGCACTCGTCGCGGAGCGCATGGGCGTCCCCTGGGCGACGAGCGCCACCACCTCCGCCGAATTCGCCGACGCCCTGGCCTCGATGCCGAAGGTGGACGAGTGGATCCGCGACCTCCTCACCGGGCTGCGCGCCCGGATCGGCGACCCCGGCCTCACCCACGACCCGCGCTTCTCGCCCGACCTGGTCCTGGCCTTCACCACCACCGCCCTGACGGGCGAAGCGGCCGCAGGACCCCAGGTCCGCTTCGTGGGCCCCGCCCTCACCCGCCGCCCCGCCGCCGACACCTTCCCGTGGGAGTGGCTCGACCCGGACCGGCACACCGTCCTGGTCTCCCTCGGTACGGCCAACACCGACGTGGGCGCCCGCTTCCTCACCGAGTGCACGGCCGCCGTACGCGAACGGGCGGACCGCGTCCAGACCGTCATCGTCGACCCCGGCGGCGTACTCGACCCGGCCCACGACGCCGACCTTCTGATCGTCCCGCGCGTCCCCCAACTCCCGCTCCTGGAACGGACGCAGGCCGTGATCAGCCACTCCGGTCACAACACGGTGGCCGAGTCCCTCTGGCACGGCGTCCCCCTCGTCGTCGCCCCCATCCGCGACGACCAGCCGGTGGTCGCCGCCCAGGTCACCGGGGCGGGCGCCGGGGTCCGGGTCCGCTTCGGGCGCAGCAACCGCGCCGTCATCGGGGCCGCGCTCGACTCCGTACTCGACGAACCGCAGTACCGGGAGGCGGCCATAAGGGTGCGCGACTCCTTCCGTACGGCAGGAGGCGCCGCGGCCGCCGCGGCCCACCTGGAAAAGCTCGCTGTCTAACGCCCGCACGGCCCACACGAGAGCAGGAACGATGTCCCCCACCACCTCCCTCCACCGCAAGGTCGCCGCCCTGCGCCCCGCCTACCAGGCCGACCTCGCCGAGGGCCTGGACCGCTTCTTCCTGCCGCGCCGCACCACCTGCTCCTGGTGCGCCTCGCCCCGCCTCAGCGAGCACATCCGCACCACCGACCTGGTCCAGCACAAGCCCGGGGTCTTCGTCATCGACCGCTGCGACGACTGCGGCCACTCCTTCCAGAACCCCCAACTCTCCCCGGAGGGCCTGGAGTTCTACTACCGCGACTGCTACGACGGCCTCGGCGAGGAAGCCACCTCGAAGATCTTCAACGGCAACGGCTCCACCACCTCCTACCGCGGCCGGGCCGCCTCCGTGGCCCGCTTCGCCAAGCCCCAGCGCTGGCTCGACGTCGGCACAGGACACGGCCACTTCTGCGTCGAGGCGAAGAAGGTCCTCCCCGACACGGTCTTCGACGGCCTCGACGTCAGCGACGGCGTAGAGATCGCCCAGCGCGAGGGCCGCATCGACACCTCGCACCGCGGTTTCTTCCCCGACCTCGCGGACACGATGCCCGGCCAGTACGACGCGGTCAGCATGTTCCACTACCTGGAGCACACCATCGACCCGCGCGCCGAACTCGCCGCCGCCCACGAGGCGTTGGCCCCGGGCGGGCACCTCGTCATCGATGTGCCCGACCCGGAGTCACGGATGGGCGACGTGCTCGGCCGCTGGTGGATCTGCTGGTTCCAGCCGCAGCACCTGAACTTCATCACGCGCCGCAACATCCGCCGGGCCCTGGAGGAGCTCGGCTTCACCGTCGTCGCGGTGGAGCGCCGCAGCCCGCACATTCCCGCCGACCTGGTCGCCGCCCTCGCCCTGTGGATCGGCGAGAAGGTGCCGCGCGGCAACGCCCCGTGGTTCGCGAAGACGCCGAGCGCGAGCCGGCTGCGGCTGCGCGAGACGCTGTTCAGGCTCGCGATCCCGGCCTTCCTCGTCGCGTACGGAATCGACCGGCTGATCGCGCCCTTCGCGCGCCGCACCTCGCTCTCCAACGCCTACCGCATCGTCGCGCGCCGCAACTGATCAGCCCGCGAAGCCCAGTTGGGTCACGGCCGGCGAGATCGAGCGGAACACCGGGATGCGGTGCTGGTGGTGGATGAGTGATCCCCGCAGCCCGCGTCCCGGCGGCATGGTCAGGGCGTGCACCTCCGTGATCGCCGGGTGCGCGGTCCGCAGCAGCTCGCGCCGCTCCCCGGCCATCGACCAGTTCATGGCCGGCACGGGCAGGTTCTTCATCCGTACGACGCCCTTGCGGGTCAGCCGGGTCACCCACGGCGGCATCGAGTCCAGCACCATGGCCCCGCCGGGGAACCGCTCGGCGCACGCCGCGAGGATGGACCGCACCTCGCCCGGCCGCAGATACATCATCAGCCCCTGCGCGGTGACGATCACGCCCTTCGACGGATCGGCGACCTCGTCCAGCCACCGCAGATCGGTGGCGCTCCCCGGGAGCACCCGCGCCCTGCTGTGCGCGGGCAGCAGCCGCGACCGCAGCTCGGCCCCTTCGGGCAGCTCCACCGAGAGCCACTTCAGCCGCCCGTTGTCGACCCGCCAGAAGCTGGTCTCCAGACCCTCGCCGAGCGCGATGACGGTCGCCTCCGGGTTCTGCCCGATGTACCGCTGCACGGCTCTGTCGTACGTCAGTGAACGCAACCCCTGCACCTGCGAGAACAGCGCGCTGGGCGCCCCCAGACGCTCCTCGAAGGGATAGTCCAGCGCGTCCAGGAGCTCGACGGCCATCGGGTCGTGCAGCACCGAATCCGGGCGCCTCGCCTCGCAGGCCCGGTTGTAGAGGGTCCAGAGCAGGGTCTCGGGGACCCCGTCGAGCTCGGGACGTACCTTCTCGTCTGCTTGTGCGGTGATGGTCATGGCAGTACCCCTAGCCGCTCGCACCCCTGGCGCAAGCAGCCACGGCGGACAGTCACCCGCGCAGCGCAAGCGCCTGCCCGGCGACGACCAGCAGGACGTGCTCGCACTCGGCCGCGAACGCCGCGTTGAGGCGGCCGAGTTCGTCGCGGAAGCGGCGGCCGGACGCGGTGGCGGGCACGACACCGCTGCCGACCTCGTTGGAGACGGCGACCAGGGTCCGCTGCGTCGCCCGTACCGCCTCGACCAGCTCCTCGACCCGCTCCCGCAGCGCATGCTCCCCGTCGGCGGCCCACGTGGCGTCGTCCCAGGCGCCGACCCGGTCCATCGCGTCGGTCAGCCAGAGCGAGAGGCAGTCGACGAGCAGCGGGGGCCCGTCGTCCTCCGCGAGCAGCGGCACCAGTTCGCACGTCTCCTCGGTACGCCACGACCCCGGCCTGCGCTCGCGGTGCAGCCCCACCCGGGCCGCCCACTCCGGGTCGTCGTCGCGGGTCCCGCCCGTGGCCACGTACACGACCTCGGGGAACGCCTCCAGCCGCCGCTCGGCCTCTACGGACTTCCCCGACCGCGCACCGCCCAACACCAGGGTGCGGCGCGGCAGATCGGGCACCGCGTGATACTCGCCGACGATCAGCGTCGTCCCGTCCGGCACCGCCCGCGCACCGGCCGCGGCGAGCCGCCGGTCGAGTTCGGGCCCGGGCGGGGCGTCGTGGCCGAGGTGTACGGCGACGATGTCCGTCGTCGGGCCGATCGCGCCCGCGCCCCGCAGCCTGGCCAGCGCGTCGGGCCGGCCGATCACGTCGGCGACGACCATGTCGTACGTGTGGGGACTGCCGTCCGTGAGACCCGCGGGGGAGCCGCCGGGCGGGAGGTACAGGAGCCGGTCGCCGTCGGGGGACGTGACCTCGTACCCCGTGCCGGGGGAGTCCATCGGCACGGCCCGCACCCGGTGCCCGTCGAGCAGCGACAGCACCCGTCCGTCGGGGATGCGGGCGGCCTGCGGCAGCCCCGGAGGCAGTTCGACGGCGGGGCCGTCGTGCGGGTGGGTGAGCAGGACCTGCGTCACGCCCGTGAGCGAATGCCCGGCGCGGGCGGCCGCGAAGGCCGCACCCGGCGTGAGGTCGAGCAGCAGCGTGCCGTCCAGCAGGAGCGCGGTCGCGGCGCGCGCCCGGTCCCCGCGGGCCGCGGCGCACGCGGCGCAGGGGCAGGCGGGGCGGGGCAGCCCGTCGGGGGCGCCGGTGCCGAGGAGAGTCAGTTCCACAGGCCGATCCTCCCTTGTCACCGCAGGTGCTGCGCGCCCGGCTACGCTGCCAGCAGCAGATCGGGACGTAATCCAGGAGGCTGACATGGCGTGGACGTGGCGGTTCGAGAAGACGGACGGGACAGAGACGCAGCCGGCGGTGCAGCCCGAGGACTTCACCACGCAGGGCGACGCGGAGTCCTGGATCGGCGAGGCCTGGAAGGAACTCCTCGAGGGCGGCGCGGACCAGGTGGTCCTCTTCGAGGACACGACGAAGATCTACGGACCGATGAGCCTCCACGCCGAACAGGCGTAACCAGCCGGTCCGGACATGGCTGTGGCGGTGCCCCAGGGCACCGCCACAGCCATGTTGCGTACGGGCGACTACATCTCCCCGAGCGTGACCTCAACCGGCCCCTTCTTGACGCGCCGCTCGCGCCGCTGCGGCGCTGGGGCGCCTCACGGGCTTCGCGCCGCTGCGGCGGACTCCGTCCACCGGGGTCCGCCGCGGGAGCGTGCCTACATCTCGCCCAGCGTGACCTCAACGGTCTTGCTGTCGCCGTCCCGGTCGTAGGTGACCTGGACCTTCTGGCCCGGCTTGTCCGAAGCCAGCGCCGTCGACAGCGAGTTCATCGTGGTGATGTCGGTGTCGCCCAGCTTGGTGATGATGTCCCCGGCCTTCAGGCCCGCCTTGTCCGCCGCCCCGCCGGCCGTGACGGAGACGATCGCGACACCCGACGGCTGGAAGTTGTCGTCGACGACCGTACGTGCGGTGATGCCCAGCGCCGCCCGCCCCGAGTCGGTGACCTTGCCGTCCTTGATGATCTGGTCGGCGATGTTGGTGACCGTCGACGAGGGGATGGCGAAGCCGATGCCCGGAGCCGCGCTGTCGCCCAGGTCCGGGTCGGTCGCGGCCAGGGTCGGGATGCCGATGACCTGGTCGTTCAGGTTGACCAGCGCGCCGCCGCTGTTGCCGGGGTTGATCGCCGCCGAGGTCTGCACCATGTTGCCGATGGTGGCCCCGGTGCCGCCGCCCGAGCGGCTCTCGCTCACGGTCCGCCCGGTGGCGGAGACGATGCCCTGGGTGACGCTGCTGGAGAGACCCAGCGGCGAGCCCATCGCCAGCACGATCTGGCCCATGTCGACCTTGGCGGAGTCCGCGAACTTCGCGGGCTTCAGCCCGTCGGGGATCTTGTCGAGCTTGACGACGGCGAGGTCCTGGTCGGGATAGCTGTAGACCAGCGAAGCCGTCAGCTGCTCGCTGCCGGTGGCCGTGGTGACCTTGAAGGTCTTCGCACTGCCGACCACATGGGCGTTGGTGACGATGTGGCCCTTGTCGTCGTAGACGATGCCGGAGCCGAGGTCCTCCTCGGCCACGATCTGGACGACCGAGGGCAGCACGTTCTTGATCGTCGACTGGTAGTCGCTCTGCAGATCGTTGCCGTCCCCGGAGGAGGCGGCCGCAGAGGAGGAGTCGGAGGGCGAGGAGGAACCGGAGCCGGAACCGGAGCTGGAGTCGGAGCAGCCGCCGACCAGGGCAATGGCGCAGACGCCTGCGCTCAGGGGCAGCAGCAGCCGCCGGGTACGTGATCCATACATGCCCGAAGTGTCTCTTTTGCCCCCTGGGTTCGGCCTGCTGTGCGCCGCCGATCAGGGGGTGGGGGAGAGGCGGGGCGGATCAGCCCCGCACGCCGCAGAGATGCAGAAGCGCGGCCACCCGGCGGTACGGATCCGTGCGCCCGGCCCGGTCCTCGGCCGTCAGGATCCGGTCGAGCTCCTGGGCGGACGGCAGCTCCTCGTCGTTGCCGACGAGGTCGGTGAAGACCCGCACGCCGTACCAGGTGTGCAGCGGGGCGGCGATCCCCGCGAGGGTCGCCGTCAGCGCCTCCAGCCGGTCGGCGCGGACGTCGAGGCCGAGCCGGTTGGTGTACGAGACGGTGTCGAACGCGGCCAGCGCGGCGGAGAAGTCCCCGGCGAGCCCGGGGCGCATGGCGAGCGCGTCCGCGTTCCGTACGAGCAGCGAGAGCAGACCGCCGGGGGCCAGCATCCGGGCCAGGCCCGCGAGCATGGCGTCCGGATCGGTCACGTACATCAGCACTCCATGACAGAGCACCACGTCAAAACTTCCCGGCAGGAAGTGGACGCCGGTCTCCCGGCCGTCGCCCTCCAGGAAGCGCACCCGTGCGCGGATGCCCTCGGGCTCGGTGACCAGTGCGTCACGGGCCGCCTTGAGCATCTCGGCGTCCGACTCCAGGCCGGTGACCGAGTGCCCGGCGCGGGCGAGGCGCAGGGCCTGGGTGCCCTGGCCCATGCCGACGTCGAGGATCCGCAGCCGCTGGCCGACCGGGAAACGTACGGCTATCTGCTCGTCGACCTGACGGGCGACGAGCTCCTGGCGCACGGTGTTGCGCAGCCCGCCCAGGCCCTTCAGCCAGACGGACGACGCACCTTCGAAGCCCATGGGCTCCGTGCTGCTGGTCAGGGTCGCTCTCCGCGCTTGACCTGCGGCTTCGGGAGCCGCATCCGGCGCATCTGGAGGGTGCGCATCAGTCCGTACGCGACGGCGCCGCGCTTGGGCTCGTCCGGGAAGCGCAGGTTGATCTGCTTCTTCAGCCGGAACCAGATGCCGACCGAGTCGACGACGATCAGGACGATCACGAAGAGCCAGAGCAGCAGCGCGATGTTCTGGATGCCCGGAACCTGGACGATCGACAGGACCAGGATGATCACTGCCATCGGGAGGAAGAACTCCGCGATGCAGAAGCGCGAGTCGACGAAGTCGCGGGCGAAGCGCCGGACCTTGCCCTTGTCGCGGGCGGGCAGGTAACGCTCGTCGCCGCTGGCGAGGGCCTCGCGCTGCTTGGCGAGATCCGTCCTGCGGACCTCACGCTGGCGCTTGGCGGCCTCCTTGCGGTCGGTCGTCGGCGTGACGGCACGGCGCCGCTGGGTCTGCGCCTCGCTCCGCTTGGGAGTGGGGCGGCCCTTGGGAGCCTGCGGGTCACGGGTCTGCTGGGAGAGGTCCGACGTCACCTTGCTGGTGGCGGCCTTCTCTTCATTGGCATTGGCGCGGCTTCGGAACACAAAGCCCAAGGGTACGGGGTGGCGTGCATGGACCCCAGCCTCAGGGGGAACGATCCCGCAACGGTGGGTTTGGCGGTGGGTTGCCAGGGGCTTCCCCTACGGTCACCTACTCCCTACGCCGGAGTGCATCGGGGAGCAGTCGTCCTTGGGGAGGAGCGCATCCGCTCCCGAACAGTGCGGTAATAGAGACAGGGCCCGTACTGTGGGTTCAAGTGCTGGAGCTGAAGTCCGTACAGAAGGGGGCGCGCGAAGCCCATGAGCGGTGTCATGAAGCGTATGGGGTTGATCTTCCGCGCGAAGGCCAACAAGGCCCTGGACCGGGCTGAGGACCCGCGCGAAGTCCTCGATTACTCCTACCAGAAGCAGCTTGAACTGCTGCAGAAGGTGCGTCGCGGGGTCGCCGACGTGGCGACGTCCCGCAAGCGCCTGGAACTGCAGCTCAACCAGCTCCAGGGCCAGACCACCAAGCTGGAGGACCAGGGCCGCAAGGCGCTCGCCCTCGGCCGTGAGGACCTGGCGCGCGAGGCGCTGTCCCGCCGTGCGGCGCTGCAGCAGCAGGTCTCCGACCTCGAGGTGCAGCACCAGACGCTGCAGGGCGAGGAGGAGAAGCTCACGCTCGCCGCCCAGCGCCTGCAGGCCAAGGTCGACGCCTTCCGTACGAAGAAGGAGACGCTGAAGGCCACGTACACCGCGGCCCAGGCGCAGACCCGTATCGGCGAGGCCTTCTCGGGCATCTCCGAGGAGATGGGCGACGTCGGCCTCGCGATCCAGCGGGCCGAGGACAAGACCGCGCAGATGCAGGCCCGTGCCGGCGCGATCGACGAGCTCCTGGCCTCGGGTGCGCTGGACGACTCGTCCGGCCTGGCCAAGGACGACCTCACGGCCGAGCTGGACCGGATCTCCGGCGGCAGTGACGTCGAACTGGAACTGCAGCGGATGAAGGCCGAGCTGGCGGGCGGACCGACTTCGCAGCAGGCTATTGAGGGCGGTCCCCAGGACCAGCAGACCCCGAAGTTCGACAAGCAGTAAAGGACGGGCGCCGACATGATCGTACGGATCATGGGGGAAGGCCAGGTGGATCTGGCGGACAGCCACTTCACCGAGCTGAACAAGCTGGACGACGAACTGCTCGCCGAGATGGAGAGCGGTGACGAGACCGGCTTCCGCAGGAAGCTTCTCGCGCTGCTGGGCAAGGTACGGGAACTGGGCGAGGCCCTCCCGGACGACGCCCTGCAGCCGTCGGAGCTGATTCTGCCGTCGGCGGAGGCGAGCCTGGACGAGGTCCGCGAGATGCTGAGCGACGACGGTTTGATCCCGGGCTGAAGCGACCTTCGGCCGCTTGTCCTCAATCGCCGGACGGGCTGGATATATCCAGCCCGTCCGGCGATTGAGGACCGGGGTCTGGGGCGGAGCCCCAGCAGGGGTCTGCGGGGCGGCGCCCCCAGCTTCGGGAAGGGGCGGGATTGGGGAAATCCCCGGCTGGTACGCCCGCCCACCCGCAACCCGTACCGTTGTTTCCCGTGAGTACCCCGTCGAAGGCGCCCCCCAGCTACGCGCGCCTGCGCGCCTGGCTCCGGGTCCACCCCCTGGCCTTCGACGCCGGCCTCGCCCTGGCCGTCCTCGTCTGCATGGTCCTCGGCTCCTTCATCGATCCGCGAGGCCCCGACGGCCACACCTTCGTCACCCGCACCCCCGAGCCCCTCAGCCTCCTCCTGATCGTCATCGGGGCCGGCGCCCTGGTGTTCCGGCGCCGCGCGCCGATGGCCGTGCTCGCGGTGACCTGCAGCGTCACCGCCGTGGAGCTGGTCTTCGCCGTACCGCCCGCGCCCGTCGCGATGAGCGCCGTCATCGCGCTCTACTCCATCGCAGCCCGCACCGACCGCCCCACCACCTGGCGGGTCGGCCTGGTCACCATGGCCGTGCTGACGGGGTTCGCGATGGGCTTCAGCGAGGCGCCCTGGTACTCGCAGGAGAACCTCGGGATCTTCGCCTGGACGGGTATGGCCGCCGCCGCAGGGGACGCCGTACGCAGCCGCCGCGCCTTCGTCGACGCCATCCGCGAGCGCGCCGAGCGCGCGGAGCGCACCCGCGAGGAGGAGGCGGGCCGCCGCGTCGCCGAGGAGCGGCTGCGCATCGCCCGCGATCTGCACGACGTCGTCGCCCACCACATCGCCCTGGTCAACGTCCAGGCGGGGGTCGCGGCCCACGTCATGGACAAGCGCCCCGACCAGGCCAAGGAAGCACTCGCCCATGTACGGGAAGCCAGCCGGTCCGCGCTGAACGAACTCCGCGCCACGGTCGGCCTCCTGCGCCAGTCCGGCGACCCCGAGGCCCCCACCGAACCGGCGCCCGGTCTGGCTGTACTCGACGAACTGGTCGACACCTTCCGCAACGCCGGGCTCCCGGTCGAGGTGGCCCGCACCGACGCACCGGCCGGGCTCCCCGCCGCCGTCGACCTGGCGGCGTACCGGATCATCCAGGAGGCGCTGACCAATGTGCAGAAGCACGCGGGTGAGGGCGCCAAGGCCGAGGTCAGCGTGGTCCGAGTGGGCCGCAGCGTGGAGGTCACGGTCCTCGACGACGGTGCGGGTGCGGGCCGGGAGGACGCACCGGCGCCCGAGGAGGGCGGCGGCCACGGCCTCATCGGCATGCGCGAGCGCGCCACCGCGCTGACGGGGTCCTGCTCGGCGGGCCCCCGCTACGGCGGCGGTTTCCGCGTGCATGCGATCCTTCCGGTCAAGGCCGCGGCAGGGGAGAACGCATGACGATCAGAGTGTTGCTCGCCGACGACCAGGCGCTCCTGCGCAGTGCGTTCCGCGTCCTGGTGGACTCCGAGCCCGACATGGAGGTCGTCGGAGAAGCCGCGGACGGCGCCGAAGCCGTCGCGCTCGCCCGCTCGGCCCGCGCCGACGTCGTCCTCATGGACATCCGGATGCCCGGCACGGACGGTCTCGCCGCCACCCGCCTGATCAGCGCGGACCCCGAACTGGCCGCAGTGCGCGTCGTGATGCTCACGACCTTCGAGGTGGACGAGTACGTCGTCCAGTCGCTCCGCGCCGGCGCCTCCGGCTTCCTCGGAAAAGGGGCGGAGCCGGACGAACTGCTCAACGCGATCCGTATCGCGGCGGCCGGTGAGGCGCTGCTCTCGCCGGTCGCGACCAAGGGCCTGATCGCCAAGTTCCTCGCGCAGGGCGGCAGTTCGGAGGGCGGCCCCGACCCCGAGGCGTACGCCGGACGGCTGGAGGCGCTCACCGTCCGCGAGCGCGAGGTCCTGGTGCAGGTCGCGGGCGGTCACTCCAACGACGAGATCGCGGAGCGCCTCACGGTGAGCCCCCTGACCGTCAAGACCCATGTGAACAGGGCGATGGCGAAGCTGGGGGCCCGCGACCGGGCCCAATTGGTGGTAATCGCCTACGAATCGGGCCTGGTCCACCCAAGGGCGTAGCGGCGGCGTACTGCACCTGCTGTATGCGCCGGATAAGGAAGGGACCTGCGAGGTAGGAACGAGGCCTCTTCCGTGGCTGAAGGTATAGGCGGGCACCTGACCGTGCCCTCCTGCCTCGTACGCCACAGAAGAGAGACCCCATGTCCTGGCTGTCCAGATTCAGCCTCGCGCAACGGGCCCTGATCGGGCTGATCTCGATCGTCGCCGTCGTCTTCGGCGCCATAGCGATCCCGCAGCTCAAGCAGCAGCTGCTGCCCACCATCGAGTTCCCGATGGTCTCGGTCATCGCCCCGTACCAGGGTGCGTCCCCCGATGTGGTCGAGAAGCAGGTCGTCGAACCGCTCGAGAACACCATCAAGGCCGTCGACGGCATCAAGGGCGTGACCTCCACGGCGAGCGAGGGCAACGCCGTGATCATGGCCCAGTTCGACTACGGCAACGGCACCAAGCAGCTCGTCGCCGACGTCCAGCAGGCCGTGAACCGCGCCCGCGCCCAGATCCCGACCGACGTCGACCCCCAGGTCGTGGCCGGCTCCACGGACGACATCCCGACCGTCGTCCTCGCCGTCTCCTCCACCAAGGACCAGCAGGCGCTCGCCGACCAGCTCGACAAGTCGGTCGTCCCCGAGCTCCAGGACATCGACGGCGTCGGCCAGGTCAGCGTCGACGGCGTCCAGGACCTCCAGGTCGCGGTCACCCCCGACGACAAGAAGCTGGCCAGGGCCGGCCTCAACTCCCTCTCCCTCAGCCAGGCGCTGCAGGCGGGCGGGGCGACCCTGCCGGCCGGCAACTTCTCCGAGGACGGCAAGAGCCGTACGGTCCAGGTCGGCGGCGGATACACCTCCGTCGAGCAGATCGCGGACCTGCGCATCGCACCGCAGTCCGCAACGGGCAAGCCCGCCAAGCCCGTTCGCCTCGGCGACGTGGCCACGGTGAAGGAGCAGCCCGCCACCGCGGTCTCCATCACCCGCACCAACGGCAAGCCCAGCCTCTCCATCTCGCTCACGATGGACCAGAACGGCAGCGCCGTCGGCATCTCCGACGCGGTCAACGACAAGCTCTCCGACCTGCGCAAGACCCTGGGCTCCGACACCGACCTCACGGTCATCTTCGACCAGGGCCCGTCCGTCTCGAAGTCCATCTCGGGCCTGACCACCGAGGGCGCCCTCGGCCTGCTCTTCGCCGTGATCGTCATCCTGGTCTTCCTCGCCTCGCTGCGCTCCACGCTCGTGACGGCGATCTCCATCCCCCTCTCGGTCCTCCTCGCGCTGATCGTGCTGTGGACCCGCGACCTCTCCCTCAACGTCCTGACCCTGGGCGCGCTCACCATCGCCATCGGCCGCGTCGTCGACGACTCGATCGTGGTCCTGGAGAACATCAAGCGTCACCTCGGGTACGGCGAGGAGCGCCAGTCCGCGATCATCACCGCGGTCAAGGAGGTGGCCGGAGCGGTCACGTCCTCCACCCTCACCACGGTCGCGGTCTTCCTGCCGATCGGCCTGGTCGGCGGCATGGTGGGCCAGCTCTTCGGCTCGTTCTCCATCACGGTGACGGCCGCCCTGCTCGCCTCCCTGCTCGTCTCGCTCACCGTGGTCCCGGTCTTCTCGTACTGGTTCCTGCGCGCCCCCAAGGGCTCGGAGGGCGTCGATCCGGAGGAGCTGCGCCGCAAGGCGGAGGAGAAGGAGGCCCGCAGCCCGCTGCAGCGCCTCTACGTCCCGGTGCTGCGCTTCGCGACCCGGCGCCGCCTCACCAGCCTGCTGATCGCGGCGGTCGTCCTGATCGGTACCTTCGGCATGGCCCCGCTCCTGAAGACCAACTTCTTCGACCAGGGCGACCAGGAGACCCTCACGCTGAAGCAGGAGCTGACCCCGGGCACCAGCCTGGAGGCGGCCGACGTGGCGGCGAAGAAGGTCGAGAAGGTCCTCGCCGGGATCGACACGATCAAGGACTACCAGGTCACGGTCGGCTCCTCGGGCTTCATGGCGGCCTTCGGCGGCGGTACGGGCGCCAACCAGGCCTCGTACCAGCTCACGCTGAAGAGCGCCGACGACTACTCCGACACCCAGGACCGCCTGGAGAAGGAGCTGGCCGAGGTCGACGGCATCGGTGACACGACCGTCGGCTCGGGCGGCGGCTTCGGCGACCAGGACCTGAGCGTCGTGGTCAAGGCCGGCGACGGCGCGACCCTGCGCAAGGCGTCCGACCAGGTACGGGACGCGGTGGCGAGCCTCAAGGACGTCAAGGACGTCACGAGCGACCTGTCGCAGTCCGTGCCGCGTATCTCCGTGAAGTCCACCTCCAAGGCGGCCGACGCGGGCTTCAACGAGACGACGCTGGGCGCGGCCGTGGCCCAGGCGGTCAGCGGCACCAAGTCCGGCAAGGCGATCCTGGACGACACCGAGCGCGACATCGTGGTGAAGTCCGCGCGCCCGGCCGTCACTCTGGACGAGCTGAAGAACCTCGACCTGGGTGTCGCCAAGCTCGGTGACATCGCCGACGTGAAGCTCGTCCCGGGCCCGGTCTCGATGACCCGGATCGACGGCGCCCGCGCGGCGACGATCACGGCGAAGCCGGAGGGCGACAACACGGGAGCGGTCACCACCGCCCTCCAGTCCAAGATCAACGAGGTCGAGAAGAAGCTCCCGGCGGGCGCGAGCGTCGAGATCGGCGGAGTCTCCTCCGACCAGAGCGACGCCTTCGTCAATCTGGCGCTGGCCATGCTGGCGGCCATCGCGATCGTCTTCATGCTGCTGGTCGCGACGTTCCGCTCGCTGATCCAGCCGCTGATCCTGCTGGTCTCCATCCCGTTCGCGGCCACCGGCGCGATCGGTCTGCTGGTGATCACCGGCACCCCGATGGGTGTCCCGGCGATGATCGGCATGCTGATGCTCATCGGCATCGTGGTCACCAACGCGATCGTGCTGATCGACCTGATCAACCAGTACCGCAGCCAGGGCATGGGCGTCATCGAGGCCGTCGTGGAAGGCGGCCGCCACCGACTGCGCCCGATCCTGATGACGGCCCTGGCGACGATCTTCGCGCTGCTGCCGATGGCGCTGGGCGTCACGGGCGAGGGCGGCTTCATCTCGCAGCCGCTCGCCGTGGTGGTGATCGGCGGTCTGATCACGTCGACGCTGCTCACGCTGCTGCTGGTGCCGACGCTGTACGCGCTGGTGGAGCTCCGCAAGGAGCGCAGGGCCGCCAAGAAGGAGGCCAAGCGGGCCAAGAAGGCCGGGATCCCGGCCCAGTCGGACGCGGAGCAGGAGACCGCGAGCGTCTGAGTCCCGCCGTACGACACAAGAAGGCCCCGGCACCGTCCCTCGGTGCCGGGGCCTTCCCCGTCTTTCCCGTATGCGCTACGGGAGCGCCAGCATCCGCTCCAGCGCCTGCTTGGCGAACTGCTCCGTCTCGCGGTCGACCTCGATCCGGTTGACCAGGTTGCCCTCGGCGAGGGACTCCAGGGTCCACACGAGGTGCGGCAGGTCGATCCGGTTCATGGTCGAGCAGAAGCAGACGGTCTTGTCGAGGAAGACGATCTCCTTGTCCGGGTGGGCGTTGGCCAGCCGGCGCACCAGGTTCAGCTCGGTGCCGATCGCCCACTTCGAGCCGGGCTCGGCCGCGTCGAGGGCCTTGATGATGTACTCCGTCGAGCCGACCTCGTCGGCCGCCGCGACGACCTCGTGCTTGCACTCGGGGTGCACCAGGACCTTTACGCCCGGGATCCGCTCACGGACGTCGTTCACCGAGTCGACCGAGAAGCGCCCGTGCACCGAGCAGTGCCCGCGCCACAGGATCATCCTGGCGTTGCGCAGCTCCTCGGCCGTCAGCCCGCCGTTCGGCTTGTGCGGGTTGTAGAGGACGCAGTCCTCCAGGGACATCCCCATGTCGCGGACGGCGGTGTTGCGGCCCAGGTGCTGGTCGGGCAGGAACAGGACCTTCTCGCCCTGCTCGAAGGCCCACTCCAGCGCGCGCTTGGCGTTGGACGAGGTGCAGATCGTGCCGCCGTGCTTGCCGGTGAAGGCCTTGATGTCGGCGGAGGAGTTCATGTACGAGACGGGGACGACCTGCTCGGCGATGCCGGCCTCGGTCAGTACGTCCCAGCACTCCGCGACCTGCTCGGCCGTCGCCATGTCGGCCATCGAGCAGCCGGCGGCCAGGTCCGGAAGGACCACCTTCTGGTCGTCGGAGGTCAGGATGTCGGCCGACTCGGCCATGAAGTGCACACCGCAGAAGACGATGTACTCGGCCTCGGGCTTCGCGGCCGCGTCCCGGGCGAGCTTGAAGGAGTCGCCGGTGACGTCGGCGAACTGGATGACCTCGTCGCGCTGGTAGTGGTGCCCGAGGACGAAGACCTTGTCCCCGAGCTTCTCCTTGGCCGCGCGGGCGCGCTCCACCAGGTCCGGGTCGGACGGCGACGGCAGGTCGCCGGGGCACTCCACACCGCGCTCGCTCTTCGGGTCGGCCTCGCGGCCGAGGAGCAGGAGCGCAAGCGGGCTGGGCTGTACGTCAAGGGGCTGGGCGGTGGTCACGACACGCACCCTTTCTGTTCTGCAGAACGACTTCTCGTCGAAATGACGTTATCTATCATAACCGCTTTGCGTCACCCTGACGATGGCCATCGCGTCGATGTGACGCATCCCGCTGAGCCCAGGCTGTGCCCCTGGCGAATCGGGTGTGCGAGCATGAAGGGGAAGGAAGCGCAAAGACGCCATGCTCGGCCCGGAATGAATCCGCGGCCCCGCCGGTTGCAACCGTCGGCAAGCAGTCCGTACAACCCGGGAGTGAAGCAGATGTCCGTATCGGACGAGAAGACCACTGTCAGCGACGGCATCCTCCTGTCCGAGGCCGCCGCGGGCAAGGTCAAGGCCCTGCTCGACCAGGAAGGCCGTGACGACCTCGCGCTGCGCGTCGCCGTCCAGCCCGGCGGCTGCTCCGGCCTCCGCTACCAGCTCTTCTTCGACGAGCGTTCGCTCGACGGCGATGTCACCAAGGAGTTCGACGGCGGCGTCAAGGTCGTCACCGACCGTATGAGCGCCCCGTACCTGGGCGGCGCCTCGATCGACTTCGTCGACACCATCGAGAAGCAGGGCTTCACGATCGACAACCCGAACGCCACGGGCTCCTGCGCCTGCGGCGACTCGTTCAGCTAAGCAGTCACGACGAAGGCGGCGGCCCGGTGATCCGGGACCGCCGCCTTCGTCATGTCCGTACCGTCGTACGTACGGGAACTACGACCTCGGCACCGTCTTCCCGTTCGACGCGTCCACGACCTTCCGGTCGCCCAGCTGCTGCTGCAGCGTGACCGTCTGCGCCAGATCCTTGGCGATCATGATGCAGACGCGTTTCTCGTCCGACTTGTGCTCGGTCACCGTCACCCGCACCGACGAGCCGTCCTCGCTCGCCTTCGCCGTGTACGTACTGCACGCGCCGCCCCAGAAGTGCACGGTCACCTTCCGTCCGTCCGCGGAGTACGACTTGAGGCTCTGCGCCCTGTCATGGGTGCCCGTACCCGGATGGTTCTGCTCCTCCGTGGGCGTCGGCTCCGGCGCGATGTACTTCGGGTCCACCGCGGTCCTGGTCAGGGTGTAGTGCTGCGCCCCGCCCGCGGGCTGCACCTCGAAGAGCCACGACGGCACGAGCATCTGCCCGCCCTCCGCGAACTGCACCGCGAGCCCGAGCCGTGCCCCGCTGATCGTCAGCGTCTGCGGAGGAGCGACGGTCCCCGGCTTGCACGGAGTCTGGACCTTCTCCCCGGTCTCCCCGGTCTCACCGGTCGTCCGGTCCAGCGGTGCGACGGTTGCGCATCCGCCGATCCCGACCGAACTGCCTCCGGAACCGGCCGCGTTGAGCTGCTTGACCGCATCGGACGCACTGATCAGCGGATACTCGGCACCCTTGACCGGAGCCTTCAACTGTCCGCTGCCGCCCACCAGTTGACCGGAGACCCCCACCTGGATCCCGGTCATCCAGCCGTACGTCGGCAGCCCGTCGATCACCGGATCGGCATTCACCACCCGTACGGCGCCCATCAGTTGGCTCGCGTCGACCTTCGCGCGGTCCTGCCCCAGCGCCTTCAGCACCGGAGCCGCCGCGGCCTTGGCCGCCTGCTCGCTCACCGCCGCGCCCTCACCGCTCGGCGGGACCTCGCCCCGGCCGGCCCGAGAGAACGTCCACGTGCCGGGCGCAGCCCTGTTGACCTGCAGCGTCGGCCCCGGCGCCGAGGACCCCACCTTCCAGGCCGTCCCCTCGAGACGCGGAGTGCCCGGCACCCCGAGCGCCCCGGCGAGCTTCGCCACCTCGTCCGCGGAGACCGTGCCCTGCGCACGGTAGACCGCCGCCCGCTCCGGCCCCTGTGGCAACTTCCCCTCGGCCCGGTACACGGTCCGGCCGCCGGTCGGGTCGGGCTCACCGGGCGCGATCCCCGGCGCCCCGCTGCCCGAGGAACCGTTGCCCAGCGCCAGCGGGGGAGGGGATCCCGTGCCGCCGGGCGCCGCGCTGCTCTGCGTACCTCCGCCGTCCCCGAAGGTGGTCGACGCCCAGTACGCGCCGCCACCACCGGCCAGCAGCACCGCTGCCGCGACCGAGGTGACGGCGATCGGGGATCGCCGCCGGGGGCTGCTCACCACATCGTTGTCAGGTCGCTCGCTGCTGCTCACTGCACGCTCCTTCGCTCCGTCGTACGTCGTCTCCCCTATACGGGGGACACGGGTGGGACGGAGCGGGGGAGCGCGCGGTTCCCTCTGCGCGCTCCTCAGTCGCCGTACTCCGACATGGAGTCGAGCAGAAGGGCGGAAGCGGGCGGGACGGTGATGCCGTGGATCAGCGACGGATGCACCGGTTCGGGCAGCGGGGCGGCGGGCACGACCCAGTGCGGAGCCATGCGGGCGCAGTCACCGCGGAGTTCGACCAGACCGGGCTCGCCCATGCTCTGTTCAAGAACGTCTTCCATATTCGCACCGTACGCACCTGGGACGCTTCGAAAAAAGCCCTACTATCAGGTAGTTTCCCGGCTTCGGTGCCCAGCGGCCGACCCGGTAGCGTGAAGTGTCAACCTCCCTCCTCCACAGGAGCGTCCTCGCCGTGCGCATTGCAGTCACCGGCTCCATCGCCACCGATCACCTCATGACCTTCCCCGGCCGCTTCGCCGACCAACTGGTCGCGGATCAGCTGCACACGGTCTCCCTCTCCTTCCTCGTCGACAACCTCGACGTACGGCGCGGAGGCGTAGGCGCCAACATCTGCTTCGGCATGGGCCAGCTCGGCACCAAGCCGATCCTGGTCGGTGCGGCCGGCTCCGACTTCGACGAGTACCGCGCCTGGCTCGACCGCCACGGCGTGGACACCGGCTCGGTCCGTATCTCCGAAGTCCTGCACACCGCACGCTTCGTCTGCACCACGGACTCCGACCACAACCAGATCGGCTCCTTCTACACGGGCGCGATGAGCGAGGCCCGCCAGATCGAGCTCCACTCGGTGGCCGAGCGCGTGGGCGGCCTGGACCTGGTCCTGATCGGCGCCGACGACCCCGAGGCGATGCTCCGGCACACCGAGGAGTGCAAGTCCCGCTCGATCCCCTTCGCCGCGGACTTCTCCCAGCAGATCGCGCGCATGTCCGGGGACGACATCCGCACGCTGCTCGAGGGCGCGACGTACCTCTTCTCCAACGAGTACGAGAAGGGCCTCATCGAGTCGAAGACCGGCTGGACCGACGCGGAGATCCTCGGCAAGGTCGGCCACCGCGTCACCACCCTCGGCTCGCGCGGCGTGCGCATCGAGGCCGTCGGCGCCGACCCGATCGAGGTCGGCTGCGCCGAGGAGGAGGCCAAGGTCGACCCGACGGGCGTCGGCGACGCGTTCCGCGCGGGCTTCCTCTCCGGCCTGTCCTGGGGCGTCGGCCTGGAGCGCGCCGCCCAGATCGGCTGCATGCTCGCCACCCTGGTCATCGAGACGCTCGGCACCCAGGAGTACACGCTGCGCCGCGCGAACTTCATGGACCGCTTCACCAAGGCGTACGGCCACGAGGCCGCCGCCGAGGTGGAGACCTTCCTCGCCGCCTAGTTGAGACGCCGCACCCGGTAGGCGGTCCCGCCGCCCACCGGGTGCGCGCCCACGTACTCCTGCGAACGCATGTCGCACCACGCGGGGATGTCGAGCCGCGCGGCCTCGTCGTCGGCCAGCACCGTCACCACCCCGCCCACCGGCACGTCACCGATCACCTTGGCGAGCTCGATCACCGGAATCGGGCACAGCTTCCCGAGCGCGTCCACCACCAGATCCTCGGTGCCGCCGCTCCCGGAAGCCCCGGTGGCCGGAGCCCCCAACTGCTTCCGTACGCCCTCCACGGCGCCCGGCAGCACCTCCAGGAACCGCTCCACGTCCGCTTCCAGGGCCCCCACGGGCAGCGACACCCGCACGTTCCCCTCGGAGAGCACGCCCATCGCCTTCAGTACATGACTGGGCGTCAGGGTCGAGCTGGTGCACGAGGACCCGGACGACACCGAGAACCCGGCCCGGTCGAGCTCGTGCAGCAGCGTCTCCCCATCGACATAGAGACAGGAGAAGGTGACGAGGTGCGGCATCCGGCGCACCGGATCCCCGACGACCTCCACGTCCGGGACGCTCGCGGCCACCCGCTCCCGGATCCGGTCCACAAGCCCCCGCAGCCGCAGTGACTCGGCCGCGGCCTCGGCTCGTACGGCACGCAGCGAGGCCGCCGCCGCCACGATCGCCGGGATGTTCTCGAAGCCGGCCGCCCGCCCCGACTCCCGTTCGTCCGCCGGGCCTTGAGTCGCGAACCTCACACCTTTCCGTACGGCAAGGAGCCCGACCCCCGCCGGTCCGCCCCATTTGTGCGCACTCGCGGCGAGCAGCGACCAGGGCGCGTCGACGGGCCCCCACCCCAGCGACTGCGCGGCGTCCACCAGCAGCGGCACCCCCGCCTCCCGGCAGGCCGCGGCCACTTCGGCGACGGGCTGTTCGGTGCCCACCTCGTGGTTGGCGGACTGCAGACAGGCCAGCGCGGTGTCCGTACGCAGGGCCGCCGCGAACACCGCGGGGTCCACCGCCCCGCTCCGTACGACCTCGGCCTCGGTCACCGAACCGCCGTCCGCCGCATGGGCTGCCGCCGAATGGAGCACCGACGAATGCTCGACCGCCGAGACCACCAGATGACGGCCGACACGCCGACGCCCCGCAAGCGCCCCGGCGATTCCGGAGTGCACGGCACGCGTCCCCGAAGAGGTGAAGACGAGTTCGTCCGGACGGCACCCGACGGCGTCGGCGGCCGCCTCGCGCGCCGCGTCGAGGAGCAGCCTGGCGCGCCGGCCCTCCCGGTAGAGCCGGGCGGGATCGGCCCATCCCTCGTCCAGCGAGGCCTGCAAAGCCTGGCGGGCGACGGGGTGCAGGGGTGCGGAGGACGCGGCATCGAAGTAGGACACGCCGACACGCTAGCCCGCGCCGCGGACCCGCAGCCCCTCCGCCCGGCGCCCACCTTCACCCGCCGTGAGGGGAGGGGCCGTCAGATACCCGTCGGAAGCCGGGATTCCATCCCTTTGGGGAGTCGGACGGCGCGTTGGGCACCCTCCCCGCGCGACCCCAAATGGCCTCCAGTAGGGTTTGGTCCGCATAAACATCCAAACCCCTGCCCGCGCAGGATCCGGCGACCGACCAGAGAGACGGCCGCAGGGCCGCACGGGCGAGACTCTCGGGAAGGCGCTACGTGAGTCCCACCGGCTCCGACCGCTCGTCGCGGCGCCCGATGCGGCGGAAGCTGCTCCAGGTGCTGACCGCGGGCGTGGTCCTGGCGACCGCCTCTGGTTGCACATACAAGGACTTCCCCCGCCTTGGTATGCCCACCCCGGTAACGGAAGAGGCGCCTCGGATCCTCTCCCTCTGGCAGGGCTCGTGGGCGGCAGCGCTCGCCACGGGCGTGCTGGTATGGGGGCTGATCATCTGGAGCGTCATCTTCCACCGGCGCAGCCGCACCAAGGTGGAGGTCCCTCCGCAGACCCGGTACAACATGCCCATCGAGGCGCTGTACACCGTGGTCCCCCTCATCATCGTCTCGGTGCTCTTCTACTTCACCGCGCGTGACGAGACGAAGCTCCTCAAGCTCTCCCCGACCACACCGGCCGTCACGGTCAACGTGGTCGGATTCCAGTGGAGCTGGGGCTTCAACTACATCGAGGACGTGGACGGCAAGGCCGACACCGGCGATGCCGCCAAGTCCAAGGAACTGAAGGACATTCCGGACAGGTTCCTGAAGCAGTTCCCGGCGGGCGCCGAAGGCGTCTACGACGTCGGCACCCCGGGCACTCGTAACCCGCAGAACGGCAATCCGGGTCCGACCCTGTGGCTGCCGAAGGGCGAGAAGGTCCGCTTCGTTCTCACCTCGCGCGACGTCATCCATGACTTCTGGGTGGTGCCGTTCCTGATGAAGATGGACGTCGTCCCGGGCCACACCAACTCCTTCGAGGTGACCCCTTCTCGTGAGGGCACCTTCAAGGGCAAGTGCGCCGAGCTCTGCGGCGTCGACCACTCCCGGATGCTCTTCAATGTGAAGGTCGTCTCCAAGGAGAGGTACGAGCAGCACCTCAAGGACCTGGCGAAGAAGGGCCAGAACGGCTACATCCCCGCCGGGATCGCGCAGACTGGCCACGCCAAGAACGCGGAGACGAACAACCTGTGAGCATCCTCAACGAACCTCAGGGTGCCGCGGCAGCAGACTCCTACGAGAGCGAGCTGCCGGTACGGCGCAAAGAGCCGGGAAACGTCGTCATCAAGTGGCTGACCACCACTGACCACAAGACGATCGGCACGATGTACCTGGTCACGTCGTTCGCGTTCTTCTGCATCGGCGGGATCATGGCGCTCTTCATGCGCGCCGAACTCGCCCGCCCCGGCACGCAGATCATGTCGAACGAGCAGTTCAACCAGGCGTTCACGATGCACGGCACGATCATGCTGCTGATGTTCGCGACGCCGCTGTTCGCCGGATTCGCGAACTGGATCATGCCGCTGCAGATCGGCGCGCCCGACGTGGCGTTCCCGCGGCTGAACATGTTCGCGTACTGGCTGTACCTCTTCGGTTCGCTCATCGCGGTCGGTGGCTTCCTCACCCCGCAGGGCGCGGCCGACTTCGGCTGGTTCGCCTACTCCCCGCTGTCGGACGCGGTCCGCTCGCCGGGCGTCGGCGCCGACATGTGGATCATGGGTCTGGCCTTCTCCGGCTTCGGCACGATCCTCGGCTCGGTCAACTTCATCACCACGATCATCTGCATGCGCGCCCCTGGCATGACGATGTTCCGTATGCCGATCTTCGTGTGGAACGTCCTGCTGACCGGTGTTCTGGTCCTGCTGGCCTTCCCGGTGCTCGCCGCCGCGCTCTTCGCGCTGGAGGCGGACCGCAAGTTCGGTGCGCATGTATTCGACTCCGCCAATGGCGGGGCATTGCTCTGGCAACACCTCTTCTGGTTCTTCGGCCATCCAGAGGTGTACATCATTGCCCTACCATTCTTCGGAATTATTTCCGAAGTGATCCCAGTGTTCTCCAGAAAGCCGATGTTCGGTTACATCGGCCTCATCGGAGCCACCATTGCGATCGCCGGCCTGTCCGTGACCGTGTGGGCGCACCACATGTACGTCACCGGCGGAGTGCTCCTGCCGTTCTTCTCCTTCATGACGTTCCTGATCGCCGTGCCAACAGGCGTGAAGTTCTTCAACTGGATCGGAACGATGTGGAAGGGCTCACTGTCCTTCGAGACACCGATGCTCTGGGCCGTCGGCTTCCTGATCACCTTCACCTTCGGTGGTCTGACCGGCGTCATCCTGGCCTCGCCCCCGATGGACTTCCACGTCTCCGACTCGTACTTCGTGGTCGCGCACTTCCACTACGTCATCTTCGGCACCGTGGTCTTCGCGATGTTCTCCGGATTCCACTTCTGGTGGCCGAAGTTCACGGGCAAGATGCTGGACGAGCGCCTCGGCAAGATCACCTTCTGGACGCTGTTCGTGGGCTTCCACGGCACGTTCCTGGTGCAGCACTGGCTGGGTGTCGAGGGCATGCCGCGTCGTTACGCCGACTACCTGGCGGCCGACGGGTTCACCGCCCTGAACACGATCTCGACGATTTCCTCCTTCCTGCTCGGTCTGTCGATCCTGCCGTTCTTCTACAACGTCTGGAAGACCGCCAAGTACGGCAAGAAGGTCGAGGTCGACGACCCGTGGGGCTACGGCCGTTCGCTCGAGTGGGCGACGTCCTGCCCGCCGCCGCGGCACAACTTCCTCACCCTGCCGCGGATTCGCAGCGAATCCCCGGCGTTCGACCTGCATCACCCGGAGATCGCGGCTCTCGACCAGCTCGAGAACCACGGTCACGCTGACGCAGCCCTCGTCGGCGGCAAGGAGGCAGGCAAGTGAAGGTCCAGGGAAAGATGTTCCTGTGGCTGAGCTTCTTCATCCTCGCCATGGCGATCGTCTACGGCGTGTGGTCGAAGGAGGCCGCGGGCACCACGGCACTCTTCATGGCCTTCGGCCTGAGCGTGATGATCGGCTTCTACCTGGCCTTCACGGCCCGGCGGATGGACGCCATCGCCCAGGACAACAAGGAAGCCGATGTCGCGGACGACGCCGGTGAGCTGGGCTTCTTCGCCCCGCACAGCTGGCAGCCGCTCTCACTGGCCATCGGTGGCGCCCTCGCCTTCCTGGCGATCGCCATGGGCTGGTGGCTGCTGTACTTCTCCGCACCGCTGATCCTGGTCGGCCTCTTCGGCTGGGTCTTCGAGTTCTACCGCGGAGAGAACCAGAACCAGTAGCACCCGTTCCACGCACGACGAGGGGCCCGGCCACCGTTTCAGGTGGCCGGGCCCCTCGTTTGCAGTCACCCAGCGCGCCGGAACTGACGGACCTTCATAACGTGAGTCCATGAGCCACGCACCTCGATTCCGTACGGTCCTGAGCTGCACCTTGCTGGTCGCGTCCCTGGCAGCGTCAGCGACCGCGTGCGCAGGGTCCGCCGCCAACCCGCTCTCCGCCAAGCCGTACGACGCGGCGGACCAGGTCTCCTTCAACGGGCCCTCGGGCACCGGGAAGACAAGCCCCGACAAGCCCCTGGAGATCACCGCCAGGGGCTCGGAGGCCCGCATCACCGATGTGACCGCCACAGACGCCTCAGGACGCTATCTGGCGGGCGAGCTCTCCGCCGACGGCAGCAGATGGCACTCCACCGCTCCGCTGGCCGCGGACGCCCACTACACGGTCAAGGTCGGCACCGAGGACCAGGACGGTTCACCGGGCCTGCGGACCATGACGTTCGACACGGCCACCGCCCCCAACAGGCTGCAGGTCACCTTCGGTCCCGAGGGCGGCAAGTACGGCGTGGGACAGCCCATCACCGCGCAGCTCAGCTCCAAGGTCAAGTCCCCGGCCGCCAGGGCGATCGTGGAGCGCGCCCTGCGGGTCGAGTCCTCGCCGTCGGTCGACGGCGCCTGGTACTGGGTCGACGACAACCTGCTGCACTACCGCCCGAAGTCGTACTGGCCCGCGCACGCCACCATCAACGTGCACAGCAACCTCGACGGCATCAAGGTCGACGGCAAGCTCTACGGCGGGACCGCGAAGCCCCTGAAGATCACCACCGGCGACCGGATGGAGGCCGTCACGGACGCCGGCTCGCACTACATGACGGTGAAGCGGAACGGGAACGTGATCAACACCATTCCGGTCACCACCGGCAAGCCGGGCTTCGACACCCGAAACGGCGTCAAGGTCGTGCTGGGGCAGGAATACTACGTACAGATGCGCGGAACCAGCATCGGCATCGCCGAGGGCAGCTCCGACTCGTACGACCTGCCGGTCTACTACGCGACGCGTGTCACATGGAGCGGCGAGTACGTCCACGCCGCCCCGTGGTCCGTCGGCTCCCAGGGGTACGACAACGTCAGCCACGGCTGCACGGGCATGAGCACCGACAACGCCGCCTGGTTCTTCAACAACTTCCGTCCGGGCGACCTCGTCTCGGTCGTCAACAGCTACGGCGAGACCATGACGCCGTTCGACAACGGCTTCGGCGACTGGAACATGTCCTGGTCCAAGTGGCGTACGGGCAGCGCACTCAACGGCGCCGCGCAGCACACCGACCCCACGGCACCCGAGGAGACCGAGGACTCCGCCGGGTCGGCCCGGCTGCGGCCGACCGCGGCCTGATCCGCAGCCGGTGGAGTGCTCAGACCCGTACGGCGGACCCACTGCGCAGCAGCGCGGCCAGTGTGCCCGCGAACTCCACCGGCTCGACCGGAAGGGTCACCGCCGCCTCCGCGCGGCTCCAGGTGGCCAGCCAGGCGTCCTGCGGGCGGCCCATCAGCAGCAGCACGGGCGGGCAGTTGAAGACCTCGTCCTTGATCTGCCGGCAGACGCCCATGCCGCCCGCGGGAACCGCCTCGCCGTCCAGGACGCACACGTCGATCCCGCCGCGGTCCAGCGCGGTGAGGACGGCGTCGAGGGTGGCGCACTCCAGGAACTCCACGGGGGGAACGTCGGCGGCCGGCCTGCGGCCCGTCGCAAGACGCACCTGTTCGCGGGTGTTGGCGTCGTCGCTGTAGACCAGGACCGTGGCGCTCGGCTGCATTGTTCCTCCGTGACGGCGGTGTCTTCGGTGTATCCGGTGCATGAATCCTGGCGCGGATGCTACTCCGCCCGACACCCCGTCAACACCGGTTCGGACAGCCTTCCGATGGGCCGTTCGGGCAGGACACACGGCCCTGACACACCGAACGGCACCCCCCAGGGTGAGGGCGGGATAAGCGACCGACATAATGTCGGTCGTGGCGACAGCAACGACAGTAGAAACCGGGCACGCGCACCCGTCGGTCAATCGACCGAACCTCACCAGCGTCGGAACCATCATCTGGTTGAGTTCCGAGCTGATGTTCTTCGCGGCCCTCTTCGCGATGTACTTCACCCTGCGATCGGTGACGGGTCCCGAGCACTGGAAGGAAATGGCGTCCTCGCTGAACCTTCCGTTCTCGGCGACGAACACCACGATCCTGGTGCTCTCCTCCCTCACGTGCCAGCTCGGCGTATTTGCCGCGGAGCGGGGCGATGTGAAGAAGCTCCGCACCTGGTTCATGATCACGTTCGTGATGGGTGCGATCTTCATCGGAGGCCAGGTCTTCGAGTACACCGAGCTGGTGAAGAAGGACGGCCTCTCGCTGTCCTCGGATCCGTACGGCTCGGTGTTCTACCTCACGACCGGCTTCCACGGCATGCATGTGACAGGCGGTCTGATCGCCTTCCTGCTGGTACTCGGCAGGACATACGCAGCCAAGAGATTCACTCACGAGCAGGCCACCGCGGCCATCGTCGTGTCCTACTACTGGCACTTCGTCGATGTCGTGTGGATCGGCCTGTTCGCCACGATCTACCTGATCAAGTAATCGGGCCCAAGCCCGAAACACTCCGCAAGACCGACGCAGAAGATCCTGACACCGGGGTAATCCGTGAAAAAGCTCTCCGCACGACGACGCCATCCGCTGGCGGCGGTCGTCGTCCTACTCTTCGCGCTGGCGGCCACCGGGGGGCTGTACGCCGCGTTCGCGCCCGCTGGAAAGGCTCAGGCCGACGAGTCCGCGCAGTCCCTTGCCATCGACGAAGGCAAGAAGCTCTACTCCGTCGGCTGCGCCAGCTGCCACGGAACCGGTGGTCAGGGCACCTCGGACGGTCCCAGCCTGGTGGGCGTCGGCTCTGCAGCCGTCGACTTCCAGGTCGGCACCGGCCGTATGCCTGCCCAGCAGCCCGGCGCGCAGGTGCCGAAGAAGAAGGTCATCTACTCGGAAGCAGAGATCGAACAGCTTTCCGCGTACGTTGCCTCCCTCGGCGCCGGCCCCGTCAAGCCGACGGACAAGCAGTACGACACCTCGGACGCCGACATCGCCAAGGGCGGTGACCTGTTCCGTACGAACTGCGCCCAGTGCCACAACTTCACCGGTGAGGGTGGCGCGCTGACCAACGGCAAGTTCGCTCCGAGCCTCGAAGGCGTGGACGCGAAGCACATCTACGAGGCCATGCAGACCGGCCCGCAGAACATGCCGTCCTTCCCCGACACGACGATGCCGGAGAAGAACAAGCAGGACATCATCGCGTACATCAAGACCGTCAACGGTGACAACTCCGCCAGCCAGGGCGGCCTCAAGCTGGGCGGCCTCGGTCCGGTCAGCGAAGGTCTCTTCGGCTGGATCTTCGGTCTGGGTGCGCTCATCGCAGTAGCCATCTGGGTCGCGGCCCACACCGCTAAGGCCAAGAAGTCATGAGTAGCAACGAGAATTCCGAAGAGAACCTGCCGAGCGCGCAGGGCGAAGGCGAGCACGGCTCGGTGGAGCGTGCGGACAATCCGTTCGCCGACCCGGGTCTGCCGGCCCACCGGCCGCGCGTCCAGGACATCGACGAGCGGGCAGCCAAGCGCTCCGAGCGCGTGGTCGCTTTCCTGTTCGTGTTGTCCATGCTCGCCACGATCGCGTTCATCGCGTCGTACGTGGCCTTCCCGGTCGACAAGATCGTCTACATCTTCCCGTTCGGGCATGTGAGCGCGCTCAACTTCTCCCTGGGTCTGACCCTGGGCGTGGCGCTCTTCTGCATCGGCGCGGGCGCGGTCCACTGGGCCCGCACCCTGATGTCGGACGTCGAGACGCCGGCCGATCGTCACCCGATCGAGGCCGACGCCGAGACCAAGGCGCAGGTCCTCGCGGACTTCCGCCAGGGCGCCGAGGAGTCCGGCTTCGGCCGGCGCAAGCTCATCCGCAACACGATGTTCGGTGCGATGGCCATGGTGCCGCTCGCCGGTGTGATGCTGCTGCGCGACCTCGGTCCGCTGCCGGAGAAGAAGCTCCGTACGACCCTGTGGGCCAAGGGCAAGGTCCTCATCAACATGAACACCAACGAGCCGCTGCGTCCTGAGGACGTCGCCGTCGGTTCGCTGACGTTCGCCATGCCCGAGGGCCTGGAAGAGAGCGACGAGGACTTCCAGACGCAGATCGCCAAGGCTGCCCTGATGATCGTCCGCATCCAGCCGGACAACATCAAGGACAAGCAGGAACGCGAGTGGGCCCACGAGGGCATCGTCGCGTTCTCCAAGATCTGCACCCACGTCGGCTGCCCGATCAGCCTGTACGAGCAGCAGACGCACCACGTGCTCTGCCCGTGCCACCAGTCCACCTTCGACCTGTCCGACGGCGCACGCGTCATCTTCGGCCCGGCCGGTCACGCCCTTCCGCAGCTGCGGATCGGCGTCAACGGCGAGGGGAACCTCGAAGCGCTCGGCGACTTCGCAGAGCCCGTCGGTCCTGCCTTCTGGGAGCGCGGATGAGCACCGTGACGGATACACAGCGCAAAGCGCCCGCCGGTGAGCGGGTCGCAGACTGGGCTGACGGACGCCTCGGCATCTACGGCCTGGCCAAGTCCAACATGCGCAAGATCTTCCCGGACCACTGGTCCTTCATGCTCGGTGAGATCTGCCTCTACAGCTTCATCATCATCATCCTCACGGGTGTGTACCTGACGCTGTTCTTCCACCCGAGCATGAACGAGGTCGTGTACCACGGCCCGTACCAGCCGCTCCAGGGTGTGCGCATGTCCGAGGCCTTCGCCTCGACCATGAACATCAGCTTCGAGGTCCGCGGCGGTCTGCTCATCCGGCAGATCCACCACTGGGCCGCGCTGATCTTCCTGGCCGGCATGCTCGTGCACATGATGCGCGTCTTCTTCACGGGCGCCTTCCGCAAGCCGCGCGAGGTCAACTGGCTGTTCGGCTTCCTGCTGTTCATGCTCGGCATGTTCACCGGGTTCACCGGCTACTCCCTCCCGGACGACCTGCTGTCCGGTACGGGTGTCCGGTTCATGGAGGGCGTGCTGCTCTCGATCCCGGTGGTCGGTTCGTACCTGGCGATGTTCCTGTACGGCGGGGAGTTCCCCGGCGGTGACTTCGTCGCCCGGTTCTACTCGGTCCACGTACTGCTGCTGCCGGGCATCATGCTCGGCCTGCTGGTGGCGCACCTGATCCTGGTCTTCTACCACAAGCACACGCAGTTCGCGGGCCCCGGCCGTACGAACAAGAACGTCGTCGGCATGCCGCTGCTGCCGGTCTACATGGCCAAGGCCGGAGGCTTCTTCTTCCTGGTCTTCGGTGTCATCGCGGTCATCGCGGCGGTCGCCTCGATCAACCCGATCTGGGCGATGGGCCCCTACCGACCCGACCAGGTGTCCACGGGCGCCCAGCCGGACTGGTACATGGGCTTCTCCGAAGGACTGGTCCGCATCATGCCGGGCTGGGAGATCAACGCCTGGGGCCACACCCTCGTGCTGGGTGTGTTCATCCCGATCGTGATCTTCCCGCTGGTCCTGGTCGCGATCGCGGTCTACCCGTTCCTCGAGTCCTGGGTCACCGGCGACAAGCGCGAGCACCACATCCTGGACCGCCCGCGCAACGTTCCTACGCGTACCGCCTTCGGTGTCGCCTGGATCACGCTCTATCTGATCCTGCTCGTCGGTGGCGGCAACGACCTCTGGGCGACGCACTTCCACCTGTCGATCAACTCGATCACCTGGTTCGTCCGGATCTTCATGTTCGTCGGACCGGTCCTCGCGTTCATCTTCACCAAGCGCTGGTGCCTCGGTCTCCAGCGCCGTGACCGCGAGAAGGTGCTGCACGGACGCGAGTCCGGTGTCATCAAGCGCCTGCCGCACGGTGAGTTCGTGGAGATCCACGAGCCGCTCAAGCCGGCGCAGCTGCACACGCTCACCGCGCACGAGCAGTACAAGCCGCTCGAGATCGGCCCTGCGGTCGACGAGAACGGTGTCGCGCGCAAGGTGTCGCGTCTGCAGAAGCTCAAGGCCAAGCTGAGCAAGGGCTACTACGGCGGCGAGAGCCAGATCGAGAAGCCCACCGTGCAGGAGTACGAGGAGATCACCAGCGGCCACGGCCACCACTGATCCCCTGACCTGAAGGTCGCCACAGCAGGAGCCCCGTCCATCCGATGGACGGGGCTCTTCGCTGTCCCCGGGGGCTGGATAAGGTAGTCGTATCCCTATTCGGCTGTGGACCCAGGAGCGGACCATGAACGTCTGGACACCGGTTGGCGGCGACAGCGTGGCGGCCTACTCCTGGCCGGGCGTACTCGACGCACTGCTGAACGGCACCGACCAGAGTGCGGACGCGACGGCCTGGGCCATGGACCGCATCATGAGCGGCGAGGCGACGGACGCCCAGATCGCCGGATTCGCGGTGGCGCTGCGGGCCAAGGGCGAGACCGTGGAGGAGATCACCGGTCTCGTACGGACCATGTACGCGCACGCCAACCTCATCGAGGTCTCCGGGCCCAGCGTGGACATCGTGGGGACCGGCGGCGACGGCTTCAAGACCGTCAACATCTCCACCATGTCGGCGGTCGTGGTGGCCGGGACCGGGGCGAAGGTCGTCAAGCACGGCAACCGGGCGGCATCGAGCGCCTCGGGCGCCTCGGACGTACTGGAGAAGCTCGGCGTCAATCTGCAGCTGACGCCCAAGCGGGTCGTCGAGGTCGCGGAGGAGGCGGGGATCACCTTCTGCTTCGCCGTGAAGTTCCACCCGGCGCTGCGCCATGTGGCCAGCGCCCGGCGGGAGTTGGGGATCCGCACCACCTTCAATCTGCTGGGGCCGCTGACCAACCCGGCCCAGGTGCGCTCCCAGGCCGTGGGGGTCGCCGATGCCCGTATGGCGCCCATCGTGGCCGGGGTGCTGGCCGAGCGGGGCAACTCCTCGCTGGTCTTCCGCGGGGACGACGGCATGGACGAGCTGACGACGACCGCGACGTCCACGGTATGGGTCGTACGGGACGGATCGGTCCGTGAGGAGTCCTTCGACCCGCGCGACGTGGGCATCGAGCTGGTGCCCGTGGAGGCGCTGCGGGGCGCGGACGCCTCGTACAACGCGGAGGTCGCCCGGCGGCTCTTCGACGGCGAAACGGGTCCCGTACGGGATGCGGTGCTGCTCAACTCGGCGGCGGCGCTGGTCGCACTGGAGCCCGGGGGCGGGACGCTGAACGAGCAGATCGCGGCGGGGATCGCCAAGGCCGCGGAGTCCATCGACTCGGGGTCGGCGCGCAAGGCGCTGGAGCGGTGGATCGCCGCCAGCAACGCCTAAACACGCGGGTGATGTGACGTAGGGCGCAGTCCAGATGACGGACTGCGCCTTGCGTGCATCCCGGCTTGTGGCAAGATTCTCGGCAGGTCATGAGTGACAGCGATTTCGGCCTCAGCCCGCTGTCCGGCAACCCTCCTTCCGTGGCGGGGTGCCCTGAGTGAAGACCGGGCCGCAGACAACAACGTCTGCGGCAAGCGCGGATCCCTCACCAGGGGTCCTGGTTTTCGAGGGAGTTTCTTCCGTGGTTCAGCGAATGCGATAGGGCAGTAGCCCCTCTTCCCGCACACCCTTTTTCGCTCGGTTTCGCCTGCCTTTCCCGGGAGTTCGTCATGTCTGTCTCCAGTGCTGTCGTCGATTCTTCGGTTTGTACCCCTCTGCCCGTACTTGGGCGGGATGTTCTGGTGCCGCTCGTCACCGGCGGAGAAGTCACCTACGCGGCTCTCGACTACGCGGCGAGCGCCCCGGCGCTGCAGCGGGTCTGGGACGACGTGGCGGCGTACGCCCCGTACTACGGCAGCGTGCACCGCGGCGCCGGGTACCTCTCGCAGCTCTCCACCGACCTCTTCGAGAACAGCCGCGCCACCGTCGCGGAGTTCCTCGGCTGCCGCGAGGGCGACCAGGTCGTCTTCACCCGCTCCACCACCGACTCGCTGAACCTCCTCGCAGCGGTCCTCCCCGCCGACTGCCAGGTCTTCGTCTTCGAGACCGAGCACCACGCTTCGCTGCTGCCCTGGCGCGACGCCAAGGTGACCTACCTCAACGCGCCCCGCACCCCGCAGCAGGCCGTCGAGACGCTGGAGCGCGCGCTGGCCGACCGCGACCCGTACGGGCCTGCGCTGGTCTGCGTCACGGGCGCTTCGAACGTCACCGGTGAGCTGTGGCCCGTCAAGGAGCTGGCGGCCGCCGCCCACGCCCACGGTGCGCGGATCGTGCTCGACGCGGCGCAGCTCGCGCCCCATCACCCCGTGGACATCGCGGAGTTGGACGTCGACTGGGTCGCCTTCTCCGGTCACAAGCTGTACGCGCCCTTCGGCTCGGGTGTGCTCGCGGGACGCTCCGACTGGCTGACCGAGGCCGAGCCGTACCTCGCCGGCGGTGGCGCATCCCGCAAGGTCGCCCGGCGCACCGACGGCGGTGTGGACGTCGAGTGGCACACCACGGCCGCCCGCCACGAGGCCGGTTCGCCGAACGTCATCGGGGTGTACTCGATCGCCTCCGCCTGCAAGGCGCTCACCGAGGCCGGCTTCGACTCGCTCGTCGAGCACGAGCAGTCGCTGGTCGCGCAGGTCCGCGCGGGCCTGGCCGAGGTCGACGAGGTCAAGGTGCTCTCGCTCTTCGGCGACGACGCCCCGCGGGTCGGCGTCATCTCCTTCGTGGTCGAGGGCTGGAACAGCTCGCACTTCGCCGCGGCCCTCTCCGCCGAGTACGGCATCGGGGTGCGCGACGGTCTCTTCTGCGCCCACCCGCTGGTCCGCACCCTCCTCGGCAGCGACCCGCAGGACCCGGGCGAGTGCGGAGCCCCCGAGGCCGAGCCGGGCGAGCGCTCGCTCAACGCGATCCGGGTGAGCTTCGGCGCGGGCACCCCCGACGAGCACGTGGAGCGCTTCGTGCGCGCGGTCAAGGAGCTGGTGCGCGACGGCGCGCGCTGGAACTACCGTACCGAGGACGGGCGTTGTGTCCCCGCGGTGTGATCCGACATGACGAGGGCCCCGGCAGCAGCGCTGCCGGGGCCCTCGTGCGCAAGACGGGTTACGCGTCCAGGCCGATCGCGAAGGCCGCTTCCAGGTCGTGCTGGGAGTACGTACGGAACGCGACGTGCGTGTCCGTCGCCTCGACGCCGGGGATCTTGCTGATGGAGCCCGGGATGATGTCGGCCAGGTCGTCGTGGCGGGCGACCCGCACCAGGGCGATCAGGTCGTACGTACCGGTGACGGAGTAGACCTCACTGACGCTGTCCAGCGCGGCGATCGATTCCGCGATCTCGGGGATCCGGTCCACGCTGGTCTTGATGAGCACGATCGCGGTGATCACGGCTTGCTTTCTCCCTCGGTGGCCGTCGCTGGGACCTTCACTCTAGTCGTACGGCGATAGCACGCCGCCGCGTAGACGAAGCCCGTCGCGAAGCCCACCAGGTGCGCCAGATAGGCCACGCCGGGGCCGGTGCCCGCGCCCCTGGCCGCCAGCCACTGCAGGACGAACCAGAAGATCAGCACGATCCAGGCGGGGAAGCGCAGCGGCAGGAAGAGAAGGAACGGGAAGATGCTGGTGACCCGGGCCTTGGGGAAGAGATAGAGGAAGGCGCCGAGCACTCCGGAGATGGCACCCGAGGCGCCCACCAGGGGCTGGTCCGACGTGGGGTGCGCGAGTGCGTACGCGAGCAGGGCGAGATACCCGACGACGAGATAGAAGACGGCGAAGTGGACCCGGCCCATCCGCTCCTCGGTCATCGCGCCGAAGACGTACAGGAAGAGCATGTTGCCGAGCAGGTGCAGCCAGTTGGCATGGACGAAGAGCGCGGTGAGCGGGGTGATCAGCGCGTGCCCCGTCGCGGTGGTCAGCTCGTCGGGAACCACGCCCCAGCGGGCGAAGTAGGCGCTCTGGGCGGCGAGGAGGGTGTCGCCGGTGCCGTAGACGGGATTGAAGCCCGAGACGGGGCTGAGGAGGAAGACCAGGCAGCAGAGGCCGATCACGGCGTAGGTGACCACGGGTCCCCGGACCGTGCTGCGCCATCCGGCCGTGCGCTTCTTGACCGCATCCCTCTTGATCACAAGCGCGAGCATGACGTAATTGGACCAAACGGTACAGACCGCCTCGCCGGATCTCACATGGTCGACTGGCTCCGCAAGGGGTATGCGAGAGGCCGTAGGGTTACGGGCAGTACACGGCGATGGACAAGAGGACGGCACGCATGACGACGGTTCCCCAGCCGACTGACACGACCCGCTGGCGCTGCACGCTGTGCGGCAACCTGACCCGGTTCGACGTGACCCGCTCGTCCAAGGTCGTCGAGTATCTCCATCTCGACCTGGCCGGAGAGGCGAAGGTCGAGGAACGCGAGGTGGTCAGTGAGACCATCGAGTCGGTGCGCTGCCGCTGGTGCAACGCGGTGGATCAGATCGAACTCGTGGACAGGCCGGACGCCGCCTCCTGAGGGAGTGCGGGGCAGAGAACAGTTGGGGTGACGGATGGTGGAGCCAGCAAGCGGCGCTGATCCGGCCGGAGCGGCCGACGGCGTTGCCGAGGCGCTCGACCGCCCGCTGCCCGAAGGAGTACGGCGGCGGGTCGTCGCCCTGGTGTCCGACGCGTTCGGCGGCCTGACCGTCGCCGAACTCCCGTCGCAGCTGCGCCAGTACGCCCGCTTCACCCCCACCAGACGCGCCAAGTTCGCGGGCAACGCGATGGCGGCCGCCCTGGAGAGCGACCCGCTGTTCCGTCAGCGCATCGGCGAGCGGCTCAAGGAGTCCCAGCCCGAGCTGGCCGGGGCCCTGGAGGCCGGCTCGCCGCCCGCTGCCGCCGATCCCGTCGACGTCGCCGCGGCCGCCTATGTCCTGCGCCCCGTCGGCTGGGTGAAGCTCGTCGCCGCCGCCGGCGAGGAGGCCCAGCGCGCGGACGCCGAGCGCGCCGACGAGGAGGCCAGGCGCGAGCTGGAGCGGCTGCGCGAGGAGCTCGCCGGGGCCCGGGCGGAGACCAGGGCCGAGAACGAGCGGCTCCGCGGCGAGCTGGACGCGGCCCGTAAGGAAGCCGAATCGCTTCAGCGCAAACTGCGCAGCGCGCAGAGCGACATCAAGCGGGGCGAGGCGGCCCTGCGGCGTACACACGGTGACATCGACGCCATCAAGGCCGAGGCGGCCGCTCACGTGGCCTCCGCGGAGGCCGAGTCGCGGCGGCTGAAGGCGCGCCTCGGCGAGGCGGAGGCGGCGGCGGAGGCCGGCCGTCGTGCCGTACGGGAAGGCCGGTCGGTCGAGGACATGCGGCTGCGGCTGCTGCTCGACACGGTCCTGGACGCGGCCCAGGGGCTGCGCCGCGAGCTGGCGCTGCCGCCCGCGGCCCAGCGGCCCGCCGACCTCGTGGACGCGGTGGAGCCGGGGCGCATGTCACCCAAGGACATCGCGGCCAGGGCGCTCTCGGACATGGACCCGGCCCTGCTCGACCAGCTGCTCGCGCTTCCGCAGGCGCATCTGGTGGTGGACGGCTACAACGTCACCAAGACCGGCTATCCGCAACTGCCGCTGGAGAAGCAGCGGCTGCGGCTCCTCGGCGGTCTCTCGATGCTCGCGGCACAGACCGGCGCGGAGATGACGTGTGTCTTCGACGGGGCCGAGCTGGCGGCGCCGGTGCTGCTCGCGCCGCCGAGGGGCGTGCGGGTGCTGTTCTCCAAGCCGGGTGTGACGGCGGACGAGTTGATCCGCCAGCTGGTGCGTGCGGAGCCCTCGGGGCGGCCCGTGGTGGTCGTCTCCACCGACCGCGAGGTCGCGGACGGAGTGGCGAAGTCCGGTGCCAGGCCCGTCGCGTCCGCCTTGCTGCTGAAGCGGCTTTCGCGCGTCTAGTAACTCCTGTGCCTATTGCCCGGATTCGATCCATGGCGACTGAAGCACAGGGTCAAGTGCTCATTACTGCGCGTGTGATGTCGGTAAAGAATGCGCTCGGTGACCGAGATTTTTCTGATCGGGATTTGAACTGATCACAGGAAGGTCACTAGTGTCGGGCCTCGTACCTTTGCGCGGTTGATCACTCATCCCGAGTGGCGGCGAAGGTCCCGCCGAGTCAGAGCTGTTCGGCGGCTGAGGAAGAAGGAGCTCGCCTTCGTGGCGTCCCACCGTCGACCCAAGCCTGCGAGCCGCACCCGCGTGACCGTGCTCACCGCGACTGCCGCCGCTGCCGTGGCCCTGACCTCCCAGGCGGCTCACGCCGACCCGAAGCCGACCAAGAGCGAGGTCAAGGCGAAGGTCGACAAGCTCTACGAAGAGGCGGAGCAGGCCACCGAGAAGTACGACGGGGCCAAGGAGCAGCAGAACAAGCTCAAGAAGCAGGTCGACGACCTCCAGGACAACGTCGCGCGTGGCCAGGCGGCGCTCAACAAGCAGCGCGACCAGCTCGGTGCGCTCGCCAGCGCCCAGTACCGCTCCGGCGGCATCGACGAGTCCGTGCAGCTGTTCCTCTCCTCGGACCCGACGAACTTCCTGGACAAGGCGTCCTCGATGGATCAGCTGAGCACTCAGCAGACCGAGGCGCTCAAGACGTTCCAGTCCCAGCAGCGTTCGCTGGCGCAGCAGCGCCAGGAGGCGCAGGACAAGCTGGGGGACCTCGCCGACACGCGCAAGCAGCTCGGTGAGAAGAAGAAAGAAGTCCAGAGCAAGCTCGCCGACGCGCAGAAGCTGCTCAACTCCCTGACGGCAGCCGAGCGTCAGTCGCTCGCCGCCGCGGACGCCCGCGCCAGCCGCGCCAGCTCCCGTGCCGACCTCGGCAACGAGGTCCCGGCCTCCCAGCTCGGCGGCGCCGCCCTCTCCGCGGCCCAGACGAAGATAGGCAAGCCGTACGTCTACGGCGCGACCGGCCCCAGCTCCTTCGACTGCTCCGGGCTGACCTCCTGGGCGTACGCGCAGGCCGGCGCGACGATACCGCGCACCTCGCAGTCGCAGGCCAACGCCGGCACCCGCATCTACTCGCAGAGCGCACTGAAGCCGGGCGACCTGGTCATCTTCTACGGCGACTTCCACCACGTGGGCCTCTACGCCGGCAACGGCCAGGTGCTGCACGCTCCGAAGCCCGGTGCGTACGTGCGCTACGAGTCGATCGGCAACATGACCTTCGAGTTCGGCGTCCGGATCTGATCAGGCTCCCCTGAAAGGCGCTGCCGACACCGCCCAAACGGGCGAATTACGGTAACTCAAGCTGACACCCCGCCCCGTCGGTGACCTGTGGTCTCCGGCGGGGCGTCACTTTGCGTACTCAACGGGGTCTTTGGCCGCAGTGTGGTCGCCCGGCTACTGTCTGGCGTCGCAGCTCCCGGCAAACAGACCGCCCACCAGGGCGGCAGGGGGCCGCACACAGCGGAAGGGAGTGCGACTCCTGTGGCGTCCCATCGCCGAACCGGTCAGTCGGGCCTCACCCAGAGCGCCCGTGTCACCGTGCTGTCCGCCGCCGCGGCCACCGCCGCGGCAGCCCTCGGAGCCGCCCCGGCGGAAGCCGACCCGCAGGACACGGCCACCTCCGCGCAGGCCAGGGTCGACGGGCTCTACGCGCAGGCCGAGAAGGCCACCGAGGCGTACAACAAGGCGGACGAGCGTGCCGACCGGCTGCGCAAGGAGGTCGCCGCCACCCGCGACAGCGTCTCGCGCGGCCAGGAGCGGCTGAACCGGATGCGGGGCAGGCTCGGGGCGTTCGCGGGCGCCCAGTACCGGTCGGGCGGGATGGACCCCTCGCTGGCGCTGCTGCTCTCCGAGAACCCGGACACCTACCTCGACAAGGCCTCCGCCGTCGAACGGATCGGCGACCTGCAGTCGGGCGAGATCCGCGAGGTCCAGGCCGAGCAGCGCAGGCTGGGCCAGCAGCGGGCGGAGGCGGTGCGCCAGCTCGCCGAGCTGGAGGCGTCCAGGACCGCCGTCGCCCGCCACAAGCGCGCGATCGAGAGCAAGCTGGCGCAGGCGAGGCGGCTGGTCAACGCGATGCCCTCACAGGAGCGGGCGGCGTACGACCACGCCTCGCGCTCCTCGGTCCGCGAGGAGATGCCCGCGCTCTCCGGCGCCGCCCCTTCCTCCGCCCGGGCGGCGGCAGCGGTGATGGCGGCCCGGCAGGCCGTCGGGCGGCCCTACATCTGGGGGGCCAACGGGCCCTCCGGCTTCGACTGCTCCGGGCTGACCCAGTGGTCGTACGCCCAGGCCGGCGTCGGACTGCCGCGCACCTCGCAGGAGCAGCGGTACGCCGGGCAGCAGGTGCCTCTCTCCGAGGCCAAGCCCGGTGACCTGGTGGTCTACCGCGACGACGCCAGCCATGTGGCGATGTACATGGGCAACGGTCAGGTGGTGCACGCGCCGTACCCGGGCGCGCCGGTGCGCTACGACCCGGTCGGCATGATGCCGATTTCCTCGGTGACGCGGGTCTGAACCCGACCGGGCCCGGCGACGTACGATCGGCAGCGTGGCAGGTCAGGGGCGGAGCAGACGACAGAGACGGAGGGCGGTGGCGCTGGGCGCCGCCGCTCTCGTCCTCGCGTCGGGGTGCGCGGCGCCCGCACCGCCCGACAGCACGGGACGGGACATCCAGGCGGTGCTCGACCGGCGGGCCGCCGCGGTCGTGGGCCGGGACGAGAGCGCCTATCTGAGAGTGCTCGACCCGCAGGCGAAGGCCGAACGGACCGCGGAGCAGCGGGAGTTCAGGAATCTCGCCGAGGTTCCGCTCGGTTCGTGGGGCTACCGGCTCAAGAGTGTGCGGCGTACCGGCACCCGGGCCACCGCCGAGGCCGACCTGGAGTACCGGATCAAGGGGTACGACAAGGCGCCGGCCGTCTCCGCTCGCACCCTCGACCTGGTCGAGCGGAGCGGCACGTGGTTCATCGCCGCCGACCGGGCTGACAAGGGCGCGGGACGCCTGCTCTGGCAGCAGGGCAAGGTCACGGCCGTCGCGGGCGGCCACAGCCTGGTGCTCGGGGTCGGCCAGCGCGAGAGCCTGCTGCGCGAGGTGGCCGCGGTCGAGGACCGGGCGGTCCCCGCGGTGGACTCCGCGTGGAAGGAGAAGTGGGCGGGCCGGGTGGTCGTGCTGATGCCGTCCTCGCTGGAGGCGATGGCCTCGCTCCTGGGCGCACCGGCCGCTTCGTACCGGGGGATCGCCGCGGTGACGACGGGGGAGGCCGGCGGGTCCGGTTCGGCGCCCGCGGACCGGGTGATCGTCAATCCGCAGGCGTACGCGATCCTCGGCGAGTTCGGGCAGCGGGTGGTGGTGACGCACGAGACCACGCATGTGGCGACGCGCGAGCACACCAGCGCCGCCACCCCGCTCTGGCTCTCCGAGGGCTTCGCCGACTGGGTCGCGTACCGGGGGAGCGGGCGCACCGCCCCGCAGGCCGCCCCCGAACTGCAGACCGCGGTCCGCGCCGGGTCCCTGCCGGCCACGCTGCCCACCGACGAGGACTTCGGCTTCGGGGGCGACGCGGACAGGCTGGCGCGGGCGTACGAGGGCGGCTGGCTGGCCTGCAAGCTCATCGCCGAGGAGTGGGGCGAGGCGAAACTGACCGCCTTCTACCGGGCCGTCGGCGCGCACAAGACGCGCGACGGGTCCGTCGAGAACGCCATGAACGAGGTGCTGGGGACGACGCCGGAGGACTTCGCGGCCCGCTGGCGCGAGTACCTCAGAGGCCAACTGGGCTGAGTTCCCCGGCAGTTGAGGCGGAGATGCGGGCCGCACGGCGGCGCGGCTCGGCGACCGTGTGGATCCAGAGGGTGCGGCAGGCGATCAGCGAGGCGGCGACCAGCAGTCCGTTGCGTACGAGAAGAACCGTGATCCCCAGCGCGTCACTGGCCACCACGTGCGAGAACCAGACGGGGAAGTCCAGGAAGCTGAAGAAGGTGGCGAGCAGCACCAGACGGGCCGGGAGCGCCATGCGGCTGGTGCGGTGGACCAGGCATGCGGCGGCGAGGCCGACCAGCCAGAGCATGTACTGGGGGCTGATGACGCGGCTGGTGGTGGTGAAGAGCAGCACCGCGGTGAGGGCCGTGTCGCAGACCGTGCTCGCGGTGAACCTCCTGGCGACGATGCGCCAGTACAGCAGCCAGCCGAAGGCGGTGACGGTGAGGCCCATCGCGAGGGTGGAGACGGTGGAGACGTACGGGCCGAGGAACTCCACCGAGCCGTAGTTGAGCAGCACCTGCCCGTGCCAGCCGAAGTGCCGGGCCACGTGGAAGACCATGGCGCCGAGCGACTCGACCTCCGTGCCGCGGTCGCGCTGGAAGGTGAGGAAGGCGAGCGAGCCCGGCATCGCGGCGGCGAAGAGCAGCAGCAGTGCGATGGCGGTGACCGCGGCGGCCGTCCAGGAGGTACGGGTCGCGCGGCCGCGCGGGGTGCCGGCGAGCAGCAGCACCGGCCAGACCTTCAGCAGCGTGCCGAAGGCGGCCAGGGCGCCCATGGTGCGCGGGTGGCGGGCGCCGGCGAGCAGGGCGGCCACGGCGACGGCGGTGACCATCAGGTCGTAGCGGGCGTACGCGGTCGGTCCGAGCAGCGCCACACCGGCGACCCACACCCAGGCGCCCGCGAGCCGCCTGCCGGGGCGGCGGGCCGCGAGCAGGAGGAGCGTGAGGACCGCCGCGTCGCACAGGAAGGCCAGGACGAAGAAGGCGGAGGCGTAGGAGAGGAAGGGCAGCAGGGCGGGGGAGAGGATGACGAGGGCCGCGGCCGGCGGGTACTGCCAGGTGACGTCGTCGAGGGGGTAGGTGCCGGTCTTGAGGATCTCGTACCAGCCCTGGTAGATCACCGAGACGTCGCCCGTGACGTCGACGCCGGGGGCGGTCAGGACGTGGAAGACGCAGAGCAGCAGCACGGTTCTGGTGAGGAGCCAGACCGCGACGATGGATTTTGTGCTGTTTGCGCCCGGCATGGCCCGCCTCATCCGTATTAGTGGGGTGTTGGGGTGTCATCATGCCGGGCCGCGCTGTGCGCGAGCCATCAAGCAGGGCCGCCCGGTACTGTCGGCGGCGATGCACAAGACCTTGATCGTGACCAATGACTTCCCGCCGCGCCCGGGCGGGATCCAGGCGTTCCTGCACAACATGGCGCTGCGGCTGGATCCCGAGCAGATCGTCGTCTACGCCTCCACCTGGAAGCGCGGCCACGAAGGCGCCGAGGCGACCGCGGCCTTCGACGCCGAGCAGCCGTATCCGGTCGTACGCGACCGCACCACGATGCTGCTGCCGACCCCGCGCGTCACCCGAAGGGCGACAGAGCTCCTGCGTGAACACGGCTGCAGGTCCGTGTGGTTCGGGGCGGCCGCACCGCTCGGGCTGATGACCCCGGCCCTGCGCAAGGCGGGCGCCGAGCGGATCGTCGCCACCACGCACGGGCACGAGGCGGGGTGGGCGCAGTTGCCCGCATCGCGCCAACTGCTGCGCAGGATCGGCGAAGGCACGGACACGATCACCTATCTGGGTGAGTACACGCGCTCCCGGATCGCCGCCGCGCTCACCCCCGACGCTGCGGGCCGCATGGCCCAACTGCCGCCCGGCGTCGACGAGAAGACCTTCCACCCCGGCTCGGGCGGCGCAGAGGTGCGGGCCCGGCTCGGGCTGAGCGACCGCCCGGTGGTCGTCTGCGTCTCGCGCCTCGTGCCGCGCAAGGGCCAGGACACCCTGATCCTGGCGATGCCCGCGATCCTGGCGAAGGAGCCGGACGCGGTGCTGCTGATCGTGGGCGGCGGTCCGTACGAGAAGGAACTGCGCAAGCTCGCCGCCGAGACGCGCGTCGCGGACTCCGTGCGCTTCACCGGGTCCGTCCCCTGGGCGGAGCTGCCCGCGCATTACGGCGCCGGTGACGTCTTCGCGATGCCGTGCCGTACGCGCAGGGGCGGACTGGACGTCGAGGGGCTCGGCATCGTCTACCTGGAGGCGTCCGCGACCGGGATCCCGGTGGTCGGCGGCGATTCGGGCGGTGCGCCGGACGCCGTACTCGACGGGGAGACCGGCTGGGTGGTCCGCGGCGGCTCGCCCGAGGACGCGGCCGACCGGATCACCGCGCTCCTCCAGGACCCTGAGCTGCGGCGGCGGATGGGCGAGCGCGGGCGTGCCTGGGTCGAGGAGAAGTGGCGCTGGGACCTGCTCGCCGAGAAGCTCAAAGCCCTGCTGTGACGCTGACGAGCGAGGGGCGCCGTCCCTGACCGGACCGGCGCCCCTCGCTCGCGTACGGCGGCCTCAGCCGCGGTAGATCGCCTCGATCTCGTCCGCGAAGTCCTTCGCCACCACGTTCCGCTTGAGCTTCAGGGACGGGGTGATGTGACCCGCCTCCTCGGTGAACTGGGCAGGCAGGATACGGAACTTGCGCACCGACTCCGCCTTGGAGACCGCCGCGTTGCCGTCGTCCACCGCCCGCTGCACCTCGGCGAGGAGGTCCGCGTCGTCGCGCAGCGAAGCCGCCGTGGAGGACGCCGGCTTGCCGTGCTCCTCGGCCCAGCGGCCCAGGAACTCGTCGTCCAGCGTGACCAGCGCGCCCACGAAGGGCCGCCCGTCGCCGACGACCATGCACTCCGCGACCAGGGCGTGCGCCCGGATACGGTCCTCGATCACCGCGGGGGCGACGTTCTTGCCGCCCGCCGTCACGATGATCTCCTTCTTGCGGCCGGTGATCGCGAGGTAGCCGTCCTCGTCGAGGGTGCCGATGTCACCGGTGTGGAACCAGCCGTCGGCCAGGGCCTCGGCGGTCGCCGCCTCGTTGTTCCAGTAACCGCTGAACAAGTGCTCGCCGTGGAGCAGCACTTCACCGTCGTCGGCGATGCGGACGACCGAACCCGGCAGCGGCTGGCCGACCGTGCCGATCTTCTGGCGGTCCCACGGGTTGAACGCGGTGGCGGCACAGGACTCGGTCAGTCCGTACCCCTCCAGGACCGTGAAGCCGATGCCCCGGTAGAAGTGGCCGAGACGCTCGCCGAGCGGGGCGCCGCCCGAGATCGCGTACTCGCCGCGGCCGCCGAGCACCGCGCGCAGCTTGGAGAAGACCAGCCGGTCGAAGACCTTGTGCTTGAACTTCAGGCCGACGGACGGACCCTGGGGGGTGCCGAGCGCGCGGCTGTAGGCGATCGCGGTGTGCGCGGCCTTGTCGAAGATCTTGCCCTTGCCGTCGGCCTGGGCCTTGGCGCGCGCCGAGTTGTAGACCTTCTCGAAGACGCGCGGGACGCCGAGGATCAACGTCGGGCGGAAGGACGCCAGTTCGTCGGTGAGGTTCTTGATGTCGGGGACGCAGCCGATCTTGATCGGCGCCATCACCGAGGCCACCTCGACCAGCCGGCCGAAGACATGGGCCGCGGGCAGGAAGAGCAGGACCGAGCACTCGCCCGTACGGAAGAGGGGCTTGAGCCGCTCGACGATGTTGCCGCACTCCGCGAAGAAGCTGCGGTGCGTCAGCACACAGCCCTTGGGACGTCCCGTGGTGCCCGAGGTGTAGACGATCGTGGCCGGGTCGTCGGCCTTCGCGCTGGAGCTGCGCTCCTCGACGACGGCGTCCGGGACCTCCGCGCCGGCGGTGCGCAACTGGTCGACGGCACCCTTGTCGATCTGCCAGAGGTGCTGCAGGCCGGGCAGGGAGTGCCGTACGGACTCCACCGCGGCCGCGTGCGCGTCCGACTCCACGATCACCGCGACCGAGCCGGAGTCGCCGAGGATCCACTGCACCTGCTCGGGCGAGCTGGTCTCGTACACCGGCACCGTGATCGCGCCCGCGCTCCAGATCGCGAAGTCCAGCTGGACCCACTCGTAGCGGGTACGGGACATGAGGGCGACGCGGTCGCCGGGCTGGATCCCCGCCGCGATGAGGCCCTTCGCCGCCGATCTGACCTCGGCCAGGAACTGGGTGGCTGTGACATCCGTCCACGCACCCGCCACCTTGCGGCCCATCACCGCCACATCGGGATGCTGAGCGGCATTGCGGCGGATGAGATCCGTCAGGTTGCCGTCCGAGGGGACCTCGTACAGGGCCGGAAGGCTGAACTCGCGCAAGACTGCTGCTCCTCTGGGCGCCATCGCCGCTAATGGACTGCCCGGACGTTACCCGCGGGTAAAGCGTTCCGGATAGGGGGTCCTGGCCAGATGTTCCATGCGTCACACGGATCGGAGGTTCTTCGCGAACAGTAGTCCACCCATATCGGGACTCGGAAGTAACCGCAGGTCCGACCCCCTCTATCCAGTCAGTGGGCGGAGTCCTAGGGTGATCGCATGCGCGTGCATGTGGTCAGTGACGTCCATGGCAACACCGAGGGCCTGGCGAGGGCGGGGGACGGTGCCGACGCCCTGATCTGCCTCGGTGACCTGGTTCTCTTCCTCGACTACGCGGATCACTCGCGAGGCATCTTCCCCGAGCTCTTCGGCGTCGAGAACGCCGACCGCATCGTGGAGCTGCGCACGGCCAGGCGGTTCGACGAGGCCCGTGACCTGGGGCGGGAGCTCTGGGCCGGAATAGACCGGGACGCCGCGATCGAGGGCGCCGTACGCAAGCAGTACGCCGAAATGTTCGCGGCCCTCCCCACTCCGACGTACGCCACCTACGGCAACGTCGACATCCCGTCCCTCTGGCCCCAGTACGCGGGCCCGGGCACCACCGTCCTCGACGGCGAGCGCGTGGAGATCGGCGGCCGGGTCTTCGGCTTCGTCGGCGGCGGCCTGCGGACGCCGATGCGCACCCCGTTCGAGATCGGCGACGAGGAGTACGCGGCCAAGATCGAAGCCCTCGGCGAGGTCGACGTCCTCTGCACGCACATCCCGCCCGAGGTTCCCGAGCTGGTGTACGACACCGTGGCGCGCCGCTTCGAGCGCGGCAGCCGGGCCCTGCTCGAGGCGATCCGGCGCACCAAGCCGCGGTACGCGCTCTTCGGCCACGTCCACCAGCCGCTCGCCCAGCGGGTCCGCATCGGCCGCACGGAATGCGTGAACGTCGGCCACTTCGCCTCGTCCGGCCGCCCGTGGGCACTGGAGTGGTGAGCTGTGCATACGCGATAGCCTGCACAGCACATACGTCACCCCCCTGCCGGACCCCGTACTGGAGGCGCCACCGCGATGGCTGAACACACCAGCTCGAGCATCACGATCGAGGCTGCACCGGCCGACGTCATGGGAGTGATCGCCGACTTCGCCCGCTACCCGGAGTGGACCGGCGAGGTGAAGGAGGCCGAGGTCCTTTCCAGCGACGACAAGGGCCGCGCCGAGAAGGTGCGCCTGGTGCTCGACGCCGGGGCGATCAAGGACGACCACACCCTCGCGTACACCTGGACCGGCGAGAACGAGGTCGGCTGGACGCTGGTCAAGTCGCAGATGCTCCGCTCGCTGGACGGTTCGTACCGGCTGGCGGCCAAGGGCGACGCCACGGAGGTCACGTACCAGCTGACGGTCGACGTCAAGATCCCGATGCTCGGCATGATCAAGCGCAAGGCGGAGAAGGTCATCATCGACCGCGCCCTGGCGGGTCTGAAGAAGCGCGTGGAAAGCGGCTCGGCGGCCGAGACCGGCTCCGAGCCCAAGGCCTGATGTCCTGATGCGTACGGTTCTCGTCACCGGGTCCGGCGGCGCGGGCCGTACGACGGTCGCCGCGGCCACCGCGCTCGCGGCAGCCCGCAGCGGCCTGCGCGTGCTGCTGCTCACCGACGGCGCGCCGCCCGTCTTCGGGGAGCCGGGGCTCACCGTCTCGCGGATCGACTCCGGCGCCCACTTCCGCAGCGAACTCATGTCCCTGCAGGAGCGGTCCGCCGTCGCCCTCGATCTCCTCGGCGCGGACCGGCTCGACGAGGGCGAGCTCACCGAACTGCCGGGCGCCGAGCAGTTCGCCCTGCTCAGCGCCCTCCTCGAGGCGTCCGGCGGCGACGGCGACCTGGTGGTCGTCGACATGCCGCCGACCCCGCAGGCCCTCGCCGTACTCGCCCTTCCCGAGCAGCTCCGCCGCTATCTGCGACGCCTCGTCCCGCCGGAGCGCCAGGCCGCCCGGGCGCTGCGGCCGATGCTGGCGCAGCTCGCCGGCGTACCGATGCCGGCCCAGTGGCTGTACGAGACCGCCGCGCGCTGGCAGCTCCAACTGGCCGCCGTCCAGGCCGTCATAGAGGCCCCCGGCACCGTCGTACGGATCGTCGCGGAGCCCGGACCCACCGCGGGCGAGGCCCTGCGCAGCGCCCGCCTCGGGCTCGCGCTGCACGGCCACACCCTCGACATGGTCACCGCCAACCGGCTGCTGCCCACCGAGTCGGCCGACCCCTGGCTGGCCGCGCTCGCCGCCCAGCAGCAGGAGCATCTGAAGGCGATGCACGCCGACTTCGGCGACGTACAGGAGCTTCCGCACCTCGGCCGCGACCCGCGCTCCGCCGACGACCTGCACCTGCTCGGCCGCCCGGAAGCACCGCTCGCGGCGGGCCCCGGCTGGTCGGTCGAGGACCGGCGCGCCGAGGACGACGGCGTCCTCGTCTGGCGGCTGCCGCTGCCGGGCGCCGCCAAGGACGAACTCGGCCTGGTCCGGCGCGGGGACGAACTCCTGCTCACCGTCGGCCCGTTCCGCCGTATCGTCCCGCTGCCCTCCGCGCTGCGCCGCTGCACGGTGTCGGGTGCGGGGCTCGACGACGGCGTGCTGGGCATCCGGTTCACGCCGGATCCCGCTCTGTGGCCGCAGACACGGTGAACGCCGTACGCCCATTCGGGTAACGTCGTACGTACGAACCGCACACCTCCGCAGGAGTCCGTCATGAGCGAAGACACCGAGCGTCCCGCCACCGACTCGGACGCCTGGGAGAAGGCGTGCGCGGAAGACCTCGCCGCCGAGAAGGCCCGGCGTCGTACGCAGTACGGGACGCCGCCCGGATCGGCCGCCGAAGAACTGCGCAAACTGCTCGACGCCGTCGCCGACAAGGTGACTTCCTTCCAGTCCTCGCTGCCCGGAATGGCCGCGCAGGGCGCCGTTCAGCAGGTGCTCAATCAGGCCAAGGCCGCGGTCGAGCCCGTCATCGAGCGCAACCCCGACGTCTTCGACCACCTCGCCGCGGCCGGCAGTGAACTCCTCGCCGCCTACCGCTCGGCGGTCGAGAACCACGAGAAGCGCTGGACGAACGAGCCCAAGAAGGACGAAGGGGACGGCGGCGCAGCCGAGCACATCGACCTCGACTGACAGCCCTCGGGTACGGTTGGCCGTAGCGGGGCTCGACCGAAAACTGAGGGACTAATGGGACTCACCATCGGCGTCGATATCGGCGGCACGAAGATCGCGGCCGGAGTGGTCGATGAGGAAGGCAACATCCTCTCGACATTCAAGGTGCCGACTCCCAGCACGGCGCCGTCCATCGTGGACGCGATCGCATCGGCCGTGGAAGGCGCGCGGGCCGGCCACGACATCGTCGGCGTGGGCATCGGAGCCGCGGGTTACGTCAACCGGCAGCGCTCCACGGTCTACTTCGCGCCCAACATCGACTGGCGGCAGGAGCCGCTGAAGGCCAAGGTCGAGGAGCGCGTCGGCCTGCCGGTCGTCGTCGAGAACGACGCGAACGCGGCCGCCTGGGGCGAGTACAAGTTCGGCGCGGGCAAGGGCCACCGCAACGTCATCTGCATCACGCTCGGCACGGGTCTGGGCGGCGGCATCATCATCGGCAACAAGCTGCGCCGGGGGCACTTCGGCGTCGCCGCCGAGTTCGGCCACATCCGGATGGTCCCGGACGGTCTGCTGTGCGGCTGCGGCTCGCAGGGCTGCTGGGAGCAGTACGCCTCGGGCCGGGCGCTCGTCCGGTACGCGATGCAGCGCGCCAACGCCACCCCGGAGCACGCCGAGTACCTGCTGTCGCTGGGCGACGGCACGCCCGACGGCATCGAGGGCAAGCACATCTCGATGGCCGCCCGGCAGGGTGACGCCGTGGCCGTCGACTCGTACCGCGAGCTGGCGCGCTGGGCCGGTGCCGGTCTTGCCGACCTGGCCTCGCTGTTCGACCCGTCGGCGTTCATCGTCGGCGGCGGGCTCTCGGACGAGGGCGAGCTCGTCCTCGACCCGATCCGCAAGTCGTACAAGCGCTGGCTGGTGGGCGGCAACTGGCGCCCGGTGGCCGACGTGATCGCCGCCCAGCTCGGCAACAAGGCCGGACTGGTCGGAGCGGCCGACCTGGCGCGGGAGCCCGACCCCGTCATGTGAGCCCTGCCCGTTCACCGGTGCATTCGACGCTGCCCGCCGTGCCCCCTGGGGAACCCGGCGGGCAGCGTCGTATCGTGGCGCCCATGTCGATCACCGCGCTGCCCAACTCCCGTACCGAACCGGACGGTTCGGCCGTGATCCGGGTGCTCAGCTACAACATCCGCTCGATGCGCGACGACCGCGAGGCGCTGGTGCGGGTGATCCGGGCCTGCGAGCCCGATCTGGTCCTGATCCAGGAGGCGCCGCGCTTCTTCCGCTGGCGGAAACGGGCGGCCTGGCTCGCGTCGCAGACCGACCTGGTGGTGCTCGGCGGCGGGGCGACCGCCTCCGGGCCGCTGCTGCTGTGCTCGCTGCGGGCCACGGTGGAGCGCACGGAGGACGTACTCCTGCCGCGTACGCCCGGACTGCACCAGCGGGGTTTCGCGACCGCTGTCGTACGCATCGGGGGCGTCCGGATCGGGGTGCTCAGCTGCCACCTGAGCCTGCAGAGTGAGGAGCGGTACACCCAGGCCGGGCTGCTGCTCGACCGCCTCGACGCGCTGGACGTCCCGTACGCGATCGCGGGCGGCGACCTCAACGAGGGTCCTGGCGGGCGCAGCTTCCGTCGGCTGGCGGAGCGCCTGCAGGACTGCTGGGCGGCGAAGCCGTGGGGCGGCGAACAGACGTCTCCGGCGGCGGGCGCGCGGCAGCGGATCGACGCGGTGTTCACGACACCGGGCGTCGAAGTCCTGGGCTGCGGCGTCCCGTTGGGAATCGAGGAGTCGGACCTGCGCGCAGCGACGGACCACCTTCCGGTGCTCGCCGCGTTGCGCGTACCCGCGTCCTAGACCACCGCTCCGCGGCCCGGGTCGTCGCCGTCCTCGTCGTCGTGCTTCATACGGGCCACCAGCGTCGCGAAGCCTCCGAGGAAGCCGCCGACGCCCAGGACCGTCAGCCACCACGTCATCTCCCAGCCGAGCAGCACCGCCAGGAGCAGCAGCACCGGGCCGCCGACCACGGCCAGCCAGGCGAACTTGGCGGTGACGTCGGCCTCGGGGAGCTCCGGGTCCGGCGGGACGAAGTGGCCCTCGTCGCTGTCGTCGAGGTCGTCGTCCTTGGGCTCGGCCACGCTGAAGTCGCGCGGGCCGCCGACCCCGGGGGCGAAGACCACCGAGCTGCCGAGCGCCGGCTTCTCGGGCTTGTCCGGCTTCGGCGCGGCCTCGGGCGTCTCGTTGACGTCGTCCTCCAGGAGGGCGAGGTCCTCCACCGATTTGAACGGCTTGGTGCCCGCGGGGTCCGTCGGCTCCTCGCCGTACCCCGCGACAATCGCCGCCCACGCCGCTTCCTCGTCGATCGGCTGCGGCTCGCGCTCCGCGTCGTTCTCAGCCACCTGTGGTGCTCCCCTTCTTCCCGACACTCGGAGCGAGGCGGCCGATGAACGCGTAACTCTTCTCGAAAATCCGCTCCGCATCGTGGTCCAACGTCGCGACGTGGTAGCTCTGTTCCAGCAGGACCTCCTCGACGTCGGTCGAGGAGATACGGCCCAGGATGCGCGCCGTGTCGGCAGGCGGCACCACATGGTCCTGCGGGCTGTGCAGGATCACCACAGGCTGCGTGACCTGCGGAAGGTCACGGTCGACCAGCTTGCAGAAGTTGCGGAACGAGTGGGCCGCGTGCAGCGGCACCTTGTCGTACCCGACCTCCTCCGAGCCCTCGAGGGCGATGTCGCTGGCGATGCCCGGCGTCGCGCGGATCAGGTGCCGGGCCACCGGCAGGGCGTAGGCCGCCAGACCGTGCACTTTGTTCGCCGGGTTGACCAGGACCAGGCCGGCGACCGCGTCCCCGTGCTTGGCGGCGAGCCGCAGCGTCAGCGTGCCGCCCATGGAGAGACCGAAGACGAAGACCGTGGTGCACCGCTCCAGCAGGGCGCGCAGCTCGCGGTCCACCTCCGCGTACCAGTCCTGCCAGCCCGTGAGCTGCATGTCCTGCCAGCGCGTGCCGTGCCCGGGGAGCAGCGGCAGCGAGACGGTCAGGCCGCGCTCCGCCAGATACTCCGCCCAGGGGCGCAGCGACTGCGGGGAACCGGTGAAACCGTGACAGAGGAGGACGCCGACCTCGCCGCCCTCGTGGCGGTACGGCTCGGCTCCAGGAAGGACCGGCACCAGGGCCTCCTGCATGTGGGATCGACAAGGTCTACTCACCGTACGCGACCGGACTGACACCGACCAGAGCCGTCGCGAGCTTCAGAAAGAGAGCGCAGGCGGCGCACGGGATAGGGTCGGCACGGGCGTATACAGGAGGAACCCGAGTTGATCTACGGCGCGATGAAGTTCTCCATCGGGGGATCCCTCAAGCTTGCCTTCAGGCCATGGGTGGAGGGGATCGAGAACATCCCCGCCGAGGGGCCGGCGATCCTGGCGAGCAACCACCTGTCGTTCTCGGACTCCTTCTTCCTGCCCGCGGTCCTGGACCGCAAGGTGACGTTCATCGCCAAGGCGGAGTACTTCACCTCGCCCGGTGTGAAGGGCAAGCTCACCGCGGCTTTCTTCAAGGGTGTCGGACAGCTGCCGGTGGACCGCTCGGGCGCCCGCGGCGCGGGCGAGGCGGCGATCAAGGCCGGTATCGACGTCATCGAGGGCGGCGGGCTCTTCGGCATCTACCCGGAGGGCACGCGTTCGCCGGACGGACGCCTCTACCGCGGCAAGCCCGGCGGCCTGGCGCGCGTGGCACTGGCCACGGGCGCGCCCGTCATCCCGGTCGCGATGATCGACACGGAGAAGATCCAGCCGCCCGGCCAGGTGATGCCGAAGCTGATGAGGCCGGGCATCAGGATCGGCAAGCCGCTCGACTTCAGCCGGTACCACGGCATGGAGGGCGACCGCTTCATCCTGCGTTCGGTGACCGACGAGGTCATGTACGAAATCATGAAGCTCTCGGGCCAGGAGTACGTCGACATCTACGCGACCGCGGCCAAGCGCCAGATCGCGGACGCGGCGAAGGCGGAGAAGGCCGAGAAGGCCGAGAAGAGTTAAGGGCAACAGCCCATGGGGGTGGGGGAGATGGCCAAGCGAAAGAAGCCCGACAAGCCCGGCCGCGTCATACGGATGTCGGTCGAGCAGCCGCTGTGGCGTGCCCTGACGGGCTACCGCGTCCTGACCATGGTCTACGCGATCCTGCTGTTCGGCTCGGCCTGGGAGAAGTTCGTACGCCCCTGGGTCGCCGTCGGCTATCTCGCCGTGCTCGCCGTCTGGACCCTGGCCACGCTCCCCAGGGTCGCCAACGCCGCCAGCTGCACCAAGCGCTTCCTCACCGCGGACCTGACCATCGCCCTCGTCGGCATCCTGCTGACCCCGGTCGCCGACGCCCACTCCCGGATCGTGGCGGGCGGCCCGACCATCCCGTCGATATGGACCGCCGGCTCCGTCATCGCCTTCGCCATCAAGGGCGGCTGGCGGTGGGCGGGATTCGCCTCCTCGCTGGTCGCCGTCGCCAATATCGTCGAGCGCGGCCGGCCCACCCAGGACACCCTGCACAACATCCTGCTGGTGTGGATCGCCTCCATCGCCATCGGCTACATCGTCGAGGTCGCCCGCGCCTCCGAGCGCACCCTCGCCCGCGCCCTGGAGATCGAGGCGGCGACGCGTGAGCGCGAGCGCCTCGCCCGGGGCATCCACGACAGCGTCCTGCAGGTGCTCGCCATGGTGCAGCGCCGCGGGAACGCGCTGGGCGGCGAGGCGGCGGAGCTGGGCCGGATGGCGGGGGAGCAGGAGGTCGCCCTGCGGACCCTGGTCTCCAGCGGGCTCCTGCCCGTGCAGGGCGGGCCCCCGCGCGAGGAGTACGGCGGAGGTGAGCCGGCCGGCGCGGGCGGCCCCTGCGACGTCCGTACGCTGCTCGCCCCGCACGCCGGATCGCGCATCACGCTCTCCGATCCGGGCGCCCCGGTGATGCTCCCCGCGGCCGCCGCGACGGAGCTGGCGTCCGCTGTCAGTGCCGCCCTGGACAATGTCCGCAGGCACGCAGGAGACGACGCCCAGGCCTGGATCCTGGTCGAGGACGAACCGGACGAGGTGATCGTGACCGTACGGGACGACGGCCCGGGCATCCCGGAGGGGCGGCTCGCGGTGGCCGAGGGCGAGGGGCGGCTCGGCGTGGCCCAGTCGATCCGCGGGAGGCTGCGGGATCTGGGCGGCAGCGCCGAACTGATCTCGATCCCGGGGCAGGGCACGGAAGTAGAACTGAAGGTTCCACGGGGGAAGGCAGGACGAGGGAAATGACCGAGCAGCAGACGATCAAGGTGATGGTCGTCGACGACCACCCGATGTGGCGGGACGCGGTCGCCCGCGACCTGGCCGCCGAGGGCTTCGAGGTGGTCGCGACGGCGGGCGACGGACCGCAGGCGGTGCGCAGAGCCCGGGCCGTCGCGCCCGACGTCCTGGTCCTCGACCTCAATCTGCCCGGGATGCCGGGCGTACAGGTCTGCAAGGAGCTCGTGGGCGCGGACCCGTCCCTGCGGGTGCTGGTGCTCTCGGCGAGCGGTGAGCACGCCGACGTACTGGAAGCGGTGAAGTCCGGGGCCACGGGCTATCTGCTGAAGTCGGCCAGCACGGCGGAGCTGACGGACGCGGTGCGCAGGACCGCCGTCGGCGACCCGGTGTTCACGCCCGGCCTCGCGGGTCTGGTGCTCGGCGAGTACCGCCGCCTCGCGTCCGACCCGGCGCCCGTGACCGCCGACGAACCCAAGGCTCCGCAGCTCACCGACCGCGAGACCGAGGTGCTGCGCCTCGTCGCGAAGGGGCTGAGCTACAAGCAGATCGCCGAGCGCCTCGTCATCTCCCACCGCACCGTCCAGAACCATGTGCAGAACACCCTCGGAAAGCTCCAACTGCACAACAGAGTGGAGCTTGTTCGGTATGCGATAGAGCGAGGCCTGGACGACGCCTAGTGACGTGGGTCACCTCACCCGTAGCTTGGGAAGCACGACATCTTCCACTGTGAAGGGACGTGGTTCCATGCGGGTCGGAGTCCTGACCGGAGGCGGCGACTGCCCCGGTCTCAACGCGGTCATCCGAGGCATCGTCCGCAAGGGCGTGCAGGAGTACGGCTACGACTTCACCGGGTTCAAGGACGGCTGGCGAGGCCCCCTGGAAGGCGCCACCGTCCGGCTCGACATCCCGGCGGTGCGCGGCATCCTGCCGCGCGGCGGCACCATCCTCGGATCCTCGCGCACCAACCCCCTCAAGGCGGAGAACGGCATCCGCCGGGTCAAGGAGAACCTCAGCAAGTACGAGGTCGACGCGCTCATCGTGATCGGCGGCGAGGACACCCTGGGGGTCGCCGCCCGGCTGAACGACGAGTACGGCATCCCCTGCGTCGGCGTCCCCAAGACCATCGACAACGACCTCTCCGGCACCGACTACACCTTCGGCTTCGACACCGCCGTCGGCATCGCCACCGAGGCGATAGACCGCCTCCACACCACCGCCGAGTCCCATATGCGCGTCCTGGTCGTCGAGGTCATGGGCCGGCACGCCGGCTGGATCGCCCTCCACTCCGGCCTCGCGGGCGGCGCCAACGTCATCCTCATCCCCGAGCAGCGCTTCGACCTCGACCAGGTCTGCGCCTGGGTCACCAGCCGCTTCAAGGCCTCGTACGCACCGATCGTCGTGGTCGCCGAGGGCGCCATGCCCAAGGACGGCGACGCGGTCCTCAAGGACGGCACGCTCGACTCCTTCGGGCACGTCCGTCTCTCCGGCGTCGGTGAATGGCTGGCGAAGGAGATCGAGAAGCGCACCGGCAAGGAGGCCCGCACCACCGTCCTCGGCCATGTCCAGCGCGGCGGCACCCCCAGCGCCTTCGACCGCTGGCTGGCGACCCGCTTCGGGCTCCACGCCATCGATGCGGTGCGCGACGGGGACTTCGGACGCATGGTCGCCCTGCGCGGTACGGACATCGTGCGCGTCCCCATCGCGGAGGCGACGGCGCGTCTCAAGACCGTCGACCCCGCCCTGTACAGCGAGGTGAGCGTCTTCTTCGGGTAGGGGTTCTCCGGCTGAGCGGGCCCGGGCTGTGGGCCGTATATTCGCGATATCCGGCCCATAGTCGTACGTTCCGGGAGTCAGCTGTGGAAATCATTGCATTCGGTGTGCAGGCCGATGAGAAGCCGCTGATCGAAGCGGCCTTCGAAGGCCGCTTCCCGATCCACTGCCTGGACACCTTCCTCACCGAGGACACCGCACCGCTCGCCGCCGGACACCAGGTCGTCAGCTCCAGCGTCAACGGCGTCCTGGACGCCCGGGTGCTGCGCATCCTGGCGTCCGGCGGCACCAAGCTGATCGCCCAGCGCTCCACGGGCTTCAACAACATCGACCTCGACGTCGCGAAGGAGCTCGGCCTCACCGTCGCCCGGGTCTCGTACTACTCGCCGTACTCGGTCGCCGAATTCGCCTGGACCCTCGCCATGGCGGTCAACCGCCGTATCGTCCGCGCCTCGGCCCGCACCCGTGACTTCGACTTCCGGCTCGACGGGCTGATGGGCCGCGACATGCGCGGCCGCACGGTCGGCGTGCTCGGCACCGGCAAGATCGGCGAGGCGTTCACCCGAATCGCCCACGGCTTCGGCATGAACCTGCTCGGCTGGGACGTCGCCGAGAACCCGGCCTGTGTGGAGCTGGGCATGCGGTACGTCGAGAAGGACCAGCTCTTCGTCGAGTCCGACGTGATCAGCCTGCACGTCCCGCTGCTCCCCTCGACCCACCACATCATCGACTCCGCCGCCCTGCGGTCGATGAAGGACGACGTGATCCTGGTCAACTCCAGCCGCGGCGGACTCGTCGACACCGAGGCGCTGGTCCACGAGCTGCGCCAGGGCCGCTTCGCCGGGGTGGGGCTCGACGTGTACGAGGCCGAGGCCGGGCTCTTCTTCCTCGACAAGTCCCTGGAGGTCGTCGAGGACGACACCCTCGCCCGCCTCGTCACCTTCCCGAACGTCCTGGTCACCTCGCACCAGGCCTACTACACGGTGGACGCGGTGGGCCAGATCATCGACGCGACCGTCCAGAACGTCGAGGACTTCGCGGCCGGCCGGCGCAGCGAGAACGTCCTCGTCCCCGCCGCGCCCGAGGCCTCCTAGACCAGCACCCCGGCCAGCAGCGTCGCCGTGATCGCCGCCCCGTCGAGCGTCAGCACCGACTCCGGGTGGAACTGCACCCCCGCGAAGCCGGGGCCGCGCAGTGCGTGGATGTCGCCGCTCGACGGGTATCGGCTCAACTCCACGCGGTGCAGGGCGAGTTCGGCCTCGGTCTGCTCGTCGCAGCGCGCCGTGAAGGAGTTGTAGAAGCCGACCGTCTCCGGCCGCCCGAAGAAGTCGATCAGCTCCTGCGCACCCTGCTGCGGCGCGTCCTTCCGTACGATCTCCAGACCCAGCTCCGCAGCGATCAGCTCATGGCCGAGGCAGACCCCGAGCAGCCCGCCCCGGTGCTCCCGGAGCAGATCGGCCGCCAGCTCCCGCAGGTAACGCATCTTGGGGTCGGCCGCGTCCGCCGGGTCGCCCGGTCCCGGACCGAGCACCACGGGTCCCTCGTGGGCGAGCACGGCATCCCGCAGCCCGGGCTCGTCGTAGCGCCGTACGGTCACCTCCAGGCCCGAGCCGCGCAGCAGATGCGCCAGCATCGAGGTGAAGGTGTCCTCCGCGTCCACCACCAGCGCATGCCCGGTCAGCTCGGCCGCCGCCTCCTGCATCCGCAGCCAGAACGGGGCCAGGTCCGCCCGCCGGGCGTCCAGCGCCGCCCGCACCCGGGGGTCGTCGGCCAGCCGCGGCCGCTCCGCCTCCCCGGCGGGGCGCCCGGGCCGTACCCCCAGCGCGGCCAGCACACCGGCCGCCTTCGCGTGCGTCTCGGCGACCTCGCCCGCCGGGTCCGAGTGCCGTACGAGCGTCGCCCCGACCGGGACGCGCAGCCGGCCCTCGGCGGAGATGTCGGCGGTACGGATGAGGATCGGCGAATCCAGGGTCTGCGCGCCGCCCGCGTCCCGCCCGATCAGCGCCAGCGCGCCCGCGTAGTAGCCGCGCCCGCCCACTTCATGGCGCTCGATGACCCGGCAGGCGTTCTGCACCGGCGACCCCGTGACGGTCGCCGCGAACATCGTCTCCTTCAGCACCTCGCGCACATCGAGCGAGCTGCGCCCCCTCAACTCGTACTCGGTGTGCGCGAGATGGGACATCTCCTTGAGCCGCGGCCCGATCACCACCCCGCCCATGTCGCCCACCGTGCACATCATCTTGAGCTCCTCGTCGACCACCATGGAGAGCTCCTCGGTCTCCTTGCGGTCGCCCAGGAAGTCCAGCAGCGCCTCGGCGGTCGGCCCCTCGGGCGGGTAGCGGAAGGTGCCGCTGATGGGGTTCATGACGACCGTCCCGCCGGACATCCGCACATGCACCTCGGGGCTGGCGCCGACCAGCGTCCGCCCTCCCGTCTCCCGCCGCCGCCCTTCCAAGGAAGTCCCTTCGGTCCCTTTCTGATTGCCGGTGTGCACGACGAAGGTCCAGTACGCGCCCTGCTCGCCGGTCAGCAGTCGCCGGAAGAGCGCGAGCGCATCGGCTCTGCCGAAGCCGGGGATCTCCCCGGTGTACGTACGCCTGATGACGAAGTTGGCGCCCTCGCCCCGGCCGATCTCGTCCTCGACGACCCGGCGGACGATCCCCTCGTACTCCTCGTCGTCGACGTCGAAGGCGCCGCCCTCGACCCGCACGTCGTGCGCGGGCAGCTCGGCGAGCACCTCGTCGAGGGGCAGTTCGTACGTCTCCCGCGGGACCAGCACGGACAGCGGCGTCCCGTCGTCGCGCACGTCAAAACCGCGCTCGCGGATCTGGCGGAACGGTACGAGGGCGAGCGCGCGGTCCGGGATCTCCGCGAGGTGCTCGACCTCGTGGACATCGCCGATCAGCAGCTCCACGGTGTCGTGGTCGCGGCCCGGGGTGCGGCGGCGCAGCAGGGCGAAGGGCGGGCAATCGGCGCCGAGGAGCTTCTGGACGATCATGGGGGCGGTTCCTTCCGGGTGACGGAGTGGAGAGGAACGGCCCGCGGGAATGCGAAAAGGCCGCCCTCGTCGGGCGGCCTTCGCGAAGTTGAGTACGCGCAGTCAGTGGGCCGCCGGATGAGCGGGCCACCACCAGTTCTGGTTCGTCTGCGTGAACATGGGCCCGACCCTAGCGCACCGGCCGGACGTCGGACACCCGGACCCACGCGATCCGGTGGTTGTAACGGATGGGGTAGAACGTGGTCTTTCCCTTGACGAGGGTGCGGGAGCCGGGGCCCTTTCCGTCGACCGTGCCGCCGTAGTAGTAGTCGCCGGTCACGGCCGCACCGGCGAGGGCGTACCGCTGGCCGGCCGGGACCGCGTACTTCGTCAGCGAGGCGTCGTTGCTGTCCTGGACCTTGACCTTCGTGCCGGCGTACGCGGCCTTCTCCGGGTAGGCGCGTCCGTAGACCGGGACCGACTTCGCGCCCGCTTTCGCGGTGACGGACCTCGTGCTCACGGGGACGGTGAACCGGCCGCCGGGGTTGGCGAACCAGGCCTTGTGGCCGCCGTACCAGACGGCGGTCCAGCCGGGCCGCGACTCGGCCACGACGTAGGCGCCACCGGCGACGATCTTGTCGGCCCAGTTCGCGCCGTCGCTCCAGAGCGGCGAGCCGAGGTACGGGTCCGTGACGACGGGCGCGCCGGTCGAGGGCGCGGTGTAGAGGTAGCCGAAGTTGGCGGGCTGGGCGGCGACCGGCGCGCCGTCGTTGGTCAGCTTCGGGCGGTTGGCGCGGGTGAACGGCGGTGCGTAGCGGACCAGTTGGCCCGCCTTCGGCGGTCCGCCCTTGGACGTGGCCCGGACGGGGGCGCCGAGCAGGGACATGTAGTGGTTCCAGTCCCAGAAGGGGCCCGGGTCCCAGTGCTGGGAGGCGACGCTGCCGTCCAGGACGCCGGGCACCTCGTCGTGGCCGATGATGTGCTCGCGGTCCAGGGGGACGGAGAAGCGGGCGGCCAGGTACTTCACCAGGGCGGCCGAGGACTCGTACTGCGGCTCGGTGTACCAGCTGCCCGCCTTGATGGCGTAGCCCTCGTGCTCGATGCCGATGGAGTGCATGTTCACGGTCTTGTTGGCCGCGTGCCAGGCCTCGTCCTTCGTCCGCACCATCTGGGTGACCAGGCCGTCGGAGGCGCGGATCAGATAGTGGGTGGACGCGTAGACGGCCGGGTTCTTGAAGTGTTCGAGGGAGCCCTCGTAGCCGCCCTCGGTGTCGTGGATGACGATCTGGCGGATGTCCTCGCCGCCCGCCGGGCGGTTGGCGACGTTGTAGTCCCCGTAGTCGTCGGGGGCCGAGTTGGCGGCGTAACCGGCCGGGACGAAGGTGCAGCGCAGGGCGGCCGGGCACTCGGGCTTCGGGGTCGCCGTGGTGCGCGCGTACGAGGTGGCGGCCACGACCGGGGTCACCGAGGGGTCGGCGGGGAGGACCACGCGCTCGCCGTCCGCGGTGGTCCGGCTCTCGCCGGACCGGATCGAGTCGAAGACGCGCGACGCGAAGAGCTGGGAGCCGGCGCCGTCGGACGACTGGCTGTAGCGGGCGACGGCGGGGTACCAGCCGCCCGGGTCCTTCGGCAGCGCGCCGCCGGCCTCCCGCTGGTACGCGGCGAGCAGGGCGGCCCCCGCCCGGATGCTCGTGGCGGAGTCCCTCTGCAGCGAGTCCGCCGGAGCGCCGATCAGCCGGGCGGCCCGCTCCAGCGTGTGCAGCCGCGGATCGTCCGTGTCGACGTCCGCCCGGCCGCTCCCGGGCGCGTGCCCGGCGCCGGACCTCTTCACGACGGCCGGATCGCCGCTCCGGTCGAAGCCCGCGAGCCGCTCCACGGCGCTCGGTTGTTCCATGTCCTGCGGCCGTACCCGGGTCAGGCCCATGACGTTGTACGCACCGGTGGTGCTCGGCTGTCCGCCGTGGGTCTCCCAGAGCGTCTGCCGGTACGAGACCGCCATGAGCACGCTCTGCGGTACGCGGTACTTCCGGGCGGCCTCCGCGAACTGCGACTGCAGGGACGCGTCGGGCGTGGCGAACGCTGTCGTACCGGTGGAACCGGCCACGAGGGCGGCGGCGATGGCGGACAACAGCAGCTTGTTCGTGCGGTTATGGCGGTGCCTACGGTTCAACTTCCACCCCAACGATCGCTCGGATCACTTCAGAAACTGCGCGAATATAGCAGTTTCGGGATGAAGTGGACGCCGTCTCAGTCATTGAGCGGTGCAAAAAGGAGTGGACGCGACCCCGTAATGTGGAGCGCGTGACCGTGAACGTAAACACCTGGCGAGACCTTCCCGCGGCGCAGCAGCCCGAGTACCCCGATGCCGAGGCTCTGCGCGATGTGATCGCGGACCTCGAGTCGTATCCGCCGCTCGTCTTCGCAGGCGAGTGCGACCAGCTGCGTGCCCGACTGGGAGCCGTCGCCAAGGGCGAGGCGTTCCTGCTGCAGGGCGGCGACTGTGCCGAGGCCTTCGACGCCGTATCCGCAGATCACATCCGTGCCAAGCTCAAGACCCTGCTCCAGATGAGCGCCGTCCTCACCTACGCGGCCTCCGTGCCGGTGGTCAAGGTCGGCCGCATCGCCGGGCAGTACTCCAAGCCGCGCTCCAAGGGCACCGAGACCCGCGACGGCGTCACCCTGCCCACGTACCGCGGTGACTCCGTCAACGGCTTCGCCTTCGACGAGAAGTCCCGTATCCCGGACCCCGAGCGCCTCAAGCGGATGTACAACGCGTCCGCCTCGACGCTCAACCTGGTCCGCGCCTTCACCACCGGCGGCTACGCCGACCTGCGCCAGGTGCACGCCTGGAACCAGGACTTCGTGAAGTCGTCGCCCTCCGGCCAGCGCTACGAGCAGCTCGCCCGCGAGATCGACAACGCGCTGAACTTCATGAAGGCGTGCGGCACCGACCCGGCCGAGTTCAAGGCGGTCGAGTTCTACGCGTCGCACGAGGCGCTGCTCCTCGACTACGAGTCGGCGCTGACCCGCATCGATTCCCGTACGGGCAAGCTGTACGACACCTCGGGCCACATGGTCTGGGTCGGCGAGCGCACCCGGCAGCTGGACCACGCGCACATCGAGTTCGCGTCGCGGATCAGCAACCCGATCGGTGTGAAGCTCGGCCCGACGACCACCCCGGAGGACGCGCTCACGTACATCGAGCGCCTCGACCCCGACCGCGAGCCCGGCCGGCTGACCTTCATCGTCCGCATGGGCGCCGACAAGGTTCGCGACAAGCTGCCGAACCTGGTCGAGAAGGTCACCGCCTCCGGCGCCCAGGTCGTCTGGGTGACCGACCCGATGCACGGCAACACCTTCGAGGCGGCTTCGGGCCACAAGACCCGCCGCTTCGACGACGTGCTCGACGAGGTCAAGGGCTTCTTCGAGGTCCACAAGGGCCTGGGCACGCACCCCGGCGGCATCCACGTCGAGCTCACCGGTGACGACGTCACCGAGTGCGTGGGCGGCGGCGACGAGATCTTCGTCGACGACCTGCACCAGCGCTACGAGACGGCCTGCGACCCGCGCCTGAACCGCAGCCAGTCCCTGGACCTGGCGTTCCTGGTCGCCGAGATGTACCGCGACCAGTAGAGACAGCTGGGACACACGCAGAAGGGCCGTGGGGCACGGATCACATCGATCCGTGCCCCACGGCCCTTTTACGACCCTCGAGCGGCGGGTAAGGTTAGGTTAGCCTCACCGATCAATCGGGACGGGCGTTACTTATCGATCCCGTCGGGAGGTGAACCGCGTGTACGTCTGCTCGTGCTTCGGCGTCACCGAGAAGCAGGTCAAGGCCCACGCGGACGCCGGTGCCTGCACTCCGCGCCAGATAGCCTCCGCCTGCAAGGCCGGCACCGACTGCGGCGGCTGCGTACGACGGATCCAGGCCCTGCTCGGCCGCGGTGCCTGTCCGCAGCGCGAGCTCATCGACCAGGGCGTACCGGCGCTGGTTGCCGAACAGGACCCTGTCGGGCTCTCCGCGCTTCCCGAAGCCGCCTAGCCTCTTCTCAGGCCCCGCTCGGCTGCTCGATCAGCTGCGCGATGTAGAGCGGCTCACCGAGCTTCTCCACCAGCTCCAGCTGGGTGTCGAGATAGTCGATGTGGTGCTCCTCGTCCGCGAGGATCGACTCGAAGATGTTGGCCGACGTGATGTCACCCTTGCCGCGCATGACCTCGATGCCGCGCTTCAGGCGGTCGATGGCCTCGACCTCGACCTGGCGGTCCGCCTGGAACATCTCGGTGACCGTCTGGCCGACGCGCACGTGGAAGAGCCGCTGGTAGTTCGGCAGACCGTCCAGGAAGAGGATCCGGTCGGTCAGGATCTCCGCGTGCTTCATCTCGTCGATCGACTCGGAACGGGTGTACGCCGCGAGCTTCGTCCAGCCGAAGTTCTCCTGCATCTTCGCGTGCAGGAAGTACTGGTTGATGGCGGTGAGTTCGGCGGTCAGCTGCTCGTTGAGGAACTCGATGACCTCGGTGTCGCCCTGCATCGCAGAGGCTCCTTCCAAACGGTGAACCGGGCAGGTTTCGCGCATCCTCGCATCGCGCTCCAGGGGCGTCCAGTAAGTACACGCTTAGTCGGAGTTGCCCTGATCCCCGCGGTGGCTGGTCATGACCACCCCGTGCTGTCTGTCACCATGGAGGCATGGATCAGTCCGAGCTTCCGCCGGGACAACGGCTGCAGCGTGGCTGGCCGGTGACGCACTACGGGCCCGTCCCGAAATTCAAGCCCGAGCGCTGGGAGTTCCGGGTCTTCGGGGCCACCGCCGACGGCGACAAGCACTGCTGGAACCACGAGGAGTTCTCGGCCCTGCCGTTCTCCACGGTGGTTGCCGATCTGCACTGCGTCACGAAATTCTCCATGCTGGGAGCCGAATGGGGCGGCGTGCTCGCCCGTACGCTCATCGAGCTGGCACCACCGGCGCCCGATGTCACCCACGTCATGGTCTGGGCCGAGTACGGCTACAGCGCCAACCTGCGGCTCGAGGACTTCACCTCCGAGCGCACGGTCTTCGCCACCCACAAGGCCGGTGACCTGCTCACCGCCGAACACGGCTTCCCGCTTCGCCTGGTGATTCCGCATCTGTACGCGTGGAAGGGGCCCAAGTGGGTCCGCGGCGTCGAGTACATGACGGCGGACCGCCGGGGCTTCTGGGAGGAGCGGGGCTACCACAACCTCGGCGACCCCTGGCGCGAGCAGCGCTACTCGTACCAGGAGGAGCCGGGCGAAGGCCCCGAGCTGTAGGACCGCCGTGTGATCAGTGGTGGTACTGGTGGACCACCGCGTGGCCCTTGCCGCGGCCGATCATCCACTTGTTGACGGGTGTGGTGACGAGGAACGCGAGGACCAGCGACGCCGCGAGCGCGCCCCAGAAGAGGGCGTCCGCGAGCGTGGCGTCCATGGCGTCGGGCCACAGCGCGATCACTCCGTTGTCGATCAGCTCCATCACAGCGATCGAGAGGGTGTCGGCGGCGAGGGCGACCCGGAAGGCGGTCCTGAAGTCGACGCCGGCCTTGGTGACCGAGCGCAGGGTCAGGGCGTAACCGAAGAAGAACGCCAGGACGATCGCGGTGATCATCGTCGGCATGTTGCCCCAGCCGAGCGCGGTGCCGATGACCATGCCGAGGATCTCGCCGATGGCGCAGCCCGTGAGGCAGTGGAGGGTGGCCTGGGCGGCCGTCGACCAGGTGACCTTGCCGGTGCTCGCGCCGTGGTGCTCGTGGGCTGCGTGGTCGTGCGCCTCGTGGTCGTGGTGCGCGTGCTCGGCGTGCGTGTCGTGCTGCATGGCTTGGCCCCCATCGCCGGATAGCGGTTCCTGTCGATGACAAAAACCGTATACCCCCTGGGGGTATTCCATCAAGGGCGCAGAGACTTCAGCAGCTCCACGTCCGCCTTGTGTCCTTCCGTGCCGCCGGGGGTCTCGATGATCAGCGGAACGCCCTCGGTCGCCGGATGCGCGAGCAGCTCGCGGAACGGCTCCTCGCCGATGTGACCTGCGCCGATGTTCTCGTGACGGTCCTTGTGCGCGCCGGTCACGTCCTTGGAGTCGTTGGCGTGGATCAGCTTGAGGCGGCCCTCGCCGACCGTGTCCACCAGCAGGTCGAGGGTCTGCTTCATACCGCCGGGGCCCGCCAGATCGTGGCCCGCGGCGAAGATGTGGCAGGTGTCCAGGCAGACGCCCAGCTTCGGGTGGGAGTCCAGCGCCTCGAAGTACGGGCCGAAGTCCCAGGTGCGCGAGCAGAGCGAGGAGCCCTGGCCGGCGGTCGACTCGAGGAGCAGGAACGGGTCGTCGTCGTGGGTCAGCTCGTCGAGCAGGGGCAGCAGATGGGTGCGTACCTGCGCGAGCGCCTCCGCGCGCGGGCGGCCGCCGGTCGCCGAACCGGTGTGCACCACCACGCCCAGCGCGCCGATCTCGCGGCCACGGCGCAGCGAGTGGCGCAGCGACTCCACCGACTTCTCCACCGTCGCCTCGGTGTGCGAGCCGAAGTTGATCAGATACGGGGCGTGGACGTACGCCGGGATCGACTCGGCCGCGCATTCGGCCCTGAACTGCTCGTCCTGGGCCGGGTTCCCGGCCGGAGTGGCCCAGCCGCGCGGATTGGCGACGAAGACCTGGACGGTCTCGGCGCCGAGTTCGCGTGCGTACGAGAGGCCGACCTTGGCGAGGCCGCCGGCCACGGGGACATGGCCGCCGATGGGGTTGCGCATGGGGTGGATCAGAGTCCCTTGGTCTTGATGGTGATGGTGTCGCCCTGCAGGGCCGTCTCGCCGCCGTCCACGGACTGGCTCGCGATCGTGTCGGAGAGGAAGGGGAAGGCGCGGTCGACCTTGACGTCGAAGCCCGCCTCCTTCAGGTCCTTCGTGGCGTCGGCGATGCTCTCGCCGACGACGTCGGGGACCTCGACGGGCTTCGGGCCGTTGGAGATCGTGAGGGTGATGGTGTCGCCCGCGGCCGCCTGCGCGTCCTCGGCCGGGGACTGCTGTGCGACGGAGCCCTCGTCCTCGGCGGAGTCGACCCGCTCCGGCGCGATCACGACCTTGAACCCCTCGTCCTCCAGGGCGGAGCGGGCGTCGTCCTCGGTTTCGCCGATGACGCCGGGGACGTCGACGGGCGAACCCTTGGAGACGGTGATGGCCACGGCGGAGTCCGCGTTGCGCTCGGTGCCGGGGGCCGGGTCCGTCGAGATGACACTGCCCTGGTCGACGGAGTCGTTGAACTCGCGGGTGACCAGACCGGGCGCGAGACCCTTGCGCTTGAGCTCGGCCCGGGCCTCGGCCAGGGTCTTGCCCGTGACGTCGGGGACCGTCACGACCCGGGGGCCGTCGGAGACCGTGATGGTCACCGAACCGTTGTCGCGGATACGGGTGCCGGACGTGGGGTCGGAGGCCATGACCGTGCCACGGGTGTAGCTGTCGCTGAAGTCGTGGTTGATCTTCTTCACGTCGAGCCCGGCCGAGGCGAGCCGCGCCTTGGCCTCCTTCTGGGTCTGGCCGAGGAGCGAAGGCACGCGGGTGAACTGGCCCGAGTTGATGTACCAGACCCCGGCGCCGAGCCCGAGGACGAGCAGCAGGGCGGCGACGATCGCGATCGGTCCGCGTCTGCTGCGCCGGCGCCGCGGGGGGTGCGCCGACTGCGGCGGGTGCGGGGGCAGGGGCGCCATCTCGAGGCGGCTCGTGCGGTGTACGGCGTCCTCGGCGGGCAGGGCGCGTGGAATCACGCTCGTACGGTCCTCGGTGCCGCTCTGCTCCACGGTCCTGGCCTGTGGCGGGACCGCGTCCAGCTGCTCGTCGGCGAGTGCGGCGCGGGCCTCCTGGACCATGCCGAGCAGGGCCACCGCGTCGTACGGACGGAGCTCGGGATTGCGCGCGGTCGCGGCCGCGACCAGGTCGTCGAGGGCGGCCGCGAGGCCGGGGACGGCGGCGGACGGCGGGGGCACGTCCTCGTTCAGATGGCGGTAGAGGACCTGGGCCGGGGTCTCGCCGGTGTGCGGCTTGGCGCCGGTCAGCATCTCGTACAGGACGACACCGCAGGCGTAGACGTCCACGCGCGGGTCGGCCGTGCCGTGCTCGATCTGCTCGGGCGCCAGATAGGAGACCGTGCCCAGCAGGGTGCCGGTGGTGCTCGTCACCGTGTCCACGGCCCGTACGAGACCGAAGTCGGCGACCTTCACCCGGCCGTCGTCCCCTATCAGGACGTTCTCCGGCTTCATGTCCCGGTGGACGAAACCGGCGCGGTGGGCTGCGCCGAGCGCGGCCAGGACCGGCTCCAGGATGTCCAGGGCCGCGCGCGGCTGCAGCGCGCCGCGGTCGCGGAGCACGTCGCGCAGGGTGCACCCGGCGACGTACTCCATCGCGAGATAGACGTACGCACCCTGCGCGCCCTGGTCGAAGACGCCGACCACATTGGGGTGGGCGAGGCGCGCGACGGACTTGGCCTCGCGGATGAACCGCTCGACGAAAGCGGCGTCGGCGGCGAGGGCCGGGTGCATCACCTTGAGGGCGAGCACGCGGTCGAGGCGGGTGTCGACGGCCCGGTAGACCGTGGCCATGCCACCGACGGCGATGCGCGCCTCTACCCGGTAGCGGCCGTCGAGCAGCTGCCCGACGAGGGGGTCCTGGAGGGTCGTATCCACGCAGCGAGTCTACGAGGCGGGGCTGACACCCTGGTCCGGGCCGCTGCGGTCGGTGCCGGACTGCAGCCGAGCTGTGACAGGGGAGTGGCCCGGGAGACGCCTCTCAGAACGCCGGGCGCTCCGGATCCAGGTCCGCCCTGCCCTGCGCAGGAGACGACGCCTCCGCGAAGTGCCGGCGCGGAATGCGGCCCGCCCGGTACGCGAGACGCCCCGCCTCCACCCCGTGCCGCATCGCCTCCGCCATCAGCACCGGCTCCTGCGCCCGCGTGACCGCCGAGGCCAGCATCACCGCCGCGCACCCCAGCTCCATGGCAAGGGTCGCGTCCGACGCCGTGCCCGCCCCCGCGTCGAGGATCACCGGGACCCCGGCCCGCTCGGTGATCAGCTGGAAGTTGTGCGGGTTGCGGATGCCGAGCCCGGAGCCGATGGGGGAGCCCAGCGGCATGATGGCCGCGCAGCCGACGTCCTCCAGCTTCCTCGCCAGGACCGGGTCGTCGTTCGTGTACGGCAGGACCGTGAAGCCGTCGTCGACGAGGATCTCGGCGGCGTCCAGGAGCTCGATCGGGTCGGGCAGCAGCGTGCGCTCGTCCGCGACCACCTCCAGCTTGATCCAGTCCGTGCCCAGCGCCTCGCGCGCGAGGCGTGCGGTCAGCACGGCCTCGCCCGCCGTGAAGCAGCCCGCCGTGTTCGGGAGGACCCGGATCGCGAGGCGGTCCAGTACGGAGAGGACCGAGCCCTGGACCGTCGGGTCCAGCCGGCGCATCGCGACCGTCGTCAGCTCGGTGCCGGACGCGACGAGCGAGCGCTCCAGGACGTCCAGGCTGGGCGCCCCGCCCGTCCCCATGATCAGCCGCGAGGTGAAGGCGGTGCCGGCGATGGTCAGTTGGTCGTCGGCCATGGTCAGCCTCCCTGGACTGCGGTGAGGATCTCGACGCGGTCGCCGTCGCCGAGCGCGGTGGCGGGCCACTGCCCGCGCGGCACGACCGTCTCGTTGACGGCCGCGGCGACCCCGGCGGGGGCCGCGGTGAGGGTGGCGACCAGCAGGTCGAGGGTGGTCCCCGGCGTGATGGTGCGCGCGTCCCCGTTCACCGAGACGTTCATACGGACAGCTCCTGCTCTACGGGGGAGAAACGCCGCGGTGTGAACGGCCGCGCCTCCGGGGGGAGTTCACCGGTGACCAGCACCTGCGCCATGACGTCACCGGTCACCGGCGTCAGGAGCACCCCGTTGCGGTAGTGCCCGGTCGCCAGATGCAGCCCGGGGATCTCGGTGGGGCCGAGCAGCGGTGCGTTGTCGGGGGAGGCGGGGCGCAGGCCGGCCCGGGTCTCGGTGAGGGGGAGTTCGGTGATGCCGGGGACGAGTTCATGGGCGTCGCGCAGCAGCTCGTACACCCCGCCCGCGGTGACCGTGGTGTCCCAGCCGAGCTCCTCGCTGGTCGCGCCGACGACGAGCTCGCCGTTCTTGCGCGGTACGAGATAGATGTGGCTGCCGCGGACCACGGCACGCACCGTCCGCGACAGGAAGGGCGCGTACGCGGGCGGCACCGTCAGCCGCAGGACCTGGCCCTTCACCGGCCGTACGGGGACGTCTGCGAGCCGGGCGCTGAGGCTGCCCGCGGCCACCACCACCTGGTCCGCGGCCAGCTCCGTGCCGCCCGTGAGGACCGCGCCCGCAGCCCGGTCCCGTACGCGAAGGAGCCGCTCCGCCCAGCCGCGGTGGAAGACGACGCCCGCCCGCTCGCACGCCACCACCAGCGCCGCCGCCAGCCGTCGCGGATCGATCTGGTGGTCGCCGTCCACGCGCAGGCCCCCGCGCACGCCCGGCGCGAGCATCGGCTCCAGGCGCCGGCACTCGCGCCCCGTGAGCCACTCCGACTGCAGGCCCGAACGCCGCTGCAGCTCGTGCAGTTCGCGCAGGTGGGCGCGGTCGTCGGTGTCCAGGGCGACGGCGAGGGTGCCGCAGGTGCGGTAGCCGAGGTCGCGCCCCGAGGCCTCCTCCAGCTCGGCGGCGAAGGCCGGATAGCGCTCGGCGGAGGCGACGTTGAGGGCGAGGAGGGTCTCCTCGCCGTAGTGCAGCTCGGTGACGGCGGCGAGCATGCCGGCCGCGACCTGCGCGGCCCCGCCGCCCGGCTCCGGATCGGCGAGCGCGGTCCGCAGCCCGCGCTGCGCCGCCCGCCAGGCCGTGACGAGACCGATGATCCCGCCTCCGACCACGAGAACATCTGAAGAGTTACGTGGATGCATGGGCGTCCAGCCCCTCCCTTCGCCGGCATGACCCGGATCAGGTTCGTACGGTCGGAGGCCGCCCAGCCTCCCTCTCAGCCCGGTGCGTCCGGGCTCCCGCGAGTGCTTTACGGTGGCCACCCTAAACCCAGCCCTCGGCGCGCAGTAAGGGAGCAGCAGCTGTGGCACGTCTCCTCGACGGACTCGTCCTCTCGCCGGTCGCGGACCAGGCGCCCGGCCAGGTGGGGACCGCGACGCGCTTCACGTACCACGAGCGGGAGGGCCGGATCTGGGCCGAGTACGAGGGCGGGGACGTGGTGCACGGACGGCTCGTCGGCACGCGCGTCGGGGACCGGCTCGACTTCCGGTACGTGCAGCTCAAGCGCGACGGACAGACCTCGTCGGGGCACTGTGCCTCGGTCGTCTCCGAACTCCCGGACGGGCGGATCCGGCTGGAGGAGACCTGGGAGTGGGAGTCGCAGGAGGGCAGTGGGACGAGTGTGGTGGAGGAGCTGCGAGGAAGCCCCTTTCCTGACGGTCCGTCAGATAGTTAAGGTGGCCCGGTGAGCGAGCAGAGGAAAGTCGTCATCGTCGGCGCCGGCATGGCGGGCGTCCAGACCGCGGTCGCCCTGCGCGAACAGGGCTTCGGCGGCACCGTCACGCTGATCGGAGCGGAACCGCACCCGCCGTACGACCGGCCGCCGCTCTCCAAGGCGGTCCTGCTCGGCACGGCAGAGAGCTCCGCCTTCGACGTCGACTTCGACGCGCTCGGCGTCGAACTGCTTCTGGGGCGCGAGGTGAAGGGGCTGCGCCCGCAGGCGCGCGAGCTGGACACCACCGCGGGTCCCGTCCCGTACGACACCCTCGTCCTCGCCACCGGCGCGTACCCCCTGTCGCTCCCCGGGACCGAAGGCGTCCCGGGTGTCCATCTGCTCCGTACGCTCGACGACGCCGGACGGCTGCGGCCGGTCCTCGCCGCCCAGCAGGACGTGGTCGTCGTCGGCGCGGGCTGGATCGGCGCGGAGTTCGCCACGGCCGCACGCGCCGCGGGCTGCACGGTGACGGTGGTCGAGGCGGCCGACCGGCCCCTCACAGGCGCGCTGCCCGCGGAGATCGCCGCACCCATGGCCGACTGGTACGCGGAGAACGGCGTCGAACTCCTCACCGGCGTACGGGTGTCGGAGATCGAGCCCGGCACGGTCGTGCTCGCGGACGGCCGCAGGCTGTCGGCCGGAGCCGTGGTCGTCGGGATCGGCGCCCGGCCCGCGACCGGATGGCTGGAGGGCTCCGGCATCGCGCTCGGCCCGGACGGCGCGGTCACCGCCGACGCACAGCTGCGCTCCTCGCTCCCCGAGGTCTACGCGGTCGGGGACTGCGCCTCCTTCCCCTCCGGGCGCTACGGCGAGCGCCTCCTCGTCCACCACTGGGACAACGCGCTGCAGGGGCCGCGCACGGTCGCGGCGAACATCATCGGGACGGACGCGGAGACCTACGACCCGGTCCCGTACTTCTGGTCGGAGCAGTTCGGGCGCTTCGTCCAGTACGCGGGCCACCATGCCGCCGCCGACACCCTGCTGTGGCGCGGCGACCCCCTCACGCCCTCCTGGTCGGTGTGCTGGCTGCGCGAGGGGCGCCTGGTCGCGGTCCTCGCCGTGGGCCGGCCCCGCGATCTGGCGCAGGGGCGCAAGCTCATCGAGTCGGGGGCCGCGCTGGACCCGGTGCGGGCCGCCGATCCTTCCGTAGCGCTGAAGTCGGCTGTCCTCTAGCGGGCCCGCCGCAGTACGAGCACGGTGCGCGTCCGGCCGTCGCCCGGCCGGGGGAAGCGCAGCAGCGAGCTGCTGATGCCGTGGGTGCCGAGCGCGAAGCGCAGCTCGTTCAGGTGCGGGGAGCGGCGGCCGTGCGCGTCGTGCAGCGGATGGATCCGCACCTCGCCGCCGGGGGCGGTGACGCGGACCAGTTCGCGCAGCCCGGCCAGTTGGTCGGCGGGGGAGAAGACGCCCGGATAGGCGAAGAGCAGATACGAGCTCAGAGCCGTCCCGAACACGCCGTCGGCGAACGGCAGCCGGGGCAGCAGGGCCGCGACGTAGTCGCCGGGATGGCGTCTGACGTCGGCGGCGAACAGCTCCCGCGCCCGGTCCCAGCTGCGCAGATACGCCTCAGGGCGGCCGCTCAGCGCCGCCGGGGAGATCTCGGGGGCGGTCGCCAGCTGGGCCGCCATCGCCGCCCGCCCGGCCAGCGCGTGGCCGGTGATTTCGCCCATGGCCGCGTACGCCGGATCCACCGCGACGGCCCGGCCGCCGAGCGCGCGCACCTCGGCCACCAGGCCGGCGGCCCCGCCGGGGCAGTCGAGCAGAGGCCCCCGGGTCAGGGCGTGGGCCAGGGACGCCCGGGTCAGGCCGAAGAGGGCGCAGTACTCGTCGAGCGGGCGCGATGTGACCAGGATCTCGCCGGTCGGACGTGCGCATTCCATGGTCCGATCCGAACATTGGCGTGCTTCATGCGCACGCCGGGACCGGCCCGGGTACCGAGTGTCAGTCCCAGATGGCAGGCTTGTTCTGTGACCGAGAATGACGCAAACATCGAAGCTCTCGTCCCTGCGTGGCTGTACCTCCCCGACATCGCCGAAAAGTTCGACATCGAGGTGACGCGGGTGCGCCAGCTGGTCAAGGAAGGCCAGCTGATCGCCGTGCGCCGCGGTGAGAACCGCTCGCTGCAGGTGCCTGCCGCCTTCATCGACGGCGGAAAGATCGTCAAGGGCCTGCCCGGGCTCCTGACGGTCCTGCGGGACGACGGCTTCAGCGACGAAGAGATGCTGGAGTGGCTCTTCACTCCGGACGAGACCCTGCCGGGGACCCCCGCGCAGGCCCTGAGTGAGAATCGCGGTACGGAGGTGAAGCGCCGGGCCCAGGCGCTCGCTCTCTGACCGAGACAGAACAAGGGTGTACGGGGCCGGGCCGCGCGGTCCGGCCCCGTACACCTCATCAACCGCGGGGGAATGCACGATGACCACGGCCCAAGCTCCTGAGCTGCTGTCCGACGCCCGGCTGTATCTGTGCACGGACGCCCGCAAGCGCCAGGGCGACCTGCCGGAGTTCCTCGACGCCGTTCTCACCAGTGGTGTCGACATCGTGCAGCTGCGCGACAAGGGCATGGAGGCCGCCGAGGAGCTGGAGCACCTCCAGGTCTTCGCCGACGCCTGCCGCAGGCACGGCAAGCTCCTCGCCGTGAACGACCGGGCGGACGTCGCCCATGCGATCGGCGCCGATGTGCTGCACCTGGGCCAGGGCGACCTCCCGGTCCCCGCCGCCCGCGCGATCCTCGGCCAGGACGTCCTGATCGGCCGTTCCACGCACGCCGAGTCCGAAGTGGACGCCGCAGCGGCCGAGGTCGGCGTGGACTACTTCTGCACCGGCCCCTGCTGGCCCACCCCGACCAAGCCGGGCCGGTACGCCCCGGGCCTGGACCTCGTCCGGTACGCGGCCACGCTCACCACGCAGCGCCCCTGGTTCGCCATCGGCGGGATCGACGCGGCCAATCTGGACGAGGTGCTCGACGCGGGGGCGCGCAGGATCGTCGTCGTACGGGCGATCACCGAGGCGGCCGATCCGGCAGCGGCGGCGGCGGATCTGGCGAAGCGGGTCCGGGCCCGTAACTCTTAAGTGTCCGAAGCGTGGACAAGTAGCGGACAAAACGGGCAATTTACGTAGCTCTGGTTGGGTGAGCGGTCGGCCCTGACTACGCTGCGGGCATGGCCTTCGGCACAGCTTCCACCAGGACTGATCGCGCACGGACCGTGCGTGACTATCTCGCGACCGGTAAGACGTCGTACTCCTTCGAGTTTCCGGCGCCCAAGACCGAGAAGGGCGAGCGGAATCTGTGGAACGCGCTGCGCCGCATCGAGGCGGTGGCCCCCAGCTTCGTCTCCGTGACGTACGGCGCGGGCGGCACCTCGCGCGAGGGCACCGTGCGGGCCACCGAGGCGATCACCTCGAACACCACGCTCACCCCGGTCGCGCACCTCACGGCGGTGAACCACTCCGTCGCCGAACTGCGCAACATCATCGGCCAGTTCGCCGACGCCGGGATCCGCAACATCCTCGCCGTCCGGGGCGACCCGGCAGGTGACCCGCTGGGCGAGTGGGTGCAGCACCCCCAGGGCGTGCTGTACGCGGCCGACCTGGTCCGCCTCATCAAGGAGTCCGGCGACTTCTGTGTGGGCGTCGCCGCGTTCCCGGAGATGCACCCGCGCTCCACCGACTGGGACAGCGACATCCGTCACTTCGTCGACAAGTGCCGGGCGGGCGCCGACTACGCCATCACGCAGATGTTCTTCGACCCGGAGAGCTATCTGCGGCTGCGCGACCGCGTCGTCGCCGCGGGCTGCGAGACGCCCATCATTCCCGAGGTCATGCCGGTCACCACGGTCAAAATGCTGGAGCGGCTGCCGCAGCTCTCCACAGCGGTTTTCCCGCCGGCACTGAAAGATCGGATCCTCGCCGCCAAGGACGACCCCGCGGCTGTACGCTCCATTGGCATCGAGTTCGCCACAGAATTCTGTGCGAGGCTGCTTGCCGAGGGAGTCCCCGGGATGCACTTCATCACGCTGAACAACTCCACGGCGACCCTCGAAATCTACGAGAATCTCGGACTGCACGAGCAGTCGTGACCGGTCGTACCCGCCCCAGTCCCGGGCGGTGGCCGTAGGAGAGGGGCGGACATGGGCTGGACGGTCCTCTATATCGCGTTCGGGCTGGTCGCACTGTGGCTGCTCGGCGAGGTTCTGCTGCAGTACAAGGCGCGGCTGCGCTGGCGCCTGGTGGCCTTCGTCGGCTTCCTGTGCGTCGTCATCGGCGTGCTCCTCGCCAATGTCCTGGTGATCGCGCTCGGCGCCGTCGCCTTCGCGCTCGGCCAGACCTACGTCACGATGTCCTTCCGCCGTGGCTTCTCCACGGGCTGGGCCATCGGCGGCAGCCCCGGCGCCAGCCGCCGGCGCAGGGGTGGCGGCGAGACGGAGGAGCAGGAGCCGACGCTGGAGGTCTCGGACCTCAGTTACGAGCCGGCGCCCGGCTATGCGACGCAGGGCTTCGAGGGCTCGGGTTTCGACACTCCCGGCTACGACACCACCTCCTTCGACGCACCCGCGTACGGCAACGCCATGGCCGCCGACTCCACGTCGGTCTACGCCCCGCAGCCGATGCCGGACGACACCGGTCAGTACGGCATCTACAGCGAGGCCGCGTACGGGGCCAACGCGCAGGCCCAGTACGGGAGTTACGACACCTACGGCGGCTACGACCAGCAGCAGGGCCAGCAGGGCCAGTACGACTACGACGCCACCGGCCAGCAGGGCTACGCCGCCTACTCGGACCCGTACATCGGCAGCAACACCGGCCAGTACGACACCTCGTACGGCCAGCAGTCCTACGCCGACCCGTACTACCAGGGTTCCGGCGGCGGCGAGACCCCGCCCGGCGGAGTCTGGGTCCCGCAGCAGCGCGACGGCGAGCAGCCGTTCGGCACGGCGGAGCAACAGCAGCAGGACCCGTACTACAACTACGGCAACGAGCAGCAGCAGTACCGCTACTGAGGACCGCCACGGATCACTGCGAGCCGCGGAAGCCGTCCCCCTCGACGATCAGCCCGGCGACCAGCGCCCCCGACATCCCGGCGTGCGCCAGCCCGCCGCCGGGATGCGACCAGCCGCCCGCCCGGTAGAGCCCGGGCAGCTCCGACCGGTTGGCGGCGGCCAGGAACGCCCCGCCCGCCCCGGCCAGCGCCGGACCGCTCAGCGGCCCGGTGACGGTCGACTCCTGCCACAGCACGCGTGAGCGCAGCCCGGGCACGGCGGCCCCGGCAGCGGCCACCACCTGGTCCAGCTGCGCCTCGCCCGCCCCGGGCGCCGTGATCCGTACGGCCTCGTGACCGGCGTCGGGGACGACCCCCGGATCGTCCGGCCGCTCCACCGTCACCATCGGCAGCCCGTCGCCGTCACCGTGGACCACGGTCCGGTGGACGGTGTCCGCGGGCCGCTCGCCGCGCAGCGCGAGCAGGACCACCAGCGTCCCCGCATCCCGCTGCCCGGTGGGCGGACCGCCGAGCGAGGGCAGCGGGACCCCCGCCACCACGTGGTCGGCCTCCACGCCCTGCCCGTCGGCCAGTTCGAGCCCGCAGGCCCGGCCGTCCTTCTCCCGTACGCCCGTGACCTCGGCGTCGAAGACGAACTCCACCTTCCGCGCCAGGCACCGTTCGTACACCGCGCGCGCCAGTTCGCGCATCCCTCCGCGTACGTACCAACTGCCGAAGGTCTGCTCCATGTACGGCAGCACGGCGGCGGAGGCGGGCGCGGTGCGCGGGTCGAAGCCGTACCGCCGCGCGTAACTCCCGAGGAGCGCGGCCAGCCGGGGGTCGCGCAGCTCCCGACGCCCCACCTCGTCCACCGTCTGTGCGGTGCGGCGCAGCAGCCCGGACTTCAGCGCCGGATACGGATCGCGCCCCAGCGCCGACACATCGGCGGGCAGCGGCTCCTCCAGCAGGGGCCGCCGGGTCCGGTCCCAGGTGGTCCGGGCCCGGTCCAGATACGCCCCCCAGCGCTCACCCGCGCCCCCGCCCAGCGCAGCGTCCAGCGCGTCGACGACACCGGCCCGCGAGGCATTGGGCAGCGTCACCGCGCTGCCGTCGGCGAAGAGATGACGCGCGGCCGGGTCCACCTGGACCAGCTCCACGCAATTCTCCAGCGGCTCGCGGCCCGTCTTCACGAACACGTCCCGCCACACGGCGGGCAGATGCAGCAGCCCGGGACCGGTGTCGAAGACGAACCCGTCCCGCTCGAACCGGCCCACCGAACCGCCGTACGTCCCCGAGCGCTCGTACACCGTCACCCGGTGTCCCGCCACGGCCAGCCGGGCGGCCGCCGCCATCGCGCCCATACCCGCGCCGATCACCGCAATCCTTGCCATGCCTGGGACTGTAGCCGCCGCCACTGACAGTCGACTCAGCCGGACTGGGGTTGAGCACCAGGCTCTGAGTATCCGTACCTAGTGGTGGAGATGAGTAGGTACGCGGATGGGCCCGACCTGCGAAGACGGCAGAGTGGAGACCACGGAAGGGGCGCGGCTCCGGCACCGCCGACACGGGGCGGCGGAACGGTGCGGCACCCCTGACGCGTACGGGGGACGTACGGGGGACGTACGGGGGAATCGCCGGTCCGGTGGGGCTCGAGTGACATCGAGCTCCGCCGGACCGGCGTCCCGTTTCCCCGGCGGGCTCAGCGCCCGCTGACCCGCCCGTACAGCAGCCGCGAGAGCGCCGCGTGCACATCGTCGAGCGACCGCTCGCTCTGGAAGGCCTGCCAGTCCAGCGCGGCCACGAGGACCATCCCGACCAGGGCCGCAGCCGTCAGCGGGATGTCGATCTCCTCGTGCAGCTCACCGGCCTCGATGCCCTCCCGCAGGACGGTCTCGACGACGGCCACCGCCTCCTGGCGCACCACCAGGAGCGTCGACTGCCAGGCGCGGTTGGTGCGCCACAGCTCGGCGACGTACAGCTGGGTGAAGGCCGGATAGCGGTCGATGAAGACCAGGCCGGCCCGGATCATCCCGTCCAGCGCCTCGACCTTGGTGCCGCCGCGCGCCGCGCTCTCGTCGGCGGCGGCCTTCAGGGACGCAGTCAGCAGGCCCACGCCGTGCCGCAGCAGCTCCTCGAAGAGCTCGGTCTTGGACTTGAAGTTGTAGTAGACCGTGCCCTTCGCGACCCCGGCGCGCTCCGCGATCTCGTCCACGGTGGTGGAGGAGAAGCCCTTTTCCGCGATGAGGGTGACGGCCGCCTCGTAGAGCTTCTGGCGGGTGGCCTGCCGTCTGGTGCTGGTGTCCATGGCGTTGATTGTCACAGGCTCAGCTCCGGGTGGAGGCGGTCCAGGGTCCACACCTGCTTGGAGCGGGCGGAGAGCGCGGTGAGCGCGAGGGCCCCCACGGTGAAGGCGGCGAGGACCGCGCAGCCCGTCCAGACCGGGGTCAGGGGGCCGCCGGTGATCAGCCTCCGCAAGCCCTCGACGACGTAACTCATCGGCAGGAACGGGTGGATGGCGTTGAAGAAGCGCGGGCTGGTCTGGACGGGGTAGGTGCCGCCCGCCGAGGTCAGCTGGAGCATCAGGAAGGCGAGGACCAGGATCCGGCCCGCGGCCCCGAAGCGGGCGTTGAGCCACTGCACGATCGCGGCGAAACAGCAGCTCACCAGGGCCAGGAAGCCGAGCGTCCCGGCCGCGCGCTCCATCTGCAGACCGAGCGCCCAGTGCAGTACGGACATCAGTGCGGCGATCTGCAGCACCCCGATCGCGGCGACCGGCAGCCAGCCCGCGATGGCGATGCGCCAGGGGTGCGAACCGGCGGACAGGGCGCGGCGGTTGAGTGGCTGGATGAGCATGTACGCGACCATCGCGCCGACCCAGAGGGAGAGCGGGATGAAGTACGGGGCGAATCCGGTGCCGTAGTTGGGCGCCGCGTGCAGAGGAGAGGAGGCGAGACGGACCGGGTCGGCCATCACCCCGGTGCGCTGATCGCGGTCCTTCTTGTCGTAGTCGGGGATCTTCGCCACCCCGTCGTGGAGCCCGGTGGCGAGCTCGCCGGAGCCGTCGGCCAGCCGGTAGAGACCGCTGTCGAGGGTGTGCGCCCCGGCCTTCAGGCGCCCGACACCCGAGTCGAGATCGGCCGATCCGGTCTTCGCGGTCGTCAGTCCGGAGTGCAGCCGTCCGGCGCCTGCGGCGACTTGCTGGGCGCCGCTGTTCAGCCGGTCGATCTTCGCGACGGCGGAGTCGAGGTCCTCGCTCAGGGTGGGAGCGTGCCGGGCGAGGTCGCGGGCCTGCTTCTGCAGGGTCGCCAACTGCCCGTCCAGTACGGACAGATCGCTGTCCTGGTCCCGTACGAGCACATTGAGGTCCCCGGCGATCGTTGCCACCTCGGCCGCCGCGTCCTTCGCCTTCCGCAGCTGCGGGCAGGCCGGGTCCGGCAGCGGCCGGTCCTGGCAGCGGGCCGCGTACACGGTGTCCAGGGCGTCCGAGGCACGCCGGGATCCGTCCGCCGCGACCGGGGCCGTCTTCACCAGGGTGGCGAGGTGGTTCCGTACGGTCTGGGTGGAATCGGCGACCAGACGGGCCGCGTCACCGATCGTCCTGCCGTTGTCCTTCAGATACGGACGGACCGCGTCCGCAGCCCCGTCGACCGTGTCCGCAAGGGTCTTGGTGCCGGCGGCGACCTGCCGCGCACCGTCCTGGAGATCGGCCGATCCGGAGTCGAGCTTCCTGATCCCCTCGGCCAGCTTCCCGCTGCCGGACTTGGCCTCGCCGAGACCGTCGGCCAGGGCCTTGGACCCCTTCTTGGCTTTGCCGATCCCGTCCTGGAGCTGGGCGGCGCCGTCCGCGGCCTTCGCCGTCGCGTCGTGCAGATCCGAGAACGAGATGAAGATCCGGTCGAGGAACGTGCGCGAGGCGTGCGTCGACGCGGCCGTCCGCACCTCGGAGAAGACCGTCCGCGAGATCTGCCCGACGATGTAGTTGTTGGCGTCGTTCGTCCGTACCTGGAGCGCGCCGGTCTCGGGGGAGTCGCCGGAGCTGGAGGCGATCCGGCTGCTGAAGTCCGACGGCATCGTCAGCGAGAGGTAGTACGAACCGTCCTCGACGCCCTTGCGCGCCTCGGCCACGCTCGTCTCGTGCCAGTCGAAGACCTTGCTGTCGCGCAGGCCCCTGGTGATGTCGTCGCCCGCCCGGACATCGGTCCCGGCGGCTGTGGCGCCCTTGTCGTCGTTGACCAGGGCGACGGGTATTTTGTCGAGCCGCCCGTAGGGATCCCAGAAGGACCACAGGTAGAGCGCCCCGTACAGCAGCGGCAGCAGGAGCAGCGCGACGAGCGCGGCGCGCGGCATCCGCCCCCTGCCGAACCGCTTCAGCTCAAGCGCGGCCAGTCTCGGCGAGCGCATCGGCCGCCCCCTTTTCCTCTGTGGGTCCTGCTCCGGTGCGTACGGTGATGGCGCCCTCGGGCGCCTGGCTGCACACGGCGACGACGGTGATTCCCGTGTCGGAGAGGGAGCGCAGCAGCTTCCAGGCCTCGGTGCGTTCGGCGTCGGAGAGCTTGAGGTCGGTGTCGTCCACGGCCAGCACCTGCGGCCGCTCGATCAGGGCGAGCGCGACGGAGAGCCGCAGCGCCTCGAGCCGCTCCAGATCGCGCACGGAGGTGCGCGCGGCCTTGGGGAGCGCCGCGAGATCGAGGCCCGCGGCCTCCAGTGCGGAGTCGATACGGGCGCGGGACTCGGCGGCGCGTTCGGCGCGGGGCCGGAGCAGTGCGCGCAGCGAGCCGGCGAAACGGCGCTGCAGCAGGGCCCGTTCGCGCAGGTGCTCGTCGACGGTCAGCGCCGGATCGAGCTCGTTGACGCCGGGGACGGGGCCGAGCGCGCTGATCCGTCGGACGGCGGTGAGCTGCCGGGGCAGGTGCAGTCCGGCGACCTCGGCGTGCCCCTCCGTGGTCCGCATCCGGCCGGTGAGGGCGAGGAGCAGACAGGTGCGGCCGGATCCGGAGGGGCCCTCGATCGCGACGAGCGCCCCGGCTCCGGCGGCGATGCGCACGCCGCGGAACGCCCAGCCGCGCGGGCCCTTCAGCCCGAGATTCTCGGCGGTGATCACTCGGCCTCCCCCTGTTTTTGAACTGACCGGTCAGTGCAAAAAGGTAGCCCCGAACCAGTGCTCGACGCAAAGGAGCAGGTCAGAGCCGATTGTCAGTGGTGACCCTCACAGTGGACACATACGGCCACAGTGCCGTCACGCGACGACAGGAGGTTCGTCATGACCAGCACCAAAGCCGCAACAGCCGCGCACCGCTCGGCGGGCGACATCCATCCCGTCCTGCGCCGGACCACGGCCCCGCCCGCCGCCCTCGATCTGCTCGCCCAGGCCCGCGCGGGCCTCGACGAGGCCGCCGAGCTGGAGCAGCCGAACGACCGCTACGCCACCGCCCACCTCGCAGCCCTGCGCACCGCGGCCGCCGTGCTCGCCGCGCGTGGCCGCCCCGAGACGACCCCGCGCCGGCGACGCCAGATCCGCAGCGCCTGGGAGGTCCTCCCGGAGATCGCCCCCGAACTGGCCGAGTGGAGCGCCTTGTTCGCCTCCGGTGCCCGCCGCAGGGCCAGGGCCGAGGCCGGCATACCGGGCGCGGCCACTCTCAGGGACGCCGACGATCTGCTGCGCGACGCGGCCATGTTCCTGCGCCTCGTCGAACGGCTCCTCGTCCTGCAGCCGGTGCTGCCCCAGCCCAGGGAGGAGCACCCGAAGGCGGGATGACCAGGGGCGGCGCCGAAGGCAATAGGGTGGAGCAGCCCGCCCGTATTTGCCCCGCCGAGGAGTCAACCGCCGTGTCGGACCCGCTGCGCCCCCGCGCCTCCCTTCGTACCGCCGTGGTGTGGGACGTCCTCAAGGACGCCCTCGAGCGCCGGGTCAAGGCGAGCGGACGGGACACCCTGGACGTCCTCGACACCGGAGGCGGTACGGGCAACTTCGCGGTGCCCGTCGCCCGCCTCGGCCACCGCGTCACCGTGGTCGACCCCAGCCCCAACGCGCTCTTCGCGCTGGAGCGCAGGGCCGCGGAGGCAGGCGTCGCCGACCGGGTGCGCGGAGTGCAGGGAGACGTCCTCGGGCTGTTCGACGTCGATGGCGTGGAGCGCGGCGGCTACGACGCGGTGCTCTGCCACGGAGTCCTCGAATACGTAGAGGACCCGGCCGAGGGCGTGCGCAACGCGGTCGACGCGCTGCGCCCCGCGGGCGCGCTCTCCCTGCTCGCCGCCGGTCTCGGCGGCGCCGTCCTGGCCAGGGCGCTGGCCGGCCACTTCAACGAGGCCCGTCAGGCGCTCACCGACCCCGCGGGCCGCTGGGGCGACGGCGACCCGGTGCCCCGCCGCTTCACCGCCGAACAGCTCGGCGAGCTGGTCGGCGCGGCCGGCCTGAAGGTCGGTTCGGTCCAGGGCGTTCGGGTCTTCGCCGACCTGGTGCCCGGCGTCCTGGTGGACACCGAGCCGGGCGCGCTCGAGGCCCTCCTGAAGCTGGAGGCCGCGGCCGCCGAGCTCCCCGCTTTCCACTCCGTCGCCACCCAACTGCACGTCCTCGGCGAGAAGCAGGGCTGATCAGCGGCGCAGTCCCGGACGGAGTAGGTCACAGGCCCCCCGATCGGAGGCTTCGCGCCGTATGATCGGGGTACACCATCTCCGGATTGGCGAATTGGCGTAGAGGGCGGGTTTCACGGGGGCGATTCCCTGCCTATTCTGAAAGGGCCGCACTACGGTCGCCCCCCGCGACCGACGAGTAGGAGGACTCCGTGCCGCTCTCGGAGCACGAGCAGCGCATGCTCGAGCAGATGGAGCGAGCGCTGTACGCCGAAGATCCCAAGTTCGCGACAGCGCTCCAGGGATCCGGGCTGCGTACATACACCCGGCGACGGGTCTACCAGGCAGTTGCTGGCTTCCTGGTGGGAATCGCGCTCCTCATGGCCGGAATGGTCGCCCAGCAGATCTGGATCAGCGTGGTGGGATTCCTCGTCATGCTGGGCTGCGCAGTACTCGCGGTCACCGGATGGCGCAAGGCGCCCAAACCGGGTGAACAGCCGCCGGCCGCCGCCGCAGATCCGGCAGCGCGCAGGCAGTCCAGGCAGCGCAGGTCGGTGATGGACCGGATCGAGCAGCGGTGGCAGCGCCGCCGTGACGAACAGGGCCAGTAGAACTTCGCAGCACCTGAAGAACCCGAAGAACCTGCAGGACATGGGTGAGGGGCGACCGCATCGGCGGCCGCCCCTCACCCATGTCCCGTCCCGCTAGCCCTGGTCCCTCGAGGGCCTGCGCAGCAGAGCCGCCCACCGGTCCGCCCCGGCGCCGCGCCTGCGGCTCCAGCGTGCGGCCGTCGCCGACCAGCGCTCGGAGAGTGCCCAGACCACCCGTACGGCCGAGCGCGGTGCGAGAACGGCACGCAGCCGCTGCGACCGCCCGGCCCCGGCCCGCAGCCCGGCCCGTACCTGCGCCACGTCCTCGCCGAGACCGCTCACCGGCTGCGGATGCGGTGCGTACAGCACCTGCTCCACCGCACCGGCCGCCCGGTGGACCGCATCCGCCGCCCGGCCCTCCAGCGACCCGAGGCGCACGATCCGCGCAGCCGTCTTGCGCGGCGTCTGCGAATCGTCCGGCTCCATGCCGAAGTCCCAGGCCGTGTCCGTGATCTCGCGCCAGGCGCTCAGCGTCCGGTCCGCTCCGTCCGCGGGCGTACGTCCACGGGAGGCCAGCCGCCGCCCGCGCACCCGGATCCGCCAGAACAGCGGCAGCAGCGGGAGCAGCACCAGCAGACCCACGGCCACCGCCGCGCCCACCACCGTGGAGAGCGGCGTCCCGGTGTCCGTGGGACCGGCGCCCGTGGCCGCCGCGGCCGCACCGCACTCGTTCATCCGGCGCAGCTGCGCCGGGCAGCTGTCGGTCGCCGACGGCATCGCGGACGGCGCGGCCGAGGCGGTCGCGTTCGGCTTGTCCGGAGTGTCGGCCCCGCCGCCCGGGGCGGTCGCCCGGGTGTACGACGGTACGGAACCGCGGGACGGCGTCGGCTCGAACCGCGTCCACCCCACGCCCTCGAAGTACAGCTCCGGCCAGGCGTGCGCATCGCGCAGACCGACCGACATCGTGCTGTCCGGCTGGGAAGAGCCCGGAGTGAAGCCGACCGCCACCCGTGCGGGGATCCCCAGCGTCCTGGCCATCGCGGCCATCGAGAAGGAGAAGTGGACGCAGAAGCCCTTCTTCTCCTTCAGGAACCGGCTGATCGCGGCCGATCCCGTGCCGGACTGCACCTGGGTGTCGTAGGTGAAACCGCCCTCGGAGGAGAACCAGTCCTGCAGCTTCACCGCACGCTCGTAGTCGTTGGCCGCGCCCTGGGTCACCTGCAACGCCGTGGCCTTCACCACGGACGGCAGCGACTCGGGGACCTTCGTGTACTCCTTCACCAGGGATGCGGATGCGGGCGGAGCGTCCGCCAACTGCTGGGCTGTCGGTTCCACGAGCAGGCTGGTCACCGAGTACTGCACCCCGCGCGTGGTCTGCCCGCGGTCGCCGACGAGGGTGCGGCCCTCCGGCTCGAAGCGCCACTTCCCGTTGATGCCCACCTGCATGGCCGGATAGGGGAGGGGCAGCCAGTTCTGTGCGTACCAGCCGGCCGCCGACACATTGGTCTTGATCTCGGTCGTGCTGATGTCGGCGCTCAGCCCCGACGGCTTCGGCAGCGTCTTCGGTACGTCGGTGACCTTGCGCTCCGAGGACTTCCACGCCGTGCCGTCGAACTGGTCGAGCGCCACGATCCGCAGATAGAGGCTCTGCACGTCCGACGCATTGGTGCGGTACCGCATCACCTCGCGGTCCTCGGGCTGGTTGAGGCTGTTCTGCAGGGAGACCAGCGGGTTGACCGCGGAGATCGTTCCGCCGCCGCCCCCGGTGCCCGTCCCCGTGCCCGTACCGCCGATGAGCCCGCTGTCCAGCGCGGGCAGCAGGGCCGGGATCACCAGCGCGATGCCCAGCGCGACCACCCCGATGCGCCGCCCGGTGCGGGCCGGAGCCGTGGCGTTGCCGCCCGGGGGCTCGAAGCCCCGCGCGGGTGACCGCGGAGCCCCGCCGAAGACGCGGCCCCACTGCGAGAGCCGGTCCCGGCCCTCGGCCAGCAGAAGCAGCAGATAGCCGGAGGCGGCGACCACGAACCAGAGCCAGGCACTGCTGCCCTGCGCGAGCCCTGCCGCGACCGAGTAGAGCGCGAGCAGAGGGAGTCCGGCGGGCGCCGCGCTGCGGAAGGTCACCGCGAGCGCGTCCACCGCGAGACCGATCAGCATGACCCCGCCCACCATCATCAGCCGGATCGGCTGGGTGGCAGGAGCCGGGATGGAGAACTGGCCGACGTCGTCGCCGCCCTGCTGCAGCAACTGCCCGAAGTGCTGGAAGACTTCAGGGGTGGGCACGATGCCGGCGAGCGCCTGCCCACGGGCGAAGACGACGGTGAGCAGCAGCAGCGCCACCAGGGCCTGGGCCCCGACCGTGAGCGGCCGCGGCAGCGGCACCCGCCGGGCGAGCGCGCCCACACCGCTGACGATCGCGGTCAGGAACGCCGCCTGGACGATCCAGGAGGCCGGACTGACCAGCGGCAGCATCGCGCACGCCGCCATCATCGTGGCCGCATAGGCGCACAGCGCCAGCCTTCCGCGACCGCTCATGACCATCCCCCTGTCTTCCCCGGTGTGTTGGACGTGTGCTCGCGGCCCGCCTGGCGCCACAGATCGGCGAGCTTCGTCCCGGGGCGGGCCTGAAGCACCGTCCACCCCGCTTCGCGCAGCATCCGCAGCCGCTCCGTGGCCTCTGCAGATTCCGGCTCGCCGTCCACCCAGGCCGCGCTGTCCGTGACGAACGCGACGGCCGCGTTGCTGCGCTGCCGCATCCGGGCCGCTACCGCGGCCTGTTCCTCGTCCAGATCGCCGAAGAAGGCGATCAGCAGCCCTTCGTTGCCGCCGCGCAGGACGTCGTACGACGGCGAGAGCCCGGCCCCGTCGGAGTGCCCGACGACCGCCAGGGTGTCCATCATCAGCCCCGCCGAGTCGGCCGAGTCCTGAGTGGCCCCGGCGAACCCGCTGCTCCCGTCGCCGGGGACCGTGCTTCCCGTGTCCGTCAACAGCCGCACCGAGAAGCCCCGTTCGAGCATGTGCACCAGTGCGGAGGCCGCCCCCGAGACCGCCCACTCGAAGGCGGAGTCGGGCCCGGCTCCCTGGAAGGCGATCCTCCGGGTGTCCAGGAGTACGGTGCACCTGGCCCGCTGGGGCTGCTCCTCGCGGCGCACCATCAGCTCGCCGTAGCGCGCGGTGGAACGCCAGTGGACGCGGCGCAGATCGTCCCCGTGCCGATAGCCGCGCGGAATGACGTCGTCCTCACCGGCCAGCGCGAGCGAGCGCTGGCGCCCGTCGCCGTATCCCGCGGCCTCGCCCGCGAGCCGTACCGGAGGCAGCGGCTCGGTGCGCGGGATGACGGTGAGGGTGTCGTACGCACTGAAGGAGCGCGTCAGTTCGCACATCCCGAACGGGTCGCTGAGGCGCAGCTGCAGCGGCCCCAGCGGATAGCGCCCGCGCAGATCGGAGCGCACCCGGTAGGACACTTCGCGCCGCCCGCCCGCCTCGACGCGGTCGAGGACGAACCGGGGCCGGGGCCCGAGCACGTAGGGCACCCGGTCCTGGAGCATCAGCAGCCCGGTGGGCAGCCGCGACACGTTGTCCATCCGCAGATGGACCCGCGCCTCGGAGCCCGCGGGCACCCGCGCGGGGGAGAGCCGGCGGCTGCCCGCGACCCGGTAGCGGGTGCGGTGCAGCACGCCCACGCAGACCAGCGGCAGCACGGCGAGGAGCATGCCGACGCGCAGCAGGTCGCTCTGGCCGAGGGCGTACGCGCAGATCCCGGCGGCGATACCGGCCGCGAGGAACGACCGGCCGCGCGTGGTCAGTCCGGACAGGGCGGCCCGCAGACCGCCCTGGTCCTCGTCGACGCCGGGCGAGGCCCCGCCAGGGGGCAACCCAGCCGCCATCACAGCCGCCGCGTGCCGGGCTGCTGGTGGTTGTAGACGGGAGGCGCGCCGGGCGGCGGCGCCTGGCGGCCCGCGGCAGGGCCGTTGCCCGGCGCGGCGCCGCTCGGTACGGGCGTGCGCTGCAGGATCTCCGTCACCACCTGCTCGGCGGTCCTGCGGTTCAACTGCGCCTGCGCCGTGGGCAGCAGCCGGTGCGCGAGCACCGCCACGGCCAGCGCCTGGATGTCGTCGGGCAGTGCGTAGTCGCGCCCGCTGAGCGCGGCGGACGCCTTGGCGGCCCGCAGCAGATGGAGCGTCGCACGCGGTGAGGCCCCGAGTCTGAGATCCGGGTGGTTACGGGTGGCCGAGACGAGCTCCACCGCGTACCGCCGTACCGAATCGGCGACATGTACCGTCCGCACCGCGTCGATCAGCTTCACCATGTCGTGCGCGTGCGCCACCGGCTGCAGATCGTCCAACGGCGAGACCCCGCCGTGCACATCGAGCATCTGCAGCTCGGCCTCCGCGCTGGGATAACCGATCGAGACCCGCGCCATGAAGCGGTCGCGCTGTGCCTCGGGGAGCGGATAGGTGCCCTCCATCTCCACCGGGTTCTGGGTGGCGATGACCATGAAGGGACTGGGCAGTTCGTACGTCTGCCCGTCGATGGTGACCTGGCGCTCCTCCATCGACTCCAGTAGCGCCGACTGGGTCTTGGGCGACGCGCGGTTGATCTCGTCGCCGATCACGATCTGCGCGAAGATCGCCCCGGGCTTGAACTCGAAGTCCCGCCGCTGCTGGTCGAATATCGACACACCGGTGATGTCGGACGGCAGCAGGTCAGGCGTGAACTGGATCCGCCGTACCGAACAGTCGATGGACCGTGCCAGCGCCTTCGCCAGCATCGTCTTGCCCACGCCGGGCACATCCTCGATCAAGAGGTGTCCCTCGGCGAGGAGCACGGTCAGCGAAAGCCGTACGACCTCCGGCTTGCCCTCGATCACACCCTCCACCGACCTGCGGACACGCTCCGCTGTGGTGGTCAGATCTGTGAGGCTCGCTCGATCGTCATAGGTCGTCACCCGGCCCTCCTCGGCCCGTACCACTCCACGGGCCGACACGATTCAGACGGCCCGGCCCACCCCGAAATACGAACACCACGCCCGGATGGTTCGACCGGGCGAGGTGTCACACTCGCATTCTTGTTGCCGTTACCGCTTCGTGTCACTCGCCTGTGGACAAGTGAGCGGGATATGCCGGGGTTTGCCGTATTTTCTTACGCCGTCCTACGCGACCGGATCAATCTCGCGCAGCAGTCCCGTCTTCACGTCGAAGACAAAACCGCGCACGTCGTCGGTGTGCAGGAGGAACGGAGAGGTCCGTACGCGCTGCATCGACTGGCGTACGTCCTGATCGACGTCCTTGAACGATTCCACGGCCCAGGCCGGCCGCTGGCCCACTTCCTGCTCCAGCTCCTGCCGGAAGTCCTCGGTGAGGCTCTCGAGGCCGCAGCTGGTGTGGTGGATCAGTATGACGCTCCGTGTTCCCAGAGCGCGCTGGCTGATGGTGAGCGAACGTATCGCGTCGTCGGTGACCACGCCGCCCGCGTTGCGGATCGTGTGGCAGTCGCCGAGCTCCAGGCCGAGCGCGGCGTGCAGGTCGAGGCGGGCGTCCATGCAGGCCACCACGGCGACGTGCAGGACCGGTGCGGCGCCCATGCCGGGGTCCTGGAAGTCGGCCGCGTACCGGCGGTTCGCTTCGACGAGCCGGTCGGTCACCGTGCCACCGTGACGGACGGTGAGGTGAGGGCGGGCGGGGCTGGGCTCTCCGGGGAGGTGCGCAGGGGTCGACATGTCTACGACGGTAATCGGAGCTGATCTCGGAGTCCCGCCAAGGGGTCGGAAAAATACCGTCAACTCGACCCCGTGTGACCTACCCCACAAGCCTGACCCTCTGTGACCCGTTCGAGTGAAAGACCTGCCGCGCGGCGCGCTGGCCGGTTGATTGACCGGCGGTACGAGTGGACTAAAGTGACGCGAACCGGAGGCGTGATGCGCCCCCTCGTGCTTGACGAACTTAAGCCCGCACACCCCCGCATGCGCGGCGTACGCACGGCTCGGCCCTCTCCCGCTCGCCGGCCGGCCGACGCCCCTCAACCGGCGCCGGCAGGCCGTTCCCCTTCCGAGCGGGCGGGGACCCGGCCGTACGTGCGACCGCGCCGTACCTGAGAGGGCGCATGAGCGAGACCCGACATGTCCCGGTGATGCTCCAGCGATGCCTGGACGTGTTGGCCCCGGCACTCGCCGAGCCCGGAGCGGTGGTCGTCGACTGCACGCTCGGCCTCGGCGGCCACAGCGAGGCACTCCTCTCCACGTTCCCCGCCGCCCGGCTCGTCGCCCTCGACCGCGACAAGGAGGCGCTGCGCCTCTCCGGCGAGCGCCTCGCGCCCTTCGGGGAGCGGGCCACCCTGGTGCACGCCGTCTACGACGAGCTGCCCGAGGTCCTGGAACGGCTGGAGATCCCGCGCGTCCAGGGCGTCCTCTTCGACCTCGGCGTCTCCTCGATGCAGCTCGACGAGGCCGACCGCGGTTTCGCGTACGCCCAGGACGCCCCGCTCGACATGCGCATGGACCAGACGACGGGCGTCAGCGCCGCCGAGGTCCTCAACACCTATCCGCCCGGCGAGCTGGTGCGGATCCTGCGCCAGTACGGCGAGGAGAAGCAGGCCAAGCGGATCGTCTCCGCCGTGGTGCGCGAGCGCGAGAAGGAACCGTTCACCAACAGCGCCCGCCTCGTGGAGCTGATCCGCGACTCCCTCCCGCAGGCCGCCAAGCGCACCGGCGGCAACCCCGCCAAGCGCACCTTCCAGGCCCTGCGCATCGAGGTCAACGGTGAACTCTCCGTCCTGGAGCGGGCGATCCCGGCCGCGGTGAAGGCCCTCGCGGTCGGCGGCCGGATCGCGGTGCTCTCGTACCACTCGCTCGAAGACCGCCTGGTCAAGCAGGTGTTCGCGGCCGGCGCCGCCAACACCGCGCCGCCCGGCCTGCCCGTGGTGCCCGAGCGCTACCAGCCGCGGCTGAAGCTCCTCACCCGGGGCGCGGAGCTGCCCACCGAGGAAGAGGTCGCCGAGAACCGGCGCGCGGCCCCCGCACGGCTGCGGGGTGCGCAGCGCATCCGCGAGGAGGCGGTATGACCACAGCGGCCAGGCAGTTGAAGGGGCGGGCCGCACGGCTCGCGCGGATGCTGCCGTCCGGGCCCAACACCGCGGCGCGTACGCCCTTCGTCCTGCTGGTCGTCGTGCTCCTGGGCGGCGGCCTGATCACGCTGCTGCTGCTCAACTCGGCGCTCAATGCCGGATCGTTCCGGCTGAACGACCTCAAGAAGAAGACCACCGAACTCACCGACGAGCAGCAGGCACTGCAGCGCGACGTCGACGACCGTTCCGCGCCCGACGCGCTGGAGCAGCGGGCCCGTGAGCTCGGCATGGTCCCCGGCGACGCCCCCGCCTTCCTCAACCCCGACGGCTCGGTCAAGGGCGTCCCCGGAGCGGCCTCGGCCGTGCCCCAGGCCCTGGTGGTCCCGGCCTCGCCGACGCCGACGCCCACGCCGACCCCTTCGGCGACAGCCCCGCCCTCCGGCAGCGCGAGCCCGCCCCTGCCGTCCCCCACGGGCACCCGCCCGGGCAGCGCCGCGCACCCGTCCGCCGTTACGTCCACGAAGCCGACCCAGACCCCCGGCAGGTGACGCAGTGCCGCCCAAGCAGCCAGATCCACCGCGCCGCCGCGTCCCCGCGCCCGCACGCCAGGCGCGCCCCGCACGCCCGTCGCGCCCCGCGCAGCGCCGTCCGCGCCCCGCGTCCAAGGCCGCTTCCGCGCGCACGCTGCGCCTCGGCAGCCCCCGCCCCCGGCTGCGGCTGGTCAGCCTCGGTCTGACGCTGGTGATGCTGGCCTTCGTCGTACGGCTGCTGCAGGTGCAGGCCGTCGATGCGAGCGCGTACGCGGCCAAGGCCGAGAAGAACCGCTACCAGGACGTCACGCTGACCGCCGAGCGCGGCCAGATCACCGACCGCGGCGGCGTCGCCCTGGCCACCAGCGTCGACGCGTACGACATCACGGCCGACCCGACGATGTTCACCGCGAAGGCGACCGGCGCCCCGGACGCCCCGGAGCAGGCGGGCACGCTCCTCGCGCCGATCCTCGGCGCGGACGCGGCGGAGCTCACCAAGAAGCTCAAGACCCCCAAGACGCGCTACGTGAAGCTCGCGAGCCGCCAGACCCCCCAGGTCTGGAAGCAGATCAAGGACCTGCAGGGCGTCTTCACCAAGAAGGCCTCGGCCGCGCAGGCGAAGGCCCCCAAGGGCACCGAGATCAGCAGCGTCCTGGCCGGCATCTTCAACGTCCCCACCAGCAAGCGCGTGTACCCCAACGGCGATCTCGCCGCCGGGATACTGGGCTGGGTCAACGCCGAAGGAAAGGGCGCGGGCGGCCTGGAGTCCTCGCTGAACAAGCAGCTGGCCGGCAAGGACGGCAAGATCCGGTACGCCCAGGCCGGCGGCCGCCTGGTGCCCACGGTCGGCACCCAGGAGACTCCCGCCGTCCAGGGCTCCGACATCGCGCTCACCATCGACCGCGACCTCCAGTGGTACGCCCAGAAGGCCATCACCGACCAGGTGAAGGAGTCCAAGGCGGACCGCGGCTACGTGATAGTGCAGGACAACAAGACCGGCGAGGTCCTGGCCATGGCCAACGCCCCCGGCTTCGACCCCAACGACCTCTCCAAGGCCAGCCCGGACAACCTCGGCAACGCGGCCCTCCAGGACGCGTTCGAACCCGGCTCGACCTCCAAGGTCATGTCCATGGCCGCCGTACTGGAAGAGGGCGCGGCCACCGCCGACACCCATGTCACCGTCCCCAACCGGCTGCACCGCGGCGACCGGCTCTTCAAGGACGACATCGACCACAAGACCTGGTACCTGACGCTCAACGGCGTCCTCTCCAAGTCCTCCAACATCGGCACCATCCTGGCGGCCGGCCAGCTCGGCAAGACCCAGCCCCAGGCCAACCAGGTCCTCTACTCCTACCTCCGCAAGTTCGGCATCGGCTCCCCGACCGGCCTGGACTACCCCGGCGAAACGCCCGGCATCCTGGCCAAGCCGCAGGACTGGTCCACCTCGCAGCAGTACACGATCCCGTTCGGCCAGGGCCTCTCGCTCAATGCCATGCAGGCGGCCTCCGTCTACTCGACGATCGCCAACGGCGGCGTACGCATCACGCCCACGCTGATCCGCGGCACCACGGGCTCCGACGGCCGCTTCACCCCGGCCGAGGCCCCGAAGAAGACCCGGGTCGTCAGCGAGAAGACCGCGAAGACGCTCGCGAAGATGCTCGAGTCGGTCGTCGGCGACGAGCAGGGCACCGGCGTCAAGGCCAAGATTCCGGGCTACCGGGTCGCGGGCAAGACCGGAACCGCCAACCGCGTCGACCCCAAGACCGGCCGCTACCGCGGCTACACGGCCTCCTTCGCAGGCTTCGCGCCCGCCGACAACCCGCGCATCACCGTGTACTGCGCCATCCAGAACCCCACCAAGGGCAGCTACTTCGGCGGCCAGATCTGCGGCCCCGTCTACAAGAAGGTCATGGAGTTCGCCCTGAAGACCCTCCAGGTACCGCCCACCGGCGCCGCATCGCCCAACCTGCCGGTCGAATTCGACCCCGACCACTGACCCGGGAACCACTCGTGACGACCATCACCCAGGATTCCGGGAACCGCCGCGCCCCCGGCACCTCACTTCGCGGCGGGCCGGGTGAGCCCGGTACGCTCACCGCCGTGCACCATGCTGATCAGTCCCAAACCACCCAGAAGGACGCCTTTGTGACCTATCCGGGAGCGCCCCGTCCGGCCGAGGTCCGCCCGACCCCCCTGGGGTCGCTGGCCGACCGGCTGAGTGTCACGGCACCGGGCGCCGGTGAGGTCACCGGCATCACGCACGACTCCAGGGCGGTACGTCCCGGAGATCTGTACGCGGCCCTGCCCGGCGCCCGCTTCCACGGCGCCGACTTCGCCGAACAGGCCGCAGGCCTCGGAGCCGCCGCGATCCTCACCGACCCGGCGGGCGCCGAGCGCGCCGCGGCGACCGGCCTGCCGGTCCTCACCGTGCCCGACCCGCGTGCCGTGATGGGCGAACTGGCCGCCGAGATCTACGGCCGCCCCGGCCGCGAGCTCCTCCAGATCGGCATCACCGGCACCTCGGGCAAGACCACCACCGCGTACCTCGTGGAGGGCGGCATCCGCGCCGCGGGCCAGCGGTCCGGCCTCATCGGTACGGTCGAGATGCGCATCGGCGACGAGCGCATCAAGTCCGAGCGCACCACCCCCGAAGCCACCGATCTGCAGGCCCTGTTCGCGGTGATGCGCGAACGCGGCGTCGAGTCGGTCGCCATGGAGGTCTCCAGCCACGCGCTGGTGCTCGGCCGGGTCGACGGCTGCGTCTTCGACGTCGCCGTCTTCAACAACCTCAGCCCCGAGCACATGGAATTCCACTCCGGGATGGAGGACTACTTCCAGGCGAAGGCACAGCTGTTCACCCCCGAGCGCAGCCGCGTCGGCGTGGTCAACTTCGACGACGAGTACGGCCGCAGGCTCGTCACGGAGGCGGGCGTGCCCGTCACCACCTTCTCCGCCGAGGGTCACCCCGACGCTGACTGGCGGACCGAGGACATCCAAGTCGGCCCGATGGACTCGACGTTCACGGCGGTCGGCCCCAAGGGCGAGCGCATCCGCGCCAAGTCCCCGCTGGCCGGCCCCTTCAACGTGGCGAACGCGCTGGCCGCGATCGTCACACTCGCCGTCGCCGGCATCGACCCGCAGACCGCGGCCGACGGCATCGCCGCCGTACCCGGCGTCCCCGGCCGTCTGGAGCGCGTCGACGCCGGGCAGCCGTACCTCGCCGTGGTCGACTACGCGCACAAGACGGACGCCGTCGAATCGGTGCTGCGCGCCCTGCGCAAGGTCACCGAGGGCAAGCTGCACATCGTGCTCGGCTGCGGCGGCGACCGCGACACCACCAAACGCGGCCCGATGGGCGCAGCCGCCGCCCGTCTCGCCGACACCGCTGTACTGACGTCCGACAACCCCCGCTCCGAGGACCCCCTCGCGATCCTCGCCGCGATGCTCGCGGGCGCCGCAGAGGTGCCCGTGCACGAGCGCGGCGACGTCCTGGTCGACGCAGACCGGGCCGCCGCCATCGCCGCCGCCGTCGCACGCGCCCAGCCCGGGGACACGGTGCTGATCGCGGGCAAGGGCCACGAACAGGGCCAGGACCTCGCCGGAGTGGTACGCCCCTTCGACGACCGTTCCGTGCTCCGTACCGCCATCCAGAAACAGTCAGGGATGAAGTAGTGATCGCCCTCTCCCTCGCCGAGATCACCGCCATCGTCGGCGGGCAGTCCAGCGACATACCGGATCCGTCCCTCACGGTCACCGGTCCCGTCGTCATCGACTCCCGCCTGGTGGAGTCCGGCAGCCTCTTCGCCGCCTTCGACGGCGAGCACGTCGACGGACACGACTACGCGCAGCGCGCCGTCGAGGCGGGTGCGGCAGCAGTGCTGGCCACCCGCCCCGTCGGCGTCCCCGCGATCGTGGTCGACGACGTCGAGGTCGCCCTCGGCGCCCTCGCTCGCGCCGTCGTGCAGCGGCTCGGCGCGACCGTCGTCGGCCTCACCGGTTCGGCCGGCAAGACCAGCACCAAGGACCTGACCGCGCAGCTGCTGCAGCGCCACGGCCCGACCGTCTGGACGCCCGGCTCCCTCAACGGCGAGATCGGCCTGCCGCTGAGCGCCCTGCGCGCGGACGAGGACACCCGCTACCTCGTCCTCGAGATGGGCGCCCGGGGGATCGGCCACATCCGCTATCTGACCGAGCTGACGCCGCCGAAGATCGGTGTCGTACTGAACGTCGGGACCGCCCACATCGGCGAGTTCGGCGGTCGCGAGCAGATCGCCCAGGCCAAGGGCGAGTTGGTCGAGACCCTGCCGCCCGCCGAAGAGGGCGGCGTGGCCGTCCTCAATGCGGACGACCCGCTCGTACGGGCCATGGCGTCGCGCACGAAGGCGCGCGTCCTGCTCTTCGGCGAGGCCGCGGACGCCGACATCCGTGCCGACAATGTCCGGCTCACAGACTCCGGACAGCCTGCCTTCACGCTGCACACACCCTCCGGGTGCAGTGACGTGACCATGCGGCTGTACGGTGAGCACCACGTGTCGAACGCGCTCGCCGCGGCCGCCGTCGCCCATGAGCTGGGCATGTCCGCCTCCATGATCGCCACGGCGCTCTCCGAGGCTGGCACGCTGTCCCGCTGGCGCATGGAGGTCACCGAGCGTCCGGACGGCGTGACGGTTGTCAACGACGCCTACAACGCGAACCCCGAATCCATGCGAGCCGCCCTGCGCGCGCTCGTGGCGATGGGCAAGGGGCGCCGTACGTGGGCGGTGCTCGGCCCCATGGCCGAACTCGGTGACGATTCGCTCGCCGAGCACGACGCGGTCGGACGGCTCGCCGTCCGGCTCAACGTCAGCAAGCTCGTGGCAGTCGGGGGCAGGGAAGCGTCCTGGCTGCAACTGGGCGCCTATAACGAGGGTTCGTGGGGTGAGGAGTCGGTGCACGTGTCCGACGCACAGGCGGCCGTCGACCTGCTGCGCAGTGAACTGCGCGCAGGAGACGTCGTGCTGGTGAAGGCTTCCAGGTCCATCGGCCTGGAAAAGGTGGCACTCGCGCTGGTCGAGGGCGCCACCGAGGGCGAGGTCGCCACCCGATGAAGCAGATTCTCTTCTCGGGAGTCATCGGACTCTTTCTGACCCTGGTCGGCACCCCGCTGCTGATCAAGCTCCTGGCCCGCAAGGGGTACGGACAGTTCATCCGTGACGACGGCCCGCGCGGTCACCACGGCAAGCGCGGTACGCCGACCATGGGTGGCATCGCGTTCATCCTGGCCACGCTCATCGCGTACTTCGCCACCAAGGTGATCACCGGCGCCCCCACGACCTTCTCGGGTCTGCTCGTCCTGTTCCTCATGGCGGGCATGGGCCTGGTCGGCTTCCTCGACGACTACATCAAGATCGTCAAGCAGCGTTCGCTGGGCCTGCGGGCCAAGGCGAAGATGGCCGGCCAGCTGATCGTCGGCATCGCCTTCGCGGTCCTCGCCCTGCAGTTCGCGGACTCGCGCGGCAACACCGCAGCCTCCACCAAGCTTTCCTTCGTCACGGACTTCGGCTGGTCGATCGGCCCGGTGCTGTTCGTCGTCTGGGCGCTGTTCATGATCCTGGCGATGTCCAACGGTGTGAACCTCACCGACGGCCTCGACGGACTGGCCACCGGCGCCTCGGTGATGGTCTTCGGCGCGTACACCTTCATCGGTGTCTGGCAGTTCCAGGAGTCCTGCGCCAACGCCACCACCCTCACCAACCCCGGCGCCTGCTTCGAGGTCCGCGACCCGCTCGACCTCGCCGTCGTCGCCTCGGCCCTGATGGGCGCCTGCTTCGGCTTCCTGTGGTGGAACACCTCGCCCGCCAAGATCTTCATGGGTGACACAGGCTCGCTGGCCCTCGGCGGCGCACTCGCGGGTCTCGCGATCTGCTCCCGTACGGAATTCCTCATGGCGATCCTGGGCGGCCTCTTCGTCCTCATCACCATGTCCGTCGTCATCCAGGTCGGCTCCTTCAAGATGACCGGCAAGCGCGTCTTCAAGATGGCGCCACTGCAGCACCACTTCGAACTCAAGGGCTGGTCCGAAGTCCTTGTGGTGGTCCGCTTCTGGATCATCCAGGGCATGTGCGTGATCGTCGGACTCGGACTCTTCTACGCAGGATGGGCAGCCGACAAGTGACCACTTGGCACGGCAGGAACATCACCGTCGCCGGTCTCGGCGTGAGCGGCATCAGTGCCGCCCGCGCCCTGGCCGGCCTCGGCGCTTCGGTGACCGTCGTCGACGGCGGCGACAGCGAGACGCACCGCCTGCGCGCCACCGAGCTGCGGGGCGAGGGCATTTCGGTACGCCTGGCCGACGCGGCCACCCTCCCCGAGGGCACCGACCTGGTCGTCACCTCGCCCGGCTGGAAGCCGGAGAGCCCGCTCTTCGCGGCCGCCGCCGAGGCGGGCGTGGACGTGGTCGGCGACGTCGAGATCGCCTGGCAGCTCCGCGGAACCACCCCGTCGGGAAAACCAGCCGCTCCCTGGCTGGCGATCACCGGCACCAACGGCAAGACGACCACCACCCAGATGCTCGCGTCGATCCTGACCGCGGCCGGGCTGCGTACGGCTGCCGTCGGCAACATCGGCACCCCGATCATCGACGTGGTCCTGGCCGAAGAGCCGTACGACGTCCTGGCCGTCGAGCTGTCCAGCTATCAGCTGCACTGGGCGCCCTCGCTGCGCGCCCACTCCGCGGCCGTACTGAACCTGGCGCCCGACCACCTCGACTGGCACGGCTCCATGGAGGCGTACGCCGCCGACAAGGGCCGTATCTACGAGGGCAATTCGGTCGCCTGCGTCTACAACGTCGCCGACCCGGCCACCGAGGACCTGGTCCGCGAGGCCGACGTCGAAGAGGGCTGCCGCGCCATCGGCTTCACCCTCGCGACCCCCGGCCCCTCCCAACTCGGCGTCGTGGACGGCATCCTGGTCGACCGCGCCTTCGTCACCAACCGCCAGAAGCAGGCCCAGGAGCTGGCCGAGGTCGCCGACATCAACCCGCCGGCCCCGCACAACATCGCCAACGCCCTTGCGGCGGCGGCCCTGGCGCGTGCGTACGGAGTGGAGCCTTCGGCCGTACGGGACGGACTGCGCGCCTTCCGCCCCGACGCGCACCGCATCGAGCATGTCGCGGACGTCGGCGGCGTCGCGTACATCGACGACTCCAAGGCCACCAACACCCATGCCGCGCAGGCCTCCCTGGCCGCGTACGAATCCATCGTCTGGATCGCCGGCGGCCTCGCCAAGGGTGCGACCTTCGACGAACTGGTCGCAGGGGCCGCAGGACACCTCCGTGGTGTCGTACTGATCGGCGCCGAGCGCGCCCTGATCGCCGAAGCCCTCGCGCGACACGCCCCGGAAGTACCGGTGGTCGACCTCGACCGGACCGACACTGGGGCGATGTCGGCGGCGGTCCGCGAAGCGGCAGGGCTCGCGAAGCCGGGGGACACCGTACTGATGGCCCCCGCCTGTGCCTCGATGGACATGTTCGCCAACTACAACAAGCGCGGCGAGGCCTTTGCCGACGCAGTACGCGAGTTGGCCGCCGAGAGCCAGTAGTCGGCCGCTGGAGGGGACAGGGACATGCCGGCCAATGACAGAGGCGGGCGTGGTGGCACAGGGACAGCACGCCGCCCTGCCGCCCCGCGCCGCTCGACGCCGCCGTCGCGACCGCGGGGCAACAACCCCGTCGCGCGGGCACGCGGACTGTACGACCAGGCGCGCCGCACCTGGGACCGGCCGCTGACGGCGTACTACCTCATCGTCGGCGCCGGCCTGCTGATCCTGGTGCTCGGCCTGGTGATGGTCTACTCCGCCTCGATGATCAAGGCGCTGGAGCTGGACCTGCCCGGTTCGTACTTCTTCCGCAAGCAGCTCCTCGCCGCGGTCCTCGGCTCCGGCCTGATGGTCATCGCCACCCGCGTCCCGCTGAAGCTGCTGCGGGCGTTCACCTACCCGCTCCTCGCGGGCACGGTCTTCGCGATGTGCCTCGTGCAGATCCCCGGCATAGGGGTCTCCCAGGGCGGCAACCGCAACTGGATCTCGCTCGGCGGCCCGTTCATGCTCCAGCCCAGCGAGTTCGGCAAGCTCGCCCTCATCCTGTGGGGCGCCGACCTGCTCGCCCGCAAGCAGGACAAGAAGCTGCTGACCCAGTGGAAGCACATGCTGGTGCCGCTCGTCCCGGTCGCCTTCATGCTGCTCGGGCTGATCATGCTCGGCGGCGACATGGGTACGGCGATCGTGCTGACCGCGATCCTCTTCGGCCTGCTCTGGCTGGCCGGCGCACCCACCCGGCTCTTCGCGGGCGTGCTCGCCTTCGCCGGATTCCTCGGATTCATACTGATCAGCAGCAACCCCAACCGGATGTCGCGCCTCAACTGCATCGGCGCCACCGACATCGGCCCCCAGGGCCAGTGCTGGCAGGCGGTGCACGGAATCTACGCCCTGGCGTCCGGCGGATGGTTCGGATCCGGACTCGGTGCGAGTGTGGAAAAATGGGGTCAACTCCCCGAGCCCCACAACGACTTCATCTTCGCCGTCACCGGTGAGGAACTGGGGCTGGCGGGGACGCTGTCAGTACTCGCCCTGTTCGCGGCTCTAGGCTATGCGGGTATCCGCGTGGCCGGACGCACGGAGGACCCCTTCGTGAGGTACGCAGCGGGAGGTGTGACCACCTGGATCACCGCTCAGGCAGTGATCAACATCGGTGCGGTGCTCGGCCTGCTGCCGATCGCCGGTGTCCCGCTCCCGCTGTTCTCCTACGGGGGCTCCGCCCTGCTGCCGACCATGTTCGCGGTCGGGTTGCTCATCGCGTTCGCGCGGGAGGAACCGGGCGCGAAGGCGGCCCTCGCCATGCGGAGGCCCGGGGTGAGATGGAAGTCGATGAGACGGCGCGTCAAGAAGCGTCCGTCCGGAGAGCGGTGAATTTCGGTGCATGTCGTACTCGCCGGTGGGGGGACCGCCGGCCACATCGAGCCGGCGCTCGCCCTCGCGGATGCCCTGCGCAGGCAGGACCCGACCGTGGGCATCACCGCCCTCGGCACGGAACGCGGCCTTGAGACCCGTCTCGTCCCCGAGAGGGGTTACGAACTCGGGCTGATCCCCGCCGTACCGCTGCCGCGCAGGCCCACCCCCGAACTGATCACCGTCCCCGGGCGGCTGCGCGGCACCATCAAGGCCGCCGAGCAGATCCTGGAGCGTACGAAGGCGGACTGCGTCGTCGGCTTCGGCGGCTACGTCGCCCTGCCCGGCTACCTCGCGGCCAAGCGCCTCGGCGTGCCGATCATCGTCCACGAGGCCAACGCCCGCCCCGGCCTGGCCAACAAGATCGGCTCGCGGTACGCGGCCGCCGTGGCCGTCTCCACCCCCGACAGCAAACTGCGCGGCGCCCGCTACATCGGCATCCCGCTGCGCCGCACCATCGCCACCCTCGACCGCGCGGCCGTACGCCCGGAAGCGCGCGCCGCGTTCGGCCTCGACCCCAACCTGCCCACCCTGCTGGTCTCCGGCGGATCGCAGGGAGCCCGGCGCCTCAACGAGGTTGTCCAGCAGGTCGCCCCGGTGCTCCAGCGCTCCGGCATCCAGATCCTGCACGCGGTCGGCCCCAAGAACGAGCTGCCGCGTGTCGACAACATGCCGGGTATGCCGCCGTACATCCCGGTACCGTACGTGGACCGCATGGACCTCGCGTACGCCGCGGCCGACATGATGCTCTGCCGGGCCGGCGCGATGACCGTGGCCGAACTCACCGCCGTCGGGCTCCCCGCCGCCTATGTCCCGCTGCCCATCGGCAACGGCGAACAGCGGCTCAACGCCCAGCCGGTGATCAACGCGGGCGGCGGCCTGCTGGTGGACGACGCACAGCTCACCCCCGAGTGGGTGCAGGGCAACGTCCTTCCGGTGCTCGCCGATCCGCACCGTCTGTTCGAGATGTCCCGCGCAGCCGCCGAGTTCGGCCGCAGGGACGCCGACGACCTGCTCGTCGGCATGGTGTACGAGGCGATTGCCGCACGCCGCGGCGCGTGACCCAGCGAGGAGCGAGCGTGGCCGGCCCCACAAGTGCCCAGACTGCACAGCGCGGAGCCCAGCGGGGCGGGGCCCCGGCGGACGGCCGCCCGCCCGCGGGACGCGGTCCCCGGGGCGGCCTCCGCCGCCCCGGCCGGCGCCTGGTGATCCTGGTGCTGGCGCTCGCCCTGCTGCTCACGGCGGGCGGAATCTGGCTGCTTTACGGCTCCACTTGGCTGCGCGTCGAGCGGGTCAAGGTCTCCGGGACGGAGGTTCTGACCCCGGACGAGGTCAAGTCGGCCGCCGCCGTACCGATCGGCGCACCGTTGATTTCAGTCGACACCGATGCGATGGCGGCCAGGCTCCGGCAGAAATTGCCGCGAATCGACTCGGTGGACGTCGTCCGTTCATGGCCGCACGGGATCGCTCTCAAAGTGACCGAACGACAGCCCGTACTGCTCATGAAGAAGGCCGGGGAGTTCACCGAAGTCGACGCCGAAGGCGTCCGTTTCGCCACGGTCGAAAGGGCGCCGAAGCGCGTTCCGGTTCTGGAATTGACAGCCGGTCAGTCACCGAGCCTGCTGCGCTTCCCCGTGGACCGGCTGATCCGTGAAGCAGTTCAGGTCGCAGGTGAACTCCCGGCCCCTGTAGCCAAGGACACGCGTACCATCCGTATCAGTTCGTATGACAATGTGGCACTTGAGTTGAGCGGCGGCCGCACCGTCGCGTGGGGGAGCGGTGAGTTCGGCGCGGCGAAGGCGCGGGCGCTCACCGCGCTGATGAAAGCCGTTCCGAAGGCATCGCACTTCGACGTGACAGCCCCCACCGCCCCTGCCGCGTCAGGGAGTTGACGCACATATGCGCTGGCCAGCACCCTGGCTGGGCAGCGCAACGGCTGATCACATAGGGTGAAAAGAAAAACGGGAGGTTCGGCGTGTTCGTTGAACGTGCGCCACTTGTCGACTTAGTGTCTCGTTCGGAGAGTCCAAGGAACAGACACACTGGTAACCCTAAACTTCACGGTTAGGGTTCGGGTCGGCGTTCGGACCGTCCCATCGGCATCCGTCGTCAGCGGCGCAACCAGCGCGCAGCGGCGACACGTAACTCGAGGCGAGAGGCCTTCGACGTGGCAGCACCGCAGAACTACCTCGCAGTCATCAAGGTCATCGGTGTCGGCGGCGGTGGTGTCAATGCCATCAACCGAATGATCGAGGTCGGCCTCAAGGGCGTTGAGTTCATCGCGATCAACACTGATGCACAAGCCCTGTTGATGAGCGACGCCGACGTCAAGCTCGACGTCGGCCGCGAACTGACCCGCGGCCTCGGCGCCGGGGCCAACCCGGCAGTCGGACGCAAGGCGGCAGAGGACCACCGCGAGGAGATCGAGGAGGTCCTCAAGGGGGCCGACATGGTCTTCGTCACCGCCGGCGAAGGCGGCGGCACCGGAACGGGCGGCGCACCTGTCGTCGCCAACATCGCCCGCTCGCTGGGCGCACTCACCATCGGCGTGGTCACCCGCCCCTTCACCTTCGAGGGCCGGCGCCGCGCCAACCAGGCGGAGGACGGCATCGCCGAGCTCCGCGAAGAGGTCGACACCCTCATCGTCATCCCCAACGACCGGCTGCTGTCCATCTCGGACCGCCAGGTCAGCGTGCTCGACGCCTTCAAGTCGGCGGACCAGGTCCTGCTGTCCGGTGTCCAGGGCATCACCGACCTGATCACCACGCCGGGTCTGATCAACCTCGACTTCGCCGACGTCAAGTCGGTCATGTCCGAGGCGGGTTCGGCGCTCATGGGCATCGGCTCGGCCCGCGGCGACGACCGCGCGGTGGCCGCAGCGGAGATGGCGATCTCCTCGCCGCTCCTCGAGGCGTCCATCGACGGTGCCCGCGGCGTGCTGCTCTCCATCTCCGGCGGCTCGGACCTCGGTCTCTTCGAGATCAACGAGGCCGCGCAACTGGTGAGCGAGGCGGCCCACCCCGAGGCCAACATCATCTTCGGCGCCGTCATCGACGACGCCCTGGGCGACGAGGTTCGGGTCACGGTCATCGCGGCGGGCTTCGACGGCGGACAGCCGCCGACCCGCAGGGAGAACGTGATCGGTTCCGCTTCGGCCAAGCGCGAGGAGCCCGCCCCGGCGCGCCCGAGCGAGACGTCCCGTCCGCTGGGCGGACTCGGAGCCGTCACGCAGCGGGACGAGCCCCCGGTCGAGACCGCTCCGGTCAACGAGGTGCCGGCCGCGCCGGTCGCCCCGCCGCACGTCCCGCCGGCCCGTCCGTACCAGGACACCCAGGCCGAAGAGCTGGACGTACCGGACTTCTTGAAGTGATAACGGAGCAAAACCACGTGAGCGGCGCGCACTTCGCATTCACCGACAGGTGGGGCGGGGTGAGCGCCGTTCCGTACGAAGAGCTCAATCTCGGCGGCGCGGTCGGCGACGAGGCCTCGGCCGTACTCGCCAACCGCGAGCTCGCGGCCAAGACGCTGGGTCTGGATCCGGCGCGGGTCGTCTGGATGAACCAGGTGCACGGGCGGGACGTGGCCGTGGTCGACGGCCCCTGGGGCGCGGGCGAACCGTCCGCCGTGGACGCCGTGGTGACAGCTCGTCGCGGGCTCGCGCTCGCCGTGCTCACCGCGGACTGCACGCCGGTCCTGCTCGCCGACCCGGTCGCGGGCATCGCGGCCGCCGCTCACGCGGGGCGCCCGGGACTGGTCGCCGGGGTCGTTCCGGCCGCCGTCGAGGCGATGGTCTCGCTCGGCGCCGACCCGGCCCGGATCGTCGCCCGTACCGGCCCCGCGGTCTGCGGACGCTGCTACGAGGTTCCGGCGGACATGCGGGACGAGGTCGCGCGGAGTGTCCCCGAGGCCCGGGCGGAGACGAGTTGGGGCACCCCCTCGGTCGACGTCGTGGGCGGTGTGCACGCGCAACTCGAGGCGCTCGGCGTCCGGGACCGGCAGCGGTCCGGGGTCTGCACGCTGGAATCGCCCGATCACTTCTCGTACCGACGCGACCGCACCACAGGGCGGCTCGCCGGATATGTCTGGCTGGACTGACAGGACATGACGGACCGTAGAGACGAACTCGCCGCGAATCTGGCGCATGTGGAGGAACGCATCGCGTCCGCCTGTGCTGCCGCAGGGCGCAAACGGGACGACGTCACTCTCATCGTGGTCACCAAGACCTACCCCGCGAGCGATGTGCGGCTGCTCTCGGAGCTGGGCGTGCGCCACGTCGCGGAGAACCGCGACCAGGACGCCGCACCCAAGGCCGAGGCGTGTGCGGATCTGCCGCTTTCCTGGCATTTCGTCGGGCAACTGCAGACCAATAAGGTCCGATCCGTGACCAGTTACGCCGATGTGGTGCAATCCGTCGACCGCGCGAAGCTCGTCACCTCCCTCTCCACCTCGGTGGTGCGGGCAGGGCGCGAGCTCGGGTGCCTCATCCAGGTCGCCCTGGACGCCGAGTCGGGCGAGCGGGGCGAGCGCGGCGGTGTTGCGCCGGACGGTGTCGATGAGTTGGCCGCACTGGTGGCCGGCTCCCCAGGACTGCGGCTCGACGGTCTGATGACCGTCGCTCCGCTCGCCGGCCCGTACGCGGGGCGGCAACAGGCGGCGTTCGAGCGGCTGATGGAAATCTCATCCGGCCTGCGCGCAGCCCATCCGGCTGCGAACATGGTGTCAGCAGGGATGAGTGCGGACCTCGAAGATGCCGTGGCCGCCGGTGCGACACATGTGCGCGTCGGTACTGCGGTACTCGGAGTTCGCCCCAGGCTCGGGTAGCGTCGCCAAGCAAGTCGGACCACAGCAGAAAATATGGTCATTCCCGCTGTTCGGCGGGGAGGCCGCGTGGATCGCGGGCGCTTGGTGGCACTGCAGCATGGGCACAAGGGCCGATCCACCACAGAGCGGAGGACTCAGAGCATGGCCGGCGCGATGCGCAAGATGGCGGTCTACCTCGGCCTCGTGGAGGACGACGGTTACGACGGCCCGGGGTTCGACCCCGACGACGAATTCGAACCCGAGCCGGAGCCCGAGCGCGACCGGCGGCGGCACCAGCCCACGCATCAGTCGCAGCAGGACGAACCGGTACGAGTCGTGACACCGCCCGCCCAGCGCGAGGCGTCCCACCGACCCGCCCCGCTTCCCGCGGAAAGCGGACGTCCTGCGCGAATTGCCCCCGTGGCGTCCATCACACCTGAACGCCCGAGCATGGAGAAGAACGCCCCGGTGATCATGCCCAAGGTTGTGTCCGAGCGGGAGCCCTACCGCATCACCACATTGCACCCTCGGACCTACAACGAGGCCCGTACCATCGGGGAACACTTCCGTGAGGGCACTCCGGTGATCATGAATCTCACGGAGATGGACGACACGGACGCGAAGCGACTTGTCGACTTCGCGGCAGGACTCGTCTTCGGTCTGCATGGCAGCATTGAGCGGGTGACGCAGAAGGTGTTCCTGTTGTCGCCTGCTAACGTCGATGTCACGGCGGAGGACAAAGCCCGTATCGCAGAGGGCGGTTTCTTCAACCAGAGCTGAGACAAGACACCGGGTACAACCCCGGCCGGGAGGCCGGAAGACTGGCGAGACAGGGGAGAGGGAAGCGCGAGATGGGCATCGCACTACAGGTGATCTACATCGCGCTGATGTGCTTCCTGATTGTCCTGATCTTCCGGCTTGTCATGGACTACGTCTTCCAGTTCGCCCGTTCATGGCAACCCGGCAAGGCGATGGTGGTCGTTCTGGAGGCCACCTACACTGTCACCGATCCACCGCTCAAGCTTCTGCGGCGATTCATCCCGCCGCTGCGTCTCGGGGGCGTGGCACTCGACCTGTCCTTCTTCGTTCTGATGATCATCGTCTACATCCTGATCAACATTGTGAGCCGGGTGTGAACGATACGGTCCTGCCGACTGCCGACGACTACGTAGAGGTGAAGAAGAGATGCCGTTGACCCCCGAGGACGTGCGGAACAAGCAGTTCACGACCGTCCGCCTCCGAGAAGGTTATGACGAGGACGAGGTCGATGCCTTCCTCGACGAGGTCGAGTCCGAGCTGACCCGACTCCTTCGTGAGAACGAGGATCTGCGCGCCAAGCTCGCTGCCGCGACGCGTGCCGCCGCGCAGAACCAGCAGCAGGGCATGCGCAAGCCGGAGCCGCAGGACGGACGCGGCGGCCCGGGTGCGCCGGTGCCTGCCGCCATATCCGGACCGCCGCAGGTCCAGCAGCAGCCGCAGATGGGCCCGCCGCAGCTCGGCCCGGGTGCCCCGCAGCTGCCGCCGGGTCCCGGTGGCCACGGTCCCGGCCCGCAGGGCCAGCACGGTCCCGGTCCGATGGGTCAGGGCCCCATGGGTCAGGGTCAGTTGGGCCAGGGCCCCATGGGTCAGAACCAGCTCGGCCAGGGCCCCATGGGCCAGGGTCCGATGGGCGGCCCCATGGGTCAGGGTCCGATGGGCGGCCCCATGGGCGGCCACGGTCCGCAGCTTCCGCAGCAGGGCCCCGGCGGCGACAGCGCCGCGCGTGTCCTTTCGCTCGCGCAGCAGACCGCCGACCAGGCGATCGCGGAGGCCCGTTCCGAGGCCAACAAGATCGTCGGCGAGGCCCGTTCGCGCGCCGAGGGTCTGGAGCGGGACGCCCGTGCCAAGGCCGACGCCCTGGAGCGGGACGCGCAGGAGAAGCACCGCGTGGCGATGGGCTCCCTCGAGTCCGCCCGCGCGACGCTGGAGCGCAAGGTCGAGGACCTGCGCGGCTTCGAGCGCGAGTACCGTACGCGTCTGAAGTCCTACCTGGAGTCGCAGCTGCGTCAGCTGGAGACCCAGGCCGACGACTCGCTCGCGCCGCCGCGCACCCCGTCCGCACCGTCGCTGCCTTCGGCTCCGTCGATGCAGCCGGCCGGTGCGGGTGCGATGGGTCACGGCGGTCACACCATGGGCGGTCAGCAGTCCATGGGCGGGCAGCCCTCGATGGGCGGAGCCCCGTCGTACGGCGGCCAGCAGCAGATGTCGCCCGCGATGACGCAGCCGATGGCGCCGGTGCGGCCGCAGGCGCCGCAGCCGATGCAGCAGGCTCCTTCGCCGATGCGTGGCTTCCTGATCGACGAGGACGACAACTGACGGGCGGTTCGCGCGTGATGAGCGCGTAGCCGTCGGCAGGCTGAGGGCAGGGCCCCGGGATTCCCCGGGGCCCTGCCCTTTTGCGCTGCGCGCGGCAGGGGTGCGGTGGACGGGAGCGGGTTCGCAGGTGGCGTCGGGGGGTTGTGCCCACCCGTTCCGCCCTGCGGAACGATTGCCCACAACCTATGCAGAAGGCCCGGCCGGTGGTTCCGGCCGGGCCTTTGCGTGGTGCGGTGCTACTTCTCCGTCTTGCGGAGGTGGAACGTCAGGGACAGGCCCTCGTCCGTGAAGGGGGTGCCGAACGTGTCGTCGGGCTCGCCCTCCGCGTAGTCCAGGGCCAGGACCTCGTCCGTGATCAGGGGGGCGTGTTCCGTCAGGGCCTCGGACGTGGCCGGGTCCGTTGTCGTCCAGCGGACGGCGATGCGGTCCGCCACGTCCAGGCCGCTGTTCTTGCGGGCCTCCTGGATCAGGCGGATCGCGTCACGGGCCAGGCCCGCGCGCTTCAGCTCCGGGGTGATCTCCAGGTCCAGGGCGACCGTCGCTCCGGAGTCGGAGGCGACGGACCAGCCCTCGCGCGGGGTCTCCGTGATGATGACCTCGTCGGGGGAGAGGGCGACCTCTTCGCCTTCCACCGTCACCGTCGCCGTTCCCTCGCGCAGGGCGAGGGAGAGCGCTGCCGCGTCCGCCTCGGCGACCGCCTTCGCGACCGCCTGGACTCCCTTGCCGAAACGCTTGCCCAGCGCCCGGAAGTTGGCCTTCGCCGTCGTGTCGACGAGCGAGCCGCCCACCTCGGAGAGGGAGGCGAGGGAGGTGACGTTCAGCTCCTCCGTGATCTGGGCGTGCAGGTCGGGGGAGAGGGACTCGAAGCCCGACGCCGCGACCAGGGCGCGGGAGAGGGGCTGGCGGGTCTTGACTCCCGACTCGGCGCGCGTGGCGCGGCCCAGCTCCACCAGGCGGCGTACCAGCGCCATCTGGGAGGAGAGGGTCGGGTCGATCGCCGACAGGTCCGCCTTGGGCCAGGAGGAGAGGTGGACCGACTCGGGGGCGTCCGGGGTCACCGGCGCCACCATGTCCTGCCAGACCCGCTCCGTGATGAAGGGGGTCAGCGGGGCCATCAGGCGGGTGACCGTCTCCACGACCTCGTGGAGGGTGCGGAGCGCCGCCTTGTCGCCCTGCCAGAAGCGGCGGCGCGAGCGGCGGACGTACCAGTTGGAGAGGTCGTCGACGAAGGCGGAGAGCTGCTTGCCGGCGCGCTGGGTGTCGTACGACTCCAGGGCCTGGGTGACCTGGTCGACCAGGGCGTTGAGTTCGCTCAGCAGCCAGCGGTCCAGGACCGTGCGGTCCTCGGGGGCCGGATCGGCCGCCGAGGGCGCCCAGTTGGACGTGCGGGCGTACAGGGCCTGGAAGGCGACCGTGTTCCAGTAGGTGAGGAGCGTCTTGCGGACGACCTCCTGGATCGTGCCGTGGCCCACCCGGCGGGCCGCCCAGGGCGAGCCGCCGGCCGCCATGAACCAGCGCACCGCGTCCGCGCCGTGCCGGTCCATGAGCGGGATCGGGTCGAGGGTGTTGCCCAGGTGCTTGGACATCTTGCGGCCGTCCTCGGCGAGGATGTGGCCCAGGCAGACCACGTTCTCGTACGAAGACTTGTCGAAGACCAGCGTGCCCACCGCCATGAGCGTGTAGAACCAGCCGCGGGTCTGGTCGATGGCCTCGGAGATGAACTGCGCCGGGTAGCGGCTCTCGAAGAGCTCCTTGTTCTGGTACGGGTAGCCGTACTGGGCGAAGGGCATCGAACCCGAGTCGTACCAGGCGTCGATGACCTCCGGGACGCGCGTCGCCGTCTGCTCGCAGGTGGGGCAGGGGAAGGTGACTTCGTCGATGTACGGGCGGTGCGGGTCCAGGTCGGAGAGGTCCGTGCCGGTGAGCTGGGAGAGCTCGGCGCGGGAGCCGATGACCGTGAGGTGGTCGTCCTCGCAGCGCCAGATCGGGAGCGGGGTGCCCCAGTAGCGGTTGCGGGAGAGCGCCCAGTCGATGTTGTTGTTCAGCCAGTCGCCGAAGCGGCCCTGCTTGACCGACTCCGGGTACCAGTTGGTCTTCTCGTTCTCGCGCAGCATCGCGTCCTTGACCGCGGTGGTGCGGATGTACCAGGACGGCTGCGCGTAGTAGAGCAGCGCGGTGTGGCAGCGCCAGCAGTGCGGGTAGCTGTGCTCGTACGGGACGTGGCGGAAGAGGCGGCCGCGTTCCTGGAGGTCGGCCACCAGCTTTTCGTCGGCCTTCTTGAAGAAGACGCCGCCCACGAGGGGGACTTCCTCCTCGAAGGTGCCGTCGGGGCGGACCGGGTTGACCACGGGCAGGCCGTACGCCTTGCAGACCTGGAGGTCCTCGGCGCCGAAGGCGGGGGACTGGTGGACGAGGCCGGTGCCGTCCTCGGTGGTGACGTACTCGGCGTTGACCACGTAGTGGGCCTCGGCCGGGAACTCGATGAAGTCGAAGGGGCGCTCGTACGTCCAGCGCTCCAGCTCGGCGCCGGTGAAGGTCGTGCCGGTGGACTCCCAGCCTTCGCCGAGTGCCTTGGCGAGGAGGGGTTCGGCGACTACCAGGTTCTCTTCGCCGTTGGTCGCCACGACGTAGGTGACGTCGGGGTGGGCCGCGACCGCCGTGTTGGAGACCAGCGTCCAGGGGGTCGTCGTCCAGACCAGGAGGGCGGCCTCGCCCGCCAGGGGGCCGCTGGTGAGGGGGAAGCGGACGAAGACCGAGGGGTCGACGACCGTCTCGTACCCCTGCGCCAGCTCGTGGTCCGAGAGGCCGGTGCCGCAGCGCGGGCACCAGGGGGCGACGCGGTGGTCCTGGACGAGGAGGCCCTTGTTGAAGATCTCCTTCAGCGACCACCAGACCGACTCGACGTAGGACGGGTCCATGGTGCGGTACGCGTTGTCGAGGTCGACCCAGTAGCCCATGCGGGTCGTCAGGTCGGAGAACGCGTCGGTGTGGCGGGTGACGGACTCGCGGCACTTGTCGTTGAAGGCGGCGATGCCGTACGCCTCGATCTCGGGCTTGCCGCTGAAGCCGAGCTCCTTCTCGACGGCGAGCTCGACGGGCAGGCCGTGGCAGTCCCAGCCGGCCTTGCGGGGGACGTGGTAGCCCTGCATCGTGCGGAAGCGGGGGAAGACGTCCTTGAAGACGCGGGCCTCGATGTGGTGGGCGCCGGGCATGCCGTTGGCGGTCGGCGGGCCCTCGTAGAAGACCCACTCGGGTCGGCCTGAAGACTGTTCGAGGCTCTTGTCGAAGACCTTGCTCTCGCGCCAGAAATCGAGCACGGCGTGCTCAAGGGCGGGCAGGTCGACCTGGGCGGGCACCTGGCGGTACTGCGACATCGGATCTTCCTCCGGCGGATGTGTCCTGCTTCCGTCGGAGGGACGAGAGCACTCGGCTCCCGCGGTACCACCCTCCTTGGCCCCGGGCGTGCGCCCGTGGCCCCCTCATTGGGGTCGCGATGCCGGGTCTAGTCGGCTCCCGTGCGACGGGGGCCTTTCTTCCGGCGGCTCCGGGGTGATCTTCGTGTCGCGCCTGCCTCCGGGCTCACACCGTCCCCGGATCGCTCTTGGCCGCGTACGACGCTACTCGTCCCATCTGCGCCTCTCGCTGAGGCCAGTGTACGGGCCGCCCGACGGGTCGGCCGACCGGTTTTCGAGGCGTGCGGGCGGGGTGCGCCGATGACCCGAAGGGGCGTACGTCCTCTGTTGGAGTCCGGCTGCGTCCCCGGGGCGGATTACCGGCCGGGGAGCTGGGCACAACGGATGCAGGCTCGCCTCGCCGCGGACGCGGGGTGGGCTGAACGGGCGGCGTGCCCCGTTGCCGCGGGGCTGGGGTCGATTTATCGTCCCAGCACGTATCGCGAGCAAGATCACAAAATGTGAAGGGGCCGCGGCCATGGTGGCGAAGAAGACCGCCGCAGAGAAGTCGGCGTCCGCAGAATCCACTGGCGCGACGGCCAAGGATCAGACCGGCAAGAAGAGCACCGTCGCACCGGAGACCGCAGCGAAGAAGGCAGCCGTGAAGAAGACCGCGGCGGCGAAGAAGGCACCGGCGCCCGCCAAGAAGGCTGCGGCCAAGAAGGCGCCGGCCAAGAAGACCGTGGGAACGAAGGCGCCCGCCAAGAAGGCGGCGAAGAAGGCCGCCCCGGCGGCCCAGGGGGCGGCGCAGGCCGCGGAACAGACGGGAGCCAAGACGGTGGTTGCGAAGAAGACTGCGACGGCGCGCAAGCCGGCAGGGAGCGCGGAGACGGCGGTGCCCAAGGCGCGTGCCGTCGCGGCCATGGCTCCGGGCGAGCTCGCCGTACGGCCGGGGGAGGACCCGTGGACCCCGGACGAGGTCGCCGACGCGCGTGCCGAGCTGCAGAGCGAGGACCTGCGCCTGGGCGCCGAGATCGCGGCCGCGGAGACGGCGCTCGCCGGGCTGATGCGGGACTCCGGGGACGGCGCGGGCGACGACCAGGCCGACACCGGGACCAAGAACATCACGCGGGAGAGCGAGATGGCCCTGGCGGCCAACGCGCGGGAGATGCTGGAGCAGACCGAGCGGGCGCTCGAGCGGCTGGACGCGGGGACGTACGGGATCTGCGAGAACTGCGGGAACCCGATCGGCAAGGCCCGGATGCAGGCCTTCCCGCGGGCCACGCTGTGCGTGGAGTGCAAGCAGAAGCAGGAGCGCCGCTACTAGGTCTCCGCGTCTGCACTGGCGTGTCGTACCCTCGTCCTCAGTCGGGCAACCAGGACGAGGGACTCACGTGGCAGAGGCGGAGCGCATCATCGGTACGCCGGAAAATCCCGAGGCGGCTGAGGCCGGGGCGGAGCAGCCGGAGGAGTCCTCCGAGGCTGCCGAGCGCCCCAAGGGTGCGCGGAAGCTCAAGGTGCTCTTCGGTGTCGCCGTCTTCGCGTACCTCATCGACCTGGTCAGCAAGATGATCGTGGTCGCCAGGCTGGAGCACCACGAGCCCGTCGAGCTGCTCGGTGACCTGCTGCGCCTGGAGGCGATCCGGAACCCGGGTGCGGCCTTCGGGGTCGGCGAGGCCTTCACCGTGATCTTCACCTGCATCGCGGCGACCGTGATCATCGTGATCGCACGGCTCGCCCGCAAGCTCTACAGCCTGCCCTGGGCGATCGCGCTGGGGCTGCTGCTCGGCGGTGCGCTGGGCAATCTGACCGACCGGATCTTCCGCTCTCCCGGGATCTTCCAGGGCGCGGTCGTCGACTTCATCGCCCCGTGGCACTTCGCGGTCTTCAACCTCGCGGATTCGGCGATCGTCTGCGGCGGGTTCTTGATCGTGATCCTGTCGTTCAAGGGCCTGGACCCGGACGGGACCGTCCACAAGGACTAGCGCGTCCTGGCAGCAAGGCATACTCGACGGGTGAGTACGTTTCCTGAGGTCCGCACCCTGCCCGTTCCCGACGGCCTGGAGGGCGAGCGCGTCGACGCCGCCATCTCCCGGATGTTCGGGTTCTCCCGTACCAAGGCGGCCGAGCTTGCCGCTGCGGGAAAGGTGCAGGTCGACGGGACGGTGGTCGGCAAGTCCGAGCGCGTCCATGGCGGCGCCTGGCTCGAGGTGGAGATGCCTCAGGCCGCGGCACCGGTGCAGATCGTCGCCGAGCCGGTCGAGGGCATGGAGATCGTCCATGACGACGAGGACATCGTCGTCATCGCGAAGCCCGTCGGCGTCGCCGCCCACCCGAGCCCCGGCTGGACCGGAACCACCGTGATCGGCGGGCTCGCCGCCGCCGGGTACCGGATCTCGACCTCGGGTGCCGCCGAGCGTCAGGGGATCGTGCACCGGCTGGACGTGGGGACGTCCGGGCTGATGGTGGTGGCCAAGTCGGAGCGTGCGTACACGCTGCTGAAGGCCCAGTTCAGGGACCGCGTCGTCGAGAAGAAGTACAACGCGCTCGTCCAGGGGCACCCGGATCCGATGAGCGGCACGATCGACGCTCCGATCGGGCGCCACCCGAACCACGACTACAAGTGGGCCGTGACCGCCGAGGGCAAGCCTTCGGTGACGCACTACGACCTGATCGAGGCCTTCCGGGCCGCGTCCCTGCTCGACATCAAGCTGGAGACCGGGCGTACGCACCAGATCCGGGTGCACATGTCGGCCCACCGGCACCCCTGTGTGGGCGACCTCACGTACGGCGCCGACCCGACCCTGGCCAAGCGGCTCGGGCTGACCCGGCAGTGGCTGCACGCGGTGAAGCTGGGCTTCGAGCACCCCTCCGACGGGAGCTGGGTGGAGTTCGAGAGCGGATACCCGGCCGACCTGCAGAAGGCGCTGGACGTGATCCGCGCGGAGAGCGAGTGAGCACGGGTTTCGAGGTCCGGGTCGTCGAACGGTCCGAGGATCTCGAGGCGTGCTTCGCCGTGCGCAGGGAGGTCTTCGTCGCCGAGCAGGGTGTGCCCGAAGAGCTGGAGTACGACGCGCGTGACGCGGGCGCGCTGCATGTCCTCGCCGTCGGCGCGGACGGCCCCCTCGGCACCGGCCGGCTGCTGACCGGCATCGAGGAGGACGGCGTCGGTTCGCTCGGGCGCCTCGCGGTGCTGAAGGCGGCGCGCGGGCTCGGCGTCGGGGTGGCGCTGGTGCGGGCGATCGAGGACGCGGCGCGCGAGCGCGGGCTCACGGCCGTCGATCTGCATGCGCAGACGCATGCGCTGGGGTTCTACGAGCGGCTCGGGTATGCCGCGTACGGGCCCGAGTTCCCCGACGCGGGGATCGCGCACCGGGCGATGCGCCGCCCTCTCACCCTCGCTGACTGAGTGTCAGGAGGGCAGTCGCCACGGGTGGGCCGGCGGGGTCTATTGAGGTGATACGACGCATTTGCGTGGCACGCTGGGGGCCCTGAACGTCAGGGCTTCGACCGCGCCGGAGGGCATCCCGTGGACCAATTGGCACTGTTGCTCGCGCTGTTGCTCGGCGCTGTGATCTCGGTGCCGATCGGGCAGCGGCTCGGGCTGCCCGCCCCCGTGCTGATGACGATCGGCGGGATCGTGCTGGCGCTGATCCCCGATGTGCCGAATGTGGACATCCCCTCGGACTTCATTCTTCCGCTGATCCTGCCGCCCCTGCTGTACGCCGCCGTGCAGCGCACCTCCTGGCGGCAGTTCGCCGCCAATCTCCGGCCGATCCTGCTGCTGGCCGTGGCGCTGGTCTTCGTGACCACGGCCGCCGTGGCCGCCGTCGCGAGCGCCGTCGTGCCCGGGCTTCCGCTGGCCGCCGCCGTCGCGCTCGGCGCGCTGGTCGCGCCGCCCGACCCGGTGGCCGCCACCGCGGTCGCGGGCTCGCTCGGGCTGCCGCGCCGGCTCGTCTCCATCCTGGAGGGCGAGGGCCTGTTCAACGACGTCACCGCGATCACGCTGTACCACGTGGCCATCGCGGCCACCGTGACGGGAACCTTCTCCTGGCCGGAAGCGGCAGGGGAGTTGGTCCTCTCCGCCGTGGTCGCCCTGGCCGTCGGCACCGCGCTCGGCTGGCTCACCAACAAGCTGATGGGGCTGCTCGGCGACGCCACGCTGCAGATCGGGCTGACGCTCCTGGTGCCCTTCGTCTCGTACGTCCTCTCCGAGGAACTGATGGGCTCCGGCGTCCTCGCCGTCCTCGTCACCGCCCTCTTCCTCGCCGAACACAGCGCCGACGCCGACGACGTCCAGGGCCGGCTCACCGGGAACGCCTTCTGGGAGATCGTCGACACCCTCGTCACCGGCGTCGCCTTCGGGCTGATCGGGCTCGAACTCCATGTGGTCTTCGGCACCGCCGACGGCCGCCAGCTGCAGCTGCTCGGCTGGGGCGCGGCGGTCGTCGGGGTCGTCGTGGGCGTACGGCTGCTGTGGCTGCTGCCCGCCACCTGGCTGGCGAAGAAGCTGCACACCCTGCGCGACTACGACGAGGAGATCCCGACCACCTGGCGCGAGACGATCGTCATGTGGTGGTCGGGGATGCGGGGTGTGGCCTCGGTCGCCCTCGCCCTCGCCATCCCGCTGAAGACGGACGCGGGAGATCCCTTTCCCGACCGTGACGTGATCCTCTTCATCGCCTTCTGCGTGATCATGGCGACCCTGGTGGTCCAGGGGCTGACGCTGCCGTGGCTCGTGAGGAAGCTGGGCGTACGCGCCGACACGGACGCCGAGCGCGCACTGGAGCGGAACCTGGCGATCCGCGCGGCCAAGGCGGCCAAGCACCGGCTCAAGGAGATCCAGGAGGTCGAGGAACTCCCGGAGGACGTCCTCGAGCGGATGATGCGGCAGGCGTACGACATCGGGGGCAGGATCAGCCCCGACATGGTCGACGAGGAGCGGCGCGACGCCTTCGCCAAGCGGGCCGAGCGGCTGAAGGCGATGCAGCGCATCCAGCGGGAGATGATGTCGGCCGCCCGGCACGAGGTGCTGTCGGCGCGCAGCGAACCGGGCGCGGATCCGGAGATCGTGGACCGGGTGCTGCGGCAGCTGGACTTCAGGAGCCTCCGCTAGCAGCCGTCCTCAGCCCCGGCCTGTGTCCGGGTGGTCGGCGTCCGGGTGGGAGATTTCCGAGGGCTTGGGGATCTCCGCGGGCCTGGGGAGTTCGGCGGGGGCCGTCGCGATGCGGGGAAGGGCGTACGGGTGGTTCTCGTACAGCCAGGCGATCATCTGCTCGCGCACCGCGCAGCGCACCGTCCAGATGTCGTCCGCGTCCTTCGCGGTGACCACGGCGCGCACCTGGATCGTGGAGGGGGTCGTGTCGGTCACCGCCAGGGACCAGTCGCGGCCGTCCCAGGCCGCGCAGTCGCGCAGGATGTCCTGCATCCGCTCGCGCATCAGCACCACGGGCGCCGAGTGGTCCAGGTGGAAGAAGACCGTGCCGGTCATCTGGATGCCGCCGCGGGACCAGTTCTCGAAGGGTTTGCCGGTGAAGTACGAGACCGGCATGGTGATCCGGCGCTCGTCCCAGGTCCGTACGGCCAGGAAGGTGAGGGTGATCTCCTCGACCACACCCCATTCGCCGTCCACCACGACCGTGTCCCCGAGGCGGACCATGTCCCCGAAGGCGATCTGGAATCCGGCGAAGAGGTTGCCGAGGGTGGACTGCGCGGCGACACCGGCGACGATGCCCAGGATCCCGGCGGAGGCCAGCAGGGACGCGCCCACGGTGCGCATCGCGGGGAAGGTCAGCAGCATCGCCGAGACCGCGATCACCGCGACGATCGCGGTCACCACCCGCTGGATGAGCGTCACTTGGGTCCGGACGCGGCGGACCCGGGCGGGGTCGCGGGTGCCGTTGGTGCTGGCGTACCGGCTGTACGTGGAGTCGACGATCGCCGTCGCGATGCGGACGATGAGCCAGGCGGAGGTGGCGATCAGCACCAGGGTGAGGATCTGCCCGAGGCCCGCCTCGTGGTCCGGCAGGATCTTGGCGCTGCGGTAGGTGGCGCGGAGCATCGCCGTGCACAGGACGAGCTGGAGGGGGATTCTGCACCGGCGCAGCAGGCCCCAGAGCGGGGTGTCGGGGCGGCGTGAGTCGGCGGTGCGCAGCATGCGGTCGACGAGCCAGCCCACGGCGAGGGTGAGCACGACCGAGCCGCCCACGACGATCAAGGGGCGCAGTACGTTCTCCATGCCTCCGACCGTAACTGGCACCATGGGCCCATGAACATCATGCTTTTCCATTCGACGTACGGTCTGCGCCCCGCGGTGCATGCCGCGGCCGAGCGGCTGCGGGCCGCCGGACACGTGGTCCATGTGCCGGATCTCTTCGACGGCAGGACCTTCACGGCCGTCGAGGAAGGCATGGACTTCAAGGACGAGATCGGTTCGGAGGAGCTGCTCAAGCGGGCCGTGGTGGCTTCGGCGCCTTACTCCGACCAGGGACTCGTCTACGCGGGCTTCTCTCTCGGCGGGTCGCTCGCGCAGAACCTCGCGCTGGGCGACGAGAAGGCGCGGGGGCTGCTCCTGCTGCACGGGACCTCCGACATCGCGGAGGGCGCTTCGGTGGACGAGCTGCCCGTACAGCTGCATGTCGCGGACCCCGACCCGTTCGAGACGCACGACTGGCTGAACACCTGGTACCTGCAGATGCGCCGGGCCGGGGCCGACGTCGAGGTGCACCGCTATCCGGGTGCGGGGCACCTCTTCACCGACCCCGAGCTCGCGGACTACGACGCCGAGGCGGCCGAGGCGACCTGGAAGGTCGCGCTCGGCTTCCTGGAGTCGCTGTAGGGGCTAGCCCTTCAGGGCCGCGGTGATCGCCGTGGTGTAGTCGGCGACGGTCATGGGCGCGCTGCCGTTGGCAGCGGTGAGCGCCTTGCCGTCCATCTTCAGGGTGGGCGTGCCCGTGACACCGCTGCTGTCGAACTTGGCGGACATCTTCATCGCCCAGGCGTCGTAGGTGCCGTCCTTGACCGCCTTCTGGAAGGCCGCGTTGTCCTTCAGGGCCGGCACGGTCTGGGCGATCTTGATGAGGTAGGCGTCGTCCCCGAACTTGTCGTCGGTCTCATCGGGGTGCCACGTGGTCGAGTACATCGCCGACTTGTACTTGAGGAACGCGTCGGAACTGACGTTCAGCGCGGCGCCCAGGGCGCTCAGCCCGTTCTTGGAGCCGTCGCCGCCGTTGCCGTCGAGGAACGTGGCGCCGATGTACTGGATCTTGTACTTGCCGGCGTCGACGTCCTTCTCGACCGTCGAGCCGACCGTCTGCTCGAACTGGGCGCAGACCGGGCAGCGCGGGTCCTCGTACGCCTGAAGGGTCTTCTTGGCGGTCGACTTGCCGATGGTGACCGTGGTGCCGTTGGTGCCCGAGGTGTTGGCCGGGGCGACGACCTTGGCGCTCTTGGCGTCCTCCCAGGCGGAGGGCTTGTTCATCTGCATGACGCCGTAGCCGACGCCGCCGGCTATCGCGAGGACGGCGACGATCGAGACGCCGACGACGATCTGGCGGCGGGCCTTGGCCTTCTTCTCCTGGCGCTCGCGCTCGGCGCGCAGACGCTCGCGGGCCGCTGCCTTGTTGGCGTGGCTGTTACGTGAACTCATGATCGTTTTCTCCGTGTGAAGACAGGGGGGCGGTACGGGGACGGGCCGGGCTCAGGCGAAGCAGAGCGCCGAGCGCGGAGGTCCCCGCCGTCCTACGGAGTGCACGAGCAGCCGGGCGAGTGCGGTGCGCGGCCGGTACGAGGGGCGGCCCGCCCGGGCCGGGGTGCCGTGCGGCGCACCCACCGCGGCGACCGCGATCAGCAGCGGCCTGAAGGCGAAGGCGGCGACGGCGCGCAGCAGCGAGGCCAGCGCGGACTCGCCGCGGCGCAGCCAGGCGGCGGCCAGCAGGCCGATGGCCACATGGGCGGCGAGCAGCAGCCAGGGCAGCGCCGGATCGGGGGAGTTGAGCAGATCCGCGGCCCGGTGGCCGGGGCCCGCCACGGCCGCGAGGGGGGTGCCGACGGGGCCGCCGCCGCAGAACACGTCCACGCCGACCGAGCGCAGCGCCCCGGCGACGGGGCCGCCGCCGGGTCCGTAACAGAGGTGCTGTCCGGCGGTGAAGACGGTGTCGGCGGTCAGCTCCAGCGGGATGAGGACACCCGCGATGGCGCCGAAGCCGCGCTCCCTCCCGGCCAGTGCGTACGCCACGGCGAAGACCCCGGCAGCGAGCGCCGCGACGGTGACCGGCGGCAGCGGGACACGGGAGAGGAGCACATGGGACGCAGCGGAGAGGGTCACGACGAGCGCTGTGAAAAGCGCTGCGCGAACCGCCCTCAGCTGCGTACCGGATATGTCCATAGTGAGAGGGAGTTTGCCACGGCCTCCTGTAAGGGATCCCTAAAGCTTCTTGGGACTAAAGGCCCGGAATCCGGCCATTTCGGAACAAGTCGACGAAGATCTGGTGGTCGGCGCGCGCCTGTGCCCCGTAGCTGTGAGCGAAGTCCACCAGGAGCTCGGCGAAGCCGTCCTCGTCGGCGGCGATCGCCGCGTCGATGGCCCGCTCCGTGGAGAACGGCACCAGCGAGTGGCCGCTCTCGTCGTCCGCCGCCGCGTGCATGGTGGCCGTCGCCCGGCCGAGGTCGGCTACGACCGCCGCTATCTGCTCCGGGTCGTCGATGTCCGACCAGTCCAGGTCCACCGCGTACGGAGAGACCTCGGCGACCAGCTGCCCCGAACCGTCCAGCTCGGTCCAGCCCAGCCACGGGTCTGCCGCGTCCTGCAGGGCGCGCTGCGAGATCACCGTGCGGTGGCCCTCGTGCTGGAAGTACGAGCGGACCCCGTCGTCCGTGATGTGCCGGGAGACCGCCGGGGTCTGCGCCTGCTTCATGTAGATGATCACGTCGTTCTCGAGGGCGTCGCTGTGTCCTTCGAGCAGGATGTTGTACGAGGGCAGACCCGCCGAGCCGATGCCGATCCCGCGCCGGCCCACGACGTCCTTGACGCGGTAGGAGTCCGGGCGGACCAGGCTCGCCTCGGGCAGCGTCTCCAGATAGCCGTCGAAAGCGGCCAGGACCTTGTAGCGGGTCGCCGCGTCCAGCTCGATGGAGCCGCCGCCGGGGGCGAACCGGCGCTCGAAGTCGCGGATCTCGGTCATCGAGTCGAGCAGCGAGAAGCGCGTACGGGAGCGGGCCGAGCGCAGGGCGTCGAGCAGCGGGCCCTCGGAGGTGTCCAGGGTGAACGGCGGAAGGTCGTCGTCCCTCACGCCCGCGGCCAGGTCGTGGATGCGCTCGCGGTAGGCCGCCGCGTAGGTGCGGACGAGATCGGTGATCTGGTCGTCGCTGAGCGCCTTGGCGTGCCCGATCAGGGCGAGGGAGGCGGCGAAGCGCTTCACGTCCCAGGTGAAGGGGCCGACGTACGCCTCGTCGAAGTCGTTCACGTTGAAGATCAGGCGGCCGTTGGCGTCCATGTACGTGCCGAAGTTCTCGGCGTGGAGATCGCCGTGGACCCAGACCCGGCTGGTGCGCTCGTCCAGGTACGGGCCCTTGTCCCGGCCTTCGCGCAGGTCCTCGTAGAAGAGGCAGGCGGTGCCCCGGTAGAAGGCGAAGGCGGAGGCCGCCATCTTGCGGAACTTGACCCGGAAGGCCGCCGGGTCGGCTGCCAGCAGCTCGCCGAATGCGGTGCCGAACACGGCAAGTATCTGCTCGCCGCGCTCTTCGGCGCTGGGCTGCGGGTCCGACATGGCTGGTGCCTCCTGGTGCATGACAATTGGGACAGGTGTCCTGTCCTGTGCAACGCCCGAAGGTACTCCGGAGTGCCCCGCGATTGTCAGTCGGCCGACGTAGACTTCCACGCTGTCCCCCCGACTCTCGCTGGAGGCCCCTGTCGTGTCCAAGACGCCGTTTACGCACCTTCACGTCCACACCCAGTACTCGATGCTGGACGGTGCCGCGCGGCTCAAGGACATGTTCAATGCCTGCAATGAGATGGGCATGTCGCACATCGCCATGTCCGACCACGGCAACCTCCACGGCGCCTACGACTTCTTCCACACGGCACAGAAGGCGGGCGTGACGCCGATCATCGGCATCGAGGCGTACGTCGCCCCGGAGTCACGGCGCAACAAGCAGCGCGTGCGCTGGGGGCAGCCGCACCAGAAGCGCGACGACGTGTCCGGTTCGGGTGGATACACGCACAAGACGATCTGGGCGGCGAACAAGACCGGTCTGCACAACCTCTTCAAGCTGTCCTCGGACGCGTACGCCGAGGGCTGGCTGACCAAGTGGCCGCGCATGGACAAGGAGACGATCTCCCAGTGGTCGGAGGGGCTCATCGCCTCCACCGGCTGCCCGTCCGGCGAGGTGCAGACCAGGCTCCGTCTCGGCCAGTTCGACGAGGCCGTCCAGGCGGCCTCGGACTACAAGGACATCTTCGGCGAGGGCCGGTACTTCCTGGAGCTGATGGACCACGGCATCGAGATCGAGCGCCGTGTCCGCGACGGTCTCCTGGAGATCGGCAAGAAGCTCGGAATCCCGCCGCTGGTGACGAACGACTCGCACTACACGTACGCCCACGAGGCGAGCGCGCACGACGCCCTGCTCTGCATCCAGACCGGCAAGAACCTCTCGGACCCCGACCGCTTCCGCTTCGACGGCACCGGCTACTACCTCAAGTCCACGGACGAGATGTACGCGGTGGACTCCTCCGACGCCTGGCAGGAGGGCTGCGCCAACACCCGCCTCGTCGCCGAACAGATCGACACGACCGGCATGTTCGAGGCGAAGAACCTCATGCCGCAGTTCGACATCCCGGAAGAGGGCTACACCAACACCACCTGGTTCAAGGAGGAAGTGCGGCGCGGCATGGACCGCCGCTACCCCGACGGCGTCCCCGAGGACCGCCAGAAGCAGGTCGACTACGAGCTGGACATCATCATCCAGATGGGGTTCCCCGGCTACTTCCTCGTGGTCGCCGACTTCATCATGTGGGCCAAGAACAACGGCATCGCGGTGGGTCCCGGCCGTGGTTCGGCGGCCGGTTCGATCGTCTCGTACGCCATGGGCATCACCGACCTCGACCCGATCCAGCACGGTCTGATCTTCGAGCGGTTCCTCAACCCCGAGCGCGTCTCCATGCCCGATGTCGACATCGACTTCGACGAGCGCAGGCGCGTCGAGGTGATCAGGTACGTGACCGAGAAGTACGGCGCCGACAAGGTCGCCATGATCGGCACGTACGGAAAGATCAAGGCCAAGAACGCGATCAAGGACTCCGCGCGTGTGCTCGGATATCCGTACGCGATGGGCGACCGCCTCACCAAGGCGATGCCCGCCGACGTCCTCGGCAAGGGCATCGACCTCTCCGGCATCACCGACCCCAAGCACCCGCGCTACAACGAGGCGGGCGAGATCCGGGGGATGTACGAGAACGAGCCGGACGTCAAGAAGGTCATCGACACCGCGAAGGGCGTCGAGGGCCTGGTCCGGCAGATGGGCGTGCACGCGGCCGGCGTCATCATGTCCAGCGAGCCGATCGTCGACCACGCCCCGATCTGGGTGCGGCACACCGACGGTGTGACCATCACGCAGTGGGACTACCCGCAGTGCGAGTCGCTCGGCCTGATCAAGATGGACTTCCTGGGGCTCAGGAACCTGACGATCATGGACGACGCCATCAAGATGGTGAAGGCCAACAAGGGCATCGACCTGGAGATGCTGGCGCTCCCGCTCGACGACCCCAAGACGTACGAACTGCTCTGCCGCGGTGACACGCTCGGCGTCTTCCAGTTCGACGGCGGCCCGATGCGCTCCCTGCTCCGCCAGATGCAGCCCGACAACTTCGAGGACATTTCCGCTGTCTCGGCCCTGTACCGGCCGGGCCCGATGGGCATGAACTCGCACACCAACTACGCGGAGCGCAAGAACAACCGCCAGGAGATCACGCCGATCCACCCGGAGCTCGAAGAGCCCCTGAAGGAGACGCTCGGCCTGACGTACGGCCTCATCGTGTACCAGGAGCAGGTGCAGAAGGCCGCGCAGATCGTCGCCGGTTACTCGCTCGGCGAGGCCGACATCCTGCGCCGCGTGATGGGCAAGAAGAAGCCCGAGGAGCTGGCGAAGAACTTCACCATCTTCCAGGAGGGCGCCCGGAAGAACGGCTTCTCCGACCAGGCGATCCAGGCGCTCTGGGACGTCCTGGTGCCGTTCGCCGGATACGCGTTCAACAAGGCGCACTCCTCGGCGTACGGTCTTGTCACGTACTGGACCGCGTATCTGAAGGCGAACTACCCGGCCGAGTACATGGCGGCGCTCCTCACGTCCGTGAAGGACGACAAGGACAAGTCGGCCATCTATCTGAACGAGTGCCGGCGCATGCACATCAAGGTGCTGCCGCCCAACGTGAACGAGTCCGAGCAGAACTTCGCGGCGCAGGGCGACGACGTGATCCTCTTCGGGCTCTCGGCCGTCCGCAACGTCGGTACGAACGTCGTGGAGTCGATCATCCGGAGCCGGAAGGCGAAGGGGAAGTACACCTCGTTCCCGGACTACCTCGACAAGGTCGAGGCGGCGGCGTGCAACAAGCGCACCACGGAGTCGCTGATCAAGGCGGGCGCCTTCGACACGATGGGCCACACCCGCAAGGGCCTCACCGCGCACTTCGAGCCGATGATCGACAACGTCGTCGCGGTCAAGCGCAAGGAGGCCGAGGGGCAGTTCGACCTCTTCGGCGCGATGGGCGGCGACGAGGCCAAGGACGAGCCGGGCTTCGGTCTTGACGTCGAGTTCTCCGACATCGAGTGGGAGAAGGCGTATCTGCTCGCCCAGGAGCGGGAGATGCTCGGTCTCTACGTCTCCGACCACCCGCTCTTCGGCCTGGAGCACGTCCTCTCGGACAAGTCCGACGCGGCGATCTCCCAGCTGACCGGCGGTGAGCACTCCGACGGCGCGGTCGTGACGATCGGCGGCATCATCTCGGGTCTCCAGCGCAAGATGACCAAGCAGGGCAACGCCTGGGCGATCGCCACGGTCGAGGACCTCGCGGGCTCCATCGAGTGCATGTTCTTCCCCGCGTCCTACCAGCTGGTCTCGACCCAACTCGTCGAGGACACCGTGGTGTTCGTCAAGGGACGCCTGGACAAGCGCGAGGACGTCCCGCGGCTGGTCGCCATGGAGATGATGGTCCCCGACGTGTCCAACGCCGGGACGAACGCACCGGTCGTCATCACCATCCCCACGGTGCGCCTCACCCCGCCCATGGTCGGCAGGCTCGGCGAGATCCTCTCCTCGCACCGGGGCAACTCGGAGGTACGGATCAAGCTCCAGGGCGCCCGCAAGACCACGGTGCTCCGGCTCGACCGGCACCGGGTCACGGCGGATCCGTCACTCTTCGGCGATCTGAAGGTGCTGCTCGGCCCGTCCTGCCTGGCCGGCTAGAAGGAACTGAAAAGGCCCGAGGGGCGCGTCCGGTACCGGACGCGCCCCTCGGTATTTCCGTTACTGCGGCAGTCAGTTGTGACCGAAGCGCTTCTGGTGCTTACGGGCAACATCCGCCGGGCTGCCCTGCGCCTGCGACTGCCCCAGCGGCTGCTCGGCCTGGGACTCGAAGGAGCTGGACTCGGCCGCCTGGGCTCCGCGCTCCGCCTGGGATGCGCGGTCCGACTGGTTGCCGCCCTGCTTGCGGTTCTTGTTCTTGGCCATGGGGATTGCCTCCTGAGGGGGACTAGGGGCCAGGGCCAACGTCAGACTCACATACCCGGCAAATCGCCGCATTTTGGATCATTACCGTGCGTAATTGGGGCTGGCGCAGTGCAACTTCGGAACAACTTCCCGATACGCCACGCCGATGATCGAGTTCCGGCCGTTAACGCCCGCGCAGTCGGGCAGACTCGAAGAAAACCCGTTGCGCTTTCCCTTCCCCCGTCGTATCCGATGTCGTATCCGAAAGTGGGTGGATCACGTGGACCGTTGCGTCGTCCTGGTGGACGCCGGATATCTCCTGGGCGCCGCCGCGAGTCTCCTCGCCGGAGAGCCCGCCCGCTCCCGCATCACCGTTGACCACGCCACCCTGATCCAGGGTCTGCGGGAGCTCGCCGAGGACGACACACAGCAGCCGCTGCTGCGGATCTACTGGTTCGACGGCGCCCCCGACCGCGTGCCGCAGCCCGAGCACCGGCGGCTGCGCGTCATGCCGCGCGTGACCGTACGGCTGGGCGCCCTGACCCGCAGCGACGGCCGCTGGGCGCAGAAGGGCGTCGACGCGGCGATGCACGCCGAACTGACCGAGCTGGCCAGAAACCGCGCCTGCTCCGACATCGTCCTGGTCACCGGCGACGGCGATCTGCTGCCCGGGCTGATGTCCGCCAAGGAGCACGGCGTCGCCGTGCACCTGTGGGCCGTGCAGGCCGCCGACGGCGACTACAACCAGTCCGAGGACCTCGTCGCCGAGGCCGACGAGCGCCGGGTGCTCGACCGGGCCTGGATCACCAAGGCCGTACGGGCCAAGGACCTCAGCGGGATCTGCGCCCCCGCCCCCGCACCCCGCCCCGAGATCGCCGCGATCCTCTCCGCGCCGCTGCCCGAGTCCGCGCTGGCCGCATCGGCGGAACGCGCCGCCCAGGCCGCCGTACGCAACGGATCGCCCGCCGGGACCGCCGCCGACGACCAGGAGGAAGCCGACCGCGCCCCGGCCGGCGGCAAGGGCGTACCGACACCGAAGGACCTGGCCGGTCTGCGCGGGCCCGGCACCCAGCCCGCCCAGCACCCCACCAGCGCGACGCTGCGCTGGTCCTCCGACAAAGGGTGGGTCGAGCGGCCCGGAGGCCCCCTCGGCGAGCCCGCCGAGACCGCCTCTCTGCCGACCCTCGCCCAGCTGACCAGCGCCGAGCAGCGGTGGGCGGACCGCGAGGAGGACATCACCACGGTCGGCGGCGACCCCTTCGAGGTCGGCCAGGTCTTCGCCCGGCGGTGGATGGAGCGCCTGCCCGAGCAGAGCCACGTACCGAAGCTGTCCACGATGTACCCGCGGATCCCGCACCGCATCGACGGCGAGCTGCTGCGGTACGCGGCCCGGTTCGGCCTCCTCGCCCACAAGGACGACCAGATCGACGAGCACGACCGCTACGCGATCAGGGCCGGGTTCTGGCGCGAGATCGATGTGCGGGCCGCCGCCGAGCACGCACCTGCGGGGGAGTAGGAAACCGGGGCGGACCGGGCCCCGGGCGCAATCCGGGCCGCCGAACCCCGTACCCTCGTACCTCGTGAGGACGGGCAACGTGTGCGTGGTGCGGGACCTGGTGAAGACGTACCCCGCCGCGCGCGGGCGACGCGGGGTTCCGGCCACCGAGGCAGTGCGCGCCACCGACGGGATCTCCCTGGAGGTGCGGCGCGGCGAGATCTTCGGGCTGCTCGGGCCCAACGGCGCCGGCAAGTCGACCCTCGTACGGCAGCTGACCGGGCTGATGCGGCCCGATTCCGGCAGCGTGGACGTCCTCGGTCATGATCTTGTACGGCATCCGGAGCGCGCCTCCCGCCTGCTGGCCTATCTCGGCCAGGAGTCGACCGCCCTCGACGAGCTGACCGTCGCGCTCGCTGCCGAGACCACCGGGCGGCTGCGCGGGCTGAGCCTGGGTGACGCCCGGGCCGAGCGCGACGCCGTCATCGAGGAGCTCGGGCTCGGCGAGATCGCTGGACGCCCCCTGAAGAAGCTCTCCGGGGGGCAGCGGCGGCTCGCTTGTTTTGCCGCCGCGCTCGTCGGTGAGCGGCCCGTGCTCGTGCTGGACGAACCCACCACCGGGATGGACCCCGTCGCGCGCCGCGCGGTCTGGGCGGCCGTCGACCGGCGGCGGGCCGAGCACGGGGCGACCGTGCTGCTCGTCACCCACAACGTCATCGAGGCCGAGACCGTCCTCGACCGGGTCGCCGTCATGGAACGCGGACGGGTCATCGCCTGCGACACCCCGGCCGGACTGAAGGCGCAGGTCGCCGACGAGGTCCGGGTCGATCTGGTGTGGCGCGAGCGGGCGCCGCTGGAGGTCCCGGAGGTCGCCGCGCTGCGGTCGTCCGCCGACGAGTCCGGGCGGCGGTGGGTGCTGCGGCTCGCGCCCGACGAGGCGCGGGCGGCCGTCGCCGCCGTCACCGGCGGGGCGGCCTTCGCCGCGCTGGACGACTTCACGCTGTCCACGCCCAGCCTGGAGGACGTCTATCTTGCGCTCGGCGGAGTTGCGAAAGGGCTGGTGAAGGGGTGAGTGCCGTCGTATCGGCGGGAGCGGTGACCTCTGTGCGTACCGGGGACGACCAGGACGGCGCGGCCGCGCCGCTCGCGCCGCGGGCGGGGCTGCTGCCCGCGCTCGCCGCGGTCTACCGGGCCCAGCTCTCGCGGGCCCGTGTCGCCCGGATCCCGCTGCTCTTCGTGGCGACCTTCCAGTCCATCGGGATCATGGTTCTGATGCGGGGGGTCGTCGACGGGGGGAGCGAGGCGCGGGCTGTCGTCGCGGGGTCGACTGTTCTTGTCGTCGCGTTCGTCGCTCTCAATCTGCTGGCTCAGTATTTCGGGGCGCTTCGGAGCAGCGGGGGGCTTGATCATTACGCCACCCTGCCGGTGCCGCCCGCCTCGGTGGTGCTGGGTGCCGCGGGCGCGTACGCCTCCTTCACCGTGCCGGGGACCGTGGTGACCGCGGTGGCCGGGTCGCTGCTGTTCCAGCTGCCGATGGGCCATCTGTGGGTGCTGGTGGCGGTCGTTCCGCTGTCCGGCGCCGCGCTCGCCGGGCTGGGGGCCGCTCTCGGGCTGCTGGCTCCGCGGCAGGAACTCGCCACGCTGCTCGGGCAGTTGGGGATGTCGGCGGCGCTGCTGCTCGGGGTGCTGCCCGCCGGGCGGCTGCCGGGGCCGATTGCGTACGCGCGTGATCTGCTGCCTTCCACGTACGGGGTGGAGGCGCTCGGCAGGAGCTTCGACGCGCATCCCGACTGGGCGGTCATCGGACTTGACCTCGGGGTGTGCGGGGTTGTCGGTGTTCTGTCGCTCGCGGTCGCCACATGGGCGTACCGGCGGGCGGCGGTCCGGTGAGGCAGCGTTCGGACGCGCCTGGCACGATGGCAGGGTGACCGCACCACTGACGCCTCCTCAGCAGCCTCATCAGCAGACGCCTCCGCCCGGAGGGCCCTATCAGGACGCCTCCGCGGTCGACGAGGGGCCCGGAGTCGGGACCGAGATCTGGCAGGCCGCGGTGGTCGCCGTGGCGATCGCCGTCACGGGCGTGCTGCTCGGGGTGCTGTGGGCGTGGCTCGCTCCCAAGGTTCCGCTGGTGTCGGACGGCAAGGCCGTCTTTCTGAAGAACACCGAGGGCGAGGAGGCGGTGGGCGCGGACGGCACGTTTCTGCTGCTCGCGCTGGCTTTCGGTGTGGTGAGCGCGGTTGTTGTTTTCCTGGTGCGGCGGCGCGGGGGGATTCCTCTGGTGCTGGGGCTTGCTGTGGGCGGGCTGCTCGGTGCGGTGCTTGCTTGGCGGGTGGGGCTGTTGCTCGGGCCCGACGACGATGTGGTCGCGGCCGCGCTGAAGGCGGGCAAGGGGGTCACGTTTGATGCGCCGCTGAAGCTTGCTGCCAAGGGGGCGCTGTTGGCTTGGCCTGTGGCGGCGATGATTGTGCATCTTGCGTTGACCGCGTTGTTCGGGCCTCGGGATCCTGAGCCGTGGGCGTCTTACGCTGTGGCGGACGCGGGTGCGGGGGCTTTTGACGGGCCGGTGCCTTCGCTGGAGCAGCGGGCTCAGGACGAGCGGCCGCCAGGGGTGTAGGGCGCGGGTCCGGGCGGGAGGGATTCCCCCACCCCGCCCCTTCCCGACTGTGACATTGTGCGGCTCCGCCGCGTGGGGGGCTCCCGCCCCAGACCCCGGGCCCCGTCGCCTGTTCGGGGGCTCCGCCCCCGGTCCTCAATCGCCGGACGGCTTGATCATGCCGGGCGGCGGCCGTGGTTCGACTTGTTCTTCTTTACCCGCCACTTTCGCATGCGCGTTTTTTTCGACATGTGTCCGTCGTAATCGAGGACAACCGTCCCGTCGAGCCCCTACGCACGCCCGATCGGCGCCAGTACCGCAGCCGTCAGCGTTGCCAGGTCCTCCGGGGACAGCTCCACCTCCAGGCCGCGGCGGCCCGCCGAGATGCAGATCGTGGTGTGCGCCGAGGCCGAGGCGTCCAGGACCGTGCGGAGCTTCTTGCGCTGGCCCAGGGGGGAGATGCCGCCCAGGACGTAGCCCGTGGAGCGTTCCGCCGTTGCCGGGTCCGCCATCGTCGCCCGTTTGCCGCCGACCGCCGTCGCCAGGGCCTTGAGGTCCAGGGAGCCCGACACCGGGACCACCGCCACCGTCAGGTCGCCGTCCACGTCCGCCAGGAGTGTCTTGAACACCCGGTCCGGCGTCACGCCCAGTGCCTCGGCGGCCTCCTCGCCGTAGGAGGGGGCCGCGGGGTCGTGTTCGTACGCGTGCAGGGTGTACGGCGTGCCCGCTGCCGTGAGGGCGACTGTGGCGGGCGTGCCGCCGGACTGCTTCTTCGGCTTCTTTGCCATCCGGGCCGCCTCAGTTGGGGTTCGTCGGGTGCCGCGTCAGCTCCGTCGCGGGCAGCGACGGGAGGTGGCGGATGACCGCCGTTTCCGTGCGCAGGAGCTTCAGTTCCTCGCGGAGACGGGTCGCCGTGTCGGGGGCCTGGAGCAGGCGCTGCTTCGCGGGGACGTCCAGGACTACCGCTGCCGCGACCAGGTACGAGACGACCGATGGCTCGTCCGGGAGGTCCGCTCCTGTGGTGAGGGAGCGTTCGCGTGCTCCCGCCAGCCGCTTCTGGTAGTTGCGGAAGGCTCGCAGGACGCCCTCCGCGAGTGTGCCCGCCTCGTCGCCCGCGTCCTCCTCCAGCTCCTCCAGTTCGGCCGTCAGGAACGGTCCTGTGGAGTCCACCGAGAGGATCCTGACCCGGGTCGTGCCCGTCGCCAGGACCTCGAAGCTGCCGTCGTCGCGCTCCCTGATCGTCGCCGCGTCCGCGATGCAGCCCACCCGGTGGAAGGCCTGCGCGGGGTCGGCGCCGAAGCCGGCCGTGGGGCCCAGTTCGAGGCGGTTGGTCTGGTCCGGCATCCCGGGGGCCGTCGGGGCGACCTCGCGGCCGTCCCTGATGGCCACCACGGCGAAGCGGCGCGGCTCGTCCTCGTCGGTCTTGAGCAACTCGCGCATCATGGCGCGATAACGCTCCTCGAAGATGTTCAGGGGCAGCACGAGGCCCGGGAACAGCACCGAGTTGAGCGGGAAGAGGGGGAGACGAACGGTGGTCACAACGCTCAAGCGTAATGGCCGCCGGAGCGGCGGCGTCCGGCCGCCTGGCCAAGCGGTGTGGACGCGGCCGTTCCGATGCACACGGCGTCGCGCAGTTCGATGAAGCGGCCCAGCGGATCGTCGCCCAGCTGGGCCCACGGGAAGGACGTCGCGTAGGGGCCGATCAGCCGGAACTGTTCGAGTGCGTCGGCCCAGCGCTCCCGTCTGATCAGCACGTACGCGAGGAGATTGCGGACCTCCGCCGGCCAGGCGTCGCCGACCTCGTACCCGGCGGAGAGCGCGATCGCGAGGTCGGCGGCCGCGTCGATCCGCTCCGTCGCGACGGCCAGACGGCCTCCGTTGAGGAGGTACGCGTACGCCGCGCGGACCGGGAGGGCCTGGATCAGCGAGCCGGGCAGGGAGTCCTCTGCGGCCTGTTCGGCGAAGTCGAAGCACTCGCTGTGCGAGCCGTACCACTGGGCGGAGAGGTACTGGAGGGCGGCCACATGACAGCCGTAGTGGTGCGAGGAGCGCCGTATGGCCTGTTCCCACAGCGTCTCGAACTCGGAGTGCGAGGCGTGGGTGCCGCGGGCGTGGTCGAGCGCCACGCGCCACGGCACGGGGTCGCGCGGATCGGCGTCCGCGGCGGCCCCGATCAGCGGGCCGATCTCGCGCAGCCGCTCGGCGCGCGCGGGCGACTCCCAGGCCCTGCGCACCGCGAGCTCGGCCTTGACCAGCAGCGCGTCGGGGTCCTCGGGGGAGGCGCCCAGCCAGTCGGCGAGCCACTCGTGGCGGCTGTGCGCGAAGGCGGCGAGGCGCATGACGTAGCGGTCGCGGTTCTCCCACTCGGCGGCGTCACGGGTGGTGGCCAGGAGCTTGGCGGCCGGTTCGTACTCGCCCAGGGCGGCGGCGACGAGCGCGGGGGCGAGCCGCTCGTCGGGGGCGTCGAGCAGCAGCTCGTCGGCGGCGGGCAGGCCGGGCGCGAGCGGTGGCGTCTGCCGCAGCAGGCGCTTGGTGCTGATCAGGGCTCGTACGAAAGACATGGTGCGATCCATTGAAAACCGCAGGTGGGAGCGGCGCCAGTGGGCCACTGTGAAGCTTTGGCAGAGGCCGTGATGGTTGTACGCGGGCGGGTCAAGGCCCGGTAAAGATGCGGCCGTGTGCGGTGACCGTCAGCCCCGGCGCAGCAGTCGTGACGCACCCGTCGCCACCGTCGTCGCCAGGATCCAGCCCAGCAGGATCAGCGCTGCCGCCGCCCACTGCCAGCCGCCGGAGAGCTTCCAGTAGCCGTCCTGGCCGAGATTGATCACCGGGACCAGGAGGTCCAGGGCGTAGAGCGCCGCGTTCCACTGCGGGTGCTGGTCCGGCTGGATCGGGGCCGGGTCGTACCGGGAGAAGGCCAGGGCGCCCGCCGCCCACAGGACCGCCATCCACAGGGCGGCGCGGCCCGGGCGGTAGCCGTACGCGACCGTCCAGTCCTGCAGATAGCCCCAGAGCTTCGCGGCGAGCGGCAGCGTCTCGCGCCGTCTGCGCTGCTTGGCCAGGAGCACCTCGCGGGCGTCGGCGTCCTCGCCACTGGCGCGCAGGACCGCGGCGAGGCGCTCGTACGGTTCCGGGGCGTACTCAGGGGTCGCCGCCAGCACCCACTCCAGGCGCCGCGTCAGCGGGAAGTGCCCGACCGGGATGAGGTTCTCGTACGCGAAACCGCCCATCGCCAGGCCCCCGGGATCGGGCCAACTCGTCGACATGTCGACCAGGTTGACGACCCGGGCGCCCGAGAGCACCACCTTCCCCCGCTCGGGCCGCTCGCCGAGGAAGCGCAGTTCGGGCGTCTGGATCCGGCGCAGCGACAGCTCCTGGTCGTCGCGCAGCACGAACCGCGCCGACTCGAAGTCGACCGCGTCCCCGAACCGCCCGTCGTCGAGCCGCATCTCGCCCTCGCACACCAGGGGCTGGATGCGGGTGCCGCGTGCCGGGGTCTGGCTCATTCCGTACGGGGGAGTGCCGGTGCCGAAGACCGCGGACGCCGTCAGATAGAAGGTCCGCTCGACGGTCAGCTGCGGCGCGTTCAGCGCGCGGCGCCCGCCCGGGTTGAGCAGCCGGCTGCCGTTCAGGCTCAGCGAGACCCCGACCTTCGCCGCCCGCAGACTGATCTCGCCGTGCGACTCGATCTGCTCGGCCTGCAGGTCCTGGGTGACGAACAGCCCGTCGGCGGCGATCGAGCGCCCCTTGCGGTCGGGTCCCACCACCAGCTGGCTGATCAGCAGATCGGTGCCGATGTGCGCGTCCGTGAGCCGGATCCCGCCCGGCACCCGGCAGCGCGGCAGATGCAGATCGCCCTCCGTGTGCAGCCGGGCGGCCTCCAGGCGCGGGATCGCGCAGGCGACCATGCGGACGGTCGCGAAGCGGCACTCGGGCAGCAGCACCTCGTTCTCGAAGCGGCAGTTGTTCAGCTCCACGTACGGCTCGACCGTCCCGCCGGAGAGGTCCAGCGTCCCGCTGATCTGCACCCCGTCGAGCTTCAGCGCCGCCACCCGCCCCGCCAGCGCGGGCGGCCCGCTGAGCAGCAGCAGCGCCACGACCCGGGCACGAACCGTGCGCTCGGGGCCCCAGGGGCGGGCGGAGAACGGGTCGTCCAGGACCGGGTTGCGGGTGCGCAGGTCGTACGTGCTCCCGTTGCGGAACGCCTGCCACATCCCCAGCTCGCACCCGGTCAGCCAGTCCGGCGCATCCCCGTCGTCCTGCGCCTCCGTCACTGCCGCCCCTCCCTGCCCATGAGTGATGGGGCGAACGCTAGTGGTCACCAGGGGAGGTCGCGGTGTGTATCAGCCATTGATACGGGCGACGGGCGCCGGAGGCCGTCTGAGAGAATTGTTTCCGTGATCTCCCGAATCGATCTGCGCGGCGACGCCCTCCCCGAGGGTGGCGCCCTGCGCGACCTGCTGCCCCGTGCCGACTTCGACGTGACCGCCGCCCTGGAGAAGGTGCGGCCCATCTGCGAGGACGTGCATCATCGTGGCGACGCGGCGCTGATCGACTTCGCGGCGAAATTCGACGGTGTACGGCTGGAGCAGGTGCGGGTCCCCGCCGCCGCTCTGACCGCCGCCCTCGAGCAGCTCGACCCTGCCGTCAGGGCCGCTCTGGAGGAGTCGATCCGCCGCGCCCGCATCGTGCACCGCGAGCAGCGCCGTACCACCAAGGTCACCCAGGTCGTCCCCGGCGGCACGGTCGCCGAGAAGTGGGTGCCGGTCGACCGCGTCGGGATCTACGCACCCGGCGGCCGCTCCGTCTACCCCTCCTCTGTGATCATGGGCGTCGTCCCGGCACAGGAGGCGGGTGTCGAGTCGATCGCCCTCGCGTCGCCCGCCCAGGCCGAGTTCGACGGCCTTCCGCACCCCACGATCCTGGCCGCCTGCGTGCTGCTGGGCATCGACGAGGTGTACGCGGCCGGAGGCGCCACCGCCGTCGCGATGTTCGCGTACGGCACCGAGTCCTGCCTCCCCGCCAACCTGGTCGTGGGCCCCGGCAACATCTGGGTCGCCGCCGCCAAGCGCTACTTCACCGGCATCATCGGCATCGACGCCGAAGCGGGCCCCACCGAGATCGCCGTCCTCGCCGACGAGACCGCCGACCCGGTCCACGTCGCCGCCGACCTGATCAGCCAGGCCGAGCACGACCCGCTCGCCGCAGCCGTCCTGGTCACCGACTCCGCGGAGCTCGCGGCCGCGGTCGAGAAGGAGCTGGAGCCGCAGGTCGCGGCCGCCAAGCACCGCGAGGAGCGGATCACCCCCGCCCTGAACGGCCGGCAGTCCGCGATCGTCCTCGTCGAGAACATCGAGGACGGCCTCGCGGTCGTCAACGCGTACGGCGCCGAGCACCTGGAGATCCAGACCCGCGACGCCGCCGCGGTGGCGGAGAAGGTCCGCAACGCAGGGGCGGTCTTCGTCGGCCCCTGGTCCCCGGTCTCCCTCGGCGACTACTGCGCCGGCTCCAACCACGTCCTGCCCACCGGCGGCTGCGCCTGCCACTCCTCGGGCCTCTCCGTCCAGTCCTTCCTGCGCGGCATCCACATCGTCGACTACACGCGCGACGCCCTCGCCGAGGTCACCCACCACGTGGTGACGCTCGCCGAGGCCGAGGACCTGCCCGCACACGGCGCCGCCCTCAAGGCGCGCTTCGACTGGAAGGTCCCCTCGTGACCGGCATTGACGATCTTCCCGTACGGGACGAACTGCGCGGCAAGTCCCCTTACGGCGCACCCCAGTTGGACGTCCCCGTCCGCCTCAACACCAACGAGAACCCGTACCCGCTCCCCGACGCCCTCGTCGAGCGCATCGCCGAGCGCGTGAAGGAAGCGGCCCGCGACCTCAACCGCTACCCCGACCGGGACGCGGTCGAGCTCCGTACGGAACTCGCGAAGTACCTCAGCCGCACCGCCGGCCACGAGGTCTCCACGGCCAACGTCTGGGCGGCCAACGGCTCCAACGAGGTCCTCCAGCAGCTGCTGCAGACCTTCGGCGGGCCCGGCCGCACCGCCATCGGCTTCGAGCCCTCGTACTCGATGCACGCGCTCATCTCCCGTGGCACCGGGACCGGTTGGATCTCCGGACCGCGCAACGAGGACTTCACCATCGACGTCGACGCGGCCTGTGCGGCCATCGCCGCCGAGAAGCCCGACGTCGTCTTCATCACCTCGCCCAACAACCCCACGGGCACCGCGGTCGGCGCCGAGACGGTCCTCGCGCTGTACGAGGCCGCGCAGGCGGCGAAGCCCTCGATGGTCGTGGTCGACGAGGCGTACGGCGAGTTCAGCCACGCCCCATCGCTGCTCCCGCTGATCGAGGGCCGCCCCCACCTGGTCCTCTCGCGCACCATGTCCAAAGCCTTCGGCGCCGCGGGCCTGCGCCTGGGCTATCTGGCCGCCGACCCGGCCGTCGTGGACGCCGTACAGCTGGTGCGCCTGCCGTACCACCTGTCCTCCGTCACCCAGGCGACCGCCCTCGCGGCCCTGGAGCACACCGACACGCTCCTCGGCTACGTCGAGCAGCTCAAGGCCGAGCGCGACCGCCTCGTCGGCGAGCTGCGCACCATCGGATACGACGTCACCGCATCCGACGCCAACTTCATCCAGTTCGGCCGCTTCGAGGACGCCCACGCCGCCTGGCAGGCGATCCTCGACCACGGCGTGCTGATCCGCGACAACGGAGTGCCCGGATGGCTCCGCGTCTCGGTCGGCACCCCGGCCGAGAACGACGCGTTCCTCGAAGCGGTACGCGCGCTCTTCAAAGAAATCAGCGCCAAGGAGATCACCGCATGAGCCGTATCGGACGCGTCGAGCGCACGACCAAGGAGACCTCGGTCGTCGTCGAGATCAACCTCGACGGCACCGGCAAGGTCGACGTGTCGACCGGCGTCGGCTTCTACGACCACATGCTCGACCAGCTCGGCCGCCACGGCCTCTTCGACCTCACGGTCAAGACCGAGGGCGACCTGCACATCGACTCGCACCACACCATCGAGGACACCGCCCTCGCGCTCGGCGCCGCCTTCAAGCAGGCGCTCGGCGACAAGGTCGGCATCTACCGCTTCGGCAACTGCACGGTCCCCCTCGACGAGTCGCTCGCCCAGGTCACCGTGGACCTCTCCGGCCGCCCGTACCTTGTGCACACCGAGCCCGAGAAGATGGCGCCGATGATCGGCGAGTACGACACGACGATGACCCGGCACATCCTGGAGTCCTTCGTCGCCCAGGCGCAGATCGCCCTGCACGTCCACGTGCCGTACGGGCGCAATGCCCACCACATCGTCGAGTGCCAGTTCAAGGCCCTTGCCCGCGCGCTGCGTTACGCGTCCGAACACGACCCGCGTGCCGCGGGCATCCTTCCTTCGACCAAGGGCGCGCTGTAAGCATGACTGGCCTCAACACCATCCTGATCGTCCTCGGCCTCTTCCTCGCCGGCGGCGTCTACTCCTTCGCCAAGCAGAAGATGCCCGCCAGCCTCATCGTGCTGCTCTCCATCGGCTCGGTGATGTGTCTGCTCGCCGGCATCCTGCGCATTCAGGGGCTGTGGTCATGAGCACTCCCAAGAAGGTCGTGGTCTTCGACTACGGCTTCGGCAACGTCCGTTCCGCCGAGCGCGCCCTCGCGCACGTCGGCGCGGACGTCGAGATCACCCGCGACTACGACAGGGCCATGGCGGCGGACGGCCTCCTCGTCCCCGGCGTCGGCGCCTTCTCCGCCTGTATGCAGGGACTGAAGGACGCGCGCGGCGACTGGATCGTCGGCCGCCGTCTCGCCGGCGGCCGCCCCGTGATGGGCATCTGCGTCGGGATGCAGATCCTCTTCGAGCGGGGCATCGAGCACGGCGTGGAGACCGAAGGCCTCGACGAGTGGCCCGGCACGGTCGGCCCGCTCAAGGCCGACGTCGTACCGCACATGGGCTGGAACACTGTCGAAGCCCCGGTCGATACCCAGCTGTTCGCGGGCCTGGACGCCGACGCGCGCTACTACTTCGTGCACTCCTACGCGGCCCACGACTGGTCCCTGGAAGTCACCAATCCGGCCATCAGGGCCCCGCGCGTCACCTGGTCCACGCACGGCGAGCGCTTCGTCTCGGCCGTCGAGAACGGCGCCCTGTGGGCCACCCAGTTCCACCCCGAGAAGTCCGGCGACGCCGGCGCCCAGCTGCTGACCAACTGGATCGGAACCCTCTGATGCCTACGCCTACGTCGAAGAAGCTCGAACTCCTCCCCGCCGTGGATGTCCGCGACGGCCAGGCGGTCCGCCTCGTCCACGGCGAGTCGGGTTCCGAGACCAACTACGGCTCCCCGCTCGAAGCCGCCCTCACCTGGCAGCGCGCCGGCGCCGAATGGCTGCACCTGGTCGACCTCGACGCCGCGTTCGGCACCGGCGACAACCGGGCGCTGATCTCCGAGGTCTCCGCCGCGATGGACATCAAGGTCGAGCTCTCGGGCGGCATCCGCGACGACGCCACGCTCGAAGCGGCCCTCGCCACCGGCTGCACCCGCGTCAACCTCGGCACCGCGGCCCTGGAAACCCCGGAGTGGGTCGCCAAGGTCATCGCCCGGTACGGCGACAAGATCGCCGTCGGCCTGGACGTCAAGGGCACGACGCTGCGAGGCCGCGGCTGGACCCGCGACGGCGGCGACCTCTACGAGACCCTGGCGCGCCTCGACTCCGAGGGCTGCGCCCGCTACGTGGTGACGGACATCGCCAAGGACGGCACGCTCACGGGCCCGAACCTGGAGCTCCTGCGCAACGTCTGCGCCGCCACCGACAAGCCGGTCGTCGCCTCGGGCGGCGTCTCGTCCCTGGACGACCTGCGCGCCATCTCCACCCTCGTCCCCGAGGGCGTCGAGGGCGCGATCGTAGGAAAGGCCCTGTACGCGGAGGCCTTCACCCTGGAAGAGGCCCTGAAGGTGGTGGCGTCATGACCGACTCCGTACGGAAGATCTCCTCGGGCGGCCCCTGGGAGGAGCGCTTCGGCTACTCGCGAGCCGTCGAACTGCCCAACGGCCTTGTCCTGCTGTCGGGTTGCACCGCGGTCGTCAACGGCCGGATCGCCGAAGGCGGCCCGTACGAGCAGGCGATCGCCGCCTTCAACGTGGCGATCGACGCGCTCAAGGAGCTGGGCCTGGACGCGAGCCACGTGGTCCGCACCCGGATGTACATCACGCACGCCCGGGACGTCGACGACGTGGGCCGCGCCCACAAGGAGCTCTTCGACGCGGTCCGCCCGGCCGCATCGATGATCATCGTCTCGGGATTCGTGGACCCCAGCCTGGTGGTAGAGGTCGAGATCGAGGCGTACCGAGGAGCTGAAGCGTCATGAGCCTCGCCATACGCGTCATCCCCTGCCTCGACGTCGACAACGGCCGGGTGGTCAAGGGCGTCAACTTCCAGAACCTGCGCGATGCGGGCGACCCGGTCGAGATGGCCAAGCTGTACGACGCCGAGGGCGCGGACGAGCTGACCTTCCTCGACATCACGGCGTCCTCCGGCAACCGCGAGACGACGTACGACGTGGTCCGCCGCACCGCCGAGCAGGTCTTCATCCCGCTCACGGTCGGAGGCGGCGTCCGTACGACCGAGGACGTCGACAAGCTCCTGCGGGCCGGCGCGGACAAGGTGGGCGTCAACACCGCCGCCATCGCCCGCCCCGACCTGATCCGCGAGATCGCCGAGCGCTTCGGCCGCCAGGTCCTGGTCCTGTCGGTGGACGCCCGCCGTACGGCATCGGGCTCCTTCGAGGTCACCACCCACGGCGGCCGCAAGTCCGCGGGGATCGACGCCGTCGAATGGGCGCACCGGGCGGCCGAGTTGGGGGCCGGGGAGATCCTCCTCAACTCCATGGACGCCGACGGCACCAAGGACGGCTACGACACGGAGATGATCGCGGCGGTGCGCAAGCACGTGACCGTCCCCGTCATCGCCTCCGGCGGAGCGGGCCGCCTGGCCGACTTCCCCCCGGCGATCGAGGCGGGCGCGGACGCGGTCCTCGCGGCCTCGGTCTTCCACTTCGGCGACCTGCGCATCGCCCAGGTGAAGGACACACTGCGAGAAGCGGGCCACCCCGTCCGCTAATTCGCTTGCGTATGCGCGAACGAGTCCATACGGTCCCCCTGCCGATCAACTGTGAGCAGGGGGACGTGTGGACACCGCGGCGGAGAAGGACACGACCACCACCGGGGTGATACGGCCGCGGCCCGCGTACCGCGACCGCAATGTGCTGAGGTGGCTCGTCGCCTACAGTGCCTCGCTCCTCGGCGACGGGATGTACTTCGTCGCCCTCGCCTGGGCCGCCAACGCCGTTGCCACGCCCGCCCAGGTCGGCATCGTCATGGCGATGGGCTCGATCCCCCGGGCGGTGCTGATGCTCGGCGGGGGAGTGATCGCCGACCGCTTCGGGCCGCGGGCCGTCGTCCTGGGCTCCGACGCCCTGCGGTGTGTGGTGATTCTGGGTGTCGCCGCCGCGCTCGTCTTCTCCTCGCCCGGGCTGTGGGTGCTCATCGCGGTGGCGCTGGTCTTCGGGGTCGTCGACGCGCTGTTCCTGCCGGCCGTCGGCGCGCTGCCGCCGCGCATCACCGAGCCCGCCGAAGTCGTACGCCTGCAGAGCATGGTGATGCTGGCAGGCCGCCTCTCGCGCACCACTGCCCCGCCGCTCGCCGGTCTGGCCATGGGACTTGGCGGACCGGCCACCGCATTCGCCGTCGCGGGCGTGCTGTTCTGCTCCTCGCTGGCGCTGCTGTGGGTCGTACGGATCGGGTCGCTTCCCGCCGACGACACGATCAAGGACGTCGAACCCACCACGCCCTGGCGCGACTTGGTCGAGGGCCTGACCTACATCCGCCGCCACAAGGTGATCGGCCCGCTCGTGCTCTCCGGCGCCATGAGCCAGTTCGGGATCATCGCCCCGCTAACCGTCGGCCTGGTGCTGCTCTGCGACGAACGCGGGTGGGGTGCGAGCGGGATGGGCTGGATCTCCGGGGTGTTCGGCGTCGGTACGACAACGATGGCGCTGCTCCTGACCGTGCGCGGGCGCCTCCCGCGCGCCGGCATGGTCCAGAACGTCTCCCTGGTCGTCGCCTCCGCCGGCATCGCCGTGATCGGCCTCATTCCCTCCCTGCCCGGTGCCGTGGCCGTAGCCCTGGTGTCCGGGCTGGCCAGCGGGGTCTGCGGCGGTCTTGCGGTGAGCCTGATCCAGACGGCCACCGACACGGCGTACCTGGGCCGGGTCAGCTCGGTCATGGCCCTGACGGGCGTGGGCATCGCCCCGCTCGCGTACCCCCTCTTCGGCGTGCTGACCGAGGTCACCGGCACGGGCCCGCTCTACATCGCGGGCGGCGCGCTGAGCGCGCTGGGCGCGACGGTGGGGCTTGCGTCCCGGGCTGTGCGGGGTGCGGAGCTGCCCGAGGTGCGGGCCTAGGAACCCCAGATTGCGAAAGATTGGTTGCGCAATTTTTATTGCGCAACTTTTCTTTCGTATCTACGGTGGGTGGCATGACGAAGCGAGAGACCCACCGGGTCAAGGACCTGGACACCCTCAAAGCGCTCGGACACCCGTTGCGCATGAAGCTCTACCGCGCGCTGTACGTGGCCCGTGCCGCCACCGCGTCCCACCTCGCCGAGAGCGTCGACGAGGCGGTCTCGCTCGTCAGTTATCACCTGCGCAAGCTCCACGAGCTCGGCCTGGTCGAGGAGGCCGAGCCGCAGGGCACGGACGGCCGGGAGCGGTGGTGGCAGCTCACCTCGGACGGGATCAGCATCCGGCACGAGGACGTACGGGATGCCCCGGAGCTGCTCGCCGCGCAGGGCTCGCTCATCCGGACGTTCTTCGCGCAGCGCTCGGACCTGTACCTCCGCCACCTCGACGAGGCGGAGACGTGGGGTGCCGAGTGGCGGTCCGCCTCCATGGACTCCGAGTGGCTGCCGCGACTCACTGCGGCCGAACTCAGTGCACTGCAAGGGGAGTTGGGGGACGTGGTCAAGAAGTACCAGGACAAGGGCCGCGCCGCCGACGAGGCGGGCGACACCGAGGGCCGCGAGCAGGTCGCGATCCACGCCTACGCTTTTCCCTTCCGCCCATGACCGCCACCGACGCCGCTGTCATAGCCGCGGCAGCTCCCGAACGCCCCGCCCACCGCGACGGCAATGTCCTGCGCTGGCTCGGCGCCTTCACCGCATCGACCGTCGGTGACAACATCTGCTTCCTGGCTCTCTCCTGGGCCGCCGTCCGCTCCGGCAGCCCCACTCAGGCCGGCCTTGTGCTCGCTGTCGGAGCCGTGCCGCGCGCCTTGCTGATGCTCGGCGGGGGCGTGGTCGCCGACCGGTTCGGCCCGTGGAAGGTGGTGATCGGCAGCGACGCGGCGCGCGCGGCGGTAATTCTGGGCATGGCCCTGACGCTGGTCTTCACTAGCCCCACGCTCTGGCTCCTCGTCGCCGTCGCGCTGGTCTTCGGGGTGGTGGATGCCCTCTTCATGCCCGCCGTGGGCGCCCTGCCGCCCCGGATTGTGGGGCCGGGACAGCTGGCACGTCTGCAGGGGCTGCGCGGGATCGCATACCGGGTCGGTGGCATCTCCGGGGCCTCCCTGGGCGGAGTCGCGGTGGCGCTCGGTGGGTCAGCGGCCGCCTTCGCCGCCGCCGGGCTCCTTTTCGCGTTGTCCCTGCCACTGCTGCTCGGCCTGAAGGTCGCGCAGCTGCCCGCCGGTGAAGTGACCGGGGAGAACGACTCCGCCTGGCGTCAACTGGCCGACGGCATACGGTACATACGCCACCACCGGGTCCTCGCCCCGCTGATGCTCCTCATCGCCGTCGGCGAGATCGGCTTCGCCGGACCGGCCAACATCGGCCTCACCCTGCTGGCCAAGGAGCGAGGTTGGGGCGCGTCCGGCATGGGCTGGATTGTCGCGGCGTTCGGCCTCGGTGCGGGCGGCGCGGCGCTGTTCCTGGCGGTGCGGGGCCGGGTTCCGTACGCCGGTCTCGTCCAGTCGTACGCACTGATCGGCGGAGCGGCGGCGATTGCGGGCCTCGCGTACGCTTCGTCGGTCGCCCTCGCTGCCCTCGCGGGTTTCGCCATCGGGGCCCTGGCCGGATTCGCCGGTTCGATCTGCTCGGCGCTCACCCAGACTCAGACCGACCCCGGCTACATGGGCCGCGTCAGCTCGGTCAGCAACCTTCTGGCGATGGGTATCGCCCCGCTCTGCTACCCGCTGACGGGCGCGGCGATCGGCGTGTGGGGCACCACACCGGTCTTCGTCACCAGCGCCGCGGTGTGCGCGGCGGGCGCGTTGCTCGGGCTCGCGTCCAGGGAACTCCGGCACGCGGAACTCCCGCGCTGAACCGGCGAGTTCGCCCAGCCGAGACCGACGGACGGAGTCCGGCGCAGCAGCTCGAAGCCCGAGAGGCCGCCTGCGGCCGAGTGGTGCGAGAGCTGCGTTGAAGATCAGTGGCCGCCCGCGGCCGATCGGTGCGAGAGCTGCGTGGGATCACAGCCCGAGCTTGGCCTCAAGGGCCTTCGCCGAGGCGTCCTTGTCGCCCTCCAGCTCAACCTTCGCCGCGTCCTGCCGCCCGTACACGAACAGCGTCAGCTCGCCCGGCTCGCCGGTCACCGTCACCACCGGGGCGCCCCGGTGCGCGACCGCCGTCTGCCCGTCCGGGCGGCGCAGCACCAGACCCACCGGTGACTTGCGCCCCACCAGTCGCGCCGCCTTCTCCAGCCGCCGCCACAGGGTGTCCGAGAAGACCGGGTCGAGCTCGCGCGGCGTCCAGTCGGGCTGGGCGCGGCGGACGTCCTCGGCGTGGACGTAGAACTCCACCGCGTTCGCGCCCTCGTCGACCTGCTTGAGGGCGTACGGGGAGAACTTCGGAGGCCCGGTGCGGATGAGCTGGATCAGCTCCTCGTACGGCTTCGAGGCGAACTCCGCCTGCACCCTCTCCAGGCGCCCCTTGAGCGCCCCGAGGACGATCCCGCCCGCCGCGTCGAGGCGGCGCTCGCGCACCACCACATGGGCGGCGAGATCGCGGGTCTTCCAGCCGTCGCAGAGGGTCAGGGCGTCCGGTCCGGCCGCTTCCAACAGATCGGCGAGGAGAAGTCGTTCACGCTTCGCATGGGTCGACATGGACGCCAGCGTACGACTGAGGGGGCCGGTCCGCCCAGTGGACGCACGTCCAGGATGCCCGTACGGCGCGGCACAATAGGGGCATGACCAGCACGCCCAGCAGTCTCGACCCCACCGTCGCCGCCCGCCTCAAGCGCACCGCTGACGGCCTCGTTCCCGCCGTTGCCCAGCAGTACGACACCGGTGAGGTGCTGATGCTGGGGTGGATGGACGACGAGGCGCTGCACCGGACGCTGACGACCGGGCGCTGCACGTACTGGTCGCGCAGCCGTCAGGAGTACTGGGTCAAGGGCGACACCTCCGGCCACTTCCAGCACGTGAAGTCGGTCGCGCTGGACTGCGACGGCGACACCCTGCTGGTCAAGGTCGACCAGGTGGGCGCCGCCTGCCACACGGGCGACCGGACCTGCTTCGACGCGGACGTGCTGCTCGGCTAGGGGCGGCCGTAGACGAGCCTGATCTCGTCCAGGTCGTGGAGCACGATCCGGGCCGGGTCACCGGCGTACGCGCGCCCGTTGACGTACGCACGGCCGTCCGTACGCGGCACGCCCCACTCGGTCAGCAGCTGGCCCAGCGTGAAGTCCCGCCGGACCGCCGACTCGACGTGCAGCTTCCCCGTCGTGTCGTGCGTGTGCAGCGGGCTGTAGCGGGGTTTCCTGCCCGAGCGGTCGATGCCGATGTCTGCGGGGACCGTCACCCGGCGGCCGTCGGCGAACACCTCCAGATGCGGGTGGATGTGCATCGTCATCTTCTCGTCGTCGAGCATCGTCAGCCCGGCCGCCCGCACCCGCGTCGGTACGTCGGCAGGTGCGGGCCAGGACGGCGGCGGGCCGGGGACGAGGGTGGTCAGGGCTGCGGCGGAGGCGATCAGGAGCTGGAGCATTCCTCGGTTCTAGCGGGTCCAGGTCCGCTCCTCGGCCTGCAACGCCGAGCGGTCCGCGTACCGTTCTAAGCTCTCCGTCATGGACCTTGAGACCTTCCGCAAGCTCGCCGTCGACCGCCGTGTCATCCCCGTCAGCCGCCGGCTGCTCGCGGACGGCGACACTCCTGTCGGGCTCTACCGCAAGCTCGCCGCCGAGCGTCCGGGGACGTTCCTGCTCGAGTCCGCGGAGAACGGCCGGTCCTGGGCCCGCTACTCGTTCATCGGCGTACGGTCCGCCGCCACCCTCACCTCCCGCGACGGACAGGCGCACTGGCAGGGCACCCCGCCCGTCGGCGTACCGGTCGACGGCGACCCGCTGAAGGCACTGCGCGCCACCGTCGATGCGCTGCACACCCCGCGCGACCTGGCCGGCGGACTGCCGCCCTTCACCGGCGGGATGGTCGGCTATCTCGGGTACGACATCGTGCGCCGCCTGGAGAAGATCGGCCCGGGGGAGCGGGACGACCTGCAGCTGCCCGAGCTGACGATGATGCTCACCTCGGACCTGGCGGTCATGGACCACTGGGAGGGGTCGGTCCTGCTGATCGCCAACGCGATCAACCACAACGACCTGGAGAGCGGAGTCGACGAGGCCTACGCGGACGCCGTCGCCCGCCTCGACGCGATGGAGGCCGATCTGGCGCTCTCCGTGCCGACCGCTCCCGTCGAACTGCCCGCGTCCGAGCTGCCGGAGTACACCGCACTGTGGGGCGGAAAGGCCTACCAGGACGCCGTCGTCGACATCAAGGAGCGGATCCGGGCGGGCGAGGCCTTCCAGGTCGTACCCTCCCAGCGCTTCGAAACCCCTTGCACCGCAAGCGCGTTGGACGTCTACCGGGTGCTGCGGGCCACCAATCCGTCCCCGTACATGTACCTCTTCCGCTTCGACGGTTTCGATGTCGTGGGCTCCAGCCCCGAGGCCCTGGTCAAGGTCGAGGACGGGCGCGCGATGGTCCACCCCATCGCCGGGACCCGGCACCGCGGTGCGACCCCGCAGGAGGACCAGGCGCTGGCGGAGGAGCTGCTCGCCGACCCCAAGGAGCGGGCCGAGCACCTGATGCTGGTGGACCTCGGGCGCAACGACCTCGGGCGGGTCTGCGAGCCCGGGTCCGTCGAGGTCGTCGACTTCATGTCGGTGGAGAAGTACTCGCACGTCATGCACATCGTGTCGACCGTGACGGGCCGGGTCGCCGAGGGCCGTACCGCCTTCGACGTCCTCACCGCCTGCTTCCCGGCCGGCACGCTCTCCGGCGCCCCCAAGCCCCGCGCGATGCAGATCATCGACGAGCTGGAGCCCTCCCGGCGCGGTCTGTACGGCGGCTGCGTCGGCTACCTCGACTTCGCCGGGGACTCCGACACCGCCATCGCGATCCGCACCGCGCTGCTGCGCGGCGGCACCGCATACGTGCAGGCCGGAGCCGGCGTGGTAGCCGACTCCGACCCGGTGGCGGAGGACACGGAGTGCCGCAACAAGGCGGCCGCCGTGCTCCGCGCGGTGCACACCGCGAACAGGATCAGCCGGTGAAGGCCGCCGTTCCGCTCGGCGTGCCGAGGCCCGTCGGGCCGTCGTAGCCGGACTTCGCGGTGCACAGGTAGGTGCCCGAGCAGCTGCCGTTCGACCCGCTCGTCACGTCGTTGAGCGAGCCGGTGTGGGCGTACGGGAACGACGTCGGGTACGAGCCCGAGGACGGCGTCCCCGCCAGTGCGTACACGGCCGCGATGATCGGCGACGAGGCGCTGGTGCCGCCGAAGGTGTAGAAGCCGGCCGTGACGCCGTACGAGTCGTAGACCGCCACGCCCGTCGCCGGGTCGGCGACCGCGGAGACGTCGGAGATCGTGCGCTTCGCGCAGCCGGTGTCGGTCTGCCAGGACTGCTTGGTGTCGTACGCCGAGCAGCCGGAGCCCGTGCCCTCGGTGGAGTTCGTGGACCAGACGGACTCGGTCCAGCCGCGGGCGTTGGACGAGGTGGAGAGCGCGGTGCCGCCCACCGAGGTCACGTACTTGGAGGCCGCCGGGTACTCCGCGCCGTAGCCGGAGTCGCCCGCGCTGACGGTGATCGCGACGCCCGGGTGGTTGAAGTACTTGGTGTCGTAGCCCGAGTCGCTGGAGGACTCGGAGCCGCCGTAGCTGTTGGAGACGTACTTGGCGCCGAGGGTGACCGCCTCGTTGACCGCGGTGCCCAGGTTGGCCATGGACGCGGTCTTCGCCTCGACGAGCAGGATGTGGCAGTTGGGGCAGACGGCGCTGACCATGTCGAGGTCGAGGGATATCTCCTCCGACCAGCCGGCGTCCGAGGCGGGCAGCGAGGTGGTGGAGCCGGTCTGGCTGACCTTCTTGAAGCAGCCGTTGGCCGTGGTGCAGGCCGAAAGTCCGTACTGCGTACGGTACTTGGCGAGGTCCGCCTCGGCGTTCGGGTCGTTGTACGCGTCCACGATCGCGACCGTCGCACTGCCGCCGTTGGAGGCTGCGGCCGACGTCAGCCCGTAGGCGCTCTGCAGGTTGCTGGGTCCGTAGCCCGAGGGGGTCGCCGCCGCGGCGTTGGGCTTCACGGTCTCGGTCCGCGCGGCGTGCACGGTGCCGCTGCTGACCCGAAGTGCCTTGCAGGCCATGACGCTCGCCTGCGTCGGCGTCGCGCAGGCGCGGGCGACGGTGACGCCGCTGTGGGGGGAGGATGCGGTCGCCGCGACGCCCGAGGGGGCGCCGAGAGCGAACAACGCCGTGGCGAAGGCTGCCGCCGCGGCGAGGGTGAGGGGTCTGCGCATCGAGATGCCTCCGAGAGGTCGGTGAACCGAAGAAGGGTGCGGGTGCGCTGTGCAGCCTGTTGCGCCTGGTGGGCGACGGGCCGAGGCAGAACGTAGGTGTGACCCGAGCACGTCAACAAGGCGAACCTTGGAACCTCTACCTCCGCTTTGCTTTCCGGGGAATTCGATGGCGGATCGCTGACCAGAGCATGGCCATGACAGGGGTCTACGCGGGTTGACCCGGGGCCCCGCTGTCGGCCTGCCCGCCGCGCAGGGGATAGTGGAGTACGTGACCGCCGTACCCCAGCCCCGAACCGAATCCGGCTCCGAGGCCGCAGCCGCCGCCGCATCCGGCGCCCGCCGCAGCCTCGGCATCGCCCTGCTGCTCGGCGCCCTCGGCGCTGCCGTCGTCCTGATGACCTCGGGCCAGACCTGGGCCAAGGGCACCGTCGCGGTCGGCGGAGGAACGATCCCGCTCACCGCCTCCGGCGGAGACGTCACCGGCGTCCCCACCGCCCTCGCCATAGTCGGCCTGGCCGCCCTGGTCGCGGTCTTCGCCGTACGCAAGGCAGGCCGGCTCCTCGTCTCCGCGCTCCTCGCCCTGTGCGGCGCCGGAGCCGCGGCCGCCGCCCTCCTGGGCGTCTCCGACAACTCCGCGCTCGACGAGAAGGCCGCCAAGACCGCGGGCGACACCGCCGCGACGATCGACGCCGTCACCCACACGGCCTGGCCCTACGTCACCGCCGCCGGCGCCCTGCTGATCTTCCTCGCGGGCCTCCTGGCCCTGCGCTACGGCAAGCTCTGGCCCACGATGTCCGGCCGCTACGAACGCGACGGCAGCCCCCGTGCGCGCAAGCCCCGCACCGCACCGGACCCGGAGCGCCCCGAGGAGATCTGGAAGGCGCTCGACCGGGGCGAGGACCCGACGCGCGAAGAGTGACCCCCAGCTCACGCCCTGAGCTCCCGTACGGAACAATGGGCGGCGAGCTTTCGACACACAGCAACGAGGAGCAACTCATGGCGGGCAGCAGCCACGGACACAACCCGGCCGCCTGGACCGGCGTCACCATCGCGTTCATCGGCTTCTGCATCGCCGGTGCCTTCATGGTGCTGGCCAACCCGCTCGGGTTCTGGGCCGGCATGGTCGTCATCGTCCTCGGTGGAGTCGTCGGCCTCGGCATGAAGGCCGCGGGCATGGGCATGCCGAAGGAGTCCGAGGCCATGCAGCAGGCCCGGATTCGCGCCGGCGAGATGCAGACGCGCTGAAACACCGCGGACACGTCATCAGGCGCAGCCCCCTCCGGGCTGCGCCTTTTCGCGTCAACGGAGACAATCACCAGGTGGAAACAGTGGAGCCTCCCGCAGCCTTCGTCCCCGCCCCGGCACCCGTCCCCGCGTCCCTGACGCGCAGGCTCCTCACCCCGGTGGGCAGCATCGCCGGAGTCGCGGCGGCCTTCGCGTACGTCGGCTCCGTGAACCCCAACCACCCCGGCCACTACCCGGTCTGCCCGCTGTACGCGGTCACCGGGGTCTACTGCCCCGGCTGCGGCGGTCTGCGCAGCGCCTACGCGGTCGCGCACGGTGATCTGGTCACGGCGCTCGGCGACAACGCGCTGGCCGTCGTCGGCTACGGAGTCTTCGCCGTGGTGATGGTGGTCTGGATCGTCCGGGCCCTGCAGAACAGGCCGATGCGCGTCGCCCTCCCCGCCCGCTGGTGGTGGGCGATCGGAGGCATCGCACTGATCTTCTCCGTCGTCCGGAATCTGCCGTTCGGCTCGGCACTCGTTCCCTAAATGCCCAGGTAGTGGGACCGGCGTCAACCGGATGCGGGCCCTTCGCCCATCTGCGGATACCATCAGGATGGCTGAACGTCATGGCTGAAGAGATCGCTGGACACCCGTCCACACCGTCCCGGAAGGGGGCCGCTCGCGTGAGTGTGCTCGACGAGATCATCGAAGGCGTACGCGCCGACCTCGCGGAGCGGCAGGCACGCGTCAGCCTCGACGAGCTCAAGGAGCGCGCCGCGAAGGCGCCCCAGGCCCGCGACGGAGTCGCCGCCCTGCGCGGCGACAGCGTGAAGGTCATCTGCGAGGTCAAGCGCTCCAGCCCCTCCAAGGGTGCGCTCGCCGCGATCGCCGACCCCGCCGCGCTCGCCGCGGACTACGAGGCGGGCGGCGCGGCCGTCATCTCCGTACTGACCGAGGAGCGCCGCTTCGGCGGATCCCTGGCCGACCTCGAAGCCGTACGGGCCAAGGTCGACACGCCTGTCCTGCGCAAGGACTTCATCGTCACCGCGTACCAGCTCTGGGAGGCACGGGCCTACGGCGCCGACCTCGCGCTGCTGATCGTCGCCGCCCTGGAGCAGGAGGCGCTGGTCTCGCTGATCGAGCGCGCGCACTCCATCGGGCTCACGCCGATCGTCGAGGTGCACGACGAGGACGAGGTCGAGCGCGCCGTCGACGCGGGCGCCCGGATCATCGGCGTCAACGCCCGGAACCTCAAGACCCTCAAGGTCGACCGGGGCACCTTCGAGCGCGTCGCGCCCGAGATCCCGGACCACATCGTGAAGGTCGCCGAGTCCGGCGTCCGCGGTCCGCACGACCTGATCGCGTACGCCAACGCCGGCGCCGACGCCATCCTGGTCGGCGAGGCCCTGGTCACCGGCCGCGACCCGCGCGCCGCCGTTGCCGACCTGGTCGCCGCGGGCGCCCACCCGGCGCTGCGCCACGGGCGGGGCTGACCCACCACCATGACCGCCCACGCCCGACTCGCCCGCGGCTGCAAGCCGCGTGGCTGCCGCGCGCCCGCGCGGCGGGTGCGGGGGCGGCGCGTGAGGTACCACATCGGCTCCGAGCCGGGTCAGATCAACGGCATGCGATGGCGCTGCGCTAGCTGACACGGGGCACGGCCTTCGGCCGTATTCGTCCTCAATCGCCGGACGGGCTAGTTTTTGCCACCCGTGGCACTTTCCGGCGCGTCACGCGATCAAGCGCATCACGTGTTCATCTGTCGGTTCTGATCCGGGGTTCCCCCGCGAGGAGCACACGTATGTCCAGCACCAGCTTCTTCATTCCCGACCCCGAGGGGCAGGTCCCCAGCGCCGAGGGCTACTTCGGCGAGTTCGGCGGCAAGTTCATCCCCGAGGCGCTCGTCGCCGCGGTCGACGAGGTCGCCGTCGAGTACGACAAGGCCAAGGCCGACCCCGCCTTCGCCGCCGAGCTCAACGACCTGATGGTCAACTACACCGGCCGGCCCAGCGCCCTGACCGAAGTGCCGCGCTTCGCCGAACACGCCGGTGGCGCACGGGTGTTCCTCAAGCGCGAGGACCTCAACCACACCGGCTCGCACAAGATCAACAACGTGCTCGGGCAGGCCCTGCTCACCAAGCGCATGGGCAAGACCCGCGTCATCGCCGAGACCGGAGCCGGCCAGCACGGCGTCGCCACCGCGACCGCCTGCGCGCTCTTCGGCCTCGAATGCACCATCTACATGGGCGAGATCGACACCGAGCGCCAGGCGCTCAACGTCGCCCGGATGCGGATGCTCGGCGCCGAGGTCGTCTCCGTGAAGTCCGGCTCCCGGACCCTCAAGGACGCCATCAACGAGGCGTTCCGCGACTGGGTCGCCAACGTGGACCGCACGCACTACCTCTTCGGCACCGTCGCGGGCCCGCACCCCTTCCCCGCCATGGTCCGCGACTTCCACCGCGTCATCGGCGTCGAGGCGCGCCGCCAGATCCTGGAGCGCGCCGGACGGCTGCCCGACGCGGTCGCCGCCTGCGTCGGCGGCGGATCGAACGCCATCGGGCTCTTCCACGCCTTCATCCCGGACGCCTCCGTACGGCTCGTGGGCTTCGAGCCCGCCGGGCACGGCATCGAGACCGGGGAGCACGCGGCCACGCTGTCCGCGGGCGAGCCCGGCATCCTGCACGGCTCGCGGTCGTACGTCCTCCAGGACGAGGAGGGCCAGATCACCGAGCCCTACTCGATCTCGGCCGGACTCGACTACCCCGGCATCGGCCCGGAGCACTCGTATCTGAAGGACATCGGCCGCGGCGAGTACCGCGCGGTCACCGACGACCAGGCCATGCAGGCGCTGCGGCTCCTCTCGCAGACCGAGGGCATCATCCCGGCCATCGAGTCCGCGCACGCGCTCGCCGGCGCCCTGGACCTCGGCAAGGAGCTGGGGAAGGACGGGCTGCTCGTGATCAACCTGTCCGGACGCGGCGACAAGGACATGGACACCGCGGCCCGTTACTTCGGGCTGTACGACGGAGACTCGGAGGGGGCCAAGTGAGCGGCAACGTAGAGCTGTTGGGGCAGGTTCTCGCCCAGGCGAAGTCGGAGGACCGGGCCGCGCTCATCGCGTACCTCCCGGCCGGATTCCCCACCGTCGACGGCGGGATCGCAGCCGTGAAGTCCGTCATCGCGGGCGGCGCCGACGTCGTCGAGGTCGGGCTGCCGCACAGCGACCCGGTGCTCGACGGCCCGGTCATCCAGACCGCCGACGACATCGCGCTCAAGGGCGGCGTGAAGATCGCCGACGTGATGCGGACCGTGCGCGAGGCGTACGAGGCCACGGGCGCGCCGATCCTGGTCATGACGTACTGGAACCCGATCGACCGCTACGGCATCGCCCGCTTCACCGCCGAGCTCGCCGAGGCGGGCGGCGCCGGGTGCATCCTGCCCGACCTCCCCGTCCAGGAAGCGGGGGTGTGGAGGGAGCACGCGGCCAAGCACGGGCTCGCGACCGTCTTCGTCGTCGCGCCCAGCAGCAAGGACGCACGCCTCGCGGAGATCACCGCCGCCGGCTCCGGCTTTGTGTACGCCGCATCGCTGATGGGTGTCACCGGCACCCGCGCCTCGGTCGGCGAGGAGGCCGCCGACCTGGTCCGCAGGACCCGGGCCACGACCGAACTGCCCGTCTGCGTCGGGCTCGGCGTCTCCAACGCCGTCCAGGCCAAGGAGGTCGCCTCCTTCGCCGACGGCGTCATCGTCGGCTCGGCCTTCGTCAAGCAGATGCTGGACGCGAAGGACGACGCCGCGGGCCTGGAAGCCGTACGGGAACTGGCCGCAGAGCTCGCACAGGGCGTACGACGGGCCTGACGTCCGTGTAGCCCGTACGGGTGGAAGTGGGACCGGGGAGGCACGCTCGTGCCTCCCCGGTTCGTTGCTGCGGGTGTGAGCGAGAAGAACCGAGATGGAAAGCGGGCTGCCCGAGAGCAGCTCAAGATCGACCGCGAGAAGCAGCAGGCGGCCGAGAAGCGCAAGCGCGCGCTGATCGTCGGGGGCGCGGTGGTCGCCGTCCTGGCGATCGCTGCCGTGATCGGGGTGGTGGTCGCCAACTCCGGCAACGACGACAGCTCCACCGCGAGCGGACCCGTCGTCGCGCCCAAGGGGGCGAACGGCAAGGACAACCTCGCCATCCCGGTGGGCGCGAGCGACGCACCGTCCACGCTCACCGTGTGGGAGGACTTCCGCTGCCCGGCCTGCGGCCAGTTCGAGAACACCTACCGGGACACCATCCACGAGCTGGAGAACTCGGGCCAGATCAAGGTCGAGTACCACCTCGCCACACTCATCGACGGCAACATGGGCGGCAGCGGTTCGCTGCGCGCCGCCAACGCGGCCGCCTGCGCGCAGACCGCCGGGAAGTTCCCCGCGTACCACGACGTCCTCTATGAGAACCAGCCCGAGGAGACGGACGACGCCTTCTCCAGCAACAGCAAGCTGATCGAGCTGGCGGGCAAGGTCGACGGGCTCGACACCGCCTCGTTCAAGTCCTGTGTGAACGACGGGACACACGACAGCTGGGTCAAGAAGTCCAACACGGCCTTCCAGAACAGCGGTTACACCGGGACACCGACCGTGCTGCTCAACGGTGACGCGGTCTTCCCGAAGAAGGGCGACGAGACCATCACGCCGGCCAACCTGAAGAAGTGGGTGGCTGAGGCGAACAAGGGCAAGAAGGCCGGAACGGTCTCGCCGAGCCCGAGCTCCACGGGCTGATCTCCGTTACCCAGCCGTTGCCGGGCGGGTTGTCCGCACTCCCGCCCGGCAGGGTAGCGTCGGCTCTGCCATGAATCTTGCCTATATCCCGAGCCCGTCGACCGGCGTGATCCATCTTGGACCGATCCCGCTGCGCGGCTATGCGTTCTGCATCATCATCGGTGTCTTCGTCGCCGTCTGGTACGGCAACAAGCGCTGGATCGCCCGGGGCGGCAAAGCCGGCACCGTGGCCGACATCGCCGTCTGGGCGGTGCCCTTCGGCCTGGTGGGCGGGCGGCTCTACCACGTCATCACCGATTACGAGCTGTACTTCAGCGACGGCCGGGACTGGGTCGACGCCTTCAAGATCTGGGAAGGCGGCCTCGGGATCTGGGGCGCGGTCGCGCTCGGCGCGGTCGGCGCCTGGATCGGCTGCCGCCGACGCGGAATCCCGCTCCCGGCCTGGGCCGACGCCATGGCCCCCGGCCTGGTCATCGCGCAGGCCATCGGCCGCTGGGGCAACTGGTTCAACCAGGAGCTGTACGGCAAGCCGACCGACCTGCCGTGGGCGCTGAAGATCAGCGAGGGCACCGACCGGGTGGCCGGCACGTACCACCCGACCTTCCTGTACGAGTCGCTCTGGTGCCTCGGCGTCGCCGCGCTCATTGTCTGGGCCGACCGGCGCTTCCGGCTCGGGCACGGGCGCGTCTTCGCGCTGTACGTCGCCGCGTACTGCGTGGGCCGCTTCTGGATCGAGTACATGCGGGTCGACGACGCGCACCACATCCTGGGTCTGCGGCTCAACGACTGGACCGCGCTCATCATGTTCCTGCTCGCGATGACGTACTTCGTCGTCTCGGCGAAGGTGCGGCCGGGTCGCGAGGAGATCGTGGAGCCGGACGCGGCTGCGGCCGAGGGCGCGGAGGACGGCGCATCCGACGCGGAGTCCGACTCCGACTCCGAGGCTGTCGACCTGGCCAAGAAGGACGAGGCCGAGGCGAAGACCGACGACGAGGCCGAGGCCACGTCGGAGACCGAGCCCGCCGACGAAGAAGCGGCCGCCAAGAAGAGCTGACCGCACCCGTACACACGGAGAGGGCCCCGGACCACTACTGGTCCGGGGCCCTCTCCGTATCGGTGCGTGCGTCAGCGCAGGCGTGCCGCCAGGGCGAGCGTGCGCTGCGCGCCCTCGACCACGGCCGCGTCCACGAACCGGCCGTCGGGGAGCGCGAGCGCACCGCTGTCGGTGGCGGCCGCCTTCACGATCTCCTCCGCCGCCTCCAGGTCCTGTGCCGTCGGCAGGAACGCCCGCTCGATCACCGGCAGTTGGCGGGGGTGGATCGCGGTCCGGCCCAGGAAGCCGAGCGCCCGGCCCCGGGCGCAGCTCGCGGCCAGGCCCTCCAGGTCGCGCACGTTCGGATACACCGACTGGGCCGGCGGGACCAGGCCCGCCGCGCGGGCCGCCACCACGACGCGGCTGCGCGGCCACGCCAGGCCGGTCTCGTCCGCGATCCCCAGGTCGGCGCGGAGGTCGGCCTCGCCCAGCGCCAGGCCGCGTACCGACTGCGTCGCCGTGGCGATCTCGTACGCGTACTCGATGCCCAGGGCCGACTCCAGCAGGGGGAACAGCGGGAGCTCCGCCGGGGCGTCCGCCGCCCAGGCGGCCACCGCGCGCACCTGGTCCGCGCTGTCCGTCTTGGGCAGCCGCAGCCCCGCCAGGCCGGGGAGGGGCGCGAGGGTGCGGACCTCGTGCTCGGCCAGGGGGCCGTTCAGCGCGTTGATCCGGACGTGGACCGGGGACGGGCCCGGTGCGCCGGAGGCGAGGAGCTCGGCCGTCGCGTCCAGGGCGTAGGCCTTGCGATCAGGGGCGACCGCGTCCTCCAGGTCCACCAGCACGACGTCCGCGCCGCTGTGCAGCGCCTTGGCGACCACCTCGGGCCGGTCGCCGGGTACGTACAGCCAGGTGAGGACGGTGCTCATCGGACCGCCCCCGCCTCGCGCAGGGCGGCGATCTCCGCGGCCTCCAGGCCCAGACCGGCCAGGACGTCGTCGGTGTCCGCGCCGTGCGGGCGGCCCGCCCACTTGATGGCGCCCGGGGTCTCCGAGAGGCGGAAGAGGACGTTCTGCATACGGATCGTGCCAAGTTCCTCGTCCGGGACCTCGGTGATCGTGCCGAGGGCTCGGTACTGCTCGTCCTCCATGACGTCCCCGATCTCGTAGACCGGGGCGATGGCCGCCTCCGCCTTCTCGAAGGCGGCGACCACCTCCGCGCGGTCGTGCCGGGCGATCCAGGACGACACCGCCTCGTCGAGCTCGTCCGCGTGCTGCGCGCGCTGCGCGCCCGTGGCGAACCACGGCTCGTCGACGAACTCCGGCCGTCCGACCAAGTGCATGACGCGCTCGGCGATGGACTGCGCTGACGTCGACACGGCGACCCACTTGCCGTCGCGGGTGCGGTAGGTGTTGCGCGGCGCGTTGTTGTTGGAGCGGTTGCCGGTACGCGGCTGGACGTAGCCGAGCTGGTCGTACCAGATGGGCTGCGGGCCGAGCACCGCGAGCATCGGCTCGATGATCGCCATGTCGACGATCTGCCCCCGCCCGGTCTTGTCCCGGCCCTGGAGCGCGGCCATGACCGCGTACGCGGTGGAGAGCGCCGCGATCGAGTCCGCGAGGCCGAACGGCGGGAGCGTCGGCGGGCCGTCCGGCTCACCCGTCATCGCCGCGAAGCCGCTCATCGCCTCGGCCAGCGTGCCGAATCCGGGGCGCCGGGAGTACGGACCGAACTGGCCGAAGCCCGTCACCCGGGCCAGCACCAGGCGCGGGTTCGCCTCGGAGAGCCGGTCCCAGCCCAGGTCCCACTTCTCCAGGGTGCCGGGGCGGAAGTTCTCGATGATCACGTCGGCCTCGGCGGCCAGCTTCAGCAGCACCTCGCGCCCGCCCGCGGAGGACAGGTCGAGGGTGATGTTGCGCTTGTTGCGGCCGAGGAGCTTCCACCAGAGGCCCACGCCGTCCTTGCTGGGACCGTGGCCGCGCGAGGGGTCCGGCTTGCGCGGGTGCTCGACCTTGATGACCTCGGCGCCGAAGTCGCCCAGCATCGTGGCGGCGAGCGGGCCCGCGAAGAGCGTGGCCAGGTCCAGTACGCGCAGGCCCTCCAGGGGGCCCGGCGCGGGGGCGGTATGCGGTGCGTTGTTCATCAGTTGTTCCTCGCGTACAGCTCGTCGATCTCGGCTCGGGTCGGCATGGAGGCGCTCGCGCCGGGACGCTGCACGCTCAGGGCCGAGGCGGCCGACGCCCAGGCCATCGCCTCGTGCATCGGGCGGCCCTCGCCGGCGGCCACGGCCAGCGCGCCGACGAACGTGTCGCCGGCCGCGGTCGTGTCCACCGCGGCGACGCGCAGGGCGGGAACGACGAAGGGTTCGGTGGAGCGCGCCGCGTACAGGCTGCCCGAGGCGCCGAGCGTGATGACCACCGCGGGGACCTGATCGAGGAGTGCGGCGGCCGCCCGGTGGGGGTCGCTGTGGCCGGTCAGGGTCTCCGCCTCGTGCTCGTTGGGCACCAACAGGTCGGTGAGCGCGAGGAGTTCGGGAGGCAGGGGGCGTGCGGGCGCGGGCGTGAGGACGGTCGTGACGCCGTGGGCGCGGGCCGCACGGGCTCCCGCGATCACGCCCTCCATGGGCACCTCCAGCTGGAGGAGGAGTGCGCCGGACGCCGCGATGCGGGCCTCGTCCTCGGCGGTGAGTGCGGTGAGTGCCGCGTTGGCGCCGGGGACGACGACGATCGCGTTGCCGCCGTCGTCGTCCACCACGATGTGCGCGGTTCCGCTGGGGCCCGCGACGGTTCGCAGCCCCGACGTCTGCACGCCGGACTCCCTCAGCGCGAACCGCAGCCGCAGACCGAAGTCGTCCTCGCCGACGGCCCCGATCATGGTGACCGCGCCGCCCGCACGGGCCGCGGCGACGGCCTGGTTGGCGCCCTTGCCGCCGGGCACCGTACGGAACTCCCGGCCCGCGACGGTCTCGCCGCGCCGGGGCGCGGCCGCCACGTACGCGACCAGGTCCATGTTGGTGGAGCCCAGGACGGTCAGTGCGGGGGTCATGCCGGGCGCTCCTCTTCTCGTACGCGGTCCTGCACATGGCCCAGGGTCAGCGCTGCGAGTGCGTCGAAGCCGATGCCGTCCATGCCGCCGACCGTGGTGGCCAGCCGGTTCTTCAACGGCGCGGTCCAGCGTGCGGGTACGGCCTGCGGCGAACCGGCCAGCAGACCGGCGATGCTGCCGGCGGTCGCGCCGTTGGAGTCGGTGTCCCAACCTCCGGACACCGCACGGCAGATGGAGCCGGTGAAGTCGCCGTCGGCGTGGGTGAGGGCCGCGGCAAGCAGGGCCGCGTTGGGCAGGACGTGCACCCAGTGGTGGTCGCCGTACGCGGTGTGGAGTTCGTCCACGACCGTCTCGAAACCGGCGGCCGTGCCGAGGGGTTCGGCCGCGGCCCGCTCGATCCCGAAGCGCACCGCTGCGGCGAACCGCGAGCGCGGCGGGACGACGGACAGCCCGGCGCGCAGACAGGCGTGGACGTCCTCGGTGCCGGTGGCCGCTGCGGCGATCACCGCCGCCGCGAACATCTCGCCGTACACCCCGTTCGCCGTGTGCGTCAGCACCGCGTCCCGCCAGGCCGCTTCGGCCGCCGCAGCCGGATCGCCCGGGTGCGTCCAGCCGAAGATGTCGGCGCGGATCTGCGCGCCGATCCACTCACGGAAGGGGTTGCGGTACGAGGCGGTGTCCGGCGGCTCGATCCCGTCGAGCAGATTGCGGTACGCGACCCGCTCGGCGGTGAAGGTCCGGCCCGCGGGGAGCTCGTCCAGCCAGAGCTGCGCGACGTCGGCGGTCGTGAAGCCGTGACCGTACCGGTCGAGCAACAGCAGCCCCAGCAGCGGGTAGTTGAGGTCGTCGTCTTCGGGGGCGCCGTCGATGTTCTCGGCCAGCGAGGTCGGGCGCGAACGCCGGTTCCACGGGTGCGCGGCGGCCACCTCAGGGTCGAGACCGACCTCGGTGAACCAGGTGTCGAGCGGCCAGTTGCCGGTGGACCGGGCGATCGCCCGGATGCCGGACAGCGTCAGTTTCTCCACCGGCTTGCCCAGGACGCAGCCCGCGGCGCGGCCCAGCCAGGAGGCCTCCAGGCCGGCACGCATCGCGTCCCGGTCGGGGACGGTCTCCGACGGGGCGGGCCAGGCCGGGCACGCGGCCCGGATCGCGTCCAGGTCCGTCGGCTCGTCCGGCTCCAACGGCGAGGTGACGGCGGCCAGTTCGTCCAGGATCTCCTCGGCGAGACGGCGCAGACCGGGCGGCGTGGGACCGGCCGAGGCGCCCGCGCGCTCGGGGGCCAGATGGCCGCCCGCCGCCGTCCAGCGGCCGGTCACCGCCTCGGTGGGCCGGCAGTCCTGGGTGGCCTGGCGCAGTTCGTGACCGACCAGGTCCTCGGGCTGCACCCAGGTCAGGCGCAGGGCGCGCGGGGTCACCGGGCACCCGCGATCGCGCCGAACAGCGCCTCGTGCTCGCGGCGGCGCTCCAGGTCGCGGGCGAACACCTCACGGGTGACGGCGGACAGGGCCGCGGCCGGGGCGTGCAGGTCGAGGCGGCTGGCGGTGGCCACGGTCTGCGCCCACTCGCCGGGGACCGCGCTCTCGCCGTACAGCGCACCGATGATCGCGGCGCTCATCGTCGCGATGGAGTCGCAGTCACGGCCGTAGTTGACCGAGCCGAGGACGCTCTCGCGGAAGTCGCCACGGCCGGCGAGCAGCATGCCCAGTGCGACCGGGAGTTCCTCGATGGCGTGCAGGCGCGAGGGGCGGCGGGCGCCGAGCGACGGCTTGCGGTACTCGGGGCCGACCGTGTCGAAGGGGGCGACGGCCTCGCGCAGGGGCTTGAGCGCGGACTCGTAGCCGTCGTGGCGTACGGCGACCTCGCAGACCGCCTCGATCGCGGATCGCGTGCCGTCCTTCGCCAGGAGCAGCACGTCGTCGACGACCGACTCGGGGGTTGCGCCCGGCTTGCAGGCGGAGGCGACGGCGGCGGCGAAGACGGCGGCCGCCTCCCGGCCGTAACTCGACTGGTGCGCACCGGCGATGTCGAGCGCCTCGGCGTACGCGTTCGCCGGGCTGCCCGCGTTGACCAGGCCGACCGGCGCCATGTACATGGCCGCACCGCAGTTGACGATGTTGCCGACACCGGCCTCGCGCGGGTCGATGTGCCCGTAGTGCAGCCGGGCGACGATCCACTTCTCGGCCAGGAAGATCCGCTGCAACGGCAGCGCCTCCGCCTCCAGCTCCGGGATCCAGCGCGGGACACTCATCAGGTCGGGCACCAGGTGGTCGGCGACCGAGTAAGCGTCCAGGTGGTCGCGGACCTTGTCGTAGACGCGGATCAGCGCGTGCGTCATGAGGGTGTCGTCCGTGACGTGTCCATCACCCTTGTGGTACGGGGCGATCGGGCGCGCCGTGCGCCACTCGTCCTTGTAGAACGGCTCCACGATGCCCTGGACACGTCCGCCGTGCCGCTCGCTGATCGCCTCGGGGGTCCATCCTTCGACCGGTCCGCCGAGGGCGTCTCCGACGGCCGCACCGATCAGTGCGCCGTTGGTGCGGTCCTCGAGGGTCGGGGTGGGGGCGGTCATGAGCGGGTTCCTTCCGGGGAAACGGTCAGGGGGGAGTGGTCGGTGAGCCGGGCGGCGACCTCGACGAGGTCGGTGCCGGCGAGCTGCGGCAGCGCGCAGCCGACGAGGGTGCGGCAGCTGTCGCGCCAGGAGGCGGGCAGTGCGTCACCGCCGCCTATCGCGCCGGTCAGCGCGCCGGCCAGGGCCGGGGCGGAGTCGGCGACGCGGGCCAGGCAGGCGGCGGAGGGGACGGCCTCGGCGAGTGCCCCGCCGGAGGCGAGCGCCATGGCGAGGGCGACCGGTACCGTCTCGGCGGCCGCGATCCCGTAGCTGTAGACGTGGTCGACGATCTCGTGCTCCAGGACGGGCACGAGCGCGAAGGCGCCGCCCGCCGTACGCGCCAACTCCACGGCATGCAGGGCGTTCCGGCGGATCTCACTGCCCTCGGGGAGCTGCGCGAGCGCCTCCTCCACGCACGTCTCGACGGACGCGCCGCCGAGCGCGGCGGCGACGGCGGCGGCCATGGCGCGGGCGCCGTGCACCCCGTCGCCGTCCTGGGTGTAGCGCGCGTCGAACTCGGCGAGGTCGGCGGCCGCGGCCGGGTCACCGGGGTGGACCACGGCGAGCAGGGTTGCGCGTACGCACGCGGCGTCGTCGAAGTGGTGCGGGTTGTCGTGGCCGGTGGCCGGCGGACGCATGCCCGCGGCCAGGTTGCCCAGTCCGGCGCGTACGGAGATACGGGCACGCAGCGGCATCAGCGCCGCCTCGATCTCGTCGGCCTGCTCGGACGCGGCGGCCACGTCGTCGGCAAGACCGAGCCACGCCATCGACAGCGCGGCGCGCACCCGCTGATGGGGCGGCAGATCGCTGTCGCCGGAGCTCGCGGCGGACAGGATCGCCTGCGCCGTGAACGTCGCCCACTCGGCGTCGTCGGAGGGGCCGAGCTGCAGCGGGGCCGGCGGCTGGTTCAGCGCGATCGGCACCGGGAGCGTGGTGGTCGCGTTCTGCTCGGCGAAGGTGTCGAGCTCACGGGTGAGCCGGCGCGTCCAGTCGGGCAGCAGCGCGGCACGGTGCCGTCCCGCGGGCCAGCCCGCGGCGTCGCCCGCGGCGATGCCGAGCAGCAGCCCTTCGATACGGCGGTGCGGGTCGGAGCCGGCCCGGACGGGAGCGGGGTCGGTGGTCTGTGTCGTCACGAGGCGGCCTTGCTGTGGTCGTGGTGCGGTACGAGGCGGTCGGCGAGGTCGAGGATCCGGCGTCCGGCCATGGAGGGCAGGCAGCTTCCGCGTACGGGACCGATCGCCTGCGCCCAGTGGGCCGGGATCCCCGAGGCGCCGCCGAGCGCACCGGCCAGGGATCCTGCGACGGCCGCTGTGGTGTCGGCGTCGCGGCCCATGTTGACGGCGGACAGCACCGAGGCCCTGAAGTCGCCGCGCGCTGCGACGAAGGCGCCGAACGCCAGGCCGACGGCCTCGGGGGCCAGGTCGGTCCACGGGTAGCCGCCGATCACCACGGCCTTGCGCACGGCCTGCTCGACGGAGGCGGTCGATGCGTCCGGGCTCTGGGAGGCGCGGCGTGCGGCGCTCACCGCGCGGTGCAGGGAGCGCGCGGTCCAGGAGTCCTCGGGGACCACGGAGAGCGCGGCCTGCACGACGGCGTCCGGGCTGTCGCCGACCATGGCGGCAGCGACACCGGCGGCGACCGCCTGGCCGCCGTAGATGCCCTCGCCCTCGTGGCTCACCGTTCCGTCGATGGCGACCAGCCTGGCCGCCTCGGCGGGCCGACCGGTGGCGAACACGCCGAACGGGGCGGCCCGCATGGCGAGTCCGTCGCTCCAGGCGTGCCGGTGCTGGGCGGAGATCGGGGCGGCGAGACCCCGGCGGAGGTTCTCCAGGGTGCCGCGCTCACTGAACCCGGCGCCGCGGAACGGGCCTTCGTCGATGTCGGCGATCCAGGTGTGCCAGGCCTTCTCCACGTGGGAGACGGTGAGCCGGGAGCCGTGCTCCGCGAGCAGCAGCCCCGAGAAGATCGCGTACTCGGTGTCGTCGGTCCCTGCCGGTTCCGCCGAGACGAAGTCCTCGATGCGCCCCCAGCGTTCCCGTATCTGAGACGGGGTCATGTTCTCAGCGGGCGCGCCCAGGGCATCGCCGACGGCGAGTCCGAGGAGTGCGCCGCAGGCGCGGTCCCGCAGCGAGCGGGGGGCGTCTGCCTGCTCGGGACGGAGCCAGGTCACGGTCTGCCCGGGTTCTGCGGGGGAGGGGTCGGGGCTGCCACTCATGGTGCTGATCGTGCTCATTTCTAGGGTTGAGCTGGTGTGCTGACGCCGGGGGAGCGGGGCGTCAGCGCTGGTAGCGGTCGAGGACGCGCTGGCCGTCTCCCGCGAGTTTGCTGCGGAGGGAGCCGAGGGTGCCGGAGCCGTTGTAGTAGTTCTGGAACGCCGGAGTGGCGATCTTGTCCTTCCACTCGGCGTAGCCGCGCACCCCGAGAACCGGCGAGGGGACGAGGTTCCCGAAGATCTGGCTGCCGGTGTTCCAGCCGTCCTTCGGCGAGCTCAGCGCCGGGTCCTTCAGCGCCGACGTGCTGGTCGGCAGCATCCAGTCGCCGAGCGCCAGACGCGCCGCGTTCTTCCCCTGGGTGAGGAAGGAGATGAAGTCGACGGCGGCCTGCTTGTGCGCGGAGTCCTGCGAGACCGAGAGCGTCTGCGGTACGACGCCCTGGGTTTCCCCGGCGGATCCGCTGCCCGCCGGGAGCGGCAGGACGCTCCACTGGAAGCCCTTGGGCGCCTGCTGCTGGACCTGCTGGCGGTAGGAGAAGTTCAGCGGGACCATCGCGTACTTGCCGGCGAAGAAGCCGGGCAGGGTGTCGGAGCCGCTCATGCCCAGGCTGCTCTTCGGCGAAGTGTGCTCGACGTTGATCTGCCGGTTGATGAGCTGCGAGACCGCGGACTCGGCCGGGTCGAAGTTCACCTTGTTCTTGCCGGCGTCGCGGCTGAAGATCGTGCCGCCGGTGGAGACGGAGAGGTTGACCGACTGGCTGACCGGCTCCTTCATGGACCAGGCCACGCCGTACTGCTTCGCCGTGGAGCCCGAGCCCTTCACGGTCATCTTCTTCGACGCCTGCTCGAACTCCGCCCAGCTCCACGGGTGGGCCGCGGTGGGAATCCGTACGCCCGAGGCCTTCAGGAGCTTGGTGTTGGCGATCAGGACGCGCGGTTCCTGGAGGAACGGCACACCGTAGACACCCTTGTTGTACGTGGTCGTGTTCCACGACTGTGCGGGGATGTCCTGCTTCAGCGAGGCGGGCAGCAGCTTGCTGATGTCGGCCAGGTCGCCGCCGTACGCGAAGTCCGTGAGGTCGGAGGCGTCGTCATGGATGATGTCCGGCGCCTCGCCGCCCTCGAAGGACGTCAGGAGCTGGTCGTGGATTCCGTCCCAGCTGCCCTGTACGTACTTGACCTGGACGTCGGGGTGCGCGGCGTTCCACTCCTTCACCAGCGCCTTGTTGGCGGCGACGGAGTCCTGCTGCCAGGCCAGGCTGAGGAATTCGAGAGTGATACGGCCGTGGGCCGAACCGGTGTCGCCCTGGGCGCAGCCGGCGACGAGCGCCAGGCCCATGGTCGCGGCGAGTGCGGCCGTCGCGGTGCGCAGCCGGGTCCTTGCGAGGGTGCGCATCAGCCCTTCACCGCCCCGGCGAGCATGCCGCCGACCAGCCGGCGCTGGAGCAGCGCGAAGAACAGCAGGCTGGGGATGGTGGCGATGACGGAGGCCGCGGCGAGCGGTCCGAGGTCCGCGACGCCCTCGGCGCCGAGGAACCGGGTGAGGATCACGGACATGGTCTGGTGCTCCGGGGACTTGAGCAGGACGAGGGCGAAGAAGAACTCGTTCCAGGCGGTGACGAAGGTGAACATCGCGGTGGCCACCAGACCCGGGGTGAGCAGCGGGAAGACCACGCTGACCAGGGTGCGCAGGCGGCTCGCGCCGTCCACGGCCGCGGCCTCCTCCAAGGTGACGGGCACGGCCTTGACGTACCCCTGGAGCATCCAGAGGGAGAACGGCAGGTTCCAGACGACGTACACCGCGATCAGCCCCACCAGGGAGTCGATCAGGTGCAGGTTCTTCAGGACGAGGAAGAGCGGGATGATGATCAGGACGAACGGGAACGCCTGGCTGATCAGCACCCAGCCGTTGGCGGCCGTCGTCATCCGCGAGCGGAAGCGCACCAGCGCGTAGGCGGCGGGCACCGCGAGCGCGGTCGCGATCACGGTGGCGCTGCCGGCCACGATGAAGCTGTTGAGCGCGGCGTGCAGCAGCGGCTGGGTGTCGAAAGCCGTACGGAAGTTGTCCAGCGTGGGGTGCCTGGGCAGCCACGTCGGGTCGATCGAGCCCAGCTCCTGCGGCGACTTGAAGGCCGTGGAGACCAGCCAGAGCAGCGGGAACGCCAGGAAGATCAAGTAGCAGAGGAGGGCGAGGTACTGGCCGGTGCGGCCTGCGGTGCGACGGGCGCGGAGCCCTGCGGGGATGCTCATGCCGTCTCCTCGTTGAGCTTCTTGCGCAGCGTCAGGGTGAGGAGGACGGCGATCACCGCGACCATCCCCAGGCCCATGGCGGCGGCGTATCCGAACTGGCCGTACTTGAAGGCCTCGTCGTACGCGAAGAGCATCGGGAGCTGGGTCTTGCCGCCCGGGCCGCCCTGGGTCAGGACGTAGACCAGGCCGAAGGAATTGAAGTTCCAGATGAAGTTCAGGGCGGTCACCGAGATCACCACCGGCTTGATCGCCGGCCAGGTGACGTTGGTGAAGCGGCGCCAGATTCCGGCGCCGTCGAGGTCCGCGGCCTCCATCAGCTCGACCGGTACGTTCTGCAGCCCGGCCAGCAGGACCACGGTGGTCTGCGGCATGCCTGCCCAGACGCCGACCACGATCACGGCGGGGAGTGCGACGGAGAGGCCGGTGAGCCAGTCGACGTTCTGGTGGATCACGTGAAGCTGCGTCAGGACCTTGTTCAGGATGCCCGCGTCGGGGTGGTAGACGAGGCGCCACATGATGCCGACGACGACCTCGGGCATGGCCCAGGGGACGAGCGCCAGGGTCCGCGCCAGCCAGCGGAAACGGAGGTTCTGGTTGAGCAGCAGGGCCAGGCCCAGCGACATGAGGAACTGCAGCGCGGTGACGCTGACCGCCCAGATGATCCCGATCTTGAAGGACTGCCAGAAGAGCGAGTCGTGCAGAAGATCGCTGAAGTTGGTCAGGCCCAGGAACTGCGTGGACGTCGTACGTCCTGCCTGCGAGTCCGTGAAGGCCAGGGATATGCCGTACAGCAGCGGGCCCACGCTGAGCACCAGGATCGGTATCAGGGCGGGGGCCAGCAGGAACCAGGCCCCCCGGTCCAGACCGAGTGCGCGCTTGCGCTGCTCGGGGGAGCGGGGCGGCGGGGTGCCGCGATGGTCCAGGGCGTCGTTGCCCCGGACTGCGGTGACACTCATGCGAACCTCAGGTTCTCCTGTTCGGTTGCCGGCGCGGTCGAGCTGCGGACGACAAGGCGGGGAATGGCGGTGGTGTGCTGGGGCGGTTCGGGGGCCGTCCCGTGGCCGAGGCGGGCGAGCAGCAACTCGGCCGCCCGTCGGCCGCGTTCGGCGGATCCCAGGTCCACGCTGGTGAGCGGGGGCCAGGCGGCCTGCGCGAGGGTGCTGTCGTCCATGCCCACCACGGCGATGTCGTCGGGGACGCGTACGGAGCGGGTGTGCAGGGTGCGGATGGCGCCGACGGCCAGCTGGTCGTTGGCACAGAAGATCGCGTCCGGTGCGGCGGCCAGCAGCTGCTCGGCGGCGCGGGCTCCGGACTCGGTGGCGAAGTCGGTGGAGACGACGAGGGTTTCGTCGTACGGGAGAGCGCAGTCGGCGAGCCCCTGGCGGTAGCCCGCCATGCGGTTGCGTCCCGGCACGGTGTCGGAGGGGCCGCCGATGAAGGCGATCCGGCGGCGGCCGGTCATGTGCAGGTGTTGTACGGCCATCGCGGCGCCCAGGACGGAGTCGGCGCGCACGCTGTCGATGGGCACGCCGTCGGGGAGCGAACCGATGACGACGACGGGGGCCGCGGCGGCGTTCAGCGTGCGGACGTAGGCATCCGTGATGCGGATGGGGCAGAGGATGAGGCCGTCGCTGGTGCGGTCGCTGAGACTGCGGACGACGGCGAGTTCGTCCTCGACGACCCCGTCGGTGGAGTGCAGGAGGAGCCGGTATCCGGCGGCTTTGGTGACCGCCTGGATCTCGCGGACCATCGTCACGTACACGGGGTTGCCGATGTCCTCCATGGCGAAGGTCAACTGACGGGTCCTGCCGCCCTTGAGGGAGCGGGCCACCGCGTTGGGTACGTAGCCGAGTTCGGCCACGGCGTCCTCGACCCGGCGCAGGGTGTCGGCGCGCACGCTCAGCCCGTTGAGGACACGGGAGACGGAGGCGATGGACACTCCTGCGCGCTCGGCTATCGACACGATGGTCGGTGGCCCCTGCGGAGTCGGTGTCATGCCTGCCCCCTGAGCAGTCGATGGCGCGAAGCGAAGCTGTAAACGTTTTCAGCAACTGGAAACGATTACAGATGTTGCTTACATCTTTCTTTCGCGTCAACGGGTCCGTGGTGTGATCCACGTCTCGTCAGGGGGCTTGTCGGTGCAGGTCAGTGCAGGCGCGCGGCCTCGTTCGCGGTGTCGATCGCCGCCCGGTACGGCATGGACGGTGCGGCCCCGATCTCCTGGACGCAGAGCGCCGCGGCCGCCGTCGCCCAGTTCATCGCCTCCTCGACGGTTCTGCCCTCGCCCAGTGCCACGGCGAGCGCGCCCACGTACGCGTCACGCGCGCCGGTGGCGTCCACGGCGGTCACCGGGGGAGCGGGGATCAGGAGGGGCTCGGCGTCGCGGGCCGCGTACAGACTGCCGTGGACGCCGAGCGTGATCAGGACCGCCGGTACCTGGGCGAGGAGTGCGGCCGCCGCCTCGTGGGGGTCGGTGTGGCCGGTGAGGGTCTGGGCCTCGATCTGATTGGGGATCAGGAGGTCGGTGACGGCGAGGAGTTCGGGCGGGAGCGGCTGGGCGGGGGACGGGGTGAGGATCGTACGGACGTCGTTCCTGCGGGCCGCTTCGGCCGCTGCCGTGACACCGGGGAGCGGCAACTCCAGCTGGAGCAGGAGGGTTCCGGCCGACGCGATGACGGCCTCGTCGCCCGCGGCCAGTGCGGAGACAGTGGAGTTGGCGCCGGGGATCACGGCGATCGCCCGTCCGCCCGTGGCGTCGACCACGATGTGCGCGGTGCCGGAGAGGCCCTCGACGGTGCGCAAGGAGTCGGTGTCGACGCCCGAGGAGGTGAGGGCGGTACGGAGGGCTGCGCCGTGGGGGTCGTTGCCGACGGCGCCGATCATGGTGACCTCCCGTGCGCCCGCGCGGGCGGCGGCGACGGCCTGGTTGGCGCCCTTGCCGCCCGGGATCGTACGGAAGTCGTGGCCGGTGACGGTCTCGCTGCGGGCCGGGGGGTGGTCCACGTACACGACGTGGTCCATGTTGGTGGAGCCGAAGACGGCGATGCCGGTGCGGGGCGTGGAGAGGTCCTCAGGTGTGGGCGTCATGTCGGAATTGTCCATCTGGGGCGCCTGATTGCTGTGCCTGTACGAGAAGGTCGGCGAGTTCCACCAGATCCGTGCCCGCGAGCCGGGGCAGCGCACAGCCGACCAGCGTCCTGCACGCCTCCCGCCAGGCGTCCGGCAGGGCAGCGGCCCCGCCGAGCGCGCCGGTCAGGGCGCCGGCGAGGGCGGGGGCGGAGTCGGCGACGCGGGAGAGGCAGGCGGCGCTGGGCACGGCCTCGGTGATGCGGCCGCGGGCGGCGAGAGTGAGGGCGAGGGCGACGGGGACCGTTTCGGCGGCGGCGATCCCGTAGCTGTAGATGTGGTCGACGATCTCGTGCTCCAGACGCGGGACCACGGCGAACGCGCCCTCGGCGTCCCGGGCGAGCTTCACCGCGTGGGCGGCGTTCCGGCCGATCTCGGTGGACTCGGGGAGCTGGGCGAGGGCGGCGGCCACGGCGTCGTCGGGGTCCGCACCGCCGAGCGCGGCCGCGACGGCGGCGGCCATGGCGCGGGCGCCGTGCACCCCGTCGCCGTCCTGGGTGTATCGGGCGTCGTACTCGGCGAGTTCGGCGGCGGCGACGGGGTCGCCCGGGTGGACAACGGCCAGCGCACAGGCGCGTACGCAGGCCGCGTCGTCGAAGTAGTGCGGATTGTCGTGACCGGTGGCGGGCGGGCGCAGCCCGTTGGCGAGGTTGCCCAGACCGGCGCGTACGGAGATCCGGGCGCGCAGCGGCAGCACCGCCGACTCCACCTCGGGGGCGCGCTCGGCGGCCGCGGCGATCTCGCCGGCGAGCGACCGCCAGGCCCGGTCGACGGCGGCGCGGATCTGCCCGGGCGGGGCGAGGAGCACGGTCCGCGCGGTGAACGCCGCCCACTCGGCGTCGTCGGAGGGGCCCAACCGGAGCGGCTCGGGGGCCTGGTTGAGGGCGATGGGGACGGGCAGGGTGGTGGTGGCGTTCTGCTCGGCGAAGGTGTCGAGCTCCCGCGTCAGCCGCCGCGTCCACTCGGGCATCCGCGCGGCGCGGTGCCGGGCGGCGGGCCACCCGGCGGCGTCCCCGGCGGAAAGTCCGAGAAGCATTCCCTCGATTCGGCTCATGAGGTCACCGCCTGGGGCTCGTCGTCGGGTGTCAACAGGTCTGCGATGTCCAGTACGTGATAGCCCGCCATCTCCGGCAGACAGCTCCCGCGCACCGGGCCGATCACCGTCGACCACTCCTCCGGGATCGCCCCCGCCCCCTTCATCGCTCCCGACAGCGCCCCCGCGACCGCCGCCGTCGTGTCCGCGTCGCGGCCCATGTTCACCGCCGTCAGCACCGAGGTGCGGAAATCCCCGCGGGCGTACGCGAACGCCCCGAACGCCAGGCCCACCGCCTCCGGCGCCAGGTCCGTCCAGGGGTAGCCGCCGATGACCACCGCCGAGCGGATCGCCCGCTCTCCCCGGTCCGCGGCGACCACCGCGCGGCGCATCGAGCGGGCCGTCCAGGAGTCCATCGGTACGACCGACAGGGCCGCCCCGATCACCGACGCCGGGCCCGCGCCCGACATCGCCGCCGCCACGCCCGCCGCCACCGCCTGGCCGCCGTAGATGCCCTCGCCGTCGTGGCTCACCGAGCCGTCGACCGCCACCAGGCGGGCCGCCTCCGCCGGGCGGCCCGCCGCGAAGACGCCGAAGGGCGCCGCCCGCATGGCGAGTCCGTCGCTCCAGGCGTGCCGGTGCTGGGCGGAGATGGGGGCCGCCAGGCCCCGGCGGAGGTTCTCCAGGGTGCCGCGTTCGCTGAAGCCCGCACCCCGGAAGGGGCCCTCGTCGAGGTCGGCGATCCAGCGGTGCCAGGCCCGCTCCACGTGCGCCGCGGTCAGGGCCGAGCCGTGGCGGGCCAAGAGCAGGCCCGAGAAGATCGCGTACTCGGTGTCGTCCGTGCCGGCCGGGTTGTCGGAGACGAAGCCCTCGATCCGCCCCCAGCGGCGGCGGATCTCCGAGGGCCGCATGTTCTCCGCGGGCGCCCCCAGCGCATCGCCGACCGCCAGACCGAGCAGGGCGCCCCGGCCCCGTTCGCGGAGGTCCGCCGAGAGCGGCAGGGGAGCGGGCGGGCGATTGCATGCAATCGCCCAGGCGTCGGGGGGATTCCCCGCAGGTGAGTACAGCATGGCTCGCGCCTCCAGGGGCTCGCCGACCGGTTCCTGGATGTGTGCCACACCGCGCGCCCCACGCGCCCCTGAAACCTCACTGTCACCCGGTCGGAATCGGCCGGGAGTGGAGGTTCCGGCCCTGGTAAGTACGGCCTGCCTTGCTGGCGGGGGCCTCGAATCGTGCGTAATTTCGAAGCCGTTGAGGGGGGCGGGAGAGTCCGGGCCCGCATGCACGAACCAAGGGGATAGCTGTGTCCATCATCGAGAACGAGGCGGCGCTCCACGTCGCCCACCGCGACAACCACACCCACCGCGACGTCAACGGCGGCTGGCTGCGCCCCGCCGTGTTCGGTGCGATGGACGGGCTCGTCTCCAACCTCGCGCTCATGACCGGTGTGGCCGGCGGCGACGTCTCCCACCGCACGATCGTGATCACGGGACTGGCCGGACTCGCGGCCGGAGCCTTCTCGATGGCCGCAGGTGAGTACACGTCAGTCGCCTCGCAGCGCGAGCTCGTCGAGGCCGAACTCGACGTCGAGCGGCGGGAGTTGCGCAAGCACCCCAAGGACGAGGAGAACGAACTCGCGGCGCTGTACGAGTCCCGGGGCGTCGAGGCGGGACTCGCGCGCGAGGTCGCGCGTCAGCTGTCGCAGGACCCGGAGATGGCACTGGAAATCCATGCGCGCGAGGAGCTGGGCATCGACCCCGGCGATCTGCCCTCGCCGCTGATCGCCGCCGTCTCCTCCTTCGGCGCCTTCGCACTGGGCGCGCTGCTGCCCCTGCTGCCGTACCTCCTCGGGGCCCAGGCGCTCTGGCCCGCGCTGGTCGTCGCACTGTTCGGGCTCTTCGGCTGCGGGGCCGTCGTGGCGCGCGTCACCGCGCGCTCCTGGTGGTACAGCGGACTGCGCCAGCTGGCGCTCGGCGGGGCGGCCGCAGGTGTGACGTACGCCCTGGGCACGCTGTTCGGAACCGCCGTAGGGTGAGACACTATGTGGAGCGCTGCATAAGTAGTCCGTTACCCAGCGGTTTTGATGCGTTAACCGTGGGGCATAAGGCGAAAGCGCTGTGGGCAACGACGCCTGCTCTGCTGCGGGTCGAAGGACATCGATCTGTCCCTCTCTGACCCACCTCCACCGCGGTACGCGGTGTCCGCATGTTGGAACGAACTATCCGCTTTTCGAGAAGCGTTCCATCATGTAACCTGCACGAAATTTCGCAGAGGGCCAACGTCGTCCCTCGGCTATTGCATATGCCACGACGACGACGGGAGTGCCGATGCGTTCCGACGCCTGGTCGCCCATGGAGGGTCGCCCCGCCCAGCAGGGGATGTACGACCCTCGTAACGAACACGATGCCTGCGGTGTCGGGTTCGTGGCCACTCTGACCGGTGTGGCCAGCCATGAGCTGGTCGAACAGGCGCTGACCGTACTGCGCAATCTCGAACACCGCGGCGCCACCGGATCCGAGCCGGACTCCGGCGACGGCGCCGGAATCCTGCTCCAGGTGCCCGACGCGTTCCTGCGCGAGGCCGCCGGATTCGACCTCCCCGAGGCCGGTTCCTACGCCGTCGGCATCGGCTTCCTCCCCATAGAGGACAGCGCCGCCGCCGTCTCACAGATTGAGACGATCGCCGCCGAAGAGGGCCTCACCGTCCTCGGCTGGCGTGAGGTCCCCGTCACCCCGGATCTGCTCGGCAACGGCGCCCGCGCCACCATGCCGGCCTTCCGCCAGCTCTTCGTGAGCGACGGCACCTCGAAGGACATCGCGCTCGACCGCAAGGCCTTCGTCCTGCGCAAGCGCGCCGAGCGCGAGGCCGGGGTGTACTTCCCCTCGCTCTCCGCCCGCACCATCGTCTACAAGGGCATGCTCACCACGGGGCAGCTGGAGCCGTTCTTCCCGGACCTCTCCGACCGCCGCTTCGCCACCGCCGTGGCCCTGGTGCACTCGCGCTTCTCGACGAACACCTTCCCCAGCTGGCCGCTGGCCCACCCGTACCGCTTCGTCGCGCACAACGGCGAGATCAACACGGTCAAGGGCAACCGCAACTGGATGAAGGCCCGCGAGTCCCAGCTCGCCTCCAGCCTCTTCGGCCCGGAGAAGCTGGAGCGGATCTTCCCCGTCTGCACCCCCGACGCCTCCGACTCGGCCTCCTTCGACGAGGTCCTGGAGCTGCTCCACCTCGGCGGCCGTTCGCTGCCGCACTCGGTGCTGATGATGGTTCCCGAGGCGTGGGAGAACCACGACACGATGGACCCCGCCCGCCGCGCGTTCTACCAGTACCACTCCACGATGATGGAGCCCTGGGACGGCCCGGCCTGCGTCACCTTCACCGACGGCATCCAGGTCGGCGCCGTACTGGACCGCAACGGTCTGCGCCCCGGCCGCTACTGGGTCACCGACGACGGCCTCGTCGTGCTCTCCTCCGAGGTCGGCGTGCTCGACATCGACCCGTCGAAGGTCGTCCGCAAGGGCCGCCTGCAGCCCGGCAAGATGTTCCTCGTCGACACCGCCGAGCACCGCATCATCGAGGACGACGAGATCAAGGCGGCCCTGGCCGCCGAGAAGCCGTACGCCGAGTGGCTGGAGACCGGCGAGATCGAGCTCGAGGACCTCCCCGAGCGCGAGCACATCGTCCACACCCACGCCTCCGTCACCCGCCGCCAGCAGACCTTCGGCTACACCGAGGAAGAGCTGCGCGTCATCCTCGCGCCGATGGCCCGCACCGCGGGCGAACCGCTGGGCTCCATGGGTACGGACTCGCCGATCGCGGCCCTCTCCGAGCGCCCGCGGCTGCTCTTCGACTACTTCACCCAGCTCTTCGCGCAGGTCACCAACCCGCCGCTGGACGCCATCCGCGAGGAGCTCGTCACCTCGCTGCGCTCCGTCCTCGGCCCCGCGGGCAACCTGCTGGAGCCGACCGCGGCCGCGTGTCGTAGCGTCACGCTGCCCTTCCCGGTGATCGACAACGACGAGCTCGCCAAGCTCATCCACATCAACGCCGACGGCGACATGCCGGGCATGAAGGCCGCCACGCTCTCCGGCCTCTACCGCGTCAGCGGCGGCGGCGAGTCCCTGGCCGCCCGCCTCGCGGAGATCTGCACCGAGGCCGATGCGGCCATCGAGGCCGGCGCCCGCCTGATCGTCCTCTCCGACCGGCACTCCGACGCCGAGCACGCACCGATCCCCTCGCTGCTGCTCACCTCGGCCGTCCACCACCACCTCATCCGCACCAAGCAGCGCACCCAGGTGGGCCTGCTGGTCGAGGCCGGGGACGTCCGCGAGGTCCACCACGTCGCGCTGCTCATCGGCTACGGCGCCGCTGCCGTCAACCCGTACCTCGCGATGGAGTCCGTCGAGGACCTCGTCCGCGCGGGCACCTTCATAGAGGGTCTCGAGCCCGAGCAGGCCATCCGCAACCTGATCTACGCGCTCGGCAAGGGCGTCCTCAAGGTCATGTCGAAGATGGGCATCTCGACCGTGGCCTCGTACCGCGGCGCGCAGGTCTTCGAGGCCGTCGGCCTCGACGAGCAGTTCGTGGCGACGTACTTCAACGGCACGGCCACCAAGATCGGCGGCGCCGGTCTGGACGTCGTCGCCAAGGAGGTCGCGGCCCGGCACGCCAAGGCGTACCCCGTCTCCGGCATCGCCGCCTCGCACCGCGCGCTGGAGATCGGCGGCGAGTACCAGTGGCGCCGCGAGGGCGAGCCGCACCTCTTCGACCCGGAGACGGTCTTCCGCCTGCAGCACGCCACGCGCAACCGGCGCTACGACATCTTCAAGAAGTACACGGGCCGGGTGAACGAGCAGTCCGAGCGGCTCATGACGCTGCGCGGTCTCTTCGGCTTCAAGTCGGACCGCGAGTCGATCTCGATCGACGAGGTCGAGTCGGTCTCCGACATCGTCAAGCGTTTCTCCACCGGCGCCATGTCGTACGGCTCGATCTCGCGCGAGGCGCACGAGACCCTCGCCATCGCCATGAACCAACTGGGCGGCAAGTCCAACACCGGTGAGGGCGGCGAGGACGCCGACCGTCTCTACGACCCGGCCCGCCGCTCCTCCATCAAGCAGGTCGCCTCCGGCCGCTTCGGTGTGACGAGCGAGTACCTGGTCAACGCGGACGACATCCAGATCAAGATGGCGCAGGGCGCCAAGCCCGGCGAGGGCGGCCAGCTGCCCGGCCACAAGGTCTACCCGTGGGTCGCCAAGACGCGTCACTCGACGCCGGGCGTGGGCCTCATCTCCCCGCCGCCGCACCACGACATCTACTCCATCGAGGACCTGGCTCAGCTGATCCACGACCTCAAGAACGCCAACCCGTCGGCCCGCATCCACGTGAAGCTGGTCTCCGAGGTCGGCGTCGGTACGGTCGCGGCCGGTGTCTCCAAGGCGCACGCGGACGTCGTCCTCATCTCCGGCCACGACGGCGGTACGGGCGCCTCCCCGCTCACCTCGCTGAAGCACGCGGGCGGCCCCTGGGAGCTCGGCCTCGCCGAAACCCAGCAGACGCTGCTGCTCAACGGCCTGCGCGACCGCATCGTCGTCCAGACCGACGGCCAGCTCAAGACCGGCCGCGACGTCATCATCGCCGCGCTGCTCGGCGCCGAGGAGTTCGGTTTCGCGACCGCGCCGCTCGTCGTCTCCGGCTGCGTCATGATGCGCGTCTGCCACCTCGACACCTGCCCGGTGGGCATCGCGACCCAGAACCCCGTTCTGCGCGAGCGCTTCTCCGGCAAGGCCGAGTACATCGTCAACTTCTTCGAGTTCATCGCCGAGGAAGTCCGCGAGCTGCTGGCCGAGCTCGGTTTCCGTACGATCGAGGAGGCCGTCGGCCACGCCGAACTCCTCGACACCGAGCGGGCCGTCGACCACTGGAAGGCGCAGGGGCTCGACCTCAAGCCGCTCTTCTACGTGCCCGAGCTGGCCGAGGGCGCCGTACGCCACCAGGTCATCACCCAGGACCACGGCCTGGAGAAGGCGCTCGACAACGAGCTCATCAAGCTCGCCGCCGACGCACTGCAGGCCTCGGCCGCCGAAGAGGCGCACCCGGTCCGCGCCCAGGTCGCGATCCGCAACATCAACCGGACCGTCGGCACGATGCTCGGTCACGAGGTGACGAAGAAGTTCGGTGGCGCGGGCCTGCCCGACGACACCATCGACATCACCTTCACCGGGTCCGCGGGCCAGTCGTTCGGCGCGTTCGTGCCGCGCGGTGTGACGCTGCGGCTCGAGGGCGACGCCAACGACTATGTGGGCAAGGGCCTTTCGGGCGGGCGTGTGATCGTCCGTCCCGACCGGGGCGCCGACCACCTGGCCGAGTACTCCACCATCGCGGGCAACACGATCGGCTACGGCGCCACCGGCGGCGAGCTGTTCCTGCGCGGGCGTACCGGTGAACGGTTCTGTGTTCGCAACTCCGGTGCGACGGTCGTGGCGGAAGGCGTGGGCGACCACGGCTGCGAGTACATGACCGGCGGTCACGCGGTCGTCCTCGGCGAGACGGGGCGCAACTTCGCGGCCGGCATGTCCGGTGGTGTCGCGTACGTCATCGACCTGGTCAAGGACAACGTCAACTCCGGGAACGTCGGCGCGATCGAGGCCCTGGAGGCGAGCGACAAGCAGTGGCTGCACGATGTCGTGCAGCGCCACGCCGAGGAGACCGGGTCCACCGTGGCCGGGAAGCTCCTGGCGGAGTGGGACACCGCGGTGGAGCGCTTCAGCAAGATCATCCCGACCACGTACAAGGCAGTGCTCGCCGCCAAGGACGCCGCTGAGCTGGCCGGTCTCTCCGAGACCGAGACCACCGAGAAGATGATGGAGGCGGCGACCAATGGCTGACCCCAAGGGCTTTTTGACCACGGGCCGCGAGGTCGCACAGACCCGCCCCGTCGGTGAGCGACTGAAGGACTGGAACGAGGTCTACGTTCCGGGCTCGCTGCTCCCGATCATCAGCAAGCAGGCCGGGCGCTGCATGGACTGCGGCATCCCGTTCTGTCACAACGGCTGTCCGCTGGGGAACCTGATCCCCGAGTGGAACGACTACGCGTACCGCGAGGACTGGTCTGCCGCTTCCGAGCGACTGCACGCCACGAACAACTTCCCGGAGTTCACGGGCCGTCTGTGCCCCGCTCCGTGCGAGTCGGCGTGTGTCCTCGGCATCAACCAGCCGGCCGTCACCATCAAGAACGTCGAAGTCTCGATCATCGACAAGGCGTGGGACAGCGGCGACGTCACCCCGCAGCCGCCGCAGCGGCTGTCCGGCAAGACCGTCGCGGTCATCGGCTCGGGCCCGGCGGGCCTCGCGGCAGCACAGCAGCTGACGCGGGCCGGTCACACGGTCGCGGTGTACGAGCGCGCGGACCGCATCGGAGGCCTTCTCCGGTACGGCATCCCCGAGTTCAAGATGGAGAAGGTGCACATCAACCGGCGTATCGAGCAGATGCGCGCGGAGGGCACCAAGTTCCGTACCGAGGTCGAGATCGGCCGCGACATCGACGCCGCGAAGCTGCGCAAGCGCTACGACGCGGTCGTCATCGCGGCGGGCGCCACGGTCTCCCGCGACCTGCCGGTCCCGGGCCGTGAGCTCAACGGCATCCACTTCGCGATGGAGTACCTGCCGCTCTCGAACAAGGTGCAGGAGGGCGACTTCGTCACCCCGCCGATCACCGCCGAGGGCAAGCACGTGGTCGTCATCGGCGGCGGCGACACCGGCGCGGACTGCGTGGGCACCGCCCACCGCCAGGGCGCGGCCTCGGTCACGCAGCTGGAGATCATGCCGCGTCCGGGCGACGACCGGAACGCCAACCAGCCCTGGCCGACCTTCCCGATGCTCTACAAGGTCACCTCTGCGCACGAGGAGGGCGGCGAGCGGGTCTACTCCGTCTCGACCACGCACTTCGAGGGCGACGAGGACGGGAACGTCCAGTTCCTGCACCTGACCGAGGTCGAGTTCATCGACGGCAAGCTGACCCCGAAGCCGGGCACGGAGCGCAAGATCCCCGCCCAGCTGGTGACGCTCGCGATGGGCTTCACGGGCACGGACCAGGCCAACGGCCTGGTGCAGCAGTTCGGCCTGGAGCTGGACGAGCGCGGCAACGTCGCGCGCGACGCGGACTTCGCGACGAACGTCGGCGGCGTGTACGTTGCCGGTGACGCGGGCCGCGGTCAGTCGCTCATCGTGTGGGCGATCGCCGAGGGCCGCTCGGCGGCGCGAGGCGTGGACCGCTTCCTGACGGGGGCGAGCGAACTCCCCGCCCCGATCAAGCCGACGGACCGCTCGCTGATGGTCTGATCCGCTTCAACCCCATAGACGTCCCGCACAATGGCGTGCGGAACTGAACGCGGCGCCTGCCTTGTCCCCGACCGGACGGTGGGCGCCGTGGCGCGTCTGCCTCCGGCGGGGCGGGTGGATGGTGGTCGTGGGGCTCCGCCCCGGGCCCCCAGCACGCGACCTTCGGCCGCGTTGTCCTCAATCGCCGGACGGGCTGGATTTGCCCACCTGAGCTCGCATGCGCGGGCTCAAACAGCCCGCAGATGCGAGCGCACATGCAGCGAAATCAAGCCCCTCCGGCGATTGAGGAGCGGGGTCTGGGGCGGAGCCCCAGTGGGGGTTCGGCGGGCCGCCGCGCACCGCTATTGACTTAAAGTCAGTTTCGTCGCACGCTCAGGGCCGAGCCGCAGTCCGCCCCCTGGGAGGTCCCGTGAGCACCGTCGCCCTGTCGCAATTAGCCACCGCGCTCAACGCCCCGCCCCCCGACTCCGTCGCCCAACTCCCCGAGCCGCAGCTCCAGTTGCTCGCCGACGCCTTCCGTGACGAACACGCCCGCCGCGCCGAAGGCCTCGGGCGCGCCGCCGAAGAGGCGCTCAAGCTCGTGCCCGCCCTCGCCCGCGGGCCCGTCCGCCGCATCCTCTTCCGGTGAAGGGCTGATCTCCATGGACAAGCTGCGCAACCGCGCCGAGACCCAGAAGATCGCCCGCCTCCTCGGGGAGGACACCGGCCGCCTCTCCTTCCTCCAGGACCTCCCCGCCGCCGACGTCCGCGCCCTGCGCGAGCAGACCGTCGCCGCCCTCTACGACCACCAGCCCGAGATGCTCGACCGCATCGCCAAGGCCACCAAACTCGTCCCCGCCGGCGTCGCCGCCGCCATCTCCCAGAAGGCCCTCGGCCCGCGCCTCGCCGCCGCCGTCGCAGGGCGCCTGGAGCCGCCCCGCGCCGCCGACATCATCGAGAAGCTCCCCGTCTCCTTCACCGCCGAGTCCTGCGCCCACCTCGACCCCCGCCGCATCCCCGGCATCGTCGACCGCCTCGACGAGAACCTCGTCGTACGCATCGCCGTCTCCCTCGCCGAACGCGGCGACCACATCACCATGGGCCGCTTCGTCGGACACCTCCGCGACCACGCCCTGGAGCGGATCGTCCCGCAGGTCGGCGACGACGCCGTACTGCGCTCGGGATTCGCCGTCGACCAGCCCGAACAGCTCGGCAGGATCATCGAGTTGATGGGCCAGGAGCGGCTCGCCTCCGTCATCGCCTCGGCCACCGCCGACGGCCTCTGGCCCGAGGCGCTCGCCGTCGCCGGCATGGTCACCGGCGAGCAGCGCACCGCCATCGCGACCCTCGCCGCCCGCCGCCCCCAGGACGAGCTCGACTCGCTCGTACGGGTCGTGGCCGAGCAGGACCTCTGGGAGTCGCTGCTCCCGCTCGTCGCCCTGCTCGACGACGCGGACCGGCGCGCCGTCGCCGTACTCCCGTCGCTGCGCGAGACCGGCGTGCTCGACGGGATCGTACGGGCCGTCGTCGCGACCGGGCTGTGGGCGGAGTTCCTGCCGCTGGTCGAGGTCCTCCCCGAGGAGTCCCGCACCGTCGTGGCCGACGCCGCTGCCCGCCTCGCGGACGGTGAACTCGACGCCCTCGCCCGTGAGGTCGACAAGCAGGACCTCTGGGAACTCGTCCTGCCGCTCGTCGAGTTGATGGACGACACCGGAAAGCAGCGCATCTTCGAGCTGCCCGCCTTCCAGGACCAGGCAGGTCAGTAGGGGGCACCCGGTCAGCCGGTCGTCTGGCCCCCGTCGACGGTGAACTCCGTCCCCGTCACATACGAGGACGCGTCCGAGACCAGGAACCCGACCAGCTGACCGGCCTCCTCCGGCCGCCCCATCCGCCCCAGCGGCACATGCGACCAGTCCTTGTCCGCGACCGCCGCCGTCATCGGGGTGTCGATCGCCCCCGGATGTACGGAGTTCACGCGGATCCCGTACGGAGCCAGGTCCAGCGCGGAGGAGCGCGTCAGCCCGCGCAGCCCGAACTTCGTCGACCCGTACGCCGCATGCCCCTTGATGCCGACCAGCCCGGCCGTCGACGAGACGTTCACGATCGACCCGCCGCCCGCCTCCTTCATCGCGGGCACCACCGCCTGGATCCCCAGGAACGGGCCGACGAGATTGACGCGTATCAGGGCCTCGAAATTCTCCAGGGTCTCGTCCTCCACCGACGCGGTCCGCCACAGCGCCGCGTTGTTCACCAGCGCGTCGAGCCGCCCGAACGCCCCGAGCGCGCCCTCCACCACCGCCGTCCAGCTCGCCGCGTCGGACACGTCGTGATGCACGAACACCCCTTGCACACCAAGGGACTTGGCGACCTCCTCGCCCTCGTCCTCCCGTACGTCGGTGACCACCACCCGCGCCCCCGCCTCCGCGAACAGCCGCGCCTCCGCCGCCCCCTGACCGCGACCCGCGCCCGTGATCACGACGACCTTGCCATCCAGAGAGTGCATATCGGTCCCTCGCTCCGTGTCGTACTGTCGACTGATCCACTCGGAACTGACGGACGGAGCGACGGATGGCCATCAGCCTCCAGAAGATGGAGGAGACCGCGCCCGCGCTCGTCAGCCTCTACAAGACCGCAGGCATATCACTCAACAAGCACGGTCTGAACGGCCAGCGCGCAGCCGTCTACTTGGTCATCGACTACTCCGGCTCGATGAAGCCGTACTACAAGGACGGCAGCGTCCAGGCGCTCGCCGACCGGGTGCTCGGGCTCGCCGCGCACTTCGACGACGACGGCACTGTCCCGGTCGTCTTCTTCTCCACGGACGTCGACGCCGTCGAGGACATCACTCTCGTCAACCACCACGGCCGCGTCGAGAAGATCGCCGCCGGGCTCGGCCACATGGGCAAGACGAGCTACCACCTCGCCATGGACGCCGTCATCGACCACTACCTCGACAGCGGTTCGACCGCGCCCGCACTCGTCGTCTTCCAGACGGACGGCGGCCCGATCAACAAGCTCGCCGCCGAACGCTACGTCTGCAAGGCCGCGAAACTGCCGCTGTTCTGGCAGTTCATCGGCTTCGGCGACGCGAAGAGCAAGCAGTTCGAGTTCCTGCGCAAGCTCGACGAACTCGCCGTCCCCGCCCGCCGCCCCATCGACAACGCGGGCTTCTTCCACGCCGGGAGCGACCCGCGGAAGGTGTCCGACGGCGAGCTCTACGACCGGCTGGTGGCAGAGTTCCCCACATGGCTGAGCACGGTGCGGGCGGCAGGGATGGTGCAGTGACAGAGGCGGTACGGGTCCTGAGGGCGGCCGGGCGCGCGGCCGTCCCCTGGAAGAACGGCGGCGGCATCACCCGGGAGATCGCCGCCCACCCCGAGAGCGCGGGCATGGACGACTTCGCCTGGCGCGTCAGCCTCGCCGACGTACGCGCGGACGGGCCCTTCTCGGCCTTCCCCGAGGTGGACCGCACGCTGACGGTCGTCGAGGGCGCGGGGATGGACCTCACGGTCGGTGGGGTACGGACCCTGGTCGACGAGCGGTTCGTACCGAAGGACTTCGCGGGTGACGCGGCGACCGACTGCCGCCTCCTCGACGGCCCCGTCGTGAACTTCAACGTCATGTACCGCAGGGGCCGCACGGACGTCACGACCGCCGTCGTGCGCGGCCGGATCGTCGTCGACGTCCCGCCCGGCGCGACCGTTCTGGTGGTCGCGCTGGACGGGCCCGCATCCGTCGCCGGCCATGAACTGAAGCCGTACGACGCGGTGTTGGCGACCTCCGGCACCCTCGGCGTCCTGCACGCCGCCGGCCGCACCGCGCTCGTCACACTCCGTCCGACAGCCGCCTGAACTGGTCCTCGGTGAGTGTGACCTGGAGTGCGCCCGCGTTCTCCCGCAGATGCGCGGCCGACGACGTGCCGGGGATCGGCACGACCGTGGGGGAGCGGTGCAGCAGCCAGGCCAGGGCCGTCTGGGACGGGGTCGCGCCGATCTCCTTCGCCACCGCGGCGACCGGGCTGTCGGGTCCCGTGTGGGCGCCCATCGCGACCGGGAAGAAGGGGAGGAAGGCGATCCCCTTCGCGGCGGTGTGGTCGACGACGGCCTCGTGGTCGCGCGTGGCCAGGTTGTAGAGGTTCTGGACACTCGCGACCGGGGCGATCGTCTCCGCCTCCTCGATCTGTTCGACCGTGACCTCGGAAAGGCCGATGTGGCGGACCTTGCCCTCTTCCTGCAGCTGCTTGAGCGCGCCGATCTGCTCGGCCAGGGGGTAGTTCGGGTCGATCCGGTGCAAGTGGAGCAGGTCGATGCGGTCCGTGCGCAGGCGGCGAAGGCTCAGCTCCGCTTGCTGGCGCAGATACGCGGGGTGGCCGAGCGGCACCCACTCGGTGGGGCCCGGGCGTACGACGCCGACCTTCGTCGCGACGACCACCCCGTCGCGGTACGGGTGGAGGGCGTCGGCGATCAGCTCCTCACCGGCGCCGAGCGCGTACGCGTCGGCGGTGTCGATGAGGTTCACCCCGGCTTCGACTGCCGTACGCAGCAGGGCGATTGCCGCGTCCCGGTCCGCCGGAGCGGTCCAGATGGGGGCCTCGGCACCCGTCGGCGCGCCCGGTCCGTCGGCGAGACGCATGGTGCCGTAGCCGATACGCCGTACCGGAAGGTCGCCGCCGAGGGAGAAGATGTTCTTGTCGTTGTTCGTCATGGCAGGAACGCTAGGAGCTCACACCCATGTGAGGTTCAAGCAGATGTGAGGGGGGTCACACAGTGAAGATCGGAGAGCTGGCGCGGGCGACCGGCGTGAGCGTACGGCTGCTGCGCTACTACGAGGAGCAGGGCCTCCTGGAGGCCCGCCGCACACCCGGCGGCCAGCGGACGTACGCCGACGACGCGCCCCAGGTCGTCCACCGCATCCGCGCGTTCCTCGACGCCGGACTCCCGACCCGCGTCATCCGCGAACTGCTGCCCTGCGTGCACGGCGACGGCATCGACGTGCACCCCTGCATGAGCAACCACCTGCGCGATCAGCTGCGCTCGGTCGACGAGAGGATCGCCGGGCTCATGGAGGCACGGGCCTCCCTGGTGGCGATCCTCACGACGACACAGCAGCTCGAACTACTGGACGCTGCCTGAGGGTTGGGGCCGTGGCGGGAACGGGACCTGGGCCAGCGCGGGGAGCAGCATCTCCTCCTCGTAGTCGAGGTGCGCGAGCAGCTCCTGTGTCATCCGGGCCAGTTCGGTGCGGAAGAGCTGCGGGTCGGCCGTCTCCCAGTCGTCGAGGAGCGCGAGGATCTGCTCCTTGACGCGGGCGATCGTGCGGTGCTCCTCGCGGAGCCGGTCGAGCGTCTCGCCCAGCTCGGGGTGGTGGACCCCGACGACCGGGAGGATGTGCCCGTCCTCGCTGGTGTGGTGGAAGGTGAGGAAGTCGCAGAAGGCCAGGCAGCGTTGCCGGATCTGCAGCCCCAGGGGCGGCGGCGCGGGGGCCGCTCCGTGGGCTGCGAAATGGGCTTCGGTCTCGGTGCGTACGTGCTCCAACTGCTCGCGCAGCCAGGAGTGGACCTGCACCAGTTTGTCGGCGAGTGTGCGGATTTCCGCAGGGATTTCGGGCGTGGGCATGCGGTGTCGTATCTCCAGAACAAGGGGAGGCGAGGGTGCTGATCTCAGGCGCGGGGTGCGGAGTATGAACTCAAGGCACGGGCCCTTCGGGGAAAGGTGCTCACCCGGCTGCCGGCCTGCCCACTGCTCTGTGGCCGGCGCCACGCTGCACGCGGACCATTAGAGCCAGCGGTCCCGCGGACTGTCAATGTCGGTGGACCGCTGTGATCAGCCGGGAGATAGTGGCCGGCATGACTTCTCTCATACGACACATCACCATCGACTGCGCCGACGCCTTCGCACTCGCGACCTTCTGGTCCAAGGTCCTGGACGCCCCGCTGAGCGACGAGGACAACCCGGGGGACCCGGAGGCGCTGGTCGAGGCGCCGGGCGTCGGGGTGCTGTTCATCCAGGTGCCCGAGGCCAAGTCCGTCAAGAACCGGGTGCACCTGGACCTCCAGCCGCAGGACCGTTCCCGTGACGAGGAGGTGGAGCGGTTGCTGGAGCTGGGGGCCGCGCTGGTGGCCGACCACCGCAAGCCGGACGGGACCGGCTGGGCGCTGATGGCGGACATCGAGGGCAATGAGTTCTGCGTGGAGCGCAGCGCCGCCGAGCGCGAGAAGACCTCCTGGGTGCAGTGAGCCTGCCGTCCGGTCAGTGCTGGAGCAGGCAGAACGGGTGGCCTGCGGGGTCCGCGTAGACCCGCCAGCCGCTCGCGTTGTCGTCGAGGAGGTTGGCCCCGGCCTCCAGGACCTCCTGCTCGGCCCTGTCCAGGTCGTCCACGTCGAAGTCCAGGTGGAACTGTTGCGGGCGCGAGGGGTTGGGCCACTCCGGGGCGTGATAGTCCTCGACCCGCTGGAAGGCCAGGACCAGCCCCGTTGCCGTGTGGAGCGTCGTGAAGTCGGCGCCGGCGGCCCAGCGGCGGTCGGGCCGGTTCACCTCGCCGCCGAGGATCGCCCGGTAGAAGGCGGCGAGGCTCGGCGGGTCGGGGCAGTCCAGGACTATGCACTGCAGGGCGGCGATCATGTGCTGGATTCTAGGCGGTGAGGACCGTGGCGCGGCAGGCGGAGGGGGTGCCCCATGCGTCCCGCAGCGGGCGGGCCTTCCGGAGCCAGAGCGAGAGGTCCAGCTCCTCCGTGTAGCCGACCGCCCCGTGCAGCTGCAGCGCGGTGCGGGCCGCCCTGTACGCCGCCTCGCCCGCCGTCACCTTCGCTGCCGCGATGTCCGCGGGCGCCATGGTGAGCGCGGCCCCGTAGAGCAGCGGGCGGGCGAACTCCAGGGCGAGGAGGGTGTCCGCGAGACGGTGCTTGACCGCCTGGAAGGCGCCGATCTGCGTACCGAACTGGGTGCGCTGCTTCACGTACGCGACCGTACGGTCGAGGAGTGCGAGACCGACTCCGAGCGACTGTGCCGCCGTGAGGAACGCCGCCATGTCCCTCGCGGCACTCAACGCCGGTGTGCCGCCCAGGAGTTCACCGCCCTCCGTCGGGGCGAAGAGGCGGCGCGCCGGGTCCGCCGAAGGTCGCAGCGGGCCGTGTCCCGGTGCGATGCGCCCCTCGCGGGTCAGCAGCAGGTCGGCGGCGTCGGCGTCCAGCGCGTACGGGCCCTCGGCGAGCGTGACCAGCGCCTCGCCCGCGGCGATCCGCGGCAGCCACTCCTTCGCGGCCGGCGTCCCCGCCAGGAGTACGGCGGCCGCTGCCGTCTCGACCAAGGGGCCCGGGACGCCGTGGCGGCCCAACGCGACGTAGGCGACGGCCAGTTCGACCGGCAGCGGCCCCACGCCCTCGTACGCCTCCGGGACCGCCAGCGCGAAGACCCCGGCCTCCGCGAGCCGCATCCACAGGGCGCGGCCCGGCGCGTGGTCACCGGCGGCCCAGGACCGTACGGCCAAGGGCGTGTCGGAGGCTGTGAGCAGCGCGTCCAGGGAACGCCCGAAGTCCTGCTGTTCGTCGGTGAGCTGGAACCTCATGCCCGGCGTCCCCTCGGCAGGCCGAGCAGCCGCTCGGCGATGATGTCGCGCTGGATCTCGTTGGTGCCGGCGTAGATGGGTCCGGAGAGGGAGAAGACGTACCCCTCGGACCAGGCGGTGTCCGCCAACTCGCCGTCAGTACCCAGGAGTTCGAGTGCCGTCTCGTGGAGTGCGATGTCGTATTCGGACCAGAAGACCTTGTTGAGGCTCGACTCCGCGCCGATGGTCTCCCCGGCCGCGAAGCGCGAGGCATTGGCGTACGTGAAGAGCTGGTAGGCCCGGGCGCCGATCACCGCGTCCGCCACCCGGTCGCGCAGGGTCACGTCCTCTCCCTGTGCGCGCCAGAGCGCGGTGAGGCGGTCGGCGGCCGCCAGGAACCGGCCGGGGGAGCGGAGGGTGAGACCGCGCTCGTTGCCGGTGGTCGACATGGCGATGCGCCAGCCCTGGCCGGGCTCCCCGATGACATCCTCGTCGGGGACGAAGACCTGGTCGAGGAAGAGCTCGGCGAAGGCGGGCTTCCCGTCGAGGCGGCCGATGGGGCGGACGGTGACGCCCGGCGCCTTCAGGTCGAACATCAGGTAGGTGAGGCCCTGGTGGGGCTTGGGCGCTTCGGGGTCCGTACGGAAGATGCCGAACGCGCGGTCGGCGAAGGCGGCGCGCGAGGACCAGGTCTTCTGGCCGGAGAGCAGCCAACCCCCCTCTGTCCGTACGGCAGTTGAGCGGAGGGAGGCGAGGTCCGATCCGGACTCGGGCTCGGACCAGGCCTGCGCCCAGATCACCTCGCCGCTCGCCATCGGGGGCAGGACGCGGGCGCGCTGCTCGTCCGTCGCGTAGTCGAAGAGGGTGGGCGCGAGGAGGTTGATGCCGTTCTGGGAGACGCGGCCGGGGCCGCCCGCCCGGTAGTACTCCTCCTCGAAGACCAGCCACCGGAAGATGTCGGCGCCCCTGCCGCCGTACTCGGCAGGCCAGTTGACGACCGACCAGCGGTCCGTAGCCAGCCGGCCCTCCCACTCCCGGTGGGCCGCGAAGCCCTCCTCGGTCTCCAGGGAGGGCAGCGGCTCGGACGGGACGTTCGCCGTGAGCCACTCCCTGGCCTCGGCCCGGAAGGCGTCCTCGTCGGGGGTGTGCGTCAGATCCATCAGCTGGTGCTCGCCTTCTTCATGGCTGCTATGTCCATGCCGCCCAGCGGATCGGCGGCGGTTTCGGCGTTGTGGGCGTGGGCGAGATGGTGCAGTCCGAAGACGGAGTCCATCCCGGCGTGCAGGCCCTGAAGGTCCTCGGCCTGGTTGACGGCCCGCTTGGTGAGGGCGAGCCCGAGGCGGGGCATAGAGGCGATGCGCAGGGCCAACTCCTCAGTGCTGGCGGCGAGTTCATCGCGTACGACGACCCGGTTGACCATCCCGACCTCGTACGCCCGCTGTGCGCTCATCGGGTCACCGGTGTACAGGAACTCCTTGGCGATGCGCGGCGGCATCACCCACGGATGCGCGAAGTACTCGACGCCCGGGATCCCCATCCGTACGACCGGATCGGCGAAGTACGCGTCCTCGCTCGCCACGATCAGATCGCAGACCCAGGCGAGCATCAACCCGCCTGCCACGCAGGCCCCTTGGACCGAGGCGATCACCGGCTTCGGGAGCTCGCGCCAGCGCCGGCACATCCCCAGATAGACCTCGGACTCGCGTGCGTACCGGCTCTCGGCGCCCGCCTTGTCCGAGTGGTCCCACCAGAGTCCGGCCCGCCGCTCGAAGGGGAGATGGGCGTCGCGCTCCGGGGTGCCGATGTCGTGCCCGGCGGAGAAGTGGTCGCCCGCTCCGGAGAGGACGAGGACCTTCACCTCCGGGTCGTCGGCCGCCCGGTAGAAGGCGTCGTCCAGGGCGTAAGTCATCGCGGAATTCTGTGCGTTGCGGTAGCGCGGGCGGTTCATGGTGAGGTGCGCGACCGGGCCTCGGCGCTCGTACAGGACGGGCAGGGCGGGCATCGGACTCCTTCCCTAACAAGTGTTTGGTAGGTTAACGTGCTCGTGTGACGAACAACAAGCCGCAGTACGTTCCCGGGCACGGTCTGCTGACCGGCCGCACCGCCGTCATCACCGCCGCGGCCGGAGCGGGCATCGGCGGGGCAACTGCCCGTAAGTTCCTGGAAGAAGGCGCCCGCGTCGTCATCGGTGACGCCCATGCACGCCGCCTCAAGGAGTCCGAGGCGGCGCTCGGCGAGGAGTTCGGCGCGGACCGCGTCGCATCCCTGCCCTGCGACGTCACCGACGAGAGTCAGGTCCAGGCGCTCTTCGCGCTCGCCGGGGAACTCCACGGCGGACTGGACATCGTCGTCAACAACGCGGGCCTGGGCGGGACTTCACCCCTGGTCGACATGACCGACGACGCCTGGTCGAAGGTCCTGGACGTCACGCTCAACGGCACCTTCCGCTGTACGCGGGCCGCCCTGCGCTCCTTCAAGGAGTCGGGCAACGGCGGCGTGATCGTCAACAATGCCTCCGTCGTCGGCTGGCGCGCCCAGGCCGGTCAGGCCCACTACGCGGCCGCCAAGGCGGGGGTCATGGCCCTCACCCGGTGCGCGGCGATCGAGGCGGCCGAGTACGGCGTACGCGTCAACGCCGTCTCCCCGAGCCTGGCCATGCACCCGCACCTGGTGAAGGTCACCACCCCCGAACTCCTCGACGAACTCACCGCACGCGAGGCCTTCGGCCGGTACGCCGAGCCCTGGGAGGTCGCCAACGTCATCGTCTTCCTGGCCAGCGAGTACTCCTCGTACATGACCGGAGAGACCGTCTCCGTCAGCAGCCAGCATGCGTGAGTCCACAATGGCGACGTGCCTCCGAACAGCAGCAAAGCCAAGAAGCCGCCGGTGACCGCCACCCCCGCCCGCCGTCGCGAACTCCTCGACACCGCAGCCGAAGTGTTCGCCGCCCAGGGCTACAACGCCACCACTGTCCGGAAGATCGCGGACGCGGCGGGGATGCTCGCCGGCAGCCTCTACTACCACTTCGATTCCAAGGAATCGATGGTCGACGAGATCCTCTCCACCTTCCTGACCGAACTGTGGGCGGGCTACGACGCCGTCCTCGCATCCGGCCTCGGCCCCAGGGAGACCATCGAGGCCCTCGTCACCGAGTCCTTCCGCGAGATCGACCGGCACCGCGCCGCCGTCGCGATCTACCAGAAGGAGTCCAAGCACCTCGCCGCCCTCCCGCGCTTCCACTACCTCGCCGACTCCCAGACCAAGTTCGAGAAGGCCTGGCTCGGGACGCTGGAGCGCGGCGTCGAGGACCGGGTCTTCCGCGCCGACCTGGACATCCGCCTCACCTACCGCTTCGTCCGCGACACCGTCTGGGTCGCCGCGTCCTGGTACCGGCCGGGCGGCCAGCACAGCCCCGAGGAGATCGCCCGCCAGTACCTCTCGATGGTCCTGGACGGCATCTCCCTGCGTACGTAACCCACCGAAGGAGCTCAGCAGCCATGGCCGAGGCCTACATCGTCGAAGCGGTACGCACCCCCGTCGGGCGGCGCAAGGGAGGCCTCGGGGCCGTGCACCCCGCCGACCTCGGCGCGCATGTCCTGAAAGCGCTCGTCGCCCGCTCCGGAGTCGACCCCTCGGCTGTCGAGGACGTCGTCTTCGGCTGCCTGGACACGGTGGGACCGCAGGCCGGCGACATCGCCCGTACGGCATGGCTGGCCGCGGGCCTCCCCGAGGAGGTGCCGGGCGTGACGATCGACCGCCAGTGCGGCTCCTCGCAGCAGGCCGTGCACTTCGCCGCCCAGGGAGTCCTCTCCGGCACCCAGGACCTCGTCGTCGCGGGCGGCACCCAGAACATGACGCAGATCCCCATCGCATTCGCCTCGCGCCAGGCCGCGGAACCCCTCGGCTTCACGGAAGGCCCGTACGCGGGCAGCGAGGGCTGGCGGGCCCGCTACGGGGACGCCCCGGTGAATCAATTCCACGGCGCCCAGCTGATAGCGGAGAAATGGGGAATTTCCCGCCTGGACATGGAGGAATTCGCTCTCCGTTCACATCAGCGGGCGATCCGGGCGATTGACGAGGGCCGCTTCGACCGCGAGATCGTCCCGTACGGCGACGTCACGACGGACGAGGGTCCGCGCCGCGACACGACCCTCGCGAAGATGGCGAACCTCAAGCCCGTCCTGGAGACCGGCACGATCACCGCGGCCTGCTCCTCCCAGGTCTCCGACGGCGCGGCGGCGATGCTGATCGCCTCCGAGCGCGCGGTGGCCGAACACGGCCTGACCCCGCGCGCCCGCATCCACCACCTCTCCGTACGGGGAGAGGACCCGATCCGGATGCTCTCCGCCCCGATCCCGGCGACCGCATACGCCCTGAAGAAGACGGGGATGTCCCTCGACGACATCGACCTGGTCGAGATCAACGAGGCCTTCGCCCCGGTCGTCCTGGCGTGGCTGAAAGAGACCGGGGCGGACCCTGCGAAGGTCAACGTCAACGGAGGCGCGATCGCCCTGGGCCACCCGCTGGGAGCGACGGGCGTGAAGCTGATGACGACCCTGCTGCACGAGCTGGAGCGCACGGGCGGCCGCTACGGCCTCCAGACGATGTGCGAAGGCGGGGGCCAGGCGAACGTCACCATCATCGAACGCCTCTGACCTGCGGTTACGGGGTGAGGGCGTACCCGAGGAGCACGGCCGCGTTGACCCCCACCAGGCCGGGTGCGAGGTCGGAGTCCACCCCGTCCTCGAAGCCGCGCTGGCCGTGCGACCGGACGTCGAAGGTGTCGGGGTCCACGTCCTGGATGTGGATCACCGGACCGAGCCCGGTGCCGGTCGCCTGCGCGTAGACCTCGGCCTTGCGGTGGGCGGCCGCGACCGCGAGGCGCCGTGCCTCGTCCCGCAGAGCGGGCTTGTCGTGTACGTCGAAGATGACCGACTCGACATGGTTCGCCCCGGCACCGATCGAGTCCACGATCAGTTGCTGCAGTCCGTCGAGTGCGCTCGTCTCGACGGTGTACGGAGCACGGCAGCGGTACCCCAGGAACTTTCGATCCGCTCCATACCCTTCGTACGAAGAGGTGAGTGAGAGCATCGATCCGGACACCGCCGCGTCCGGTATGCCGTGTCTGCGCACCGTGTCGCGCAGCAGTTTTACCGCTGTCCCGGCCCGCTCGTAGGCCTCCTCCGGAGTGGGCGCCAGAAGATCAACTGCCAGTCTGACGCGGGCCAGTTGGGGCATGACCCGCACGCTTCCGGTCCCGAACACACTGAGCCCCCAGGGCTCACTGATCGCTTGAGTCACACACGGATCCAAGCAGCGCCCGCGCAACCGTGCTAGTGTTGGACCTGTTGCAGTTTTGGTACCCATGAACTTTATGTGCGCCTGACGGGAATGTTCCTCAGGCGCATTGTTAGTTTTTCCGGTCTTTCTCCGGTTATGGGGTTCAATGCGGCGACGCGGAATTCGTAAAGTGCGAATTTCCGGCTCTGCACCTGTTTGGGAGAATGTTATGGCCACCGGTACCGTGAAGTGGTTCAACTCGGAAAAGGGCTTCGGCTTCATTGAGCAGGACGGCGGCGGCGCCGACGTCTTCGCCCACTACTCCAACATCGCCACCTCGGGCTTCCGTGAGCTCCAGGAGGGCCAGAAGGTTTCCTTCGACGTCACGCAGGGCCAGAAGGGCCCGCAGGCGGAGAACATCGTCCCGGCCTAATTGCCGGACGCGTACCTCGCTGACCGGGGCTCGCACCTTCGCGGTGCGGGTCCCGGTTTGTGCTGTGTGTCCGACAGTTGATCCGGCAGGAAGGCTAGAAACTGCATGACCCGCTCCGCTGAACGTCCCTCGCGCCCCGCACGCAACCAGTCGTCGAGGGGCCGCTCCAAGGCCCCCGCCAAGGCTCCGGCCCGCAAGGCGGCCCCCAGGCCCGCCGAATTCACGCTGCCGGAGACCATCACCCCCGCGCTGCCCGCCGTCGAGGCTTTCGCCGAGCTGGACATGCCCGCCGCCCTCCTCAAGACCCTCGGGGCCCAGGGCGTCACCGACCCCTTCCCGATCCAGGGCGCCACCCTGCCGAACTCCCTCGCGGGACGCGACCTCCTCGGCCGCGGACGCACCGGATCCGGCAAGACCCTCGCCTTCGGGCTCGCACTGCTCGCCCGCACGGCGGGCCGGCGCTCCGAGCCCAGGGCGCCGCTCGCGCTCGTGCTCGTACCGACGCGTGAGCTCGCCCAGCAGGTCACGGACGCGCTCACGCCGTACGCGACCTCCGTCAACCTGCGTCTGGCCACCGTCGTCGGCGGTATGTCCATCGCCAAGCAGGCCGGTCAGCTGCGCCGCGGTGCCGAGGTCGTCGTGGCCACGCCCGGCCGGCTGAAGGACCTCATCGAGCGCGGCGACTGCCGTCTCGACCAGGTCGCCATCACCGTCCTCGACGAGGCCGACCAGATGGCCGACATGGGCTTCATGCCGCAGGTCACCGCGCTGCTGAAGCAGGTCGAGCCCGACGGGCAGCGCATGCTGTTCTCCGCGACGCTGGACAAGAACATCGACCGCCTCGTGCGGATGTTCCTGACCGACCCCGTCGTGCACTCCGTCGACCCGTCCGCGGGCGCCGTCACGACCATGGAGCACCACGTGCTCTACGTCCTCGACGCCACGGACAAAAAGGCCGTCACCACGCGCATCGCCGCCCGCGACGGTCGCGTGATCATGTTCATGGACACCAAGCGGTCCGTCGACCGGATGGTCAAGCAGCTGCTCGCCAGTGGCGTGCGCGCCTCCGGTCTGCACGGCGGGCGTTCGCAGCCGCAGCGCAACCGGACGCTCGACCAGTTCAAGAACGGACAGGTCACCGCGCTCATCGCGACCAATGTGGCCGCGCGTGGCATCCACATCGACGACCTTGACCTCGTCGTCAACGTGGACCCGCCGACCGACCACAAGGACTACCTGCACCGCGGTGGACGTACCGCGCGGGCGGGCGAGTCCGGCAGCGTCGTCACGCTGGTGCTCCCCGAGCAGAAGCGCGAGATGACCCGCCTGATGTCGGACGCGGGCATCACGCCGCAGACCGCGCGGGTCAAGTCGACCGACGAGGAGCTCGCCCGGATCACCGGTGCGCAGGAGCCCTCCGGGGTTGCTGTTGTCGTCGAGGTCCCGCAGCCGACGCAGCCGCAGGGCGCGCGCCGTTCGCGCCCGAGCCGGCCCTCGCGGGCCGGCGGCGCAGCCGGTGGAGCCGCTGCCGCCGCAGGCAGCCGGGGCAGCCGTGGGCGCCGTGGCGGCCAGGGCGGCGCGGGCCGCGCCGGCGGCCAGCAGGGCCAGGGCGGCGGCCAGGGCCGCAGCGCTCAGGGCCGCAGCGCCCAGAGCGGCCAGGGCCGTGGTGGTCAGGGCGGCGGGCGTCGGGCTGCTGCCTGACGTACGAAGCTTTTAGAGGCGCGGGAGGGTGCTCAGCACCTCCCGCGCCTCTGTCATGATCCGGTTCACCAGCTCCGCGCAGGACGGCAAGTCGGTGATCAGGCCTGCGATTTGGCCCGACGCCATCACGCCCAGGTCGGTACGGCCGTCGACCATGGACGCCTTGAGGAGCATCGGGGTGTTGGCGGCCAGCAGGACCTGACTCCACGTCAGGTCCTTTCCGTGTTTCATGGCCAGGCCCTCGCGGACCATCTGCGGCCAGGACAGGCCGGAGAGCTTGCGGAAGGACGCGGCGCGGCGGGTGGCGTGGAGCAGGGTGCGGGTGCGGCCCGCGCTTTCGAGCGTGGTGACCAGGTCGCTGCGGAGCATGCGGTGGGGGAGGCCGTCCACGGCCGTGGTGACCGTGATGCCCTTGACCGTCGCTTCCAGGTATTTCGCTTTTACGGGGTCGGGGACGGTGGAGTCCGAGGTCAGGAGGAAGCGGGTGCCCATGGCGATGCCCGCAGCCCCGTACGCGAGGGCCGCCACCAGGCCGCGGCCGTCGTAGAAACCGCCGGCCGCGATCACGGGGATGTCGACCGCGTCGACAACTTGGGGGAGGAGCACGGTTGTTGCCACCTCGCCCGTGTGGCCGCCGCCCTCGCCGCCCTGGACGATCACCGCGTCCGCACCCCAGGCCGCGACCTTCTCGGCGTGGCGGCGGGCGCCGATCGACGGGATGACCACCACCCCTGCTTCCTTGAGTTCGGCTATCAGCTCGCGGGAGGGGGCCAGGGCGAAGGACGCCACCTTCACGCCCTCGTCGATGATGATGCGGACCCGGTCGCGGGCGTCGGTCGCGTCCGCGCGGAGATTGACGCCGAAAGGCTTGTCCGTACGGGACTTGACCTCGCGGACCGCGGTGAGGAGCTCGCCGGTGGTCATCGTCGCGGAGGCCAGGATGCCCAGGGCGCCCGCGTTCGCGGAGGCCGAGACCAGGCGGGGGCCCGCCACCCAGCCCATGCCGGTCTGGACGATCGGGTGCTCGATGCCGATGAGCTTGGTGAGGGCTGTCTCCATCAGGCGGTCTTCACCTTCACCTCGCGGTCCCTGAGGGACTTGGGGTCGATGACGTCGCGGATCAGGTGGAGCTCGTGGGGGGTCGGTTCGCGGGTGTACGGGACGTCCTCGGGGATCGTCAGGGGGAAGGCCGTGGCCTCCTGGACCTCGGCCGCCGTCACGCCGGGGTGGAGGCTCGCCAGGCGCATCGAGTGGTCGGGGGTCGCGAAGTCGAAGACCGCCAGGTCGGTGATGACGTACGGGATGCGGTGGAATCGGGTCGCGGACGGGCCGGCGGCCGCGGCGTGGTCGTAGCCGACTCCGCTGATCATGTCGACCTTGGGGACGAAGACCCGGGTGGAGTGCTTCGGGATCCAGTAACTCGTCGGGTTGTTCAGGGTGTTGACCGGGGCGCCGCGTACGCCGAGGAGCTGGCGGGTGGGCTGCTGCCAGTCGCCGATGCAGGAGATGTTCTGGTTGCCGTAGCGGTCGATCTGGCTGGCGCCCATCATCACGTGGCGGCGGCCGCCGGTGACCATCGTGAGGTGCTTGCGGTACGGGAGCCAGCCCTCGGGGGTGCCGTCGAGGGAGACGAAGGTCGCCTCGCCGTCGGTGAGGAGCAGGTCGGGGGAGAACGTCCGCTTGGCGAGGCGGGCGCCGAAGGACGGGATCAGGCCCATGGGGGAGGCGAGGATCTCGCCGCTGTCGCGCCAGGCCTCGGCGCAGGCGATGACGCAGTACTCGGCGCGGGTGGCCGTGGTCGCGGTGGTCACTGCTGCTCCTTGTGCCAGGTCTGGACTGCCTGTTGGTAGTGCTCTTCGTCGCCGGAGAGGAAGCGGGCTGCGAACTCTGGGTAGCGCGTGGTCGCGTACAGGCGCTGGAAGGGTTCGTCGCGGTCGTAGTCGGGGGCGCAGGAGGTGAAGTGGGCGCCGTTCGGGGTCTCGCAGACGCCGGTGACGGTGTGGCGGCTGATGAGGAGGGTCTGGGGGGTGTGGGTCTTGGTCAGGTCCGCTGTGTCGACGAGCTGTTCGCAGGAGAGGTACGTGGCGTCCGCGGCCTCGCTGAAGAGGTCGTCGAAGTAGGGGTCGGGGCCCAGGTACTGGGCGTTGCCCTGGCGGTCGGCGCGGTTGAGGTGGACCAGGGCGGCATCCATGCGCAGGGCCGGGACCGCCACGAACTCCTCGCCGTCGTCGTAGGGGGAAGTGACCGTGCGGAGGTGGGGGTTGACGCGCATGACGTCGGAGCCGATGCCTGCGCGGACGGGGAGGAAGGGGAGGCGGTTGGCGGCGGCGTGCAGGCCCCACATGAACATCGCCTCGTCGATCTCGGTGAGGGCGATGCTGTTCTGCTCGCGGGCCGCCCGGTAGTTCGGCTCCAGGGGGATCGAGTCGAGGGTGACGAAGGGGGTCGTGAGCGCGCGGATGCGGCCTGCTGCGGCCAGGAGGCCGACGTCGGGGCCGCCGTACGAGATGACGTGGAGATCGGTGATCTCGGTACGGAGCAGTGCTCGGACCAGGGCCATCGGTTTGCGGCGCGAGCCCCAGCCGCCGATGCCGAGCGTCATGCCGGAGCGGAGGTGGGACACCGCTTCGTCGGGGGTCATTGTTTTGTCGGTCATGGGCGGGGGCCCTTCTGTGTGTTCTGGGCGCCGAAGGTGTTGCGGACTCGGTCGGCCACTCCGCTGAGGTTGGCCTCGAAGGTGAAGCCCTGCTCGAAGCGGTAACTGCGGTGTACGTCCACGGGGTCGATGCCGTTGATCGCCGCCTTGGCGAGGCGGAGGAGGGTGCCGTCCTTCTGGGCTATCTCGCGGGCCAGGTCCAGGGCTGCGGCAGGGAGTTCGGGTGGGGGGACCACCTTCCAGACCGAGCCGTGGGCGTGGAGCTCGGCTGCGGTGGCGGTGCGGGAGGTGAAGTACAGGGCCCGCATGAGGTGTTGGGGGACCAGGCGGGAGAGGTGCGTGGCCGCGCCGAGTGCGCCGCGGTCGAGTTCGGGGAGGCCGAAGGTGGCGTCGTCGGAGGCGACGATCGCGTCCGCGTTGCCGACCAGGCCGATTCCGCCGCCCAGGCAGAAGCCGTTGACGGCTGCCACGACCGGGACTTCGCAGGTGTAGACGGCTGAAAATGCTTCGTAGCAGCCTCTGTTGGCGCCGATGAGGGCTGTGTGGGTGGAGTCGCGCTGCATCTCCTTGATGTCCACACCCGCGTTGAAGCCCCGGCCCTCCGCGGCCAGGATCACGCACCGGGTCTCGGGGTCGCGGCCGGCTGCGCGGAGTGCGTCGGCGAGGTCGTACCAGCCCTGCACCGGGAGGGCGTTGACGGGTGGGAAGTCGACGGTGATGCGCGAGATTCCCTTTTCGGGGCTGGAGGTGGAGACACCCATGAGCGGATCAGCTACCTTTCCACCAAACGTTTGTTAGGTGGAAAGGTAGCGCGGATGGAGCTGGCCGGGAAGGTCGTTGTGGTGACGGGCGGGACCCGGGGGGTCGGTGCGGGGATCGCTGCCGCGTTCGTGGGGGCGGGGGCCGTTGTCGTGGTGTGCGCTCGGCGGGCTCCTGAAGTTGCGGTGGACGGCGTGGAGTTCGTGGCCGTTGACCTGCGGGACTCGGGGGCCGTGCGGGACTTTCTGGCGGGAGTTGTCGAGCGGCACGGGCGGCTTGATGTGCTCGTCAATAACGCGGGTGGGACGCCGTACCGGCTGTTAGGGGAGGGGGAAGCTGAGCGGCATGCGCGGGTGATGGAGCTCAACTTGGTGGTTCCGATGGCTGTTTCGCTGGCCGCGTACGGGTATCTGCGGGACGCGCGGGGGTGTGTCGTGATGATCGGGAGCGTGAGCGGGGGGCGGCCCTCGCCGGGGACGGCCGCTTATGGGGCTGCCAAGGCCGGGTTGGAGAACCTGGCGCGGTCCATGGCCGTGGAGTGGGCGCCCGAGGTTCGGGTGAACACGGTGGTGCTGGGGATGGTGCGGACCGAGCTCTCGCATCTGCACTACGGGGATGCGGAGGGGGTTGCTGCTGTGGGGCGGACCGTGCCGCTCGGGCGGTTGGCTGAGCCTTCTGAGGTGGGGGAGGTGGTGGTTTTTCTTGCTTCGGAGCGGGCCGCCTATGTGAGCGGGGCCTCGTTGCTCGTGCACGGGGGCGGGGAGCGGCCCGCCTTTCTGGATGCTTCAACTGTCAATAAGGAGACGTGAGATGGGTCGTAGTGGGCTGTGTGAAGGGCGCGTTGTTGTCGTTACGGGGGCCGGGCGGGGGCTGGGGCGCGCCCATGCGCTGGCCTTCGCGGCGGAGGGGGCTCGGGTCGTCGTCAACGATCTGGGGGTCGGACTGGATGGGGCGGGCTCGTCGGGTGGGCCTGCTGGGAGTGTTGTCGAGGAGATCCGTGCGTTGGGGGGTGAGGCCGTTGCGCACGGTGGGGACATCGCCACGAGTGAGGGGGCCGCGTCGCTGGTGGCCGCGGCTGTCGATACGTATGGGCGGCTCGACACCCTGGTCAACAACGCCGGGTTCCTGCGCGATCGCATGCTCGTCAATCTGGGGGAGGACGACTGGGATGCCGTGATGAGGGTGCATGTGAAGGGGCATTTTCTGCCGCTGAAGCATGCGGCTGCTTATTGGAGGGGGGAGGCCAAGGCGGGGCGGGAGGTTGTCGCGCGGGTCGTCAACACGACTTCGGGGGCAGGGTTGTTGGGGAGTGTGGGGCAGGGGAACTATGCGGCCGCTAAGGCGGGGATCGTGGGGCTGACGCTGGTGGCCGCGGCGGAGATGGGGCGGTACGGGGTGCAGGTCAATGCGATTGCGCCGGCGGCGCGGACTCGGATGACCGAGGAGACTTTTGGGGGGCTGGAGGGGTTGCCGGAGGATGTCTCGCCGTTGGTGGTGTGGCTGGGGTCGGAGGGGTGTGCGGGGGTCAGTGGGCGGGTTTTTGAGGCGGAGGGCGGGCGGATCACGGTGATGGAGGGGTGGCGGGCCGGGCCGACGGTGGACCGGGGTGGGCGGTGGACTCCTGCGGAGGCGGGGGAGGCGGCGGTGAAACTGCTGGCTGCGGCGGAGGTTCCGGGGGCGGTGTACGGGGCGCGATAGTCAGGGGTGGGGGTGGCCAGCGCCGCACAGGCTTCCCCAATCCCGCCCCTTCCCGAAACCGGGGGCGTCGCCCCGCGGACCCCCACTGGGGCTCCGCCCCAGACCCCGCTCCTCAAGCGCCGGAGGGGCTGGATTTTTCCCGGTGTGGGCTCGATTTGTGCGGGCTGTATGAGCCCGCACAAGCGAGCTCAGGTGGGTATACCCAGCCCGTACGGCGGCTTCAGCGGCAGCGAGGGGTCGTTCGCGTCAAGCGGTGTTTTGCCGCCTCGTCCTGTACGTGCTCGATCGCCTCCAGCGCCGTCCCGTGCGCGTACCCCTCCGGGTCCTCGTCCGCCAGGATCCGAACCAACGTCCCTACTGCCCGCGGGTCCTGACGCATCGCCAGGCCCCTCGCCGCCTCCGCCGCCGTGTCCTCGTCCTCGTCGTCCAGGCGCGCCGCCAGCGCCTCGCGGATCTGCGGGGTGTCCGCCTCCACCCCCGCCAGGTCCAGCGTCGCCCAGTCCCTGACCTCGTCGTCCGGGTCCTGCGTCAGCGTGATCAGCGTCGACAGGGCCTCCGTGTCTTCGGCGCGGACCAGGCCGTGCAGGGCCAGGGCCACGCGGTAGCGCACCGCGCGGTCCGGGTGCGTGGCGTGCTGGAGGATTTCGGGAAGTGCCGCCGGGTCGCCGTGGTGGCCCAGTGCAAGCACCGCGGACTGGATCAGCTCCGGGTGCACCGCGGTCCTCGCCAGGTCGCGCAGCAGCGGGAGCGAGCGCGGTACGAAGGGTTTGCCCTCCGTGAAGCCCAGTTGGGACAGCACGTCCGCCGCGAACGCCTGGCGCAGCGGGTCCTTCGCGTCCGCCGCCCACGCCGCCGCGGCCTGGAACGTCTCCTCGTCGCCCCTGCGCTGCAGCGCGAACATCGGCTCCGCCCAGTCGTCGAGCGTCGCATCGCCGTGGCGCAGGGCGCGCTCGGCCAGCTCCTCGAAGGGGGCCGCGATGCCCAGTTCCGTCTCCAGGAGCGTCGCGATCGCCCCGTGGCCTGTTTGTTGTTCCGCTGTCGACCAAGGGGCCCTCTCGCCGATCAGGTCCACGACCACCGTCAGCCCGCCGTCCTCCCTCACCAGGCGGGCCGCCGCCTCGTGCTCGGCGCCGTGGCTGTCCGCGAGTTGCCGGCGCACCTCCTGCTCCACGTCCAGTTCCAGCCACCTCCTCGCCTCCGCCAGGGCCTCCTGGCGTGCGCTCGCACCGTGCCGCAGCAGGACTCTTACGGTCTCGGCCGAGCCCCGGCCCGCCGCCGTCACCAGCGGTGGCACCCCGCCGGGGCCGGGCAGATCGGGGTCGGCGCCGTGGGCGAGGAGGACCTCCGCCGTCTTCGCGTACCCCTTCTGCACCGCCCACGTCATCGCCGTGAAGTCGAGCTCCTCGCGCAGATCGGGCTCCGCGCCCGCCGCCAGCAGCGCCCGTACGACCTCCGCGTGGCCGCCGCTCGCCGCCCCGCACAGCGGCAGGTCCACCGTGTCCTCGCCGCTCGCGCGGTTCGGATCGGCGCCCGCCGCGAGCAGCAGCCGTACGATGCCGGGCCGGTCGCCCAGCGCCGCCCGGTACAGCGCCGTGCCCAGGCCCTCGCTCGACGACTCCGCCGATGCGCCTGCGCGCAGTGCCCGTACGACGGCGTCCTCGTCGCCGCCGAGCACCGCCTCCATCAGGTTCGTCATCCTTCGACCATCGCGCGCCCGGTGCCGTACCGCAAAGACATTTCGGATGTCAGGTGTCGCACTCCAGGACCGTGCGGCACAGCGTGCAGCGGGCGCGGACCCGGCCGCGGCAGGGGAGGCGGATGCGCTGGAAGCACGTCGGGCAGGGGAAGGAGACCCGCAGATCGGAGGGGCCGCCCTCGAAGGCGTACGCGGATCCGGGCGGCGACCAGCCCCGGTGGTCCGCCGCGTAACGGCGGTCCTTGGCGTACCGGCGGCGGCCCGACCAGCCCGCCGCCGTCAGCGGCGGCTCAAGGTGGTCGTTGCCCGCCTGGGTGAGGCCCTTGCGGTACGCCGTGTACGCCTGGGGGCTGGTGAACCAGATCGAGGGGTCCTCGCCGAAGACCTCCGCGCGCTTGGCCAGGACGTACCCGAACTCCTCCGGCGTGAGATACCCGAGCTTCTGCCGCGACACCTCGTCCTCGCGGAACGCGTCGAGCAGCAGCCAGCCCGCGCCCAGATACGTCGTCGCCGTGTCGGTGAGGATCTCGTTGTCGCGCGTGCCGGGAAACGTCAGGTCCAGACGGTGCAGCAGGACGTGCATCACCTCATGGGCGAGCGCGGCGCCGATGTCGTTGCGGTGGGTGCGGAAGCGGTCGTTGAGATCGATGAAGTACTCGGGGCCCGCGGCCAGTTCGACCCCCGCCGCATGCTGCATCTCACGGAAACTGACGATCATCCGGGCGTCGGGGAGACGGAGGTGCTGCACCATCGTGCGCGCCACGCGCTGGGCGCCGAGGTGGAGATCGTCCACGTCGGCGAAGGCGACATCGACGGGCGCGACGCTCGGTGCGTAGGTGCGGATTCCGTCGGGCGACAGGCGTTTGTAGAGCGCGGTGATGGCCGCCCGCACGGTCTCGAGGTGCGGATACCCGTGTACGACCTCGCTGCCGCTCGTCACCACTCCACTGTACGGGCGGACAGAACGGCCGGATAGCGCACGTTCCGGTGGGAATGATCTCTTCCGGAGTTCTTGGTCATATTCGTACGGGAGGGCGTCCGTTGAGGAAGAGCAAGTGGCTGCGAAGGCTGACGAGTTGCGCGGGAGTGGGCGCTCTGGTGCTCGCGCTGGGCGGAATGGTGCCGCCGCCCGTCGTCGGCGGCACCCGCGCCGCAGAGGGCCAATTCCCTTTTGTCGTACGGCTGTCCATGGGGTGCGGCGGCGCGCTCTACGCCAAGGACATCGTCCTGACCGCCGCCCACTGCGTCGACGGCACGGGCGACGACACCTCGATCACCGCGACCGGCGGCTCCGTCGACCTCCTCGGTGACAGAGCCGTCACCGTCCCGTCCGTCAGAGTGGTCCAGGCACCCGGCTACGGCGACGGAGGCGGCGACTGGGCGCTGATCAAGCTGGCGCGGCCGTTCGCCCTGCCCACGCTGCGGGCCTCGTCCTCGACCGCGTACGACCAGGGCACCTTCACCGTCACCGGCTGGGGCGCCACCGGCGAGGGCGGCGGACAGCAGCGCTATCTGCGCAGGGCGAGCGTGCCCTTCGTGACGGACGCACGGTGCAGGCAGGCCTACGGGGACAGCCTCGTCCCCGGCCAGGAGCTCTGCGCCGGGGATCTCAAGGCCGGAGGCGTCGACGCCTGCCAGGGCGATTCCGGCGGGCCCCTGTTCCGCAAGGACCGCGACGGGGCGTGGATCCAGGTCGGGATCGTCAGTTGGGGGAGGGGCTGCGCCGAGCCCGGCTACCCGGGTGTGTACACCCAGGTGTCCGCCTTCGCCCCCGCCATCGCGAAGGCCGCCCGGTCGCTTTAGTCCAACAGGTGTCCCGCCTTTGTCCATAGGCTCATCCGTCCCACTCCTCCATCGTGACGTGCAGGGAAGATCCGAATCCCGCGATGGAGGAGACGAGCGTGCACGCAGAGACAGAGGCGCGAGGACAGCGCGGACCCAGCCGCAGGACCGTGGTGGCCGCCGGTGCGCTGGCAGGAGTGGCCGTGGGTGCCCCCAGCGCCTTCGCCGCGGAGGCGGGTGAGGCCGTCCTGGTCTCCGGCGCGCTCTCCGTCCGCGTCGCCACCGACTTCCCGCGGATCGTGTCGTACACCGACCGCGGGACCGGCGCGCTCCTGTACGGACAGCAGGACCCGGTCGCCTCCGTCCTCGTCGACGGCGTCGCCCACACCCCGAAGGTGACGGCCGTACCGCGCGGGCGGGACCGGATGACGTACACCCTCGCCCTCGACGGCGGGACCGAGATCGGCGTCGAGATCCGGGTGCGCGACTGGCAGGTCGACTGGCGGGTGACACGGATCGCGGACACCGCGGCGCTACGCGTGGGGACGCTGCAGATACCGGGGCTCGCGTTCCTGTCCGTACGCAGCGACCAGCCCGGTGCCACCCTGCTCGCCGCCAAGATCCAGCTCGACAAGGCCAAGAGCGGCGACACCCTGGTGAAGGTCGCCGCCGACACCGCGCCCGATGCGGCGGCCGTCGGATGCGCGTACGCCGTCGTCGCACACGACACGCTCGGCGGGGCCGTCGAGACCAACACCGTCTACGACAAGGTCGACAGCGCCGCCGGGACCACCTGGGAGAACGGGCGGCTGTGGCGGCAGACCGTGAAGGCCGGCGACCTGGCGGTAGCCCGCCTCGCCTGCGGCCAGTGGACCCACCGGGCCGCGACCTCGCCCGTGGACGCCACCGAGCCCCTCCCGTACGCGACCGTGATCCTCACCCGCGACCGCAACGGCGACGGCGTCGTCGACTGGCAGGACGCGGCCATCGCCTTCCGCGACATCATGGTCACGCCGCTCGGCGCCGACGAGCAGCATCTGCGCGTCGTCCCGCACATCCCCTTCAACTTCGCCTCGCAGGCCACGAACCCCTTCCTGGCGACCCTCGACAACGTCAAGCGGATCTCCCTCGCCACGGACGGGCTGCGGCAGTTCACGCTGCTGAAGGGCTACCAGTCGGAGGGCCACGACTCCGCGCACCCCGACTACGCGGGCAACTACAACCAGCGCGCCGGCGGCCTCACCGACCTCAACACCCTGGTCAGGGAAGGCCGCAAGTGGAACAGCGACTTCGCCGTCCACGTGAATGCCACCGAGTCCTACCCCGTCGCCCACGCCTTCTCCGAGACGCTCGTCGACAAGACCAACGAGCAGTGGGACTGGCTCGACCAGAGCTACCGCATCGACTCGCGTCGCGACCTGGTGTCCGGCGACATCATCAAGCGCTTCAAGGACCTGCGCCGCGAGGCCGACCCGGCACTCAACACGATCTACGTCGACGTCTTCCGCGAGTCCGGCTGGACCTCCGACCGCCTCCAGCGCGCCCTGCGCGAACAGGGCTGGATCGTCACCAGCGAATGGGGCCACGGCCTGGAACGCTCCTCGATCTGGTCGCACTGGGCGAACGAGACCGACTACGGCGGCGACACCTCCCGCGGCATCAACTCCCAGCTGATCCGCTTCGTCCGCAACCACCAGAAGGACGTCTTCGCCAACAAGTGGCCCACCCTGCTCGGGGCCGCCCGCATGGGCAACTTCGAGGGCTGGGTCAACAAGACCGACTGGAACGCCTTCTACGACATCATCTGGACCGAGGCGCTCCCCGCGAAGTACCTGCAGGCCTACCCCGTCAAGCGGTGGACCGACCACGAGATCACCTTCTTCGGACCCACGGGGACGGTCGTCGACGACGCGAGCGGCGCGCGGCGCATCACCACCGACGGGCGTGTGGTGTACGAGGGCGGGGCCTATCTGCTGCCCTGGGAGCCCCGGAAGGCGACCGACCCGGGGAAGCTGTATCACTACAACCCGGCCGGTGGCAGCAGCAGTTGGGCACTCCCGCGCGGCTGGGCGGGCGCGGCGCGCGTCGCCGTGTACCGGCTCACCGACCAGGGGCGGGAGTTCGTGCGCGACGCACCCGTACGGTCGGGGAAGGTCGCCCTGGACGCTGAAGCGGGTCAGCCGTACGTCGTGTACCGCACGCGTGTCGCGGCCGTCGGCGACCCCGGCTGGGGGCAGAAGAGCGCGGTGTACGACCCCGGCTTCAACTCCGGTTCCCTGAAGGGCTGGACGGTCAGCGGGCCCGCGAAGGTCGCCCTCAGCGCGATCGGCGACTACGAACTCGTCATCGCCGGGGGCGCTGCGGCCCGCGTCGGCCAACGCCTGGGACGTCTCCCGGCCGGGACCTACGCCGCCTCCGTGCAGGTCGAAGTGGGCGCCAGCGCGGGGGAGCGGCGACGGGCCGCACTCGAGATCCGTACCGCCGACGGCGTCACCGCCACCAACTTCACCGACGTCTCCAGCGCCGGGAACTACGTCGCCGCCGACCGCAAGCACGACTCCCGCTTCCAGCGCATGTTCACCCGCTTCACCGTCCCCGAGGGCGGCGGCCGCGTCGACCTCACCCTGCGGGCGGATGCGGGAGCGGCGCAGGTGCGCTTCGACAACGTACGCATCGTCGCCGCCGAACCCACCGAGAAGGCGGGCACGCTGGTCTTCGAGGACTTCGAGAACGTCCCCCAGGGCTGGGGCCCCTTCGTGAAGGGCGACGCAGGCGGCGCCACCGACCCGCGTACGCACATCGCGCAACGGCACGCCCCCTTCACGCAGCGCGGCTGGAACGGCAAGGAGATCGACGACATCATCGACGGCACCCAGTCGCTGAAGTCGCGCGGCGAGAACGACGGCCTCGTCTACCGGACGGTGGACCACACGGTCCGCTTCACGCCGGGCAAGCGCTACCGGGTCTCCTTCCGGTACGAGAACCAGACGGCCGGCCAGTACGCGTGGATCACCGGGGTCGACGAGCCGGCCGCCCGCGAACTCACGCGCCAGGAACTCCCCGTCGCCACCGAACCCACCCTGCTGAGCTACGAGTTCACCGCGCCCGCTGCCGGGGACGCCTGGGTCGGACTGCGCAAGGTCGGCGACGACGGGGTCGCCGAGTTCTCGCTGGACGCCTTCGAAGTGCGCGAGGTGTAAGGGGTAGACGCAATGGAGGGCCGACCCTTACACGGGGCCGGCCCTCCGGGCTGTTCACGGGGGATCGTCAGCTGATCTCCAGGACGGGGTCGCCCGGCTCGAGGAACTCCAGGACCCACACCTCGTTCTCGCCCTCACGCAGCACAGGGCCCGGTACGTACAGGGCGGTCTGCGGGCCCGCACACCAGTAACGGCCCAGGCAGAAACCGTTCACCCAAACGAACCCCCGCCCCCAGCCGGGCAGTTCCAGCGACGCGTCACCGACGCCCCGGACCTCGAACGTCCCCCGGTACAGACCCCGCTCCCCGCCCTCGACCGGGGCGAACGGCAGCTTCGCGACCGCCGCCGCATCGTCGAAGGAGTCCAGCCGCAGCCCCTGCGCCCGTACCCCGTGCAGATACTGCCGCTCGTGCAGGATCCCGCCGGTGATGCCCTTCGACTCCGCCAGTTGCGGCCCGTAGTTGACCCGGCCCAGGGACTCCACCCACAGCTCGACTGCGGCCGGGCCCGCCACCGGGGCCCCGAGCTCGGTCCGTACCCCGTCGACGTACAGCACCGCCGCATCCCGCAGCCCCGAGACCGTCAGCGGATACGGCTTGCGCGGACCCGGCACGTCCACCCGGTAGCGGACCAGACCCCGGTCCACATCCAGCTCCTCGAACGTCGCCGGGACCGCGCTCTCCCGCTCCGGGCCGCCGAGCGACGCCAGAACCTCCGCCAGCGGCGCCCACTCGCTCAGCACAGGACGCACCGGAGCACCCAAGGGAGCGGGCGCGGGCGGCAGTTCGGGCAGCGGGCCGTCCTGGTACTCCGCCAGGATCTCCCTGAACAGCCAGAACTTCTCCGTCGGCCGCCCGAACTCGTCCACCGGAGCTCCGTAGTCGTAACTCGTCACCGTCGGCTGCAGCTCGCCGCCGTGCAGCTCACCCGCCCGGTTCGCACCCGAGTAACCCCCGAAGTTCGTGCCCCCGTGCGCCATGTACAGATTCACCGAACCACCGCACTCCAGGATCTCCCGCAGCGCCACGGCCGCATCCGCCGGATCGCGTACGACATGCTCCGCATCCCAGTGGTCGAACCACCCGCACCAGAACTCCATGCACATCAGCGGCCCGCGCGGCCGGTGCCGGCGCAGCACCTCGAAACCCTCCCGCGCACCCGACCCGAAATTCGCCGTCGCCAGCACCCCCGGCACGGAGCCGCCCGTCAGCATGTGGTCCTCCGGGCCGTCGGAGGTGAACAGCGGGACACTCACCCCGCGACGGCGCAGCAGACCCGCCAGATGCGCGAGATACACCTGGTCCGAGCCGTAACTCCCGTACTCGTTCTCGACCTGCACCATGATCACCGGGCCGCCGCGGTCGATCTGCCGCGGCACGATCTCATGCAGCAGATGATGGAACCAGCGGTCCACATGCCCGAGGAACTCCGGATCCCGGGTCCGCACCCGCCGCCCCAAAGGACCGGTCAGCCAGTGCGGCAGCCCGCCGTTCTCCCACTCGGCGCAGATGTACGGACCTGGGCGCACCAGCGCCCACAGCCCCGCCTCCTGCGCCGCGTCGAGGAACCGGCCCAGCGCCTGCACGTCGTGGAAGCGGCCCTGCTGCGGCTCGTGCAGATTCCACGGCACATACGTCTCCACGCAGTTGAGCCCCATCGCCCGCAGCATCGCGAGCCGGTGCCCCCACTGCTCCTCGTGCACCCGGAAGTAGTGCATCGCCCCCGACAGCAGCCGTACCGGCCGCCCGTCCAGCTGAAAATCCTGCTCACCCACCGTGAAATCTGCCACGCAGCCCACCTTTGCCCCCTGGCGGCGATCCGGTCCATGGACAAAGATCAACGCTGGTTGGACGCAACGCAGCACACAGAAAGGGCGATTCGCGGTGGTTTACCACACCTGGATGCGCTATTTCACCCCCAGCCCCGTCCACCAGCGCCTCGGCCTGGTCTGCCTCGGTGTAGGCCTCCAGCACGGCACCCTGCCCACCGTCGGCCCCCGCACCCTCGACCACCACGTCGCCGTCGTCGTCAGCGCCGGCAGCGGCTGGTTCAAGGGCGCCGACGGACGCCGCACCGACATCACCGCACCCGCCCTGATCTGGCTCACCCCCGGCACAGCCCACCACTACGGACCCGACCCCGTCGCCGGCTGGGACGAATCGTTCGTCGACTTCAGCGGCCCCGCCACCACCACCTACACCGAACTCGGCTACATCGAACCCGACCGCCCCGTCGTCCCCCTCTCCGATGCCACAGGCCCCCGCGCCGCCATCGGCCGCATCGCCTGCGCCGCCCGCCGCGGCAACCCCCTCCTCGAAGTCGAGACGGGCGCCGCCGTCCACGAACTCCTCGTCGCCCTGCGCCGCGCCCGCGCCGACACCGCCCCCGACGGCGACCCCGTCCTCCAGGCCCTGGCCCGCGACGCCTTCCAGCCGCTGTCCGTCGCCGAACACGCGGCCCGCCACTCCATGACCCCCGCCGAACTCCGCACCGCCGTCCGCAGAGGCGCCGGATGCAGCCCCAAGGACTACCTTCTCGGCATCCGCCTCGGCCGCGCCAAAGAACTCCTCGCCGCCACCGAACTCCCCGTCGCCGCCGTCGCCCGCCGCGTCGGCTACGACGACCCCGCCTACTTCTCACGCCTGTTCACCCGGCGCGTCGGCACCGCCCCCATCCGCTTCCGCGAACAGCAGGGACGCACCGTCCCCGGCGGCTGGAGCAACCAGATCCCGGATCCTGAACACCCTCCGACGCTTCCCACCCGCGCCACGTAAGCTCGCTGACCATGACCGAGATCGACCCGGCCGTCCAAGCCGAGCTGAACCGCCTCCGCGGATCCATCGACAACATCGACGCGGCAGTCGTGCACATGCTCGCCGAACGCTTCAAATGCACCCAGCAGGTCGGCGTACTCAAGGCCAAGCACCAGCTGCCGCCCGCCGACCCGGCCCGCGAATCCCGCCAGATCGAACGCCTCCGCGAACTCGCCGAGAGCGCCCGCCTCGACCCGGCATTCGCGGAGAAACTGCTCAATTTCATCATCGCCGAGGTGATCCGCCACCACGAGACGATCGCCCAGTCCGGCTGACTCCCACCGTCCGCTGCGCCATGTCAGTGCCGTACGGCACCATGGGCGCATGTCCGTACTGACGCGCGACGAAGCGCAGACCCGTGCCAGGCTCCTCGATGTCCAGCGGTACACGATCGAACTCGATCTCACCCAGGGCGACGACACCTTCGACTCCCGCACCCTCATCGCCTTCACGGCACGCGAGGCCGGGGACACCTTCGTCGAAGTCAAGCCGGACACCCTGCGCTCCGTCACCCTCGACGGACAGCCCCTCGACCCCGAAACCCTCGTCGAGAACCGCCTCGCCCTGACCGGCCTCACCGCGGGCTCGCACGAACTGCGCATCGAGGCCGACATGCTCTACTCCCGTACGGGCGAAGGCATGCACCGCTTCACCGACCCGACCGACGGCGAGAGCTACGTCTACACCCAGCTCTTCATGGAAGACGTCCAGCGCGTCTTCGCCGCCTTCGACCAGCCCGACCTCAAAGCCGTCTTCGACCTCACCGTCACCGCCCCCGACGGCTGGAGCGTCCTCTCCAACGGCATCACCGAGCAGCAGGCCGACGGCCGCTGGAGCGCCGCGGCCACCCCGCTGATCTCCACCTACCTCGTCGCCGTCGCCGCAGGCCCCTGGCACTCGGTCCGCACCGAACACGCCGGCATCCCCTTCGGGATCCACTGCCGCCGTTCCCTGGCCCCCTATCTCGACGCCGACGCGGACGAAATCCTCGACATCACCCGCGCCTGCTACGACCGGTTCCACGAGAAGTTCGACGAGCCCTACCCCTTCGACTCCTACGACCAGGCCTTCGTCCCCGAATTCAACGCCGGCGCCATGGAGAACCCGGGCCTCGTCACCTTCCGCGACGAATTCGTCTACCGCTCCGCCGTCACCGACACCGAGCGCCAGACCCGCGGCATGGTCATCGCCCACGAAATGGCCCACATGTGGTTCGGCGACCTCGTCACCCTCCAGTGGTGGGACGACATCTGGCTGAACGAGTCCTTCGCCGAATACATGGGCTACCAGACCCTCGCCGAAGCCACCCGCTTCACCGACACCTGGGTCGACTTCGCCGTCGCCCGCAAGGGCTGGGGCTACGACGCCGACCAGCGCCCCTCCACCCACCCCGTCGCCCCCGACCCCGAGGCCGTCCCCGACACCGCATCGGCCCTCCTCAACTTCGACGGCATCTCCTACGCCAAGGGCGCCTCCGCCCTGCGCCAACTCGTCGCCTGGCTCGGCGAGAAGGACTTCCTGGCCGGCATCAACACCCACTTCGCCCGCCACCGCTTCGCCAACGCGACGCTTGCGGACTTCATCGACTCCCTCGCATCGGCCACCGACCGCGACGTCCACACCTGGGCCGAGCAGTGGCTGCGTACGACGGGCGTCGACACGCTGGTGCCCGAGGTCACCGGGAGCGACACCAGCTGGAGCCTCGGCATCAGCCACGCGCCCAACGCCACCGTGCGCCCCGCAGCCCTGTTCGCCGCGGACTCCGCCGGCCCGGACGGCACCACACCCCCGGCCGGCCTCGGCCGCAGCCTCGGAGCAGTCACGGCCACGGCGCGCCGGCCGCACCGCCTGGCCATCGGCCTCTACGACCACGACCCCGCCGATCCCGAGCGCCTCGTCCTCCGCACCCGCCTGGAGGCCGACGTCTCCGCGGACAAAAGCATCGGTATCGGCTCCGCCGGACGCCGCCCCGCGCTCGTCCTCCTCAACGACGGCGACCTCACCTACGCGAAGGTCCGCCTCGACCGCGAGTCCTGGGACACGGCCGTACGCTCCCTCTCCACCCTCCCCGACGCCCTCACCCGCGCCGTCTTCTGGAACGCGGCCCGCGACATGGTCCGCGACGGCGAACTGGCGCCCACCGCCTACCTGGACGCCGCCCGCACCCACATCCCGCGCGAATCCGACCTCGCCATCACCCAGGGCGTCCTCACCTTCGCCGCCACCCAGATCGCCGACCGCTACCTCGCGCCCGCCGACCGCCCCGCAGCGCTCGCCACCCTCACGGCGATCTGCCGCGACCTGATCCGCCGCACCGAGGACGGCAGCGACACGGGCCTGCGCCTCATCGCCGTACGGCACTTCATCGACGCCGCCTCCCAGCCCGACGCCATCCAGGGCTGGCTCGCCGACAGCGGAGTCCCCGGCGGCCCCGAACTCGACCCCGAACTGCGCTGGCGCATCCTCACCCGCCTCGCCGTCCTCGGCGCCACCGGCGAAACCGCCATCGCCGCCGAACTCGACCGCGACCCCAGCGCCACCGGCCAGGAAGGCGCCGCCCGCTGCCGGGCCGCCCTGCCCACCCCTGAGGCGAAGGAGGCGGCCTGGGCGGCGCTCTTCTCCGACGACACGCTCTCCAACTACCTCTTCACCGCCACAGCCCAGGGCTTCTGGCAGCCCGAACAGGCCGACCTGACCAGGGAGTACGTCCCCCGCTTCTACGAGGACGCGGTGGCACTGGCGTCCCGCCGGGGCCCCGCCATCGCGGAAGCGGCCGGCCGCCACGCCTTCCCCGCGTACGAGACGACCCGCACGGCCCTGGCCCAGGGCGAGGCCTGCCTGAGGGACGCGGAGATGATCCCGGCCCTGCGCCGCAAGCTGGTGGACCAACTGGACGACCTCCTGCGGGCGCTGAGGGTCCAGGCGGGCTAGTAGGCAAAATCGTAGGCCGCCCAGTCAGCGACCGGCCGGTATCCGATGCGCCGGTACAGGGCGTTGCTGGTGGTGTTGGCCGGGTCCGTGAACAACACGACGTCGGTGGCCCCGGCCTCCAGCGCGGCCCGGCTCACCGCGACGGTGACGGCACCCGCGTACCCCCGCCCGCGCAAGTGGGCCGGGGTGTACACGGGGTCCACCCGGACCTGCCCGCCGACCATCGGATTCACGCCCGCCATGGAGACGGGCGTGCCGTCGGGGGTCTCCCAGAAGGTGTAGCGCTTCTGCGCGAACCGGGTGCCGCCCCACGACCCGGCGTCGGCGGGAACGTCTTCCCCCACATCGGCGGCGAACTCCCGGCACCAGCGCACAAGTTGCGCCTGATCCCGCTGGCGGACGGCCCGCCCTCGCCCCGCGGGAACGGGATCGGGCGGGGTGAGGGCGCCGAGCCGGTACAGATGGAGCTGGACACGGAGCGAAGGTCTCGCGCCACTGTGCCGCTGCCAGGCGTCGCCGAAGAGGGCGGCGGTGGGGAGGTCGGCGCTCACGTAGGGCGGGTTGTGCCCGAGGGCGAGGAGGCGCCGGGAAAGGGAATCGGCCTGCTCGGATTCGAGCGAGGTGACACAGAGCCCACCGCCCGGCAGCCAGTAGAAGGCGGCACGCACACCCCCCGAACACTCCAGCCACCCCAGGACGACCACGGGCGCACCGGCGCGAAGCTTCTCGACCACGGTGAGCAGCATGGTGTGCAGGGCGGGCCGCGACTCCAGGAACGGCAGGGTACGGCCGAGAAGGAGCTCGACGCTGTCGGTGACATGCCAGCCATCGGTACACATGCCCCATGCCTGCCCCCAGCAACGGGAAACCACGCGGCACGGAGCGAGCCCCACGAACCCGCGCCCGCCAACGGCGCCCGGCCGCCCACGGCGTGGGGGGTCGCCCAACCCAGCCCCGATTAACAGGCGGGCGGGGTGGGCGGAGGATGCCCGCCGCAGGCGGGCGCACCCCGCACCGGCCCGCGCCCGCCAACGGCGCCTGGCCACCCACGGCGTGGGGGCCGCCCAACCCGACCCCCATTAACGGGCGGGCGGGAGGGCGAAGGGTCAGGCGCCCCCCACCGGCCCGCGCCCGCCAACGGCGCCCGGCCACCCACGGCGTGGGGGTCGCCGAACCCCGCCTCCATTAACGGGCGGGCGGGGTGGGCGGAGGATGCCCGCCGGAGGCGGGCGCACCCCGCACCGGCCCGCGGCCGCCAACGGCGCCTGGCCGCCCACGGCGTGGGGGTCGCCGAACCCCGCCTCCATTAACGGGCGGGCGGGGTGGGCGAAGGATGCCCGCCGGAGGCGGGCGCATGTCCCACCGGCCCGCGGCCGCCGGACACGCCAAGCCACCCCCAACCAGGAGGACCACCCCACCGGACCCGCACCCTCATAGCACCCCCACCCGCGCCAACTTCCCCCCACCGCCCCGCAGTACCACTTTCGGGTTGAGCTCGTTGTGCTGTGCAGCCGCACCACCTGATCCCCGGTCAAGCTGGTGTGTCTGCCCACGCGCACCCGAAGGACGACACCCCGCATGAACACCCCGCCCCTCTCCGGCGGCACCGCAGGCCCCGCCGCCCTGCGCCCGCTGCTGACCACCGTGCTCGACGCGCTGCACGACGGAGCCGTCGCCCGCGGCGGGCCCCTCCCGGCCGGGGGGCCGGAACACACCGCGGCCCGCGTACGCGAAGCCGTCCACCCTGTACTCCCACGCACCGGCACCGGCGCCGAAGAAGCCCTCCGCACCCTCGTCCACACCGTCGCCGAGGGCGCAGCCGACCCCGCCGACCCCCTCTGCGCCGCACACCTCCACTGCCCGCCCCTCGCCCTCGCCACCGCCGCCGACCTCGCCGCATCGGCCCTCAACCCCTCGATGGACTCCTGGGATCAGGCCCCCGCAGCCTCCGCCCTCGAAGCGCTCGTCACCAGCGCCCTCGCCACCGAGGTCTATCCCGGCCACCCCGCCCCCGACGCCCTCCTCACCACCGGCGGCACCGAGTCCAACCAGATCGCCCTCCTCCTCGCCCGCGAACGCCACGGCCCCGTCCAAGTGGTCTGCGGCGCCAACGCCCACCACTCCCTGCGCCGCGCAGCCTGGCTCCTGGGCCTGCCCGAACCCGTCGCCGTCCCCGCCCCCTCCGGCACCATGGACCTCGCCGCGCTCGACGCCGCCCTCACCGACCTGCACCCCCCGCTCCTCGTCGTCGCCACCGCCGGCACCACCGACACCGGCCAGATCGACCCGATCCCCGAGATCGCCGACCTCTGCGACACCCACGGCGCCGAACTCCACATCGACGCCGCGTACGGCGGCCCGCTCCTCTTCTCCGCCACCCACCGCCCCAAACTCACCGGCATCGACCGCGCCCACTCGGTCACCCTCGACCTCCACAAACTCGGCTGGCAGCCCGCCGCCGCAGGCGTCGTCGCCGTGGCCGACCCCACCCGCCTGGACGCCCTCCACCACACCGCCGACTACCTCAACGCCGACGACGACACCGAGGCCGGCCTCCCCGACCTCCTCGGCCGATCCCTCCGTACGACCAGACGACCCGACGTACTCAAGATCGCCGTCACCCTCCGCGCCCTAGGCCGCGACGGCCTCGCCCACCTCGTCGACCGCACCTGCGCACTCGCCGCCGAACTCGCCCAACTAACCACCGAACACCCGCACTTCGAGCTGTACGAGCCCCCCACCATCTCCACCGTCCTCCTGCGCCCCACCGACGCAGACGACACAACCCTCGCCACCCTCAGACGCACCCTCCTCGACCAGGGCAGAGCCGTCCTCGGCCGCGCCCGCACCGCCGACGGCCGCCTCTGGCTCAAAGCGACCCTCCTCAACCCCCACGCCACCACCGACGACCTGCACACACTCCTGAAACTCCTGGAAGGCAGCACACCCCGATGACCGCCCCCCAGCAGCACCCCGAAGACCAGCCCCACGACCTGGTGGGCATCGGCATCGGCCCCTTCAACCTCTCCCTCGCCGCCCTCGCCGACGGCGTACACGGCCAGATCGCCACCGCCTTCTACGAACAGCGCCCCGCCTTCCACTGGCACCCCGGCCTCCTCATCGAGGGCGCAACCCTCCAAGTCCCGTTCCTCGCCGACCTGGTGACCCTCGCAGACCCGGCCAGCCCCTGGACGTTCCTCAACTACCTCAAGTCCCGCGAGCGCCTCTTCCCCTTCTACTTCGCCGAGCGCTTCCACATCCAGCGCACCGAGTACGACGCCTACTGCCGCTGGGTCAGCGAGAACCTCACCGGACTCCACTTCGGCCACCAGGTCGACGCCGTCCGCTGGAACCCCGAACGCTCCCTGTTCGAGGTCGACTTCACCCAGCTCGACACCGAGGGCGAAGCCGAAGCCCTGGGCCGCGCCTACACCCGTAACCTCGCACTCGGCGTCGGCACCGAGCCGTACATCCCCGAACCCCTCAAGCCCCTCGCCGAGGCCCCCACCGTCCCCGTCGTCCACTCCGCGGACTACCTCACCCACCGCGCCCGCCTCCTCGCCGCCGAGCACATCACCGTCATCGGCTCGGGACAGTCCGGCGCGGAAGTCTTCCTCGACCTGCTCCGCGCCCGCCCCGCAGGCCGCGAGAAGCTCACCTGGCTGGCCCGCAGCGAATCGTTCGCACCCATGGAGTACTCCAAGCTCGGCCTGGAACACTTCACCCCCGACTACACCCGCTACTTCCACCACCTGCCCGAGGGCGTACGCGACAAGCTCGTCCCCCAGCAGTGGCAGCTCCACAAGGGCATCGACGCCGACACCATCAACGCCATCCACGAGGAGCTCTACCGCCGCACCCAGCACGGCGGCTGGCCCGACGCCACGATCACCCCCGGCGTCTCCGTCCGCACCGCGGGCCGCGTCGGCGCCACCAAGGTCGAACTCCACCTGGAACACGCCCAGCAGTCCACCCGCTCCCGCCTCACCACCGACGCCGTAGTCCTCGCCACCGGCTACAAGGAACGCTCCGTCGACGGCATGCTCGCCGGCATCGACCCGTACATGCGCCGAGACTCCTCCGAGCGCCCCCGCATCGACGAGAACTACCGCCTGGTCCTCGACCCCAGCGTCACCGGCTCCGTCTACGTACAGAACGCGGAACGCCACACCCACGGCGTCGGCGCCCCCGACCTCGGCCTCGCCGCCTGGCGCAGCGCGACCATCCTCAACTCCCTCACCGGCAAGGAGCCCTACCCGCTCCCGCGCCGCACCGCGTTCACCAGCTTCGGCCTCGACCGCGAGAAGGCCCTCCCGCCGCAACGCCACGAAGGCCTCGTACCGCTCGCCGAACGCACCTGACACAAAAGGGGGCTGCCCAAGGGAAACGAACCCCGGACAGCCCCCTCTCACTACGTACGCGCTAGAAGACCGGCACGCCGTCCCGCGTCAGCTTCCAGTCCACCGAAGCGAACGCCGCCGGGTCCACCGAACCCTTCGCCTTCACCCACGAGATGATCGTGTTGCGGATCTCCTCGGAGTTCGCCCACAGCTGCTGCGCACCCGGAACGTGCGGGAAGTTCCCGCCACCGCTCGCCCGGTAGTTGTTCACCGCCAGCACGAACTGCGCCGCAGGATCGATCGCCTTGCCCTCGAAGGACAGACCCACGATCCGCGAACCGGCCGCCTTCGCGATGTCGATCTCGTACGTCAGCCCGGAGACCGCGTCGTAGTTGTAGTCCGGAGTGTTGTCCGCGTTCGTCAGCTTCGACGTGTCGACCACACCACCCGCGGGCGTCTGCACGTAGTACCGCGCCGAGAACTCCAGATAGTCCTTCAGCTGAGCACCTGTCAGCAGCCGCGCCTCAAGGGTGTTCTCGAACGGATACAGACCCGCAGCGTCCTTGATCGTCACATTGCCGGCCGGGATCTGCGCGGTGCGCGAGAAGCACGACGCCTGCGAAAGCACCGGCAGCGCCGCGTACGCGCCGCCCGCCAGGGCAGCCTTCACCGTCTCCGCCTGGACGACATTGATCAGATCGATGATCGGCTCGTCCTTCCAGGCCGCCTCGGCCGTCGTCATCGCCGCGGTCGACGTGCCGATGACCTGGTTGACGTACGCCACGACCTTCGTGTGCTCGTCCACCAGCAGCTTGGTGATCTTCGGGTCCTCGGCGACCGTATTGGAGTTCAGCACCTGCGCGCCGACCTTCTCCACCGTCCAACGGCCCTTCGCCCACACCAGATCGAAGTCGAACAGCGTCAGCCGCTGACCCCACTTCAGCGGCTCCGACAGCACGACCTTCTTGCCGGTCGCCTTGTTCTCCACGAAGTACTCGGGAATCTCCGTGTGCGCGTGCCCGACCAGAATCGCGTCGATGCCCGGGACCTGCTCGGCCACCAGACCGGCCGCGTTCTCGATGTACGGCAGCTGGTCACCGTACGACGACGTACCGCTCGACCCCGAGTGCGCCGACACGATCACCACGTCCGCGCCCATGGAGCGAAGCTTCGGCACCCACTTCGCCGCCTGCTCCTCAAGACCGGGGAAGACCATCTTCCCGCTCACATTGGCCTTGTCCCAGATCGCGATGCCCGGGTTCGTCAGCCCGAGGACCGCGACCTTCACATCGTGGCCGTGCGGGGTGCGGACCCGCTTGATGACGTACGGGGCGAACGCCGGCTTCAGCGTCTTCGCGTCCAGCGCGTTCGCACCGAGCAGCGGGAAGTCGCACTGCTCCTCGAACTTGCGCAGCACCGGGATGCCGTAGTTGAACTCGTGGTTGCCGAGCGCCGCGGCGTCATAACCGATCGCGTTCATCGCCTGCGCCATCGGGTGCACCGGACCGTGCTTCGCCGTGATCGGGTCGACCTTGGCGTAGTAGTACGAGAGCTGCGTGCCCTGGATCGTGTCACCCGCATCGATCATCAGGGTGTTGCGGCGGCCCTTCTCCTTGCGGATCTGGTCCACCAGCGTGGAGATCTTCGCCAGGCCGACGTCGTTGTGGGCCTTGTCGTCGAACTCCTTGTCCGTGAAGTAGTCCCAGTTGAAGACATTCCCGTGCAGATCGGTCGTGCCCATCACCGTGAAGGAGTACCGCTTCGGCGGACGTCCGTGACCGTGGCCGTGCTCGTGCGCCTCGGCCGGCACAGCGGTACCCCCGGCGATCGCGGCACCCGCACCGACAGCGGCCGACGTACCAAGAAACGTCCTGCGATCCAGCGGCATTTTGCCCCCTCTTGAGCAGCTCTTGAACTTAACAACGCGCGTAGATTCTGACCCAGCGGCACCACACGGCAACACCCCTGACAGGTTTCGATCTGGTGACTGCCAGTTGTCCGACCTGGATGCGAAGGTGGACCCATGGCCGGAACACCGGAAACACCCCTCGTCACCGTCCGCGGCGAAGCCACCCTCGAAGTCGACCCCGAGATCGCCACCGTCTCCGTCCTCGTCAGCGCCCGCGGCAAAGACCGCAGAGCCGCACTCGAGGACCTCACCAGGCGCAACGCAGCCGTCCTCGAACTCACCAAGGGATACGGAGACGCCGTCGAAAAGCTCGAATCCGGCCGCTTCTCCATCAGCCCCGAACTCAGCACCCACGGCCGCGGCGAACGCATCCGCGCCTACCACGGCCGCGTCCACATCACCGCCGTACTGAACGACTTCACCGCCCTCGGCGAACTCACCACCCGCCTCGCCGACCTCGAACTCACCCGCGTCGACGGCCCCTGGTGGTCCCTGCGCCCCACCTCACCCGCCCAGGGCGAGGCACGCCGCCAAGCAGTGAAGGAAGCCGTCACCCGCGCCCGCGAGTACGCGGCAGCACTCGGCGCCGAGCTCGCAGCCCTCCTCGAACTCGCCGACCAGGGCGTCGAGAACGGCCATTCCACCGTCTCGCGCGCCGGGGGCTTCAGCCGCCGGATGTCCCTCGCGGCCGACGCCGAAGACAGCGCAGCCCCCGCCCTCGACCTCGAACCACAACGCCAGACCGTCTACGCCCAGGTCACCGCGCGCTTCACCATGAGCCCGCCAAAACTCTGACCCGAACACGCCCCTGAATGCTCATCAGAGCACCCCGGCGCACAATTCAACACTTGTCAATAACCTTTCACGCAAAGGTTGTTGAGTAGTCATGCGCAGCCAATTCCCTACCCACCGGTAAGGCCTAGGCTCGAACCATGCGCCGAGCAAAGATCGTCTGTACCCTGGGCCCCGCCACCGACACATACGACCAGATCAAGGCACTGGTCGAAGCCGGAATGGACATTGCCCGCTTCAACCTCAGCCACGGCACCTACGCCGAGCACGAGGAGCGCTACCAGCGCGTCCGCAAAGCAGCCGACGAAACCGGCCGCAGCGTCGGAATCCTCGCCGACCTTCAAGGCCCGAAGATCCGGCTCGGACGCTTCGCCGAAGGCCCCGTACTCCTTGAACGCGGCGACGAGTTCACCATCACCGTCGAACCCGGCACCCAAGGGACCCGCCACACCTGCGGCACCACCTACGACGGCCTCCACACCGACGTCACCGCAGGCGAACGCATCCTCGTCGACGACGGCAAAGTCGCCCTCGAAGTCACCTCGGTCGACGGCCCCCGCGTCCACACCACCGTCGTCGAAGGCGGCATGGTCTCCGACCACAAGGGCCTCAACCTCCCCGGCGTCGCCGTCTCCGTCCCCGCCCTCAGCGAGAAGGACATCGAAGACCTCCGCTGGGCGCTGCGCACCGGAGCCGACATCATCGCCCTCTCCTTCGTACGCAGCGGACGCGACATCGAAGACGTCCACCGCATCATGGAAGAAGAAGGCCGCCGCCTCCCCGTCATCGCCAAGGTCGAAAAACCCCAGGCCGTCGAGAACATCGAGGACATCGTCGCCGCATTCGACGGCATCATGGTCGCCCGCGGCGACCTCGGCGTCGAAATGCCCCTCGAACAAGTCCCGATCGTCCAGAAGCGCGCCATCAAACTCGCCAAGCGCAATGCGAAGCCGGTCATCGTCGCCACCCAAATGCTCGAATCGATGATCGACAACTCCCGCCCCACACGCGCCGAAGCGAGCGACGTCGCCAACGCCGTCATCGACGGAACGGACGCCGTGATGCTCTCCGGCGAAACCAGCGTCGGCAAATACCCCATCGAGACGGTCAAGACGATGGGCCGCATCGTAGAAGCGGCAGAAGAAGACGTCCTCGCCAAGGGACTCCCGCCGCTCACCGAACGCAACAAGCCCCGCACCCAAGGCGGAGCAGTAGCCCGCGCAGCCGCCGAAATGGGCGACTTCCTCGGCGCCAAATTCCTCGTCGCCTTCACCCAGTCCGGCGACACCGTCAAACGCCTCAGCCGCTACCGCTCACCCATCCCGCTCCTCGCCTTCACCCCCGAACCGGCCACCCGCTCCCAGCTCAACCTCACCTGGGGCGTGGAGACCTTCCTCGGCCCCCGCGTCGAATCCACCGACGAAATGGTCGCCCAAGTCGACGAACTCCTCCTCCGCGTCGGCCGCTGCCAGAAGGGCGACGTCGTCGTCATCACCGCAGGCTCCCCGCCCGGCGTCGCAGGCTCCACCAACATGGTCCGCGTCCACCACATCGGCGAGGACGACAGCCCCAAGTAGGCACAGAAGGGGGGTCCTTCACCTGAACAGATGGGCCCCTCTTCGTCTGCGCGCCCCGAACTACGGCGTCACCACCGCGAAGTTGGCATCCGGCTTGTCGACGACCGCCAGAAGCTTCTGCAGCAGCGTCACATCACCCGCCACCTTGATGTCACCGAGCCCGGCACCACCCAGCATCTGCAGCAACTGCGGCTTCGTCATGGTCAGCGTCACCCCGGCAGCGCTGTCCGCCTTCGCATCACTCCGATACGTCAACGCACCGTTCTGCAGCAGCAGATGCCACGTCGTCCCCAGCGCCGGGAACGTCCAGTCCATCTTGATCTTCAGATCCCAGGCCTTCGGACCATTGATCCGGATCGCGACCGAGTCGATCAACTGATCCACCGAGAGCGCCATCATCATCGTCGGGCTCACGGAGGTCGACTCACCCGGCTTCACGCCATTGAGCAGCTCCATGGCACCCGTGAGATAGAAGTTGCGCCACACGGCGTTCTCCGACGCGTGCGCCAGCGTCGTGTAGACCTTCGCGAGCTCCTTCTTCGCCCGGGTGTGCTCCGGATCGGCGAAGACCACATGGTTCAACAGCGTTGCGGCGAACCGCAGATCACCCTTGTGCACGAACTCCAGCGCCTTCGCGACCGTCGCCCCACGACCACCCAACGCCTTCACGTACCGCTTGGCCTCCTCCACCGGAGGGTGCTCCCAGAGGTGCGCCGGGTTCGCGTCGAACCAGCCCATGTACCGCTGGTAGATGCCCTTCACGTTGTGCGACAGCGAGCCGTAGTACCCGCGGTTGGCCCACACCTCCGCCAGCGCCGGCGGCAGCACGATCTCCTCGGCGATCTCCCGGCCCGTCTTCCCGATGTTGATCATCCGGAGGGTCTGGTCATGCATGTACGTGTACAGATCCCGCTGACTCTCCAGCAGACCGACGATGTTCTCCTCGCCCCACGTAGGCCAGTGGTGCTGCGCGAACGCGACATCCACCTGCCCGGAGAAGAGTTCAACGGACTCGTTCAGATAGTGCGCCCACTCACGGGCGTCACGGACCTGCGCACCGCGCAGCGTGATGATGTTGTGCATCGTGTGAGTGGCGTTCTCCGCCATGCACACGGCCCGGAGGTCGGGGAAGAGGAAGTTCATCTCCGCCGGGGCCTCGGTGCCCGGAGTCATCTGGAACTCGATCTTCACGCCGTCGATCGTCTCGACCTGACCGGTCTCGGAGACGTACTTCGTGGGCGTGATCAGCCCCACGGTCCCGAGCGAAACGTTCTGCCCGAGACCACAACCGATCTGCCCGGCGGCTGACTTGGGGAGCTGGGCGCCGTACATGTAGGAGGAGCGGCGGGTCATGGCGGTGCCCGCGTACACGTTCTCCGAGACGGCGTGCTCCACGAACCCCTCGGGGGCGTAGACGGGCACGCTGCCGGCGCCGTTGGGCAGAACGCCGTACGCGCCGCCGAAGTGGTCGACGTGCGGGTGGGTGTAGATGAGGCCCGTGACGGGCTTGTCGCCGCGGTTGTCGCGGTAGAGCTTTAGCGCGGCGGCGGCGGTCTCCGCGGATATGAGGGTGTCGATGACGATGATGCCGGTGTCGCCCTCGACGATCGTCATGTTCGCGAGGTCGAGCCCACGGACCTGGTAGATCCGGTCGGTGACCTTGTAGAGCCCCTGCTTGGAGACGAGCTGCGACTGCCGCCAGAGGCTCTTGTTGGCGGTTTTGGGTGCGTCGCCCTTGAGGAAGGCGTAGGCGTCGTTGTCCCAGACCACCTTGCCGGCGGCGTTCTTGACGACACCGGGGGTGAGGGCGGCGATGAAGCCCTTGTCGGCGTTGGTGAAGTCGGTGGTGTCGTCGTAGTTCAAGGAATCCCCATCGGTAGCGCTGAGTTCACCGTCGGCGGCCGCACCGAGGGGTCTCCCGGCGGCGAACGCCTCCGGACTGACGGCTACGGCCGCAGCGGCGGCTCCGGCGGCTGCTGCGACGAAGCCGCGGCGGTTGATGGGGCTCATGCGTACCTCTTCGGACGATGATCGCGACAGGGATGACGCGAACTTCGCAGGGCGGGTACGGGTGGGTCAAGGTTTCGAAGGGGATTTGGTGATGATCCCTGGCGGGGCTGTGGGGGGTTGTGACGCGTCACATTGTTCGGTCAGTACTTGGGTCCTACGTGTAGGTCCATGAGTGCGACGGATGCGCGCTGGGCGACGGAGATGTTCCACGGCTTCCCGTGCCGGGTGCAGGGCCTCCACTGGATGCCGAGCTTGTCGAGGGTGTCCGTGTAGAGCTTCAGGATGTCGACGGAGACATTGGTGAACCAGTAGCGGGGGTACTCGTACCGCTTGCGTTCACCGCCGACGATCCGCGTGGTCCAGTTCATGTTCCGGCACCCGTCGGAGTGGATGAGCCCACGGATGAAGTCCCAGGGGTGGGCGTCCACGATCTCCTGCTGCCAGGGTTTGAGGGCGATGGGGCGCTCGTGCTTCCTGCCGGGGCCGTGCTGAGGAAACAGGCAGTACAGGTGGTTCGAGTAGATCTTGATGTTGTGGCAGCCCGTCTTGCGGACCCGGCACGTGGCGTTCTCCGGGAACACCGCGCGCATTGCCGACTCGGCCTCGTCCTGGATGCCGGGCCACGAATCGTCGAGGGTGATCATGAGGCTGGGTGACCGGTGCTGGGAGTACAGGCTTATGTGCCCATCGCCCAGGTAAAGGCCCAGCAGATAGGCGTAGGCGCGCTCGTCGAACGCGACGCCATCGCATCGTGGACACTTCGGATTGTGCTTCCCGGGGCACTCGCCGCGCTTGGATCGTTCCGTGTGGAGCCAGTAGCCGATGGTCCCAGCAGGCACGTTCAGCTCGCGTGCGACATCGGCATTCTTAGCCCCGCCGCGCAGCAATGTGAGGGCCTTCTGGCGCACCTCTGAGTCGTGGAAGTTCATACGTCAACGGTGCGTGTTGGCCGCATCCCACAAGGTGAGATCGGCAGAGTGTGACTCTGCACACATTCAAGAGGTACCGGGTGCGGGAATCGAACCCGCAAGCCCTTTCAGGCAGAGGTGTTTGAGACCTCCGTGTTTACCATTTCACCAACCCGGCTCGGTGCTGATCGGAAGTGTACCGGGTCACTGTGCGCCCCCGCCTCTAGGTAGGCTCATGGGGCAGCGCATGCCCCGCAACGAGGAGTCCCCGTGACCGCCCCCGAGTCGCCCCAGCCCGTCGCCGACGACGATGACAAGTCGCACGTCCCGCCGCTGACGACCCGTGTCGTCATCGCCGAGGACGAGGCCCTCATCCGCCTCGACCTCAAAGAGATGCTCGAAGAAGAGGGCTACGCGGTCGTAGGCGAGGCCGGTGACGGGCAGACCGCCGTCGATCTCGCCCGGGAGCACAAGCCCGACCTCGTCATCCTCGATGTGAAGATGCCCATCCTGGACGGCATCTCCGCCGCAGAGAAGATCGCGGAGGAGTCCATCGCCCCCGTGCTGATGCTCACCGCGTTCTCGCAGCGCGACCTCGTGGAGCGGGCGCGGGACGCCGGAGCGATGGCGTACCTCGTGAAGCCGTTCTCCAAGAGCGACGTCGTGCCGGCCATCGAGATGGCCGTCTCCCGCTTCTCCGAGCTGAAGGCTCTGGAGTCCGAGGTCGCCGACCTCACCCTCCGCCTGGAGACGCGCAAGCTCGTGGACCGCGCGAAGTCGATCCTGCAGACGCAGTACGGACTGACCGAGCCGGCCGCGTTCCGCTGGATCCAGAAGACGTCGATGGACCGGCGCCTCTCGATGCAGCAGGTCGCCGAGGCGGTCATCGAGGACGCCGAGGAGAAGAAGGCCGCGAAGGGCCAGTAGTACCAAGCGCAACAGAGGGCCCGCACCAGCCGGTGCGGGCCCTCTGCATTCCCTGGAGGGGTCAGTCCTCGCCGAGGTACGCCTTGCGGACGGACTCGTCGTGGAGCAGGTCCTGGCCCGTGCCGGAGAGCGCGATCTTGCCGATCTCCATGACGTGACCGTAGTCGGCGAGCGAGAGCGCGGCCTGGGCGTTCTGTTCGACCAGGAGGATCGTCGTGCCCTGGGACTTCAGCTCGACGATGGTCTCCATGATCTTCTGCATCATGATCGGGGAGAGCCCCATGGAGGGCTCGTCGAGCATGAGCAGCTTGGGCTGGGACATTAGGGCGCGGCCCATGGCGAGCATCTGCTGTTCGCCGCCGGAGAGGGTGCCGGAGGCCTGCTTCCGGCGTTCTCCCAGGATGGGGAAGAGGTCGTACGCGCGCTGGATGTCCTTCTCGATCCCCGCCTTGTCGGTGCGGAGGAACGCGCCGAGCTGGAGGTTCTCCGCGATGCTGAGGCGCGGGAAGATGTGGCGGCCTTCGGGGGAGTGGGCAAGGCCCAGCGCGACGATCTTGTGCGCGGGGACGCCGGCGAGCGGCTTGCCCTCGAAGGTGATCTTGCCGCCGATGGGCTTGAGGAGGCCCGAGAGGGTGCGGAGGGTGGTGGTCTTGCCCGCACCGTTGGTGCCGATGAGGGTGACGACCTGGCCGGCTTCGACGCTGAAGGAGATGCCCTTGACGGCTTCGATCTTGCCGTAGGCGACCCTGAGGTCTTCGACCTCGAGGAGAGCGGTCACTTGGTGTCTCCTTCGGTGCTTGCGGCATCCGCTGCTGCTTCTACTTCGGCGACTTCTTCGGCGCCGGGGGCGCCTTCGAAGGGGGTGCCGAGGTAGGCGGCGATGACGCGTTCGTCGCTCTGGACGACGTCGGAGGTGCCTTCGACGAGTTTTTCGCCTTGTACGAGGCAGGCGACGCGGTCGCAGAGGTTGAAGATGAAGCGCATGTCGTGCTCGATGACGAGGACGGCGATGCCCTGGTCGCGTACGGCGAAGATCAACTCTTCGGTGGCGCGCGTCTCTTGGGGGTTCATGCCGGCGGTGGGCTCGTCCAGGAGGAGGAGGCCGGGTTCGCTGGCGAGGGCGCGGGCGATTTCGAGCTTGCGCTGTTCGCCGTACGGGAGGTTGCGCGCGAGGTGGTCGGCTTTGGCGGCGAGGCCGGTGAACTCGAGGAGTTCCATGGCGCGTTCGTGCGATGCGGCTTCGGCCTTCTTGAAGCCGGGGCCGCGCAGGAGGGCCGACCAGAGGCCTTCTTTGGTGCGGGTGTGGCGGCCGACGAGGACGTTCTCCAGGACGGTCATGTTGGAGAAGAGCCGGATGTTCTGGAAGGTGCGCGCCATGCCGGCTTTGGTGACGAGGTGGGGCTTGGAGGGGAGGACGGTGCCCTTGTAGCGGACGGTGCCCTCGGTGGGGATGTAGAGGCCGGTGAGGCAGTTGAAGAAGGTGGTCTTGCCTGCGCCGTTGGGGCCGATGAGGCCGACGATCTCGCCGCTGTTGACGGTGAAGTCGACGCTTCGTACGGCGGTGAGTCCGCCGAAGCGCATGGTGACTCCGGTGGCCTCCAGGACGGGGGCGCCGGTGGTGGTGTCGGTGGTCATGTCGGTCCTCACGCCCCTGCTTTGGTGACGCCGGTGGTGGTGCCGCCGAGTCGTTGTTCGGGGAGGGCGGGTTCGTCGGCCTCGTGGTATTCGAGCTGCTGTCGCTTGCTGGCGATGAGGCCTTCGGGACGGAAGCGCATCAGCAGGATGAGCGCGAGGCCGAAGAACAGCAGCTGGTAGTCGTTGAGGAACTGGAGCTTGGTGGGGATGACGTAGAGCAGTGTCGCGCCGAGGAGCGGGCCGGTGATGGTGCCCATGCCGCCGAGGATGACGGCGGCGAGGAGGAAGGCTGAGCTGGGCGGGACCGGGCCTGCGAAGACGTACATCTCGGGGACGACGGTGTGCTGTACGTGTGCTTGTACGGTGCCGGCGAGTCCGGCGAGGGTGGCGCCGAGTGCGAAGGCGATGAGTTTGACGCGGAAGCCGTTGATGCCCATGGCGGTGGCGGCGGTCTCGTCTTCGCGGATGGCGACCCAGGCGCGGCCGATGCGGGAGTTGCCGGCGCGGGCGAAGATCGTCACGACGAGGGCGGTGCAGATCAGCATCAGCCAGAAGTAGTTGGCGTAACTGCCGAGGGTGAAGCCGCCGATGCTGTGCTCGACTCCGAAGTCGAATCCGAACATTTTGAGGTCGGGGATGTTCGGAATGCCGTTGGGGCCGTTGGTGATGTTGGGGCCCGAGGAGCCGTCGAGGTTGCCCATGGCGATGCGGAAGATTTCTCCGAAGCCGAGGGTGACGATGGCGAGGTAGTCGCCGCGCAGTCGCAGCGTGGGGGCGCCGATGAGGACGCCGAAGATGAGGGAGGCTGCGGCGCCGGTGAGGGCTGCGGCCCAGAAGGGGAAGTGGACGTCGAAGGTGGAGGCGGTCGTTCCGGAGACGAGGGCGGCGGTGTAGGCGCCGACGCCGAGGAAGGCGACGTATCCGAGGTCGAGGAGTCCGGCGAGGCCGACGACGACGTTGAGGCCGAGGGCCACGGTGGCGAAGATCAGGATGGAGACGGCGAGGAGGGTGAACTCGTCGGTGTCCTGGGTGAAGGGGAACGCCGCGGCGGCTGCGAAGGCTGCGAGGACGGTCACCTTGCGGTACTTCGCGGTGAGTGCGCTGAGGCGGCTGCTGAGGCCGGATCGGGAGAGCGCGAGGACGCCGAAGCCGGCGAGGATGAGGAAGCCGACGAAGAGTTCGCTGGTGGCCTGGATGCCGTAAGCGGCGATGTAGAGGCCGAGGGCGAATGCGACGGCGACGATCAGGATCTCGGCCCAGGAGGGGAGTTGCTTGGGGCGACTGAGTGGGGTTCCGCCGGTGCCGAAGACCGGGAAGAGGGATTTCTTCAGGCCGTTGGCGGTCGGGTCGGTGGTGCGGGGGAGCGGGAGTCCCAGTGCTGCGAGCACGGTGATGAGGGAGGTCGCTGCTGCGACGAAGCCACCGGGTTCGAGGTTGGCGATGCCGCCGAGTTCCTGGGCGATGGCGATGACCGTGAACCAGGTGGTGGCGAAGGTGCCGACGGCCAGGAGGAGTACGGCGTTGTTGGTGCCTGCCGGGTTGAGCCAGCGGAGTCCTGGGGTGCCGTAGCCGGCTGCGAGGAAGAGCAGCGTGAGCAGGGCGCCGGTGAGGGTGACGATCTGGAGGCCGCCGGGGTATCCGGTGACGGTGAGGTCGCCGGGGAATTCGCTGGTCCACGTCCAGGCGAGGAAGGTGGAGACGAGCGTGGCGAGCGCGCCGACGGTGGTGGCGAGGCGTGCTGCCGCGGCCGGGAGCGGGATGACCGGGGTGGTCTCGTGGGTGGTGGTGGTCATCGGTATCACGCCCTGTCCGCGACTCGTTCGCCCAGTAGGCCTTGGGGCCTGACCAGGAGGACGACGATGAGGAGGACGAAGGCCCAGACGTTGGCCCAGGCGCCGCCGCCGAGCTTGTCCATTCCGGGGATGTCCTGGATGTACTGGATGGAGAGGGCTTCGGCGAGGCCGAGTACGACGCCGCCGAGCATGGCTCCGTAGATGTTGCCGATGCCGCCGAGTACGGCTGCGGTGAAGGCCTTGAGGCCGATGATGAAGCCCATTTCGTAGCCGATCGAGCCGGTCCTGAGGCCGTAGGCGACGGCGGCGACGGCGGCGAAGGTGGCGCCGATGGCGAAGGCCATCACGATGATGCGGTCGGTGTTGATGCCCATGAGCTTTGCGGTGTCGGGGTCTTGTGCGGTGGCCTGCATGGCGCGGCCTGAGCGGCTCTTGTTGACGAAGATCCCGAGGATGATCATGCAGACGGGGGCGGCTATGAGGAGGAAGAGGTCAGCGCGCTGGATCCGCAGGTTGTCGGTGATCTGGAAGGCGGAGTCGGCGAACTGGGGGAACGGGCGCGGCTTCTTGGCGTCGGGGTAGAAGCCCCAGACGATCTGCTGGAGCGCGATGGAGAGGCCGATCGCGGTGATCAGGGGGGCCAGGCGGGGCGCGGTGCGCAGTGGCCGGTAGGCGAATCGTTCGGCGGCGGTCGCGATCAGTGTCGAGGCGATGATGCCGCCGACGAGCATGAGGGGGATGGTCACCAGCAGGCTGGTTCCGCTGGGGAGCCAGAGGTAGATGGTGAGGGCGCCGAAGCCGCCGATCATGAAGATCTCGCCATGGGCGAAGTTGATGAGCTGGACGATGCCGTAAACCATGGTGTAGCCGATGGCAACGAGGCCGTAGAGGGCACCAAGGGTCAGGCCGTTGGCCAGCGTTTGCGGCAGTTCGTGCACCGCAGGCCTCCGATGAGTGTGTCGGGTATGACTCCGCGCGGGGGCGCTGTTGCGCCCCCGCGCGGTCTGGATCAGGTGATGCGGGGCGGTGCGGTGGTCAGTCCTTGAACGTGGCGCTCTTGACGGACTTCCAGACGCCACCCTCGACCTTGTAGACGGTGAGCTGCTTGTTGGTGGTGTCGCCGTACTGGTCGAAGGCGACTGCTCCGGTCACACCGTTGAAGGAGACCTTGGCCATGGCCGTGGTGATCTTGGCGCGGGCGTCGTCGGGGAGCTTGCCGTCGTTGTCGTTCACGACTGTCTTGACGGCCTGGATGATGGACCAGGCGGCGTCGTAGGAGTAGCCGCCGTAGGCCGCGTAGGGGTCCTTGTATCCGGCTGCCTTGTAGTCGGCGATGAACGTCTTCGCGGTGTCGAGCTTCTCGACCGGGTAGCCGACCGAGGTGGCGAGGTCACCGTCGTTGGAGGTGCCGGACGCGCTGATGAAGGCGGGGTCGTAGACGCCGTCGCCGCCCATGGTGGGGACCTTGGCTCCGGCGGTCTTGACCTGGTCGGCGATGAGGCCGCCCTCGGGGTACTGGCCGCCGAAGTAGACGGAGTCGGCGCCTGCGGTCTTGACCTTGGCGGCGGTGGAGGAGAAGTCGGTCTCCTTCACCGTGATGTGGTCGGTGCCGACGACCTTTCCGCCGAGTCGCTCGAATTCCTTGGAGAAGATCGCTGCGAGGCCGGCGCCGTAGGTCTGCTTGTCGTCGATGACGAAGACCTTCCGCTTCTTCGCGTCGTTGTAGTAGTACTGCGCGGCGAAGCGGCCCTGGATGACGTCGGTGGTGGCCGTACGGAAGTAGGTGTCGAAGGGGCGCTTCAGGTCTCCGGAGCCCCAGTTGTCGCCCTGGCTGAGGGAGGGGTTGGTGTTGGCCGGGGAGACCTGGGTGAGGTGGGCCTTGGCGAAGTCGGACTGCATCGACTGCGAGACGCCGGAGTTCAGGGGGCCGACGACGCCGAGGACGTCCTTGTTGGCGACGAGCTGGACGGCGTTCTGGTGGCCGGAGGCCGGTACAGCCTGGTCGTCGAGGGCCACGATCTTGAAGGTGACGCCCTTGACTTCGTTGTTCTTGTTCGCGGTCTTCGCGGCAAGGTCGACGGAGTTCTTGATGCCCTGGCCGAGCGCGGAGAGCGAACCGGTGAGCGGGGCATCGACACCGATGTAGACGGTGGTGCCGCTGCTGCTGCTCTTGTTGTCGTCGCGCGAACCGCAGGCGGTCAGTGTGAGGGCACCGGTGGTGATGGCGGTGGTGAGGATGAGCAAAGAACGGTTTCGCACGGTGAGTCCTTTCCCAGGCGCGGCCCCCTCTGCTGAGGAGCCGTTGCACTCGCCGGGCCGTACTGGGTGGTGCTGCCGGCGGCGCGGTGACTGGCCGTGACTCTAAGGGCAGGGGGTGGGGTGCGGGAGCGGGGCCGTCAGGATGTGACTGTCTTGTTATGCCAATGCGAAACGCATGGAGGGCAATGCGGGCAGATCGCGCTTTAGTGGTCTGCACCGGTTGGCTCACTATGTGAGAAACCGCAGTTCCGTTACGAGAGTTGGATGGTTCACCGAACGGTTTGCGGACAGATTGCGCGCAGTGACTTTGTCAGGTCTGCGGCGTATGTGGCGCCGAGTATGTAGCTGGGGTTTTCTATTGCGCGCATGTTACGCAGCGTTACATTCAGGTAGGGGAGTTCGGTGTCGAGGGGGAGTCCCGTGCATCGGTGCGCGGTGATTGTCAGGAGGATGGAACGGGTCTTTCCGGAATGCAGAACGACGGGGGCTGCGGGTTCCAGCGTCATGGTCAACTCGTCGTAGGGCTGGCTGAGTTGTTCCAGGGTGGTGGGGGGTCCCTGCGTGAGGGTGGCGCGGATACGGAAGGTGAAGGTGTGGCTGCGGGGGTCGGGTGGTCCGGCGGTTCCGGCATAGGTGAGTGAGGTGACGCCGGTGGGGCGGGGCGGCAGTGGGGCGGGCTCGGGCTGCGGGCGCGGCGACGGGGTGTGCTGGGCGTGGCTGAGTGCCGCGGTGAGGGCGAGGGCGGCGGCGCCGACGGCGAGTGCGGCTCTGAGGAGCGGGCGGGGGCGGCGGGGCGGGGGGCCTGCGGCGATGACTTCGGTGGGGCGCGTTGCGGGGTCGTACGCGCCTTCCTCTATGGGCCCGGTGCCGCTCATGGGCCGGTCGAGTGCTGCTCGCTCGGCGGGCGCCAGTTGTCGGAGCTCCAGGTGGCGCCGTTCTCTGCCGTGCAGCGGTCTTTGGACTGGCGGTCGATCAGGGCTTTCGCTGCGGGCAGTCCGTGCTGTTTCTGCTCGGCGCGGGCGTTCTTGATGATCGCGTCCATGATTTCGTACTGCTGGTTGGAGAGGCCCTTCTGTTCCCAGTCGAGGCCTGCCCATTTGCTGCCGGTGATCGTTTCCTTGGCCCAGTAGGAGATCAGTTTGGTGCAGGCGGAGACGGGCGAGGTGTCGACCGGGCTGGGGGTGCTGCCTGCTGCGGACGGGCTGTTGGAGGAGCAGCCCGCCCCCAGGGCGGCGGTGAGCAGGACGGTGGTGAGGGCGGCGGCACGGCTGCGGGACCGTCGGGCCCGGGGCGTTGCCTTTCTCCTCATACTGATGACGCTAAAGCGGTGGTGGCGCGGCGACAACAGCCGCGCAGGGGTCAGCTGTTGGCGCCGACGTCCCGCAGCAGGCAGGTCAGGCGGGCCGTGCAGACGCGCTTGTCGTTCTCGTCGGTGATGACGATTTCGTACGTTGCCGTGGAGCGTCCGCGGTGGACGGGCGTGGCGACGCCGGTGACCAGGCCGCTGCGGGCGCCGCGGTGGTGGGTGCAGTTGAGGTCGACGCCGACGGCGAGCTTCGAGGGGCCGCCGTGGAGCATGGAGCCGACGGAGCCGAGGGTTTCGGCGAGGACGGCGGAGGCGCCGCCGTGGAGGAGGCCGTAGGGCTGGGTGTTGCCTTCGACGGGCATGGTGCCGACGACGCGGTCCGCGGACGCTTCGACGATCCGTACGTCCATGCGCTCGCCGAGGTGTCCGGCGGAGAAGAGCGCGGGGAGGTCGACGCCGAGTGCGGCGTACTCGTCGACGACCTCTTGCGGGAACTTCACAGTGGTCTGCTCGCCCATGGGTACGGCTCCGTTCGTGCGGTGGTCCTGGGTCTCTTCCGGCCCGACCTTAAGCAAACGCTTAGGCGGTGGTCGATTGTTCCAGACGTACGACCAGGGACTTCGATACGGGGGTGTTGCTGACGTCGGCCGTCGCGTCCAGCGGGACCAGGACGTTCGTCTCCGGGTAGTAGGCGGCGGCGCAGCCGCGGGCGGTGGGGTAGTGGACGACCCGGAAGCCGGGGGCGCGGCGCTCCACGCCGTCCTTCCACTCGCTGACGAGGTCGGTGTACGAGCCGTCGGCCAGGCCGAGTTCGGCCGCGTCCTCGGGGTTGACCATGACGATGCGGCGGCCGCCCTTGATGCCGCGGTAGCGGTCGTCGAGGCCGTAGATGGTGGTGTTGTACTGGTCGTGGGAGCGCAGCGTCTGGAGCAGCAGGCGGCCTTCGGGGAGCGCCGGGTATTCGACGGGGGCGGCGGTGAAGTTGGCCTTGCCGGTGTGGGTGGGGAAGCGGCGTTCGTCGCGGGGGCCGTGCGGGAGGGCGAAGCCGCCGGGGCGGGCGACGCGGGTGTTGAAGTCCTCGAAGCCGGGGACGACGCGGGCGATGCGGTCGCGGATCGTCGCGTAGTCCTTCTCGAACTCCTCCCAGTTGATGGCCGATTCGCCGCCGAGGACGGCGCGGGCCATGCGGGCGACGATGGCCGGTTCGGAGAGGAGGTGGGGGCTCGCGGGGGTGAGGTTGCCGCGGGAGGCGTGGACCATGCCCATGGAGTCCTCGACGGTCACGACCTGTTTGCCGCTCTTCTGGACGTCCTTGTCGGTGCGTCCGAGGGTGGGCAGGATCAGGGCGCGGCGGCCGGTGACGGCGTGCGAGCGGTTGAGTTTGGTCGACACGTGGACGGTGAGCGCGGTCTTGCGCATGGCCGCTTCGGTGACGTCGGTGTCGGGGGTCGCGCCGACGAAGTTGCCGCCCATGGCGAAGAAGACCTTGGCCTTGCCGTCGCGCATGGCCTGGATGGAGCGGACGACGTCGTACCCGTGGTGGCGGGGCGAGACGATCCCGAATTCCTTGTCGAGGGAGTCCAGGAAAGCGGGGGCGGGGCGTTCGAAGATGCCCATGGTGCGGTCGCCCTGGACGTTGGAGTGGCCGCGGACGGGGCAGACGCCGGCGCCGGTGCGGCCGATGTTGCCGCGCAGGAGAAGGAAGTTGACGACTTCGCGGATGGTCGGCACGGCGTGCTTGTGCTGGGTGAGGCCCATGGCCCAGCAGACGATGGTGCGCTTGGAGGCGAGGACGAGGGCGAGGGCCTGCTCGATCTCGGGGCGGGTGAGGCCGGTCGCGGTGAGCGTCTGCTCCCAGTCGGCTTCGCGCGCGGTGGCCGCGAACTCCTCGTATCCGTGGGTGTGTTCACGGACGAAGAGCTCGTCGACGGCGCCGTTCGTCTCCAGGATCAGCTTGTTGAGGAGGCGGAAGAGGGCCTGGTCGCCGCCGATGCGGATCTGCAGGAAGAGGTCGTTGAGGGCGGCGCCCTTGAGCATGCCCTGCGGGGTCTGCGGGTTCTTGAAGCGCTCCAGGCCGGCTTCGGGCAGCGGGTTCACCGAGATGATCTTCGCGCCCGCGTGCTTGGCCTTCTCCAGGGCGGAGAGCATGCGCGGGTGGTTGGTGCCGGGGTTCTGTCCGGCGACGATGATCAGGTCGGCCTGGTGCATGTCCTCCAGGGAGACGCTGCCCTTGCCGATGCCGATGGTCTCCGCGAGCGCGGAGCCTGACGACTCGTGGCACATGTTGGAGCAGTCGGGCAGGTTGTTGGTGCCGTAGGCGCGGGCGAAGAGCTGGAGGAGGAAGGCGGCTTCGTTGCTGGTGCGGCCCGAGGTGTAGAAGAGCGCCTCGTCGGGGGATTCGAGGGCGTGCAGTTCCTCGGCGATGATCTCGAAGGCGCGGTCCCAGCTGACGGGCTCGTAGCGCTCGGCGCCTTCGGCCAGCAGCATCGGCTGGGTGATGCGGCCCTGCTGTCCCAGCCAGTACCCGCTGCGGCCGGCGAGGTCGGCGACGGGGTGTGCGGCGAAGAACTCGGGGGTCACGCGGCGCAGCGTCGCTTCTTCGGCGACGGCCTTCGCCCCGTTCTCGCAGAATTCCGCGGTGTGCCGTTTGTCGCCCTCGGGCCAGGCGCAGCCGGGGCAGTCGAAGCCGTCCTTCTGGTTGACCTTGAGAAGGGTCTGCGCGGTGCGGACCACACCCATCTGCGCCTGGGCGATCTTGAGGGTGTGGCCGATGGCGGGGAGCCCGGCTGCGGCGTGCTTGGGTGCCGCGACCTGCGGCGCGTCCTGGACCGGGTCACCTGCGGGCGGCTTGGCAGCCATGGTGCTCCCCTTCGAGCGGGCGGTTCGTTTCGTACGCTACCGATCCTGTCACGCACCGCTGACAGTCGCCCCGGCGAGGTCCGTGGAGGTCTGGATTGTCAGTGCTCCGTGGCAGGATCGGGGACGTGGCCAAGACAGCATCGAAGCAGACCGCAGACACCCGCCCCCGCTTGCTCCTCATGGACGGGCACTCTCTGGCGTACCGGGCGTTCTTCGCGCTGCCCGCGGAGAATTTCACGACCGCGAGCGGCCAGCCGACCAATGCCATCTACGGCTTCGCGTCGATGCTGGCGAACACGCTGCGCGACGAGGAGCCCACGCATCTTGCCGTGGCGTTCGACGTGTCGCGCAAGACGTGGCGTGCGGAGGAGTTTCCCGAGTACAAGGCGAACCGTTCGAAGACGCCCGACGAGTTCAAGGGGCAGGTCGAGCTGATCGGCGAGGTCCTGGACGCGATGCACGTGGACCGTTTCGCGGTCGACGGTTTCGAGGCGGACGATGTGATCGCCACGCTTGCCACGCAGGCGGAGGCGGCCGGTTTTGACGTACTGATCGTCACGGGTGACCGGGACTCCTTCCAGTTGGTCACCGAGCACGTCACGGTGCTCTATCCGACCAAGGGCGTCTCGGAGTTGACCCGCTTCACGCCGGAGAAGGTTGAAGAGAAGTACGGACTGACGCCGCAGCAGTACCCGGACTTCGCTGCGCTGCGCGGCGACCCGTCGGACAATCTGCCGGGCATCCCGGGTGTGGGGGAGAAGACCGCGGCGAAGTGGATCAACCAGTTCGGTTCGTTCGACGATCTGGTGGAGCGCGCCGAGGAGGTCAAGGGGAAGGCCGGGCAGAACTTCCGCGACCACCTGGACGCGGTGAAGCTGAACCGCCGCCTCACGGAGATGGTGCGCGACGTCGAGCTGCCGAAGGGTCCGGCGGAGCTGGAGCGGGCGGCGTACGACCGCGAGGCGCTGATGGGTGTCCTGGACGTACTGGAGATCCGCAATCCTTCGCTGCGGGAACGGCTGCTTGCCGTGGACCCGGGTGCGGGCGAGGAGGAGACGGCGGCTCCGGCGGCCGGTGTGGAGCTGGACGGCTCCGTGCTGTCCGCGGGTGAGCTGGCCCCTTGGCTGGAGCAGCACGGCGGGCAGCCGCTGGGTGTGGCGACGGTCGACACGTGGGCGCTGGGCACGGGCAGTGTCACGGAGGTGGCGCTTGCGGCGGCCGGCGGCGCTGCGGCCTGGTTCGACCCGGCGCAGCTGGACGAGGCCGACGAGCGGGCGTTCGCCGCGTGGATCGCGGATGGCGCGCAGCCCAAGGTGATGCACAACGCCAAGGCGGCGATGCGGGTCTTCCCCGAGCACGGGTGGAGCGTCGACGGCGTCACGATGGACACGGCGCTGGCCGCGTATCTGGTGAAGCCGGGCCGGCGTTCTTTCGCGCTGGACGCGCTGTCGGTGGAGTACTTGGCGCGTGAGCTGGCTCCGGCTTCCGCGAGCGACGGGCAGTTGGCGTTCGGAAGTGACGACCAGGCCGAGGCCGAGGCGCTGATGACGCAGGCGAGGGCCGTGCTCGATCTGGGTGCGGCGTTCGGTGAGCGGCTGAAGGAGGTCGGCGCCGCGGGCCTCCTGCACGATGTGGAGCTGCCGACGTCGGCGCTGCTGGCGCGGCTTGAGCGTCATGGGATCGCCGCGGACCGGGCCCATCTGGAGGGCATGGAGGAGCAGTTCGCGGGCGCCGTGCAGCAGGCGGTGAAGGAGGCGCACGCAGCGGTCGGGCACGAGTTCAATCTGGGCTCGCCCAAGCAGCTCCAGGAAGTCTTCTTCGGTGAACTGGGCCTGCCCAAGACGAAGAAGACGAAGACCGGTTACACGACGGACGCGGACGCGCTGGCGTGGCTGGCCGCGCAGACCGACCACGAGCTGCCGGTGATCATGCTGCGCCACCGTGAGCAGGCCAAGCTGCGCGTCACGGTCGAGGGTCTGATCAAGACCGTGGCCACGGACGGCCGGATCCACACCACGTTCAATCAGACGGTGGCGGCGACGGGCCGGCTCTCGTCGACCGACCCGAACCTGCAGAACATTCCGGTGCGTACGGACGAGGGCCGGGCGATCCGCCGCGGTTTTGTCGTCGGCGAGGGCTACGAGTCGCTGATGACGGCGGACTACAGCCAGATCGAACTGCGGGTGATGGCGCACCTGTCGGAGGACGAGGGCCTCATCGAGGCGTTCGCCACCGGCGAGGACCTGCACACGACGGTCGCCTCGCAGGTCTTCGGTGTGGAGAAGTCCGAGGTCGACCCGGAGATGCGCCGCAAGATCAAGGCGATGTCGTACGGACTGGCCTACGGTCTCTCGGCGTTCGGTCTCTCCCAGCAGCTGAACATCGAGGCCGGTGAGGCGCGTGGCCTCATGGACACGTTCTTCGAGCGGTTCGGCGGGGTGCGGGACTATCTGCAGCGCGTGGTGGAGGAGGCCAGGGCGACGGGCTACACGGAGACGATGCTCGGCCGCCGCCGCTATCTGCCCGACCTGAACAGCGACAACCGCCAGCGCCGTGAGATGGCCGAGCGGATGGCGCTGAACGCTCCGATCCAGGGCACGGCGGCGGACATCGTCAAGGTCGCGATGCTCAACGTCGACCGGGCGCTGGCCGAGGCGGGCCTCACCTCGCGGATGCTGCTCCAGGTGCACGACGAAATCGTGCTGGAGATCGCGCCGGGCGAGCGCAAGCGGGTCGAGGAGGTCGTGCGCCGTGAGATGGCGGCGGCGGCCGAACTGCGCGCGCCGCTGGACGTCTCGGTGGGCGTGGGCACGGACTGGGAGTCCGCGGCCCACTGACCGTGACCCGGGTCAGGGACGGGGGAGGTCTCCCGTCCCTGACCAATCGCGTACGCACTAGGTGAGTAACTGGTGAAAAGCGGTCACAGCCCTGTGTCCACGTGTGGGAAGTTGTCGTAGTGTCGCCTGGGTCCACGCGCTGGGGGAGCGCGAACAGGAGTCAAAGGGGAGGGACCCAGACGTATGGCAGCGCAATTCGGGCGACGGCTGCGCAAGGGGGCCACCGCCACCACGGTGGCCGCGCTCGCAGTGGCGGCCATGACCGCCTCACAGGCGCCCGGCGCCATCGGCTCCACACCCGGAGGCGGGCAGTCCGCAGGGACGGCGACCACCCCCTCCGACACCCCCGCCACCGGCAACTCCCCGTATTTCACGGATCTTCCGCCGTTGACGACCCCGGCCAAGCCCGGGACCTCCGTCGACACCCCCACCACTGACGCCGAGTCCGGCATCCCCGCGACCGTCCTCGCCGCGTACAAGCAGGCGCAGCAGACCGTCGCCGGCACGGACCCCGGCTGCCATCTGCCCTGGCAGCTGCTCGCCGCGATCGGCAAGGTCGAGTCCGGTCAGGCGCGCGGCGGCCGTGTGGACGCGAACGGCACCACGCTCAGCCCGATCCTCGGCCCGGTCCTCAACGGTGTCGGCTTCGCCAACATCTCCGACACCGACAACGGCCAGTACGACGGCGACCGCACGCACGACCGTGCGGTGGGCCCGATGCAGTTCATCCCCTCGACGTGGGCGACCTGGGGGCAGGACGCGAACGGCGACGGCAAGAAGGACCCGAACAACATCTACGACGCCTCGCTGGCGACCGCCCGTTATCTCTGCGCGGGCAGCCGCGACGTCGCTGTCACGGCCGGTCTGGACGCGGCGATCCTGAGCTACAACCATTCGCAGGAGTACCTCACCACGGTCATGTCGTGGTTCGAGTACTACAAGAAGGGCAGCCACGAGGTCCCGGACGGCACGGGCGTCCTGCCCGCCGGCACCGACTCCAACGGTGCGGGCTACGGCACCGGCGGTACGGACAACAGCACGGGCGGCGGCGGAAGCACGCCCACCCCGAGTCCCTCCGCGACCCCGAAGCCCTCCAAGAGCCCCTCGGCGAAGCCGACTCGGAGCCCCAGCCCATCCCCGTCGAAGACGGGCAAGCCCTCCCCGACGCCCACGCCGACGGTGACCCCGACGCCCACGCCGAGCGGCGACATCTGCCCGACGCCGGTCCCGTCCCCCTCGGACAGTGCGAGCCCCTCCCCGTCGCCCTCGGACTCCGCGAGCCCCTCCCCGTCGGACTCCCCGAGCCCGTCGCCGTCGGACAGTGCGAGCCCGTCCCCGTCGCCGTCGGACTCCCCGAGTCCGTCCCCGTCGGACACCTGCGCCGCCAACTGACCCGGCAGCCCCCGAAAGTGCCCGGCCGCACCAGCGGCCGGGCACTTTCGCGTGCACCGGCCGGGGCCGTGCGGTGCAACGTGTTCTCATCTGGCCGCCGCATTGCTACGGTGCCCCAGCCCCGAAGCCCTGACGCCGTATCAGATTCCCTGGAGGCCGAGTATGCGCGCCCTCATAGCCGCCGCCATCGGGCTGGCGGTCGCCCTCGCCCTCGTCCTCACGATCTCGGCGATCGGCGCCCCCGCAGGCCACACCTCGCCGAAGCCCTTGCTCACCACAGTCCCCGGCCCCAAGAAGTAGCGGAGGGCGGTCATGCGCCGTAAAGCCAGTCTGATCCTGCTCGCCTTCGCGGTGTTCTTCACCGCCCTGTCCCCACTGGTGCGCTGGTACGCCTTCCCGCGCCTCGCCAAGGTCCCGGCCAACCAGTACCAGGAGACGGTCCTGGAGGCGAAGGACGCGACCCTCATCAACTACGACAGCCTGAAGGCCGAGAAGGTCCCCAAGGTCACCATCGTGCAGACCCTCAAGGGCAATGTGGAGGAGTCGAACCGGATCGAGAAGAGCGCGGGCAAGGACGTCGTCGTCTGGGACGCGCTCTCCTACATCGTCGACTCCAAGGGGGGAATGGTCTCCAAGGTTCCCGAGCGCTACATCTTCGACGCCCACAGCCAGGCCCCCGTGCACGCGACCGGCGAGATGGTCGACGGCGACCCGGTCTCCCGCGACGGCATCGAGTTCAAGTGGCCCTTCCTGACCGAGAAGCGCGACTACGAGTACTTCGACGCGCAGACCCGCAAAACCTCCCCCATCCACTACAAGGGCACCGTGAAGTACCGCGGCCTGGACGTCTACTACTTCGAGCAGGACATCCCCTGGACACAGGTCGCGATGCCCAAGACGATGCCGATCGACGGCGTCACCCCCGCACTCATCAAGCAGACCGGGCTGACCCGCTGGTACAAGACCAAGCGGATGTTCTGGGTGGACCCGCTCACCGGCGGCCCCGTCAACGGGGAGGAGATCCAGCAGAACGAGCTGCGCAACGCCACCGCGCTGTTCGGCCAGCCCAAGGTCACGGTCTTCTCCGGGCACGTCAAGATGCGCCAGGACTACCTCGACTCCACGTACAACCTGGTCAAGAAGAACCGCGTCCTGATCCAGGCCTTCACGTCCTACGTCCCCTGGGGCTCCCTGGGCCTGGGGCTGGTCCTGCTCGCCCTCGCCCTGCTCCTGGAGGCCCGCAGCCGCCGCCCGGGACCCGAGCAGGTCCCCGAGGCGGAGCCGGAGCCCGTCACCGCTTGAGCCGGGCGTTGGTGAACCGGGTCGGTGCGGCCGCCGAAGGGTCCTCGGGCCAGGGGTGCTTGGGGTAACGCCCTCTCAACTCGGCCCGCACCGCCCGGTATCCGTCCTTCCAGAAGGACGCCAGATCGGCGGTGACCGCGGCCGGCCGCCCGGCGGGCGACAGCAGGTGGACGAGGACGGGCACCCCGGCCACCGTCGGGGTCTGCGCGAGCCCGAACATCTCCTGCAACTTCACGGCGAGCACCGGCTGTTCACCCCCGTACTCCACACGGATCCGCGACCCGCTCGGCACCTCGATGCGCTCGGGCGCGAGCTCGTCGAGCCGGGCCGCCTCGCCGGTGGCCCACGGGAGCAGCCGGTTCAGCGCCTGACCGGCGTCGATCCGCCCCAGATCGCCGCGGCGCCGCGCCCGCGACAGCTCGGGCTCCAGCCAGCCGTCGGCCGCAGCCAGCAGCGCCCCGTCGGCCACGTCGGGCCAGCCGCCGCCCACGACCCGGTGCAGGAACGCGAGGCGCTCCCGCAGCCCCTGGGCGTCCCGCGACCACCGCAGCAGCCCAAGTCCCTCTGTACGCAGCCCCTCCAGCAGCGCCTCTCTTACGAGAACGGGCGCGGGCTCCTTCAAGTTCCGTACCGCCAGTTCCACCGCACCCAGCCGCTCCACCCGCCGGGCGACGACGTCCCCGCCGTCCCAGTGCACCTCCTCGCCCGAGGAGTGCAGATGCCCGGCGGCGAGTCGCGCGGTGTCCTCGTCGACGACCGCCGCGAGCCGTACCCGCGCGGAAGCGGCCAGCACACCCCGGTCGGCGACGGCCACGGCGAGCCAGCCCGCACTGCGCAGCCCGGACCCGTCACCCAGCTCGGCCCCGGTCCCGGACACCATGAGAAAAGCCCCGTCGCCCCGAGCCCGAGCTACCCGCTCGGGAAACGCCAGCGCGGCCACCAGCCCGGCCGCGGCATCGTCGCCCGACGAGCCCCGCCCGGAACCCTCGCCGGACACCCCCGACGCCAGCCGCCGCGCCTCCTGCCGCCACCGCGCCGCATACGGATCCCCGCCGGCCCGCGCCCTGCGCCAAGCCGCCGCCAGATCGTCCCCGTACTCCCGCGGAGGCTCCTCGCTCAGCATTGCCACGACCTCCGCGGCCCGCCGCGCCCCGACCTCCCGCGCCCCGTCGAGCAGCGCCCGCGCCAGCCGGGGATGCACCCCCAACCGGGCCATCCGCAGGCCCCGTTCGCCCGCCCGGCCCGCGGCGTCGACCGCGCCGATCGCCGCCAGCACCTCCCGTGCCGCCCCCATGGCCCCCGCGGGCGGCGCGTCCAGCAGCGCGAGCCCCTCCGCCGAGGGATCACCCCAGCACGCCGCCTGCAGCGCGAAGGCGGCCAGGTCCGCGACCTTGATCTCCGGTGAGGGGAAGCGCGCGAGCCGCCCGTCCTCCGCCTCCGTCCAGCAGCGGTAGACCGCCCCGGGCGCCTCGCGCCCGGCCCGCCCCGCCCGCTGCCGTCCCGCCGCCTGCGAGGCCCGTATGGTCGTGAGCGCGCTCAGCCCCCGCGCATGGTCCGTACGCGGCTCCCGCGCCAGCCCCGAATCCACCACAACGCGCACCCCGGGCACCGTCAGCGAGGACTCCGCCACCGACGTCGCCAGCACGACCCGCCGCGACGAACCCCCGGCCAGTACCGCGTCCTGCACGGCGGCCGGAGCCCGCCCGTGCACCTGCAGCACCTCGGCGTCCACGCCGGACAACTGCCCTGCCACACGGGCGATTTCGCCGACCCCCGGCAGGAAACAGAGCACGTCGCCCTCCCGTTCCGCCAGCGCCCGCCGCACCACCGACGCCACATGCGTCAGCAGCGCGGGGTCCACGCGCATTCCGTGCGGCGGTCGCACCGGCCGCGCGGGCGGCGCCCACACCACCTCCACCGGATGCGCGACGCCCTGCGCCTCGACGACCGGCGCGTCCCCGAGCAGCCGCGCCCAGCCCTCCGCGTCCGTCGTCGCGGACGCCGCGATCAGCTGCAACTCGGGCCGCAGAGCCCCGCGTACGTCCAGCAGAAAAGCGGCGACGGTGTCCGCGTCCAGATGCCGCTCATGGCACTCGTCGAGCATCACCACATCGACGCCCGCCAACTCCGGGTCCCGCTGCAGCCGTTGGAGCAGCACCCCGGTGGTGACGACCTCCACGACGGTCCCCGGCCCCACCACACGCTCGCCGCGCACGGTGAAGCCGACGCTCTCGCCGACCTTCTCGCCGAGCAGCCAGGCCATGCGCCGGGCGGCGGCGCGCGCCGCGATCCGCCGGGGCTCGGCGACGATCACGCGGGCTCCGCGCTCGGCGAGCACCAGCGGCACGAGCGTCGTCTTGCCGGTGCCGGGAGGCGCGCAGAGCACGGCGACGCCCCGCTCGTCCAGCGCCCGCTGCAGGGCGGGCAGTGCGGTGCGTACGGGAAGGGAGGCCAGGGCGTCGCTGCGGATCACGCCCCCAGTCTCGCTCCTAGTCGCGTACGCAGACGAAGATCGCCGACCCCGGGATCAGCTTTCCGCGCAGCGGGGACCAGCCGCCCCACTCCGAGGTGTTCCAGGCGGGCCACTCGGGCTCGACGATGTCGACCAGCCGGAAACCCCCGGCGACCACGTCGCGCACCCGGTCGCCGAGCGTCCGGTGGTGCTCCACGTACGTGGCGCGCCCCTGCTCGTCCTGCTCCACATAGGGGGTGCGGTCGAAGTACGAGGAGGAGACGGTGAGCCCCTCGGGCCCGGGCTCGTCCGGGAACGCCCAGCGCACGGGATGCGTGACGGAGAAGATCCACCGCCCCCCGGGCCGCAGCACCCGCCTGACCTCCTTGAACACCTTCACCGGGTCGGCGACGAAGGGGATCGCGCCGTACGCGGAGCAGGCGAGGTCGAAGGAGCCGTCCTGGAAGGGCAGCACCCCCGCGTCGGCCTGCACCAGCGGGATGCCCCCGCCGATCCGCAGCCCGTGCTGGAGCTGGCGGTGGGAGAGGTCGAGGGCGACCGGGCGGGCCCCCTGGCCGGCCAGCCAGCGCGAGCACTGGGCCGCTCCGGCGCCGATCTCCAGGACGTCGAGCCCCTTCAGGGACTCCGCCGGGCCGAGCAGCTCGGCCTCCACCTCGTCGAGCCCCTCGGGACCCCAGACAAACCGGTCGTCGCCCAGGAAGGAGCCATGATCGATCTGGTACTCGTCGGCATTGCGGTCCCACCAGCCCCGGCTGGCTCCGGTGCTCTCCGTGTATCCGGCGTCACGCCGTGTCGCTTCCGACTCGTATTCGTCGCTCATCGTGCCCGTCTGCAAGGTCGCTGTATCGTCTGCGGAAGTGCGCTGCCGAGGCCGATGTGGCCTTGTGGAACGCGAGTTGTGCCGGGTATGGGGCGTTCCGCCCCGGGTGTGCGCCTTCGCGCATTGACCGTGTCCGGCTGCCCCCGTATGCTACAAGTTGCGCTGCGAGCCTGCGCTCCTCAGACCTAGCAGGCTGCGCTCGCCTCAGTTGGTACGTCTCCTCGGTTCTCGAGGCGCCTCCGGGAAGTTCCGGACTGGCGCTTCCCGGGCTGTCCGGCGTTCTGCGGTGGTGACACGGGTTCCCGGCGTAGCAGTACCTACGACTTCAATGTCCGCACCGGAGCCTTTTCCCACATGACGAGCAGCACCGAGACCACCGCCACCACTCCGCAGGTTGCGGTCAACGACATCGGCGACGCGGAAGCCTTCCTCGCGGCGATCGACGAGACGATCAAGTACTTCAACGACGGCGACATCGTTGACGGTGTGATCGTCAAGGTCGACCGCGACGAGGTCCTCCTCGACATCGGTTACAAGACCGAAGGCGTGATCCCGAGCCGCGAGCTCTCGATCAAGCACGACGTCGACCCGAACGAGGTCGTCAAGGTCGGCGACGAGATCGAGGCCCTGGTTCTCCAGAAGGAGGACAAGGAAGGCCGCCTGATCCTCTCGAAGAAGCGCGCTCAGTACGAGCGCGCCTGGGGCACCATCGAGAAGATCAAGGAAGAAGACGGCATCGTCACCGGTACCGTCATCGAGGTCGTCAAGGGTGGTCTCATCCTCGACATCGGCCTCCGTGGCTTCCTGCCGGCGTCCCTCGTCGAGATGCGCCGCGTCCGCGACCTCCAGCCCTACGTGGGCAAGGAGCTCGAGGCCAAGATCATCGAGCTGGACAAGAACCGCAACAACGTGGTCCTGTCCCGCCGTGCCTGGCTCGAGCAGACCCAGTCCGAGGTTCGCCAGACGTTCCTCACGACCCTGCAGAAGGGTCAGGTCCGCTCCGGCGTCGTCTCCTCGATCGTCAACTTCGGTGCCTTCGTGGACCTGGGTGGCGTCGACGGTCTCGTGCACGTCTCCGAGCTGTCCTGGAAGCACATCGACCACCCCTCCGAGGTTGTCGAGGTCGGCCAGGAAGTCACCGTCGAGGTTCTCGACGTGGACATGGACCGCGAGCGCGTCTCCCTGTCGCTCAAGGCGACGCAGGAAGACCCGTGGCAGCAGTTCGCCCGCACGCACCAGATCGGGCAGGTTGTTCCCGGTAAGGTCACCAAGCTCGTTCCCTTCGGTGCGTTCGTGCGCGTCGACGAGGGCATCGAGGGTCTGGTCCACATCTCCGAGCTGGCCGAGCGCCACGTGGAGATCCCGGAGCAGGTCGTCCAGGTCAACGACGAGATCTTCGTCAAGGTCATCGACATCGACCTCGAGCGCCGCCGCATCAGCCTCTCGCTGAAGCAGGCCAACGAGGCCTTCGGTGCCGACCCGGCGACGGTCGAGTTCGACCCGACGCTGTACGGCATGGCCGCGTCGTACGACGACCAGGGCAACTACATCTACCCCGAGGGCTTCGACCCCGAGACCAACGACTGGCTCGAGGGCTTCGAGTCGCAGCGTGAGGTCTGGGAGACCCAGTACGCCGAGGCGCAGACGCGCTTCGAGCAGCACCAGGCCCAGGTCATCAAGTCCCGCGAGGCCGACGCCGCCGCCGAGGCCGAGGGTGCTGCCGCCCCCGCCGCCGGTGCTGGTGCCGGTGCGGGTGCCGCGATCTCGGGTGGTTCGTACTCCTCGGAGTCGGACGACAACTCCGGCGCCCTGGCGTCGGACGAGGCCCTGGCTGCCCTGCGCGAGAAGCTGGCGGGCGGCCAGAGCTGAAGCTCTGATCCGTCAGCTGGTAACTAGCTGAAAGTAAGGCCCGCTCCCTCTGGGAGCGGGCCTTACTTGCGTTTACCTGTGAGATACACGAGTAACTGACGGCCCGTAACAGGCCGTTGCCAGGATCCCCGCAGCAAGCACCCAAGATCAGAAGGGGATCCTGAACATGGCACAGGCACAGGATGCGATCACCTCCGGAACCAGCCGCCGCGGGTTTCTGCGCAACGTCGGGCTCACCGGCGGCGCGGGCGCGATGTTCGCCACCATGGGCGCCCTCGGTCTCGCCCCGACCGCGCAGGCCGCGACCCGCGAACCCGCCTTCCACGCGCCCAGGGCGAGCGACTTCCATCTGAGCGGCGGGAAGGGCGCGGCGAAGGTCGTCATCGTCGGCGGCGGCATCGCCGGGCTCGCGGCGGCGTACGAACTGGGCAAGGCGGGCTACGACTGTACGGTTCTGGAGGCCAGGGACCGCACCGGCGGCCGCAACTTCACGGTGCGCGGCGGAGACTCCACCACCGACCTCTACGGCAACCACCAGACGGCCCGCTTCAGCCAGGGCCAGTACATGAACGCGGGCCCGGCCCGCCTCCCGCAGTGGATGGTCACCCTCGACTACTGCCGTGAACTCGGCGTCCCGCTCGAGGTGTTCACCAACACCAACGCGGACGCCTACCTCTACAACGAGTCGGCCGGCATGACGGCGCCGATGCGCTACCGCACCGCCAAGGCCGACATGTACGGCTACGTGTCCGAGCTCCTCGCCAAGGCCACGAACAAGGGCGCCCTGGACCGGGAACTCAACGCCGCCGACCAGGAGCGCCTCGTCGAGTTCCTGAAGGACTTCGGTGCACTCGGCGACAAGCTCGACTACACGGGCAGCGAGCGCCGCGGCTTCACCACCGTGCCGGCGGCCGCGGGCACGCCGGGCGTCGAGCTCGGGAACGTACCGACCGCGTCGGAGATCTTCTCGACCGGTGTCGGCCGCTACTTCTCGTTCGAGTTCGGCTACGACCAGGCGATGCTGATGTTCCAGCCGGTGGGCGGCATGGACCAGATACCCAAGGCCCTGACCAGGGCTATCGGCGCCCACAAGATCCGCACCGGGGCGGCCGTCACCCGGATCACCGACAAGGCGCACGGTGTCTCGGTGACGTACACGCAGGGCGGCCGGACCCGGCAGATCGACGCCGACTACTGCATCGGCGCGCTCCCGCCGAACATCCTCGCCAAGATCCCGCACAACCTGGGCGCGGGCGTGCAGGGCGCCCTGGAGGCGATCAAGCCGCAGTCCGCGGGCAAGATCGGCCTCGAGTACAAGTCGCGCTGGTGGGAGCTGGACCACCGGATCTACGGCGGCATCACCGAGACCGATCTGGACGTCACCCACATCTGGCACCCGTCGTACGGCTTCCACGGCGAGCGCGGCGTCATGATCGGCTACTACAACTACGACACCGACGCGGACTCCTATGCGAAGCTCTCCCCGGCCGACCGCGAGAAGCGCGCGGTGGCCGCGGGCGCCAAGATCTTCGGCCCCAAGTACCGCACCGAACTCGCCTCCTCCTTCTCCCACCACTGGCGCCAGACCCCGCACCTCGAAGCCGCCTGGCACGACACCGTCGGCGGCCCCGACGACCCGCGCTACAAGCCGCTCAACGAGGGCACGGGGCGGGTCTACTTCGCGGGCGACTGGCTCAGCTACACCGACGCCTGGCAGCACGGAGCGTTCACCTCCGCACGCAAGGCGGTGACCGCGCTGCACACCAGGGTTCTCGCCTGACACAGGTGAAAGGTTGCTGAGAAGGGGCGCGGGAGGGGAATGCCCGCGTCCCTCGGCACGTTCTTCCCAATGAACACGAGGAGGAGCGGTAATCGTGCTTGATCCGCAGGATTTGTATGAATGGGAGCCGAAGGGCCTCGCCGTCGTCGACATGGCGCTGGCGCAGGAGTCGGCGGGCCTTGTCATGCTCTATCACTTCGACGGATACATCGACGCGGGCGAGACCGGCGAGCAGATCGTCGACAACCTGCTGGAGAGCCTCCCGCACCAGGTGGTGGCCCGCTTCGACCACGACCGGCTCGTGGACTACCGCGCACGCCGTCCGCTGCTGACCTTCCGGCGCGACCACTGGTCGGCGTACGAGGCGCCGACGCTCGACGTCCGCCTGGTGCAGGACGCCACGGGCGCGCCCTTCCTGCTGCTGTCGGGCCCCGAGCCGGACGTGGAGTGGGAGCGCTTCGCCCTCGCCGTACAGCAGATCGTCGAGCGCCTCGGCGTACGCCTCTCCGTGAACTTCCACGGCATCCCGATGGGCGTCCCGCACACCCGCCCGGTCGGCATCACCCCGCACGGCAACCGCACGGACCTGATGCCTGGCCACCGCTCCCCGTTCGACGAGGCGCAGGTCCCGGGCAGCGCGGAGTCGCTGGTCGAGTACCGGCTGGCGGAGAGCGGCCACGACGTCCTGGGCGTCGCCGCCCACGTACCGCACTATGTGGCGCGCTCGTCCTACCCGGACGCGGCGCTGACCGCGCTGGAGGCGGTCACGGCGGCCACGGGCCTGGTGCTGCCGGGCGTCGCGCACTCCCTTCGTACGGAGGCGCAGCGCACCCAGGACGAGATCGAGCGCCAGATCGGCGAGGGCGACGAGGAGCTCGTCACCCTGGTCCAGGGCCTTGAGCACCAGTACGACGCGATGGCCGGAGCGGAGACCCGCGGCAATCTCGTCGCCGAGCCGGTGGATCTGCCGTCGGCGGACGAGATCGGCCTCGAATTCGAACGCTTCCTCGCGGAGCGGGAGGGCGACGTCTAGGCTCTGCCCATGCTGAAAGTGGGTCTGACCGGCGGAATCGGTGCCGGCAAGAGTGAGGTGTCGCGGCTGCTCGCTTCGTACGGAGCGGTGCTGATCGACGCGGACAAGATCGCGCGCGAGGTCGTCGAGCCCGGAACTCCCGGGCTCGCGGCCGTTGTTGAAGCCTTCGGGGAGGAAGTCCTCGCGGAGGACGGGTCGCTGGACCGCCCGAAGCTGGGCTCGATCGTCTTCGCCGACCAGACGAAGCTGCAGACCCTGAACGCGATCGTGCACCCCCTGGTCGGCGCCCGCTCGGCGGAGCTGGAGGGGGCGGCGACGGACGGCTCCGTGGTCGTCCACGACGTACCGCTGCTGACGGAGAACGCGCTGGCCCCGCTGTACGACCTGGTGGTCGTGGTGGACGCGGCCCCCGAGACCCAGCTGGACCGTCTCGTACGGCTGCGGGGCATGGCGGAGGGCGAGGCGCGGGCCAGGATGGCGGCGCAGGCCACCCGCGACGACCGCCGGGCGATCGCGGACCTCCTCATCGACAACGACGGCCCGCTGTCCGCCCTGGAACCGCAGGTCCGCAAGGTCTGGGCGGAACTGACCGAGCGCGCGGCGCGTTAACCCCTCACCAAAGCCGCCCCGCGGGGTGCCGCCCCGCACTACGATCGCGACCGTGCTGATCGTCCTCGCGGGGTTCACCGCCTTCGGCGGTCTGGTCGCGCTGCTCGCCGGTGCGTACGGGCTGCGAGAGACCCGCCGCATCCGCGAGGCGGGCCTCCGCGCCTGGGCGCTGGTGAAACCGGCGCCACCGGGCGCCGACCGCCGGCTCCTGCAGTTCGAGACCGCCGACGGCCGCGTCCTGGAGATCCCCTCGCCCGCACGGCTGGAGCCCGGGACGCGCGTCGAGCTCTCGTACGCCCCGGACGACCCGAGGGACGTGGTCCTGCTCGGCCGCGAACGGGCGGGCGCGGACCGGTGGTTCGTGGCGGCGGGGGCGGCGGTGCTGACCCTGGGCCTGGCACTGATCGTGGCGGGCCTCTGACCGGAATACGTGGCCCGCATCATGCGTTGCGCAGGTGAGTACCGGGAAGGAATGCAACCGTGTCCCACAGCACCCCAGAGACCCATGTCATCGACTACCGCGCCGCCGAGCAACTGCTCGCCGCACGGGACCCGCGCGGTGCCGTGAAGCTGCTGGACGAGGTCATCGCGGCCCACCCGGAGAACACGGCGGCCCGCCTGCTGCGCGCCCGCGCCTTCTTCGCGGCGGCCCAACTGCGCCCGGCGGAGCTGGAGTTCCAGCTGGTCCTGGAGCGCGAACCGGACAACGCGTTCGTCCACTTCGCCCTGGCCCGCACCTTCGAACGAGCCGGCCGCCCGGAACAGGCCCGCCGCCACTTCCGCCTCGCGGCAGCCCTGGACCCGAAGCCGGAGTATCTGCAGGCCGCCCGCTTCGAGGGACCGGACGGCCCCGACGGTCTCGACGGCGAGAGCCGCTAGCGACGACGGTTGTCGCCCCGGTCCGGTTCGTACGGGGGGATGTCGCGGCCCGGCTGGTAGTGGGGGCCCTGGTGGATGTGGTGGACGATCATCGTCAGGTCCACCGCTATGACCGCCGTCAGTGCGCCGCACGCCGCCGCCCAGCCGGGGCGGCCCGCCGCTGTGAAGGCCACCGTGCCGCCGATCGCCCAGATCAGGCCCCAGATGCTCAGCCAGAACCGCATCCGCAGGGGACTGCGTGCAGTGGTCGGTTCACTCCCTGTGCGCATGGCCATCGCCTCTTACTGACGTTGTACCCGGTACTGGTTAGGGTGACGCGCATGCTGCCCATGGAAGATCTCCCCGCGGTGCTGCTGGATCTGGCCGTACCGCACGAGGACATCAATGAACTCGTCGCCCTCGGCCGCAGATTCGCGGGCGCGCCCGCGCTGACGGAGCTGTTGGAGCGGTCCGTCGAGGCGCTCGTGCGGGACATGGGGACGGTGGAGGTCTACTCCGAACTGCCGCCCCTGCCCGATGGGTTGGGAGAGGAATTGCGGCGCTGGTTTCCGGTCTTCGTGTGCGTCGCGGCGCTGCCGTACGTCCGGGCCTATCACCGGGAGCGCGGGATACCCGAGCGCGTCGCCCGGCACACCCTCGCCGACCTGGGGCGGCACATCGCCGTCCACCGCAGGCGGTACGGGGTCGGTGGTCTGAGCGTGCCGGGGTGGCTGCGGCTGCACTTCCGGGGGGAGATCTATCAGCTCGGGCGGCTGCACTTCCAGCGCGCCCTGCTCGGTGGGCGTACGGGGCAGGCGATCCGCGCGGCCGGGCTGCCGTTCGCACCCGGGGATCCCTGTCTGAGCATCCACATCCCGGACTTCCTGGGGCCGTTGACGCCCCGCGCCTGCGCCGACTCCATCGCTCAGGCCAGGGAATTCTTCGCACGCCACTTTCCCGACGAGCCCAGCCGGGTGGCCGTCTGCCACTCCTGGCTGCTCGATCCGCAGCTGCGGTCCCACCTGCCCGCCGGCTCCAACATCCTGCGCTTCCAGGAGCTGTTCCGCACCGCCTACGCGGCGGAGGAGCCCAGCGACCGCGAACCCGTCTCCTTCGTCTACGGCAACCCGGACCTCGACCCCGCGACGCTCCCGCAGCGGACCTCCGTGGAGCGGGCCGTCGCAGGTCACCTCCTGGCCGGCGGGCACTGGTACATCGGACACGGCTGGTTCGCGATGTGAGGGAACGCCGGTGAACGGCCGTTCGTTGTGCGGTACATGAGCGCTACGACACGTGAGGGATATGGAGGGACCGGCCCCGGGGTGCGCACGCCCGACGGCTGCTCGGTCGACCTCTACCGCCGGCTGCCCGTCGGCGACGAACCGGACATCATCGCGGGCGCCGTCCCCGCCGGGGCGCGCCTCCTGGAACTGGGCTGCGGCGCGGGCCGGGTGACACGCCCCCTGGTCGCGAACGGCTTCGCGGTCACCGCGGTCGACGAGTCACCGGAGATGCTGGAGGCGGTCGGGCAGATACCCGGCGTGCGTACGGTCCGCAGCTCCATAGAGACGCTCGACCTCGGCGAGACCTTCGACGTGGTCATGCTCGCGTCGTTCCTGGTGCACTTCGCGGACCCGAAGGTCAGCGCGGAGATGCTGCGTGTCTGCCGCCGCCATGTCACGGACGACGGCTGCGTCCTGATCCAGCGCGAGGGCCTCGACTGGCACACCGATCTGCCGCGCGAACGCGACAACGGCGCGGGCGGGATCGTACGGATCAAGTCCGCGGCACCGGCCGCCGACGGCTTCGACACCCTGTTCTGCGAGTACGTCTACCCCGACGCGACCTGGACCCAGACGTTCCGGTCGCGCCCGCTCGCCAAGGAGGAGTTCGAGCACGAGCTGGCCGAGGCGGGCCTGAAGGTCGACAAGTACCTGACGGACGACGGAATTTGGGTGCGCGCGCTGCCGCAGCGATGAGTTTTGGGCGGTGGTCCCGTCTACATCTCCGAGAGCCAAACAGAACGCTTCCCGGAGGAGACCACCATGTCCGAGGTCACGATCAGCCAGAACACCAACGCAGCCGCCACCCCCGCCACCGGCACGACCCGCACCCGCACCCGCGGCGCCGTCGTCCTGCGCACCGCCCAGATCCTGCTCGCCCTGCTCTACGGCTTCAGCGGCTTCGCCAAGCTGATCGCGCAGTCCGACGCCGTCGAGTCCTTCGACCGCATGGGCTGGGCCCACTGGTCGATGTACGTCATCGGCGCCCTGGAGTTCTCCGGTGCCGTGGCACTGCTCTTCATCCCCGCGCTGGCCAGCGCCGCCGCGGTGGCGTACATCGGGCTCATGATCGGCGCGTCGACCGTCCAGCTGACCCTGCTCGACCCGGCCAACGCCTTCATGCCCCTGCTCCTGATCGTGCCGCTGGTCTTCATCGCCCGGGCCCGGCGCCACCACGCGAAGGCCCTGGTCACACTCGTCCGCAGGCGGGCGTGACACCAGGCCCGCCGACCGCGCCGAACGGCCCGCCCCCTGAACCACAGGGGCGGGCCGTCGGCATGCGTGCGATCAGTGGACGATCGTGAAGCTGTGCCAGTTCTTGGAGGACGGCGCGACCCGGTTGGTCAGCGTGGTCGCCGAGTAGGCGGACGGCTCGCCGGTGCAGTCCGCGTTGGGGTACATCACCAGGTCGACCAGGGTGTTGTTGAGGATCTCCTTGGCGCCGCCGTCGCCCAGGAGGACATGGCAGCCGCGGACGGACGGGCTGGTCTCGCTGATGATCCTGCCGTCCCCCATCTTGTACGAAATGGTGCCGACGGCGCTGCGGCCGAGGCCGGAGCAGCCCGCGACGGCGAGGGGCAGGAGCATCGCCCCGGCGATGATGCCGAGACGCCGGTGCCGGGGATCGGACATGTGCGGTCCTCGTCTGTACGGAGAGTCACTGGTGCAAGCAACCCTGCCGCGACCTGGGCCGCACGGCATCCGGGGCTCCGCCGCCCGGGGGACCCCGCGCTCCCGCTACGGCACGACGGCGGTCGCGGTGATCTCCACCAGCTGCCCGGTGTAGCCCAGGCAGGAGACGCCGAGGAGGGTCGAGGTGTGGGGCCCGTCGCTGAGGCCGGAGGCCCGTACGACCTCCCAGACCGCCGTGAGGGCCGCGGGCTCGTCGGCGACGACGTACACCGTGGTGGCGACGGTCCGCGAGAGGTCGCTGCCGACGGCCCGCAGCGCCTCGTCGAGGTTGGCGATGACCTGCTCCGCCTGACGGACCGGGTCGCCCTCGCCGATCAGATTGCCCTCGGGGTCGAGGGGCACGGACCCGGCCATGAAGGCGAGGCGCTCCCCAGCCTCGACGACGGCGGCGTGGGCGTACATGGGGGGCGGAAAGAGGGTGGGCACGGTGGTGCGCTGGACCATGGGGTCGTCTCCTGCGGTTGGGCGTGGACCGGGCGACCTCACCCTGCACGGTCGCGCCCGCCGCGTCAGCCGATTTTCGCGGCGCCCGCCGGGATCTTTACAGGGAGGCGGGCGGCGGGGTACGAGAGAGGGCAGAGCCTGGTGCGGGGCTCGTTCGAGCGGGTGACTGAGGGGATCCGAGCTGTATGAACCCGGTGTGCGAGACCCGGCAGGGTGCGGTCCGTGGGTGTCTTGACGAGGCGTCCGGGGTGGCGTCGTTCCTCGGGATTCCTTATGCGCGGCCGCCGTTCGGGGAGCGCCGGTTCCGGGAGCCGGTGCCGGCGGAGGCGTGGGACGGGGTGCGCGATGCGTTCGCGTACGGTCCGACGGTGCCCAAGGCCCCGTACGCGCCCCCCTTCGACGTACTGATCCCCGAGGACTTCATCGAGGGCGAGGACTGCCTCAACCTCAATGTGTGGACCCCGCACCCGGCCCCGGCTCCGGACGGCGGCCTTCCGGTGATGGTGTGGCTGCACGGCGGGGCCTTCTCCAACGGCTCGGGATCGGCGACGGCGTACAGCGGCAGCGCCTTCGCGCGCGACGGTGTGGTGTGCGTGACGGTCAACTACCGGCTGGGCGTGGACGGATTCCTGCACCTGGACGGGGTGCCGGACAACCGGGGGCTGCTCGACCAGATCGCTGCCCTGGAGTGGGTGCGCGACAACATCGCGGCCTTCGGCGGGGACCCGGACCGGGTCACCGTCTTCGGGGAGTCGGCGGGCGCGATGGCGATCGGCGTCCTGCTCGGGATGGAGCGGGCGCGCGGACTCTTCCGGCGGGCGGTCCTGCAGAGCGGGGGCGCGCACCACTTCCTGCGGCCCGCGTCGGCGCGGATGGTGACGGCGCGGCTCGCGGAGCAGCTCGGGATCGAAGCGACGGCCGCCGCTTTCGCCGACGTACCGATGGACGAACTGATCGCGGCACAGGCCATGTTGAGGGTCGATCTCGCGGTGCGCCCGGACCCGGCGGTGTGGGGCGACGCGGCGCTCAACGCGATGCCTTTCGAGCCGGTCACCGACGGACTCGTGCTCCCGGGACCCGACTGCGGTGTCGAACTGCTGGTCGGCAGCAACCGTGAGGAGAACCGTCTCTTCCTCGTACCGACCGAGCGGCTCGACGCGATCACCGAGGAGCGGGTGCAACTCGGTGCGTCGGTCTACGGGCTCGACCCGGAGAAGGGCCCTGCCGCCTACCGGGCCGCGCGGGAGGACGCGACGCCCGGCGAGGTCCTGGAGGCGGTCGGGACGGACTGGTTCTACCGGATTCCGGCGATCAGGCTCGCGGAGTCGGTTCCGGGATCGCATGTGTACGAATTCGCCTGGTGCTCCCCGCAGTTCGGGGGCAGGCTCGGCGCCTGCCACGCCTCCGAGCTGGCCTTCGTCTTCGACAATCTGGCGGATCCGGGATACGCGGCGATGATCGGCGACCGGGCTCCGCAGGCGCTGGCGGACGCCGTGCACGGGGCGTGGGTGGCCTTCGCGACGACCGGGGATCCGGGCTGGGAGCCGTACGACACCGCCACCCGCACCACGATGGTCTTCGGTGACGGCGCGGTCCTGGCGGCGCCCGAGTCGGACCCGCGGGCGGCGGAGCGGCAGCTCTGGGACGGCGTGCGCTGAGACCCGCGCGCCGACGGCGCGCGCCGATGCGGCTCGTGCACTCGTACGAGTGGTCGAGCAGGGATACGGGCCCGCTGTGCGAGCCGGTTGCCTACGGTTTCCGTCATGAGCGACGAGGCGGACTCCTACACCGTGCTGCTGATGGAGCAGCTCCGGACCCGGCTGGGCGAGGAGCGGTTCCAGCAGCTGCTGACCATGATCACCGACAATCTCGAGGCGTACGCGATCGCCAGGGACGCAGGGCTCACGGAGTCCCCCTGGGGGACAGTCCTGGAGCTCCCCGAGGACGACGACCTCGACGAGGAGTCGAAGCAGCTGGTCGAAACGCTCCTCGACCATGTGCTGCAGCAGGTGACGAGCACACTCTGACCGCACCCCTGACCTGCGTGGACGGCCTGGTCGCGGGCGTTGTCAGACCCCGCGCCTAGACTCGGAGAGACATCAGATCTTGAGCGGGGAGGGGCGGGTGAGCGACGTGGGGGAGACGCTGGAGACCGATTCCGCGACGCTCGTGCGCCGCGCGGCCGTCTTCCTGCCCGGGGCCGTGCCGCGCGAGGGCCGGTTCGCCTTCTGGGACCCGGACGGCGCACTGCCGCCGGGGCCCGACGAGCTCACGGTCGTCACGCTCCAGGGCGCGGCGGCTCGCCGGCGTACGGTCCCGGCCGTGACTCTCACTGTGGCCGAGGCGCTGCCGGTACTGGTCGCCGCCCGGCACAGCCCGGTCGCCCACCCGGCGGCCCGCTGCTGGGGTGCGGCCGCACTGCATGCGCTGCAGCTCGCGGCGCGCGGGCGGTTCCTCCCGGGGCTCACCGCCGACGACCACGACGCCTGGCGGGCGGGACCGCTCGACGCCGAGGACGTGGCGCACCTGCGCGCCGTCGCGGCGGCGATGCCCTCGCAGGCGCACGCGGTGCCGCTGCCCGGCCGGACACCGCTCCAGGTCCCCGAACCGGAAGCGCTCGTACGGTCGTTCCTCGACGCGGTCGCCGACACCCTGCCGCGCACCCCGGCTGCGGCGCACGCCGAAGGCGCCCCGTATGCGGCGCAGGAGCCCCAGCATCTGCCCGGACTGCGCGAATGGGCGGTGGAGGTCGCGGCGGGCACGGACGCGGGGGTGCAGATCTCGCTGCGGCTCGACTTCTCCGGGTACGACCTCTTCGACCACGCCCCGGACGCCGAGCAGGGCGAGCGGCACGCGGGCGCAGCCATCGTGCAGGTGCACAGCCTCGCCGACCCGACGCTCGTCCTGGACGCGGGCCGCCTGTGGGCGGGCGACGGGGACGAGCACTTCGGGCCGCGGGTGCGGATCGACGCCGTACTGGCGCTGCGCCGGGCGGCCCGCGTCTGGCCTCCGCTGGCCGAGCTCCTGGAGCGGCGCGTCCCCGACGTACTGCCGCTGACCGAGGAGGAGTTGTACGAACTGCTCGGGCCGGCCGCGGCCCAGCTGGCGGCCGCCGGCGTGGCCGTGCACTGGCCGCGCGAGCTGGCCCGCTCCCTGACGGCGACGGCGGTGGTGCGCCCGGCGCCGGGGTCGGCGACCGACGGGACCTCGTTCTTCGACGCGGAGGAACTCTTCTCCTTCAGCTGGCAGTTGGCCCTCGGCGAGGACAAGCTGACCGATTCCGAGATGGACATCCTCGCGGAGTCGCACCGCCCGATCGTGCGGCTGCGCGACCAGTGGGTGGTGGTCGACCCGGCGCTCGTACGCAAGGCGCGGAAGCGGGAGTTGGGCCTCCTGGAGCCGGTCGACGCGCTCTCCGTGGCCCTGACCGGCAGCGCGGAGATCGACGGAGAGACAGTCGAGGCGGTCCCCGTCGGCGCGCTCGCCACCCTCCACGCGCGGCTCACCGGAGAGCTGCCCCCGCTGCCCCAGCCGCCCGGCCTGGACGCCACCCTCCGCGACTACCAACTGCGCGGCCTGTCCTGGCTGGACACGATGACGTCGCTGGGCCTGGGCGGCTGCCTCGCCGACGACATGGGCCTCGGCAAGACGATCACCGTGATCGCCCTCCACCTCCACCGGGCCCGCAGCGAACCGACCCTGGTGGTCTGCCCCGCCTCCCTGATGGGCAACTGGCAGCGCGAGATCACCCGCTTCGCGCCCGGCGTGCCCGTGCGCCGCTTCCACGGCGCGGACCGCTCGCTGGATGTCCTCGACGAGAGCGGCTTCGTCCTCACCACGTACGGAACGATGCGCAGCAGCGCCGCCCAACTGGCCACCCAGGACTGGGGGATGGTCGTCGCCGACGAGGCGCAGCACATCAAGAACCCCAACGCGGCGACGGCGAAGGCCCTGCGCACGATCCCATCGCCGGCCCGCGTCGCCCTGACGGGCACGCCCGTCGAGAACAACCTCTCCGAGCTGTGGGCGCTCCTCGACTGGACAACACCCGGTCTGCTCGGCCCCCTCAAGACCTTCCGCGCCCGCCATGCCCGCATCGTGGAGAACGGGGAGGAGGACCAGGCCGTGGAGCGCCTGGCCCGCCTCGTCCGCCCCTTCCTCCTGCGCCGCAAGAAGTCCGACCCGGGCATCGCCCCCGAGCTGCCGCCGAAGACGGAGAGCGACCACCCGGTCTCCCTCACCCGCGAACAGGCCTCGCTCTACCAGGCAGTGGTCCGCGAGTCGATGGCGGCGATCGAGGGCAACGAGGGCATCGGCCGCCGTGCCCGGATCATGAAGCTGCTCACCGCCCTCAAGCAGATCTGCAACCATCCCGCGCAGTATCTGAAGGAAGGCCCCACCCGGCTGAACGGCCGCTCGGGCAAGCTCGCCCTCCTCGACGAACTCCTCGACACGATCCTCGCGGAGGACGACTCCGTCCTGATCTTCACGCAGTACGTGTCCATGGCGCAGCTCCTCTCCCACCACCTCGCCGCACGCGGGATTCCCTCCCAACTCCTGCACGGGGGAACGCCGATCGCCCAGCGCGAAGAGATGGTCGACCGCTTCCAGTCCGGCGATTGCCCGGTCTTCCTGCTCTCCCTCAAGGCGGCGGGCACCGGCCTCAACCTCACCAGGGCGGCCCATGTCATCCACTACGACCGCTGGTGGAACCCGGCCGTGGAGGAACAGGCCACCGACCGCGCCTACCGCATCGGCCAGACCCAGCCCGTCCAGGTCCACCGCATCATCGCCGAGGGCACGGTGGAGGACCGCATCGCCGAAATGCTCGAATCCAAGCGGGCGTTGGCGGAGGCCGTCCTCGGCTCCGGCGAGTCGGCCCTCACCGAACTGGGCGACAGGGAACTCGCCGACCTGGTCTCCCTGAGGAGGCCCGGATGAGCAGCTGGTGGGGGACCGCCTGGGTGGAGGCGCTGGAGGCACTCTCCATCGACCCGGCACGACTGGCCCGGGGCAGGGCCTATCAGCAGGACGGCCATGTGGTGTCGGTCCACGTCACCCCGGGCCGGATCATCGCGTACGTACAAGGCAGCCGCCCGCGCCCGTACCGCACCGAACTGCGCATGCACACGCTCTCCGAGGACGCCTGGAACCAGTTCCTCGACGAGGCGGCCTCCCAGCCGGGCCATATGGCAGCCCTCCTCGACAAGGACATGCCGCACTCGCTCGTGGATGCCGCGGCCGAGGCGGGCGTTGCGCTGCTGCCCTCGCGCGGCGACCTCCTGCCGTCGTGTTCGTGCCCGGACAGCGGCCGCCCCTGCAAGCACGCGGCGGCCCTCTGCTACGAGACGGCGGCCCTCCTCGACAAGGATCCGTTCGTCCTGCTCCTCATGCGGGGCAAGACCGAGCACGCACTCCTCGACGAACTCGGGCACCGCAACGCCGCCCACGCGGCCCGCGAGACCCCGCCCGCGGCGCCGACTCCCGGAATCCCGGCGCGGGAAGCCCTCGCTGAGCGGTTCCTCCCGCCGCTGCCGCCCCCGCTCCAGGTGCCCCCGCACCCCGGCTCACCCCCGGCGTACCCCACCGCGCCCGCAGGGGTCGACGCCCTGGCCCTCGACCACCTGGCCACGGACGCGGCGGCCCGCGCGCACACGCTCCTCACCACCGGACACGATCCCGTCGCCGCGCTCACCACCTGGCAGGACGCGGTCCGCAGGGCGGCGGCCCGTCCCACCGCGGGCCTCACCGCCTCCACCCGTGCGCTCTACCGGGACCTGGCGGCGGCCACCGGCCGCACCCCCACGGACCTGGCCCGGGCGGTCGTGGCCTGGCGGCAGGGCGGAGTCGTGGGTCTGTCCGTACTGGAAACGGAGTGGGACCCGCCGGCCGGCCCCTTCGACCGGGCGCGCCCGGCCCTGGCCGCAGCGGGCTATCCCCGCTTCCAGCCCTCCCGCAACCACCTCACGATCCCCGGCGGATCGATGCAGCTGCGCTTCGGACCGGACCACCGCTGGTACGCCTACGAGTCGGACCCGGGCCGGAACGACTGGTGGCCCCGGGGCGACCCGAAGGCGGACGCGGTGTCCGCGCTCCACCGCGACTAGCGCAGCTCCAACACCCGCACCCTGCGCTCATCCACCCTCTCGCTCCCCAAGCTGGCGCCGACACTCGGCCCCCAACTCCGGATAAACGGCAGCAATGGCCCCATAAACCCGCCGCCGCAGAAGCGCCTCAGCCTCCTCACGCCCGTCGCCTCCGGCCAGCCCCTGCAACAGGTCGTCGTACCGAGTCAGCGCATGGCGCAGGTAGTTGACCATCCACCGAGGAAGAGCAGCAGGATCCGCACCGGCAAGGGTGGCCGGCTCGGAGGCATACCCGGCCCGCCCTCGCGCGTACTTCTCGTCGATCAGATTCCGATGCCGTACGGCCCGCTCGGCAAGCGTCCGAGGAGCGAGCCGCGGCACAACGATGGGCGTGGCCCGAACCATGGCCAACAGAGCGGCGCTCCGCCCCGTACTCCCCTCACGCACAGTGGCAACCCCACGCCGCAGGGCAGCCCGCCGAGCAGCAGCAAACTTGGTCCCCCGCTCAGCGACCTCCACGCGATCGGCCCCGTACAACCGCACGGCAGGCATGGCCCGATCCCGGGCATTACGCCCCCAAAGGTCAGGCTCACCCAGCAGGTTCCGCACTATGGCCGGAGTCCATCCCCGCCCCCGAAGCCCCGCCAACGACACATACCGCCCCTTGTCCACCACGGAATCCCCCACTCGCCGACTACGGATAGTGACGACTCCAGTGAACAACACCCCACTGACAACGCCCCCTGCCGCCGCCTCGGGAACCCCACGGCACACCCCGGAAACCGGCATGTCACCTCGGCTCCACAAGCCCGCAGTACGGTGGTTGGAGATCAAGCCAGGCCGAGGTCGTCCATTGGCGCCGTCCGCGCTCACGACCCGCACTGGAGCCTCCCGATGCCCCACATCCCGCCCTGGCTGGCACACGCCCTGCGCGTTCAGCGAGGCCCGGCACCCTGGAGCGCAGCAGCGCGCGGATCCCTCGCCGCAGGCCCGCTGCTGGCTGCGGCCCTGGCGGCAGGGCGACCCTCAGCAGGCGTGCTCGCAGCACTGGGAGCGATGCTGGCGGGCATCAACGACAGGCCGGGGCCGCGCCGGTCGAGCGTGCGACGCCTCGGTGTGCCGGCGCTGGCGGGCGCGGGAGGCCTCGCGATCGGTACGTACGGAGCACTGCTCACGACCCACACCGGCTGCCTGCCCGCACTTCTCGCGCTGCTCGGCCTGGCCGCGGGCGCGGCGAGCGCGATGGGCCCGATCGCCTCGGCGGTCGGCACGCAGCTCCTGGTGTGCGCAGCGATCGGCGCTGGAATGGCCCTGCCCGAACCGGCCTGGCAGCGCGCCCTGCTCTATCTGGCAGGCGCGGCCTGGCTCCTCACCCTCAGATTCCTCCTGCCGTCACCCGCCCATACACGCGGCGAGGCCCACGACCGCCGGACAATTGCCCACGTCTACACGGCAATTGCCGACCTCCTGTCCGCCGTGGGCACCCCACACGCCCAAGCCCGCAGAGCCGCGCTGACCACGGCACTGGATCAAGCGCAGGACACCCGCTCCGGCCGACTCCAGGCACAGTTCACGGCGGCGCTCCCCCTGGCCGAGGCCGCAACTGCCCTGGCCTGGTCCGCCCCGCCCGAACCGCTCCCCGCCCGCGCGTCCGAGGGCGTACGCCGCCTGGCCGCAGCCGCACGCACCCACACCCCCTGCGGCCCGCTCCCGGCCCCCGCCCGTGACGACGCCGCCCTGCGCGCCCTCGACAACGCACTTCTCCAGGCCGCCCAGACCTTCGACAGCGGTACGACCACACCCCTGGCTCCCGCCCGCCGCACTCCCCGAGCCCCGACAGCCGCCCTGCGCAAGGCGGTCGGCCCGGCGGGCCGCGAGTACGGAACCCGAGTGGCGGTCTGCTTCGGCGCGAGCGCGGCCATCGCCCAGGCCCTGCACCACACCCACTGGTACTGGCTGCCGGCGACAGCGGTCTTCCTGGTCAAGCCGGATCTGGGCCCGCTGGCCTCCCGCGTACTGTGCCGGGCCCTGGGCACGATCGCGGGCGCTGCCCTCTTCGCGGCGCTGGCGGCCGTCCTGCCGAACCCGGCCGGAATGATCGCCCTCGTCACACTCTGCGGAGCCCTGATCCCTTTCTCCACGCGGCACTTCGCAGCACAGACGGCGGTGGTGACCACCCTCGTCCTGGCCCTGGTCATGGCGGACGGCGAACCCCAGGCGTCCTGGAATCGCATCGCCGAGACGCTCCTGGCCTGCGGAATCGTGCTGCTGGTGGGCCATGTCCCGTGGCCGTCCCAGCGAGGCGGAGGCGTACGAAGCCGCCTCGAAACGGCCCGGGCGGCAGCACACGCCTACGTACACCACGTCCTGACGACGCCCCGCCCACAGCACGACAACTCCCCCCGCTGGCTCCTGCGCCGAGAGGCCTACCGAACCCTGGCAGAGGCACGCACGGCAATCGACCTGGCCGCAGCCGAACTCCCCACGCTGGCACGCCACTCCGCTGCGGCGGACGAGATCGCACGCACGCTGGAAAGCCTGGTGGACACGGCAACCGCCTGCGCGGTGCAGTTCGACGACACTGGCCGGGTACCGCCCCAGCACGCCACGCGCCTCGACGAGCTCCTGACACAACTGGCCTGACAGGGCGGTCCTAGAGGCTTGTCACCACGCTGCTGTAGAAGCGGTCGACCGCGGCGTCGACACTGCGAATGAACCCCGACTCGGCGTTCCCCCGGGTGATTCCGACGCTCTTCGAGAGGGTGAGCCGGAACCCGGTGATCTGCTGTGCCGACGCCGGAATCAGATCACCTGGCTCAGGGCGCAGCTTCTCCAGTGTTCCGCGAGGCCCTGACACACCACCGTCGAGGAGCGTCTGTACATGCAGATCGGCCGGTGCTTCGCCGAGTTGCTTGATCAGTCTCTTCACCCAGGTCAGTGGATACCCCTGCTCGGGGGCGGGGACCTCGACCGAGGTCCTGAGCCGTCCCATCCGCAGATCGGCGACGACGGCCAGAATCCCCGGAGCGCTGTCGATCCGAATCTCCGCCTGCAGGTGCCCCTCCTCGCAGAGCCGGTCGGCGAGCTCCGCCCGCCGGGCCTGCGGCTCAACCCCGCGCTTGGTGCGCCGGACGGGAACCACCTTCTCGCCGAGCTCACCGCCGAGCCGCAGGCACACCTGCCGAATCAGCCGCTCCCAGCTCTCCACCACCCGGACGGCACGCACATCGCCCGGACACAGGGTCTCGTCGTCGATCGCATGGCGTACGGGCACCCAGGCCGGTCCCATGTTCAGGAATCCATGGCATCCGGAATTGTCGTGCTGGAGGTAGTGCAGCAGCTCCTGAAGCAGCCATGCATGAGGCTCCAGCCGTACACCTTCATGCCGGATCAACATCTGTGCCTGGTAGGCGATTTCGGCCCAGGACAGATGCCAGAGCCCCACCTTCTGCTTGCGGCGCCCGTCGAACTTCACGTTCACCAGGTCGCTGCCCTCGAGCGCCACATCGTTCGAGATCGTGATGACGGCCTCGTAGCCACGGCGCGCAGAGATGTCCAGATAGTCCTGCACCTGCTCGGACTTGAGAGGATTCCCATTGGTCTTGGTCTCGACGAGCGCAGTCCATAACTTCCCGGCACGCTCGACGCGGATGATTCCGTCGGGACGCCTCGGGGTTTCCCCGAACGGCAGGGAGACCTCGGTAAAGGTCTCCATTCTCCCTGCGGGCGCGCCGAACGCAGCCGTCAACTTCCTTCCGAACTCAGGGACCTGAGCCATGACCGAGAGCAGGATCGCGGTCGCCCGCGTCTCGCGCTCCCGGTCGCTCCGCAGTGACGAGACGGGAAACAGGCGGGCGGAGCGCCAGGTGTCGTTCTCCGCGAGCGACGGCTTCGCGGTCTTGGGGAGGGTGACCTTCTTCTTCGCCGTACGAAGCCGGGGTGCGGGCACGACAGGAGCGGCGGGCGCGACGGCCACCGCTACCGCTGCGGCGACGGGCGCATCTTCTACAACAGCGAGGGCCTCCGCACTTTCCTCCTGTTGCTGCTCGTCATCCTCGTCGATCTCGATCCCGTAGTCGGTGGCCAGACCAGCGAGACCGGTCTCGTACCCCTGCCCGACAGCCCGGAACTTCCAGGCGCTGTCCCGCCGGTAGATCTCACCGAATACGAATGCACTTTCCTCGCCGGCGCCGACGACGGAGTAGCCGAGCATCCCCTCGCCCATCCGGTCGGCGAGAGTGATCCGAAGATTCTCCAACTCACCGAACCGGGCGCGCTGGTACCGGCTCGCCGCGATGATGACCCGCTCGATGCCGGCGGGCACCGCCGTGAGATCCAGCTGAATCCGGTCCTCGTTGCCGCTTTCGGTCTGCGCGGGCCCCAGGAGCTGGACGCTTCCGTCCTCGGCAACCGGGTTGTTGTAGAAGAAGAAGTCGGAGTTGCCACGCACTCTGCCGTCCGTGCCGAGCATCAGCACGGAGACATCGGCGTCGCCCTCGCCGTTGGGGCTGCTCCAGCTCAGACTGACGACAACAGCACCGGCGTCGTCGCTGAGTGCGCTCAGACTGACATTGGCACCTTTGGTCATTTCCTGCACCGCACACACCTCCGGTCGGAGGGGCCGCACTCGCGCAATGCCGAACTGCCGTCCCTGAAATCTGTTGTGGGGCTCTCAGGAGAAGCTTGGGTCGCGACAGAGAGCCTGGCAAGAGTGATGACCGTGTGAATGTATTTCCCCGCAACGCACTGCAAGCCGACCCTTGGCTTCACAGTCTCCCCACGAATCGATCACCCTCTTGCGCCCTGAACACCACGGCGTGACGGCCGCGTTGGAAGCCCCGTGGGCCTCGGGCGGCTCAGCTGTGGAAGGTGACGTACCCGTTGCCGTCGCGGTCCGACCCGGACTTGGTGTAGGCGTGCGTGTCCGCCCCGGCGCCGGAAGGCTTGATCAGGCGAATGGTGTCGCGGTCGTTGTTCCAGATGAAGTTGCAGTTGTGGCGGTAGACCACGTTGTTCGCGTCGGAATCGGTGCCGTTGCCCCCGCGCAGGCGCACGTAGTCGCCGGGCTGGAGGTAGTGGTTCGCAGGGAAGACGAACCGGTTGCCCACGGCGTCCTTGATCACATAGCCCTTGAGGTTGACCGTCCCCGTGGAGGAGTAGTTCTTGATCGTGACGTACTCCTGGCTCGTGTTGCCGGTCGAGCAGCTGTTGGAGTCGCGGCCGGGTGCGTCGTACTGAACGCCACGGATCTTCAGGGCCGAGCTGTACTCGGTGGCCTGGGCCGGGGCGGCGGCGAGTGCGGCCAGCGCGGCGACGGCGCCGGCGACGGCTATGGCAGGGCTCTTGCGCATGGATGGTCCCCCGTTGTGATCGCGATAAGCGAGAGGTGGACTCTACCGTTCCCTCACGTTCGCTTTACATGCCTGGGAGCGTGTGAATTTCAGTTCGAGCCCGCGCCTACGCCGAAGCCCCCACACCTGCCTGTGCCCCGATGAGCTCTCTCAACTTCGCCCGGGTCTCGGCATCCGTGGAGTAGATCACCGTGCCCACCATGCCTCGGGTCAGCAGCACCTTGTACGTATGCCGAATGAGCCGCGACACGTCGGCATCCGAGATCGCCTTGGTGAAGACCGGGTCCTTCGACGCGGCGCGTTCGACCGCCCACGCCCCGTTCCGCCACACCAGATCGGGCCCGAGGATGACACCGCTCCAGTCGTACTCGAAGCCCTGCGCGGTATAGACGCATCCGACCTGTCCGAAGCCGGCCGGATCAGTGGCCCACAGGGCGGAAGGCGGAGCCCCCATGACCGACCGCTCGCCCTTCAGGTTCCATGGCCGCTCCCAGTTGCCGATCCGGACATCCGCAGGGAGCGGCAGACCAGGCTTGGCGTCTGACCACTTCCAGCAGTACCCGGCCGACATCCGCGCCCCGTACCCGAGAGCCCGCCGCCCATCGAGGAACTGCTCCAACTCCTCGGGCGAATCGACGACGGTCAGTTCCATCCGCCCGTCCGGCTCCCACTCCACCGCCCCGCCGTCCTCCAGCCCGAGCAGCCGAACCACCCACCGCAGATATGCGTCGCTGCCCCCACACCGGAACTGACTGTCCAGGGCGACCACCCGGCACTCCAGCCCCTTTGCGGCAGCGGCCGCCCTGATCTCCTGCACTGTCCCCATCTCGCCGGGCCGCACCACTTGATGCTCATCGAGCAGAAAAACAGGCACCCGGGCGACGTCGATGAGCTCCTCGATCTGCGGCCGGCCGGTGCGATGCGCGGCGGGCGTATACCGGTTCACCGAGGTCTCGCGGATCCGGTGGGCCTCGTCGCAGACCAGAACCTCCAGGCTGTTCTTCTCCGCAGCCATGAAGCTGTTGAAGTACTTGAAGAGGTCCTGCACTTCACGCTTCCGGGCGCCGGCAACCTTGCGCATGGTCTTGGTGAACGAGGCGGACCCCGTCGCGTGCAGCGCCGTAACTCCACGCCGATAAAGCTCTCCCAGCACGGACAGAGCGATCACACTCTTCCCGGACCCAGGGCCGCCCGTCACCACCACCACTTCCTTGTGATCGGATCGCTGAGCTTTGCGCACGGCGCCGAGCACCATCTCGTACGCCACCCGCTGCTCGTCCAGCAGCACGAACTGCTCCCGCTCACGCACCTCGTCCGCAGCCACGGACATCAGCTGCACGGACGGCCGAACCTTCCCGGCAAGCAGCGCATCAGCAGCCGCAGCTCCCGACTCCGGCGAGAGCTTGGACCGCAGGTACTCCACGAACTCCCCACGTCGGTCACCGGTGAAGAGCCGCCCCCGCTCGCTCTCCTCGACAGTCTCGAGCCCACCGACGCCGAACGACGTCGCATTGTGCAGAAAGGCCGCTCCGAAGATCCGCCCCGGATGCTCGGCAAGCGCACCGTTGAAGGAGGCGAGGTAGTCGCAGTACCCGCGTACCTGCTCCACGGGATGCAGTACCGGCCGCGGATACGCATCGATCCGGCACAGCAGAGGCTCACCCTCCTCCGGATGGGCTTCGCTCCACTGCTTCAACTCCACGACAACATAAGAGGGTTCACCAGTCCGCGGATGCACCCCGGCCAGCACGGCATCGGCCCGCTTGCTGGTCAGCGGCAGCGCGTACTCCAGCATGACCTCGACCTGCCCGAGCCCGGCGTCGAGCAGAGCCCCGGTCAGCGCTGGGACGGACCGTTCCCATGACCGGACCTCGGAGGCGCTGGGCTTGTGCCCGTGTGCGTGCACGAACTGCTCGGTCAGATGAAGGAAGAGCGAGCCCTCAAGGGCTCGCGCGGCGACCGCGTCTGCGGACTCGCGGAACAGCAAGGAATGCCCCCAGGCAGCACGAAGAGACTCGTGCGGGTGGGGGCATGTCCTTCGAGACTCCACCGGGGTGGAGCGGAAGCCCGTCGGGCCGCAATGACGACGAGTTCGAATGCTACAGAAGCGCCCAAGACATGGAACCGTCCGTCGCGGTTCTCATCCGGCGTCTCAGAGGCTGAGCGAAGGATGGCGAGCACGTAGGATCCGCCGCCGTTGCTGCAGAATCGATTTAGGCTGACCGTTCAGACTTCTCCGGAAGGGAACGCCCTCTGTGCGCGTCCTGATATCGCCGTCCTATGGAAACGCTGAGACGCGTCGGCACTGGGCTGACACCATCGCGCAGCATGTGAGCTTCACGGACAAGCGGTACGACGAGGTGCTCAGCCCCGAACAGCGGGTGCAGCTCACGGAGCTGCACCCAGAGGGTGCCGCCCGCTTCTGGGGAGCAACTTCCAGTCACGACAAGAGGATGCGCGGAGTCTCAACGGGAGACGTGGTCCTCTTCACCGGAGAGAACCGTGTGCGAGCGGTGGGCGAAGTGGGTGCGATCTTCCGCAACCAGGAGCTGGCAGACCGGCTTTGGCCTCCATCGAAAGACGGCAAGAGCTGGCACACGGTCTACACCCTGCTGGACCTCGCTGACGTCGCCTTCTCCTATACCGACCTGAACCTGGCCATCGGGTACAAGCCAGCTCACAACTTCCCTGGCCAGATGGTGTTGACAGATGAGAAGGCGCGCTCGGTACTTGAAGAATTCATGATCACTCCAGGTGCGGCGTGGACGAGGCAGCCCTTGGAACCCCCGGCCCCGGCACGGCACGGCGAACGGGCGCCACAGGCTGTCCGAAGCGCCGCGCTGGAGGAGATGCGCACTCGGCGGACTGCGTATCAACGCAGCAGACGCCTCATCGTTGTCGATCGCCATGAGTCCAGCCTCGTAGGCGAGTTCAGACGGTATCTTGCTGCCGCGGGGCGCAGGGCGACACGCTTCTACTGTCCCGGCGGGATAAGCGATCTCTACATCAGCGATGGCAGCGGCGCCGAGCTGATCGAGGCCAAGAGCAATCCCGGACACAGGTACGTTCGCCAAGCGCTGGGACAACTCCTCGACTATGCCCCGCACAGTCCGCAAGGCACCGATCGCCTCAGTGCGTTGTTCCCGGAGCGACCCGCCGACGGGGACGTGGCCCTGCTGCACCGCTACGGAGTCGATTGCCTTTACCGGGTGGGTCCGGGCGTCTTCGGGAAGACTTCCGCGTCGGACGAGCGGCGGAACCAGATGCGCGAGATCTGGTCAGGATCGGCGGCTTCTTGAAGGCGGCAATCTGACTGAGCGCACAAGGGCCCCGCTAGTGCGGGGCCCAGGGCGAACCGGGCATCGTGTTCTCGATGAGCCGTGCGCAGAATGTACCGCGCACGATTCGGTGAGCGAATGAACTCGGCTCAGCCCTTGACTGTGTGGCGGATGAAGTGCCGCCACTGCGCGATGCCCACGGCGAGATAGGGGCGGGTTACATTCTTGGAGTCCCTTACAAAGACGGCCTGTTCGGCGACGGCCACCTCTACACAGCTGTCGCCCTGGCTGCCGCTGTAACTCGACTTGAACCAGGCGAGTCCGGTCATGCTGCTGCTCATAGCGCTCCTCGCAGTCGCTCCAGCAGAGCCCGGGAATCCTTGGGGGTGAGGGCCTGCGAGCGCAGTGTGTCATAGCGTTGGTGGAGCAGTGCCACCTCTTTCGGATCAGCGATAAGGCGGCCGTTCTGCTGACCCTCGGCGTAGCCGAGACGCCGGCCGTCTGGAGTCAGCAGCAGTTGTACGGGACCGTCCAGGCAGGCATGCAGCCCCGCCTCCAGGGGGACGACTTGAAGCGTGACATTGCGACGCACACCGTGCTCCAGCACATGGTCAAACAGGTCCCTGATCTCCCCGGTGTCGCCGAACCGGCGCTGGAAGACCGCCTCCTCGACGATGAAGCTGAACGGCACCTCGGGCCGGTCACGGAGCATCTGCTGTCGCTCCACGCGGGCGGTGATCTGGGCCTCCAATTGCTCGTCCGTCAACAGCGGAATGGTGCCTTCGAACACCGCCCGGGCGTACGCCTTCGTCTGCAACAGGCCGGGCACGAGTCGGTTCTCGTATGTGCACAGGTTGACCGCGACCTTCTCCAGGCGGGCCCACCTCCTGAACCACGCCGCGATCCCCGGCTGCCGCGTCAAATGCTTGAATGCCTTCCGCAACGCCCCCGTGTTCCCCAGTACTGCTTCCGCCCGCTCGACGAAGTCCGTATCGGGCATGCGTCGGCCCAACTCCACTGATTCCACGGTGTGTTTGGAGAATCCGACCCGCGTTGCGAACTCCACGCGGCTCAGGCCCGCGTGCTCACGCAGGGCCTGGACCACGGCGCCGAAGGTGCGCAGGCTGTCGGAGGGGTCGGGTTCGCGTTCCCAGTCCTCGGATACCACTGCGTCGGTCATACGCGGCCACCTCCACGTGCGTTGGATCTCCCCGCGCTCAACTCGCCCAGGGTGACGGCAAGATCCACGTACTGTCCACACTCTGTGCCCGTACGGTCGCGGTGCGTACGGGACGTGAGGCTGGTGTGCGACGTGGCGAGCCCGCCACCGTGGAGTCCATGAGCACACCACACGAACCTCAACTCCCGGCCTCGCGGCTTGCGTTCGTGCAGCGGTTCTCCGCCACCCGGCGCGGGGCGCGCCTTGCCCGGCTGCTTGCCGCCAAACAACTCCGGACCTGGGATGTTCCGTATGACACCGCCTGGCGCACCGAGCAGATCGTCGCTGAACTCGCCGCGAATGCCGCCCTGCACGGGCAGCTGCGCGGCCGGGGCTTCAAGACCGCGCTCGCGCTCGACGTCGAAGCCGGAACCGTACGCGTCGAGGTAGCGGATGCCCGAGGCGAGCGCCTTCCGGAAGCCGGAGAAGTCCCGGAATCCGACGGGGAGTCCGGGCGCGGTCTGCTCTTGGTCACGGCGCTTGCCGACAAGTGGGGCACCGAACTCCACAGATCCGGGGGCAAGACTGTCTGGGCCCTGATCGCGGTGCGCTGACCGAGGTGTGCGGTGGCCGACATCAGTGGGCTAGTGCCCGGACGCGATGCCCGAGAGAGTTGCAGCGAGATTCCCGATGGGGCCTGCTGCCTCTGCGGCGCGTTGGGTGAAGCCGAGCAGGGCCGTTGCCCTGCGGCCCAGCCTGGTGCGCCAGGTCGATGGCTCGAGTGTGTCTCGCGACTGGATCACGTCGTCGATGTCGTCCAACTCGGACTCGAGTTGCTGTCGGACTGTGTTGTCGGTGGCAGCGCTGAGACTTGTGCGGACCTGAATGATGAGGTCGAGTAACTGCTGAATGTCCTGAGGCGTGGAGCCGTAGACGGTTGAAGTCTGGTGGGCGTTGTCGCCCTTGTTTAAGTTTGAGCCAGTGAAGGACCCGCCATGGATGATGATGCCCTCGTTGGGGTTGCTCTCTGACATGGTCTGCTCCCTTTTGCCTATGGTGAGGACCGGTTGTTGTCATTGTTGCTACGGGGTGCTGGCCTCTGCAGGCGTTCCAGGAGTTGAGGCAGTCGTCCTCGTGCTCTGCTGAGAGTGGTCGCCGACTGAGAAGTTGTCGCCTGCGAAGTTTCCACCGGTGATCATGATTCCGGCATTCACTACTTGTGCGGCTGCCTCGGCGAACTCAGTTGCGCTGAGTCCCTTCGACTGCAGGAGTTCCTTGATTGCTGAGAAGATGCGAAGTTCTACGGTCTTGATGTAGCGCTCGGCATCCAGGCGCTGGAAGAAGTGGGCGTGCTCAGGGGCTGCGGCTGCTTGGCGCAGGCTGAATTCTGGGTCGAGATTCTTTCCCGGAGAAGATCGTTTCCATGGGGCCACCGCCATGGCGGACGACCTCAACCACAATGCACAGTTGACGGGAAGCGCCCGGCGGATGTCCGAGGGTATGTCCAGGGCAGCGAAACGATTAACTCCTCGAGGGGACCATTGGACTGGCAGCCTGTAGGGCGCCATTATGGGAGCCAGTACGCGGACGACGACTTCCAGATACAGGATGTCATCGTAGGTGTTGGGTCTCATGAAGGTGGTGACGATCAGGTCTTCGTCCCAGGCCCCGACGCGTATTCCGACGAAGTGGCGCATCTTTTCGTCCACTTTATGTGCGACGCTGAGCGGAGCTGGCTCGTCTCTGTAGTCGGATGGGCCCGGGGGATGGAGGACATGATCGGTGATGAAGATCTCTTGCAGTCGGTCACCGGAGAGCGCGATGCTGCTTCGAAGCGAGGAGATCCCTCGCCGGACAGCCAGAATCACCTCCGTCTCCTGGAGCATCGGGCGAGTTGAGGCAGAGGGTTTGCTGCCGTCGGAGGCGTGATGGGGATGCAGTTGAGTGGCGAATGACCAGGAGGAGTGAACCGACCCCGCGCCGAGGAAGACGTCTGCGCCGTAGACATGGTGCGATTTGAGCTGCTGGTTGTGAATGCGCAACAGAGCCCGCCGGTAGGGGATCCTTACTCCACGAGGTAGCAGGAGCACGCCATGCTGAAGATCGGGGGAAAGCGCCGCATCCTGGAAGTAGTGTCGGCCGATCCACCAACGCACAATGCGTTCAAGCGTGGAGAGTGCCGCAAGGGACGCGGGCAGAATGAGCAGAGCCGGTGAGGCCAAATTTCTCACTGCTGAGGTGAGCAGTCGAGCTTCCCATGCGTCACCCGGGGAATCGGCTGTGAAGATGGCCGCGTTTGGTATGGCCATAGCTAGCAGTAGCGCGAAGTAGAGAAGCGGCGCAAGTACGGCGTTGAACGCAACCAATCCGATGACTGCCCAGCGGACGAATATTGTCCTCACGCCATCGGATTTCTTGCCCGACTGATTTTGGCGCAGATACTTTCTCCATTGGGCCGACCAGCGAGGTAGTCGGACAGAGACCGCTACATATGCGGCAAGGAGTGTGGGAGCCGGGTTTGCGTGAAGGAAGCTTAACAGGACTGCTAATGCAAAAAGTTCGCGCACTGCTTCGATTCGACGGGCTCTGATGCAGTGAGCGACCACTGCCATGGCGTCGACACCGAAGGACGGAGCGAGAACGCGTTCTCGATGATCGACGAGATGCTTTATTACCGTGTTCCGAAATGCTGGCTCGTTGTAAGCTGCTGCGCAGAGGAATTCCGTCACCTTGGTGGCGTTCGGCTTCGGTCCGATTTGGACTGGCGGGTCCGGTATCTGCGGACCAATATCATTTGTGGCCGCTTTCACCGGTGTTGGCCTCCCCGTGCCGGACGCTGAAGTAACACCACCCGGCTGTTCTCCGCACACGAGCGCGCCGGGGTTCGGTTCTACACGCGTGGCGCCACCCCTGTACAGAGGGCCTCGGTGCAGTGTTGGAGATTGACCGATTCTGCCTTGCGGGGCGAGACTCCGGCCGGCGCGTCTCAAGGGGCTGGTGGGCGGGGCAGGGGTTGCCGGGGCCCGGTGGACGGGGGAGCGGTGGGGTGGGGCGAGGTTGTGGGTGGCCAGGAGGCGGTCGGCCCGGCAGCTACCCAAAGGACGTGGGGAAAGAACTCCTGCCTTACCCTCCCGGTCCCCAAGTCGTCGGCATTTTTCGTGAGTTGGGGGTCGAAGCGGGTGAGGTGTGGTTAGGCTTTGCCGTAACTTCAGCAAACAGAAACGGCCCCCGGCCGAGATTCGCAGTCTCGATCGAGGGCCTGACCAATCAGGAAGAGATAGCTTCCCCATGGCTGAGCCGCAGTCTAGCGCGCGCTTGCGCGCCCCCGCCGAGGCGCCGACCTCCGGCGTCATTCATGTGCGTACGCGTCACACCGCCAACTTCACCGTGCTCTCCAACCGCCTTGCGCAGCGGGCCGGTAGTGCTGTCACTGTGGGTGTTGCCGCCTACATTCTGTCGCTGCCCGACGGGGCGCCCATTCGCATCGAGGCTCTCTGCGCGCACTTTTCCGAGGGCGAGATTCTGATCGCCCGCGCGCTGCGTGAGCTGGAGGCCGAGGGGTGGATTGAGCGGCGCGTTGAGCGTGGGCCCGGCGGGCGGATTCGTACTCGGACCTTTGTGTATGACCTGCCTGGAGCCGTGGATGAGCCTGCGGGTGAAGTGCTGGTTGACGTGCCCGTTGTCGTACGGGAAGAGGCGTCTTCCGCGCCCGCCGATCCGCGTGCCGTTGCTGTGCTTGCCGCGCTGCGGCAGCGCGATCGGCGGCTCGTGTTGGCCGAGAGGGAGGTCGTGCGGCTTGCGCCTGCTGTTGTGGAGTGGCTGGAGCTTGGGGTCAGTGCGGTAGGGGTTGTTGATGCGCTGACCTGTGATCTGCCCGCTTCTATTCAGCGGCGGCCTGCTCGGCTGATCGCTTATCGGCTTCGGGAGCTGAAGCCCGTCGGGGTCGGCGATGTTGTGGAGCTGCCAGTTGTTCTTCCGTTTCAGACCTGTGATGGGTGTGAGCGCGCATTTCGGGCCGAGGAACCCGGGCGGTGCCGGGAGTGCGGAGATTCGTGTGCGGCCTGACGTTGGGGCTGGCGTCATCCGTTGGGCGCACCGGTCCATCGGCCGTGTGGGGGAGTCGGTTCCGTCCGCTGCGCGATGATCTGCGTTCTGTGTGCTGCGAGCTTGGTTCTGAGGGGCCGAGTCGTCGGTCCCACGGAGACCGGGGATCGCTGATGCAGACGTTGATGCACGTTGAAGAGCCTGTTGGTGGGCCGGTTCGCAGCCTCTGGCGGGCCGCCCATCGGCCTGTCGAGGGCGTGTCTCGGCGGGTTCAACTCCTGGGGTACGCCGTGCCGTTCACCGCTTTGCCCGCCGCTCTCTGGCGGCTTCCCATTGTCTTTGACGGGGAGTTCGGGATTGGTGAGCGCGTGTACGTCGTGGCTCTGTCGGTCGTGTCCGAGGCTCTCGCCTTTGCCGCCGTCGGGCTCGTCGCTTGGTGGGGGGAAGTGTTTCCGCGGTGGGTTCCGGTTCTGCGTGGGCGGCGGGTTCCCGTTGCCGTGGGCGTCGTGCCTGCTGCCTTCGGGGCCGCCGTTCTTACGCTTCTGTTCACCGTCCTGAACATCGTCTCCGAGGTTCGGGGCACCACGATTCGCGGCGACGCCCAGTTCGCTTCCGATCCGTCTCGGGTCGGTGGCTGGGAGACCTTCTGGTACTACGTCTGTTATTCGCCGCTGGTTTTGTGGGGGCCGCTGTTGGGTGTGGTGACCTTTGCGTACTGGAAGCGGCGGCGGGCCGGCGTCAGTCGGTGAGCGTGATGCGGATGCCGATCGTGCCCGTCTTGCCCCGGCGCAGCTTGCTGCCCAGCAGAGTGAGGCGGCCCACGATGCCGTACTTGCTCGCCAGCAGCTTGCGGTAGTGGGCCGTTCCCGCCGCGTCGAGGATCTCCGCCGTGGCCGGGACCTGGTCGCCCTTCGGGTTGCCGCGTACGTCGCACGGGCCCACCAGGACGTCCGCGCGGTTGCGGATGCGCTTGACCTTCCAGGAGTCGGTCACCGTCCAGATGCCCAGCGTCTCACCGTCGCGGACCACCCACACCGGGGTGTCCACCGTCGTGCCGTCCCGCTTGTACGTGGTGACCAGGAGGTATTTGCCCGTGCTGAGCTCGTTGAGCAGTGCGTCCGTCATGGGCGGCAGCTTAGGCGCGTTCCGTGGAGAAGGGGTTCTGCTGGGGGTGGCGATGCGCGATCATTCATCGGCATGGACATGACTATGAAAGCTCGGAGCTTCCGGCGGCGGGCATGGACCTGGGCAGCCGTCGCCGGGCTCGCCCTCGCCCTCAACGCCGGGTCGCCCGCCGGTGCCGACTCCACCGATCCCGCCCTCGCCAAGACCCTCGATCGCATCCTCAGCGACCCTCGGCTCTCCGGCTCCCAGGTCGGCGTCGTCGTGAGCGACGCCAACACCGGGCAGGCGCTCTACCAGCACGATGGTGGCGACCGGCTCGTGCCCGCGTCCAGCACCAAGCTCCTGACCTCCACCGCCGCCATGCAACTCCTCGGGCCCGACTACCGGTTCAGCACTGACGTGCTCAGCGACGGCTCCCGCCACGGATCCGTACTCGTCGGCGACCTCTACCTGCGCGGCACCGGCGACCCCACCATGCTCGCCGCCGACTACGACCGGCTCGCCGCCCAGGTCGCCGCGGCCGGCATCCGTCGCGTCACCGGCAAGCTGATCGCTGACGACACCCGCTTCGACAGCAACCGGCTCGGCTCGTCCTGGGCCGCCGACGACGAGTCCGCGTACTACTCCTCGCAGATATCCCCGCTCACCGTCGCCCCCGACACCGACTACGACGCCGGCACCGTGCTCGTGAAGGTCACCCCCGGTACCGCTCCTGGCGATGCTCCCGGCATCGGACTCACCCCCGCCAACCACTACGTCCACATCGAGAACCGCGCCACCACCGTCGCCGCCGGCCAGAGCAACACCCTCTCCGTCGACCGCAACCACGGCACCAACACCATCGTGGTCAGCGGCAACGTACCGGTCGGCAGCGCCGTCGACAGTTCGTGGATCAGCGTGTGGGAACCCACCGGGTACGCGGCCGACGTCTTCGCGCATGCGCTGGCCGATCACGGTGTGAAGGTTGTCGGTGCCACTCGGTTCGGCAAGGCAACTCCCGTGCAGGCCAAGGTGGTTGCTGACCATCCGTCCATGCCGCTCAAGGACCTTCTCGTCCCCTTCCTGAAGCTCTCCAACAACAACCACGCCGAAGTCCTGGTCAAGGCCATCGGCTACGAGGTCAAGGGCAGCGGCACCTGGTCCGCCGGCCTCTCCGCCATCTCCGGCTATCTGCGCACCCTCGGCGTCGACCCCGCCGCCCTCCGGCAGGTCGACGGCTCCGGGCTCTCCCGGATGGACGTCGTGTCTCCCGCGCAGTTCACCCAACTGCTCGTCGCCGTACGCCATGAGCCGTGGTTCAAGGAGTGGTACGACGCCCTGCCCATCGCCTGCGTCGCCGACCGCATGACCGGCGGCACCCTGCGCTCGCGCATGTGCGGGACCCCGGCCGCCGGCAATCTCCACGGCAAGACCGGCTCCCTCACCGGTGTTTCCGGGCTCTCCGGGTACGTCACCGACGCGGACGGGCGCGAGTTCGTCTTCAGCGTCCTCAGCAACAACTACGTCGCCGGTTCCGTGAAGGACATCGAAGATTTGGTTGGCGCTGCACTCGCCTCCCATCGGGCCGACGGCAGCCAGAGTCTGCGTGCCACCACGAGGAAGACGGGTGGCACCAGTCTTGAGTGCTCCTGGATCAAGCCGGCCACCTGCTAGAGCGACTTCGCCCAGCGCGTGAGCGTCGTGAAGTCCGACGCCCGTAAGCCGTGCCGCGGGTGAATACGGAGGAGCAGGGACGCGGCGTCGTGGTGTTCCGTGATGTGCGCCGTGTCCCTGTCCGTGATCATGTCGTCCACCCACGCGAAGGGGCGGCCCTTCGCCCACTTCAGCAGCGGGCGGGTCTTCCAGTAGAGGCCGTCGGGGTCCCGGGCGAAGAGTTCCGGCCACTCGATCACGGGGAGCGGCGTGGTCAGGCCTATCGCCGGGGCGATCATCTCGTTCGCCTCGTGCATCCACGTCGTCGCCCACGCCAGTTCGAAGGGGAGTGCCGTGAGGCGTGCGCCGTGGGTCGGGTTCAAGTAGACGCGCAGGCCCCGGCGGTGGGCGCGGGAGCCGGGGGTCTGGCGTGAGAGCCAGTTGGAGGGGTGCAGGCGGTGGGTGGCGTAACCGTGCAGGCGCGGGAGGTGGGCCGCGTAGGGGTTCAGCGGGCCGTCCACGTCCAGGAGGAGCAAGGGGCGATCTGTCATGGGTAAGAGTTGCCCGGTGTGATGCCTCGTCAAGTCAGGTTGTGGGAACGGAGTTGGGGGCTGAGGTGCGCCATGACGTGAGTACCTGCTCAATCGCCGATGCCACGATCGCGCGTGCTGCGTTGCGTGGTGTTCCGGACATGAGTAGTTCGTCGTAGGGCGTATCCACATGACGAACTGACGCTCGTACCGCCGCAGTTGTTGTCTCCTCGTGCAGGGCTCTGCCTGCCGCGCTGCGTCCCACTCTGCCGCTGCCCCGCAGCGACGCGTGCGACGCGATCTCCTGGGCCCGCTCCGGCGGGCACGATGGGTAGAGACGGGAGATTTCCGTCGCCAGGGCTTGCGTGAAAGCGACGTCCTCGTTCGTACGGCGTTGCGCGTCTCTCGTACGGCGCCGCGCCCTCGACTCCTCGTCCGCCAGGCACGCTTCCTCCGCCCGCGCCAGCGCCTCCTCCTCGACCAGGATGCCCTGGCGCTCGTACCGCCCGCGGTTCCTGTTCAGCCGGACGACCACCGCGCACAGCGTGCTGTACTCGGCCGCCCTGCGCGTGAGCGCCGTGTTGCCCCTCGGGAGGTAGACCAGGTGGCCCAGATCCGCGCAGTCCAGACAGCGCGGAGTGTCGGATTCCATCAACAGGCGTGCGTACGGGCCCTGGTGGCATTCCGCGCAGTGGCGCGGCCGGCGCGGCTCTACGACTCTCAGGTCTGGCATCGTGCGTCCAAATAATCGTTCGAGAGAAGGGAGTTGGTGCTGTTAGTTTTCCTTTCGTGGCGAAACTCAATCAGATCATTGCCGTCGAAAAGGGAATCAAGTCCAAGTCCCACCAGGACCTCACCGCTGCCCATCACGGGCTGCAGAAGCCTGTGCTGCTGTCCGGCATCTCGCGTACGTACCAGCCCAAGGACGAAGAGGGCGAGCAGCTCCCTCCCGAGTCCACCCGTGTGCAGGTGCAGGCCGAGAACGTGCTGCGGGAGACCGCCGCGACGCTGACGCGGCTCTTCGATGTCACCGCCACCAAGGACTGGGCCAATACGGCCGCGCGGGCCGATGTCCTCGTGGACGGGCGGGTGTTGGTCGCCGGAGTGCCCGTTTCGTATCTGCTCTTCCTCGAGAAGCAGCTCACCGATCTCAACACCTTTGTACGGAAGCTGCCCGTGCTCGACGCCTCCGAGTCGTGGGTGCAGGACCCGTCCACCGACGCGTGGAAGACCGAGCCCGTACGGACCGTGCGGACCAAGAAGGTGCCCCGTAACCACGTGAAGGCGGAGGCGACCGAGAAGCACCCGGCGCAGGTCGAGGTGTACTACGAGGACGTGCCGGTGGGGTACTGGACCACCGTGAAGTTCTCGGGGGCGCTTCCCGCCCGGCGCGTCAACGAGCTGCTCGCTCGCGTCGAGAAGCTGCAGCAGGCCGTGAAGTTCGCGCGCGAAGAGGCGAACGGCGTGGACGTGACCGACGAGCGGGTGGGCGACGCTGTCTTCGGCTACCTCTTTGGGTAGCCTCACATACTCCCCGGGCGCCACAGCGCGGCCGGGGTGCGCGAGGAGCGCAAGCTCAGACTGAAGCTTGTCGTGACGACGCGGTTCCAGTGGAGGTTCGAGTCCTCCTCGCGGCATTTCCCGTACGGGAACACGTGCCGCGGTAGCCCAACTGGCAGAGGCAGACCGCGATCAATCTCAGACTCTTGCTCCAGACTCAGCATTCGCCGCTCATCGCCGGATCGACCGGGCCCGGGCAGGGTCGTCGGTTGCGGGTTCGACCCCCGCCCGCCCCTCTTCCGCGGGGCGGTAGCTCAATGGCAGAGCGCGACGACGTAACGAATGACCTTGGCCCTCAAGCGTGCCGGCGTGCGCAGTAGGGCGGCATCAAAAGGGCCCGGGGGTTGGACATACCCTCGGGCCCGCTGCTGTGTGCGGGGAGCTCAGCCGCCCGACGTCGTCACCGAGTCCTTCGTCTCCGGCGCCCAGGCGATCGACGCCAGCGTGCCGACCAGCAGCACCGCCGCCAGCCAGTACATCGACCAGCTCAGGCCCCACGCGTCCAGGCTCACGGGGAGGATGAACGTGCCGATCGCCGACGCGATACGGCTCGTCCCGTTGAGGAAGCCGACGCCCGTCGCGCGCAGATGCGTCGGGTAGAGCTCGGCCGGATAGACCTGCGTGAGGTTCGAGGCGCCCGCCATCACGAACGTGTAGATGAGGAACGGGATCATCAGCGCGACCGTCGATCCGTTCGCGAAGACGCCCACGAACGACAGCGACACCGTCATGATCCCGAAGGTGATGATCACCAGGGGGCGGCGGCCGACCTTCTGCAGATACCAGAGGCCGACGACGCCGCCCGCCAGGAGGAAGAGGTTGAGCAGCAGGTTCTGGAGGTTCACGTCCGGGACGTTGAGCGTCTCCAGGATCGTCGGCATGAAGGTGTAGATCGCGAAGTACGGGAGCACCTGCGCGCTGTAGAAGATCAGGCCGAACCACGTCCGGGTGGCCTGACCCGGCGAGAAGAGCTCCCGGTAGGCGTCCGAGTGGTTCGTGTGGGTCGAAGCGGGGGCTTTTGCCGCGTCGCCGAGTTCGCACTTGAGGTACTTGTTCGCGATGGAGCGCGCCTCCGCGACCCTGCCCTGGCTGATCAGCCAGCTGGGTGACTCGGGCGTTCCGATACGGAGCAGGAGCACCAGCAGCGCGGGGATCGCGCCCGTCGCCAGCAGGATGTAGGCGCCGTTCTCGGTGTCGCCGAGGTACGTGCCCAGGATGCCGGCGATGACGTAACCGACCGTCCACATCACGGTCAGCGAGCCGAGCAGGATGCCGCGCAGCCGCTTCGGTGCGAACTCCGAGAGCATCGTCGGGCCGACCGCGTAGTCCGCGCCGAGGCCGAAGCCGATCAGGACGCGGAGCGTGAAGAGGAGCGCCGGGTCCTTTGCCCAGAATTGCGCCGCCGAGGCCAGCGTGATCAGGACGAAGTTGTAGATGTAGAGCTGCTGGCGGCCGATGATGTCGCCGACCCGGCCCAGGATGATCGAGCCGAAGAAGAGGCCGATCAGGGCCGATGCGCCGAGCAGGCCCTGCCACACGCCGGAGAGGTTCTGGGCGCTCGTGAGGGTGGAGAGGACCGCGCCGATCATGCCCAGCGCGTAGCCGTCGGAGAAGTTGGCGCCGAAGGTCGTCGCCGTCACCCGGAGGTGGAAGGGCCTCAGGGGCGCCTCGTCCAGGGACGGGGCGAGGCCGGTGTCAGGGGTGGCCAGTTTCGACATCAGCTGCTCTCTCGTCTCGCGCATCGGGAGATCGGCTTCGGCAGATCGTCAGCCATCCTGCCTCTTCAAGGCGGCGAAGGGAATACTTCTATGCGGGCAAATGAACTTTGAATACTCCGCTTACATGGGGCGCTCCGGTCCTCTGGAGCGTATGGCTGAGATCGTTTGGGCGCATGCGGGGGACGGGCGCGGCCGCCAGTACGGTGAGGCGGTTTGCAGGGGAAGCGTGAGTCGGAGGGGTGCAGAGATGAGGAAGGCCTTCGTGGTGGCCGGGTGCGTGGCGGCGCTGGGGCTCGTGCCCTCGGCCGCCGTGGCCACGCCCGGGACCGGGGTCAGCGGGACGGTCCTGGCGAAAGGGACCTCGGCCGGAGCGCTGAAGATCAAGACCAAGGGGGCCACGGACGTTGTCGTACGGACACTCACCATCGCGCCCGGCGGATCGACCGGGTGGCACTACCACCAGGGGCAGGTCATCGCCGTCGTACAGGCCGGCACGCTGACGCGGACGCTCGACGACTGCTCGGTGGAGACGACGCCCGCGGGGAAGTCCTTCGTGGAGCCCGCGGGCGACGGGCATGTGCATGTGGGGCGGAATCTGGGCAGCGTGCCGGTCGTGCTGTACGTGACCTATCTGCTGCCCGAGGGGGCTCCGATCTCGGACGACGCGGATGCGCCGGCGGGGTGCCCGTAGCTCCGTCGGATCAGTGCGCGAGTACGGCTCCGTACGCGCCGAAGCCCGCGATGATCAGGTCGCCGCGGAAGGTCAGCACCTCGTAGACGCGGCCGCCGATCTGGTTGCGGTAGTCGATGACGAGGGAGTCGACACCCGCCCGTACGTCCATGACCTCGAAGCGCAGATCGGGGATCCGGGTGAGGCCCGTGCTCCAGTAGTCCCGGAGCGCGGCCTTGCCGTGGACCGTGCCCGACGGGTCGCCGTTGAAGCGCTCGATCATCGGCGAGGAGAAGGTCACGTCCTCGTGGTAGTGGGCGAGGATGCGGTCCAAGTCGTGGGAGTTCCAGGCGTCTTGCCACTCCACGGCGAACTTCTGGGCGAATGCGAGGTCCATGGTGCGCAGGGTAGTTCTTGGGACTTCGGTGATGATGGACGGGTGCGACGACTTGAAGCGATCTCCTGGGAACGGATGACCGAGTTCCTCGCCCGGCGTGCCGACCGGCTGGTGGCGGGTGACGGCGGGCCGTGGGCGAAGGTGGCGATCGACGGGGCGCCGCCCGCCGGGACGGGGGAGCTGGCGGAGGCGATCGCGGAGGCGCTGCGGGCGCGCGGGCGGTCCGTGTTCGTCGTGGGGACGCAGGGGTTTCTGCGGCCGGCCTCGCTGCGGTTCGAGTACGGGAAGCAGGACCCCGACTCCTACTTCGACGGGTGGTTCGACACCGGGGCCCTGTGGCGCGAGGTGTTCGGGCCGCTGGAGGCGGGCGGCAGTGGGCGCGTACTGCCCGATCTGTGGGATCCGGTGGCGGATCGCGCGACCCGGAGCGCCTATCAGGAGCTGCCGGAGAACACGATTCTGCTGGTGCACGGGCCGATGCTGCTCGGGCACTGGTTCCCCTTCGACCTCAGCGTGCATCTGCGGCTCTCGGCGGGCGCGCTCCAGCGCCGTACCGGCGAGGACGAGCAGTGGACGTTGCCCGCTTTCCGGCGGTACGAGGAGGAGACCGACCCGGCGGGGACCGCGGACGTCACCGTACGGGCGGACCACCCCGAGCACCTTGCCTGGAACGGCTGAGTCTCAGGCCGGGCGTCAGGCCGGGCACTTCCCCGCGCCCAGCGAGACCGTGATCCGGCGGGGCGGGGCCTCGCCGGTGCGGATGTCCAGCGGCAGACAGATGCGGCCGGTGGCGCCCGCGACCACGAAGCCGCCGACGAAGGCCGTCCTGGCCTTCGGGCAGGCATGGAACGTCACCTTCTGGGCCGGGGTGTAGTCCCACTGCTGGCCGTATCCGAGGCCTGCTTTGCCGCGGGCCTCAGGGGCGACGCTGACCGTGACTCTCGCGCCCGCGGCTATTTCCGCCCCGATCTTGTAGTGCCAGCCGTCGCTCTGCTGATTTCCGTACCCCTCGCGGTTGGCACGTGCCCGGTCCTTGAGGCCCGGCCAGCGCAGGGGGCCGACGACGATGTCCTGCGGTTTCGGCGGCCCGTCGGCGACGGGGGAGATGCGGGCCTCGCCGCCGCCGCACCGCACCAGGCGATCGTCCTTGGTGCCGAACTCGGCGGGGGCAGGCGTCGAGGCCGTCGTGCGGATCGGCTCGGTGCGGCGCTCGGGGGAGTCGGTGCACGCCGTCGCCAGCGCGCAGGCCGCCACGAGCACCGCCGCCGTCCCCGCTCTTGTCGTACGTGATCTCATGCCGCCCCCGGTCGTCCGCCGATCACCGTCACCGCCGACGCCCCCGCCCGGCACCCCGCCGCCGCGGCCGTCGCATCGTCCGCCCCCGACAGGCGCGCCGCGAGGAAGCCCCCGGTGAACGCGTCGCCCGCACCCGTCGAATCCACTGCCCGCACCTCGGTCGCGGGGACCCGGGCCGTTACTGCTCCGGCCCCGGCCAGCAGCGCCCCGCCCGCCCCCAGCGTGACCGCCACCAGCGGGAACGTGCGGCTCAACTTGGCTGCCGCATCGGCCGGTTCGGGCAGCCCGGTCAGCAGTCTCGCCTCGTCCGCGTTGGGCAGCAGTATGTCCGCCCCCTCCACCTCCTCCAGGAATCGGTCCACGCCCAGCGTGGTGATGAACCCCGTGGAGGCTGGATCCACACTCACCGGAATGCCCCGCTCCCGTGCGTCCCGGGCCGCCGCACGGGCCGTCTCCCTGCTGGTCTCCGCGAAGAACATGTAGCCGGAGAGATGGAGATGGGCGACCCCCTCCAGCAACTCCGGCGACCAGTCGTCCACGGCCAGCCGCAGGGCCGCACCGCTGTCGGTCAGGAACGTCCGCTCGGCCGCCCCGTCCACCAGGGCGATGACCGTGGCGGTCGGCGCCTGGAGGTCCGGGACCAGCAGCGAACGCACCCCCGCGTGCCGCAGCCGCAGCTCGTGCCAGGACGCCCAGTCCGTCCCGACCCGCGCCAGCAGCCGTACGTCCGTCAGCCCCGAAGCCGCCGCCCAGCACGCCACGTTGGCCCCCGCCCCGCCGGGCAGCGTCCGGATCTCCGCCGCCGTGTCGGTCGCGGGGGAGAGCGGTCCACGGTGGCGGGCCACGATGTCCGTCACCACGTCCCCGATGACGAGGAGTGCGCCGGGCGCCGGGCTCACAGCGCCGCCGCTATCCGCGCCGCCAGCCGTACGTTGCCCCGCACCGCCGCCAAGTTGGCCTCCAGCGACGCTCCTTCGGTCCTCCTCATCAGATACTCCAGCAGGAACGGCGTCACCGCCTGACCGGTGATCCCCTGCTTCCGCGACTCGCCCAGCGCCTCTGCCAGCACCCGGTCGTGCACCTTCGGATCCAACTGGTCGGCCTCCGCAACGGGGTTGGCCACGATCAGCGCCGTCTCCGCACCGCCGAGCGCGTCCTGCGCCCGCATCACCGCCACCACCTCCTCCGGCGTGTGCACCGTCCAGTCCACTGCCTCACCCGAACTGCTGAGATAGAACCCGGGGAAGGTCGCCGTCCCGTACCCCACGATCCCCACCCCCAGCGTCTCCAGTCGCTGCAGCGTGGCCGGGACGTCCAGGATCGACTTCACCCCCGCGCACACCACCGTGATCCGCGTCCGGGCCAGCAGCCGCAGGTCCGCCGACTCGTCCTGCGTCCCCGTCCACTCCCGGTGTACGCCCCCGAGCCCGCCCGTGGCGAAGACCCTGATCCCCGCCCGCGCGGCCAGGAACGCCGTCGCCGACACCGTCGTCGCCCCGCTCGCACCCGCCGCCAGAGCCGGGGCGAGATCGCGGTGGCCCAGCTTCCGTATGGAGTCGTCGCTCGCCACCCGCTCCAACTCGGCCTTGTCCAGGCCGACATGGGGTCGCCCGTCAAGCACGGCGATCGTCGCCGGAACCGCACCCCCCTCCCGTACCAGCCCCTCGAGCTCCTCCGCGACCCGCAGATTGCGGGGCCGCGGCAGCCCGTGCGCGATGATCGTCGACTCCAGGGCGACCACGGGACGGCGCCGGTCCAGCGCCTCCCGTACCTCTGCGGACAGCACCAGCGTTGTCTCTGACATGTCCCCATCCCTGGCGCGGTGTCCGGGTCGGCAAACCCCCGAAGCCCTACACGAGCCGCTTTATCTCGCCCCGCACCCGGTAGAACCCCCCGGTCGAGGTGTGCAGCGCGTCGACCACATAGCGGGCGCCGACCTGCCGGATCGAGCGCGGGAACTGTACGTGCCACGTCGGCTCGTACCCGTCCGAGATCACCTGGACCCGCAGTCGCCCGCCCACCTGGACGCACTCCACGACGATCCCGGCCCCCGGCGCCGGCATCGCGCTGACCGTCGCCACGGTCGCCGTCGGCGTGTAAGTCGGCAGTGCCGCCGCCTCCTTGACGTCCCTGGCCACCGGAACCGTGCCCGTCTGCGCCGCCCCGATCGCCGCCTCGCTCGCGTCGATGCAGGCCAGCGAGCCGTCCGTCGTGACGATGTACAGCCGCTCGTCGCGGTACTGCATCGAGAGCGCCGAGCCGCCGCCCGTGCCCAGCTTCCACAGCCGGGTGCCGTCCGCGTCGAAGCAGTAGACCGACGAGGCGGAGTCGCCCGCGAAGACGTACTGACCGCCGGGCGACGTCGCGCAGGAGTACACCGCGGTGTCGCAGGCATACGTTGCCTCGATCCGGCCCGTCGCCTTCGACAGCCGCTCCACCACACGCCGCCCCGTGCCCGCGTACACGGCCGTGTCCTCCTGCCAGCCGAACAGCACGTTCCCCGTGGTCCGGGTGTGCCACAACTCCCCGCTGCCGTCCGCCGCGTAGGCCGTCACCCCGTGGTTGTGACCGTGGAAGACCGCCTGGTCGTCCGCCCGCACCATCCACGCGCTGTTGCCCGCAGACCGGCGCGACCACTGGAACTCGTCCTCGTGGTCGATGACCGTCAGGCCTCCGTTGCGGTCCGCGACGTTCAGCACGCCCTCGTGGATGTCCAGCCAGAAGATGTCCACGTCGTCGGCGATCTCATAGGCGGCGAAGGGCACCTTCGACGACAGGTCGTACACCTTGCCGTCGTCGCATCCCGCATAGATCCAGAAGTCGTCCGCCACCAGGCACTTGACCCCGTCCGGCAGCGAGAACCGCGCCAGCACCTCGCCGTCGTGCCCCAGCGTGTAGACGTCGCCGCGCTGGTTCCCCACCCAGCAGCGGTCCTCGTCGATGTGGATCCCGAAGGCCGATGCGCCCGTACGGAACCGCCACAGCACCGGCGCCGTCGCCCGCGCCGTCGAAGGCGCCGACGTCACCTGACGCCGCGTCACCGGCCGTGCGGCACGCTGCCCCTGCACCGCCGGCGCGTACCCCTTCCGGACCTTCTCGCCTATCTTCTTCGCCGCCGCGGCCTTCGCCTTCTCCGTCGAAGGGAACGTCGAGACCTGATGCTGTCCGTCCGCGCCGATCCGCCCGTAACGCACCGAGACCGTCGTGCCGTTGACAGTCACCTCGTAGAACTTGTGCGCCCCGCCGCCGTCCTGCGACAGCTCCAGATACGTCGTCTTCCCCGCCTGCCCAGCCGCCATGGCACACCCCTCCCCAGGGACCGGCCTGTGCGACCGATCTTCAGTGATTCCACGGTAGATGGCACCACTGACAATCAGTCGCACAGAGCCGTATCCGCAGGTCAGAGCATCAGACTGCCCGTACCCCGTTCAGTGCGCCGTGCGGGTCCAGCACGTACTTGCGGCTCGCGCCCTGGTCGAACTCGGCGTAGCCGCGCGGCGCCTCTTCGATCCCGATGACCGTCGCGTTGACCGCCTTCGCGATGTGCACCTTGTCGTGCAGGATCGCCTGCGAGAGTGCCCGGTGGTACTTCATCACCGGGCACTGCCCCGTGGTGAAGCGGTGGCTCTTCGCCCACCCGAGACCGAGGCGCACCTTGAGCGTCCCGGTGCGCGCGTCCTGGTCGACGCCACCCGGGTCGTCCGTCACGTACAGACCGGGAATGCCGAGCGCCCCGCCCGCCTTCGTGACACCCATCAGCGAGTTGAGCACGGTCGCCGGCGCCTCGGGGGCGTCCGCGCGGCCGTGCCCGCGCGCCTCGAAGCCGACCGCGTCGACCGCCGCGTCCACCTCGGGCTCGCCCAGGATCTCGGCGATCTGCTCCTCGACCCGGCCGCGCGTGAGGTCCACGGTCTCGCAGCCGAAACTCCGTGCCTGCGCGAGGCGTTCGGCATTGAGGTCGCCGACGATCACGACCGCCGCACCGAGAAGCTGCGCGGACGCCGCCGCCGCGAGCCCGACCGGGCCCGCCCCGGCGACGTACACCGTCGACCCGACACCCGCGCCCGCCGTCACCGCACCGTGGAAGCCGGTCGGGAAGATGTCGGACAGCATGGTGAGGTCGAGCAGCTTCTCGCGCGCCGCGTCCCGGTCGGGGAAGCGCAGCACATTGAAGTCGGCGTACGGGACGAGGACGTACTCGGCCTGGCCGCCCACCCAGCCACCCATGTCGACATAGCCATAGGCCGCGCCGGGTCGAGCCGGGTTGACGCTGAGGCAGATGCCGGTCTTGCGCTCCTTGCAGTTGCGGCAGCGGCCGCAGGCGATGTTGAACGGCACCGAGACGATGTCCCCGACGTCCAGGAACTCCACGTCCGGGCCGCGCTCGACGATCTCTCCGGTGATCTCGTGGCCGAGGACCAGGCCCTCGGGTGCGGTGGTGCGGCCGCGCACCATGTGCTGGTCGCTGCCGCAGATATTGGTGGCGAGCACCTTGAGGATGACCCCGTGCCGGCACTTGCGGCCGACGTTCTGGGGGGCCACTCCGGGCCCGTCCTGGAGTTCAAGCGTCGGATAGTCGATCGTCCTGACCTCGACCGCTCCCGGCTTGAGATACGCGACTGCCCTGTTTCCGCTCATGGTTCGCCGTCCCTTCGGCTCTCTCTCGCGGATGATGCGGCTCGTGCGCGAGGTGGAGTCTGCTACTGGCGGACGGGTCCGGCTAGCGTTCACGCATGGACAGCACGCGACTCTTTTACGATCAACTCGCTGCCGATTACGACCGGATGTATGCCGACTGGGACGCGAGCATCGCCCACCAGGGCCGGGCGCTCGACGCCCTGATCTCCCAGGAGCTCGGCTCAGGAACGTACGACGTCCTCGACTGTGCCTGCGGCATCGGCACCCAGGCGCTGGGGCTGGCCTCCCTCGGCCACCGGGTTACGGGCACCGACCTGAGCCCCGTCGCGGCCGCGCGGGCCGTGCGCGAGGCTTCGGCGCGCGGTCTGTCCCTTCCGGCTGCCGCAGCCGACATGCGGCAACTGCCCTTCCGCAGCGGCTCCTTCGACGTCGTGGTCTGCGCCGACAACGCGCTGCCCCACCTGCTGACCGAGGCCGACGTGCGGGCCGCGCTCCGCGCGATGCGCCGCGTTCTGCGCCCTGGCGGACTGCTGCTGCTCTCCACACGCCCGTACGGTCAACTCCGGCGCGAGCGGCCCGAGTCCATGCATCCCCAGGTCATGGAGGGCCCGGAGGGGCGGACGATCACCTTCCAGCTCTGGCACTGGCACGAGGACGGCGAGCGTTACGACCTGGAGCACTTCCAGCTGCACCCCGACGGCGACACCTGGACGACGCGCGTCCGCCGGGCCACGTACTGGGCGCTCACCGAGCCGGAGACGGCAGCACTCGCGGCCGGCGCGGGCTTCGCGACAACGGCGTGGCACCAGCCCGCGGACACCGGATTCTTTCAGCCCGTTCTGGTCGCTAGGGTGACCAGCCATGACGACAATTGATCAAGCCCCCGCGTCCTTCGCCGTGCACATACCCGACGCCGAACTCGAGCCCGAACCGCTCGACCCCGACCAGATCGTGTCCGGAGAGCCGCAGGTCACCGGCAAGGTGCTCTGGGAGTCGCCCGACGGCAAGCAGCTGCGCGGCATCTGGCAGATCACGCCCGGAGTGGTGACCGACACCGAGGCCAACGAACTCTTCGTGGTCGTCAGCGGGCGGGCCACCGTAGCCGTCGAGGGCGGCGACACCCTGGAGATCGGGCCGGGCTCGGCGTGCGTGCTGCGCGAGGGCGACCGTACGACGTGGACCGTCCACGAGACCCTGCGCAAGGCGTACCACATCAGCCTGTAAGGGCCGCTTTCCCTCGTCTGGTGAACAGCGCCAGTGCGGCCAGCGGCAGCAGCAGGCAGGCGCCGGTCGCATTGAGCCAGCCGTAGCTCGCCTGCGCGACGATCAGGCCGGCGGCCGCGCCCCCGACGCCCGCCGCCGTGTTCATGGTCAGGTCCGAGAGACCCTGTACGGCGGCGCGCGCGGGCTGCGGTACGGAATCGGTGAGCAGCGCGGAGCCGGACACCAGCCCCGCCGACCAGCCGAGCCCCAGGACGAACAGCCCGGCCGCGGTCTGCCCATGACTGTCGCCCGCCGTACCCGCGAGCAGGGCGGCGAAGCACAGCAGCCCGACCGCGAGGCCGATCACCGACAGCCGACCCAGCCGGTCCGACAGCCATCCCATCAGCGGCGAGAACGCGTACATGCCCGCGATGTGCCCCGAGATGACCAGACCGATCAGCTGGATGCTCGCCCCGTGATGGCTCAGCGCCACCGGGGTCATCGACATGATCGACACCATGGCGGTGTGCGACACGGCGACCGTCACCAGCGCGAGCCGCGCACGGGGCGAAGCACGGACCGCGCGGACGCCGGCGCGCAGCGAACGCCCCTCGGGGTGCTGCTCCTCCGCGGGGGCCATCGCCCGCGCGGTGAGGAGTGGATCGGGCCGCAGCAGCACGGACACGAGCACCGCCGATACGAGAAAGACCCCGGCGGACCAGACGAAGGGGCCCGCGGCCGCCGGAATACCGAGCCCGGAGACACTGCGGCCCGCGGGGGAGGCGATGTTGGGGCCCAGGACCGCGCCGATCGTGGTGGCCCAGACGACGGTGGAGATGGCGCGGGCCCGCCGCTCGGGCTCCGCGAGGTCGGCGGCCGCGAACCGGGCCTGCAGATTCGCCGACGACGCCGCACCGAACCCGGCCATCCCCACCAGCAGCAGCGGGAAGTTGGAGATCACGGCGGCCAGCACGACCACCCCCGCACCGATCGCCCCGATCACATAGGCGAGGACCAGACCGGGCCGCCGCCCGCGCGACGTCATCAGCGCGGCGAGCGGCACGGACAGCAGCGCGGTCCCGGTCACGGTCGCGGTGGGCGCGAGCCCCGACAGGGCCTCGGTACCGCTGACCTGCTTGGCCAGTACGGCCGCGAGCGCGATGCCCGTCGCGACCCCGAGCCCGCCGAGTATCTGGCTCACGACGAGCACGGTGTTGATCCGGCGCCGCAGGGCGGGCAGTTCGCTCTCGGCGACGGCTGCGTCGGGACAGGCGGCGGTCACTGTACGTACGCCTTGCCGCCCCCGGCCGCGAGTGCGGCGCCGATCCCGCGCTGCGTCCGGAGCCGCTCCTCCTCGGGAACGGGCGGCAGAGCCTCCTCCCACAGGGGCAGGAAACTGCCGCGCAGCTGGGTCATCCCCTCGGGGCGGGCGAGCAGCCACAGGTGCAGATGCGCGCCCCCGTCGCCCCACCGGTTGATGTGCACGCGCGCGATCCCGCCCAGCGACATGATCGCCCGCTCGACGCGCTGGATCATCGGACCGAGCTCGGAGGCGCGCTCCGGCGGCAGGTCGGTCAGGTCGTGGTGCCCGCGCGGCTGGAGCATCACGATCGCGGGGAGCCGCTGCGGCTCCCCGTGTATGGGGTCCACGCGCCAGTGCTCGTCGGCCCATATCGCTTCCGTCACCGGCCGCTCGCAGGCGTGGCAGCCCGCAGGGCCGTTTTCACCGTTGCGCGCGGGCTCCGGGAGCACCGGAGGCGTCAGCGGCTTGACGCGTATGTCCCCGGTGAAAGGGAACGTCTCCCAGTTCAGCATCGAGTCGGCAGGCAGCGTCAGCTCCTCCCCGATGGGCAGGCGGGCGACGAAGTCGCTGGGCTCGGGTGCGGCCGGGGTCGTAGTCACCGCGGAAGTGTGCCATCAGAACAGCGGCTGGGGCAGCACTCCCTCCAGGGCGAGAAGCTGCCGCTTCGTCTCCAGGCCGCCGCCGAAACCGCCGAGCCCGCCGTCGCTCTCCACCACCCGGTGGCACGGCACCACGACCGGCAGCGGATTCGACCCCATCGCGGCCCCCACCGCCTGGGCCGCCGACGGCTGCCCGACCCGGCGGGCCAGATCCCCGTACCCCACCACCGATCCGTACGGCACCCCGGAAGCGAGCTCCCGCAGCACCTGGCGGTTGAATCCGGACGTCAGCGACCAGTCCAGCGGCAGCGTGAACTCCCGCAGCCCGCCCGTGAAGTACGCCGCCAACTGCCGTATCGGCTCGGCGAGACGGGCCGACTCCGGTGCCTCGACCAGCTCCCCGCCCAGCCGCGCCCCGAGCTGTGCGAGCGCCTTCTCGCGCACCGCGGGATCCGCGTGGAAGCACACGCTCACCAGCCCCCGGTCCGTGGCGGCGAGCAACAGGGGCCCGATGTCGCTTTCGACGACGGCCCACTCAATGTCGTTTGCGTTGCTGTTCACACAAACAACCGTACGACCCCCCACTGACAGTGCCGATTCCGCTACTGTCGCCCGCACATGCCAAGCGGTGCCCTGGGGAGGGACTTTCAGCCATGCACGGCCATGTCGACGGATTCAGTTACGGCCTGGTGACGCCTGTCGCCGCATTTCTCATGGCGTGCATGGGCGCGGCCCTCGGCCTGCGCTGCACCACCAGGTCCCTGATGATCGAGCGCTCGTGGAAATCAGGCTGGCTGGCGCTCGGCGCGCTCTCCATAGGCTCCGGAATCTGGACCATGCACTTCATCGCGATGATGGGCTTCAAGGTCGACGGCGCTCCCCTGACGTACGACCGCCCGACCACCTACGCCAGCCTCGTCGTCGCCATCGTGATGGTCGGCATCGGGATCTTCATCGTCGGCTACCGCGGTCCGACCCCCATGGCCCTGGTCACCGGCGGCACCATCACCGGCCTCGGCGTCGCCACCATGCACTACCTCGGCATGGCGGGCATGCGGATCAACGGGCGCTTCGAGTACAGCACCCCCGTCGTCGCCGTCTCCGTCGTGATCGCCGTGGTCGCCGCCACCGCGGCGCTCTGGGCCGCCGTCTCCATCCACGGGTTCCTGCCGAGCCTGGGCGCCAGCGCGGTCATGGGCGTGGCAGTGAGCGGGATGCACTACACCGGGATGGCAGCGCTCAGCGTCTCTCTGCACGGCAGCGGCACGAGCAGCGCCGGCGGGGACTCGTCCGCCACGATTCTCGCCCCGATGCTGCTCGGACCGATCGCCTTCCTCTTCCTCGCCGGCGTCGTCGTGATGTTCGATCCGCTGGTGGTCATGGGCAAGCCGGACTGGGAGGAGCAGGGTCCTTCCCCCGCGACCCGGATCCCGGAGCGGCCCAAGGGCTGGTGACCGGCCGCGGTTGTCAGTGGCGGGTCGTACGGTGGTTCCATGCGGCCCGTTTCCAAGATCGAACGCACGGTGGCGCCCTTCGAGGTCGTCAGTCCCTACCAGCCCAGCGGTGACCAGCCGGCGGCCATCGCCGAGCTGGAAAAGCGCATCCGCGCAGGTGAGAAGGATGTCGTCCTGCTCGGCGCCACCGGCACCGGAAAGTCGGCGACCACCGCCTGGATGATCGAGAAGCTCCAGCGCCCCACCCTGGTGATGGCGCCGAACAAAACCCTCGCCGCACAGCTGGCGAACGAGTTCCGCGAGCTGCTCCCCAACAACGCCGTCGAGTACTTCGTCTCGTACTACGACTACTACCAGCCCGAGGCGTACGTCCCGCAGTCCGATACGTACATCGAGAAGGACTCCTCGATCAACGAGGAGGTCGAGCGGCTGCGCCACTCCGCGACGAACTCGCTGCTCACCCGGCGCGACGTCATCGTCGTCGCCTCCGTCTCCTGTATCTACGGTCTCGGCACGCCGCAGGAGTACGTCGACCGGATGGTGCCCCTCAAGGTCGGCGAGGAGATCGACCGCGACCAGCTGCTGCGCCGCTTCGTCGACATCCAGTACACGCGCAACGACGTGGCGTTCACCCGCGGCACCTTCCGGGTGCGCGGCGACACCATCGAGATCTTCCCGGTGTACGAGGAACTGGCCGTCCGCATCGAGATGTTCGGCGACGAGATCGAGGCGCTCTCCACGCTCCACCCGCTGACCGGCGAGATCATCAGCGAGGACGAACAGGTCTATGTCTTCCCGGCCACCCACTACGTGGCAGGCCCGGAGCGCATGGAGAAGGCGGTCAACGGCATCGAGAAGGAGCTGGAGCAGCGCCTCGCCGAGCTGGAGAAGCAGGGCAAGATGCTGGAGGCCCAGCGACTGCGCATGCGCACTACCTACGACCTGGAGATGCTCCGCCAGATCGGCTCCTGCTCCGGCGTCGAGAACTATTCGATGCACTTCGACGGCCGCGAGCCCGGCACCGCCCCGCACACCCTCATCGACTACTTCCCCGAGGACTTCCTCCTCGTCCTCGACGAGTCGCACGTCACCGTCCCGCAGATCGGTGCGATGTACGAGGGCGACGCCTCCCGCAAGCGCACCCTCGTCGACCACGGGTTCCGGCTGCCGTCCGCGATGGACAACCGCCCGCTGAAGTGGGAGGAGTTCCAGCAGCGCATCGGCCAGACCGTCTATCTGTCCGCCACGCCCGGCAAGTACGAACTCTCGCGCGGCGACGGCTTCGTGGAGCAGATCATCCGCCCCACGGGCCTGGTCGACCCGGAGGTCGTCGTCAAGCCCACCGAGGGGCAGATCGACGACCTGGTGCACGAGATCCGCACCCGCGTGGAGAAGGACGAACGCGTCCTGGTCACCACGCTCACCAAGAAGATGTCCGAGGACCTCACCGACTACTTCCTCGAACTGGGCATCCAGGTGCGGTACTTGCACAGCGACGTCGACACACTGCGCCGCATCGAGCTCCTGCGCGAGCTGCGCGCCGGTGAGTACGACGTGCTCGTCGGCATCAACCTCCTCCGTGAGGGCCTCGACCTGCCCGAGGTCTCGCTGGTCGCCATCCTCGACGCCGACAAGCAGGGCTTCCTGCGCTCCGGCACCTCGCTGATCCAGACCATCGGCCGCGCGGCGCGCAACGTCTCCGGCCAGGTCCACATGTACGCCGACACCATCACCCCGGCGATGGCGCAGGCCATCGACGAGACCAACCGGCGCCGCGAGAAGCAGGTCGCGTACAACAAGGAGCGCGGCCTCGACCCGCAGCCGCTCCGCAAGAAGATCAACGACATCGTCGCGACGATCGCCCGCGAGGAGGTCGACACCGAGGAACTGCTCGGCAGCGGCTACCGGCAGGCGAAGGAGGGCAAGGGCGCCAAGGCGCCGGTCCCCGCGCTCGCCGGAAGGAAGACGAAGGGCGGCAAGACCGTCCCCACCGACCGTCCCGCCGCCGAACTGGCCGGGATCATCGAGGAGATGACCGAGCGGATGCGGGCGGCTGCCGCGGACCTCCAGTTCGAGGTGGCCGCACGGCTGCGCGACGAGGTCGGGGAACTGAAGAAGGAGTTGCGCCAGATGAAGGAGGGCGGCCTCGCCTGACCCTTGGCCGACCCGGCCGCACCTGGTGTGTTGCAAGACCGCCACAATCGCGGTCCGGGGGTCCTGCCCTCTGGACGGGACTGCGTAGGGTGCGGTGGGAAACGTGGGGATATTCGGAGAAGGGACAGCGCGTGACGGCCAACTTTGCCAAGGGACCTGGCGTCAACCTGACCAAGGGTCAGGCCATCAGCCTGCAGAAGAACGACGGGGGCACCCTCACTTCGGTGCGGATGGGTCTCGGCTGGCAGGCGGCACCGCGCCGCGGGCTGTTCGGCTCACGTACGCGTGAGATCGACCTCGACGCGTCCGCGGTGCTCTTCGCCGACAAGCAGCCGGTCGACGTGGTGTTCTTCCGCCACCTCGTCAGCGACGACGGCTCGGTCAAGCACACCGGCGACAACCTGGTCGGCGGCGCGGGCCAGGGCGGCGACGACGAGTCGATCGTCGTCGACCTCCAGCGCGTGCCGGTCCACATCGACCAGATCGTCTTCACGGTGAACTCCTTCACCGGCCAGACGTTCCAGGAGGTGCAGAACGCGTTCTGCCGCCTCGTCGACGAGACCAACGGCGACGAGCTCGCCCGCTACACGCTGGACGGCGGCGGCCAGTACACCGCGCAGATCATGGCGAAGGTGCACCGTGCGGGCACCGGCTGGCAGATGACGGCCATCGGCACCGCTGCCAACGGCCGCACCTTCCAGGACCTGATGCCGTCGATCCTGCCGCATCTGTAAGAGGCAATTCACGTCAGCAAGCAGCTCCCGGAGGCCACCATCGCCGGGAGCTGCCGCGCATCATCAACAAGCAGCGCTACAAGGGGGAATGGGCGATGACGGCCGAGCTGGTACGGGGACAGAACCATCCCCTTCCCCAGACCCGACTGGAGATCCGGGTGTCGGCCGGCCGCCCGGTCGTGGCCGGTGCCACGCTCGGCGACGAGCAGGGCACCGTCCGGGGCGCCGAGTGGGTGGCCCACCCCGGATCGCCCCAGCTGCCCGGTCTGGAGGTCTCCCGCCAGGCGGCCGCGGACCACCGGCTCGCCGTGGACCTGGAGGCCGTCCCCGAGGACGTGCACCGGGTGAACGTCCTGCTCGCCCTCCCCGTCGGAGTCGGCGGACCGGTCTCCTTCGCCTCCCTCGCCGCGCCCTTCGTCGCCGTCACCGCGCTCGACGGCTCCGAGGTCGCCAGCTACACCATCACCGGCCTCGACGCCGAGTCGGCGGTCGTCGCCCTGGAGCTCTACCGCAGACAGGGCGCCTGGAAGGTCAGGGCCGTCGGCCAGGGGTACGCGGGCGGCCTCGCCGAGATGCTCACCGACCAGGGCCTCCCGCGCGGCCATGAACTCGCCTCCACCATTCTGGAAGCCGTCGCCGGAGGCCTGGCCCGCTCGGTGTCCGCGCCCCCGCCGCGTACGACGGACGGCGACAGGGTCCGTACGAACGCGGGCTCGCCAGGACCCGAAAGCGCCCAGCAGCCGCCGGCCACCCCCCAGGCCGCCCCGCAGCAGCAGCCCGTCTCCGAAGGCGGCCCCGTCGACTACGCCCACCCCCGCCGCCAGACCACCGCACCCCCGCCGCCCCCGGCCGCGCCCCCCGCCCAGCCGGGACAGCCCGCACCGCCCGTCGCGGGCGACGCCTCCGGCTGGTCGATGGACGAGCGGCTGTACAACCAGGTCTGGGGCATGTTCGAGGACCTGGCCCGCACCACCGCCGCGTACCGCAGCGCCGTCGACTTCGCCGAGTCCCGCCTGGAGCAGGAGCTCGACAAGGCCCTCTCCGACCCCCGCAACCGCATCGGCAACGCGGGGACGAACGCCCGCGAGCAGGCCCGCGCCAAATGCGACGCGCTGATCGCCCAGGCCCGCGAGGTCCTGGAGCGGGACGTCGCCCAGCTCCTCGCCGAGTCCCAGGTCGTCGAGCCCGCCCTGCCGCTCGCCTACGCCCGCTGGGACAGCCCCCTGTGGGCTGCCTACCGGCTGCCCATGGAGATCCCCATGGCCCTGCGCGTCGGCGATCTCCACCTGCCCGAGCGCCCCGATCTCCGCATCCCCATGCTCGTACGCCTCCCGCTGGAGCGCGGTCTGTGGATCGACAGCGGCCGCACCGGCTCCGAGGCCGCGCTGCTGATGGACCAGGCGCAGCTCAAGCAGCTCGCCATGGACACCGCGGTCGCGCTCGCCGCCCGCCTGCTCGCCGTCTACCCGGCGGGCGAATTCACCGTCCATGTCATCGACCCGGCAGGCTCGGCCGCCGGCTCGCTCGCACCCCTTGTGACCTCGGGCGTACTCGACGAACCCCCGGCGACCGGCGCCGGGGGAGTGGCCGCGGTCCTGGCCAGGCTCACCCAGCGTGTCGACCTCGTACAGATGGCGGTGCGCGGCGGCGCGGCCGACGCGCTGCCGCCCGGCGTGGACACCGCCGAGCAGCTGCTGATCGTCAACGACTTCCCGCACGGCTTCGACGACCGCGCCCTGACCCAGCTGCGCTACCTCGCCGACGAGGGCCCGTCCGTCGGCGTCCACCTCGTGATGGTGGCCGACCGCGAGGACGCGAGCGCGTACGGCCCGGTGCTCGACCCCCTCTGGCGTTCGCTTCTGCGCATCACGCCGGTCCCCGACGACCACCTCGCCGACCCCTGGGTCGGCCATGCCTGGACGTACGAGCCGCTGCAGGCGCCCCCGGCCGGCCGACTGCTCGCGGACGTCCTTGCCCAAGTCGCCTCAGCCCGTCGCTCATGGCACCGTTGACCAGCCATTTTGGGCTTACCTTTACCAATCCCTTTACCTTCTCTTGGTACTTCCTGTAGTCTCCTCAGTGCGGAGGGGAGTACTCCCCAAGTGCGGCGTACCCGTCAATACGGACCTGACCAGGTCCCGGGGCGTCGGCCCGGGATGCCGGTCGGTCCGGCTCGGGTGGAAGAGACCTCCGGCAGCGACGACGCTGATCAAGTAGCCGTAGCAATCGCCGGAGGCGTAAGTACATGGATGTTTCTCTGACCCTGTGGGTGCTGACCATTCTTGGTCTATGCGCCCTCGTCGCCGCCGACTTCTTCATCGGGCGCAAGCCGCACGACGTGTCGATCAAGGAAGCCGGCATCTGGACCGTGGTCTGGATCGCCCTGGCCGTGCTCTTCGGCGTCGGGCTGCTGATCTTCGGGAACAGTCAGGCGTCCGGCGAGTTCTTTGCGGGCTTCATCACCGAGAAGTCACTGAGCGTCGACAACCTCTTCGTCTTCATCCTGATCATGGCGAAGTTCTCGGTCCCGAGCCATCTCCAGCAGCGCGTCCTGCTCTTCGGCGTACTGATCGCCCTGGTCCTGCGCGCGATCTTCATCGCCGCCGGCGCCGCGGTCATCGCCAACTTCTCCTGGGTCTTCTACATCTTCGGCGCGTTCCTGATCTACACCGCCTGGAAGCTCATCCAGGAGGCTCGATCGGACGACGAGGAAGAGGAGTTCGAGGAGAACCGCCTCCTGAAGTCCGTCGAGAAGAAGTTCGGCGTCGCCGACCGGTACCACGGCACGAAGCTCTTCATCCAGGAAAACGGCAAGAAGATCATGACGCCGCTCCTGGTCGTGATGCTCGCCATCGGTATGACCGACATCCTGTTCGCGATGGACTCGATCCCCGCGATCTTCGGCCTCACCCAGGACCCGTACATCGTCTTCACCGCCAACGCCTTCGCCCTGATGGGTCTGCGCCAGCTGTACTTCCTGATCGGCGGCCTGCTCAAGAAGCTGGTCCACCTCAGTTACGGACTGTCGGTGATCCTCGGCTTCATCGGCGTGAAGCTCGTCCTGCACGCACTCCACGAGTCCGGAGTGCACGTCCCCGAGATCTCCATCCCCGTCTCCCTCGCGGTGATCTGCGGCGTCCTGATCGTCACGACGATCACCAGCCTCATGGCCTCCAAGAAGCAGGCGGAGGCCGAGGCGGCCCCGAAGGACAGCATCGACGTCTGACGCGGGTGACGGTGCTACGGCGTAGGTCGTAGGGATGTTCAGCACCGGCCGGAGTGAGCGGAGCATTGCCGCCCACTCCGGCCGGTGCTTGCTTGTACGGTGAGCGCTCCCGGACGGCGGGCGTGCCGCGAGCGGGGGAGGACCCCATGAAGTTCGCGCAGATCATCGAATTCGAGACCGAGCGCATCGATGAGATCCGCTCCGTGATCGCGCAGTTCGAGCAGCAGAACCAGGGCAAGCAGGGCCACCCCGTCCACCGGACCGTCCTGCAGGACCGCGCCCACCCGAAGCGCTTCCTCGTCGTGATCGAGTTCAACTCCTACGAAGAGGCCATGATCAACAGCCGGAACCCGGAAGTCGACAAGCTCTCGCAGAAGCTCGCCTCGATGGCGACGAAGAAGCCGACCTTCACCGACTGCGACATCCGCGAACAGGCCGACATCAAGTAACCGCGTCTGACACCTCGACGACCCCGAGCTCCAGGAGGAGCCGCGTGCGGAGCGCGGCGAATTCCGGGGAGGTGCGCGACCGGCCGGCCGGCAGTTCGACGGGCACGTCGAGCGACAGCCGGCCGCCGGTCAGTACCAGCGCCCGGTCCGCCAGGGCGAGCGCCTCGTCCACGTCGTGCGTCACCAGCAGTACGGCGGGCCGGTGGCGCTCGCACAACTGCCGCAGCAGCCCGTGCATCCGCAGCCGCGTCAGCGCGTCGAGCGCCCCGAACGGCTCGTCGAGCAGCAGCAGTTCCGGCGAGCGCACCAGCGCCCTCGCGAGTGCGACCCGCTGCGCCTCGCCGCCCGACAGCGTCCCCGGCCAGGCCCGCTCCTTCTCCGCGAGCCCGACCTCCGCCAGTGCCTCCCGCGCCCGTACGGCAGCATCGCCGCCGCGCAGTCCGAGCGTCACGTTCTCCAGCACCCGCGCCCACGGCAGCAGTCGCGGATCCTGGAAGACCACCGACCGCGCCTCGGGTACGTCGACCGTCCCCGTGACCCCCTGGTCCAGCCGCGCGGCGGCCCGCAGCAGCGTCGACTTGCCCGACCCGCTGTGCCCGAGCAGGGCCACGAACTCCCCGGGGCGCAGCGACAGTTCGACCCCGTCGAGCACGGCCCGCCCGTCGAAGACCCGCTGCAGCCCCTCGATCCGTACGCTCAGCCCAGTGTCGTACGCCATGCCAGCACCCTCCGCTCCACCAGCCGCACCAGCGTGTCCGAGGCCAGCCCCAGCACCCCGTAGACGACCAGGCCGACCACGATCACATCCGTACGGGCGAACGTCCGCGCCTGCGTCATCAGATATCCGATCCCACTGGACGCGTTGATCTGCTCGCTCACCACCAGCACCAGCCATGACACGGTCACCGAGATCCGCAGCCCCGTGAAGAACCCGGGAGCCGCCCCCGGCAGCACGATCCGCCGCAGGAACGCCGTGCGCGAGAGCCCCAGCGTCTGCGCCAGCTCCGCGTACCGCACATCGAGCCCGGTCAGCGCGGCGTGCGTATTGATGTAGACGGGGAAGAGCGTGCCGAGCGCCACGAGAATGACCTTGACCTCCTCGCCGATCCCGAACCACAGGATCGCGAGCGGCACCAGCGCCAGGATCGGCAGCGACCGCAGTAGCTGCAGCGTCCCGTCGAGGAGCGCCTCGCCGACCCGGGACAGTCCGGCCGCGAGCGCGAGCAGCACACCCGCCGACACCCCGAACGCAAGCCCCAGCGCGGCCCGTTGGAGCGACACCAGCAGATGCTTCTGCAGCTCACCGCCGGCGATCAGATCCCCGGTGGTGGTGGCGACATCCGACGGCGAGGCGAGCGTCTGCGGATCGAGCCACCCGGCCGCCGACGCCACCCACCACACGGCGAGCAGCACCAGCGGCCCCACGGCCCGGGCGAACGGCACCCGCCGCCCGAGCCGCCCCACCGGCCGCCGTACCCGCGCAGCCTTCGCGGGTACGGCGGCCGGTACCTCGACCGGGGCGGTCTGGACCGACGCGGTCACGCCGCCCCGCCCAGCCGCTCGCGCTCCAGCTCCTCGGCCGGTACGAGACCCGGAACCCGCGGCGCCACGGACGGCTCCACCAGCCGCGAGCGGAACCCGTCGACCCCCTGCGGAACATCCCCGTCGAGCGTGATCCGCCGTACCACGCGCGGCAGTTCGTCGTAGTCGGCGACCGCGTAGTGCTGCGTGGCCCTGTTGTCCCAGATCGCCACGTCGCCGACCTGCCACTGCCAGCGCACCAGGTTCTCGGGGCGCTCGATGTAGCGCTGGAAGAGATCGATCAGCGCCCGGCTGTCGGAGGACGGCAGCCCCGCGATCCGCTGCACAAAATTGCCCAGCAGCAGCGACCGCTCCCCGGTCACCGGATGCACCCGTACCACCGGGTGCTCGGTCTGGAACTTCGTCGACACGAACACCTGCCGGAAGAGCTTGGCGACCTCCTCGCCCAGCTCCGGACGCAGATGCACGCGCTCCGCGTAGTCGTAGTCGTTGCTGTGCACGGCATGCAGCGAGTCCGCCAACACCCGCAAGGGCTCGGGCAGTTCGGCGTACGCGGCCGCCGTATTGGCCCAGATCGTGTGCCCGCCGCGCTCGGGAATCTCCAGCGCCCGCAGGATCGACGCCTTCGGATAGGCGGGCACGAACGTCACATCGGTGTGCCACTGATTGGCGCGCACGCCCTTGGTGGCGTCCAGCTCGAAGACGTACCGCCCGTCGGCGGAGGGAACGGTCGGATGCGAGACCGGGTGCCCGAGGCGGCGCGCGAACGCCTCGTGCGCCGCGTCGTCCAGATGCTGCTGCCCCCGGAAGAACACCACCTTGTGGGCGTACAGCGCCTCTTCGATGGCGGCGACGGTCGCGTCCGGCAGCTCCCCGGACAGCTCCACGCCGTCGACGACAGCGCCGATCCGGCCCGAAATCCGGGTCACATCAAGGGCCTTGGCAGTAGTGGTCATGATGAATCTCCTCGTCCTGGTACGGGGTGGGTTACTTCGCGGCTTCCTGCTGCGCCGCCTCGAAGCGGTGGTCGAACTCGCTGCTCACATCCAGCGGACCTGGCACCGCCCCCGCCTCGATCAGCAGATCGGCCACCTCCTGCTGGGCCTTGGCCGCCTCGTCGTACGTGGGGAAAGTCGCCGTCCCCGTAGCCTTGTTGATCAGCAGGCCGGCCTTCTCGGGGAGCTTCTGGGCATCGACGTAGTACGCCTTGACCCACTCCTGCGGGTGCGCGTTCGCCCACTTCGACGCCTTGGTCCAGCGCGCGGTGAGATCCCGCAGCGCCGCCGCCTTCGCCTTGTCGTCGACGGCCTTGCCCGGGGAGATCAGCAGCTGCAACCCGCTGGTCAAGTCCGTTGCGTCGTCGAGGAGATGGGCGCCCTTCGCCGCGTACGGCACCAGGTACTTGGACCGCAGCGGCTCGGTCAGAACCGCCGCATCGACCTGCTTGGTCTGCAGCGCGGCAGGGATGTCCAGGATCTGCAGATTGACGAGCTGTACGTCGTCCTTCTTCAGCCCCGCGTTCTTCAGCGCCTTGAGCACGGCGGGCTGGAAGGTCGTCCCCTCCGTATAGGCGATCTTCTTGCCCTTGAGGTCGGCGACCGACTTCGCGCTGGATCCGACGGCGGTCACCAGCCGGGACGCGTTACGGCTGCCCTGCTGCACCCCCACCACTGCGACGTCCTGCTTCGACGCCTGCGCGAAGATCGCCGGGGTTTCGGCCACGATCCCGGCGTCCAGCGCACCGCCCCGGAACGCCTCCAGGATCGAGGGCCCGCCCTGGAAGGAGCTGAACTCCAGCTTGTACGGGGTCCCTTGGTCCTGCCCGGACGCCTTCAGCAGCGTCTGCAGTGCCTCGTTCTGGTCCCCGATCCGCAGCACCGTCCCCTTCGGTACGGTGGCGGCCAGGGCTGCGGTGCGCTTCTTCCCTGCCCCCACCGCGTCCTGCGCTGCGGAGGAGCCGCCACAGCCGGTCAGCGCCAGTGTCGACACGGCGATGAGAGCGGTGGCCCACCTGAGCGGGCGTACAGACGCGGACACGGGTCCTCCAGGACTCGGGACGTAACGGTGAAGTGGTGTGTGCGCGGCACCGGTTCGGGCCGCGCACACCATCGTTGCGTCCGGGCATTGCCGCATTGTGGCTGCGGCATGAAACGCCAGGAGGGCCCGTAAAGCTCCCTAATACGTGACGGTGATCCGCCGCCCCGGACCGTCCACGCGGACGGTCCCGCCGTACGGAATGACCTGCTGCGGGTCGGTGTGCCCGAGCGGTACGTCGAAGACGGTCAGCATCTCCGGGGCGTACGCCGCCAGCGCGCGCTCGACCGCCGCGCGCTGCTCGGCCGCGTACCGCGCACCGTCCTCGGGGGAGAGCGGCTGCTCGAACGACCAGGTCTTGGGCCGCGCCATCAGCAGCGCCGAGAATCGCTGGAGCAGCCCCCGCTCGCCCATGTTGCGCAGGATCCGGAAGACTTCCTCGCCGCTCGGCATCTCCTCGGAGGTCTCCAGGAAGAGCACCCCGCCGTCGTACACCGACAGATCGTGCGACACCTCGCGGTCGGCCATCAGCAGCCAGGCGACGATCTCCACGCACCCGCCCCAACTGCGCCCCTCGACGACCCGGTCGGCGTTCACCCAGGACCAGCCGTCGGCGGGCAGGGTCTCGGGCTCGCGGGTGAAGGTCGCCGGGTCCTCCCACCGGCCGCCGCCCGTCGCGAAGCGCTCGGCCGGCCGCAGTTCGTACGGCCCCGACGTGAAGAGCGCCGCGCGCAGCGAGTCGGCGGTCAGCGGATTCATCGCGACGGGGCGGCCGAGCTCCACCATGACCGAGCCGCCGTGGTAGCCGACGATCCCGGTGCTCGACAGGAAGGCCAGCAGATTGGTGTTGTCGCTGTAGCCGAAGAAGGGCTTCGGGTTCGCCCGGATCAACTCCCGGTCCAGGAACGGCAGTACGGTGATCTGGTCGTCCCCGCCGATCGAGGCGATGACCGCCTTGATCTCCGGATCGGCGAACGCCGCGTGGATGTCGTCGGCCCGTTCCTGCGGCGTGGACCCCATCGTCCGGGTCGCCGCGTACTCGACGGGAACGAGCCCGAAGTCCTTCTCCAGCCGCTCAAGGCCGAGTTCGTACGGCAGCGGAAGGACCCCCGGCAGCCCGGCGCCGGGCGAGACGACGGCGACGCGGTCACCGGGACGGGGCTTGGGCGGATACACGGGAGGGGTCATGACGGGACCCTAAGGGCGGTCTCCGCCCTCGGGCACCCGCATTTACCAGCCGCGCTCGCGCCACTCCGCGAGGTGCGGCCGCTCGTCGCCGAGCGTCGTGTCGTCGCCGTGCCCCGGGTAGACCCAGCTCTCGTCCGGCAGGACGGCGAAGAGCTTGGCCTCGACGTCGCCGATCAGCGAGGCGAAGGCCGCCGGGTCGTCCCAGGTGTTGCCGACGCCGCCCGGGAAGAGGCAGTCGCCGGTGAAGACGTGCGGGTGGCCGTGCGGGTCGTCGTACACCAGGGCGATCGACCCCGGCGTGTGGCCGACCAGATGCCGCGCGGTCAGCTCGACGCGCCCCACCCGGACCGTGTCGCCGTCCTCGACGGGCACATCGGTGGCGACGGGGATGCCCTCGGCGTCGTACCGCCCGGCGAAGGTCCGCGCACCGGTCGCCGCGACCACCGCCTCAAGGGCCTGCCAGTGGTCGCCGTGCCGGTGGGTGGTGACGACGGACGCGATGCCGTCGTCACCGATCAGCTGGAGCAGGGTCGCGGCGTCGTTGGCCGCGTCGATCAGCAGCTGCTCGCCGGTGGCCCGGCAGCGCAGCAGATACGCGTTGTTGTTCATCGGGCCGACCGCGACCTTGGAGATCATCAGGTCCGTCAGCTCGTGCACGTCCGCCCCGCCGCCGACCTTCACCGCTCCGCTGTACGTCATACCCGCCAGCCTATAGCGGGGGCAGTACGGGGAGCGGGCCCCCTTCGGCGACCAGTGCTGCCCCGTCGCCCCGCCCCGCGAGCCAGCCGAGCAGCTCCACGGCCGACCCCTTCACGGCGACAGGACCGCCCTCGGCGCCGCCGCCCGTGGTCCACGTGCCGCTGCCGTCGGCAGCCAGCGCGGTCGGCGGAACGTCCTTGTGCCCGGCGAACCGCGCCGTCAGAAAATCGATCTCGCGCTCCACGAATTCCGCCGGCAGATCCTCCAGCTCGTACCCGACCCCCAGATCGACATGGTGCAGCTCGACCTCGATCCACCGCCGGAACGGGATCCGCGCCGCCTCGTCGGTGACGCCGTTCCGCAGCTCCACGTTCCGCGACCAGTCGGCCGCCACACGCCCCCGCTCCTGGAAGCGCTCGGCGCTGGACCGCAGGTCGGCGAGTTGTACGGCGAGATCGCGGCCCGCGTCCCGCGCGATGTCCGCGTCACGGGTCTCGCCGCTCTCGTACATCGGCAGACCGGTGAGGACATTCACCAGGGCGTCGGCATTGCGGGAGAGATGCGCGAGCACATGGCCGCGCGTCCACCCCGGAAGCCGTGACGGCTCGGCCAGTGCCGCGTTGTCCATAGGTGCGACTGCGGCGAGGAGCCGGTCGGTCGCTTCACGTACAGAGTCCAGGTCGCGCGCATGATCCAACATGCTGCCGACGATAGGCCCGCCACTCCTTCGGGTGAAGCTGTCCGGCGATGACCGTAAATCGAATGTGCGTGCTATAGGCTCGTGAGAGACATCCAACAGGTCTTCCCAAGACATCGCTGAGGCGCCCCCCATACCCTGGGAAGGGGGCTCCGCCCCTGCTCCTCCTCTTCAGAAAGGTGCGGACCGGCGTGGCCGACCGTCTCATCGTTCGTGGCGCTCGCGAGCACAACCTCAAGAACGTCTCGCTCGACCTCCCGCGCGACTCCCTCATCGTCTTCACCGGGCTCTCGGGATCGGGCAAGTCCTCCCTCGCGTTCGACACGATCTTCGCCGAGGGGCAGCGCCGCTACGTCGAGTCGCTCTCCTCCTACGCCCGGCAGTTCCTCGGTCAGATGGACAAGCCGGACGTCGACTTCATCGAGGGCCTCTCCCCGGCCGTCTCGATCGACCAGAAGTCGACCTCGCGCAACCCGCGCTCGACGGTCGGCACGATCACCGAGGTCTACGACTACCTCCGTCTGCTCTTCGCGCGCATCGGCAAGCCGCACTGCCCCCAGTGCAGCCGCCCCATCTCGCGCCAGTCGCCGCAGGCCATCGTCGACAAGGTCCTCGAGCTCCCCGAGGGCAGCCGCTTCCAGGTCCTGTCCCCGCTCGTGCGCGAGCGCAAGGGCGAGTTCGTCGACCTCTTCGCCGATCTCCAGACCAAGGGGTACAGCCGGGCGCGCGTCGACGGCGAGACGATCCAGCTCTCCGACCCGCCCAAGCTGAAGAAGCAGGAGAAGCACACCATCGAGGTGGTCATCGACCGCCTCACGGTGAAGGACGGCGCCAAGCGCCGCCTCACCGACTCCGTCGAGACGGCACTCGGTCTCGCCGGCGGCATGGTCGTCCTGGACTTCGTCGACCTGGCGGCGGACGACCCCGAGCGTGAGCGGATGTACTCCGAGCACCTCTACTGCCCGTACGACGACCTCTCCTTCGAAGAGCTGGAGCCCCGCTCCTTCTCCTTCAACTCGCCCTTCGGCGCCTGCCCCGACTGCACCGGTATCGGTACGCGCATGGAGGTCGACCCCGAGCTGATCGTCCCCGACGAGGACAAGTCCCTCGAAGAGGGCGCGGTCTCCCCGTGGTCGCTCGGCCACACCAAGGAGTACTTCAACCGCCTGGTCAACGCCCTGGCCGAAGAGCTCGGATTCCGTACGGACATCCCCTGGGCCGGACTCCCGCAGCGCGCCAAGAAGGCCCTCCTCTACGGTCACAAGACCCAGATCGAGGTCCGCTACCGCAACCGGTACGGCCGCGAGCGCGCCTACACGACCTCCTTCGAAGGCGCGGTCCCCTTCGTCAAGCGCCGGCACGCGGAGTCCGAGAGCGACTCCAGCCGAGAGCGCTTCGAGGGCTATATGCGCGAGGTGCCCTGCCCGACGTGTGACGGCACCCGCCTCAAGCCGATCGTCCTCGCGGTCACGGTGATGGAGAAGTCCATCGCCCAGGTCGCCGCGATGTCGATCAGCGAGTGCGCGGAGTTCCTGGGCGTACTGAAGCTCAACGCCCGCGACAAGAAGATCGCCGAGCGGGTCCTGAAGGAGGTCAACGAGCGCCTGAAGTTCCTGGTGGACGTGGGCCTCGACTACCTCTCCCTGAACCGTGCCGCGGGCACGCTCTCCGGCGGCGAGGCCCAGCGCATCCGTCTCGCCACGCAGATCGGTTCCGGCCTGGTCGGCGTGCTGTACGTACTGGACGAGCCGTCCATCGGCCTGCACCAGCGCGACAACCACCGCCTCATCGAGACCCTGGTGCGGCTGCGCGACATGGGCAACACGCTCATCGTCGTCGAGCACGACGAGGACACCATCAAGGTGGCCGACTGGGTCGTCGACATCGGCCCGGGCGCCGGTGAGCACGGCGGGAAGGTCGTGCACAGCGGCTCGCTCAAGGAGCTGCTGACCAACAAGGAGTCGATCACCGGTCAGTACCTGTCCGGAAAGAGGGCCATCCCGACCCCGGACATCCGCCGCCCGATCGACCCGAACCGCCGGCTCACGGTCCACGGTGCGCGCGAGAACAACCTCCAGGACATCGACGTCGCCTTCCCGCTGGGCGTGCTGACGGCGGTCACGGGTGTCTCGGGGTCCGGCAAGTCGACACTGGTCAACGACATCCTCTACACGCACCTGGCAAGGGAGTTGAACGGCGCCCGCGCCGTCCCCGGCCGGCACACGCGGGTCGACGGCGACGACCTGGTCGACAAGGTGGTCCACGTCGACCAGTCGCCCATCGGCCGCACACCCCGGTCCAACCCGGCGACGTACACCGGAGTCTTCGACCACGTTCGCAAGCTGTTCGCGGAGACGATGGAGGCGAAGGTCCGCGGGTACCTCCCCGGCCGCTTCTCCTTCAACGTCAAGGGCGGCCGCTGCGAGAACTGCTCCGGCGACGGCACCATCAAGATCGAGATGAACTTCCTGCCGGACGTGTACGTCCCGTGCGAGGTCTGCCACGGCGCGCGCTACAACCGGGAGACCCTGGAGGTCCACTACAAGGGCAAGTCCATCGCCGAGGTCCTGGACATGCCGATCGAGGAGGGCCTGGACTTCTTCGAGGCCGTCCCGACGATCGCCCGCCATCTGCGGACGCTCAATGAAGTCGGTCTGGGATACGTACGGTTGGGGCAGTCCGCGCCGACGCTCTCCGGCGGCGAGGCGCAGCGTGTGAAGCTCGCCTCCGAGCTGCAGAAGCGCTCCACGGGCCGCACCGTCTACGTACTGGACGAGCCGACGACCGGTCTGCACTTCGAGGACATCAGCAAGCTCATCAAGGTGCTCTCGGGTCTGGTCGACAAGGGCAACTCGGTGGTCGTCATCGAGCACAACCTGGACGTCATCAAGACGGCGGACTGGGTCATCGACATGGGCCCCGAGGGCGGCAGCGGCGGCGGCCTGGTCATCGCCGAGGGCACACCCGAGCAGGTCGCGGGCGTCCCGGCGAGCCACACGGGCAAGTTCCTGCGGGAGATCCTGGACGCGGACCGGATCAGCGACGCGGGAACGCCTGCGGCGCGCAAGCCGGCGAAGAAGGCGGCGGCCAAGAAGTCGGTGGCCGCGAAGAAGACGGTGGCGGCCAAGTCGACCCCCGCGAAGAAGACGGTGCGCGCCCGCAAGGCGTAGCCAAGCAGGTCCAACTCCCCGCCGCCGCTCCGGATTCCGTCCGGAGCGGCGGCGGTCGTCTGTGGCCAACACGCCTGGTCCCATCTGCAATTGCACGCGGCCAAACGTTTCCGCAGGCAGACTGGCGCCATGAACGACACTGCGGTGACGACCGACGACGGCGCCGGACTCTGGGCCGTACAGGACGGTGAAGGGCCGCCGGTGATCCTCTGCCACGGCGGCCCCGGCCTCTGGGACACCCTCGACGACGTGGCCCAACTCCTCCCCGGCCACACCGTGTTCCGCTGGGACCAGCGCGGCTGCGGCCGCTCCGCACCCTCCGCAGGCCCCTACACCCTGGCCGGCGCGGTCGCGGACCTCGACGCCGTACGCCGCCATTTCGGCCTGGAGCAGGTCGTGCTGCTCGGCCACTCCTGGGGCGCTCAACTCGCCCTGGCCTACGCCCTGGAGCACCCGGACCGCGTCAGCCGCATCGTGTACGTGTCGGGCATGGGCATCGACCCGGTCACCTCCTGGCACCCGCAGTACTCCAAGGCCTTCCGCAAGGCGCTCGGCAAGAACCTGGACCGCTGGCAGGAGGCGACGGGCCGCGAACGCGCCGTACTGCAGTGGTCGGTGGAGTTCCAGGACCGGTCCCGCGCCATGGACCTCGCCGAGCAGATGGCCACCCCTTGGTTCCCGATCAACCAGGCGGCGAACACCGCCCTCAACACCGAGAACAAGCGCAGCTGGGGCCGCCCCCTCCTCCGCAACCGCTGCGAGGTGCTGAAGGTCCCCGTGCTGATCGTCGACGGCGCGAAGGACATCCGCGCCCGCCGCGTCGTGGACTCGCTGGAGGAGGCGCTCCCCGACGTACGCCGCGTCACCCTGCGCGGCGCCGGACATCTGCCCTGGACCGAGGACCCGGACGGCTTCCGTACCGCCGTCGCCGACTTCCTCTGAGCCCTGCGCGGGTCGCGTTGATCTCCACCGGTATCGTCGCTTCTGTCACCGACGCCTCTGACCAGTGGAGACTCCATGTCAGGCCTGCCTGCCGCCCGCCGCTCCGTGCTGAAGGGCGCCGCGCTCGCGGGCGTCGCAGGCGTAGGGCTCACCGCCTGCTCGACCGAGTCCAAGGGCAGCACGTCGGCCACCCCGACCGCCCCGGTCGACCTGGGCGCGGCGGACGCGGTGCCGGTCGGCGGAGCGATGCTCTACCGCGACCAGAAGCTCGTCGTCAGCTGCCCGGCCAAGGGCGAGTACAAGGCCTTCAGCGCGGTCTGCACCCACGCGGGCTGCGTCCTGTCCTCGGTCGAGAAGACCGAGGGCGACTGCACCTGCCACGGCAGCCGCTTCGACGTGACCACGGGCAAGGTCCTCCAGGGCCCGGCCACCAAGCCGCTCCCCGCGGTCCCGGTGAAGGTCACGGACGGCAAGCTCGTCGCCGGCCCGGACAAGTAGAAGCTCACTCCCAGTCCCACCCGATCCCGAGGATCCCGGGCCGTACCCCCTGCTCCACCAGATGTACGGTCCGGTGCAGTCCGCTCAGCGTCAGATCCGCCCGCGCGCCCCGCGCCGCGCCCGCCGACGCCTGAGCGAACCTGCGGCACCGCACCGGCAACGCCCGCTCGTCGAACCGCACTTGCAGGACGTACTGCCCGCCGCCGAAGCTGAACCCCCGCACGTACTCGCCGCTCTCGCCCCCGGTCCCGTCCTCGAACCCGTACCCGAAGAGATACGTCTCCCCGGCGCGCAGCCGCGCGTCGAAGAGCAGTTCGGCGACCAGCACCCCGCTCTCGCGGTCCCAGCGCACCCGCCCGGTGCGGCAGTTCTCCCCGGCGCGCACGACCACCCGGGCGGGATCGCATCCCGGATCGCCGCGGTGGACGGCCAGATAGCGGTCGATCCCGTCGCGATGGGCGCGTACGACATGCTCGGCGTCGCGCCCCCGCAGCTCACGCGCCGCCCCGATTCGTACGCGCTCGTGCTGCCCCACCGTGTGCAGCCCGCCGTCCTTCGGCAGCTCCAGCTCGGCGAGCAGCCGCTCGACGGCCCCGGACGACTCGACCAGCGACCGGTAGGAGCGGGCGGCGGGCCGCTCCACCTCCGCCCGCGCGCCGTCCGCGTCGAGCAGCCGCAGCAGTGACTCGCCCGGCAGCTCCAGTACGTCCTCCAGCGCGCGCACGGCGCGCAGCGACTCGGGCCGCTGCGGGCGGCGCGCACCCTGCTGCCAGTAACTCAGGCTGGTCACACCGACCTTGATGCCACGGCTGGCGAGCCGGTGCTGGACCCGCTGCAGCGGCAGCCCGCGCACCGCGATCGCCGCACGCAGGGCCAGATGGAAAGGCCCGGTGTGCAGCATCTGCGCGAGATCGGCCTCGGGGTGTCCCATACGGGCTCCTCGGGTGAACGTTCACAACGGGGGCGGGGCGGCGGCGCCGGGCGACCGACCGTACCGGCAAGGGCCGTTCACACTCCACCCTCGCCATTCACAGCGCCGACTCACCCCGCATTGAAGCGTGTTGACCTGAACCCGACAACCGCAGATGCTCATCGACAGCGTCCGGACGCGCTCCTCCAATCCACCCCCCGCCTCGGGAGGAACGCGATGCGCAACAAGAAGAGATGGCTGTCCGCAGCCGCCCTGCTGGCCGCGGCGGTCTTCGCCGCACCGGCGACGGCGGCCTCGGCCGACCAGAGCGCTCCGACGGCCGCAGTCGCTGCCGCCAAACGACTGAACATCACCATGCAGTCCCAGCAGAAGACCAACTGGTGCTGGGCCGCGAGCGGCAACACCATCGCCACCTGGTTCGGCCGGAACTACACCCAGAACCAGTTCTGCAACGCCGCCTTCGGCCGGCAGCAGGGCTACGACTGCCCCAATTCCCAGGCCAGCCTGGGCGACGTCCAGAACGGACTCGACTGGGCGGGCATCAACTCCGGTTCGTACGTGACCGGATGGCTCCGCTACACCACCGTCCAGTCCGAGATCGACGCCAACCGCCCGGTCGAGACCCGCATCCAGTGGTCGAGCGGCGGCGGCCACATGCACGTCCTGTACGGCTACGACACCGCCAACAGCTGGGTCTACTGGGGCGACCCGTGGCCCTCCAACGACCGCTACAACTGGGCCTCGCACGCCTGGTACGTGAACAACAACGAGTTCTCCTGGACCCACTCGCTCTACCGGATCGGGGCGTGACACCCATGACCGCACGCCTCACCGCCGCAGCCCTCGCCGGCACCGCGACCACGCTGCTCCTGCTCGCCGCCCCGCACGCCCAGGCCGACACCCCCGCCCAGGACGCGAAGGCGGCCCACGAAGCGGCGACCGCCCCCGCCACCCTCACCACGCTCTCCCGCTTCTTCGCCCGCGACGGCAAGGTGACCATGGCCGCGGCGGCCCCGCACATTCAGGGCAGCTCCGTGCCCGTCTACACCCTCGCCCCGGAATTCGTCGCGGGCCGCCCCGGCGCCGCGGTCGCCCACCTGGACTTCATGGCCAGTACGGCGGTCTCCTCCGACGGCCAGAAGGCCTCCCTGTGGACCGCCCGCCAGGGCTCCGGCTGGCAGGTGGTGAACATCGCCTCCGGCGACGACGAGACGCGCTACAGTGCGGCCGGCGCCCGCAGCCTCCCCGGCGGCACCGTCTTCCGCGAGCCCCAGATCGACGCCTGGTACGTGACGAAGGGCGCCAAGGTCCTGCCCCTGGACGAGGACGCGACCCGCGCGATCGGCGCCAACGGCACGACGCTGACCGCCTACCGGCACCACGTCCAGCAGGCGTACGGCGACAAGCTCCCGGGCTCCGCCTACGCCAAGTCCGGCAAGGCGGGCGGCTACGGCCCGCAGAAGGCCCAGGCGGCCCCGCCCACCAGGGACGGCTCCGCTCTCAACCCCGCCGCCGCGGGCGCGGCCGGAGCCGCCGTACTGGCGCTCGGCACCGTGGCCGTACGCCTGCGCCGCCGCTGATCCACCGGGGCCCGCCCGCCTCCCCGGGCGGGCCTCACTGTCAGCCCCCGCCAGTAGGCTGTCCACCATGGCCGACCCCTCCAGTTACCGCCCGAAGCCGGGACAGATCCCCGACTCGCCGGGGGTCTACAAATTCCGCGACGAACACCGCCGGGTGATCTACGTGGGCAAGGCGAAGAGCCTCCGCCCGCGTCTCTCCTCGTACTTCCAGGACCTGGCCAACCTGCACCCGCGCACGCGCACGATGGTCACGACGGCCGCCTCCGTCGAGTGGACGGTCGTCTCCACCGAAGTCGAGGCGCTCCAGCTCGAATACTCCTGGATCAAGGAGTTCGACCCGCGGTTCAACGTCAAGTACCGCGACGACAAGAGCTATCCGTCGCTCGCGGTCACCCTCAACGAGGAGTTCCCCCGCGTCCAGGTGATGCGCGGCCCCAAGAAGAAGGGCGTGCGCTACTTCGGTCCGTACGGCCACGCCTGGGCGATCCGCGAGACCGTCGACCTGATGCTCCGCGTGTTCCCCGTCCGCACCTGCTCGGCAGGGGTCTTCAAGCGTTCCGCCCAGATCGGCCGCCCCTGCCTCCTCGGCTACATCGGCAAGTGCTCGGCCCCCTGCGTCGGCCGCGTCACCCCCGAGGAGCACCGCGAACTGGCCGAGGAATTCTGCGACTTCATGGCCGGCCGCACGGGGACGTACATCCGCCGCCTGGAGCAGCAGATGCACGAGGCGGCCGAGGAGATGGAGTACGAGAAGGCCGGCCGCCTGCGCGACGACATCGAGGCCCTGCGCCGCGCCCTGGAGAAGAACGCGATCGTCTTCAACGACGCGACCGACGCCGACCTGATCGCGGTCGCCGAGGACGAACTGGAAGCCGCCGTCCAGATCTTCCACGTACGCGGCGGCCGGGTCCGCGGCCAGCGCGGCTGGGTCACCGACAAGGTCGAGGCGGTCGACACCTCCGGCCTGGTCGAGCACGCGCTGCAGCAGTTGTACGGCGAGGAGAAGGGCGACGCCGTCCCCAAGGAGGTCCTCGTCCCGGCCCTCCCCGAGGACGAGAAGTCCGTCGCCGCCTGGCTCGCGGAGCGCCGCGGCTCGAACGTGTCGCTCCGCATCCCGCAGCGCGGCGACAAGAAGGACCTGATGGCGACGGTCCAGCGCAACGCCCAGCAGGCCCTGGTCCTGCACAAGACGAAGCGCGCCTCCGACCTCACGACGCGCTCCCGCGCCCTGGAGGAGATCGCCGAGGCGCTCGATCTGGACTCGGCGCCGCTCCGTATCGAGTGCTACGACATCTCCCACCTCCAGGGCGACGACGTCGTGGCCTCGATGGTGGTCTTCGAGGACGGCCTGGCCCGCAAGAGCGAGTACCGCCGCTTCCAGATCAAGACCTTCGAGGGCCAGGACGACGTCCGCTCGATGCACGAGGTCATCACCCGCCGCTTCAGGCGCTACCTCGCGGACAAGGCGGAGACGGGGGAGTGGGCGGAATCCGACGCCAACCCCGAGGTCCCCGAGACCGCGCCCGAGGAGGACGGCCGCCCCAAGCGCTTCGCCTACCCGCCGCAGCTCCTGGTCGTCGACGGCGGCCAGCCCCAGGTCGCCGCCGCCCAGCGCGCCCTGGACGAGCTCGGTATCGACGACATCGCCGTCTGCGGCCTCGCCAAGCGCCTCGAAGAGGTCTGGCTCCCCGGCGACGACGACCCCGTCGTCCTGCCGCGCTCGAGCGAGGGCCTCTACCTTCTTCAGCGGGTACGTGACGAGGCTCACCGCTTCGCCATCACCTACCAGCGCGCCAAGCGGGCCAAGCGCTTCAAGTCGGGCCCGCTCGACGCGGTGCCCGGCCTCGGCGAGACCCGCAAACAGGCCCTCATCAAGCACTTCGGCTCGGTGAAGAAGCTGAAGCAGGCCACAATTGACCAGATCTGCGAAGTTCCCGGGATAGGCCGCAAGACGGCCGAGACCGTGGCCGCGGCGCTCGCCCAGGCGGCACCGGCCGCACCCGCCGTGAACACGGCAACAGGAGAGATCATGGAAGACGACGGGGGCAGCACACATGAGCAGTGAAGAGCAGGCACAGGACGGAGCAGACGTGAGTACGGGCAGCACGGGCAACGGCGCACCGGCCGAGGCCACCGAAGCAGCCGAGCCGGCCATCCCCGAGCTGGTGATCATCTCCGGGATGTCGGGTGCGGGCCGCTCCACGGCGGCCAAGTGTCTGGAGGACCTCGGCTGGTTCGTCGTCGACAACCTGCCGCCCGCCCTGATCCCCACCATGGTCGAGCTCGGCGCCCGCTCGCAGGGCAATGTGGCCCGTATCGCCGTCGTCGTCGACGTCCGAGGCCGCCGCTTCTTCGACAACCTGCGCGAATCCCTCGCCGACCTGGCGGCCAAGCACGTCACCCGCAGGATCGTCTTCCTCGAGTCCTCCGACGACGCGCTGGTCCGCCGCTTCGAGTCCGTACGCCGCCCGCACCCCCTCCAGGGCGACGGCCGCATCGTCGACGGCATCGCCGCCGAGCGGGACCTGCTGCGCGAGCTGCGCGGCGACGCCGACCTGGTGATCGACACCTCCTCGCTCAACGTCCACGAGCTGCGCGCCAAGATGGACGCCCAGTTCGCGGGCGACGAGGAGCCCGAGCTGCGGGCCACGGTCATGTCGTTCGGCTTCAAGTACGGGCTGCCCGTCGACGCCGACCTCGTCGTCGACATGCGCTTCCTGCCCAACCCGCACTGGGTCCCGGAGCTGCGCCCCTTCACCGGACTCAACGAAGAGGTCTCCAACTACGTCTTCAACCAGCCCGGCGCCAAGGAGTTCCTCGACCGCTACACGGAGCTGCTCCAGCTGATCGCCGCGGGCTACCGCCGCGAGGGCAAGCGGTACGTGACGATCGCGGTCGGCTGCACCGGCGGCAAGCACCGCTCCGTCGCCACCTCCGAGAAGCTCGCCAAGCGGCTCGCCGCCGCCGGGGTGGAGACCGTCATCGTCCACCGGGACATGGGGCGCGAGTGAAGTCGTCCCTGCGGCTGAACCGGCTCAACCGCCTGAACCGCAAGCGCGGCGCCCAGCCCAAGACCGTCGCCCTCGGCGGCGGCATGGGCCTCTCCGCGTCGCTCGCCGCGCTGCGCCGCATCACCGGTGACCTCACCGCGGTGGTCACCGTCGCCGACGACGGCGGCTCCAGCGGCCGGCTCCGCGAGGAGCTGGGCGTCCTGCCGCCCGGCGACCTCCGCAAGGCCCTCGCGGCGCTCTGCGGCGACGACGACTGGGGCCAGACCTGGGCCCGCGTCATCCAGCACCGCTTCGAGTCCAAGGGCGACCTGCACGAACACGCGGTCGGCAATCTCCTCATCGTCGCCCTCTGGGAGCAGCTGGGCGACCATGTCCAGGCCCTGGACCTGGTCGGCAAGCTGCTCGGCGCGCACGGCCGGGTGCTGCCCATGTCGGCGGTCCCCCTGGATCTGGAGGCTCTCGTACGGGGCCACGACCCGGCCCGCCCCGACGACGTGGACACCGTCCGCGGCCAGGCCACGGTCGCCCTCACCCCGGGCGAGGTCCAGTCCGTACACCTCGTGCCGAACGACCCGCCGGCCGTCCCCGAGGCGGTCGCGGCGGTGCTCGACGCGGACTGGGTGGTGCTCGGTCCGGGCTCCTGGTTCTCCTCCGTGATCCCGCACCTTCTCGTGCCGGAACTGCTCGACGCGCTCACCGTCACGAAGGCCCGGAAGGTCCTTTCGCTGAACCTCGCGCCACAACCCGGAGAAACCGATGGCTTCTCACCGCAGCGTCATTTGGAGGTTTTGGCCCGACACGCCCCTAAACTCGCCTTCGACGTGGTGCTGGCCGACGAGGCCGCCGTGCGAGACCGGGAGAGCCTGACCGAAGCCGCCAAGCGGCTCGGGGCGACGGTCGAACTGGCGCCCGTGGCCTCGCCCGACAGCTCGGCAAAGCACGACCCCGAGCTGCTGGCCGCCGCGTACGACCGTATTTTTCGGATGCATGGAAGGATCGGCCCATGGCGATGACGGCAGCGGTGAAGGACGAAATTTCCCGGCTCCCCGTCACCCGGACCTGCTGCAGGAAGGCGGAGGTCTCGGCGATTCTTCGGTTTGCCGGCGGTCTCCACCTGGTGAGTGGCCGGATTGTGATCGAGGCGGAGCTGGACACCGCGATGGCGGCGCGCAGGCTCAAGCGGGACATTCTGGAGATCTTCGGGCACAGCTCGGAGCTGATTGTGATGGCCCCCGGCGGACTGCGCCGAGGTTCGCGTTTTGTTGTACGGGTAGTGGCGGGCGGCGACCAGCTCGCGCGCCAGACCGGGCTCGTGGACGGCCGTGGCCGTCCGATCCGCGGTCTGCCCCCACAGGTGGTCTCGGGGGCCACCTGTGACGCCGAGGCGGCCTGGCGCGGGGCCTTCCTGGCCCACGGCTCGCTCACCGAGCCCGGCCGCTCCTCCTCCCTGGAGGTGACCTGCCCGGGCCCGGAGGCGGCCCTGGCCCTGGTCGGCGCGGCCCGCAGGCTGCAGATCGCGTCCAAGGCGCGCGAGGTGCGCGGCGTGGACCGCGTGGTCGTACGGGACGGAGACGCGATCGGCGCCCTGCTGACCCGGCTCGGCGCGCACGAGTCGGTACTGGCCTGGGAGGAGCGGCGGATGCGCCGCGAGGTCCGCGCCACCGCCAACCGCCTCGCCAACTTCGACGACGCCAACCTGCGCCGCTCGGCGCGCGCCGCGGTCGCCGCGGGCGCCCGGGTCCAGCGCGCGCTGGAGATCCTGGCGGACGAGGTGCCCGAGCACCTGGCCGCCGCGGGCCGGCTGCGCATGGAGCACAAGCAGGCGTCGCTGGAGGAACTGGGCGCGCTCGCCGACCCGCCGCTGACCAAGGACGCGGTCGCGGGCCGTATCCGCCGCCTGCTGGCGATGGCCGACAAGCGGGCCCAGGACCTGGGCATCCCGGGCACGGAGTCCAACCTCAGCGAGGAGCTGGACGACAGCCTCGTCGGCTGAACCGAATCCTCCCCTTTTCCACCGGCCGCTGCCGGGCCCCGCTGGGGCCCGGCAGCGGCTTTCTCGATTCCTGGCGGATACGCCCTTGCGCTCTTGACATGATCATGAGGCGTCACGAGCCTGGCGTCTGTCCACGTACGTGGCAGACAACAGCAAGGGGGGCTCATGAGACGCAGAGCGAGATCGATCCTCGCCGCGGCTTCACTGCTGGTAGCCGGTCTGGCGGCCGCACCCGTCGCCCAGGCCAGTGGCGCGAAGACACCCGATCCGGGGTCCGACGCCATCAAGGTTTTCCATGCTCAGGTCACCAAGGAACAGATACCCCTGCTGCTCGCGGCCGGCCAGGACGGCCAGGAACTGAGTCAGCAGGCACCGAAGCAGGGCAAGGCCGAGGTCGAGGTCTACCTCACCGACAAACAGGCCGGGCAGCTCGAGAAGAAGGGCGTCGACCTCACCGAGCACAAGGTCTCGGCGAAGGCGCTCGGTGCCCAGGAGGCCGCCAGCGACGGTGTGTTCCGCCCGTACAGCGGAAAGGGCAATCTCCAGGAGGAGATCGTCAAGACCGGCCAGGCCAACCCGAACCTCACCAAGGTCGTCTCCATCGGCAAGACCGTCCAGGGCCAGGACATCCTCGCGCTCAAGCTCTCCAAGAACGCAAAGAAGACCAAGGACGGCTCGAAACCCTCCGTGCTGTACATGTCGAACCAGCACGCGCGTGAGTGGATCACCCCGGAGATGACCCGGCGGCTGATGCACTACTACCTGGACAACTACGGCAAGAACAAGCAGATCACGAAGCTCGTCGACTCCACCGAACTCTGGTTCGTGCTCTCCGCCAACCCCGACGGCTACGACTACACCTTCAAGGCCGACGGCGACCGGGAGTGGCGCAAGAACCTGCACGACAACAACGGCGACGGCGTGATCGCCACCGGTGACGGTGTCGACCTCAACCGCAACTTCGCCTACAAGTGGGGCTACGACGACGAGGGTTCGTCCCCCAGCCCCGCCAACGAGACCTACCGCGGCACGGCACCGGGCTCCGAGCCCGAGACCAAGGCGCTCGACGCCTTCGAGAAGCGCGTCGGCTTCAAGTACGCGATCAACTACCACTCCGCCGCAGAGCTGTTGCTGTACGGAGTCGGCTGGCAGGTGGCCACCCCCACCCCCGACGACGTGCTCTACAAGGCGCTCGCCGGCACCCCCGAGAACTCGGCGATCCCCGGCTACCACCCGCAGGTCTCCTCCGAGCTCTACACCACCAACGGCGAGGCCGACGGACACGCGGGCAACGTCAACGGCGTGGCGATGTTCACCCCCGAGATGAGCACCTGCCAGACGGCGTCGGCGATCGACCCCAATGACGCCTGGAAGCCCGAGGACTGCGGGTCCGTCTTCGACTACCCCGACGACGAGAAGCTGATCCAGGACGAGTTCGCCAAGAACATCCCCTTCGCCCTCTCCGTCGCCGAGACCGCGTCCCACCCCGACCAGCCGTCGTCCTCGGTCGGCCTGAGCGCCGCAGACTTCACCCCGGCCACCTTCACCACGTCCTACGCGCGCGGCGGCGACCAGCAGGTCAACGTCGTCGCCCGCAAGTCCGTACGGGACAAGGAGCTCAACTACCGCATCAACGGCGGCCGTACGCACGACGAGGACCTCAAGACCTGGAAGGGCGGTGAGACCTACGGCGGCAAGGACAACCTCTACTTCAACGACTACCGCGCCACCGTCGAGGACGCCGACCCGGGCGACAAGGTCGAGGTCTGGTACACCGGCCGCACCGCACACGGAAAGCGCACCTCCAGCGAGCACTTCACCTACACCGTGGCCTCGATTCCCCGCGCCGACACCCTCGTCGTGGCCGAGGAGGGTGCGACCGCCCAGCAGTCCCAGGCGTACGTCGACGCCCTGAAGGCCAACGGCAAGAAGCCCCTGGTCTGGGACGTCGCCACCCAGGGCGCGCCCGACGCGCTCGCGGTGCTCGACCACTTCCGCACCGTCGTGCACTACACCGGCGCCCCGCGCCCCGGTCTCGCCACCCAACTCGCCCTGCGCGACTACCTCAACGAGGGCGGCAAGCTGATCGAGGCGGGTGAACAGGCGGGCGGATCCGTCAACATCGGCGACACCCGCACCGACGACTTCAGCCAGTACTACCTCGGCGCCTACTCGCGTACGTCCTCGGCGGGAGCCACCGGCTTCACCGGCTCCGGTGCGCTGAACGGCTACACCGGTGCACTCGCCGGCGCGCCCGGCAACCCGCTGGACGCGGCAGGGTCGTACAGCATCACCTCCGACAACCTGCCCGTCGCCACCTATCCGCAGTTCGCGAGCGCGGGAGCGGGCCAGTTCGCCGGGACGATCAACCCCTACGGCCCCTACGAGGGCACCGGGATGGCGGCCGCGATCCACACGGACGACGCCTGGAAGCGCCTCACCCACACCGTCGACCTCACCAACGTCACCGCCGCCGACGCACCCAAGCTCAACTTCCAGCTGCTGTGGGACACCGAGCCCGGCTACGACAACGCGGTGCTCGAAGCCCACACGGCAGGGGCCGAGGACTGGACCACCCTGCCCGACACGGGTGGCGCCACCAGCAACGCCGTTCCCGCCGAGTGCGGGGCCGGCTTCTACATCAAGGAGCACCCCGCCCTCAAGCGCTATCTGACGCAGACCTCCACCGGCTGCACGGCGTCCGGCACCAGCGGCGCCTGGAACAGCTTCACCGGCGCCTCCGCGGGCTGGCAGCCGGTCTCCTTCGACCTCAGCGCCTACGCGGGCAAGAAGGTCGAGGTGTCCCTGAGCTACATCACCGACCCGGGCACCGGCGGCCACGGAGTCCTCGCGGACAACGCCTCGGTCGTCGTCGGCGGCCAGGCCACCGAGACCGAGGGCTTCGAGACCTCCCTCGGCGCCTGGACCGTCCCGGGCCCGCCCGCGGGCAGCCCGCCCGTCACCAACGACTGGGTGCGCACCGGTGAGCTCTTCAAGACGTACGGAGCAGTCACCACCCGCGACACCGTGCTCCTCGGCTTCGGCCTGGAGCACGTACCGAGCGCGGCGGACCGCGCGAAGCTCGTCGGGAAGGCGCTGACGAGCCTGCGCTGACAAAGAGGGGACCTAAGTCCCGGAAGGCCGCGGCGGCCCGTGACCCTACTGATGGGTACGGGTCGCCGTGCCGTGCACGGTCCCCCCGTACGGCCCGCTCGATGTCACCTTGGGGGCTTTGGGGAGGTAGGGTCAGTGGCGGTCGGGGACATCCCTATACAACTCGCCGGCAGTCAAAATCCGGCGTACCAACGAGGAGATCGGTTCGTGACGATCCGCGTAGGCATCAACGGCTTTGGCCGCATCGGGCGCAACTACTTCCGCGCGCTCCTTGAGCAGGGTGCGGACATCGAGATCGTGGCTGTCAACGACCTGGGTGACACTGCGACCACGGCGCACCTGCTCAAGTACGACACCATCCTGGGCCGTCTCAAGGCCGAGGTGACGCACACCGCCGACACCATCACGGTCGACGGCCACACCATCAAGGTGCTCTCGGAGCGCAACCCGGCCGACATCCCCTGGGGTCAGCTGGGCGTCGACATCGTCATCGAGTCGACCGGCATCTTCACCAAGAAGGCCGACGCCGAGAAGCACATCGCGGGTGGCGCCAAGAAGGTCCTCATCTCGGCTCCGGCCAAGGACGAGGACATCACCATCGTGATGGGCGTCAACCAGGACAAGTACGACGCGGCCAACCACCACGTCATCTCCAACGCCTCCTGCACCACCAACTGTGTGGCGCCGATGGCCAAGGTTCTCGACGAGAACTTCGGCATCGTCAAGGGCCTGATGACGACGGTCCACGCGTACACCAACGACCAGCGCATCCTGGACTTCCCGCACTCGGACCTGCGTCGCGCCCGCGCCGCCGCCGAGAACATCATCCCGACCACGACGGGTGCCGCCAAGGCCACCGCCCTGGTCCTCCCGCAGCTGGCGGGCAAGCTCGACGGCATCGCCATGCGCGTGCCGGTCCCGACGGGCTCGGCGACCGACCTGGTCGTCACGCTGCAGCGCGAGGTCACCAAGGACGAGGTCAACGCCGCGTTCAAGAAGGCCGCCGACGACGGCGACCTCAAGGGCTTCCTCACCTACACCGAGGACCCGATCGTCTCCTCGGACATCGTGAGCGACCCGTCGTCCTGCACCTTCGACTCCTCCCTGACCATGGTTCAGGAAGGCACGACGGTGAAGATCCTCGGCTGGTACGACAACGAGTGGGGCTACTCGAACCGCCTGGTCGACCTGACCGTCTTCGTCGGCGGCCAGCTCTAAGCACCACCAAGCAGTGAGCAGCAGGGCTCGGGTCTGGCGCAACGTCGCGCCGTCCGGGCCCTGTTGTATGTGTTGATTAACGTGATCAGGCCTCACGAGGAGGCTCCCTTTTGCGGCTAAACCGCCGCCGCTCTCGCGGATGTGGTTGCTCGCCGTAGGGGTTACTCAATTGACGGTTGCTGTGCGCTTCGCCGAAAGTCGCGCAGCCCTCTAGGAGTCGAAATATGAAGACGATCGACCAACTCCTCAGTGAAGGGGTCGCCGGGAAGCGGGTATTCGTCCGCGCCGACCTCAACGTGCCTCTCGACGGCACCACCATCACCGACGACGGCCGTATCCGCGCCGTCCTCCCGACGGTCAAGGCGCTGCTGGCCGCCGACGCGAAGGTCGTCGTGGCCTCGCACCTCGGCCGCCCCAAGGGCGCCCCGGACCCGGCGTTCTCCCTCCTCCCGGCCGCCGAGCGCCTCGGTGAACTCCTGGGCGCCCCGGTCGCGTTCGCACAGGACACGGTCGGCCCCGCCGCGCACGACGCGGTGAACGGACTCGAGCCCGGCCAGGTCGCCGTCATCGAGAACCTGCGGTTCAACGCCGGCGAGACGTCGAAGGACGACACCGAGCGCGGCGAGTTCGCGGACCAGCTGGCCGCCCTCGCGGACGTGTACGTCGGCGACGGCTTCGGCGCCGTGCACCGCAAGCACGCCTCCGTCTTCGACCTCCCGGCGCGGCTGCCCCACTACGCGGGCTACCTCATCGCCACCGAGGTCGGCGTCCTCAAGAAGCTCACCTCGGACGTCAAGCGCCCGTACGCGGTCGTCCTCGGCGGCGCCAAGGTCTCCGACAAGCTCGGGGTCATCGACCACCTCCTGGAGAAGGCCGACCGGATCCTGATCGGCGGCGGCATGGCGTACACCTTCCTCAAGGCCCTGGGCCACGAGGTCGGCATCTCGCTGCTGCAGGAGGACCAGGTCCCCGTCGTCCTGGAGTACCTGGAGCGCGCCAAGGCCAAGGGTGTGGAGTTCGTGCTCCCCGTCGACGTCCTGGTCTCCACGGAGTTCCCCGACCTCAAGGGCAAGACCCCGGCCAACCCCACCACGGTCGCCGCGGACGCCATCCCGGCCGACCAGGAGGGTCTGGACATCGGTCCCGAGACCCGCAAGCTGTACGCATCGAAGCTCGCCGACGCGGAAACCGTCTTCTGGAACGGTCCGATGGGCGTCTTCGAGCACCCCGACTACGCCGAGGGCACCAAGGCAGTCGCCCAGGCGCTCCTCGACTCCCCGGCGTTCACCGTCGTCGGCGGTGGCGACTCCGCCGCCGCGGTCCGCATCCTGGGCTTCGACGAGAACGCTTTCGGCCACATCTCGACCGGTGGCGGCGCAAGCCTCGAGTACCTCGAGGGCAAGACGCTCCCCGGCCTCGCCGCCCTGGAGGGCTGACTTTCCATGAGCACCACCCGCACCCCGCTGATGGCGGGCAACTGGAAGATGAACCTCAACCACCTCGAGGCCATCGCCCACGTCCAGAAGCTCGCGTTCGCGCTCGCCGACAAGGACTACGACGCCGTAGAGGTCGCGGTCCTGCCGCCCTTCACCGACCTGCGCTCCGTGCAGACCCTGGTCGACGGCGACAAGCTCAAGATCAAGTACGGCGCCCAGGACATCTCGGCGCAGGACTCCGGTGCGTACACCGGTGAGATCTCGGGCCCGATGCTGGCCAAGCTGAAGTGCACGTACGTGGCCGTCGGCCACAGCGAGCGCCGCCAGTACCACGCCGAGAACGACGAGGTCTGCAACGCCAAGGTGAAGGCCGCGTACAAGCACGGCCTGACCCCGATCCTCTGCGTCGGCGAGGGCCTGGACATCCGCAAGGCCGGAAACCAGGTCGCCTACACCCTCGCGCAGCTCGACGGCGGCCTGAAGGACATCCCGGCCGAGCAGGCCGAGTCCATCGTCATCGCCTACGAGCCGGTCTGGGCGATCGGCACCGGCGAGGTCGCCACCCCCGAGGACGCTCAGGAGGTCTGCGGGGCGATCCGCGTCCGTCTTGCCGAGCTGTACTCGCAGGAGCTGGCCGACGCGGTCCGTATCCAGTACGGCGGCAGCGTCAAGTCCGGCAACGTCGCGGCGATCATGGCGCAGCCCGACGTGGACGGCGCCCTGATCGGCGGCGCGGCGCTCGACGCCGAAGAGTTCGTCAAGATCGTCCGCTTCCGCGACCAGTGAGTATGCGGTAGCGCGGATCCGTCGTACCCTTGCGGGGGCCGAGCAGGCTGGACAACAGCCGCCCGGCCCCCGCAGTATTTTTCAGGCACCTGTTACAGCACCTGTCCGAGTCCGAGGAAGTTGGTTCAGCCGTGGTTATGGGCTTCTCGATCGCCCTGATTGTCTTCAGCCTGCTGCTGATGCTGCTCGTGCTGATGCACAAGGGGAAGGGCGGCGGTCTTTCCGACATGTTCGGTGGCGGAATGCAGTCGTCCGTCGGCGGCTCCTCGGTCGCCGAGCGCAACCTCGACCGCATCACCGTGGTGGTGGGTCTGCTCTGGTTCGCGTGCATTGTCGTACTGGGTCTGGTCATGAAGCTCGACAGCTGATGAGCTGCGAGTAACTCCAATCGCTGGACGTGCGTTGGGCCTTACGTAGACTGGGGCATCTTCGAGCACCATCACGCAGGGAGTTACACCGTGGCAAGTGGCAACGCGATCCGGGGCAGCCGGGTCGGCGCGGGGCCGATGGGTGAGGCCGAGCGGGGCGAGTCCGCGCCGCGTCTCCGCATCTCCTTCTGGTGCTCGAACGGGCACGAGACGCAGCCGAGCTTCGCCAGCGACGCACAGGTTCCGGAGACTTGGGACTGCCCGCGCTGCGGGTTCCCGGCCGGCCAGGACCGCGACAACCCGCCGGACCCGCCGCGCACCGAGCCGTACAAGACGCACCTCGCGTACGTACGGGAGCGGCGCAGCGATGCGGACGGCGAGGCGATCCTCGCCGAGGCACTCGCGAAGCTGCGGGGCGAGATCTAACGACGTACCGGTCCGGCCGGACACCTCAAGGGGTGTCCGGCCGGACCGCGTTGAAGGCCGCGTTGTCAGTGGCACCCCTTACGGTCGTGAAGAAGCGGACCGGGAGGGGAAGTTGTGACAACAGCGGTTGCAGAGGTGAGGGCGCCGGCCTGGCGCGGGGGGTTCGGGCGGCTGTGGAGCGCGGCCGTCGTCTCCAAGTTCGGCGACTCGCTGCGCACCGCCGCGATGCCGCTGCTCGCCGCCTCGTTGACGCGCGACCCGGTTCTGGTGTCGTTGGTGACGGTCTGCGGCTATCTGCCCTGGCTGCTGTTCGGGCTGCTCGGCGGTGCGATCGCCGACCGGGTGGACCAGCGGCGGGCCATGTGGTCCGTCGACCTGGTGCGGGGCGCGCTGATGGCCGGCTTCGCGGTGGCGGTGGGTCTGGGCCATGCGTCGATCGCCCTGCTGATCGCGCTGGCCTTCGCGCTCACCACCCTCCAGACGCTCTTCGACAACGCCGCGACCGCCCTGCTGCCCTCCCTGGTGCCCACGGACGCACTGGGCAGCGCCAATGCCCGGCTGATGACCGCACAGCAGATCGTGGGCGGCTTCGTGGCCGCACCGCTGGTGCCGGTGCTCCTGGTGGCGGGCGCGGCCGTGCCGTACGCCGTCGACGCCTCCTCGTACGTCCTGGCGGCCGCCCTGGTCGCCTCCCTGCGCCTCGCGGCCCCCGAGCGGCCGCCCAGGGCCGCGGGAGCCACCCTGCGCGGGGACATCGCCGAGGGGATACGGGTGCTGTGGCACGACAGGACGCTGCGCGCGCTCTGTGTCGCGACCACGCTCTGCAACATCGGCATGGGCGCCCTCATCGCCACGCTGGTCCTCCAGGTCACGGGGTGGCTCGGGGCCGCACAGGCCGGTTATGCGGCGGCCATCACCGGATACGGGGCGGGCAGCCTGCTCGGCGGGCTCCTGGCGCGCAGGCTCGCGGAGCGCATCGGGCGGATGCGGAGCGTCTTCGCCGCAGGGACGGTCCAGTGCTGCTGCCTGGCGGCCATGGGAACCGTCCGCGAGCTCTGGGTAACGATCGCGGCCATGGCGGTGTTCGGAATATGCGGGATGGTGTGGAACGTGAACCAGGTGACGCTGATGCAGCAGCGCAGCCCGGAGGCGATGGTCGGCCGGATCAGCTCGGCCTTTCGTACGCTCTCGACGGGCGGAGCCCCGGTCGGTGCGCTGATCGGCGGCTTCGTGGCCGCCGCCTGGGGACTGAACACACCCGCCCTCATGGCGGCCGGCCTCTTCGTGGCTGCCGTCGCGTCACTTGCACGTCAGATCCTTTAGGTTGGATGTGCAGCGGGGCATGTACGCAGGTTCGAGAAGAATGGACTGATGTCCGAGATGAACGCAGAAGGCCGCACCAAGCTCAACCAGATGCCCGAGTGGACTGCCTTGGGCAAGCACCGGGAGCAGCTGGGCGAGACCCATCTGCGGGAGCTGTTCGACGCCGATCCGGGCCGCGGCAGCGGCTGGACCCTGCAGGTCGGCGACCTGTATCTCGACTACTCCAAGCACCTGGTGACCGACGAGACGCTCGGCCTGCTCCGTGAGCTGGCCGCGGCGACCGGGGTCGCGGAGCTGCGGGACGCCATGTTCCGCGGCGAGAAGATCAACACCACCGAGGACCGTGCCGTCCTGCACACCGCGCTGCGCGCCCCGCGCGGTGCCGTGGTCGAGGTGGACGGGGAGAACGTCGTCCCGGGCGTGCACGCCGTGCTCGACAAGATGGCCGGCTTCTCGGAGCGGGTCAGGTCGGGGGAGTGGACCGGGCACACCGGCAAGCGCATCAAGAACGTCGTCAACATCGGCATCGGGGGCTCCGACCTCGGTCCCGCGATGGCGTACGAGGCGCTGCGCTCCTTCACCGACCGCGGGCTCACGGTCCGCTTCGTCTCCAACGTCGACGGCGCCGATCTCCACGAGGCCGTACGGGACTTGGACGCGGCCGAGACGCTGTTCATCATCGCGTCCAAGACCTTCACCACCATCGAGACCATCACCAACGCCACCTCCGCGCGCAATTGGCTCCTCACCGAGCTGAAGGCCGATCAGGACGCCGTCGCCAAGCACTTCGTGGCGCTGTCGACCAACGCCGAGAAGGTCTCCGACTTCGGCATCGACACGGCGAACATGTTCGAGTTCTGGGACTGGGTCGGCGGGCGGTACTCCTTCGACTCCGCCATCGGCCTCTCGCTGATGATCGCCATCGGCCCGGAGGCCTTCCGCGAGATGCTCGACGGCTTCCACCTCGTCGACGAGCACTTCCGCACCGCCCCCGCCGAGGAGAACGTGCCGCTGCTGCTCGGCCTGCTGGGCGTCTGGTACGGGGCGTTCTTCGACGCCCAGTCGCACGCGGTCCTGCCGTACTCGCACTACCTCTCCAAGTTCACGGCCTACCTCCAGCAGCTCGACATGGAGTCCAACGGCAAGTCCGTCGACCGCGACGGCAACCCGGTCCAGTGGCAGACCGGGCCGGTCGTCTGGGGCACGCCGGGCACCAACGGGCAGCATGCGTACTACCAGTTGATCCACCAGGGCACCAAGGTGATCCCGGCGGACTTCATCGCCTTCGCCCGCCCGGTCGCCGACCTCCAGCCCGGACTGGTCGCCCAGCACGACCTGCTGATGGCCAACTTCTTCGCCCAGACGCAGGCCCTGGCCTTCGGCAAGACGCCCGAGGAGGTACGGGCCGAGGGCGTGGCCGAGGAGCTCGTGCCGCACAAGACGTTCAAGGGCAACCACCCGACGACCACGATCCTGGCGGAGAACCTCACCCCGTCCGTGCTCGGCCAGCTGATCGCACTGTACGAGCACAAGGTGTTCGTCCAGGGCGCCATCTGGAACATCGACTCCTTCGACCAGTGGGGAGTCGAGCTCGGCAAGGTCCTCGCCAAGAAGGTCGAGCCGGTCCTGGTCGAGGGCACCGGCGGCGAGCAGCTGGACAGTTCCACCGCGGCGCTTGTCTCGAAGTACCGCGCTCTGCGCGGCCGTTGACAGGTCCCGCAAACAGAAGACCGGCCCGCACTCCCCTCGGGGAGTGCGGGCCGGTCCGCGTTGCAGCGACCGCTAGGCGGTCGGCGGGTAGAGCTGCGGCGGCAGTTCGGAAGCCGCTGCCGAGTCCAGCAGCCACAGCGTCCTGCTGCGGCCGTACGCACCCGCTGCGGGCGCCTGGATCTCCCCGGCGCCGGACAGGGCGACAGCTGCCGCCCCCGCCTTGTCCGCACCCGCCGCCAGCAGCCATACCTCACGCGCCGCCCGGATGGCGGGCAGCGTCAGCGAGATGCGGACGGGCGGCGGCTTCGGGGCGCCGTGCACACCGACCACGGTGCGCTCGGTCTCCCGTACGGCAGGGAGCTCGGGGAAGAGCGAGGCCACATGCGTGTCCGGGCCGACCCCCAGCATCAGAACATCGAACGTCGGGACCGGACCATGGTCTTCCGGGCCCGCCGCGGCGGCCAGTTCGGCGGCGTACGCGGCGGCCGCGGCCTCCACGTCGTTGCCGAACTCGCCGTCGGAGGCCGCCATCGCGTGCACCCGCTTCGGGTCGAGCGGAACGGCGTCCAGCAGGGCCTCACGGGCCTGCGTGACATTGCGCTCCGGATCGCCCTCGGGCAGGAACCGCTCGTCGCCCCACCACAGGTCCAGGCGCGACCAGTCGATCGCGTCCCGGGCCGGCGAGGAGGCCAGGGCGGCCAGCAGACCGTTGCCGTTGCGGCCGCCCGTGAGGACCACGGACGCCGAGCCGCGCGAAGCCTGGGCGTCCAGGATCTTCGTGATCAGCCGGGCCGCCGTGGCCTGCGCCATCAGCTCCTTGTCGCGGTGGACGACAAGTTGCGGAACAGCACTCACTTCGACGCCGCCCTCTTGGCCGGAGCAGCCTTCTTCGCGGCGGTCTTCTTCGCCGCGACGGACTGGGCCTCGGAGACGACAGGCTTCTCGTCGGACTCGGCCGGCACCGCCGCGGCACTGGTCTCGCCCAGCCGGTCGACGCCGTACGCCAGCGCGGCCGCATAGGTGTCGTCCGGGTCGAGCCGGCGCAGCTCCTCGGCGAGCAGCTCCGAGGTCTCGCGCCGCTTCAGCGCCACCGCACGGTCCGGCTGGCCCTGCATGGAGAGCGTGGCCAGCGAGCCGTCGGCACGGTCGAGGACGATCGGGCCGTGGTCCGACTCCAGCCGTACGGCCGTGAGTCCGGGGCCCGCCGAGATCGTGCGGCGTACCGGAACGCCGAGGCGCTCGGCCAGCCACATGGCGAGCAGCTCGCAGCTCGGATTGAACTCCTCGCCCTCCACCTCGACCGCGGTGATCTTCGCGGCCACCTGGTCAAGGGCAGCGGCGAGCATCGAACGCCACGGGGTGATGCGCGACCACGACAGGTCGGTGTCGCCCGGGGTGTACGTCGCGGCGCGCGCGGTCAGCTCGTGGATCGGCTGCTCGGCGGCGTACGAGTCGGTGACACGGCGCTGGGCCAGTGCACCGAGCGGGTCCTTCGCCGGGTCCAGCGGTGCGTTCACCGGCCACCAGACGACCACGGGGGCATCGGGCAGCAGCAGCGGCAGGACCACCGACTGGGCGTGGTGCAGGACTTCGCCGTACAGCCGCAGGACGACCGTCTCACCGGTGCCCGCGTCCGAGCCCACCCGCACCTCGGCGTCGAGGCGCGCCTTGGCGCGGTCGCGCGGCGAGCGCGAGACCCGCTTGATGACGACCAGGGTGCGCGAAGGGTGCTCGCGCGAGGCGTCGTTGGCGGCCTTGAGCGCGTCGTAGGCGTTCTCCTCGTCGGTGACGATGACGAGGGTCAGCACCATGCCGACGGCCGGGGTGCCGATCGCGCGGCGCCCCTGCACGAGGGCCTTGTTGACCTTGCTGGCCGTGGTTTCGGTCAGGTCGATTTTCATGGGCGCCGCCAGCTCCGTCCGTCTCGTGCGAGCATTTCGTCCGCCTCGACAGGTCCCCAGGTGCCCGACTCGTACTGCGCGGGCTTGCCGTGGGCGTCCCAGTACTCCTCGATCGGGTCGAGGATGCGCCAGGAGGTCTCGACCTCCTCCAGCCGCGGGAAGAGGTTGGAGTCGCCGAGGAGCACATCGAGGATGAGCCGCTCGTACGCCTCGGGGCTGGACTCGGTGAAGGACTCGCCGTACGCGAAGTCCATCGACACGTCCCGGATCTCCATCGCGGTGCCGGGCACCTTGGAGCCGAAGCGCATCGTGATGCCCTCGTCGGGCTGGACGCGGATGACGATCGCGTTCTGGCCCAGCTCCTCCGTCGCCGTGTGGTCGAAGGGGGAGTGCGGGGCGCGCTGGAAGACGACCGCGATCTCGGTGACGCGGCGGCCGAGGCGCTTGCCCGTACGGAGATAGAACGGGACGCCCGCCCAGCGACGGTTGTCGATCTCCAGCTTGACCGCGGCGTAGGTGTCGGTCTTCGACTTGGGGTCGATGCCGTCTTCCTGGAGGTAGCCGACGGCCTTCTCGCCGCCCTGCCAGCCGGCCGCGTACTGGCCGCGCACCGTCTCCTTGCCGAGGTCCTTGGGCAGCTTCACAGCGCCGAGGACCTTGGTCTTCTCCGCGACCAGCGCGTCGGCGTCGAAGGAGGCGGGCTCCTCCATCGCGGTCAGCGCGAGCAGTTGGAGGAGGTGGTTCTGGATGACGTCACGGGCTGCGCCGATGCCGTCGTAGTACCCGGCACGGCCGCCGATGCCGATGTCCTCCGCCATGGTGATCTGGACGTGGTCGACGTACGACCTGTTCCAGATCGGCTCGAACAGGGTGTTGGCGAAGCGGAGCGCCAGGATGTTCTGGACGGTCTCCTTGCCGAGGTAGTGGTCGATACGGAAGACCTCGTGCGGCGGGAAGACCTCGTGCACGACCTTGTTGAGCTCCTGGGCGCTCTCGAGGTTGTGACCGAAGGGCTTCTCGATGACCGCGCGGCGCCAGGAGCCTTCCTTCTGGTCGGCCAGCCCGTGCTTCTTCAGCTGCTGGACGACGGAGGGGAAGAACTTCGGCGGGACGGACAGGTAGAAGGCGAAGTTGCCGCCCGTGCCCTGCGCCTTGTCGAGCTCCTGGATGGTCGCCTTGAGCTGCTCGAACGCGTTGTCGTCGTCGAACGTGCCCTGGACGAAGCGCATCCCCTGGATGAGCTGCTGCCAGACCTCCTCGCGGAAGGGGGTGCGCGCGTGCTCCTTGACGGAGTCGTGCACCTCCTGCGCGAAGTCCTCGTCCTGCCACTCGCGGCGGGCGAACCCGATGAGCGAGAAGCCCGGCGGGAGCAGCCCGCGGTTGGCGAGGTCGTAGACGGCGGGCATCAACTTTTTACGGGACAAATCGCCCGTGACGCCAAAGATCACCAGGCCCGACGGCCCCGCGATACGCGGGAGCCGTCGGTCCGCGGCGTCACGCAGCGGATTGCTGCTTGACAAGGTTTCAGCCCTCCGAGGGGGCGAGGCGCTTGAGCTCTGCCTCGGTCGACTTGAGCAGGTCAATCCAGGCCGCCTCGAACTTCTCGACGCCCTCGTCCTCCAGGAGCTGTACGACGTCGTCGTAACTGATCCCGAGCTTCTCGACGGCGTCGAGCTCGGCGCGGGCCTGCTCGTACGTGCCGGCGATGGTGTTGCCGGTGATCTGGCCGTGGTCGGCGGTGGCCTCGAGGGTCGCCTCCGGCATGGTGTTCACCGTGTTGGGCGCGACGAGGTCGTCGACGTACAGCGTGTCCTTGTACGACGGGTCCTTGACGCCGGTCGAGGCCCACAGCGGACGCTGCTTGTTGGCCTGCGCCTTGTCCAGGGCCGCCCAGCGCACGGAGGCGAAGACCTCTTCGTACGCCTCGTACGCGAGCCGCGCGTTGGCCAGCGCCGCCTTGCCCTTGAGGCCCTTGGCCTCGTCGGTGCCCAGGCCGTCGAGGCGCTTGTCGATCTCGGTGTCCACACGGGACACGAAGAAGGAGGCCACCGAGTGGATCTTGGAGAGGTCGAGGCCCGCGGCCTTCGCCTTCTCCAGGCCCGCCAGGTAGGCGTCCATGACCTCGCGGTAGCGCTCCAGCGAGAAGATCAGCGTGACGTTGACGCTGATGCCCTTGCCGATGACCTCGGTGATCGCCGGCAGGCCGGCCTTCGTCGCCGGGATCTTGATGAGCGTGTTCGGGCGGTCCACCAGCCAGGCCAGCTGCTTGGCCTCGGCGACCGTGGCCGCCGTGTTGTGGGCCAGGCGCGGGTCGACCTCGATGGAGACCCGGCCGTCCTGGCCGGCCGAGGAGTCGAAGACCGGGCGCAGGATGTCGGCGGCGTCCCTCACGTCAGCCGTCGTGATCATGCGGATGGCTTCTTCGACGGTGACCTTGCGGGCGGCGAGGTCGGTGAGCTGCTGCTCGTAACCGTCACCGCTCGAGATCGCCTTCTGGAAGATCGACGGGTTGGTGGTGACACCCACCACGTGGCTCTCGTCGATCAGCTCGGCCAGATTGCCGGACGTGATGCGCTTGCGCGACAGGTCGTCGAGCCAGATCGCGACGCCTTCGTCGGAGAGGCGCTTGAGTGCGTCTGTCATGAGAGTTGCATCTCCTGTTTGATCGTGTACTGGCGTCAGCGCTGGGCTGCGGCGATCGATTCCCGGGCAGCGGAGGCAACCGCGTCCGCGGTGAAACCGAACTCGCGGAAGAGGACCTTGGCGTCGGCCGAGGCACCGAAGTGCTCCAGCGAGACGATCCGGCCCGCGTCACCGACGAAGCGGTGCCAGGTCAGACCGATACCGGCCTCGACCGCGACGCGCGCCTTGACGGACGGCGGGATGACCGAGTCCCGGTACCCCTGGTCCTGCGCGTCGAACCACTCGACGCACGGCATCGAGACGACCCGGGTCGGAACCCCTGCCGCCTGGAGCTGCTCGCGCGCCTCGACGGCGAGCTGCACCTCGGAGCCGGTGCCGATCAGGACGACCTGCGGCTCGCCGCCGTCGGCGTCGAAGAGGACGTAACCGCCCTTGGCGGCATCCTCGTTGGCGTCGTACGTCGGAACGCCCTGGCGGGTCAGCGCGAGGCCGTGCGGGGCGCTCTTGCCGAAGTCCTTCTTGCCGCGGCGCAGGATCTCGCGCCAGGCGATCGCCGTCTCGTTGGCGTCCGCGGGGCGGACGACGTTGAGGCCCGGGATGGCGCGCAGCGAGGCGATGTGCTCGACCGGCTGGTGCGTCGGGCCGTCCTCGCCGAGACCGATGGAGTCGTGCGTCCAGACGTACGTCACCGGAAGGTGCATCAGCGCCGAGAGACGGACCGCGTTGCGCATGTAGTCGGAGAACACCAGGAAGGTGCCGCCGTAGATGCGCGTGTGGCCGTGCAGGGCGATGCCGTTCATCTCCGCGGCCATGGAGTGCTCGCGGATGCCGAAGTGGATCGTCCGGCCGTACGGGTCGGCCTCGGGGAGCGGGTTGCCCGCGGGGAGGAACGACGACGTCTTGTCGATGGTGGTGTTGTTCGAGCCCGCGAGGTCGGCGGAGCCGCCCCACAGCTCGGGGATGACCGCACCGAGCGCCTGCAGGATCTTGCCGGACGCGGCACGCGTCGCGACGGCCTTGCCGGTCTCGAAGGAGGGGAGCTTCTCCTCCCAGCCCGCCGGGAGCTCGCCCGCGTTGATGCGGTCGAACTCGGCTGCGCGCTCCGGGTTGGCGGTGCGCCAGGCGGCGAAGGACTTCTCCCACTCGGCCTTGGCCTCGCGGCCGCGGTCGAGCGCCTCACGGGTGTGGCCGATGACCGCCTCGGAGACCTCGAAGGTCTTCTCCGGGTCGAAGCCGAGCACGCGCTTCGTGGCCGCGACTTCGTCGTCGCCGAGCGCCGAGCCGTGCGCGGCCTCGGTGTTCTGGGCGTTCGGGGCGGGCCAGGCGATGATCGAGCGCATCGCGATGAAGGACGGCTTGTCCGTCACCGCCTTCGCGGCCTCGATCGCGTTGTACAGGGCCTCGGGGTCGAGGTCGCCGTCCGGCTTGGGCGCCACGCGCTGGACGTGCCAGCCGTACGCCTCGTAGCGCTTCACGGTGTCCTCGGAGACCGCGGTCTCCGTGTCGCCCTCGATCGAGATGTGGTTGTCGTCCCAGAGAAGGACGAGGTTGCCGAGCTTCTGGTGCCCGGCCATCGAGGACGCCTCCGCGGAGATGCCCTCCTGGAGGCAGCCGTCACCGGCGATGGCGTAGACGAAGTGGTCGAACGGGGAGGTGCCCTGGGCGGCCTCCGGGTCGAACAGGCCGCGCTCGTAGCGGGCGGCCATCGCCATGCCCACGGCGTTGGCGACACCCTGGCCGAGCGGCCCGGTGGTCGTCTCGACGCCCGTGGTGTGGCCGTACTCCGGGTGACCGGGGGTCTTGGAGCCCCAGGTGCGGAAGGCCTTCAGGTCGTCCAGCTCCAGGCCGAAACCGGCCAGGTACAGCTGGGTGTAGAGGGTCAGGGACGAGTGTCCCGCAGAGAGGACGAACCGGTCGCGGCCGGTCCAGTCGGCGTCCGCCGGGTCGTGCCGCATCACCTTCTGGAAGAGGGTGTAGGCGGCCGGGGCCAGGCTCATGGCCGTACCGGGATGGCCGTTGCCGACCTTCTGTACGGCGTCCGCGGCCAGGACGCGTGCCGTGTCAACGGCCCGCTGGTCCAATTCGGTCCACTCGAGGTCTGTGGTGGTCGGCTTGGTGCTCACCCTGGGTCAGGGCTCCTCTCCACATGTTTTTAGTGTCCCGGTGACTGAGGGCGCACCGGGCGCTGTCGAGCCTACCCCCGCCGGAACGCGCAAAATTTCGAGTGCCTGTCGGGAAAAGACAGTCACAGCCAGGGTGCGGGCAACGGGCGCACTTCGCCTGTCGGCGAGCGATTCGTCCCGTGCCGAGCGCGCTCCAACACGAGCCCACCCCCGCGAAGAACGGCGTATGGGCAACGTCTAGAGTGGCGTGGTAAGCGCAAGTCTTTACCGGGCCTTCACGCCCGGAAACTACGGGGACTTGCTGGGAATTCTCTGTCAGGGGTGTGCGTGACGGCGCTCGAGTCCCGACCCGCAGGGGTCGTCTTGACTCCCAGCCCGGGGGCCCATCGGCCATTCGGGGCCCGCGTCAAGGCATTCGTGGCGCTGACCAAGCCGCGGATCATCGAACTGCTGCTGATCACCACGGTGCCGGTGATGTTCCTGGCAGAGCAGGGTGTGCCCCAGCTCTGGCTGGTTCTGGCGACCTGCATCGGCGGCTATCTGTCGGCGGGCGGCGCCAACGCGCTGAACATGTACATCGACCGCGACATCGACGCGCTGATGGACCGCACCTCGCAGCGTCCGCTGGTCACCGGGATGGTGTCACCGCGTGAATGTCTGGCCTTCGGCTTCGCACTCGCAGTGATCTCGACCCTCTGGTTCGGGCTGCTGGTCAACTGGCTCTCGGCGGCGCTCGCGCTGGGCGCGCTGCTCTTCTACGTCGTCGTGTACACGATGATCCTGAAGCGCCGCACCTCGCAGAACATCGTCTGGGGCGGCATCGCCGGCTGTCTGCCGGTGCTCATCGGCTGGTCCGCGGTGACCAATTCGATGTCGTGGGCCCCGGTCATCCTCTTCATGGTGATGTTCTTCTGGACGCCGCCGCACTACTGGCCGCTCTCCATGAAGGTCAAGGAGGACTACGCGCGTGTGGGCGTTCCCATGCTGCCCGTCGTCGCCTCCAACCGGGTCGTGGCCCGTCAGATCGTCATCTACAGCTGGGTGATGGTCGCCGTCTCGCTGCTGCTGACCCCGCTCGGCTACACCGGCTGGTTCTACACGTCGGTCGCCCTGCTCGCCGGAGGCTTCTGGCTCTGGGAGGCGCACGGGCTGCAGTCCCGCGCCAAGGGCGGAGTGACGGGCGCGAAGCTCAAGGAGATGCGGCTGTTCCACTGGTCGATCACCTATGTGTCGCTGCTGTTCATCGCCGTGGCCGTGGACCCCTTCCTGCGCTGATCACTACTCGCGAGTAGCATGCCGTCATGGCTGAGACCCAGGTAGACGAGAAGGCCGAGAAGCAGGCCGCCAAGGACGAGCGCAGGGCCGCCAGGCTCGCGAAGCAGATCCAGGCGTTCTCTGCGTCGCACGGCGGCGCCGAGGCGCAGGTCGCGTACATCGGGCAGAAGGGCGCGCGCATCGTGCTCGTCGGCGAGGACGGGGAGTGGGGCGACCTGGTCGCACCCACCTACGCCCTCGCGCAGAGCGCCACCGAGAAGGCCGGAGTCACCGTTCACGAGGACTTCGACGGGGAGTTCGCGGCCAAGGTGCGCACCGGTCCGTACGAGTGGACGCGTATGGCCGGCATTCAGGTCGGCGGCCCGAGCAACACCTGAGGCGCCCTCACCCGTTAGGACTGTGGAAGCACAGTCCACTACGGGAGTCCGGATGATCGAAACGCCGTCCCTGGTGGACCAGTACTGCCACGGCGTCCTCCGTACGGAGCTCGGGCTCGGCACCTTCGAGTCGTATCTCGGCAGGACCACGGGCCCGCCCGCCCCGGGCACCACCTACTTCGACACCCAGACCGGGTTCGCGGTGCGGCGCTGGTGCCCGCCGCTGCTCGGCCTCGAACCGCACTGCCCGCCGGCCCGCTATCTCGCGCGCCGCAGGGAGCTCGGGGTCGTGGAGTCGGGGCGGCGGCTGTTGCGCGGCACGGGCGTCTCCACCTATCTCGTCGACACCGGGATGCCGGGGGACCTCACCGGGCCCGGTGAGATGGCGGCGGCCGGGGGCGCGGACGCGCGCGAGATCGTACGGCTCGAATTACTGGCCGAGCAGGTCGCCGACACCTCCGGCACCGTCGAGTCCTTCCTCGCCAACCTCGCCGAGGCGGTGCACGCGGCGTCCTGCACCGCGGTCGCCTTCACCTCCGTCGCCTGTGTACGGCATGGTCCCGCCCTGGCGCCCGAACCGCCGGGACCCGGTGAGGTGCGCGGTGCGGCGGGGCGCTGGCTGGCCGGGCGGCAGGTCGGGGGGCGACTCAAGGACCCCGTACTGCTGCGGCATCTGCTCTGGAACGCCGTCGCCTCGGGGCTGCCGCTGCAGCTGCAGGTGGGGGTCGGCGATCCGCTGCTGCTCACCGATTTCGCCGCGGCCGCGACCGGACTCGGCACCGATCTGGTGCTGCTGCACGGCTATCCGTACCACCGCCAGGCCGCGCATCTGGCGAGCATTTACCCGCATGTGTACGCCGATCTGGGCCCCGCCCTCGCGCACACCGGGGCGCGGGCCGCCGCCGTGCTCGCGGAGATCCTGGAGCTCGCGCCGTTCGGGAAACTGCTCTTCTCCAGCGGCGGCTACGGGGTCCCCGAGCTGCACGTGGTGGGCGCGCGGATCTTCCGGGAGGCGCTGGAGCGGGTCCTCGGGGACTGGGTGCGGGACGGGGCCTGGTCGCGTACGGACGCCGTACGCGTCGCCGGGATGATCGCCGCGGGCAATGCCCGGCGGGTCTACGGGCTCGAGTCGTGAGGGACGCGTGTCGGTGGAATCATGGATTCCGGTCAGCTGCCGTCTTCAGGAAGGAAGCGGGATGTCCTCCAAACGACGTCGTAAGAAGAGGGCCCGGCGCAAGCACCGTGCGAACCACGGCAGCCGCCCCCAGAGCTGAGAAGAGCCCCGCCTTCCACTCGGAGGGCGGGGCTTCTTGCGTGCTGCGGGTCCTCAGACGGAGGAGAGCGCCGAGCTGTCCGACTGGGACGGGATCTCGGTGTCCGCCGTCGGCCGCTCGCGCAGCGACAGCAGGACGCGCACCACACCGATCCAGACCAGGCAGGCGCCGAACATGTGCAGCCCGACCAGGACTTCGGGGGTCTTGGTGAAGTACTGGATGTAGCCGAGGACACCCTGGAACATCAGGATCAGGAAGAGGTCGCGGGCGCGCCTGCGCGGGCCGATCGGTGCGTCGACCGCCTTCAGTACGAACCAGAGCGCGACCGACAGGGCCACCACGAGCCAGGCGAGGTCGGCGTGCAGCTGGGCGATCATCGTCCAGTCGAGCGGGATGCGCTTCACGTCGCTGGAGTCGCCCGCGTGGCGGCCGGCGCCCGTGACGACCGTACCGACCGCGATGAGCGCGCCCGCCGCGGCGGTGAGCAGCCAGGTGAGCTGGACGACCGCCTTGCCCACCAGGGGGCGGGGTGCCGCGGAGCCCTCGCGGGTGCGCTGCCAGGTGACGACGGCGATCGCGATCAGGGCCGTGGAGAGCAGGAAGTGCGCGGCCACGGTGTACGGGTTGAGACCGACCAGCACCACGATGCCGCCGAGCACCGCATTGCCCATGACGACCCAGAACTGGGTCCAGCCGAGGCGGGTCAGGTCGCGCCGCCAGGGCTCGGCCGCGCGGGCCGCGATGATCGCCCAGCCGACGGCCGCGCACAGGACGTACGTGAGCATCCGGTTGGAGAACTCGATGATCCCGTGGAAGCCCATCTCACTGGTCGTGGTGAGCGACTGGTCGGTGCACTTGGGCCAGGTCGGGCAGCCGAGGCCGGAGCCCGTCAGGCGCACCGCGCCGCCCGTGACGACGATCGCGACAGCCATCACGAGGGCTGCCATGGCGGCCCGCTGGACGGTCCGGGGATCGGGGGTCCAGCGGTCGGCGATGAAGGCGAGCGGGTTTCGCACGGCTTGAGCGACTTCGGCTCGGGTCAGCTTTGGCACGGGGACATCGTAGGCGGAACGCTTGTGCACGCTTTCACTAGGGGTACTTACTTACTCCCAGCGGAAGAATCGGGCAGCCGCGCCCAGGCCGAGAACCGCCCAGACGGCGAGGATGCCGAGGTCGCCCCAGGGCATCGACGCCCCGTGCTGCAGCACGTCGCGCAGGCCGTCGGAGAGCGCCGAGATCGGCAGCAGATTCAGTACGGACTGGACGCCGCCGGGGAACTTGTCCATCGGGACGATCACCCCGCCCGCCACCAGGAGCAGCAGGAAGACCAGGTTGGCCGCTGCGAGGGTGGCCTCCGCCTTGAGGGTGCCGGCCATGAGGAGACCCAGGCCGGAGAAGGCCGCCGTACCGAGGACCAGGAGGAGGACGACCGCGGCCGGGTTGCCGTGCGGGGACCAGCCGAGCGCGAAGGCGATCACGGTGAGAAGGGCGATCTGCAGGACCTCGGTGACCAGGACGGCCAGGGTCTTGGCGGTCATCAGCGCCCAGCGGGGGAGCGGGGAGGCGCCGAGCCTCTTGAGGACTCCGTAGCGGCGCTCGAATCCGGTCGCGATCGCCTGGCCGGTGAAGGCGGTGGACATCACGGCGAGGGCGAGGATGCCGGGGGCCAGGAAGTCGACGGACTTGCCTGCCCCTCCCGCTGTTTGAGTAGGCACAGTGATGATGTCGACGGAGGAGAAGAGGACCAGGAGGAGCGACGGGATGATCACCGTCAGCAGCAGCTGCTCGCCGTTGCGCAGGAGCATCTTCGTCTCGAAGGACGCCTGGGCCGCGATCATGCGGGGGAGCGGGGCAGCTCCGGGCTGCGGGGTGTAGATACCGGCGCTCATGCGCGCAGCTCCTTGCCGGTCAGTTCCAGGAAGACGTCTTCGAGGGTGTGGCGTTCGACCGCGATCCCGTCCGGCATCACACCGTGCTGGGCGCACCACGACGTGACCGTCGCGAGGAGCTGCGGGTCGACCTGGCCGGTGATCCGGTAGGCGCCGGGGGTGAGTTCGGCGGCGGCCGTGCCGTCGGGGAGTGCCTTCAGCAGCGAGCCGAGGTCGAGACCGGGGCGGCCGGTGAAGCGCAGGGTGTTCTCCGCGCCGCCGCGGCACAGCGCCTCGGGGGAGCCCTGGGCGATGACCCGGCCCGCGTCGAAGATCGCCACGTCGTCGGCGAGCTGCTCGGCCTCGTCCATGAAGTGGGTGGTGAGGACGGTGGTGACACCGTCAGTACGCAGTTCCCGTACGAGATCCCAGGTCGAGCGGCGGGCCTGCGGGTCCAGGCCCGCGGTCGGCTCGTCCAGGAAGACCAGTTCGGGGCGGCCGACCACGGCCATCGCGAGGGCGAGGCGCTGCTGCTGGCCGCCGGAGAGGCGGCGGTAGGTGGTGCGGCCGCAGCTCTCCAGGCCCAGGCGCTCGATCAGCGCGTCCACGTCGAGGGGGTGCGCGTGCAGTTTCGCCATGTGGCGGAGCATCTCGTCGGCGCGGGCGCCGGAGTAGACGCCGCCGGACTGGAGCATCACGCCGATCCGCGGGCGGAGCTTCGCCGCGTCGGCGACCGGGTCGAGTCCGAGGACGCGGACCGTGCCCGCGTCCGCGCGGCGGTAGCCCTCGCAGGTCTCGACGGTGGTGGTCTTGCCGGCGCCGTTGGGGCCGAGGACGGCGGTCACGGTGCCGGTGGCGACGCTGAGGTCGAGGCCGTTCACCGCGGTCTTCGTTCCGTACCGCTTGACGAGGCCGCGGACCTCGACGGCGGGGTCTGTGCTCATGCCTGCGAGTCTACGAACCTTCCGGGGCCCGCTTGCACGCGGTACGGCTCCGGGACGGAGGTCCCGGGAAAGAGGGGGCCCGAGACTCTGAGGGTGGTGTCGTTCCCCGTACTTCACACCGCTCCTACGGCCGTAGCGTCGAAGGGTGATCACCATCGCGGAGAGCATCGAGGCGACCGTCGGGCAGGCCGAGCACAAGGCCCACGACCTGAGGAAACCGCCGCGCTACTTCGTCTCGGCGATGCTCGCGGGCGCGTACATCGGCGTCGGCGAGATCCTGCTCCTGGTGGCGATATCGCCGTTCGTCGCCGAGCACTCGGCCGCCGCGAGGCTGTTGGAGGGTGCGGTCTTCCCGGTCGCGCTGACCCTGGTGATGTTCGCCGGCGCCCAGCTCTTCACCAGCAATGTGATGGTGATGCTCGTCGGCGCACTCTCCGGACGCACCGGGCTCAGGGATCTGGTCCTCAGCTGGTCCGTCTCGCTGGCCGGGAATCTGGCCGGCGCCCTGGCCTTCGGTGCCATGGTGCACGCCTCGGGTGTGACCGCCGCCCCGTCCGCCCGCGCGATGCTCGCCGAGATGGTCTCCGCCAAGAACGCGCTGACCGGCGGTCAGATCTTCTGGCGCGCGGTCCTCTGCAACATGCTGGTCTGCCTCGCCGTGTGGATGTTCTCCCGGGCGAAGGGTGACGGCGCCAAGATCTTCGTGCTCTGGCTGCCGGTGCTGGTCTTCGTCGCCGTCGGCTTCGAGCACTGCGTCGCCAACATGGCCGTCTACAGCCTGGCGATCCTCGACGGCAGCGCGGGCTGGGGCGACCTCTTCCGCAATCTGAGCTTCGCCGTGCCGGGCAACATCGTGGGCGGAGGTCTGCTGGTCGGGGCCGTCTACTGGTTCACCAGCGGCGTCCGCCGGACCGTGGACCGCTAGGCGTCTAGACGTCGCCCGGCCGGTGCACGGGCAGCCACTTCTCCGCGTACGCGACCGCATCGGCCAGCGGGAACAGTCTCACCGTGGCCGCGCCGACCGTGCCCCGCACCACCGGCCGGTCCCGCTCGTAGTCCGCGCCCAGCTCGTCGAAGCGATCGCTGGAGACCGACGTCTCGCGCACGGTCACCCAGCGGCGGCCCTGCGGTGTCATCACCGCGCGCCCGTTCTCCGCCACGGGCGACGGAATCCGGTACTCGGCCAGGTGGAAGGCCGTACACGAGTCGAAACCCGCACCGAGCAGCAGCACGCGCGCGTCCGCCTTCTCCAGCCGCGCCAGCGGACTGCGCTCGCCGAGCATGCAGTCCTGCGCATGGCCCGCCGTGAGGACCGCGGCCGCCGGTCCCACCGCGGCGAAGGAGGTCTGCGGGTGCGCACTGCGCAGGGCGCCGGGCCAGCTGCGTACGGCCTCGGGGATCACGCCGATGCCGCTGGTGGGGGTGGTGAGCGGGTCGTACGCGGGCGTCGCCTCGCGGACGGCGGGCCACCACTCCTCGGGGACCGGCGGATTGCCCCAGTCCTTGGGGTCGGAGTTGTCGCCCGTGTGTGCCGGGACGACCAGGGTTCCGTCGGGGCCGAGCGCGTCCAGCAGGGCCTGTACGACGGCGACGCGCCCGCCGCAGACCCAGCCGAGCGAGCTCAGGGAGGAGTGGACGAGCAGCGTTTCGCCGGGCTCGACGCCGAGGGCGCGCAGGTCGGAGGCGAGGGTCGCGCGGGTGCACAAAGGGCCGGTCGGGGGTGGTGTCGGCATGGTCGGAAAGTCTCCTCCGACCGGCCGGGACGCGCCACCGATTTGATCGAGCAGTGATCGTTTTCGCAGGTCAGGTTAGGTATCCCTAAGTGATGCACGGCATCGGGCATGATCCGGACGAGGGTTGCCAGGGTCTGGAGAATTACGCAACAATGGTGTTGTGAAAAACGTTGGCGAGGCACCCCGGGAAGCGGGGCAGGAGGAACTCGCGACCGGTGAGCGGTCCACCCGCAACCGCGTCGCGCGCTCCATCCTGGACCACGGCCCGTCCACCGTGGCCGACCTCGCCACCCGACTCGGGCTGACCCAGGCGGCCGTCCGCCGCCACCTCGACGCCCTGGTCGCGGACGACGTGATCGCCGCCCGCGAGCAGCGTGTGTACGGGGCGCGGACCCGTGGCCGCCCGGCCAAGGTCTTCGCGCTCACCGACTGCGGCCGGGACGCCTTCGACCAGAGCTACGACAAGCTCGCGGCCGACGCCCTGCGCTGGATCGCGGAGCAGGCCGGCAGCGACGAGGCCGTCATGGACTTCGCCCGCGCCCGTTTCGCCACGCAGGCCGAGACGTACCGGGCGGCGATCGACGCCGCGGCGCCCGAGAGCCGCGCAGAGGCCCTTGCCAAGGCATTGACCGCAGACGGGTACGCTGCTACGGCGCGCAGCGCACCGGTCGGCGAACAGCTCTGCCAGCACCACTGCCCGGTCGCCCATGTCGCCGAGCAGTTCCCGCAGCTGTGCGAGGCGGAGACCGAGGTCTTCTCCCGCCTGCTCGGGACTCATGTGCAGCGTCTGGCCACCATCGCCCACGGCGACGGAGTGTGCACGACGTTCATTCCCAAGATCGTTTCACAGACCGAAGTTTCAGCATCCGCCAGCACGGCCGGGAGGAACCCCGCATGACTCTCCCCACGGAGACTGCCCACCCCGAACTCGAGGGTCTGGGCACGTACGAATTCGGCTGGGCCGACTCCGACGCGGCAGGCGCCACGGCCAAGCGCGGCCTCAACGAGGACGTCGTGCGCGACATCTCGTCGAAGAAGAACGAGCCCGAGTGGATGCTGAAGCTCCGCCTCAAGGGCCTGAAGCTCTTCGGCAAGAAGCCCATGCCGTCCTGGGGTTCCGACCTCTCCGGCATCGACTTCGACAACATCAAGTACTTCGTGCGTTCCACGGAGAAGCAGGCGGAGTCCTGGGAGGACCTGCCCGAGGACATCAAGAACACGTACGACAAGCTCGGCATCCCCGAGGCGGAGAAGCAGCGCCTCGTCGCCGGTGTCGCGGCCCAGTACGAGTCCGAGGTCGTCTACCACCAGATCCGTGAGGACCTGGAGGAGCAGGGCGTCATCTTCCTCGACACCGACACGGCGCTGAAGGAGCACCCGGAGCTCTTCCAGGAGTACTTCGGCACCGTCATCCCGGTCGGCGACAACAAGTTCGCGTCGCTCAACTCGGCCGTGTGGTCGGGCGGTTCGTTCATCTACGTGCCCAAGGGCGTGAAGGTCGACATCCCGCTGCAGGCCTACTTCCGTATCAACACGGAGAACATGGGCCAGTTCGAGCGGACGCTGATCATCGTCGACGAGGACGCCTACGTCCACTACGTCGAGGGCTGCACCGCCCCGATCTACTCCTCCGACTCGCTGCACTCCGCGGTCGTCGAGATCATCGTGAAGAAGGGCGGCCGCTGCCGCTACACGACGATCCAGAACTGGTCGAACAACGTCTACAACCTGGTCACCAAGCGCGCCGTGGCCTACGAGGGCGCGACCATGGAGTGGGTCGACGGCAACATCGGCTCCAAGGTGACGATGAAGTACCCCGCCGTCTACCTCATGGGCGAGCACGCCAAGGGCGAGACGCTCTCCATCGCCTTCGCGGGCGAGGGCCAGCACCAGGACGCCGGCGCCAAGATGGTCCACATGGCACCGAACACCTCCTCCAACATCGTCTCCAAGTCGGTGGCGCGAGGCGGCGGCCGCACCTCCTACCGCGGTCTCATCGAGATCGGCGAGGGTGCGCCCGGCTCCAAGTCCAACGTGCTCTGCGACGCGCTGCTCGTCGACACGATCTCCCGCTCCGACACGTACCCGTACGTGGACGTGCGCGAGGACGACGTGTCCATGGGCCACGAGGCGACCGTCTCCAAGGTCTCCGACGACCAGCTCTTCTACCTGATGAGCCGCGGCATGACGGAGTTCGAGGCCATGGCGATGATCGTCCGCGGCTTCGTCGAGCCGATCGCCAAGGAGCTGCCCATGGAGTACGCCCTGGAGCTCAACCGGCTGATCGAGCTGCAGATGGAGGGTTCGGTCGGCTAAGGCCCCGTACCCCAGCAGCGACCGTTTTACTTTGACCCAGAAAGTGAGCACTACGACAGCCATGGCTGAGGCTCAGAACATTCCGGCGGGTTCCACCACTGCCGGGTCCATCGCGGTGGCCGCCGAGTCCACCAGCGCCACCCGTATGAGCGCGCCGCCGTCCTTCGACGTGGCCGACTTCCCGGTCCCGCACGGCCGCGAGGAGGAGTGGCGGTTCACCCCGCTCGAGCGCCTCCGCGGTCTGCACGACGGCACCGCCGCCGCGACCGGTGGCGGCGTACGGGTCGAGGTCACCGCCCCCGACGGTGTCACCGTCGAGACGGTCGGCCGCGACGACGCGCGCGTCGGCAAGGCCGGCACCCCGGTGGACCGGGTCGCCGCCCAGGCGTTCACCTCCTTCGAGAAGGCCTCGGTCGTCTCGGTGCCCAAGGAGGCCGTCCTCACCGAGCCGATCCGTATCGCCGTGCACGGCATCGGCGGCGTGGCCTACGGCCACCAGGTCATCGAGCTCGGCGCCTTCGCCGAGGCCGTCGTGGTCATCGACCACACCGGCGACGCGGTGCTCGCCGCCAACGTCGACTACCTGCTCGGCGACGGCGCGAAGCTCACCGTCGTCTCCGTCCAGGACTGGGACGACAAGGCCGTCCACGTCGCCCAGCACAACGCGCTGGTCGGCCGCGACGCCACCTTCAAGTCCGTCGTGGTCACCTTCGGCGGCGACGTCGTACGCCTCCACCCGCGCATCAGCTACGCGGGCCCCGGCGGCGACGCCGAGCTCTTCGGTCTGTACTTCACCGACCAGGGCCAGCACCAGGAGCACCGCCTCCTGGTCGACCACAACGTGCCCCACTGCAAGTCCAACGTGGCCTACAAGGGCGCGCTGCAGGGCCAGGACGCGCACGCGGTGTGGATCGGCGACGTGCTGATCCAGGCCGCCGCCGAGGGCACCGATTCGTACGAGCTCAACCGCAACCTCGTCCTCACCGACGGCGCGCGCGTCGACTCCGTACCGAACCTGGAGATCGAGACCGGCGAGATCGCGGGTGCGGGCCACGCCTCGGCGACCGGCCGCTTCGACGACAGCCAGCTCTTCTACCTCCAGTCGCGCGGTATCCCGGAGGCCGAGGCCCGCCGCCTCGTCGTCCGCGGCTTCTTCGCCGAGCTCGTCCAGCAGATCGGTCTGCCGGACGTCGAGGAGCGCCTCCTCGCCAAGATCGACGCGGAGCTGGAGGCCTCGGTCTGATGGCTTTCGTCAAGGTGGCCGCGCTCAGCGAGCTGGAGGAGGACACCCCGAAGCGGGTGGAACTCGACGGCACGCCGGTGTCGCTGGTCCGCACGGAGGGGGAGGTGTTCGCGATCAACGACATCTGCTCGCACGCGAACGTCTCGCTCTCCGAGGGCGAGGTCGAGGACTGTTCGATCGAGTGCTGGCTGCACGGCTCGTCGTTCGACCTCCGCACCGGCAAGCCGTCCGGCCTTCCCGCGACGCGCCCCGTCCCCGTATACCCCGTAAAGATCGAAGGGGACGATGTGCTCGTCTCCGTATCCCAGGAGTCCTGAGTCACCCATGGCAACGCTTGAAATCCGCGACCTGCACGTCTCCGTCGAAACCGAGAACGGTACGAAGGAGATCCTCAAGGGCGTCGACCTGACCGTGAAGCAGGGCGAGACCCACGCCATCATGGGCCCCAACGGCTCCGGCAAGTCGACCCTGGCGTACTCCATCGCGGGTCACCCCAAGTACACGATCACGTCCGGCACCGTCACCCTCGACGGCGAGGACGTCCTCGAGATGACCGTCGACGAGCGCGCCCGCGCCGGCATGTTCCTCGCCATGCAGTACCCGGTCGAGGTCCCCGGCGTCTCGGTCTCCAACTTCCTGCGTACGTCGGCGACGGCGATCCGCGGCGAGGCCCCCAAGCTCCGCACCTGGGTGAAGGAGGTCAAGTCCGCCATGGAGACCCTCCAGATGGACCCGGCCTTCGCCGAGCGCAACGTCAACGAGGGCTTCTCCGGCGGCGAGAAGAAGCGCCACGAGATCCTCCAGATGGAGCTCCTCAAGCCGAAGATCGCGATCCTCGACGAGACCGACTCCGGCCTCGACGTCGACGCCCTGCGCCAGGTCTCCGAGGGCGTCAACCGCGTCCGCGACACCGGCGAGGTCGGCACGCTCCTCATCACGCACTACACGCGCATCCTGCGCTACATCAAGCCCGACTTCGTGCACGTCTTCTCGGCGGGCAAGATCGTCGAGTCCGGCGGCCCCGAGCTCGCCGACAAGCTCGAGAACGAGGGCTACGAGGCCTACACGACGAAGGGTGGCGCTTCAGCGTGACGACACTGCCGGGCCTCCTCACTGTGCCCGATTACAACGTCGAGGCGATCCGCAAGGACTTCCCCTTGCTGGACCGAGTGGTCCACGACGGGAAGAAGATCGTTTACCTGGACAACGCGGCCACTTCGCAGAAGCCGCGCCAGGTTCTCGACGCGCTGACCGACTATTACGAGCAGCACAACGCCAACGTCCACCGCGGCGTGCACGTGCTTGCCGAGGAGGCCACGGCACTGTACGAGGGCGCCCGCGACAAGGTCGCCGCCTTCATCAACGCGCCCAGCCGCGACGAGGTGATCTTCACCAAGAACGCCTCGGAGTCGCTCAACCTCGTGGCCAACATGCTCGGTTGGGCCGATGAGCCCTACCGCGTGGACCGCGAGACCGAGATCGTCATCACGGAGATGGAGCACCACTCCAACATCGTGCCGTGGCAGCTGCTCTCGCAGCGCACGGGCGCGAAGCTGAAGTGGTTCGGCCTCACCGACGACGGCCGTCTCGACCTGTCCAACATCGAAGAGATCATCACGGAGAAGACGAAGATCGTCTCCTTCACGCTGGTCTCCAACCTGATGGGCACGATCAACCCGGTCGAGACGATCATCCGCCGTGCCCAGCAGGTCGGCGCGCTCGTCTGCATCGACGCCTCGCAGGCCGCCCCGCACATGGTGCTCGACGTGCAGGCGCTGCAGGCCGACTTCGTGGCCTTCACCGGCCACAAGATGGTCGGTCCGACGGGCATCGGCGTCCTCTGGGGCCGCCAGGAGCTCCTCGAGGACCTGCCGCCGTTCCTCGGCGGCGGCGAGATGATCGAAACCGTCTCGATGCACTCCTCGACGTACGCTCCCGCGCCGCACAAGTTCGAGGCGGGTACGCCCCCGATCGCCCAGGCCGTCGGCCTCGGCGCGGCCGTGGACTACCTCTCCGCGATCGGCATGGACAAGATCGCCGCGCATGAGCACGCGATCACCGAGTACGCGATGAAGCGCCTCGGCGAGATCCCGGACCTGCGCTTCATCGGCCCCCCGACGGCCGAGATGCGCGGCGCCGCGATCTCCTTCACGCTCGGCGACATCCACCCGCACGACGTGGGCCAGGTCCTCGACGAGCAGGGCATCGCGGTCCGGGTCGGCCACCACTGCGCCCGCCCCGTCTGCCTGCGGTACGGAATTCCTGCGACCACGCGAGCGTCGTTCTATCTGTACTCCACGCCCGCCGAGGTCGACGCCCTGGTGGACGGTCTGGAGCACGTACGGAACTTCTTCGGTTAAGGACTGGGGATCGTGAAGCTGGATTCGATGTACCAGGAAGTCATCCTGGACCACTACAAGCACCCGCACGGGCGCGGTCTCCGGGACGGCGACGCCGAGGTGCACCACGTCAACCCGACGTGCGGCGACGAGATCACGCTGCGCGTGCGGTACGAGGGCGACACCATCGCCGACATCAGTTACGAGGGCCAGGGCTGCTCCATCAGCCAGGCCAGCGCCTCCGTCCTCAACGACCTGCTGGTCGGCAAGGAGCTCGAGGACGCGCAGAAGATCCAGGACGCGTTCCTGGAGCTGATGCAGTCCAAGGGCAAGCTGGAGCCCGACGACGCGATGGAGGAGATCCTGGAGGACGCGGTCGCGTTCGCCGGAGTCTCCAAGTACCCCGCCCGTGTGAAGTGCGCGCTGCTCAGCTGGATGGCGTGGAAGGACGCGACCGCTCAGGCGCTGGGCGAGTCCGAAAGGAAGACAGCATGAGCGAGAACGAGACTCTGACGACCAAGCCGGCCTCCGAAGAAGAGGTCCGCGAGGCGCTGTACGACGTGGTCGACCCCGAGCTGGGCATCGACGTCGTCAACCTCGGCCTGATCTACGGCATCCACATCGACGACGCCAACATCGCCACCCTCGACATGACCCTGACGTCCGCGGCCTGCCCGCTGACCGATGTCATCGAGGACCAGGCGAAGTCGGCGACCGAGGGCATCGTCAACGAGCTGAAGATCAACTGGGTCTGGATGCCGCCGTGGGGCCCGGACAAGATCACCGATGACGGCCGCGAGCAGCTGCGCGCGCTCGGCTTCAACGTCTGATCGGTACCGCCTTCGCAAGGGCCGGCCGGGTGTACGCACCCGGCCGGCCCTTCCGCGTCCCTACGCCTCCGTCGCCGCCCGGGCGAGTACGGGGGCCAGGTCCTCCTTGCGGAAGCGCTGGTCGACGTAGAGCATGCCGGTCATCAGCTGGGGGACCGTGACCGTGATGATCTGGCTGACCAGCTGGCCGACCAGTACGGCGGCGAGGTAGCCGGAGAAGACGGCGACGATCTGGGCGGTGCCCGGGTCGTCGCCGAGTGTCGCCGTGGGGAAGCTGCCCAGCAGGCTGAAGGGCAGCTGGATGAGGTAGCCCGCCGCCGCGGCCATCGCGAAGGCGAGGAGCGAGATCCCGAAGATGCGCCACCAGGAGCCCTTCACCAGCTCCGAGGAGCGGCGCAGGGCGGCCACGGGGCGCCGGCCCTCGAAGACCACGGCGGAGGGGGCCAGGCTGAACTTCACCCAGAGCCAGGCCGCGAGCGGGATCACCGTCAGGACCAGCAGGGGGATCAGCGCGAACAGTGCGGGTGAGCTGTCGTTGTTCACCACCGCCACGATCAGGGCGGTGAATACGGCCGCGATCAGGAGGATCGGCACGACGGTCGCGAGCCCCGACAGCAGGACGGCTCCGAGCACGGCGGGCACGCGCGAAAGGGCGCTCCACCAGACGGACTTGTAGGTGGCGGGCCTGCCGAGGACGGCCTGCTGGAGGACGACCGCGCAGGTCGCGTACATCATCGCCGTACAGAAGACGACCAGCAGCATGGCGACCACCCACAGGGCGATGAAGCCGAACACCAGCGAGCGCACGTCGGACCAGCCGAGGTCGTCGTCGGTCGTGTGGAAGACGGTGTCGACGGTGTCGGAGAACGTGGCGTAGAGGATGCCGATGAACGCCCCGACCAGGATGGCGGCCCCTCCGTAGAGGGTCACGGCTATGCCGATCAGGGGCTTCCAGTAGCGCCCGATCGTCGTCATCGTCCCGTTGAGCATGTCGCCGACGGCCAGCGGCCGCAGCGGTATCACTCCCGGCTTGGGTGCCTGCGGCGGTGGCTGCCAGCCGCCCCAGCCCGGAGCGCCGCCGTAACCGGGCGGGCCTCCGTATGCGCCGCCCCACCCAGAGTTCTGTGCCACTGCCTGCTCCCGTTGCCCGTGCTGTGTCGTGTCATGTCTTGGACGGGACACCGTAGCCGGTCAGGGCGGTGGTGGCCTGTGCGAAGTAGCGGAAGAGGGTCTGGAGTTCGGTCTCGGTGAAGGAGTCGAAGACCTCGGCCATACGGCGGCGGGTCTCGCCGAAGGCCGCTTCGTCCTGGGCGCGGGTCAGCGGGACGGCCTCGACCAGGACGCGGCGGCGGTCGGCGGGGTCGGGGCCGCGGCGGGCCCAGCCGCTGCGTTCCAGGCGGTCGACGAGGCGGGTGGTGGCGCTCTGGGTGAGGCCGGTGCGCTCGGCGAGGGCGCCGGTCGTCAACGGGCCCGCGAGTTCGAGGATGTTGAGGGCGTACAGGTCGGTGGAGCTCTGGCCGAGGGTGTCGGCCGCCGACTGGCCGTGCAGGACGACGGCGGTGAGATAGGCGCGGTAGGTGGCGGTGTGGGTGCGCAGCAGCTCCGTGCGGTCCTGGTCGGCCATGGATGTTCGCCTCTCCTGGGATGCCTCTTGCCCAATGCATGCACGCGTGCATATATTGCATGTGTGCAAGTAATCTTAGCCGAAGCGAGCAAGGGGAAGCCATGACAGTCACCGGGAACATCGTCAGTGAGTCGGTCCGCGACGTGTGCGCCGCCTTCGAGGAGCACCGCGCGGCGTGGGGCGACACGGACGCGTACGCCCGCACCTTCACCGAGGACGCGGACTACGTCACCTTCTTCGGTGGGCGGATGGTGGGGCGCGACGGTGTCGCCGAAGGGCATCGAGGGCTCTTCGAGGGAGTGCTCAAGGGGTCCCGGCTCTGGGCCGAGATCGACGACGTCGTCCTGCTCGGCCCCGACACCGCGCTGGTGCACTCGCACGGCGGCGTGATCAAGGGCAAGGGCGAGAGGCCCGGGAAGCGGGCTCTCTCCGTACAGACCTATCTGATGGTGCGCGGGGCCGGCGGCGAGTGGCTGATCCGGACCTTCCAGAACACTCGCAGCCGGCCGCGCGTCGAGGCCTTCAGCAACTGGCTCGCGGTGAAGTTCGCCCCGAAGGCCGGTTAGCCCACGTACGCAGCGAGATGCTCGCCCGTGAGCGTCGAGCGGCCGGCGACGAGATCGGCGGGGGTGCCCTCGAAGACGATCTTGCCGCCGTCGTGGCCCGCGCCGGGGCCGAGGTCGATGATCCAGTCGGCGTGCGCCATGACCGCCTGGTGGTGCTCGACGACGATGACCGACTTGCCGGAGTCGACGAGCCGGTCGAGCAGCCCCAACAGCTGCTCCACATCGGCGAGATGGAGACCGGCGGTCGGCTCGTCGAGGACGTAGATGCCGCCCTTCTCGCCCATGTGCGTGGCCAGCTTCAGCCGCTGCCGTTCGCCGCCCGACAGGGTGGGGAGCGGCTGGCCGAGCGTGAGATAGCCGAGCCCGACGTCCGCGAGCCGCTCCAGGATCTTGTGTGCGGCCGGGGTGCGCGCCTCACCCGCGCCGAAGAACTCCTCGGCCTCGCTCACCGACATCGTGAGCACCTCGCTGATGTCGCGGCCGCCCAGAAGGTATTCCAGTACGGATGCCTGGAAACGCTTCCCGTCGCACTCCTCGCAGGTCGTGGCGACGCCCGCCATGATCGCCAGGTCGGTGTAGACGACGCCGTTCCCCTTGCAAGTGGGGCAGGCGCCCTCGGAGTTGGCGCTGAACAGCGCGGGCTTCACACCGTTGGCCTTGGCGAACGCCTTGCGGATCGGCTCCAGCAGACCCGTGTACGTCGCCGGGTTGCTGCGCCGCGAACCGCGGATCGCGCCCTGGTCGACGGAGACCACGTTCTCCCCGGCGGGCAGCGAGCCGTGGACGAGCGAGCTCTTCCCGGACCCGGCGACACCCGTCACGACGGCCAGCACCCCGAGCGGGATGTCGACGTCGACCTTCTTCAGGTTGTTCGCCGAGGCGCCGCGGATCTCCAGCGCGCCCGTGGGCTCCCGGACCTCGTCCTTCACCGCCGCCCGGTCGTCGAAGTGCCGGCCGGTCACGGTCTTCGTCGCCCGCAGCCCGTCGACCGTGCCCTCGAAGCAGACGGTGCCGCCGCCCGAACCCGCGCCGGGACCCAGGTCGACGACATGGTCGGCGATCTGGATCGTCTCCGGCTTGTGCTCCACGACGAGCACGGTGTTGCCCTTGTCGCGCAGCCGCAGCAGCAGGTCGTTCATCCGCTGGATGTCGTGCGGGTGCAGCCCCGTCGTCGGCTCGTCGAAGACGTACGTGACGTCGGTGAGCGAGGAGCCGAGGTGGCGGATCATCTTGACGCGCTGCGCCTCGCCGCCCGACAGGGTGCCGGAGGGCCGGTCGAGCGAGAGATAGCCGAGGCCGATCTCCACGAACGACTCGAGGGTCTGCTGAAGCGTCTCCAGGAGCGGCGCGACCGACGGCTCCTTGAGGCCGCGCACCCACTCGGCGAGGTCCCTGATCTCCATCGCGCACGCGTCGGCGATGCTGATCCGTTTGATCTTCGAGGACCTGGCGCCCTCGTTGAGCCGGGTGCCCTCGCAGTCGGGGCAGGTGGTGAAGGTGACCGCGCGCTCCACGAACGCCCGGATGTGGGGCTGCAGCGAGTCGACGTCCTTGGACAGCATCGACTTCTGGATCTTCGGGATCAGGCCCTCGTACGTGAGGTTGATGCCGTCGACCTTGATCTTGGTCGGCTCCTTGTGGAGGAGGTCGTTCAGCTCCCGCTTGGTGAACTTGCGGATCGGCTTGTCCGGGTCGAAGAAGCCGCAGCCGCCGAAGATCCGCCCGTACCAGCCGTCCATGGTGTAGCCGGGGATCGTGAGCGCGCCCTCGTTCAGCGACTTGCTGTCGTCGTACAGCGCGGTCAGATCGATGTCGCTGACCGAGCCGCGGCCCTCGCAGCGCGGGCACATGCCGCCCGTGATGCTGAAGCTGCGCCGCTCCTTCACGGTCTCGCCGCCGCGCTTCATGGTGACCGCGCCCGCGCCGCTGATCGAGGCGACGTTGAAGGAGAACGCCTTGGGCGAGCCGATGTGCGGTTTGCCGAGCCGGCTGAAGAGGATCCGCAGCATCGCGTTGGCGTCGGTGGCGGTGCCGACCGTGGAGCGGGGGTCGGCGCCCAGGCGCTGCTGGTCCACGGTGATCACCGTGGTCAGCCCGTCGAGTACGTCGACCTCGGGGCGCGCCAGGGTCGGCATGAAGCCCTGCACGAAGGTGCTGTACGTCTCGTTGATCAGCCGCTGCGACTCGGCCGCGATCGTGCCGAAGACGAGGGAGCTCTTGCCCGAGCCCGAGACCCCCGTGAACACGGTCAGCCGCCGCTTCGGGATCTCGATGCTGACGTCCTTGAGGTTGTTCACGCGTGCGCCGAGCACGCGGATCAGGTCGTGACTGTCGGCGGCGTGCGGCTCGGCTGCCCGCGTGCTCTTCCTCGTGGCCATGCTGATCGTGTTCTCCCTGTGCTGGGGCGGGGGCGGTCGGCGGGCTCAGCTGTCCTGGAGGAGCCCGAGGAGGTTGCCGTCGGGGTCGGTGACGGTGGCCACCAGGCGGCCGTTGCCGACGTCGCGCGTGGGCTCCTTGATGGTGGCACCCGCGGCGGTCACTTCGGCGAGCTTTGCCTCGATGTCCGGGACGTGCCAGTACGCCACGGACTGCGTCGGCCCCTGCGGGCCGCTGGGCACCAGGCCGATGTGCTGGCCCGCGGCGTCGAAGCCGACGTAGTACTCCGAGTCGACCGTCGGCTCCGTGCCGAGCAGCGCGGAGTAGACCGCCTTCGCCGCCGCCAGGTCGGAGACGGGGTGCAGCACGGTCTTGATGCCCTGGGTGGCCGAGTCGCTCATGATCGCTCCTGAATCCGTGGATCGTGCCGGTCCCCGGCGGGACCGGACGCCATCCACGCTAATTCGGGGTCGGCGGCCGCGCTTCTTGATTCCTGATCGGTCGCGTGACTTGCTTGGCCACGCACGACGGCATCCCCGCGGGTGTGCGGTCCGGATCGCGCTTGTAGGCGCTGGGCGGCACGCCGACCAGTTCGGTGAAGCGGGTGCTGAAGGTGCCGAGCGAGGAGCAGCCCACCGTGAAGCAGACCTCCGTGACGCTGAGGTCGCCGCGGCGCAGCAGGGCCATCGCGCGCTCGATGCGGCGCGTCATGAGATAGCCGTACGGGGATTCGCCGTAGGCGGTCTTGAACGCGCGGCTGAGGTGGCCCGCGGACATGTGCTCTCCGCGGGCGAGCGCCTCGACGTCCAGCGGCTGCGCGTACTCCCGGTCGATCCGGTCGCGGATGCGGCGCAGCCGGGCGAGGTCGCTCCGGCGCTGTTCCTCGGTGGGTCTGCTGGTCACCTCAGCAGCGTGCCACGCCGCGCCGGATGCCGACTAGCCGATCGCCGAAGGCCAGCGCAGCAGCGTCTCGGTGAAGTGGGCGCTGAAGTTGCGCGGACCCTTGCCGAGCGCGACGCGACCCGTGTGGCGGGCGCGGTCCTTGATGGTGTCGCTGTACGCGTAGGTGCGGGCCTCGCCGGCCGGGAGGAAGACCGTCTGGCCCCGGGTCAGTTCGCTGCCGCACTCCACCACGACCGTGCCCTCGGCCGCCGTGACGAACGATTCGTCGGCGGCCACGCCCACCGCGAGGGGGTCGTGCAGGGGGCAGTCGGGCTCGCCCGCGTTCGTGTCGTACGACTTGAGGTAGTGGCGCATCAGGTTGGCGGTGAGCTCCATGCCGGGGCCCGCCTCGACGAGGGTGTCCAGGTCGCCCTGGGTGAAGCGCCAGGCGTGCGTCGCGTCGAGGCCGACCATCGTGTACGGGGCTCCCGAGCTGACCACGATGTCGGTGGCCTCGGGGTCGGCCCAGACGTTGAACTCGGCGACGGGCGTGATGTTTCCGGTGCGTACGGCACCACCCATGAAGACCAGCTTCTTGAGGCGGTGGGCGAGGGCGGGGTCCTCGATGAGGGCCGCGGCGACGTTCGTCAGCGGGCCCGTGGCGACGAGGGTGAGCTCGCCCTCGTACTGCTTGGAGAGGCGCAGGATCGCCTGGACCGCGGACTCGGTCTGGTGGGGCGCCGTGGAGTCGGGGATGATCTCGTCGCCGAGGCCGTTCTCGCCGTGGAAGCCGCCGGAGTCGGGGCTGATGCGGCTGAAGGTGCGGCCGACGCCGCGGTGCACGGGGACGTCGCCGTCGATGCGCAGGGCGCGGGCCAGGGCGCGGGCGTTGCGGTACGTGTGGTCCAGAGGGACGTTGCCGGCGACCGCGGTGAAGGCCTTGAGGTCCCACAGTCCCGTGCCCAGGAGGTACTGCAGAGCGACGGCGTCGTCGAGACCCGGGTCGCTGTCCAGGATGATCGGGGAGCGGTCCACCGGGGGTACCTCCAGGTTGCGAATGTCGTGTTTCCGCATGGTACGGGGCCTGCCGATAACTGGTTGCCGCAGGTGGAGGCGGGTGCTGGAGTGGCCGGATGAACAGTGATGAGGTACGTGCGGTCTTCGACCGGCAGATGCGCAGGGAGACTGCGGGCGACGGCCCCGGTGTACGGGTGGAGTACACGGACGGTGTCGTACGGCAGACGGGTGGGGACGGCGACTGGAACGGCGTCCTCTGGTCGGAGCTGACCGAGGACGGCGCGGACGCGGTCATCGCGGCCCAGGTGAAGCACTTCGGGGCGCTCGGCCTGGAGTTCGAGTGGAAGCTCTACTCGCACGACACCCCCCATGACCTGGGGGCGCGGCTCGCGGCGGCCGGGTTCGTGCCGGAGCCCGAGGAGGCGCTGATGGTGGCGGAGGTGGTGGAGCAGCCGACGGAGGTCCGACTGCCGGACGGCGTACGGCTGTTGACCGTCACGGACGCGGAGGGCGTACGGCTCATGGGCGAGGCCCACGACCAGGCCTTCGACTCCGACAGCGCGAAGCTCCGGCACCAGGTGCTGACCCAGCTGGAGACCGACCCGGAGGGGATCGTCGTGGTGGTGGCCATGGCGGGTGACCGACCGGTGTGCGCGGCGCGGATCGAGTTCCAGGAGGGGACGGACTTCGCGAGCCTGTGGGGCGGCGGGACGGCCCCGGAGTGGCGGGGCAAGGGGATCTACAAGGCGCTGGTCGCGCACCGGGCCGGGATCGCCGCCGAGCGCGGCTACCGCTATCTGCAGGTCGACGCCTCCGACGACAGCCGCCCGATCCTGCAGCGCCTTGGCTTCACCCGGCTCAGCACGACCACGCCCTACGTGCACGGGGCATAGCCGCCGGTCAGGGTGGTGTCGCCCCGTCGTAGGCGACGGCCATCCGCTCCAGAAAGCCCGCCACCGCGGCCCGCTCCTCGGGGGTCATCGCCGCGGTGGCTTCGGCGACCCCCTTGATCAGGGGTTCCACGTACTGGTACGCCTCCTCCTCCCAGTGCCCGGCGGGAGTGACGACCACCTTCCTGCGGTCGGTGGGGTGCGGCTCCCTGCTCACATGGCCGCCCGCCGCGAGCCGGTCGATCACCAGGGTCATGGCCGCGGTCGACGCGGAGAGATGGCGGGCGAGCTCGCTGGGTGTCGCCGGTCCGACGTTGACCAGGTGGTCCATCACCGCGAGCCCTGCGGGGTCGACCCCCAGCCGCCGGCCCAGATACCGCTCGAACCGCTGCTGCCTGAGCGTCAGTTGACGCAGCCGGTCGCGGATCGTGGCCGCTTCCACTGCGGGCTCTTGGACATCCATGCGGCTCACGATACTCTCGATATTGCTAAGAATATTGGTAATCAATGATCTGAGGTAAAGTGAGCAGCGAACAGACCACCGAGGCCCCCTACCGGTGGCGATGGCTGATCCTTGTGGTGATGCTCGTCGCGGAGATCATGGATCTGCTGGACGCGTCGATCGTCAATGTGGCGGGCCCGGCCCTGGAGGAGTCCCTCGGCGCGAGCTCCGTCGGCCTGCAGTGGGTGATCGGCGGGTACGCCCTCACGCTGGGCGCAGGCCTGATCCTGGGCGGCCGGCTCGGCGACCGTTACGGGCGGCGCCGGATGTTCCTCGCCGGGCTGTTCTCCTTCACCGCGACCTCCCTCCTCTGCGCGCTCGCGCCGAACATCGAGTGGCTGATCGTCTTCCGGCTGCTGCAGGGCACCGCCGGTGCGATGCTCCTGCCGCAGGGACTCGGTCTGCTGCGCGAGAACTTCTCCGGACCCGAACTCACCAAGGTCTTCGGCATCTTCGGGCCCGTGCTCGGCCTCGGCGGAATCGTGGGCCCCGTCCTGGGCGGCGGTCTGATCTCGGGCGACTTCTTCGGGCTCGGCTGGCGGCTGGTCTTCCTGGTCAACCTGCCCATCGGAGTGGCCGCGCTGGTCCTCGCGTGGATCTTCGTACCGAAGAGGCCGGGCGACCGCACCGTCGTCGTCGACACCATGGGCGCCGCCCTCGTCGCCGTCTCCTGCGGACTGCTGGTCCTGCCCCTCAACCAGGGGCAGGAGGCGGGCTGGCCGCTGTGGACCTGGCTCTGCATGGCCGCCTCGTGCGCCGGCTTCGCGGCCTTCGCCGTACAGCAGCGGCGCACCGCGGCGCGCGGCCGCGAGCCCCTGGTGACGCCCGCGCTGCTGCGCAAGCCCGCCTTCACCGTCGGGCTCGGCGGCATCGCCCTCTTCTTCGGCGGTCTGGTCGGCAGCCAGCTCGTCCTCACCCTCTTCCTGCAGATCGGCCAGCACTTCACCGCAGGTGAGGCGGGTCTTGGCAATCTGCCGCTGGCCGTCGGCACCGCGATCGGCGGTGCGGTCAGCGGGGCGTTCCTGGCCGAGCGGATCGGCCGGGCGGTGCTGCAGGTCGGGCCGCTCGTCCAGCTCGTGGGCGCCTGGCTGCTCTGGTACGAACTCGACCACCTCGGCACGTCGTTCACGATCTGGGACATCGCCCCCGGTGTGACCGTGGCCGGAATCGGCGCGGGCATGGTGATCGCGGCGCTCTTCAGCTTCATCCTGGCCGCCGTCGACGACAACGAGATCGGCTCCGCCTCCGGGGTGCTCTCCGCGGTGCAGTCCATCGGCGGCTCGGTCGGAGTGGCCGTCTTCGGCTCCGTCTTCTTCGCCCGCGCCAAGACCGGCGACTTCACGGGCGGCTTCCACCGGGCGCTGCTCGTGCAGTCGGCCCTGCTGCTGGTCTTCCTTGCGCTCACCGTGCTGCTGCCGAAGAAGGCGCGGCCCGAGGAGACGATGCACGCCGGTGCGGGCGAGGCGGAGAAGGCGGGTGCGGCGGTCTGAGCGACGATGTTGCGGACGGCGTTGTGTACGGTAGTACACATGCCATACGTACTGCTGGCCGCGGCCATCGCGGCAGAGGTCGGCGGGACCACCGCCATGAAGTACAGCGAGGGCTTCAGCAAGCTGTGGCCCTCGCTGATCACCGTCGGGGGCTACGTCCTCGCCTTCGCGCTCCTCGCCCAGGTCCTCAAGTCCATGTCCGTGGGCACCGCCTACGCGATCTGGGCCGGAATCGGCACCGCCGCCATCGCCGCCATCGGCATGGTCTTCATGGGGGAGTCGGCGAGCGCCGCCAAGCTCGCGGGCATCGCGCTCGTCATCGGCGGGGTGGTCCTGCTCAATCTCGGCGGCTCCCACTGATGGCCCGCCGCTTCGACCCCGACCGCCGTCAGCGCATCATCGACGCCGCGATCCGCGTCGTGGGCGAGAAGGGGATCGCCGGGCTGAGTCATCGCTCCGCCGCCGCCGAGGCCGATGTGCCGCTCGGCTCGACGACGTACCACTTCAAGACCCTCGACGAGCTGATGGTGGCTGCTCTGCGGCAGGTCAACGGCGAGCCGCAGACCGCCGTCGAGGGCTGGGAGCGGATCCTCGGCGAGGACGACGGGCCGCTCGCCGACCGGATCACCCGGCTGCTCGGCCGCCTCGTCGGGGGCGACCGCAGCCGGATGCTCCTGGAGTACGAGCTCTACCTCGCGGGCCTGCGCCGCGAGGCCCTGCGGCCGGTCGCGGCGGAGTGGCTGGACGGGCTCGTCGAGGTGATCGGCGCGTACGTCGACTCACCCGCCACCGCCCGTGCGCTCGTTGCGCTCATCGACGGGCTGCTCATCCAACTCCTGCTCACCGGGCGGGAGTTCGACGCCGACGAGACCCGCGAGATGCTCGCCCGCGTCATCGCCTGACGGCGGCGAGGGCGGCCTGGACGCTCGCCTCGATGTCGGTGATCGGGTAGATCGCCTCGCGGATCGTACGGTCGCGGTCCACCACCAGCGTGAGGCGCTTGAGCCGGCTCACCCCGGACGCCCGGAACGTCGGCAGGCGCAGCGCCGCGGCCAGCGTGAGGTCCGCGTCCGACAGGAGCGGGAAGCGCAGCTGCTCCTTGTCGGCGAACGCCCGCTGCTCGTCCGGGCGTTGGGTGGAGACGCCGTGGACGCTCGCGCCCGCCGCCGTGAACTCCGCGAGCTGGTCGCGGTACGTGCACGATTCGAGCGTGCACCCCGAGGCGCCCGGGATCCCGGCCCAGCCGGGCGGGTAGGCGTCGCGGCGGGCGTACGCGCTGGGGAAGCAGTACAGCACCGTGTGTGCGGTGTCCTGCGACACCGGGTCGCGCAACTCGCCGTCGTAGTCGAGGAGTTGGATCTCCGGTACGCGTGTGCCGATCAGTGCGTGCACCCGTGCGGCCTCCTGCGAGGCCTCCGTCGTCGTCGCCATCGTCTCTCCCTCTCCCAGCACCCAGGCGTCTCCCCAGTCCTGGAGTGCGATCAGTACAGGCAGCAGGGCGCGGCCGCGCGGAGTGAGCCGGTACTCGTGGCGCGGCGGGCGCTCCTGGTACGGCTCGCGGAGGAGCACGCCCGCGTCGACCAGGAGCTTCAGCCGCTCGGTGAGCACCTTGCGCGACATGCCCAGCTCCCGCTGGAGCGCGTCGAAGCGGTGCACCCCGCGCGCCGTGTCGCGCACGATCAGCAGCGTCCACCAGTCGCCGACGACGTCCAGGGCCTGGGCGATCGCGCAGTCGGCGTCGTTGAGGCTGGTGCGTTGCGGCATGGCGGGCTCCTTCGGTACGCAGCCGTTGACCTGCGAAACATATGCTGCCATAGTCCGTTCCCTAAAGGAACTTACTCGACCGGGGGTGGGTAGTGCTGAAGACCGTGCGGGAGATACCGAGAACCGTCCGGCTGCTGGCCTTCGGTCTCTTCTTCAACGCAGCCGTCGCCTTCACCTTCATCTACCTCTTCGTCTATCTGACCGGGGAGCGCGGCCTGCCGGTCGCCCGCGCGGGCGTGCTCAGCGGCATCGGCGGCATCGGGATGATCGCGGGCAACTTCACCGGGGGCTGGTACGGCGACCGGTGGGGCCACCGCCGCGTCCTCCTCGCCGCCTCCGCATGCAGCGGGGCCGGCCTCATCGCGCTGCCCGCCCTGCCGACCCCCGCGCTCTTCGCCGTCCTCCCGCTCTGTCAGTACGCCTCGGGCGTGGTCCGCGCCGCCAACTCCGCGCTCGTCGCGGTCTCCGTCCCCGAGGGGAGCCGCCGCCAGGGCTTCGCGGTGATGCGGCTCGCGAGCAACGCGGGGTTCACCGTCGGGGCGCCGCTCGGGGCGCTGGTCGCCGCCTCGCTCTCGTACACCTGGCTCTTCGTCCTCGACGGCATCGGCAGTCTGCTCTTCGCCGCGTACGCCTCCCGCGTGCTGCCCGCGCAAGGGGCCCACCGGACCCGCGCCGCACACGACCCCCAAGCACCGGGCGTCTGGCGGGAGTTGAAGGCGCGGCCCACCGTCCTGCTCCTCCTCGTCACCATCTTCTGCGCGGACATCGTCTACCGGCAGCTCTTCTCCACCGTGCCCGTCTTCCTCGGCGACCACGGCGTCTCCACCGCCGTCTACGGCTGGGTGATCGCGATCAACGGCGGACTGATCCTCTGCCTGGAACTCCCGGCCACCGTCGCCCTGCGCAAACGCGCCCCGCTCGCCGTCGTCGGCTCCGGCCTGATGCTGGTCGGCCTCGGCTACGCCGCACTGATCCTGGGGGCGACCGTGGCGGTGGCCGTCGCCATGATGGTGCTGCTCACCGCGGGCGAGATCCTCTACAAGACCCCGGCCACCGCGTACGTCGCCGACCAGGCGCCCGACCACGCCCAGGGCCGCTTCCAGTCCCTGTACGCGGGAGTCTCGGTCAGCGGTGTCGTCCTCGCCCCGCCGCTCGGCGGCGCGCTGTACTCGGCCGCGCCCGGTGCGCTGTGGCCGCTGAGCGCCGTGATCGCCGGGGCGGCGGGCGCGGTCCTGGTCGTCGCGGGACGGTCGGCGGGCCGGAGGGCCGTACCGGCGCGACCGGCCGTCGAGACCGGTTCGCCTCGGCAGCCCGCCTCCGGTTAGCGTTCGGGCATGACCGAATCGATTTCTCAGGTTCCCTCCCGCTCCACCGGCGCCGTCGCCGCCGGCCTCGCCACCCTCACCTCCGACGGCACTGTCCTCGACACCTGGTACCCCGCGCCCGAGCTCACCGCAGAGCCCGGACCGGCCGGCACCGAGCGGCTGAGCGCCGAGCAGGCCGTCGAGCTGCTGGGTGCGGGCGCCGCAAAGGCGATCGGTGCCGACGCCCGTCGTGGTGTCGAGGTCGTCGCCGTCCGTACGGTCATCGCCTCGGTCGACGACAAGCCCCTGGACGCGCACGACGTGTACCTGCGTCTGCACCTGCTCTCCCACCGCCTGGTCAAGCCGCACGGCGTGAACCTGGACGGCCAGTTCGGCTTCCTCGCCAACGTCGCCTGGACCTCGCTCGGCCCGGTCGCCGTCGACGACGTCGAGACCGTACGGCTCAACGCGCGCGCCGAGGGCCTCCACCTCCAGGTGACGTCCATCGACAAGTTCCCGCGGATGACGGACTACGTCGCCCCCAAGGGCGTCCGCATCGCCGACGCCGACCGCGTCCGCCTCGGCGCGCACCTCGCCGAGGGCACCACCGTCATGCACGAGGGCTTCGTCAACTTCAACGCCGGCACGCTCGGCACCTCCATGGTCGAGGGCCGCATCTCCGCCGGGGTCGTCGTCGGCAACGGCTCAGACATCGGCGGCGGCGCCTCCACCATGGGCACGCTCTCGGGCGGCGGCAACGTCCGGATCGTCATCGGCGAGCGCTGCCTCGTCGGCGCGGAGGCGGGTGTCGGGATCGCGCTCGGCGACGAGTGCGTCGTCGAGGCCGGTCTGTACGTCACCGCCGGTACGCGCGTCACGCTGCCCGACGGCCAGATCGTCAAGGCCCGCGAGCTCAACGGCGCATCGAACATCCTCTTCCGCCGCAACTCGGTGACCGGCAAGGTCGAGGCCCGCCCGAACAACGCGGTCTGGGGCGGCCTCAACGAGGTGCTCCACAGCCACAACTGACCTCACGGTCAACCGCCGAACGGCCCGCGCAGCTGCATCGCTGCGCGGGCCGTTCGCGTATTTTCTGGGGCACAGGCATAGCGGGGGGCGGCCGCGCACGTCACAAGGGGCAGCGAGAACCGCCCGATGAGTGAAGGTGACGATGAATGCCGAAGGCCAGGAGAGTTTCCGCGAGTTCGTGGCGGCGCGGTCCGGTGCGCTGCTGAAGACCGCCGTCCTGCTCAGCGGCGGCGACCGGCACGCCGCCGAGGACCTCCTGCAGACCGCGCTGGTGAAGGCCGCGGGGCGCTGGGAGCGGATCGAGGAGCCGGAGGCGTACGTACGGCAGATCCTCTACCGGCTGCAGGTCGGCCGGTGGCGACTGCGCTGGCCCCGAAGGGAGCTGACGGTCGCGGAGCCGCCCGAGCGGGCGCACGGGGACGGCGCCGAAGCCGCCGTCGACCTGCGCATCGTCATGCGGCGCGCGCTCGCACGGCTGACGCCGCGCCAGCGCGCGGTGCTGGTGCTGCGGTACTTCGAGGATCTGCCCGAGGCGGACGTGGCCCGGCTGCTCGGGTGTTCCGTCGGCACCGTACGCAGCACCACCCACCGCTCGCTGGCCCGGCTGCGGGCCGTCGCGCCGGAGCTCGCCCCGTCCGTCGCGCGTGACTGGAAGCCTGTGGAGGTACGCCCGTGAACAACATCGAGAATCTGGTGCGGGACACCCTGTACGACCTGGAGCAGGAGCGTGCCGAGCCCCCTGCCGACCTCGCCGACCGTGTGCTGCGCGTACGCAGGCGCAGGCCCGCCCGGGTGGCGGCCGCGGTGTGCGCCGCCGTGGTCGCGGCCCTGCTGATCGGGACGCAGGTGGTGAGCGGCGGTGGTCATACGGCGTCCGTGTCCACCCAACCGCCGTCGTACGTTATGGAGTTGGGGAGCGCCCGGAGCGTTCTGCTGAACGCCGCGGACACGGTGTCCGGGGAACCGGGGGGACTCCTGGCCCGGCCGTGGACGTACCAGAAGCTGCTCGAGGTGCGCCCCCAGCAGGAGGGGCCCGGCGAGGAGCACGGCGGGCCGCAGGTGACGGAGGAGTGGACGCGGTTCGCGGATCCGGCCTTCGAGAACGGCAGGTCGGGCGACGACCACTCGCCCCGGGAGCGGTATGAGTTCCTCGGGCGGCTGCCTGCCGACCCGGCGCAGGCGAAGGCGGCCGCACGCGCCTTCTACCCCTACCCCGGTGAACCCCGTGCCGAGCACGACTTCCGGGCGCTCTGGCTGCTGGCTTCCTCCTATCCGGTCGACTCCCGCGGGCTGGCCAGGGTCTACCGGGCGATGGCCACGATTCCCGGACTGCGGGCCGTCCAGACCAAGGACGCGGCGGGGCGGGATGCGATCGGCATCTGCCTTCCCAGTGTGCGGACGAATCAGTTGTCCGGGATGTACGACCTCCTCCTGCTCGACCCGGTGACGTACCACTACAGCGGCTTCGAGCCGATGAAGAAGACCGGTGGTGCGTGGATGACCGTCCCGGAAGGTTCCACTGCCGTACTGAGGACGGGGATGGTCGGGGCGAAGGGAGTCAGGCCCTGAGCAGTTCCTCGTACGCCGCCCGCAGCCCGTCGGACGCCTCGCGCCCGGCGGGCTGCAGCGGTTCGCGGACCGGGCCCGCGTCGACGAGCGCCTTGGCCGTGACCGTGCCGGGCAGGCCGCTCGCCATCATCAACTCCGTGAGGGGGAACAGGAGTTGGTTGAGGCGGGTGGCCTCCGCCGTGTCGCCCTTGTCGTACGCGTCGAGCACGGCGCGCACCTGCCGCGGGGCCGCGTTCGCGACCGTACTCACACAGCCCGCGCCGCCCACCGCGTACAGGGGCAGGTTCATTTCCTCGCAGCCCGAGTAATAGGCGAGCTCCGTACGGGAGATGACCTTCGTGGATCCGAGGAGGTCGTACGCGCAGTCCTTGACCGCCGCGATCCGCGGGTGGTCCGCGAGGCGCAGCATCGTCTCCGGCTCGATGCGCGTGCCCGTGCGGCCCGGGATGTCGTACAGCATCAGCGGGACGCCGGTCGCGTCCGCGACCCTGCGGAAGTGGGCCTCCAGCGCGGGCTGGGGCGGGCGGCTGTAGTACGGGGTGACCACCAACAGGCCGTCCGCGCCCGCCTCTTCGGCCGCCTGCGCCAGCTCCACCGTGTGGCGCGTGTCCGAGCTGCCCACCCCGGCCACGACGTGCGCCGTCGCGCCCACCGCCTCGCGCACCGCCCGCACCAGCGCCGTCTTCTCGGCGTCGCTCGTCGTCGGGGACTCGCCCGTCGTGCCGTTCAGGACCAGGCCGTCGCAGCCCTCGGACATCAGGCGGGCGGCCAGCTTCTGCGCGGCCGGCAGGTCCAGGTCACCCGTTGCGGTGAAGGGCGTGATCATGGCGCAGAGTGCGCGGCCGAAGGGGCGGGGTGTGGTCATGGATGCAGTGTCCGACGGTCGGAGTGTGAAGGTCCACTTAGATTTGCTTGGGGTGAAGCATGAGCAACGCTGAACAGTCGGGCCGGGAGGCGCTCTTGGCGGGGCGGCCCGGGTGCGTCACCATGGCGCCATCGGTGTCGTACGTCCACAGCGCAGCATGCGGAGGTCGCCATGAGGCTCGGCAAGGCACTCGCCAAGGGGATTGCGGAGGAGCGGCCGACGGAGGCCGAAGTGGCAGACGGGTTCCCGGAGTTGGAGGACGTCACCGTCCCCGAGTCCGAGCCCGTCGAGGTGACGGCCGCGCGATGAGGCTGCGGCTCCCCGAGGAACGTCCGACGGAGCCGCCCACCGGCTACAAGATCGCCCACCCGGTGCTGTCGCAGGACGGCAGCCGGGCGGGGTTCCTCGGCATCTCGATCGGTTCGGGTCTGCCGTACGGCGTACTGGACAACGCGCGCTGCGCCTACGGCCGCCGTCACCGCTCGCCCTCGCGCCTCTGCGACTGCGGCTTCCACTGTCTGCACGAGCGGTGCGAGGCGCAGGCGCTGCTCTGCGCCGCCGAGTACCGCAAGGCGGTCCTCCTCGACGTGGCGGTGCTCGGGGCGTACGTCCGCTACGAGCTGGGAATGCGCTACGCCCGCCAGCGCGTCCGTACCGCGACCGTCGGCCCCTGCGCCTGCCGGCGCACCGCGACCGGCTTCGCCGACGCAGGGTGGGGGCGGCCCGGCTGGCAGGCATTGGAGCCGGTGTGCGGGGCATGCGCAGGGAGTCGTACGCCGCTCTCGCTCGCCGACTTCGCACGCCTCGGCGGCGAGGGACTGCGGGTGATCGCCTCGCCCGAGGCGGAGGTGGAGTCCGCGGTCACCACCGCCGAACTCGTCGCGGAGGTGGCGCTGCTGCAGGCCCGGCTCGACTGGTTCCAGGGGCAGTTGGCGCGGCTGACCGGAGGAGAACATGGCAAGTAAGAAGCGGAAGATGAGCCTGTGCTACCGCCCCGTGGGCATGGTCCTCGGGATCGGCGGCGGCATGATCGCCGGTGCGCTCTTCGGGCGGGCCTGGAAGGTCGTCGGGGACGGACGCGAGGCGCCCGACCCCCTCGACGACGAGCGCGCCTGGCGCGAGGTGCTGACCGCGGCCGCCCTCCACGGGGCGATCTTCGCCGTGGTGAAGGCGGCCGTCGACCGGGGCGGGGCCGAGGGGGTGCGGCGGATCACGGGGCGCTGGCCCGCGTAGAGAAGATCACCAGAGGTTCTCGCGGGACCAGGTGGGGTCGCCCGCGTACGGATGGAAGTGGTCCAGGTTGTCGTGGGCCGGGTGCGTGTGCGCCGCCGGGCCCGCCGCGAAGGCGTGCAGCAGATTCTCCGTGACCTTCGAAGTGAACTTCGCCGTACGGGCGTTGATGCCGTGCCCGCCGTCCCCGTTGATCGACCCGACCCAGCGCATCGTCCCCGTGTTGAAGACGCCCGCGCCGCTCTTGGCCGTGTAATAGGCCGAGTTGGCGAAGGAGTTGATCCCTCGGCAGGTCAGCGGCGAGTGCGAGATCACCTCGATGGGGCGGGGCGTGGACTCCGATCCGTTGGCCCGGTCGTACTCCGTGCCGACCAGACCCGGGAACTTCTCGCCCTGCCGCACCCCCGTCCCCGCGAAGAGCCAGTGGCCCGGTGAGGTGACGACATAGTCGGCGGTCGTCGGATTCGACTCGTACAGCGTCCCCGTGAGCGAGTTCTCCGGCTGGGCGTGCGGCGGCTCGCGGAAATTGGTGGTCGGGTAGCCGCCCTCGGGACGGCCCGGGTCCTGCGGCCAGTCGTTCTTGTAGCAGACGACCAGGCGGTGCGCTCCGAGCGCGGTCGGCTCCAGGCGGGTGCGCCGGAAGCAGGCGTTGGCGCCGAGGAAGGCGAGGTTGGTGCCCCGGTCGCGGGCCGCCGTGATCCGGTCGCGCATGGGCTGCGTCCAGTACTCGTCGTGTCCCAGGCTGATCACCGCGGTCGCGCCCTTGAGGATCTCCGGGTCGCGCTCGATGTCCATGTTGGTGACGTACGCGGGCGAGAGCCCGATCCGCTCGGCGAGCGCGACGACGGGCTGCTCGTACGTGAGGAACAGGCCGTCCCCGTCCCGGTGGTAGGGCCGGTCGCAGCTGACCGCGCGCGAGCGGTGCGCGTCGTCGCCTTTCCCGTCGGGGCCGTTGTAGAGGCTGTGGCCGCCCCAGGTGTTGTACGCCTGCCAGGTCGCGACGGCGTTCACCAGGACGACGCGCCCGTGCGTGGAGGCGGACCGCACGGTGATCGGCACATAGCGCTGGCCGCCGCTCGCCGCGGTCAGCCGGATCAGATACGAACCCTCCGGCCAGTCCTTCGTGGGCACCTCGGCGTCCGCGTCCCACTTGGTGGTGACGGTGTACGTCGCCGGGTGGACGGAGGCGGGAGGCTGCTGTCGGCCCTTGACCGACGGCGACTCCCAGACCTTGCGGGCCAGCGCACCCCCGTACCAGCCCATCCGGAACGCCTCGGCCCGGAACGTCTTCGCGGTCGTGTGCACATGCAGCCGGAACGGCTCGCCCCGGGCCACGCTCACCCGGTCCGCGTACCCCTCGATCTCGCGCTGCCCGCCGCGCCCCTTGAGCCGCCAGTCCGCGTCACCGCTCCGGTCGTTCTCCAGGCCCGACGCCTTCGCGGCGGGCGAGACCGGATGCCCCGAAGCGCTCTGGCCGGCGCCGCCCGTCCCTTCCGTACTGCATCCCGCGGCACCTGCGGCGGCGACCGCCCCGAGGAAGACCCTGCGACTCCATGCCGCCCGTTCCATGCGCTGCTCCGCTTCTCCGCACCCTGCGACTGCCGGGGGCAGTCTGCCGTCTGGAATGATCTACGGCGGGCCCGACAGGCTTACTGGGAGGGAAGAGCGCATGAGCGAGCAAAGCGTTGCTCTGGTCACAGGGTCGTCTTCGGGCATCGGCGAGGCGGTGGCGCGGCGGCTGGCCGCGGCCGGGATGAGGATCGTCGTCAACTCCGCGCACTCCGTCGACGCGGGCCGCAAGCTGGCCGCGGAGCTGCCGGACGCCGTCTATGTGCAGGCGGACATCGCGGACCAGGCGGAGGCGGAGCGGCTCGTCGAGGAGGCGGTCGCCGCGTACGGACGGCTCGACGTGCTGGTCAACTGCGCGGGCACGACCCGCTTCATCCCGCACGACGACCTCGCGGCGGCGTCACCCGACGTGTGGCGCGACATCTTCGACGTCAATGTCATCGGCGTCTGGCAGACCATCACCGCGGCCGTCCCGCACCTGCGGGCGAGCGGGTCAGGGGCCGTCGTCACCATCTCCTCGCAGGCGGGCGTGCGCCCGGGCGGCAGCTCGATCCCGTACGCGGTGAGCAAGGCGGCGGTGAACCACATGACCCTGCTCCTCGCCAAGACGCTGGGCCCCGAGATCCGCGTCAACGCGGTCGCCCCGGGCTTCATCGACACCCCGTGGTTCGACGGGGTCGAGGGCGCGGAGGAGTCGAAGGCCCATGTGGCGGCGGCCGTTCCGATGCGGCGCGTGGGACGGGCCGAGGACGTCGCCGAGGCGGTCCACGATCTGGCGCGGGCGGCGTACATCACCGGCGAGGTGCTGCTGGTGGACGGCGGCGGGCACCTGCTCTGAGGGGTCAGAGGCTCAGCTTGAATCCGTCGTGGCTGCGCGCGAAGCCCAACTGCGCGTAGAAGCGGTGCGCTTCGGTGCGCTCCTTGTTGCTGGTCAGCTGGACCAGCGCGCAGCCACGCGCCCGGGCACGGTCGATCGCCTCCCGCATGAGGGTGCCGCCCAGACCGTGCCCGCGGCGGTCGGCCCGGACGCGTACGGCCTCGAACAGGGCGCGTTCGGTGCCGTGCTTTCCCAGGCCGGGGATGTACGTCGCCTGGAGGCAGCCCAGGACCGTGCCGTCCTCGTCGGCCAGGACCAGCATCTCGTTGCGCGGGTCGCTCTCGATGGCGGCGAAGGCGGCTTCGTACGCCGTGTCCACGGCCTCCGCGCCGTCGGTGATCAGGGCGACGACCGCGGGCAGGTCCTGGTGGGTGGCGGTACGGAAGATCATGGCGGGAGTCTGTCAGAGGCGCGGAACGCCGTGCACCGCACCCGGGGTGTACGGCAGGAGCGTCGCCGCCGTCTTCTCCCAGCTGCGCCGCATCGCCGTGACCCGGTCCGGTTCGTCCGCCGCCTTGTCCGCGATCTCGCGTACGTCCGACGTCAGGTCGAAGAGCTTGTCGCGGCCGCCTGGACCCCGGTAGTACTTCCAGCGTCCCTCGCGCAGGGCGCGCTCGTGCTCCGTGCGCCAGAACAGCGGGCGGTCGCCCAGCTTCTCGCCGCGCAGGAGCCAGCCCGCCAGACTGTCGCCGTCCAGCGGATGCGAGGCAGGCTCGCGCGCCCCGGCGACATCGATGAACGTGGCCGTCCAGTCCATGGTCACCACCGGTTCGTGGCTGACCTGCCCGCTGTCGACCCGCTCCGGCCAGCGCAGCACGGCCGGCACCCGCAGCCCGCCCTCCTGGAGCTGGTGCTTGCCGCCGTTCAGCGGCCACCGGTAGCTGTACGCCTCACCGCCGTTGTCGCTGGTGAACAGCACGAGGGTGTTGCGCTCGGCGCCGCTCGCGCGCAGCGCCGCTAGGACCTTGCCGACCGCCCGGTCCAGGGACTCGACCATCTTCGCGTACGTCTCGACCGAGCCCGTGTCGCGCGTGGTGAGCACCTCGTTCCTCCCCGCATCGAACTCGGCGTCGAGCCGCGCGCTCAGCGCCGCGTCGTCCTCCGTCTCCCAAGGCCAGTGCGGGGTCGTGTAGTTGAGGTTCAGCAGCCAGGGGCGGCTCTCGTCCTTGCGGGCGCCGATCCAGTCGACCGCGCGCTCGGTCAGGACGGTCGTGTAGTACCGCAGGTCCTTGTACGGGGTCTCGCCCTCGTACAGATCGTGCTTGCCGTCCAGGCCGCGCTTGGAGAAGTAGTCGAGCGCACCGCCCATGTTCCCGAAGAAGGTCTCCCAGCCCGAGCGGGTGGGGCTGTAGTCGGGCAGATAGCCGCAGTGCCACTTGCCGAACATCGCCGTGCGGTATCCGGCCGCCTTCAGCTGTGTGGCCAGCGTGGGCCTGCCCGGCTCCAGGCCCACCGTGCCGCGACGGCCGATCGGCTCGGCGAGACCGCCCGGCGTACGGCCGGGGAACTGGCCCGTGTAGAGCCCGAAGCGGGTCGGCGAACAGCTGGAGGAGGCCGCGTAGTTGTCCGTGAAACGGACCCCTTCGCGGGCGAGCCTGTCGATGTTCGGCGTGGAGATGTGCGGGGCGCCGTACGAGGAGAGATCCGCCCACCCCAGGTCGTCCGCGAGGATCATCAGGATGTTGGGGCGGTCCGTGACGGCCGCGGGCTTGGCGGAGAAGGGCTTCTCGTTCGCCGGGGCCGGCTTCTTCTCGCCGCCGTACGCGGCCACCGCCGCCACGCCGAGACCGAGCCCCGCGGCGCCCACGGCCCCGCCCAGGGCACGGCGGCTGATGCCGTTGCCTGTCAAAACGCCTCACTTCGGGTCAGTCCGGTCCCGTCGGTGGCGCAGATTAGCCGTTCAACCTGTGAGAGCCGCGCCCCCGGACCGGGCTATGCTGCGGTGAGGACGTCCCAGACCCCGGCGACTCGTACGCCCGGACTGGCGGCACCCGAGTGGTGCTGTCCGGCGGGTCTTATGAACCGAGGCGTCATGTCCCTGCCACAGCTCAATGTCTATCGGCACGACCGGAAGACGCAGGCGCTGGTCACCCTGTCCGGCGAGCTCGATCTGGAAACGGCGGACCTGGTCCGGGAGTCGCTGCAGCGGTGTCTGCGGGACGGCATCCTGACCGTCGACGTCGACCTCACCCCGCTGGTCTTCTGCGACTGCAGCGGACTCAATGTCTTCCTCCAGGCGTGGCAGGAAGCCGAGAACACCGGGGCGACCCTTCAACTGCACTGGCCGCCGCCGATTCTGGAGCGGCTGCTCGCACTGACCGAATGCGACTTCCTGGTCTCCGGAGCCGCAGCCGTCCCGGTGACGCTTGCCGCCACCGGCTGATGTCCGGCGGGCGGCGGTCGGCCCGGATCCTGGTGCTGGTCGCGGAGCAGGCCGCGCGGCGCGGGGCCAGGATCGGCGTGGTCGACGTGTGTACGGCGGCGGTCGCGGCGCTGCCGGTGCGCGGGGCGGGGGTCTCGGCGATGTCGCGTACCCGTGAGAGCAGCCCGGTGTGCAGCACGGACGACGTCAGCGAACAGCTGGAGGAGCTGCAGCTGGCTCTGGGCGAGGGTCCCTGCGTGGACGCCTTCGCCCTCGGGGAGGCGGTTCTCGCACCCGATATCCGGGGCGGTGAAGTGCGGGACCGCTGGCCGGTGTTCGCCGCGGCCGCCGCCGAGGCCGGGGCGGGCGCGGTCTTCGCGATACCGCTGCAGATCGGGGCGATCAGCCCGGGCGTCCTCGATCTGTACGCCGCCGCGCCTGTGGAACTGGGCGCCGACGAACTGGCCGACGCCATGGCCTTCGCCGACACCGCCACCCTCGTCCTTCTCGACGGGGGCCAGGCCGAACTCGGCGGCTACCGGGCCGAGATCGACCAGGCCACCGGAATGCTCACCGAACAGCTCGGAGTGGGGGCCGAGGAAGCGTTCGTACGGCTGCGTGCCCATACGTACGCCGAAGGGCGGCGCCTCGCCGAGGTGGCCGCCGACGTCGTGGCACACCGGCTGCGTCTTCCTCCCGATCAGGACCCGGACTAGTCTCGAAGGACAGAGGGTGAGCCGATGAATCAACAGCTGCTGGCCAAGACATTCGTGGAGCTCGCGGACAATCTCGTCGCCGACTTCGACCTGATCGACTTCCTGCGCCTGCTCACCGACCGCTGCGTCGGAATGCTCGACGTGAACGCCGCCGGAGTGCTCCTCGCCGACCGCGACGGCGAGCTGCGCGTGATGGCCGCCTCCAGCGAGCAGGTGCGCCTCCTGGAGCTCTTCCAGCTCCAGAACGACGAAGGCCCCTGCCTGGAGTGCTTCCGCACCGGTGCGCCGGTGACCGTCCCCGATCTGCTGACGGAGGCCGCGCGCTGGCCGCGCTTCGTCGCCCAGACCCACCACCGCGGTTTCCGCTCGGTGCAGGCGCTGCCGATGCGGCTGCGCGACGAGGTGGTCGGCGCGCTGAACCTCTTCCGGATCGACGCAGGGCCCTTCGACCCCGCGGGCACGCCCGTCGCGCAGGCCCTGGCCGACGTCGCCACCATCAGCCTGCTCCAGCAGCGCTCCAGCCGGCGCAGCACCGTGCTCAACGAGCAGTTGCAGACCGCCCTGAACAGCCGGGTGCTGATCGAGCAGGCGAAGGGGAAGTACGCGGAGCGGCGGGGTGTCGACATGGAGCAGGCCTTCAGTGCACTGCGCGGATACGCCCGTTCGCACAACCGCCGTCTCTCCGATGTCGCCCGCGCCTTCATCGACGGCAGTGAATCCTTCGACGGACTGGGAGCCTGACCGCCATGGACGCTGTGCGACTGCGCCGGCTCAACCGCTGGCAGGCCGAGGGGATGCGGGAGGACCTCGCCGATCTGTACGTGGAATCCACCCAGGCCGTCGCCGGCGAGGAATACCACAGCAGGCAGGCCTTCCTGGGCCGTCTGGCGGACGACGTACGGCAGCCGGGCTTCGACATGCTGGTCGCCGAGGCGGAGACCGTGTCGGGGTGCGTCTTCGGATTCCCCGTGCCGCGCGACGGCTCCTGGTGGGAGGGGTTCGACGGCCCGCTGCCGCAGAACATCGAGCAACTCACCGCCTCCGGCCATGTCTTCGCGATCACCGAGACGCTCGTCCACCCGCACGAACACCCCCGCGGACTCGCCCGCCGGCTTCAGGAGCAGCTGCTCGCCGAGCACGAGGCTTCGCTCGGTGCGGCGCTGGTGGAGCGGTCCGAGCGCAATGCCGCGGCCGCGCTGCGGTCCTGGGGGTGGCAGGAGGTGGGGCGGCTCGACCGGCCCGCGGGCCCGGACGGCCTCAGGGTGCTGGTGCTTCCCCTCGGCGAGCGGACTGCCGAGCATCCGGACGGGCTCGCGCACAACGACCAGACGCAGCGGCCCGAATAGGGGTCCGTGCGGGGAGTGTTCAGCTGCGGGTTCAGCGGCGGGCGAGGCGGCGCACCGCGTCCTTGCCCGTCTCGTAGGGCAGCCCGTAGTGCTGGAAGACGGCCTCCTCGTCCTCCGCGGGCAGGATGTCGTCCGTCCCGATCGAAGGGGCGGACTGTACGAGCGCCTTGGCGTACGCGACCTTGAGGTAGTCCGGGCCGAGTGTCGCGTCCTGGAGCGGGACGAAGCGGAGCCGGTGGCGGGTGGGCAGGCCTGTCCGTACCGTCGCCATGGCGGGTTCGTCGGTCGCGATGTCCACGTAGATTGCTTCGAGCATCCCGATCCGGTGCCCCGCCTCGTCGACGACGTCGCGGCCCCGCCACTCGCGGGGGTCGGCGGCGCGCATCACGGCCGCCGGTACGGGTGTTGGTGGTGGACGGTCGTGGTGCGATCCATGTACGGCCTCCGGGACGCTTGCGGGTCACTGCTGCCGGGGGCTCGGGCCGCACCGAACAGCGTAGTCCTGCCCAGAGGTTGGCGACCCCGTACGACGTCACCGGGTACTCCCGTGCGCAGACGGCCGGTTGCCACCTGTCCAGGGTGCGGCCGGAGGGCTAGCGTGCGGATGCGGCCCCGGCCCCCGGCAGCGACGAACACCGCTCGCGCCCTTCGGGGGCGCATCCCGCGGGCCGGCCCAGCCGCCCGCCGCGTCGCACGCAGCCCACCATTGCAGGCGGTACACATGTACGCGCTGGTCGCACTCGTTCCCTTCGTCCTGCTCGGCACGGTGATGGGGCTCTCCTGGTGGGAGGACCGCATTCTGCCGCGGCCCGATCCCGCCGAAGCCCTCACCGAGGCTCCATTTGCCCCGGCCGACCCGGCTCCGCCTCCTGAACTCCCCAGCAACACAACGCTGTTGACAGACCAGACAGTCGGGCGTTGACTGCGGATTACGGCGTAGGACCATGCCGTCCGGTACGCAAGGGCGAAGCATTCCTCCTTACCGATTCGCCAGGACCTCGCGGACACCAGGAACGATTCCCGCGAACCGGAGGCCCGGCCATGCTGTTCTGGATTCTTCTCATTGTGCTGATCCTGGTGGTGCTCGGCGTGGTCGGACGCGGCCGGAGCCGCGGACGCAGCCGCGGAGGACGCAGGTCCTCCCGCAGTCGCCGGTGAACCGGCAGACCCCCACCGCAACCCTCACAGAGGACAGCCATGAGCGTTGGAAGCACCATGAAGCACAAGGCCCAGGAACTCCAGGGCCGGATCACCGAACGCCTCGGCCGCAGGACCCGTAACCGGAGTCTGCAGCGGCAGGGCAGGAACGACCGGGTGGCCGGCGGCCTGAAGCAGTCCGGCGACAAGGCGAAGCGCGCCTTCAAGCGCTGACCACGACCGCCCCGGGCCGTGTCCACGTCGCATGGGCGCTGCCCGGCCGGCACCGGAAGGAAGGCACCACCATGTTCGCCATCGTCATCATCGCCGTGGTCGTCGTCATCGTCGCCGCCGGGCTCTACGTGGGGCTCAGCAGGCGCGGCGGCGGGCACGGGCTGAAGCAGCGCTTCGGCCCCGAGTACGACCGTACGGTCACCCGTCACGACGGGGACACCAAGGCAGCCGACGAGGAACTGCACGAGCGTGTGAAGCAGCACGGCGCCCTCGAGAGGCAGCCGATCTCGGCCGAGAGCCGGGCGACGTACCAGGCCCAATGGGCCGACATCCAGGAGCAGTTCGTCGAGTCCCCGCAGAAGGCGGTCGCCGAGGCCGACGCTCTGCTCGCGCGGCTGGCGAAGGAGCGCGGCTTCCCGGACGGCGAACAGTTCGGCACGCACCTCGACGCGCTCTCCGTCCACCACGCCGATCAGGTCGAGGGATACCGCATGCTGCACACGGCGGTACGCGGCCAGAGCGGCACCGAGGAGATGCGGGAGGCCATGGTCGAGGCCAAGGGCCTGTTCGGCGCACTCCTCTTCGACGACGACGGCAACGACGAGCCGGCCGACCCGGGCCGGCGCCATGCGAAGGAAAGCGGCACACGATGATGTACGACGCCGAACGCGCCCAGCAGCCCGCGGAGAGGGAGACCCCGGCCTCCCCCCAGCAGTCCGCAGCGAAGCGGGCCCCCGTCTCCGCCCAGCAGCCCGCGCAGGGCCAGCCGCCCGCCCAGCCCGCGCCTGCGGTCGCGCCCGCGCCCGTGCGCGAGCAGATCGGCGGCAGCGACGGACACGACCACATCAAAGCCTCGGAACCGCTGCTCACCCAGAGCGAACGCGACAAGCTGACGCTGCGCCTGACGCAGGCCCTCAACACCTTCGTGGACAGCCCGCGCCAGGCGGTTTCGGAGGCCGACAGCGCCTTCGACGAGATCGTCACCCATCTCACCGAGACCCTCGACGAACGGCGCCGTATGCTCCGTGCGAGCTGGCAGGGCCAGGGCGCCGGGGCCGAGACGGAGGAGCTGAGGCTCGCTCTGCGCCAGTACCGGGAGATCACCGGCAAGCTGCTGACGCTGTAGCCCCGTACACCCTCCCCGCACCTCCGCCCCGGCGGACGCGACTACGGCCTGAAGTGGATCACCTGAGGGTCGTGGTCGCTGTTCTGCGCCGCGAACTCCGAGTTGATGTGCACGCTGTCGAAGAAGAAGCCCTCCTTGCGGATCGACGGCGACACCAGGATCTGGTCCAGGACCTGCGAGTTGCCCTGGTAGTCGTAGGTGTAGCGCTCGCTCTTCGGCAGGGACCTGATGCCCGAGTAGAGCGCCCCGCCGTCCTCGATCAGCTTCGTCGTGTCGGAGAAGTCGAAGTCGTTGATGTCACCGAGCGCGAGCACACTCGCGTGCTTGTCGGCCTTCAGGATCTCCTTCGTGAACGCGTTCACGGCCTGCGCCTGCAGATGACGCTGGGTCTCGGAGGAGCGCGGCACCGGCTGGTACTGCGAGGTCAGGGCGTAGTCGCCGCCCTTCGAGGAGAAGTGGTTGGCGATGACGAAGACCTTCTGGCCGCGGAAGGAGAACTGGCCCACCAGCGGCACCCGGCTGGCGTTCCAGGCCGCGTTGGCCGGGTCGATCCGGCCGGGGGAGGCCGACAGGTTCACCTTCCCGTTGCCGCCCACCACCGTCGTCGCCGTGGTGGCGTCGCCGCCCGGGATGTCGGTGAAGGAGACCCGGTCCGGGTTGAAGAGGAACACCTGGCGGATGTTGCCGCCGGGCTCGCCGCCGCTCTTGCCGTCCACCGGGTCGATCGTGCGCGCCTCGTAGGAGGGGCCGCCCGCGGCGACGACCGCGTCGATGAACTTCTGCACGGTGACGGACGAGTCGACCGTGCCGTCGTTCTTCGCGCCGTTGTTGTCCTGGATCTCCTCCAGGGCGACGATGTCCGGCGAGGCGAGATTGTTGACGACGGCCGCCGCGAGGTTGTCGAACTTCGACTGCGGGTCGGTCGGGTCGAGGTTCTCCACGTTGTACGTGGCGACCGCCAGCTCGCTCTTCTTCTGCTTGCGGGTGACCTCGGGCTTCAGCCCGTTGTCCTTCACCGTCAGCGAGTTGTTGGCCAGCAGCGTGTAGCCGCCGAAGGAGTTGAAGTCGAGCGGGCCCTGCGCGCCACTGGTCACGACATCGCCGACATTGGCGGTCGGGAAGGCCTCGGTGGCGGTCGGGATCAACGACTGGATCTGCAGTCGGCCGGTGTTCTGGTCGTCGTACGAGGCGTAGAGCGAGCCGCCCCGGTGGGTGGCGTTCTCGTGCGGCTTGACCGTGACCCACAGCTCCGAGTAGGCGTCGGTGGCCGTCGTCACCCGGGAGGAGCCGATCTTGACGTTCATACCCTCCAGCGACTCGTAGAAGTCGAGGGCGTACTTCTTCGGCTGCAGGGTGAGGCCGTTGATGCTGTTCGACGCGGCGGTGTCGCCGTCCGGGGAGTAACGGCCGGGCACCGAACGGCTGTTGAGGACCGTCGCCGCCGGGACGGGGTTGCCCGAGGAGACCACCGTCACCGTCGGCTTGCTGAGCTCGGTGAGGGACTGGTTGCCGCTGGACGCGCCGCCGGGGACGTACTCGCTGACCGTGGCGGAGACGGTGACGGAGTCGCCGACCGCGACCGTGGGGTTCGAGCTGGTGAAGACGAATATGCCCTCGCTGGTCGCGGCGTTGTCGTCCGGCGCCGCGTCCTGGAACCAGAAGCCCTTGGACGACCCGTAGGTACGGATGCCGGTCACGATCCCCGGCACGCCCTCGACCTTCTGGCCGGCGAGCGGGGAGATCCGGGTCGCGCCCTGGATGTCGTGGATACGGACCTCGGCGGCCGAGGCGGAGGACGTACCGGCCAGCAGGCCGGCGCCCAGTGCGGCGGCGATCACGGCCGCGACCGCGGCAGATCTGGGGAGGCTGGAGGAACGGGCGGCAGGCATCAGGGAACTCCGGAGGTGAGAGGGTCAGGAGGGGTGAGGGGGTGGCGGCGCTCTCAGTGTTCTACGCGCGTAAATCTCTTGTGTGAGCAGGGGAGTTGTCAAGGGTTCCTCGGTGGACGACAGCTGACGGGTACATGAACCGGGTGGCATGGGGTGAAATGCGTCTACGCTGGGGCGCTGCCGACTCGTAACCCCCCAAGGAGAACCACCGATGTCCGGAGACCGCCCGACCCTGCCGCCGGTGCGGCTGAACTCCGACGCGGAGCTCGCGCGCGACGCGCTCGCCTCGCCGCTGTTCGCGCGGGCCGTGCTGCTCGCCCGCTGGGCCGGGCCCGGCACGCGGGTCGCCGCCGGCGGCGAACTCGTCGAGGCGCAGCTGCCCGGCGCGGCCGAGGCGCTCGGGCTCGCCGCGGACGAGGACGGGGCGGCGTACGCGAGCGAGGCGTGGCGCCTGGCCGTCGACATCGGCCTCCTCGACGTCGAGGACCCGGAAGAGGAGGACGGCGAGGGCACGGTCACCGCCGGGGACAACCTCGCGCTGGTCACCTCCGGCAGCCCGCAGGAGATCCTCGCGCTCTGGCTGGACGGCCTGGAGGCCGTGTACGGCGACGCGATCGCCCCTCTCTTCGACGACTTCGCGGACCTCGTGGGCGAGGACGGCGAGATCGACTTCGAGAAGCTGGAGTGGGACCCGGAGATCGAGTCGGAGTTCCTCGACGGCGTACTCGGCAATCTGTACCTGCTGACCGTGGCCGGCGACGGACCCGAGGGCGAGCCGGTGCCGCTGCCCGCGCTGGCCGCCTCCGTGATCGTCCCCGAGGACATGGGGGAGCCGACCGACGACGTACTGGAGCAGGTGTCGGAGGCGATGATGCGCCTCGACGACCAGTTCAGGGTCCTGGAGCCGATCGGGCTCGTCGCGTACCAGCCCGTCGACGAGGCGCTGATGGTCGAGGAGGGCGAGGAGCCCGCCGAGCCCCTCGACGACGAGGACGTGTCGCGCTACGGCATGGTCCGCCTCACCCCGCTCGGCCTGTACGGCATCCGGGCGCGGATGCTGGATGCGGGCGTGGAGGCGCCGGCGGTCGGGGACCTCGCCGACAAGGGGGCCGACGTCCTGCTCGACGCACTGGCGTACTTCCCCGAGTCCTCGGCCCGCGCCGAGACGCTGGGCTGGCTGGAGGGCCGCGAACCGGCCGCCGCCGTACGGGAGTTGCTCGCCGCGGCCCGCGGCGGCGACGAGGGCGCGCCGCTGCGCAGGCTCTACTGCCAGCAGGCGCTGTCGCTGGTGGCGGCGGACGAGGCGGAGCCCGAGGTCCGGGGCGTACTGGACGACGCGGAACTCGGCGGCCTGGCCCGGGTCTGGCTGGTCGAGCGGGGGGCCGCGGACGTGCCCGCCCCGCCGGAGTCGATGATCTTCTGGCTGGCGATCGACACGATCGCCGCGCAGCTGGACGCGGACGGCGAACTGGAGGAGCTCCAGGGCCTGGTGGAGGGCCTGGTCGGACAGCACGCGGGCTTCTTCGAGGCGGCGTGGCGGGTCGACCACCCGGCGACGGCGGACGTACTGGAGGCGATGGGCCGCCTCCACTCCGACAAGAGGGCGGCGAAGGACGCCCGCAAGGCGGCGTTCAAGGCGAGGTCGCGCAACTAAGCCCGTCCGGCGATTGAGGACACGCGGCCGAAGGTCGCGTACAGGAGCTCGCCCCAGCACGGGAAAGGGCGGGACCGGGGGTTGCCCCCCGACCCGCCCCACCCGGCTAACCCGTCAGCACTCGTACTTGGTCGTGTGCTTGAACGACGACGAAGCCCCGTCGAACCCGTACGTGCCCCGGTACGCCGGAGGATTCTGGTACTCCCCGACGATCGTGACCGTATTCGCGCTCGACCCCTGCCCCGTCCTCTTCGCGTCCAGCCTCAGCTGCTCGCCGATGTAACCGCCCGTGATCTCCCACGGCGCACCGCTGATGCCGCTGGTGATCTTTCCGCCGGTCACCACGTGCGGGTACGTGTTCGGGTTGTACTTCACCTCGATGCCGAAGGTGATCGACCCGTTGTGGAGCTCCAGCTTCGCGCTCGTCTGGACCGCGTCCGCCGTCACGTCCTGCTGCGTGGCGAATGCCTCGTCACGCGTCTTGACCTCCGCACCCTGCGGATTGAGGTAGCGGTGCTCGGAGCGGGACGACTGTCCCTTGGACGACTTGCGTGCCTGAGTGGTCATGGTGCCTCCTCCCGTCAGGCCAGCTGCTCGGCGATTTCGACGCGCAGCAGCGCACGGACGTTCTCGATGTGGTTGACCACGGTCACCACGGTCGAACCCGCGAAGAGCAGGCCGAGCGCGACGTTGTCGGGGGAGGTCACCAGCGAACCGGAGTCGCCGCCCGCCGAGATGTTCGTGGTCAGGATCTGGTCCTTGAAGCGGGCCGTGCCCGCCGTACCGTAGTTGACGTCGATCGTCGCGTCGGTCGCGATGATGCGGCCGAAGCTGATGTTGGTCGTACGGCCGGTCTTCTTCACCGGGTCGCCGACCGCCACGTTGGACTTGCGGCGCCAGGCGCGCGGTGCGCCGCTGAAGTACTGCTCACGCGTCGCGTCCTGGAACTCGACCTTGCCGAGCGCCGCGTCGACGATGTTGTTCTGCCGCTCCAGCGGCATCTGCGGGGCGAACTGCACGGTGATGAACCGGTCCAGTGTCGCGATCCGGTCCGCCGGGTCCTGCCCGCCGTCGAAGACGCCGGGCTGCACGATCGCGCTGCCCTGGGGCGCGCGGTTGCAGTCCGCGAGCACGTGGTTGTTGGAGAGGATGTAGAACGCGGACGGGGTGCCGAGACCGGGCCCGGGCGGGTCCGTCGTGGCGCCCGGCAGGAAGTCGTAGACCACGCTGCCGAGCGTGCCGGCCGTCACCCGTACGTTCCCGACGGAGATGCCCGAAGGGGCGGGCCGCATACGGCGCTTGAGGAGCTGCGGCTCCAGGGAACCCAGCTCACGGAGCTCTTCCAGCATCGGCTGCGAGAGCTGTGCGAGCTGCTCGGAGACGTTGCCGTCGCCGCGGTAGGACCCTTCCTGAGCAGGCACGCCACGCTGGCCGCGCTGCTGCTGGTGGCGCTGTGCGGAGACATGACCCACCGCGATCACGTCGGTCGGGGTGCCGTCGTCCATCTGCTGCGGGACGACGTCCCGCTCGGGCAGCATGGACTCGGGAACCTTCTGGGTGACGAACACGACGACGGCCTGTTCGCCGGTCGGCCGTCCGTCGGTCCACTTCATGCCGTGGCCGAAGCCGACCACATTGGCCAGCGGCGACTGCGGCCGCAAGAAGTCGGACGTTGCTTGCTGTCGGGAACTGTCACTGATCTGCCCGCCTGTCGGGCCGCGCATCATCTCGGGCTGGCTCACGCCAGACCACCTTCTTCTGCTAGATCGGTGTGCAGGGTTCCGTTACGACTCGTCGTGCTGGGCGTCGACGTTCCCGATCGCGATCACGCGCACAGGTATGCCGTCGAGCTCGTCCGGAACCACGTCTTCCTGCCGGAGCCGGTCACGGGGCACTGTCCGGGTCACGAAGACGACAATGACGTCTTCTCCCGAGTGCTCGTCCCTCCCGATGCCCACCCCGGTCACGTTGGCCAGCTGCAAGAGCCGGCTCTCGTGGAGGGTGCGAACCTGTTTTGCGTCCACTGGCTCGCCTCCCCAACGGGTGAAGCAGGTAAGGCCATGTCTAATCGTGACCGGCACCTAGGGTCAAGGCATTCTGCACTAAATCTTCAGATTGGAGGTGATTCTTTCTACTTGACCTTGTTTATGAAGATTCATCAAGTACGAAGGTGGGAAGCCCCGTTGAAATCGAGCACCGCGCCCGACGACCACTGAGCCATCGGCGACGCCAGCCACAGCACCGCCTCCGCCACCTCCTCCGCCGAAGCCACCCGCCCGAAGGGCGACTGTGCCCGGATCGCCTCGCCCTCCGCCCCGCTGAGCCGCCCGGCGACTCGCTCCGTCTCGAAGAATCCGGGCGCCACGGAGGCCACCCCGATCCCGTACGGAGCGAGCGAGACCGCCAGGGACTGGCCCAGCGCGTGCACCGCCGCCTTCGTCGCCCCGTACGCCGGGTGGTCGGGCTCGCCCCGGAAGGCGCCCCGCGAACCGATGTTGACGATCCGCCCGCCCCTGCCCTGCTCGATCATGCGGCGCGCGGCGAGATGACTCAGGTTCGCCGTGGCCAGCAGATTCACCGACACGTGGCTCTGCCAGATCGCCGCCCACTCCTCGTACGAGGTCTCGGCGAGCGGATGGCGTACGTTGACGGCCGCGTTGTTGACCAGCACGTCGATCCCGCCCAGACCTTCGGCCGCCGCGTCCGCGACCGCGGCTGCTCCGGCGGGGTCCGACAGATCGCCGCCGACGAGCACATGCCCTTTCCCCGTAAGGGAGTTGAGCGTCGCCTCAGCATCCTCGCGCCGCGACCCGTAGTGCACCGCGACTCGGTCGCCGTTGGCCGCGAAGGCCTGCCCGACCGCACGGCCCAGACCCCGGGACGCCCCGCTGATGAGAACCCGGCGACCCGTAGTTGGGAGATTCATGGGGAAAGGCCTCTCGATGTCGTGTGCTGTTCAACCTCCGTTTATACGCGGGCGGGACGGTGAGCCCGCAATCGCCCGAGCCCGTACGAGTCCTTCAGGAGACCCGCGATGCCGCTCAGCCGCAGGGAGTTCACCAGACAGTCCGCACTCACCGGTGCGGGGGTCGCCCTCACCGGCGCCGTGGGAGCCCTGGCCACCGCGCCCGGCGCCCTCGCCGCCGAGGAGCACAGCTCCGGACACGGGCACGACCACGGTCATGGCCACGGGCACCACCACACCCCGGGGTACGGCGCCCTGATCTCCGACCCCAAGGGCATACTCGCGCTGCCCAAGGGCTTCTCGTACCGGATCATCACCCGCACCGGCGTCACCAAGCTGGAGTCGGGTGAGTCCACCCCCTCCAACCACGACGGCACCGCCACCTTCGCGGGCTCGCGCGGCACCACGCTCCTGGTCAACAACCACGAGCTGGCCGGCGCCCGCGCCGACTGGCCGCACCCCGTCCCGCTCACCGAGGGCCTCGTCTACGACCCGGCCGCCGCCGGCGGCTGCACGGTCGTCGAGGTGCACCGCGGCGGCGAGGTCGCCGAGTGGGTCGGCATCGCCGGCACCGCCACCAACTGCGCCGGCGGTTCCACCCCTTGGGGCACCTGGCTGACCTGCGAGGAGACCGAGGACAAGGCCGGCAAGAACGGCTTCACCAAGGACCACGGCTACGTCTTCGAGGTCGACCCCCACGACCGGCGCGCCAACCGCGCCCCCAAGCCCATCAAGGCGCTGGGCCGTTACGCCCACGAGGCCGTCGTCGTCGACCCGAAGCGCGGCCACCTCTACCTCACGGAGGACGCGTCGGGCCCCAACGGCCTGCTCTACCGTTGGACCCCGCCGGAGGGCTTCAAGCACGGCCGCGGCAAGCTCCGCACGCTCGCCGACGACGCGGGCGTCCTCCAGGCCACCAAGGTCTTCGACAAGCACGGCAACTTCGTCGACGACCTCTCGCGCGCCACGAAGATCGGCACGGTCTACGGCGTGGACTGGGTCGACGTCCCCGACCGCGACGCCAAGTCGGTCTCCGTGCGCAAGCAGTTCACCGACACCCAGGTCACCCGGGCGCGCAAGCTCGAAGGCATGTGGTGGGGCGACGGCGGCACGTACATCGTCTCCTCGTTCGCCCGCGCCGAGAGCCCCGTCCAGCACGACGGCCAGGTCTGGTTCTACGACCCGAAGCGCCGCACGCTGACCCTGAAGGTGCTCCTCGGCGTCAACCCCGACCCCTCGGTCGACGGCGCCTTCGACGGCCCCGACAACATCACCGTCTCCCCGTACGGCGGCCTGGTCATCGCCGAGGACGGCGAGGGTGTCTCGCACCTCTTCGGCGCGACCGAGAGCGGCGTCACGTACCCGATCGCCCGCAACGAGCTCAACATCGGCACGGCGGACGACCCCGAGTGGAGCGAGTTCACCGGCGTGACGTTCTCGCCCGACGGCGACACCCTCTTCGCCAACATCCAGGTGCCGGGCATCATGCTCGCCATCACAGGCCCGTGGAAGCGCCAGCCCCGCTAAATCCGTCGTCCACACCGTCGCCGAACTCGCCGTCCATCGCGGCGAGTTCGGCGAGGTACTCCTGCTCGCTCGCGATCATCCCGGCCAGCGGCTCCCGGTCCCACCACGGCTCCTCGCCCGCCCGCGCGGCACACCACCGCGCCAGCTCCGGTACGGAGGGACGGTCCGCGGGGTACTTGGCGAGGCAGCGCGCGAGGAAGCCCGGCCACTCCGTGCCCGGTACGCCCACCAGGTCGGGCCCCGAGTGCCGCGTCCGGTACAGCACCTGCTGCGCACCGCCCGCACCGTGCGGATTGCGCCCGGTGGCGGCCAGCGCGAGCAGCGCACCCAGGGCGAACACATCGGCGGCGGGCCCCGAACCGCCCTCGCCGCTGAGGAGTTCGGGCGCGATGAACCCGGGCGAGCCACCGCTCCCGCACCCGCCGAAGCCGGTGACCACGGGGCCGCCGCGGGTGACGACCACCGTGGCCGGCTTGAGCCCGTAGTGCAGAATCCCCGCCGAATGGATCCGGTGCAGGCCCTCGGCCGCCATCACACCCAGCGAACCGAGATCACCGGGACCCAGCGGCCCCAGCGTCGCGACCGACTCCGAGAGCGAGACGCCCGCGAAGTGCTCGGCGGCGACCCACGGGCGCGGCGCGTCCGCGTCGGCGCCCACGACATTGGCGGTGTACGGGCCGGTCACGGCCCGCGCGGCGGTGGTCTCGCGGCGGAAGTGCTCGCGGAACTCCGGGTCGGCGGCGAGGCGTTCACTGACGGTCCGTACGACGACATAACGCCCGTCGGGCGCGATCCCGAGCTGATCCCCGGCCCCGCCGAGCGGTGCGACGATCCGGTACCCCGCGACCTGTGCCATGCGGTGGCCCCCTTCGGGCTGGTGATGATCTGTGCGACGCGTCCGGGGGCGCACTTGGTTGCGCCGTCCCCTAAAACCCTTGGCGCGTGCGTCGGCCGCGCTCCTACAGTGAATCTCGTCCAGGTGCGCAGGCAGGACCTACTTCCACTCATAATGGGGCGGTCACGGGTTCGAGTCCCGTCGCCGGCATTCGCGCCGGTGTAGCTCAGGGGTTAGAGCACCTTGTCGGTTCCGCCGACCTCGATCTCTGGACACCCAGTTTTTCATGAACCTCCCGATGCTTCGATCTCGGGAGGCACGGGGGGAATCCACATGACGCGCTACAACACCCGTGCGGCCCGCGCCGCCGGTCCCACCTCGCCCGTGCTCACCACCGGGCAGACCGTCCGCACCCACCAGGGCGGCCGCGGCCACGTCCGCGACGCACGCTCCGAGCTCTTCCTTCTCTCGGTCGCCAACTTCGTTTCCCAGCAGACCTTTTACGAGTCCGCAGGCACCCGCGACGACCGCTTCACCGCGCTCGTTCACCAGCTCGCCGTCGAGGACCCCGCGTGGACCGCAGGCCTGCTCGGCTGGCTGCGCGGCGACGGCAACATGCGGACGGCTGCCCTCGTCGGCGCCGCCGAATACGTACGGGCGCGCCTCGCCGCCGGAGCCGAGGACGGCCCGTCCAACCGGCAGGTCGTCGCCTCCGTGCTGCTGCGCCCCGACGAGCCCGGCGAGCTCCTCGCGTACTGGACCGCCACCCACGGACGCGCCGTCCCCAAGCCCGTCAAGCGCGGCCTCGCGGACGCCGTCCAGCGCCTCTACAGCGGCAAGGCGCTCCTGAAGTACGACACCGCCTCCAAGGGCTACCGCTTCGGCGACGTCCTCAACCTGGTGCACGCCTCGCCCGACCCCGCCAAGCCCTGGCAGGGCGAGCTGTTCCGGTACGCCCTCGACCGCCGGCACCACCCCGACACCGCGCTCCCGCCCGCCTCGAACCGGACCCTGACCGCCCACGCGGCGCTCATGGCGATCCCGGTCACGGAGCGTCGCGACGTCGTCACCGCGCCCGACGGGGCTTCCCGTCTCGCCGCCGCGGGGATGACGTGGGAGTCCCTCGCGGGCTGGCTGCAGGGGCCGATGGACGCGGCCGCCTGGGGGGCGGTCATCCCGTCCATGGGGGCCATGGCTCTTGTCCGTAATCTCCGCAATTTCGACGAGGCCGGAGTCTCCGACACCGTCGCCGCGCAGGTCGCAGCCAAGATCTCCGACCCGGAAGTGGTCGCGAAGTCGCGGCAGTTCCCCTTCCGCTATCTCGCCGCGTATCAGCACGCTCCGTCACTGCGCTGGGCCTATCCGCTGGAGCAGGCACTCCGGCACTCGCTCGGCAATGTGCCGGCGCTGGCGGGCCGCACCCTGATCCTGGTCGACCGCTCCGGCTCGATGTGGTCCCCGCTGTCGGACCGTTCGCAGCTCAACCGGGCCGATGCCGCGGCGATTTTCGGCACCGCGATGGCGATCCGGGCGCGCGCCGCTGACCTGGTGGAGTTCGGTACGAGCAGTGCGCCCGTGAAGTACCGGAAGGGGGAATCCGTCCTCAATGTCCTCAAGCGTTTCGGTGACCTCGGCGGCACCAACACCGCCGAGGCCGTTCGCAAGCACTACCGAAACCACGACCGAGTCCTGATTGTTACGGACGAGCAGGCGGCATGGAGTCACCACGGAGATGTGGCCTCCGGCGTACCCGCGAACGTGCCCGTCTACACCTGGAACCTGGCGGGCTACCGGGCCGGTCACGCCCCGTCGGGCAAGGCCGGACGGCATGTCTTCGGGGGTCTGACGGACAGCGCTTTCCGCATGGTCCAGCTGCTGGAGTCGGGGCGTGACGCGCACTGGCCCTGGGTCCGCTGATCAAGGTTCCGCGGAAGGACGGACATGGCGTGAGGGGTCCGGTGGGCGCATACTGAGAGCAATGACTAAGTCAGCCGGATCCCGGCGCCACCTGCCCTCCAGTCCCTTCAACCGCCCGGCCCAAGCAGCCGCACCCATCGAGATCTTCGATGTGGGGGACCGGGTTTCGCATGACCAGTTCGGACTCGGTCGAGTCATTGGAATCGAGGGCGACAACGACGCCGTGCTCATCGATTTCTCCGGGCGTCAGGGGAGGATCCTCAGCCCCTACGCCAAGCTGACCAAGCTCTGATTCAGTTACGGACCGTTCGCCTGCCCTTGATCGCGAGGGCGGCGACCGGAACCGTGCAGAGCGTGATCAGCGTGCCCGCCAGGAAAGCACTGGTCGCGCCGTGCGTCAGTACGGCCTCGGGCGAACCGGTGGCATGCCGCGTCGCAGCCCCGTAGACCGTCACCTGCACCGAGAGCCCCAGCGTCCCGCCGAGCCACTGCAGCGTCTGCAGCAGGCCCGAGGCGGAGCCCGCGTCCCGCGTGCCCACCCCCGCGAGGATCGTCGCGTTGAGCGGCATGAAGCTCATCCCCACCCCGAGTCCCAGCAGCGCCATGGGACCGAGCAGCCCGGCCGCGTAGCTCCCGGTCGGGCTCAGTTGTGTCAGCCAGAGCGCGGAGCCCGAGATCAGCAGGGCGCCGGTGACCAGGACGGGCTTGGGGCCGTAGCGCTGCAGCAGGCGCGGTACGAAGCGCAGCACGGTGAACATCGCCAGGGTCAGCGGCAGGAACGACACGCCCGCCCGCAGGGGTCCGTATCCCAGGACTTTCTGGATGTACTGGGTGAGGTAGAAGAAGGCGCCGAACATCCCCGCCGGAATCAGCAGGACGTTGATGTACGCGGCCGCGCGGTTGCGGTTCGCGAAGAGGCGCAGGGGTGCGATGGGCTGGGCGGCGCGGTTCTCCACGTACGTGAAGAGGACCAGCAGCGCGAGGGCCGCGGTGAACGCGACCAGGCCCCCGCTGTCGCTCCAGCCGCCGTCGGAGACGCGGATGAAGCCGTAGACGAGCGCGGTCATGCCTGCGGTGCCGGTGAGGGCGCCCGCGACGTCGAAATGTCCGGTATGGCGCGGGGGTTCCCTGACGAGGCGGGGGAGTGAGAGGGCGACGGCCGCGCCGATCGGGACGTTGATCAGCAGGGCCCAGCGCCAGGAGGCCCAGGAGGTGAGCATGCCGCCGACGACCAGGCCGAGCGAGGCGCCGATGCTGGCCATCGAGGTGTAGATCGAGAGCGCGTGGTTGCGCTTGGGGCCCTCGGCGAAGTTGGTGGTGATCAGGGCGAGCGTGGAGGGCGCGATGAGCGCGGAGCCGACGCCCTGGAGGGCGCGGGCGGCGAGCAGCCAGCCCGAGTCGGTGGCGAGGCCGCCGAGGAGGGAGGCGAGGGCGAAGAGGGCGGCGCCGGCGGTGAGGGTGCGGCGGCGGCCCGCGATGTCGCCGACGCGGCTGCCGAGCAGCAGTAATCCGCCGAAGGTGAGGGTGTAGGCGTTGAGGACCCAGGAGAGCCCGGACGGGCTGAAGCGGAGGTCATGCTGGATGTCGGGCAGCGCTACATTGACCACAGTCGAATCGACGCCGACCATGAGATAGGCGGTGACGATGACGGCGAGGACGACTCCGGGCCGCTGCAGGGGTCCTTCGGATGTCTGCGGTGGTGAGGCGACGGACGAGGTGGACATCTTCAACTCCCGGTCTGAGGGCAGCACTTACTGCCCGCGAGGAAAGCGGGGACTGTCTCCGTTTAATACTCGACAAGATACGGAGACAGTCCCCGCTTCGCAAGGAGTGCCAGGAGTATGAGGAGTTCGCCGATGCCCAAGCCGATGCGTGCCGATGCGCGCCGCAACTACGACCGCCTGCTGGAAGTGGCCTCGGTCGCCTTCGCCGAGCGCGGTGCGGACGCCTCGCTCGACGACATCGCCAAGCGTGCGGGCGTCGGATCCGGCACGCTCTACCGGCACTTCCCGACGCGGCGCGATCTGCTCGAAGCGGTCTACCTCGAAAGCATCGACGAACTCACCGACCGGGCTGTGAAGTTCACTGTGTCCGAACAGCCGGCGGGTGAGGCGCTGGTCGAGTGGCTCCAGCTGCTCGCCGAGCAGATGATCCGGCTCAGCGGCCTCAAGGCGCTGCTCGGCGAGGCGATGACCGACGGCAGCTCGCCGGTGATCTCGGTCTGCAGCGGCCGCCTGAAAAGCGCGGCGTCCGACCTGCTGGCCGACGCGCAGAAGGCCGGCGCGGTACGGGCCGACCTGGAGCCCACCGAACTCCTCCGCCTCACGCATGCGGTGGCCACCGCGACGGAGCTCGGGGCGGGGGCGCCGCAGGAGATCGGCCGCTATCTCACCCTGATGCTGGAGGGGATCAACGGCTAGTCGGGAGATCCCTTGAGTCACACTGGCGGGGTGACCCAGGATTCCGAACCCCTGCCCGATTCCGCACCGGAGGGCGTACGCCGCCCGGTGCGGTGCCGTATGTGCGGCCGCCCCCTGAAGGGAAAGGCCTCGCGGAAGACGGGACTGGGCCCCGCGTGCGACGCGAAACTGCATCCGGGGGCGGGGCCGGAGATCAGGACCCGGCGCCACGAGGTGACACAGGATCCCTTGCCGGGGGTGGAAGGCTAGGCTGCGGGCTCGATGCCGCTCGCACGGATCGCCGCCGCCCACTCGACCAGCAGGACCTCGTAGTCCTCGGCCGGCCATTCGCCGTCCGCCGACTGGGCGTCGACGAACCGCCGGATGGCGTCGTTCGCCTCGGAGGCGGAAGGGGTGGTGGGCATACGAACAAGGTTACGGCCTGCCACGGACAGTTAACCCCATTCGGGGCGTGGGATCCGTCACGCGTTCGTGGCGCAACCCAAACGCTCGAACACCGCATCCTCCAAACGGAGTTCAAGAGAGCCCAGACTCTCCTCCAGCTGCGTCACACTGCTCGCTCCGACCACAGGGAGCACGGCGGGCGCACCCCGCATCAGCCACGCCATCACCACCTGGTTGACGGTCGCGCCCAGCTCCCCGGCCACCTCGCGCAGCAGGGCGAGGCGCGCGGCCGAGTCAGGGTGGTCGTACTCGGCGGGGATCGCCTTCGCCGGGTTGGCGTACGCGCCGCCGAGCTGGGGCGAGTAGGCGATCAGCGTCAGATCCGGCTCGTTGCGTACGTAGTCGAGCAGCTCGTCGGTGGCGAACGGATTGGCGCCGCCGTCCGCGCCGGGCCGCGGCCGCAGATAGGTCAGCCGCTGCTGGATCGCGCTGTACGGCGTCGCCCCGAGCTCGCGTGCGGCCGCCTGCGACTTCTCGATCCGCCAGGTCGCCAGATTGCTGCAGCCCAGCGCCCGTACCTTCCCCGCGTCGACCAACTCCCCGAAGGCGCCCATGGTTTCGGCCACCGGGGTCCGCCGGTCATCGATGTGCGCGTAGTACAGGTCGATGCGGTCGGTGCCCAGCCTCCGCAGGCTCGCCTCGGCCTGCTTGCGGATCACCGGCGCGGAGAGCCCCTCCGCGTTCCCCGGCCACTCGTCCACGGGGCCGGTCGCGAGCCCGCCGACCTTCGTGGCCAGGACGACCCGGTCGCGCACCCCGCGACTGGCGAGCCACCGCCCCAGCAGCCGCTCGCTCTCGCCCCCGTCGGCGCCGTCCACCCAGAACGCGTAGCAGTCCGCCGTGTCGATGAAGGTGCCGCCCGCCTCCAGGAAGCGGTCCAGAACCGCGAACGAGGTCTTCTCGTCCACCCAGGTCCCGAACCCCATCGCCCCCAGGCAGAGCCCGCTGACCTTCCCCGCCCCGCCGATCACTCGCTGCTGCATGTCCCGCACCCCTCCGACAAGTGGCCCTGTTGGCTACGTGTCGGAGTCTGCACGTTCGTGTGCACGCGAAGGCAACAGGAACTTCTCGGCGGGGAGTTCACCGTCGACGACGGCGAGGCATGCGGCGGCGTCCATCGCCAGGACGGCGTCGGGGGCCACGGGTGCGGGGCCGTCGCCGTACAGGGGCTCGCCGTCTCCGATGCGTACGTGGAAGACGCCCTCGTCGAGCCGTACCTCCACCACGCCCTCGGCGACCCCCTCCAGCCTGCGCGCCAGCGGCACCGCGAACCAGTGCGCCCGCACCGCGTCCGTGGGCCGCCGCTCGGCCAGCGCGGGCGCGCCCCACTCCGCCAGGGCGGTCAGTACGGGCAGCAACTCCCGCCCCCGTGCGGTCAGTTCGTAGACGAATGCCGATGCCGGGGCCGGAAGCTTCCGCCGCGTCGAGAGCCCCTCGCGCTCCATGTCCTTCAGCCGCGAGGCCAGTACGTCCGTGCTGACGCCCGGCAGATCGGCGTGCAGGTCGGTGTAGCGGCGCGGGCCGGCCAGGAGCTCGCGGACGATCAGCAGGGTCCAGCGGTCTCCGACGGCATCGAGAGCCCGGGCGGCGGCGCAGTACTGGTCGTAGCTTCGGCGTGACATGGCACGCAGTCTAAACAAGAAGTTGGACTTTCCAAGCTCGGACTTGGTAAAACCAAGTGACGCAAGTGAGACCTGGGAGGGCCACGGCATGGAGTTCCGCCAGTCGAGCAAGTTGAGCGAGGTCTGCTACGAGATCCGCGGCCCGGTGATCGAGCACGCGAACGCGCTGGAGGAGGCGGGCCACAGCGTCCTGCGCCTCAACACCGGCAACCCCGCGCTCTTCGGCTTCGAGGCGCCTGAGGAGATCGTCCAGGACATGATCCGGATGCTCCCGCAGGCCCACGGCTACACCGACTCCCGCGGCATCCTCTCGGCCCGCCGTGCGGTCGTCCAGCGCTACCAGGCGATCGGTCTCACCGACGTCACCGTCGACGACGTCTTCCTCGGCAACGGTGTCTCCGAGCTGATCTCCATGGCGATGCAGGCCCTGATCGAGGACGGCGACGAAGTCCTCATCCCCGCCCCGGACTTCCCGCTCTGGACGGCCGTGACGACCCTCGCCGGCGGCAAGGCGGTCCACTACCTCTGCGACGAGCAGGCGGAGTGGTACCCGGACCTCGACGACATGGCGTCGAAGATCACCGACCGCACCAAGGCCATGGTGATCATCAACCCCAACAACCCCACCGGCGCCGTCTATCCGCGCGAGATCGTCGAGGGCATGCTCGACCTGGCGCGCCGCCACGGCCTGATGGTCTTCGCCGACGAGATCTACGACCAGATCCTCTACGACGACGCCGTCCACCACAGCGCCGCGGCCCTCGCCCCCGACCTGGTGGTCCTCACCTTCTGCGGCCTCTCCAAGACGTACCGCGTGGCCGGATTCCGCTCGGGCTGGCTGCTGATCACGGGTCCCAAGCAGCACGCGAAGAGCTACGTGGAGGGCCTGACGATGCTCGCCTCCATGCGCCTGTGCGCCAACGCCCCCGCGCAGTACGCCATCCAGGCCGCGCTCGGCGGCCGCCAGTCGATCCACGAACTCACCGCGCCGGGCGGCCGGTTGCACGAGCAGCGCAATACGGCGTGGGAGAAACTGAACGAGATCCCCGGCGTCTCCTGCGTCAAGCCGAAGGGCTCGCTGTACGCCTTCCCGCGGCTCGACCCCAAGGTGCACAAGATCCACGACGACGAGAAGTTCGTCCTGGACCTGCTGCTGCGGGAGAAGATCCAGGTGGTCCAGGGGACGGGCTTCAACTGGCCCACCCCGGACCACTTCCGGATCCTCACGCTCCCGTACGCGGACGACCTGGACGCGGCGATCAGCCGCATCGGCCGCTTCCTGAACGGCTACCGGCAGTAGTCAGGCAGCCACCTGCTCCGGCTCCTGCACCCGCTCCTGCGGATAGAAGATGTCGATGTCGACCTCTTCGCCGCCGACGATCTGGGTGTCCCAGGGGCCGCTCCGGCGGAGCGTGTAGAGCGTTTCGCTGCGCAGGGTCTCCAGGTGCGCCTGGAGCCGTTCGTCGTCGGGCAGTCCGGGGAGTCGAGGAGCCAACCGGTCGCGGATGGAGCGGAGTTGCTCCATCAGCGCTTCGATGTCGGCCTCCCGGTCGAGGGTCCGTTCCGCGGCCTCGGCGATGCTCTGCCCGATCTTCTCCTTGATGGCCTGGGTCTCGCCGTTCTCGTCCGTGGTGATCATCGAGTTCCAGGCGCGGCTCTTGTGCCGGTACTGGAGCATCGACATGGCCGCCTCGTGCCGTACGAAGTCCGCGTCACGGAACGGCTTTCCGCGCCACATCCCGCTGAGGGAGCGGGCGAGCGAAATGGCCGACCCCAGACCGCTGTTGAGGCCACGCCCCGGCCAGAAGTGGATCGCGTTGGCGGCATCGCCGAGCAGGAAGCCGTACGTCCCGGGGCCGGCGGCCGTGGCGGGGTACAGCCGCGCGGTGAACCGGGGTCGCTGCACCATGTCCAGGCGGAAGGCGGTGACCGCGGACAGATCGCCCTCGGCCACGCCGAACAGGGCCAGCCCCTCGCGCACCCGCTTCCACAGCGCCGACCCCTTGATGAGCGCGGGCAGGAACAGCGTGCTGTGGGTGTCGCAGAGGAAGTCCCCGTCCTCGCTGCGGTTCATCACACAGGGGCGGGAGGCGATGCACTCCTCGAAGACCTGCTTGACGGGGTCGATGCCGACGACTTCGCGCGCCTCGCTGTCGGTGAGCCGCATGTTGAGGAAGCCCTCGCCGCGCAGGGAGTTGAGCAGGAAGCGGTTCTGCGCGACGGTCAGCAGCACGGACATGGGATCGGGGAGCGAGGACTTCACCCGCAGCCCCAGTACGACGTCCTGGAGGTGCTCGCCTTCCAGAGAGTAGATCGAAGGATCGGCCTGCCCGAACTTCTCGGCGAAGTGCTCCCTGGTCCGCGAACGCCCGCCCTCACAGATGGCGAGGACGTGCCCCGCGGCTGCGACGGCCCGGTGCGCCACGGGGTCGAACCGCTCGGAGATGAGCCGGATGCGGTCCCGCTTCTCATTGGCGAGCTCGAGCAGCGCGTCCTCGACGTAGGCGATCCGTATGTTGCGCGGATTGTGCCCGCGGACGGAGTCGGGACCGGCGGGCCACATCTCGCTGTAGCTGTCCTCCCGGAAGAGCCGCTGCTGAACCTCTTCCGGCAGCCCCAGGTACTGCCTGCTCTGCACGGTGACGACCTGCTGGCGCCGGACGTTGCCCTGCTTCTCGTCCTTCCAGACGACCTGATCGCCGTCCCGGGTCCACCGCCCGTCGTACACGGTGACGCAGACGCCCGCCCCCAGCAGCGATTCAAGATGCAGAGCGAAGGCGAGCCCGACGGGCCCGCCGCCCGAGACGGTCACCCGGAGCACGGGAGCCTGGACCTCGGCGGGCGGCGGGGTGAGCATCTCCAGTACGGAGAGATCCATGATCGTCTCCAGCGGATCGGCCGCCTCGAAGGAGAAGGTCTCCTCGCCGATCGTGAACAGATCGCCGGGCTGCAGGACGCGCGAGGTCACGCGCTCGCCGTTCACCTCGGTCCCGTTGACGCTCCCCATGTCGTACAGGACGAACCCGTGCCCTTCACGCCGCACCTCGGCATGCAGCCGCGAGGCGCTCACATCGGAGAGCACGATGCTGTTCGCGCTCCTGCGGCCGAAGGTGAGCGGCCGGCTCCCGATGGCGAACTTCCTTCCAGCCATGGCACCTTGACGACCGACGATCTCTGGAGGCATGTGTCCTCTCCCGTCCCCACGTGTCTTGTCCGACGAACGCCTGTACGGGTGTACGGACCGGGGCGGGCGAGCGTTCAGCGACTCAAGAATTCCTTGGCGCGGCTGGGAGTTGGGCAGATAGCGTCCCGGTCTCGATGGCTGAAACCTGGGACACCATCGCCGACTGGTACGCGGAACGACTCCGTGCCGCATCCGCTCTGCACGACTTCGCGCGCGACAACCTCCTCGACCGTCTTCCCCCTGAACTCACGGGAGTTCGGGTCCTGGACGTCGGTTGCGGCGAGGGAATCCTCACGCGCGCGCTCGCCCTGCGCGGGGCGTCCGTCAGCGGCATCGACCCGGCGCCGCGGATGATCGCCCACGCCCGGGCCGCCGAGACGGACACCGCGACCGGGGCGACGTACACCCTGGATGACGGATGCACGCTGTCGACGGTCGCTGCGGGCTCCGTTGACTGGGTCACCGCAGGTCTCGCGCTGAACAACGTGCCCGATCTGGCGGCTGCCCTGGCCGCTGCCCGCCGCGTGCTGGTGCCGGGCGGGCGGCTCGTGTTCATCATTCCGCACCCGTGCTTCGAGGCGCCGAGAGCGAGCTGGGTCCGGGGCGAGGCGGGGCGTGAACACCGTCTGGTGGGCGACTACTTGGCTGAGGGGTTCTGGCGTTCCGACAATCCCGAGGGCGCGCGCCGTGCAGGGAACCAGCACCGGACGCTGTCCACGTACGTCGCCGAACTGATCGCCCACGGCTTCACGATCGAGGTGCTGGCGGAACCCGCTCCTGATGGCGCGGTCGCTGCAGAACAGCCGCGCCGTGCCTCCCTTCCGCCCTTCCTGCTCGTCCAGGCGCGGGCTTCCGACCGACGCGAATAATGGCGCGACTGCGGAGTGGCTTCACGGTTACGGTGAGCGTGCATCGGGGTGCCCGGTGCGACGGCAACGGATACTTCTTGGAGCTGCCACTTCCTTCGGGCGGGGCGGCATTGAAGAGACGAGCTCTACTCCCGTTGCCGACCTGATCTCGGGCACCACCTCACCGCTAGGAGCCCGCCGCGGCCAGGACGGCTTCGACTCGCTTCAGGATGCCGGGCCAGCCTCGGCCCATGCCCTCGAGTGCGGACTTACCCAGGGGGGAGTCGAGGTCGAACCCCGCGTGCTCGAGGAACAGGCGCGTGCCAGTGCCCTCGGGGCGGAGCTCCCAGGTGATGGTGGAGTCCAGCGTGCCGGGCGCGAAGCTGTAGCGGAGCAATTTCTCGGGCTCCACGGCGAGCACCTCGCACCCCTGATGCCCCCAGGCCCCCATGTCGAGCGTGAAGCTATGCCCCACGACGGGCCGCACGTCCCCGGCCGCCCACCACTTCGCATGCAGCTCCGGATCGGTCAGGACCTTCCAGACCGCGGCCGGGGGATGGGCGATGAACTGGTCGCAGTGGATCGCGGCCGGGTCGGTGGTGCTCATGGGTTCTCCTCGTCGATCAGGTCGCTCAGCGCGCTCATCCGGGTGCGCCAGTAGTGCTCGAAGGGATGCAGCCACGCGCCGACTTCCGCCAGTGGAGCTGCTTCCAGGTGGTAGAAGCGATGCCGCCCTCGCGGCTCCTCGCGCACCAGCCGGGCGTTCTTGAGCACGGCCAGGTGCTCGGAGACCGCAGGCCGGCTCAGCGCGAACTCCCCGGCGAGATCACCCGCCGCGCGCGGACCGTCCTGGAGCGACTCCAGCAGCCTGCGGCGTACGGGATTGGCCAGCGCACTGAACACGTCTACTGCTGCCATGACCCTCACTATGCGTCGGAAACTTCCGACGTGTCAACTTTCTCCGACGCTTCACGGTGCCCGAGAGGAGTGGTGTGATTGCTCACTGTTGACCGTTATTGCCCCATTCTGAGTGTTCTTGCTACGGTCTCCTGACCCCGTCCAGACCTTCCCAGGGAGACCCATGCGCCGAATACATCCCGCCGCAGCCGCCGGTGGTGCGGTGGCAGTAGGCGCAGGCGGTCTCTATCTCGCTGGGCTCCTCCTCGCCGGTGACGGCATAGCCGACGGCACCCAGGTACGCGGCGTGGACATCGGCGGGCTCAGCCTCGCCGACGCCCGCGACAAGCTGGAGAAGGAGCACGGCGCCGCCGCGTCCGAGCCGCTCCAGGTGAGCGTCGGAGGCCGTACGGCCGAGATCGACCCCGCCGAGGCAGGACTCCGCTTCGACGCGCGCCAGACCGCCGAGCAGGCCGCCCGGCCCAGCAGCGCGAACCCCGTGACCGTGATCGGGAACCTCTTCGGCTCCGGCAGCGACACCGAACCGGTCGTCCGCTACGACGAGGCCAAGGCCCGCACCGCCCTGCAGGAGCTGGCCGACAAGTACAACCAGAAGGTTCGCGACGGCGGAGTCACCTTCAAGGCAGGCCAGGCCAAGGAGGTCGAGGCCCGCAGCGGCCAGGCGCTCGACGTCGACAGCGCGGTCAAGACCCTGCGCACGTCGTACCTCAACGCGGACAAGGCGGCCGACCTCCCCACCAAGGAGACCAAGCCCACCATCTCCGCCGACGAGGCGCAGCGCGCCCTGCGCGAGTTCGGGAAGCCCGCGATGTCGGCCCCGGTCACGCTGGACGCCGGCGGCCGGCAGATCGTCATCAGCCCGGAGATCCTCGGCAAGCACCTCACCATGGCTCCCGACGCCGCAGGCCGTCTGCAGCCCAAGCTGGACGCGAAGGCGCTCCTCGCCGACCCCGCCGCACCGCTCGCCCAGATCTCCGCGAAGGCCACCAACGCCAAGCTGAGCCTCGACGGCGACAAGGCCGTGGTCGTCGCCGACGGCAGTGCGGGCCGAGAGATCACCTCCAAGGCCCTCGGCAAGGCGGTACTGCCCGCACTGACCAAGGCCGGTGCCACAGCCCGCACGACCACGGTGGCGACCGAGAAGACCGAGCCGACCGTCACCCGCGAGAACGCCGCGCAGCTCGGCCTGAAGGAGAAGATGTCCTCCTTCACGGTCAACTTCGAGCAGGCTCCGTACCGTACGACCAACATCGGCCGCGCCGCCGAACTCATCAACGGCTCCGTCGTGAAGCCCGGCGAGACGTGGAGCTACAACAAGACGGTCGGCGAACGCACCAAGGCCAACGGTTTCGTCGACGGCACGATGATCCTCGACGGCCAGTACGCGAAGGCTCCCGGCGGCGGGGTCTCGGCCGTGGCGACGACCATGTTCAACGCGATGTTCTTCGCGGGCGTCAAGCCCGTCGAGTACGGCGCGCACTCCTTCTACATCGAGCGCTACCCCGAGGGCCGCGAGGCCACTGTCGCCTGGGGCAGCCTGGACCTGAAGTTCAAGAACGACTCGGGCAACGCGATCTATGTGCAGGCCGGCGCGACCGACACCTCGGTGACGATCAGCTTCATCGGCACGAAGAAGTACGACGCGATCGAATCGGAGAAGGGCCCGCGCACCAACATCAAGCAGCCCGCGGAGCGCACCGGTTCGACCGCACAGTGCGAGCCGCAGTCCCCGGCCGAGGGCTTCGACGTCACGGTCCAGCGGATCTTCAAGCAGGGCGGCGAAGAAGTGAAGCGGGAGCCGTTCCACACGCACTACACGCCGCGCGACCAGGTCACTTGCGACTCCTAGGTTCCGGCCTGTGCTTCATCCCGAGGCGTCGATACCGGTGATGGCCGCTTCGCCGAGGGGGGCGTCCTGTTCGCTGAAGCCAGCCACCCGCAGGGCGTCGGCCGCGATACGGCGCGCCTCGTTCTCAGCGCCCGCCGTGTCGTCGGCCTCCACCTCCAGGCGGAGGCTGAACGTCTTGGTGCCGCTGTAGAGCGTGAGAAGGTCCAGGTCCTCCGACTCGCCGAAGGACGTCGTCTGCGGATCGGCCGGCCGCAGCCTGCTCAGGAGCGTCTGGCGCGCGGCCGGGGTGAGGTCGGCGAGGAACGTACCGGGGATCGTCACGACGAAGGTGGTCATGGTGGCAGAGGGTGCCCTGTTTCGGCCCGACAATGCCCGAGTTCACCCGACAGGACGGCGGGCCCCACGGACGTACGTCCATGAGGCCCGCCCGCCGTGCGGTGGCTAGTCCTTCTTCTTGTCGCCCGTCAGCGAGTCCTTGGCGCCCGCAAGGGTGTCCTTGGCACTCTCGACCAGGTTCTTGGCCTTGCCCTTCACCTGGTCGGTCTTGCCCTCGCCGGCCATGCGGTCGTCGCCCGTGGCCTTGCCGACCGCTTCCTTCGCCTTGCCCTTGAGCTGGTCGAAGGTTCCGTTGTCGTCGCCCATCGCTGCGCCTTTCGTCTACGGCCCCCGCTACACGGTGCCGCAGATGACAGGGGCGCGCACCTGGAGGCACCTGGGCGGCGGTCCAGACAGGGGCTCGGTTCACGATCGGCGGCCCATTTCGGCACCTGGCGTATCCACCGTGCCTTGCACGAATCGCCGTAGGTGCGCACGCACGGCGTCGGGCTGCTCCAGCCAGGGCTCGTGCCCAGCGCCCTCGATTCGTGTCAGAGGAAGAGCGAGCCGTAGCGCGAGTGATTCAAGAGCCGACACAGGGCGGGGATCGTCGGCCCCGCCGAGGAGCTCAGTCCGTGCGGGCAGGCACGTGCGCAGCTCGGCAAGGTGTCCATCGAGCGGGTCCGCACGTCTTTCCTTGCCAAGTTCGTCGTTCATGGCCCAGTTGATGGGACGACGCCGCCGGGCACCCTGCGCGGCCCAGTGCCACCCGCGTTCGGGATCGGCATGGTCGGTGAACCAGGCCAGCGTGAGCAACTCGACTTCCTGTTCCTCTGTGCGGCGCGGCAACTCTTCCAACTCGCGGAGCCGCTTCTGTTGACCTGCGGACATGCGGTGGTCACGTTCTGCTCGGTCCCCGGTACGCCAATCGCCAACGAACGGCCCGCACATCAGCAGCATCGCGGCAACCCGGTCAGCGTGCGCCAGGCAGAATCGGCTCGCCAGATCGGTGCCGTAGGAATGCCCGATCAGAATGGCTTTGGGCACGTTCCATGCGTCGAGCAGATCGGCGAGATCGTCGGCATGCCGGGCGAAGGAATGGCAGCCCTGCCACAGGGATCGGCCTGTGCCACGCTGGTCGTACCGGTACACGGACGCGAGGTCCGCGACCATCAGGGCGACATCGCCCAGATAGTCCGGCAGACCCGGACCGCCATGGAGCATGACCACGGGCATCTGCCGAGTCGTGTCCCCGAGCGCCGTCCAATGCAGCTGCGCCCCGTCGGTCATCGATGCGAGGCCCTGCGTCTCCATCAAGGTCACCGCGGAGAACCTATCGGTGTCACTGAGGCTCCGCCAGAGGTCACAGATGCCTTCCCTGCACGTACTCGACGAGCAGATCGGGGCGGTAGCGGTTGCGGTAGTTGTCCAGTTGACGCCGGAGCATCCGACCCCCGCTCGGAACGTGTTCCAGGAGCGAGTCCCAGCCGAGGAAACGCACATGACCGGGGATCTCAACCAGGCCGGTGACGGCATCCCAGAACGCGTCCCAGTTCCCGCCGTAGAAGGACGGAAAGTCGAACTCCCGCTGCAGCAGGCCGTGCAGTTCGTCTTCCGAGACGACAGAGGAGACGTCGATGGTCAGCATGACTGCTCACCCTAGAGCTGGGACACCAACAGCCGTAGTGCCATGGCAATACGATGCCCACCATGATTCATGCGGTCGTATTCGACGTCGGTGAGTGCCTCGTAGATGAGACGAGGGAGTACGGCACCTGGGCCGACTGGCTCGGCGTGCCCCGCCACACCTTCGCCGCGATGTTCGGCGCCGTCATCGCCCAGGGCCGCGACTACCGCGACACCTTCCAGGAGTTCAGGCCCGGCTTCGACCTCTACGAGCAGCGGGAAGCGCGCGCCGCGGCTGGGCAACCCGAGCACTTTGACGAGACCGACCTCTACCCCGACGTCCGCCCCGCCCTCGCGCAACTGCGGGCCGACGGTCTGTGGCTGGGCATTGCCGGTAATCAGACCGTGCGCGCCGGCGGCATCCTGCGTCGGCTCTTCACCGACGAAGTCGATCTGATCGGCACCTCTGACGACTGGGGCGCCAGCAAACCCGACCCTGAGTTCTTTGTCCGAGTCGCCGACGCCGTGCCGTTCGAGCCTGCGGAGATCCTCTACGTCGGTGACCGTGTCGACAACGACCTGCGCCCCGCCACGGCCGCCGGAATGCCGACCGCGCTCATTCGCCGGGGTCCGTGGGCGACGATCCAGTGGAACACCGCGGAAGCCCGCGAGCTCCCCACCTTCCGGGTGGTGTCGCTCATTGAACTCCCGGAGCAGATCGCCAAGTTCAACGCGCGAGCGCACTGACCGTCGTACCCCAGCCGTACAGCCGGTCGTCGAGGTCGCGCACGCACTGTTCGTGCTGGTGCGGGGTGAGCGAACGTCGGACCTCGCGGACCCGGTCCATGCCCGTTGCGTACCAGGTGATCGCCAGTTGGTCGAGCGCCAGGAGCGCGTACCGGCAGGCCTCCTCAGGGTTTGATGTGGCCGCCTCGACGGCCGCCAAGTCGCCGTAGATCACGGTGCGTTGCTTGTCGGACTCCGGACCGAGTTCATCGAGGACCTGGAGGAGCGTGGTGCGGGCCTGCGGGAAGTGGCCTGCGCGCAGTTGGGTGTTGCCCTTGAACGCGGCCAGTCGTACGGGCGAGAACCAGTCCATCCACACCGGGTTTTCGTGTTCGCCGCCTGCCGCGAGGATGTCCTCGCCGTGCCCGATCAGATGCAGGGCCGTCCTCGTGTTTCCGCACCGCGTTTCGCACTCCGCTTCGACCGCGTCCAGCCACGCCCACAACTCGGCGCTTGCGCTGCCGCGGCGGGCGTAGGTGCGGGCGGCGACCATCCGTTCCGCCGCTCTGTCCCGTTCACCTGCCCAACCGGGGATGAATGCCGTGTGCGCGAGGATCGCGCTTCCCAGCAGTGCGTCGTCGGCCTCGCCCGCTGCTTGCAGGGCGCGAAGCCAGGTTTCCTGCGCGCGATCCGGCTCGCGGAGGTCGAAGAACTCGATGCGTCCGGCAAGGAGGTAGGTCTCGGCCAGGGAAGCAGCGAGAAGGCTGCGGGTGGCCCCTGCGGTCTCCGGCAGCAGCGCGCAGCCGAGCGTGGCGTGTGCGAGCGCCGCAGGGTGGAGGGTGGCCGGAGCGACCGACCAGTACAGACGCCGGTGCGAGCACGTCACCGCCTCGAAGTCCGAGGCGACCGAGGCGGGTTGCCTGGCCGCGACGGCTTGAGACGGAACTGTGGCGAGGCCGACGGCCGCGATGGCAGCCGTGGCGACGAAGCGGCGGCGTATCGGGTCGGGGCGCTGTCCGTCTCTGCCGTCGGGTGCGGTGAACCCTAGGGCCTCGATGTCCTGGCTGAGCAGCTGGGTGAGAACTACCTGGCAATCCGGGTGCGGCCAGGGCGGGTTGGTGGATTCCCAGCGACGTACCTGCCGCACTCCCACGGACAAGCCCTGCGCGGTCATCGCCGTGGCCAGCGCCTGCTGTGAGTTGTAACCGGCCGCCATGCGTGCGGCCTTGAGCTTGATGTTGCCCGCGAGTCGAGGCACGCGTCACCTCCGGTGTCGTTGAACGTCCAGTGTCGTCAAAAGTCCGCTCACTGGCTACACATCACCCGAAAGGTCTTATACAGGTCCGCAGTTGGGCACAGAAAAGCCCTGTGGAAGTCCTCGAAAAGGCCGCGCGTGGGAGTCAAGCTGACTCCAGCAGCTGACGGCACCCCGAGGAGTCCATCGCCATGACGACACGTACCGGTCCGCAGTACTCCGGCCGCTGCGGCTTACTGCCCGCAGGTGCCGACTGGGACGCGATCCGCGTTCCCCGCACCATCGGTCTCACCACGCTGGAGATCCTGGGATCCCGCTCGGGCGCCGTCGTCGACGACGCCCGTGAGCCCGCCCTGTACTGGTTCGTGGCCCCCGGCACGGCCGCCGGGTGGGAAGTCGAGCAGACGCACCCTCTCGGTGTGGGCGACTACCTCGCAGTTCCGCCTCCGCGCCGAGTGAAGGGCCCCGGCCCTTGCTGGCGAATTAGTCCCGGAGACAGGTCCTGGTTCACCGACGCCGACGACCTGCGTGCCGCTGTCGAGGACGCCCTGAACCCCGGGACGGAGCGCACCGCATGAGCCCCCGCAGCGTCATCAAGCACGCGGACTGGATGCTCGGAGCCGACCTCGGCGACGGTGTGTCTCCGCCCATCCGCGAGATCGAGTGCACCAGCTGCTCGGAGCGCTCAGAGGCGTCCACCACTCAGCTCGGCCCTGACAGTTGGGCGCTTCGTCACGCCGGAGGAACTCGGCACACCGGCTTCCGGGAGATCGTCACAGCGTTCATCCGCGCGACCCCTGCCCCCGGCAACCCGCTGCACAGGGAGGAGGCGTGAGTGCTCCCGTGCGGAGGTGAAGGCGAGTCCGGCTTTTTCATGGTGACCAGTTCCCCTGTGGCCTGGTCGGTGACACGGCGATCGGCGAGTGGGGACTGGAGCACCACGCTGATGTGGCCGACCCTGAGGTAGTTCGGGCAGGCTTCGCCCTTCTTCTGCCGTGTGATCACCGACTAGGCCAGGGAGACCGTGGTGCCGGTCTCGCGTGCGGTGAGGCTCCCGGTCTGGCAGCCGCCGAGCTCGATGACCGCGGTGACGGTTCGGTTGTCCGGCGCGAGGACAGCTGATTCTTGGGGGATGGCGCGCAGCCGGGTGGCCACCTTCTTGGGCCCGTCGTCCTCGCCCGCGCTTCCGCATGCGGTGAGCGTTAATGCGCCGCAGAGACTGAGTACCAGTAGCAGCGGACGGCGCACACGTTGGCTCATGCGGCTGGGACGGGACGTGGAAGGACTTGGTTCCGGACCGTGGTCCGTGGTTGGTACGCCGAAGGGCGGTCGCGGCAGCCAACTCCTGCCGCGACCGCCCTTCGCTGCAACCTGCTACAGCGCGCCTGCCGCCGGCTTGACCATGCCTCGGACCGTGCGGGACTTCACGAAGTCGCCTACCGCCGTCATCTCCCACTCGCCCGAGAACTGGCGGATGAGCTTTGCCATGATCACGCCCGTCTGGGCCTCCGTGTTCGTCAGGTCGAAGCGGACCAGTTCCTCGCCCGTCGCCGCGTCCAGCAGGCGGCAGTACGCCTTCGCCACCTCCGTGAACTTCTGGCCCGTGAAGGAGTTCACCGTGAAGACCAGGCCCGTCGCCTCCGCGGGGATGCGGCCCAGGTCGACCACGATCACCTCGTCGTCGCCCGCGCCCTCGCCCGTGAGGTTGTCGCCGGAGTGCTTGATGGCGCCGTTCAGGATCGAGAGCTTGCCGAAGTAGCAGCTGTCGAGGTGGTTGCGCTGGGGGCCGTACGCGATGACCGAGGCGTCCAGGTCGATGTCCTTGCCGCGGAACGCGGGCTCCCAGCCCAGGCCCATCTTGACCTGGGTGAGGAGGGGCTGGCCGCCCTTGACCAGCGAAACCGTCTGGTTCTTCTGGAGGTTCACCCGGCCCTTGTCCAGGTTGATCTTGCCCGAGGCGGCGGGGGCGGGCGGTGCCGGGGGCGCTGGAGGCGCCGGAGGTGCGGGGAGCGTTGCTGCCGGCACGGGCGGGGCCGTCTGCGGTACCGGGGGTGCCATCGGGGCCGGGGCCGCCGCGGGGGTCGGCTCCTCCACCGAGACGCCGAAGTCCGTGGCGATTCCGGCCAGGCCGTTCGCGTAACCCTGGCCGACCGCCCTGGCCTTCCATGCGCCGTTACGGAGGTACACCTCGACGATCACCAGCGCCGTCTCCGTGCCCAGCTGGGGCGGGGTGAACGTCGCGATCTGGGCGTTGTCGTCCGCCGACCTGATCGTGGCCGTGGGCTCGATGCCCTGGAAGGTCTGGCCTTCCGCGTCGGGGCTCGCGGTGACGACGATCTTCTCGATGCCCGGCGGGACCGCGGCCGTGTCGATCACGATCGCGTCGGGGGCCGCGCCGCCGCCGGAGCGGTAGGTGACACCGGGGCCCGTGGGCTGGTTGTAGAAGATGAAGTCGTCGTCGTTGCGCACCTTGCCGTCGGCGGTGAGCAGCAGGCCCGACACGTCGAGCCGCACCGGTGCCGACACGTCCACGGCGACGCGCGTGGTCGGGAGCGGGATGTTCGAGCCTGGGGTCATTGCGGTCATGCCGGGAACAACGAGCGGGTCGGCTTTACAGTTCCTTGAAGGTCAGCCGCGGTTTCTGGGGTGGTTGCGGGCCGTGCGCTCGTTGCCGTGTTTGTACGCGCCGGTCCACCGCGCCATCACCAGCTGGGCGTCCCCCGACTCCACCTCCGCCAGGAACTCCTCCGCCCGCGGGCCGCGCAGCGTGCCTGCCGCGCGGCCCTGGTGGGTGATCAGTACTGTGCCGTCGGCTCGCTGGGTGTAGGTGAATCCGTGGGGGCTCGGCATGACATGAAGGTAGCGGGAATCAGTACGGCCAGATCGGCGGGTCCGTGAGGAACGGGCCGCCGAGGTGGGTGTGGGCCGCGTTGGTGCGGTCGAGTTCGCCCTGTTCGGCGACGATCTTCTCGGCGAACTGCTCGGAGTCGTCCTGGGGTTCGTAGCCCAGCGCCTTCGCCGAGGTGAGGTCCCACCACAGGCGGGTGTTGGCGGAGGACCCGTAGACGACCGAGTGCTGTACGTCCTCGGCGGTCAGCGCGGCGTGGAAGAGGCGTGCGCCGTCGCCCGGGCTCATCCAGACCGAGAGCATCCGCACCGACGACGGCTCCATGAAGCAGGAGCCGATCCGCACCGAGACAGTCTCCTGGCCGTACTTGTCCCAGTAGAGCTGGGCGAGGTCCTCGCCGAAGCACTTGGAGAGGCCGTAGTACGTGTCCGGGCGGCGCGGGGTGTCGATCGGGATCAGCGGCTCGCCGTCGAGCGGGGCGTCGGTGTAGCCGACCGCGTGGTTGGACGAGGCGTTGATGATGCGCGCGACGCCCTCCTCGCGGGCCGCCTCGTAGAGGTTGTACGTGCCTTCGATGTTCGCCCTGAGGATTTTGTCGAAGGTCGATTCCAGCGAGATTCCGGCGAGGTGGATGATGGCGTCCACACCGCGGACCGCCTCGCGCAGCGCCGCCTTGTCGGCCAGGTCGGCGCAGATCGCGTCCGGCTCGCCCTCGATCGGGGTGACGTCGAAGAGCCGGAGCTCGTATCCGTACGCGGGAAGCAGCCCCCGCATCAGGGTGCCGAGGCCGCCGGCGGCTCCGGTGAGCAGGATGGTGCGGGGAGCGGGCATGGGCGGAACTCTCCTCGGTGACGCGCGACGGAATCTCGTAACAGAGTGGATGTGTCCATGGACGCTATTCACATCCATGGACAAACTAAGGAGCCCCACCGAGCCCCGTCAAGTGTCGCGCGGAGCAGCGGATTCCACCTCTGTCTCGGCGTTTCTCGTCTTGACCGGCCGTGTGCTGCTGGCTTAGCGTGGTCGCGTTCAAGAATATAAACACCGATCAGAACTGTGCACGACTGGATGCCCCAGGGAGCGCCCGTGTCCTCAGCCCTCGCCGGCCGTCTTGATGGCCTGCTGTTCTTTCCCGTCACCGCGTACGGGCCGGACGGCTCCATCGACCTCGACGCCTTCCGTGCGCATGTGAGGAGCGGAGTCGACGCCGGCGCGGCCGCGGTCTTCGCCTGCTGCGGCACCGGCGAGTTCCACGCGCTGACCCAGGCCGAGTTCGGCGCGCTCGTCGCGGCCGCCGTCGAGGAGGCTGCGGGCCGTGTGCCCGTCGTTGCCGGTGCGGGCTACGGTACGGCGCTCGCCGTCCAGTACGCCAAGACCGCGGAGGCCGCCGGGGCCGACGGACTGCTCGCCATGCCGCCCTACCTCGTCGTCGCCGACCAGGCCGGGCTGCTGCGCCACTACACCGAACTCGCCGGCGCCACGTCCCTGGACACCATCGTCTACCAGCGCGACAACGCTGTCTTCACCCCGGAGACCGTCGTCGCGCTCGCCCAGGTCGACGGCATCATCGGCCTCAAGGACGGTCACGGCGACCTCGATCTGATGCAGCGCATCGTGAGCGCCGTACGGACCGAGCTGCCCGGCCAGGAGTTCCTCTACTTCAACGGGCTGCCCACCGCCGAACTCACCGGCCTCGCCTACCGTTCCCTGGGCATCACCCTCTACTCCTCGGCCGTCTTCTGCTTCGCCCCCGACATCGCGCTCGCCTTCCACAAGGCGCTCAACTCCTACGACGACGACACGGTCAACGCCCTCCTGGACGGCTTCTACCGGCCGCTCGTCGAGCTGCGCAACCAGGGCCGCGGATACGCGGTCGCGCTCGTCAAGGCGGGTGTGCGGCTCGGCGGACTCGATGTCGGCGAGGTACGGCCGCCGCTGAGCGAGCCCACCGCCGCCCACGTCGAGCAGCTCGTCGCGATCATCGCGCGCGGGCGCGCCGTGCTCGGTTCGGGGGCCTCCGCATGAAGACCTCGGCCTTCGTCTACCCCTGGGACGTCGTCGGCGACCCGGATGCCGCCGCCCGCATCGCGGACCTCGGCGTCCAGCAGGTCACCCTCGCCTCCGCGTACCACTCCACGCGGGCCCTGACCCCGCGCCACCCCCGGCACCGGATCGTCACCGCCGAGCACGCCTCCGTCCTGTACCCCACGGACACCCGGTGGGAAGGGCGTGAGCTGAAGCCGTACGCGGCAGGCTCCTGGGCCCCCACCGCCGACCCGTACGGCGAGGCGGCCGCCGCCCTCGCCGACGCCGGGCTCGACGTGCACACCTGGGTCGTCCTGGCGCACAACTCCCGCCTGGGCGCCGAGCATCCGGCCACCTCCGTGGTCAACGCCTACGGCGACCGCTACCCCTGGGCCCCGTGCATCGCCCAGCCCGCCACCCGCGCCTACCTCGTCGACCTCGCGGCGGAGGCGGCCGTACGTCCCGGGGCGGGCGGCACCGAGTTGGAGTCGCTCGGCTGGTACGGACTCGCCCACCTGCACGCCCACGACAAGATCGCGGGCGTCGGTCTCGGGGACGCGGCCCAGTACCTGATGTCGCTCTGCTTCTGCGGATCCTGCACGGCCGGATACGAAGAACTGGGCGTCGCCGCCGACGACTTGAAGATCGCCGTCCGTTGCGCTCTCGCCCCCGCCTGGTCGGCCGGCAGCTCCGACGCCGGATGGCCCGCGATCGAGAAGCTGCTGGGCGCCGAGCTGGCCGCCGTCACGCTCGACTGGCGGACGCGGACAGCCCGTTCGCTCCAGGAGGAGGCCGTGGCGGCCGTCCGTACCGCCGCTGCCCCCGGCTTCCAGGTCCTGCTGCACGCGGACCCCGTCCCGTACCACTGCGGCGCCAACGCCGGGGTGGACGCGGCGCACATCCTGTCCGTCGCCGACGGCGTGGTCGTGCCCTGCGCGGGCGGCACGCAGATCCTCACCCCGTTCGCCGAGCACGCCACCGAGAGGACGGTCCTGGCGGCCAACTTCACGGTCGTCTCCGGCATGGGCGGCAGTCCTGGCACCCTCGCCGCCGACGCGGAACGCGCGGCGGAGCTCGGCGCTACTGAACTCCGGCTGTATCACGCGGGGTTGGCGTCCGAGTCGGACCTGGCGATCGTACGGTCGGCCCTGGCCTGACCTCCGGCAAGGAGCTGCAGGGCGGCCTGCGAAGGGGTGCCCGGATCGGCGAAGTACATCAGGACGCGCTGGCCGGAGTCCTCCGGAACCAGCAGGCTCTCGTACCGCAGTTCCAGTGTGCCGACCTCCGGGTGCCGGAAGCGTTTGACGCCCGCCCCATGGCCGGCCACCGCGTGCCGGGACCAGAGTGCGGCGAACTCGGGGCTGTTCAGCGAGAGCCGGCCGATCAGCCCGGCCAGCTCCGGGTCGCCCCGGTGGCGCCCCGCGACCACCCTGAGCGCCGCCACCGCGCACCGGGCCTCGTCGTGCCAGCGCTCGTACAAGTCCCGTGTGTGCGGGTCGAGGAAGAGCATCGTGGTGAGGTTCGGCCGGTCCGCGGGCCGGGAGGGCGCGGCGGCGTCGAGATGTCCGGCCAGGAGCAGATGCCCCAGGGAGTTCCAGGCCAGCACCTCGTGCCGTAGTCCCAGAACGACCGCGGGGGCCGCGGCGCCCACCGCGTCGAGCAGCAGCTTCACGCCCTGCCCGGCCCGGGCGGGCTTCGCCGCTCTGCGCGCCCGGGCCGACGGCGCGGGCCGGGCGAGGTCGTGCAGATGCGCTCGCTCGGCCTCGCTCAGGCCCAGCGCACGGGCCAGGCTCTCGATCACCGACTCCGACGCACGGGTGGACTGCCCCTGTTCGAGGCGGGTGTAGTACGTGGCGCTCACCCCGGCGAGCTGCGCCAGTTCCTCGCGGCGCAGGCCCGGCACCCGGCGCGTCCCGTACGAGGCGACGCCCACGTCCTCCGGCTTGATACGGCTGCGCCGGCTGCGGAGAAACTCGCCCAGGGCCGCGTTGGAGTCGATGGCCCCATCGTCCCCGATCCGCCCGGGAGTTGACTGACCCTGTCAGTGCCAGGCAGCGCCGGCCCACCCACAACACGGTGTGGTTGCCCGCCCGGAGGACGGCGACAGTGCTGATCACCAGCACCGCGCCCCTCCGGAAGGAACCCTCCAGCATGTCCAGTCTTGATCGGGCCGTCGCCAGTGAACCGGCGGCCTCCGTGCGGATGACGGGGCGGCAGCGGCTCGCCCTGGCCCTGTTGCTCACCGCCAACTTCACCCTGGCCGTCGACTTCTCCGTACTGAACGTCGCGCTGCCCACCATCGGCGCCGACGTCGGCTTCTCCTTGGCGAACCTCCAGTGGATCGCCACCGGATTCGCGCTCGCCGCCGCGGGCTTCACTCTGCTGTTCGGGCGGATCGCGGACCTCTTCGGCCGCCGCAGGCTCTTCCAGGCGGGGATGGCGCTCCTTGCCGTCTCCTCGCTGGCGGGAGGGCTGGCGAACACGCCAGTGCTGCTTCTGACCGCCCGGGTCGCACAGGGGCTGGCCACCGCCGCGGTGACCCCGGCCGCGCTCTCCCTGCTGACCACCGCGTTCCCCGAGGGGCCGCTGCGCGCCAAGGCGCTCGGCCTCAACGGGTCCCTCGCCGCGGCGGGCTTCACCACCGGTGCGATCCTCGGCGGCGTCCTCACCGACCTGCTGAGCTGGCGCTGGGCGTTCTTCATCAACGTGCCGGTCGCCCTCGGCGTCCTCGTCCTCGCCCCGTCCGTTCTGGAGGAGGGCCGCCCCCAGGAGCGGCGCAAGCTGGACTTCCCCGGCGCGGTACTGGTGACGCTCGGACTCCTCGCACTCATCTACGGACTGACCGGCGCGGGTCAGAAGTCCTGGGGCGATCCGCAGGCCGTGGGTCCGCTGGCGGCCGGTGCGCTGCTGCTCACCCTGTTCTGGCTGGTGGAGCGGAAGGTCGCCGAACCGCTGGTCCCGGTGGCTGTTCTGCGCCGGTCCGCCGTGGCCTGGGGCAATGTGGTCGGCCTGCTGGCTTTTGTGACGCAGACCGGTCTCATCTTCCTGCTCACCCTCTATCTGCAGCGCGTTCTGCACTACACACCGCTGGAGGCGGGACTGTCCTTCATCGTGCTCGGCGTCGCCGCGTTCCTCGGCGGGGTGAGCTCGCCGAAGATCCTCGGCAAGCTCGGCACCAAGAGGATGATCGTGGCCGGCTTCCTGGCGCAGGCCGTGGCGACCCTCTCCCTGATCCTGCTCGGCGCGGACTCGGTCTGGATCACCCTGCTGCTGGTGGCGACCTTCGTCGGCGGCTTCGCCAACCTCCTGCCGATCGTGGGCTTCATGGTCACCGCGACCTCCGCACTGCCCGACCGTGAACAGGGCCTGGCGACCGGCCTGACCACCATGACGCAGCAGGTCGGCATCGTGCTGGGCATCCCCGTGCTCAGCGCCGTGTTCGCCGCACGGATGAACTCCCTCGGAGGCGAGAGCGCCGATCACGTCCTCGGCGGAATCACCACCGCGATCGGCGTCGACGCGGTGCTGTGTCTGGTGGGAGCACTGCTGGTCATGCTGTTTCTGCGTCCCGTACAACAGTCCGCCCCGCAGTAGCCGCCGAGCGCAGCAGCCCGGCCGCGGTCAGCAGCCCCAGCACCCCGGTCACCGGCAGCAGTACGTGGGTGTCCACCACCGCGACCAGGCCCGCGCCCGCCGCCAGTGCCAGCGCGTTCGGTACGAAGACCAGGGTGTTGGCGGTGGCGGCGGTGCGGCCGAGCACCTCGTCCGGGGTCTCGCGCTGCACCGCCGTCAGTGCCGCGATCAGCACGCACGGCAGGCCGAGCCCGATCGCCGCGCTGCAGGCGAGCACCACGCCGTCGTACGGCAGCGACCGCAGCCCCACCGCCGCCGCGAACAGTGCGGTCCCGGCCCCGGCGAACACCCGCTCCGGCAGCCTCCGCAGGAGCGGGCCCGCGAGGAGCCCGGCCGCGACGGAGCCCGCGCCCTGGACGGCGTACAGCACACCGGCGTACGCGGGCGAGTGTCCGAGCCCCCGGTCCACCACGGCATAGAGCGCCGCCCCGTTGAGCCCGGCGAGCAGCATGGTGGCCCCGCCCGCGCCCACCAGCGGCCGCAGTACGGGGGAGTGCCACAGCGTGCGCGCACCCTCGGCCGTGTCGGCGAGCCAGCGGCCGGCAGGGGCGCGGGCCGGCTTCTCCTCGCGTACGCGCAACGAGGCGAAGATGCCCGCTGCGAGGACGAAGGTCACCGCGTCCAGGAGCGCCACCGCGGGCCCGCCGAAGCGGACGTACAGGCCCGCGCCCGCCAGCGGGGCGAGGAGCTTCATGCCCTCATTGGCCGACATCCGCAGTCCGTTGAAGTCCCCGAGCAGCCTGTGGTCGATCGCCGCGACGACCAGCGCGGCCTCGGCGGCGTCGGCCACGACGCCCTGCGCGCCGTACACCAGCAGGACGGCGAACAGGATCCAGAGGCGGCCGGGGGAGTCCACCGCGAGCAGCGTGGGCAGCAGGGCCGCGACGGCGAGGTTCGACCAGACCAGCAGGGGCTTGCGGCGGACGCGGTCGGCGAGGGTGCCGAGCAACGGGCCGACCAGCGAGGGCGCCCACATCATGAAGACCGTCAGCGCCGCCAACGCGTTCGATCCGGTGAGGGACTTGACCCACACCCCGGCCGTCAGCCACATCGCGCTCGTGCCGAAGCCCGAGACCACGAATCCCGTCAGATAAAGCCCTGCGTTGCGGTCCCGCAGGACGCGCCCGATCGCCTGATTCATGGGGCCAGCGTGGGGGCTGAGGCCCCCGTCGACGCATCGGGAACATGCCCTAGACGAGGCCGGTGAGGGCGGGCTCGTGCGGGGCGGTCGTAGGGCTGCCCCGGAACTTAGCCTGCCGCGAACCGGCGCACAAGGCTCTATGACCGACTGGTCGGTTTTGGCTCTCCAGCAGGGCCGTTGCGATCGGAACGCGCGATTCCAGGTTTCGATCGCATGACGTACTGACTGGTCGGTATTGACAGGCGGCGGCTCCGAGGTTGTGATTCCTGCGTCACAGTCGACCGGTTCCCGCCCTGCGGGCAACCGTTCTCTCAGCGTGTTCGTCGCTACGACCGAGAGGGAAGTCCCGCACATGTACGACGGCTTGGATGCAGTGGCGCAAGCGAGCGCCGTACGCGAAGGCCGGGTGAGTCCGGTCGAACTCGTCCGGCACAGCCTCGACCTGATCGACGCCCACGACGCGACACTCGGGGCGTTCATCTCGGTCACCGCCGATGCGGCCCTGCGCGAGGCGCGGGAGGCCGAGCGGCGCATCGCGTCGGAGGGGACCGAGGGGCTGCCGCCGCTGTTCGGAGTGCCGACCGCGATCAAGGACCTGACGCCCACGGCCGGAGTGCGCACCACGTTCGGATCCAAGGCGTACGACTCCCACGTCCCGGACGTGGACGCCCACAGCGTGACCCTGCTGCGCGCGGCCGGGACGATCAGCCTCGGCAAGACCAACACCCCAGAATTCGGACTCTCCGGGTACACGGACAACGACGTCCGGGGCCAGGCGCGTTCGCCCTGGGACCTCACGCGCTCCGCAGGCGGCTCCAGCGGCGGAGCGGCGGCCGCCGTCGCCGCCGGACTCGTACCGTTCGCGCACGGCAGCGACGGGGGCGGCTCGCTGCGCATCCCCGCGAGCAGCTGCGGGATCTTCGGGCTGAAGCCCTCGCGGGGCCGGATCAGCCCGGGGCCCGACGCCAATGTGGCGGGCCTCGCCGTGGAGGGACCGCTGAGCCGCACCGTCAGGGACGCGGCCGCGATGCTGGACGCGCTGTCCGTGCCGATGCCCGGCGACCCGTACTGGGCGCCGCCGCTCCCGCCCGGCGAGACCTTCCTCGCGCACGCCGCCGAGGAGCCGGGCCGGCTGCGGATCGCCCGCTACGCCGACCTGGGCGACAGCGGATTCGCCGTGGACCCCGTGTGCCGGAAGGCGTACGAGGAGACCACCGAGCTCCTCGGGGCGCTCGGCCACGACGTCGAGGAGGTCGCCAACCCCTTCGTGGCGGAGCTCGGTGAACTCTTCTTCGTCATCTGGGGAGTTCAGTCCCTGCGCTACGAAGTCGCCCCGGAGCAGGAAGAACTGCTGCGCCCCGTCACCCGCTTCTGGCGCGAGCGCGGCCGGCAGACGAGCGCCGAGGACTTCTACCGTGCGCTCGCCGGAGCGCAGCGGCTCAGCCGGCGGGTCGTCGAGGCCACGGAGCGCTACGACGCGGTCCTCACCCCGACCCTGGGCCTTCCGCCGCAGCCTGTTGCCTACTTCACCGGTGAATCGGGCGAAGAGCTGATGGAACAGATCGGCCGCCAGAGCCTCTTCTCGCCGTTCACCAGCGGCTACAACCTCACCGGCCAGCCCGCGGCCAGCCTGCCGCTGCACTGGACCGAGGACGAACTGCCCATCGGCGTCTCGCTCACCGGCCGACCGGCCGGCGAGGCGCAACTGCTGTCGCTCTGCGCACAGCTGGAAGCGGCCAAGCCCTGGGGACACCGCCGCCCCGCCCTCTGACCCAGGTCATCCCACCCTGCCCACGTCACACCATCGCGCCCCGGAGGCTCGCATGGCCAGTTCAGTACGCCCATTTTCGCCCCGAATCCTTCCGATTCTGTTGTGCGTGGGGCTCGGCGCCACCGCCTGCACGACCAGCAGCAGCGGTTCCGGCGACACCAAGGGAGGCGGCAACGGACGCATATCCGCCGCCATGGCCTCCGACCCCACCTCGCTCGACCCGAGCAAGGGCACCATCGCCGCCGATCTGCAGATGGCGCGCATGACGTACGACTCGCTCGTCGGCCGCGACGACGGCGGGAAGGTCGTCCCCGCGCTCGCGGAGAAGTGGGACGCGACCTCCACCAAGGCCGAGTTCACCCTGAAGTCAGGGATCACCTGCACCGACGGCGCCAAGCTGACGGCGAGCGACGTCGCCGCCTCGCTCAACCGGTTCGGCGACCCGAAGACCGGAGCGACGGCCGCCGCGCAGGTCTTCGGCGCGGGCAACACCGTCACCGCCACCGGGGACGACGCCTCGCGCAAGGTGACCGTCCAGCTGAAGAACGCCTGGTCCGACCTGCTGTACGGGCTCGCGATGCCGCAGGCGTCCATCATCTGTCCGGCCGCGATGAAGGACCCCGACCTCCTCAAGAACGGCGGCAAGGGCGCGGGCACGGGCCGCTACTACCTGACCAAGGCGCAGCCGGGCAGCGTCTACAGCCTCACCGCGCACGAGGGCTACAAGTGGGGCCCCCAGTACGCGAAGCAGCCCGCCGGCAAGGAGCCCTCGGGCGCCGACATGCGGGTGGTCCAGTCCGAGGCCACCATGGCCAACGAGATGCAGACCGGCACCCTGGACTCGATCGGTCTCACGGGCGCCGACGTCGCCCGCTTCACCGGCAAGTCCGGCTACAAGATCGAGCCCGCGCCCATCGTCCGCATGATGGTGGTCTTCAACGAGCGCAAGGGGCACCCGGGCGCCGACCCCAAGGTGCGCAAAGCCATGGCGGCCGCGCTCGACCAGAAGGCGTTCAACCAGGCCGTCACGCGCGGCTCGGGCCAGCTGATGACCAGCATCGCCGACGCCAACGTCCCGTGCGTGTCCAAGGACGCCTCGCTGCTCACCGCGTACGACAAGGCGGCCGCGTCCAAGGACCTCAAGGGCCTGAAGATCACCGTCGAGGGGACCAACGCGGTCGCAGGCGGGGCCGGAAACGAGTACGTACAGGCGGCCCTGAAGGCGGCCGGCGCGAACGTCACCCTGCGCAATGTCGCCAACGCCAACTGGGGCACCGAGGTGCTCGGCAACAAGGGTGACTGGGACGTCACCGTGCTGCCCAACCTCAACCTGACGAACCTGCTCACCGCACCCGCGAGCCTCATGTCGGGACCCGAGCCGACCGCGGGCCGGAACTTCGGCAACATCCAGAACCCGGCGTTCGACAAGGCCTTCGGCAAGGCCCTGTCCACCACCGACGAGACCGCCAAGTGCGCCGCATGGGGAGACGCCCAGAAGGCGCTGCTGACGCGCAACGACGTCGTCCCGATGGCCGCCGTCAACGTCTACTACATCGACGGCAGCCGGATCCTGTCGGCCGCGCCCGACGGTCTGTACGACCCCGGCACCATCCGGCTGAAGAAGTAGTGATGAGCCAGGCCGTGCGGGTGACACCCGCTGTCAAGGTGGCGCAGGGGAAGGCCCGTTCGCCCTGGACGGGGTTCCTCGTGCGCAGGCTCGTCGGCCTGGCCGGTGTGCTCGTCACGCTGGTCGTCGGCACCTTTCTGATGATCCAGCTCGTACCCGGAGACCCGGCCCGGCAGGTGGCCGGATCGGGCGCCACGGCCGAGCAGATCGAGCAGGTACGGCACGGCCTCGGGCTCGACCGGACGCTGTGGGAGCAGTTCACGTCGTACGTCGGCGGGCTGCTGCACGGCGACCTCGGGACGTCCTTCGCGGCCGGCCGGCCGGTGAGCCAACTCATCGGCGACCGGCTGCCGTTCACCGCGCAGCTCGCGCTCATCGCGATGGTCGTCGTCCTGCTGGTCAGCGTGCCGCTGGGCATGGCGGTCGCAGTCGCCTGCCGCGGCGGGCGGCGGCGCTGGCTGGACTCCTGCTTCACCGCCGTCACCGCGGTCGCCGGGGCCGTGCCGGAGTACGTCCTCGCGACCGTGCTCGTACTCGTCTTCGCCGTCACCTGGGGCGTACTTCCGGCCGCCGGGGCCGCCTCGCTCTCCGCGATGGTGCTGCCGGTGCTCGCCGTCAGCGTCGGGCCCGTCTGCACCCTCGCGCGCATCGTGCGCAGGGAGACCGCGACCGTACTCACCCAGGACTATCTGCGCACCGCGCGCGGACACCGGCTGCGTGCGGTGCGGCTGTACTCACGCCACGCGCTGCCCAACCTGCTCACCAGCACGCTCACCCTCGGCGGGCTCATCCTCTCCGGGCTGCTCGGCGGAACGGTGATCGTCGAGATCGTCTTCGCCTGGCCGGGACTCGGGACCGGTGTCGTGAACGCGATCACTGCCCGCGACTACCCGGTCGTCCAGGGCATCGTCCTTCTCCTCGGGCTGCTCGCCACCGTGCTCAATCTCCTTGTCGACATCGTCCTGGGTCTGCTGGACCCGCGGACCCTGACCGGAAGGACGGGTCCGGCATGAGGCGCACCCTGAGGTCACCGGCGCTCCTCGCCGGAATCGTCATGCTCGGCGCGCTGCTGCTGCTCGCCGTGGTGGGGCCCTTCATCTGGGGCGATGCGGCGGACACCCTCACCGGCAACGCGCATCAACCGGCGTCCGCGGCACACTGGTTCGGTACGGACGCGCTGGGCCGTGATGTCTTCGCACGGACCATGGCGGCGACCCGGCCCACCCTCGTCATGACCCTGGCGGCCACCGCGGTCGCCGCGGTGGGCGGCATCGGGCTCGGCGCGGTGATCTGGGTGGCGGGACCCCGTACGCGAGAACTGGGCCAGCGGCTCATCGACGTGATGATCTCCTACCCCAGCGTCATCTTCGCCCTGATCGTGGCGGCCGTCCTTGGCCCGGGCTCCGTCACCTCGGTGGCCGCGATCGGCCTGGCGACCTGCCCGGCCTTCGCCCGCCTCACCACCAACCTCGCCGCCTCGGTCGCGGGCCGCGACTTCGTCGCCACAGCACGGCTGTTGGGCGTCTCGCCGCTGCGGCTCCTTCGCCGCCACCTCCTGCCGAACATCGCGGAACCTCTGCTGGTCCTGCTCTCGGTGGCGTTCACCGCCTCGCTCAAGGCGCTGTCGGGGCTCTCGTTCCTCGGGCTCGGCGCGGACTTCGACTGGGGGCGACTGCTCTTCACCGGGCTGGAAGGCATCTACGTGAACCCGGCCCCGGCACTCGGCCCCGCTGCGGCGATCGTCGTCGCGGGACTCGCGGGCGGGCTCATCGGCGACGGCCTCGCGGCGGCCGCCCAGCCCGGGCAGACGTACCGGCCGAGGAGCGAACGGGCCCGGATGCGCGAGGTGTTGAGCCGTACGGACACGAGGAGCGCAGCCCCGGACGCCTTCGCCGAAGCGCGCGAGCTCACCGTCTCCCTCCCGGACGGCACCGTCCTCGTCGACGACGTCTCCCTCCACGTCGGCCGCGGCGAGATCGTCGGCATCGTCGGCGAGTCCGGATCCGGCAAGAGCCTCACCGCGATGTCCTTCGCCAAGCTGCTCCCCGACGGCCTCACGGCGGACGCGGCCGCACTGCGCGTCGGCGATCTGGACCTCACCGGAGAGCCCGAACCCGCCCGTCTGGCACGGGAGATCGGGATCGTCTACCAGGACCCCTCCGCCTCCTTCAACCCGACGCTGAAGATCGGCAGCCAGCTCACCGAAGTGCTGCGCGTGCACGAAGGCGTCCCCCGCAAGGAGGCCGACCGACGGGCGGTCGAGCAGCTCAGGCTCGCCCGGCTCACCGTGCCCGAGCAGCGCATGAAGCAGCATCCGCACGAACTGTCGGGCGGTATGCGCCAGCGCGCCATGATCGCCGCCGCGCTGCTCACCCGGCCGCAGCTGATCATCGCGGACGAACCGACCACCGCGCTCGACGTCACGGTCCAGAAGGAAGTGCTCGGACTCATCAAGGAGGCCAACGAGCGCGACGGCCTCTCCATCCTCCTCATCTCGCACGACATCGGCGTCGTCTCGACGGTCTGCGACCGCGTCCTGGTGATGTACGCGGGCCGCCTCGCCGAGGAACTCTCGGTGGCGGACCTCCGGGAGGGACGGGCCCAACACCCTTACACCCGCGCCCTGTTGGCGGCCACGCCGGCGATCGACAGCGACCGCCCCCTGGCCGCGATCCCCGGCCGCCCGCCCCAGCCGGCGGAACGCCCGACCGGCTGCACCTTCGCACCGCGCTGCCCGCTCGCCCGCGCCCAGTGCACGGAGGAGCGGCCGCTGCTGCGGACCGAGGGGCCGCGCGTCGCCTGCCACGCACTCGACTGGGAGCCCGTACATGCCTGAGCCGGTACTGCGCATCGAGCGCCTCGACGTCTCCTTCGGCCATGGGTCGGGGCGCCGTCACGTCCTCCACGAGGTGAGCTTCGACCTGTCGGCCGGCCGTACGCTCGGCCTCGTCGGCGAGTCGGGGTCGGGCAAGTCGACGGTGGCGAAGGCCGTGGTGGGTCTGGTGCGCCCGCACGGCGGCCGGATCCTGCTCGACGGCCGGGACCTGACCCTCGTACGGAAGGCGGAACTGCACGCCCTGCGCCGCAGGGTCCAGCTGATCCCGCAGGACCCGTACGCCTCGCTCAATCCGCGTATGACGGTGGGCGACGCGATCGCGGAGGCGATCGACCCGCGCCGCGGCAGACTCGCCGAACATCGGGAGCGGGTGGGGGAGTTGCTGGCGAAGGTCGCCCTCGACCCCGCTGCCGCCGACCGCTACCCGGCTGCCTTCTCGGGCGGTCAGCGCCAGCGCATCGCGATCGCCAGAGCGCTCGCCGTCGAGCCGGAGCTGATCATCGCGGACGAGGTCACGTCCGCGCTCGACTGCTCGGTGCAGGCCGAAGTCCTCGGCGTACTGGACGGACTGCGCCGCGACATGGGCCTGACGATGCTCTTCATCTCGCACGACCTCGCGGTGGTGCGGCACGTCAGCGACGAGGTGGCGGTGATGTCGGAGGGCAGGATCGTGGAGCACCGCACCCGCGACGAACTCTTCGACGACCCGCAGCACGCCTACACCCAACTCCTGCTGGCGAGCGTGCCGAAGGTGGGCCCCGCCGCGTAGCGTCCCGCCCATGTCGTACACCCTCACCGTCCTCGGGACCGCGTCCCCGCACCCCGCCCCCGGCCGCCCCTGCTCCGGCTATCTGCTGAGCGGGGGCGGGGCACGGGTGTGGGTGGACGCGGGGCCCGGGACCTTCGCCGAGCTGCAGTGGTACGCCGACCCGGCGCGGCTCGACGCGATCTGGATCTCGCATCTGCACGCCGACCACTGCGCCGACCTGCTGAGCGCGGTGTACGGACTGGCCTACGGCGGCCTCACCCCGCCCGCGCCCGTACCGGTCTACGCGCCGCCCGGGTGCGCCCAGCGCCTGGCCGCGTTCTTCGGCCGCCCGGACCCCGGATTCCTGGCCGGGATCCTGGACTTCCGCGACCTGCACGACGGCCACGAGGCGAAGATCGGCGGCCTCCGTCTCATCAGCCGCGCCGTCACGCACGACACCGAGGCGTACGCCCTGCGCGCCGAGTACGAGGGCGCGGTCCTCGCGTACTCCGGCGACAGTGGCCCCTGCGCCGCACTCGCCGAACTGGCCCACCGCGCCGACCTGTTGCTCTGCGAGGCCGACATCGACCGGCACCCGGGCGAAGAACCCCAGGTCCATCTCACCCCCGAGGACGCCGGCGCCCTCGCCCGTACCGCCGCAGTGGGCCGCCTCGTCGTCACCCACGTCGGCCCCACCCTCACCCGCGAGGCGGCCACGGAGCGTGCCCGCCGGTCCTTCGGCGGGCCCACCGTCACCGCCCGCGAAGGGGACATCCTGCCCTTCGGGTGACAACTGGCCTGCCGCGCCGGGAAGTTCTTCTGCCGGAAGCGTTGACGAAACAAAACCACGGCCTTAGCTTCAACGCGTCGTACTTCGTACGTCATATATGAGACGCGATACGCCAGATCTGAGAGCGCTGATGACCTTTGCCCCGAGTCCGATCCCCTCACGGACCCAGTACGTGCAGGATGCGATCAAGCACGCGATCCTCACCGCGCAACTGGTGCCGGGGCAGGCCCTCGTCGAGACCGAGCTCGCCGCCCAGTTCGGGGTCTCCAAGACCCCCGTGCGGGAGGCGCTGAAGACCCTGGCGGGGACCGGGCTCGTGGTGATGAGCCAGTACAAGGGCGTCACCGTGCGCATGGTCGACGCCGAGATGGCGCGCGAGGTCTACGACGTACGGCTGCTCCTCGAACCCGAGGCGCTGCGCCGCTCCATCACCCGCAAGGCCTCCCTCGAAGCCGCGCAGGAGGCGCTGTCGCGCTCCGACACCGCCGAGGACAAGGCGGACCGGTCCCTCGCCAACCGCGACTTCCACCGGGCGCTCTACCTCCCCTGCGGAAACCCGCTCCTGGCCCGGATGCTCGACGAAGTACGCGACCAGGCCGCCCTGGTGTCCACCGTCGCCTGGTCCGCGATCCCCTCGTGGGAGCGCGAGGCGGCCGAGCACCGGGAGATCCTGCGGCTCGCGCTCGACGGTGACGCGGACGGCGCGGGCCGTGCGCTGCACGAACACATCGCCTCGTTCGTCCGGCGGGCCTTCCCCGAAGAGGGCGCCGAGGCATGAACCACCAGCACTTCGATGAAAGGTCGGTCCGCATGGACTCCTCACCGCTGAAGGCGGCCCTCGCAGACGTCGTGGCGATCCCGGTGACGCCGTTCGACCCGGACGGGTCGATCGACGAAGCCGCCCACCGGGCGCTGCTCAGAAGGCTCCTCGACGGCGGGGTGCGGACCCTGACGCCCAACGGCAACACCGGTGAGTTCTACGCGCTGACCCCCGAAGAGCGGCGCACCGTCACCGAGTTGACCATCGACGAGGCGGGCGACCGCGCGGTCATCCTGGTCGGTGTCGGACACGACGTGCCCACCGCGATCGCCGCCGCCGAGCACGCCCGCGACGCCGGCGCGCAGATGGTGATGGTGCACCAGCCCGTCCACCCGTACGTCTCGGACGGCGGCTGGGTCGACTACCACCGTGCCATCGCGGAGGCCGTCCCCGGCCTCGGCGTCGTCCCGTACATCCGCAACCCGCAGCTTCCCGGTGCGCGCCTGGCCGAACTCGCCGACGCCTGCCCCAACGTCATCGGCGTCAAGTACGCGGTCCCCGACGCCGCCCGCTTCGCCGCCTTCGCACGCGACGCCGGACTCGAGCGCTTCGTGTGGGTCGCCGGGCTCGCCGAGCCGTACGCGCCCTCCTACTTCTCCGCGGGCGCCACCGGCTTCACCTCCGGGCTCGTGAACGTCGCGCCCTCCGTTTCGCTGAATATGATCGAAGCGCTTCGATCGGGCGACTACCCGGCCGCCATGAAGGTCTGGGAGCAGATCCGCCGCTTCGAGGAACTGCGCGGCGCCAACGGCTCCGCCAACAATGTCACCGTCGTCAAGGAGGCCCTCGCCTCGCTCGGCCTGTGCCGCCGCGACGTACGCCCGCCGAGCAAGCAGCTGCCCGAGTCGCAGCGCGCCGAGGTCGCGGAGATCGCTGCGGGGTGGGGGATATGACCGCCCGCAGAACCCCCGAGCAGCTCCGCAGCCACCAGTGGTACGGCACGGACGGCCTGCGCTCCTTCAGCCACCGCGCCCGCACCCGCCAGCTCGGCTACCTGCCCGAGGAGCACCTGGGCAAGCCCGTCATCGCGATCCTCAACACGTGGAGTGACATCAACCCGTGTCACGTCCACCTCCGCGACCGCGCCCAGGCGGTCAAGCGCGGAGTCTGGCAGGCCGGCGGTTTCCCGCTCGAATTCCCGGTCTCCACGCTCTCCGAGACCTTCCAGAAGCCGACCCCGATGCTCTACCGGAACCTCCTCGCCATGGAGACCGAAGAGCTCCTGCGCTCCTACCCCGTCGACGGCGCGGTCCTGATGGGCGGCTGCGACAAGTCCACCCCCGCCCTCCTCATGGGCGCCGCCACCGTCGACCTGCCGACTGTCTTCGTGCCGGCCGGCCCCATGCTGCCCGGTCACTGGCGCAATGAAGTCCTGGGCTCCGGCACCGACATGTGGAAGTACTGGGACGACAAGCGCGCCGGACTCATCGGCGACTGCGAGATGGCCGAGCTGGAGAACGGGCTCGCCCGCTCGCCCGGCCACTGCATGACGATGGGCACCGCCTCCACGCTCACCGCCGCTGCCGAAGCGCTCGGCGTCACCGTCCCCGGCGCCTCCTCCATCCCCGCCGTCGACTCGGGACACGACCGGATGGCCGCCGCCTCCGGACTGCGGATCGTCGACATGGTGTGGAACGACCTCAAGCTGTCGAAGCTGCTCACCCCCGAGGCGTACGAGGACGCCGTCGCCACCGTTCTGGCGCTGGGCGGCTCCACCAACGCCGTCATCCACCTCATCGCGATGGCGGGCCGCTCCGGAGTCACCCTCACCCTCGACGACTTCGACCGCATCGCCCGCACCGTCCCGGTCCTCGCCAACCTCCGCCCCGGCGGCCGGTATCTGATGGAGGACTTCCACTTCGCGGGCGGACTCCCGGCGTTCCTGGCCGAGTTGGGGGAGGAGACGCTCCACCTCGACCGCCCCACCGTCTCGTACGGCACGATGCGCGAGCAGCTCGACGGCGCCCAGGTCCACAACCCGGACGTCATCCGCCCCCGCAGCAACCCCCTCGCCGACGAGGGCGGCGTCGCCGTCCTGCGCGGCAACCTCTGCCCCGACGGCGCCGTCATCAAGCACATCGCCGCCGAGCCGCACCTGCTCAAGCACACCGGTCCCGCGGTCGTCTTCGACGACTACAGGACCATGCAACGCACCATCAACGACCCAGAGTTGGGCATCACCGCCGAGCACGTCCTGGTGCTGCGCAACGCCGGCCCCAAGGGCGGCCCCGGCATGCCCGAGTACGGCATGCTCCCCATCCCCGACCACCTCCTCAAGCAGGGCGTCCGTGACATGGTGCGGATCTCCGACGCCCGGATGAGCGGCACGAGCTACGGCGCCTGCGTCCTGCACATCGCCCCCGAGTCGTACGTCGGAGGGCCCCTCGCCCTCGTCCGCACCGGAGACCGCATCACCCTCGACGTCGAGGCCCGCACCCTCCATCTCGACGTCACCGACGAGGAGTTGGCGGAGCGCCGCGCCGCCTGGACCCCGCCGCCCACCCGCTTCGAGCGCGGCTACGGCGCCCTCTACAACGAGCAGATCACGCAGGCCGACACCGGCTGCGACTTCGAGTTCCTGGCCAGGCCGGGAGAGGTCGCGGACCCGTACGCGGGCTGACGCAACCCCCGCACTTTGTTCGTCCGCAGTTCCGATCGGTATCTGGAAAGCGCTTGCACAGCAGATACGCAGAATCAACAGAGAACGGAGAAGAGTCATGGCACAAGCCGCAGCCGTGGCCACACCCAAGAAGCCGCCCCGGCGCCGGAGCGCGACGCCGCGCCGCCTCCCGTATCTGCTGATCGCGCCCGCAGGCCTGCTGATGCTGGGCTTCATCGCGTACCCCGTGATCAGCGTCTTCTACTACAGCCTCCAGAACTACAACGTCACCAAGCCCTGGCGGAACGGATTCGCGGGCCTCGACAACTTCAAGCGGATCTTCACCGAGGACGACCAGTTCTGGACGACGCTCGCCTTCAGCGGGCAGTGGGTCATCACCCAGATCGCCCTGCAGCTCGCCCTCGGCCTCGGGCTCGCGCTCATCGTCAACCAGACGTTCATCGGCCGCGGCATCTCCCGCGCGATGGTCTTCTCGCCGTGGGCCGTCTCCGGGGTGCTGACCTCCACCATCTGGATCCTGCTCTACAACTCCTCGACGGGCTTCAGCCGTTACCTCGCGGACGCCGGCATCGGCTCGTACGGAACCTCCGTGCTCTCCGACACCGGTACCGTCTTCTGGGCCGCGACCGTCGCCGAACTCTGGCGCGGAGTCCCCTTCTTCGCGATCCTCATCCTCGCCGACCTGCAGTCCGTCTCCAAGGAGCTGTACGAGGCGGCGTCCGTCGACGGGGCGGGCAGGCTGCGCCAGTTCTTCCACATCACGCTGCCGCACCTCAAGGACGCCATCATCCTGGCGACCCTGCTGCGCGGCGTCTGGGAGTTCAACAACGTCGACCTCCTCTACACCCTCACCGGCGGCGGCCCCGCGGGCGAGACCACGACCCTCCCGCTCTATGTCGCCAACACCGGGATCGAAGGGCACGACTTCGGTTACGCCTCCGCGCTGACCACCGTCGCCTTCGTGATCCTCCTCTTCTGCTCGATCGTCTATCTCCGCCTGAGCAAGTTCGGAGGCGAAAAGTGACCGCCGCACTCGCCGAGAAGCGCACGGACACCCCCGTGTCCGACGCCCCCGGGCCGCCCGCCCCCGTACGCCGCACGAAGCGCGAGCGCGCCTTCGACGACGTACCGCGCTGGCAGATCTACCTCCCGCTCGGGCTGTATCTGCTCTTCACGCTCATCCCGTTCTACTGGATGCTGCTCTTCGCCGTCCGCCCGGCCGGATCGACCTCGCTGGTCCCCTGGCCGATGACCTTCGACCACTTCGACAAGGTCTGGAACGAACGCAGCTTCGCGACCTTCTTCCAGAACAGCATGATCGTCGGCGTCGCCACCCTGGTGGCGACCACGGCGGTCGCACTGGCCGGCGGATACGCGCTGGCGCGCTTCAACTTCCGTATCAAGGGCGGCTTCATGCTGGCCCTGCTCTGCTCGCAGTTCATCCCGGGCGCGCTGATGCTGGTCCCGCTCTTCGAGATCTTCAAGAACCTCCAGCTGATCAACTCCCTGGTGAGCGTGATCATCGCGGAGACCGTCTTCCAGCTGCCGCTCTCCATCATCCTGATCAGCGGCTTCATCAAGAACGTGCCGGTCTCCCTCGAAGAGGCCGCCTGGGTAGACGGCTGCGGACGCTTCCGCGCCTTCTGCGCCGTGGTGCTCCCGCTGCTGCGCCCCGGACTGATCGCGGTCGGCTCCTTCGCCTTCGTGCACAGCTGGAACCACTTCCTCTTCGCCCTGATGTTCCTCAGCGAGCAGGACAAGCAGACGATCCCCGTCGGCCTCAACACGCTCATCGGCGCGGACAGCGTCGACCTGGGCGCCCTCGCGGCAGGCGGTGTCATCGCGGCCGTACCCGTCGTGATCGTCTTCGCCTTCATCCAGAAGTGGCTGGTCACCGGCTTCAGCGCAGGGGCGGTGAAGGGATGAGCGCGATACCCGTCGTCCTCGCGGGCGCCCGCGGCCACGGCCGCTGGCATCTGGAGAACATCCGCCGCCTGCAGGCCACCGGCCTGGTCACCCTCGCCGGAGTCTGCGAGCTGAAGCCGCTCACCGACAAGGAGCTGGAGGGCTTCGGCACCCCCGAGCAGTCCCCGGACTTCGCCGCTCTCCTCGACTCCACGGGCGCCGGGATCGCCGTCATCTGCACCCCGATCCCCACCCACACCGACCTGGCCCTGACCGCCGCCGAACGCGGAGTGCACGTCCTCCTGGAGAAGCCGCCCGCTCCCTCCTACGCGGAGTTCCGGCGGATGGCCGACGGTGTGAGCGCGGCAGGCGTCCACTGCCAGATCGGCTTCCAGTCGATGGGCTCGCACGCCCTGGAAGCGGTACGGGAACTCATCGCGACGGGCGCGATCGGCGAGGTCACCGGCATCGGCGGCGCCGGAGCCTGGGTGCGCGACGAGGCGTACTTCCGCCGCGCCCCCTGGGCGGGCCGCCGGCGCATCGGCGGCACGGACGTCGTCGACGGCGTACTGACGAACCCTCTCGCGCACGCGGTCGCCACCGCCCTAGCCCTGGACGGGAGTTCACGCGCCGAGGACATCGGGACCATCGAGGCCGAGCTCTTCCGGGCCAACGACATCGAGGCCGACGACACCTCGTGCGTACGGATCACGACCCGGCGCGGCACCCCCGTCGTCATCTCCGTCACCCTCTGCGCCGCCGCACCGGACGAGCCGTACCTCCTCGTCCACGGCACCCGCGGCCGTATCACCTTCTGGTACAAGGACGACCGGATCCTGGTCCAGCGCGCCGGCCAGGGCCCCGAGGAGTCCGTCCACGGCAGGACCGACCTCCTGGAGAACCTCGTCGCCCATCTCGCGGGCGAGGCCGACCTCCTGGTCACCCCGGACCTGACGGGCGCCTTCATGCGGGTCGTCGAAACGGTTCGAACCGCCCCCGAGCCGGCCGCGATCCCCGCCGACGCGTGGAGCGAGTCCACGGACGCGAACGGGGTGCGCCGCCGCACCGTCCACGGCATCGACGGGCTGGTCGCCGCCGGAGCCGACACCCTCACCCTCTTCTCCGAACTGGGCGTCCCCTGGGCGCTCCCGAGCGAGGTGCACTCGTCATGAGCGATGCGATCCTGCTGCGCTGCGCAGGCCGCCCCGTCGGCCGCTACCTCTACCGGCCCGAACTCGAAGCGCGGCTCTCCCCGCGCCCGTACCTCCATCCGCTCACCACGCTCGCCGGGGTCGCCGTCACCGAGGAGATGCCCGGCGACCACCTCCACCACCTGGGCGCGGGGGTCGCCGTGCCCGACGTCGCGGGCCGCAACTTCTGGGGCGGGCGCACCTACGTCCGCGGGCAGGGCTCCACCGAGCTCGACAACCACGGCATCCAGCGCCACACCGGCTGGAAGCTCCGCGACCCCGACGGCTTCGTCGAGGAACTGGCGTGGACGGCAGGGACGGGTGAGCTGCTGCGCGAGCACCGTACGGTCGCCGCAGGTCAACTCGGCCCGCACGCATGGGTGCTGGACTTCACCTTCTCGCTGACCAACACCACCGGCGAGGACCTCTCCATCGGCTCCCCGGCCACCAACGGCCGCCCCGGCGCCGGATACGGCGGCTTCTTCTGGCGCGCCCCCAAGGAGGCCGGCCGGCCCGCCGTCTTCACCGCGGACGGCGACGGCGAGGACGCGGTCCACGGCCGCAGGGCCGACTGGCTCGCCCTGGCCGGCGACGGCTGGACGCTGGTCTTCGCCGGGGCCAACGAGGAGACCCGGCGCGACCCCTGGTTCGTACGGACCGAGGAGTACCCCGGGGTCGGCTCGTCCCTCGCCTGGGACCAGCGGGTGCCGGTGGCCGCGGGGCAGACGCTGGTACGGCGCATCCTGACCGTCGTCGCCGACGGCCGCCTGGAGCGCGACGCTGCGGCCGCGCTGGTGCGGAAGGCGGTCAGCGCATGAGCGACGACGGCATGTACCGCAACCCGATCCTGCACGCCGACTGGTCCGACCCCGACGTCGTACGCGTCGGCGACGACTACTACCTCACCGCCTCCAGCTTCGGCCGCGTCCCCGGCCTGCCGCTCCTGCACTCCCGCGACCTGGTCAACTGGACGCTGATCGGCCACGCCCTGGACCGCCTGGAGCCCGCATCGGCCTTCACGTCCCCGCGCCACGACTGCGGCGTCTGGGCGCCGTCGATCCGCCACCACGACGGCCGCTTCTGGATCTTCTGGGGCGACCCGGACCACGGGATCTACCAGGTCAACTCCCGTGACGTACGTGGCCCTTGGAGTGCGCCGCACCTCGTGAAGCCGGGCAAGGGGCTGATCGACGCGTGCCCGCTCTGGGACGAGGAGAGCGGTGAGGCGTACCTGGTGCACGCCTGGGCCCGCTCGCGGTCCGGGGTGAAGAACCGCCTCACCGGGCACCGCATGTCGCCCGACGGCCGCGAACTCCTCGACGAGGGCAAGGTCATCGTCGACGGCGACCTGCTGCCCGGCTGGTTCACCCTGGAGGGCCCCAAGCTGTACCTCCGCGACGGCTGGTTCTGGATCCTCGCCCCCGCGGGGAGCGTCGAGACGGGCTGGCAGGGCGCGTTCCGCTCGCGCGACTTCTTCGGCCCGTACGAGGAGAAGGTCGTCCTGGAGCAGGGGTCCACCGAGATCAACGGGCCGCATCAGGGCGGCCTGGTCAGCACCCCGGCGGGCGAGGACTGGTTCCTGCACTTCCAGGCGAAGGGCGCCTACGGACGGGTGCTGCATCTGCAGCCCGTGCGCTGGCCCGAGGGCGGCTGGCCGGTGATGGGCGACGCGGGCGAGCCCGTGCTCGTACACCGCAAGCCCGAACTGCCCCCGCAGCCCGTCGAGTTGCCCGCGACCGACGACGGGTTCCCCGGCGGACGCCACGGACGCCAGTGGCAGTGGACCGCCAACCCGAGGCCCGGCTGGACGGTCGCGCACGGCGGGGACGGGCTGCGGCTCACCTGCGTACGGACGCCGTACGCGCACGACCTGCGCCGGTTGCCGCACGTCCTGACCCAGCGGCTGCCCGCCGAATCCTTCCGGGTCGAGGTGGAACTCACCCTCGGCAGCGAGGAGTTGGGGGCGAGGGCGGGGCTCGCCGTCCTGGGCGACGACTTCAGCTGGATCGGCCTGGAGCGGACCGAGGACGGGGTCCAGCTCGTCCACCGGTACGCCGAGGGTGTCGCCGAGCGCGAACGGGACGCCGCGCACGCACGCCCCGCCCCCAGGGGCAGCGCCCGGCTCCGTATCGACGTCGCACCGGGCGCCCGCTGCCGCTTCTCCGCAGACACCGGGGACGGCTTCCGCCCCTCGGGACTTGTCTTCACCGCCACCCCCTGGCGCTGGGTCGGAGCCCTGCTCGGCCTCTTCGCCACCGCACCCGAGGGCACGGGGCCCGCCGGGACCGCGAGCTTCACCACCTACCGGATCACACCAAGAGAGACGAGCCGACCATGACGAAGTTCTCGAAGTCCCTCGGGAGCGCGGTCGCACTGACCGCGGTTCTCGCCCTGACCACGACCGCCTGCGGGGACGACGGCAGCAGCGGCGGCGGTGACGAGGGCAGCGGCAAGGGCACGATCACCTTCTGGGACAACAACGGCGGTCCCCGCACGGAGATCTGGACCGAGATCATCAAGGACTTCGAGAAGAAGAACCCGGACATCAAGGTCAAGTACGTGCCGATCCCGATCGCCGACGTGCAGTCGAAGTACGACACGGCGATCTCGGGCGGCGGGCTGCCGGACGTCGGCGGTGTCGGTACGGCGTACCTCGCCAACATCGTCGCCCAGAACGCCCTGGAGCCGGTCGGCGACCGCATCAAGAGCTCCAGCCTGAACGGCAAGCTGGTCCCGGCGACGGTGGACAGCGTCAAGGCCGCCGGCGGCAAGGGCGACGAGATGTACTCCGTGCCGACCTCGGTGAACAACGGCACGCTCTGGTACCGCACCGATCTCTTCACGGCGGCCGGTCTGGACGCCCCGTCGACCTGGGCGAAGTTCTACACGGCGGCGGAGAAGCTCACCGACGCCAAGAACAACAAGTTCGGCTACACCATCCGCGGTGGCGCCGGATCGATCGCCCAGGCGATCGACGCCTCGTACGGGCAGTCGGGGATCACCGACTTCTGGAGCGGTGACAAGACCACGCTGAACGACCCGAAGAACGTGGCGGCGCTGGAGAAGTACGTCGGCCTCTTCAAGAAGACGACGCCGTCGGCCGACCTCAACAACGACTTCACGAAGATGGTCGCCCAGTGGGACACGGGCACGATCGGGATGCTGAGCCACAACCTCGGCTCGTACCAGGACCACGAGAAGGCGCTGAAGGGGAAGTTCGCCGGCATCCCCAACCCGATCGGTGACAGCGGCACCCGGGTCCAGGTCTCCAACCCGGTCGACGGGCTCGGTCTCTTCAAGGCGAGCAAGAACAAGACGGCCGCCTGGAAGTTCATCGAGTTCGCCGCGTCGCACACCGAGAACAGCAAGTGGAACGAGTCCGCGGGCGCGATCCCGGCCAACACCGAGGCGGCCAAGGACTCCTGGATCACGAGCGTGGAGCCGACCAAGCTCGCGGCGGCGGCGCTGACGGACGGCTCCACGAAGATCGTGCAGCTGCCGTACTACCTGCCGGACTGGAACAACATCAGCAAGGCCGACAACGAGCCGGAGTTCCAGAAGCTGCTGCTCGGCAAGGTCACCGCGAAGGCGTTCCTGGACAAGATCGCCGATGAGCTGAACACGGCGCAGGCGGAGTGGAAGCAGCAGAACAAGAGCTGACCCTCCCCATGAACGGGGTCCGGCGGCGGCGACCTGTCCCGATCGCCGCCGGACCCTCCCGTACACCTCACTCACTCAGCTAGGAGCCGCAGTGCGTACACAGTCATGTCATGGACGCGTCACAGGAATCGTCGTCGGCTGCACCGCTCTGGTGCTCGCCCTGACCGGGGCGGCCACCGCCCAGGCCGCACCTCACCACGACCCGGCCCGCGCTGTCCTCGCCGCGAACGACGGCTGGGCGGCGGAAGGCGCCGGCACCACCGGTGGGTCGACTGCGACGGGCGACCACGTCTACACGGTCTCGACCCGCGCCGAACTCATCGCCGCGTTCGCGGACGCGGGGAGTGCTCCCAAGATCATCAAGGTCAAGGGCACGCTCGACTTCAACGCCGACGACGCCGGCAACGAGCAGACCTGCGCCGACTATGCCGCCCCCGGCTACGACTTCACCCAGTACCTCGCCGACTACGACCCCGCCGTCTGGGGCTACGACACCAACCTGGACCAGGAGCCCGCCACCAGCCAGGAGGGCCTGCGCCGCGCCTCGGCCGCCGCCCAGGGCGCCCGCGTCCAGGTCCAGGTCCCCGCCAACACCACCATCGTCGGCATCGGCAAGAACCCGAAGATCCTCTCCGGCGACCTCCAGATCAAGGGCGTCGACAACGTCATCGTCCGCAACCTCACCTTCGAGGACGCCTTCGACTGCTTCCCGCAGTGGGACCCCACCGACGGCGACACCGGCAACTGGAACTCCGAGTACGACAACCTCGTCGTCTACGGATCCACCCACGTCTGGATCGACCACAACACGTTCACCGACGGCCGCCGCCCCGACAGCGCGCAGCCGTTCTACTACGGCCGGATCTACCAGCAGCACGACGGCGAACTCGACGTGGTGAAGGGCGCGAACTACGTCACCGCGTCGTGGAACGCCTTCACCGACCACGACAAGACGCTGCTCTTCGGCAACAGCGACAGCGCGAGCGCCACGGACGCGGGCAAGCTCAAGGTCACCCTGCACCACAACCTCTTCAAGGGGATCACCGAGCGGGCGCCGCGGGTGCGCTTCGGGCAGGTCGACACGTACAACAACCACTTCGTGGTGACGGCCGACCAGGAGTACACGTACAGCATCGGCGTCGGCGTGAACTCGCAGATCGTCGCCGAGGCCAACGCCTTCACGCTGCCGGCGGGGATCGGCGCGGACCGGGTGCTCTACAAGTGGAAGGGCGCGGGCCTGACGGCGGCGGGCAACTACGTCAACGGCAGGGCGACGGACGTCCTGGCCGCGTACAACACCGCCAACCCGACGGCGCTGCTGGGCGGGGACGCGGGCTGGGTGCCGGCGCTGCGCACGAAGGTGGACAGCGCGAAGAACGTCCCGTGCACGGTGGACCGCGAAGCGGGCGCGGGCAAACTGCGCTGACGCGCTTCCCGGTGCGGGCCCTGCTCAGCCCTGCCCAGCCCTGCCGGGCCCGCACCTGTCACGGCCCCGTCCGGCCGGAACTGCCCGACGGGGCCCACCCGCTCACCCCAACTTCCGCACGAGCCGCAGCGAAGGAGCATCACCATGCCCTCGCACCACCCGCAAGCACCGCACCCGGCCCGCCGCTCCCTCCTCCTGGCCGGAGCCACCGCGTTCACCTTCGGCTTCGGTCTGGGCCGCGCCCCCGATGCGCAGGCCGCCGGACGCCTCCCCTTCGGCCGGTACGGATCACCGTCCCGCCGCCTCAACACCCGGACCCTGTACGTCGACGCGGGCGGGCGGGGCGACCACACCACCGTCCAGGCCGCCGTCAGTGCCGTACCCGGTGACGGGTGGACCCTCGTCCTCGCCCCGGGCACCTACCGCGAGACCGTCCTCGTCCCCGCCGCCGCGACCGGCCTCACCCTGCTCGGCACCGGCGACGCGCGCTCCACCGTCATCGTGTACGACAACGCCGCCGGCACCGCCAAGCCCTCCGGCGGTACGTACGGAACGAGCGGCTCCGCCACCGTCACCGTCCAGGCCGCCGGCTTCACCGCCCGCTCCCTCACCTTCGCCAACGACTGGCTGCGCGCCGACCACCCCGAGATCAGCGGCACCCAGGCCGTCGCCCTCAAGGTCCAGGGAGACAGGTCCGCCTTCCACGCCTGCCGCTTCCTCGGCCACCAGGACACCCTGTACGCCGACACCCTGGGCCTCGCCCTCTTCGCCCGCCAGTACTTCGAGGACTGCTACGTCGAGGGCGACGTCGACTTCGTCTTCGGCCGCGCCAGCGCCGTCTACGACCACTGCCACTTCCACACCCTGGACCGCACCGACCTGGCCTCCGCCCCCTACGGCTTCGTCTTCGCGCCCTCCACGGCGGTCGCCGACCCGCACGGCTACCTCGTCGTCGACTCCCTGGTCACCAGCGGAGCCCCGAACGCGTACTACAAGCTGGCCCGCCCCTGGGTACCGAGTTCGGACACCACCGCGCGCCCGATGCTCACGGTCCGCGAGACCCGCCTCGGCGCGGGGATCGACGCCGTCGCCCCGTACACGAACATGTCGGACGCCTACCCCTGGCAGTCCCAGCGCTTCGCCGAGTACCGCAACACGGGCCCTGGCGCGAAGACCACGGACCCCGCGTCCCGCCCCCAACTGACGGACGACGAGGCCGCGTTGCACACCCGTTCCACCTATCTGGGTGACTGGACCCCCTGGAAGGGATGCTGAGATGCGCCGCCGTACGCTCCTCACGGGCATGGCGGCAGGCGCCGCCCTCGCTCTCACCGGAACCGCCGCCGAAGCCTCCCCGCGCCGCACCCTCCACGTACGCCCCGGCCGCTCGGTCCAGGCCGCGGTCGACGCGGTCCGCGGCGACGGGTGGACGATCGTCGTCGCGCCCGGCACGTACCGCGAGACGGTGACGATCCCCGCCACCGCCACCCACCTCACCCTGCGCGGCGCGACCGGAGACCCACACGATGTGGTGATCGTCTTCAACAACGCCAACGGGACCGTGAAGCCCGACGGCACCACCTACGGGACTGCGGGCTCCGCCACCCTCACCTCGGCCGCCCCCGGCCTCACCGTCCGCGACCTGACCGTCGCCAACGACTGGCTGCGCGCCGACCACCCGGAGATCACCGGCACTCAGTCGGTCGCGGTCTACGCCACGGGCGACCGCACCTTCTTCGACCACTGCCGTCTCCTGTCCCACCAGGACACGCTGTTCGCGGACACGGCCGCCCTCACCACCTTCGACCGCCACTACTACCGCGACTGCTACATCGAGGGCGACGTCGACTTCGTCTTCGGCCGCGCGACGGCGGTCTTCGAGTCGACGCAGTTCCACGCCCTCGCCAGGGCCGTTGAATTCACCCCCAAGGGCATGGTCTTCGCCCCCTCCACCGCCCGCGCCAACCCCCGCGGCTTCCTCGCGACGCGCTGCCGCATCACGTCGTCGGCGGGTGCGGGGGAGTACTGCCTGGCGCGCCCCTGGGTCCCGTCGTACGAGACGACCGCGCACCCCATGCTGACCGTCCGCGACACCTGGATGGGCCCGGGCATCAGGGCGGCCGAACCGTACACCGACATGCGCGCCGCGTACCCGTGGCAGACGATGCGCTTCACGGAGTACGCGAACATCGGCACCGGCGCCGAGACGACGATCCCCGCGAACCGCCCCCAACTCACCGCCACCGAAGCCGAGTCGCACACCACAACCACCTATCTGGGTGGCTGGCGCCCGTACACGGAACCCCGGACCGAGGGCCCCGCCGCCCACCGCCCCTTCCGCATCTTCGCGACCGGCGACTCCACGGCCTCGATCTACGCCACCGACACCGCACCCCGCACCGGCTGGGCCCAGGCGCTGCCCGTCTTCACCGGCCACGGCGTCACGATCGTCGACCGGGCCCTGTCCGGCGCGAGCACCAAGAGCTACGAGGACGCCGGCCTCCTCGACGCGGTCCTGCGCGACATCCGCCCCGGCGACTGGCTCCTCATCTCCTTCGGCCACAACGACGAGAAGACGACGGACCCCACCCGCGGCACGGACCCGTACACCACCTTCCAGACCTACCTCCGCACCTTCCTGGACGGCGCCCGCCAGCACGGCGCGCACCCGGTGCTCGTCACCCCGGTCGAACGCCGCCGCTTCGACGCCACCGGCCATGCGAAGGCGTCGCACGGCGACTACCCGGCCGCGATGCGAGCCCTGGCGGCGGCCGAGGGCGTCCCTCTCGTCGACCTCCAGGCGCTGAGCCTCGCGCTCTGGGAGAAGCTCGGCCCCGAGGGCACTACGTCCTGCTTCCTCTACGCGGACGCGGGCACCAACCCCAACTACCCCACAGGCGTGGCCGACAACACCCACTTCCAGGCGCACGGCGCGATCGAGGTGGCCCGCCTGGTCGCCGCAGAACTCCGCACCCAGCACCTCCTCCCCGCCGGAACCTGGCACGGCCTGGACCGCGAGGTCCCGGACTCCGCCATCGTCTTCCCGCCCGAACTCCCGGATCTGACATGAGACGTGCCCGTACGGTCGCCGCCACGGCCCTCACCCTGTTCGCCGCACTCCTCCCCACCCCGGGCCAGGCCGCCACCCCTCCCCACGGCCCCACCGGCTGGGCCACCGCGGGCTCCGGCACCACGGGCGGCGCGGGAGCCGCCGCCGACTCCGTCTGGACGGTCACCACCCGCGCCGAACTCAAGACCGCGCTGGGCAACCACGGCGACCCCACAGCCCCGAAGATCATCAGGATCCGCGGTGACATCAGCGGTCACGAGGCCGACGACGGCACGATCCGCACCGCCGAGAACTACGCGCCGGGCTTTGACCTCGGCGCGTACATGTCCTGCTTCGGCGAGTCCGGGACCACCTGGTCCGACACCCGCTTCGACTACTGCAAGCAGCAGCGCATCCTGCGCCAGACGGGATCGAACGCGGAGAAGCTGCAGATCCAGCTGACCGTGCCGAGCAACACCACGGTCCTCGGGGTGGGCGACGACGCCCGGCTGCTCGGCGTCGACCTCACGGTCAACGCCGGCACCAACATCGTCGTCCGCAACCTCACCCTGGAAGCCCCGGTCGACTACTTCACCACCTGGTCGCCCGACGACGGCGCGGAAGGCAACTGGAACGCCCGCTTCGACGCCATGTCCGTGGTCACCGGAGTCAACCTCTGGGTCGACCACTGCACCTTCACCGACGGCCGCCACCTGGACAGCAAGGCCCCAACGGGCTTCCACGGAAAGCCCGTTCAGCGTCACGACGGCCTGCTCGACATCGAGGACGCCGCCGACTACATCACGGTCTCCGACAGTCAGTTCCGCGACCACGACAAGACGCTGCTCATCGGCTCCGGCGACAGCAGGGGCGACCGCGACCGCGGCCATCTGCGCATCACCTTCGCCCGGAACCTCTTCGCCAACACGGCGGAGCGCTCGCCACGGGTCCGCTTCGGGCAGGTCCACACGTACAACAACTACTTCACGGCCTCCACGACGGACCGCGAATCCCCGGTCCTCAGCGAGAAGCTGGGCGGCGCAGGCTACTTCCTCGGCCTCGGCCTGGAATCGGCGATCGTCTCCGAGAACAACGCGTACTCCTACACCGGCCCCGGCGCGTCCCCGGACGTGATCGTCGCCGACTTCAAGGGCAACCGCTTCAGCGACCGGGGCTCCTGGTTCAACGGCCGCCCGGTCGACACCGAGTCCGTCGCCAGGACCAAGTACGAGACGACGCGAGCAGCGGCCGTGACCGAAGCGGAATCCACCGGAACTCCCGTCCCCGACTGGGCCACCCAGGACTTCACGACGGACCCCGGCTGGAGCCCCTCGGCCGCGTACGCCTACCACCCGCTGCGCTCGGCGGCAGCGGTGAAGAGTTACGTCCTGCGCCACTCCGGCGCGGGCCGCGTCTGAATCGACGGAAGGACCCGCACGTCATGCGTCGTATCAGCTCAGCCCTCACCGCGCTCACCCTCGCCGCGTCCGGCAGCGTCCTCGCGCTCGCCGCCCCGGCCCATGCCGCGACGGTCGTGGTGGACACCACCGCCGAACTGACCAGCGCGATCTCATCGGCCACGGCCGGAACGGTCATCCAGGTCCGCGCCGGCACGTACTACCCGACGGCCACGCTCCAGTCGACGACGAACGGCACCTCGTCCTCACCGGTCACGCTCCAGGCGTACGGCTCGGAGTCGGTGAAGATCGACGGATCATCGCTCCCCTCCGGAGACTGGATCTTCAAACTGACCGCGGACTACTGGAACGTCTCGAACCTCACCTTCCAGAACTCCCCGGACAGCGCGGTCGTCTGCCAGTCCTGCACCGGCACCCTCTGGTCGAACATCAAGACCATCAACAACGGCGACTCCGGCTTCACGCTCACCGGCGACGGCACGGTGAACAACACCGTCAAGAACATCGACTCCTACGGCAACTACGACGCCGCCAACCATGGCGAGAACGCCGACGGAATCGCGATCAAGTACGGCTCGGGCACCGGAAACCTGGTCACCGGCGCCCGGATGTACAACAACTCGGACGACGGCATCGACCTGTGGTCCTTCGCCTCACCGGTCACGATCGAGCACTCCTGGTCGTTCGGCAACGGCAAGAACCGCTGGTCGGACTCGGCGTTCGCGGGCGACGGCAACGGCTACAAGCTGGGCGGCGACGGCGACACGGTCGCGCACGTCGTCAACAACTCGGCGGCCTGGGACGACGCGGGCAACGGCTTCACGGAGAACAGCAACACGGGCGCGATCGTCATCAACCGCACCACGGCGTACGCCAACGGCAAGTGGGGTTACTACTTCGCCACGGGCGCGGCGAAGCTCGGCAAGAACCTGGCGGTCTCGAACGGCAGCGGCACGGTGACGAAGAGCTCTGCGGTCGCGTCGTCCGGCAACAACTGGGACTCCGGAATCGCAACCCCGTCCTTCCTCTCGACGGACGCGACAACGACGTACAACGCCCGCTCAAGCAGTGGCACGCTCCCGGCGACGACGTTCCTCACGACGGGCTCGTCCAGCATCGGCGCGACGATGAACTGACGGCCGTCCCAAGCCACTTGAGCCGAATGAGAAGGAATCGGCCGGACCTCGTGGGAATTTCCCTGTCCGCCCGGGACTTCGGACTGGCATGGGAGCGGAACCGAAGAACGAACGCGCACTGGTCATCGGCGGCGGCGGAGTCGCCGGGATCGCCTGGGCGACAGGCGTACTGGCGGGCCTCGCCGATGCCGGGACCGACGTCACCGACGCGGAACTCCTGCTCGGCACGTCGGCAGGGTCGGCGGTGGCCGCGCAGATCACCAGCGGCACGGAACTGCCCGAGCTGTTCCGGGCCCAGGTGGACCGCGAACTCCAGCGGAAGGAACTGGAGCCGCGTGAGGGTGCGCTCGCGGCGGTCTTCGCGTTCGGCGAGAAGGTGGACGGCGAGGTGAGCGACCCGGTCGAACGCCTGCGCCGCATGGGCGAGTTCGCGCTGTCCGCCGACACGGTGACGGAGGCCGAGCGGCGCCCGGTGATCGAGGCACGCCTGCCGTCCCACACCTGGCCGGAGCGCAACCTCTCCGTCGTTGCGGTGGACGTCGCGACCGGCGAGACCCGGATCTTCGACCGCACGTCGGGCGTACCCCTCGTGGACGCGGTGACCGCGAGCTGCGCCATCCCGGGCGTCTGGCCGGCAGTCACGATCGGCGGCGCCCGCTACATGGACGGAGGCATCCGCTCCTTCACCAACCTCGATCTCGCGGCGGGACATGCCCGTACGGTCGTCATCGCGCCGATGCCCGACCCGGTGCTGGAAGCCGACGCGGCGGCGATCGCGGCGGCGGGCGGCCTGATCGAGGTCATCACCCCCGACGAGGCCGCGCTGACAGCCTTCGGTACGGACCCCCTGTCCCCCGCTAGCCGAACCCCTGCGGGCCACGCGGGCTTTGAGCAGGGCAGGGCCGCCGCCCGGGCGGTCGCCGCGGTGTGGATCGAGGCGTAGGGGCCGCTTGGCAGGCTTCCACCCCGCGACCAGCAGATGGAGCGATGCCCGACCCTGTCAGGCCTTGCGTCGATCCGTGGAGGCCAGCCACCGCCAGCGTCGGCGCTCCGTGACGAGGGTGGCGGCAGTGAGCAGAGACACGAGGACCGCCGCCTGGACGGGCCATGCCGACCAGGCGGAGACGACGGCTGCGGTGAGCTGGAGCAGCACGAGCAGGATCGTGACCGTCCCCGGGACCGGGACGATCACCTGCTTCTTGTCTCCGGGGGTGGAGAAGACGGTCGGAAGGCCGATCAGCACCACCACTGCCACGACTGCGAGCGGCCAGGAGTACGTGGACAGGGCCCACGGGGTGGCCACCCAGGCGACGAGTTCTGTAGTGAAGCGCAGGACAGATGCCAAGCGGTCGTCCGGTCGATCCACGATGTTCCCCCCAAGGGCTGCGTAGTTGACCAGCGGAGGAGATCCTACGACGTACTGTCGGCGGCTTCGGCTTCGCATAGGGTCGCCCGCATGCGCGATGTGCGGGTGGTGTTGATCGGGGGGACGTCGAATGTCGGCAAGTCGACCGTCGCACAAGTGGTGGCTGAGCGGCTGGGGTTCGCGTACCGGTCGACCGACGGGCTGGCGCGGCATCCCGGGCGGCCCTGGCGCACGTCGGAGTGGGAGGTGCCCGCGCATGTTGCCGAGCACTACGGCTCCCTCACCGTCGACGAGCTGATCGTCTCCGTACTCGACCACTACGAACGGCTCTGGCCCCGTATCGAGGAACTGGTCACCGAGCCGGGGCTCGTGCTGGAGGGGTCTGCGCTCTGGCCCGAGCGGGTCGCGAAGTTGGCCGTCCCCGGTGTGGCCGCCGTCTGGCTCACGGCGGGCGAGGACGTTGTCCGCGAGCGCATCCGTGGGGCGGGGCGGTACGCCGAAGTCGGTGACGGGGAAAGGCACTTGATGGACCAGTTCCTGGCGCGGACCGTGCGTTATCAGGCACTCATGATCGACGCCGTCGACCGGCTGGGGCTCCAGCGGATCGACGCGGGCGGTGGCCGGTCGGTCGAGGAGTTGGCCGGTGCGGTGATCGCGGCAGTGGGTGGCTAAGCCAGGCCCAGACGTACCGCGCGCTCCACGGGGGAGTACTCCCCGTCCGCGCGGTCCAGGTCGAGCAGGCCCGTCGGTATCAAGGGAGGCTGCGCGATGAATCGCGCGTCCTTGCCCCGGTTCGGCTGGGCCGCGTGGATCAGGAACGGGTGGCAGAGGTAGACGTCGCCCGCCCGGCCCGTGGCGAGAGCGGTGGAACGGTCGGGGGCATCGAGGCGGCCCGCTCCGTCCATCGTCGCGCAGAGGGTGAACATGTCCGCGCCGGTCTCGCCTGCGGGCTCCAAGAACGCCGGGACGTCCAGGTGCGAGCCCACCTTGATCCGGGTCGGGCCGTCGTCGACGCCGACGTCCGAGAACAGGAACAGCATCAGCAGCGCGCGACCCTGGGAGCGGAGGTTGAGCCAGTATCCGCTCTCGCCCTCGGGGGTGTAGCTGGCGTCCATGTGCCAGCCGGTGTCGCCCGGGTCGTCGGGGTGCGGGAAGCGGATGGGGAAGGTGCCGATGCCCTGGCGTGGGAACCAGCGGCCTTCGCCGACCAACTGGTCGAAGGCACCGTGCAGGCGAGGGGTCGTGGCTGCCTGCTGGAAGGGGGTGTGGCCGTACCCGTTGAGCCTGATGACCGGCTCGTTCCAGGTGCCGGGGTCGTCTGGATCGCATCCGGTCTCGTGCCACAGGAACGCCCGGCACTCCTCCGCCAGTGAGCGCGGGAACGCCTCCGGGAGGTGGACGAAGCCGTCCGTCACGAAGCGCTCGATCTCGTCCGCGGTCAGAACATCTTGCATGGCGTGATTCTTGGCGGGGGCGCGGAGGTGCGCAAATCAATTTCCTTTCCCGGCGGGCCGATGCCGTCTAGCCTCCCTCTGAACAGCACGTGATCCCACAGGAGTTGGAATGCCCGGTCGCCCGAGCACGCGTTGACGCCGTAGGTCGTAGCCGACCTGTCAATCGCGTGCTGCCCCGCACTCCGCTCCGCGGCACAGCGAACTCTCCTCCCGCAGCCACTCAAGGGATTCCTGTGCCGTCACGCTCGTCCTCTTCTCGCGCTCTCTGGCGCGATTCCGATTTCCGCCACCTCTGGGCGGGGCAGACCGCCTCCCAGTTCGGGGCGCAGAGCAGTCAGGTCGTCCTGCCGCTCGTCGCCGTCGTCGCGCTGCAGGCCGGCGCCGTCCAGCTCGGCGCACTGCGCGCCGTACAGCAGCTGCCGATCCTGTTCTTCTCGCTCATCGTCGGTGTGTGGGTGGACCGTTGGCGGCCCCGCAGCGTGATGGTGCTGGCCGACTTCGGGCGGGCAGCGGTACTGGCCGCGATTCCCGTCGCGGTGCTGCTCGGCATGCTGGGCATGCCGGTGCTGCTCGTTGTCGGCTTCCTCGTCGGGACGCTGTCCGTCTGCTTCGACGTGGGCTACCAGGCCTCTCTCGTACGAGTGGTGGCGCGCGACCGGCTGGCGCAGGGCAACAGTGCGCTCGAGGGGAGCAGGTCCGCGGCGCAGGTCGGTGGTCCGGCGCTGGGCGGGGCGATGGTGTCGCTCGTGTCCGCGCCGTACGCCGTCGTGGCGAGCGGGGGATTCTTCCTGCTGTCCGCGTTGTCGATCCGGCGGATACGGAGCGGGGAGACCGCGCCACGGCGGGCCGAGCAGCACCCGCGCGTCGGTCGGCAGATCGCCGAAGGGCTTCAACTCGTCTTCCGCAACGCCGCGTTGAGATCCGTCGCCGTCGCCAGCGGGATCTTCCAGTTCTCCTTCGCCGCACTGATGACCGTCTACCTGCTCTTCCTGCCCCGCACCCTGCACCTGTCGGGGGCCACCGTCGGGCTGGTGCTGGCGGCCATGGGGCCGGGCGCGCTGCTCGGGTCGCTGCTGTCCGCGCGCCTGCCCGGGCGGTTCGGCTACGGCACCGTGATGGTGGCCTCCGCCTTTCTCGCCGACGGCGTGATGCTCTGCGTACCCGCCCTGCACGGCTCGTCCGCCGCCACCGTCGCCCTCCTCATGGCGGTCAACTTCCTCTTCGGCGTCTTCAGCCAGCTGGTCGACGTCACCGTCACAACGGTCCGGCAGACGCTCACGCCCGCACGGATCCAGGGGCGCGTGGTCGCCACGATCAACTTCCTCGGTATGGGGATGACGCCGCTCGGCTCGCTGCTCGGAGGATGGGTGGCGGGTCGCTGGGGACTACGAACAGGCTTGTTGCTGACCGCAGTTGCTCTGGCGGCATCCCCGCTGTTCATGGCCTCGTCACCGCTCGCCCGGCTGGGGAGACGTCTTCCGGGTGCCGAGGTTCTGTAGCGCTCAGAACTCCGTGGTGTCGATGGTCAGCTCGAATGGCTCGGGTAGCGGCACGGGTGTCCCGAACGGGTGGGGGCCGTCCTGCTTTGTGTATCCGAGCCTGCCGGGCTGGGCAAACAGCGTGCACGCACGCTCCTGGCGATCGATCAACAGGTAGAGCGGAGCACCGTACTCGGCGTACCTGCGTCGCTTCACGGTGCGGTCGGTGTCCCCGTTGGACTCCGACGTCACTTCCACGACGAGAAGAGTCTGGTCCGGGAGCAGAGCGCCCGCCCCCTTGGCCAGCTCCTTCGGGACAACCGCGAGGTCCGGTACGTACCAGTTGCTGCTGCCCGGAAGATCCAGGTTCCCGGATCCCGCACGGCAGCCGAGCGCGCGCAAGGACGGCCCGAGTTGCTCGCGGATGAGGTCCGCCACGTTCTCGTGGTCCCAGGTAGGCACGGTCTGCTCGATGACCCCCTCGACGATCTGCACCCGGTCGCCCTGGATGTGCTGGATCGCATACTTCAACGCGGTCTCGGGGTCAGCGACCGCGTACTCGTGCGGCTGAGTACTCATCGGCTCTCCGTCGGGTGTCGTGACAGCAGCTTGACCACCGCCTCCGGGTTTAGCGCATCTCGCGGCGGCTTCTCTGCATTTCTACCGGGAATCCACCCGATCAAGGGAACCTGCGACACGGCATGATCCCCGTATGCAGATATCGGGGAAGCCCAGTACGACGACCTGGTCCGAGCGCCAACTGGTCCGCGACGGCGTCCGGCTCGTGTGCCGTGACTGGGGCGGCGGCGGGCAGCCCCTGCTTCTGCTGCACGGGCTCGCCGGGTGTGCGGGGGAGTGGGACGCCGTTGCGCGGCGGCTGAGTCCCCGGTTCCGGGTTCTTGCCCTGGACCAGCGCGGGCACGGCAGCAGCGAGCGGTTGCCGGGGGACGTCTCGCGCGGCGCCTGCGTCGCCGATGTCGTTGCCGTACTCGACGAGTTGGGGCTGGAGTCCGCCGTCCTTGTCGGCCAGTCGCTCGGCGGGCACACGGCCATGCTCACCGCCGCCGCGCACCCGGACCGGGTTCGCGGGCTCGTGCTGGTCGAGGCGGGGGCGGGCGGGCCGAGCCCCGGTGTGGAGGTCCGCATCGGCGGGTGGCTCGACTCGTGGCCGACTCCGTTCGCGACCCGCGATACCGCCGTGCAGTTCCTGGGCGGCGGGCCCGTCGGCGAAGGCTGGGCGGCCGGGCTCGAGGAGCGGGACGGTGGCTGGTGGCCGCGGTTCGACCGGGACGTCATGGTCCGGTCGATCACCGAGCTCGGGCAGCGCTCCTTCTGGGGCGAGTGGGAGCGGGTCGTCGGACCGACCCTGGTGGTCCTGGCGCAGTCAGGGTTCATCCCACCCGAGGAGGCCGACGAGATGTTCCGCAGACGTCCGGCCACCGAGGGCATGAGCGTCCCCGGCACCGGTCACGACCTGCACCTGGAGCGGCCCGACGTCCTGTGCGCGGGGCTCGTCGACTTCCTGAGCGGGTCCGTTGACGGACGAGGCGACTGAGACGTTGAGCGGCGGTGGGAGCCCGGGTTCCCGACCGGCCGTCCTCACCGTACGAAAGTGACCTGCAGCTCCACATCGAGGTGCCGCTGCGCCATCCCCCGCGCCGCCTTCACCCCGAACGCCATCCGGTCGATCCGCGTCGTCGCGCGGGCGGTGAACCCCTTCGGTGTCTGCGCGTACTCCTCGATCGTCAGCGTCACCGGCTGCGAGACGTCCCGCACGGTGAGCGTGCCGGTGAGCGTCGACTCGGTGATGCTGCCGGTCTCGTACGTGATGGTGGGGTGCCCGGCCGCGTCCAGGAAGCGGGCCGAACGGATCGCGCCGTCGCGGCCCTTGCTGCCCGTGGTGAAGCTCGCCGCGTCCAACTCCACGTGAACCGCCGAACCGGCGAGCGGCTCCGCGATGTCCGCCGTCCCGGACACGATGGCGAACGTGCCGCGCACCGGGCCCAGGCCGAACATGTGGGCCGTCCTGAAGATGACGGTCGATGAGCCGGTGTCGATGTTGTAGCGGCCAACGAGCGGGGGCTCCGCCGTGGTGTGATTTCCGTCGGGTGTCATGCCTCCATTGCACGGCACCCCAGTGGCTGGGCGGAAGGGCCGCGCACGTGCCCTCTGCCCGACTTTTCCTGAGGGGAGTTGTTGATGGCAGTACGCCGTGTTGTGCCCAACATCCGTACGGAGGCCATGGAGGAGAGCCGGGACTTCTACGGCCGCCTCGGTTTCGAGGAGGTCATGAACCACGGCTGGATCATGACGCTCGCGTCACCCTCCCAACCGGCGGCGCAGGTCAGCGTGATGACCCACGACAAGACCGCCCCCGTCGCCCCCGACCTCAGCGTGCAGGTCGACGACGTGGACGCGGCGTACGCGGCCATGGTGGCGGACGGCGCGGAGATCGTGCACCCGCTGCAGGACGAGGAGTGGGGCGTGCGGCGCTTCTTCGTCAGGGACCCCAGTGGGCAGGTCGTGAACGTACTGAGCCACCGCGAGACCCCTTCGGAAACCCGCGCCGGCTGATCGCGTACGGGCCCCGGGGCGGCCCCCGGCGGGCCGGCGGACGGCCGTTCGCCCCGGGGGAGGGGGGCGGGGTCCACGGTGCCGGTCCCGGGCCCGTCGGCGGGCGTCCGTAGCCTCCGCGCGTGTGGTCTGACCTGGGCCTTTTGGCCGTACGGTCCTACGATTTCCCCCTCGGGAAAGGGGACTTGATGGACCGGAACATCCGAACCGTGGACGACGCACTGCGCCTCCTTGACAGCCTGTTCGCACCGGAGGCCGACCGCTGGACGAGCGGAGGCGCGGACTGGTGGGACGGCTTCTACGCGGACCGCTCGAAGGCGGTGCCGTTCTTCGTGGCGAAGCCGGACGAGAACCTCGTCTCGTACGTCGACCGGGGGCTCGTCACCCCGGGCCGCACCCTCGACCTGGGCTGCGGCCCGGGCCGCAACGCCCTCCACCTCGCCTCCCTCGGCTTCACGGTGGACGCAGTCGACCTGTCCCCGGCCGCCGTCGCCTGGGGCGAGGAGCGTGCCCGCGAGGCCGGGGCCGACGTCCGGTTCCTGTGCGGGGACGCCTTCGCGCTCACGCTCGCGGACGGCCAGCTGGCCGGACCGTACGACCTGATCTACGACTCCGGCTGCTTCCACCACCTGCCGCCGCACCGCCGCATCAGCTACCTCGCGCTCCTGGACCGCGTGCTCGCCCCCGGCGGCCACTTCGCCCTCGCGTGCTTCGCGTCCGGCGGCATGGGCTCCGAACTCCCCGACGCGGACTTCTACCGCCAGTCCGCTCTCCACGGCGGGCTCGCCTACACGGCGGAGTCGCTGCGCCTGATCTTCTCCGAACTGAACCTTACGGAGGTCGAAGTGCGTCGTATGCGTGACGAAGCACCCGAATCCCCGCTGTTCGGCGAGGAGTTCCTCTGGACGGCCCTCTTCCGCTACGGGAGGTCCACCGACGCGCCGACCGGGATCCGGGCGTAGACCTTCCCGCCCTCCTCGTCGCTGAGCCAGGCGTCGAAGTTCTCCCGGCCCACCTCGCTGTGATGGGCGTCATGGATGGGGAACGCGCGCGCCGGGCCGATCGCGCGGAAGAAGGTGATGGCCTCGCCGTGCTTGATCCACGGTCCCGAGGAGGGGAGCAGGAGGGTGTGGACCGGTTCGTCGGGGACGAAGAGCGAGTCGCCCGGGTGGTACACGCCCTCCACGACAAAGCCGATGTTGGGGCAGCCGGGCAGCCCGTCGACGATCTCGGCGTGCGCGCCGCCGACCGCGCGCACGGTGAATCCGGCGGCGGTGAAGGTGTCGCCCACCTCGACGGCGCTCACGCCGTCGCCCAGCTCGGAGGCCAGGGCGGGGTGGGTGTGAACGGTCAGTGCGGGGTTGTTCTTTCGGGCTGCCGTGAGCTGTTCGACGTCGACGTGGTCCTCGTGCTCGTGGGTGATGAGCACGGCGGTCGCGCCGGTCAGAACCCCTGGCCCGGACAGGTTGCCGGGGTCGATCACGAGCACGCGGCCGCCCTCTTCGAGACGCACACAGGCATGGCCGTACTTGGTCAGACGCATGCGATCAACCTATCGGCTGTGAGTCGTACAACGGATGAGTAAAGGGGGTTGTGCGGTGGATGTGATGCGCGTAGATATCCAGTCACCTGCGCGTCCGAGATCCCTCCCCGGTCGGAAGACCAGAACCGGAGTCAACCCTTCATGCGTACCTCCCTCAGAGTGGCGGGCCTCGCCACCGCCTGCGCCGTCGCCGGCACGGTCCTGTACGGCGCGAGCACGGCGGGCGCGGGCAGCGCCCAGTCCGAACACACGGCGGAGCCCCACAACATCGGCTCGCTCGTCACCGAGATCTCCCAGTACTACGGCGCCGCCAAGGACGCCAACGGCGTCTGGCAGGCCTCGTCCGACAGCGCGTACGCCAAGGACCTGGCGCGCGTCGAGGCGAAGGCCAAGCGCACGATCGCCGATGCGGCCGCCCGGCACGGCGGCAAGGGCAAGAAGCCGGCGGTCGTCTTCGACATCGACGACACCCTGCTGCTCAGCCTCGACTACGAGATCAAGACCAACTACACGTACAACAGCGCCACTTGGGCGACGTACGTGGCCCAGGCGGACCGCCCGGCCGTCTTCGGCACGCCCGAGCTGATCGCGTACGCCGCGAAGAAGGGCGTGGCGGTCTTCTACAACTCCGGCCTCAAGGAGTCGCAGCGCGCGGACGCGGTCGCGAACCTGAAGAAGGTCGGGATCGACGTCAACCTCGACGCCGACCACATCTTCCTGAAGGACGCGGCCAACCCGCCCGCGTACCTGAGCGACTGCGCGACGGTCACGGCCTGGACCTGCACGACCGTGCAGTACAAGGCGGGGACCCGCAAGCACATCGAGTCCGAGGGCTACAACATCGTCGCCAACTTCGGGGACCAGTTCTCCGACCTGCAGGGCGGCTACACGGACAAGACGTTCAAGCTCCCGAACCCGACGTACTTCGTGCAGTAAACATCATCAGCCGAGCCGACAGCCCCCGTCCCGCAGCCGGGCGGGGGCTATCGTGCGCCGGTGACCGATTCCGCCCTGCGTCCCCTGCTGTTCGTCGATGTCGACGGCCCACTGATCCCGTTCGGGGCGACGCGGCATCAACTCCCCGACGGCTACCCGACGTACGCCCCGGAATCGGATGCACATCGGCTGCTGTCCAGGCTCGATCCAAGGCTCGGCACGCGGCTGGCCGCCCTGCATCACCCCGTACGGGCGCTCCTCCACCGCGTCGACCCCGCCCGGGGGCTCACCGGTGCGGACTTCGACGTGTTGGGGGCGTGGCTCCGGGCGGGCTGAGTCGCGCGTAGTCCGGCGGCAACCATTCGCGGGGGCGGCGGCGACTGGAGGGGCGGAGGCGGTCGCGGTGCGGGAGCCCGGACCGCCTCCGTCCCCCCCCCAGCCCCGAGGAAAGGAACGGCTGCTGTGAGCAGCACGACCGGACGCCACCGCAGGACCCGTACGATCACCCTCGCCGCCGCTGTCGCCGTCGCGGCCGGCGCGGGCGGTGCCTACCTGGGTCTCGCCCCCGACGGTGCCGACGCCGCCTCCTCCACCGTCGTCGTCTCGACGACCGCCGCCCTGCAGAGCGCCGTGGCCGGCGCCACCGCCGGGACCACCATCCAGCTGCGCGCGGGCACGTACTACCCGACCAGCACCCTCAAGTCGACGGCCAGCGGCACCTCCGCCGCCCGGATCACCCTCACCGCGTACGGCAGCGAGAAGGTGAAGATCGACGGTTCGAAGCTCGCCGCGGGCTCCTGGCTCGCCGGGATCTACGGCAGCTACTGGACCGTCCAGAACCTCACCTTCCAGAACTCGCCCGCCCAGGGATTCGTCGTCACGTCCTCCACCGGCGGCATCTTCAAGAACGTCGTGACCGCGAACAACGGCGACTCCGGCTTCACCCTGCGCGGCGACAACACCACCAACAACCTGGTCCAGAACCTGGACAGTTACGGCAACTACGACGCGGCGAACCACGGCCAGAACGCGGACGGCCTCGCGATCAAATTCGGCTCCGGCACCGGCAACAAGGTCACCGGCGCCCGCCTCTACAACAACTCCGACGACGGCATGGACCTGTGGCAGTGGGCCAGCCCCGTCACCATCGAGCACAGCTGGGGCTTCGGCAACGGCAAGAACCGCTGGTCCGACAGCGCCTTCGAGGGCAACGGCAACGGCTTCAAGCTCGGCGGCGGAGGCGCCGTCGCCGCCCACGTCGTCAACAACAACGCCGCCTGGGACAACGCGGGCAACGGCTTCACCGAGAACAGCAACCCGGGCGCGATCATCCTCGATCGCAACACCGCCTACGCCAACACCTCGGCCGGGTTCTTCTTCTCCGTCTCGAAGTCGAGGCTCGCCAGGAACCTCGCCGTCTCCAACGGCGGCGGCAAGGCGACCCTGGGCGGCTCCACGGTCTCGGCCGCCAACAACTGGGACTCCGGGGTCGCCACCCCCTCGTTCGTCTCCACCAGCGCCACCACGGCGTACGGTGCCCGGAGCAGCAGCGGCGCGCTCCCGGCGACGACCTTCCTCACCACGGGCTCGACGACCATCGGGTCGACGATGAACTGACGCACCTCGCACGGCACATGGAGAAAGCCCCCACCGGGTCCCACCGGTGGGGGCTTTCGTCCAGGGGCGGGCTACTCGTAACTGATGTCGGAGGCCGTGAACTTGCAGTACGTGCCGTCGGGCCCGCTGCCGGTCTCCGTCGGCTCCGCGCCGGTGCTGTTGCCCGTGTAGCGCACACAGGTCTTGATCTTCTTGCTGCTGTCTCCGTGGATACGGATGTTGCGCAGCGCCACCGTGTCCCCGTAGTTGGTGTTGATGCCGGCGATCGCCTTGCCGGGCGCGGTGATGTCGACGTCGTTCACGATGATCGTGCGCTTGTACTGCTTGGAGCAGTTGCCGCAACTGCGCACCAGCTTGCCGAAGTTGGACAGCTGGAACTTGGTGATGACCAGCTTTCCCGCACCGTTGAACTGGAACGTCTTGTCGGTGGCGCTCTTGGCTCCGCCGCCGTAGACCGTGTAGACGGACGACGCCGACGTGCCCTTGAACGTCGCCGCGTCCTCGCCGACGTCCTCCCACCACACGTTCTGCAGTGTGCAACTGCCCGCGCAGTGCACGCCGTCGGCGGCCGGGGAGCCGATGATGACGTTCTTGAGGACGGCCCCGTCCTTGAGGTTGAAGATCGGGTCCTGGCCCTCGTCCTGACCGCTGCCGCCCAGGTCGCCGCTTCCGGTGAACCGCTTGTAGCCGCCGTCGTACGTCCCCGAGACCGAGATCGTCGACGAGACCGACTGGCTGCCCTTGGCCGTGGGCCAGGCGCTTGCCGCACCCGCGGACGACAGCGAGACGCTGGTGAAGACCGCCGCGCCGGTCAGCCCGACGGCGGTGACCAGGGCGGCGACGGTACGGCGGCGCGTGAGGCGCCGCTTGTGTTGACTCATGGTGGCCATTCCTTGCGTGGGGGCGAGACCTTTCGCTCAGTGGTCGTCGCCGTGCAGGGATGGGTTGCCGCCCCGGTGAGGAATTCTCAGGCGAAGTCGCCCTTCGCCTCCGCCTGTTTGCCCGAGGCCGTCCCGCGGACGGTGTACGTGTCGTCCTTGGCGTCGCGGCCGCCCTCCGCGTGGTTGTACTGGCCCGCGAAGACATGCTGTCCTGCGGGCACCGTACGGCCGTCCTTCAACGTCCAGCGGTAGACGAGGAATCCGTCGTCCTCGTGCACCGAGACGGTGAAGTCGTCGACGGGCAGATCACGCCAGTTGCCGGTGTCGACGACCCCGCCGGTCTGTGCGACGCGCAGTTCGACCGTGAGCGCGGAGAGCGGCGCGCGGTTCTTGAAGGTGATGTCGGACTGCGCCCAGTAGTCGTTGGAATCAGGGTCGAGGGACCCGTCAGCCCACAGCTCCCCGGCACCCGGCGCGGCCGGCGGCGAGGCGGAGTGCGGGGTGCCGCTGGGGGTGCGGCCGGGGGTGGTCGCCGGGGTCCTCGCCGGTGGGACCGCATGGTGCGAGGGCTGCGTGCTGGTGCTCGCGTGGGGCGTGGGCGAGGACGGGCCGGCGGTCGTCGCCGTCTCGTCGGGCGACGGGCTGGTCGCCACCGTCTGCTGCGGCCGGTGGTCCTGGACGGCCGAGGCGACGGCGTACCCGCCCGCCGCGCAGGCACCGGCGACGACGGCCGTCGCGCCGACGGCGCGCAGCCACGGGCCGAACCTGTGCGGGCGGCGGCCCCGGAACCGTACGGGGTCCGGCTCGAACATGCCCTGTTCCACCCGGGCGAGGATCCGCTCCCGCTCGGGGCGGTGCGCCCGGGCGGCGTCCTTCAGCTGCTTCTCCAGGCTCTCCATCAGTTCCTCCCTCCCGTACGACCGGTGGCCATGGCGGCGCGGATGCGCACCGGGGTCTCCTCCGTGCCGAGTATCCGGCCGAGCTCGGCCATGCCCTTGAACGTCTGGCTCTTGACCGTACCCACCGAGATGCCCAGCGCCTGGGCGGTGTCCCGCTCGGAGAGGTCGAAGCCGTGCCGCAGGACGACGCAGGCCCGCTTGCGGAACGGCAGTTGACGCAGCGCGTCCTGCACATCGACAATGCCAGGTATGTCGGGTTCGTCGACGCTTTCGCTCCGGTTCGACCAGAAAAGGGTGATGCGCCGCCGCTCGCGCACCGCGCTCCTGATCCGCGAGCGGGCCATGTTGGAGACGACTCCACGGGCGTACGCGACGGGATACTCGGCGACACGGACCCGGTCCCAGCGGTGCCAGAGCGCGAGGAGCGCATCGGCGGCGAGGTCGTCGGCCGCGTCCGCCTCACCGGTCAACATATGGGCGAGGCGGGCGAGTTCGGCGTAATGCGCCTCGAAAAAGGCATGGAACTCGGCGGCAGCGGCGTCGTCGACGGCTGTGCCCACGGGGGAACTCTCCCTGTACGAAAGCTGTGAATGCTGCCCGCCCCCCTTGCGGTCCCGCCCGAGCGGGAGCCGAGAGCGTACCAGCGCACGCCGGGAGCGCGAACACCCGTACCCGCGCTCCCGCGCACATCCGTCAGCCTGCCGCCGTACAGCCCCGCCGGGCGGCACTCACGACGAGCTGAGCGCCGCCTTCATCATCTTCTGCGCGATCGGGGCCGCGAGCCCGTTCCCGCTGACCTCCGAGCGGGCCGCGCCCGAGTCCTCGATCAGCACCGCGACCGCCACCTCCTTGCCGGTGGAGGAGTCCTTGCCGTACGAGGTGAACCAGGCGTACGGCGTCTTGCTGTTGTTCTCGCCGTGCTGCGCCGTGCCGGTCTTGCCGCCGACCTCCACCCCGCTGATCTTCGCGTTGGTGCCGGTGCCCTCGTTGACGACGGTCTGCATCGCGCTCTGCAGCTGCTGCGCCGTGGCCGAGGAGACGACCTGCTTCGACGAGGGATCCTCGTACGACTTGACCGTGGTGCCGTCCGCGTCCGTCACCTTGGAGACCATGTGCGGCGAGACCAGCACACCGTCGTTGGCGATCGCCGCCGAGACCATCGACATCTGCAGCGGCGTCGCCGTCACGTCGAACTGGCCGATTCCGGTGAGCGCGGTCTGCGACTTGTACTCCGTCTCCGGGTAGACGCTCACCCCCGCCCGCACCGGAACGTCCAGCTTCTCCGTGTTGAAGCCGTACTTCTCCGCCATCGCCTTGACCTTGGACTGGCCGAGATCGACGGCCATCTTCGCGAAGACGTTGTTGCACGAGTACTGCAGCGCGGTGCGGATCGAGGCGTTCTCGCAGGGCGCCGACGCGTTCTCGTTCTTCAGGACGGTCGTGGTGCCGGGCAGCGTGTACGGGTTCGGGCTGGTCGTCTTCGTGTCGACCGACGAGTACAGGCCGTCCTCCAGCGCCGCCGAAGCCACCACCAGCTTGAACGTCGAACCGGGCGGCAGCGCCTGGCGCAGGGCCCGGTTGAGCATCGGCTGGTTCTTGTCCTTGGTCAGCTTCTCCCAGGCCGTGCCGTCCGTGGAGCCGCTGATCGTCGACGGATCGTAGGAGGGCGTCGAGACCATGCCGAGGATCTTGCCGGTCTTCGGGTCGATCGCGACCGCCGCGCCCTTCTTGTTGCCGAGCGCCTTGTACGCGGCCTTCTGCACGGCCGGGTCGATCGTCGTCAGCACGTCGCCCGGATCGGTCGCCTTGTGGGTGAGGGTGTCGAGCGGGTTCTTCAGCGAGGTGTCGGTGCCGCCGAGGATGTCGCTGTAGATGCCCTCCAGCTGGGTCGCCCCGTACACCTGCGAGCTGTAGCCGGTCACCGCCGAGTAGAGCTTGCCGTCGGTGTAGGTGCGCTTGTACTTCAGGTCGCCGCTGTCCGTCTCCTTCGATCCGGTGACCGTCGAGCCGGCCACGATGATGTCCCCGAGCGGGTTCGCGTACTGCGCGATAGTGGTCCGCCGGTTGAGCTTTTCGTCCGCGAGGGCCTGGCCTTCGTAGAACTGCACGTAGGTCGCACGGCCCAGCAGGGCGAGGACCAGCAGCAGACAGAAGACAGAGGCGCGCCTGATCGTCTTGTTCATCCCACTGGAGGGACGCGTGGGCCCGGGCGTGACGTTCCGTGATTCGGGTTTTCTCAGAAATCTCTCATTTGGGCCGAATGAACCCGGATTCGTACGCGGCGATCACAGCCTGTGTGCGGTCGCGTACGCCCGTCTTCGCCAGGACCGCCGCCACATGGGACTTGACGGTCGCGGGGCCGACCTCCAGCCGGGCCGCGATCTCGGCATTGGTCAGCCCCGTCGCCATCTGGCGGAGCACCTCGGCCTCGCGGTCGGTGAGCCGGGACGCCCACGGCGGGGGAGCCGGCTTCTGCGAACTGTGGAGCGCGGCGAGCTCGCGTACGGCGGCGGGGAACAGGAGCGAGTCGCTGCGGGCGACCAGGCGCACCGCCTGGACCAGGTCCTCGGCCGCGGCCCGCTTCAGCAGGAATCCGGCGGCCCCCGCGCGCAGCGCGTCGTACACGTAGGAGTCGTTCTCGAAGGTCGTGACCACGACGATCCGCGGCGGCTCGGCGAGCGTGGAGAGGATCTGTTCGGTGGCGCGGATGCCGTCGATCTCCGGCATCCGGACGTCCATCAGGACCACGTCGGGGCGCAGCGAGCGGACCACCGAGACCGCCTCGGCGCCGGTCGTCGCCTCGCCGACCACCTCCAGATCGGGTTCGGCGTCGATGATGACGCGCAGCGCGGTGCGGACCATGCGCTCGTCGTCGGCGAGCACGACCCGTGTGATGGCCGCGGTCACCGGGGGAGCTCCGCCGTCAGGCGCCAGACGCCGTCGTGCGGGCCCGCGGCCGCCCGGCCGCCGAGGAGCGCCGCGCGCTCGGCGATGCCGGGCAGACCCCGGCCGCCTCCGGGACGTACCACCGGAGCGTGCTCCGGGAGCGGGTTCTCCATCGTGATCTCCACTTTCTCCTCCAGTACCGCGATCCTCAGGCCGACCCGTGAACTCCCGCCGTACCGCAGGGCGTTGCTCAGCCCTTCCTGCACGATGCGGTACGCCTCCCGGGACACGGCGGCGGCCAGAACCGCCGGGTCGCCCGTCACCGTGCAGTCCACCTTCACGCCGCAGTGCGCGAGCAGCCCGTCGAGCCCCTCCAGGGTCGGCCCCGTCGCCCCCTGGTCCTCGCCCTCCCTCAACAGGCCCAGTACGGCGTCGAGTTCACCCACCGTGCGCCGTGTCGTCTCCTCGATCGCGGTGAGCGCCTCCCGTACGAACTCCACATCCGTCTCCAGCACCCTGCGCGCCGCACCCGCCTGCAGCGTCACCGCGCTCAGCGCATGGCCCACCGAGTCGTGCAGCTCCCGCGCCAGCCGGTTGCGCACCGCGAGGTCCGCCGCGCGCTTCTCGGCTGCGGCCAGCCGGTCCGTCGGCGAGGGGCCGAGCAGTACGGGCGCCGTGCGGGCCAGCAGCTCACCGGCCGCGGCGGCGCAGAGCGCCAGCGCGCACAGCATCGCCAGACCTGCGGGCGGTGCCAGCAACGCCCGCCACCCGTCGAAGACTTGACTCACTCCGTACCGCGAGGTGCGCAGCGAGTCCGAGAACGGCAGCGCGATCAGCAGCACCGCGAACGGCGGAAGGGCGAGCGTGGCCCCGCTGACCACCCCGCCGGCCCCCACGTGCAGTGTGTACCAGCCCGCCGTGCGCACGCGCGCCGCCCGCGACCCGGCGGGACCGTCGGCCAGCAGCCCGCCGTCGATGCCGCAGAGCGCCCGTACCGCGTACACGGACAGCGGCCGCACGAGCGGCAGCAGCCCGGTCACCGCGGCGAGCGGCAGCGCGAAGCCGAACGCGGCGAACTGGTGGGGGAGCGAGGAGAAGGCGTCGCTGCTCGGTGCGAACGCGCCCACGATCACCATGCCGACCAGGAAGTACGGCATGAGCAGCGCACCGCCCAGGATCAGATGCACCCAGCGGCGGCGCGCCCGCGCCCCGAGGAGCCGCCTCACGAGGCCCGGCGGGCGGTGAGGAAGCGGGTCAGGACGACTGCCCCGAGCAGGCCGACGATCATCTGGCCAGCGTAGGTGAGGTACAGGAGTCCCGTGGCCCCTCCGTCCGTATCGCCCAGCGGCCGCAGCGCCGCACTGAGCGCCATCCACGCGCCCCAGCAGCCCAGCGCCGCCGATCCGGTCCAGGCCAGGGCGAGCGCGGTCCTGCGGTGGTCGCGACGGAGGACGAGGGCCGGTACGCCCACCGCCGCGATCAGCGACAGCAGCACGTAGACGGCGTTCAACGCACGGGTGTCGCTGCCGACTTCGGCGATCCGCCCGGCATCCAGTCCGGCCGTGGACCCGCACGCCCACATCAGGTGCAGGGCGCCGACGGCCAGGGCGACGAGGGCGGCGGCGATCGCGGCGGCCCGGTACCGCCGGGCGACCGGCGTGTCCGGACCGGTGCGCCACAGACGGCCCCAGCGCCGGATCGCGTACGGCACGAAGAGCCCGGCGAGGGCCAGGGCCTGCACGATGAAGCCGCTGTACACGACGGAGAAGACCCAGCCGTCGAGGAACGGCTCGCGCGCCGCGCCCCCGCCGCCGCCCGCTCCCCGCACGGCGAGTTGCAGCGGAAAACCGGCGACGATCGGGGTGAGCAGCCCGGTCGCGACGAACACGGGGACGGCCGGCAGCCAGGACGGGACGCGCAGCCCCCAGGGCCTGGTCAGCAGCAGGACGATCACGACGAGGGTGGCGTCCAGCACCACCGAGACGGCGTTGCCCACGACGAGGGCGCTGCCCGGGCGGCGCAGCGAACTCCCCTCCGGGATGCCGACCACGCTCCCGGAGAGCCAGGCGATCTTGAGCGAGAGGTACGGCAGACAGGCGGCGAGCGCGAGGGCCCGCAGGACGCGCTGGTACGTACGGAGCGGGATATCAGGGGCGTCAGGAGCCGATACAGCGGCGGCGGGAGCGAGCGGTGTCTGTGTCATGACACCCACGCTCCCGCCGGGCCCGGCTCCGTACGTCCTGCGCTGCGACGATCCGTCTCCGCCGTGCGGCGGAGACGGGGGTCACTCCGGCAGGGCGAGCACGACCTCGTCGATCTCCTCGCCGCGGAAGTTGGCGAAGCCGCGCTCGTGCCCGGTGACGACGAAGCCGCACTTCTCCAGGACCCGCCGCGAGCCCGTGTTGTCGGCGGCTGCGCGGGCGAACAGTGGGCGCTCGGTCACGATCGCCAGGAGACCGCGGAGGGCGGCGGTGGCGACGCCCTTCCCCCAGTACGCGCGGTCGATGAAGTACGTGACCTCGCGCTCGCCGGGGACCCCGTACACGGCGGCGTGGCCGACGACCGCGCCGTCGGCGAGCACCGTCCGGTTCACGACGGACGCGTCGGCGCGGAGCCTGGCCCAGTGGGCGTCGAAGTAGGCCCGGTCGGTGGGGTCCTTGCAGGTGAAGGCGGCCATCCGGTTCGACTCGGGGTCGCTCATGTGCCCGTAGATGACGGGCAGATCGGCGTCCTCGACCTCGCGCAGCGCAATCTCCATGGCGTCAGAGCCTACGAGTCGCCAGTGTCAGCCGGTCCCGGGCGTCGAAGAGCGCGTCCTTGACCATCTGCTCATGGGCGGGGGTCAGCCGGGCGACGGGCACCGAGCAGCTGATCGCGTCGCGCGCCGGGGTGCGGTACGGGATCGCGACGCCGAAGCAGCGCAGGCCCAGGGTGTTCTCCTCGCGGTCGACCGCGTACCCCTGCTCACGGATCAGGTGCAGCTCTTCGATGAGCTTCTCGCGGTCCGTGATCGTGTGCTCGGTCAGCTGCGGCATGGTCTCGGGCAGCATCTTGCGGACCTGCTCGTCGCTGTGGGTGGCGAGCAGCGCCTTGCCGAGCGAGGTGGAGTGCGCGGGCAGGCGGCGGCCGACGCGGGTGAAGGGGCGCAGATAGTGCTGCGACTGGCGGGTGGCCAGATAGACCACATTCGTCCCGTCGAGGCGGGCGAGGTGGATGGTCTCCGTCGTGTCGTCCGAGAGCCGGTCGAGGGTGGGCCGGGCGGCGGCCACGACCTCGTCCCCGTCGATGTACGAGGTGCCCACCAGCAGGGCCCGCACCCCGATGCCGTACCGCGTGCCGGTCGCGTCCGTCTCGACCCAGCCGAGCTCCACGAGGGTGCGCAGCAGCATGTAGAGGCTGGACTTGGGGTAGCCGACCGCCTCCTGGACGGAGGCGAGGGAGTGCATGCCGGGGCGCCCGGCGAAGTATTCGAGGAGCTCCACCGTCCGCACCGCGGACTTGACTTGTGCCCCACCTGTCTCGGCAGCCGACATTCGATCTTGCCCCTCTTGTCAATGCGGAACGCCCGTTATTAGAGTTCCTGGGTATTCATCATCAGGAACCGTGTTCAGAATACCGAACGGACCTGATGGGCGGCAGTAGATCTGGAAGGACGTTCGCGGTGGCAGCAACACCAGTCTGGAGTGTCGACCCCCGAACCGGGAAGCCGCGTGAAGAGGTTGCGGTGGAGGCGACGGCTCAGGAGGTGGACGAGGCGGTGCGCGCCGCTCACGCGGTACGCGGATCCCTTGCCGACCGGAGCGTACGCGCCGCCTTCCTGCGCGCCGCCGCCGACCTCCTCGACGAAGCGGGTCCGCACGTCATCGAGGCCGCAGACGCGGAGACCGCGCTCGGCCCGGGCCGCCTCACGGGCGAACTGGCCCGCACCACGGCCCAGTTCCGCGCGTTCGCCGCTGTGATCGAGGAGGGCGCCTTCCTCGACATCCGCATCGACCACGCCGACGCGAACGCGACCCCGCCCATCCCGGACCTGCGCCGCTTCAAGATCCCCCTCGGGGTCGTCGCGGTCTACGCGGCCTCCAACTTCCCCCTCGCCTTCTCCGTCCCCGGCGGCGACACCGCGAGCGCGCTCGCGGCCGGCTGCCCGGTCGTCGTCAAGGCGCACCCCGACCACCCGGCGACGTCCGAGCTGTGCGCGTCGGTGCTGCGCAGGGCGGCGGAGAGCGTGGGCCTCCCGGCCGACGTCCTCTCGGTCGTCCACGGCTTCGAGGCGGGCGTCGAGCTGGTCAAGCACCCGCTGGTCTCGGCCGCGGGCTTCACCGGTTCCGTACGAGGCGGCCGCGCCCTCTTCGACGCGGCGGCCGCCCGGCCCACCCCGATCCCCTTCCACGGCGAACTCGGCTCCCTCAACCCGGTCGTGATCACCGAGGCGGCCGCCGTCGAGCGTGCCGAGGAGATCGGCACCGGGCTCGCGGGCTCGATGACGCTGGGCGTGGGCCAGTTCTGCGTGAAGCCGGGCTTCGTCCTCGCTCCGTCGGGCGACGCGGGCGACGCACTGGTCAAGTCCCTGACGGCAGCGGTCAGTTCAACGGCCGCGGGCGTCCTCCTCGACCACCGTATGCGCGACAACTTCATCGCGGGCGTACGGGAGCGGGCCGAGCTCCCCGGGGTCGACGCCCCGGTGACGCCCGGCGCGGGCGGCGAGCACACGGTCAGCCCGGGCTTCCTCACGGTGGCGGCGTCGGAGCTGGCCTCGGACGGCGCCCACGACCTGCTCCTGGAGGAGTGCTTCGGCCCGGTGACGGTGGTGGCGCGCTACGACTCGGCGGCGGAAGTCACCGCGGTCCTCTCGCGCCTCCCCGGCAACCTCACGGCGACGCTCCAGGTGTCGGCGGCCGAGGCGGCGGGCGAGGGCGACGCGTCCGACCTCCTCACGGAGGTGACCCCGCTGGCGGGCCGCGTCCTGGTCAACGGCTGGCCCACGGGCGTGGCAGTGGCCCCCGCCCAGCACCACGGCGGCCCCTACCCGGCGACCACGTCGACGTCGACCTCGGTCGGCGGCACGGCGATCGAGCGCTGGCTGCGCCCGGTCGCGTACCAGACGACCCCGGAAGCCCTGCTCCCGCCGGAGCTGCGCGAGGCGAACCCGCTGTCGCTTCCGCGCCGAGTCGACGGACGCCCGGAGTGACACCGGACCTCCCCGAACTCCCCTTCGGCCTGCGGGAGTACGGCCCGCAGGCCCCCTGGGGATACGAGGCCGGAACCCTCTCGGTCCGTACGGGCCCGAGAGAGGACCGCTTCGTACCCCCGGCGGGCGAGTCGCTCGACCCGGCGTCGGACGCGCCGCGCCTGCTGGGGACGCCCCCGGCGGGCGACTTCCAGCTGATCGCGCACGTGACGGTGGACTTCACGGGCGACTTCGACGCGGGCCTGCTGTACCTCCATGTCTCGGACCGTGAGTGGGCGAAGCTCTGCCTGGAACGGTCCCCGGACAAGCCCACGATCTGCACGGTGGTGACACGGGGCCGCTCGGACGATGCCAACTCCTGGGTGGTGGACGGGAATTCGGTCTGGCTCCGGATCACGCGGTCGGGCAAGGCGTTCGCGTTCCACGCGTCGCTGGACGGCGAGACGTGGACGTTCGTCCGCGTCTTCGCGCTCGGCGACGCGGAGTCGGCGGAGGTCGGCTTCATGGCGCAGGCACCGGTGGGGGAGGGCTGCGGGGTGAGCTGGACGGGCATCGAGTACCGCGGCTATGCCCCGAAGGACATGAGGGACGGTTCGTAACGCTGTTCCGTGTGTCCTCGATCTCCCCCTTGACGGGCTGGACTTGCCTGATGTGGGCTTACCGGTGTCGCATCCGAACGGACCGCAAGCGGCCATTGAGCAACCCCCACCCACGCCAGGTACCTCCGCGAGAGCGGCGCCGGTTTAGGCGCAAAACCAGGCGGGGGTCCGGGGGCGGAGCCCCCGAATTGGGGGTGCGCAGGGCGCGGCTCCCGCACACTGGGCCCCGGGGTCCGGGGCGGAGCCCCCCACGCGGCGGAGCCGCAAAATGTCACAGCCGGGAAGGGGCGGGGTGGGGGCCAATGAAAACGCAGAGGCCAACGCTGGAGGCAGTCGCGGCCCGGGCTGGAGTCGGCCGCGGAACCGCGTCACGGGTCGTCAACGGATCCGGCCGCGTCAGCCAGGAGTCCACGGCAGCCGTCCTCCGAGCCGTCGAGGAACTGGGCTACGTCCCCAACTCGGCAGCCCGCGCCCTGGTCCGCCAGCGCAACGACACCGTCGCGTTCGTAGCCGCCGTGACCGACGACCGCGGCTTCTGGGAGGACCCCTTCTACTCGCCCCTCGTACGGGGTGCCACCGCGGTCCTCGCCGCCGAAGGCATCCAGCTCCTCCTTGCCATCGCCCAGTCCCAGCAACAACACGCCCAGCTCAACGCGTTCCTCTCCTCCCGCCACGTAGACGGGGTCCTGCTCAGCTCCCTGCACGAAGGGGACCCGCTCCCCGCCCTGCTCGACGCCAGCGCCGTACCCACGGTGCTGGTGGGCGCCCCCTCCGGCTACACACCGGCCTTCGGCGTCGACGTGGACAACGAGACCGGCGCCCACCACGCCGCACAGCACCTGATCGACCGGGGCCGCCACCGTATCGCCGTCATCACGGGCCCCCTGGGCATCCAGGCCAGCGCCGACCGCTGGAACGGTTTCCGCAGCGCGCTCGCGGAGGCGGGCCTGACCCCCGGCCCGGTCGCGCACGGCGACTTCACCCGCGACTCCGGATCCGAGGCCATGCGCCAACTCCTCGCAGGCGGAGGCGAAATGGATGCACTTTTCGCGGCCAACGACCTCATGGCGGCCGGCGCTCTTGACGTCCTGCGCGCCGCCGGCCGCCGCGTCCCGGACGACGTCGCCGTCGTAGGCTTCGACGACACCTGGGTGGCCGCCGCCACGGATCCCCCGCTCACATCAATCCACCAGCCACTCGAAGAGATGGGCCGCGAGGCCGCGCGCCTCATGCTCGCCCGGATCCGCCAGGACGACATCCCCGAGCCAAGAGTCCTCTTCGAACCGCGCCTCGTGGTGCGCGAGTCCGCCTAGTCACGCCCGCCCCGCCCCGCCACCCGCAGCCGCGCCGTGGCCACCGACGTGACCAGCAGCAGAGCCGCACTCACCAGCAGCGCCTCCCGCATCCCCGATGCGAACCCTCCCCGCCCCGCCACCAGCGCCCCGAACACCGCCACCGCGAGCCCGCCCGCGACCTGCCGCGCCGCGTTCAGCACCCCCGCGGCCAGCCCGGCCCGCTCCTCCGGTACCGCCTCCAGCACGGCCGTCGTCAGCGGCGGAATGGTGAGCGCGACGCCCACGGCCATCGGCACCGTCGACAGTGCCAGCAGGAGCCCGGGTGTGTCGGCCGAGACCAGGAGCAGTACCAGCAGGCCCGCCACCGCCGTCAGCTGCCCGGCCAGCAGCGGCACCCGGAATCCGTACCGGCCCGCCAGCTTTCCCGCCAGGAGATTGACCACCGGGATCAGCGCCGTCATCGGCAGGAACATCAGTCCGGCGCTCAACGCCGAAGCCCCGCGCACCTGTTGGTAGAAGAGGCTCAGTACAAAGATCACCCCGTAGAACGCCACGCTGTTCGCAGCTCCCGCGGCCACCGCCACCGACACCGTCCGGTCGCGGAAGAGCCCCAGCGGCACCACCGGGTGCGGATGCCGCGACTCGACGACCAGGAACGCCACCAGCGCGACGACGGCGATCACCCCCGCGACCGCCCCGGCGACCCCGCCCTCGATCACCGCGTACGTCACCGAGGCCAGCATCAGCACAGCCGCCAGCTGCCCCGGTACGTCCACCGGGGTCGGCCGCCGCTCCGACCGCGGCGCCCGGGCCAGCAGCACCAGCGCTGTGATCCCCGCCGGCAGATTGATGAAGAAGATCCCGCGCCAGCTCCACGCCGAGGTCAGCGCCCCGCCGGCCACCGGACCCAGTGCGACGGCCAGCGAGGCCCCGGCCGCCCAGAGCGAGATGGCCCGGGCACGCCGCACCGGATCCGGGTACGCCTGCCGTACGAGAGCGAGCGAGGCCGGCAGCATCAGCGCGCCCGCGGCCCCCTGCACCACCCGCGCCCCGATCAGCACCCCGAGCCCCGGTCCGAAACCGCACGCCGCGGAGGCCAGCGTGAAGAGCGCGATCCCGATGCCGTACGCCCGGACGGCCCCGATCCGGTCCGCCAGCGCCCCGGTCGAGAGCATCAGCGACGCGAAGGCGAGGGTGTAGCCGTCCACCACCCACTGCAGCCCCGCGAGCCCGCCGCCCAGATCGGATCCCATCGCCGGCAGGGCGACCGTCACCACCGTCGCATCCAGCGTGACCAGGAAGAACCCCAGGAGCGCGGCGATCAGGACCAGCCCGGGGGAGGCCAACTTCCGATCGGTGCGAGGGGTTTGGAGCACTGCGTTCGTCGTCATGCCCCCAGGCTGCCGATCATGAAGCCCGTGCAATAGTGGCCTGATTGCCATACGTCCGGAGGTTCTGGCCATGTCCGTCACGCGCCGCCGCATCACCGTCATCGCGTCCCCGCCCGTATCGATGTTCAATCTCGCGATCCCGGAGATGATCTTCGACAAGGTGGAGGTCGACGGCGCCCCCGGCTACGAGACGGTCATCTGCGCCCCGGACCCGGGGCCGGTCGCCACCACCGGCGGCCTCGACATCCGCATCCCCCGCGGCCTGGAAGCCGTCGAGGGCGCCGACACGGTCATCGTCGCGGGCGCGGGCGTCCGCCAGAACTTCGACGCCCGTACCGTGGACGCCGTCCGCCGCGCCGCAGCCGACGGCCGGCAGATCGCCTCCATCTGCAGCGGCGCCTTCCTCCTCGCCGAGGCGGGCCTGCTCGACAACCGCCAGGCCACCACGTACTGGCAGATGGCCGGCGAGCTCGGCGAGCGCTATCCCGCCGTGGACCTCCAGGACGACGTCCTCTACGTCCAGGACGAGCAGATCCTCACCGCCTCCGGTTACGCCGCCGGAATCGACCTCTGCCTGCACATCGTCCGCACCGACTACGGGGCCGCCGTCGCCAACACCGTCGCCCGCCTCGCCCTCGTCGCCCCCGTGCGCCCCGGCGGCCAGACCCAGTTCACCGAGACCCCGCTCCCGCCCGAGCGCGGCGCCTCCTTCGCCGACACCCGCGCCTGGGCCATGCGCCACCTCGACGAACCGCTCACCCTCACCGACCTGGCCCGCCACGCGGGCGTCTCCGTCCGCACCCTCTCCCGCCGCTTCCAGGCCGAGACCGGCGTCTCCCCGCTCCAGTGGCTCCTGCACCAGCGCATCGAGCGCGCCCGCGAACTCCTGGAGACCACGGCCCTCCCCATGGACACCGTCGCCCGCTCCAGCGGCCTCGGCACCGCCGACTCTCTCCGCGCCCACCTCATCCGCAAGACGGGCCTCACCCCCTCCGCGTACCGCGCCTCCTTCAGTCGCCTCGCAACCGCACGCTGATCCCCGTACGTCTCTCCCACCATGATCCGCACAGCGCTCCCCACCGACGTCGACACCATCGCCGCCTTCCACGCGGCCGCCCGCGCCACGTACTACGAGGGCCACATCCCGGAGTCCGAGTACGCGACCCCGGCCATCCACGCGCAGGTGAAGGAGGGCTGGCACCGTGCCGTCGCCCGCGCCGACGGCGCCGTCCTCTGCGCCGAGGACGGCGGCCGGGCCGTCGCCGTCGCCGCCTTCAAGGAGATCGACGGGACGATGACCCTCACCCAGTTCCACGTCGACCCCGCCCGCTGGAGCCGAGGCGTCGGCTCCGCCCTGCACACCGCGGTCGTCGCCGCGTGGCAGCAGGCCGAGGTCCCCGCCGCCCGCCTTGAGGTGTTCGAGCACAACCTGCGCGCCCAGCGCTTCTACGCCCGCCACGGCTGGGCCGCCGACGGCAGGGACTCCGACCACGTCCGGATGAGCCTCACCGTCCCCGCCGGGGAATGACCAGCTCAGCGGCCGTGTTCTCCCCACAGCACACGAATCGCCCCCTTTGGAGAGAAGAAGCCACATGCTGCGCGTCGAGATCTGGTCCGACATAGCCTGCCCCTGGTGCTACGTCGGCAAGGCCCGCTTCGAGAAGGCCCTCGCGGGCTTCCCGCACCGCGACCAGGTCGAGGTCGTGCACCGCTCCTTCGAGCTGGACCCCAGCCGCACCAAGGGCGACTCCGGTCTCGTGATCCCGATGCTCGCGAAGAAGTACGGCATGACCGAGGCGCAGGCCCAGGAGGCCGAGAACAACCTCGGCACGAACGCCGCCGCCGAAGGCCTCGCGTACCTCACCGAGGGCCGCGACCACGGCAACACCTTCGACATGCACCGCCTCCTGCACTTCGCCAAGGAGCAGGGCCGCCAGGACGAGCTGATCGGCATCCTCTACCGCGCGAACTTCGCCGACGAGCGTTCCGTCTTCGACGACGACGAGCGCCTGGTGGAGCTCGCCGTCGAGGCCGGTCTCGACGCGGACGCCGCCCGCAAGGTCCTCGCCGACCCGTCCGCGTACGCCGAAGACGTACGCACCGACGAGCGCGAGGCCGCCGAACTCGGCGCCAACGGCGTCCCGTTCTTCGTCCTCGACCGCGCCTTCGGCGTCTCCGGCGCCCAGCCCGCCGAGGTCTTCACACAGGCGCTCGCCCAGGCCTGGGACGCCAAGCCGCGCCTGACGACGATCAGCAGCGCCGACGGCGAGGTCTGCGGCCCGGACGGGTGCGCGGTGCCGGGCGCGGGCGCCGACGCATAAGCAGCGCTTAGAGGTACCCGCCAACTATTCGCAATGGACGAGCAGTTGGCGGGGCCTCAGAGTGGGATGCATGGAATCTCTCGCGCCCACCGCCTTCACGCCCGGGACCACGTACCTCAACACCGCGAGCACGGGCCTGCTGCCCCTCGATGCCGTCACGGCCATGCACGAGGCGGCGCTGTCCGCCGCCTCGGGACTCCATCTCGACCTGTTCGCGGACGTGGAAGCTTCCCGCGCCGCCTTCGCGCGCATCGCCGGAGTCTCCGTCTCGCGGGTGGCCGCCGGGGCGTCGGTCGCCGTCTACACGGGTCTGATCGCGACCTCGCTCCCCGAGGGCGCCGAAGTCCTCGTCGCCGAGGGCGACTTCAGCTCGCTGGTCAACCCCTTCTTCGTACGCGCCGACCTCAAGGTCCGCACCGCACCCCTGGAATCCCTCGCCGAGGCCGTACGCCCCGGCACGGCCCTGGTCGCGGTGAGCGCGGTCCAGTCCGCCGACGGCCGCCTCGCCGACCTCTCCTCGATCCGCGACGCGGCCCGCGCCCACGGCGCCCGTACCCTCGTCGACGCCTCGCAGTCGGCGGGCTGGCTGCCGATGACCGCGACCCAGGACGACTACACGGTCGCCGTCGCCTTCAAGTGGCTCACCTGCCCGCGCGGGATCACCTTCTTCGTCGTCCCCGAGGACCTGGGCGGGCTGACCCCCGTCTTCGCGGGCTGGGTGGCGGGGGAGGAGCCTTGGGACTCCTGCTACGGCCCCGTCACCGAACTCGCCCACTCCGCCCGCCGGTTCGACGAGAGCCCGAGCCTCTTCTCGTACGCCGGGGCCCGCCGCTCCCTCGCCCTGATCGAGGAGATCGGCCCGGAGACGATCCACGCCCACAACACCGCCCTCGCGGACCGCTTCCGTGCGGGACTGGCCCGGCTGGGGCACGAGGTGGTCGCCGCGCCGGGATCGGCGATCGTCTCGGCGCCGGGACTCGGCCACCGCCAGCCCGAACTCGGCGAGGCGGGCGTCCAGCTCTCCGACCGCGCGGGGAACCTGCGCGCAGCCTTCCACCTCTACACGACGGCTGCGGACGTGGACCGGGCGCTGAACGTGATGGAGGGCTGAACTCCCCTACGCGCCGGGGCAGTTGGCGGTGTCGACGCAGAGGTTGGCCTCGACCTTACTGAGCAGCCGCGTCAGCTCGGCCCGCTCCCCGGCGTCGAGCCCGACGAGCGTGTGCTCCTCGAGGGAGGTCCAGGCGCGCTCGACGTCGGCGAGCAGGGCGCAGCTCTTGTCCGTCGCCTCGACCAGGACGGCCCGCCGGTCGTTCGGGTCGGGGCAGCGGCGTACATGACCGGTCTGTTCCAGGCGCTGGAGCATCTTGGTCACGGTGGACGGGTCGAGGTCGAGGACCCGGATCAGCTCGGACTGGCGTGCCGGCCCCGCGTCCCACAGGTACATCAGCAGGAACTCCTGCCCCGGATACAGGCCCGCCTCCTTGAGCGCCTTGCCCGCCGCGATGCGGTGCAGTCGCGAGACGCGGGAGACGAGGTGGCTGACGGGGCCGCCGCGCGCCGCGCTGGGGAGGCCGGTACAGGCAGGGTCTGCGGACGCTTCGGAGGTCATGCCACGAGATTACCTTGGCCGACCAATGAATGCGCTATGGTGGTGCTCGTCGGATTGCTTGGCCGACCAACTTAACGCCTTCACTTCCCCCCGGGAGCAGCCATGACCACCGTGTTCGACCCGATCGACCTGTCCGGTACGCAGCTCACGAACCGCATCGCCATGGCACCGATGACCCGCAGTCGCGCCGGCGAGAACGGCACGGCCACGGACCTCACCGTCGAGTACTACACCCAGCGCGCCACGGCCGGCCTCATCATCACCGAGGGCATCCAGCCGTCGGTCGTGGGCCAGGGCTACCCCTTCACCCCCGGCCTGCACAGCGCCGAGCAGGTAGCCTCCTGGCGCAGGGTGACGGACGCGGTGCACGCCGAGGGCGGCCGTATCTTCGCCCAGCTCATGCATGCGGGCCGCATCGGCCACCCGGTCCTGCTGCCGGAGGGCCAGACCCCGGTCAGCGCCTCTCCCGTAACCCCCGCAGGCCAGCTCTTCACGGCCGAGGGCATGAAGGACTTCACGGAGCCGCGCGAGCTGACGGACGCCGAGATCCGCGCGACGATAGCCGACTTCGCGGCAGCCGCCCGCAACGCGGTCGACGCGGGCTTCGACGGAGTCGAACTCCATGGCGCCAACGGCTACTTGATCCACCAGTTCCTGGCGCCCAGCACCAACCTGCGCACCGACGAGTGGGGCGGCGAGGCCGAGGCCCGCATCCGCTTCGCGGTGGAGACGGTCAAGGCGGTCGTGGCGGAGATCGGCGCGGAGCGCACAGGCCTGCGGATCTCCCCGGCCAACCCGTACAACGACATCGACGAGCCGATCGCGGAGGCCGAGAAGGTCTACCCGGCACTGGTGAAGGAGATCGAGCCGCTGGGCCTGGCCTACCTCCACGTGATGGAGAACGCCGAGATCCGCGACCTGACCCTGGGCCTGCGCAAGCAGTTCTCGGGCACGTTCATCATCAACGTGCTGGGCCCCACGGGCCCGGACGACCACAAGGTGATCGACGACGGCATCGCGGACCTCATCTCGTACGGCGCCCTCTTCCTCGCCAACCCGGATCTCCCGGCGCGCCTGAAGGCGGGCGGTCCCTTCAACACCCCTGACGCGGCAACGTTCTTCGGCGGCGACGCGAAGGGCTACACGGACTATCCGTCGCTTGGTGAGTGAGTACGCGTACGGATGTGCGGCGCGGGTGGGGCCCATAACCTCCAGGTGGGAGGTGGGGCACATGATGCAGCCACAGATGATGGTGGAGCGGGGCGGCGGCCACAAATGGTGGGCGCCGGGGCTGATCAGCGCGCTCCTGCTGCCCGTGTGGTGCGTCGGCTGCGTGGTCCTGAATGTGATGGCCACGCTCCTGACGTTCGGTGACGGCGGGTGCGACGACGGCTCGGGGGACTGCATGGGCCCGAGCCAGGCCGTATGGCACGGGACGATCCTCGTCATGGTCGCGGCTGCACTGGCGACTCTCATCAGCTTGCTGGTGCCGCACGGGAGAGGGTGGCGCGCGCTGCGGTGGTCCCTGGCAGGAACGAGCATGGTGCTCGGCCTGGTGGTGCAGGTCATCGCGGTGACCGTGACGTCGCACTGAGCCGGACCGGCGTCATCGCCGTCCTACGCGTCCGGGTCCCAGGCGCTGAGCTGGTCGAAGAGACCTCGGTCGCCGTCGAGCCTCAGGGAGTTGAACGGGATCCGGTCGTGCAGGATGAGGACCAGCTCGTCGGCCGTGCCCCACGCGGAGAGGTCGGCCGCGTCCGGTTCCTGGCCGCCGGCCTCGGGGAGGCGGACGGACCGTGCGCCGTCGGCGGAGAGCGAGAGGCGCCAGGAGCGGCCCTCGGAGGCGTGGAAGTCGATGACAGCGGGCTTGTGCGGCCAGGCACTTGTCGTGGCGACGCAGGTGGACAGGAACTCGTCGACACCGTCGAGCGCCACCTCGGCCGGCAGCGGCTGCGGGGCACCCAAGGTGATCTGGGCGTCGTACGTGTGCACCGCCATCTGCAGGAGCTGGTGCCGAGCCACGGTGCCGGAGGTGTGCGGCGACTGCAGGGTCTCCCACCACGCCCAGCAACCGCGATCCGGGCCGACTTTCCGCAGTGCGTCCAGGAGTTGCTCCGTGGACTCCGCCAACCAGGCCAGCAGGGCCTCGCGCTCCCGAGGCACAGCCGGAGCGCCCTCCGCTGCGGACTTGGCCGGAGCAGGCCCTGCGGCGACGGTGGCGGCCCAGTCGCGGCGCCCCTCGCCTATGTGCTGCGCCAGATCGAACAGCGTCCACTCGGGGCAGGTCGGCACCTGTACGTCGAGGCTGGGCGCGGAGGCGACCGCGGCGCGGAAGGCAGTTGACCGTTCGTCGATCAGTTGCAGCAGGGCAGGGAATTCGAGAGTCGTTGTCACCCCGAATCTCTATCACTGTGATCCGACCGTCGGACAGCGATTTTGAGGGGGCGGCAGTCCGTGCGGCTGCCGCCCCCGTGCATGTCAGGCGCGGTACGAGCCGATCGACGCCAGCGCCGGCAGTGCCTTGCTGCTGTAGTCGAACAGGGCCTGGTTCTCCCAGTTGTTGCCGGAGGACGCGTTGGTCGGATCCCAGCCGTTGCCGGTCACCGCCGTCCAGAATCCCTCCCAGTAGACATAGCCGAGGCCCATTCCGTTCGGGGTCGCCGCCACCGTGTCGGCCACCGCCCGCACCCAGGCGTTCTGGCCGGCGGAGGTCGCCGGGTAGCCGGAGGTGAGCTGGCTGCTCGCGTTGACCAGGTTGGCGAAGCCGTCCTTGTCCGTGAGCGTCCAGGGGTACGCGGTCTCGGCGACCAGGGCCGGAGTGCCGTAACGGGCCGTGACGTAGGCGAGGTTGGCCGCCAGGTCCGTGAGGGCGCCGTGCCAGTACGGGTAGAACGACATCCCGATCACGTCCCAGACCACACCCCGCGACTTCATGTTGTCGAAGAACCACGTGTAGAGGCTCTGCGTACCGCCGTTGGAGAGGTGCAGGATCGTGCGGACGCCCGGCGTGGTGGCCTTCGCCGCGCTGATGCCCGACTTGAGGAACGTCGCCAGGTTGTCGAGGTTGTCCCAGTTGCCGGTCGGCCAGAGGATGCCGCCGTCCGTCTCGTTGCCGATCTGCACCAGGTCGGCGGGGGTGCCCTGGGCGACGAGTGCGCCGAGGACGTCCGCTGTGTGGTTGTAGACCGCTGTGGAGAGCTGCGCGACCGTGTAGCTCGACCAGGCGGCGGGCTTGGCCTGGTTGCCCGGGTCGCACCAGGTGTCGGAGTAGTGGAAGTCGATGAGCAGCTTGATGCCCTTCGCCTTCAGGCGCAGGGCGAGCGGGAGGATGTGCGCCTTGTTGTTGTAGCCGTCGGCCGGATTGACCCAGACCTTGAGGCGGGCGTGGCTGATGCCGGCCGTCGACATCAGCTGGACCGCGTCCGTCTTGGTGCCGCTGGTGGAGTAGTACACCCCGCCCAGCGCCTCGGACTTGGGCAGCGAGGAGATGTCGATCCCCCGGACGGAGAGGGAGGTCGCTGCCGAGGCCCTGCCTGCGGTCGCGGTGAGGAGGGCGGGGGCTGCGACCGAGGCGGCGGCGGCTTTGAGCAACGTACGTCTGCGCATGGTGATCCTCCCGGATCAGAGGTGCGGGTACGGGTGCGGGTCGTGCGGTTGGTACATCGGCGGCTCGCAGCGACTCACCGGTCATGGCTGCGAGCCGCCGACATCGGAAGCGGGGCGGGACTCAGCCCCGGTAGCGGCCCAGGGTCTTCAGACCGGGCAGCGCCTTGTCGTCGAAGTCGAAGAGCGCGAGGTTCTCCCAGGCGTTTCCGGAGGTGGGGTCCGTCGGGTCCCAGCCGTCGCCCTCGCGGTACGTCCAGACGCCCTCCCAGTAGCAGTAGCCGAGGCCCTTGCCGCCGGGGATCGCGGCCTGGAGGTCGGCCACCGCGCGCAGCCACGCCGCCTGGCCCTCGGGGGTCGCGGGGAAGCCCGGCGTGAGCTGGGAGGGGTCGTACAGGATGTCGTTCGTCGCGTCCTCGCTCTCCAGCGTGAACGGGTACGCCGTCTCCGCGATCACGACCGGCTTGTCGTAACGGGCCGCCAGATCCGTCATGTTGGCGAGCGCCGTCGCCAGGTCGCCGTGCCAGAAGGGGTAGTAGGACTGGCCGATGATGTCGAAGTCCAGGCCGTACGAGACGGCGTTGTCGAACCACCAGCGTGACGTGCCGTTGTCGCCGCCCGAGGCGATGTGGAGCATCGTGCGGACGCGCGGGGTGGTGTCGCGGGCGGCGGTGAGACCCGCCTTGAGGAACGCGGCCTGCGTGGCCCAGCCCCCGGACCCGTCGCCCCAGTTCTTGCCCTCGGGCCAGAGCAGGCCGCCGTTGATCTCGTTGCCGATCTGTACGAGGTCGGCGGGCGTGCCCTGGCGCTTGAGCGAGCCGAGGACATCGGCCGTGTGGTCGTAGACGGCCCGGGTCAGGCCCGCCACGTCCAGGGTCGCCCAGGCCTCGGGCTTGGTCTGGTGCGCCGGGTCGGCCCAGACGTCGGAGTAGTGGAAGTCGATCCAGATGCCGATTCCGGCGCGCTTGAGGCGGCGGGCCAGCGGGAGGATCTGCTTCTTGGTGTTGTAGCCGTCCGCCGGGTGCACCCACACCTTGAGACGGGCGTGGGTGACGCCGTACGACGCGAGGATGCGGATCGCGTCGTCGCGGCGGCCGTCGGCGTAGCGGTAGACCGCGCCGAAGTCCTCGTCCTTGGGGAGCGAGGAGATGTCCACGCCGCGGATCTCCAGGCGGCGGTGCGTGCTCGCGGCGAGGGCGGGGGCCGCGGTCAGGACGGGGGCCGCCAGGGCGGCGGCTCCCGCGGCGGCGAGAACGGTACGTCTGCGCATCACAAAGGTTCCCTTCACAGTGAATCGGCTCTGGATCTGCGGGGGGTGGGGTGGAGCGAGGAGTGGTCAGCGGGGGTCGCGGAAGACCTCGACCGCGCCCGCGGGGACACAGGCGCGGGACCCGTCGGGCAGGGTGACCTTCACCTCGGCGTCGGTGTGGTTGATCGCGAAGCGGAACGTGCCCGACTCGCCTTCCCGTACGACGAGTTCGACATCACGCGGGAGCCCGGAGGGTGCGATGCCGGCGTCCGCGAGGGCGAGATCCACGACGGCCGCCAGGCTGTCGCCGGTCAGCCGCGTCGCCAGATACCAGGCGGTGCCCTCGCCGAGTACGTGCCGGGTGAGCGCCGGGTGCCCGGCGGTGCGGCCGTCGGTGAAGGTGGCGAGGGTCTCGCAGCCGTTCGGTACGACGACCTCCGCCCAGAGGTCCGCCTCGTACGTCTCGCCCGTACCGGTGCCGACGGTGACCTTCTCGCCGGGCAGCAGCGGGCTGAACTCCTCGACGGTCAGGCCGAGTACGTCACGGAGCACACCCGGGTGCGGGCCGGGGTGCACGGTGTCGTTCTCGTCGACGATGCCGGAGAAGAACGAGACCACCAGCGTCCCGCCGCGCGCGACGTAGCTCTCCAGGTCGGCTGCGACGGAGGCGGGCGCCGCGTACAGCTGCGGGACGACGAGCAGCGGGTATCGCTCGGGGTCCAGGCCGCCAATGCCGGACGGGGCGAAGAAGTCGACGGTGAGGTGCCGGTCGTACAGCGCCTCGTAGAAGGATTCGAGCCGCTCACGGGCGTCCAGGTCCTCGCTGGGGCGCCATTCCAGGCTCTGCGCCCACATCGACTCCCACGACCAGATCATCGCGACGTTGCCGTGGGTGCGGGTGGCGCGCAGATCGGCCAACTCGCCCAGTGTGCGGCCGAGTTCGACGACCTCGTTCCAGACGCGGGTGCCGGTGCCGCCGTGCGGCAGCATCGAGGAGTGGAACTTCTCCGCGCCGCTGCGGGACTGCCGCCACTGGAAGAACATCGCGCCCTCGGAGCCGCGGGCCACGTGCGACAGGGAGTTGCGGGCCATCTCGCCGGGGAGCTTGGCCGGGTTGTACGGCTGCCAGTTGACGCCGGACGTGGCGTGCTCCAGCAGCAGCCAGGGGCCGCCGCCCGCCACCGAACGCGTCAGGTCGGCGGTGAGGGCCAGGTTGACGTGGGTGCGGCGGCCGTCGGTGACCAGGTAGTGGTCGTTGGTGACGAGGTCGACCTCCGCCGCCCAGGCCCAGTAGTCGATGGACTGGCACTGGCTGGGCGCGACCATGAAGTTGGTGGTCACGGGCACGCCGGGGGAGAGGCGGTGCAGGATGTCGCGCTCGGCGACGAAGTTGGCGCGGGCCTGGGCGTCGGCGAAGCGCTGGTAGTCCAGCTGCTGCGTGGGGTTGCAGACGGTGGGGGTCGTACGGGGCGGGGTGATCTCCTCCCAGTCGCCGTACTGCTGGCCCCAGAAGGCCGTTCCCCAGGCCTCGTTGAGGGCGTCCAGCGAGCCGTGGCGGTCCTGGAGCCAGAGCCGGAACGCTGCTGCGCAGTTGTCGCAGTAGCAGGTCAGGACAGGTGCGCCGTACTCGTTGTGGACGTGCCACAGGACGACCGCGGGGTGGCTGCCGTACCGCTCGGCGATCTTGGTGGTGATCGAGGCGGCGGCCGCCCGGTAGTCGGCGCTGGAGTGGCAGATCGCGCCGCGTGAGCCGAAGGCGAGCCGGACCCCGTCGCGGGTGACGGGCAGTGCGTCGGGGTGGGCGCGGTAGAACCAGGCGGGCGGCACCACGGTCGGGGTGGCCAGGTCGACGGATATCCCCGCCGCGTGGAGCATCCCGATGATCGTGTCGAGCCATTCCCAGTCGTACGTGCCGCGCCTCGGCTCGGTCCGCGCCCAGGCGAAGACGCCGAGCGAGACCACGGTGACCCCGGCCTCCCGCATGAGCCGTACGTCCTCCTCCCAGACCTCCCGCGGCCACTGCTCGGGGTTGTAGTCACCCCCGTAGGCAAGCGGCAGGCGGTCGTGCGGAAGGGCGGAGGACATGTGGTGCTCCCGGAGGATCGTTGAGGCGATGTCGCAGTTTTCTGTGAGCGTGCACAGAGTAAGTCGGCGCTGACATCGGCTTGCAACGAGTAGGTAACCCCACGGTTCATCCATTGACAAGAGACCGAAACAATTTTCTACTGTGCACGATCACAGAGCCGCACGGCCCTCCTGAAGGGCCCGCTCTTCTCAGTCAGGGGAGATACAGATGTCGATCCACCGCCACCAGATCAACAGGCGAACCGTGCTCGCCGGCGCCCTGAGCGTCGCCGCCGCCGGCACGCTCGCGGCCTGCGGCAGCTCGGACAAGGGCTCCGGCAAGAGCAGCGGACCGGTCAAGCTCTCCTACTGGTCGTGGGCGCCGGGCATGGAAAAGGTTGCCGCGATCTGGAACAAGAAGAACCCCGACATCACGGTGACGGTGTCGAAGCAGGCCAGCGGTGGCGAGATGATCTCCAAGCTGATCACGGCGAAGAAGGCGGGCAACGCCCCCGACCTGATCCAGGTCGAGTACCAGTCCCTGCCGACCCTGGTCTCCAACGACGTCCTCGCCGACATCGCGAAGTACGCCAAGGACGCCAAGTCCCACTTCTCCGACGGCATTTGGGGCATGGTCACCCTCGGCAGCGACGCGCTCTACGCGGTCCCGCAGGACTCCGGGCCGCTGATGTTCTACTACCGCGAGGACCTCTTCAAGAAGCACAACCTCAAGGTCCCCACCACCTGGGACGAGTTCGCCGAGACCGCCCGCGCCGCCAAGAAGGCCGCCCCCGACGCGTTCCTCACCACGTTCTCCTCCCAGGACTCGGGGCTCTTCGCCGGACTCGCCCAGCAGGCCGGCGCCAAGTGGTGGACGGTGGACGCCGACGGCAAGTGGACCGTCGACATCGCGAGCGACGCCACCGACAAGGTCGCCGGATTCTGGGGCGGCCTCGTCGAGGAGGGCGTCATCGACAACCAGCCGATGTACACCCCGGCCTGGAACAACGCCCTCAACAAGGGCACCCACCTCGCCTGGGTCTCCGCCGTGTGGGCCCCCGGCGTCCTCGTCAGCTCGGCCCCCGACACCAAGGGCAAGTGGCGCATGGCCCCGCTCCCGCAGTGGTCCGCCGGCGAGAACGTCACGGGCAGCTGGGGCGGCTCCTCCACCGGCGTCTCGACCGACTCCAAGAACGCCGAGGCCGCCGCCAAGTTCATCAAGTGGCTGAACACCGACACCGAGGCGCTCGCCGCCCTGGTCAAGGAGTCCGGCATCTACCCGGCCGCCACCGAGGCGCAGTCCGGATCCGTACTCGCCACGCCCGCGTTCTTCCCGAACCAGAAGGACTTCTACGCGACGGCCGCCAAGATCTCCGCGACCACCGTCGCCTCCGCCTGGGGACCGAACGTCCAGACCGCGTACGACGCGTTCACCGACAGCTTCGGCAAGGCCACCAAGGCGAAGAAGAAGACGAAGTTCCTGTCCGCCGTCGGGGACATGCAGTCCCAGACCTTCGCGGACATGAAGAAGCAGGGATTCAAGGTGACCGAGGGATGACCACCACTCCGCTCGAGGGTTCCGGCCGTCTGACGGCCGGGCCCTTGGCGGACGGTGCCACCAGTCCCGTCCGCCCCCGCCGCCCGCGACGCCGAGGCCGCTCGGCCCCGTACTGGTTCCTGGTCCCCACCCTCACCCTGTTCGCCGCCTTCACGGTCGTCCCCATCGGGTACGCGATCTGGCTCAGCCTCCACAAGGTGCAGGTCAAGGGCGCAGGACTCGGCCGAGGCGCCCGCGCCGAAGTCTGGAACGGCATCGGCAACTACGCCGACGTCTTCGAGAACTCCGAGTTCGGCCACAGCATCCTGCGCGCCTTCGGCTACGGACTGATCGTCATCCCCACCATGCTCGGCCTGGCGCTCGTCTTCGCGCTGATGCTCGACACCCCGCTGGTGCGCGGCGCCTCCTTCACCCGCCTCGCGATCTTCCTTCCGTACGCGGTGCCGGGAATCATCGCCGCCGTCATGTGGGGCTTCCTCTACCTGCCCGACGTCAGCCCCTTCTACTACGTGCTGCGCGAGCTCGGCCTCCCGCAGCCCGACCTGTTCGACGGCGGCAACCTCTACCTCTCCCTCGCCAACATCGCGGTCTGGGGCGGCACCGGCTTCAACATGATCGTCATCTACACGGCGCTGCGCGCGATACCGCAGGAGATCTACGAGGCCGCGAAGATCGACGGCGCCTCCAACCTGAAGATCGCTCTCCGGATCAAGATTCCGATCGTGATGCCCTCGCTGGTCCTCACCTTCTTCTTCTCGGTCATCGCCACCCTGCAGGTCTTCACCGAGCCCAAGACGCTCCGCACCCTGACCAACGGCGTCTCCAACTCCTGGAGCCCGCTGCTGGCCATCTACGACAGCGCCTTCGGCCGCTCCGACATCTACGGCGCCTCCGCCACCGCGGTCGTCCTCGCCGGGGCCACGTTCCTCCTGTCCTTCACCCTCCTGCGCATCTCCGACCGCTTCACCCGGGAGGACAAGGCATGACCCCCCTCACCCTGACCGCCACCACGGACCGCCCCTCCCGTGCGAAGCGCACCGCCTGGATCCCCACGCTCGTCATGGCGATCGGCGCGCTGTACTGCCTGATCCCCGTGGCCTGGGTCGTCATGGCGTCGACGAAGAACCGCTCCGAGCTGTTCTCCACCTTCACGATGTCGCCCGGCTCCGGCTTCATGGACAACGTCAGCCAGCTGAGCTCCTACCGCGACGGCATCTACTGGCAGTGGATGGGCAACTCCGCCTTCTACGCGGGCGCCGGCGCCCTCCTGTCCGCGGCGGTCTCCGCCGCCGGCGGCTATGCGCTCGGCCGGTTCGCCTTCCGCGGACGGGAGTTCGTCTTCAAGCTGATCCTGGCCGGCGTGCTCGTCCCGGGCATCGTGCTCGCGGTCCCGCAGTACCTGCTGATGTCCAAGATGGGCCTCGCCGACTCGTACTGGTCGATGCTGCTGCCGTCGATCCTCTCCCCGTACGGCGTCTACCTGGTCCGCATCTACGCGAGCGCCGCCGTCCCCGCCGAACTCCTGGAAGCGGCCCGCATGGACGGTGCGAGCGAGTGGCGCATCTTCTCGCGGATCGCGGTCCCGATGATGATGCCGGGCCTGGTCACCGTCTTCCTCTTCCAGTTCGTCGGCATCTGGAACAACTTCCTGCTGCCGTACGTCATGCTGGCCGACGACACCAAGTTCCCGATCACCCTGGGGCTTTACACCCTCATGGCCCAGGGCGCCTCGCAACCCGCTCTCTATACACTGGTCATCACCGGGTGTCTGCTGGCGGTCATCCCCCTGATCGCTCTCTTCCTGGTGATCCAGCGTTTCTGGTCCCTGGACCTGCTGAGCGGATCGGTCAAGGCCTGACCGCACAGCTCGCTCATCCGCACCGGCACAGACGAGGGACATGACCACCAGTACGAACGGACGCCGCAAGCCTCCCACCGTCCACGACGTGGCGAGGGAGGCGGGCGTCTCACGGGGAACCGTCTCCCGTGTCCTCAACGGGGGCCACTACGTCTCGCCCGCCGCACGCAAGGCGGTCGAGGCGGCCATCAAGAAGACCGGGTACGTCGTCAACCGGCACGCCCGCTCCCTGATCACCGGACGCTCGGACTCGGTGGCATTCCTCCTCACGGAGCCGCAGGAGAAGTTCTTCGAGGACCCGAACTTCAACGTCCTGCTCCGCGGCTGCACCGAGCACCTCGCCAAGCACGACATCCCGCTGCTGCTGATGCTCGCCTCGAACGAGGACGAGCGCCGCCGTCTGACCCGCTACATCACCTCGGGCCATGTCGACGGCGTGCTCCTGGTCTCCAGCCACAGCGGGGACCCGGTCGCGGCCGAGCTGCTGGACGCCGGAATCCCCCTGGTGGCCTGCGGAAAGCCGCTCGGCCTCGGTACGAAGGTCAGCTACGTCGCCGTCGACGAGCGCGAGGGCGCCCACGAGATGGTCCGCCACCTCGTCGCCACCGGACGCCGTCGCATCGGCATGATCACCGGCCCGCTCGACACCCCGGGCGGCACCGAGCGCCTGGCCGGGTACCGCGACGTACTGGCCGAGGCAGGTCTCCCGTACGACCCGGCGCTGGTGGCGGAGGGCGACTACCGGCGGGCCGGCGGCGAGGAAGCGGCCGCCCGCCTCCTGGCCCAAGCCCCGGACATGGACGCCGTGTTCGTCGCCTCCGACCTCATGGCCCAGGGCGTCGTCTCCACGCTCCAGCACGCCGGACGCGTGGTCCCCGACGACATCGCGGTCGGCGGTTTCGACGACTCCCCGGCGGCCACGGCGGTCAGCCCGGCGCTGACCACGATGCGCCAGCCCTTCGACCGGATCAGCGCCGAGATGGTGCGCGTGCTCCTCGCCCAGATCGCGGGCGAGGACACGGCGGCGGTGATACTCCCGACGGAACTGGTCGTACGCGACTCGGCCTAGCCCGAGAGCGTACGGACGGCCAGCGCAAGAATCAGCGCCGACGACGCGAGCGCGGTGCCCAGCCGTCCGCGCCTGCTGGTCAGCACCCGCCCGAGCAGCGTCCCGCCCCCGGCCAGCAGCAACTGCCAGCTGGCGGAGGCGGCGAACGCGGCGGCGACGAACACCACCTGTGCCAGTACGCCCGGGTCCGCCGTAGAGCGGCTGCCGAGGACGAGCGCCGCGAAGTAGATCACGGTGGTCGGGTTGAGCAGGGTCATCCCGAGGAGCCCGAGATAGGCCCGGCCGGGCCCGACGGGTGTCCCTTCGGCGCGTGCGGAGGTCTGCCGCTTCCGGTACTGACCGACCGCGGCGGCCCCGCCCCGTACGGCCAGCACGATCAGGACCACGGCGGAAACCCACCTCAGCGGATCCATGACCGGTGCCAGCACGGGGGCGATCGAGGAGCCCCCGGCCGTCGCGATCAGCGCGTACACCCCGTCGGCGGTCGCGACCCCGAGGGCCGCGCAGGCTCCGGTCCGCCAGCTCGTACGGGCGGTGAGCCCCACCAGATACGCGCCGACGGCCCCCACGGGAATGGCGATGCCGTACCCGGCGAGCAGGCCCGCGCCCAGCGCGCCGCCCATCACGCGTGCGCGGGAATCGGCCTCCGCGGACGGCCGGGCTGCTGCTGGACGCGCGCCGGGAGGGCGGACGTCGACAGCGGCAGGGCGGCAGGGATGAGGGTTGCGTTCATGGGCAGATCCTGGAGGCGGCGCGGGCGCGGCAGCAACCCATTTACAGATCCACAGGAGCCCTGGCACCTTGTGCCCATGGCCGACGACCAGTTCACCGACCCCGAACTCGCCGCTCTCTACGACACGTTGAACTCCTCCGAGCCGCGCGACGACTTCGCCTTCTACCTCCCCCTGATCATGTCCGCGCAGGCCGTGCTCGACGTCGGCTGCGGAACGGGCACCCTGCTGCACGACGCCCGTCGCGCGGGTCACACGGGGGCGCTCGTCGGACTGGATCCGGCACCCGCGATGCTGGAGCGGGCCCGGGCGCATCCGGACATCCAGTGGATGCTCGGCACCCTCGGATCGGCCGCCTGGGACCAGGAGTTCGACCTGGTGGTGATGAGCGGACACGCCTTCCAGGTCTTCGTGGAGGACGACGAACTGCGCAGCGCACTGCAGGGCATCCGCACCTCCCTGAAGCCCGGCGGACGCTTCGCCTTCGAGACGCGCAACCCGGCGGTCCGGGGCTGGGAGCGCTGGGACAAGGAGTACTCGTCGGAGGTGCAGGACGCCTCGGGCGCGACGATACGGACGGTGTGCGCGGTGGAGACCCCGGTCACCGGCGACCGGGTCACCTTCACGACCACCTACACAGGACCTGCCTGGCCCGAACCGCAGGTCAGCCGCAGCACGCTCCGGTTCCTCGACCCGGACGTCCTCCTCGCGCACCTCGCGGCGGCGGGTCTGGTGATCGTGGAGCAGTACGGCGACTGGGACCGCACCCCGCTGACCCCGAGCAGCCCGGAGATCATCACGATCGCCATCAGGCCCTACTGAGCGAGCCAAATGCGCAGCGGCCCGATCGCCTCGAAGCCCTGCGCGAGCGCGGCGTCGAGATCGTCGCCGGACTCGTACCCGACGACCGGGAGACCGGGCCAGAGGTGTGCGATCTGCGCGAGCGCGCCCGGCCAGTCGCCGAAGGTGTTGGAGAGGCCCACGACCGACGCGCTGCGGTTGGCGACGGCTCCCGCGACGACGGCGGATCCGTCGAAGGCGGCGAGCACGGCGACGGTCTCGTCGGCGAGGAGGTCGGGGAGGAACAGGTCGGTGACCCCGCCGTCCCAGGCCGCCTCCCAGGCGGCGAGCTCAGCGGCCGTCTCCACGCGACGCCAGCGAAGTTCCGTGCGGGGGAAGGGAGTTGAGGTGGAGCGGTGAATCCACTGGGCGTCGAAAAGCACCTCGAATCCTGCCGCGGACAGGTCCAGAGAGCTGTAGCTGTCCTTCACCGAGCAGTCGTCCGACGAGGTGTCGACGCGCTCCAGGATCTGCGCGGCGTCGGCATCGGCGGTGAGCGTCACCGCATCCGGATAGTAGGGCGGCGTGCGGCGAGGAGCGGTCCAGGCGGCGGCCCCGAACTCGCCCTTCACTCCGTGCGTCCGCGAGAGCGCGTCGCACCACTCGGCGTTGTTGAGGGCGGCTGCGCGCACCAGGGCTTCGTTGTCCGTGATCACGCGGGTGATCGTGCACCACGGGGCGCGGAAGTGCCATCGCTTATCGTGGCTCGTCATGAACGCTGATCATGAATGGGACGCCGCCCTGGCCGAAGCCGTACTACTCCGCGAGCAGGGGAAGCCGGAGCAGGCGCGCGAACGGCTCCTCGCCCTGGCGGAGAAGCACCCGGACAGCGTCGAGGTCGCGTACCAGACGGCGTGGGTGCACGACGTACTCGGGCTCGAGGCCGATGCGGTGCCGTTCTACGAGCGGGCGTTGAGCGCTCCGGGGCTCACGGAGGAGGACCGGCACGGGGTGTTCCTGGGCCTCGGCTCCACCTACCGGATCCTCGGCCGCTACGAGGAGGCGCTGAGAACGCTGCGCCGCGGCCTGGCGGAGTTCCCGGACGACGCCGCCCTGCAGGCCTTCCTCGCCATGGCGCTCTACAACACGGGTGATGGCCGGGAGGCTGTCGCATCGCTGCTCAGGGTGCTGGCGGCGACCAGCGCGGACAGCCGCGTCCAGCAGTACCGGCGCGCGATCGAGCACTACGCGGGCGACCTCGACGCGGTCGAGCAGTGAGCGGCCCTGGGGTCGACCGCGTCCGTCTGGCAGGACTGCTGAGCTCCGTCTTCGGCGGCCGGCGCGGGCTCGACGCGGTGACGCGGCTGCGGGGCGGCAGCAAGAAGGGCGTCTACCGGCTGGGCTTCGACGACGGGTTCTCCGCGATCCTGTACGTCTGGTCCGCCGGCGAGAACTACTGGCCTGAGCGGGACGCCGAACCGGAGCCCTTCGCCGACGGCACCGGCGCCGATCTGTTCGGCGCCGCACACCGGACGCTGGACGAACTCGGCGTGCGCGTACCGGAGTTGTACGTGCTCGACCGGAGCCGGAGCGTGTACCCGGAGGATGTCGCACTGGTCGAGGACGTCCGGGGCGGATCGCTCGAGGCGCTGCTGAAGACCGACCCGGCCGGCGGACGGCAGGCGCTGGACCGGCTCGGCTCCGCGCTGCGGGTCATGCACGGGCACACCGCACCCCGGGCCGGGAAGGTGGCCCTGGTCGAGCGGGGCGAGAGCGTACCGGCGGACTCGTGCGAGCAGGCCGTGACGGATCGCGCCCTGCGGCACATTGCCGAGATCGCCGTACGGGACGAGCGCGGCGCCCGGGCGCGGACGCGCCTCGACGACGCGGTGCGCACACGTGCCGCGGCGGTGGAGCCGCGGTCCGAATACCGGCTGATCCACGGCGAGTTGGGGCCCGACCATGTGCTGGTGGGCCCTGACGGGGAGCTGGTCGTCATCGACATCGAAGGGCTGATGTACTTCGACGTCGAGTGGGAGCACGTCTTCCTGGCGCACCGGTTCAAGGGCGGCTACGAACCGCTGCGCGTACCGGGCCTCGACGATGCGCGGCTGCGCCTCTACACCCTGGCCAACCATCTCTCGCTGGTCGCGGGCCCGTTGCGGCTCCTGGACGGGGACTTCCCCGACCGCGAGGCCATGGCGGGGATTGCCGAGCACAACCTCGCCATGGTCCTCGCGCTGGTCAGCGCACCGGGGTGAAGTCCCGGGCCCCGATGAACTCGGGGCGGCGTACCGGTGCCGCGAACGGCTCCACCGCCGCGTTCTCCACGCTGTTGAAGACGATGAAGACATTGCTGCGCGCGTACGGGGTGATGTTGTCGCCCGACCCGTGCATCGCGTTGCAGTCGAACCAGGTCGCCGAACCGGCCGCCCCGGTGAAGAGCTTGATGCCGTGGCGGTCGGCCATCCGCGTCAGCGCCTCGTCCGACGGGGTGCCGGCGTCCTGCATCTGCAGGGACTTCTTGTAGTTGTCCTTCGGTGTCTCGCCCGAGCACCCCAGGAACTGCTTGTGCGACCCCGGCATGATCATCAAGCCGCCGTTGGTGTCGTAGTTCTCGGTCAGCGCGATCGAGACCGACACGGTCCGCATGTTCGCCAGACCGTCCTCGGCGTGCCAGGTCTCGAAGTCCGAGTGCCAGTAGAAGCCGGAGGCGCCGAAGCCGGGCTTGACGTTGATCCGCGACTGGTGGACGTACACGTCGGAGCCCAGGATCTGGCGGGCGCGGCCCACCACGCGCTCGTCACTCACGAGCCCCGCGAAGACCTCGCTGAGCTTGTGGACCTCGAAGACGGAGCGCACCGACTGGGACTGCGGCTCGATGATCGAGCGCTCGTCGGCCCGTACGCCCGGGTCGTTGATGAGGCGGTCCAACTCGGCCTGGTAGAGCGTGACTTCGTCGGGCCCAACGAGCTGGTCGACGGTGAGGAACCCGTTGCGCTCGAACCCCTGCAGGTCCGCCTGCGAGACCGGTCCCGGCGCACCGGGCGGCGACCAGACGACCGGGTCCTGGCGTGGGGTGATCACTTCGGCCGCGCCCCGGGATGGATACAGGTCCGCTCGTATGTTGGTGAGTACGTCGGTCATGGCGGCTCAGACCTCCTCGGTCAGCAGCGGGTAGACGCCGTTCTCGTCGTGGTCCTCCCGTCCGGTGACGGGAGGGTTGAAGACGCAGACGCAGCGGAAATCGGTCTTCGGACGCATGGTGTGACGCTCGTGGCCGTCCAGCAGGTACATCGTGCCGGGGGAGATCCAGTGGGTCTCGCCGGTCTCGTCGTTGGTGAGCTCGGCCTCGCCCTCCGTGCACAGGACGGCCTCGATGTGGTTCGCGTACCACATCGACGTCTCCGTACCCGCGTACAGCACGGTTTCGTGGAGCGAGAAGCCGACCTTCTCCTTGGCGAGCACGATGCGCTTGCTCTCCCAGGTGCCGGTGGCGGCCTTCACATGGCGGTCGGTGTTCTCGATGTCCTTGAACGAGCGGACGATCACGGTGGGTTGCTCCCTCTCTCTGTGGTGCGTTTGGTGCGGTGTCAGGCGGTCTCTCGTACGGAACGGGCGAGGATGCGCAGTCCCTCGTCCAGCTCCTCGGGGCTCACGGTCAGCGGCGGCAGCAGCTTGACGACCTCGCTCATGGGCCCCGAAGTCTCGATGAGCAGTCCGAGCTCGAAGGCGCGGCGGGCGACCGCCGTGGCGCGCTCCTTGTCGTCGAACTCCATGCCCCAGACCAGGCCGCGGCCGCGGAAGCTGACGCCGATCGCGTCCATCTCGTCGACGATCTCCAGGAGCGCGCGCTCGACCTGCTCGCCGCGTGCCAGGGTCTGCTTCTCCATCTGGCCGTCGGCCCAGTACGTGTTGAGCGCGGCGGCGGCGGTGACGAACGCCGGGTTGTTGCCGCGGAAGGTGCCGTTGTGCTCGCCCGGCTCCCAGATGTCCAGCTCCGGCTTGAACAGGCAGAGGGACATGGGCAGTCCGTAGCCGCTGATGGACTTCGACAGTGTAACGATGTCCGGCGTGATGCCGGCCTCCTCGAAGGAGAAGAAGCCGCCGGTGCGGCCGCAGCCCATCTGGATGTCGTCGACGATCAGCAGCATGTCCTGGCGGTGGCAGAGGTCCTGCAGCGCGCGCAGCCACTCGGCGCGGGCGACGTTGATGCCGCCCTCGCCCTGGACCGTCTCGACGATCACGGCGGCGGGCTTGTTGAGGCCGGAGCCCTGGTCCTCCAACAGCCGCTCGAACCACAGGAAGTCGGGAACCTGGCCGTCGAAGTAGTTGTCGAAGGGCATCGGGGTGCCGTGGACGAGCGGGATGCCGGCCCCGGCCCGCTTGAAGGCGTTGCCGGTGACGGCGAGCGAGCCCAGCGACATGCCGTGGAAGGCGTTGGTGAAGGAGACGACGGACTCGCGGCCCTTGACCTTGCGGGCCAACTTGAGCGCGGACTCGACGGCGTTGGTGCCCGTCGGACCCGGGAACATCACCTTGTACGGGAGGTCGCGCGGCCGCAGGATCACGTTCTGGAAGGACTCCAGGAAGGCGCGCTTGGCGGTGGTCGCCATGTCGAGGCCGTGCGTGATGCCGTCGCGCTCGATGTAGTCGATCAACGCCCGTTTCAGGACAGGGTTGTTGTGCCCGTAGTTGAGCGACCCGGCACCGGCGAAGAAGTCCAGGTAGGTGTGGCCGTCCTCGTCGTGGAGGTAGCTGCCCTGGGCGCGGTCGAACACGGCGGGCCAGCTGCGGCAGTAACTGCGTACCTCGGACTCCAGGGTCTCGAAGACGCTCAGGGCAGGCGGGGTGATGGTCACAGCGGGTCTCCTGTGGTGGGGGGTGTCAGGCGGCCGGGACGGGGCTGATGCGGTACAGGACCTCTGGTTCGTGCGAGGTGCCCTCGGGGAACAGCCCGCCGTCGAAGAGGACTTCGCGGGTCAGTGACGCGCCATGGCGTTCCGCGTACGCGGCGAAGAGGCGGTCGGAGGCGGTGTTGTCCGGGGTGACGGTCGTCTCGATCTCCCGCACTCCGCCCGCCGCCGTGACCTTGGCGGTCAGCGCGTCGAGCAGCGTGCCGGCGAGGCCGCGTCCGCGGTGGGCCCGGTCGACGGCCACCTGCCAGACGACGAGGGCCTCGGGCCGCTCCGGCCGTACGTAGCCGGTGACGAAGCCGATGGGTGCTCCGTCGGCGCCGCGCGCCACGACGGAGGTCGCGGCGAAGTCGCGACACCACAGCAGGTAGCTGTACGAGGAGTTGAGGTCCAGCACCTCGGAGTCGCGGGCGATGCGCCAGATCGCGGCTCCGTCCTCCACTCGCGGGGTGTCGATCTCCAGCTCCAGGAATTCGGTCATGGGGAGGAAATTTACCCAGCGAATTCAAAAAATGCATTCTGGGGCGGGGTTGGCGGGAGAGGCGGAACGTGTTATCGCGCGGGCGCACGCGCCGGGCGAGGGTTTGGCGAATCGGTATGGTTTGTACGGGAATTAACGGGCAAATCAACCTTCGTGTGGGGTCGGTCACACCTCCGTAACGACCGCGAGACGCGTCCGAATTACGTAGATCGGTCTTGTTGAAACTCTAGCGTTTAGGGTCGATAAAACGGGGCAGAAGAAAATGGGAAGCTGCGCTGGAAAAGGGCCTGTTCTGCATTTTCAATTCCATTCTCCGGGGGTTGTCGATAAATGCGGAACGGGCCTGTGTCGTGCCCTCGCCCTCCAAGGTTCGGTCAGAGTTCACGCACACCTCTGGCCCCGTGCGTCGAAGTCTCGTATCTATAACGGGTCTGGACCCACGGATGAGCCAAGGAGCTAGCCACCCATGTCCCTCGACGTCTCACGGCGCACCCTGCTGGGCGGTGCGGCAGGTGCTGCGGTGCTGTCCGCCCTGCCGCTGAGTGTGCGCACCGCACTCGCGGCGCCCGCCAAGCCCGGCCGACTCGACGACATCGAGCACGTCGTCGTCTTCATGCAGGAGAACCGCGCGTTCGACCACTACTTCGGCACCCAGCGCGGGGTGCGCGGTCTCGGCGACCGCACCGCGATACGCACCACCAACGGCAGATCCGTCTTCCACCAGCCCGACCCCTCGCGCGCCGAGGGGTACTTGCTGCCCTTCGCGATGAACGCCGCCCACACCAACGCCTACCGGCAGGGCGCGGCCGCCTTCGGCTTCATCGACTCCCAGTCGCTGTGGCGCGACGGCCTCGGCGACGGCTACGTCAACGGCCGCGGCTCGGGCTATCTCGGCCAGGGCTTCTACGAGTCCGCCGACATGCCCTTCTACGCGGCGCTCGCCTCGACGTTCACGATCTGCGACAACTACCACGCGTCGATGCAGACCAGCACGAACCCGAACCGTGAGTACTTCATGACGGGGACCAGCGGAGGCACCGTCAGCGACCTCGCGGTCATCGACAACACGGAGACGGCGGCCGGTTACACCTGGACGACGTACGCCGAGCGCCTGGAGAAGGCGGGCATCAGCTGGAAGACGTACCAGGCGCGCGACAACTTCGACGACAACGCCCTCGCCTGGTTCAAGCCCTTCCACGACGCGAAGCCCGGCGAGCCGCTGCACGACCGCGGCATGACGATGGTCGGCGACGCCGCGCAGGCGGGCGACCCGCACGCGATGGGCGACGCGCTCGTCGCTGCCTTCAAGGCCGACATCGACAACGGTGCACTCCCGCAGGTCTCCTGGCTCGTCGCGCCCGCCGCACTCTCCGAGCACGCCGACTACCCGCCGCCGGACGGCGAGGACCTCACCGCGCGCCTGATCGAGGCGCTCGCCGCCAACCCCGAGGTCTGGGCCAAGACGGCCTTCATCCTCAACTACGACGAGCACGGCGGCTTCTTCGACCACGTCCTGCCGCCGGTGCCGCCGCTCGGCGCCGGGCGCGGCAGGTCGACGGCGAACCCGGACGGCGAAGTGGTCGTACGGGTGACGACTGCCGCCGGCAAGACCCAGATGCGGGTCGTCGGCCAGGACGGCCGCTACCGCGTCAAGTCGGCTGACGGGACGCTCAGTTGGTCGTCGACCCTCCCCGACGGCGAGAAGCTCGTCTCCGGCCCGCACGCGCTGGGCCTGGGCATCAGGGTGCCGATGATGGTGGTGTCGCCGTGGACGCGCGGAGGCGTCGTCGACTCGGCGGTCTTCGACCACACGTCGGTCATCAAGTTCCTGGAACGCCGCTTCGGCGTCCACGAGCCCAACATCAGCGACTGGCGGCGCTCGGTGACGGGTGACCTCACCTCGGTCTTCGACTTCTCGGGAGAGGAGATCGCCTGGCCCCAACTCCCGGACACCAGCGGCAATGTGGCGAAGTCGGTGGCGGCGGCCTCCAAGCCGACCATCGCGGTCCCGAACCCCCAGTTCTTCCCGAAGCAGCAGCGCGGCACCCAGCCCGCACGAGCCGTCCCGTACGCCCTGCGGGTCACCTCCCGCATCCGCGACGGCAAGGCGGAGCTGACCTTCCGCAACCAGGGCGGCCGGGGCAGCCAGGCCGCGGTCTTCCAGGTCTATCCGGAGCCCGGCACCGTCCCCCGGCACTACACGGTCGGCGCGGGCGCCTCGCTCTCCGACACCTGGACGGCAGGCCCCGACGGCTACGACCTGCGCGTCCACGGCCCCAACGGCTACCTCTGGCACCTGCGCGGCAACGACAGCGCCCCGCTCGACGCGCGCATCGACGAGGACCACGACCGCCGCCGCCTCACGGTGGAGGTGGCCAACCGAGGCCGCCGAGCCCGCACGGTCCTGATCGGCGACCTGGCCTACGGCGGGGGAGTGCGTGAACTCCGCGTCCCCGCAAGGGGATCGCGCCAGATCACGGTCAAGGTGCCGGCAGAACGCTGGTACGACATCGCGGTCACCGCGGCGGACGACCCGCACTACCTGCGCCGCTTCGCAGCCCGCTTCGGCGACCGCAGGCCGGGCGTCACCGACCCCGCAATGGGCCTGCCCGAGGCGCTCACGGTCGAGGTCGCGGCGGCAGCAGGCGACGAGCCGGTAGTGGCCGCAGGCGCGGCAACCCGCTTCACGGCGACGATCACCAACCGGGGTGAGTCGCCGCTCAGGGACGTCGAGACAGCCCTGAACGCCCCGGCAGGCTGGCAGACGAAGGCAGCGAAGGGAGATGCTCCCCGAACGCTGGCCGCGGGTTCCTCGTACACCCTCACCTATGACGTCACCCCGTCCTCCACGGCGAAGGCGTACGACACAGGACGCCTGCTGGTGGTCGTACGCGGCCGCTCGGACGACGGCCTGCGCCTGGCCGAGGGCGAACTGGCGACCCGCATAGCCCCGTCGATGTCCGGCTACCTCCTGGGCGAGGACTTCCAGTCCGTCTCGGACAAGCTCCAGCCGCGCGCGGGAATCCTCGGCTGGACGCCGACCGCCCCGGCGGGCTGGTCGGTGGTCAACGCGACAGCGATGCCGCAGGGCACGAAGGAGTTGCAGGGCTGGACGTTCCTGACGAAGCGCTCATGGGCGACAGGCGGCCAGGACCGGGCCAACTTCGCGAGGGCGCTGGGCGTGATCGCGGTGGCGGACCCCGACGACTGGGACGACACGGGATCCCCGTCCGCGAAGGGCAAGTTCGACTCGACGCTGGTCTCCCCGCCGGTGCCGATCCCGACGGGAGCGAAGAAGCTCCACCTCGGCTTCGACTCGCACTACCGCCAGGAGGACCCGCAGAAGGCAGAGGTGCGAGCGGTCTTCGACACGGGCCAGGAACAGGTGCTGCTGACGTACGGCTCGGGTTCGCCGGACGCCGAGAACACCTTGGTCGCAAGAGAGTTGACGGTCCCGGACGGAGCGAAGACCGTGACCCTGCGCTTCCGCATGTACGACGCAGGAAACAACTGGTACTGGGCGGTGGACCACATCCGCCTCGGCACGAAACCGATCACGGCGTAACAAGAGAGGCCGGGCGGGAACCCCCGCCCGGCCGCCGATCGCTCAACCCTTGAGCCACGCCTCGGTGACCGCCCTGCGCGCCGCCTCCAGGTCCACCGTCGCGCCCGTCTCGCCCAGCGCGGCGCCGAGTGCGGCGAGGGAGGAGTGCACCATGCCCTGGGTCGCGTCGGGTCCGTAGTGGTTGATGCGGATCATCTCCTTCGCCAGTGCTCCGCCGCCCGCGATCATCGGCAGCGTCGGGTCGGCGGCCAGGGCCTTCGCTACGAGCTCCGAGGCGTCAACTCCGGGCGGGGTGCGCAGAGTTGTGGCTACAGGCGCGGCGTCTGCGGCCTCGTACACGTACGGCTCCAGGCCCCCGCCCAGCGCCAGCGCACCCGCACGCGTCGCGGCCGCGGCCCGCGCGTGACGAGCGATCACCGCGTCCAGGCCCTCCGCCTCGATCCGCTCGATGCACGCCTCCAGCGCCAGCATCTCCAGCTGCGCCGGTGCGTGCAGCAGGGCCTTGCGGCCGCCGTCGATCCAGCGCTGCTTCCAGTCCAGGAGGGAGAGGTACGAGTGGCGGGGCGCGGACGGGTTCGCCGCGAACCGGGCCCAGGCGCGCTCGCTGATCGACACCGCCGAGACGCCCGCCGGGCCGCCCATCGCCTTCTGGGCGCCGATGATGCACATGTCGACGCCCCACGCGTCGGGCAGGACGGGCTCGGCGCCGATCGACGCGACCGCGTCCAGGTAGAAGAGCGCGCCGTGCTCCCGTACGACCTCGCCGATCTCCGCGACCGGGTTCGTATTGCCGGTCGCCGCTTCTGCGTGCACCAGCGAGACGAAGTCGATCTCCGGGTGCTCGGAGAGGGCGTCGCGGACCTGGGCCGCGGTGACCGCCGTGTGGAAGGGCACCGCCAGGTCGACGACCGTGACTCCGCAGTCGCGCAGCCAGTCGCCGAAGGTCTGTCCGTACGGACCGGTGATGACGTTGAGCGCGGTCGAGCCCGGGGTGGCGCCGGAGCGGATGCAGCCTTCGAGGGGGAGGAGCGCTTCCCCCTGCATGATCACGACGTCCTGCTCGGTGGAGAGCAGGGAGGCGACCCGGCGCTCGATGCCCGCGAAGTGCGCGGCGGTGAGCGGGGGGAGGTCGAGGAAGGGGTGCGTCACGGTGGTGCTCTTCTCGCGAGTTCGTTCGGGCTGCCGGAATGAGCGTACCTATGGGGTTCTAGGCTCGGCACATGAGCGATCGCGTGGTGCTGCATGTGAAGGGGCGGGTGCTCGTCGGGGCCGACGAGATCCGCGACGAGTTGTGGGTCGTCGGCGGGCGGATCACCTACGAGCGTCCGGCCGCCGAGGCCGTCACCGTCGAGGGCTGGGTGCTTCCCGGTCTGGTCGACGCGCACTGCCATGTGGGGCTCGGACCGCACGGCGCGGTCGACGAGGAGACCGCCGAGAAGCAGGCCCTCACCGACCGCGACCTGGGGACGCTGCTGCTGCGCGACGCGGGATCGCCGTCCGACACTCGTTGGGTCGACGACCGCGAAGACCTCCCCACGATCATCCGCGCGGGCCGGCACATCGCCCGTACTCGCCGCTACATCCGCAATTTCGCGCACGAGATCGAGCCCGGGGACCTCACTGCTTACGTTGCCCAGGAGGCGCGACGGGGCGACGGGTGGGTCAAGCTCGTCGGTGACTGGATCGACCGCTCCACCGGCGATCTGTCCGCCTGCTGGCCGCGCGGCGCGGTCGAGGAGGCGATCGCCGAGGCGCACCGGCTCGGCGCCAGGGTCACCGCGCACTGCTTCGCCGAGGACTCGCTGCGCGACCTCGTCGAGGCGGGCATCGACTGCATCGAGCACGCCACGGGCCTCACCGAGGACACCATCCCGCTCTTCGCCGAGCGCGGCGTCGCGATCGTCCCGACCCTGGTCAACATCGCCACGTTCCCGCACCTGGCGGCGGGCGGCGACGAGAAGTACCCGCGCTGGTCGGCCCATATGCGCGACCTGCACGCCCGCCGCTACGACACGGTGCGCTCGGCCTACGACGCGGGCGTCCCGGTCTTCGTCGGTACGGACGCGGGCGGCACCCTCCCGCACGGCCTGGTCGCGGCCGAGGTCGCGGAGCTGGTGAAGGCGGGCATCCCGACGCGCGACGCCCTGTCCGCGACGGCGTGGGGCGCCCGCGAATGGCTCGGCCGCCCCGGCCTGGAGGAGGGCGCCCCGGCGGACCTGGTGGTGTACGAAACGGACCCCCGCGAGGACCACCGCGTCTTGGCAGCCCCCCACCGCATCGTCCTCAACGGCAGGGTCATCGGCTGACCTCGCCGCTTGGTTGTGGGCAGTCGTTCCGCAGGGCGGAACGGGTGGGCACAACCGGTACACGCGGGCCGCGTCAAGGCCCTGCCCCGCCCCAGGTCACACCACCCCCGGCTGCACCTCCAGCGCGGGACAGCCCGAGACCAGCGACTCCCCGTCGACGTACCCCTCAGGCCGCCCCCGAAGCGCATCGACCAGCCGCGCCCGCCAAAGCGCCACCCGCAACGGCCGGTCCGAGCCGAAATCGTGCAGCTCCTGCGGATCCCCGTCCAGATCGAAGAGCTGCTCCCGCCCGCTCCCCGAGAACCACACGTACTTCTCGTGCCCGTCCGTCAGCCACTGCATCGACTCCCCGAACAGCGTGTGCTCCCCGTGCAGATAAGGCCGCCAGTCCACGACGTCCTCACCCCGCGCCAGCCCCAGCACACTCCGCCCGTCAAGCCCCTCCGGCACCGGAAGCCCCGCACACTCCAGCAGCGTCGGCATGACATCCCGTAGCTCGACCACCGCCGACGGCGCACCCCCGCGCGGCAGTTCGCCCGGCGGCCCCGCCAAAATCAGCGGGACGCGCGCCGAGCCCTCATACGGGTACGCCTTGCGCCAGAGTCCGTGTTCGCCCAGCATCTCGCCGTGGTCGGACGTGAAGCAGATCCAGGTGTCGTCTCCCAGCCCGAACTCCCCGAGCGCCGCCACGAACCGCTGGATCTGCTGGTCGATGTGCGACATGTGCCCGAAGTAGCCGGCCCGCGCCCGCTGCACCGTACCGGCGTCGTACGAAGCCAGGTTGGCGTCCGCCCGGGAGTCGTCGCGCCAGCCCTCCAGCGCGTCAGCCCAGTCGCCCCGCACCGGCTCGTAAGGCGGAGCCCCCGTGTACTGCTCGAACGCCCACCGCGGCGGATCGTACGGCGGATGCGGCCGGTGGAAGGAGAGATGCAGCAGGAAGGGTGAGCCGGGGTCGCGCCGGTACAGAAAGTCGATCGCCTCGCTCACCACCCAGTTGGTGGGGTGCAGCCGCTCGGGTCGGTCCCACGGCCGCGCGACCACGCTGTTGCAGTCGAGCCCGTTCTCCGCGTAGTCCGAGCCCGGCACCTCGCCCGGCTGCCGCTCCAGCCACGCCAGATAGTCGTCGTGGAAACGCGGGTCGCGACCGCGCTCGCGCGCGAAGTGCAAGTAGCCGTCGTGCAGCGTCACTTCGTCGAAGCCGAGCCGGTTGCGCTCGGGGTACGTGTGCAGCTTGCCGATGGCGCGCGTCTGGTAGCCGTTGCGCCCGAACTCCCCGGCCAGCGTGACCGGGTACTCCCACGGCACCCCGTCCCGGTACCCGGTGCGCCCGTGCGTCTCCTGCGCGAGACCGGTGTGCAGAGCAGCCCGCGCCGGGATGCAGGACGGCACCGCCGAGTACGCCCGGTCGAAGCGCGCCCCGCGGCCCGCGAGCTGGTCCAGGTACGGGGTGCGTACGACGGGATGCCCGGCCCCCGAGAGACAGTCGCCCCGCCACTGGTCGACGGCGATCAGCACGACATTGCGGGGTGTTGCGGACACCAGGCGCTCCTCTGGCAGTTGGGCGGTCTGCCGCATGATCGCATTGACGGAAGCGTGACGCCGAGCCGACGTGATTCGTTACACCCCCTCGCGCGCACTCCGGCGTATGCGTGAAACGAGACGTCTAGAGGAACGCACGTGCCGAAAGATTCGAATAAGAGCACGGAAACCCCCCTTTGGGGTGAACTCACGCCAGGTTGCTGTTCATTCACTCTCAGTGCGTAAAGATTCCCGTGTCTCAGTCGCCGGCGGCGCCCGTGATGTCCCCCATCGGCGGGCGACCCGGCGGCTTCATGTCTCTTGTGGGGGTTCCACCGCTTTGAACAGCAACACCTTTGCCATGCCCGCACGCCGTCGCGCAGCCGCCGCCCTGGTGGCCGCCGCACTGACCGCCGGCCCCGCGGTCCTGCTTGCCGCCGCCCCGGCACATGCCACGGGCGGCGACGGCGGAAAGGCGAGTGCCGTCGTACTCCGTGCCGGCCTCGACGTCTCGCTGCTCAACAAGACCGTCGACGTTCCGCTGAACGTCACCCTGAACGACGTCCAGGCACCGGCGTCCGCCGAAAAGACCGCCCTGACCGTGAAGTTGGACAGCGTCGACCGCAACCGGCCGTTCAGCATCCTCCGTGCCGACGTCGCCACCGCGAAGGCCACGGTCGACGCGCACAAGGCCGAGGGCTACTCCAACCTGGCGCACGCCAAGATCCACCTTCCCGGCCTTCCCCTCCTCTCCCTCATCGAGGTCCAGCAGGTCACCTCGAAGGCGGTCTGCGAGGCGGGTAAGCAGCCGTACGCCGACTCCAACCTCCTCGGTCACGTCACTGTGCTCGGCAAGAAGGTCACGGTCTCCACGGGCGGTACGACGCGGATCTCGGTCCCCGCCGTCGGCGAGGTCACCCTCGACCTGTCCAAGACGCACACCACTTCGCGCACGGCAGCCGCGACCGCGCTGCAGCTGAAGGTGTCGGTCAACCCGCTGAAGCTCAACGTGGCCGAAGTGACCGGCGACATCACGCTCGTCGAGGCGAAGTGCGAGTCGCCCAAGGCGCCCGCCACGCACGAGGAGGGCTCCTCAGGCGGCTCCTCCGGCGGAGGCAGCAGCACCGGCGGCACCGACACGAAGGCGCAGTCCGCCAAGGACCCGGTCGCCGTCAAGGCCGCCGCGAAGGACGACGCCAAGGGCGACGAGAACCTCGCCGAGACCGGCGGCAGCTCCACGACCCCGTACATCGCGGGCGGAGCCGTGGCCCTGGTCCTCGCCGGCGGTGGCGCGCTCGCCCTGGCCCGCGGCCGCAAGCGGAGCTGATCCAGGCCGAGTTGAGGGCCGCCGGGGGCGGGGCGGCCCTCAACTCACTCGTACGCATGTTCTGAATGCGGGGTTCCACCCGTACGCTCCTGCCCCATGGACACCATCTTTGAGCGCATAGGCGGAGCACCCGCCGTGGCCGCGGTCGTCGACCTCTTCTACGAACGGGTGCTGGCCGACGCCGAGTTGAGCCCGTACTTCACCGGAGCCGACCTCGGCGCGCTCAAGGCCCACCAGCGCGACTTCGTCGGTCAGGCGCTGGGTGCCACCAGCCCGTACGAGGGCCGAGCCATGCGCGAGGCCCACGGTTCCCTCGCCATCAGGAGCGAGGACTTCGACCGCGTCGTCGGCCACCTCGCCGCCGCACTCGCCGAGGCCGGCGTCGACGACGACACCATCGGCACCATCGCCGGCGCACTCGCCCCGCTGAAGGCGGACATCGTCACCGGCTGACGGAGACCAGAGCCTGGTCCAGCGCCTGCAGGAAGCGGTTCGTCGTCACCCGGTCGCGTACGGCAAGACGCAGCCACTCCGGCCCGAGCCCGGGGAAGGTGTCCCCGCGCCGGGCGGCGAACCCGAGGAGGCGCAGCCGCTCCCGGACCAGGTCGGCCCGCTCCATCCGTACGAGAACGAAAGGACCCTCCGCCGCTTCGACCGCCCGCACCTCGTCGAACTCCGCGAGCCCGGCCAGAAGATGGGCCCGGTCGGCGGCGATCCGCACCGCGGCCGCCCCCGCCTCCGCGAGCGCGTCGGGCGCGGAACACGCCTCGGCCGCCGTCAGCGCGGGCGTCGAGACGGGCCACAGCGGCTGCGCCCCCTCCAGGGCGGCGACGGTCTCCGGCTCGGCGAGTACGTAACCGATGCGCAGCCCCGCAAGGCCCCAGGTCTTGGTGAGACTCCGCAGCACGACGAGCCCCGGTACGTCGGTGCGTCCGGCCAGCGCCTCGCGCTCACCGGGAACGGCGTCCATGAACGCCTCGTCGACGACCAACACCCGCCCGGGACGGGCGAGTTGCACCAGATCCTCGGCCGGATGCAGCACGGACGTCGGATTGGTCGGATTGCCGACCACGACCAGGTCCGCGTCCTCGGGCACGGCCCCCGGATCGATCCTGAACCCGTCCGCCTCGCGCAGCAGCACCCGCCGCACCGTGTGCCCGGCGTCGCACAGCGCCGCCTCTGGCTCGGTGAACTGCGGGTGCACGACGACGGGCCGCCGTACGGCGAGCGCACGCGCGATCAGCACGAACGCCTCCGCCGCCCCCGCCGTCAACAGCACCCGCTCCACCGGCAGTCCGTGCCGCGCCGCGACCGCCGCACGGGCCGCCCGCCCGTCCGGGTAGGCGGCCAGCGCGCTGAGCGAACCCGCGATGCGGGCGCGCAGCCAGTCCGGGGGAGTGCCGGTCCGTACGTTGACCGCGAGGTCCGTCAGATCGTGATCCCTGACCTCGGAGTCGCCGTGGTGGCGGAGGTCGTGGCCGTCAGTGCGTGTGTGCATGGTGGTGATTGTGATGGCCGTCGTCGTCGGGGTGGAAGTGGGGCTGCTGGGCCAATCCCACCTTGTCCTCGAAGCCGGGGAGTGCGATGCGGTAGACGCAGGAGTCGCAGTTCATCCGGATGTCGCCCTTGACGGCCTCGCGGTAGCGCTCCATCACCAGGTCGCGCAACTCCTCGGTGGGACCGATGACATCGGCCGACCTCACCTCGGTGGCCGGATGTGTGCGGTCCCATTCCGCGGTCTGCGTCCGCACCCGGTCGGGAAGAATTCCGGTGAAGAGGAAGTACGGCAGCACAACGATCTTCCGCGCGCCCAGCGCGACGCACCGGTCGAGGCCGCTGGGAACGTCGGGCGCGGCGAGCGAGACGAACGCCGTCTCCACGCCCGCGTACCCGCGCCCCTCCCACAGGAGCCGTGCCGCCTTGTACACCTCGGCGTTGGCGTCGGGGTCGGTGGACCCGCGCCCGACGAGCAGCACGGTCACCTCGGAGCGCTCAAGCCCCACAGTGGCCTCGTCGATACGCCGCTCCAGCACGGCGAGCAGCCCCGGGTGCGGCCCGAGCGGACGCCCGTAGGTGTACGAGATCCCGGGGTGCCGCTCCTTCTCGCGCGCGAGCGCGGCGGGTATGTCGCCCTTGGCGTGCCCGGCGGAGACGAGCATCAGCGGTACGGCGGCGAAACGCTTGACGCCCCGCTCGACGAGGTCGCTCACCGCGTCGCCGAGCGGCGGCGGTGAGAGCTCGATGAAACCGCCGGCGACGGCGATCTCCGGGTGCCGCTCGCCCAGTTCGGCGACGAACGAACGGAAGGCCTCGGCCCCGGCGTCGTCCCGGGTGCCGTGTCCGGCGACGAGCAGTGCGGGCTGGGGGGTGGTCACGCGATCTCCTTGTAGAGCAGGGCATTGAGGGCGGCGGCCGCGACGGCGGACCCGCCCTTCTCGGAAACATTGCTGACAGCGGGCAGCCCGCTTGTCCGCAGGGCGGCCTTGGACTCGGCCGCTCCGACGAACCCGACGGGCAGCCCGATGACGAGCGCGGGCGCGGCATCCAGTACGAGCAACTCCTCGAGCGCGGTGGGCGCGCACCCGATGACCCAGACGGCCCCGGGCCCCACCTGCTCGTACGCGAGCCGCACCGCATGCGCGGACCGGGTGAGCCCGGGCCCGGCGACGGCATCCTTGAGCCGGCAGACGGCCTCGCGCTTCGTGATCCCGGCGGCGACCATCTCGACGTCGGCGACGACGGGCGCCCCGGCGTGCAGGGCGGCATGGGCGACTTCGAGGGAGCGCTCGTCACAGACGAGGTCGTCGGCGTACTCGAGATCGGCGGCGGAGTGGATGACCCGCTCGACGACGGCCCGGGTGAACGGCGCAAACCCGGAGGTGTCGAGCCGAGCCCGAAGACGCCGGAACGACTCCTGCTCGATGGGGTGCACGATGCGGGTCACGAGGCGGCTCCTGAGGGGGCGGGGACGGCGTCGCGAACGCGCGGCGCGGGGGAGGCGGCAACCTGCGTGCCGTGCCCGGACCCTGCGGCCCGGACCCGGACTCGGCGTGAATCACCAGCGGTGCGCAGGCTGGGGTGCGGTCGCCTATCGCCTGCTGCGAGAGATCCGCTCGCGGAGCCGCTGGGCGGCCGGTTGCCGGACCGCGCTGCGCCGGTCAGAGCGCGTGCTGTTTTCTGGCGCGAGCGCACCTTGTCGGCCTCGCCGCAGCGCGAGCGGCGCCCGTGCCCCGTAGCCAGGTCCCGCGGAGCCTGTCCCGCCACGGCCCGCGCATGTGCGTTCAGGCGGGGCCGTACCACGCCCGCCCGCACCCCGTCTCCGTGCCCACGGCACGTGCTGGGCCCGTGGCACGCAGCCGGGTCCTGTGCGCGCGTGTCGACGGAGGCGCGTGCGCGACGCACTCCACCTGTGCCGGCCCGCACCCCGCAGCCGCACCTGCCAACACCCGCCCCGGGCCTACGCGTTGCCCGCATCAGACCTGCCACCGGTACCCCCTGGGCGTCACCATGCGGCCCGCGATCTCCCGGGCCGCCGTGTTGCCGACCACCACGACCGTCATCATGTCCACCGTCGTCGGGTCCAACGCGCCCAGCGTCGTCAGCCTGCTGCTCTCGTCCACGCGCGACGCGTTGCGTACGACACCGACCGGCGTCGTCCCCGTACGGTGCTCCGCCAGAATCCCCAGCGCCTTCGGCAGCTGCCAGTCGCGGCCCCGGCTGCGCGGGTTGTAGAACGTCACCACGATGTCCGCCTCGGCCGCCGCCCGGACCCGCCGCTCGATGACCTCCCACGGCGTGTGCAGGTCCGAGAGGCTGATCGAGACGTGGTCGTGGCCCAGCGGGGCGCCCAGGATCGCCGCCGCGGCCAGCGCCGCCGTCACCCCTGGCACCCCCACCACGTCGATGTCGTCGCTCGCCTCGGCCAGTGCGGGCGACGCCATCGCGTACACGCCCGCGTCCCCGCTCCCGATCAGCGCGACCGCATGCCCCTTCCGGGCCTCGGCGACCGCCGTGCGCGCCCGCTCCTCCTCCGCGCCGAGCCCCGACTCCAGGACGGTCGTCCCCGGTCGCAGCAGATCGCGGATCTGGTCCACGTACTGGTCGAGCCCGACCAGCACCGACGCCCGCCGCAACTCCTCCTTCGCACGCGGCGTCAGCAGATCCCGCGCCCCGGGACCGAGCCCCACCACGGCCAGCCGGCCGCGCGGCGCGCGGCGCACCACCGCGCACGTCGCCATCGCGGGCAGCCCGTCCGGACGGCTCGACTTCCGCTTCGGTACGAGGAGTTCGCCGCCCTCCGCGAGCGCCGCCGCCTCCGCCACGGACGGTGTCCCGACGGCGGCGAGGGGGGCGTCCGACGGATTGGGTACGGCGACCCCGGCAAGGACCTCGGCCGCGTACGTACGCAACGGAACCCCCAGCCGCGCGGCCGCCCCGACGATCCCGGCCTCTTCCGTCTTCGCGTCCACGGTCACCAGCTCCGCGACGCTCAGCGCGGAGAGCCCGGCCCCCTCCAGGGACTCCTCGACCAGCCCGAGCACCTCCTCCACGGACGCACCCTTGCTCGCCCCGATCCCCACCACCAGGGACGGAGGCCTCAACACCGCCTCGCACGCCCCGAGTTCACCCACCCGGTCGCTCACCCGCAACACCGCATCGGCGTCGTCCGCGACCACCACGGGCAGCGGTGGCAGCGGCCACACCGCGTCCGCCCGTACCGCCACGGGCTCCCCGTCCAGAACGGCCCGCGTGACCGCCGCGACCGCACCCTCGACCGGCCACCCCAGCGTGTCGAGGCCGGGGATGTCCCGTGCGTCGGTGGCCGTGGTCACGACCGGCGCGCACCCCAGCACCTCGCCGACCTCACCGGCCAGCGCGTTCGCCCCACCCTCGTGCCCGCCGAGCAGCGACACCGCGAACCGGGACCCCTCGTCGACGCACACGACCCCGGGGTCGGACGCCTTCCCTTCGAGCAGCGGCGCCACGAGCCGCACCACGGCCCCGGTCGCCAGGAAGCACACCAGCTGCTCGCACTCCCCGAACGCCCGCACCACGGCGTCCCGTACGGGACCTTCGTAGACCCGCGTACGCCCGGGCCAGGCCGCGGCCAGCCGGTCGCGTGCCACGGCGCCCGCCGCCGTGGCGGAGATCAGGCCGATCACAGTTGTGCTCCTTCGACGTCAACAGCAGTGTCTGCAGGGCGAGTTCCCCACAGCAGAAAGACAGGATTGGTGGCCGCGAGCCGTGTCACGTCCCCCGGCAGCGGCGCGAGCCGCGACGACTGCAGCAGTACGCCGTCGGGCACCAGCCCCGCCCCCGCCAGCGCCGCCCGCACCTCAGGCACCCGGTCGAGCGCGGCCAGCGCCACCACCACACTCCGCCGCGCCCGCCGCGCGCACGCCGTCACGATGGCGGGCAGCTCGCGCCCGCCGCCGCCGATGAACACCGCGTCGGGATCGAAGAGATCGGACAGCACGGTCGGCGCGGCACCGTGCACCGCCCGTACGTACACCCCGTGCGCCTCCGCATTGGCGCGGATCCGCTCCACCCCGTCGGAGGTCTTCTCCACGGCGACCACGGCCGCCCCCAGCCGCGCACACTCCACGGCCACCGACCCCGACCCGGCCCCGATGTCCCACACCAGATCCCCGAGCCGCGGCCCCAGCTTCGCCAGCGCCAGCGCCCGCACCTCGAACTTGGTGATCATCGAGTCCCGATGCTCGAACTCACTCTCGTCCAGGGCCCATTGGCCTGGGACGGCCGCAGCCCCGGCCACCGTCCGTACGACCGGCGACAGAGCCCGCGCCTCGTCGATGCACAGCACCACGCTCACCGGATCGGGCCACTCGCGCCCCGCCGCCTCCAGCGCGGACATCCGCTCGACGACCTCGTGCTCCGGATCCCCGAGCGCGCTCGCGATCACCAGAGTCCGCCCCGAGGACTTGTACGCAAGGGCAGTCGCAAGCTCCGCGGGCCCCGACCCGGGACCGGTCAGCACGGCCACCTTCGGATGCGCCCGGCACACATTGACCGCGGTCCGCAGGTCACGCCCGTGCGCGCTGACGACGACCGCGTCGTCCCAGGGCAGCCCGATGCGGGCGAAGGCGACGGCGACGGAAGGCGCCGAGGGACGTACATCCAACGCATCCGAACCGAAGCGCTCGGCCAACGCCCGTACGATCCCGAAGAATCCAGGATCCCCAGAGGCCAGCACCACGACCCGCGCCCCGTCCTTCCCGACCTGCTCGGCCATCACCTCAAGGGCGGGAGCCAGCGGCCCGAGCACGATCCGCTCCGTCTCCTCCGGCAGCCCGGCCGCCTCCAGATGACGCCGCGCGCCCACCACGAGGGTGGCCCCGTCGAGCACGCCGGGCGGCAGGGGCGAGCCCGTCCCCGTACCGACGACGGTGATCACGACGAAGCCCTCTCGGCCCGCAGAGCGGCCCGCGCCGCCTTGTCGGCCTTACGGAATCCGTGGAAGTGCCCCGGGTGGTAGAGATGCGACCGCGTCCCCGAAGCGGACAGCGCGGGCCCCACCAGGAACAAGGTGTGCTTCCACAACTTGTGCTCCTTGACGGTCGCTTCGAGCGTCTCGATCGTGCACTGCAGCACCAGTTCCTCGGGCCACGTCACCTGGTACGCGATGACGACGGGCGTCGACGTCGGATACCCGCCCTCGAGCAGCTCCGCGGTCAACTGCCCCGACCGCGCCGCCGACAGGAACACCGCCATCGTCGTCCCGTGCCGCGCGAACTCCCGCACCTCCTCGCCCGGCGGCATCGGCGTCTTGCCGCCGCCGAGCCGGGTCAGGATCACCGACTGCGCGACCTCCGGAATGGTCAGCTCGCGCTGGGCGATCGCGGCGACGGCCGAGAACGACGAGACGCCGGGGATGATCTCCACGTCCAGCCCGATCCCCGTACACCGGTCGACCTGCTCCTGCGTACCGCCCCACAGCGCGGGATCCCCCGAGTGGATCCTGGCCACGCGCAGCCCGTCCCGCAGCGCCCGCTCGTACACGGCGACGACGTCCTCCAGGGACATCACCGCCGAGTCGAGGATCTCCGCACCCTCGCGCGCGTGGTCGAGGACCTCGGCCTGCACCAGGCTCGCCGCCCAGATGACGACGTCGGCGTCCGCGATGGCCCGCGCGGCCCGGAAGGTCAGCAGATCGGCGGCGCCGGGGCCGGCGCCGACAAAGGTCACCTTTCCGGTGGAGGCGGTGACATCGGCCATGGGAGGGGTCCTCTCAAGAACAGGAACAGAGCGGAAAAGATCTGGACGTGCGGGGTCGGTGCTCAATGGACTAGCAAGGGGGCATGGCGGTCTTCGTCGCGCTCGGCGCGTTCCTGATGACGCTGGTCGGCGGCTGGACGGCCCAGCGCGTCACCGACCGGCGCCACCTGGTGCTCGGTCTCGCGGGCGGCCTGATGCTCGGCGTGGTCGGCCTGGATCTGCTGCCGGAGGCGCTGGACGCGGCGGGCCAGGACGTCTTCGGCGTACCGGCGGCCCTGCTCCTCTTCGTCGCGGGCTTCCTCTTCGCACACCTGGGCGAGCGGCTCCTCGCCGTACGGCAGGCGGCTCACGGAGCGAGCGACGAACGCGTCCCCGAGGTCGGCCTGACAGCGGCTTCGGCGATGGTGATCCACAGCCTGATGGACGGCGTGGCGATCGGCGCGGCCTTCCAGGTGGGCGGCGGAATGGGCCTGGCCGTGGCGATCGCCGTGATCACGCACGACTTCGCGGACGGCTTCAACACGTACACACTGACGAGCCTCTACGGCAACGCCCGCCGCAAGGCCGTCGCGATGCTCTTCGCCGACGCACTCGCCCCGGTGGTGGGCGCGGCGTCGACGCTGCTGTTCACCCTTCCGGAGCAACTGCTCGGCAGCTATCTCGGCTTCTTCGGCGGCGTACTCCTCTATCTGGCCGCCGCCGAGATCCTCCCCGAGGCCCACCACGACCACCCGGCCCGCTCCACGCTGCTGTTCACGATCGCCGGAGTGGGCTTCATCTGGCTGGTCGTGGGCATCGCGGGCTGACCGTATCGGCGGCCTCACAGCTTGCCGCCGCGGCGCCCGTCGCGCCGGGCGGGCGCGATGAGGGTCGAGAGATACGGCAGGGACTCCTCACCCAGCTCGGAGGCGGGCCGTATCGACTCCTCCTCAAGACCGAGCGCCGACCCCCACACGGCGTCCTCGGTCCGCCCGGTCTCCCGCAGCGCGGTGGCCACCTCACCGGCGAGCCGCCCGAACTTGTACGCCACGACGGTGCCGGGCCCCTCCAGGGCCTCCTTCAGCACGGCGGCCCCTGCCGTCACCGGGACGAGCGTCAACGGCTCGGTGCCCTCGGTGAGCACGGCTCCGCTGCGGGCGGCGAGATCCTGCATGGCGGTGATGCCGGGCACGGTCTCGACGACCAGGTCGGGGGCGGCGACGGTCTGCGCGAGATAGGTGAAGGTCGAGTACACGTTGGGGTCGCCGATGGTCGCGAAGGCGACGACGTCATGCGTACGCAACAGCTCGGCGACCCGCACACCGGCGGCGTCCCAGGCGGCTTCACGGCGCCCGCGGTCGGAGCGCTCGTTCAGCGCGAAGACGACACGCACGACCTTCTCCGCGCCGACGTAATGGAGGACGGTCGCCTCGGCGCGCCCCACTTCACCCGTGTCCATGACGGGCACGACGACCACATCGGCGCCGCGCAGCGCATTGACCCCCTTGACGGTGACCAACTCCGGGTCCCCGGGCCCGACTCCGACGCCTATGAGCTTGCTCATCCCCAGCACCTCTCAACAAATCTCTGTGCGATCCCGGGCCGGGAGGCCCAGTGCGTATGCAGATAGCTCGCATGCACGCTCTGCTGTACGAACCCTTCGACCCGGCGCTCGGGCTGGTGCAGCCCCCAGGCGGGGGAGGCCCCGGCGGCCGGCTCCAGTACGGTCCGGTGGAACTCGTGGCCCTGCATCCGGGTCCCTGCGGCGAAGAGGGAACTGTCGGAGACGGCGACGGCCTCGCGATACCCGAGGGTGAGCCGCTCCGACATCCGGGCCTCGCCGTCGAGGACGCCGCACATGGGCTGCCCGTCGAGGGACCGCGCGAGATAGAGCAGCCCAGCGCACTCGGCGGCGACGGGGGCCCCGGAGAAGGCGAGCTCGGCAACGGCCTTACGGAGGGGCTCGTTGGCGGAGAGCTCGGGCGCGTACACCTCGGGGAACCCGCCGCCGATGACCAACCCCCGGGTTCCTTCGGGCAGTTGCTCATCCCGGAGAGGGTCAAAGGTCACGACGTCGGCACCGGCGGCGGAGAGCAACTCGGCATGCTCGGCGTAGGAGAAGGTAAAAGCAGCCCCACCGGCGACAGCTACGACGGGCTTCGCCACATCAAGCCCCTCCGGCGATTGAGGAGCGGGGTCTGGGACGCTGTGTCCATTGGCGGCTTCGCCGCGGGCCCAGTTTCGGGAAGGGGCGGGCTGGGGGAGATCCCCGCCCCCCGACCCCGGCTCCCACGCATCCCCCGCAAGGGCAGGCGCACTCCGGGCCAGAGCAAGCAGAGCCTCCAGATCACACCCGGCCCGCACCCGCGCCCCCAACTCCCGTACGGCCTCAACAGCCGCCGCCCGCCGCTCGGCAACCGGCACAAGCCCCAGATGCCGCGAAGGAGTCGCGACCTCCTCGACCCGCCGCAGCACACCCAGCACCGGCACCCCGGACTCGTCCAGAGCCTCCCGCAGCATCGCCTCGTGCCGATCGGAAGCAACCTTGTTGAGAATGACGCCCCCGATCCGCACCTGCGGATCCCACGACGCGAACCCATGCACCAGCGCGGCAACGGACCGCGACTGCGACGACGCGTCAACAACCAGCACCACAGGCGCCCGAAGCAGCTTCGCCACCTGCGCAGTAGAAGCCAGCTCCCCCCGCCCCGCAGCCCCGTCGTACAGCCCCATCACACCCTCGACGACAGCGAGATCGCACCCCGCCGCCCCATGGGCGAACAGCGGCGCGACGAGATCCTCCCCGCAGAGAAAGGCGTCGAGATTCCGCCCCACCCGCCCCGTGGCGAGGGAGTGATATCCGGGGTCGATGTAGTCGGGCCCGACCTTATGAGGCGACACGGACAAGCCCCGCCCCGCGAAAGCCGCCATCAACCCCGTCGCGACGGTCGTCTTCCCACTGCCCGAAGCCGGCGCCGCGACAACAATCCGAGCTACCACTCGATACCCCTCTGGCCCTTCTGACCGGCATCCATCGGATGCTTGACCTTCGACATATCGGTCACCAGGTCGGCGAGCTCAACCAACGCCTCCGGCGCGCCCCGCCCCGTGATGACGACATGCTGGGTCCCGGGCCGGTCCTTCAGCACAGCAACAACCTCATCGACATCCACCCACCCCCACTTCATCGGGTAGATGAACTCATCCAGCACATACAGCTGATACGTCTCGGCGGCCAGGTCCCGCTTGACCTGCTCCCACCCTTCCCGGGCCGCATCCTCACTGCTCTCGATGTCGCGCTGGACCCAGGACCACCCCTCGCCCATCTTGTGCCAGGCAACGGTCCCGCCCTCGCCGCTCGCCCCCAGCACGCGCAGCGCCCGCTCCTCGCCGACCTTCCACTTCGCGGACTTCACGAACTGGAAGACCCCGATGGGCCACCCCTGATTCCACCCGCGCAGGGCGAGCCCGAAGGCGGCGGTGGACTTCCCCTTCCCCACGCCCGTATGCACGACGACCAGCGGCCGATTGCGGCGCTGTCGCGTGGTGAGTCCGTCGTCCGGCACGGTCTCCGGCTGTCCCTGCGGCATTAAGCGGCCCTCCGACGGTTTCCCTGTACGTCCTTGACGAGCCCGGCGATGGACTCGGCCCGCAGCTCATCGAGCGTCACGGCGGTTCCCCCGAGCTGCCGGGCGAGCTCCCCGGCGAGCCCGAGCCGCACCGGCCCCGACTCGCAGTCGACGACGACCGAGGCCACACCCTCGACCTCATGGAGCCGCGCGGCACGCGCGGCGAGTGCCAGCGGCTCGGGCCCGCCGGTGGCGCGCCCGTCGGTGACGACGACGAGCAGCGGCCGGCGCGAAGGATCCCGCATGCGCTCGATCCGCAGTACGTCATGGGCTTTCAACAGCCCAGCGGCAACGGGCGTCCGCCCACCCGTGGGCAACGACTCCAGCCGCGCCGCAGCAGCATCCACGGACGAGGTGGGAGGCAACGCAACCTCAGCGTCCTTCCCCCGGAAGGAGACGAGCCCCACCTTGTCGCGCCGCTGATAAGCATCGAGCAGCAGCGAAAGAACAGCCCCCTTCACGGCACTCATCCGCTGCCGGGCGGCCATGGACCCGGAGGCGTCCACGACGAACAGCACGAGGTTCCCCTCGCGCCCTTCCCGGTTGGCCTGCCGCAGATCGTCACGCCGTATGACGAGCCCGGTCCCGGACCGCCCGCGCGCCCGCTGATGGGGTGCGGCGGCCTGCACGGTGGCGGCCAAGTGGAGCTTGGTCAGGGCCCCTTGGGGCCGCCGGGCCCCGGTGGTCCGCCCGTGCTCGGTACGGGCCCGGGACCGACGCCCGGCAGCTCCCTCGCCCAGCCCGGGCACACTCAGCATCTTCGTGCGGAACGGCTCCCCGGCCCGGACAGCACTCTGCTCCCCACCGGCGGGCTGCGACGCGGGCCCACCGGATTCGGGCTCGGCGGGCGTGTCGCCCTGCGCGTCATCACCCTGTGACGGCGTGTCGGGCCCGCCCGACGGAGGCTGCCCACCACTGCCGGGACCGTCAGGATCAGGATCAGGCTCGTCGTCCCCGCTCGATTCCTGGAGGGTCTCGTCGAGCTTGTCCTCGTCGAGTCCGGGAGCGTCAAAGGGATTGCGCCGACGCCGATGCGGAAGGGCGAGCAGCGCAGCCTGCCGTACGTCCTCGGCGATGACGTCCTCCCGCCCGGCCCAGGCGGCCAGGGCGGTGGCGGTACGGGCCATGACGATGTCGGCGCGCATGCCGTCGACTTCGAAGGCGGCGCAGGTGGCGGCGATCTGCCGAAGGGCGGGATCGCCGAGCCGAACAGACGGAAGCAGAGCCCGAGCACCAACGATGCGGGCCCTCAACGCGGCTTCCTCATCGGCCCACTTGGCGGCGAACGCGGCAGGGTCGTCGTCGTAGGCGAGCCGCCGCCGTACGACCTCGACGCGCAGATCGGGCTCGCGCGAGGCGGCGACCTCGACGGTGAGCCCGAACCGGTCGAGCAACTGGGGCCGCAGCTCGCCCTCTTCGGGATTCATGGTCCCTACGAGCAGGAACCGAGCGGCGTGCCGCACGGAGACGCCTTCGCGCTCGACGTAGGAGGCGCCCATGGCGGCGGCATCGAGCAGCAGATCGACGAGATGGTCATGCAGCAGATTGACTTCGTCGACGTACAGAATCCCGCGATGGGCGTCGGCAAGAAGCCCCGGCTCAAAGGCTTTCACGCCTTCGGCGAGCGCACGCTCGATATCGAGGGCGCCCACAAGCCGGTCCTCGGAGGCCCCCACGGGCAGCTCAACGGTCCGCGCATCACGCGACACGCCGCCACCGTCTGCGTGGGGCCCGTCGGGACACGCCGGATCGGGAGAGGAGGGATCGCAGGAGAATCGGCACCCGGAGACGACGGGAACTTCGGGGAGCAGGGCGGAGAGGGCACGGACGGCGGTGCTCTTGGCGGTGCCCTTCTCGCCGCGCACGAGGACGCCACCGACGCGCTCGGAGACGGCGTTGAGGAGCAGCGCAAGCCGCAGGTCGTCCTGCCCGACGATGGCGGTAAAGGGATAGGGGGTGCTCATGCGATGGCCTCCTTCAGCGATGCAGGACGTTCGAGCGCGCACTGGGCAAAATCAAGCCCGTCCGGCGATTGAGGACCGGGGGTCCGGGGGCGGAGCCCCCGAGTAGGGGCGCAGGGGGCGAAGCCCCCGCACACCGGGGCCAGGGGGTCTGGGGCGCAGCCCCAGTTTCGGGAAGGGGCGGGGTGGGGGAGAGACCCCCGCACCCCCCTCACGCGTCACCCTCCAAGTCACCCTCGAGCTCCAGATACGTAGCCCGCAACCGCTCCAGCGTCCCCGCATCCGGCTCGGCCCAGAGCCCCCGCTCGGCCGCCTCCAGCAACCGCTCCGAAATCCCCCTCAGCGCCCAGGGATTGGACGTCTTCATGAACTCCCGGTTCTCCGGATCGAAGACATACTCCGCCGACAACTTCTCGTACATCCAGTCGTCGACAACCCCCGCAGTCGCGTCGTACCCGAACAAATAATCAACGGTGGCGGCCATCTCAAAGGCCCCCTTGTACCCGTGCCGCCGCATAGCCGCCATCCACCGCGGATTGACGACCCGAGCCCGGAACACCCGATGGGTCTCTTCGCCCAGAGTCCGCGTCTTGACCTGATCCGGGGTCGCACTGTCACCCACGTACGCCTCGGGCGACTCCCCGGTCAGATGCCGCACCATGGCGACCATCCCGCCGTGGTACTGGAAGTAGTCGTCGGCATCCACAAGATCGTGTTCCCGCGTGTCCACGTTCTTCGCAGCAACAGCGATCCGCCGGAAAGCGGTCTCCATATCCCCCCGAGCGGCCCGCCCCTCCAGCCCCCGCCCATACGCATAGCCGCCCCACACCGCGTACACCTCGGCCAGATCCGCATCACTGCGCCAGTTCCGCGCATCGATCAGCGGCAGCAGCCCGGCCCCATAGGCCCCCGGCTTGGACCCGAAGATCCGAGCCGTGGCCCGCCGCCGATCCCCGTGCTCCGCGGCGTCCGCATCCACATGGGCTCGTACGAAGTTGCTCTCAGCCCCCTCCTCCAACTCGGCCACAGCCCGCACCGCGTCGTCGATGAGCCCGACCACATGCGGAAAGGCGTCCCGGAAGAACCCGGAGATACGCACGGTCACGTCAATCCGAGGCCGCCCCAACTCCTCCAAGGCCACGACCTCGAACCCGGTGACCCGCCGCGAGGCGTCGTCCCAGACAGGCCGGCACCCCAACAGCGCAAGAATCTCCGCGATGTCGTCCCCCTGGGTCCGCATCGCCGAGGTCCCCCACACCGTCAGCCCCACGGACTTCGGATACTCACCCGAATCCGCCAGGTACCGCGCGATCAGCGAATCGGCGAGCGCCTGCCCGACCTCCCAGGAGAGCCGCGAAGGAATCGCCTTGGGATCCACAGAGTAGAAATTCCGCCCCGTAGGCAGCACATTCACGAGCCCCCGCGTAGGCGACCCCGAGGGCCCGGCCGGGACGAACCCACCGTCCAGCGCGAGCAGAATGTTCCCGATCTCATCGGTGGTCCGCGCCAGCCGAGGGACGACCTCCTCGCAAGCGAACCCCAACACAGCGACAACGTCGGGCAGTTCAGCGCCCAGCACGTCCCGTACCAGCGGCCGCACGGCAGCCGCATCCCAACCCCGCGCCTCCATGCCCTCGGCAAGCCGCCGGCACAGCTGCTCCAGCAGATCAATGGCATCGGCGCCGGTCCGAGCGGGCCCCTCCACCAGCCCGCTCAGCTCCACCGGCACCTTCACCGCAGCCCCGGGCTCACCCAGCAACTCCTTCTCCACGAGCCCGAAGTGCTCGGCGAGACAGGCCCGCAGCCCCGGCAGTGCGTTGGCCGTACCGCCCCACACCTGCGAGGCCCGCAGCACGGCCAGCACCAGATTGACCCGGGCGTCGGCCTCCGGGCCTCCACCCAGCACATGCAGCCCGTCCCGGATCTGCACATCCTTGATCTCGCACAGATAGCCGTCGATGTGCATCACAAAGGAATCGAAGTCCCCGTCATCGGGCTGCTCGTCCACATGCAGATCGTGATGAAGCTCGGCGGCCTTCACCAGCGTCCAGATCTGCGCCCGCACGGCAGGCGCCTTCGTCGGATCCAGATCGCTCACCAGCGCATATTCATCCAGGAGCTGCTCCAGCTTCGCCAGATCCCCGTACGTGTCCGCCCGCGCCATCGGCGGCACCAGATGGTCGACGACGGTCGCATGTCCGCGCCGCTTGGCCTGCGTGCCCTCGCCCGGGTCGTTCACGATGAACGGATAGATCAGCGGCAGCTCGCCCAGTACCGCATCGGGCCCGCACCCACGCGAGAGCCCAAGTCCCTTCCCTGGCAGCCATTCCATGGTCCCGTGCTTGCCCATGTGAATGACAGCATCGGCACCAAAAGAATTCTCCAGCCACCGATACGTGGCCATGTAGTGATGCGAAGGCGGCATATCGGGATCGTGGTAAATGGCGATGGGATTCTCGCCGAACCCGCGCGGCGGCTGAATCAGCACCACCACATTCCCGAACTGCAACGACGCGAGCACCACATCGTCCCCGTCGACGTACAGCTGCCCCGGCGGCTCCCCCCAGTGCTCCAGCATGGAGTCCCTGAGCCCCGGCTCCAACTGCCCGAACCACTCCCGGTAGTCGGCCAGCGGCACCCGCGCAGGAGCCGCCGCCAGCTGCTCCTCGGTCAGCCACTCCACATCGTGCCCACCGGCCGCGATCAGCCGGTGAATGAGCTCGTCGCCCTCCACGGGGTAGCCCTCCACCCCGTAACCCGCATCCCGCAGCGCATCCAGCACCCGCACAGCGGACGCCGGTGTATCAAGGCCCACAGCGTTCCCGACCCGCGAATGCTTCGTCGGATACGCGGTGAACACAACGGCGATCCGCTTCTCCGCATTCGGCTTGTGCCTCAACTGCGCATGCCGTACGGCAATTCCGGCGACCCGCGCCGCCCGCTCAGGATCGGCGACGTAAACAGGAACATCCCCCTCGCCCTGCTCCTTGAACGAAAACGGAACAGTGATAATGCGCCCGTCGAATTCCGGAATGGCGACCTGCATCGCCGCATCCATCGGAGACAGCGCCGCATCCGACGCATCCCACACGGCCCGCGAAGACGTCAGACAAAGCCCCTGCAGCACGGGCACATTCAGCTCGGCGAGCGCCCCGATGTCCCACGCCTCGTCGTCACCGCCGGCCGAGGCGTCCGAAGCGCGCGTACCACCGGCAGCCAGCACGGTGGCGACCAGCGCGTCGGTCCGCCCCAGCAGTTCGTACAGCTCCGCGTCGGCGCCCCGCAGTGAACCGCAGTACACAGGAAGGGTGTTGGCTCCCCGCGCCTCCACGGCATCGCACAGCACATCGACAAACCCGGTGTTCCCCGACAGCTCGTGGGCCCGGTAGAAGAGAACGCCCACGGTCGGCCGCCCATCCACCCACTCGCGCGCCCCGTGCACCCCCCACTCGGGCATCTTCTCCGGCTCGGCGAACCCGACGCCCGTGAGCAGCACGGTGTCCGAGAGGAACCGCGCCAGCTCCACCAGGTTCCCCGGCCCGCCCTCCACCAGATACCGCAGCGCCTCGGCGACGACCCCCGCGGGCACCGACGACTCGGCCATCAACTCCGCGTCCGGTACGGTCTCCCCGCCGAGGAGCACGGTGGGTATCCCGGACGCCCGCAGCACCGCGAGCCCGTCCTCCCAGGCGCGCTTCCCGCCCAGCAGCCGTACGACGGCGACCGAAGCGCCCTCGATCAGCGCAGGAAGCTCACCCTCCGCATCGATCCGCGTCGGATTCCCGATCCGGTACGGAGCCCCGGAGGCCCGCGCCGCCAGGAGATCCGTATCGGCGGTCGACAGCAGCAGCACAGTGCTCATGAAGGCGCTCCAGGTGCGATGAAGGGAAGTCCTGACGGTGCGCCCGACTCGATGAGTGCGAGCAGCGCGTCCGTGTCCGCGTGTTCCTCGATCAGATCGCCGAGGCGATCCAGTTGCTCCTCGCGGAGCGCTCCAAAACTCGTGTCCGGGGCGGGCACGAACCGCCGCCCCGCAGCCTCCGCGACCTCCCGCAGGAAGGCCCGCCGGAATCCGTCGCTCTCCAGCGACCCGTGCCAGTGCGTGCCCCAGACGGAGCCGACCCGGCACCCGTCCAAGAAGGCTTCTCCGCCCAGCACTTGGGCCACCCCGTGGTGGATCTCGTACCCCTCCACCACTTCACCCAGCGCCTCGCCGACCGGCCGCTCCAGGGTCTTCTCCACGGCGAACCGCACGCGCACCGGCAGCAGCCCGAGCCCGTCCACAGCACCCGCCCGAGACTCGACGTCGTCCTCGATCCGCTCACCGAGCACCTGGAACCCGCCGCAGATCCCCAGTACGGGCCGCCCCTCGGCCGCCCGCCGTGCCAGCGCATCGGCGAGCCCGCGCTCCCGCAGCCACTCCAGCGCGCGCACGGTGCCGCGCGTCCCCGGCACGATCACCAGATCGGCGTCGACGAGCTCCTCGGCGCGGTCCACGAACCGCACCACCACACCCGGTTCGGCGGCCAGCGCGTCCACATCGGTGAAGTTCGACATCAGCGGTACGGCGCACACCGCGACCCGCAGCACGTCCTCGCCGACCGGCGGCGCGACGACCGACTCCCGTACGGCACCGCGCATCGAGACGCGCAGCCCGTCCTCCTCGTCGATGCCGAGCCCGTGCGTGTACGGCAGGATCCCGTACGTACGCCGCCCCGTCAGCCCGGTCAGCATGTCGATGCCCGGCTCGAGAAGCGACACGTCACCCCGGAACTTGTTGACGAGATACCCGGCCACCAGCGCCTGGTCCTCCGCACTCAACAACGCGGTGGTCCCGAAGAACGAGGCGAAGACACCCCCACGATCGATGTCGCCGACGACGACCACAGGGAACCGCGCGGCCCGCGCGATCCCCATGTTCACGATGTCGGTCCGCCGCAGATTGATCTCGGCCGGACTGCCCGCCCCCTCGCAGATCACGGCGTCATACGTGCCCCGCAGCTCCTCCAGGCACTCCACGACGGTCCCCAGAAGCGACTCCTGGCGCCCCCCGTGGTAGCCGCGCGCACTCATCTCGCCGACCGGCTTGCCCATCAGCACGACCTGGCTGCTGCGGTCGCTCCCCGGCTTGAGGAGTACGGGATTCATCAGCGCGCTCGGCTCGACGCGCGCGGCCTGCGCCTGCATGGCCTGCGCACGCCCGATCTCCGCGCCCTCGCGCGTGACGAACGAATTGAGCGACATGTTCTGCGCCTTGAAGGGCGCGACCTTCACCCCCCGCCGTACCAGCCACCGGCAGATCCCCGCCGTGACGACGCTCTTGCCCGCGTCCGAGGTGGTCCCCGCGACGAGCAGTCCACCGCCCTTGCGTACGCCTGTCATGCCCGACTCCTTCTGGTGGCGCCCGCGCGGCGTCCGCGCAGAACTCCGTACGCACCGCGCGCGGCGACGCACGTCGCCAGTGCCAGCACATTGACGCGACGCGACAGCCGCACCGCCCGTTCGATGTCCCCGATGTCGACCGCCCGCGCCTCGCCGTTGAGCACGGCGCGGTGCTCGATCCGCCCGCCGTACGACAGGGTCCCCCCGAGCCGTACGCCCAGCGCGCCCGCGAACGAAGCTTCCACGGGGCCCGCGTTGGGGCTCGGGTGCTTGCCCGCGTCGCTCCGCCAGGCCTGGACCGCGCCTCGAGCGTTTCCGCCCGCGAGGACGGCGAGCGCGGCGGTCAGTCGGGCCCCCGGCCAGCCGGCCACGTCGTCGAGGCGGGCCGAGGCCCACCCGTACCGCAGATACCGGTCCGAGCGGTGCCCGACCATCGCGTCCAGCGTGTTCACGGCCCGGAACCCGATCAGACCCGGAACTCCGCCCAGGGCGCCCCACACCAGCGCGCCCACCACGGCGTCGGAGGTGTTCTCGGCGACGGACTCGACGACCGCCCGGGCGATCTGCTGCGCGTCCAGCGCCGAGGGATCGCGCCCGCACAGATGCGGCAGCCGCTCCCGTGCGACCTCGATGTCCCCGGCGGCCAGCGCACCGCCGACGGCCCGCGCCTCGCGCCCCAGGGAGGTCCCGCCCACAACGGCCCAGGTGGCGGCGGCAGTCAGGGCAACGGAGGCGGCAGGGCGGCCGCGTACGGCCCGCTCGGCCACGACGGCAGCGGCGACCGCACCCCCGGCACAGACCACGGAATGCAGCGCACCCCACCCACGGTGGTCACGCCACAGACGCTGCTCGACGGCGGCCGCGGCCCGCCCGAACAGGGCGACCGGATGCCCCCGGCGAGGATCACCGAGCAGCAGGTCGCCGAGAAGGCCGGCGGTGGCGCCGTACGCGAAACTTCGCTCGGCACGCATGAGTTCAGCAGGGTGGAGAAGAGACCGGCAACAGGCAGCCGTACGCAACGCTCATGGCGAAAAGTCCTCACTCAGGGTGTCCGCGCCCTGGTTCGACGTGATCGACGGCGAGAGTTCCTGGCTTCCGGAGATCACTCCCCGGTGACAGTGGCGGGACCGCGCCGGATTCGCACCGGACTTCCTCTCCATGCCGCCGTATTGGCTTCGGCAGTCCACCACGCTCGGAGAACACCCGTCAACTCACCCTTGACCTGCGAAGGAAGAGTGTGTTGGGGCACACAGAAGACCGCCCCGCACAAGAGCGCGGGGCGGTCGTGAAGCGTGGTGTCCGTCAGGCGACGATCAGGTAGATCCCGTACGAGACGGCCGCCGCGCAGAGTGCGAAGCAGAGGTACGCGCCGGAGCGCGCCACGAGCGCCGATCCTGCGGTACCGGACGAGCCGTTGGTCTCCGAGGACTTGGAGAGTCCGACGATGCCGAGGGTGAACAGGCCCACCAGTCCGACGGTCGCCACGAGGCTGACGCCGAAGACGGTGCCGAGTGCTTGCCAGTCGATGTGCATACCGCTGTGTCCTTAACCGTTCTCAGACCGTGGCCGGTCGGGTCGGCTCGGGGGCGGCGCCCCCGGGCGACGGGATGGTGGCCCTGAGCTCGTCGACCGGAGCGCCGGCCGGGGGAGGCGGGGTGACGGCCGCGATGGCGGTGGTCACGACGCCCGCGGGCTCGGCGTCGGTGTCCGCGTCGGGGGTGACGCTCGTGTGGTCGACCGGCTTGCGGCGCGAGAGCGACCAGATGACACCCGATCCCGCGACGAGCAGGACGGCGACCGCGGCGATGCCGACGTTGCCCTGGCGGGTGAGGAACTCCGCACCCGCACCGACGACCGCTGCGGCCGGCAGCGTCAGGCCCCAGGCGACGAACATCCGGGTCGCGGTGGACCAGCGGACCACACCGCCCTTGCGGCCGAGGCCCGCGCCCATGACCGAGCCCGAGCAGACCTGGGTGGTGGAGAGGGAGAAGCCGAGGTGCGAGGAGGCCAGGATGACTGTGGCCGCACCGGTCTGGGCGGAGAAGCCCTGCTGCGGACGGAGCTCGGTGAGCCCCTTGCCCATGGTCTTGATGATGCGCCAGCCGCCCAGGTACGTACCCATCGCGATGGCCAGACCGGCCGAGACGATGACCCACAGCGGCGGGTTGGCGCCGGGGGCGAGGACGCCGCCCGTCACCAGCGCCAGGGTGATGACACCCATGGTCTTCTGCGCGTCGTTGGTGCCGTGCGCGAGGGAGACCAGACCGGCGGAGGCGATCTGACCGGCGCGGTAGCCCTTGGCCGTCGCCTTGTCGTCGGTGCGGCTGCCGATCTTGTACGTCAGCTTCGTGGCCAGGTAGGCGGCCAGACCGGCGACGATCGGGGCGGCGATCGCGGGGATCAGCACCTTGGTGACGACGGTGGTGCCGTTGACCCCGGAGGTTCCGACGGACATCAGCGTGGCGCCGATGAGCCCGCCGAAGAGAGCGTGGGAGGAACTGGACGGCAGGCCGAGGAGCCAGGTCAGCAGATTCCAGAGGATGGCGCCGACGAGCGCCGCGAAGATCACTTCCGTGCTGATGCCTTGTTCATTGATGATCCCGCCGGAGATCGTCTTGGCGACCTCCACGGAAAGGAATGCACCGACGAGGTTGAGCACGGCGGACATGGCCACCGCAGTCTTGGGCTTGAGAGCGCCGGTCGAGATGGTCGTCGCCATCGCGTTGGCGGTGTCGTGGAAACCGTTCGTGAAGTCGAACACGAGAGCGGTAACGATCACGATCCCAAGGAGCAGGGTCAGGTGTTCCATTTACCTGGGCAATCGTTCGAGGTCATTGACGATTCGAAGGTAGGCAACCCGAGTGAACGGAAGGTGAACTGAGGCGGGCGTTGTGGTGACCCCAAACGGGAGAGTGCCGCTCCGGTTGTAATCGTGTCGTCACCGGAGCGGCCCCCCGGCCGTGCAGACACCGGGTTCGCTACCCCCTGGCGAACCTCTGGAGCTGACTGACCGACCCGTTGAAGAGATTCTGGTCACCCGGCAGCGACCCGCTGCCGTTGTCGTACTGCCAGATCGTCCAGTACGACCACCCGGCGGGCAGTTCCCCCGGCGAACTGCTGTAGCGCGCCACCCACAGGGCATGGCTCGCGGCGAAGGCCCGGCTCCTGCCCGTGCAGCGGTTCCACCAGCGGGCCGAGGTGTAGATGACAGGGCGGCGCCCGGTCAGCCGCCTGATCTCGTTGCTGAAGGACGTGATCCAGCCGACCATCTTCGCCGGGTTCATCCCGTAGCAGGCGTGCTTGCTGTACGGGTTGTACTCCATGTCCACGGCGGGCGGCAGCGTCCAGCCGTCCGCCTTCCACCGGCCCCCGTACTTCACGAAGTAGGCAGCCTGCGCCTTCCCGGACGACTTGTCCGGCAGCGCGAAGTGGTAGGCGCCCCGGACGAGCCCCGCGCTCCGTGCGCCGTTGTACTGCTGCGAGAAGTAGGGGTTGCGATAGGTGGTGGACTCGGTGGCCTTGACGTAGGTGAAGCGGCCGCCCTCGGCCCTGGTCTCCGCCCAGTCCACGTTCTTCTGGTGCGAGGAGACGTCGTTCCCCTTGGGCTTGCCCGCGCCCGACGCCGGGATCTCGGCGAGCGCGGTTCCCCCCAGTGCGGTGAGTGCCGCGGCGGACACGGCGAGTGTCCGTACCCGGGCGCGGCGAAGTAACGGTTTGTTGTCACGGGCCATGTTTCCCCCCGATGGCGTCGTGCGTGAAAAAGCCCGCCAGAGGCTATCGGAAGATCCACTGATCTCCGTCGATCCCAGGCCAACCCCGGCACCTGCTGACGTATCGGTACATCCTCGGCCCGCAGTGGCCCATGGCGGCCCACCTGGCACGATCCCCTCCATGACCTCACAGGACGCGATCGCAGAAGCCTGGAACGAACTCGTCGCCACCGCCCGCAGGACCGTGGCCGAGGGCCTGGTCGTCGGCACCTCCGGCAATGTCTCCGTACGCTCCGGAGGCCTCATCCTGGTCACCCCGAGCGGCGTCCCCTACGACCGGCTCGGCCCCGAGGACACCGTCGCCGTCGACCTCGCGGGCCACCAGGTGCTCGGCACCCTCGCCCCGACCAGCGAGCTTCCCCTCCACCTCGCGGTGTACGGGAGCACCGACGCGACGGCCGTCGTCCACACCCACGCCGTCCACGCGACCGCCGTCTCCACCCTCGTCCCCGAGCTCCCGCTGGTCCATTACATGGCCGCGGTGCTGGGCGGCCCGGTGCGCGTCGCGCCGTACGCGCTCTACGGATCCGACGAGTTGGCCGAGAATGTGCTGCGCGCGCTTGCCGGACGCACAGGATGCCTGCTGCAGAACCACGGCACCGTCACGTACGGAACCTCCCTCTCCCAGGCGTACGACCGCACGGCCCAGCTGGAGTGGATGTGCGAACTCTGGCTGAAGGCGAGCGCCCTCCCCGGCCGTACCCCCCACCTGCTGACCGAACCCCAGCTCGCAGAGGTCAAGGAGAAGCTCCGCGGCTACGGTCCCCAGCCTCGTTAGGTCCCCGCCCACTGGCCGCGCGGCCCGTCCGCCCCGACACTGAGAGCGTGCGCCCGGCTACAGCGACGGCAGCGGCCGTCACCACCCTGATCGGCGTCGGCGCGGCTGCGGTCGCCGCCGGACGCTACGCCAGCGATGCCGCCCTCAGGGCGCCGCGCGGCCGGCCGCTCCCTGCCGACCCGCGCCTCACCCTGCACGCCACGGCGCCCGGGCAGATCACCCTGACCCGCAGCCTGGCCTCGCTGCGCCCCGGCACCTACGGCCTCGAGAACGCCGACGTCCACGCCGTGATCGGCCCCGTCCTCGATCAGGTCCCGCACACCGCGGACACCGTCGTACGCCGCCTGGAGCGCGTCACCCACGGCTCCCTGGAGCCCGGCGCCCGGCTGCGGCTGACCCCGCAGCTCCACCAGGGGAACCCGTACACGGCGCTCGGCCTCGACCACGAGGACGTCGTCATCACCGGTGAACTGGGCACGCTCCCCGCCTGGTTCGTGCCCGCGGTCCGCTCCACCTGGGTGATCACCATCCATGGGCTCGGCACCACCAGGGAGCACCCCATGAACGTCATGGACTTCCTGCACCGGCAGCAGTTCCCGGTCCTCGACCTCACCTACCGCGGCGACCTGGGTGCCCCGCGCTCGCCCGACGGCCTCGGTCACCTGGGTGAATCCGAGTGGCGCGATGTGGACGCCGCCATCCGCCACGCGGTACGCGGCGGCGCCGAGCGCGTCATCCTCCACGGCTGGTCCACCGGCGCGACGATGGCCCTGCACGCCGCGACCCGCTCCGCCTTGCGGCACAAGGTCAGCGGCCTCGTCCTGGACTCGCCGGTCCTCGACTGGGAAGCCACCCTCAGGGCGCTCGCCGCGACCCGCCACACCCCGGCCCCGCTGCTCCCTCTTGCGGTACGGGCGGCGCAGGGCCGGACCGGGCTGCACGCCGACCACCACTTCGACGTATCGGTCCCCACCCTGATCCTGCACGGCCCCGGCGACCAGGTCTCGCCCTGGGCCCGGTCGCGCGAACTGGCCGCGCGAAGCCCGGAGTTGACCACCCTGCACCCCGTTCCGGATGCGCCGCACGCCGCCATGTGGAACGCGGACCCCGCAGCGTACGAAGAGGCCCTTCGCCGCTTCCTGACCCCTCTCATGTGACCCCTCCGGCGAAGGCGGCCGATTCCGTTTGGGTTTTCGGGGCGTGAGCGGAGAGACTGACCTCCGTGACGACCCGGAAGCCTGATGAGAAGTTGGCGCGCGACTCCAGACTGCGACTCGTCCGCTCCCGCCCCCTCGCCACGGCCCGCCGGGCCGTGACGAACCGGCGCACCCGTCCCACCCCCCGCCCGCCCGAGGGCACCCCGGCCCCCGCCGAGCTGGCCCGCCAGGCCCGGCAGGTGCTCGCCGACGCCGTACGGATCGCCCGCTGGGCCGCCGACGCCTTCGCCGCACCGGACCCCGAAGAGACGGCCCGCACCCTGCAGTTGACCCCCGCCCAGGTGCGCGCGGGCTGGGACCGGGCCCGTCTCGCCGGGCTCGTCGAGCTGCACGACTCCACCGTCCGCCCCGGGTGGCGCCTGCGCGCCTGGGACCGCGACGACTCCGCCGTGCTGCGCGGCTGGGTCGCCCTCTTCGACGCCTGGTCGATCGTCCACCCCGCCGACCGCGACGTCGCCCCGGCCGCCGTCGCCGAGGTCGTCGAAGCCGTACCCCAGGTGCTCTCCCTCCTCCAGCTCTCCGCGGGCCCGGTGACCTTCCCCGCCCTCCTCGACCTCCTGGAGCAGCGCGTCGCCGAACTCCGCGAGGAGCGCTGCGAGGTCGCCTACGGACCGGAAACAGAAGCCCCGGCCCCGCCCGCTCCTCTCCCGCCCCTCCTCGGCTGGGCCCTGCGCGGACTGGCCGCCGTGGGCGCGCTGACCCTCGGCGAGAACCAGGCCACCCTGACGCCGCTGGGCAACTGGGCGGTCTGGGTCAAGCTCGAGCAGATCTGCGTCGCGGCCCAGAGCCCCGCCGGGAACATCGAGCAGCCCGCCGAGGACATGCTCCACGGCTGCGCCGGCCTCACCCCGGGCCCGGCCCGCGCCGAGTACCGCGCCTGGCTCGCCGCCCGCCCCGTCGGCAGCGCCGTCGCCGAACTGCTCTCCGTGGCCCGCGGCGACGACGCCCTGCTGCGCGGCCTCGCCTTCGAGGCGCTGCGCGTCGTCGGCGCCCCCGCGGAGCCCGTGGTACGGGCAGCGGCGGGGGAGCGGACCCTGCGCCCGTACGCCGTGCTCTGGCTGGCGGAGTACGAGGGCGCGGACCCCGAGGACGCCGCCGAAGCGCTCACCCGCGAGGAAGCGACCTGGCTCTGGGTGGACACCGCCGCAGCGGTCTCCGACCACGGCGAGAGCCCGCTCCTGGTCAGCCACCTCGAATCCGCGGTCCAGGGCACGATCCCCGCCCTGCTCGACGAGGTACGGGCCGTGGGCCACCCCCGCACGGTCCAGGTCCTGGTCGCCCTGGCCGCGGCCCACCCGGACCCCGCCCTGGCCAAGGCCGTACGCCGCGCGGCCTTCCAGGTCCACACCGGCGGCGCCTGACCGAAGGGCTACCCGGCGGCGGCGCCTCCCGGCACATACGTACCGAAGCTCCACACGTTGCCCTCGGCGTCGCGTGCCATGTAGTCCCGACCGCCGTAGTCCTGGTCGGTGGGCGGCATCAGGATCTCCACCCCGTGGTCCCGTGCCTGCTGGTGGTGTGCGTCGACGTTCTCCACGACGACGTACACCCCGACCGGACCGCCGTCGGCCAGGGCCTTGGCGAAGACGCCCTCCCGGCCCCTCGAGCCGAGCATCACGGTGCCGTCGCCGTAGGTCAGTTCGGCGTGGACGACCAGGCCGTTCTCGTCCTCGTAGACACCCACCTCGCTGAAACCGAAGGCGTCCTTCAGCAGCTGGACCGCTGCTTTCGCGTCGTCGTACAGAATCGTCGGACTGATGGTGTTGGCCATGCCAACCACCCCTTCACTCGACTGGATTCCAGCATGGCACCAGGCACTGACAACGCTTCACCGGAAGGTGTTGCACTGGCTCATGTCGCCCGTGCGGAACCCGGTGTGGAACCACTGCTGGCGCTGCGCGGCCGAACCGTGCGTCCATGACTCCGGCGTGACCCGGCCCTGGAACTTCTCCTGGATGCGGTCGTCTCCGACCGCCGCCGCGGCGCTCAGTCCGTCCTCGATGTCGGCCTGCGTCAGCGAGCTGATCAGCGGCCGCCCCGACTCGTCCGGCGTGGTCGTCGCATGGTGCGCCCACACCCCGGCGTAGCAGTCGGCCTGCAGCTCCACCTTCACCGCGTTGCTGTTGGCGCCCTGCCGCCCGTCCTGCGACTTGCCGAGCGTTCCCATCAGCTGCTGCACATGGTGGCCGTACTCGTGCGCCACCACATAGGCCTGCGCGAAGGGACCGCCGCTGGAACCGAACTTGGTCTGCAGCTCGTTGAAGAACCCCAGGTCCAGATAGACCTTGTTGTCGCGCGGGCAGTAGAAGGGCCCGACCGCGGAGGTCGCCGCCCCGCACGCCGTGGTGACCCGGTCGGAGAAGAGAGTCGTCTGTGCGGGTGAGTAGGTGCCACCCCGCCGGGTGAACTCCTGCCGCCAGTAGTCCTGGAGGCTGTTGACCACCGCGACCGTACGGCAGTCCTCCTTGGCGTTGGCGTCCGTGCCCTTGCGGCAGCTCTGCTGCACCTGCGCCACGGACGACGCGGTGGCCGTCGTGCCGGAGTCGCCCGAGGACAGCCCCAGTTGCTCGGGCCCCACTCCGAAGAACAGCCCCATGATCAGCGCGATGATGCCCGCGATGCCGCCGCCGATGGTGGCCTTGCCCCCGGGGACGCGGCTTCCGCGCACATCCTGGACCTCGGAGGTGTCCAGATTGGCGTCGTCATCGAATTGCATGGTCCGAGTATCGACCGGTTGATTGCGGTACGCGCTTTTTGCGTCCGGGGGAGTTACGCTCTGCGGCTCATGAGACCCATCGGCCGGGGCACGCGCCTCGCCCTCTCCGCCGTCGCCGCCGTGTGCGCCCTGCCGCTGCTGACCGCCGCCCACGACGCCCGCCCCCTCCCGTACGGCGACAGCCTCACGGTCCGCACCGGAGCGGCCGGTCCCGCCGCGCTCGCGGCGCTGCGGACCCGGGGCGCCGCGGTTGAGGCGTACGACACCGGCTCGGGCCGTACCCGCTGGACGTACCGCCGCGAGGGCCGTCGTCCGCTGGACCTCCTCACCGCGCCGGGCCGCGCCTTCACGCTCTGGAGCGACGGCATGGTCACCGGCTCGGCCGGCCCCACGGTGCGCTGGCACCGCGCGGTCCCGTACGCGGGCCACCGGACGACGGGGGTCCTGCGCTCCCTCGACCCCCGGACCCGGATGCTCGCCGTCGTCACCCCCGAGCGGGTCATGGCGTACCGCACCGACGACGGTGATCTGCGCTGGACGCTCCCCGCCACCGACGGCTGCGCCTTCGCCCCCGACCGGGTCCTCGCCACCCGGGGAGCGCTGCTGATCGCCCAGCCCTGCGGGCGCGGCGCCGCCTGGACGGAGGAACTGGTCGCGGTGGACGGCCTCGGCCGCATCACCCCGGGCCGCACCCCCCTGGGCAACGACAGGGACGTTGCACGGCACCGTTAGACTGGACCCATGGCATCTCTCCTTGTGCATTAGCCGGCGTCGAAAGAACCCCTCCGCCTGCCCTTCCGCCGTCCAAAACCGCCCTGGAGTTTTACCGTGATCACCGCTTCCGGCATCGAGCTGCGCGCCGGCGCCCGCATCCTCATCGAGAACGCCTCCTTCCGCGTCGCCAAGGGCGACCGCATCGGCCTCGTCGGCCGCAACGGAGCGGGCAAGACGACCCTCACCAAGTGCCTCGCCGGCGAGGGCACCCCCGCGGGCGGCACCATCACGCGCTCCGGCGAGGTCGGCTACCTCCCGCAGGACCCGCGCACCGGCGACCTCGACGTCCTGGCCCGCGACCGCATCCTCTCCGCCCGTGAGCTCGACTCCGTCCTGCGCAAGATGCGCGAGAACGAGGAGCGCATGTCCACCGGACAGGGCGCCACGCGCGAGAAGGCGATGAAGAAGTACGAGCGCCTGGAGACGGAGTTCCTCACCAAGGGCGGTTACGCCGCCGAGGCCGAGGCCGCCACCATCGCCGCGGCCCTGGGCCTGCCCGACCGCGTGCTCGGCCAGCCCCTCCACACGCTCTCCGGCGGTCAGCGCCGCCGCGTCGAGCTGGCCCGGATCCTCTTCTCCGACGCCGACACCCTGCTCCTCGACGAGCCCACGAACCACCTCGACGCCGACTCCATCGTCTGGCTGCGCGACTATCTGAAGACCTACCGCGGCGGCTTCATCGTGATCTCCCACGATGTGGACCTGGTCGAGACGGTCGTCAACAAGGTCTTCTACCTGGACGCCAACCGCGCCCAGATCGACGTCTACAACATGGGCTGGAAGCTCTACCAGCAGCAGCGCGAGGCCGACGAGAAGCGCCGCAAGCGCGAGCGCCAGAACGCCGAGAAGAAGGCCGCAGCGCTCAACTCGCAGGCCGACAAGATGCGCGCCAAGGCCACCAAGACGGTCGCCGCGCAGAACATGGCCAAGCGCGCCGAGCGCCTGCTCTCGGGCCTGGAGGCCGTCCGCGTCTCCGACAAGGTCGCCAAGCTCCGCTTCCCCGAGCCCGCGCCCTGCGGCAAGACCCCGCTGATGGCGGAGGGCCTGTCGAAGTCGTACGGCTCCCTGGAGATCTTCACCGACGTCGACCTGGCGATCGACAAGGGCTCGCGCGTCGTCATCCTCGGCCTCAACGGCGCCGGCAAGACCACGCTCCTGCGGCTCCTCGCCAAGGCGGAGAAGCCCGACACCGGGACGGTCATCGAGGGCCACGGCCTGAAGATGGGCTACTACGCCCAGGAGCACGAGACGCTGGACCCCGAGCGCACCGTCCTGGAGAACATGCGCTCCTCGGCGCCCGACCTCGACCTCGTCGAGGTCCGCAAGACCCTCGGCTCCTTCCTCTTCTCCGGCGACGACGTCGACAAGCCGGCAGGGGTCCTGTCCGGCGGCGAGAAGACCCGTCTCGCCCTGGCGACCCTGGTCGTCTCCTCGGCCAACGTCCTGCTCCTCGACGAGCCCACCAACAACCTCGACCCGGCCAGCCGGGAAGAGATCCTGGGCGCGCTGCGTACGTACAAGGGCGCCGTCATCCTCGTCACCCACGACGAGGGCGCGGTCGAGGCGCTCGAGCCGGAGCGGATCATCCTGCTCCCCGACGGCGTCGAGGACCTGTGGGGCCCCGACTACCGGGATCTGGTCGCACTCGCCTGATCCACCGCCTGATCCACTTCGGATGGATCATTCGGCTTACTGGTGATCCTTCATCTGGGTGAGTCTCTCTCGTACCACGGCGTGGCGGACGCGGAATTGCTGCCCTGACCATGCATTGCGTGCGTACGGCGCTGACCTGGTGATTCTTTCGCGGACGTGCGCGGAACCTTGAATTCCGGCCGTGCTGTCACGCCCGGGTCCGGAAAATGTTGTCGTACGGACCTTGCCGAATGGGTGGCCAGGAAGCTCATGAGGGGTGATCATGAGAGTCCAGAGCGCACTTCCGCTGAGGAGGCACGGGTGGCCGAGACTCTGAAGAAGGGCAGCCGGGTAACCGGCGCCGCGCGCGACAAGCTCGCGGCAGACCTGAAGAAGCAGTACGACTCCGGTGCGAGTATCCGGGCGTTGGCCGAATCGACCGGCCGCTCCTATGGATTCGTCCACCGGATGCTCAGTGAATCCGGCGTGACGCTGCGAGGCCGCGGCGGAGCGACCCGAGGCAAGAAGGCTGCCTCGGCCTGAGCCGGGCATTCGTCCTGGGCTCTCCGGTTTCGGCGGTGCCCACCCGGTCGATCGTGAGGTTGACCGGGTGGTTACTGTGCAGTCACTTAACACTGTCTGCATCCGAACCGGAGGCGTTCCATGACCTCGCCCGACAACGTGCTCGACAAGGACGGCGTACGGCTCACCGTCGAGGACGCGATTGCCACGGTGACACTGACCAACCCGGAGAAGCGCAACGCTCAGTCTCCCGCTCTGTGGCGGGCGTTGACGGAAGCCGGGCGGTCACTTCCGGGCAGTGTGCGCGTCGTGGTGCTGCGCGGCGAAGGCAAGTCCTTCTCCGCCGGCCTGGACCGTCAGGCATTCACGCCTGAGGGTTTCGACGGTGAGCCTTCCTTCCTCGACATGGCACGCGGCGACGACGCCGAGCTCGACGCGACCATCGCCGAGTACCAGGAGGCGTTCACCTGGTGGCGGCGCAACGACCTGATCACCGTCGCTGCCGTTCAGGGCCATGCGATCGGTGCCGGATTCCAGCTCGCCCTCGCCTGTGACCTGCGGGTCGTCGCCGAGGACGTGCAATTCGCCATGCGTGAGACCAGCCTCGGTCTCGTCCCCGACCTCACGGGCACCCACCCGCTGGTGGGCCTCGTGGGGTATGCCCGTGCGCTCGAGATCTGTGTCACCGGGCGCTTCGTCGGCGCGGACGAGGCAGTGGGCTCCGGCCTCGCCAATCTCTCCGTACCTGCGGACGAACTCGACGGCGCCGTACGGGACTTGGCGGGCGCCCTGCTGGCCGCACCCCGTGACGCCGTCATCGAGACCAAGGCGCTGCTGAGCGGCGCGTCGGCCCGTACGTACGAGGACCAGCGCACCGCCGAGCGTGCCGCCCAGGGCCGCCGGCTGCGCGATCTGGCCGGACTGAGCGACTGACCCCGTTACGACACCCGTTGCGCGCGGTGCTTGACCGCGCGCAGCCGGACCTCGGCGGGGAGCGCCGCCAGACCCGCCGACGCGCGGGCGTGCTCCAGTGCCTCCCCGGTGAGGTCGGCGACCGCGGCGGCGGGCTGGGCGTGGGCTTCGAGGAGGAGGCCGATGCGGGCCTCGGGGGCCGTACGGCGCCCCGTCAGCGTGACGCTCGCACGGTCCACTCCGGGCAGCGCCTCCGCCTCGCTCGCCAGCACCCCCTCCAGCGCGCGACCGCGCAGCCGCGCCCCGTCGCCGTCCCCGCTGTTCACCAGGACCTCGGAGAGCCGCGAGCGCCGCAACTGGGCCAGAAGCCACCACAGCGCCAGCAGGACGACGACCGCGAGCGCCGCGATGACCGCAGGCCACCACCAGCCCTCGTCGCGCCACCTGGTCCGGTCCGCCGTGCTCAGCAGAACGTCGTGACGCCCGTCCCACGGCCACCACGACGGCACCGACCAGCTGAGACCGGTCGCCAGGACCGCGCCGCCGACGACGAGCAGGACAAGTCCCGCGAGACCGAGCAGCACCCGGTTGACCGACTTCAGCATCGCGTCCTCACCCCTACTTCTTCTTGGCCGGCCGATTGACGTGCACGGAGAGCCCCGGCGGTTTCGCGAGACCCAGATCCGTGATGCCCGCGCCCAGCGCGGTGTCCAAGTCGGCCCGTACGTCGTCGAGTTCACGGAAGTGCGACACCGCGCGCACCGAGACCTTCGACCGCTTCAGGTTGATACGGACCGACTGCACCCCGGCGACCTCCATCGCCCGGTCGCGCAGTACCAGCGCCGCCGCCTCCCGGTCGAGTCCGGCCCTCACGGCCTCCGTGGTGCGCCGCATCGGCAGCACTGAGCGGAGTCCCGGCGTCGCCGCCAGGAGGATCAGCCACAGTCCCAGCGCGGCCGCGACGCCCGCACCGACCAGGACCCAGGTGTCGTCCAGCGGCCGGGTCGCCAGATCGTCGACGGCCGTCTTGCGCCAGTGCATCGCCGGGCGTCCCGCCCGGACCGCGGAGATGTCGTACAGCAGCACCCCCGCGGCGCCGATCACCACGAGGGCGAGCAGCAGGGCGGGGGTGCGGCGCGGGGACCAGAAGCGGTGGGCCTTGACGCCTCCGGGGCCCACCGGTCCGTACGCCGCCGAAGAGGCGGACTGGTCGAGGCCCGGCGAACCGGCCGTCTCCGGCGTCCGCTCGATGACCGGCAGCCGCTGCGTGCCGGCCTCGCCGGGCGCAGGTTCGTACTCGCTCATCGGATCCTCCCCAGGTCCGCCCCGCGTGTCTGCGCGGAGTGCAGCCGCTCGACCTCCACCGTCACTTCGGGCACTTCCATGCCCGCCAACGCCTTGACGCGCAGGGCGACTTGACGGCGCACCGCGCCGCACTGGCCGCCGATGTCCGACGGATAACCGAGCTCCAGACTGACGCGTACCCGCGCACGGTCGTCCTGCACCGTCACGGTGGCATGAGGTGGTGCGCCGGCGGCAGGCACCGCACCGCCGAGCGCCTCACGCGCCGCCTGGGCGGCGATCTTCGAGACGACCCGGTCGGCGATCCGGGTCGCTCCGCGGTCCGCGGGCTCCACGGAGCCGGTCATCGCCGCCGGTCGCTGTCGCGGCCGTCGCGGTTGCGGAAGAAGTCGCCGGCTTCGAGGTCGCCGTCGAGGAACTTGCCCGCCACGAAGCCGATCGCACCGAGTGCGGCCACGAGCAGGAATGCCCCGAAGCCGCCGAAGTACCCGGCGAAGCCGAGTGCCATGCCGGCCATCAGGCCGACCACAGCCATACTCATCGTGCGCTCCTCTACTGGCCGTTACTGCAGACGGGGTTCGGGCTCTTCGTCCTCTTCGTCGGGCAGCTTCACGTCGCTGACCGCGATGTTGACCTCGACGACTTCGAGGCCCGTCATACGCTCGACCGCCGCGATGACGTTCTCGCGCACGTCGCGTGCGGTGTCGGCGATCGAGACGCCGTACTCGACGACGATCTCCAGGTCGAGCGCGGTCTGGACCTCGCCCACCTCGGCCTTCACGCCGCGCGAGACGGACTTGCCGCCGCCGGGCACACGGTCGCGCACCGCTCCGAACGTACGGGAGATGCCGCTGCCCATGGCGTGGACGCCCACGACGTCACGGGCCGCGAGACCGGCGATCTTCTCGACCACGCCGTCCGCGATGGTGGTGCGGCCGCGGGAGGCGGGGTCTCCGCCGCCCCTCTTGGTCACCGGGGTCTTCTTGGGCTCTTCGCCCACGGGCTCCTTCTGCACTGCGGTGTCGCTCATCGCCGTCCGTCCCTTTCCGATTCCGAGCGGTAGTGGACTCCGCTGCCCACATTAAGTGCGCTTGCCCGGTCCCGCGCCGCAGATGCGGCAGGCTGGAGCAATGACGGACAGCTGGACGCAGGCGGTACGGACCAGGCTCGGCCTCGGCAGACTGCTGCCGCTCGGCGGGGCGGCGGACGGGGCATGGATCACGGAGCGGGCGGCCGCGGCGGCGCTGCGGGCCGCGGCGGCGGAGGTGCCGGGGGCGGTGACGGGTGTGCTCCGAGTGGCCCTGGACGATCCGGAGTCGGCCGGGCCCCCGCACTTCCCGGCACCGCCGAGCGCGCTGCCGGTGGGGCCGCTGAGGGTCTCCGGGGAAGTGGAGGTGCTGGTGGGCGAAGTGCTTCCGATGGCGGTCGGCCGTCTGCGTGACGCGTTGCTCGCGGCGGCGGACGGGATGGGGCTGGAGGTGGCCGCGGCGGATCTGCGGGTGGCGGGTCTCCTGGACGCGGCCCCCGCCCCGGTGACTCCCGCGGAGCCACCGGCGCGGGCGGAGGCCACGGGCGCGGCGGCCGAGGCGGCACAGGCGGTCCCGGGGGTCGCGTACCTCACGGGTGTGCTGGGCCGCCCGGTGCAGAGCGCCGCGGACCACGTACGGATCGAGATCGCGGTGTCCGCCGGGCACCGGGCGCTGGATGTGGCGCGGGCGGTACGGGCGGCGGTGGGTGGGGAGTTGCCGGTGGTGGTGCTGGTCACGGCGGCGGACGTCGCCTGACCCGCCCCTCAGAAGCCGTGGCGTGAGCCGCCGTCTACCGGGAGCATCAGGCCCGTCAGGTAGGACGCCGCCGGCGACAGCAGGAACGCCGCCGTCCTGCCGAACTCCTCCGGGCGGCCGTAGCGGCGCAGCGGGATGCGGGACTCGTTCGCGGCGCGCGCCGCGTCCGCGTCGCCGCCCAGCGCGTCCAGTTCCCGTACCCGGTCCGTGTCGATGCGGGCCGGCAGCAGGCCGATCACGCGGATGCCGCGCGGGCCCAGCTCGTTCGCCAGGGACTTGGCGAAGCCGGCCAGGCCCGGGCGCAGGCCGTTGGAGATCGTCAGTCCGGTGATCGGCTCGTGCACCGAGCCCGAGAGTACGAAGCCGATCACGCCGCCGTCGGAGAGTTCCGCCGCGGCCGTGCGGGCGAGACGTACCGCGCCGAGGAACACCGACTCGAACGCCGTCTGCCACTGCTCGTCCGTGTTGTCCGCCGCCGATCCGGCCGCCGGGCCGCCGACGCTGATGAGGATGCCGTCGAAGCGGCCGAAGCGCTCGCGGGCGAGGGCGATCAGGCGCGCGGCCACGGCCGGGTCGGCGTTGTCGGCGGCCACGCCCAGTGCGTTCGGGCCGAGTTCGGCGGCGGCGTCCGCCGCCTTCTTCTCGTCGCGACCGGTGATGATCACCTTCGCGCCGTCCGCGGCGAGCTCACGCGCCGAGGCGAAACCCAGGCCCCGGGTCGCTCCGGTGACGATGTAGACGCGGTCCTTCAGTCCAAGATCCATGGACCTATCCTGCCTCCTCGTCACCGGCCAGTGCGAGCGCCGTGTTGACCAGGCCGATATGGCTGAACGCCTGCGGGAAGTTGCCGAGCTGGCGGCCGGCCACCGGGTCGTACTCCTCCGCCAGCAGGCCCACGTCGTTGCGCAGGGCGAGGAGCTGCTCGAAGAGTTCCCTGGCCTCCTTGACCCGCCCCGTCAGCCGCAGCGCGTCCGCCAGCCAGAACGAGCAGACCAGGAAGGTCCCTTCGTCGCCCGGCAGCCCGTCCACCGCGGGTCCGGCCGCCGCGCTGTAGCGGCGCACCAGGCCGCCGTGGCCGAGTTCGTCCCGTACCGCGTCGACCGTGCCGATCACCCGGGGGTCGTCCGGCGGGAGGAAGCCGACCTGGGGGATGAGGAGCGTCGCGGCGTCCAGCTCGGTCGAGCCGTAGGACTGGGTGAAAGTGTTGCGTTCCGGGTCGTACCCCTTCTCGCAGACCTCTCGGTGCACCTCGTCGCGCATCCGACGCCAGCGCTCCGCGTCGCCGCGCAGCTTGGGGTCGGCTTCGAGGGTGCGTACGGCACGGTCCGCGGCGACCCAGGCCATCACCTTGGAGTGGACGAAGTGGCGGCGCGGGCCGCGTACTTCCCACAGGCCCTCGTCCGGCTCGCGCCAGCGCGACTCCAGGAAGCCGAGCACGCTCAGCTGCAGCGACCAGGCGTGCGCGTTGGACTGGAGGCCCGAACTGCGCGCCAGATAAAGGGAGTCGATGACTTCGCCGTAGACGTCGAGCTGCAGCTGGTCGACGGCCCCGTTGCCGCTGCGGACCGGGGCGGAGGACTCGTAGCCGCGCAGCCAGCCGAGTTCCGTCTCCGGCAGGCGCCGCTCGCCCGAGAGCCCGTACATGATCTGCAGGTCCGCCGGATTGCCCGCGACCGCCCGCAGCAGCCAGTCGCGCCAGGCCGCCGCCTCGTCCTGGTAGCCGCAGGCCAGGAGCGCGCCCAGCGTGAGGGTGGAGTCGCGCAGCCAGCAGAAGCGGTAGTCCCAGTTGCGGACACCGCCGATCTCCTCGGGGAGGGACGTGGTCGGCGCGGCGACGATCCCGCCGGTCGGTCGGTACGTGAGCGCCTTGAGGGTGATCAGGGAGCGGACGACGGCCTCGCGGTACGGGCCCTCGTAACGGCACGTGGCCGACCACTCCCGCCAGTCCTCCAGGGACTGGTCGAGGGCCTCGTACGCATCGATCAGCTTGGGCCGAGGCTCGTGCGAGGGGTGCCAGGTCAGCACGAACGCCACCCGCTCGCCCGCGGCGACGGTGAAGGACGACCGGGTCGCGTACTGCTGCCCCCACGTCTTGACCTCCGGGACGCTGCGCAGCCATACGGAGTCGGGGCCCGCGACCGCCACCCGGTGGCCGTCGGAGCGGCGCACCCAGGGCACCACCGAGCCGTAGTCGAAGCGCAGGCGCAGGGTGCTGCTCATGGCGACCTCGCCGCTCACGCCCTCCACGATGCGCACGACGTCGGGCGCCTGGTCGCGCTGCGGCATGAAGTCGAGGACCCTGACCGTGCCCGTCCTGGTCTCCCAGAGCGACTCCAGGACGAGGGAGTCGCCGATGTAGCGGCGGGAGGTGCAGGCGGTCGCGTCGGCGGGGGCGATCCGCCAGTGGCCGTTGTCCTCGGTCCCGAGCAGGGCTGCGAAACAGGCGGCCGAGTCGAAGCGGGGCAGGCACAGCCAGTCGATCGAGCCGTTCCTGCCGACCAGGGCCGCGGTCTGCAGATCACCGATCAGGGCGTAGTCCTCGATGCGTAGCGTCACGCATTGGCCTGTTCCCGCAAGATTGCCGCGCTAAGCGGTCGCGGGTGCGGGCTCCGGTGTGGTCTTCGCCTCCGTGGCGGCCCTGTCGCGCTTTTCGCGGCGTACGAGAATCACCCAGCCGACGGGCACCCCTGCGGTGAACAGCCACCACTGGACGGCGTACGCCATGTGCGGGCCGATGTCCGAGTGCTCGGGCTCGGGGATCAGCTCGGGGGTGTCGCCCTTGGACTCCGGGGCGGTCTGCTCGATGTACCCGCCGAGCAGCTGCTCGCCCAGGACCTGCGACATCTGCTTGCTGTTGATCAGCATGACCTGGCGCGGCGGCAGGCCCTTGAGGTCCTTGATCCCGCTGGCCGCTGTCGTCTGGTCGGCCATCAGCCGCCCGGTGACGGTGATTTGGCCCTTCGGGGCGGCCGGGACCTTGGGGAAGGTGATCTGGCTGCCGTTGTCGGGGATCCAGCCGCGGTTGATCAGGACGGTCTTGCCGTCCGTCAGGTCGAAGGGGGTCAGGACGTGGTAGCCGACCGTGCCGTCGGAGGAGGTCCTGCGGCGTACGACGACCTCGTGCGCGGTGTCGTACGTCCCCGTCGCCGTCACCCGGCGCCAGTACTGGTCGTACGGGATGGTGTGCCCCGGCGAGGTCAGCTTGTCGACCGGGACCGGCGTCGCCTTGAGGTTGTCCGCGATGAGGGCGTTCTGCGCGACCTTGTGCTGGTGGCGGTGGAGCTGCCAGAAGCCGAGCTTGACCATCGTCGGCATGAGCAGCAGGGCGATGAAGGTGACGATCACCCATTGCCGGGTCAGCAGGAAGCGGTACACGTCTTTGACGGTACCTGGGCATGAAATGGCCCCCGATCGGGGGGTCCCGTCGGGGGCTGTCAGAACGGCGCGGCGTCAGACCTTGTCGACGATGCCCACCTTCCCCTCCGCGCGGGCGCAGTGGCCGCCGCAGTACCAGTGGCCCTCGACCTCGACGCCCTGGCCGATGACCCGGACGCGGCAGTGCTCACAGATGGGCGCCATGCGGTGAATGGCGCAGGAGAAGCAGTCGAAGACGTGCACCGCGCCCTGCGCGTGCACCTCGAAGGACATGCCGTAGTCGTTTCCGCAAACCTCACAACGTGCCATGCGCCACAGGGTGCTGCTTGTAGGACCGCAGTGGTGTGCGGCACGCCCGGCGGCTCACCCGTCTGCAGGTGCGACGTCCCTCAGCAGCTGGCTGTACGCGGCCTCGTCCACGACCGGAGTGCCGTACGACTTGGCCTTGACCGTCTTGGACGTCGCCGAGTCCGGGTCGTTGGTCACCAGCAGGCTGGTCAGCCGCGAGACGCTCGTGGCGACATGCAGTCCGGCCTCGGTCGTGCGGTCCTCCAGGAGCTCGCGGTCGACGGAGGTGTCGCCGGAGAAGGCGATCCGCATGCCCTGCCGCAGCGGCCGCTCCCGGTCGTAGCGCCCCGGGTTCGGGTACGGGCAGGGGGGCCGCTTCTTCGACTGGCGCCAGGTGCCGCCGCTGTTGCCGTACGAGGACTGGTACCCGACGCGGGGTGCGGCGGGGGAGTCAGACCACTCGGTGAGCGGCAGGCACTCCAGGAGCGGGAGGCGGGCACCGCGCTGCGCGGCCGCGTGCAGGGAGGGGCGGAACGCCTCGGCGAGGACGCGGGCGTCGTCCAGCGCGTTGTGCGCGTTGCGCTGCTCGACGCCGAAGTGCGCGGCGAGGGACTCCAGCTTGTGGTTGGGCAGCGGGAGCGCCAGCTCCTTGGAGAGCGCGATCGTGCACAGCCGCTGGCGCACGGGGGCGGTGACCGCGGCGCGCGCGTACTCCCGGGAGATCATCGACCAGTCGAAGATCGCGTTGTGCGCGACCAGGACGCGGCCGTCCAGGCGCTCGGAGAACGCGGAGGCGATCTCCGGGAAGAGCGGAGCGCTGCGCAGCATGTCGCTGGTCAGCCCGTGGATCCAGACGGGGCCCGGGTCACGCTCCGGGTTGATCAGCGTGTACCAGTGGTCCTCGACATTGCCCTGGGCGTCCAGCCGGTAGACGGCGGCAGAGATTATCCGGTCGTCCCGTGCGAGGCCGGTGGTCTCCACGTCGACCACCGCGTACCCCTGCGGGTAGGCGGGCGGCCACGCTGTCGCTGCGGTCTGGCGGTCGTCGAGCATGGTCACAGAGGATACGGGCCAAGACTGACAACTCCTGAATCGTGGTGGCCGTCAGCCGGCGAGCAGGCTCTCCACCAGGGCTCGTACGGAGACGGAGAAGAGCCGTTCGGGGTCGGCGGGACGGGCCAGCGCGCGGGCCAGCGCCGGGTCGTGCTCGGAGACGGTGTCGGTCCACAGGTCGCTCTCGCCGGGGGACTGGACGGGGGCGCGCTCGCGATTGCGCTCCACCAGCAGGTACCCGACGACCTGGAACTGCACGGCCCGCACCGTCTCGGCGGCCCGCACCCCGCGCAGCCCCGCCGCGTGCACCTCGTGGACCAGGGCCTGCTGGGCGGGGAGGAACATCCGCTCGGTCAGGCCGCGTTCATGGACCATCGCGATCAGATGCGGGCGGGCGCGCAGCTCGCGGCGGAGCGTGCGGGCCACGGAGACGATGCGCTCGGCGGGGGCGGAACCGCGTGGGACGATCGCGCCCATCTCCTCGACCGTGCGCTCGACGAGGGCGTCCAGGAGCTGCTCGCGGTTGCCCACGTGCCAGTAGATCGAGGTGACCGCCGTGCCGAGCTCGGCGGCCAGCTTGCGCATGGACAGGCCGCTCGGGCCGTGCTGCTTCACGAGGTCCGCGGCAGCGTCCAGGACCTCTTCGCGGGTCAGTGATGTGCGGGGCATGAGTCCTCAACTTCCGTCCGTGCACGGCTCTTTACCCTTCATCGCGCTCGGTGTAACCCTGTTACAGACCCCCGGACATCCGTAATGAAGGGCGGTACGACATGGCACGCGTACGGTACGGAGCGCGCACCGAGGCCGAGATCGCGGCGGCGCGCACAGCGAGCTCGAAGCTCCCCGACATCTGGTCCACCGGTGTGGTGGCCGTCTGGGAGAGCGACCCCGACGCGGTGGCAGCGGTTCTTCCGCCGCCGCTGAAGCCGGCGGAGCGGCCCCTGGTGCGGGCCAACATCAGCAAGGTCGATCTGCCCGGCTACCCGCTCGGCGCCGGGTCGGTGGCGGTCGCCGCCGTCCACGACGGGCAGGAGGGCTGGTATCCGCTCGTCATGCCGATGACGCACGAGCGGGCGCTGATCGGCGGGCGCGAGGTCTTCGGCGAGCCGAAGAAGCTGGGCGAGGTGACGGTCGACCGCGACGGTCTGGTCGTACGGGCGGCGCTCGCCCGGCACGGCATCGCCTTCGTGGAGGTGCGGGGTGCCGTGGAGGGGCCGCTGCCGCTGCCCGAGCCGAAGGAGAAGGTCGACTTCTACTTCAAGTTCCTTCCCGCGGTGGACGGTTCGGGCTTCGACGCCGATCCGGTCCTGGTGCACTGCACGCGGAACGAGAAGGTCAGGAAGCTGGAGAAGATAACCGGCGACGTGGTGCTGCGCGAGTCGATGTACGACCCCATCGCCGACCTCCCGGTGCGCAAGGTCGTCGAGATCACCATCGGCGAGAAGACCACCGACCAGAAGGGCAAGGTCGTCGAGCGGGTGAGCGCGCAGGCCCTGCTGCCGTACATCCACCAGCGCTACGACGACCCGCAGCAGATCCTCGACGGACCGCCCGAGGGGAGCGTCTGATGCGCCTCGAAGCCGGGCAGACCGCCGTCGTCACGGGGGCGGCGAGCGGGATCGGGCTCGCGATGGCCCGCAAGTTTGCGTCGGAAGGGCTGAAGGTTGTCCTCGCGGATGTCGAGGAGGGAGCCCTGGAGAAGGCTGCGGCCGGGCTCAGGGAGGACGGTGCTCAGGTCCTGGCGCAGGTCGTCGACGTCAGCGAGCGCGACTCCGTGCTGGGGCTCGCGGATGCCGCGTACGACACCTTCGGCGCTGTGCACGTCCTGTGCAACAACGCGGGGGTCGGCTCCGGCGCCGAGGGCCGGATGTGGCAGCACGAGCCCAACGACTGGAAGTGGGCCTTCTCCGTCAATGTGTGGGGCGTCTTCCACGGCATCCAGGCCTTCGTGCCGCGCATGATCGAGGGCGGCGAGCCGGGCCATGTCGTCAACACCTCGTCGGGGGACGGCGGAATCGCACCGCTGCCGACCGCGTCCGTGTACGCGGTGACCAAGGCGGCCGTCGTGACGATGACCGAGTCGCTGTACGCGCATCTGAAGGCGGAGGGCGTCCAGGTGGGCGCGTCCGTGCTCTTCCCCGGGCCGCACATGCTCCGCACCGGGCTGTGGGAGTCGCACAGGAACCGGCCCGAGCGGTACGCGAAGGAGCGGCCGCGCAAGACCCCGTACCGCAGCCTCGACAAGTGGGAGGCGGCGATGAAGGAGGCCGGGCAGGAGGTGCAGTTCACGCCGGTCGAGGAGGTCGCCGAGCTGGTCGCTGAGGGGATCGGGGAGGGCCGCTTCTGGCTGCTGCCCGAGAGCGAGCACAGCGACCGGCAGATCCGGGCGAGGTCGCAGTCGATGCTGGACCGCGCCAATCCGTCGTACCTCGAGAACTTCATCCTGGACTGAGCTGAGGGGACAGAGCGATGACGAACACAGACCCGTACCTGATCATCTCCTCCGACTGCCACGCCGGACTGCCGACCGAGCAGTACCGGCCCTACCTGGACGCCCGGTTCCACCGGGACTTCGACGAATTCCTCGCGGGGCGGGAGCGCCGGCGCGAGGAGATGACCCGTCTCGGCGTACGCAACGAGGCCTTCGCCAACAAGTGGTTCGCCGACAACGAGGAAGGGCTGAAAGGCGGTTGGGACGCCGCCCAGCGCCTGAAGGAGCTCGACGGCGACGGGGTGGCGGCCGAGGTCGTCTTCCCCGACGCGGACGCCGTGGACAGCCAGACCGCGGCCCCCTTCGGGGTCGGGCTCGGGCTTTCGGGCGACCAGGACCCGGACCTCGGCATGGCGGGCGCGCAGGCGCACAACCGGTGGCTCGCGGAATTCGTGGGCCAGAACCCCGAACGGCACTGCGGTGTCGCCCTGTTGCCCATCACGGGCGAGGTCGACCGGGTGGTCGCCGAAGTGCACCGGGCCAAGGAGTCCGGGCTCGGGGCGCTGATGATCCCCTCGATGTGGGTGGACAAGGCCCCGTACCACGACCGGCGTTACGACCCCGTCTGGGCGGCCGCCGCCGAGACACAGATGCCGATCGTCACGCACTCGGGCGCCGCACCGCGCCATGAGTACGGCGACCACCTGGGCATCTACGTCAGCGAGGTCACCTGGTGGCCCGCCCGCCCCCTCTGGTTCCTGCTCTGGTCCGGGGTCTTCGAGCGCCACCCCGGCCTGAAGTTCGGCGTCGCCGAGTCCGGCTGCTGGTGGCTGCCCAACCAGCTCTGGTTCATGGACCGGCTGTACCTGGGCGCGCACGGCGGCAAGAAGCTCTCGCCGTTCGCCGAGCTGAAGCGGCCGCCGAGCGAGTACCTCGACCGCCAGGTCTTCATCTGCGCCACCAACACCAAGCGGCGCGAGCTCGCCCAGCGCTACGAGATCGGCGTCGACAACATCCTCTGGGGCAGCGACTTCCCGCACCCCGAGGGCACCTGGCCCAAGACCCGCGAGTGGCTGAAGAACACCTTCCACGACATCCCCGTCGACGAGACCCGGCGCATGCTCGGACTCGCGGCGGCCGACGTTTTCGGCTTCGACACCCAGAAGCTCGCCCCCCTCGCACAGCGCATCGGACCGACCCCGGCCGACCTGGGGCAGCCCGAGGACCAGACGGCCGTCACGGCCTCCTGGGCCAAGTCCCGTGAAGTGGGCCGCCATTGGCTCACCGACCACGACTTCCCGCAGATGGGAGTCCTGTGATGGACCGCTACACGGTCATCTCCGCCGACTGCCACGCAGGCGCCGATCTCCTCGACTACAAGCCCTATCTGGAGAAGCGCCACCACGACGACTTCGACGCCTGGGCGGCCACCTACGTCAACCCGTACGAGGACCTCCTCGCCGACACCGCCGACCGCAACTGGAACTCCGAGCGCCGCATCGCCGAACTCGAAGAGGACGGCATCGTCGCCGAGGTCGTCTTCCCCAACACCATCCCGCCGTTCTTCCCCAGCGCCTCCCTCATGGCGCCGGCCCCGTCCCAGCAGGAGTACGAACAGCGCTGGGCCGGCCTGCGCGCCCACAACCGCTGGCTCGCCGACTTCTGCGAACAGGCCCCGGGCCGCCGCGCGGGCGTCGCGCAGATCCTCCTCAACGACGTGGACGAGGCGGTACGGGAAGTGCGCCGCGTCCACGCCGCAGGCCTCACCGGCGGCGTCCTGCTGCCGGGCGCACCGCCGGGATCCGGCATCCCGGAGCTCTACTCGGCGACGTACGACCCCCTCTGGGCGGTCTGCGCCGAACTCGGCGTGCCCGTCAACCACCACGGCGGCTCGGCATCCCCGCCGCTCGGCGACGAACCGGCCGCCCGCGCGGTCTTCATGGTCGAGACGACCTGGTTCTCGCACCGGGCGCTCTGGCACCTCATCTTCGGCGGCGCCTTCCGCCGCCACCCGGACCTCAAACTGGTCCTCACCGAACAGGGCTCGGGCTGGATCCCCCGGGTCCTGGACATGCTGGACTACTACCACGGCCGCCTCGTCGCGGCCGAGTCCCGCGCCACCACCGCGGAGTCCAAGTTCGGTGCGGGGCTTGCCGATTCGATGGGGAAGGGGCCCAGCGAGGTCTGGCGCGACAACTGCTTCGTCGGGGCCAGTTTCATGCGTCCCCACGAGGTGCCGCTGCGCGAGACGATCGGCCTCGACAAGATCATGTGGGGGAGCGACTACCCGCACGACGAGGGCACGCACCCGTACACCCGCGAGGGCCTGCGGATCGCGTACGCCGGTCTGCCGCGCGAGGAGGTCGCCGCGATGGTCGGCGGCAACACGGCGCGGGTGTACGGATTCGACCTCGGCCTCCTGGACCCGATCGCGGCGAAGGTCGGCCCCACCGTCGAGGAGATCGCCGAACCGCTGACGGAGATCCCGGCGGACGCGACCAGTCCCGCCTTCGCCCGGGGAGGGTCGGTGCGCGTCTGGTGAGCGGGCGGGTGAGACCCTCCCCGGGTGACTGAAGAAACGCACGACGAAGCCCACAACGGCGGCCTCGGAGCCCGGCTCAACTGGCTCCGGGCCGCCGTGCTCGGCGCCAACGACGGCATCGTCTCCACGGCGGGCATCGTCGTCGGCGTCGCCGGTGCGACCGGTTCGCGCAACGCGCTGCTGACGGCCGGACTCGCAGGACTGCTCGCCGGATCGATGTCGATGGCAGCGGGGGAGTACGTCTCGGTCTCCACCCAGCGGGACTCCGAGAAGGCCGCCCTGGCGCAGGAGAGGCGCGAGCTGAGGGAGGCGCCGGAGGCCGAACTCATCGAGCTGACCGGGCTGTTGGAGGGCAAGGGGCTCAGTGCGGAGGTCGCCCGCGAGGCCGCCGTGCAGCTCACCGAGCGCGACGCGCTGCGCGCCCACGCGGAGGTCGAGCTCGGCATCGACCCCGACGACCTGACCAACCCCTGGCACGCTGCGCTCGCCAGCTTCCTCGCCTTCACCGCGGGCGCACTGCTGCCGCTGCTCGCGATGGTGCTGCCGCCCGCCTCCGTACGCCTGTACGTGACGGTCCTGTCGGTGCTCGGGGCGCTGGCGCTCGCGGGGTGGGGCAGTGCGCGGCTCGGGGCGGCCCCGGTGCGCCCGGCGGTCCTGCGGAATGTGTGCGGCGGGGCGCTGGCCATGGCGGTCACGTACGGGGCGGGCGCACTGCTGGGCGCGACAGGCGTTTGAATACTAGTCGGTAACAACATCTAGCCGGAGCGGATCTGCTGCCTCTACGGTGCTCGCATGGAGCCGAACCTGCCCGATGTCGTGCTGTGGTCGATCCCGGCCTTCGTCCTGCTCACCGTGGTCGAAATGGTGAGCGTCCGCTTCCATCCGGACGAGGATGCGGCGGGGTACGAGAAGAAGGACGCCGCCACCAGCGTCGGCATGGGGCTCGGCAGCCTGGTCTTCGACTTCGTGTGGAAGATCCCGATCGTCGCGGTCTACACGGCGGTGTACGAGCTCACCCCGCTGCGCATACCCGTGCTGTGGTGGACGGTCCCGCTGATGCTGCTCGGCCAGGACTTCTTCTACTACTGGTCGCACCGGGGCCACCATGTGATCCGGATCCTGTGGGCGTGCCACGTGGTGCACCACTCCAGCCGGAAGTTCAACCTGACGACGGCGCTGCGGCAGCCGTGGACGTCTCTGACGGTCTGGCCCTTCTACGTCCCGCTGATCGCGCTGGGTGTGCACCCGGCGGCGCTCGCGTTCTGCTCGTCGGCCAACCTCGTCTACCAGTTCTGGGTGCACACGGAGCGGATCGACAAGCTGCCGCGGCCCTTCGAGTACGTACTGAACACGCCGTCGCACCATCGGGTGCACCATGCGTCCCAAGGGGGGTATCTGGACCGGAACTTCGGGGGGATTCTCATCTTGTGGGACCGGTGGTTCGGGTCGTTCACGGCGGAGACGGAGCGGCCGGTGTTCGGGCTGACGAAGAACATCGCGACGCACAACCCTCTGCGGGTGGCGACGCATGAGTACGCGGCGATCTTGCGGGATGTGCGGGCGGCGAGCTCTTGGGGGGAGCGGGCGGGGCGGGTGTTCCGGGGGCCCGGGTGGGCGCCTGCGGCTGCGCCGGTCCCTGAGCCGGAGCGGGTTGCGTGACCCGGGTCGGGGGTGTGCCCACCCGTTCCGCCCTGCGGAACGACTGCCCACTGGTGGTATTCGGCGCGGCTGTTCTGGTTGATCTGGGATCCCTGCTTGCCGGGTGGGATCCCGGACACCTCATCACCAAGCCGCTGCTCATGCCGCTGCTCGCCTTCCACGCCTACACCCGTGGCGCCCCGAAGATCCTCCTCGCCGCCCTCCTCCTCGGCTGGGGCGGCGACGTCTTCCTCCTCTCCTCCGCCGACCCCGCCTTCCTCGTCGGCATGGCCTGTTTCGCGGGCGGGCACGTCTGCTATCTCGTCGCCTTCGGACGCGGCCGTACGTCACCCCTCCTCGGTGCCGCCTATGCCGCAGCCCTCGTCGCCACCGTCGCCGCGCTCTGGCCCGACCTCCCCGCCGACCTCCGTATCCCCGTCGCCGGCTACTCGCTCCTCCTCACCGCCATGGCGTACCGCTCCAGCCGCCTCGGCCTGTGGGGCGGCATCGGCGGGGCGCTCTTCCTGCTCTCCGACACCCTCATCGCCACCGGTGTCGCCGACTGGCCCCAGCTGCCCCGGCCCGACTTCTGGGTGATGGCGACCTACATCGCGGCCCAGACCCTGCTGGCCAGGGCCCTGCTCGCGGAAGCGGGGACCCCTGCGCAGGCGTACCGTGAGAGCCGTACATCTGTCTGATCAGCAAGGACTCGCACCATGCGCGCCACCACCATCCACGCCCCCCTCGACATGCGCGTCGAGGAGGTGCCGGACCCCGTCGTCCAGCAGCCCACCGACGCTGTCGTCCGCGTCCTGCGCGCCTGCATCTGCGGCAGCGACCTCTGGGCGTACCGGGGCGTGGCCGCCCGGAAGCCCGGACAGCGGATCGGGCACGAGTTCCTCGGCATCGTCGAGGAGGCGGGCTCCGGCGTGACCGGGTTCGCCGCCGGTGACCTCGTCGTGGCGCCCTTCGTCTGGTCCGACGGCACGTGCGACTTCTGTGCCGAGGGCCTCACCACCTCCTGCCCGCAGGGCGGATTCTGGGGCTCGCCCGGATCCGACGGCGGCCAGGGCGAGGCCGTCCGCGTGCCCTTCGCCGACGGCACGCTGGTGAAGCTGCCCGCCGACGCCGCCTCCGACGAGCACATGCTGACCGCTCTCCTCGCCCTCTCCGACGTCATGGGCACCGGCCACCACGCCGCGCTCGGCGCCGGTGTCGTCAAGGGCTCCACGGTCGCGGTCGTCGGCGACGGCGCGGTCGGGCTCTGCGGTGTGCTGGCCGCCAAGCGCCTGGGCGCCGAGCGCATCATCGCGATGGGCCGCCACACGGACCGCACCGACATCGCCAAGCTCTTCGGCGCCACCGACGTCGTCGCGGCGCGCGGCGACGAAGCGGTCGCCGCCGTACGGGAGTTGACCCGCGGCCAGGGCGCCCACTCCGTCATCGAGGCCGTCGGCACCGAGCAGTCGATGCGCACCGCCGTGGCGATCACCCGCGACGGCGGCGCCGTCGGCTACGTCGGCGTCCCGCACGGCAGCGGCACCGGCCTGGACCTCAGCGACATGTTCGACCGCAACGTCGCCCTGCGCGGCGGGGTCGCGCCCGTCCGTACGTACATCCCCGAGCTGCTCCCCGACGTGCTGGACGGCACGATCGACCCGTCGCCGGTCTTCGACCTCACGGTCGGGCTCGACGGGGTGCCGGACGGCTACAAGGCGATGGACGAGCGCACGGCGCTGAAGGTCCTCGTCAAGCCGTAAGTCAGAGCCAGACGGGGGAGTCGGCCCCCAGGAGGCCCGGCGGACGCGACCAGCCCGCCGGGCCTCCGTCGTAGGCGACGGGCGACGGGGCGTGCCGCAAACGCCCCAACGGGCTGTCGGTCTCGGCCAGTTGGGGTGTGTACGAGTCAGGGGAAGCCCCGGCTCCCGGCGCCAGCTCCCGTAGCCAGTGGGCCGTACGGGCCAGCGAGAGGCGCAGCCGCCGCGTGCCGCCGTGCGCGTCCTGCTCGGTCAGTGCACGCAGCACCGCCGCGGCCAGCAGATACCCCGTGCCGTGGTCGAGGGCCTGCGCTGGCAGCGCGCCCGGCTTCCCCTCGGAGCCCTCCAACTCTGCGATCCCCGTGCCCACTTGGACCAGACTGTCGAAGCCGCGCCGCTCGCGCCACGGCCCGTAGTCGCCCCACGCGGAGAGCTGGGCCGTGACCAGTCCCGGCCGCTGGAGGTCGTACACGTCCAGCGCTCCCGGCCGGTATCCGGTCACCAGGACGTCCGCCGCATCAAGGAGGTCGGCGAAGGTACGCCGGTCCGCGTGCCGGCGAAGGTCCAGCGTCGCCGAGCGCTTCCCGAAGCCCGTGTCCGCGTGCTGGTCGGGGAGTTCGGGCGACTGCGGCGCGTCGATCCGCAGGACGTCGGCGCCGAGGAGCCCCAGCGTGCGGGTGGCGACCGGCCCCGCGATGACCCGGGTCAGATCGAGGACCTTGAGCCGCTCGCCGCGCGGCTTCGGCGGGGCCTCGTCCAGCAACTCTGGTACAACCAGAGGCCGTTCAGCCACAGCGACGCACTGCGGATGCGCCGCCCACTCCTCGGGTGTACGCAGCGCCACCGCCAGCCCCCCGGCCGCGTACACCGTCTCCTCCACCTCCAGGGCCCGCCGCCCCGCCAGCTCGGCCTCCACCTTCTCCTCGGGGACGCCCAACGCGGCCAGCAGCGCCGCCCTGTGGTGCGGATAGTTGGCATGGGTGCGGACCCAGCCGTCGGCCGTACGCCAGAACCGGGACAGCGGCGCGAAGTTCACCGGTTTCCGGCCGTCCACGAGGAGATGCCGCTCGCTGGTGAAGGCCGTGGCGACCGCGCCGTCGTCCACCCGTACGCGAGGAGAACCGGCCCGCTCGGCGGCGGCCAGCGCGCACGCCGCCACCGTGGAACGGGCCAGCTCCATGACCGGGAGCCGCGAGGGCAGCAGCCCGGCGGGGTCCCCGTACTCGATCCGCGGGATCAGCGCGGGATCGCCGCCGACCGCCGCCCAGGCCTGTTCCGTACCGGAGGAGATGTGTGCGTGCGTCATGCGGGCAGCGTAAAGGGGCCGCGAGGGAGTGCATCCCCCGCGGCCCCTCGACGTACGTGCTACTTGGTGACCGCGTTCAGGGCGTTGACCAGACCCGCCCCGTAGAACCCGTTGTAGAACTTGCCGCCCTCGCAGACCGCGTCGACCTTGCCGTCCTTGTTGATGTCGTACGGCACCGGGCAGGCCAGCCCGTCGGCCTCCACCTTCAGCAGCGCCTTGACCAGCGCCGCAGAGGCGTGCGGATGCGTGGACTTGATCAGCGCCGCGACGCCCGCGACATGCGGGGACGCCATCGAGGTGCCGGCCATGTACGCCCAGCCGCCGCCCGGGACCGGGCCGAGGATCAGACCGCTGGTCGCCGGAGCGTCCGGGGTCTGGTAGGCGGTGGAGTCGCCGCCGGGGGCCGCGACGTCGATGACCCCGAGGCCGTAGTTGGAGAACGACGACTTCAGGTTTTTCGCGCCGGTCGCCGCGACCGTCACGACACCCGGCAACTGGGTCGGGATGTCATAGCACTTGGACGGGTCGATCGTCCGGCTGACCGCGGTCGAGTCGTTCGGGCTGACCGGGTCGGTGATCGAGTCCGCGGCGAAGTCGTAGTTCTCGTTGCCCGCCGCCGCGACATTGACCGTGCCCTTGGACTCCGCGTACGAGGAGGCCCGGGTGATGGCCGTGACGAGCGCCTTCTGGTCCGGGTCGTCCTTGCAGTTGAAGTACCAGGGGTCGGTGTAATAGCTGTTGTTGGTCACGTCCACACCGTGGTCGGCGGCCCACATGAAGCCGCACACCACCGACTCGGTGTAGAAGTAACTGCCGCCCTGGGTGGACACCTTGATGCCCGCGACCTTCACGCCCGGTGCGACACCGGTGATCCCGACGCCGTTCTTCGCACCGGCTATCTCACCCGCCACATGCGTACCGTGCGGGGAGCCGCCGGTCGCCCACGGCCGCCACGCGCCGTCCGTGGTGTCGGCCTTGCCGGTGACACAGCTCGCCGAGGCAGCGCGGTCGAAGTTCGGCGCGATGTCCGGGTGGGTGTCGTCGACACCCGTGTCGATCACCGCGACCGTGACCTTGCTGCTGCCGAGCGACTTCTCGTGCGCCTTGTCGGCCGAGATGGCCTTCAGGTCCCACTGCAGGGGCTCCAGCGGGTCCTGACCGGCAGCGGCGTCGGCCGTCGCGGCCTTCAGCTGCTCGGCGGTCAGCGCCTGCGGGGCGCCGACGTCCGTCGTCGACTGGGCGGGCAGCGGCGCGGTGCGGGTGGCACCGGCCGACTCCACGCCCCGTACGGTACGGATCGTCTTCGCGAAGTCGGGGTTCGACGAGTGGACGACGATCACGCCGATCTTGTCGTACGTCTCCACGATCGAACCGCCGGCCGCCTTCACGGCCCGCTCGACCTGGTGCGTCTGGCCGTACCCCTTGCGGACGTTGACCACATAGCTGAGCGAGGGCCCGTCCGTGGCGGCGGCCTTCACCGTGGTGCTGTCGGCCGTGCTGGCCGAGGCCGTCGACGGCAGGAAGGCGAGGGCCGAGACCACGGCCATGCCGACCGGGATCGCGAGGGCGCGCCGCCGGGTGCGCGAGGTGCGCAGCGTCATGGATGCTCCACTTTCGTTGGCAGGTGCGGAGTTGCGGACAGGAGCAGTGCAGGGCTACTTCTTGACCGCGTCCAGCGCGTCCACGATCCCGTAGCCGTTGTACCCGTTCACACGCTTTCCGCCCTTGCAGGTGGTCGCGTCGATCAGCTGGCCCGTCGCGTCATAGACCTGGTCCGGGCAGCCCGGGTTGTCGGCCTCGGCCTTGAGCAGCGCCTGGAGCGCCACCGGACCGGCCCACGGGTGGGCGGACTTCAGCAGTGCGGCGACGGCGGCGACGTGCGGGCTGGCCATCGAGGTGCCCTGCAGATAGCCGTACGTGTTGCCAGGGAGCGTGGCGAGGATCCGGCCGTTCTTGTCCGGGGTGTCCGGGATCTGGTACTTGTCGCCGCCCGGCGCGGTGACGTCGATGACGCCCTTGCCGTAGCTCGAGTAGTACGACTTCACGTTCTGCACGCCCGTCGCCGCGACCGTGACCACACCCGGCAGCTGGGTGGGGACGTCGAAGCACTGGTGCGGGTCGACGGTCCGCGTCACCGCGGTCGAGTCGTCCGGGCTGGAGTCGTCGATCAGCGCGTCCGAGTCGAGGTCGTCGTTCGAGTTGCCCGCGGAGGCGACATTGAGCGTGCCCTTGGACTGGGCGTACAGCGAGGCGCGGTTGACCGCGTCGTAGATCGCCTTCTGGTCCGGGTCGCTGACGCAGTTGTAGAGCCACGGGTCGACGTAGTAGCTGTTGTTGGTGACCTCGATGCCCTTGTCCGCCGCGAAGACGAAGGCGCAGACCACGTTCTCCGGGTAGAAGAGGCCGTTGACCGGATCGCTGACCTTGATGGCCGCGACCTTCACGCCCGGCGCGACACCGGCCACACCGATGCCGTTGCGCGCGGCGGCTATCTCGCCCGCGACGTGCGTGCCGTGGTAGTCCTCGGCCGGGTTGTACGGACGCCAGGCGCCCGGCGAGGTGTCGGCGACGCCGCCGACACAGTTCGCGGACTGCGAGGCGGAGAAGTTGGCCGCCAGATCGGGGTGGGTGTCGTCGACACCCGTGTCGATCACACCGACGGTGACCTTGGAGCTGCCCGGGTTGATCTTCGCGGCCTTGTCGGCGCCGATCGCCCTGAGGTCCCACTGGTTGCTCTCCAGGGGCTCCACGCCCGAGGCCGCGCTCGTGGTGGCCTTCGCCGCTGCCGCCGAGATGTACTCGGGGGAGCCCTCGTCGGTCGTCGCCGCCGAGGTGAGCGGGGTGGTGCGGGTGGCACCGGCCGACTGCACGCCCCGTACCGCACGGATCTGCTGCCCGAACTCCGGGTTGGCCGAGTGGACGACGATCACGCCGATCTTCTCGTACGCGATGACGACGGTCCCTCCGGCCCGGGATATCGCCTGCTTCACCGAGGAGATGGTGCGGTGGTCGGCCTTCGTGTTCACCACGTACGCCAGATTCGGACCGTCGGCGGCCACCGGGGAGACCTGGGGCGCGGCCGACGCCGAGGCGCCCGGCAGGATCCCGAGCGAGGCCGTGAGAGCCAGTCCGGCGGGCAGTGCGAGGGCACGCAGCCGTCTGGAGCGCAGATGAGCCATGGGTTCTCCACATCATCCGGTTCAACTGCTCATCCGCGGGTCGCGGTTGAGCTTGTACATGACGTGTGAAGTTATCGCTGATCATCAACATCGGGCAATGAATCCCTAAAGAAAATCAGGACGCCGTGAACCGCGTCGTCGCGCTCTCCGTGCCGTTGTCAGGGGGAACCGCTCTCTCGACTCTCCCTCTGTGAGGCCCTGTTGACCCCCCGCACCCCAGTACCCGCGCAGCAAGGAGAACCCGTGGCTACCGAAGTACCGCCGCCCCGAGGCGGGGCGGAGACCGGCCCCGCACAGCCCACGACAGAGCAGTTCATCGAGGTGCAGGAGAGCGCGGAGTTCGGTGAACTGCGCCGCGCCCACCGCTCCTTCGCCTTCCCGCTGACCCTCGGCTTCATCGTCTGGTACCTGCTGTACGTCCTGCTGTCGAACTACGCCGGCGGCTTCATGGACACCAAGGTCGTCGGCAACATCAACGTCGCCCTCGTCTTCGGGCTCGCCCAGTTCCTCACCACCTTCCTCATCGCCTGGTTCTACTCGCGCTACGCCACCGCCAAGCTCGACCCGAAGGGCGCGGCGATCAAGTCCCGTATGGAGGCCGACGTATGAGCCCCGCCGTCCACCACCAGGCCGCCCACTTCATCGCCGCGTCCGCCACCGAGAAGCACCGGCCGCTGATCATCACGCTCTTCGCGGTCTTTGTCGTCGCGACGCTCGTGATCACCGTCTGGGCCGGCCGCCAGACCAAGACCGCCACCGACTTCTACGCGGGCGGGCGGCAGTTCACCGCCTTCCAGAACGGCCTCGCGGTCTCCGGCGACTACATGTCCGCCGCGTCCTTCCTCGGCATCGCGGGCGCCATCGCGCTCTTCGGCTACGACGGCTTCCTCTACTCCATCGGCTTCCTGGTCGCCTGGCTGGTCGCCCTGCTCCTCGTCGCCGAACCGCTCCGCAACTCGGGCCGCTACACGATGGGCGACGTCCTCGCGTACCGCATGAGGCAGCGCCCGGTCCGTACCGCCGCCGGCGCCTCCACCATCGTCGTCTCGATCTTCTATCTGCTGGCGCAGATGGCGGGCGCGGGCGTCCTGGTCTCCCTGCTGCTCGGCATCACCACGGACGCGGGCAAGATCCTCATCGTCGCCCTCGTCGGCGTCCTGATGATCGTGTACGTCACCATCGGCGGGATGAAGGGCACCACCTGGGTGCAGATGGTCAAGGCGGTGCTGCTCATCTCCGGCACCATCCTCATCACCTTCCTGATCCTGCTGAAGTTCAACTTCAACATCTCCGACCTGCTGGGCACGGCCGCCAAGAACAGCGGCAAGGGCACCGACTTCCTCAACCCCGGCCTCAAGTACGGCAAGACGGGCACCACCAAGCTCGACTTCATCTCGCTGGGCATCGCCCTGGTGCTGGGCACCGCGGGCCTGCCGCACATCCTGATCCGCTTCTACACGGTCCCGACCGCCAAGGCCGCCCGTAAGTCCGTGAACTGGGCGATCGGCATCATCGGCGCCTTCTACCTGATGACCATCGTGCTCGGCTTCGGCGCCGCGGCCATCCTCAAGCCCGCCGACATCATCGCCTCGAACCCCGCAGGCAATACGGCGGCGCCACTCGCGGCCCTGGAGATCGGCGGCGGCGCCGACTCGACGGGCGGCGCGATCCTCCTCGCGGTGATCTCCGCGGTCGCCTTCGCCACGATCCTCGCGGTGGTCGCAGGCCTCACCCTCGCCTCGTCCTCGTCGTTCGCGCACGACATCTACGCCAACGTCATCCGCAAGGGCAAGGCCACGGAGAAGGAGGAGATGCGCGCGGCCCGCTGGTCGACGGTCGCCATCGGCGCGGTCGCCATCGTGCTCGGTGCCTTCGCCCGCGACCTGAACGTCGCAGGCCTCGTCGCCCTCGCCTTCGCGGTCGCCGCGTCCGCCAACCTCCCGACGATCCTCTACAGCCTCTTCTGGAAGCGGTTCACCACCCAGGGAGCCCTGTGGTCGATCTACGGAGGACTCGTCTCCTCCGTGGTCCTGGTGCTCTTCTCCCCGGTGGTCTCCGGCAACCCGAAGACCTCCATGTTCAAGGGAGTCGACTTCCACTGGTTCCCGCTGGAGAACCCGGGCCTCATCTCGATCCCGCTGGGCTTCCTGCTCGGCATCGTCGGCTCGCTGCTCTCCAAGGAGGAGCCGGACAAGGGCAAGTACGCCGAACTGGAGGTCAAGTCCCTCACCGGTGTGGGCGCCCACTGAGCGCACGGGCCGCGTCGTAGGGTCCTACGACGCGGCCTCGCCGCACCTCGTGGCAATCTGCCCCCCTCAATGTCGGTCCTCTCGCGTAGGCTCGGTGTGTATACACAATCCAGCGATGGGGGAGGGGACCCAAAGTGCTGATCGACACCTACGGTCGGGTCGCCACCGACCTGCGCGTTTCCCTGACGGACCGCTGCAATCTGCGGTGCACGTACTGCATGCCGGAAGAGGGACTGCAGTGGCTCGGCAAGCCTGATCTGCTCACCGACGACGAGATCGTCCGGCTCGTACGCATCGCCGTGACCGACCTCGGCATCACCGAAGTCCGCTTCACCGGCGGCGAACCGCTGCTCCGTCCCGGCCTGGTCGGGATCGTCGAGCAGTGCGCACAGCTCACCCCCCGCCCCCGGATGTCGCTCACCACCAACGGCATCGGGCTCAAGCGCACCGCGGCCGCGCTCAAGTCGGCCGGCCTGGACCGGGTCAACGTCTCGCTCGACACCCTGCGCCCCGACGTGTTCAAGACGCTCACCCGCCGCGACCGCCACCGCGACGTCCTCGAAGGACTCGAAGCGGCACGGGACGCGGGCCTCACCCCGGTGAAGGTCAACACCGTGCTGATGCCGGGGCTCAACGCCGACGAGGCCCCCGAACTCCTCGCCTGGGCCGTGGAGAACGCGTACGAGCTGCGCTTCATCGAGCAGATGCCGCTCGACGCCCAGCACGGCTGGAAGCGCGACGGAATGATCACTGCGGGTGACATCCTGGAGTCTCTGCGTACGCGCTTCACCCTGACCGAAGAGGGCGACGACGAGCGCGGTTCCGCGCCCGCCGAGCGCTGGGTCGTGGACGGCGGCCCGCACCGGGTCGGCGTCATCGCCTCCGTCACGCGCCCGTTCTGCGGAGCCTGCGACCGCACCCGCCTCACCGCCGACGGCCAGGTGCGCACCTGCCTCTTCGCCCGCGAGGAGTCCGACCTGCGGGCCGCGCTGCGTTCGGGGGCGCCGGACGAGGAGATCGCCCGCCTGTGGAAGGTGGCGATGTGGGGCAAGAAGGCCGGATCCGGCCTCGACGACCCGTCGTTCCTCCAGCCCGACCGCCCGATGTCGGCGATCGGCGGCTAGTCGCCCGCGGGCTGTTCCCGCTCCCACTCCACGAGCGTCACGACGTCCTTCAGGAAGCCGCGTACGCCGAGGAACTGGGAGAGGTGCTCCCGGTGTTCGTCACACGCGAGCCACGTCTTGCGGCGCTCCGGCGTGTGCAGCTTCGGGTTGTTCCACACCAGCACCCAGACGGCGTCGGTGCGGCAGCCCTTGGCAGAACAGACGGGTGTTTCGTCACTCAAAACGGTTCCAAACAAAGGCGACGCCGAGCAGCCACGGGGGGAGCTGCCCGGCGTCGGTCCGTCGCTCCGACGGGGGATGCGGAGCGCTTTTGAAGTATGTCATGGGGGACCGGCGCCACGGCACCGGAACTGCATGATTGATCTGAGCTTTTCTTGAGCTTTGCGGACCGTAGATTGATCAAGTCTGTCCGTACGGCCGCTCGTCCGACCCGTCGGCCTGTCGTTCCGCCGAAGGTTCCGCGACGCCCTCCAGCGGAGACGCGCCCAGCGCGGGACGGGACGGTGCGGGGATGAAGGTCGAGGGCAGCGACGGCACGTTCTCGCGGCCCGCGTTGGCGATCACCACGGCGACGTACGGAAGGAGCGCACCGAGGACCAGCGTCGCGATCGCGACCGGCCGCTCGATGTTCCAGAGGATCACGGTCAGGACCACCGAGAGCGTCCTGATCGACATGGAGATGACATAACGGCGCTGCCTGCCCCGTACGTCGTCGGCGAGGCCCTGCCTGGCCCCGGTGATCCGGAAGACCTCAGTGCTGCTCTGCTTCCGCATCACGTTTCCACCACCCGATTCCTGCGCCGGACTCTCCCCGGACCGGACGCTCCCACGGTACGCCGCCCCTGCGCCGCCTTCGAGACCGGGGCACGCCCCGCCTGGGCGGATGTACCCCGGCGTACCGCGTATGGCGCCCTCCGACATGCGCCGTACGGCCTACGGACGGAGACTGATCGCACATGCGCACACAGAAGCCGCATGAGGAGGCGACATGAGTTGGTTGTGGGCAATCATCGTGGGACTGGTGCTCGGACTGATCGCCAAGGCGATCATCCCGGGCAAGCAGCAGATCCCCCTGTGGCTGACGGCGGTGTTCGGCATCCTCGGCAGCGTGCTGGGCAACTGGGCCGCCACCGGGATGGGTGTCAACGACACCGGTGGCATCGACTGGACCAGGCATCTGCTCCAGCTGGTGGGCGCAGTGATCGTCGTTGCTCTCGGTGACGCCGCATGGTCCGCGGTCAGAGGCAAAAAACAGACAGGCTGAACGCGAGTACGCAACGAGGGGCGGCCGGGAGATCATCCCGGCCGCCCCTCGTTGCGTTGCTGTCCGCGTACTAGACGCCCGCGACCTCGACCGCGGCCAGGTTCTTCTTGCCCCGGCGCAGCACCAGCCAGCGTCCGTGCAGCAGCTCACCGGCCGCCGGTACGGCGTCCTCGCCGGCCACCTTCACGTTGTTCACGTACGCCCCGCCCTCCTTGACGGCGCGGCGGGCGGCCGACTTGCTGGGCACCAGACCCGTCTCGACGAGCAGGTCCACGACCGGCTGGAGGCCCTCGACCTTGGCGTGCGGCAGCTCGGAGAGCGAGGAGACGAGCGTCGCCTCGTCGAGCTCCGTCAGCTCGCCCTGGCCGAAGAGAGCCTTGGACGCGGCGATGACCGCGGCGCACTGATCGCCGCCGTGCACCATCGTCGTGAGCTCCTCGGCCAGCGCCCGCTGGGCGGCGCGCGCCTGAGGACGCTCCTCGGTCAGCTTCTCCAGCTCCTCGATCTCCTCGCGGGACTTGAAGCTGAAGATGCGCAGGAACTTGGAGACATCCCGGTCGTCGGCGTTCAGCCAGAACTGGTAGAAGGCGTACGGAGTGGTCCGCTCCGCGTCCAGCCAGACCGTGCCGGACTCCGTCTTGCCGAACTTCGTGCCGTCCGCCTTGGTGATCAGCGGCGTCGCCAGCGCGTGCACATCGGCTTCGGGCTCGACCCGGTGGATCAGGTCGGTGCCCGCGGTCAGATTGCCCCACTGGTCGCTGCCACCGGTCTGCAGCGTGCAGCCGTACCGGCGGTTGAGCTCCAGGAAGTCCATGCCCTGCAGGATCTGGTAGCTGAACTCGGTGTAGCTGATGCCCGCGTCGGAGTTGAGGCGCCGTGCGACGGCCTCCTTCGCGATCATCTTGTTGACCCGGAAGTACTTGCCGATGTCCCGCAGGAAGCTGATGGCCGACAGACCCGACGTCCAGTCCAGGTTGTTGACCATGGTCGCGGCGTACGGGCCCTCGAAGTCCAGGAACCGCTCGATCTGCCCGCGCAGCCGGCCCACCCAGGCGGCGACGGTCTCGGGGTCGTTGAGCGTGCGCTCCGAGTTGGGCTTCGGGTCGCCGATCAGCCCCGTGGCACCGCCGACCAGACCCAGCGGACGGTTGCCCGCCAGCTGGATCCGGCGCATGGTCAGGATCTGCACCAGATTGCCGAGGTGCAGGCTGGAGGCGGTCGGGTCGAAACCGCAATAGAACGTGACAGGACCGTCCGCGAACGCCTTGCGCAGTGCGTCCTCGTCAGTAGAGAGGGCGATCAGCCCGCGCCACTGCAGTTCGTCGACGATGTCCGTCACGGTTCTCTTGTCTCCTCGGATGTTGCTTACAGACTCCTACGAGGTTATACGCCCTGGCTGACCGAACTCATATTGAAATCCGGGACCCTCAGCGCGGGCATCGCGGCCCGGGTGAACCAGTCGCCCCACTCGCGCGGCAGCGTCTTCTCCGTGACTCCGGCCTCGGTGGCGCGCGACAGCAGATCGACGGGGGACTCGTTGAACCGGAAGTTGTTCACCTCGCCCACGACCTCGCCGTTCTCGACGAGGTAGACGCCGTCCCTGGTCAGCCCGGTGAGCAGCAGCGTCGCCGGGTCCACCTCGCGGATGTACCAGAGGCAGGTCAGCAGCAGCCCGCGCTCGGTGCCCGCCACCATCTCGTCCAGGGACTTCGTGCCGCCCCCGTCCAGGATCAGGTTGGAGATCGCGGGCGCCACCGGCATCTTGGTCAGGCCGGCGCTGTGCCGGGTGGTGACCAGGCGCTCCAGCGTTCCCTCGCGGATCCAGTCCGTGGCGGTCAGCGGCAGACCGTTGTCGAAGACGGACGCGTCGTCGCCCGAGGAGTGCGTGAGCACGAAGGGCGAGGACTCGAGCCCCGGCTCGTTCGGGTCGCTGCGCAGGGTCAGCGGGAGCGGGGAGAGCTGCTCGCCGAGACGCGTGCCGCCGCCAGGCTTGGAGAACACGGTCCGGCCCTCGGCGGCGTCCCGGGCCGCGGACGACCACAGCTGGTAGATCAGCAGGTCGGCGACGGCGGTGGGCGGCAGCAGCGTCTCGTACCGCCCGGCGGGCAGCTCGATACGGCGCTCGGCCCAGCCGAGCCGCTGCGCCAGCTCGGCGTCGAGCGCGGCGGGGTCGACGTCCTTGAAGTCCCGGGTCGCCCGGCCCGCCCAGGCGGAGCGCTTGCGGTCCGGGGACTTGGCGTTGAGCTCCAGGGTGCCGTTGGGCTGGTCGTGGCGCAGGCGCAGGCCCGTCGACGTACCGAGATAGCTGGAGGTCATCTCGTGGTTGGCGAACCCGTAGAGCTCGCGTCCGCCGGCCCGGGCGCGGGCGAAGGACTCGCCGAGCGCGGGCGCGAAGTCGGTGAAGACGGCGGAGGAGGTCTCGGCGGGGGCGTCGGTGAAGTCGGGGGAGACGGGCACCCCGGTGACCAGCGGCTGCGCGTCCTCGGCCGGCGCGCCACCGCGGGCGGCGGCCTCGGCTGCCCGTACGAGCGGCTCGAGATCGTCGGCGGTGACGGCGGACCGCGAGACGACACCGGACGCGGTGCCCTCCTTGCCGTCGACGGTCGCGATGACGGTCAGGGTGCGGCCGCGGGTGACGCCGTTGGTGGTGAGGGCGTTGCCCGCCCAGCGGAGGTTGGCGCTGGACTGCTCGTCGGCGATGACGACGCAGCCGTCGGCGGTGGAGAGCGAGAGCGCGCGCTCGACGATCTCGTAGGGCTTGGTGCTACGGCTCATCGGCGTGCCTCCTGCGGGCTGCTCGGACGGTGCGTCGGGATGGGCGCGGAAACGGCCCGCGTACGAGGGTGCTCGCGCCTCATCGGCCCGCCTCCTGCGTCGTGTTGAGACTGTGCTTTCCCGGGGGGCGACCCCCGGACCCCCAGCCGGGGGGTGTCGCGGCCGAAGCCGCACAGGGGTGCTGGCGGCTCATCGACCGGCCTCCTGCGTCGTATTGAGGATGTTGACGCCCCTGAAGAGGGCGGACGGGCAGCCGTGCGAGACCGCCGCGACCTGGCCCGGCTGGGCCTTGCCGCAGTTGAACGCGCCGCCCAGGACGTACGTCGAGGGGCCGCCGACCTTCTCCATCGATCCCCAGAAGTCGGTGGTCGTCGCCTGGTAGGCGACGTCCCGCAGCTGACCTGCGAGCTTGCCGTTCTCGATGCGGAAGAAGCGCTGACCCGTGAACTGGAAGTTGTAGCGCTGCATGTCGATCGACCACGACCGGTCGCCGACCACGTAGATGCCCCGCTCGACCCCGCCGATCAGATCCTCCGTGGAGAGCCCGCCGGGATCCGGCTGCAGCGACACATTGGCCATCCGCTGCACCGGCACATGCCCGGGGGAGTCCGCGTAGGCGCACCCGTTGGACCGCTCGAACCCCGTCAACTTGGCGATCCTGCGGTCGAGTTGATAGCCGACCAGCGTCCCGTCCTTCACCAGGTCCCAGGACTGCGCGGCCACGCCCTCGTCGTCGTACCCGATGGTCGCGAGCCCGTGCTCGGCCGTCCGGTCGCCGGTCACGTTCATGACGGGGGAGCCGTACGCCAGCTTGCCCAGCTGGTCGAAGGTGGCGAAGGAGGTTCCCGCGTACGCCGCCTCGTACCCCAGCGCGCGGTCCAGCTCCGTGGCGTGGCCGATCGACTCGTGGATCGTCAGCCAGAGGTTCGACGGGTCGACGACCAGGTCGTACGTCCCCGCCTCCACGCTCGGCGCCCGCATCTTCTCCGCGAGCAGCTCCGGGATGCGCTCCAGCTCGGAGTTCCAGTCCCAGCCGGTCCCCGTCAGGTACTCCCAGCCGCGCCCGACCGGCGGCGCGATCGTCCGCATCGAGTCGAACTCGCCCGTGGTCTCGTCGACCGCCACGGCCGTCAGCTGCGGGTGCAGCCGTACGCGCTGCTGCGTGGTGACGGTGCCTGCGGTGTCCGCGTAGAACTTGTTCTCCAGGACCGTCATCAGCGAGGCGTCCACGTGCGCGACGCCGTCGGCCGCGAGCAGCCGTGCCGACCAGTCGGCCAGCAGCCCCGTCTTCTCCTCGTCGGGCACGGAGAACGGGTCGATCTCGTACGACGAGACCCAGGTCTTCTCCGAGTGGACCGGCTCCGCCGCCAGCTCCACCCGCTCGTCCGAACCCGCCGCCTTGATCACCTTCGCGGAGAGCTTGGCCATGGCTACGGCCTGCCCCGCCACCCGGGCGGCCGCGTCCATGGACAGATCGACACCGGAGGCGAACCCCCAGCTGCCGCCGTGCACCACCCGCACCGCGTACCCGAGGTCGGTGCCGTCGGAGGAACCCGCGGGCTTGGCGTCGCGCAGCCGCCAGGACGCGCTGCGCACCCGCTCGAATCGGAAGTCGGCATGATCCACGCCGAGCGCGCGGGCCCGGGCGAGCGCCGCGTCGGCGAGGGCCCGCAGCGGCAGTGCCGTAAAGGCTGCGTCGATGGAATGGGGCACGGATGTCTCCTGTTCGTCACGACCGGTCGACCGCATCATGTCCTGTTCACAGGCCCATTGCCCAGGCCCTTTCTGTAGGGACCCGACAGGGACCGCAGGCAGGCCCTGTGGGAGGCCGATTCCCCGTAAGTGGGACGAGACCGATAGTTTGCGTGAGTACCAGACCGCTATCGAAAGGGTGATCCGTTGAGCCGCTCGGTTCTCGTCACCGGAGGAAACCGGGGCATCGGCCTCGCCATCGCCCGCGCTTTCGCCGACGCAGGCGACCAGGTCGCGATCACGTACCGCTCGGGCGAGCCTCCAGAGGGCTTCCTTGCGGTGAAGTGCGACATCACCGACACCGAGCAGGTGGAGCAGGCCTACAAGGAGATCGAGGAGAAGCACGGTCCCGTGGAGGTGCTGGTGGCCAACGCCGGCGTCACCAAGGACCAGCTCCTCATGCGGATGTCCGAAGAGGACTTCACCGCCGTACTCGACACGAACCTCACCGGTACCTTCCGGGTCGTGAAGCGCGCCAACCGCGGCATGCTGCGCGCCAAGAAGGGCCGCGTCGTCCTCATCTCCTCGGTGGTCGGGCTCCTCGGCTCCGCGGGCCAGGCGAACTACGCCGCGTCCAAGGCCGGTCTGGTCGGCTTCGCCCGCTCGCTCGCCCGCGAGCTGGGCTCCCGCAACATCACCTTCAACGTCGTCGCGCCCGGCTTCGTGGACACCGACATGACGAAGGTTCTCACCGACGACCAGCGCAAGGGCATCGTCGCCCAGGTGCCGCTCGGCCGTTACGCGCAGCCGGAGGAGATCGCCGCCACGGTGCGGTTCCTCGCCTCCGACGACGCGTCGTACATCACTGGAGCCGTCATCCCCGTTGACGGCGGATTGGGCATGGGTCACTGATCACATGAGTGGAATCCTCGAAGGCAAGCGCATCCTCATCACGGGAGTGCTGACGGAGTCCTCCATCGCTTTCCACACCGCGAAGCTGGCCCAGGAGCAGGGCGCGGAGATCATCCTCACGGCCTGGCCGCGTCCGACCCTCACCGAGCGCATCGCCAAGAAGCTGCCCCGGCCCGACGACGTCAAGGTCCTGGAGCTGGACGTCTCCAACGACGAGCACCTCGCCCGTCTCGAGGGCCAGGTGCGCGAGCACCTCGGCGACCGCCTCGACGGTGTCGTGCACTCCATCGGCTTCGCGCCGCAGGACGCGCTCGGCGGCAACTTCCTGAACACGCCGTTCGAGTCCGTGGCCACGGCCATGCACGTCTCCGCCTTCTCCCTGAAGTCGCTGACCATGGCGCTGCTGCCGCTGATGACCGAGGGCGGCTCCATCGTCGGCCTCACCTTCGACGCGCAGTTCGCCTGGCCGAAGTACGACTGGATGGGCCCGGCCAAGGCCGCCCTGGAGGCCACCAGCCGCTACATGGCGCGCGACCTCGGCGAGCGGGACATCCGCTGCAACCTGATCTCCGCGGGCCCCCTCGGCTCCATGGCCGCCAAGTCGATCCCCGGCTTCGGCGACCTGGCCGCGGTGTGGGACAGCCGTTCCCCGCTGGCGTGGAAGCTGGACGACCCGGAGCCGGCCGGCCGCGGCATCGTCGCGCTCCTGTCGGACTGGTTCCCGAAGACCACGGGCGAGATCATCCACGTGGATGGTGGCCTGCACGCGATCGGCGCCTGACGCTCTCGTACGTAACACGACGGCCGCGTCCCCACCTCCCTCCGGAGGTGGGGACGCGGCCGTCGTGCGTGATGCGCCCTTCGCCCGCAGACTGAGCGGACCGGGACTCACCCGGCGAGCCCAGGGGAGGAGGTATCGATGTGCGTCGCCCACGTCGCCGGAGCGCGGCCCTCCTGACCGCCGCCCTCGCCCTGGCCGCGCTCACCGCGGCCCCGACCGTCGCCGCCCGGCCCGCGGGCGCCCCCGCCGCCCCCGCCGCCGTCGAGACCCCCGAGCCCACAGGTTCCGAGTGCCGTACGGAGATACGGGGCTCCCACGTCGTCGCGTACTGCCACAACCCCTACCCGGACGGCGACCGCGTCCAGCTGCACGTGGAGTGTGAGCGCTGGTGGGACATCGACGCGGACGGCAGGCCCGTCGAGGTCTACCCCGCGCAGACCGTGCGCCTCACCGACCGGTGCTGGAAAGAGGTCCGCTCGGTCTGGATCACCCACGCACGCAGTTGAAGGCGTAGCTCGCGGCCTCCGTCTCCGCCGTGTCCGCGTCACCCGCCCGGATCGCGTCGATCAGCCGGGCATGGTCCATGTAGCCCTCGGGCCGCAGCACCCGCCCCACGTCGTCGCGCAGCCAGTCGCGCAGCAGATCGCCCAGGTCGGCGTAGAGCTCGGTCAGTACGTCGTTGTGCGAGGCCGCGACGATCGCCAGATGAAGCGTCGCGTCCGCGGCCACGAACGCCTCCGCGTCACCCGTTTCCCACATCTCCTCGCGCCGCTTCAGCAGCGCGTCGAGCTGCTTCAGGTCCTTCTGCGTACGCCGCTCGGCGGCCAGCCGGGCGCCCGAAGCCTCCAGCGTGGAGCGCAGCTCGGCGATGTGCCGCGGGTCGGCGGAGGCGAAGCGGCGGTGCATCACCCCGGCCAGTTCGCTGGTCGCGATGACGTACGTCCCCGAACCCTGCCGGATGTCGAGCAGCCCGTTGTGCGCGAGCGCGCGCACCGCCTCGCGGACGGTGTTGCGGGCCACGCCCAGCTGCTCGACCAGCTCGGGCTCGGTCGGAATGCGTGAGCCGACCGGCCACTCGCCCGAGGTGATCTGGTTCCGCAGCTCCGTGATCACCTGGTCGGAGAGGGCGGAACGCCGGGGGGAGGTCAGCGCCATGGTGCTCCATTCGATGACTTCGGTGATTGGACAACCAATCATCCCATGATTCTATGATGGCTCCATGCCCGACGACGAGACACAGACCCTGAGCCGCGACACCGAGCCGCGCACCGCCGCCGATTCTCCCTCCCCGGGGAAGCGGCAGGCCGGTTGGACCATCAAGCTGGTCATGGTCGGCATCGTCCTCGCGGCGCTCAACCTCCGCCCCGCCATCACCAGCCTGGGCCCGCTCCTCGAAGAGGTGCAGCACTCGCTCGGGATGAGCGACAGCGTGGCCGGTCTGCTCACCTCCGTCCCCTCGCTCTGCTTCGCGGTCTTCGGGATCCTCGCGCCCCGCCTCGCCCGCCGCTACGGCCCGGGCGCGATCGTCTGCGCGGGCATGGTCGCCATCGCGGCGGGTCTGCTGATCCGCCCGTTCGCCGGCGGCACCGTCGGCTTCCTCGCCGCCAGCGCCCTCGCGCTCATGGGCATCGCCGTCTCCAACGTCCTGATGCCGGTGATCGTCAAGCGGTACTTCCCCGACCGCGTCGGCTCCATGACCGGCCTCTACTCCATGGCACTCGCGGCCGGCACCTCCCTCGCGGCCGCCGTCACCGTGCCGCTGACCCACTCCCTGGGCGACAACTGGCACTGGGGGCTGGGGATTTGGGCGATCCTGGCCGTCGTCGCGGTGGTGCCCTGGATCGCTCTCGTACGGGACCGCAGCGCGGCCGGCGCCCAGGAGGCCACCGCCGCCGCGGCGCAGCAGGCTCCGGCGCCGGAGCTCCGTATCACCCGCTCCCGTACCGCCTGGGCGCTCGCCTGCTTCTTCGGACTCCAGGCCACCGCCGCGTACATCACCATGGGCTGGATGCCGCAGATCTTCCGCGACGCCGGGGTCTCGGCCTCCACGGCCGGGGTGCTGCTCGCCGTGACGATGGCCATGGGCGTCCCGCTCGCCTTCGTCATCCCGCGCGTCGCGACCCGGATGAAGAACCAGGGCCCGATCGTCGTCGCGCTCGGCAGCTGCGGACTCATCGGCTACGCGGGCCTGTTCATGGCCCCGGCCGGCGGCGCCTGGGCGTGGGCCCTGCTGCTCGGCATCTCCAACTGCTCGTTCCCGCTGGCCCTCACCATGATCGGCATGAGGTCGCGGACCGGCGCCGGCGTCGTACGCCTCTCCGCCTTCGCCCAGTCGACCGGCTATCTGCTCTCCATCCCCGGACCGCTGCTCGTCGGCGTCCTGTACGAGCACAGCGGCAGCTGGGGGCTGCCGATCGCGCTGATGGCGGGGCTGATGGTGCCCCAGATCGTCGTCGGGATCCTGGCAGGACGGGACCGGACGATTGAGGACGAATGCGGGATGCGAGACTGACTGTCATGCCCGTACTCGAACCGAATCCCCCCAACGGCCAGAAGAAGCTGCTGCTCGTGCTCGGCGCGATGTTCGCCGTCACGATCGTCGTCGCCATCATCGCGACGCTCGCCTCCCCGTGAGGCCCTGGAGCCGCTGAGGGGTGGGGCTAGCACCACCATCCCCTAGGGGGTCAGGGTCAGGGTGAAGTGGGTAGTTCACCGGATGGGTTCGGCCGCCCGTACTCCGTAGATTCGTGGTCATCAGCAACCGCGAACTTCACGGAGGCGGCCATGTCGGCCCACATCCCCACCAGGTCCCACACCTCGGCCCCGGGTCGTGTCGACATCAAGCTGCCCTGGTGGGCCGTCGTCCTGCCCGCGATCGCCTTCGCCGTGCTCCTGCTGCTCATCACCGCGCCCGGTCAGGCCCAGGCCGCATCCGGCGATCCGGCACTGACCCACCTGCTGGAGCGCGTGCAGGAGACCCTCTCCCAGTAGCCGTCCCCGACCCCGTTCACTCGTGCTGGGGGAGCCCTTCAACTCCCTGCGCCCCTCGGCATGATTCGTGCGAAGCTGGAGCGCATGAGCGTCGCTGCGTCCTCCGAGGGGACCGCCCCCGGAACCACCGAATCCCGCAGGATCGTCCTTCTCCGCCACGCGAAGGCGGACTGGCCCCAGGTGTCCGACCACGACCGGCCGCTCGCCGAGCGCGGCCGTGCGGACGCCCCCGTCGCAGGCCGCCGGCTGGCCGCCCTGGGCCTCACCTTCGATCTTGCCCTCTGCTCCACCGCCGCCAGGACCCGGGAGACCTGGAAGCTGGCCGTGCAGGAGCTGCCGCAGCGCCCCAAGACCGTGTACGAGGAGCGGTTGTACGAGGCTTCGCTCGGCGACCTCCTGGCGCTGCTCAACGAGACCCCCGACGAGGTGAAGAACCTCCTCCTCATCGGCCACAACCCCGGAGTGCACGCCCTCGCCGACGCACTGGCGGGCAAGGCCGAGAGCGACGCGCTCGCCCGGATGACCCGGGGCGGCTTCCCGACGGCGGCCGTCGCCGTCGTCTCCTTCACCGGAACGTGGAAGTCCGTCGAGCACGGTGTGGGCAGGCTCGAGGACTTCTGGGCCCCGCACGAGTAGGCAGTCCCTCCCGTACGTCAGAAGGCCCCGGTACGCAGCCGCGTACCGGGGCCCTTTCCGTGCGTGAGGTCAGATGTTCTCGACCAGCCCGTCGGCGGCCTCGACCTCTTCGCGGGTGATGCCGAGCAGATACAGCACGGTGTCCAGGAACGGCACGTTGACGGCGGTGTCGGCCGCCTTGCGGACCACCGGCTTGGCGTTGAAGGCGACACCCAGACCGGCCGCGTTGAGCATGTCCAGGTCGTTGGCGCCGTCGCCGATCGCGACCGTCTGGGAGAGCGGAACGCCCGCCTCGGCGGCGAAGCGGCGCAGCAGCCTGGCCTTGCCCGCCCGGTCGACGATCTCTCCGACGACGCGGCCCGTGAGCTTCCCGTCGACGATCTCCAGCGTGTTGGCGGAGGCGAAGTCGAGGCCGAGGCGCTCCTTCAGGTCGTCCGTGACCTGGGTGAACCCGCCCGACACCACGCCCACTTGGTACCCGAGACGCTTGAGGGTACGGATGAGGGTCCGGGCGCCCGGGGTGAGCCGTACCTCGGTCCGCACCTTCTCCACGACCGACTCGTCGAGCCCCTTCAGCAGCGCGACGCGTGCGTGCAGCGACTGCTCGAAGTCCAGCTCCCCGCGCATCGCCCGCGCGGTCACCTCGGCGACCTCGTCCTCGCAGCCGGCGTGCGCGGCGAAGAGCTCGATCACCTCGTCCTGGATGACGGTGGAGTCCACGTCCATGACGACCAGGCGCTGGGCGCGGCGGTGCAGCCCGGCGGCGACGACGGCCACGTCCACGCCGAGAGCGGCGGCCTCGGTCGCGAGCGCCGTGCGCAGCGGCTCGGTCTCCGTACCGGACACCGCGAACTCCACAGCGGTGACCGGGTACTTGGCGAGCCGGAAGATACGGTCGATGTTGCCGCCGGTCGAGGTGATCGCAGCCGCTATGGCCGCCGTGGACTCGGCGGTGAGCGGGTGGCCCAGGACGGTGACGTGGGAGCGTCCGCTGCCGCGGGGCCGGTTGTCGCCGATGCCGGAGATGATCTCGGCCTGCAGCCTGAGCGACTCGGCCCAGCTGTGCACGGTCGCGCGCAGCTCGCCCTCGGTGGTCCCGCCCGCGGTGGGCGAGGTGACCAGGGCGCACAGGACGATGCGCCCCCGGGTGACGACCTGCTCGATGTCCACGACATCGACGGAGTAGGCGGCGAGGGTGTCGAAGAGCCCGGCGGTGATCCCGGGCCGGTCCTTCCCGAAGATCTTGACGAGAAGGGTGGGGGTCTGCGATGCGCTCATGGTGATCCCCACCGTATAGGGCGTCACGCGCCCCCCGGCCACCCCGTCCGCTCCCCGGACACCGCCCCCTCAGCGACGGCCCCTGGGCGGACCCGGCGGGGGCGGCGGCGGAGGTCCCTCGTCGCGCGGCTCCTTCTTGGGGGGCGGGGGAGGAGGGGGCGGCGGGGTGAGCGGGCCGACCATCGTCGGGGCCCCGTGGAGTTCGCCGGGGCGCAGGTACGGGTTCGTGTCGTCGTGCGAGGGGCGGTAGGGCGCCGACGGTGTGTAGGGCCCGGGTGCGTACGCCAGGTCCGGGTACGTACGGTCGCCGCCGTGCCCTTCCCCGCCGAGTGCGAGCGCCGCCGACCGCCGCCCCGCCGCACCCGAGGCGTACGCGAGGAGCGCACCGGCCCCGCCGGCCCCCGCCCCCCACGCCAGGCCCAGGAGCAGCGCCATGCCCAGCTGCCCGTGCAGTTCGATCCCCGCCCCGAAGGCGTCGAAGCCGATCACCGAGAGCGAGGCGTTCGCCGATACGTCGGTCAGCCAGACCAGCAGCGGCAGTGCGGCCCCTGTCACCACACCGAGCCGCAGGGCGCACCGTCCGGCGAAGCCGAGGGCCGAGAGGCCTCCGACCGGCGTACGGGCGGCCGCGAGCACCCCCGCGTACAGCATCATGACCGCGGTCGCGACCGCCAACAGCCAGACGCGTCCGTCCAGTTCGGCGATCCTGCTCATGGTGATCGACTGGTTCGTGCCCACCTTCAGCAGATCGTCGATCGGATCCGGCAGGAGCTTCCCGAGCGCGCCCGTGGCCTTCCCGTCCCAGGGCACGAAGAGCCCCAGCGGGATCGCCAGCCACGTCCCGTTCGGCGCCCCGAGCAGCGCGGCGCCCGCGATCCGCTTGGGGTGGTCGTCGCCGATCATCGCGTACGCGGCCGCCGCGAGCCCCGCCGCGACCGCCACCAGCAGGACGGCGACCAGCGCGGAGGCGGCCGGCCGCACGACCCGGTGCACCGCGCCCCAGCCCGGCGGCAGCGGCGTACGGCGCGAGGCCAGCAGGGCGATCACCATCACGGCCAGCACCCAGCAGGCGCCGCCCGCCAGCGACTCACCCGTGTTGACGGTGAAGCCCACCGAGGCCTTGGCGTTGACGAGATCCCCGATCTTGTCCGGAAGCAGACCGCCGATGTCCCCGATCCCGCCCGGCAGTTTGTCCCCGATGCCGCCCGCGCCCGGGATCTTGTCGAGCCCCAGCTTGCCCCCGTCGATCGTGATGACGTCGTGCCCCGCCCAGGCGAGCCCGCCGATCACCGCGACGAAGAGCACCGCCAACGTGACCACCCGGGCGGCGAGTTCGGGACCGGGGATCGTGCGGCCGGCCGCACGGAGCGACCGCAGGAAGAAGAACGCGAGCAGCAGCGCACCGACCAGGGCCACCCCCAGCGGAGTCACGTTGAGCGCCGTCGTCGCCTCGGCCCCCGTCAGACCGAAGGCCGACACATCGCCGGACGGACTGACCGAACCGCCCACCGCCATGACCACCACGGCCGCCGTCATCGGCCCCAGCCTGGCCGACTGATCGGCCCCCAGCAGGTGCAGCCCGAGCGCGGCGGTGCCCGCCATGCCGACCAACGCCCAGCTCACCGCGGCTATGGACCCGAGAACCACATCTCCCCAGCGCGCGCCCGTACTTCCGCCTGCGTCCATCAGGACCCCCCGATCTGCGGTGAGTTGCCCCATTCGCGCATGATCCGTACGCACTCATGGGCGCTTACCACTGTCCGGGGGTGTTTCCGCCGCGTCAACGGGCTGTGGGTGTCCGCACGCACGGGGTCTTCACCGAGCCCGGCTTTCCGATACGTAACTGAGCCTGAAATAGTTCCTCAGGATGTTCACCATCCCTAGACTCCCAGTGACGGGGGTACCTCGGGGGACAATAAGTGGGGCTGGAGTGCCGGAACTCGTACTGGAATTGAATGGCAGCACCTGGACGCTCGATTCGTCCAGGTCATACACCCTTGGGCGTGATCCGCAGGGCGATCTGGCCGTCAACGACGCCCGGGTCTCGTGGCGGCACGCCACCATCAGCTGGGCCGGGCGCAGTTGGGTGATCGAGGATCACGGCTCGACCAACGGCACGTTCGTACAGGGGCAGCGGGTCCACCGGATGGAGATCGGTCCGGGCTCCGCCGTGCACCTCGGCAACGCGACCGACGGCCCGCGGCTGAATCTCTCCGGCGGTGCGGCAGCGGCGGCCCAGGCCCCGGCTCCGCAACAGACCGTGCAGGCGCAGCAGCACGGATCGCCGGGGTGGGCGGCGTCCCAGCAGGCGCCGGCGCGCGCGGAGGAGCGGCCCAACTGGCAGCAGCCGGCGCCGTTCCCGCAGCAGCAGAGCAGCGGCCCCGGCGCTGGATTCCCCGGCGGTGCCGCGGGGGCCCCGCCGGTCTACGGCGACCGCTCGCCGACCACCTTCCACCAGCTGGCGCTGGGGCGCGTCATGCGCATCGGCCGTGCGCTCGAGAACGAACTGGTCGTCGCCGACCTCCAGGTCTCGCGCCACCACGCCGAGTTCGTGGCCACGCCCGACGGCCGGTTCGAGATCCGTGACCTGGGCTCGCACAACGGCACGTACATCAACGGCCAGCCGATGACCAAGTCCGGCACGGCGCTCATCGGCCCCAACGACATCGTCGGCGTCGGCCACTCCACCTTCCGCCTCGTCGGGGACCGCCTGGAGCAGTTCGACGACATCGGTGAAGTCTCCTTCTCCGCACGCCACTTGACGGTGACGGTCGACGGCGGCAAGGACATCCTCAAGGACGTCTCCTTCGGCGTCCCCGAGAAGTCCCTCATCGCGGTCATCGGCCCCTCGGGCTCCGGCAAGTCCACCCTGCTCAAGGCGCTGACCGGCTACCGGCCCGCCAACCAGGGCGATGTCCTCTACGACAACCGAAACCTCTACAAGCAGTTCGCCGAGCTCCGCCAGCGCATCGGCCTGGTCCCGCAGGACGACATCCTGCACAAGGAACTGACGGTCCGTAAGGCACTCAAGTACGCCGCCAAACTGCGCTTCCCGTCCGACACCACCGAGGCCGAGCGCGCCCAGCGGATCGGTGAGGTCCTCGGCGAGCTCAAGCTGGACATCCACAAGGAGAAGAAGATCACTTCGCTCTCCGGTGGCCAGCGCAAGCGCGTCTCGGTCGCCCTGGAGCTGCTCACCAAGCCGTCGCTGATCTTCCTGGACGAGCCGACGTCCGGCCTCGACCCGGGCATGGACCGCGATGTGATGCAGCTGCTGCGCGGGCTCGCCGACGACGGTCGTACCGTCCTCGTCGTCACCCACTCGGTGGCCGAACTCGCCATCTGCGACAAGCTCCTGGTGATGGCACCGGGCGGCGCCGTCGCGTACTTCGGACCGCCCGAGGAGGCCCTGAACTTCTTCGGCTACGACACCTGGGCCGATGTCTTCTCCGCCTTCGAGAACTACCGCGACTACGACTGGGCGGGACGCTGGAAGGGCTCGCAGCACTACCAGATGTACGCCGCCGACATCGACGCCGTCGCCGCCCAGCCGGTGCACATGCCGCCCCCGCAGGCGATGAAGCCACCCAAGCCGCAGAGCTGGGGATCCCAGCTCTGGACGCTGATCCGCCGGTACTCCTCGGTCATCGCGTCCGACAAGGGCTTCATGGGGCTGATGGTGATCCTGCCCGCGGTCCTCGGCGTCGTCAGCGTCGTCATCCCGGCGAAGTTCGGCCTCGCGCCCCCGACGGGGGGAGCGCAGTTCAACAGCGACGCCGGCACGATCATGCTGATCCTCGCGGTCGGCATGTGCTTCTCGGGTGCGGCCAACTCCGTACGAGAACTGATCAAGGAACGGGTCATCTACGAGCGGGAGCGGGCCACCGGCCTCTCCCGGTCGGCGTACCTGATGTCCAAGGTCATCGTCCTCGGCGTGATCACGGCGATTCAGGGCGTCATCATCTGCGGCATCGGCTTCTCGACGCGCAAGCTCCCCGCCGAGGGGCTGATCATGCCGCCGGCCGTCGAGATCTGCCTGGTCATCATCGCGCTGGGCTTCACCTCGATGATGTTCGGCCTGGTCATCTCCTCGCTGGTGAAGACCGCCGAGAAGACGATGCCGCTCCTGGTGATGTTCGCGATCGTCCAGGTCGTCTTCACCGGCGTCCTTTTCAAGGTGTTCGGCTCGATCGGCCTGGAGCAGTTCGCCTGGCTGATGCCCTCCCGCTGGGCCATCGCCGGCGCAGGCGCGACGCTCGACCTGGCACATTTGATGCCGCCGTGGGACACCTCCAAACCCAATGACCTGGACCCGCTGTGGAAGCACTCGGCGAGCCAGTGGGGCATCAACATCACCGTCCTGCTGGTGATCGGTGTCATCTGCGGCGTTGCGGTGGCACGCCTGCTGCGCCGCCACGAGCCCGAGGTCATGCGCAAGTAGCGGACCCCGTACGACGCCGAAGGGCGGCACCCGCGCGATGCGGGTGCCGCCCTTCGGCGTCGTGGTGTCTGCCGGCTGCTCAGTAGGCGCCGTTGACGTTGTCGATCGAACCGTACGTGGCGGCCGCGTAGTTGGCGGCGGCGACGATGTTGGCGACCGGGTCGTACAGGTCGTTCGCGGTGCCCGCGACGTGGTACGTGTCGAAGGTCGGCTGGATGACCTGGAGCAGACCGATCGACGGGGTGCCGTTCTGGGCGTTGATGTCGTAGTTGTTGATCGCGCTCGGGTTGCCGCCCGACTCGCGGATGATGTTGCGGTACAGACCGTCGTAGGAGCCGGGGATGCCCTTCTCCTTCATGATGGCCAGCGCGTGGTTGATCCAGCCGTCCAGGTTGTTCGCGTAGACGGGCTGACGGGCGGCGGCGCGGCTCGCGGCGGCCTCGGCCTCGCGCTTCTTCGCGGCGGCGGCAGCGTCGGCCTTGGCCTTCGCATCGGCGTCCGCCTTGGCCTTGGCGGCGGCGTCGGACTTGGCCTTCGCGTCGGCCTTCGCCTTGGCGGCGGCCTTGGCCTTGGCGGCGGCGTCGGCCTTCGCCTTGGCCTCCTTGGCGGCCTTCTCGGCGTTCTCCTGCTGCTGCTGAACGCTGGCGGCCTGGATCTTGGTCTGCGTCGCGAACGCGGCGGTCGAGGCGTCGAGCGTCTTCGAGGACTCCGCGGAGGCGTTTCCGGGCACAAGGGAGAAGGCGAGGGCGGCGGCGCCAACGGCGGCCACACCGGCGATCGAGTACTTGTGGGTCTTGGTCAGACGACTGTGGCCCGGGGTGCTGGTCTCGGTCATTGCAGACGTACCTCTTCGAATAGCTGGAGTCGCTCATGCCGGGGACGGCGATGCGCCCTTGGGCGGCGACGGGAGCCATTGTTAGCGGCCGCAAAAACCTGTGGCAAAGGTGTGACGTACGATCCTGCTTAGTGGATGAGGGGAGTGCGAGAACGGGCCCGTGCCCGCGCATGCCCGGCTCACACAGCACTTATGCGTCCACTAGGGGAGTTCGTAAGTGACGTGCGTCCTATGCGCGGGCTCACATCGAACGTGTAACAAGCTCACCAATAGTTGCTGATGCAATCCGGAGCGTAATCATCCTCATTCGGAAGGATGAGATGGACGTCCCCGAACTCATGCCAGAGGTAGAGCTCCCGGAGCGCTTCCGCGTAACTGCGGCTCAGCGCCTCGCTCCCGGCGATCGCCTCGAGCATCAGCAGATGCGAGGCCTCCGGCTCGTGCAGCCCGGTCAGCAGCCCGTCCACGGCGCGCACCCCGCGCTCCGGCGTGACGACAAGATCCGTCCACCCGGAGAGCGCGCGCACCACCCCGTCGGGTCCCGTGGCGGTCTCCAGCGCGCGGACGGCCGTCGTCCCCACCGCCACGATGCGCCCGCCGCCCGCACGGGCGGCGTTCACCAGCCGGGCGGTCGCCGCCGACACCTCGAACCGCTCCGGATACGGCGTCTCGTGCGCCTCCGTCGACGCGACACCGGTGTGCAGCGTGATCGGCGCGAACTGCACGCCCCGGCTCACCAGCTCCGCCACGAGCCCCGCGGTGAAGGGCCGCGCGGCACTCGGCATCTCCGCGGACCCGGCCCCGTCGGGGGAGGGCAGCGCGAAGACGGTCTGATGCGCGGCGAGCGGCTGGTCGCGCAGTGTGTACGGGTAACGGATGGGCCGCCCGTGCCGCCGCAGTACGTCCACGACGTCGGACACGGAGGGCCGGGCCCACCAGAGCCGGTCCTCCCCGTCCCGCAACGGCCGCTCCAGCACGAGCCGCACACCCCCCGGCAGCCGCACCACGGCCCCGGCGGGCCCTCCGTGCCGCCGCCGTGTGCTCCCGCCGGCCAGTGGATGCCGCAGCTCGACGACCCACCGCCCGTCGTCGCCCCGGGTGGAGAAGTGCACGACCACCCGGGAGTCCCCTACTCGCCCGTCCACCGCTGCCGGCAAGGTCTGCGACGTATTGACGACGAGCACGTCCCCGGCCCGCAGCTGCACGGGCAGCTCCCGAAAGGAATGGTGCGAGACGGCATTCCCCCGGGACACCATCAGCCGTACGTCGTCCCGCCCGTCCCCCCGCTCCTCGGCAGGCACGGAAGCCAACAACTCCTCAGGCACCCTCAGGGCCACCGGCGCGCTCATCGCCCAGCCCCCAGCAGCGCGGGGGCGGAGTAGCGCCCACTCGCAGGCCGCACCCCTTTTGGACGCCGCCCTCGCACTGCTCCGCAGGCTTCGGGACGGCTGCGCCGGACTCCGTCCGCCGACCGTCGCTCTCCATGCGTGTTCAACGCGCTCATCGCCCCTCCTCCAGCAGCGCAGGGGCGGAGTAGCGCCCACTGACAGGCCGCTCGTCCAGCAGCCGCAGGAACCCCGGCACCACGCTCCCCGGATCCGGCCGCCCCTCCTCGTCCCCCGGCACCGCCGCCGCGTACAGGTCCGTCCCCATGTCCCCCGGGTCCACCGCCCACACCCGCAGCCCCGGCTCCTCCACCGCCAGCACCGCCGCCAGGTGGTCCAGGGCCGCCTTCGACGCCCCGTAGCCGCCCCAGGTCTCGTACGCCTCGGCCGCCGCGTCCGAGCTCACCGCGATCACCGTGCCGGTGTCACCCGCACGCAACAGCTCCAGCGACTCCTGTACGAGACCGAGCGCGGCCACCACATTCGTCTCCAGCGCCGCCCGCAGCCCGTCCAGGCCCAGTGACTCCAGCCGTACCAGCGGCTCCGCACCCAGCGCACTCGCATTGCTCACCAGCAGGTCCAGCCCCCCGAGCTCCCGGGCCGCGGCCACCAGCTCCGCCCGGTGTGCGGCGTCCGTGACGTCCCCGGCCACCGCCACCACCCGCGAGCCGTACTTCCCCAGCTCCCGCGCGGTCTCCTCCAGTACGCCGGCCGTCCTGGCGTCGAGCACCAGGTCCCAGCCCCGCTCCGCGAGCCCCGCCGCGAGCGCGCGCCCCAGCCCCTTCGAAGCTCCGGTGATGATCGCTACCGACATGACACGGTCCCCTCTTCGCTGTGTGCCTCCAACGTAGGAACGGACCCCGGCCCCCCGCGTCGGCCGCGAGCCGCACCACCGCACCCCCCATCGACCTAGTCCCTGCGGACTAATCAACTGCCGCCCACAGCCTGATCCGTACGTTCCACACCCGCCGGTACGGTGTGCCCATGTCCCACGTCCCACGATCAGGCCTGTCCGCGGTGTCCACCGCGCTGCTCGCCATGAGCCGGCATCTGGAGGTGCGCGACGTCCTCAAGACGATCGTCGCCTCGGCCCGCGAACTCCTGGACGCCGAGTACGCGGCTCTCGGCGTCCCCGACGACCACGGCGGCTTCGCCCAGTTCGTGGTCGACGGCGTCAGCGACGCCCAGTGGAAGGCGATCGGCCCGCTGCCCCGTCAGCACGGCATCCTCGCCGCGATGCTGCGCGAGGCGAAGACCGAGCGGCTGGCCGACGTGCGCAAGGACCCCCGCTTCGAGGGCTGGCCCTCCGCGCACCCCGACATGTCCGACTTCCTGGGACTGCCGATCCGCGACGGCGACGAGGTGATCGGCGCACTCTTCCTCGCCAACAAGAGGTGCCCCAAGCCCACGGACACCTGCGGCTTCACCGCCGACGACGAGGAGCTCCTGACGATCCTCGCCCAGCACGCCGCGATCGCCCTCACCAACGCCCGCCTCTACGAGCGCAGCCGCGAGCTGACCATCGCGGAGGAACGTTCCCGCCTGGCCCACGAGCTCCACGACGCGGTCAGCCAGAAGCTCTTCTCGCTCCGCCTCACCGCCCAGGCCGCGGCCACCCTCGTGGACCGCGACCCGGCCCGCGCCAAGGAGGAGCTCCACCAGGTGGCGGCCCTCGCGGCGGAGGCAGCCGACGAACTGCGCGCCGCCGTGGTCGAGTTGCGCCCCGCAGGCCTCGACGAGGACGGCCTGGCCGCCACCCTGCGCACCCAGATCCAGGTCCTGGACCGCGCCCACTCGGCGCACGTCACCTTCGACTGCTGTCAGGTACGGGCCCTGCCCGCGGCCCAGGAGGAAGCGCTGCTCCGGGTCGCCCAGGAGGCCCTGCACAACGCCCTGCGCCACTCCGGCGCGGAACACGTCGACGTCGTACTCGACCAGTGCGGCCGGGGCACCGTCCTGCGCGTCACCGACGACGGCGCCGGCTTCGAGCCCAGCACCGTCCGCCGCGCGGGAAGGCACCTGGGCCTGGTCTCGATGCGCGACCGGGCGAGCGGCGTCGGCGGGCAGCTGACCGTGGAGTCCGCGCCCGGCAAGGGAACGACAATCGAGATGGAGGTCCCCGGTGGCTGACAAGGTGATCCGCGTACTCCTGGTCGACGACCACCAGGTGGTCCGCCGCGGCCTGCGTACCTTCCTGGAGATCCAGGACGACATCGAGGTGGTCGGCGAGGCGTCCGACGGCGCCGAGGGCGTCGCCCGCGCCGAGGAGCTGCGCCCCGACGTCGTCCTGATGGACGTCAAGATGCCCGGCATGGACGGCATCGAGGCCCTGCGGAAACTCCGCGAACTGGCCAACCCCGCCAAGGTGTTGGTGGTCACCAGCTTCACCGAGAAGCGCACGGTGGTCCCCGCCCTGCGCGCGGGTGCGTCGGGTTACGTGTACAAGGACGTCGACCCCGAGGCTCTCGCCGGCGCCATCCGCTCCGTGCACGCGGGCCACGTCCTGCTCCAGCCGGAGGTGGCGGGCGCGCTCCTCTCGCAGGACGAGCACGGCAGCGGCCAGGGGAGGGGCACCACACTCACCGAGCGCGAGCGCCAGGTCCTCGGCCTGATCGCCGACGGCCGCTCCAACCGTGAGATCGCCCGCGCTCTCGTTCTCTCCGAGAAGACGGTCAAGACCCATGTGTCGAACATTCTGATGAAGCTCGATCTCGCGGACCGCACCCAAGCGGCCCTCTGGGCGGTGCGACACGGTGTGACCGGCTGAAACGCCGCAGAGCGGACTGTCGTCCTCCGGTCCGAGATTCATACCGTCGGGTGTATGTCGCCCGTCCGGCGCATCCAGATCGGGGTACGGCCGTTCTCCATGGCGTGCTGCGGCGGCTGGCCGCAGCGATTGCTAGGAGGATCCTGAAGTGAACAGCATGAAGAAGGCCACCGCCATCGCCCTCATCGCCGGTGGCGTCGTCGCCGCGGGTGCCGGTGTCGCCTCCGCCACCGACGGTGGCGCCCACGCCAACGGCAAGGCCGTCAAGTCCCCGGGCGTCGTCGCGGGCAACCTTGTTCAGGCTCCCGTGCACGTCCCGGTGAACGCCGTGGGCAACACCGTCAACGTGATCGGCGCCCTCAACCCGACCTTCGGGAACGACGGCGTCAACCGCTGACCCAGCGGAATCAACAGCTGAACGGCGCTCGCGCCGCACAGTGACCACCGGCCCCCAGGCATGCCTGGGGGCCGGTCCGGTTTTCCGGGTCTGACCTTGATTGCTCCAAATGGGCGCATCGTGCACTCGCCCCGTGTCATCCGGACGGCCCAAGCGTTTTCCAGCGTGCGACCCCGCGGCTGGGGTCGAAACGTAAATCAGCAGGAGGAACACTTCCCATGAACATCGCCAAGAAGGCCGCCCTGGTCCTCGCCGTTGCCGGTATCGCCGCCGGTGCCTCCGCGGGCGCCGCGCTCGCCGACGCCAAGGCTGACGGCAAGGCCGAGCTCTCCCCGGGTGTCGCCTCGGGCAACCAGGCTCAGGTCCCCGTCCACGTGCCGGTCAACGCCATTGGCAACACCGTCACGGCCATCGGTGGTCTGAACCCGACGTTCCACAACGCCGGCGAGAACCGCTGACACCACGCATGACAAGAGCCCCGCGGACCATCCGGTCCGCGGGGCTCTCCCGTTCCCCAGGGAGCCTCAGCCCCGCTCCCGCTCCTCCACGAACGCGTTGAACGCCGCCACCTGGGCCCGCCGCGCCACCCGCTCCACCGGCCGCAGCGCCTCACCGCGGGCCGCCATCTCCGAGGCGCTCACCGCACCGCCGTGACCGCTCTCGTACGCCACCGAGACCAGCAGCCCCACCCGCTGCGCCAGCTCCAACACCCGTACCGCACGCGGCGGATACCCCGGAGCGAGCACCTCCCCGCCGGACCCCTCCACCCGCGCCCGGTAGGCGTCGATCGCGGCCGCGGCGACCGGACCCGACCCGGCCACGTCCAGCCGGGAGAGCAGCGCCGTCGCATCCCGCAGCGCCTCCGCGAGCTCCCGCTCCGCCTCGCCCAGCGACGGCACGTCCGCGGGCGGCGCCTCGCGCACCGCCAGACAGTGCCAGACCACCTCCACATGCAGATCGCCCGCGGTCCCGGCCTCGTATATCTCCGGTACGAGTCCGTACGGAGCCCCGAAGCCGACCACGCCCTCCTCGGCCTCCAGCGCCCGCGCATTGAACTCCGGCGGGCCGCTGAGCCCCAGCGGATGCCCCGGCGCGGGCAGCGCGACACGGTATCCGGTCACCCCGAGCGTGCGCAGCCGGCCGAGCGCCAGCGTGAGTCCGACCGGGCCCGACTCGCCGGGCAGTCCGGCGACCCTGTGCACCGCATCACCCCCGACGATCGCGAGTGCCGCATCATCGGGTGAAACATTCCCGGCCAAAAGGGCATTTCCCCATGCGGCCAGCCGTCCTGAGCGTGGTTCCGAGAGCATGGGGACAGCCTAGGGACTGGACCACTTCACCGGTGGCGTAGGTTTTCCCTGGGAGCTGCGCACGCAGGCGCACGCGCGAACCGAGACTGCATGGGGAGACAACGCGCTCATGAGCGATGTACTGGAGCTGCTGGACGTATCGGTGGTCCGCGACGGACGTGCTCTGGTGGACGACGTCTCCTGGGCGGTGAAGGAAGGCGAGCGCTGGGTCATCCTCGGCCCCAACGGCGCGGGCAAGACCACCCTCCTGAACATCGCCTCCAGCTACCTCTTCCCCACCTCGGGCACCGCTTCGATCCTCGGCGAGAAGCTGGGCAAGCCGGGCACCGACGTCTTCGAACTGCGCCCCCGCATCGGCATGGCCGGCGCGGCGATGGCCGAGAAGATGCCCAAGCGCCAGACCGTTCTGCAGACGGTGCTCACCGCCGCGTACGGCATGACCGCCACCTGGCACGAGAACTACGACGAGGTCGACGAGCAGCGCGCCCGCGCCTTCCTCGACCGCCTCGGCATGACCGAGTACCTGGACCGCAAGTTCGGCACCCTCTCCGAGGGTGAGCGCAAGCGCACGCTGATCGCCCGCGCCATGATGACCGACCCCGAGCTGCTGCTCCTGGACGAGCCCGCCGCGGGCCTCGACCTCGGCGGCCGCGAGGACCTGGTCCGCCGTCTCGGCCGCCTCGCCCAGGACCCGTACGCCCCCTCGATGGTCATGGTCACGCACCATGTCGAGGAGATCGCCCCCGGCTTCACCCACGTCCTGATGATCCGCCAGGGCAAGGTGCTCGCCGCGGGCCCCATGGAGACCGAACTGACCTCGCGCAACCTCTCCCTCTGCTTCGGCCTCCCTCTCGTCGTCGAGATGCGCGGCAACCGCTGGTCGGCCCAGGGCCTCCCGCTCGGCTGACCCGCTCGGCCGGCCCTCTCGCGCCCTGTCCGGGGAGCGGTCCCGGACCTACCATTGGCCTTGTGAACATCGAGGCGTGGGTGTGGTGGCTGATCGTCGCCGTCGGGCTGGGAATCCCGCTCGTGGTGACGGCGATGCCCGAATTCGCGATGCTGGCCGTCGGAGCGGGCGCCGCCGCGGGCGTGGCAGGGCTCGGCGGGGGCATCGTCAGCCAGTTCCTCGTCTTCGTGATCGTCTCCGTGGCGCTCATCGCGGTCGTACGGCCGATCGCCAACAGACACCGCGCCCAGCGGCCCCAGCTGGCCACCGGGATAGACGCGCTCAAGGGGCGCCAGGCCGTCGTACTCGAACGGGTCGACGGCCGCGGAGGCCGGATCAAACTGGCCGGCGAGATCTGGTCCGCCCGCTCGCTCGACGCGGGCCAGACCTTCGACGAGGGCCAGCAGGTCGACGTCGTCGAGATCGAGGGGGCCACCGCCATCGTCATGTGACCTCGCCAAACGTCCCACACGGCAGACCCCGGTCTGCGAAACTCGATCACCGAGATCCGCCGGCAATCGAAGGGCACGGGAGCACGATGCCATCCGTCATCATCGTCCTGATCATTCTGGTGGTGCTGGTCTTCATCGCCCTGGTCAAGACGATTCAGGTCATCCCGCAGGCCAGCGCCGCCATCGTGGAGCGCTTCGGCCGCTACACCCGCACGCTCAACGCGGGCCTGAACATCGTCGTCCCGTTCATCGACTCGATCCGCAACCGCATCGACCTCCGTGAGCAGGTCGTCCCGTTCCCGCCCCAGCCGGTGATCACCCAGGACAACCTGGTCGTCAACATCGACACCGTCATCTACTACCAGGTGACCGACGCGCGCGCCGCGACGTACGAAGTCGCCAGCTACATCCAGGCGATCGAGCAGCTCACCGTCACCACCCTCCGCAACATCATCGGCGGCATGGACCTCGAGCGGACCCTGACCTCCCGCGAGGAGATCAACGCGGCGCTGCGCGGAGTCCTCGACGAGGCCACCGGCAAGTGGGGCATCCGCGTCAACCGCGTCGAGCTCAAGGCGATCGAACCGCCGACCTCCATCCAGGACTCGATGGAGAAGCAGATGCGCGCCGACCGCGACAAGCGCGCCGCGATCCTCCAGGCCGAAGGCGTACGGCAGTCGGAGATCCTGCGCGCCGAGGGCGAGAAGCAGTCCTCGATCCTGCGCGCCGAGGGTGACGCCAAGGCCGCAGCGCTGCGCGCCGAGGGTGAGGCCCAGGCCATCCGTACGGTCTTCGAGTCGATCCACGCGGGCGACGCGGACCAGAAGCTCCTCGCGTACCAGTACCTCCAGATGCTCCCGAAGATCGCCGAGGGCGACGCCAACAAGCTCTGGATCGTGCCCAGCGAGATCGGCGACGCACTCAAGGGTCTCAGCGGCGCCTTCGGGAACGTGGCAGGGGGAGTGCCCGGCTTCGACACGGGCAAGGAGAACAAGACCCCGCCGACCGACTGACGGACGACAGTGAAAGGGCCCGCCCCCGACAACGGGGGCGGGCCCTTTCACTGCGTACATGCGCACTCACGCGGTCTGCGGCAGCCAGTCCGGCAGCGCGTTGCGCTCGCCGGCACCGAGCGCGAGCAGCATCGCATCGGCAGGCGTCGGTACGAACGGCTTCCGCAGCAGCGGCATCCCCGCCTGCTCCGGAGTCCGGGCCGCCTTGCGGTGATTGTCCTCGGCGCACGACGCCACCGTGTTCAGCCAGGTGTCCTGACCGCCCTGCGCCCTCGGCACGACATGGTCCACGGTGCTCGCCCGCCTCCCGCAGTACGCGCACCGGTGTTGGTCCCGTATCAGGACCCCCCGCCTCGACCACGGGGCGTGTCTTCGGAACGGCACCCGTACGTACCGGCAGAGCCTGATCACCCGCGGCACCGGAATGTCGACCGCGGCACCACGCATGCGCAGTCCGGGATGGGCCTGCTCGACGACGGCCTTGTCCTGCAGCACCAGCACCACCGCACGGTTGAGAGTCACCGTCGACAGCGGCTCGAAGCTCGCGTTCAGTACCAGCGTGTCCCGCATCGTGCCCACCTCCGTAGCGCCGGCCCACCCCCTGGTGGACTGGGATCAACTCTGGCCGGGCGCGCCACAATGGACAACGTAATAAAAAAGGCCCTGCCCTGATCTCTCCAAGACCGGGGCAGGGCAAACAATCGCGGGACGCTCAACTCCCGGCAGGAGCCGTGTACTCGGCGATGAGCTGAGCTCGCGCAATGGTGTGGAAACGCAGGTTGAACCCCACGGCCGCAGGCGACGTGTCACCGTCGGTCCCGAGCTTCTCGGTGTCCACCGCATAGACGGTGAAGACATAGCGGTGCGTCTCCCCGGCGGGCGGCGCGGCACCTCCGAAGTCCTTCGACCCGTAGTCGTTACGGGCCTGAATGGCGACGTCCGGCAACCCCGGATACGCGCCGCTGCCGGCGCCCGCGGGCAGCTCGGTGACCGAGGCCGGAATGTCGACGACCGACCAGTGCCAGAACCCGCTGCCCGTGGGCGCGTCCGGGTCGTAGCACGTCACGGCGAAGCTCCTCGTCTCCGCGGGGAAGCCCTCCCACCGCAGCTGCGGCGAAGTGTTCCCGGCCGCGTACACCTGAGCGTCCTTGAGCTCCGCACCCGGTACGACGTCCTCGCTCACCACGGTGAACGACGGAACCGGCGGGTGGAAGTCGTGCGGGAGCGGCGCCCTCTTGAGCTCGGCCACCTCGGCACCTCCTGATCTGCAGATCGTTGAAACGCGTCACTCCGACCCTAGGCCACCCCTCAGCAGTGCGTACGGCGAGCCTCCCGCGTCACCAGACCGGTGTTCCCGAACGTCGAGTCGATCCAGAGCACCCGCCGCCCGGTACCGAGCACCGGCGCCTCCTGACCGCCCGCGTCGCAGCTCACCGGGGTCGCCGGGCTCCCCGACAGCGGCATCATCCACAGGTTCGGGAAGGCCCGCTCCTGTGTGTAGTCGTCGGTGTAGTAGCCGCGGTAGTCGCTGTAGACGAGATAGTCCGCATTGACGGTGATCGAGGGCGAGTACGGGGTCCGCGCAGTCCCCGCAGGGACCAGCACCCGGTCGTGGCTGCCGTCCGCCGAGGCCGCGTGGAGCTGCGTCGGATAGTCGTACAGCGACTCGGCCCAGACCACGTCGTGTCCGTTGGTGTCGACCGCCGTGGGGTACTGGGCGTCGCCGTCCGGCCCGGTGCCCGCCTTCAGCACCGTCAACTCGCCGGTCGCCGGGCGGTACGCCCCCACGTCGAGCCGGTACCCGTTGTTGCGGTCGGCGTGCACGAAGGCGATCAGCCCGTCGGAGACCCGGGGCGCGTGCGCCTCCACCTTCGAGTCCGGGGTGAGGTTGACCCAGTCCTGGTCGCCCTTCTTCATGAACAGGTCGCTGTGGTCGTACGTGCCGCCGTCCGGCACATCGCCCGTCCACACGATCGTGTCGCCGTCGATGTCGGGCGAGCCCTGCATGCCCCCGCCCGGCTCCAGGTCGGTGACAGGACCCGTACCGTCGAACTTCGCCTTCACCACATCGGCGTTGACCCAGTACGGATTGACGCGCGTCAGCCGCGTCCACACCACCGTGCCGCCGCTGATCCGCGGCGCCGTGTTGCCGATGACGCCGTTCTCCGTGGCCGATCCGGTGGCCGGCTCGGAGATCACCCGGGACCGGTCGCCGCCCTTGTCGTTCACGTAGCCGACGTGGATCTCCGGTGCGCCCGAGTACCAGTTCTCGGTACTCGCCACCCAGTGGTTCCCGGACACGTCAGGGGCGGACGCCGGGAGGATGTCGTCGAGCAGTACGTCCGCGTCGTGCGGTTGCCGCTTCTCCCAGCCCTTCACGATGCCGTGGGCGTCGAAGGCCTTCCGTACCGCCCTCAGCTGCTTCCCGTCCGCACCCAGCGCACGCGCCGCGTCGAGCACCGCGAGCCGGCCGCTGTAGAAGTCGGTGAACGGAGTGAAGTACTGGGTGAGCGCGGTGTACGCGATCCGGTCGGCCAGCGCGGGGTCGATGTGCTCGCGGACGTCCCAGAGCGCACCGGAGAAGATCGTCGAGTTGAGGTGGACACCGCCGCTGTCCACGTCGATCGGGGCAGAGACGAAGTCGCGGTCCGCACGGCGCCCGTCGTTCATGTCGCGCAGCGCGCAGTCGCGCGGCACCTTGTCCGGGCAGAGGTCCTCGCCGAGCAGTCCGGCGTCCGGATCGGACATCGCCGTGCCGGAGGCGGTCACGTCGATGGCGTTGCCCAGGTAGTCGGACATCGCCTCGTTGATGGCGCCCGACTGGTTGACGTACAGGAGCCCCGCCGTGTGCTGGGTGACGCCGTGCGTCATCTCATGGCCGACGACATCCAGGTCCGAGGCGAAGGAACGGCCGTTGGACGCCCGCCCGTAGACCATCTTGGTGCCGTCCCAGAAGGCGTTGTCGTACGCCTTCCCGCCGTAGACGACGTCGACGACCGAGGTCATCGAGCCGCCCTTCCCGTCGAGTCCGTCACGCCCCAGACTCTTGTAGAAGTCGTAGACCTGCCCCGCACCCCAGTGCGCGTCGATGGCCCCGGACGTGGTGTTCACCCCGTCGAACAAGGTGCCCGTCGACGCGGCGAGCGGGGTGTCGGCCGGCTCGCGCCGTGCTGGTCGACACCGCTGCCGGTGGCCGGCCCGTCCGCCTGGAGGTTGTCGTACCCGACGACGACCACACCGTGGTGCGCGTCGAGATACACCTCGCGCCTGCCGGGACCGCCGTCGGCGGTCGTCCCGGTCACCGTCAGGTGGTACGCGAGTGCCCCGCCCGCTGCGGACGGTACGACGACCAGCCCGTGCCCGGCGACCTTCTCGGTGCCCTCCCGGAAGTGCACGGTGTCCACCGACGGGAGCAGTGCGATCGCAGCCTCCTCGGTGAACGCGGGTTCGGTGGAGACCGTCAGCCCGGTGAACAGGTCCCCGGCGGCACTCGTCACCCGGTCGCCCCGCTCATGGACGAGATAGGCGGAGCCCAGCACAGGCACCCCGTGGCGGCGCTGGGTGAAGCGCACCGTGGCGGTGTCCCCGGCCCTGGCGGTCCCGGCGGAGTCCAGCTCGAGGCCGGCGGTGCGGTACACGTCGTCGTGGCGGGCGAGGTGGGCGCGGGCCCGCTCCACCGGCGTGGCCCCCGGGTCCCCGCCGCCGACTCCCGCCGCGTACACGGGAGTTCGCGTGAAGGAGAGCGAACCGGCCACCACATCGGGACCCGGCACCGGGTCGTCCGCATGGGCCGCGCCGGGGGAGAGGGCCAGGGGTATCGCGAGTGCGGTGGCCAGGGCGCCACCGAGCACATGCCGTCTGAGACGGGTCATGGAACGGCCTCCTTCTACGGTCGTGTGGCGGGACCGTAGAAGGAGGCCGTTACCCGCCCATTACCGGCAGGCGAGCCCCGATTCGCAGCGGCTCAGAGCCAGTTGCGGCGACCGCCGACCTGCGCGAGCCACTCGTTCAGATACGCGGCCCAGTCGGTCCCCTGGAAGTCGTTCAGCCCCACCTGGAACGCCCGGTAGGAGTCGCTGCCCTCGCTGAACAGCCCCGGCTTCTTGTCCATCTCCAGGATCACGTCCATCTCGCGGTCGTCCGCGACGAAGGTGAGCTCCACCTGGTTGAGCCCCCGGTACTGCGAGGGAGCCTGGAACTCGATCTCCTGGTAGAAGGGGAGCCGCTGACGCGTACCGCGGATGTGACCCCGCTCCATGTCCGCGCTCTTGAAGCGGAACCCGAGCCGGATGAAGGCGTCGAGAATCGCCTGCTGCGCCGGCAGCGGGTGCACGCTGATCGGGTCCAGGTCACCGGAGTCGATGGCCCGGGCGATCTCGAGCTCGGTCGTCACCCCGATGTTCATGCCGCGCAGCTGCTGGCCGTCGACGCTCGTGACGGGCGTCTCCCACGGAATCTCGAGCCCGAACGGCACCACGTGCACGGCGCCGGCCTTGACCTCGAAGGCCCCGCCGATCCGCACCTTGGTGAACTCGATGTCCTGCTTGACCTCCTGGTCACCGCCTTCGACCTCGACGCGCGCCTGCAGCCCGACGGAGAGCCCCTCGATCTGCTGGTCCACGGATCCGCCCTGGATCCGCACCTCACCCTGGACGACACCGCCCGGCACGACGTTGGCCTCGAACAGCTCGGTCTCGACCGAGGCACTGCCCGCACCCAAGCTGGCCAGCAGCTTCTTGAACCCCATATCCACTCCTCCTAGATCCTGACCCCTACATACGCGCAACGACCGCGTTCGGTTCCCCACTACGCTGGTACGCCATGATCGCGAGCCCCGACCGTACGCCGCTGCCACGGGAGTTCTTCGACCGCCCGGTCCTGGAGGTCGCTCCCGACCTGCTGGGCCGCACCCTGGTCCGCAGCACGCCCGAAGGACCCATTGAACTCCGCCTCACGGAAGTTGAGGCGTACGCAGGCGAGATCGACCCCGGCTCGCACGCCTACCGCGGCCCCACCCCGCGCAACGAGGTGATGTTCGGCCCGCCCGGACACGCGTACGTCTACTTCACCTACGGCATGTGGCACTGCCTCAACACGGTCTGCGGCCCCGAGGGCACCGCGAGCGGCGTCCTGCTCCGCGCAGGAGAGGTCCGGGTGGGCGCGGATCTGGCCCGCAAACGTCGAATCTCGGCCCGCCATGACAGAGAACTGGCCAAAGGCCCGGCCCGCCTGGCCACGGCCCTGGACGTGGACCGCACCCTCAACGGCACGGACGTCTGCGCCGCCCCGCCCACCGCCCTGTCCCTGCTCTCAGGGACCCCACCCCACCCCGACCAGGTACGCAACGGCCCGAGGACCGGAGTAGGAGGCGGCGGAGCCACCCAGCCCTGGCGCTTCTGGATCGACAACGACCCCACGGTCAGCCCTTATCGGGTCCACACCCCCCGACGCAGGCGAACTTGACCCGGCCTCGGGGAGCGCCTAACGTAGTCCGAGCCGCTTGAGACGGGTACTGCTATCGGAACGGTCCTCAGGACCCGACCTGAGCACCCGGAAGCGGCCAACCACTACTACGATCAACCCTCACGGGTTTTGTTTTCGGCATGCCGAAAATTAGAACTCAAATGCTCGATTATGAGCTGCCGGGGAAATCGTCTAAAGTAGTGAACACGCCGAAAGGGAAACGCGAAAGCGAAGAACTCGAAGCGGTCCCGCCGACCGGGAATCAGGCCCGAAAGGATCTGATAGAGTCGGAAACGCAAGACCGAAGGGAAGCGCCCGGAGGAAAGCCCCAGAAAATGTTCTGCGGGTGAGTACAAAGGAAGCGTCCGTTCCTTGAGAACTCAACAGCGTGCCAAAAGTCAACGCCAGATATGTTGATACCCCGGCCCACCTCGGTGGGTTGGTGGTTCCTTTGAAAAAGACCTTGTCCCTTGATTGAGGGCAAGGCAACACAGCGAGGACGCAGTGAACGGTCGGTCCTATTCCGACATGACCGTTCCGCTCTTTCGTGTGTCTACTCGCTTCGGCGAGAAAACATTCACGGAGAGTTTGATCCTGGCTCAGGACGAACGCTGGCGGCGTGCTTAACACATGCAAGTCGAACGATGAAGCCTTTCGGGGTGGATTAGTGGCGAACGGGTGAGTAACACGTGGGCAATCTGCCCTTCACTCTGGGACAAGCCCTGGAAACGGGGTCTAATACCGGATAACACCGGGTTCCGCATGGGACCTGGTTAAAAGCTCCGGCGGTGAAGGATGAGCCCGCGGCCTATCAGCTTGTTGGTGGGGTGATGGCCTACCAAGGCGACGACGGGTAGCCGGCCTGAGAGGGCGACCGGCCACACTGGGACTGAGACACGGCCCAGACTCCTACGGGAGGCAGCAGTGGGGAATATTGCACAATGGGCGAAAGCCTGATGCAGCGACGCCGCGTGAGGGATGACGGCCTTCGGGTTGTAAACCTCTTTCAGCAGGGAAGAAGCGAAAGTGACGGTACCTGCAGAAGAAGCACCGGCTAACTACGTGCCAGCAGCCGCGGTAATACGTAGGGTGCGAGCGTTGTCCGGAATTATTGGGCGTAAAGAGCTCGTAGGCGGCTTGTCACGTCGGTTGTGAAAGCCCGGGGCTTAACCCCGGGTCTGCAGTCGATACGGGCAGGCTAGAGTGTGGTAGGGGAGATCGGAATTCCTGGTGTAGCGGTGAAATGCGCAGATATCAGGAGGAACACCGGTGGCGAAGGCGGATCTCTGGGCCATTACTGACGCTGAGGAGCGAAAGCGTGGGGAGCGAACAGGATTAGATACCCTGGTAGTCCACGCCGTAAACGTTGGGAACTAGGTGTTGGCGACATTCCACGTCGTCGGTGCCGCAGCTAACGCATTAAGTTCCCCGCCTGGGGAGTACGGCCGCAAGGCTAAAACTCAAAGGAATTGACGGGGGCCCGCACAAGCAGCGGAGCATGTGGCTTAATTCGACGCAACGCGAAGAACCTTACCAAGGCTTGACATCGCCCGGAAAGCCGTAGAGATACGGCCCCCCTTGTGGTCGGGTGACAGGTGGTGCATGGCTGTCGTCAGCTCGTGTCGTGAGATGTTGGGTTAAGTCCCGCAACGAGCGCAACCCTTGTTCTGTGTTGCCAGCATGCCCTTCGGGGTGATGGGGACTCACAGGAGACTGCCGGGGTCAACTCGGAGGAAGGTGGGGACGACGTCAAGTCATCATGCCCCTTATGTCTTGGGCTGCACACGTGCTACAATGGCCGGTACAATGAGCTGCGATGCCGCGAGGCGGAGCGAATCTCAAAAAGCCGGTCTCAGTTCGGATTGGGGTCTGCAACTCGACCCCATGAAGTCGGAGTTGCTAGTAATCGCAGATCAGCATTGCTGCGGTGAATACGTTCCCGGGCCTTGTACACACCGCCCGTCACGTCACGAAAGTCGGTAACACCCGAAGCCGGTGGCCCAACCCCTTGTGGGAGGGAGCTGTCGAAGGTGGGACTGGCGATTGGGACGAAGTCGTAACAAGGTAGCCGTACCGGAAGGTGCGGCTGGATCACCTCCTTTCTAAGGAGCATCTAGATTCCGCAAGGAATCCAGAGCCACTACGTCGGCAAATGTTCGACGGTGGTTAGCTCATGGGTGGAACGTTGACTACTCGGCACGGTCTCTTCAGCACAACAAGTACTGCTTCGGCGTGGAACGTTGAGCGAAGAGGGATCGGGTCGGGCACGCTGTTGGGTATCTGAAGGTACGGGCTCGTTTGAGTCTGTCCTTCGGTTGCCGGCCCCAGTGCACTCGCTGAACTCAGCGGGGTGATGGGTGGTTGGTCGTTGTTTGAGAACTGCACAGTGGACGCGAGCATCTGTGGCCAAGTTTTTAAGGGCGCACGGTGGATGCCTTGGCACCAGGAACCGATGAAGGACGTGGGAGGCCACGATAGTCCCCGGGGAGCCGTCAACCAGGCTTTGATCCGGGGGTTTCCGAATGGGGAAACCCGGCAGTCGTCATGGGCTGTCACCCATACCTGAACACATAGGGTATGTGGAGGGAACGAGGGGAAGTGAAACATCTCAGTACCCTCAGGAAGAGAAAACAACCGTGATTCCGGGAGTAGTGGCGAGCGAAACCGGATGAGGCCAAACCGTATGCGTGTGATACCCGGCAGGGGTTGCGCATGCGGGGTTGTGGGATCTCTCTTTCACAGTCTGCCGGCTGTGAGACGAGTCAGAAACCGTATGGATAGGCGAAGGACATGCGAAAGGTCCGGCGTAGAGGGTAAGACCCCCGTAGCTGAAATTCATGCGGCTCGTTTGAGAGACACCCAAGTAGCACGGGGCCCGAGAAATCCCGTGTGAATCTGGCGGGACCACCCGCTAAGCCTAAATATTCCCTGGTGACCGATAGCGGATAGTACCGTGAGGGAATGGTGAAAAGTACCGCGGGAGCGGAGTGAAATAGTACCTGAAACCGTGTGCCTACAAGCCGTGGGAGCGTCGCTGGCAGCACTTGTGCTGTCAGTCGTGACTGCGTGCCTTTTGAAGAATGAGCCTGCGAGTTAGCGGTGTGTAGCGAGGTTAACCCGTGTGGGGAAGCCGTAGCGAAAGCGAGTCCGAATAGGGCGATTGAGTTGCACGCTCTAGACCCGAAGCGGAGTGATCTAGCCATGGGCAGGTTGAAGCGGCTGTAAGAGGTCGTGGAGGACCGAACCCACCAGGGTTGAAAACCTGGGGGATGACCTGTGGTTAGGGGTGAAAGGCCAATCAAACTCCGTGATAGCTGGTTCTCCCCGAAATGCATTTAGGTGCAGCGTCGTGTGTTTCTTGCCGGAGGTAGAGCACTGGATAGGCGATGGGCCCTACCGGGTTACTGACCTTAGCCAAACTCCGAATGCCGGTAAGTGAGAGCACGGCAGTGAGACTGTGGGGGATAAGCTCCATGGTCGAGAGGGAAACAGCCCAGAGCATCGACTAAGGCCCCTAAGCGTACGCTAAGTGGGAAAGGATGTGGAGTCGCAGAGACAACCAGGAGGTTGGCTTAGAAGCAGCCACCCTTGAAAGAGTGCGTAATAGCTCACTGGTCAAGTGATTCCGCGCCGACAATGTAGCGGGGCTCAAGCGTACCGCCGAAGTCGTGTCATTCCAGCACATACCCCCAACGGGGGCTGGGATGGGTAGGGGAGCGTCGTGTGCCGGGTGAAGCCGCGCCGGAAGGCAGTGGTGGACGGTTCACGAGTGAGAATGCAGGCATGAGTAGCGATACACACGTGAGAAACGTGTGCGCCGATTGACTAAGGGTTCCTGGGTCAAGCTGATCTGCCCAGGGTAAGTCGGGACCTAAGGCGAGGCCGACAGGCGTAGTCGATGGACAACCGGTTGATATTCCGGTACCCGCTTTGAAACGCCCAATACTGAGCCCATTAATGCTAAGCCCGTGAAGCCGTTCCGGACCCTTCGGGGAAAGGAAAGTGGTGGAGCCGGTGACCCAAGGTGGTAGTAGGTAAGCGATGGGGTGACGCAGGAAGGTAGTCCAGCCCGGGCGGTGGTTGTCCCGGGGTAAGGGTGTAGGCCGTGTGATAGGCAAATCCGTCACACATTAAGGCTGAGACCTGATGCCGAGCCGATTGTGGTGAAGTGGATGATCCTATGCTGTCGAGAAAAGCCTCTAGCGAGTTTCATGGCGGCCCGTACCCTAAACCGACTCAGGTGGTCAGGTAGAGAATACCGAGGCGTTCGGGTGAACTATGGTTAAGGAACTCGGCAAAATGCCCCCGTAACTTCGGGAGAAGGGGGGCCATCACCGGTGAAGGAACTTGCTTCCTGAGCTGGGGGTGGCCGCAGAGACCAGCGAGAAGCGACTGTTTACTAAAAACACAGGTCCGTGCGAAGCCGTAAGGCGATGTATACGGACTGACGCCTGCCCGGTGCTGGAACGTTAAGGGGACCGGTTAGTGACCTTTCGGGGTTGCGAAGCTGAGAACTTAAGCGCCAGTAAACGGCGGTGGTAACTATAACCATCCTAAGGTAGCGAAATTCCTTGTCGGGTAAGTTCCGACCTGCACGAATGGCGTAACGACTTCTCGACTGTCTCAACCATAGGCCCGGTGAAATTGCACTACGAGTAAAGATGCTCGTTTCGCGCAGAAGGACGGAAAGACCCCGGGACCTTTACTACAGTTTGATATTGGTGTTCGGTTCGGCTTGTGTAGGATAGGTGGGAGACTTTGAAGCTGTGACGCCAGTCATGGTGGAGTCGCCGTTGAAATACCACTCTGGTCGTGCTGGATGTCTAACCTCGGTCCGTGATCCGGATCAGGGACAGTGTCTGATGGGTAGTTTAACTGGGGCGGTTGCCTCCTAAAGAGTAACGGAGGCGCCCAAAGGTTCCCTCAGCCTGGTTGGCAATCAGGTGTTGAGTGTAAGTGCACAAGGGAGCTTGACTGTGAGACCGACGGGTCGAGCAGGGACGAAAGTCGGGACTAGTGATCCGGCAGTGGCTTGTGGAAGCGCTGTCGCTCAACGGATAAAAGGTACCCCGGGGATAACAGGCTGATCTTCCCCAAGAGTCCATATCGACGGGATGGTTTGGCACCTCGATGTCGGCTCGTCGCATCCTGGGGCTGGAGTCGGTCCCAAGGGTTGGGCTGTTCGCCCATTAAAGCGGTACGCGAGCTGGGTTTAGAACGTCGTGAGACAGTTCGGTCCCTATCCTCTGTGCGCGTAGGAATATTGAGAAGGGCTGTCCCTAGTACGAGAGGACCGGGACGGACGAACCTCTGGTGTGCCAGTTGTCCTGCCAAGGGCATGGCTGGTTGGCTACGTTCGGAAAGGATAACCGCTGAAAGCATCTAAGCGGGAAGCCTGCTTCGAGATGAGTATTCCCACCCCCTTTGAGGGGTTAAGGCTCCCAGTAGACGACTGGGTTGATAGGCCAGATGTGGAAGCCCGGTAACGGGTGGAGCTGACTGGTACTAATAGGCCGAGGGCTTGTCCTCAGTTGCTCGCGTCCACTGTGTAGTTCCCAGACTACGAACAATCTTGCCCGACTTGAACAGTTCCACTTACTTAATTGAAGAGTGTGCTTGTTCGCTAGAGGCCCATTAGGGTTTCGGTGGTCATAGCGTTAGGGAAACGCCCGGTTACATTCCGAACCCGGAAGCTAAGCCTTTCAGCGCCGATGGTACTGCAGGGGGGACCCTGTGGGAGAGTAGGACGCCGCCGAACAATCTTTGAAGGACCTTTGGTCCCAGCGATCACGCTGGGACCAAAGGTCCTTTTTTATTTCCCGAAGCGCGTCGCATCGTCGACTGCGCGAGAATGACTTGCAGTACCCGAAGACAGGAGCCCCACCCATGTCCACCAACTCTCCCGACGATCGTCCGGATCGCGATCAGCGCGGTCGTGACGACCGTGACCGTGGTCCGCGCAGGGACAGTGACCGTGGTGGCTCCAGCTTCCGCAGGGACGACCGGGGCGGTGACAACCGCGGTGGTGGTGGTTTCCGCGGCGGTGACAACCGTGGGTCCGGCGGGCCGCGTCGTGATGACCGCGGTGGCCGTCCGGCCGGCGGCGGTGGTGGCGGTGGCTACGGTCGTCGCGACGACCGGCCCAGCGGTCCCCGTCGTGACGACGACCGTGGCGGACGGCCCAGCAGCGGTGGCGGGTACCGCGGCGGTCAGCGCGACGACAACCGCGGCGGGTTCCGGCGGGACGACAACCGTGGCGGCGGCGACCGTCCCGGCTTCCGCCGTGACGACCGTGACCGTGGGCCCCGTCGTGATGACGACCGTGGTGGCCGTCCCAGCGGTGGTGGCTTTGAGCGTCGTGACGACCGCGGTGGTGACCGGCCGGGTTTCCGTCGTGATGACGACCGTGGTGGTCGCCCGTCCGGTGGTGGCTTCCGTGGTGGTCAGCGTGATGACCGTGGACCCCGTCGTGACGACGACCGCGGTGGCCGTCCCTCCGGTGGCGGCTATGGGCGTCGTGACGACCGGCCGAGCGGGCCGCGTCGTGATGACGAGCGCGGTGGCGGCTTCCGTCGTGACGACCGTGGTGGCCGTCCCAGCGGTGGTGGCTTCGAGCGTCGTGACGACCGCGGTGGCCGTCCGAGCGGTGGTGGCTTCGAGCGTCGTGACGACCGCGGCGGTGACCGGCCGAGTTTCCGTCGTGATGACGACCGTGGTGGTCGCCCCTCCGGTGGTGGCTTCCGTGGTGGTCAGCGTGATGACCGTGGACCCCGTCGTGACGACGACCGCGGTGGATACCGTGGGGGTCAGCGCGACGACCGTGGTGGCCGTCCGAGCGGTGGCGGTTTTGAGCGTCGTGACGACCGTGGCGGTGACCGGCCGAGTTTCCGTCGTGATGACGACCGGGGGGGCCGTCCGTCCGGTGGTGGCTTCCGTGGTGGTCAGCGTGATGACCGTGGACCCCGTCGTGACGACGACCGTGGGGGCCGTCCCTCCGGCGGTGGCTTCGAGCGTCGTGACGACCGGCCGAGTTTCCGTCGTGACGACGACCGTGGGGGCCGTCCCTCCGGTGGCGGCTATGGACGTCGTGACGACCGGCCGAGCGGGCCGCGTCGTGATGACGAGCGCGGTGGCGGCTTCCGTCGTGACGACCGTGGTGGCCGTCCCAGCGGTGGTGGCTTCGAGCGTCGTGACGACCGCGGCGGCGACCGCGGTGGGTACCGCGGCGGGCAGCGTGACGACCGTGGGGGCGACCGCGGCGGTTACCGCGGTGGCCAGCGCGATGACCGTGGTGGCGAGCGGGGCGGCTACCAGGGCGACCGTGACCGCGAGCCGATCCGCCGGCTGCCGATTCCCGAGGACGTCACTGGGCACGAGATCGACGGTGATGTGCGGCAGGAGCTGATGAGCCTGCCCAAGACCCTCGCCGACGACGTCGCCAAGAACCTGGTGATGGTCGCCCGGCTGATCGACGAGGACCCGGAGGAGGCCTACGCGTACTCGCGTATCGCGCTGAAGCTCGCCTCCCGCGTGGCCGCCGTCCGTGAGGCCGCCGGCTTCGCCGCGTACGCCACGCAGAAGTACTCCGAGGCGCTGGCCGAGTTCCGGGCCGCCAAGCGCATGACCGGCAGCGTGGAGCTGTGGCCCGTGATGGCCGACTGCGAGCGCGGTCTGGGCCGCCCCGAGCGCGCGATGGCCATGGCCGGCGAGCCCGAGGTGCAGAAGCTCGACAAGGCCGGTCAGGTCGAGATGCGTCTCGTCGCGGCCGGTGCCCGGCGTGACATGGGGCAGATCGACGCGGCGATCGTGACGCTGCAGAGCCCCGAACTGGCGTCGAACTCCGTACAGCCGTGGACCGCGCGACTGCGGTACGCCTACGCCGACGCGCTGCTGGCTGCCAAGCGTGAGGACGAGGCCAAGGAGTGGTTCGCCAAGGCGATCGAGGCCGACCGCGACGGGACCACCGACGCCTCTGACCGGCTCGCCGAGCTGGAGGGCGTCGAGTTCGTCGACGTCGAGGAAGAGGCCGACGACGAAGCCGACGTTGAGGCCGAGGTGGAGGTTGAGGCCGACGACGAGGTTGAGGCCGAGGTTGAAGCCGAGGCCGAGGTTGAGGCCGAAGTTGAGGTCGACGAGCAGGTTGTCGACCGCGACAAGGACTGAGTCCATGTGAAGAAGGGCGGCACCCCCTCGGGGTGCCGCCCTTCTTTGCGTACGCGTGTCAGTCGACCGTCAGGCTGCGCAGCACCAGGCCCGAGGCCGGCTTGGGGCCGAAGGACGTCGACTTGCGGGGCATCGTCACGCCCTGGCGGGCCAGGTCCCGTACGACCTCCTCGCGTACCGGATGCATCAGAACGGCCGTCGCGTTGTGGCGCTCCGCCTGCTCGACCGCCGCCTCCGTGTCATGGATGTACGCGATGTGCTCGGGGGTGTCCGGGGTGCGCCACACCTCGTCGAGCAGCGTCGAGTGCAGCACCGTCGCGTCCAGCGTGCGCCAGGCCTCCGGGCGGTCCGTGCGGATCGTGCGCGCGAGAAGAGCCCGGTCGGGGTGGGAGAGCAGGTGGAAGCGGCCGTCGCCGGCCAGCAGGAAGGCGTTGCCCTCGGCCGCTGCTTCCGCGAGCGCCGTGAGGGCCTGGGGGAGCGGGGCGTCGATCGTACGGACGTGGAAGGCACCGGCCGCAGCCTGGAGAGCCTCCGCCACCGGGAGGCGGTGCAGCAGGCGGTGGATCGCGCGGACCTGGAGCGGGTGGCGGGCCGTGTCGACCAGGAGGACCAGGCCGTACTCCCAGGGGCTGGGGGACGCGTGCTCGGTCCGCAGCCGCAGATACGTCGCCCAGCGGTGATGCCCGTCGGCGATCAGCGCCTGGCGGTGTGCGAGGTCGGCGCGGACCTCGGCCAGTTCGGTGGGGTCCGTGAGGGACCAGAGGCGGTGGCTGAAGCCGTCCTCCGTGGTGGTCGCCAGGAGCGGGTCGCGGGTGATCGTGTGCTCGATGACCGCCGTGGCGCCGGTGGTGGTGCCGTCCGAGCGGTAGGTGAGCAGGAGGGGTTCGAGGTTCGCCGCCGTCGTACGCATCAGGGCCGCGCGGTCCTCGACGATGTGCGGCATCACGTCCTCGTGGGGCAGGACCACGCCGTCCTCGGGGGCCGAGAGCGCCAGGGCGCCGACCAGGCCGCGCTGGAGGAGACCGTCCCTGCTCTGCTCGTAGACGTAGAGCGCCGGTTCGGGGTCCGGGGCGAGGACGCCCTCCGCGAGCCACTGGGTGAGGGTGGCCGCCGCCTGTTCGTTGCGGGCGGCGGGGGTACTCGCCTGGGGGAGGATCAGCCGGACGATGTTGTGCGGGTCCGCGGATTCGAGGTGGTGCAGTCCGTCGGGGCGGACCACGACGTCGTACGGGGGAGAGGTGACGGCCGCGAGGCTGCCGACCCGCTCGGGGACGTACCGCAGTCCGCGGAAGGGGAACAGGTGCAAACCGCCGGCCGCACGCCCAGTTGTGCTCATTGCTGCATCGTAGGTGTGGTGCGGCGATGGGGGATGATCGGGGGAGATCAAGCGAATGAGGAGTGCGATGAGTCAGCAGAGCAGGCAGAGCCCCGACGGCAGCGCGACCGCGCTGAGCGAGGCGTACGACACGGCTCTGCTGGATCTGGACGGGGTCGTCTACGCCGGCGGCGAGGCCATCGTGCACGCCGTCGAGTCGCTGGGGACGGCGCGGGACGGCGGGATGCATCTCGCGTACGTCACCAACAACGCGCTGCGGACCCCGGACGCGGTGGCCGGGCACCTCACCGAGCTCGGTATCCCCACCGGGGAGAGCGATGTCATCACCTCCGCCCAGGCCGCCGCCCGGCTGATCTCCGAACAAGTGCCGGAAGGATCACGGGTGTTGGTCATCGGCGGCGAGGGGCTGCGGGTCGCGCTGCGCGAGCGCGGTCTGGTGCCGGTCGACTCCGCCGACGACGATCCGGCCGCCGTGGCGCAGGGGTTCGGCGGACCCGATCTGCCCTGGTCGCGGTTTGCCGAGGCTTCGTACGCGATCCGGCGCGGGGTGCCGTGGTTCGCGTCCAACACCGACCTGACCATCCCGAGTGCGCGGGGGATCGCTCCCGGGAACGGGGCCGCGGTCGAGGTCGTACGCATCGCCACAGGCGCCGAGCCGCAGGTCGCCGGGAAGCCGCTGCCGCCGATGCACCGGGAGACCGTGCTGCGCACCGGGGCGAAGCGGCCGCTGGTGGTGGGGGACCGGCTCGACACGGACATCGAGGGCGCGTTCAACGGGGGTGTGGACTCGCTGCTCGTACTGACCGGGGTGACCGACGGGGCGCAGCTCCTGGCGGCGAAGCCCGAGCACCGGCCGACCTATGTGGACGCCGACCTGCGGGGGCTGCTGACCGGGCAGCCGGCGGTGGAGGCGCGGGACGGCGGGTTCGGGTGCGGGGGCTGGACCGCTTCCGTACGGGACGAGGCGTTTGTGCTCGACGGGGACGGGGAGGCGCTGGACGGGCTGCGGGCGCTGTGCGCGGCGGCCTGGACCGAGGCGGGCGACGGGGTGTGCGCGCTGGACGGCGGGAAGGCGCTCGCGAAGCTGGGGCTCTAGGGCCCCTGGACAGCGCCCGGTCAGGTTAGGTTAGCCTTACCAGGTGTTGGTAGAGAGTCCTCCTCAGGCGGGTGCGGCGACCGCGCCCGTGCCCCGCAGGCGTCATACGGTCCGTGCCGCCGGTCTGCTCGCGTCAACGGCCCTGCTGGTGCTGGTCGTTGTGGCGAGCATCGCGATCGGTGCCAAACAGGTGCCGGTCGCCGACGTGTGGCACGGACTGCTGCACAATTCGGGCGCGGGCACCGATGTCCTCATCCGTGAGGTTCGCATCCCGCGGACCGTGCTCGGGCTGCTCGTCGGCGCCGCGCTCGGAGTGGCCGGTGCGGTGATGCAGGCGCTCACCCGCAACCCGATCGCGGAGCCCGGCATCCTCGGGGTGAACGCAGGGTCGTCGGCCGCCGTCGTCACCGCGATCAGCCTCTTCGGGGTCTCGTCCTTCACCGGCTACGTGTGGTTCGCCTTCATCGGCGCGGCCGTCGTCTCGGTCCTCGTCTACGCACTGAGCGGCGGCCGCAGCGCGACACCGGTGCGCCTCGCGCTCGCCGGGACGGCGCTCACCGCGGCGCTGCTCGGCTATGTGAACGCCGTACAGCTGCTGAACTCGGCGGCGCTCGACCAGATGCGCTTCTGGACCGTCGGCTCGCTCGCATCGGCCGACGGGAAGGTCATCTCGGAGGTCTGGCCGTTCATCGTGGTCGGTCTGGTCCTCGCCCTGCTCATCGCGCGGCCGCTCAACGCCATGGCGATGGGTGACGACACCGCGAAGGCGCTGGGCGCCCATCTGAACCGCACGCGCGTCGTCGCGATGATCGCCGTCACCCTCCTGTGCGGGGCCGCGACGGCCGCCTGCGGGCCGATCCTCTTCATCGGGCTGATGGTGCCGCACGTGGTGCGGGCCATCACCGGGCCCGACATGCGCTGGGTCCTGCCGTACTCGGCGGTGCTCTCGCCCGTGCTGCTGCTCGGCGCCGATGTGCTCGGGCGGGTCGTCACCCGGCCCGCGGAGCTGCAGGTCGGCATCGTGACCGCGCTCGTCGGCGGGCCCGTCTTCATCTTTCTCGTACGGCGCCGGAGGATGGCCCAGCTGTGAAAGCGATACGTGGGACACGTGCGATCCGCACCTCGGGCGGGTTCTCCTTCCGGGTCGACGTCCGGGCGGCTGCGGCCGTACTGCTGCTGACCGTCGTGGCGCTGGCGGCCGGGGTCGTGCTCATCGGGGTCGGCGACTATCCGATCGCACCCGGCGACGTCGTACGGACACTCTTCGGCGGCGGGACCGTCGCGCAGGAGTTCATCGTCAACGACCTGCGCCTGCCGCGCGTGCTCGTCGGGCTGCTCGTCGGGGTCGCGCTCGGGATTTCGGGGGCGGTCTTCCAGTCCATCTCCCGCAATCCGCTGGGCAGTCCGGACGTGATCGGCTTCGGCCAGGGTTCGTCCGTGGGCGCGCTCACGGTGATCGTCCTCTTCCAGGGCGGATCCGTCGCCGTCGCGGGCGGGGCGATCGTCGGAGGCCTGGTGACCGGCGTCGCGATCTACGCGCTCGCGTGGAAGCGCGGGGTGCACGGCTACCGGCTGGTCCTGGTCGGGATCGGGGCTGCCGCCATGCTCACCGCCTGCGTCAGCTATCTGCTCACCAAGGCCAACCTCGTCGACGCCACCCGGGCCGTCGTCTGGATGACGGGCTCGCTGGACGGGCGGGACTGGTCGCAGTTCTGGCCGCTGCTCGTGGCCTGCGCGGTCCTCGTCCCGGTGGTGCTCGGCAACGGGCGCAACCTGCGGATGCTGGAGATGGGCGACGACGCGGCCTTCGCGCTGGGCGTACGGGTCGAACGGACCCGGCTCGTGCTCATGCTCGCCGCCGTGCTCCTCACCGCGATCGCCACGGCAGCGGCAGGACCCATCGCCTTCGTGGCGCTCACCGCGCCGCAGCTCGCCCGCCGGGTGACCCGCTCGGCCGGACCCAATCTTCTCGCCGCCGCCGTGATGGGCGCGGTCCTGGTCGTCGTGGCCGACTGGATCGCCCAACAGGCCTTCGGTGACCGCCAGTTGCCGGTCGGTGTGGTGACCGGTGTGCTGGGCGGCGTCTACCTGCTGTGGCTGCTGGTCACCGAACGCAAGGCAGGACGGATCTGATGACCTCGATGACCCCGTCGACTTCCAGGAATTCCAGGAGCAGGACCATGCAGCGACTGACCGCCGAAGCCGTGACCCTCGGCTACGACCAGCGGACCATCGCGGAGAACCTGTCCGTCGAGATACCGGACAACTCTTTCACGGTCATCGTCGGACCCAACGCGTGCGGCAAGTCCACCCTGCTGCGGGCCCTCTCGCGGATGCTCAAGCCGACGAAGGGGCGGGTCCTCCTCGACGGGCAGGCCATCGGCTCGATGCCCGCGAAGAAGGTCGCCAAGACGCTGGGGCTGCTGCCGCAGTCCTCGATCGCCCCGGACGGCATCACCGTCGCCGACCTGGTCGCGCGCGGGCGTTATCCGCACCAGGGGCTGCTGCGTCAGTGGTCGCCCGAGGACGAGCGGGTCGTCGAGGAGTCGATGGCCTCGACGGGCGTCGCCGAGCTGGCCGATCGCTATGTCGACGAACTCTCCGGCGGGCAGCGCCAGCGGGTGTGGATCGCGATGGCGCTGGCCCAGCAGACGCCGTTGCTGCTGCTCGACGAGCCGACGACGTACCTGGACATCCAGCACCAGATCGACGTCCTCGACCTCTGCGCCGACCTGCACGAGACGCAGGGGCGCACGCTCGTGGCCGTCCTGCACGACCTGAATCACGCGGCGCGCTACGCCACCCATCTGATCGCGATGCGCACCGGGGAGATCGTGGCGGAGGGCGCCCCGGAGGATGTGGTCACCGCAGACCTCGTGGAGCGGGTCTTCGGGGTGAAGTGCCAGGTCATCGACGATCCGGAGACCGGGACTCCGCTCGTGGTGCCGGCCGGGCGCAAGGCTCGTGCCCGTACGGCTACAGCAGTGTCCTGAGCCGCAGCAGATCGCGGAAGCCCGCCTCCAGGCGGACCCGGCCCGAGCCCCACGCCTTGGCGAAGTTCAGCTCGCCGCCGACCATCGCGACCAGGTCGTCGCCCTTCATGGCGAGGCGGATCTCGGCCTTCTCGCGGGGCGGGCCGTGCTGGGTGTCCCGCACTTCGATACGACCGTCCACCAGACGGCCGGTGAAGGTGACGTCGAGGTCCGTGATGTGGCAGCTCAGCGAGCGGTCGAGCGCGGCTGCGCTGCGGACCTGGCTGTTCGCCTGCGCCATGTTGTCCGAAAGCGTGTCGAGCGCGCTGCGGCACTCCTCTGTCGTGGCCATCGTGATCGACGGTACCTCAGTGGATCGCGGTAGCGTCTTGGCATGAGCGAGAGCGACGGCGGCCCCACCGCGGTGCAGGACCCCACAGCGCCCGTGCCCCTGGGCGTGGTGCGGACACCCACCGGAAACGCGCAGGTCGACGCGGAACTGGAGCGGCTCGGCGACGCGGACCACCTCCCGGCGGACGGACACATCGAGGTGTACGAAGATGTACACCGGGGGCTGCGTGAGGCGCTGGACGCGCTGGACGCACGCCCGGGTCCTCCGGCTCCCCCGACATCGACTCAGTACGACCGCAGGAGCTGAACGAAACGTGGCAGGAGTGGCACGCCGCCGCCTCGACGCCGAACTGGTCCGCCGCAACCTCGCGCGCTCGCGCGAGCACGCCAGTCAGCTGATCGCCGCGAAGCGGGTGACCGTCGGCGGCGCCACCGCGACCAAGGCCGCGACCCAGGTCGAGACGAGCGCGGCCGTCGTCGTGCTCAAGGACGACACCGATCCCGACTACGTCTCGCGCGGCGGGCACAAACTCGCCGGGGCCTTCGCCGCCTTCGTACCGCTCGGGCTGAAGGTCGAGGGGCGGCGCGCGCTGGACGCGGGCGCCTCCACCGGCGGCTTCACCGATGTGCTGCTGCGGGCGGGGGCGTCGGGCGTCGTCGCCGTGGACGTCGGGTACGGGCAGCTCGCCTGGTCGCTGCAGAGCGACGACCGGGTCACCGTGAAGGACCGTACGAACGTACGCGAGTTGACGCTCGAGGCGATCGACGGAATGCCGGCCGATCTGGTCGTCGGCGACCTCTCCTTCATCGCCCTTGGCCTGGTGCTTCCCGCGCTGGCCCGGTGCGCCGCGCCCGACGCCGACCTGGTCCTGATGGTCAAGCCGCAGTTCGAGATCGGCAAGGACCGGCTCGGCAGCGGCGGTGTCGTCCGCAGCCCGGAACTGCGGGCCGAGACCGTACGGACCGTGGCGCGCCAGGCGGCCGAACTCGGCCTCGGCGTACGGGGCGTGACCGCGAGCCCGCTGCCTGGACCTTCCGGGAATGTCGAGTACTTTCTGTGGCTGCGGGCGGATGCGCCCGCGCTCGATCCGGCCGATGTGGACCGTGCAGTGGCAGAGGGGCCGCAGTGACAGAAGAAGCAGCAGCGACGCGCACCGTTTTCCTGCTGGCGCACACCGGAAGGCCGGCGGCCATCCGCAGTGCCGAACTCGTCGTCGAAGGGCTGCTCAAATGCGGCCTGGGCGTACGGGTACTGGAGGCGGAGGCGGCCGACCTGCCGCTGCCCGCATCGGTGCAGCTGGTGGCCGAGGCGACGCCCGCGGCGCTCGACGACTGCGAGCTGCTGATCGTCCTCGGCGGTGACGGGACGCTGCTGCGCGGCGCCGAGTTCGCCCGCGCCTCCGGGGTGCCGATGCTCGGGGTCAACCTGGGGCGGGTCGGTTTCCTGGCCGAGGCCGAGCGCGACGACCTCGACAAGGTCGTCGACCGGGTCGTCACCCGTGCGTACGAGGTCGAGGAGCGGATGACCGTCGATGTGCTGGTGCACAACAACGGGGACGTCGTGCACCGGGACTGGGCGCTCAACGAGGCCGCCGTACAGAAGACCGAGCCCGAGCGGATGCTCGAGGTCGTCCTGGAGATCGACGGACGCCCGGTGACCGGCTTCGGCTGCGACGGGATCGTCTGCGCCACCCCGACGGGCTCGACCGCGTACGCCTTCTCGGCCGGCGGTCCTGTCGTCTGGCCCGAGGTGGAGGCGCTGCTGATGGTGCCGATCGGCGCCCATGCGCTCTTCGCCAAGCCCCTCGTCACCTCGCCGACGTCGGTGCTCGCCGTCGAGGTACAGCCGCACACCCCGCAGGGGGTGCTCTGGTGCGACGGGCGCAGGTCGGTTCCGCTGCCCGCGGGGGCGCGGGTGGAGGTGCGACGCGGGGCTGTTCCCGTACGGCTGGCGCGGCTGCACCATGCGTCGTTCACCGACCGTCTGGTCGCGAAGTTCGCGCTGCCGGTGGCGGGTTGGCGCGGGGCGCCGAACTAGACGGCGGGCCTGCGCAGAGCTGTGTGCACGGGGATTCCTGTGGCGAGCACGGTGAGTGCCGCGGTTCCCGCGACGGCGCCCGGAGGAAGTTGCCAGGGGACGTACGGGAAGGGTGATCCGTACGCGGTGCCGAGCATCGGGGCCAGCGTCAGCAGGGCGATCGCCGTACCCAGGACCAGTGCGGTGGCCGCCACGATCAGCGCCTCCCAGACCGCCATCGCGCGCACCTGGGAGGGGCTTGTGCCGACCACCCGCAGCAGCGCGATGTCGCGGCGGCGCTCGAAGGAGATCATGGCGAGGGTGTTGGCCGCGGCGATCGCGGCGAAGCCCGTGTAGAGCGCCGTGCCGAGGTACTCCAGCCATACGTCGCCGGGGCTGCCCGCGCTGCCCGTACGGTGCTGCGCGGTGGCCAGCGTCATGATCTTGATGAGCCCGAACCCCGTGGCCAGGACCAGCGGGACGACCGCCGCGGAGAAACGGCGCGGCTGCGAGCGGACGTTGAGCGCGGCCAGCTGGGCCGTGACCCCGAAGCGGCCGAAGGGCGCCGAGACGATCCGGGCCGCGGGGCCGACGAGGCGCGGGCCGAGCAGCCCCACGCCCACGCAGAACAGGATCAGTACGAAGAACGCGGCCTGGCCCGCCTCCTCCGCGTCCTGCCGGGACAGCAGTACGGAGAGGAACAGCCCGCCGGCGACCGCGATCACCCCGAGCGGCGCCCGCACCCGGCCCAGACCCCGGCGGCCCGCCGTCGCCTCGTCCAGCGCCCTGGCAGGGCGCAGCAGCGAGAAGCGCAGCGAGCTGAGCATCGCGGCGGCGGTCGAGGTCACCACGGCGACGCCCACACAGATCGGCAGGACGAGCCAGGTGAAGCCGAACGGCACGCCCTGCGGAATCAGTCCGTGCGTCACCATCGCGTCGAACCACAGCCGGGACAGCGCCGAGCCGAGCACCGCACCCACGAGCGCCGCCGGCACGGATGCCGCGAGGGCCTGGGCGGCCACGGCCCGGCGGACCTGGCGGGGCCTCGCGCCCACCGCACGGACCAGCGCGAGCTCGCGGTGCTGCTGCACCACAGCGGTCCCCATCGTCGACGCGACGACAAAAATCGACATGTAGATCGAGACCATCAGAAGGACCACGGCGGTGTCCCCGACACTGTTGGCGGTCATCGTCCTGCGCGCCTGCGCGGACACCCCGTCGCCGCCGGTCGCGATCAGCACCGTCGCCGACGCACTCACCACGATCGCCGCGAACAGCGCCGCCACCACCGTTCCTACGAAGGCGGGGCGGTGCCCGCGCAGTGCCGAGAGCGACAGTCCTGTACCCATGAATTGCATCGTGCCGGGGGAGGCGCGGCGGGTGCCATGAGGTGATCACCCCGATTGGGGTGGGGTTTTCCCCCGTGCACGGGAGAGTGACGGTGCGGGGCCCGTCGCACACCGGGCCCGGGACCTCGTAAGGTCGTGTCCGTGTTGGAGGAGATGAGGATACGGTCGCTCGGGGTCATCGACGACGCTGTCGTGGAGCTGTCACCCGGGTTCACCGCGGTGACCGGCGAGACCGGCGCGGGCAAGACCATGGTGGTGACCAGCCTGGGGCTGCTGCTGGGCGGGCGTGCGGATGCCGCGCTGGTGCGGCTCGGGGCCAAGTCGGCGGTGGTCGAGGGGCGGATCACCGTCCCGGCGGGTGCGCCCGCTGCCGTACGGGCCGAGGAGGCCGGGGCCGAACTCGACGACGGGGCGCTGCTCGTCAGCCGTACGGTCTCCGCGGAGGGGCGCTCACGGGCGTTCCTCGGCGGGCGCTCCGTGCCGGTGGGGCTCCTCGCCGAACTCGCGGACGACCTCGTCGCCGTACACGGGCAGACCGACCAGCAGGGGCTGCTGCGACCGGCCCGGCAGCGGCAGGCGCTGGACCGGTACGCGGGCGACGCGGTCTCCGGGCCGCACGCCAAGTACGCGGCGGCCTACCGGCGGCTGCGCGACGTCGTGGTCGAGCTGGACGAACTGACCACGCGGGCGCGCGAGCGGGCCCAGGAGGCGGATCTGCTGCGCTTCGGGCTCGACGAGGTCGCCGGTGTGGAGCCGCTGCCCGGCGAGGACATTGAACTTGCCGCCGAGGCCGAGCGCCTCGGCCACGCGGAGGCGCTCGCCTCCGCCGCCGCCCTCGCACACGGCGCGCTGGCCGGGAACCCCGAGGACCAGGAGGGCGTCGACGCGACGACCCTGGTCGCCGGGGCGGGCCGGGCGCTCGACGCCGTACGGTCGCACGACCCCGCCCTCGCGGCGCTCGCCGAGCGCATGGGCGAGATCGGGATCCTGCTCTCCGACGTGGCGGGGGAGCTGGCGGGCTACGCGGACAACCTGGACGCCGACCCGCTGCGGCTGGCCGCGGTGGAGGAACGGCGGGCAGCGCTGACCCAGCTGACGCGCAAGTACGGCGTGGACATCACCGGCGTGCTCGCCTGGGCCGAGGACGGCGCCGAACGGCTCACCGAGCTGGAGGGCGACGACGACCGCATCGGTGAACTCACGACGGAGCGCGATGCGCTGCGGGCCGAACTGTCCGGCCTGGCACAGGCGTTGACCGATGCGCGCACCGAGGCGGCGGAGCGGTTCGCGGCGGCGGTGACGGCGGAGCTCGCCTCGCTGGCCATGCCGCACGCGCGGGTCTCCATCGACATCCGCCAGGCCGACGACCCCGAGGGCGTCGAGGTGGGCGGCAGGCTCGTCGCGTACGGGCCGACCGGCGCGGACGAGGTCGAACTGCTCCTGGCACCGCACCCCGGGGCGCAGCCGCGGCCCATCGCCAAGGGGGCTTCGGGCGGTGAGCTGTCGCGGGTGATGCTCGCGGTGGAGGTCGTCTTCGCGGGGTCCGACCCCGTACCGACGTACCTCTTCGACGAGGTGGACGCGGGCGTCGGCGGCAAGGCGGCCGTGGAGGTCGGACGCCGGCTGGCGCGGCTCGCCAAGTCGGCGCAGGTGGTGGTGGTGACCCACCTGCCGCAGGTGGCGGCCTTCGCGGACCGCCAGCTGCTGGTGGAGAAGACGAACGACGGGTCGGTGACCAGGAGCGGCGTGACGGTCCTGGAGGGCGAGGACCGCGTGAGGGAGCTGTCCCGGATGCTGGCGGGCCAGGAGGACTCGGAGACGGCACGCGCCCACGCGGAGGAGCTGCTGGCGACGGCGCGGGGGGACGGATAGGGGCCGTACGCTGCGGGTTGAGCCGTTCGCTCACCCATGTGGGTGATCCAGGACGCGAGTTGACGCCATCGCGTACGGGATCGGAGGCACGGCAGTGCCGGAACGCGCGTGCCAACTGGCATCCTTGGGCGCAGAACCCCTCCCGCCCGACGCCGACTCAGGAGTCTCCGGCCACGTGAGCAGCACCCCCGCCCCGCTGAACGCCGTCCTCGTCCTCGGAGGCGGCAGCGCGGGCAGCAGTGCGCACGTCAGATCCCTGGCGGCCGGGCTCGTGGAGCGAGGCGTGCGCGTCACGGTCTGCGCCCCCGCCGCGCTGGAACGCTCCTACGACTTCAACGGCGCCGGCGCCCACTTCGTGCCCGTACCCCGTCGCAGCGACCCGGCCGCCGTCGCCGCACTGCGCGCCGCCTGCGCCGGAGCGGGCATCGTCCACGCGCACGGTCTGAACGCGGCCGTACGGACCACACTCGCCCTCAGTGGGCAGCGCGTTCCGCTGGTCGTCACCTGGCACACCCGGGCGCACGCCGAGGGCGCACGCGGCCATCTCATGCGGCTCATGGAGCGAAGGGCCGCCCGTGCGGCGGCCGTTGTGCTCGGCACGTCCTCCGACCTCGTCGACCGGGCGCGCAGCCGGGGCGCGCGCGACGCACGCCTCGCCCCGGTCGCCGTGCCCTCGCCGCGGCTCCCCGCGGACGGGGTCGAGAGCAAGGCGCGGGCCGAACTGGGCGCCGTGGACCGGCCGTTGCTGATGGCCGTGGGCAGCCTGGTGGCCCACCGCGGCTACGGAACGCTCCTCGACGCCGCCGGGCTGCTGCGCGGACTCGACCCCCTTCCCCTCGTGGTGATCGCGGGTGAGGGCCGGGAGCGTGACGCGCTGCAGCGCCGTATCGAGGCCGAGTCGCTGCCCGTACGGCTCATCGGCAGCCGGGACGACATCACCGAACTCCTCGCCGCGGCCGATGTCGCCGTCCTGCCCAGCCGCTGGGAGGCCAGATCCCTGCTGGCGCAGGAGGCGCTGCGCCTCGGCGTCCCGCTGGTGGCGACCGCCGTCGGTGGAGTGCCCGAACTCGTGGGCGACGCCGCGGAGCTCGTACCGTACGGAGACGCTAAAGCCCTCGCCGCACGCCTGACCGCGCTCCTCGCCGACCCCGGGCGACGCGCCGGGCTCGCGGCCGCAGGCCGGACGCAGGCGGCCGGCTGGCCGACCGAGGACGAGACGGTGGCACAAGTCCTCAGCGTCTACGACGAGTTGACCCACCACAGCTGAGTCACGACGTGTGGCGGCGGGCCCGCAGCGCCAGGCTCAGGGCCAGCACCGTCTGCGGATCGTCCAGGTCCGTGCCGAGCAGCTCCGCTATCCGGGCGAGGCGGTTGTAGAGCGTCTGGCGGTTCAGATGCAGTTCGCGCGCCGTCTCCGCCTTGCGGCCCGCATGCGCCAAGTACGTCTGAAGTGTGGGCAACAGAGGCGGCCGCGAGGTCCGGTCGTGCTCGCGCAGCGGGCCGATCGCCCGGTCCACGAAAGCCGCGAGATCGGGGTGGTCCCGCAGTCGCCACAGCAGCAGGTCGATGTCGAGGCGCCGTGCGTCGTACCAGGGCCGGTCGGACAGCCCCTGCGCCGCCGTGGCCGTCTCCGCCGCGTGCCGCAGCCCGGCGGATGCGGCCGCCCAGCCGCCCGCGACCCCGACCACGACCACCGGCGGATGCGCCCCCGCGCGTTCGAGCCCGGCCCGCTCCACACCGGCCCGCAGCGCCACGGCGACCCGGTCGGCGACCGCCGTGCGCTCCGACTCGCCGCGCAGCCCGAGCAGCAGCGGAACCCGGCCCTCCACAGGCCGTACGCCGAGGAGCACCGGCACCCCCACCGACGACAGCTCCTCCAGGACCGCCCGGGCGAGCACCGCCCAGTTCCCCGTCGGCGACAGCTCGGAGGCGAGCCGCATCACCACCGGCAGCAGCGGTCCGTCACCCGGCTTGAAGCCGAGCACCCGCGCCTGGGCGGGCGCGTCCTCCGCGCTGATACGGCCCTCCGCGAGATCGGTGAGGAAATCCCCGCGCCCGCGCGCCGCCAGCTCCTCCTCCTGACGCGCCTGCATCAGCACGACGGCCAGGATCCCCGCAGCCCGCTCGGCCGCCATGCGGTGCACCGGCGCGAGCGGTCCCGCGACCGGAATCAGCGCGATCCGAGCCCGTACGAAACCCGTCCCGGGACCCCCGCCGGGCACCTCCACCAGCACCGCACCAGCGGGCCGGTGTCCGCGCAGCCCCTCCCACACCTGGAGCGGCTCGTCCTCACCGGCGGCGTAGAGGAGCTGCCCGTCCGCCGTCTCCAGGAAAACCGGATTGGACGCGAAGTCGGCCAGGATCCGCAGGACCTGAGGCACCCCGCCCCCGCCGAGCAGCGCCTCCGTACAACGCCGGTGCACCTCTTCGGCCCGCTGCAGCAGCGCGTAGTGCCCATTGACGATCTCCGTGTGGACCTCTTCCGTCACCGAGACGAAGGGGACCTCACGGTGCAGCTGTACGAGAGGGAGCCCGGCGGCCCGCGCCGTCTCCACCAGCGTCGCGGGCAGCCTGCTGAACCGGGGCCCGAGCTCCACGACGAGCGCCGCGATGCCCCGGTCGGCGAGCCTGCGGACGAACGCCCGCTGCTCGGCGGGCCGGGTGCCGAGCCCCAGGCCCGTGGTGAGCAGCAGCTCGCCGCCCTTGAGCAGCGAGGCGATGTTCGGCACCTCGCCCGCGTGCACCCAGCGCACGGTGCGCTGAAGCCGGTCCGCGCCCGCGACGACCTCGGGAAGGCCGCCGCGCAGACCCGGCAGTTCCAGCGCCCGCTGCACAGTGATCCCGCCCTGGTTCTCCATGGCCCGGACGCTACCCGAACCGCCTGGGCCGCAGATCAGCCGCCGTACGCTCCCGAAGCGGTCAGCCGCAGGGCTGTGTCGATCAACGGCACATGGCTGAACGCCTGCGGGAAGTTGCCGACCTGCCGCTGGAGCCGCGAGTCCCACTCCTCGGCGAGGAGACCGAGGTCGTTGCGGAGCGACAGCAGCTTCTCGAAGAGCTTCCGCGCCTCGTCGACGCGCCCGATCATCGCCAGGTCGTCGGCGAGCCAGAACGAGCAGGCGAGGAAGGCGCCTTCGTCGCCCTCGAGCCCGTCGACGCCCGCGTCCTCGCCGGTGGTCGGGTAACGCAGGACGAAGCCGTCCTCCGTGGACAGCTCGCGCTGGATCGCCTCGATGGTGCCGATGACGCGCTTGTCGTCGGGCGGCAGGAAGCCCATCTGCGGGATGAGCAGCAGGGAGGCGTCCAGCTCCTTCGACCCGTAGGACTGGGTGAAGGTGTTGCGCTCCTTGTCGTAGCCCTTCTCGCAGACGTCCCGGTGGATGTCGTCGCGCAGATCGCGCCACTTCTCCAGCGGTCCGTCGGCGTCGCCCGACTCGATGAGCTTGATCGTGCGGTCGACGGCGACCCAGGCCATGACCTTGGAGTGCACGAAGTGGCGGCGCGGGCCGCGGACCTCCCAGATGCCCTCGTCGGGCTGGTCCCAGTTGTCCTCGAGGTGGCGGATCAGCTTCAGCTGGAGGAGGGCGGCGTGGTCGTTGCGGGCCAGACCTGTCATGTGCGCCAGGTGCAGGGCCTCGGTGACCTCGCCGTACACATCGAGCTGCAGCTGGCCTGCGGCGCCGTTCCCGACACGTACGGGACCAGAATTCTCATAGCCCGGCAGCCAGTCCAGCTCCGCCTCGCCGAGCTCGCGCTCACCGGCGATCCCGTACATGATCTGCAGGTTCTCCGGGTCGCCCGCGACCGCGCGCAGCAGCCACTCGCGCCAGGCACGGGCCTCCTCGCGGTAGCCGGTGCGCAGCAGCGAGGAGAGCGTGATGGCGGCGTCGCGCAGCCAGGTGTAGCGGTAGTCCCAGTTGCGGGAGCCGCCGATGTCCTCGGGCAGCGAGGTCGTGGGCGCCGCCACGATGCCGCCGGTCGGAGCGTAGGTCAGCGCCTTCAGCGTGATCAGCGAGCGGACGACGGCCTCGCGGTAGGGGCCGTGGTACGTGCACTGCTCGACCCACTCCCGCCAGAAGTCCTCCGTCAGCGTCAGCGCGCCCTCGGGGTCCGCCAGGGGAGGCGGCTCCTTGTGCGAGGGCTGCCAGCTGATCGTGAAGGCGATCCGGTCACCCGGTGCGACGGTGAATTCGGAGTACGTCGTCAGGTTCTTGCCGAAGGTCTCGGCCGAGGTGTCCAGCCAGACCGAGTCGGGGCCCGCGACGGCGACCGTACGGCTGTCGACCTTGTGGACCCAGGGCGTGACCCGGCCGTAGCTGAAGCGCATACGGAGCGCGGAGCGCATCGGCACGCGCCCGCTCACGCCCTCCACGATGCGGATCAGCTGGGGCGCGCCGTCGCGCGGCGGCATGAAATCCGTCACACGGACGGTGCCGCGCGGGGTGTCCCACTCGGACTCCAGGATCAGGGAGTCCCCGCGGTAGCGGCGCCGGTCGGCGGCCGGCGGTGGGTCGTCCGCGGCGTGCGCGGGGCCCAGTCGCCAGAAACCGTGTTCGTCGGTGCCGAGCAGTCCGGCAAAGACGGCGTGCGAGTCGAAGCGTGGGAGGCAGAGCCAGTCGGCCGTGCCGTCCCTGCAGACCAGTGCCGCGGTCTGCATGTCTCCGATGAGTGCGTAATCCTCGATGCGCCCGGCCACGTGCAATCTCCAGTCGAACGGCCACGTCCGCCCCCTCAAGGGCGCTTGCAGTCAAGGGATCGTTGACGAGCTTTGTTTCCGGGGGCTGGCGGGGATGTTGCCGTTTGCCGGAGGCTCGGCAGCGAAGTGTCCGAGCAGGATACGACGCACCCTAGTGATCCGCGCGGCCCTCCAGGCAACAGTGCTGGGCCGAACGGGTGAGCGTCGGGTGGGCGAGCGATGACCGTCCGGTGAAGCTCCGGTGAGAGCGCTCCGTGCGTGGCCGGAAGCGACCTCCCGCCGTCGCTGATACCCTGGTACCCCGTGGACCGGTGGTGATTAAGCCCCCGACCGCAGCGACGGCACCTCCGGAAGATTCCGGTCCGGTTCGCTGGCACGCACCTCAGAATCGCGACCACGGGAGCCCCCTCTTGGCCATGCAGCCCAAATCCACGACGACCAAGCACATCTTCGTCACCGGGGGTGTCGCCTCCTCCCTCGGCAAGGGTCTGACTGCCTCGAGCCTCGGAGCCCTCCTCAAGGCGCGGGGCCTGCGGGTCACCATGCAGAAGCTCGACCCGTACCTGAACGTCGACCCCGGCACGATGAACCCCTTCCAGCACGGCGAGGTGTTCGTCACCAACGACGGAGCCGAGACCGACCTCGACATCGGACACTACGAGCGCTTCCTCGACGTTGACTTGGACGGCTCCGCCAATGTCACTACAGGCCAGGTCTATTCCCAGGTCATCGCCAAGGAGCGCCGCGGCGAATACCTGGGCGACACCGTCCAGGTGATCCCGCACATCACCAACGAGATCAAGCACCGCATCCGCCGTATGGCCGCCGACGACGTCGACGTGGTCATCACGGAGGTCGGCGGCACGGTCGGCGACATCGAGTCGCTGCCCTTCCTGGAGACGGTCCGCCAGGTCCGCCACGAGGTCGGTCGCGACAACGTCTTCGTCGTGCACATCTCGCTGCTGCCCTACATCGGCCCCTCCGGCGAGCTGAAGACCAAGCCCACCCAGCACTCGGTGGCCGCCCTGCGCAACATCGGTATCCAGCCGGACGCGATCGTCCTGCGCGCCGACCGCGACGTGCCGACCGCCATCAAGCGCAAGATCTCGCTGATGTGCGACGTCGACGAGGACGCCGTGGTGGCGTGCGTCGACGCCAAGTCGATCTACGACATCCCCAAGGTCCTCCACACCGAGGGCCTCGACGCCTACGTCGTCCGCAAGCTGGACCTGCCGTTCCGCGATGTGGACTGGACGACCTGGGACGACCTCCTGGACCGTGTCCACAACCCCGACCACGAGGTCACCGTCGCGCTGGTCGGCAAGTACATCGACCTGCCCGACGCCTACCTCTCGGTCACCGAGGCGATCCGCGCGGGCGGCTTCGCCAACAAGGCCCGCGTGAAGGTGAAGTGGGTCGCTTCCGACGACTGCAAGACGCCGGCCGGCGCCGCCAAGCAGCTCGGCGACGTGGACGCGATCTGCGTGCCCGGCGGCTTCGGCGACCGCGGTGTCAACGGCAAGATCGGCGCGATCCAGTACGCCCGTGAGAACAAGGTCCCGCTGCTCGGCCTCTGCCTGGGCCTGCAGTGCATCGTGATCGAGGCTGCCAGGAACCTGGCCGGCATCCCCGACGCCAACTCCACCGAGTTCGACGCCGCCACCGCCCACCCGGTGATCTCCACCATGGAGGAGCAGCTCGCGTACGTCGAGGGCGCCGGCGACCTGGGCGGCACGATGCGCCTGGGCCTCTACCCGGCGAAGCTCGCCGAGGGCTCCATCGTCCGTGAGACCTACGACGACCAGCCGTACGTCGACGAGCGCCACCGCCACCGCTACGAGGTGAACAACGCCTACCGCGCGGAGCTCGAGAAGAAGGCCGGCATCGTCTTCTCCGGCACGTCCCCGGACAACAAGCTCGTCGAGTACGTCGAGTACCCGCGCGAGGTCCACCCCTACCTGGTCGCCACGCAGGCCCACCCGGAGCTGCGCTCGCGCCCGACCCGCCCGCACCCGCTCTTCGCCGGCCTGGTGAAGGCTGCCGTCGCGCGCAAGACGGGCAAGTAATTCCAGGAGTTAACGTTGCCGGGGTACGAGATCCTGAAGGGGATTCCGTACCCCGGTTTCTGTTTGTCGTGGGAGGACGAGGCTGCATGACCATCAAGGACACCGCCGAGGAGTGGCAGGTCACCGGAACGGTGACCCCCTTCACGGGCAACAAGACCAGCGTCCGCACCGACGAAGTGGTCATGCCCGACGGCACGGTCGCCCGCCGCGACTACCAGGTCCACCCCGGCTCGGTGGCCGTCCTCGCGCTCGACGACTCGGGCCGGGTTCTCGTACTGCGCCAGTACCGCCACCCCGTACGCCACAAGCTCTGGGAGATCCCGGCCGGACTCCTCGACATCCCCGGCGAGAACCCGCTGCACGCCGCGCAGCGCGAGCTGTACGAGGAGGCGCACGTCAAGGCCGAGGACTGGCGGGTGCTGACCGACATCTACACCTCGCCCGGCGGCTCGGACGAAGCGGTGCGGATCTTCCTCGCCCGGGACATCTCCGAGGCGGACGGCGAGCGCTTCGAGGTCTCCGAGGAGGAGGCCGACATGGAGCTGGCGCGCATTCCGCTTCCCGAGCTCGTACGGGGCGTGCTCGCCGGGGAGTTGCACAACAGCTGCACGGTGGCGGGCGTGCTTGCACTCTCCGCCGCCCTGGGCGGCGAGGGCGTCGACGCGCTGCGCCCGGCGGAGGCCCCCTGGCCCGCCCGGCCTTTCGAGGCCTGATCTCCCCGGTCTGATGATCCGTTGATCCGAACGGGCGATGTGCCCGCCGCGCTCCCCCTGGTCCGTCGCGCTGTGTGAACTACGCTCGGCGGCGTGACGGATCAGGCGGTGGATGTGAGCGGCCGGACCGGCGTCCGGGAGACCGGGCGGACGGACAGTCAGTTCTTCGGCAGACAGCGTGAGTTGAAGTCGCTGCGCGCCGACATCGAACGGGCCGGTCTCGACACCATGGCCGGTCGCAAGGGGAAACGCCCCCGTGTGCTTCTCGTCGCCGGACGGCCGGGCTCCGGCCGGACGTCCCTCGCCGACGAGCTGGCCCAAGGCCTCACCGACGACTACCCCGACGGCGTGCTGCGCGCCCGTCTGACCCTGCCCGGCGGCGAGCGCGTCCCCACCGTGGACACGGCGCGCGAACTGCTCGGCGCGCTGGCCGTCGTGGCGCCGCCCGGGGAGGGCGAGGACGAACTCACCGAGCGGGTGCGCGAAGCCCTCTCGGTGCGCCGGGTCGTGCTGCTGCTCGACGACGCCGCCGACGCCGAACAGGTCGAACCGCTGCTTCCGGACGCTGCCGACTGCCTCGTCGTGGCCACCGCGACCGGGCCGCTGACGGGGATCCCCGACGTACGGCCGTGCACGCTCGGTGGTCTCGACACCGCCGCGGGCGTCGAACTCCTCGGCCGGTTCACCGGCAATGTGCGGATCACCGTCGACCCCAGGACCGCGGAGTCGCTCGTGGAGGAGTGCGGCGGCCAGCCGTCCGCGCTCGTCCTGGTGGGCGGCTGGCTCGCGGCCCGGCCGAAGGACTCGGTCGCGGACGCGGCCAAGAAGCTCCGTGAACTGCCCGGCGACGACACCTGGTTGCCCCGGGTGGCCCCTCCCGCACCGCCGCAGTCGGATGCCGGGAGCGAGGACTCCGAGGAGCCGGGCGAGGCGCGCCGTGCCGTCCCCGCCGAGCAGCCCGCGGCGCCCCGGCAGCTCGTCCGCGCATTCCGCTTCGTGTACGAATCGCTGCCCGCGCCCGCGGCGCGGATACTGCGACTGCTCGCCCTCGCTCCCGCCGGCCTCGCCGACGCGCACATCGCCTCCGCGCTCGCCGGCTGTTCGGTCTCGGCCGCCCAGTCGACCCTGGACGACTTCGCCGCGCTCGGTCTGCTGCGGCGGCTCGGCCCCCTGTACGAGGTGCCCGGCGCGCTCGCCCCGCTGCTGCGGGCGCTGATGGAGGACCGCGACCGGCCCGCCGAGGTGCAGCTGGCCAGGGCGCGGATGCTGGAGCGGACCGTACGGCAGCTGCAGTCGTGCCGAGCGGTCACCGACCCCGACGGCTCACCGGCCCGCAAGCGGCTCGCCGGGCTGCCGAAGTCGCTGCGCTTCCCGAGCGCCCCGGCCGCGGCCGAGTGGCTGCGGGTGCGGCAGCCCGCGCTGATCGCCTCGGCGCGCATCGCCGTCGAGGACGGCGACCTCGACACGCTCGCCCGCCGTCTGGTGGCCGCGCTGGTACGGGCACTGATCGCACACCGGGGCGCCGCGGACGCGGCCGCCGAGCTGTACGGGCTGCACCAGCTGGTGCTCTCCGTCGCCGAGCGCCGCGATCTGCCCCGGGAGAAGGCCGCGGCCCTGCTGAATCTGGCCGACCTGGACGCGCGCACCGGGCGCACCGAGGAGGCGCTGGCCCGCTACCGGGCCGCGCTGGAGGCAGGACGGGCCGCGAACGACCCCTTCGCGATCAGCCGCGCGATGGAATCCGTAGGCGGCGCCTACCAGGAGCTGGGGGACTGGCAACGGGCCTCCGACTGGTACGGCCGGGCCCTCGCCCAGCGTCAGAGCCGCGGGGAGTCCGCCGACGAGGCGCGGCTCTACGGGCGGCTCGGCACCGTACTGACCTATGCGGGGAACTACGGCGAGGCGCTGCGGAACTGGCGGGCCGCAGCCGCCGGGCACCGCCGTCTCGGTGATCTGCCGGGCCAGGCGCGGGTGTTGAGCGAGGCGGCCCGGGTGCAGGAGTACGCGGGACGGCCCGAGGAGTCGCTGCGCACCTGCCGCGAGGCGGTCGAGTGGGCGCGGCAGGCCAAGGACGTGCGGCTTCAGGCGGCGCTGGAGATCCGTCTCGCGGACACGCTGGACCGGCTCGGCGACCCGGCGGCGGCCCAGCTGCACAGGGGTTCGGCCGAAAGACTGCTGGTCGATCCGGCATCTGCCTACGAAATCCGCAGTCAGTCGGCGAAAGATTGATGCATTGAAAGGCTAGACAGGGAGAAGTCCTTCCATAGACTGGGTTCACCGCGCACTTCCGTGGTGTCTCCCGCTGTGCTGTGCGCGGACGGGTATGTATGTCATTGCCCTAGTTGTCCCTCTCTGAGTCAAGGACCGTGATCGACGTGAAGGTCGGCATCCCCCGCGAGGTCAAGAACAACGAGTTCCGGGTGGCCATCACCCCCGCCGGAGTGCACGAGCTCGTGCGCCACGGTCATCAGGTCGTCGTCGAGCAGAACGCCGGCGTCGGCTCCTCGATCACGGACGCCGAGTACGTCGCGGCCGGCGCGAAGATCCTCGCCACCGCCGACGAGGTCTGGGCCACCGCCGACCTGCTCCTGAAGGTCAAGGAGCCCGTCGCCGAGGAGTACCACCGCCTCCGCAAGGACCAGACCCTCTTCACCTACCTGCACCTCGCCGCGTCGCGCGAGTGCACGGACGCCCTCCTGGAGTCCGGCACCACCGCCATCGCGTACGAGACCGTGGAGACGGCCGGCCGTCAGCTGCCGCTGCTCGCCCCGATGTCCGAGGTCGCGGGCCGGATCGCCCCGCAGGTCGGTGCGTACCACCTGATGCGTCAGGTCGGCGGCCGCGGTGTGCTCCCCGGCGGTGTCCCCGGCACGGCTGCCGGCAAGGCCGTCGTCATCGGCGGCGGTGTCTCCGGCTGGAACGCCACGCAGATCGCCGTCGGCATGGGCTTCCACGTCACGCTGCTCGACCGCGACATCAACAAGCTGCGCGAGGCGGACAAGGTCTTCGGCACCAAGGTGCAGACGATCGTCTCCAACGCCTTCGAACTGGAGAAGGCCGTCGTCGAGGCGGACCTCGTCATCGGCGCCGTTCTGATCCCCGGAGCCAAGGCCCCGAAGCTGGTCACCAACGAGCTCGTCGCCAAGATGAAGCCCGGAAGTGTACTTGTCGACATTGCAATTGATCAGGGCGGTTGCTTCGAGGACTCGCACCCGACGACGCACGCCGAGCCGACCTTCACGGTCCACAACTCGGTCTTCTACTGCGTCGCCAACATGCCCGGCGCGGTGCCCAACACCTCCACCTACGCGCTGACGAATGCGACGCTTCCGTACATCGTGGAGCTCGCCAACCGCGGCTGGGCCGAGGCGCTGCGCCGCGACCCGGCCCTTGCCCTGGGCCTCAACACCCATGACGGACAGGTGGTTTACGGTTCCGTCGCCGAAGCGCACGGCCTGGAGCATGTCGAACTGAGCACGCTGCTCGGCTGACGCGTCAACACGCGTCGTCAACCGCGCGCAACCGGCCGGATCTTGCCCAGGTGAGGTCCGGCCGGTCGCGTGTTCAGCACCCGTGCGGCCCCCATGAGCCCTTGACACAAGGGTGTTGGGTTGCCGACACATCGGGCCGGGTCCGGCGGATTGTGTTGCTGCGGAGTGGTGACACGCCATAGAGTCGCCAACCGTCGGCATGGTTCTACGCTGACGTATCGATAAATTTTCCTGGTCACGTCCAAGGAGGTAAGACGACTTGTGAATGAGTCGACATTTACTCCCGGGGGTGGTCAACCAGGAATGCCTGTGCGGGATCAGGGTCCTGCAGGGCGAGAGGCTGTCGGCTCCGTCGCTGTCCGCACCTTCGCGGCACATCAGCGCGCTCCGATCACAGCCCAGACCACAGTCCACCGGAGTGCCCACCAGAGTATGGACGGCCAACACGTGAACGCCAGGGCCGGCGACCGGAGTGGCGATACGACCACCCATGTTCTCGCCGACTACACCGAGGTTCCCCAGGGGCATTTCTACGACCCCGACGCCGAATACGAGCCCGACCCCGAGTACGCGGCCACCCTCGCACCGGACGCTGCCCGTCAGCGCCGCGAGCGGATCGGCCCGACCGGAAGGCCGTTGCCGTACTTCCCGATCCCAGGACCGCTGACCGACCACGGCCCCGCGAAGATCATCGCGATGTGCAACCAGAAGGGCGGCGTCGGCAAGACCACGTCGACCATCAACCTGGGTGCCGCGCTCGCGGAGTACGGACGCCGGGTGCTGCTCGTCGACTTCGACCCTCAGGGGGCGCTGTCGGTGGGTCTCGGCGTCAATCCGATGGAGCTCGATCTCACCGTCTACAACCTGCTCATGGAGCGGGGCATGGCGGCGGACGAGGTGCTGCTGAAGACCGCGGTCCCCAACATGGACCTGCTGCCCAGCAACATCGACCTCTCGGCCGCCGAAGTGCAGCTGGTGAGCGAGGTCGCCCGTGAGTCCACGCTGCAGCGGGCGCTCAAGCCGCTGATGCAGGACTACGACTACATCGTGATCGACTGCCAGCCGTCGCTCGGCCTGCTCACCGTGAACGCCCTGACGGCGGCTCACAAGGTGATCGTGCCGCTGGAGTGCGAGTTCTTCGCGCTGCGCGGTGTGGCCCTGCTGACGGAGACCATCGAGAAGGTCCAGGAGCGGCTCAACCCCGACCTGGAGCTCGACGGCATCCTCGCCACGATGTACGACTCGCGGACCGTGCACAGCCGTGAGGTCCTGGCCCGTGTGGTCGAGGCCTTCGACGAGCACGTCTACCACACGGTGATCGGCCGGACCGTTCGCTTCCCGGAGACCACGGTCGCCGGTGAGCCGATCACCACGTACGCCTCCAACTCCGTCGGCGCAGCCGCCTACCGTCAGCTCGCCAGGGAGGTGCTCGCCCGGTGTCACGCCGAGTGAGTCTGCCGGGGGCCGACGAACTGTTCCGTACGACCGGGGGCATGGCACTCCAGTCCTCGTCCCCGCGCCGGCCCGCCAACGGCGAGGCCAGAGTGCCGGGGCCCGCGGGCGAGAGCGACACGGGCGCCGCGGAGAAGTCCGGCGAGCCCTCGGAGCACTCCGCCGCGGAGGAGGACTCCTCCTCCGGGGAACCGCGGAGCCGCGCCGCCGACGGGGAGGCCGCAGGACGGCGTCCCCAGGCGGCTCAGGCGGCTCCTCAGCAGCAGCGGCGCCGTGGGGGCGGGCGCGGGGCCAACAGGCGCCCCAGCGGGCGTGAGCGGCACGACGAGAAGATCACGGTCTACGTCTCGGCCGAGGAGCTCATGGACCTGGAGCACGCGCGTCTGGTGCTGCGGGGCGAGCACGGGCTCGCGGTCGACCGCGGGCGGATCGTGCGCGAGGCCGTCGCCGTGGTCCTGGCCGACCTGGAGTCGCGGGGCGACGCGAGCATTCTCGTACGGCGGCTGCGCGGGCGCTGAGACGTACCTCCGTACCCTGGACCGCGATGGATCCGACGACCGACGAACCCGCGCAGCCCCGCCGCCGCAACCTCGGCCGGGGGCCCGGGGCTGCGGTGGCCCAGGAGACGGTGGTCTCCGCTGCCCCGGCTCTCCCCGTACCTGCTGAGCCGCTGCTGGAGCCTGCCCCGGAGCCGGAGCCGGAGCCGGAGCCTGCCCCGGAGCCGGAGCCGGAGCCTGCCCCGGAGCCGGAGCCGGAGCCGGAGCCGGAGCCGGAGCCCGAGCCCGAGCCCGTGGTGCCGCCCGTGCCGGAGCCTGCCCCGCCGACCGTGCCGGTCGAGGCGGAGGCCGGCGACGGGCGCTTCAAGGTACGGCTGGCCAACTTCGAGGGGCCCTTCGATCTGCTGCTGCAGCTGATCTCCAAGCACAAGCTCGATGTGACCGAGGTGGCGCTCTCCAAGGTCACCGACGAGTTCATGTCGCACATCAGGGCCATGGGGCCCGACTGGGACCTCGACCAGACCACCGAGTTCCTGGTGGTCGCCGCCACCCTCCTCGACCTCAAGGCCGCCCGGCTGCTGCCCGCAGCCGAGGTCGAGGACGAGGCCGACCTGGCCCTCTTGGAGGCGCGGGACCTGCTCTTCGCGCGGCTCCTGCAGTACCGCGCGTACAAGCAGATCGCGGACATCTTCGACAGGCGGCTCGATGCGGAGGCCCGGCGCTATCCGCGGACCGTCGGACTTGAGGCGCATCTGGCCGAACTGCTGCCCGAGGTGGTCATCAGCATCGGCGCAGAGGGGTTCGCGAAGCTGGCCGTGAAGGCCATGCAGCCCAAGGCGAAGCCCCAGGTCTACATCGACCACATCCACGCACCGCTGGTCTCCGTACGGGAGCAGGCCGAGGTGGTCGTGGCCCGGCTGCGGGAGTGCGGCGAGGCCAGTTTCCAGGCGCTCACCGCCGATGCGCCGGACACCCTGACCGTGGTGGCCCGGTTCCTGGCCCTGCTGGAGCTGTACCGGGAGAAGGCCGTCGTCCTCGACCAGGAAGAGGCGCTCGGGGAGCTGATGGTGCGCTGGACCGGGGGAGAGGGCGGGGAGCAGCCGCTCGTCACCGATGAATTCGACGCAGTCGTGGAGGAGAAGTCATGAGCACTGCGTCTTTCGGGGGGACACCCCCCGACTCCCCCCTCAAGCCCTCACTGGAGGCGGTCCTCATGGTCGTCGACGAGCCGGCCACCGAGGAGCACCTGGCCAAGGTGCTCGACTCGACCCGGCGCGAGGTGGGCGACGCCCTGCGGGAGCTGGCGGACGAGTACACCGTGCAGGGGCGCGGATTTGAGCTGCGGCTGGTGGCCGGGGGCTGGCGGTTCTACAGCCGGGCCGAGTACGCGGAGGCCGTCGAGGGCTTCGTACTGGACGGTCAGCAGGCCCGGCTCACACAGGCCGCGCTGGAGACCCTGGCGGTCGTCGCGTACCGCCAGCCGGTCAGCAGGTCGAGGGTCTCGGCCGTCCGCGGAGTCAACTGTGACGGGGTCATGCGGACCCTCCTGCAGAGGGGCCTGGTCGAGGAAGTGGGCGCGGAACCCGAAACAGGTGCGATCCTGTACAGGACGACGAACTACTTTCTGGAGCGGATGGGCCTGCGAGGCCTGGACGAGCTCCCGGAGCTCGCACCCTTCCTCCCCGAGGCGGATGCGATCGAGGCCGAGACACAAGAGGGTGTGCCGTCGTTCGATCCGGATGCACCGGACGGTCCGGACACCGACGCAGACGACGACAAGACGGAATTTTGATGCGAAGCAACGGCAGGAACAGCGGTAGCGGCAACCGGGACAACCGGGGTGCGGGCGGCAGGTCACAGTCCCCCCGGCCGAAGTCCCAGGGTGCGCGAGGCGACCAGCGCGGCGACAAGCAGGAGGAGCGCCCGCGCAAGCCCCGCCCCGAGGAGCGCCGCTACGACGTCGGCAACGACGCCCCCGGTGCGGGCCAGGGACGCCAGGGCGGCGCGAAGTCCGGCCGCGGTGCCTCGGCGCGCGGCGGCGCCAAGGGTGGCCCCAAGACCCCGCAGGGCGGCACTCCCGTGCGCCGTGGTCCGCACGGGCAGCGGATCGGCCAGGCCCAGTCGCGCGAGCTCGACGCCAAGATCGAACAGCGCAACCGGGACAGGTACGAGAACCGGCCGCAGGTCAAGACGCCCAAGACCCACCCCGGCGCCGAGGAGGAGGGCGAGCGACTGCAGAAGGTCCTCGCCCGTGCGGGCATGGGTTCGCGGCGTGCCTGTGAGGAGCTCATCGACCAGGCGCGCGTCGAGATCAACGGCGAGATCGTCATGGAGCAGGGCCGCCGTGTCCTGCCCAAGGACGAGATCAAGGTGGACGGTCTGACCGTCGCCACCCAGTCGTACCTCTTCTTCGCGCTCAACAAGCCGGCCGGCGTCGTCTCCTCCATGGAGGACCCGGACGGACGTCAGAACCTCGGCGACTACGTCAACAACCGCGAGACCCGCCTCTTCCACGTCGGTCGCCTCGACACCGAGACCGAGGGCATCATCCTCCTCACCAACCACGGCGAGCTGGCCCACCGGCTGACGCACCCGCGGTACGGCGTGAAGAAGGTCTACCTCGCGGCGATCACGGGCCCGCTCCCGCGCGACCTGGGCAAGCGGCTCAAGGACGGCATCGAGCTGGAGGACGGGTACGCCCGCGCCGACCACTTCCGGGTCGTCGAGAACACCGGCAAGAACTACCTGGTCGAGGTGACCCTCCACGAGGGCCGCAAGCACATCGTCCGCCGGATGCTGGCCGAGGCCGGTTTCCCGGTCGAGAAGCTGGTGCGCGTCTCCTTCGGGCCGATCGGTCTCGGAGACCAGAAGTCCGGCTGGCTGCGCCGTCTGACGAACACCGAGGTCGGCATGCTGATGAAGGAAGTCGGCATGTAGACGTCGTCCGTCTCCGTCGGAACCCGGTCCCCGCTTTTTTCGCGGGGGCCGGGTTTTCTTCTTGTCGGGCCGCCCCGTTCCGCTTTATAGTCAGGGTGACTATTAAGGCGGAGGCATGGCGATGACCGATCCGGTGAAGGACTACGACCCCTATGCGTTCGCGCCCTTCGCCGTCACCGTCGACCTCGCCGTATTCACCGTGCGGGACGGGCAGTTGCACGTACTGCTGATCCGGCGCGGGCAGGAGCCGTACGCGGGGTCCTGGGCGCTGCCCGGCGGTTTCGTACTGCCGAGGGAGTCCGCCGAGGAGGCCGCCCGGCGCGAACTGGCCGAGGAGACCGGGCTGTTGGAGCCGGTCGTCGAGTCGCTCCACCTGGAACAGCTGCGGACCTACAGCGGGCCCGACCGCGACCCCAGGATGCGGGTGGTCTCCGTCGCGTACACCGCTCTCGTACCCGACCTGCCCGAGCCGCACGGGGGCGGCGACGCGGCTCATGCGGAGTGGGTGCCGGCCGACGGGAATCTCGGCCAACTCGCTTTCGACCACGGGCAGATCGTCGCCGACGCGCACGACCGCATCGGCTCCAAGCTCGAGTACAGCTGCCTCGCCACGGCCTTCTGCCCGACCGCCTTCACGCTCGGCGAGCTCCAGCAGGTGTACGAGACCGTCTGGGGCACCGCCCTGGACCGGCCCAATTTCCGGCGCAAGGTCCTTGCCACGCCCGGCTTCGTCGAGCCGGTCGCCGGGGCCGCGCGCCTCACCGGGGGACGGGGGAAGCCGGCCTCGCTCTATCGAGCGGGGCCGGCCACCGCCCTCCACCCACCTCTTCTGCGCCCCGAAGGACGGATCGCATGACCAGTGGCATGAGTACGAAATGGGCGGCGACCGGATCGCTGATCGGGCTCGCGCTGGGGGATGCGCTCGGCTTCCCGACCGAGTTCAACAACGTGCCCGAGATCCTCGCCAAGTGCGGGCCGTGGCGCGAGATGGAGCTGATCAAGCCCGCGATCGTCAGCGACGACACGCAGATGACGCTCGCGCTGGGACGCGGCATGCGCACGGCCATGGACCGGGGGCTCCTCGCGCCGCTGCGGATGGCGCGGCCCGTGCGCGAGGAGTTCGTGAACTGGTACCACTCGCCGGAGAACAACCGGGCCCCCGGGCGGACCTGCCTGGTCGCCTGCCGGCTCCTCGACAGCGACCTGCCCTGGCAGGAGGCCAGCCAGATCGACTCCAAGGGGTGCGGCGCCAATATGCGGGTCGCGCCGGTCGGTCTCGTACCCGGCCTGAGCGTCGAACAGCGGGCGGGGGCCGCCCAGTTGCAGTCGGCGCTCACCCACGGGCACCCGACGGCGCTGGCCGCGAGTGACCTGACGGCCCGGGCGGTCTATCTGCTGGCGCAGGGCGCGGACCCGGCGGGGCTCGTCGGGCAGCTCCGTTCGTACGCCTTCGAGAACCGCAGCCACTACAACGAGCGCTGGCTCGGCAACCTGTGGAAGCACTCCCAGGACCCCTCGCCCGAGGCCTTCATCTCCCGGGGCTGGGACGACTGCCTGACCGCCCTCGACCGCGTCGTCAAGGCGCTGCGCTCGCCCTCGCCGGAGACGGACCCGTGCCTGGACACGGGTGAGGGCTGGATCGCCGAGGAGGCACTCGCCACCGCGCTGCTCTGCTTCCTCCTCTTCCCCGACGAGCCGGTCCTCGCCCTGCGCCGGGCCGCCTGCACCGAGGGCGACTCCGACTCGATCGCCTGTCTGACGGGGGCCTTCGCGGGGGCGCACCTGGGGGCGCGGGCGTGGCCCAAGGAGTGGGAGGAGCGCATCGAGTACCGGAGCGAGCTCCTGACGCTGGGGGCGCTCTGGGATGCTTGATCCATGATGGACATATCCGGTCTCGACCTGCGGGACGTGGTCGCGGAGCAGCCCGATCCGCTGCTCTTCGCGACCGTCTCCGGCGCACATCTCTACGGCTTCCCCTCGCGGGACTCCGACGTGGACCTGCGGGGTGTCCATCTGCTGCCCGTGGAGGCCCTCGTGGGGCTGCACGAGCCCCACGCAGTGGCGGCTCTTCGAGAAGACCGGCGAGCTGAAGCCGCTGCTGTACACCTTCAGGGTGCTGCTCACCGGCATCCATCTGATGCGCAGCGGCGAGGTGCAGGCCGATCTGCCCACGCTGGTGCGGGAGGTGGGTGAGGCTCCGGAGTATCTGCCGGAGCTGATCGCGGTGAAGGCCGAGGCCGAGCACGGGGCAGCGCCCGTCGACATCGCCCGGATGCAGGCCGATGTCGAGGCGCTGCACGGTGTTCTCGACGCGGCCCAGGCCGTGTCCGGGCTGCCCGAGGCGGCCTCAGCGCACGACGCGCTGCACGATTTCGTCGTACGGGCCCGACTGCAGCGCTGAGTCGCGCCGGACCCGGAACAGGAACGCCTCCACCCGGGCGCGGTCCGGTTCGGCCGGAAGCGGGGTGGTGGTCGCCGCCTGGTCGCACTCCTCCGCCAGGCGCGTCATGCGCTTCTCGATCTCCGGCCAGGGGACCTCGCCGCGCTTGACGGCGAGCAGGGGCTCGCGGTCCTCGCCCACGTCGATCACCAGCTCGCCGGTGCGGAGCAGATCGCGGGCGCTCGCGAGGAGACGCAGGAGGTGCATCGCGTGTTTCCAGCGCGGGGCGCCGTGGATCCGTACGTCCGCCTCCAGCTTCTTGCGCTGGCCGAGTGCGTATCGGGAGAAGGTCTTGTGCACCTCGCGGGAGAGGAACGCGTCGCGCAGGGCGAGGAGTTCGCGGCCCGTCGCATCGATGCGCTCGACGATGGGGGAGTGCAGGCACTCCAGGATGTTGGGGTTGGCGCGCAGGGCCAGTTCGCAGAAGCGCTCCAGCTCCCAGGAGAACTGCTCCTCCGCCGGTCCCTCCACGTGCGTGGGCGGCTTGTCGAAGTGCCAGAAGAGCGGGGTCGGGGCGAGGAAGACGCCCCGGCGGTCCGTGTCGCTGGTGTCCGTGGCCAGGCCGAAGGCGCGTGAGCCCATCACGCAGGAGTAGATCGTGTGGTGGGTGACGAGCGCTTCGGGAGTGACCTGCATGGACCGAGACGTTACGCGAGGCTGATCGAATCCCCCGTGACTTTTATGGCCTGGGGGGCGAGTGGACGGGGCGCCGGACCGCCGGCCACGGAGGCGTCCGCGATGCGGTACTTGGAGCCGTGGCAGGGGCAGTTGATGGTGCCGTCCGAGACGCTGGAGACCGTGCAGCCCTGGTGGGTGCAGATCGCCGAGAAGGCTTTGAACGCGCCCGCCTCGGGCTGGGTGACCACGACCTTCTTGTCGGCGAAGATCTTGCCGCCGCCGACCGGGATGTCGGTCGTCTTGGCCAGTGCCGGGGCGCCGCCGCCGCCTCCGCCGCCGCCTCCGCCTCCGGCCGGTTTCGAACTGCCGGACGCGGGCGCGGATGAGGGCGGGGCCTCCGGCTGCTGGGACTCGTCCCCGTACTTCGTGCAGCCCGCCAGGGCCGCCAGCGCTGCGCCGCCGGTCACGAGCGCCGCGCGGCGGCTCGTCACCCCGCTCATGTCGTGACTCCGAACGTACGGAAGAACCAGAGCGCCGAGGTCAGCCAGATGACGGCGAGCACGACGAGGACAAGTCCGCCGACGACGGGGATCAGCCAGCCGGGCAGCCGTTCGGCGCGCAGCAGCAGCATCTTGGCGCTGAACGCCCCGAAGAAGAAGCAGCCGAAGAGCGAGTGCCACATCACCCGGGTGCTGTACGTCTGGTAGCCCAGGGCATAGAGGCAGTGCACCGCGACGGGGACCGCCAGGAGGAAGGCGATCCGCCCCGACCAGCGGTGCAGCGGCGCGGTCCAGGTGGCGCGGGCAAGGCCCGGCAGGCGGCCGTACATCGCCAGCGCCGAGAAGAGCTGGACGAGCGCGAAGGCGATCGCCGCGGTGGCCAGCCAGGCCTTGACCGCGCTGGTGCTGCTGAAGCCCGCGAGGTTGAAGGCCGTGCCCGCGGGGTCGTGCTCCTTGCCGTACACCCCGAGAGCGACGGCGACCGCCGCGGCCACCAGCGCGGGCACCAGATAGCGGGCGGCGCCCGGGCGGGCGTGGCCGCCGTCCGGCTGGGCGGGGAACGAGGAGGTGGGGGCGTTGGGGTCGACGCTCATGGCGTACTCACTCCCTGCACTCAGGGGACGGCGGGGGCAGCGGTGATCTCGGTGCCGTTGACGGTCACGGCGCCGGTCTGCGGGTCGATCGGGGGCGCTCCGGCCGGTTTGCCGTCGGTGTCGACGATGCCGACCTGGCGGCCGTTCTGGAGGACGATCCAGCCGCCGTCGATCTTCGCGCCGCGCACCTCGGTCGTGGCGCGGTAGAGCCCGGAGGGCTTGACCGCCTTCGCCGCGGTGAACTGCCAGTTCTGCTTGCGGAGGTCGACCGTGCCGTCGACCTTGTTCCCGCGGAGCGTGCCCTCCAGCTTGGCGCCGCCGCTGCCGCTCAGCTTCATGGTGCCGTCGTCCTTGACGTCACCCTTCAGCCAGGCCTCCTGGGCGCGGCCGTCGCAGACGTACGCGATGGCCTTGCCGTCCTTGAGCGAGATGGCGACGGAGGCTCTGTCGTCCTTGGTACGGCCCGCGTACGAGGCATCGGGCGGCGGCGTCGCGGTCTTCGACGGAGTCGGTGTCGGCGACGGGGCCGGGGTGCTCGCGGTGGCCGACGGCTTCGCCGTGCCCGGTGGGGTGCTCGGTGCGGCCGGGGTGTCCCCGTACGAGGACACCCCGCTCCCCGTCGTGGCATTCAGGGACAGCATCACGAGAGCCAGCAGCAGGCCCGCGAGGAGCGTGTACAGGGGTCCGGAGCGCTTCATGGAAAGCCTCCCCCGAGGCGCCGGGTGGTACGAGAACCACCATGCAAGCGGACCCGCACCCCTGGCGTCCATAGCGCGAACAGGTCTGTGTCGCCCAAGTGGCGGCATAGGGAGGTTTACGTCAGATTGTCCAGTACTGGTGCCGGGCATTCCGCGCCCCCGCGGACCCGGTAGTCCTTCCTCGAAAGGCAGAACCATGGCGGGAAATGACCTCGGCAGTCTGCTCGGCGGCCTTCTGGGCGGCGGCAGCAAGAACGCCGAAGGCGGCACCGCGGCCGGCGGCGGGGCCGGAGACATCCTCGGCTCGCTGCTCGGCGCCTTCACCGGCAAGAGCGGCGGCAGCGGCGGCAACCCCCTCGAAGGCCTGATGGGCATGCTGACCAAGTCCGGGCTGATGGACCAGGCGCAGTCCTGGGTCGGCACCGGCGACAACAAGCAGGTCAGCGGCGAGCAGATCGCCCAGGCGCTGCCCGACGAGACCCTGCAGAAGGTCGCCGAGGACGCGGGCGTCTCCCCGCAGCAGGCGGCCGACCAGATCGCCCAGTCCCTCCCGCAGGCCGTCGACAAGCTGACCCCCGCCGGCGAGGTCCCGCACGGCGGCTCCCTCGAGGACATCATCAAGCAGCAGCAGCTCTGACCGCTGTACGGCATCGCGGCGGCCGCCCCGGGACTCGTCTCGGAGGGCGGTCGCCGCAGTGGTGTGCCGGTGGGGCTGACTACTCTTGACAGGCAGCAGAACCTCATCCGATCAAGGAGCAGCACGTGGCGGTACGAGCGGTCCGCGGAGCCGTCCAGCTGGAACGGGACGACGCCGGACACATGGAGGAGCAGGTCGGCGAGCTGCTCACCGCCGTCCTGGAGCGCAACGGGCTCGTCGCCGACGACCTGATCAGCATCTGGTTCACGGCCACCCCCGATCTGCACAGCGACTTCCCGGCCGCCGCGGCCCGCAAGCTGGGCATCGTGGACGTCCCCCTGATCTGCGCCCAGGAGCTGGACATCGCGGGCGCGATGCCGAGGGTCGTACGGATCCTGGCGCACATCGAGACGTACCTGCCCAAGTCGGAGATCGCCCACGTCTACCTGGGTGCCGCGGGCGCCCTCCGCAAGGACATCGCCCAGTGAGAACCGCAGTCGTCATCGGAACCGGCCTGATCGGCACCTCCGCCGCCCTCGCCCTCGCGGGCCGGGGCGTCGCCGTCCACCTCGTCGACCACGACCCGGGGCAGGCCCGTACGGCCGCCGCGCTCGGCGCGGGGACGGACGATCCGGCCGAGGGGCGCGTGGACCTGGCGATCGTCGCCGTACCGCCCGCCCATGTGGCCTCCACCCTCGCCGACGCGATGGGGCGCGGGGTCGCGCGCGCCTACATAGACGTCGCGAGCGTCAAGGGCGGGCCGCGGCGCGAGCTGGAGGCGCTGGGCTGCGATCTCACCTCCTACATCGGTACGCATCCGATGGCGGGCAAGGAGCGTTCGGGTCCCCTCGCGGCGACCGCCGACCTCTTCGAGGGGCGGCCCTGGGTGCTCACGCCGACCCGGGACACCGACACCGAGGTCCTCAACCTGGCGCTGGAGCTCGTCGCGCTCTGCCGTGCCGTGCCCGTCGTCATGGACGCCGACGCCCACGACCGGGCGGTGGCGCTCGTCTCGCACACCCCGCAGCTGATCTCCTCCATGGTCGCGGCCCGGCTCGAAGAAGCCGATGACACCGCTGTACGGCTGTGCGGTCAGGGCATCAGGGACGTGACCCGGATCGCCGCGTCGGACCCGCGGATGTGGGTGGAGATCCTCTCCGCCAACCCCGGTCCCGTGGCCGACGTGCTGGCCGGGGTCGCCGCCGACCTGGACGAGACCGTTCTGGCGCTGCGCGCCCTGCAGTCCTCGGACGAGGAGAAGCGGCGCGGCGGGGCCGAGGGCATCGAGGACGTCCTGCGGCGGGGCAACGCCGGGCGGGTGCGGGTGCCGGGCAAGCACGGAGCGGCCCCGGCGACGTACGAGATCGTGGCGGTCCTCATCAGCGACCAGCCGGGCGAGCTGGCCCGGATCTTCGCCGACGCGGGACGGGCCGGGGTCAACATCGAGGACGTACGGATCGAGCACGCGACCGGGCAGCAGGCGGGTCTGGTCCAGCTCATGGTCGATCCCGCCGCGGTGCCGGGGCTCTCGGCGTCGCTCCGGGAGCGGGGCTGGGCGCTGCGGCAGTAGGGGCTCCACGGGCGGCGTAACGGAGAGGCCGGGTCGGCCGGTAACCTGGTGCGGGGCACTTCTGCGCCCTGATGTCTCTGTCCCGTGAACCAGGAAGGTGCCCGTCACCGTGGAAACCGCCGCCCGGACCGCTCCGGCAGCAGTGATTGTCGCCATCGACGGCCCCTCCGGCACGGGCAAGTCCAGCACCTCCAAGGCCGTCGCCGCCAAGCTCGGCCTGAGCTACCTGGACACCGGCGCCCAGTACCGCGCCATCACCTGGTGGATGCTGAACAACGGCATCGACGTCTCCGACGCCGCAGCCGTGGCCAACGCCTCGGGCAAGCCCGCCATCGAATCCGGCACCGACCCGTCCGCCCCGACGATCACCGTCGACGGACAGGACGCCTCCGGGCCGATCCGTACGCAGGAAGTCACCTCCAAGGTCAGCGCGGTCAGCGCCGTCCCCGAGGTGCGGGCCCTGATCACCGAGCTGCAGCGGTCCATCGCCGCGGGCGCGGAGGGCGGGATCGTCGTCGAGGGGCGTGACATCGGCACCACGGTGCTGCCCGACGCCGACCTCAAGGTCTTCCTGACCGCCTCCCCGGAGGCGCGCGCCGCCCGGCGCAGCGGCGAGCTCAAGGGTGCCGATGTCGCGGCCACCCGGGAGGCGCTGGTCAAGCGGGACGCGGCCGACTCCAGCCGCAAGACCTCGCCGCTCGCCAAGGCGGACGACGCGGTCGAGGTGGACACCACGGAACTGACCCTTGACCAGGTCATCGAGTGCGTCGTCACCCTCATCGAGGAGAAGCGGGCAGCCAAGTGACCGCTCCCGCCCAGCGCGGTGCGGCGGTCGGACGGTCCATCGGAATCGGGCTCATGTACGGGCTGTGGAAGCCCCGGGTGCTCGGCGCCTGGCGGGTTCCGGCGAGCGGCCCGGTGATTCTCGCCGTCAACCACTCGCACAACATCGACGGTCCCATGGTGATGGGGACCGCCCCGCGGCCGGTGCACTTCCTGATCAAAAAGGAAGCGTTCGTGGGCCCGCTCGATCCGTTCCTGCGCGGAATCGGTCAGGTCAAGGTCGACCGGACGAGCGTGGACCGGAACGCGATCGGTGATGCGCTCGGTGTGCTGGATGATGGAGGGGTGCTGGGGATTTTTCCCGAGGGCACCAGGGGCGAAGGAGACTTCGCCTCACTGCGCGCCGGGCTCGCGTACTTCGCGGTACGCAGCGGGGCTCGAATCGTGCCGGTGGCGGTGCTGGGAAGTACGGAGCGCCGCGGCCGGTTGATAGGTGGGCTGCCTCCGCTGCGCAGCCGCGTCGACGTCGTCTTCGGTGACGCCTTCGACGCGGGGGACGGAAGCGGACGGCGTACGCGAAAGGCGCTGGACGAGGCCACCGTGCGCATCCAGGCGCGGCTGACCGCCCACCTGGACAGCGCCAGGCGCCTGACCGGGCGCTGAGCGAGACTTGAGTAGTGGACGCGTGGGATCACGGGTCCACCGACGATGAGCAACAAAGAGGAACGGACTTCATGAACGACCAGCTGGATCCCGAGTATGCAGAGTTCATGGAGCTCGCCGCGGAAGAGGGCTTCGACATCGAGGATGTCGAAGGCGCTCTTGAGGAGGCCGTCGGGCCGCCGCTTCCCACCCTTGCCGTCGTCGGCCGCCCGAACGTGGGCAAGTCGACCCTGGTGAACCGCATCATCGGCCGCCGCGAAGCCGTCGTCCAGGACAAGCCGGGCGTCACCCGCGACCGGGTCTCGTACGAGGCCGAGTGGGCGGGCCGCCGCTTCAAGGTCATGGACACCGGCGGCTGGGAGCAGGACGTCCTCGGGCTCGACGCCTCCGTCGCCGCCCAGGCCGAGTACGCCATCGAGACCGCCGACGCCGTCGTCTTCGTCGTCGACTCCACGGTCGGCGCCACCGACACCGACGAGGCCGTCGTCAAGCTGCTGCGCCGGGCCGGCAAGCCCGTCGTGCTCTGCGCCAACAAGGTCGACGGCCTGAGCGGCGAGGCGGACGCCACCGCCCTGTGGTCGCTCGGTCTCGGCACCCCGCACCCCGTCTCCTCGCTGCACGGCCGCGGTACGGGCGACATGCTCGACGCCGTCCTGGAGGCGCTCCCCGAGGCGCCCGAGCAGCGTTTCGGCACGGCCGTCGGCGGTCCGCGCCGGATCGCCCTCATCGGGCGCCCGAACGTCGGCAAGTCCTCGCTGCTGAACAAGGTGGCGAAGGAGGACCGTGTCGTCGTCAACGAGCAGGCCGGCACCACCCGTGACCCGGTCGACGAGCTGATCACCCTCGGCGGCGTCACCTGGAAGTTCATCGACACCGCCGGTATCCGCCGCAAGGTCCACCTCCAGGAAGGTGCGGACTACTACGCCTCGCTGCGTACCGCCGCCGCCCTGGAGAAGGCCGAGGTCGCGGTCGTACTGATCGACACCAGCGAGTCCATCAGCGTCCAGGACCAGCGCATCGTGACGATGGCCGTGGAGGCCGGGCGCGCGCTCGTCATCGCGTACAACAAGTGGGACACGCTCGACGAGGAGCGCCGCTACTACCTCGAGCGCGAGATCGAGACCGAGTTCGGGCAGATCGCCTGGGCGCCGCGCGTCAACGTCTCCGCGCTGACCGGCCGCCACATGGAGAAGCTGGTTCCGGCGATCGAGACGGCCATCGAGGGCTGGGAGACGCGCATTCCGACCGGGCGGCTCAACGCCTTCCTCGGTGAGATCGTCGCCGCGCACCCGCACCCGGTCCGCGGCGGCAAGCAGCCCCGCATCCTCTTCGGTACGCAGGCGGGCACCAAGCCGCCGCGCTTCGTCCTCTTCGCCTCGGGCTTCCTGGAGGCCGGCTACCGGCGCTTCGTCGAGCGCCGGCTGCGCGAGGAGTTCGGCTTCGAGGGCACCCCGATCCACATCTCCGTGCGGGTGCGCGAGAAGCGCGGGCGGAACAAGTAGTCCTACGCGGTCCTACGCGGACTCACAGGCCCCTTCGGGGCCCGGGCGGCAGCGCTGCCGGGAGATGGTTCCCGGTGTGCTGCCGCCCTGTTGTGTGTCCGGGGGTGTGGCCGGTCCCGTGGGCCGGTGCGTGCCAGGACCCGGTGTGGCCCGGGTAGCGGCCGCTGTTGTGCACTCCGCTGCCGAACGCCGTGAAGCCCAGGTTCTCCTCACCGCTCCGGTCGCCCGGGAGCGCCCGGAAGGATCTGCGGTACTCGGAGTACAGGGCGTCGTAGATCGGGGTGGGGGAGTGGGGCTGCGAAGGGTCCTGTGACGGGCGCATGGCAGGGATCTGATTCTGATACGGCTGGCGGCTGGAGTCGTATGAGTGCACGTACCTGCCAACGACACCACCGCCCGTCGGATGCGGGCACGGCAAAGAAATCGCTGATCGGCGGGGGTGCGAGCGGGGGCGCGTGGGGTGCGCGGGGTGTGACTCAGGTGCCTGCGAGCGGGAGTGCGGCCGCCACCAGGAAGCCGCCCGCCGCTGCCTTCTCCAGTGCGCCGCGCAGCAGGTCCTCGCGGGGCTGCTGGCCGATGGAACCCACCGGGGCGGCGAAGATCAGCACGGTGTGCGACTTGTTGGCCGCCGCGCGCCAGCTGTCGGTGACCTGGAGCGGCTGATGGGCCTGCCACCAGGAGACCGGGCTGCCGCCGCCGGTGCCCGGCTGGAGGATGGCGTGCAGCTGGCCCATCGCGAGCAGTACGGACCAGCCGGGGAGCGGGGCGGGCGGGCGGTTCACGTCGGACACCGGCTGGAAACCCTGCTCGATGAGGAGCGGCAGGAACTCGTCGACGCCCGCGGTCGAGCCGGGGCGGGAGATCGGGGCGGTCGGTTCCACGACCAGCGCCGGGCGGAGCTCGCCCTCGATGAGGACCAGTCCGCTGGTGATACCGAGGACGGCCTGCTCGGGGCCGGCGGGGGCGGCCGGGTCGCCGTCGGCGGCGAACGACCGTACGGCTCCCTGGAGTTGGTCCTCGGAGACCTGGACCACCTGGGAGGGGATGCAGGTGGCGTGCGCGAAGGCGAGCACGGCGGTCTCGTCGCCGACGAACAGCACCGTGCTGGTGCGCTCCTGGTCGGAATCGCCTGGGGTGCGGCAGGAGGTGCAGTCGTAGCTGCCCGGGGCGTTCTCGCCGGCGAGCAGCAGGTCGGCTTCTTCGTCGCCGATCTCGGCGCGTACGTCCTGGCTGACGTCGAGCATGCGCGGCACGGGTGGCTCCTCGAACTCGGTTCGTGCGCCGGGCAGTTCCCGGCTCATAAAGAGAACAACGGATGATCTGTGGCCGGAGTCACGCGCAGAGGCGAACGGAATCGAACCATCCTCAGCACACGGTGAGAGGGCCGGCGGAAGCTCTTACTCCCTGTCAACTCATGGCGAGTGCATGGAAGTTGATGCGGTGAGCTGAGTCACAGATCACTTCGGGTCGAGGTCGACAAATGCTGAAATCTGGCGATCAAATGGGTGGCCGAATTTCGCCGATACTCCCGGTAACAGTCAACTGGCCTGGAATGACAAGCAATTGGTTGATACCACCGGCCCGACGTCCATAGATTCCACCGCCGTGTGCACCGAGCGCACCCCGGGAGCCCCGCAGCCAGTGGGACCCGGGTCCTGCGAGAGGGAAACCATGTCCGAATGTTCCAGTTCCATACGCAGTCGTGAGAAAGCAGTGCTCGTAGGGGTCGCCGCCCTGGTGGCCCCACTGGCCCTGCTCGCCGCCACGGCCGTACCGGCCCAGGCAGCAGACAACGGAATGTGGGACCGCATCGCCCAGTGCGAGAGCGGCGGAAACTGGCACATCAACACCGGCAACGGCTACTACGGCGGGCTGCAGTTCTCCGCCGGTACGTGGCGGGCGCACGGCGGCGGGGCGTACGCGTCCACCGCCGACCGGGCCAGCCGGGCCGAGCAGATCGCCGTCGCCACCAAGGTGCAGCGGGCCCAGGGCTGGGGGGCCTGGCCCACCTGCTCCGCGAGGGCGGGGGCGTACGGAAGTGCGCCGGCGTCCGGTACGCCCAAGGCGCACAAGGCCGCCAAGGCGCCGAAGTCCGTCAAGGCGCACAAGGCGCCCAGGGCACCCAAGGCGCCTGTGACCACCGAATCCACCCCGTCCGCCCCGGCAACGACGCCGGACCGCGGGAACGGTACGTACAAGGTCAGGAGCGGCGACACCCTGAGTGCCATCGCCGCTCTCCACGGCACTTCCTGGGGCGCGCTGTACGCCGCCAACAAGGCCGTCATCGGCAGTGATCCGGACCTCATCCTGCCCGGCCAGCGGCTCGCGCTCTGAGCAGCGGGGAGGTTCCGTCCGGTCACCCGACCGGGTGGGACCTCCCCGTCCGCCGCGCGGCATGATCACCACCGGGTCCGCCGCTGCTTAGCGTGACCCGATGCAAAGCCCCCGCTCCCGTCTGTGGCCCGCAGCCCTGCTGGCCCTCCTGCTCGCCCTCGTGCCGATCGGCGCGCAGGCCGCAGTCCCGCCCCCGCCCGCCCCCGGATCCCCTGCCGCCAATGCGGGCTTCGGTCCGTACGGCTGTGCGGCCAGCCAGTGGCCCTGGAGCTGTCTCGCCGAGTGCGAGAGCAGCGGCCGCTGGGACGTCAACACCGGCAACGCCTACTACGGCGGACTGCAGTTCTGGCAGCCCACCTGGGAGGAGCACGGCGGCCTCGCGTACGCCCCGCGCGCCGACCTCGCCACCCGTGCCGAGCAGATCGCGGTCGCCCAGCGGGTGCTGGCCGACCAGGGGTGGGAGGCCTGGCCCGTCTGCTCGAAGAAGTACCGGCTCAAGGGGCGCATCCACACCGTGCGGAACGGGGACACGCTCTCCTCGATCGCCCGCAAGTACAAGATCAAGGGCGGCTGGCAGGCGCTCTACAAGGCCAACGCCCAGATGATCGGCTCCCACCCGGACCGGCTGAACGTCGGGACCCTGCTGGTCATTCCGCCGCCCTCGAAGTGAACTCGTACGGCTCTCCGCTGAACACCACGGCTCCGCGCCGGAGTTGATGCACGATCACCGCCACACCCGCTGCCGTCCGGCCTTCGAGGCCGGGCGGCAGTCTCTGTTCCGCGACCACCACGGCGGCTGCCGAGCGGGCGGCGAGCTCGGTGAGCATCGTGTACGTGGCGGCCGCGACCGGGGGTGACATGCCGAGGGCGGGCTCGTCGACCAGGACGACACGGGCGTCGGCCAGTACCGCGCGCGAGAGCGCGAGCATGCGCTGCTCGCCGCCGGAGAGGGTGCCGGCGAGGCGAGGGAGGAGCGGGCCCAGGGCCGGATAGACGGTGAGGGCCCGGGTGAAGTCGGCGCCATGGACGGCCAGTTGGAGGTTCTCGGCGACGGTGAAGGTGGGGTGGACCGCCTGCTGGTCCGGTACGGAGCACACGCCGGCGCGGGCGCGGACATGGGCGGGGGTGCGGGTGATGTCCTCGCCTCGCCGCAGGACACGGCCCGCGGCGAGGGGCACGGTTCCGGCGAGGGCGCGCAGGGCGGTCGTACGGCCCGAACCGTTGCGGCCGAGCAGGACGGTCACCGCGCCCGCCGGGGCGGGGAGGCGCACGCCGTGCAGGGCTTCGAGGGGGCCGTACCGCACCCGGGCGTCGCAGAGCTCGATCTCGACGCTCATGGGGCGATCCGCCCTGCTGTCATGGTGTGCACGGTGTCGGCGATGTCCGCGACCAGGTCGAGGTCGTGTTCGACGACGAGGACGGCCGTGCCGTGCGCGGCGAGGTCGGCGAGCAGCCCCGCCAGGTGGTGGGCCTCGGCCGTGTCCAGGCCCGCGGCGGGCTCGTCCAGGAGGAGGACGTACGGCTGCCCGGCGAGGGCCCTGGCGAGCTCGACGCGGCGCAGGACGCCGGTGGGGAGCCCGGCGGCGTACCGGTTCCGTACGGGACCGTCCAGATCGAGGAGGTGCAGTACGGACTCGACGGTGCGGCCGGGGTCGCGGACCCGGCCCTGCTCGGCGCCGATCCGTACCTGCTCCGCGACCGTCAACGACGGGAAAACGGCGAGCTGTTGGAACGTCCTGGCGACACCGAGCCGAGTCCGGGCGTGGGCGCTGCGGCGGGTGATGTCGGTCCCGGCGAGGGTGACGCGGCCCGATGCGGGGCGGAGCGTGCCGCAGAGGCAGTGGAAGAGGGTGCTCTTGCCGGCGCCGTTGGGGCCGATCAGGGCGGTGACGCGGCCGGGCTCGACGGTGAGGTCGACGCCGTCGAGGGCGGTGAACGCGCCGTAGGCGAGGCGGAGTTGGTGGGCGACGAGGGGGCTCGGGGGGTCGAGGTCGGGCATCGAGGGGGCGGGCGCTCTGCGGGCGGCAGGGGGAGATCCGGGGGCGGGGAGCCGCAGCCGGGCCCGTGCGCGCTCGCCCAGCGGGGTCGGGGTGCGGGGGCGGGGCGGGCGCAGGGCGGGCCGGAAGCGGGTGAGGAGGAGGGCCAGGGCGCCGACCGCGGTGGCCGCGAGCCCCGTACGGGATCCGGAGTCCAGGACGGTGAGGAGTGCGGCCGCCACGGGCGCGGCGAGCAGGGTGTCCGCGCCGAGGATCATCAGGGCCGCGAACCAGAGGAGACTGCGCACCGGTTCGTACGCCGTCGGATCGAAGGCGTTGGCCCCCAGCGACAGCAGCGCGCCGCCGAGCGCGGCGAGGGCGGCGCCGAGGGTGAACGCCAGGAGCTTGAGCCGCGGCACCGGAACACCGGAGGCCGCCGCACCCTGCTCGTGGTCGCGCATGGCCGCCAGGGCCCGCCCCGTACGGCCGCGGCGCAGAGCGGCGACGGAGAGCAACGCGGCGACGAGGGCGAGGAGTTCGAGGAGATAGAAGGCGCGGTCCGACCCGAACCCGGCGGGCCGGGCGACCGTCACGCCCGAGGTCGCGTACGGCTGATCAAGAACGAAGCGACTGACGGCCGTCCCCACGGCGAGGGTGGTGAGCGCCAGCGCAAGACCGCGGCGCCGGATCGCGGGCCAGCCGGTGAGAAGACCGAGCGGAGCGACGAGGGCGACGGCCAGGAGGAGCGCGACGAGCACGGGCAGGTGCCCGGAGAGCCGGGCGGCGAAGAGGGCGCCGAGCCCGGCGTACGCGGCCTGCCCCAGGGCGAGTTGACCACTGCGACCGGCGACGACGACGAGGGAGAGCAGGACGACGGCGAGGGCGGGGACGGGAAGGGCGGCGTGCGGGGACTTGATGAGCGGGAGCAGGAGCAGCGCGAAAACGGGGACCCAAGCGAGGGTGCGGAGGCGGGGGGCCGCACCCGATGTCGCGGACCTGGTGCGGGACGCCGTGAGCGGCCTTGGGGCCGCCGCGGCGTGGGTCGAAAGTGCGGCGTGGGTGCGGCGGCCCGGTGCCGCGGTTCTGGTCCGGTGCGGCGCAAGCGTGCGCAGCGCCTCGCGTACCCGCCGCAACGCCCGTGCCCCGGACGCTGCCCGTGGGTTCCGTCTCCGGTCCGTGCGTGACGTCGTGCCGGTCTGCCATGGCGTCGGGTCCGGCGCTGCGATTCCCGGAGCCGACTGCGCTCGCTCCGTGTCCTGGGGGCGGGCCCGGCCTCTGGCCCGGAGGTGCGGCCGGGGCCGAGGTGGCGTCCGGCGGCGGAAAACAGACCGCCCCCAAGCGCTTGTCGGCGCTGAAGTGCCCGCCCCGCGTACCGTCGGTGCCGCAATCGGCGGCTCGCTTCGGCGCAGGCGCCGCACAACGCCCTTACCCCGATCGGTGGTTGGCGGCACGCTGTCGCCCACGCCCCGCACCGCCAGTGCCGCGATCAGCAGTGCCACCACGAACAGGTTCGAGCCCACCGCCTGGAGCAGTGGGTCCAGGCTGCCCGGTGGGTGGAAGCGGGTCAGCTGGGACTGGGTGACGCCCAGCGCCAGTGCCGTTCCCACCGCCACCGGCATGCTCCTCATGCGCGCCGCCACCGCCACCGCCATCACCTCCATGACCAGCAGCGGGAGTCCGTACGGATCCAGGCGTACGTACGGGGCCAGGAGCACCCCCGTCAGGCCCGCCGTGAACGCCCCGAACGCCCAGCCCGCCGCCGCCACCCGGCCCGCGTCGATGCCGCCCAGCTCGGCCAGTGCGCGGTTGTCGACCACCGCCCTGAGGTGCCGGCCGAAGCGGGTCCTGTGCGTCACCGCTGTCACCGCGCCCGCCAGTACGCACACCGTCGCGAGCTGGATCCACGGGTCGTCGGGGAGCAGCGCCGGTGCGTCCGGGCGCGCTCCCGTGCCCCACACCAGGCCCGCGACACCGATCAGCAGCACAAAAGCGCCGATCGACGCGACCAGTGCGCGCGTGGGGTCCGTGGCCAGGAGCGACATCAGCAGGCCCAGGCCCGGAGCCGCGATCAGCAGCGTCACGCAGGCCGCGAGGGGCAGTGGCCAGCCCCAGCCGACCGCCAGTTGGCGAAGGAGGAAGGCGCAGATCATCGCGATCGCGCCGTGCGCGAGGTTGAGCACGCCCGTCGCCCGGTACGTGACGATCAGGCCGATTCCCGTCAGGGCCGCGGCACTTCCCACCGCCAGGCCCGCCAGGACGAGGTCGTACGTCAGCGAGTCCACGGCGTCAGGGTTCGCACACCGGGCACGGCGCGAGCTCCCGGCCCTCCGCCGGTACCGCCTCCGGTTTGCCCGCGACCAGCAGGCAGCCCGGGCGGTGGGCGAGGGTCCCGTCCGGGAGGCAGAGGAGCGGGCCTTCGGCGTCAACGGGGGTCAACACAAGCGGAGTTGGGGCGTCCTCCGCCAGGAGTGCGTACACCTCCGCCAGCGCCAGCAGCACCGCCCCCGCGACGATCAGCGCTGCGCCCGGCACCGTACAGGAGGCGAGATACGGGACCTGGCGTGCGGTGAAGCGCTCGCCGGAGACCCCGTACCAGCCCGCCGCGCACAGCAGCGCGCCGCAGCAGAGGGCCGCCAGGCCCGCCCAGAGCAGTCGGGAGGTGCGCATCCGGCCCCCGTAGGTCCCCGTAGGTCTGTGCAAGGACGCCAATCCCTTGCACTATGCCCCCTATGGACCTCTTCAGGTACCCACGTGCCGCACTGGGGGTGGCCGTCGCAGCGCTGCTGCTCGCCGGGTGCTCGGACAGCTCGCCGTCCAAGCCCGCCCCGAGCACGGGCAGTTCGAGCAGTCCGAGTACGAGCGCGGCTCCCACCACGTCCGCACCCGCAGCCGGCGCCCCTGCGGACCAGGCCGCCGCCAAGCAGCAGATCGAGAAGAACTGGGCCGTCTTCTTCGACCCCAAGACCCCCACCGACGACAAGGTCAAAGTCCTGGAGAACGGCAACACCCTGCGCCCCCTGCTCGCCCTCTTCAGCGGCGACAAGAACGCCACACAGGCCAAGGCCAAGGTCACCGCCGTGGCGTTCACCTCGGCGACGTCCGCCACCGTCACGTACGACCTGATGGTCGGCACCACCACCGCGCTGCCGGGCAGCAAGGGCACCTCGGTCCTCCAGGACCGGACCTGGAAGGTCTCCGTGAAGTCCCTCTGCGCGCTGGTCGCCCTGAGCGGCAATGCGGCGGCACCGGGCTGCTGAGCGGGCTCTCGCGGCGGTGCTCCTCCTGCTGAGCGCCGCCTGCGGCAGCCGGCTGCCCGAGCGCGACTTCGAGCAGGGCCCCTCGCCGACGGCCGCCACTGCTCCGATACGTATCGGCATCATCACCAGCGTCACCAGCCCCGTCGGCGGCTCCGCCTTCACCGGGACCCGCGACGGCGCACAGGCCTACTTCCGGAAGGCCGACGCCGAGGGCGGCATCGCGGGCCGCCCCGTCACAGTCCTCACCTGCGACGACGGCGGAAGCCCCCTCGGCAACACCGAGTGCGTGCACCAACTCCTCGACGAGAAGAAGGTGTTCGCGCTCGTTGCCACGACCGCCCTCGACTACGCGGGGGCACCGCTGGTCTCCCGGGCCGCCGTCCCCGACATCGGCGGCCAGCCGATCGGCCCCGCGTACGACACCTATCCGCACCTGTACGGCATCTACGGCAGCCAGGCCCCCCGCACCGGGACCCCCGGCTGGCACGGCGAGCTCTACGGCGGCACCGAGGTCTACCGCTACTTCAGACTGACCCAGGGCGCCCGCACCGCCGCCGTCGTCTCCTACAACCAGGCGTCGTCGGCCGCGTATGCCCGCCTCATCGCCCAGGGACTGCGCAAGGAGGGGTACGAAGTCGTCCCCGAGCAGGTCGACTTCGCCCTCCCCAACTTCCGCGCCGTCGCCGCCGACCTGCGCGACCAGCACGCCGACCTCGTCTTCGACGCCCTCGACACCCACGGCAACGCCCGGCTCTGCGAGGCGATGGACGCGGTCGGCGCCACGGTCACCGCCAAGGTCACCAACGTCCAGAACTGGACCGACTCCGTTCCCCAGGACTACAAGAAATCCCCGCGCTGCCGCAACGCCCTCTGGGTGACCGGATCCAGCCGCAACTACGACGACACCACCGACCCCCAGGTCCGCGCCTTCCGCGCCGCCCTGCGAGGAAAGCCGCTCTCCCAGTGGCAGCTGGAGGGCTGGGCCGCCGCGATGTGGTTCACGGACGCCGCCCGCTCCTGCGCCGCGCACCTCACCCGCGCCTGCGTCGAGGGCTACGTCGGCCGTCCGCAGCCGTACACGGCCCGGGGCCTGCTGCTCCCCGTCGTATACGAGAACCTCCCGCAGCCTCCGGCGACCCGGCGCACCTGTCTGTCGGTCGCCCGGTGGAAGGACGGAGCGGGCTGGGTGACCCAGAGTGCCCCCATGACCTCGAACTGTTTCACCGTCCCCCAGCTTCCGTACCGGCCCTGATCCCCCTAGTACGCTCCACAGAAGACTCACATGTTGACCGCATGGAGAACCGGGGGATCGGGCACAGTCATGCACATTTCATTTCTGCTCCATAACGGGTACGGGATCGGCGGCACGATCCGTACGACGTTCAATCTCGCCGAGACCCTCGCCGAGCACCACGACGTGGAGATCGTCTCCGTCTTCCGCCACCGGGACCAGCCGGTCCTGGGAGCCCCCGCCGGTGTGACCCTGCGCCACCTCGTCGACATGCGCAAGGCCGGCGCGACGTTCGACGGGGACGACCCGGAGCACGCCCGCCCCGCGACGGTCTTCCCGCGCGGCGACGGGCGCCACCGGCAGTACAGCCGGCTCACCGACGCCCGCATCGGCGCCCATCTGAAGGCGCTGCGGTGCGATGTCGTCGTCGGCACCAGGCCCGGGCTCAATGTGCAGATCACCCGGCAGGCCCGGAAGGGACCCGTCCGCGTCGGCCAGGAGCACCTCACCCTGGACAGCCACAGCTACCGGCTGCGCCGCGAGATAGCCCACCGCTATCCGCTCCTCGACGCGGTCACGACCGTCACCGAGGCCGACGCGAACGCCTACCGCACGCGGCTGAAGCTCCCCGGCGTACGGATCGACGCCGTCCCCAACAGCGTCCCCGCCCCCCGGACACCGCCCGCCGACTCCACCGGCAAGTGGGTGATCGCGGCGGGCCGCCTCACCGACGTCAAGCGCTACGACCTCCTCGTACGGGCCTTCGCCCAGGTCGTCGTGGCCCGCCCCGACTGGCGGCTGCGCATCTACGGAAGCGGGGACGCCAGCGGCGACGAGAGGGGTGCCCTGCGCGCCCTCATCAATGAACTCGGCCTCTACAACCATGTGTTCCTGATGGGATCGGCCCACCCCATCGAGCCCGAGTGGACCAAGGGCTCCATCGCCGCGGTCACCTCGCGCCTGGAGTCCTTCGGCATGACCATCGTCGAGGCGATGCGCTCCGGGCTCCCCGTCGTCTCCACGGACTGCCCGCACGGCCCCGGCGAGATCATCGCCGACGGCGTCGACGGACGGCTCGTCCCGGTCGGCGACGTCGACGCGATCGCCGGCGGACTGCTCTCGCTCATCGCGGACGACGAACTCCGGCGCAGGATGGGGCAGTCGGCGGTCGCGAACGCCGCCCGCTTCGACCCGTCCCGCATCGCCGAACGGCACGAGACGCTCTTCGGCGAACTCGTCACCGCCGCAGGCTCGGGACACTCCCGCAGCGGACTGCGCGACACCGTGCACCGCACGCGCGCAACGGTCTTCGACGGGGCGTACGGGCTCCGCCACAGGGCAGCTGCCGTGCTCCGGAAGGGCAAGTCCTCATGACGACCGACACCAGCACACCCCTGCGCGCGCACTGCACGGCCGCCGCCGACGGCTCGATCACCTTCGTGCTCGCGGACGACGCACACGCCACGGCGCTCGTGCTCAAGCACCGCAAGACCGGCGAGCGCCTCCGCCTGGAACTCGCCCCCGACGCCGTACTGGCCGCGAAAACCCCTCTCGCACCAGGCCGTTGGGACGTGTTCGCCGACTGCGGCGAGTACGGCTCGCGACGCGTCGAGTCCGGCATCCGGGACCTGAGCACCCTCGTCGACCGCACCCCGGAGCCCGCGTCCGCGCCCGTCGCCGTCCGTATCCCCTACCCCGCCAAGGGCGGCGCCCTCGCCGTCCGCAGCTGGCTGCGCGCCCCGCACGCGGAGGCCGGCGCGATCGTCTTCGCCGAGCGCGGGATGACGGTCGAGGGACGGCTGTACGGCACCTCGCTCGGCCCCGGCGCGGTCGTCGAGGCCCGGCTGCGCGGGACGCCGGGCACGGTGCATCACGAGCCCGCCACCGGGGAGTCCGGGGCCTTCGCCTTCACGCTGCCCTACGGCCCGCTGGCCGCCGTCGGCGTCCCGAAGGACACGTACTGGGACCTGTGGCTGCTGCCCTCGGGCGAGCGGCAGGGCGCGGTACGGATCGCCCGCATCCTCGACGACATCGCCGAACGCAAGGGCATCTACGTCTATCCGGCGGGCCCCGCGGACGCGGAGGGACGGGTCACGGCGGTCCCGTACTACACCGTCGACAACGATCTCAGTCTGCGTCTGGACCCGGTTTCGGCCCCACGGGTTCCGGGGCCGCGCTGAGCGCCGCGAACTCCGGGTGATGGAGGTCGAAGGCGGGGGACTCGGAGCGGATCCGGGGCAGGGTGAGGAAGTTGTGGCGCGGCGGCGGGCACGAGGTCGCCCACTCCAGTGAGCGCCCGTATCCCCACGGGTCGTCGACGTCGACCTTCTTCCCGTACTTCGCCGTCTTCCAGATGTTGTAGAGGAACGGCAGCGTGGAGAGGCCGAGGAGGAACGCGCCGATCGACGAGATGGTGTTGAGCAGCGTGAAGCCGTCGGCCGCCAGATAGTCCGCGTACCGCCGCGGCATGCCCTCCGCGCCCAGCCAGTGCTGGACCAGGAAGGTGGTGTGGAAGCCGACGAAGAGCGTCCAGAAATGGATCTTGCCGAGCTTCTCGTCGAGCATCTTGCCGGTCAGCTTGGGCCACCAGAAGTAGAAGCCGCCGAAGGTGGCGAAGACGACCGTGCCGAAGACGACGTAGTGGAAGTGGGCGACCACGAAGTACGAGTCGGTGACATGGAAGTCGAGCGGCGGCGAGGCCAGGAGCACACCGGTGAGCCCGCCGAAGAGGAAGGAGACCAGGAAGCCGACCGACCAGAGCATCGGCGTCTCGAAGGAGAGCGAGCCCTTGAGCATCGTGCCGGTCCAGTTGAAGAACTTCACCCCGGTCGGGATCGCGATCAGGAAGGACATGAAGGAGAAGAAGGGCAGCAGCACCGCGCCGGTGGCGAACATGTGGTGCGCCCACACCACCAGGGAGAGACCGGTGATCGACATCGTCGCGGCGACCAGCGTGGTGTAACCGAAGATCGGCTTGCGCGAGAAGACCGGGATGATCTCGCTGATGATCCCGAAGAACGGCAGCGCGATGATGTAGACCTCGGGATGGCCGAAGAACCAGAAGAGGTGCTGCCACAGCAGCGCACCGCCGAACTCCGGCTCGAAGACCACCGACCCGAACCGCCGGTCCGCCTCCAGGACCAGGAGCGCCGCGGCCAGTACGGGGAACGCGATCAGCACCAGGATCGAGGTGAAGAGCACGTTCCAGGTGAAGATCGGCATCCGGAACATCGTCATGCCGGGAGCGCGCATCCCGATGATGGTGGTCAGGAAGTTGACCGCACCCAGGATCGTGCCGAAACCGGCCAGCGCCAGGCCCATGATCCACAGGTCCGCGCCGATGCCGGGGGAGTGGTTGAGCGAGTTGAGGGGCGCGTAGGCGAACCAGCCGAAGTCGGCCGGGCCCTCCGGGGTGAGCTCCGAGCCGAGCACGATCAGCCCGCCGAAGAGGAACAGCCAGTACGAGAACATGTTGAGCCGCGGGAAGGCGACGTCGGGCGAGCCGATCTGCAGCGGCATGATCGCGTTGGCGAATCCCGCGAAGGTCGGGGTCGCGAAGAGCAGCAGCATGATCGTGCCGTGCATCGTGAACATCTGGTTGTACTCGGTGTTCGACATGATCTGCAGACCGGGACGGGCCAGTTCGGCCCGCATCAGCATCGCCATCAGCCCGGCGATCAGAAAGAAGACGAAAGAAGTGATCAGGTAGAGGTGCCCGATCTTCTTGTGGTCCGTGGTCGTCAGCCAGTCCACCAGGATCCGGCCCGGCCGGCGCACGCGCGCGGGGTCGTCGGGCGTCGCCTCCGTGGTCGTCGCACCCATCACGTGCCCCCTCGATGGCCGGGTGTCGGGCAGGAGACATGATGCGCGCACCGGTGCCCGCTCCAACAGGGGGCGTACACAACGAGATCGGTGTACAGGGGCCGCGGAGCCTTCGGCCCCGGTTCGGTCAGGGGTGCGAATGATGTAAGGAATCGGTGAATCCCCTATGCTCCGCCAACTCCTGTGCGGCCGCCGGGACGTGTGAATTCAAACGCAGCTCGGAGGGCGTTGGCCGGGAATTCACCGTGGATATGGATGAAGTCCTCGGGGGTGCTGGAATTCCTTCACCAGTGACGCGGTAAGTGCCCGAACGGGTGACGGAGTTCGATACAAACATCGGTCGTGATCTTGTGACACAAGTGTGACCGACGGGGCACGGAACGCGGCCTTCCTTCTGGCCGGCCCGCCGCCTACGGTGGCTGTCATGGCACCCGTACCGACCCCTCCCGCACACCCCGACGACACCCCCGACGCCTATGTGGGCCTCGACGCCGCACGCGCCGAGCAGCAGGCCCGCGAGCGCGGCTGGTCCTCCGTGAGGTCGCTGCCGCCGGGCGCGATCATCACCATGGAGTACCGGCAGGGGCGCCTCAACTTCGAGGTCAAGGACGGCCGGGTCACCCGCTGCTGGCACGGCTGACGGCATGACGAAGGCCCCGGCCGCAGGGGCCGGGGCCTTCGCCGTACCGTTCGTGAAGCGCTCTAGTTGACCGGACGCGCCTGCGGATTGCGCGGCGTGCGGTCCGCGTGCGGCGGTCGCCGGCTGCCGCCCGCCGGAGCGACCGGCGTACGTTCGGAGCGGGCCCCGTGCGGCCGCTGCACCGTGGTCCTGAGCGCCGCCGCCGACCGTCCCGCGACAGCCCCCACGGGCTCGCGCAGCTGGTCCGCGTCGTGTGCCGGACGGTGCGTCGGGTACAGCGCGGGGCTGGTGGGAACGGGGGAGGGCAATACGGGAGCGAGCCTGCGCCGGGTGCGCCAGCGTTCCCGTACGGCGAAGATCAGCGCCTCGGCCCGGCCGATCAGCGGCTCGAACCAGGGCAGGGCCAGCAGGATCAGCAGGCCCGCGGCCCAGCCGAGCAGGACGTCGCTCAGCCAGTGCGTCCCGAGATAGACCGTGGTCGCGCCCACGCCGAGCGCGATGACCGACGACACCACCGACAGATAGCGCCTGGTCAGGGGTGTGGAGGCGAGGTAGGCCAGGATTCCCCAGGTCACGACCGCATTCGCGGTGTGCCCGGAGGGAAATATGTCCCCGCCCTGGTAGAGCTCGGCGGAGCCGATGGTGGTGGCGTAGTGCGGGCCGAGGCGGCCGAGGCCGATCTTGACCGCGCCGACCGTGACGTTCAGCAGCAGCAGTGCGGCGCCGAGCGTGATCAGCGGGCGGAGGGTGTGCTGGCGCCAGGAGCGCCAGCCGAGCCAGGCGGCGACCATCACGGCGGTCGGGCCGCGCTGGCCGAGTACGACGAAGTAGTCCAGGAAGGCGTGCAGTTCCGGCCACTGCTGGAACGGCCGGAACATGAAGACCTTCCAGTCCAGATCCACCAGCCAGGACGTCGTCAGTACGGCGACGATGATGGCCGTGTAGAACGCCAGAGTCGCGCCGAAGAGGACCACGCGGGTACGCGTCATCCGCGGGGTCTCTATCTTCGGCGGCTCCGGTTCCCGGTCCAGACGGGCGAAGAGCCGCTCCAGTCGGGTGATGGATCGGTCGGTACGCACCCAATCGACGTTACAGCGGGTGAGATGCGGACTAGGCCGATCCGGTGTCTTTGTGATGACGATGTGATGTGGAGTTGGTCTCACACGAGAGTTTGTTCCCGCTTATTCGGACGTCATGTAGGACTTTCGGCACTGGTGGTGTTGATCGTTTTTATCGGGGCCTTACGGCGACCGAATTCATTCACCGAAATGCGGTGCTGAATTCTTGTACGGGTCACGGTGGGCCCGATCCGTTCAGCCAGAACGCCCCGTACACGGCGGACGCCAGGGCCACGGAGCCGAGCACCAGAACCGCCCGCGACCTGCGCAGACGGGCCACCGCCAGGGCGACCGGGAAGAGCAGCGGGAAGGCCGGCAGCAGCAGGCGCGGCTTGGAGCCGAAGTAGCCGGAGGCGCAGAGGGCCAGCGCGACGACGATGCCGCAGTAGACGAGAAGCGGCAGCGGCTGGCGCTGCCGTACGCCCTTCACGTACAGCCAGATCACCAGAGCGACCCCGACGATCAGACCGATCCCGGCCAGGAAGGCCGGACTGCCGCCCAGTTTGTCCCCGATGAACCGGGCGAAGGCCAGACCGCCGTCGAAACCGTTGCCCCAGCCGGCCTGGACGTCGAGGTAGCCGACGATGCCGCCCCCGGTCCTGTGCCCCACCCACAGCACGTACGCCGCCGCGCCCAGCGGTGCCAGCACCGCGCCCGCCAGCATCCGGGCGCGCGGGCCCTCGTCCTTCCGCAGCGCCACCACCACGGCGACCCAGACCGCCGCGACGACAGCCGCACCCACCGGGCGGGTCAGCCCCGCCAGCGACGCCAGGAGGCCGGCCATGATCCAGCGGTCGCGGAGGACCGCGTACAGCGCCCAGGCGGCGAGCGCCGTGAACAGCGATTCGCTGTACGCCATCGATGTGACGATGCCCACCGGCAGCACAGACCAGAGCACGGCCGCCGCGGTGCCCGCCGTGCGTCCGTAGAGCCGGTCGGCGACGGCGAAGATCCCCCAGGCCGCGAAGAGCGAGGCGATCCAGCTCACCGCGAGCCCGGCGTCCGCGTAACCGAGCGGGGTGACGGCCGAGACCAGCCGCTCCAGCCAGGGCAGCAGCGGGAAGAACGCCAGGTTCGAGTGGACGTCTCCATTGGGCAGACGGACCTCGAAGCCGTAGCCGAGGTCGGCGACGCGGGTGTACCAGAGCGAGTCCCAGCGGGCCGAGAGCAGTGTGTGCCAGCTCTTGCCGTTCGCCGCCGACCAGATCGCCAGCACGGCGATCCCGGTCAGCCGCACCGCCACGAACGCGAGCAGCGCGGGACCGGCGCGGTGCAGCGCGGACCGGGGTGGGGCGAGGGGTTGTACAAGATCAGTCACGGCCACGATTATCGGGGTGCGCGGCGCAGGAGAGCGGACAGGGTGTGGCGTACGACACGACACCACCTGACGCTTACATGAACTCGCGTACGCTGGCGGCTCACTCGCCCATCGACGCCGGGCCTGGGGCAATGCCCCACAGACCTGCCGAACGCGAGGGATTTCCACCGGGAGGTAGTTGCATGTCCAGGACGTCCACGGCCGGTGCGCGACTGCGCGCCGCCTCGAGCGGTGCGAACCGCTGGGTCGTCCTGATCGTCCTCTGCATCAGCCTTCTGCTCGTCGCGCTGGACGCCACCGTGCTGCACGTCGCCGTGCCGTCCGTCACACAGGACCTGCACCCCGGCGCGATGCAGCTGCTCTGGATCGTCGACGCCTACCCGCTGGTCTGCGCGTCCCTGCTGATCCTCTTCGGCACGCTCGGGGACCGCGTCGGCCGCCGCCGGATCCTGCTGCTCGGTTACGCGCTCTTCGGCGTGGCCTCCGCCGTCGCGGCCCTCGCGACCACCCCGCAGATACTGATCGGCGCCCGTGCGCTGCTCGGTGTCGGCGGCGCGATGATCATGCCCGCGACGCTCTCGCTGCTGCGGGCGGTCTTCCCCGACCGGCGCGAGCGGGCCGTCGCCATAGGCATCTGGACGGCGGTCGCCGCGGTCGGCGCGGCCACCGGGCCCGTGCTCGGCGGCTTCCTCGTCGAGCACTTCTGGTGGGGCTCGGTCTTCCTGATCAACATCCCGCTGATGGCGGTGATACTGCCGCTCGGCCGCTGGCTGCTGCCCGAGTCCAAGGGCAGCGCCGAGGGACCGTGGGACGTGCTCGGCGCGCTGATGGCCGCGGCCGGTGTGCTCGGTGTCGTGCTCGGCGTGAAACGGCTGGGCGCGGGTGAGGCGGTGTTCGGGGCCGGGACGCTGGGGCCGCTGTGCATCGGGTCCGCGCTGCTGGTTCTTTTCGTACGGCGGCAGAAGCGGCGCGAACACCCCCTCGTCGACATGCGGCTCTTCGCCCGGCCCACCTTCACCACCGCTGTCGGCTGCATCGTCCTCGCCATGCTGGCGCTGGTCGGTCTGGAGCTGATCGCGGTCCAGTACCTGCAGCTCGTGCTGGGACTGAGTCCGCTCGCCACCGGCCTGCGGCTGCTGCCGCTGACCTTCGCCGCCATGGCGGCGGGCGCCACCGGTTCGTACACCCTGCGCCGGATCGGGCCGCGCCGGATGGTCAGTTACGGCTTCGTGCTGACCGCCGCCGCCGTGCTGTGCCTGGTCGCGATGGGCCAGCACGACCGGCCGTGGCTGCTGACGTCCGCCTTCGTGCTGCTGGGCGCCGGGCTGCAGACCACGCTCTTCGGTGCGTACGAATCGATGCTGAGCGAGGCCCCGGCCGACAGCGCCGGCGGGGCGGCCGCCATTGGCGAGACCTCGTACCAGCTGGGTGCGGGGATGGGGATCGCGCTGCTCGGCAGCGTCATGAACGCGGCGTACGCGCCGGCGCTCGCCTCGGTGCAGGGGGTTCCCTCGGGGGCCAGTGCGCATGCGGAGAACTCGCTGGGCGAGGCGTACGAGGTGGCTGCCCGGCTGGGCGGGCCCGCGGGCGAGGCGCTGCGGAGTGCGGCGCGGCATGCGTTTGTGCACGGGCTGCATGTGACGCTGGTCGTCAGTGCGGGGCTGTTGCTGCTGGGGGCTTTGGCTGCGCTGCGGTTGCCTCGGGTCATGGACTGCGGGTCGCCTGCGGCGTGCGTTCCCGCTCCGCGTGAGCGGGAGCGGGGCGCCCGGGTCGATGCGGAGTCGACGGCCTGACCCGGTGTCTGGACGTGCGGGAGGCTGGGTCGTAGTGTCTGCGCGAGCCGTTAATTAGCAGCGCTAGTTTTACGTGAACCGTCGGAGGTCCTGCCATGTCCGCATCCTCGAAGCTGCCGCCCTTCGACCCCGCCGACCCCATCGGCATCGACGACCTGCTCAGCGCCGAGGACCTCGCGATCCGTTCCACCGTGCGCTCCTGGGCCGCGGACCGCGTCATTCCGTACGTCGCCGACTGGTACGAGAAGGGTGAGCTCCCCGGCATCCGTGAGCTGGCCCGCGAGCTCGGCTCCATCGGGGCGCTCGGGATGTCGCTCCAGGGATACGGGTGCGCCGGGGCCAGCGCCGTCCAGTACGGGCTCGCCTGCCTGGAGCTGGAGGCCGCCGACTCGGGGATCCGGTCGCTCGTCTCCGTACAGGGCTCCCTCGCCATGTACGCGATCCACCGCTTCGGCTCCGAGGAGCAGAAGCAGCAGTGGCTGCCCGGTATGGCGGCCGGCGAGATCATCGGCTGCTTCGGGCTGACCGAGCCCGACCGCGGCTCCGACCCGGGCGACATGCGGACGCGCGCCAAGCGCGACGGCACCGACTGGGTGCTCAACGGGCGCAAGATGTGGATCACCAACGGGTCGGTCGCGGGTGTGGCCGTGGTGTGGGCCCAGACCGACGACGGGATCCGGGGCTTCGTCGTACCGACCGACGTGCCCGGCTTCTCCGCCCCCGAGATCAAGCACAAGTGGTCGCTGCGCGCCTCCGTCACCAGCGAGCTCGTGCTCGACGAGGTGCGGCTGCCCGCCGATGCCGTACTGCCGGAGGTTGTCGGACTGAAGGGTCCGCTCAGCTGCCTCAGTCATGCCCGCTACGGGATCGTGTGGGGCGCGATGGGTGCCGCCCGCTCCAGCTTCGAGACGGCGGTGGAGTACTCCAAGACGCGCGAGCAGTTCGGGAAGCCGATCGGCGGGTTCCAGCTGACCCAGGCCAAGCTCGCCGACATGGCCGTCGAGCTGCACAAGGGGATCCTGCTCGCCCATCACCTGGGCATGCGCCTCGACGCGGGGAAGCTCCGCCCCGAGCAGGTCAGCTTCGGCAAGCTCAACAATGTGCGCGAGGCCATCGAGATCTGCCGCACCTCGCGGACGATCCTGGGCGCCAACGGGATCTCGCTCGAGTACCCGATCATGCGCCACGCCACCAACCTCGAGTCGGTGCTCACCTACGAGGGCACCGTCGAGATGCACCAGCTGGTGCTGGGCAAGGCGCTCACCGGTCTGGATGCCTTCCGGTAAGCGACCCTGCCCGGCTCAGCTCTGGTTGAAGAAGCCGCTGTTGGCGCGGCCCGCGGGCTCCCCGCTGACGATCTGCGTGTTGGCGGGGGTCAGCAGGAAGACCCGGGTCGCCACGCGCTCGATGGAACCGCGGAGACCGAAGGTCAGACCCGCGGCGAAGTCCACCACGCGCTTGGCGTCGGCGGGCTCCATGGACGTGAGGTTCATGATCACCGGGACGCCGTCCCGGAACATCTCGCCGATGCCGCGCGCATCCCGGAAACCGTCCGGGGTGATCGTGGCGATCCTGCGGCCCTTCTCCTCGGCCGCCTCGGCGACGACCCGTACGCGAGGGTCGGTCACCCACGCCTCGCCACCGGAGGTCTCGGTCCCCTCCGGGTACTCGTCGTCGTAGTAGCGGTCGTCACTGTCCTCGACAAGCCCCAGCCAGGCACTCGCCTTGCGCACCGAACCCATGGACGCCTCCTTTCACCGCGGTCTGTCTGCGTTCCGCATCCCTATGGTCGTCCATGATGCGGATACTGCGCCAAGTGGATAGTCGCCGCGCAGGTGATTCGTGACGGTACTGGTGCAGAACTTGTGGTGGTTCGTCAGGGATCTTCCTGAGTACGGCTGCTGACAGGATGAAAATAAGACGTCTCCGGCCATGCGGGTGACAGGGGGGACGTACGGGTGAACGGTTCGCTCGATACGATGCGTGCCGCACTGTTGAACGAGGCTCGGGGGAGCGCTGTGTTCGGAATCGTCAGGCCCTGCGCGCACCGCCTCGGCGAAGGGCTGAAGACCGAGTGGATGGCCCATCTCTGCGGACTCTGTCTGGCACTTCGGGGCGACCACGGGCAATTCGCCCGCATCGTCACCAACTATGACGGCCTGATCGTCTCGGTTCTGACGGAGGCTCAGGCCGAGCGGTCGACGGGATGGCGCAGGACCGCCGGGCCCTGTCCGCTGCGTGGTATGCGTACCGCTCCCGTCGCCCAGGGCGAGGGTGCGCGGCTCGCTGCGGCCGTCTCGCTGGTGCTGGCCTCGGCGAAGGTACGCGACCACGTCGCCGACCGGGACGGTCTGTTGGCCCGCCGGCCCGTGGCCGCCGCGGCCCGTCGCGTCGCCGCGGGCTGGGACCGCGCGGGCGCCCGTACCGGCGCGGCGCTCGGATTCGACACCGCGGTCCTCGTCGACGCCGTCGACCGGCAGACCGGGATCGAGGCCCTCGCGGGCCCCGGCACCTCGCTGCTCGTCGTCACCGAGCCGACCGAGACGGCCACTGCGGCCGCCTTCGCGCACACCGCCGTCCTCGCCGGCCGACCCGGCAACGCGGCGCCCCTCGCCGAGGCCGGGCGGCTCTTCGGGCGGCTCGCGCATCTGCTGGATGCCGTGGAGGACCGGGAAACTGACGCGGCGTCGGGTGCCTGGAACCCCCTCTCCGCCACCGGCACCGATCTGGTGGAGGCGCGGCGGCTCTGCGACGACGCGCTGCACGGGATCCGTCTGGCCCTGCGCGACGCGGAGTTCACCGACGACAAGCTGGCGCACGTCCTGCTCGCGCACGAGCTGCAGCGCTCCGTGGACCGGGCGTTCGGTGCGAGCTGCTCGCACCAGTCCCCGACGCCGAGCCCTTTCGGGCCGCCGCCGCCCGGGTTCGACCCGCATACGGGGGAGCCGGAGAAGCCCCCGAAGAAGCCCCGTGGGTTCCTCGCCGGGTGCGCGGTCGCCGTCGGGCTGTTCTGCACCTGCCAGGTGTGCTGTGCGAACGAGTACGAAGGGCCCTGGTCGCGCAAGAAGCGCGAGGGGTGCTGCGACGGCTGCGACGCCTGTGACTGCGGCGGGTGTGACGGCTGCGGTTGCGACGGGTGCGACTGCTGCTGCCCCTGCGACGGTTGCTGACTGGAGGCCTCGGTCATCGGTCGTATGCAATCCGGAGCAAGGGTCCGGTCCTTACCGCGCGGACCTGGGGCGACCCGGACATCATGTTTCGGTGCCGTAAAACAAGCCGATGATCGGGTGACCCCTGGATCGTGAGCCTCGTTGGCCTGGACGCAGAACCATTTCTGCCCATCCGGCACTTGGCTCCCTCCTAAGGGTTATCAGTGGAAGCAGACACATCGGCGGCGGTCCTCCGCCGTCTACCAGGCATGCGCCGCGCGACGCTCTCCGGTCCCCGGACCATTCGCGCCCGGCTCGTCCGGATCCTCGTTCTCTCCCTCGTCCTGCTGCTGACGCTGCTCGGCATCTCGGCGGGGCAGCAGATCGGCGGATACCGGAACGCGGCCGCCACCGTGCAGAACGCACGGCTCGAAGTGACCCTGCAGGGACTCATCCATGAGCTGCAGAAGGAGCGCGGACTCACCACCGGTTACGTCGGCGGTGTCGACCAGTTCCGGGCGAAGTTCCCCGCCCAGCGCAAGGCCACCGACTCCGCGCGGACCGTCCTCGAGCAGGCTCTCACCGGACGGGACGATCCAGCCGCTCGTTCCGTACGCGACGAGATGAGCCGCCTCGACGGGCTCGCCGGGATCCGCAGGTCCGCCGACAACGGCACCGGGAAGGTCACCGAGACCTTCGACTACTTCACCACCACCATCACCGTCCTCAACCGTCTCGGCCTCGGCCTCGACGACGTACGCGACGGACGGCTCCGCAAGGACTACCAGGCGCTCCAAGTGCTCGGTAACTCAAAGGAGTTCATGGGGGAGGAGCGCGCGATCGTCCTCGGCTCCGTGCGGGCCGGGAAGTTCCGCGGCGACGACTACAGCCGCTTCATGGAGATCCGCTCCGGGCGCCTCGCCGCCCTGGAGTCCTTCCCTCAGTCGGCCACCGCCGCCCAGCAGCACCGGCTCGCCGGGGCGCTCTCGACACCCGACGCCGTACGGGCGCTGGGCTTCGAGGCCGCAGCCGTGCGCGGCACCGGCAAACTGTCGGCGCGCAACATCGGCGCCATGGAGTGGTGGGACGCGATGACGTCCACCATCAACGGGCTGCGTACGGTGCAGATCTCGATCGGCGCCGACATCAAGGACCGCGCCGACACCCTGGAGAGCGACTCCCTCCAGCAGCTGCTGATCTTCGCCCTGGTCGCGCTCGGCGCCGTCGCCGCACTCGGCGGGCTCGCGCTCGGCACCGTACGGTCCGTCTCCGGGCCCCTCGACAGCCTGGCCCGCCAGGCGCGCGAGGTGGCGGGCAGCCGGCTGCCGCAGGCCGTCGCGCAGGTGCAGTCGGCGGGCGGCGAACAGCCGAAGCCGCCCGCGCCGCTCGCCCTTCCCGTACAGACGGGAGAAGAGGTCAAGCTCGTCGCCGACGCCTTCGACCAGGTGCAGCGCGCCGCCTTCGACCTCGCCACCGAGCAGGCCGTACTCCGCCGCAACGCCACCGACTCGCTCGTCAGCCTGGGCCGGCGCAACCAGAACCTGGTGCGCCGTCAGATCAGCTTCATCAACAAGCTGGAGCACGAGGACGCCGACCCGGCGACCCTGGCCAACCTCTTCGAGCTGGACCACCTCGCGACCCGTATGCGACGCAACGCCGAGAGCCTCCTGGTCCTCGCCGGAGAGTCGTCGCCGCGCACCTGGGCCACCCCGCTCACCGTCACCGACGTCCTGCGGGCCGCGCTCTCCGAGGTCGAGGAGTACCGGCGCGTGACGCTGCGCCGGGTCGAGCCCGCGCACATCAGCGGCTCCGTCGTCTCCGAGATCGCGCACCTCCTCGCCGAGCTGGTCGAGAACGCGCTGAGCTTCTCGCCGCCCGACTCGGACGTCGAGGTCGAGGGGCGCCGTACCAGCGCCGGATACCTCATCGCGATCGTCGACCACGGCTTCGGGATGGACGCACAGCAGCTCGCCGAGGCGAACGTACGGCTCTCGGGCACGGCCAGCTTCATGGCCGAACCCACCCGGTTCCTGGGCCACTTCGTGGTCGGCGCGCTCGCCAGGAAGTGCGGCATCGAGGTGCGGCTCGGGGAAGCGCCCGCGGCCGGAGTCGTCGCCCGCGTACTGATCCCGGCCACTCTCCTGACGGAGGAAGCCGTGGCGGCGGTGCCCGGCCCGCGTACCGAGGACTCCGTCGCCCCGGCGGCTGCCGTAGCGCGGCCCGTCGTATCCGAGAAGGCGGTGAAGCAGGTGAAGCCGGCCAAGGAGGATCGGCCCGCGGCCTCCAACGGCGCGGCCCGCACCCGTAACGGACTCGTCAAGCGGCCCAAGCGCAGCGGCATTCCGTCGGCCGTCAGCGAGAGCGACGAGCCGCGCTGGCAGCAGGCGGCCGAGCCGACGCCCGACCGCAGCCCGGAGGAGATCTCCGGGATGCTCTCGACGCTCCGCAGCTCGCACATGCGCGGCGGCATCAGCGTCGAGAAGGAGAAAGAGAAGGCCGAGAAGGCCGACCGGGCCGAGAAGGACAGTGCCAAGTGACCGTCGACCTGCACAACGACTCGCAGACCTTCAACTGGCTCCTCGCCAACTTCGTACGGAACACCGACGGGGTGCGCGACGCGGTCGCCGTCTCCTCCGACGGGCTGCTGATCGCGGTCTCCGAAGGTCTCGGCCGCACCGACGCCGACCATCTCTCGGCCATCGTCTCCGGACTCTCCAGCCTGGCGCGCAGTGCGTCGCGGCGCTACGAGTTCGACGGCGTGAAGCTCATCATGATCGAGATGGGGCGGGGCTTCCTGCTCGTCTCGGCGATCCGGGACGGCAGCTGTCTGGGCGTACTGGCCGACAGCAGCGGCGAACTCGGCCTGGTCGGCTATGAGATGGCCGTCCTCTCCGAGCGCGCCGGAGACCTGCTCAACCCGACGCTCATCGCCGATCTGCGGACGGCGCTGCCACGATGAGCGAGGGTTCCGCCGAGGATGCGCTGTTCGTACGGCCGTTCATCATGACCGGCGGACGGTCGGAGCCCGTGCAGGCGGGGCTCCGGCTCGAGACGCTCGTGGTGGCGGCCGACGATGCCCAAGTGCGGGGCCATGGGCTGGAGTTCGAACGACAGCGGATCGTCGCGCTGTGCGCAGAACCGAAGACGGTCGCCGAGGTCGCCGACGGCATCGGAGTGCCGCTCGGTGTCGCCAAGGTACTCATCGCCGACCTGATGGTCGGCGGACTGCTGGACAGCCGGCAGCCGACGGAGCTTCCGCTCCATGTGCTCGAGAGGATCAGGGACCATGTCCGGGCGCTCTGACAAGTCCGTGCCCTTCGCCGTCAAAATCGTGGTCAGCGGCGGTCTGGGAGTCGGCAAGACGACATTCATCGGAGCGGTCTCGGAGATCGAGCCGCTGGACACCGAGGCGGCGATCACCCAGGTCTCGGTGGGGGTCGACTCCCTCGCGGGGGTGGAGGGCAAGACGACGACCACCGTCGCCCTCGACTTCGGGCGGATCTCGCTCGACTCGTCGATCGTGCTCTACCTCTTCGGAACCCCGGGGCAGGACCGGTTCTCCTTCCTCTGGGACGACCTGGTGGAGGGCGCGCTCGGCACGGTGATCCTCGCGGACACCCGGCGCATCGAGGACTCGTTCCCCGCGCTGGACTTCTTCGAGGAGCGCGACGAGCCGTTCGTGCTGGCCATCAACCGCTTCGACGGGGCCCAGCACTTCGACCTCGAAGAGGTGCGGGAGGCGCTCGGTCTCGGAGACCGGGTGCCGGTCGTCGCCTGCGACGCCCGCGACCGCAACTCCGTACGCGATGTGCTCGCCGCGCTGATGGACCAGGTCATCGGCAAGCACCTCGCGGCACGGTCAGGCGGGGGAGGACGGGCCAGGGCGCTGGCCCGTTGACCCCGCCCCGGGGGGAGGGGGCCGGTCCGTCCGTGGGTGCAGACCGGCCCCCTCGTACGTCCGTCACTTGACCTCGGGCGGCGAGATCTCCGACGTCTTGATCGCGGACTCGCTGGTCCGCCACTTCTTCAGGATGCGGTCGTACGTGCCGTCCTTGATGAGCTGGTTGACCGCGGCCTGGAAGGCCGGGGCCAGCTTGCTGCCCTTCTTGAAGGCGAAGCCCACGTCCAGCCGGTGGAACTCATTGAGGAACTTCAGCCCCTGCTGCTGCTCCACCGCGAACCGCAGCCCGTTGATGGTCGACATGACGACATCGCTGCGGCCCTGCTGGAGCGAGATCCACAGGGCGCCCGAGTCGGAGTACGTCTGGACCTTGTACTCCTTCTTGCCGGCGGCCGCGCACACCTTCTTGTTCTTCTCCAGCGTCGCCTCGAAGGTCGTTCCCGCTCCGGTCGCCACATTGAGACCGCACAGCTGGACCAGGTCGGTGATCTTGGCGAGCTTGCTGTCCTTGCGGGTGGCGAAGCCCTGGCCGTCATTGATGTACGTCACGAAGTCGATGACCTTGCGGCGCTCGTCGGTGACCCCGAAGTTGCCCGTACCCAGGTCGTACTTGCCGCTGCCGAGTGCGGGGAGGATCACCTCGAAGGCCGCCGCCTCGCGGTGGAGCTTCAGCCCGAGGACCTTGGCGGCCGCGTCCGCGAAGTCGATGTCCTGGCCGACGATCGTCTTTCCGTCGGGGAGATAGAGGGCGCCGGGCGGGGTGCCGCCGACGGATGTGGCGATCCGGAGCGTCCCCTGCTTGGTCACGTCGGCGGGGAGCAGGGCGGCCGCGGCTTCGTTCTTCGCTACGGACGAGACCACGTCGGTGGTGGGGATCTTCGCGGCGTTCGCCGCCGGCTTGGCGTCGGTTCCCGTGGTCGCGGGATCGCCCGAACCGCAGGCCGTGAGGGTGAGGGCGGCCGCAGTGATCAGGGCGAAGGCTGCGCCGATACGAATGGTGCTCATGGCTGCGGGGTCTCCAGGAGTGGGTGCGCCAAAGGGCCCTGGACCGGGGTCGGTTGCGCGGACAGCGCGGAACCACGGCGCGGGGGCGCGGGGCGTGAAGGCAGGAAAGGGCAGAGCGAGGGGAGGCTGAGCTCAGGCGTGTGAAGGCACGGGTAACCGGCGCGAAGGCGCGAAGGGGCAACGCAGGGAGTCAGCTCAACAGGAAGAGGACCACACTCGACCGAAGTCGATGTGGGAGCGCGTGACCAGCCACTGCTGCGAATGCATGGGCTCAGTGGAACAGGCATCCGTATCCGCGTCAACCGCACTGAGACGTGATGCTCACCATCCGGACACCCTTGACAGCAGGGCGAAGTGGAGCCGTACTCTCGATACGCGGATCGTGCTGAGGGGCTCGGTCTGCATCGCGTTTGTGTGAAGGCATCACCCGTGTTCGATCTCAGCATCCACGGAGCCTTCCTATGTCCGCGTCGCCGGATACCCTCGCCAAACCTTCCCCCGCACCGCCCCCCGCCGAGCTCGACCCCGGCCGACTGCGCATCGTCCCCGTACGCCGAACAGGCCAGTGGGCGGCGGCAGTTGTCGTCCTGGTGCTGCTCGCCCTGGCGCTCAACTCCGTCGTACACAACGACGCCTTCCAGTGGGGCGTCGTCGGCGACTACTTCGCCACCACCGCCGTCCTGCGCGGCCTCTGGCTGACCCTCTGGCTCACCGCGCTCGTCATGGCGCTGGGCTTCGCGCTCGGCACCCTGCTCGCGATCATGCGGCTCTCCGACAACCCCGTGCTGCGCAGCGTCAGTTGGGGCTACGTCTGGCTCTTCAGGTCCACGCCGATCCTCGTCCAGCTGCTCTTCTGGTTCAACATCGGGGCGCTCTACCCGCAGATCCTCGGCGTGAAGACCGTCAACCTGCTCTCCCCGGTCGCCGTCGCCGTCATCGGACTCACCCTCCACGAAGCCGCGTACGCCGCCGAAGTGGTGCGCGGCGGCATCCTCTCCGTCGAACGCGGACAGATCGAGGCCGCCCAGTCACTGGGGCTCGGACGGTGGCGCCGGCTGCGCAGGATCGTCCTTCCGCAGGCCATGCGCTCCATCGTGCCGCCCGCCGGAAACATGCTGATCGGCACCCTCAAGGGCACCTCGATCGTCTCCATCATCGCCGTCAACGACCTGCTCTACTCCGTGCAGCTCGTGTACCACCGCACCTACCAGGTCGTCCCGCTGCTGCTCGTCGCCACCCTCTGGTACGTCGTGGTGACCTCGGTCCTCTCCGTCGGCCAGTACTACCTGGAGCGGCACTACGGGCGAGGTGCCCGGTGAAGCCCTCCGTGGTCGTCGTCGGAGCCGGTCCGCGGGGGACCGGATTCCTGGAGCGGCTCGCCGCCAACGCACCCGAGCTGTACGGCGACCGGGAGCTCGACGTCCACTTCGTCGACCCCTTTCCGCCCGGCGGCGGCCGGATCTGGCGCGAGGAGCAGTCGCCGCTGCTCTGGATGAACTCCATGGCCGAGGACGTCACCATGTTCACCGACTCCTCGGCGCAGCCCCTCGAAGGCCCCGTTCGCACCGGGCCCACCCTCGCCGAATGGGCCGGGCTCGACGGGCAGCACTTCCCCGGGCGCCGGGCCCAGGGCGCGTATCTGCGCTGGGTGTACGAACAGGCCGTCGAAGCCCTCCCGTCCACCGTCTCCGTGCACGAGCACCGGACCCGGGTGCTGCGGATCAGCGGACCGCGCGAGGGGCGCCAACAGGTCTGGCTCGAAGGGCGCACGGAACCGCTCCTGGCCGATCTGGTGGTGCTGACCATCGGCCACCTCGATGCCGAACTCGACGTAGAACAGACCGAGTTGGCGGACTTCGCCGACCGGCACGGGCTGGTCCACCTGCCGCCCGACTTCACCGCCGACTCCGACCTCTCCGCGCTCCCGGCCGGCGAGCCGGTCCTCGTGCGCGGCTTCGGGCTCGCCTTCATCGACCTGATGGTGCTGCTCACCGAAGGCCGCGGCGGGAGCTACGGCGCGGACGGCGAGTACCGGCCCTCCGGGCAGGAGCCCGTCCTGTACGTCGGATCGCGGCGCGGCGTCCCGTACCACTCCAAGATCGGCTACACCTGGCGCGGCGAACGCCCGCCGCTGCCCCGCTTCTTCGGCCCCGAGCAGGTCGACGAGCTCCTCGCGAGGCCCGCCCCGCTCGACTTCCGGCGCGACGTCTGGCCGCTGATCGAGAAGGAGCTGGGCTGGGCCCACTACCACCAGCTCTTCAGCGCCCACCCGGCCCGCACCTCCGTCAACTGGCCGGACTTCGAGGAGAAGTACACCGCCGCCGACCCCGGCAGCCCCGAACTCGACGCCCTCGTCGCCGCCTCCGTACCCGACCCCGCCGACCGCCTCGACCTGGACGCCTTCGACCACCCCCTGCAGGGGGTGCGCTACCCCTCGTACGACGCACTCCAGGACGGGCTGCGCGGCTACATCACCGCCGACCTCGACCGCCGCCACGACCCCGCGCACAGCCAGGACCTCGCCGTCTTCCTCGCCGTCCTCTCCGTATACGGCCAGATCATCCGGCTCGGCGACATCGGCACCTGGTGGCACGGCTTCTTCAGCTACCTCGCCTCGGGCCCGCCGGGCCCCCGGCTGCGCCAGCTCCTCGCCCTCTCCCGGGCCGGAGTCGTCCGTTTCCTCGGCGCGGACACGACCGTCGAGGCCGACGAGACGGGCGGAGTCTTCCGCGCGTCCAGCGCCAGCGTCCCGGGGGAGCACATCGAGGCCCGCGCCCTCGTCGAGGCACGGCTGCCCGACCCGACCCTGGAGCGCACCCGCAGCCCTCTCCTCCTCGCCCTCCACCAGGATGGGGCCGAAGCCACCCCGGCCGGGCTCCTCGTCGTCGATCCCGCCGACGGACGCATCGTCGAACACGGAGCCGGCCCCCACCCGCGCCGCTTCGCGCTGGGCCCGCACACCACCGCCCGCGCCGCCGGGGCCTTCGCCCGCCCCCACACCAACGCCCCCGCCTTCCGGCAGAACGACGCCACCGCGCGCACCGCGCTCACGTTCCTGCGCGACCTCTCACTCGTACGCACCTGATCCCCGAGGACCACCATGACGCTCACCAGCGCCACCGATCCACCCATCGACAAAGCGACCCAGCCACCACCGCCGGCACTCGACTACAGCACCCTCAAGGTCGTCCCCCTGCGCCACCCCTGGCGCTGGGCGGCCGTCGTCGTCACCGCCGTGCTGCTCGCCCAGTTCGCCCACGGACTGGTCACCAATCCCGGCTGGGAGTGGGAGGTCTTCGCCCGCTTCTTCACCGCCGAGACCATCCTCAAGGCGGTCTGGGTCACCCTCCAACTGACCTTCTACGGAACGGCGCTCGGCTTCGCGCTCGGCATCGTGCTGGCCTTCATGAGGCTCTCCGCCAGCCCCTTCCTGAAGACCGTCGCCTTCGGCTACATCTGGGCCTTCCGCTCCATCCCGCTCATCGTGCAGCTGCTCTTCTGGTTCAACCTGGCCTACCTCTACAAGGAGCTGCAGTTCGGGATCCCCTTCGGCCCCGGCTTCTTCTCCTTCGACACGATGGGCCTGGTCGGAGCGATGAGCGCGGCCGTCCTCGGGCTCGCGCTGCACCAGGCGGCGTACGCGGCCGAGATCGTACGAGGCGGTGTACTCGCCGTGGACGGCGGCCAGTTGGAGGCAGCCGCCGCCCTCGGCATCCCCCGGCTGCGCCAGCTGCGGCGGATCGTGCTGCCGCAGGCGATGCGCTCGATCCTCCCCAACGCGGCCAACGAGATCATCTCGCTCTTCAAGGGCACCTCGATCGTCTCCGTCATGGCGATCGGCGAACTCTTCTACCAGGTCCAGGTCGTCTACGGCCGCAACGGCCGGGTCGTCCCGCTGCTGATGGTCGCCACGGTCTGGTACATCCTCCTGACCTCCGCGCTCTCCGTCCTCCAGTACTACGTCGAACGCCACTACGCCAAGGGGGCCGCGCGATGAGCGCCATGGTCGAAGTCCGGTCCGTACAGAAGAGCTTCGGCTCGCTCGAAGTCCTGCGCGGCATCGACCTGGAGGTCGCCGCGGGCGAGGTCACGGTGATCCTCGGCCCGTCCGGCTCCGGCAAGTCCACGCTGCTGCGCACCATCAACCACCTGGAGAAGGTCGACCAGGGCTGGATCAGCGTGGACGGCACCCTCGTCGGTTACCGGCGCTCGGGCGACAAGCTCTACGAACTGCGCGAGCGCGAAGTCCTCAAGCAGCGCACGCAGATCGGCTTCGTCTTCCAGAACTTCAACCTCTTCCCGCACCTCACCGTGCTGGAGAACGTCGTCGAGGCGCCGGTCGCCGCCCTCGGCCGGCCGAAGAAGGAGGCCGTCGCGGCGGCGGAAAAACTCCTGGACCGGGTCGGTCTCGCCGACAAGGCCGCCTCGTACCCCAAGCAGCTCTCCGGCGGCCAGCAGCAGCGCGTCGCCATCGCCCGCGCGCTCGCCCTGGAGCCCAAGCTGCTGCTCTTCGACGAGCCGACGTCCGCGCTCGACCCCGAGCTGGTGGGTGAAGTCCTCGACGTCATCAAGGACTTGGCGCTCCAGGGCACCACGATGATCGTCGTCACGCATGAGATCGGCTTCGCCCGCGAGGTCGCGGACACCGTCGTCTTCATGGACGAGGGCCGGATCGTCGAGCAGGGCGCGCCCGCCGACGTACTCGACGCCCCGCAGCACGAGCGCACCCGCGCCTTCCTCTCCAAGGTCCTCTGACCTGCCATGCCCACTCACCACAGGAGCCCGTACGTGAAGACCGTCGCCCGCCCCCTCGCCGCCACCGCAGTCGCCGCACTCCTCCTCACCGGCTGCTCCAGCGCGGACGCCACGACCGACGCCGTGAAGCCCGCGGGCGCGAAGGGGACCGGCATCAACATCGGCCCCGACCAGCACCGCATCCACGGCAAGAAGGTCGAGGCGATCGCCGCCCAGGTGCCGGAGGCGCTCCGCAAACGCGGCACGATCCGCTTCGGCGCCAGCGCGGACGCGTCCCCGCCACTCGGCTTCTTCGCGACCGACGACAAGACCCGCATCGGCTCCGAGATCGACCTGGCGACGCTGATCGCGGACACGCTCGGCCTGAAGCCCGAGTTCGACGAGGTCTCCTGGGAGAACCTCTTCGTCGGCCTGGACAGCTCGAAGTTCGACGGTGTCCTCTCCAACGTCACGGTCACCGAGGAGCGTAAGGAGAAGTACGACTTCGCCACCTACCGCCTGGACAACATCGCCTTCGAGGCGAAGAAGGGCAGCGGCTGGAAGGTGAAGGGCCCGGCCGACGTGGCGGGCAAGACGATCGCGGTCGCCTCGGGCACCAACCAGGAGAAGATCCTGGTCGACTGGAGCGAGCAGAACGAGAAGGCGGGCCGCAAGCCCGTCGACATCAAGTACTTCCAGAAGGACACGGACTACTACCTGGCGCTCCAGTCGGGCCGGATCGACGGCTACTTGGGCCCGAACCCGTCGGTGGCGTACCACGTGGCCTCGGCGGGCCAGAGCGAGGTGGTCGGGACGCTGTCTGGGGCGGGCGGCCAGATCCAGGGCAAGATCGCCGCCACGACGAAGAAGGACAGCGGCCTGGTGGACGCGTACGCGGCCGCGATCGACCACATCATCGAGGACGGCTCGTACGCGAAGGTGCTGAAGCGCTGGGGCCTGTCGGGCGAGGCGGTGAAGAAGTCGGAGATCAACCCGCCGGGCCTCCCGAAGGTGTAGCCGACGCCAGCCAACTCCCCTCCATTGAAAGGCCGTTGGGCCCCATGTCAGCCACCCGATCGCTCCATCTCTCCGCCGAGATCGGCGGACCGCCCCACTTCGACGCCGCGCACTACGTCTCCCTCGCCCGGCTCGCCGAGCGCGGCACCCTCGACTTCGTCACGCTCTCCGACACCTTCGCCCGGCCCGGGCCCGACGCGCTCGCGGTCCTCTCCCGGGTCGCTCCCGCCACCGAGCGCATCGGGCTCGTACCGACCGTGACCACCACGCACACCGAGCCCTTCCACGTCTCGGCCGCCGTCGCCACTCTCGACTGGGTGAGCCGCGGGCGCGCCGGGTGGGCTGTCGATGTGTCGACCGGCGAGGCCGAGGCGCGGCTCTTCGGGCGGCGCAGCGCCGCACCCGGGGACGACCTCTGGCACGAAGCCCGTGAAGTCGCCGACGTCGTCGGCAAGTTGTGGGACAGCTGGGAGGACGACGCCGAGATACGCGACTCCTCGACAGGGCGCTTCATCGACCGCGACAAGCTGCACTATGTCGACTTCAAAGGGCGCACCTTCTCCGTACGAGGACCCTCGATCGTCCCCAGGCCCCCGCAGGGCCACCCCGTCACGGTGATCGACGCGACCGCCGACGCCGCCCGCGCGGCAGCGGTCCGGCACGCCGACATCGCGCTCGTACGGACGGACACCCCGACCGCCGCGCGCGCCGCCCGCGAGGAGATACGCGACCGGGCACGCGCCCACGGACGCGACCCCGACCGGCTGAGCGTCCTCGCCGCGCTCCCCATCGAACTCCACACCACCGCCGACGCGGTGGATCTCGCCGGGCTGGTCGGGGACTGGTACGAGCAGGGCGCCGTCGACGGGGTGCACCTCCTCCCCGCCGACGTGGAGCGCGACCTGGGGTTCGTCGTCGACGGCACCGTCCCGCTGCTCCAGCACCGCGGACTGCTGCGGCGCTTCTACCCGGGCGCGACCCTCCGCGAGCACTTGGGGCTGACTCGGCCCGTCAACCAGTACGCACGCGCGGGTGAGAGCTCATGACGAAGCAGATTCATCTGGCCGCCCACTTCCCCGGCGTCAACAGCACCACCGTCTGGACCGACCCCCGCTCCCGGAGCCAGATCGACTTCTCCTCCTTCGAGCAGCTCGCCCGCACCGCCGAGCGCGGCAAGTTCGACTTCTTCTTCCTCGCCGAGGGGCTGCGGCTGCGCGAGCACAAGGGGCTCATCCACGACCTCGACGTGGTCGGCAGGCCCGAGTCGCTCACCGTGCTCAACGCCCTGGCCGCCGTCACCGACCGCCTCGGCCTGGCGGCCACCGTCAACGCCACCTTCAACGAGCCCTACGAACTCGCCCGCCGCCTCGCCACCCTCGACCACCTCAGTGCCGGCCGCGCCGCCTGGAACGTCGTCACCTCCTCCGACGCCTTCACCGGCGAGAACTTCCGGCGCGGCGGCTATCTCGACCGGGCCGACCGGTACAAGAGGGCGGCCGAATTCGTGGAAACAGCACGGGAGTTGTGGGACTCCTGGACACCCGAAGGGACATCCCGCCCCTTCTCCCACCACGGTCCGCACTTCGACATCGAGGGCGAGTTCACCGTCCCGCGCTCCCCGCAGGGCCACCCCGTCGTCATCCAGGCCGGGGACTCCGACGAGGGCCGCGAGTTCGCCGCAGCCTCCGCCGACGTCATCTTCACGCGGCACGGCACGCTGGAGGCCGGCCGTACCTTCTACGCCGACGTCAAGGCACGGCTCGCGGCATACGGGCGCGACCCCGACGACCTCAAGATCATGCCCGGCGTGACCTTCGTCCTGGGAGAGACCGCGGCCGACGCCCAGGAGCGGGCCGCCGAGATCCGCAAACAGCAGGTCTCCCCGCAGAACGCCCTGCTCGCCCTGGAGCAGATCTGGGGCCGCGACCTCTCCGCGTACGACCCGGACGGACCGCTCCCCGACATCGACCCCGACCCGGACTCCGGACTCGTCCAGGGCCGCGTCAGGATCGCCGATCCCTTTGCCGTCGCCGCGAAGTGGCGGGCGCTGTCCGAGGAGAAGGGGCTGTCCATCCGGCAGACGGTCATCGAGACGAGCACCCGGCAGTCCTTCGTGGGCACCCCGCAGTCGGTCGCGGACGAGCTGGACACCTTCGTGCAGACCGAGGCGGCCGACGGCTTCATCCTCGTGCCCCACCTCACCCCCGGCGGCCTCGACGACTTCGTCGACCAGGTCGTGCCGCTCCTCCAGGAGCGCGGCGCGTTCCGCACGGAATACGCCGGAACCACCCTGCGCTCCCACCTCGGGCTGCCCGAGCCCGTATGGAAAGGTTGATCAACATGAGCACCACCACAGACACAGACGCAGATGCTTCGCAGGACTGGAAGAACTGGCACGAACAGCGCGCCCAGACGGTCTCCGCGCCCTACGGGCCGCTGGCCCTCACGGGCACCCACTGGCTCGACGACGCCGTGGAAGGGCGAATTCCGGACGTCCCCGGGCAGTGGTCCGAGGACGGCGACGAGATCGTCCTGACCGCATCCGCGGCCGACGGACTCAGCCTCGACGGCGCCCCGTTCACCGGAGAGACCCGCCTCACCGCCGACACAGGACCGACCGCCTCCTCGCGCCTCGCACAGGGCGAGCGCCGCCTTGTCGTGCTGCGCCGCGAGGGCCTGTGGGCGGTCCGCGTCTGGGACCCGCAGTCCGAGACGCGCGGCGCCTTCGCGGGCATCGAGGCCACACCGTACGACGAGAAGTGGGTGCTGCCGGGCCTCTTCCGGCCGTACGGGGAGAGCCGCACCGTCCAGGTCCCCAACGCCGACGGCCGCGACCGTGGCCTGGGCCTCGGCGGTGAACTGGCCTTCACCCTGGACGGCGACGAGCACACCCTCCAGGTCTCCGTCGAGGAGGACGGCTCGCTCTGGGCCGTCTTCGCGGACACCACCAGCGGAAGGTCCAGCTTCCGCTTCCGGTTCCTGCGCCCCTCCGCGCCGGCCGCCGACGGCACGGTCCAGGTCGACTTCAACCGGTCGCTGCTCCCGCCCTGCGCCTTCGCCGCGCACTTCATCTGCCCCTTCCCTCCCCCCGGCAACACGCTCCCGGTCGACGTCGCCGCGGGCGAGCGTTCGGTGCGTACGCGCTGAGCTGCGGCTGCGTACGGACTGATCGAAGGCCCGGCCGAAAGGCGCCCTTGCGCCCCGCGGCCGGGCCGCGCTGTACTCCCGAACAGCGCTTGTCAGGAGCACGGCGCATGCGGAATGCGTCCTGCCCTTTGGCTGCGCCTCACGGGTCCCCCCACCTTGTGGACCCTCGATTCCTTTCGGGAGGAACTGAAGTGAGGATCAAGCGCACCACCCCCCGCAGCGGTCTTGCGAGACGCGCCCGGCTGATCGCCGTAACGTCCGGTCTGGCAGCGGCAGTTGCCCTCACCGTGCCGAACGCGAACGCGAGCGCGGACCAGAACCGCACCTTCAGCACCAACCAGCTCTCGGCGGTCAGCGAAGCCGTCAAGGGCGCGGATGTGGCAGGCACCGCCTGGTACACCGACCCGGCGACCAAGAAGGTCGTCGTCACCGCCGACTCCACGGTCTCCCAGGCGGAGATAGCCCAGATCAAGCAGGAGGCCGGCAGCAACTCGGGCGCGATCCGCGTCGAGCGCACCCCGGGCACCTTCAAGAAGCTGATCTCCGGCGGAGACGCCATCTACGGCGGCGCGTACCGCTGTTCGCTGGGCTTCAACGTCGTCAGCGGCTCCACCTACTACTTCCTCACCGCCGGCCACTGCGGTGAGGTCGCCTCCACCTGGTACTCGAACTCAGGACACACCACGACGCTGGGCACGAACGTCGGCTACAGCTTCCCGACGAACGACTTCGCCCTGGTCAGGTACACCAACACCAGCGTCGCCCACGCGGGCGCCGTCGGCAGCCAGGACATCACCCGCGCGGCCAACCCCACCGTCGGCCAGACCGTCACCCGGCGCGGCTCCACCACCGGCATCCACAGCGGCCGGGTCACCGCCCTGAACGCCACCGTCAACTACGGCGGCGGTGACGTCGTCTACGGGATGATCCAGACCACGGTCTGCGCCGAGGGCGGCGACAGCGGCGGCGCGCTGTACTCCGGCACCACGGCACTCGGTCTCACCTCCGGCGGCAGCGGCAACTGCTCCTCCGGCGGCACCACGTTCTTCCAGCCCGTCGTGGAAGCCCTCAACTACTACGGCGTGAGCGTCTACTGATACCGCGGTAAGCAGCGATGAGGAGCCCCCGCCCGGAACGCCGGGCGGGGGCTCTTGCGTCCTCTGAGAAGATGGACGGGGAGCTGTGCCCGGACGGAGGCAGGAGGCGTATGAAGCGCATCGGAGTGACCGGTCACCGCAGCATTCCTTCCGCATCTCTCACTCATGTACGTGACGGCATGCGCGCCGTTCTCTGCGCCAACGGCGGCTCTCTGCAGGCGCTCTCCAGCCTGGCGACCGGCGCCGACCAGATGTTCGCCGACATCGCCCTGGAGTGCGGCGCAGAGCTCATCGCGGTCATTCCCAGCGACGACTACGAACTGGGCTTCGACAGCAGGGACGAACTCGACGGCTACCACCGGCTCAAGAGCCGGGCCTCGCAGGAGATCTGGCTGAACCACCCGCACGCGACCGACGAGGCGTACTACGCGGCGGGCGCCTACATCGCCGACAACTGCGACCGCCTCCTCGCGGTCTGGGACGGCCTCCCCGCGCGCGGTCTCGGCGGCACGGGCGACATCGTCAACTACGCGCTCGACGTAGGAAAACCCGTCACCGTGATCTGGCCGGCCGGCGTACGGCGTACGTAACCGCGCCGTTCAACCCCCGTGCCGCGCAAGCCAGTCGGTGTGCTGCGGGGAGACGATCCGCTCGGTCTCGTACACGGCGGACGACCACTGGGCCTCGGTGATCCGGCTCTCCAGCGAGGTGTGCATCGCCTTCAGCTCCTCCTCCACCAGCTCATGGGCGGAGATGAGGGGCTGATGGCGGCGGAACTCGGTCCAGGCGACACACGCGGCGGCCGCGGCCGAGAACACCCCGGCGATACTGGCGTTCTCCGCGACCGAGAAGGCCCGCAGCGTCCCGAAGACCAGCGCGGTCAGCGTCAGCAGGGTGAAGGTGGCCGACCAGAGCAGCGTCCCGTGCCGGGAGGCCTCCTGTTTGCGGCGGTACCAGTTGCGCTGCTCGATGAGGCGGTCCCGTACGTAGGTCTCGCGGCGGACGGCGAAGGGCCGGCTCCGTAACTCCCGCATGGCGGGCGTGATCAGACCGTCCTTGGGCGTCCTGGGCTCCCAGCCGACTTTCCGCAGCTCCCGCAGCCCCTCCTCCAGACGGGAGGTGAACACCACGTCCACGTCAGGGGATTCGGCGTCGAAGGGCGCTCCGTGCACGGCGTAGCGCCAGCACATGGACTTGATGAAGTCGGCGGCGGAGCGGTTGAGTTGCCAGTGCGACTTTGCCCTGCGCCGCGAGGCGAGGAAGGTGAGAAGGAGCACACCGGCGTACGCCAACGCGCTGAGTGCGCCGATGACTTGGAGCGAGCCCCCCAGCTTGCCGTGCCACGGCAGCGCGGCCACCGCCGCACCCGCCACCAGCAGCAGAAGCTGCGCTCGGGTGGCCGTGACAGCCTCCCGTTGCCGGGTGATGGCGAGAGCGTCCGCGCGGTGGAACAGTTCCGGCAGGTCGGCACTGCGGAAGACCATGCTCTGCACCGGGCCGGGAAACGCCACCACGTGTACCCCCGTCTGCGATTTTAGTCTTCACTCTTTCGATGGAACGTGTCACTCCGAATTTCCCCAGCAAGCCCCGAGCAACGCTCGTGTTACACACGACCGCGTTCAGTTGCCATCAGTGTGCATGAGAGTAAAGTCGACCCGCCGACACTGCAACGGTGCAAGTATCGGCACCCCTGACCATGTCCAGAAAACACCCATCAAGGACGGCCGTGAAGACCTCCGTAAATTCCGCTTCCTTCGCCATCGCGAAGAAGAGCCGTGTGCCGCTGGCCGAGATCGACGTACGCGGCGCCGAGGCCGCCCAGCAGCTCGGCCGCATTCTGCCCGCGTCAACCGGCCGCTCCATGCGTGCCTCGACCTTCAACTCGGCGCTCTAGACTGGCGGAATGACTGGACCCCTGGTCCCATTCCGCGAGATCGTTCTGAAAGTTCACAGCAGATGCGATCTTGCCTGCGATCATTGCTATATCTACGAATCCGCAGATCAGAGCTGGCGTACCCGCCCGAAAACGATCTCTGACGAAGCGATTCACCAGACTGCTCTGCGACTGGCGGAGCATGCCAGGACCCATGCACTGCCCTCCGTGTCAGTGATCCTGCACGGAGGGGAGCCTCTTCTTGCCGGCCCCGCGCGTCTGCGCCGCGTCTGCGAAGAGCTCACGGAGGCGCTGGGTCCCGTGGCCGAGCTGGACTTGCGCATCCACACCAACGGCCTCCAGCTGAGCCCGCGTTATCTCGACCTGTTCGACGAGTTCAACGTCCGGGTCGGCATCTCCCTCGACGGCGACCAGGCCTCCAACGACCGCCACCGCCGCTTCGCCGACGGCCGCACCAGTCATCCGCTGGTGCTCAGGGCCGTCGACCTGCTGCGCGAGGAGCGGTACGCGCACCTCAACCTCGGCCTGCTCTGCACCATCGACGTGGAGAACGATCCGCTCGCGGTGTACGACGCCCTCCTCGAACTTGATCCACCGCGCATCGACTTCCTGCTGCCCCATGCCACCTGGGACGAGCCCCCGCACCGCCCGGACGGCTCGCCCTCCGCGTACGCCGACTGGATCCTCGCCGTATACGACCGCTGGGACGGCCAGGGCCGCCCGGTTCCCGTACGCCTCTTCGAGTCGGTGATCTCCACCCTGAACGGCGGCCCGAGCCTGACCGAATCGCTCGGCCTCGCCCCCACCGACCTGGTGGTCGTGGAGACCGACGGGACCCTGGAGCAGGTCGACTCGCTGAAGACCGCCTACGAGGGCGCCGCCGCCACGGGATTCGACGTGTTCCGCAACGCCTTCGACGAGGTCGCGGCCCACCCGGGCGTCCGGGCACGGCAGCTGGGTCTCGAAGGCGTCAGCGAGACCTGCCGTGCGTGCCCCGTCGTACGTTCGTGCGGCGGAGGGCTCTACACCCACCGCTACCGCGCCGGTTCCTTCGACCACGAGTCGGTCTACTGCACCGATCTCGAAGCGCTGGTGCGCGGCATCGAGGCGCGTACGCCGGCCGCCCTCCCGGACCGGGACGAGACCGCCGCCGCCCAGCTGGATCTGACCCGCACTCTGCTCGCCCGGCTGAACGCCGATCTCGCGGGACGCGGCGGCGCGGCCTGGGACGAGGCGTGGGCGCTCGCCGGTCTCGTCGAGGAGCGGGCGGAGGAGGGCCTCGACGGGGTGCTCGCCCACCCGTACGCCCGCAGCTGGCTGCTCGGCGCGCTCGACGCGCTGCGCGAGGGCCGTGCCCCCGAGCTGGACGCGCTGGGAGGCCTGGTCGCCGCAGCGGCCGTACGGGGCGCTCTCGAGCTCACGGTCCCCGTCGCCCATACCGACGGACTGCTCCATCTGCCGACCCTCGGCACCCTGCGTGTGGCCCCCGAGGGGACGAGCGGGCGGGTCGAACTGCTCGTCGCCGACAAGGGATTCACCGTCGCCGGCCGGACGGGGGAGTGGCAGCCCCTGCGCAGGATCGGCTGCGACGGGGCGCCCGATCTCGCCCTGGACGACCTCGATCCGTACCGCGACTGCTTCGGTACGGAACCGGGCGCACGCCTCGGGCAGGCCGGGGCACAGGAGTGGAGCCGCCGGTTCACCGAGGTCTGGGCCTCGCTGCGCCGGGAGCTTCCCGCGGTGGCCGAGGACGCCGAGCAGTGGCTGACCACGGTCACACCGCTGGCCTCGGGGGAGCCCGGGGCCGGGCGGCACGCGCTGGGCGCCCTGGGTGTCGCGATCGACGGGCTCAGCGTGGAGGGGTTGGCGCGCGGGGTGCGGAGGGCGAAGTTCCGGGCGCTGGTCGAGGTGGCCGATCTCTATGCGCAGGACGGGGCCTGGCTGTACGCGGCGGGCTGGGCGGAGGGGCCGCTCACCGTCTCGGAGCTGCTGGCCGGAACGTACGAAAGGGCCGTGCTCGGTACGTACAGCGGCGATATCCGGCAGGCCCTGGAGGCGCTCGAAAGGGCTCCGGAACTGACCGTCAGCGGCAAGAGCCTGGTCGCAGAGGTCTGGAAGGAATGGGGCGCCGCTTCGAGGTTGACCGAAAAGCGGCGCTGATTGACCGAACGTTGTGGGGATGGAGCAGGGGCTGCTCCGGAATGATGTCTTCATTGGGAGGACGGGGGGCGTGTGGCAGGAACAGCGCAACCGCGAACAGCGGATCATCGGCCGTACTTCTTTCTCAGTTATGCGCACACTCCGAAGCACGGAGCCGGTGGTCCCGACCCCGATATGTGGGTCGAGAGACTATTTCGTGATCTCTGCGGCCATGTGATGGCCATGACCGATCTCCCGGCCGGAGCCCCTGCGGGCTTCATGGACCGGGAGATACGCTCCGGCGAGGGCTGGTCGGAGCGGCTCGGGGACGTACTGGCGAACTGCCGGGTATTCGTCCCGCTCTTCTCGCCGCGCTATTTCGCCAGCGAAATGTGCGGCAAGGAGTGGTACGCGTTCGCCCAGCGGGCCATCCAGCACCAGGCCCGCTCCAACCGGCCCACCGAGGCGATCGTGCCCGCGCTCTGGGTCCCGGTGCCGCCACACCAACTCCCGGGCCCCGCCGAGCGGTTGCAGTTCAACCACGGCGACTTCGGCGAGCGGTACGTCACCGACGGGCTCTACGGGCTCATCAAGCTCAAGATATTCAACGAGCAGTACGAGCACGCCGTGTACGAACTGGCCAAGCGGATCGTCAGTGTCGCCGACGACGCGGCCGTCCGCCCGGGGCGCCCGGTCGACTACCGGATAGCCCCCAGCGCCTTCGGCCCGCCGAGCGCGGGACCCCGTCCCATGCAACTGACCGTCGCGGCGCCCACCCGGCACGAACTGCCCGAGGGCAGGGTCGCCGACTACTACGGGGACAGCCCGCTGGACTGGAACCCGTACCACCCGATAGCCGTCCGGCCGCTGGTGAGCATGGCCGAGGACCTGGTGCGCGCACTCAACTACCAGGCGAGCACCGTCTCCTTCGACGAACAGGTGCTCCATCTCGACGGGAAACAGCCCCCGTCCCACCCCGAGGTCCTGATCGTGGACCGCTGGGCCCTGCACGACGAGGACCGCCGCAACCGGCTGGCCGCCTTCGACGCCGAACACCGGCCCTGGGTCAGCGTGATCGTCCCCTGGAACCGCGACGACCACCAGTCCAGAGCCGCCGAGAACGACCTCGCGGCCAAGCTCGAGGACACCATGCCCGCCAAACTCCGCGAGGGGCGCGCCACTTCGCGGGCCGCGGCCAAGGGAGTACCGAGCATGGAGGCCTTCGGGGCGGTCCTGCCCCAGGTCATCGAGGCGGCCGCCCAGCAGTATCTGAAACACGCCGCGGTCTATCCGCCCGCACCGCCCCCGGGGGGCGGCGGCCACTCGGAGCGGCCCCGGCTCGAAGGGCCGATGGCGGGCGGCTATGGCACCACGCACTACAGCCCCGGAATGCGCGATTTTGCTCCCGACACGGAGGACACGGATGACAGCCAGTCGTGACGCAGCCGCTCCGGAGGGCCGCATCATCACCTTCTACTCGTACAAGGGCGGTACGGGACGGACGATGGCCCTGGCCAACACGGCCTGGATCCTCGCCGCCAACGGCAAGCGCGTGCTCGCCGTCGACTGGGACCTGGAAGCGCCCGGCCTGCACCGCTTCTTCCACCCGTTTCTCGACCCCTCGACCCTCGGCGCCACCACCGGTGTCATCGACCTGATCACCGAGTACGCCTGGGCCGCGACCAGCCCCGTCCCGCGCGCCGACGACTGGCACCGCGACTACGCGCGCATCCAGCAGCACGCGGTCTCCCTCACCCCCGAGGCGCTCGGCTGGGAGTTCCCCGACGGCGGCACGCTCGACTTCGTCTCCGCGGGACGGCAGAACCGCGAGTACTCCGCGACCGTCTCCACCTTCGACTGGGACAACTTCTACGACCGGCTCGGCGGCGGCCACTTCTTCGACGCGCTGCGCGACGACATGAAGGCCAACTACGACTACGTCCTCATCGACAGCCGCACCGGCCTCAGCGACATCGCCGACATCTGCACCGTCCACCTCCCGGACGTCCTCGTCGACTGCTTCACCCTCAGCGACCAGTCCATCGACGGCGCGGCCTCCGTCGCCCGCCAGATCGACGAGCGCTACAGCTCCATCCGCTCCATCCAGATCCTCCCCGTCCCCATGCGCATCGACGAGGGCGAGAAGGAGAAGGCGGACGCCGGACGGGCCCTGGCGCGGCTGAAGTTCGACCGGCTGCCGCGCGGGCTCTCCGCCGAGGAGTCGACCGCGTACTGGGGTGCGGTCGAGATCCCGTACCGCCCGTACTACGCGTACGAGGAGACCCTCGCCACCTTCGGCGACGAGGCCGGGCTCACCAACTCCCTGCTCTCCGCCTTCGAACGCCTCGTCGCCGAGGTCACCGGCCGCGAGATCACCTCCATGCCGGCGATACCGGAGGAGGCCCGGCTGCGCATCAGGGACGCCTTCACCCGGCGCAGGCCCGCGCTCCCCGCGGATCTGCTGCTCACGTACGTCGCCGAGAACCGGATGTGGGCCGACTGGATCGAGTCGGTGCTCAGCCGCGCCGGCTTCCGCGTCGTGGCGCGCGACGTCTCCGTCGAACAGGAGTCGCCCGAAGGCGAGTTGGCGGTCCATGACGCCGCGGCCCGGACCGTCGTCGTGCTCTCCAGCGCCTACCTCAAGTCCGCCCGGGCCATGGAGGTCTGGGAGCGGACGGCCGCCGAGGACCCCACCGGCGCCCGGCGCCAGCTGCTGCCGCTGCGCGTCGGTGACGTACGGCTGACCACGCCGTACATCGACCGCAACCCGGTCGACCTCTTCCGGCTCGACGAAGTGCACGCCACCAACGCCCTGTTACGTGCGCTGGAGCGGCCCGCACAGCTCGCCGACCCGGTCGCGCCCGGCCCGCGCTTCCCCGGCACCGTGCCGAAGATCTGGAACGCGCCCGCCCGCAACTCCGGCTTCACGGGCCGCTCCATGGTCCTGGAGAAGATGCGCGACCAGCTGGGCGGCGGCATGGCCGTGGTCCTGCCCCAGCCGCAGACCCTCTACGGACTCGGCGGTGTCGGCAAGACGCAGGTGGCCCTGGAGTACGTACACCGCTTCATGGCCGACTACGACCTCGTCTGGTGGATCTCCTCCGAGCAGACCGACGACGTGGTGGCCGGCCTCGCCGAACTCGCCACCCGCATCGGCGCCCAGGGCGGCGAGGATATGTCCGCCGCCTCCCAGGAGGCCGTCGACCTGCTGCGGCGCGGAGTGCCCACCTCGCGCTGGCTGCTCGTCTTCGACAACGCCGACGACCCCGAGATGCTCAAGCGGTTCTTCCCGCCGGGCGGACCCGGGCACATCCTCGTCACCTCCAGGAACCAGAGCTGGTCGCAGTACGGGGACGCGCTGCCCGTCGACGTGTTCCTGCGCGAGGAGTCCATCGAGCACCTGCGGCGCAGGGCGCCAGGCCTCTCCGTCGAGGACGCCGACCAAGTCGCCGTCGCCGTAGGGGACTTGCCGCTCGCCGTCGAACAGGCGGCGGCCTGGATCGCCGAGACCGCGACGCCCGTCGGCGCCTATCTGGAACAGCTCAGCGAGCAGGCGACCGGCGTCCTGGCGCTCAACCAGCCCGCCGGCTACCCCGAACCGGTCGCCGCCACCTGGAACGTCTCCATCCGCCGCCTCAAGGAGCGCTCGCCCGCCGCCGTACGGCTGCTGCAGCTCTGCGCCTTCTTCGCGCCCGAGCCGATCCACGCCAATCTCCTCTACAGCAAGGAGATGATCGAGGCGCTCAAGCCGTACGACGCCACCCTCCAGGAGAAGCTGGTCCTCGGCCGGGTCATCCGGGAGATCGGCCGCTTCGCCCTCGCCAAGGTGGACCCCGTCGGCGGCTCCATCCAGGTCCACCGCCTCGTCCAGGCCGTCATCCGCGCCCAGTTGAGCGAGGAGGAGCAGCGGGACGCCCGGCACGCCGTGCACCGCATCCTCTCCGGAGCCAGGCCCGACGCGGACGAGCCGATCGACAACCCCGAGACCTGGCCGAGGTTCGCCACCATCTGGCCGCACCTCGGCCCCTCGGAGGCCAGGCTCTGCAGGGAGCCCGAGACCCGCCGCCTGATGATCGACCGCGTGCGCTACCTCTGGAAGCGCGGCGACTTCATCGCGGCCTCGACCCTGGCCGGGGAGCTGCGCGACACCTGGCGCGAGACCCTGGGCGACAACGACCTCCAGTACCTCTATCTGCGCTTCCACCTCTCCAACATCCTGCGCTCGCGCGGGCGTTACGTGGAGGCGAAGGAGCTCGACGAGGAGACGCTGCGCCGGCAGCAGGAGGTCCTCGGGGAGTCCCACCCGCACACGTACATGACGACGAGCTCCCTCGCGATGGACCTCGGAGCGCTCGGCTTCTACGGCCGGGCGATGGAGCTGGCGACCGACGCACACGAAGGGTTCCGCCAGATCTTCGACGAGTCCCACCCGAGGACGCTCGCCGCGGCCAACAACCTGGCGCTCAACCTGCGCATGGCCGGGCAGTACGCCCGCGCCCGCGAGATCGACCAGGACGTCTACGACCGGCGCACCGAGGTCCTCGGCCCGGAGCACCCGTACACCCTGTCCTCCGCCCAGAACCTGGCGCGCGACCTGCGCGAGGTCGGACGGTACGAGGACTCCGTCGCGCTGCTCAGCCGTACGTACGACATCTTCAAGGACCAGCTGGGACGTGCCTTCCCCGGAACGCTCGCCGCAGCCAAGTCCCTGGCCGTGTCGCTGCGCAGGGCGGGCCGTCTTGAGGACGCGCGGCGGCTGACCATCGCCACCCGCGGCCGCTACCGGGCCAAGTACACGGCGGCCAACCCCGACTGGATCGCCTGCGACCTCAACCTCGCGGCGGACCTCTTCGCCGCGGGGGACCCGGTGGGGGCGCGGGACACCGCCCAGGAGGTCGTCGACCAGTACATGAAGGTGCCGGGCGAACACCACCCGTACACCCTCGCCGCGATCAACAACCTCGGGATCTACCAGGGAGGCTGCGGGGCGCTCGACACCGCGGAGACGCTGCTGCGGGGCACCATCGTCGGCATGGAGGACGTGCTGGGGGAGACCCATCCGCACACGGTCTTCGCCACCGTCAACCTCGCCAACGTCACGGCGGACCTGGGCGACCTGGAAGGAGCCCTGGAGATCGAGCGCCGGGCCGTCGCCACCCTGCGCACCGTGCTCGGCGTGCACCACCCGGAGGCGCTGGCCTGTGCCTCCAACCTGTCGCTGACGCTGGACGCGCTCGGCCGCAAGGAGGAGGCGCAGCAGATCCGCTACGAGGTCGTCGACGAGCTGCAGCGCCTTCTCGGCGACGACCACGCGTACGTACGGAACGCGCGCGACGAGCGGCGGATCAACCGCGACCTGGAGCCGCTCGCCGTCTGACCCGTCCGCCCCGTCCGACCGGCCCGCGGATCACTCCGCGAGCCAGTTGAGGATCCTGGGCAGCGCGTGCAGCGCGTCGAAGTGCGCGGCGGCCGGTTCGACGACGGCCGTCGCGCCCGGGATCCGCCGGGCCAGCCACCGCGAGTGGCCCGGCGGCGAGAAGACGTCCTGCGCGCCGTGCCAGAGCATCACCGGGCCCGGGATGTCCGCCGGGTCGAAGCCCCAGGGGCTGGAGAACGCCAGCGCGTCGTCGATCCAGCCGTACGCCGAAATCCGCAGCGCCTCCTGGTAGTTGCGCAGCAGCATGGCCCGCACGCCGGCGTCGGAGACCACCCGGCGGTCCGGTTCGGTGAGCTCCCGGCGCAGCTGGTCCAGGAGCAGGACCGGGTCCCTGCGGATCTCGTCCGAGCGCGGGATCAGCCGGGCCACGAGCTCCGCCGGGTCCTCGAAGGCGATCGTGTACTCGACGACGTTGTGGACGGTCATCCCCTCGAACCAGTCGAGGCCCTCCGCGTCCCGCGGCGCCAGCGCCACCAGCGCCGCCACCTTGGTCACCCGGTCCGGCAGCAGCGCCGCACAGGCGAGGGCCCCCGGAGCGCCGCCGGAACGGCCCACGACCGCGAACTTGTCCAGACCCAGCGCGTCCGCGATCGTGACCACGTCCTGGGCGGTGTCGGCGACGGTGCGCCCCTCATGACGATCGCTCAGACCGTACCCGGGACGGTCGTACGCGATGAGCTGCAGTCCCCGCTGGTAGAGGACCATCCCGCGCGGCGCGGGCCCGAGCCTGCTGCCCGGGGTCCCGTGCAGCAGAAACACCGGCCTGCCGTTCGGATCACCCAGCCTCTCCACCATCAGATTGCGTCCGGCGGGCGTCCGCACGCGGCACCGCAATCCCGAACTGTCCCTGTTCTGCGCCTGCATGGTCTGCACTGGCACTCCCCCTTAGGTCAGATGATTGCTCATCACGGCTCTCAGGCCCATAGGGCCACGACCGGGACTCCCCATCGCGCGGCAAGCGGGGTTACGGTCAATGGGCACGTCCAATTCGGACCCTGGGGGGCCGTGATGGTCGAGGAACTGATGTCGGCGGGAGCGGCTGTCGTGGCCGCGGGTGCTGTCTATGTGATGGCAGGGGCCCGTGTCGTCAAACAGTACGAGCGTGGTGTGGTCTTCCGGTTGGGACGGCTCAAAGATTCCGTGCGGGGACCCGGCTTCACGATGGTCGTGCCGTTCGTGGACCGGCTGCGCAAGGTCAACATGCAGATCGTGACCATGCCCGTGCCCGCGCAGGACGGCATCACCCGCGACAATGTCACGGTCCGGGTGGACGCCGTCATCTATTTCAAGGTGGTGGACGCGTCCGACGCGCTGGTGCAGGTCGAGGACTACCGCTTCGCCGTGTCCCAGATGGCGCAGACCTCGCTGCGCTCCATCATCGGCAAGAGCGATCTCGACGATCTCCTGTCGAACCGCGAAAAGCTCAACCAGGGGCTCGAGTTGATGATCGACAGCCCGGCGATCGGATGGGGCGTGCAGATCGACCGGGTGGAGATCAAGGACGTGTCGCTGCCCGAGACCATGAAACGGTCGATGGCACGGCAGGCCGAGGCGGACCGGGAGCGGCGGGCCCGGGTCATCAACGCGGACGGTGAGCTGCAGGCCTCGAAGAAGCTGGCGGAGGCCGCCGAGGTGATGTCGGACCAGCCGGCCGCGCTCCAGCTGCGGCTGCTGCAGACGGTGGTGGCGGTGGCGGCGGAGAAGAACTCCACGCTGGTGCTGCCCTTCCCGGTGGAGCTGCTGCGCTTCCTGGAGCGCGCGGCGCCGGCTCCGGCGGCTGCGGCGGCTCCGGCGCCCATCGCCGAGCAGCCCGCGAAAGCTCAACTGCCGCCGGAATCCGATCCGGAACAGTCGAATACCGGACAGGACTAGTCCTCACCCAGCGCCCGTACGCGGACGCTGTCAGTGTTCGCAGAGGTAATCGGCACGGCGTACCCCCAGTTCGTGAACGGACCGGGGGCGCTTTGTTGTTGTCGTGTGCGCGTCCGGAAGTCGGTCTTGTGTGTTCCCTGTGCGTGTCGGAATAGTGGGCCGCCCATCCTCCGTGTCCGAACACCCCACTTGTCCGGATACGGCCCCCACAGGAAGGCGAAGAGTTGAAGCACCGACGCATACCCAAGCGCCGCGCTGCCCTCGCGGCAGCGGGCGTGACCGCACTGATAGCGGCGGGAGTGACGTTCCAGACTGCGAACGCCAGCGAGTCCCCGGCCGCCCCGACTCTGAAGACCCTGTCCGCGACGGCGGCCGGAAACCTGGCCTCGACGCTGCAGAGCAAGCTCGGCGGCGACGCGGCAGGTTCGTACTACGACGCCAAGTCCCGCGCCCTGGTGGTCAATGTCCTCGACGAGACGGCGGCCGACGGCGTCCGTGCGGCGGGCGGCCGGGCGAGAATCGTCCAGAACTCCCTCGCGGAGCTGAAGACCGCCCGGCAGACCCTCACCGACAAGGCGTCCATCGGCGGTACGTCGTGGGCGCTGGACCCGGTGAGCAACAAGATGGTCGTCACCGCCGACCGCACGGTCTCCGGGGCGGAGTGGAGCAAGCTCAGCTCCGTCGTGAAGGGGCTCGGCTCCACGGCCGTACTGAAGAAGAGCGCGGGGGAGTTCAAGCCCCTGATCGCCGGCGGCGACGCCATCTGGGGCTCGAACGGCCGTTGCTCGCTCGGCTTCAACGTGGTCAAGGACGGTGAGCCGTACTTCATCACCGCGGGCCACTGCACCGAGGCCATCTCCAGCTGGTCGGACTCCCAGGGCGGCTCCGAGATCGGCACCAACGCCGCCTCCGACTTCCCCGGCCACGACTACGGCCTGGTGAAGTACACCTCGGACACTCCCCACCCGAGCGAGGTGGACCTCTACAACGGCTCCACCCAGCAGATCACCAAGGCGGGCGAGGCCACCGTCGGGATGGCGGTGCAGCGCAGCGGCTCCACCACGCAGGTGCACGGCGGTACGGTGACCGGCCTGAACGCCACCGTGAACTACGGCAACGGCGACATCGTCAACGGACTCATCCAGACCGACGTCTGCGCCGAGCCCGGCGACAGCGGCGGCTCCCTCTTCGCGGGCGACACCGCGATCGGGCTGACCTCGGGCGGCAGCGGCGACTGCAGCGCGGGCGGGGAGACCTTCTTCCAGCCGGTGCCCGCGGCGCTGGCGGCCTTCGGAGCGACGATCGGCTGACCGTTCCGTACGTACGAGGGCCCGGCCCGTCCCCTGCGGACGAGCCGGGCCCTTCGCCGTGGTCAGGGGGACCTTCGGCCCCTCGACCGAGGGCTTTCTCGGGCCCCTGAGGCATCCGTAAAGGAGTCCCATGGAGGTGTCAGCGAAAAGCCCGCAGAAGGAGCAGCTGCCATGGAGGCCAACACGATGGTGGACGGACTGGTCGAAGGGGCGCTGGACGCGCTCGGCCGTTTCGAGTCGTTCACCCAGGAGCAGGTCGACCACATCGTCAAGAAGGCCTCGCTGGCGGCGCTCAGTCAGCACGGGGAGCTCGCCCGGCTCGCCGTCGAGGAGACCGGCCGCGGCCTCTTCGAGGACAAAGCGGTCAAGAACCTCTTCGCCTGCGAGCACGTCACCCACTCGATGGCCGGACTGAAGACCGTCGGCGTCATCAACCGCGACGAACTCAACGGGATCACGGAGATCGCCGAGCCGGTCGGCGTCATCTGCGCCATGACCCCGGTGACCAACCCGACGTCGACCACGGTCTTCAAGGCGCTGATCGCGCTGAAGACCCGTAACCCCATCGTCTTCGCCTTCCACCCCTCCGCGCAGAAGTGCTCCTCCGAAGCGGCCCGCATCGTCCGGGACGCCGCCGTCGCCGCCGGCGCCCCCGAGCACTGCGTGCAGTGGATCGAGGAGCCCTCGATGGAGGCCACCGGCCTGCTGATGAACCACGAGGGCGTCTCCACCATCCTCGCCACCGGCGGAAACGCCATGGTCAAGGCGGCCTACTCGTGCGGGAAGCCGGCGCTCGGCGTCGGTGCGGGCAACGTCCCCGCGTACGTCACCAAGAGCGGCAAACTGCAGCGCGCCGTCCACGACATCGTGCTCTCCAAGTCCTTCGACAACGGCATGATCTGCGCCTCCGAGCAGGCCGTCATCTTCGACACCGAGGTGTACGAGCAGGGCATCGCGGAGCTGCAGCGCCTCGGCGCGTACGTCGTCACCGCCGCCGAGAAGACCAAGCTGGAGGAGTACGTCTTCGGCACCACGGCCTTCGCCGCGGACTGCGCGGGCGGCAAGCTGAACGCCGCCGTCGTCGGCAAGTCCCCCCAGTGGATCGCCGAACAGGCCGGCTTCGAGGTCCCCGACGGCACCGCGATCCTCGTCGCCGAATGCGCCGAGGTCGGCGACAACGAGCCGCTGACCCGCGAGAAGCTCTCCCCGATCCTCGCCGCCCTCAAGGCCGGCTCCACCGAGCAGGGCCTCCAACTCTCCGCGCAGATGGTCGAGTTCAACGGACTCGGGCACAGCGCCGCCATCCACACCGAGGACGAGGGCCTGGCGGAGGAGTTCGGCAGGCGCGTCAAGGCGATCCGCGTCATCGTCAACGCCCCCTCCACCTTCGGCGGCATCGGCGACGTCTACAACTCCTTCCTCCCCTCGCTGACCCTCGGCTGCGGCTCGTACGGCCACAACTCGGTCTCCAACAACGTCACCGCGGTCAACCTCGTCAACATCAAGCGGATCGGACGGCGCAACACCAACATGCAGTGGTTCAAGGTCCCGCCGAAGATCTACTTCGAGCGCAACTCCATCCGCTACCTCGGCGAGATGGACGGGCTGAAGCGCGTCACGGTGGTCACCGACAAGACCATGGGGAAGCTCGGCTTCGTACAGAAGGTCACCGACATCCTGGGCGGCCGCGAGTCCAAGGTCGTCCTCCAGGTCATCGACAACGTCGAGCCCAACCCCGAGCTGGCCACCGTGCAGGCCGGTGCCGCGATGATGCGGGACTTCGAGCCCGACACGATCATCGCGCTCGGCGGCGGCTCGGCCATGGACGCGGCCAAGATCATGTGGCTGATGTACGAGCACCCCGAGATCGAGTTCGCGGACACGAAGGAGAAGTTCTTCGACATCCGCAAGCGCGCCTACACCTTCCCCTCCCTGGGCGAGAAGGCGCAGCTGGTCGCGATCCCGACCACCTCGGGCACCGGCTCGGAAGTCACCCCCTTCGCGGTCATCTCCGACCCGGCGGCCGCCCAGAAGTACCCCCTCGCGGACTACGCGCTGACCCCGAACGTGGCGATCGTCGACCCCGTCCTCCCGATGGGCCTCCCGGCCACGGTCACCGCCGACTCCGGCTTCGACGCCCTGACCCACGCCACCGAGGCGTACGTCTCCGTCTACGCGAACGACTACACCGACGGCCTCTGCCTCCAGGCCATCAAGCTCATCTTCGAGAACCTGGAGCGCTGCGTCGTCGACGGGGCCAACGACCCCGAGGCCCGCGAGAAGATGCACAACGCCTCCACCGTCGCCGGCATGGCCTTCGCCAACGCCTTCCTCGGCCTGGTCCACGCCATGGCGCACACGCTCGGAAACACCTTCCACGTCGCCCACGGCCGCACCAACGCGCTGCTCCTGCCGCACGTCGTACGCCACAACGGCCAGGTCAGCGGCAAGGCCACCCCGTGGCCGAAGGCCGAGGTCTACCGGGCCCCGGAGCGCTTCCAGGAGATCGCCAAGACGCTCGGCCTCAAGGCATCGACCCCCGAGGAGGGCGTGGAGTCCTACGCCCGCGCCATCGAGGAACTGCGCGTGAAGTGCGGCATCCCGGCCTCCTTCCAGGAGGAGGGCGTCGACGAGGCGGCCTTCATCGAGGCCCTCCCGCAGCAGGCGATGAACGCCTACGCCGACCAGTGCGCGCCCGCCAACCCGCGGATGCCGATGATCGACGACATGAAGCAGCTCATGACCCGGGCCTACTACGGCAAGTAGCCCCGACCAGCAGGAAGGGCCGCCCGGAGCTCCGGGCGGCCCTTTCCCGTACGTACGGAACGCTCTAGGACTCCGGCATCTCCGGCGCCACGAACCGGCCCATCGGCAGCACCGCGCGCCCCCAGGTCGACGCCATGATCTGCCCGGCCAGCAGATACAGCGCACCCGCCGCCGCACAGAGACCCGCCCAGCCCGCGACCCGGTTCCAGATCACCTCACCGGTGAAGCCGTTGCAGGTCATCGCCACGAAGACCACGAGCACGAAGGTGAACGTGGTCAGCAGCGCCAGATGAATCCGCAGACTGCCCAGCCACAGCACGAACACCACGAACACCCAGGGCAGGGTGAACAGCCCCATCGTGTCGCCGCGCAGCGCCGGGTCCACCGTCGGCAGCACCCACTGGATCATCAGCCCCTTCGCCATCCAGAAGAGCCCGAAACCGCCGAAGACCGTGGCGTGCCAGGTGTCACCGCGCTGCGCCTGGAAGAGGCCCGCGAGCAGCTGCGCGAGACCGCCGATGAAGAAGCCCACCATCGGCAGCTCGGAGCCCGCCAGCTTCTCGGGGAAGATGCCCGCGTCGATACCGGTCGCGATGGTGGTGACCACGATGAAGCCGGTCAGTCCGAGCGGCCCCAGCTGGGCCTGCGCGGTGGGCTCCATCCGCTTGACGGAGACCGCCTGCGCGGCCGGGCCCGAGCGGTGCGGGAAGTTCATGCGGCGACGTCCTCGGCGACCGTGTCCTTGTTGCCCTTACGCAAGGACGACATGACCAGGGTGATGACGGTGCCCACCACCGCCCATGCGGAGAGCACCAGAAGCGGTCCGGTGACCGCGTTGCCCTTGAAGTACGCGATGGAGCGCGCCACCCAGGTGCCCGCACCCGGTGGCAGCGCGGGCCCGATCGCCTGCCAGAACGGCGGCAGCATCGGCAGCGGGAAGGCGCCGCCCGCGCTCGGGTTGCCCGCGACCACGATGATCAGGACGGCGAGCCCGATGCCCACGATGCCGGTCAGCGCCTGCAGGGCCAGGGTGATCGCACCGACCGCGAAGACCACCAGCGCCCCGAGCCCCCACAGACCCATGATCGAACCCGGCAGCGCACCCAGGATCGGGCCGATGATGACGGCGCCGCCCAGACCGCTGACGATCGAGTAGAGCGCCATCGAGCCGAGCCTGATCGCCGCACGGTCGCGGTTGGCGGCCCGGGATCCCGCGCTGATCGCGAGGATCGAGGCGCAGAGATAGCCGCCGACGCACCAGCCGACGACCAGGTAGAACGCGGAGAGACCGTCGAAGTCCTGGGAGGACGCCGGAGCGACGTCCACGGTCTTGACCGTACGGTGCTGGGTCGCGTCGACCTCGGTGGCGATCTTGGTGAGCGTCGTCGCGAGCACCGTGCCCCCGCCGGATGCGACGAGCAGCGTGTCGGTCGTCGAGGCGGGGTCGACGACGAGCGCGCCGTCGATGTCGCGGTTCATGATCTGGCTGCGTGCGGTCGCCACGTCGGAGACCGCACGCGGGTCGAGGGGCTTGCCCGGCAGCTGCTTGAGTTCGGCGACCAGCTTCGGTGCGGCCTGCGCGGGCGCGACCACGCCGAAGGCGACGTCCCTCGGCTTGGGATTGTGCAGCGCGCCCACGTAGGACGTGATGAACAACAGCTGCAGTACGAGCACACCCAGCACGAGCAGCGCGGCTCGCGGGGTGACGGCGCTCTTCACCTCGTCGACGAAAGTCATGCCCCCACGCTCAAGGGCGGCGGGTGATCGTGCAGGCCGGGTGGGCCGAACGGCTGAGCCTCCATCAGTTCTTTACTGACGCGTAGCTTCCCCCGCCGCGTTACTGGCGCGTAATTTGGCGTGTGCACATCACTCTTGTGGTCCGGGCCGCAGGGCGAACAGCCATCGCAACTCCCTTGAGCCGCAAGGAGATCACCCGATGCTGCCCTGGAAACGTGCCCTGAGACCGCTCTCCGCACTGCTGCTGGCCGTGGCCGCCGCCGCACTGCCCGCCGCACCCGCCACCGCGGCCTCCGCGCCCTCCGCCGGCTGGAACAACTACTCCTGCCGCCCGTCCGCCACCCATCCGCGCCCCGTCGTCCTCGTCCACGGCACTTTCGGGAACAGCGTCGACAACTGGATCGCCCTCGCCCCGTACCTGGTCAACCGCGGGTACTGCGTCTTCTCCCTCGACTACGGGCAGCTCCCCGGCGTACCGCTCTTCAACGGTCTCGGCCCCATCGACCAGTCGGCCGGACAGCTGGCCGGCTTCGTCGACACCGTCCTGTCCGCGACCGGCGCCCCCAAGGCCGACCTGGTCGGGCACTCGCAGGGCGGCATGATGCCCCGCTACTACCTGAAATTCCTTGGCGGCGCCGCCAAGGTGAACTCCCTGACGGGCCTCGCGCCCGACAACCACGGCACCACCCTGGACGGCCTCGCCAACCTGCTGCCCTACTTCCCCGGGGCGGCCGACATCCTGCACAAGGGAGCCCCGGGGCTCTCCGACCAGGTGGCGGGCTCCCCGTTCATCACCAAGCTCAACGCGGGCGGCGACACCGTGCCCGGGGTGCGCTACACGGTCATCGCCACCCGCTACGACGAGGTGGTCACCCCGTACCGCAGCCAGTTCCTGTCGGGCCCCGACGTCACCAACGTCCTGCTCCAGGACAAGTGCGGGGTCGACGTCTCCGAGCACGTGACGATCGGGACGGTCGACCGGATCGCCTTCCACGAGGTGGCGAACTCCCTCGACCCGGCCCACGCCACCCCGACCACCTGCGCCTCGGTGATCGGCTAGGGCCTAGCGGCTGTGGCGGCCGCCCGAGGGGACGGCCTTGCGGCGGAGGTTGGCGAAGAGCATCGCCGCGCCGATCGCGAGGGCGGCCGCACCACCGATCGTGATGTACGAGGTCGCCGAGCTGCCCCCGGTCTCGGCGAGGTTCTCGGTGCCGGCCGCACCCGAGTCCGGGGCCGCCGCGGCCGCGCTCGGGGAGGAGGCGCCGTCCGCTTCCGGCTGGTTGGCCTCCTCCGTGGGCGTCGCCGAGGTGTGGTTGTGATGGACGGTGGACTTGTCCGCGCCCGCCGCGATCTCCTGGTCGGAGGGGGCGGAGGCGGACGGCTCGGCGGTGGCGGTGCTGCCGCCCGCGGAACCGGTAGAGGCACCGCTGTCCTGGCCGAAGACCACGTCGGAGCAGGTGTAGAAGGCCTCGGGGGAGTCCGAGCGCTGCCAGATCGAGTAGATGAGGTGGCGGCCCGACTTCTGCGGGATCGTGCCGTCGAAAACGTAGTCGCCGTTCTCCATCTTCGGGTCGGTCACCTTGACGAAGGGCGCCGCCTCCAGGTCCGACCACTTCAGGGGCTTCGACGGGTCGTAACTGTCCTTCGTGATGTAGAGCTCGAAGGACCCCTTGTGCGGGGCGGTGCCCTTGTAGCGGAAGGTGTGGCTGCCCGAGGAGAGCTTGCTGGCGGGCCAGTCGGCGCGGGCCAGGTCCAGGCCCTTGTACTTGTCGTTGCCCGCGCTGCACAGCTTGCCATCGGGGATCAGCTGCTTCGAATTCCCCGCCGCATTGGCGATGTTGACCGCGTTCCAGTCGTAGAACGCCTGCACACCGCTGGCGGCGACCGCCGCCTTGCACGCCGCCGACCGGGGGCTCTCGGGACCCTCCGCGTAGCAGCCGGCGACCCGGCTGACCGGGTCCGTCATCGAGCCGTGGGCGGCGGCCGGCGAAGCGGCCAGAGCGGTCAGCGCGAGCGGCGCGACACCGAAGGCTGCGAGGGTGGCGGCTGTGCGACGAACGGTCATCGTGGTGATCTCCTTGCGAGGGTGTGGGGGGATACGGGGCAGGGTTCGATCCGGCGGCGCGGCCCCCCGAGCCGTACGGCGCCGACAGGCTGAACCCCGCCCCGGCGATCAGCACGCTAGCCGTCCGGAAAGGCGAATTCGCCTGCTGGGACAGGGTGATGGAGATCCTTACGGTCCGCTTAAGGGAGCACTCAGCGATGGTTAATGTGGGCCCATGAACGACGACATCCGCCCCGCACGGGACAGCGACATCGCAGCGGTGAAGGCCGTGACCGACGCGGCCTACCGCCACTACATCGAGCGCATCGGCGTCGTGCCCGCGCCCATGGAGGCCGACCACGCCGCGAACGTCGCGGCGGGCCGGGTCTTCGTCACGGGCGATCCGGTGAAGGGCGTCCTGGTCCTCGTCCCCGAGGCGGACCACCTGTATCTGGACTCGATCTCCGTCAGCCCGGAGGCGAAGGGCACCGGGGTCGGACGGCGGCTTCTGGAGTTCACCGAGGAGCGTGCGCGGGAGCTCGGACTGCCGGAGGTCCGGCTCCTCACGAACGCGATGATGTGGGAGAACCAGAAGCTGTACGAGTACTTCGGCTACGCGTTCGTGGAGCGGACGGTGACCGGCGTGTACGACCGCTTCCACTACCGCAAGGTGCTCTGAGACCGGCGTGGGTCAGCGCCCCGCGTCGGCGCCCGTTCGACCGAAACACCGCTCCAGTTCGGCGAGGTCGTAGAACTTGCTGCCCTTGGACACCGGAACGCAGCCCTGCTTGAAGGCCGTCTCCTTCTCGTTGTAGAGCATCCGTACCAGGTAGGTGCCGCCCTTGCGGAAGACGTCCCACTGGATGTTCGCGCCCAGGGGTGCCACGGAGGCGCCGCGCCAAGGATTGGAGGCGTAGGTGTAGGGCCTGCTCGCTGTGACCGCCTGTGTGCTGCCCGGCAGTTGCATCAGCGCGGCCAGCGGGATGATCTCTTCGGCGTGGGTGAAACGCAGTTCCGCGCCGAGGCTGCTCGTGCCGTCCCGGTTCGCCTCCGCCTTCTTGAAGAAGTCGTCGAGCAGCACCTGCGCCATGTTGTACGTGATGTCGCTGTCCGCGAAGCCGGGACCCTTCTCGTAGAAGTCCTCGGTGTCGCTCAGATAGCCGAACCAGGCCGCATCGCGGGCGCCGATGTACCGGTCCATGTGCCAGCCGCGCCCGCCGGGACTCTCGTCGCTCATGGCCGGGGCGATGCCGTACATGTTGTAGACCGCCGTGGCCGCGTCGACGTCGCTGCCGAGGGACGCGAACTCCCCGTCGGCGACGCGCTGCACGAAACCCGGCTTGAAGATCTTCGCGAGGAAGTTGCGGGCGGCCCGGTGCGTGGCGGGCTGGTCGGTGATGCTCTTGAGGGTGTCCGCGAGCCGCTGGTCGTTGTCGATGTAGTCCCGGTACGCGGCGCCGCCGTCGGCCTTGTGGAAGTAGAGCAGGTCCTTGTCGACGCGGGCCGCCCCGATCAGGGGCTTGAGCGCCGGAGCGGCATCGGTGAGGCCGGTGGTGAAGGCGGTGCCGCTGTCCACGGCGCGGGTCTGTCCGGAGCTGACGACGTCGATCGGCCTGCCGTCCTTCGCGATCCCCGCGAAGAGATCCGGCAGCCGCTTCTCCATCCGTACGGCGGTGTCGTGGAGTTCCCGCTGGCCGCGCCCGCTCAGATTCCCGTACCCGACCTTGGACATGGCAGCGAGGAGCGCACGCACGTCGGGCCCGAACTTCTTCCCGGTGGCGGTGAGTTGGCCCTCGCTCGCGGCCTTGTCCCACAGTGCGAGGACAAGATCCCCGTCCTCGCTGTCCGTTGCCGTCCGGGACCCGTGCCGCGAGACGTTCTCCGTGAACACCGGCACGAATCCCCTGGGCGCCGAGCGGTACGACCGGAGGTCCTGCTGCGGCGCGTAGGGCGCCTTCGTGCCGTAGCTGTCGGCCGGCCGGTCGGTGGCGTGGGCGGGGAGCGTGGTGCAGAGGAGGGAGCAGAGCCCCAGGGCGAGGGCGGGCATCGCACGATTCATGGGCGCATCGTGGCCGCCGCAGATGAACGTGCGGTGGCCATGACATGGCCCGCTCGGCGTGCGCGCGCGCCCCCGCTATGCGGCGATGTGCAGCGACTCCGTCAACTTGCCTCGCTGGGCGAGCAGTTCGAGCTCGTCCAGGGCCTGGACCGCCCGGGCCGCGGCCTGCGGGTCGCGCTCGGTGAGACCGCTCTCGGCGAACTCGTCCTCGTCGAGGCGGATGATCTGCGAGTGGTCGGCCGACACCCAGAGGTCGAGGTCCAGGTCCTCGACGGTCAGACGGTCGCCGTCGAGGACGGCGGGGCGGGTCACGTCGCAGTACCAGCCCTTGACCGAACCGTCGGCGGCCCGGACCTCCTTCACCGAGTACCAGCGGTCGCGCCAGTAGTGCTCGGTGAAGACGTCGCCCGACTCGAACCGTACGAAACCGAAGTCGCGGGGTTCGGTGCCGACCCACGGGGCGCGGACCGCGAGGTGCGTACCGTCGTCACCGAGCAGCTCGGCCGGGTAGCCGATCTTGACGCGGCCCGCCTTGGTGAGGGTGACTTCAACCGAGTTCGCGGACATGACGTACCTCCGTTGCGCAGATCTTGTATCCGAACCAGGTGTTGACCGCCAGCATCGGCGCATTGTCGGCGTCGTTGCCGGTGTACGCGTCCGTGTAGCCGGCCGCGCGGGCGCGGTGCAGCGAGTCGTTCTTGACCAGCTTCGCCAGGCCCCGGCCGCGGTGGGCGCGGCGGGTGCCGGTCATGCCCGACCAGTAGCGGGTCAGGCCGTCGGTGTTCGCGGCGCTGAACGCCGCCACCTCGCCGTCGACCACGGCCACCGACGTCAGGGCGCGGTCCAGGGCCGGGTGGTTCCAGGTGTGGGTGAGCCAGTCCTCGTAGTCCGAGAAGGTCGTGGGGACGTCGCTCGGCTCGTCGGACGTCGTCTCCGCGTCGGCCTCGAAGAGCGGGCGCGGGTCGTCCGCGAAGGCCGCGGCGGTACGCAACTCCACGCCGGAGGGCGGGGATTGGAGCTCGGGGAGCGGGGTGTTCGCCAGGTCCAGATGGAGGAAATGGGCCGGCCTGCTCGCCCGGTAGCCCCGGTGTTCGGCGAAGGTGCGGTTCGCCGGCTCGTCCAGGACCCAGGTGTAGACGGCAGTGGCACCGGCCTCGGCGAGATGGGCCTCGCCGGTCTGGGTGAGCAGCGTGCCCACGCCCCGGCCCAGGTGGTCGGGGTGGACATAGGGGTTGAGGAACCCCTGGCCCGGCTCGTCCGCGTCGTAGGCGATCCCGACCTGGGCCGTGCCGATCACCTCGCCGTCCTCCTCGGCGACCAGCATCCGGTAGCGCTTGTCGGGGTGGGCGTTGGCCAGGTCGAAGGCGACCTGCTCGGGGGTGGTCACCATGAACGGGAGCGCGGCCCGGCGGACCCGGACCCACCCCTCGCCGTCGGCGGGCCGGAAGTCACGGACGATCACAGTCATGGGCGCGACGTTACGCAGGGGGTGGCCCGGTCGCCTCTCATTTTCCCGTGGAGGACAATCGGGGCGTGACCCTGAGGATCGTGGTGGATACGAACGCGGCCGACGCCCCCTTCGAGCAGGTGCGGGCCCAGATCTCCGAACAGGCCCGCTCGGGCAGGCTCCCGGTGGGCTACCGGCTGCCCACCGTGCGGGGGCTGGCCGAGGAGTTGGGGCTGGCCGCCAATACGGTGGCGAAGGCGTACCGGGCGCTGGAGTCCGACGGGGTGATCGAGACCCGGGGACGGAACGGGACGTTCGTGGCGGCGGCGGGCGATGCGGCTGAGCGGCGCGCGGCGGAGGCGGCTCAGGCCTACGCGGACCAGGCGGTCCGCCTCGGCCTGAGCCGGAGCGCGGCGCTGGCGGCGGCGGAGAACGCGGTCCGGGCGGCGTACGCGAAGTAGAGGACCCGCGTTTTACAGGTACATCCCCTCGTTCATGCCCTGGTGCTGGGACGGGACCGAGCGCGGTGGCGTCCCGCGGCGCAGTGCGTACAGCTCCGCCAGCGTCGCCCCCTCGCGGCCGATCCCCTCCTCCGTGCCCAGCCATGCCACCGACTCCTTGCGGGTCAGCGAGCCGACCTCGATGCGCGCCAGGCAGCGGCCCGGGCGGACCACCGCCGGGTGGAGGCGTTCCAGGTCCTCGTTCGTCGTGACGCCCACCAGGACGTTGCGGCCCTGGCCGAGGAGGCCGTCCGTGAGGTTCAGGAGGCGGGACAGTGCCTGGCCCGCCGTGTGCTTCGCCTCGCCGCGGATCAGTTCGTCGCAGTCCTCCAGGAGCAGCAGACGCCAGCGGCCCTTCGCCGTGCCGTCGTCCTCGCCGATCGCGATGTCCATCAAGTAGCCGACGTCGTTGAAGAGGCGCTCCGGGTCCAGTACGCAGTCGACCTGGCACCAGTCCCGCCAGGAGCGGGCCAGCGTCCGCAGCGCGGAGGTCTTGCCCGTGCCCGGCGGTCCGTGCAGCAGGAGCAGGCGGCCCGAGATGTCGTCGGGCGTCACCTTCATCAGGCTGTCCATCGCATCGGCCACCGGCGCCGTGTAGTTGGCGCGCACCTCGTCCCACGTGCCCGCCGCGATCTGGCGGGTCGTACGGTGCGGGCCGCGGCGCGGCGAGACGTACCAGAAGCCCATCGAGACGTTCTCCGGCTGCGGTTCCGGTTCGTCCTGGGCGCCCTCGGTGACCTGCTTCAGTACGGTCGAGGCCAGGTCCTCGGTGACCGCGGTGACCGTCACGTCCGCGCCCCGGTTCCAGCGCGAGACCAGCAGCGTCCAGCCGTCGCCCTCGGCGAGCGTCGCGCTGCGGTCGTCGTCGCGGGCGGCCCGCAGGACCGTCGCTCCCGGCGGCAGCAGGGTGAGGCCCTTCTTGACCCGGTCGATGGACGAACTGTGCGAGTACGGCTGCTCACCCGTCGCGAAGCGGCCGAGGAACAGCGCGTCGACGACATCGGACGGCGAATCGCTGTCGTCGACGTTGAGCCGGATCGGCAGGGCGGCCTCAGGGTCTGCGGACATGGCGCCCATGATCCGGCACGGGGACCTCTCGTGCACCCGCTTTGTGTGTCATGGGTTACGAGGTGAAGTGACTGACGCGCTGAATCAGCGCGCCCGCCAGAACCAGCAGCAACGGCAGGGTGATCCAGTGCAGGGTGCGGATCCTGCGCAGGGTCCGCGGTCCTGGGATCGCGTACACGCGCAGCAGTTCGCGCGCCATCAGCAGGGCGGCGAGGGCGAGCGCCGCCTCCGCGCCGAGCAGTGGCCAGCCGTTCCACGAGAAGTGCGGCCACACCGGACCGGCCCGGTCGGAGGCGACCGCCGCCGCCGGTGTCGCGGGCGGCTGCTTCAGTGCGTACAGCGTGACGTCGTCGTTGGTCAGCGCCCGCCGGAGCTCCGGGCGTGCGTCCAGGGTCCGTTGCAGCCGTGGCTGCCAGGTCGAGGAGTAACCGTCGGTGACCCGGAAGTACTCCACCTGGCTGCGGTTGACGACGAGATACGCATGCGGGCCTGCACTCCGCAGCGCCTTGACCAGGCCGTCGACCAGTACCGGGTCGTGCGGCGCCGGCGTCGGTACGTAGGCGATCTTGCCCAGGTCCTTCGCGCCGCCGGGCAGCGTCGGTGTGGAGTCCCCGGGGGTGTCCGAGAGCAGGAGGAGCCGGGCCGGCGGGGTGTCGTGGGCGTAGACGTACTCCATCGCGGCGACCTCGCCCGGCCGGACGCGCTCGTACGATTCGCCGCCCCAGCGCGCCACCAGGAAGCCGCCGACCAGCAGCAGTCCGGCCACCAGTGCGGCGAGGGGTGCCAGGCTCGCCCGGTCGCGGTCCCGTTCGTCGGCGGTGATCCCGGCGCGCGGGAACAGCGCGAGCGCGGCGAGGATCGCGGCGCCGGGCAGTGCGAACGTCCAGACGCGCAGGTCGAGTTGGCCGCCGTACGACTGGACGAAGAGCCCCAGCAGCGGCACGAAGGTCACCACCAGCAGCGACTGCTCCGCGTACCCGGCGAAACGCCGTCGCCACCAGCCCCAGGCGGCGAGCGCCAGGATCCCGCCGGACAGCAACAGGCGGGTGTACAGGACCAGTTGGTGACCCGAGTCGCCCGAAGAGCCCCAGAGGGACCCGGGGAGAGGGGACGTCGGGCCCGAGAAGAGCTTCGACGGGTCGCCCGACCAGTACGGCGCGGTGAGCAGGCCGGTCCACGCGGCGGCCAGGACGCCGACGAGGAGTGGCAGCCCGCGCAGCTCGCAGCGGCGTACCAGGACCAGCCCGGTGAGCACCGCGCACAGCAGGACCGGCGCCAGCGGGTGGACGGTGACCAGTGCGACGAGGACGACCACCAGGACGCCGAGCAGGACGGCTCGCTCCCCGCGGGCGGCCACCAGCGGTTCGTTCTCGCCCGAGCCGCGCCGCACCGCCCAGGCGCGGGGCGTGCGGAACCAGACGAGCAGCACGGCCAGGAAGGTGAGGTACAGCAGGAAGGAGAGGCTCAGCGGCGAGAAGTAGTCCTGGCCGGCCCAGCCGCTCAGGGCGAAGAACCAGACGCTCGTCCACTTCGCCTTCCAGCCCGCGCGCACGGTGCGCAGGAGCAGGAACAGCGGTACCAGGCAGAGGAGTTGGAAGACGGTCGGCCACCAGCGCAGCACCACCGACAGGTCGGAGACGCCGCAGGCGTCGGCGAGGAAGGCGGCGGCCGCGGAGAACCCGGGCCAGCTGCTGAGTGCGTCCGCCTGGGGCGGGGCGGTGCCGGTCCTGGTGATGTGGTCGATCAGCCCGAGGTGCTGCCAGGCGCCGGCGAGGCGCGGCTGGGACTCCAGTACGGCGGGGAGCGCGTGCAGCGACACGACCGTGGCGAGCAGCGAGGCGGTGAGGAGCGCGGTGCGTGGCCGGTCGAGCCAGAGGAGCGAGGCGAAGGAGAGGACGAGCAGGGCGGCACCGATGAGGGTCGCCGCCGGGAGTACGGAGATCAGGCCGAGGCCGGACATCAGGTCGAGGTCGGACGCGCCGACGGTCGTCGCGGGCACCCAGTAGAGGGCGAGCGCGGCGAGCAGGAGGAGCCCTACGCCGAGTTCGGGGATCCGTTCGCCGGGGGCGGGAGGCCGTGCGACGGGTCTCTCGGCGATCGTCTCCGGCTCGCTGCCGCCGCCGGTCCTGTCGGGCCGGGTCCGCCGGTTCTGCCGGGACGGCGTGGAGGCCGCCCCGTCGGGCGAGGAGGCCCTGGCCCGCCCGGTGGACCGGTCCCGTACGGCCCAGGCGGGGAGTTGGTCGCCGTCGTCCGGGCGGCCGCGGCCGCGGCGGGTCCTGGGAGCGGGTGGTGCGCCCCCTTCGGCCCCGGCTCCACCTGCGGTTCGGGCCGGCGCCTCGGCGGGCACGGTCTCCTCCGCCTTCTCCTGCTGCTGCGGCTCCTCCATCTGTTCGTCTCCCTCCGGCACCTCGCCCGCAGGCGTGTGCCTCAGTACCCCGTACAGCCTGAATGCCGCGATCGAGGCGATGACCGTCAGGCTCGCCACCTCGGCGACCCCGACCCCCGTCAGCCCCATCGGCCCGAGCAGCGCAAGCGTCGAAGCGAGCACCAGGGCGCAGAGCCCGCCCTGCAGATACGCGAGCGGAGCGGTCCGGCTCTGGGCCCGCAGCACCGCGAAGTACAGCTCGATGACCACCCGCAGCAGCGCCCCGACCACCAGCCAGCGCAGCAGCGGCGTCGCACGGCTGGAGTAGCCCTCGCCGAAGACGTGCAGGATGTGCGGGGCCAGGACGAAGAGGAACAGGACGATCGGCACCACGATCTTGACCATCCGCAGCAGCGCCGCGCGCGCGTTGCGCCCCAGCCGGGCCGGATCGTGCGCGCCCTCGACGGTCAGCGAGGCGCCCATGTTGATCGCGAGGATCTCGACCGTGCCGCCGATGGTGGCGGCGATGTAGAAGTACGCGTTGTCGGCGGAGCTGATCTGGGAGGCGACGATCACCGGGATCAGATAGACGACCGCGAGCGCGAAGAGCGACCCCGTGCAGTCGCCGGCCAGAAAGCGCCCCAACTCCCGGTAGGACGGCGGGTTCGCGGTCTCCACCGTCAGTTCCACATGGCGTGGCACCAGCCTGCGGAAGACCATCCAGCCGAGCGGCAGCACGGACGCCGCGATGGCCGCCACCCAGGAGACGAAGACGCCCGACGTCGGGAGCGCCACGGCGACCGCGACGAGCAGGAGCAGCTTGACCGCGGAGAAGACCGTGTTGCCGACCGGCACCCAGAAGGCGCTGCGCAGCCCGGTCAGCACGCCGTCCTGGAGCGTGAGCAGCGACCAGGCGATCACCGCGACGACGAAGCCGAGCTTGTTCACGGGATCGTGCAGGAAGCGGTACGAGGGCCCCCAGATGTCCAGCGTCAGCAGGAAGATCACCGCGGCGATCCCCACGACCGCCGAACTCCCCGCGTACGTACGGAAGATGAGCTGCCCCGTGGTCCTGCCCGCCACCGGGATGAAGCGGGCGAGCGCCCCCGTCAGCGTCACGGCTGTGATGCCCGCCAGGAACTTCATCGCAGCGATCGCGGCGGAGCCCTGGCCGACCGCCGAGGCAGAGTAGTAGTGGGCGGCGGCCAGCCAGAAGCCGAGTCCCAGGACCGCGCTGACCCCCGTATTGATCATCAGGGCATAGGCGTTGCGGAAGAGCGGGATCCCGCCGCGTTCCTTCTTCACCACCGTCCCCGGTGGCTGCGGCGGGTCCTCTACCTGGGTGGTTCGCGCGTCAGACACGACTCCTGGTGACCTTCCGGCCGGCCGATGTGACTCTGCGGACCAGGGCGTACCCCTTGGTCAGGGCACGGTCCCCGGCGAAGTTGCGGGCGATGCCGCGGCCTTCGACCAGCCGCTCGAACTCCTCGGCACCGGTGCTGCGCCGTACGGTGACCCGCTCCAGGGCGTACGGTCCCTGCCTGCGCACCGCGAGCGCGTTGCCGACGGCGAGGGCCTGGGCGAAGCCCGCCTCGCGGACGGTGCGGCGCACGCTGCGGCTGGAGTAGCCGTAGGGGTACGCGAAGGAGACGGGCTCGGCGCCGAGTTCGTCGGCGATGATCTGGCGGCACCGCAGCGTCTCGAACCACACCTGTTCACCGCTGAGTTGGTCCATCTGGGGATGGCTGTGGGTGTGCCCGCCGATCTCCGTCCCCGCGGCGGCGAGCTCGCGCACCTGGTCCCAGTCGAGCATGGTGTCCAGGGCCCCGCCGACGTCGTGACGACCGCGCAGCCACCCCGTCGAGACGAACAGGGTGGAGGCGAAGCCGTGTTGGGCGAGGACGGGGAGGGCGTGCCGGTGCACGCCTTCGTAACCGTCGTCGAAGGTGATGAGGACCGGGCGGGGCGGGAGCGCTCCCGACGACCGCCAGGCACCGGCGAGCTGTGCCGTGGTGAGCGGGGTGAAGCCGCGTTCGGCGAGCAGCTCCATCTGCTCGCCGAACGCCTCGGGGGAGACCGAGAGCCCGTACGCCGCCTTCGCCGGGCGGTGCCCGACCGCGTGGTACATCAGGATCGGTACGGGCCCGTTCATGCGGCCGCCTCCTCTGTCTCCTCCCGCTCTGTCTTCTCCTGCTCCGCCTCCCCGGCTGGTACGCCGATGGGCGCGACCGTGAAGGTGGCGCCGCCCCGGCGGGCACGCAGCGACCCGAGGACGTAGCCGCCGGCCGCCACCGCGACCCCCGTCACGATGGCGCCCGCCCGGCCCGCGCCCCCCGCGCGGCCGAGCGTGAAGTCGCGCAGCCCGCGCACGACACCGGCGGGCAGCACCCGGGTGGTGTAGCGGCGTTCGGACTCAAGTCCCTTGTCCGCGCCCACACTTCGGGCGACCAGTGCCTTGGAGAGGCCTTCCGCGTAGGCCCGGGTCCTGAAGTACCCGAACCGCTCCCGGACGAGCGGCACCTTGTGGTGGATGACCGCACGGTCGTCGATCAGCAGCACCGCGTCCGGGATCGCCTTCGCGAGACGGATGCAGAGCTCGGTCTCCTCGCAGCCCAGCGGCCGCTTGTCGCCGTCCCTGCCGATGCCGGTGGCGAATCCGCCCGCGGCGTCGAAGGCCTCCCTGCGGAAGGAGGCGTTCCCGCCGAGCACGTTGCGCACCCGTACCTTGCCCGGGGGCAGTCCTCGGTACGTACACCCGACGACCCAGTCGAACTCCTCCGGGAACCATGCCGGCCTGCGCCCTGATGCCCAGGCCGGCATGGTCCTCCCCCCGACGGCCATCACCCGCGGATCGTCGTACCCGGCGGCGAAGTGCAGCAGCCAGTCGCGCTCGGCCACCGCGTCGTCGTCGAGGAAGGCGATGATCGCGCCGCGGGCGGCGGCGATGCCTGTGTTGCGGCCCGCGGAGAGGCCGCGGGGGCCCGCGTTGGCGAGCACCCGCACCCCGCCCTCGCGCGCGTGCTCCTTGTACTCCTGGCCGAGTCTGACGAGCAGCGCCGGATTGTGATCGACGACCAGCAGCGTCTCGAGCGCAGGCAGCGACTGCCGTGCCACCGAGTCGACGGCCGCCAGGATGTCCTCCCAGCGGTCCTCGGTGTACACGCAGATCACCACGGATAAGTCCGTCGTGCTCAAGGCGTCTCTCCCCGCCCGGAGTTGAGACCGATCGCCTGCGGCCGGCTCTTCGGGCGCCGGGTCGCCTTCTCGCTCAGGATGACCTTGAGCACCCGGATGCCGTCGCGCACGGCGCTGAGGTTGGAGACACCGTGGATCCGGTTGTACTCGTAGCTCGGCACCTCCTGGACGCGCAGCCCGGCCTTGACGACCCGGATGTTGAAGAGCGTCTCGATCTCGAAGCCGGTGCAGTCCAGGACGACGTCGTCCAGGACGTGCTTCCAGAAGGCGTTGTAGCCGTAGCAGAGGTCGGTGTAGCGGGCGCCGAACTTGCGGTTGACGATGGTGCAGAGCGCCCAGTTGCCGAACTTGCGGATCGGCGTCATGTCGTCCGTGCCGCCGCCGTTGGCGAAGCGCGAGCCCTTGGCGAAGTCCGCGCCGCCGACGAGCGCCGAGACGTAGCTGACGATCTCCTGGCCGTCGGCGGAGCCGTCCGCGTCGACCATCACGATGATCTCGCCGGTGCAGGCGGCGAAGCCGCTGGTCAGTGCGTCTCCCTTGCCCTTGCCGACCTGCTTGACGACCACGACGTCGGACCGCAGTTCGCGGGCGACCTTGACGGTGTCGTCGGTGGAGTTGCCGTCCACCAGGACCACTTCGTGGATCCAGTCGGGCAGGGACTTGAAGACGTACGGGAGATTCTTCGCCTCATTCATGGCGGGAATCACGACGCTCACCAAAGGTGCAATGGCGAGGTGCGAGGAGACCGGCTTGTACTGTGCGGGTATTCGAACGACAGCGGTCTCGACCGAATTCCCGTTCCCCGACGACTCGGTTAACTGATCTTGTCCCGGAACTGCCGGGCGCAGAAATGAACTCATGGATCTATTCCCTCTCCACCGGTGGACCGCCCGCCCCCGGGCAGTCCGGACGAATGTCCGGTTCGAAAGGGGGGTTCACACCCGGGCATGACGGAACAGCGCTCCGTGCATGCTGGGTGAGCTGGCATTACTGCTTGCGCGGCCCGTGTCTCGGCAGAACTTCGGTCACCGAGTACGGCACCCCCCTACCGCGCTCCCTCACCGGTTGCCATCGCGACGCTTGAGCCCTCCCCTAGAGCCGCTTATTCATGATGGTCCGATGCGGGTGGATGTACGACGGTATTGACGTTTGGCACTGTATGGCAAGACCTGGAACGCGGCCTCACGCTTTTGTGATATTGACCGGACTTTCGCGATCAATTTCGGAATTTACTGTTCCTGTTCTGCGCCGTACCAGAGCCGGCAGGAAGAGGAGCGAACTGATCACGGCCACTGCCGCGACTCCGCCCCGGACCGACCACATGTGCGTGGCCAGCATGGTTTCCGCGATGAGCAGATCGAGAGCGACTGCTCCTGCGGAAGACGCCACCACGCGCCCGAATGGTTCCAGTCCGCGCAGATTCGTCGAGAGTGCGCCTGCGGGAGCCATCAGGAGGAAGAAAAGTGCAAAGGGTGCGCGCAGCGGCGAGGCCAGATCGGCGAGCGCCAGAACGGCGCCGACCGCGGAGACGGCGAGCGCCGCACCCGCGAGCGCGGGAAGCGAGTCGGACCATGCGCTTGATCTACTGCCATGTGTCTGCATAGGCGACGATTCCCCCCGAAGCGTCGGATGCCGGGCTTCAATGTGGCGCAGCCTGTCGGCCCCCGTCAAGCACGCAGCCGATACGCACGGTCACTCAGGGGTGTGGGCCACCTCCTGGGTCCCAGCGACCCCGTACGTTCAACTCCGTTTCATTACAAGGGTGTTAAGGGGTGGACGGTTGAGCGAAGGGTGAAAGCTTGACATGAACACTTCCGCTTCCACCTACTGGCTGGTACGAAAGACGAGGCGGAAATCCTGCTAAGGGAGGTTCCATGAAACTGTCCCGATTCGCGGCATACGTCTCGTCGTTCGTCCTTGCCGCCGTCTTCGCCCTCACCGGGGCGGGCGTGGCACATGCCGCTCAACAGGCCGACTCCACCGACTACGTGGCGCTCGGGGACTCGTACTCCTCGGGTGTCGGCGCAGGCAGCTACGACAGCGCCAGTGGTTCCTGCAAGCGCTCCACCGTGGCCTACCCGGCCCTGTGGGCCGCCGCCCATTCACCCGCCTCGTTCGCGTTCGCCGCTTGCTCGGGCGCCCGTACGGGTGATGTTCTCTCCGGCCAGCTCGGCTCGCTCAACTCCTCCACCGACCTCGTCTCGATCACCATCGGCGGCAATGACGCCGGCTTCTCCGACGTCATGACCACCTGCGTCACCTCCTCGGACGCCACCTGCGTCAACCGCGTCAACCAGGCGCGCAGTTACGTCGACACGACCCTCCCGGGCCGGCTCGACCAGGTGTACTCGGCGATCAGCGCCAGAGCCCCCGCGGCGCACGTCGCCGTCCTCGGATACCCGCGCTTCTACAAGATCGGCGGCAGCTGCATCGCCGGTCTGAGCGACACCAAGCGTGCCGCGATCAACGGCGCGGCCGACTACCTCAACGCGGCGACCGCAAAGAGGGCGGCCGACCACGGCTTCTCCTTCGGTGATGTCACCGGGACCTTCACCGGCCACGAGATCTGCTCGTCGAACTCCTGGCTGCACAGCCTCAACTGGCTCGACATCGGCATCTCCTACCACCCGACCGCCGCAGGGCAGTCGGGCGGCTACCTGCCCGTCCTCAACTCGACGGACTAGCGCTCCCGTCCGAGGAGGAGGTCCCGCCCGTCGGGGTCTCCTCCTTGCACGTCACCGAGAAATGCACCGGGTCGGACGTCACCTGGACCGGAGAGCGGACCTCCACCCGGATCTGGTCGCTGACCGTCCCGTTCGCCTCGTACTTCAGCTCGGTGTGGTTGACCTGCCGGGACTTCTCCGAGGCCGCGAACTGCAGGTGCTGCCACCCCGGGTCCGATCCCCCTCCGTTCGCGAGGACCCAGCGGTACTCGACGGTGACCGGCGAACGGCCGACCGTGAAGACCGCCGTGAACGCCGGAGCCTGCTCCTCGGACGGCGGGCACGTACCCGAATAACTCCCGCGCACGGTCTGGAGATACACCTGCACCGACTGCGCGGGCCGGCTGCTCTTCGTGCTGCCGCCCCCGCCTGCCGGCGTACTTGGACTGCTGCTCTCCGAGGTCGGTGTCTCCGAGGGCGTGGCGGTGCCGGTGTTCGGCGCGGACGTCGCGGGCCCGCCGGAAGAGGAGGAGCCGGTCTGGCCTTTGTTGCTGTCGCCGTTGTCGTGCAGCAGCGCCCAGGCGATCCCGCCACCCGCCAGCGCCAGTACGGCGATCCCGGCCGCCAGCACCAGACCCGCCCGCCGCGGCCGGGTCTGCGTCATCGGCGTGGTCGGACCGGTGGCGGAAGCGGAAGTCACGGGGTACGGCGGCGGGACCGGGGTCGGCGAGGGACGGTACGGCGGGGGAGTGCTCGCCGTCATCGTCGGGCCGAACGGCCCGACGGCGGCCACCGTGGGCGCCGTCGCCGTACCTCCCGCGGCCACCTCCCGCAGCATCCGGTCCGCCTCCGCGGCACTGATCCGGTCAGCCGGGTTCTTGCGCAGCAACCCTTCGATCACCGGTGCCAGCGCGCCCGCCCTGCGCGGCGGCGGCAACTCCTCGTCGACCACCGCGCGGAGCGTGGAGAGCGGGGTGTCCTGGCGGAACGGCGTACTGCCCTCCACTGTCGCGTACAGCATCACGCCCAGCGCCCAGAGGTCCGACGCGGGCCCCGCCGCCTGCCCCAGCGCCCGCTCAGGGGCGAGGTAGTCGGGGGAGCCGATCAGCTCGCCCGTCATGGTGAGCGCGGAGGTGCCCTCGACCATGGCGATGCCGAAGTCGGTCAGCACCACCCGCCCGTCGTTGCCGATCAGCACATTGCCCGGCTTCACGTCACGGTGCAGGACCCCCGCGTCGTGCGCGCTCCGCAGGGCGGCGAGCACCTCGGCCCCGATGTGCGCGGCGCGCTGCGGCGGCAGCGGACCGTCCGCCTCCAGTACGTCGGAGAGCGAGAGCCCGCGCACCAGCTCCATCACGATCCACGGGCGGCCGTCGTGCGCGGCCACGTCGTACACCGTCACCACATTGCGGTGGGTGATGCGGGCCGCGGCCCAGGCCTCGCGCTCCAGCCGGTCGTAGAGCCTGCGCACGTCACCGGTGGGCAGCCCGCCGGGTGCGCGCACCTCCTTGACGGCGACCTCGCGGCCGAGCACCTCGTCGCGGGCGCGCCAGACGACGCCCATCCCGCCTTGGCCCAGTTGGCCCAGCAGCCGGTAACGGCCGGCCACCACCCGTTGGTCGTCCGGTACTTCGGTCACGGGCGAGCCCCCATCCCGGTGGAAATCACTCAAAGCTAGCTCAACTCGGGGTTGCCGACGCCTCTTTGGGTAGAAGCTCCGTGTCAACCGCATACCGGTGCGGTGAATCCTGCGCCCGGGATACACGAGTGTCACGAGGGGGCGATAGGGTTACCCTGCCCGGGCCGGGTGCCCTCGAACGGGTGGGGAGTGACATGGAACAGATAACAGTGCGCAGCAGGCCGCGAGTGCCTGCGATCACGTGCGGAAGCAGCGCGACCAGCTCGCGTCTCGACCGCCATCTCTCGGTGCTTGGCGGCCCTGCCGTCCCGCAGCGCGAGTCGGCAGAGGCGACGTCGCTGATGCGTGAGCTCACCTCGCGTGACGTCGCGCACTCCCGCACTGCCAAGGGAGCGCGGGTCAAGCTCTTCGCGCCGCTGCGGCGGCTGCGCCGCTCGCTGTTCGGCAGCCGCGGCTGACCCTTCGCACCATCCGTCGGTAGCAGACGCTCAGGCGATCACACCGTCCCGGCGCAACGCTGCTCTCCGCCCTTCTGTCATTCCCAGGGCGCTCAGCAGCGTGTCGGTGTGCTCGCCCAGAGTCGGTACCGCCCCCATCGAGGGGTCCTCTCCGCCCGGCAGATTGACCGGCGGCAGCAGGGCCCGCAGCGGCCCCACGGCCGTCTCCACCTCCCGCCACCGGTCCCGTGCGGCCAGTTGGGGATGCGCGGCCACGTCCGCGACGGTGTTGAGACGGGCGCATGCGATGCCCGCCCCCTCCAGCCGCTTCACCGCCTCCCCGGCGTTCAGCGGGGCCAGCGCGGCCGCCACGACCGCGTCGGTCCGCTCCCGGTGCGCCGTCCGTGCGGCGTTCGTGGCGAAGTCGGGGTCGGCCGCCAACTCAGGTTGCTCCAGGATCTGTTCGGCAAGCCGCCGCCACTCCCGGTCGTTCTGTACGGAGAGCAGCACCTGCCCGCCGTCCGCCGTGCCGTAGGCGTTGTACGGCGCGATCACGGCGTGCGCCACACCCGTGCGCGCCGGTGCCTCACCCCCATGCATCCCATGGTGCAGCGGATGTCCCATCCACTCCGCGAGGCACTCCAGCATCGAGATCTCCACCGGCCCGCCGAGCCCGGTCGTCGCCCGCCGAAGCAGGGCCGCGAGCACCCCCGAGAAGGCGTACATCGCCGCCGAGATGTCGGCCGCGGGGATCCCCGCCTTCACCGGCTGCCCGGGGGTGCCGGTCACCGAGACCAGGCCCGCCTCGCACTGCACGAGCATGTCGTACGCGCGCTTGTCGGCGTACGGTCCGCCCGCCCCGTACCCGGAGATGTCCACGGCGACCAGCCGCGGATGCAGCGCACAGAGCGTCGCCGCGTCGAGTCCGAGCCGGGCGGCCGCGCCCTGGGCGAGGTTCTGCACGAACACATCGGCCCCGGCGACGAGTTGACGTGCGATCTCCAGGCCGCGCGGGTCCTTCAGATCGAGGGCGACGGACTCCTTGCCGCGGTTGCACCAGACGAAATGCGAGGCGAGACCGCCGGCGGCCGTGTCGTAACCGCGGGCGAAGTCACCGCCGTCGGGGCGCTCGATCTTGATGACGCGTGCGCCGAGATCTCCAAGTTGGCGCGTGGCGAAGGGGGCCGAGACGGCCTGCTCCACGGCGACGACCGTGATGCCTGCGAGGGGAAGCGGCTGAATGCTCATGATCACCACATCTATCGTGTACGTAACATCTTTGTCATCCCAAGATGTTGACGGGGAAAACAACGAGGGCCAGGGTGCTGATCGTTCGGCTCAGACACCGGTCTCACCCTCGGAGGCGTACGTGTGCGATCTGCACGATCAGCATGAGCACGGAACCACGGCAGCGGCAGGCGGCCCGACCCTCAGCCGCCGGAAGATCATGCAACTCCTGGGCGCGGCAGGGGTGGCCACCGCCGTGATGACCGCGGAGGCGGACCCCGCGATGGCGGCCGCCGCCGACGACGCGACGTCCGACGCGAGCGGCTATCAGGCACCGACAGGTCTGGCCGAGGACAGTCCGGCCAAACAGTCCGCGCTCGGCTGGATCGACTCCAACTCCTCGCGCATCCTCGGCCTCAACGACGAGATCTGGGAGAACGCCGAACTCAGCCTGCGCGAGTGGAACTCCTCCCTCGCCGAGGCCGCCTTCCTGGAGAAGGCGGGCTTCCACGTGGAGTTCGGCACCGCCGGATTCCCGACCGCCTTCACCGCGACGTACACCTACGGCAGCGGCGGCCCGGTCCTCGGCTTCAGCGGCGAGTACGACGCCCTGCCCGGCCTCTCCCAGCGCAAGGGCGTCGGCCACCACGACCCCCTCGAATACATTCACGACCCCTTCGCGCCTGGCTACGGACCCGGCCACGGCTGCGGCCACAGCGCCCTCGGTACGGCGGCCGCCGCAGCCGCCTCCGCCGTCGCCCAGGCGGCCCGCCGCCACCGGCTCCCGGTCACGGTGAAGTTCTTCGGCTCCACCGCGGAGGAGGCGCTGATCGGCAAGACGTACGCGGTGAGCAAGGGCGTCTACAAGGGCCTGGACGCCTTCCTGGACTGGCACCCCTCCACCGCCAACGCCACGGGCTGGGGCTCCACCACGGCGATGACCGCGGTGACGTTCACCTTCCTGGGGGTCGCGGGCCACGGCGGCACCCCGCTCGGCAACAAGAGCGCACTGGACGCGGCCGTGATGACGGCGACCATGTCGGAGTTCCTGCGCGAGGAGAACCTCGCCCCCTCGGGACGCCTCCACTGGGTGATCAACAACGGTGGCGACATCCCCAACGTCACCCCGGAGATCGCCGAGATCTCGTACTACGTACGCGAAGGCAGCCCGGCCCGCGTCCAGGTCCTGCTCGACAAGGTGATCGCCGTGGCCGGGGCGGCGGCCACGGCCAGCCAGACCACCGTCCGTCACCGGATCACGTCGGCCTGCTGGAACCAGCTGCCGTCGCGCTCGTTCTCCGAGCTGCTGTACGAGAACATGCGGCAGATCGGGCCGCCCGACTTCACCGACGAGGCCCACGCCCTCGCCAAGGCCCTCCAGGAGTCGCTCGGCCTGCCGCAGCAGGGCATGCACAACAAGGTCGGCGAGCTCGCTCCGCCCAACCCGGCGTTCCTGGGCGGCGGTTCGACCGATGTCGCCGACATCTCCTGGAACGTGCCGACCGTTTCGATGGGCGCAGCCCTTGCCCCCATCGGCACCAAGATGCACACCTGGTCCACCGCCGCCTGCGCGGCGGCCGCCCCCGGCCGGGCCGCCGTGCTCGCCGCGGCGAAGTACCTGGCCGCGACCGCGGTCGATCTGATCACCCAGCCGGAGCGACTGGCCGAGCTGAAGGCGGAGTTCGCCGAACGCACGAAGGGAGTGCAGTGGCGGACGGCGCTGCCCGAGGGCTATGAGCCGCCGATGTACGAGCCGCCCGCCTGGTTCCTGAAGAAGACCGGGCAGAAGTGGCCGCCCAAGAACATCACCTGGCCGCCGCAGCGGATCGTCTCGCAGGAGAAGCTCTCCTCGCTCGGTCCGGATCTCGCGCCGCAGACATAGCCGCCCGCTCACAGCAGGGCGAACTGCCCCTCGGGGCCTTCCTCGTGGTGATCGAGGACCGATGCGGGGCGGCGGGCTGCCGGTGGCACCGGCAGCACTCCCGCCGCCCTCAGGTCGGCTCGCGACAGCTGCGGACCCGTCAACTCGGGCCGGGAAGCGTTCAGTTCGGAGAGCAGGGTCAGCACGGTGATCAGCTCCAGGAGCTCCGACGTCCACTCCTGCGGCCAGTCGGGCAGATCGTCCGCGGTCGTACGACGGTGGAACCAGAGGTCCAGCATCCGGATGTCGCCCACGTGGAAGTCCCACGCCCCGGCCGGCACCGGCGAGATGCGGCCCGCGCCGACGAGCAGCGCCTCTTCCTCGGGGTCGTGGCCGACCTCGGTGGGCCGGGCGGGCAGCGGCGCCCGCACATAGGGGCGCCGGCCGCCCGGCAGCCTGGGGCGTTCGCCGCCGCGTGCGCCGCGCAGCTGGATCCGGAGCAACTCCCGCCCCCACGCGACGCCCTCGGCCCACGCCCCGGGCTCGGCGGGCAGTCCCACCGCCGCCGTGCCCGCTGCCAGGCACCAGGCCAGTACGTCCTCGGGGGTCACGTCGTGCCCGTACCGCTCGCTCAGATACGGCAGCAGACCCGGCGCCAGATTGGGCTCGGCCCCGCCCGGCCTGCGGTACAGCGGCCGGATGCGGCCCGGGGACCCGGCGGGCAGCAGTGAGGCGACGGTGAAGTCGTCGACCAGGAAGAGCTGATGGCCGTCGGCGACCCGCCACAGCTCGGGGCGGGCCGCGTCGATCAGCCGGTGGTCGGGTATCAGCCACTGCTCGTCGTACGGTCCGTACGCCACCCGGACCGGCTCCGGGCAGGGACCCGACTCGCGTGCCAGGCGCCCCGTACCCGTGGACCGGCCCGGCAGCGCGGCCACCGAACTCCCCGTCGTACGGGACCTGGTGGGCCCGAAGAGCCGCTCGCGCTCCGCACCCTGCGCGGCCACCAGCGCACCCCAACGCGCCCTGAGCGTCCGTGCGTCGGGAGCGACCACCCAGCCGCGCCCCAGGCGCAGGGGCGCCACCGACCAGGGCATCAGATCGTCGAGCAGAGGCACGTCAGCAGTCACCGAATCATGCTACTGACCCGTCTCAGGGCGCTTCCACCGTCACGGAGAAGGAGAAACGGTCGCCGCGGTACCGGATCCGGGCCACGTCCACCACCCGTCCGTCCTCGTCGTACGTCACTCCCGTGTAGTGCAGGATCGGCGAGAGCAGCGGCACGCACAGCAGTTCCGCCGTCATCGGGTCCGCGAGCCGCGCCTCCACGGTGTCGGTGACCCGGCTGATCCGTACCCCCAGCGCGTCGCGCAGCACCTTCGTCATCGGCCAGCGCTCCAGATCGGCGAGGTCGAGCGCGGCGGCGATCTCCGGACGCAGGGCGTTCTCCACCCAGTTGGTGGGCTCACCGCTCTCGCCGTCGCTGCGCAGCCGCTTGTACGTGACGACCTCGTCGAGGCCGGGGAAGTGGTCGGCGATCTCGCCCGGGACCGGGCCGAGACCGTGGCCCAGGATCGTCGTCTGCTCGCCCGACTGCTGGGCGACGATCGCGTCGATCGAGCCGAGCAGCCTGCGCGGGGCGCTGCGGCGCGCACCCGGTTCGATGAAGGTGCCGCGCCGCCGGTGCCTGCTGATCAGGCGCTCCTCCTCCAGCTCCTTCAGCGCCTGGCGCATCGTGAGCACGCTCACCCCGTAGTGCGCGGCGAGCTGCTCCTCGGTGGGCAGACGCAGCGGGTCGTCGGGGCGGCGGCCCAGTATCGAGGCGCGCAGCGACTGCGAGACCTGGTACCAGAGCGGCAGCTTGCGGTTCAGGACCAGCGAGTCGGGCGCGAACGAGGACACGGGGCAGCGCCTCCAGTCATGGGCGGAAGTGGCGCTGGAGACCCTGCCACACGTCGTCGTACGCCGGCTGCAGGTGGTCGGCGTTCGCGGCCTGCGCGGTCGCCGTCACCGGCCAGCGCGTCTCGAACATGAAGGCCAGACCGTCGTCGATCTTCTGCGGCTTCAGCTCGGCGGCGCTCGCGCGCTCGAAGGTCTCCCGGTCGGGTCCGTGCGCGGACATCATGTTGTGAAGGGAGCCGCCGCCGGGGACGAAGCCTTCGGCCTTGGCGTCGTAGGCGCCGTCGATCAGGCCCATGTACTCGCTCATCACATTGCGGTGGAAGTACGGCGGCCTGAACGTGTCCTCGCCGACCAGCCAGCGCGGCGCGAAGACCACGAAGTCGACGCCCGCCAGGCCCGGGGTGTCGGAGGGGGAGGTGAGGACCGTGAAGATCGACGGGTCGGGGTGGTCGTAGCTGATGCTGCCGATGACGTTGAAGCGGTGCAGGTCGTAGACGTACGGGACGTGATTGCCGTGCCAGGCGACGACGTCGAGGGGGGAGTGGTCGTAGGTCGCGGTCCAGAGATTGCCGCAGTACTTGTTGACCACCTGGACCGGGCCCTCGACGTCCTCGTACGCGGCCGTCGGGGCGAGGAAGTCCCGTGCGTTGGCCAGGCCGTTGGCGCCGATCGGGCCGAGGTCGGGGAGCTGGAAGGGGCTCCCGTAGTTCTCGCAGACGTACCCCCGGGCGCTCTCGTCGAGCAGCTCCACACGGAAGCGGACTCCGCGCGGGATCAGCGCGATCTGGCCCGGGCCTGCGTGCAGCAGGCCGAACTCGGTGCGAAGCAGCAGACCGCCGTGCTCGGGGACGATCAGCAGCTCTCCGTCCGCGTCGCTGAACACGCGGTCCGTCATGGAGAGGTTGGCGTGGTAGAGGTGAACTGCCATGCCGGTGCGCTGAGTTGTGTCGCCGTTGCCGCCGACCGTCCACAGTCCGGCCAGGAAGTCGGTGCCCGGCGCGGGCTCGGGGAGCGGGTTCCAGCGGAGCCGGTTGGGGTCGGGGACCGACTCGGTGAACGGGGCGGAGCGCAGGGCGCCGTTGTCCGTCCGCCGATACGGGGGGTGCGCGGCCGAGGGGCGGATCCGGTACAGCCAGGAGCGGCGGTTGCGTGCGCGGGGCTCGGTGAAGGCGCTCCCGCTGAGCTGCTCCGCGTACAGGCCGAGCGGCGCGCGCTGCGGGGAGTTGCGGCCGTGGGGCAGAGCGCCGGGAACCGCCTCCGAGCTGTGTTCGTTGCCGAAGCCCGAGGAGTACGTGAGTGACTCCGCGGTCTTCCGCGCCTGCTCGCTGCCGTTCATGGTCCGCTCCCACTCGCCGCACATCCGCATTCCTATGCTCAACAGTAGGATTGTGGGTGCGGTGCGTCAATGGGAGCGCGGCTCAGGTGATCGCGGCCGAGGCTCCCCGCAGGAGCAGCCCGCAGCCGAGGGCGAAGACCACGAAGGCGGTGCTCAGCGGGGCGGCGCGATGGGCCAGGGCGAGGAGTCGGCCTCCGTGCTGACGCCGTGTCGCGATACGGCGGGCCGCGTGTTCGGTGATGCGTACGGCTGCGAAACCGGCGGCGGTGAGGGTGAGGGCGAGCCCGGCTCCGTAGGCGATGACCAGGAGGAAACCGAACCAGGCCTGGCCGAGAGCGGCCGCACCGACCAGCACGAGGACGGCGGAGGGGCTGGGGACCATGCCGCCGGCGAAGCCGAGGAGGATCGTGCCGCGCAGGGAGAGGGCGGTGGGGTGGGTGTGCGGGTGTGCGTGGTCATGGTCATGAGGGTGTGGATGCGCGTGCGCGTGTGCCTGGTGCCGGCGGCGCCACGCCCTGCGCAGCAGCAGCGCCCCCGCCCCCGCGACCAGGGCGCCGCTCGCCACGCCCAGCCACGACACCACGGACGGCGTGGCCGCCGAACCCGCCGCCACCAGCGCACCCAGGGCGAACACCCCGAGCGTGTGCGTGACGGTCACCGAGGCGCCCAGGGCCACCATGTCGCGCCGCGAATGCCGGCCCCTGGCCGCGGCCGCCGCGGCCATCAGTGTCTTGCCGTGGCCCGGCGCGAGCGCGTGCACCGCGCCCAGCAGGAGCGCGGTCGCCAGCGCGAGCAGGGCGAAACCGAAGGTCAGATGGTGCCGCGCGACCAGACCCGTCAGTGCCTGGGTCCAGCGGTCCGCACCCCGGGGGAGTACGGATGCGGCGCCGCCGGCGGGCTTGTCCGCGGCGAGTGGGGGACCGCCGGGGGCGGCGGTCAGCGTGGCCGAGGTGTCCGACGGCGGGGAGGAGAGCAGCCGCTGGGGGTAGTTCGTCAACCGCTGCGAGGTGGACTGTTCGGGGACGTCGGAGGCCTTGAGGGTCGTACGGTCGCCGCGCGCGGTGATCTCCCGCCAGCCGGGGCCCTGCGCGTCGGGGGTATGGAAGGTGAGGGTGCTGCGGCCCGCGGGCAGCGCGGCCGTCAGCCGGCATTCCACGCGCAGGGTGTTCAACCCGGCCTGCCCCGGTCGTACTTGGGCGCGGTGCGAGGCCGTGGTGAGCCGGGCCCGCTGCCCGTTCGCGGTCAGCCGGGTCCGGTCGGCCGCGGAGGTGCAGCGGGCCGCGGACCAGGTGTCGAGCTCGGCCGGGGAGAGTTTCCTGTCGCCGTCGCGATCCACGGAGGGCTCCGCCTGCGCGGCCGGGATCTCGGCCAGATCCTCCACATGGTCCACCCTCAACTCGTGGGCGGCCACGACCAGTCCGTCGTACTGATTGACCGTGAAATTGCCCAGCGGGTGCGCCTGGGCGGTGCCCGCCAGGGCGGCGGAGGCGATGAGGGCGACCGCGCCCGCCACGACGATGCGCCGCCCGTTCACAACGCCTCCAGTGCGGCCCGCGCCTGCCGCGAACCCGTCGGTGAGAAGCGGGAGTTGAGTGCCAGTGCCGTGGACAGCGAGCGGCGGGCGGCGCGTGGCTCGCCCGCGGCCCGCTCGATCATGCCCCGGTGGAAGAGGAACGCGGCGTTGCGGTAGCCGGGGGCGGCGGCCTTCACCGCGTACGGGAGTGCCTCGCGGGCCCTGCCGCTCCGGTACAGCGCCCAGGCCAGCACGTCCGCCGTGTGCACCGTGTGCCGGCGCGCCCACTCGGCGCGGGCGGCCCGCAACCCCTCGGCGGCGCTGCCGTGTTCGGCCTCGGCCAGCGCGGTGTCCAGGTCGGTGTTGACGCCGCCCGCACGGGCCAGCGCCGTCCAGGTGGAGATCAGCGCGTACTGCCTGCGGGCGTCGGCGGGGCGGCCCCCGGCCTCGTACAGCTCACCGAGCGCGACCAGTTCGGCGGGGAGCGGGTAGCGGGCGACGACGGCCTCCATCCCGGGTACGGAGCCGCCGGTGCGGGCCCGCCACTCCAGGGCCGGGAGATGGCGGGGGTCGGCGCGCAGCGCGGTGGTGAAGTGGTCGAGGGCTGCCCCGTACTCGCCCTGGGACCAGGCGAGTTGACCGAGCGCCGTCGCCACGTAGGCACGGTCTCCGGGCGCGGTGGCGGTACCGAGCGCCTGGGTGAGGATCCGGCGCGCGCCCGCCACGTCACCGCGCAGCTCGTGGACGTACGCGAGCCGGGTGAAGACCGGGACGCCGGGCCGCCTGCGGTCGGCCTCCTCGGCGGCGGTCGACGCGGCCCCGTAGCGGCCGAGTTCGACGAGCGCGTCGATGCGGACGGCGAGAGCGCCCTGGCTGTAGGGGTTGAGGGCGAGGGCGGCCCGCGCGTCGCGCAGCGCCCCCGTGAAGTCGTGCCGCGCGGCGGCGAGGGCCGCACGTCCCGCGAGCGCCGCGTCATTGCCCCGCGGCTGTACGGAAAGAGAGCGGGCGAGGGCCTGTTGGGCCTGCGGGTAGCGCCCCGGGTCACCGGTGGTCCGCGCCTGCTCCACATAGGCGGCGCCGAGCCGGGCCCAGGCCGGGGCGTCCCTGGGCTGTGCCCTGAGGTGGGCCTGGAGCGCCGCGACTCCCGTGCCGGGCGCGAAGTCCCCGGTCGCGGACGGGGCGGCCGGACCGCCTCCGGCGACGATCCCGGCCGCGCTGATCGCGACGGCGACGGCCGCGGCGGCTCCGCCCACGGCCACCGCGCGGCGTGACACGAAGCGACGGCTCCCGGAGTCGGTCTCGTACAGGGACATCCTGCTGTTCCTTTCGCACGGTGCGGATCGGATCGGTGCGCGGTGGGGCGGGAAGGGGAGGTGACCCGCCCCACCGGGGGCGCGGCCGCCGGGGATGCTGCGCAGCCGCACCGGACACGGGGCCTCAGCCGAGGAGGCTCCGGCGGCGCATGCGCCACCAGGCCAGGCCGAGGCCTATCAGCAGCACTCCGCCGCCCGCGCCGGCCGCCGAGGCGATCAGCAGGGTGTCGTTGGTGCCGCCCGCGCCGCCGGAGGACCCGGTGAGCGCGGTCGAGCCCGACATCCGGCTGTCGGTGCTGTTGCCGGAAGAGGAGCCCGAGCCTTTCTTCGCGAGCGGACCCTGCGAGCCGGAGGCAGGCAGTGCGAGGTACGGGAAGCTGCTCCCGAACTGCTGGTCGTTGGCGTTCACCGCATCGCCCAAGTCGTTCTTGTTGCCGACGAGTTCACCCTCGACGGCCTGCAGCGAGATGTCGATGACGTCGTCGGTGAGCCGGCGCCCGTTGGGAAAGCCCGCATTGTCGCCGTCGAGGACCCCGAGCCGCTTGGGCGAGGCCGTCGGCCTGATGGCGGTGTTCAGCCGCAGTTCCTCGGCGGGCCGGACCCCCGGAGGCTGGTTGAGGCCCTTGACCCCGGTCAGATAGACCGAGACGAGGTCGTTGCGCGGCTCCTTGGGCGCCTTGATCTTGTAGATGGCCTCGATGAGCTTCGGGAGCTCGGGCTTGGTCACGTACGGAAGGAACTGCCCGTCGTTCCAGGGCGCGGACGCGTTGAACCTGTCCTTGTCCTTCATCGGTACGACGACCTCGTTGACCAGCGGGTTGCCGAGCCGCGAGACCTGGGTCCAGCCGCCCTGCGCGTTCTTGCGCTGGGTGGTCGACCAGACGCCGATCGTCGGCTGGGACGCCGACTGCCGGATCTTCGCCGTGGGGATCTGCAGGGCGACGCTCTGGACGCTGTACCCCTTCAGGGTGTCCTTGCCGACCTCGGAGAGATCGCCCCCGTACAGCAGGTCGAAGACCCGCAGATCGAGGAAGAAGGGGTCGTCGGCCTGGCCCGCGAAGGCCGTGGAGCCGTCGGAGAGCCGCTTCACCGCCTGGTCGCGCAGCGACTTGTAGTCGGGCATCGACGCCTTGCCGACGTTGGACGGGGCGACGGGCAGGTCCCTGGCGATCTTCGTGTCGGAGACGAGCCGCTGGTTGTCGAGGCGGAGCAGGTCGATGTCGTAGGTCTGGGTGAAGTTGAGGTCCGGGTCGTCGACGGTCTTCACCGCGCCCGTGTTGTAGAGGAAGGTGTTGCCGTTCTTGGTGTGGTCCTTGAAGGTCCACCGGTAGACGAACTCCCCTTGTCCGTCACCGTTGTTGTCGATGTGGATGTCGTACTGGGCGTCCGGGGCGAACTTGTAGAAGTTCGGCCCGCCCGCCGGTTCCTCGAAGGGCAGCCAGTTGGCGACGAGTGTCGTCGTGTCAGGCCGGTCGGGGCTGACGAAGGCGTACACGTCGGTGTTGTCGTACTGGGGCTGCCCCGAGATCAGCGGAGCCTCCCGGTGGCTGGAAGCCTGCGCGGCCCCCGGTTCGAGCGCCTTTACGCCGGCGGCGGCGAGCCCCCCGGCGGCCAGCGCACCACAGGTGAGCGCGGCGAGGGACCTGCGTCCCCGCGCGGTCCTGGTGATTGCGGTCATCGCGTCCGTCCGTTCCGTTCGACAAGTTCGGTCTTGTCTGACGGATGGCATTCGCGTCCGGCGGGGGCCGTGGATTGGGCACGATGCGTAACAGTCGGGCAACAGGCCTTTACGGTACGGGAGTTGGGGTCAAAGCCAGGCGAGCGAAGCGGCCCTCTCCAGTGTGTTCAGGGTGGCGGACCGGTCGCCCGTGACGCTCTGGGGGATGTCCCCGGGTGCGTACCGTCCGCCCATCAGCAGGCAGAAGTCGACGGTGTCCACGGCGAGTTCGCCGACGACGGGACCGGTGTCCGACCCGAGCCGCTGCCGGTGGATGTCGTCGGGTCCCGGGCCTCGGAGGGTCAGCAGGACCGGTGGTGCGCCCGGGTTCGTCGCCCGCTGCAGGATGCGCAGGGCGAGCCCGACGAGACGCCGCAGATGCTCACCGGCGGGCGGTGGCACGGAGTGGCCGATCGCCCGGCCGATGTCGTCGGTGTGGACCCATGTCTCGAACGCCCGGATGAGGAAATGCTCCGCGACCGGCAGCCGCAGTCCCATCAACTCGACCTCTGTGCAGGCTAGTTCGGTGCTATACGCGGACGGCGAGGCCAGCAGCGTGCGCGTCTGCTCGCGCCAGGTCCGCCAGGTCGCCGCCGGGGTGCGCGCGTGTTCACGGGCGATGACGGCGGCCGTACGCGCGGCCCAGGTCTCGTGCCAGGGGGCGTCCGACGGTGGCGGGGCCTCACCGGGATCCGGTGCGAGCCGCAGTGCGAGCGGCTCGTCGGCGGCCACCAGATGCGCGACGGTGGCGTGCACATCCCAGTCGTGCACCACCGGCGCCGCCCACAGCCCATCGGCCCCATCGGCCCCATCGGCCCCGGAGTCCCCCACCTCCCGCAGCAGCGCGTCGAGCCCGGCCACCGCGGCGGCGTACGGCGCGGCGTGCGCCGCCACCCGGGGTGCGGCCTCGCGCCGTCCCAGCGCCGCCGCCAGCACGGCGCCGCGCGCCCCCGCCGGTGTGCGGATGTCGTCCGGCCCGTCGAGGACGGCGACCGCCGTACGCAGCCGGGCGGCCTCCGCCGTACAGGGTGCGCAGCCCGCCAAGTGGTCCCGGACCAGCCGCTCGTCGCCCGGTTCGCCCGCACGCAACGCCCACGCGCCGAGCAGGTCGCGTACCGCTTCGTGGCCCTCGGACATCACACACCCTCTTCGATCGCCGGGTCGGGCGGCTCGGCCAGCATGGTGGCCAGTCGGTGCAGGGCGGCCCGCAGCCTGCTCTTGGCGGTGCCTTCGGGGATGCCGAGTTCCGCCGCTGCTTGACGGTACGTCCGGCCCGCGAAATACGACAAGTGGACCACCTGCCGCTGGGGCAGCGGGAGTTCGGCGAGCGCGGAGTGCAGCATGAGGGCGCGCTCCGCGTCCGGATTCTCCTGCACCTCCTCGGTGTGGACGACCGCCAGCGCGCGGGCGGCCTTGCGGTGGCGTTCCTCGCTCCGCACCCAGTCCACCGCCCGCCGGTGCGCCAGCATGGACAGCCAGGTCCGCAGCGAGCCGCGGTCCGGGTCGAAGGCGTACGGGCGCGTCCAGAGCTGCGTGAATACCTCCTGCGCGATGTCCTCGGCGGCCGAGGGGGAGCGGGTGACGCGCAGGGCGACGCGGGTGACGAGCGGGCCGTAGGCGTCGTACGCGTCGGACAGCGCGGACCCGTCCCCGTACACCAGGCGTTGCCTGAGTTGCTCGTCGGTCGGCGGCTTGCTGTGCGGAGGCTCCACCGGCACCACCCCTCGTGCAGCCTTCCTAGCGCCCGGACGCACCCCCGCGCCAGCCGTCGTCAGGACATGACGTCCGCGCCGCGGGCTCGGGGCATGATGGGGACCGTGCCTGAAGATCACGAGAACACCCTCCGCAGGGCCCCCGTGCAGCAGCGCAGTGCCGAGCGCCTCGACCGGATACTGGAGGCCTGCGCCGTACTGCTCGACGAGACGGGGTACGAGCACCTCTCGACCCGCGCCGTCGCGGCCCGCGCCGGGGTGCCCATCGGCTCCGTCTACCGCTTCTTCGGCAACAAGCGGGCCATGGCCGACGCCCTGGCCCGCCGCAATCTGGACATGTACGCGGAGCGGATCGCCGCCCGGCTGGCCACGCTTCCCGCGGCCGACTGGCACGCGATGATCGACGCCGTACTGGACGAGTACCTGGACATGAAGCGGACCGTCCCCGGCTTCGCGCTGGTCGAGTTCGGCCCGCCGGCCACCCCGTACGAAGGGAACTCCCTGGTCGCGGACCGGCTCACGGGGCTGCTCGGCGCGCATCTGGGCCGCACTCCCGACGAAGCGCTGCACCGGACGTTCCTGGTCGCGGTCGAGGCCGCCGACGCCGTACTCCAACTCGCTTTCCGTACCGACCCCGAGGGCGATCCGGCCTTGGTGACGGAGGTGCGCATCCTCCTGCGCGCGTATCTCGCAAAGACTCTCGACTAGCTCTCGCCGCCATGCGTACCGGTCGGTATGCTCACCCAAGCCCGCGCGAACCGCTGCCGTCCCGGGAGAGTTCATGTCTCGTACCGCCCTGCGCATCTGCCCGCTGTGCGAAGCCACCTGCGGACTCACCCTCACCATCGAGGGCACCCGCGTCACCGGAGCCCGCGGCGACCGCGACGACATCTTCAGCCAGGGATTCATCTGCCCCAAGGGCGCCTCCTTCGGCGAACTCGACTCCGACCCCGACCGGCTGCGCACTCCGCTGGTCCGCAGGGACGGCGAGCTCCAGGAGGCAAGCTGGGACGAGGCGTTCGGCCTGATCGCCGCCCGGATCAGGCCGCTGATCGAGAGTTACGGACCGAACGCGGTCGGTGTCGTCCTCGGCAACCCGAACGTCCACACCATGGCCGGCGCCCTCTACCCGCCGGTCCTCCTCGCGGCGCTCGGCACCCGCAGCCTCTTCACCGCAAGCACCCTCGACCAGATGCCCAAGCACGTCTCCAGCGGCCTCCTCTTCGGCGACGCCCTCGCCATCCCCGTCCCCGACCTGGACCGTACCGACCACCTCCTCCTGCTCGGCGCCAACCCCCTCGACTCCAACGGCAGTCTCTGCACAGCAGGGGACTTCCCCGGCCGGCTGAAGGCGCTGCGCAAGCGCGGCGGCACCCTCACGGTCGTCGACCCGCGCTCCACCCGTACGGCAAAGATCGCCGACCGGCACCTGGCGATCCGCCCCGGCACCGACGCCCTGCTGCTCGCCGCGATCGCCCACACCCTCTTCGAGGAGAAGCTCACCGACCTGGGCGCCCTCGAAGGACACGTCGAGGGCGTCGAGGAACTCCGGGACGCCGTACGGGAGTTCACCCCCGAAGCCGTCGCCGCCGCCTGCGACCTCACCGCCGCCGACATCCGCTCCCTCGCCCGCGACCTGGCCGCCGCACCCACCGCCGCCGTCTACGGCCGCGTCGGCAGCTCCACCGTCCAGTACGGCACCCTCACCAACTGGCTCGTCGACGTCCTGAACGTCCTCACCGGCAACCTCGACCGCCCCGGCGGCGCCCTCTTCCCGCTCTCCGCCACCGACCGCAAGCCCCGCCCCGCCGCCCCCGGCCACGGCTTCGCGCTCGGCCGCTGGAAGAGCAGGGTCAGCGGCCACCCCGAGGCCAAGGGCGAACTCCCCACCGCCGCCCTCGCCGAGGAGATCGAGATGCCCGGCGAGGGGCAGATCCGCGCGCTGATCTGCATCGCCGCCAACCCGGTCCTCTCCGCCCCCGACGGCGACCGCCTCGACCAGGCCCTGGCCGGACTCGACCTCATGATCAGCGTCGACCCGTACCTGAATGAGACCTCGCGCCACGCGGATGTCGTCCTGCCCCCGCCGCCGCCCTCCCAGAGCGCCCACTTCGACTTCGCGTTCAACACCTTCGCCGTACGCAACCAGGTCCGCTACTCCCGCCCCGCCGTCCCCCTCGAACCCGGCCGCATGGACGAGAGCGAGATCCTGGCCCGGCTGATCCTCGCGGTGAGCGGGATGCACGGCGCCGACCCGGACTCCGTCGACACGATGGTCATCGAGCAGACGCTCTCCAAGGCCGGAGCGCCCAAGGAGCTGGCCGCGGAGCTCACCGGCCGCACCGGGCCCGAGCGCCGCCTCGACCTGATGCTGCGCCTCGGCCCGTACGACCTCACCCTCGACGAGGTCCTCACCCACCCGCACGGCATCGACCTCGGCCCGCTGCAGCCGCGCATCCCGCAGATCCTCAAGACCCGCAGCGGCCGCATCGAGCTCTTCCCCGCACCGATCGCCGCCGATCTGCCGCGCCTGCACGGCGCATTGGCCGGCCGCCCCGACTCGCTGGTCCTCGTCGGCCGCCGCCATCTGCGCTCCAACAACAGCTGGATGCACAACGTCTCCACCCTCAACGGCGGCTCCAACACCTGCACCCTCCAGGTCCACCCCGAGGACGCGGCCCGGCTGGGCCTCACCGACGGATCTCCCGCCCGTATCGAGGGAGAAGGGGGAGCCCTGGAGGTCCCGGTGGAGGTGACCGACGCCGTACGCACCGGAGTGGTGAGCCTCCCGCACGGCTGGGGCCACGACCGCCCGGGGACCAGGGGAGCGGTCGCCTCCGCACGCCCCGGCGTCAACGTCAACCAGCTGCTCGACGGCTCGCTGCTCGACCCGCTGTCGGGGACCTCCGTGCTCAACGGTTTCCCCGTCGAAGTCGCCCCGCTGCCGTGACACCCCTGTGACCTGGTGTTTTGCTCGTATTGCTCACGCGTCAACATCTTGTTAACGCTTCTGGACGCCCCCTAACGTCATCCGGACCGCCACCCCCCGGTGGAGTTCAAGGGTGAACGTTAGGTAATCCACATGCTGACAATCCTCGGCTTCGCCATGATCGCGACCTTCCTGGTCCTGATCATGCTGAAGAAGATGTCGCCGATCGCGGCGCTCGTTCTGATCCCCGCCCTCTTCTGCGTCTTCGTAGGAAAGGGAGCACATCTCGGCGACTACGTCATCGAGGGAGTCGGCAGCCTCGCGCCCACCGCGGCGATGCTGATGTTCGCGATCGTCTACTTCGGTGTGATGATCGACGTCGGCCTCTTCGACCCGATCGTCCGGGCGATCCTGCGCTTCTGCAAGGCGGACCCGCTGCGCATCGTCGTCGGCACCGCACTCCTCGCGGCGATCGTCTCCCTCGACGGCGACGGCTCCACCACCTTCATGATCACCGTCTCGGCGATGTACCCGCTCTACAAGCGCCTGAAGATGAGCCTGGTCGTGATGACCGGTGTGGCCGCCATGGCCAACGGCGTGATGAACACCCTTCCCTGGGGCGGCCCGACAGCCCGCGCGGCGACCGCGCTCAAGGTCGACGCCTCCGACATCTTCGTGCCGATGATCCCGGCGCTCGCCGTCGGTCTGCTGGGCGTCGTCGTCCTCGCGTACGTCCTCGGCCGCCGCGAGCGCAAGCGCCTCGGCGTGCTCACCCTCGACGAGGCGCTGGTGGCGGAGCCCGAGACGGTGCTGGTCGGCGCGGGCGGCGGCTCTCTTACGAAGCCGGGCACGGGCGGCGCCGGCACGACCACCGAGGACAGTGACGACGACGAGGGCTTCCAGGGCCTCGACCCGAACCGCGCGACCCTGCGCCCCAAGCTCTACTGGTTCAACGCCGCGCTCACCGTCGCCCTGCTCACCGCGATGATCATGGAGTGGCTGCCGATCCCCGTGCTCTTCCTGCTCGGCGCGGCCCTCGCGCTGACCGTCAACTTCCCCCACATGCCCGACCAGAAGGCCCGCCTCGGCGCCCACGCCGAGAACGTCCTCAACGTCGCGGGCATGGTCTTCGCCGCAGCCGTCTTCACCGGCGTCCTCACCGGCACCGGCATGGTCAAGCACATGGCGGACTGGCTGGTCGGCGCGATCCCCGACTCCATGGGCTCCCAGATGGGCCTGGTCACCGGGATCCTCTCCATCCCGCTCACCTACTTCATGTCCAACGACGGCTTCTACTTCGGCGTCGTCCCCGTCCTCGCCGAAGCCGGCGCCGCACACGGCGTCTCCTCGCTGGAGATCGCCCGCGCCTCCCTCGTCGGCCAGGCGCTCCACATGTCGAGCCCGCTGGTCCCCGCCGTCTACGTCCTGGTCGGCATGGCCAAGGTCGAGTTCGGCGACCACACCCGCTTCACCGTGAAGTGGGCCGTCCTGATCTCGCTCCTCGTCCTCGTCTCCGGAATCCTCTTCGGCATCATCTGATGGTCTCCCGCACCTGGTTGCTCCGCCTCGTCATCGCCTTCAGCTTCGCGCAGGGGGCGGTGTCGATGGCGCGTCCCGCCGTCTCCTACCGGGCGCTCGCGCTCGGGGCGGACGAGCGGGCGATCGGTGTGATCACGGGGGTGTACGCGCTGCTCCCGCTCTTCGCCGCCGTCCCCCTCGGGCGCCGTACGGACCACGGGCGGTGCGCGCCGCTCCTGCCCGTCGGCGTCGCGCTGATCGCGGCGGGCTGCGCCCTCAGCGGTACGTCGGGCTCACTGGCCGCGATGGCCGCCTGGAGCGGGGTGATGGGCCTCGGCCACCTCTGCTTCGTGATCGGCGCCCAGTCGATCGTGGCCCGCCAGTCCGCACCGGACGAACAGGACCGCAACTTCGGCCACTTCACCATCGGCGCCTCGCTCGGCCAGCTGATCGGACCCGTCGCCTGCGGCCTCGTCGTCTCCGAACACGACGGAGCCTTGGGGCGTACGAGCGCCACCGCCCTCCTCGTCTCCGCCGCCGTCGCCGCCGTCTCCCTCACCTCGCTCTGGCGGATCGAGCACCGGCGCGCGCCCGCCACCCGTACCGCCCAGGCGCCCAAGGTCCCGGTCACGAGCATTCTCCGTACGCGCGGAGTCCCCGCCGGGATCTTCATCAGCCTCGCCGTGCTCTCCGCGACCGACATCCTCACCGCCTACCTCCCGGTCGTCGGCGAACACCGCGGGATCGCACCCGTCACCGTCGGAGTGCTGCTGAGCGTCCGGGCCGGAGCCACCGTCGCATGCCGACTGGTGATGACGCCGCTGCTCGCCGTCCTGGGGCGCACGGTCCTCGTCACCGGCACCTGTCTGCTCGCGGGTCTGCTCTGCGCGGGCATCGCACTTCCCGTCCCCGTATGGGCACTTGGCGTGATGCTGGCCCTGCTCGGCTTCTGCCTGGGCGTCGGCCAGCCGCTCTCCATGACGACGGTCGTCCAGGCCGCCCCCGACGAGGCCCGCTCCACCGCCCTGGCCCTGCGGCTGACCGGCAACCGGCTGGGCCAGGTGGCGGCCCCCGCCTCGGCCGGGCTCGTCGCGGGAGTCGCCGGGACGGCGGCGCCGTTCGTGATGCTCGGGGGACTGCTGCTGACAGCGGCGGGACTGGGGATGCGCGGCGGACGGCAGCGCGCACAGGACTGCCCGGAGCCGCCCCCGTCACGGGGGATGAACACCAACGGGACGGCTCCGAGCAGTGCGGCGAACGTAACAAAGAGCCGTTACTGAGGCATTACTGACGCAACGTCAGACGCTGCGTGGTGTCGATGCGCTTCCGACTGGTCGGTTCAGGCCATTCCCGACCGGCCGGTAACACGCTAACTTGCCGCCCAGCCGCCACTTCAGGCCGCAGTCGTTCGCTCCATTCCCACGGGTGGAATTTCATGTCGCGCGCCATCTCCTTGCAGAACGTCACCAAACGGTACGGACGCGGTACCCCCGCCGTCGACCGTCTCTCGCTCTCCGTCGAACCGGGCGAGTTCCTGGTCCTCCTCGGCCCATCGGGCTGCGGCAAATCGACGGTGCTGCGCATGATCGCCGGCCTCGAGGAGATCACCGAGGGCGAGTTGAGGCTGGACGGCGAGTACGCCAACCACCTTCCGCCCGGCGGCCGCGGGATGGCGATGGTCTTCCAGAACTTCGCGCTCTACCCGAGCATGACCAGCCGCGACAACATCGGTTTCCCGCTCCGCTTCGAGGCCCCCGGCGAGGACCACACGCGCCGCGTCGAGGCCACCGCCCGGCTGCTCGGCATCGCCGACCTGCTCGACCGCTACCCCGGCCAGCTCTCCGGCGGCGAGCGCCAGCGCGTCGCGATGGGGCGGGCGATCTCGCGGCGCCCCTCCGTCTTCCTGATGGACGAGCCGCTCTCCAACCTCGACGCCAAGCTCCGCAACCACCTCCGGGCCGAAATAGCCCAGCTCACCCGGGAGTTGGGGGTGACCACGGTGTACGTCACCCACGACCAGTCCGAGGCGATGTCCCTCGGCGACCGGGTGGCAGTGATGCGCGGCGGGATCCTCCAGCAGGTCAGCCGCCCCCGCGAGTCCTACAGCCTGCCCGAGAACGTCTTCGTCGCCGCCTTCATCGGCACCCCGCGCATCAACCTCCTGCAGGCCGTCGTGCACGCCCCGCTGGAGGGCCGCATGTCGATCGACCTCGGCCGCCAGCGCCTGGCCCTGCCCGAACCCCTCAGCTCCGACCACCAGTTGCTCCGCATCCAGCAGGGCCGCCGTCTCATCGTGGGGCTGCGCTCGGAGGCGGTACGGATCGCGGCGCCGAGCCAGGCCCGCCCCGGCGAGGTGGCGATCAGCGGCATCGTCGAGCACGTGGAGTTCCAGGGGCACGAGGCGCTGGTGCACCTCAACACCGGCTCGCAGCCCGCCCTCGTACCCGACCTGGAGTCACCGCGCCCCCAGCCCGCCCCGCGCCGCCGCCAGCTGCAGGGCGCCGGAGTGCTGTCGCGGCTGCGGGAGCGCACGCACATCTCGGGACCCGTGGTGGTGCTCGACGAACCGGAGGCCCCGGGAGCGACGCCCGACCGGCCCGCGCTCTCCTCCGGCGATCTGGTCGTACGCACCGGACCCGATGTGCGGCTGCGCAACGGCGGGCAGGTGCCGCTCCTCGTCGACCTCGCGCACCTCTTCGTCTTCGACCACTACGGGCGCAGGATCTGCCCCGCGCCGAAGGAACTGCCCGGCTTCGAGATATGAGCAACTGCGCTGAGCAGTCACATCAGTTCGCGGACCTCGGCCACGCGCCGCAGGCCCGCCGGATAGGGGAGGTCGCGCGCCGGTTCCTCGGCGAGGGCGAGGGCTTCGGCCGCCTCGGCGGGCCTCCCCAGCCGGGCCAGGGCCAGTGCGTGCACCACCCGTACCTCGATCTCCGTGATCCGCTCCCCGGCCTGCGCGGCCCGCTCGGCCTCGGGGGCGGCGAGCGACGCGGACTGCTCGTGACGGCCCGCGGACACATGCGCCCAGGCGGCCAGCAGTGGCGAATCGGCCGGGTCCACACCGCCGAGCAGCCGCAGCGCATCCTCGGGCTGCCGTGCGCGCAGGGCCAGTTCGACGCGGGCGGTGCGCGCCTCGTGGTGCGCCTGGCGGTCGTTGCGTTCGGTGGCGGCCTTCTCGGCGCGCTCCAGGAGCGCGGCGGCCTCGGACTCGCCGCCGGTACGCATCCTGACCCGGGCCAGGGCCGCGAGCGCGTAGGCCAGACACCACTCGCCGTTCGACTCCGCGCCGCGTACCGCCTCCTCGGCGTGCGTCAGCGCCTCGTCGAACTCCTCCATGAGCAGGTGGAGTTCGGCGAGATTGGCCCGTTCGAAGGCGGTGGCCGTGGGGTCGCCGGAGCGCTCGGCGAGATCCAGGGCGCGCCGTCCCGTGGAGATGGCCTCACGGAGCCTGCCGCCCCGGCGCGCGTTCTCCCGCAGGATCGACAGTACGCTGGTGAGGAGCGTCGGGTCGCCGTACGCCTCGGCCGGGGCCAGCGCCCGGTCGGCCGCGGCCCGCGCCTCGTTGAACCGCCCGGCCAGCCCCAGATTGCTGGCCTGCATCGCGAACGCCCGTGCTACGAGGCCCTGTCCGGACAGGCCGGTCATGCCCCGGGCGGCGTCGAGGGCCTGCACGGCCGCCGCGTGTCCCTCCTCGTACTGGCCCTGTACGAAGAAGACCACCGACCGTGCCGTGTGGTGCGTGGCGGCGGGCTCGGCGGCGGTGTCGGGACCCGGCGGGTAGGCGCGCAGGATCTCCGCGCCGAACAGCGGTGTCCTGGCCTTGACCAGGGTCTCCGCGAGATGCCCCGCGGCCAGCACCTCGTCGTCGCGCTCGCCGCGCCGCCCGAACTCGGCGAGGGCCTCGCGCAGCGCCGCGGCGGCCTCGGCGAAGTGGCCCATGCGGCGCAGCACATGGCTGTGCGCGAGCCGGGCGCGGGCGGCGTCGACGTCGAGCCGGGCGACCAGGTCGCGGTAGTAGCGGTCGGCGGTGTCGTTGGCGTACAGGGCAGCGGCGCGTTCGGCTGCCCGGCGCAGATACTCGGCGGCGCGCGGGTCGTCGGCGCGGGCGAAGTGCGAGGCGAGCGCGTCCACGGCGTCGGGCCGGTGGCGCAGCACGGCCTCGGCGAAGGCGGAGTGGAGCTGTCGGCGGCGTACGGTGCTGAGCTGTTCGTAACAGGTCAGCCGTACCAGCGGATGCCGGAAGGCGAGTCCGGCCACGGGGCGGCCGTCCACGACGACCTGCCGTTCGACCACCAGGGCCGCGGCGATCGCCTCTTCGAGCGCGTCGGCGGCCTCCGTGCCCGCCATGCGCAGACCGCGCTCGGCCACGTCGAGCACCTCGGAGAGCGAGGCCTCGCCGCCGGAGGCCGACAGGGCCTCGACCATGCGCCGCGCCACCGGGGCGACCCGGCCGAGCCGCTCGGCCACCAGCTGGCGCACGGTGTCGGGGGCGGTCGACTCGCCGAGGGAGCGGGCGAGTTCGACGGCGAACAGCGGGTTGCCGAGGGAGAGTTCCCAGACCCGGTCGGTGGCGGTGCCGACGTCCGCGGCCACGGTGAGGCAGGCGTCCCGGTCGAGCCGGGTCAGCTCGATGCGCCGTGCGAGTCCCTGGCGTACGAGAGCGGCCAGGCCCGCCCTGCGCGGATCGGTCTCCGCCAGCTCCTCCTCGCGGCAGGTGACGGCGAAGCGCCAGGGGGCGCCCGCGTCGGCCGCGCGCCGGGCCAGATGGCTGAGCAGCTGGAAGGAGCCGGCGTCGGCGGCGTGCAGATCGTCGAGAACGACCAGGACCGGGTGCTGGTCGGCCAGTTCGCCGAGGAGGCCGGCGGTGGCGCGGAAGAGCCGGTCGCGCTCCTCCTCGGGGCTGCGGTCGGCCAGGCTGCGGACCCGGCCCAGCGAGGGGAGCAGTGAGGCGAGTTCGGGGTACTCGGCGCCCGCCCCGGCCCGCTCGGCGGTCGGCCGGTCGGCCAGCCAGCCGTCCAGGGCCTCGGCGAAGGCGCCGTACGGCGTGTGCCCCTCGGCGTCGTGACCGGCGCCCCACAGCACCGCGGTCCCCTCGGCCGCCGCGATCCTGGCCGCCTCGCCGACGAGCCGGGTCTTGCCGAGGCCGGCCTCACCGGTGAGCAGTTGGACGGGCGGGGCGTCGGGGGACAGGAGGGCGCGCAGGACGTCGTCGCGGCCGCGCAGCGGGGTCGGCGCGGGGTTGCGTATCGCGGCCGGGAGGACGGGCGCGGAGGGACGCAGGACGGGCGCCGCCGACAGTGCGGACTGGTGCAGCCGCTCGGTCTCGGATCCGGGCCGTACGCCGAGCTCGGCGTCCAGCGCCTCGCGGCACAGGTGGTACTGGCGCACGGCCTTGCGCCGCAGGCCCTGACGTACGTACGCCTCGATGAGCACCTGGTGTGCCTGCTCCTCGGCGGGGCTGGTCAGCAGGACCTGCTCGGCCGCGGCTGCGGCCTCCTCGGGCGACCCCTCCGACAGATGTGCCTCGGCCAGTCCGAGGGTCACGCGCTCGCGCAGGGAGCCGAGCCGCTCGCGCCGGGCCTCGGCCCAGGGTGCGTACCGGTCCTCGGGAAGCAGCTCGCCCGTGAACGCGGCGAGCGCCTCCGCCAGGGGGCCCGACCCGCCGTCGCCGAGGGCGCGTTCGGCGAGGGTCTCCGCATGGTCGGCGTCGATCCACACCGTCTGCGGCTCCAGCCGCAGCAGCGCGCCCTCGCCCAGGAGGTACGAGGAGGCGGCGCGGGGAGCCAGCTCCGGTTCGATGGCCCGGCGGGCGGCGTGCAGGGCCACCCGCAGCGAGCCGGTGGCGGCCTGCGGGTCCGCGTCCGGCCAGCAGATGTCCATGGCCTGCTCGCGGTGGAGGCTGTGGCCGGGGGAGACGGCGAGCAGTTTGAGCAGGGCGCGGGCGCTGGGCCGCGGCCAGCGTTCGGCGAGCGGGGGACCGGCATCGCGATCCACGCGAAATCCGCCGAAAAGGTACACGCGGAGCAGTGGAGGGGCGGAGTTGGTGGTTCCGTTCGTTATTTCCGCGCCCATAGGGGCGTCACTTTAACCTTTTTCCACCAGACCCTAGGAAGTGCCCGTTACTGACGAGTTACCGGCGTGATGAGGTCGGTCCCGAGGGCCCTGGCGTCGCAAAACTAACAGCGCTAGTTTGGGCGTGGACGACACCCGCAGGCTTCTGGAGGAGTGCGATGAAGGCCCATGACGGCATGTACATCGGCGGTGCGTGGCGGCCCGCCGCCACCGCGGACACGATCGCGGTCGTGAACCCGGCCGACGAACAGGTCATCGGCCACGTCCCGGCCGGCTCGGCCGAGGACATCGACGCGGCGGTACACGCCGCCCGCAAGGCCTTCCCCGGCTGGGCCGCCACCGCGCCCGCCGAGCGGGCCGCACTGATCGGCGCCCTGCGCGACCAGCTGGCCGCCCGCAAGGACGAGATCGCCGAGACGGTCACCGCCGAACTGGGCGCCCCGCTGCAGTTCTCGCAGATGGTGCACGCCGGCGTCCCGGTCCTCGTCGCGGGCTCGTACGCCGAACTGGCCGCCACGTACGCCTTCGAGGAGAAGGTCGGCAACTCCACGGTCTACGCGGAGCCGCTCGGAGTCGTCGGTGCGATCACCCCCTGGAACTACCCGCTGCACCAGGTCGTCGCCAAGGTCGCCCCGGCGCTCGCGGCGGGCTGCACCGTCGTCCTCAAGCCTGCCGAGGACACCCCGCTCACCGCCCAGCTCTTCGCCGAGGCGGTCGACGCGGCAGGCATCCCGGCCGGCGTCTTCAACCTGGTCACCGGCGTTGGGGCGGTCGCGGGCCAGGCCCTGGCCGCGCACGAGGGCGTGGACCTGGTGTCCTTCACCGGCTCCACCGCGGTGGGCCGCCAGATCGGCGCCACGGCAGGTGCGGCGATCAAGCAGGTCGCCCTGGAGCTGGGCGGCAAGTCCGCCAACGTGATCCTCCCCTCCGCGGACCTGGCCAAGGCGGTCAACGTCGGCGTCGCCAACGTCATGGGCAACTCGGGCCAGACCTGCAGCGCCTGGACGCGGATGCTGGTCCACCGCGACCAGTACGACGAGGCCGTGGAGCTGGCGCAGGCCGCTGTGGCCAAGTACGTCCCCGGAGAGCGCGTCGGCCCGCTGGTCAACGCCAAGCAGCAGGCACGCGTGCGCGGCTACATCGAGAAGGGCATCGAGGAGGGCGCGCGCCTGGTGGCGGGCGGCCCCGAGTCCCCCCTGCCGTCGGGCTACTACGTCCGTCCGACGGTCTTCGCGGATGTGACGCCCGAGATGACGATCGCCCAGGAGGAGATCTTCGGCCCGGTCCTCTCGATCCTCAAGTACGAGGACGAGGAGGACGCCCTGCGCATCGCGAACGGCACGGTCTACGGCCTCGCGGGTGCGGTCTGGGCGGCGGAGCCCGCAGAGGCCGTCGCCTTCGCCCGCCGGATGGACACCGGTCAGGTCGACATCAACGGCGGCCGCTTCAACCCCCTTGCCCCCTTCGGCGGTTACAAGCAGTCGGGTGTGGGCCGCGAGCTGGGCTCGCACGGCCTCACCGAGTACCTCCAGACCAAGTCCCTCCAGTTCTGAGCCAGGAGACACCCTTCATGGTCCGCGCCGCCGTCCTGCCCGCCGCCGACTCCCCGCTGGAGATCGCCGACATCGAACTCCCCGCTCCCGGCCCCGGCCAGGTACGGATCCGCCTCGCAGCCGCCGGAGTCTGCCACTCCGACCTCTCCCTCACCAACGGCACCATGAAGGTGCCGGTCCCCGCGGTCCTGGGCCACGAGGGAGCGGGCACGGTGATCTCGGTGGGCGAAGGCGTGACACACGTAACCCCCGGCGACGGTGTGATCCTCAACTGGGCCCCGTCCTGCGGCAGTTGCCACCCCTGCACGCTCGGCGAAGTCTGGCTCTGCACCGACGCGCTGAAGGGCGCGGCCAACATCCACGCCCGCACGGCGGACGGCACGGAGCTCCACCCCGGCCTGAACGTGGCGGCGTTCGCCGAGGAGACGGTGGTCGCCGCGAACTGCGTCATCCCCGTACCCGAGGGCATCCCGCTCACGGAGGCGGCGCTGCTCGGCTGCGCGGTCCTCACGGGATACGGGGCGATCCACCACTCCGCGAAGGTCCGCGAGGGCGAGACGGTGGCGGTCTACGGCGTCGGGGGAGTGGGCCTGGCCACGCTCCAGTCGGCCCGTATCGCCGGAGCGTCGACGATCATCGCGGTGGACGTCTCCCCGGAGAAGGAGGAGCTCGCAAGGGCGGCGGGAGCCACGGAGTTCGTCCTGGCCTCGGAGACGACCGCCAAGGACATCCGCAAGCTCACGGGCGGCCAGGGCGTGGACGTGGCGGTGGAGTGCGTGGGCCGGGCGGTCACGATCCGCACGGCGTGGGAGTCGACGCGCAGGGGCGGCCGTACGACGGTGGTGGGCATCGGCGGCAAGGACCAGCAGGTCACGTTCAACGCGCTGGAACTCTTCCACTGGGGCCGGACGCTGGTGGGTTGCGTGTACGGCAACTCGAACCCGGAGGCGGACCTGCCGGTCATCGCGGAACACGTTCGGGCGGGCCGCTTCGACCTGAGTGCGCTGGTGACGGAGCACATCGGGCTGGACGGAATCCCGGCGGCGTTCGAGAACATGATCGCGGGCAAGGGAGGCCGGGCGCTGGTGGTCTTTTAAATTCAAGCCCCTCCGGCGATTGAGGAGCGGGGGTCCGGGGGCGGAGCCCCCGAAAGAGCGGGGCCAGGGGGGTCTGGGGCTCCGCCCCAGTTTCGGGAAGGGGCGGGGTCGGGGACTGGCTCCGCGCAGCGGCGACCCCGGCCCCGCCCCACGCCGCCTCACCGAAGCGACTCGGCCGAGATCCCCAACACCGCCCCCAGCACCCGCTCCCCGCCCCCAGTAACCCGAACGGCCCGCCCCCGCCCCACCCGCTCGCACCACCCCACCTCCATCGCATGCCGACAAAGAGCCGCCCCCGCAACCCCCGCCAGATGCGGCTTCCGCTCGGTCCAGTCCAGGCACACCCGTACGAGCGGCCGCCGCCCCCGCACCTCAAGCGGAATCCCCAACTCCCCGAACCACTCCACCCCTTGACCGCTCAGCGCAACGCCCGCGCCCACCTCCAGCAGCCCGCGCCCCACCATGGCCTCGGTGATGGCGATCCCCAGCCGCCCCGCGAGATGGTCGTAACAGGTCCGCCCCCGAGCGAGCGCAGCCTCCGCGTTGACGGCCCGCAGCCCGCGCGGAGCCGTGTCACCGCCTCCCGCGTAAGCGGCCAGCTCCTCCACCAGATGCGCAACCCCCTCGTCGGCGATCCGCACATACCGATGCCGCCCCTGCCGCGCCTCACTCAGCAGCCCACCGGCAACGAGCTTCCCCAGATGCTCGCTCGCCGTAGACGCGGCCACCCCGCCCGCCCGCGCCAGCTCACCAGCGGTCCAAGCACGTCCGTCGAGCAGTGCAAGACAGAACCCCGCCCGGGTCTCATCGGCAAGAAGCGCAGCAAACGAAGCAAGCTCTCGAGCACCCATACGACCAGTCTCCGTCAACGACCCTTCGGCGCCGACCGAACCAACTCGAACTGCAAAGCCAACCCGTCCACCAACGCCCGAAGCCCCGTCTCGAAGGCCCCTTCGTCGACCTGTTCCTGCCGGTCGGCGAGCAGATGCGCCTGCCCCAGATGCGGATAGTCGCCGGAGTCGTAAACATCCCGGTCGTCGACGAACCCCCGCGCGAAGGACCCCAGCGCGGACCCGGTGATGAAGTACCGCATCAGCGCACCGATGTACGTCGCCTGGGCGGGCGGCCACCCGGCCCGCACCATCGCCCCGAACACCGCGTCGGCCACCCGCAGCCCCGCGGGCCGCCGCCCGGGCCCCCGCGCGAGCACCGGCACCACATGCGGATGGTCGGCGAGCACAGCGCGATACGACACAGCCCAGTCGTGCAGAGCCTCCCGCCAGTCCCGCCCGTCCCCCTCCTCGAACATCGACAGGTCGATCCGCGCGGACAGCGCGTCGGCGACCGCGTCGAGGATCTCGTCCTTGTTGCGGAAGTGGTTGTAGAGCGAGGGTCCGCTGACCCCCAGCTCGGCGGCGAGCCGACGCGTGGAGACGGCGTCGAGCCCCTCCGCGTCGACCAGAGCGCCTGCTGTCTCGACGATGCGCTCCCGGCTGAGCAGGGGCTTGCGTGGGCGGGCCATGGCGCACATAGTAGGCCCTGCAGCCATTAAACTAGCGGTGCTAATTAAAAGAGGTGTCCGAGGATGAACCTGGAGCTCAGCGAGGAGCAGTCCGCAGTCCGGCAGCTCGCGAAAGACTTCGTCGACCGCGAGATCACTCCCCACGTGATCGAGTGGGACCGCGCCGAGAACGTGGACCGTGCCATCGTCAAGAAGCTCGGCGCCCTCGGCTTCCTGGGCCTGACGATCCCCGAGGAGTACGGCGGCTCCGGCGGCGACCACCTCTCCTACTGCCTCGTCACCGAAGAACTCGGCCGCGGCGACTCCTCGGTCCGCGGCATCGTCTCCGTCTCCCTCGGCCTCGTCGCCAAGACGATCGCCCACTGGGGCACCGAGGCCCAGAAGAACGACTACCTCCCCGGCCTCACCTCCGGCGAACTGATCGGCTGCTTCGGCCTCACGGAGCCCGGCACCGGCTCCGACGCGGGCAACCTCACCACCCGCGCGGTCCGCGACGGCGACGACTACGTCATCAACGGCTCCAAGATGTTCATCACCAACGGCACCTGGGCCGACGTCGTCCTCCTCTTCGCCCGCTCCACCGACGCCCCCGGCCACAAGGGCGTCTCCGCCTTCCTGGTCCCCACCAGCGCCCCCGGCCTCACCCGCACCACCATCCACGGCAAGCTGGGCCTGCGCGGCCAGGCCACCGCCGAGCTGAACTTCGAGGACGTACGGGTCCCCGCCTCCGCGATGATGGCCCCCGAGGGCAAGGGCTTCTCGGTCGCGATGTCGGCCCTGGCCAAGGGCCGGATGTCGGTCGCCGCAGGCTGTGTGGGCATAGCCCAGGCGGCCCTGGACTGCGCGCTCACGTACGCCACGGAGCGCGAGCAGTTCGGAAAGACGATCGCCCACCACCAGCTGGTCCAGGAGATGCTCACGGACATCGCGGTGGACGTGGACGCGGCCCGCCTCCTCACCTGGCGCGTCGCCGACCTGATCGACCGCGGCAAGCCCTTCGTCACCGAGGCCTCGACGGCGAAGCTCTTCGCCTCGGAGGCGGCGGTACGGGCGGCCAACAACGCCCTGCAGGTCTTCGGCGGCTACGGCTTCATCGACGAGTACCCGGCGGGCAAGCTGCTCCGCGACGCCCGCGTGATGACGCTCTACGAGGGCACGAGCCAGATCCAGAAACTGGTCATCGGCCGCGCACTGACGGGAGTTTCGGCCTTCTGACTGAGTACGCAACTGAGTACGCGGGCGGATGTGGCCCCGGCCACATCCGCCCGATGCTGCTCCCATGAGTGAGACACCGGTCAAGCAGCAGAACACGACGGCGTACTACGGACAGGCCGTCGCCTCCTTCGCCCTCGCCCTGGGCGCCACGGCCGTCGGCATCTTCCAGCTGGACGCCAGCTCCTGGGTGCGCGCCTTCCTGGCCATCGCGGTCCTCTACCTCACCACCTCCGCATTCACCCTCGCCAAGGTGGTCAGGGACCGCCAGGAAGCCGGCCAGATCGTCAGCCGCGTCGACCAGGCCCGCCTGGAGAAGCTCCTCGCCGAGCACGACCCCTTCCAGAAGCTGTAAAGCTCCCCTAAGCGCTTGCTCAGTCGCGGGGTATGGTGTTCCTCCTGGACAGACGCCGGAAGGGGCGAGCGCATGGGCACGGCGGAGGAGACAGTCGGCGGCGAGGAGAAGCCGTGGGCGGAGGTCGGCCCCGAGGCCGCCCGGAGGCTGCTCGTCGCCGCCGTCGAGGCCTTCGCCGAGCGCGGGTACCACGCGACCACCACCCGTGACATCGCGGGCCGCGCGGGCATGAGCCCCGCCGCGCTCTACATCCACTACAAGACCAAGGAAGAGCTGCTCCACCGGATCAGCCGGATCGGCCACGAGAAGGCCCTGGAGATCCTGGAGACGGCCGCGGACGCCGAAGGCACCGCCGCCGACCGGCTCGCCTCGGCCGTACGGAGCTTCGTACGCTGGCACGCCGGCCACCACATGACGGCCCGCGTCGTCCAGTACGAGCTCGACGCACTGGGCCCCGAGCACCGCACCGAGATCATCGAACTGCGCCGCCGCAGCGACGCTGCCGTGCGCCGCATCATCAACGACGGTGTGGAAGCAGGGGAGTTCGACGTCCCCTACGTCCCCGGCACCACCCTCGCCGTGCTCTCGCTCTGCATCGACGTCGCCCGCTGGTTCAACACCGAGGGCCGCAGAACGCCCGACGAGGTCGGCGCGTTCTATGCCGACCTCGTCCTGCGGATGGTCTCGGCCCGCAGGCCGGACGCCGCTCAGAAGTAGTAGCGCGACACCGACTCGGCGACGCAGACCGGCTTGTCGCCGCCCTCGCGCTCGATCGTGACCGCCGCCGTCACCTGCACGCCGCCGCCCGCCTCCGTGACGTCGGTCAGCACGGCCGTCGCGCGCAGCCGCGAGCCGACCGGCACGGTGGAGGGGAAACGGACCTTGTTGGTGCCGTAGTTGATGCCCATCTTCATGCCCTCGACCCGCAGGACCTGCGGAACGAGCGCGGGCAGCAGCGACAGCGTCAGATAGCCGTGCGCGATCGTCGTCCCGAACGGGCCCGCGGCGGCCTTCTCCGCGTCCACGTGGATCCACTGGTGGTCACCGGTGGCCTCCGCGAACAGGTCGATCCGCTTCTGCTCGATCTCCAGCCAGTCGCTGTGCCCCAGCTGCTCGCCGACCCCGGCCCGCAGCTCCTCCGCCGACGTGAAGATCCTCGGCTCTGCCATGTCCCAGTCCCTGCCTTCCCGCATCCATCACAATGTCTAAGCGCTTGCTCAGCATCGTTGGATGCAGCCGTTTCTGTCAACGACGGGCAGTAGGGTTCGAGGGGTGCCGCAGATTCCAGAGAAGATCCACGAGCTCACGGTCGGCCAGCTGTCCGCACGCAGCGGCGCCGCCGTCTCCGCCCTCCACTTCTACGAGGCCAAGGGCCTGATCAGCAGCCGCAGGACCTCGGGCAACCAGCGCCGCTACAGCCGCGACGCCCTGCGCCGCGTCGCCTTCGTCCGCGCCGCACAGCGCGTCGGCATCCCGCTGGCCACGATCAGGGACGCCCTCGCTCAACTCCCCGAGGAGCGCACCCCCAACAAGGAGGACTGGGCACGCCTCTCCGAGGCCTGGCGCTCCGAACTCGACGAGCGGATCAACCGCCTCGGCCGGCTCCGCGACCATCTCACCGACTGCATCGGCTGCGGCTGTCTCTCCCTGGAGACCTGTGTCCTGTCCAACCCGGACGACGTCACCGGCGAGCGCCTCACCGGCTCGCGTCTCTCCCCGGAACGCCTCAAGTCGTAGCGGCTGCCGCGCCGTCCCCCACGGCGCGGGCTCTTCTCCAGGCGCTCATGCCACTGACGCCAGTTCCTTGCGCTGTACATCCCTGCGGCGCTTCGAGCGGACGAGCGCCTCGGTCGTCAGGACGGGCTGCGGCACCAGAATTCCGCAGCCGGTGCAGACGGGTCCCGACCACGGCTCGTGGGCCAGGTCCTGGACCCAGACCACCGAAGTCCCGTCACAGACGGGGCAGCGCGCGCCCGGATCCGCCCGAAGGGCGGAAATCAGCCGTCGCAGAACCTCGGCCAGAGGGGCCGAAGGGTGCACGGCGGGGTCGGCGCACCACGCCACCCCGCACCCTCCCCAGGTGCGCCGGTGCCAGTCGTCGAAGGTTCCGGGCCTCCGGAGTCCGTCGTGCTTCTCGCGCCTGCGGCGCTCCGCGAACTCCGCCTCGTAGGCGAGCCAGACGGCCCGCGCCTCTTCCAGTTCGTCGAGCGCGGCCACCAGCCGCGCCGGATCGGGATCCCGGTCCTCGGGTTCGATGTGATGCCTGGAACACAGATGGTCCCAGGTCGCCCGGTGCCCGTACGGGGCAAACCTCTCCAGGCATTTGCGCAGCGAATACCTCCGCAGCGCAAGGTCGTTGCGCGGATCGCGCACCTGTCTCGCGAGACTCCGGAACCCGGCCATCGCACGTCCACCTCCGTCGCTGGTACTTCGGCGTTGAGGGATAGACGTACGGCTGCCCGTTTTGGCTCCATCCAATTCCCGATGGCTGCCATCACCGATGGGCTCTTCGGGTGGGAGTGTGGCGATTACGAAAAGGTGACGCATGTTCACCTTACTGACGGGTCACCTCGCCAGTAACCTCCGGCGCATCGGCCCTCACAAGGAGCACGCATGCGACCACGCACCGCAAAGCTCAGAACTGCCGTCGCGGCAACGGTGTTTGCCCTCGGTACGGCACTCCTCGCCCCCCTGCCGCAGGCGACCGCGGCGGATCCGGCGCCCGCCGGCGACTACTGCGCGGGGCAGTGCAACGACATCCTGCCGCCCGGTGAGAACGGCAACGCCACCCTCGCCGCGATCCTCGCCCACCGCGCGCTCGGCACCCGCCCCGCCCACAGCGCCGACCAGATGGGCCCCTACGACGCCCTCGCGGCCGGGGCCGGCTCCCTCACCGACGCGAAGTTGAGCGACTTCTTCAACGACGCCTCCTTCGGCGTCCCCTCCGACCAGGTCGAGTCCGTCACCAAGCCCCGCGACGACGTCTCCATCACCCGCGACAAGAAGACCGGCGTCCCGCACATCAAGGGCACCACCCGCTACGGAACCGAGTTCGGCGCCGGCTACGCGGCCGGCCAGGACCGCCTCTGGCTCATGGACCTCTTCCGCCACATCGGCCGCGGCGAGCTCACCTCCTTCGCGGGCGGCGCGCTGGCCAACCAGGGCCTGGAGCAGGAGTTCTGGCCGCAGGCCCCGTACACGGAAGCGGACCTCCAGGACCAGGTCGACTACATCGCCACCACCCAGGGCGAGCGCGGCAAGCAGGCCATGGCCGACGCGCAGGCGTACGTCGACGGCATCAACGCCTACCGCCAGAAGTCCAAGGACGGCCGCTACTTCCCCGGCGAGTACGTCCTCACCGGCAAGATCGACGCGATCACCAACGCCGGTGAGATCCAGCCCTTCAAGGTCACCGACATGATCGCGCTCGCGTCGGTCGTCGGCGGTCTCTTCGGCGGCGGCGGAGGCGGCGAGGTCCAGTCCGCGATCTCGCTGCTCGCCGCCCAGCAGAAGTACGGCGTCGAGGAGGGCACCAAGGTCTGGGAGTCCTTCCGGATGCGCAACGACCCGGAGGCCACGCTCACCGTCCACGACGGCACCAGCTTCCCGTACGCGGGCAAGCCGGCGAACCCGCGCGGCGCGGCGATGCCCGACCCCGGTTCGGTGAAGTCCGAACCCCTCGTCTACGACCGCACGGGCGGCGCCAAGACGGCCGCCGAGACCCCGGTCAAGGCCCCGAAAGCGCTCAAGCCGCTCCAGGGCATCTACGACAACGGGGTGCTCCCCGCCGACCTGTTCAGCCAGAAGAAGGGCATGTCGAATGCCCTCGTCGTCTCAGGTCAGCACACCGCGAGCGGAAACCCGATCGCCGTCTTCGGCCCGCAGACCGGGTACTTCCTGCCCCAGCTCCTGATGCTCCAGGAGCTCCAGGGCCCGGGCATCAGCGCCCGGGGCGTCTCCTTCGCGGGCGTCGGCATGTACATCCAGCTGGGCCGCGGCCAGGACTACGCCTGGTCCGCCACCTCGGCGGGCCAGGACATCACCGACACCTACGCCCTCGAGCTCTGCCAGGACGACACCCACTACCTCTACCGGGGCGTCTGCACCCCCATGGAGAAGATGGAGCGCACCAACTCCTGGAAGCCCACGCTCGCCGACTCGACGGCCGCGGGCTCCTACCGGATGCAGGTCTGGCGCACGAAGTACGGCATCGTCACCCACCGCGCCACGGTCGGCGGCAAGCCCGTCGCGTACACCTCGCTGCGCTCCACCTACCGCCACGAGGCCGACTCCATCGTCGGCTTCCAGATGCTCAACGACCCCTCGTACGTGACGGACGCCAAGACCTTCCAGCAGGCCGCCGACCACATCGGCTACGCCTTCAACTGGTTCTACGCGGACTCCCGCGAGGCGGCGTACTTCAACAGCGGGATGAACCCGGTGCGCGCCGACGGCGTCGACGCGTCCTTCCCGGTCAAGGCCGAGCAGGCGTATGAGTGGAAGGGCTTCGACCCCGTACGCAACACCATGGAGCTCACCCCGGCCGCCCAGCACCCGCAGTCCGTCGGCCAGGACTACTACGTCTCGTGGAACAACAAGCAGGCCAAGGAGTTCACTTCGGCCGGTTTCGGCAACGGCCCCGTCCACCGCGTCGACCTCCTGGGCGACCGCGTCGCGGCCCTCGTGCAGCAGGGCGGCGTCACCCGCGCTTCGCTCACCCGGGCGATGGCGCAGGCCGCCGTCACCGATCTGCGCGGCGAGGACGTCCTGCCCGAGTTGCTGAAGGTCCTGCGCTCCAAGCCGGTCACCGACCCGGCCGCAGCCCAGGCGATCCAGCTGCTTGAGTCCTGGTCGGCCGACGGAACCCAGCGCAAGGAGAACGCCCAGAGTTCGCACGTCTACACGCACCCGGACGCGGTCCGCATCATGGACGCATGGTGGCCGCTGCTCGTGGAGTCGGAGTTCAAGCCGCAGCTCGGCGACGACCTGTACACGAAGCTCACGGCCAACCTCTCCGTCGACCAGGCACCCTCCGCGAGCCAGGGCCCCACGGGCGGTCATGCCGGATCGGCCTTCCAGTACGGCTGGTGGAGCTATGTCGACAAGGACATCCGTACGGTGCTCGGGAAGCCGGTCAAGGGCTGGCTCCCCACCTCCCTCTGCGGAGGCGGCGACCTGAGCGCCTGCCGCGACGCGCTGCTCACCACGCTCACCCGGGCCGCGGCCAAGACCCCGGCCCAGGTGTACCCCGGGGACGACAGCTGTTCCGCCGGTGACCAGTGGTGCTCGGACGCGATCATCCACCGTCCGCTGGGCGGCCTGAAGTTCTGGCCGATGCAGTGGCAGAACCGTCCGACGTACCAGCAGGTCGTCGAATTCCCCTCCCACCGCTAGGAGTTGAGACGGCGGCGGGCCGGATCACACAGCACCGATCCGGCCCGCCGCCAGCACCACCTTCGCCAGCTCCTCGTGGCAGATGTCGGTGTGCGCGCCGCCGGGCGGGCCCCCGTTGCGTACGACCGAGGCCGCGTCGATGTTCACGCACCCCGCGGTCGGGAAGCGTCCGCCGAGACCCAGCGCGTTCTGCAGGGTGAGCCGGACGGTCCCGTCCACGGACTGGATCCCGTCGTGGCCGATCGCACCCCAGCGCGGGTCGTCGTCGACGGCGCCCAACGAGTCGCCGGCCAGCCGCGAGGCGATCGGATAGATCACTCCGAGCGCGGTGTCGAAGTGCGAGTAGCAGCTGACCACAGGGCCGGCCACCCGCGACTGCAGCCCCGCGAGGACCCCGTTCGCGGCGAACGCGTAGTGCGAGAAGGCCCCTTCGAGCAGTGTCAGCGACCGTACGTTCCCCACCCCGGCGGGCAGCCCGCGCAGCCCGAACGAGACCAGCCGCGCCCCCTGGCTGTGCCCGACCAGATGTACCCGCATCCCCGGCCTGGCCCGGGCGAGACGCCCGAGCAGCGGTCCGAGTCCCAGCTGACCGACGGTCCCGGCGCGCCGCTTCATCGCGTAGTACGTGGCCTGCCGCAGCAGCTCCTTCGCCCCGCCCCACAGCCGCTTGAGCCCGCCGCCGAAGAGTTCCTCGGGGGCGGCCCCGGTCTCGGCCAGCGCGTCGGCGAAGAGCGTGCAGACGGTCAGGGTGTCCTCGTACAGCATGGCCGGATCGCTCTGGGGGCCGTCGTCCGTGTCCGTGTCGGTGGCGAAGCGCGCGTCCGGGCTCTGCACCGGTACGTCCACCAACTGCCGTACCAGCAGCCCGAATTCGTCGAACGCGCCCCGGTCCTCGGGCTGCTCGTCGAGGAGCTGCGCCAGCCGCTCGACCGTGTCGGCACGGTCGGGGAAGAACTGCATCAGCGACCGCTGCGACTCCGGGTCGAGCCCCGGCCCCGCGGCCACCGCCGACTGGTGCTTGAAGTCCGGGATCGGCTCGTCCGCGAAGACCATGGAGGGCCAGATGATGCCCGCGTAGCCGATCCGGACCCCCGGGGCACCCGCGAGCAGCCCGGGGACCGGGGCGAAGAACCGGCGGTAGAGCGCGGTGGCGCCCTGCCGGCTGCTGTTCCAGCCGTGCGCGAACATCACCAGGTCCGTGACGTCCAGCGTGGCCAGCAGATCGCGCTCCCGGGGATCGACGTCGCCGTCCTTGTCGAACGTGATCTCCCGGTACGGCTCCACATCCGTGTCTGTCATAGTCCGCAGCATCCTGCGGAATACGGCTCAGTGATAGGCCAGATACCGCTTCCGTACGGCCCGGAACGCGGCCAGTTCGCCCTGCCAGGCGGCGACGACCTCGTCGGTGGAGGCCCCCGCGTCGATCAGGGTGCGGACCTGCGTGGAACCCGTCAGTTTGTCGATCCAGTTGTCGGACCGCCAGGCGAATCCGTCCCAGACCTGCTGGGCGGTCACCAGCAGCCCGATCGCGGTGCGCACCGGGTCGAACGACTCCCGGTCCTGGACGTGGAGCTGGACCCCGCCGACCGTCTTGCCCTGGAACTTGGAGAAGGTCGGAGCGAAGTACGCCTCCCGGAAGCGCACCCCGTCCAGGCCGAGCGCGTTCGCTGCCGCGGCCCACTTCCCGTCGATGCCTTCCGCGCCCAGGAGCTCGAACGGCCTTGTCGTACCGCGCCCTTCGGAGAGGTTCGTCCCCTCGAAGAGGCAGGTGCCCGAGTAGACCAGCGCCGTGTCGGGCGTCGGCATGTTCGGGCTCGGCGGCACCCACGGCAGCCCAGTCGCGTCGAAGAAGTCGCGCCGCCGCCACCCCGACATGGCCACGGTCTCCAGCTCCACCGGCTGCGCCAGATACTCGCCGTTGAAGAGGCGTGCCAGCTCGGTGACCGTCATGCCGTGCGCCTGCGAGATGGGCTTGCGCCCGACGAACGTCGCGAACTCCGGGTGCATGACGGGCCCCAGCGCCGCCCGCCCGGTCACCGGGTTGGGCCGGTCCAGGACGACGAAGCGCTTGCCGGCGAGCGCGGCCGCCTCCATGCAGTCGTACAGCGTCCAGATGTACGTGTAGAAGCGCGCGCCCGCGTCCTGGATGTCGAACACGACGGTGTCCACGCCGGACGCGGTGAAGATGTCCGCGAGGGGCTGCCCGCTCTTGGTGTACGTGTCGTAGACCGGCAGCCCCGTCGCCGGGTCGTCGTAGCGCCCCTCGGACCCGCCCGCCTGCGCGGTGCCCCGGAACCCGTGCTCGGGCCCGAAGACCGCGGTCAGGTTCACCCGGGGGTCGGGGTGCATGACGTCGACGATGTGGCGCACGTCCTGGGTGGTGCCGGTCGGGTTGGTGACGATGCCGACCTTCTGCCCGGCCAGCAGCCGGTACCCGTCGGCGGCCAGCCGGTCGAAACCGGTCCGCACCCGCCCGTGCGCGGCGGCCGTACCCGCACCGGATGTCACGACACCCGCGGCGCCGACCGCGCCGCTCGCGGCCAGCAATCCCCTTCTGGACAGGCTCACTTGACTACCTCCGTGATCGCTCCGACTGTCATGGCCACGCAGGCTAGCCCCCTGACCCCTTCCAATGACACATACCGACTGGTTAGTCTGCTGGTGCACTCAAGGGAGAGGCAGGTCCAGATGAGTACGGTCCAGGGCGCGGGCGTCGTGGTCACAGGAGCGGGCGGCGGGATCGGGGCCGCGCTGGCCCGCCGGTTCGCCGCCGAGGGAGCCAGAGTCGTGGTCAACGATCTGGACCCGGACAAGACCAAGGCGTCGGCCGAGGCGATCGGAGCGATCGCGCTCCCCGGAGACGCCTCCGGGATCGTCGCCGAGGCGCGCGAGGCGCTCGGCGGGACCATCGACATCTACTGCGCCAACGCCGGCCTCGGCTCGGGCGGCGACGCCTTCGCCGACGAGGACGTCTGGGCCTCCGCCTGGGACGTGAACGTGATGGCCCACGTACGGGCGGCCCGAGAGCTCCTTCCCGACTGGCTGGAGCGCGGCGAGGGCCGTTTCGTCTCCACCGTCTCGGCCGCGGGGCTGCTGACCATGATCGGCGCGGCGCCGTACAGCGTCACCAAGCACGGAGCCCTCGCCTTCGCCGAGTGGCTCGCGCTCACCTACCGCCACCGGGGTCTGAAGGTCCACGCGATCTGTCCGCAGGGTGTCCGCACCGACATGCTCACGGCGTCCGGCTCGGCGGGCGACCTCGTCCTGACACCGACCGCCATCGAGCCCGAGGACGTCGCCGACGCGCTCTTCACGGCGATCGCCGAGGACCGCTTCCTGGTCCTGCCGCACCCCGAGGTCGCGGGCTACTACCAGGCGCGGGCGGCCGACCCCGACCGCTGGATCGGCAATATGAACCACCTGCAGCAGAAGTGGGAAGGGGCGGGCAAGTGACCAGCACAGCACCGGCGTCGATCTACGCGGCCAAGCCCTGGCTCGGCCGCCTCAGCGAGGCCCAGCGCGCCCCGCTCGACCCCCGCCCCACCGTCCTGCACGCCTTCCGCGACAGCGTGGCCGGCTCCCCGGACCACCCCGCGATCGCCTACTTCGACGGCCGCCTCACCTACCGCGAGACCGACGCCCTCTCCGACTCGGTCGCGGGCCACCTCGCCGCCGAGGGGATCCGGCAGGGCGACCGCGTCGCGATCATGCTGCAGAACAGCCCGCACTTCGTGCTCGCGCTGCTCGGCGCCTGGAAGGCCGGGGCGGTCGTGGTGCCGCTCAACCCGATGTACAAGTCGGGCGAGGTCGGCCATGTCCTGCGCGACGCCGAGGTCTCGGCCCTGATCTGCTCGGACCGCGCCTGGGATTCCTACCTGCGCGAGACGGCAGCCGACTCCCCGGTCCGTACGGCCCTCACCGCCTGCGAACGCGACCTCCAGACGCGCAACGACGAGCGCGTCCTCGGCTTCGACCGCCTGGAGCAGGCAGCCGACGCGGCGGACCTCCTGGCGGTGGCCCGCCAGGGCCACCCGGCACCCGACGACCGCGAACTGGCGGCCACCGACGTGGCGTTGATCAGCTACACGTCCGGCACGAGCGGCACCCCCAAGGGTGCCATGAACGCCCACGGCAACATCATGATCAACGCCGAACGCCAGCGCACCGGCCACCCCATACCCGAGGGTGCGGCCTACTTCGCCCTGGCCCCGCTCTTCCACATCACCGGCATGGTCTGCGAGCTGGCCACCGCCCTCGCCAACGCGGGCACCCTGGTGCTGGCCTACCGCTTCCACCCGGGCGTCGTACTGGACGCGTTCCTCGAACACCGCCCCGCCTACACCGTGGGCCCCTCGACCGCCTTCATGGCGCTCGCCGCGACCCCGGGCGCGACCCCCGACCACTTCTCCTCCTTCCAGGTGATCTCCTCGGGCGGGGCGCCGGTCCCGCCGGCCCTGGTGGAGAAGTTCCGGGCGGGCTTCGGCCCGTACATCCGCAACGGGTACGGACTCACCGAGTGCACCGCGCCCTGCGCGGCGGTCCCGCCGGAGCACGAGGCCCCGGTCGACCCGGTCTCCGGCACGCTCTCCGTGGGCGTTCCCGGACCCGACACGGTCGTCCGTATCGTCGACGAGAACGGCGACGACGTCCCCTTCGGCGAACAGGGCGAGATCGCGGTACGCGGCCCCCAGGTGGTCTCCGGCTACTGGCGTCTGCCCGAGGCGACGGAAGCGGCCTTCCCCGACGGGGAGTTGAGGACCGGCGACATCGGCTTCATGGACCCCGACGGCTGGCTGTACGTGGTCGACCGGAAGAAGGACATGATCAACGCGTCGGGCTTCAAGGTCTGGCCGCGCGAGGTAGAGGACGTCATCTACACGCACCCCGCGGTGCGCGAGGCGGCGGTCGTGGGGATCCCGGACGCGTACCGGGGAGAGTCGGTGAAGGCGTACGTCAGCCTGCGCCCGGGTGCCGAACTGGAGCCCGGGGACCTCTCCGCGTACTGCAAGGAACGCCTCGCCGCGTACAAGTACCCGCGCGAGGTGGAGATCCTGCCGGAGCTGCCGAAGACGGCGAGTGGGAAGATCCTCAGGCGGGAACTGCGTTCCCCCCACTGAACAGAGAACAGAGAGAAGGGTGGCGGCCTGATGGCAGCCAGGACGACCGACGGGAACGGTACCCCCGTCCCCCAGAGGCTGCTGGCTGCCGCCACCCGCCTCTTCGCCGAGCAGGGCTACGACCGCACCTCGGTCCAGGAGATCGTGGAGGCGGCCGGGGTCACCAAGGGCGCGCTCTACCACTACTTCGGCTCCAAGGAAGACCTCCTCCACGAGGTCTACGCCCGGGTGCTGCGCCTCCAGCAGGAACGCCTGGACGCCTTCGCGGACGCGGACGCGCCGGTGGAGAAGAGGCTGCGGGACGCGGCGGCGGACGTGGTCGTGACGACCATCGAGAACCTCGACGACGCGTCGATCTTCTTCCGCTCGATGCACCATCTGAGCCCGGAGAAGAACAAGCAGGTACGGGGGGAGCGCCGCCGCTACCACGAGCGCTTCCGCGCGCTGATCGAGGAGGGCCAGAAGGAGGGCGTCTTCTCGACGGCGACACCGGCGGACCTGGTGGTCGACTACCACTTCGGCTCGATCCACCACTTGTCGACGTGGTACCGCCCGGGTGGCCCGCTCACGCACGTGGAGGTGGCGGACCACCTGGCGGACCTCCTGCTGAGGGCGCTGCGGCCGTAACAGCCCCGGAGGGGCTTGATCTTGCCTGTACTTGCGATGCAAGTGCAGCAAAATCAAGCCCCTCCGGCGATTGAGGAGCGGGGGTCCGGGGGCGGAGCCCCCGTGTGGGGCCGCGCCAACCCGCCCCGGCTACACGTACCGCTTCAGTTCCCGCCGCGCCAGCGACCGCTGGTGCACCTCATCGGGCCCGTCCGCAAGCTTCAGCGTCCGCGCCCCCGCCCAGAGCTCCGCCAGCGGGAAGTCCTGGCTGACCCCGCCCGCCCCGTGCAACTGCACCGCGTTGTCGATGATGTCGACGACCGCCCGAGGCGTAGCGATCTTGATGGCCTGGATCTCGGTGTGCGCCCCCCGGTTCCCCACCGTGTCCATCAGCCACGCCGTCTTCAGCACCAGCAGCCGCAGCTGCTCCACCGTGACCCGCGCGTCCGCGATCCAGTTCTGTACGACGCCCTGCGAAGCCAGCGGCTTGCCGAACGCCTCGCGGGACACCGCTCGCCGGCACATCAGCTCGATGGCCCGCTCGGCCATCCCGATCAGCCGCATGCAGTGGTGGATCCGGCCCGGACCCAGCCGCGCCTGCGCGATGGCGAACCCGCCGCCCTCCTCGCCCACCAGGTTCGCCGCCGGCACCCGCGCCCCGTCGAAGACGACCTCCGCGTGACCGCCGTGGTAGTGGTCCTCGTACCCGTAGACGGTCATCGCCCGCCGGACCTCGACCCCCGGTGTGTCGCGCGGGACCAGGATCATCGACTGCTGCCGCCGCACGTCGGAGCCGTCCGGGTCCGTCTTGCCCATCACGATGAAGATCTTGCAGTCGGGGTTCATCGCCCCGGAGATGTACCACTTCCGGCCCGTCACGACGTACTCGTCGCCGTCCCGCTCGATCCGCGTCTCGATGTTCGTCGCGTCCGACGAGGCGACCTCCGGCTCGGTCATCGCGAACGCGGAGCGGATCTCCCCGGCGAGCAGCGGCTCCAGCCACTGCTTCTTCTGCTGCTCGCTCGCGAACTGGAAGAGAAGCTCCATGTTCCCGGTGTCGGGGGCGGCGCAGTTCAGCGCGGTCGGGCCCAACTGCGGGGAGCGGCCGGTGATTTCGGCCAGCGGGGCGTACTGGAGGTTGGTCAGCCCGGCACCGTACTCGGCATCCGGAAGGAAAAGATTCCAGAGCCCCTGCCGGCGCGCCTCCTCCTTGAGCTCCTCGACCACCGCCGGGGTGTCCCACGGTGAGTCGAGCAGCGCGCGCTGCTCGTGCGCGACGGCTTCCGCCGGGTAGACGTGCTCGTCCATGAAGGCCAGCAGCCTGGTGCGGAGCTCTTCGGTCCTGGCGTCGTATGCGAAGTCCATGGCGGGTGTTCAGCCTTCCTGGAGGGTGGTGAGTCCGTGCTCGATGAAGACGGGCACGAGCCCGCCGATCTGGTCGAAGCCGGCGCCGACGGTCTGGCCGAGGGTGTAGCGGTAGTGGATGCCCTCGAGGATCACGGCGAGCTTGAACCAGGCGAAGGCCGTGTACCAGGCGATCGCGGAGGTGTCCCGGCCGGAGCGCTCCGCGTACCGCGCGACGAGCTCGGCGGGGGAGGGGTGGCCGGCGGCGCCGCTCGTCGTCGAGACGGGAGCGTCGGGGATGCCGAGGTCGGAGCTGTACATCACCAGCAGGCCGAGGTCGGTGAGCGGGTCGCCCAGCGTCGACATCTCCCAGTCGAGGACGGCCTTGATGCGGTCGTCGTCACCGAGGAGCACGTTGTCCAGGCGGTAGTCGCCGTGGACGACGGTCGGCGCGGGGGAGTCGGGCAGTGCACGGCCGAGTGCGGCGTGCAGCTCGTCGATGCCGGCGAGTTCACGGTTGCGCGAGGCGTCCAACTGCTTGCCCCAGCGCCGCAGTTGACGGTCGAGGAAGCCCTCGGGCCGGCCGAAGTCGGCGAGCCCGACCGCCTCGGGGTCCACGGCGTGCAGATCGACGAGCGTGTCGACCAGTCCGAGGACCGCCGCGCGGGTGCGCTCGGCACCGAGCGGGGCGAGCTGGGGCGCCGTGCGGTACGGCGTTCCCTCGACGAACTCCATGACGTAGAACGGCGATCCGATCACCGTCTCGTCCTCGCAGAGCAGCACCGGCTCGGGGACCGGCACGGCGGTCGGGTGGAGCGCGCTGATCACCCGGTACTCGCGCTTCATGTCATGAGCGGTCGCCAGTACGTGCCCGAGCGGCGGCCTGCGCACGACCCACCGGCCGGTGCCGTCCGTGACGACATAGGTCAGGTTCGAGCGGCCGCCCTCGATCAGCCGGGCGCTGAGCGGTCCGCTCACCAGACCGGGGCGCGCGCGGTCGAGATGGCCGCGGAGTGCCTCCGGGTCGATGCCTGGGGGGTGGACTGCGCTCATGGGAGGCACCTCCGGATGGTGATGACGAGTGGCGTACGCACACATCATGCCGACCAGTCGGTATGCAGTCCACCCCCGGGGTGCCAGGACCTATGCGTGACAGGCCACGGGAACCCCGCCGTTCATCGCCGCCATGTCCCCGAAAACGGCCACCGGATCCAGCGGGGACCCCTCGGGCAGGCCGTCCAGCTCCGCGTAGGCGCGGTGCAGATTGGCCACCAGGCGCTCGCTCTCGCGCAGCGCACGAAACTCGCCGAGGTCCGCCTCGCGCGCGGCCTCCAGGGGGGTGAGGCCCTTGGCGTGGGTGGCCCCGGCCAGTTCGGCGACGTACAGCAGATAGCGCTCGGTGTCGTCGTACGCGGAGGGATCGGTGACCGGGCCGTGCCCCGGCACCACGGTCTGCGCGTCCAGCGACCGCAGCAGCTCCAGCGCCCGCAGCGACCCGCTGAGCGAACCCATCGGCAGGAAGGGCGTGCCGCCCCGGAAGACCAGGTCGCCGGTGAAGACGATGCCCTGCCCGGGGAGGTGGACCACGGTGTCGCCGACCGTGTGCGCCACACCGGGGTGGATCAGCCGCACCTCGGTCTCCCCGAGATGGACGGTGAGGCGCTCGCTGTAGGTGAGCGTGGGCGCCGTGATGCTGATGTCGCCGAAGTCCGTCTGCGGCCACACCAGATGGAGCTGGCGCCCGGCGGCCAGCACTTCGCTGCGGCAGGAGTCGTGGCCGACGACCGTCGCGTGCGGGGCGAAGAGGCTGTTGCCGTAGGTGTGGTCCCCGTGGTGGTGCGTATTGACGACCGTCCGCGGGAGCGGCGCCCCGACCGCGGTCACCGCCTCGCGCAGGGCCTCGGCCCGCCGCAGCGTGGCGGTGGTGTCGACGAGGAGCGTCGACACCCCGTCGCTGACGATCCCGGCATTGTTGAGACACCAGCCGCCGTCCGGCTGGACATAGGCGTGGACATGCGGTGCGAGTGCGACGGTGTACGGAGCCGTGGCGGTCATCGGGGTCCCCCGGGGGAAGTGGATCAAGTGGTGAGCACACCTTGCCAGTTGCTCAGTCCTCGTCCCAACCCTGCGCGGCGGCGAAGGCGTCCCCGTGCTCCGCCGACCAGCGGCCGAGCGCCTCGATCGGCTCCAGCAGGGTCCGCCCGAGCGCGGTCAGCGTGTACTCGACACGGGGCGGCGACTCGGCGAACACCCGCCGCTCCACGAGGGCGTACCCCTCCAGCCTGCGGAGCGTCTCGGTCAGTACCTTGCTGCTGATCCCGCCGATCTCGGCCCGCAGCTCGCGCGGCCGGCGCCCGCCCCCGGACAGGGCGTACAGGACCACCGCGTTCCAGGTGTTGGCCATCAGGTCGAAGCCGAGCCGTGCCCGGCAGTCCGCGAGTACCCGGTCCACAACACCCCTCCCCGGCAGGCGGATTGGGCACCGATCGGTAACCGGGGCCCCGCCTAGCTTACGTACATGCGCATCGGAATCCTTGGCACAGGAAACATGGCGGACGCCCTCGCGACCCACTGGGTGAGGGCCGGACACGACGTACTGATCGGCGGCCGCTCGCCGGACCGCACGGCGGCGACCGCGGCGAGAACGGGCGCACGCCCCGGCACACTCGCCGAGGCGGCCGCCTTCGGCGACGCCACCCTCCTGGCGGTCCCCCACGAAGCAGTCCCGGACATCCTGCTCACCGCCGGCGAACTGCGCGGACGGACCCTGATCGACTGCACCAACGCGATCGGCCCCGCCCTCACCCTGACCGCCCCGGCCGCGGCCCGCGCCCTCGCCGACGCGACGGGCGCGCACGTGGTCAAGGCCTTCAACCACTGCTCCGACGACATCTGGCGCCGGCCGCCGCCCGGCCTCGCGGTCCCGCTCTGCGGCGACGACGAAGGGGCGCTGGCGACGGTCCGCACGCTCGTACGCGACCTCGGCTGCGAACCCCTGGACATCGGCGGCCTGGAGCGCGCCGAGCTCCTCGAGGCCACGACCGCGCTCCTGATAGGCCTGTGGAAGAGCGGCAAGGACCCCCGCACCATGCTGCCGCCCGCCCCGGTTGCATAAGGACGACGCAGGTCAGAGGCTCGTCTGTATGAAGGCGATCAGCTACAGCAACTACGGCGGGCCCGACGTCCTGGAGTACGGCGAGCGTCCCGACCCCAAGGTCGGTCCCGACCAGGTCCTGGTGAAGGTGCGCGCCGCCTCCGTCAACCCGGTCGACTGGAAGTGCCGCGAGGGCTACCTCGACGGGATCCTCGACGCGGTCTTCCCCGTGATCCCGGGCTGGGACGTCTCCGGCGTGGTCGTCCAGCCCGGGGCCTCGGTCACCGAGTTCGCCGTCGGCGACGAGGTCATGGGGTACGTCCGCGAGGACTTCCTCTCCCGGGGCACCTTCGCCGAGTACGTCGCCGCACCCGTCCGCACCCTGGCCCGCAAACCGCTGCGCCTCAGCTTCGAGGAGGCGGCGGGGCTGCCGCTGGCCGGGCTCACCGCGTACCAGGTGCTGCGCGCCCTGGAGATCGGCCCCGGGGACACGGTCCTGGTGAACGCGGCGGCGGGCGGAGTGGGCTCCCTCGCCGTACAGCTGGCGAAGAACGTCGGCGCCCGGGTCATCGGCACGGCCGGCGAGCACAACCACGACCATGTGCGCTCGCTGGGCGCGGAGCCGGTCACGTACGGGGAAGGACTCGCGGACCGGATCCGCGCCCTGGCACCCGACGGCGTCGACGCGGCCTTCGACACGATCGGCGGCGAGACCCTGAAGGTCTCCGCCGACGTCCTGGGCCCCGGCGGCCGGCTGGCGTCCGTCGCGGACGGCGAGGTGACGAGCCTCGGCGGCCGCTATGTGTTCGTACGGCCCGACGCGACGGATCTGCACACGCTCGGCGTGCTCGCCGACGAGGGCGTGGTCACGGTGCACGTGGACCGCACGTTCCCGCTGGAGCAGGCGGCCGAGGCGCACCGGCTGAACGCGGAGGGCCGCACCCGCGGCAAGATCGTCGTCACCGTCGACTGGGAGACGCCCTGATCAGACCGGGGAGACCAGGAACGCGACGACCAGGCCGGCCAGCGCGAGAAACGCGCCGCCCAGCGCCATCGCGACCGCGGGCACCTCGTCGGCCGGGGCACTTCCGGTCTGCCGGCAGCACTTCAGGTCCCAGACGGCCTGGATCATCAGTGATGCGCCGACGACGCCGAACAGCAAGAGGATGAAATCTGACATAATCCTACTTTGCGGGCGTCCGTGCTCAATGGAGCGCTGCCACGCCGATCACGGCCAGCGCGACCGTGCACGCGGCGGCGGTGAGCGCGGCGCGCGGCGACATCACCGCAGGCCGGGGCGACTCCCCGACGTCGACCATCCGCCGGTGCGCGACCCGCAGGAACGCCACCCACAGCAGCAGACCCAGCGCGGCCGCCACGACACCGGCGTCCGAGCCCCCGTGCAGGGCCTGCCGGCCCGCGAGGACCGCCGCCACGGTGAAGCTCAGCGTCGTACGCCGCCAGGCGAGCCGGGTCCGCTCCGGCTGGAGGCCGGGGTCCCGCTCGCTCATGTGCCGGCCAGGCCGAGCACGACGACCACGACCATCGCCACGGCGACGAACGCGACCGTCAGGCTGAGCAGGGTCGGGAAGGTGGTCACGGGCAGATCCTCGCCGCGCCGCATGGCGCGCTCGCACCGCACCCAGTGATTGACCGCGCGCACCGCACACAGCGCACCCGCGCCGAGCAGCGCCAGGGACAGCCCCACGCGGACGGCCCAGCGCAGGTCGGGCAGGAACTGGTCCACGGCGAAACCCCCGCCGACCAGGGCCAGGGCGGTCCGGATCCAGGCGAGGAAGGTGCGCTCGTTGGCGAGCGAGAACCGGTAGTCCGGGGTGTCGCCCTCGTCCCTGATCCGCTGCGGCGCGAACCAGAGACGCAGGCTCTGTACGAAGTCGATCACGCCTCCGACAGTAGCCGCCCCCACGCGGCCCGCCCGTCCGGCACCCACTCCCACTCCTTGAGGCGCTGCTCCAGCTCCTCCTCGGTGAGGAACGCGTGCCAGGCGACCTCCTCGACCTGCGGCCGCACCGGCAGTTCGCAGCGGACCTCGTACACCCAGGACCACCAGCCCTGGCCGTCGTCGCCCTCGTACAGGAACTTGAAGAGCGGCTGGGGCTGCGGGAGGCCCTGCACGCCCAGCTCCTCCTCCGCCTCGCGCAGCGCGGCCGCGTCGTAGGACTCGCCCGCGCCGACGACGCCGCCCACGAACATGTCGTACAGGGAGGGGAAGACCAGCTTCACCGGGGTGCGCCGGTGGACGAAGATCCGGCCCTCGGCGTCGCGCGCCAGGATGAACACGCACCGGTGGAGCAGCTTGTTCGCGTAGACCTCGCCGCGTGCCAGCTGTCCGGTCACCCGGTCGGATGCGTCGACGACGTCGAGAAGTTCCTCAGCGGGGTTCACAGGGTTCATGCCGCGATCTTCTCGCGCTGCTTCTCCACCGCGCCCGCGGGCATCGCCGGATGCAGACCCAGGGCCACGATCCCGGCCACGATCGCCGCCAGACCCGCCGCCTCCCAGGCCAGCGCGCCCGTGTCGGTGCGCAGCCGGTCGCCGAGGAAGCCGACGCCGCAGACGATGCCCGCCAGGGGCTGCGCCGCCGTCAGGGCGGGCAGGGACATCCGCAGGGGCGCCGTCTCGAACGCGCTCTGGACCAGCACCAGGCCGGTCACCCCGAGCACCACCACTCCGTACGGCTGCCACGTCGTCACCAGGTCGAAGAGCCCGCCCTGCGAGAGCCGCTGCCCGCTGATCCGGGTCAGCGCGTCCTGCAGTCCGTACAGCAGACCCGCGGCGAGGGCGAGCAGCGCGGGCCCTGCGCTGAGCCGCGATCTCTTCGCGTACACGGTCAGCAGCAGCGCGACGCCCGCCACCACCCCGATGATCAGCCAGTGCCGCATCGGGCCGGCCACCGCGACGCTGCCGCGCGGCTGCCCCGCCACGATGAACGCCGTCACCCCGCCCGCGAGCAGCGCGAGCCCGCCCCAGCCCTGGCGGCCCAGCGGCTGCCCGGTCTGCCAGCGGCTCAGCGTCATCGCGAAGAGCAGATTGGTGGCCAGCAGCGGCTCCACCAGCGACACCTCGCCCCAGCCGAGCGCCAGCGCACCGAGCACCATGCCGCAGACCATCAGACCGATCCCGGCGAGCCAGCGCGGCACACGGACGAGATCGAGGAGCAGTCGCCACGACAGGAAGTCGCCGAGCGGTGCGCGCGCCGCGGCGTTCTGCTGCAGTACGAAGCCGAAGCCGAGGCAACAGGCCGCGCTCACGGCGAGTGCGAGGACCAGGACCGACACGTGTCTTCCACCTCAAGACCGGTCAGGGGGCGGGTACTTGGCGACGATAGCGCCCCTCGGCACCGCTGCGCCTCCCGAGTGCCCGGAACGTGACGGTTGACTCGGTCCCGGTCCGTGCAGAAGATCTGACCGGACAGTAACTTCTCCTGGCAGGGATGGGCCCATGGCGTACGACGCTGATGTCATCGTGATCGGGGCCGGGCTCGCGGGCCTGGTGGCGACCGCCGAGCTGGTCGATGCGGGGAAGAAGGTCATCCTTCTCGACCAGGAGCCCGAACAGTCGATCGGCGGACAGGCGCACTGGTCGTTCGGAGGCCTGTTCTTCGTCGACTCGCCCGAGCAGCGCCGCTTCCGCATCAAGGACAGCCGTGCGCTGGCCATGCAGGACTGGCTCGGCACGGCCGGCTTCGACCGCGACGAGGACCACTGGCCGCGGAAGTGGGCCGAGGCGTACGTGAACTTCGCCTCGGGCGAGAAGCGGGCCTGGCTGCACGCCCAGGGCATGCGGTTCTTCCCGGTGGTCGGCTGGGCGGAGCGCGGCGGGTACGACGCCACGGGCCACGGCAACTCCGTACCGCGCTTCCACATCACCTGGGGCACGGGCCCCGGGGTCGTCGCGCCCTTCGAGCGGCGGGTGCGCGAGGGTGTGGCGCGCGGTCTGGTGGAGTTCCGGTTCCGGCACCGGGTGACGGGTCTCTCCCGTACGGACGGGGCGGTCGACACGGTCACCGGCGAGATCCTGGAGGCGAGCGACGCCGAGCGCGGCACGGCGAGCACGCGCGAGGTCACCGGGGAGTTCGAGCTGCGGGCCCAGGCGGTGATCGTCACCTCCGGCGGGATCGGCGGCAACCACGACCTCGTACGCGCCAACTGGCCCGAACGCCTCGGCACTCCGCCGGAGTTCATGCTCTCCGGGGTGCCCGCGCACGTGGACGGCCTGATGCTCGGCATCACGGAGGCGGCGGGCGCGCACCACATCAACCGCGACCGCATGTGGCACTACACCGAGGGCATCCAGAACTGGAACCCGATCTGGGCCAAGCACGGCATCCGGATCCTGCCGGGCCCGTCCTCGCTCTGGTTCGACGCACGCGGCAAGCGCCTTCCGGTGCCGCTCTTCCCCGGCTTCGACACGCTCGGCACGCTGGAACACATCCAGCGGTCGGGCCACGACTACACCTGGTTCGTACTGGACCAGAAGATCATCGGCAAGGAGTTCGCGCTCTCGGGCTCCGAGCAGAACCCCGACCTGACGGGCAAGTCGATCCGTGACGTCATCGGCAGGGCGCGCGCGGACGTACCCGCTCCGGTGAAGGCGTTCATGGACAACGGCGCGGACTTCGTGGTCGAGAAGGACCTGGCGTCGCTGGTCCGCGGGATGAACGCGCTGACGAAGGAGCCGCTGATCGACGAGGCGGAGCTGCGGCGCGAGATCGAGGCGCGCGACCGGGAGATCAGGAACCCCTTCACCAAGGACCTCCAGGTGATGTCGATCCGCGGGGCCCGCAACTACCTGGGCGACAAGCTGATCCGCACCGCGTCGCCGCACCGCATCCTGGACCCCAAGGCGGGCCCGCTGATCGCGGTGAAGCTGCACATCCTGACGCGCAAGTCCCTGGGCGGCCTGGAGACGGACCTCTCCTCACGGGTCCTCACGGAGACCGGCGAACCGCTGCCGGGCGTCTACGCGGCGGGCGAGGCGGCGGGCTTCGGCGGGGGAGGGGTGCACGGCTACCGGTCCCTGGAGGGAACGTTCCTGGGAGGCTGCATCTTCTCGGGGCGTACGGCGGGCAGGGCGGCGGCGAAGGCGGTCGGTTAGGCGCCACGCGTGGGGTGGGCCCGCAGCCCACCCCACCACCCGCTACAACCGTTCGACGACCCGGAACCGCTCCGCGACGACCAGCGTCTCGTCGTCCACGACGAACGCCGGATCCCCCAACGCCTCCCGCATGTCCTCCCCGTGCCAGAACCGCTCATGAGCGGCCCGCCACTCCGCCACGGACTCATGCCCCTCGCCCTCGTCCCGCGCATGCTGCAGATCCACCTCCCCCAGCCGCAGCACCCGCACCTCGGTGACTTCCACCACCGCGATCTCGATCCCCGCCGAGTCGATCAGCGCCGACCGTTCGCCCACCGGCGGCAGCTCCTCGCGCTCTGCCTCGTACTCCGCGAGCAGGCCGGTCGTCGAGACCTTCTCCCCGCTGAGCACGGCATTGACCAGCCGGTCCCGCAGCGGTCCGGGGAAGGCGAGCAGGAACGGTTTGAGCGGTTCGGAGTTCGGCATGGCACCAAGCCTACGTAAATCCTCATCGAACAAAGGCAGTTGAGGAGTCCGCCACTCCAGATCGCTCTTGACGTGGACCTGCCCGGACCGATGTGATGTGCGCGATCATCCTCTGACCGCAGCCGCGAAGGGCTCCCGCGGATGTCTCCGCCATCCCTCGGTCGTTCCCGAAGACGGGGCGTCCAGCACACCGACCCGGCCCTCGGCGACTCCGAACTCATCGACACCCGCGCCCAGTTGGCCCAGGGCCGCTGGACCCGCGTCCGCTCCCTCCTCGCCGGTACGGGCGACGACTGGGACCGCCGCGGCCACCGTCTCGTCGTACTCGCCGCAGGATCCGCCTCCGCCGCCTGGGCCCGCGACTGGCAGCTCGCGGAACCCGAAAGCCCCGACGCGGCAACGCTGCTGGCGTGCGCCACCGTCTTCCGTACGCTGCGCGGCAAGGCCCCCGAAGCCGCCGCCCACGACGCCTGCCGCACCGCCGCCCGCCTCGCCCCCGCCGACCCGACCCCCTGGCTCGCGCTGCTGATCCTCGCCCGCGCCCGCTCCACCGAGGACGAGACCGCCCGCCTCTTCGAGGAGGTCAGGGCCCGCCACCCCGACCACCATCACGCCCACCACCTGATGGCCGCCCGCCTCGCCGAGCGTCACCCGGAGTCCGGCCGGGACCCGCTCCACGAGGTGTACGACTTCGCCGCCTGGGCCGCCGAACAGGCCCCCGCCGACTCGCCCCTGGCGGTCCTGCCCGTCGTGGCCCACGCCGAGCGCTACCGGGTCCTCGCCGCCGCCGGCAGCGAACCGTCCGACCCCGCGCGCTCCGCCCACTGGACAGGACGCCGCGCCCGCCAGGTCATGAAGGCCGCCTTCGACTGGTGGCTGGAGTGGGAGCGCGAGGACCACCCCCGTAACCGCGTCGACCTCAACTTCCTCGCCCACGCCAAGTACTGCGAGGGCCGCCCCGCCGAGGCCGCGGCCCTTTTCCACCGCATCGGCGAACACGCCACACGCGCCCCCTGGTCCTACCCGGACCGCGACCCCTACCAGGCCTTCCGTGCCGCGCGCGACGCAGCGCTCGGCTCCGTGTAAACCATCCACGAAGGGACCGACCCGCCATGGCGCCGGGCAGTGCGAGCACCACCGAGACCCCTGAGATCAGCACGTTCAAAGGACAGGAACAGGCCCTGCGCGCAGGCCGCCTGGGCACCGCGGGGCTGCTCCTCTCCGTCCTCGCCGCCAGCGCGCCGCTGATGGTGGTGGCCGGGGTGATGCCCACCATCTTCGGCCCGATGGGCATCGTCGGCCAGCCGCTCCTCTACGTCATCCTCGGCGTGGTCCTGGTCCTCTTCAGCGTCGGCTACGCGGAGATGAGCCGCCACGTCCACAACGCGGGCGCGTTCTACGCGTACATCGCCCGCGGCCTCGGCGCCACCGCCGGGGCGGGCGCCTCCTTCGTCGCCCTGATCGCCTACAGCGCCATGCAGGTCGGCATCTACGGCATGTTCGGCTTCGAGGTCTCCGGCCTCCTCCAGACGTACGCGCACACCGAAGTCGCCTGGTGGATACCGGCGTTGGCGGCCGTCGCGGTCGTCGCCGTACTGGCCTGGCTGAAGATCGACCTCAACGCCAAGGTCCTCGGCGTGCTCCTCCTCATCGAGTGCGCCCTGGTCGTCATCTTCGACTTCTCCGCCTTCGCCTCCCCGGCCCAGGAGGGCATCTCCTTCCACGCCTTCAACCCCGACACCCTCACCGGCGCGGGCCTCGGCACCGCACTCTGCTTCTGCATCGCCGCCTTCGTCGGCTTCGAACAGGCACCGGTGTACGCGGAGGAGACCAGCCGCCCCCAGATCGTCGTCCGCCGCGTGATGTTCCTCGCCGTCGGCTTCGTCGCGCTGTTCTTCGCCCTCAGCTCCTGGGCGATGACCGTGGCGGCGGGCCCGTCCGCGATCGGCGAGCAGTCGGGCAAGCTCGGTCCCGGACTCCTCTTCGCCCTCAGCGAGACGACCCTCGGCAAGTCCTTCACCGACGTCCTCCATGTCCTGTTCGTGACGGGCATGTTCGCGGCGATGCTCAGCTTCCACAACGTCGTCGCCCGGTACGCCTTCGCCATGGGCCGCGAGGGTCTGCTGCCCGCGTCCTTCGGCCGTACGACCAGCGCGAGCGGCGCCCCCGGCACCGGATCCGTCCTGCAGACCGTCATCTCGGTGGTCGTCGTGATCGCCTTCGCCGCCGTCGACGACAAGCCGGCGGGCGACCCCACGGTCCCCGTCCTGCACCTCTTCACCTGGATGGGCAACATCGGCGCGCTCGGCATCATCGTGCTCATGGCGGGCGCCTCGATCGCCGTGATCGCCTTCTTCGTACGGCGCGGAGCGGCCGCGGCCCAGGCCTGGCGACTGATCGCCGCCGCCCTGTCCTGCGTCGCACTGATCGTGATCGCCGTCTACACGGTCAAGGACTTCGACGTCCTCGTCGGCGCGGGCCCCGGATCAGCCCTGAGCTGGATCCTCCCGGCGATCGTCGGCGTCGCACTGGTCGGCGGCCTGCTCTACGGACTCGTCCTGCGCAGGGCCAGGCCCGAGGTCCACGCCCGCATCGGACTCGGCAACGAAGCCTTCCAGCTGGACAAGGCCGCCGAAGAGATGTGACGAAACACTGACGAGCACCCGTGGACCCTATCTTTGGGCGCCCACGGGTGCTCGAATCGTCTGTGTGAACGATGAACCGCCCACCGACCGGACGGAGACCGAGGGAAAGCCCATCGGCCGCCGTCTGCTGCTCGCCACGCTCGGACTCGGCGCGGCCGGGGTCGTGGCGGCGCCGTACCTCCAGAACGGCCTGGAGTCCTTCCTCTCCACCGCCTCGGGCAAGGATCCGACGGGCCTCACCGGACTGCTGCCCAACGGCGGCGGCTTCCGCTATTACTCGGTGACCGGCTCCGTCCCCCACAAAACGGCCACCACCTACCGCCTCACGGTGAACGGCCTGGTCGACCGCCCCGCCACGTACACCCTCGACTCTCTGAAAGCCCTGCCCCAGACCCGACTGGTCCGCGACGTCCAGTGCGTCACCGGCTGGCGCGTCCCTGGCACGCCCTTCGAAGGCGTTCAGCTCTCCCGGCTCCTGGACGCGGCAGGGGTGCGCCCAGGAGCCCGGGCCATCCGCTTCACCTGCTTCGACGGTGCGTACAGCGAGAGTCTGACCCTCGAACAGGCCCGCAGGCCCGACGTGTTGGTGGCCCTGCGCATGCAGGACAAACCGGTGGTCCACTCCCACGGCGGCCCGGTCCGCCTCTACGTAGCACCCATGTACTTCTACAAATCGGCGAAATGGCTGTCCGGCATCACGGTGACCTCCGATGTCCAGCGCGGCTACTGGGAGGAACGCGGCTATGACACCGATGCCTGGGTCGGCAAGTCCAACGGACGAGGCGACGCCCCGACTGTCTGACGACGTACGCCGCTTCGCACGGCCCGTGCGCTGGGTCCACCGCACAACAGCGGGCCTGATGCTCCTGTGCATCGCCACGGCCGCCTGCCTCTACATCCCGCAGCTCGCCGAACTGGTCGGCCGCCGCTACCTGGTGGTCACGATCCACGAATGGTCGGGCCTGCTGCTCCCCGTCCCCGTCCTCCTCGGTCTGGCCTCGCGCGCACTCCGCGCCGACCTCGGCCGCCTGAACCGCTTCGCCCCGTACGACATGCACTGGCTGCGCTCCGTCCTGCGCCGCGACGGCGCCCGCCGCGAGGCGGCCAAGTTCAACGCGGGCCAGAAGGTCTACGCGTCCTGGATCGCGGGCGCGACCCTGGTGATGCTGGGCACGGGCCTGCTGATGTGGTTCACCCACCTCACCCCCCTGGTGTGGCGTACGAGCGCGACGTTCGTCCACGACTGGCTGGCGCTGACGGCGGGCATCGTGATCGCGGGCCATGTGGGCATGGCCCTGGCGGACCCGGAGGCGCGGCGGGGGATGCGGACGGGACGGGTGAGCCGGGCCTGGGCGGATCGCGAACACCCCCGGTGGAAGGGCGAGTAGCCCCCGGGCCTCCCGCCGGTCAGACGTAGAAGCGCGACACGCTCTCCAGTACGGCGGCCGGCTTGGCCCCGCCCTCGATCTCGACCGCCCCGGCGACCGTGATCTGCACCCCGCCCGGAACATCGGTGACCTCGGCCAGCTTCGCCGTCAGGCGCAGCCGGGAGCCGACCGTGACGGGGGCCGGGAAACGCACCTTGTTGAGGCCGTAGTTGACCTTGGTGGTGACCCCCTGGACATCCAGGAGCTCGGTGAACATCGGGATGAAGAGCGACAGCGTGAGATAGCCGTGCGCGATCGTGGCGCCGAAGGGACCGGTCGCGGCGCGTTCGGCGTCGACGTGGATCCACTGGTGGTCGTCGGTCGCATCGGCGAAGGTGTCGATCCGCTCCTGGGTGACGGTGATCCAGGAGCTGGTGCCGAGCTCGCTGCCGGACAGCTTCTTGAGTTCTTCGATGCCGTTGACGGTGAGGGACATGGGTTTCCTCCGGATGAGACGAGTCGGGGTGTCAGAGGGATCCGTAGCGCGTGCGCAGCCGGTCCTTGCGGAGCTTGCCCGAGGCGGTGCGCGGCAGTTCCGCCGCGACCACCAGGGACTTGGGGATCTTGTACGGGGCGAGCCGCCCCGCCAGTGAGGCCAGCACCTGCTCCGGATCGGGCGCGGTGCCGTCGACGGCGACGATCACGGCCCGGCCGACCTCGCCCCACCGGTCATCGGGGACGCCGATGACGGCGCACTCGGCGACCGCGGGATGGGCGAGCAGGGCGCTCTCCACCTCGGCGGGGTAGATGTTCTCGCCACCGGAGATGATCATGTCCTTGAGCCGGTCGACGACGGTGACGTAGCCGTCTTCGTCGACGCGCGCCACATCGCCCGTACGGAACCAGCCGTCGCTGAAAGCGGCAGCCGACTCCTCGGGCAACTCCCAGTAGCCGCCCATGACATGGGGTCCGCGCACCAGCACTTCGCCGCTCTCGCCGGGCGCGGCGTCCCGCAGATCGGGGCCCACCACGCGCGTGTCGCTGAAGAAGTGCGGCACACCCGCCGAGCCCGCCTTGCTGACCGCGTGCTCGGCGTCGAGGAAGAGGACTCCGGGGGACGCCTCGGTCATTCCGTATCCCTGGAGGAAGGTCAGCCCACGCTTCTGGTACGTCTCGATCAGCGGGGTGGGCACGGGGGAGCCGCCGCAGGTCAGCAGGTGCAGCGAGGAGAGGTCGGCGCCCGGCCAGTCGGGGTGCGCGGCGATCCGCGCGTACATGGCGGGCACCCCGAACATGAAGGTGATCCGGTGGCGCTCGACGAGACCGAGCGACTCGCCGGGGTCGAAGGTCTCCGTCAGGACGCAGGTGCCGCCCTTGAGCAGGACGGGCAGGGCCAGCATGTTGAGGCCGGCGGTGTGGAAGAGAGGTGCCGAGACCAGGGCCCGTTCGTCGGACGTCAGATCGTGGTCCACCAGGACGTTGACGGCGTTCCAGGTGAGATTGGCGTGGGTGAGCATCGCGCCCTTGGGGCGGCCCGTGGTGCCGGAGGTGTACATGATGATGCAGAGATCGTCGGGCGACACCTGCTCGTCAAGGGGCTGCCGGTCCTGTGCGGCCAGCAGTTCCTCGTAGCCGGCGGTGGAGGTGACGATCCGGTTCCGTACGGGAAGATCCTTCGCGATCTCCGTGTACGCGGGGGAGTGCAGCAGCGTCGCCGCCCCCGAGTCCCTTATCTGGTAGGCGAGTTCGGGTGCGGTGAGCCGGATGTTCAGCGGCACGAAGACCGCTCCCAGCATCCCGGTGGCGAACAGCGACTCCAGGAACGCCGGGTGGTTGGGTCCGAGATGGGCCACCCGGTCGCCGCGCCGCACGCCCTGGGCGCGCAGGGCGTGGGCGAGGCGGGTCGTGCGCTCGTACAGGCCGGCGTACGTGACCGAACTGCCGTGGTGGATCAGGGCGGTGCGGTGCGGGGTCTTGCGGGCCCGGCGTGCGGGCCACGACCCCAGTCCCTCATTGCGCATCGGTGGAGCCCTTCACTGGGAGGGGGTGAGACCGAGGAGCCGGGCGGCGTTCTCCTTGAGGATCTTCGGCCGGACCTCGTCCTTGATCTGGAGCTTGTCGAAGTCGGCCAGCCAGCGGTCCGGGGTCAGCAGCGGGAAGTCCGAGCCGAACATGACCTTGTCCTTGAGCAGGGTGTTGGCGTACTGCACCAGCTGCGGCGGGAAGTACTTCGGCGACCAGCCGGAGAGGTCGATGTGGACGCCGGGCTTGTGGGTGGCGACCGCGAGGGCCTCGTCCTGCCAGGGGAAGGACGGATGCGCCAGGATGATCTTCATCGTCGGGAAGTCCGCGGCCACGTCGTCGACGTGCAGCGGGTTGGAGTACTTGAGCCGGATGCCCCCGCCGCCGGGGACGCCCGCGCCGATGCCGGTCTGGCCGGTGTGGAAGAGGGAGATGGCGCCCAGTTCCTCGATGGCCTCGTAAAGGCCGTACGCCATACGGTCGTTGGGGAAGAAGCCCTGCACGCTGGGGTGGAACTTGAAGCCCCTGACCCCGTACTCCTCCACCAGCCGGCGCGCCTGCCGCACCCCGGCCTTCCCCCGGAAGGGGTCGATGGAGGCGAAGGGGATCAGGACGTCGGGGTGGGCGGCCGCGGCCTCGGCGACCTCCTCGTTGGGCACCGGCTCGGTGCCCGTCGCGGACTCGGCGTCCACGGTGAAGACGACGGCGGCCATCTTCCGCTCGCGGTAGTACGCCGCCATCTCCTCCAGCGTCGGCCTGCGCTGCGCGCCGACCCCGAAGTAGGTGTCGGCCGCATGCTCCAGATCCCCGGAGAGGGAGGAATGCCCGCGCGAGGAGACCTCGGCATGGGTGTGTACGTCGATGGCGACCAGCTCGCTGATGTCCATGGCCATGCTCACGCCTCCGGGATGCGCGGCGCGGGGATGCCGACGCTCTGCGGCGCCGCGCCGACCGAGGTGTGCCACGCGTCGGCGATGGTCTGCGGGCTCCAGCCCCCGTCGGCGTACGCGGCTGCCGTCTCCTGCGGGTGCGACCAGAGCGTGAGCCGGTCCCCGCCGATGCCGATGCACTGGCCGGTGATGTCCCTGGCGGCGTCCGAGGCGAGGAAGGGGACGAGCGCCGCACAGTCCTCGGCGGTGCCGAACCCCTCGCCGGCGCGCAGGAACGCGGGCAGCGGCTCGCCGCGGCGCATGGCCTCCACGTACGGCGCGAAGGCCGGAATGGTCTCGGTCATGGCGGTCGCGGCGACCGGCACGATCGCATTGACGGTGATGCCCGCGCGGCCCAGCTCCATGGACCAGGTCCGTGCCATGGCGGCGATTCCGGCCTTCGCCGCGGCGTAGTTGGTCTGCCCGAAGTTTCCGCGCTGTCCGGCGGGGGAGCCGACGAGGACCAGGCTGCCGCCCCCGCCCTGCTCGCGCATCGCGACGGCCGCCGCCCGGGCGCAGGTGAACGTGCCCCTGAGGTGGGTGGTGATCACCGCATCGAAGTCGTCGTCGGTCATCTTCCAGAGCACCCGGTCGCGCAGGATGCCCGCGTTGGTGACCATGACGTCGATCCGCCCGAACTCGGAAACGGCCCGGGCGACCAGGCGGTCCGCGACCTCGGCGGTGCCGACCGCGCCCGGCTCAGCGACGGCCCGGTGGCCCGCCTCGACCAGGGACTTGGCGGCCTGCCCGGCGGTGTCGCCGTCCAGGTCGTTGATCACGACGGCGGCCCCTGCCCGGGCGAGAGCGGTGGCGTAGGCGAGTCCGAGGCCGCGTCCGCTGCCGGTGACCACGGCAACTTTCCCGGTCAGATCGATGGCGGCGGTGGCATCGGTGGAACTGGGCACGACGAGATGTCCCTTCAACGGCGGGCTGCTGTGCGGTGCAAATCGAAGCTAAGAGCAATCATTGTCGACGTCAATAGTTGTCTCCGGCCTGGATCTGATCCATGCTGGGAGCCTCGACACCCAGCCGGTCAGCAGCCCGAGGAGCCCGTCATCGCCACCCAGCCCACCACGAAGCCGCAGGCGGACCAGGCCGATCCGCCCTGGATGCGCGGTCTCCACACCGACACGGGATATCTCCTCTACCGCCTCGGCCAGCGCTCGGGACAGCTCTTCAACGCCCGCCTCGCCCGGTCGGGACTCCGGCTGCGGCACTACGCGGTCCTGCGCTACCTGGCAGGCGTCGAAGGCGCGCTGCAGCGGGAGCTGAGCGACCGCCTCGGCTACGACCCGAGCGCCATCGTCAGCCTCGTCGACGACCTCCAGCGCCTCGACCTCGCCGAGCGCAGGCCCGCCCCCGGCGACCGGCGCAGCAGGATCGTGGTCCTCACCGAAGACGGGGCGGAGTTCTTGCGGAGTACGGAGTCCTCGGGCGACGAGGTCACCGACGAACTGCTCGGCCCGCTCGACGCCGCCGAACGGGCCGCCCTGCACGGCCTGTTGCTCCGCGTCGCCGAGCCCGACGGCCGGCCCTGACCCCGCGATGACACGGCGATGACTCCGCGATGACCGGACCCGCCGCCCGCTCCGCGGCCGACCGGCTCCTCTCCGTCCTGGGCGCCTTCGACCACGACCACACCGCGCTCGGCCTGACCGACCTGGCCCGCCGGGCCGGCCTCGCGCTGCCCACCGCGCATCGCCTGGTGGCCGAACTCGTCCGCTGGGGCGCGCTGGAGCGCGCCGAATCCGGTGCGTACTCCATAGGGCTGCACCTCTGGGAGGTGGCGGCCCTCGCCCCGCGCTCGCTCTCCCTGCGCAGGGCCGCGATGCCCTTCCTCGAGGACCTCTACGAGGCCACCCACGAGAACGTGCAGCTCGCCGTGCGCGACGGCCTCGACGTCGTCTACATCGAGCGCATCTCGGGCCGCTCCGCAGTCGGCGTACGGGCCGAGGTCGGCGCCCGCTGGCCGCTGCACGCCACAGGGGTCGGGCTCGCCCTGCTCGCGCACTGCGACCGGCAGATCCAGGACCGGGTGTGTGCGGGGCCGCTGGCCGCGTTCACTCCGTACACCGTCACCGCGCCGGCGAGGCTGCGCCTGATGCTGGCCGAAGTCCGGCGTACGGGCTGTGCGGTGAGTGACCGTCAGATCACCGACGACGCGCTCTCCGTCGCTGCCCCCGTCCGCGGGCTGCAGGGCGCGGTGACCGCGGCCGTCTCCGTGGTCGTCCCCGTGAAGGACGCCCGAACTCCCGCCCTGATCCCGGCTGTTCGGCTCGCGGCCCGCGGCATCTCCCGCGCCCTGGGCTGGCGCCCGGCTTCCGTCTGACGGAAGTGCCCTTGCCGGGGTGTGGCCCGCGTCACGAATCTCTTCCCCATGACCCCCTTCGCGCGCAACCAGTGGTACGTCGCCGCCTACGCCCACGAGATCGGCCACGAGCTCCTCGGCCGGACCGTCCTCGGCGAGGCCCTCGCCCTCTACCGCACCGAGGACGGCGGCGCGGTCGTCGCCCTGGCCGACCGGTGCGTCCACCGCCGCTTCCCGCTCACCGCAGGCCGCCTGGACGGCGACACCGTCGTCTGCGGCTACCACGGGTTCACCTACGACACCGCCGGCGCCTGCGTCTTCGTGCCCGGCCAGAAGCGCATCCCCCGTACCGCACGCGTCGCGTCCTACCCCGTCGTCGAACAGGACTCCCTGGTCTGGGTCTGGATCGGCGAACCGTCCCTCGCGGACGCCGCGGCCGTCCCGCGCGCCCGCCACCTCGACAGCCCCGGCATGGTCACGGTCAGCGGCATGGAGCCCATCGACTGCGACTACGGACTGCTCGTCGACAACCTGCTGGACCTCTCCCACGAGACCTATCTGCACGGCGGCTACATCGGCACCCCGGAGGTCGCCGAGACCCCCATCGCCACCGAGACCGACGAGGGCGCCGGGATCGTTCGCGTCCGCCGCCACATGGCCGACGCCGCCTGCCCGCCGTTCTACGCCCGCTCCACCGGCATCGAGGGGCGCATCAGCCGCACACAGGAGATCGAGTACTTCGCGCCCTGCCTGTATCTGCTGCACAGCCGCATCGCCCCGGTCGAGGACGACAGCCGCGCCTTCCACACCGAGATCACGTACGCCATCACCCCCTCCACCGAGGGCAAGGTGTACGACTTCTGGGCGGTCTCCCGGGACTTCGCCACCGAGGACGAGGAAGTGACCACGTTCCTGCGGGACTTCAACCACACCGTGGTCATGCAGGACGTCGACGCGCTCAACCTCCTGCAGCAGACCCTGGAGACCGAGCCCCCCGGCTACCAGGAGCTCAGCATCAACATCGACGCCGGGGGACTGGCCGCCCGCCGTATCCTCGCCCGCCTCGCCGAGGAGGGCGAGAAGCCCACGGAGACGCTGTGACCATGCCGGCCCACCCCGAAGGACATCGATGAGCGACCTCCTGGAACTCGCCGTCGGCCGCAGCACCCGAGCGGCCGACGGCGTCCTCGCCCTCACCCTGCACCGCCCCGACGGCGACGAGCTGCCCGCCTGGGAGCCCGGCGCACACATCGAGCTGCTGCTCGCCCCCGGCCTCGTACGCCAGTACTCGCTCTGCGGGGATCCGGCCGACCGCCGCCGCTGGCGGATCGCGGTCCTGCGCGAGCCGACGGGGCGCGGCGGGTCGGCGTACGTCCACGACCGGCTGACGGAGGGCGCGCCCCTCCAAGTCCGGGGCCCCCGCAACCACTTCGCGCTGCGCCCCGCCGCCCGCTACCGCTTCGTCGCGGGCGGCATCGGCATCACCCCGATCCTGCCGATGCTGGCGCAGGTGGAGCGAGCGGGGGCCGACTGGAGCCTGCTGTACGGGGGCAGGACCCGCACCTCCATGGCCTTCCTCGACGAGCTTTCCCGGTACGGGGACCGGGTCCGGATCGCACCCCAGGACGAGACGGGCCTGCTCGACCTCGCCGCGTACCTGGACGCCCCGGACGCCGAGGTCTACTGCTGCGGTCCCGGCCCCCTGATCGACGCGGTCACCGCACACGGACCGGCCCGCACCGAACGCTTCACCGCCCCCGCCGAGGACACGTCCGCCGACACCGCCTTCGACGTCGTACTGGCCCGCACCGGGCGGACACTCACGGTCGAGCCGGGCCGCTCCGTCCTGAAAACCCTGCAGAGCGCGGGAGTCGAGGTCCTGTACTCCTGCGGGGAAGGCACCTGCGGCACCTGCGAGACCGACGTACTCGAAGGCGTCCCCGACCACCGCGACTCCGTACTCGACGAGGCGGAGAGGCGGTCCGGCGAGACCATGATGATCTGCGTCTCGCGCTCGGCGGGCCCCCGTCTCGTCCTCGATCTGTGAGAGCGGGCCGGTCGGGAGTCGATGTTGTGCAATCTGTTGACGGCAGTCAGTAGAACGCCCTACATTCCGAGCCGTCAAGACACGCCAATGTCATGCCACTTGGCCCCTCTTCTCGGCCCCGCCTCTTGACCCGGCCCGCAGATCGGAGCGATCCGCCATGCCCGCACGCCTCTCGCGCACCCTCGCCGCCATCGCCACGACAGTTGCTCTCGCCGTCACCGCCCCCGTCGCATCAGCCGCCGAACAGGCCCCCGCAGACCAGCACTTCACCGGCACACTCGCCGACGGAGCCACCTGGATCGCCGACGTCCCCGGCAACTGGAACGGCACCCTGCTCCTCTTCAGCCACGGCTTCGGTCCCACCGTCGCCCAGGACGCCCCCAGCGCCGCCGCCCGCACCGCACTCCTCGCCGAGGGATACGCGCTGAGCGGCTCCTCCTACGACCCCAACGGCTCCATGTGGGCCCTGAACAGCGCCGAACGCGACCAGTTCGCCACCCTCGACGCCTTCGCCGGTACGGTCGGCCGCCCGAGCCGCACGATCGCCGTCGGCCAGTCGATGGGCGGTCTGGTCAACGCCCAGATCGCCCGCGACGGCGCAGGCAGAGTCGACGGCGCGCTCGGCCTCTGCGGTCTGGTCGCGGGCGGCACCGACCTCGACAACTACCAGCTCGACGCCGAGCACACGCTCGCCCGACTCCTGCTCCCGGGCGAGCAGGTGAAGCTCACCGGCTTCGCCACCCAGGAGGAAGCCGCCGCCATCGCCGACCGCCTCACCGCCGCGGTCACCGCGGCCCAGACCACCCCACAGGGCCGCGCCCGTATCGCCCTCGCCGCCGCCTACCTCAACCTCGCCGACTGGGCGCCAGGACAGGATCGCCCTGCCCCGACCGACTTCGAGGGGCAGGAGCAGCAGCAGTACGCCTGGCTCGCCCAGGGCCTGCTCTCCTTCATCGAGGGCGGCCGCTATGCGGTCGAACAGTCGGCGGGCGGCAACAACTCCTGGAACAAGGGCGTCAGTTACGCGGCCCTCCTGGCCGGCTCCGCACACGCCCCCCAGGTCCACGCCCTCTACCGAGCGGCCGGCCTCAGCCTGCGCACCGACCTCGCCGCCCTCACCGCGAGCGCCGACGTGGTCGCCGACCCCGCCGCCGTACGCACCGCACAGCGCACCTCCTCCGCAGGCCAGGGCCTCTCCGTACCCCTCCTCGATGTGCACACCACCGCCGACAACCTCGTCCCCGTCGAGCAGGAGAGCGCCTTCGCCGCCCGCGTCGAGGCATCCGACGACGCGGGACTGCTCCGCCAGGCGTACGTCGAGCGGCAGGGCCACTGCGCCTTCACCACCGCCGAGACGCTCGCCGCCGTACACGCCATCGACCGCCGTATCACCGCTGGTCACTGGGGCAACGTCGCCGAACCGGGCACCCTCCAGCGGTCGGCGCTCGCCCTGAACCTCGACGGGGCGGCGTACCTCCCGTACCGGCCGGACGCACTGACCGTCGGCCGTACGGCAACCCGCCACTCCCACTGACCCACCCCATCGAGCCCCACCGACCCAGGGACCCGCCATGTCCATACGGACCGCATCACCGTCCGGCGTCTCCGCCGCGCCGGCCAAACTCGCCCTAGGCACCCTGATCGCGGGCTGCCTCGCCGTCTGCCTCGCCCAGATCGGCATCGCGATCCCGGCCACCCTCAACGGCCTCTTCCAGGAACACCTCCACCCCGTCGGCTCCCAACTCACCTGGATCTCCGACGCGTTCCTCCTCCCGGTCACCGTCCTCGAGCTGTCCTTCGGCGTCATGGGCGACCTCTTCGGACGCAAAAGGCTCCTCGTCGGCGGCGCCGTGCTGCTCGGTGCAGGCGAGGTGGTCGCCGCCACCAGCGGCTCCATCCACCAGCTCTGGGTCGGCCAGGCCCTCGCCGGACTCGGCGCGGCAGCGCTCTTCCCCACCTCCCTCGCGATGATCGCCGCCGGTACGCGCACCCATGCCCAGCGCGCCCGCGCCATCGCACTCTGGGCCTCCAGCCTCTCCGCGGGCGGCTTCCTCGCCCCACTCCTCGGCGGGATCACCGGGACGTACGGATCCTGGCGCTGGGCGTTCGTCGTCGTAGCCATCGTCGCCGCACTCAGCGCCCTGCTCAGCCTGCTGCTCGCCGCCGACTCCAGCGCACCCGAGGGCCGCTCCCTGGACATCGGGGGCCAGATCACCATCGGCGTAGGCCTGTTCGCGCTCCTCTACGCCGTCATTCAGGGCCCCACGGACGGCTGGTCGTCGACCCCCGTCGTGGTCGCCTTCGTCGTCGCGGCCGCCTTCCTGGTCCTGTTCGTCGCAGCCGAACGCCGCGCCCGCTCGCCGCTGCTGCGCCTGGACCTCTTCCGCAACCGCTCCTTCGCCGTCGCCTCGACGGTCGCGGTCGTCGGCATGTTCAGCTTCCTGGGCACGGCGTACGGGGCGAGCATCAGGCTCGGCCCCATCCAGCACCAGAGCCCGATGCGCACCGCCTTCGCCTTCCTGCTCCTCAACGGCATCACCCCCTTCCTGACCCCGCTCACCTCCCGCCTCCTCGACCGCGTCTCGCCCCGCTGGATCCTCACCGCAGGCCTGCTGCTGATCTCCGCCGGAGACTTCCTCGCCGCCACCCTCGACGTCGACGACCGTGCGCTGACCTCGCTGATCCTTCCGCTGGGCCTGGTGGGCATCGGATTCGCCCTGACCGTCTCCTCCATCACCGCCACCGCAGTCAACGCGGCGCCCGTACACCTCGCGGGCATGGCCTCCGCATCCACCAACCTGCTCCGCGACTTCGGCTTCACCCTCGGCCCGGCGGTGATCGGCGCGGTCGCGCTGAGCCAGGCGGCTTCCCAGCTCACCGGGGCCATCGCCGGCTCGAACCTAGCCCCCGCCTCGAAGGCCGCCGCGGGAGAGGTGCTGGCCGAGGGCGGGCCGCTCGCGCTCAATTCCGTACCGGCCAACTCCCCGCCAGGAGCGGCCGGTTCGTTCGCACTCGACGCACTCGGGCACGGTTACGCGATCGGCTTCTCGGTCTGCGGTGCCGCAGCCCTGGCCGCCGCACTCCTTGTGCTCCTCGCACTCCGCGGCGCACAGCGGACCGAGGAATCAGAACAGGTGGCACAAGCCCACTGACCGAACATCCCACCCCCCGTGGTGCGCGCGACCACAGGTCACGCACCATGGGGGCCGGACAGGCAGACACCCGGCGACGGAGGGACCGGCATGGCTCAGGAGACTCCGGACGGCGCATCGCAGGGCGAGGCGCCGCGCCCCCAGTCGCTGATGCTCACCTTCCTCGGCAACTACGTCCTCGGCAGTGACGTCTGCGTGTACTCGGGCAGCATCATCGAGGTCTTCGGCCGGGCGGGAGTCGGCGAGTACGCGACCCGCTCGACCCTCACCCGTATGGTCAACCGCGGTCTGCTGCGCCGAAGCCGCGAGGGCCGGCGGATGTACTTCGGGCTCACCGACCGCTCGACCGCGATCCTGCGGGACGGCGAGGACCGGGTGTGGAAACAGGGTGCCGTCAACGACGACTGGGACGGCACCTGGACCCTGCTCTCCTTCTCGCTGCCCGAGTCCAACCAGCGCGAACGGCACGATCTGCGCTCGCAGTTGACCTGGTCGGGCTTCGGTCCGCTGATCGGCGGACTGTGGATCGCCCCGGGGCACGTGGACGTCGGTGCGGTGACGGGCGACCCGCGATTCGGCCCGCACCTCACCGTGTTCAGGTCGACCGCCGATCCGGACACCGACATCGACACCATGGTCCACAGCACCTGGGACCTGGCCGCACCGGCCGCCGGCTACACGGCTTTCCGAGACCGGTGGACGGGCCTCGCCGACGGTACGGACCAGCCGGAGCCCGACGAACTCACCGTAAAACTGCTCCTGTTGACCGAATGGCTGCAGATCGTACGCACCGACCCGCACCTCCCCGTCCAGCACCTGCCCGCCGACTGGCCGGCAGGCCCCGCGGAGAGCGTCTTCCGCCGGGCCCACGCACGGGTCGACGCGGCGGCGAGTGCGATGGCCGCGCAGTACCTGCAGACGCTCCCACCGGGACAGGGCGGAAACTGAGCCCGGCCGGACCTCGCCGTGGCGGGAAGACGCCACGCCCGCTTCCCGCCAGCCCCGGATCCCCTTTGTCCATGTCCCTGTAACACGAATCTGCCAAGACTCTCCCTGGCACTCGGGCAACACCCCCGGGCCCGAGGCCCAGGAAGAGAGGCAGTGATGACCAGAGGACCTGCGAGACGTGGAGCGGCCCTGCTGTCGGCCGGACTCGCGTTCGTTCTGATCCCCTCCGGCACGGTGCACGCCCAGAGCGGTACGGAGGCGGCTCCCGCGCCCGCCACGACGGCCGCCGCCCGCTCCGCCCACACCGTGACCCTGGTGACGGGCGACAAGGTGACGGTGACCGACCTCGGCGGCGGCAAGAAGTCCGTCTCCGTGGACCGGGCGAAGGGCGCGACCGGCACCGTTCGCACCCAGGTGTCGGACGGGCACATCAGCGTCGTCCCCGACGAGGCACGCCCCTACCTCGCCGCCGGCACCCTGGACGCGCGGCTCTTCGACGTCAGCGAGCTGATAAAGGAGGGGCTCGCCGACGGCACGACCGACGCGACGCCCCTCATCGTGACGTACGGCGCCAAGAGCGCCCGCAGCGCGGCCGCCCTGCCCAAGGGCGCCGAGCGCACCCGTGCGCTGCCCAGCATCGGCGGCGCGGCCGTCGACGCCGACAAGGGGCGTACGTTCTGGGACGCCGCCACCACCGGGCGCAGTGGCTTCGCCGACGGCATCGGCAAGGTCTGGCTCGACGGGCGCGTCAAGGCCGACATGGCCGAGAGCAACGCGCAGATCGGCACCCCCAAGGCGTGGGAGGCCGGACTCACCGGCAAGGGCGTGAAGGTCGCCGTCCTCGACACCGGGTACGACGCCACCCACCCCGACCTCGCCGCCCGGGTCACCGAGTCCAAGTCCTTCATCGAGGGCCAGCAGGTCGCCGACGCCAACGGCCACGGCACGCACGTCACTTCGACGGTCGGCGGCTCGGGCGCCGCGTCCGACGGCGCGGAGAAGGGCGTCGCCCCCGACGCCACGCTCGCCGTCGGCAAGGTCCTCAGCAACGAGGGCGAGGGCAGCGAGTCCCAGATCATCGCCGGCATGGAGTGGGCCGCCAAGGACATCAAGGCCAAGGTCATCTCCATGAGCCTCGGCTCGCAGGAGGGCAGCGACGGCACCGACCCGATGGCCGCCGCCGTCAACACCCTCTCCAAGGAGACCGGCGCGCTCTTCGTCATCGCGGCGGGCAACAGCGGCGCTCCCGGCTCCATCGGCTCGCCCGGCGCCGCCGACTCCGCCCTGACCGTGGGCGCGGTCGACTCCGCGGACGAGGCCGCCTACTTCACCAGCCAGGGCCCGCGGACGGGCGACAACGCCCTCAAGCCCGATGTCTCCGCCCCCGGCGTCGACATCCTCGCCGCACGCTCCTCGCTCGTCAGCGGCAGCGGCTCGTACACCACCATGAGCGGTACGTCGATGGCGACGCCGCACGTCGCCGGTGTCGCGGCGCTGCTCGCCCAGGAGCACCCGGACTGGACGGGCGTCCAGCTGAAGGACGCACTGATGTCCTCCAGCAAGCAACTGGACGCATCCGCCTACACGCTGGGCGCGGGCCGGGTCAGTGTCCCCGACGCGATCAGCGCCAAGGTGACCGCCACCGGCAGCGTCGACCTCGGCTACTACAAGTGGCCGTACGACAGCAATCAGCCGGTGAGCAGGACCCTCACCTACAGCAACTCCTCCGAGACCGCAGTGGAGTTGAATCTCGCCGCGCAGGGCGCACCCGACGGTGTGCTCACGCTCGCGGACCGGACGCTGACCGTCCCCGCGCACGGCACCGCCTCCACCACCGTCACCGGTGACGGCGCCAAGGCCGCCGTCGGCAACCTCAGCGGGCAGATCCTCGCGAGCAGCGGCGGGCAGACCGTCGCCCACACCACGTTCGGCCTGGTCAAGGAGGAGGAGCGGTACACGCTCACCATCCACGTCAAGGACCGGGACGGCGCCCCGACGCCCGCCTACCTCGCGATCCAGAAGCTCGCCGCGGGCTACGACCCGTACACCACCGTGGTCGGCGACTCCGGCACCCTTGAGCTGCGCCTGCAGCCGGGTTCGTACTACCTCGACTCCTTCCTCGACGTGCGCGGCAGCCACGGCAAGGACTCGCTGGGCCTCGGATATCTCTCCGACCCGGAGATCAAGCTCGACCGCGACCGTGAAATCACGCTGGACGGCCGCCAGTTGAAGGAACTGAAGGCCGACGTCGGGCGCACCACCGAGAACCGTCAGCTGCTCATGGAGGTCAGCCGGAAGTCCGGCGGCGCCGACTTCATGAACGCCGCGCAGGTCCCCGTCAAGTACGACAGCATCTTCGCGGCGCCCACCCACAAGGTGAGCGACGGGACCTTCGAGTTCCGTACGGTGTGGCGTCTGGGCAAGCCCGCGCTGCAGGTCGGCGGGGTCGGCAGCGCGCTCGTCCAGCCGGGCGGCACTCTGATCGAGGGCACCAGCAGGCTCTCCGTCGTCGACGCGGGCAACGGCGCGCCCGCCGACTACACCGGCAAGAACGTGCGGGGCAAGGCGGTGCTGGTGCACCGCAGCGACGCACTCACGCCCGGCGAGCTCGCCCAGGCAGCCCAGGACGCCGGCGTCAAGGCGCTGTTCGTCACCGACAACGAGCCGGGCCGCCTCAACGCCTGGTTCGGCACCGACGACTACACCGACCGGCCGCTGCAGATCGCCACACTCGACGCCGCAGGGGGTGCCACGCTCGCCGCGTACGCCAAGCAGGGCCGGCGGATCGAGATGACCGGCACCCAGTACACGCCGTGGGTGTACGACCTGACCGACGAGCACAGGGGCACCGTCCCCTCGGGCTCGCTCACGTACAGGCCGTCGAAGCGCGAACTCGCCGTCCTGGACACCAAGTTCCACGCGGTCGCGCCTCAGGACGGCGGCGAGTTCCGCTACTCCATCACCGGCACCTTCCCCGTCGGCCTCGGATTCGCGGAGAAGATCGCCTACCCGGTGGAGCGCACCGACTACGTCTCGACCGGCGCGGGCCAGACCTGGCACGAGACCGTGACCACGGGCCCGTCCGCCATCGAGGAGCGCAGCGGCCTCATCACGTACAAGGGCGGCTCGCACCAGGAGGTGAACTGGTTCAAGCCGGTCTGGCACCCGTGGCTGGGCACCGGGCTCGGCTGGGGACAGCAGCGCCAGGGCAACAACCTGAGTTTCAACACCCCAGGCTGGGGCGACTCGGGTCCTGACCACACCGGCTTCGGCGACGTGTGGAGCGACGACTCGATGACGCAGTTCACCGATGTGTACGTCGACGGGGTGCAGGTCGATCACGCGATGAGCTCCGGCGCCTATGCGTGGGACGCCGACCCGGCGGAGCACACGTACAAGGTCACCACCGACACGACGCTCGACGCGAAGCGGTGGAAGCTGTCGACGAAGGGCCACGCCGAGTGGACCTTCAAGTCGGCGGAGACCCCTGCCGACCGGAACACCTTCCTGCCGCTGATCAACCTCGGCTTCGACGTCGACACCGACCTCGCGGGCAATGTGCGGGCCGGTTCGCGGATCCCGGTCGGGATCTACGCCGAGTACGTGAAGGGCGCGGCCGGCACCGGCACGCTCGGCGGCGGCAAGCTGGAGGTGTCGTACGACGACGGCGCGACCTGGCAGAAGGTCGGGCTCAGCGGCAAGGGGGCTTCCTGGAAGGGGAGTCTGACCGTGCCGCGCAGCGCCTCGTACATCTCGCTGCGTGCGTCGGCGAGCGACAACAAGGGCGGGAACGTCCTGCAGGAGATCACCCGAGCGGTCGGAGTGAAGTAACGAAGCAAGGAAAGCGCCCGCCTCCTCCGGAATTCCGGAGGAGGCGGGCGCTTTCGCCGTACGCCGGCTACAGGACCAGCGACAGCAGCAGGACGAAGACGATCGCGACCACCGAGATGATCGACTCCATCACCGACCAGGTCTTCAGCGTCTGGCCGACGTTCATCCCGAAGTACTCCTTCACCAGCCAGAAACCCGCGTCGTTGACGTGGCTGAAGAAGAGCGACCCCGCACCGATGGCGAGCACGAGGAGCGCCACGTGCGAGGTCGACATGTCGGCGGCGAGCGGAGCCAGCAGGCCCGCGGCGGAGACGGTCGCCACCGTCGCGGAACCCGTGGCGAGACGGATGATCACGGCGATGATCCAGGCGAGCAGCAGTGCGGGGATGGACCAGTCCTTGGAGATGTCCATGACCATCTGGCCGACGCCCGAGTCGATCAGCGTCTGCTTGAAGCCACCGCCGGCGCCGACGATGAGCAGGACGCCCGCGATCGGCCCGAGCGACTTCTCGACGGTCGTCGACATCTTGCCCTTGCTGAAGCCCGCGGCGCGGCCCAGCGTGAACATGCCGACGATGACGGCGGCGAGCAGCGCGATCAGCGGGGAGCCGATGACGTCGAAGACGCGCTGGATCATGTGCGTCGGGTCGTCGACGATGACGTCGACCAGGGCCTTGGCCAGCATCAGTACGACGGGCAGCAGGATGGTGGCCACCGTGGCGCCGAAGCTCGGACGCTTCTCCAGGTCCTCGGAGGGGCGGGACGGGACCATGGCCTCGGGGGCCTTGATGTCCACCCAGCGTGCGGCGTACCGGGAGAACACCGGACCGGCGATGATCACCGTCGGGATGGCCACGACCACACCGAGGGCCAGCGTGATGCCGAGGTTGGCGCCGACCGCGTCGATCGCGACGAGCGGGCCCGGGTGCGGGGGGATCAGGCCGTGCATCACGGAGAGACCGGCGAGCGCGGGGATGCCGATGCGCATCAGCGAGTAATTGCCGCGCTTGGCGACGAGCAGCACCACCGGGATCAGCAGGACGATGCCGATCTCGAAGAAGAGCGGCAGGCCGATGATCGAGGCGATGAGGACCATCGCCCACGGCATCATCTTTCCGCCGGACTTCCCGGCCTTCGCCAGGATCGTGTCGACGATCTGGTCGGCGCCGCCCGAATCGGCGAGCAGCTTGCCGAGGATCGCACCGAGCGCGATCAGCACACCGACGCCGGCCACGGTCGAGCCGAGCCCGGCGGTGAAGCTGGTGATCACCTTGTCGAGCGGGGCTCCCGCGATCGCGCCGAGCGCCAGGGATCCGATGGTCAGCGACAGGAAGGGGTGGAGCTTGAACTTCGTGATGAGCAGGACGATGACGGCGATGCCCGCGAGGACCGCGAACCCCAGCTGGGCGTTGCCCGCGGAGGTGATGGGCTCGACGGCGTCCGCTGCCAGGGTCTCGACGCTGAGACTGGACACGGTGGATTCCTCTACTTCTCGTACCGCCGCAGTGCTGCGACGGCCCGCTCGGTGATGGCTTCGGGGGTCCCGGAGATGTCGACGGCCACGCCCGCCTCGTCCTCGCCCAGCGGCTGGAGGGTGGCGAACTGGGAGTCGAGGAGCGCGGTGGGCATGAAGTGGCCCTTGCGCTCGGACATCCGCTGCTCGATCAGCGCGCGGTCGCCGGTGAGGTGGAGAAAGACGACACCGGGGGCCTCGGCACGGAGCCGGTCGCGGTAGACGCGCTTGAGCGCGGAGCTGGAGACCACCCCGCCGAGCCCTTCGCGGCCGTGCGCCCACTGGCCGATCGCATCGAGCCAGGGCCAGCGGTCCTCGTCGTCGAGCGGGGTCCCCGCCGACATCTTGGCGATGTTCGCCGGCGGGTGGAAATCGTCGCCCTCGGCGTACGGAACGCCCAGACCTGCGGCGAGCAGGGGACCGATCGTGGTCTTGCCGGTCCCCGCGACGCCCATCAGGACGAAGACTCGGGTGGTGCTCATGGGGTGGTGCCTCGCTGTCTTCATCGACATCGGTCCGTTGCCATGGCTACTGAAACCCATTAGGTACGACGTATTCAAGAGTCTGTGACTTAAAAGTCATACGTATTGGCTACGGGGGCCGCCCCGTACCCTGATCCCATGACTACTGAGGGCCGGGGGCTGCACGCCCATGTGCTGGAAAATCTCGGCCCCGCGATCACCGCGGGCGAGTACCCACCGGGCAGCGTGCTGCGCACCGACGAGCTCGCCCAGCGCTTCGAGGTCTCGCGCACCGTCATCCGCGAGGCGATCCGGGTCCTGGAGTCCATGCACCTGGTGGAGTCCCGGCGACGGGTCGGCGTGACCGTACGGCCGACCGAGCAGTGGAACGTCTACGACCCGCAGGTCATCCGCTGGCGGCTGGCCGGCGCCGACCGCCCCCGCCAGCTCCGCTCTCTGACCGTGCTGCGCTCGGCCGTCGAACCGGTCGCCGCGGGCCTCGCCGCCCGGTACGCCACCGCCGAACAGTGCGCCGCCCTCACCGAGCAGGCGCTCGGCATGGTCGCCTCCTCGCGCGGCCAGCAGCTGGAGGCGTACCTCGTCCACGACATCGCCTTCCACCGCATCGTGCTGGGCGCGTCCGGCAACGAGATGTTCGCGCGACTCGGTGACGTCGTCGCCGAGGTTCTTTCCGGTCGCACCCATCACCAGGTGATGTTCGAGGACCCCGACCCGGCCGCCGTGACCTTGCATGTGCAGGTGGCGGAGGCTGTACGGGAAGGCAATGCGGCCCGCGCCGAGGAGCTCACCCGTGAGATCGCGGTCGGTGCCCTGAAGGAACTCGACGTCCTCGCACCGTGATCTGTGCCGTCGCAAACCTTTTGTGACAAAGGAATCATTCACCCCTCGCCGGGTTCCTGACCTGCTCACACCCCTCTACGCTCTCGCCTTGATCGTGACCCCCCACGTAAGGCGACCGCACCGCATGAGTGACCTCAGCACCGCTCCGGCCGAGACCTCCCCACACGTCGACGCCGGGGACGAGGGGTACAGCAAGGACCTCAAGTCGCGCCACATCAACATGATCGCCATCGGCGGCGCGATAGGCACCGGCCTCTTCCTCGGCGCCGGCGGCCGCATGGCCGGCGCCGGACCCTCCCTCGCGATCGCCTACGCGGTCTGCGGAGTCTTCGCCTTCTTCGTCGTACGGGCGCTCGGCGAGCTCGTCCTCTACCGCCCCTCCTCCGGCGCCTTCGTCTCCTACGCCCGGGAGTTCATGGGCGAGAAGGGCGCCTACAGCGCGGGCTGGCTCTACTTCCTCAACTGGTCGACCACCGCGGTCGCCGACATCACGGCCGCCGCCACCTACGCCCACTTCTGGTCGATGTTCAGCTCGGTCCCGCAGTGGGTCTGCGCACTCGTCGCCCTCGCCGTCGTCCTCACCGCCAACCTGATCTCGGTGAAGTACTTCGGCGAGATGGAGTTCTGGTTCTCGATCATCAAGGTCGCCGCCCTGGTCGCCTTCATGTGCGTCGGGATCTATCTGGTCGTCACCCAGCACTCGGTCGACGGCCACACCCCCGGCTTCTCCACCATCGGCGACAACGGCGGGCTCTTCCCCAGCGGTGTGATGCCGATGCTGCTCGTCATCCAGGGTGTCGTCTTCGCGTACGCCTCCGTGGAGTTGTGCGGCGTCGCCGCAGGCGAGACCGAGCACCCCGAGAAGATCATGCCCAAGGCGATCAACTCGATCATGTGGCGCGTCGGCATCTTCTACGTCGGCTCCGTCGTCCTCCTCGCGCTGCTGCTCCCGTACACCTCGTACTCCGACGGCCAGAGCCCCTTCGTCACCGTCCTCGACAAGCTCGGTGTCCCCGGCGCGGCCGGCGTGATGAACCTGGTGGTCCTCACCGCCGCACTCTCCAGCCTCAACTCCGGCCTGTACTCCACCGGCCGCATCCTGCGCTCGATGTCCCTGGCGGGCTCCGCGCCCCGCTTCACCGGCCGGATGAACAAGGGCCAGGTGCCCTACGGCGGCATCCTGCTGACCGCGGGCTTCGGCGTCCTGGGCGTCGTGCTCAACTACGTCGTCCCCGGCGAGGCCTTCGAGATCGTCCTCAACTTCGCGTCGATCGGCATCCTCGGCACCTGGGGCATGATCATGCTCTGCTCGCTGCTGTTCTGGCGCCGCGCGCAGGACGGCCGGGTCACCCGCCCCGGCTACCGTCTGCCGTGGGCCCCGTACACCCAGATCGTCACGCTCGTCTTCCTGGCCTGTGTGGTCTTCCTGATGTGGTGGGGCGGGGGAGTGGGCCGCACCACCGTCTACTGCCTGCCGCTGATCGCGGCGATGCTGGTCGGCGGCTGGTTCCTCGTACGCGGCAGGGTCCGGGAGGTCGCTTCCGCGGGCCGGGGCCTGGGAGAATGACCCGGACGTAACACCGGACCGTACGGAAGGCTGCAGACGGCATGGCACAGCAGGTCCAGGGGGTCATCGCCCCCGGCAAGAACGAGCCCGTCCGCGTGGAGACGATCATCGTCCCCGACCCGGGTCCCGGCGAGGCCGTGGTGAAGATCCAGGCCTGCGGGGTCTGTCACACCGATCTCCACTACAAGCAGGGCGGGATCAACGACGAGTTCCCCTTCCTCCTCGGTCACGAGGCGTCGGGCATCGTCGAATCGGTGGGGGAGGGCGTCACGGACGTCGCCCCCGGCGACTTCGTGATCCTCAACTGGCGTGCGGTGTGCGGCAATTGCCGTGCGTGTCTGCGCGGACGCCCGCAGTACTGCTTCAACACCCACAACGCGAAGCAGAAGATGACCCTGCTCGACGGGACCGAGCTCTCTCCCGCGCTCGGCATCGGCGCCTTCGCCGAGAAGACCCTCGTCGCGGCCGGCCAGTGCACCAAGGTCGACCCCTCGGTCTCCCCGGCCGTCGCGGGCCTCCTCGGCTGCGGCGTCATGGCGGGCATCGGCGCCGCGATCAACACCGGCCAGGTCGGCCGCGGCGACACGGTCGCGGTCATCGGCTGCGGCGGCGTCGGCGACGCGGCCGTCGTGGGCGCACGCCTGGCGGGCGCGGCGAAGATCATCGCGGTCGACATCGACGACCGCAAGCTGCAGACCGCGAAGACGATGGGCGCCACGCACACCGTCAACTCCCGCTCCACGGACCCCGTCGAGGCGATCCGCGAGCTGACGGGGGGCTTCGGCGCGGACGTCGTCATCGAGGCGGTCGGCCGCCCCGAGACGTACAAGCAGGCGTTCTACGCCCGCGATCTGGCGGGGACGGTCGTCCTCGTCGGCGTACCGACCCCCGAGATGCAGCTGGAGCTGCCGCTCATCGACGTCTTCGGGCGCGGCGGCGCGCTCAAGTCGTCCTGGTACGGGGACTGCCTGCCGTCCCGCGACTTCCCGATGCTCATCGACCTGCACCAGCAGGGCCGCATCGACCTCGGCGCCTTCGTCACCGAGACGATCGCGCTCGGCGAGGTCGAGAAGGCCTTCGAGCGGATGCACGAAGGCGACGTCCTGCGCTCGGTGGTGGTCTTCTGATGACGGCACGCATCGACCACCTGGTCACCTCGGGGACGTTCTCGCTCGACGGCGGGACCTGGGACGTCGACAACAACGTCTGGATCGTCGGCGACGACGAGGTGGCCGTCGTCATCGACGCCGCGCACGACGCGGACGCGATCCTGGCCGCACTCGGCGGCCGCAGGCTGCTCGCGATCATCTGCACGCACGCGCACAACGACCACATCGACGCGGCCCCCGCGCTCGCGGCCGCCACGGGCGCACCGGTCCTGCTCCACCCGGACGACCTCGAACTGTGGAAGCAGACCCACCCGGACCAGGCCCCGGACGGCGAACTGGCCGACGGACAGCGGCTCTCCGTGGCGGGGGCCGAGCTCACGGTCCTGCACACCCCGGGCCATGCGCCGGGCGCGGTCTGCCTGTACGCACCGGAGCTGGCCACCGTCTTCACCGGTGACACGCTCTTCCAGGGCGGCCCGGGCGCGACGGGCCGCTCGTACTCCCACTTCCCGACGATCGTCGACTCGATCAGGGAGCGGCTGCTGACCCTGCCGCCGGAGACGGTGGTGCGTACGGGCCACGGAGACACGACCACGATCGGCGCCGAGGCCCCGCAGCTGGAGGAATGGCTCCGGCGGGGCCACTGAGCAGGCCGCTCAGCCCTTGCGGGCGACGCCCACCCAACCCGGGATGGGTTCGTCGCCCGCAACGGGCACGGCCTCACCGAGGTCGCTCTTCCACTCCGCGGCCAGCTCGACTCCGGGCTCCACGAGCTCCAGACCCTCGAAGAACGCGGCGACTTCGGCCCGCGTACGCAGCCGCAGGGTCATCCCGCGCTCCCGGTACAGGGCGGCGGCCTTCGCGGCACCCGCGAGATCGAAGTCCCCGGTCACATGGGAGACGACCACGTAGCTCCCCGACGGCAGCTGCTCCACCAGCTTGTCCACCAGTGTGTGGGCGTCGTCGTCCTCGATGAAGTGCAGCAACGCCACGAGCGACAGCGCGACCGGCTTCTCGAAGTCCAGGGTCTTCCTCGCCTGTTCCAGGATGGTCTGCGGCTCCCTGGCATCGGCCTGTACGTACTCGGTCACGCCCTCGGGGGTGGACCGCAGCAGCGCCTCGGCGTGCGCCAGCACGATCGGGTCGTTGTCGCAGTACACGATCCGTGCGTCAGGAGCGGCCTGCTGCGCGATCTGGTGGAGATTGGGCTCGGTCGGTATGCCGGTGCCGATGTCCAGGAACTGGCGTACCCCGGCGGATTCGGCGAGCCACCGCGTCGCCCGGTGCATGAAGGCCCGGTTGGTCAGGGCCATCTCCCGTCCCCGGGGATCGAGCTGGAGCAGCTGCTCCGCCATGGCCACGTCGACGGGGTAATTGTCCTTGCCGCCGAGGAACCAGTCGTACATCCGGGCCGGGTGCGGCTTGCTGGTGTCGATCCGCGTCATCAAAAGCTCCTTGCAACAGGTCAGTTGTGAGGTCTGTGCCGGTGGACAGGGCGGCTCTACGCCAGCAGGAAGTCGGCGTTGCCGGCCTTGGCGCCCAGGATGAACGCGCTGATCTCGCCGTGGGTGTAGATGAGTGCGGGACCGTCGGGGTCGGCGGACTGGCGCAGGGCGACCCTGCCGTCGGCCAGCCTCATGGCCTCCACGCAGTTGCCCCCGTTGCCGCCGCTCCACGGCTTGTGCCAGCCCTCGGTGCCGAGCTCCGCGGCGGGCATGCCGTTGTATATGCGATCCATCACAGCTCCTTGCGGAGATCCCTCAGGAGCTCCTTCGTGCGTTGTGCAGTTGCCGCCTGGGCCGCCATGCGGTCCATCACTTCGAGGTGAGCGGCCACCTCGGGCCGTCCGTCGAGATAGACGGCCCCCGTCAGATATTCGCTGTAGACCATGTCGGGCAGCTCGGGGATCGCGAACCGGAAGAGCACGAAGGGCCCGTACGTTCCCGGGTGGTGCCCCTGCGAGAACTCCGCGATCTGCAGCGTGACATGGGGCAGTTCGGCCGCATCGAGCAGCCGGTCGATCTGCGCCCGCATCACCGCCGGGGTGCCCACGGGACGGCGAAAAACCGTTTCGTCCATGACGACCCACAGCTTGGGGGAGTCCTCCCTGGCGAGCAGTGACTGCCGCTCCATCCGCAGCGCCACATGGCGCTCGATGTCTTCGGGTCGGGTCTGACCGACGGCCCCGCTGCGCAGCACGTGGAGTGCGTACTCCTCGGTCTGCAGCAAGCCGGGCACGAAGTGCGGTTCATACTGCCTCACCAGGCTGGCCGCGCCCTCCAGGCTGACGTACATGGAGAACCAGTCCGGCAGGATCCCGTGGAAACTCTGCCACCAGCCGGGCTTGTTGGCCTCCTCCGCCAGCTCGACGAAGGACTCGGACTCCTGCTCCGTGATGCCATAGGCCTTCAGGAGCAGCTGCACATACGGGATCTTGAGTGAGACCTCGGCCGTCTCCATCCGACGGATCGTGGCAGGGGTGACCCGCAGGACCTTGCCGGCCTGCTCGCGGCTGAGCCCCGCTCGTTCACGCAGATCCAGCAAGCGCTTACCGAGAACGACCTGGCCAACGGTGGGGGCGGACCGCGGTTCACTCAACTCAGACCTCCGCATGGGCAGTTGGCAGCAGTGTGCCACGCCGTCCCGCTCACGGGAACTCCACTCTGCACATTTCAGAGTGCCCCTTGCCAAGGTGTCGGTGGCGGGTGGACAGTAGATCACTGAACCAGTTCACGCGGTTGCCGCGCGCCCCCGGGGGGAGGCGTGACCCGGCGCTGCCTCCCCGTGGTGAGGATTTGGTCGTGGCTCCTGGCAGTGCGCTCGTCCCCCTGCTCCTCTGCGAGCGCAGGTACGGATTCGATTTACCCGCACGCCCCGAATCGGTGGGCCGGGCGCGCCGGTTGATGCAGCGACGCATGGCCGAATGGGGCCTGACCGGGGACCTGCTGGACACGGCCGCACTGGTGGTCTCCGAGCTGTTCACCAATGCGGTGGTGCACGCCCGCGGCGACCGGGTGGTGGTCGGACTGCGTACCGCGGAGGGCGTGGTGCGCATCTCCGTCGAGGACCAGGGCCGGGCGGCCGACGGGCCTCAGCTCTGCCGTACGCCCCGGGGCGAGCACGGCCGCGGGCTGCTGCTGGTCGACGCCGTCAGCGCCGCCTGGGGCGTGGAGTCGGAGGGGCGTGCCCCGGGCCGTACCGTCTGGGCGGAGCTGCCGTGCTGAGGTCCGTACTCTCCCGCGACCCCGCCCTCTGGACGCCGCTCGGCTGCGACGCCGTAGGGGTTCCCGAGCATCACGGTCTGCGTCTCATGGCGCGACTGCCGCGCCCCGGCAGCGTCTTCGCCGACACCGAGACCGGCTGGTGGTGGTGGATCGTCCCCGCCGGCTCCGACCGGGACCTCCGCTGGCCCGAACCGGCCCACTACGCCCCGGGCGCCTGCGTCCCCGCGCGCCGCCCCCGCCTCATCCACTGGCCCGACGCCGAAGTGCCGTACACCCCGCCGATTCCCCTCTACTTGATGGTCTGCCAGCTTGCGGGCGTTCTGCCGTCCTGGGCCCAACTGGGCTGAGGCCGAGCGGTCCGGGGAGGGCTGCCACATGCTGTTCACACCGGCGCAGCAAAACCTCCGTACGGTCGAAGGCAGCCAGACGAATCGACCCCCAACGACCTTCGGGAAGCGGTCAGTTGGGGTGCGGCCCATGGCGCGCGGCGACTCACCGGAGCTGGGACGAAAGGACTTCCTTGGGTCACCTGGCCGCCGGAATGAGATCGGGCGCCGTCACGTACGGGATCCACAGCCTGCCGGAGCTCACCTCGGCCGAACAGAACGGGCCGGCGCGGTGACGGTACGCGCCACCGACTGGCTGCTGGCCGTCGCGGGCGGCGTACTCCTGACCCTGATGACGCAGTTCAACGGCGAACTGGCCCACCACAGCACGGCGGTGTACGCCGCCTGGGCCGCCCATGCCATCGGCGCCCTGGTCGCCTTCGCCCTGGTGGCGGCGACGGCCCGCACCCTGCGCAAACCGCCGCCGGACGCGGGGGCGCCGCCGGGAGAGGAGCAGGGGCGGACACCGCTCTGGTTCTACCTCGGCGGGATCCCCGGCGCGGTCGTGGTGATCCTCTCCGCGATCGCCGTGAACAGCAGCCTGGAACTGTCCGGCACCATCGCCCTGATGCTCACCGGGCAGGTCCTCTTCGGGATCGCCGGCGACCGGCTGGGGCTGCTGCGCATCCCGAAGCGCCGTATCACCGCCATGGACCTGGCCACCGCCGGATGCGTCCTGGCGGGCAGCGTCCTGATCGTCGTCGGAGCCTGAAGCGTGATCCTCTACGTACTGCTGGCGCTCCTCAACGGCCTGATCATCGGCACCAGCCGCGCCGTCAACGGCCAACTCAGCACCAGAATCGGCCCGTTCAGGGCATCGGTCTGGAACCACGTGGTGGGATTCGCGTTCCTGAGCGTGGTCCTCCTCGCCCTGCACAGCCGCCCCGACGCGCACTCCGCACCGGTGGCCGCCTATCTCGGCGGGGTGTTCGGCGCCCTGTTCGTCGCCGTCAACAGCCATGTGTTCCCCCGGCTCGGCGCGATGAACGCCTCGCTGCTGGTCATCAGCGGCCAGGTGCTCTCCGCCGTCACGATCGACTGCGTGAACCAGCGGACGGTCCCGTCCGGACCGAGGATCCTGGGCGTCGTCCTCGTACTCCTGGGCCTCGCCCTGCCCCGGCTGAAGGCCCGGATCCGACCCGAGGAGACGAAGGAACGCCTGACCAACAGCTGATCGACGGACTGCGCCTGCGGCCCGGACAGTACCCCGCCGGGCCGTTCTTCTACGCACCCGCGTGGAGATAGCCCGCCCAGAGGGACGGGGTGGCCGGGTAGCGGTTGCGTACGGAGCGGATGGTGTGATGGAGGGCAGCGGCGGACTGCGAGGGGTCGAGCGTTCCGGGTGGGCCGGTGGTCAGGTGGGCATAGAAGGACTCGGCAATCTCGACTGCCAGACGGTCGTCGACCGACCACAGGCTGCCGACGACGTGCGGGAAGCCGGCGAGTTGGAAAGCGCTGGTGAGGTGGATGGACTCGTCGAGCAGGTTGGAGTCTCCGGGGTCTGCGGTACTGCAGGCAGAGAGATACGCCAACTGCGCCTGATCAAGCGTGAGTTGGGTGAGCGCCTGAACGCTCAACGGTGTGGTGGCGTGGTCGTGCAGGAGCAGCCGGCTGCGGGAGGGGTCGGTCCGGTCGCTGACGCCGTGACAGGCGAAGTGGGCGACCGCGCACCGGGGGAGCCGGGACAAGACGCCGGCTGTGGTCGCAGGGGCGGGGCTGGGCGGCGTGGCGGAGCCCCCAGGGGCAGGGGCGGGCCCGGTGAGTTCGATCGCGCCGGGGAGGTGCCTCCGGACCAGTCGGACCTCCGCGGGGACGTGCGGCAGGGAGCCTTGGCCCGGGGTGGTCTCCATGGCGACGATCAGGGACGTGGCGTGGTCCACGGGGCCCGAGCGGCGGCTTCGCGCATGGTGCAGGGCGCGGACGGTCGGTACGTACGAAGAGATCACACGGTCCATGACCGTGCGGGATCGAGGGCCTTCGTCCGCGTCGGCGTGGAATCCGGCGGCATGCAGGGGCAGTAACCCGAGCAGTCCGCCCTGCGCCCACCACACGCGAGGCAGTGGTGCTCCTGGCCGGGGCGGGGGAAGGACGTCTCCCAAGGCCGAAAGCACCGGTTCCGCGGCGGCCTCCCACAGCCATTCGAGGGTCTGACGGAGTGCCAGTTGTGCGGCGACCCGGTCACTGCCGGGCGCGGTTGCCTCGTCGAGCGCCCGGTAGAAGCCTCTGACCCGACCGAGGACCGTGCCTGGGGTGAGCCCGGGCAGCGGGAGCGAGCGGATGCCGTCGCGGGTGAGCAGGAGCGCGTCGCTCCGGTGGCGGCTGACGTTGAACACCACCACGGGGCCCTGTGCGGCCTCGGCCCGCAGGTCGGCGAGGGACGGCGGCAGACCGAACGAACCGAACCCCTCGTTTGCCCGGATGGTGCGCAAGACCTCCTCCAACTCCGTTGCCAGACGGTGGCGTTCGTTGCCCGCACCCCCGGCATGGCCGTTTCCGGCATCCGCGCCAGCCGCTCCGAAGTCCTGGTCGAGTGCCGCACGGAGCTCGGTGAACCGGGCGGCCGCCTCCGGGTGTCTCCCCCGTAGGTCGGTCAAGTCGCTGCGGGTGTCCAGGGCTTGGGACAGCAGGACGGCGCGTCCGGCCTCGGCCAGGCGCAGTGCCCGTTCGGCCCGCTCGCGTTCGGTGCCGTCGGGGTCGGCCAGGGCCAAGGCCGTCGCTTCGGCGGCGAGGCCGAACGTGTTGCTGCTGATCGCGTGCTGCTGATCGCCCCGGCGCAGTCGGCGCGGTGCCACCTCCGGGAGGAGAAGGACAGCTGTCTCTGCGAGCCCGGCCGCCCGGCCGGGCTCGACGGACGCGATCAGATCCGCCGCGAGCTGCGCCGCACGTATCCGATTCCGTGGCGCTGCCGTTCCCGTAGTCGCCACCCGCTCCCACACGGCGGTCGCCGCCTCACGGTCGGCGGACCGCCCAGTGTTCTCGAACTGCTCGCGCAGCGCGAGACCGAGGTTGAACAGCCACTGGGCGTGGTCGGGATGGTCCTCGGGAAGGGCGGCCACCGCAGCGTGGGCCAACCGCACGGCCTCGTCCAGGTCCGCCCGATCCCGGGTGTGCGTGAACCGGAGGCGCAGATACGCACCCAGGTTGACCAGAAACTTGGTGTGGTCCCGGTCCCCCTCGGCCCGGACCGCCTCACGGCCCATCGCGATGGCCTCGTCAATGTCCTCGAGTTCCCTGGCGTGCTCGAACCGAACGCGCAGCGCGTTGCCACAGTTGGACAGGCACATCGCGCGGCGGTGCCCAGGTGAGGCGGCGCGGACAGAGGTACGCCCCGTCTCGACGGCCTCGTCCAGGTTCTGCAGACTGCCGGTACGGACGTACCGCTCCCGCAGGGCGATGGAGAGGTTGGACAGCCGTGTGGCGTGTTCGCCATCATCCGAGCGGGTGGCGTCGACGGCGGCGCGTTGCGCTGCGACGGCCTCGTCCAGGTCGCGGAGCTCCCCGGTGCGCTCGAAGCGCTCCTGCACGGCAATGGCGAAGTTGGTCAGGCACGAGACGTGATGGGTGTGGCCCGGCGGACTGTCGTGGACGGCCGCGCGGCTCACCTCGACGGCCTCGTCGAGGTCGCCCAGTACTCCGGTGCGCTCGGCCCGTCTCTGCAGGACGATCCCGAGAGTGGACAGGCAGTGAGCGAGGTTGGGGTGGCCCGGCGGGCTGGCGCGGACGGCCGAGCGGCTCGCCTCGACAGCCGTGTTCAGATCGCTCAGGGTCCCGGTGAGTTCGCATCGTGCCCGTAGCGAGTCGGCGAGGTTGGCCAGGCAGCCGACGTGGTTCTGGTCACCCGGCGGGGCGGCGCGCACGGCGGAACGACCCGTCTCGATGGCCTCCGTCAGCTCCGCGGGGTCCCGCGTGAACTCGAACCTCACACGCAGCGAGGTGCCCAGGTTTGTCAACGTGACGGCGTGGTTGGGGTGACCCGGCGGGGCGGCGCGCACGGCGGCGCGACCTGTCTCGATGGCCTCCGCCAGTTCCGCGGGGTCCCCCGTGGACTCGAACCTCCTGCGCAGCGAGGTGCTCAGGTTGGACAGGCGGCCCGCATAGTTGGGGTCGGTCGTCGGGGAGGCCCCGGCAGCGGCGCGGTACGCCACGACCGCCTCATTCAGGTCGGTGGGGTCCCGCCCCAGATCGAACCGGCTCATGAGCAGTTCACCCAGGTCGTACATGCGGGCAGCGTGGTTCGAGTGGTCCCCGGGCGTGACGTCAACAGCGCCCCGGGCGGCGTCGATTGCCTGGTCCGCGTCCCGTGAACTCCGCGTACGGGCGAACCGTTCGCCGAGGTCTTCGGCGAGACCGGACAGGAAGATGCCACGGTTCGGATGGTCATCGGGGGCGCCCCGCAGCGCCGCGCGGCGCACCTCGATGGCCTCCTCGAGGTCGGACTGCTCTCCCGTGTGCACGTACCGGGCTCGGAGAACGACGCCGAGGTTGTGCAGGCACGAGGCAAGAGCGGTGTGCCCGTCAGGGACGGCCCGGACCGCGGCCCGATACGCCTCGACCGCTCTGCTCAGGTCGTCCGGTTCCTTCGAGAGGCCGAACCGGGCATGGAAGAGGGTGCCGAGTTCGGTCAGGCAGGCGGCGTGGTTGGGGTGGTCCGGTGGGACTGCCCGGACGGCGGCACGGGCGAACTCGACAGCCTCGTCCATGTCCCGCAGGTCCCGCGTCTGCTCGAATTTCCTCTCCAGCACGCGGCTGAAGTCGACGATGCACCGGGCTCGGGAGATGTGTTCCTGCGGCAGCGCCAGGACGGCGGTCCGGAGGGTCTCCAGCGCCCTGTCGGCACCCGCCGGATTCTCAGACCTGCCCAGCCATTCCCGCAGGGCGGCACCGAGGTTGGTGAGGTGGTCGCCGTGGTCGGGGAGGTCCACGGGACTGATCTGGACGGCAACCCGGCTTGCTTCGAGAGAGCTGTCCAGATCCTCCCGGGCGCCGGTGCGGGCGAAGCGTGCCGACAGGGTGATGGCGAGGTTGGAGAGCGCGCCGGAGCGGACGGGGTGGAGAACCGGCGCGGCGCTGACGGCGGCACGGTGGATCTCGACGGCCTCGTCCAGATCGGCGGTCTCCTGGGTGTGCGCGCTCCGCATCCGCAGGAGGTTGCCGAGGTTGGACAGTGTGCCGGCGTGTTCGGCAGGACTCCGGGAAGTCGCACGGACGACGGCACGCGTGACCTCGATGGCTTCGTCCAGGATACGGAGGTCCCCGGCGCGGGCGTACCTCAGACGCAGCGCCGTCACGAATTCGTGCAGCCAAGCGGTGTGGTTGGGGTGTGTCTCGGGGACGTGGCGCATCACACGCCGCCACAGTGCCGCGGTGACCGCCGACAGCTTTTGGGGCCCCGCGGGTTCCTGCGTCGTGCGCCGGAGCAACGCTTTGGCCAGGGGGACCGAGCGCTCGGCAAGTTGAGGGAACAACGGATCGGGAAGGTCCTGCCTCCCCATCTGGAAACACGGCGTGAGGAACTCCAGGCTGGCCTGCCGGTCCTGTTCGGCCTCTGCCACGGAGAACGCCTCGGCCCGGCGGAAGTACAACCAGCCCAAGGCGTGCCGGGCTTCCAGGTCGCGCTTGTCGTCGGCGATGCACCGTGCCAGTGCGTCCGCCTCGGCGAGCGCGGCGGGCTCGAGGACGGCGGACGAGTCACCCGTGGCAGCCACACGGTCCACTCTTGCCCGGACGGCATCGAGCTGTTCCTCACGCGTGTGCAATGCAATTACCCCTGACTGTCGAGTCGTCAATCATGAGACAGTGAAATCGAGTTGAGAAGAATCTGCGACCGGATCAGGACAGCCGGAGCCAGGGAAGGTACGGGGTGGACGGGTTGCGCGACGGCGGTACGGGAGCGCGTGTACGCGAGGAAGTGGCACTGATATGCGACCAGTTGGACAACATCCGCACCACGCTGGAGACATACGGCGCCCAAGGCTCGGCAGCTCTCGACCGTGTCCTGGCAGCCCTGCGCCACGGTGAGGATCCCGCCGGACCGCTGGAGTTGCTGCACGAGGCCCTGCTGGCCGCGGGCGACGCCGCGGGCCTGCACGGACACGCGCGAGGCATCGGCGTGAGCGGATTCGACACCCTGCTGCCCGACAAGTGGGTGACGCTGTGCCCCACGAGCCGGTGTGCGCGCCACAGCTGGCCCGACGGCCCGGACACGCCCCACTGCCGGATCAGCGACCGGCCTCTGCGCAGAGAGCGTCTCTAGCGGTGGGCGGGTTCCTGGGAGCCCTGGGGCAGAAGCTCGCCGAGCGATGGCTGACCCTCCTGGTCCTGCCCGGGGTGCTCTTCCTGGCCGTCGCCACCGCAGCCCACACCCTCGGCCAGCCCCGCGCCCTCGACATCCATCGCCTCACCGGACACATCACTCACTGGGCGCAGGCTCCTGAAGTGAACACCGTCGGCAGCCAGGTCGTACTGCTCGGCGCGGTCCTCGCCGCGGCTGCGGCCGCCGGCCTGTGCGCGCAGAGCCTGGGAACCCTGATCCAGCGCATCGCGCTGGCCGCCGACTGGCGGACCTGGCCCCGCCCGCTGCGGTCGTGCGCCCGCGCCGGCACCGCGCGCCGGCACACACGCTGGGTTGCCGCTCTGCACGACTATCAGCGGCAACTCGACGCAGACGCTCACACATTGGCCGTCACGGGACGCCGCGCCGACTCCGCTCCGCGCCGGGCAGCGCACCATGTGATGCGGCGGATCGCGACCGAGGAACCGGACCGGCCCACCTGGTGCGGCGACCGGGTCCACGCCGTCACCATTCGCCTGGAGCGCGACCACCGCATGGACCTGCCCCTGGTGTGGCCCTACCTGTGGCTCGTACTGCCCGAGATCACCCGCGCCGAGATCGCCGCCGCCGAACAGGCCCTGAGCCGAGCCACCACCCTGGCAGGCTGGGCCGTGCTGTACGCCCCGCTGACCGCATGGTGGTGGCCCGCCGCGCCGCTGGCCGCAGTCCTCGCGCTGGCCGCCCGGTACCGCATGGGCACCGCCACCGAGACCTACGCCCAGCTCATCGAGGCGGCCGCCCGCCTCCACAGCACCGACCTGGCCACCCGGCTCGGCATCGACCGCACGGGCGCACTGGACGCGGCCCTCGGCGATGCCCTCGATCACCTGCTCCGCACCCGCACCCGCGGCACGCCACCGCCGACTCCCGACGGGAGCCCGTCCCACTAGGGCGGACAACAAAAAGTGCTGGTTGAGATAGATCTCAACCAGCACTCTGCGGCAGCCTGTGGGCTACCAGTCGGTGTCCGAGGGGGGACTTGAACCCCCACGCCCGATAAAGGGCACTAGCACCTCAAGCTAGCGCGTCTGCCATTCCGCCACCCGGACAAGGTGTCTGTCTTGCGGCCTTGCGGCCGGTCCGACGTGGAAAACAATAGCAAACATCCGAGGGTGCTCGATCACCCCTCTGGCCTGCGTGAACGCCGTATGTCGGAGGGGTACCGCTCTTGGGGGCCGGGGGGTGGGCGCGCAAGGATGGGGGAGGTGGACCACCAGCACCGACGGTGAGAGGAAACAGCGTGAGCGAGTCGAGCACGAGCCGAAACGTCTCCGGTGAGGACGAGGTCACCGACCTCTGCCGCGATCTGATCCGGATCGACACCAGCAACTACGGGGACCACTCGGGGCCGGGCGAGCGGGCCGCCGCCGAGTACGTGGCGGAGAAGCTGGCCGAGGTCGGCCTGGAGCCGCAGATCTTCGAGTCCCACCCCGGGCGGGCCTCGACCGTGGCCAGGATCGAGGGCGAGGACCCGTCGCGGCCCGCGCTGCTCATCCACGGGCACACCGACGTCGTACCGGCCAACGCCCAGGACTGGACGCACCACCCCTTCGCCGGGGAGATCGCGGACGGCTGTGTCTGGGGCCGTGGCGCGGTCGACATGAAGGACATGGACGCGATGACCCTCGCGGTCGTACGCGACCGACTGCGCAGCGGGCGCAAGCCCCCGCGCGACATCGTGCTGGCCTTCCTCGCCGACGAGGAGGCCGGCGGCACGTACGGGGCACGGCACCTCGTCGACAAGCACCCGGACCTCTTCGAGGGCGTGACCGAGGCCATCGGCGAGGTGGGCGGTTTCTCCTTCACCGTCAACGAGAACCTGCGCCTGTACCTCGTCGAGACGGCCCAGAAGGGCATGCACTGGATGCGGCTGACCGTGGACGGCACCGCCGGGCACGGGTCGATGACCAACAACGACAACGCCATCACGGAGCTGTGCGAGGCCGTCGGGCGGCTCGGCAACCACAAGTGGCCGGTGCGGGTGACCAAGACCGTACGGTCCTTCCTCGACGAGCTCTCCGACGCGCTCGGCACCCCGCTCGACCCGGAGGACATGGAGGCCACCCTCGCCAAGCTCGGCGGGATCGCCAAGATGATCGGCGCGACGCTGAAGAACTCGGCCGCGCCGACCATGCTCGGCGCCGGGTACAAGGTCAACGTCATCCCCGGCCAGGCCACCGCCCATGTCGACGGGCGCTTCCTGCCGGGGTACGAGGAGGAGTTCCTCACCGACCTCGACAAGATCCTCGGCCCGCGGGTCAAGCGCGAGGACGTGCACGGCGACAAGGCCCTCGAAACCAGCTTCGACGGGGACCTCGTGGACGCCATGCAGGTGGCGCTGAAGGCGGAGGACCCGATCGCGCGCGCCGTGCCGTACATGCTCTCCGGCGGCACCGACGCCAAGTCCTTCGACGACCTGGGAATCCGCTGCTTCGGCTTCGCGCCGCTCAAGCTGCCGCCGGAGCTGGACTTCGCCGGGATGTTCCACGGGGTCGACGAGCGGGTGCCCGTCGAGGGGCTGAAGTTCGGCGTCCGTGTGCTGGACCGATTCTTGGACAAGTGCTGAAACGACACTCCAACTAATCGGCTGCCCGTGCTAATTGACTGAAAAGAGTGAAAGGAATCGTAGGCTCGTAGCCCTCTGGGTTCCGCCTCGTTACAGGTGGTGCAGTCCGCGGCTGGGACTGCATTTGCCTACAAGGAGGAACAAATGATCAAGAAGATCGTCGCTGCTGCGGCTGCCACTGGTGGTCTCGTACTCGCTGGTGCGGGTATGGCCGTCGCCGACTCGGGCGCGCAGGGTGCCGCTGTGCACTCCCCCGGCGTTGTCTCGGGCAACGTCATCCAGGTGCCCGTCCACATCCCGGTGAACGCGTGCGGCAACACGGTCTCCGTGATCGGGCTGCTGAACCCCACCTTCGGCAACACCTGCATCAACAAGTGACGTTGTGCCTGAGCCTCTGAGGCTCTGAGCCCCGGCGGCCCCGGAGTGCGCGCCATGCACTCCGGGGCCGCAGGGCATTTCGGCTCGCGCGCAACGAAGCACGCGGGCTTTCCGGAAGGCAGAAGGCAGGGAACCACCTATGCGCCAGGTCACGAAAAAAGGCCTGATCACGATGGCGGCCGCGAGCGGTGTACTCGCCATGAGCGGCGGTTATGCGCACGCCGACTCGTCGGCGAACGGAAGCGCCTCGAATTCACCGGGCGTGCTGTCCGGGAATTCGATTCAGGTCCCGGTACACATCCCGGTCAACGCGTGCGGCAACACCGTGAATGTCGTCGGGCTGCTCAACCCGGCATCCGGCAACAGCTGCACCAACAAGTCCCAGGGCGGCAGCGGAGCGAAGGCCGGTGGCAAGACCACCGACTCGCCCGGCGTCGGCTCGGGAAACACGGTCCAGGTGCCCGTGGAAGTCCCCGTGAACGCCTGCGGGGACAGCGTCACGATCGGCGGTCTCGGCAACGCCACGGACGGCAACAGCTGCTCGAACGACTCGGGTGCCACACCGCCCGACAGCGACAAGCCGCACCACCCGGGCAAGCCCCACCACCCCGGCAAGCCGCATCACCCGGGCCAGCCCCACCACCCGGCCAAGCCGATCACCCGGGCGATCCCGCCGGTGGCCCCGGACGCCCCGGTCACTCCGGCGAACCCCAACACCCCGGTGACGCAGACCATCACCATGCCGAAGCCCACCCAGCAGCTCGCGCACACCGGTGCGGGCTCGCTCGAGCTGGCGATCCCGGCCAGTGCGGGACTGCTCCTCGCGGGCGCGGTTCTGTACCGCAGGGCGCGCGCGTCCGCCTAGTCGGCGCGTACGAATGACGGATCGGGCCCCGCAGCTGCGGGGCCCGATCCGTCTCTACCAGGTGGCGCGCACCTGGCGGATGATCCGCCGGCGCAGCCGCACTCTGCGGCTGCCGTCCCGGTGCAGACTCAGTCGGTCCAACTCCCAGTGTCCGTACTCGGCGTGGTCGGTCAGCAGACGGGTCGCTTCGTTGCGGGAGACCCCGCGCGGAACGTACACGTCGACAAATTCGTATTCCGGCATCGCATCTATTGTGCAAGCAGAGGCTCAGTACGGATAGCGTCTGTCTCATGTCTGATGCTGCGCAGCCCACCGCTGCCGAGGTACGCGCCGCCGCCGAGGCGGTAAAAGCCGCGCTGGACCGTCACCTCGAGGCGGTCGAAGCCCGCACGGGAGAGGACGACCCGGCCGTGTACGACGCGTTCAACGCGCTCGCAGCGGCCGCGGAGGCCTACGACGAGAGGCTCTACGACCGCTACGACGAGGTCACCCCCTTCGAGATCCCCGGAGCCGACGACGCGCTTCCGCCGTACGGCGGTCCCGAGGAGCCCCATGCGCTCAGCGTGCTGATCCGCCGCGACTACGCGGTGGTGGAGCCCCAGCGGCTGCTCTCGCAGGCGCAGCGGATCGCCGACCTCGACCCGGACGCGGATACGGACACCGGGGTCGGAGCGGTGGTCGGCAGCAGTGTCCATGCGGCGGTCGGTGTGCTCTTCGGCGAGTACGAACCGGACGAAATCGCCTCCCGCCACAAGGAGTTCGGCCTCGAGGAGGGCGACTCGACGCTGTGGGTGTCGGCGGCGGAGGATCTGCCGGAACCGGGGGAGTGGCTGAACACCCCCTTCGACCAGGCCGATCCGACCCAGGTGGTGTGCCGCTTCGACGTCAGCTCCGTCTTCGACGAGGACGAACTCCTCGACGACGAGGACGTGCTGGAGGGCGAAGGGGTCTGACCCCCCTTCCGGAACGCGCGAAGGGCCGGTACCGGGAACTCCCGGTACCGGCCCTTCGCATTCGCAGGTGGCGGGTTACTCGGCGGACGACGGTCGCAGCAGCGTCCGCAGCCGCGTCGTGCGCTCCTGCGCCGGTACGCCCGCCACCGCCTGCGGCAGTGCCTGGTCCACGCCGTGCACGACCGACAGATGACGCTCACCGCGGCCGAAGGCGGTGTACACCCACGGGCGGCTGAGTGCCTGGGCCGCGTCTCCCGGCAGTACGACGACGACCGCGGGCCACCGCATCCCGGCCGCCTGGTGCGCGGTCAGCGCCCAGCCGTGCCGCAGTGACGTCTCCACCCGCTCCTTCGGTACGACCACGGGCGTGCCCGCGCAGTCCAGGTGCAGGCCTTCGGCGTCGGCCGACACCACCGTGCCCGACACCGTCCTGCCGGGCGCGGCGACATGGGCGACGCGGTCGCCGGGGTCGAAGCCGGCGAAGCGGCCGGGACCCGGGTTCAGCCGCTCCTTGAGCGCCGTGTTCAGCGCACGGGTGCCGGCCGAACCGCCGTGCCCCGGAGTGATGACCTGGGTGTCGGAGGACGGTACGCCGATCGCCCGCGGCACCGAGTCGGCGACCAGCTGGACCGTACGGTGCACGGCCTCGCCCGCGTCGCGCACCGGGACGATGACGACCTCCTTGCCGGGAGCCTCGACCTGGTTCAGCTCACCGATGCCGATGCCCGAGACCAGTTCGCCGATCGGCCCGGGGTCGGGCGTGCGCGAGGCGATCTGCGGGCACGCACGGGCGGCCAGCACATCGGTGAACACCTGGCCCGCACCGGCGGAGCCGAGCACACCGGGGTCGCCGCTCAGGACCAGGCGGCAGCCGTCGGGCAGCGACTCGACCAGTACCGCGGCCGTCTCGACGTCCAGCTGGGGCGCGTCGACGACAGCGAGGAGACCCAGGTCGAAGTCGCCCTCGTCGCCGGCCAGCAGCCCGGAGACGGTGACCGCGGCCTCCGGGTCGCCCAGCGCCTCGGCCAGCCGGTTCCTGCCGTCCGCACTGTGCGCGGCGGCAACGGCCCGCAGCCCGAGCGCGCGGGCCGCGGCGATCAGCGCCACGGGCTCGGCACGGGCGGCCTCGCCGCCGGTGTGGGCGACCAGACCGTGCGCGGCGACGGCCCGGATCAGCTCGGCCGCGGACGGCGAGGGAGCGCCCTTCGCGGCCGACTCCCAGTCCAACTCCTGCTCCGCCGAAGGTGCGTTGGCCAGCCGGCCGAGACCGTCGGCGAGGATCTCCTCCGCCATGGCGAACCGCTCCAGACCCAGCAGGATCCGTACGGGCCGCTCAGGCTCCTCCTCGCCCTCCTCGGCGCCTTCTCCCGCCGGGGGTGTCGGCGCGTCGTCCAGCGGGTCCTGGAAGACCAGCACCGCACCGTCCTCGATCGCGCTCTGCAGCGCCTCGTCCGCGTCGGGCACCGAACGCGCCGCGAGCGCCGCCCGCAGCGTCTCGGACTCCAGCACCGTGTGCCCCTGCAGGGCGGCCCGCTCCAGGAGCCAGCCGACCAGCGCGGTGGCCCGCCGCTCGTCGCCGGGAGCGCACTCGGCGCCGATCAGGGCCCGGGCGAAGGTGTCGGCCTGCTCGGGGCGCACGCCGGGCACCGAAAGGAGCTTCCAGGGGTCCTCGCGCAGCGCGTCCGCCGCCTGATCGCCGAGAGCCTCGGCGGCCGGCGCGGCCAGCGCCTCGGGCGCACCGCCCTCGACGAGCACGTCCCGTACGGCAGCGACGGCGGACGGCGCCGCGGCGGCCGGCGCGGCCGGAGCCGCCGGTGCCTGCGCCCGCACGGGCGCGGATGCAGCGGGCTCGGGTCGCCGGGGCGCGGGCGCGGTCTGCGGGACGAACGCGGGCTTCTCGCCGCTCTCCACGGCCCGTACGGCAGCGAGCAGATCGGCGGCGGTCCCGCTCAGCTTGGCGCCCGCGGCGACCGGCTCGGACTTCTCGGCCTTGCGCTGCTCGATCTTGGCCCGCAGCTCCCGCTGAGCTGCCAGCTCGGCCTGCGCCTCGGAAATCTCCGGAGCAGCAGCGGCAGCGGTGGTGTCCGTTCCATCACCGGCCTCGCCTTCGGGTTCGGCTCCGGCCGCCTCCTCCGGGGCGTCCTCCGCGTCGGCGCTGTCCTCCACGACGGGGTCGGACGCGGGCTCCGGCGCCGTGTCCGTGGCGGAGGGCTCGTTGTCCGGGGCGGCCTCGGCCTCGGTGCTGGCCTCGGTGGCGAGGCGGTCCGTACTCACAGCTCGGTCCAGTCCTGGTCGGGATAGCGGTGTATGGGCGCCGACACGTCGTCGAGAGCCCGGCAGATCTCATCCGGAAGACTAAGCGCCTCCACTGACAATGCGGCCGTGAGCTGAGCCGCGTTGCGCGCGCCGACGATCGGGGCGACCACTCCTGGCCGGTCCCTGACCCAGGCCAGCGCCACCTCCAGCGGCGTCGTGGCGAGCCCGTCCGCCGCTATGGCGACCGCGTCCACGATCCGGCTCGCGGTCTCGTCGAGGTACGGGGCGACGAACGGCGCCAGATGCTCCGAGCCCCCGCGCGAGTCGACGGGCGTGGCGGTGCGGTACTTGCCCGTCAGCACCCCGCGCCCGAGCGGCGACGAGGGCAACAGCCCGACCCCCAGGTCCAGCGCGGCGGGGAGCACCTCGCGCTCCACACCGCGCTGCAGCAGCGAGTACTCCATCTGTGTGCTGGCGAGCCGGGTCCGTACCCCCGGCGCGGCCAGCTGCCAGGTCGCCGCCTTGGCCAGCTGCCAGCCGGAGTAGTTCGACACCCCCGCATAGCGCGCCCGCCCGCTGCTCACCGCGATGTCCAGCGCCTGCAGCGTCTCGTCCAGCGGGGTCTCGGGGTCGAAGGCGTGCACCTGCCACACGTCGACGTAGTCGGTTCCCAGCCGCTGCAGCGAGGCGTCGAGGGCCGAGAGGAGATGACCGCGCGAGCCGTTGAAGCGCCGGTCCGGGTCGGGCACGCTGCCCGCCTTGGTGGCGATGACCAGGTCACGCCGCGGAACCAGCCGCTCCACCAACTGCCCGAGCAGATACTCCGCTTCCCCGTCGCCGTACACGTCCGCCGTGTCGACGAGGGTGCCGCCCGCCTCCCAGAACGCCTTCATCAGTTCGGCGGCGTCGTGCTCGTCGGTGTCGCGCCCCCAGGTGAGGGTGCCGAGCCCGATCCGGGATACGCGCAGGCCCGTACGGCCGAGATGCCTCTGCTCCATGGGCGCTGAGATTACTGGCCAACACCGCACTCGTTGGAAGCCTGTGGACAACTCACCCCTGACGGATCGCACTTCCGCGCGTTAGAGTCCCCACGACAGGGACGTTACTGATCGGTAAGGAGAGCGGCCATGCGGCTCGGAATCAACCTCGGGTACTGGGGCGCCGGGATGGACGGCGACAACCTCGCCGTGGCGCAGGAGGCCGACCGCCTCGGCTACGACGTCTGCTGGGCCGCCGAGGCCTACGGCTCCGACGTGCCCACCGTCCTGGCCTGGGTCGCCGCCCAGACCGAGCGCATCGACGTCGGCTCCGCGATCATGCAGATCCCGGCCCGCCAGCCCGCCATGACCGCGATGACGGCAGCCACCCTCGACTCGCTCACCAAGGGCCGCTTCCGCCTCGGCCTCGGCGTGTCGGGACCTCAGGTCTCCGAGGGCTGGTACGGCGTCAAGTTCGACAAGCCCCTCTCCCGGACCCGAGAGTACGTGGAGATCGTCCGCAAGGCGATGTCCCGCGAGCGCCTCAGCTACGAGGGCGCCCACTGGACCCTCCCGCTCCCCGACGGCCCCGGCAAGCCGATCAAGCTCACCGTCCACCCGGAGCGCGAGCACATCCCGCTCTACATCGCCGCGATCGGCCCCAAGAACCTCGAGCAGACCGGTGAGATCGCCGACGGCGCGCTGCTGATCTTCCCGTCCGCCGAGCACCTCGAGGAGACCGCGATCCAGCACATCCGCGCGGGCCGCGAGAAGGCCGGCAAGACCATGGACGGCTTCGACGTCTGCCCGACGCTGCCGATCGCGCTCGGCGAGGACGTGAACGCGCTGGCCGACATGTTCCGTCCGTACACCGCGCTGTACGTCGGCGGCATGGGCAGCCGCAAGCAGAACTTCTACAACCAGCTCGCACAGCGCATGGGGTACGAGAAGGAGGCCGCCGAGATCCAGGACAAGTACCTCTCCGGCGACAAGCCCGGCGCGGCCGCCGCCGTACCGCACCAGCTCATCGACTCGACCACGCTCCTCGGCACGGTCGACCGCATCGCCGAGAAGATGCAGGCCTACGCGGCGGCCGGAGTCACGACCCTGACGCTCTCCCCGGCCGGCTTCACCCTGGACGAGAGGGTGGCGGCGCTGCGGGCCGGCACGGAGGCGCTGGAGCGCGCGGGTCTCGCGTAACGGAAGAGGAAATCTCTGCGGCCGTGGTGGGGGCTCGGGGGGTCTCCCCGCCACGGCCGTCATGCAGCACAACGCCCCACGCGCGCGGGAGTTACGGCTCTACAGCCATCCGCGGCGTTTGAACTGCCGGTACAGGACGAACTCGATCGCGACCATCAGCAGGATCACCGCCGGGTACGACCACGTCCACGTCAGCTCCGGCATGTGCTCGAAGTTCATCCCGTAGATCCCCGCGACCATCGTCGGCACGGCCGCCATCGCCGCCCACGCCGAGATCTTCCGCATGTCGTCGTTCTGCCGCACCCCCATCTGCGCCAGATGCGCCGAGAGGATGTCCGACAGCAGCCGGTCGAGCCCGTCCACCTGCTCGTTGGCGCGCGTCAGATGGTCGCCGACGTCGCGGAAGAACGGCTGCGCGTGCTCGTGCACGAACGGCACCCCGGCCGCCGCGAGCCGGGCCATGGGGACGGCCAACGGGCCGGTGGCGCGCCGGAATTCGAGGACCTGGCGCTTGAAGGTGTAGATCCGCGAGGCGATGTTCTTCGCGTCGCCGCCGGTCGGGGCGAACACCTCCGCCTCCAGCTCCTCCAGGTCGGTCTGGAGCTCCGCCGCCACCTCGATGTAGTGGTCGACGACGGCGTCGCTCACCGCGTACAGCACGGCGGTCGGACCGTGCCTGAGCACCTCGGGCTCGTGCTCCAGACGCTTGCGTACGGCGCCCAGCGGCGCGCCCTCGCCGTGCCGGACCGTCACGACGAAGGAGTCCCCGACGAAGACCATCAGCTCCTCCGCGGACACGGCGTCGCTCTCCGGCTCGTACTCCACCGGCTTGAGCACCACGAACAGCGAGTCGTCGTACACCTCGAGCTTGGGCCGCTGATGGGCGTTGAGCGCGTCCTCGACCGCCAGCGGATGCAGCCCGAACTCGCTGGTGACCAGCGAGAACTCCTCTTCCGTCGGCTCGTGGAGGCCCAGCCAGAGGAAGGAGTCTCCGGCCGCGCGCGCCTCGTCGAGGGCGTCGGAGAAGTCCTTGGGGCCCTCGGTCCTGCGTCCGTCCCGGTAGATGGCGCTGTCGACAATCACGGCGCGCATTCTTCCCGCTCGGAGGCCCGTTCGCACCCGCAGTTACCCTGGCGGTCATGGCCACGCTGATCCTCGTCCGGCACGGACGCTCGACCGCCAACACCTCCGGAGTGCTCGCCGGACGCATGCCCGGCGTCCGCCTCGACGAACGGGGCCTCGCCCAGGCGGCCGGGCTGCCGGAACGGCTGGCCGGAGTGGCTCCGGCCGCCGTCGTCACCAGTCCGCTGGAGCGCTGCCGCGAGACCGTCCAGCCGCTGCTCGACGCCAGTCCCGGCCTCGCGCTGCACACCGAGGAACGCATCAGCGAGTGCGACTACGGGGAGTGGTCCGGGCGCAAGCTCGCCGAGCTCTCCGAAGAGCCGCTGATGAGCGTCGTGCAGCAGCACCCGTCCGCCGCCGCCTTCCCCGGCGGGGAGTCGATGCCCGCCATGCAGGCGCGCGCGGTCGCCGCCGTACGGGACTGGAACGCGCGGATCGAGGCCGAGCACGGCGAGCACGCGGTGTACGTCATGTGCTCGCACGGCGACGTCATCAAGTCGGTCGTCGCGGACGCCCTCGGCATGCATCTCGACCTCTTCCAGCGCATTCACGTCGACCCGTGTTCCCTCACCGCCATCCGCTACACCAGGCTGCGCCCCTTTCTCCTGCGCCTCGGCGACACGGGCGAGTTCGGCTCCCTCGCACCGCGCGAGAAGCCGGGCAGCGCGGAGGCGGCGGTGGGCGGTGGCGCGGGAGCACCGTGATCGCTCCGCGCAGTAGGGTGGACAGGCTGTAAGGCCTTTCCGCCCTCCCGCGGAACCCCCACCGACCTCCCACCGGAAAATGGAGACAGGACGTGTCCCGTCAGGTGTTCTTCTACGATCCGCCGGACCGCTTCGTGGCCGGTACGGTCGGGCTGCCGGGACGCCGTACGTTCTTCCTGCAGGCCTCGTCCGGGATCCGCACCACCAGTGTCGCCCTGGAGAAGACGCAGGTGGCGGCGCTCGCCGAGCGGATCGACGAACTGCTGGACGAGGTGGTGCGCAGGACCGGCGGCAACGCCCCGGTGCCGGCCGTCGCCCCGGCGGAAGTCACCGACACCGCGCCGCTGGACGCCCCCGTCGAGGAGGAGTTCCGGGTCGGCACGATGGCGCTGGCCTGGGACGGCGACGAACAGCGCATGATCATCGAGGCGCAGGCGCTCGTCGAACTGGACGCGGAGTCCGAGGAGGACCTCGCGGAGGCGGAGGAACGTCTCCTCCAGGACGAGGAGAACGGCCCGCCGATGCTCCGGGTGCGCCTCACCGGCATCCAGGCGAGGGCCTTCGCCAAGCGCGCGCTCGACGTCGTCAACGCGGGCCGGCCGCCGTGCCCGCTGTGCAGCCTGCCGCTCGACCCGGAGGGACACGTATGCCCGCGCCAGAACGGATACCGCCGCTCCTCCTGAAGGGCGAGCTGACGGTACGCGGCCAGATCCGCGAGGCGTCGAACGCGGTGCTCTACTGCTCGCTCTCGTACGAGGGCGAGGAAGCGGCCTGCGTATACAAACCGGTGGCCGGAGAGCGCCCGCTCTGGGACTTCCCCGACGGGAACCTCGCCCAGCGCGAGGTGGCCGCGTACGAGATCTCCGAGGCGACGGGATGGGGGCTGATCCCGCCCACGGTGCTGCGCGACGGCCCGTACGGGGAGGGCATGGTCCAGCTCTGGATCGAGGCGGAGGAGTCCCCCGACGAGCCGCTGCTCGCCCTGGTGGACGAGGAGGAGCCCGCCGAGGGGTGGAAGGCGGTTGCTCTGGCGGAGGTCGGGGAGGGGCGGACCGCACTGCTCGTCCACGCGGACGACGCCAGGCTGCGCCGGCTGGCCGTTCTCGACGCCGTCATCAACAACGGGGACCGCAAGGGCGGGCATCTGCTGCCGGCGGGGGGCGGGCGGCTGTACGGGATCGACCACGGGGTGACCTTCAACACGGAGGACAAGCTGCGGACGCTGCTCTGGGGGTGGGCGGGGGAGGCGCTGACGGCTGAAGCCGTCGAGGTTCTGGGCGGGCTTGCGGCCGGGCTGGCGCCCGGCTCCGCGCTTGCCGCCCGTATGGGCGAGCTGATCACTGCTGCGGAGGTGGAGGCGCTACGGGAGCGGGTTGCGGGGCTTCTGCGGGCCGGGGTGCACCCCGAGCCGTCGGGGGAGTGGCCGTCGATCCCCTGGCCGCCGGTCTGAGGCAGTCCCCCGGGCCCGGGGCGGGTACGTGCGGTCCGCGTCGCCGTTGTGCCCACCCGTTCCGCCCTGCGGAACGCCTGCCCACAACGGCGGGCAGAGCGGAACGGTCGCCCACAGCGGGGGCGGGATGGCAAGACCGTGTGATCGGCCAAGATCGGGGATCCGGGTCGTATTCAGAACTGCAGTCCGGTTACGCTCATGACATGCATGCCTGGCCCGCTTCTGAGGTCCCCGCCCTGCCTGGCAAGGGCCGCGACCTCGAGATCCACGACACCGCGACCGGCGGTCGGATCACTCTGACCCCCGGTCCCGTCGCCCGCATCTACGTCTGCGGCATCACGCCGTACGACGCGACCCACATGGGTCATGCGGCGACCTACAACGCGTTCGACCTCGTTCAGCGCGTGTGGCTCGACACCAAGCGGCAGGTTCACTACGTCCAGAACGTGACCGACGTGGACGACCCGCTCCTGGAGCGCGCCATTCGCGACGGCGTCGACTGGACCGGCCTCGCCGAGCGCGAGACCGCCCTCTTCCGCGAGGACATGACCGCCCTGCGCATGCTCCCGCCGAAGCACTACATCGGCGCCGTCGAGGCCATACCTGGCATCGTTCCGCTCGTCGAGCGGCTGCGGGACGCGGGTGCCGCGTACGAGCTCGAGGGCGACGTCTACTTCTCCGTCGAGAGCGACGCGCACTTCGGCGAGGTGTCCAACCTGGACGCCGAAGCCATGCGGCTGCTCTCCGCCGAGCGCGGCGGCGACCCGGACCGTCCGGGCAAGAAGAACCCGCTCGACCCGATGCTCTGGATGGCCGCCCGCGAGGGCGAGCCGAGCTGGGACGGTGCCTCGCTCGGCGCCGGACGGCCCGGCTGGCACATCGAGTGCGTGGCCATCGCCCTGGACCACCTGGGCATGGGCTTCGACGTGCAGGGCGGCGGCTCCGACCTCGCCTTCCCGCACCACGAGATGGGCGCCTCGCACGCCCAGGTGCTGACCGGCGAACACCCCTTCGCGCAGGCGTACGTGCACGCCGGCATGGTCGCCCTCGACGGCGAGAAGATGTCCAAGTCCAAGGGCAACCTGGTCTTCGTCTCCCAGCTCCGCAAGGACGGCGTCGACCCCGCCGCCATCCGCCTCGCGCTCCTCTCGCACCACTACCGCGCCGACTGGGAGTGGACCGACCAGGTCCTCGCCGACGCCGTCGAGCGGCTCGCCCGCTGGCGTGCCGCCGTCTCGCGACCGGACGGCCGGCCCGCCGACGCGCTGGTCGGCGAGATCCGTACGGCTCTCGCCTCCGACCTGGACGCCCCGGCCGCACTCGCGGCCGTGGACCGCTGGGCCGAGCTCCAGATCGCCGAGGGCGGCAGCGACGAGGGCGCGCCCGGCCTCGTCTCGCGCGCGGTCGACGCCCTGCTCGGAGTCGCGCTGTAACGGCTGCGCAATCTCTGCGGCACAGCAGGCCCCGGACTTCTTCATGAAGTCCGGGGCCTGCCCCGTTTTGTCCATGGTCATGTGCTCGTTACTGCGCTAAAAGCGCTCTATGCAATCATCATCGCGCACCTCAACGCGCTTCAGATCGGCGGCAGTTGCCGCCCTGCTCGGACTGCTCGCGGTCTTCGCGGGACCGGGCGGCAGTGCCCACGCCGATGCGGCCGATCCTGCGGACACCAGCGTGGGAGACATCACCGGGTTCTCCGCGGAGGGCTCCGTCTACCACCTGAAGGCGGGCACCGCCGAGGCCCGCGTCAGCTTCGTCTCCGACGAGACCTTCCGCCTCGAACTCGCGCCCGACGGTACGTTCACCGATCCCACCGGCACGGACATCGTCCTGCCGCAGGGCAAGGCGCCCCGCACCCACTGGAAGGACCGGGGCGACCGCTACGAGCTGAGCACCGCCGAGGTCACCCTGCGCGCCTACAAGGCCCCGCTCCGCTTCGCGCTCTTCCGCGCCGACGGCAGCCGGCTCTGGTCCGAGACCAAGCCGCTCAGCTGGAGCGCGGACACCACCACGCAGACCCTGGCCCGCGGCGCCGACGAGCAGTTCTACGGCGCCGGGATGCAGAACGGCCGCGGCAACACCTCGCACCGCGGCCAGACCGTCGAGGTCGGCGTCGACTACAACTGGGACGACGGGGGACACCCCAACTCGGTCCCGTTCTACCTCTCTTCGGCCGGCTACGGCGTCTACCGCAACACGTACGCGCCCAACACGTACGCCTTCGACGAGCCGGTCACCGCGAGCGCGAAGGAGCAGCGCTTCGACGCGTACTACTTCGCGGGACCGAGCTCCAAGGACGTCATCGGCCAGTACACCAAGCTGACCGGCAAGCCCTTCATGCCACCGATCTACGGCCTGGAGAACGGCGACGCCGACTGCTACCTCCACAACGCCAACCGCGGCGAGCGCCACACCCTGGACGCCCTGAAGATCGCCGACGGCTTCGTCGAGAACGACATGCCCAACGGCTGGATGCTCGTCAACGACGGCTACGGCTGCGGCTACGAGAACCTCGCCGAGACCTCCAAGGGCCTGGGCGAGCGCAACACCAAGCTCGGCCTCTGGACCCAGGACGGCATCGACAACCTCGCCCAGCAGGTGAAGGACGGGCAGCGCGTCGCCAAGCTCGACGTGGCCTGGGTCGGCAGCGGCTACAAGTTCGCGCTCGACGGCTGCAAGGCCGCGTACAAGGGCATCGAGGACAACAGCGATGCCCGCGGCCTCACTTGGGCCCCCGAGAGCTGGGCAGGCGCCCAGCGCTGCGGAGTGCAGTGGTCCGGCGACCAGACCGGCACCTGGGACTTCATCCGCTGGCAGATCCCCACGTACGCCGGTTCGACCATGTCCGGCCTCGCCTACACCACGAGCGACGTGGACGGGATCTTCGGCGGGAGCCCCAAGACGTACACCCGTGATCTGCAGTGGAAGTCCTTCCTGCCCGCGATGATCACGATGGACGGCTGGGCGGCGAGCGACAAGCAGCCCTACCGGCAGGGCGAGCCGTACGTCTCGATCAACCGCAAGTACCTCAAGCTCAAGGAGTCGCTGCTGCCGTACATGTACTCCTACGCGCACGAGGCGAACACCACCGGCGTCGGCCCGGTCCGCCCGCTCGCCCTGGAGTACCCCAACGACCCGACGGCGGCCACGGACGCGGCCAAGTACGAGTTCCTGACCGGCGAGGACTTCCTCGTCGCCCCCGTCTACGAGGACACCGCGACCCGCGACGGGATCTACCTCCCCAAGGGCACCTGGATCGACTACTGGTCGGGACGCACCTACCAGGGCCCGACGACGATCAACGGCTACAGCGCCCCGCTCGACACCCTGCCGCTCTTCGTCAAGGCCGGGGCGAGCGTGCCGATGTGGCCCGGCATCAGGTCGTACGCGGACCGCACCGCGAACTCCCCGCTCGCGTGGGACGTCTACCCGCAGGGCAAGTCGTCCTTCGACCTGTACGAGGACGACGGCGTGACCCGGCAGAACCGCGACGGCAAGTACGCCACCCAGCGCGCCGAGGTCGACGCGCCGCGTACGGGGGCCGGAGACGTCACGGTCTCGATCGGCGCCAGCAAGGGGAGTTTCCAGGGGAAGCAGACCTCGCGGCCCTACCAGTTCACCGTGCACACCGGCGACGCCCCCAGCAAGGTCGAGCTCGGCCACCACAAGCTGCCGCAGCTCAACTCGCAGGCGGCGTACGACAAGGCGGCCCAGGGCTGGTTCTACGACCGGGACGACCGCGGTGGCGTCGTCAAGGTCAAGACCGCCCCGCTCCGTACGGACAAGAGCTTCGAGCTGGAGCTCAAGGACACCGCCGCGGTCGGCGGCTATCGGCCCGGCGCGACCGCCACGCTTGCCGTCGCCCCCGGCCAGGAGCTCGGCGCGGGCGTGGCCGGCAAGGTCGCCGTCGACGTGACCGCGGGCAACCGCGACGCCACAGGCGCCGACGTCACCCTGGACGCCCCCGCGGGCTGGAGTGTCACCCCGGCGGCGACCGTCGGACGCATCCCGGCCGGCACCACGCAGCGCGTCGAGCTGACCGTCACCCCGGCCAAGGACGCGACACCGGGGGACACGGCGCTCACCGCCGTGGCCCGCTACCGGTCCGCGGGCCAGGACCGTACGGTCACCCAGCGGTTCGGGGCCTCCGTCATGCCCGAGCCGCCGACCGCCGACACCTGGGCGAGCGATCTGACGTGGCTGAAGTCCACCAACGGGTACGGACCCGCGGAGCGCGACCGCTCCAACGGCGAGTCGGGCGCGGCCGACGGCCACACCCTCACCCTCGCCGGGACGACGTACACCAAGGGGATCGGCACCCACGCCGACTCCGACATCGAGGTCTACCTCGGCGGGCGCTGCACCTCGCTCACCGCCGACGTCGGCATCGACGACGAGATCAACGGCTACGGGGAGGTGGCCTTCTCCGTCGAGGCGGACGGCAAGGTGCTGTGGACCTCGCCCAAGGTGACCGGGGCATCGGCGGCCGTGCCGGTGGACGTCGATCTGACCGGTGCGCGGCATGTGCATCTGAAGGTGACCGACACCAACGGGTCGAAGACGGGTGACCACGGCGACTGGGCCGGCGCGAAGTTCAGCTGTGTCTAGAGGGCTCTGACGCACTGCGGGCGCCGGCCGGACTGTGCCCGGTCGGCGCCCTCTGTGCGGGAGTTGGCGCTACTGCCTGTTCACCACGACGGCGGTGACGACGCTGGTGACGTTGTCGTAGAAGCCGATGACCTGCTGCCCGAAGGCGAAGGCTTCCTGGACCTCGTCATGCGTGACCTGGTTGGGGTTGGTCAGCGGACGCCAGGCGTTGTCGATGAACAAGTACAGGATCGACGGCTGGCCCGGCAGCGGGGTGACGACGTCCCAGAACTTCGTGGCGATGCCACTGGTGAGGGCCTGGCTGTCGACCGCGCTCGGGAGGATCAGCGGCTGACCCATCTGCTGGATGCCGGCCTGCTGCCCGTGCTGCTGCTGCCCCTGCTGCTGCCCCTGCTGCTGGAACGGCTGCTGGAAGGACTGCTGGTACGGCTGCTGCTGGCCCTGCTGCTGTTGCTGCTGGCCGAGCTGCTGGAGCAGCTGCTGGTACGGCTGCTGCTGGCCGAGCTGGGAGAGCTGCTGCTGGATGTGCGGGGGCAGCTGCTGGCCGAAGCCCTGCTGACCCTGGCCGTAGCCCTGCTGCTGGCCGAAGGCCTGCGGAGGCGAGGTGCTGGGGCCCTGCTGCTGGCCCTGCTGGCCCTGCTGCTGTCCGTAACTCTGCTGACTCATCTGCGGGGTGGTGCTCATGCGGGTGTCACCTTCCCTTTTGATTCGGTGCGTTGACGTTCAGCCGGAGACGACCAGGCCGACAACCTCGTCGTCCGAGAACCAGACACGTACGTCCGGCCGTCCCCCCGCGAAGGCGGTGTGCACCGCCTGGCGGATGTCGGGCGCGGGGTTGTTCAGATTCCGCCAGGCACCGGCCACGAACAGCCTTAGACGCGGCGGAAGTTCATGGGGATACGGCATGAGCTCGTCCCAGTAGCGCTCTGCCTGGCCCGAGCCGATCGCCGAGGGCAGCAGCCGGGTCACGGCCGCCTTGATGTCGGGCCGGTTGCCGATCCGCTGCGACGCGGGCCGTCCCGGGGCGTCCTGCTGAGGGGATCCCGTCGTACGGAGTACGTCACGGGCCCGGTCGGAGGTCATCGGGGCGAGCCCCGAGGCCTTGAGCATGCCCTGCAGCGAGGCCAGGGCGCCGACCACCACCGGCGATGCCGACGAGGTGCCCGAGAAGGTGTCCGTGTACCAGGCGATCTCCTCGGCGCCGCCCTGGAGGTCACCGGGCTGGTCCCAGAAGCCTCCGGTCGTGGTGGTCTCGCGGCCCCAGCCCTGGGCGTCGAGCCGTGCCCCGTAGTTGGAGAACGAGAGCCGGGAGCGGTCGGGGCCGTGGTCGCGGCCGTGGGTGCCGGGCGGGGGAGCGCCCGCGCCGACCAGTACGGCGCCCGAGCCCTGGTTGGAGGGGTTGAAGGGGTTGCGCCAGCCCTCGGGGAACTCGTCGGGCCTGCGCTCGTAGACGGCGTCGTCGAGGCTCTCGGCGCCGTTTCCGCCGGCCTCCACCACGAGGATGCCCTTGGCCGTCGCCCAGCGGATCGCCGCGAAGTCGTCGGGCCACCACTCCAGCGCGATGTAGCCGCGCTGGTCGTCGCGGTCCGCGAAGTCGAACCGCGGTCCTGGACGGTGGAGTTCGATCAGCACGATGTCGCCGGGGGACAGCCGGTCGGCCGCCGCGTGGATGGCCGCCGCAGTGCCGATGCCCTGGAAGGACGCCGCCGCGGTGACCGCCCCGGGGGCGATGCCGGTGATGCCCTTCTCGTCGCGGTCGCCGCCGATGACGCCGAGCACGGCCGTGCCGTGGTTGCGCCAGGCGACGTCCTGGATCGGCGAGCCGATGACGATGCCCGCGAGCTTCTCCGCGAGATCCTCGTGGCCCAGCTGCCAGGCGCCCTCGACGTCGACGACCGTGATGCCCTCGCCGGAGCCGCCCGGACGCTGCCACGCCCAGTAGGCGTCGACGCCTTCGGGTGCGGCGTTCAAGTAGCCCTGCCGGCCGGTGAAGTCGGGGGTCGCGGGCGTGCCCTCCTTGAGGCGCTTGTCGCCCTCGAGCCGCTGCTGCGGCATCGACGCGGGCACGGCTCCGGGCTTGACGTACGCCGTCGCGATCTCGGGGAGAGCCGCGAGCCGGGCGGTCAGTTCCTGGCCGCGGTCGCCCGCGCCCCGTACCCGGTAGAAGAGCGAGAGGTCGGGCATGGTGCCCAGGAGGCCGGGTTCGGCCTGCAGGGGAACGGCCGAGCTCAGCCGCTCCTCGTGGCCGAACAGCGGTTCCAGGGCGAGCTGTTCGTCGCTGAGGAACATGGACAGAGCCGATACGTCCGCCCCCGCCGCCGACCGGATGCCTTCGGCGCCGGCACGCAGCCTCGCCTCGGCCCGGGCAACGACGATCAGTTCCGGCGCGGCTCCTTGATAGGTGAATCCTGTTCCGTGGGGTCCGGGGCCCGCCGTTCCGGGTCCGTCGCCCGGGAGTGCCTGATCGGTCATCGCTTTCGCCGCTCCCTTCGAGTCTGCGTGTCTTCGCGTCTTCGGGTGCTGTGCTCCGCGTGCCTTCGGCGCTCACCCTGCTACGTCGACGGCGGCCCGTCCACCCCCGTGGCGCCAACTTGGTTTGAAAACAAGTTGAATGGGCAACCCGTGCAATCTGTCGCGAAAACGATGTCACGTAGCAATTCGGCCAAACACTGCGGAGGCGACTGCCGTGTGATGGGGTGGAAGGGTCCGTAGAACATTCGTCGGAAGGGCGATCGATGCACCGTTCCTTCGCACGTCGAAGACTTCTCCAGGGGGCTGTGGCCTTAGGAGGAGCGGCACTTCTCACTCCGCTCGGCGCCGCGGCCGAAGCGGCCGGATCAACCGCAACGACCGGAACAGCCGGATCAGCCGGAGGGCGATGGCCCTCCGGCTTTCCTCTGCCCAACGGCTTCCAGCCCGAGGGCATCGCGATCGGCACGCGCCCGTACGCCTACGTCGGCTCGATCGCCCACGGCTCCGTCCACCGGGCGAGCCTGGCCACAGGACGGGGCAGGACCGTCGTCGAGGGGGCGGGCCCCGACCACCCGGTGATCGGGCTCAAACTCGACGAGCAATACGGGAGGCTCTTCCTGTGCGGCGGGGTGAGCCGGGAGATCCGGGTCGCCGACCTGCGCACGGGCCGGGTCGTGAGGTCGTACACCGTCGGCTCGGAAGGGACGATGGTCAACGATGTGGTGCTGACGCCGGGCGCGGCCTGGTTCACCGACTCCTACAAGGCGCAGCTCTACCGGCTGCCGCTCGGACGCCGCGGCGAGCTCGGTGCCGTCACGACGGTCCCGCTGAGCGGCGACTGGGTGCAGGGCGCCGACTTCACGGCCAACGGGATCGCCCGGACGCCGGACGGCAGGGCGCTGATCGTGGCCGACACGGTGGCGGACGGCGGCTCGCTGATGCGGGTGGATCCGCGGACCGGACGGGCGCGCAAGGTCGACATCGGGGCGCTCCAACTGCCGTACGCGGACGGTCTGCTGCTGCTCGGGCGCACGCTCTACGTCGTGCAGCAGCAGCTGAACGCCATCGATGTGGTCGAGCTGAACGAGGCCGGCACACGGGGCAGGGCGGTCACCAGGATCACCGACCCCGCGCACTTCAGGATCCCCACGACGGCGGCGGCCTGGGGCGGCCGGATCTATCTGCCGAACGCTCGCTTCGACGTGGTGCCCACCCCGGACACCGACTACGACGTGGTCTCGGTCCGGAAGGTCTGACGGCGCGGGGGCGGGGAGATCTTCCGCCCCGCCCCCGCGTCAGCCGGTTATTCGTCGGAGGATTCGGGTGCGTCGGGCCCTTCGCCGTCCTCGGGCCGCACTTCGGAATCCGGTCCGGGTTCGGGGCGCTGCGGCTTCGGCGGCCGGGTCCGGCCGCTGGAGGTGTCACGGAGGTACGAGGGCGATTCGCCGTCCGTGGCGTGCGATCCAGGACCCTGGCCGGGACCCCCGTCCCGCCTGCGCAGATACCGCTCGAACTCGCGGGCGATGGCCTCGCCGGACGCCTCGGGGAGCTCCGCGGTGTCCCTGGCCTCCTCCAGCGTCTGTACGTACTCGGCCACTTCGCTGTCCTCGGCGGCCAGTTGGTCCACGCCCAGCTGCCAGGCCCGTGCGTCCTCGGGCAGTTCGCCCAGCGGGATGCGCAGGTCGATCAGGTCCTCCAGGCGGTTGAGGAGGGCGAGCGTCGCCTTCGGGTTCGGCGGCTGCGACACGTAGTGCGGGACCGCGGCCCACAGGCTCACCGCCGGAACGCCCGCGTGCGTGCACGCCTCCTGGAGGATGCCGACGATGCCCGTCGGACCCTCGTACCGCGTCTCCTCCAGATCCATCGTCCGCGCCAGATCCGCGTCGGAGGTGACCCCGCTGACCGGAACCGGCCGGGTGTGCGGGGTGTCGCCGAGCAGCGCGCCCAGGACGACCACCATCTCGACGCCCAGTTCATGGGCGAAGCCGAGGATCTCGTTGCAGAACGAACGCCAGCGCATGGACGGTTCGATGCCGCGGACCAGGACGAGGTCGCGCGGCTTGTCGCCGCCGATCCGGACCACGGAGAGACGCGTCGTTGGCCAGGTGATCTTGCGGACCCCGCCGTCCAGGAAGACGGTGGGCCGGTTGACCTGGAAGTCGTAGTAGTCCTCGGCGTCGAGCGCCGCGAACACCTCGCCCTTCCACTCCCGGTCCAGATGCGCGACCGCGGCGGAGGCGGCGTCGCCGGCGTCGTTCCAGCCCTCGAACGCGGCCACCATGACCGGGTCGATCAGCTCGGGAACTCCCTCGAGCTCGATCACCCAGTGCCTCCTTCTTCCGAAGTTCTTGTGCGTACGCACCAACCTTACGGCTTTCCCGGTGCCCCGCCGCAGCCCTTGCGCGGGGGACTGAACATCCCCAGGTATGGGCAGCAGTGCAGGCAACCTGCCCATATGGAACCGATTCATCCGAGCTGTACCCGGATATTTTCGTCTCCCCCCTGGACGCTGCGGCATGCCCGGCGCTATACATCGGATGACCGCTAAAGGTCCGATGTTCTGCCGCACTTCTCCGCACCATCTGCCATGGGGGCATGCATGAGTCCGACCGTCACGTCGTGCACGGACATCGAGGTGTTCGACATCCGTTTTCCCACCTCGGATCATCTGGACGGCTCGGACGCGATGAATCCCGACCCCGACTACTCCGCCGCGTACGTAGTGCTCCGCACCGACGCGGGCGACGGCATCGAGGGCCACGGCTTCTGCTTCACCATCGGCCGGGGCAACGACGTCACCGCCGCCGCCATCGAGGCGCTCCGCCCGTACGTCGTGGGCAGACCCGTGCCGCGCACGGCAGCCCAGCTCGCCTCGCTCTACTTCGACCTCACGCACGACTCCCAACTGCGCTGGCTCGGCCCCGAGAAGGGCGTGATGCACATGGCGGCGGGCGCCCTCGTCAACGCCGCCTGGGACCTGGCCGCCAAGGCGGCCGGGAAGCCCGTCTGGCAGTTCCTCGCCGACATGACGCCCGAAGAGATCGTCTCGCTCGTCGACTTCCGCTACCTCACCGACGTCCTCACCCCCGACGAGGCCCTCGCCCTCCTCCGCGCCGCCGAACCCGGCCGCGCCGGGCGCGCCGAGCGGCTGCGGGCCAACGGCTACCCGGCGTACACCACGTCGCCCGGCTGGCTCGGCTACGACGACGAGAAGCTGGTCCGCCTCTCCAAGGAGGCCGTCGCCGAGGGCTTCGCGCAGATCAAACTGAAGGTCGGCGCCGATCTCCCCGACGACGTACGGCGGATGAAGCTCGCCCGCGCCGCCGTCGGCCCCGATATCCGTATCGCCGTCGACGCCAACCAGCGCTGGGACGTGCCGGACGCGGTCCGCTGGATGGAGGCGCTCGCCCCGTTCGACCCGCACTGGATCGAGGAGCCGACCAGCCCCGACGACATCCTCGGCCACGCGGCCGTCCGCGCGGGACAGCCCGTCAAGGTCGCCACCGGCGAACACGTCGCCAACCGCGTCGTGTTCAAGCAGCTGCTCCAGGCAGGGGCCGTCGACTTCGTCCAGATCGACGCCGCCCGTGTCGCCGGCGTCAACGAGAACGTCGCGATCCTGCTGCTCGCCGCCAAGTACGGCGTCCCGGTCTGCCCGCACGCGGGCGGCGTCGGCCTGTGCGAACTGGTCCAGCACCTCTCGATGTTCGACTACGTCGCGGTCTCCGGCACCGACGAGGACCGCGTCATCGAGTACGTCGACCACCTCCACGAGCACTTCGTCGACCCCGTCGTCATCGAGGGCGGCCGCTACCGCACCCCCCTCTCGCCGGGCTTCTCCGCCCGGATGCATCCTGAATCGATCACCGCACACCGCTATCCCGACGGGTCCGTATGGCAGGCCCGGCGCACCACCCTGGAGGTCAACTCATGAGTGCAGCACGCGACTTCGAAGGACTCGCGGCCCTGGTCACCGGAGGCGCATCCGGTATCGGAGCGGCCATCGCGACCCAGCTGCTGGCCCGGGGCGCGCGCGTCGCCGTACTCGACCGGGAGACCAAGGGAGCGCCGGACGGCACCCTCGCGCTGACCGCCGACGTCACCGACGACACCGCCGTACGGGAAGCGGTCGACGCCGCCGCCGCCGAGTTCGGCGCGCTGCACACCGTCGTCTCCAACGCGGGGATCGGGGCCATCGGCACCGTCGCCGACAACACCGACGACGAGTGGACGCGCGTCCTCGACATCAACGTCCTCGGCATGGTCCGCACCGCCCGGCACGCGCTGCCCCACCTGAGGGCCGTGGCAGCCGACCGCCCCGGCTGCGTCTCCATCACCCAGACCTGCTCCATCGCGGCGACCGCGGGCCTCCCGCAGCGCGCGCTCTACAGCGCCAGCAAGGGCGCGGTCCTCTCGCTGACCCTCGCCATGGCGGCCGACCACGTCCGCGAGGGAATCCGCGTCAACTGCGTCAACCCCGGCACCGCCGACACCCCCTGGGTCGGCCGCCTCCTGGACCAGGCCGACGACCCGGCGGCCGAGCGAGCCGCGCTCAACGCCCGCCAGCCGTCGGGGCGCCTCGTCTCCGCCGACGAGGTCGCCGCAGCCGTGCTCTATCTCGCCAGCCCCGCGGCAGCAGCCGTGACCGGCACCGCACTCGCAGTCGACGGCGGGATGCAGGGACTTCGCCTGCGCCCCGCCGAGTAACCCAGCAGCTCAACAGCTCACCCTCAGCGCCATCACACTCACCAAGGACGGGACCCCATGAGAGTGCGTAACTCAGCCGCCGCGGCCTGCGTCGTACTGCTGGCCGTGACAGCCCTCGCCGGCTGCAACCGTGACTCCGGCAGCGGAGCGTCGGACAAGAAGGTCGGCATCGACCTTCCGCGCAGCGACAGCGACTTCTGGAACTCCTACCAGCAGTACATCGAGAAGGGCGTCAAGGCGGGCGACGTCAAGGCGCTGCCGCTGACCAACTCGCAGAACGACATAGGCAGGCTGGTCGCCAACGTCCAGACGTTCAGCGACCAGGGCGCCAAGGCCGTCGTGATGGCTCCCCAGGACACCGGGGCGATCGCCTCGACCCTGGAGAACCTCAACAAGAAGAAGGTCCCGGTCGTCAGCGTCGACACCCGCCCCGACAAGGGCAACGTCTACATGGTGGTGCGCGCCGACAACAAGGCGTACGGGACCAACGCCTGCAAGTTCCTCGGCGAGCAGCTGAAGGGCAAGGGCAAGGTCGCCGAGTTCCAGGGCGACCTCTCCTCCATCAACGGCCGCGACCGCTCCGAGGCCTTCAAGTCCTGCATGACCGCCAACTACCCGGGGATCAAGGTCTTCGAGCTGGCCACCGACTGGAAGGGCGACGTCGCCTCCGCCAAGCTCCAGTCGACGCTCGCCGCCAACCCCGACCTCAACGGCATCTACATGCAGGCGGGCGGCGTCTTCCTGCAGCCCACGCTCGCGCTCCTGCAGCAGAAGGGGCTGCTGAAGCCGGCCGGCACCAAGGGCCACATCACGATCATCTCCAACGACGGGATCCCGGAGGAGTTCGACGCCATCAAGTCCGGGAAGATCGACGCCACGATCTCCCAGCCCGCCGACCTCTACGCCAAGTACGCGCTGTACTACGCCAAGGCGGCCCTGGACGGGAGGACGTTCCAGCCCGGCAAGACCGACCACGACTCCACGATCATCAAGCTCCCGAACGGCCTCGAGGACCAGCTCCCCGCGCCGCTCGTGACCAAGGCGAACGTGGACGACCCGAAGCTGTGGGCGAACCAGCTGGGGAAGAACTAGCCATGGCACAAGCCGTACCAGCCGTTCACGCGGCGGTTCATGCACAGGGCATCGTCAAGCGCTTCGGGCCCACCGTCGCGCTCGACGACGTCCACCTCACGGTGCAGCCCGGCGAGTCGCACGCACTCGTCGGGCGCAACGGCGCGGGCAAGTCCACGCTCGTCGGCGTCCTCACCGGACTCCACAAGGCGGACGCGGGCCGGGTCACCTTCGGCGGGGAGCCCGCGCCCGCCTTCGGGGACACGGCGGCCTGGCAGTCCAAGATCGCCTGCGTCTACCAGAAGTCGATGGTCGTCCCCGACCTCACTGTTGCGGAGAACCTCTTCCTCAACCGCTTCGATTCCGGCGGCCGCCTGATCAACTGGAAGTCGCTCCGCCGCCGCGCTGCCGACCTGCTCGCCGAGTACGGAGTCGACGTCGACCCCAACGCACGGGCCAAGGACCTCTCCGTCGAGCAGGTCCAGTTCGTCGAGATCGCCCGCGCCCTCTCCTTCGGCGCGAAGCTGATCGTCCTCGACGAGCCGACCGCCCAGCTCGACGCCCGCGGCATCCAGAGCCTCTTCGCCAAACTGCACGATCTGCAGAGCCAGGGAGTGGCGTTCCTCTTCATCTCCCACCATCTGCAGGAGGTGTACGAACTGTGCACCGCGGTCACCGTCTACCGCGACGCCCGCCATGTCCTGACCGCGCCCGTCGCGGAGCTGAACAAGGCGGACCTCGTGGCGGCGATGACCGGCGAGAAGGCGGCGGGCGCCACGGCCTGGCATGCGGCCTCGCGGAGTGCGGTGGAGGCGGCCGAGCCCGTCCTGCGTACCGAAGCACTCGCCCTGGAGGGGGAGTTCGAGCCCCTGGACATCGAGGTGCGCCCCGGCGAGGTCCTCGGCATCGCGGGGGCCGCGGCCAGCGGCAACACCGCGCTGGGCGAGACCCTGGTCGGGATGCGCAAGGCCACGGCGGGGCGGGTGGCCGTACGCGGCGTCACGGTGAAAACGGGCAGCGTCCCGCACTCGCTGGACGCCGGGATCGGCTACATCCCCGAGGACCGGCACCGCCAGGGCCTCGTCCTGGAACGCAGCGTCGCGGAGAACGCCACACTCACGGTGGCCGACCAGCTCGGGCCGTGGGGGACCGTACTGCCCTCCCGTACAAGGGAGTTCGCGCAGACCATGATCTCCTCGCTCGACATCAAGACGACGGGGCCCGAGCAGAAGGTGTCCGGTCTCTCCGGGGGAAACCAGCAGAAGGTCGTGGTGGCCCGCGCCCTGGCCCGCAAGCCGAGCGCACTGGTGGCGGTACGGCCGACGGCGGGCGTGGACGTGAAGTCCAAGGACTCACTGCTCGGGGTGGTCCGCAAGGTCGCCGACGACGGCAGCGCCGCAGTGATCATCTCGGACGAACTCGATGATCTGCGGGTGTGCGACCGCGTGATCGCCCTCTTCCACGGGCGAGTGGTCGCGGAATACGACAGCGGGTGGACGGACGGGGAACTGGTCGCCGCCATGGAAGGCGTAGGGGAACGGACATGACCGACACGATCGGGCCGCTCGCGGCCAACGAGACCAAGGCGGAGGCCAGTCCGCTGCGCGGCAGGCTGAAACTGATCCGCTGGAGCGACTTCTCGCTCGTGCCGGTGATCCTGGTGCTGATGGTGATCGGCTTCATCGTCTCGCCGGTCTTCCTGACCTCGGACAATCTGATCAGCGTGATCCAGCAGTGCTCCGAGCTGAGCCTGCTGGTGCTCGGCCAGGCGCTGATCCTGATCTGCGGTCGCATGGACCTGTCACTGGAGTCGACCATCGGCATCGCACCGGTCATCGCGATGTGGCTGGTGATGCCCACGGAGGGCGGCCGCTTCACCGGACTCGGCCTGCTTCCGAGCTGGACGGCGATCCCGCTCTGCCTGCTCGCCGGGCTGGCCATCGGCGCGATCAACGGCTTCCTGATGCTGAAGCTGAACGTCAACGGGTTCATCGCCACGCTCGGCATGCTCACCATGCTGCGCGGACTCCAGGTCGGCATCACCGAGGGCAAGTCGATCATCGACGTCCCGGATTCCTTCAGCTACCTCGGAATGACCTCGTGGCTCGGCGCACCGGCCGCCGTCTGGATCTGCCTCGCGCTCTTCGCCGTCGGCGGCGCCGCACTGGCATGGACCCGGTACGGGCGCTCGCTGTACGCGATCGGCGGCAACCCCGAGGCGGCCCGCGCGGCCGGCATCAGGGTGGACCGGATCACCTGGATCGTCCTCGCCATCGGCGGGCTGCTCGCCGCCTTCGCGGGCATCCTCTACACCGGGCACTACGGGTCCATCGCCGCCAACCAGGGCAACGGCTGGATCTTCCAGGTGTTCGCCGCCGCCGTCATCGGCGGAATCAGCCTCAAGGGAGGCCGTGGCACGCTGTTCGGCGCGCTCACCGGCGTCCTCACCCTTCAGCTGGTCCTCAACGTGATGACGCTGGGCGGAGTCCCCGCCCTGTGGAACCAGTTCCTCAACGGCGCCATCATCATCGTCGCCCTGATCGTCTCCCGCTACGCCAGCGGCGAGAAGCAGGACTGACGCGTCTCAGAGCGTCGAGCGCAGCCACTGCTCGACGCTGGCGATGTGCACCGTCGCCCAGGACCGGGCCGCTTCGGCGTCCCGGTCCTTCAGCGCGGTCAGGATCGCCCGGTGCTCGAGCAGCGTGCGGCTGACCGCGTCCTCCTGGGTCAGCCCGCGCCACACCCGCGCCCGGGTCGTCGGCCCCGAGAGCCCGTCCAGCAGCGAGCAGAGCACCGAGTTGCCGGAGCCCTGCACGATGCCCCGGTGGAACTCCAGGTCGCTGGCGACCAGTTCCTCCACCGAGGGCTCCGGGCCCAGCGCGTCCAGTTGCGCGGTCAGCCGGTCCAGCTCGGCCTCGCCGATCTTGGTGGCCGCCATCGCGGTGGCGGCGGGCTCCAGGATCCTGCGTACGGCAAGGAACTCCAGGACCGTGTCGTCCCGGTGGAAGTCCACGACGAAGCTCATCGCCTCGAGCAGCAGCTGCGGGTCGAGGCTGGTGACGTACGTACCGTCGCCCTGGCGCACGTCGAGGATGCGGATCAGCGAGAGCGCGCGTACCGCCTCGCGCAGGGAATTGCGGGAAAGCCCCAGCTCAGCGGCGAGTTCGCTCTCCTTGGGGAGCCGGTCGCCCGGCCGCAGTGCGCCGGAGACGATCATTTCCTTGATCTTCTCGATGGCCTCGTCGGTCACAGCCATGGGGGAACCTCGCCTCATCAGACATCCGATGTATCTGGTGATTATGGCTCCTGAACGGCCCCTCGCGCACGGGGGTCCCTTTATTTCAGGGCTAAGATTTCACCGTACGCACCGTGGGAGCTGCGACAGGGAGGCTGCAGGGTATGACGGGGAAGAGGACGGCCGGGCGGCAGGACGCCGTCGCGTCGATCATCGAGGACTGGGCGAGGGAACGTCCCGAACTGGACACCGCGCCCCTGGAGGTCCTCGCCCGGCTGCACCGCACCTTCCTCAGGTACAGCACCCGGCTCACCAATGCGGTCGACGCGCACGGGCTTTCGGTGGCCGGTTTCGACGTGCTCACCGCCCTGCGCAGGGCGGGAGCCCCGTACCGGCTCACCGCCGGGCAGCTCGCCGACTCGGGTCTCGTCTCCTCCGCCGGGGTGACCCTGCGCATCGACCGGCTGGAGAAGGACGGCCTGATCGTCCGTGAACGGGACGCGGAGGACAGGCGGGTGGTGTACTCGCGGCTCACGGACGCCGGGCTCGCGAAAGTGGACGAGGTGTTCGCCGAGCACCTCGACAACGAACGCCGGATGCTCGGCGGGCTCACCCCGGCCGAATGCCGTCAGCTCGGGCGACTGCTGTCCAAGCTGGAACTGTCCATCACAGATTCCGACTGACCGCCTGACCCTGCGCCTGCGCCTCGGCCTCCGCGCGGTAGAGGCGGCGCAGCCTGACCACTCCGAGGTCGTGCTGGTAGAGGTTCTCGTGCTGGTCCGCGTCCGCGGGCATGGCCTCCAGCATCACCCGGTCCTGTTCGAGGACCTCCCAGTGGCGCTTCTCGATGAGGGTCTTGTAGAGGAAGCGCCAGCTGTCGCGCTCCCAGCCCTGGACATCGCGGTAGCGCCAGAAGAAGACCCCGGTGCGGTTCTCGTCCACCGGGCAGACCATGCCGACGATCCCGAAGGGGCCGCCCGGGCCCGCCGACGCCGGATACGGGATGGACAGGTCGACCCAGTCGACGCCCGTCCTGCACAGCTCCACCCAGTCGAAGTTGACGCCCCGCTGGTCGGTCTTCTCGAAGAAGTAGCCGCGGTCCGTCTCGCGGATACGGAACTTGGCGGTGGTGTCGCCGTCGAACATGGTGTGCGACTCATGGTGCAGGAACGATCCGTGCATCGGGTCGAGCAGGTTCTCCACCGCGTAGCGCCAGCCGCCCTCCCACTCGGCGTAGCAGAGGATCGCGTCGATGCCGGGGTCGGTGAGCGGCTCGGGAAGGGTCAGTTCGGCCGGCTCCGGGTGCTGTTCGTCACCGAAGTACGCGAGGACCGCCCCCGCCACCTCGCGGACGGGCAGGCTCCGCACCAGCTTCTTGCCCTCCAGGTTGCAGCCGGGCAGTCCGGGCACGGACGAGACGGTGCCGTCCGTCTCGACCTCCACGCCGTGGTACCAGCAGGCCACCCGGTCCCCGAGGTGCTTGCCCAGCGAGAGCGGTGCTCCGCGATGCGGGCAGCGATCCGCGAGCATGCTGAGGGTGGAGTCCGAGCGGCGGAACAGCAGCCACTGCTCGCCCAGGACGGTGACCTTGCGCATGGCGCCCGGTGCGACGAAGTGCGACGGCACGACCGGGTGCCACTGGTTGCGCAGGCCGGTCGCGTAGATGTGGTCGGCGGTCGGAGTGGTGGTCATGTCACGCTCCCAGTCGGTGGATCTCGGCGCGGAAGGACTCCTCGGTCCACGGCCCCCCGTCGGGGGCATGGACCTGGCGGGCGTTGAGTCCCCGTACGACGTCGGCCAGCTCGTGGCCGTCCTTGGTGAAGACCTCTTCGAGCGTCGCGGCGAGCTTGAACTCGTACGGCGTGGGCTCGTGCGTACGGGACTGATGTACGTCGAGGTAGGGCCAGTCGGTGGTGGTCACGGTGCCTCCGGGAAAGGGTTCGCAGGTGTCAGAGGTCGAGGACGAGGCGGGCGGAGGCACAGCGCGACACGCAGATCATCATCGTGGCGTCCGAGGCGTGTTCCGCCGCGCTCAGTACGAAGTCGCGGTGGTCGGGGGAGCCTTCGAGCACCCGCGTCTCGCAGGTGCCGCAGATCCCGTCCCGGCAGGAGCTGCCGACATCGAGCCCCGCCGCCTCGGCCGCCTCCAGGACGGAGGTGCCGGCGTCGACGGTGAGGGTGATGCCGGAGGTCCGGCACTCGACCTCGAAGGCCGAGTCGTCACCGGTGTGCTCGACGGCGGGGGCCGCGAAGCGCTCCACGCGCAGCCGGTCCGCCGGGCAGAGGGCCTCCACGGCGGCGAGCAGCGGCTCGGGTCCGCAGCAGTAGACCAGGGTGTCGGGCGCGACGTCCGCCAGAGCCGTCGCCAGGTCGATGTGCCCCAGCTCGTCCTGCGGGTGGAACACCACGTCCCCGCCGGTCAGTTCGGCCAGTTCCGTGCCGAACGCCATGGACGCGCGGGTCCTGCCCCCGTGCACGAGGGTGTAGGGGACGGAGCGCCGGGCCGCCTCGCGCGCCATGGCCAGGATCGGAGTGATCCCGATCCCGCCGGCGATGAAGACGTACCGGGCCGCGCCGGTCAGCGCGAAATGGTTGCGCGGGCCCACAGCCGTCACCCGCTGTCCGGGCCTCAGCTGCGTGTGCACGTACCGTGAACCGCCGCGCGACGAAGGCTCGTTGAGCACGCCGATCCGGTACGCGGACAGATCGTGCGGGTCGCCGCAGAGCGAGTACTGCCGGGTCTGCGCACCGACCTCCAGATCGAGATGGGCGCCGGGCTCCCACGCGGGCAGCGGTTTGCCGTCCGGGTGGACGAGCTCCAGGGAGAGGACCCCTTCGGCCTCCCAGGTCATCCGGCGTACGAGCAGTTCGAGCCGGGGCTCGTGGGGTGCGTCCATGGTGGCCTCCCTACGCGGTGGGGATCGTGACGGGCGGGGTGAACGGGGTCTTCATCGGGCCGAGTTCGGCCAGATCGACCTCGACGAGCACGGGTCCGCGCGAGGCGATCGCGTGCTCCATGACGGGCTGCGCGTGCTCCGGCGCCGCGATGCGGGCGTACGGGAGCCCGCAGGCGCGTGCCAGCAGCTCGAAGTCGGGGGTGGCGAGATCGACGCCCGAGCGGCGCTCGCTGTAGCGGTCCTGCATGTTGCGGAGCACCCCGTAGCCGCCGTCGTTGAAGACGACCAGAGTGAGTGCGGGCCGCTCCTGGGCGAGGGTGAGGAGTTCCCCGAGATGGACGGCGAGGCCGCCGTCGCCCGCCATCACGACGGTGGGGGAGTCCGGGCGGGCGAGCGCGGCCCCGATGCCCATGCCCAGGCCCTGCCCGATGCCGCCGCCGCGCGGGAAGACATTGTCCCGGGGGTCGTACATCTCCAGGAGCCTGTTGCCCCAGCTGCTCGACGCGATGGTGACATCGCGGGCGACGACCGCCTCGCGGGGGAGCGCGGCGCGGATCGCGTCGCAGACCGCCGCCTGGGGGCCGATGGACTCGTGGAGGGCGGTACGCACTTCTTCGCGTACGGCGGCGATCCGCTCTCCCCAGCCCGTCTCGGCCGGGCGGCCGTGCGGCAGCAGGCGCTCCAGCGCGTCGGCGGCGTGAGCGTGCAGTGTGTGGCGCGCGGGGTAGGTGCGGCCGAGCGCGTCCGCGTCGATGTCGATCTGGATGTGCGCTTCGGGCAGCTTCAGCGCGTAGTCGGCGGTCTCGTTGGAGCGGAAGTGCGTGCCGACGGTCAGCAGGACGTCCGCGTCGGCGAGCAGAGCGCGTACGGCGGGCGTGGTGGCGAAGTTGCCGATGACCCGGGGGTGGTCCTCCGGCACCGCGCCGCGCCCCGAGTTGGACGTCAGCAGGCCCGCACCGGTCGCCTCGACGAGGGCCGCCAGCTGTTCGGGCGCGCGGGTGGCGCCGCCGCCCGCCCAGATCAGCGGGCGCCGTGCGGAGGCCAACAGCTCGGCGGCGCGGGCGAGTTCGGCGTCATCGGGCGCCGGGCGCGGCAGGACCGGCGCCTCGGCGACCTCGTCGGTCTGTGCCGCGTACTGCAGGTCGACCGGCCACTCCACGCTTCCCGGGCCGCCCGGGTCGGAGAGGGCGGCGCGTGCGGCCTCCCGCAGGATGCGGCCCGCGTCCTCGGTGGACGTCACGGTCTCCGCGTACGCGGAAACCGCCCGCAACATGCCCAGCTGGTCCTTGGTCTCATGGATGAAACCGCGCCCGCTGCCCAGGAACGCGCTGTCGATCTGCCCGGTGACGTGCAGGACGGCGCTGCCCGCACTGAGCGACTCGATGAGCGAGCCCGCCGCGTTGCCCGCGCCCGTACCCGTCGAGGTCAGCGCGCAGCCGATGGAGCCGCGCGCCCGGCCGTAGGCGTCGGCGGCGCTGACGGCGCTCGCCTCGTGGCGTACGGGAACGAAGCGCAACTCCCGGTCGACGGCCTCGACCAGCGGCAGATTGTGCACGCTGACGATGCCGAAGACGGTGTCGATGCCGAGTTCGCGCAGGACGGCGACGAGGAGATCGCCTCCGGTGGTGTGGTGCATGGTGGTCTCCTCGGAGAGCTTCGGGGGGTTCAGAGGATGGAGCGGCCGACGCCGCCGCAGACGTCGATGCCGGTGCCGGTGATGTACGAGGCGCGGGGGGAGAGCAGGGAGACCACCGCGAAGGCGACCTCCTCGGCCCGGCCGAGCCTGCCGAGCGCGATGCCGCGGTCGGCCGCGAGCTCCGCCTGCCACCGCTCGTAGTCGAGGCCGCTGCCGGATGCGGCGTAGCGGCGCGTCCACTGGCCGGTGTCGACGAGTCCCAGGCAGACCGAGTTGACGCGGATGCCGTCCGGGGCGAGCTCCTGGGACAGGGACTTGGAGAGATTGAGAATCCCGGCGCGGGCCGCGCTGGTGGTCATGAGCCGGCGCTCGGGCTGCTTGGCGAGCACGGCGTTGATGTTCACGACCGAGGCCACGGGAGAGGCGCGCAGCAGGTCGAGTGCCGCGTGCAGCGGGTTGAGTACGCCGGCGAACTTCAGCTCCAGCTCGTCGCGCCAGTCCTCGGCCGTCGTCTCGGCGAAGGGCTTGATCCGGGACTGGCCCGCGTTGTTCACCAGACCGTCGAGGCCGCCGAAGTGCTCGGCGGTGCGGACGGTGAACTCCCGTACCGCATCGGCGTCCCGTACGTCGCAGACGCCGGTCAGCAGCCGGTCGCTGCCCGCGCCCAGATCGGCGGCCGCCCGCGCGAGACGGTCCGCGTCGCGGCCGCAGGCGGCCACTCGTGCGCCCTCTTCGAGGAGGGCGCGGACCGTGGCCAGGCCGACGCCCGAGCTGCCGCCGGTGACCAGTACGGTGCGGTCGGCGAGGCCCAGATCCATAACAGGTGTCTCCGTATGACTAGTTCATGGTGAAGCCGCCGTTGACGGCGACCACCTGTCCGGTGAGATAGCGGGACTCCTCGCTCAGCAGGAAGGCGACGAATCCCAGGAGGTCGTCCGGCCGCTGGGGCCGCGAGATGGCCCTGTTCATGCGGTACAGCTCGTGCCGCTCGGCCGGAACGGACTCGGTGGCCTCGCCCTCGGTGATGCCGGGCGCCACCGCGTTCACAGTGATCCCCTTGTCGCCGAGCTCCCTGGCCATGGCCCGGGTGAGGGCGATGACGGCGCCCTTGGACGCGACGTAGTGGGCGAGGCGCGGGGAGCCGTACAGGGCGGCGTCCGAGGCGAGATGGACGATGCGTCCGCCCTGCCCGTGCGCGAGGAGCTGCGGCAGCAGGGCCCGCGAGACCAGCCAGGGCGAACGGGCGTTGACCGTCATGATGCGGTCGAAGTCCGCGACCGAGATGTCCTGGAACTCCCTGCCGCCCACACCGTTGGCGAGCGCCGCGTTGTTCACCAGGCCGTGCAGCGGCCCGAGCCCGGCGACCCGCAGGGCCAGGGCGTCGACCGAGGCGGGGTCGGCCACGTCGCAGCGTACGAAGTGGGCGTCGAAGCCCTCCTCGCGCAGCTCCCCGGCCGCCGACTCCCCGCGTGCCGCGTCCACTTCGGCGAGTACGACGCGGAAGCCGTCCGCGCCCGCCCGGCGGGCCATGGCCAGTCCCAGGCCACGGCCGGCGCCGGTGATGACGACGGTGCGCATCAGTCGCGGGTCACGCCGTGCATCGGCGAGTGCTCCGGGTAGGTGGGGATCTGCGGCTTCCGGGTGCCGATGACGACACAGAACAGGGCGTCGGTGTCGCCCTCGTTCTTCAGCGAACGCGCCACGCCCGCAGGGACGACGATCATGTCGCGGTAGCCGAGCGTGCGGTACTCGCTCTCACTGTCGCCGCGGTGGATGCCGACGCGCACCTGCCCCTCCAGGACGAAGAAGGCCTCCTCCACGTCGTGGTGGGTGTGCTCGGGGCCCTCGGCGCCCGGCGGGAGCAGCATGTTGGAGAAGGTGAAGCCACCCGACGGCAGGATCCGGCTGTCGCTCTCGTGGTTGCCGGTGGCGCCGGAGCCGACGTAGCGGATCTGACCTCGGCGGTACTGCGGGCCGGCCTTCTCCTGGAAGGAGAGCGTGTCGAAGTCCGCGACACGGGAGGCCTTGGTGGCGATGAGCGAATCGGTGTACGCGGCGAGGTTCCCGCCGTCGGTGTACTCGGTGGTGGTGATCGGCATGGTGGGTGCTCCTATTCGGGGATCCGGGCGGTGATACGGAGGTGGGAGAGGACCCAGGCGTTGAAGGCCCCGGGCTGCTCCTGATTGGCCGCGTGACCGGCGTCCTTGACGATCACGTAGGCGGCGGTACGGAGGGACCCGGCGATGGCCTGGCTCGCCCCGACCCCGGTGACCCGGTCCTCGTCACCGCACATGACGAGGGTCGGGGCGGAGACGAGGGCGAGCTCGGGCCCGAGGTCGGTGGCGGCCATCGCCTCGGCCGCGTACGCGTAACCGGGCAGTCTGATGGCCCCGGCCATCGAGTCGACGACCCTCCGCACCAGTTCGGGCGGGGCTCCTGGGGAGACCAGCCGGGGGCCGCGACGCTCGGCGAAGGCCCGCGGGCCTTCCCCGGCGAGCTCCGCCGCCCGGCCGCGCATCGCGGCGGCCCTGGCGGGATCCGACCCCGAGCCGGTGCTCGAGTCGGCGACGATCAGCGACGCGACGAGCGCGGGGTGCCGGGTGGCGAGCCGCAGCGCGATGACGCCGCCCCACGAGACGCCCAGGACGTGGGCGCGGCCGCCGCGATCGCGGATGAGTTCCGCTGCGGCGTCGGCGTAGTCGTCGAGGGTCAACGGGCCTGTCGGGTCCGGGGATCGGGCATAGCCGGGGGCGTCCCAGGCCACGACCCGTACGTACGCGGAGAGTTCGGCCATCTGCGGGGCGAACGCGGCGGACGAGGAACCGATGCCATGCAGACACAGCAGCAGCGGCCCGTCCGTCCCCGCCTCCTCCACATGCGGATTCACAGGATCTGCCCCGGCCGCCCGGCGATCGCGCCGATGCTGCGCAGCACCGCGTACGGCACGACCTGACTGGTGGCGGGGTTGCCCGGATCCGGCAGATGCGCGACCTCGAAGCGGTACGCACCGTGCGGCCCCGACGCCTCGATCACATGCCGGGTGTGCTGCGCACCGGGGTCGGCGACGACCCGTACCCGTACCGCGTCCGGGTCCCCGACGGCCAGGGCCACCGAGGCGGCCACATTGGTGGACTTCGGGAACTTCACCGGAATGTCGCGTGCCGTCCCCGTCATGACCTCGACCGGGCCGGTCGCCGTCCGCATCCGGGTCAGCAACTCCTCGTCCATCCACGGTTGTTCGAGGGTGGAGGGAAGTTTGGTGGTGGTCAGCCGGACGTCGCTCAGCGGGGCGAGGCCGCCGACCGCCTGCAGCAGATCGAGACCGCCGACGGCGCCCGACGTGAAGTACACCCGGCCGGGCCCCGCGTCTCGCAGCCGCTTCGCCAGGTCCTCGTCGGTCAGCGCCCCGGTGGAGGCGATCAGCAGATCGGTGCCCGAGAGCAGGACGCGCTCGCCCCACTCCCGTACGACACCCTGGCCAGCGGCCTCCACGATCAGGTCGCAGCGCTCCAGCGCCTCCTCGAAGGAGAGCTGGGGTGCGGGCGCGTCGCCGAGCGCCCGGTTGTCCACGATGCAGCCCAACTCGGCTCCCTGCACGGCCCCTTGGGCGAGGGCGGTGCCCACGATCCGGCCGATGGCACCCCAGCCGACGAGCCCCACGGTGCGGGTCATGCCACTGCCTCCTCGGTCGTACGGGGAAGGGGCCCGGGATCGGGGGCGCCCGCCATGTGGCTGCGGATCTTCGGGGACGGCGGACCCGCCGTGCCCCAGAGGTCGGAGAGTTCGGGCACCCGCCGCCAGACCTTCGCGATCCACGCGTCCTCGACGATCTGCGCGACCTCCGAGGTGTACTCGCAGACCAGGCCCGAGGGGTCGGTGAAGTAGGAGAAGGTGTTGTTGCCGGGGCCGTGCCGTCCCGGACCCCACTGCGGGGTGACGCCGTGGTGGCGCAGCCGGCCCAGCCCGCGCATGAAGTGGTCGACCGAACTCATCTCGTACGCCACGTGGTTGACCGACGCCCACGCGGCCTGGTTGAAGGCGATGCAGTGGTGATCGGCGTTGCAGCGCAGAAAGGCCATCTGGTGCTCGGACCAGTCCGAGACCCGCAGGCCGAGCACGTCGCAGTAGAAGGCGACGGACGCGTCGATGTCGGTGGTGTTGAGCACGGCGTGCGTCACACCGACGGGGATCGCCCCGTCGCGGCCGCGCGGTGCGACCGCCTCGACCTGTGCGCTGATCTCGATCAGCCGGTGCTCGGGGTCGGTGAAGCGCAGCCCGTAGCCGCCGCCCACCTGGTCGAGCGGGCCGGGGCCCGCGACGGGGGTGATGCCGTGGGCGAGCAGCCGGCGGGCGGCCTCGTCGACCTCGGCGGGCGTCGCGACGGCGAACGCGATCCGGCCGAGACCCGTACGGTCGGCGCGGCTGAGCTGCAGCACATGGTGCTCGTCGCCGGTGCCGCGCAGCCAGCGGGCGCCGGACTCGGACTCGACGCTCTCCAGACCCCAGACCTCCTGGTAGAAGTCGGCGGCCTCGGTGAAGGCGGGGGTGAACAGCTCGACGTAGCGCAGGGAACGCAGCCGGGCGACGGGGGGAGGGGGTGGGGGCACAGCTCTTTCTCCAGACCGGTTGTTCAGTTGGCCCATGCGAGGGGGGTGTCGGACATGCCCCAGTACAGGGACTTCTGTCGCTGGTAGGCGCGGATGCCGTCGCGGCCCTTCTCCCGGCCGAGACCGCTGTCCTTCATGCCGCCGAACGGGGTGGCGATGCTGAACTGCTTGTAGGTGTTGATCCAGACGGTGCCCGCGTCGATCCGGCGGGCGATGCGCCACGCGGCCCGGTGGTCGCGGGTCCAGATCCCGCAGGCCAGCCCGTACACCGAGTCATTGGCCGTGCGTACGAGATCGTCCTCGTCGTCGAAGGGCAGGGCGACGAGCACCGGGCCGAAGATTTCCTCCTGGCAGGTGCGTGAGGAGTTGTCGAGGCCGTCGAGGACGGTCGGCAGGTAGTACGCGCCTTCGCTGTACGCGGCTCCCGGGGGCACGGAGCCTCCGCAGCGCACCGTCGCGCCCTCCTCGCGGGCCAGGTCGACGTAGGCGGCGACGGAGTCCCGGTGCTTGTGGTGCACGAGCGGTGCCACCTGGGTGTCCGGGTCGGTGCCGGGACCGACCCGCAACGTGCCGACGCGCTCGACGAGTTCACCGACGAAGGTGTCGTACACCTCGCGTGCGACGAACAGCCGGGAGCCCGCGATGCAGGACTGGCCGCTGGAGGAGAAGATCCCGAACATCACGCCGGCCAGGGCCTGCTCGATGTCGGCGTCGGCGAGCACGATCGTCGGGGACTTCCCGCCGAGCTCCAGGGAGACCGGCATCAGCTTTCCGGCGGCGGTACGGGCGATGGTGCGCCCGGTGTCCGTACCGCCGGTGAAGACGACCTTCCCGATGTGCGGGTCCTTCACGATGGCATCGCCCACGACGCTGCCGCGCCCCGGCAGGATCGACAACAGCCCTGTGGGCAGGTCGAGTTCGGCGAGGACCCGGGTGATCAGACGGCCCAGCGCGAGCGAGACCAGGGGGGTCCACTCGGCGGGCTTGAGGAGCACGGCGTTGCCGCCCGCGAGGGCGGGGGCCAGCTTCTGTGCGTCGCTGGCGACGGGGGAGTTCCAGGGGTTGATCGCGCCGATCACACCGATCGGCTCGTACACGCTCATCGTGAGGCAGTCGCCACGCGACGGAGTCAGCGTCTCCTCGGCGGTCTCCAGCGCGGCCGCCGTGTAGCGGAAGGTTCCCGCCGCACTGGCCACCAGGGCGCGGGTCTCGGTGAGCGCCTTGCCGGTGTCGGCGGTCTGCAGCGAGGCGAGGTGTTCCGCCGCCGTGTCGATCGCATCGGCCACCCGGTGCAGCAGTTGGGCGCGGCGGTGGGGAAGGAGCGTACGCCAGCGGGGATCGGCGGCCGCGCGGGCCGCACCCCGGGCCGCTTCGGCGACCTCGTCCACGGATGCCGCGTGCACGGTGGCGAGGGTGCGGCCGGTGGCCGGATCGACGGTGCGGATCGGGGCGCCGGCGCCGCGGCGCCACTCACCCGCGACGAGCACCTCGTCGGCCGGTAGACCGAGCATACGAGAGCCTCCTTACGGAGTCGGGGAGTTGGGGAGTTAAGCAAGCCCTAGAAATCTAAGGGCTTAACTATCTTCGACGCAAGGCCCGAATCGAAGGAGATTTCCCAGCGGAGAACCCTTGACGCGCTCCGGTGGGAGGGCGGTACAACTTAAGCCCTTAGAAACTTTGCGCTTATGCGCTCTTTGGCCCGGGTTTCCCCAGACCCTCTGTCCGCCGCGTTCCCCTCGCCCCTCCCCGCCGAGTCGGAGGACCCTGCATGACGATCGACGCTTACCCGGACCGCGCGGTCCGGGCCGCCATAGCCGCGCGCTTCGAGCGGCTCCCCCTGTGCCGATGGCACGTCACGGTCCGGCTCATCGTGGGCGCCGTCACCTTCTTCGAAGCCTTCGACCAACTCCTCATCGCCTACGCCCTGCCCGACCTGCGCAAGGAGTGGCACCTCACCACCTCGGCCGCGACCCTCCTGCTGACCGTGGGCTCGATCGGCATGCTGATCGGCGCCCTGCTGTCGGGCCGGCTCGCGGACCGCTTCGGCCGGGTCAAGGTCATCGCCGCCTGCATCGCCCTGTCCAGCGTGGCCAACCTGGCACTCGCCCTGTCCACCACCCCCGGCCTCTTCATGGGGGTGCGCTTCATCCAGGGCCTGGCGATCGGCGGCGAGGTCCCCGTGGCCGCCACCTTCATCGCCGAGATCACCCGCAGCCACCGGCGCGGACGCTTCGTCCTGCTCTACGAACTCGTCTTCCCCGCCGGTCTCACCGTCGGCGCCCTGGTCGCCGCCTGGGTCGTCCCCTTGCTCGGCTGGCGCTGGATGTACGCCCTGGCGGCCGTCCCCGGCCTGCTCTGCATCCTCGTCCGGCGCTCCGTACCGGAGTCACCGCGCTGGCTCGCCGAGCACGGCCGCGCCCAGGAGGCCGACGAGGTGATGACCAGGATCGAGGCCGAGGTCGAACGCCTCACGGGCGCGCCACTGCCACCCGTCCCGGACGCATTGCCCGACCCCACGCCCGCAGCCGAGACCTCCAGCGGTCTGCGCGGCCTGTTCACCGGCCGCTACCGGCGCCGCACCCTGGTCATCGGCGCTCTCTGGTTCGCCGGCTACTTCGTCAACTACGGCATCTCCTCCTGGCTGCCGACGATCTACCAGAACCGCTACGGCCTCTCGCTCTCCGACGCCCTGCTCTACTCCACCGTCACCTCCTGCGCCGGACTCCTCGGCTGCCTGGTCGCCGCACTCACCGTCGACCGCGCGGGCCGCAGGCGCGTCATCACCGGATGCCTCGCCGGAGCCGCCGCGGGCCTGCTCGTCCTCGCGTACGTCGGCGCCCGCACGCCCCTTCAGGTCCTGGTGTGGACCTCGCTCGCCGCAGTCTTCTTCTTCGGCTCCAACATCTGCCTGTACCTCTACACACCCGAGCTCTTCCCGACCCGTATGCGGGCGCTCGGCAGCAGCGTGGGCGGCGCGATGAACCGCCTCGGCGTCATCCTCGGACCCATCGTCGTGGGCATGGTCTACGCGGGCGGCCACATCTCCACCGTCTTCACGCTGCTCGGTGCGGTGGCCCTGGCCGGCGCCGTCGTCGCGGCGCTCGGCGCGGAGGAGACGGCAGGGCGGCGCCTGGAGGAGATCTCGCCCTGACGTCCGTCGTGCCGCCGGTCAGTCCCAGAGCGTGGAAGGCGCCTCGCGGCGTATCACCGGGGCGATCTCCTCGGCGAACCGCTGCAGCGTTTCGAGCTGTTCGCCCTGCGCCAGGCCGAATCCGTCGACCGTGACGGACTGCAGATCGTGCCGGTAGACCTCGTGGTAGCCGAGGATCTTGTCGATGATCTGCTGCGGGGAGCCGATGAGCTGAGGGCCGTTCTCGATGGCGTCCTCGATCGTACGGAACGGGGTGTTGTACCCCGCCTTCCCCGCCAGGTGCGGCTTGAAGGTCTGCGCCACCTTCGCCTCGTACAGCTCCTTGAACCGCGACACCGCCTGCTGCGAGCTGTCCGCGATCAGCAGCCCGCCCGACCCCGCCGCCACATGGGCGCGGGCGGGATCGTGCCCGTACGCCTCGAAGCGCTCGCGGTAGTGGGCGATCAGCTTTGCGTACGCCTCGCGCGGCTGGATGGCGTTGGCGGTGAAGAGCGGGTCGCCGTGCCTGGCCGCCAGCTCGGTGGAGTTGAGGCTGGTGGCCGAGCCGTGCCAGATGCGGGGGAGACCGTCGTACGGGCGCGGGACCGTGGTCACGTTCTTCAGCGGCGGCCGGAACTCGCCCTCCCAGTCCACCCCCTCCTCGGTCCAGAGCCGCCGCAGCAGCTCGTACTTCTCCTTCTGCAGATCCCATTGGCGCTCCTCGTCGAGGCCGAAGAGGGAGAAGTGCCCTGCCTCCGCGCCCTTGCCGACGACGAGTTCGATACGGCCGCGGGAGAGCTGGTCGAGAGTCGCGTAGTCCTCGGCGACCCGGACCGGGTCGAGGATCGCGACGACGGTGACACCCGTGAGAAGCCGGATACGCGACGTACGGGAAGCGAGCGCGCCGAGGACCACGGTCGGACTCGACGACAGGAAAGGACCCGCGTGCCGCTCGCCGACCGCGTACGCGTCGAAGCCGAGCCGCTCGGCCGCGACCCCTGTCTCGACGACCTCGGCCAACCGGTCGGCGGGGGAGAGGAGTTCACCGGTCAGGGGGTGCGGGGTGTGCCCGATGATGGACAGTACGGAGAATTTCATGAACTCCACTGTCGCCGCCGGATGTTGCGGCACTGTGGACGGCGCATGGCATGCGTAAGGGGCGGCCCCCCGTGGACCGCCCCTTACCGCTGTCGGTTACTTCTTGCCGAGCACGTCCTCGACCTTCGCCCGGACGTCGTCCGTCGCCAGCCCCCGGATCGTCAGCGTCGTACGGCGGCGCAGCACGTCGTCCGCCGTCTCGGCCCACTCGTGGTCACGGGCGTACACGACCTGCGCCCAGATCTCCGGGGCGTCCGGGTGGATGCGCTCGGCCAGCGACGAGTCCTCGTTCACGAGGCGCGCGATGTCGAAGGAGAGCGAACCGTAGTGCGTCGCCAGATGGCGCGCGGTGTCGGCCGCCATCCGCGGACCGGGCGCCGGGGCGTCCACAAGGAGGCGGTGGGCGACCGCGTTCGGGTTGGCGATACCGGGCAGCGGGAGCTTCTTCGGCAGATGCGAGATCGGCTCCATGTCCTCGGCGAGGGGGTGACCGGGAAGCGCAGCCAGCTTGTTCATGACGGTGCGGCCGATGTGGCGGAAGGTCGTCCACTTGCCGCCGGCCACCGACAGCATTCCGCCGCGCCCCTCGGTGACGACCGTCTCGCGCTTGGCCTTCGAGGTGGCGCCGGGACCGCCGGGCAGCACCCGCAGACCCGCGAAGGAGTAGGTGATCAGATCGCGGGAGAGCTGCTGGTCGCGTACGGAGAAGGCCGCCTCGTCCAGGATCTGCGCGGTGTCCTTCTCGGTGACCCGCACATCGGCCGGGTCGCCCTCGTACTCCTCGTCCGTGGTCCCGAGCAGCAGCTGGTCCTCCCACGGCAGCGCGAAGGTGATCCGGTACTTGTCGATCGGTGTGGCCAGCGCGGCCTTCCACGGCGAGGTCCGCTTCAGGACCAGGTGCGCGCCCTTCGACAGACGGATGGAGGGAGCCGAGTTCGGGTCCTCCATCTTCCGCAGGTGGTCGACCCACGGACCCGTCGCGTTGAGCACGAGCCGGGCCGTGACACCGAACTCCTCGCCGCTCATACGGTCCTTGAGCTCGGCGCCCGTCACGCGCCCCCGGGTGAAGCGCAGCCCGGTGACCTCGGCGTGGTTGAGGACGGTGGCGCCCGCCTCGACCGCGGCGCGGACCGTCATCAGGGCCATGCGGGAGTCGTTCATCTGGTCGTCGCCGTACACGGCCACGGCCTTGAGGTTCTCCGTACGCAGCTCCGGCACGTCACGCTGCGCCCGCGACGGCGATATGACATGGCCGACCCCGTCACCGAACGCGGAGAGCGCCGAGTACGCGAAGACGCCCGCGCCGAGCTTGGCCGCGCCGTGCGGACCGCCCTTGTAGACGGGCAGGTAGAAGGTGAGCGGGTTGGCGAGGTGCGGTGCCACGTCCCGGGAGACCGCACGCCGCTCGAAGTGGTTCTCCGCGACCAGCTTCACCGCGCCGGTCTGCAAGTAGCGCAGCCCGCCGTGGAGGAGCTTGGAGGAGGCGGAGGAGGTGGCGCCGGCGAAGTCGCCGGCGTCCACCAGCGCCACCCGCAGTCCGGACTGCGCGGCGTGCCAGGCGGTGGAGATGCCCAGGATTCCGCCGCCGATCACCAGGAGGTCGTACGTCGCCTTGGAAAGCTGCTCCCGAGTCTCGGCGCGGCTCGCGGTGGAGCCGGAGGCCGGGTGCGTCCCGAGGGCCGGAACGCTCTGCAGGGTGGTCATGATGCTTTACTCCTCGCCGGTGTTCTCGTCGAGCCAGCCCATGGACCGTTCCACGGCCTTCAGCCAGCTCTTGTACTCGCGGTCCCGCTGGGCCGCGTCCATACGGGGGGTCCACTCGGCGGCCCGGCGCCAGTTGGCGCGCAGTTCGTCGGTGCTGGACCAGAAGCCGACGGCCAGGCCGGCGGCGTAGGCGGCGCCGAGGCAGGTCGTCTCGGCGACCATCGGGCGCACTACGGGGGCGTCCGTGAAGTCCGAGATGGTCTGCATCAGCAGGTTGTTGGAGGTCATTCCGCCGTCGACCTTGAGGGCTGCCAGCTCGACACCGGAGTCCTTGGTCATGGCGTCGGTGATCTCGCGGGTCTGCCAGGCGGTGGCCTCCAGGACGGCGCGCGCGATGTGCGCCTTGGTGACGTACCGGGTGAGGCCGGCGATCACACCGCGGGCGTCGGAGCGCCAGTACGGGGCGAAGAGACCGGAGAAGGCCGGCACGAAGTAGGCGCCGCCGTTGTCCTCGACCGAGGACGCCAGGGTCTCGATCTCGGCGGCCGACTTGATGAGCCCCATCTGGTCGCGCATCCACTGCACGAGCGATCCGGTGACGGCGATGGAGCCCTCGAGCGCGTAGACGGGCTTCTGGTCGCCGATCTGGTAACCGACCGTCGTCAGCAGTCCGTTGTACGAGTTGACGGGCTTGTCACCGGTGTTCATCAGCATGAAGGTGCCGGTGCCGTACGTGGACTTGGCCTCGCCCTCGGAGAAGCAGGTCTGGCCGAACAGGGCCGCCTGCTGGTCGCCGAGCGCGGAGGCGACCGGGACGCCGTCGAGGACGCCGCCCTTGGCGTGCCCGTACACCTCGGCGGACGAGCGGATCTCGGGCAGCATGGCCGCCGGGAGCTGCATGGAGGAGAGGATCTTCTCGTCCCACGCCATGGTGTGGAGGTTCATCAGGAGGGTGCGCGAGGCGTTGGTGACGTCGGTGACGTGGACGCCGCCGTTCACCCCGCCCGTCAGGTTCCAGATGACCCAGGAATCCATGGTGCCGAAGAGGATGTCGCCGGCCTCGGCGCGCTCGCGCAGCCCCTCGACGTTGTCGAGCAGCCAGCGGGCCTTGGGCCCGGCGAAGTACGAGGCGAGGGGGAGCCCGGTCTCGCGGCGGAAGCGGTCCTGGCCGACGTTGCGGCCGAGCTCCTTGCAGAGCGCGTCGGTACGGGTGTCCTGCCAGACGAGGGCGTTGTGGACGGGCTCACCGGTGTTCTTGTCCCAGAGCAGCGTGGTCTCGCGCTGGTTGGTGATGCCGATCGCCTTGACGTCGGCGGAAGTGATGCCGGCCTTCTCGATGGCGCCCGCGACGACTTCCTGGACGTTGGTCCAGATCTCGGCGGCGTCGTGCTCGACCCAGCCCGGCTTGGGGAAGATCTGCTCGTGTTCCTTCTGGTCGACGGCGACGATCCGGCCGTCCTTGTCGAACACGATGCAGCGGCTGGACGTGGTGCCCTGGTCGATGGCCGCGATGAACGGCCCCGCGGTGTGAGCGTCGGTGGTCACGATGTGCTCCAGAGAAGTCTGTGAAGGGTGGGGGAGTCGATGCGGGCTCAGGCGAAGGCGAGGTTGTAGAGGCCGCCCGCTATGGCGCCGCCGATCAGCGGTCCCGCGATCGGGATCCATGCGTAGCTCCAGTCCGAACCGCCCTTGTTGGGCAGCGGGAGCAGGGAGTGCACGATGCGCGGACCGAGGTCGCGGACCGGGTTGATGGCGTACCCGGTCGGACCGCCGAGGGAGAGACCGATCGACACCACGACGAGCGCGGTGATCAGGGCGCCGAGCGTGCCGAGGCCGTTGCCGTCGTTGTTGAGGCCCTGCGTGAGGATCGCCAGGACGAGCACGACCGTGGCGATGATCTCGGTGACCATGTTCTGCACGACGTTGCGGATCTCGGGACCGGTGGAGAAGACCCCGAGGACCGGACCCGCAGGGCCCTCGTCCTTGGTCTTGGCGATCTCCGGGTCGGTGAGGTGCGCGTGGAACTGGCCGTAGTACACGGCCCAGACCAGTACGGCGCCGATCATCGCGCCGAGCAGCTGCGAGGCCAGGTAGAGCGGTACGTCGCTCCACTTGGTGCCGCCCTCGATCGCGAGACCGATGGTCACCGCCGGGTTGAGGTGCGCGCCGGAGACGCCGCCCGCGAGGTAGGCGCCGGTCAGTACGGCGAATCCCCAGCCGAACGTGATCGCGAGCCAGCCCGCGTCCTTTGCCTTTGAGCGCTTCAGTGTGACGGCGGCACAGACGCCGCCGCCGAGCAGGATGAGCACGGCGGTACCGATGGTCTCGCCGATGAAGATGTCGGAGCTGGACACCCGCGACTCCTTTGTCCTTCGTCCAGGGGAACGTTGCCGGCCCTTGGCGTTGTCACACTCTAACTCGTATTACCGGTAGGTGTTCGACAATGCCGACCGCTGAACGAGAGTGTTACTCGCCGGTTAACACAACGTCAAGGGTTCTGTGACCATCGACTCGGTCCCGGGAAACGCGAGGTCGCGAAGTTCTGCCGTACGGACCAGTGGGCGCGGGTCAGAAGCGGCTGGCGCCGAGATCGCGCGAGACGGACCGCGCGCAGTCCCGTACGGCGGCGATCAGCTCGGGCCGCAGGTCGCCGTCCTTGGTGCAGACCCGCTCCACCGCGCCGGTGATGCCGACCGCGCCGACGGGCATCCGCCGCCGGTCGTGAATGGGGGCGGCCACCGAGGCCACGCCCTCCCAGGTCTCCTCGACATCGGCCGCCCAGCCGCGGGCCCGCGTGATGTCCAGGACGGACTCGAAGTCGTCCAGCGCACTGATCGTGCGCGGCGTGAACACCTTGCGCTCGGTCTCGACGACCTCGCTGTGCGCCACCGGGTCGTACGCCGAGAGCACCTTGCCCAGCGCGCTGGAGTGCAGCGGCTGCATGGCCCCGACCTCCAGGACCTGCCGGCTGTCGTCCGGGCGGAAGACGTGGTGGATGATCAGCACGCCCTGCTGGTGCAGCACGCCGAGGTAGACGCTCTCGCCGCTGGAGCGGGCCAGGTCGTCCGTCCAGACCAGGGCGCGGGCCCGCAGCTCGTGCACGTCCAGATAGCTGTTGCCGAGCCGGAGCAGCTCGGCGCCCAGCTGGTAGCGGCCGGACGCCGGGTCCTGTTCCACGAACCCCTCGTGCTGGAGGGTGCGCAGGATGCCGTGCGCCGTGCCCTTGGCCAGGTCCAGCGAGGAGGCGATGTCGGACAGGCCCAGGCGTCGCTCGCCGCCCGCGAGGAGGCGCAGCATCGCCGCCGCCCGCTCGAGCGACTGGATGTTCTTGGCCATGGAACCGGCCCTCCTCCACAGTGTTCGACAATGCTGAACCGTATCGGCCGATGCCGACCCAGTGCCAGCGCACGTCATCAGGTCCGCCTCGTGGGACACCTTTACCGTCCGCCGGACGCCCCCGCTAGGCTGACCCGGTGCGTCATCCTGCCGGAGGGCGCAAAGCCGACAGCCGTCGCATCCCAGGGAGCACTTTCCATGGCCTCGTTGCCGACCCCTTCCGCTGACAGCCGGACCCGAGCCGACGCCCTCCGCGAGGCGCTCGCCACCCGAGTGGTGGTCGCAGACGGTGCCATGGGCACCATGCTCCAGGCGCAGGACCCCACACTCGAAGACTTCCAGGATCTCGAGGGATGCAACGAGATCCTCAACATCACCCGGCCGGACATCGTCCGCTCCGTGCACGAGGAGTACTTCGCGGTCGGCGTCGACTGCGTGGAGACCAACACCTTCGGCGCCAACCACTCGGCGGCCAACGAGTACGAGATCGCCGACCGGATCGTGGAGCTCTCCGAGGCGGGCGCCCGTATCGCCCGTGAGGTCGCGGACGAGTTCGCCGCCAAGGACGGCCGCCAGCGCTGGGTGCTGGGCTCGATCGGCCCCGGCACCAAGCTCCCCTCGCTGGGCCACGTCGCGTACGACATCCTGCGCGACGGCTACCAGCAGAACGCCGAGGGCCTCCTCGCGGGCGGCGCCGACGCCCTCATCGTGGAGACCACGCAGGACCTGCTGCAGACCAAGTCCAGCCTGATCGGCGCCCGCAGGGCGATGGACGCGCTCGGCGTCAACGTGCCGCTGATCTGTTCCCTCGCCTTCGAGACGACCGGCGTGATGCTCCTTGGCTCGGAGATCGGCGCCGCTCTCACCGCGCTGGAGCCGCTGGGCATCGACCTGCTCGGCCTCAACTGCTCGACGGGCCCTGCCGAGATGAGCGAGCACCTGCGCTATCTCGCACGCCACTCGCGTACGCCCCTGATGTGCATGCCCAACGCCGGCCTGCCCGTACTGACCAAGGACGGCGCCCACTTCCCCCTCGGCCCCGAGGGCCTGGCGGACGCGCAGGAGGCCTTCGTCAACGACTACGGCCTCCAGCTCATCGGCGGCTGCTGCGGTACGACGCCCGAGCACCTGCGCCAGGTCGTCGACCGCGCCCGCGGTCTCACCCCTGCCGTCCGCGACCCGCGCCCGGAGCCGGGCGCCGCCTCGCTCTACCAGACGGTCCCGTTCCGCCAGGACACCGCGTACATGGCGATCGGCGAGCGCACGAACGCCAACGGCTCCAAGAAGTTCCGCGAGGCCATGCTGGAGTCCCGCTGGGACGACTGCGTGGAGATGGCCCGCGACCAGATCCGCGAGGGCGCGCACATGCTCGACCTCTGCGTGGACTACGTGGGCCGCGACGGCGTCGCGGACATGGAGAAGCTGGCAGGGCTCTTCGCCACCGCCTCCACCCTGCCCATCGTCCTGGACTCCACCGAACTGCCGGTGCTGCGCGCCGGGTTGGAGAAGCTCGGCGGGCGCGCGGTCATCAACTCGGTCAACTACGAGGACGGCGACGGCCCCGAGTCCCGCTTCACCAAGGTCACCGAGCTGGCCAAGGAGCACGGGGCCGCACTGATCGCGCTGACCATCGACGAGGAGGGCCAGGCCCGTACCGTCGAGCACAAGGTCGCCATCGCCGAGCGCCTCATCGCCGACCTGACCGGCAACTGGGGCGTGAACGAGTCGGACATCCTCATCGACGTCCTGACCTTCACCATCTGCACCGGCCAGGAGGAGTCCCGCAAGGACGGCATCTCCACCATCGGCGCGATCCGCGAGCTGAAGAAGCGCCACCCCGACGTACAGACCACGCTCGGCCTGTCCAACATCTCCTTCGGCCTCAACCCGGCCGCCCGCGTCATCCTCAACTCCGTCTTCCTCGACGAGTGCGTGAAGGCGGGCCTGGACTCGGCCATCGTGCACGCCTCGAAGATCCTCCCCATCGCACGCCTGGAGGAGGAGCAGGTCAAGGTCGCCCTCGACCTGATCTACGACCGGCGCGAAGAGGGCTACGACCCCCTGCAGAAGCTCATGGAGCTCTTCGAGGGCGTCAACATGAAGTCGATGAAGGCGGGCCGCGCCGAGGAGCTCCTCGCCCTCCCGCTGGACGAGCGCCTCCAGCGCCGCATCATCGACGGCGAGAAGAACGGCCTGGAGGCCGACCTGGACGAGGCCCTCCAGACCCGCCCCGCCCTGGAGATCGTCAACGACACCCTCCTGGAGGGCATGAAGGTCGTCGGCGAGCTCTTCGGCTCCGGCCAGATGCAGCTGCCGTTCGTGCTCCAGTCCGCCGAGGTCATGAAGACCGCGGTGGCCCACCTGGAACCGCACATGGAGAAGTCCGACGCCGAGGGCAAGGGCACCATCGTGCTCGCCACGGTCCGCGGCGACGTCCACGACATCGGCAAGAACCTCGTCGACATCATCCTCTCCAACAACGGCTACAACGTGGTCAATCTGGGCATCAAGCAGCCCGTCTCGGCGATCCTGGAAGCCGCCGAGGAGCACCGCGCGGATGTGATCGGCATGTCGGGACTCCTCGTGAAGTCGACCGTGATCATGAAGGAGAACCTGGAGGAGCTCAACCAGCGCAAGATGGCCGCCGACTTCCCGGTCATCCTGGGCGGCGCCGCCCTCACCCGCGCCTACGTCGAGCAGGACCTCCACGAGATCTACGAGGGCGAAGTCCGCTACGCCCGCGACGCGTTCGAGGGCCTGCGCCTGATGGACGCCCTGATCGGCGTCAAGCGCGGAGTCCCCGGAGCCGTCCTCCCCGAGCTCAAGCAGCGCCGCGTCCCCAAGCGCGACACGCCCGTCCTGGAAGTGACGGAAGAGCCGGAGGGCTCGGTCCGCTCGGACGTCAGCGTCACCAACCCCGTCCCCACCCCGCCGTTCTGGGGCACCCGCGTCGTCAAGGGCATCCAGCTCAAGGAGTACGCCTCCTGGCTGGACGAGGGCGCCCTCTTCAAGGGCCAGTGGGGCCTCAAGGAGGCCCGCAAGGGCGGCCCCTCGTACGAGGAGCTGGTGGAGACCGAAGGCCGCCCCCACCTGCGCGGCTGGCTGGAGAAGCTGCACACCGGCAACCTCCTGGAAGCGGCCGTCGTCTACGGCTACTTCCCCTGCGTCTCCAAGGGCGAGGACCTGATCCTCCTCAACGACGACGGCAGCGAGCGCACCCGCTTCACCTTCCCGCGCCAGCGCCGCGGCCGCCGCCTCTGCCTGGCCGACTTCTTCCGACCCGAGGATTCGGGAGAGACCGACGTCATCGGCCTGCAGGTCGTCACCGTCGGCTCGCGGATCGGCGAGGAGACCGCCAAGCTCTTCGAGGCCAACGCCTACCGCGACTACCTCGAACTGCACGGCCTGTCCGTCCAGTTGGCCGAGGCCATGGCCGAGTACTGGCACTCCCGCGTCCGCTTCGAGCTCGGCTTCGCCGGCGAGGACCCCGCCGACGTGAAGGACATGTTCGACCTGAAGTACCGCGGCGCCCGCTTCTCGCTGGGCTACGGCGCGTGCCCCGACCTCGAGGACCGCGCGAAGATCGCCGAGCTGCTCCAGCCCGAGCGGATCGGCGTCCACCTCAGCGAGGAGTTCCAGCTGCACCCGGAGCAGTCCACCGACGCGATCGTCATCCACCACCCCGAGGCGAAATACTTCAACGCGCGGTAACGGTTCGAGACGTACACTGGTCGGTCCAGTGCAGGCCGGTCGCCTCCCTCACCTGGGAGGCGGCCGGCCTTCTCGTCCCTCCAGGAGGTGTGCACGGATGACAAGCACGGTCCCCGCGCCCAGTACACGAACGGCCGAAGGCTCCGCCCTCCAGGCGGTCCTCCTCGACATGGACGGGACCCTCGTCGACACCGAGGGCTTCTGGTGGGACGCCGAGGTGGCGGTCTTCGCCGACCTCGGACACCGGCTCGACCCGACCTGGAAGCACATCGTGGTCGGCGGCCCCATGACCCGCAGCGCCGGATACCTCATCGAGGCCACGGGCGCCGACATCACCCTCCCCGAACTCAGCGTGCTGCTCAACGACAAGTTCGAGGAGCGCATCGGCCGCGGCGTGCCGCTGATGCCCGGAGCCGCCCGGCTGCTGGCCGAACTGGCGGCGCACGACGTGCCCACCGCCCTGGTCTCCGCCTCGCACCGGCGCATCATCGACAGAATCGTCGCCTCGCTCGGGCCCTCGCACTTCCGCCTCACCGTCGCCGGGGACGAGGTGGAGCGCACCAAGCCGCACCCCGACCCGTATCTGCTCGCCGCCGCAGGACTCGGAGCCGAACCGGCCCGCTGCGCCGTCGTCGAGGACACGGCGACCGGAGTGGCCGCCGCCGAGGCCGCGGGCTGCCGTGTGGTGGTCGTACCGTCCGTCGCACCCATCGCCCCCGCGTCGGGCCGGGTGATCGTCGGATCGCTCGAAGAAGTCGACCTTGCCTTTCTGTCGACCTTGATCACGGGAATGCACTGATCTGTTCACCGAGCGTGTATCCCTGAATGGAGAGGGAAACTCTCGGCAGCGGACCGTGTATTTTCCGTGAGCACCCCACCGTGTAATTCACGCCCCGCCAAAGTCGGCCGGGGCGTGACCTTTGTCACCCGACGTGCCGTCGACAGGGGCGAGTTGACGTGCTGGAGGGCGGCGCCGCGCCCCGATCCCGGCACCCATGTGTCCCGGTTGGTGAGCGGGTGTACGAAACATTCCGGCACCCTCAAATCAGTGCGCCGGTATTCGCGTTGAGGAGACGATTAGTCCTCAACTCTTCGTAGTTCCAGCTTTCCTGACGCAGCCCACTAATCTCAACGCGAGAACTTCGCCGCACCCCACTCGTGGCCCAGCGCTCACCAAGCCGCTGAGAACACAGGACTGATCGCTCTGTACCCGGCCCGATCGCGCTGCTCAGAACGGGCAGCAGCGGCGGAGTGTCACGAAGACCGCTGTATCCCAGCGCGGGATGAGGGAGAACGTCCAGATGAACCGCAAGACCTTGGCCCTGTCGGCCGCCGCGGGCCTGCTGGCCCCCGTGCTCGCAGGCTGCGGGGGATCGGGCAGCGGCAGCGACGGCGACGCCATCGTCGTGGGCACCACGGATGCGTACGTCGCCACCAAGGACGCCCCCGCCCCCTTCGACCCCGCCTTCGCCTACGACGCGAGCGCCTGGAACATCCTGCGCCAGACCGTGCAGACCCTGGTCCACGTTCCGCGCGGCGGCGGAGTGCCGGTGCCGGACGCGGCCAGCGACTGCCACTTCACCGACCATGAGAACGAGAGCTACCGCTGCACCCTGCGCAGCGGGCTGAAGTTCGCCAACGGCAAGGCCATCACCTCGGCCGACGTGAAGTACTCCATCGACCGGGTGCGGAACATCAACGACGAGGCCGGGCCCGTCTCCCTGCTGGAGAACATCGACACGATCGAGCTCGCCGGCGACGAGGAAATCGTCTTCCACCTCAAGACGCCCGACGCCACGTTCCCGTACAAGCTCTCCACACCCGCCGCGGGCATCGTCGACCGGGACACCTACGCCCCGAAGAAGCTGCGCGACGGCCTGAAGGTCGACGGTTCGGGTCCGTACACCCTGAAGACCGAGACCAAGGGCGACGAGGTCGTCAAGGCGGTCTTCACCAAGAACCCCAACTACAAGGGCGACTTGAAGATCGAGAACGACAAGGTGGAGATCCACCCGTTCGCCGACTCCGCCGCGATGGGCAAGGCCCTGTCGGACGGCGACATCGACATGATGACGCGCACCATGTCGCCCGAGCAGATCCAGCAGATGTCCGCCTCCCCGAAGGAGGGCATCAACCTCGTCGAGATCCCCGGTCTCGAGATCCGCTACCTGGCCTTCAACACCAACGACCCCTCGGTGCGCAACAAGGCGGTCCGTCAGGCGATGGCCCAGGTCGTCGACCGCGGCCGGCTCGCCAGCGAGGTGTACGGGGCGACGGCCGAGCCGCTGTACTCCCTCATCCCCACCAGCATCTCCGGACACAGCAACTCCTTCTTCAACAAATACGGCGACCCGAGCACGCCCAAGGCCGCCGCGATCCTGCGCACGGCCGGGATCCACACCCCGGTGAAGCTGGCGCTGCACTACACGACCGACCACTACGGTTCGGGCACCGCCAAGGAGTTCAAGGTGCTGGGGGAGCAGCTGAACGCCTCCGGTCTCTTCGACGTCACCGTGCAGGGCACCAAGTGGTCGGAGTACCGCCCGGCGCAGAAGAAGAACGAGTACGCGGTCTACGGCCTGGGCTGGTTCCCCGACTTCCCGGACCCGGACAACTACATCGCGCCGTTCCTCGACAAGGGGAACTTCCTCAACACCCCTTACGTGAACACCGCGATCCGCACCACCTACATCCCCGACTCGCGGAGGGCCACCGACCGCAACGCGGCGTCGAAGACCTTCGAGAAGGTCCAGGACATCGTGGCCAACGACGTGCCGGTCCTGCCGATCTGGCAGGGCAAGCAGTACATCGCCGCACGTGACGACATCACCGGCGTGGAATGGGCGGTCAACTCCTCGTCCGATCTCCAGCTCTGGGAGCTCGGCCGCGGAGTCAGCTGACGCCGAGCAGTACTCCGGACGCGAAGGCCGCGCGCCGGCAAGCAATTCACCGAATCAGTGAGGCACCTGCGCGTGAGGATACGTAACCAATGGCTGTCGGCCCCGCTCGCCGCGGGGCTGGCGGCCGGCCTGCTCACCGGCTGCGGCAGCGGCTCGGGCGGCTCCGGCGGCTCGGGCCAGCCGATCGTCATGGGTATGTCCGACGAGATCCAGTCCACGGACCCGGCGGCGGGCTACGACCCGGGATCCTGGCTGCTGTTCAACAACGTCTTCCAGTCCCTGATGAGCTTCCCCAAGGGCAGCGCCACGCCCCAGCCCGAAGCCGCCGAGGAATGCGCCTTCGACAAGGGCGGATCGACGACGTACCGCTGCACCCTGCGCGACGGACTGAAGTTCAGCAACGGCGACAGCCTCACCTCGGAGGACGTCAAGTACTCCTTCGACCGGGTGGCGAAGATCAAGGACGACGCCGGCCCGATGCCGCTCCTCACCACGATCGACAAGATCGAGACACCGGACGAGAAGACCGTCGTCTTCCGCCTCAACACCCCCGACGCCACCTTCCCCAGCAAGATCGCCTCGGGTGCCGGCTCGATCGTCGACCACCGCGAGTACCCGTTCGACAAGCTGCGCAAGGACGGCAAGGCGGTCGGCTCGGGCGTCTACAAGCTGGACTCGTACTCCAAGTCCAAGGCCGTCTTCTCGGTCAACTCGAAGTACAAGGGCACCGCCACCGCCAAGAACACCGGCATGACGATGGAGCTCTTCAACGGCGACCAGAAGGCGCTGGGCGCCGCGCTCAAGGACGGCGATATCGACCTCGCCTACCGAGGTCTCACCGCCAAGGACATGGAGAGCCTCCAGGAGTCCGCCGCCACCGGCGACGACGGCATCCAGATCGTCGAAGGCACCAGCGCCGAGGTCCAGCACCTGGTCTTCAACCTGAAGGACCCGGTCGTCGGCAATCTGGCCGTCCGCAAGGCGATGGCGTACCTCGTCGACCGCAACGCCCTGGTCACGGACGTCTACCGGTCCACCGCCGAGCCGCTCTACTCGATCGTCCCCGCCGGAATCGCCGCCCACAACACGGCCTTCTTCGACACCTACGGCGGCAGCCCGCAGCCCGCACTCGCCAAGCAGGCACTGCACGCAGCGGGCATCCACAGCAAGGTGAAGCTGACGCTCTGGTCCACGCCCAGCCGCTACGGACCCGCCACCGACGAAGAGTTCGCGGCCATCGCCAAGCAGCTCAACGCCAGCGGTCTCTTCGAGGCGACGATGAAGTCGGTCCCCTTCGACCAGTACGAGGAGGACATCAAGGCCGGCAAGTACGGCGTGTACGTGAAGGGATGGGTCCCCGACTATCCGGACCCCGACAACTTCACGTCGCCGTTCTTCGGCAAGGGCAACGTGCTGGTCAACAACTACACCAACGCGACCATCACGGACGAGATCATCCCGTCGACCTCCGCCGCGGCCGACCGGGCCACGACCTCCTCGGAGTTCGGCAAGCTCCAGGAGATCGTCGCCGAGCAGCTGCCGATCCTCCCGCTCTGGCAGGGCAAGCAGTACGCCGTGGCCCGCGACAACATCCAGGGTCTCGAATGGACCCTGGACGCCTCGACGGTCTTCCGCTTCTGGGAGATCGCCAAGAGCTGACCGCAGCCGGCCGTCCCGGCGCCCCGTCCGTTACTGGGCGCCGGGACGGACCAGCCCGCTCTCGTACGCGTACACCGCGGCCTGCACCCGGTCGCGCAGCCCCAACTTCGTCAGCACATGGCCCACATGCGTCTTGACCGTGGTCTCGCTGACGAACAGATCAGCGGCGATCTCCGCATTGGACAGGCCGCGCGCCACCAGCTTCAGCACCTCGACCTCGCGCTCGGTCAGCGTGTGCAGGGTGTCGGGAACCGGCTCCTCGCCGGACGGCAGATGACCCGCGTACTTGTCGAGCAGCCGGCGCGTGATGCTCGGCGCCAGCATCGCCTCGCCCGAGGCGACCACCCGGATCGCCTGGACCAGCTCGACGGCCGGCGCGTCCTTGAGCAGGAAGCCGCTCGCGCCGGCGCGCAGCGCCTCCACCACGTACTCGTCGAGATCGAACGTCGTCAGCACCAGCACCTTGGCGGGGCCGTCCCGGCCCGGGCCCGTGATCTGCCGGGTCGCCTCGACCCCGTCCATCCGAGGCATCCGGATGTCCATCAGGACCACATCGGGCTGCAGCGCCCGCACCTGGTCAAGAGCCTGGAGGCCGTCCCCGGCCTCGCCGACCACCGCGATGTCCTGCTCGGCCTCCAGGATCATCCGGAAGCCGGTGCGCAGCAGCGGCTGGTCGTCGACCAGTAGGACGCGGATCGCCACGGGGAATCTCCTTCAGTAGACCGGGCCCATTCTGCCCTGACGCCCCTACGCCGACTCCACGGGGCGCACGGTGAGCGGATAGACCGGCGGCGTACCCCCGAATTCCGGACACACCGCCTGGTGGTCGCACCAGCCGCACAGCTTCGTCTTCCGGGTGGGCCACTCACCCGTCGCGGTGGCCTCCCTGATCGCCTCCCACAGCGCGTGCAGTTTGCGCTCCACCCGCTCGAGATCGGCCTCGACCGGGTCGTACGTCAGCACCTCGCCATTGCCCAGATACACCAGCTGCAGCCGCCGCGGCACGATGCCCTTCAGCCGCCACACCACCAGGGCGTAGAACTTCATCTGGAAGAGCGCACCCTCCGCATACTCCGGGCGCGGGGCCTTCCCCGTCTTGTAGTCGACGATCCGCACCTCACCGGTCGGCGCCACATCGACCCGGTCGATGATGCCGCGCAGCCGCAGCCCCGAATCCAGCTCGGTCTCCACGAACAGCTCGCGCTCGGCCGGCTCCAGACGCGTCGGGTCCTCCAGCGTGAACCACCGCTCGACAAGCTGCTCGGCCTCCCGCAGCCAGGTGGCCAGATCCGCGCCCGCGGCGTCCTCGGACGTCCCGTCGAACAGCCCGGCCAGCTCCGGCTTGGACTCCAGCAGCCGCTCCCACTGACCGGGGACGAGCCCCTTCGCGCGCACCGCCGTCCGCTCCGCGGCCGGATTGTCGAAGAGCCTCTCCAGCACCGCGTGCACCAGCGTGCCGCGCGTCGCCGCCGCACTCGGCTTCTCGGGCAGCTTGTCGATCACCCGGAACCTGTACAGCAGCGGACACTGCATGAAGTCGCTCGCCCGGGAAGGAGAGAGTGAGGAGGGCGGTTGAGCGGTAGTCATGACGAAGACCCTACGGCCCGCCACTGACAGTCGTCCGCATACCATCGACAACAGACTCCCCCCACAAGGGGGACGACTCCGAAGAAAACGAAGGGACATCGTGGACGAGAGCGGCGACAGCGGGCGTCCGCAGTCCGGCAAGTCCGGTACCGGGGAAGAGAATCCGGGCGGCAAACCGCGACGCCGCGACGATCCCGGCGGCGGCATCCTCATGGGCCGCCCCTTCGGCGTCCCCGTCTACGTCGCGCCCAGCTGGTTCCTGGTGGCCGCGCTGATCACCTGGGTCTTCGGCGGCCAGCTCGACCGCGTCCTGCCGGAACTCGGCGGCACCCGCTACCTCGTCTCCCTCTTCTTCGCCGTCGCCTTCTACGCCTCCGTGCTCGTCCACGAGCTCGCGCACACCGTCGCCGCCCTGCGCTTCAAGCTCCCCGTACGCCGCATCCAGCTGCAGTTCTTCGGCGGAGTCTCCGAGATCGAGAAGGAGTCCGACACCCCCGGCCGGGAATTCGTCCTCGCCTTCGTCGGCCCGCTCCTCTCCCTCGTCCTCTCCGGGCTCTTCTACCTCGGCATGCAGGCCGTCGAGCCAGGCACCGTCCCCGGAGTGCTCCTCGCCGGCCTGATGATCTCCAACCTCATCGTGGCGGCCTTCAACCTGCTGCCTGGCCTGCCGCTGGACGGCGGCCGGATGCTCCGCGCCGTCGTCTGGAAGATCACCGGCAACCCGATGAGCGGCACCGTCGCCGCCGCCTGGTTCGGCCGGGCCCTCGCCGTCACCGTCCTCATCGGCCTCCCCCTGCTCACCCACACCGGCGCCCTCGGCAACGACAGCGCGGACATCGGCGGGATGACCACCGTCACCGACGCACTGCTCGCCGCGATCCTCGCCGCGATCATCTGGACCGGGGCGGGCAACAGCCTGCGCATGGCACGGCTGCGCGAACACCTCCCCGAACTCCAGGCCCGCGCCCTCACCCGGCGCGCGGTCCCCGTGGAGACGAACACCCCGCTCTCCGAGGCGCTGCGCCGCGCCAACGAGGCAGGCGCCCGCGCCCTCGTGATCGTCGACGGACAGGGCGACCCCAAGGCCCTGGTCAGGGAGGCGGCCATCGTCGGCGTACCCGAGCACCGCCGCCCCTGGGTCGCCGTCAGCGGCCTGGCCCAGGACCTCACCGAAGGCATGAAGGTCCCGGCCGAACTGGCCGGCGAGGCGCTCCTCGACACCCTGCGCGCCCACCCCGCCACCGAGTACCTCGTGATCGAGGAGAACGGCTCGATCTACGGCGTCCTCTCCACCGCCGACGTCGAACGCGCATTCGTCGCAGCCATGGCGCGACCCGGCTCATAGGGCCGGTAGGCTGGGCACATGTCCGAACCGACCGGTGCCGCCCGCCGACGTGGGCCCTTCAAAATCGGGGACCAGGTCCAGCTCACCGACCCCAAGGGACGCCACCACACCTTCACGCTCGAAGCAGGAAAGAACTTCCACACCCACAAGGGTTCTTTCCCGCACGACGAGCTGATCGGTGCCCCCGAGGGCAGTGTTGTCCGTACCACGGGAAACGTCGCCTACCTCGCGCTGCGCCCCCTGCTCCCCGACTTCGTCCTCTCCATGCCCCGCGGCGCCGCCGTGGTCTACCCCAAGGACGCGGGGCAGATCATCGCCTTCGCCGACATCTTCCCCGGCGCACGCGTCGTCGAAGCGGGCGTGGGCTCCGGCTCGCTCAGCAGCTTCATTCTGCGCGCAGTCGGCGACCAGGGCATGCTGCACTCCTACGAGCGCCGCGAGGACTTCGCGGAGATCGCCACCCAGAACGTCGAGCGCTACTTCGGGGGCCCGCACCCCGCCTGGCAGCTCACCGTCGGCGACCTCCAGGACAACCTCTCCGACACCGACGTCGACCGCGTCGTCCTGGACATGCTCGCCCCCTGGGAGTGCCTGGACGCCGTCTCCAAGGCGCTCGTCCCCGGCGGCATCCTCTGCTGCTACGTGGCCACCACCACCCAGCTCTCGCGCACCGTCGAGTCCATCCGGGAGATCGGCTGCTTCGCCGAACCCCAGCCCTGGGAATCGATGATCCGCAACTGGCACGTGGAAGGACTCGCCGTCCGCCCCGACCACCGGATGATCGGCCACACCGGCTTCCTCGTCACCGCCCGCCGCCTCGCGGACGGCGTCGAGCCGCCCATGCGCCGCCGCCGCCCCTCCAAGGGCGCGTACGGCGACGACTACACCGGCCCCGGCAGCGAGAGCGGCTCGGCCGCCCGCGAGACGCCCCAGGGCTGACCCCGCAACACACCGGCGCCGCCGCCGAGTTCGTCCCGTACACCGGGGAACTCGGCGGCGGCGTCTTTACGTTGGCCTTAACAACCCCGCTGTTCCGTGCGCCTGTGACATGTGGCACCATTCACGCCACCCCCACCAGCAACGGCACCACAGGAGACATCCCGCGTGCAGCCCTCCGCGCTCCCGGATCTCGCGCACACCCGGACCCGTCCGGTCCACTGGCTCGCCACAGCAACCGCAATGGCCGCGGTCGTCGCGGCGGCAGGCTTCCTCCAGCCCGACAACGCCACCGCCTCACAGGCCGCACCGCACACGACCACGGCCCCCGGCACCACCGGCGCGGTCTTCCCGCTGCAGTGCGACGGCGCAAAACCGACCGTCGTGAAGCAGGCCGCGGGAGATCTCGACGGCGACGACAGCCCCGAGACCGTCGCCGTGGTCCGCTGCCCCGCCGGCTCGGGCACCCCGCCCAGCGGCATCTACGTCCTCACCCGCGCCGCCGCCAAGAGCGGCCCGCCCCGCGTCGTCGCCACACTGCTGGACCCGGCCCTCGAGCAGAGCGTCACGGACCTCGCCGTCCAGGACGGCGACGTGACGGCGACCCTGCTCGGCTACACCGACGATGCGGTCCCGCGCTGCTGCCCCGACGTCCAGGAGAAGGCCAAGTGGCACTGGCAGGGCGGGAAGTTCCTGCGCTCGGCCCAGGTCGAAGCGCAGAGTATGTGATCCGTCACTCCGCGTCGGGACCGTAGACCTCGACCCTGTCCGAAACGCGACGTACATGAATGCAGTCGCCCGGGCACTCCTTCGCGGAGTCCACGACATCCGTCAGAAGCGTCAGCGGCACGGGTGTTGTGGCTCCGGCCGTCTGAAGCAGCTCGTCGTCGGCACTCTTCACGTACGCCAGACCGTCGATGTCGAGCTCGAAGACCTCCGGCGCGTACTGCACACAGATGCCGTCACCAGTGCAGAGGTCCTGGTCGATCCAGACCTCGAGGGACTGGGCGCTGTCGTCGGTCACAGCCTCGTGCTGCACGGTCATTTCCCCTGCCGTTTCCTGCGCTGTTGAACCAAATGAAGCCAGCCCTGACGGGTGTTGAACGCTTCGACGATACAACCGCCCGCTTTCCGATGTTGATGGGTGGGTATCCCCCTGGCGTGAGGGAGTACGCAAGGGTGAAGATCGGACACAGTCCGACCCGTCTTTGTGATCTAGGTTTCAACGCTCACCTGCCCAGGTAGGGTCAGGAAGCGTCCAGCTCCCCCTGGAGGAGGTGAGGACCGTGGCAGCCCACGACGACGACATCAACCGCGGCATCCGGCCCGCGCGAGGGTCCGAGGACCCCGCCGGTCAGGTTGCCTATCTCGAGCAGGAAATCGCCGTCCTGCGCCGCAAGCTCGCCGACTCTCCGCGCCATACGAGGATTCTCGAAGAGCGGATCGTCGAGCTGCAGACCAACTTGGCAGGCGTGTCCGCACAGAACGAGCGGCTCGCCAACACCCTTCGCGAGGCCCGCGACCAGATCGTGGCCCTCAAGGAGGAAGTCGACCGGCTCGCACAGCCGCCGGCCGGCTTCGGAGTCTTCCTGCAGGCCAACGAGGACGGCACATGCGACATCTTCACCGGGGGCCGCAAGCTCCGGGTGAACGTCAGTCCCAGCGTCGAGCTCGAAGAGCTCAGGCGCGGCCAGGAAGTCATGCTCAACGAAGCGCTCAACGTGGTCGAGGCCATGGAATTCGAGCGCGCCGGGGACATCGTCACTCTCAAGGAGATCCTCGAGGACGGCGAACGCGCCCTGGTGGTCGGGCACACCGACGAGGAGCGGGTGGTGCGGCTCGCCGAGCCACTCCTGGACATCACCATCCGCCCCGGCGACGCCCTGCTGCTCGACTCCCGATCCGGTTACGTCTACGAAGTAGTGCCCAAGAGCGAGGTCGAGGAACTTGTCCTCGAAGAGGTCCCGGACATCGACTACGACAAGATCGGCGGCCTGGGCGACCAGATCGAACTGATCCGCGACGCGGTCGAGCTCCCCTACCTCCACCCCGACCTCTTCAAGGAACACGAGCTGCGCCCGCCCAAGGGCATCCTGCTCTACGGTCCGCCCGGCTGCGGCAAGACACTCATCGCCAAGGCCGTGGCCAACTCACTGGCCAAGAAGGTCGCCGAGGTGACCGGCCAGCCCGCGGGGAAGAGCTACTTCCTCAACATCAAGGGACCCGAGCTCCTCAACAAGTACGTCGGCGAGACCGAGCGGCACATCCGCCTCGTCTTCCAGCGTGCGAGGGAGAAGGCGAGCGAGGGCACCCCCGTCATCGTCTTCTTCGACGAAATGGAATCCCTCTTCCGCACCCGCGGATCCGGGGTCAGCTCGGACGTGGAGAACACCATCGTCCCCCAGCTGCTCGCCGAGATCGACGGTGTGGAAGGCCTGGAGAACGTCATCGTCATCGGCGCCTCCAACCGCGAGGACATGATCGACCCCGCGATCCTGCGCCCGGGCCGCCTCGATGTGAAGATCAAGATCGAGCGTCCCGACGCAGAGGCTGCGAAGGACATCTTCGCCAAGTACCTCCGCTCCTCCCTGCCCTTCCACGCGGACGACCTGTCCGAGCACCACGGCAGCCACGACGCCGCGGTGCAGGGCATGATCCAGTCCGTCGTCGAGCGCATGTACACCGAGTCCGAGGAGAACCGCTTCCTCGAGGTGACGTACGCCAACGGCGACAAGGAAGTCCTGTACTTCAAGGACTTCAACTCCGGCGCGATGATCCAGAACATCGTCGACCGGGCCAAGAAGATGGCCATCAAGGCCTTCCTCGAGCAGGGCCAGAAGGGCATCCGCGTCTCCCACCTCCTCCAGGCTTGCGTGGACGAGTTCAAGGAGAACGAGGACCTGCCCAACACCACCAACCCCGACGACTGGGCCCGTATCTCCGGCAAGAAGGGCGAGCGGATCGTCTTCATCCGCACGCTCGTCACCGGAAAGCAGGGCGCGGACACCGGACGCTCCATCGACACGGTGGCGAACACCGGTCAGTACCTGTAAGTACGAAGCACTACCTGCAGAACACAGACCGGCTGCGGGCGCCCCGCCGGGCACCCGCAGCCGGTTCGCATTTCCGCCCACCCACAACCACACACGAGCAAACACGTTATTGATCTCCCCACCAGCGCAAAGGCGTTCTAGGCTCTTCGGTACCGCCAAGACGCGCCGTGCGGGGACGGGCACCGCACACGCACCGGAGCTACAGCGGTACTTGAGCGCCGCTCCCCGAGGGAGCGCCGCCGGGCAAGGAGGGCCGCAGCATGACCGTACGGCGAGTAATGGGCATCGAGACGGAGTACGGCATCTCCGTCCCTGGCCACCCCAACGCCAATGCCATGCTCACCTCGTCCCAGATCGTCAACGCCTACGCGGCGGCGATGCACCGGGCGCGCCGCGCCCGCTGGGACTTCGAGGAGGAGAACCCGCTGCGGGACGCACGAGGCTTCGACCTCGCCCGCGAAGCCGCCGACAACAGCCAGCTCACCGACGAGGACATCGGCCTCGCCAACGTCATCCTCACCAACGGGGCCCGGCTCTACGTCGACCACGCGCACCCCGAGTACAGCTCGCCCGAAGTCACCAACCCGCGCGACGCCGTCCTCTGGGACAAGGCCGGCGAGCGCATCATGGCCGAAGCCGCCGAACGCGCCGCGCAGCTCCCCGGCGCCCAGCCCATCCACCTCTACAAGAACAACACCGACAACAAGGGCGCCTCGTACGGCACGCACGAGAACTACCTGATGAAGCGGGAGACCCCCTTCTCGGACATCGTGCGCCACCTCACCCCGTTCTTCGTCTCGCGTCAGGTCGTGACCGGAGCGGGCCGGGTGGGCATCGGCCAGGACGGCCACGAGCACGGTTTCCAGATCAGCCAGCGAGCGGACTACTTCGAGGTCGAGGTCGGCCTGGAGACCACGCTCAAGCGCCCCATCATCAACACGCGCGACGAACCGCACTCCGACGCGGAGAAGTACCGCCGGCTGCACGTCATCATCGGCGACGCGAACCTCTCGGAGATCTCGACCTATCTCAAGCTCGGCACCACGTCGCTCGTCCTCTCGATGATCGAGGACGGCTTCATCAACGTGGACCTCGCCGTCGACCAGCCGGTGCGCACCCTGCACCAGGTCTCCCACGACCCGACGCTCCAGCGCCTGATCACCCTGCGCAGCGGCCGCACGCTGACCGCGGTGCAGCTCCAGATGGAGTACTTCGAGCTGGCGCACAAGTACGTCGAGGAGCGGTACGGCGCGGACGCGGACGAGCAGACGAAGGACGTCCTGGGCCGCTGGGAGGACACGCTCAACCGGCTCGAGAACGACCCGATGAGCCTGTCGGGCGAGCTCGACTGGATCACCAAGCGCGAAATCCTGGAGGGCTACCGGCGCCGTGACGGCGTCGACTGGGACGCGGCGCGGCTGCACCTGGTGGACCTCCAGTACGCGGACGTACGGCCCGAGAAGGGGCTGTACAACCGTCTGGCGGCCCGCGGCAAGATGAAGCGGATCCTGGACGAGCCCGAGGTCGTACGGGCCGAGACGAAGCCCCCCGAGGACACCAGGGCGTACTTCCGCGGCCGCTGCCTCGAGCAGTACGCGGACGACGTCGCGGCGGCCTCCTGGGATTCGGTGATCTTCGACCTGCCGGGCCGCGACTCGCTGCAGCGGGTGCCCACGCTGGAGCCGCTGCGGGGGACCCGCAACCACGTCAAGGAGCTCCTCGACCGGTGCCGGACCGCGGAAGACCTGGTCCGGGTGCTGTCCGGGGGCTGAAAAGTCCGGCGGAGGGGAAACATCAAGGTGGGCCCGGACGTTCAAAGAAGTACCGGGCCAATGTCGGACCCCGCTTGTAGGGTCTGATCAAGTGCATCGAACCGAGCGGGGTGAGGTAGATGGCGACCAAGGACACCGGCGGCGGACAGCAGAAGGCCACGCGTTCCACCGAGGAGACCGAAGAGGTTGCGCAGGACGCGCAGGGCTCCGAGGACCTCAAGGAACGGCAGGAGAAGCTGTCCGACGATGTGGACTCCGTCCTGGACGAGATCGATGACGTCCTCGAGGAGAACGCGGAAGACTTCGTGCGTTCCTTCGTTCAAAAGGGTGGACAGTAGTCCACGGATGTGAACGGCAGTGGGGTGCCTTCGCGTGGAGCGAGGCATCCCACCGCACTCTCGAGATCAGGTGGATCAACGCTCTCGGACGGGTAGGGTCCGTGGCGTACTGTGCTTCAACTTTGCTTACCTGGAAGGAAACGCGTGGAAGCCAACACTCGTAGCACCGGGCGTCTACCAGCTGCCTTCCTGACGCCCGGGTCGTCCTCGTTCATGGACTTCCTGACCGACCATCAGCCCGAGATGCTCCCGGGCAACCGTCCCCTGCCGGTGGTGCAGGGTGCGATCCAGGCGCCGCACGGCACCACCATCGTGGCCGCGTCCTTCCCCGGCGGGGTCGTCCTCGCCGGTGACCGGCGGGCGACCATGGGCAACATGATCGCCCAGCGCGACATCGAGAAGGTCTTCCCGGCCGACGAGTACTCGGCCGTCGGGATCGCGGGCACGGCCGGCCTCGCCGTCGAGATGGTCAAGCTCTTCCAGCTGGAGCTCGAGCACTTCGAGAAGGTCGAGGGGACCACGCTCTCCCTGGAGGGCAAGGCCAACCGGCTCTCCACCATGATTCGCGGGAATCTTGGAATGGCCATGCAGGGGCTGGCAGTTGTGCCTCTCTTCGCCGGGTACGACGTCGACCGCGGGAAGGGGCGCATCTTCTCGTACGACGTCACGGGCGGACGCTCCGAAGAGGTCGGGTACGCGGCCACCGGCTCCGGTTCGATCTTCGCCAAGGGCTCCATGAAGAAGCTCTACCGCGGCGATCTGACCGAGGCGGAGACCACCACGCTGGTCATCCAGGCGCTGTACGACGCCGCCGACGACGACTCGGCGACCGGCGGCCCCGACGTGGCCCGCCGGATCTATCCGATCGTCACCGTCATCACTGATGAGGGCTTCCGCAGACTGAGCGACGCGGAGAGCTCCGAGCTGGCCCGCTCGATCATCGAGCGGCGCCTCGAACAGCCCGACGGGCCGCGCGCCGCGCTGCTCTGAGGATCTGGGACCTCTCCGATGCACTCGTCACTGACAGAAAGGGACGGATAGCCGGTGTCGACGCCGTTTTATGTCTCACCCCAGCAGGCCATGGCCGACCGGGCGGAATACGCCCGGAAGGGCATCGCCCGCGGTCGCAGCCTGGTTGTGCTGCAGTACGCCGACGGCATTGTCTTCGTCGGCGAGAACCCGTCCCGTGCGCTGCACAAGTTCAGCGAGATCTACGACCGGATCGGCTTCGCGGCCGCCGGCAAGTACAACGAGTACGAGAACCTGCGGATCGGCGGTGTGCGCTACGCGGATCTGCGCGGATACACCTACGACCGCGACGATGTGACGGCCCGTGGGCTGGCGAATGTCTACGCCCAGACGCTGGGCACGATCTTCTCCAGTGCGGCCGAGAAGCCGTACGAGGTGGAGCTGGTCGTCGCCGAGGTCGGCAGCGAGGCCGAGGGCGATCAGATCTACCGGCTGCCGCACGACGGATCGATCGTGGACGAACACGGTTCGGTCGCGGTCGGTGGCAATGCCGAGCAGATCAGCACGTTCCTCGACCAGCAGCACCGGGACGGGATGACACTGGCGGAGGCGCTGAAGCTGGCCGTCCAGGCGCTGTCGCGGGACACCAACGGCAGCGAGCGGGAGATCCCCGCGGAGCGGCTCGAGGTGGCGGTCCTGGACCGTACGAGGCCGCAGCAGCGGAAGTTCAAGCGGATCGTCGGGCGTCAGCTCTCCAGGCTGCTCGCCGCGGACGATGCGGCGAGTGCGAAGACGGACGTTCCTTCCGACGAGGAAGAGGACGAGTAGTCCGCCCAGTTGTTCTGCGGTGCCCCGGATCGCCCGTGCGGTCCGGGGCACTGTGCTGTCAGGCGCGTGGTGGCGCCGTGGAGCCCCGTACGAGGAGCTGGACGGGGAGGGTGTCCGGGGAGGGCTGGGTGCCGTCCAGGACGGCCAGGAGGGCTGCCATGCCGCGGCGGCCGATCTCCTCGGCGGGCAGCGCCACGGTGGTGAGTTCGGGTTCGATGGCGGTGGCCAGGGCGAGGTCGTCGAAGCCCGTGACGGAGAGGTCCTCGGGGACGCGCAGGCCCAGACGGCGGGCGGCCTTGCAGGCGCCGGCGGCCATGATGTCGTCGTCGCAGATGACGGCGGTCGGGTGCGGTCCGGGTCCGGAGAGGGCTGATTCCGCCGCCGCTCGCGCCGCGTCCACGTTCAAGGGTGCCTTGACGGTGCGGACCCGGGATCCGCGCAGGGCCTCGTGCAGCGCCTCGGCGCGTACGTCGAAGGTCCAGGAGTCGACGGACGACGCCAGGTGGAGGAAGTCGCGGTGGCCCAGGGCCAGGAGATGGTCCGTCACCTGGCGCATGCCGTCGGCGATGTCGAGGTTGACGTGGGCGGCCGCGGTCGTCTCGGCGGGGTCGCTGTCGAGCATCACCAGGGGCAGGTCCGAGCTGCGGAGGGAGGCGAGGGAGTCGACGGCGATGGAGGAGGCGATGACTCCGTCGAGGGAGGATCGGGCCGAGGCGAAGGGGTCGCGCGCAGGCCCCATGCCGTCGGGGGAGGGGTACAGGACGACCCCGAAGCCGTGCTCCCCGGCGGTCTCGGCCGCTCCGGTGTAGACGCGGGCGAAGAACTCGGTGGTGAGCGCGGGGACGACGAGCAGGGCTGTCCTGGTGGAGCCGAGGCGGAGGTTGCGGGCCGCCAGATTGGGGCGGTAGCCGAGTTCGGCGGCGGCGTCGCGGACGAGTCCCACGGTGCGTGCCGAGACCCTGCCGGCCCATTTCTCGCCGAGTACGAGGGAGACCGTGGCCTGGGAGACCCCGGCGGCGCGGGCGACGTCGCGGCTGGTGGGGCGCGGTGGGACACCGGGTTCGGTGCGGGTCACTGTGGCCTCCGGGCGTCTGGACTCCTGGTCTGCGCACATGGTACGTATAACCCCGGACGTTATACGTAACACCTCGGCGGCGGGCCGGGGAGACAGGGGCGGGACATGGCCGCGGGATACGCGGAACTCCTCGGGACCAGGCATGTGGCGCGGCTGCTGACCGGCACGCTGGTCGGCCGGCTCCCCAATGCGACCGCCGCCATCGCCGTGGTGCTCTACGTCCGTGCCGAGGGCGGGAGTTACTCCCTCGCCGGCGCACTGTCAGCCGTGTACGGCATCGCCACGGCCGTCGGCCAGCCGCTGCTCGGGCGCGCCGTGGACCTGTACGGACAGCCGCGCGTGATGCTGCCCTCCGCGGTGGTCTCGGCGCTCGGCATGGTGCTCTTCGCCGCCGTCGGGATCGACCCGGTGGCCCTCGCCTACGTCGCGATGCTGATCGCCGGTCTCTTCACGCCACCGCTCGAGGGCGGGCTGCGGGCGCTGTGGCCCGGAGTGCTCAAGCGCGAGGACCGGGTGCACGCCGCCTATGCGATGGACGCGGTGGCGCAGGAAGTGATGTTCACCGTCGGCCCGTTGCTCGTCACGCTCGCCGTCGCGCTCTGGTCGGAGGCGGCGGCGGTGGTCGCCATCAACGTGATCGGGGTCCTGGGGGCGCTTTCCGTGGTCCTCTCCGAGCCGTCCAGGACCTGGCGTTCGGCGCCCCGCGAGGCTCACTGGCTGGGCGCGCTGCGCTCACGCGGGCTGCTCGCCCTGCTCGGCGCGTTCTTCTTCGTGGGGCTGGCGCTGGGGTCGATCACGGTGGCCTCGGTCGCGTACGCGGACGACCACGGCGGGGACGTGGTCTACGGGACGCTGATGGCGGCGATCGGGCTCGGCGCGCTCCTCGGCGGTCTGGTGTACGGGGCGCGGCAGTGGGCGGGGGCGGCCGAAAAGCGACTGCGGGTCCTCGTCGGCTTCCTGGCGGTCGGCTATCTGCCGCTGATGCTGGTGCCCGGAGTGGTGGCGATGACCGTGCTGACGACCGTCGCCGGGATCTTCCTGGCGCCCGCCATCGCGTGTGCGTTCATCGTCGTCGACCGGCACGCGCCGCGCGGCACGGTGACCGAGGCTTTCTCCTGGCTGGTGACCACGTTCGGGGTCGGCGCGGCGCTGGGAACGGCCGCTGCGGGGCCCGCCGTCGAGTACGGGGGAGTGGCCGCCGGCTTCGCCGCGGCGGGCGGCGGCGGGGTCGCCGCACTGCTCGTACTGCTGGCCACTCAACGGGTCCTCGCAGCTCCGGAGCGCGTGGGTCATGTCGTATCCGCTTCCGAAAATGATCGAAACGGTGCCGTCGAACCCGGTTTCAGGACAGGCCATCAGGCGTAATGTTCAGTCATGGACCGCCGCATTTTCGGGCTGGAGAACGAGTACGGCGTCACGTGCACATTCAGGGGACAGCGCCGACTGTCTCCTGATGAAGTGGCGCGCTACCTCTTCCGCCGTGTTGTGTCATGGGGCCGCAGCAGCAACGTCTTCCTGCGGAACGGCGCCCGCCTCTACCTCGACGTGGGTTCGCATCCGGAATACGCAACTCCCGAATGCGACAACGTGACCGAGCTGGTCACGCACGACAAGGCCGGCGAGCGCATTCTCGAAGGCCTGCTCGTCGACGCCGAACGCCGCCTGCACGAGGAGGGAATCGCGGGCGACGTCTATCTCTTCAAGAACAACACCGACTCGGCAGGAAACTCCTACGGCTGCCACGAGAACTATCTCGTCGCACGCCACGGAGAGTTCTCCCGGCTCGCGGACATCCTCATTCCGTTCCTCGTCACCCGCCAACTCCTGTGCGGAGCGGGCAAGGTGCTGCAGACGCCGCGCGGTGCGGTGTTCTGCGTCAGCCAGCGAGCCGAGCACATCTGGGAGGGCGTCAGCTCTGCCACCACCCGTTCCCGGCCGATCATCAACACCCGCGACGAGCCGCACGCGGACGCGGAGCGGTACCGCCGCCTCCATGTCATCGTCGGCGACTCGAACATGTCCGAGACGACCATGATGCTGAAGGTCGGTGCCACCGACCTCGTGCTGCGCATGATCGAGGCGGGCACGGTGATGCGCGATCTGACCCTGGAGAACCCGATCCGGGCCATCCGCGAGGTCAGCCACGACATCACGGGCGCGCGCAAGGTGCGTCTGGCGAGCGGGCGCGAGGCGTCCGCCCTGGAAGTCCAGCGCGAGTACTACGAGAAGGCCGTGGACTTCGTCGAGCGGCGGGGCATCCGCACCGGTCAGGTCGAGCAGGTCCTGGAGCTGTGGGGCCGGACGCTGGACGCGATCGAGGCGGAGGATCTCGACCGGATCGGCACCGAGATCGACTGGGTCATGAAGTACAAGCTCATCGAGCGGTACCGGGCCAAGCACAACATGACCATGTCGAATCCGCGGGTCGCCCAGATCGACCTGGCGTACCACGACATCCACCGTCGTCGCGGGCTGTACTACCTCCTCGAGAAGAGGGGGCAGGCCGCCCGGATCTGCAACGACCTGAAGATCTTCGAGGGCAAGTCGGTGCCCCCGCAGACCACCAGGGCGCGGCTGCGCGGCGACTTCATCCGCCGGGCGCAGGAGCAGCGGCGGGACTTCACCGTCGACTGGGTGCATCTGAAGCTGAACGACCAGGCGCAGCGCACCGTGCTCTGCAAGGACCCCTTCCGGTCCGTCGACGACCGGGTGGAGAAGCTGATCGCAGGGATGTGAGCGTCACGTTCCGGTGAACGACATGGGCCCCGTACGTTCCTCGTGCGGGGCCCATGGCACGCCTTAGAGTGGCGGGCAACTACTGTGCCGTCTGAGATCTGAGGAACACGTGCGCCGACTTGCCGGCCTTCTGGTCGTCCCCCTGCTGCTGCTGTCGGCAGCCTGCGGTAGCGACGACAAGGGCTCCGACTCCACCTCCTCCTCCGCTGCGTCGGGCGATCTGCCCGCGATCACGGCGGGCGCCAAGTTCGGTGAGAAGCCGACTCTCGCCAAGGGGAAGGGCAATCCGCCGAAGGACCTCAAGGTCGATGTCATCAGCAAGGGCAACGGCGCGGAGGTCAAGAAGGGCGACGCGGTCTCGGTCAACTACCTCGGCCAGACCTGGGTTTCCACCACGCCCTTCGACAACAGCTACGACCGCAAGGCGCCGTTCTCGCTGACGGTCGGCGCGGGCGATGTCATCAAGGGCTGGGACCAGGGTCTCGAGGGCCAGAAGGTCGGCAGCCGCGTCGAGATGGTGATCCCGCCGAGCCTGGGTTACGGCTCGACGGCGCAGGGCACCATCCCGGCCAACTCGACGCTGGTGTTCGTCGTGGACATCGTGAAGAGCACGCAGATCCCGGCCTCGGCCAAGGGCAAGGAAGTCCCGCAGACGGACGCCGCGCTGCCCAAGGTCGGCACGAACACCGACGGCAAGGCCCCGACGGTGACGGTCCCCAAGACCGACGCCCCGACGAAGCTCGTCTCCAACTACGTCCTGGAGAGCGACGGCGCCAAGGTCACGGACAAGGACAACGTCGTACTGAACTACGTCGGCCTGCTCTGGAAGGACGGCAAGAAGTTCGACTCGACGTACGACCTGGGCAAGACGCAGACCTTCGCCATGCAGCAGCTCACGGTCAAGGGGCTGAAGAACGGCCTGGTCGGCAAGAAGGTCGGCAGCCGCGTCCTTCTGGTGATCCCGCCGGACCAGGCGTTCGGGAACAAGGCCACGCAGGGCATTCCCGCCAAGTCCACTCTGGTCTTCGCGATCGACATCCTGGCAGTGATGTAAGACTGTCCCGGTTGCCCCGTTCGTCTTGAAGAGGAGTTACGCAGTGAGCATCGAGAAGCCCGAGATCGACTTTCCGGGTGGCGAAGCGCCGACCGAACTGAAGATCAGGGACCTCTGGGAGGGTGACGGCGCGGAGGCCAAGGCCGGGGACACCGTCTCCGTCCACTACGTGGGTGTGGCCTTCTCCTCCGGCGAAGAGTTCGACGCCTCCTGGAACCGCGGCACCCCGCTGCAGTTCCGGCTCGGTGTCGGCCAGGTCATCTCCGGCTGGGACCAGGGCGTCCAGGGCATGAAGGTCGGCGGCCGTCGCGAGCTGATCATTCCCGCGCACCTCGCCTACGGCGACCGCGGTGCCGGCGGTGCCATCAAGCCCGGCGAGACGCTGATCTTCGTCTGCGACCTGGTCGCGGTCTGATCCGCAGTCGTTCACTCCGAGGGCCCCTGCCTGCTGGCAGGGGCCCTCGGCTTTTGCCACGCACCCCCTGAGCGGTACGGTCAACGGTCGTAGCCGGTGCTGCGTTTTCCCCGTGCAATAGAGAGGGCGTCGATGGCGATTGCCAAGGCCGAGCGGCTGATGAATCTGGCGCTGTGCCTGCTGGGGACCCGCCGTCCGCTGTCCAAGCGTGAGTTGAGGGAGTCGATCGAGGCCTATCTGGAGGCCGGCTCCGACGATTCCTTCAACCGGATGTTCGAGCGCGACAAGGACGATCTGCGCGAGCTCGGCCTGGTGATCGAGACCGTGGAGAACCTCGACGGGGAGGTCGGCTATCTGGCCCGCCGCGACAGCAACAGGCTGCCGCCCGTCGCGCTGGACGCCGAGGAGGCGGCCGCCTTGGGGCTTGCCGCCAAGGTGTGGCAGCAGGCGCGTCTCGCGGGTGCGGCCAGTGGTGCGCTGCAGAAGCTGCGGGCCGCGGGGATGCCCGAGGCGGACGGTCCCGAGGCCGAGGGGCACAGCGCGCTGGAGCCGCGGATTCCGGTGCACGAGGCGGCGTTCGAGCCGCTGATGCTGGCCTGCCGCGACCGCCGTCCCGTCGTCTTCGAGTACCGCAAGGCCAATGCCGCCCGCCCCGAGCCCCGGCAGGTCGAGCCGTGGACGCTGGAGTGCTGGCGCGGGCACTGGTATCTCGCGGGCTGGGACCGCGACCGGGGCGCCGAGCGCGTCTTCCGGCTCTCGCGGATCACCGGCCGGGTCCGCTCGCGGGCGGGCGCCTTCACCGCCGAGGTCCCGGACGTGGTGACCGTACGGGAGACCGTGGCGAGCTGGGCGGGGGAGAGCGCGACGCGCTCCGCCCTGATCAGGCTCCGCAAGGGCGCCGGATATCCGCTGCGCTCACGGGCCACCTCGGTGCGTGAGCGTGACGGCGACTGGGACGAGCTGGAGATTCCGTACGGGCACGGGCTGGATGCCTGGCTGGTGGAGTTCGGCCCCGACGTGGTCGTGGTGGAGCCCGCTGATCTGCGGGCCGATGTGGTGGACCGGCTGCGCGCCGTGGCCAAGGACTGAGAGGCAGCGGTGGCTACGAACGCGATCGACCAGACCCGTCGGATGCTCTCCCTCGTGACGTATCTGAGGGAGCGGCCCGGCGCCCACGTCAGTGATGTGGCGCGCGCCTTCGGGATCACGGAGGACGAGCTGATCTCGGACCTCGACGTACTGCCCATGTGCGGGACGAGCTTCCGCGGCGGCGACCTCCTGGACATCGACACCGACGGTGACCGGATCTGGTGGCACAACCCGGACGACGTGGCCGAGCCGCTGCGGCTGGCCGCCGACGAGGCGACCGCGCTCCTGGTGGCCGCCCGTGCCGTCTCCACGCTGCCCGGGCTGCGCGAGGGGGACCGGCAGGCGTTGCTGCGGGCCACGGCGAAGCTGGAGGCTGCGGCCGGGGAAGCGGCCGGGGCCAGCTCGCGGCTCTCGGTGACGTTCGAGTCCGAAGGCGGTGTCTTCGCCGACGTCGACCGGGCGATCGCGGAGCGTCGCCGGCTGTGGCTGCGCTACTACTCGCCCGCCCGTGACGAGCTGACCGAGCGCGAGGTGGACCCGATCCGGCTCTTCGCCGTCGGCCACACGTACATGGAGGCGTGGTGCTACCTCTCCGAGGCGCGGCGCACCTTCAGGCTCGACCGGGTGGCCGAGATCAGGCTGCTCGACGAGGCGTCGGCGCCGCCGGAGCTCGAGCTGCGTGATCTCTCCGAGGGGCTTGTGCAGCCCTCGGCGGACGATCCGGAGGTGGTGATCGAGGTCGGCCCCGGCGGGCGCTGGGTGGCCGAGTACTACCCGCACGACAGCGCGGAGGAGCTCGCCGACGGCGGGCTGCGGATCACTCTGCGTACGCCGGATCCCACGTCGCTGCGGCGTCTCGCGCTGCGTCTGGGCAGGGAGGGGCGCATCGTCTCGCCGCAGTACCTGGCGGACAGCGCACAGCATGCGGCCCGCGAGGCGCTCGCGGCCTACGACGGGCAGGGGTGAGGTATATGCGGAATATGTCTGTAATGCCCGGTATTTCGGAGCAAGTCGGCCCCGTCATCTTCAAGGCCGCCTGCCCGGACTGTCGCGGCCGCTTCGAACTGGCCGCAGGTGCGCTCCGGTTGGCGATCGGCGCCAGTCGCCGCACCACCTTCTACTCCTTCACCTGCCCCGAGTGCGGCACCGCCGTCCGCAAGCCCGCGGGGGAGCGGATCGTCGAACTCCTCACCGGTGGCGGGGTGCGGACGCTGCGCCTGCACACCGCGCTGTAGGTTCGGATCCATGTTCTGGCCGATGCTCGCAATTGCTCTGGGTTTCTGTGGGGTCGCTGTGCTCGGCGTACTCGCGATCAAGGTGTTCGTCGAGGCGCAGCGCCTGGGGCGCCAAGTGGCGCGCACCACACAGGAGATCAACACCGCGGCCGAAGGTCTTGAGCGCGCCGCCACGGACCTGGCTCGCACTGGCGAAGCCTTGCGATAGCGCAACGGGCACTGCTGCAACACAGTTTCGGGCGGTACGCTGCAGGTCGCGGTCCGAAGCGCGAGGCGCGGGCCGCAAGCGAGAGTATGCACAGGCATTGCCCTGCGTTTACTCCTGCGGGTTACGATCGCTGCCAGCACGACGACCGGACACCTGTCCGATCGGTCGGACAGTCCCACCCCTGCCGCCTCGGTGAGAAGGTACACAGTTATGTTCGGAAGGCTCGGCGCACCCGAGATCATCCTGATCCTCGTCGTCATCGTCCTGCTGTTCGGCGCGAAGAAGCTTCCGGACATGGCCCGTTCGCTGGGCAAGTCCGCCCGCATCCTCAAGAGCGAGGCCAAGGCCATGAAGTCGGACGGCAACGCGACCGCTCCGGCCGAGCCGGCGCAGCAGCCGGCCCAGTCCACCGAGGCCCCTCGTACGATCCAGGCGTCGCCCGGTGATGTCACCAGCGCCCGCCCGGTCACCGAGCCCACGGACTCCACGCAGCGCTGACCCCTGGGCCCGGAGCGGGCGCCGCTGGACGCGGACGCCCGCCGCACGAGATGAGGACGTGGGTTGCTCAAGTCTGCCCGCAAAGTAGAGAGGGATCCCGAGGGGCGCATGCCGCTCGCGGATCACCTGCGCGAGCTGCGGAACCGGCTCGCGAAGGGTCTGCTGGCGATCCTGATCATCACGGTCATCGCCGCCTTCTTCTACAACGACATCATTGAGTTCCTCACCAAGCCGATCCTGAAGTCCGTCGGCTGCACTGAGACGTATGCCCAGCTCGCGAAGCATCCCGAGAGCAAGCAGCACTGCGCGCAGATCACCATCAACGGCCTGCTCCAGCCCTTCACGCTGGCGCTGAAGGTCTCCCTGATGGCCGGCGTCGTTCTCGCCTCGCCGGTCTGGCTCTACCAGCTGTGGGCGTTCCTCGCCCCCGGCCTGCACAAGGCCGAGAAGAAGTACGCGCTGGGCTTCGTCGGGGCCGGTTTCCCGCTGTTCCTCGCCGGTGCCTACTTCGCGTACGCGGTCCTGCCGACCACGGCCAAGGTCCTGATCGGCTTCACGCCGGGCGGCGTCGACAACCTGCTGCCGCTCGACGATCTGCTCGACCTGGTCACGCGCATGGTGGTCGTCTTCGGTCTCGCCTTCGAGATGCCGCTGCTTCTGGTGATGCTCAACTTCGGTGGAGTGGTCACGGGCAAGCGGATGATCGGCTGGTGGCGGGCGATGATCCTCGGCATCACGGTCTTCGCCGCAGTGGCCACGCCCAGCACGGATCCCCTGAGCATGCTCGCGCTGTCGGCCCCGATCTGGGTGCTGTACTTCGTGGCCTGTTTCATCTCCCTGTTCAACGACCGCCGACGGCAGCTGCGCATCGCGCAGGAGCCCGACGACGACGAGGCCTCCGACCTCGATCTCACCCCCGAGGACATCGGCGAGATGGAGAACGTGACCACACCCTCCCTGCCCGAGCAGTCCGACGGCGGACGATCGAGCAGGCTGAACGGTTACGACGACATCACCTGATCTTGTAGGGTCCGCGGGTGACCAGCGAGATCACCCTCTTCGTCAATCCCACCGCGGGACGCGGCCGGGGCGCGCATGCCGCGCAGCCGGCCGCTTCCGCGTTCCGGGCCGCCGGATTCTCCGTGACCACCGTCCTCGGTGAGGACGCCGCGGACGCACTGCGCCGGGCCCGGGCGGCCGTCGCCTCCGGCACCGGGGCGCTGATCGCCGTCGGCGGCGACGGCATGGTCAATCTGGCGCTGCAGGCCGTTGCCGGGACGCGGACCCCGCTCGGGGTCGTCGCGGTGGGCACCGGCAACGACTTCGCCCGGACGCTCGGTCTTCCCGTACGGGACCCGGCGGCGGCAGGGCGCCTGGCCGCCGAGGCCCTTTCCGGCGGTGTGATGCGCGACGTCGATCTGGGGCGGGTCGGGGAGCGCTGGTTCGGGACCGTGCTCGCCTCCGGGTTCGACTCGCGGGTCAATGACCGGGGCAACCGGATGCGGTGGCCGCGCGGGCGGTTCAAGTACGACGCGGCGATGCTCGTGGAGCTGGCCGGGCTGAAGGCGATCCCGTACAAGGTCTCCTTCGACGACGGTCCCCTGGAGACGGTCGAGGCGACGCTGATCGCGGTCGGGAACGGGACGTCGTACGGCGGCGGCATGCGGATGTGCGCCGGGGCCGAGCTCGACGACGGGCTCTTCGACGTGACGGTCGTCGGCGCGTGCTCGCGCACCGAGCTGATCAAGGTCTTCCCGAGGGTGTACCGGGGGACGCATCTGAGCCACCGCGTCGTCACCGTGCACCGGGTGCGCAAGGTACAGCTGGAGGCGGCCGACGTGACCGGGTACGCGGACGGCGAACCGCTGGGGGCGCTGCCGCTGACCGCCGAGTGCGTGCCGGGTGCTGTGCGGGTTCTGGGCCGGTAATTAAAGATCGCGCTAGGTGTCAGACCTGGCGGGTAGGCTCCCTCACAAGATGACCGAGGACCTTTCGCCTGCTGAGCGATACGCAGCTGCACGCATCCGAGCTGCTGAGGAGGCCACTTCGCTGGCCCCCTTCCGTGGCATGTACGACTTCGATCTCGACCCGTTCCAGATCGAGGCGTGTCAGGCCCTGGAGGCCGGCAAGGGTGTGCTCGTCGCGGCACCCACCGGCTCGGGCAAGACCATTGTCGGCGAGTTCGCCGTGCACCTGGCCCTGGAGCAGGGCCGAAAATGCTTCTACACCACCCCCATCAAGGCCCTGTCCAACCAGAAGTACGCCGACCTCGCCAAGCGCTACGGCGCCGACAAGGTCGGGCTGCTCACCGGTGACAACAGCGTCAACTCCGATGCGCCCGTGGTCGTCATGACCACCGAGGTCCTGCGGAACATGCTGTACGCCGGATCGCAGGCGCTGGTCGGACTCGGCTATGTGGTGATGGACGAGGTGCACTACCTCTCCGACCGCTTCCGGGGCGCCGTCTGGGAGGAAGTGATCATTCACCTCCCGGAGTCGGTGACGCTCGTTTCGCTCTCGGCGACCGTCTCCAACGCCGAGGAGTTCGGCGACTGGCTGGACACCGTGCGCGGCGACACCGAAGTGATCGTCTCCGAGCACCGGCCCGTGCCGCTGTGGCAGCACGTGCTCGCCGGGCGGAAGATGTTCGACCTCTTCGAGGAGTCCACCGACCACGGTGGCCGGGGCGGCGCCCGACGCGAGGTCAATCCGGACCTGCTGCGGATGGCCCGGCAGGAGAACCAGAACACGTACAACCCGCGCGACCGGCGCCGCGGCAAGATGGTGCGCGAGGCGGACCGCGAGCGCGAGCGGCGCTCGCGCAGCCGGATCTGGACGCCGAGCCGGGCCGAGGTCATCGACCGGCTCGACAACGAGGGCCTGCTGCCCGCGATCACCTTCATCTTCAGCCGGGCCGGCTGCGAAGCCGCCGTACAGCAGTGCCTGCACGCGGGGCTGCGGCTCAACAAGGAAGAGGCGCGGCACACGGTCCGGGAGATCGTCGAGGAGCGTACGGCGTCGATCCCGCGCGAGGACCTGCATGTTCTGGGGTACTACGAGTGGCTCGAAGGCCTGGAGCGGGGCATCGCCGCGCACCACGCGGGGATGCTGCCGACCTTCAAGGAGGTCGTCGAGGAGCTCTTCGTGAAGGGGCTCGTCAAGGCCGTCTTCGCCACCGAGACCCTGGCGCTCGGCATCAACATGCCTGCCAGATCAGTGGTGTTGGAGAAGCTCGTCAAGTGGAACGGCGAGCAGCACGCCGACATCACCCCCGGTGAGTACACCCAGCTGACCGGGCGGGCCGGGCGGCGCGGGATCGACGTCGAGGGCCATGCGGTGGTGCTGTGGCAGCGCGCCATGGACCCGGGCGCCCTTGCGGGGCTCGCGGGGACGCGTACGTATCCGCTGCGGTCCAGCTTCCGGCCCTCGTACAACATGGCTGTGAACCTGGTGCAGCAGTTCGGGCGCCACCGGTCGAGGGAGCTCCTGGAGACGTCCTTCGCGCAGTTCCAGGCCGACCGGTCCGTCGTCGGGATCTCCAAGCAGGTCCAGAAGAACGAAGAGGGCATCGAGGGCTACCGGGAGGGCATGACCTGCCATCTCGGGGACTTCGAGGAGTACGCGCGGCTGCGCCGCGACCTCAAGGACCGCGAGACCGAGCTGGCCAAGCAGGGTGTGGCGCAGAAGTGGGCGGCGGCTGCGAGCGCGCTGGAGAAGCTCAAGGCGGGCGACGTCATTCATGTGCCGACCGGGAAGTTCGCCGGGCTCGCGCTGGTCCTCGACCCGGGGATTCCGGCGGGGCGGGCCAACGGGCACCGGGGATTCGAGAATCAGGACGGGCCCAGGCCTCTGGTGCTGACCGCCGAGCGGCAGGTCAAGCGGCTGGCGTCGATGGACTTCCCCGTACCGGTCGAGGCCCTCGACACGATGCGGATCCCGAAGTCCTTCAACCCGCGCTCGCCCCAGTCGCGGCGGGACCTGGCGTCGGCGCTGCGCGCCAAGGCCGGACACGTACGGCCCGAGAAGCAGCGGCGCGGGCGTGCGGCCGCCGCCGACGACCGGGAGATCGCCCGGCTGCGCAGCGAACTGCGGGCGCACCCCTGCCACGGCTGCGACGAGCGCGAGGACCATGCGCGCTGGGCGGAGCGCTACCACCGGCTGCAGCGGGACACCCAGCAGCTGGAGCGGCGTATCGAGGGCCGGACGAACACCATCGCCCGTACCTTCGACCGGATCCATGCCCTGCTGACCGAGCTGGACTATCTGCGCGGCGACGAGGCGACCGTGCACGGGAAGCGGCTGGCGCGGCTCTACGGCGAGCTCGACCTGCTGGCCAGTGAGTGCATCCGCGAAGGCGTGTGGGAGGGGCTCAACCCGGCCGAACTGGCCGCCTGCATCTCGGCGTTGGTGTTCGAGGCCCGGCAGTCGGACGACGCGGTCGCGCCCAAGGTGCCTTCGGGGAACGCGAAGGCCGCGCTCGGTGACATGGTCCGTATCTGGGGCCGTCTCGACGCCCTGGAAGAGGACTTCAAGATCAACCAGACGGAGGGGGTCGGACAGCGCGAGCCCGATCTCGGCTTCGCCTGGGCCGTGTACCAGTGGGCTTCCGGCAAGGGGCTCGACGAGGTGCTGCGCGAGGCGGAGATGCCGGCCGGGGACTTCGTCCGCTGGTGCAAGCAGGTCATCGACGTACTGGGGCAGATCGCCGCGGCGGCGCCGCGCGAGGACTCGACCGTTGCGAAGAACGCGCGCAAGGCGGTCGATGCGGTGCTGCGGGGTGTGGTGGCGTACAGCTCGGTCGGCTGATCGCCTGAGCTGAGCAGGGGCCCCGCCGGGCACGTTCCGGCGGGGCCCCTGCTGTTACGCGGCGGTGGCTGCCCTGGCCGCGTCGCGCTTGGCGACCTCTTCGCGGACGATCGGGATGACGTGCCGCCCGAAGTCGATCGCGTCGTCGAGCAGGTCGTAGCCGCGGGCCGAGAGGATCTCCACGCCCAGGTCGTAGTAGTCGAGCAGCGCCTGGGCGACGGTCTCCGGAGTGCCCACCAGAGCCGTCGAGTTGCCCGCGCCGCCGGTCTCCGCAGAGGTCGGCGTCCACAGGGCGCGGTCGTGGCGCTCGCCCCGGTCCGCGACGGCGAGCAGACGCTGGGAGCCGGAGTTCTCCGGGTTCTTCAGCGGGTGGCGGCGGGAGAGCGGTGCACCGGCCTTCCGGGCCTTGATGCGGTCCAGGGTGCGGTGGGCCTTCTCCCAGGCCAGTTCCTCGGTGGGCGCGATGATCGGGCGGAAGGCGACCTGGATGCGGGGGACGTCGGTGCGGCCGGCTGCCTTCGCCGCTGCCTTCACCGATTCGATCTGCTCGGCGGTCTCTGCGAGGGGTTCGCCCCAGAGGCAGTAGATGTCCGCCTCCGCGCCGCCTGCTGCGTACGCGGCGGGCGACGATCCGCCGAACGAGACGAGCGGGTGCGGCTGTTGGACGGGGAAGGTGTCGCTCACGAAGTCGTTGAAACGGTAGTGCGTGCCCTCGTGGTCGAAGGGGTCGTGGCTCGTCCACGCCTTCTTGATGATCTGGATGGCCTCGCGGGTACGGGCGTATCGCTCGTCCTTGGTGAGGAAGTCGCCCTCGCGCTGCTGCTCGTGGTCGTTGCCGCCGGTGATGAAGTGCACGGCGAGCCGGCCGTCGCTGATCCGGTCGAGCGTCGCGAAGGTCTTGGCCGCGAAGGTGGGGTACGAGACGTTCGGCCGGTGCGCGACCAGGATCTGCAGCGTCTCGGTGCGGGCCGCGATGTACGCGGCGGCGGGGGAGGGGTCGGGCGATCCCGATCCGTACGCGAACAGGACGCGGTCCCAGCCGTAGTCCTGGTGGGCGCGGGCCAGCTTGAGCGTGTACTCCTTGTCGAAGGACGGCCCGGTGCGGGGCGTGACTTCGGAGCCTTCGTTGGTTGCGGCTATGCCGAGAAACTCGACGGGCATGGCGGATCCTCATCTGGTGCGCTGCGGGGTGAAGGTGGTCGTCGTGGGGTCGTGCCGTCAGGCACAACACGACGCGGACCACACACGACCGAAGTCGATGTGGTCGCGGGTGACCAGCCGCAGCTGAGGACGCATCTGCCCAGTGGAACAGGGATGTTGGGCGTACGTCAACCTTTCCTGTACGCCCGCCAGCCGCCGTACGAGGTGATGTCCTCGGCGCCTTCGAGTGCGGCCGGCTCGCAGAGAAAACCGGGGACGGTGGTGCCGTCGGCCAGCTCCACGGCGCCGATCGCCATGGGGCGGGGGAGCGCGGCGACCAGGGCGCCGAGGCCCTGTGGGGGCAGGTGCCAGAGCTCCGTCTCGACGGTGGCGCCGTTGTCGGGGGTGGTGCGGACGAGGCCCGGTTTGGGCGGGGTGGTGGGGAGGGCGTAGAGGCGGTAGGTGGGTGCCGTTGTTGTTGTGCTGTCGAACTGGGCGCCGAGGGAGAGCAGTTGGGGGTTGAGGGGCTCGCCCGTGAGGTGGGCTCCTACGACCGCGATGCGAGTGGGCGGGGTGAGGAGGGCTGCGATCTTGGTCAGGCGTTCGTCCGCGTGGGCAGGGCCGATCAGCATCACGCCGAAGGGGAGCCCGTCGACCTCGCCCGCGGGGACGGCTGCCGCGCTGAGGCCGAAGAGGTTGGTGGAGTTGGTGAAGCGGCCGAGGCGGGCGTTGGTGGAGAAGGGTTCGGCTGCTACTTCGGCGAGGGTGGGGTGGCCGGGGGCGGTGGGCAGGAGGAGTGCGTCCGCGTCGCCGAGGGCGGCGAGTGCGCGGTCGCGGAGGGCGGCCAGCGCGGCCTGGTCGGCGTAGAGGCGGTGGGCGGGGATGTCGCGGGCCCGGTTGATGATCGCGGCGACTGTGGGGTCGAGGTCGGGGGTGTCTTTGTCGACGAAGGCACCCACTGCGGTGTAGCGCTCGGCCACGAAGGCGCCCTCGTAGAGCATGGCGGCGGCTTCGGTGAAGGGGGTGAGGTCGATGGGGAGGAGCTGGGCGCCCGCCGATGCGAGGCGGGCTGCGGCGGCTTCGTACGCCTCGGGCCAGTTCTTGTCCATCTCGCCGAGCTGGGCGGTGGCGGGGACCGCGATGCGGTACGGGCCGGGGCGGCGGGGTGGTGGGGTCGTCGCCGGGCCTGTGGTCATGTGGGCGAGGGCCTGTTCGGCCTCCGGGAGCGTACGGGCGAAGACGGTGACGCAGTCCAGGCTCGCGCAGGCGGGCACGACGCCTTCGGTGGGGACGAGGCCGTAGGTGGGCTTCAGGCCGACGATGCCGTTGAGGGCGGCGGGGACGCGGCCCGACCCGGCGGTGTCGGTGCCGAGCGCGAAGTCGACGATGCCGAGGGCTGTCGCCACGGCCGAACCTGAGCTGGAGCCGCCGCTGATGCGCGTGGGGTCGACGGCGTTGCGCACGGCGCCGTAGGGGGAGCGGGTGCCGACCAGGCCGGTGGCGAACTGGTCGAGGTTCGTCGTGCCGATGAGGAGGGCGCCGGCTGCCTTGAGGCTTGCTACGACGGGGGCGTCTTGTTGTGGGGTGTACGCGTAGGAGGGGCAGCCTGCGGTGGTGGGGAGGCCGGCGGAGTCGATGTTGCCCTTGACGGCGAAGAGGCGGCCTGCGAGGGGGAGTTGGGGGTCTGTGGTTGCTGCTTCGGCTTCCACGTCGGCCTGGGGGCGGAGGGTGATCCAGAGTTCGGGGCGGTCGGTGGCGGCGATGCGGGCGTATGCGGCGCGGATGCGATGGGTGGCGGCGTGCATGAGGCCTCCTTGGGGCGCGAGTCGTCGGGTGCGTGCGGGGCGGTGGGTGGTTGTGCCCACCCGTTCCGCCCTGCGGAACGACTGCCCACAACCGTCCGGCAGGGAGCGGGCGTGATGGTGTGCCCATAACCGCCCGCCGGGTGCGGGTCGTCGGGGGCGTGCGGGGCGGTGGGCACAGCTTTGTGGCGGTTACGGGGTCAGGATCAGGAGGGGGGTGCCTGCTTCCACCTGGGCCCCGGTCGTTGTGAGGATGCGCGTGACCGTGCCGGGTGTCGGGGCGCGGACCGGGGACTCCATCTTCATCGCCTCCAGGGCGATCAGTTGCTGGCCCGCTTCCACCTTGTCCCCCTCCGCCACCGACAACTGCCATACCGACGCGGCGAATTCGGCTTCGATCAGGCTGCTGCCCGCCGGGACCTCGATCTCCTCGGGCGGGGCCGGTTCCGTGGCCGCCTCCGCCCGGGTGAACTCGCCCGACGCCTCCCAGGCGCTCCGTTCCGCGCCGAAGGCTGTTGCCTGCTGGGCCCGGAACTCCGCTATCGACTCCGCGTTTTCCGCCAGGAAGTCCTCGTACTCCGCCAGCGCGAACGTTCCCTCCTCGATCCTCGGCCCCCAGCGGCCCGCCGCCATGTCCGCCCGCAGCTCCAGGAGTTCGTCCGCCTCGACCGCGTACCACTTGATCCGGTCGAAGAACCGCAGCAGCCAGGGGCGCTCCTGCCAGCTCGACCACACCTGTGTCGTACGGCCCACGAACTGGTAGCCGCCAGGCCCCTCCATGCCGTAGATGCAGAGATACGCGCCGCCGATGCCGACCGAGTTCTCGGCGGTCCAGGTGCGCGCCGGGTTGTACTTCGTCGTCACCAGGCGGTGGCGCGGGTCCAGCGGGGTCGCGACCGGGGCGCCCAGGTAGACGTCGCCCAGGCCGAGCACCAGATACTCCGCGTCGAAGACCGTCCGGTAGACCTCCTCCGGTGACTGGAGGCCGTTGACACGGCGGATGAATTCGATGTTCCACGGGCACCACGGCGCGTCGTCCCGTACCCCCGCCATATAGCGCGCAATCGCTTCGCGCGTCGCCGGGTCGTCCCAGGAGAGCGGGAGGTGCACCGTACGCGAATCCACCACCAGGGCGTCCGTGGGCGGGAGTTGGGACTGGATCCGGCGTACGGTCGGCAGCAGCGACTCCACCGGGAGCACCGCCGGATCCGTGTGGATCTGCAGCGAGCGGATGCCGGGCGTCAGGTCCATGACCCCGGGCAGGTCCGCCGCCGACACCGCCTCGGCCAGCGCGTGCACGCGCATCCGCAGCGCCAGGTCCAGCTGCATCGGCCCGTACTCGACCAGGAGGTTGTCGTCGCCGCTGCGGCGGTACGTGACGTCCTCGTCCCGCGCCAGCACCCCGCCGTCGACGATCACCGCGCGCGACGCGCCCGCGACCGTCACCGGGGTGAAGCGCACCGTGTCCCCGGGGCGCAGCTGGCCCAGCTTCCAGCGTTCCGAGGTGACGATCGTCGCCGGGCAGACGAAGCCGCCGAGGGACGGGCCGTCGGGGCCGAGCAGCACCGGCATGTCGCCGGTGTAGTCGACGGCGCCCACCGAGTAGGGCGTGTCGTGGATGTTGGAGGGGTGCAGGCCCGCCTCGCCGCCGTCGGTGCGGGCCCAGCGGGGCTTGGGGCCGACCAGACGGACCCCGGTGCGGGCCGAGTTGAAGTGGACCTTCCAGTCGGCCGCGTAGAAGTCGTGGATGTCCTCCTCGGTGAAGAACTCCGGTGCGGCGTGCGGGCCTTCGGCCGCGCCGATCCGCCAGGCGGTGGAGATCGAGGGACGGTCGGTGGCGGGGACGGGGGCCGTCTCCGGTTGCTCCGTTCCGCCGTGCAGTACGTCCCCCGTGCGCAGCGCCCGGCCGCCGTGGCCGCCGAACTTGCCCAGCGTGAAGGTCGACGCGCTGCCCAGATAGGCGGGGACGTCCAGGCCGCCCGCGAAGAGGACGTACGTCCGCAGGCCCTCGCCCGCCGGGGCGCCGACCGAGAGCCGTGCACCCGCCGGGACCGTGAACGGCTCCCACAGCGCGGCCGGTTCGCCGTCCACGGTGACCGGGGCCGGGGCGCCCGTGACGCAGATGGTGGTGGCGTGGGTGAAGCGCAGGGTCGGGCCCTGGAGGGTGCATTCGAGGCCGGGGGCGCCCGGGTCGTTGCCGAGTGCGGTGTTCCCGAGCCGGAAGGAGAGGTCGTCCATCGGGCCCGACGGGGGTACGCCGACCTGCCAGTGGCCGGTGCGGCCGGGCCAGTCCTGGACGGTGGTGAGGGTGCCGCCCGCGGTGACCTCGATGCGCGGGGTCGGGTCCGTGATGGTGGCGAGGGTCGCTGTGGAGTGGGAGGCGTCGAGGACGTCCTCGCAGGTCAGGGCCGAGCGCACCAGCCCGAGGTTGGTCTCGATGCCGTCGACGCGGGTCGCGGCGAGCGCCGCGTCCAGCCGGGCCATGGCCTCGGTGCGGTCGGTTCCGTACGCGATGACCTTGGCCAGCATCGGGTCGTAGGCGGTGGTGACCTCGGTGCCCGTCTCCACCCAGCCGTCCACGCGGACGCCCTCGGGGAAGGCGACGCGGGTGAGCAGGCCCGCGCTGGGGCGGTGGTCGCGGGTGGGGTCCTCGGCGTAGACGCGGGCCTCGACGGCGTGGCCGCGGGGTGCGCCGGGCTCGGTGACGACCGCGGTGTCGCCCTGGGCGAGGCGCAGCATCCACTCGACGAGGTCGACGCCGTAGATCTCCTCGGTGACGGGGTGCTCCACCTGGAGGCGCGTGTTGACCTCCAGGAAGTACGCCTCCTCGCGCGCGGCGTCGTAGACGAACTCGACCGTGCCGACCGAGCGGTAGTCGACGGACGCGCACAACTCACGGGCCGAGGTCGCCAGTTGATTGCGTACGCGATCGGGCAGTCCGGGGGCCGGGGCCTCCTCCAGGACCTTCTGGTTGCGGCGCTGCAGCGAGCAGTCGCGGTCGCCGAAGGTGACGACCCGGCCCGTGCCGTCGCCGAAGACCTGCACCTCGACATGGCGGGCGTGTTCGACGAGGCGTTCCAGGAACACCCCGGCCGAGGAGAACGAGGCGGCGGCCACGCGCTGCACCCGCTCCCAGGCGTCGGCCAGGTCCTCGGCGTCGTACACCGCACGCATGCCGATGCCGCCTCCGCCGCCGGTGGCCTTGAGCATGACGGGGTAGCCGATGCGCCCTGCCGCCTCGGTCGCCGATGCGAGGTCCGGCAGGAGCCCGGTGCCGGGGGCGAGAGGGACCCCTGCTGCCTCGGCCGCCGCGCGTGCGGTGTGCTTGGCGCCGAAGAGTTCCAGCTGGCGGGGGGTGGGGCCGACGAAGACGATGCCCGCGTCCTCGCAGCGGCGGGCAAAGGCCGCGTCTTCGGAGAGGAAGCCGTAGCCGGGGTGGATGGCGCCCGCGCCGGTGTCCTTGGCCGCCTTCAAAACAAGGTCCGCGTCGAGGTAGGACTCCTTGGCGGGGGCGGGTCCGAGCCGTACCGCCTCGTCGGCCAGGCGGACGTGCGGGGCCGAGCGGTCGGGGTCGGAGAAGACCGCGACCGTACGCAGGCCGAGCGCCTTGGCGGTGCGGATGATGCGGACGGCGATCTCGCCCCGGTTGGCGACCAGGAGGGTGTCGAAGGTCATGATGCGGCGGCCTCGCTGATCGTCATCTCTACGGCGGTCGGTTCGAAGCCGTTGCAGGGGTTGTTGATCTGCGGGCAGTTGGAGACCAGGACCAGGACGTCGGTCTCGGCGCGCAGGGTGACGCGCAGGCCCGGGGCGGAGAGGCCGTCGACGATGCCGAGGGTGCCGTCCTTCTCGACGGGGACGTTCATGTACCAGTTGATGTTGGAGACCAGGTCGCGCTTGGTGAGGCCGTAACGGGCGCCCTCCGCAAGGAAGTTGTCGACGCAGGCGTGCTGCGACCAGGTGTGGTGGCCGTAGCGCAGGGTGTTGGACTCCTTGGAGCAGGCGCCGCCGAGCGTGTCGTGGCGGCCGCAGGTGTCCTCGGTGACCGTCATCAGGGGGGTGTGTTCGTTGGAGCGCAGGACGCTGCCCGTCGTCAGGAAGATCGAGCCCTGGGCGTGGATCGTGTCGGGCGCGCTGTAGCGGACGGACGTGTCGTGGGCGTCGTAGACGAGGAAGTCGACGGCCTGGTTGCCGTGCAGATCGGTGAGCGTCAGCTGCTCGCCGCGGCGGACGACCGCCGACCAGGCGGCGCGGGCGGGTACGACGGTCGCGGTCACTGGATCCCCCGGGCGGTGAGGTGGTCGGCGGTGTTCAGGAAGGCGCGGCGGCCCTCGGGGGTGGCGTCCCACAGCGGGTCACCGGGTGCGGTGGGGTGCGCGCGCCAGGCCAGCACCTCCAGCGGGGTGCACGTGTAGGAGGGGCGCGGGTCGAGCGGGTGCGGGACGTTCGCGATCAGTACGGTCACGTCCTGCTCGGCGCGCAGCGTGACGGCGGCGCCGGGGCCCGCCGAGCCGGTGAACACCAAGGTGCCGTCCTCGGCCACCTCCACTCCCTGGAAGAAGGAGAGGGAAGGGGGCAGGTCGCGCGGCGCGAGGCCGTTCTTGAGGGCGGCCAGCTTGAGCAGTTCGCGCCCGGCCGGGGACGCGGACTGCGGGGTTCCGTCGCCGTACCGCTCCGTGTTCCGTACGAGAGTGGAGGTGCCGCAGAGCGCGTCGTGGCGCCCAGAGGTGTCGGCGGTGAGGGAGGCGAGGACGCGGCCCTGGTCGGAGAGGAGCAGCTGCCCGGCCCCGAGATAGGCGTTCCACTGCACCTTCACCGTGTCGGCGGTGTTCAGACGCTCCCAGGGGCGGCCGTCCACGTACAGCAGCAGGTGCGCGCAGGCGTCCCCGGCGAGGTCGGTGAGGCGCAGCTCCGTACCGCGCGCCAGGACGTTGTGGGCGTAGTTGCCGCCGGCCACCGTCTCCGCCCAGACGACGGGTCCGGGCGCGTCCCCGGGCCAGTCGCCCGCGGGCACCACGGGCATGGCCTCGGCGCGGCCGCCCTGCTGGGCGCGGGCGTGGTCCCTCGCCCCGTGTGTCGTGGCTGTCGCCATGGCTCGGCCTCCTCCGGATCGGCAGTCATTTCTGTCGTGCGACAGAAATTAGGGCGGCCCGGAGTCCTGCCCATTGCCCGTCTGTTGCGGGGGAGTTACCTGATCCTCACGGGGACCGGCGCCAAGATCCGGCGGCCCGCCGGTGTGCGACGATCGGTGGCATGAGCACCACGGGACGGCGCGTAGGACGGCCGCGCGCAGCGCAGCGGCCGGAGAGCGGGCTCTCGGCCCGCGACGAACTCCTGGAAGCCGCCGCCGAGTTGTTCACCACGCGCGGCTACGCGGCGACGACCACCCGCGCCGTCGCCGAACGGGCGGGGATGCGCCAGGCGACCATGTACCACTACTTCTCCGGCAAGGAGGAGCTCCTCGCCGAGCTCCTGGAGTCCACGGTCACCCCGTCGCTCGCCCTCGCCCGGCAGCTGCTGGCCGACGACACCGCGGAGCCCGCGAGCCGGCTCCACGAACTGTGCCGGTCGGACGTGGAGCTGCTCTGCGGCGGTCCGCACAACCTGGGCGGGCTCTATCTGCTGCCCGAGGTCCAGTCGGAGGCCTTCGCCGGATTCCACCAGGTGCGCGCCGATCTGAAGGACGCGTACGGGCAGCTCCTCGCGGCGACGCACGCGTGCGGGGCGCTCGACAAGGCCGAGCTGGCGCTCCGTACCGACCTGGTCTTCGGGCTGATCGAGGGCGTCATCCTCATCCGCCGCTCCGACCCCGACCGCACGGTGACCACCCTCGCCGAGGCGATGGCGGACGCGGCCCTGCGGATCGCGGGGGTCGTGTCAGCCGGCTGACCACGCTTCCAGGGTGCGGCTGCTCTCGAACCGGTGCTCACGACCCGTCACCGGATCGGTGAACTCCAGCCGCCGGGACAGGAGTTGGAGCGGGTGCGTGAAGTCGTCCGGGGCCGGGTCGGTGAGCACGGGGAAGTACGGGTCGCCGACGATCGGGACGCCCAATGTGTTCATGTGGACCCGCAGCTGGTGGGTGCGCCCGGTCACGGGGGTGAGGCGGTAGCGGCCGAGACCGCCGCGCTGCTCCGTCAGTTCGACGCGGCTCTCGCTGTTGGGCTCGCCCTCGATCTCCCGGGCGGCGACGATGCCGCGCACCTTCTCGATGCGGCTGCGGACCGTGCGCGGCAGGTCGAGATCGGCCCGGTACGGGGCGATCGCCTCGTACTCCTTGCTCACCTTCCGGTCCCTGAACAGCGTCTGGTACGCGCCGCGCTCCTCCGCCCGTACGCAGAACATGACCAGCCCCGCCGTCAGCCGGTCCAGCCGGTGCGCCGGGCTGAGCGTCGGCAGCTCCAGGTCGTGGCGGAGCCGCGAGAGCGCGGTCTCCGTGATGTGGCTGCCGCGCGGTGTGGTGGCGAGGAAGTGCGGCTTGTCGGCGACGACCAGATGCTCGTCGCGGTACAGCACCTCGACGGGGAACGGGACCGGGATCTCCTCGGCCAGGTCCCGGTGGAACCAGAGCGTGGAGCCGGGGACAAAGGGCGCATCGGCGCGGACCGGCCCGTCGAGCCCAACGAAAGCGCCGTCCCCCAGCATCGCGTCGACGACGTCCTCGCCCACGGGCAGCCGCTCGACGAGGTGGTCACGGACGGTCGCCCACTCCCCGTCCAGCGGCAGCTTCAGCCGTACGGGATCGACACCGAGGCGCTGCGGCAGCGGCGACGGCGGGAGGGGTGATCTTCGGCGGTGGCTCATCGCCTCAAGAGTACGAGTGCGCCTCGTCGAGTCGCTGAGCCAGTTCTACGAGGCCGGGCGCATCCAGCGTCCGCCCGCCCCACCCGGGCAGGGGTACGTGCAGCGGCGCGGTCCACCGCGCGGGCACGGCCCCGATCCCGTACACCGCACCGGCGAGCCCGCCGGTCACGGCGGCGACGGTGTCGGTGTCCCCGCCGAGGTCGATCGCAGCACCCAGCGCGGCCTCGAAGCCGGAGGTCGTGCGCAGCGCCCACAGGGCGGATCCGAGGCAGGGCCACACGGCACCGTTGAACTCCGTCGCCAGACCGGGATGCCAGTCCGGGTCCAGTACGGCCGCCCACCGCTCCCGGTGATCGGGGTGCACGGCGGCGAGGGCGTCCGGCAGAGCGGCCAGCGGATCGCGTCCGTCCAGAGCGTGCCGTACGAGCTCGTGGAAGACCGCGGTGCCCTCCCAGGCGGCCCGGTCGCCATGGGTGAGAGCGGCGATGCGGCGGGCCGCGTCCATGGTGGCGTCGCGGCCCGCCCGGGCGAAGTACACGGCGGAGGTGGCGGCCCGCATCAGCGAACCGTTGCCCGCGGCACGCCCGTTGACCTGGAAGTGCAGCGCTGCGGCGAAGTCCCACGCCTCGCCGTTGGTCAGGACGTCCTCGGTCTGCAGCCCGATGTCCTTGGGCTCGGACGCGGCCCAGCGCTGGAACCGCCGGAAGATGTCGGGGAGTTCGAGCCCGCCGTGCTCAAGGAGCGACTCACCGACGAGCACCGCCATCTGCGTGTCGTCCGTGGCCTCGCCCGGATCCCAGCCGCCGCCCCCGCACATCTCACCGACCCCGTCGGGAAACCGCTCGGCGAAGACGCCGGGCAGCCCGAACTCGAAGGGCGCGCCCAGCGCATCACCCACCGCCGAGCCGACGACGGCCCCGGCCACCCGGTCGCTGCGCTCCATCCCGCCAGCCTACGCAGTGGCCGTGCGCCTCCGCCGCAGCCGGTAGACCGCGCCGAGCGCCACCGTGGCTCCGACGAACAGCACCGCGAACCAGCGGAAGTACCAGTGCCCGCCCGCCGGGTCGTAGACCGTTCCCCGCGGCCACGCCAGGTTGACCGTCATGAACAGGCCGTAGACCAGCGCCAGCGCGTTGACCGGCACACCCCAACGGCCCAGCGAGAACAGCGGTTTGCCCTGTTCGTCCACCCCCTCCGTGCGCGCCGCGTACTCGCCCCGCAGCCGCCGGTACAGCATCGGACCCGTCACCATCGAGTACGCCAGGTACAGCATCACGATGCAGGTGGTCCCGATCGCCAGAAACGCGTCCGGGGAAGCGAAGTTGAGGAGCAGGAGCACCGCGGAGAGGATCCCCACGACCAGCGCCGGAGCGGTCGGCATCCCGGTGCGGCGGTTGACCCGGGAGAGCAGTCCCGAGCAGGGCAGCCGCCCGTCGCGGGCCATCGAGAACAGCATCCGGCAGGCCGCCGTCTGGACCGCGAGCGTCGCCACCGCGATCGCCACCACCACGTCCACCAGGAGCGCCCGGCCGACGCCGTCGCCCAGACTGCTGGTGAGGACGTAGCTCATGCCGTCGACCGCCAGGCGCCCGTCGGTGAGACTCGGCGCCGCCAGCAGCCCGCCCAGGACCAGCAGCCCGCCGAGGAGTCCGGCCGCGCCGAGCGCGGTGAGGACGGTGCGCGGTGCGGTACGGCGCGGGTCGCGGGTCTCCTCGCTCATCTCGCCCGCGCTGTCGAAGCCGATCATCACGTACGCCGCCGTGAACGAGCCCACGAGCAGCGCGCCGACCAGGCCCGCTTCCGTACCGCCGGTGTGGAAGGTGATGCCCGGGGTGCGCTCGGAGTGCGTGAAGAGCAGAACGGTGATCAGTACGGCGCCGATGATCTCGGCGGTGACGCCGACCCGGTTGACGAGCGACATGATCCGGTTGTCGAGGACGTTCACCAGGGTCGTCAGTACCAGCAGGATCGCCCCGAGCACCGCCGCGTTCGCCGCGCCCGACGACGTGAGGGGCGCGGGGTCGCCGCCGACGAGCTGGAAGCCGGACCAGATCGGCGGCAGCACCATCTGCAGCGCCAGCGCGGCGGCCGCGACGACCACGATCTGGCCGATGACCATGATCCAGCCGGCGAACCAGCCGAAGGTGAGGTTGCTGAGCCTCGTGGACCACTGGTAGATCGCGCCGGAGATCGGGTAGCGCGCGGCGAGTTCGGCGAAGCAGGCGGCGACCAGGAGCTGGCCGGCGAGGACCGCGGGCCAGGTCCAGAAGAAGACCGGGCCGCCGAACGCGTAGCCGACGGCGAAGAACTGGAAGACGGTCGTCAGGACGGAGATGAAGGAGAACCCGGCGGCGAAGGACGCGTACCGCCCGAGGCTGCGGTGGAGCTCCTGCTGGTACCCGAACTCCTGGAGGGAGACGTCGGGTTCGGTGCGTACGGGAGGATCCGGGCGGACGTCGGCGGGGGCGGTGGCGGACATGTGCGGCACCTGCTCTCAGGGGCTGGGGACGACGGGGGTGTGGCGGGCTTCCTGGCCGAAGGAGGAGAGGGCGAGGGCTCCGTCGGGCAGGGCGATCTCACCGGCGGCGAGCCGCTCGCGCAGATAGCCGAAGGTCTGGACGGTCTGCGCGTAGAGGTGTTCACCTGCGACGACGCCGGCGCGTGCGGGGCGGCCGGGTCCGGTGAAGGCGGGGAGCGGGGCGATGCGGGTGTCGTAGTCGACGGTGCAGAAGAGGGGGAAGGAGTAGCGCTCCTCGGCGACCTTGCGCACCCGGTGGGAGGTGGCGGCGAACTCGCCGTTGGTCCACAGCTCCAGCAGGTCCCCGGTGTTGACGACGAAGCAGTCGCCGAGCGGCGGTGCGTCGATCCACTGGCCGGAGCCGTTCATGACCTCCAGGCCGGGGGCGGTGGGGCGCAGCAGGGTGAAGCATTCGTAGTCGGTGTGGGCGCCGATGCCGGGACGGTCCTCGGCCGTCGGGTCGTACGGGTAGTGGATGAGCCTCAACTGGCTGGTGGGGCGGGTGAGATACGGGGTGAAGGCGTCGCGTTCCAGGCCGAGGGCCTCGGCGAAGCCGCCGAAGAGGGTGCGGCCGAGCGCGAAGACGGCGTCGTACCAGGCGGTGACGGCCTCGCGGAATCCGGCCGTCGCGGGCCACTGGTTGGGGCCGGTCAACGGGTTGTCGCGGTCGGGGAGTTCGAGGGAGAGGTCGAAGGCCTCCTTGCGGTCGGGGGTGCCGCCCGCGAAGACCTCCTCGCCCTCGGGGACGTAGCCGCGGTGGTTGGACGAGTTGCCGATCCAGCAGCGCATCTTCTCCTCGACGGGCCGGGCGAAGAAGTCCCGCGTCGCGCGCAGCAGCCGCTCGAAGAGCGCCGGGTCGACGCCGTGCCCCGAGACGTAGAGGAACCCTGTATCGCGCGCCGCACGGCCCAACTCGGCGACTGCGGCGGCGCGTTCGGGGCCGGACTCCTCGCGCAGCGCGGAGATGTCGACGACGGGCAGTGCGGTGAAGTCGGCGGAGCTCATCGGCGGGCGCCTTCCGATACGGGGGCGGGGGAGTGGAGCGCGTCGAGCGGGCCCTCGGCGGCGGTGATCTCGAAGGTCCGGGTGTACGGGGACGCGTCGTGGTCCGTGTCGCTCACCCGCAGCCCCGAGCAGCCGTCCAGGGCCGGTGCGAGACGGGCGCCGGTGCGATGGGGGAGCGTGGAGCGGGCGATGGTCCAGCGACCGTCGGCGATCCGCCCGAGGGAGAGCTCGAAGTCGACGAGGCCCCGGGCCCGTTCGAGCCCGTCGGCCCCGCGGACGAGGTCTTCGAGCGGGGCGTCGGCGGGTACGGGCTCGGCCCGGTCGCGTACGTAACCGAACCAGGACCCGGCCCTGACCAGCAGGCCCGCGCTGCCGGTCGCCGGATCGAGGAGCTCCAGGGCGGCGAACGGGCCGCCGGTCCGCTCGGGCTGCCAGTGCTCGACGTACGGAACGTGCTCGCCCGTCTCGACCAGTACGCCGTCCTCGTGACGGAGCCGCCCCGCGTCCGGCAGCGAGACAGGGCCGAAGTCGAGGAGCCGCGCCCAGTGGAAGACGTCGCCGCGCTTCCGCAGCCGGCCGGCGAAGGCCTCCTGGCGGGTGAGCGCGATGAGGTCCGGAAAGCCGAGCGCGGCCAGCGAAGCAGCCCCGGAGCGTGCCGGGTGGCCCGCGGGCTGGCGCAGATCGGCGTAGCGGGCGGGCCCCTGCACCCAGGTCACGGTGGTGGTGGTGTCCCGGACGCCGTCCGCGCCGACGAGCAGGGAGCGGTGCCAGACACCGGGGAGCCGGGAGAGCGATACGGGGGAGTCGGACATGGCAGCTCCTGATTCCTGTCGGATGACAGAAATTAGGGACGGCCTGTTTCTGGCGGATGACACGGCCGTGTCGGGGTGGCACCTAAGTGCTCACGGTGAACGGTCGCCGAAAGACGCGATACATCGCGGGTTGACGGTCTGGGAGGGTCGCGATATGTTCGGCTACGAGTATTCGTAGACGAGGTGAGGGTGATGGCAGGCAAGCGTCGCAAGCTCGGCAACCCACTGGCACTGGCCGTGCTGGTGCTGCTGTCCGAGCGCCCCATGCATCCGTACGAGATCGCGCAGACGCTCCGCCAGCGCGGCAAGGAACACAGCGTCAAGATCAACTTCGGCTCGCTCTACACCGTCGTCCAGAACCTGGAGAAGCACGGCTATGTCGAGGTCGCGGAGGTGCAGCGGAAGGGCAACCGCCCCGAGCGCACCCTCTACGGGCTCACCGAAGAGGGCCGGGTGGAGATGGTCGACTGGATGTCCGACCTCCTCGCCGTCCCGGCCGTCGAATACCCGCTCTTCGCGACCGCCGTCTCGCTGATGCCGGTGCTGCCGCCGGACGACGTGGCCCAGCACCTCGAGGACCGGCTGTCCAAGCTGGAGGTGCAGGCCGCCGGGATCCGGGGCGTGCTCCTCGCGCTCCACGAGAAGCTCCCGCGGCTGTTCCTGCTCGAGACCGAGTACCAGCTGCACATGATCGAGGCCGAGACGGAGTGGGTCCGCGCCTTCCGCAAGGACCTTCTCGACGGCTCGGTCGGCGGCCAGGAGGAGTGGGACGCCTGGCACCGCACCGGTGAAGTCCCCCAGGACTGGCAGGACTTGGAGGAGCAGAGCCCCAGAGAGTAACCAAGAAAAAGACCCCGGCGGTCGCCGTTGCAGCGGCTCCCGCCAGGGTCTCGAACCCCGGACCGAACTGCCGTGAAGGCAGGCCAGGCGATCGAGGTGCGGCACACCCAGGATAGCCCGGCGCTCTTCACGCGGCTCGGCCCGTCATGCCCGAGAACCCCGCTGACCACAGGAGAGCCCTGTCATGAGCACCCGTGCGCCCGCTGTCGCGGCGCGAGAACTGATCAAGACCTATCCCGGCGACGTCACCGCGCTGAACGGCATGGACGTCACCGTCGAGGCCGGCACCGTCTTCGGACTGCTCGGCCCCAACGGCGCCGGAAAGTCCACCACCGTCAAGATCCTCACCACCCTGGCCCGCCCCGACAGCGGCGAGGCGAGCGTCGCGGGACACGACGTCCTGCGCCACCCCGACCGCGTCCGCCGCGCCATCGGCGTCGTCGCCCAGAAGTCCGGCGCCGACCCCGTCGCCACCGGGCGCGAGAACCTCCTGCTGCAGGGGCGGCTGTACGGACTGAAGGGTGCGGCCCTGGCCCGGCGCGTCGATGAACTCCTGGAGCGCTTCGACCTCGCCGACGCCGGCGGGCGGATCGTCAGGGGCTACTCCGGTGGGATGCTGCGCCGCCTCGACGTCGCCCTCGGACTGGTCCACCGGCCCGAGGTGCTCTTCCTCGACGAGCCGACGACGGGGCTCGACCCCGAGGCCCGCACCGCCATGTGGGAGGAGATCTCCCGCCTCGCCGGTGACGAGGGGCTGACGATCCTGCTCACCACGCACTACCTGGAAGAGGCCGACCGGCTCGCCGAGCGCATCGCGATCGTCGACCGCGGCAGGGTCGTCGTCGAGGGCACCCCCGACGACCTCAAGGGCGAACTGCGCGGCGACGCCGTCCACTTGGAGCTGCGTACGGAAGGCGACCGCGTGGTCCTCAGCTCCGTGCTCTCCGGGCTTCCCGGCGTCCACGAGGTGCTCGTCGAGGGGCGCAGGGTCAGTGTCCGCGCCGACGACGGAGCCGCCGCCGTCCCCGCCCTGCTGGCCGCTCTGGAGCGTACGGGCGCCGCCGTCGCCGCCGCGACCGTCGCCAGGCCCTCGCTCGACGACGTCTATCTGCGCTACGCGGGCCGCCGCTTCTCGGAGGCCGAAGCCCAGTCCCAGTCGTCCGAACTCCTTCCCGCCGGAGATGCCCGATGAGTACCGAAACCCTCACCCAGACCTGGTACATGACGCAGCGTCAGCTGATGGCGATCGTCCGGCAGCCCGTCTTCCTGGTGATCTCCCTCATCCAGCCGGTGATCTGGCTGTTCCTCTTCGGGAACCTCTTCAAGAAGGTCGTCGAGCTCGGCGGCTTCGGCACGACGTCCTATCTGGACTATCTGATCCCCGGCATCGTCGTGATGAGCGCGCTCGGCTCCAGCATGTGGGCCGGCATGGGCACCCTGGAGGAGATCGAACGCGGCACCCTCAACCGCTTCCTCACCACTCCCGTCAGCCGCAGTGCGCTGATGAACGCCAACGTCGTACAGAACGGCATCTCCACCGCCGTGCAGTCGGTCGTCATCGTGCTGCTCGGACTGCTCGGCGGGGCCGACTACCCCGGCGGCTTCGGCGGACTGCTCATCCTCGTCGTCGCGTCGATCATGCTCGGCACGGTCTTCGGCGCGCTCTCCAACGCGCTGGGCATGCTGGTGCGCCAGCGGGAGTCCATCATCGGCATCAACACGTTCCTGCTGCTGCCGCTGACGTTCCTCTCCTCGGCCTTCATGGCGCCGTCCCAGATGCCGTCCTGGATGCAGCACATCGCGGACTTCAACCCGGTCAACTGGGCGATGATCGCGGGCCGTTCGGCGATGTCCGCCGACCCCGACTGGGGTGTGGTGCTCGGCCGGGGCGGGGCGCTCCTCGCCCTGGCCGTCGCCGCGGTGTGGCTGTCGACGCGCACCTTCCGCTCGTACCAGAAGTCCGTCTAGTACGAGCAGACGCGAAGGCCGGGCGGGGTCAGGCGGAAGCCTGTTCCTGCTCGGCCTCGACCTGTGCGTTCCACTCGCGCTTGATGGCGCGCCAGCCCTCGTCGTTCTGACCGAGGCGCCAGTAGCCCGAGATGGAGAGGTTCTCGCGCGGAACCTCGCGGTCCAGGCGGAGATGGCGGCGGAGCTCCTTCACGAAGCCCGCCTCGCCGTGGACGAAGGCGCAGACGCTTCCCGCGGGGAACTCCAGTTCGCGCACGGCGGCGAGGACGGCCTCGCCCACCGGGGCGTCGCCGCGGTGCAGCCAGGTGATCTCCACGCCGTCGGGCGAGGCGACCTTCTGCTCCTCCGAGGCGTCCGACACCTCGACGAAGGCGTGCACGACGGCGCCCGGCTCCATCCGCTCCAGGGACGCGGCGATCGCGGGCAGCGCGCTCTCGTCACCAACGAGCAGGTGCCAGTCGGCGGCCGCGTCCGGCGCGTAACCGCCCCCGGGGCCCAGGAAGTTGACCTTCGCGCCCGGCTGGACCCGCGCGGCCCACGGCCCCGCGAGACCCTCGTCGCCATGCACCACGAAGTCGACGGTGAGCTCGCGCTGCACCGCGTCCCAGGCGCGCACCGTGTACGTACGGGTGACGGGCCACTGCTCGCGCGGGAACTCCTCGCGGATGCGGTCCATCGCGAAGGGCTCCGGATAGCTCACACCTTCCGGGGCGAAGAGCACCTTGATGTAGTGGTCGGTGAACTCGGTGGCGTCGAAACCGGCCAGTCCCTCACCGCCGAGCACGAGACGCACCATGTGCGGAGTGATCCGCTCGGTGCTGAGGACCTGCGCCTCACGTGACTGCGGCGCCTTGCGGACGGGCTGTTCTGCCACTGCGGACTCCCCTGATTCCCCTGATAAGACAGTGCTTAGGTTTACCTAAGCTAGCACTTCACTCCGCGAGCACGGTCAACAGGCGCTGGAGTGAACCGCCCAGGCCCCACTGCGCCGCCAGCTCGTCCAGCGACGCGGGATCCAGCGGCTCCTTCGGCAGCGCGGGATCGAACTCCGGCAGCGGCACGTCCGAGGCGACCCGCACCACCGTCGGCGCGACCGCGATGTACGGCCGGGCCTCGTCCAGCTTCTTGCGCTGCGACGGCGTCAGCTTCGCCGCCGGGTCGTCGACCGCGGCCATGATCCCGGCCAGATCGCCGAAGGCGTCGAGCAGCTTGGCGGCGGTCTTCTCGCCGATGCCGGGAACGCCGGGCAGACCGTCGCTCGGGTCGCCGCGCAGAAGCGCCAGGTCCACATAGCCGGAGCCGGTCACCCCGTACTTCTCGCGGAGCACCGCCTCGTCGGTGAGCTGGAGGTTCCCGACGCCCTTGAGCGGATAGAGCACGCGCGCACCGCGGGCGTCGTCGACCAGCTGGTAGAGGTCGCGGTCGCCGGTGACGATGTCGACGGGTCCCGTCGCCAGGCCCGCCAGGGTGCCGATCACGTCGTCCGCCTCGTACCCCTCGACACCCACGCGCGCGATGCCGATCGCGTCCAGCACGTCCTCGATCACCGGGACCTGCGGGGCGAGCGTGTCCGGGGTCTCCTCCGTGTCCGGGCCCTCCTCGGTCTCCTCCGCGACGCGGTGCGCCTTGTACGAGGGGATCAGATCCACCCGCCACTGCGGACGCCAGTCGGCGTCCATGCACGCCACCAGATCGTCCGGACGGTGGTCCTGGACGAGGCGCGCGATGAAGTCGAGCAGCCCGCGCACGGCGTTGACCGGCGTGCCGTCGGGTGCGCGCACCGAATCGGGGACCCCGAAATACGCGCGGTAGTAGAGGGAGGCGGTGTCGAGGAGCATCAGTCGTCGGGTCACCACTCGATGATGCCGTACGCCACTGACAGTGACGGCAGGTGAGCTGGCTCACTCCTGTGTTTGGTGTGCATAAACGAGGGCAGGCGCGGCCTCGGAGCGAAACCTGTCCGAATTTCAAGTAACGGACGGGTGAGAGCGGGCCGAACCCGTGTCGCTCCACGACCTGTCGGCACGGGGGTGTCAGGTCGTTTCCGTTCAACGCGTGAGGTGTATGTGTCCAGGCTGCAGGCCGAACACTTGTACAAAGTATTCGGCAGACGACCCGACGAAGCTGTGACCCGGCTCAAGGGCGGTACCGACCGGGACGAGCTGCGCGCCGACGGGACGACCGCGGCCGTGATCGACGCCTCCTTCAGCGTCGACCCGGGCCAGATATTCGTCGTCATGGGTCTCTCCGGATCAGGCAAGTCCACACTGCTGCGCATGCTCAACGGTCTGCTGGAGCCGACCGACGGGCGGGTGCTCTTCGACGGCCAGGACCTGACCGCGCTCTCCGCGCGCGAGCTGCGCGCCGTCCGCTCCAAGAAGATCAGCATGGTCTTCCAGCACTTCGCTCTCTTCCCGCACCGCAGCGTGCTGGAGAACGCCGCCTACGGTCTCGAGGTCCAGGGCGTGCCGCGCGCCGAGCGCGAGAAGCGCGCCACGGAAGCCCTGGAGATGACCGGTCTGGCCGGCTGGGAGAAGTCCTGGCCCGACGAGCTCTCCGGCGGTATGCAGCAGCGCGTGGGCCTGGCCCGTGCGCTGGCGACCGACGCCGATCTGCTCCTGATGGACGAGTCGTTCAGCGCGCTCGACCCGCTGATCCGCCGCGACATGCAGGACCAGCTCCTGGAGCTGCAGAAGCGGCTCAAGAAGACGATCGTCTTCATCACCCACGACCTCAACGAGGCCATGCGCCTCGGCGACCGGATCGCGGTCATGCGCGACGGTGAGATCGTCCAGAACGGCACCGCCGAGGACATCCTGATCACCCCGGCCAACGAGTACGTCGCCTCCTTCACCAAGGACGTCGACCGCACCCGGGTCCTCACCGCCGCCTCGATGATGAGCGAGCCGCACCGCCCCGACGCGGGCAGCGGCTGCAGCTGCGAGACCGTCACCCCCGACACGAGCTTCAACGACCTCTGCGGAGTGGCCGCGCGCGTGCCGCATCCGGTCGCCGTGAAGGACGCCAAGGACAAGCTGGTCGGAGTCGTGCACCAGTCGCGGCTCGTCGGCTTCCTCGGGGAGTACGCCGAGGGACCCGTCGCCTGCGACGCCGCCCCCACGAACAAGGCGGTCGCAAGTGCCTAGGATTCCCTTCGGTGACTGGGTCAACAGCACCGTCGACTGGCTTCTGGACCACATGTCCTGGCTGTTCGATATCCTCAAGACGATCTTCCAGGGTGCGTACGACGGCGTCTACGACGTCCTGTCCGCCCCCGAGTCCCTGCTCATGGCGGGCATCCTCGCGCTCATCGCCTGGTGGCTGCGCGGTCTGCTCGGCGGCGTCCTCGCGTTCGCCGGATTCTCCTTCATCATCTCCCTCGAACTGTGGGACCACGCGATGATGACGCTGTCCCTGGTGCTCGTCGCCACGGTCATCGCCCTCGTGATCTCCGTGCCCGTCGGCATCTGGGCGGCCCGCTCCAGCACGGTCAGCTCGATCGTCCGCCCGGTCCTCGACCTGATGCAGACGCTGCCGGCGATGGTCTACCTCATCCCGGCCCTGCTGTTCTTCCGGATGGGCGCGCCCGCGGGCATCGTCGCCACCCTCGTCTTCGCGCTCGCCCCCGGTGTGCGCATGACGGAGCTGGGCATCCGGCAGGTCGACAAGGAACTGGTCGAGGCCGCCGAGGCGTTCGGCACCTCGCCGCGCAACACCCTCCTGCGCGTCCAGCTCCCCCTCGCACTCCCGACGATCATGGCGGGCGTCAACCAGGTCATCATGCTGGGCCTGTCCATGGCCGCCCTCACGGGCATGGTCGGCGCCGAGGGACTCGGTGCCGACGTCAACCAGGCGATCGGCCAGCTCGACGTCGGCCTCGGCGCCGAGGGCGGCATCGCCATCGTGATCCTGGCCGTCTTCCTGGACCGCATCACCAGCGGCCTGGGCCAGCAGGTCTCCCCGCTCGGCCGTCGCGCGCTCGCCAAGCTGCGGGCCGCGCAGGGCGTGAAGCTCTGGAACTACCAGCTGCAGCCCGTCGCCGCGCTCGCCGGCGTGGTCGCTCTCGCGCTCGTCGCGGGTGGCATGGGCGTCTTCGGCGGTACGTCGTCGCCGGCCACCACCTCGGACGCGAAGAACGTCGGCCAGGGCAAGAAGATCAACATCGGCTACATCCCGTGGGACGAGGGCGTCGCCTCCACCTTCCTGTGGAAGGAGGTGCTGGAGCAGCGCGGTTACGACGTGACCACCAGCCAGCTCGACGCAGGACCGCTCTACACCTCGCTCGCGCAGGGCGATGTCGACTTCGAGACGGACTCCTGGCTGCCGACGACGCACGCCGAGTACTGGAAGAAGTACGGCAAGGACCTGGAGGACCTGGGTTCCTGGTACGGCCCGACCTCGCTCGAGCTCACGGTGCCCTCGTACATGAAGGACATCAACTCGCTCGAGGACCTCAAGGGCAAGAGCTCCACCTTCGACGGCAAGATCACCGGCATCGAACCGAGCGCCGGAATGATGTCGATCCTGAAGGACAAGGTCCTGGGGGAGTACGGCCTCGACAAGGAGTACAAGGTCGTCGACGGCTCCACGCCCGCGATGCTGGCCGAGCTGAAGGCCGCGTACGCGAAGAAGGAACCGATCGTCACCACGCTCTGGTCCCCGCACTGGGCCTACAGCGACTTCGACCTGAAGAAGCTCAAGGACCCGAAGGGCGCCTGGGGCAAGGGCGACGGCGTGCACACGCTGTCCCGCAAGGGCTTCTCCAAGGAGAACCCGACCGTCGGCAAGTGGCTCAAGAACTTCAAGATGACAGAGAAGCAGCTCACCGGTCTTGAAGCGGAGATCAACAAGGCCGGCAAGGGCAAGCAGCAGGAGGCCGTGCAGTCCTGGCTGAAGAAGAACCCGGACGTCGTCGACAAGATCGCCCCGCTGCCGAAGAAGTCCTCGGGTTCCGACGAGTCGAAGAGGCCGCTGAACGCCGCGTACTTCGCGTGGGACGAGAACATCGCGGTCGTGAACCTGTGGAAGCGCGTGCTCGCCGACCGCGGCTACAAGATGAACCTGACGCCGTCCGACGTCGGCCCGGTCTACACCGGGCTCGCGCAGGGCGACCTCGACATCAACTTCGACGCATGGCTGCCGACGACGCAGAAGACGTACTGGGAGAAGAACAAGGCGAACCTCAAGGACCTCGGGTCCTGGTACAGCCCCACCTCTCTCGAAGTCGCCGTCCCGTCCTACGTCAAGAACGTGAAGACCCTCGCCGACCTCAAGGGCAAGGGCAGCACGTTCGACGGAAAGATCATTGGCATTGAGCCGGGTACGGGTGTGATGGCCGCGCTCAAGGACAAGGTCCTGCCGGGCTACGGCCTCGACAAGGAGTACAAGATCGTCTCCGGTTCGACGCCGGCGATGCTGACCGAGCTGAAGGCCGCGTACGCCAAGAAGGAGCCGATCGCGGTGCTCCTGTGGTCGCCGCACTGGGCGTACAACGAGTACAAGCTCACCAAGCTCGCGGACCCCAAGGTCGCCTTCGGCGAGGGGGACAAGATCCGCACGATCACGAGCAAGGACTTCCCCTCGCAGTACCCGCAGCTCACGCAGTGGATCAAGAACTTCAAGATGAGCGAGTCCGAACTCGCCGGCCTGGAGAACGAGATCAACAAGAAGGGCAAGGGCCATGAGGCCGACGCGGTCGACGCGTGGCTGAAGGCGCACCCGGGCTACGAGGACAAGATGGCTCCGCAGTAGTCACCCCGCACGAAGGAGGGGTGGGCGTCGCCTGTGGCGAAGCCCACCCCTTCGCGCTGTCCGCACGGCCCGCGCCCGCCCCTACGCTCGGTCGGATGCAGCCGTCGACCGCCACCCTGCGCCGGCCCGTGGCCGTCGCCGCGGTCGCCCTCGCCGCCGTGCTCGCCCTCGCGCAGATACGGTCCGCCGACGCGACGCCCGTCGCCGCGGCCGCCACCCGTCTCGCCTCGGCGATCGACGACGTACGGAGCTCGGACGGGCACACGTACAACACCACCGACTCCTCGGGGCGCACGATGGACGCGGCCCAGATCGTCCAGGCCGCCGACGGCACCTACCTCGCCGTCTACCACTCGATGCTCGCCGACGGCCGCTTCCACGCCGCCGTCGCCACCTCAACGGACGTGCTCCACTGGCAGCGCCGCCACGACTTCGGCGCCGGCACCTCCCAGCCGGACCTCGCCCGCGCCGACGACGGCCGCTATGTGCTCGCCTGGGAGAAGGACCCGCGCAACCACATCGCCGTACGCGGCTACCGCGACCTCGGCGCACTCCTCGCCGGACGCGCCGACCACAGCTTCGACGCGCCGCTCACCCTCTCCCGCTGCTCCGAGGGCACCCCCAGCATCACCTCGGTCCACGGCAGCACCATCGAGCTCACCGGCCACTACCGAAACAACTGCGACACCGACCACCAACTGCACGCCACCCTCAAGGACTTCACCACCTGGCACGCCGGGAGCGACACCCGCCTCGACCGCGCGCTCTACGACTGGGGCATCGGCGGGAACATCGGCGACCGCGACCCGGTGGTCTACCAGGGCCGCAGCCTGCTGCTCATCGAGGGGCAGGGTCGGCGGGGCGACTTCGCGAGCTGGCGCACGTACGTCTACGACCCGCACAGCGGCCGCGCCGTACTCGCCTCCCTGCACACCCACGGCGGCAGCACCGCCTTCGCCAACCCCTCGGCGACCCGCATCACCGCACCCGACGGCAGGACCGCCCTGCTGGTCAGCGTGTTCATCCCGAAGGAGGGAGCGGCGGCGGGAGAAGCAGGTCAGCTCTTGTACTGGCACTCCCTCTGAGCCCGCCGCGCACTATGGTGGTGCGACCGGACGGGAGGGGAGGCGCGATGACGGACGAGAAGCACGACCAGAAGCAGGACCAGAAGGACGTGCTCCGGGTCGGCGCAGCCGTCAGAAGGCGACGGCGCGGTCTCGGCCTGACCCTCACCACCGTCGCCGCGCGCAGCGGCCTCTCGGTGCCCTTCCTCAGCCAGATCGAGAACGAGCGCGCCCGCCCCAGCACCCGTTCGCTCCAACGGGTGGCCGAGGCCCTGGAGACCACCGCGGACCGGCTGCTGACCGCCGCCGACGCGGCCCGCGTGGTCGGCCTCGTCAAGGCGCAGGACGCCCCGGAGAGCGAGGCGGAGGCGGAGCCGGGCGTGCGGACGCTGGTGCGCGGACAGCACCAGATGCAGGCCCTGGAGTTCACCGGCGAGCACGACGCGGGCCGCGAATTCCTGCACCGCAACGACGAGTTGATGTACGTCGTGGACGGCGCCGCCGAGGTCGAGGCGGAAGGCCGGGTCTATCTGCTCGGCTGCGGCGACACGCTCTATCTGTCCGGGGGAGTACGCCACCGCTGGCGCGCCACCCTCGCCTCCACCCGCATCCTGCTGGTCGCCGTCGGCGACCACATCGACGCGACGGCCCAGCCCACCACGGCCCGTCAGTCGTCGGACGACGCGCCCTGCCGCTGAGCGACCCGGGCGACCCGAGGGGCGGCCAGCAGCCGGCCGTCCGCAAGTCCCCGTACGGTACGGATCCCGGCGACCGCCCAGGCGGCCGCGAGCACGATCCACAGACCCACCGCCAGCCACTCGTACGCGGCAAGCCCGGTGTGCCGCGCCAGCCCCGCCGCCCCCGTCACGCAGGTCCCGATCGGGAAGGTGAAGGCCCACCAGGTCATGGCGAAGGGCATCCCGCGCCGGGCCGCCCGCACCACCAGCGCCGCCGCGAGCGCCAGCCAGAGCAGGGCGAAGCCCATCACGGGGACCCCGTAGACGACGGCGAAGGCGCGGAACGCACCGGCGTACGGAGCCCCGATCGCGCCCTGCGCGACGTCCGCCAGCTGGTTGACGGCGGTGGTGGACTGGCCGAGCGGACCCAGTACGAGAAAGAGCGTGGGAGTCAGCGCCAGGGGCAGTGGGCCCGAGGTGATCAGCCGCCCGAAGACCATCGGCAGCATGACGAGCGTGGCCAGCAGGCTGACCCCGAACAGCGCGTAGCAGGCCAGGAGCATCGCCTCCTGCCACTGCCCGGCGGGCAGATGCGGGACCAGCCCGGGGCCGACCGCAGCGGACACCATGGGGGCGACCACCGGCAGCAGCCAGACCGGCGACGCGCTGCCGGGCTCGACGCGGTGGCGCGCCACCATCAGATACGGGATTCCCGCGGCGGCCACCAGTCCGGTGACCAGACCCGCGCTCCACAGCACCGCGTCGACGGCGACCGCCGCCGAGGTGCCCGTCCAGACATGGCCCACGGCCAGGGTGGCCCCGCCGACCGCGGTGAGCGCCATGGAGAGGCAGCCGTAGAAGGGGGCGACCGCCGGGTCGTCGAGATGGGCGCGGGCCTGGTCCCGGTGGAAGACCCAGTGGCCGGCGCGTGCCGCGAGCAGCACGAGCAGCAGGACCGCCGACAGCGCCCAGACGAACGGCAGCCCGGGGATGTGCACGGGAAGGGCTGCTCCCGCGGTGGCGACGATCGCCGTACCCATCACCGTGGCGTACCAGTTGGGGCCGAGATGGCGCAGCGCGGCGGGTGCGGCCGCGTAGGGGCGGGTCTGAGCGAGGACGGTCATGGTCCCAGGCTCCCGCCGGGCCGGTCGGCCCACCAGAGACCACTCGCCTATGAGGGCATAAGCTCGGCTTATGAGCAGTCCGCTGTCCCACCGCGTCCCCGACCTCGCCGCCCTGGAGCTGCTCCTCGCCGTCGCCCGCCACGGCAGCCTCGGCAAGGCGGCGAAGGAACTGGGCATCACCCAGCCCGCCGCCAGCGGCCGCATCCGCTCGATGGAGGCCCGGCTCGGCGTCGTCCTGGTGGAGCGCTCCCCGCGCGGCTCCCGGCTCACCGACGCGGGCGTCCTCGTCACCGACTGGGCGCGCAGGATCGTCGAGGCGGCCGAGGCCTTCGACGCGGGCGCCCAGGCGCTCCGCGACCGGCGCGACTCCCGGCTGCGCGTCGCCGCCTCCATGACGATCGCCGAGTACCTGCTCCCCGGCTGGCTCATCGCGCTGCGCACCCAGCGCCCCGGCACTGCGGTCTCGCTCCTCGCCGGGAACTCCGTCGCGGTCGCCGCGCACCTCCTGGGCGGCGAGGCGGACCTCGGCTTCGTCGAAGGTCTCGCGGTCCCCGAAGGCCTCGAAGGCACGGTCATCGGCCGCGACCGCCTGATCGTCGTCGCCGCGCCCACCCACCCCTGGGCCCGCCGCCGCACCCCGCTCACCCCGGCCGAACTCGCCGCCACCGCCCTCATCCTGCGCGAACAGGGCTCGGGCACCCGCCAGGTCCTGGACGCCGCCCTCGCCGCACACGGCGGCCTCGCGGCCCCCCTCCTCGAACTCGCCTCCACCACCGCGGTCAAGGCCGCGGCCGTCAGCGGGGCGGGCCCCTCCGTACTGAGCGAGCTGGCCGTACGGGAAGAACTCGCGGCCCGCCGCCTGGTGAAGATCCCGGTAGAAGGCATCCGGCTCAGCCGCGACCTGCGCGCCGTCTGGCCCACCGGACCCCAACCGGCAGGCCCGGCAAGGGACTTGCTGGTCCTGACACGCCCCGGCCGGGAAGCCGGCGGTTTGCCGGACCCGCCGCGGGCTACCCGGACCGCATGACGGATCACAACAGGACCAGCGACCAGGCAGCAACCGACGCCAGCCGCACCGCCGCGGCGGCCAAGGGCGACGCGGAGGCGGCGCTCGCCCAGTCCAGGGAGGCAGCGGGGAAGGCCGGAGAGGCCACGGACACCGCGGCCTCGGCAGCGCTCAAGGGCGCGCACGCGGGCCGGGAGGCCGCCGACGCGGCCAAGGGGGACGCGGACGGTGCGCTCGGCCAGGTGAAGGAGGCGACCGGGAAGGTCGGAGAGGCGGCGGACTCCGCAGCTTCGGCCGCGCTGAAGGGCGCGCACGCCGGCCGGCAGGCCGCCGACGCGGCCAAGGGTGACGCGGAGTCGGCGCTCGGCCACACGAAGGAGGCCGGCGGGAAGGTCGCGGAGGCGGCAGGAACCGCGGCCTCCGCCGCCCTCAAGGGCGTCCAGGCCGGCCGCCAGGCCGTCGAAGCCGCCTCCGGGCAGGCCGCAGCCGCCGCCAACACCACCTGGACGGCACTCAACACACGCAAGGCGCTGGTGATCGGCGCGGGCGCCGGCGCGGCGGTGCTGAGCGCGGCCTCGTACCTGGCCGGCCGACGCAGCGAACAGCACGCGCGAGGCCCCGTCACACGCCTCACCGGCGGCCGCATCTGACCGCGCCCCTCCGCAAATTCACTGGCGGGCCGGATGCCCGGCACGGACCATACGGTGATGAAAGCCGTCGCGCCGCCCGCCACCGGAGTCCGCCTCCACTGGGAGGATCTGCCCGCCCCCGTCCGCCGCGCCGTCGAGAACCTCCTCGGAGCGCCGGTCGACACGGCGGTGACGCAGCCCGGCGGCTTCTCGCCCGGGCTCGCCGCCCGGCTGCAACTCACCGACGGGCGCCGCGCCTTCGTCAAGGCGGTCAGCGCGGAGACCAACCCCCACAGCCCGTCCCTGCACCGCGCCGAAGGCCACAACACCGCTGCTCTGCCGACCGACGTCCCGGTGCCCCGGCTGCTCGGCTCGTACGACGACGGGACCTGGGTCGTGCTCGCCTTCGAGGACATCGCCGGGCACCAGCCGCACATCCCCTGGCAGCCCGAGGAGCTGACCCGGGTTCTCGACGCCGTCGGCGAACTCGCCGCGCGGCTCACGCCGTCACCGGTGGACGTCCCCTACGCGGCCGACATCCTGGAGTCCACCTTCAGCGGCTGGCGCAAACTGGCCGCCGCCGGTGACCCCGGCGATACGGACGGCCTCGACCCCTGGGCCCGCCGCCACCTGGACGCCCTCGTCAGGATCGCCGAAGGCTGGTCCGACGGCGTACGCGGCGACACCCTCGCCCACGGCGACCTGCGCGCCGACAACATGCTCCTCACACCCGACCGGGTCGTCTTCGTCGACTGGCCCCACGCCTGCCGGGCCGCACCCTGGTTCGACCTGCTGGTCATGCTGCCCTGCGTGGCGGCCCAGGGCGGCCCCGACCCGGAGGAGCTGTTCCTGCGCCACCCCCTGGGCCGGGACGCCGACCCGGAGGCGGTGACCGCCGTACTCGCCGCGCTGGCCGGTTATTTCGTACGGAACTCCCTGCAGCCCCCGCCACCCGGCCTGCCCACCCTCCGCGCCTTCCAGGGCGCGCAGGGCGCCGAAGCCCTCGCCTGGCTCAGGAAGCGGCTCGGACCAGCGCTTCCATGACCCGCAGGTCCTCGCCCATCTCCGGATGCCACTGGACTCCCAGCACCCAGCTCCCGCCGGGACGTTCGACCGCCTCGACCGTGCCGTCGGCCGCATGCGCCGAGGCGGTCAGCCCGCGCCCCAGCCGGTCCACGCACTGGTGGTGGTACGTCGGCACGCCCGACTCCTCCGGCACGGCCTCCGCGCAGAGCGAGCCCGGCACCGGCTTCACCGGGTGCTCGGCGAAAGCGCCGACCGGCCCGGTGTGCCCGTCCAGATGCTGTACGAGGGTCCCGCCGAGCGCCACATTGAGCAGTTGCATCCCCCGGCAGATCCCAAGGAGCGGAGTCTCCGACTCCAACGCCGCCCCGATCAGCGCCAGTTCCCAGGCGTCCCGCTCCGGCGCCGCGGGCCCGCACCGGGGATCGCGCGCGGCCCCGTACCGTACGGGATCCACATCGGGACCACCCGCGATCACGACCCCGTCGAGCCGGGCCACCACCTCGGCCGCCGCCGAGGGATCGTCGGGCGGCAGCATCACCGCGAGCCCGCCCGCGTCCCGCACCAGCCGCGGATAGCCGGCGGGCAGCAGCGCGGCCGGGAGATCCCAGACGCCCCAGCGCGCGGACTCCACCAGATAGGTGCTGATCCCGATCAGCGGACGACGACTCACGGGCGGCCTCCCAGGCAGCGCGGCGCGCGGAATTAACCGGCACCGTATCCAAATCCCTTGCCCAGAGCCTACGTTTGGATCATCTTCCGGCCCGTGAGGAGAGGATCCGCCCGTGCCAGTCCGTACGCCCGCGCTCGCCGTCGAGGAGCTGCGCATACTCGTCGAGAGCGGCGAGATCGACACCGTCGTCCTCGCCTTCCCCGACATGCAGGGCCGCCTCCAGGGCAAACGCTTCGCCGCCCCCTTCTTCCTCGACGAGGTCCTCGAACACGGCACGGAGGGCTGCAACTACCTCCTCGCCGTCGACACCGACATGAACACCGTCGACGGCTACACCATGTCCTCCTGGGACCGCGGCTACGGCGACTTCGCCATGCACCCCGACCTCGCCACCCTGCGCCGCATCCCCTGGAACGAGGGCACCGCCCTGCTCATCGCGGACCTCGCCTGGAACGACGGCTCGCCCGTCGTCGCCGCCCCCCGCCAGATCCTCCGCCGCCAGCTGGAGCGCCTCGCCGAGCACGGATTCACCGCGCACGTCGGTACCGAGCTCGAGTTCATCGTCTTCAACGACACCTATGAGCAGGCCTGGGACCGCAACTACCGCGACCTCACCCCGGCGAACCAGTACAACATCGACTACTCGGTCCTCGGCACCGGCCGCATCGAGCCCCTCCTGCGCCGCATCCGCAACGAGATGGCGGCGGCCGGACTGACCGTCGAGTCCGCGAAGGGCGAGTGCAATCCGGGCCAGCACGAGATCGCCTTCAAGTACGACGAGGCCCTCACCACCTGCGACCAGCACGCCGTCTACAAGACGGGCGCCAAGGAGATCGCCTCGCAGGAGGGCGTCTCGCTGACCTTCATGGCCAAGTACAACGAGCGCGAAGGCAACTCCTGCCACATCCACCTCTCCCTCCAGTCCATCGACAAGGCAGGCCACAACGTCATGGCGGGCGAGGGCCCCGACGGGATGTCGCAGGTCATGCGCCATTTCCTCGCCGGACAGCTGGCCGCCCTGCGCGACTTCTCCCTCCTGTACGCACCGAACATCAACTCCTACAAACGCTTCCAGCCCGGCTCCTTCGCCCCCACCGCCGTCGCCTGGGGCCACGACAACCGCACCTGCTCGCTCCGGGTGGTGGGCCACGGCCGCTCGATGCGCTTCGAGAACCGCCTCCCCGGCGGCGACGTCAACCCGCACCTCGCCGTCGCGGGCCTGGTCGCGGCCGGTCTGTACGGCATCGAGCAGAAGCTCGAACTCCCCGACCCCTGCCCCGGAAACGCCTACGCCGCGGACTACGAGCACGTCCCGACCACCCTGCGCGAGGCCGCCGACCTCTGGACCGCCAGCCCCATCGCGCTGGCCGCCTTCGGCGAAGAGGTCGTCGCCCACTACAGCAACATGGCGCGCGTCGAGCTGGAGGCCTACGACGCCGCGATTACCGATTGGGAGCTCCGCCGTGGATTCGAACGGCTCTGACGTGCAGCACACCGTCCTCAACCCGGCGACCGAAGAGGTCGTCGCCACCGTCCCGGCGACCACGGCCGCCGAGGTCGACGCGGCCGTCGTACGGGCAGCCGCGGCCCAGCGCGCCTGGTCGGCGGCCGCCCCCGCCGACCGGGCCCGACTGCTCCGCCGTTTCGCGGTCGCCGTGGACGAACACCTCGAAGAACTCGCCCAGTTGGAGGTACGCGAGGCCGGCCACACCCTCGGCAACGCCCGTTGGGAGGCCGGCAACGTCCGCGATCTCCTCGACTACGCGGCCGGGGGAGTGGAGCGCCTCACCGGCCGCCAGATCCCCGTCCCCGGCGGTCTGGACATCACCCTCCTGGAGCCCCTCGGCGTCATCGGCGTGATCGCCCCGTGGAACTTCCCGATGCCGATCGCCGCCTGGGGGACGGCGCCCGCCCTCGCCGCGGGCAACGCCGTACTCCTCAAGCCCGCCGAGACAACACCCCTCACCGCACTGCGCCTGGCCGAACTCGCCCTGGAGGCAGGCCTCCCCGAGCACCTTTTCCAGGTGCTGCCCGGCGCGGGCGACGTCGCGGGCAACGCGCTGGTCGAACACCCCGGCGTCGCCAAGATCGTCTTCACGGGCTCCACCCGGGTCGGCAAACAGATCATGGCGAAGTGCGCAGACCGGGTGAAGCGCCTCACCCTCGAACTCGGCGGCAAGAGCCCCAACATCGTCTTCGCCGACTCCGACCTGGAGGCGGCGGCCGCGGCCACCCCCATGTCCTTCCTCGACAACTCGGGCCAGGACTGCTGCGCCCGCACCCGCATCCTGGTCGAGCGGAGCGTGTACGACCGCTTCCTCGCCCTCGTCGCCCCCGCGATCACCTCGGTCGTGGTCGGCGACCCGTCGGACGAGAAGACCCAGATGGGCCCGCTGATCTCCAAGTCCCAGCTGGAGAGGGTCCGTTCGTACGTCCCGGCCGACTCCGAGGCGATCCGCGGGACCGCCCCCACCGGCCCCGGCTTCTGGTTCCCGCCGACGCTGCTCACCGCCGAGGCCCCCGACTCCCCGGCCGCCACCGAGGAGATCTTCGGCCCCGTGGCCGTCGTCCTCCCCTTCGACGACGAGGCCGACGCCGTACGTCTCGCCAACGCCACCGAGTACGGCCTCTCCGGCTCCCTCTGGACCCGCGACGTGGGCCGCGCCCTGCGCGTCTCCCAGGCGGTCCGCGCCGGCAACCTCTCCGTCAACTCCCACTCCAGCGTGCGCTACTGGACCCCCTTCGGCGGCTACCGCCAGTCCGGCCTCGGCCGCGAACTCGGCCCCGACGCCCTCACCGCTTTCACCGAAACCAAGAACGTCTTCATCTCCACGGAGGCCTGAGCACATGACCGAAGAGACCACCCCCGTCTGCCGCCGCCTCGTCGGCCGCACCGCCGTGATCACCGGCGCCGGCAGTGGAATCGGCCTCGCCACCGCCCACCGGCTCGCCTCCGAGGGCGCCCATGTCGTCTGCGGCGACATCGACGAGACCGCGGGCAAGGCGGCCGCCGAAGCGGTCGGCGGCACGTTCGTACGCGTGGACGTGACCGACGCCGCCCAGGTGGAGGCGCTGTTCAAGGCGGCGTACGACACCTACGGCAGTGTGGACATCGCCTTCAACAACGCGGGCATCTCACCGCCCGACGACGACTCGATCCTCACCACGGGACTCGAGGCGTGGAAGCGCGTCCAGGACGTCAACCTCACCTCGGTCTACCTCTGCTGCAAGGCCGCCATCCCGTACATGCAGCGCCAGGGCCGCGGCTCGATCATCAACACCGCGTCCTTCGTGGCCCGTATGGGGGCTGCGACCTCGCAGATCTCCTACACCGCCTCCAAGGGCGGGGTGCTCGCCATGTCCCGCGAGCTGGGCGTGCAGTTCGCCCGCGAGGGCATCCGCGTCAACGCGCTCTGCCCGGGGCCGGTCAACACCCCGCTGCTGCAGGAGCTGTTCGCGAGCGACCCCGAGCGGGCCGCCCGCCGTATCGTGCACATCCCGCTGGGGCGCTTCGCCGAGGCGAACGAGATCGCCGCCGCCGTCGCCTTCCTGGCCAGCGACGACTCCTCGTTCGTCAACGCCACCGACTTCCTGGTCGACGGCGGCATCTCGGGTGCGTACGTCACGCCCCTCTAGCCGCTACAGGAAGGTGTGACCCTCGCCCCGGTACGTCGGCACGGTCGCCGTCACCCGGTCCCCTTCCACCAGCTGCAGCGCGTCGAACCGCTCGCACAGCTCGCCCGCCTTCGCGTGGCGGAACCACACCTTGTCGCCGATCAGCAGATCGTCGGCGGGCGAGCCGAGCAGCGGCGTCTGCACTTCGCCGGGGCCCTCCTGCGGGTCGTAGCGCAGCCCCTCGGGGAGGTACGGAACGGGCAGCCGGTCCGGGCCCGCCGCACCGGAGGCCGGATATCCGCCGCCGAGCACGGTCACCACACCCACACCGGGACGCCGCACCACCGGCTGCGCGAAGAGCGCGGCGGGGCGGCCCGTGAACGAGGTGTAGTTGTCGAAGAGGCGCGGCACGTACAGCCCCGAACCGGCGGCGATCTCCGTCACCGCGTCCTCGGCGGCCGTGTGCTGGACGCTGCCGGTGCCGCCGCCGTTGACGAACTCCAGGTCCGGTACGACCGCCCTGACCGCCGCTACGACGGCGGCCCGCCGGGTCGCGAGCTCCTTGCGCGCCGCGGACTGCATCAGCCGCACCGCCCTGGAGCGCAGCGGCCGGCCCGCGATCGAGTCGCCGACACCGGCCACATGACCCTCGTACGCCATGATCCCCACCAGCCGGAAGCCGGGCCGGCGGGCCACCGACCGTGCCAGCTCGGCCAGTTGGGCGGGCTCGCGCAGCGGCGAGCGCAGGGCGCCGATGCGCACCTTGCCGCCGAGCATCCGCAGCGAGGTGTCCAGCTCCAGGCAGACCCTGATCTCCTCCGTGCCGCCGTCGCGCGCCGCGTCGATCAGCGCCAGCTGCGCCACGTCGTCGACCATCACGGTCACGGCGGCGGCGAGCTTGGGGTCGGCGGCCAGCTCCGCGTACCCGGCACGGTCCGCCGACGGATAGGCGAGCAGTACGTCCTCGAAGCCCGACCGTGCCAGCCACAGCGACTCGGCCAGCGTGAAGGACATGATCCCCGCGAACCCCTCCTGCCCGAGGACCCGCTCCAGGAGCGCCCGGCACCGAACGGACTTGCTGGCGACCCGGATCGGCTTGCCCGCGGCGCGGCGGACCAGATCACGGGCGTTGTCGTCGAACGCCTCGAGGTCGACGATGGCGAGGGGGGCGTCGAGATGGGCGGTGGCCCGGTCGTACCGGGTCCGGTCAGCAGCACGAGGCGTCATGACAGAAGCCTGCCAGATGTGATTACCGCAGGGTAGGGGGATGTTCCGGGCAGATGCCGCAGCCCGGAACACTGGTTCCGGCACCGTCGGTGCCAGCCCTTAGAGTTACGGAAAGACCGATGACCAGGGGGCGGGATGAGCACCGAAGCGCAACGCGCTCCAGTTCCGCCACGCCCGACAACACCCCCGCAGACGCTTCCGCCCGCACCCGACACGCCCCCTGCCGGCCCTCCCCGCGAAGCCCCCGCCGAGACCACCACCCGGCTGCGGCCCATCACCGCGCCCGCGCCCTCCCCCCGCGCCGCCGCGCCCCTGCCGCCCGAGATGCCGCCGCGCCCCGCCGCGCCCCCGCTCCCGCCCGGCCCCCCGACACCCGCCCGCCGCCGGCCCGTCGGGTCCGTCGATCTGACGCCGCGGCCCGGCGCCGGGCCGCCCACGCAGTACGCGCAGCCGCGCCCTTTCGCGGCCGAGCACCCGGCCGAGATGACCACCCGGCTGCGCCCCGTCTCGACCCGCCACCCGGCCAGGACCGCGGCCGCCGCCGTCTGCATGGTGCTCGGGCTCGGGCTCATCGGCGGTGCCGCCGCCGGGAGTTGGCTCACCGGAGACACCTCCGCCGAGCCCTCCGCCCGTACCGCCTACACCGAGGCGCGCGGCCTCTGGCACTCCACCCCCGTCGACTCCCTCTTCCCGCGCACCCTCAAGGGCGACGGCGCGGGCCCGGGCGGCGCTGACAGGACCTGGACCCGGCTGGCCGTCGCCCCGGACAGCTCCTGCGCGGGCGGCTTCGACCCGCTGCTGCTCAAGGTCCTCCAACCCGTCGGATGCGTACGGATGCTGCGCGCCACGTACACCGACGCGACCCACTCGTCCGTCACCACGGTCGGCATGGTCTTCACCGAGGCGGACCCCGCCGCGATGTCCGCCCTGCGCAGCCGTTTCACCCGTGAGGGCCTGGCGGAGCGCACCGATCTGCTGCCGCGCACCTTCCCGGTCAAGGCCACCGACGCGGCGGCCTTCGGCGACAAACAGCGCGCGAGCTGGACGGTCAGTGTCCTGACCGACGCACCGGTCGTCCTGTACTCCGTCACCGGTTTCGCCGACGGCCGTACGGTCACCGACCCCCAGCCCGCCGACCAGGCAGCCAGGGACGGCGCGACAACGGCCGCCGCCCAGGCAGGACTCGGCCACGACGCCAAGGGCATCGAGGAGCGCATCGAGCGCGGCGTACGCTCCTCGGTCGCCAAGGCAACGGAGAAACCTCAATGAGACGCCGAGGCCTCGTCGCCCTGCTCACCGCGGCAGCGGTGGCCGTGCTGCCCTCCACCACCGCCCACGCCGACTCCATCCGCGCCCAGCAGTGGGCGCTCGACGCGATGGGCACGCAGAAGGTCTGGCAGACCACCAAGGGCAAGGGCGTGACCGTCGCCGTCCTGGACACCGGTGTCGACGCCGGCCACCCCGACCTGGCGGGACAGGTGCTGCCCACCAAGGACTTCATCGGATTCGGGGCCAAGCAGGGCGACCGCCCCTGGGCCCGCCACGGCACCGCGATGGCCGGGATCATCGCAGGCCACGGGCATGGTCCGGGCCGCGCAGACGGGGTGCTCGGCATCGCGCCCGAGGCGAAGATCCTGCCGGTCCGCGTCATCCTGGAGTCCACCGACCCGGCCCGCAAGCAGGCCCGTACGAGCAAGGGCGGCGCCCTCGCCCAGGGGATCCGCTGGGCCGCCGACCACGGCGCCGACGTCATCAACCTCTCCCTCGGCGACGACAGCGCCTCCGCGCACCCGGAGGCCGCCGAGGACGCGGCGGTGCAGTACGCGCTCGCCAAGGGCTCCGTCGTCGTCGCCTCCGCGGGCAACGGCGGCGAGGACGGCGACCACATCTCCTACCCGGCCGCCTACCCCGGCGTGATCGCGGTCGCCGCCGTCGACCAGAACGGCACCCACGCCTCGTTCTCCACCCGCCGCTGGTACGCCACCGTCAGCGCCCCCGGGGACGGCGTGGTCATCGCCGATCCCGATCGCGCGTACTACCGGGGCTGGGGCACCAGCGCCGCCTCCGCCTATGTCTCCGGTGCGGTCGCCCTGCTGCGCGCTGCCCATCCCGAACTGACCCCGGCCCAGGTCAAGAAGGTGCTCACGGACACCGCGAGCAACCCCCCGGCGGGCGGCCGCGACGACGCCCGCGGCTACGGCTTCATCGACCCCCCGGCCGCGATCGCGGCCGCCGCGAAGGTCACGCCCGACGCCCCGCCCGCCCGCTACCGCAGCACGTATTTCGGAACGGGCCCCGACGCCGTACAGAAGGACGGAGGCCCGTCCGGCTGGCTCGTACCGCTCGCGGCCGGCGCCGGAGTGGCGCTGCTCGCGGGGGCCGTGGTCGTGTGGCGCGGCGGGTTCAGACGGCGCCGGCGATGGCGGTGACGGCGGTCCTCGCCGCGTCCTCGACCAGCGAAATACCCGCCTTCTGCGAGGAGTTGCCGCCGGAGAGCACGGCGAGGAGGTAGCTGCGCCCGCCCGCGGTGACGTGACCGATGCTGTTGATGTCCCACAGCCCGGTGGCGCTCCTGGGCAGCCAGCCGTTCTTCAGCTCCCAGCTGCTGCCCGCGGCGGAGACACCCCACTGCTGGTCGGCCTCGACCTGGCCCATCAGCCCCTTGATGTACGTACGCGAGGACGCATCCAGCACGGACGCGGATCCCGACCCGGACCCGAACACGGCCCGGAGCAGCGTCAGTTGATCGGCGGCGGTGGTCTGCGTCAGTCCCCACAGCTCACCGTCGCCACCCGTGGTGCCCGTCAGCCCGAGCCGCTGGTTCGCGGCATCGAGCCCGTCGGCGCCGCCGATCGCGTCCCACAGGGCCGTCGCCGAGGCATTGCTGCTGTTCTCGATCATGGTGGTCGCGTACGACTTCTCCTGCGTGGTCAGCGCACGCCCGTCGTCCTGCGCCCGCAGCAGCAGCGCCGCCAGGATGTCGACCTTGACGATGCTCGCGGTGTCGAACTCCCCGTCCCCGTACGTCGCCGACTCCCCGCTCCGCACATCCAGCACGGCCACCGACACCCTGGCATCGTCGCCCGGCACGACGGTCTTCATGGCCTCGGCCAGCACTGCGTCGTAGTCCACCGCGGGCTCCTCGGTCGTCGCCGCCACTGACTGTGTCCTCGATGTACCCGCTACGGCGGACGCGGAGGACGAAGGAGCCGAGGATACGTCCCGCGACGATGCCTCCAGGGTGGGAAGGGCCGCGTACACACCCCCGACGGCCACCACCACGGCGACCGCGGACAGATACAGGCGGGTTCGTCCGCCGCGCGAGGGGCGTGAGGGGGTACGGGACATGGGTCGGACGCTAGGAAGCGAACCTGGGCCTGCGCTGTGCCCGAGCTGAAGCCCCGGTGAGAAAGTCGCGCACGCCCGGCGGCTAGGCTCGTCGCGTGGCGCTCAAGAACATCCCGAACCCCGGTTTCTCCGACGACGACGGCACCGCCGACACCCGGCTGGCCTCGGCCCTCACCGCCTGGTCGGCGGACCGCACGACCGAACCGCAGCTGCTCGAAGCCCTCCGTGAGGCCCGGCTGCTGGTCCCCGTCGTCGCCGTACTCGGAGAGGTGGAGACGGACGAGAACGGACTGCGCCGCGAGAAGACCAGCGACATGGCGGTCCCCACGCTGCAGGCCGGCGACCGCCGCGCGCTGCCCGCGTTCACGTCCGTCGAGACCCTCGCCCTCTGGGACCCCGAGGCGCGCCCCGTGGCCGTGCCGCTGCATCAGGCGCTGCAGGCGGCCGCCCACGAGAAGGCCGACACGGTGGTCGTCGACCTCGCGGGTCCCGTCGCGTACGAACTGAAGGGAGCGGCGCTGCTCGCGCTCGCCGAAGGCCGTACGAGCGCGGACCCGCTCGACGACCCCGCCGTCACCGAAGCGGTACGTTCCGTGGTCGCCGCACAACCCTCCGTGACGCGCGCCCATCTGGGTCCCGGCGACGCGGACGGAACGCTCGTCCTGGTCCTGGAGCAAGGCGCCGATCCGGCGACGGTGGCCCGCGCGGTCGCCTCGGCCCTGGCGGCCGACGAGACGCTACGGGCGCGCCTGGTACGGGGGTTGGACCTCGCGCTGCTGCCGCCGGAGGCCCCCGCACCGAACGCGCCGCTGTTCGTTCGCTGACGCAGAACAGGCGAGCCTCGGCAACTCGGCGAATAATTGCGAAGAAATCGGACAATCTTCGCGAGGTGTACCCATGAAGACGGAGACTCGGACGATTGTGGCGGAGTTCCTGGGAACTCTGCTCCTGGTCTTCTTCGCAGTAGGAGCCGCGGTTCTCGCCGGCGAGTACATCACCGCCATCGGCATCTCTCTCGCCTTCGGCTTCACGCTGCTCGCCCTGGCCTACGCGCTGGGCCCGATATCCGGCTGCCACGTGAACCCGGCGGTCACCCTCGGCATGCTGACGGCCAAGAGGATCACTCTGCGCACCGCCATCGAGTACTGGGTCGCGCAGCTGCTCGGCGGCATCGTCGGCGCGGCCCTGCTCTTCCTGGTCGCCAAGCAGGTCCCGGGCCTGAAGACCAGCGGCGCCTTCGGCAGCAACGGCTACGGCGACCGCTCGACGGTGCACATCAATGTCGGCGGCGCGTTCATCGTCGAGGTGGTGCTGACGTTCCTGCTGGTCTTCGTCGTGCTGGCGGTGACCCACAAGGTCGCGGTCACCGGCTTCGACGGACTGCCCATCGGCCTGGCGCTGGCCACCATCCACCTCATCGGCATCCCGCTGACGGGTACGTCGGTGAACCCGGCCCGGAGCATCGGCCCCGCGATCTTCGCGGGCACCGCGGCGCTCTCCCAGCTCTGGCTGTTCATCCTGGCCCCGCTGATCGGCGGGGTGCTCGCGGCGTACGCGCACCGGCTGACGCACCCCGCGGACAACGTCCCGGGCGCCGAGGTCGTGGCCGAGCTCTCCGGGGAGAGCTCGTAACGCCCGCTCCTAGCCGTAGACGGGCCCGGTGTACTTCTCACCGGGCCCCTTGCCGGGCTCGTCCGGCACCACGGACGCCTCGCGGAACGCCAGCTGCAGCGACTTCAGACCGTCACGCATCGGCGCCGCGTGGAAGGAGCTGATCTCCGTGGCGCCGGCGTCCAGCAGGCCGGCCAGCGCGTGGATCAGCTTCCGGGCCTCGTCCAGGTCCTTGTGTGCTTCGCCCTCCTCGGCCAGGCCGAGATTGACGGCGGCCGCGCTCATCAGGTGCACCGCGACCGTGGTGATCACCTCGACCGCGGGGACGTCCGCGATGTCGCGGGTCAGGTCGTCGAAGCCGGGGGTGTTCTCGTCACTCATGACGCACACGATAAGGGGCCGTGCACCCGATTAGCCCCATCCCCCCTCGGGTGCTAACCTTGTGTAACGACCGGCCAGGCACCTGTGTGCCCGGCCCACAAGTGGAGGCTCCGATCTCCCACCTGGCTGTCCTCACGGACGGCGGGTCACCGGTCAGGCAGTGGCCATCGTTCCGTACGGACGATGGAAGTTGCCCGAAGTGCGCCCCGCGGTAGTACGCGGCGGTGCTCCGGTATTCCTTGGAGCTCCCGCCTGTGTCCCGTTCGGGGCATTTTTTCTGCCTCCGCTCGGTTGGTCTCCAGCAACAGACGTTACGCGGCTGCTCTCCAGGCAGCAGCGTGGTGCTACCGAGGAGGATCCATCAGCGCCGAACCCCGTATCAACGACCGGATTCGCGTTCCCGAGGTGCGACTTGTCGGCCCCAGCGGTGAACAGGTCGGGATCGTTCCGCTTGCCAAGGCCCTGGAGCTCGCGCAGGAGTACGACCTCGACCTCGTCGAGGTGGCCGCCACGGCGCGGCCTCCGGTCTGCAAGCTCATGGACTACGGGAAGTTCAAGTACGAGTCGGCCATGAAGGCCCGTGAGGCGCGCAAGAACCAGGCGCACACGGTCATCAAGGAGATGAAGCTCCGGCCGAAGATCGACCCGCACGACTATGACACCAAGAAGGGTCACGTCGTCCGGTTCCTCAAGCAGGGCGACAAGGTCAAGATCACGATCATGTTCCGTGGTCGCGAGCAGTCCCGCCCCGAGCTGGGTTTCCGACTGCTGCAGCGTCTCGCTTCGGACGTCGAGGAACTTGGGTTCATCGAGTCGAACCCGAAGCAGGACGGCCGGAACATGATCATGGTTCTTGGCCCGCACAAGAAGAAGACCGAGGCCATGGCCGAGGCTCGCGAGGCTCAGGCCGCCCGCAAGGCGGAGCGCCAGGGCTACGCGACCGAGGACTCCACGGACGCCGTGGACGTGGACGAGGTCGTAGAAGCAGAGGCCCCGGCCGAGGCTGCTGAAGCCCCGGTCGAGACCCCCTCCGAAGCGTGATCGAAGGGGCCCGCCACCCAGGCGGCCCCGGATCCCGCCCAGGAACCACAAACCAAGATCTGATGCTCCCGAAGTCCGGTGCTGTCACCGGGGGAGCGTCACTGACGAGGAGAGTACGGCGCGATGCCGAAGAACAAGTCGCACAGCGGTGCCAGCAAGCGCTTCAAGGTCACCGGTTCCGGCAAGATCCTGCGCGAGAAGGCCGGCAAGCGCCACCTGCTCGAGCACAAGTCTTCCAAGAAGACCCGCTCGCTGACCGGCACGGTCGTCGTGTCCCCGGCGGACGCCCCGAAGATCAAGAAGCTTCTCGGCAAGTGATTCACCGGCTCCGGGTGACCGGAGCCGTGGATCGACCGGGACCAATTCGTTTCCGGGCTGAGAGAGTTCTTCGTCTGAACCCCAGCCCCGCTGCAAGGAGTTAACAAGTGGCACGCGTCAAGCGGGCAGTCAACGCCCACAAGAAGCGCCGGGCAGTCCTCGAGGCCGCCAAGGGTTACCGCGGTCAGCGTTCGCGCCTGTACCGCAAGGCCAAGGAGCAGGTCACCCACTCCCTGGTCTACAACTACAACGACCGCAAGAAGCGCAAGGGCGACTTCCGCCGTCTCTGGATCCAGCGCATCAACGCCGCTGCCCGTGAGAACGGCATGACGTACAACCGCCTCATCCAGGGTCTGAACGCCGCCTCCATCGAGGTCGACCGCAAGATCCTCGCCGAGCTGGCCGTCAACGACCCGAACGCGTTCGCCGCGCTGGTCGAGGTCGCGCAGAAGGCCCTCCCGGCCGACGTCAACGCGCCGAAGGCCGCTGCCTGATCAGGCACGTACTTCCTCCAGTGGACCCGCAGGCGCATGCCGCCTGCGGGTCCACTGTGTTCCGCAGTCCCCCAGTTCGTTTTGTACGTACGTAAGGTGAGCCACCGATCATGGGCACCCCCGCCGAGCTGATCTCCCCGCGTTCCCCGCGCGTCGCCGCCGCCAAGCGCCTCGCACGGCGCAACTTCCGTACCAAGGAACGCCGGTTCATCGCCGAGGGCCCGCAGGCCGTACGGGAAGCGGCCGAGCACCGCGTCGACGGCGAGTCGACCCTGCTGGAGCTGTTCTCCACCGTCGAGGCCGCCGAGCGCTACGCCGACATCGTGGCCGCGGCCGAGGCCGCAGGGGCCCGGGTCCACCTCGCCACCGACGAGGTGCTCGCCGAGGTCTCACAGACCGTCACCCCCCAGGGCATCGTGGGCGTCTGCCGCTTCCTGGACACCCCGTTCGAGGACGTACTGAAGGCGCAGCCCAAGCTGGTGGCCGTACTCGCCCATGTCCGCGACCCCGGAAACGCCGGCACCGTACTGCGCTGCGCGGACGCCGCCGGAGCCGACGCGGTCGTGCTCACCGACGCGTCCGTCGACCTCTACAACCCCAAGTCCGTACGGGCCTCGGTCGGTTCGCTCTTCCACCTCCCGGTCGCCGTCGGCGTCCCCGTCGAGGATGCGGTCGCCGGACTGAAGGCGGCGGGCGTCCGCATCCTCGCCGCCGACGGTGCGGGCGAGGACGACCTCGACGCCGAACTCGACGCGGGCACCATGGGCGGCCCGAGCGCCTGGGTCTTCGGCAACGAGGCCTGGGGGCTCCCGGAGGAGACCCGCGCACTCGCCGACGCCGTGGTGCGCGTACCGATCCACGGCAAGGCCGAAAGCCTCAACCTCGCTACTGCGGCGGCCGTTTGCCTCTACGCCTCCGCCCGTGCGCAGCGCGCTTCCGGAGGGTGCCGCTCCGTCACCTCCAGCTAGTAGGGTGGCCAATTCGGGGGCCCACTGCGCTACATGGAGAGGTGGGGTACGGCCATGGTTGTCGCGTCACGCGGTACGTCGGCACAGCCACAGGGACACAGTTCTCTGTGGTGTGCGACCGACGGCCTTTCGGGCGCGGGGATAGACCCCGACGACCTGCCCGACGGACTGCTCGTCGCCGACGAGAGCGGCCGGGTGATCTGTTTCAACGCCGCGGCCGCCCGCATCACCGCCGTACCGCAGGCCACCGCGCTCGGCGCCCCGCTGGAGACCGCGCTGCCGCTGGAGGACCTCAAGGGCCGCCGCTGGTGGACCCTGACCGATCCGTACGGCGGACTCACCACCCGCAGGGGCCAGCCCGAGCTCAATCTGCTGCTGCCCGGCGGACGCGAGGTCCTGGTCTCCGCGCAGTACGTACGGGAGTACCCCACCGGGCCCGTCCGGCGCCTGGTCGTCTCGATCCGCGGCACCGAGGCCCGACGGCGCAGCGAGCGCAGCGACGCCGAGCTGATCGCCACCGTCGCCCATGAACTGCGCTCCCCACTGACCTCCGTCAAGGGCTTCACCGCGACGCTGCTCGCCAAGTGGGAGCGGTTCACCGACGACCAGAAGCGCCTGATGCTGGAGACCGTCGACGCCGACGCCAACCGCGTCACCCGGCTCATCGCCGAACTGCTCGACATCTCCCGCATCGACTCGGGCCGCCTGGAACTGCGCCGCCAGCCCGTGGACATCGGCGCCGCCGTCGGCCGCCACATCCAGGCGCATGTCGCGTCCGGGCAGGTCCCGGACCGCTTTCTCGTACGGATCAGGCAGCCGCTCCCCGACCTCTGGGCGGACCCGGACAAGATCGACCAGGTGCTCGGCAACCTGCTGGAAAATGCGGTGCGCCACGGCGAGGGAACCGTCACCATCGAGGTATCGACACTCCCCGCCAAGAACGACGAGAAAGGCACGGCAGTCACCGTGAGCGACGAAGGCCCCGGCATCCCCGAGGAGTCGATGGGCCGTGTCTTCACCCGTTTCTGGCGGGGGAGCAAGCGCGGCGGGACCGGGCTTGGCCTGTACATCGTCAAGGGCATCGTCGAGGCGCACGGCGGCACGATCACGGTCGGCCGCGGGCCCGGCGGCGGCGCCGAATTCCGATTTATTCTGCCCGTCGGCGCCCCGGCCTATCTGGCCTGAGCCGCCCTCGGGCTTCTTCGCCTCCCTGCGGCCTTTAGACTCGACCTTTGGCACCATTGCGCCCTCAGTCGTCGAGTGCGGCCGCGCCAGCCAGCCAATCGGAAGTACGGGAAGAGATGTCGGCACCGAACAAGTCGTACGACCCTGTCGAGGTCGAGGCACTGAAACCGGAAGAGATCGAGCGCATGCGGGACGAGGCGCTCGCCGCCTTCGCCGCCGCAGGCGACCTCGACGCGCTCGCCCAGGCGAAGACCGCGCACACCGGTGGCACCTCGCCGCTCGCCCTCGCCAACCGCGAGATCGGCGCCCTGCCCCCGCAGGCCAAGGCCGCCGCGGGCAAGATCGTGGGCATGGCCCGCGGCGCCGTGTCCAAGGCACTCGCCGTCCGTCAGGCGGAGCTGGAGGCCGAGCGCGACGAGCGCGTACTGGTCGAGGAGGCAGTGGACGTCACGCTGCCCTACGACCGTGTGCCCGCCGGCGCCCGCCACCCGCTGACCACGCTCTCGGAGCGCATCGAGGACATCTTCACGGCCATGGGCTACGAGGTGGCCGAGGGCCCCGAGGTCGAGGCCGAGTGGTTCAACTTCGACGCCCTCAACATCTCCCCGGACCACCCGGCCCGCGGTGAGCAGGACACGTTCTTCGTGGCCGGCGAGAGCGGCAAGTCGGACTCCGGCGTCGTGCTGCGTACGCACACCTCGCCCGTCCAGATCCGCTCCATGATCGACCGTGAGCCGCCGGTCTATGTGATCTGCCCGGGCCGCGTCTACCGCTCCGACGAGCTGGACGCCACCCACACCCCGGTCTTCATGCAGGTCGAGCTCCTCGCCATCGACGAGGGCCTGACCATGGCCGACCTCAAGGGCACCCTCGACCACATGGTCGTCTCGCTCTTCGGCGAGGGGATGAAGACCCGGCTGCGGCCGAACTACTTCCCCTTCACCGAGCCGTCCGCCGAGATGGACATGGTCTGCTACGTCTGCCGCGGCGAGTCCGTCGGCAACCCGGACCGCCCCTGCCGCACCTGCTCCTCCGAGGGCTGGATCGAGCTCGGCGGCTGCGGCATGGTCAACCCGAAGGTGCTCACCGCCGTCGGTGTCGACCCCCAGAAGTACAGCGGATTCGCCTTCGGGTTCGGCATCGAGAGGATGCTGATGTTCCGCCACAACGTCGAAGACATGCGAGACATGGTCGAGGGTGACATCCGGTTCACCCGGCCGTTCGGGATGGAGATCTGATGCGGGTCCCGCTTTCCTGGCTGCGGGAGTACGTCGATCTCCCCGCCACCGAGACCGGCCGCGACGTGCAGGCCAAGCTCGTCGACGCCGGCCTCGAGGTCGAGACCGTCGAGCAGGTCGGCGCAGGGCTCAAGGGCCCGCTCGTCGTCGGACAGGTCCTCACCATCGAGGAGCTGGAGGGCTTCAAGAAGCCCATCCGCTTCTGCACCGTCAACGTCGGCATGGCGAACGGCACCGGTGAGCCGCAGGAGATCGTCTGCGGCGCCCGTAACTTCGCCGTCGGCGACAAGGTCGTCGTGGTCCTGCCCGGCGCGGTCCTGCCCGGCGACTTCGCCATCGCCGCGCGCAAGACGTACGGCAAGACCTCGCACGGCATGATCTGCTCCGGCGACGAGCTGGGCATGGGAGACGACGGCAGCCACGGGATCATCGTGCTGCCGCCCGAGCACGAGGTCGGCACCGACGCGATCGAGCTCCTGGAGCTCGTCGACGAGGTCCTCGACATCGCGGTCACCGCCAACCGCGGCGACTGCCTGTCCATGCGCGGCGTCGCCCGCGAGACCGCCATCGCCTACGGCCTGCCGCTGCGCGACCCCGCGCTCCTGGACGTCCCGGCGCCCAATTCGTACGGCTACCTGGTCAAGGTCTCCGACCCGTCCGGCTGCGACCGCTTCACCGCGCGCACCGTCGTCGGCCTGGAGCCCGAGGCCCGCTCCCCGATCTGGCTGCAGCGCCGGCTGCAGAAGGCCGGGATGCGCCCGATCTCCCTCGCCGTCGACATCACCAACTACGTGATGCTCGAGCTCGGCCAGCCGCTGCACGCCTACGACCGCTCGCGCATCGACGGTCCCATCGGGGTGCGCCGTGCCGAGCAGGGCGAGAAGTTCACCACGCTCGACGGCGCCCAGCGCGTGCTCGACGGCGAGGACCTGGTCATCACCGACAACCGCGGGCCGATCGGCCTCGCGGGGGTCATGGGCGGCGCCAACACCGAGATCGCGGACGCCGTGATCACTGCATCTGATTCCTTTGGCTCGACCGGCACCGTACAGGGCACCACCGAGGTCGTCATCGAGGCCGCGCACTTCGATGCGCTCACCATCGCCCGCACCGCACGCCGCCACAAGCTCCCCTCCGAGGCGTCCAAGCGCTTCGAGCGGGGCGTCGACCCGCAGGCCGCCTCCGCGGCGGCCCAGCGGACCGTCGACCTGCTCGTGCTGCTCGCGGGCGGCACAGCCGAGGCCGGCGTCACCGAGATCATCGCGCCGTCCGCGCCGCGCACCGTGTCGATGAACGCCGACCACCCGGACAAGGTCGCGGGTGTCGAGTACGGCCGCGAGACCGTCGTCCGCCGCCTCCAGCAGGTCGGCTGCGACGTCTACGGCCAGGACGAGCTCGTCGTCACCGTTCCGTCGTGGCGCCCCGACCTCGCCGAGGTCAACGACCTCGCCGAGGAGGTCATCCGCCTGGAGGGGTACGCCAACCTCCCCTCGACCCTCCCGACGCCCCCGTCGGGCCGCGGACTGACCGAGCGCCAGCGGCTGCACCGCCGCGTCGGCCGGGTCCTCGCCGGAGCCGGTTACGTCGAGGCGCTGAACTACCCCTTCATCGGGGAGACGGTCCTCGACCAGCTCGGCTTCGACGCGGACGACGCCCGCCGCGTCACGGTCAAGCTCGTCAACCCCCTCTCCGACGAAGAGCCGTCGCTGCGCACCACGCTGCTGCCGGGCCTGCTCACCGCGCTGCGCCGCAACCACGGCCGCGGCTCGCACGATCTGGCGCTCTTCGAGACGGGTCTGGTCTTCCGGCCCACCGGCGACGAGCAGAAGTCGGTCCGCCTCCCGGTCGACCGCCGTCCCACCGACGAGGAGATCGCCGGGCTCAACGCCTCGCTGCCGCGTCAGCCGCGCCGCGCCGCCGTCGTCCTCTCGGGCGCCCGCGAGCAGGCCGGCTGGTGGGGCAAGGGCACCCCGGCGCTCTGGGCCGACGCCGTCGAGGCGGCCCGGACCGTCGCGGCCGAGGCGGGAGTCGAGCTGACCGTACGCAGCGACCAGCACACCCCGTGGCACCCCGGCCGCTGCGCCGCGCTCTACGCAACGGTCGCGGGCGAGGAGACGCTCGTCGGCCACGCCGGTGAGCTGCACCCGCGCGTCACCAAGGCGCTCGGCCTGCCCGAGCGCACCTGCGCCATGGAGCTGGAGCTCGACCTCGTCGAGCAGGCCTCCACGGGCGCACTGCAGGCGCCCCGGATCTCCACCTTCCCGGTGGCGACCCAGGACGTCGCACTGGTCGTCGACACGGCCGTCCCGGCCGCCGACGTCGAGACCGCCCTGCGCGAGGGCGCGGGTGAACTCCTCGAATCGCTCCGGCTGTTCGACGTGTACGAGAGCGAGCAGCTCGGCGAGGGCAAGAAGTCCCTGGCCTACGCCCTGCGCTTCCGTGCCGCCGACCGCACGCTGACCGTCGAGGAGGCCTCGGCCGCGCGCGACGCGGCCGTCGCCCTCGCGGCCGAGCGTACGGGGGCGGTGCTGCGCGGCGCATAGGCGCATCGCGGTCTCGTATTGCCTGGTGAGGGGCGCATCCGGATCTCCGGATGCGCCCCTCACTCGTTCGAGTGAGATGCGGAGGCGATTTACGCAAACAGGTGCGGACGGTGGACACAATCGTCCAGCCCGACCAGGACACGGAGGGGGCCCACGGCATGATCCGCAGCAGGCCGAGGCGAGCGGTGCTCGCCTTCGGACTCCCCATCCTCTGGCTTGTGCTCGTGACCACGTGGGAACTGACCTGCCCGATGGCCACCGACGACGCGCTGACCGTACGGATCGCGCTGTGCGCCGCCTTCCTCGTCGCCGTCGTCTCCCTCTGCGCGAGCGTCAGGCTCGGTCCCGTACGGGAGTTGAAGCAGGCGCGCGAGGTCGCCCACGCCACCCAGCAGGCGCTGCTGAGGCCGCTGCCGGCCCGGCTCGACGGGCTCGCCGTCGCCGCGGGACAGCTCTCGGCCAGCCCGGGGGCCACGGTCGGCGGTGATCTGTACGAGGCGCTCTCCACCGTGCACGGGGTGCGCATCGTCATCGGTGACGTACGCGGCCACGGACTGCCCGCGCTCGGGGCGGTGGCCGCCGTCCTCGGCAGCTTCCGCGAGGCCGCCCACGACGAGCCCGAACTCGCCGGTGTGATGCGGCGGTTGGAGCGGGCGCTGGAGCGTCATCTGCGGGAGCGGTCCCGGGACGAGCATCCGTCGGCGGGCGGCGCCGACCCGGAGAACCCCCTGGCCGAGGAGTTCGTGACCGTACTGCTCATCGAGATCGGTGCGGCGGGCGAACTGCTCGCGGTCAACTGCGGGCACCCGTGGCCCTACCGGCTCCGGGGGAGCGCGGGGCCACTCTCCGACGCCGACCCGCTGCCGCCGCTGGGTCCCTTTCCGCTGCCCGCCGCGATCCCGCTGCAGCGGTGCGGACGGCTGCTGCCCGGCGATGCGCTGGTGCTGCACACCGACGGGGCGGCCGACGCACGCGACTCCGGGGGCCGGTTCTTCCCGCTGGAGGAAGTCCTCGCGACGGCGGCGCTCAACTCGCCCGTCTCGCCCGCCGATGTGATCGACCGGGTGCACAGGTCGCTGCTGCGGCACACGGGCGGCCGGCTCTGTGACGATGTCGCACTGCTGGTCCTCCGTAACGACCGCAGCCGGGTCCCCGCGCAGCCCGGTGCCGTCCAGGCCGTCCGGGCCCGGCACTGAGGCGGTGGGGCGCCGTCCGCCCCGCCGCGGGAGTTGCCGGGCAGATCCGGCAGGACGGACGGCGCCGGGAGCCGGGCCGCCGCACTGTACGAGGGGGAGCCGGCGGCCCGGACGCCTCTGTGTGAGAGGCAGTTCAGTACATCGGGGCGAGGGGTGCGCGGGCAGAGTCCAAGGGGTCCTGATGCGGTCACTCCGATCACACCCCGTGTGAACCCGACTCCATTACGCTGTGCCCCACCGAGCCACCGGAGGGCCCTCATGCTGCCCAATACCCTGCTCGACGCCTTGCTCGACGAGGCGGGAATGTCCAACGCCGGTCTTGCGGTCCGGGTCAACCAGGCGGGCAAGGCGCGCGGACTCCAGCTGCGGTACGAACACACCGCCATCGCACGCTGGTTGAAGGGCCAGCGCCCGCGTGGCCAGGTGCCCGATCTGCTCTGTGAAGTCTTCGCCGCCCGGCTGCGCAGGCCCGTCACGCTGGACGACATCGGTCTGGGCGTCCCCGGCAGCCCGGCGCCCCAGCACGGCACGCCGCTCTCGGGGTTCGTGGAGCGGGCCGCCGCGCTGTGGCGCTCCGACGAGCAGCAGCGCCCGCACATACTCGGCGCGCCCGCCGTCACCGGTACGCCTGCCGTGCTGCCGGTGTGGGAGTGGGAGAACCCGCCCGAGGACGTGGACGTCTCCCGCAGCGGCCAGACCCGGGTGAGCCTCGCGGACACCGAGACGCTCCGGGCGGCCCGCGCGCACTACGAGCAGATGTACCGCAAGGCGGGCGGCATCGCGACGCGCGCCCGTATCGTCGGCTTCCTCAACACGGAGACCGCGCCGCTGCTGCGCGGCAGCTACACCGATGCCACCGGGCGCCAACTGCACCGCGCCACGGGCGGGTTGGTGGCCATCGCGGGGATCTGCGCGTACGACTCCAACGCCCAGGGCCTCGCCCAGCGCTACTTCCACCAGGCGCTGCGCCTGGCCAAGGCCAGCGGGGACCGCGGGCTCGGCGCGTACGTCGTGGCCCTGCTGGTCAACCAGACGCTGTTCATGAAGGAGTACCGGCAGGCCGTCGCCTTCGCGGAGGCCGCGCTGCGGGCCGCCGGCAAGGAGCTGACTCCGGCGCTGGCGACCGATCTCCATGCCATGCAGGCCAAGGCGTACGCGTATCTCGGTGACAGCAGCAACGCCCTGTCGTGCATCAGGCGTGCGGAGGCGGCTGCCGAGCGCATCAGCCCCCGTGCGGAGCCCGATGAGACGGGCTACGTCCAGCCGGGTCTGGTCAACGTACAGGTGGCGGAGGCGCTGCTCAGACTCGGCGACCTGCCGGCCGCGCGCGAACAGGCGGCCGCGGCGGCCGGCGCTCCCGCACATGACCGGGGGCGGGTCCACCGTCTGGCGATGCTCGCCCAGATCGAACTGCGGCAGGGAGAGGCTGACCGGGCCGTGCACACGGCTGTCGAAATGGCCGAGGCGGCCCGGGGGATGGAGTCGCAGCGGCTCCGGGACCGGCTGCGTGCGGTGCGGAATCATCTCGCCGCGAGCGGATTCGCACAGGCGGATGAAGCCGCTGCACTCATCGACGGGGCTTTGCGCGTTCCGCTGTGACCGTGCTCCTGCTGCGATGTTGCCATCTACTTGTCGGAAGGTGGCAGAAACGTGCAGTGGACGAACTTAAGCGAACAGACTGTGTACAAGAACCGCTGGTTCCGGGTGAACCTGGCGGACGTCGAACTCCCCGACGGCCGCCACCTCGACCACTTCGTCATACGGCTCCGCCCCGTCGCCGTGGCGACCGTCGTCAACGAGGCCAACGAGGTGCTGATGCTCTGGCGCCACCGCTTCATCACCAACAGCTGGGGCTGGGAGCTCGCGGCCGGAGTCGTCGAGGACGGTGAGGACATCGCGGTGGCCGCGGCCCGTGAGATGGAGGAGGAGACCGGCTGGAGGCCCGGCCCCCTCCACCATCTGCTCACCGTCGAGCCGTCCAACGGACTGACCGACGCCCGGCACCATCTCTACTGGTCGGAGCAGGGCACGTACATCGGTCATCCCGAGGACGACTTCGAGTCCTCGCGCCGCGAATGGGTCCCGCTCAAGCTGGTCCCGGACATGATCGCCCGAGGCGAGGTGCCGGCCGCCAACATGGCCGCCGGGCTGCTGATGCTTCACCATCTGCGGCTCGGCTGACCCGGTCCGCTAATGCCCGAGGGCCTGCCACACCGCCACTGTCAGCGCGCCGACGGCAGTCAGTGCGGCGACCGCGGGCAGCGGCCAGCGGGTGTGCTCCAGGGTGGTGATGCGCGCGGTCAGATCGGTGAGGTCCTTGTCGATCTGACCGTCGCGCTGGGTGAGCAGGGCAAGGCGTCCGTCGATCTGGGCAAGCCCGACGTCCAGGTTGCGGTGCAGTTCGGCGAACTCTTCGACGACCAAGGGAAGGTCGGCATCGGATGACACGGTTCCGCTCCTTTTCTCCTTGAGGAGGGCCGTAACCGAGTCAACTCGCCTTGTCCGTACAGGGACAGGCAGTGCGCGGGGCATATGCGAGCACGCCCCGCACACTCCGTGCGAATCAGGAGTACGGGTAGAAGCCAGAGCCGGTCTTGCGGCCGAGCCGACCCGCGTCCACCATGCGCTGCAACAGCGGGGGAGCCGCGTACAGCGGCTCCTTGAACTCGGCATACATGGAATCCGCGACCGAGGCCACGGTGTCCAGACCGATCAGGTCCGCGAGCTTCAGCGGGCCCATCGGGTGGGCGCAGCCCATCTCCATGCCGTTGTCGATGTCCTCGCGGCTGGCGATGCCCGACTCGAACATCCGGATCGCGGAGAGCAGATACGGAATGAGCAGCGCGTTGACCACGAAGCCCGAACGGTCCTGCGCGCGGATCGCGTGCTTGCCCAGCACGTTCTCCACCAGCGTCTGCGAGCGCTTGACCGTCTCCTCGGAGGTGGTCAGCGCCGGGATCAGCTCGACGAGCTGCTGGACCGGGGCCGGGTTGAAGAAGTGGATGCCCATGACCTGGTCGGGACGGGAGGTCGCGACGGCCAGCTTCACCAGCGGGATGGAGGAGGTGTTGGAGGCGAGGATCGCGTCCGGGCGGGTCATCACCTGGTCGAGGACCTGGAAGATCTCGGTCTTGACCTGCTCGTTCTCCACGACGGCCTCGATGACGAGGTCGCGGTCGGCGAACTCCCCGAGGTCGGTGGTGAAGCTCAGGCGCGCCAGGGTCGCGTCACGCTCCTCCTCGGTGATCTTGCCGCGCTCGGCGGCCTTCGAGAGGGAGTTGTGCAGCCGGGTGCGGCCGATCTCCAGGGCCTCGCCGGTGGTCTCGGCGACCATCACCTCGAGGCCGCTGCGGGCGCACACCTCCGCGATGCCCGCGCCCATCTGGCCACAGCCCACCACTCCGACGCGAGTGATGTCCGTAAGCGAGTCCGTCACATCCAGCCTTTCGCAGATCTCTCCGGACGAGTCCCCCGATAGTGCTTCCGGCGCCCGTCCCGGCCCTTGACGTTACTCCTGACCTGCGGGTGAATGGCGTGCCGGGTTAACAATCGCTTACTGAGCAAGGGGCGACGCATGAGGTCTGTGAGCCGAAGAGCACTGGTGACGGGCGCGACAGCGGTGGTGTCGGGCCTTGTCCTGCCCGGCGAGGCGGTCGCCCGGCCGCCGCGCCCGCACCGGGAGCTGCGCGGAATGTGGATCGCGACCGTCGCCAACCGGGACTGGCCCTCCGTGGCGGGGCTCACAGCGGCGCAGCAGCGCGCGGAGCTCATCGCGTACCTCGACGCGGCGGCGGGGCGGAAGCTCAACGCCGTGATGTTCCAGGTCAGGCCGACCGCCGACGCGCTGTGGCCCTCGCCGTACGAGCCGTGGGCCGAGTATCTCACCGGAGTGCAGGGGCAGGACCCGGGCTGGGATCCGCTGGGCACTGCGGTGAAGGAGGCCCATCGCCGGGGGCTCGAGCTGCACGCCTGGTTCAACCCGTACCGCGTCGCCAACCACACCGACCCCTCCCGGCTGGCGCCCACGCACCCCGCGCGCCTCCACCCGGAGTGGATCCTTCCGTACGGCGGGAAGCTCTACTACAACCCCGGTCTGCCCGAGGTCCGGCGCTTCGTGCAGGACGCGATGCTCGATGCCGTACGCCGCTATGACATCGATGCCGTCCACTGGGACGACTACTTCTACCCGTACCCGGTGGCCGGGCAGACCTTCGCCGACGACGACGCGTACGCGCGCTACGGCGCGGGCTTCCCCGACAAGGCGGCCTGGCGGCGCGACAACACGGACCGCCTGGTGCGCGGGATGGCGGCCGGCATCAAGCGGATCAAGCCCCGGGTCCGCTTCGGGATCAGCCCCTTCGGGGTGTGGCGCAACGCGGCCACCGACCCGCTCGGCTCGGCGACGACGGCCGGCGTGCAGACGTACGACAACCTCCACGCGGACACCCGTAAATGGGTCAAGGAGGGATGGATCGACTACATCTGCCCGCAGGTCTACTGGAACATCGGCTTCGCCGCGGCGGACTATGCGGCCCTCGTGCCCTGGTGGGACGACGTCGTACGCGGCACCGGCGTCGACCTCTACATCGGCGAGGCCCTCTACAAGGCGGGCGACCCGGCCCAGCCCGCGCCCTGGCAGGACCCGGCCGAACTCTCCCGCCATCTGACCTTCGCCGACGGGTACCGACAGGTGCGCGGCCATGTCTTCTTCTCCGGCAAGGAGGTCGCCACGGACCCGACCGGGTCGATGGCCAGGGTCGTGGCCGACCACTACCGGACGCGCGTACGCCCCTGAGCTACTGAGGGCGCCGGGGCTGGACCACCGAGTCCGGCCCCGGTGACATGAGCGCCTCGTGGCCGTCCTCGAACCGGACGCGGTACGGGGGCAGGCCGTCGGTCCCCAGTACTTCGACGATCTCCGCGACCCGGTCCTGCTGTCCTACGGTCCTGCCATGCACCAGCAGATGGTCGCCCACGCTTGCTTGCATGGCGTCAAGTCTACGGCGGGCAGCGGGAGTTGCAGCCCGCTGCGTCACCGCGATGCAGACCAGTACGGCCCCTGCGGCGACCGGCGCCGCGGGGGAGAGGTGCTCGCCGAGCAGGGTGACCGACCAGACGAGGGTGAGCAGCGGCTGGGCGAGCTGGAGCTGGCTCGCCTTCGCCACGCCGATCTCCGCCATGCCGCGGTACCAGACCACCAGACCGAGGAACTGCGACCCGACGGCGACCCAGGCCAGACCCGCGACGCTGTGCGCGGTGAGGTGGACCGGCTCGACGGCCAGGGCGAGCACCGCGGCCACCACGGTGAGCGGCAGACAGAGCACCAGCGCCCAGCCGATCACCTGCCAGCCGGGCATCTCGCGGGCCAGGCGCCCGCCTTCGGTGTACCCGGCCGCGCACACCAGGAGCGCCGCGAAGAGGAAGGTGTCCCCGGCGGAGAGCGCGCCTCCCGACTGCTGCACGGTGAACGCGATCACCACGGCGGCTCCGGCGAGGGTGGCCGCCCAGAAGGTGCGCGAGGGCCGCGCCCCGGTCCGCAGCGCCGACATCGCGGCCGTCGTCAGCGGCAACAGGCCCACCACGACGGCCGCATGGGACGTGGTCGAGGTCTGCAGTGCGAGCGTGGTCAGCAGCGGGAAGCCGACGACCACCCCGAGCGCCACCACCGCGAGCCCGGCCCAGTGGCGGCGGGGCGGCAGCGGGATCCGGCAGACGAGCAGCGCGGCTCCGGCGACGAGGGCGGCGAGGACGCACCGTACGGCCACCAGCGACCAGGTGCCGAAGCCTTCGAGGCCCCAAGCCGTCGCGGGGAAGGTCAGCGAGAAGGCGACGACCCCCAGGGCGGCCTGGGCGGTTCCACTGCCAACTGCTATCGCACCGGGGTGAGTAGCGCTATTCTGTGCTGTCATGCATGAGCGTAGCAGTGTGGCTGATCTGGTGAAATCCCTTAAGGGAGAGCTCGATCGCTACCCGGAGCATGGAAAGCTGCCGTCGAGCCGGGCGATGGTGGAGCGCTACCGGGTCAGCCCGGTGACCGTCTCGCGCGCCCTCGCCCAGCTGGCCGCCGAGGGCCTGGTCGTGACCCGCCCCGGCGCCGGAGCCTTCCGCGCCGAGCCCCGCACCCGGCCGCCCGAGCCCGGCGACACCTCCTGGCAGGAGATTGCGCTCGGCGTGGAGGGCGCCACCGGTGCGGCACCGCGCGCGGTCGACGCCTCGGGCGTACTGGTCTGCCTCGCGGCCCCCGCCGCCGGCGTCATCGAGTTCAACAGCGGCTATCTGCACGCCTCCCTGCAGCCCGAACAGGCCATGGCCGCCGCCCTCGCCCGGGCCGGCCGCCGGCCCGGCGCCTGGGGACGGCCGCCCACCGACGGACTCCCCGAGCTGCGCGAGTGGTTCGCGCGCGGCACCGGCGGCATGATCACCGCCGCCGAGGTGCTGATCACGGCGGGCGGCCAGAGCGCGCTCACCACCGCGGTGCGCGCCGTCGCCCCGCCCGGCGCCCCCGTCCTCGTCGAATCCCCGACCTACCCCGGACTGCTGGCCATCGTCCGCGCGGCCGGACTGCGCCCCGTGCCCGTCCCCGTGGACCGTGACGGCGTACGCACCGAACTCCTCGCCGCCGCCTTCAAGGCCACCGGCGCCCGCGCCTTCATCTGCCAGCCGCTCTTCCAGAACCCCACCGGAGCCGTCCTCTCCGCCGAGCGCCGCCCCGAAGTCCTGCGCATCGCCCGCGAGGCCGGGGCCTTCGTCATCGAGGACGACTACGTACGCCGCCTCGCCCACGAGGACGCGGGCCCGCTGCCCCGTCCGCTCGCCACCGACGACCACGACGGCACCGTCATCCATGTCTGCTCGCTCACCAAGGCCACCTCGCCCAGCCTGCGCATCGGCGCCCTGGCCGCGCGCGGACCCGTACTGGAGCGGATGCGCGCCATCCAGATCGTCGACAGCTTCTTCGTCCCGCGCCCCCTCCAGGAGGCCACCCTCGAACTCGTCGGCTCACCCGCCTGGAACCGCCATCTGCGGCAGGTGTCCGCCGAGTTGAAGATGCGCCGTGACACCCTCACCACCGCCCTCGCCCTCCATCTCCCCGAACTCGCCCTGCCGCACATCCCCTCCGGCGGCTACCACCTCTGGCTCCGCCTCCCCGACGGCACCGACGAGAGCGCCCTCGGCTCGGCCGCCCTGCGCGCGGGCGTCGCGGTCACCCCCGGCCGCCCGTACTTCTCCGCCGAGCCGCCCGCACCGCATCTGCGGCTCTGCTACGCGGGGGTGTCGGGCCCCGCCGAGATCACGGAGGGGGTGCGCAGGCTCCGTACCGCCTGCGACGAGGTGCTCGGATAGCCTCACGAGATGAACGACACGACCTTCGGCGCGTACGAGATATCCGCGGACCCGGCCCGGCTGGACGCGGTCCGCATCCACCACTGGCTCTCCACCGACGCCTACTGGGCGATGGGCCGCAGCCGCAAGAAGCAGGACCTCGCCATCGCCGGATCGCTCAACTTCGGTGCGTACGACGCCACTTCGGGCGAGCAGGTCGCCTACGCCCGCGTCATCACCGACGGCGCCACCTTCGCCTGGCTCTGCGACGTGTACGTCGACCGCCAGGCCCGCGGCACAGGCCTCGGCACCGCCCTGGTGACCGCCGTACGCGACCACCTGGAGCCCAGCGGTCTGCGGCGCATCCTGCTCGCGACCGCGGACGCCCACGGGGTGTACGAGAAGGTCGGCTTCACGGTCCTGGAGAGCCCGGAGAAGTGGATGGCGCTCGGCGCGCAGTGACTCAAGGGGCGGGCCGTGCGAACTCCGTGACGAGCAGCAGATCCTTGGCCGGCCCGCGCACCCGCCACACCATCCGCCAGCTGTCGGGCCCGAGCACCTCGAACTCGCCCCGGTAGAGGTCGGCCGAGCACGGATGGTCGGCGGTGTGGCGCCCCGTCCGCAGATCCAGAGCGTGGAAGAACCGCCCGTCGGAGAAGTGGACCTCCACGGTCCCGGCTGCCTCCCCGGGCAGGAACCGCAGCGTCCGCTCCGCCGGCCGCGCCACACCCTGCCAGGTGAACACACCGGACTCGTGGTGCAGCAGCCCGCCGCCGTCCAGCGGCCCGAACTCCGTACGCCCCGTGAACCGCCCCTCCGCGCCACCAGCCAGATCACGGACCGTGCGCTCCACGCTCCAGGTCCCCGCCAGATAGGCCAGGGTGTCGGGCACGGGGTGCGGCATGGCGGCGGATCTCCTCGGGGCGGGGTCACACGAGCCTACTGGTGCCTCTTGACCACCAGGGCTTTCGGCCGGACGATCACGGCCATGGACACACGGGTCACGCTGGTCGCCGCCGCGCGCAGTTCCTCCCGCCTCGCCGAGCGGTTCGACGACGACCGGCCGCTCGACCAGACCGGCTGGCACGAGATCCAGCTCGTCGCGCACACCCTCGTCCCCCTCGGCGCGGCCGAGCTGCGCTACTGCTCACCGACCGCCCGCTCCCGCGCCACCGGCGAGGCGCTCGGCTACGCCCCGCTCGTCCAGCCCGCGCTCAGCGACTGCGACATGGGCCGCTGGCGCGGTTACACCCTGTCCGAGGTGACGGCCCGCGAACCGGGCGCCGTCGACGCCTGGCTCGCCGACCCGCGCTCGGCCCCGCACGGCGGCGAGTCACTGCTCGCCTTCATCTCGCGGATAGGCCGCTGGCTGGACACCCGGCCCGCTGATGCCGCCGGCAGCATCGTGGCGGTGGCCGAACCGGCCGTCGTACGGGCGGCTCTGGTGTACGCGCTGAAGGCGCCCCCGTCCGCGTACTGGAACGTGGACGTCCGCCCGCTCTCGACGGTCACGGTCAGCGGCCGGGCGGGCCGCTGGAGCCTGCGGCTGGAGGCCGGGGTCTGATGCGGATCACCAAGTACACCCACTCCTGTGTCCGCCTGGAGCTCGACGGAGGGGGCACGCTGGTCATCGACCCCGGCATCTGGAGCGAGCCCAGGGCCCTCACCGGCGCCGATGCCGTCCTGGTGACCCATGAGCACGGCGACCACGTCGACGCGCTGCGGCTGAAAGGTCTCGGCGTGCCCGTGTACGCACCCGAAGGGGCCCGGATCCCCGGCCTCGACTTCCGGTGCGTCCGCGCCGGTGAGGAGTTCACCGCGGCCGGATTCAGGGTGAGCGCCCACGGCGGGCGGCATGCGCGCATCTACGGCGACCTCCCGGACTGCGCCAACCTCGCCTACCTCGTCGAGGACAGCCTCTACCACCCCGGTGACTCGCTGCACCGCCCCGACCGTCCGGTGGAGACCCTCCTCGTCCCGCTGCAGGCGTCCTGGCTGAAGACGGACGAGGCCATCGACTTCGTACGTGACGTCGCTCCGCAGCGGGCGTACGGAATCCATGACGCGCAGATCAACGAGCGGGGGCTGAGCAGCATCAACGGCTGGCTCACCGACGAGTGCGGCGACCGCTACCACTGGCTGCCGCCGGGCGCGTCCGCATAGAGGCTGCTTGACCTTGACACGGTGACAAGGTTTTCAGTGATCGCCGAGGAGGTGGTCACGATGACGACCACGACAGCGCTTCAGGCGTTGGAGGACAGCAGTGCGTCCGTGCGGCTGCGGGCCGCTCTCGAAGTCGGTACGACGCCGGACCCGAGCTTCGTCGAGCCGCTCATGGAGCGATGCGCGGTGGAGCCCGAGTTCTTCGTGCGCGACATGCTGACCTGGGCGCTCACCCGCCACCCGGCGGCGTCGACGCTGCCCGCACTGCTCCGCGCACTCCGCTCGGAGCGTGCGCAGGCGCGGAGCCAGGCGCTGCACACCCTGTCCAAGATCGGGGACGGGCGGGCCTGGCCGGCCCTCACCCGGACGCTGCTGACGGACGCCGACGACGAGGTGGCGCGCAGCGCCTGGCGGGCCGCGGTCCTGCTCGTACCGGAGGGCGAGGAGACCGCGCTGGCCGCAGCGCTGGTGACTCAACTCGGGCGCGGTGGACGGGAGACGCAGCTGAGTCTCAGCCGGGCGTTGGTCGCGCTCGGCGAAGCGACGGTGCCGGCGCTACGAGCAGCAACGGCGGCCCCCGACCCACGCACGCGGGTGCACGCGGTCGCCACGGAGCGGCTGCTGCGCGACCCGGACACCGGGTTCGAGTTCGCGATCGAGGAGGCGAAGCGCGTCGTCGCTCTCGGCGGCTCCGGTCAGGAGGGACGATAGAGGCGTGCTGATCGGTGAGGTGGCGCGACGGTCCGGGGTCAGTGCCCGCATGCTCCGGCACTACGAGTCGCTCGGTCTGGTGCGGCCCTCGGGCCGTACCGGCTCCGGGTATCGGGAGTACTCCGCGGAGGACATCCGGCGGATCTTCCATGTCGAGAGCCTGCGGTCGCTGGGTCTTTCGCTGCGTGAAATCGGGCGCGCGCTCGACGACGACGGCTTCGTGCCCTCGGAGCTCATCGGCGACCTCGTCCTGCGGACACGCGAACGCATCGCGGCCGAGACCGAGTTGCTCACGCGGCTGAGCCGCATCGACGCAGCGGACCCCAGCGACTGGGAGGACGTCCTCCAGGTCGTCGCGCTCCTCCAGGCGCTGGGCTCCAAGAGCGCGGACACGCGCCAGCGCGCGGCGCTCTCCTCGGACGACGCGGTGCCGGTGGAGGCACTGGTCGAGGCAGCCCTGAGGGAGACGGACCCGGTCGTCGCCGGGACCCTGCGCTGGGCGCTGGCCCGCTCGGGCGACGGCGGTCCGGCCCTTCTGGTGAAGGCCCTGGGCTCACCGACGGCCGCCGTACGGGAACGTGCGGTCCGCTCCCTCGCCGAACTGCCGGGGGACGAGGCCGCCGCATACCTCCGTGACGCTCTCGCGCACCCCGACGACGCGGTCCGCGGGTGTGCGGCGCTGGCGCTCGGGGCACGAGGGGAGTCCGAGGCGGTTCCGACGCTCATGGACATGATCGTGGAGGGCCGCAACGACACCGATGCCGCTGATGCGCTCAGCGTGCTGGCGGGCGACACCGCGACGGCGGACCGGATCGCGGCCGGCCTCGTCGAGCGCCTCGCCGACGACTCCGCCGATCCGCGCGCACGCGGGCGACTGACCCAGGCGCTGGGGGGTGTCCAGGGGACGACCGCCTCGGCTGCCCTGGTGGAACTGGAGCAGGACGGGGACCGCGCGGTCGCGCTGACGGCGACGTACCTGCGCAGGCTGCGCGCCTGATCGGCGATCATTTTCTTTGCATAAAACTGCGTCGCTGCGTATAGTCATGCCATCAACGAGGAGGGTTCGATGGCGGTACGAGCAGCAGTGGCAGGGGCGAGCGGGTACGCGGGCGGGGAAGTCCTGCGTCTGCTCCTCGCGCACCCCGGCATCGAGATCGGCGCCCTCACCGGCAACTCCAACGCCGGACAGAAGCTCGGCTCGCTGCAGCCGCACCTGCACCCGCTCGCCGGACGCACCCTGGAGCCGACCACCCCCGAGGTGCTCGCCGGCCATGACGTCGTCTTCCTCGCGCTGCCCCACGGCCAGTCCGCCGCCGTCGCCGAACAGCTCGGCGACGATGTGCTCGTCGTCGACATGGGCGCCGACTTCCGGCTGAAGGACGCGGCCGACTGGGAGACGTTCTACGGCTCCCCGCACGCCGGCACCTGGCCCTACGGCCTCCCCGAACTCCCGGGCGGGCGGGCGGCGTTGGCGGGCAGCAAGCGCATCGCCGTGCCCGGCTGCTACCCGACCGCCGTCTCCCTCGCGCTCTTCCCCGCGTACGAGGCCGGGCTCGCCGAGCCCGAAGCGGTGATCGTCGCGGCCTCGGGCAGCTCCGGCGCGGGCAAGGCGGCGAAACCGCATCTGCTCGGCTCCGAGGTCATGGGCTCCATGTCCCCGTACGGCGTCGGCGGTGGCCACCGCCACACCCCCGAGATGATCCAGAACCTCTCCGCCGCGGCGGACGAGCGCGTCTCCGTCTCCTTCACCCCGACGCTCGCCCCGATGTCCCGCGGCATCCTCGCCACGTGCTCGGCGAAGGCGAAGCCCGGGGTGACCGCCGAGACCGTACGGGCGGCGTACGAGAAGGCCCTGGCCGACGAGCCGTTCGTATACCTCCTCCCCGAGGGGCAGTGGCCCGCCACCGCTTCCGTGTACGGCTCCAACGCCGTGCAGATCCAGGTCGCGTACGACGAGGCCGCAGGCCGCATCATCGCGATCAGCGGCATCGACAACCTCACCAAGGGCACTGCCGGCGGCGCGATCCAGAGCATGAACATCGCCCTCGGACTTCCCGAGGACACCGGACTTTCCACGATCGGAGTAGCACCGTGAGCGTCACGGCAGCACAGGGATTCACGGCGGCGGGCATCGCCGCCGGAATCAAGGAGAGCGGCAGCCCCGACCTGGCCCTCGTGGTCAACAACGGTCCGCGCCGCGCCGCTGCGGGCGTCTTCACCTCCAACCGTGTGAAGGCCGCCCCCGTCCTCTGGTCGGAGCAGGTCCTCAAGGGCGGAGAGGTCACCGCCGTCGTCCTCAACTCCGGTGGCGCCAACGCCTGTACGGGACCGAAGGGCTTCCAGGACACGCACGCCACGGCGGAGAAGGTGGCCGAGTCGCTCAACACCGCCGGGTATGACGAGACGGGCGGTCACAGCTCTGGAATGGTCGCGGTTGCCTCCACCGGACTGATCGGCGTCCTGCTGCCGATGGACAAGTTGCTGCCCGGGGTCGACAAGGCGGTCGCGCAGCTGAACGCGCACGGCGGCGAGAAGGCCGCCATCGCCATCAAGACCACCGACACCGTCCACAAGACGTCGGTCGCCACCGGCAACGGCTGGACCGTCGGCGGCATGGCCAAGGGCGCGGGCATGCTCGCCCCCGGCCTCGCCACCATGCTGGTCGTCCTCACCACCGACGCCGACCTGGACAGCGCCACGCTCGACAAGGCGCTGCGCGACGCCACCCGCCAGACCTTCGACCGGGTCGACTCCGACGGCTGCATGTCCACCAACGACACCGTGCTGCTGCTCGCCTCCGGAGCCTCCGAAGTCGCCCCGGACTACCAGGAGTTCGCGGAGGCCGTACGTACCGTCTGCGACGACCTCGCCCGCCAGCTGATCGGCGACGCGGAGGGGGCCAGCAAGGACATCCGTATCGAGGTGATCAACGCCGCGAGCGAGGACGACGCCGTCGAGGTGGGCCGGTCCATCGCCCGCAACAACCTCCTCAAGTGCGCCATCCACGGCGAGGACCCCAACTGGGGCCGCGTGCTCTCCGCGATCGGCACCACCTCCGCCGCCTTCGAGCCCGACGAGCTGAACGTCGCCATCAACGGCGTCTGGGTCTGCAGAGACGGTTCCGTCGGCGACGACCGGGACCTGGTCGACATGCGCTACCGCGAGGTGAAGATCACCGCCGACCTGGCCGCAGGCTCCGAGTCGGCCGTGATCTGGGCCAACGACCTGACCGCGGACTACGTCCACGAGAACAGCGCGTACAGCTCATGAGCACACGACGGCACACCGCACTGCCCAAGGCGCAGATCCTCGTCGAGGCGCTGCCCTGGCTGACCCGTCACCAGGGCAAGACCGTCGTCATCAAGTTCGGCGGAAACGCCATGATCGACGAGGAGTTGAAGGCCGCCTTCGCGCAGGACATCGTCTTCCTGCACCACGCGGGCCTCAAGCCCGTCGTCGTGCACGGCGGCGGCCCGCAGATCAGCAAGGCCCTCGACCGGCACGGCATCGTCAGCGAGTTCAAGGCGGGCCTGCGCGTCACCACCGAGGACGCCATGGACGTCGTACGGATGGTGCTCGCCGGCGGGGTCCAGCGGGAACTCGTAGGCCTGCTCAACCGGCACGGCCCGCTCGCCGTCGGCCTCACCGGCGAGGACGCGCACACCATCACCGCCACCAAGCACCAGCCCCGTATCGAGGGCGAGTTGGTCGACATCGGCCGCGTCGGCGAGATCACCGAGATCAACACCGGTGCCATCGAAGCCCTGCTCGCCGACGGCCGTATCCCGGTCGTCTCCTCGATCGCCCGCTCCCAGGACGACCACCATGTCTACAACGTCAATGCTGATACGGCGGCTGCGGCACTCGCTGCTGCGCTGGACGCCGAGACCCTGATGGTCCTCACGGACGTCGAGGGACTCTACGAGGACTGGCCGAACAGCGACGAGGTGATCAGCCGTCTCACCGCCACCGAGCTGGAGAAGCTCCTGCCCGACCTGGCCAGCGGGATGGTCCCCAAGATGGAGGGCTGTCTGCACGCGGTGCGCAACGGCGTCAACACCGCCCGCGTGATCGACGGCCGCGTCCAGCACTCGATCCTGCTGGAGATCTTCACCGACGAAGGAATCGGCACGATGGTCGTGCCCGACGCGCAGACACAGGGGGAGTCATGAGCAACCAGGAACTGTCGCAGCGCTGGCAGGGCGCGCTGATGGACAACTACGGAACCCCGAAGCTCTCCCTCGTACGCGGCGAGGGCGCGAAGCTCTGGGACGCCGACGGCAAGCAGTACACCGACTTCGTCGGCGGCATCGCGGTCAACGCGCTCGGCCACGCCCACCCGGCGGTCGTCGCCGCGGTCACCCACCAGATCTCGCAGCTCGGCCACGTCTCCAACCTCTTCATCGCCGAGCCGCCCGTGGCGCTCGCCGAACGGCTCCTGCAGATCTTCGGACGCCAGGGCCGGGTCTACTTCTGCAACTCGGGCGCCGAGGCCAACGAAGCCGCCTTCAAGATCGGCAGGCTCACCGGCCGCACCCACATGGTCGCCACCGAGGGCGGCTTCCACGGCCGCACCATGGGAGCCCTCGCGCTGACCGGCCAGCCCGGCAAGCAGACCGGTTTCAAGCCACTCCCCGGCGATGTGACCCATGTGCCGTTCGGCGACGTGGAGGCGCTGCGCGCCGCCGTCACCGAGAACACCGCCTTCGTGATCATCGAGCCCATCCAGGGCGAGATCGGCGTGGCCGTCCCGCCCAAGGGCTATCTGCGGGCCGCCCGTGAGATCACCCGCGCCACCGGCACCCTCCTGGTCCTCGACGAGGTCCAGACGGGCGTCGGCAGGACCGGCACCTGGTTCGAGTACCAGGCGCACGAAGGCGTCGACCCCGACGTCGTCACCCTCGCCAAGGGCCTGGGCGGCGGGCTGCCGCTCGGCGCGACCATCGCCTTCGGCGATGCGGCCGAGCTGCTCCACCCCGGCCAGCACGGCACCACCTTCGGCGGGAATCCGGTGGCCTGCGCCGCCGGCCTGGCCGTGCTCGACACGATCGAGGGCGACGGAATCCTCGACCAGGTGAAGCGGACCAGTGAGAAGCTGCGCGACGGAATCGAGACTCTGGGCCACCCGCTGATCGCCCACGTCCGTGGTGCGGGCCTGCTGCTGGGTATCGTGCTCACCGAGCCCCTCGCATCCCAGGTGCAGCAGGCGGCTCTGGACGCAGGCTTCCTGGTGAACGCGCCCGCCCCCGATGTCGTACGGCTGATGCCGCCGCTGAACATCGGCGACGACGAGGTGGACGCGTTCCTCCGGGCACTGCCCGGCGTTCTCGACGCGGCCAACGGGGAAGAGCGATCTTGAGAATGAGGCGACGACGACGATGACCGAGGCGCAGGAGACCGAGCACAACGGCCCGTCCGTGCCCCAGACCCGCACGGCCCGCCACCGCCGGATCGTGGACATCCTCAACCGGCAGCCGGTCCGCTCCCAGAGCCAGCTCGCCAAGCTGCTCGCGGACGACGGGCTGAGCGTCACCCAGGCGACGCTCTCCCGCGACCTCGACGAGCTGGGCGCGGTCAAGATCCGCAACACGGGCGGCGAGCTGATCTACGCGGTGCCCAGCGAGGGCGGATACCGCACCCCGCAGGCGCCGCTCGGCGAGTCGGCGAAGGAGGAACGGATGCGCCGCCTCTCCTCGGAACTCCTGATCTCCGCCGAGGCCTCGGCCAATCTCGTCGTCCTGCGTACGCCGCCGGGCGCGGCCCAGTTCCTCGCCTCGGCGATCGACCAGGCCGAACTGCACGACATCCTCGGCACCATCGCCGGCGACGACACCCTGATGCTGATCAGCCGCGACCCGAGCGGCGGCCAGGCGCTCGCGGACCATCTGCTGCGCCTGGCCCAGAACGACCGCTAGGACCTACGCGAGACTCCCCGCCAGTCCGGGGTCGACGGCGTGCCGCAGCGGCACGCCGTCGACCAGGCGGCGGAGCTCGTCCAGGACCAGCTCGCCCATGCGTGCCCGCTCCCGCCCCATGGCCCCGGCCAGATGGGGCGTCAGGACGACGTTGGACAGCGTGAACCAGGGCGAGTTCGGGTCCGGCGGTTCGGGGTGCGTCACGTCGAGTACGGCGGTGAGGTCGGGGCGGCGGCGCAGGACACCGATCGCCGCCTCCTCGTCCACGAGCCCGCCGCGCGCGGTGTTGATCAGCGTCGCACCCTCCTTCAGCGCGGACAGCAGCTTCTCCCCGACCAGGCCTTCGGTCTCCGGCAGCAGAGGCGCGTGCAGGCTGACCACGTCGCACATCGCGAACAGCTCGTCCGTACCGACGAGTCGGAGCCCCAGGGCCTTCGCCGTGACGGCGTCCGTCATCGGGTCCGACGCCAGGACCTCGACGTCGAAACGGCGCAGATGCGACGCCACGAGCCGCCCGATGCTGCCGAGCCCCAACAGGCCGACCAGGGAGCCGTATCCGCCCGGGACCTGCGGATCGGCGGGGAAGCTCCGGTGCTCCCGGGCGTCGCGGCTGATGCGGTGGACCTGCTTCAGCCCGAGCAGGATCTGGCCCAGGGTGTACTCCGCGACCGGCACCGCGTTGGCCGCCGCGGCGGAGACGATGGGTATCTTCCTGGCCCAGAACTCCGGTGTGGTCAGCGGCCGTACGGAACCGCCCGCCACCAGCACCGCCCGCAGATCCGGTGCGTGCCCGAGCAGCCGCGCGTCGAGGCGCGGAGCGCCCCACCCGCTGAGCAGGACGTCCACGCCGGCCAACACCCCTGGATCCTTGGCCAGTTGAGTGCGCGTCAGGGGCGGCCCCTGCCACCGGGCGACACGCCCGATCTCCTCCAGCAGGGCGGCGGGATACACGTCGGCCCTGCGCTCCTCCTCCATCACGAGCAGTGCGGTCAGTGATGTTCGGTCAGTCGACATGGTCGGGACGATACGTCGGACCTGTTGAGGGCGTGGGGAGTTCGGTGAGAGCGGCGTACCGGACTTAGTCCCCAGATTTTACAAAGTCATCGGACTATTGACCCTCGTTTAACGCAGACGTTACCGTCCCCGGCAAGCGCTTTCCACAAGTGCGAACGCTGTTCATGCATCCGATCGGGAGTACGTCATGCAGAAGCAATGGTTGATCGGTGCCGGGATCCTCACGTCCGCCGTACTCCTGACGGGGTGTTCGTCAGGACCCGCCGGCACGCAGACGAAGCAGAACCCCGACGCACCGCTCGAGCTCTGGACCAGAACCACGCCGGGCGGACCCGGCGAGAAGGCAACGCTCAAGCTGGCGGCGGGATTCGAGAAGGCCACCGGCAAGAAGGTCAAGGTCACCGCGATCTTCGACGACTTCGAGACCAAGCTCCAGCAGCGTGCGGCCCAGAAGAACCTCCCCGACATCGTCCTCAACGACGTCTCCCAGCTCGGCACGCTGCACAGCCAGGGCCTGCTCCGCGAGATCGACCTCGACAAGATCAAGAACAGCAAGGACATAGCCGACAGCGGCCTCGCCTCCGGCAAGAGCGCCGACGGCAAGCAGTACGGACTGCCCTACTCCGCCCAGGCCAGCGCCCTGCTGATCCGCAAGGACTGGCGCGAGAAGCTCGGCCTGAAGGTCCCGCAGAACTGGGACGAATTCACCGCCATGGCCAAGGAGTTCACCACCAAGGACCCCGACGGCAACGGCAAGCAGGACACCGCCGGGCTCGCCGCCCCGCTCTCCACCAAGCGCGGCTACGCCTCCTGGTACTTCTCCAACTTCCTCTGGGCGGCGGGCGGCGACTTCATCACGGAGACCGGCGGCGGCAAGTACAAGCCGTCCATGGAGACCCCCGAGGCGACCAAGGCCGTCCAGTGGTTCCGCGACCTCGGCTGCAAGGACAAGGCCATCCAGCCCGGCGCCGTCACCATGGACACCCCGCCGACCAACGAGACGTTCGAGGCGGGCAAGGCCGGCATGTACGTGGTCGGCCCGTACCTCCTCCCGCGCTTCGACAAGTCGCTGGGCAAGGACAAGTACGAGGTCGTCCCCATGCCCAAGGGCCCCAAGGACGCCACCGTGCTCGCCGAGGGCGGATCGGTCTATCTGATGGCCGGCTCGGACAACCAGGCGGGCCAGGACGCCTTCGCCGACTACGCGGTCTCCGCCGAGGGCCAGAAGCTCGGCATGCAGGGCACCGAGGGCAACATCGTGCAGCTGCCGGTCAACAAGACCGTCGACATCACCAAGGAGCGCCCCGACGCGCGCTGGAAGACGTACGCCGACATCTACAGCACCTCGGGCCGCTACGCCCCGTCGATCCCCAACTGGACGCCCGTGCGCCAGGCGACGGCCGACACCGTCAACGCCCTGGTGGCCGACTGCGGGATCGACACCGCGTCCAAGCTGAAGGAGCTCGACTCCAAGCTCCAGGGCGTCCTCGAGGAGCAGGGGATCGCCGCGTCATGAGCGTCGACCAGGTACGGCCGTCCGCGAACGGTTCCGCCGTCGCGGGCGCCCGGCCCACCGCGGTGCCGGCGGCGAAGAGCCGGCCGCGGCGCAGCCGCAGGGCAGGACGCTGGTGGACGCCCTGGCTGTTCCTGGCCCCGGCGCTGCTCCTCTTCCTGTACTTCAAGTTCATCCCGATGTTCAACGCGATCACCATGTCGTTCCAGGAGGTTCAGCCCTACCTCGGCAACAAGTGGGTCGGCGCCGACAACTACAAGACGGTCCTGACCTCGGACGGCTTCCGCGAGGCCGCCTGGCACACCGTCGTGCTCGCCGTCGGACAGACCGCGGGCTGCCTCGTGCTCGGCCTCGCGCTCGCGCTGCTGATGGAGGGCCAGAGCCGCCGGCTCGGCTTCATCCGCTCGGCGGCCTTCCTCCCCGTCGTCGTACCGATCGCCGTCGTCGCCGAACTCTGGCGGATCATGTACCACCCCACCGGCGACGGAATGATCAACTCCCTGCTGGGGCTGTTCGGTTCGAGCCCCTCGGGGTTCATCAACGATCCGCACACCTCGATGGCCTCCATCATGGTCACCGGCATCTGGCGGGGCGCGCCCTACGACATGATGATCTTCCTCGCGGGTCTGGGGAGCGTCGACCGCGGTCTCTACGAGGCCGCCAAGGTCGACGGCGCGGGCCGCTTCCAGCGCATCCGCCACGTCACCGTGCCCGGACTGCGCTCCGTCTTCTCGATCCTCTTCATCCTCGCCGCCATCCGCGGACTGCGCGTCTTCACCGAGGTCTTCCTCCTCACCAACGGAGGCCCTGACGGCTCCACCGAAGTCGTCATGACGCTCATCTACAAGCTGGGTCTCGAACAGAACCGGCTCGGAGTCGGCGCGGCCGGCGCCGTCCTGCTGTTCCTCGCGACGCTCGTCCTGACCGTCTGCGTCCACCTGTTCCGACGGAGGGGTAACGAATGAGCGCGCCGACCGAGACCGCGCTGGGGCTCACCGAGAGCCGGAGCATCGGCGGCAGAGTGGTGAAGGCGGTCACGTACGCCCTCGTCCTGATCGTCTTCGCGGGCCCGCTGCTCGCCCTGCTCGTCAGCGCGTTCAACCACGTCAAGGACCCCACGCAGCTCAGCCTCATCCCCTCGGGTGCCACCCTGGACAACTTCAGGACCGCCTTCGACCAGGGCGTACTGAAGTACCTCCTCAACTCCTTCTTCGTCGTCGGCGGCGGGCTGCTCCTCCAGGTCGCCGTCTCGGTCCTCGCGGGCTACGCGCTGGCCAGGAAGAAGTTCCGCGGCATGACCGTCGTGATGGTCGCCATCCTCGCGACGCTGATGCTGCCCGAGGAGATCCTCGCCATCCCGCTCTCGCTGATCCTCGCCGACCTGCCGGTGGTCCACTTCAACCTCATCGGCACCCTCGCCGGGATGATCGTGCCGCTCGGCGCCTGGGCGTTCTCCATCCTCGTGATGACCGAGTTCATGAAGGACGTGCCGCGCGAACTCGAAGAGGCCGCCCGCATCGACGGCGCCGGTGACCTGCGGATCTTCGCCCAGATCATCCTTCCGATGTGCAAGCCGGCGCTCGGCGTCATCGGGGTCTTCGGCTTCACCATGATCTGGGACCAGTACCTGCTGCCCCTCCTGGTGGCCACCGACTCCTCCTCGTACACCCTGCCCCTCGCCCTGCGGACCCTGCGGATCGACCCCTCGGTCACCCCGGGCGTGGTGATGGCCGCATCGCTGCTCGCGCTGCTGCCCTCGGTGATCGTCTTCCTCTTCTTCCAGCGCTCGTTCGTCCAGGGCCTGACCTCCGGCGCGCTCAAGGGCTGACCGGCCTCCCACCAACACCCTTCAAGGAGCGGCACGTTGAGTGCGCGCAGCGACACCACCTGGTTCACCCACGACCGATTCGGCCTCTTCGTCCACTGGGGTCTGTACGCACTCCCGGCCCGCCACGAGTGGGTCAAGAACCGGGAGCGGCTGACCGACGAGCAGTACCAGGTCTACTTCGACCACTTCGACCCCGACCGCTACGACCCCGTCCAGTGGGCCAGGACCGCCAAGGCCACCGGAATGCGGTACGTCGTCCTCACCACCAAGCACCACGACGGCTTCTGCCTCTGGGACAGCGCCCTCACCGACTACAAGGTCACCAACACCCCGTACGGCCGCGATCTGCTCGGCCCGTTCGTCGACGCCTGCCGGGCCGAGGGCCTCAAGGTCGGCTTCTACTACTCGCTCATCGACTGGCACCACCCGTCCTTCCCCGTCGACGGCACGCACCCGCAGCGCGACGACGCCGCGTATCGCGAGGCGGCGGCGGACCGGGACATGGCCGAGTACCGGACGTATCTCCACGGCCAGGTAAGGGAGTTGCTCACCTCGTACGGGACGATCGACTACCTCTTCTTCGACTTCTCCTACACCGGCCACGAGGAGTACTGGGGCGGCAAGGGCGCCGACGACTGGGACGCACCCGGTCTGCTCGCCCTCGTACGGGAACTCCAGCCGGACATCCTGGTCAACGACCGGACCGGCATCCCCGGGGACTTCATCACCCCCGAGCAGTACCAGCCCTCGGGACCGATGACCGCGAACGGCCGCCCGGTGATCTGGGAGGCCTGCCAGACCCTGAACGGCAGTTGGGGCTACGACCGCGACAACGTCGACTTCAAGAGCGCCGACCTGCTGATCCGCATGCTCGTCGACGGCGTGTCCAAGGACGGCAACCTGCTCCTGAACGTGGGCCCCACCGGACGCGGCGACTTCGACCCGCGCGCCGTCGACACCCTCGCCGAGATCGGCCGGTGGATGGACCTGCACGAGAAGTCCGTACGCGGCTGCGGCCCCTCGGCGCACCAGCCGCCCGCCGACTGCCGCTACACCCAGCGCGGCGACCGCCTCTATCTGCACCTCTTCACCTGGCCGCTGCGCCACATCCACCTGCCCGGGCTCGCGGGGCGGGTGCGGTACGCGCAGCTCCTGGGCGACGCGTCGGAAATCGTACGCGTCGAGGTGGACCCGGATCAGCCCGCGCAGAACACCCGGATGGGCGGCCAGCCCGACGGCACGCTCACGCTCCAGCTGCCGGTACGCCGGCCCGAGACCCCTGTCCCCGTCATCGAGCTCTTCCTCAACTGACCCGTCCGCTCAGCACTGTGGAGGCATCATGCAACGACGTACGTTCCTCACCGCAAGCGCGCTCGGCATCACGGCCGTCGTCCTTCCCGTCGCCTCCGCGAGGGCGGCGACGACAGTCACCTCGCTGACCGCACTGCAGTCCGCGATCAACGCCGCGGTCCCCGGCACGGTGATCACCGTGGCCAACGGCACCTATGCCGTACCGGACGGCAAGCCCGTCACCATCACGGACAAGCACGGCACGGACGGCTCGGAGATCACGATCGTCGCGCAGTCGCGCGGCGGCGTCGTCCTCACCGGCAAGCAGAGCTTCGTCTTCAGCGGCTCCAGCTACGTCACCCTCTCCGGCTTCGCCTTCCGCCAGAGCACCACGCTCGACGTCCCGCCGGACTCCTCGCACATCCGCCTCACCCGCAACGACTTCCAGCTCGCCGACATCAGCGGACTCCACTGGGTCATGGTCCGGGGCGACTACAGCAAGATCGACCGCAACCACTTCCACAACAAGTCCCAGCTGGGGATCATGCTCGGGGTGGAGGGCGCGGACACGGACAAGATGGCCTACAAGGTCCTGATCTCCAAGAACTACTTCTCCGACCACTCCTTCACCGGCGACAACGGCGGCGAGCCGATCCGCCTCGGTGTGAGCCCGCGCGCGCTCTCGGACGCGGAGGCCACCGTCGAACTGAACCTCTTCGAGCGGTGCAACGGCGACCCGGAAGCCATCTCGGTCAAGTCCTCCGGCAACTTCGTCCGCCGCAACACGATCCGCGACAGCAAGGGCGGCATCGTCCTGCGCCACGGCAACGACACCACGGTCGACAGCAACTGGATCCTCGACGGCCAGGAGGGGATACGCATCTACGGAAACGACCACCTGATCGTCAACAACTACGTCTCCGGCCTCTCCGGTACGGCCCTGATCATCGGCAGCGGCACGGAGCGCGACCACTACGTCGGCGAGCCGTCGACGTCCCGTACCGGCAACGACGCCCCCGACCGCGTGACCGTGGTCCACAACACCCTGCTGGGCAACGCCAAGACCCTCGCGGGCGAGACCCAGCGCACCGAAGAGCCGCGCGACTGCACCATCGCCGACAACCTCCTCGTCGGCGACTCCGGCGATCTGGTGGCGATGGCGACGACGGTCCGCTTCACCTGGCAGAGCAACATGCTCTCCGGCGCGGCCGCCGACGGGAACATCCCCGCCGGCACCTACACCCGCACCGACCCGAAGCTGGTGACGGGCGCCGACGGCATCGCCCGGCTGTCGTCCGCCAGCCCGGCGATCGGCGCGGCCACGTTCGCGACGGACGCGGTCACGTACGACATCGAGGGCAACGCACGCGGCACGGCCAGGGACATCGGCTGCGACGAGTACACGACCGCGACCGCGCTCTACCGTCCGCTCACGACGGCGGACGTCGGCCCGAACGCGTCCTGACTCTCGCTCTTCCTGGCCCGGTACGACATGAAGGCGGCGACCAGCGCCCCCGACACGTTGTGCCAGACCGAGAAGATCGCCGCGGGCAGGGCGGCGAGCGGGCTGAAATGGGCGGTGGCGAGCGAGGCGGCCAGACCGGAGTTCTGCATCCCCACCTCGAACGCCATCGCCCGGCTCGCGGGCTTCCCGAGCCGGGCCGCCTTCCCGGCCCCGTAACCGAGCAGCAGGCCGAGGCCGTTGTGCAGGACGACGGCCAGCAGCACCATCGCCGCCGCCGACTTGATCGCCGCCGCGCTGCCCGCGACGACGATCACCACGATGACGGCGATGGCGACGGCCGACAGCCAGGGGAGCGCGCCGAGTACGCGGGCGATGTAGCGGCCCGCGAAGAACCGTACGGCCAGACCCGCCAGGACCGGCAGCAGCACGGTCTTGAGGATGTCGGTCACCATCGAGCCCGCGTCGACGGGGAGGTACTCGCCCGCCAGGAGCAGCGTCAGCGGGGGAGTGACCAGCGGGGCGAGGACGGTCGAGACGGTGGCCACCGAGACGGACAGGGCGACGTCGCCGCGCGCGAGATACGTGACGACATTGGACGCCGTGCCGCTGGGCGCGCAGCCCACCAGGATGACGCCGGCGGCCAGTTGGGGCGAGAGGTTCAGCGCGTGGGCGATGAGCCAGCCCAGGCCCGGCATGATCACGTAGTGGGCGACGAGGCCGAGGCCCACGGCCCAGGGGCGCTTCAGCACGCCCTGGAAATCGACCGCGGTCATGGTCAGTCCCATACAGAACATCACCACGCCGAGCAGGTAAGGAACGTTCGTCTTCCACCCCGCGAAAGCGTCGGGGAAAGCGAGACCCGCCGCGCCCGCGACGAGCACGAGGACCGGGAAGACGGTGACCGCGCGGCGGGCCGCGCGGTCGGTGGAAGCGGGGGCGGTACGGGGTATTGCCTGATCAGTCTGCACGGCGCGATGCAACGCCCTCACCGCACCGTGCCGCAACAGCGTCTCGTTATGTGGTCCCTACACCGACAGCTGGGCGGCCAGCGGATCGTCGCCGAGGAAGGCGATGAGCTGCGCCAGATCGGGTGCGGTGGCGGGGCCGCGCCGGGTCACCGCGTACGCCGCCGACGCATTGGCGCCGCGCGCCGCCGAGAGCGGGTCGAGACCCCGGCCGAGGAGCGCGAGGAACGCGCCGACGTGGGCGTCGCCCGCGCCGTTGCTGTCGACCGCGTCGACCGGGAACCCCGGGACGTGGACCGGGTCTTCGCCGGGGGCGGCCAGCCAGCAGCCGTCCTTGTCGGCGCGCAGCAGGATCCCCGCACCGGGGGACAGCCTCTCCCGCAGGGCGGCGACGGCCTGCGCGGGGTCGTCGCGCCCGGTCAGCAGCCGGCCCTCGCGGGCGTTGCAGCTCAGCCAGTCGGTACGGGCGAGGACCGGGTCCAGGAGCTCCGCGGGGATGTCGGCGACCAGCGGCGCGGGGTCGAAGCAGACCGTGAGGGAGGGCGGCAGCTGCGCGGCGAAGCGGGACAGGAGCGGGCCGTTGACCGGGGTGACCAGGCCGTAGCCGGAGAGCTGCACCATGTCGTCGGGCCTCAACTTGCCGGTCACCACGGCCAGTTCGGCCTCGGTGAGGTGGGCGTCGACTCCGAAGCTGGTCACGAAGGTCCGCTCGCCGCCCGCGTCCACCAGCGCCACGCAGAAGCTGGTGTCGCCGTCCTCGCGGACCGGCAGCATCGTCTCCACGCTCTCGGCCGCCAGGGAGGCGCGCACGAGATCGCCGTACGGACCGGTCCCGTGCAGCCCGGCGAAGACCGCCTCCGCGCCGAGCCTGCGCGCCGCGACGAGGGTGTTGAACCCGCCGCCCGCCGTGAGTTCGGTGCGGGTGCCGATGACGTCGCCGCCGCGCTCGGGGAGGGCCGGGACCTCGATGACGAGGTCGGCGATGACGTTTCCGGCGAGGACGAGTCGGGGGCTGGGGGAGTTGCTCATCGGACGGCTTCCTCGAGAGGGGCGGGGGAGGACGGGACGTCGGTGACGGAGGCACGGCGGCCGAGGACCGCGTACAGCAGCGCGCCGACGACGATGGCGATCGCCCAGCCGAGGCCGTTCTCGCCGAGCCAGGTGTCGGTGAGCGGGCCCTTGAACCAGACGTCGTCGGCGCTGGTCGCGGCGGAGGTGAAGAGCAGTCCGCAGACGATCGCGGCGACCCAGGCGGTGACCGCCGGGAGGTTGAAGCCGCCGGAGTACCAGTAACGACTGGTGCGGGTGGTGTCCATGAGGCCGGCCGGGTCGTACTCGCGGCCGCGCAGCATGTCCACTCCGATCACCCCGATCCAGGCGGAGATCGGGACGGCGAGGAGGGTGAGGAAGGTGGTGAAGGGGCCGTAGAAGTCACCGGCGATCAGCATGAAGTAGATGCCGCCGAGGAACATCACCACGACGTCGATGCAGACGGCCCAGGCGCGCGGGACCTTCAGCCCCAGCGTGATCATGGTGAGTCCGGCCGAGTACGTCGACAGGTGGTTCGACATCAGGAGTCCGCCGAACGCGGCGATGAGGTACGGGATCGCCATCCAGGACGGCAGCATCGCGTTGATGGCCGCGACCGGGTCGGAGGCGGTGGCGAGCGTCGGGTCGCCCGCGGTGAGCAGCGAGCCGAGCGAGATCAGCAGCACCAGGGGGATGCCCGCGCCGAACGCAGAGGCGGTGACGAGGCGGCCGCCGGGGATCGAGCGGGGCAGGTAACGGGCGTAGTCCGCACCGGCGTTGGCCCAGCCGATGCCCGTACCGGCGGCGATGAAACCGATGCCCCCGATGACGCCGCTGGTGGCGCCGGCCGGAGCGTCCAGGACCTTGGTCCAGTCGACGGTGGCGACGAGGAAGCCCATCACGATCAGGTTCAGCACGCCGAAGGCGACGGTGGCCCACTTGTTGATCCACATGATCGTGGCGTGGCCGAGGCCGCTGATGAGCAGGGTGCAGGCGATGAAGACGAGCAGACAGACAATGGTGAGGAAGTTGTTCTGGTCCACGCCGAAGGCGACGCCGAGCAGCGCGAGCAGGGCGTACGCGGCGGTCGTGGTGGTGATGGTCTCCCAGCCGACCCGGCTCAGCCAGGTGACCACGGTCGGGCCGACGTTGCCGCGCTGTCCGAAGGTCGCACGGGAGAGCGTGAGCGCGGGCGCCCCGCCCTTCTTGCCCGCCAGGCTGAGCGCCCCCACCAGCGCGAACGATCCGAAGGATCCGGCGACGGCGACCAGCGCCGCCTGCCAGATGTTCAGCCCGCGGAAGGCGACGAGGGAGGCGCCGAGCGGCAGCCCGAGGAGGGAGATGTTGGCGGCGAACCAGGTCCAGAACATCTGGCCCGCATGGCCGTGACGCTCGCTGTCGGGGACCGGCTCGATCCCTCGGGTTTCTACGGTGCCGACGCGATCGTTCGACGTTGAATCGGTCATGACGGAACCTCCTTGCACGGTGCGTGGGGACGGGGGGTGGTTCAGCGGAGGGCGAGCAACTGGGCGGTGACCGGCTCCAGTTCGAGGTGATTGACGGTGCGCAGGGTCTGCACGGCGTCGGCGGGGAGCGCTTCGAGGCCCCGTACGGAACCGGCGATCGCGCCCGCGACAGCCCCGATCGTGTCGCTGTCGCCGCCGAGATTGGCGGCCATCAGCGCACTGCGCCAGGGGTCCCCGCCGGTCAGCGCGAGCACCGCGAACGCGGCGGGCACCGACTCCTGGCTGGCGACGCTGGTGCCGATGAGCGCGACGATACGGTCGAGCGCCTCGGCCTCCTCCAGGCCGGCGACGAGCTCGCGGGCCCAGCCGATACGGGCCGAGATGGAGGCGCCCGCGATCCAGTGCCCGCGCCGGGACCCGGCCTCGGCGGCGGCGATCGCCGCGTCGAAGGTGTCGTCGAGGGTGCCGCCCGCGACCCCGGTGGAGACGGCGGCAGCGACGGCGGCGGCCCCGGCGATCCCGACGGTGGTGTCGTGCGTGACCTGGCAGGACTCCACGACCCGGTCGAGGAAGGCGTCCAGGTCGTCGGCGGCGAAGGCGATACCGACGGGGGTGACGCGCATGGCGGCCCCGTTGGTGGTGCCGTACTTCCCCGCCTCCTTGGGGTCGGTGCCGCGCGCGACCGCGTCGAGCGCGGCCTTGGTGGACGGGCCGAGGAGGTCGAAGGAGCCCTTGGCCTTCATCTCCTTCTCCCAGTCGAGGAGTTCACGCGCGAAGGCCGTCGGGTCGATGTGCCCGCCGCCCTCCGTGATGAGCCGCGCGACGATGACAGCCTGCTCGGTGTCGTCGGTGATCGACCCGGCGGGCATTCCGGCGCTGACGGGGTTGTCGGGGAGGGCTGCCTCGAAGCCGGTGAGGGTGCCGTAGACGCGTACGACGTCCTCGCGGGACATGATCTGCGTCGGCATGCCGAGCGCGTCGCCGAGGGCGAGTCCGTAGAAGGCGCCGAGCGCGCGGTCGAGCAGGCGGGGATCGGGGCTGGTCATACGAGGCCTCCTCGGCCGGTGGTGCGGACGTGCAACTGGAACCGGGACGGGTCGAGCAGGCTGGTGACCTGCTCGACGACGGAGCCGTCGGCGGCCCGGAAGACCTGGGACAGATGGAGGAAGGACTCGCCGGGGGAGCGGTGCAGGACGGCGGCGTCGCTCTCACTGATCCCGGCGACGGCGATGGTGGCCTCGCCGGTGTCGGCGACGCGTCCTGCGGCGATCAGCGCCTTGTTGAGGGAGCCGCCCTCAAGACCGCGGCCGGGGAGTCCGGCGAGCGGACCGACAGCGGGGACGCGACTGCGCTCCAGCGATACGCCGTCACCGCCGGCCAGTCGCCGAACACGGTCCAGGGCAATGAACTCAACGGATTCCAGGCCGAGTTCACGGGCCAGCGCAGGATCGTCGACGGTCTCGAAGCGGAGTATCCCGGTACTCAGCTCGGTGCCCTGCTCGGCGAGCGCCTGCGTCCAGCCGAGCCGGTTGTCCAGCGGAGTGCCGTCGAAGGTGACGAAGGAGCCGATGCCCGCGTGGGTGGCGATGAGCCCCTGCTCGCCGAGGACGTTCAGAGCTTGGCGCACGGTGGTGCGGCTGACCCCGAACCGCCCGGTGAGCGCATGCTCCCCGGGCAGCCGGCTGCCGTCGGAGTGGACCCCGGCCCGGATCTCGTCGGCGAGAACCTTGGCGATGCGATGGTGTTTGTGTACCTGTCCAGGCATGTCTAAAAGGTAAGCGGAGCTTCCCCTTCAGGTCCAGGGTTTTCAGCTGTGTATTTGCTCAGGGAGTGGGCGAGGGAGTGGGCGGCAGCGGAAGCGGCAGCCCCGGCAGCCCGTCGATGCTGGTCGCGATGTACTCCTTCTTCTGGAAGTACGCGTCCAGGTCCGCATCGTCCTTGCGTGCGAAGAAGTTGCCGTGCAGATCGCGGTCCTCGTCGTACGACATGAACGGCACGGCGTAGCCACAGGTGTCCCTGACCAGCTCGGCGGTGACCACGATGATCGCGCGCAGCCCGTTCTTGGAGGTGTCGATGTCCGGGAAGTGTCCGAGCAGCTCCGGGAAGCGCGGGTCGTCGCGGAAGACCGGCTCGCCCCGGCCGTGTACGCGCACGATGTTCGGCGGCCCGTCGAAGGCGCACCACATCAGGGTGATCCGCCCGTTCTCGCGCAGATGCGCCACGGTCTCCGCGTTGCTTCCCGCGAAGTCGAGGTAGGCCACGGTGAGCTCGTCGATGACGGCGAAGGATCCGCTGAGGCCCTTGGGCGAGAGGTTGACCGTGCCGTCGCCCGACAGGGGTGCGGTGGCGGTGAAGAAGATGTGCTGCGCCTCGATGAAGGTGCGCAGGCGGCCGTCTATTCGTTCATGCGTCTTTCCCATACGGGAGATTCTCCGCCCGTGCCGCCGTATGCGATCAGTCGTTTCGCCCTGTGGGACGGCATCGGCTTTGACGAAACATACGGAGGAGTGCATACTTATGCCATGCGTTGAATGCGCGCTGCCTCCCCGTTCCTCCGCGGCGGGGAGGCAGCCGCACATCCACCCTTCTGAGGAGCACGAGCTGTGAGCAGCAACACCGGTGACGTCCGGCTCTGGGGCGCCCGTTTCGCCGACGGACCCGCCGAGGCCCTGGCCAAGCTGTCCGCCTCCGTCCACTTCGACTGGCGGCTCGCCCCGTACGACATCGCCGGCTCCCGCGCCCACGCCCGTGTGCTCCACAAGGCGGACCTGCTCACCGCCGACGAACTGACCCGGATGCTCGCGGGCCTCGACCAGCTGGAGGCGGACGTCGCGGACGGCAGCTTCGTCGGCACCGTTGCCGACGAGGACGTCCACACCGCCCTGGAGCGCGGTCTCCTGGAGCGGCTCGGCCCCGACCTCGGCGGCAAGCTGCGGGCCGGCCGGTCGCGCAACGACCAGGTCGCGACGCTCTTCCGGATGTACCTGCGTGACCACGCCCGGATCATCGGCGGGCTGATCGCCGACCTCCAGGACGCACTCGTCGGCCTCGCCCAGGCCCACCAGGACGTCGCCATGCCGGGCCGCACCCACCTCCAGCACGCCCAGCCCGTCCTCTTCGCCCACCACATGCTGGCGCACGTCCAGCCCCTGGCCCGCGACGCGGAGCGGCTGCGGCAGTGGGACGAGCGGACGGCCGTATCGCCTTACGGATCAGGCGCGTTGGCCGGATCCTCGCTCGGCCTGGACCCGGAGGCGGTCGCCCGCGACCTCGGCTTCGAGCACGGCTCGGTGGGCAACTCCATCGACGGCACCGCCTCGCGCGACTTCGTCGCCGAGTTCAGCTTCATCACCGCGATGATCGGCATCAACATCTCCCGGATCGCGGAGGAGATCATCATCTGGAACACGAAGGAGTTCTCCTTCGTCACCCTGCACGACGCCTTCTCGACCGGCTCCTCGATCATGCCGCAGAAGAAGAACCCGGACATCGCGGAGCTGGCGCGCGGCAAGTCGGGACGGCTCATCGGCAACCTCACCGGCCTCATGGCGACGCTGAAGGCGCTCCCGCTCGCGTACAACCGCGACCTGCAGGAGGACAAGGAGCCGGTCTTCGACTCCTGCGACCAGCTCGAACTCCTGCTGCCCGCCTTCACCGGCATGATGGCCACCCTGACCGTCCACCGCGAGCGCATGGAGGAGCTGGCCCCGGCCGGCTTCTCGCTCGCCACCGACGTCGCCGAGTGGCTCGTCAAGCAGGGCGTCCCGTTCCGTGTCGCGCACGAGGTCGCCGGCGAGTGCGTCAAGGAGTGCGAGGCGCAGGGCATCGAGCTGGACCAGCTCACCGACGAGCAGTTCGCGAAGATCTCCGAGCACCTGACACCGCAGGTGCGTACGGTCCTCAACGTGCACGGCGCCCTCGCGTCGCGCAACGGCCGGGGCGGCACGGCCCCCTCGGCGGTCAGGACCCAACTGGTCGAGCTGAAGGCCAACTTGATCATTCAGCACGCCTGGGCGACCGCCAAGAGCAAGAAGAAGTAGCCCCTACGGACCGACACGAGGGGCCCGGACGCGACCGCGTCCGGGCCCCTCGGCCGTGGTGCGTCAGCTCCTGGCGCGCTTGCCGCCCTCGTAGTCGCCGAGGTCGAAGAGCAGCCCGAGTACGACGAACAGCCAGCCGATGCCGCTGACATGGGAAACCGGGCTCCAGGACAGCACGAACATCAGAGTCGTGAAAGGCAGGAAGACCAGTCCGATCAGCGGCGCGATCCAGCTGTCGAACGGCCGGGTCACCAGGTTGGTGAACAGCCAGAGGAAGAGCAGCGCCAGACGTGGCGCGAAAGCTCCGAGCACGGCGACAAAACACATGTGTCAGTCGTAGCACCGGACGGGGCATTCCGTGCGCGAAGGGAACGCGAAGGGAAACGGAACCGCCCCGGCCGGACCAGAGGTCCGACCGGGGCGGCACGGTGCGTCAAGCGGTCAGGCGAGCGTGGCGATCGCCTGGTTGAACGTGGCCGACGGGCGCATGACGGCCGCGGCGAGCGCGGGGTCCGGCTGGAAGTAGCCACCGATCTCGGCGGGCGAACCCTGCACCGCGATGAGCTCGGCGACGATCGTCTCCTCCTGCTCGGCCAGGGTCTTGGCCAGCGAGGCGAACGCCTCGGCGAGCGCCGCGTCGTCCGACTGCTGCGCCAGCTCCTGCGCCCAGTACAGGGACAGGTAGAAGTGGCTGCCGCGGTTGTCGATGCCACCGAGGCGGCGGCTCGGCGACTTGTCCTCGTTGAGGAACGTCGCGGTCGCCCGGTCCAGGGTGTCGGCGAGCACCTGGGCGCGCGCGTTGCCCGTGGTCTGCGCGAGGTGCTCGAAGCTCACCGCGAGCGCGAGGAACTCACCCAGGCTGTCCCAGCGCAGGTAGTTCTCCTTGACCAGCTGCTGGACGTGCTTCGGGGCGGAACCGCCGGCGCCCGTCTCAAAGAGACCGCCGCCGTTCATCAGCGGGACGACCGACAGCATCTTGGCGCTGGTGCCCAGCTCCAGGATCGGGAAGAGGTCGGTGAGGTAGTCACGCAGCACGTTGCCGGTGACGGAGATCGTGTCCTCGCCGCGGCGGATGCGCTCCAGCGAGAAGGCGGTCGCCTCGACGGGGGAGAGGATCTCGATCTGCAGACCCTCGGTGTCGTGCTCGGCGAGGTACGTCTTGACCTTCGCGATCAGCGTCGCGTCGTGCGCGCGGCTCTCGTCCAGCCAGAACACGGCCGGGACGCCGGTGGCGCGGGCGCGCGTGACGGCGAGCTTGACCCAGTCCTGGATCGGGAGGTCCTTGGTCTGGCACATGCGGAAGATGTCACCGGCGCCGACCGTCTGCTCGAGAACGACGTTGCCGCCGCCGTCGACGACCCGCACCGTACCGGTGGTGGGGATCTCGAAGGTCTTGTCGTGGCTGCCGTACTCCTCGGCCTTCTGCGCCATCAGACCGACGTTCGGGACCGAGCCCATGGTCGACGGGTCGAAGGCGCCGTGGGCGCGGCAGTCGTCGATGACGACCTGGTACACGCCGGAGTAGCTGGAGTCCGGGAGGACGGCCAGGGTGTCGGCCTCGCCGCCGTCCGGGCCCCACATGTGGCCCGAGGTGCGGATCATGGCCGGCATGGAGGCGTCGACGATGACGTCGGACGGGACGTGCAGGTTGGTGATGCCCTTGTCGGAGTCGACCATCGCCAGGGCGGGGCCCTCGGCGAGCTCGGCCTCGAAGGAGGCCTTGATCGCGGCGCCCTCGGGCAGCGAGTCGATCCCCTTGAGGATGCCGCCGAGACCGTCGTTGGGGGTGAGACCGGCCGCGGCCAGGGTCTCGCCGTGCGCGGCGAAGGTCTTCGGGAAGAAGGCGCGGACCACGTGGCCGAAGATGATCGGGTCGGAGACCTTCATCATCGTGGCCTTGAGGTGGACGGAGAAGAGCACGTCCTCCTCCTTGGCGCGGGCGATCTGAGCGGTGAGGAACTCGCGCAGCGCGGCGACGCGCAGCACGGAGGCGTCGACGACCTCGTCGGCGAGGACGGGTACGGACTCGCGCAGCACGGTGGTCGTGCCGTCGTCACCGACCAGCTCGATGCGGAGCGAACCGGCGTCGGCGATCACCGCGGACTTCTCGGTGGAGCGGAAGTCGTTCTCGCCCATGGTCGCGACATTGGTCTTGGAATCGGCCGTCCAGGCGCCCATGCGGTGCGGGTGCGTCTTGGCGTAGTTCTTGACCGAGGCGGGGGCGCGGCGGTCGGAGTTGCCCTCGCGCAGGACCGGGTTGACGGCGCTGCCCTTGACCTTGTCGTAACGGGCGCGGACGTCCTTGTCCTCGTCGGACTTCGGGTCCTCGGGGTAGTCCGGCAGCGCGTAGCCCTGTGCCTGGAGCTCGGCGATCGCGGCCTTCAGCTGCGGGACCGACGCCGAGATGTTCGGAAGCTTGATGATGTTGGCGCCGGGCGTCTTGGCCAGCTCGCCGAGCTCGGCGAGGGCGTCCTCGATGCGCTGGCTCTCCTGGAGACGCTCCGGGAAGCTGGAGATGATGCGCCCCGCCAGGGAGATGTCACGGCTCTCGACGGTGACACCGGCCGTCGAGGCGTAGGCCTCGACCACGGGCAGGAACGAGTACGTGGCCAGGGCCGGGGCCTCGTCGGTGTGCGTATAGATGATGGTCGAGTCAGTCACCGGGTGCTCCGCTCCAGGTCTGCAACATTGCTTGACATCAAGATATCTCCTGCGCGCCCCGGCCAGCACAGGGCCCTGCCCACTCGGCCAGCGCATCGAAGTCCGCCCGGGTCAGTCCGATGCCCTCGTTGATCCGCAGGAGCAGGGTGTCGGCGGGGTGGTGCCGGGCGACCCAGGCGCGGTCCCGGTCGGTGATGTCGTCGTCGATCCAGGCGAAGGGGCGGCCGGCCGCGTACTCGAGGATGTACTGCGTCTTCCAGAAGGTGCCCTCCGGAGCGCGCCCGTGCATCTGCGGCCAGTCGATGAACGGCAGCTCGGGCAGGCCGAGATGCGGCCCGATCCACTCGTTGGCCTCGCCCTTCCAGGTCGTCGCCCAGACCAGTTCGTAGCGCTCGGCGAGCGCGAGCAGCTCCGCCCCGTGGCCGTGGTTGAGCCAGACCCGCAGCGGCCGGGCGCCCGTCCAGCCCACCGGGCTCATCCGGTGCGTGGAGTAGCCCTCCGGTCTTCGCTCGCGCTGCGCCGCGTACGGATTGAGCGGGCCGTCGACGTCGATCAGCAGCAGGGGCTTCGTCATCCGCACAGGATCGCCTGCACGCGGCCAGAGCGGCGGTGAATTATTGCGTGAGACATCAGTGTCTCATTCGGGCTATGGTTGTCTCATGACAGTCGACCGGGACCAGGTGCTCCGCGCCGCAGCCGTCCTCCTCACCCGCAAGGCGACGTCCACCATGGACGAGGTCGCCAGGGCCGCGGGGATCGGCCGCGCCACCCTGCACCGGCACTTCGCCGGGCGCGAAGCCCTGGTCAGGGCCCTGGAGAATCTGGGGATCCAGGAGTTCGAGTCCGCCCTCGATGCCGCCCGGCTCGACGAAGGCCCCGCGGGCGACGCCCTGCGGAGGCTCATCGGCGAGGTGGAGCCCGTCGCCGGACTCCTCGCCTTCCTCGTCACCGAGAACCAGCTCTTCGAGGGCGAGGCGATAAACGACGGCTGGGCCCGGCTCGACGCCCGCGTCGCCGCCCTCTTCCGGCGCGGCCAGGAGCAGGGCGAGTTCCGGATCGATCTGACCCCCGCCTGGCTGACCGAGGCGCTGTACGGGCTGATCGGCAGCTGCGCCTGGGCCGTGCAGGACGGCCGGGTCGCCCCCAAGGACTTCCAGTACATGATCGCCGAGTTGTTGCTCGGCGGCGCACGACGGAGCGTGGAGCAATGACCAGCACAGACCAGCGGGCCACCGACACGGGGGCGGTCCGCAGCCCCGGCCGCTGGCTGGCCCTCGCCGTTCTCGTCCTCGCCGTGCTGCTGGTGGCCGTCGACGCCACCGTGCTCGGACTCGCGACGCCGTTCCTCAGCGAGGACCTCAAGCCGTCCGGCACCCAGCTGCTCTGGATCGGCGACGTCTACTCGTTCGTCATCGCGGGCCTGCTCGTCTCCATGGGCAGCCTCGGCGACCGGATCGGCCGCAAGAAGCTGCTGCTGGTCGGCGCCGTCGCGTTCGGCGCGGTCTCCGTACTCAACGCGTACGCCTCCAGCCCCGAGATGATGATCGCGGCCCGGGCGCTGCTCGGTGTCGCGGGCGCGACCCTGATGCCCTCCACCCTCGCGCTGATCCGCAACATCTTCCACGACCCCAAGGAGCGCAGCCTCGCCGTCGGCATCTGGGGTGCGGCCGCCTCCGCGGGCGCCGCGGTCGGCCCGGTCGTCGGCGGATTCCTGCTGGAGAACTTCTGGTGGGGCTCGGTCTTCCTCATCAACCTCCCCGTGATGGCCGTGCTGGTCCTCGTCGGCATCAAGCTGCTCCCGGAGTCGCGCGACCCGAACCCGGGCCCGTGGGACCTGATCAGCGTGGTGCTCTCCCTGGTCGGCATGGTGGCTGTCGTGTACGCCGTCAAGGAGGCGGCGGTCGAAGGCTTCCGCTGGGACATCGCGGCGTCGGCGGTCGTCGGCATCGCCGCCCTGCTCTGGTTCGTCAGGCGCCAGCTCACGCTGAAGTCGCCGCTGCTCGACATGCGGCTCTTCCACCACCGCGGGTTCTCCGGTGCCGTACTGGCCGATCTGCTGACCATCCTCGGCCTCTCCGGCCTGGTCTTCTTCCTCTCGCAGTTCCTCCAACTGGTGCAGATGCGCTCACCGCTGGAGGCGGGCCTGATCGAACTGCCCGCCGCTGTCGGTGCGGTGGGAGCGGGGCTGCTGGCCGGCCGTATCGCCCGTAGAGCATCCGTGCGCAGCGCGGTTTCCGGCGGACTCGCCGCGGTCGGCGTCGCGCTCGCCGCCTGTATGGCGATCGGCGCCTCGACCGGAGTCGTGGCCCTGGGCGTCGCGCTCTTCCTCGGCGGCCTGGGTGCGGGGCTCGCCTTCACTGTGACCGCCGACGTGATCCTCTCCAGCGTGCCGAAGGAGCAGGCGGGCGCGGCCTCCGCGGTCTCCGAGACGGCGTACGAACTGGGTGCCGCCCTCGGCATCGCCCTGCTCGGCTCGGTGGTGACCGGCATCTACCGGGGCTTCACCGTGCCGGCCGGAGTCCCCGCCGGTGCGGCGGACGCGGCCCGCGACTCGCTCGGCGGGGCGGTCGAGTCGGCGGGACAACTCCCCTCCGAACAGGGCTCGGCGCTCCTCTCCTCCGCCCAGGGGGCCTTCACCGACGGCTTCCAGACGGCGGCCGGGGTGGGCGCACTGGTGCTCTTCGCCACGGCGGTCGCGGCCTGGTTCCTGCTGCGGGGCCAGAAGCTCGAATCGTAGACCGCAAATAACGTGATCCTGCGGTACGAGTAAGGGCCGCACCCCGCCCGGGGTGCGGCCCTCATCTCAATTCCCTTGGCCTCAGGCGGCCTTGGCCTCAGGCGGCCTTGGCCTTGGTGGCGTACATGTCGACGTACTCCTGGCCGGAGAGCCGCATGACCTCGGCCATCACCGAGTCCGTCACCGCGCGCAGGACATAACGGTCGCGGTCCATGCCCTCGTAGCGCGAGAACTCCATCGGCTCGCCGAATCGGACCGTGACCTTGCCGGGGCGCGGGACACCGGCGCCGCCCGGCTGGATCTTGTCCGTACCGATCATCGCGAACGGCACGACCGGGGCGCCCGTCATCAGGGTCAGGCGCGCGATGCCGGTGCGGCCGCGGTAGAGGCGGCCGTCGGGGGAGCGGGTGCCCTCCGGGTAGATCGAGAAGATCTTGCCGTCGTCGAGCACCTGGCGGCCGGTCATCAGCGCCGCGACACCGCCGCGGCCGCCGTCGCGGTCGACCGGGATCATGCCGACGCCGGTGAAGAACCAGGCCATCAGCCGGCCCTTGAGCCCCTTGCCCGTGACGTACTCGTCCTTGCCGATGAAGAAGACCTGGCGGTCCAGGCAGATCGGCATGATCATCGAGTCGATGAAGGTGAGATGGTTGCCCGCGAGGATCACCGGACCCGTCCCCGGAATGTTCTCGGCACCCTCCACGCGCGGGCGGAACATCAGGCGCATGACCGGTCCGAGCACTGCCTTGATGAGCGCGAGACGGGACAACGGGTCCTCCGGGGTCGTGGGCTGTGCCGTGGATGCGGGGCGAAGTCTGTGCAGGTGAGGACGATACTCGCGCGTCCTGTCTGATCGCACATCGGGTTCACCCAGTGGATACGCAGAGTTGACGTGCGTGACCGTTGTGTTCAGCCGCGTGAACCCACGTGTGAACCCACGTGTCATCCGTATCCCCTTCGAACCGCTGCAGTGACCAGGGTCACAGCGAACGCATGTCCCGTAAGCGCGTCATAAGATCTCGTCGATCGGCCAGGGGGGTCGGATCTTTCAGGGCCTCAAGGGGGCGACACCGTGGGTGTCATCGTGGGTGCAGTTGTCGTGGTGCTGGTCGTCGTGGCCGTGTGGTGGGTCGTACGGACCTACAACCGGCTCGTCCGGCTCCGGAACCAGACGCAGGCTTCGTGGGCGCAGATCGATGTGCAGCTGAAGCGACGGCATGAGCTGATACCGAACCTCGTCGAGAGCGCGCGCGGGTACGCCGCGCACGAGCGCACCACCTTCGAGGCGGTCACCGCCGCGCGCGGGGCGGCCGTGAGCGGCGATCTCGGAGTGACGGACAAGGCGGCCGCAGAGGACGCGCTCACCGCGACGCTGGGCAAGCTCTTCGCGCTCGGCGAGAGCTACCCGGAGCTCAAGGCCGACCACCACTTCAGCACGGTGCAGGCCGAGTTGAGGTCGGCGGAGGACAAGATCGCGTACGCGCGGCAGTTCTACAACAGCGCCGTGCAGAGCTACCACACCGCCCTGGAGAGCTTCCCGGGGAACGTCGTGTCGGGAATGGGCGGCGCGCACAGCCGCCGGGAGTACTTCGAGGCCGCCGGCGTGCCGCAGGACGCCCCCCAGGTGAGATTCGCGTGAAGCTCACCGAACAGCTCTACTGGGGCGGCGCCGCCCTGATCGTCCTCTGGCTCGTCGCCTTCGGACTGTCACTGGTCGCCACCCGCAACGGCACGGTCACGCCGGGGCCCGCGACCCAGGAGTTCGGGGACGACCCCGAATCGCCGGCCGTGGTCAGCCTGCTCGGCAACGACTGGCGAGGCGTGGAGAACGCCGCGGCGGCCACCCTGCTGGACCTCGCGGCCCGAGGCTTCGTCGAGCTGCGGCAGCCCGGCGACGACCCGGTCCGCAGCAGCGTCCACCTCACCGACGCAGGCCGTACGGCATCGGATCTGACGCCGTACGAGAAGCGGGTACTGGACCGCGTCATCAGCCGTGCGGCGAACGGCGGCGCACCCATCGGGGCGATCGCCTTCCGCGACGACGAACGCGCCGCCTCCTGGAACACGGCGCTGCGCCGCGAGATCGTCGCCGAGGCCCGGCTGCGCGGCCTGTCCCGGTACCGGTTCGCGCCGCTGCTCGGCAGCGCGCTGCTGGTCGGCGCCTTCGTGCCGGGTTCGCTGTTCACCGTGGCCGCGGTCATGGGCGGGCACGGCATCCGCGGCGCGATCGTCGTCGGCGTGCTCCCGGGGGCCGCACTGGCCTTCCTGCTCGGCAAGGCGCTGGGCGAGCGGGCGACACCCAAGGGCCTCGAACGCGCGGGGCACTGGGCCGGACTGCGCTCCTGGCTCACCGCGCACGAGGACTTCGCGCAGCTGCCGCCCGCGTCCGTGACGGTCTGGGACCGCTACCTCGCGTACGGAACCGCACTGGGCGTCACCACCCTCACCGGCCGCCTCCTCGGCTTCGACTCCGGCGACCGGCGACGGGTCTGGTCCTCGTACGGAGGCACTTGGCGCTCCGTACGGATCCGCTACCCGCGCCTGCGCCCCGGCTTCGGCTGCTCCACGCGCCGCCTGCTGCAACTGACGGCCGCGGCGGGCGTGGTCGCGGCGGCACTCTGCGCCTTCGCGATACTGCGGCAGCCCGACTGGGCGATGGCGGTCGACAAGGGCACCTGGCGCAGGCCGGGACTGGTGCTGAGCGCCGGCTGGGCGGGCAGCGTGCTGCTCGGCCTCCTGGTGGCCGGAAAGTTCAACCGCTGGACGCTGTTCGCGACGTTCCTGTCGATGATGCCCGGCAACTTCGTCAGCGGAACCCACGGCTGGTTCCACGACGCGGCGGCCCAAGAGGGCCCCATTCCGGCCGAGTTGGCGGCCATCGCGGCCTTCGCCGCACTGGCGGCGTACTTCCTGGCACTCGCCGTCCTGGAGCGCCGGGAGCCCGCCACGATCACCGGCGAGGTCCTGCGCATGGAGTCGCGCAAGGGCAAGCAGGCGGCCCGCTTCCTGGCCCTGGACGAGGGAACGACGGCGCTCACCACGGCCTGGGCCCTGCCGGCGGCGTCACGCGCGATCGCGACGGGCGCCCAGGTCCGCCTGAGGGTCTCGCGCGGCACGCGCACGATCCGCTCGGCGGAACTGGTGAGGGCAGCGCTGCCGGAGGGCGACGGCCTGAGAGCCCCCAAGCAGCAGGCTTCGTAAGGGAGCACAAGGGTCAGTCACGGGTGCGGCGGCGCAGCCCGTGGGTGATGGCCCGTTGGGACAGAGGGCCGAGTCCTTCGAGGGCCTGAGCGAGGACCGCGAGCTGTTCGAGCGAGTCCAAGGCGCGGGCGGCACCCTCGGGGTCGACGCCCTCGTACAGTTCGATGCCGACGAAGGAGGCGGCCGCGGCACGGGCCAGCCCGGCGGGGTCGGCGAAGGCGGCCAGGGGGGTCGCGGCGAGCAGCCGGATCAGGACGGTCTCCAGCTCCTCGATCCACAGCGCGAGCCCGGCGGAGGTCGCGGCCGCGAGGGCGGGGGCGGTCTGTCCGGCGGCCAGCAGCTGGCCGAGGACGGCCACCTGGCCGGCGGCCCGTTCCTCGGCGTGCATCGTACGGGCGAAGGCCAGGAGTTCCGTGACGGAGTCGAGGGCGGCGAGGCGCACGCGGTAGCGGGAGACGCGCTGTTCGGCGCCGTGCACGCAGGCAGCGGCGAGGAGTTCGTCGACGGAGCCGAAGTGGTAGAAGACCAGCGCCTGGTTGACTCCGGCAGTGGTCGCGATCGAGCGGGCCGAGGTCTTGGCGATGCCCTGCTCGACCAGGGTCTGCAGGGCTCCTTCGAGGAGTTTGAGGCGCGTGGCCCCGCCGGACGCGCTCACGCGCGGGCCTCCTCGCGGACGGGGCGCAGCCCGGCGCGGAGTCCGCTCCCGCCCGCGTTGACGTACTCGGCGGTGAAGGAGCCCTCGTAGCCGAAGAGGAAGCCGAAGCGCCGGTTGGTCACCCGCACCCGGATCTGGAAGCTGCCGGTGCTCTCGTCGAACGACTCGCGGACCTCGGCCTCGCCTGCGATCAGGGAGGGGACGTGCACGTCCACGGGGCCCTCGCGGAAGCGGTGCTCGCCGGAGCGGATGAGGAGCGAGCCGTCGGGCTCGGCGCTCATGTGGAGGTCGCTGGCGAGGTGTTGGTGGGTGCCGAGGTAGTCGAGGACGCAGTCGCGCTCGGGGCTGAAGACCATGGTGGCGTCGAAGCGGTGGGGGCCGTCGGGCAGTTGGAAGGTCCGTACGAAGGTGACGGTCTCGCGGCCGAAGGAGTCCACGTAGGGGAAGTTCTCGATGACGAAGGGCACGTCATGGCCCTCGCGCGGGACGAGGATGTTGCGCATGCCGCCGAGCCGGAGGAACGGCTTGACGTAAGGGGCGCCGTGGCGGATGCGCTCCATCGTCCCGCGCCCGACGCACGCTTCGCCGCTGTCGAGCCCGACGGAGAACCGCCGCCGGATCTCGGGGTGCAGGCGGCCGAAGTCGGCGCCCATGTGGGTCTGGAAGATCGAGGTCACGAGGGCTCCAGGGTGGCAAGCAGGCGAGGGGCACGGACGCGCCCTGGCGGGGTGCGTCGGCAGCGGCGTGCGGAGGGGGTGCCGGGCAGCGGGGGCAGCAGGGCGGCGAGGACGGCGGTGCCGGCCGCGAGGGCGAGCGGGGCGACGGGAGCGGCGAGCAGGACGGCCAGGACCAGGGCCAGACGCAGGGTGCATTCCCCGAGGGCGCGCGTGAGGGCGGCGCGCGGGTGGGTCCCGCGTTCGCACCACAGTCGCAGCCGGTCGAAGGACCAGGCGGTGGCCCAGCCCATGAGCGGCCGGAAAACCAGCCGGTCGGCGAGGGCCCCGAAGCGACCCCAGCGCGGGCGGTAGTCGTAGCCGGTCAGGAAACGGATCCCGGCGGGGCCGGGGACGTAGCGCCAGTAGCCGCTGCCCTTGGCGAGCAGCGAGAGCGGGTGGTCCGAGGCGAAGCGCAGCGCCGAGACGCGCGTGCCGTCGGACCGCTGCCGCTCGCCCGCGCTGACTCCGGTGCCGGCGATCCACAGGAGGGGCAGCAGCCGGGTCGCGTAGCGGAAGCGCTGCGGCTCCCCCTCGGTGCGGGGCAGGTAGGAGATCGAGGTGAACCTCAGGTCCCAGGACTGGTGCAGCGCCGGGTTCTGGGTCCGCTCCCAGAGGACGTCCATATCGGCGTCGATCACGGTCTCCACGTACAGACCCATGGCCGCAAGCCCCCTCCTTCTCACGGTTTTGAGCGTTTGCTCAAACTGCAAGCTAGCCCATTTTGAGCGAACGCTCAAGAAGATCGACGGGCGTCGATTGGACACCTGCGCGCACCACGCCGTTGTGTCCACGCTCTCCCGTTCGTAAGCCCCGGCTGCCTACCATCGGGCACTTCGCTTTGACAGGTGCGGGACATCACACAGGGAGCTTTCATGACTCAGGGCGCGGAGAAGAGCCCCGGCCGGCGGACCGTACTGGGAGCGGCTGTGCTGTCCACAGCCGCGTTCGGGCTGCCCGCCGTGGCGAGAGCCGACGAGCGCAGCGGGGGACACGGGGCCTCGTACAAGGAGCTGCCCGTGCCGACCGTCATCGGGCACCGCGGGACCGCCGGTTACCGGCCCGAGCACACCTTCGGCTCGTACCAGCTCGCCCTCGAACTCGGCGCGCACCTCATCGAGCAGGACCTCGTGCCGACCAAGGACGGGCATCTCGTCTGCCGGCACGAGAACGACATCACGGCGACCACCAACGTCTCGGACCACCCCGAGTTCGCCGCGCGCAAGACCACCAAGACCGTCGACGGCGTCGCGATCACGGGCTGGTTCACCGAGGACTTCACGCTTGCAGAGCTCAAGACGCTGCGCGCCAAGGAGCGCATCCCGGGCAACCGGCAGCGCAACACGCTCTACGACGGCCGCTGGTCCATCCCCACCTTCGAGGAGGTGCTGCGCTGGGCCGAGAAGGAAGGGCGCAAGCGCGGCAAGCCGGTCTGGCTGTACGTCGAGACCAAGCACCCCACCTACTTCCGCGGGATCGGCCTCGGCCTGGAGGAGCGGGTCGTCAAGCTGCTCCGCAAGTACGGGCGCGACCACCGCAATTCCCCGCTGATCCTCCAGTCCTTCGAGCCCACCTCCATCCAGCGCCTCTCCCGGCTCGTCTCGACGCCCGGCGTCGTGCTGCTCTCCGGCGCCGGCACCCGCCCCTGGGACTTCGTCGCGTCGGGCGACCTGCGTACGGTCGACGACCTCGTCACGCCCGCCGGGCTCAAGTGGATCGCCTCGTACGCCCAGGGCATCGGCCCCACCCTCGACCTGATCATCCCCAAGGACGCGTCGGGCAAGCTCACCCAGCCGACCACGCTCGTGCGCGACGCCCATGCGCAGGGGCTGATCCTCCACCCGTACACGATGCGCAACGAGAACTCCTTCCTGCCCGCCGAGTACCGCAAGGGGACCGACCCCAACGCCTACGGCGACGCGTTCGGCGCCTTCCAGCGGTACTTCGAGACCGGCATCGACGGGGTCTTCTCCGACAACGCGGACACCGCCCTCCTCGCCGCGGCGGACTTCAACCGCCGCTGACCCCGTACGGGTGAGATGCGGCCCCCGCGGAAACCGCCGCCCGCGGCCGCCGCGTCCCGCCCGGCATGAACCTCGTAGAAGAACTGACTCCGCTTCTCGCCGCAGAGGCCGCCGCCGAAGCCTCCGCCGCTGGTATCGACCCCGCCGACCTCGAACAGGCCGTCTGGGTACGGCTCCTGGAGCAGACCCCGGCGGAGCCCAGGCGCTGGGTGCGCTCCGCCGTACGGGCCGAGGCGCGGCGGGCCCGGCGCCTGGCGCGGCGTGAACTCCCGTACGCCGTCGAGCCGTCCGAGTCCGCCGAGACCCGCCCCGAGCACCACGCCCTCACTGCGGAACAGCGCCGAGAGGTGCGCGCGGCGGTCACCAGGACGCCCGGCCGCTGCCCCGAACTGCTCGCCGCGATGCTCTCCCCGGACGACCCCACCTACCGGGAGATCGCAGGGGAGTTGGGAATGTCACAGGGGAGTCTTGGTCCGGTTCGTTCCCGTTGCCTGGGATGCCTGCGCAGAATGCTGGCGGCGGAGGTTGCAGCTCCCGGAGTCAGGGGAAGGGAGCGTTAGACAACCGGCGGAACAGGTGAGCGGGAGGCATGCACACATGGGCATGAGCGTGACCATCCATGCGGCAACTGCGCAGGACGCCGAACAGATTCTGAAGCTCCAGTACCTGTGCTATCAGAGCGAGGCCGAACTCTACGGCGACTACTCCATCGAGCCCCTCACCCAGACCCTCGAGGCCCTGGGGGCCGAACTGGCCGACGGGTACGCGCTGGTGGCGCGCCTCGGCGACGAGGTGGTGGCATCCGTACGCGGCACGGTCGATGCCGGCGGCACGGCCAGGATCGGCAAGCTGATCGTCCACCCGCGCATGCAGCGCCACGGCCTCGGCGGCAGGCTGCTCGACGCCATAGAGGCCCATTTCGTCGCGGAGCCGGCAGCCAAGCGCTTCCAGCTCTTCACCGGCCACCGCAGCGAGCACAACCTGCGGCTCTACCGGAGCCACGGTTACGTCCAGATCTCCGCGCGCCAGGCGAGCCCGGCCCTCACGGTCGTGACCCTGGAGAAGGAGGCCGAGGCGGGGGCGTACGCAACGAGCGCGTAGCGCCTAGCGCTTGGCCTTCCGCAGCCACAACATGCCGAGCACCGGCAGGATCACCGGGATGAACAGATAGCCCATCCCGTAGTCCGACCACACCGTCGCGTCCGGGAACGCGGACGGGTCGGCCAGCGTCCAGGTGCCGACGACGAGGACGAAGACCAGCTCGGCGGCGCAGCACACCAGCGCCGCCCTGCGGGCCTTCTCGCCGCCCCGCACCAGGGAGTACGTGATGAATCCGTACACCACGGCCGCGACGGCGGACAGCGTGTAGGCGAGCGGCGCCTTGCCGAAGTCCATGATCATCTGGACGATCGAGCGGGACGCGGCGGCGACGGTGAAGACGCCGTAGAACCAGACCAGGACCCGTCCGGGCCCGGTGCCCAGCTGGTACGCCGGCTTCTCCTCAGCTGCGGTCATCGTCAGCCTCCCCAGATGTCGTAGAGCCGTACTTCGAGCACTGCAAGCACCACGGCCCCGGCCGAGACCGTCACCGAACCCCACCGGGTCCGCTCGGACAGCGACAGCACCCCGGCGGCGGGGACGGCCGCGAACGCGCCGATCAGATACGCGACGAAGACCGCCGTGCCCTGCTCCGGCCGCTCCCCGCGCCCCAGCTGCACGAAGCCGATCACCATCTGCACCAGGGCGAGGACCGAGACGACGGCCATGCCGATGAAGTGCCAGTCCTTGGTGGGCTGGTCCCGGTAGGCGGCATGACCGCACCAGGCGGCGAGTACGAGCGCGGCGGCTGCGACCGCGAACGTGAGGGCGTCAAGCATGACGTCGAGGGTATTACGCGGCGAAAGGCCCGATGCGCGCGGCCCCGGCCCCGCACGTAGGGTCGACGACCATGAAGATCTACGCCGATGCCCTCCTGTTCGACAACGACGGAACCCTCGTCTCCTCCCTGGAGTCGGTGAACCGCTGCTGGACGCGGTGGGCGCAGGAGTACGGCGTCACGGCGGCGGACTTCGCCGCGATCGAACTGCACGGCCGCCCCGCCGCCGAGATCGTCGCCGACCTGCTGCCCGCGGAGACCGTGCCCGGCGCCCTGGCCCGGATCGAACAGCTGGAGGTCGAGGACGTACGCGGGGGAGTCGAGCTCCTCCCCGGCACGGCGGCCCTCCTCGCCTCACTGCCCCCGCACCGCTGGGCCGTCGTCACCTCGGCCGGCCGCCGTCTTGCGGAGGCCCGGCTCGCCGAAGTCGGCATCACCCCCAAGGTGACGATCGCCGCCGACGACATCACCCGCGGCAAGCCCGACCCCGAGCCGTACCTCCTCGGCGCCGCTCGCCTGGGCGTCGATCCGGCGCGCTGCGTGGTCTTCGAGGACGCCCCCGCAGGACTCCAGGCGGGGCGCGCGGCCGGGATGAAGACCGTGGCCTTGGCCACAACGCACGACCGCTCGGAGCTGGTCGCCGACGTCGTCCTCACCGATCTCTCCGAGGTATCGGTGCAGGTCGTGGCAGGTGGACTGGAGATCACGACGGCCGGCTGACGTGAGACGAGGGCGTCCGCTATTCGGACATCCTCCCTGGCCCCGTACTCATGTCTGGTTTACTTGCCTGCATGACCACGACGAGCAGCCGCACCCTTGCGACCGAGGCGATGATGACGCCCGGTGCTCGTTGTATGTGTCGAATGTGCGACTTCTGAGGGTCCCCGCCTGAGTCCCGCGCCCCGAAGCGAGACCAAGAGCCTGCCCCGCGCACGAATTGCCTCCAGGTACTTCAGGTAGCCACTGCTGTGGCCGTGCTGCGCTTCCAGACGAATGCCCCGTGCCCGGCGGACATCGCGCCGCGCACTCGACAGTGACGGATTTTCTGTGATCACCACCACCGGCCTGACGAAGGTCTATGCCTCGCGCGGCCGAGAGGTCACCGCCCTGGACGGCGTCGACCTTCATGTCCGAGAGGGCGAGGTGTACGGCGTCATCGGCCAGAGCGGCGCCGGCAAGTCCTCGCTGATCCGCTGCATCAACCTCCTCGAGCGCCCCACCACGGGCACGGTGACCGTCGACGGCGTCGACCTCACCGCGCTGGCGGGACGGGGCCCGCGCGCGGGCAAGGAACTGCGCGCGGCACGCACCCGTATCGGCATGGTCTTCCAGCACTTCAACCTGCTGTCCTCGCGCACGGTGCAGGACAACATCGAGCTGCCGCTGGAGATCCTCGGCGTCACGGGTCGCGACCGCACCCGCAAGGCACTCGAACTCCTCGACCTGGTCGGCCTCGCCGACAAGGCGAAGTCCTACCCGGCGCAGCTCTCCGGCGGTCAGAAGCAGCGCGTCGGCATCGCCCGCGCACTCGCAGGCGACCCGAAGGTGCTGCTCTCCGACGAGGCGACGAGCGCCCTCGACCCCGAGACCACCCGCTCGATCCTCCAGCTGCTGCGCGACCTCAACCAGCAGCTCGGACTGACGGTTCTGCTCATCACGCACGAGATGGACGTCGTCAAGACGGTCTGCGACTCGGCCGCGCTCATGCAGAGCGGCCGGATCGTCGAGTCCGGCACGGTCAGCGAGATCCTCGCGACGCCCGGCTCCGAGCTCGCCCGCACGCTCTTCCCGGTCGGCGGCGAACCGTCCGGCGCCGACCGCACCGTCGTCGACGTCACCTTCCACGGTGAGGCCGCGACGCAGCCGGTGATCTCGCAGCTCTCCCGTACGTACAACATCGACATCTCCATCCTGGGCGCCGCGATGGACACCGTCGCCGGCAAGCAGATCGGCCGGATGCGGATCGAACTGCCCGGCCGCTTCGAGGAGAACGTCGTACCGATCGGATTCCTGCGCGAGCAGGGGCTCCAGGTCGAAGTGGCGGGCGAAGACGCGCCCGTCCTGGTGAAGGAAGGTGCCAAGTGACCTGGTCCGAGATGCAGCCGCTGCTGTCCCAGGGGTGTTGGGACACCCTCTACATGGTCGGCTGGTCGGCACTCATAGCCGTAGTTGTCGGTACGCCGCTGGGCGTGCTCCTCGTCCTGACCGACCGCGGTGGACTGCTGCAGAACACCCCGGTCAACAAGGTCGTGGGCTTCGTCGTCAACGTCGCGCGCTCCTTCCCCTTCCTGATCCTGCTCGTGGCGCTGATCCCCTTCACGCGCATGGTCGTCGGCACCAGCCTGGGCGCGGAAGCGATGATCGTGCCGCTCTCCATCGGCGCGATCCCGTTCTTCGCCCGCCTCGTGGAGACCGCCGTGCGCGAGGTCGACCACGGACTGGTCGAAGCCGTGCAGTCGATGGGCGGCTCCACCTGGACCGTCGTACGCAAGGCGCTGCTGCCGCAGTCCCTGCCGTCGCTCGTCTCCGGCATCACCACCACGATCATCGCCCTCATCGGCTACTCGGCCATGGCGGGCACGGTCGGCGGCGGCGGTCTCGGCGCGCTCGCGATCAGCTACGGATACCAGCGCTTCGAGACGGACTTCATGCTCGTCACGGTCGCCCTCCTGGTGGTCCTCGTGGTCCTGGTCCAGCTCATCGGCGACCTGATCGTGAGCGCACTGGCCAAGCGCGGCACCGGTCGCGCCGAGACGCGCCTGCTCGGCCGTCTGCGGCTCCGTACCGCCTGAGACTTTCTCTCCCCTGAGCCCGGACCCTTTGCCGGGCGGATCCATCCCGCACCATCCGCAAGAAAGGCACTCTTCGTGCGTACTTCTGTCAAGTTCTCCGCCACCGCCGTGGCCGTCGCCGCCCTCTCCATCGGTCTGACCGCCTGCGGCTCGGACTCCGGCAAGGCCGGCTCGTCCCCGGACGACGCCCTGGTCGTGGGCGCCAGCCCCACCCCGCACGCCGACATCCTCAAGTTCGTCAAGGACAACCTGGCTGCCAAGGCCGGTCTCAAGCTGGAGATCAAGGAGTACACGGACTACGTGACTCCGAACACCGCCCTCGAGGACGGTGACATCGGCGCCAACTACTTCCAGACCGCCGCGTACCTCAAGGACTTCAACGCCAAGAACGGCACGCACATCGTGGGCGTCGAGAACGTCCACGTCGAGCCGATGGGCCTGTACTCCAAGAAGGACACCAAGGCCTCGGAGCTGAAGAGCGGCGACACCATCGCCATCCCCAACGATGCCGTCAACGAGGGCCGCGCACTCCAGCTGCTCGCTGCCAACGACATCATCACGCTCAAGGACGGCGCGGGTTCCACCGCCACCGTGTCCGACATCAAGGACGCCAAGGGCCTGAAGTTCAAGGAGATCGAGGCGGCGCAGACCCCCCGCTCCCTGGACGACGTCACCGCCGCGGTCATCAACGGCAACTACGCTCTGGAAGCGAAGTTCAAGCCGTCGAAGGACGCCCTGGTCCTGGAGTCGGGCACCAACAACCCCAACGCCAACTTCCTCGCCGTCAAGAAGGGCAACGAGGACGACCCGCGCGTGAAGAAGCTCGAGAAGCTGCTCAACTCCGACGAGGTGAAGCAGTACATCGAGAAGACGTACGCCGACGGCTCGGTCATCCCCTCCTTCGGCGCCGTCAAGTCCTGACCCCCGCAAGGCCCTTGAGGACGAAGGCCCCGTACACCCCGAACACGGGTGTGCGGGGCCTTCCCCGTACCCACCCGCCCATGCACATCACCGGTCCCATGCTGCATGCTGTGCCTTTACGACGCGACGGTCCCTGCCCCATGGAGCAGCACATGACGAGCACCTTCCCGGACATCTCCATCAGTACGGACCGGCTCGTGCTGCGCCCGTTCGAGGAGGCGGACATCCCGTCGCTGACCGACATGATGAACGACGAGATGGTCACCGCCTGGACCTCGGCCCCGCACCCGTACCGCCAGATCGACGGCGAACGCTGGGTCCGCCGCATCGCCCCCGCCGAGCGCACCGCGGGCCGCGGCATCGTCCTGGCCGTCACCGAGTTCCTCACCCAGCGCCTGGTCGGCACCGTCCACCTCCGCGCCACCAACTGGCGCACCCTGGCCACCGAGGTCCGTTACGTCACCGCCCCCTGGGCACGCGGCGAGGGGTACGCGACCGAATCGGTCCTCGCCGTCGCCCAGTGGCTCTTCCGCGACCAGAAGTTCGAACGCATCGAACTCCGCACCCCCGCCGACAACACCGCGTCCCAGCAGGTCGCCCAGAAGATCGGCTGCATCAGCGAGGGCGTGCTCCGGAACGCCTGGATAGCGCGTACGCGCACCGAGAACGGCACCGACGGCGGCTGGACCGACATCCGCACCGACCTCATCGTCTGGAGCCTGCTCCCCGAGGACCTCGAAGGCGTCCCCGACCTGATGGCCGACGCCAACGGATACGGGACCTTCACCGACTGGAACTGATGCCATGAGCGGTCCCCGGCCGTAACAGGTACTCTCACGGTGCTCTTTCCCCCCGCCCCACCTGCGACGACTCCAGGAGACTGACGAAGATGGCCGACCGCGTCACGGTGATCGGCTGGGACGGTTCGCCGCTCACCGACGCCGCCAGGTCCGCCCTCTCCGCCGCCACCCTGGTGGCCGGGGCCGCACACCATCTGGCGCTCCCCGAGGTGCCGCCCAGTGCCGAAAGGATCCGTCTGGGCAGCGTGGACCTCGCCGCCCGCCGGATCGCCGGACACCGCGGCAGCGCGGTCGTCCTCGCCGACGGCGACCCCGGATTCCACGGTGTCGTACGCACCCTGCGCGCCCCCGAACACGGCCTGGAGGTCGAGGTCGTCCCCGCGGTCTCGTCGGTCGCCGCCGCCTTCGCCCGCGCCGGAATGCCCTGGGACGACGCGGAAGTCGTCGTCGCGCACCCGCGCACCCTGCGCCGTGCCGTCAACGTCTGCCGCGCCCACGCCAAGGTCGCCGTCCTCACCTCGCCCGGTGCGGGCCCCGCCGAACTCGCCCTCCTCCTCGAAGGCGTCCACCGCACCTTCGTGATCTGCGAGGAGCTCGGCACCGAGCGCGAACAGGTCACCGTCCTCACCTCCGACAAGGCCGCCGACCACGCCTGGCGCGACCCCAACGTGGTCATCGTCATCGGCGGTACGGGGCTGCGCGACACCCCTGCGGTACGCGGCTGGGCGCTGCCCGAGGCGGAGTACGGGGAGAACCTCGGCGAGGGCGAGTCGGCCGGCCTGCGCGCGGCCCAACTGGCCCGGCTCGGCCCGCGTACCGGCGACCTCGTCTGGGACATCGGCTGCGGCAGCGGAGCCCTGGCCGTCGAGGCGGCCCGCTTCGGAGCGGCCGTCATCGCCGTCGACGCCGACTCGGGCAACTGCGCGCGGACCGAGGCCGCCGCCCGGCGCTTCGGCGTACAACTGCAGGCCGTTCAGGGTCGGGCGCCGCACGTCCTGGAGCGGCTGCCCGAGCCCGACGTGGTCCGGATCGGCGGCGGGGGCGTGGCAGTTGTCACAGCTTGTGCCGACCGAAGGCCCGAGCGAATCGTGACGCACGCCGCCACGCGCGACGAGGCAGAGGCCCTCGGAGCGGCCCTCGCGGAGGGGGGATACACCGTCGAATGCGCCCTGTTGCAATCCGTCGACCTGGACACACGCGCCTGGACGGAGCGCGAGCGCTCGGTTGTTTTCCTGGTGTCCGGGCGTCGAGACGGTTCCTCCCCCTGACCCTGCCCCAGTACGGCGCGGGGTAGGCTGGCCGACTGTTGTACCGCGGCTGGGCGTTCGGCATTTCGTAGGCCAATGTCCTGAAAAGGGCCACCTCTTGGGGCCCCGGTGTGGTACGGCGGGACCGAAAGAGCGCTAGTCGATGGGCGAGGGGTACGCATGACTGACACCGGCCAGATCCCGGGCGAGGGACAGCCGGAGAACGCAGGCATGGTGGAGCAGCCGGGCATCCCCGCCCCCGGTGCTTACACCTTCCTCGACCCCTCCGAGAACACCGCCGAAGACGACGATCTGCTGCTGATGCCCGCATCGGCGGGCGCCTGGAGCGATCCTCAGCCCGTCCCCGCCGCGGCACCGGTACCCGAGTACGCCGCGCACGAGGCGGGCGGCCGGGACTCCGGCTCCGTGGACCTGAGCGACGTACGCGCCCAGTTCGACGCTCCTGCCCCGGCGACCACCTCGGCCCCGACGCCTCCGCCGGCCCGCAGGCCGCTGCACATGGGCCCGCCGATGCCCGACGCGTCCGCCGGTGTGGTGCGCTCGCTGGCCGATCGCGGTCCGACCGCGACGCCGGCCAATCCGGTGCCCGTACGGAACCCGGGACCGCCGACCACGGGCCCCGAGTACTTCGACATCCCCGTCGACGATGCGCCCGGCCTGCCGGGCCCGCAGCTCGGCGAGATCCCGCCGCAGGCCGCCTGGACGCCCGAGCCCCAGCCGGTCCTGGCGCAGGTTCAGGCCCAGGTTCAGGCCCAGGTCCAGACGCCGCCGCAGTTCTCCGTGGACGCCGTGGCCCCTGCCGCACCAGCAGAAACGGTCGTTCCCGAACCGGTCGCTGTCGTGCAGCAGGTGGAGACCCCCGCCGAGCAGCCCGCGCCTCTCGCGCCTCCGGCACCTGCTCCTCAGGTCCCGGCTCCGGCAACACCGGCGGCCCCCGTGGCCGCCGAGTCCGCCCCGGCGGAGACTCCCGCGCCGTTCGTGATGGAGCCCGTGCAGCAGCAGCCGCAGTTGCAGCCCCAGGGCCTGCCCCAGGTTCAGGCCTCGGGCCAGTTCGTGGCGGTCGAGGGCTCCCTCCCGTCCACCCCGCACCTCGCCCCGACGCCGGTGGCCGTCATGACGGTGCCGCAGCCCGAGCCTGTACAAGCGCCCGAGCCCGTACAGGCGCCCGAGCCCGGGCCCGAGCCCGTACCGGAACCGGCCGTCGAGCAGCCGGTCGCTCCGGTGGCGCAGGCCCCCGTGGCGGAGCCCGAGCCCGCTCCCGAGCCGGTCGTGGCGGCCGCACCCGCCGAGGCACCCGCGCCGGAGCCCGACCCGGCCCAGGCCCAGGCCCCGGCGTCCGAGTCGGCGGCGACCGTACCGGCGCCCCGCGACGGCGGCCCCGCGGCCCAACTCCCGGCCACCGAGGAGCCGGAGACCCTTCCGGTGACCGAGCCCGAGTCCGTACCGGCCGACCAGGTCGCAGAACCGCTGACGGCCGAAGAGAGCGAGAACGGGAGCGAGAACGAGTCCGCTCCCGCCCCCGGCTACGACGACGCCGAGCGCGAAGCCGTCCTGCGCGTGATGCGCGAACGCCGCGACATCCGCAACGGATTCCGCAGCGACCCCATCCCGCACGAGGTGCTGCTCCGCGTCCTCGAAGCGGCCCACACCGCCCCGAGCGTCGGCCACTCCCAGCCCTGGGACTTCGTCGTCATCCGCTCCGCCGAGACCCGGCGCACCATGCACGAACTGGCCCAGCGCCAGCGCGACGCCTACGCCAAGTCCCTTCCCAAGGGCCGGGCCAAGCAGTTCAAGGAACTGAAGATCGAGGCCATCCTCGACACACCGGTCAACATCGTCGTCACCGCCGACCCCACCCGCGGCGGCCGCCACACCCTCGGCCGGCACACCCAGCCGCAGATGGCCCCGTACTCCTCGGCACTCGCCGTCGAGAACCTCTGGCTCGCCGCGCGCGCCGAAGGCCTCGGCGTCGGCTGGGTCAGCTTCTTCGACGAGCGCGAGATGGTCCGCTCCCTCGGCCTCCCCGAGCACCTCGAGGTCGTCGCCTACCTGTGTGTCGGGTACGTCGACGAGTTCCCCGAGGAGCCGGAGCTGATGCAGGCGGGCTGGTCCAAGCGCCGCCCGCTCTCCTGGGTCGTGCACGAGGAGACGTACGGCCGCCGTGCACTCCCCGGCGAGGAGCCGCACGACCTCGTACAGGAGACGATCTCCAACATCCGCCCGCTGGACGCCAAGGCGCTCGGCGAGGCGTGGGAGCGCCAGAAGCGGATGACCAAGCCGGCCGGTGCGCTCGGCATGCTGGAGATCATCTCCGCGCAGCTCTCCGGTCTCTCCCGGATGTGCCCGCCGCCGATCCCGGAGCCCGCGGCCGTCGCGATCTTCGCGGGCGACCACGGGGTGCACGCCCAGGGCGTCACGGCCTGGCCCCAGGAAGTGACCTCCCAGATGGTCGCCAACTTCCTCGGCGGGGGAGCGGTCTGCAACGCCTTCGCCAACCAGGTCGGCGCCGAGGTCTGCGTCATCGACGTGGGCGTCGCGGGCGAACTCCCGGCCACCCCGGGCCTGCTGCCCCGCAAGGTCCGCCCCGGCACCGCCGACTTCACGACCGGCCCGGCGCTGACCCGCGACGAGGTCCTCTCGGCGATCCAGGTCGGCATCGAGACCGCCCGCGACCTGGTCGCAGCCGGCAACAAGGCGCTGCTCACCGGCGAGATGGGCATCGCCAACACCACCGCGTCGGCAGCCCTGATCTGTGTTTACACCGGCCAGGACCCGACGGAGGTCACCGGACGCGGCACCGGCATCAACGACGAGATGCACGCCCGCAAGGTGGACGTGGTCCGCCGCGCCCTGGAGCTCCACAAGCCGGACCCGGCGGACCCGATCGGCGTCCTCTCCGCGGTCGGAGGCCTGGAGCACGCGGCTCTGGTCGGCTTCATCCTCGGCGGGGCCTCCCTGCGTACGCCGGTGATCCTGGACGGTGTGAGCACCGGAGCAGCGGCCCTGGTCGCCCGCGCGATCGCCCCGGAGTCACTCGCGGCATGCATCGCGGGCCACCGCAGCGCGGAGCCCGGCCACGTAGCAGCGCTCAACAAGCTGGGCCTGCGCCCCCTGGTCGACCTGGACCTCCGCCTCGGCGAGGGCACGGGCGCACTGCTCGCCCTCCCGGTGGTCCAGAGCGCGGCAAGGGCGATGCACGAGGTGGCGACGTTCGACTCGGCAGGCGTAACGGAGAAGTAGCGCTGATCGGGCTGATTTTCAGCCCGTCCGGCGTTTGAGGACATCTTTTCGCGGGGTCCGGGGCAGCGCCCCGGCTTCGGGAAGGGGCGGGTTGGGGGAGGTCCTCACACCCCAGGCCCGCCCGCCCGGAGGCCACCGAAACACCCCCGCCCCCCGCCCCCCGTAAAGTGGGCCCGCACCCCCTCCCACCAGCGCACACGCACCCCGCACGAGGAGCCGCCGCCATGTCCGACGACCACTTCGCCTACCCCGTCGGACTCCGCCTCTCCGGCCGGCGCACCGTCGTCATCGGCGGCGGCCAGGTCGCCCAGCGCCGCCTCCCCGCCCTCATCGCGGCCGGCGCGGACATCGTCCTGATCTCCCCCTCCGCGACCCCCTCCGTCGAAGCGATGGCGGACGCGGGCGAGATCCGCTGGGAGAAGCGCACGTACCGCGAAGGCGACCTCGCCGACGCCTGGTACGCCCTGATCGCCACCGCGGACACCGAGGCGAACAACGCCGCGTCCGCCGAGGCCGAGCGCACCCGCACCTGGTGCGTCCGCAGCGACAACGCCGAGGCGGCCACCGCCTGGACCCCGGCAACGGGCCGCAGCGAAGGCGTCACGGTCGCCGTCCTCACCGGCCGCGACCCCCGCCGCTCGGCGGCAGTACGGGACGCGGTGGTCGAGGGCCTCCGCGACGGCACCCTCACCGCCCCCCAGCACCGCAACCGCACCCCCGGCGTCGCCCTCGTCGGCGGCGGCCCCGGCGACCCCGACCTGATCACCGTGCGCGGGCGCCGCCTCCTCGCCGAGGCCGATGTCGTCATCGCCGACCGTCTCGGCCCGCGCGACCTGCTCGACGAACTCCCGCCGCACGTCGAGGTGATCGACGCCGCGAAGATCCCGTACGGCCGCTACATGGCCCAAGAGGCGATCAACAACGCCCTCATCGAGCACGCCAAGGCGGGCAAGGCCGTCGTCCGCCTCAAGGGCGGCGACCCCTTCGTCTTCGGCCGCGGCATGGAGGAGGCCGAGGCGCTCGCCGCCGAGGGCATCCCCTGCACGGTGGTCCCCGGCATCTCCAGCTCGATCTCCGTCCCCGGCGCGGCAGGCATCCCGGTCACCCACCGGGGCGTGGCCCACGAGTTCACGGTGGTCAGCGGCCATGTGGCCCCTGACGACGCCCGCTCGCTCGTCGACTGGCAGGCCCTCGCCAAGCTCCGTGGCACCCTGGTCATCCTCATGGGCGTGGACAAGATCGGCGCGATCGCCCAGACCCTGATCACCCACGGAAAGTCCCCGGACACCCCCGTCGCCCTGGTCCAGGAGGGCACCACGGCGGCCCAGCGCCGGGTGGACGCGACCCTGGCGACGGTCGCCGACAAGGCCAAGTCCGAGGACGTACGCCCCCCGGCCGTGATCGTGATCGGCCCGGTCGTGAACGTCGGCACACCGGCCACCGCACGTACCCCGCAGTAACCGATCAAGCTCCCCACATTGGCACCACACCCAGGACAAGGCAGTATCACCCTGTGGCTGATCTCATCACTGTCGATGACCCCGACGACCCGCGCCTGCGCGACTACACGGGCCTGACCGACGTAGAACTCCGGCGCAAGCGCGAGCCTGCCGAGGGCCTGTTCATCGCCGAGGGCGAAAAGGTCATCAGACGCGCCAAGGACGCCGGTTACGAGATGCGCTCGATGCTGCTCTCCGCCAAGTGGGTCGACGTCATGCGCGACGTCATCGACGAACTCCCCGCGCCGGTCTACGCCGTGAGCCCCGAGCTCGCCGAGCGCGTCACGGGCTACCACGTGCACCGCGGCGCCCTCGCCTCCATGCAGCGCAAGCCGCTCCCCACCTCGGACGAGCTGCTCCGTACGGCCCGCCGGATCGTCGTCATGGAGTCGGTCAACGACCACACCAACATCGGCGCGATCTTCCGCAGTGCGGCAGCCCTCGGCATGGACGCGGTGCTGCTCTCCCCGGACTGCGCGGACCCGCTCTACCGCCGCTCGGTGAAGGTCTCGATGGGCGCGGTCTTCTCGGTGCCGTACGCACGCCTGGAGTCATGGCCCCGCGGCCTGGAGACGGTACGGGAGGCGGGCTTCAAGCTCCTCGCCCTCACCCCGGACGAGAAGGCCTCGGACATCGACGACGCCGCCCCGCACCGCCTGGACCGCGTCGCACTGATGCTCGGCGCGGAGGGCGACGGCCTGTCCACACAGGCCCTGGTCGCAGCCGACGAATGGGTACGCATCCCGATGGCGCACGGCGTCGACTCGCTCAACGTAGGAGCGGCCGCCGCGGTGGCGTTCTACGCGGTCGCGACGGGCCGCCCCACTTCCTGAGCCCGCGTCGTCACAGCTTCTGCGCGGCGGCGATCCCCAGCAGCACGATCAGCGTCACCACGACGAAGACGATCAGGCGCTGCCGCAGCATCCGCGGACTGGGCCCGGGACGCCGCCCCGAAGCCGTCGGACGGGTCGTCCCCGGACGGCTGCCGGCGGGCCGCGCACCGGTGCGCGAAGTATCGCGCGGGGCCGGCGGCCGGGCCCCGTTGCGGGGCGAGGACGGCCGCGGCGCCTGAGTCTGAGGCGTCTGCGGGCGGGCCCCGGAGTTCCCGTTGGTACGTCGCTGAGCCTGCTGGTGCGGCTCCGTGTAGCGCTCGGTGAGCCGCCCCGTCGGGCGGTCGAGCTGTGACTCGCGGCGCTGTATGGGCGGCCGGGACTCGGAGAGCCCCTGGGCCTCGCGTGCCGCGATCTCCTTGAGCCGCATGGAGAGTTGAAGCGTGCTGGGCCGGTCCTCGGGGTCCTTGGCGAGACAGGCCCGCACCAGCGGCGCGAGCGCGTCGTGGACCTCGTACAGATGAGGCTCCTCGTGCACCACGCGGTAGAGCATGACCTCTGAACTGCCGTGCCCGAAGGGCGAGTCGGCGGTCGCGGCGTACGCCAGGGTCGCGCCCAGCGCGAAGACGTCCGTCGCCGGGGTGACGGCGGCGCCGCGCACCTGCTCGGGAGCGAGGAATCCGGGCGAGCCCACGGCCGTACCGACATGCGTGAGCGTGCTGGCACCGGTGGCCCAGGCAATGCCGAAGTCGATGATCCGCGGACCCTTGGGGGACAGCAGGATGTTCGACGGCTTCAGATCGCGGTGGACGACACCCGCCTCGTGCACCGCCACGAGCCCCTCCGAGAGCGCGGCCCCGATCGAGGCCACCTCGGCGGCCGACAGCGGTCCCTCGTCGTTGACCTTGTCGTGCAGCGAGGGCCCGGGCACGTACTGCGTGGCGAACCAGGGCCGGTCGGCCTCGAGATCCGCCGCCACCAGCCGTGCCGTGCACCCACCGCGGATCCGCCGGGCGGCCGAAACCTCCCGTGCGAACCGCGACCTGAACTCCTGGTCCTCGGCGAGGTCGGGCCGGATCACCTTCAGAGCCACCCGCTGCCCGCGCCGATCGGAGCCGAGGTACACGACCCCCATACCGCCCGCGCCCAGTCGTCGGTGAAGCCTGAACGAGCCGACGACACGCGGATCCTCGCGCCGGAGCCGCATCATCGCCATGTCCATCCCCGCTGCCCGGTCCGTCTGACGAGGCACAGCTTACGTACCCGTGGCCCGGTGTGCTCATAGGCCGCGCCCTCGCGGCCCGACCGATTGTCAGTGCCGGGTGGGAAACTTGAAGAGTGGTCAGGAGGCCGGGGAACCAAGGCCCCTTGACCCGTGCGAGAACTCAAAAGTCCGTCGCAGAAGGGGGATTGGGTCGATGAAGGGTGACCGCGTGGAGATAGTCGTGGACGCGGGAGACACGACACGGACGTACGAAGTGGTGGCCAGCAGGGCGGGACGCCGGGTGGAGACGGCGGTCCGCAGAGGGGTGGTGGAAGTGAGCGAAGTCACGCGCAGCGGCTCGGTGGTGCGCACGGCACGCTTCATGGCCACCCGGGTACTGGCCCTGGTGGAGCAGCCGGTCCCCAGGGAGGACTCCTCCGAGCTGGAGGCACGTCCCCTCAGGGAAGACCCCAAGTCCTAGCGCCTGCTCTCCACCCTGGGGAGTACGTCGCAAGACCCCGGCTCATCCTCCTGGAGGCCCGGGAATCGGTACGAGGGCATGACGCCGGGGCCGCCCGGCGCGCCTAGATTTGAAGTCAAGCGGCGGGTGCAGCACTCGTCCCCCGAGGTCAGACACCCGCCGCTTGCCCATTCGACAGGAGAGGGACCATGGCCGACACGGCATCGCGGACGATGATCCGCACGCAGGGACGCAAGGCATACGCCGCGTTCGGCACCCGCCGTGCCGGCACCCGCCACCCGTTGGTGGCGGCCGTCATGGTACTTCCCCTGGCGGTGCTGCTCCTCTTCGTCTTCGGCGGCTGGGAAGCAGTGTCCACACAGGCGTCGTCCGTGGGCGTGATGCTCGGGCGCTGAGCGGCGCCCAGGATCCGGGAGAGCGGCCCGGGTCAGGGACATCCGACCAACAACCCCGTGGGGACGGGGGTGCGGCGGACGGCAGCGTTTGTCCGGTCAGCTGGGGAGCTGACCGGACAAACGCTTTTTCGTGCGGCCCCCGCGCGACTTCTTGACGCGGCCCTCGCACCGCACTGTTTCTTCGTGCGGCCCTCGCACCGCTCGGCGCTGGGGCGCCTCACGGGCTTCGTCCCGCTGCGCCGGACTCCGTCCGGCGGCGGCCCGATCCGCCCGCGCCCTGCGGGCTCTGCCCGCCGCCTGGTCGTTCCTCGTTCCGTAGGAGGGGCTCCGCGGCCAACCCCCGCTGTCCCGGCCGGGGCTGCCGCGTAGGCTCCCGCAGGGGACCGTGCCGAAGCCGGGGGAGACCGTGACCGAATCCGCTGTCGTGCGCGCGCTGCACAGCGCCGCCGAGTCCGGTGCGCATCCCGCCGGCCCCTGCAACGGGTGCGGCACCACGACGTCTGTCCTGGCGGACCGCCCGGACGGCGCCGTCGTACGGCACGGTGACGCCGTCGCCAAGGCGCACGCCCCGGACACCGATCCCGCCGCCCTCGAAGCCCGCGTGGCCGTCGCCGCCCACCCCCTCCTCGCCGGCATCCTGCTGCCCCCGCTGGCCCCCGCCGCCCCCGCGGCCCGCCCCGTCACCACCTGGCCCTACGGCGCCCCCGTCGACCCGGCAGACCCCGACGCCGCCCCCTGGGAAGAGGCCGCGGCCCTCCTGGCCCGCCTCCACACCGTCGAGCAGGCGGCCCTGCCCCGGCTGCCCCCGATGCGCGGCCCCGCCAAGGCCGCCCGGGCCCTGGCCCGTATGCAGGCCGCCGCCCCCGACCCGTCCGCCACCGAGCCCGTCCTTCGCGCCTGGCGGGCCCTCCCCGCCTGGGCCCGCGACGAGGCCCCGGCGCCCGGGCCCTCGTACCTCTGCCACGGCGATCTCCATCTCGGACAGCTCGTCAGACACCCCGCCCCCACCGGGCCCTGGCTGCTCATCGACATCGACGACCTCGGCCTCGGCGACCCCGCCTGGGACCTGGCCCGCCCCGCCGCCTGGTACGCCGCAGGGCTGCTCCCGCCGGAGACCTGGACCCGTTTCCTGGCCGCCTACCGCGCCGCACACGGCCCCGCGGTTCCCCCCGACGGCGACCCCTGGCCCCGACTCGACGTCCCCGCCCGCGCCCTCACCGTGCAGACCGCCGCCCTCGCCCTCGCCAAGTCGACCGCCGAGCGGCGCGAACTCGACGAGGCGGAGCGGGCGATGCTCGACTCCTGTGCCCGAATTGCCGCCCTCCCGCCCGAGTTGGCGAGCGATCCGTCATCGTAGGGTGAGCAGGTCACGTACCGACGGCGAGGAGTTGAGCCGAGCATGCAGTGTCCCAAGTGCCATGCACCGATGCACACGTACAACCGCAATGGCGTCCAGATCGAGCAGTGCAGTGGCTGCCGGGGGATATTCCTGGACTACGGGGAGCTCGAGTCGCTGACCCGCCTCGAGTCGCAGTGGGGCGGCCAGCAGGCGCCGCCCCCGCCGCCCGCCCCGCAGGCCTACCCGTCCGCCCCGGCCCCCGCGTGGGGAGCCCCGCAGCACGGCGGCGGCCACTACGGGGGTCACCACGGCGGCCACCACCGCAACAAGGGCTTCGGCCACATGCTGTTCTCCTCCTGACCGGAGGGACAACGACGAAGCCCCGGCCGTCTGTGACGGCCGGGGCTTCGGTGGATCAAGTGCGCGATACTGGGATTGAACCAGTGACCTCTTCCGTGTCAGGGAAGCGCTCTCCCGCTGAGCTAATCGCGCGGGCGACCTGCGAAAACTATCAGGCTTTGAGTTGTACTGCGTGCGCGATACTGGGATTGAACCAGTGACCTCTTCCGTGTCAGGGAAGCGCTCTCCCGCTGAGCTAATCGCGCGGGACGATCCATGCGGACCGGTACTGCGGTACTGCATCCTACTGCGTGCGCGATACTGGGATTGAACCAGTGACCTCTTCCGTGTCAGGGAAGCGCTCTCCCGCTGAGCTAATCGCGCAAAGAGGTGGAGACGGGATTTGAACCCGTGTAGACGGCTTTGCAGGCCGTTGCCTCGCCTCTCGGCCACTCCACCAGGAGTGAATACGGGGGTTCGGGAAGATCCCCCACATCGAGCGGACGACGAGACTCGAACTCGCGACATCCACCTTGGCAAGGTGGTGCTCTACCAACTGAGCTACGTCCGCTTGTCGTTTCCGTTTCGCTTGCGCGTCCCGGCGACGTGTTGAACTCTAGCGGATTCCGGGGCCAGTACAAAAACGCGTTTGTGCAGCGTGCTGCGGTGCGTTCACTCCGGAGCGGCCGCTCGGCGCCCGTCCTAGACTCTCGCCTGTGCACGACCTCGCTCCTTTGGCCCGCTTCGGCGGCCGTGTCGCCTGTGACCTGCGTGATGTCACCAGCGACCCCACAGCTCTCGACTCCTCAGGTTTCTGGACCGTCGCCGCGGACTTCGAGGGGCGGCTCGTCTGTGCCCGCTTCGGGGACGTCCGTACGGAACCCGTTCCGGCCCCCGTGCAAGGACAGTGGCGCGGGCCCGCGGCCGGAGACTGGACGTCCTCCCTGGACCGGGACGCCTACATCGCGGGCGTACGGGCGATCCGCGCCCACATCGCGGCCGGCGAGGTCTACCAGGCCAACCTCTGCCGCGTCATGACCGCGCCGCTCCCCGACCCGGACCGCGCCGACGTCGACGCGCTGACCGCGCTGCTGGCCAGGGGCAACCCGGCCCCGTACGCGGGAACGATCCGCCTCCCCGCCCACGGCGTGGAGATAGCGACGGCGTCCCCCGAGCTCTTCCTGCGCCGCGAGGGCCGGACCATCGAGTCCGGACCGATCAAGGGCACCGGGCGGACCGCCGAGGACCTGCTCGAAAAGGATCACGCGGAGAACGTGATGATCGTGGACCTCGTCCGCAACGACCTGGGCCGCGTCTGCGCCACCGGATCCGTCACCGTCCCGGCACTCTGCGCGATCGAGCCCCACCCGGGTCTCGTCCACCTCGTCTCGACCGTGCGCGGGGAGCTCGCCGAGAAGGCTGGCTGGCCGGAGATCCTCGCCGCCGCCTTCCCGCCCGGCTCGGTGACCGGAGCGCCCAAGTCCAGCGCGCTGCGGATCATCGAAGCGCTGGAGACCGCGCCGCGCGGCCCCTACTGCGGGGCGATCGGCTGGGTCGACGCCGACCGGGGCACGGCGGAGCTGGCCGTCGGGATCCGTACCTTCTGGATCGACCGCACCGAGGAGCGCGGACCCGTCCTCCGCTTCGGTACGGGCGCGGGCATCACCTGGGGCTCGGACCCCGTGCGGGAGTGGGAGGAGACCGAGCTGAAGGCCTCCAGACTGCTGGCTGTAGCGTCGGGCGCGTACGAAGCGAGTGGGAGGACCACGGCATGAAGATCTGGGTCAATGGCGGGCTGCACGACGCGGCCGATGCGACGGTCTCCGTCCTCGACCACGGGATGACCGTCGGCGACGGCATCTTCGAGACGGTCAAGGCGACCGAGGGGCGGATCTTCGCCCTCACCCGCCACCTCGACCGGCTGACCCGCTCGGCCCGGGGCCTCGGTCTGCCCGACCCGGACCTGGACGAGGTGCGCCGCGCCTGCACCGCGGTCCTCGACGCCAACCCCATGCCCCTGGGCCGCCTGCGCATCACCTACACCGGCGGCCTCTCCCCGCTCGGCTCCGACCGCGGCGACGCGGGCTCGACCCTGGTCGTCGCGGTGGGCGAGACCTCGCGTCGGCCCGACACCACCGCGGTGATCACCGTCCCGTGGACGCGCAACGAGCGCAGCGCTCTGGCGGGGCTGAAGACGACGTCGTACGCGGAGAACGTCGTCGCGCTCGCCAAGGCACATGAACAGGGCGCGTCCGAGGCGCTGTTCGGGAACACGGTGGGCCGGCTCTGCGAAGGCACGGGCTCCAATGTCTTCGTCGTACTCGACGGAGTGCTCCACACCCCGCCGCTCGCATCCGGCTGTCTGGCCGGGATCACCCGCGCCCTGGCCGTCGAATGGGCCGGCGCCCAGGAGACCGATCTGCCGCTGGACGCACTCGACCGTGCCGAGGAGATCTTCCTGACCTCGACCCTGCGCGACGTCCAGGCGGTCGTACGCGTCGACGGCCGGCAGCTGGGGCAGGAGCCGGGCCCGGTGACCGCCAAGGCCATGCGGATCTGGGACGAGCGCGCCGCGGACGACCTGGATCCGTAGAGCTGGGAAAACGGGATGCCGCCTGGTTTTCGGCCGGGTACAACTCCCATGATGACCACTACCCTGCGGCCGACCGGGCCGCTTCAGCAGGGCGCCGACGGCACGAAGTCGCGTCAGTACGAAGTGTGCGTGAACAGCCGCCCCGTCGGGGCCGTGAAACTCTCCACCGACGGGGATTTCGGCCCCACTTGGGCCCGCATCAGCGGACTTCGGATCAGCGAGCCGGACCGCAGGCGCGGTCGCGGCACGGTCGCCGCGCTCGCGGCCGAGGAGGTGCTGCGCGGCTGGGGGTGCGGGCAGGTGCGGATCACGGTGCCCGACCGCGCCGAGGCCGCCCTCCGGATGGCTGCCGCCCTCGGTTACACGGAGCGCAACCGCGCGATGCTCAAGCAGCTCCCGGAACAGCCGCCCGCCCTGCCGGAGGGGACGGAGGTCCGGGGAATGACCGAGGACGAGTTCCTGGCCTGGAAGGTGGAGGACCTCGTCAGTTACGCGCAGACCTGGATGGACCGGGGCGTGGCGGAGCCGCAGGCCAGAGCCAAGGCCGAGGCCGACCACCGCAGATTCCTGCCGGACGGCCTGGCCACCGCCGGGGTCTCCATCAAGGTGCTGGTCAGCGAAGGCGAGGCGGTCGGGCACGTCTGGTCGGGTGCGTCCCCGGACCGCACGGGCCACTTCGTCTACGACGTCGTGGTCGACGAGCAGCACCGTGGCCGCGGCCACGGCCGCACGCTGATGCTGATCGCCGAGCACGAGGCGCTGGCCGCAGGGACGAACCGCCTGGGCCTGAACGTCTTCGCGGGCAACACCCCGGCGATCCGTCTCTACGAGTCGCTCGGCTACGAGACCGCCTCACGCCACCTCACCAAGCAGCTCCTCTAGGGGGTGTCCGGCGGATCATGCCGCGGTCGCGCCGGTCTGGCACGCACATCTGCGGCGTTGTCGTCGGTCAACAACGCTCCGCGTTGCTTCCCTCCTCCGCCTTGCAGCTGCGCTCGGCATCCGAAGGATGAATCTAAGAGCCGAGACGGAGCGAAGCGCAGTGCACCAGACCACCGCTCACCCGCAGTGAAAGGCTCAACGCCCAGCAAGGGCGACCTGATCCGCCGGACACCCCCTAGCCGAGCAGCCGATCGGCGATCTCCTCGATCCGCTCCCGCAGACCGTCCTGGCTCTTGCCGCCGTCCAGACGCTCCCCGTCGATGACGTACGTCGGAGTGCCGGTGACACCGATCGCCTTGCCCTCCGCCTGGTCGGCGTCGACGATCAGCAGATGCCGGCCGTCGATCAGCGCGGTGTCGAACTCCTCGGCGTCCAGGCCCAGTTCGCCCGCGATCTCCAGCAGCAGCGGTTCGCCCTGCGCGCCGAGCTCCTCGGTGCGCGCGAGGACGGCTTCCACGTACGGCCAGCCCTGCCCCTGCTCGAACGCCTCTTCCGCGGCCTGTGCGGCCGCGTAGGCGTGCTTGTGCTTCTCCAGGGGGAAGTGGCGCAGCCGCAGCTCCAGGCGGTCGCCGTAGCGGGCACGCAGGGCGCGGACGTCGTCGAGGGCGCTGTGGCAGTCGGGGCACTGCAGCTCGCACCAGACGTCGAGGACGACGGGGCGGGCGGGGGAGTCGGGGGTGGAGTCGCTCATGGGGCCAGTCTCCCAGTACCGGGGGACGATGCCCCACCGGGACCTGAGGAGGATCGTTTCCCGGAGATGACCCTGAGGTCCTGCCGGATCGTGGCCCCTGCGTGGCGGTCAGGTGCAGGATGGAGTGAAAGACCCCATGGCTGGAGGAGACCGGATGATTGCCGAGACCGTCGCTTCCGCCGTGTCCGCGGCAGGGCTGGGCATCGCCGCGATCACGGCGTACCGCAAGCGCTTCCTGTCGGCGACGCGCATCGCCGCCTACTCCCTCGTCCCCGTCGGCCTGGTGATGACCGGCGTCGTCGGCTGGGTGTCCGACATCGTGTTCAAGCCGTCGGTCTGGCTGGGCTTCGGCGTGCTCGGGGTCGCCTGGCTGCTCTTCGCGACGACCAGGGCCGTCGAGCGCCGGGGCGGCGGTACGCGCAAGGAGCGCAAGGCCGCCGAGGCGGCGCAGCGCCAAGCGGTGGCCCCGGCGGCGTCCGCACCCTCGCTCGGTGCCGCCACGCGGCCGGCGGCGCAGCCCGCGCCCAGGGCGAAGGCGGCCGCACCGGCCGACGACTTCGACGACATCGAGGCCATCCTCAAAAAGCACGGCATCTAGCGGCGGCGACCGGGCCGGGGGATCAGGCTCCCCAGCCCGCCTGGGTCCCGCCCACGCGCTCCGCGGCGATGCGCTCCTGCCGCCCGGAGGCCAGATAGGCGGCGAACGGGTCGGGGTGCAGCCCGCCCTCCTCCCGGATCTCGGCGAGCAGCGGCCGCACATCGGTGTTGTATGCATCCATCAGCACGGCGTTCGCGGCGAGTACGTCGCCGGAGCGCTGGGCCGCGGCGAGTGCGGCGGCGTCGACGAGCAGCGCCTTGGCGGTCGCCTCCTGGACGTTCATCACGGACCGGATGACCGCAGGGACCTTGGCCTCGATGTTGTGGCACTGGTCGAGCATGAAGTTGACGCCCGACTCCGGGGCGAGCCCGCCGTTCTGCACCACCTCGTGCATGATCCGGAACAGCTGGAAGGGGTCCGCGGCCCCGACCATCAGGTCGTCGTCGGCGTAGAACCGCGAGTTGAAGTCGAAGGCGCCGAGCCGCTTCGCGCGCAGCAGCAGCGCGACGATGAACTCGATGTTGGTGCCCGGGGCGTGGTGCCCGGTGTCCACGACCACCTGGGCCTTCTCGCCGAGCGTCAGACAGTGGGCGTAGGCGGTGCCCCAGTCCGGGACGTCGGTCGTGTAGAAGGCGGGCTCGAACAGCTTGTACTCCAGGAGCATCCGCTGGTCGTCGCCGAGCCGCGCGTACACCGTCGCGAGGGCCTCGGCGAGCCGGTCCTGGCGGGCCACCACGTCGTCCTGGCCCGGGTAGTTGGTGCCGTCGGAGAACCACAGCTTCAGATCGGCGGACCCCGTGGCATCCATGATGTCGACGCAGTCCAGCAGATGGGCCACCGCCTTGCGGCGCACCTCGGGATCGGGGTGCGTCACCGAACCCAGCTTGTAGTCGTCGTCCTGGAAGACGTTGGAGTTGATCGAGCCGAGGGTCAGCCCGCGTTCCTTGGCGTACGCGGCCAGCGCGGCGTAGTCGTCGACCCGGTCCCACGGAATGTGCAGGGAGACCCGCGGCGCCACCCCGGTGAACGCGTGCACCTGTGCGGCGTCGTCGAGCTTCTCGAAGGGGTCGCGCGGCACACCGGCCTGGGCGAACACCTTGAAGCGGGTGCCGGAGTTCCCGTAGCCCCAGGACGGCGTCTCGATCGTCTGCGTGGCCAGAGCGGCCTTCACGGCCCGGAGGTCAGACATGGACAGCCCCTTGGTGAACAGTCATGAATCGATTCATTCCGCGGTGAAGCTAGCCCCGCCGCCGGGCCCCGTCAACCCTTGACGCACCGCCGGGGACGATCTAGCTTCGCCTCGCCTGAAACAGTTCACCGAGCGAGAGGCCGGAAGTGCAACGCATCTGCTTCGTCCTGAGGGTCCGCCCCGACCGGCTCGACGAGTACCGGCTGCGCCACCGTGACGTCTGGCCGGAAATGCGCGAAGCCCTCTCGGCCACCGGCTGGGGCAACTACTCACTGTTCCTGCGCGAGGACGGGCTCCTCGTCGGATATCTGGAGACCGAGGACTTCGATCGCGCCCGCGCGGCGATGGACGCCACCGATGTCAACGCCCGCTGGCAGGCGGAGATGGGGGAGTTCTTCGAGGCGCTCGACGGCAGCGCCCCCGACGCGGCGATGCAGCCGCTGAGTGAGGTCTTCCACCTCGCCTGAGCGCCGGCGACCGTACGATGGGCCGACGTCCGACGGCCGCGCCGGACCCGTGACTCAGGTGGGACAAGGTGGCAGGAATCAAGGACGTGGCCCGCCGGGCGGGCGTCTCGGTCGGCACGGTCTCGAATGTCATCAACAGACCGGGCTCCGTCTCGCCCGAGACCCGCGGCAAGGTCCAGGCCGCGATCGACGAACTCGGCTACGTGCGCAGCGAGTCGGCCCGCCAGCTGCGGGCCGGCAGCAGCCGCATCGTGGCGCTGCTCGTGCTCGACATGGGCAACCCCTTCTTCGTCGACGTCGCCCGCGGCGCCGAGCGCGCGGCCCGCAAGGCCGGGCTCGGCGTGATGGTCTGCAACAGCGACCAGAACCCCGCCGAGGAGGCCGACTACCTCGCGCTCTTCGCCGAACAGCGGGTGGCCGGCGTCCTCGTCACCCCCGCCGACCCCACAGGCCGCAGCCTGGAGGCCTTCGGGCGGCACTCCATCCCGTTCGTCCTGGTGGACCGGGTGGCCTCGGGAGCGGCCTCCTGCGCGGTCTCGGTCGACGACGTCCAGGGCGGCACCCTGGCCGTACGCCACCTGGTCGCCGCGGGCCACGAGTCGATCGCGTACGTCAGCGGCCCGCCCGAGCTGCGGCAGATCCAGGACCGCCGCCAGGGCGCCCTCGCGGCCCTCGCCGAGGCGGGGCTGCCGGCCGACGCGCTGGTCGAGATCGTCACCCACCGCCTCGACGTCGCGGCGGGCCGGGACGCGGGCGCGCGCCTCGTCGGCCTGGTGCCCCGCCCGACCGCCGTGTTCTGCGCCAACGACCTGCTGGCGCTCGGCGTCCTGCAGTCGCTCTACGCGGCCGGCGTGAAGGTCCCCGAGGACATGGCCATCGTCGGTTACGACGACATCGAATTCGCCGCCGCGGCCGCCGTGCCGCTGACCTCGGTGCGCCAGCCCGCCGCGCTCATGGGGCGCATGGCCGCGGAACTCCTGCTCGAGGAGTCGGGCCACATCGGCGACGGCGAGCACCTGCACCGCAACGTGCTGCTCCAGCCCGAACTCGTCGTACGCGCATCGAGCGTTCTGCCCCGCTGACCCGCACGCACGTCCGGACACCCACGGGATCCGGCGAACTCCCGCGATTTCCAGGCGTGTTGGCAGCGCGAACCCCGCAGCCTGCGTCATCATCACCCCGAGATGCTCGACACATCGCGGGACGACGTCACCGCCCCCACCGCACCCCTGGCCGCCGCCCCCGACGATCCGGTCCCCGAGCCGCGCGGCTGCCTCTACGCTCTCTCCCAGCCACCCCTGATGATCTTCCTCGGGGTGGTCGGGGGCCTGATCCTGACGGCAGCCCTGCACGATCTCTTCATGCTGTGACCGTCAGTCGGTCGCGGCCTTGCGACGGGCCCGGTACGCCGCCACGTGGAGGCGGTTGCCGCAGGTACGGCTGGAGCAGTACCGGCGCGAACGATTGCGCGAGAGGTCGACGAAGGCGTGCCCGCAGTCCGGCGCCTCGCACCGCCGCAGCCGCTCCTGCTCGCCCGCCACGACGAAGTAGGCCAGCGCCATCCCGCCGTCGGCGGCCAGGTGGTCCGCCATCGAGGCGCCGGGTGCGAAGTAGTGCACATGCCAGTCGTAGCCGTCGTGGTCGGTGAGCTGGGGGGTCGTGCCGGCGGCCGCGACCAGCCGGTTGACCAGCTCGGCGGCCTCCTGCGGCCGGTCGGCCGCGAACACCCCCGCGAACTGCTCCCGTACCTCGCGCACGGCCTTCAGGTCCTGCTCCCCGAGGTCGCCGACACCGCTGAGGTCGTGGCGCTCCGCGAAGCCGTACAGCGATTCGAGGTCCAAGAGGCTGTCCGGCTCGTCGCTCAGCGGTGCGGTGTTCACCAGACCGACCACTGCGTCGAGGGCAATGCGGGTGTCGTGGGGGATCAGCACGATTCGCTCCCTGGGCTGCAACGGGCGTCTACCCGCCCGGATGCTGGCCGACTCTAGCGGCTCGCCCCGACAGCGCACCGGCGCCGTCCGCACGGTGGGTTCCGTGGGACGGCGCCGGTGTCTGCCGTATGTGGTTGTCTGCGCGGTGCCGTCGCCCCGAGTCGGACGGCACCGAACATCTCGCGCTCTGGCTCAGTTCTCGGCCAGGATGTGCGAGAGCTCCGTGTCGAGATCGAAGTGACGGTGTTCGGTGCCCGGTGGCACGGCGGCGTCGGTCCGCTTCAGGAACGACTCCAGAGCCCGTGCCGGGGCTTCGAGAAGGGCTTCTCCCTCCGGGGAGCTCAGGGCGATGCAGACAACGCCCTGACCGTGGCTACGGGACGGCCAGACTCGGACGTCTCCGGTGCCGGTGGGCCGGTGCAGGCCCTCGGCGAGGAGATCGCGGGCGAAAACCCACTCGACAGTCTCCTCGGCTCCGGTGTGGAAGGTGGCGTGCACGGCATACGGATCGGCCGTGTCATACCGCAGGCCCGCGGGTACAGGCAGTGATGACTCGCTCGACACAACGAGGCGCAGGTGCAGCTCGCAGCTGACCGTGGTGTTCATAAGCGCCAGGGCCTTTCGCTCAGTGTGCGCTCGGGGATTCGCACGTCGGCGAAATCGACATGCCACCTACAGTGCCGTTGTAAACCCCTCTGACCGGTTTGTGTGTCTTCGGGCCACTCGTACGGCGGAGTATCACTTTGTGCAATGCGTCCATTCCAGTGACACGCGCGGGTCCGGTAGGTTGGGCCACATGAATGCGGAGAGTGACGAGCGGAAATCGGCCGCCGTACCGGCGCCCCGAGACCCCGCCACGGGGGACGTGACCGAGGCGGCGCCGGAGCTCGGCTCCAAGGCGCCCCAGTTCATCAAGGCGTCCAGGGCCCTGCACCTGAGCTGGCAGGTGGGCGTTTTCGTCGTGGGCCTCGCGGTCGTGGTCGCGGGCATCATCATGCTGCCGTTGCCGGGCCCGGGATGGCTGGTGATCTTCGGCGGGATGGCGATCTGGGCGACCGAGTTCGTCTGGGCGCAGCTGGTGCTGCGGTGGACGAAGCGGAAGGTCACCGAGGCAGCCCAGAAGGCCCTCGATCCCAAGGTGCGCAGGCGGAACATCACCCTGACCGTGATCGGTCTGGTGATCGTCGCGGTGCTGGTCGGGATCTATGTCTGGAAGTTCGGCATCGTGATGCCGTGGAAGATCAACGAGTGACCGGGGAGTGGTCCGGGGGACCCGTGGGCATGCGGTAATGTTTGCGGTGTGCCCGGGCGATTAGCTCAGTGGGAGAGCGCTTCGTTCACACCGAAGAGGTCACTGGTTCGAACCCAGTATCGCCCACCACCCGGACCGACGGCCCGGAGGCTTCCAAGCCTCCGGGCCGTCGGTGTTTCCGCTCCGTTATCGAAACGTTTCGATGAGATCCGTTCCAGCCATTGACGTGCCAGCCGACGCTCTCTAGCTTTTCCCGGCAAGCGCTTTCCTAAAACGATTCAATGTGCACGTGGAGGTCGGACTGTGGGTACCACTGAAGGTGTTGACCGGCGCAGCCTGCTCAAGGTGGCGGGGGCCTCGGTGGCCACGCTCGGTCTGGCGGCCGCGGGCTGCGGGAGCGGAAGCGGTTCGGGGGACGGGCCGGTCACCATCAGGTACGCGTGGTGGGGCGCCGACGACCGGGCGAAGAAGATCAACCAGACGATCGCGCTCTTCGAGAAGAAGTTCCCCAAGATCAAGATCAAGACGGACTTCCAGCCGTACGCGGACTTCTGGACCAAGTTCCAGACCCAGGCCTCCGGCGGCAATCCCCCGGACGTCTTCCAGAACGCGATCGGCTTCCTGCGCAAGTACAACGACAAGCACGTCCTGCTGGACCTCAACTCCCAGGTGAAGGCCGGGAATCTGAGCCTCGACGGCTTCCGCGCCGGGCTGGAGAAGTTCGGCGTGGTCGACGGGAAGCTGCTCGGCATACCCGTCGGTTCCAACTCGATGGCGCTGGTCATCGACAAGGACGCGTACGCGAAGGCCGGGATCAAGCCGAGGATCGGCTGGACCTGGGAGGAGTACTACGCGGGGCTGGAGAAGATCCACGCGGAGCAGCACATCGCCGGCGACACGGGGCCGATGGGCATCATGTACCTCTACGACCTGGTGCTCCGGCAGAACGGCAAGGCGTTCTTCGACGAGAAGGGGCTCGGCTTCACCGAGGCCGACCTCACCGACTGGTGGAACCAAGGACTGGCCAGGACCAAGTCCGGGCTCTTCGCCGACGCGAAGAAGGTCGACCAGATCAAGCCCAAGGCGGGGCTCTCGGACGGGCTTTCGGCCGGCGAGTTCACCTGGGACAACTTCTCGGTCCGCTACACCGCCGAGGGCAAGGGCAACTACGGCCTCGCGCCGATTCCCTCCACCGACGGGAAGACCACGGGGCAGTACCTCGGCTCCCTGATGCTCAGCGGCTCGGCGCGCACCAAGCACCCCAAGGAAGTTGCCCAGTTCATCAACTTCATGGTGCACGATCCCGAGGTCGCCAAGATCATGGGATTCGACCGGGGGGTTCCCCCGACCACCGCGCAGTTCGACGCCTTCAAGCCGACCGACGCCGTCGCGCTGGGCATCCAGGCGTACGAGACCGAGATCGCCAACGCCCGGATCCTGCAGCCCATCACTCCGCACCCGGCGGGTGCCGACGTCTGTGAGTCCGCCTTGCTGCGCATCGCCACCGACGTTGCGCTCGGCTCGCTCTCGGTCGACAAGGGCGTCAAGCAGTTCTTCTCCGAGGCGAAGACCGCACTCGGTTCTTGAGGGGATCAGCTGTGACACACATCCAGGACGCTGCGCCCGAGAGGCTCGGCAAAAGCTCCGGGGCGCAGGACGGTCCGGGAGCGCCTGCCGTCCCTGCCGCGCTCAAGCGGCGGGGACGGCAGGAGAACCTGGCCGGTTTTCTCTTTCTTTCTCCGTGGGTCGTGGGGCTGGTGGTGCTCACGGCCGGGCCGATGCTCGTCTCGCTCTACCTGGCCTTCACGGACTACAACCTCTTCGATTCGCCGAAGTGGATCGGGCTGCAGAACTTCACCGACATGTTCGGCGATCCCCGCTGGCAGAAGTCGGTGCGCGTCACGCTGCAGTACGTGGCGATCGGCACGCCCCTGAAGCTGCTGCTCGCACTCGGCGTCGCCCTGCTGCTCAACCAGAACCGGCGCGGACAGGCCTTCTACCGGGCGGCGTTCTACGCACCCTCGCTGGTCGGGGCGAGCGTGTCCATCGCCATCGTGTGGCGGGCGCTCTTCGCGGACGATGCCATCGTCGACCGTACGCAGCAGCTGTTCGGCATGCAGGCGGGCGGCTGGATCAGCAATCCGGACATGAAGATCTACTCCTTGGTGCTGCTGACCGTCTGGCAGTTCGGGGCGCCGATGGTCATCTTCCTCGCCGGTCTCAAGCAGGTGCCGGGCGAGCTCTACGAAGCCGCCGAGGTCGACGGCGCGGGCACCTGGCGGCGGTTCTGGAACATCACCCTGCCGATGATCTCTCCGGTCCTCTTCTTCAATCTGCTCCTGGAGACGATCCACTCCTTCCAGGTCTTCGGTTCCGCGTATGTCCTGGGCAGCCAGGGCTCCAGCTGTGGTCCTGCGGACTCCGTCCTCGTCTACACCTGCTACCTCTACGACCAGGGCTTCGCCGGCGGCCGCATGGGCTTCGCGTCGGCCATGGCCTGGCTCCTGTTGATCACCGTCGGCCTGGTCACGGCCGTCCTGTTCTGGTCCCAGAAACGCTGGGTGCACTACGAGGAGGCCACCCGATGAGCGCGCTCACCGGCTACCGGAGGAAGAGTGCCGGTTCGCTGGCCTGGCACATCGGTGCGTTCGTCGTCCTGGCGGTCGTTCTGTATCCCGTGCTGTGGGTGATCGGCGGCTCGCTCAAGCCGAGCAGCCAGATCATCGGAAGCCTGGACCTCATCCCCACCAGTCCGATCACCAAGAACTACAGCAGGCTGACCGAAGGCATAGCGGACATCCCGATCTCCACCTTCTTCGTCAACTCGCTTGTTCTGGCGGTCGGTTCGGTGGTGGGCGTGCTCATCTCCTGCTCGCTGGCCGCCTACGCCTTCGCGAAGATCAAATTCGCCGGGCGCAACGCGCTGTTCGCCGTGATGATCGGAACCCTGCTGCTGCCGTACCACGTGCTGCTGATCCCGCAGTACGTGCTGTTCCAGAAGCTGGACCTGATCAACACCTACACCCCGCTGCTGCTGGGCAAATACCTCGCCACCGACGCCTTCTTCGTCTTCCTGATGATGCAGTTCATGCGGAATCTGCCGAAGGAGCTGGACGAGGCGGCGCGCCTCGACGGCTGCGGGCACCTGCGGACGTACTGGCTGATCGTGCTGCCGCTCTGCCGGCCTGCCCTGATCACCAGCGCGATCTTCACCTTCATCAACTCCTGGAACGACTTCCTCGGACCGCTGATCTACCTCAACGAACCGAGCAAGTACACCGTCGCGCTGGGGCTGAAGATGTTCGTCGACCAGGACGCGGTCGCCGACTACGGCGGGATGATCGCCATGTCGCTCGTCGCGCTGCTTCCGGTGCTCGCCTTCTTCATGGCCTTCCAGCGCTATCTCGTCGATGGAATGGCCACCTCAGGGCTGAAGGGCTGAGCCCCATGAAGACGCGCAAGGCCCGTGGCCGCGCCAACACCGCCGATTCCGTGCTGCATTCGCGCTTCGCGATCCTTGCCGAATCGCTGCTCACCGGGGTCTGGCTGACCCTCGCCGCGCTGCCGCTGCTCACCCTGCTGCCCGCTTTCGCCGCCGGATGCGCGCACCTGCGTCGCCATCTGGACAGCGAGCCCTCCGGATGGGGCGAGTTCGTGGCCGATGTGCGCGAGGCGACGCGCAGCGGGCTGCGGTTCTCGCTGCTGTGGTGGGCGGGGATCGCCGTGCTCGTCTTCGACTGGCGGGTGGCCGGCAGCGGGCTGCTGCCGGGCGGGCCGCTGCTCATCGCCGTCAGCGTCGTCGGGCTGCTCGCGCTGGCTGTCGCCGGGCTGCGTACGGCTGCGGCCTGGCGGCCCGGTGGCAGGTGGGCTCTTGTCCGTACGGCTGATGTCGGCGGATCTCTGCTGCTCGTCGGCGGGTTCGTCGCGGTCGCGGCCACCGCCTGGCAGATTCCGCCGCTCGCCGTCCCCGCCGTGGGGTGTCTGGCCGCGGCCGCCGTGGCCCTGGAGCGGCGCGCCGCACACGGCTGAGCCCTGGGCGTGGGTGCGCCCTTGTTCCGTACGACCGCACACCTCTCTCTGTCATGCCCATGTCCCTGTGAAATGGAGTGCAGATGTCCCCGATTCCCCGTCGCAACCTCCTCAAGGCCGCCGCCATGGCCGGTGTCGCCTCCCAGTTCTCCTGGGCGCTCGGCAAGAACGCCCAGCAGGCGTCCGCCGATGAACAGGCCGCCGATGGAGCGGTCGAGATCAGCTGGCTGGAGGACGGTGCGCTCGGTGCCGCGCCCGGGTCCACCGTCGGTGTGCCGTGGCCCATGGGGCAGTACCAGAAGGACCAGACCTTCAGCCTGGCCGCCGCCGACGGCACGGACGTTCCGGTGCAGAGCTGGGCGACCGGTTTCTGGCCCGACGGCTCACTGAAGTGGACCGCCCATGCGGTCGGCCCGCAGGGCGGCGGCGCGGAGAAGTACACGCTCGGCGCGGGGGCGCCCGCCGCTCCCGAGAAGAAGGTCACCGTCTCCTCCGCGGGGGGAGCCGTCACCGTCTCGACCGGGGTCATCACCGCGAAGATCGGCAAGAGCGGCTCCACCCTCGTCAAGTCCGTCACCAGAGGCACCACCGAGATCGCCAAGAACGGCAAGCTCGTTCTGATCCGCCAGGGCGAGCTGGAGGACGGCGACCAGGGCGCGGAGAAGTACGACCGCTTCGAGAGCGCCATCGACGAGGTGAAGGTCGAACAGGACGGGCCCGTCCGTGCGGTGGTCCGCATCGACGGCAAGCACCGCAGCGGGAACCGGAGTTGGCTTCCGTTCTCCGTCCGGCTCTACTTCTACGCGGGCGGCGAGTCCTTCCGCATGGTGCACACCATCACCTTCGACGGCACCCAGGAGCCGGGCAAGGCGAGCGGCGACTTCATCCGCGGGCTCGGGGTGCGCTTCACCGTGCCGATGCGCGACGCGTCGTACGACCGCCACATCCGCATCGGCGGCGACGGGACCGGACTGCTGCGCGAAGCCGTCAAGGGCATCACCGGGCTGCGCCGCGACCCGGGCGCGTCCGTCCAGGCCGCGCAGTTCGCCGGCGAGAAGCTCGCCGACCCCGCCACCTGGGACCAGCGCGTCACCACCCGCCTCCAGTACATCCCCGAATGGGGCGACTACACCCTCAGCCAGCTCTCCGCCGACGGCTTCACCCTGCGCAAGCGGACCAAGAAGGGGTACGGCTGGATCGCGGCCGGCGGAGGCCGGCGCGCCTCGGGCTTCGGATACGTCGGCGGTGCGAGCGGCGGACTCTCCTTCGGGCTGCGCGACTTCTGGGAGAAGCACCCCGCCCAGCTCGACATCCGCGACGCCCACACCGACGAGGCCGAAGTCACCCTCTGGCTCTGGTCGCCCGAGGCCCAGCCGATGGACCTGCGCTTCTACCACGACGGCATGGGCCAGGACACGTATCCCGAGCAGGCCGAGGGCATCCAGATCACCTACGAGGACTACGAGCCGGGCTTCGGCACCCCGTACGGCATCGCCCGCACCAGTGAACTCGTCTTCTGGGCCAACGAGTCCACGCCCACCCCGGAGGCCCTCGCCCAGCAGGTCGAGGCGGTCCGTACCCTGCCCCAGCTCGTCGCCCCGCCGAAGCAGCTCATCAAGGCGAAGGTCTTCGGCCCCGGCCTCTTCTCCGAGCCCGACCGCTCCACCCCGGCCAAGGCGAAGATCGAGGACCACCTGGACTTCCTCTTCACGTACTACAAGGACCAGGTGGAAATGCGCCGTTGGTACGGCTTCTGGGACTACGGCGATGTGATGCACTCCTACGACCCGGCCCGCCATCAGTGGCGCTACGACGTAGGCGGCTATGCCTGGGACAACTCCGAACTCTCGCCCGACCTCTGGCTCTGGTACGCCTATCTGCGCTCCGGCCGCGCCGACATCTTCCGCTTCGCCGAGGCCATGACCCGCCACACCGGCGAGGTCGACGTCTACCACCTCGGCCAGTGGGCCGGGCTCGGCACGCGGCACGGCGTACAGCACTACGCGGACAGCGCCAAGCAGCAGCGGATCGCCAACACCACCTACCGGCGCTTCTACTACTTCCTCACCGCGGACGAGCGCGTCGGCGATCTGATGGCCGCCAACGTCGACTCCGACGAGACCTTCCTGGCACTCGACCCCCTCCGCAAGATCCGCACCGAGCCCTACACCCCCGACCGCCACGCCCTGTCCATCGGCTTCGGCACCGACTGGAGCGGACTCGTATCGGCCTGGCTGACAGAGTGGGAGCGCAACGGCCCCAAGGCGGAGAAGGCCAAGGCCCGCGTCCTGTCCACCATGGAGACGATCGCCGCCCAGCCCAACGGATTCGTCCAGGGCAGCGGGCTCTACGACCTCGACACCGGCAAGTTCGCGATCGCGGACACCCCGGTGGTCGGCGTCTCGCACCTCTCGGCGGTCTTCGGGCTCAACGAGCTGTGTGCGGAGCTGATCCACATCACCGACGTGCCGAAGTTCAAGGACGCCTACCTCGACTACTGCCGCTACTTCAACGCCACCAAGGCCGAGCAGGCGGCCCGCTACGGATCCAACTTCGGGACGCTGCTGCTCTTCCAGGGCCACTCGCGCCTGGACGCGTACGCCGCTGTGCAGACCGGGGACGCGGCGCTCGCGGCGCGCGCCTGGACGAAGTTCTACAAGAGCGACGGCTACTTCGAGTCCTCGCCGTGGACCACCGAGAAGCTCAGCGGCCCCGTCACCCTGGTGCCGGGCAGCGAGGCCAACTGGGTCTACACGAACGACACTTCGCTCTACGGTCTCGCCGCCATCGAGAACCTCGCCCTGCTCGGGGACAAGATGCCCAGCTGATCGTTGTTCGCGGGTCTGCTGTCAGTGCATGCGCGCCAGCCGCTCCCGCAGCCGGCGCGCATCACGCAGCCGGTGCTCGTACGTCGCCCCGACGGCCAGCAGCAGAAGGCCGGCGAGTGCGGGCACCACCCAGCGGGGGAGTGCGTCCACGACCTGCACGATGTACGGCGCGAGCTCGTGCAGCGCGTCCAGGGCGAGGACGCCTCCGCCGATCATCAGCAGGGCCTGCAGCCGGGAGCGGGCCCCGACGAGGGTGACGGCGAGCGCAGCCGCGCCGAGCAGCAGCGGCCGCAGCCAGTCGGTGTCGCCCCAGGCCGCGACGAGGCTCGGCAGCATCGTCGCGGCCAGCCCCGGCCCGTACGCCGTCCAGGACGAGGCCTCCGGGTCGCGGCGCCGCCGCAGGACGCCGATGGCCAGCGCGGGGACGGTCACGGGGAGGGTGTACGCCTCGGGGACGGCGACGTCCCAGGCAGCCAGCCGCACCCAGGTGGCCAGCACGAACAGCACAGGGGCGGCATAGCCGACGGCGCGCCGCTCGGGCCGTACGGCAGTGCCCGCGGCCAGGGCACCGCAGAGGGCGAGGACCAGGGCGAGGGTGGTGGCGTCGGTCGCGGCCAGCACGACGGAGAGGAGGGCCGCGGAGGAGGCGACGATCTCCAGGGGGAGCGCGAGCGGGTGACGGCGCAGCCGGGCGCCCAGCAGGGCGACGGCGGCGGGGACGGCCAGCACGATCAACGCGGTGCGGTGGACGGGGAGTTCGAGGGCGGCGCCGGTCGCGCAGGCGAGGGCGGTGGCGTACAGGACCGCGGGCCCGGCTGTGGTGCTGCGGACCAGCGGGGTGGTGGCGCAGGCCGCGGCGCAGAGCGCGAACAGGACACCGAAGACGGCGAACGTGGCGGCTTGCGTAGCGAGCGCGAAGAGGGACACACCGACCGCGCCGAGGAGGGCGCAGGCCAGGGCGGTGACGGCGAGGGCCCGGTGCGGTTCCAGCCGGACGGCGGGTCCGTGAGGAGCCGCCCCCGGTACTGGCTGCGCGGGCCTGTGCGGGGCGTTGGGCCGGGCGGCCGGGACGGTCGGAGCGCTGGGCTCGGTCGGGTCGGGCGCCGTCTGCGCGGGGGCCTGCGGGGACGCGGGCGCGGGGACTGCCGGAGCCTCCGTTGCCCCCTTCCGCTCAAAGGCCACCGCCGTGGCCAGTGCCGCCACTGTCAGCGCGACCTGAGTGGAGAGCGCCGCCGCGTAAGGGAGTTCGAGTGCGGCGGGGGTCAGGAGCAGGGTTGCCCAGGTCAGGGCGAGTGCGCCGGACGCGGTTGCCGCGCGCCAGGGCCTCTCCGTGGCGGAGAAGCGGTACGCCGCCACCAGCGTGCCCGCCAGCAGGGCCAGTGTCACCGTTGCCGCGGGCAGGCCGGGCCACGGCACCTCCGTGGATCCGGGAGCCCCCGACCAGGGCTTGAACACCCAGGCGGCCGGAGTCACCAGGGCGAGCGCCGCCGCAGGGAGTGCCCAGAGCGCCGCCGCCGCGTGCACCGCACCCGATGCCACGGCCAGGCCGTGCCGGACCGGGCGCGGCAGTTCGGTGCGTACGACGGCCAACAGGGCGATGGAGCACGCCAGTACGGCAGGGACGGTCCAGGCGCCGGGCAGCGCGGGGCGGAGCGCGCCGGCGACCGCCGCCAGGGCCGCGAGCCCGGCGATCGCCGCCGCGACGGGCGCGAGCGTGCGCCAGGCGATGAACAGCGCGAGCACGGCCCCCGCGAGGAGCAGCGCGCCAGGGGCGGCCGCATCGACCGACGAACCAGCGGTCGCCGACAGCCGCGCGGCCGTCAGCAGCGCCGGGGCGCCCGTGGCGCAGGCACCGGCCCAGGCGACCACGCGCACGGCGCGGCCAGGGCCCCACAGGGCGAGCGCGACATCGAGCGCGGCGGTCACCAGCAGCGCCCAGCCCGTCGTGAGTGCGCCCGCATCCGTGGCCAAGGCCCAGAGGAGCAGCGGGAGTTGGGCGGTCACGACAGCGACGGGCAGCGGCAGCCGCAGCCGGTTCACGGCCGTTCCGTACGCGGCCCAGAGCAGTGCGAGGGCGGCAGTGGCCCCCGCCGCGTACGCCAGCGGATCCGTGTCCGCGGCGGCCACCTCGTGCAGTGCGTACGCGTCGAGCACCGTCAGGACAAGGCCGAGCCCGGCCACCGACTCCGCCGTCGACAACAGGGAGCGGCGCAGCAGTACGACCGGTGCGGCCAGCGCCGCGAGCGTCACCGCGGCGAGCACCGCCGCCCGCCCGCCGATGCCCAGATGGCCCCAGCTGACCAGCGTGAAGGCGAGCGCGGCGACCGTCAGCAGGACGGCGCCCAGCGTGAGCAGCACGTTCTGCGCGTTCGGCGGCGAGGTCTCCGGGTGCGACCGGGGCTGCGGAGCACCCCAGGGGTGCGGCGGAGGCGGCTGCAGCACGGACAGCAGCCAGGCCCTGCGGCCGAGCAACTGGTGCCTGCGTGCGTCGAGTTGAGCGAGCTCGCGATCGATGAGCATCAGCTCTTCCGAGGGCGGCGGAACGTTGTCCATGAGCAGGAGTGTGGCGGTGGACACGCCGGCAGGGATGCGCGCGGATACTCAGTTCCCGCTTGAGTACGCGCAGACTTGGCCCATGGACTGGAGCCACTACCGCTTCCGCAGCGTCTGGGAACTGCCCGCCGCCCCCGAGGCCGTCTACGCCGTACTCGAGAAGGCCGACGAATACCCCAGGTGGTGGCCGCAGGTCAGGTCCGTCACCCCGCTCGACGACATCACCGGCACCGCCCGCTTCCGCTCCCTCCTCCCGTACGAACTCGTCGTGACCGCCCGCGAGAAGCTGCGCGACCCCGTGGCGCGGGTGCTCGAAGTGGAGATGACGGGCGATCTGGAGGGCTGGGCGCGCTGGACGGTCGAGGGCCGCGGCGGGCGCACGCGCGCCGTCTACGAGCAGGAGGTGGAGGTGCGCAAGCCGCTGATGCGGCGTCTCTCCGTCCCCGGCCGCCCCGTCTTCCTCGCCAATCACGCGCTGATGATGCGCGGCGGGCGGCGCGGACTGACTGACCTGCTGCAAAGAGTTTGAAAGCACCCCGCGAAGACCTGTATGGTTCAGTCCGTTCCCGGGCGATTAGCTCAGTGGGAGAGCGCTTCGTTCACACCGAAGAGGTCACTGGTTCGAACCCAGTATCGCCCACCGGGAAAGGCCGGTCCGTCACTGACGGACCGGCTATTTTTCTGCCTCGACGCCCCTGCGCCCCTACGCCGCCGCGCTCAGCGCCGGACGCGGCCGCAGCGGCCACGACTGGTCCACCGCCTCCGGGGTGCCCTGCCGCGCGAACCACGCCTGCAGGCCGCGCGCCTGGGCCGCGTGCCACCCGGTCTGCAGCGAGTGCAGCTCGGACGCCGTGAGGCGCTCGAGGCGGGCGGAGAACCGGCGGCCGATCGCCCGTACGACCTCCAGCGAGGCCGCCGCGTCCGCCGCCGCGTCATGGGCGCCGTCCAGTACGACCTCGTACTGCGAACAGAGGTCGGTGAGCGTACGGCGCCCCTTGCGGTAGCGGTCCAGGTGCTTGTCCAGGACCCGGGGGTCCAGGACGCGCAGTGAGGTGTCGCCCAGGTACCTCTCCAGGGACGAGGCGCGGTGGCGCTGCAACTCCCGGTCCAGCAGCGTCAGATCGAACGGCGCGTTCATGACGACGAGCGGCCGGCCCGCCGCGCACTGCTCGGCCAGCGCCTTCGCTATCTCCTCCACCACGGGCGCCGGCCAGCGCCCGTTGCGCTGCAGATGCAGGTCGGTGAGACCGTGGATCTCGGTGGCGCCGGGCGGCACCGGGATGCCCGGATTGACCAGCCAGCGTGTCGCCCGCGGCCGCATTCCCGAGCCGTCCTGGACGACGAGGGCGGCCGACACGATGCGGTCCTCCTCGACGTCGACGCCTGTTGTCTCCGTATCAAATGCGGCCAGGGGGCCTTCGTACCAGCACGGCATGTTCCAACTCCTCGCGCTCACTTGGCAGATGGTGTGCGTCCCCTGCCCGATTCGGTGATACCCGGGCTGTTTGCGACATACGCCGGAAGGAGACAACACAGGTGACGGGCTTGGAATTTCGGCGTCCGTCGCGGGGATACTGATCAGCACAGTCCGGAAGGCGCACAACAGCCATGGCGCTTGCGCAGCCCGAACCGGCCGTGCCGGGCGGCAGTGTGCTGCCCGAGCGGATCGCACCGCTGCGCGGCTCACTGGCCACCACCGCCTGTATGGAGACCCTTCAGGTGGGCTACCTCCATGCCGTCGCGGCAGCGGCGGGATGCTCGTTGTCGCAGCCCTTTCCGGACAACGGAATCGACTGGCACGTGAGCCACGGGGCTCCCGGGCACACCGTCGACGACGAAGTGACGATAAAGGTGCAGCTCAAGTGCACGTACCAGATACCGCCGCACCCGCCGGGCGGAGCTTTCTCCTTCACGCTCGACAACCCGCACCTGGAGAAGCTGGCGCGCACCCCGGTCTCGGTGCACAAGATCCTTGTGGTGATGCTCGTACCCCGGACGCAGGAGGACTGGCTGCGTGCCAGTCACGACCGGCTCGATCTGCGGCACTGCTGCTACTGGACCAATCTGGCCGGCCACCCGGTGACGGGGAGGCGCAGGACGACCGTACGGATCCCGACCTCGCGGATATTCGACGACCGAGCGCTCTGCGAGATCATGACCCGTGTCGGGGTGGGAGGGAGACCCTGATGCAGCACCGCCCCATCGACGAGCCCGTACGTGCCCATCCGAGCGAACTGCCCGGAGTGTGGGACGGCGGCGAGGGCCCCGATCCGTCGCGGGTCGATCCCGCCGTGCTCGGCGCGCTCCTGGAGAGGCACGGCTGGCGGCGGCGCGGCGGCGCGGCCGGGCGCTATGCGCGCTGGACACCGCCCGGCCCCGGCAACGGCTCCGTGAGTCTGCTCGTGCCGGAGAGCCGGGCCTTCCCCGACAGCGACGAACTGCTCGGCGAGGCGCTGACCGCGCTGCAGCGATGCGCCGCGCCGTCGGCGCGCGAGGTGCTCGTCTCACTGTCCGTGCCGAGCGACGAGATCCGCTGGTGGCGCGATGTCCCCGAGGGCCCCTCGGGGGCGTCCTCGTGGACCGCGCAGGAGCAACTGCGGGGCGCCGCACGGCAGATGCTCCTCGCGGGCGCGCTCGCCGCCCGCGGACAGGCCGGCTACTACGGGGCGCGCCACCGCCGTCAGGCGCAGGCCGCGCTGGAGGGCGTGCTGGTCGGCACGGACCCGGGGGGCCGCGGGCTGACGGCCTTCGTGCCGGTCGAGCGGGGGCGTACCGCTGTCGTACGGCTGCACCACGCCCTGCACGCCGCCCGCGAGGCGGCCGACTACCAGCGGGCGACCGGCGGCATGGAAGCCTTCGACGCGGCGGTCGAAGCCGGCGTGAGCCGGGAGCTGACCGAGGCTGTCGTCGCGCTCGTACGGGGATCGGAGGGCGTCGCCGTCTCGCTGGCCTGGGCGCCGGCGGCCGGAGTCCCCGCACACTGCGCGGCCCGGCCCGAGCCGGTGGAGTTCTCGCCCGGCGACCTGCCCGCGCTGCGCGAGGCGGGCGCCCGCTACATGCAGGACGAGCCCTCGCTGCCGGTACGGATCACGGGCGCCGTGGTCCGGATGCGGCGCTCGGATCCGCGCGGGCCCGGGACGGTACGGCTGCGGGTGCTGGCCGGGGCGGAGATCCCGCACGTACGGATGGTGCTCGACGAGGAGGCGTACCGGATCGCGGGCCATGCCCATCTGGTGGGACTGCCGATCCGGGTGCACGGGCGGCTGGAGAGCCGCGGCGGATTCCGCAGACTGACCGGCGCGGACGGTGTCGTCCCCGTGCAGGTGGACGAGGCGGAGCGGGACCGGCTGATGAAGTCGCTGCACGAGAATCTCGACTTCTTCGAGGAGGCGTGCAGCGGCGAGGACTGAGCCGTCGGCCGGTGAGCCAAACCGTTTCGCATCCCGCCCGGGGGGCTCGGTAAGCTGCGGGGGTACGCAGTGAACACTGCGCGACCCCCTCAGTCAGGAGAGACCGGTGTCAGACGTCCGTGTGATCATCCAACGCGATTCCGAGCGGGAAGAGCGCGTGGTGACGACGGGCACTACGGCAGCGGAGCTCTTCCCCGGCGAGCGCACCATCGTGGCCGCCCGCGTGGCCGGCGAGCTGAAGGACCTCAGCTACGCCCTGGCCGACGGCGACGAGGTCGAGCCCGTCGAGATCACCTCCGACGACGGCCTCGCGATCCTGCGCCACTCCACCGCGCATGTCATGGCACAGGCCGTGCAGGAGCTCTTCCCCGAGGCGAAGCTGGGCATCGGTCCGCCCATCAAGGACGGCTTCTACTACGACTTCGACGTCGAGAAGCCGTTCACCCCCGAGGACATCAAGGCCGTCGAGAAGAAGATGCAGGAGATCCAGAAGCGCGGACAGCGCTTCTCTCGCCGCGTCACCACCGACGAGGCCGCGCGCGAGGAACTGGCGGGCGAGCCGTACAAGCTGGAGCTCATCGGTCTCAAGGGCAACGCGGCCCAGGCCGCCGACGGCGCGGACGCGGAGGTGGGCGGCGGCGAGCTGACCATCTACGACAACCTCGACGCCAAGACCGGCGACCTGTGCTGGAAGGACCTCTGCCGCGGTCCCCACCTGCCCACCACCCGCAACATCCCGGCGTTCAAGCTGATGCGCTCGGCCGCCGCGTACTGGCGGGGCAGCGAGAAGAACCCGCAGCTCCAGCGGATCTACGGCACCGCGTGGCCGACCAAGGACGAGCTGAAGGCGTACCTCGACTTCCTCGTCGAGGCCGAGAAGCGCGACCACCGCAAGCTCGGCGCCGAGCTCGACCTGTTCTCCTTCCCCGACGAGCTGGGCCCCGGCCTGGCGGTGTTCCACCCCAAGGGCGGGATCATCCGCAAGGAGATGGAGAACTACTCGCGGCGCCGCCACGAGGACTCCGGCTACGAGTTCGTGAACACCCCGCACATCTCGAAGGAGCACCTCTTCGAGACCTCGGGGCACCTTCCGCACTACGCGGAGGGCATGTTCCCGCCGATCGAGTTCGACGGACAGAACTACCGCCTCAAGGCGATGAACTGCCCGATGCACAACCTGATCTTCAAGTCCCGCGGGCGTTCCTACCGTGAACTGCCGCTGCGGCTCTTCGAGTTCGGCACGGTGTACCGCTACGAGAAGTCCGGCGTCGTGCACGGCCTGACCCGCTCGCGCGGCTTCACCCAGGACGACGCGCACATCTACTGCACCAAGGAGCAGATGGCGGACGAGCTCGACACGCTCCTGACCTTCGTGCTCGACCTGCTGCGCGACTACGGCCTGGACCAGTTCGAGCTGGAGCTGTCCACCCGAGACGACTCCGACAAGTTCATCGGCACCGACGAGGACTGGGCCGAGGCCACCGAGGCGCTCCGCCAGGCCGCCGAGAAGCAGGGTCTCCCGCTGGTCGCCGACCCGGGCGGCGCCGCGTACTACGGCCCGAAGATCTCCGTGCAGGTGCGTGACGCGATCGGCCGCTCCTGGCAGATGTCGACCCTCCAGGTCGACTTCAACCAGCCCAAGCGGTTCGGTCTCGAGTACACCTCGGCGGACGGCTCGCGCCAGCAGCCCGTCATGCTGCACCGTGCGCTGTTCGGCTCCATCGAGCGGTTCTTCGGCGTGCTCCTGGAGCACTACGCGGGCGCCTTCCCTGCGTGGCTCGCCCCCGTCCAGGCGGTCGGCATCCCGATCGGCGACGCCCACATCCCCTACCTCCAGGAGTTCGCCGACCAGGCGAAGGCCAAGGGGCTGCGGGTGGAGGTCGACTCCTCGTCCGACCGGATGCAGAAGAAGATCAGGAACCACCAGAAGGCCAAGGTTCCATTCATGATCATCGCGGGTGACGAGGACATGGAGGCCGGCGCCGTCTCCTTCCGCTACCGCGACGGTTCGCAGGAGAACGGCATCCCGGTCGAGGACGCCATCGCCAAGCTGGTGAAGGTCGTCGAGGACCGCGTCCAGGTCTGATACGCAAAAGCGGCACGGGCCCCCGGGGAGCGATCAGCTCTTCGGGGGCCTTCCCGTTTCCTCTTCCTCGTCCTCGCGGGTGAAGACCTGCAGCAGCCAGGACGAGAAGGACCCCGTCACCGCGCCGAGCAGCGCGAGCCCGCACCCCATCAGACCGGCCGCGATCGCGCGCCCCCAGAACGTCACCGGTGCGACGTCGCCGTAGCCGACCGTCGTGAGGGTCTCGCAGGTCCACCACGCGGCGTCCCCGAAGGTGCGGATGGTGGCGCCGGGAGCGGTGCGCTCGAACTTGTAGACCGTGAGTGCCCCCGCGAAGCCGAGCAGAGCGGAGGTGAGGCCCGCGTACGTCATCACCCGCGCGTGCAGGCTCAGCCGCGGCTCGTCGCGCCTCTCCTGTACGGCGCTGTACACCTTCACCATCCGCAGCGGCCGCAGCAGGGGCAGCGCGAGGACCACGGTGTCCAGCCAGTGCGACGTGACAAAACGCAGCCGCTGCCCGCTCAGTACGAGCCGTACCGCGTAGTCCACCGCGAACGCCAGCCAGGTGACCAGGGTCAGGATGAGCGCGATGTCCCGCCACAGCGGATCGATGCCCCGGGCCAGCACATGGACCGCGTAACAGAGGAGGAAGAGGAGCGAGGCCGCGAAGAGCGGTGCCTCCATCCGCTGCTCCCAGCGGCGCAGTCGGTTCGGGTGGCCGGGTACGGGGGCGTCCATCGGATCAGCATCGCCGCAGGGGCGGCGGGAACGCCCCGGCGACACGTCGGACACGGGGGAAGTCATATGCTGCACAGCATGACGATTGAGCCGGAGCAGCAGATCGGAGTGGGGACGCAGGACGCGTTCCAGCGCCTGTGGACGCCTCACCGGATGGCGTACATCCAGGGCGAGAACAAGCCGAGCAGCCCGGAGGCCGGCGACGGCTGTCCCTTCTGCTCGATCCCGGCGAAATCCGACGAGGACGGCCTGGTCGTCGCACGGGGTGAGCACGTGTACGCGGTGCTCAATCTCTACCCGTACAACGGCGGTCATCTGATGGTGGTGCCCTTCCGGCACGTCGCCGACTACACGGAACTGGACGCCGCCGAGACCGCGGAGCTGGCCGAGCTGACGAAGCGCGCGATGACCGCGCTGCGTACGGCGTCCGGCGCGCACGGCTTCAACATCGGCATGAACCAGGGCACGGTCGCAGGGGCGGGCATCGCCGCCCATCTGCACCAGCACATCGTGCCGCGCTGGGGCGGCGACACCAACTTCATGCCGGTCGTCGGCCACACCAAGGTGCTGCCCCAACTCCTCGCCGACACGCGGAAGATGCTCGCGGACGCCTGGCCGGCCGCGTAGCCCTCACGCGTCGTAGACGTCCGCCTTCCGGGGCGCCGGGTCCTGGACGAGGCCGCTCAGTATCACCGAGCGGTTTCCGAAGCGCTCGGTGTCCACGTTGTGCTCGTCGAGCACCTTCATGGCGGCCGCGTGGACCGCGCGCAGGACGGGAGTGGCCGCCCGCATCGCGTCGTCGGCCATGAAGCGGTGGCGCCAGGGCTTCTCGGCCCAGGCGTGCCGCACCCCGAACGGTTCGGGCAGGACGAGCCCGCCGCCCGCCCAGCCGAGGAGGTTGGGGAACCAGGTCAGCGGGGCGCGCACGGCGATGCGTACGACGTCGTCGGTCCCCATCAGCGGCAGCTGCCGCTCGTGCGTCTCCCAGAACTTGACCGTCCCGCTGACCTCCACGGTCTTGGCCTTGGGCTTGCTGGTGAACAGGGAGTGGACCGGGCCCAGCGCATGGCCCGTGACCTCGATGCGCAGCGTCTCGTGGAGCACGGTGACGGTGATCAGCATGGTGATGACCAGCTGGCCGTCCCAGAGGGTGAACTGGCAGCCCAGGTAGTGGCGGTTGCCGCTGCCGAACTGCTGCTCGTTGCAGATGCGCTGTATCTCGTGGCCCTTGATCTGGAACGCGTCCACCTCGGTGCCGCTCGGACGGCTGACCTCCTTGGCGTTCTCACCGACCGGGGAGACGATCCAGTGCTTGACGTCGGGGGTCGGGAAGCCGTTGGTGTGCAGGGGGCTGCGCTCGAGGAGCTTGAGACGGTCGTGGATCGCGCGGATCACGTCCCAGCTGCGGAAGCCGTGGATCTCGGTGCCCTCGTCGCGCGGGATCAGCTCCTCGGCGAGCTGCCAGCTGCCCCAGCGGGTGCCCATGCCGAGTATCCCCTTGGGGCCCGCGTAGAAGACCGAGTTGGACTGCTGCTCGGCGGTGAGCTTGGCGAGGTTCTGGCGCAGTTGTTCGGCCGCGGTCTCGGTCGGATTCCGCGGTACGGCCTCGGGGATCTTGGCGCCCACGCCGCCGCCGGAGAGCAGGTTCGTCCAGCGGGCGCGGAGGTCCTTGGCGGTCTTCTCGCAGATCTGCTTGGCCCAGAGCCAGCCGATGACCGGCGCGACGATCATCGCGCGGAGGTAGAGACCCAGGAATCCGGTGAAAGGCAGCTTGACCAGGAAGAGCACGGCCAGTCCGCCGGCGGCTATCAGCAGCGCGGTGCCGAGGACGCCCGTGCGCTTGTCCTTGGAGTCCTTCAGTATGCGGCGCAGCTGGAACACGCCCAGCCAGAGCAGCAGTCCGGGGAGGAAGACCAGCCCGAAGACGACCATCACGACCGTGAGCCGGGTGTCGCGTTCCTTGCGGATACGGGTCGCGGCCAGGCAGTGCTCGACCACGGTCTGCGGTTCGGTGCCGAAGGACTGGATGAGCGCCTTGCGGGCGCCGCCGAGCATCCGCACCTGGACGGCCCGCGAGAAGGCCTCGCCGAGATCCGGCTCGAAGAGCTTGAACTTCCCTTCCTTCACCTTGGACTCGTGCCACTCGCTGTTGGCCTTGAGGATCTCGTGGACGTCGCTGTCGCGGTACGCGGCCGAGGCGAGGGCATGCGTCGCCGCGGTCTGGCCCGCCGATCCCTGGAGCGGGATCTGGGCCCCGGGAATGAAGTCGAAAACGTTGTCCCTGTCCGGCATCGCTTCCCCCATCGCCGCGTACAACCGCTGCTGCGGCCTGTTCCCAACTCCCGCACCCTGCACACCTTCTGAGCTGGGACCACAGCGTAACGGCGCGATCCTCTCTCCGTCAGGGGACAGCGGAATGCCGCCCGCCGCAAGCGAATTGGGCGGACGGCATCCTGGACTCACACTCAACTACGTGCCGGTTTCCGCCTGTTCGCGGATTTTGTCGGCCAGCTGGGGAGGCATCGGCTCATGTCGGGCGTACGTACGGCTGAAGCGGCCCGTGCCGTGCGAGATCGACCTCAGATCGACCGCGTACCGCCCGATCTCGATCTCCGGGACCTCCGCCCGCACCAGCGTCCGTCCCGGCCCGGCCTGTTCGGTGCCGACCACCCGCCCCCGCCGCCCGGAGAGATCGCTCATCACCGGGCCCACGTAGTCGTCGGAGACGAGCACCTGCAGCTCGGCCACCGGCTCCAGGAGATCGATCCGCGCGTCGAGCGCCGCCTCACGCAAGGCGAGCGCCCCCGCCGTCTGGAAGGCCGCGTCGGAGGAGTCCACCGAGTGCGCCTTCCCGTCGAGGAGGGTGATCCGTACGTCCACGAGCGGATGGCCCGCCGCCACGCCGCGCGCCGCCTGGGCGCGTACCCCCTTCTCGACCGACGGGATGAACTGCCGGGGCACCGAGCCGCCCACCACCTTGTCGACGAACTCGATCCCGGTGCCCGGGGGCAGGGGAGACACCTCGATCTCGCAGATCGCGAACTGGCCGTGGCCGCCCGACTGTTTGACGTGACGGCCGCGCCCCGCGGACTTCGCCCCGAAGGTCTCCCGCAGCGACACCTTGTACGGCACGGCGTCGACCTGCACCCCGTAGCGGCTGCGCAGCCGCTCCAGCGCCACGTCCTTGTGTGCCTCGCCGAGGCACCAGAGGACCAGCTGCCGGGTGTCCGGATTCTGTTCGAGTCGCATCGTCGGGTCCTCGGCGACCAGCCGAGAAAGACCCTGCGAGAGCTTGTCCTCGTCCGCCTTGCTGTGCGCCTCGATGGCGAGCGGGAGGAGCGGGTCCGGCATGACCCAGGGCTCCATGAGGAGGGGATCGTCCCGGCCGGAGAGGGTGTCGCCGGTCTCGGCGCGGGTCAGTTTGGCGACGCAGGCGATGTCTCCCGCGATGACCTGCGTCATCGTGCGCTGCTGTTTGCCGAAGGGGGAGGAGAGGGCGCCGATGCGCTCGTCGATGTCGTGGTGGTTGTCCTGGCCCCGGTCCTGCAGCCCGTGTCCGGAGACGTGGACGGTCTCGTCGGGGCGCAGGGTGCCGGAGAAGACCCGTACCAGCGAGACCCGTCCCACGTAGGGATCCGATGCGGTCTTGATGACCTCGGCGACCAGCGGCCCGCGCGGATCGCAGACCACCGCGGGGCGGGAGCCGCCCTGGGGGGTGGTGACCCGGGGGGTCTCGCGCTCGGGGGGAGTCGGGAAGCCGCCGGTGATCAGTTCGAGGAGCTCGACCGTGCCCAGCCCCTGTGTGGCGCCCTCGGCGGCCGGGGCCGCCGCGAGGACGGGGTGGAAGGTGCCGCGTGCGACGGCCCGCTCCAGGTCCTCCACCAGGGTCTTCACGTCGATCTCGTCGCCGTCGAGATAGCGGTCCATGAGGGACTCGTCCTCGCTCTCGGCGATGATGCCCTCGATGAGCCGGTTGCGGGCCTCCTCGATCAGCGGCAGGTGCTCGTCCCCGGGCGCACCGTCCTTGCGTACCCCCGACGCGTAGTCGAAGAGCCGCTGGGTCAGCAGCCCGATGAGCCCCGTCACGGGGGCGTGCCCGTCGGGGGCCTGCGGTCCGTACAGCGGTAAGTAGAGCGGGAGTACGGCATCGGGGTCGTCGCCGCCGAAGATCCGGCCGCAGACCCGGGTCATCTCGTCGTAGCCGGTGCGCGCCGTGTCGAGGTGGGTGACCACGATCGCGCGCGGCATCCCGACGGCCGCGCACTCGTCCCACACCATGCGGGTCGTCGCGGCCACGCTGCCCGCGTCCTGGGCGGCCGATACGACGAAGAGGGCCGCGTCCGCCGCCCGCAGACCGGCCCTCAGCTCACCGACGAAGTCGGCGTAGCCGGGTGTGTCCAGGAGATTGATCTTGATCCCGCCCCATTCGACGGGGACGAGGGAGAGCTGGACCGAGCGCTGCTGACGGTGCTCGATCTCGTCGTAGTCGGAGACGGTCTGCCCGTCCTCGACCCGGCCCGCCCGGTTGACCGCACCCGCGGTCAGCGCGAGGGCCTCGACCAGTGTGGTCTTGCCCGAACCGCTGTGGCCGACCAGCACCACATTCCGTACGGAAGCGGGCCGGTCGGCCGTCGCTGCCCTGCCGGCGGCTCCGGGGTGTGCGTTTGCCTTGTCGCCCATGATTCTTGCCTCCCGGGTTGTTGCACGGTGAGGAGAGAGGGCGCGGACACAAGGGGGCCGCAGTGCGTGGCGGCACCGGTGACGCCCGCGGTGTTTCGAGCTTTCCACTCCGGTCACGCTGCGTCCATACGTCGTACCGAGCCGGGGTGCCCGGCGGTGGACGGGGGCGGGCCTGGCTACGATGGGCCAGCCGGTGGCCAGAAGGGCCGCGCGGCCATCCGACCCCTCGGGAAGGCCATGCTGAACAAGTACGCGCGTGCATTCTTCACGCGTGTCCTCACGCCGTTCGCCGCATTTCTGCTCCGCCGTGGGGTCAGCCCCGACGCGGTCACACTCATCGGCACGGCCGGAGTGATGGCAGGTGCACTGGTCTTCTTCCCCCGCGGAGAGTTCTTCTGGGGCACGATCGTCATCACCCTCTTCGTCTTCTCCGACCTCGTCGACGGCAACATGGCGCGCCAGGCCGGGATCTCCAGCCGCTGGGGCGCGTTCCTCGACTCGACCCTCGACCGGGTCGCCGACGGGGCGATCTTCGGCGGATTCGCGCTCTGGTACGCGGGCAGCGGCGACAACAACATGCTGTGCGCGGTCGCGATCTTCTGCCTCGCGAGCGGCCAGGTCGTCTCGTACACGAAGGCGCGCGGTGAGGCGATCGGGCTTCCCGTCGCCGTCAACGGACTGGTCGAGCGGGCCGAGCGGCTCGTCATCACCCTGGTCGCCGCCGGTCTCGCCGGGCTGCACGCCTTCGGCGTCCCCGGCATCCAGATCCTGCTGCCGATCGCCCTGTGGATCGTTGCCGTCGGCAGCGCGATCACCCTGGCGCAGCGGGTGGTGACCGTACGCCGGGAGTCCGCCGAGGCCGACGCCGCAGCAGCAGCCGCTTCGGCGCAGGAGAGCGAGGCGGCGTGAAGGAGAAGCTGACCGACGCGCTGTACGGACTGGGCTGGGCGGCCGTCAAGAAGCTGCCCGAACCGGTCGCCACCGGACTCGGCCGGCGCATCGCCGACACGGTCTGGAAGCGGCGCGGCAAGAGCGTGCTGCGGCTGGAGGCGAACCTGGCGCGCGTGGTGCCCGACGCCACTGAGGCCCGGCTGGCCGAGCTGTCGAAGGCCGGCATGCGCTCGTACATGCGGTACTGGATGGAGTCCTTCCGGCTGCCCGCGTGGAGCGCCGAGCGCGTGAAGAACGGGTTCGCCGTCAAGGGAGTCCACCATCTGACCGACGGCCTCGCCGCCGGTCGCGGTGTGGTCCTCGCCCTGCCCCACATGGGCAATTACGACCTCGCGGGCGCCTGGGTCACCACCAAGCTGGAGGTCCCCTTCACCACGGTCGCCGAGCGCCTCAAGCCCGAGACGCTGTACGACCGCTTCGTCGCGTACCGCGAGGGCCTGGGCATGGAGGTCCTGCCGCACACCGGCGGCTCGGCGTTCGGGACCCTGGCGCGGCGGCTGCGTGCGGGCGGTCTGGTCTGCCTGGTGGCCGACCGTGATCTGTCCGCCTCCGGTGTCGAGGTGAAGTTCTTCGGCGACGCGGCGCGGATGCCCGCGGGGCCCGCGATGCTGGCGCAGCAGACGGGGGCGCTGCTTCTTCCCGTAACGCTCTGGTACGACGACTCCGCCATAATGCAGGGCCGGATCCATCCGCCCATCGAGGTGCCGGAGACAGGTACGCGGGCCGAGAAGACGTCTTCGATGACGCAGGCGCTGGCCGATGCCTTCGCCACCGGAATCGCCGAGCACCCGGAGGACTGGCACATGCTGCAGCGTCTGTGGCTCGCCGATCTAGAGCCCCGCCAGGAGTCAGAGTGAAGATCGGCATCGTCTGCCCGTACTCCTGGGACGTCCCCGGGGGAGTCCAGTTCCACATCCGCGACCTCGCCGAGCATCTGATCCGGCTCGGCCACCAGGTCTCTGTGCTGGCCCCCGCGGACGACGAGACGCCGCTTCCGCCGTACGTCGTCTCGGCCGGCCGGGCCGTCCCGGTGCCGTACAACGGCTCGGTCGCCCGCCTCAACTTCGGCTTCCTGTCGGCCGCGAGGGTGCGTCGCTGGCTGCACGACGGCACCTTCGACGTGATCCACATCCACGAGCCGGCCTCGCCCTCGCTGGGACTGCTGACGTGCTGGGCCGCGCAGGGGCCGATCGTCGCCACCTTCCACACGTCCAACCCGCGCTCCCGCGCGATGATCGCCGCGTACCCGATCCTGCAGCCCGCACTGGAGAAGATCAGCGCGCGCATCGCGGTCAGCGAGTACGCGCGGCGCACGCTCGTCGAGCACCTGGGCGGCGACGCGGTCGTCATCCCCAACGGCGTCGACGTCGGCTTCTTCGACAAGGCCGAGCCGAAGGCAGAGTGGCAGGGCGGCACGATCGGTTTCATCGGCCGGATCGACGAGCCCCGCAAGGGACTTCCCGTCCTGATGCGCGCCCTCCCGAAGATCCTCGCCGAGTGCCCGGACACCCGGCTGCTCGTCGCGGGCCGCGGCGACGAGGAGGAGGCGGTCGCCTCGCTGCCGAAGGAGATGCGCGAACGCGTCGAGTTCCTCGGCATGGTGAGCGACGAGGACAAGGCGCGGCTGCTGCGCAGTGTCGATGTGTACGTCGCCCCCAACACCGGCGGCGAGAGCTTCGGGATCATCCTGGTCGAGGCGATGTCCGCGGGCGCCCCCGTGCTCGCCAGCGACCTGGACGCCTTCGCCCAGGTCCTGGACCAGGGGGCCGCGGGCGAGCTCTTCGCGAACGAGGACGCGGACGCGCTGGCGACCGCCGCGGTCGCGCTGCTCGGCGACGAGGAGCGGCGCAGGGAGCTGAGCGAGCGCGGCAGCGCGCACGTACGGCGCTTCGACTGGTCGACGGTCGGAGCGGACATCCTCGCGGTCTACGAGACGGTGACGGACGGCGCCGCTTCGGTGGCCACCGACGAGCGCATCAGCCTCCGGGCCCGGTTCGGCCTCGCCAGGGACTGAGTCACCCCGCGGTCACGGGTAGCCTTGCCGCCCGTGACCGTAACCCTCATCTGGATCGTCGTCGCCCTCGTCGCGATCGGCCTGTACCTGAGCTGGACCGCGGGGCGCCTCGACCGGCTGCACACCCGGATCGACGCCGCCCGCGCCGCCCTCGACGCCCAACTCCTGCGCCGCGCCTCGGTCACCCAGGAGCTGGCCACCTCCGGCGTCCTCGACCCGGCCGCCTCGATCGTGCTCTACCAGGCCGCGCACGCCGCCCGGCAGGCCGAGGAGGATCACCGGGAGGTCACCGAGAGCGAGCTCAGCCAGGCGCTGCGGGCCGTCTTCGGCGAGCAGGCGCAGGTCGACGTCGTACGCGAGGCGCCGGGCGGCGAGGAGGCCGCCGACGAACTGGCCGCCGCCGTACGCCGGGTGCCGATGGCCCGCCGCTTCCACAACGACGCGGTACGGGCCGCGCGCGCCCTGCGCGGCCACCGCAAGGTCCGCTGGTTCCGGCTGGCCGGGCACGCGCCGTTCCCCCTGGCCTTCGAGATGGACGACGAGCCGCCGGTGGCGCTGGCCGACCGCCCGGGAACGTAACCGCTCACCGCGGGGGCCAAAACGATCCACCGGCTGTCCATTGGCCCTTGCTGTGGACTGGTCGCAGGGCGTTTGCTCGGGGAAGCAAGAACCCTCTTCACCGAGTGAGGTCAATTCCGTGAGCACGCTTCCCACCACCCCCCAGACCCCCGCGACCGGCACCGCACGCGTCAAGCGCGGCATGGCCGAGCAGCTCAAGGGCGGCGTGATCATGGACGTGGTCAACGCCGAGCAGGCGAAGATCGCCGAGGACGCGGGCGCCGTCGCCGTCATGGCCCTGGAGCGGGTTCCCGCCGACATCCGCAAGGACGGCGGAGTGGCCCGGATGTCCGACCCGAACATGATCGAAGAGATCATCGAGGCCGTCTCCATCCCCGTCATGGCCAAGTCCCGTATCGGCCACTTCGTCGAGGCCCAGGTCCTGCAGTCGCTCGGCGTCGACTACATCGACGAGTCCGAGGTCCTCACCCCGGCCGACGAGGTCAACCACAGCGACAAGTTCGCCTTCACGACCCCCTTCGTCTGTGGTGCCACCAACCTGGGCGAGGCCCTGCGCCGTATCGCCGAGGGCGCGGCCATGATCCGCTCGAAGGGCGAGGCCGGCACCGGCAACGTCGTCGAGGCCGTCCGTCACCTGCGCCAGATCAAGAACGAGATCGCCCGCCTGCGCGGCTACGACAACAACGAGCTGTACGCGGCCGCCAAGGACCTGCGCGCCCCCTACGAGCTGGTCAAGGAGGTCGCCGAGCTCGGAAAGCTCCCGGTCGTCCTCTTCTCCGCGGGCGGCGTCGCCACCCCCGCCGACGCCGCGCTGATGCGCCAGCTCGGTGCCGAGGGCGTCTTCGTCGGCTCCGGCATCTTCAAGTCGGGCGACCCGGCCAAGCGCGCCGCCGCCATCGTGAAGGCCACCACCTTCTACGACGACCCCAAGATCATCGCGGACGCGTCGCGCAACCTGGGCGAGGCCATGGTCGGCATCAACTGCGACACCCTCCCCGAGGCCGAGCGCTACGCGAACCGGGGCTGGTAAGCAGCGATGAGCACCACCCCCGTCATCGGCGTCCTGGCTCTCCAGGGCGACGTACGGGAGCACCTGACGGCTCTGGCCGCGGCGGACGCCGTGGCCAGGCCGGTCCGGCGCCCCGAGGAGCTCGCCGAGGTCGACGGACTGGTCCTCCCCGGCGGCGAGTCCACCACGATGTCCAAACTGGCCGTTCTCTTCGGCATGCTGGAGCCGCTCCGCGAGCGGGTCCGTGCCGGAATGCCGGTCTACGGCACCTGCGCCGGCCTGATCATGCTCGCCGACAAGATCCTCGACCCGCGTTCGGGCCAGGAGACGATCGGCGGCATCGACATGATCGTCCGCCGCAACGCCTTCGGCAGGCAGAACGAGTCGTTCGAGGCGGCCGTGGCCATCGAGGCGATCGAGGGCGGCCCCGTGGAGGGCGTCTTCATCCGCGCCCCGTGGGTCGAGTCGGTCGGCGCGGAAGTATCGGTGCTCGCCGAGCACGGCGGCCATATCGTGGCAGTACGGCAGAAGAACGCCCTCGCGACGTCGTTCCACCCGGAACTGACCGGCGACCACCGGCTGCACGAGTATTTCGCGGACATGGTGCGCGCCGCCCTGTGACGGAGTCCCGGTAGGATCTCTGGCGTTCGTACAGAAGATGGTTACGCGAAGGAGACAGGCAGATGTCCGGCCACTCTAAATGGGCTACGACGAAGCACAAGAAGGCCGTGGTTGACGCCAAGCGCGGCAAGCTCTTCGCGAAGCTGATCAAGAACATCGAAGTTGCGGCACGCTCGGGCGGCGTCGATCTCGATGGCAACCCGACCCTCGTCGACGCCATCCAGAAGGCGAAGAAGAGCTCGGTACCCAACAAGAACATCGACTCCGCGGTCAAGCGCGGCGGCGGCCTCGAGGCCGGCGGCGCCGACTACGAGACGATCATGTACGAGGGCTACGGACCGAACGGCGTCGCGGTGCTCATCGAGTGCCTCACCGACAACCGCAACCGCGCCGCCTCGGACGTGCGGGTCGCGATGACCCGCAACGGCGGCTCGATGGCGGACCCCGGCTCCGTCTCCTACCTCTTCAACCGCAAGGGCGTCGTCATCGTCCCCAAGGGCGAGCTCACCGAGGACGACGTGCTCGGCGCGGTCCTGGACGCGGGTGCCGAGGAAGTCAACGACCTGGGCGAGAGCTTCGAGGTCATCAGCGAGGCCACGGACATGGTGGCGGTGCGCACCGCGCTCCAGGACGCCGGCATCGACTACGACTCGGCCGACGCCAACTTCGTTCCGACCATGCAGGTCGAGCTGGACGAAGAGGGCGCGCGCAAGATCTTCAAGCTGATCGACGCGCTCGAGGACAGCGACGACGTGCAGAACGTCTTCGCCAACTTCGACGTCTCCGACGAGGTCATGGAGAAGGTCGACGCCTGACGGGCGCTCACGCACACTCGCTGCGGGCCGACGGGACACACCCTGTCGGCCCGCAGCTTTGTCTTTTTGTCAGAGGTCCCCGATACGCTGCACAAACAGACGATCGACTAGGCGACAAGGGGCGGCGGATGCGGGTGCTGGGTGTGGACCCCGGGTTGACCCGGTGCGGTGTCGGAGTGGTCGAAGGTGTCGCGGGCCGGCCCCTGACCATGCTCGGCGTCGGTGTCGTACGCACCCCGGCGGACGCCGAGTTGGGCTCGCGCCTCGTCGCCATCGAGCGCGGCATCGAGGAGTGGCTGGACACGCACCGGCCCGAAGTCGTCGCCGTGGAGCGGGTGTTCAGCCAGCACAACGTCAGTACGGTGATGGGAACCGCCCAGGCGAGCGCCGTCGCCATGCTCTGCGCCTCCCGCCGCGGCATCCCCGTCGCCCTGCACACCCCCAGCGAGGTCAAGGCCGCAGTCTCCGGCAGCGGCCGCGCCGACAAGGCCCAGGTGGGCGCCATGGTGACCCGGCTCCTGCGCCTCGACGCACCGCCCAAACCGGCCGACGCCGCCGACGCGCTCGCCCTCGCGATCTGCCACATCTGGCGCGCCCCCGCCCAGAACCGACTCCAGCAGGCCGTCGCCGCCCACCGCACGGCACAGGCAACGAAAGGCCGTACCGCATGATCGCCTTCGTCACAGGACCGGTGGCCGCCCTGGCCCCGACGACCGCCGTCCTGGAGGTGGGCGGGGTCGGGATGGCCGTCCAGTGCACCCCGAACACGCTCTCCACCCTCCGGATCGGCCAGGAGGCCAAGCTCGCGACCTCTCTGGTCGTACGGGAGGACTCGCTCACTCTCTACGGCTTCGTGGACGACGACGAGCGCCAGGTCTTCGAGCTCCTCCAGACCGCCAGCGGCGTCGGCCCGCGCCTCGCCCAGGCGATGCTCGCCGTGCACTCCCCGGACGCCCTGCGCCTCGCGATCTCCACCGCCGACGAGAAGGCGCTGACCGCGGTCCCCGGCATCGGCAAGAAGGGCGCCCAGAAGCTCCTCCTGGAGCTCAAGGACCGCCTCGGCGCCCCCCTCGGCACCGGCGCGCACCTCGCCGCCCAGCGCACGGCCTCCGGGCCCGCCCCCTGGAGCGAGCAGCTGCACTCCGCACTGGTCGGCCTCGGGTACGCCCCGCGCGACGCCGAGGACGCGGTCATTGCCGTTACACCGCAGGCAGAGGCATCCGCCGAGCCGAACGTGGGCGCGCTCCTCAAGGCCGCCCTGCAGACCCTCAACCGCGCCCGCTGACCGAGAGATCCACCGCCATGCTGCATTTTCCCGGGGACAACCCCCGGACCCCCGGCCGGACAAGCAGGTCACGCCAGGCACCGGGACCGCACGCGCGAGGAGGTTCTCAGTGAACTGGGACGAGACGAGCGGCCCCGCGGCCCGCGACATCGACGACCGCCTGGTGGACTCCGTCGCCGACGGGGAGGACCAGGCGGTCGAGGCCGCCCTGCGCCCCAAGGACCTCGACGAGTTCGTCGGACAGGAGAAGGTCAGGCAACAGCTCGACCTGGTGCTGCGCGCGGCCCGCCAGCGCGGTGCCACCGCCGACCACGTCCTGCTCTCCGGAGCCCCCGGCCTCGGCAAGACAACCCTCTCGATGATCATCGCCGCCGAGATGGGCGCCCCGATCCGCATCACCTCGGGCCCCGCCATCCAGCACGCGGGCGACCTCGCCGCGATCCTCTCCTCCCTCCAGGAGGGAGAGGTCCTCTTCCTGGACGAGATCCACCGCATGTCGCGTCCCGCGGAGGAGATGCTCTACATGGCGATGGAGGACTTCAGGGTCGACGTCATCGTCGGCAAGGGCCCCGGCGCCACCGCCATCCCGCTGGAGCTCCCGCCCTTCACCCTGGTCGGCGCCACCACCAGGGCCGGACTCCTGCCGCCCCCGCTGCGCGACCGCTTCGGCTTCACCGGTCACATGGAGTTCTACGAGCCCGCCGAGCTGGAGCGCGTCATCCACCGCTCCGCCCGCCTGCTCGACGTGGAGATCGACGGCGAGGGCGCGGCGGAGATCGCAGGACGCTCCCGCGGCACCCCCCGTATCGCCAACCGCCTCCTGCGCCGCGTCCGCGACTACGCCCAGGTGAAGGGCGACGGCACCATCACGCGCGAGGTCGCCGGCACGGCCCTCGCCGTCTACGAGGTCGACGCCCGCGGTCTCGACCGCCTGGACCGGGCCGTCCTTCAAGCTTTGCTCAAGCTCTTCGGCGGCGGACCCGTGGGCCTGTCCACGCTGGCAGTGGCCGTAGGAGAGGAGCGCGAGACGGTGGAAGAGGTCGCCGAGCCCTTTTTGGTACGGGAAGGACTCCTCGCCCGCACCCCGCGAGGCCGGGTGGCGACGCCTGCCGCCTGGGCCCATCTCGGACTCGTACCGCCGCAGCAGACTGGGGCAGATAACGGACAAGGCGGGCTGTTTCGGGCATAGCGGCGCGGAGGGTCGCCCGGTCAGGAACGGCAGTGCCATGCTGGGCGTTGTTCCAATGATGCGGACTCGCTTAGACTCCGCCGACGTCGCCCTTCCAGGCCGGCGTGCCCACCCCCGTAGATCAGGCCGCTCACCAGCGCGGTCGTGCGAAGGAAGTCCGTCCCGTGAGTCCGATCACTCTCCTCCCCTTCATTGTGCTTATCGGGGCCATGTTCCTGATGACCCGCTCCGCCAAGAAGAAGCAGCAGGCGGCCGCGTCCATGCGCAATGAGATGCAGCCCGGTACCGGCGTCCGCACGATCGGGGGCATGTACGCCACCGTCAAGGAGATCCACGACGAGACGGTGACCCTCGAGGTCGCTCCCGGCGTCCACGCCATCTACGCCAAGAACGCCATCGGCGCCGTCCTCGTGGACGAGGAGTACAACCGCATCGTCCACGGCGAGGACGACAGCGCCATCGTGCCGGACGACGCCTCCTCGCTCACCGAGGCCGACGAGACGGCGGATGACGCCAAGATCGACCTGGGCAAGAAGGACGCCGCGGAGGACACCGTGGACGAGACCGCGCCCAAGGACGACAAGGCCGACGGCGAGGGCGACGCGAAGTAGTCACGTACGGGGACCGGATCGCGCTCATCCGCGCACCCGGTCCCCGGCTCGTACGACTTCTGCGGGGGCAGGACCCCTTAATACTTCGTGGCCGCCCACAGCGCACACCCGGCGCAGGGCGGTAGGACAGGGAGAAACGACAAGGTGGCAGCACCGAACAAGGGCCGAAGGCCGGCGGGGGCCCAGGGCAAGCCGGGACGTTCCCTGCTCCTGATCCTGATCGCCATGGTCGCGATGGCCGGAGGAATGTTCCTCGGCGGGCACACCACGCCCCGCCTGGGCATCGACCTCGCCGGCGGTACGAGCATCACGCTCAAGGCCGAGCCGACGCCGGGCAAGCCGAACGCGATCAACAAGACGAACATGGACACCGCGGTCAGCATCATCGACCGGCGCGTCAACGGCATGGGCGTTTCCGAGGCCGAGGTCCAGACCCAGGGCTCGGACAACATCATCGTGAACATCCCCAAGGGGACGAACTCGAAGGAAGCTCGCGCGCAGGTCGGTACCACCGCCCAGCTGTACTTCCGGCAGGTCCTGACCGAGGCCGCGGGCACGCCGACGCCGACGTCCACCGCTTCGCCCACGCCGACCGCCTCGTCCACCGGCAAGGCGAAGGCCACCTCGTCGGCAACGCCCACCCCGACCGCCTCCGCGACCTCTCAGGGCCGTGCGGTCACCGACGGTCTGAAGGCGGACTCCACGCCTTCTCCCACGCCGACCCCTTCGGCGAGCTCCAGCGCCTCGGCGGCCGATGCCGCCACGGCTGCGAAGCTGCAGAAGGAGTTCACGGCGCTCGACTGTTCCACCAAGGCCGGCCGCGCCAACGCGAGCAAGGGCGCCCTGCCCACCGACCCGGTCGTGTCGTGCAGCGAGGACGGTTCCACGAAGTACATCCTCGGCCCGGCCGAGCTCTCCGGTACCGACGTCGACAGCGCCAAGGCCGCGATCTCGCAGCAGAACGGCGCATGGGTCGTCAACATGGACTTCACGGGCAAGGGCTCGAAGAAGTTCCAGACGACCACCACCAAGCTCGCCAAGGCGACGGAGCCGCAGAACCAGTTCGCGATCGTCCTCGACGGCCTGGTCCAGTCCGCCCCTCGCGTCTCCACGACGCTCAGCGGCAGCGCCGAGATCTCCGGCAGCTTCGACCAGAAGTCGGCCCAGAGCCTCGCCAACGTCCTGTCCTACGGCGCCCTTCCGCTGACCTTCCACGAGGAGACCGCCACCACCGTGTCGGCCGCCCTTGGTGGCCAGCAGCTGGACGCCGGTCTCATCGCCGGTGCGATCGGCCTCGCGCTGGTCATCATCTACCTGGTGGCGTACTACCGCGGCCTGGCCGCCATCGCGATCCTCAGCCTCGCGGTCTCGGGCATCCTCACGTACGAGATCATGACGCTGCTCGGCCCGGGCATCGGCTTCGCGCTGAACCTGCCCGCTGTCTGCGGTGCGATCGTCGCGATCGGTATTACCGCGGACTCGTTCATCGTCTACTTCGAACGAGTGCGTGACGAGATCCGGCACGGCCGTACACTCCGTCCGGCCGTCGAGCGTGCCTGGCCGCGTGCCCGGCGCACCATCCTCGTCTCCGACTTCGTGTCGTTCCTGGCCGCCGCCGTGCTCTACATCGTGACGGTCGGCAAGGTGCAGGGCTTCGCGTTCACGCTGGGCCTCACCACCCTGCTCGACGTTGTGGTCGTCTTCCTCTTCACCAAGCCGGTCATGACGCTGATCGCGCGCAGGCAGTTCTTCGCGGACGGTCACCCGTGGTCCGGTCTCGACCCCAAGCGCCTCGGTGCCAAGCCCCCGCTGCGTCGTTCCCGCACCGCCGCCTCCGCTCACACCGACCCGAAGGAGGCGTGAGATGTCGCGACTCGGCACCATCGGCGCCAAGCTGTACCGCGGCGAGATCGGCTACGACTTCGTCGGCAAGCGGAAGCTCTGGTACGGCATCTCCATCCTGATCACCATCACGGCCATCGTCGGCCTTGCGGTGCGTGGTCTCACGATGGGCATCGAGTTCGAGGGCGGGGCGGTCTTCACCACGGACAAGACCACCCACGTGTCCGCCTCCGTCGAGCAGATCAAGGAAGACGCGGAGACGGCCTCCGGCCACGACGCGACGGTCCAGAAGCTCGGAAACGGTTCGGTCCGGATCCAGATCGCCGGTATCGACACCAAGCAGTCGGACAAGATCCAGGCCGAACTGGCCAAGGACCTGAACATCCCGGTCAACAAGATCAACGCCGACCTCGTCGGGCCCAGTTGGGGTGAGACGGTCGCCAACAAGGCATGGACCGGCCTCGCCATCTTCATGGTCCTCGTAGTGATCTATCTGGCGATTGCCTTCGAATGGCGCATGGCCGTCGCCGCTTTGATCGCCCTGATCCACGACCTCACTATCACCGTCGGTGTCTACGCACTCGTCGGATTCGAGGTCACCCCGGGCACCGTGATCGGTCTCTTGACCATTCTCGGATACTCCCTCTACGACACTGTCGTCGTCTTCGACAGTCTCAAGGAGGGCGGCAAGGACCTCACCAAGCAGACCCGCTGGACCTACAGCGAGATGGCCAACCGCTCGCTCAACGGCACCCTGGTGCGTTCCATCAACACCACGGTCGTCGCGCTGCTCCCGGTGGCGGGCCTGCTCTTCATCGGTGGCGGCGTCCTCGGCGCCGGTATGATCAACGACATCTCGCTGTCGCTCTTCGTCGGCCTCGCGGCCGGTGCGTACTCCTCGATCTTCATCGCCACGCCTCTGGTCGCAGACCTCAAGGAGCAGGAGCCGGCGATGAAGGCCCTCAAGAAGCGGGTGCTCGCCAAGCGGGCCGCCGCTGCCGCCAAGGGCGAGACCGTGGAGGACGACTCCGTGCAGGACCACGGTGACGAGCCGGTGGACGCCGCCCCCGCGGGCGCCGTCGTCGGCCAGCGCCAGCAGCCCGTACGAGGACGTGGAAAGCGCCGATGACCAGCACCCAGGAGCTCCTGCTCAGCCGTATCCGGGATGTGCAGGACTATCCGAAGCCCGGCGTCGTCTTCAAGGACATCACGCCGCTGCTCGCGGACCCGGAGGCCTTCACGGCCCTCACCGACGCCCTCGCCGACCTGTGCGTCAAGCACGGGGCGACGAAGATCGTCGGGCTCGAGGCGCGCGGGTTCATCCTGGCCGCACCGGTCTCGGTCCGCGCGGGCATCGGGTTCATCCCCGTACGCAAGGCGGGCAAGCTCCCCGGAGCGACGCTCTCGCAGGCGTACGACCTCGAGTACGGCAGCGCCGAGATCGAGGTGCACGCCGAGGACCTCAGCGCCGGTGACCGTGTCATGGTCATCGACGACGTCCTCGCCACCGGCGGCACCGCCGAGGCCTCGCTGGAGCTCATCCGGCGGGCCGGCGCCCAGGTCGCGGGCGTGGCCGTCCTCATGGAGCTCAGCTTCCTCGACGGGCGTGCCCGTCTGGAGCAGGCTCTGCAGGGCGCCCCGCTGGAGGCCCTGATCACGGTCTGATCCGTACGCGAACACACGAAGGGCGGGCACCCGGGACGACCCCGGGAGCCCGCCCTCCGCACGTCCACGGACCGGTCCAGGGCGAGCGCACAGCCAGGGGTCGATACCATGGGTCTTCCGGACCTGACCGGGGGACCCGGACCCGCACGAGGAGCGCTCTTGCCAGACGAGGCCCAGCCCGCAGCCGCCGCGCAGCCCGACCAGCCGGAGAAGAAGGCCGCTGCGACCCCCGCCACGCCCCCCAAGCCGCCCCTGGAGAAATCCAGGCCCGCGGACGCACCGGTGCGTGCGGGCGGCGCGGCCCCGGTCTCCGCGCCCAAGCCCGCCCTCCAGGGCCCGGCGGCGCGCACCGGCGGAGGATCGTCGAACCGCGTACGCGCACGCCTCGCCCGCCTCGGCGTCCAGCGCTCGTCCCCGTACAACCCCGTTCTCGAACCGCTCCTGCGGGCCGTCCGCGGCAACGACCCCAAGATCGAGACCTCCACGCTGCGCCAGATCGAGCGCGCGTACCAGGTCGCCGAGCGCTGGCACCGCGGCCAGAAGCGCAAGAGCGGCGACCCGTACATCACCCACCCCCTCGCCGTCACCACGATCCTCGCCGAGCTCGGCATGGACCCGGCGACCCTGATGGCAGGGCTCCTGCACGACACCGTCGAGGACACCGAGTACGGCCTGGACACCCTGCGCCGCGACTTCGGCGACCAGGTCGCCCTCCTCGTCGACGGCGTCACCAAGCTCGACAAGGTCAAGTTCGGCGAGGCCGCGCAGGCCGAGACCGTACGCAAGATGGTCGTCGCCATGGCCAAGGACCCGCGCGTCCTGGTCATCAAGCTCGCCGACCGCCTGCACAACATGCGCACCATGCGCTATCTCAAGCGGGAGAAGCAGGAGAAGAAGGCCCGCGAGACCCTCGAGATCTACGCGCCGCTGGCCCACCGCCTCGGCATGAACACCATCAAGTGGGAGCTGGAGGACCTCGCCTTCGCGATCCTCTACCCCAAGATGTACGACGAGATCGTGCGCCTCGTCGCCGAACGGGCCCCCAAGCGCGACGAGTACCTCGCCATAGTGACCGACGAGGTGCAGAGCGACCTGCGCGCGGCCCGCATCAAGGCCACCGTCACCGGACGCCCCAAGCACTACTACAGCGTCTATCAGAAGATGATCGTCCGCGGCCGCGACTTCGCCGAGATCTACGACCTGGTGGGCATCCGCGTCCTCGTCGACACCGTCCGCGACTGCTACGCGGCGCTCGGCACCGTCCACGCGCGATGGAATCCGGTCCCCGGCCGGTTCAAGGACTACATCGCGATGCCCAAGTTCAACATGTACCAGTCGCTGCACACGACGGTCATCGGCCCCAACGGCAAGCCTGTCGAGCTGCAGATCCGCACCTTCGACATGCACCGCCGCGCCGAGTACGGCATCGCCGCGCACTGGAAGTACAAGCAGGAAGCCGTCGCCGGCACCTCCAAGGTCCGTACCGACGTCCCCCGGCACAAGGACGACGCGGTCAACGACATGGCGTGGCTGCGCCAGTTGCTCGACTGGCAGAAGGAGACCGAGGACCCCTCGGAGTTCCTGGAGTCGCTGCGCTTCGACCTCTCGCGCAACGAGGTCTTCGTCTTCACGCCCAAGGGCGACGTCATAGCGCTCCCGGCGGGCTCCACCTCGGTCGACTTCGCGTACGCCGTCCACACCGAGGTCGGCCACCGGACCATAGGAGCGCGGGTCAACGGGCGGCTCGTACCGCTCGAATCGACCCTGGACAACGGCGACTTGGTGGAGGTCTTCACCTCCAAGGCCGCCGGCGCGGGTCCCTCCCGCGACTGGCTCGGCTTCGTCAAGTCGCCGCGGGCGCGCAACAAGATCCGCGCCTGGTTCTCCAAGGAGCGCCGCGACGAGGCGATCGAGCAGGGCAAGGACGCCATCGCGCGTGCCATGCGCAAGCAGAACCTGCCGATCCAGCGGATCCTCACCGGGGACTCGCTGGTCACGCTCGCGCACGAGATGCGCTACCCGGACATCTCCTCGCTGTACGCGGCGATCGGCGAAGGCCATGTCGCCGCCCAGGGCGTCGTACAGAAACTCGTCCAGGCCCTCGGCGGCGAGGAGGCCGCCAACGAGGACCTCGCCGAGAGTGCGCCGCCCTCGCGCGGCCGCTCGCGCCGTTCCAACGCCGACCCCGGGGTCGTCGTCAAGGGTGTCGACGACGTCTGGGTGAAGCTCGCCCGCTGCTGCACCCCGGTTCCGGGCGACCCCATCATCGGCTTCGTCACCCGCGGCAGCGGCGTCTCCGTGCACCGCGCGGACTGCGTCAACGTGGACTCGCTCTCGCAGCAGCCCGAGCGGATCCTCGAAGTCGAGTGGGCGCCGACCCAGTCATCGGTCTTCCTGGTCGCCATCCAGGTCGAGGCCCTCGACCGCTCGCGGCTCCTCTCCGACGTGACACGGATCCTCTCCGACCAGCACGTCAACATCCTGTCCGCGGCCGTCCAGACGTCCCGCGACCGGGTGGCCACCTCGCGCTTCACCTTCGAGATGGGCGACCCCAAGCACCTGGGCCACGTCCTGAAGGCGGTGCGGGGCGTGGAGGGCGTCTACGACGTCTACCGCGTGACCTCGGCCCGGCGCCCGTAGCAACGACAGAGGGCGGCCCCGGTACGGAATTCCGTACCGGGGCCGCCCTCTGTCGTTCTGGTCCGGCTGCTCAGCCGCCGAACTCCTCCAGGCCCTTCAGCGCCTGGTCGAGCAGCGCCTGCCGGCCCTCGAGCTCGCGCGCGAGCTTGTCGGCCTTGGCGTTGTTGCCCGCCGTGCGCGCCGTGTCGATCTGCGTCCGCAGCTTGTCGACCGCGTCCTGCAGCTGACCCGTCAGACCCGCGGCACGCGCACGTGCCTCCGGGTTCGTACGGCGCCACTCGGACTCCTCGGCCTCCTGCAGCGCACGCTCCACCGTGTGCATCCGCCCCTCGACCTTCGGGCGGGCGTCACGCGGTACGTGGCCGATGGCCTCCCAGCGCTCGTTGAGCGCACGGAACGCGGCCCGGGAAGCCTTGAGATCCTTCACCGGGAGCAGCTTCTCGGCCTCGACCGCGAGCTCCTCCTTCAGCTTCAGGTTCTCGCCCTGCTCGGCGTCGCGCTCCGCGAAGACCTCGCTGCGGGCGGCGAAGAAGACGTCCTGGGCGCCGCGGAAGCGGTTCCACAGGTCGTCCTCGGACTCGCGCTGTGCGCGGCCCGCGGCCTTCCACTCCGTCATCAGGTCGCGGTAGCGGGCAGCCGTCGCACCCCAGTCGGTCGAGCCGGACAGCGACTCGGCCTCGGCGACCAACTTCTCCTTCGCCTTGCGGGCGTCCTCGCGCTGGGCGTCCAGCGATGCGAAGTGCGCCTTGCGGCGCTTGGAGAACGCCGAGCGGGCGTGCGAGAAGCGGTGCCACAGCTCGTCGTCGGACTTCCGGTCGAGCCTCGGGAGGCCCTTCCAGGTGTCCACCAGCGCGCGCAGCCGCTCGCCGGCCGACCGCCACTGGTCGCTCTGCGCCAGCTCCTCGGCCTCGACGACCAGCGCCTCCTTGGCGAGCTTCGCCTCGTCGGTCTGCTTGGCCTTCTCGACCTTGCGCTCCTCGCGGCGCGCCTCGACCGTCGAGATCAGACCGTCGAGCCTCTTGCGCAGGGCGTCGAGGTCGCCGACGGCGTGATGCTCCTCGACCTGCCCACGCAGATGATCGATGGCGGTCTGGGCGTCCTTGGCCGACAGGTCGGTGGTCTTCACCCGACGTTCGAGGAGGCCGATCTCGACCACCAGGCCCTCGTACTTGCGCTCGAAGTAGGCCAGAGCCTCCTCGGGAGAGCCTGCCTGCCACGAGCCGACGACCTTCTCGCCATCGGCAGTACGCACGTACACGGTGCCTGTCTCGTCGACACGGCCCCACGGGTCGCTGCTCACAGCGCCTCCATCCACATGATGCCTGCGAGGGCTGTGCGGCCCCCGGGCATCGTCCACAGTTTCTTCGGCCGGGCCACATGCGCCCTGCACTCCGCCAACATAGGCGAACGGCGGGGTGGCTGTCCGCATCCCGCCCATCCGGATATCGCCGATCAGGACTTGGTCACGGTGGCCTTCGAGATGGTGACGGCCTTCTTCGGCGCCCCGTCGGCCGCCCCGCCGGTGACTCCGGCCTTGCCGACGTCCTTGACGGTCTTGAGGCCTGCGGCGTCGATCGTCCCGAACGGGGTGTACGTCGGGGGCAGCTTGCTGTCCTTGTAGACCAGGAAGAACTGGCTGCCGCCGGTGTGCGCCGCACCCGTGTTGGCCATCGCCACGGTCCCTGCGGGGTACGTGACCGTGCCGTCGGCGCCCGCCTTGCCGTACGCGGTCAGGTTCTCGTCCGGGATCGTGTAGCCGGGACCGCCGGTGCCGTCGCCCTTTGGGTCACCGCACTGCAGTACGTAGATGCCGCTCGTGGTCAGACGGTGGCACTTCGTGTTGTTGAAGAACCCCTTGTCCGCCAGCGACTTGAAGGAGTTGACGGTGTGCGGCGTCTTCTTCGCGTCCATGGCCAGCGCGATGTCGCCCTGGTTCGTCTTGAGCGTGAAGGTGTACTTCGCCGCCTTGTCGATCGACATCGCGGGCTCGGGCGCCTCGGACTTGCTCGCCGAAGGAGAAGGTGCCGCGTCCGCGGTCTTCTTCTTGCCGTCGCTGTCGAACGCGCCCGTCGCGAACGCCGTGGCACCGGCGGCGACGACCACGGCGACGACCGCGCCGATCACCGCGGTGCGCTGACGGGTCTTGCGCTGGGCCGCGGCGCGGCGCTGCTGCTGCCGCTCGAACTTCTCTCGGGCGAGCTGGCGCCGCCGCTGATCGCTGCTGACCACCGGTGTTCTCCTCGTGCGTCTCGTGAACCGGTCCTGGCTGAGTTAGCCCGTACCGTATATGGGTTCGCTGTGTGATGAGCAGCGCCGGTAGGCTCTGATCTGCTGCAATCTCCCACCGCACCGACATTTAAGGACGATCGTGCTCATTGCCGGGTTCCCCGCCGGGGCCTGGGGCACCAATTGTTATCTGGTCGCCCCCGCCGCAGGCGAGGAGTGCGTGATCATCGACCCGGGCCACCAGGCCGCCCAGGGAGTCGAGGACGCGCTCAGGAAGCATCGGCTCAAGCCCGTGGCGGTCGTCCTCACCCATGGCCACATCGACCATGTGGCCTCTGTCGTCCCGGTGTGCGGAGCGCACGACGTACCGGCGTGGATCCACCCTTCCGACCGGTACATGATGAGCGACCCGGAGAAGGGCATCGGCCGCACCATCGGCATGCCGCTGATGGGCGAGCTGACTGTCGGGGAGCCGGACGACGTACGGGAGCTGAGCGACGGCGCCGAGCTGAAGCTGGCCGGCATGGAGTTCGCCGTCTCGCATGCGCCCGGCCATACGAAGGGGTCGGTGACCTTCAGGATGCCGGAGATGGCGGACATTCCGCCGGTTCTCTTCTCGGGCGACCTGCTGTTCGCCGGCTCCGTCGGACGCACCGACCTGCCCGGCGGCGACCACGCCGAGATGCTCGAGTCGCTGGCGCGGGTGTGCCTGCCGCTCGACGACTCGACCGTGGTGCTGTCCGGCCACGGCTCCCAGACGACCATCGGCCGTGAGCGCGCCTCGAACCCGTATCTGCGGGGCATGGCCGCTCCCCGACGAGGAATGTGACGTTTCTTCCGTGAGTACTTTCCAGGCCCCCAAGGGCACGTACGACCTGCTCCCGCCGAGTTCCGCGAAGTTCCTGGCGGTGCGTGAGGCCATCTCCGCGCCGCTGAAGAACTCCGGATACGGCTACATCGAGACCCCCGGCTTCGAGAACGTCGAGCTGTTCTCGCGCGGTGTCGGCGAGTCCACCGACATCGTGTCCAAGGAGATGTACTCCTTCGAGACGCGCGGCGGCGACAAGCTCGCGCTGCGCCCCGAGGGCACCGCCTCCGTGCTGCGCGCGGCCCTGCAGGCCAACCTGCACAAGCTCGGGAACCTGCCCGTCAAGCTCTGGTACTCCGGCTCGTACTACCGCTACGAGAAGCCGCAGGCGGGCCGCTACCGCCACTTCTCGCAGGTCGGCGCCGAGGCTCTCGGCGTGGAGGACCCGGCGGTCGACGCCGAGCTGATCATCCTCGCCGACCAGGCGTACCGGACCCTCGGGCTGCGCAACTTCCGCATCCTGCTCAACTCGCTGGGCGACAAGGAGTGCCGCCCGGTCTACCGCGAGGCGCTCCAGGGCTTCCTGCGCGACCTCGACCTCGACGAGGAGACCCGTCGCAGGATCGACATCAACCCGCTGCGGGTGCTGGACGACAAGCGGGCCGACGTACAGAAGCAGCTGGTCGGTGCGCCGGTCCTGCGCGACTATCTCTGCGACGCCTGCAAGGCGTACCACGAGGAGGTGCGCGCGCTGCTCACCGCTGCGGGCGTGGTCTTCGAGGACGACGAGAAGCTGGTGCGCGGTCTCGACTACTACACGCGGACGACCTTCGAGTTCGTCCACGACGGTCTGGGCTCGCAGTCCGCGGTGGGCGGCGGCGGCCGCTACGACGGTCTCTCCGAGATGATCGGGGGCCCGGCGCTCCCGTCGGTGGGCTGGGCGCTCGGTGTGGACCGTACGGTGCTGGCGCTGGAGGCGGAGGGCGTGGAGCTCGAACTGCCCTCCACCACCAGCGTGTTCGCGGTGCCGCTCGGCGAGGAGGCCCGCCGGATCCTCTTCGGCGTGGTCACCGAGCTGCGCAAGGCCGGGATCGCCACGGACTTCGCCTTCGGGGGCCGCGGCCTCAAGGGCGCGATGAAGTCGGCGAACCGCTCCGGCGCGCGCTACACCCTCGTCGCTGGCGAACGCGACCTCACCGAGGGCGTCGTCCAGTTCAAGGACATGGAGTCGGGTGAGCAGATCGCCCTCCCGCTGGAGGGCATCGTCGAGGCAGTCCGTACGCGCCTCGGCTGATACGCATCCCGAAGTGCCCCCTGGCGAGATTCCTCGCCAGGGGCACTTTCGCGTCAGAGGAGCCCCTGCCGCATCGCGCTCGTCACCGCCGCCGTCCGGTCGTCGACCCCCAACTTGCCGAAGGTGCGCAGCAGATGGGTCTTCACCGTCGACTCGCCGATGAACAGGCGGCGTCCGATCTCCGCGTTCGTGCACCCCTCCGCGACCAGTTTCAGCACCGCCGTCTCGCGCTCCGAGAGGCGTACGCGCTCCGGCTTGTTGCGCAGCTGGTCGACCAGGCGGGTCGCCACCGAGGGCGCCAGTACGGTCTCGCCGCGGGCCGCGGCCCGTACCGCGTCGGCCAGCTCCCCTCGGGCGAGGTCCTTGAGGAGGTAGCCCTTGGCGCCCGCCTCAACCGCGCGCAGGATGTCCGTGTCCGTCTCGTACGTGGTCAGGACGATGACCCGGCAGGGGAGTCCGGCCGTGGTCATCCGGCCGATCGACTCGACCCCGCCGCCACCGGGCATCCTGAGGTCCATCAGCACGATGTCGGGGAGCAGTTCGGCGGAGAGGGCCTCGGCCTCCGGGCCGCTCGATGCCTCGCCGACGACCTCCAGGTCCGGTTCGGCGGTCAGCATCCCGCGCAGGCCCTCCCGTACGACGGGGTGGTCGTCGGCGAGCAGGATACGGATCAACGGGGGCTCCTCAGGGACACGGTGACGGTGGTTCCCTCGCCCACGGCGCTGTGCACCAGCGCGGTGCCGCCGACCTCGGAGGCGCGGGCGCGCAGGCCGCTGAGGCCGTAGCCCTGGTTCGGGACGCGCGGGTCGAAGCCGCGGCCGGTGTCCTTCACGGAGACGGTGAGGGCGGTGTCGGCGTAGGCGAGTGTGATCGTGACGGGGGTTCCGGGGCCCGCATGCTTGCGGGCGTTGGCGAGGGACTCCTGGCAGGTGCGCAGGGCGACGACCTCCAGACCGGGCGGCAGCGGCTGTACGGTTCCGGCCACCGTCACCTCGGCTGCGGCGCCCGTCTGTTCGGCATGGCGCGCGGCCAGGCGGCGTACGGCGTCGGGCAGCGAGCTGCCGTCCAGGTCGGCGGGGGCGCCTCCGGCCACCAGGGCCCGGGCCTCCGCGAGGTTCTGCCGGGTGGTGGCGGCCATCAGCTCCAAGTGGCGCCGGGCGCCCGGCAGATCGGTCTCCACCTCGGCCTCCACCACCTGGATGAGCATCAGCAGACTGGTGAAGCCCTGGGCGAGGGTGTCGTGGATCTCGCGGGACATCCGCTCGCGCTCGGCGAGTGCCCCGTGGGCGGTGGAGAGCCGGGCGACCTCCTCGCGGCTGGCGTCCAGCTCGGCGATGAGCACGGCCCTCTCCTGGCTCTGTTCCAGCACCTTGGTGATCCAGGTGCCGAAGAACACGGAGAACGCGAGGGAGGCCACGGCGAAGACGGTGTTGAAGAAGACGACCTGGCGTCCCGGGTGCCAGATCAGTGCCCAGCCGAGCACCGGCGCCAGCACGATGACCGACATGAAGACCAGGGCGCGGCGCATCCGCAGCAGCATGAAGCACTGCGGGGCGAGCACGAAGGTCGCCAGGCGCGTCTCGCCGACGATCCAGGAGGCGGCCAGGAAGAGAGCGACCGCGCCCACGAGATAGACCGTGGCCCTGCGCTCGTCGTCGCCCTTGGCCGTGATCACGGGCCGGCCGGCCGCGACGTACCAGGGGACCAGCAGCGCGAGCAGGACCGCGGCCGTGATCCGCAGGGCCGGACCGGGGTCCGAGGTGCCCAGGACGAAGACCTCGGTCGCGGCCCAGGCGACGGCGAAGTACGCGTCCCAGGGCAGGAACGTCCGTTCCCACACATGGGACGCGCGGGCCGCCGTCAAGCGTCGCGCCGGTTCTTCCACCGGAAGGTCAGTAGACACAGCACCAATCCTCCGATGCACCAGGCCCCGAGCACCAGAGCGATCTTCCCGAATTCCCAACTCCCCGTCTGCTCCAGGACGGAGGCGGAATCGGGCAGGAAGACCCCGCGGAAGCCCTGGCACATCCACTTCAGCGGGAAGAGCGCGCTGATGTTGAGCAGCCAGTCGGGCACGGTGCCGACCGGAATGTAGACGCCGGAGATGAACTGCAGGATCAGGAAGGGCAGTACGACGACCGAGCTGGCGCTCTTGCCGGACTTGGGAAGCGAGCTGATGGCGATGCCGAGCAGTGCGCAGGAGGTCAGTCCGAGCGCGAAGATCCAGGCGAAGGTGAGCCAGCTCAGGGCGTCCGTCGGCAGATCGAGGCCGAACAGTCCGGACCCGACGCCGAGCAGGATGGCCGTCTCGGCGGTCCCGGTGACCAGGACCATCCAGATCTTGCCGAGGAAGTACGCGGCCGGGGGCATCGGGGTGCCGCGCAGCCGCCGCAGCACCTTCTCGTCGCGCTCGATGGCGATGGAGATGCCCAGCGACTGGAAGCTGGTGGACATGATGCCCGCCGCGAGCATTCCGGCCGCGTACAGCTGCGATGCGGTGATGCCCGCGTCCTTGACGTCGTCGCTGAAGATCGAGGCGAACAGGGCGAGGAAGACGACCGGGAAGGCGAAGGTGAAGATGACTTGATCGCGGAGTCGGAAGTACTGCTTGAGCTCCAGCGCGCCGCGGCTGAGCCCGAGGGACCAGGCACTGGGGAGGGCGGATTTCTTGCCGCGCACGGTGGCGGGTGCGGTGACGGTGGTGGAAGTCATCGGGCGTTCTCCTGTCCGGTCAGGCGCAGATAGACGTCTTCGAGGGTGGGGCGGCTGATCTTCAGGCCGGGGATCTCGCCGTCGAAGCGGTGGATGAGCTCGGCGACCGTACGGGTCGGTGTCGCGGTGCGCTCCGAGCGCGGGGTGCCGTCGGGCTCGGTCCATTCGACGGTGGCCCCGTCCCCGAACCGGCTGCGGAGTTCGGCGGGTCGGCCCTCGGCGACCACCTTGCCCGCGGCGATGACCGCCAGCCGGTCGGAGAGCTCCTCGGCCTCTTCCAGGTAGTGCGTGGTGAGGACGATGGTGGTGCCCTCGTCCGCCAGCTTCCTGATCAGGTCCCAGAACTGGCGCCGCGCCGCCGGGTCGAAGCCGGTCGTGGGTTCGTCGAGGAGCAGCAGTTCGGGTCCGCCGATCACCCCGAGCGCGACGTCGAGCCTGCGCCGCTGGCCGCCGGACAGCCCCTTGATGCGTTCGTCGGCCTTGGCGTCGAGACCGACCAGCGAGATGACTTCCTCGGCGTCCCGTGGATTCGGGTAGTACCGGGCGAAATGGGTCACGGTCTCGCGCACCGTCAACTCCGCGGGCGCCGACTCGTCCTGCCATACGATCCCGACCCGGGAGCGCCAGGCGCGGTTCGCAGTGGCCGGATCGGCGCCGAGAACGGACACCTCGCCCCCGTCGCGCGAGCGGTGACCCTGCAGGATCTCCACCGTGGTGCTCTTCCCCGCCCCGTTGGGGCCGAGGATCCCGAACACCTCACCCTGGCGAATGCCCAGGTCCAGTCCGTCGACAGCGGCCACTTCGCCGTACGTCTTGCGAAGGCCGCGCACTTCCACCGCGAGTGATGTCATGCAGACGAGTCTTCTGCGGAGCGGGAGGCGCCGGTAGAACCAGGCGTACATGCTTATGTCCACCGAACGGTGGACACGGCGCCCGGTACGGCAGAATGACGGTGCCCAGCAGGTCACAGGAGCGACGGATCGGCACTATGACGACGACAGTGGTGGATGAGGTGTCCGAGGACCAGGGACGCAGGACCGGCGGCAGCCGCGCCTTCGCCTGGCTTCTGGTGATCACGGGGGCGGCCGGACTGCTCGCCGCGTGGGTCATCACCATCGACAAGTTCAAACTGCTCGAGGACCCGAGCTTCACCCCGGGCTGCAGCCTCAACCCGGTGGTCTCCTGCGGCAACATCATGAAGAGCGACCAGGCGTCGGCCTTCGGCTTCCCGAACCCGATGATGGGCCTCGTCGCGTACGGCATCGTGATCTGCGTCGGCATGAGCCTGCTCGCCGGCGGCCGCTTCCGCCGCTGGTACTGGCTCACCTTCAACGCGGGCTGCCTCTTCGGCGTCGGCTTCTGCACCTGGCTCCAGTACCAGTCGCTCTACAACATCAACTCGCTCTGCCTCTGGTGCTGCCTGGCCTGGGTCGCCACGATCACCATGTTCTGGTACGTCACCTCGTACAACGTCCGCAACGGACACCTGCCCGCCCCGTCCTGGCTCCGGACCTTCTTCTCCGAATTCACCTGGGTCCTGCCCGTACTGCACGTCGGCATCATCGGGATGCTCATCCTCACCCGCTGGTGGGACTTCTGGACGAGCTAGGGTTCCTGGGTGGAACCCGATCTCTTCACCGCCGCAGCCGAAGAACGCCAGGAGAAGCACCCGTCCAGCAGCCCTCTGGCTGTACGGATGCGCCCCCGCACCCTCGACGAGGTCGTCGGCCAGCAGCATCTGCTGAAGCCGGGATCGCCGCTGCGCCGCCTGGTGGGGGAGGGGGCCGGCGGTCCTGCGGGGCCCTCCTCGGTGCTCCTCTGGGGCCCGCCCGGCATCGGGAAGACGACCCTTGCGTACGTCGTCAGCCAGGCCACCCAGAAACGATTCGTCGAGCTCTCGGCGATCACCGCGGGCGTCAAGGAGGTCAGGGCGGTCATCGACGGCGCCCGCCGGGCCTCGGGCGGTTACGGCAAGGAGACCGTCCTCTTCCTCGACGAGATCCACCGCTTCTCCAAGGCCCAGCAGGACTCGCTCCTGCCGGCGGTCGAGAACCGCTGGGTCACCCTCATCGCGGCGACCACCGAGAACCCGTACTTCTCGATCATCTCCCCCCTCCTCTCGCGCTCCCTGCTGCTCACCCTGGAGTCGCTCACCGACGACGACCTGCGCTCCCTGCTGCACCGCGCGCTCACCGAGGAGCGCGGTCTGGGCGGCGCGGTCACCCTTTCCGAGGACGCCGAGGCGCACCTCCTGCGGATCGCGGGCGGTGACGCCCGGCGTGCGCTGACGGCGCTGGAGGCCGCCGCGGGCGCCGCGATCTCCAAGGGCGATCCCGAGATCACCCTGGAGACGCTGGAGGAGACGGTCGACCGCGCGGCGGTGAAGTACGACCGTGACGGCGACCAGCACTACGACGTGGCGAGCGCCCTCATCAAGTCGATCCGCGGCTCCGACGTGGACGCGGCCCTGCACTACCTGGCCCGGATGATCGAGGCGGGCGAGGACCCGCGCTTCATCGCACGCCGGCTGATGATCTCCGCCAGCGAGGACATCGGCCTCGCCGACCCGACCGCCCTGCCCACGGCGGTCGCCGCCGCCCAGGCCGTCGCGATGATCGGTTTCCCCGAGGCCGCGCTGACCCTTTCGCACGCCACGATCGCCCTCGCCCTTGCGCCCAAGTCGAACGCCGCGACGCTGGCGATCTCCGCCGCCCAGGCGGACGTACGCAACGGACTGGCGGGCCCCGTCCCGCCGCATCTGCGCGACGGCCACTACAAGGGCGCCGCCAAGCTCGGCCACGCCCAGGGCTACGTCTACCCGCACGACGTCCCCGGCGGGATCGCCGCCCAGCAGTACGCCCCCGACGAGGTCCGGGGCAAGCGCTACTACACGCCCACCCGCTACGGCGCGGAGGCCCGCTACGCGGACGTCGTCGAGAAGGTGCGCGAGCGCCTCGCGGGGGAGGGCTCCGCCGACGGGCGCCACTGATCCACCGGGCCTACGCTCCGGAACATGGCCCCTCGCGCCCTCGTCCTCTCCGTCTGCGTCCTCGCCGGCGCCGTCGCCGCGACCGGCTGCCAGGCGTCCGGTGACGACCAGCCCGACGCGGCCCTGGTCTCCGCCGTCCCCCTGGTCAGCCCCGGCTTCCCGCCGTCCCCGGCGCAGGCCAGGGCCGACCTCGGCCGCCTCACCGTCGGCTGGGGGCAGCACTGGGAGACGTACAAGCGCGAGGAGTTCGGAAAGACCTGGTCCGACGAGACGGACGCCCCCGGCGGGCGCAACGGCTGCGACACCCGCGACGACGTCCTGCGGCGGGACCTGAAGGACATGCGCCAGGGCGACCGCAATCCCTGTGTGGTGCTCTCCGGCGTCCTGCACGATCCGTACACGGGCAAGCAGCACCCGTACTCCTACCGCCGCGCCTCCCAGATCCAGACCGACCACGTCGTCGCGCTGGGCGCGGCCTGGCGGGGCGGCGCCTGGGCGTGGACTCCGCAGAAGCGTCTCGAGTACGCCAACGACCTGGACGTGCTGCTCGCCGTCGACAAACAGGCCAACTACGAGAAGAGCAGCAAGACCGCGGACAAGTGGAAGCCGCGCAAGGAGTACTGGTGCGCCTATGCGGAGCGCTACACCGGCATCAAGACCAAGTACAGGCTGACGGTGACCCCGCCGGAGAAGACCGCGCTGCAGGAGATGCTGGCGACCTGCCCGAAGTGAGTCAGCGGGCCGCCTCGAAGAGCGTGTGCATGGCACGGCGGAGCTCGGTCACGTCCCGTACCGGCTCGTGAAAGTCGAAGCGCGCGTCGAAGCACTCCGCGCCGGTGCACCGCACCCGCAGCCCGAACCGGTCCAGCGCCAGCGGCACCACGCTCCGCTGATCGCCTGCCCGCTCACCGAGCAGAGAGCCCAGCATCTGCACCTGTTCGCCGTGGGCGGCGTGCAGATGCTGCAGGAGTTCCGTCTCGTGGACGGAGAGCGGATCGGCCGCAGCGTCCCTGAGCTCCTCCGGCTCCACGCCCTCGGCTCCCCACAGGTCGTCGACGTACGCCTCCGCGGTCTCCAGCCGCAGCACCATCCGGCCCGGCTGTGCCATGCCGGGTACGGAGGTGAGCCAGCCGGAGACCCGGGCGCGGCCGCGGATACGATGGGGGACCGAGACCGGGGCGACGTCGGTGATCTCCAGCACGGCGGTCAGCTCGTCGTCCTGCGCGTGGGTCGCGGCCCGTACGACCGGGGAGTCCGCGGGGAACTCGAGGAACAGATCACCCTCGGGCCCGACGGTCCGGGACTCCGGAACGGCCTGCCAGAGGTGCGCCTGTTCGAGGCCTGGTACGAGCAGTACCGCGGAGCAGGTACTCTGTACGAGAGTTCGTGTGCGCTCGGCTGCTGACGGCATCCGAGTGTTTTCAAGCCCGCTGGGACGCGGCTGACCACGATCTGATCGGTCCTCCGTCATATCGACGCCTTCTTTGTGCGTCGATTCTGTCGTGCTGTCCGTGACGTGTGTGGTGTTCCCAGGGCGAGACATGCGATCTCCTTGAGTAAGGTGAGCCTAACCTAACCCAACCATGGAGGTCTGGAGAACGTGCCTAACCAGTCGCGTCCCAAGGTCAAGAAGTCTCGTGCGCTCGGCATCGCCCTGACGCCGAAGGCTGTCAAGTACTTCGAGTCCCGCCCCTACCCGCCGGGCGAGCACGGCCGTGGCCGCAAGCAGAACTCGGACTACAAGGTCCGTCTGCTCGAGAAGCAGCGTCTGCGCGCCCAGTACGACATCAGCGAGCGCCAGATGGCCCGCGCCTACGACCGCGCCAAGAAGGCCGAAGGCAAGACGGGCGAGGCGCTGGTCGTCGAGCTCGAGCGCCGCCTCGACGCGCTGGTCCTGCGTTCGGGCATCGCCCGCACCATCTACCAGGCCCGCCAGATGGTCGTCCACGGCCACATCCAGGTCAACGGTGGCAAGGTCGACAAGCCGTCGTTCCGCGTCCGTCCCGACGACGTCGTGATGGTCCGCGAGCGCAGCCGCGAGAAGGTCCCGTTCCAGGTCGCCCGTGAGGGTGGCTACGACACGGACGGCGAGACCCCGCGCTACCTCCAGGTGAACCTGAAGGCCCTGGCCTTCCGCCTGGACCGCGACCCGAACCGCAAGGAAATCCCGGTCATCTGCGACGAGCAGCTGGTCGTCGAGTACTACGCCCGCTGATCCGGACGTACCTCGCGTTTCCGTACGTCGACCCGTCGTCCCCTCGCTCCTCGCGGAGCAGGGGCCGGCGGGTCTTCGCGTCGCAGCGGGCCGTGCACGGCCCGCGTGACCGCCTCGTCCTGCTCCAGCAGGGCGCCCTCGCGCCGGATCCGCTCGTACGGAGCGTCGCCCAGCTCCTTGCGGGCGCGCTCCTCGCACACCGCGTGCGGCGCGCAGAAGTACGCCGAACCGAACAGCGGAAGCCCGACCGAGGGCCAGATCCGCTCGGCGGCACCCTGCAGCAGCGCGGCCTCCTCCGCATCGCCCTCCTCCAGCGTCACGAGCGCCAGCATCTCCAGGGCCAGCACCGTGCCGAGCTGGTCGTGGAAGGCGTGGTCGATGACGAGGCACTCGGTGAGCAGCTCCCTGGCCCGGTTCGTGCGGCCGCGCGTCCACTGCGCGTACCCCAGGACGTACAGCGCATAGGCCAGCGTCCAGCGCTCCCCGTGGTCCTCGCAGACCGCGACGACCTCCTCGCAGATCGCGGCCGCCTCGGCCACGTCACCGCGGAAGGCCACCGCCATCGCCAGTTCGACCTGTGCCATCAGCACGTTGCTGTTGAGCTCGCCGATCTCTCCGTAACTCCCGATCGCCTGCCGCAGCAGGTGTTCGGCGCGCTCCATGTCGTCGGTGACCAGCGCCAGACAGCCGGTCCTGTGCAGTGCGTACGCGGCCGCCGTCGCGTCCCCGGACTGCTCGGCCTCCTCGCCGCACTCCTGCAGGGCGGCGACCGCCGCGGCCGCGTCCCCCTGCAGCACCGACACGTACCCCAGCACCCAGAGCGCCTTGAGCCGTGACGTGTCGCGCTCGGCCTCCGCCTCCAGCACCTGGTCGAGCCAGTGCCGCCCCTCGGCGAGCCGGCCGCAGCCGACCCAGTAGAACCAGAGCGTGCCGGCGAGGTACTGCGCCAGGTGCGCGTCGCCGGGAAACTCCAGCGAACACTCCATCGCGGTCCGCAGGTTGGGCAGTTCGCAGTCGATCCGTGCCGCCACCTCGGACTGCCGCGGGCTGAACCAGTCCAGCTCGCACCAGGTGGCGAGCCCCAGATACCAGTCGCGGTGGCGCCGCCGTAGCCGGTCGGTGTCGCCCGTCGCCGCGAGCCAGTCGTGCCCGTACTCCCTGACCGTGTCCAGCATCCGGTAGCGGCGTCCCGCCGGTCCGTCCTCGGGCACCACCACCGACTGGGCGAGCAGTTCGCCCAGTACGTCGAGGATCTGCTCGGCGGGCAGATCGGGTCCGCCGCAGATGTACTCGACCGCCTCCAGGTCGAACTGGCCGCTGAAGACGGAGAGTCGTGCCCACAACAGCCGCTGTTCGGACGTGCAGAGCTCATGGCTCCAGCCGATCGCCGTCCGCAGCGTCTGATGGCGGGGCAGTGCACCCCGGCTGCCTCCGGTCAGCAGCTGGAAGCGGTCGTCGAGCCGCTGCAGCAGCTGTTCGACGGAGAGTGTCCTCGCCCGCCCGGCGGCCAGCTCCAGCGCCAGCGGGATTCCGTCCAGGCGCCGGCACAGCTCCTGTACGTGACGGAGGTTGCCGCCCGTCAGCCGGAAGGAGGGCTGCCCGGCGGTGGCACGGTCCGCGAAGAGCCGTACCGCGTCCGTGTCCACCATCGGGGCCAGTGGGAACGTGCTCTCGCCGTCGATCCGGAGCGGCCGGCGGCCCACGGCGAGCACCCGCAGGCGCGGGGCGCGGCGCAGCAACTCGCGTACCAGCCCGGCGCAGGCGTCCACGAGCTGCTCGAAGCCGTCGAGGACGAGCAGGGTCTCGCGCTCCTCGAGATGGGCGACGAGCGCGGCCCGGGGTGTCCTGGTGGTGTGGTCGGTCAGGCCCAGCGCCTCGGCCAGGGCGTGCTCGAGGAGATCGGGGTCGCGGACGGTGGACAGCTCCGCCAGCCAGACGCCGTCGCAGTACCGTTCCTGCAGCATCGCCGCACCGTGCGAGGCGAATCGTGTCTTGCCGACCCCGCCCACTCCCACCACGGTGACCAGGCGTGAGTTCCGCAACAGACACCCCAGCTCGGCCAGTTCGCTTGTCCGCCCCACGAATTGGTTGAGTTCCGCCGGAAGATTGCCATGTCGCATGAGACACGGAGAGTACTGGGAGGTAAGCATTCCGTACAATCCCATCCCGCAATCCCGTCCGCAGGCAGGGCGAATCCGGTATAGGACCGGAGCCCCGGCGCGATAGGCTCGGGGGACCGAAAATCAACGACCAGAGAGCGGTGCGACGTGTCCGGTGGAGAGGTGGCCGGCCTGCTGGTGGCCGTCTTCTGGGCGATCCTGGTCTCCTTCCTCGCCGTGGTGCTGGTGAGGCTGGCCCAGACGCTCAGGGCGACCACCAAGCTGGTGGCGGACGTGACCGATCAGGCCGTACCGCTCCTCGCCGACGCCTCGGCGGCCGTGCGCTCCGCGCAGACCCAGCTGGACAAGGTCGACGCCATCGCCAGCGACGTCCAGGAGGTCACCTCCAACGCCTCGGCGCTCTCGACCACGGTCGCCTCCACGTTCGGCGGCCCGCTGGTGAAGGTCGCGGCGTTCGGATACGGGGTGCGCCGGGCGCTGGGACGCAAGGACGCCGCGGAGCCGGAGCGTTCCCGTCGTACCGTGATCGTCGGCCGCACCGTGCCGGCCGCGAGGCGCAAGAAGCGGAAGGGCTGACCTGCTGATGTTCCGCCGTACGTTCTGGTTCACCGCGGGCGCGGCCGCCGGTGTGTGGGCCACCACCAAGGTCAACCGCAAGATCAAGCAGCTGACCCCCGAGAGCCTTGCCGCCCAGGCGGCGAACAAGGCGGTCGACGCAGGTCACCGGCTCAAGGACTTCGCTCTCGACGTCCGCGCGGGCATGGCCCAGCGCGAGGCCGAACTCGGCGAAGCACTGGGCCTGGAGACCCCGCCGGACCCCGAACTCCCCGCGCAGCGACGCCTCGCGGCCATCGAATACATCACCGAGCACTCGCACCACTCGTACAACCGGAATGAGGACCACTGATGGAGTCGGCTGAAATTCGCCGCCGCTGGCTGAGCTTCTACGAGGAGCGCGGGCACACCGTCGTGCCTTCGGCGTCGCTCATCGCGGACGACCCGACTCTGCTGCTGGTCCCCGCGGGCATGGTCCCCTTCAAGCCGTACTTCCTCGGCGAGGTCAAGCCGCCCGCGCCGCGCGTCACCAGCGTGCAGAAGTGCGTCCGTACGCCGGACATCGAAGAGGTCGGTAAGACCACCCGCCACGGCACGTTCTTCCAGATGTGCGGCAACTTCTCCTTCGGCGACTACTTCAAGGAAGGCGCCATCGAGTACGCCTGGGAGCTGCTCACCAGCTCCGTGGCGGACGGCGGCTTCGGCCTGGAGCCCGAGAAGCTCTGGATCACCGTCTACCTCGACGACGACGAGGCCGAGGCGATCTGGCGCGACAAGATCGGCGTGCCGGCCGAGCGCATCCAGCGCCTGGGCAAGAAGGACAACTTCTGGTCCATGGGCGTCCCCGGGCCGTGCGGCCCGTGCTCGGAGATCAACTACGACCGCGGCCCCGAGTTCGGCGTCGAGGGCGGCCCGGCCGTCAACGACGAGCGCTACGTGGAGATCTGGAACCTGGTCTTCATGCAGTACGAGCGCGGCGCCGGCGACGGCAAGGAGGACTTCCCGATCCTCGGCGACCTGCCGTCGAAGAACATCGACACGGGTCTCGGCCTCGAGCGCCTCGCCATGATCCTGCAGGGCGTACAGAACATGTACGAGACCGACACCCTGCGCGTCGTCATGGACCGCGCCACCGAACTGACGGGCATTCAGTACGGGGCCGAGCAGGGCTCCGACGTCTCGCTGCGCGTCGTCGCCGACCACATCCGCACCTCCGTGATGCTCATCGGTGACGGTGTCACCCCGGGCAACGAGGGCCGTGGGTACGTCCTGCGCCGCATCATGCGCCGCGCGATCCGCAACATGCGCCTCATGGGCGCCACCGGTCCCGTCGTCCAGGACCTGGTCGACGTCGTGATCAACACCATGGGGCTGCAGTACCCGGAGCTGATCACCGACCGCAAGCGCATCGAGACCGTCGCGCTCGCCGAAGAGGCCGCCTTCCTCAAGGCGCTCAAGGGCGGCACCAACATCCTCGACACCGCCGTCACCGAGACGAAGGCCGCAGGCGGCACGGTCCTCGCCGGCGACAAGGCGTTCCTGCTCCACGACACGTGGGGCTTCCCGATCGACCTCACGCTCGAAATGGCCGCCGAGCAGGGGCTGTCGGTGGACCAGGACGGCTTCCGCCGCCTGATGACCGAGCAGCGCGACCGTGCCAAGGCCGACGCCAAGGCCAAGAAGACCGGCCACGCCGACATGTCCGGCTACCGCCAGATCGCGGACGCCGCCGGTGAGACCGACTTCATCGGATACACCAACATCCAGGGCGAGTCGACGGTCGTCGGCATTCTCGTCGACGGTGTGCCCTCCCCGGCAGCCACCGAGGGCGACGAGGTCGAAATCGTCCTGGACCGCACCCCGTTCTACGCCGAGGGCGGCGGCCAGGTCGGCGACACCGGCCGCATCCGCCTCGACTCGGGCGCGGTCATCGAGGTACGCGACTGCCAGAAGCCCGTCCCCGGCGTGTACGTCCACCGCGGCACGGTCCAGGTCGGCGAAGTCACGGTCGGCGCCGCCGCCCAGGCCACCATCGACATCACCCGCCGCCGGGCCATCGCCCGCGCCCACTCTGCCACGCACCTCACCCACCAGGCGCTGCGCGACGCTCTCGGCCCGACGGCCGCCCAGGCCGGTTCCGAGAACCAGCCCGGCCGCTTCCGCTTCGACTTCGGTTCCCCGGCCGCCGTTCCCGGCACGGTCCTCACCGACGTCGAGCAGAAGATCAACGAGGTCCTCTCCCACGAACTCGACGTGCACGCCGAGGTCATGTCGATCGACGAGGCCAAGAAGCAGGGCGCCATCGCGGAGTTCGGCGAGAAGTACGGCGAGCGCGTGCGCGTCGTGACCATCGGCGACTTCTCCAAGGAGCTGTGCGGCGGCACCCACGTCCACAACACCGCCCAGCTGGGTCTGGTGAAGCTGCTCGGCGAGTCGTCGATCGGCAGTGGCGTACGCCGTATTGAGGCGCTGGTCGGCGTGGACGCGTACAACTTCCTCGCCCGCGAGCACACGGTCGTCGCCCAGCTCCAGGAGCTGGTCAAGGGCCGCCCCGAGGAGCTTCCCGAGAAGATCTCCTCCATGCTCGGCAAGCTGAAGGACGCCGAGAAGGAGATCGAGAAGTTCCGCGCGGAGAAGGTCCTGCAGGCCGCCGCCGGTCTCGCCGCCGGCGCCCAGGACGTGCGCGGCGTGGCGGTCGTCACCGGGCAGGTCCCGGACGGCACGGGCGCGGACGACCTGCGCAGGCTGGTCCTCGACGTACGCGGCCGTATCCCCTCGGACCGACCGGCGGTGGTGGCTCTCTTCACCACGGCCAACGGCCGCCCGCTGACCGTCATCGCCACCAACGAGGCCGCCCGCGAGCGCGGTCTCAAGGCCGGCGACCTGGTCCGTACGGCGGCCAAGACCCTCGGCGGCGGCGGTGGCGGCAAGCCGGACGTCGCCCAGGGCGGCGGCCAGAACCCCGAGGCCATCGGCGACGCCGTGGCCGCGGTCGAACGCCTGGTCGGAGAGACCGCCTGATGCGACGCGGCCGCCGTCTCGCGATCGATGTCGGGGACGCCCGGATCGGGGTCGCCTCGTGCGACCCCGACGGGGTCCTCGCCACGCCGGTGGAGACCGTGCCGGGACGTGATGTCCCGGCCGCCCACCGGCGGTTGAAGGCCCTCGTCGAGGAGTACGAACCGATCGAGATCGTGGTCGGCCTGCCTCGCTCCCTCAACGGGGGCGAGGGCCCGGCTGCGGCCAAGGTCAGGGCGTTTGCCCAGGTCCTGGCCGCGGCCGTCGCACCGATCCCGGTGCGTCTGGTCGACGAGAGGATGACCACAGTGACGGCCAGTCAAGGGCTCCGCGCCTCGGGCGTAAAGTCCAAAAAGGGCCGGTCTGTCATCGACCAGGCGGCGGCAATCGTCATCCTCCAGAACGCTCTGGAGTCCGAACGGGCGTCAGGCAAAGCTCCGGGCGAGGGCGTCGAAGTGGTTGTCTGATCGCGATACGGTAACGTTCCGCGCCATGCGACAGTGTTCGAACAGCTGCCGCACAGTAAACGAGGCGGACGATCCGGAGGCCTCGCGGCTCTAGGGGACCGATGACTGAGTATGGCCGGGGCGCAGGCTCCGAACCGTGGCATCCCGAAGACCCGTTGTACGGGGAGCAGGGGTGGAATGGCCAGCAGGCCGCATCCGGTCACCAGGACCCGTACGGCGGCGGGCAGCAGCAGTACCCGCAGCAGCAGCCGCAGTACGGGAACCCGCAGCACCAGCAGCAGCAGTACGGAAACCAGCAGTACGGCCAGGACCCGTACCAGCAGGACCCGTACGCCCAGCAGCCGCAGCAGCACCCCCAGCAGCCCCAGTACAACGGCGGTTGGGACACCGGCCAGCAGGCGGCCATGCCCTACGGCAACGACGCCGCTGACCCCTACGGCAACCAGCAGCCGCAGTACGGTGGCGAGAACCCGGACTACTACCGGACCCCTGACGCGTACCCGCCGCCGCAGCCCCCGGGCCGCCGCGAGCAGGAGTGGCAGCCGGAGCCGCCCCCCGCCGAGGAGACCCATCCCTTCTTCACCGGCGCGGACAGCGATGCCCGCGACGACAGGGACGACTACGACGACGACCCGGACGACGGCGGCCGGGGCGGCAGAGGCGACCGCAGGAGCAAGTCCAAGCCGAAGAAGCGCCGCAGCGGCTGTGCGTGCCTGGTCGTCACCGCGGTCCTGGTGGGCGGCGTCGGCGGTGTCGGCTACTTCGGCTACAACTACTGGCAGAACCACTTCTCCGCGGCACCGGACTACACCGGCGTGGGCGCCAATCCCGTACAGGTCGACATCCCCAAGGGCACGACCATCGGCGGGATCGGGCGGATCCTCAAGGAGAAGGGTGTCGTCAAGAGCGTCGACGCCTTCGTCACCGCGGCAGACAAGGACCCCAAGGGCAAGTTCCTCCAGGCCGGCGTCTATTCGCTGAACCAGGAGATGTCCGCCGCCAACGCGGTCAAGGCGATGGTGGACCCGAACAGCCTCAACTACGTCATGGTCTATCCGGGCGAGCGCTCCAAGAAGATCTACGGCGAGATCGACAGCCACCTCGGGCTGAAGGCGGGAACGACCGCGGGCGTCGCCAAGGCGCAGGCCAAGAACCTCGGGCTGCCCGACTGGGCCGATGACAACAAGGACATCAAGGACCCGCTGGAAGGATTCCTCTACCCGGCCAGCTACTCGGTCGCCAAGGGCATGAAGCCGGAAGCCGTCCTGAAGAACATGGTCTCCCAGGCCAATGAGGCGTACGGGAACGTGGACCTCAAGGCCGCTGCGCGAAAGCTGGGTCTGAAGTCCCCGCTGCAGGTCATCACGGTCGCGAGCCTCGTGCAGGCGGAAGGCGTCTCCAAGGACGACTTCAAGAAGATGGCGGCTGTCGTCTACAACCGTCTGGACCCGGCCAACGCCGCGAAGGTCCAGAGGAAGCTGCAGTTCGATTCGGCCTTCAACTACCTGCAGAACGAGAGCAACATCGACATCAGCTCGAAGGAGATCAACAGCAACCAGGATCCGTACAACACGTACGTGCATGCTGGTCTGCCGCCCGGCCCGATCGGGAACCCCGGCAAGGACGCGCTGGCGGCGACACTGACTCCCGACACCGGGTCCTGGCTGTACTTCATCTCCATCGACGGCAAGACGACGCAGTTCAGCAAGACGTACAGCGAGTTCCTGAAGGACAAGGCGAAGTTCGACGCGATCCGGAAGAACGGTGGCTGAGCCCAGACGGGCGGCAGTCCTCGGCTCGCCCATCGCACACTCGCTCTCCCCGGTGCTGCACCGGGCGGCCTACGCCGAACTGGGGCTCGCCCACTGGTCGTACGACCGCTTCGAGATCGACGAGGCAGCTCTCCCCGGCTTCATCGGGGGGCTCGACGCATCATGGGCCGGCCTGTCGCTGACCATGCCGCTCAAGCGCGCGATCATCCCGCTGCTCGACGAGATCGGCGAGACGGCGTCCTCCGTGGAGGCCGTCAACACGGTTGTCCTCACCGAGGACGGCCGCCTCCTCGGCGACAACACCGACATCCCCGGGATGATCGCCGCGCTGCGCGAGCGCGGGGTGGAGAAGACGGAGTCCGCAGCCGTCCTCGGCGCGGGCGCGACCGCGTCGTCCGCGCTGGCCGCCCTCTCCCGTATCTGTACGGGTCCCGTCACCGCGTACGTGCGCAGCGCGGCCCGTGCGGCCGAGATGCGCGGCTGGGGCGAGCGGCTGGGCGTCGACCTGCGGACCGCCGACTGGGCGGACGCGGCGGAGGCGTTCGCCGCCCCGCTGGTCATCGCGACCACGCCCGCCGGCACCACCGACGCCCTGGCCGAGGCGGTGCCGGACGTACCCGGGACGCTCTTCGACGTGCTCTACGACCCGTGGCCCACGGCCCTGGCCGCTCGCTGGACAGCGCGTGGCGGTGCCGTCGTGGGCGGGCTCGATCTGCTGGTGCACCAGGCCGTGCTCCAGGTCGAGCAGATGACCGGGCGGACGCCGGCCCCCCTCGCGGCCATGCGCGCGGCGGGCGAGCGGGCGCTGCACGCAGCCGGCTGAACTGTCCGGGCAGTGGACACCGGACGGAGCCTCCCTCCGCGGCGTGGGAGGATCGGGGGTGGCGAGACCGGGTCGCGCGCCCGGTCGCGCCGTTGCAGTTCGAGGCGCGAGCAACAAGAGGAGCACCGTTGAGCAGGTTGCGCTGGCTGACCGCGGGGGAGTCGCACGGCCCCGCACTGGTGGCGACGCTGGAGGGTCTTCCCGCCGGCATTCCGATCACTACGGACATGGTGGCGGACGCGCTTGCCCGGCGGAGGCTCGGTTATGGCCGCGGCGCCCGGATGAAGTTCGAGAAGGACGAGGTCACCTTCCTCGGCGGCGTACGGCACGGCCTGACCATGGGCGGCCCGGTGGCCGTGATGGTCGGCAACACCGAGTGGCCCAAGTGGGAGAAGGTCATGTCGGCCGACCCGGTCGACCCCGACGAGCTCGCCCAGCTGGCCCGCAACGCCCCGCTGACCCGGCCGCGCCCCGGCCACGCCGACCTGGCGGGCATGCAGAAGTACGACCTGGACGAGGCCCGGCCGATCCTGGAGCGCGCCAGCGCCCGGGAGACGGCGGCCCGGGTGGCGCTGGGTACGGTGGCCCGTTCGTACCTGAAGGCGACCACCGGCATCGAGATCGTCAGCCACGTCGTGGAGCTGGCCGCGGCGAAGGCTCCGTACGGTGTCGTGCCCGTCCCCTCCGACGAGGCCAAGCTGGACGAGGACCCGGTGCGCTGCCTGGACGCCGACGCGTCGAAGGCGATGGTCGCGGAGATCGACCAGGCCCACAAGGACGGCGACACGCTGGGCGGGGTCGTCGAGGTCCTCGCGTACAACGTGCCCGTCGGTCTCGGCTCGCACGTGCACTGGGACCGGCGTCTGGACGCCCGTCTCGCCGGCGCCCTCATGGGGATCCAGGCCATCAAGGGCGTCGAGGTCGGCGACGGCTTCGACCTGGCCCGGGTGCCCGGATCGCAGGCGCACGACGAGATCGTGCCCACCGCCGAAGGCGTACGCCGCACCACCGGGCGCTCCGGCGGTACGGAAGGCGGCATGTCCACCGGCGAGCTGCTGCGTGTACGGGCCGCGATGAAGCCCATCGCGACCGTGCCCCGCGCGCTCGCCACCATCGACACCGCCACCGGCGAGGTCGCGGCCGCCCACCACCAGCGCTCGGACGTGTGCGCGGTGCCGGCCGCCGGGATCGTCGCCGAGGCCATGGTCGCGCTGGTTCTCGCGGACGCGGTCGCGGAGAAGTTCGGCGGCGACAGCGTCGGGGAGACCCGCCGCAACGTCGAGTCGTACCTGAAGAATCTGCGCATCCGGTGAGCGGGCCGCTGGTCGTTCTCGTCGGGCCGATGGGCGTGGGCAAGTCCACCGTCGGCGCACTCGTCGCCGAGCGCCTCGGCGCCGCCTACCGCGACACCGACGCCGACATCGTCGCGGCCCAGGGCCGGGAGATCGCGGAGATCTTCGTCGACGAGGGCGAGCCGCACTTCCGCGAGCTGGAGCGCCTCGCCGTACTGCAGGCGGTCACCGAGCACGACGGTGTGCTGGCACTGGGCGGCGGCGCGATCCTCGACGAGCGCACCCGCGCGCTGCTCGCCGGCCACCCGGTGGTCTATCTCTCGATGGACGTCGACGAGGCGGTCAAGCGCACCGGCCTCAACACCGCGCGCCCGCTGCTCGCCGTCAACCCGCGCCGCCAGTGGCGCGAACTGATGGACGCCCGCCGCTCGCTGTACGCCGAAGTCGCCCGCGCCCAGGTCGCCACCGACGACCGCACCCCCGAAGAGGTCGCACAAGCGGTCCTCGACGCCTTGGAGTTGAAGAACGCATGACGCAGGACGCCCCCACCCGGATCCAGGTCGGCGGCACGGACGGCGACCCGTACGAGGTACTGGTCGGCAGGCAGCTCCTGGGCGAACTGCCCTCGCTGATCGGCGAGCAGGTCCAGCGCGTCGCCGTACTGCACCCGGAGGCACTCGCCGAGACCGGTGAGGCGCTCCGCCAGGACCTGGCCGACCAGGGGTACGAGGCCATCGCGATCCAGCTCCCGAACGCGGAGGAGGCCAAGACCGTCGAGGTCGCCGCCTACTGCTGGAAGGCGCTGGGGCAGACCGGCTTCACCCGCAGCGACGTGATCGTCGGCGTCGGCGGCGGGGCCACCACGGACGTCGCCGGGTTCGTCGCGGCGACCTGGCTGCGCGGAGTGCGCTGGATCGCCGTCCCCACGACCGTGCTCGGCATGGTGGACGCGGCGGTCGGCGGCAAGACCGGCATCAACACCGCCGAGGGCAAGAACCTCGTCGGCGCCTTCCACCCGCCGGCCGGGGTCCTGTGCGACCTGGCCGCCCTGGACTCGCTGCCGGTCAACGACTACGTGTCGGGCCTCGCCGAGATCATCAAGGCCGGTTTCATCGCCGACCCGGCGATCCTGGACCTGATCGAGGAGGACCCGCAGGCGGCCCGTACGCCCGCGGGACCGCACACCGCCGAGCTCATCGAGCGGGCGATCCGGGTCAAGGCCGAGGTCGTCTCCAACGACCTCCGTGAGTCGGGGCTCCGCGAGATCCTCAACTACGGCCACACGCTCGCCCACGCGATCGAGAAGAACGAGCGCTACAAGTGGCGGCACGGCGCGGCCGTCTCCATCGGCATGGTCTTCGCCGCCGAACTCGGCCGTCTCGCCGGGCGGTTGGACGACGCGACCGCGGACCGCCACAGCTCCGTACTGGAATCGGTCGGTCTGCCGCTGACCTACCGCGGCGACCAGTGGGCCAAGCTCCTGGAGACCATGAAGGTCGACAAGAAGTCCCGCGGCAACCTGCTGCGCTTCATCGTCCTGGACGGCCTCGCCAAGCCCACCGTCCTGGAGGGCCCCGACCCGGCCGTCCTGCTCGCGGCGTACGGGGAGGTCTCCGTATGAGCCGCCCGGTCCTCGTGCTGAACGGCCCCAACCTGGGCCGGCTCGGCTCCCGCGAGCCCGATGTGTACGGGGCGACCTCGTACGCCGGACTCGTCGAGGCGTGCCAGACGCTGGGCAAGGAGCTCGGCCTGGACGTCGAGGTCCGCGAGACCAACGACGAGGGCGAGCTGATCCGCTGGCTCCACGAGGCGGCGGACGGCACGATTCCCGTCGTCATCAACCCCGGGGCTTTCACGCACTATTCGTATGGAATGAGGGACGCGGCCGCCCAGCGCACCGCCCCCCTCATCGAGGTGCACATCTCCAACCCGTACGCACGCGAGGAATTCCGCCACACCTCGGTGATCGCGCCTGTCGCCACGGGCACGGTCGCGGGCTTCGGCATCGGTTCGTACCGGCTCGCCCTGCGCGCGCTGGCGGACGAACTGGCAAGCTGACGCGGCACTTTGAGCCCTCCCCGGCCGTTCACAGGATGACGCTCGGGGAGGGTACCGTTCGGTAGCGACGACCTGTCGCCTGTACGAGACGGAGTGGCACCGGATGCAGCACGCATGGGCGCACGGCACCCACCCGGGTCCGCCGCCCCCGCAGGGCCCGCCGCCGCCCGCACCCGGGTGGACCGGACCGGCGCCGCAGCCCGTCCCGCCCGCAGGGCCGCCTGCGGGCGCCCCCGGGGGCAGGCCCGCCCTGGACACCACGGGGCACATCCAGCTGCCGCCCGGCGGCCCCGTACCGCTGCCGATGCCGCCGCAGGCCACCGCACAGGCGGACACCGGCGCGACCACCCTCGCCGTCCTGCTCATCGGGCCGGCCGGTGCGGGAAAGACCACCGTCGCCCGGCACTGGGCGCAGAGCCGGCGCGTCCCCACCGCCCACATCAGCCTCGACGACGTCCGTGAGTGGGTCTGTTCCGGCTTCGCCGATCCCCAGTCCGGCTGGAACGACCACTCCGAGGCCCAGTACCGCCTCGCCCGCCGCACCTGCGGCTTCGCCGCCCGCAACTTCCTCGCCAACGGCATCTCCTGCATCCTCGACGACGCGGTCTTCCCCGACCGCCCGGTCGTCGGCCTCGGCGGCTGGAAGCGACATGTGGGCCCGGGACTGCTGCCCGTGGTGCTCCTGCCCGGCCTCGAGGTCGTCCTGGAGCGCAACGCGGCGCGCAGCGGCAACCGCCGCCTCAGCGACGAGGAAGTCGCCAGGATCCACGGCCGGATGGCCGGGTGGTACGGATCGGGCCTGCCCATCATCGACAACTCCGGCTACGACGTGGCGACCACCGCCCAGGTCCTGGACGACGTCCTGGCCCGCTCCATCGCGAGCCCGCCCAGCTGGTAGGCGAGCAGCCCCCCGGTCGGACGCGCTGAACCGGCCGCGCCCGGCTCCCGCTCTTACGCTCGGTCCATGTCAGAGGTGTATGCGGTCCGGCGAAACCATCTGCGCGACCGGTGTGCTGCGGCGGGCAGCGAGGCCGCGCTGGTCTCGCGCCCGGCGAATGTGCGCTACCTCGCGGGCGGAGCGCCCCCCGGCGCCGTCCTGCTGCTCGGCAGCGGCGGTGGCGACGACGTACTGCTCTGCCCGCGCACCCCGGCGAGCGACCCGGCCGACGGCCGCCCCGACGAGTCGCTGCGGCTGACGGTCCTGCCCACCCCCGGCGGCGACCCCGCCGTCGCGGCGGCGGATCTCCTCGCCTCCGCAGGCACCGGCTCCCTCGCCGTGGAGGAGAACCATCTGACCGTCGCCAGGCACCGGGCCATGGGTTCCGTGGCGCCGCGGCTGCGCCTCGACGGGCTAGCAGGAGCCGTGGAGCAGCAGCGGATCATCAAGGACGAGGACGAGATCGCCTGTCTGCGGATCGCGGCCGAGATCGCCGACCAGGCGCTCGGAGAGCTGCTCGAATCGATTCTGGTCGGCCGCACCGAACGCCATCTCGCCCTGGAGCTGGAGCGCAGGCTGGTCGACCACGGCGCCGACGGCCCCGCCTTCGCCACCTCCGTCGGCACCGGACCGAACTCCGGCCGGGGCAAGCACAGGCCCTCCGACCGCAGGGTCGAGGAAGGGGATTTCCTTTCTGTCTGCCTCGGCGCGAACTACCGCGGTTACCGGTGCGAGGTCGGCCGTACGTTCGTCATCGGGACCGCCCCGGCGGACTGGCAGATCGAGCTCTACGACCTGGTTTTCGCCGCTCAGCGGGCCGGCCGCGAGGCTCTCGCCCCTGGCGCGGAGTACCGCGATGTGGACCGCGCGGCCCGTCAGGTCGTGGACGCGGCGGGCCATGCGGAGGCCCTCGCGGAGACCACCGGACACGGTGTGGGGCTCGAAATCGACGAGGACCCGCAGCTGGCACCTGCGGCCATGGGTAAACTGGACGCTTGCGTGCCGGTCACCGTCGAACCGGGGGTCCACCTCCCGGGCCGGGGCGGAGTCCGGATCGATGACACGCTAGTCGTACGCCCCGAGGCGGACGGCGGACCCGAGCTACTCACCATTACGACCAAGGAACTGCTCGCTCTCTAGCGTGCGGACCCTCGGTCCCACACACGCGCAGTCCAGGAGAACCTCAACCGTGGCTTCCACGAACGACCTCAAGAACGGCATGGTGCTCAAGCTCGACGGAGGCCAGCTCTGGTCCGTCGTCGAGTTCCAGCACGTCAAGCCCGGCAAGGGCCCGGCCTTCGTGCGCACCAAGCTCAAGAGCGTGATGTCCGGCAAGGTCGTCGACAAGACGTTCAACGCCGGCACGAAGGTCGAGACGGCCACCATCGACCGCCGTGACATGCAGTTCTCGTACATGGACGGCGAGTACTTCGTCTTCATGGACATGAGCACGTACGACCAGCTCATGGTCGACCGCAAGTCCGTCGGCAACACCGCCAACTTCCTGATCGAGGGCTTCACCGCCTCCGTCGCGCAGCACGAGGGCGAGGTGCTCTACGTCGAGCTGCCGGCCGCCGTCGAGCTGACGATCCAGCACACCGACCCGGGCGTCCAGGGCGACCGCTCCACCGGTGGCACCAAGCCGGCGACGCTGGAGACCGGTTACGAGATCGGTGTTCCGCTGTTCATCACGACCGGTGAGAAGATCAAGGTCGACACCCGCACCGGCGATTACCTCGGCCGGGTGAACAGCTAACCGTGGCTGCCCGGAACACGGCGCGCAAGCGCGCCTTCCAGATCCTCTTCGAGGCCGACCAGCGCGGGGCTTCCGTGCAGACGGTCCTCGCGGACTGGATCCGTCATTCCCACAGCGGCGACGACCGGCAGCCGCCGGTCAGCGAGTACACGATGGAGCTCGTCGAGGGGTACGCGGAGTACGCGGACCGCATCGACGACCTCATCGCCACCTACGCGGTGGGCTGGACGCTCGACCGGATGCCGGTCGTCGACCGCAACATCGTGCGCCTCGGTGCGTACGAACTGGTGTGGGTCGACGGGACACCGGACGCGGTGGTGATCGACGAGGCGGTGCAGCTCGCCAAGGAGTTCTCCACCGACGAGTCGCCGTCCTTCATCAACGGCCTGCTGGCCCGCTTCAAGGACCTCAAGCCGAGCCTGCGCCGCGACTAGCCGCACAGCTCTTCCCGGGCCCGGAGCAGAAGATGAACAATCTTCAGCTCCGGGCCTGGTGCATGTCCGCAGTGGTGATCTAGGTTTCGGCCCATGCCCGAACCCGCGCTGGGGGCCAGGGTCCGGATCGGCTACGGGCTGGGCTCGTTCGCCACCGGCACCTTCGGCACCGTCCCAGGTCTGCTGCTGCTCTACTACCTGACCGAAATCCTGGGCGTGGCCGCAGGGGTGGCCGGGCTGCTGGTCTTCCTGCCCAAGGCATGGGACGTCCTGCTCAACCCGTGGATCGGCAGCCTCTCCGACCGCACCGAGCACCGCTGGGGCCCGCGCCGTCCCTGGATGCTGCTCGGTGCGCTCACCATGCCGCTCTGCTTCGCCGCGATGTTCGCCGCGCCGGACGTGGGCACGGGCTGGGCCGCCGCCTATGTGGCGCTGCTCTTCCTGCTGACGGCCACCGCGTACGCCTGCTTCCAGGTCCCGTACGTCGCCCTGCCCGCCGAGCTCACCGCCGACCCCGACGAGCGCGCCCGCATCATGTCCTGGCGGGTCGCCTTCCTCGGCACAGCGATCCTGCTCTCCGGAGCCGTCGCGCCGCTGCTCGCCGGGGCCACGGACGACGAACGGGGCACCCCCGGCGGCTACCGGCTGATGGGCGTGGCCGTCGGCGCACTGCTCTGCGTGGGGATGCTCGCGGCCTTCGCCGCCACCGCCGGGACGCGCGCGGTGCTCCGTACGACCAGCGAGGGCGGACTCCTCGCCCAGCTGAGGGCCGCCCGGACCAACAAGCCCTTCCTCTGGCTGCTGGCCGCCTTCGTCGTGCAGGCGGCGGCGACCGGGCTGATGCTCGCGGGCACGCAGTACTTCGCCACGTACATCCTGGGGCGGCCGAGCGCCACGACGCTGCTCTTCGCCTGCCTCATCGTGCCCTCGCTGCTCGCTATGCCGCTGTGGCTGGCGGTCGGACGCCGTACCGGCAAGCGCACGGCCGCGATTGCCGCCTCGTGCTGCTTCCTGGCGGGCGCGGTGGTCGCGGCGCTGGCCCGGCAACTGCCGAACGGTGCGGTGTACGGAGCGGTCGCGCTGGCCGGGATCGGATACGCCGGGATGCAGATGCTGCCGATGGCGATGCTCGGCGACGCCGTCGCGGCCGACGCCTTCCGCAGCGGGCGGCGCAGGGCCGGGCTCTTCACCGGGCTCTGGACGGCGGGGGAGACGCTCGGGCTCGCCGTGGGCCCAGGACTCTTCGGACTCGTCCTGGCCCTCGGCGGCTTCGTCTCGTCGGACGCCGCGCACCGGGTCGACCAGCCCGACTCCGCACTCACCGCGATCGTCGTGGGCTTCGGCGCCCTGCCCGCGGTCCTGCTGCTGCTCAGCCTGCCCCTGCTCGGCCGCTACCGGCTGAGCGAGAGCGAACTCGTCCGGCTGGCGGACGCCGCCGGACACGATCCTTCCGTACCGACCGTGGAGCAACTGTGAGCACTGACCAGGAGATTCTCGACCGGCTCGGCGCCCTGCGCGCGGCCGATCTGCCCGTGAAGGGCGGGCGCACCATGGCGTACGTCTACGACTCGGGCCTCGAAGGCATCGAGGAGCTCGCGTCCGAGGCGGCAGCGCGGTTCGCGGGCGTCAACGGGCTCGACATGACCGTCTTCCCCAGCGTGGTGGCGCTGGAGAACGACATCGTCGCGCGGGCGTCCCGGCTGCTCGGCGGCGACGAGTCCACCGCGGGGACCTTCACCAGCGGGGGCACCGAGAGCTGCCTGCTCGCCGTGTACACGGCCCGCGAGCACGCCCGCAGGACCCGGGGCGTGCTCGCCCCCGAGATCGTCTTGCCCGACACCGCGCACGCCGCCTTCCACAAGGCGGCCGCGCTCTTCGGGCTGAAGCCGGTCGTCGTGCCGGCAGACCCGGAGACGTACGCGGTGCGTGCCGAGGACGTCGCGGCCGCGCTCACCGAGAACACCGCCCTGGTCGTCGTCTCCGCTCCCTCGTACGCCCACGGGGTCATCGACCCCGTGACGGAGGTGGCCGGTGAGGCGGCCCGGCGCGGGATCCTCTGCCATGTCGACGCGTGCATCGGCGGCTGGTACCTGGGACATCTGCGGCTCTCGGAGGATGCGCCCGCGCTGCCGCCGTTCGACCTGTCCGTGGCCGGAGTCACCTCGCTCTCCGTGGACCTGCACAAGTACGGATACGCGGCCAAGGGCGCCTCGGTGCTGCTCTTCCGGGACGCCGAACTGCGCCGTCACGGCTGGTTCGCGCACGCCTCGTGGCCCGGCTACCCGGTGGTCAACGCGACCTTGCAGGGCACCAAGTCGGCCGCACCGCTCGCCGCCGCATGGGCCGTTCTGGAGCGCATCGGCACCGAGGGCTATGTCGATCTGTCGATGCGGGTCCACCGGGCGGCTGTCGCTCTCACCGAGGGCATCCGGTCCGTCGAGGGGCTGCGGATCCTCGGCCGGCCCGATTCCTCGCTGATCGCCGTCGCCGCGGACGAGCCGGGCATCGACCCGTTCGTGGTGGCCGACGAGATGCGCGGGCGCGGCTGGTACCTCCAGCCGCAGCCGGCCTTCGCCGGGTCCCCGGCCAATCTGCATCTGACCGTGACCGCGGCAGTCGCGGGGGAGGAGACCGTACGGCAACTGCTCGTCGACCTCGCCACCGCGGTGCGGGCCGCCCGGGAGCTCGGACCGGTCGACATCGATCCCGAACTCGTCGCGGCCGCAGGGCTGCTGGACCCCGACACCCTGACCCCCGAGGAGGCGGCGCTCGCCCTGAGCCTCGCGGGGGTCGGCGAAGGCGGGGAGCTGCCCGAGAGGATGGCCCCCGTCCTGGCCGTACTGCAGGTGCTCCCGCCGAAACTGACCGAGCGTCTGCTGCCGGAGCTGATCGGCCGTCTCTACACCTGAGAACGACCGAGGGCGGACCCGCAACAAGCGGGTCCGCCCTTCGGACGTGACGTTTCTTCCGGGAAATCCCGGGAGGGGGTCAGACCTCGTCGTGCACCGCACGGCGGGCATCCGCGTCCAGCACGCCCCAGCTGATGAGCTGCTCGGTCAGGACCGAGGGGGACTGGTCGTAGATGACGGCGAGAGTGCGCAGGTCGTCCTGACGGATCGACAGCACCTTGCCGTTGTAGTCGCCGCGCTGGCTCTGGATCGTGGCGGCGTAACGCTGCAGCGGTCCGGCCTTCTCCGGCGGGACGTGCGCGAGGCGCTCCAGATCCAGGACGAGCTTGGGCGGCGGCTCGGCGGCCCCGCCCGGCGTCGTACCCGGCAGAAGCTCCTGCACCGGGACGCCGTAGAAGTCCGCCAGCTCGGCAAGGCGCTGCACGGTCACGGCACGGTCGCCGCGCTCGTACGAACCCACCACGACGGCCTTCCAGCGGCCCTGGGACTTCTCCTCCACACCGTGGAGCGAGAGGCCCTGCTGGGTGCGGATGGCGCGGAGCTTGGCCCCGAGCTGTTTTGCGTATTCGCTGGACATAAGGCTCCCCGGACACTGAGTCAATGTGCGGCTCCGCCGCGCGGCTGGTAACTCACTGTGAGGTTACGCAGCGTTACTTGGATGCGTCAAGCCGAATGGTCCGGACCGCCCTCCGGCAGGGGGCGTGAACAGGGCCGTACACCCCCTGATAACCTGGGCTACGTAATTTCGACGTCCTTTAAGGTCCGTCCCGTGAGGCGGAGAAGGAGGTCCGTTTCATATGGACGCAAGCACAGCAGGCAATTCCGATGCCCGCCCCGTTCTCGAGGGCCCGGACATCGCGCGGGTTCTGACCCGTATCGCACACGAGATCGTCGAGCGCGCCAAGGGCGCCGAAGACGTCGTGCTCCTCGGCATCCCGACCCGTGGCGTGTACCTCGCCCGTCGGCTGGCCGAAAAGCTCGAAGAGATCACCGGCCGCAAGATCCCGGTCGGCTCCCTCGACATCACCATGTACCGCGACGACCTGCGCATGAAGCCCGCGCGGGCGCTCGGCCGCACGGAGATCCCCGGCGACGGCCTCGACGGCAGGCTCGTCGTCCTCGTCGACGACGTGCTCTTCTCCGGCCGCACCATCCGCGCAGCCCTGGACGCCCTCGGCGACCTCGGCCGCCCGCGCGCCGTGCAACTCGCGGTCCTGGTCGACCGGGGCCACCGCGAACTCCCGATCCGCGCCGACTACGTCGGCAAGAACCTCCCCACGTCGCTGCGGGAGACGGTCAAGGTTCAGCTCGCCGAGGAGGACGGTCGCGACACCGTGCTGCTCGGCTCCAAGCAGCAGACCACCGGCGCGTAGCCCCTCCGGGACCGCCACCCCTGGTCCTTTCGCGCGTCCTCATGCCCGAAATCTCCGCTTTCCCTGGAGCTGCAATCAGATGAAGCGTCACCTCATCTCGGCCGCCGACCTCACCCGCGACGACGCCGTACTCGTCCTCGACACCGCCGAGGAGATGGCCCGGGTCGCCGACCGGCCGATCAAGAAGCTGCCGACGCTGCGCGGCCGTACGGTCGTCAACCTCTTCTTCGAGGACTCGACCCGCACCCGGATCTCCTTCGAGGCCGCCGCCAAGCGCCTGTCCGCCGACGTCATCAACTTCTCCGCCAAGGGCTCCTCGGTCTCGAAGGGCGAGTCCCTCAAGGACACCGCGCTGACCCTGGAGGCCATGGGCGCCGACGCCGTCGTCATCCGCCACCCCGCCTCCGGCGCCCCCTACCGCCTCGCCAACTCCGGCTGGATCGACTCCACGGTCGTCAACGCGGGCGACGGCACCCACGAGCACCCCACCCAGGCCCTGCTCGACGCCTTCACGCTGCGCCGCCGGCTCGTCGGCCGCGACGCGGGCATGGGCAAGGGGCTCGACGGCCGCCGCGTCACGATCGTCGGCGACGTACTGCACAGCCGCGTGGCCCGCTCCAACGTCCTGCTGCTGCACACCCTCGGCGCCCAGGTCACCCTGGTCGCCCCGCCGACCCTGGTCCCCGTCGGCGTCGAGAGCTGGCCCTGCGAGGTCAGCTACGACCTGGACGCCGTGCTGCCGAAGTCCGACGCCGTGATGATGCTGCGCGTCCAGCGCGAGCGGATGAACGCCGCCTTCTTCCCCACCGAGCGCGAGTACTCGCGGCGCTACGGCCTCGACGGCCTGCGCATGGCGAAGATGCCCGCCGACGCCATCGTGATGCACCCGGGCCCGATGGTCCGCGGCATGGAGATCACCGCCGAGGTCGCCGACTCCGACCGCTGCACGGCCGTCGAGCAGGTCGCCAACGGCGTCTCGGCCCGCATGGCCGTCCTCTATCTGCTTCTGGGCGGCTCCGAGCCCGCCATCAGCACGACCCGCACCGAGGAGAACAACTGATGAGCAAGATCCTGATCCGTGGCGCCAAGGTCCTCGGCGGCGAGCCGCAGGATGTGCTGATCGACGGCGAGACCATCGAGGCGGTCGGCAGCGGCCTGAGCGCCGAGGGCGCCCAGGTGATCGAGGCCGAGGGCAACGTCCTCCTCCCGGGCCTCGTCGACCTCCACACCCACCTCCGCGAGCCCGGCCGCGAGGACTCCGAGACCGTCCTCACCGGCACGCAGGCCGCCGCCAGCGGTGGCTACACGGCGGTCTTCGCCATGGCCAACACCTTCCCCGTCGCCGACACCGCCGGCGTGGTCGAGCAGGTCTGGCGCCTCGGCAAGGAGTCCGGCTACTGCGACGTGCAGCCCATCGGCGCCGTCACCGTCGGCCTGGAGGGCAAGCAGCTCTCCGAGCTGGGCGCCATGCACGACTCCGCCGCACAGGTCACCGTCTTCTCCGACGACGGCAAGTGCGTCGACGACGCCGTGATCATGCGCCGCGCGCTGGAGTACGTGAAGGCCTTCGGCGGCGTCGTCGCCCAGCACGCCCAGGAGCCCCGCCTCACCGAGGGCGCCCAGATGAACGAGGGCGTCGTCTCCGCCGAGCTCGGCCTCGGCGGCTGGCCCGCCGTCGCCGAGGAGTCGGTCATCGCCCGCGACGTCCTGCTCGCCGAGCACGTCGGCTCCCGGGTGCACATCTGCCACCTGTCGACCGCCGGATCCGTCGAGATCGTCCGCTGGGCCAAGTCCCGCGGCATCGACGTCACCGCCGAGGTCACCCCGCACCACCTGCTGCTGACCGACGAGCTTGTCCGCTCGTACAACCCGGTTTACAAGGTGAACCCGCCGCTGCGCACCGAGACCGACGTCATGGCGCTCCGCGAGGCCCTCGCCGACGGCACGATCGACATCGTCGCCACCGACCACGCCCCGCACCCGCACGAGGACAAGGACTGCGAGTGGGCCGCGGCCGCCATGGGCATGGTCGGGCTCGAGACCGCGCTGAGCGTCGTCCAGCAGACGATGGTGGAGACCGGGCTCCTCGACTGGGCCGGCGTCGCCGAGCGGATGTCGTACAAGCCCGCCCGCATCGGCTCGCTCGCCGGCCATGGACGGCCCGTCTCGGCAGGTGAGCCCGCCAACCTCACCCTCGTCGACACCGCTTACCGTGGAGAGGTGGACCCCGCGGGCTTCGCCTCGCGCAGCCGCAACACCCCCTACGAGGGTCGTGAGCTGCCGGGACGTGTCACCCACACCTGGCTCCGGGGCCGCGCAACGGTCGTGGACGGGAAGCTGGCGTGACACCTCTCATCAATCTCGCAGCCGAGCAGAAGTCGGCAGACGTGACCGACTGGGCCGGACGCATCGGCTGGGTCGTCGGACTGCTGCTGTTCGTCGTGCTCGTGTACTGGCTGATGCGCGAGGGCTGGAAGTGGCGGGGCACGCTCCAGGGCGACCTGCCCGAGCTCCCCACCGCGCCGTCCGCGCCCGGTGAGCCGAAACTTGTACTGAGCGGCCGCTACCACGGCTCGACCACCGCGGGTCAGTGGCTCGACCGGATCGTCGCGCGAGGCCTCGGCACGCGCAGCAAGGTCGAGCTGACGCTCACCGACGAAGGCCTGGACGTCGTACGCCCCGGGGCGACCGACTTCTTCGTGCCCACCGACGCCCTGCGCGAGGCCCGCCTCGACAAGGGCATCGCGGGCAAGGTCCTCGCCGAGGGCGGTCTGCTGATCGTCACCTGGGCCCACGGCGACAAGCTGATCGACTCCGGCTTCCGCTCCGACCGGGCGGCCGAGCACGCCGCCTGGGTCGAAGCCATCAACTCCATGCGCACCACATCCCTCACGACGGAAGGCATCGCACGATGACGACCTCCACCCGGGGAGCCGCCAAGGCTCCCGCCGTACTCGTCCTGGAGGACGGCCGCAGCTTCCGCGGCCGCGCCTACGGGGCCGTGGGGGAGACCTTCGGCGAAGCGGTCTTCAACACCGGCATGAGCGGTTACCAGGAGACCCTGACCGACCCCTCGTACCACCGCCAGGTCGTCGTCATGACGGCCCCGCACGTCGGCAACACCGGCGTCAACGACGAGGACCCCGAGTCCGCGCAGATCTGGGTCGCCGGTTACGTCGTACGCGACCCCGCACGCGTCCCCTCGAACTGGCGCTCGCAGCGCACACTGGACGACGAGCTCGTCAAGCAGGGCGTCGTCGGCATCAGCGGCATCGACACCCGCGCCCTCACCCGCCACCTGCGCGAGCGCGGCGCGATGCGCGTCGGCATCTTCTCCGGCGAGGCACTCGCCGACGAGGCCACGCTGCTCGCCCGTGTGAAGGCGGCCCCCGAGATGGTCGGCGCCGACCTCTCCACCGAGGTCGCCACCAAGGAGACGTACGTCGTCCCCGCCATCGGCGAGAAGAAGTTCACCGTCGCCGCCCTGGACCTGGGCATCAAGGGCATGACCCCGCACCGCATGGCCGAGCGCGGCATCGAGGTGCACGTGCTGCCCTCGACCGCCACGGTCGAGGACGTGTACGCGGTCGACCCCGACGGTTTCTTCCTCTCCAACGGCCCCGGCGACCCGTCCACCGTCGACCTCACCGTCGTCAAGGCCGTGCTCGCCAAGAAGACCCCGCTCTTCGGCATCTGCTTCGGCAACCAGATCCTCGGCCGGGCGCTCGGCTTCGGTACGTACAAGCTCAAGTACGGCCACCGCGGCATCAACCAGCCCGTCCAGGACCGCACCACCGGCAAGGTCGAGATCACCGCGCACAACCACGGCTTCGCCGTCGACGCGCCCCTCGACAAGGTGAGCGACACCCCCTTCGGCCGCGCCGAGGTCTCCCACGTCTGCCTCAACGACAACGTGGTGGAAGGCCTCCAGCTGCTCGACCAGCCGGCCTTCTCCGTCCAGTACCACCCCGAAGCAGCAGCGGGTCCGCACGACGCCGCGTACCTGTTCGACCGCTTCGTAGAGCTCATGGAGGGCCAGCGTGCCTAAGCGCACCGATATCCAGTCCGTCCTGGTCATCGGCTCCGGCCCGATCGTCATCGGCCAGGCCGCGGAGTTCGACTACTCCGGCACCCAGGCCTGCCGCATCCTCAAGGCCGAGGGCCTGCGGGTCATCCTGGTCAACTCCAACCCGGCGACGATCATGACCGACCCGGAGATCGCCGACGCCACGTACGTCGAGCCGATCACCCCCGAGTTCGTCGAGAAGATCATCGCCAAGGAGCGCCCCGACGCGCTCCTGCCCACCCTCGGCGGCCAGACCGCGCTCAACACCGCGATCTCCATGCACGAGCAGGGTGTGCTGGAGAAGTACGGCGTCGAGCTCATCGGCGCCAATGTCGAGGCCATCAACAAGGGCGAGGACCGCGAGCTCTTCAAGGGCGTCGTCGAGGCCGTCAAGGCCAAGATCGGTTACGGCGAGTCCGCCCGCTCGGTCATCTGCCACTCCATGGACGACGTCATCAAGGGTGTCGACACCCTCGGCGGCTACCCCGTCGTCGTGCGCCCCTCCTTCACCATGGGCGGCGCCGGCTCCGGCTTCGCCCACGACGAGGAGGAACTGCGCCGCATCGCCGGACAGGGCCTCACGCTCTCCCCGACCACCGAGGTGCTCCTGGAGGAGTCCATCCTCGGCTGGAAGGAGTACGAGCTGGAGCTGATGCGCGACAAGAACGACAACGTCGTGGTCGTCTGCTCCATTGAGAACTTCGACCCGATGGGCGTCCACACCGGCGACTCGATCACCGTCGCCCCGGCGATGACGCTCACCGACCGCGAGTACCAGCGGCTGCGCGACATCGGCATCGCGATCATCCGCGAGGTCGGCGTCGACACCGGCGGCTGCAACATCCAGTTCGCGATCGACCCGACCGACGGCCGGATCATCGTCATCGAGATGAACCCGCGCGTCTCCCGCTCCTCGGCCCTCGCGTCCAAGGCCACGGGATTCCCGATCGCGAAGATCGCCGCCCGGCTCGCCGTCGGATACACCCTCGACGAGATCCCCAACGACATCACGGAGAAGACCCCGGCGTCCTTCGAGCCGACGCTCGACTACGTCGTCGTCAAGGTCCCGCGCTTCGCATTCGAGAAGTTCCCGCTCGCCGACGCGACCCTCACCACCACCATGAAGTCGGTGGGCGAGGCCATGGCGATCGGCCGCAACTTCACCGAGGCGCTGAACAAGGCGCTGCGCTCGCTGGAGAAGAAGGGCAGCCAGTTCACCTTCGTCGGCGAGCCCGGCGACAAGGCCCAGCTCCTGGAGACCGCCAAGGTCCCCACCGACGGCCGCATCAACACCGTCATGCAGGCCATGCGCGCCGGCGCCACGCCCGAGGAGATCTTCGACGCGACGAAGATCGACCCCTGGTTCGTCGACCAGATGTTCCTGATCCTGGAGCACGCGGACGAGCTCGCCGCCGCCGAGAAGCTCGACCCCGAGCTCCTCGCCGACGCCAAGCGCCACGGCTTCTCCGACGCCCAGATCGCCGAGATCCGCGGGCTGCGCGAGGACGTCGTACGCGAGGTTCGGCACGCCCTCGGCGTGCGCCCGGTCTACAAGACGGTCGACACCTGCGCCGCCGAATTCGCCGCCAAGACCCCGTACTTCTACTCGTCCTACGACGAGGAGAGCGAGGTCGCGCCGCGCGAGAAGCCCGCCGTGATCATCCTGGGCTCGGGCCCGAACCGCATCGGCCAGGGCATCGAGTTCGACTACTCCTGCGTCCACGCCTCCTTCGCGCTCAGCGACGCCGGCTACGAGACCGTGATGGTCAACTGCAACCCGGAGACGGTCTCCACCGACTACGACACCTCCGACCGCCTCTACTTCGAGCCGCTCACGCTCGAAGACGTCCTGGAGATCGTCCACGCCGAGTCCCTCGCGGGCCCGATCGCGGGCGTCATCGTCCAGCTCGGCGGCCAGACCCCGCTGGGCCTCGCCCAGGCGCTCAAGGACAACGGCGTTCCCGTCGTCGGAACCCCGCCCGAGGCCATCCACGCCGCCGAGGACCGCGGCGCGTTCGGCCGGGTCCTCGCCGAGGCCGGACTGCCCGCCCCCAAGCACGGCACCGCGACGACGTTCGCACAGGCGAAGGAAATCGCCGACGAGATCGGCTACCCCGTCCTGGTCCGCCCGTCGTACGTACTCGGCGGCCGCGGCATGGAGATCGTGTACGACGAGACCCGCCTCTCCTCGTACATCGAGGAGTCCACCGAGATCAGCCCGACCCGGCCCGTCCTGGTCGACCGCTTCCTCGACGACGCCATCGAGATCGACGTCGACGCGCTCTACGACGGCCACGAGCTCTACCTCGGCGGCGTCATGGAGCACATCGAGGAGGCCGGCATCCACTCCGGCGACTCCGCCTGCGCCCTGCCCCCGATCACCCTCGGCGGCCACGACATCAAGCGGCTGCGCGCCTCGACCGAGGCCATCGCCAAGGGCGTCGGCGTCCGCGGACTGATCAACATCCAGTTCGCCATGGCCGGGGACATCCTCTACGTCCTCGAGGCCAACCCCCGCGCCTCGCGCACCGTCCCCTTCACCTCGAAGGCGACCGCGGTCCCGCTCGCCAAGGCCGCGGCCCGCATCTCGCTCGGCGCGACCGTCGCCGAACTGCGCGCCGAGGGCATGCTGCCCAAGAGCGGCGACGGTGGCACCCTGCCCCTGGACGCTCCGATCTCCGTCAAGGAGGCCGTCATGCCGTGGAGCCGCTTCCGCGACATCCACGGGCGCGGCGTCGACACGGTGCTCGGCCCGGAGATGCGCTCCACCGGCGAAGTCATGGGCATCGACTCGGTGTTCGGCACCGCGTACGCCAAGTCGCAGGCCGGCGCGTACGGCCCGCTGCCCACCAAGGGCCGCGCGTTCATCTCGGTCGCCAACCGCGACAAGCGCACGATGATCTTCCCCGCGCGTGAACTGGTCGCCCACGGCTTCGAGTTGCTCGCCACCTCCGGCACCGCCGAGGTGCTGCGCCGCAACGGCATCAACGCCACCGTGGTGCGCAAGCTCAGCGAGGGCGAGGGCCCGAACGGCGAGAAGACCATCGTCCAGCTCATCCACGAGGGCGAGGTCGACCTGATCGTCAACACGCCCTACGGCACCGGCGGCCGCCTCGACGGCTACGAGATCCGTACGGCAGCCGTCGCCCGCTCCGTCCCCTGCCTCACCACGGTCCAGGCCCTCGCGGCCGCCGTACAGGGCATCGACGCGCTCAACGGCGGAGACGTCGGCGTGCGCTCCCTCCAGGAACACGCGGAACACCTGACCGCGGCCCGCGACTAGCAGCCCACGAGGGGGACACCGAACCGGTGTCCCCCTCTTTCATGAGGACACCCACCATGTACAAGCTGTTCTTCAACCTCGTCTTCAAGCGCATGGACCCGGAGAAGGCCCACTACCTCGCCTTCCGCTGGATCCGCCTCGCGGCCCGCGTCCCCGTCCTGCGCACCTTCGTCGCGGCCGTCCTCGCGCCCCGCCACAAGGAGCTCCGCACGGAGGCCTTCGGCCTGCGCATGCACGGCCCCTTCGGTCTCGCCGCCGGCTTCGACAAGAACGCCGTCGCGATCGACGGCATGAGCATGCTCGGCTTCGACCACATCGAGATCGGCACGGTCACCGCGCAGCCCCAGCCCGGCAACCCCAAGAAGCGCCTCTTCCGCCTTGTGCCGGACCGCGCGCTCATCAACCGCATGGGCTTCAACAACGAGGGCTCCGCAGCCGTGGCGGACCGTCTGGCGGCCCGTAACCCCGTCTTCCGTACGACGGTCGGCGTCAACATCGGCAAGACCAAGGTCGTCCCCGAGGAGGAGGCGACCGGCGACTACGTCACCTCGACCGAGCGCCTGGCCGCCCACGCCGACTACCTGGTCGTCAACGTCTCCTCGCCGAACACGCCCGGGCTCCGCAACCTCCAGGCCACCGAGTCCCTGCGCCCGCTGCTCACGGCCGTACGGGAAGCGGCCGACCGCACCGTCACCTCGCGCCGCGTCCCGCTCCTGGTGAAGATCGCGCCCGACCTCGCGGACGAGGACGTCGACGCGGTCGCCGACCTGGCCGTCGAGCTCGGCCTGGACGGCATCATCGCCACCAACACCACCATCGCCCGCGAGGGTCTGGGCCTCACCTCCGACCCCGCGATCATCAAGGAGACCGGCGGTCTCTCCGGCGCCCCCCTCAAGGAGCGCTCCCTGGAGGTCCTGCGCCGTCTGCACGTCCGCGTGGGCGACGAGATCACCCTGGTCGGGGTCGGCGGCATCGAGACCGCGGAGGACGCCTGGCAGCGCATCCTCGCCGGTGCCACGCTCGTCCAGGGGTACAGCGCCTTCATCTACGAAGGCCCGTTCTGGGGCCGTGCGATCCACAAGGGTCTCGCCGCCCGGCTCAAGGCAAGTCCGTACGCCACCCTCGCCGAGGCCGTCGGCGCAGCCAACCGGAAGGTGACCCAGCCATGACCCTCGAACCGTTCGGCGCCCGCCTGCGCCACGCCATGGACACCCGCGGACCGCTCTGCGTCGGCATCGACCCGCACGCCTCCCTGCTCTCCGCCTGGGGCCTGAACGACGACATCGCGGGCCTGGAGCGCTTCTCCCGCACGGTCGTCGAGGCCCTGGCCGACCGCGTCGCCGTGCTCAAGCCGCAGTCGGCCTTCTTCGAGCGCTTCGGCTCGCGCGGCGTCGCGGTGCTGGAGAAGACGGTCGAGGAGGCGAGGGCGGCAGGGGCGCTGGTCCTGATGGACGCCAAGCGCGGCGACATCGGCTCGACGATGGGCGCGTACGCGGCCACGTACCTCGACAAGGAGTCGCCGCTGTTCTCGGACGCGGTCACGGTCTCCCCGTACCTCGGATTCGGCTCGCTGCGCCCGGCGCTGGACGCGGCCCGCATCAGCGGCGCGGGCGTCTTCGTCCTCGCCCTCACCTCCAACCCGGAGGGCGCGGAGGTCCAGCGCGCCACGGCCGCCGACGGCAGGACCCTCGCCCAGCTGATGCTGGACCACATGGCGGCCGAGAACGAGGGCGCGACGCCGCTCGGCTCGGTGGGCGCGGTCGTCGGCGCGACCCTCGGCGACGCGGGTGTGAACCTGGCGATCAACGGGCCGCTCCTCGCCCCCGGCATCGGCGCCCAGGGGGCCACGCCGGCGGATCTCCCCGGCGTCTTCGGCTCCGCGGTCGGCAACGTCGTCCCGAGCGTCAGCCGGGGCGTGCTCCGCCACGGTCCGGACGTGACGGGTCTGCGGGACTCCGCGGCACGGTTCGCGGACGAGGTACGGGTGGCCGTCGCCGGGGCCTGAGGACCGGATTGGCGCCTCCGGAGGACGCTTCCGGAGGCGCGCGGCCGCCGCCTTGCCGAATCTTTTCCGTCCCACAGGCCGAAAACCGGGGTGTTATGCCCGAAATATCCCGTCCCGCCTCAGCTGACCAGGACTTTTCGTCTGTTCTCGCTGACTGGAGCGGTCCGGGCCGCTAGTCTCCGTCGAGAGCGAACGGGCAGTTACGTTGCTCGTTGCTCCCCTGGTGTGGGGCGTCCAGGTCCCTCACCGGTCCGTATCCGACAGATCGACATCCGAGGTGACGTAGGCGTGGCTCTTCCGCCCCTTACCCCTGAACAGCGCGCAGCCGCGCTCGAAAAGGCCGCCGCGGCTCGCCGGGAGCGGGCCGAGGTCAAGAATCGACTCAAGCACTCCGGCGCTTCCCTCCACGAGGTCATCAAGCAGGGCCAGGAGAACGACGTCATCGGGAAGATGAAGGTCTCCGCCCTCCTTGAGTCCCTGCCCGGCGTGGGCAAGGTCCGTGCCAAGCAGCTCATGGAGCGGCTCGGGATCTCCGAGAGCCGCCGAGTGCGCGGTCTCGGCTCCAATCAGATCGCATCCTTGGAGCGCGAGTTCGGTGGCGGCGGCGCCTGACGTCCTGGGCACCCCCGGGAAGCTGGAATAATCGCCGCATGAACGAACGTCCGCGGTTGACCGTGCTCTCCGGCCCCTCCGGGGTCGGCAAGAGCACGGTTGTCGCCCATATGCGCAAGGTCCACCCCGAGGTTTGGCTCTCGGTGTCGGCGACGACCCGCAAGCCACGCCCCGGCGAGCGCCACGGCGTCCAGTACTTCTTCGTGGACGACGAGGAGTTCGACAAGCTCGTCGCCAACGGCGAACTGCTGGAGTGGGCCGAGTTTGCGGGCAACCGTTACGGCACCCCGCGTCAGGCGGTCCACGACCGCCTCGACGCGGGGGAGCCCGTGCTCCTGGAGATCGATCTCCAGGGTGCCCGACTGGTACGGGATTCGATGCCCGAGGCTCAGCTGGTCTTCCTGGCCCCGCCGAGCTGGGACGAACTGGTCCGCCGGCTCACCGGCCGCGGGACCGAGGCGCCCGAGGTCATCGAACGCCGCCTGGAGGCCGCGAAGGTCGAACTGGCCGCCGAGTCCGAGTTCGATACGACCCTGGTCAACACCTCCGTCGAGGACGTAGCCCGTGAGCTGCTAGCCTTGATGAAGGTTCTTTAGACCTTTAACTCCATCGGAAGGCAGAGAGTGTCCTCTTCCATCACCACGCCCGAGGGCATCATCAACCCGCCGATTGATGAGCTCCTCGAGGCAACCGACTCCAAGTACAGCCTCGTGATCTACGCCGCCAAGCGCGCGCGCCAGATCAACGCGTACTACTCGCAGCTCGGCGAAGGCCTGCTCGAGTACGTCGGTCCCCTGGTGGACACTCACGTCCACGAGAAGCCCCTCTCGATCGCGCTCCGCGAGATCAACGCGGGTCTGCTGACCTCCGAGGCCATCGAGGGCCCCGCCCAGTAGGCAAGAAGCACAGAGCAGTGTCACCACAGGCCCGGCAGCGCGACTGCCGGGCCTGTGGTGTGTGATGGAGTCGTACGGAACCGAGTGCGGGGAGACATCGACGTGGCGGACAAGCCGAAGGTCGTTCTGGGGGTCAGCGGTGGCATCGCCGCGTACAAGGCGTGCGAGGTGCTGCGCCGGCTGACCGAGTCCGGTCATGACGTACGCGTCGTGCCGACGGAGTCCGCGCTGCATTTCGTCGGCGCCGCGACCTGGTCCGCGCTTTCCGGGCATCCCGTCTCGACCGAGGTGTGGTCCGACGTCCACGAGGTCCCGCACGTCCGGATCGGCCAGGGCGCCGATCTGGTCGTGGTCGCGCCGGCCACCGCCGACATGCTGGCCAAGGCGGCCCACGGCCTTGCCGACGACCTCCTCACCAACACGCTGCTGACCGCGCGCTGTCCGGTCGTCTTTGCACCCGCGATGCACACCGAGATGTGGGAACACCCCGCGACCCAGGAGAACGTCGCCACCCTGCGCCGCCGCGGCGCGGTCGTCATCGAGCCGGCCGTGGGCCGTCTCACCGGCGTGGACACCGGCAAGGGGCGACTGCCCGACCCGGGCGAGATCTTCGAGGTGTGCCGACGCGTCCTGGCCCGTGGCGTGCGCGAGCCCGACCTGGCCGGGAAGCATGTCGTGGTCAGCGCGGGCGGCACCCGCGAGCCGCTCGACCCGGTCCGCTACCTGGGGAACCGTTCCTCCGGAAAGCAGGGTTACGCCCTCGCCCGTACGGCTGTCGCCCGCGGCGCCAGGGTGACGCTGATCGAGGCGAACACCGGGCTCGCGGACCCGGCGGGCGCCGACGTGGTGCACATCGGGACGGCCGTACAACTGCGCGAGGCCGTCCTGAAGGCCGCGGCCGACGCGGACGCCGTGGTCATGGCGGCCGCCGTGGCCGACTTCAGGCCGGAGTCGTACGCCGCCGGGAAGATCAAGAAGAAGGACGGCCAGGAGCCCGCGCCGGTCGCTCTGGTCCGCAATCCGGACATCCTCGCCGAGATCTCGGCCGACCGTGCGAGGCCCGGACAGGTGGTGGTCGGATTCGCCGCGGAGACCGACGACGTCCTCGCCAACGGGCGGACGAAACTGCAGCGCAAGGGATGCGATCTGCTCGTCGTCAACGAGGTGGGGGAGCGCAAGACCTTCGGGTCCGAGGAGAACGAAGCCGTTGTCCTCGCGGCGGACGGGGGCGAGACCCCGGTGCCGTACGGACCGAAGGAAGCGCTGGCCGACACCGTGTGGGATCTGGTCGTACCCCGGCTCGAATGAATTCTTTGTTTCGCCCCATCAGGCGGGAAAAGTCCGGCAAATCAGGCTATTTACCCCCTGGTGTCCGGCATTCGTCATACTGCACAATGACGTGCCGCGGATCACACGGCTCCCACGGAGCGAGACGCGTGGTCCAGCGACCGGAAGTGACCGATAAACTGGTCTCGGAATGATGTCGGGCGCAGCCCCCGAACCGTTCCGCCAATGATCAGCCAGCAGCCGCTGCAACCCCAGGGAGCGTTGTGTCCCGTCGCCTGTTCACCTCGGAGTCCGTCACCGAGGGCCACCCCGACAAGATCGCTGACCAGATCAGCGACACCATCCTCGATGCGCTTCTGACGCAGGACCCCACATCGCGTGTCGCTGTGGAGACGCTCATCACCACGGGCCTCGTGCACGTGGCCGGTGAGGTCACCACGAAGGCGTACGCGCCGATCGCGCAGCTCGTGCGCGACAAGATCCTCGAGATCGGTTACGACTCCTCGAAGAAGGGCTTCGACGGCGCCTCCTGCGGCGTGTCGGTGTCCATCGGCGCGCAGTCCCCGGACATCGCGCAGGGCGTCGACACCGCGTACGAGAAGCGCGTCGAAGGCGATGAGGACGAGCTCGACAAGCAGGGCGCCGGCGACCAGGGCCTGATGTTCGGCTATGCCTGCGACGAGACGCCCGAGCTGATGCCGCTGCCGATCCACCTGGCACACCGGCTCTCGCGCCGTCTCTCCGAGGTCCGCAAGAACGGGACGATCCCCTACCTGCGCCCCGACGGCAAGACCCAGGTCACCATCGAGTACGACGGCGACAAGGCCGTCCGCCTCGACACGGTCGTCGTCTCCTCGCAGCACGCGAGCGACATCGACCTGGAGTCGCTGCTCGCCCCCGACATCCGCGAGTTCGTCGTGGAGCACGTCCTCAAGCAGCTCCTCGAGGACGGCATCAAGCTGGAGACCGAGGGCTACCGCCTGCTGGTCAACCCGACCGGCCGCTTCGAGATCGGCGGCCCGATGGGCGACGCCGGCCTGACCGGCCGCAAGATCATCATCGACACGTACGGCGGCATGGCCCGCCACGGCGGCGGCGCCTTCTCGGGCAAGGACCCGTCGAAGGTGGACCGTTCGGCCGCGTACGCGATGCGTTGGGTCGCCAAGAACGTCGTGGCCGCGGGTCTCGCCGCACGCTGCGAGGTCCAGGTCGCGTACGCGATCGGCAAGGCCGAGCCGGTCGGTCTCTTCGTCGAGACCTTCGGCACCGCCACGATCGACACGGACAAGATCGAGACGGCGATCGCCGCGGTCTTCGACCTCCGTCCGGCCGCGATCATCCGCGACCTCGACCTGCTCCGCCCGATCTACGCCCAGACCGCGGCGTACGGCCACTTCGGCCGCGAGCTCCCCGAGTTCACCTGGGAGCGCACGGACCGCGTGGACGCCCTGCGCAAGGCCGCCGGCCTGTAAGCACACCTGTCGTACGCGACGGCCCCGGACCTCTGTGGTCCGGGGCCGTCGTGCTGTCCCCGTTGTCAGTGCGGGCTGGTAGGAATGTGGTTGTGAGCAGCGAGAACGAGCAGGACGGGGACTGCGGGGGCGGGGCGCCGGAGCAGCTTGCGCTGATCCGGGAGACCGTGCGGAAAGCGAAGGTGCCCAAGGCCAAGCCGCGGACCTGGCGGGGAGCCGCGCTGGCCAAGGAACTGCCCGTCGCGCGCGTTGTCGTGAACAAGGGCGTGCTGCATCTCGACCAGTTCTTCGACTACGCCGTTCCTGAGGAGCTCGACGAAGCGGCCCGGCCGGGTGTGCGGGTGCGGGTGCGGTTCGGGGCGGGGAATCGCAATGTGCGGGAAGGGCGCCGTGAAGGCGGGGGGCTGATCGACGGGTTCATCGTCGAGCGGCGTGCCGAATCGGATTACGAGGGGGCGCTGGCCGCGCTGGCCGGGGTCGTTTCGGAGGAACCCGTGCTCGGGCCCGAACTGCTGGGCCTGGCGCGGGCCGTGGCCGACCGGTATGCGGGGAGCCTGGCCGATGTGCTGCAGCTGGCCGTCCCACCGCGCAATGCGCGGGCCGAGTCGAAGCCGTCACCGGAGCCGCTGCCGCCGCCACCGGCTCCGGGCGCGGGCACCTGGGAGCGGTACGGGAAGGGGCCGGGGTTCCTGGAGGCACTGGCCGGGGGCGGGGCGCCGCGGGCCGTGTGGACCGCGCTGCCCGGGCCGCACTGGCCCGACGAGCTGGCGCGCGCCGTCGCCGCGACGCTGGCTTCCGGGCGGGGTGCGCTGGTCGTCGTGCCCGACGGGCGCAGCGCCGCGCGCATGGACGCGGCCCTGACCGGAGTGCTGGGGGAGGGGCGGCACGCGGTGCTCACCGCGGAGGTCGGCCCGGAGAAGCGTTATCGGCAGTGGCTCGCCGTGCGGCGGGGGGCGGTGCGGGCCGTCGTCGGGACGCGGGCCGCGATGTTCGCTCCCGTACGGGACCTCGGGCTGGTCGCCATCTGGGAGGACGGGGACTCCAGCCACAGCGAACTGCACGCTCCGCTGCCGCATGCGCGTGAGGTGCTGCTGCTGCGAGCCGCACACGACAAGTGCGCGTTCCTGCTGGGGAGTACGAGCTGCACGGTCGAGGCCGCCCAGCTGGTGGAGAGCGGCTGGGCCGCACCGCTCGTCGCCGACCGGGAGCAGGTGCGGGCCGCAGCTCCCCGGGTGCGGACCGTGGGCGACTTCGACCTGGCGCGGGACGAGGCGGCACGGGCCGCGCGTCTGCCCAGCCTCGCCTGGGAGGCCGTACGGAACGGGCTGAAGACCGGTCCCGTACTGGTCCAGGTGCCCCGGCGCGGGTACGTACCGAGGCTGGCCTGTGAGCGGTGCAGGACACCCGCGCGCTGTGTGCACTGTGCCGGGCCGCTGGAGGCTCCCGACGAACGGGCCCTGCACTGCGCCTGGTGCGGGCGCGGGGAGGACGGATGGCACTGCATCGAGTGCGGTGGCGTACGGCTGCGGGCGCAGATCGTGGGGGCGCGGCGGACCGCCGAGGAGCTGGGGCGGGCCTTTCCCGCCGTACCGGTGCGGACCTCGGGGCGCGACCATGTGCTGGACACCGTGCCCGGGCAGCCCGCGCTGGTCATCTCCACGCCCGGCGCCGAACCGGTCGCCGACGGCGGGTACGCGGCCGCGCTGCTGCTCGACGGCTGGGCGATGCTGGGGCGGCCCGATCTGCGGGCCGGGGAAGAGGCGCTGCGGCGCTGGATCGACGCCGCCTCGCTCGTACGGGGGCAGGGCGAGGGCGGCACGGTCGTCGTGGTCGCGGAGCCCACGCTCAGGCCCGTACAGGCCCTCGTGCGATGGGACCCCGTCGGGCACGCGGTGCGCGAACTGGCCGAGCGGGCCGAGCTGAGATTCCCGCCCGTGTCGCGGATGGCGGCGGTCTCGGGGAAGCCGGAGGCGCTGGCCGAGTTCCTCGCAGCGGCCGAACTACCTGGCGACGCCGAGGTGTTGGGGCCCGTTCCGCTGCCCGTCGCCGATCCTGGCAGGCCGCGCAGGACGGGTGACGCCCCGCCGGGGGAGAGCTGGGAGCGGGCGCTGCTGCGGGTGCCGCCCGGCAGCGGGGCCGCGCTGGCCGCCGCGCTGAAGCGTGCGCAGGCGTCCCGGCTGACGCGGGGCGTCGATCCGGTACGGATCAGGGTCGACCCGCCCGACATCGGCTGAGGCAGGGCAGTGCCAGCCGGGGCCGGACGCACCGCTGCCCCTGACCGTGACACCACGGCAGGGGCAGCTGGTGAAAGAGTCAGCCGTTGCGCGGACCGGGGAACGCGCTGGGGCGCACTTCCTCGCGCAGGGCCTGGGTGCTCGCCGAGGGCTGGGGCGGCATGGAGCGGGCGGCGGGGACTGCGGGCAGTCCCGTACCGAGGGGCAGCGTGCGGGTCGGTGCGGCAGGAGCCTCGACGGGAGAGTGCTCCGGCTCGGGGGCGCCGGACTGCGCGCCGGTGCGCCGCGCGCCGTAACGGCGGTGCACCGCCTGCTTGGTGACCCCGAGTGCCGAACCCACCGCGTCCCACGAGAAGCCCAGCGAACGGTCGAAGTCGACCGCCGCGGTGACCAGGGTCTCGACGCTGTCCCGCAGTTCCTGGGCGAGACGGACGGTCGGGGCCGGAGCCCTGCCGTAGACGACGAAGCCCGTGGACGGGCCGGAGCGGCGCGGGCGGTAGACGTTGCCCAGCTGGGCGGTGAGGGTGCGCAGTGCGTCCACCTGCCGGCGGACCCGCTCGATGTCCCGCACCAACAGGTGCAGGCTGGCCCGCGCTTGGGCGTCGTGGGTTGCGTGGTCGGCCATGAACAAGCCTCTCGAACCGGCGGGGATAAGGAATCGGGCCGCCTCTGCGGCCCATTTCGGTCAATCTCTTTTGACCAACGCGCTACCGGCTGTTGTGGTCACGCTGCGGGGGCGTATGGGCATATGCGAGGGGCGCGCGGCCGTGCGTACGCCCCCTGCGCCCAGGGCCCATAGACTGGTGCGTCGCTCGCCGTCGTACGCACCGGGCTGACCGGTCTGAGAGGTACATCAGTGAAACTCGTCTTCGCAGGCACCCCCGAGGTCGCCGTACCCGCCCTGGACGCCCTGATCGCCTCCGGCCGTCATGAGGTCGCCGCCGTCGTCACCCGCCCCGACGCCCCCGCGGGACGCGGCCGCAAGCTGGTCGCCAGCCCCGTCGCGCAGCGCGCCGAGGAGGCCGGGATCGAGGTCCTCAAGCCGGTGAAGCCGCGCGACGAGGAGTTCCTGGCGCGGCTGCGCGAGATCGCCCCGGACTGCTGCCCGGTCGTCGCGTACGGCGCCCTGCTGCCCAAGGTCGCCCTGGACGTCCCCGCCCGCGGCTGGGTCAATCTGCACTTCTCGCTGCTGCCCGCCTGGCGCGGCGCGGCCCCCGTGCAGCACGCGATCATCGGCGGGGACGAGGTGACCGGCGCCTCCACCTTCCTCATCGAGGAGGGCCTGGACTCCGGTCCCGTGTACGGCGTGCTCACCGAGGAGGTGCGCCCCACCGACACCAGCGGCGACCTGCTCACGCGCCTCGCCTTCGCAGGTGCCGGGCTCCTCTCCGCGACCATGGACGGCATCGAGGACGGCACGCTGCACGCCGTACCGCAGCCGCACGAGGGCATCTCGCTCGCCCCGAAGCTCACCGTCGAGGACGCCCGCATCGACTGGGCCGCCCCGGCGCTGCGCGTCGACCGCCTCGTCCGCGGCTGCACCCCCGCCCCCGGCGCCTGGACCGTCTTCCGCGGCGAGCGCCTCAAGCTGGTCGCCGCCGCACCGGCACCCGACCGCACCGACCTGGCCCCCGGCGAGCTGTCCGCCGCCAAGAACAACGTGTACGTCGGCACCGGCTCGCACGCCGTCGAGCTGCTCTGGGTCCAGCCCCAGGGCAAGAAGCCGATGCGCGCCGCGGACTGGGCACGCGGGGTGCGGATCGCCCCCGGTGAGCGTGTGGGTCAGGCGGACGTACGCTGAGAGGGTTCGCCCCCGACACCATCAGCGGAGCACCTTTCACGTGAACGACCAGCCTCGTCGCCGTCCCGCCCAGCAGCCGAAGCCGCACCGCCGCCCCAAGAAGGACCCGGTGCGCATCCTCGCCTTCGAGGCGCTGCGGGCGGTCGACGAGCGGGACGCGTACGCCAACCTCGTCCTGCCCCCGCTGCTGAAGAAGGCCCGCGACAAGGGCGATTTCGACGCCCGTGACGCGGCCCTCGCCACCGAGCTGGTGTACGGGACGCTGCGCCGCCAGGGCACGTACGACGCGATCATCGCGGCCTGCGTCGACCGGCCGCTGCGCGAGGTCGACCCGCCGGTGCTCGACGTGCTCGCCCTCGGCGCGCACCAGCTCCTCGGCACCCGCATCCCCACCCACGCCGCGGTCTCCGCGAGTGTGGAGCTGGCGCGCGTCGTGCTCGGCGACGGGCGCGCCAAGTTCGTCAACGCGGTCCTGCGCAAGGTCTCCGCGGACGATCTCGACGGCTGGCTGGAGCGGGTCGCTCCGCCATACGACGACGACGCCGAGGAGAACCTCGCCATCGTCCACTCGCACCCCCGCTGGATCGTCTCCGCGCTCTGGGACTCCCTCGGCGGCGGCCGCGCCGGCATCGAGGACCTTCTGGAGGCCGACAACGAGCGGCCCGAGGTGACGCTGGTGGCGCGTCCCGGACGCTCCACCCCCGACGAACTGCTCGACACCCTGGGCGAGGACTCCGCGCTGCCCGGCCGCTGGTCGCCCTATGCCGTACGGCTGGCCGAGGGGGGCGAGCCCGGCGCGATCGAGGCGGTACGGGACGGGCGCGCCGGCGTCCAGGACGAGGGCAGCCAGCTCGTCGCGATCGCCCTGGCCAACGCGGAGATCGAGGGCCGCGACGAGCGCTGGCTCGACGGCTGCGCGGGCCCCGGCGGCAAGGCCGCCATGCTGGCGGCGCTCGCCGCACAGTGCGGCGCGACGCTGCTCGCCTCGGAGAAGCAGCCCCACCGGGCGCGTCTCGTCGAGCGGGCGCTGGCAGGCAATCCGGGCCCGTACCAGGTCATCGCGGCCGACGGGACCCGGCCGCCGTGGCTGCCCGGGTCCTTCGACCGGGTGCTGATGGACGTCCCCTGCACGGGACTCGGCGCGCTGCGCCGCCGCCCCGAGGCGCGCTGGCGCCGTCGCCCCGACGACCTGGAGGGCTTCGCGCCGCTCCAACGGGGGCTGTTGCGCGAGGCGTTGAGCGCGGTACGTGTCGGGGGCATCGTCGGCTACGCGACCTGCTCGCCGCACCTCGCCGAGACCCGCGTGGTCGTCGAGGACGTCCTCAAGGGGCGCGGCGGTCAGCCGGTGGAGGCCGAGTGGATCGACGTACGGCCGCTGATGCCCGGTGTTCCCGCGCTGGGAGAGGGGCCCGACGTACAGATGTGGCCGCATCTGCACGGCACGGACGCGATGTACATGGCGCTACTGCGGCGTACTGCCTGAGGTCACCGGGGTCTGTTCGGACTCGGCATCCAGGGCGGCGGACTCGCGGGCGAGGCGGTGCGGCCACCACACCCGCGGGCCCACGTCCAGGAACAGGGCCGTGACCAGCACGGACCGTACGACGAAGGTGTCGAGCAGCACGCCGAGCCCGACCGCGAAGCCCAGTTCGGCGAAGGCGACCATCGGCAGGGTCCCGAGCACCGCGAAGGTGCCCGCAAGGACCAGGCCCGCCGAGGTGATGACCGCGCCGGTCGCCGAGAGGCCGGTCACCACACCGCGCCTGGCGCCCTTGAGGCCCGCCTCCTCGCGGATGCGGGTCGACAGGAAGATGTTGTAGTCGATGCCGAGCGCGACCAGGAAGACGAAGACGAACAGGGGCAGGTCGGTGCCCTCGCCCGCGTAGTCGAAGAGATAGCGGAAGGCGAGGGCGCTGACGCCCAGCGCGGTGGCGAAAGACAGCACCACGGTCGCGATCAGCAGCAGCGGAGCCACCAGGGCGCGCAGCAGGACGCCGAGGATCACCAGCACCACGAGCAGCACCAGCGGGATGATCAGGGTGTTGTCGTGGCGCGTCGCGGCGTTCATGTCGATCACCGAGGCCGTGGTGCCGCCGACCTCCGCCTCGGCGCCGGGGATCTTGTGCACGGTGGTCCTGAGCCGTTTGACCGTCTGCTGGGCCGCGTCGCTGTCGCCCGCGGCGACCGTGGTGACCTCGAACAGGGCGCGCCCGCCCGCCACTTGCTTCGATCCGGGCGGTACGCCGATCGACGCCGGGACCACGCCCGGGTCCGCCGCCACCGCCGTACGGACCGCGTCGGCATGGTCCGCCGCCGCGATGACGACGACCGGGTCGCCGCTGCCGGCCGGGAAGTAGCGGGCCTGGACCTCCTGCCCCACGACCGAGTCCGGCCTGCCGGTGAAGGCGTCCGCATTGCCGATGCCGTCCGCCCGCAGCTGCATCAGCCCGAAGGAGAGCCCGCCGAGCACGACGGCCGTCACCACCCAGACGGCCCGTGGACGCACGGCGATGCGGTCTCCCGTACGCGCCCAGAAGCCGCTCACCGTGGGCTCCGGGGAGCCGAAGTGGGGCGCTACGGGCCAGAAGATCCACCTGCCGAAGATCACCAGCAGGGCAGGGAACAGCGTCAGCATGGTGAGCAGGGCGACGGCGACCCCGATCGCGGCGACGGGACCGAGGCCCCGGGTGGAGTTCATCTCCGCCACCATCAGGACGAGCATGCTCAGTACGACGGTGGCGCCGCTCGCCAGCACGGCCGGGCCCGCACGGTGCAGCGCGAGTGCCATCGCCTCGTGCCGGTCCTCGTGCTTGCGCAGCTCCTCGCGGTAGCGGGCGACGAGCAGCAGCGCGTAGTCCGTGCCCGCGCCGAAGACCAGCACGGTGAGAATGCCCGCGCTCTGGCCGTTCACCGTCAGCCCTGCGTGCTTGGCGAGGAGATAGATCACCGCCTGGGCGACGGAGAGCGCGCCGACCACCGAGAGCACGGGGACGAGCAGCAGCGAGGGGCTGCGGTAGGTGATGAGCAGCGTCACGACGACCACGCCGAGCGCGGAGAACAGCAGCGTCGAGTCGATCCCCTCGAACGCGTCGGAGAAGTCGGCAGAAATGCCGCCGGGCCCGGTGATGTGGACGCCGAGCCCGCCCGTGGAGGAGCCGGTGACCTCGCGCATCGAGTCGACGGCCGCGGCGATCTTCTCCCAGCCCTTGTCGCCCATGGAGACGGGGACGAAGATCTGCGCGGCGGTGCCCTTGGTGTTGAAGGCGGGCCCCTGGACGTCGCTGCCCAGGATCCCGTGGTCGGTCAGTTTCTTCAGGGCCGCCGCGTCCTCACCGATGTCCGCCCGGTCGGCCGCGGTCAGTCCCTCGGCGCGTGCGTACACGACGATCGCCGGAATCGACTGGGGCCTGAACTCCTCGGACGCCGTGAGCACCTGCGTGGATTCCGCGCTCCCGGGCAGCCAGGTGTTCGCGTCGTTGTTCTGGGCGCCGGTCAGCTTGGAGGCCAGCGGGAACGCCGCGAAGATCACCACCAGCCACACCCCGAGCACCAGCCACTTGGTGCGCCGCCCGCACACGAGCCGGGCCGCACCACGTCGTCCGCCGTTCTCCGCGTCGGTCATGACGCCCCCCAAGTGCCCCCGCCGCGAGCTCTCCCGCCCCCGAGGTGCCGGTGAATCGCCAGGATTGCACGGCATGTACTGATCCCGGGACCCTTTGGTCCGTACCGTGGCAGGCAAGTGGCGCGGGACATGGCAGGCTTGGGGCATGGCCGTCCAGATCAACCCCAGCATCCTGTCCGCCGACTTCTCCCGGCTCGCCGAGGAGGCCAAGGCCGTCGAAGGCGCCGACTGGCTCCACGTCGACGTGATGGACAACCACTTCGTGCCCAATCTGACCCTGGGCGTACCGATCGTGGAATCGCTCAGCCGGGCGACGGACATCCCGCTGGACTGCCATCTGATGATCGAGGACCCCGATCGGTGGGCACCGCAGTACGTCGAAGCGGGTGCCGGATCCGTCACCTTCCACGCGGAGGCCGCGGCCGCGCCCGTACGCCTGGCGCGCGAGATCCGGGCCAAGGGCGCCCGCGCCTCCATGGCGCTGAAGCCCGCGACGCCCATCGAGCCGTACGAGGACCTGCTCCCCGAGCTCGACATGCTGCTGATCATGACGGTGGAGCCGGGCTTCGGCGGCCAGGCCTTCCTCGACATCATGCTGCCGAAGATCCGCCGCACCCGTGAGCTCATCTCCAAGCACGGTCTGGAGATGTGGCTGCAGATCGACGGCGGGGTCTCGGCCTCCACGATCGAGCAGTGCGCCGAGGCGGGCGCGGACGTCTTCGTGGCGGGCTCGGCGGTGTACGGGGCGGACGACCCGGCCGCGGCGGTGCGGATGCTCCGCCACCAGGCCGAGGAGACCACCGCCACGGCCTCATGGGCATGCGGCCACTGAACCACCAGCAGGTGAACGAAGCCCTTCGGGGCTGATCAAGATCTGCCGGATCTGACAGGATGGCGGGTCCGGGACGTGTACAGCAGTGAGGAGAACGCGGTGTCTGCGATGTCGGCGGGACGGTCTGCCCTGCGGATGGGACCCGCGGAGCTGGTGCAGGCGGCGGCCATGGCCCGCCGCTTCTACCTGGAGGGCAAGTCCAAGATCCAGATTGCCGAGGAGTTCGGCGTCAGCCGCTTCAAGGTGGCCAGGGTCCTGGAGACGGCCCTGGAGCGGGATCTCGTACGGATCGAAATCCGCGTCCCCGCGGAGCTGGACGCGGAGCGCTCGGACGCCCTGCGCGCCCGCTACGGGCTGCGGCACGCGGTCGTGGTGGAGTCCCCGGCGGACGCCGCGGACGACGCACCCGACCCCGAGAACCTGGGCGAGGTGGCGGCCGACCTCCTGGGCGAGCTGGTCAACGAGGGCGATGTCCTCGGCCTGGCCTGGGGGCGCTCCACCATCCATATGGCGGCAGCCCTCGACCGGCTCCCGCCCTGCACGGTCGTGCAGCTCACCGGGGTGTACGACGCCGGGACCGCCGAGCGCGGCTCCGTCGAGGCCGTACGGCGTGCCGCCCAGGTGTCCGGCGGCGAGGCGCACCCCATCTACGCCCCGATGCTGCTGCCCGACCCGGCGACCGCAGCGGCCCTGCGCAACCAGACGGGCATCGCGCGGGCCTTCGAGTACTTCGACAAGGTGACCGTCGCGGCTGTCTCCATCGGCTCCTGGGAGCCGGGCATCTCCACCGTCCACGACATGCTCAGCGACGCCGAGCGCGAGCACTACGCCTCGCTGGGCGTGGCCGCCGAGATGTCGGCGCACCTCTTCGACACCGAGGGGCGCCGGGTCGGGCGTGACCTGGGCGAGCGGTGCATCACCGTCGAGGCCGACCGGCTGCGCCGGATTCCCGAGGTCGTGGCGATCGCGGGCGGGCTGCGCAAGGCGGCCGCGATCGGTGCCGTACTGAAGTCGGGTCTGGTGACCAGCCTGGTCACGGACACCGCCGCCGCCGACTTCCTGCTGACGGAGACGGGTCCGGGGCCGCGCCCCGCGCTGGACCGGGCCGACCCCGACGGCGAGTGAGCGGCCCGGCCGCGCCTACGCGGACTCCCTGACCACCAGTTCGGTGGGGAGGATCAGCGGGGTCGGCTGTTCGCCGTTGATGAGGCGCACCAGCATGCGGGTCATCTCGCGGCCCAGTGCCTCGATGGGCTGACGGATCGTGGTGAGCGCCGGCTGGGTGTGCTGGGCGGTGACGACGTCGTTGAAGCCGACCACCGCGATGTCGCCGGGCACCGTACGGCCGCGGTCGCGCAGGACCCGTAGCGCACCTGCTGCCATGGCGTCGGAGGCGACGAACACCGCGTCCAGGTCAGGGTGTTCGTCCAGGAGCCGGGTCATGGCGGCCGCCCCGCCCGCCTCGGTGAAGTCGCCGTGCGCGACCCTGCTGTCGCTGAGTCCTGCCAGCGCGACCGCCTCGCGGAAGCCGAGATAACGGTCCACACCGACGCGCATGTCCTGCGATCCGGTGACGGTGGCGATGCTGCTGCGGCCGGTGGCGATGAGGTGTTCCACCGCCTGGCGTGCGCCGCCCCGGTTGTCGGCGTCGACGTACCACTGCGGTACGCGGTTGAGCGGGCGGCCGCCGTGCACGACGGGGACGCCGCCGTTCTCGGCCACCTTCGACAGCGGGTCGTTCTCGCGCAGCGCGAGCAGCATGACGCCGTCCGCGCCCCGTGACTGGAGGATGCGGGTGAGGCGGGCGCGGCCGCGTTCCGAGGCGGCCAGGACCAGGAGCAGCTCCAGGTCGGTCTCCTCGATGACGGCGTTGACCCCGGAGATCACCTCGGCGAAGAAGAGGTTGGCGAACAGGGCGGGATCGTCGCTGGAGATGGCCAGGACCACCGCGCCGCGGCGCTGGGAGGACAGGGCGCGGGCCGCGCTGCTCGGTACGTAACCCAGTTCCTCGATCGCGGTCTGGACGGCCTGCCGCGCCTTCTTGCTGACGTGCTCACGGTTGTTGATCACACGTGAGACGGTGCCTCTGGAGACCCCGGCGCGCAGCGCCACCTCGTCGAGTGTGGGCTGCCGGTTGTTCATGTGCGGGCTGCTCCTGTGGGTCGTTCGAGGTGGTGAACATCAGAACTCTAGGCCGGTGGTTCACAGTCCGCCACGCTCGATGACGGCGGCGTACCAGCGGGCGCTGTCCTTGGGGGTGCGGCGCTGGGTGGGGTAGTCGACGTGCACGATGCCGAAGCGCTGGGAGTAGCCGTAGGACCACTCGAAGTTGTCGAGGAGGGACCAGACGAAGTAGCCCTTGAGCGGGACGCCTTGGGTGATCGCGCGGGCGCAGGCGCGCAGATGGCCGTCGAGGTAGGCGATGCGGGCCGTGTCGTGGATCGCTTCGTCGAAGGCGGCGCCGTTCTCGGTGACGTACAGCGGCACCTCGGGGTAGTCGGCCCTGAGTCTCAACAGGAGGTCGTGCAGGCCGTGTTCGTCGATCTCCCAGCCCATGGCGGTCTTCGGGCGGCCGCCGTCGGCGATGTCGACGAAGGGGGATCCCACGTAGGCGGACGGGGTCGGTTCGGTGCTGTGGGCGACCAGCATCGGCGCGTAGTAGTTGATACCGAGGAAGTCGAGCGGGGCCGCGATCGTCTTCAGGTCGCCGGGCCGGATGTGGTCGGTGCCGGTGATGTCGCCGAGGTCGTCGAGTACGTCCTCGGGGTAGGCGGCGCGCAGGAGCGGGTCGAGGAAGAGGCGGTTCTGCATGCCGTCGATGCGGCGGGCCGCGTCGAGGTCGGCGGGGTCGTTCGAGCGGGGTGTCACGTGGGTGAGGTTGAGGGTGATGCCCACGCGGGCGTCCGGCATCGCCTCGGCCGCGAGGCCGTGGCCCAGGAGGAGATGGTGGGCGGCCCGTACGGCGGCTGCCGGCTCGCGGCGGCCGGGGGCGTGGCGGCCGGTGGCGTACCCGAGGAAGGCCGAGCACCAGGGCTCGTTGAGGGTGGTCCAGGCCGGGATGCGGTCACCGAGGGCTTCGTACGCGAGCGAGGCGTACTCGGCGAAGCGCTCCGCGGTGTCCCGCGCGGGCCAGCCGCCCTTGTCCTCCAGGGGCTGGGGAAGGTCCCAGTGGTAGAGCGTCGGCCAGGGCTGGATGCCGTGCTCCAGGAGGGTGTCGGTCAGGCGGCGGTAGAAGTCGAGGCCCTTGGGGTTGGCGGGGCCGCGGCCGTCCGGCTGGATGCGGGGCCAGGCGAGCGAGAAGCGGTAGGCGCGCAGGCCCAGTTGGGACATCAGCGCGATGTCCTCGGGGTAGCGGTGGTAGTGGTCGGCCGCCACGGCGCCGGTGTCTCCGCCCAGGATCTTGCCCGGTGTTGCCGAGAAGGTGTCCCAGATGGAGGGGGTGCGTCCGTCCTCGGTGACCGCGCCCTCGATCTGATAGCCGGAAGTGGCCGCGCCCCAGAGGAAGCTGGGATCGAACCGGGTCATGACTTGACCGCCCCTTCCATGATGCCGCCGATGATCTGCTTCCCGGAGACGAGGAAGACGAGGAGCAGCGGCACGGTGGCGACCAGAGCTCCCGAGAACATCAGGGTGTAGTCGGTGTAGTACGAGGTGGAGAGCTGGTTGAGGGAGAACTGGACCGTGGGGTTGTCCGCCTCCAGGACGGCCAGCGGCCAGAGGAATTCGTTCCAGGTGCCCATGAAGGTGAACAGGCCCAGGACCGCAGCGCCCGGGCGCAGGGCCGGCATGACCACCGTCCAGAAGATCCGGAAGGTGTGGCAGCCGTCCACGCGGGCGGCCTCGATCAGCTCGTCGGGAACCGCGCGCTCGGCGTACTGGCGCATCAGGAAGACCCCGAACGCCGAGACGAGGAACGGCACGATGACGGCCTGGAGGCGGTTCTCCCAGCCGAAGTTCACCATGATCATGTAGAGCGGGATGATGCCCATCTGGACCGGGATCATCATGGTGCCGAGGATGATCATGAGCAGGAAGTTCTTTCCGCGGAAGCGGAGTTTGGCGAAGGCGAAGCCCGCCAGGGAGCTGAAGAAGACCACGGACACGGTGACGGCGAGCGAGGCGATCGCCGAGTTGAGCATGCCCTTGAGGAAGTGGGCGTCCTCGGCGTCGAAGAGCCGCGAGACGTTGTCGAGGAGGTGGCTGCCGGGGATCAGGGGCGGGGGCCAGTCGCCGACGATGTCGTTGGAGCGGGAGGCGACGACGAAGAGCCAGTAGAGGGGGAATGCGGAGAGGGCTATCGCGGCGATCAGGGTGAGGTAGACCAGGGGGCTGGTTCTGCGCACGGCTACTTCGCCCTTCGTACGACGAGGAAGTTGATCAGGGTGAGGAGCATGATGACGAGGAAGATCATCCAGGCGACGGCGGATCCGTATCCGTAGTCGAAGTCCCTGAAGGCCTTCTCGAACATGTACATCGACAGGGTCTGGAACTGGTGCAGAGTGCCGCCGGAGATCGCGTAGTTGCCCTGCCCGAAGATGAGCGGCTCGGTGAAGAGCTGCATCCCGGCGATGGTCGAGGAGATGACGGTGAAGATCACGGCGGGGCGGATCATCGGGACCGTGATGCTCCACAGCTGGCGCATCCGGCCGGCGCCGTCGATGTCCGCGGCCTCGTACAGCTCGCGGGGGATCGACTGCATGGCGGCCAGGTAGATGAGTGCGTTGTAGCCGGTCCAGCGCCAGTTGACCATGGTCGAAATGGCAAGCCAGGACGACCACTTGTCGGCGCGCCAGTCGATCGGATGGACGCCGACCAGGCCGAGGAGGCCGTTCGCCATGCCGGCGTCGCGGTCGAAGATCTGGCTGAAGACGATGCCCACGGCGGCGACCGAGGTGACGATCGGCAGGAGGACGCCCATGCGCAGGAGGGTGGTGGCGCGCAGTTTCTGGTTGAGCAGTCCGGCCAGGACGAGGGCGATGAACAGCTGGGGGACGGTGGCGAGGGCCAGCATGCCCAGGGTGTTGAAGAGGGCGTTCCAAAAGTCGGGGTCGGCGAAGAGCTCGGTGTAGTTGTCGAAGCCGATGAAGCTGCCCTTGCCGGACATCGACCAGGAGTGCAGCGAGACCCAGGCGGTGTAGCCGAGCGGGAAGAGCCCGAAGACGGCGAAGACGACGTAGAACGGGGCGAGGAAGAGGTACGGGGAGCCCTTGGTGTCCAGCCGGGACAGCAGCCGGGCGCGCGGGGCGTCGGGGGAGGGGCCCGGGGCGGGGGCGGCGGGCGCAACGGGGCGCTGCCGCAGATGAGTTGGCACAGCGAGTCCTTCTGGGTGTGGTGCGGGCGTCGGCGGGGGCGCGGGGTGGTTCCGGCTTTCGCGCCCCGGCCGACGGCAGGGTTACTTGGCTGCGCGCTTCGCCTCGTCGACCGCCGTGTCCCAGGCGGCGTCCGGCGTGAGCTTGCCCTGCTCGATCGCGGCCAGGGCGTTGGTGACGCGGTCGTCCACCGGGAGGTTGTCGGGGCCGAGGTAGACCGGGTGCAGCGCCTTCACGCTCGCGCCGAAGATCTTTCCGACGGGGGCGTTGTTGAAGTAGGCGTTGGTGGAGCCCTGTACGGCGGGATCGTCGATGGCCTGGAGGGACGAGGGGAAGTTGCCCTTGGACTTGAAGGCGGCCGTCTGGCCCTTCGCACTGGTCAGGAACTCCGCCAGCTCGGCGGCCTCCTTCTGGTGCTTGCTCTGCTTGGGTACGGCGAGGAAGGAGCCCCCTCGTACCGCACCACTGCCGGGCACCTTGGCCACGTCCCACTTGCCGGCGCTTTCCGGCCCTGCCTGCTTCTCGATGGTGGCGAGCATCCAGGAGGGACACGGGATCGTGGCGAACGTTCCCTTCTTGAAGCCGGCGTTCCACTGCGGGCTCCACTGGGCGATGTTGCCGGACAGCTTGGCGTCGACCATCTCCACGGTCTTGTCCCAGGCCGCCTTGACGCCCGGATTGCTGTCGATGACGAGCTTGTTGTCGGTGTCGTAGTACGTGTGGTCGCCCTGCTGCATCAGGATGTTCTGGTAGATCGAGCCGGCGGAGTCGAAGAAGTGGGCGCCGGTGTCGGCGGCGGTGAACTTCTTGCCCGTGGCCAGGTAGTCGTCCCAGGTCGGCCAGAGTGCGCCGACCTGCTCGCGGTCGGTGGGCAGCCCTGCCTTCTTGAACAGGTCGGTGCGGTAGCACATGCCCTGGGCGCCGACGTCGGTGCCGAGCCCGACGAGCGTCTTACCGTCGCGGGTCAGCGCCTGCTTCCACTTCCAGTCGAGGAAGTTGCCCTTGAGCTTGCCCGCACCGTGGTCGAGCAGGTTGACGAACTGGTCGGGCTTGTCCATGAACTGGGTGAGGATGCCCTCCTCCAGGGCCACCACGTCACCGGCGCCGCGCCCGGTGGCCATCCACTGCTGGAGCTTGGGGGAGTAGTCGCCCAGCTTGGCGATGTTCTCCTCCTTGATCGTGATGCCGGGGTGGCTCGCCTCGTACTCCTTGTAGAGATCCTCGTAGCCGAACTGGGCGAAGGTCTTGACGACCAGGGTGGTCTTCCCCGAGTCGGAGGCGCTGTCGTCCCCCGAGCCGCAGGCGGCGGTGGCCATGAGCGTGCCGGCGACAGCGGTCGCGAGCAGCACTCTTCCAAGTCGAGCGGTCATGCGGGTGCCTCCAGTCTCGCCGGAGAGTTTCCGGGAGCGGTAACAATCGGAATGGCCTCGTCCGAGGCCGTTTTCACACCGTTTACCTGGGTTGACGCCACAGTCGTAGCCGGTGATGGTGTTCGCTCCCGGTCAAAACTGGGAGCGGTAACAGCCCGGAGATTAGAAGGACTTTGCCGCAGAAGGGAAGAGCCGGGACGGAGAAAGTTTCATGAGTTGAACGCGTCGAAAGCGTTGACACCTCTCGCGGCCGAGGCGAGCATCTGGCACTGACGCCGCACCGAGCCGGGATCCCTGCCATCGAGAAGGGCCCGGTATGTCCCTCAGATTCAGACTGGCCGCAGTCTGTCTGCCCCCTGCGCTGCTCGTCGCCACGACGGCGGTGCCCGCGCACGCCGCAAGCTACGAACGCGTGCTCAACGGCACGTTCGACAGCGTGAAGACTCCCTGGTGGAGCAGTGGGAACACGCCGTCCCGCGTGGAGCTGGGGCGGCTGTGCGCCGACGTCCCGGCAGGTACGGCCAATGTCTGGGACTCCATGGTCGCGGAGAACGACATCCCGCTGGAGGCCGGTCAGCCGTACACGCTGCGGTTCACCGCCTCCGCCACCAGGAGCGTCTCCGTCCACTCCGTCCTGCAGCTGGCCGCAGCGCCGTACACGACGACGCTCAACAAGACGGTCGCCCTTGGCCCCACGCCCAAGTCCTTTGAATTCACCGGGACTTCCACCGTGGCCGGCCTGCGCGGCCAGCTCTCGTTCCAACAGGGCGGCGCCACCGAAGCGTTCACCTTGTGTATCGACGACGTGTCGCTGACCGGCGGTGCCGTGGCGCCCGGCGGGGGCCGCGACTTCGGCTCTCCGGTACGCGTCAACCAGTACGGCTACACGACCTCGGGCCCCAAGAAGGCATCGGTCGTCGACGACTCGACCACCCCCGTCCCGTGGCGGCTCCTCAACGCTTCAGGTACGGCGGTCGCCGAAGGACGCACCCGCGTCCAGGGCGAGGACGCCGAGTCGGGCGACCATGTGCACCTCGCGGACTTCAGCAAGGTCCGTACCGTCGGCACCGGATACACCCTCGTCGTCGGCGACGCGTCCAGCGAGCCCTTTGCCATCGCCGACAACCCGTACAAGACGCTCGCCAAGGACGCCCTCGGCTTCTTCTACGCCTCGCGCAGCGGCACCCCGATCGAGGCGCAGTACGCCGGCGCCGCCTACGCCAGACCCGCAGGGCACGTCGGCGTCGCACCGAACAAGGGCGACACCGAAGTACCGTGCCTGCCCGGCACCTGCGACTACTCGCTGAACGTCCAGGGCGGCTGGTACGACGCCGGTGACCAGGGCAAGTACGTCGTCAACGGGGCCCTTGCAGACTGGCAGCTGATGGATTCGTACGAGCGCTCACTGCGCCAGGGCGACCGGACCGGGCGCAGCGACGGACTGCTGAGCATCCCGGAGAACTCCAACGGCGTCCCCGACGTCCTCGACGAGTCGCGCTGGGAGACGGAGTTCCTGCTGAGCATGCAGGTGCCCGCCGGCAAACCCCTGGCCGGCATGGTCCACCACAAGGTCCACGACCTGGCCTGGACCGCGCTCCCCACCCGTCCCGACCGCGACACCCAGCCGCGCTACCTCCACCCGCCGTCGACCGCCGCCACTCTCAACCTGGCGGCCGCCGGGGCCCAGTGCGCACGCGTATGGGCCCCCTACGACAGGGCATTCGCCCAGCGCTGTCTGACCGCGGCCCGGACGGCGTGGCAGGCCGCGCTCGCCCACCCCGACGTCTACGCCCCGGACAGCGACAGCGTGGGCGGCGGTGCCTACGACGACACCGAGGTCGGCGACGAATTCTCCTGGGCGGCAACGGAGTTGTACGCCACCACGGGCGACCGCCGTTATCTGCGCCACATCGACACGCAGATCACCTCCGCGGGATTCTCCTGGCGCGACACCGGAGCACTGGCCGACCTCACCGTCGTACGGCTGCCGAACCGCTTCCCCGCCCGCATGGTCGCCGCCGCCCGCAAGCGGGTCCTCGCCGTCGCCGACGGATACGTCCGCGACGAGCAGTCCCAGGGCTACCCCAACCCCTACCTGCCCGCCGACGGCGCCTACGTCTGGGGTTCCAACAGCGCCACCGCCAACAACGCCCTGGTCATCGCGACGGCCTACGACCTCACCCACCGCGGCCGCTACCGCGACGCCGTCCTGGAGTCGATGGACTACCTCCTCGGCCGCAACGCCCTCAACCAGTCCTTCGTCACCGGTTACGGCACGCGGGCCAGCCACAACCAGCACCACCGCACCTGGGCCCACCAGCTCGACGCCACCCTGCCCGCCCCGCCGGCCGGATCCCTCGCCGGCGGCCCCAACTCCGCTCTGCAGGACCCGGTCGCCCAGCAGAACCTGCCCGGTTGCGCCCCCGCCACCTGCTACATCGACGACATCTTCTCGTACTCCACCAACGAGGTCGCGATCAACTGGAACTCGGCGCTCGCCTGGACGGCGGCCTTCGCCGCATCCGCATCCCGCTGAAGCAGAGGAGAAGCACCGTGCGTTGGAAAGTCCTGCTCCGAACTGCCCTGATCTGTCTGACCGTGGCGGCCGCCATGCCCGCCGCCACCACGGCCACAGCACAGGCCACAGCCAGCCCCATCAGCCTGACCAGCGGTTTCTACGTCAACCCCAACTCCAGCCCGGCCGTGTGGGCCAAGAACAACCCCTCCGACTCCCGTGCGGCGCGCATCCAGTCGTCCATCGCGTCGAAACCCATCGCCCGCTGGTTCGCCAACGAGAGCGGAGGCATCGGCCCCGCGGTCTCCAGCTACGTCGGCGCGGCGGCCAGCCACAGCCAGCTCCCCGTCCTGGTCGCGTACAACATCCCCGGCCGCGACGCGTGCGGCGGCGAATCGTCCGGCGGGGCGGGCAGCGTCGCCGCGTACCGCACCTGGATCTCCACCTTCGCCGCGGCCGTCGCCGACCGCCCTGCGATCGTCGTGATCGAGCCCGACTCGCTGGCGGACTTCGACTGCATGACCTCGGCACAGATCAGCGACCGGCTGGCGATGATCGACTACGCCGCCCAGATGTTCCAGCAGAAGGCCCCCAACACCTGGGCCTACCTCGACGCCGGGAACGCCAACTGGGTCGATGCGACCACCATGGCCGGCCGCCTGGACTCCGCAGGGGTCCACCGGGTCCGGGGATTCTCGGTCAACGTGTCGAACTTCTACACCACGGCCGCCTCGGTGTCGTACGGGAACGCGGTCACCGCCAAGCTTGGCTCCACCCCGAAATTCGTCGTCGACACCAGCCGCAACGGCAACGGTTCCAACGGGGTGTGGTGCAACCCGACGGGGCGCAAGCTCGGCACATCACCGCAGGTGGGAGGCGGCGCCGATCTGCTGCTCTGGGTCAAGACACCAGGCAACTCGGACGGGCAGTGCGGCAGCGCCCCCACCGTTCCCGCGGGGCAGTTCAGCCCCGATCTCGCTGTCCGTCTGATCGACGGCACCTGAGCCGAGGCGCGGGGCGGGGGTCCCTGACAGCCCCCGCCCCGCGCCCGGTCACGGACCCCGCTTGGAGGATGCAACCAGCACGCACACCGCAGGCCTGGAGGAATCTCCCGGGCTGCGCAATCGTTCGGGCATGGGAGAATGAACTACGTGCTTTTTCCCCTGGCTGAAATGCCTAGGGGCCACTCCGATCGACTGGGATGTTCAGCACGTGCGTTTCCTCAATGACTTGAAGCCGCCGTACGACCTGACGTACGACGATGTATTCATGGTGCCGAGCCGCTCCTCGGTCGGCTCCCGCCAGGGCGTCGACCTGTCGGCCCCCGACGGCACCGGCACCACCATCCCGCTGGTCGTCGCGAACATGACCGCGATCGCCGGCCGCCGTATGGCCGAGACGGTCGCCCGCCGCGGCGGCATCGTCGTCATCCCCCAGGACATCCCGATCGACGTCGTCACCGATGTCATCTCCTGGGTCAAGACGCGCCACCTCGTGCTCGACACCCCGATCGTGCTGGCCCCCACCCAGACCGTCGCCGACGCGCTGTCGCTGCTGCCCAAGCGCGCGCACAACGCCGGCGTGGTCGTCGATGCCGACCAGCGGCCGATCGGTGTCGTCACCGACCAGGACCTGGCCGGAGTGGACCGCTTCACCCAGCTCTCCGACGTCATGTCCAGGGACCTGGTGCTGCTCGACGCGGACATCGACCCGCGCGACGCCTTCAACAAGCTGGACGGCGCCAACCGGCGCTACGCCCCGGCCGTGGACGCGGACGGCAAGCTCGTCGGCATCCTCACCCGTACGGGCGCCCTGCGCGCCACGCTCTACAGCCCGGCCGTCGACGCCCAGGGCAGGCTGCGCATCGCCGCCGCCGTCGGCATCAACGGCGACGTGGCGGGCAAGGCCAAGCAGCTCCTCGACGCGGGTGTCGACACGCTCGTCGTGGACACCGCGCACGGCCACCAGGAGTCGATGATCTCCGCGGTCAAGGCCGTACGGGCGCTCGACCCGCACGTCCCGATCGTCGCGGGCAACATCGTCGCCGCCGAGGGCGTACGCGACCTCATCGAGGCCGGCGCGGACATCATCAAGGTCGGTGTGGGCCCCGGCGCCATGTGCACCACCCGCATGATGACCGGCGTGGGCCGCCCGCAGTTCTCCGCCGTCCTGGAGTGCGCCGCCGAGGCGAAGAAGCACGGCAAGCACGTCTGGGCCGACGGCGGTGTCCGTCACCCGCGCGACGTGGCCATGGCGCTCGCCGCCGGTGCCTCCAACGTCATGATCGGCTCCTGGTTCGCCGGGACGTACGAGTCCCCGGGCGACCTGCAGCAGTCGGCCGACGGCCGCTGGTACAAGGAGTCGTTCGGCATGGCCTCGGCCCGCGCCGTCCGCAACCGCACCAGCGAGGAATCGTCGTACGACCGCGCCCGCAAGGCGCTCTTCGAGGAGGGCATCTCCACCTCGCGGATGTTCCTCGACCCGGCCCGCCCGGGCGTCGAGGACCTGATCGACTCGATCATCGCGGGCGTCCGCTCCTCCTGCACCTACGCCGGTGCGAGCTCCCTCGAGGAGTTCGCCGAGAAGGCGATCGTCGGCGTCCAGAGCGCCGCCGGTTACGCCGAGGGCAAGCCGCTCCACGCCAGCTGGAGCTGACCCCGACACTGCTCAACCTTCCGGCCGGTCCCCGCAGTTCGCGGGGGCCGGCCGCGGCCTTGCACACCCTTCCCTCACTCCTTCTGGCCGGATTTTCGTGAATGGACGGCGGCATACCGGGTAGTCGGGTTCTGCGAACGCACCCATGCACCGCCGGAGCAGAGCAGAAGGGGAGGACACCGTGTCCATGGCGAGCCCAGTCCCAGTCCCGACCGGAATCAGGTCATACGACAGCGGGTCGGACAGCCGGACAGAGGAGCAACTCCCGTATGTGGAGAGCCCCGCCGCGGTCGCCCCGCGCGACGCCCGAGAGCTCTCGCGGCTCTTCTTCGCGCGGCTTGCGACCCTGGAAGAGGGCACGCACGAGTACCAGTACGCCCGTAACACCCTGATCGAACTCAACCTCTCCCTGGTCAAGTTCGCGGCAGCACGCTTCCGCAGCCGCTCCGACCAGATGGAGGACATCGTCCAGGTCGGCACCATTGGTCTCATCAAGGCCATCGACCGCTTCGAGCTCACCCGCGAGGTGGAGTTCGCCACCTTCGCGATGCCGTGCATCGTCGGCGAGATCAAGCGGTTCTTCCGCGACACCAGCTGGTCGGTGCATGTGCCGCGCAGGCTCCAGGAGTTGAGGATCGCGCTCGCCCGCGCCACGGACGAGCTGTTCCAGCTCCTCGACCGGTCGCCGACGACCGCGGAGCTCGCCGCCCACCTCGACCTGCCCGAGGACGAGATCGTCGAGGGTCTGGTCGCCGCCAACGGCTACACCGCGGGCTCCATCGACATCCCGCTGGACGACGCCTCGGAGAGCGGCTCGGACTCCCTGTCCGACCGTCTCGGCGATGACGACCCCGAGCTGGAGGCCGTCGAGAACATCACCGCGCTGAAGCCGCTCGTCGAGCAGCTCGACGAGCGCGACCGTCAGATCCTGCGGATGCGGTACGGCCTTGAGATGACCCAGTCGCAGATCGGCGCCGAACTCGGCGTCTCCCAGATGCATGTGTCGCGGCTGCTGTCCCGGATCACCGCGCAGTTGCGCAAGGGGCTGCTCACCCAGGAGTGAGCCCCCCGTCCAGCGCTCAGCCGGCCGTCGCGGGCCGGGTCCAGATCGTCCGTACCGTCTTGCCGAGAGGCAGCGGGGAGATCTCGACCCGGCCCGCGAGCCGCAGCACCAGCGGCCAGCCGAAGCCGCCGCCGCCACCGAAGTCGGGCGTACGGGCGACCGGGTGGTGAGGGCTGGAGTCGTCCAGCTCCACCACCAGCTCCCCAGGGCCTGCGCTCAGCCGCAGCCGCCACCAGCCGGCGGTGTGCCGGGCGGCGTTGGCCACCAGCTCGCTGACGACCAGCAGTACGGCGTCGAGGTCCGCCCAGGGGCAGTGCTCGACGAGAAAACGGGCGGCAGCGTCGCGAGCGGTGGCACTGTCCGCCAAGGGCGAGTCCACGACAACCACGGGCGGCTCCTCAGGCATCTCCCGCTCGCATACCCCGGCTCGGCCCATCCATCACCACGGAACCGGTAGTTCGCTGCGGGCGGACAGAGCCGGCCACTCAGCGCACCCGGCGGACCGTCAGGGCGACGGTGTCGTCCGGGTGCAGGATCACCGTGCGCATCTCCGCCGCGATGGCACCGGGAATGTCCGCTATCGGCAGCGCGCGGTGGCGCCGCGCCACCTCCTGCAGCCGGATCTCGCCCTCGCGGGGATCGCGCCGGCTCTCGGTCAGCCCGTCGGTGTACAGGACCAACAGGTCGCCGGGGGCGAGGCGTTCGCGCAGCAGTCGCTCACTGCCCGGCAGCGGGAAGCCGATGCCGCGGCCCCGGACCTCCAGCAGTCGGGTGGTGCCGTCCTCACGTACGAGCAGGGCGGGCGGATGGCTTCCGTTCGCGATGAGGAGCTCGCCGGTGGCCGGGTCGAGCCTGACCAGCTGGACGGTGGCCATCACCTCGCGGTCGACGGTGGAGAGGATCTCGTCGGTCCTCGCGACGATCGACTCCACCGGGTGCCCCTCCAGGGCGAGCGTGCGGACCGCGTGGGTCACGTTGAGCGCGCTGCGGGTACTGGCCAGGCCGTGGCCGAGCGCGTCGACCACCGTGATGTGCGCGGTGCCGTCCGGGAGCAGGAACCAGTCGTAGAGGTCTCCGCCGGTCGGCGCGTCCTTCTCGGCGGGCTCGTAGTGCACGGCCATCTCCAGGCCCGCCACCTCGACCGGCGGCGGACGCAGGGCGTCCTCCAGCTGGCGCAGCATCCGGCCGTGCGCGCGCCGCAGTTGCTCGTCGCGCTCCTCCAGCTGTACGTAGAGGGCCAGCACCCCGCTGTTGGTCTCCGCCAGCTCGTGATGGAGGCGCTGGTGGTCCCGGCCGAGGGCGTCCAGCCGGGTGAGCGCGTCGCTCAGCTCCTCCTCCAGGAGGTCCGACACCGCGGGGGCGCTTCCCTCGGCGGGCGAGGACTGCAGCGGGACCCGCCAGACGGCAGCACACCCCGGCATCCGCTGCGCGGGCAGCGGCAGCCCGGTCAGGGACGGCTGGCGAGGTGCCAGCGGGGTCTGCAGCCGTACGGAGAGCATGGCGCCGCTGCCGTTGGCGGCCTCGGGGCCGGCGTCCAGCACGACCATGCGGCCCGCGTCGAGCTCACCGGCCGCCACCTGGGTCACCGCGAGAGTCAGCCGGGAACGCGTTTCGACCGGCAGCCGCAGATGGTGGGCCAGCCGGCGCAGGGTGGTGCGCAGACCGGCCAGTGAGTGGTGGGTCGTACGGTGCGGGATCATCGGTCTCTCTTCGTCACGGTCGGCCCCAGCGCGAGAACGGTCGCGTCGTCGCGGACGCGCCGGTGGCCGTGGGCCAGTGCGCCTGCCAGGAGCGGGGGCGGCAGCCGCAGCAGGAACGGTGAAGGGTCGTGCGACCAGCGGGAGTTGATGCCGTCGGAGTGGACGACCAGGGTGGCGTCCCGGTCCGTGGCGAGCCGCTCGGTGCGCGGGAGCGGCATGTTGAGGCCCACCACGCCCGGCTGGCCTCCGAACCGGCTGCGTACGCCGTCGGGCGTGACGAAATGCGCCCGGACGTTGCCGACCGAGCAGAACTCCGTCTCGCCGTCGCGCTGCCGCAGCAGACCGACCGCGGCCCCGCGGGTGCGCCGAAGCGAGCGGTTCATCGCGGCCATCACGTTGGCGAGCGGTTTGCCCGGGTCGCGGTGGAAGGCGCGCAGCGCGGCCTGTGCGGCCTCGGCCGCGGGCGGTCCGTGGCCCAGACCGTCGATCACCGCGGCGGTGCGGTCCCCGTCGGTCTCGGCGAGACCCCAGGCGTCCCCGCACTCCTCCTCGCCCTCGGCGGGCAGACAGAGCGCGCCGAAGGACCGGACGCGGCGCTCCGCCCCGGTGCCCGCCGACGGCGCGGTGAGCCGGGCGGAGATCAGGGTGCCGATGCCCGGCTTCGTACGGACCGAGAGCTCGGTGGCGATCCGGCGTACCGCTCCGAGCCCCGAACCCATGGTGCCGGTGGTGGTGAAACCGTCCGTCAGACACAGTTCGGGGTCCGCCATTCCGGGACCGCGGTCGACGGCCAGTATCTCGACGCCGGCGTGCAGGGGGAGCGGCTGGATGTACACCGAGCCGTCCTGGGCGTGGTTGGCGAGGTTGCCCGCCAGTTCGCTGGCGACGACGGCGGCCCGGTCGGGCAGGGCGCCGGGCAGGCCGTGCTCCAGCGCCGTCCGCCGGGCGGCCGCCGCCGCGAGGTGGACGGCGCTGTAGTGGTCGATCCGGATCTGTACGGAGACGGACGGCGCGGATGTCGTCACCGGGTGTTCCAGCGCAGTGCGGTCACCGTGGTGCCCCTGCCGGAGGCGCAGTCGACGGTGAACTCGTGCATCAGCCTGCGGGCGCCGCCGAGCCCGTGGCCCAGGCCCGAACCCGTGGTGTATCCGTCGGTGAGCGCCGCGTCCAGATCGATGATGCCCGGGCCCTCGTCGCGCACGGTCAGCCGCAGACCGCGCCGTGCGTCCCGGTGCAGCACCTCGATGCGCAGGGTGCCGCCCCCGCCGTGGATGTAGGCGTTGCGGGCCAGTTCACTGGCGGCGGTCACCACCCGGGTCTGGTCGACGATCCCGAATCCGGCCTCGACCGTGGCGGCGCGCACGGCATGACGTACCGTCAGCAGATCCTCCTCGGACTTCACCGAGTAGCTCTGTGCGCCGTTCTCCTGCGGGGCCGTGGCCCGGGACGCGGCGGCCAGTTCCTCCCGGCCGGGCGCCAGTCGTTCACCTGAGAGCGCCATGGGGCGCCTCCGCGGAGGGTCGGGGCATCCGCTGCCAGCCGAGCGCGGTCAGGGCCTGCTCCGCGTTGAGAGCGGTCTCCACCCCGGTCAGCTGGAGGCCCAGCTCGACCAGGGTGATGGCGACCGGAGGACGCATCCCCGCGACGATCACCCGGGCGCCCAACAGCCGCGCCATGGTGGTCAGTTCCATCAGGGTCCTGGCCACGAAGGAATCGATGATCTCCAGCCGGGAGATGTCGATGAGCACGCCGCGGGCGCCGTCGGCGGCGATCCGCTCGGTGAGCTCGTCGGTGAACGCCACGGCGGACTGGTCGTCGAGCTCATTGAGCAGACCGGTGACCAGGACGTCACCGAGCCGCAGGATCGGAACACCCGCAGGGCGCGGGGCGTTCACGATGCCTCCTTGCGGTACGGGTCCAGACCGACGGCGGGCCGGTCGGTGAGCCGGATCGCGGCTTCCAGGGCGTCGGCGAGGGTCGCCCTGGTGAGGATGGTCGACAAGTCGATGCCCAACTGTGCGATGGTCTGCGCGATGGGCGGCCGGATCCCGCTGATGACGCAGTCGGCGCCCATGAGCCTGACGGCGTTCACGGTGTGCATCAGATGCTGCGCCACGGCCGTGTCGACGGCGGGTACGCCGGTGATGTCGACGATCGCGATCCGCGCCTCGTTGTCCTGGATCGCCTGCAGCAGGCTCTCCATCACCACCTGGGTACGGGCGGTGTCGAGGGTGCCGATCAGCGGTACGGCCAGGACATGGCGCCAGAGCCGTACGACAGGGGTGGAGAGGTCCATCAGCTGGCGGCTCTGCCGCTGGATGATCTCCTCGCGGCCCTCCACGTACGTCTCGAAGGAGAGGGCACCTGCCGCGTCCAGAAGCCGGTTCACCAGAATCGCCGCGGAGAACAGCTCGGCCGCGTCCCTGGTCTTGTGCTGGACCGCCTCCAGGAGCGCCTCCTTCAGCGAGAGCACGGCCAGTGAGGTGGCGGTCGGCGTCGCACCGGCGCGCGCCCGGCGCAGCGACAGCTCTATGACCGTCCTGCGCAGATCGTTCTGCGAGGTGACGAGACGCTCCACCGGTACGTCCCCGGAGAGCCCGGTGGCCAGCGCGGAGATCAGCAGATCCGCTTCCTCGCGCAGCTCCTGCTCGCTCATGTCCGTGCCGAGGACCGCCTGTTCCCGCTGCAGACGCACCCAGCGGTCGGCGATCGCCTCTTCCTGTTCGCGCAGGGCCTCCACCAGACGGTCCCGCACACTCGACTCACTGCTGCTCACAAGCACCTCTCGCATTCATCTGTCCGACTGTTGCGGGTGTCCCGTACTTGATCCCTGAAACATCCGGGGCTGAAGTGGCCTGGGGCCGCCTCGGTGCTGTCGGCCCCGCGATCTGATCTACTGCGCGTACGGGACGCGACGCTCCCGCAACGCCCCCGCAGAGAAGTGATCACCTCGCAGTGCGCCTGAACGACCTCGACGAACGCATCGTCCACGCCCTCGCCGAAGACGCCCGCCGCTCCTTCGCGGACATCGGCGCACTCGTGGGACTCTCCGCGCCCGCGGTGAAGCGCCGCGTGGACCGGCTGCGGGCGGAGGGCGCCATCACGGGCTTCACCGTCCGCGTGGACCCCGCCACGCTGGGCTGGGAGACCGAGGGCTTCATCGAGATCTACTGCCGCAGCAACACCTCGCCCGAAGCGATCCAGCGCGGTCTCGAGCGCTACCCGGAGATCGTGGCCGCCTCCACCGTCACCGGCGAGGCGGACGCCATCGTCCAGGTCTTCGCCTCCGACATGCGCCACTTCGAGCGCGTACTGGAGCGCATCGCCGGGGAGCACTTCGTGGAGCGCACCAAGTCGGTCCTCGTACTGTCGCCGCTGCTGAGGCGCTTCTCCTCGGGCGCGCCCGCCTGAGAGGATCTCGCCTCATGGGCGAGAACAAGCAGCGGATGATGGCGGGCGACTGGTTCCTGCCGCAGGACGACGAACTGGGCGCCGACACGGTACGGCGCACCGGCCTGCTCGACGCGTACAACGCGGCAGGGGCGACCGGACCCGAACGCACCAAGATCCTCACGGAGTTGCTCGGCGCGGTGGGCGACGACGTCCGCATCAGGCCGCCGTTCCACTGCGACTTCGGGTACCGGATCAGCATCGGCCCCCGCACGTTCGTGAACTTCAACGCCGTCTTCCTGGACACCGGAGCCGTGACCATCGGCGCGGACTGCCAGATCGGCCCCAACGTGCAGCTGCTGACCCCCGTGCACCCGCTGGACGCCGAGCGGCGCCGGGACGGCTGGGAGAAGAGCGAACCCGTCACCCTCGGGGACAACGTCTGGCTCGGGGGCGGCGTCATCGTCTGCCCCGGCGTGACCATCGGCGACAACACGGTCGTCGGGGCGGGCTCCGTGGTCACCAAGGACCTGCCCGCGGGGGTGCTGGCCGTGGGCAACCCGGCGAGGGTGATCCGCACCCTGGAGTGACCTGCGGCGGGTGACCGGGGTCACGTACGCAACGAATCGCCGCCGGGGGCGCCGATTGCGCAACGGATCGACGGTCGGTGCGCAACGGTCGCGGCTTGTAGGGGCTCGGTGGCGAAACGTACCGTCGTCACGTCCCCCGAATCTCCGTACGCACCCCGTACGCATCCGCCGAGGTCTGCCATGCCCCCGCTGCGCACCGCCCTGCTCCAGAGCTCCGGCCGCCCCGGCGCCGTCGAGGACAACCTCGCGGTCCTGGACGACGCGGCGGGCCGGGCGGCGGCCGCGGGGGCCGGGCTGCTCGTCTGTCCCGAGATGTTCCTGACCGGGTATGCGATCGGCGCCGACGTGCACCGGCTGGCCGAGCCCGCCGACGGGCCCTCCGCGCAGGCCGTCGCCGCGATCTCCGTACGCCACGGCCTCGCGGTCCTCTACGGCTACCCCGAGCGCGAGGGCGACGCCGTCTACAACGCCGCCCAGCTGATCGGCCCCGACGGCGACACCCTCCTCGGCTACCGCAAGACGCACCTCTTCGGCGGCTTCGAGCGCGAGTGGTTCACGCCGGGTGAACAGACCGTCGTCCAGGCCGAGTTGGGCGGACTCCGGCTCGGCATCTTGATCTGCTACGACGTGGAGTTCCCGGAGAACGTCCGGGCCCACGCCCTCGCCGGCACCGACCTGCTCCTGGTCCCCACCGCCCAGATGCACCCCTTCCAGTTCGTCGCCGAGTCCCTCGTCCCGGTGCGCGCCTTCGAGAACCAGCTGTACATCGCGTACGTGAACCGGACCGGCCAGGAGGGCGAGTTCGAGTTCGTCGGGCTCAGCTGTCTGGCCGGCCCCGACGGAGCGGCGCGCGCCCGCGCGGGCCGGGGCGAGGAGCTGGTCATCGGCGACGCGGACCCCGCCTTCCTCCAGGACTCCAGGTCGCAGAATCCCTACCTGCGCGACCGGCGGCCGGGCCTGTACTCCTCCCTGGCCTGAGCCCGCCCCCTCCCGCTTCCTCCCCCTTCAGTTTTCCGCGCAAGGAGTCCGTACCCCATGACGTCCACGGTGCCCACCACTGCCGTCCAGCACGACGACGCGCAGCCGCCGATCACCATGTTCGGCCCGGACTTCCCGTACGCGTACGACGACTTCCTCGCCCACCCGGCCGGGCTCGGCCAGATACCCGCGACCGAGCACGGCACCGAGGTCGCCGTCATCGGTGGCGGGCTCTCCGGCATCATCACCGCGTACGAGCTGATGAAGATGGGCCTCAAGCCCGTCGTCTACGAGGCGGACCGGATCGGCGGACGGCTGCGGACCGTCGGCTTCGACGGGTGCGACCCCGATCTCACCGCCGAGATGGGCGCGATGCGCTTCCCGCCGTCCTCGACGGCGCTGCAGCACTACATCGACCTGGTCGGCCTGGAGACCAAGCCGTTCCCCAACCCGCTCTCGCCGGTGACCCCCTCGACCGTCGTCGACCTCAAGGGCGAGTCCCACTACGCCACTTCGGTCGACGACCTTCCGCAGGTCTACCGCGATGTCATGCACGCCTGGAACGCCTGTCTGGAGGAGGGCGCCGACTTCACCGACATGAACCGGGCGCTGCGCGAGCGCGACGTCCCGCGCATCCGCGAGCTCTGGTCGCGGCTGGTCGAGAAGCTCGACAACCAGACCTTCTACGGCTTCCTCTGCGACTCGGAGTCCTTCAAGTCCTTCCGGCACCGTGAGATCTTCGGGCAGGTCGGCTTCGGCACGGGCGGCTGGGACACCGACTTCCCCAACTCCATTCTGGAGATCCTGCGCGTCGTCTACACCGAGGCCGACGACCACCACTGCGGCATCGTGGGCGGCTCGCAGCAGCTGCCGCTGCGCCTGTGGGAGCGCGAGCCGGAGAAGACCGTGCACTGGGCGCAGGGCACGTCGCTCGCCTCGCTGCACGAGGGGCGCGAGCCGAAGCCGGCGGTGACGCGGCTGCACCGTACGGCGGGGAATCGGATCACCGTCACCGATGCGACAGGGGACATCCGTACGTACCAGGCGGCCGTGTTCACCGCGCAGTCGTGGATGCTGCTGTCGAAGATCGCGTGCGACGACTCGCTCTTCCCCATCGACCACTGGACGGCGATGGAGCGGACCCACTACATGGAGTCCTCCAAGCTGTTCGTGCCGGTGGACCGGCCGTTCTGGCTGGACAAGGACGAGGTCACGGGCCGGGACGTCATGTCGATGACGCTGACGGACCGGATGACGCGTGGCACGTATCTGCTGGACGACGGTCCGGACAAGCCGGCCACGATCTGCCTCTCGTACACCTGGTGCGACGACAGCCTGAAGTGGCTGCCGCTGTCCGCGAACGAGCGGATGGAGGTCATGCTGAAGTCGCTCGGGGAGATCTATCCCAAGGTCGACATCAGGAAGCACATCATCGGCAACCCGGTCACGGTGTCCTGGGAGAACGAGCCCTATTTCATGGGCGCGTTCAAGGCGAACCTGCCGGGTCACTACCGCTACCAGCGGCGCCTGTTCACGCACTTCATGCAGGACCGGCTGCCGGAGGACAAGCGGGGGATCTTCCTCGCCGGGGACGACATCTCCTGGACGGCGGGATGGGCGGAGGGCGCGGTGCAGACCGCGCTCAACGCGGTGTGGGGGGTCATGAACCACTTCGCGGGCACGACGGACGCGTCGAACCCGGGCCCGGGCGACCTCTACGACGAGATCGCCCCGGTGGAGCTCCCGGAGGACTGAGCGTGGAGGGGGGCCGGGCTCGGACCCGGCCCCCTCGGGTCACACCCCGGCCGCCCGCGCAGCCCCGTACACCTCGGCCGCCACGTCCACCAGTTCCTTCGCGTCCCGCATCGTCCCCTGCAGGTCCAGCAGGAACTCGTCCGCGATCCCCGTCGCCGCGTGCGCCGCCAGGTCCTCCACGATCTGCGCCACACTGCCCTGGAAGGGGCGCCGGTCGTCGCCCTCGTACGGCTTCGCGCTGTACGACGCGTTCACCCGCACCGTCACCGCCACCGGGCGCTCCCGGCCGCGCTCCTCCGCCACCTCCTGGAGTTTCTGCCAGGCCTCCGTGAGCTGGGCGGCCCCCATCGCCGCCGGCATCCAGCCGTCCGCACGGTCCACCAGACGCCTGGTCGCCTTCGGGCTGTTCGCCGGGAGGTAGAGCGGGATCGGGCCGGCCGGCTTCGGGCCGACCACGGACGGGGCGATGGTGGTGAACTCGCTCTCGTACGCGACCGGGTCCGGACCCCACACCGCCGCGCACACGTCGAGCAGCTCGTCCAGCACCGCGCCCCGCCGCGCGAACGGTGCCACGGACGCGGCCGCGTACTCGTCGAGCGACCAGCCCGTGCCGAGGCCCGCCACGACCCGTCCGCCGCTCGCCGCGTCCAGCGAGGCCAGGGACCTGGCCAGCTGGAAGGGCAGGTGGAGCGGGGCCACCAGGACGCTCGTGCCCAGCCGGGCCCGCTCGCTCGCGGCGGCGGCCAGCGTCAGGGTCACCAGGGGGTCGGCGACCGAGCGGTACTGCTCGGGCCAGGGCAGGCCCGGGATCCCGTACAGACCCTGGGTCGGTGGTTCGGGGAAGAGGATGCGCTCGAAGACCCACAGGGACTCGTAACCGGTCTCCTCCGCGGCGCGTGCGACGAGCGGGACGTCGCGTCCGAGGGCGTACTGCTTCATCTGGGGGAGTCCGAGACCGAGTGCGGTCGTCATATGCGTAACTCATCTCCTTGGGCCGGAAGTCCGGAAGTCAGCGCAGCGGTGTCAGCAGGCAGCGCCCCACCAGGCCGACACCCGCGTCCATCCGCTGTGTGAACTCCCCGGCCAGTCCCGGAAGTTCCCGCAGGCCCCACAGGACCCGCGCGGCCGACCATGCGGCGTCGCGCGCCCGCTCCAGACTCCAGGACCCGAGGAGATGGGTGAGCGGGTCGGCGATCTCCAGGAGGTCGGGACCCGGCATCAGGTCCTCGCGGATGCGCTCCTCCAGGGCGACGAGGATGTCGCCGACCCGGTCGAACTCGTCCTCCAGCTCCGCCGGTTCGCACTCCAGCATCTGGCAGCTGTCGACGACCGCCAGGGCGAGATCGTGCCCGATGTGGGCGTTGATCCCGGCGAGCGCGAACTGCAGCGGACGGACGCCCGGATGGCGCCGGTACTGGAAGAGCGGCTGCCAGCAGGCGGACGGCCTGCCGCCCTCGGCCACCGCGTCGACGGCCGCCAGATAGCGCCCGGCGAAGAGCGCGTCGAGCGCGCAGGCGGCCGTCGCGTCGCTGAAGTCGCGGCCGCGGTCGATGCGCCGGTCGATCTCCTCGGTGACGGTCAGATACACCTGGTTGAAGACGGCGACACCGTCGGCCGGGGGCCAGTCCGTGCGCAGCGCGCGCATGCGCGCCACCACCATGTCGACCGACGGGCCGGCCAGGCCCGTCCGAGCTGCGAAATGTTCCGTCTGCGCCATAGCGGCACCTTTGCAGCCCTAGGCTCTCCGCGTGTGCAGTCGTGGCCGAGCTTCCCCAGAACGGGGGAACGAGGTCCGGGTGAGGGGGAGTTCGAGGTGTCGGGCTTACGCGCGCAGGGTCGCGCGGACAGGATCGAGCGCCGCCGTGCGCGGTGCCGGGGCGCCCTGGCCCTGGCCGCCTGTGCGGTGGCCGCCGTGGGCACGGCCGTCGGCGTGATCGCCGCGTACTCCGGGGGCGGTGGTACGGAGGCGGCGCGGCCCGAGGTGACCAGTTCGCCGAGACTCCAGCCGCTGCCCGCCCGCCCCAGCCCCTCCGCCCCGCCCTCCTCCGCGAGCCCTTCGCCCTCCCGTACGCCCAAGAGCTCCGCGCGCCCCGCCAGGGCCGCGGCGGGCCCGATCAGCGCTCCGCTCTACCGCCACTCCGACTCCCAGGTGCTCGACTGGGTCACGTCCCACCCCGACGACCCGCGCCGCCCGCTCATAGCGTCGCGGATCGCGGACCGGCCGGCCGCGGTGTGGTTCCCGGAGTACAACCCGGGCCAGGTGCGGTCCAGGGTCCGCGCGGTGACCTCGGAGGCGGCCGCCGAGGGCCGGGTGCCGGTGCTCGTTCCGTACGCGATCCCGGAGCGGGACTGCGGCGGCGCCTCCGAGGGCGGCGCGCCCGACCTGGCGTCGTACGACCGCTGGATGCGCGAGTTCGCCGCGGGGCTCGGCAGCGGCCCCTCCATCGTGATCCTCGAACCCGATTCGATCGCCCAGACCGACTGCCTGTCGGCGTCCCAACGGGCCGGGCGCTACGCCTCGTTGGCGCGCGCCGGCCGAGCCGTCCACGCTGCCGCGCCGAAGGCGAAGGTCTACTTCGACGGCGGCCACTCCGTCTGGAACCCGGCCGCCCGGCAGGCCGCGTTCCTGCGCGCCGCGGGCGCGACGACCAGCAGCGACGGCATCTTCACCAATGTCTCCAACTTCAACCGCACCGCCGCCGAGACCGCCTACGCCCGCCAGGTCCTGGCCGCGCTCGGTGGCCCTTCCCGCCTCGGCGCGGTCATCGACACCAGCCGCAACGGCAACGGAGCGCCGTCCGACGACGCGTGGTGCGACCCGGACGGACGGGCCATCGGACAGGCGCCCACGACTCACACCGGGCAGGCCCGTATCGACGCGTATCTCTGGGTGAAACTGCCGGGGGAGTCCGACGGCTGCAAGGGGACGGCCGGCACCTTCGTGCCCGAGTACGCCTACGAACTGGCGGGCGGCTGACCGCCGTCCCCGCCCTTTGGTGCGCCGCTCGGCGGTTGGGCTCCTGGCGTACGGGAAAGCTGATCACACAGGTGCCACGGGCAGAAGTCCCATATTCTTCACACCGGATGTGTGCCTGCGGCGCCTGTTGAGGGCAGCGGACGCGGCGGTCGGCGTGGTCACGAGGACCGTCTTTGCCTGGGGGGAACCTATGGACCAGCGCGCTCGTGCGTTCTATGAGGAATTACGCGCACTGGAGAACCGTGCCAGGGCCGCGAGACGCACGGCAGGCCAGGGTTACTCCCGGCAGGAAGTCGGCCGCGCCGTCAGGAAGTACGGCGCGGACGTGAGCGCGCAGCGGGTCAACGACTGGGTGTCGGACACCGCGGGGAGGGCGAAGGTTCCAAGCCGTGGCAGCAGCGAGCAGGTCTGGGCCCTGGTCCGGCTGTGGAGCCACTGGGCCGGAGAAGTGCCCAACGAGCCCTACTGGCGCGCCTTGCTCGACCGCGCCCAGCCCGCCGAGCGCGGGCGTGCGACGGCGCCGGCCGATACGCGGTCCTTCCGCGACGAGGAGCGCCGCCCCTCGCCCACGGCCATGGTGTCCTCGCTGCGTATGCTTCCCCGCGACGTGACGACGTTCACCGGCCGCAATCACGAACTGGACCGGCTCGTCGCGGCGGCCCGCTCCACGCGTGGAGTGACCGTGCGCACCGTGGACGGGATGCCGGGAGTGGGCAAGACGGCACTGGTCACCCGGGCCGCGCATCTGCTCGCCGACCGCTTCCCGGACGGCCAGATCTTCATCCGGCTCCACGCCCACACGCCCGGCCAGCGGCCGGCCGAACCCGCCGAAGTACTCGCGGGCCTGCTCGCCCCGATCGTCGGGCCGGCCCAGCAGATACCGGTCGACCTGGACAGCAGGGCGGCCCTGTGGCGCGGCCATCTCTCCGGCCGCCGGATGCTGCTGGTCCTCGACGACGCGGTCGACCACGTACAGGTCGAACCGCTGCTCCCCGCCGTCGGCGACTGCCTGGTGCTCGTCACCAGCCGCCGTCGCCTCATCGCCATGGAGAGCGCCACGCCCCTGTCGCTGGAGATCCTTCCGCAGCGCCAGGCCGTCGAACTCTTCACCCGGCTGACCCACCGGGCGGACACCGACAGCAACAGCGACGCCGAGATGATCGACCAGATGGTACGTCTGTGCGGCCGTCTGCCGCTGGCCATCGCCCTGCTCGCGGGGCGGCTGGCCCACCATCCGGCGTGGAGCATCGCCGAGTTGGCCGCGGACTTCATCGCGACGCGCGACCGGCTCGATGAACTGCACGCGGGCGACCGTACGGTGGCGGCCGCCTTCGAGTTGTCCTACCGCGACCTGCCCGCCGACCGCCAGCGGCTGTTCCGCCGGATCGGACTGCACCCCGGACCCGACATCGATGCCCGCGCGACCGCCGCGCTCGACGGCATCTCCCTCGCCCGGGCGCGCCGGGAACTCGAGGCCCTGTACACCGACCACCTGATCGACGAGCAGGCCCCGGGACGCTACCGCCCGCACGACCTCGTGAGGGAGTACGCCCGCATCCTGACCACCCGTGATCCGGCCGAGGACCGCGAGCGCGCCACCGCGCGGCTCCTGGACCACTACCAGCACCGGGCGGAGGCCGCCGACCGCCACCTCTCGCCGGCCCCGTCCCCCCTCAGTGCCTCCGCCACCGACCCGGAACTGTCCTCCCGTGAGGAGGCGTTGACCTGGATGCACGCCGAGCGGGCCAACCTGTTCGCCTGCGCCGACCATGCCGCGGCCACCGGCGAGCACTCCCGGGTCATGCGGCTGGCCTCGGCCATGACCGCGTTCCTCCACCAGGAAGGCCCGTGGCAGCAGGCCGCCGACCTGCAGGAGCGGGCGGTGACCGCAGCCACCCGCAGCGGTGACCTGCGGGGCCAGGCCAGCGCCCTGACAGCACTGGGTCATGTACGGCTCCTGACCAATGAGTACGCGGCGGCGATCGCGCTGGAGGAGAGGGCCCTGGCCCTGTACCGGGAGCTCGGCGACCAGGTCGGCGAGGCCCGGGCGCTGACCGAACTGGGCCGCGTGCTCCGGCTGGTCAACGACTACCCGGCGGCGACCGGGCACCAGCGCACGGCCCTCGCGCTGCAGCGGAGCCTGGGCGACCGGCACGGCGAGGCCGAGGCGCTGACCGAACTGGGCTTCGTCCGGTACCGCACCAATGACTACGCGGAAGCCGCCGAACTGCAGGAGCAGGCCCTCACCCTCTACTGGAACCTCGGGGACCGTCACGGCGAGGCCGGCGCCCTCAGCCGGCTGGGATTCGTACGGTTCAGGACCGGTGACTATCCCGCCGCCGCGACCCTCCAGGACCGGGCCCGGCTCATCTACTGGGAGCTGGGCGCCCGCCAGGGCGAGGCCAATGTGCTGACCGAACTGGGCCACATCGAGATCGTCACCGGCAGACACGCCCGCGCGGACGAGCCGCTGGAGCGCGCGCTCGCTCTGTACCAGGATCTCGGCGATCGGCACGGCGAAGCGGACGCGCTGACGGAACTGGGACGGGCCCAGGCGTCGGCGGGGAACTTCGCGCAGGCACTCTCACTCCTGGAGCAGGCCCTGGCCCAGCTGCGGCAGCTGGGGGACCATCTGCACGAGGCGTACGTCCTCACCTGGCTGGGCCGGGTGCGCACCGCCACCGGGCAGCACCCGGAAGCCGCCGGACTGCTGCGGCAGGCGCTCTCGCTGCGCCGGGAACTGGGGGACGCGCGCGGCGAGGCCGAGGCGTTGAACGCGCTGGGTGACCTCCTCGTCGAGACCGCGGACACGGCCGGCGCACGCTCGCGGTACGAGGAGGCGCTGCAGCTCACGACGGTGGTCCCCAATCCGCTGGAGGAGGGACGGGCACTCGAAGGCCTCGGCCGGTGCCACGAACTCTCCGGTGCGCTCTCCGACGCACTGACCGACACCAGAGCGGCGGTCGGCGTCTACCGGCGTCTGGGCGCCGCAGAGGCGGAACCGGCCGAGGCGCGACTGGCCCGCCTGACGCGTGCCGTCCGGCCGCCCGGCCGGGAACACCCTCCCGCCGAAGGGCCGGGCGGCGATCAGCGCCCCTGACCGAGCACGTGCGCCGGCGGACCACCGTCGCGCAGCCGAGCGTCGTCCCCCTCACGGAGAAGGAATCACATGGATTCGATGCGGTCGGACCGGCAGGCCAAGGTCGCCGTGGTGGGCCTCGTGGGTGTCCCAGCAGATCCCCGGGGACAGTGGTTCACGGAGGCGGCCGCCACCGTCCCGCACCTGCCGGTCCACTGGGAGGTGTTCGCCCACCGGGGCGGAACCGACGACGCCGTGGCCGTAGCGGAGGAAGTGGTGGCCGACGGGGGATTCGCCGCGGTCGTCGCGGGCCTGCGGGAAGAGGACGGCGAGGCCGCACTGCGGGTCTACCGGAAAGCGGGTCTGCCCGTACTGCTTCCGCTGGCCGCCGTCCCCGGGGACGGGAAGGAGACCGACGACACCGTACTGCGGATGTACCCCCCGGACTCGGGCCAGGCCGCGGCAGTCGCCCGGGCGTGCCGGGACCACGGTGTACGGCGGCTCGCGGTACTCCACGACGGCAGCGAACGCGGCAGGCGGCTGGCCGGGCGACTGAGCCGGCGGACGGGTGGGGCGGAGAGCACCGGACCCGTGGCCGAGGAACACCAGGAGTGGCCCGGAGGCGACTGGTCGGGAGCGGTCGCCCTGTGCGGAACTCCCTCCGGCGTGGCCGGCCTGCTGCGCCGCGATCCCTCCGTGGCGGGTCAGTTGGTGATCCTCACTGATGACTGCGTCCTCCCGGCGACCGGCCCGGACGATCCCCGGCCGGAGGGCAGCACCGTGGTGGTGGCCCGGCCGGCCGGAGGCGGCGCCGCCCGGACAGCGGCGGCCTTTGCCGCACTGGGCAGCGCACTGGCCAAGCATCCGCACCAGCGGGGAGCCGCGCTGATCGGCAGCGTACGAGGGGAGCTGGGCGAGTCCACCGGCCCGCGGGGCGAGACCCCGTACGACGGCTGGCAGGTGGGGCCGCGGCGACTGTTCCCCCGGCTGCCGGCAGCGCCCACGGAGCAGCACTTCGAGGTCGCCGTCATCGGCGGTGGCCTGGTCGGCAGGGCCACCGCCGCCGAACTCGCCGAGGCCGGCGCCTCGGTGGTGCTGGTGGACGACGGGACACCCGGTTCGTCGGCCAGCACGGTGTCCGGCGGGCTGATCAGGGCGTTCGAACTGGACGAGGGGGAACGGAGCCTGGCCTGCGAGGCGTACCTGGCGCTGTGGGGACGGCCGGAGCTCGCCCCCGCGTACGGATTCCGCCGCACCGGCGCCCTGGTGCTCCTCGGCCCGGCGGACCTGGAGCCCGCCGCTGACTCCGTCGGTCAACTGCGCGAGCTGGGCATCCCGGCCGAGACGGTCACCGTGGCCGGGCTGAACAGCCGCTGGCCGGACCTGCGGACGGACGGGATCGCGGGCGCGGTCTGGGAGCCGGGAGCGGGCTACGCGCGCGGTGCCGTGGCCCTGGCCGCGCTGCTGGACCGTGCCCGGCTGGCCGGTGTGCGGGTACTGTCCCGGCACCACGTCGACTCGCTGACGACCGGACCGGAGGGCGCCGCCGTACTGGAGTGCTCGGTCGTACGGGACGGAGACCGGACCCGCGGTCGGGTGACCGCCGACGTGGCCGTCGTCGCCGCGGGCTGCGCGACGCCCGCGCTGCTCGGGGAGCGCTGGCCGGCCGGACAACCGGCCGCGAGCAAGCTCATCCGCTACGGGATCTTCGAGGCGGGAGGCCGGCGGCTGCCCACCATCGTCGACGCCGTCACCGGCGTCTGGGCCCGCCCGGACGGCGAGGACGGGCTGCTGGCCGGCTATCCGTTCGACGAGTGGAACGTCCCCGTCGCCCCTTCGACGGTCCCCGACGACCAGCAGGTGCGGTGGATGCGCGACGGAGTCTCCCCCCGGCTGCCCTTCCTCGCCGACGCGAGGCTGCTCACCGGGTCGAGCGGCACCGACCTGTTCGTGGAGGGCGGGCGGCCCGTACTGGGTCGTCTGTCGGGCCTTCCGCACACCGTGGTGGCGGCCGGGTGGTCGGGGGCAGGCTTCAAGACCTCCCCCGCGGCAGCCCGGCGCGCCGCGGCCGAGGCCGTCCAACTCCTCGCGGAACAGCGGAAACAGCGGAAACAGGGCCTTTGACCGGGAGCGGAGGCCGCGGCGATCAGCGTTTGACACGGCCGCGGACAGCGAGGACCGCGAGGCCCAGGAGGGCGGGCTCGGTGAGGCGGGAAGCCATCTCCATGTAGGTGCCCGTCGTGGTGAGGTCCTGGCCGGACGAGCGGAAGATCACGCTGTTCACCACGGTGCGCAGGCTCTTCTCGAACCGCTCGCCGGTCAGCCGTCCGCGCATGGGGCCGGTGGAGTCGACGGGGTCGGCCCGGTCGGTGGTCAGAGTGATGTGCCGGCCGCTGACGGTACCGGTGGTACGGGAGGGGGTGTCGTTCGCGGGCACGCCCCACAGCATCATCACCAGCAGGGTGACGGTGACGGCGGCGAGCAGCCACGCCAGCGCGCGGGCGGCCCGCAGACCGTACCCGGACAGGGCCCAGTACGCGCTCAGCAGCCGGCGTTCGGACCTGGAGTTGGCGGAGTCGGCGCGGCGCATCTGCATCTCGCCGTAGTAGAAGTCGGCGGCCCCGGGTTCGTTGCTGGAGTCCTCGTAGGACTTGCGCAGCGCCCGGTAGACGGCCGCCAGCGCGGCCGGCTGGACCACGTCGACGCCGGGCGGGACCGCGAGCCATCCGGGGTGGGCGCCGGGTAGGGAGTGGCGCCAGTGCTGTTCCTCGGCCAGGACGCTGCGGTGCGTGTGCCGCAGGGGCGTGCGGCCGCGCAGATGGACGCCCGGCGGGGCCGTGCCGAAGAGGCAGTCGCCCTCCAGACGAAGCTGGTCCAGGTGGATCGTGCCGGCGAAGAGGCACGCCGAGAGGTCGAGATCGGTGAGCACCAGGTGCGCCGCGTCCACCCCCCGCAGCGACACCGCCCGGGCCTGCTCCGCGTCGCCGGCCAGGATGCTCTCGTCCACCGCTGTCCCGGCGCTGTTGATGAAGGGGCGGCGGCGGCCGGCGACGGCCAGGGGGTACTCGAAGACCGCGTCGGCCAGGTCGGTGTCGGCGTAGCGGACCCAGAGCGTGGCGGTTGCCGCCCACCGGGTCCGCCGGCACACCACCTGCCGCGCGGCGACCTCCACGGTGACGGGCGCCTCGAAGGACGTCCGGGACAGATCCAGCACCCTTCCGCACACCAACGGCCCCAGCGCCGAGGCGCGTTCGAAGACGGCCGAGTCGAAGTCGGCGTCCCGGGCGAAGGTGGTGGAGTCGAAGTCGGCATTCCCGCTGAAGGCGACGTCCCCGAAATGGGCGTCCTCGGCGAAGGTGGCCGAGGAGAAGTCCGTATGGCCGGCGAAGGCGGCCCCGCCGAACAGGGCCTCTCCGGTGAAGGCGGCCGAGTCGAAGTCGGCCTCCCCGGTGAAGGTCGCCGAAGTGAACACGGCGTCCCCGGTCGCGGCGTCCCCGCCGAAGTCCGAGGAGCCGAAATAGGCGTTCCTGGCGAAGAGGGCCGACTGGAAGCAGGCCTCGCCGGCGAAGACGACCGAGCCGAAGTGCGCGTCCCCCATGAAGCGGGCCAGGCTGAATCCGGCGCCCTCGGTGAAGCGGGCCAGGCTGAAATCGGCGCCCCCCGTGAAGGTGGCCGAGGTGAACGCCACAGGCCCGGTGAAGGTGACCGAGTGGAAGTTGGCGGTGCCGAGGACCGGCTCTTCGGTGGCCGGATCGGTCACCTGGACGAGGATCCGCCGGAGCAGGTCCCACGCGAGGGTGGTCCCCTCCAGGTCCAGTTCGGCGCCGGGGAACAGGGACGTCACGTAGGCGCTCTGCTCCGCGGTGTCGCAGTGGGCGAGACATCGCGCCGAGCCGGGAACGGCGACGGCCCTGCACCCGCCCATCGGGTCGCGGCCGGCCGCGCTCTCTCCGCAATAGGTGACCATGCTCCGGTGGTAACGCGTCCCGGTGCTCCGGGAGGCGTTCTTCCGTGATCTGTTACGGCATCGGTGCCGCCGCCTCTACGCGCCGGCGGGCGGCTGACCGCTGTCCGTCCCGCCCTTCTCGTACGAGGACGTGCCCGAGTCGAGCAGCGGCTCCTGCTGCTTGAGGTGGGCCGGGGCGAAGGCGCGCAGCACGTGGTAGCCGGTGATGACGACGATCGTGCCGAGCGCGATGCCGCCCAGCTGGAAGTTGTCGGTGATGTCGAGGTTGACGCCGCCGACGCCGATGATGATGCCCGCCGCGGCAGGCACCAGGTTCAGCGGGTTGCGCATGTCCACCTTGGAGTTGATCCAGATCTGGGCGCCGAGCAGGCCGATCATTCCGTACAGGATGACGGTGATGCCGCCGAGGACACCGCCCGGGATCGCGGCGACGATCGCGCCGAACTTGGGGCAGAGGCCGAAGAGCAGGGCGAAGCAGGCGGCGGCCCAGTAGGCGGCGGTGGAGTAGACGCGGGTCGCCGCCATCACGCCGATGTTCTCCGAGTACGTGGTGTTCGGCGGGCCGCCGACGCCCGTGGAGAGCATGGAGGCGACACCGTCGGCCGCGATCGCGGTGCCCAGCTTGTCGTCCAGGCTGTCGCCGGTCATCTCGCCGACGGCCTTCACATGGCCGGCGTTCTCGGCGATCAGGGCGATCACGACCGGGAGGGCGACCAGGATCGCGGACCACTCGAAGCTCGGGGCGTGGAAGGACGGCAGCCCGATCCAGTCGGCCTTGCCGACCGCCGAGAGGTCCAGGCGCCAGTGGTCGGTGACCTCGCCCGAGCCCGACATCGCGTGGATCTTCCCGAAGACCCGGTCGAAGACCCAGGAGATCCCGTAGCCGAAGAGCAGCCCGAGGAAGATCGCGATGCGGGAGAAGAAACCGCGCAGACAGACCACGGCCAGACCGGTGAACAGCATCACCAGGAGCGCCGTCCACTGGTCCTGCGGCCAGTACGTCGAAGCCGTCACCGGCGCCAGGTTGAAGCCGATCAGCATGACGACCGCGCCGGTCACCACCGGGGGCATCGCCGCGTGGATGATCCGGGCGCCGAAGTGGTGCACCGCCAGGCCCGCGAGGAACAGCACGGCGCCGACGACGAAGATCGCGCCGGTGACGGTCGCGCTCGAGCCCCCGGTGGCCCGGATCGCCGCGGCCACGCCGACGAAGGAGAGCGAGCAGCCGAGGTAGCTGGGGACCCGGCCGCGGGTGGCGAGCAGGAAGATCATGGTCGCGACGCCGGACATCATGATCGCGAGGTTGGGGTCGAGCCCCATCAGTACGGGCGCCACGAAGGACGCCCCGAACATCGCCACCACATGCTGGGCGCCGAGTCCGGCGGTACGCGGCCAGGAGAGGCGCTCGTCGGGTCGGACGACGGCTCCGGGAGCGGGGTTCTTCCCGTCGCCGTGCAAGGTCCAGCGCACGCCGAGGCCCATGGTTGCTCCCGTTCGTTCTGTCTGTTCTCCGGGCGGAAAAGATCAGCGCAATGTTAATCCGGAATAAGCAGGTCCACTCATCTCCGTGAATCGTGTGCGGAGCATTGTCAGGCGAAGCGGGTGGCCCTACGCTCGCACGGTCTCGTCCATGAACTGCGTTCACATACATGTTGGGAGCGTTCTGTGAGAGGTCGACCTCGCCGGCGTCTGCACGCCCTGATCGCCGCTGTGGCAGCCATCGCCGCCGTACTCGTACCGACCGCGTCCTCCGCCGAGGCGGCCCCGCACCACAAGGGCCCGTCGGCACCCCGTACCCCCGTCATCGACGGCAAGCGGCTCGAACAGGCCCGCGCCCGCCTCGCGCACGGCGACCCGGCGCTGCGCACGGCGGTCAAGTCCCTGACCGCGCAGGCGGATTCATGGCTCGGCCAGGGCCCGTGGACCGTCGTCGACAAGCCCAAGCCGGCCCCCGGCGGCGACGTCCACGACTACCTCAGCCAGGCCCCGTACTGGTGGCCCTCCCAGCCCAAGACGGCCGACAACCCCTGGGGCTGCCCGTACGTCCAGCGCGACGGCGTGCGCAACCCCGAGGTGGACACCGGCACCGACCGCCCCGACATCGGCAAGGTCTTCAACTCCACGACCACGCTCTCCCTCGCCTGGTACTACACCGGCAAGAAGGCCTACGCCGAACAGGCGGCGAAGATCCTGCGGACCTGGTTCGTCGACCCCGCGACCCGGATGAACCCCAACCTGAACCACGGGCAGTTCATCCCCTGCAAGTACGACGGCAGGGCGATCGGGATCATCGACTTCTCTCAGCAGTTCACGTCAGTTTTGGACGCCATCGCCATCCTCGACACCGGGGCGCCGGGCTGGTCCAAGAGCGACCGCGCGGGGATGAGCAGCTGGAACAAGAGCTTCCTGGACTGGCTGGTCGACTCCGACTTCGGCAAGCAGGAGTCGGCCGCCGCCAACAACCACGGCACCTTCGCCGACATGCAGATCGCCGGCCTCGCGCTCGCCACCGGCAACAAGGACCTGGCCCGCATCAAGGTCCTCGACGCCCGCGCCAAGCTGATCGACCCGCAGATAGCCGGAGACGGAAGCCAGCCCCAGGAGCTCGCGCGCACCCGCAGCTGGCACTACTCCACCTTCGACCTCGTCGCGTACACACGCCTCGCGGCCATCGGCAAGCAGGTCGGTGTGAACCTCTGGGCCTACCAAGGGCCGCAGGGCCAGAGCCTGTTCAAGGCCGTCGACTATCTGCTGCCCGCCGCGACCGGCGAGGCCGCCTGGCCGCATCCGGAGCTGGAGTTCTACCGGTACGCGGCGAGCGACATCGTGCACGCGGCCGCCGACGCGGGTGACGCGAAGGCGAAGGCCGCCGTGCCGAAGCTGCAGACCCCGCCCAACGGCGACCTGTGGGCGCTGCGCCCGGCGGCCGAGCAGCTCGACTCGATCGCGGGCTGATCCGGCCTGACCGGAGGGGCTCCCGAGCAGCCGCATACGATGGGAGCGTTTCTCATCACCGCAGCTCAGGAGCCCCACCCGTGACCACCGTCGAAGCCCCGCCCGTCCTCCAGTACGGAGCACTCGTCCCCGTCTCCGTCCACTTCGACGACCTCGACGCGCTCGGTCTGCTGCACAACGCCCGCTACCCGCTGATGGTCGAGCGCGCCTGGACCGCGTACTGGGAGGAGCGCGGCCTGCGCTTCGAGGGCGACTGGGACGCGGCCGGGGACTTCTGCAACGCCGTCAAGGAACTGCGCATCAGCTACGAGGCGCCGGTCAACCGCACCGGCGAGTACGCCGTCCACCTCTGGCTGGAGCGCCTCGGCAACACCGGCCTGACGTACGGCTTCCGCTTCTGCTCCCCGGACGGCGCGCTGACGTACGCCCACGGCACCCGCGTCCTGGTCCGCCTGGACGCGGCCACGCTGCGCCCCACGCCCTGGAGCGACCTGCTCAGGACCTTGGGCCTGGAGCTGCTGCGTCCGCAGGGCTGATCTTCTCCGGCGACTGATTCCGGGCGCCCGCGTTCCGCAGTACGTTCGCGCCCACGACCAGGCCGAAGGCCAGCACCGTCACCAGCCCGAAGGACACCACCAGCGAGGTCGCGTTCGCGATCCCGCCGATCGCCGACGGCGCGATCAGCCCCGAGGTGTACGTGATGGTGGCGACGCCCGCGATGGCCTGGCTCGGGTTGCTTCCCGTACGCCCGGCCGCCGCGAACGCCAGCGGTACGACGACCGCGACGCCGAGACCGACCAGGGCGAACCCGCCCATCGCCACCACCGGGTTCGGCGCCACGACGACCAGCACCCCGCCGATGGTCGCCAGCACCCCGCCCGCGCGCACCGTTCGTACCGCGCCGAACCGGTCCACGACCTTGTCCCCGGCGAGCCGTGCCACCGCCATGGTCAGAGTGAAGGCGGTGGTCGATGCGGCGGCCGCGCCCGCCGAGGTGTCCAGGACGTCCCGCAGGTAGACCGCCGACCAGTCCAGGCTGGCCCCCTCGGCGAAGACCGCGCAGAAGCCGATCGCGCCGATGATCAGCGCCGACTTGGGCGGCAGCGCGAAGCGCGGCGGCGCCTCGTCCTCGGGGGTGCTGTGCAGATCCAGTACGCCCTGGCAGAAGAACAGCCCCAGCGCGGTCAGGACGACCGCGGCGATGCAGTGGTGCAGCCGTGCGTCGCCGCCCAGATGCGCGGCCAGGGTGCCGCCCGCGGAGCCGATGAGGGCGCCGGCGCTCCACATTCCGTGCAGGCTCGACATGATCGAGCGGCCGAGGCGGTTCTCCGTCTCGACGCCCAGCGCGTTCATCGCGACGTCCGACATCCCTGCCGAGGCTCCGTAGATGAAGAGCGCCGCGCAGAGGGTGAGCATGTTCGGGGCGAGCGCCGGCAGTGTCAGGGCGAGCGTCCACATGGATATGAGTACGCGCAGGGCATTGCGCGCGCCGAGCCGGTGGGTGATCCCGGCCGCGAGCGGCATCAGCAGGGAGGAGCCGATGGCGGGGAGCGCGAGCGCGAGGCCGAGCTGGCCCGCGCTGATGCCCACGTGGTCCTGGATCCAGGGGACGCGGGTGGCGAAGCTTCCTGTGACGGCGCCGTGTACGCAGAACACGGCGGCCACGGCGTACCGCGACCGCTTCAACTGCCTCTGTCCGAAGACCACTTCACTGGCCATGTGCCCTCCCCGAGCATCTGTGTCCCATCGTGCGGCCGCTAAGCTATCAGAACTATCAGGAACCCTGCCTGATAAATAGTTCTGGAAGGATCCCGGCCATGCCCGCATCTCCGAGTACCGCCCGGGCCATCAACGACCGGCTCGCCCTGGACTTCCTGCAGCGGCAAGGGCCTCTGACGGCAGGGCAGCTGAAGACACTCACCGGACTCTCCCGGCCGACCGTCGCCGATCTCGTCGACCGGCTGCAGGGATCCGGGCTGATCGAGGTCGTCGGCGAGGCGGGCGCGGAACGGCGCGGACCCAATGCGCGCCTGTACGGAATCGTGGCCGGTCTCGCCCATCTGGCCGCCCTCGACGTACGGACCCAGAGCGTCGCCGTGGTCGTCTCGGACCTTCTCGGCACCACCCTCGCCGAGGCCTCCCTGCCCATCGGCCGCGACACCGGGACCGAACCGGCCGTCGAGCAGGCCGCGGCTCTCCTGGAGCGCACCGCCCGCGAGGCCGGTGCGGCCCGGCTGCACAGCGTCGGCATCGGAGCCCCCGGCCTGATCGATCCGGCCACCGGTGAACTCCGTGATTCCGCAGGGCTGCCCGCCTGGCACGGCCGGCTGGTCGGCGCCCTCAACGAACGGCTCCCGGCCACCGTCCTCGTCGAGAACGAGACCAACCTCGCCGCCGTCGCCGAACAGCGCCTCGGCGCCGCCCGCGACCACGACACCTTCGCCTTCCTCTGGCTGGGCCAGGGCGTCGGCGCGGCCGTCGTCCTCGACGGGAAACTGCGCCGCGGGGCCTCCGGCGGCGCGGGCGAGATCGGCTTCCTGCCCGTGCCGGGCACGGCAGGACTGCCCTCGGCCACCGACTGCGAAGGCGGCTTCGACTCCCTGGTGAACCTCGGCGCCATCACCCGTCTCGCCGCCGAGCACGGCATCGACGTACCGGTGGAGGAAGCCGTGCGTGCGCCGGCGGGGGAGCGCGGCGCGGCGTTCCTCGACGCGCTCGCCGCCCGTGTCGCGCTCGGAGTCGCCGCCGTCGCGGCCGTGCTCGACCCCGGATTCGTGGTGCTCGGCGGCGAGATCGGCCATGCGGGCGGGGAGGATCTCGCCGCCCGGGTCGAGAAGCGCACCGCGGGCCTCACCCCGCTCCGCACGCAGGTACGGCCGGGCGCGCTCGGCGGCGGTGCCGTGCTCAGCGGCGCCCTGCTCATCGCACGCGACGCGGCCCAGGACGACCTCTTCGGCGGATGAACGAAAGTGAACCTCGAACCCGCTGTGAGTCAGCCCACAACCGCCTCCTCGTATGGCCGCCGATCAGGCGTGGCACACTGGTTGCGTACCAGCAGCAGCGCACTCCGGGGTCGGTGTAATTCCGAACCGGCGGTTATAGTCCGCGACCCGTCCGCATCCAGCGGCCGGTTGACCAGGTGAAACTCCTGGACCGACGGTGAAAGTCCGGATGGGAGGCAGTGCGCGGCGGGCCGTGTTTCGGTACGCCGGTGTTGATGCGTGACCGTTCGGATCCTTGGATTCCCGGGCGCTCCGTTTCTTCGGCCTCGGCGCCCCCGTATGCGTTCCCGCTCTCTGTCGTCATCGACAGGCCCCGGAGTCCGTGCCCTATGAGGCAGGAGGACCCGGTGGCCACCGCAGCCGACACTGACGCCATGTGGCGGGCGATCGAGCTCGCCGCACGCGGACTCGGCTCCACCAGCCCCAACCCGGTCGTCGGGTGCGTCATCACGGACGCCTCGGGCGGACACGTGGGCGAAGGCTTCCACCAGCGCGCAGGCGGCCCGCACGCCGAGATCCACGCGCTCGCCGCAGCAGGCGACAAGGCCCGCGGCGGCACCGCGTACGTCACCCTGGAGCCCTGCAACCACACCGGCCGTACGGGTCCCTGCGCCCAGGCGCTCATCGACGCCGGAGTCTCCCGCGTCGTCTACGCGGTCGCCGACCCGAACCCGCAGGCCACCGGCGGCGCCGACACCCTGCGCGCGGCCGGGATCAAGGCCGAGACCGGGGTCCTCACGGCGGAGGCCGCCGAAGGCAACACCGTCTGGCTGACCTCCCTGCGCCTCGGCCGCCCGTACGTCACCTGGAAGTACGCCGCGACCCTCGACGGCCGCATCGCCGCCGCCGACTCCACCAGCCGCTGGATCTCCTCCGCCGAGTCCCGCGCCGACGTCCACCGGCTGCGCGCCGAGGCGGACGCGGTCGTCGTCGGCTCCGGTACAGCACGGGCGGACGACCCGCACCTCGCCGTACGCGGCATCGAGGGCGCCACCCAGCCGCTGCGCGTCGTCGTCGACACCAACGCCGCCGCCGTCCGGCCCGGCGCCCGGATCCTCGACGGTGCCGCGCCCACGCTGATCGCGGTCGCCGAGGACGTACAGACTCAACTCCCGGACGTCGTACGGCTCCCGCGCAGCGGCGCCGGACTCGACATCCCCGCCCTGCTCGCCGCCCTGCACGAGCGCGGCGTGCGCCACGTACTCCTCGAAGGCGGGCCGACCCTCGCCGGAGCCTTCGTCGCCGCCGGCGCCGTCGACCGGGTCGTCGCCTATCTCGCCCCCGTCCTCCTCGGTGCGGGCCCCGCCGCCCTCGCCGATGCCGGAATCACCACCATCACCGAAGCGTTGCGTCTCGACGTCACCGAGACCGTCCGCATCGGAACCGATCTTCGTATCACTGCCACGCCGAACGCCAAGAAGGAGCGCTGAGCGCCGTGTTCACCGGAATCGTCGAAGAACTGGGTGAGGTCACCGCCGTCGAGAACCTCGGCGACGCCTCCCGCTTCAGCCTCCGCGGCCCCGTCGTCACCGAGGACGCCAAGCACGGCGACTCGATCGCCGTCAACGGCGTCTGTCTGACCGTCGTCGACTTCGGGGACGGCCAGTTCACGGCCGACGTGATGGACGAGACGCTGAAGCGCTCCAGCCTCGGCGCGCTGACCGTCGGCTCCCGCGTCAACCTGGAGCGCCCGATGGCGCTCGGCGGCCGCCTCGGCGGACACCTCGTCCAGGGTCATGTCGACGGGACCGGCACGATCGTCGACCGCAAGCCCTCCGAGAACTGGGAGATCGTCAAGATCTCGCTCCCCGCGGAGCTCTCTCGTTACGTCGTCGAGAAGGGCTCGATCACCGTTGACGGTGTGAGCCTTACCGTCGTCGACGCGGGTGACGACTACTTCACCATCAGCCTCATCCCGACCACCCTCGCGCTGACGACGCTCGGCATCAAGCAGGCCGGCGACCCCGTCAACCTCGAGGTGGACGTACTCGCCAAGTACGTCGAGCGGCTGCTCGGCGCGGACAGCAGCACCAGGGGGAATGCACAGTGAGCGCCGTCAGCTGGCTCAACACCGAGGCCTTCACCGTCCTCGACCAGCACATCATCTGGTCCGACATGATCGGCAACACCATCGGCCTGATCGCACTCGCGCTCGGCTGGCGGCGTTCCATATGGACCTGGCCCGCCCAGTTCCTGTCCGGACTGATCCTGGTCGCCGCCAACCTCTCGGTGCACCAGGCGGGCGGCGTCGGCAAGCAGGTCGTCGTCATCGCCGTCGCCGTCTGGGGCTGGCAGCGCTGGAGCGGCGGCAAGCAGCAGGCCCAGGACGGCTCCATCGCCGTACGGTTCGCAGGCTGGGGCGAGCGCGGACTGCTCGTGCTCGGCGCGGCGGTCGGCACCCTCGCCGTCGGCGGCCTGTTCACCGCCTTCCCCTCGCTCTCCTGGAGCCCGTGGGCGGACGCGTACATTTTCGTCGGCACGGTCGTCGCGATGGTCGCCCAGGCCCGCGGCCTCGTCGAGTTCTGGTTCGCCTGGCTGCTCGTCGACCTGGTCGGCGTCCCGCTCAACTTCCACAGCGGCCTCGCCTTCTCCGGCCTCATCTACGTCGTCTACGGCGCGCTCGTCCTCTGGGGCATGCGCGACTGGTGGCTCCGCTCCCGTACGAGTGCGAAGAGCGAGCCCGCCCTGGAAGGAGCAGCAGCATGACTGCGCAGCCCACCTGGTACTCCACCGACAACGCCGAGGACCTCGCCCTCGACCCCGTCGAGCAGGCCATCCGCGACATCGCGGCCGGCCGCCCGGTCGTGGTCGTCGACGACGAGGACCGCGAGAACGAGGGCGACCTCGTCATCGCCGCCGAGAAGGCGACGCCCGAGATCATCGCGTTCATGATGAGCGAGTGCCGCGGGCTGATCTGCGCCCCCATGGAGGGGGACGAGCTGGAGCGGCTCGAACTCCCGCAGATGGTCGCGCACAACACCGAGTCGATGCGGACCGCCTTCACGGTCTCCGTCGACGCGAGCGGCGCGCACGGCGTCACCACCGGAATCTCCGCGGCCGACCGCGCCACCACCCTGCGGCTCCTCGCGGGCGGGGAGGCGGAGGCGGGTGACTTCGTACGCCCCGGCCACATCTTCCCGCTGCGCGCCAAGCCGGGCGGTGTCCTCGTACGCAACGGACACACCGAGGCCGCCGTCGACCTGGCCCGCCTCGCGGGGCTGCGTCCCGCCGGTGCGATCGTCGAGATCGCGGGCGAGGACGGCGTGATGCTGCGCCTGCCCGAGCTCGTCCCGTTCGCCCGCAAGCACGGGCTGACGATCATCTCCATCGAGGACCTGATCGCCTACCGCACCTCCGCCGAGCCGACCGTCCGCCGCGAGGCGACGGTCCATCTCCCCACCGCCTTCGGCGACTTCACGGCGTACGGCTACCGCTCCACGGTCGACGGCGTCGAGCACGTCGCCCTGGTCCACGGCGAGATCGGCGACGGCGACGACGTCCTGGTCCGGGTCCACTCCGAGTGCCTGACCGGGGACATCTTCCAGTCGCAGCGCTGCGACTGCGGCCCCCAGCTGGAGGCCTCCATGGCCCGTATCACCGAGCAGGGCCGCGGCGTGGTCGTCTACCTCCGCGGTCACGAGGGACGCGGCATCGGACTGCTCTCCAAGCTGCGCGCCTACGAACTCCAGGAGCGCGGCCGCGACACCCTGGACGCCAACCTCGAACTCGGCCTGCCCGCGGACGCCCGCGACTACGCGGCCGGGGCGCAGATCCTCGAAGACCTCGGCGTACGCAGCCTGCGGCTGATGACCAACAACCCCGACAAGACCGAGGCGCTCGTCCGCCACGGCCTCGAGGTCACCGGCCGCGAGCCGATGCCCGTCAAGGCGGGCGAGCACAACCTCCGGTACCTGCAGACCAAGCGGGACCGGATGGGACACGACCTGCCGTGGCTGGACAAGACGTCTGCCTGCGGCAACCAGTAACACCAGCAAGCCGGAAAGCACAGGGAGAGACAGAGACATGAGTGGCAAGGGCGCACCCGAACTCACCGTGAAGAACTGCGGCGACCTGCGCGTGGCCGTCATCGCGGCCCAGTGGCACGAGAAGATCATGGACGGCCTCGTCGACGGCGCCCTGCGCGCACTCAGCGAGCTGGGCATCGACGAGCCGACGCTCCTGCGCGTGCCGGGCAGCTTCGAGCTCCCCGTCGTCGCGAAGGTCCTCGCCGGCCGCGGTTACGACGCGATCGTGGCCCTCGGGGTCATCATCCGGGGCGGCACCCCGCACTTCGAGTACGTGTCCCAGGGCGTCACCCTCGGCCTCACCCAGGTCACCGTGGACACCGGGGTCCCGGTCGGCTTCGGCGTACTCACCTGCGACAACGAGGAGCAGGCGCTGGACCGCTCCGGACTGCCCGGATCGAACGAGGACAAGGGCCACGAAGCGGTCACCGCCGCCGTCGCCACCGCCACCACGCTGCGCACGGTCAGCGAACCCTGGCGCTGAGTGGCAGGGCCGCACCCCGTACTCTTAGGACCATCATGGCGAACAAACCCTCAAAGAGCTTCGAAGAGCTCTTCACCGAGCTCCAGCTCAAGGCCGAGAACGGCGACCCGGCCACCTCCCGCACCGCGGAACTGGTGGGCAAGGGTGTCCATGCCATCGGCAAGAAGGTCGTCGAGGAGGCCGCCGAAGTCTGGATGGCCGCCGAGTACGAGGGCAAGGAAGCCGCCGCCGAGGAGATCTCGCAGCTGCTGTACCACGTCCAGGTGATGATGGTCGCCCGCGGGATCTCGCTCGACGACGTCTACGCCCACCTCTGAGCACCCCGCTCCCCGCACACCCCAACTCCCTCCGCACACAAGGAAGTCGACCCATGCTGCGCATCGCCGTCCCCAACAAGGGCTCCCTCTCAGGACCTGCGATGGCGATGCTCCATGAGGCCGGCTACCAGCAGCGCAAGGAGTCCAAGGAGCTCGTCCTCGTCGACCCCGCCAACGAGGTCGAGTTCTTCTACCTGCGCCCCAAGGACATCGCGATCTACGTGTCCTCGGGCAAGCTCGACATCGGCATCACCGGCGAGGACCTGCTGATCGATTCCGGCGTCGGCGCCGAGGTCATCCTGCCGCTCGGCTTCGCCCGTTCCACCTTCCGGTTCGCCGCCAAGCCCGGCACGGTCTCCGGCATCGGCGACCTGGCGGGCAAGACGATCGCCACCTCGTACGAGGGCATCGTCGCCAAGCACCTCGCCGAGCACGGCGTCGACGCCTCGATCGTGCACCTCGACGGCGCCGTCGAAACGGCGATCGAGCTGGGTGTCGCCCAGGTCATCGCCGACGTCGTCGAGACCGGCACCTCACTGCGCAACGCCGGGCTCGAGGTCTTCGGCGACCCGATCATGAAGTCGGAGGCGGCGGTCATCCGCCGCTCCGGCGCCGACGCGGACGAGCCGAAGGTGCAGCAGTTCCTGCGCCGCCTCCAGGGCGTCCTGGTGGCACGGTCGTACGTGATGATGGACTACGACTGCCGGGTCGAGCACCTGGAGCAGGCCGTCGCCCTCACCCCGGGCCTGGAGTCGCCGACGATCTCCCCCCTCCACCACGAGGGCTGGGTCGCCGTCCGCTCCATGGTCGCGGCCAAGGAGGCTCAGCGGATCATGGACGACCTCTACGAGCTGGGCGCACGCGCCATCCTCACCACCGCCATCCACGCCTGCCGCCTCTGAGGGACCGAGCATCCATGTCTGCCGCTGAACTCCCCGCCCTGCCGGTCACTTTCAGGCCGACCCGTACCCGGGTCGTGCTGCTGAGCGTGGGCGCGGTCATGTTCGCCGTCATCACGGTGATCTCGCTGATGCTGGAGTCCCTCACCCCGGGCTCCAAGGTCAGCTTCATCTTCACCGCGCTGGTCTTCTTCGGCGTACTGGCCCTGCTCAGCCGCCCCAAGGTCGTCGCGGACGAGTCCGGCGTCACGGTCGTCAACCTCACCTCGCGCAGGCAGCTCGCCTGGGCGCAGATCCTCCGGGTCAATCTGCGCCCCGGCGACGCGTGGGTCTTCCTCGACCTCAGCGACGGCACCAGCCTCCCCGCCCTCGGTATTCAGCCCGGCATCGGCAAGGCCCAGGCGATCAGGGACGCCCGTACGCTGCGCGCCCTGGCGGAATCGCACGGCACACACACCGAGAACGCCTGAGCCCCTGCCCGACCCGTCCTCTTCTTGATTACTCTGGTGTACGGCGGCGCCAATGCGCCCCGCCCCGCACCAGAGTGACCCCCGTGGTCCGCGGGGTCACCCCTGCGACTTGAGGAGTGAATCCCTCCAGCAATGGACGGATCGTCCGGTAGTACCTGCGCCGCCCCTTCCCCGGAGGCGGCGGCATGACCATCCCCCTCCTGCTCCTCGGAGCAGCCTTCCTCCTGATCCTCGCCAACGGATTCTTCGTCGCGGCCGAGTTCGGCCTCGTCACCGTGGAGCGGCCGGACGCCGAACGCGCCGCCGCCGACGGCGACCGGCGGGCCCGCACGGTCGTCAAGGCCCTGCGGGAACTCTCCTTCCAGCTCTCCGGCACCCAGCTCGGCATCACCATCACCTCCCTGGTGGTCGGCATGCTCGCCGAGCCGGCGCTCGCCCAGCTGCTCACGGGTCCGATCACCGCCACCGGCCTGCCGAAGGGCGCCGTCCCCGGCGTCTCGGTCGTCCTCGGGATGCTGCTCGCCTCGGCGGTGCAGATGGTGATCGGCGAACTCGTACCGAAGAACTGGGCGGTCTCCAAACCGCTCCAGGTCGCCCGTTTCGTGGCCGGCCCGCAGCACGCCTTCTCCGCCGCCTTCCGGCCGGTGATCGCACTGCTCAACACGGTCGCCAACCGTCTCGTACGCGCCCTGGGCGTCGAGCCCACCGACGAGCTGGCCTCGGCCCGCACCCCCGGTGAACTCGTCTCCCTGGCCCGGCACTCGGCGCAGGCCGGCACCCTGGAACAGGACACGGCGGACCTTTTCGTACGGACTCTGTCGCTCGCCGGGCTCACCGCCCAGCACGTCATGACCCCCCGGGTGAAGGTCAGCGCCCTGCAGGTCTCCGCGACCGCCGCCGACGTCCTCAACCTCACGCGGGCCACCGGCCTTTCGCGCTTCCCCGTCTACCGGGAGCGCATCGACGAGGTCGTCGGCATGGTCCACCTCAAGGACGCCCTCGCCGTGCCGCCGCACGACCGGCAGCGGACCCCGGCCGCACTGATCGCCGTCCCCCCGCTCCTGGTGCCCGAGACGCTCCCCGTGCAGCAGCTCCTGGAGCGGCTGCGCAGCGAGCAGCCGATCGCCGTCGTCGTCGACGAGTACGGCGGCACCGCCGGGGTCGTCACCCTGGAGGACATCATCGAGGAGCTCGTCGGCGAGGTGCGCGACGAGCACGACGACGCGGGCGACGAACGGCCCGAACTGGCCCCGGTCGCCCCCGCCGAGGACGGCTTCCCCGCCTGGGACGCGGACGGCAGCTGCCGGGTCCTGACCCTGCGCCGCATAGGGCTGGAAGTGCCCGAGGGCCCGTACGAGACCGTCGCCGGACTCGTCGCCGACCTCCTCGGCCGCATCCCCGCCCCCGGCGACCGGGCCGAACTCCCCGGCTGGAAGCTCCTGGTCCGCCAGGTCGACCGCTACCGGGCCGAACGGGTCCGGCTCGTCCGCACCGCCGACGTACCCGCGCTCACGGAGGCCGTGCGATGAGCCTGCTCCAACTCCTCTTCGCCGTCCTGCTGGTGCTGGCCAACGGCTTCTTCGTCGGCGCCGAGTTCGCGCTCGTCTCCGTACGCCGCAGCCAGGTCGAACCCCTCGCGGCCGAAGGATCGACGCGGGCGCGCCAGGTGCTGCACGGTCTGGAGAACCTGCCGCAGATGATGGCGGCAGCCCAGTTCGGCATCACGATGTGCTCCCTGACGCTGGGCGCGGTCGCCGAGCCGACGGTCGCCCACCTGCTGGAGCCGCTCTTCGAAGCGGCACACCTTCCGGAGGGGCTGATCCACCCCCTCGGCTACGTCATCGCGCTCGCGGTGGTCGTCTCCCTGCATCTGGTCATCGGCGAGATGGTCCCGAAGAACCTCGCCATGGCCGCCCCGGAGAAGACCGCTCTGTGGCTCAGCCCCGGCCTGGTCGGCTTCGCCCGGATCTGCCGTCCGGTGACGGTCGCGCTGGGCGCCTGCGCCCGGGTGATCCTGAAGCTCTTCCGCGTGGAGCCCAAGGACGAGGTCGAGGCGGTCTTCACCAGCGAGCAGCTCAACCGGCTCGTCGAGGACTCCGGACAGGCGGGCCTGCTGGACTCGGAGGCGCAGGAACGGCTCGAGGACGCCCTGGAACTGGGCAGCCGCCCGGTCACCGACGTCCTGATCGCCCGCGCCGACCTGATCACGGTCGACCCCTCCGTCACACCGCGGCAATTGGAGGAGCTGACCGTACGGACCGGCTACTCGCGCTTCCCGGTGTGTGCGGACAGCGGTGCGTTCATGGGCTATCTGCACGTCAAGGACGTCCTGGACCTGGAGGAGCGGGAACGGGCCGTCCCCCAGCACGTCTGGCGCCCGATGGCGACGCTCCGGGCCGAACTCCCCCTGGACGACGCCCTGACGGTGATGCGCCGTGCGGCGACGCACCTGGCGCAGGTCGCGGACGGCTCGGGCAAGGTGCTGGGCCTGGTCGCGATGGAGGACGTACTGGAAATGCTGGTGGGAGAGGTACGCGACCCGTCCCACCGTGACGCGGCGCCGGTGACGAGGGTCGGAGACCCCCGCAGCGGCCGCCCGGAACAGGTCCTGGCGGGCTAGTTCGTGTGCGCCGGCCGGGCTTGGAGCCCGACCGGCGCACACGACCAGCGGGTCTACAGCGGCGGAGGCTCCTGTTGCCCCCGACCGACCGGCCCCCGCCCGGACAAGACCTCCCCGTACGCCTGCATGAGATCCGGCAGCCGAAGCGTCGACAGGTCATCCCGGGTCGGCGTCCCCGCATACCCCGACAGCCTCAAGTCCCGGTAGGCGCAGCTCTTCTCGTACAGCGTCCGCAGGAACCGCCCGTTCCCCAGCTCGTCGATCCACCCCTGGTCGACCACATGCCCGCTGATCGAGCGCAGCTCGTCCAGCGCCTCCTCGTCCCACACGTCACCGTTCTCCGCGGCCAGCACCTCTCCGATCGAGGTGAGCTCCAGCGGCCGGTACGACGGGAAGTCGACCCGGGTCGTGAAGCGCGACGACAGCCCGGGGTTGGTGGCGAGGAGCCGGTCCATGCCCTCCGGGTAGCCGGCCAGGATGACTACCAGGTGGTCCCGGTTGTCCTCGGCGCGCTTCAGCAGCACCTGCAGTGCCTCGTCGCCGTACGCATCGCCCTTGCTGTACCCCGAGTTGGACAGTGAGTACGCCTCGTCGACGAAGAGCACCCCGCCCAGCGCCGAGTCGATCAGCTCGTTCGCCTTGACCGCGGTCTGCCCGAGGAACTCGCCCACCAGGTCCGCCCGTTGGGCCTCCACCAGATGGTCGCCGCCGAGCAGCCCGAGCGCGTAGAAGACCCGCCCGAGGATCCGGGCCACCGTCGTCTTCCCCGTCCCCGAGGGGCCGGAGAAAACAAAGTGACGTTTCGGCGGCTGGACCGGGAGGCCCTGTCCGGCGCGCAGCCGCGCCATGTTGAGTTGCGCGGAGAGCGCCTTGACCTGGCGTTTCACCGGCTCCAGGCCGACCATCCGCTCCAGTTCGTCTATCGCCTCGGCGAGCAGCACCGGATCCGTCGGTCCCGGCGGCAGATCGGGTTCCTCCGGCTGGGCGGGGACGGACACCTTGTGGCGTACGGAATCGGGGGGCAGCCCGGAGGTGGTGGCGAGCGGGTCGGCGCCGAACCGGAGTTCCCTGCCCTCCGGCTGGTCGCTCTCGTAGAGCGAATCGCCGTCGCGGACGTCCTGGCCGAGTCCGGTGAGCGACACGGCGGCGAAGTCCGCGGAGTCGTCGTAGCCGTCGGCCCCGTCGGACTCGGTGATCGCCGCGAGCCGGGCCGAGGTGTCCATGAACGCCGGGTCCACCCGGTGCACGGCCCGGTAGAGGGGGAGGGCGGCGGCGCTGCGGCCGGTGCCCTCGTGGGCGCGGGCGAGCCAGTAGCGGAGCTCCTTGCGCTGCGGCTGCTCGCTGCGGCAGCGCATCAGGGAGGCGGCAAGCAGCGGCTCGGCCTGTCCGTACATCTCCAGGCGGACCCGTGCCATCCCGCCGAAGAGGCCCGCCTCGATGCCGAGGAGCGGATCGTCGACCAGCGACTCGGTGTGCCGTACGAGGCGCTCCCAGTCCTTGGCGAGATAGGCGCGGCAGGCGTGCAGGAAGCGGACCTGCGGATCCGTGTCCACCGGCGGCAGACCCGCCAACGCCCGGTCCAGCTCCGGGACATGGCGTCCGTCCAGCCAGTGCGAGGCGTGCGCGAGTAAGAGGTCGCGCGGGCTCTCCAGGACCGGCTGCACCCACCAGCCCAGCCAGTACCAGGAGTTGAGCGTGCGCCGGTGCCGGGTGCGCTGTTCGCCGAAGCGGTCCCGGTGGCGGTGCATCCGCAGCAGCGCGGTGGTGGTGTCCACACGCAGCGCGTGCAGTCCGAGCCAGCCGTCCGCCATTCCCGGGTCGAGCCGCACCGCCGCCCTGAACTCCTCCTCGGCCTGCGGATATGCGCCCATCGTGTAGGCGTCCACACCACGCAGCCAGGCGAGATCGGCCGGGGCCCCCGTGCCCTGCATGCCGAAGTCCATCACGTCCCCCACAGACCGTGCCCCCGTACTGTGCGGACCGGCCCGCTGGCCGGTGCCGCCCGAAGGGCATCGTACCTGCGCAGGGTGCAACTACCGAAGGGCTGCGGGGGAGTTGTCGACGCGCGTCCACGTCGGCGGACCGTGACCGAGGGTGAGCGTTCGGAGGCGTGCAGCGCCCGGAAAACACGGGTCGGGGGCAGAACGAAGCCCCCGATCACGGGGGAACAACCGGGGGCTTCGCGTCTGCGGCGGCTTCGAAAAGCCGCACATTGAGAACGTAAGACCTGTACGGGCCCCGGGTCAAGCGGAGTTGGGGCACTGTGCGCGGCCGTCCACGACCGCTCCAGCACGGTGCGAGGGGGTTGTCACGCTCCGTGAGGGATCGGTGTATTCAGGCTGCCACGGAAGGTGGCTGGCGCCACTCGTATCCCGTACGGCACTGCCGCACCAGAAGGTCCGCGAAGGGCTTCGAGGGGTCGGCCGAGAAATGTCGTACCTCCGCCGCGGTCCAGCCGTCCCAGAACTCCGCCTGCGCGGGACCGTCCCGGCGCCGGCCCCGTGCCCAGGACTCCTCGGCGCCCAGATCCATCCACAACAGCTGTGCCACAAAGGGCCGCAGGGCCCGGCGCCCCGCCCCCACGCCCTCGATCAGCACGACCGGCGCGGGCTCCAGGACGCGCTCGCCGCGGAAGGCGCGGAGCGTCCAGTCGTACGGTGCGTACCGTGCGGCCGCGCCCCGGGCCAGCGGACCGATCACCGTTTCCAGCAGCCGGTCCGTCCAGGTGAACAGCTCCTGGTGGGTGGCGACGTCGTCGAGGTGCAGCACGGGCGCACCGCCGAGGGCCTCCGCGAGGCGCTCGGCGAACGTGCTCTTGCCCGAGCCCGCGTGGCCGTCGACGGCGACGAGCCTGACCGGTCCGCAGGAGGCGGGCAGAGCGGTGACCGAAGCGGCCAGACGAGCGAGGTCTTCCATGGTGATCACCCTAGTGAGGCGGCTGGTGCACCGCAGGTCACGCCAGTGGTCCACACCAATATTGGTCACAGGACGCGGCCCGAATCACTGGCAGAAGTCGGCCGGGACCCGCGATAGTTGGCCCACTGTTCAGCTCCTGCTGCCCCATCCGTATCCGACTGGGGGTCCACCACCGTGACCAGCTCCACGTCCCGCAGAACCGTCCTCGCCGCCGCACTCGCGGCAGCCGCGGCCACCGCCGCCGGGTCCGCCGCTCCCGCTTCGGCCGCCACCCCCGCCGCCCGCCCCGGCCGCCCCGACAGCGGGCAGCCCGCACTGGTGGACAACCAGGCCTGGACCTCGTACACCGACTGGCGCTGCGGCGCGGGCCGCGGCACGCACGCCGTCGCCGGCCGCCGCCCCGGCCTGGTCATCGGCGCGCCGGCGGGCCGCACCGACTACACCGACCCGCACACCCAGAAGACCTCCACCTGGGAGTACGCGACCTGGACCTCGCCCGTCCACCGCTCGCACGTCCCGGCCACCGAGGTCATCGCCTCCTGGAACGCACACGCCCCGGCCGGCACCTGGATCCAGATCGAGCTGCAGGGCACGTACTCCGACAAGACCACGACGCCCTGGTACGTGATGGGCCGCTGGGCGGCGGGCGACGGCGACATCAAGCGCACTTCGGTGGACGACCAGAGCGACGGCAAGAGCTCCATCTGGACCGACACCTTCGCCATCGACGACGCCTCGACCGGGCTGCGCCTGGACTCGTACCGGCTGCGCCTCACGCTCCACCGCACCCCCGGCACCCGGCTCACGCCCACCGTGTGGCGGCTCGGCGCGATGGCCTCCGACGTCCCGGACCGCTTCACCGTGCCCGCGTCGACACCGGGCCTGGCGAAGGAGCTGGCCGTTCCGCGCTTCTCGCAGAACGTGCACGCCGGCCAGTACCCGGAGTACGACAACGGCGGCGAGGCCTGGTGCAGCCCCACCTCCTCCGCGATGATCATCAAGTACTGGGGGCGCGGCCCGACCGCCGCCGACCTGGCCTGGGTGGACCCGACGTACGCCGACCCCGAGGTCGACCACGCGGCGCGCTTTACCTACGACTACCAGTACGAGGGCTGCGGCAACTGGCCCTTCAACGCGGCCTACGCGGCGACGTACAAGGACATGAGCTCCGTCGTCACCCGCCTCTCCTCGCTGAACGACCTGGAGACGCTGATCCGCGCCGGCATCCCGGCCATAACGTCCCAGTCGTTCCTGAAGACGGAGCTGACCGGTGCCGGGTACGGGACGTCCGGCCACCTGATGACGGTCATCGGCTTCACCGCCGACGGCGACGTGATCGCCAACGACCCGGCCTCCCCGAACGACGACGCGGTCCGCCACGTCTACAAGCGGGCGGAGTGGGAGAACATCTGGTTGCGTACCAAGCGGTACAACGCCTCCGGCGGTGTGTCCTCCGGCACAGGCGGCGTCTGCTACCTCTACTGGCCCGCCCACCCGACGCCCGCCCAGAAGCGGGCTCTCGCGGCGGTCGGCATCCACTGACCGGCGGTTCGGCCCCCGAGCGCAGTGACCAACGTCTCTACCTCGGGGGCCGCATCCCCTGGCACTGTGGACAGCATGACTGCCACCGCCATCAAGTCCGCCCGCGCCCGCACCGGCGGCCCCAGGAACACCAACAAGATCGTCGAGCACATCGCAGGCTGGACCTTCGTCGTGGTCCTCGCGATGCTCGTCACCCAGACCGGCCTGATGTGAGCACCGGGTCGTCGAGCCCGGCCTTCCAGTGCCGGGCTGGGACGCCCACCAGTCCGTAGAGCCAGCGCACCGGACTGCGGCGCGCGAGCAGTGCGAAGCCGGCCAGTACGGCGAAGAGCGCCAAACCCAGCGGGCCGCCCAGCAGGTGCATGAGCACGCTCGCGCCGAGCGCCCCGACGAACGGCAGTCCGTGCACACCCGCCCCGGCGATCGCGACCGCGACGACCCGCGGCACCTTGCGGTCCTCGTCCGCGCCGGGCAGCTTCCACCCCTCGACCAGCCAGCCGATCTCGGTCAGCAGCATCGTCCCGATCACCGCCGCGCCCAGGACCAGCAGGGCGAGGAAGGTCCCGGAGGTCAGGAAGTCCAGGACGTGGTTGACCACGCTGTCCTTCGGCCAGTCCTTGTACGCGGCCGAATTCGTGGTCAGCATCCGCCGGTAGCCGTTGCCGTCCCAGCCGTGGATCAGCGTGCCGAAGAGCAGGAAGTACCCGCCCACGCACTGGAGATACGCCCAGTACCCGGCGCCCACGAGCACCAGCGCCTGCGCCGCCAGGAAGCCGAGCAGGGCGCCGACCACGATCCCGCCCGCGTAGAAGAGCACGAACCCGGCCCAGATCCCGTCGTGCCCGCGCGCCACGTGCATCGTCGCCCAGGACGGGTTCTGCCAGAGCAGGAAGAGCCCGGTCGGCACCATCAGCACCGCGGCGAAGAGCAGGGTCAGCGCCAGATAGGGGTTGGCTGCCCGGCTTCGTGTCCGCACCCCCTCGCCGTGCACCGACCGTTCCCACCACTGGAGTTGGCGCCCCGCGGACAGGGCGAAGGTCGCGCCGATCGCGTACGCCCAGAAGAGCGCGGCCTGGATCTGGATCATGTCGCCCCCAGCGTCAGACCGGTGGTGGTGATCGAATCGGAGGTGACCAGGGCCTGGTCGGCGCTGACGTCCGTGAGGAAGACGAAGGGCGGCACGACGGGCGGCACGGGCAGTCCGTCCGGGGTGAAGGTGAGACAGATGACGCCCTCGATGCAGCCGCTGAACTTGGTGAGGTAGAGCGTCACGTCGCCGCTCAGATCCAGGGTGTCGGCGCCCAGGCTCAGCTCGTTCCCGCCGTCGTGCGTGGTGAGGCGGTAGTCGGTGAGCGAGGCGGACCTCATCTTCAGCACCATGACCTTGATCGGGCCGCCCGCGCTCGGCACTTCCCGTACGCCCGCGATCAGGAAGCCGTCCGGGGCGAAGAGTGTGGTCGTGATGGTCGGGGTGTTGCGCGGGACCGTCACCGGGCCGGGCGCGGGCGCCTGCTCGCCCGGTTGCCCGAGCGCCGCGAGCAGCACGACGGGCAGTGCGGCGGCGAGCGTACGGCTTCGGCCCCGGTCCGGCAGCGGTTCCTCCTTCCGTACGGGATTCCACGAGAAGCCCATCGCACTGCCCGCGATGCCGAGCCCCATGCCGACCAGGAAGCCGCCGAGATTGGTCGCGGCGAAGGAGAGCACGGACAGGATCAGGGCGTTGATGGACACGTAGTGACGGGTGTGCGGCAGGAACCACAGGAAGGCCCCCGCGACCATCAGCGCGAGTCCGATGCCGATGGCCGCGATCCCGCCGAGCCCCAGGCTGACCAGGATGGTCAGTGGCGAGAGCGGGACCAGCAGCAGTTCCAGGCCGCCGAGGATCAGGAGCAGACCGGCCCAGAAGGGCCGGGTGCGGCGCCAGGCCCGCACCTCGTGTCTGACGTCGGGCAGGGGCAGACGATCGTCCAGCCACCCCATGGTCAGAAGCACTTCTTGCCGTTGAGGCTCACATCGACCTTGAGCCCCTTCAGATGGAAGTTCCCGCCGGTGGCCGACCAGGCGTGCGACTTCACGCCGTCGACCTCGATGTCCCCGGCCTGCAGGCCGAACTTGCCGGCCTCGCCCTTGATGCCCGGCACCGCGTCGAGAGTGGAGGCGTCCCGGCCGATCTGCGCCGTGCCGAAGTGGGCGTCGCCGACCAGGTCCTCGCCGTCGATGACGAGACTGCTGGCCGTGACCTCGCCCGCGTCACCGCCCGCCGTCAACTTGAACACCACGGTTCCCACCGGGGTTTTGACCTCGGCGGCCTGACAGATGTCGGAGAGCCTGGCGTTGCCGATGCCGAGCAGGGCCACCGGGTGGCCCTTGCCGTCGACGGCGCGGTCGGTCTGTACGTACGACGAGAGCCCCGTACTGGTGAGTTTCCCCGACGAGACCTGAAAGCTGGTGCCCGAGACGGCGAAGGACGCGGCGAGCGCGCCCTGGGCCATGACGGACGCCATGATGCCGACCGCGAGGATCGCGGGGACGGCGACGACAGCGGTCTTCTTCCACGATGTACGGCCCTCGGTCAACGGCCGCTCGGCTGCGCTCACTTGGTCCTCCCGTACGTCTGCCATACTGCGGGAATCCTGAGGCAGTGGGAGACTAGGGCTGAATTTGAATAATAGTCAACAGCGCGGAACGACCGAACGATCCCAGGTTCGTCGCGCCGAACTCATCGCAACCGGGCGGAAGTTGTTCGCCGACACGTCGTACGACGCGCTCTCCATGGACGACATCGCCAAGCACGCGAATGTCGCGAAGGGGTTGATCTACTACTACTTCAAGAGCAAACGCGGTTACTACCTGGCCATCGTCGAGGACTCGGTCGCCGAGCTGGTCGTCCGCGCGGCCAGCCACGCGGACCTGCCGCGCGCCGAGCGCACGCACCGCACCATCGACGGCTATCTGCTCTACGCCCAGAACCACCAGGCGGCCTACCGCACGATCGTCACCGGCGGAGTCGGCTTCGACACCCAGGTGCTCGCGATCCGGGACGCGGTGCGCGAGGAGCTGATCGCCACCATCGCCATGGGTGCGTACGGCCGCCGGGAGGTCCCGCTGCTCGCCCGGCTCGCGCTGCGCGGCTGGCTGAACACCGTCGAGAGCGTGACGCTCGACTGGCTGAGCCATCAGGAGCTGGAGCGGGACACGATCCGCGAGCTGCTGGTGCGGATGCTGCGCAAGACCCTCGACACGATCGGGGAGTTCGTGCCGGAGTGCCCCTCTCCGCCGCCGGCCGGAACATAGCGCGAGGGGTGGGGAGCCGCCGGGCTCCCCACCCCAAGTGTGTTGCGGCCGACGTCAGTTGACGGACTTGATCAGTTCGCCGTTGGACGTGTCACCGCTGAGCTCCCAGAGGAAGGTCCCGCCGAGACCCTGCTGGTTCTTGTAGCTCATCTTCCCCGCGATGGTGGCCGGGGTGTCGTAACTCCACCAGTTGGAACCGCACTTGGCGTACGCGGTCCCGGCGACCGTGCCCGTCGCCGGGCAGCTGGACTTCAGCACCTTGTAGTCCTCGATGCCCTGCTCGTACGTCCCCGGGGCGGGCCCGGTCGCCGTACCACCCGGAGCGTCCTGCGTCACTCCGGTCCAGCCGCGGCCGTAGAAACCGATGCCGAGGAGCAGCTTCTCCGACGGGACGCCGAGCGACTTGAGCTTGGTGATCGCCGCGTCGGTGTTGAAGCCGGCCTTGGGGATGCCGGTGTACGAGGTGAGCGGGGAGTGCGGGGCGGTGGGGCCCTGGGCGTCCCAGGCGCCGAAGAAGTCGTACGTCATCGGGTTGTACCAGTCGACGTACTGGGCTGCGCCCGCGTAGTCGGCCGCCTCCATCTTGCCGCCGTCCGAGGCGTCCGCGGTGATGGCCGCGGTGACCAGGTTCGACGAGCCGAACTTCGAACGCAGCGCGGAGAGCACGTTCTTGAGGGCGGCCGGGCCGCTGGTGTCGCAGGAGAGCCCGCAGGCGTTGGGGTACTCCCAGTCGATGTCGATGCCGTCGAAGACATCGGCCCAGCGGGGGTCCTCGACCAGGTCGTAGCAGGACTGGGCGAAACCGGCCGGGTCCTGGGCGGCCTGGCCGAAGCCGCCGGACCAGGTCCAGCCGCCGAAGGACCAGATCACCTTGAGTCCGGGGTGCAGCTTCTTGAGCTCGCGGAGCTGGTTGAAGTTGCCCGCGACCGGCTGGTCCCAGGTGTCGGCCGTGCCGTCGACGCTGCTGGAGGCGTCGTACGTCTTCTGGTAGTCGGCGTAGGCGTCGCCGATGGCGCACTTGCCGCCGGTGACGTTCCCGAAGGCGTAGTTGATGTGCGTGAGCTTGGCGGCCGAGCCCGACGTCTCGATGTTCTTGACGTGGTAATTGCGCTGGTAGACGTCCCAGTCGGCGAAGTATCCGACGACCTTGCTGCCTGCGGCGGCTGTCTGCGCGGTCGTCTGTGGGGTGGTTTCTTCACCGGCCGAGGCGCTGCCGGCCCCGAAGAGCAGCGTCGCGCCGAGCACGCCCGTACAGGCTGCGGCGATGAGCGCCCTGAAGCGGGCGCGGGAACGGTGTGGTCCGAGCATCGTGTCACCTCGTGGGGGAGGGGAGCGTGGGGGGATGGTGCCGTTGACCTTTGTTTGACATGAACGCGCAAGGCGCTCGGGGTGAACGGTAGAAGGACTAGACCAGTGAGGTCAATGGTTCGGACCAATTTCCACCCGTGACGGAAGTCCGCCGATCGGGCATACTCGACCCGCCACAGCCGCTGGTCAGCCTCTTCCGCGATCCGGGAGGGCAGCATCGGCTGCAGGCCAAGACCCGGCGGCGCCGCCACACCCTGGCCGCGCGTGCGCCGCAGCGCCCGACAGGGAGGAGAGCGTCGCCATGCCCGACCGCGCCCCGCAGTTGGTGGACCGGCAGTTGCCCACCGAGGAGTCCCGGGACCTCATCGCGCTCGTACGCGACATGGTCCAGCGCGAGATCGCGCCCGGAGCCTCCGCCGAGGAGGATGCCGGGCACTTCCCGCGCGAGATTTTCACCCTGCTCTCCGAGTCCGGACTGCTCGGGCTTCCGTACGACAGTGAATTCGGCGGCGGCGACCAGCCGTACGAGGTCTATCTCCAGGTCCTCGAAGAGCTCGCCGCGGCCCGGCTTACCATCGGCCTCGGCGTCAGCGTCCACTCCCTCGCCTGCCACGCCCTGTCCGGCTACGGCACCAAGGAGCAGCAGACCGCGCACCTTCCCGCCATGCTCGGCGGCGGACTGCTCGGCGCGTACTGCCTCTCCGAGCCCTCCTCGGGGTCGGATGCGGCGTCCCTGCGGACGAAGGCCGTGCGCGACGGCGACGACTGGGTGATCACCGGCACCAAGGCCTGGATCACCCACGGCGGAGTCGCCGACTTCTACACCGTCCTGGCCAGGACCGGCGGCGAAGGCGCCCGCGGCATCACGGCGTTCCTGGTCCCCGGGGACGCCGAGGGGCTGAACGCCGCCGCACCCGAGAAGAAGATGGGCATGAAGGGTTCGCCCACCGCCCAGCTGAACTTCGACGGCGTACTGGTCTCCGACGCCCGCCGGATCGGCGAGGAGGGCCAGGGCTTCGCCATCGCGCTCTCCGCGCTCGACTCCGGCCGTCTCGGCATCGCCGCCTGCGCCGTCGGGGTCGCCCAGGCGGCCCTGGACGAGGCGGTCGCGTACGCCACGGGACGGCAGCAGTTCGGCCGCCCCATCGCGGACTTCCAGGGGCTGCGCTTCATGCTCGCCGACATGGCCACCCGCATCGAGGCGGGCCGGGCGCTCTATCTCTCCGCCGCGCGGCTGCGCGACGCCGGGCGGCCCTTCTCCCGGCAGGCCGCCATGGCCAAGCTCTTCTGCACGGACATGGCGATGCAGGTCACCGTCGACGCGGTCCAGGTGCTCGGGGGCTACGGGTACACCGTGGACTTCCCCGTCGAGCGGTACATGCGCGAGGCCAAGGTCCTGCAGATCGTCGAAGGAACCAATCAGATCCAGCGGATGGTCATCGCCCGCCACCTGGCTGGTCCCGAGACCCACTGAGCTGCCACGCGGGGAACGCCGTGAGCCGCGACCACTCCTGGTCGCGGCGTCCCGGCAGGGTGCGGCCGTCGCTCTCCCAGCGGTGGACGATGCTCTGATAGATCGGCGTCCCGGCGGAATGCGGAACCGATTCTTCCGTTACGGGGGCGGCGAGTCGGCGCCGCCCGGTGCCGGCCGTGAAGTGCACAGGGGTCATACCGGGCAAACGCTCGACGCCGCTTCCAGGTCACGGCTTCCACGGCTTCACGGCTCTGGCTCCCGGCCAGGTTTCTGACGTACCGTCAAATTCCTTGTCGCCCAGGAGGTACACCGTGGCCGTTGACCGCCCCGTTGCGCTCGACGAATACCCCATCCACCAGGCACCGTTGTCGATGAAGCACGTCGCCACCGGTGACCGGAACGCCTACGACCGCTGCATATTCCATGTCTTCGACCACGAAGGCCGAGCTCTGCTCATCGTCGGACTGGGTGTCTACCCGAACACCGGTGTGATCGACGCCTATGCGACGCTGCGGCGCGGGGACCAACTCCTCGCCGTACGGGCCTCGGACGCCCTTACCGACGACCGGATGAACCTCTCCGTCGGCCCGCTGCGGATCACCGTCGACGAGCCGCTGCGCCGGCTGACCCTGCACTGCGAACCGGACCCCGACGACCCGGCCTCCCTCGCGTTCGACATCGAGTGGAACGCGGACTTCCCCGCCGTCTGGGAACCCCACCACCTCCAGCGCCGCGGCGACCGGCTGATGCTGGAGGGCCGCCGCTACGTCCAGGCGGGCAACTGCACCGGGACCATCCGCGCGGACGGCGAGGAGATCCGTCTCGCCGCGGGGGAGTGGACCGGCACCAGGGACCGCAGTTGGGGTGTGCGGCCCATCCCCGGCGAGGAGGGCGGCCGCGCGGCCGAGGAGCACCGCCCCGAGGGGTTCCACTGGCTATGGATCCCGGTGCGCTTCGAGGACCGGTTCCTGATGGTCATCGCGCAGGAGGACGCCGACGGCTACCGCAGCCTGAACGAGGCCGTCCTCGTGCGCGACGGAGCCCCCGACGCCCAACTCGGCTGGCCCCGTACCGACATCGCCTACCGCCCCGGCACCCGCCACCCCGAACGCGCCGTCGTTCACCTCACGGACCCCGCGGGCAAACCCATGGAGCTCGGCGTCGAGATCCTCTGCTCCTCGCCCCTGGCCGTCGGCGCCGGCTATCCGCCCGCCGCCGACTGGCAGCACGGCACCTGGCAGGGCCGCGGCTGGACGGACCGCCGTACCTACGACCTCTCCGACCCGTCGGCCCACCCCATGGCGGCCTTCGGCGTCACGGACCACGCCGCCCGCTTCACCCTCGACGGGCAGACCGGCCACGGCATCTTCGAGCACGGCACCTTCGGCCGCCACGACCCGAGCGGCTTCACCGGCTACGACTCGGTCGCCCCGTAACCACCCCCGAAGCCCCGCGAGCGAGGAGCACCGCCATGACCACCGCACCCCGCCCCCGCACCACCACCCGCGACCCGCAGGAGCTCGGCCGCCGGCTGACCGCCTGGTTCTCGGGACCGCTGCCGGGCGCCCGCGTCGAGGACATCAGGGTCCCCGACTCCAACGGCATGTCCAGCGAGACGCTGCTGTTCGACCTCGTGCACGACGATGCGCCGGTACGGGCCTGCGCGCTGCGCCTGGCCGCCGACCCGGCCGCGTACACCGTCTTCCCGTCGTACGACATGGAGCGCCAGCACCGCGTCATGCGCCTCGTCGCCGAGCACACCGACGTCCCGGTGCCGCGCGTCCGCTGGCTGGAGACGGACCCGGCCCCGCTCGGCGCGCCCTTCTTCGTGATGGACCGCGCCGAGGGGCGGGTGCCGCCGGACGTCATGCCGTACACGTACGAAGGGAACTGGCTGCACGGCGCTACGGACACCGAACGCGCCCACCTGGAGCGGGAGTCGATATCGGTCCTCGCCCGCCTCCACACCCAATTCCCTGCGAAGGAGGCGGAGTTCCTCCTCCCCGATGGCTCGGGGACCCCGCTGCGACGCCATGTGGCCGCCCAACGGGCCTACTACGCCTGGGTGGTGAAGGGTGTGGCCCCCTCACCGCTCATCGAGTCCGCCTTCGACTGGCTCGACGCACACTGGCCCGGCGACGAAGGGCCCTCCGTACTCAGCTGGGGCGACGCCCGGATCGGCAACATCATCTACGACGGCTTCGACCCGGCCGCCGTGCTCGACTGGGAGATGGCTGCCTACGGCCCGCGTGAACTCGACCTCGGCTGGTCCGTCTATCTGCACCGCTTCTTCCAGGACCTCACCGTGTCCTTCGGCCAGAGCGGACTGCCGGACTTCCTGCGCCGCGAGAACATCGAGCGCGAGTACGCCGCGCTCACCGGCCACACGCCGCGCGACATGGAGTTCCACACGCTCTACGCGGCCCTGCGGCACGCGATCGTGATGCTCAGAATCGCCTACCGCCAGGTCCACTTCGGTGAGGTCCAGGTCCCGGAGAACCCGGACCGGATGATCCTGCACGCGGCCAGTCTCGAGGCCATGGTGCAGGGAACGTACTGGTGATCAGGCGGCCTCGCGCCGCATCTGCGGAACCCTGAGCGGACGCGAGCCCGGACCGCCCACGTGCGAGAAGGGCTGCGTACGCCAGTCGAGCCCCTGAGGGAGCGTCAACAGCAGCGCGGTGTCCTGCTCCTGGACCTCCAGGGTCTCGTCGGCGGGCTTGGCGTCGGCCGCGGGACGGCCGGTTCCCGCGCACGCCGTGAGCCCGAAGGGGTTCCACGGGCTGGCGCAGAGCGCGTGCTGGGGCAGGACGTCCTCGTCCGCCAGGAGCGCGATCGGCTGCGCGCAGTCCGGGCAGATCACCCGGAACATCTCGAACGTGTCGTACGCGTCCAGCTCGGCGTCCGCATCGTCGACGGAGTCGAAGGACGCGACGGGATCAACGGACTTCAGATGGTTCTGCATGGAGTTCTCCCCCTCGGGTGGGCCGACCAGGCGCAGTGGCCTCGACCACAGCAAGCACTTCCCGTCCGGCTCGCGCGGTAACCGCTTCACCCGCGTGGACACGGCCACAAACCTGTGGCGTTCGTCACATGCCCGCCGCAGGTGCCCCCTTCGGGTTGTCGCCGACTGTGCCGGAAGCGACCCGGGGCCATAGGTTGATCCGCATGGAGGAGCTGGATCGTCAGATTGTGGAGCTGCTCGTCAAGGACGGGCGGATGAGCTACACCGACCTGGGCAAGGCCACCGGCCTGTCCACCTCGGCGGTGCATCAGCGTGTCCGCAGGCTGGAGCAGCGCGGAGTCATCCGCGGCTATGCCGCGGTCGTCGACCCGGAGGCGGTCGGCCTGCCGCTCACCGCGTTCATCTCCGCGAAGCCCTTCGACCCCAGTGCCCCGGACGACATCGCGGAACGGCTCGCGGGAGTCGCGGAGATCGAGGCGTGCCACAGCGTGGCCGGTGACGAGAACTACATCCTCAAGGTCCGCGTCCCCACCCCGCTCGCCCTGGAGCACCTCCTCACCCGGATCCGGTCCCTGGCGGGCGTCTCCACCCGTACGACGGTCGTCCTCTCCACCCCGTACGAGTCCCGCCCGCCGCACATCTGACCCCCGGTAAGGACCATGGGTCCGCAGGCGCGAGACTGGACCCCATGACCGAGCGCACCGCCTCCCAGGCCGACCACCGCACCGTGCTGCTGCGCGGTGGAGACATCCACAGCCCCGCCGACCCCTTCGCCACCGCGATGGTCGTCGAACGCGGACATGTCGCCTGGGTCGGCTCCGAAGGGGCGGCGGACGCCTTCGCGAGCGGCGTCGACGAGACGGTCGACCTCGAAGGGGCCCTGGTGACCCCCGCGTTCACGGACGCACATGTGCACACGACCGCCACCGGTCTCGCCCTCACCGGCCTCGACCTCTCCGGGGCCCGCACCGCGGCCGAGGCGCTCGCTCTCGTACGGACCCATGCAGCGGCGCGTCCCGGCGACAAGGTCCTGCTCGGCCACGGCTGGGACGCCGCCCGCTGGACCGGCGAACAGACACTGTCGCGCCGATCGCTCGACGAGGCAGCCGGCGGCCGCCCGCTCTACCTCCCCCGGATCGACGTCCACTCAGCCGTCGTCTCCACCGCACTCCTCGACCTGGTTCCCGGCGTCACTGACCTCGCCGGATACCACCCGGACGCCCCGCTGACCGGCGCCGCCCACCATGCGGTGCGCGCCGCCGCGCACGCGGCCGTCACCCCCCTGCAGCGCACCGAGGCGCAGCGCGCGGCGCGCCGCCACGCCGCCTCGCTCGGTATCGGCACGCTCCACGAGTGCGGCGGCCCCGAGATCTCCGACGAGGACGACTTCACGTCACTGCTCGCCCTCGCGGCCGACGAGGCGGGGCCCCGGGTCTTCGGCTACTGGGCCGAGGAGATTGCGAACGCCAAGGACGCGGACCGCATCCGTGAACTGGGCGCGATCGGCGCCGCGGGCGACCTCTTCGCCGACGGCTCCCTCGGTTCGCACACCGCCTGCCTCCACGAGCCGTACGCCGACGCCCCGCACACGGGCACGGCCCACCTCGACGCGGCCGCCGTCGCCGCTCACGTCGTCGCCTGCACCGAGGCCGGGCTCCAGGCCGGTTTCCACGCCATCGGCGACGCCGCGGTCACCGCCGTCGTCGAGGGCGTACGCGCCGCATCCGAGAAGGTCGGCCTGGCCCGCGTCCGTGCCGCCCGCCACCGCGTCGAGCACGCCGAGATGCTGACCCCCGAGACCGTCGCCGCCTTCGCCGAACTCGGCCTGACCGCCTCGGTCCAGCCCGCTTTCGACGCGTTCTGGGGCGGCGACGACGGCATGTACGCCCAGCGCCTCGGAGTGGACCGCGCCCGAACACTCAATCCGTACGCCGCACTCCTGCGCGCCGGAGTCCCCCTGGCCTTCGGCTCCGACAGCCCGGTCACCCCGCTCGACCCCTGGGGCACGGTGCGCGCCGCCGCCTTCCACCGCACCCCCGAGCACCGGGTCTCGGTGCGCGCCGCGTTCACCGCCCACACCCGCGGCGGCTGGCGGGCGATCGGCCGGGACGACGCGGGCGTGCTCGTCCCCGGCGCCCCCGCCGACTACGCGGTCTGGCGCACCTCCGAACTCGTCGTCCAGGCCCCGGACGACCGGGTCTCGCGCTGGTCCACCGACCCGCGCTCCGGCACGCCAGGCCTGCCCGACCTCACCCCGGGCGCCGAACTCCCGGTCTGTCTGCGGACCGTGGTGTTCGGACAAACTGTCTTCGTGCGGCCGAACGAGTGAGATCGGGACATTTCGTACCGCCGATCGACTTCCGGCGGGCTCTCCGGTCACCTGCGGATCTTCCGTACTGACCTGGTGATTTGGACCAACACCGCAGGTAGGGCAACTGTTGACAGAAAGCGGTCACCGGCGGGTAGGTTCGGCCGAGTCCACCACAGGACGTCCGACCGGCAAACCTCCACGCAGTCGTCGAACGCCGCTGGGTCATGGGGCGGTGCGCCGGACAGGCGCACCACCACTGGGAGCCAGGTTCAGCGCCCGCGCCTCGGGGGCGAGGGAAGGTTTCGGCAGGTCGGCAGGTGTGACTCCGGGTGGGGCCCGGGGTTCAGTAGACAACGGCTCTCGGTCGATCCGCAGCCAGCGGGTCCCAGGTCGGCCCGAAGGATGCCGGGCCCCGATCCGTAGTTCCGTACGACGCAAGAGAGCGTCGGCGGCGGCCTCCGCATGCGCGCTCGATATGGTGGTGCATCAGCGCATGGACAGTAAGGGGCAGCAGTGAACGACGGCGGTCAGCGGCGATACGGCCCGCTCGGCAAGGCCTTGGTCATCATTCCGACCTACAACGAGGCCGAGAACATCAAGCCGATCGTTGCCCGGGTCCGTGCCGCGGTGCCGGAGGCGGACGTGCTGGTCGCCGACGACAACAGCCCCGACGGGACCGGCAAGATCGCGGACGAGATCGTCGCGGGCGACCCGCAGGTCCACGTACTGCACCGCAAGGGCAAGGAAGGCCTCGGCGCGGCCTACCTCGCCGGCTTCCAGTGGGGCATCGACAACGGCTTCGGCGTCCTGGTCGAAATGGACGCCGACGGCTCGCACCAGCCCGAGGAACTGCCCCGGCTGCTCACCGCCCTGAAGGGCGCGGACCTTGTCCTCGGCTCGCGCTGGGTGCCGGGCGGCCGGACCGTGAACTGGCCCAAGTACCGGCAGTTCATCTCCCGGGGCGGCAGCACGTACTCCCGGCTGCTCCTCGGTGTCGCGATCCGCGACGTCACCGGCGGCTTCCGCGCCTTCCGCAAGGAGACCCTCGAAGGGCTCGGCCTGGACGAGGTCGCCTCGCAGGGGTACTGCTTCCAGGTCGACCTCGCCCGGCGCGCGGTCGAGGCGGGTTTCCATGTCGTCGAGGTCCCGATCACCTTCGTGGAGCGCGAGATCGGCGACTCCAAGATGAGCAAGGACATCGTCGTCGAGGCGCTCTGGCGGGTCACGGTGTGGGGCGTCGGCTCCCGCGCCAACAAGCTGCTCGGCCGCAAGCCGTCCTGATCTCCCCCTTACGCCGTCGCGGCGCGCGTCCAGGCACACTGGGAGCATGACGACCGGCGCACCGCCCCCGACAGTTCCCAAGCGCTCACGCGCCCGCACGATCGTGCCCCTCGCCATCGCCGTCTGGCTGGTGCTGGAGATCTGGCTGCTGACCGTCGTGGCGAGCGCCACGAGCGGTCTCACCGTGCTGCTGCTCCTGGTGGGCGGCTTCGTGCTCGGTGCCGCCGTGATCAAGCGGGCGGGCCGCAGGGCCTTCAGCAGCCTCACCCGGACGCTCCAGCAGCAGCAGTCGGGGGTCGCGGCCCCTGAGGGCGCGGGCGGCGCGGAGAGCGGCGGCAACGGCTTTCTGATGTTGTCCGGTCTGCTGCTGATGATCCCGGGCTTCGTCTCCGACGCGGTAGGTCTGCTGCTCCTGCTTCCGCCCGTACGGTCCCTGCTCAGCCGCACCACCGAGCGGTCCCTGCAGCGCCGGATGAACGCCGCACAGCCCGGCACCCTCGGCGACGCCTTCCAGCAGGCCCGCATGCACCGCCCCGACGGCAAGGTCGTCCAGGGCGAGGTCATCAGGGAGGACCGCCCCGGCCCCCGCCAGGACGAAGGCCCCCGCCCGCCGATCACCCCCTGACACGGGCCCGGCGCAGCAAGAAGCCGCCGGCCGCCACACACCCTGAAGTGTGTGGCGGCCGGCGGCTCTTGTGCGTGCTGTTGTTCGCGAACGCCTTGGCGTTACGCGGACTTGCGGCTGTCCCGCGGGTGCACTGCGATGTTCATGGCGCCGGAGCGAAGGACGGCCAGCCTCTCGGCCAGCACCTCCTCGAGCTCCTCGCGGGTGCGCCGCTCCATGAGCATGTCCCAGTGCGTACGCGCAGGCTTGCCCTTCTTCTCCTCAGGGCCGTCCCCGTCCACCAGGAGTGCCATGGCGCCGCACGCCTTGCACTCCCACTCCGGCGGAATGTCCGCCTCTACAGAGAACGGCATCTCAAAGCGATGTCCGTTCTCGCATGCGTACTCCACCGCCTGGCGCGGGGCCAGATCGATGCCGCGGTCGGTCTCGTAGCTGGTCACCACGAGGCGTGTACCGCGAAGAGCTCGCTCACTCATGAATCGTGCCTCCCGGGCTTGTCGCCCACAGGACAGGTGTCGCTGTCGCTGTCGTCGTTATCCGGTCAACGTCCGGTCGGCGGCAAAGATTCCCGATGCCGGTCATGCGTCGCCCGTCGTGCCGCCCCTTGTTGTACCCACCAGTGCCCGCTTTGTCACATCTGATCGAAGATGTCACCCTGCGTCTTGACGTAATCACCACGCAGTAACGGTCCGCCTGGCAGGCCAAAGGCGTACACTAGCGGCCTTTTACTTCAAGGTCTAAATCCGGTCCGGTACAGCGTTTCCCGCAGCGGCTACCGCCTGCCTCACCGGCACCCGCGCGAGCAGGAAGAAACCCAGCAGGAAGAAGACCACGAGCGAGATGATCGCGTCCCGGTAGCTGCCCGTCAGCTGGTACGCCAGGCCGAACACGAGAGGCCCGAGCCAGCTCAGGCCGCGGTCGCTCATCTCGTACGCGGAGAAGTACTCGGCCTCCTTCCCGGCGGGCACCAGATGGGAGAAGAGCGACCGGGAGAGCGCCTGGCTGCCGCCCAGGACCGTCCCGATCGCGGCGGCGAGGAAGAAGAACCAGACGGGCTCACCGGCGGGGAGGAAGTACCCCGCGGCCAGGATCAGTGCCCAGACGGCCAGGGAGCCGAGAATCGTGTGCTTCGCCCCATAGGTACGAGCCATCCGGCCCATTCCCAGCGCCCCGGCCACCGCCAGGACCTGGACGATCAGGACGGCCGTGATCAACGTCGTCTGGTCGAGTCCCAGCTCCTCCGAGCCGAAGATCGAAGCCTGCGAAATCACCGTCTGGATACCGTCGTTGTAGACCAGATAGGCGAGCAGGAACGAGAGAGTCAGCGGATGACGCCGCATGTCCTTGAGCGTCGACACGAGCTGCCGCCATCCGGCCCCGACCGCACCCGAGCCGTCCGCCCGGTTCACCTTCCGGTCGCGGAGCCTGCGCAGCGGTACGAGCGTGAAGGCGCCCCACCAGACCCCGGCGGAGGCCAGACAGATCCGCACCGCCGTGGCCTCGGAGACGCCGAAGCTGTCGTGGCCCGAGTACAGCACCAGGTTGAGGACCAGGACGAGCGCGCCCGAGGTGTACCCGAAGGCCCAGCCGCGCGAGGAGACCGCGTCGCGCTCCTCGGGCTCCGCGATCTGGGGGAGATAGGCGTTGTAGAGCACCATCGAGACCGAGAGCGAGGCATTGGCGACGATCAGCAGCAGCGCGCCCAGCAGATAGCGGTCGCCGTCCAGGAAGAACATGCCCATGGTGGCGGCCGCACCGGTGTACGCGGCCACGGCGAGCAGCGGCTTCTTCCGGCCGCTGCGGTCCGCCGCGGCGCCGGCCAGCGGCATCACCAGGACGGCGACGACGACCGACACCGAGACGGCGTACGCGAAGACCGAGCCCGCGCGCACCGGGATGCCCAGCGGATGGACGAAGCCCTGCGCGTCCGCGGCGGCCTTGGCGACCGTGGTCAGATACGGGCCGAGGAACACGGTGATGACGCTCGTCGAATAGACGGAGCAGGCGAAGTCGTAGAAGTACCAGCCGTGTTGCTCGCGTCTGCGGGCGGCACTCCCGGTCGCCGTGCTGCCCGCCGCCCGCGCGGTCTTTTCCGTCTCCGTGCTCAACTGGCGTCCCCGATCGTCAGATCCACGCTCCCCGCTCGGTGAGCACCGTGCGCAAAGTCTCGAGATGATCGGTCATGATGCCATCCACGCCCAGGTCGAGAAGCCTGTGCATCCGATCCGGATCGTTGACCGTCCAGACGTGGACCTGCAGTTGACGGGCGTGCGCGGCCCGGACGAAGTGCCGGTCGACCACCTTGATCCCGTTGTGCGATTCCGGCACCTGGGCGCTGACGGCGCTGCCGCGCAGGGGCGCGGGCAGACCGTAGGAGCGCAGGCGCAGCGCGAGTATGCCGCTCATGCCGTACGAAGTGGCGAGGCGCGGGCCCGCGAGGCGCTGCGCCCGGGAGACCCGGCTCTCGGAGAACGAGCCGACGCAGACCCGGTCCCAGGCGTCCGTACGGCGGATCAGGTCGATCAGCGGGACGAGGGCGGGTCCGGCCTTGAGGTCCACGTTCCAGCGGGCTTCGGGGAACTCTTCGAGGAGCTCCTCGAAGAGCGGGAGCGGCTCACGGCCTGCCACCCGGGCGCGCCGGACCTCGCTCCACGGAAGGTCGGCGATCCGGCCGCGCGCGTCCGTCACCCGGTCCAGGGTCGCGTCGTGAAAAGCGACGAGCCGGCCGTCCGCCGTGGTGTGCACATCGGTCTCGAAGTAGCGGAACCCCGCATCGGTGGCGCGCCTGAAGGCGGCCACGGTGTTCTCCAGCCCGTCCGCCGCCCCGCCGCGGTGGGCGAACGGTATGGGCCGGGCGTGATCGAGATAGGGGTGGCGTATTCGGGTCACCCGCGCAGTATCGCGCGCCCCGGTGTACCGGAGGCGACGACCGTACTGCTGTCGTCCGCCGCCGGAACGGCGAAGACGCGCAGGAAGAACTGGGCCAGCGGACCGATCGCCAGGGCGTACGCGACCGTGCCCACGCCCAGCGTGCCGCCGAGGAGGAATCCCGTCACCACCACGGCCACTTCGAGGGCGGTACGGACCTGCCGGATCGAGCGCCCGGTGATCCGGTTCAGTGCGGTCATCAGACCGTCGCGGGGGCCGGGGCCGAAGCGGGCGGCGATGTAGAGGCCGGTGGCGACCCCGTTGAGCACGATCCCGGCGACCGTCAGCGCGATCCGGGCGAACAGGCCGTGGACCTCGGGGAGCAGGGCGAGGGTGCCGTCGATCGCGATGCCGATGACAAAGACATTGGAGATGGTGCCGAGTCCCGGGCGCTGCCGCAGCGGGATCCAGAGCAGCAGCACCGCAGCGCCGACGATGATCGCGATCTCGCCCATGGTCAGCCCGGTGAGCTCGGACAGCCCCTGGTGCAGCACACCCCAGGGCTCCAGACCGAGCCCGCCGCCCACCAGCAGCGCCGAGCTCGCCCCGTACAAGGCCAGGCCGACGTAGAGCTGCAGCAGGCGCCGGATGAGGTTCCTGGACACGATGTACCCCCCGATGTAGTGGTAGTGGACCGATACATGACACTCTGTGGCTCCGAAACAGATGCCAACCATGGCCAATTCGGGGAAGGTGGACTGAAATCCATGGCTCAGTGGACTTCGGCGGTCGGACCGGCTCAGCTGGCCCGCCAGCTCAACGCCCAGCAGACCCGCCCCGCCGGACCCGGAACCCGTAAGCCCCCGGCCTACCGGGCGCTCGCGGACGGCGTCCGGCTCCTGGTCCTGGAGGGCCGCGTCCCCGTCGCGGCCCGGCTCCCCGCCGAGCGCGAACTGGCCCTCGCGCTCGCCGTCAGCCGTACGACCGTCGCCGCCGCCTACGAGGCGCTGCGCGCGGAGGGCTTCCTGGAGTCGCGCCGGGGCGCCGGCAGCTGGACGGCCGTCCCCGCGGGGAATCCGCTCCCCGCCCGCGGCCTGGAACCACTGCCCCCCGAGGCGCTCGGCTCGATGATCGACCTGGGCTGCGCGGCACTGACCGCGCCCGAACCCTGGCTCACCAAGGCCGTGCAGGGCGCGCTGGAGGACCTCCCTCCGTACGCGCACACGCACGGCGACTACCCGGCCGGGCTGCCCGCGCTGCGCCAGATGCTCGCCGACCGCTACACCGCGCGCGGCATTCCGACCATGCCCGAGCAGATCATGGTCACCACCGGCGCCATGGGCGCCATCGACGCGATCTGTCATCTCTTCGCGGGACGCGGCGAGCGGATCGCCGTCGAGTCGCCGAGTTACGCCAACATCCTGCAGCTCATGCGCGAGGCCGGAGCGCGGCTCGTGCCCGTCGCCATGGCCGAGGGGCTCGGCGGCTGGGACCTGGGGCGCTGGCGCCAGGTGCTGCGCGACGCCGCCCCGCGCCTCGCGTACGTCGTCGCCGACTTCCACAACCCGACCGGCGCGCTCGCCGACGAGGACCAGCGCCGCCAGCTGGTCGAGGCCGCCAGGTCGGCCGGCACGGTGCTCATCGCCGACGAGACCATGACCGAACTCCGCCTCGACGCGGACACCGACATGCCGCGCCCCGTCTGCGCGTTCGACCCGGCGGGCTCCACCGTGCTGACCGTCGGCTCGGCGAGCAAGGCCTTCTGGGCGGGCATGCGCATCGGGTGGGTCCGGGCGGCACCGGACGTGATCCGCAGCCTGGTGGCGGCCCGGGCCTACGCCGACCTGGGCACCCCCGTACTGGAACAGCTCGCCATCAACTGGCTGATGAGCACCGGGGGCTGGGAGGAGGCCGTCGCCATCCGCTGCGCCCAGGCGCGCGAGAACCGCGACGCGCTGGTCACCGCGGTCCGCAGGGAGCTGCCCAGCTGGGAGTTCGACGTCCCGCACGGCGGGCTGACCCTTTGGGTGCGGACCGGCGGGCTCTCCGGATCCCGGCTGGCCGAGGTCGGCGAGCGGGTGGGGGTCCGGGTCCCCTCGGGGCCCCGCTTCGGTGTCGACGGGGCCTTCGAGGGATACGTACGGCTGCCGTTCACGGTCGGCGGTCCGGTGGCCGACGAGGCGGCCGTACGGCTGGCGGCGGCCGCGAGGCTGGTCGAGACCGGTGCGGGCACCGGTGCCGATTCCCCGCGGACCTTCGTCGCCTGACTCAGCCCTCGGCCGGTACGGCTTCCACGGGCGCGGAGTCCAGAGGGGCCTGGCGCTGGGGGAGGAGGTCGAGAACGGCCTGGCGGTGCGCCTCGCTGGTGGCGTCGTCGTACGGATCCGGTGTGGCCGGGACCTGGAGCCGGAGCACCGGGCCCGTGCCCAGGCGTGCATAGCCCCGGCCCGGCGGGACGGCGGCGGTGGGCGTGGTGTGCGGCGGTGCGCCGAGGACCGTCTCCACCTGCTCGGGCGAGGCGGGACCGAGCACGACCCGGGCGCGGGTGTGCTGGCGTACGGGATCGCTGAGCGTGTCCAGGGTGTCGAACTGCTCGGCCACCACCACCGTGACGTTGGCCGCCCTGCCGTGCCGCAGCGGGACCTGCAGCAGCTGCTGGGGATCGGTGCGCCCGTCGGCGGCGGCGAGATGGCCGAAGATGCTCGGCCGGTCCAGCAGGATCCAGAGCGGGCGCCTGGTGTCCTCGGGGGCGGGATGGCCCGCCTGCCTGGCCCGGTTGGCCGAGATCAGCCGGCGCTCGGTCTCGTGCGCGGCCCACTCCAGGGTGGCCAGGGCGCCGGCGAGGCCGCATTCGACGGCCAGGACGCCGCTGCGCCCGGTGAGGCAGGCGTACTCGCCCGTTCCGCTGCCCTCGACGATCAGTACGTCGCCGTACCGGAGCGTCTGCAGGGCGATCGACCGCAGCAGGCTGGTGGTGCCGCTGCCGGGCTCGCCGACGACGAGGAGATGCGGCTCCGTGGAGCGCGCTCCCGTACGCCAGACGACCGGAGGGGCGTCGAAGGTCTCCTCGCCGTCCGTCACCGGCATGGTGCGCTGCACCGCACCCGCGTCGGTGAACCCGAGAACCGTCTCACCGGGGGTGGTGACGAAGGGCTGGGCGGCGATGGAGGTGGACAGGGCGGGCAGCACGCTCATGACGAGCTGGTTGCCCTCCTCGTCCCAGGCGAAGTGGTACTCGCGGCCGCGGCCGGACTTGGCGTGCAGCAGCTGCTCGATCCGGGCGCGGGAGTCGGCCTCGCCGTCGGTGAAGTACGCGGGGTACTTCACGTGCAGCGTGCTGATCCGCCCGTCCTCGTCGAACGCGTAGTCGCTGAAGGCCTTGTCCCACTCGCCGCCGTGGGCGAAGAGCGGAGCCGGGTCCTCCGGCACCGAGAAGTACGGCACCAGGGCCTCGTAGAGGGACTGCAGACGGCCGGTCTCCGCCTCGTCGGGACCGGTCTGCACCGGGACGCGCTCGCGGCCCTTCCAGGCGGCCGCGGCCATCACAGCGATGAGGGCCAGGAGCGGCCCGTACGGGATGAGCGCGACCACCAGGACGCAGGCGGCAGCCAGGAACAGCGCGGGACCGCGCCGCTCCTTGGGCAGGGACGCCCATTTCTGCCGCCCGCCGGCTGCGAGCTTCCGCAGACCACGGCTGATCGTGATCAGCGGATGGAGGACGTCGGTGGCGCTGTCGGCGGCCGTTCGCGCAATCTCGCGGCTGCGGGTGATCGAGGCGCTGCTGCTGCTCAGAATGCGGGGGAGTGGTCGCCGGGCCACGTCTGTCTCCAGGGGTGATGGGGTCGGTGGGGAGAGGTCAGAACTTGATCCCGCCCAAGAGGCTGGCGAGGCTGGCGCCTCCGGCCTTGATGCTCGGGGCGATGGCGGTGCCCGCGAGATAGAAGCCGAAGAGGGCGCAGACGAGCGCGTGTGACGCCTTGAGTCCGTCCTTCCTGAAAAAGAGGAAGACGATGATTCCGAGCAGCACCACGCCTGAGATCGACAGGATCATGAGGGGTTCTCCTGGTTGTGGGGACAGTCACCATGAGTTCTTCCAGGCTCACAGAAAGTATCTATGCGATAAAAGGTGCAAATGGGTGGTTTTTGGAGAATTTCACTGGACTGGAGTACATCGGTCCGCCACTCGGGCGCGTGATGTGCTTCCGGTCGCGGCGGTGATCACGGTCGCGGTGATCTTTGCCACTGGTGGGTCGGGTCATGTCGTGCGGCGGGCAGTACCCTGACGATTCACTCGTACGGCTGTGATGCCGTGCCCGGCAGAGAGGCGGTCCGTCCGATGAGCGAGGCTCCGGATCCCGAGGTCATCGAGCTGGCGACGAAGGTCTTCGACCTCGCGCGCCGCGGTGAGACCGAGCAGCTCGCGGCGTATCTCGACGCGGGCGTCCCGGCGAACCTCAGCAACGACAGCGGGGACTCGCTCGTGATGCTCGCCGCGTACCACGGCCATGCCGCCGCGGTGGAGGCGCTGCTCGCGCGTGGCGCGGACGCGGACCGGGCGAACGACCGCGGACAGACCCCGCTCGCCGGGGCCGTCTTCAAGGGCGAGGACGCGGTGATCCGTGCCCTGCTCGCCGGGGGCGCCGATCCGGCGGCCGGAACTCCGTCCGCGCTGGATACCGCGCGGATGTTCGGGAAGGCGGAGCTGGTGGAGCTGTTCGGCACCTCCTGAGACTGCGCGTCGTAAATGTGGTCGCGGCGGTCAATACGGCTGGGTCATCATGACGACGCGGGTCCGATTCGGGCCACCGACGAGAGGCAGGAAGATGGTCTACACCAAGCAAGAGACGGCGGGCAGCCGAGCATGTTGTCGCGCGGCCAGGTAATCCACGATTTCCGGTTGCGTCGACAGCTTGATGTGAGGCTTCTTCCATGTTTGATCCAGTCATAGCGCCGAGCGGCACGTTGCTCGGTCTCCTCCAGAGGGGCCGCGGCGACGGCACGCTGCACGCGCTCGCAGCTCCCCGCGCGGAAGCGCTGGCGGCTCTGAACCACTGTGTCGTGAGCGATCCCCGCCACGACTGGCAGGTCGAGAACCGATCCCTGTACTACGCCCGTCTGTATCTGGACCTCGACGGCGGGCTCGAAGAGATCCAACAGCACCTCTTCGGCGCCGACGACCTCCTCGACGGCGAGGACACCAGGACCGGGCTCGCGCTCGCCGTCCTCGGGCACCTCGCCTCGTACGGCAGGAACGACGCCCTGGGGCTGTTGCGGCGCTACGCGGAGACCGGCTCCAACTGGGCCTGGGCCCTCGACGAGCTGGCCCTGCGCGACGACGACGCGGGGCTGCGCGCCCTCGCCGTGCCCGTGCTGGGCAGATTCCCCCGTACCCCCGAGGGCGAGGCCGAGCTGGCCTCCGCCGTACGGGACTCCTTCGAGCCCCGGCCCTGGCGGCTGTGGGCGCAGGATCCGCGCGAGAGCGTGGGGGAACGGGTGCGGGCGGCGCAGGAGCAGGGCTCCTTCGACCGATGGCAGCGGCAGATGCGACCGACCGGGCCGCGGCCCGGCTGGAGCGTCCAGGCCGTGTTCGACTGGGCCCAGCAGGGGCTCGACCGCGGCGCGGAGCTGCATCTGCCCGCGGCACGGTGCCTGACCGCCGTTGCCGGGCCCGACGACCGGGACGCGATCGTCGAGGCCGCACGCGGCGGCACGGACGGGGCGCGCGGGGCCGCGCTGCACTATCTCGCCGAGTCACGGGACCCCGTCGTCCTCGATCTGATCGAGAACGCCGTCAATACCGGGAGCCGTACCGTCGCCGAAGCGGCCGTGTGCGCCTTCGAGCGGATGTGCGGCGAGGACGCCGTGGACCGGGCGCGCGGCTGGGTCCACCGGCCCGATGCGCTGGGTGGTTCGGCGGCGGGTGTGCTCGCCTGCAGAGGAGGGGCGCAGGACGCCCCGCTGGTGCTCGGCGCGCTGCGGGAGACCGTACGGGCCGACGGGCCCGACGCGCCGCTCCTGTGGACGCTCGTCGACGGCGCCGGACGGCTCGGTATCGCCTGCGCCGCACCCGTACTGCGCCATGTGTACCGGGAGACCGCCTCCTCGCACCTGCGCGGCAACGCGGCCCGGGCCCTCGCCTCCACCGACCCGTCCTTCGGCGCCGGCTTCGCCGTCGAGTGCCTGTGGGACTGCGAGGAGACGACCAGGGAAGTGGCCGCGCACCATGCCGAGACCGGTGATGTGCGCGTGGTCGACCGGCTGCGGAGGCTCGCCGCCGATCCGGCCGAGGAAGCCGAAGTGCAGACGGCTGTACGCAGCCGGATTTCTCCTGAAGGCAGCGCTATCTGAACAGAGTTGACCGGGAACGAGCGCAAAAGCTCATGGGACGTTCGGCGCGTGGAAAGATCCACGTTGGCCCAGCCACCCCGGGCGCGGCGACAACAGCGACATGCGAGTTGTCATCGTCACCGAATCCTTCCCGCCCGACGTCAACGGTGTGGCCCACTGCGCCCTGCAGACCGCCGCACACCTCACCGCACGCGGTCATGAACCGCTCGTCATAGCCCCGGCGGCGACCGCCGCCGCGGATGGCCGAGCGCCCTGCCCCGTCGTACGTGTGCCGTCCGTGCCGTTGCCCGGATACCCGCAGGTACGTCTCGCGCTGCCGAGCCGGCGGCTCGCCGCGACGCTGGTCGCGCACCGGGCCGAACTCGTCCATCTGGCCAGCCCGTTCGTCCTGGGCGTGCGCGGGATGGCCGCCGCGGCCCGGCTGCGGATCCCGGCCGTCGCCGTCTACCAGACCGACCTGGCCGGCTACGCCCGGACCTACATGGGCGCCGGCGAAACCACCGCCTGGCGGCGCATCCGAGCCGTCCACAGCGCCGCCGACCGGACCCTCGCCCCGTCGACGGCCGCCCTCCAGGACCTGCGGGCGCACGGTGTGCCGCGGGTGCGGCTCTGGCCGCGCGGCGTCGACACCGTACGGTTCGCGCCCGGGCGCCGCGATGCCGCGCTGCGGCGGGAGCTCGCGCCGGGCCGGGAGTTGCTCGTGGGGTACGTGGGGCGGCTCGCCCCCGAGAAGCACGTGGAACTGCTGAGCGGCGTGTGCGGGCTCGCGGGCGTACGGCTCGTGGTCGTCGGCGACGGGCCGAGCCAGCCGTCGCTGCGGGCCGCGCTCCCGGGCGCCGTCTTCCTCGGGCGCAGGACCGGGGCCGAACTTGCCCGGATCTTCGCCTCGCTGGACGTGTTCGCGCACACCGGACCGTACGAAACCTTCTGCCAGACCGTGCAGGAGGCCATGGCCAGCGGAGTGCCCGTCATCGCCCCGGCCGCGGGCGGGCCTATGGACCTCGTCGACCACGGCAGGACCGGTCTCCTGGTGCCGCCCTGGGACGCGGACGCGGTCCGGACCGCCGTATGGGCACTCGCGGGCGACCCCGGGCTCCGCGCGTCGTACGGAAGGGCGGGCCGCGCGGCGGTCGAGGGGCGGACCTGGGCGGCCGTCGGGGACGCGCTGCTCGGGCACTACGCCGAGGTGCTGGCCGGACGTACGGCGGTGGCGGCATGAGCGGGGCGCTGCGCATCGTACGGCTGGCGAACTTCGTCACCCCCGCGTCCGGCGGGCTGCGGACCGCGCTGGCCGAACTGGGGAAGGGGTATCGGGCGGCCGGACACGAACCGGTGCTGGTCATTCCGGGTGCGTACGAGAAGGATGAACTCACCGACCAGGGACGGGTGATCACCCTGCCCGGGCCCGTGCTGCCGGGGACCGGAGGCTACCGGGTGCTGGCCGACCGGCAGCGGGTGCGGGCGGTGCTCGAAGGGCTTGCGCCCGACCGGATCGAGGTGTCGGACCGTACGACGCTGCGGTGGACGGGGGAGTGGGCGCGCCGCAGCAGGGTGCCGTCGGTGATGGTCTCGCACGAGACCGCCGACGGGGTGCTGCGGACGTGGGGGGTGCCCGGGGGTGTTGCCGCGGGGGCCGCGGACCGGCTCAACCGCCGTAGTGCGTGGGCGTATTCGCGGATCGTGTGCACGACGGAGTGGGCCGAGCGCGAGTTCGTACGGATCGGGGCGCGCAACGTCCTGCGGGCGCCGCTCGGTGTTGACTTGGAGCAGTGGAGGCCGGGGCGGCGGAGCACCGTGCTGCGCGCCCGGCATGTGCGGGGCGGTGCCGTGCTGCTCGTCCTGTGCTCGCGGCTCTCCGTCGAGAAGCGGCCGGGCACCGCCCTGGACGCACTGGCCGTGCTGCGGGGGCGCGGGGTGCGGGCCACGCTCGTGGTGGCCGGGGACGGGCCGCTGCGCAGGTCGCTGGAGCGCAGGGCCCGTTCCGAGCGGCTGCCCGCGGTGTTCCTGGGGCATGTGGGCGACCGGGACGAGTTGGCGGATCTGCAGGCCGCCGCGGACATCGCGCTGGCACCCGGGCCCGCCGAGACCTTCGGACTCTCGGCGCTGGAGGCGCTGGCCTGCGGCACGCCGGTCGTCGCGAGCGCGTCGTCGGCGCTTCCCGAGGTGGTGGGGGACGCGGGGGTGTCCGCCGCGGACACCGGACGCGGCTTCGCCGGTGCCGTACAGGAACTGTTGCGGAGGGACGAGGGGGAGCGCCGCAGGGCGGCGCGGGCGCGGGCGTCGCTCTTCGGGTGGCAGGGGTCGGTGGACGCCTTTCTGGCGGCTCATGAGGCGCCGGTGCGGGTGCGGGCGGGGGAGCCGCGATGAAGGCGCTCCGTTTCGCCGCGTTGGGCGACTCGCTGACCGAAGGGGTCGGCGACCCGGTGGAGGGCGGCTGGCGCGGGTGGGCGGCGCTGCTCGCGGACGGGCTCGCACCGGGTGAAAGCCCGGTGGAATTCCGCAACTTCGCGGCGAGCGGGGCGCAGACCGGTGACGTCGTGGCGGATCAGCTGCCCGCCGCGCTGGCCTTCCGGCCCGATCTCGTGTCGGTGGTGGTGGGCGTGAACGACACCCTGCGCTGCACCTTCGACATTCATGAGGTGACGGCCCGACTCGATCTCGTCTGCGCGGAGTTCGCCGCGCGCGGGGCGCTGGTGATGACCGCCTGTCTGCCCGATCCGGGGACGATGCTGGGGCTTCCGGGTGTGCTCGGGCGGCCGTTGGCCCGGCGGCAGCACGCGGTGAACGCGGTGGTGCACGAGCTGTCGCGGCGGTACGGGGCCGTGCATCTGCATGCCGCCGACGGGGAGTGGGTGAGCGACCGGTCGATGTGGAGCGCGGACCGGCTGCATCCGGGGGAGCGCGGTCACCGGATGCTGGCCGTCCGCTTCCATGCGCGACTTGGCGAAGCGGGGCTGGAGTTGGGCGACGTACCGGCTGCGGAACCCGAGCAGCCGGGACCCACCCGGTCGGCGAGTCTGCTGTGGCTGGCCACGGCGGGGACGGGGTGGATGGCGCGGCGCTGCACCGATCTGCTGCCGCAGCTGATGCGGCTGACGGCGGAGGAGATACGGCACCGGGTGCGCGGCACCAGCCTGGGGCTCGATCTGGGGACGGCGCATGCGGTGGCGTCCGCGCTGTCCGCGCTTCCCGGGCCCGCGGAGGCGGTCTGATCAGGTGCGGCGGAGGAGCGGGAGGAAGACCACCGGAGTGCCGGGGGCGGCCTGGGCGGCTGCGGCGAGGTGTTCCTCCGGGACCGCGCCGAGGACCGGATAGCCGCCGGTGACGGGGTGGTCGGCGAGGAAGACGACGGGAAGGCCGTTGGGCGGGACCTGGACGGCGCCCAGCACCATGCCCTCGCTGGGGAGTTCGCCAGGGGTGGTGCGCTCCAGGGGCGGGCCTTCCGTACGCAGGCCGACGCGGTTGCTCGCGGAGGAGACCCGGTAGCGGGTGCGGGCGAGATCCTGCACCGCTTGTGGGGCGAACCAGTCGTCGCGCGGGCCGAGGTGCAGCGGGAGGACCAGTTCGGTGGGCGGCCCGGGAGCGGGAAGGGCGTCGGCGCCCGTGGAGGGGGCGTGCGGGGACCCGAGGCCGAGTGTCAGCCCCGTGGTGAGCGGCGCGGGCCCCAGGCCGGAGAGGAGGTCTGTGGCGCGGCTGTCGAGGACCGGTTCGACGTCGATGCCGCCGCGGAAAGCGACGTAGCTCCGTACGCCCGAAACCGCACGCCCCACGTCGAGGACACAGCCGGCGGGGACACGGATCGCGGCGCCCCAGGGCGCGGGCCGGCCGTCGATCCGTACCGGACAGGGAGCTCCGGTGACGGCGGCCGTGACGGGGGCGGTGGCGCGCAGGGCTGCGCCGTCGACGGTGGTCTCCAGGGTCGCGGCCTCCGGCGGGTTGCCGGTCAGGAGATTGGCGAGACGGTGGGCGTACGGATCGAGGGCGCCGGAGCGCGGTACGCCGAGATGGGCATGGCCGGGGCGGCCGAGGTCCTGGACGGTGGTCAGGGCTCCCGGGCGTACGACTTCGAGGCTCATCGTGCCGCCCCGGTGTTGATGAACCGCACACGGGTGCCCGGTGAGAAGAGCGCTGCGGGCTCGCGGGAGGGATCCCACAGCGCGGTGTCCGTGGAGCCGATCAACTGCCAGCCGCCGGGGGACGATCGGGGGTAGACCCCTGCGAACTCACCTGCGAGGGCGAGTGTTCCGGCGGGGACGGCGGTACGAGGCGTGGCGCGGCGGGGCAGCCGGAACCGGGCGGGGAGGCCGGTCAGATAGCCGAAGCCGGGGGCGAATCCGCAGAACGCGACGCGGAAGGCCGTGCCGGAGACGATGCCGGGGATGTCGGCGGGGGCCACGCCCCAGAGGGAGGCGACCTCGGCCAGGTCGGGGCCGTCGTAGCGGACGGGGATGCTGACCTCCGGGCCGTCCGCGGCGGTCAGCGGCGGCACGTCCCAGTGGGCCATCTCCTCGGCGAGGGCGCCCGGTCGGTCGAGGCCGTCGAGGAGGACGGTCCTGGCCGCGGGGACGATGTCCCGTACGGCGGGGAGCGTGCCGGCGCCGCGGCGGCGGAGCAGTTCGGCGTGGAGCGCCTCGACCTCCTCGGCCGAGCCGAGCTCGATCAGCAAGGCGTGTGCTCCCATGCGCAGCGGCCTCATGCGAAGGGCTCCAACTCGACGCCCGAGGCGCGCAGTTCGCTCCGCACGCGCTGGGCGAGTGCGGCCGCTCCCGGAGTGTCGCCGTGCAGGCACAGGGACCTCGCGTGCACGGGAAGCCGCTCGCCGGTGATCGCCGTCACCGACCGGTCGCGCGCCATGGACAGCGCGCGGGCGACGACCGCGTCGCCGTCGTGGACCACCGCACCGGGCTCACCGCGCGGTACGAGGGTGCCGCGGGAGGTGTACGCGCGGTCGGCGAAGGCCTCCTTCACCGGAGGCAGTCCGGCCTTCCGCGCGGCCTCCAGCAGCAGCGAACCGGGCAGACCGAGCACCGGCAGCGCGCCGCCCGCGATCCGTACGCCGGCGACGACGGCGCCCGCCTGGTCCTCGTCGTGCACCGTGCGGTTGTAGAGCGCGCCGTGCGGTTTGACGTACGCGACCCGGGATCCTGCCGCGCGTGCGAAGACCTCCAACGCGCCGATCTGGTACGCGACTTCGTCGGCCAGCTCGTCCGCGGGCACCTCCATGGCGCGCCGCCCGAAGCCCGCCAGGTCGCGGTAGGACACCTGCGCGCCGATCCGCACCCCGCGCTCGGCGGCCAGCTCGCAGACGCGGCGCATGGTGGACGGGTCGCCCGCGTGGAACCCGCACGCGACATTGGCGCTCGTGACGACCGAGAGCAGGGCCTCGTCGTCGGTGAGCGTCCAGCGGCCGAATCCCTCGCCGAGGTCGGCGTTGAGGTCGATCGTGGTCATCGCGGCCCTTCCTGGAGCTGGAGTGTGCCGAGGACGGTCCGGCAGGCGTCCTGGAGGTAGCGGTGCAGTTCGTCCTCCGCATCGGCCGTGCGCCCTGCCGTCAGGAGGTCGGCGATGGTCCGGTTGCGGTGCAGGAAAGGCTCGTGGAGGAGCTGCTGCGACGGCATGGTGACGAAGGCCAGGCGCAGTTCCGCGAGCAGCCCGGCGAGGTACGTGTCGATGCGCGGACTGCACGACAGCGCGCCCAGCGCCTGGTGGAAGCGGAGGTCGGCGGTGCCGGCACCGGCCCAGTCGGCGATCTCCGCGCACGCCTCGGCGTCGGCGACGGCGTCGGTGACGGCGCGCAGGTGTCCGGCGGGGGCCGCCGCCAGGGCCCGTACACCCGCCGTCTCCAAGGCGGTCCGTACGGCATAGATGTCCGCGATGTCGGCCGCGCTCGGCCTGCGGACGAAAACCCCGCGATTCGGCTCGTGCTCGACCAGCCGTCCGTGGGCGAGCAGCCGGAAGGCCTCGCGCAGCGTGTTGCGCGAGACGCCCATCGCCACACCGAGTGCCTCCTCCGAGAGCCGCGTCCCGGGCGTCAGCGCGCCCTGCGTGATGCGCTCACGCAGCAGGTCGGCGGTGCGCTGTGCGGTGTTCGCCATGGGAACTCCGGGACGGCTCGGGATTGTTCAACAAAAGTCTAGCGGTGTTGTGGTGGCAACGCTGAGCCGCCTGCCGAATCTTTCGAGTGAGCTGCCCCATCCGCGCCGTTTCGACCGTTGTCAGTGCGAGGACCTAATCTGTCCGTCGTGACATCGCCAGCCTCGACCGCCTCGACGGAATTCGTTCCGCCCCAGCTCAGCGCGGGGCCGCGGCCCGCACAGGGCCCGGCCGCCGACGAAGGGCTCGCGCGGCGCCTTCGTGCGCTCGCGTGCACCGCACCGCTGCACGACCTCGACGTACGCAAGGCCAATCTGGCCGGGGAGTACACGGTCTACGCCATGGCGGAGATCGCGCTCGCCGCCATCGACCTGGTCACGCTCAACATGGACTTCGACACCGGAGCCGACCACGACCAGATAATCGCCAGGCTGCTGCCGCGCGTCGCGGCCCAGGCCCCGCGGCGCCCCGCATCCGAGCACGAGCGGGTGGCCCGCTGGGTGCTGGAGAACCTGATCAACGTGGGGAGCGTCGACCGGGGCTTCCGCGCGGTCTACGGGACGTTCGGGTCCGACGGTGCGTACACCCGGCGCGATTACGACTTCAAGCTCGTCGAGGAGGTGCCCGGGTACGGCGGCAGCGTCTATCTGCGCACCACGGACGAGGCCGTCAACGTCCTGGTCGGCGCGCTCGACACCGATGTGACCAGCGCCCAGATCGCCGCCGAGGTCAAGCTCGAAGTGCTGATCAGCCGGGGGCGGCTCGCCGATGCCCAGCTCGCCGCCGAGCAGGCCAGATACCGCACCGTGCAGTACGCGGAGACGCTGCGCAGGACCCTGGAGGCGACCCGGCGCAATGTGCGGGCCGTCGACTGGCTCAACGCCGTGCCCGACATGATCGCCGAGGCGCTCGACCACGTCGCCGACCGCTACCGCCACGAGAACGCGATCCTCACCAACATCCGCAAGGCGCGCGACGAGGCCGAGGACCAAGAGCACAAGCGGCGGGCGGCCGAGCTCGTCGACATCGTCAAGGACTGCATCCGCCGCCATACGCAGTTGCAGTCCCGGCTCCTCGAAGCGGGCCCGCTCTTCCGCGCCGAGCAGGACCGGCAGGCCTTCGCGGCACCCACCACGACCGCGGGCCTCGATCTGTACGGACAGCTCGTGGCCCCCCTGCTGCCCCTGCCGGTGGAGCAGGCCCGCCGGGTCACGGACGCGTTCTTCGCGCGCGGCACCGGGCTGCGCACGCCCGTGTCCGTACGCATGGGGGACCTCGTCGACATACTGCTGACCCCGCCGACGGAGCGCGAACACCTGGGCGCCGAGATGCCCGAGCCCGATCTGATCGCCACGCCCGACGACAGCCGCTTCAGCGAGGAGCAGCTGGCGAGCGCCATGGAACTGCTCGACCTGGAGCACGACGCGCCCCGCAGACTCTCCGGACTGCTCGCCGAGGCACGCCGGCGCGATCCCGAACTGCCGTATCTGGTCGCCCTGCTGGCGGTTCACGCGGCCAGCCCGCCGGTCGGCACCGCCTACCGGCAGGGAGAGCAGCGGCTGCTGTTCGCCGTGGACGACGGGACCGAGCTCGACGACCCCGAGTTCGGCGGCGCCGACCTGATCGTGGGGACGGCGCTCCTCGACACGGCCTCGATGGCCGCCGGCCGGAACGAGGCCGCATGAGCACCGCGTACGGAAACGACCGACATGACCGAGGAGCCGAAGCCGTGAGCGAGACCCACGCCGAGCACACCGCGTGGAGCGAGGCGGCCGCCGCGGACACGGTGGAGGCCGACCGGACTCCCGCGTCGCCCGCCGCCGTGACACCGGCCGACGCCGCCGACGCCGCACGGCTCGTCGCCTTCGGGCTGCAGCCCAAGCTGATGCCCGCACGCGACGCCGACTACGCGGAACTGCTCCGCAGGTACCGCGAGGAGTCCGCCTTCGCGCGGCTCGCCGACGCGGTCGCCGCCGGGCTCGGCCTGGTCGTCCTGGAGGTCTCGACCCGGGCGGGAATGGCCGTGACAGCGGGCGAGGACTCGGTCTTCGCCGTACGGATGGGCGACTACGCCCGGCGTACGGCCGCGGACTCCGCCGACCGCTTCCTGCACGGACTCGCGCATCTGGCGGTCGCCGCCATGGCCTTCCCGCGCCCCGAGGACCTCGCCGACGACGGCTACATCGGACGCATCACCGTCAACGGAGTCGACGCGTTCGTACGCCAGGCCTGCCGGCGGCTGGAGGAGCGGGCCGAGGAACTCGGCGAGAACACCGACCCGGCCAGCGAGGCCCCCGGTCTCGAAGCGGCCTGGCGGATCTACGCCCGGCGCAGCTCCACCGGCGCCACCAAGGACGCGCGGCGCCTCGCCGGATCCACCACCGGCATCGTCGGCAAGGCCGTCGCCTTCCTCACCGACTCCGGCTTCCTCCAGCGCACCGGGGACGACGCCGGGGGCGCGTACAGAACCACCGCCCGTTACCAGCTCCAGGTCCGCGACATGGCCGGCACCGCCGCCATGGCCGAGCTCCTCGAACTGGGCGTCGTCCCGGTGACCGACGGCACCGCCACGCTGGTGATGCCGACCGACCCCGAAGACCTCGAGCTGGCCGCCGACGCCGGCCTGCCCTTCCACTCCTGACCGCTGCCGAGAACGACGAGAGTCCGCCGCCATGTACGAGCTGTCCCGGGTCCGTCTCTACTCCATCGGTCCTGCCGGTGCGCGCTACGCCGACACCGTCCTCGACCTGCGTGGAGTGGGCGCGCCCGTGCCCCACCCGGCGCCGGCGCAGGCGGAGTTCTTCGCCGACGAGCCGGTCGGTCCGCCGCGCCGGCCCGCCCCGGCCGGGGTGCTCTTCCTCGAGAACGGCGGCGGCAAGTCCGTCCTGCTGAAGCTGATCTTCTCCGTGATGCTGCCCGGCCACCGCAACACTCTCGGCGGCGCCAGCTCCGGCGTCCTGCGCAAATTCCTGCTCGCCGACGACTGCGGGCACGTCGCGCTGGAGTGGCAGCACACGATCACCGGTGAAACGGTCGTCGTCGGCAAGGCGAGCGAGTGGCGCGGACGGCAGGTCTCCAACGACCCCCGGAAGTTCGCCGAGGGCTGGTACTCCTTCCGCCCCGGGCCCGGCCTCAGCCTCGACTCGCTGCCGGTCGCCGAATCCACCGCCGTACGGCCCCCGGTGGAGGGCGCCTCGGGTGCGCGCGGGCGGCGCCGCACCATGAAGGGGTTCCGCGACGCGATCACCGAGTCCGGCAAGGCGTACCCGCACCTGGACGTGCACTGGGAAGAGATCCACGACCGCTGGAACGAACACCTCGGCGATCTCGGCCTCGACCCCGAACTCTTCCGCTACCAGCGGGAGATGAACGCCGACGAGGGCGAGGCGGCCGGCCTCTTCGCGGTGAAGAAGGACTCCGACTTCACCGACCTGCTGCTGCGCGCCGTCACGGACACACGGGACACCGACGGTCTCGCCGACCTGGTCGGCGGCTTCGGCAACAAGCTCGGCCGCCGGGCCGAGCTCACCGCGGAGCGGGACTTCACCGCGGGCTCCGTCGACCTGCTCGGCCGGATCGTCGACGCCACCGCCACCCGCGCCCGCGCCCGGGACATCCACGCGGGCGCCGAGCGCCGTACGCGCACCCTCGCCCGCAGGCTCTCGGCCAGGGCCGGCGAGGAACGAGGGCGCGCCGCCGACCTCGCCCAGCAGGTCACCGCCGCGGCCCACACGGTCACCGAGGCCGAGTCGGTCCGCGGCCGCCGCGCACTGATCGCCGCCGAACTCGCCTACCGGCACGCCTCGTTGGCGCTGACCGTCGCGGAGAAGTCGGCAGCCGCCCAGCGCAAGGAGCTCGCCGACGCCCGTACGCTGCACTCCGCCTGGCAGGCCGCCGAGGCCGTACTGCGCCACCGCGCGGCCGCAGACCGCTCCGCCCGGGTCGCCGTCGCGATCCGCGAGGCCGAGCGGGACGCGGCACCGGCGCTGGCCGCACGCGCCACGGCAGCCGCCGAGCTCGTACGGGCCCTGCACACCGCCGCCGAGGACGGCGAGCGCATCGCGGGTGAGCATGAGGAGCGCTCCGCCGCACTCCAGGAGGCGGGCGAGGCCGCGCACCGCGACGCCACCGCCGCCGCCACCGAAGCACAGCGCGCCCGCAGCGAGGCCGGACATCTGCGCCAGCGGCTCACCGAGGTCGAGCAGGAGACCGCCGAGGCGGTACGCGCGGGATGGCTCGACGACACCGCCCCCGACGCCGACCCCGCACGGGCCGCCCTCGCGGCCAGCGATGCGGAGAAGTCGGCGGTCGCCGCCTGGGACGCTGCCCGCGAGGCGGCCCGTACGACGGGGGAGCACGCCAAGGAGGCCGCCGGCGAGGAGAACCGCGCCGAGCTCGCGGCCGCCCGTGCCGCGGACGCCGCTACGGCTGCGGAGAACGCGTACGAGGCCGAGCGCCGTACGACGGAGTCGATCGCGGCGGACCCCCGTCTTGGCGAACTGCTCAGCCTCCCGCCCGCAGCCGCGGCCGGACTGCCGGGGCCCCGCCGGGGCGCGGGCGTCACCGGCGCCGAACGCGGCACCGCAGCGAGTCAGGACCCGGACGGATCGGGTGCTGCCCGTACGGAGGCGCCGTTCACCGCCGAAGAGCTGGACCGCAGCGCCGACGAGCTGCGGGAAGTCCTCGACCAGGGTGTGGCGGCCGCCGAGCGCCAGCTCTTCGAGCTGCGCACCGCGGCGGCCGACGACGCCCGGATCCTGGGCGCGCTCGGCGACGGCGGGCTCCTGCCGGCCGGACCCGATGTGCTGGCCGCCGTCGAGTATCTGGGCGAGCACGGCATCCCGGCGCTCCCCGGCTGGCGCTATCTCGCGCAGGCAGTCGACCCTGCCGACCATGCCGCTGTCCTCGCCGCCCGGCCCGAACTGGTCGACGGTGTGGTGATCACCGACCCGGCCGCGCACGTCCGGGCACGCGAAGTCCTCAGCGGTGCCGCCCTGTTGCCGCGCTCCGCCGTCGCCGTAGGAACCACCGCCGCCCTCCTGGCACCCGTCCCGGGGCCGGGCACCGGCGCCGACGGTGACGTCTTCCTCGTACCACCGAACCCGGCCATGCACGACGAGCACGCAGCCGACGAGGAGCGCCAGGCGCTGCGGTCCCGCACCGCCGAACGCGACGAGGAGATCCGCAACCTGGCCGCCCGGCTCGCCGGGGACCGCACGCTCGCGGCCCGGCTCGGCTCCTGGCGCGCGGACTGCCCGCCCGGGATGCTCACGGAACTCGCGGGGGCGGCACGGACGGCCAGGGACGCCGCCGAGGCCGCAGAAGCGGTCCTCGCCGAAGCGCGTACGGTACGGGCCGAGACCGAGGAGGCCGCCGCCGACGCGGCACGCGTACGGGACGAGCGCCAGGACACCGCACAGCGCGCCCGGCGCGTGGCCGACGTCCTGGCCGGACTCGCCTTCCGGCTGCGGGAGCGCGCCGGCTGGCAGGCGAAACTCCGCGAACTCGCCGACGAGACGGCCGAGTCGGAGGCCCGCGCCCACACCTGTCTGGAGCGGGCCAGGGCCGCCGACGAGGACCGCCGGGCCGCCCAGCGCACCGCCGACGACGCACACCGCACCGCACGCGCCCTGCGCGCGGAGCGCGCCGAGATCGCCGGTGTGCCCGAGAACATCCCCGACCCGGAGCCCGACGCCCCCCGCACGGCCCTGCCCGCCCTGCGCGAGGCGTACCGCGCCGCGTCCCAGCTGTACGAGAAGGTCGGCGTGGGCGCCGACCTCCGGGCCGAACAGGCCAGGGCCGAGAGCGACGAGAGCGCGGCCCTCGCCGAACTCGACCGGCTGACCAACAAGGTCCGCACCCGCGCCGCCCAGCTCCTCGAATCCACCGACGGCGCCGACGGCCCGTCCCGACAGGCGGCCGCGGCCCGTGCCGAGTCCCTCGTCCAGATGCTGGAGACCAGGGCCTCGACCGCGAGCGAGCAGCTCGGACGGCTGCGCGGCGAGGCCGAGCGCCTTGCCCCCGCCGACGGGGAGGACACGCACACCGAGCTCCCCGAGGAGCAGGTGCCCGCCGACGCGGACGCCGCCCAGGCACTGCTGCGCACCGCCACCTCCGAACTGGCCGCCTGCGCCGATGCGTTGGAGACGGCCCGCGCCGCCCACGCCGAACTGCTCCACGCGCACCGTGTTTCCGAGGACGCGGCGGGCGGTTTCGACGAGACCGCGGCGCTGCTGCGCGATCTGCTCCGCGACCGTCACGACGACGAGACGGACGAGTCGGAAGAGGCCCCCGAGCCGTACCCCGGCAGCCTGGAGGAGGCGCGCGGGTCCGCCGCCGAGACCCGCCGCTCGCTGCGCGGCTGCTCGGGAGACCTCTCCGCCGCCGAGGCGGCCGTCCGCGAGGCGAGCGACATCCTCGTACGGCACGCCAACTCCACCCGCTACGAGCAGGTGCGCACCCCCGCACGTCAGCAGATCCGCGAACTCCCCGCCTCCGCGCTGCCCGAGCACGCCGAGAAGTGGGCGGCGGCCTTCGCACCCAGGCTGCGCGTGCTCACCGACGAACTGGAGCAGCTGGAGCGGAACCGCGACTCCATCGTCGACCGGCTGCGCGGCCTCGTGGAGTCCGCGCTGACCACCCTCCGCTCCGCCCAGCGGCTCTCGCAGCTGCCCGAGGGGCTCGGCGAATGGTCCGGCCAGGAGTTCCTGCGGATCCGCTTCGAGGAGCCGGACCAGGCGACGCTCACCGAACGCCTCGGCGAAGTGATCGACGAAGCGACCCGCGCCGCCCTCAAGAAGAACTCGGACCTCCGCAGGGACGGTATGTCCTTGCTGCTGCGGGGCGTTCAGGCGGCACTGGAGCCCAAGGGCATCGCGGTCGAGATCCTCAAGCCGGACGCCGTGCTGCGTGCCGAGCGGGTCCCCGTCGGTCAGATGGGCGACGTCTTCTCCGGCGGTCAGCTGCTCACCGCGGCTATCGCTCTGTACTGCACGATGGCCGCCCTGCGCTCCAACGACAGGGGCCGCGACAAGCACCGCCACGCAGGGACGCTCTTCCTCGACAACCCCATCGGCCGCGCCAACGCCACCTATCTGCTGGAACTCCAGCGCGCGGTCTCCGACGCCCTCGGCGTCCAGCTGCTGTACACCACCGGCCTCTTCGACACCACGGCGCTCGCGGAGTTCCCGCTGGTGATCAGGTTGCGCAACGACGCCGACCTCAGGGCCGGGCTGAAGTACATCAGCGTGGAGGAGCATCTGCGGCCCGGACTGCCGCAGCAGGACCCCGACGGCGAAGTCGTGCACGGCGAGATCACCGCGACCCGCATGTTCAAGCGCGCCCCGGCGGCCGCCGGACAGGAAGCCTGACCGGGCGGGGGCCCGCGCATCCCGGGGCGGGGTTCAGGACTGCGGCGTCAGCCGCACCGGACCCCGCCGCCGTATCCGCTCGGCGTCCCGCGCCTCCTGCCGAGCCACCCGCCGCGCCTGCCGCCGCTCGCGCCGCAGCCGCCGCGCCGTACTGCTCGGCACCGACATCACGCCATTGCGCTGGTTCCACACCTGACGCGTGACCCAGACGTCCAGCACGCTCCAGGTCGCGACCACCGTACTGACCACACTGCTCACCACCATCGGGAAAGCCAGCCAGGACCCCGTGATGGTGGACAGGAACGCCACCATCGCCTGGATGGTCGTCACCGACACGATGAGCACGGCGCGCACCGCTGCCGTACGCACAGGATCGGGCAACCTCGGCCGCACAGCGGGCTCTTCGACCCACAGCGGACGCAGCGTGCCCCTCTCGTTGCCCTCTTCGATGCTCATGGACCCCTCACTCCCCGGTGCAGTCCGACACCCCTGTGGCTGCCCGGCTTGCGCCGTTTTACGCACCGCCCCCGTCCCTCGTACAGAAAGACGAACGATCCGCCCCGAAGATTCCCGGTCCGGGACAATTTTGGTCATCCATCCCCACAAAGCGGGTGTCGGGCGGGTGGCATATGGTCAACACCCTTGCCATTGGCCGAAAATGGTCCGGACGTGTCTTCGAGTTACCTGTGTGGCAGTAGTAGGCTCACGCCGTTTGTTGCCGGATTACCACCCCGCCTCGCGGGGTTGAGCTGGGGGAGGCCATGCGCTTTCGCGGGAAGTCCATCCGCCGGAAGATCGTGGCGTTGTTGCTGGTCCCACTTGTCGCTTTGACGGCAATCTGGGCCTTCGCCGTTTTTCTCACCGGGCGTGACGCCCTTCAACTGATGCGCACCGGAAGCGTCGTTGAGGATGTGGGCTACCCGCTCGTCGACTCCGTCCAGGAGATCCAGGAAGAACGGGCACTGACGCTGCGGTACCTCGCGGACCCGGGGGCGTCCGACGTTCTCACCGCCCTGCGGCAGCAGCGCCTCTCCACCGACTCGGTCCTCGCGCAGCTGCGCCGCAACGCGGAGCGCAGCAAGGGAAGTTCCGATCTGTCGACGAGCGACGCGAACCAACTCCGTTCCATTCTGGACGGATTCGCGGGACTCGGAGCCCTCCGGCAGAACGCCGGAGACCATTCGGTCACCCGTCGTGATGCCTACGACCAGTACAACCGGCTCGTCGACCCGGCCCTCACCTTCCTGCTCGCCCTGCCGACGCTCAACAACTCCGAGCTCGACAAGCAGGCGCGCGCGCTCGTCGGCATCAGCCGCGCCCGCGAGACCCTCTCCCGCGAGGACGCGCTCTTCGGCTCCGCACTGGTCGCCGGCCGCATGGACCCCAGGGACCTCCGCGACATCGGGGACCTCGCCACCGCACGCTCCGTCTACTACTCCGTCAGCCTGCCCCAGCTCCCCCGGCACGACCGCGACGCCTTCACCGCGTACTGGAAGGGCCCCCGCACGGTCTCCCTGCGCAACGCCGAGACCAACGCCCTCGCCGCAGGCCCCTCCGGCGCCGCCCGCTCCATACCCGCCGCCCGCTGGAAGGCGACCGCGTCGACCGCCCTCGGCGACCTCGACCGGATGGGCACCGAAGCGCGCGAGTCCTTCCAGGACCGGGTGAAGCCGGCCGCCGTCAACGTCATCGTCAAGCTCGCGGTCGCAGCCGCCCTGGGCATCGCCGGACTGACGGTCTCCCTCATCGTGTCCGTACGCATCGGCCGCGAGCTCGTCCGCGACCTGCGCCGGCTCCGCAAGGAGGCCCACGAGGTCTCCGGGGTCCGTCTGCCCAGCGTGATGCGCCGCCTCGCCTCCGGCGAACAGGTCGACGTCGAGACCGAAGCACCGCGCCTGGACTACGAGAAGGACGAGGTCGGCCAGGTCGGCCAGGCCCTCAACACCCTGCAGCGCGCCGCGGTCGAAGCAGCCGTACGCCAGGCCGACATGCGCCGAGGCGTCTCCGAGGTCTTCGTCAACCTCGCCCGCCGCAACCAGGTCCTGCTGCACCGCCAGCTGACCCTCCTCGACACCATGGAGCGGCGCACCGAGGACACCGAGGAGCTCGCGGACCTCTTCCGCCTCGACCACCTCACCACCCGTATGCGACGCCACGCCGAAGGCCTGGTGATCCTCTCCGGCGCCTCTCCCTCGCGCCAGTGGCGCAAGCCCGTCCAGCTGATGGACGTCGTACGGGCGGCCGTCGCCGAGGTCGAGGACTACGAGCGCATCGAGGTACGGAGGCTCCCGCGCATCGGCGTCGGCGGCCCGGCCGTCGCCGACCTCACCCACCTCATCGCCGAACTCCTCGAGAACGCCACGGTGTTCTCGCCCCCGCACACCGCGGTCCAGGTGCACGGCGAGCGCGTCGCCAACGGCTTCACCCTCGAAATCCACGACCGCGGACTCGGGATGGCGGCCGAAGCACTCCTCGACGCCAACCTCCGGCTCGCCGAGACCCCCGAGTTCGAACTCTCCGACACCGACCGGCTCGGCCTCTTCGTGGTCAGCCGCCTTGCCCAGCGCCAGAACGTCCGCGTCTCGCTGCAGCAGTCGCCGTACGGGGGCACGACCGCCGTCGTCTTCATCCCCGTCGCCCTGCTCACCGACGCCTCCGACATCGACACCAACGGCGTCGGCTTCCGCCTCGACCGCAAGGCTTCGGGCCCGACCGGCGAGCCCCGTGTGCGCGCCGCCCTCTCCCCGGTCCGGCCGGGGCTCCAGGACCCGCCGCCCCTCATCGACGGCCCGGTGGAACTCGAGGCGCCCGTCGAGGCGTTGACGTACGGCCAGACGCCCTTCGGGGACGAGGACAGCGAGCCCGGCGGGATCTTCCGCGGCCGCGAACAGCACCAGCAGGCACCCGACCAGGCACCCCGGGCCAGTGAGTCGGCGCGCCCCGACGCGACCGTCCCGCTGCTGCCCAGGCGCCGCAAACCGCAGCCGCCCACTCTGGTGTCCGACCACGGCCGCCGGGTGGACGTACCGGCGCCGAGGGCCCCCGAGCCGGCGGCGGCCGTACCCACGGACGCCCTGCCCCGCAGGGTGCGCCAGGCCAACCTGGCCCCGCAGCTCAGGGACACGACCGCGAGCGAGCAGCCCGCTGCCGCCGCGGACGACACCGAGCGCGACGCAGACGAAGTACGCAGCCGGATGGCCTCGCTCCAGCGCGGCTGGCAGCGGGGCCGGGAGCAGAACGGTGACGACGTCACCGCGAGCCCGGCCGAAACAGCACCAGGAACCACATCGGAGGGGACCGGTCGATGACCGCATCGAACGCCGCAGCACAGAACGCCACAGGGAGCTCCGGTGAGCTCAACTGGCTGCTCGACGAACTCGTCCAGCGAGTCGGGTCGATCCGCAAGGCGCTGGTGCTCTCCGGCGACGGCCTCCCGACCGGGGCCTCCAAGGAGCTGACCCGCGAGGACAGCGAGCACCTGGCCGCCGTCGCGTCCGGCTTCCACAGCCTCGCCAAGGGAGTCGGCCGCCACTTCGAGGCGGGCCGGGTCCGCCAGACCGTCGTGGAGCTGGACGACGCCTTCCTCTTCGTCACGGCGGCGGGAGACGGCAGCTGTCTGGCCGTCCTCTCCGACGCCGACTCCGACGTGGGCCTGGTCGCGTACGAGATGACGCTGATGGTCAAGCGCGTCGGCGCGCACCTCGCGACCGCGCCACGTTCCGGCCTGATCGCCGGAGGGTGAGTGGGATGCGATGACTGATCCGGCCCACTGGTTCGACGACGACGCGGGACCTGTAGTCCGTCCGTACGCGATGACGCGCGGCCGTACCAGCAGCGCGAGCAGGCACCGCCTCGACCTGATCGCCCTGGTCGTCCCGGAGCCCGCGGCGGACGACCCGGGCCGGGACCAGCGGCTCTCGCCCGAACATGTGGACATCGTCGAGCGCTGCGGCGACGCACCGCAGTCCATCGCCGAGCTCGCGGCGGGGCTCGATCTCCCCGTCGGGGTGGTCCGGGTCCTCGTCGGCGATCTCGTCGACGACGAACTCGTCCACGTCACCCAGCCCGTTCCGCCGGCCGAACTGCCGGACGTCAGCATCCTCCGTGAGGTAATCAATGGCCTTCGGGCGCTCTAGCCGCAGAACGCCGCCCATCGAGCCGGTGACCCTCAAGATCCTGGTCGCGGGCGGCTTCGGGGTCGGCAAGACCACCCTGGTGGGCGCGGTCAGCGAGATCAGGCCGCTGCGCACCGAGGAGACCCTCAGCGAGGCCGGCCGCCCCGTCGACTCGGTCGAGGGCGTGGAGCAGAAGAACACCACCACGGTCGCCATGGACTTCGGGCGCATCACGCTCCGCGAGGACCTGGTGCTCTATCTCTTCGGCACACCGGGCCAGGACCGCTTCTGGTTCCTCTGGGACGAACTGGCGCAGGGTGCGCTGGGCGCCGTCGTCCTCGCCGACACCCGCCGCCTGGAGGACTGCTTCGCCGCGATCGACTACTTCGAGCGGCGCTCCATCCCCTTCACCGTTGCCGTCAACTGCTTCGACGGGGCCGACCGTTACCCGGGCGACACGATCAGCTCGGCGCTCGACCTCGACCCCGGGGTGCCGGTGATGATGTGCGACGCACGCGACCGTGAGTCGGCGAAGGCCGTACTGATCGCCGTGGTCGAGCACGCGCTGGCCCAGGCGGGCAGGGCCCGCGAGCACGCCACCACGTAGAGCGCGCCGGTGCGGCCCGCACCCCCGCCGACCGGGGTACGGGCCGCAGCTCCGGGAGCGGATGCCTACTGCGCGTCCTCCTCCAGCCAGCCGAAGGAACGCTCCACCGCCTTGCGCCAGTTGCTGTACTCGCGCTCGCGCACCGAGCCCTCCATGTGCGGCGTCCACTCGACGTCGCGCTGCCAGTGCGCCTTCAGCTCGTCGAGGTCCGACCACACACCGGTGGCGAGCCCGGCCGCGTACGCGGCGCCCAGACACGTCGTCTCGGACACCTTCGGTCGGATCACCGGTACGCCCAGCACATCCGCCTGATGCTGCATCAGCAGGTTGTTGGCGGTCATCCCGCCGTCCACCTTGAGGGTCGTGATCTGTACCCCCGAGTCCTGGTACATCGCGTCGACGACCTCGCGGGTCTGCCAGCTGGTCGCCTCCAGGACCGCGCGCGCCAGGTGCCCCTTCGTCACGTATCGGGTGAGGCCGGTGATGACACCGCGGGCGTCCGAGCGCCAGTAGGGCGCGAAGAGACCGGAGAAGGCGGGCACGATGTACGCGCCCCCGTTGTCGTCGACGCTCGCCGCGAGGGTCTCGATCTCGTCCGCCGTACGGATGATGCCGAGCTGGTCGCGGAACCACTGCACCAGGGCGCCGGTGATCGCGATCGACCCCTCAAGGCAGTAGACCGGCGCCTCGCCGCCGATCTTGTACCCCATGGTGGTGATCAGCCCGCTCTTCGAAGGCACGGGCCGGTTGCCGGTGTTGAGCAGCAGGAAGCTTCCTGTGCCGTACGTGTTCTTCGCCGTGCCCGTGTCGTAGCAGGCCTGCCCGAAGATCGCGGCCTGCTGGTCGCCCAGCGCGGAGGCCACCGGTACACCTGCGAGCTGGCCGACGGCCGTCCCGTACACCTCCGCCGAGGACTTGATCTCCGGGAGGACCGCCTCGGGGACGTTCATCGCGGAGAGGATCGAGGCGTCCCACTGGAGCGTCTCGAGGTTCATCAGCATGGTGCGCGAGGCGTTGGTGACGTCGGTGACATGAACCCCGCCGTCGGTGCCGCCCGTGAGGTTCCAGATCAGCCAGGAGTCGATGGTGCCGAACGCGATCTCGCCGCGCTCGGCGCGCGAGCGCAGCCCGGGTACGTTGTCCAGCAGCCAGGCAGCCTTGGGCCCGGAGAAGTAGCTGGCGAGCGGCAGCCCGGTGAGGTCGCGGAAGCGGTCCTGGCCGTCGGAGGCGCCGAGTTCGTTGCAGAGCGCGGCGGTACGGGTGTCCTGCCAGACGATGGCGTTGTGCACGGGCTTTCCGGTCGCCCGGTCCCAGAGCACCGTCGTCTCGCGCTGGTTGGTGATGCCGAGGGCGCTGAGCTGGTCGGCGCGCAGCCCCGCCTTGGCGAGGGCCCCCGCGACCACGGCCTGGACCTTCGACCAGATCTCGGTGGCGTCGTGTTCCACCCAGCCCGGCTTGGGGAAGATCTGGCGGTGCTCGCGCTGGTCGACGGCGACGATAGCCCCGTCGTGATTGAAGATGATGCACCGGCTCGATGTGGTGCCCTGATCGATCGCTGCGACGAACTTGTCCGTCATGGCTGTCCCCTTGGTCGGACGACGTGTGGGTGGGCGGTCAGAAGGCGACGTTGTAGATGAGCCCCGCGAGGGCCCCGCCGATCAGTGGCCCGGCGACCGGCACCCATGCGTAACTCCAGTCCGAGGTGCCCTTGTTGGGGATGGGCAGCAGGGCGTGGACGATGCGCGGCCCCAGGTCACGGGCCGGGTTGATGGCGTAACCCGTGGGCCCGCCGAGGGAGAGGCCGATGCCGACCACGAGGAGGGCGACGACCAGGACCGTCGTGCCGGACGCGGCGAGCCCCGTGGTGCCGCCGAGGGCCAGCAGAGGCAGCACGAGCCCGATCGTGGCGATGATCTCGGTCATCATGTTGGCCACCGGGTTACGGATCTCCGGGGCGGTGGAGAAGATGCCGAGTGTCGGAAGCGCGGTCTCGGTGTCACGGTTGGCCTGGAACTGTGCGAAGTAGGTGAGCCAGCACAGGACGGCGCCCAGCATCGCGCCCACCATCTGCCCCAGCAGATAGACCCAGACCTTGTCCCACTTGCCGGTGTCGATCGCGATGCCGATCGTCACGGCCGGATTGAGGTGTCCGCCCGAGAGCGGCGCCGCGGTGTAGGCCCCGGCGAGAACACCGAAGCCCCATCCGAAGGCGATGGCCACCCAGCCGGCGGCCTTCGCCTTGGAGTGGTTGAGCGTGACGGCGGCGCAGACGCCCGCGCCGAACAGAATCAGGACTGCTGTACCGATGAATTCGCCGACGAAAATATCCCCATTGCTCATGGCGGCTCCTTGTCCCATGCCCGGGACAGGTGGGCCCCGGTCCTCCGTGCAGGGTGCGTTTCCCATGGCTACGGAGCCGGTGGCGGGCGTTCCCGCGCCCCGCGCGGCCTCCGTGACGGGCGTGCCGTGTCCGTGTGGGCGAGCCGCGTCCGGCGGCGCCGACAGACAACGGGAAGTGTTCACCGGTGGTGATGGAGCGTCAAGGTCGCGGGACGAACGGGCGTCCGGTGGCCCGAAATCCCCTTGCCCCGACCGGAGTTCAGCGAACGGCGATCACCGAGGAGCCGTGCCCGAAGAGCCCCTGGTTGGCGGTGATACCGGCGCGCGCTCCGGCCACCTGCCGTTCCCCGGCCGCGCCGCGCAACTGCCAGGTCAACTCGCAGACCTGAGCGATCGCCTGGGCCGGCACGGCCTCCCCGAACGACGCCAGACCGCCGCTCGTGTTGACCGGGACGCGGCCGCCGAGCGCGGTCGCCCCCTCGCGCAGCAGCTTCGCGCCCTCGCCCTCGCCGCAGAGCCCGATGTCCTCGTACCACTGCAGCTCGAGGGCGGTGGACAGGTCGTAGACCTCGGCCAGCGACAGCTCGTCGGGACCGATGCCGGCTTCCTCGTACGCGGCCCGGGCGATCGAGGCGCGGAAGGACTCCCCGGACGCCTCCACGGCCGCCGCCGAATCGGTCGCGATGTCCGGCAGGTCCAGTACGGACTTGGGGTAGACGGGGGTGTTGGTCGACACGGCACGGATACGGACGGGATCCGCGGCCCCGTGCCGGCGCGCGAAGTCCAGGCTGGTCAGCACCAGCGCCGCCGCTCCGTCGGAGGTCGCGCAGATGTCGAGGAGCCGCAGCGGGTCGCAGACGACGGCGGACGCGGCGACGTCCTCGGGTGTGACGGTCTTGCGGTAGCGGGCGTTGGGGTTGAGCGCTCCGGCTGCCGCGTTCTTCACCTTCACCTGGGCGAAGTCGTCGGGCGTATCGCCGTAGAGGGCCATCCTGCGTCGTGCGTAGAGCGCGAAGTAGGCGGGGTTGGTGGCGCCGAGCAGCCGGAAGCGCAGCCAGTCGGGGTCGTCGGGGCGCTCGCCGCCCGCGGGGGCGAAGAAGCCCTTGGGCGCGGAGTCGGCGCCCACCACGAGGGCGACGTCCGCGAGGCCCGCGAGGATCTGGGCCCTGGCCGTCGAGATGGCCTGCGCGCCCGACGCACAGGCGGCGTAGACGCTGGTCACCCGGGCGCCCTGCCAGCCGAGCGCCTGGGCGAAGGTGGCCCCCGCGACATAGCCGGGGTAGCCGCCGCGCACCGTGTCGGCGCCGACCACCGACTGCACGTCCTGCCAGCCGATTCCGGCGTCGGCGAGGGCCGCGCGGGCCGCGGTCGTTCCGTACTCGACGAAGCTGCGCCCCCATTTGCCCCAGGGGTGCATGCCCGCTCCGAGTACCGCTATGTCGCCGGTCATGAGCGTGCTCCCGTCGGCTGCCAGTGCCAGGTGGTCCAGGTGGTGTCGGTGTCCTCGCTGAGCACTCCGGGGACGACCTCCACCTCCGCCCCCACGGTCAGGTCGGCGAGCTCCACGCCGGGGGCGGCCTGGCCGAGCACCACCATCTGCTCGGCCTCCAGCTCGACGGCGAGCAGGACGTACGGCTTCCACTCCGCGGAGGGGTCGGAGACGTACGGGGCGGGTGGCCGGTAGCGCCCGTCGGTGTACGACCAGACGCGGCCGCGCGGCGAGAGCGGCCACTCCGTCAACTCCCCGCCCGTACAGGCCGGGTTGCGGCAGAAGGAGTCCTCGCGCGGAAAGAAGACCGCCGAGCAGGAGGAACAGCGGGTGCCGAGGAGCCGGAAGCCTCCCTCTTCGTCGTCGGCAGTGAACCAGCCGGCCACCACGGGTGTGCGCGTGCGTGCCAAAACCCCTCCCGGCATCAGTAATCTGACGGAACGTCAGAAGTGTGCCACGGCGTGTCGGAGAACCGGAAGTGGTCGGCCCGCGTCCGATAGGGAGTGAAGGAGGGGCCGGGACCCACGGGGGTGGTCCCGGCCCCTCCTTCACACCCTGCGCGTCAGTGGTGACCGGCCACGGACCGCCGTGCGACGGGGAAGTTGAAATAGGTGTCGGGGAAGAGCTCCGGCTTGAAGGTGTAGTGCCACCACTCCTCGGGGAGGTTCACGAACCCCTCGGCGCCGAGCGCGTCACGCAGCAGATCGCGGTTGGTCCGCTGAACGCCGGTGATCCGCGGGTCGTCGGTGTGTGCGAGCGTGTCGAAGCAGTCGAAGCCGGTACCCATGTCGACCGAGTTGTCGGGGAAGCGCTCCGCCTTCGGCGCGTAGCACGGGACCAGCTTCTGGCCGGGACGGTAGGGGCGCGTCGGCAGCGCGGGCAGCCGCACCAGCGTCAGGTCCATCGTGGAGCCGCGACTGTGCCCGGACTTCTCCGCGATGTAACCGTCCGCGAACAGACGGGTCTTGTCGACCTGCGGATAGAACTCCGCCTTCGTCTTCTCGTCGTCCAGGTCCTTCGCCCACCGCACGAAGTGGTCGACGGCCCGCTGAGGCCGGTAACAGTCGTACACCTTCAGCGAATAGCCCTTCCGCAGCAGCTTGATCTGCGCCCGGTGCAGAGCCTGCGCGGCCGGCTTGGTCAGGATGCAGAGCGGCTGCTGGTAGCCGTCGACCGGCGCGGCCACGAAGTTGTGCTCGTACGGGTAGCGCATCTCCTGGATGATCGTCGGATCCACGGAGCTCAGCGCCACGAACTCGCGTGGGGCCTTGGGCTCGGGCGTCGCCCGGGCGGTGGGGGAGAGGACGGTGACGGCCAGCAGCGTTGCAGCAGCGGTCACCAGGGCACGTACGGCAGAAGGCATTCGTGTCATGGGCACTCCATCTATCAGGTCAACGGCCTTCGGGGGAAGGGTGATCGGATACAGTCCGCGCCCATGGACTTCCGCAATCCGCTGCCTGTCGCCGTCGCCCTCCAGCCCGTCAGGGACAACGACAGAACGGGGCTCGCCGTCATCACCCGCACCATCGAGCCGCGCATCGGCGGCATCGCGCTCCCCGGCGGCTACATCGACCACCTGGAGGACTGGCGGCACGCGGTCGTACGGGAACTGCGCGAGGAGACCGGCATCGAGGCGGACCAGGACGGCGTACGACTGGCCGACGCGATGAGCGCCCCCGACGGATTTCTCCTGCTCTTCGGCCTCCTCCCCGAGCGCGCCCTGCAGGACCTGCCGCCTTCCGTGCCGACCGACGAGACGGCGGGCTGGCACGTCCTGTACGCCCCGCAGGACCTCGCCTTCCCGCTCCACACGGCAGCCCTGCGGTCGTGGTTCGCAGGCGCGTACGCCTAAATCCCCCTCACCCGCACCGGACGACCCGGCTCCACCGCACCCCCGTCGACGATCTGCTCCACCACCACCCGCCCCCTCACCAGCTTGGTGGTGAACCGCTCGACCTCCGGCGTCACCCACCCGTCCCCGGCGTCCCCCACGACGACCCCGCCCCCGGTGCGCCCCGCCGCCGGAGCCCACACCTCCAGCTCAAGACCACCGTCCGCGCCCCGTACGGGAATCACCGAACCGGCCCTCGCCAGTACGGGGATACGGGACAGCGGCGCATCCAGCAGCACCTGCCCGGGCCCCTCGTGCGCCTGCCCCGTCACCGTGTCGTACCACCGCCCCCGCGGCAGCCGCACCGCCCGCCGGTCGCCCCCGCGCTCGAACACCGGCGCCACCAGCAGCGCATCCCCGAGGAGGAAGGCGTCCTCGCAGTCCCGCAGCGCCCGGTCGGCCGAGGAACCCCACCACAGCGGCCGCACATAGGGAGCCCCGGTCAGCCGGGCCAGCTGCGCCAGTGTCATGAAGTACGGCCGCAGCCGTTCGCGCTCCTCCAGCGCGGCGCGCGCATGCTCAAGGACCTGAGGTCCGAACTCCCAGGGCTCCCGCCGCCCCGCCCAGATCGCCGCATGCGTACGGAACAGCGGCAGATACGCCCCGAGTTGGAGCCATCGCAGATACAGCTCCGGTGACGGCCGCCCGTCGAAGCCGCCCACATCGGGACCCGAGTACGGCACCCCGCACAGCCCGAGCCCCATCACCAGCGACAGCGAGGCGCGCAGCCCGGGCCACCCCGTCGTCACGTCCCCCGACCAGGTCCCGCCGTACCGCTGCATCCCCGCCCACCCGGACCGCGAGAACAGAAAGGGCCGCTCGTCGGGCCGGAGCCTCAGCAGACCCTCGTAGCCGGCCCTCGCCATCGTCAGCCCGTACACATTGTGGGCCTCGCGATGGTCCCCGCCCCGCCCCTCCAGGTCGTGCCGCGACGACCTGGGCAGCGTCGGATCCCCGAACGGGGCAAAGGATGCAGGCTCGTTCATGTCGTGCCACACCCCGGAGAACCCCTGCGCGAGCCGCTCCTCGTACAGTCCGCCCCACCACTCCCGCACTCGGGGAGCAGTGAAGTCGGGGAAGACGCACTCACCCGGCCAGACGACGCCGCGCGCCGGCCGCCCCCGTGCGTCCCGTACGAACGCGTCGACGGAAACCCCGCTGTCGTACACGGCGTTCCCCGCCTCCGCCCTCACCGCCGGATCGACGATCGACACGAGCCGCACCCCGTCCGCGCGCAGATCCTTGGCAAGCCCCGGCAGATCGGGAAAGTTCGCCCGGTCCACGGTGAAGACTTGGTGCCGGTCGTAGTGATCGATGTCCAAATGCAGAGCGGACAGCGGCAGATCCCGCTCCCGGTAGCCCGCCACGATCCGCCGCACCTCGTGCTCGCTGCCGAACCCCCACCGCGCGTGCTGCGTTCCGAGCGCCCACGACGGCGGCAGCGCGGGTGCACCCGTGAGCGCCGTCCACCCCTGCAGCACCCGCGCGGGCGTGCCCGCGACCACCCAGCAGCGCAGCGGCCCGCCCCCCATCCGCATCTCACTGGTGCCCGGCCTGTCGTGCCCGGACCCCTCGCCCTCCTCGCCCTCGGAGAGCACCACCTTCCCCTCCCACGTGGTGTCGTAGAAGGCCAGATGGGTCCCCGCATCGGCCACCACCAGCTGTACGGGCATGGTGATGTACAGCGGATCGTCGCCCCGGTCGAAGCCCCCGCGCGGATCGGTGTTCCACAAGGCATACGTACCGTCCCGCAGCCGGGGCCCCGCGCCCCGTCCGCCCAGACCGAAGAACCGTGCGTCCGCGGGCACTTCGGTCCGCTGCACCCACCGCGACTGCCCTCCGCCGGCCGGCTCCCACCAGCGCGGCGGCAGCTCCCGCCGCAGGACGACACCGCCGGGAGTCGTCAGCTCGACGGCCCCGTGCCGCGACACGGCGACCGTCAGCCGCTCCGAGACCACCCGCCAGCCGCCGTTCTTGTCCGGTTCGAGGAAGGCGCGCGCATCGGGCTCGGGCGCGTCCCCGTCGATCGCGTACGAGGGCAGCGGCCCGGCCCCGTCCCATCCCCAGAAGACCGCGCCCCCCGCGGCGACCGTGACCTGCAGCTCGGAGCGCGCGAACCGCACCACCCCGCCCCCCGGCCGCGGCTCCACACCGGTCAGCACGCCCGGCACGCGCGCCCGCTCGGCCCCGCGCGGCGGCAGCTCCCTGGCATCCGTACGCTGCCGCCGCCACGCGGAGCGCACGGCGCGCAGCCCCTGCACCGTTCCGACTGCCTTCACCGAGCGCACCAGGTCAGAGACGTCCATGCCGTTCACCCTGCCACCGACCACCGGCGCTGTGGGGGCCGTTCAACTTCCGTTCACCCGTGGTGGCACCACATCGCCGTACGCCCCACTATGGGCGGAACACCCTGGTGCAGAAGACGATCACATGGCATCGTCCCTGACAGCCGCGTCACGCGCACACCCCAGCACGTGCGCGCGACCCACGCAGACCACGCGTACAGCCCGGGAGCCGCCCCATGACCTCGACCCACGACGCCCCGCTCTGGCAGCCCAGCCAGGAGCGCATCGACGGCGCCACGATCACCCGCTTCCAGTCCTGGGCGGCAGAGCACCACGGCGCCCCGGCCGACGGCGGCTACGAAGCCCTCCACCGCTGGTCGGTCGAGAGCCTGGACACGTTCTGGCAGGCCGTGGCGGAGTGGTTCGAGATCCGCTTCTCGACCCCGTACGACGAAGTCCTCGCCGACCGCTCCATGCCCGGCGCCCAGTGGTTCCCCGGCGCCACCCTCAACTACGCGGAACACGCCCTGCGCACCGCCGAAGACCCCTCGCGCGCGGACGAACCGGCCCTCCTCCACGTCGACGAGACGCACGAGGTACAGCCCGTCAGCTGGTCCGAACTCCGCCGCCAGACAGGAGCGCTCGCCGCCCGTCTCCGCGCCCTCGGCGTACGCCCGGGAGACCGCGTCAGCGGCTACCTCCCCAACATCCCCCAGGCCGTCACCGCCCTCCTCGCCACCGCGGCGGTCGGCGCCGTCTGGACCTCCTGCGCCCCCGACTTCGGCGCCCGCTCGGTCCTCGACCGCTTCCAACAGGTCGAGCCCGTCGTGCTGTTCACCGTCGACGGCTACCGCTACGGCGGAAAGTCCCACGACCGTACGGAAACCGTCGCCGAACTCCGCCGCGAGCTCCCCACCCTCAACGCCGTGATCCACATCCCGCTCCTCGGCACCGAGGCCCCCGAGGGCGCCCTCGACTGGTCCGAAGCAACAGCCGGCACAGCGGACCCCGTCTTCCAGCAGGTCCCCTTCGACCACCCCCTCTGGGTCCTCTACTCCTCGGGCACCACGGGCCTCCCCAAGGCGATCGTCCAGTCCCAGGGCGGCATCCTGATCGAGCACTTCAAGCAGATCGGCCTGCACTGCGACCTCGGCCCCGGCGACCGCTTCTTCTGGTACACCTCCACCGGCTGGATGATGTGGAACTTCCTCGTCTCCGGCCTGCTCACGGGCACCACGATCGTCCTGTACGACGGCAGCCCCGGCTTCCCCGACACCGGCGCCCAGTGGAAGGTCGCGGAGCGCACCCGCGCCACCGTCTTCGGGACCTCCGCCGCGTACGTCATGGCCTGCCGCAAGGCCGACATCCACCCGGCCCGCGACTACGACCTCTCCACGGTCAAGTGCATCGCCACCACAGGATCCCCGCTCCCGCCCGACGGATTCCGCTGGCTCCACGAGGCGGCGGGCGACGATGTCTGGATCGCCTCGGTCAGCGGCGGCACCGACGTCTGCAGCTGCTTCGCCGGCGCGGTCCCCACCCTCCCGGTCCACATCGGCGAACTCCAGGCGGCCTGCCTGGGAACGGACCTCCAGGCCTGGGACCCCCAGGGCAAGCCCCTTACAGGCGAAGTCGGCGAACTGGTCGTCACCGCCCCCATGCCCTCCATGCCGATCCGCTTCTGGAACGACCCCGACGGCAGCCGCTACCACGACAGTTACTTCGACACCTATCCCGGCGTCTGGCGCCACGGCGACTGGATCACGATCACGGACCACAACTCCGTGGTCATCCACGGCCGTTCGGACTCCACCCTCAACCGCCAGGGTGTCCGCATGGGTTCATCGGACATCTACGAAGCGGTCGAATGCCTCCCAGAAATCAAGGAATCCCTCGTCATCGGCCTGGAGGAACCGGACGGGGGCTACTGGATGCCGCTCTTCGTCCACCTCGCCGAAGGTGCCACGCTCGACGACTCCCTGCGCACCCGCATCATCAGCACCATCCGCACCCAGCTCTCGCCCCGCCACGTCCCCGACGACATCATCGAAGTCGCCGGAGTCCCGCACACCCTCACCGGCAAGCGCATCGAGGTCCCGGTCAAGCGCCTCCTCCAGGGCACCCCCCTCGCGAAGGCGGTCAACCCGGGCTCGGTCGACAACCTCGACCTGCTCCGCTTCTACGAGACCCTGGCCCGCGACCGCCGCAGCTGATCAACCCCCGTACGTGGCCTCGGACTCACCCAGCACCTCCGCGAAGTCCGAGGCCAGCCGCACCGCGTCGGCCGTCTCCAGGGTGGCCGTCGTGATCCGTACAGCAGTGGGCGTGGCGATACGGAACCTCGCACCGGCCGCAACCCACCACCCCCGCGACCGCAGCCCGTTGACGACGGCGGACTCGTCCCGCACCGGCACCCACACATTCAGCCCGCTCGCCCCGTGCGCCCCGATCCCGCGCCCCCCGAGCTCCCTGATCAGAGCCTCGCGGCGCTCGGTATACACAACCTCCGCACGCCCGACCAGCGCCCGCGCCCGGGCATCGGACATGGTCCGCTCCACGGTCTCCTGCAGTACGTGACTGACCCACCCCGAGGTGAGCAGCATCCGCCCCTCGTGCCGGGCCAGCGTGGTCGCGTCACAGGCGAGCGCCGCCCACCGCAGATCGATCCCCAGATGCTTCGACACGGTCCGCACCTGAGCCCACCGCGCGAGCCCGCCCGACGCCAGTGAGTACGAAGCGGCCCCCGCGATCTCCGCGTTGTGATCGTCCTCGACGACCAGGACCTCCGAATACGCGCCCAGCACCTCCAGCAGAGCCGCCCGCCGCTCCTCCGAGAAGGCGCCGCCCATCGGACTCTGCCCCCGCGGACTGCACACCAGCGCCCGGGCCCCCGCCCGCAGCGCACCGCGCAACGCCTCGGGCCTGATCCCCTCGTCGTCCACCGCCACCGGAGCCATCCGCAGCCCCAACGCCGGTACGAGATCCAGCAGATGATGGAACCCCGGATCCTCCACGGCCACGGTGTCACCGGGCTTCAGCTCCACCGACAGCAGCCGCGCCATGCAGTCGAGCGCCCCATGCGCAAAGGTCACCTGCCCATCAGGCACCCCGTCCCGCGCGAACCACGCCCGCGCCAACTCCTCAAGACCGGCGAGCCGAGGCGAAGCCCGATGCGAACCATTCACGGGATCCACCCGCTCCGGAGGCAACAGCACCGGCAGGAACGCCGTATCGGGATGCCCGCCCGCAAGATCCCGCACCCCCTGAGGCACCCGCGGCGGCCGCCGGGCCCCCACGGCGGGCGCCTGCGCGACGACCGTCCCGCCGCGCCCGCGCGTCACCACGATCCCGCGCTGACGCAGCTCCTTGTACGCGGTCGCCACCGTCCCCGCGCTGACCCCGAGTTGGTCCGCGAGCCGCCGCACCGGAGGCAGGGCGTCCCCGGGACCGAGCCCGCCCTCGGCCACCACTTGCTCGACCGACGAGGCAATCCCCTTGGCGGTCGTACCACTGATCGCATATTGTGCTGCCACGTAGCAAAGTATGTACCGATACAAAGATGCAAGTCAAGGGGGATCAGTGAGTTTCAGCCGTCGCCGGGCCGCGCTGTACGCAGGGATACCAGGAGGCCGCGACGGCCGCCGCATGCTGTGGATCGCGCTGATCAACAAGGCGGGCACCGGCCTCTGGATGGGCGCGGCCGCCCTCTACTTCACCCTGGTGACCGGCCTCTCCGTCACCCAGGTCGGCCTGCTCATGGGCATCTCGGGAGCCGCCGGCATCGCGGGAGCCCCCCTCGCAGGACACCTCGCCGACCGGTTCCCCGTCACCCGCGTCCTCATCGGTGCCCAACTCCTGCAGGCCGTGGCCCTGTTGGCCCTGCTCACCACGGAATCCTTCTCCCTGCTCCTCCTCTACTCCGCCCTCGCCAGCCTCGCCGACCGCGGCGCCAACGTTCTCACCAAGCTGTACGCCGCCCGGATCGCAGGACCGGACCGCACCCGCTTCCAGGCGGTACAGCGCACCGTCTCCAACGCGGGCTGGGCCATCGGCGGCCTGGCCGGAGCCGGCGCCATCGCCGTCGGCACCCTCCACGCCTACCAGTCCCTGCTCGTCGGCAACGTGCTCAGCTTCATCGCCGCAGCCGTGCTCACGCTCCGCTGCGCCGAACCGCCCTCCCCCTCCCGGGTCGTGGCCGACTCCTCACGGACGGCCCCGGCCACCGCGCCGTCCAACCCCTGGCGCGACCGGACATTCCTCCTCTTCACGGCCACGGAGTCGGCACTCTTCCTCGACGACGCCGTACTCCAGGTCGGCGTCCCCCTGTGGATCGTCCACACCACGGACGTCCCGCACGGCCTGATCCCGCTCCTCATGGTCCTCAACTGCGTACTCGTCGTCCTCTGCCAGGTCCCGCTGTCCCGCTTCGGCGGCACACCGGAGAAGGCCCGCGCCCTCCTGCTCCCGCTCGTCGCCTGCTTCGTCGTCGGCTGCGCCGCCATGACGGCATCGGTCGCGGGCGGCACCGGACTGGCGATCGCCGCCCTCGTCTGCGCGGCCGTCGCCTTCACCTTCGCGGAGATCCTCCACTCCATCGCCTCGTGGGAACTCTCCGTGGCACTCGCCGCCGACGACGCGCAGGGCGCCTATCTCGGAGTCCACGGCCTGTCCTCCTCGGCGCAGCGCAGCGGCGGCCCGCTCCTGGTCACGGCAGTGATCGCCGCAGGCCCCTTCGCGTGGCCACTGCTGGGCGCGGGCGTGGTCGCGACCGTCGCGGCCCAGCGCCGTCTCGTACGCAACCGCCTTCCGCGACCCTCACTGTCAGTGGTGCCGGTTACGGTGAGTGAGCATTGATCGCACCGCCCAGGGGGAGACATGGCGCAGACCGGCACCACGACACAACAATCCAGGTCCATGCGGCGCGCACTGCGGCGTGAAGCGCCGAGCACGGTGGGTCTGCTCGCGGACGAACAGGACTTCGCGGAGATGAGGCGGTACGCCACCTTCGCCTTCGACGACCACCCGACCTATCTGCGTCAGGTCGACGCCCTGCTCAGGGCCCTGACCTCACAAGGCGTCCACACCACGGTCGCCCTCTTCGACCCCGAGGAGTACGAGGACTTCTGCGAGGCCTCCGGACTCGACCCGGACTCGGCCGACAGCCGCACGCGCTACACGGCGGACATCGCGGCGGCCGGCGCCTCCGTCCCGTACAGCGGCCAGCCCATCGAACGGCTCGTCCCCGAGCTCATCAACGAAGCGGTGAACCAGGCGACTTGGGAGTACGCGACGATGCTCCTGGCCGGACTGGGGGAGTGCGCCGACTGCGGCGAGGACATCGGCCAGTCGGCCTTCGCCCGCGCCTCCCGCACGCTGCTGCACCTGCTCGACAGCGCGGGCTCCGGCATCCACCACCTCGTCTGCAGCGTCCCCACGGAGGACGAACCGCTCCTGGCGGTGCTCCACGCGGAACGTCCACCGGGAGAACCGGCCCGGCTGGACCAGGCGGAGGGAGCCGCATTCCTCACGGTCCTTGCGGCAGGCATCGCCATCGAGAGCCCGGGCGGTCTGGTACTCCGTACGAGCGCCCCGTCACAACCGGACCGGGTCCACGGCTGGAAGCTCGACCGCGGCAACCTGGCACCCCTCACCGCCGGCGAGGTCTTCAACGCGTACTGCACCGACGCGGAGACAGGTGAACCGGTGGCGCCCGAATCGGGCGTCGAATACTGCGCGGGCTTCCCGCTCCCCGAGGAGGAATCCCACCACTGAAAAAGCCTGAGGGGCTTTCCACCGCACGCGGTGGAAAGCCCCTCGGACCCAACCTCTACTCGCCGGACAGAACCGCCTGCGCGGCGACACGCGCCTCTTCGGCGGAGTCCGCGGCACGGGCGGCGGCCGCGGCACGCTCGCACTGGGCGAGCGTGTACTTGGCGAGCGTCGCCCGCACGTACGGAATCGAAGCCGCACCCATGGAAAGGCTGGTGACACCGAGCCCCGTCAGCACACAGGCGAGCAGCGGGTCGGAGGCGGCCTCGCCACACACACCACAGCTCTTGCCCTCGGCCGAAGCGGCCTCGGCCGACATCGCGATCAGGTCCAGCAGCGCAGGCTGCCACGGGTCCTGCAGCCGCGACACCGCACCGACCTGGCGGTCGGCGGCGAAGGCGTACTGCGCGAGGTCATTGGTCCCCAGGGACAGGAACTCGACCTCCTGCAGGATCGACCGCGCCCGCAGAGCGGCAGACGGAATCTCGACCATCGCACCGAACTTCGCCTGGAGCCCGGCCTCGCGGCACGCGTCGGCGAACGCCTTGGCGTCGGTCCGGTCGGCCACCATCGGCGCCATGACCTCGAGGTACACGGGCAGCCCCTCGGCCGCCTTGGCCAGCGCGGTGAGCTGAGTGCGCAGCACGTCGGGGTGCTCGAGCAGCGAACGCAGCCCGCGCACACCCAGAGCCGGGTTGGGCTCGTCGGCAGGCGTCAGGAAGTCCAGCGGCTTGTCGGCACCCGCATCGAGCACCCGCACGACCACTCGGCCCTCGGGGAAGGCCTCGAGCACCGCACGGTACGAAGCAATCTGCTTCTCCTCCGACGGCGCCTTGGCGGAGTCGTCGAGGAACAGGAACTCGGTACGGAAGAGCCCGACGCCCTCGGCGCCCGCCTCCACGGCCGCAGGCACATCGCCCGGACCACCGACGTTGGCGAGCAGCGGCACCTTGTGACCGTCGGAGGTGGCACCGGGCCCGCTGGAAGCGGCAAGCGCCGCCTTCCGCGCGGCCGCGGAGGCCTCCATCTCGGCGCGCTTCTCGTCGCTCGGCTCGACGAAAATCTCCCCGGTGCTGCCGTCGACGGCAACAACCGTGCCCTCGGCGATCTCACCGGCGCCCGGCAGAGCGACAACGGCGGGAACCCCGAGCGCACGCGCCAGAATGGCGCTGTGGCTGGTAGGCCCGCCCTCCTCCGTCACAAAACCCAGCACCAGCGCGGGGTCGAGCAGAGCGGTGTCGGCGGGAGCGAGGTCCCGCGCGATGAGCACATAAGGCTCGTCGCTGTCCGGCACGCCCGGCATCGGAACACCGAGCAGCCGCGCCACGATCCGGTTCCGTACGTCGTCGAGGTCCGCAACGCGCCCCGCCATGTACTCACCGGCGCCGGCCAGCAGCTCCCGGTAGTGGGAGAACGCGTCGTACACCGCACGCTCAGCGGTGGACCCGACGGCGATCCGCCGGTCGGCGTCGACCATGAGCTCCGGGTCCTGGGCAATCATCGCCTGGGCCTCGAGCACGTGCTGTGCCTCGCCACCGGCCAGATTGCCGCGCGCAATCAGGTCAGCTGCCACAGCTTCCACGGCCTGCCGAGCGCGCCCCTGTTCGCGATCGGCCTCCTCCGCCGGAATCTGCTTGGCCGGCGGCTCCAGAACCGCCGTACCCATGTGCCGAACCTCGCCGATTGCCACACCGTGGCTCACGCCGACGCCTCGCAGCGTTGTCTGCATTTCACCCGTCTCCGATTGTTGCGGCGAACCGTTTCGCCGCGGTGGATGTCCAACGCGCCGTCAGCACGGCGCCGTTGTCACTGCCAGCCGAACAGAACGTCGTCGACCTTGACGTCGCCGTCCTCACGAACGTCGGAGAGGGACTCCGAGGTGGCCTCGAGTGCCACGATCGGGCACACCGGAGACTTGCCCGCAGCCTCGACGGCCGCCGGGTCCCACCGGACGATCTCCTGGCCGCGCGTCACGGTGTCGCCCTTGTTGACGAGCAGCTCGAAGCCCTCGCCGTTGAGCTGAACGGTGTCGATGCCGAGGTGCGTCAGCACACCGTGCCCCTCGCTGTCGACGACGACAAAGGCGTGCGGGTGCAGGGACACGATGATGCCGTCGACCGGAGCCACGGCAGCAGACGGCTCGCGTACGGGGTCGATGGCGGTGCCGGGGCCCACCATCGCGCCCGAGAACACGGGGTCCGGCACTGCGGCGAGTCCGATGGCGCGTCCGGCAAGCGGGGACGTCACGCTGGTCATAGGGAGCCTCCCAGGGGGTGGAGATTCGTGTGCCGCCGTCGCTACCTGTCCAGGACGGCGTACTGTTCAGAAGGGTAAGTCATAAGAAGTCCCGGTTCCGCATGAGAGCGACCGGTTGGCGGACCTAGGGGTGCACCACAAACGATTTGCCTCGTCTGCTGCCACCCTGTACTGTCGTACTCCTGCCTGACCCCAACGCGACTTTGAGTCGGGGGTCGGCGGCCTCTAATAAGCCAAGATCCTAACCCGGATTCCGCTTCTGCATGTCCGCAGAATTGGTGGTCAGGGAGAGCGAAAAGGCCTGATAGAGTGGTGGAACACCGAATGGGAAGCGCCCGGAGGAAAGCCCGAGAGGGTGAGTACAAAGGAAGCGTCCGTTCCTTGAGAACTCAACAGCGTGCCAAAAGTCAACGCCAGATATGTTGATACCCCGGCCCACCTCTGGTGGGTTGGTGGTTCCTTTGAAAAAGACCTTGTCTCTTAACTGAAGGCAAGGCAACACAGCGAGGACGCAGTGAACGGTCGGTCCTATTCCGACATGACCGTTCCGCTCTTCCGATGTGTGATCCCGATTACGGGAAAACATTCACGGAGAGTTTGATCCTGGCTCAGGACGAACGCTGGCGGCGTGCTTAACACATGCAAGTCGAACGATGAAGCCTTTCGGGGTGGATTAGTGGCGAACGGGTGAGTAACACGTGGGCAATCTGCCCTTCACTCTGGGACAAGCCCTGGAAACGGGGTCTAATACCGGATAACACCGGGTTCCGCATGGGACCTGGTTAAAAGCTCCGGCGGTGAAGGATGAGCCCGCGGCCTATCAGCTTGTTGGTGGGGTGATGGCCTACCAAGGCGACGACGGGTAGCCGGCCTGAGAGGGCGACCGGCCACACTGGGACTGAGACACGGCCCAGACTCCTACGGGAGGCAGCAGTGGGGAATATTGCACAATGGGCGAAAGCCTGATGCAGCGACGCCGCGTGAGGGATGACGGCCTTCGGGTTGTAAACCTCTTTCAGCAGGGAAGAAGCGAAAGTGACGGTACCTGCAGAAGAAGCACCGGCTAACTACGTGCCAGCAGCCGCGGTAATACGTAGGGTGCGAGCGTTGTCCGGAATTATTGGGCGTAAAGAGCTCGTAGGCGGCTTGTCACGTCGGTTGTGAAAGCCCGGGGCTTAACCCCGGGTCTGCAGTCGATACGGGCAGGCTAGAGTGTGGTAGGGGAGATCGGAATTCCTGGTGTAGCGGTGAAATGCGCAGATATCAGGAGGAACACCGGTGGCGAAGGCGGATCTCTGGGCCATTACTGACGCTGAGGAGCGAAAGCGTGGGGAGCGAACAGGATTAGATACCCTGGTAGTCCACGCCGTAAACGTTGGGAACTAGGTGTTGGCGACATTCCACGTCGTCGGTGCCGCAGCTAACGCATTAAGTTCCCCGCCTGGGGAGTACGGCCGCAAGGCTAAAACTCAAAGGAATTGACGGGGGCCCGCACAAGCAGCGGAGCATGTGGCTTAATTCGACGCAACGCGAAGAACCTTACCAAGGCTTGACATCGCCCGGAAAGCCGTAGAGATACGGCCCCCCTTGTGGTCGGGTGACAGGTGGTGCATGGCTGTCGTCAGCTCGTGTCGTGAGATGTTGGGTTAAGTCCCGCAACGAGCGCAACCCTTGTTCTGTGTTGCCAGCATGCCCTTCGGGGTGATGGGGACTCACAGGAGACTGCCGGGGTCAACTCGGAGGAAGGTGGGGACGACGTCAAGTCATCATGCCCCTTATGTCTTGGGCTGCACACGTGCTACAATGGCCGGTACAATGAGCTGCGATGCCGCGAGGCGGAGCGAATCTCAAAAAGCCGGTCTCAGTTCGGATTGGGGTCTGCAACTCGACCCCATGAAGTCGGAGTTGCTAGTAATCGCAGATCAGCATTGCTGCGGTGAATACGTTCCCGGGCCTTGTACACACCGCCCGTCACGTCACGAAAGTCGGTAACACCCGAAGCCGGTGGCCCAACCCCTTGTGGGAGGGAGCTGTCGAAGGTGGGACTGGCGATTGGGACGAAGTCGTAACAAGGTAGCCGTACCGGAAGGTGCGGCTGGATCACCTCCTTTCTAAGGAGCACTTCTTGTCAGCCTCGGCTGACCAGAGGCCAGTTCATCAGCGAACGTCTGATGCTGGTTGCTCATGGGTGGAACGTTGACTACTCGGCACGGTCTCTTCAGCACAACAAGTACTGCTTCGGCGTGGAACGTTGAGCGAAGAGGGATCGGGTCGGGCACGCTGTTGGGTATCTGAAGGTACGGGCTGTAAAGCCTTGTGTCTTCGGTTGCTGGCCCCAGTGCACTCGCTGAACTCAGCGGGGTGATGGGTGGTTGGTCGTTGTTTGAGAACTGCACAGTGGACGCGAGCATCTGTGGCCAAGTTTTTAAGGGCGCACGGTGGATGCCTTGGCACCAGGAACCGATGAAGGACGTGGGAGGCCACGATAGTCCCCGGGGAGCCGTCAACCAGGCTTTGATCCGGGGGTTTCCGAATGGGGAAACCCGGCAGTCGTCATGGGCTGTCACCCATACCTGAACACATAGGGTATGTGGAGGGAACGAGGGGAAGTGAAACATCTCAGTACCCTCAGGAAGAGAAAACAACCGTGATTCCGGGAGTAGTGGCGAGCGAAACCGGATGAGGCCAAACCGTATGCGTGTGATACCCGGCAGGGGTTGCGCATGCGGGGTTGTGGGATCTCTCTTTCACAGTCTGCCGGCTGTGAGACGAGTCAGAAACCGTTGATGTAGGCGAAGGACATGCGAAAGGTCCGGCGTAGAGGGTAAGACCCCCGTAGCTGAAACATCAACGGCTCGTTTGAGAGACACCCAAGTAGCACGGGGCCCGAGAAATCCCGTGTGAATCTGGCGGGACCACCCGCTAAGCCTAAATATTCCCTGGTGACCGATAGCGGATAGTACCGTGAGGGAATGGTGAAAAGTACCGCGGGAGCGGAGTGAAATAGTACCTGAAACCGTGTGCCTACAAGCCGTGGGAGCGTCGCTCATTGAGTTTACTCAATGGGTCGTGACTGCGTGCCTTTTGAAGAATGAGCCTGCGAGTTAGCGGTGTGTAGCGAGGTTAACCCGTGTGGGGAAGCCGTAGCGAAAGCGAGTCCGAATAGGGCGATTGAGTTGCACGCTCTAGACCCGAAGCGGAGTGATCTAGCCATGGGCAGGTTGAAGCGGCTGTAAGAGGTCGTGGAGGACCGAACCCACCAGGGTTGAAAACCTGGGGGATGACCTGTGGTTAGGGGTGAAAGGCCAATCAAACTCCGTGATAGCTGGTTCTCCCCGAAATGCATTTAGGTGCAGCGTCGTGTGTTTCTTGCCGGAGGTAGAGCACTGGATAGGCGATGGGCCCTACCGGGTTACTGACCTTAGCCAAACTCCGAATGCCGGTAAGTGAGAGCACGGCAGTGAGACTGTGGGGGATAAGCTCCATGGTCGAGAGGGAAACAGCCCAGAGCATCGACTAAGGCCCCTAAGCGTACGCTAAGTGGGAAAGGATGTGGAGTCGCAGAGACAACCAGGAGGTTGGCTTAGAAGCAGCCACCCTTGAAAGAGTGCGTAATAGCTCACTGGTCAAGTGATTCCGCGCCGACAATGTAGCGGGGCTCAAGCGTACCGCCGAAGTCGTGTCATTCCAGCACATACCCCCAACGGGGGCTGGGATGGGTAGGGGAGCGTCGTGTGCCGGGTGAAGCCGCGCCGGAAGGCAGTGGTGGACGGTTCACGAGTGAGAATGCAGGCATGAGTAGCGATACACACGTGAGAAACGTGTGCGCCGATTGACTAAGGGTTCCTGGGTCAAGCTGATCTGCCCAGGGTAAGTCGGGACCTAAGGCGAGGCCGACAGGCGTAGTCGATGGACAACCGGTTGATATTCCGGTACCCGCTTTGAAACGCCCAATACTGAGCCCATTAATGCTAAGCCCGTGAAGCCGTCCCGATCTCTTCGGAGTTGAGGGAAGTGGTGGAGCCGGTGACCCAAGGTGGTAGTAGGTAAGCGATGGGGTGACGCAGGAAGGTAGTCCAGCCCGGGCGGTGGTTGTCCCGGGGTAAGGGTGTAGGCCGTGTGATAGGCAAATCCGTCACACATTAAGGCTGAGACCTGATGCCGAGCCGATTGTGGTGAAGTGGATGATCCTATGCTGTCGAGAAAAGCCTCTAGCGAGTTTCATGGCGGCCCGTACCCTAAACCGACTCAGGTGGTCAGGTAGAGAATACCGAGGCGTTCGGGTGAACTATGGTTAAGGAACTCGGCAAAATGCCCCCGTAACTTCGGGAGAAGGGGGGCCATCACCGGTGAAGGAACTTGCTTCCTGAGCTGGGGGTGGCCGCAGAGACCAGCGAGAAGCGACTGTTTACTAAAAACACAGGTCCGTGCGAAGCCGTAAGGCGATGTATACGGACTGACGCCTGCCCGGTGCTGGAACGTTAAGGGGACCGGTTAGTGACCTTTCGGGGTTGCGAAGCTGAGAACTTAAGCGCCAGTAAACGGCGGTGGTAACTATAACCATCCTAAGGTAGCGAAATTCCTTGTCGGGTAAGTTCCGACCTGCACGAATGGCGTAACGACTTCTCGACTGTCTCAACCATAGGCCCGGTGAAATTGCACTACGAGTAAAGATGCTCGTTTCGCGCAGAAGGACGGAAAGACCCCGGGACCTTTACTACAGTTTGATATTGGTGTTCGGTTCGGCTTGTGTAGGATAGGTGGGAGACTTTGAAGCTGTGACGCCAGTCATGGTGGAGTCGCCGTTGAAATACCACTCTGGTCGTGCTGGATGTCTAACCTCGGTCCGTGATCCGGATCAGGGACAGTGTCTGATGGGTAGTTTAACTGGGGCGGTTGCCTCCTAAAGAGTAACGGAGGCGCCCAAAGGTTCCCTCAGCCTGGTTGGCAATCAGGTGTTGAGTGTAAGTGCACAAGGGAGCTTGACTGTGAGACCGACGGGTCGAGCAGGGACGAAAGTCGGGACTAGTGATCCGGCAGTGGCTTGTGGAAGCGCTGTCGCTCAACGGATAAAAGGTACCCCGGGGATAACAGGCTGATCTTCCCCAAGAGTCCATATCGACGGGATGGTTTGGCACCTCGATGTCGGCTCGTCGCATCCTGGGGCTGGAGTCGGTCCCAAGGGTTGGGCTGTTCGCCCATTAAAGCGGTACGCGAGCTGGGTTTAGAACGTCGTGAGACAGTTCGGTCCCTATCCTCTGTGCGCGTAGGAATATTGAGAAGGGCTGTCCCTAGTACGAGAGGACCGGGACGGACGAACCTCTGGTGTGCCAGTTGTCCTGCCAAGGGCATGGCTGGTTGGCTACGTTCGGAAAGGATAACCGCTGAAAGCATCTAAGCGGGAAGCCTGCTTCGAGATGAGTATTCCCACCCCCTTTGAGGGGTTAAGGCTCCCAGTAGACGACTGGGTTGATAGGCCAGATGTGGAAGCCCGGTAACGGGTGGAGCTGACTGGTACTAATAGGCCGAGGGCTTGTCCTCAGTTGCTCGCGTCCACTGTGTTAGTTCTGAAATAACGAACAACCGTGTCCATATCCGGTGGTTCAATTTCATAGTGTTTCGGTGGTCATAGCGTTAGGGAAACGCCCGGTTACATTCCGAACCCGGAAGCTAAGCCTTTCAGCGCCGATGGTACTGCAGGGGGGACCCTGTGGGAGAGTAGGACGCCGCCGAACTTCTTTTAGATGGGAAACCCCCGCACCTTTTGGTGCGGGGGTTTTCTGCGTTCCGGGGCCGGTGCCGGCCGGTGGGAACCCCCTGTGTACCTGTCGGCCGCGGCTGAGGGTAAGGTCAGGGGGCATCGTTGGCACGTTCCTCACAGGAGGCCCCCGGGTGGAGGTCCAGGAGACCCGAGTTCAGACGGACCGGGTCCTCACCATCCCCAACATCCTCAGCATGGCTCGCCTTCTTGGCGTGCCCGTCTTCCTGTGGCTGATTCTCCGCCCTGAGTTCGGCGGGCCGAAGAGTGACGGCTGGGCATTGCTCGTACTGATGCTCAGCGGCATCAGCGACTACCTGGACGGGAAGCTGGCCAGGCGGTGGAACCAGATCAGCAACCTGGGGCGCCTTCTCGACCCCGCTGCGGACCGGCTCTACATTCTCTCCACTCTGGTCGGTCTGACCTGGCGCGACATCCTGCCACTCTGGCTGACCGGTGCGCTATTGGCTCGTGAGCTGATGCTTCTGGTGATGGTGGGAATCCTCCGGAGGCACGGCTATCCGCCGCCGCAGGTGAACTTCCTGGGCAAGGCGGCCACCTTCAACCTGATGTATGCCTTCCCGTTGCTCCTGCTCAGCGACGGTCATGGGTGGCTGGCGTCCCTCGGGGCAGTTTTCGGATGGGCGTTCGCTATTTGGGGTACAACTCTGTATTGGTGGGCAGGGATCCTCTACGTAGTACAGGTCCGCCGGCTTGTCAGGGCGGACGCAGTAGCCGATTGAGCTCGTCGATGCGGTGCCGTGCGGTGTTGCCGGTGTGCGCATGATGCCTGAGAGGCTCTTCAGGACGGGTGAAGTCGGCTGACCCCCGTCGTCTCTCTAGGAGGACGCTTCCGACATGAAAGCCGTCGTGATGGCTGGTGGCGAAGGCACTCGCCTTCGCCCAATGACCTCGAGCATGCCCAAGCCGCTCCTGCCGGTGGCCAATCGGCCGATCATGGAGCATGTGCTGCGTCTGCTCAAGCGGCATGGGCTCAACGAGACCGTCGTAACCGTGCAGTTCCTCGCCTCGCTCGTGAAGAACTACTTCGGCGACGGCGAAGAGCTCGGGATGGAGCTCACCTATGCCAATGAGGAGAAGCCACTCGGCACTGCCGGCAGCGTGAAGAACGCCGAGGAGGCGCTGAAGGACGACACTTTTCTCGTCATCTCCGGTGATGCGCTCACCGATTTTGATCTGACCGATCTCATTGCTTTCCACAAGGAAAAGGGCGGACTCGTCACCGTCTGCCTGACACGGGTACCTAATCCGCTGGAATTCGGTATCACCATCGTCGACGAGGATGGCAAGGTCGAGCGTTTCCTGGAGAAGCCCACCTGGGGCCAGGTCTTCTCGGACACCGTGAACACGGGCATCTACGTCATGGAGCCCGAGGTCTTCGACTACGTCGAGGCCGATGCGTCCGTCGACTGGTCCGGCGATGTCTTTCCGCAGCTCATGAAGGAAGGCAAGCCGATCTACGGCTATGTCGCCGAGGGCTACTGGGAGGACGTGGGAACGCACGAGAGTTACGTCAAGGCTCAGGCCGACGTTCTCGAGGGCAAGGTCGACGTCGACATCGACGGCTTTGAGATCTCGCCGGGCGTCTGGGTCGCCGAGGGTGCGGAGGTCCACCCGGATGCCGTGCTGCGCGGTCCGCTGTACATCGGTGATTACGCCAAGGTCGAGGCCGACGTGGAGATCCGCGAGCACACGGTCGTCGGTTCCAACGTCGTGGTGAAGAGCGGGGCCTTTCTGCACAAGGCCGTGGTTCACGACAACGTCTACATCGGTCAGCACTGCAATCTGCGTGGCTGTGTGATCGGCAAGAACACCGACATCATGCGTGCGGCCCGGATCGAGGACGGCGCCGTCATCGGCGACGAATGCCTGGTCGGCGAGGAATCGATTGTTCAGGGCAATGTGCGGGTCTACCCGTTCAAGACCATCGAGGCCGGCGCCTTCGTCAACACGTCCGTCATCTGGGAGTCCCGGGGACAGGCGCATCTGTTCGGCGCTCGTGGAGTCTCCGGGATCCTCAATGTGGAGATCACGCCGGAGCTGGCGGTACGGCTGGCCGGCGCCTACGCGACTACGCTGAAGAAGGGGTCCACCGTCACCACGGCGCGCGACCACTCGCGCGGTGCGCGTGCGCTGAAGCGGGCCGTGATCTCGGCGCTGCAGGCGAGCGCGATCGACGTACGCGATCTGGAGAACGTACCCCTGCCGGTGGCGCGGCAGCAGACGGCGCGGGGCAGCGCCGGGGGAATCATGATCCGGACCTCTCCCGGTGTACCCGACTCCGTCGACATCATGTTCTTCGACGAACGGGGAGCCGATCTCTCGCAGGGGGGCCAGCGCAAGCTGGACCGGGTGTACGCGCGGCAGGAGTACCGGCGTGCGTTTCCCGGGGAGATCGGGGATCTGCACTTCCCGTCCAGCGTCTTCGACTCGTACACCGGTTCCCTGCTCCGTGATGTGGACACCACGGGCATTGCCGAGGCCGGGCTGAAAGTGGTCGTCGATGCGTCCAACGGCAGCGCGGGTCTGGTTCTGCCCAGCCTGCTGGGGCGGCTGGGCGTCGACGCGCTGACCATCAATCCGGGTCTCGACGAGTCCAGGCCGACGGAGACGGCCGACACCAGGCGATCCGGGCTGGTGAGACTCGGGGAGATCGTCGCCTCGGCCCGGGCCGCGTTCGGGGTGCGGTTCGACCCGGTGGGCGAGCGCCTGTCCCTGGTGGACGAGCGAGGGCGGATCGTGGAGGACGACCGGGCCCTTCTCGTGATGCTCGACCTCGTCGCGGCCGAGCGGCGCAGCGGGCGAGTGGCGCTGCCGGTCACCACCACGCGGATCGCCGAGCAGGTTGCGGCGTATCACGGGACACAGGTGGAGTGGACCACCACGTCACCGGACGATCTGACCCGGGTGGGCCGCGAGGAGACGACCATCTTCGGTGGGGACGGGCGTGGCGGCTTCATCATTCCGGAGTTCAGCAGTGTCTTCGACGGCTCGGCCGCGTTTGTCAGGCTGATCGGTCTGGTGGCCCGTACGCAGCTCACCCTGAGCCAGATCGACGCACGGATTCCGCGTGCGCATGTGCTCCGCAGGGATCTTGCCACTCCGTGGGCGGTCAAGGGGCTCGTCATGCGCCGCGTGGTGGAGGCTGCCTCCGACCGGTCCGTGGACACGACCGACGGCGTGCGGGTGGTGGAGACGGATGGCCGCTGGGTGATGGTGCTGCCCGATCCGGCGGAAGCCGTCACTCATCTGTGGGCCGAAGGGCCGGACGATGCCTCCGCCCAGGCGCTGCTCGACGAGTGGTCGGCGGTCGTCGACAGCGCAGGTCACTAGGCGATGGCGGTGTGCCGGACGGTGTAGGCGTACACCGTCCGGCACACCGGTGGGGCCATTCGGTACCTGACGCTCCGACGTGCGACGATGTGCGGCATGCCGCAGCAGCCCCCCATTCGGAGCACAAGCACTCCGCCCGCACGCCCCGATGCGTCGATGTCGCTGCTGACCAACGTGATGGACCACAGCCTGGACGACGGGTATGCGGAGGCGACGGCCCGGCAGGCAGCCGAGGGCCGTGCGGGGATGCCCCGAACTCTGCGCGCAAAGCTGGGACTTGCCGCCGGACTGGTACTTGCCGCAGCGGTCGTCACCGTGGGCGCGGCACAGGCCCGGGTCACCGCCCCGGTAGTGGCAAAGGAACGCCAGGAGCTCATCGACCGGGTCGAGTCGGAGACCTCGGCGGCCGACAAGGCGCAGGAGAAGGTGGACGCTCTCCGGGACGAGGTGAGCGAGCGCCAGCGCAAGGCCCTTGAACAGCACGGCGGGGACCAGGGCGAACTGGTGGCCCTGCTCTCCGGCGCCACGGAGGTGCACGGGCCGGGTGTGAAGCTTGTCGTGGACGACGCGAAGGACACCGACCAGGGCGGCGGCGGACCGCGCGAGAGCACCGGCTTCTCCGACACCGGCCGCGTACGGGACAGGGACATGCAGCGGGTCGTCAACGGTCTGTGGCAGTCCGGTGCCGAGGCGATCGCCATCAACGGGCAGCGTCTGACGGCGCTCTCGGCGATCCGGGCGGCGGGCGACGCCATACTGGTGGACAACAGGCCGCTCGTGCCGCCCTACACGGTGCTCGCGGTGGGGGACGGGAAGCGGCTGAGCACCGCGTTCCAGGACAGTGCCGACGGACAGTACCTGCACGTGCTGCAGGAGAACTACTCGATCCGCAGCAGCATTTCCGACCAGGACGAGGTGCGGCTGCCTGCCGCCCCGAGCCTGATCGTACGTACAGCACAGCCAGCGGCCGCCGCGTCGGCCAACACAGGGAAGGGCACATCGTGATCGCCGTACTGGGCCTCGTGGTGGGAGTCGTGGTCGGACTGTTTGTCCGGCCCGAGGTGCCGGCGGTGGTCGAGCCCTATCTGCCGATCGCGGTCGTGGCCGCGCTGGACGCGGTGTTCGGGGGCCTGAGGGCCATGCTCGACGGCATCTTCGTCGACAAGGTCTTCGTCGTCTCCTTCCTCTCGAACGTCGTGGTCGCGGCGCTGATCGTGTTCCTGGGCGACAAGCTGGGCGTCGGCGCGCAGCTGTCCACGGGCGTCGTGGTCGTGCTGGGCATCAGGATCTTCTCGAACGCCGCGGCCATCCGCCGGCACGTCTTCCGGGCTTGAGGCCGATGAGCAACGAAGAGCTTCCCGAAGAGGGACGGACCGAAGAAGAGCGGACCGAACCGGTTCAGCAGACGGGCCGGCAGCGGCTGGCCGCGGGGCTGTGGCCGCCGCGGCTCACGCGTGCACAACTCATCGTCGCTGTCCTGCTGTTCGTACTCGGTCTCGGACTCGCCATTCAGGTCCGTTCCACGAGCGACAACAGTGCGCTGCGAGGTGCCCGCCAGGAGGACCTGGTGCGCATCCTCGACGAACTCGACAACAGGACCCAGCGGCTCGAGGACGAGAAGCAGCGCCTCGAGGGTCAGCGGACCGAGCTGGAGAGCAGCTCGGACCAGGCGGAAGAGGCGCGGAAGCAGACGCAGGAGAAGGCGCGCCAGCTCGGCATCCTGGCGGGGACGGTGGCGGCACAAGGCCCCGGGATCACTCTGACGATCCAGGACCCGCACAAGGCGGTGCAGGCCGACATGCTGCTCGACACCATCCAGGAGTTGCGTGCGGCAGGCGCGGAGGCCATCCAGATCAATGACGTCAGGGTGGTGGGGGACACCTACTTCTCGGACGACGACGGCATCCGGGTGGACAGTCAGAAGATCAGCGCGCCGTACACCTTCAAGGTGATCGGGAAGCCGGAGGATCTGGAGCCGGCGCTCAACATCCCGGGCGGTGTCGTGCAGACTCTGGAGAAAGAGCAGGCCACCGCCACGGTGACACGAGTTGAGAAGATCGTCGTGGACGCCTTGCGACCGGCGAAGCGGCCTGACTACGCTCAGTCGTCATCGCAGTGAGACGGGGGTGCATGGGGGCCGTGGGACCAGGGCATGAGGTTGCGGGGGGTCGCCGCACCCCAAACAGGGTGCGTGGTGGAAACTGTCGGGTGGATACGCACGTTGTGTGGATGTCAGGTTCGGCAGGTGTGTTCGTTCAGGGTTCGTCCTGCCCCACGGGCGGGTCTGTTTCGGTCAAGGGGAATCGCCCGTGAAGTTGTTTGCGAAGTTGTTCGGCAAGAGCGCACGCGAGGACAGTGGCAACGCCACCGCCCGGCACCGTGCCCCGCGGCATGGCCAGGGTGAGGAGCAGGCAGGGGAACGCCCGCTCTTCCGCGATGAGGTGGCCGGTACCGGCGGCGACATTCCGGGCGCGCCGTCTGTTGACCCTGCCGGTCAAGGCCGCATAGGTTTCGGGGACCCATCGCAGGAGGATTCGTCCATGCCGGTTTGTACGAGGTGCGGGCATCGGAACGCCGAGGCCAGTCGGTTCTGCTCCAACTGTGGCGCTCCGCTGCGGGCGGGGGCGGTGCCCGAGCGGCCTTCGGAAACGACGTCGACCATCTCCATCTCGGGGCTGGAGGCCTACGAGGCGGAGGCGACCGGCCAGACCGCCACTCCGTCGCTGTCGCCCGAGGCCCAGGCCGCGGTCGACGCCCTTCCGCTCGGTTCGGCGCTCCTGGTGGTCCGCCGTGGACCGAACTCGGGCAGCCGCTTCCTGCTCGACGGCGAGCTGACCACGGCCGGCCGTCATCCGCAGAGCGACATCTTCCTCGACGACGTCACGGTGTCGCGCCGCCACGTGGAGTTCCGGCGCAGCGCCGACGGCGGCTTCACTGTCGCGGACGTGGGCAGCCTCAACGGCACCTATGTGAATCGCGAGCGCATCGATTCCGTTGCACTGGCGAATGGTGACGAGGTCCAGATTGGCAAGTACCGGCTGGTCTTCTACGCGAGCCAGCGGGGCGTGTGACCCCCCAGGGAAGGTCCATGCTGCACTCAACGACGGGCGGTGCCGGTGACGGCACCGCCCCTGCGGGCGGCCGTCCGGTGAGTATCGGAACCGTCCTGAACATACTGCGCGAAGAGTTCCCCGAAGTGACGATCTCCAAGATCCGCTTCCTGGAGGCCGAGGGACTCGTCGAACCGCAGCGCACTCCGTCGGGCTACCGCAAGTTCAGCGTGGGCGACGTGGAGCGGCTTGCCCAGGTGCTGCGGATGCAGCGGGACCACTATCTGCCGCTGCGGGTCATCCGCGACCACCTCGATGCGCTGGAACGCGGCGAGCAGGTTCAACTGCCCTCCCCGGACGCCGTGCAGGAGGGTCCCGAGGCGGAGCGTGCCACGGCTGCCCGTATCGGGCGGGACGTGCTTCTCGCCGCTGCCGAGGTCAGCGAGGAGGAGCTCGACGAGTGGGAGTCGTACGGCCTCATCGAGCCCGTGGCCGAGGGTGGCTATGACGCGGAGGCCGTGAATGTGGCGCGACTTGTGGCGGATCTGGGGCGATTCGGCCTCGAGCCCCGTCATCTGCGCGCCATGAAGGCGGCGGCCGACCGTGAGGCCGGGCTGGTGGAGCAGGTGGTCGCACCACTGCGCCGTCACCGCAATCCGCAGACCAGAGCGCATGCCGAGACGACTGCCAGGGAGCTCGCCACGCTGTCCGTCCGGCTCCATGCGGCACTGGTGCAGACGGCTCTCGGCGTCCGGTTGAGCTGAGTATGGGGGAGCCCGACTACCCAAAGGTGCCGGGCACGTCCTAGGGTTGCTGTGTGAACGAGCTCGACGTTGTGGGTGTCCGGGTGGAAATGCCCTCCAACCAGCCGATCGTTCTCCTGCGTGAAGTGGGAGGCGATCGGTACCTCCCCATCTGGATCGGACCGGGGGAGGCGACCGCGATCGCCTTCGCACAGCAGGGGATGGCGCCCGCGAGGCCGCTGACGCACGACCTCTTCAAGGATGTCCTGGAAGCGGTCGGCCAGGAACTCACCGAGGTCCGCATCACGGATCTGCGTGACGGTGTCTTCTATGCGGAGCTGGTCTTCGCCAGTGGGGTCGAGGTGAGTGCGCGGCCGTCCGACGCCATAGCGCTCGCGCTGCGCACCGGCACGCCGATCTACGGCAGTGACGGGGTGCTCGACGACGCGGGAATCGCGATCCCCGACGAGCAGGAGGACGAGGTGGAGAAGTTCCGCGAGTTCCTCGACCAGATCTCGCCCGAGGACTTCGGGACCAACAGCCAGTGACGTTCCGGCAGGGTCCCGTCAGCACATTCGAGTAGCCTTTCCCCGAAGAGGGGCACGGGAAACCACTCTCAGGGTGATTATCACTCGGCGTGCCGAGTGTGGCGATCGTTGACGCACCCCGGGTGACTGCCTACCGTCGAGAAGGCAGGTCAAGGACGGAGGTCGTCGTGAGCAGCAGCGTTGACGGTACGGCGGCGGGCGGGCCGTATCCGCATCACGGCGGAGCGGTCGAACATGTGGCCGACACGGTCGGATACCGGGGGCCGACCGCTTGTGCGGCGGCGGGCATCACCTATCGGCAGCTCGACTACTGGGCGCGCACGGGCCTCGTGGAGCCGAGCGTTCGGCCCGCGTACGGGTCGGGCACCCAGCGGCTCTACAGCTTCAGGGATGTCGTCGTTCTGAAGATCGTGAAGCGATTCCTCGACACGGGGGTCGCACTGCAGAACATCCGCACCACGGTCCAGCATCTGCGGGACCGTGGTTTTGTCGATCTCGAGCGGATGACGTTGATGAGCGACGGCGCGACGGTGTACGAGTGCACCTCGCCCGACGAGGTCGTCAATCTGCTCCAGGGCGGCCAGGGGGTCTTCGGCATCGCTGTGGGCGTGGTGTGGCGGGACGTGGAGAGCGCGCTCTCCCAGCTGCACGGGGAGCGGGTCGACACCGGCGAGACGCTGGTCGGGCACAACCCCTCCGACGAGCTGGCCAGGCGGCGCAACCGCGCCGTCTGAGCGGCCGGGGCGCCGCCGGCGGCCGATTGTCAGTGGCGTAGGGCAGCATCGGTGATGTGAGAGCCGCGCCCACCATCCTGCATCTGGACATGGATGCCTTCTTCGCCGCCGCAGAGCAGGCGGCGAAGCCGAGTCTGCGCGGGAAACCGGTGGTGGTGGGCGGGCTGGGGCCGCGCGGGGTGGTCTCCACCGCTTCGTACGAGGCGCGGCGCTTCGGGGTGGGGTCGGCGATGCCCATGGCGCAGGCGCGGCGGCTCTGTCCCAACGCCGCCTATCTGGTGCCGCGGTTCTCGTTGTATCGCGACGTGAGCAACCAGGTCATGGAGCTGCTGGCGCAGTTGTCGCCGCTGATAGAGCCGCTCAGCCTGGACGAGGCCTTCGTGGATCTGGAGGCCGGCGGGGCCGCCGACGACTCGGGGTCCGCGCGGGCGGTCGGTGAGCAGCTGCGGAAGGACATTCTGGCGGTCACCGGCCTCACCGGATCGGTGGGGCTCGCCGGGTCCAAGATGCTGGCCAAGATCGCGTCTGAGCAGGCCAAGCCGGACGGGCTCGTGCTGATCGAGCCCGGGACCGAGCGTGAGCTGCTTGCGCCGATGACCGTACGGACGCTTCCCGGCGTGGGGCCCGCCACCGAGGACCATCTGCGGCGGGCAGGGATGGCGATCGTCTCCGATCTCGCCACGGCGGGCGAGGACGAGCTCGTACGGCTGCTGGGGAAGTCGCACGGCGCCTCGCTGTACCGGATGGCCGTCGGGCACGACGAGCGGCCCGTGGTGGCCGAGCGGGACACCAAATCGGTGTCGGTCGAGGACACCTTCGATGTGGATCTGCACGACCGGGTGCGGGTCAGGACTGAGGTGGACCGGCTCGCCGTGCGGTGTGTGGAGCGGCTGCGGGGCGCCGGGAGGTCGGGGAGGACCGTTGTGCTCAAGGTGCGGCGGTACGACTTCTCGACGCTGACCCGGTCCGAGACGCTGCGCGGGCCCACCGACGACCCCGCGGTGGTGCGGGAGGCCGCAGGGCGGCTGCTGGAGTCGGTGGACACCACGGGCGGTGTGCGGCTCCTCGGCGTGGGTGTCACGGGTCTGGCCGACTACACCCAGGAGGATCTCTTCGCGCAGGCCGCCACCGAGCGGGCCGCGCTGGAGGAGGACGCGGAGGAGGTGGCGCCGCGGGAGGACGGAGCGGCGCCGGTGGAGGAGGAGAGCGTGCCGCCGGCCGAGCGGCGCTGGCCGGCGGGTCATGACGTACACCATGCCGAATTCGGAGCGGGGTGGGTCCAGGGGAGCGGGGTGGGGCGGGTCACGGTCCGGTTCGAGGAACCCTGGTCGGTGGTGCCGGGGCGGGTGCGGACGTTCCGGGTGGACGATCCCGGGCTCGAGCTGTCGCAGCCGTTGCCGCTCGTACGGACCGGGGATGCGGACGGGGCTGGGGACGGTCAGTCGTTGTCGCCCGCGAGCCGGCCGAAGTCGCGGTCCGGGGCAGAGGCGGGGGCCGAGACGTCGAGTCCGTAGTGGTGGTAGAGCTGGAGCTCCTGCTCGGGGGAGAGATGGCGACCCACCCCGAAGTCCGGGGCATCTTTGATCAAGGATCGCTCGAAGGGAACTCGAAGGGTGTCGTCGACGAGTTCGCTCGGCTCCAGGGGGACGAAGGCGTCCCTGCTGAAGAGGCCGGTGCGGACGGCTGCCCACTCCGGGACGCCGGTGGCGTCGTCGAGGTACACCTCGTCGACCGTGCCGATCTTGGTGCCATTGCGGTCGAATGCCTTGCGGCCGATCAGGCTGCGCGGATCGATGTCGGTCTGCACGGTCCCTCCAACTGGTCGCAACTGCTCTGTAAACACTACAAAAGTGCAGATCTGGGATGCCGTCCACTCGAAGACCTGGTGGTCCGGTGCGCTGGTAGGCTGGCGCACGGCTGCTGACCCCGCGCGGGAGAGTCCTCCGACGGAGATCGTCCGGGGGCGCCGAAGGAGCAAATCCTCCCCGGAATCTCTCAGGCACACGTACCGCGTGGACGAGGTCACTCTGGAAAGCAGGGCGGGCGTCGGGCGGGCACGTTCCGGAGCTCTCCCTCACCGACGGTGAAAGCCGGTGCGCCTTGTGCGGGCCGGTGAAACTCTCAGGTTGAGATGACAGAGGGGGAGGCCGTTCGGGCACCCGCGCCGTGGTGCCCCTCGCAGGTCGCGTCGACCAGGAGGCCTCCGCCATGACCGCCAACCGCATTCCGCTCTCCCAGCTGGAGCGTGGCATCCCCTTCGAGCAGCGCCACATCGGGCCCGATGCCGGGGCGCAGGCCAAGATGCTCGCCCAGGTCGGCTACGGCTCCCTGGACGAGCTGACCGCCGCCGCGGTGCCCGAGGTGATCAAGAGCGCCGGGGCGCTGCAGCTTCCCGACGCGCGGACCGAGGCCGAGGTCCTCGCCGAGCTGCGTGTCCTCGCCGACCGCAACCAGGTCCTTTCGCCGATGATCGGGCTCGGTTACTACGGCACCTTCACGCCGCCGGTGATCCTGCGCAACGTCATGGAGAACCCGGCCTGGTACACGGCGTACACGCCCTACCAGCCGGAGATCTCTCAGGGCCGTCTCGAGGCGCTGCTCAACTTCCAGACCGTCGTTGCCGATCTGACCGGTCTGCCCACCTCGGGTGCCTCGCTGCTCGACGAGGGCACCGCGGCCGCCGAGGCCATGTCGCTCGCGCGGCGGGTGGGCAAGGTCAAGAACGGGGTCTTCCTGATCGACTCCGACACACTTCCGCAGACCGTCGCCGTCATCGAGACGCGCGCCGAGCCGACCGGTGTCGAGGTCGTCGTCGCCGACCTGAGCGAGGGCATCCCCGCCGAGGTCGCCGAGCGCGGTGTCTTCGGAGTGCTGCTGCAGTACCCGGGCGCCTCCGGTCGCGTACGGGACCTCAAGCCCGTCATCGAGCAGGCCCACGAGCTCGGCGCGATCGTCACCGTCGCCGCCGATCTGCTGGCGCTGACGCTGCTCACCTCGCCCGGCGAGCTCGGTGCGGACATCGCGGTGGGCACCACCCAGCGGTTCGGGGTGCCGATGGGCTTCGGTGGTCCGCACGCCGGGTTCATGGCCGTACGCGAGAAGTTCGCGCGCAGCCTGCCGGGCCGGCTGGTCGGGGTCTCCGTCGACGCCGACGGCAACAAGGCGTACCGGCTGGCCCTGCAGACCCGCGAGCAGCACATCCGCCGGGAGAAGGCCACCAGCAACATCTGCACCGCCCAGGTGCTGCTCGCCGTCATGGCCGGCATGTACGCCGTCTACCACGGCCCCGACGGTCTGCGGGACATTGCCCGGCGCACCCACCGTTACGCCGCGATCCTGGCCGAGGGGCTGCGGGCCTCGGGCGTCGAGGTCGTGCACGGCAGCTACTTCGACACCCTGACCGTACGGGCCCAGGGGCGGGCCGCCGAGGTCGTCGCCGCCGCCCGTGAGCGGGGCGTCAACCTCCACCAGGTCGACGCCGACCATGTCTCCGTCGCCTGCGACGAGACCACCACACGCGTCCAACTGGCCGCCGTCTGGGCCGCTTTCGGGGCCGAGGGCGATGTCGAGGCGCTCGACGCGCAGACCGACGACGCACTGCCCGGTGCGCTGCTGCGCGACGACGAGGTGCTCACCCACCCGGTGTTCCACCAGCACCGCTCCGAGACCGCGATGCTCCGCTACCTGCGCAAGCTCGCCGACCGCGACTACGCGCTGGACCGGGGCATGATCCCGCTCGGCTCCTGCACCATGAAGCTGAACGCGACCACCGAGATGGAGCCGGTCACCTGGCCCGAGTTCGGGGCGATGCACCCGTTCGCGCCGGTCGACCAGGCCGCCGGGTACCTGACGCTCATCCATGAGCTGGAGGACCGGCTCGCCGAGGTCACCGGGTACGACAAGGTCTCCCTGCAGCCCAACGCCGGTTCGCAGGGCGAGCTCGCGGGGCTCCTGGCCGTCCGTGCGTACCACCGGGCCAACGGCGACCTGCAGCGCACCGTCTGCCTCATCCCTTCCTCCGCGCACGGCACGAACGCGGCCAGCGCCGTGATGGCCGGCATGAAGGTCGTCGTGGTGAAGACCGCGGACGACGGCGAGGTCGACGTCGCGGACCTGCGCGCCAAGATCGAGCAGTACCGCGACGAGCTGTCGGTGCTCATGATCACCTACCCGTCCACCCACGGCGTCTTCGAGGCGCACGTCGCCGACATCTGCGCCGAGGTGCACGAGGCGGGCGGCCAGGTCTACGTCGACGGCGCCAACCTCAACGCGCTGGTCGGTCTGGCCAAGCCGGGCAAGTTCGGCGGCGACGTCTCGCACCTGAACCTGCACAAGACCTTCTGCATCCCGCACGGCGGCGGCGGCCCGGGCGTCGGTCCGGTCGGTGTGCGCGCACACCTGGCGCCGTACCTGCCCAACCACCCGCTCCAGCCGACCGCGGGCCCCGAGACGGGCGTCGGGCCGATCTCGGCCGCTCCGTGGGGCTCCGCGGGGATCCTGCCGATCTCGTGGGCGTACGTACGCCTCATGGGCGGCGAGGGACTGAAGCGTGCGACGCAGGTCGCGGTGCTCGCGGCCAACTACATCGCCAAGCGGCTCGAGCCGCACTACCCGGTGCTCTACACCGGCCCCAACGGGCTGGTCGCGCACGAGTGCATCGTCGACATGCGGCCGCTGTCGAAGGCGACAGGCGTCAGCATCGACGACATCGCCAAGCGTCTGATCGACTACGGCTTCCACGCGCCGACGATGTCGTTCCCGGTGGCCGGGACGCTGATGATCGAGCCCACCGAGAGCGAGAACCTCCACGAGCTCGACCGGTTCTGCGACACGATGATCGCGATCCGCGGCGAGATCGAGCGGGTGGCGTCGGGCGAGTGGCCGGTGGACGACAACCCGCTGAGCAACGCCCCGCACACCGCGAGCGCACTCGGTGGCGCATGGGACCACCCGTACAGCCGCGAAGAGGCGGTCTTCCCGGCCGGAGTCTCGGCCGCGGACAAGTACTGGCCGCCGGTGCGCCGGATCGACGGGGCTTTCGGGGACCGTAACCTCGTCTGCTCCTGCCCGCCGCTGGACGAGTACGACAACTGACAGACACAAGAGGGGCCGGTTCCGGGGATGTCACCCGGGCCGGCCCCTTCGTCGTACCTGCGCCGCTAGGCGGCGGCCACCACCTGTCCCACGCCCAGGGGACGGTGCGGTGCGATGATCCGTCCGTCCGGCAGCAGCTCGCCGGTGTCCTCGAAGAGGAGGACGCCGTTGCACAGCAGGCTCCAGCCCTGCTCCGGGTGGTGTGCCACGAGGAGCGCGGCCTCCCGGTCGGCGGAGGCGGCTGTCGGGCAGGGTGGCTCGTGCTGGCACATGGATGCGTTCTTTCGCTGTGTCGTAGTGAGTGCGCTGACTGTCCTGCGGCTCGAACTCGTGTTCATGGCCGCCCCCCGGTTTCATCGGTCCGTTCCCAGTGTTGCCCCACGGACGTCAATCCGCAGGGATTTCGCGGCAGCACTTCCTACTACTCCATGACGCATCACCCGTGCGGACGGTTCAGCTCAACTGCACTGTCCCTTCGGGTGGTTCGGGGTGGCCGGTACGGGCTAGTCCGGATGGGGCGGTCGGTGGATCAGACGCGGGTGGTCAGGAGCGGTGGCGTCAGGCGCAGCGTCATCACGGGCAGCAGGTCGGCGACCCGGCGCGGGCGGTGGGCGGCGATGCCGGGCGGCGCGGGAGCGAGCGGCACCAGGAGGTCGGTGGGGGCGGGCATGGAGTCCGCGGGGTCGGCCTCGCAGTCGCCGTGCAGCCAGAGCGCCAGCATGTAGAGCTCGGGGATGGACAGCAGGCGCGGCTGGAAGTGCGTCTTCATCGCCTCGGCCTGGCGCAGGGCGTGCTCCGTGGAGGCGATGTAGGGGCCCTCGAAGAAGTGGGAGAAGGTCCAGCCGTCCGGCGTGAGGGTCGTCTCCGCCGCCGCCACGGCACGGTCGCCGCTGCGGATCAGGAAACGCCAGCCGGTCAGGCGGGTGCGGGGTGGCCGGCTGCCCGGCACGATCCGGTCCAGTACGTGGACCGGGAGGGGGAGTTCGGGGGTCAGGGGACCGGTGGCGGAGCGGAGGGCAGGGGTGCGGGCCTCGCGTACGGCGGTGGGGGAGCCGAGTGCTACGAGGACACTGCGCAGGGCGGGCGCGGGAGCCGGGGGGACATGCAGCGGCATGATGAGTCGCCTCTCACTTTTCGGAGACACGGTGACGCATGGGCGGTGCGGACGGCGATGTCAGCTTGCGGGGCCGGAGGGGGGCCGGGTGCGTGGGCCGGGGCGCCAACTCTCAGGCTCGTTCGCGGAGTTTATACGACACGTGTTCACACGATGTTTCGTCTAGCTGTCGCCGGTATTGCGGGCAAGTCGGTATTCGGCCCGAATTCGGTGGGCATTTACCCTATTTGGCAACGGTGCACCACCCTGGCCTCGGAAGAGGCTGCTCGAGCGGTCGGCCGAAAAGCGTCGGCGTTTTTCACCACGCCGGTACGGCCGGTAACTGCGGCATGCGTCATGCCGATGGAATGTGCCAGGGCAAGGCTACTCGCCGACGGGTCGTCCGCGGGGCGTTATGGATCAGTCAGCCTGGGCATTATCGACCGTGACGCGAGCGGCTGTTGCCGCAGGCCGCCCACTCGAGGAGGGACGCTTCGATGGGGGAGAAGGTCGTGGCAGGCGGCTTCGAGCTGTCCGATCGGCAGAGGTACCGGAGAAAGCTGCAGCAGTGCCTGGAGGGGCTGGAGAGGCTGCTGGAGGAGAGGCGGTTCGACCGGCCCAAGAATCTGATGGGGCTGGAGATCGAGCTGAATCTGGCCGGTGGCGACGGGATGCCCCGGATGATGAATGCCGAGGTTCTGGAGCGCATCGCGAGCCGTGATTTCCAGACCGAACTCGGAATGTTCAATCTGGAAGTGAATATTGTCCCGCACCGGCTCGGCGGCCGGGTATTCGATCAACTCGCGGAGGAGCTGCGCACCGGTCTTGCGTACGCCCACCGCAAAGCGAACGAGGTCGACGCCGGGATCGTCATGATCGGAATTCTGCCGACGCTGGCCCAGCGTGATCTGGTCTCCGCGAACCTCTCCGACGTGGACCGCTACATGCTGCTCAACGACCAGATGGTGGCGGAACGCGGCGAGGACTTCGTACTCGACATACAGGGCGTCGAGCGGCTGACCTGCACCTCCGGGTCGATCACCCCGGAAGCGGCCTGCACCTCCGTGCAGTTGCACCTCCAGGTCACCCCGGGCCGCTTCGCCGATGTGTGGAACGCCGCACAGGCCATCGCTCCGGTGCAGGTGGCGGTCGGTGCCAACTCGCCGTTCCTCTTCGGCCGCGAGCTGTGGCGCGAATCGAGGCCGCCGCTCTTCCAGCAGGCCACCGACGTCCGCCCGCCCGAGCTGCAGGCCCAGGGCGTACGGCCGCGGACCTGGTTCGGGGAGCGCTGGATCGACTCGGTCAAGGACCTCTTCGAGGAGAACCTCAGGTACTTCCCGCCGCTGCTGCCGATCTGCGACGAGGAGGAGCCGCTGCGGGTGCTCGACGACGGTGGCATACCGAAGCTGCAGGAGCTCGTGCTGCACAACGGGACGGTCTACCGCTGGAACCGGCCGGTGTACGGGATCGCCGACGGCGTCCCGCATCTGCGCGTGGAGAACCGGGTGCTGCCCGCCGGCCCCACCGTCACCGATGTCATGGCCAACGCCGCCTTCTACTACGGCCTGGTGCGGGCCCTGGCCGAGGACGCGCGGCCGGTGTGGCGCCGGATGCCCTTCGAGGCGGCCGACCGCAACTTCGACGCCGCCTGCCGGTACGGGATCGACGCCGAGCTGGAGTGGGTGCGCCCGGGGCGGACCGGCGGCATCACGAAGGTGCCCGCGGTGAAGCTCGTACGCGATGAACTGCTGCCCCTGGCGGCCGCCGGCCTCGATGCCTGGGGCATCGAGCCGGCCGACCGCGACCACTACCTGGGGGTGATCGAGGAGCGGTGCAGGCGGCGGGTCAACGGCGCGTCCTGGCAGGTCGACACGTACCACCGTGCACTGGAGGCCGGCCTGGAGCGGGAGGCCGCGCTGGCCGCCACCACCCGGCGCTACGCCGAGCTGATGCACCGGGGCGAGCCGGTGCACACCTGGCCGGTGGGGTTCCCGGGGCGGTCATGACGCCTTGGCGCTGGCGGCCGCGATCACCGCCTTGAGGAGTACGGCATGGATGTCCGCCGGGTCGTTGACCTGGTAGCCGGCGCCGCCGGTGGCCTCGGCGACCTGCTCGACCTCCGTCTTGTCGGTGTCGGGACCGACCGCGATCATGATCAGCGGGACGGGGCGGTGGATGTCGTTGAGCTGCTTGAGCTTGGCGATCAGAGCGGACCGCGAGATGCCGTTCTTGTCCTCGTTGACACCGTCGGTGAGAACGACCACCGCATTGAACTTGCCGCTCACATACGTCGCTTGCGCGTCCTTGAAGGCGGCGAGTGTCGTGTCGTACAGACCTGTCGCACCGCCCGGCACCGGCTCAAGAGCCGAGAACGCGGCGGAGAGGCGGTCGCGCTGGGTGCCGCCGCCCTTCACCGGATCGCCGAGGCGGACCGTCTCCACGCGCTTGCGGTAGTCGCGGTCCCCGTCGAGCCGGGTGGCGAAGTCCCACAGGCCGATCTCGTCCTCCGGTGTGAACTGGGCGAGGGCCTGCAGGAGCGAGGCCTTGGTGACGTCCATGCGCGTCTGGGAGCTGCTGCCCGGTACCAGTGTGGCCATGGAGCCGGACGCGTCGACCACCGTGGTCAGCCGGGCGCTCTGGACCGTGATCGTCCACATGCCGAGCGTCTCTTCGAGCTCCTGGTCGGTCAGCGGCTCGGGCGGTTCCTTGGTGTACGGCTGCGGCGGGAGGCCGCCCGCGGACTTCACAGTGGTGTTGCTGACGGGCTGGTCGGGGGTTCTGAAACCGTACTTCTCGATGGTGTGCCGGGCCGAGTCCTCGCCCAGCAGCGTCATGAAGCGCAGGGCCGCACGGCTCTGGTCCGTGGTGTGGGCGGCCTCGTCGACCAGGGTGTACGGGTAGTCCAGCTGCGGCGCGCCGTCCTTGGGGTAGAACAGGTCGAGCTTTTCGGCGGCGGACGCGGTGTTGTGGGCGAAGGCCGACTGCTCGGAGACGATCAGGGCCTGATTGCGGCGCGGATTGCCCTTCTCCGCGGCCGAGTCGTCGCGGGCGAGCGTGTCCAGGACCTGGCTGTCGCCGTCGGATATTCGCTGGGAGAGCACCTTCGCGGCCGCTGCGACCTGGGTCCCGCTGTCCGGGCCCGTACCCGCGGAGCGGCTGATGCTGCTGAGGGCGAGCAGACCGGTGGCGCTGCGGGCCGGGTCGGCCGCACCCAGGTGGATCTTGTCCGACTGCATGGAGGCTCCGGCCAGTTCCGCCCAGGTGTACGTCTTCCGCGGCCAGCCCAGTGACTTGGCGGCCGAGGGCACCATGCCCAGTGTGACCGGTGACGCGGCGACATTGCCGGACGCAGTGATCGGGACGCTCTTGCCCGTCGCCTGGGCGCGCTGCACCCACAGCTGGGAGTCCGGCAGCCAGATCTCGAAGTCCGGCTTGGCGGACATGGTGCTGAGGGCGTCGGAGACCTTGTACGAGTCGCGGGCCGTGACAGTGATGTCCATGCACTGGCCGTCGGTGGTGACCTTGTCCTTGCGGATGCGGTCGGCCACCGTACGGACGGCGGGAGCGATGTCGGGGGAGGCCACGAGGCGCAGTTTCACGGCGGAGTCGGAGCACGAGGTGGAGAAGCCCAGGAGCCCGCCCTGGGCCGCCAGTGCCGTGCCTGTCGCCACGCACAGGACCAGCATGGTGGCGATGGCCACCGTCCTGCGGCGCACTGGCGGTCGGACCCGGGTTCCCCCTGGCTCGAACTCATCGGGCAAGCTGTGACGTCCCATGCGGTGGTGCCCTTCCCACGGCCTGTCGTGTGCGATCTTCGTACCTGCCTCCGAGACCCTAGCGGGACGGTGGTGGGGATGAGGCGGGAACGGTCAACTGGAGGCAGGTGTGCAGGCGGAGGCGGGACGCGTGGCTGATTCTCTTCCCACAGAGGGGATCTCGCGACGGATCTTCCGGTCCGAAACGGTGCTGGTGCTGGCGCTTTCGCTCGGCGCGAGCGGAGTTTCGGCGCTGATCAGCTTTATCGGGTCGCTGACGAAGCCCGGCGGACTGAAGCAACAGGCCGCCACGCTCGTCGGCTCGTACGCGCCCGGGCGGCCGTGGCTTGATCTCGCCTGGCAGGTCTTCGGCATCGCGACCGCGCTGGTGCCCGTCGCGCTGGTGGCGCATCTCCTGCTGCGGGAGGGCGCCGGGCTGCGGGCGATCGGCTTCGACCGGAGCAGGCCGTGGCCGGATCTGGGGCGCGGGACGCTGGTCGCGGCGGGCATCGGGAGCGTCGGGCTCGCCTTCTATCTGGGGGCGCGGGCCGCGGGGTTCAACCTGACCGTGGTGCCGGAGTCGCTGCCGGACGTGTGGTGGAAGTTCCCGGTGCTGATCCTCTCCGCGGTGCAGAACGCCGTACTGGAGGAGGTGATCGTCGTCGGGTATCTGCTGCGCAGACTGGGGCAGTTGGGGTGGTCGCCGATGGCCGCGCTGGCGGCGAGCTCGGTGCTCCGCGGCTCGTACCACCTGTACCAGGGGATCGGCGGCTTCGTCGGGAACATGGCCATGGGTGTGGTGTTCGTGCTGCTCTACCGGCGCTGGGGACGGGTGGGCCCGCTGGTGGTCGCGCACTCGCTGCTCGACATCGGGGCCTTCGTCGGGTACGCGCTGTTGGCCGGCAAGGTGGGGTGGCTGCCGACGGCGTAGGCGCATGCGCAGGGGGCGTACGGATTTCTCCGTACGCCCCCTGAGGCGTTCTCGGGGTCGGTCAGGCGTGGAGTTCGCCGTCGATCACCGTGGCCGCCGATCCGGTCAGCAGGGTGCGGTCGCCGCGCAGTTGTGTCCGTACGAGACCGGAGCGGGCCGAGGCCTGCAGGCCGGTCAGCGTCTCGCGGCCCAGGCGGGCCGACCAGAAGGGGGCGAGCGCCGTGTGGGCGCTGCCGGTGACCGGGTCCTCGTCGATGCCCACGCGGGGGAAGAAGCCGCGCGAGACGAAGTCGTAGCCGCGCGAGGGGTCTTCGGCCGCCGCGGTGGCGATGATGCCCCGCCGGGAGTGGGCGACCAGGGCGGGGAAGTCGGGTGTGAGGGCGCGTACGGCCTTCTCGTCCGCGAGCTCGACCAGCAGGTCTCCGACGTGGTCCGAGGTGTCGTGGACCGACACCACCTCGGCGCCCAGAGCCTCGGCGACCCCGGCCGGGGCCTCGACCGGGGTGAGCGAGGACGTCGGGAAGTCGAGAGTGATCGTGCCGTCCTCCTGGGCCGTCGCCGTCAGGATCCCGCAGCGCGCGGCGAAGCGGACGGTGCCGGTCGCCGCGCCCGTGGTGTGCAGGACATGGGCGGTGGCGAGCGTGGCGTGGCCGCACATGTCGACCTCGGTGGCCGGGGTGAACCAGCGCAGCGCCCAGTCGGCCTCGCCGCCCGCGGGCAGCGGGTGGGCGAAGGCGGTCTCCGCGTGGTTCACCTCCGTGGCGACGTGTCGGAGCCAGACGTCGTCCGGGAAGGAGTCGAGGAGCAGGACCCCGGCCGGGTTGCCGGCGAAGGGGCGGTCGGTGAAGGCGTCGACGATTCGAATCCGCATGCCCCCGACGGTAGTGGCGGGGGAAAGCCGCAGGCCAAGGCCAATCTCGGGGATCTGGACTCTTCGGGTGTTGCCAAACGAACTGTTCCGATATATCGTTGACGCATCGCGACAGATCAACGATGGAAGGAAGTGTTTGCGATGCGTTCCCATACACATGGAAATTGCGGTCCCGGCCATCAGGGTCGGGGCGACTTCGAGGGGCGTCGTGGCGCCTTCGGCCCGTTCGGGCCGCCGTTCGGCGGGCCTTTCGGACCTGGAGGGCGTGGCGGCCGGGGCGGTCCCAGGGGGAGGGCGCGGCGCGGAGACGTGCGTGCTTCGATCCTGGCGCTGCTCAAGGACCGTCCGATGCACGGCTACGAGATGATTCAGGAGATCGGTGAGCGGAGCGGCGGCGCCTGGCGCCCCAGCCCCGGATCGGTCTACCCGACGCTCCAGCTGCTCGAGGACGAAGGCCTCATCACCAGTGAGAGCGAGGGCGGCAAGAAGCTGTTCACGCTCACCGACGCCGGGCGCACCGCGGCCGCCGAGGGGCCCGAGGCTCCTTGGGACGATGCCGGGCGCGGCGTCGACTGGGAGACGATGAACGAGATCCGCCAGGCCGGCTTCGGTCTGATGGAGGCGTTCGGGCAGGTCTGGAAGACCGGCACCCCGGACCAGCGCACGAAGGCGCTCTCGGTCATCACCGATGCCCGTAAGAAGCTGTATCTGATCCTCGCCGACGAAGACTGATACGCCCTGATAGCCCGAACACTGAGGCGCCCCACGGAGATCCGTGGGGCGCCTCAGTGCGTTGGTGTCGGCAGGTCGTTCAGGTGACCAGGCCGTTGAGTTTACGGAGCGACTCGTTGAGCGCTGCGGTCGCCGAGTCCTTGAGCTTGCCCGCCATCAGCGCCACCGCTGCGCCGGTGAACTCGCTGTCGATGCGGAGTGTGGTGGCGTCCCCGTCGGGGATGAGCGTGTAGCGCTGGCTGAGGGCGACACCCATCGGGCCCTTGCCGCGGATCGCGAGCACCCGGGCGGTCTCCAGCTCGTCTATGGTCCAGTTCACCTCGGCCGGGAAGCCCATGAGCTTCATGTTCTCCTGGTACGTGGTTCCGGCCTCCAGCGTCTCCGGCCCGCCCTTGGGGAAGTCGGTGTGCGTCATGCTCCACTCGCCGTACGAGCCGAAGTCGGTCAGCTGCGACCAGACCTTCTCGGCCGGTGCCTCGATACGTGCCTCCGCGCTGACTTCGGCCATGCGACCACCCCTTCTCGTCGGGTTGTGATGTCGCGCAAAGTAGCTGGCCGGCGCGGAACATTCAATACTGATGAACTGTCAGGTCTGCCAGATCTCCGCGGAGTCGAACCAGTCGCTGGCGCGCGGCCGGCGCATCTCGTCATGGCAGTGGAAGGCGGCCCAGAAGAGGTCGCCGTGCAGGGCGTCGTGCGGTGCGTACACGCGGTACACGTACTGCCGTCCGTCCTTCGCGAGAAGGGCGACCAGCCACACGGGCATCGGGTCCTCCGTCTCGTGGTGGCCGGGGTGGTGGTGTTGTGGGTGGGAGACGAGTGCGGGGCGGGCATCGGTTGCGTCGGCGGCGCGTGGCAAGGCGGCGCGCGCCCCCGGAGCGTTTTTCTGGCGTCTCATCCGCAAGGAGGAGAAGTCGGTCGTACGTGCCCACCTTCTGTCGGATGCGGAAATGGGCCCCCGCGGGGATGGATCGGGCGGCGGCGCCTGATGAGGTGGGAGATGTGCAAAGTTCTGTCCGGCCCGGAGACCAGCCCGCCCCGCCCCGTGCCGAGATCGAGGCCAGACTCACTGTGGAGCTGGCGACGGTGGTCACAGGCGCGCGCCGGCGTGCGCTGCGGGACGGCGACCGGCAGATCGACACTGCCCATCTGCTGCACTCGGTGATCGAGACCGATCCCGAAGTGCGCTCCGCCTTCGACGGTGGGCCCCAACTGGCCAAGGTGCTGGGCTACCTCGTGCAGCGCTCCATCGGGTACGGACTGAGATGGCAGGGGTCGGTGGAGGACTCCGGCGCGCTGCCCGTCGTGCGCGAGGCGGGGGTCGCCGGCTGGGCACCCAGTGCGGTCACCGCCATGGAGGGTGCGCTCGCGCGGGCCGACGGGCGCGGCGACCGACGGGCGTCCGGGCGCGATCTGCTTGCCGCACTCGCCGAGGACCGCGGCAGCCGTGCGGTCGAGGTGCTGATCCATGCGGGGGTGGACGTGGAGGCTCTCGCGGACCGTCTCGCGGAGGAGCCGTCTCGACAGGTGTCTTAGAGGTGACGCTCATGACGCCAGCTGTCATGATGTGCCGATGCACGCTCAGGGGAGGAGCGTCGGCCTGGGACTTGCCCTGCTGTCGGCGCTCGCATTCGGTGGTTCAGGGGTCGCGGCCAAGCCGCTGATCGAGGCGGGGCTCGACCCGCTGCACGTGGTGTGGCTGAGAGTGGCGGGCGCCGCGCTCGTCATGCTGCCCGTCGCCTGGCGGCACCGGAGTCTTGTACGGCGCAGGCCCGTTCTGCTCGCCGGGTTCGGACTGCTCGCGGTCGCCGGGGTGCAGGCCTGCTACTTCGCGGCGATCTCCCGGATCCCGGTCGGGGTCGCGCTGCTCGTCGAGTACCTCGCTCCCGCGCTCGTGCTGGGCTGGGTGCGTTTCGTACAGCGCAGGCCGGTGACCCGGGCCGCCGCGGTCGGAGTGATCCTCGCCGTCGGCGGACTCGCCTGTGTCGTCGAGGTCTGGTCGGGGCTCAGCTTCGACCTGGTGGGCCTGCTGCTCGCGCTGGGCGCGGCCTGCTGCCAGGTGGGGTACTTCGTCCTGTCCGACCAGGGGAGCGACGGGGAGGACGCGGCCGACCCGCTCGGTGTCATCGCGTACGGACTGATCGTCGGAGCCCTCCTGCTGACGGTTGTCGCCCGGCCCTGGGGCATGGACTTCTCGCTGCTCGGCGGGCACGCGGACATGAACGGGACGGCGGTGCCCGCCTGGCTGCTGCTGGGGTGGATCGTGCTGATCGCCACCGTCGTCGCGTACGTCACCGGTGTCGTCTCCGTGCGGATGCTCTCGCCCCAGGTCGCCGGCGTCGTCGCCTGCCTGGAGGCGGTCATCGCGACCGTGCTGGCCTGGGTGCTGCTCGGGGAGCATCTCTCCGCGCCGCAGATCGTCGGCGGGGGTGTGGTGCTGTTCGGCGCCTTCATCGCCCAGTCGTCCACGCCTAAGGCGCCTGCGGGGCCCGTGGCCGGTGAATCCGTGGGCGGGGCAAAGGTGTTGCAGGTCACGGATGCCGCCACCTAGGGTGACGCGCATGCCTTTGACCGTACTTCCGCCTCCTGCCGCCTAGCGCGGGCGGCTGCCTTTTTCTGACGTCGACCATGCCCGGGGTGTTCCCCGGGCGGTCCGTCGCTGCCCGCGCACAGAGCTGAGCGATCCACTCATCCCTGTCTGTGTGCGGAGAGAAGTCACGTGTCGAACACTGCTGTTGGGCTGCCCGTCGGGCGCAGCCTCGTCTTTCTGATCGTTGCCGGAATCGCCTGGGGCACCGCGGGTGCCGCAGCCTCGCTGCTCTACCGGGCCAGCGATCTCGGGCCGGTCGCCCTCACCTTCTGGCGGTGCGCCGGAGGGCTCGCGCTGATGCTGGTGGTACGGGTGCTGCGCCGCCCCCGTGCGGCGGCCAGGACCGTCGAACCACGCCGTCGCAAGGTGGCGCGCATCGCCACGACCGGATCCGCTTTCACCGTCTTCCAGGTCGCCTACTTCGCCGCGGTGCAGGACACCGGGCTCGCGGTCGCCACTGTCGTCACGCTCGGCGCGGGGCCCGTACTCATCGCCGTCGGGGCGTGGTTGACCATGGGGGAGCGGCTCGGCGGCGGCGGAATCGGCGCCGTGGCCGGGGCTCTCGGCGGCCTCGCGGTACTGGTCCTCGGGAGTGGCGGCGGGGCGGTCCGGCCCGCCGGAGTCGCCTGGGCGCTGCTGTCGGCCGCCGGGTACGCGGGCATGACGCTGCTGACGCGGCGCCTCGGCAGGTCGGGCGGCGGCGGTGACCCCCTCGCCACGGCCGCCTGGTCGTTCGCGGTCGGCACGGTCTGCCTGCTGCCGCTCGCCGCGGCCGAGGGTCTGATGCCGCACGCGGCCGACACCGGCCAGGTGGTCTGGCTGCTGGTGTACGTCGCCGCCGTGCCGACCGCCCTCGCGTACGCGCTCTACTTCGCGGGCGCCGCCGTGGTCCGGGCCGCGACCGTATCGGTGATCATGCTGCTCGAACCGGTCAGCGCGGCGGTCATCGCGGTCACCGTGCTCGGCGAGCAGCTCACGGCGGCCACCGTGGCGGGGACGCTGCTGCTGCTCGCCTCGGTCGCGGGCCTCGCGTACGGAGAGCTGCGGGCAGCGTCGGCCGCCCGGCGTCAGGCGCTGCTGGTCTGACGCCTGCGCAGCTGGTGGGCGCGCGCGGCCTCGTCCAGGGGGCCGCCGCGTCCGGCCAGCCCTTCGGCGATCCGGTCCTGGACGTCGAGGGGCTTGTGGCTCGCGTACTTGAACTTGGCCCGTACACCGGTCACTTCGAGGCGCAGACCGCGGATGCCGGAGAGCATGCGCCCGTACGGAGCCTCGCCGAGGGCCGCGGCGGCCGAGCCGCCCTCCGGCTGGAAGTGGGCCATCTGCAGGTTGAGCAGCGCCGCCTTCTCCGCCGGATCGTCCACCAGGTGCGCGGTGCAGCGCAGTTGGACGGCCGCGTAGAAGCTGGTGGGCACCCCGTGGTCGGACGGGGTGCCCACGGGCGCCTGCCAGGGGCCGGGGACGAACGCGTAGTCGTCCACCACGCTCAGCAGGACCTCGGGGCTCGCCTCCAGGGCGGGCCAGATCGGGTTCGGGCGGGCCAGATGGGTGAGGACCTCGCCGCGCTCGGTGTCGTACGCGAAATGCATGGGCTGTACGGACGGGGGCTCGCCCGGCAGTCCGTTGACCGCGAGCTGGCCGAAGTCGTGGGTGGCGAGCCACTGTTGCCACTCGCTGTCGTCGTGCGGTGCGTCCCAGGGGTGGATCAGCATCAGAGGGCCTTGAGGTAATCGGGGAGGGTGACGGCGGGGTCGAGGTCGTCGGCGGGGAGCGGTGTGCCGTGGCCGCGGGTCAGCGGGACGACGCCGGCCCAGTGGGGGAGCGCGAGGTCTTCGGGTTCGTCGTTCGAGGGGCCCGTGCGGAGCTTGGCCGAGACCTCGTCGAGGTCGAGGCGGAGCACGGCGGTCGCCGCGAGCTCCTTGGCGTTGGCCGGGCGGATGTCGGCGGAGCGGCCGGGGACGACGCCGTCGACGAGCGCGTCGAGGGCGGCGGAGCGCTCCTCGGGGTCGGTGACCTGGTGGGCGGTGCCGTGGATCACGACCGAGCGGTAGTTGAGGGAGTGGTGGAAGGCGGAACGGGCCAGGACCAGGCCGTCGACATGGGTGACGGTGACGCAGACGGGCAGGCCGGGGTCCTGCTCGCCCGCCATGCGCAGGGGGCGCGAGCCGGTGGAGCCGTGGAGGTAGATGCGCTCGCCGATGCGTCCGTAGAGCGTCGGGAGGACGACGGGGGCGCCGTCGCGGACGAAGCCGAGGTGGCAGACGTAGCCCTCGTCGAGTATCGAATGCACCAGTTCGCGTTCGTAGGAGGCACGTTCCCGGGAGCGGGTGGGGACGGTGCGCTCGGTCGGCTCGTAAGGGACTGCGGGCTCCGACATTGCGTCCTCCATTGCACTAGTGCATAATCTGCTTTGTGCTAGGAGCGTACGGAATCGAAGGTCGCCGCGCAATGGACATTGCCGCGAGCGTGGAGCAGGCCGTCGGCGCGGGCCGCCTGGAGCCGGGGCAACTGCTGCCCCCGCTCAGGGAGTTGGCGACCGAGCTGGGCGTCAATCCGAATACCGTGGCGGCCGCCTACCGGACCCTGCGCGACCGCGGAGTGATCGAGACGGCTGGGCGCAAGGGCAGCCGGGTGCGGCCGCGGCCTGCCATCTCGGCGCGCGAATCCATCCGTACGGACGTCCCCGACGGCGTACGCAATATCTCCAACGGCAACCCGGACCCGGCCCTGCTGCCCCCGCTCGGCGAGGCCCTCGCCGCGGCCGCGCACCACAACGACGAACACCCTGGCCTGTACGGACAGGACGCCGTCGACCCGGAGCTGGCCCGCCTGGCCCGCGCCGCGTTCGACGCCGACGGGGTGCCGGACGGGCGGATCGCGGTGGTCTCCGGGTCGCTCGACGGCATCGAACGGGTCCTGGCCGCGCATCTGCGCCCCGGTGACGCGGTCGCCATCGAGGACCCGGGTTGGGGCGCCCTGTTGGACCTGGTACCGGCGCTCGGCCTGCGGCCCGTACCCGTCGCGCTCGACGACGAGGGGCCGCTGCCCGGCGAGGTCGAACGGGCGCTGCGCGAAGGGGCCAAGGCGCTGATCGTCACCGCGCGGGCGCAGAATCCGACGGGCGCGGCCGTGGGCGGCGTACGGGCGCGCGAGCTGCGGGCCGTGCTGGCCTCGTACCCCTCGGTGCTGTTCGTCGAGGACGACCACGGGCACGGAATCGTCGATCTGCCGCTGCATCCGCTGTCCGGTGTCACGGACAAGTGGGCCTTCGTGCGGTCGACTTCGAAGGCGTACGGCCCGGATCTGCGGCTCGCCGTGCTGACCGGCGACGCGGCCACGGTCGACCGTGTGCTGGGGCGGCAACGGCTCGGTCCCGGCTGGGTCAGCAGGCTGCTGCAGCGCGCCGTCGTCCACCTGTGGAGCTCGGGCGCCGTGGATGCGCGCGAGGTCTCGCGAGCGTACGCGCGGCGCAGGGACGCGCTGGTGGAGGCGTTGCGGGCACGAGGTGTCGACGCCCACGGCCGCAGCGGCATGAATGTCTGGGTGCCCGTACCGGACGAGACGGGTGCGGTGGCACGGCTGCTGCACGCCGGGTGGGCCGTCGCGCCGGGGGCGCGCTTCCGGATGGCGGCGGCGCCCGGGGTCCGCCTCACCGTCTCCACGATGTCCGACGACGACATCGGGCCGGTCGCCGACGCCGTGGCGTCCGCGTCCGGCCCGGCGCCCGGGCGGCGTTACGACTGAGGTGCCGCCCGCTTCCGGGGCCTGGTCTGGGTGAGGGCGGCCCCCGCGAGGACGATCAGGGCGCCGACCGGGGTGTTCCAGCTGAGGCTCTCGCCGAGCACCGCGACGCCGGCCGCCGTGGCGATGACGGGGATGAAGTACGTCACCATCTGGGCGGTGGTCGGGCCGACTTCGGCGACCAGGCCGTACTGGAGGAGCAGCGCGACCCCGGTGCCGAGAGCGCCGAGCGCCACCACCGCGAGTAGCGGGACCACCGGGAACGAGGTGGGCAGGGTGGTGAACAGCGGGGTGATCAGGGCCAGTTCGAGGGTGGCGACGAAGAGCTGCGAGCCGGTGATCGCGAGGTTGGAGCTGCCGGTGTGCGCCAGGGTGCGGCGGAGGTAGATCCAGCCGACCGGGTAGCAGAGCGAGGCGAGCAGGGCCATCGCCGTGCCCCGGTAGTCCAGGCCCGAGAAGCCCTGCCAGACGCCGAGCACGGTCAGCACACCCAGGAAGCCGACGCCGAGTCCGGCGACCCGGCGGCGCGTGGGGCGGTCCTCGGAGAGCGCGACCATCGACAGGGCCATGCCCCAGAGCGGCGAGGTGGCGTTGCAGATACCCGCGAGCGTCGAGGGGATCGTTTGCTCCGAGTACGCGAAGAGCGAGAACGGCGCCGCGTTGAGGAGGAGGGCAGCGACCGCGAGGTGCATCCAGGTGCGGGCGCCGCGCGGCAGCCGGTCGCGCTTCACCAGCATCGCGACCGCGAGGACCGCCGTACCGAAGAAGAGCCGCCCGAAGGTGACCTGGAAGGGGGCGTAGCCGTCGGTGCCGACCTTGATGAGAAGGAAGCTGAAACCCCAGATGAGCGAGAGCACGGCGAAGCGGATGCGCCAGTCGACGGTGGGGCGGGCGGTGGTGGCGGTGATCGGGGTGGTGGCCGGGGCTGACACGGTCCGGTGCGGGGTCGCGGTGCTCATGGGGAACAGCTTGCCGGGGGACAACGTCGTAGCACAATCGAGAAAAAGTTCAGTGGTTAGCTTAGTATCGCTTACATGTTGAATCTGGAGCGCCTGCGCACCCTCGATGCGGTGGCCCGTCACGGCTCGGTGAGCGGGGCGGCCGAAGGGCTGCATGTGACCACCTCCGCCGTCTCGCAGCAGCTGACCAAGCTGGAGCGCGAGGCCGGGCAGCCGCTCCTGGCGAAGAACGGACGCGGCGTACGGCTCACCGACGCGGGGCGGCTGCTCGCCGACCACGCCGCACGGATCCTGTCCCAGGTGGAGATCGCCCAGGCGGACCTGGAGGCGCAGCGCGGCCGGGTGGTGGGCGACCTGCGGCTCGCCGCCTTCCCGACCGGCGCGCGCGGTCTCTTCCCGGCGGCCCTTGCCGCGCTCCGCGCCGAGCACCCTCAACTCCGCGTCTCCTCACAGGAGATGGAGGGGGACGATTCCGTACGCGCGGTGGTGCGCGGCGACCTCGACGTCGCGGTCGTCATCGACTGGTACAACAAGCCGACGCCGATGCCCGAAGGCATGGCCAAGCGCGCGCTCCTCGACGACCTCGCGGACGTCGCGATGCCCGCAGGACACCCCCTGGCGGGCCGCGCCGAGGTGGACCTCGAGGACTTCGCCGACGACGAGTGGATCACCTGGCCCGAGGGCGAGTTCTGCTGGGAGTGGCTGATGTTCACCCTCGGCGGCAAGGGCATCGAGCCCAAGGTCGCTCATGTCGCGGGCGAGCACGCGACCCAGATGGCGCTGATCGCCGCCGGCCTCGGGGTCGCGATCGCGCCCCGGCTCGGGCGCGGGCCGCTGCCGGACGGGGTGGTCGCCGTGCCCGTACGGTCCGCGATGTGCCGCCATGTGTACGCCATCTGGCGCGCGGACGCCGACCGCAGGCCCTCGATCCGGGCCGTGGTGGACGCCCTGCACACGGCCGGGACCCAAGTGCAGTCCGCCTAGCCGATCTTGCGGAAGTCCCAGGAGACGATCGCCTCCGGCGTGAGGCGCAGCCAGGCGTGGCGGCCGTCGTGCACCATGGCGTCCAGGCCGAAGTTCTTGGCCGCGAACAGCCGCTCGGGGACGTCGAGTTCGGGGCAGGGTTCGCCCGTACGCGGGGCCTCGCCGACGAAGACCGCGCTGCCCGAGAGCTCCACCCCGCGCAGCTCCCCGTACTCCTCCCCGTCGTCGACGACCACCGCGAGGCGGGGATCGGACGTCAGCTGCGCCCAGCGCCGGCTGCGGGTGATCGAGTACAACCAGAGGGATTCCCCGTCCCAGACGTACCAGAGCGCGCCGACGTGCGGGCGGCCGTCGGCGGAGACGGTCGCCACCCGGCAGGTGCGCTGCTCGGCGAGGAACGTGTCCCGCTCCTCGTCCGTCATCATGATCCGGCGGCCTCGCCGCTGTGCGGTGGTGGTCATGGGTGCCCCTCCTGCGATCTGACTGACTGTCAGAAATCATGGGGTCTCTTCCGTCATCGCGCAATGGGGGCTAATCTCGCGCGCCCGGCCCGACCAGACACGGGGGACACCCATGCCGACGCCCGAACAGCTCGCGGAGCAGCTCACCCCTGCCAGCACGGTCCTGCTCACCGTCGAATGCCAGCAGGGTGTCGTCGGTCTCGACAGCGCCCTGCCCGAACTCGCCAAGGAGGCACGGTCGTCGGGGGCCCTGCAGAACGTCGCGCGGCTGGTCGACGGCGCGCACGAAGCGGGGGTGCAGGTGCTGCACGCGGTCGCGGAACGGCGGCCCGACGGGCGCGGCGCCAACCACAACGCACGGCTGTTCCGCGCCGCCGAGCGGCTGCCCGTACAGCAGCACTCGGGGTCGAGGGCGGTTCGGATAGCGGAGCCGATCGTGGTCGCCGAGGAGGACCTGGTCGTACGTCGGCTTCACGGGCTCTCGCCCATCGCGGGCACCGACGTCGATCCCCTGCTGCGGAATCTGGGCTGCCGCACGCTGGTCGTGGTGGGAGTCTCCTCCAACGTGGCGATACCCAACGCGGTCTTCGACGCGGTCAACCTCGGCTACACCGCGCTCGTGGTGTCGGACGCCATCGCGGGGGTGCCCGCCGACTACACCCCCGCGATGATCCGCAACACGCTCGCGCTGGTGGCCACGGTCGCGACCACCGAGGACGTACTGACGAGCTGGAAGCGGCCCCGGCGCGTCAGCCGAGCGTGATCGAGTCGCCCTCCACCTTGATCGTCGCCGCGGCCAGCGGCGCTGTGGCGGGGCCGTGCTTGACGCTGCCGTCCGTCGCGCTGAACTGGCTGCCGTGACAGGGGCAGGTGATGGTGCCGTCGCTGATCTTCGAGACGGCACAGCCCTGGTGGGTGCACTTCGAGGAGAAGGCCTTGAACTGGCCCGCCACCGGCTGGGTGACCACCACGCCCTGGTCCGCGAAGACCTTGCCGCCGCCCTCGGGGATGTCGGCGGTCTTCGCGAGGGCGTCGCCGTTCTTGCCGGCGGGCGCCGGTTTCACGGCGTCGCTGCCCCCGGTCTTGTCCGAACTGCCGCACGCGGTGAGGGCGACGGCGAGGCCGGCCGCTCCCACCGCGGAGACGACGGTCCTGCGGTCGAAGGTGTACAGGGGCTCCTGGGATGAAGTCATGCAGACCTGTACGGACGGCGGCCGTGAGGTGTTCAGAGATTCAAGGACTTTCTGAGAAAGGCGAGTTCCAGGAGGAGGAGGTTGTCGGCCACACCCTCCTGTGCGACCAGGTGCCCCGTACCGGACAGCGGCAGTACGGTGTGCGGCCGGCCGGCCGCGAGCAGGGCGGCGGACAGCCGCAGGGTGTTGACCAGGTGGACGTTGTCGTCGGCGAGTCCGTGGACCAGCATCAGCGGGCGGGACAGTTTGTGCGCATGGGGGAGCAGTGAGGAGCGCTCGTACGCCTCGGGGTTCTCGTCCGGGTGGCCGAGGAAACGCTCCTCCCAGTACGTGTCGTACAGCCGGCGGTCGGTGGGCGCGGCCCCCGCGACCGCCGCATGGAAGACATCGGGGCGGTGGAGCACCGCCCCTGCTGCCAGATAGCCGCTGAACGACCAGCCCCGGACGGCGACTTGGTTCAGGTCCAGGGCGTCGTAGCGTTCGGCCGCCGCGTGGAGGGCGTCGATCTGGTCCTCCAGTACGGGGCCGAGCCGGTCGCCCACGATCGCCCGCTGCCAGGCGACGCCCCGGCCCGGGGTGCCGCGGCCGTCCGTGGCGAGCACGGCGAAGCCCTGTTCGGCGAACCACTGGCAGACCGCCGTGTACCAGCCGCGTGCCTGCGTCACGACCTGCATGCCCGGACCGGCGTACGGACTGAGGAGGACGGGCAGCGCGGGTGAGCCCTCCTCGTACCAGGACGGAAGATGCAGGCGGCTGCGCAACTGTCGCTCCCCGAGGACGAGATGGACCGGGCGGGGCGTGACAAGCGGCTCCTCGGTCAGCACCGCGATCTCGCCGGCCGGCTTGGCGTGGCGCAGCACGGTCACGCTCTGGCCGTCCGGGGTGCGGCTGTCCAGGACGAGCGTGTCGCCTCCGGCGGCGGCCGTGTGCACCCCGGGCTCGTCGGTGAGGCGAGTGAAGCCGTCGGCGGGTTCGTACGACCAGACGTGGGTCTGCGTCGGCTCGTCGCTCGCCGTGAACAGGACCCGCTCGCCCTCGGTGGCGAGCACTTCGCGCACCTGCAGTCCGTCCGGGCTGGGCACGTCGCCGATCAGGATCGCCCGGGTGTCGCCGCGCACGGCGGACATCACCGGCGTACCGGCTGCGGTGAAGGCCGGGGTGCCCGGCGGGAACTGCACCCAGGTCTCGTCCGTCACCTGCGCGAGCAACTCGGCGCTCCCGGTGGACGGTTCGAGGGCGAGGACCCGCACGGTGCGCTGGTCGCGGGACTGGAGGGTCACGACGGGGCCCGCGGGTCCCCAGCCGGCATTCAGGAGGTACTCGAAGGCGAGGTCGACCGGGGTGTGCCCGCCCTCCACCGTCAGCAGGTGCAGTGACGTCTCGGCGTTGGGGGTGCCCGCCGCCGGGTAGCGGACCGCGCGCGGCGCCCGGTCGGGGTGGGCGGGGTCGGCGATGTACCTGCGGTGGACCTTCGTGGGGTCGACGCGGGCGACCAGCAGCGCGTCGCTCTCCGGCGACCACCAGAAGCCGCGGGTTCTGCCGATGGAGGTGGTCGCGGTGAAGTCGGCGAGTCCGTAGGTCACCTCGTCGCCCTCGGGCTCCGCGAGCGGGCGGTCGTGCGTCCCGTCGGTGCGTACGACCCGGAGCGCGCCCCCGGTGACGTACGCGATCAGCGTCCCGTCGGGCGAGGGCCGGGGGTCGCTGACGGGTCCGGCGGCTGCGATGCGGCGCGGGGCCGAGCCGTCCGTCGTCACGGTCCAGAGCGCGCCGGCGGTGGCGTACGCGACCAGATGGGCCCGGCGGTCGGTCGCGTACGACGACGCCGACTGCGCCAGCATCCGCTCGGCCCCGGCCCCGACCTCGTACAGCCACAGCTGACCGGAGCGGAGGAACAGCACGCGCTCACCGTCGGGGGAGACGGTGAAGTCGCGCGGGGCGCCGAGCGTGAAGCGGCGGGTGCGGGCGAACTGACGGGGGAAAGCTTCGGTGTCCATGGGCTCCATCGGTTTCCTCGGTTTCTCTCGGGGGTGGGACGGGCGGAAAAACAAGTGATCGTCGGCCTGCGCCCCCGACGTAACCTGGCGTCATGCTCACCGAAGTCACAGCGACCCGCTACGTCACGCCTTTGCGTGAGGGCGGCTCGCTTCCGGGGATCGTCGAGGCCGACGATCTCGGTACGTACGTCATGAAATTCACCGGCGCCGGACAGGGCCGCAAGACCCTGGTCGCCGAGGTCATCTGCGGGCAGCTCGCCCGCAGGCTGGGGCTGCGCATCCCCGAACTGGTGCAGATGGAGCTCGACCCGGTCATCGGTCTGGGCGAGCCCGACCAGGAGGTGCAGGAGCTCCTCAAGGCGAGCGGCGGGCTGAACCTCGGCATGGACTTCCTGCCGGGGTCGATCGGCTTCGACCCCCTCGCCTACCAGGTGGGGGCCGAGGAGGCCGGGCGGATCGTCTGGTTCGACGCCGTCATCAACAACGTGGACCGCTCATGGCGGAACCCCAACATGCTGGTCTGGCACGGCGATCTGTGGCTCATCGACCACGGCGCCACCATGATCTGGCACCACAACTGGCCGTCCGCGAAGAACTACGGCACCAAGCCGTACGACGCCGCCGACCACGCTCTCGCGCCGTTCGCACCGGATGTCGCCGCCGCCGCGGCCGAACTCGCGCCCCTCGTCACCGAGGAGCTGCTGACCGCGTGCGCCGCCGACGTACCCGACGTCTGGCTGGAGGGGGAGCAGGGCTTCGACACGACCGATGCGCTCCGGCGTGCGTATGTGGAGGTGCTCCTCGAGCGCGCCGCGGGCATGCACGAACGCATCAACTTCGGCCCGCCGACCGCCGCCAGGCCCTCGAACGCGCCGGGCTGGCTGACGGATCATCTCACGCCGTGGCCGCACCCGGCAAAGAAGAAGGACGGCGGCCAGTGAGCCATCGGGACGTTTTCGAGTACGCACTCGTGCGGGTGATGCCGCGGGTCGAGCGCGGTGAGGTGTTCAACGCGGGCGTGGTGGTCTACTGCCGCGCGAAGTCCTACGTCGCCGCCCGTACGCATCTGGACGAGGCGAAACTGGCGGCGCTGGACCCGGGGGCGGATGTCGCCGGCGTACGGGCGGCGCTCCACGCCGTCGAGGGGATCTGCCGGGGCGGGGACGCGGCCGGGCAGGCGTCCGGTGACGATCCGGGGCGCCGGTTCCGGTGGCTGATCGCGCCGCGCTCCACCGTCGTACAGCCGGGTCCCGTGCACACCGGGCTGACCCTGGACCCGGAGGCGGAGCTGGAGCGGCTGCTCCGGCTGTTGGTGCACTGAGGCGGGCACGGGGCGAGTGTGATCTTCGCTGCTGATTCCTGAGGCCGTTGACACCGGGTGCCAAGGCTTCTAGCGTCTCGACTACTGAGCGACTAAGCGGTTGCTCAGTGATCGAGAGCCGTGATCCGAGGGCGAGGAGACCACAGGATGTCCACCACCGAGCAGCGCGTTGCCATCGTGACCGGGGCGGCGCGGGGCATTGGCGCCGCGACCGCCGTACGACTGGCGGCCGAGGGCCGTGCCGTAGCCGTACTCGACCTCGACGAGGCGGCCTGCAAGGACACGGTCGAGCAGATCACCGCGGCCGGCGGCAGGGCCCTCGCCGTCGGCTGCGACGTCTCCGACAGCGCCCAGGTGGAGGCCGCCGTGGCGCGCGTCGCCGCCGAGCTCGGCGCCCCGACGATTCTCGTCAACAACGCCGGTGTGCTCCGCGACAACCTCCTCTTCAAGATGAGCGAGTCCGACTGGGACATCGTGATGAACGTGCACCTCAAGGGCGCGTTCCTGATGGCCAAGGCCGTCCAGAAGCACATGGTGGACGCCAAGTTCGGCCGGATCGTCTCGCTCTCCTCGTCCTCCGCGCTGGGCAACCGCGGCCAGGCCAACTACTCGGCCGTCAAGGCGGGTCTGCAGGGCTTCACCAAGACCCTCGCCAAGGAGCTCGGCAAGTTCGGCATCACCGCCAACGCCGTCGCCCCCGGCTTCATCGTCACCGAGATGACCGCGCAGACCGCGGCCCGCGTCGGCATGGGCTTCGAGGAGTTCCAGGCCGCGGCCGCCACCCAGATCCCGGTCCAGCGCGTCGGCTTCCCGGCGGACATCGCCAACGCCATCGCCTTCTTCACGGGCGAGGACGCGGGCTTCGTCTCGGGCCAGGTCATGTATGTCGCCGGCGGACCGCTCAACTGAACCGGGAGAGGGCCGACATGACTGACGTACAGGACAGTGGAAAAGTCGCGCTGATCACGGGCGCGAGCCGTGGGATCGGCTACGGGATCGCCGAGGCGCTCGTCGCGCGCGGCGACCGCGTCTGCATCACCGGACGCAACGAGGACGCCCTCAAGGAGGCCGTCGACAAGCTCGGCGCCGACCGGGTGATCGGTGTCGCGGGCAAGGCCCACGACGTCGAGCACCAGGCGGTCGCGGTGGAGCGCACCATGGAGGCGTTCGGGCGCGTCGACTTCCTGGTCAACAACGCCGGTACGAACCCGGTGTTCGGGCCGATGGCCGAGCTCGACCTGAACGTCGCGCGCAAGGTGTTCGAGACGAACGTCATCTCGGCGCTCGGTTTCGCGCAGCAGACGTGGAAGGCGTGGCAGAAGGAGAACGGCGGGGCGATCGTCAACATCGCCTCGGTCGCCGGGCTCTCGCCGTCGCCGTTCATCGGTGCGTACGGCATGAGCAAGGCGGCGATGGTCAACCTGACCGTCCAGCTGGCGCACGAGTTCGCGCCGGTGGTGCGGGTCAACGCCATCGCGCCGGCCGTGGTGAAGACCAAGTTCGCCCAGGCGCTGTACGAGGGCCGCGAGGCGGAGGCCGCCGCTGCCTACCCGCTGGGGCGGCTCGGTGTGCCGGCGGACATCGGGGGCGCGGCCGCGTTCCTGACGTCCGAGCAGTCGGACTGGGTCACCGGGCAGACGCTGGTCGTCGACGGCGGCATCTTCCTGAACGCCGGTGTGCACTGACCGGTCGTTTTCCGTGCACGGCCCCGGGCGATCCGATCGCCCGGGGCCGTTGTCAGTGGTCGCGGGTAAGTTCTGTCTTCGAGAACGGAACGAATACCGGAGGTTGTTGACGTGACCGACACCGCACTGCTGCCCGAGTCCTGGCGCGGCGTCCTCGGGGACGAGCTGCAGAAGCCGTACTTCAAGGAGCTGACCGAGTTCGTCGAGGACGAGCGGGCCAAGGGGCCGGTCTACCCGCCGCGCGAGGAGGTCTTCGCCGCGCTGGACGCCACGCCGTACGACCGGGTGAAGGTGCTCGTCCTCGGCCAGGACCCGTACCACGGCGAGGGGCAGGGGCACGGGCTCTGCTTCTCGGTGCGGCCCGGGGTGAAGACCCCGCCCTCCCTGCGGAACATCTACAAGGAGATGAAGGAGGAGCTCGGACACCCCGTGCCGGACAACGGCTACCTGATGCCGTGGGCCGAGCAGGGTGTGCTGCTCCTCAACGCCGTACTGACGGTGAGGGCGTCCGAGGCCAACTCCCACAAGGGCAAGGGCTGGGAGAAGTTCACCGACGCGGTGATCCGCGCGGTCGACGCGCGCCCCGACCCGGTGGTCTTCGTCCTCTGGGGGAACTACGCCCAGAAGAAGCTGCCGCTGATCGACGAGGAGCGGCACATCGTGGTGAAGGGGGCGCACCCCTCCCCGCTCTCCGCGAAGAAGTTCTTCGGTTCGCAGCCCTTCACGCAGATCAACGAAGGGGTCGCGGCGCAGGGCCACGAGGCGATCGACTGGCGGATTCCCGACCTGGGCTGAGCCGGATTGTCAGTGGCGGCGGCTAGCGTCTGCAGCACGGTACGGACGAGAAGGAGTCGGCAGTGACGGAGCAGCGGCAGGAGGCGTCGGGGGACGCTGTCATGACCAGGATCGGGCAGGTGATGATGCTGCTCCACGGCGGTGACCGGGAAGAGGCGCGCAATCGCTTCGGCGCCCTGTGGGCGGAGATCGGCGAGCACGGCGACGCGCTGCACCGCTGCACCCTCGCCCACTACATGGCGGACACCCAGGACGACCCCGAGGACGAACTGCTCTGGGATCTGCGGGCGTTGTCCGCGGCCGACGGTCTGGACGACCGGCGGGTCGACCAGCACCACGCCGGACTCGCGGTCCGGGGCTTCTACCCGTCCCTGCATCTCAACCTGGCCGCCGACTATCTGAAGCTGGAGCGTCGCGACGCCGCGCGGAGCCATCTGGCCCGCGCACGGTCCGCGTCGGACGCGCTCGCCGACGACGGGTACGGGGACGGGGTCCGCGCGGCGATCGACCGACTGGAGTGGCGGCTGGGGGAGAGCTGACCGGTCGGGGGCCGGTCAATTGCCGTACGTCTGACGGCAGATGCGCGCCTCGGGGCTGTCGGGCTGCCAGCCGCCGTAGCCCTGGCCGAGCGCGCAGATGTCGGACGAGGCGGCGGGGGCGGCCGGGTCGACGCGCGGCGCGGGAGTCTTGTGGCGCTGCACGACGGGCCGGGACCGGGGTGCGGCGGACCGCTCGGGGCGCCGGGCCTCTGGTGCTGCGGGGGTCGAGGGGTTCGTACGGGCCGTCCGGGCGGGGTCCGCGGTCTCGGCAGGCCCGGCCGCCTCCAGTGCCTCGATCGCAGGAGCCTGCACGATCTGCGGTTCCACGTACGGAGCGGGCCGGGACGGCGCCGACTGCGCGGACGGTGTGGGTACGGGCGAGGCCGAGACGGCCATGCAGCCGGAGGCGGCCGAGACGGCCAGTCCGGCCAGGAGCGTTGCGGTGATCTTCTTCTGGTGCACCCACGCAACTCTGCTGCCTGCGCGGTCGGTTGGGGAGCCCGGTGGAAAAGGTTGGCCCGCACGGGTGAAGAGGGCCCAGCGCCTTCACCTCCGCCGCTGACCGGCAGCGGGCCCGGCCCACGTATGCTGCCCAGGCACGACACCAGGACGAAACACCGCATTGAGGGAGGCCCCCGTGAAGGTCGGCTGCATTGGGCTCGGCGACATCGCGCAGAAGGCCTACCTGCCCGTACTGACCACGCTGCCCGGGGTCGAGCTGCATCTGCAGACCCGCACTCCGGCCACCCTCGCCAAGGTCGCCGACACCCACCAGATCCCGGCGTCCCAGTGCCACACCGACCTCGACTCGCTGCTGGCGCAGGGGCTCGACGCCGCGTTCGTGCACGCGCCGACCGCCGTGCACCCCGAGATCGTCACGCGGCTGATCGAGGCGGGCGTGCCCACGTACGTCGACAAGCCGCTCGCGTACGACCTGGCCGCCTCCCAGCAGCTGGTCACTCTCGCCGACGAGCGCTCCACCAGCCTGGCCGTCGGCTTCAACCGCCGCCTCGCACCCGGCTACGCGCAGTGCATCGAGCACCCGCGCGAGCTGATCCTGATGCAGAAGAACCGCGTCGGCCTTCCCGAGGACCCGCGCACCCTCGTGCTCGACGACTTCATCCACGTCGTGGACACGCTGCGCTTCCTGCTCCCGGGGCCGTTCGAGCACATCGACGTACGGGCCCGGATCCTCGAGGGCCTGATGCACCACGTGGTGCTCCAGCTCTCCGGCGACGGCTTCACCGCGATCGGCACCATGAACCGGATGAGCGGCTCCACCGAGGAGATCCTCGAGGTCTCCGGTCAGGACACCAAGCGTCAGGTCGTCAACCTCGCGGAGATCGTGGACCACAAGGGCCAGCCGACCGTCCGCCGGCGCGGCGACTGGGTGCCGGTGGCGCGCCAGCGCGGGATCGAGCAGAGCGTGCTGTCGTTCCTCGAAGCCGTACGGGCGGGGAAGGTGCTCAGTGCCCAGGACGCGCTGCTGACTCACGAGCTGTGCGAGCAAGTGGTGCTGCGGGCTCTGGAGCAGGCCGCCTGAAGGTCCGCACGGCGGTGAGCGCGCAGAACAGTGCGATCACCGCCACCGCCCCGTGCACCGCCCAGTCGCCGAAGCGGACGTAGAGCGTCGTGCCGTGGGCGAGGGGAATGCCGTAGACCGCCGCGGTGTCGCGCTCCGTGCCGAGCCAAGGACCCGCCTTGCGGCCGTCGGGCCCGTACACCGCACTCACCCCGGTCAGCGTCGCGTGCACCATGGGCCGGCCCGTCTCGGCCGCCCGCAGCGCGGACAGCGAGGCGTGCTGCTCGGGTGCCCAGCTGTGCTGGAACGACGAGGTCGCCGACTGCGCGATCAGCAGCTGCGCGCCGTCCTTCGTCAGCTGCCGGGTCATGTCGGGGAACGCCGACTCGAAGCAGACCAGCGGACCGAGACGCAGCCCGCCGGGAAGCGTCATGACCACCTGGCGCGTGCCGCGCTGCCGGTCCTCGCCTGCGGCCTTGCCGACCGAGGTCGCCCAGCCGAGCAGGGAACGGGCCGGGATGTACTCGCCGAAGGGGACCAGCCGCATCTTGTCGTAGCGGTCGCCCGTCGGTCCGGCCGGGCCGACCAGCACCGAGCTCTTGAAGATGCCGGGCTTGTCGGAGCGCCGGGCGTCCACGTTGACCAGGATGTCCGCGCCGACCAGCCGGGAGAGCGAGGCGATACGGGCGGCCAGATCGGGCCGGGCCGCCAGGTCCTCGCCGACGCTGCTCTCGCCCCACACCACCAGGTCCACGTCCTGCCCGGCGAGCGTGCGCGTGAGCGCCTCCTCGCGCGCGAACCTTGCCTGGGGCGTGGCGACTTCGCCCGGCTGGACCACCGCGATCCGCGTCCGGCCGCTCTCCTGGGGCCTCGGCGCCCAGACCGCGACAGCCGTGGTGACCAGCGCGCACCCCACGATTCCGGCAGCTGCCGCCGTACGGGCCGACTCCGCGACCAGCAGCGCGAGCACCCCCGTGTTCACCGCCACCACCAGCAGACTCACCAGCCACACCCCGCCGACCGACGCCAGCCGCAGCGCCGGGCCGACCTCCCACTGGCTGGAGCCGAGCATCCCCCACGGCCCGCCCAAGCCCTGCCAGGACCTGACGAGTTCCGCCATCAGCCAGCCGGAGGGGACGACGAGGAGTGCCGCGGCGACCCGGCCCGGGGCGGGAGCGCCACCCAGCATGTGCCGCACCAGCCAGCCCCAGGGCGCCCACAACAGACCGAGCAGGGCCGCGAGCACCACGATGAAGACGGTGAGGCTCGGCATCAGCCAGTGGTGTACGGCGATCATGAAGCCGGTGCCGCCGAGCCAGCCGTCCAGCGCCGCCCTCCGCGCGGTGGGCGCCGAGCGGATCAGCAGCATCCACGGGACGAGGGCGACGTAGGCGAACCACCACAGCGACGGCGCGGGGAACGCGAGTGCGGGCAGCGCCCCGGCCAGCAGCGCGACCGCGCCGCGCCACCAGGTCGAGACCAGGAACCTCTGCATGCCGCGCCTCCCGCTCTGTGTGCTCCCCCTCAGTGTGGGGGAGCGGAGCGATCATGGACAGCGGGTTGTTCCCCCGGGCGCGTCAGCCGGCCGTGGCGAGCGCCCCTGTCGTACGCCGCCACTTCTCGTGGACGACGACCTTGTGGATCCGCCAGCCGCGGTCGGTCCGCAGCAGGCTGAACGCATAGCGTCCGCCGGATTCGAAGTTCGGCTCCGTCGACCGGTCGTCCTCGTCGTCGGGCGACCTGAGCCGCATCGGATTGACATAGTCGGCCTGCAGTTCGGCACGGTCGCCGGGGTAGCCGCCGAGATCCTGGATGTGCAGCCGGCGGTTGACGATCAGGTGCTGGCGTACGGGGAAGAGCTGCATCATCTCCGCGAGCCAGTCGGCGACCTCCCCCGCGGGCCCTTCGATTCCGCCGGACGTACGGTAGTCGGCACGGCCGGCCGGGGTGAACAGGCCGCGGTAGTCCGCCCATTGGCCGTCGTCGACCGCCACCGCGTATCCGGTGATCAGTTCGTCGATGTCGAGGCGGTCCATCACGGTCGCGAGTTCCACGCGCTGCGTCATCGGCTCAGTGTCGGGCAGGAGGGCCGTCAGGCCAAGAGGAAGGATCAGGGGATTGTCCGTACGAATCGAACGCAGGGGTCCTGTCACCACGGTCGTGCTCGCCCGGCCACAGGTGCGCAACGCGGTCGACGGGCCCACGGCCCGGCAACTCGCGGACGCGTTCCGGGAGTTCGAGGCCGACCCCGAGGCCGCGGTGGCGGTGCTCTGGGGCGAGGGCGGCACGTTCTGCGCGGGCGCGGACCTCAAGGCGATGAGCACCGGGCGCCGCAACGATGTCACCGTCGACGGGGACGGGCCGATGGGGCCCACCCGGATGCGGCTGACGAAGCCGGTCGTCGCGGCCGTCGCGGGCCATGCCGTGGCGGGCGGTCTGGAGCTTGCGCTCTGGTGCGATCTGCGGGTGGTCGAGGAGTCCGCGGTGTTCGGGGTGTTCTGCCGCCGCTGGGGCGTACCGCTGATCGACGGAGGGACCGTACGGCTGCCGCGGCTGATCGGGGCGAGCCGCGCCATGGACCTCGTCCTCACCGGGCGGTCGGTGGACGCGGCGGAGGCGTACGCCATCGGACTGGCCAACCGGGTGGTTCCCGACGGTGGCGCACGGGCGGCCGCCGAGGAGCTCGCCGCCACGATCGCCGCGTTCCCGCAGACCTGTCTGCGCGGCGACCGGCTGTCGCTGCTCGAACAGGACGGCCTCGACGAGGCGGAGGCGATGGCGGGCGAACTCCGCCACGGGCTGCGGTCGCTGGAACAGGCGGGCGAGGGCGCGGCCCGGTTCGCGGCAGGCGCGGGGCGGCACGGGGACTTCGGAGGTGCGCCGGACCACTGACCGGTCTGTCAGCGCGCAGCGGCGGCGCGGGCCTCGTCCAGCTCCTCGTTGAGGCGCCGCAGCCCCTCCCTGAGCTGCGCATCGCCGCTCGCGCCGACGGCCAGCGCGCACTCCTCGAGGGCGGACTGCGCCTCCTCCAGACGCCCGGTGCGCAGCCGTACCTCGGCGAGGATGATCAGCGCGTACGGCAGACACCAGGTCCGGCCGAGCGAACGGGCGAGCCTTACCGCGGTCTCCACGAGCGCCGTGGCCCGCCGGTGCTCGCCCAGGAGCAGTTCGGCGCCCGCCAGATTGCTCTGGTCGAAGGCCAGTACGGACGGGTCGCCGGTGCGGCGGGCGATGGTGACCGCGCGGCGCGCACAGTCCCTCGCCGCCTCCGGCCGCCCGTCCTTGCGGGCCAGCTCGCCCACCACCGACAGGGCGCTGGAGTGCAGCGCGGCATCCCCGGTCTGTTCGGCGATGCTGAGCGCCCGTTCGGCCGCCTCACGGCTCTCCCTGAGCTGTCCGGTCACCACGAGACAGGCGGCACGCGTCGAGAACATCGAGGCGAGCAGCGGAAGCCGGACCACCTCCGGCAGCTCCGCCGCCTCCTTCTGTACGGTCCCGAGCGCAGCCAGCGACTCGGTCACGAGCCCGGCATGGAAGCTGAGGGAGGCGATGGCCAGGTGCAGTGAGGCTCGTCCCTCTCCGGTGCCGGCGGAAGATTCCCGCAGTGCAGGCGCCGCGGAGAGGACAGCGAGTCCTTCCGCCGCCCGGCCCGCCCGGCCCAGCGTCTCGCCCAGCGACACCGTCGCCCGCAGTGCGCCCGCCTCCTCCCCGGCGGCGGTCAGCTCGTGCAGCGCCTGTCCCAGGACGGACTCGGCCTCGGTGTAACGGGCGCTGTGGCGCAGGACGATGCCCCACTCCAGGCGGGCGCTTGCCGCGGACGGGTCACCGGCGGCGTCCAGGCGGGCGACGAGGTCCTCGTAGTAGTCGCAGGCGCTGTCGTTCGCGTACAGGGCTGCGGCGCGCCGTGCCGCACGGTGGAGGTATTCGGTCGCGCGTACGTCGTCGGCGCGCGAGAGGTGGAAGGCGAGCGTGTCGACCGCCTCCGGACGGACCCTCAGCACCGCGTCGGCGAACGCCCGGTGGAGCTGGCGGCGCGCCGCGGTGCTCAGCTGCTCGGCGCAGGCGAGGCGGACCAGCGGGTGCTTGAAGGCGTACCCCGCGGTGGGCCGGCCGCCCACCGCGACCTCGCGTTCCTCGACGATGTCGGCCTGCAGCGCCGCATCCAGCGCCGCCACCACGGCGGGTCCGGTCAGGGGCGGGTGGAGGCCGGTGGCGGCGACCGGTTCGAACTCGGTCAGCGACACCGCGCCGCGGCCCGCGACGGAGAGCGCGGCCAGGGCCCGTCTGACGTTCTCGGGAAGCCGGTTCAGCCGGCCCGACACCATCCTGCGGATGCTGTCGGGCACGGCGATCGCGTCCGGCGCGCCGCTGCCGCGCGGTCCGGCCGTGCGCTCCAGGTCCTCGTACGCGCCCGTCGTCAGCTCCAGCACGAACAGCGGGTTGCCCAGGGAGAGTTCGAAGATGCGGGAGGCGACCCCGCGCGCCGCGGTCCGGCCGCCCCCCACGGCCCGTGCGGCCAGATTGGCGCAGTCGGCGCGGCTGAGCCGCAGCAGGTCGATCTCCACCGCCATCCGCCGGCCGACGAAGGTGTCCCGCATCTCCCCCCAGGCCGAACCCGGGGGCAGCGCCTCGTCCCTGCAGGTGGCGATGAACCGCCAGCGGCGCGGATGCGCGGTGCGCACCAGGTGGTGCAGCAGGGCCAGGGAGCCGGGGTCGGCGGTGTGCAGGTCGTCCAGGACGATCAGTACGGGGCGTACGGCCGCCATGTCCGTCAGCAGTCCCGACACGGCGCGGAACAGCCGGGCGCGCTCCTCCTCCGGACTCCCCGTGGCGGCGGGCGCCGCTCCCAGCGCGGGAAGCAGCGCGGCGAGACCGGGATGCTCGGTGCCGATGACGGCCCGCTCGGCGGCCGTGCACCCGGCCAGGTGGGCGTCGAGGGCGTCGGCGAAGACGCCGTACGGAGTGTGCCCCTCCGCCTCGTGGCTCGTGCCCCACAGCACGGACGCCCCGCGGTCGGCGGCGTCCCGGGCGGCCTCCGCAGCCAGCCTGGTCTTGCCGATGCCGGGCTCTCCGCGGACCAGCACGAGAGGGGCGGGGCCGGTGGCCGTGGTGTGCGCGGTCAGCAGCGCCAGGGGGTGTTCGCGCCCGAAGAGCGGCAGCGCGGCGGGGCGGCGGATCACCGCGGGCAGCTGTGCGGGTACGGCGGGGGACACCGCGGCGCGGCGTGGGGCGATGGAGGCGAGTGCGGAGCGGTGGAGCTGTTCGAACTCGGCTCCCGGCCGTACACCCAGCTCCTCCGAGAGCGCCTCGCGGCAGGCGTGGTACTGCTGGATGGCCTGCCGGGGGCGGCCCGTGTCGAACAGCGTCCGGGCGAGCAGCAGTTGGAGCGGCTCGTCGGTGGGGGAGCGGTCGACGGCCGAGCGCAGCGTCCGGACCGCTTCGTCCGTCTGCCCGGCGGCGAGCAGTCCGGCGGCGAGTGCGGGGGTGAGACGTCCGTGCAGTTCGTGCAGGGTACGACGGTGTGTCTCGGCCCAGTCGGCGTAGCGGTCCTCGGGCAGCAACTCCTCCTCCAGCGCCGCCCGTGCCGACTGCAGGGCCGGAATGTCGCCCGAGGCCAGTGCCGCCAGGGCGGCTTCCTGCGCCTCGTCCGTGTCGATGCGGACGCGACCGGGTGCCAGGCGCAGCATCTCGGCGTCCGCGAGGAGGTACGACGAGGGGGCGCGCGGGGCGAGTTCGGGCTCCAGGGCGTGCCGTGCGGCGTGCAGCGTCACCCGCAGATTGCGCAGAGCCGCGTCCATGGCCGTGTCGGGCCACAGGACGTCCATGACCCGCTCCCGGTGGAGCATCAGCCCCGGCGCCACGGCGAGCAGCTTCACCAGCGTCTTGGCACTGCTGCGCCGCCAGGTGGCGGGGACGGGGACCCCGTCCCCGCGCTGGACGCGGAAGCCGCCGAGCAGCTGTATCCGCACGGGGGCCGGCCCCGGTCTGTGGGGGTTGGCTGATGCGGACATGACCACAGCCTAGCCAGTCGGGAGTTACTGCCCCGTTACGGAGGGGGCGTACGGCCGAAGAAGGCGGTTCCCGGGGGCGCGGCGCGCGGTGAGGCTGGTGGTACATCCCGACGATTCTCAGGAGACGCCGTGCTCGAGGCCCTAGGACTGACGTCCGACGAGGCGGAGCTGTACCAGGCGCTGGTGCGGTCAGGACCCTGCTGGGCCGACCGGCTTCCCGCCCTGCCCGGAGTTCCGTCCGACTCTGCCGCGACCGCGCTGGACGGGCTGGCGGCGAAAGGGCTGTTGAGCCGTACGACGGGTGGCCGGGCCCGTCTGATCGCCTCTCCTCCGGACATCGTGGGCGAGGTGCTGCTGCTGCGCCGGATGCAGGAACTGCACACGGCGCGGGCCGCGATGGGGCGGCTGGTGGACGAGTACCGCAGCATCCCGCGGCCCGGCGACGGCAGGGCCGCCGTCGAGTTCACCCCGGATGTGGCGGTCGCCCAGCGGATCGACCAGATCCAGCGTACGGCCCAGGACGAGGTGATGATCTTCGATATGCCGCCGTACGTCACGGCGGACGCCGACGGCGCGGCCATGGGCAACAGCTGCGAGATGGAGCAACTGGCCGCCGGGGTGCGGTACCGGACGGTGTACGACCGCCTCGCCATCGAGCAGCTGGGCGGCCTCGTACGGATCGGCGGTTACGTCGCGGCGGGCGAGGAGGCGCGTGCCACGCACCGGCTGCCGTTGAAGATGATGATCGTCGACCGCGCGGTGGCCATCGTGCCGGCGTCGGTCACCGCGGAAGGCCTCAATGATTCGGCGCTGATCCACCCCAGCCCGCTCCTCGATGCGCTCATCAGCCTCTTCGAGCAGACCTGGAGCAGTGCGCTGCCCCTTGATCCGGCGGCCGAAGGGCAGGGCCGGGACGATCCCGAACTGGACGAGACGGAACTCCAGTTGCTCACCCTGTTGCTCAGCGGTCTGACCGACGAGGTGATCGCGCGACAGCTGGGCGTGGGCCGGCGGACCGTACTGCGCCGGGCGCGCGGGCTCATGGACCGGGCCGGGGTGGCGACGCGGATGCAGCTGGGCTGGCACGCGGCCCGGCACGGCTGGATCGGCGGGCGCATAGGTGCCGCTGTCACGTAAGCGCCGCAGCAGCCCCTTCTGCCTCGTCCGTCACCGCCGGTAGCGTCCGGAGCACGCAGGGATGTCCCGTACATGCCATGTCATGCAGGGGTGTCCGGCGTGCCCCGCACCATGTCCCCCGAACAAGGAGGAGCACGTGCAGCACCCCCTACGAGGGAGAACGAGAGCAGGACTGCTGGCCACCGCCGTAGCAGTCGCACTCGGAGCCTCGCTCACCGGCACCGTCGGCGCACAGGCGTCGCAGGCTCCCACCGGGCTCGTCAACTCCGCGCAGCGGACGGCGAGTACGGCCACCGTCACTCTTGTCACCGGTGACACGGTGACGGTCAGCACCGCGCCCGACGGCAAGCAGTCCGTCGACGCCAACGCGGCCGCGGGCAGCGCCAAGACCTTCCGTACGGTCTCCGGTCCCGACGGAGACCTCTACATCTATCCGTCGGACGTACTGGACGGAGTGGCATCGGGTGCGCTGGACGCGCGGCTCTTCAACGTCACCCAGCTCATCAAGGACGGCCACGCGGACGGCAGTTCCGACACGCTCCCGGTCATCGTCTCCTACGGCGACAAGCCGAACGCCGGCACGCTGGCGAAGCGGGCGGACGCCCTGCCCGACAGCGAACGCGGCGCCGTCCTCGACCGGCTGGACATGGCCGGGGTCCAGGTCGGCAAGGAGAACGCCAAGTCCTTCTGGCAGCAGGTGAAACCGGTCAGCAAGGCGCCCAGGAACGGCAAGGCGGTCACGGCCCCGGGCAGCGCGGGCGTGACCAAGGTCTGGTACGACGGCAAGGCGAAGATCAGCCTCGACCAGAGCGTGCCGCAGATCGGCGCACCCGAGGCCTGGGCCAAGGGCTACGACGGCAAGGGCTCCAAGGTCGCCATCCTGGACACCGGCGTCGACCTCACCAACGCCGATGTGAAGGACCGGGTCACCGAGACCCAGAGCTTCGTGCCGGGCCTGTCGGTCACCGACGGCCACGGCCACGGCACCCACGTCGCCTCGACCGTGGCAGGCAGTGGTGCCAACTCCGGCGGCAAGTACAAGGGCGTCGCCCCCGAGGCCGACCTGCTCATCGGCAAGGTGCTCGACAACGGCGGCAGCGGCGATTACTCCTGGATCATGGCGGGCATGGAGTGGGCCGCCGACCAGGGTGCCGACGTCGTCAGCATGAGCCTGGGCGGTCCCGCCACCGCGGGCGGCGATGCCATGACGCAGGCCGTGGACCGTCTCAGCGCATCGAGCGACACCCTGTTCGTCATCGCCGCAGGCAACGCCGGACCTGCGGCGAGCTCCATCGGCAGTCCCGGAACAGCCGACTCCGCACTCACCGTCGGCGCCGTCGACAAGTCCGACGTATTGGCGGGCTTCTCCAGTCGAGGCCCCCGCATCGGCGACAACGCCATCAAGCCGGAGATCACCGCCCCCGGAGTGAACATCGTGGCGGCCCGCGCGGCCGGTACGACCATGGGCACCCCGAGCGGCGAGTTCTACACCTCCGCGAGCGGCACCTCCATGGCCACCCCGCACGTCGCGGGCGCCGCCGCGATCCTCGCGCAGCGCCACCCCGACTGGACAGGTCAGCGCATCAAGGAGGCGCTCACCACCCACGCCAAGATCACAACTGGCCCCTCCGTCTACGAGCAGGGCGACGGCCGGGTGGACATCCCCGCGGCCCTCGACCCCGAGCTGGAGCTCGCCGGAAGCGGCGACTTCGGCCTCGTCGAGTGGAGCGAGACCGGGTACGAGAAGGAGACCCGCAAGGTCACCCTGACCAACCCCACCGCGACCGAGACCACCGTCGCACTCTCCGCCGCCACCGGGAGCACCCTGCCCGACGGAGCCCTGTCGCTCTCGAACAGCAGCGTCACGATCCCCGCGGGCGGTACCGCCGACGTCACGGTCACCCTCGACCCCACGGACGTGGCCACCGGCCAGTACAGCGGATACCTCACCGCGACCACCGCCGACGGCCAGAGCGCCCACACGGTCATAGGCTTCACCAAGGAGGCCGAGCGCCGAGGACTGGCCATCGACTTCAAGAACCGGCTGGGCGGCACTGCCCTGACCGCCAACTTCTCGGTCATGGGTCTCGACAACAGCTTCTACAGCTCGTACACGGTGAGCTCCGGTCACCAGGAACTGCGCCTGCCCGTGGGCAAGTACGCCATCACCGGAGTTCTCGCCACCGCGCCGAGCCAGCCTGCGGCCGTCGACTACTCCACCGACGTCTTCAGCGTCCCCGAGGTCGATCTGACGACCAAGGACGCCACGGCCACGGTCGACGCCACCACCGCGACCAACTTCGACATGCGGCTGCCGGACGAGACGCGGGCCCTGGAGGACTCGCAGATGTCGTACCAGATCACGCGGTACGCCCCGAACCGCACCAGGCGCGCCATGTACGGCATCGCGGGTCTCTCCAGCTGGACACAGGAGCAGTACGGCGCCATCCCCGCGGCCAAGCCGGCCACCGGCGAACTGCTGTCCTCCTTCTGGCAGGCGAAGCGTGAACCGCTGATCCGGGCGACGGTCACCCGGCCGGAGACCTTCGCCCTCGCGGCCAAGACCTCCAGCTACCTGAAGCGGTTCTCGGGCACGTACAAGTACGACGTCGTCGACGCGGGCAGCGGCTCCGCCGAAGACCTCGCCGCGGTCGACGTCACGGGCAAGGCGGCACTGCTCCACGTCGACGGCGTCAGCGCCGCGGCACCCCGGATCAGGGCCGCCGAGGCAGCCGGCGCCGAGGCGGTCGTCGTCGCGCCGAACACCCAGGCACCGCAGTCCATCGTGGTCCTCGGCGTGAACGTGCCGTACTTCGCCACCACTTACGCCGACGGACGCGCGCTCGCCGCCGCCGTCGCCCAGGGACGTACCTCGATCTCGCTCAAGGGCGTGGCGGAGTCCGGCTACCAGTACTCCGGCCAGTGGGACTTCGACAACGGCATCCCCGCGAGCCTGCGGATGACCGCCCGCGCAGCGGACCTGGCCACCATCAAGAACTCCTTCCACGTCGACGGCGCCGCCCGGATGGGATACGGGACCATCCACTCCTGGGGCTCCTACCCCATCACCTCGATCCGCTCCGCCGAGTTCCTCCAGCAGGGGCACACCCGTGAGGACTACGTACGCGCCGGGCACGGCCTGACGTACCAGCAGGCCATCTGGGCCAGCACCACCGGCGCGGGCGAGGAGGACGAGACGGCGAAGGGCTACCAGCCCGGGGCCGTGTCCACCGAGGACTGGTGGGCGCCGGTGATGCATCCGGCCAACGTCACCGCGTACGCCTGCAACTTCTGCCGCACGGATGCCGGGACGGTGTTCGTCCCCCAGCTCGGCGGCGACTCGGATGCCGATCACTTCCTGAAGAGCGGCCGGTCCCGGGCCTGGACGTACTACCGGGACGGCGAGAAGATCACCGACATCTCGAAGCTGATGGTGCCCGAGAAGGCGGGCTACCGCTTCGTGGACGACACCGCCAGGCCGGCCGACTACCCGGGGGTGAACCTCGGGACGAAGACCCACACCGAGTACAGCTTCTCCTCGGCGGCCCCGACGGCGATGTCCGTCAAGGACTGCCAGGTCACCGTCCCCAAGGCGACGCTCTGCGAGGCGCTGCCGGTCGTCCTGCTCGACTACGGGATGAAGGCCGACATCACCAACAAGGTTGCGGCGGGGCAACCGTTCTCCTTCACCGTCGACGCCTCCCGCTCGAAGGCCTCCATCGCATCCACCACGATGGCCGGTGCGAAGGTGTCCGTCAGCTACGACGACGGCGCCACCTGGCAGCCGGTCACGGTCAGCCGCAAGGACGCCAACACCTTCAAGGCCACCGTCCAGCACCCCGAACTGTCCGCCACCAACGGGTTCGTGAGCCTGCGCACCGAGGTCTGGGACAGCGAGGGGAACCGCACCTCGCAGGACATCACCCGGGCGTACGCCCTGAAGTAGCCGTATCGGAACAGCGCATCGCGGATGCCGTCGGCCACAGTGGCCGACGGCATCCGCCGTATTCCTCCGCCAGTGCCGACGCGACCGCCGGCACCGCGATCTCGTACCGGGGCCCGTCGACCGTGCGCACCCATCCGGTACGGACCGACCGGTCCACCGCCGCGACGAGTTCCGACCGGGGGAACTGCCCGGAGGCGGCCAGGATCAGCTGAGGGTAGGGCATGGGGTCCGATCGCAGGGCCAGCACATCGAGGAGGTGCCGTACTCCCGCGGGTTCACGACGCAACCGCCGCAGAACCAGGGCGCGGTCCAGAGCGCCGCGGGCCAGCTCCAGCGCGAACAGCGGGTTGCCTCCGGAGCGCCGGTGGATCTCGTCGGCCGGGAGGCTCCGCCCGTCCACCCCGGTCACCAGCCGCGCGCACTGCGCCCGGTCCAGCCGCTCCAGGGTCAGCCGGTGCACGGGTTCGCTCGCGGGGAGGGACGAAGGGCCGCCGCTGTGCCGTTCGGCCACCACGAACCGCACCCGGGTGTCCGCACTGCGCCGTATCAGCCGCCGCAGCAGACCGCGCGCGTCGGACGCGGCCGCCTCGACGTCGTCGAGGAGTACGGCGACCGGTCGATGCCGGGCGAGCTCCGCGAGCAGCCGTACGGCGTCCGGAGCCCACACATGCGGCGCGGACCGTCCCGAGCCGTGGAGAGCGGGCAGTGCGTCGGCCAGCTCGGGGCAGCGGAGCGCCAACTCGCCCCGTCCCTCCGGCGTGAGCAGCCGCGCGAAGTCGTCGAATGCCGCCAGGACAGGGTCGTACGGCACACCCTCCGGACCGGTGTGCCACCCGTGCAGCACGGTCACCCCGCGCGCCCTGAGCCGGCGCGTGGCCTCCTCGAGCGTCCGGCTGAGCCCGATCCCCGGCTCGCCCCCGAGGGCGATGACGCGCGGCACGGACGGCTGCGACAGCGCGGCGACGAGCGCCAACTCCCGCTGTCTGCCGATGAATTCGGTCCCGGTCCCCGGTCGCGTCTCCGGGCGTGGCGGCGGAACCGTGGCCTCGACGGCGCGGGAGAAGAGCGCACCCAGCACACGGTCGGGGGCCCGCCCGTACGCCTCACCGAACGCGCGCCGATGCGCATGGAAGTGCCGTACGGCCTCAAGGCCGCGGCCGAGCGCGAGCAGAGCCTCCAGCAGGGCCCGGCACACATCGCCGGCGAGGGGATCGGCGGCCAGCACCCGCCGCAGCAGCCGCACCGCCTCCTCGGCCCGGTCGGACCCGCGACAGCGCGAGGCGTACGCGACCACCGCCTCCCGGCGCAGCCCGGAGAACTCCTCCCGGCGCAGGGCGAGGAAAGGGATCGCGACGTCCTGCGGGAGGAGTTCCGGCAGCAACGACCGGGCGAGCCGCTCCAGTTCGCCGGTGGTCGCGGCGTGCGCGGCCGACCGGGTCTCCCAGAGATCGACCCGGACCGGACCGGCGACCAGTCGCAGCACACCGTCCGGCAGGGACTGTACGTACCTGGACTCGGCCCGTGGCCTCAACTCCGGCTCCAGCACCCGGCGCAGGGCATGCAGATCGACCCGCAGCCTCCCGGCCGCGGCGGTCGCCGGAACCCCGGGCCACATCAGAGCGCACAACCGGGAGCGCCCCACACCGCCCGCGCCGGCCAGCGCCAGCGTCTTGAGCAGCCGGCAGGCCCCGGAGCGTGTCCAGCGGGACCCGGGGACCGTGATCCCGTCGACCGCCACCCGGAATCCCCCGATGAGGCGGATCTCCACACGTTCCGCGGTTGATGAAGCCATGGGACACACCTCCGCAGGCCGGGCTCCGATTGAGGGGCACGGTAAGGAGGAGGCGTTACCCGGCCATTACCTTCCGACCGGTGGGTACCTTGCAGAGGTGGATCTCTTCTCACTCTCCTGGACAGCGTTGCGCACGGCAGTGGCCGAACTGCCGGACGAGGACTTCGCGCAGCCCTCCGGCTGCGCCGGCTGGCTGGTGCGGGACCTGGTGTGCCATCTGGTCATCGACGCCCAGGACGTACTGATCACCCTGGTGACCCCGGCGGACACGGAACCGACCCGCGACGCGGTGACCTACTGGCACGTCGCCGGGACGCCGCCCACCGGCGACGACCCGCTGGACGCGCTGACGGTCCGGCTGGCCGCCGCGTACGAGGAGCCGAAGCTGCTCAAGTTCCACCTCGACGACGTCGGCTCCGCGGCAGGCCGCGCTGCCGAACTCGCCGACCCCGCCCGGCGGGTCGCCACCCAGGACATGGTGCTCACCGCGGGCGACTACCTCTCCGCGTACGTCCTGGAGTGGACCCTGCACCACCTCGACCTGACCGCGCACCTCACGGGCGTGGAGGGGCCGCCCGCGGAGGGGCTCGCCCGGACGCGCGCGATGCTGGAGGAGATCGCCGGGGCCGGGTTCCCCGCGTCGTTCTCGGACACGGACGCACTGCTGGTGGGCACGGGGCGGCGGGCGCCGACCGGGCCGGAGAAGAGCGAACTGGGTGCACTGGCGGCGAGACTGCCGCTCGTACTCGGCTGATCGTCCGCCCCCTTCGCCGGGATCGTGACCCGCGGGTCACCTGAGCGGGGGCCGTCGGGCATCGGCTCATTCAGAGGCGGCTGTCCCAACTGGTCGTCTACGCGTAGTGGCACAAAAGCGCCGTCCAGAATCGCTTGTCCCTTCCACTTACCGGCATACAAGCTTCCGTTCGACACCCCCACTTCGCCTCCCTGCACAAGGAGTTGCTTCACCATGTCCAGACCCTTCACCAAGGGTTCTCTGCCCGTGGCCGTGGCGCTGACCGCGCTCATAGCCGCCGGCGCCACTCCGGCAGGAGCCGCCCCGGACGGCGGTCCGCGCGTCCACGCGCTCAGGCCGACCGCAGCGGCTGCCGCCGCGCACACAGTCCGGTTGATCACCGGAGACAGTGTGATCGTGACCGGCAAGGGCGAGCATCAGAACGTCATGTTCCAGGCCGGGCCCGGCAATCCCGGCGGCAGCGCCGAGATCGACCAGTACGGCACGAACATCACGGTGATCCCCGACGAGGCCCGCCCGCTGCTCGCCTCGGGTGCCCTCGACGCGCGCCTCTTCGACGTGGACGCACTGATCGCGCAGGGATACGCCGACGGCGCCGCCGTGCCGTTGATCGTGCAGAACAAGGACGCGTCCGCCCCCGTACCCGAAGGTGCGAAGCAGGTACGGAGACTGCCCGGCTTCAAGGCAGCGGCCGCCCGCGTCGAGGCGAAGAACACCAGGACGTTCTGGTCGGGCCTGCGCTCCACCCGCGACGGGGCAACGGCCAAGAAGCTCGCCGACGGTGTCAGCAAGGTCTGGCTCGACGCCAAGGTCGAAGCCACTCTCGACCAGAGCGTCCCGCAGATCGGCGCCCCCGAGGCCTGGGCGGAGGGCTACGACGGCAAGGGCGTGAAGGTCGCCGTACTCGACACCGGCGTCGACGCCACCCACCCCGACCTGGCCGGCCGTATCGCCGAGACCAAGAACTTCTCCGACAGCGACGACGCCGTCGACCGCTTCGGCCACGGTACGCACGTCGCCTCGACGATCGTCGGATCCGGTGCCGCGTCCGGTGGCAAGTACAAGGGGGTCGCGCCGGAGGCCGATCTCCTCATCGGCAAGGTGCTCGGGGACAACGGGTCGGGATCCGACTCCTCGGTCCTGGCGGGCATGGAGTGGGCCGCGCACAGCGGCGCCAAGGTCATCAGCATGAGCCTGGGAGTTGCACAGGCCAGTGACGGCACGGACCCGATGAGCATGGCGGTGGACACCCTCACCGCCGAGACCGGCTCGCTGTTCGTGATCGCGGCGGGCAACTCCGGCCCCAAGCCGACGACCATCGGCTCTCCCGGCGCCGCCGACGCCGCACTGACCGTCGCGGCCGTCGACAAACAGGACCAGCTCGCCTCGTTCTCCAGCCGAGGCCCGCGTCTGAACGACAACGCGCTCAAGCCGGACATCGCCGCTCCGGGCGTGGACATCGTCGCGGCCCGCGCCGCGGGCACCAGCATGGGCACCCCGGTCGACCAGTACTACACCTCCTCCAGCGGTACGTCGATGGCCACCCCGCACGTCGCGGGCGCCGCCGCGATCGTCGCCGAGGCGCACCCGGACTGGACCGCGGCGGACATCAAGGGCGCCCTCATGTCCGGTGCGAAGGTCCTCGACGGCGGCGGCTTCGCCGAGGGATCGGGCCGGACATATGTGCCGGACGCGATCAAGGAGACCGTCTGGGCCACCAACGCCTCCTTCGGCACCGTGGCGCCCAAGGGCACGTCGGCCCCGGTCACCAGGTCGGTCACCTTCCACAACACCTCCGACAAAGAGGTCACGCTCAACCTGTCCGGCGCGCTGAACCTGGACGGCGGTGCCGTGGCGGACGGCGCCCTCACCCTGGGCGCGGACACGCTGACGCTGCCCGCGGGCGGCGCGAAGGACCTCCAGGTCACCGTGGCGCCCGACCTCGCCACCGCGTACGGCACCTACACCGGGACCATCACCGGGACCGGGGACGGAGTGACGACCCACGCCACTGTCGCCCTCAACCGTGAACAGCCCACCGTCAAGCTCACGCTCAAGGGCGTGATGCCCGACGGCACACCCGCCAAGAACGGCAGCGCCATCTCGCTCTACAGCCTGACCGACAGTTCCACCCCGCCCGCTCGGCTCGGGATGGGCCCGGACGGCATCGCGACCGCGCAGCTCAAGCCGGGCCGCTACACGATCGTCGGTCATCTGCGCTCCGGATCCGACACCGTCTCCTTCGGACTGCCCGAGTTCACCGTCGGCGACCAGGACGTCTCGCTCAAGGCCGACGGCCGTGACGCGAAGCCGCTGAAGGCGAAGACGCCCAAGCGCAGTGAACTGCGCAGCCTCATCATCAGCGTCAGCCGCCGTGCTGCGGGGCAGTCCGTCGGTGTGGGCAGCACCTACGTCCTCGGTCTGGGCGGCGGACACCACTGGGCGATCCCCTCGCCGGCGGCGAAGGACGGTACCTTCGGATTCACCGCCAACTGGAGTCTGCAGGCGCCTGCGGTCATCGCGAAGGCGACGCTGCCCTCCGGTGCGTACGACCTGAAGGCGGAGTCCTTCCCCTACACGGCCACATTCGACGGCACCCGGCGCCTCACTGTCGTCGACGCCGGACACGGTACGGAGGCGGACCTCGCGGAGCACCCCGTCAAGGGCAGGCTCGCGCTGATCAGGGTGGGAAGCGAGAGCTTCTTCTCCACCGTGCTGCCGAGAGTCCTGGCCGCCGGACCCGCGGCCGTCATGGTCGTCAACGACAGCAACGAGCGGTACGTCGGCTCGTACCCGGCGGACGTCCCGGTGTTCGGTGTGTTCAAGAAGGCGGGTGACAAGGTCGCCGCCGCGGTGATCAAGCGCCCGGTCTCTGTCAGCCTGGCCGGAGAGGCGACCCCCTCCTACTCCTACGAGCTGGTGGACGGTCAGTCGAACGGCATCTCGGCCGACCAGACCTTCGACCCGGCGCAGTCGGAGATGGCCGACATCAGGCTGAAGACCTACGCGTCCTCCGAGGATCCGGCTCTCGCCCAGGCGAGTGGCGGCTGGCTCGGCCTGAGCCTGGCCAACAACAGCGGCGCGGGCGCGATCCGCCCCGTCGCGATGGGCACCAGCCAGCACGTGTACGTCAATGCCACAGGCACCAAGTGGGAGCGGGTCGTGACACCCACGTACACCTCGGCGACCAGCGCCTCCGCCCTGAACACCTACGCGCCGGGCGGCACGGCGGACCAGGACTGGTTCGCGCCCGTCCAGCACGCCACGTCCCCCGCGGTCTCCGCACCGGCCACGGGACTGACCCCGTCGCGCGACAGCGAAGGCATGATGGTCCAGATCCCGGTGTGGGCCACCGCCTCGGGTCTCTCCTGGGAGAGTTTCTCGCTGAGCGACGGTGACACGGACGCGTTCCGCGCCTACCGCGACGGCAAGCTCCTCGGTGCGGCGGAGTATCCCTACGCACAGATCACGGGCCTGCCCGCCGCGAAGTCGGAGTACCGCTTCGAGGTGGACGCCGAGCGCACCGCCGCCTGGTCGACGGTCAGCACGCAGGCGCACACCGCCTGGACGTTCTCCTCGGCGGCGCCCACGGGCACCGACCCGGAGACCCTGCCGATGCTGCTCGCCGACTACCAGTTGGACGGCGTCGGTCTCGACAGCTCGATCAAGGCGGGCAAGGCTCACAGCCTGAAGGTCGCCTTCCGTAATGCCGACGGCTCCGCGTCGCCGGTCACCCGGGCGACCGTCCAGGCCTCGTACGACGGCGGAAAGACGTGGCACACGCTCAGCGCCGATGTCACGGCGCACGGGGCGAGCGTCACGGTCAAGGCCCCGCTGGGCGCTGACAGTGTCTCGCTGCGGGTCCAGGGCGAGAACGCGGCAGGCAGCACCGTCGACCAGACCGTCGTGGATGCGGTCCGGGTGAGCTGAACTTCCTCTCGGGGCGGGCCGTACGAGAACCGGCAGCGCTGATCCGGTCAGAGATGCGCAAGCACTCGGCGGGGTATGGGAACGGGCTGCCGGGATCGAATGACTGCTGCACGGCGGAGCTGTCCGGCGCGAAGGCCAGGGGATGTGGATCGATCTCCTGGCCTTCCGCACGCGCCATCACGAAGTGCACACGTCTGGCTCCGAGAGGCACGACCTGGGCGAACTGGCAGCGAGACTGCCGCTCGTCCTCGGTTGATCGTCTGCCCTGCAGTGCGGTGTGTGCCGCCGTACAGCATTGGGCAGGCAGCGAAGGCGCTGGGCGTGAGGGACGACAACTCCTCGACCCCCGGTCACCCGGCCCGCCGCCGGCGAGCCCTGCCGCGCCGCAGCGAGAGCGTGACGGGCCTGGGCAAGGGCCGAGTGGAGGCCGGCGGGATCCGCCGTGCGTGCGCTGACCCCGGCGTGCAGGTGCCGAAGTGCCTCCGCGAGCGGCCCGCAGGAGCGAGAGCCCCTTCAACCCGGTGGCCCCCGCCTTCGCCGACGCACTGCGCGACGCCACAGGGATCCGCTTCACCGAGCTGCCGGTGACCCGCGACCGGTCTGGCGGACGATGGACCGGCAGGCGGCGCGGGCGGTCACCTGAGCAGATCCCCCACCGCGGCGATCCCCGCCGCGATGGCGCGCTCGCCCAAGTCGCCGAAACCCAGGACGAGTCGGGCGGGAGCGCTCGAATGCTCCGTCCGGCACTGGCTCATGCCGTAGAGGCCGACCGACCGGGCGCGGGCCGCGGCGACGACCGCCTGCTCGTCGGCCGATGCGCCGAGGTGGGCGACGGCGTGGAAACCTGCGGCCAGGCCCGTCACTCCGACGTCCGGGGCGTGTTCCGCGAGCGCGTCCACCAGTGCGGTCCGCCGGGCCGAGTACGTCAGGCGCATCCGGCGCAGATGCCGGTCGTAGCGGCCGGACTCGATCATCCTCGCGAGGGCCAGCTGGTCGAGGGTCGGTGAACCGCGGTCGCTCAGACGCTTGTTGTCCACGATGCGTCCGGCGAGCGACGGCGGGCAGAGCAGCCAGCCGATGCGCAGGGCCGGAGCCAGGGACTTGCTGACCGTGCCGATCGAGACGACCCGGTCGGCGGCGAGACCCTGCAGCGCGCCCACCGGCTCGCGGTCGTAGCGGAACTCCGCGTCGTAGTCGTCCTCGATGACGTACGCGTCCCTGTGCTCCGCCCACTCGATCAGGGCCAGACGCCGGGCCGGGGCGAGGACCACGCCCGTGGGCCACTGGTGCGCGGGCGTGACAACCACGGCACGGGCGGCGGTCGCGTCGAGCGCCCGGACGTCGATGCCGTGCTCGTCGACGGGGACAGGGACGGCGGACAGGCCCGCGAAGGCCGCGGCCTCGGAGGTGGCAGTGGGGGCGCCGGGGTCCTCGTACGCCACGGTGCGTACGCCGGTGTCGGCCAGGGCGCGCAGGGCCGTGCCCAGCCCTTGGGCGTAACCCGAGCAGATCACCGTCCGCTCGGGGTAGGCCGCCGCCGCGCGGACCCGCCGCAGATACGCGGCCAGCACGGTGCGCAGGTGCGCGCTGCCCCGCGGATCCCCGTAGTCCAGGGCCGAGTTCGGGAGGGAGGCTCCCGCGTCACGCATCGCCCACAGCCAGTCCGTGAGCGGGAACGAGGCCAGATCGGGGACGCCCGCCCGGAAGTCCGCGATCAGCCGGGGCGGCGTCGCGGGCGGTTCGGGCGATGTCCCGGCGGCGGGCGGTGCGCACGCGCCCGACGCGACACGGGTGGCCGAGCCGATGTGCGTCAACAGGTAACCCTCGGCCTGGAGTTGGGCGTAGCACTCCTGCACCAGCCCGCGTGACACCCCGAGACCCCGGGCGAGCGAGCGCGAGGACGGCAGCCGTTCGTCGACCTGGAGCCGTCCGGAACGGATGGCGTCCCGCACCTGGCGCTCCACCTGGGACCGGAGCGGTTCGCCGCTCTCCCGGTCGACGGACAGGAGCAGATCGGGGGAGAGACCGGACCACTGCAAGGCCATGGAATTGGAGCTTACCGGTGAACCACTCGGCTTCTAGCGTCAGTTGCAGGAAGCCATCGAACAGTCCCCAGCAGTCCCCAGCAGTCCCCGGCAGTCCACGGAAGGCGTGACATCCCATGTTCGTACCGGTAATGAGCGAGCGAGCACCGCTGGTCACGCGTGCGCTGATGCTGCGCTTCGTGAGCATCGTCGGTGCCTCGGCGAGCTTCTTCCTGCTGCTGCCCGTCGTCCCGCTGTACGCCGGGGCCTCCGGCGGCGGTGGCCGCACCGCGGGCCTGGCCACGGGTGCACTGATGCTGTCCACGGTCGTCGGCGAACTCGCCGCCCCCCGCCTCGTCGCCCGCCACGGCTACCGCGCGGCGCTCGCGGCGGGGCTCCTCCTGCTCGGCGCACCCGCCCTCGTACTGACCGTCTCCGGGAGCCTGGTGTGGATCGTGGCGGTCTGCCTTGCACGCGGTCTCGGCTTCGCCCTGACGGTGGTCGCGGGCGGCGCGCTCACCGCATCACTCATTCCGGCCGAACGCCGCGGCGAGGGGCTGGCGCTGGTCGGCATCGTGTCCGGGGTGCCGGCGCTGGTGGCCATGCCCCTCGGTGTCTGGCTCGTAGCGCACGGCGGATTCCTGCCGGTCGCCCTGGCCGGGGGAGTGGTGGCGCTGGCCGCGCTCGTCGCCGTACCGGGGCTGCCCGACAGGGAGTTGACGTCCGGGCCGGCTGTCGGTGTGGTGGCCGGATTCCGTACGGGCGCACTCCTCAGGCCCGTCGTCGTCTTCGCCACCACGGCCCTGGCGGCCGGGATCGTCGTGACCTTCCTCCCGCTCGCCGTACCGGCGGGCGACGCCGGACTCGTCTCCGTGGCGCTGTTCGTCCAGTCCGCGGCCTCGACCGTGGCCCGCTGGGCGGCAGGCCGGTACGGCGACCGCCACGGCCCCGCCTGTCTGGTCCTGCCCGGCCTGCTCGCCTCCGCCGCCGGCATGCTCGTCACCGCGCTCACCCACAGCCCTGCCGCCGTGATCGCGGGCCTCGCCTTTTTCGGCATCGGCTTCGGCATCACCCAGAACGCCACCCTGACCCTGATGTACGCGCGGGTGTCCACCTCCGGCTACGGCACCGTCAGCGCACTCTGGAACTTCGCCTACGACGGCGGCATGGGCCTCGGCGCCGTCGGATTCGGAGTGCTCGCCGCCCTGACCGGCTACCCGCTCGCCTTCGCGCTCACCGGCACCCTGATGCTCGCCGCCTGCGCCACCGCCCGGCGCGACCGGGACAGCGCACCCTGACCACCCCGGGATACTGGGTGCCATGCGCATCGACTTCGACCCCGCCCAGGTCTCCCGCAACGACTTCTACCGGCTGCTGACCGCGACCGTCGTGCCCCGGCCCATCGCCTGGGTCTCCACCACCTCGGCGGACGGCACCGACAACCTCGCCCCGCATTCCTTCTTCACCATCTCCAGCGTCACCCCGCCGATCGTCCAGTTCACCTCGGTGGGCCGCAAGGACTCCCTGCGCAACGTCGAGGCGACCGGCGCCTTCGTGGTGAACCTCGCGCCGGAACCGCTCGCCGCACAGATCAACGCCACCGCCACCGACTTCCCGCCCTCCGTCAGCGAGTTCGACGCGGTCGGCATCGCCCGCGAGCCCAGCCTGCGCGTGAAGCCGCCGCGCGTCGCCGCATCGCCCGTCGCCCTGGAGTGCGAACTGCACAGCACCCTGTGCCTCGGCGACTCGACGGTCGTCTTCGGACGGGTCGTGCACGCGGTCGTCGACGAGTCCGTACTGACCGACGGACACCCCGAGATCACCGCGATGCGCCCCCTCGCCCGGCTCGGCAAGAACGAGTGGGGCACCTTCGGCGGCGTGCTCGACATCGCACGGGTCCCGTACGGGAACCGGCAGGGCTGACCGGTCAGAAGTGCGTGGCGATCCCGAACGCCGCACGCAGCCTGGCCATGTCGTGCAGGTCGCGCTCGGCCGGCTCGTACCCCTGGTGGAAGAAGACCTGCTGCTCGGCGGAGACGCACGGGACTCTCGTCCCCGCGATGCTGCCGCTGACGAAGCACCCGGCGGGGTACGGGAACGGGCTGCCGGGATCGAACGACCGCTGCACGGCGGAGCCGTCCGGCGCGAAGGCCAGGGGATGCAGGTCGATCTCCTGGCCTTCCGCGTGCGCCATCACGAACCGTACGGGCCGCCAGTCCACGGTCTCGGTGAAACCCGCTGTGTTGAGCGCCGCGAGCAGGTCGGGCTCCTGCTCCTGACGGTGCAGCAGATCGAGATCGCGGTGCTCCCGCCCCTGATTCCCCACGAGTGCGTCGATGCCCCAGCCGCCGGCGATCCAGGTGTCGACACCGGCCTTGCGCAGCACGGCGAGCACGGCCAGGACGTCGTCGGCGGTCATCATGGCGGCACGCTACCCGAACACCGCTGACGTCCGGGCCGGACGGTCGTTGAACACCGGGGCGGCACACCGCCGTTCACGCCGGCCGGAGGGATTCCTGATGACTTCAGCGCAGTGGAAGCGGCTCGTCGACCACGTCGTCGCCGTACCCGAGCAGATCTACGAGACCTGGACCAGCTCCGAGGGCTGGAACAACAGGACCAAGTTCGGGAAGGAGTACGGCGAGGACGGCGTCAGCTGGTGCGTCATCTTCAACTGGGACATGTACCACGACCTCGGTCTCGACGCGGCCGTCCCCAAGGTCGACAACGTCACCGTCTTCTCCGACTGGGCGAAGAAGCGCGGCCAGTGGTCCGCGTACCCCAGCATCGGCGCCTGGGTGAACCTGGGCCACGGCGCGCACACCGAGCTGGTGGTCGGTTTCGACTCCGACACCGTCTTCACCAAGGGCGGCAACAGCGTCCGCTCCGGCGCCGCCGACAACGGTCAGGGCAACGGGGTCTGGTCCCACGCCACCGCCCGCCGCAGCGCACGCGTCGTCGGCTACTTCGCCCCGCACTTCCCCGACGGACTCTGCCCGCCCACGGCCGACCCGCACGATCCGCGCGGCGGCAAGGCCGTCACGTCCTGGCGGCACGCGCCCGGCACGTCGACGCCCACGGTGTCCCTGGCCCACGTCGTCCAGGCGGCGCGCCACGACCCGCCGGCGCCCCAGGGCCACACCAGTCACCGGGGCGACGTCCTGCTCGTGGAGAAGGCGCTCAGTGCCGAGGGGCTCCTGCCCCGGCAGTACGTCGACGGAAGCTTCGGCTCCAGGACCGTCGACGCCTACTCCGCCTGGCAGCGCCGCTGCCGGCTCACGGGCCCCGCGGCCGACGGCATCCCCGGCCGCCAGACCCTGTCCCGGCTGGGCGCGGAGCACGGCTTCACCGTCACCGCCTAGGCCGCGGCGGGCGCCTCCGCCTTGAGCGCGTCGGTGTATCCCTTGCGCAGCCGCCGGTACTCCTCGCTCTCGGCGGGGCTCAGCGACTGTCCGTACCGGGACCGCAGGAACTCGCGGATCGCCTCGTTCCACACGGCGCTGGGCCGCGGGGAAGCGGAATGGGGGGAGGGAGCGGACATGCGCGCAAGGCTAGCGGTCGCGGCCGCCGGCCGTCTCCCCCGCAGGGGTGCTCAGCCCCCGGCCGGACCCGCGTCCGGGCTGAGCACACCGAAGCCGATCAGGAAGAACAGGGCGATGCCGAGCGCGATCCGGTAGATCACGAACGGCATGAAGCTTTTGCTGGAGATGTACTTCATGAACCAGGCGATGACGGCATATCCCACGACAAATGCGATGACGGTCGCGAAGGCGGTCGGCCCCCAGGAGATGTGACCGCTCTCTCCCGCGTCCTTCAGCTCGAACACACCCGATGCCAGCACCGCCGGGATCGCCAGCAGGAACGAGTAACGCGCCGCGGCCTCACGGGTGTAGCCCATCAGCAGACCGCCGCTGATCGTCGCACCGGACCGCGAAACACCGGGGACCAGCGCCATCGCCTGGCAGATGCCGTAGACGAGCCCGTCCCTGACGCTCAGCTCCTTGAGCGACTTGCGTTCCTGCACGGCGCGGTGCCGGCCGCCGGCCTCGTCACGGGCCGCGAGACGGTCGGCGATCCCGAGGACGATGCCCATCAGGATAAGCGTGACCGCGATGACGCGCAGATCGCGGAAGCTGGTGTCGATCTGGTCCTTCAGTACGACACCGAGCACCCCGATCGGGATCGATCCGACGATGACCAGCCAGCCCATCCGGGCATCGTGGTCGCCGCGCAGGGAGCGGTCGGTGAGCGAGCGGAACCAGGCCGAGACGATCCGGGCGATGTCCTTGCGGAAGTAGATGAGGACGGCCGTCTCGGTGCCTATCTGGGTGATGGCCGTGAAGGCCGCCCCCGCGTCGGGCCAGTCGGCGAAGGCAGAGGTGAGGCGCAGATGGGCGCTGGAGGAGATGGGCAGGAACTCGGTCAGCCCCTGCACGAATCCGAGGACGAACGATTCGAACCAAGACATGGGTGTATGCCGTCCAAGGTGGATCAAGGGGTGATCGGTCGGGGGCAGAGTAGCGCCCCAAAAAGACCGGCAGGAGACGGCCCCCGATTACTGCTGCTCAGCGCCCTCGCGCAGCCGGTGGCGCTTGCGCCAGGCGACCGCCGCCGCACCCGCGCCCGTCACCACGATGAATCCCATGGCGATCAGGAACGCCGGAGAGGTCGGCGAGGACGCCGTGCTGCCGGCGACGACGTACGCCGCCGTGTTCGGCAGCGAGCCGACCCCGGTCGCCACCAGGAACGCCGTCCAGCCCATCCTGGAGACCGCGGCGCAGTAGTTGGCCGCGGCGAACGGCACCCCGGGAAAGAGCCGCAGCGCCATCATCGAGCGGAACCCGTGCCGGCTCAGCTGCCCGTCCGCCGCCTTCAGCCACCGCCCCTTGACCAGCGGCCGCAACGCCTCCTGGCCGAGGACCCGGCCCAGCCCGAAGGCGATCCCCGCACCGAGGACCGTCCCCGCGATCGAGGCCCCGAGCCCCGCGGCCGTACCGAAGAGGGCTCCCGCCGCCAGATTGAGCAGCGGACGCGGGACGAACGCGGCGGTGCACAGTCCGTACGCGACACCGAAAAGGACCACCGCGGTGCCACCGCTCAGCGCGGGCGGCCAGCCGGAGGAGAGCAGCCGCTGCGGCTGGAACAGGAACATCGTGGTCGCGGCCGCCAGCAGGATCACCACCAGCAGGGAGAGCCGCGACCGGGGCGAGAGCAAGGCTCTGGAACATCGCGCAGCGAAGCCGGCGGACTGCGGCTGGGTGGCGGTCTCGAGCATCCGGGGAGCGTAACCGACATCTGTGTGTGATCGCCGTAATGTGGATCGCATGACGATCGCAGCGCCGCCTTCGAGCGCGCTCGCCGACACGGTGCTGGAGCGGCTCACCACGGTGTATCCCACCGCCGCGCATCCGTACCGGGCCGCGGAAATGACCGCGTACATGAAGGGCATCGCCCCCTACCTCGGCATCCGCTCGCCGGAGCGCCGGGCGCTGTCCCGTACGGTCCTGTCGGGCACTCCGCGCCCCGACCAGCGGGACTGCAGGGCGATCGCGCTGCGCTGCTGGGCGCTTCCGGAGCGCGAGTACCACTACTTCGCGGTCGACTATCTGCGCCGCCATGCGCAGCGCTGCGGCTCGGACTTCCTGCCGGTGGCCCGGCACCTGATCACCACCACCTCCTGGTGGGACACGGTGGACCATCTCGCGGCGCATGTCGTCGGCCCGCTGGTCGCCGCCGACGAGGGTCTGACGTCGGACATGGACGAGTGGATCGCGGACGACGACCTCTGGGTGGCGCGGACCGCACTCCTCCACCAACTGCGCTTCAAGGACGCGACCGACACGGACCGGCTCTTCGCGTACTGCCTGCGCCAGTCCGGGCACAGCGACTTCTTCATCCGCAAGGCCATCGGCTGGTGCCTGCGCGAGTACGGCAAGACCGACCCGGGTGCGGTGCGCGCATTCGTCGCGGAATCCGGCTCCAGGCTCTCGCCACTGTCCGTGCGCGAAGCGCTGAAGAACCTCTAACTCCCTTACGGCAGAAAACCATTCGACGTGCCCGGGTCCGCGGGGGCATGATCAGCGACATGTTCCGGTACGCCTTCCTCGCAGCGCAGGCCGCAGTCGCGGCAGCGCCGAAGGCTGCCGATTTCGCACCCTTCGGCGGCGCCCGAAGCTGACCCTTCCCGGATCGTCCGGCGGACCCCACAGGGGGAGGGTCGGCCAGGCCCGGGGGTCCCGCTCAACGCTTCGAGTCATCCGAGGAAGAAAACAGCCATGCCCAAGACGGCATACGTGCGCACCAAGCCCCACCTCAACATCGGCACCATGGGCCATGTCGACCACGGCAAGACCACCCTGACGGCCGCCATCACCAAGGTCCTCGCGGACCGCGGCTCCTCCACCTTCGTCCCGTTCGACCGTATCGACCGGGCCCCGGAGGAGGCGCTGCGCGGCATCACCATCAACATCGCGCACGTCGAGTACGAGACGGACACCCGCCACTACGCGCACGTCGACATGCCGGGCCACGCGGACTACGTCAAGAACATGGTGACGGGCGCGGCCCAGCTCGACGGGGCGATCCTCGTCGTCTCGGCGCTCGACGGGATCATGCCGCAGACCGCCGAGCACGTCCTGCTCGCCCGCCAGGTCGGCGTCGACCACATCGTGGTCGCGCTCAACAAGGCGGACGCGGGTGACGACGAGCTGACCGACCTGGTCGAGCTGGAGGTCCGCGAGCTGCTCTCCGCGCACGGGTACGGCGGGGACGCGGTCCCGGTCGTACGCGTCTCGGGCCTCAAGGCGCTGGAGGGCGACCCGCGTTGGACCGCGTCCATCGAGGCGCTGCTCGACGCGGTCGACACGTACGTCCCCATGCCGGAGCGCTACGTCGACGCGCCGTTCCTGCTCCCGGTGGAGAACGTCCTGACCATCACCGGTCGCGGCACGGTCGTCACCGGCGCCGTCGAGCGCGGCACCGTACGCGTCGGGGACCGCGTGGAGGTCCTCGGCGCCGACACCGAGACGGTCGTCACCGGCCTGGAGACCTTCGGCAAGCCCATGACCGAGGCTCAGGCGGGCGACAACGTGGCCCTGCTGCTGCGCGGCCTGCCGCGTGACGCGGTGCGCCGTGGCCATGTGGTGGCGGCGCCCGGCAGTACGACGCCGACCAGGCGTTTCACCGCGCAGGTGTACGTCCTGTCGGCGCGCGAGGGCGGCCGGACGACCCCGGTCTCCACCGGCTACCGGCCGCAGTTCTACATCCGCACCGGCGATGTGGTCGGGGACGTGGACCTCGGCGAGACGGCGGTGGCGCGCCCCGGCGACACGGTCACCATGACCGTGGAGCTGGGCCACACGGTCCCGCTCGAGCCGGGCCTCGGCTTCGCGATCCGCGAGGGCGGACGCACGGTGGGCGCCGGCACGGTGACCGAGGTCCTCGGCTAGTCCGCCGGGCTCCGATCCCGCCCGATGGGGAGTGCACGCTCCCCATCGGGCGACGACCGGCGATGCGCCCGGGACCAGAGCGCTGGCCAGCCGCCGGCGCCGAGCCAGGCGGTGGGTATGCGCAGACCGTGTTCCGCGATGTGGTCCCACCACACCGTGGTGTCTGCGCCCAGCTCACGGGCCGCGGGAAGGGCTTGCTGCCACGGCCCTTCCGCGTCGGCGAGATCGGTCGACGGGAACCCTGGGACGGTGACGGTGCGCGGTGGTGTCACCTGGGTGAGTTCGGTCGTGGGAGTACGGCAGTTGACGGTGACGGCGGCTGCGCAGAGCAGCGGCACCGTGGTGTGCCCGGCCATCGCCCGTGCGAGGACCGCATCGCCGTCGTGCATCAGCCGGCCCAGCGCCGCGCGTACGCGCAGTGACATCAGGTCCGTCGCGTACGCGGTCGCCACGGTCGGCAACTTCACAAGGCGGCGCAGGGACTTGGGCAGCGGAGCGTCACTCGTCAGCAGGGTGAGCTGCTCGAAGCGCCGGCGGAGCGCCGGGTCGAGGGCGTCGACTGCCGTGGCCAGCGGACGGACACTCGTGGCGGTCCACAGGTGCGGCAGGTCCAGCTTCCCTTGGGCGAGGGCCTGTTGGCATGCGGTCGCCAGCGACAGGGGAGGCAGGCGGCGCAACCGGGTCGGTGCGGCGTGCGGGGCGGTGTTCGCGAGGACGGCGAAAGTGCTGAGCGCATCGTCGGTGACCTGGTGGTGGCGGGCGCCTTCCAGTTGCTCCACGAGGGCGGGGCCGACCGTCTCGAACAGGTGCGGGGACACCCGTTGGCGGGCGCGCCGGCCCGGCACCGTCTCGTCTGCGGAGGGCTCGTCGGACGGCGGGGCCTCGGCGCCGGGGATGGTGGCCACCCAACTGCGAAAGCTCCGCGCGAGGGCCGCGTCGGGTTGGTCGTTGAACCGGGCTGCGAGTTCGTTGACCCGCCAGCCCCGATCGGTGGCCCGGGTGGGGCGCAGCTCGGCGTTGGCCAGGATGCGGCCGTGGTCGTCGTACAGGGCGGCCAGGACGCAGTGGCCCTTCACGGCCCTTTCGACGTAGTCGGCCCCGGCGATGCAATTGCCCATGTACGCGGACCACTCGGCGAGCGTGTGCGCCGTACGGGCCACCTGGAAGCGGGCCCGGGTGCCGGGGACGACGGTCCGGTCCAGGTCGGCGACCGGCACGGGGACGTCGAACTCGCCGCTGAGGGCAGTGGCGATGTCGATGCCGGCGCGCAGACTGCCGGTGAGCTCGGGCCAGGTGCGTACACCCTTGGCGGGGTGGGCGCCCAGGGCGACGAGCTGGGCGGCGCCGGCCACGGCCAGGGTGATCGACTCGAGCCGTGGCGTGAGTGGATCCGCCGGCGCGGGGGCCGGATCGTATGCGAGCCACGGCAGCCCGCGCAGTCCGTCCTGCGCCGCCTCGTGACCGTACAACTGGCTGAGTGCATCGGCCATTTCGGCGTACCACAGGAGATCGCCGACCACTTCCACCTCGGCCGGCGGCCGGTCGGGCAGCGTCCGCAGCCGTTCGGCGAGTGTGTCGGTGAGGCCCAGTGTCCCGCGGACCCATGGAGGGTTCGCGTCCCATGCGGAGGGCGGGCGTACGGACGTGTAGCCGACCTCGCGGCGCCAGGTCTGCAGTTGCGCCGCCGCCCAGCCCCGCAGTGCCTCCGCGGGGACCACGGGGTGCATCTCGTCGAGCAGGTTGGTGACCTCCTCGGTGACCAGCAGGGCGTACTCGCGGGCCCGCGCCAGGCGGGGCATCACGTAGTCGTGGAGTTTGGCGTCGTCCGGTCCGACCTTGTGGAACCGGCGGTGAATGTCCCGTACGTGGCTGCCGGGACGGGCTGGCAATCCGGTCAGCCCGGGTATGCGGCGCGCGGACTGGGCCGCCTGTACGTCGTTGAAGTCTGCGTCGACGGCGGCGAGTACGGCGTGGCTGAGGCGCAGTCCCTCGCTCAGCCCGTGGTCGGACACGGCGACGGCTGTGCGCAGCAGGGCCGTCGCGGCGCGAGCGTCCTGGACCATGCGGTTCAACAGGAACCACCAGTGGTGGTCGGGCGCCGTCCACCGGGCGGCGTCCGCCAAGGAGGGCTCCCGCCCGTTCAGTGCGTACCGGAGCTGGGACACCACCTCGTCGTCTTCGAGCGCGCTGCGGCGGGCCCGTAGTTCGTCGAGGCGGTCCTGCCTGCCCTGGGTGGCCAGCAGCCGTCTTCGCCGGGCCAGTTGCGCGTGGAGGCCCAGCACCTGTGCCCAGAGGTCCACGAGCAGTGCCGGCCGACGGGCCGGCGGCACCGGCTCGCACACCTGTCGCAGGTGCGCGGCGAGGGCCGAGGGGAGGCCGCCCGACATCACGTCGATGCCTGCGGGTGCCTCCAGGGCGAGGATCAACTCCAGCTGCTCCGGGCCGAGTACATCGCTTGCGGCGCACGCCAGATGGAGCGCTGCCCACCGTCCCTCGGCGACTGCCCGGCCGGCCGCGGCACCGACCCGCTTGGTGGCCGACGGCCCGAACAGCGCCACGAGGACGCGGGCCTGGTCACCGAGGCGCCCGGCACCTTCGGCGCCCAGCACCTTGAGCGCGGCCAGGACGGCGTCCCGCTGATCACCTCCGGCCCCGGCCAGCCGAGCCGACGTGAACTCCCCGCCGAGATCAATGCCCGCCCCGGCCGCGACGGGGCCGCCCGCAGCGACGATGCGCTCCAACTCGGCCACGGCATCCCGTGCCTGTGCGTCATTCGCCTCGGCCGGCCCGAGGGCAACAGCCGCCCCGGCGACGCCGTCCGCCTCGTCCACCAGCCGTACCGGCCCGAAAGTCCCCGACAACCACGCGTGGCGACCGGACGCCACCACCCCACCCGCAAGCTCAAGTCTCATCGGGCCCCAGCATGTCGCAGCGGTAGGCCGACGCCAACGGGATTTCGGGCCCCGGGGCTTCGCGCGGCCGGCTCTTCCGTACGGCGCGGGGCACGGGCCACACTGCGCCCATGACGGATACAGCACTCGTACTGGGCGCCGGCGGACTCACCGGCGTCGGCTGGGAGATCGGCATCCTGTACGGCCTCGCGGAGGCGGGCGTCGATCTCTCCACCGCGGACCTGGTGATCGGCTCCTCCGCGGGGGCGGTCGTCGGCGCGCAGCTCACCTCCGGGAAGCTGATGCTGCCCGAGCTGTACGAGCGCCAACTGGTCGACCCCCAGGGCGAGACGGCTGCCCACTTCGGCACGGGGCTGCTCCTCCGCTTCGCACGGGCCGCGCTCACCTCCCGTACCCCTGAGGCGTACGCGCAGAAGCTGGCCCGGATGGGACCGGACGACAGGGCCGACGGCGCCGCCCGGCGCGAGGTCATCGCCCGGCGGCTCGTCTCGCACGTGTGGCCCTCGCGGCCCCTGCTTGTCACCGCCGTCGATGCGGTCACCGGTGAGCTCAGGGCGTTCGGGAGGGACAGCGGCGTTCCGGTCGTGGACGCCGTCGCGGCCAGCTGCGCCGTGCCGGGGGTGTGGCCCGCCGTGACCATCGAGGGGCGGAAGTGGATCGACGGGGGTGTGCACTCGACCGCCAACGCCCACCTCGCCGCCGGATACGCGCGCGTCGTCGTCATCGCCCCCAGCGCCACGGGCGGCGGAGTCATCGTCTCCCCGCGCCGTCAGGCCGCGAACCTCGCCGGCGAAGGGGCCCGCGTCGAGGTCATCACCCCCGGCCCGGCCGCCAAGAAGGCCTTCGGGCGCAATGTGCTGGACCCCGCGCACCGAGCCCCCGCCGCCCGCGCGGGCCGCGCCCAGGCCGCCGCGCACGCCGAGGCGGTCGCCGCGCTCTGGACGGGCGGCACAATGAAGGCGTGAGCGAACAGATACCGGTGATCCGGGACGTGGACGGGGGCACCGCCAAGCTGATGCCCGACGTGGACCGGGAGCGGGCCTGGCTGCTCACCGTGGACGGTGCGCCGCAGTCCTATGTCGACCTGGACGACCCGGCGTATCTGGAGTTCGAGTACGCCCGCAGGCTCGCCCATGTCGTGGACTGCACCGGCGGCGAGGGCGACCCGCTGGAAGTGCTCCACCTCGGCGGCGGCGCGCTCACCCTGCCGCGCTACGTGGCGGCGACCCGTCCGGGCTCACGCCAGGACGTCGTGGAGGCGGACCGCGGCCTGCTCGCCCTGATCGAGGAGCATCTGCCCCTGCCGGACGGCTCGGGCATCGCCGTGCACGCGGCCGATGCGCGCCACTGGCTCGAAGGAGTCCCTGCCGCCCGTGCCGATGTGCTGATCGCCGATGTCTTCGGCGGCTCCCGGGTGCCCGCGCATCTCACCTCGGTCGAGTACGCACAGTCGGCCGAGCGGGCTCTGAAGCCGGACGGGATCTACGCGGCGAACCTCGCCGACGGTGCCCCCTTCGCCTTCCTCCGCTCCCAACTGGCCAATTTCCGGGCCGTGTTCGCGGAGATCGCACTGATCGCCGAGCCGGCCGTGCTGCGCGGCCGCCGCTTCGGTAACGCGGTCCTGGTCGCCTCGCACACCGAGATCGACACGGCTCGCCTGGCCCGCCGTACGGCATCCGACGCCTTCCCCGCCCGGGTCGAGCACGGGGCGTCGCTGGAGCGGTTCATCGGGAAGGCGCAGCCGGTACGGGACGCGGAGGCGGTCGCCTCACCCGAGCCGCCCGACGGGGCTTTCCACGTCGGCTGACGGCTCGGCCGGGGCGGGCTTCGGAGTCCGTAGCTCCAGATTCCGTACGGCGGGAACGCACAGCACCGCCGCGGTGAGCAGCACGATCAGCCCGGAGCAGCCCCACAGCGCCGCCGACCGGCCGAAGAGACTCTCCGCGGGTCCGGCGAGTGCGGTCGCGAGAGGGAGCATGGCGATCGAGCCGAGCCAGTCGTAGGCGGAAACCCGGGAGAATTTCTCCTCCGGGATCTCCTGGTGCAGCGCCGTCATCCACGAGACGCCGAAGACCTGGACGGAGATCCCGGTCAGGAACATGACCGCCATCAGCACCCCGGCGGACGTGGGCAGCGCGAGGGCCGCCGACGGCAGGGCGAGCGGGAAGACGCAGAGCGATCCGGCGAGCAGCAGCCGCCTCGGCTTCCAGCGCATCATCACGAGCGCACCGCCGACCGTTCCCGCGCCGAAGGCGGCGAGCGCCAGTCCCCAGGGTCCGGGACCACCGAGGCTGTCCCGTGCGACGAGCGGTCCGTACACCGCCTCGGCGGCGCCCACGACCGCGTTGACGACCGCGAACTGGACCACGACCGACCACAGCCAGGGACGGCTGATGAACTCCTGCCAGCCCTCGCGGAGATCGGAGATCATCCCGCCGCCCGGCTCGCGCCGGGGGATGTGACCGACGTCGAGGAAGGCGCGCAGCGAGCCGGCCACCGCGAAGGCGGCGGCGTCCACGGCCAGCACCCAGCCCGGTCCGACCGCGGCGATCAGTGCGCCGCCGAGGGCCGCGCCGCCGATTCCGGCGCTCTGCATGGCCATCCGGTAGAGGGCGAAGGCCCGGCTCGCCTGTTCGCCGCTGACGGTGGAGAGCAGCATGCCCTCCGAGGCGGGCGAGAAGAAGGCCTGGCCGGTGCCGCAGAGCGCGGTGAGCAGCATCATCTGCCACAGCTGCGGGTCGCCGGTCAGTACGAGTACGGCGAAGGCGGCCTGCGAGAGGCAGTTGAGGGCGTTGGCCGCGACCATCACCCGGTGGCGCGGGAGCCGGTCGGCGAGTGCCCCGCCGATGAGCAGGAAGAGGACGAGCGGGACGGTGCGGGCCGCCGCCACCAGACCTACGTCGCCGGCGTCGCCGCCCGACTCCAGGACCGCGAACGCCGACGCGATCAGCGCGCCGCTCGCCCCGAGATTCGTCACGATCGCCGCTGAGGTGAGGAGGGTGTAGTTGCGTCCCGCCCAGGCGGGACGACGTATGCGGCGGGCGTCGATGGGTGTGGTCACCACGGGACTATGGCCGCTGAGGTGCGTGGTTGCCAACTCAATGCGCGGGCAGGAGGGGATGGTCAAGCACTTCTACTCGTGGGTAACATCTCGGTCCATGAGCGAAGAGCAGATGTCCCTCGGCGAGTTGCTCGCCGCGACGGTCCCCATGGTCAAGACCCTCAACCTGGAGTACCTGGAGACGACCCCGGAGCGCGCCGTCCTGCGCCTCCCGGACCAGCCCGAGTACCAGAACCACGTCGGCGGACCGCACGCAGGTGCCATGTTCACGCTCGCCGAGTCCGCGAGCGGCGCGATCGTCCTCGCCGCCTTCGGTGACCAGCTGAGCCGCGCCGTGCCGCTCCCCGTCACGGCCGACATCGCCTTCAAGAAGATCGCCAGGGGCGTGGTCACCGCGACCGCCACCCTGGGTCGGCCCATTGCCGACGTGGTGGCGGAGCTGGACAAGGGCGAGCGCCCCGAGTTCCCCGTCGCCGTCGCCATCCAGCGCGAGGACGGCGCCGTGACCGGCGAGGTCAACGTGGTCTGGACGCTGCGTCCCAACAGCTGAGCCACCGAAGGACCGACGAGAAGGGCGCCCCGCCGCGGGCGCCTTTTTCGCGTACGGCGCGCGCCGCCTGACGGCGTGTCCGGCAGACCGTGACGCATAGTGCGCTTATATGCCGAATTACGGCTGTTTGGCACACCGTTATGCGAAGGAGCGGCCGGCCCATGCCCCGACAACTCTCCCGGAGATCAGCGCTACGGCTCCTGAGCGGGGCCGTCACCGTCGCGGCAGCCGCGACCGGCGCCCTCGCCGCTCCCGTACGGGCAGCCGCGCCCCGCGGCGCCGGACCGCGCGTCGAATCGCTCCTCGCCCGCCTCACCCTCGACGAGAAGATCGGCTTCCTGCACGGCGCCGAGGACCCGGCGGGCCTGGGGCAGGCCGGATTCGTCCCCGGCGTCGCCCGCCTCGGCATTCCGCCGCTGCGCCTGGCCGACGGGCCCGCGGGCGTACGGATCGACGGCCGGGCCACCGCCCTGCCCGCCCCCGTCCTGCTCGCCTCCGCCTTCGACCCCGCACTCGCCCGCGCCTACGGCCGGGTCATCGGACGCGAGGGCCGCGCGCTCGGCCTCGACGTGTTGCTCTCACCCATGGTCAATCTGATCCGTACGCCGTACGCGGGCCGCAACTTCGAGACCTTCGGCGAGGACCCGCTCCTGGCCGCCGACCTCGTCGCCGAGGAGATCAGGGGCATTCAGGGCGAGGGACTGATCGCCACGGTCAAGCACTTCGCCCTGAACAACCAGGAGCGGGACCGCATGACCGTCGACGTGACCGTCGGCGACCAGGCCCTGAACGAGGTGTGGCTGCGCGCCTTCGAGGCCGCGGTCGGCGCCCGCCCCGGTGCGGTGATGGCCGCGTACAACAAGGTCGGCGGGGTTTTCGCCTGCGAGAACAAGGCCCTGCTCACCGGAGTCCTGCGCGACCGCTGGAACTTCGACGGCTGGGTCATGACCGACTGGTTCGCCGCCCACAGCACGGTCGCCTCGATCGCGGCAGGGCTCGACATGGAGATGCCGAACGACACCTACTTCGGCGACGCGCTGCGCAGAGCCGTCCGAAGCGGCTCGGTCCCCGAATCGCTCGTCGACCGTTCCGTACGCCGGATCCTCTCCGTGATGGAGCGCTTCGGCCTGCTCGACAGCACCCCGCCGCCGCGCCCCGACCGCGACGCGAAGGCCGGAGCGCGCACCGCCTTCGCCGTCGCCAAGGCCGGGGCCACCCTGCTGCGCAACGAGCGGCAGACGCTGCCGCTGACCGGGCCCGCCGCACAGAGCATCGCCGTCATCGGCCCCACCGGAACCGTCCCCTGCGTGGGCGGCGGAGGCAGCGCGCGGGTGGTGCCCGACCGTGCCGACAGCCCCTTCGAGGTCATCACGGACCGTGCGGGAGAGGGCGCGAGAGTCACCTACGCACTCGGCGAGGACCTCTTCGGCAAACCGCTGCCACCCGTATCCCTCTCGCCGGGCGCGGACTTCGAGGGGCAGACCGTCCGGGCAGGACGCCCCTGGACGTACGACGGGACCCTCACTGTCGACGCCGACGACGAGTGGACCTTCGTCGTCCACTACGAGGGGCTGCGCCCGCAGATCACGCTCGACGGCGAGGAACTCTTCCCCCTCGCACCGGGATACGGGGAGTTCCTGCCCGGCTCCATGACCAGCATCGCCCCCGACGGCCTCGCCGTCCGCCGCAGAACCCTGCACCTCATGGCCGGCCCCCACCGGCTCCGGATCACGGCACACGGCGGCGCCAAGAACCGCATCTTCCGGCTGCGCAGGACCACCGGCGCCACCCGCGCCGCCGATGTCGCCGAGGCGATGCTGGCCGCGTGGACCGCGTACAGCGTCGTGCTCTTCGCCTACGAGGACGCCACCGAGGGACAGGACCGCACCTCGCTCGCGCTCCCCGGCCACCAGCGCGAGCTGATCGAGGCGGTGACCGCGGTCAATCCCCGTACCACCGTGGTCCTCAACACCTCATCGGCCACGGCCATGCCCTGGCTGGAGCGCACCGCCGCCGTCCTGCAGATGTACTACCCGGGCCAGGAGGGCGCGGCCGCCACCGCCGCGGTCCTCTTCGGCGACTGCGATCCCGGCGGCCGCCTCACCCAGACGTTCCCCGTCTCCGACGACCGGCATCCGGTGGCCGGGGATCCGCGCCGCTACCCGGGCGTCGACGGGAAGGAGGAGTACACGGAGGGCATCCGTCTCGGCTACCGCTGGTACGACGCGGAGGGTGTCGAGCCGCTGTTCCCCTTCGGGCACGGGCTCTCGTACACCACGTTCGCCTACGAGAACCTCAGCGTGCGCCCCGTCCCCGGCGGCGGCCTCGATGTGCGTTTCACCGTCGTCAACACCGGACCGCGCCCCGGCACCGAGGTCGCACAGGTCTACGTCGGCCCCTCTGCGGAGCTCCGCCTCGACCAGGTGAAGCGGGCGCTGGCCGGCTACCGGCGGCTGGAGCTGCAGCCCGGGGAGCGCCGCGATGTGACCGTCCGGATCACGAGGCGCTCGCTCTCGTCCTGGGACACGGCCCGCGGTGCATGGGCGCTGGGGACCGGTCCGCGGACGGTCCAAGTCGGCGCATCGGCAAGGGATCTGCGGCTCACCGCTCAGGCGGACGTGTCGGTGTGACCAGGTAGGCTGCCGGACAAGGACCACCAAACGGGAGGATGCGGCCTTGCACGTCCAGGAATGGCTCGACAGCGTGCCTGCGGCCCTCGTCTACCTTCTGGTGGCGCTGGTGATCGGGGTGGAGAGCCTCGGCATTCCCCTGCCGGGCGAGATCGTCCTGGTGAGTGCGGCGCTGCTCTCCTCGCAGAGCGGGCACATCAACCCGGTGCTCGTCGGCGTCTGCGCCACGGCCGGAGCGATCATCGGCGACTCGATCGGCTATGCCATCGGCCGCAAGGGCGGACGACCGCTGCTGGCCTGGCTGGGCGCCAAGTTCCCCAGACACTTCAGCGAATCCCATGTGGCCATGGCGGAGCGGTCGTTCCAGAAGTGGGGCATGTGGGCGGTCTTCTTCGGCCGGTTCATCGCGTTCCTGCGGATCTTCGCGGGTCCGCTCGCGGGCGTCCTGCACATGCCGTACTGGAAGTTCCTGATCGCCAACGTGCTGGGCGGCATCGTCTGGGCGGGCGGCACGACCGCCGTCATCTACTACGTGGGCAGCCGTGCCGAGACGTACCTCAAGAACTTCAGCTACGCGGGCCTGGCGCTCGCCGTGCTCATCGGGGTCGGTTCGATGCTCGTCGTCAGGAACCGGGCCAAGAAGGCGCAGGCCCGGCACGAGTCGGCAGCGGCGGCCGAAACGGTGCCGGCCACCGACTGAGCCCGCCCGGTCAGGAGTCGTCCGCCTCGCGATGAGCCTCCTCGTGAGCCTTCGCGAGGCCCAGGTACATCGCGGCGTTGAGCTTGATCGTCTCGCGCTCCTCCTCGGTCAGCTCACGCTTGACCTTGGCGGGCACACCCGCGACCAGCGAACCGGGCGGGACCTGCATCCCCTGCGGTACGAGCGCCTGCGCGGCGACCAGTGAACCGGCGCCGATCCGGGCCCCGTTGAGGACCGTGGCACCCATGCCGACCAGGACGTCGTCCTCGATCGTGCAGCCGTGCAGCACCGCGTTGTGCCCGACCGAGACGCGCTCGCCCACCGTCACCGGGAAGCCGAAGTCCACATGGACCGTGCAGTTGTCCTGGATGTTGCTGTCGGCGCCGAGCACGATCGGACCGCAGTCGGCGCGGAGCACCGTGTGGTACCAGACGCTGGAACCCGCAGCCATGGTCACTTCGCCGATCAGCACGGAGGTCGGCGCGGCGAAGGCCGTCGGGTCGAGCTCCGGCTCCTTGCCGTTCAGGCGGGTCTTCATCTGTCTCTGCCTCTCGGTGGGGTGAAGATCACAGCGTACGGGCCGCGTCGGCCGACGTACCCGTGAGTACCGTGTGCGGGTGCCGAAGAACAGAAACACGTTCTCATCGCTGACGTCCCGCCTGCTCCACGCCGGATGGCGCCGGGTGCAGGAGGCCGGAGCGGTGACGCCGGAGCGTCCGGGGCGGCTGCGCTTCGGCCGCATCGGCGAAGGCACCCGTCTCGCCTTCCCGCAGGGAACCGTCTTCGGCGAACCCTGGATCGAGCTGGGCCACCACTGCATCATCGGCGAGCAGGTCACGCTGACGGCCGGAATGATGCCGGACCTCGACCTCGGGCCCGAGCCGATCCTGCGGCTCGGCGACGGTGTCGTGCTGGGCCGCGGCAGCCATGTCATCGCCGATACGAAGATCACGATCGGGTCCGACACGTACTGCGGTCCGTACGTCTACATCACGTCCACGAACCACAGTTACGACGACCCGCACGAGCCGGTCGGCAAGCAGTGGCCGCGCATGGAGCCCGTCGAGATCGGCCCCGGCTGCTGGCTCGGCACGGGAGCGGTGATCCTGCCCGGCGCCCGGCTCGGCCGCAATGTGGTGGTCGCGGCAGGGGCTGTCGTACGCGGCGAGGTGCCCGACCACTCGGTGGTGGCCGGGGCGCCGGCCCGGATCGTACGGAGCTGGACCGAGGAAGCGGGGTGGCTGCCTCCGCTGCGTACGCCCGCGCCCGTACCGATCCCGGACGGCATGACCTCCGAGCAACTCCTCGCGCTGGCCGAGCTGGAGGAGTCCTAACCCGTCGCGAGCAGCACGGTGCCGACCAGCGCGAGTCCGGCGCCCGCCGCCTGTACGGCGCGCAGCCGTTCCTTGAGGACGGAGCGGGCGGCGACCGCGGTGATCACCGGGTAGAGCGAGGCGAGTACGGCGGCGACGGTGACCGGGCCCGCGTGCGCGGCGACCGAGTAGGTGCCGTTCGCGGCGACGTCCGCGAGCCCGACGAAAGCCAGTGCCGGCAGCGACGCCAGGATCACGCGTGCTCCGCCCCCCTCCGGCAGGGCGCTCGCACCGCGCTTCACCGAGACGAACAGCGCGGTGGAGCCCACGGCGACATTGGTGACGCGCTGGACGAAGAGCGCGAGGAAGAGGCCCGTCACATTCGTCGACGCCTCCGCGATCAGCGACATCACCGCCCCGAATCCGACGGCGGCGAGCAGCGTGAGGGCGATCGCCTGACGCTGCACCGGCGCCCCACGCAGCTCCGGCCCGCCGGCCAGCACCACACCCGCCACGGCGACCGCGATCCCCGCGAACTGCAGGAGGCCGGGCCGCTCGCCGAGGACCAGGCCGACGGCGACGGGGACGACGACACCGAGCGAGCCGAGCGGCGACACCACGCCCATCGGCCCCAGCGCCAGGGCCTTGTAGAAGCTGAGCATCGCGACCGGACCGACCACGCCCGCCGCCACGGCGAACCAGAGCTGGGGGCCGAACTCGCTCCAGGCGCCGGTGGCCAGCACGACCGAGCCGAGCACCACCACAGCGATCGCCTGCGAGACGACGACGACCGTCAGTGCCGGGATGCGCCGGGTGAGCAGTCCGCCGCCGAAGTCGGCCAGCCCCCACAGGAGGCTGGTGGCCAGGGCGAACAGTGCGGTCATGGGAGCGCCTCGCAGTACAGTGTGGTGAACCATCGGGTGCACCACACCGTAGTACAGGATATTGAACCCTGTCATTCAAAATAATGGACGGAATGTGTCGGACCTCGACCAGCTCACCCAGTCGCTCGCCCGGAACCTCAAGCACTGGCGCGGGGATCGCGGCTTCACGCTGGACGCCCTCGCCGCCCGCTCGGGCGTCAGCCGGGGCATGATCATCCAGATCGAGCAGGCCCGTACGAACCCGAGCGTCGGCACCACGGTGAAGCTCGCCGACGCCCTCGGGGTCAGCATCACCACGCTTCTCGACTACGAACGCGGACCGCAGGTCAGGGTCGTACCGAAGGAGCAGGCGGTCCGGATGTGGTGGACCGAGGCGGGCAGCCACACCACCCTCCTGGTCGGCACCGAGGAGCGCGGGCCGCTGGAGCTGTGGGGCTGGCGACTGGAGCCCGGGGACGGCAGCGCCTCGGACCCGCACCCCCCGGGGACCAGCGAACTGCTCCATGTGACGGCGGGCGAGCTCACGCTGGTCGTCGACGGGGTCGAACATTCCGTACCGGCGGGGACCTCGGCGACCTTCGAGGGCAATGTTCCGCACGCGTACCGCAACGCGGGTGCGGAAGCCGTCGAGATGACGATGGCGGTCTCCATCCCGCCCGTTGGCTGAGACGGTCAACCGCCGCTCCGGCAACGGCTGTTACCGTGCCGCCATGCGCGCACCCCTAGGCGATTTCGACGACGCCGCTCCCGCCCCGGAGCGTCTCGACCGGCTCACCGCACCTGTCGCAGAAGCCGTACGCACCTGGCAGGGCGATGTCCCCGTGGATCAGCTGATCTACGTAGACACCGACCCGGAGATCGCCGACACCGCAGTCTTCGTCGAGCACTACGGTCCCGAACTCCTCGCCGCCTCCGCGAACTGTGTGGTCGTCGCGGCCAAGCGCGGCGGCGAGACCTCGTTCGCCGCCTGCGTGGTGCTCTCCAGCACCCGTGTCGACGTGAACGGCGTCGTGCGCAAGCACCTCGGTGCGCGAAAGGCATCGTTCGCCCCGATGGACACGGCGACGGGGGAGACCGGAATGGAGTACGGCGGCATCACCCCGATCGGACTCCCGGCCGGCTGGTCGGTGCTGGTCGACCCGGCTGTCGTCGACACCGAGTGGGTGCTCATCGGCAGCGGCAGCCGCCGCGGCAAACTGATCGTGCCGGGCAAGGTTTTCGCAGAACTGCCGGGCGCGGTCGTGCTGGACGGTCTCGGAAATTGAGACCAGCCGGAAACCTCAAACGGGTACACAGCACATCTCCCTGTCGGGACAATGGGCTGCCCTGCTGTCCGTCCCTCTGTGGGGGGCACCCTAATGCGCGCCCGCGCGCCCGCCACGAAAACGGCCGATCATCGTTATCGGGGGGGTACGACCCCTCTGGAAAGGCGCGCAACATGAACACCGCTCTGGTATCCGCGGCCGACAGGCCCGCACCCGTAGCTCCTCCGCAGAGCATGCCCCGGGTATCGCTGGCTAATCGTGGTGTCGCACGGAGCGGTGGTGATCTTCCGGCATCCGTCGGCCGCCTGATGTCGACCGGCACAGGGACGACCCCGATCGTCGCGGCCTTCCAGTCTTCGGTCTGAGCTCCCGGACGTAGACCCGACCATGGACCGGCCGTCGCCGTCTCTGAGCCAGTTTGTCCTGAAGGTGCACAGCCGCTGTGATCTCAGCTGCGATCACTGCTACGTGTACGAGCACGCGGACCAGAGTTGGCGCGGTCGGCCCAAGGCGCTCCCCGAACAAGTGCTGGCGCGCACCGCGGACCGCATCGCCGAGCATGCCGCGGCCCACCAGCTGCCCGCCGTCCATGTCGTGCTGCACGGGGGCGAGCCGCTGCTCGCGGGCCCCGGGCTTCTGCGCAGGGCCGCCAAGGAGCTGAGCCGGGCGTTATCGGGTGTGTGCGCGCTGGATCTGCGCATCCACACCAACGGCGTTCTCCTCAGCGAACGCTTCCTCGATCTCTTTCTCGAGTACGACATCAAGGTCGGTGTCTCCCTCGACGGTGACAAGGCGTCCAACGACCGCCATCGCCGCTATGCCGACGGCCGCAGCAGCCACCCCCAGGTGCTGAGGGCGGTAGAACTCCTCAACCGCCCCGCATACCGGCCCCTCTTCGCCGGACTGCTCTGCACGATCGACGTCCTGAACGACCCCGTCGACGTCTACGACGCGCTCGTCGCCCTCGATCCGCCCCGGCTCGACTTCCTGCTGCCCCACGCGACCTGGGACACCCCGCCGCCCAGACCCGGCCCGTCGGCCACTCCCTACGCGGACTGGCTCGATGCCGTGTACCGGCGCTGGGACGCGGGCGGCCGCGCCGTGCCGGTACGGATCTTCGACTCCGTGCTGCGCACCCTGCGCGGCGAGAGCAGCCTCACCGAGTCCCTCGGCCTGGCGCCGGCCGATCTCGTGGTGATCGAGACGGACGGCACGTACGAACAGGCCGACAGCCTCAAGACCGCGTACGACGGCGCTCCCGCCACTGGGATGGACGTCTTCTCCCACTCGCTCGACGAGGTCGTGGCCCACCCCGGGATGGCCGCCCGGCATCTGGGTGTCGAGGAGCTGAGCGAGGAGTGCCGCTCCTGCCCGGTGGTCAACTCCTGCGGCGGCGGCCTCTACGCCCACCGCTACCGCACCGGCAGCGGATTCGACAATCCGTCGGTGTTCTGCCCCGATCTGATGGAGCTCATCGTGACCGTACGGGACAGAGAAGCCGCGGCCGGGCCGGCCGTTCCCCTCGCCGATCTGGATGTGCTGGCCGAGGGCTTCGGCGACGCGGAGACGGTCGGGCGCCTGGTGGCTGCCCAGCTCGAAACGGACCGGGACCTGATCGCAGCGGTGGCGGACCGGGCCCCGCACGGCGATGCACTGGCGGACCAGGCGCGGGAGTTGCTGGTCGATCTTGACGCCAAGGCACCCGACGCGTTCGATGCGGTGGTTGCCCATCCCTACACCAGGTCGTGGGGTCTGCGCGTCCTGCGCGGGGAGCTGCCGTCCCTGGTGTCCGGCGGGCTCGCGGAACTCGCGGCCGCCGCAGCGATGCATGCCAGGCGCGGAGATGTGGTGCGGGTGCCGGTACGGGACGGCGTACTGCGGCTGCCGGGGCTCGGTTCCCTCTCGCTCGCCGGGCATCAGGGAATGGCCGAACTCACCGCAGACGCACAAGAGTTCACCGTACGGGCCGGATCGCGGACGCTGCGGATCGGCTGGGACGAAGGCGTCGACGGGCTCAACCCTTACTGGAACCCGGTGCGGCTCGTCGAGATGCCCGGCTGGACCGTGGCGCTGGAGGACACCGACCCGCTGCGCGACAGCCACCAGTGGCCGGTGTCGGAGCGTCTCACCGAGGGCGAGGCGAAGGTCTGGGCGGAAGACCTGGCCGAAGCCTGGTCGCTGATCCGCGGTGAACTCCCGCGCTACGCACCGGGGGTGGCCGCCGGGCTCCGGTGCATCACGCCGCTGAAGGCGCCGGACGGCAGCGACGTCAGCGCGGCGTCGAGAGAGGCGTTCGGCGCCATCGGCGCAGCCAGACCGGCGACCCCCGATCTGCTGGCGCTGCTCATCGTCCATGAGTTCCAGCACGTCAAACTGGGTGCCGTACTGGACCGCCTCGACCTCTACGACACCACCGAGCGCCGCACCTTCTACGCCCCCTGGCGCCCCGACCCGCGCCCGCTGCCGGGGCTGCTCCAGGGAACGTACGCCCACATCGCGGTGACCGACTTCTGGCGCACCCGGCGGCACACCGCCGAGGGACGGGACTTCGACGCTGCGGAGGCGCACTTCACGCGCTGGCGCGGGCAGACCGCCGAGGCGGTGGAGGTGCTCGCCGGGGCGGGGGCGCTGACCCCGCTCGGGGAGCGGTTCGTGGCAAGGATGGGGGACACGGTGCATCAGTGGCTCCGGGAACCGGTGTCGGCTGCTGCGCAGGCCCGGGCCGAAGGGGCGGCCCAGGAACACCGGAAGAGCTGGATTCAGGCCAACTCCCGTACTGAATAGGTTCGTTCCGTCACTTCCGGCGGAGAATTGTCGTTTCCTACACTGGGTTCCCAGCCACGCGGACCGGGGGAGACGCCTGTGAGCGGAGTTGCCGGTGCTCCGGGGGACGACCCGAGACCGTACTTCTTTCTCAGTTACGCGCACATACCGAAGAGCGACCCCAAGGACGCGAACCCCAATGTCTGGGTGGAGAAGTTCTACCGGGACCTGTGCGAGCACCTGATGAACATGACGACGCTCCCCGGCGGGGCGCCGCCCGGATTCATGGACCGTCAGATGCGGCCGGGGGAGAGGTGGCCGGTCGAGCTGTCGCGGGCGCTCGCACACTGCCGAGTTTTTGTGCCCCTCTACTCGCCGCGCTACTTCCGCAGCGAGCAGTGCGGCCGGGAATGGTTTGCGTTCTCCCGCCGCGCCGCCCATTCCCAGACGGTGAACCGGAACAACAGCGCCCAGTCGAACGGTGCCCAGTCGAGCGGAATCGTGCCCGCGCTCTGGGTCCCCGTACCGGTGAAAGAGCTGCCGAGCCAGGCCGAGCGGCTGCAGTTCGCACATGAGGAGTTCGGCGAGGACTACGCCGCCGAGGGCTTCTACGGACTGATCAAGCTCGGCTATCTGCGCGACGAGTACGAACGCGCGGTCTACCGGCTGGCGAAGCGCATCATGGAAGCAGCGGACGCGACCAGGATCGCGGACGGCGACCCGGACCAGGACTACCACTCCGTACCCACCGGATTCGGCCCGCCCGGCGGGAAACGCAAGATGGACATCTCCGTGCTCGCCTGTTCCCGGTCCGAACTGCCGGACGGCCGCAGCCCCGACTGCTACGGAGCCGGTGCGCGCGAGTGGAACCCCTACCACCCGCAGTCCTCGCGGCCGCTCGCGGACCATGCCGCGGAGCTCGTCCGCAACCTCGACTACGAGGTGAGCGTGGGGGAATTCGAGGCGGATGCGGACCGCATGCTGCCCAAGGGGCCGCCGGTCGCGCCGGGGCTGCTCCTGCTCGACCACTGGGAGGCGAACGCCTCGCACGGCGCGGAGCTGCTGGGGAAACTGACCGCCGAGAACCGGCCGTGGATCAGCGTGATGGTGCCCTGGAACCGGGCGGACCCCGACTCCGCGGCCGAGGAGGACGCGCTGCGCACCACGATACGGAACCTGGCACCGAGACCCGCCGACGAGGGCGGCCACTGTTCGCCTGTCGGCGGGATACCCGACCTGCACGCGTTCGACCGGGAACTGCCCGTCGCGGTGAAGTCGGCGGCCAAGCACCATGCCCGTCATGCACAGACCTACCCGCCCGACGGGGACGGCGGTTCCAAGCCCCAGGTCCTGCCGTCGGGCGTGGGCTACGGCTCCGGAATTCCCGCCCGGGAGACGAGGGGCAGCGCAGACGATGCGGAGGACTCGTAACGTGACCGAGAACCGTGAAGGCACCGTTGTCACCTTTTATTCCTACAAGGGTGGCACCGGCCGGACGATGGCCCTGGCCAATGTCGCCTGGATCCTGGCCTCGAACGGACACCGGGTGCTGGCCGTCGACTGGGATCTGGAAGCGCCGGGACTGCACCGGTTCTTCCACCCCTTCCTCGATCTGGGCGACCTGGAAGCGACGCCGGGGCTGATCAATCTGATCACCGAATACCAGGAAGAGGCCCGCCGGCCCGCGGAGCGCGAGAGCGACTGGCACCGCCGCTACGCGCGGGTGCGTCCGCACGCCACCTCCCTCAAATGGAAGTTCCCGCAGAACGGGAGCCTCGACTTCCTCTCGGCGGGCAGGCGGAACCGCGACTACTCCTCGACCGTCGGCCGGATGGACTGGGACGACTTCTACGAGCGGTTCGGCGGCGGCCAGTTCTTCGACGCGATGCGCGCCGACATGCGGCAGCACTACGACTACACCCTGATCGACAGCCGTACGGGCCTCAGCGACATCGCCGACATCTGCACGGTCCAGATGCCCCATGTCCTCGTCGTCTGCTTCACCCTCAGCGACCAGAGCATCGACGGGGCGTCCGCCGTGGCCCGCGACATCGAGGAGCGCTACCGGGACAACGGGATCCGCATCCTGCCGGTGCCGATGCGCATCGACGACGGCGAGAAGGAGAAGGCCGACGCGGGCCGGGCGCTGGCCAGGGAGAGCTTCCCCGGCCTCCCCTCCGGGCTGGGCGGTGAGGAACTCGCCGCCTACTGGGGATCGGTGGAGATTCCGTACAGGCCCTTCTACGCGTACGAAGAGATCCTCGCGACCTTCGGCGACGCGCCGAACGTCTCCAGCTCCATGCTCACCGCCTGCGAGCGCCTCACCTCCGTCCTCACCGGCGGGCGTGTCAGCGCGCTCCCGGCGATCGACGAGGCCGAGCGGCTCACCTACGTCGCGGCCTATACGCGGCGGCGTCCCGTGCCGCCGTCGAACGTGCTCCTCGTCCATGGGGCAGAGGACCAGATGTGGGCCGACTGGCTGTCGTCGGCGCTCACCCGGGCCGGATTCCATGTGGTCACCGCGGACGTACGGACGGCCGCCTCGCCAGGGTTCGAGGCGAAGTTCGCGTCGGGCGGTGCGTACCGGGTCATGCCCGTCGTCTCCGCGGCGTTCCTCAACTCGCCCTGGGCGAAAGCGTTCTGGGGTTCCGTCGCCGACCTGCACCAGCTGCTGATCGTGAAGGTCAGCGACGTACGCCTCACCCTGCCGATCAGCACGGGCGGCATCGTGGAACTGACCAGGCTGGAGGAGACCGAGGCGATCACGGAGCTGATGTCGGCGCTCGACCGCGAGGAGACCGACGACGTCCCCGCCCTCGCTCCGGCGGGTCCGCGCTATCCCGGACTGACGCCGACCGTCTGGAACGTACGGCAGCGCCATGCCTGGTTCACCGGCCGCGCCTCCGTACTGGAGCGTCTGCGCGATCAGATGTGCGGCGACCCGCGCTCTGCCCAGCGCTTCCCCCAGGTCCTCTACGGGCTCGGCGGGGTGGGCAAGACGCAGGTCGCACGCGAGTACGCGCACCGGTTCCGTGCCGACTACGACCTGGTCTGGTGGATCGAGGCCGAACAGACGGACCGTGTCCTGTCCTCGCTGGCCGAACTCGCCGAGGCCATGGACCTGCGGGCGGGCGACGTCGTCGCCGAGGCGGCCGCCGCGGCGCTGCAGGCGCTGCGAAGCGGCAGGCCGTACGCCCGCTGGCTGCTGATCTTCGACAATGTGGAGGATCTCGACAAGCAGCTGCTGCTCTTCCCCGAGGAGACCAGCCCCGTCTCGGGCCATGTGTACGGCCATATCCTCGCCACCTGCCGCAACAAGCCGGTCTCCACCCGCGTCGAGTCGACCGAGGTGGACGTCTTCGCGCGCGGCGAGAGTGTGGAGCACCTCTGCCGGCGCGTACGCAAGCTCGCGCCCCCGGACGCCGAGCGGGTCGCCGAGGCCGTCGGCGACCTTCCCCTCGCGGTGGAGGTCGCCGCGGCCTGGCTGGCGGAGACCGCGACCCCCGTGGACGCCTACGTCGAGCAGCTGAAGGAGCAGAGCACCAGGGTGCTTTCGCTCGGGAAGCCCGAGGACTACGCGCAGAAGATCGGAGCGACCTGGAACATCTCCATCGACCGGCTCAGGGAGGAGTCGAAGGCCGCCGTCCGTCTCCTGGAGCTGTGTTCCTTCTTCTCCGCCGAACCCATCTCGATGCGGCTCATCGGCAGCGACGCGATGCTCCAGTCCCTGCTGCCGTACGACCCGGACCTGCGCGAACGGTACATGCTCGGGAAGGTCATCCAGGCGCTCAACCGGTTCGCGCTCGCCAAGGTGGACCCGGCCGACAGCAGCATTCAGGTGCACCGCCTCGTCCAGGCGGCGGTCCGCGCCGGGCTCAGCGCCGAGGAGCAGGAGAAGGCCAGCCACGAGGTGCATCTGATCCTCGCCGAGGCCCGGCCCGCGGAGGGAGTCGACCGTGACAATCCCGTCAACGACCCAAAGAGCTGGCCGAGTTTCGAGCTGATCTGGCCGCACCTGGGTCCCTCCGGCATCGCGGACTGCGACGACGAGAAGGTCCGCCAGATCATGGTCGACCGCATCCGCTACCTGCTGAAGCGCGGGGAGCTGGAGAGCGCGCGATTACTCGGTACGCAGCTCAACGCCATCTGGAGCAGGCAGCTGGGCGAGGACGATCTGCAGACCCTCAACATCCGCTTCGAGCTGGGCAACGCGCTGCGGGCGCAGGGCAAGTACGAAGAGGCGCGCGCCCTGGACGAGGACACCCTGGCCCGGCAGGTCCGGGTGCTCCACAAGGACCACCCCCACGACGACCACCCCAGCATCCTGATCACCACGGGGAGTCTCGCCGCCGACCTGCGGGCGCTGGGCCGGTTCGAGGAGGCGCTCGGCAGGGACCTCGGGATCTACCGCGGTCTGCGCCAGATCTTCGGCGAGAACCATCCCCGTACCCTGATCGCCGCCAACAACCTCGCGATCGACTACCGGCTGAGCGGCGACAGCGAACTGGCGCGCAGGCTCGACGAGGAGACGGTGGAGCGCCGCAGCGCACTCCTGGGCGACGACCATCCCTTCACCCTCACCACCAAGGGGCATCTCGCCCGGGATCTGCGGGAGACCGGTGAGTACCGGGCCTCGGTGCAGGTGCTGAGGGAGGTCGTGGCCGCGTTCGAGCGGGTCCTCAACGCCGATGTGCCGGAGGTGCTGCGTACGGCCAAGAGCCTGGCGGTGTCCCTGCGCAAGGCCGGGCACCCGTACGACGCGAAACGGCTCACCGAGGAGACGTACAACCGCTACCGGGCGCGGTACGGGACCAAGGTGCCCGACGCCCTGGCCTGCGGGCTGAACCTGGCCGCCGACTTCTCCGCGGTCGGCGACAAGCAGGCGGCGCTCGACCTCGCGAGCCAGGTGCTGGAGGGATACCGCGAGACCCTCGGCGACGACCACCCCTTCACCCTCGCCTGTCGCAACAACATCGCGATCTACCAGCGGGGGCTCGGGGCGGCCGCCGAGGCGGCGGAGGCGGGCGAGTGGGTCCGCGTGGCGCTCGAGGAGGCGCTGGGCGCGCGCCATCCCTTCACCCTGTGCGCGGCGCTCAACCTGGCCAACGCGTACGGCGACATCGGGGAGCTCGCCAGGGCGGAGGCATGGGAACGCGCCGCGCTGGAAGGGCTGTTGGAGCGGTACGGGCCCACGCACCCGGACGTGCTCGTCTGCCGGTCCAACCTCGCCATCACGCTCCGGGCGTCCGGCCGCAGCGAAGAGGCCCAGCAACTGCGGACCAAGGTCCTGGAACCCGCCGCCCGTCAGCTGGGCGTGGACCATCCGATCACCGAGGCGGCCCGGGCCTGGCGGCGGCTGAACCGAGACCTCGAACCGCAGCCGGTCTGAGGCGCCGGCGGGGGAGGGCGGGGTACGGGCTCACCGGGTGGCCCAGATCAGTACGCGGGTGAGGACCCGCAGGGCCCCGAAGTGCGCCGCGCCGCGCTCCACCACCAGTTCGGCGCGCGGGATCCGTTCGGCCAGCCAGCGGGTGTGGGCCGCGGGGGCGAAGACGTCGTCCTCGCCGTGCCAGAGCAGCACGGGCGCGCTGATGTCCTCGGGCCGGAACTCCCAGTCGCTGGCGAACGCCATGACGTCGTCGACCCAGCCGTCGGCCGAACTCCGCAGCCCCTCGGCGAAGTTGCGCACCAGCATGGCCCGGATCCCGGTGTCCGAGACGATGCCCCGGTCGGAATCGGAGAGGTCGCGGTGCATGTCGGCGACCGAAGCCGCCGGATCGGACCTGATCGCCACCGACCGGAACTCCAGCGCCGCGGTCAACTGCCGGTGTCCTGCGGCCGCATTGACGTACTCGCGTACGTTGCCCTCGGTCATGCCGTCGAACCAGTCGAGCCCCTTTGCGTCGCGCGGCGCGAGCCCGACGAGCGCGGCCGCCCTCGCGATGCGATGCGGCAGCAGAGCGGCGCAGGCGAGGGCGTGCGGGGCGCCGCCCGACCGGCCGACGACGGCGAACTCGGCCAGGTCCAGGGCGTCGGCGATCGTCTCCACGTCGGCCGCGGCATGCGCCACCGGACGGCCGGGCAGCCGGTCCGAATCGCCGTATCCGGGCCGGTCGAAAGTGATCAGACGCACCCCCAGGCGGTACAGCACCGCGCTGCGCGGTGCCGGCCCCAGCCTGCTGCCCGGGGTGCCGTGCAGCAGGAACACGGGTCTGCCCCGCGGATTTCCGTAGTGCTCGACCGCCAGTTTCCGGCCGTCCTTGGTGCGGATCACCTGTCCCACCTGGCGCCTCCCCCGTGGTCCGGGTACGCGGCAAGTATGAGCGCGCGGAGGCCGGTCGGTACATACCCGCACAAGCCGAAGTTCCCCGTCAGTAGGGGCGGTTGGCCGGGAGCCACCCCTTGGCGAAGTCCGCGGCCTCGGTGACGTGGAAGAGCCGGCAGGACGCGTCACCGACCTGTCCGTACTTCACCGTCCCGCTGTCGCAACCGCGCTCGAAGTCGTCCCCCAGCGCGGCGAAGTCGTGGTCGGTGAGGTCGACGTCCTCGTAGCTCCACCAGGTGCGCCGCCCCTGCGTGGTGATCACGCACCGGTAGGTGCGGCGTGGGGGGTTCGGCACCCGGTACTCGCCCAGATGGAAGGCGCTGCAGGCGTCGAATCCGGTACCCAGGAGCAGGACTTGGGCCCAGCCGTCGTAGAGCCGGGCCAGCGGCGAGTCCTCGCCGAGGTGACAGTCGGGCAGATGCCCGGCCACGATCTTGCCGGCCCCCGATCCCAGCGCGGCGAACGAGGTCTGGGGGTGGGCGCTGCGCTCGGCGCCGGGTGTCCGGCGTACGGTCTCCGCCAGCACCCCCAGGGTCGGCGACGCAGGGGTGGTGAGCCGGTCGAAGGCCGGCATCCGCTCCCGTACGGCGGCAGCGGCCTCCTCGTCCAGCCCCTGCACGCGCGCACGGTAGTCCGGAGAGGTGTCCGAGTTCTCCGCGGTGAAGGTCGGCACCACCACCGTCCCCGACTCCCCGAGCGCACCCTGCAGGGCGCGGACGACGGTCTCCGCTCCGCCGTCCACCGCACCGAGCGCACGGAGCGAGGCGTGCACCACCAGCAGACCGCCGGTTTCCACACCCAACTCGGCGAACTGGGCGGTGAGTTGCTGTTGGCTGTGCGGCGGTCGGTGCATGGCGTCATTATGGGCGCAGTTCGCCGCAGTGGGACGCACCTTTCAGGTCAGGGCGCGTCAGTGGTGGTCGCCGTGCCGGCCGAGGGTCTGTTCGGGCGTCGCGCCGGGACGTGTCCACTGCGGTACGGGGCGGCCGGTCGGCCCCCAGGTGGCGTTCCCGTCCACGTCCGTACGCCAGGACCAGCACGCGTCGCGCCCCTCGGGCCAGCCGTCGGGGGTGTCCTCCCAGGCCTCGCCGCGGCCGTAGGGGGTCATGTCGAGCAGGGCGATCGAGCTGTTGATGCGCTCGTTGCCGCGGCCCGTCGTGGAGTAGGTGAGGTAGGTGCGGTCGCCGTCGCGCAGGAAGCAGGCGAGGTATCCCATGTCGCCGCCGACCGGCTCGGCGACGCCGTGTACCGAGTACCAGGGCTGGGTGTAGCCCATGAACTCCACGAAAGGCGCCACCTCGTCCCACACGCCCGTGGTCAGGACGGCGAACGAGACGCCGCGGGCGTGGAGGTAGGAGGCGTCCCGCAGGTGCCAGGCCGCATGGGTGCAGCCTTCGCACTGCCCCTGGTGCGGCGCGCCGTCGTGCCACATGTGCTGGTATACCACGAGCTCGTCGCGACCCTGGAACAGGTCCAGGAACGGGACCGGTCCTTCGGGGCCGACGACCTCGACCGTCCCGTCGAACTCCACCATGGGCAGCCGGCGGCGGGCCGCGGCGAGGGCGTCGCCCTCGCGGGTGTGGGCCTTCTCGCGGACCAGCAGTTCGGCACGATCCTTCTGCCAGGTGGCCAGGTCGACCACGGGCGGCCGGCCGGGCAGTTGGGCGGTCGGGTCGTGCGGCGAGGTCGTCATGGTGTCCTCCGGTGGAGTCGCGTGCCGGGCATCACCAGACGAGACTCCCGGCCCGGCCGGAACTCATCGCATCGCGCGGAATTCAATCGCCGGGCAGCGGTCCATGACCATGTCGAGACCGGCGGCGCGCGTGCGCTCGTACGCGTCCTGGTCGATGACGCCGAGCTGGAACCAGACGGCTTTCGCGCCGATGGCCACGGCTTCGTCGGCGACCTTCCCCGCGAGGGCGCTGTTGACGAAGACATCCACCACGTCGATCTCGAACGGGATGGCCTCGAGGGTGGGATAGCCCTGTTCGCCGTGGACCGTCTCGGCCTTCGGATGGACGGGGACGACGCGCTTGCCGTGGCGCTTGAGGACGTCCGCGACGCGGTACGCGGCGCGCTCCTGGTTCGACGACAGACCGACGACGGCCCAGGTGTCGCCGGATTCCGTGAGGATCTTGCGGATGGTGTCCTGATTGTTCATCGCACCACTGTACGGACGATGAGGACTCCCGCCGAAACGCCGCTGCTAGAGTCCCGACGGCCGGACATCGGGCCCGCACGGCGGGCCGCACCTGGGAGATCCATGATCAAGGTCAGTGTCGTCGTGGCCGTGTACAACACGGGGCGCTACGTCGAGGAGTGCGCCCCGTCGCTGCTGCAGCAGAGCCTGAGCGCCGACGAGTACGAGGTGATCTACGTCGACGACGGGTCGACGGACGACACCTTGGAGCGGCTGGAGAAGCTCGCTGCCGAGCATGCGCATGTGCGGGTGTTCACCCAGGCCAACTCCGGATGGCCGGGGAAGCCGCGCAACACCGGCATGGGTCATGCACGAGGCGAGTACATCCAATTCGTCGACCACGACGACCTGTTGGGCCACGAGGCGCTGGAGCGGCTCTACGAGCACGCCCGCCGCAACAACTCCGACGTGGTCATCGGCAAGATGTCGAGCACCATGGTCCGCCCCCGCCGGATCTTCCGGCACACGGTCGACGCCTGCACCGTCGAACACGACGAGCTGATGCAGACGATGTCCCCGCACAAGATGTTCCGGCGGGCGTTCGTCGAGGAGCACGGGCTGCGGTTCCCCGAGGGGCCGTGGATCCTGGAGGACCTGCTCTTCGTCTCCGCCGCCTATCTCGCCGCCGAGCGGATCTCCGTCCTCGGCGACTACCCCTGCTACTACTGGATGAAGCGGGACGACGGCGGCAACAACACCCGGCACCGGTTCGATCTGCGGCACGGCTTCTTCGACAACGTCCGCACGATCGTGCGGCAGATCAAGGACGGCACGGAACCGGGCGATCTCCAGGACCGGCTGCTCCACCGGCTCTACCACGTGGAGATCCTCTCCCGGACCCGCGAGCCCGAGATCCTCGCCGTTCCCGGGGACGAGCAGCGCCCCCGGTTCGACGAGGCACGCCGCGTGGCGATCGAGGAGTTCCCGCCCGGTGTGCGCGACCGGCAGCCCGCCGTGTCGCGGCTGCGTGCCGCCCTGCTGGAGCGCGGGGACTTCGCGGCGGCGCGCGAACTGGCCTCGCGCATCAAGGAGATCACCCTCACGCCCGAGGTCGGCGGCCTGCGCTGGGACGGGGGTGTGCTCACCGCGGACGTACGGCTGACCCAGTACCGGGGCGACGGCGAACCGCTCGTCCTGGTCGAGCGGGACGGCAGGCTGCTCCTGGACCCGGCGCTGCTCGACGGCGTACCGGGCGCCGAGGAGTGGGAGGTGAGCGATCCGTTCGCCTACGCGTACGCGGATCTGATCGTCAAGGACCGGGACCGCGAGGACTGGTGGTACCCCGAGGGCGACCTCGACGTACGGCTGGAGGAGCTGGGGGACGGCCGCTCCCAGGTCGTCGCCGTCGGCCGGCTCCGCCTCGACCCGGCCATCCTGGCCGGCGGCAGGCCGCTGGAGCGCGGGGTGCACGACATATGGGCGTACGTGCAGATGCTGGGCGTCGACCGGCACGTCCGGCTGACCGTCGAAGGGGAACCGGGAACGACCGCCGCGGCCGGACCCGCCGTGCTGGGCGAGCCCGCGCGGATTGCGATCCCGTACGTGACGGGGAGCGGCCAGCTCGCCCTCGACCTGGAGGAACGGCAGCGACGCCTCGCCGACGACCTCGGCAGGGGGCTGAACACGGGCCGCAGCAGGGGGCGCAGGCCGTCCGGCGAGCCCGTCGAGCTGCCGCTGCCCGGCCCGCTGGCGACGGCCGGCGCGCCGCTGCCGGTGAAGGTGCGGATCGGGGCGTCGAAGAAGCCGGTCACGGTCGCCGCGGAGATCGTCGGCGGTGACACCCCGGTGCTGCGGATTCCCGACCGGATCAAGGCGCCGGCCGGCCGCCATCCCGTGAGCCTGGTCACGGCCGCGGGGGAGCGGCCCAAGGCGGGCCCCGTCGCGTTCGCCGTCGTACGCGACGGACGCCTCGTCCGCCTCGAAGGCCCCGCCCACGAGCCGTCCGCCGGGGAGCGCCTCGCGGACGCCGTCGGCTCGAACGGGCAGGTCCGGCGCGTTCGCCGGGTGCTGGGGCGGGCGGCTCGGCGCATAGGGTGACGGGATGCAGGAGCAGTACCTGACCCTCACCCGCGCCGGCGTCCACGAGACCGAGATCAGCCGGTCGCGCTTCCTCTGCGCGCTCGCACCCGCGGCGACCGAGCAGGAGGCGCAGGACTTCGTCGCACGGATCCGCAAGGAGCATCCGACCGCCTCGCACAACTGCTTCGCGTACGTCATCGGTGCCGACGCCTCCGTCCAGAAGGCGAGCGACGACGGCGAACCCGGCGGTACGGCCGGCGTCCCGATGCTGCAGATGCTGATGCGACGCGAGGTGCGGTACGCCGTCGCGGTCGTCACGCGCTACTACGGCGGCGTGAAGCTGGGAGCGGGCGGGCTGATCCGGGCGTACGGAGGAGCCGTCGGGGAAGCGCTCGACGCGGTCGGCACCGTCACGCGCAGGCGCTTCCGGCTGGCCTCCGTCACCGTCGACCACCAGCGGGCCGGGAAGCTGGAGAACGATCTCCGTGCCACCGGGCGGGCCGTGCGCGAGGTGCGGTACGCGGAAGCCGTGACCATCGAGATCGCGCTGCCCGACGCCGACGTGGAGTCCTTCCGCGGCTGGCTCGCCGACACCACCGCGGGGGCGGCGGTGCTGGAGCTGGGCGGCGAGGCGTACGGCGACGCCTGAGTGCCACCGGAAAGCACGGATACGGGAGTAACCGCCCGTGATGTCAGACCCGCCGGTTAACCTCGGGGATCATGAGGCTCCTGCACACGTCCGACTGGCACCTGGGACGGTCCTTCCACCGGGTCGGACTTCTCGACGCCCAGGCCGCGTACCTCGACCACCTGGTGGCGACGGTCCGCGAGCGCGACGTCGACGTGGTCCTGGTCGCCGGTGACGTCTACGACCGGGCGGTCCCTCCGCTCGCCGCCGTCGAGCTCTTCGACCGGGCGCTGCACCGCCTCGCCGACTCCGGGGTGCAGACGGTCATGATCTCCGGCAACCACGACTCGGCCCGCAGGCTCGGCGTGGGCGCGGGACTCATGGAGCGGGCCGGCATCCATCTGCGGACCGATCCGGCCGGCTGCGCCACCCCGGTGGTGCTCACCGACGCACACGGCGATGTCGCCTTCTACGGGCTGCCGTATCTGGAGCCCGCGCTGGTACGGGACGGACTCGGCGCGGCGAAGGCGGGGCACGAGGCCGTGCTCGCGGCCGCCATGCGACAGGTGCGCGCCGACCTCGCAGGACGGGACGCGGGCACCCGCTCCGTCGTTCTCGCCCATGCCTTCGTCGCGGGCGGCGAGCCCAGCGACAGCGAGCGCGACATCACCGTCGGCGGGGTGGCCGCCGTCCCGTCCGGGGTCTTCGACGGCGCCGACTACGTCGCGCTGGGGCATCTGCACGGCTGCCAGGCCGTCACCGAGCGCGTCCGCTACTCCGGCTCCCCGCTCGCCTACTCCTTCTCCGAGGTCGACCACCGCAAGACCATGTGGCTCATCGATCTGGGACCCGGCGGCGAGATCGACGCCGAGCGGCTCGACTGCCCGGTGCCGCGCCGCCTCGCCCGGATCAGGGGCAGGCTCGACGAACTCCTGGAGGACCCCGCGCTCGTACGGCACGAGGAGTCCTGGGTCGAGGCGACGCTCACCGACCCGGTGCGGCCGCCCGAGCCCATGGCGCAGCTGGCGGGGCGCTTCCCGCACGTGCTGAGCCTCCTCTTCGAGCCCGAACGGGCCCCGGAGGATCCCCTCGCCTCGTATGCGCAGCGGCTCAAGGGACGCAGCGACCAGCAGATCGCCGAGGACTTCGTGGCGCATGTGCGGGGCGGGGCGGGGCCGGACGCACGGGAGCGGACCGTACTGGTCGGCGCCTTCGACGACGTCCGCGTGGACGACGGTGTGAAGGAAGTGGCCCGATGAGACTGCACTCGCTGCACATCAGCGCCTTCGGCCCCTTCGCCGCACCGCAGACGGTCGACTTCGACGCACTGTCCTCCGCCGGACTCTTTCTGCTGCACGGGCCGACCGGGGCGGGCAAGACGTCCGTCCTCGACGCCGTCTGCTTCGCGCTGTACGGGGCGGTGCCCGGGGCCAGGCAGAGCCCCGGTGCCTCGCTGCGCAGCGACCACGCCGCCGACGCACAGCTGACCGAGGTCCGGCTCGAACTGACCGTGGGCGGACGCCGGTTGGAGATCACCCGGCAGCCCGCACAGCCACGCCCCAAGAAGCGCGGCACCGGCTACGTCACGGAGAAGGCGCAGAGCTGGCTGCGCGAGTACGACCCGCAGGCCGGGAAGTGGGAGGCGCTGAGCCGCTCCCACCAGGAGATCGGCGAGGAGATCGGCCAGCTCGTCGGGATGAGCAGGGAGCAGTTCTGCCAGGTCGTGCTCCTGCCGCAGGGCGACTTCGCTCGCTTCCTGCGCGCCGACGCCGAGGCACGAGGCAAGCTCCTCGGACGCCTCTTCGACACCCGCCGCTTCGCCGCCGTGGAGGAACGGCTGGCAGAGCTGCGGCGTGCGGCGGAACACCAGGTGCGCGCGGGCGACGAACGGCTGCTGACCCTCGCGCACCGGATGGCGGAGGCCGCGGGCAGGGCGGCGGCCGGGGAGTGGCCGTTGCCCGACGCACAGCCCGGCGACCCCGGGCTGGCCGAGTCCGTACTGGAATGGGCGGCGATCGCCCGCAGCGGCGCCCGCGAAAGGCTCGACATCGCGGCCGAAGCCGTACGGGCGGCCGAGAACCGGCAGGCGGCCGCACGGATCGAGCTGGACTCCCTGCGCGAACTGGCCAGGCTGCAGCAGCGGTACGCGGACACGCGGCGCCGCGCCGGTGAACTGGCGGCCCGCCGCCCCGAGTACGAGCAGCTCAAGGCGCGCCTGGACCGGGCGCGGAAGGCGGAGCGCGTGGCGCCCGCGCTCTCGCTCCGCGACGAGGCGACCCGCGCACACGGCGCGGCGAGCGGCAGCCGTGAGAGATCCCGCGCACAGCTCCCCGACACGCTCGCGGACGCCGGCGCCGAGCAACTCTCCGCGCTGGGACGGACGTTGCGCCAGGAGCTGGGCGGACTCGACGCCGCCCGCAGGGACGAGCGGCGCAGCGCGGAGATCACCGCGGAGCTCGTGGAGCTGGAGCGCGAAGCGCGCGGAGACGACGAACTGATCCAGGAATCGGCGGGCTGGCTCTCCGGCTGGGAGGGCGGACGCCGCCGGCTGCAGGACCGTATCGAGGCGGCCCAGGAAGCGGTGGCCCGGGCCGAGCACCTCGCCGGCCAGCTGGAGCCCGCCCGTGGCAGGCTGCAGGCGGCACGCGAGCGCGACCGGCTGGAGAGCGGGACCGCCCAGGCCGCGGACCGGCTGAGCGCCGCCCGTGAACAGGCCGCTGCGGCCCATGAGTTCTGGCTCGACCTCAGAGAGCGCCGACTGCTCGGGATCGCCGCCGAGCTGGCGGCGGGCCTGCGTGAAGGCGAGGCCTGCACGGTCTGCGGGGCGAAGGACCACCCGGCGCCGGCGCAGGCCGGAGCGGACCATGTCGACCGGGCGGCGGAGGAAGCGGCGTACGAGCGCCACACCCGTGCCGAGGAGGCCCGCGCCGAGGCCGAGCGGCAGCTCGCCCGCGTACGGGAAGCGGTCGCCGTGGCGCGCGGCGAGGCGGGCACCGCCACCGTGGCCGAACTGGCCGAGCTGACCGGCCGGTTGCAGCAGGAGCACTCCGAGGCGCACGCGGTCGCGGCCGGAATGCACGCGGCCCGCGAAGCTCTCGACCGCGCCGAGCGCGAGCACACGGGGCGCGTCGCCGCCCAGCAGCAGGCCGAACTGCGCGCCTCGGGACGCACCTCACGGCGTGAGGCCCTGGAGGGTGAACGGATCGCGCTGGAGAAGGAGTTGACCCGGGCCCGCGGAAGCGAGGGCAGCGTCGCCGCGCACGCCGCGCTCCTCGAGCGGCGGGTACGGCTCCTCGAAGAGGCCGTCGAGGCAGTGCGTGCGGTCGAGACGACCGCACAGCGTCTGAAGGAGGCCGACGACAGGCTTGCCGACGCCGCGTTCAAGGCCGGCTTCGACACCCCGCAGGCAGCCGCAGCCGAGCTGCTCCCCGAGGAAGGCCACCGCCGGCTCCAGCACCAGGTGGACGCCTGGCAGGCCGAAGAGGCGGCGGTCGCCGACCGGCTCGCCGAGCAGGACGCGGCCGAAGCCGCCGGGCTGCCGCAGGCGCGCCCGGACATCGCGGGCGAAGCCTTCGACCGGGCGGAGCGGGCCGTCCGGGAGGCGGGCTCGGCGCTCGACGCCGCCCACGAGCGCGCCGCCGCCCTCGCCCGGCTCTCGCGGCAGGCCGCCGACGAGCTGCGGGGACTCGGACCGCTGCGCGAGGAGTACGACCGGGTGGCCCGGCTGGCCGGACTCACCGCAGGGACCTCCTCGGACAACGAACGCAGAATGCGCCTGGAGTCGTACGTGCTGGCCGCCCGCCTGGAGCAGGTCGCCGCGGCCGCCACCGTACGCCTGCACCGCATGTCTTCCGGCCGCTACACCCTGGTGCACTCCGACGCCCGGGCGGGCGGCCGCAGCCGCTCCGGCCTCGGGCTGCACGTCGTCGACGCCTGGACCGGACGCGAGCGGGACACCGCGACGCTCTCGGGCGGCGAGACGTTCTTCGCCTCGCTCGCCCTGGCACTCGGCCTCGCCGACGTGGTCACCGACGAGGCGGGCGGCACCCGGCTCGACACCCTCTTCATCGACGAGGGCTTCGGCAGCCTCGACGACCAGACGCTCGACGAGGTCCTTGACGTACTGGACTCGCTGCGCGAACGGGACCGCAGCGTCGGCATCGTCAGCCACGTCGCCGACCTGCGCCGCCGGATCCCCGCCCAGCTGGAGATCCACAAGGAGCGCGACGGTTCGCAGGTGAGGCTGCGCGCCGCTGGACTCAGCGGCTGATGGGGCGCCGCGGCAGCGGCGAGGAGTAGACGACGCTGGTGGTCACCGAGCCGAGGGTCGCGATCTTGCCGGAGACCTCCTCCAGATGTGCCATGGAGCGCGCCGCGACCTTGATGACGAAGCAGTCGTCGCCGGTGACATGGTGCGCCTCCAGGATCTCCGGAGTGACCGCCACCAGATCGTGGAACGGCTTGTAGTTGCCGTTCGGGTAGCGCAGTCGCACGTACGCGAGGATCGGCAGCCCCAGCCGGTCCGGGTCGACCACGGCCGCGTAACCCGAGATGACCCCGGACTCCTCAAGCCGCCGCACCCGCTCGGTCACGGCGCTCGCTGACATGGAGACGGCCCGCGCCAGCTCGGCGAAGCTGGCCCGGCCCTCCCGCTGGAGGACATCGAGAATGCGCCAGTCGGTGGCGTCCGGGGAATACTCGGTCATGAGGGAAAGGTAAGCGCCGAATCACCGGTCGATCAAGGCAAGTGCCGGGGAATCCCACTTCAAGAGATGATCACCGCGCCGTAGATTTTGAGGCATGACAACACAGCTCACCGCCCCCGCCAACGCCGTCCTCCGCGTCCCTGCGGCGTCCCCCGCAGCGGCCGCCGCCTACTTCTCCGCCAGCCTGGCCTTCCACGCGGACGTCTCCGACGTCGCCGCCGCGCTCGGCGCAGAGGGCGACCCGGGCTTCGTCGTCGTCGACTCGCGCTCCACCGCCTCCTGGGACCAGGGCCACATCCCCGGCGCGGTCCACCTGCCGACCGCGCTCATCGCCGAGCAGGCCGAGCGGCTCCTCGACAAGTCGGTGCCGGTCGTCACCTACTGCTGGGGCCCCGGCTGCAACGGAGGCACCCGCGCGGCGCTCGCCCTCGCGGAACTCGGCTTCCAGGTCAAGGAGATGCTGGGCGGCTTCGAGTACTGGGCGCGCGAGGGCTTCGCGTTCGAGACCTGGGAGGGCACGGAGAAGCGCGACGCCGACCCGCTGACCGCCCCGGTCGACTCCGAGGACTGCGGCTGCTGAAGACGCGGCGGAGGCCGGGCCCCGGGCGGTGCGCCCGGGGCCCGGCCTCCGTACAACTGCCGTTACAGCTTCGACAGTTCGTCCACCAGGTCGTCCAGACCCAGCGAACCCTGCGACAGCGCCGCCATGTGCCAGGCCTTCGCGTCGAAGGAGTCGCCGTGCGCCTTGCGGGCGTTCTCCCGGCCGAGCAGCCAGGCGCGCTCGCCCAGCTTGTAGCCGATCGCCTGCGCGGGCATCGACAGGTAGCGGGTCAGCTCGCTCTCCACGAAGTCCGCGGGACGGCCGCTGTGATTGCCGAAGAACTCCTGGGCCAGCTCGGGCGTCCAGCGCTCACCCGGGTGGAAGGGCGATTCCGCCGGGATCTCCAGCTCCAGGTGCATGCCGATGTCCACGATCACCCGGCAGGCGCGCATCATCTGCGCGTCCAGGTAGCCGAGCCTGCGCTCCGCATCCGTCAGGAAGCCCAGCTCGTCCATGAGCCGCTCCGCGTACAGCGCCCAGCCCTCGGCGTTGGCGCTGACCCCGCCAATGCTCGCCTGGTAGCGGGAGAGCTGGTCGGAGACGTGGACCCACTGCGCCAGCTGCAGGTGGTGGCCGGGGACACCCTCGTGGTACCAGGTCGACACGAGGTCGTACACCGGGAAGCGGGTCTCGCCCATGGTCGGCAGCCAGGTGCGGCCCGGACGGGAGAAGTCCTCCGACGGAGGGGTGTAGTACGGGGCCGCCGCACCGCCCGGAGGGGCGATGCACGACTCCACCTTCCGCACCCGCTCGGCGAGTTCGAAGTGGGTGCCGTCCAGCGCGTCCATCGCCTCGGTCATCAGCTCCTGCAGCCAGACCTGCACCGCCTCGACGCCCTCGATGTGAGTGCCGTGCACGTCGAGATGGGCCAGCGCCTCCCAGGGGCCCGCGCCCGGCAGGATCTTCTCGGCCTCGGTCTTCATCTCGGCCAGCAGACGGTGGTACTCCGACCAGCCGTAGGCGTACGCCTCGTCCAGGTCCAGGTCGGTGCCGTTGAAGTAGCGCGACCAGCGGGCGTACCGCTCACGGCCCACCGTGTCGGGGGCGCCGGCGACGGCGGGCGCGTACACGTCGCGCATCCAGTCGCGCAGCGCCACGACCGCCTCGGTGGCGGAGCGGCCCGCGGTGTCGAGCTCCTTGCGCAGCGCGTCGGGACCGGCCGCGGCGAAGTCCTCGAACCAGCCGCGCTCCTCCCCGGCCCAGTCGGTGAGCTGCTCGATGAACGTCGCGGTCGGGCGCGGCCCGCCGAGCAGTCCGCGCTCGAGACCCAGGGCGAGCGACTGGCGGTAGCCCTCGAACGCGGCCGGCACCGCGGCCAGCCGCTCGACGACCGCGGCCCAGTCCTCCTCCGTCTCCGTCGGCGTCACGGTGAACACCTCGCGGATGCCGTGCGCGGGGGAGTGGATGTTGGAGACGGCGCGCAGCGCCTCGTCGCTCTCGTGGACGGCGAGTTCGGCATTGAGGCGCTCGCGCAGCAGCCGTCCGCAGCGCCTCTCGGCGTCGCTGTCCGCACCGGGCAGTTGCTCGGCCGCGTCCAGCTTCAGAAGCGTCGCACGGGCGAGGGCGGCGAGGCGCTCGGTGCCCGCGGGGGAGAAGTCGGGCAGGCGCGAGGAACTCTCCGCGACTCCGAGGTACGTACCGTTGATCGGGTCGAGGGCGATGAGCTCGTCGACGTAGGCATCGGCGACCTGACGGGGCAGTGAGCTGCTGGAAGTCTCTGACATGCGGCCCATCCTCGTATGAAAGAGGGGCCCGCGTCATCACTATTCAGGCCCGGACTCCTGACGCGGGCGGCAGCAGCGGCCCGCACTCCCACTGCTGGAAGATGAGCCGCGTCTCCACCCTGGCGACCTCGCGCCGCGCGGTGAACTCGTCGAGGACGAGCCGCTGGAGATCGGCGGTGTCGGCCACCGCCACATGGACCAGATAGTCCTCGGGCCCGGCCAGATGGAAGAGCGCCCGCGACTCGGGCAGCGCCCGGATCCGGTCCACGAAAGGACCGACGAGCTCGCGGCGGTGCGGCCGCACCTGTACGGAGAGAAGCGCCTCGAGACCGCGCCCGAGCTTCGCCGGATCCAGCCTCAGCTGATGTCCGAGAATCACCCCCGAGCGGCGCAGCCGCGCCACCCGGTCCAGGCAGGTCGACGCGGCGACGCCCACCTCGGCGGCGAGCTCCCGATAGGTGGTCCGGGCATCGTTCTGCAGCAGGCGGAGTATGTGCAGATCGACCGGGTCCAGTGCGACAGATGCGGTCATCGGGCGAACGTAACACGGCAGTTGACGGCGGATGCCCGGGGGTTGTTCACAGTACGGCCATGGAAACCGACGTCACGACCACACCCAGGGCCCTGGCCACCGAAGCCGTGCACGCCGGACGCGAAGACCTCGCCGGTCTCGGACTGCACGCCCCGCCGCTCGATCTGTCGACGACCTACCCCTCCTACGACAGCAGGGCGGAGGCGGCCAGGATCGACGAGTTCGCCGCCACCGGCGCCCGCCCCGAGGGCCCGCCCGTCTACGCCCGGCTCGACAACCCGACCACCGGCCGCTTCGAGACGGCGCTCGCCCGCCTCGAAGGGGCCGACGCCTCGGTCGCGTTCGCGAGCGGCATGGCGGCGCTGACCGCGGTCCTTCTCGTACGGGCGGCGGAGGGCCTGCGCCATGTGGTGGCGGTGCGTCCGCTCTACGGCTGCAGCGACCACCTCCTGACCGCAGGGCTCCTCGGCACCGAGGTCACCTGGGTCGACCCGGCCGGTGTCGCCGACGCGATCCGCCCCGACACCGGTCTGGTGATGGTCGAGACGCCCGCCAATCCGACGCTGAAGGAGACCGACATCCGGGCGCTCGCCCACTCCTGCGGCACCGTCCCGCTGCTCGTCGACTCCACCTTCGCGACCCCGGTGCTCCAGCGGCCGATCGAACTCGGCGCGCGGATCGTGCTGCACAGCGCCACCAAGTACCTGGGCGGGCACGGCGATGTGATGGGCGGAGTGGTGGCCTGCGACGAGGAGTTCGCCGCGAAGCTCCGCCAGATGCGGTTCGCCACCGGCGGCGTACTGCACCCGATGGCCGGATATCTGCTGCTGCGCGGCCTGTCCACGCTTCCCGTACGGATGCGGGCCGCGTCCGCGACCGCCGCCGAACTGGCCCGCAGGCTGGCGGCCGACCCGCGCGTGGCACGCGTCCACTACCCGAAGCTGGGCGGCGCGATGATCTCCTTCGAGGTGTACGGCGACCCGCACCGGATCATCGCGGGCGTACGGCTCGTCACCCCCGCCGTCAGCCTCGGGAGCGTCGACAGCCTCATCCAGCATCCGGCCTCCATCAGCCACCGCATCGTGGCCGAGGGAGACCGTCGCTCCGCGGGGGTCAGCGACCGGCTGCTGCGCATGTCGGTCGGGCTCGAGGACGTCGAGGACCTGTGGCGGGACCTGTGCGAGGCCCTCAGTACTCAGCCTGCTCGTGACGAAGACGCGACCGGACCGGTGTGGCATTCAGCCGTGCGGTGACCACCAGGGTGCCGTCCTCGATCTGGTAGTCCAGCGGCAGACCGAGGCCCCGCATGGCCGCCACCATCCCGGTGTTGGAGGCCTGGGTCACCGCGTACACGCTCTCGCAGCCGGCCTCGACGGCGAGTGCGACGAGCCGGCCGAGGAGCTCGGAGCCGATGCCCCGGCGCTGCCAGTCGTCCTCGACGAGCAGCGCCACCTCGGTCTCGTCGCCGTCCCACAGAAGATGGCCGAGCGCGACGATCCGCCCCGACGCGGTCTGCACGGCGAGCGTGCGGCCGAAGCGGGGGCTGAGGAGGTGGTTGAGGTAGCGGTCCGCGTCGCCGACCGGGCCGTGGTAGCGCAGGCCGAGGGTCCGCTCCGAGCAGCGCTCCTGCATCTCGCGGGCGGCCTCGGCGTCGGACTGGTCGGCCCGCCGTACGGTGATCTCGTTGCCCTCGGGCAGGGTGAGGACGTCCTCGCTGCGCGGGATGCGCGGTCCGAGCCTGGCATCGAGCTCGACGAGGGCGCGGGCGCGCGCGCCCTCGGTCGGGGTGAACGGCAGATAGGGCCGCTCGACGGTGATGACACCGCCCGACGGGTCGCGCAGCCGCAGGGACGTCCCGTCCAGTACGCCTTCCACGGGAGCGGTCTCGCCCGTGGGCCGGCCCGTGATCGATACGGCGGGAAGCGAGTGGATCGTGCAGCGGCCGAGCAACTGGCGCAGGGCGAGCGGCAGTTCGGCCGCGTCCAGTGCGGTGCGGGTGGCGAGGCCGAGGATCCGGGTCGGCGCGTCCACCAGGTCGTGGGCGTCGGCCCGCTCGATCCAGGTGTCCAGGCCGCCGGCCGCGGCGACCTCCCTGCTCAGCTGGGAGGCCTGCAGGGTGGCGGGGGCCCGGAGCAGGAACTCGTCGACCGTGCCCTCGGCGAGCGGGTGGGTCTGCAGGGTCAGGATGTCGACGCGGTGGCGGGCGAGCGCGGTGCAGAGCGCACCGAGGGCGCCCGGTTCGTCCCGTACGGTCGTGCGCATCCGCCACAGGGCGGTGTCCGTGTCCGTGGCCTGCGCGACGGGGGTCGGATCGGTGTCGGTGTCGGCGGCCGGTGGTGCATGGCTGTGGCGGCGTGCCCACCATGTGTGGAATCCGGCCGTGGCGGCGAGTGCGACGGCCGAGAACACCAGCAGGTACCGGCCGTCGGGGCCGTGCGCGACCAGATTGGCGATGCCGTCGGCGACGGCGACGGCGGTGAAGAGTGCGGCGAGTTCGACGAGGTCCCGCCGCCAGTGGTGCGGACGGCGGGCGCTCTTCGAGGAAGTCACATCAGTCATGGCATCACTCTGACAAAGCGGTGTTGCGTGATCACGAACGTTTTGTGACTGACGGGTTAAGTGTGGTTTTGGTCGTTTGGATACCTTTTCTCGCCACGGATGGCGTGAAATGCCTGGATACCTTGCCGTTACTGGCCGACGCGCCCGGGCTGCAGAACCTGGGTGAACAGGACGGTGCCGCCCTGCGCCCGCAGCCGTACCGTCAGCTCACCGCTCTCGCCGTCGATCTCCACCTCGCCGTAGTACGGCGGATTCTCCAGCGGCGAGGCATTGGCGACCGCCGGGGCCGCCACGAAGACCCGGTCGGGCCCGAACGTGGCATCCAGCTGACTCGCCTGGAAAGCCCCCGCGGCCAGCGGCCCCGAGACGAACTCCCAGAACGGCGCGAAGTCCTTGAACGCCGCCCGCTCCGGAACGTAGTGCTGGGCGGAGGTGTGGTGCACATCGGCGGTCAGCCACAGCGTCCCGGTGATCCGCCTGTGCTTGATGTACCGCAGCAGCTCCGCGATCTGCAGCTCCCGTCCCAGGGGCGCGCCCGGGTCCCCCTGCGCGACCGCCTCGAAGTCGGTTGCCCCGTCGGGGACGACCAGACCGAGCGGCATGTCGGCGGCGATCACCTTCCACGTCGCGCGCGACCGCGACAGCTCGCGCTTCAGCCACGCCAGCTGCTCCGCGCCCATGATGCCGGTGGTGTCGTCGCTCTGCCGGCCGGGGGAGTTGGCGTCGCGGTACGTCCGCATGTCGAGGACGAAGACATCGAGCAGGGGACCGTGGTGCACCACCCGGTGCACCCGGCCGCCGGGCCGGTCCGGGCGCAGCGTCGAGATCGGGAAGTACTCGCGGAAGGCCCGCATCGACCGGGCGGCCAGCACGTCGACGTTCTTCTCGGCGTAGCGCACGTCGTCGAGGATCTGGCCCGGGTACCAGTTGTTGCGCACCTCGTGGTCGTCCCACTGGATGATCGAGGGCACCTGGGCGTTGAACTGACGCAGGTTCCGGTCGAGCAGGTTGTAGCGGAAGTTGCCCCGGTACTCGTCAAGGGTCTCGGCCACCTTGGACTTCTCCACGGTGGTCACATTGCGCCACACCCGCCCGTCGGGCAGCGTCACGCTGGGCAGGATGATGCCGTCGGCGTAGATGTTGTCACCGCTGCACAGGAAGAAGTCGGGGTCCAGTCGGCGCATTTCGTCGTAGACGGTGTAGCCGCCGATGTCCGGGTTGATGCCCCAGCCCTGCCCTGCGATGTCGCCGGACCACAGGAAGCGCACCCCGTCCCTGCGGTGGGCGGGCGCGGTGCGGAAGGTGCCGAGCACCGGCTCCGAGGTGCGGCGCGGGTCGTCCGGGTCGGAGAGCGTGACGCGGTAGTGGATCTGCTCGCCGGCGGGCAGACCGTGCAGCGCGGTCGTCCCGGTGAAATCGGTGCCGGAGCCGAGCAGCGGGCCGTGCCAGCTGCGGGCGCGGCGGAAGGACTCGGTCGCCGAGGTCTCCACCGTCATACGGGCCGGACGGTCCGAGCGCGCCCAGACGATGCCCGACGAGGTGGTGATGTCGCCCGCCTGGACACCCCAGTCGGCGCGGGGGCGCCCGGAGAGCGCCTGTGCGGGGGCGGCGGCGAGCCCGGCGGGCAGGGCCAGCGCGGCCGAAGCGGCGAGCGAACCGCGCAGGACGGTGCGGCGGTCGGGTACGGGGATACGGGGGCTGTACGACATCGATGCGCCTCCAGGGGCGGGTCGGCCGGGTGTGCCGAGCCATGCCTACTGCCCGGCCGAGGCGCCCGTGCGAACCCCAAGTGAACGGCGGGTGCTGTCAGTTGGCCGCGGCCAGCAGACGCACCCCGCGGACGATCTCGGAGGGCGAAAGGTGGGCGTAACCGAGCACCAGTCGTACGGCGCCGTCCTGCGGGCGCGCGCTCCCGTAGTCCGCCAGCGGCCGGACGGCCACGCGCGTGCGCTCCGCCCGCCGCAGGAAGCCGCTCTCGGGTCCGTAGCGCTCGGGCAGCCGCGCGATGATGTGCAGGCCTGCGGCGATTCCGCTCACCTCGGCGCCGGGGAAGTGCTCGGCGAGGGCGGCGACCAGGGTGTCGCGCCGCTCCCGGTAGAGGCGCTGGCAGCGGCGCAGCTGGCGGTCGTAGCCGCCCCCGGAGACGAACGTGGCGAACGCCGCCTGGTCGAGGGCCGGGTGGCCCATGTCCAGGGTGCGTTTCCGGGCGACGATACGGTCGGTCAGCCACTCCGGGGCCAGCAGCCAGCCCAGCCGCAGGCCCGGGGCGAGTGACTTGCTCACCGATCCTGTGTACGCGACGCGTTCGGGGTCCAGACCCTGGAGCGCGCCGACCGGGGCGCGGTCGTAGCGGAAGTCCCCGTCGTAGTCGTCCTCGACGATCAGACCGTCCACCGACCGCGCCCAGTCGAGGAGTTGGGTGCGCCGGTCGGCCGAATAGCCGATGCCGGTGGGGAAATGGTGGGCCGGTGTGGTCTGTACCGTCCGTACACCGCTCGCGGCGAGCGGCCCGATCGCGAGACCTTCGTCGTCGAGCGGAAGCGGAACCGCGCGCAGCCCGGCCGCCGCGAACAGTGCGGGGTGTTCGGGACTGCCGGGGTCCTCGACGCCGACCGTACGCTGACCCGCCGCGTGCAGGACGAAGCCGAGCAGCGTCATGGCCTGTGCCACGCCCGAGCAGACGACGATCCGCTCGGGATCGGCGACCACCCCGCGACGGCGTGTCAGCAACTCGGCGAGCGCGATGCGCAGTTGGGGAAGGCCGCGCGGGTCCGGATAGCCCAGCGCATGGTGTTCGAGGGTGTTCAGTACGGACTTGTGCGCGGCGGCCCAGGCGGTGCGCGGGAAGAGGGAGAGATCGGGGGTGCCGGGGACGAAGCTGACGAGGTCCTCGGCCGGACGCGGAACCGGAACGTCCGCCGCCCGGGCCGCCGACCGCGCCGACGCGCCCACCCAGGTGCCCGAGCCCCGGTCGCTGCGCAGATAGCCCTCGGCGGTCAGCTGCTCGTACGCCTCGGTGACCAGGCCGCGCGAGACCCCGAGGTCGGCGGCGAGTTCACGGCTGGCGGGCAGCCGGGTGCCCGCCGCGAGCCGCCCCGAACGGACCGCCTCGCGCAGCGACTCCTGCAGCATGCGGCCCCGGCTGCGGGCAGGGGCCGCGGCGGCGGGCAGCAACAGCTCCCAGGCCGGTGAATTGGTCCCCGATGGCTCCATGGAAGTGGACCTTAATACGGACCACCCCGCTCCCTAGCGTCATCTTCATGAACGCAACGTCCCTGCGAGGAGCGCTCCTTGCCGCCTTCGCCTGCATCCTCGTCGGCGGTTCCTTCACCGCCAACTCCGTCCTCGGCGACTATCCGTACGCGGGCGGCCAGGCCCTGCGCTACGGCCTCGCCTGTCTGCTGCTGCTCCCGCTGCTCGACCGCGGATCGACGCGCGTCCTGCGTACGCTCTCCCCGGCCCAGTGGGGCCGCATCGCCCTGATCTCCGTCGTCGGCATGGTCGGCTTCAACCTGGCGGTCCTCGCCGCCGAACGCAGCGCCGAACCCGCCGTCCCCGGGGTCTTCGTGGGCTGCGCACCGGTCGTCGTCGCCGTGCTCGTACCGCTGGTCGCGGGCAGGCGGCCCACCAGGCCGGTGCTGATCGGCGCGGCCCTGGTGGCGGCCGGGGCCTTCACCGTGCAGGGCTGGGGCCGCACCGACCTCGAAGGCATCGCCTTCTCGGCGGGCGCGCTGGTGGGCGAGGTGGGCTTCGCCGTACTGGCCGTGCCCGTGCTGCGCCCGCTCGGCCCCCGGCTGCTGTCCGCCACCGTCTGCGGGGTCGCCGCCGTCGAGTCGACGGTGGTCGGACTCGCCGTCGACGGGGGCGGATTCGTGCGCGTACCGGACGCGGGGGAGACGGCGGCGCTGCTGTGGCAGGCCGCCGTCGTGACCGTCGTCGGCTTCGTCTGCTGGTACATGGGCGTGCAGCGGATCGGCGCCGAGCGGGCCACCCTCTTCTCCGGGCTCATTCCCGTCGCGGCCGCGATGACCGCACCCCTGGTCGGCACGGGTGCGTACGGCATCGCGCAGGGCGCAGGGAGCGCGCTCGTCGGGGTGGGCGTCGCGCTCGGTTCCGGTGTGCTGGCCCGTCGTTCAGCGGCTGGTGTCGAGGATGACGCGCGCCACCGCCGCGGGGTCGTCGTTCATCGGGACATGACCGCAGCCGGGCAGCCTGACCAGGCGGGCCCCGGGGATGGTGTGCTTGGCCCGGATCCCCTGGCGGCGCAGGAGCAGCCGGTCCTTCGTGCCCCAGGCGACCGTGACGGGAAGGTCCCGTACGTCGTCGGTGAACTGGACGGTCAGACCGGCGGCCAGGGTCTCCTCGAAGCCGGTGGCCTCGCGCAGCGCGAGCGTCTCGGCGACGACGGCCTCGGGTGAACGGCGGGCGGGCCGGGCGTAGATGGTGCTGGTGAGCGCCGTACGCCCGGCCGCCGAGCGCGACATCCGCTCGATCAGCGGCAGCGGCAGGGAGTTCGCGATCCCGCGCATCGCCTTCAGGGTCGAGAAGGCGTACCGCCGCTCCGCCTGCGTCCAGAAGCCGGCGGGCGACAGGGCGGTCACCGATCGTACGAGCTTCTCCCGCCCCAACTCCAGGGCGAGCAGGCCGCCCAGGGAGTTGCCGGCGACGTGCGGGCGCTCGACGCCGAGCGCCTCGCACAGCGCGCCGAGCGTGGGGACCACCGATGCGAGGCCGTACGAGACGCCGTCGGGCAGGGCCGGCGACGCGCCGAATCCGGGCAGGTCCACGGCGATCACCTCGCGCTCGGCGGCCAGGATCCCGACCACCGGGTCCCAGGCTTGCCGGTGGTGCCCGATGCCGTGCAGCAGCAGGAGGGGTTCGCCGGCACCGGTGCGTTCGTACGCGACGGTGACCGTGCGGTTCCCCCGGGGGGACTCGACGGTGAATGAGACCTGGGCGGCGGCCATGCTGCTGCTCCCTGTTGTCGGGGACGGTGGTGAGACACCGTGTCAACAAGGATTACCCCTGGGTAGCTTTCACTTCAAGAGGCCGCCGCCAACCCGTCACATCAAGGTGCGCTGCGGATCTCGTAGTTGAAGGCCCCATGGCCGAACCGCTTGTACAGATTGATCCAGAGCGGCATCAGCATCTCCACGTCGCGCGCCTCCACGATCCCGCCCAGATCGAGCACCCGGTGCGCCGGCCACCCGAACTCGCCGAGCAGCGCCACCGTCTCCTCCTTGGCCCCGGCGTCCTCGCCGCACACGAACAGGTGGTGCTCGCCGGGTACGGCGTCCGGATCGACCATCACCGCCAGATTCACGGTGTTGAGCGTCTTGACCACCCGCGCCCCGGGGAACGACCGCTGCAGCAGCGCGCCCACACTGTCCGACTCGACCGGCGCCACCCGCAGCAGACCGTCCTCGAAGGTGATCGGATTCGACACGTCGACCACCAGCTTGCCCGCCAACTCGGCCTCGCCCGCGGCCTGCAGAACAGCCAGGGCCACCTGCCCGTTGACCGCCACCACGATCCGCTCGCCGAACGCCGCGGCATCGGCGAACGTCCCCGCCCCCGCGAGCGGACCCGCGCCCTGCGCCCACTCCAGCGCCTGCGGATTGTCCTTGGTCCGGGACCCCATCACCACCTCGTGCCCCAGCTCCACGAGCTTGCTGCCGAGCTTGACGCCGACCGCGCCGGTCCCCAGTACCCCGTAACGCATCCGAAATCCTCCCCTGACGGGCCGCCACCCGTGGGCGGCCGCCCGCACATTGTGCTCCTTCGCACGCCGGGAGCGCCTGGACAGCGGTGGACCCGTCGGATGGGATGGGAGAGTGGCAACTGACCTCTCCACCGACACCTTTGAAGAGCACCGATCCCTCCTGACCGGGGTGGCCTACCGGATGCTGGGCCGGGCGGCCGACGCCGAGGACGTCGTCCAGGAGACCTGGCTCCGCTGGTCCGCGGGCGAGCGCGAGACCGTCCGCGAACCGCGCGCCTATCTCCTGCGCATCACCACCCGGCTCGCCATCGACCGCCTGCGGTCCGCGCAGGCGCGGCGCGAGACCTACGTCGGCCCCTGGCTGCCCGAGCCGATCGTCACGGAATTCGGGCGCACCGCCCCCGACACGGCGGAACGGGCGGTGCTCGCCGAGTCCGTATCGCTCGCCGTCCTCGTCGTCCTGGAATCGCTCTCCCCGCTGGAGCGCGCCGTCTTCGTCCTCCGCGAGGCCTTCGGCTTCCCGTACGCGGAGATCGCCGGGACCCTCGACCGGTCCGAGGCGGCGGTGCGTCAGCTCGCGGGCCGCGCCCGCCGCCATGTCGACGAACGCAAGCCCCGTTTCGACGTCGACCCGGCCGAACGCCGCGATCTGACCCAGCGGTTCCTCGCCGCGGCGACGGAAGGGGACCTGGAGGGACTGCTCGCGCTGCTGGCCCCCGACGTACGTCTCGTCGGCGACAGCGGCGGCAAGTCCCAGGCGCCGCGGCGCGTCATCGAGGGCGCGGACAAGGTCGGGCGCTTCGTGCGCGGTGCGGCGACCAAGGGGATCACCGACGTCTCCTTCCGGATCGCGGAGGTCAACGGCGGGCCCGCGCTGCTCATCTACTCGGGTGCCGTACTGGACAGCATGTTCCAGCTGGACGTCGCCGACGGGCGTATCCAGTGTGTGTACATCGTGCGCAATCCCGACAAACTCGCCCTGCCCGCCGTGGAGTAGGTGCCGGCGAACACCACAAGGCCCCGCGATCCGTTCCGGACGCGGGGCCTTGTGCTGCGCGCACCTCACGGCCGTACGAACGTCCTGTGAACGCTCTGCGGCAGGCCTCGGTTTCGCTCCGTAACGGAACGAGGATTGGTCTTGACCAAGGGGGAGCGTCGCCCTATGGTCGCAGAGTTAGTGCAGGAACCTTTAATAAACAAGGGCACGGAAAAGCCGCCGGGGACACGGCGATTGCGGAGGATCAGGGTGGGGACCACGCAGCTGGAAACGGCGCCGGAGCCGAAGTACTGGCACCTCAAGACCGTCCTCAGTGACGCTCTCGACTCGGACTTCGCGGTCGGGGAGATCCTCCCCAACGAGCGTGACCTCGCGGCCCGCTTCGGTGTCGCGCGCGCCACACTGCGCCAGGCACTCGAACAACTCGAGCTGGAAGGGCGGCTGCAGCGCCGCCGCGGCGTGGGCACCACGGTCGCGCCTCCGCGCGTCGGTGTGGACGTGTCGACGTCGCAGCACGTCTGGCCGGGAGCCGGCGACGACGCCTGGCAGGCGCTGGACTGCACCCTCGCCGCGCCGCCCGTCGCGGTGGCGCGCATGCTGGACGCGGGCGACGAGTCCGGGAGCGGCTCGGGCGACGCGGTGCACACCGTACGAAGGATCCGGATGACGCAGGGCCAGCCGGTCGCGGCCGAGCTCCTGTACGTACCGGCCGGATCCGTGCCCGAACTCTCCGCCATCGACGCCCCGTCGGGCGCGACCCGTGCCCGCAGCGTCCTGCGCGAGCTGCAGCGTCTCGGCCTCGAGGGCCAGGACCGCTCCGTCGAACTCGGCTCCGCACGTGCCGACGACGCCAAGGAACTCGACCGGCTGCCCGGCGCACCCGTCCTCGTCGTCACCACGCGCTACCTCGCCGCGGGCGGCACCGTCGCCGTCTCCGTGGCGACCTACCGCGCGGACACCTGCCGGCTCACCTTCGGGGACTCCGGCGACCTGGAGATCAGTCACCACGGCGAGGAGCGCAAGGCCTCCTGAACAGCCTTCACGACACGGCCCGTTGCTGACTCGTCAGCGGCGGGCCGTGACTGTTCCCTCGACCGCGAAGAGCTGCTCCTCGACATGGTCGAGGGCAAGCCGCAGCGCACCGGTCGCCACGGCCGAGTCGCCGAGCAGCGAGAGCGCCACGCGCGGCGGCCGCAGACAGAACCGCGCCAACTCCCCGCGCAGCGGCTCCAGTACGTCCTCCAGACCGGCAGCCCAGCCGCCGATCACGACCAGTTCGGGGTCGAGCGCGAGCACCAGCGCCGCGACGTCGTGCACGAGGCGCCCGATGAACCGCTCCATGGCGGCCTTGGCCTGCGCGTCGCCGCGTTTGGCGTCGGCGAAGACCTGGGCCACCGCCTGCTCGTCGAGCGCGTGCAGCGGCTCGTCCGTCGTGGACAGCAGCTTCTCCGGGGTGGCCCCGCGCCCGAGCAGATGCAGTGCGCCGATCTCGCCCGCCGCCCCGCCGTAACCGCGGTGCAGCCGCCCGCCGATCAGTGATCCGGCACCCGGGCTGAGTCCGGCGAGGACGAAGACGATGTCGTCGGAGTCGGTGGCCGCACCCTTCCAGTGCTCGGCGACCGCCGCCGCGTTGGCGTCGTTCTCGACCAGTACGGGACAGCGGAAGGACCGCCGCAGCCGTTCGCCCAGGGCCAGGCCCGTCCACTCGGGGAGCGCGGTGCCGAGCCGTACGGTGCCGTCCGCCTCCACGATCCCCGGGCTGCCGACTCCGACCGCGCGCAGGCTGCTGCGGGCGACGCCGGCGCGGCGCAGTACATCGGCCACCGTCAGACGGACCCGCTCGAGACGTTCGTCGGCCGACGCGGTCTCCGGCACCTCGCGCGAACCCGCCGCGGTGATCCGTCCGTCGAGCCCGGAGAGCAGGGCGGCGACCCGGTGCGGGCCGATCTCGATGCCCAGCAGATGCCCGGCCTCGGCACGGAACCTGAAGCGCCGCGCGGGCCGGCCCTGACGGCGCGTCTCGCCGTCCTCCTCGGGTGCGTCCTCGACGACGAGCCCGGCCTCCATGAGCCCCTCGATGACGCCCTCGACCGTCGGCCGGGAAAGACCGGTGATCCGGGTGAGATCCGTGAAGGTCGGGAAGTCGGCCCCGCGCAGTGCGTGGAGCACCACCGCGGAGTTGATCCGCCGCAGCAGTGAGGGATCCCCGCCGGTCAGCCGCCCCAACGTGTCCTCCCAGCTCAGGTCATGCGCGTGTCTGCCGGATCGTACCGGCTGGTCGGGTGGACCGCAGCAGCCGGGCGTATTCGTCCGCCATTGTCTGGGCGGTCCAGTGCGCGTTGAGGCCGCTCGGATTGGGGAGCGCCCAGATCCGGGTGGCCCCGATCGTCCGCTCCTGCGGTCCGATCCGCGCCTTCGGCTCACCGAAGGCGGTCCGGTAGGCGGTGATGCCGACGACCGCCAGCCACTCGGGCTTCAGTTCCGCCACCTTGGCGGTGAGGATCCGGCCGCCCTCGCGGAACTCCTCGGCGCTCACCTCGTCCGCGCGTGCGGTGGCCCGTGCGGCGACATTGGTGATGCCGAGCCCGTACGAGAGCAGCTCGTCCTGCTCCTCGGGCTTCAACTGCCTCGGCGTGAAGCCCGACAGATGGAGCACCGGCCAGAAGCGGTTGCCGGGGCGGGCGAAGTGATGGCCCGTCGCCGCGGTCATCAGCCCCGGGTTGATCCCGCAGAACAGCACGCGCAGACCGCCCGCGGCCACATCGGGAACGATGCGGTCGCGGGCGGCTTCGAGCTCTTCGCGCTTCATCGTCGCGTCAGAGGATGGAGCCCGGGGTGTAACCGGCGGCCGCCGGGTGCTGCTTGGCGATCTCTTCGATACGGGAGACGACTGCCGCCACCTGGGCGCCCGCCGCGCCGGTGAAGGAGAGCTTGTCGGCCATCAGCGCGTCCAACTGGGCGCGGTCGAGCGGCATCCGCTCGTCGGCGGCCAGCTTGTCCAGGAGCTCGTTGCGCTCGGCGCCCTGCTCGCGCATGGCCAGCGCGGAGGCGACCGCGTGCTCCTTGATGACCTCGTGCGCGGCCTCGCGGCCCACTCCCGCCCGTACCGCGCCCATCAGGACCTTGGTGGTGGCGAGGAAGGGCAGGTAGCGGTCGAGCTCGCGGGCGACGACCGCGGGGAAGGCACCGAACTCGTCGAGGACGGTCAGGAACGTCTCAAGGAGGCCGTCGAAGGCGAAGAACGCGTCCGGCAGCGCGACCCGGCGGACCACGGAGCAGGAGACGTCGCCCTCGTTCCACTGGTCGCCCGCCAGCTCGCCGGTCATCGACGCGTAACCGCGCAGGATCACCATCAGGCCGTTGACGCGCTCGCAGGAGCGGGTGTTCATCTTGTGCGGCATCGCGGACGAACCGACCTGGCCGGGCTTGAAGCCCTCGGTGACCAGCTCGTGCCCGGCCATCAGCCGGATCGTCTTGGCGATCGAGGAGGGGGCCGCGGCGAGCTGCACCAGCGCGGTCACCACGTCGTAGTCCAGCGAGCGCGGGTAGACCTGGCCGACCGAGGTGAAGGCGTGCGCGAAGCCGAGGTGGGAGGCGATCCGCTGCTCCAGGTCGGCGAGCTTGGCCTCGTCGCCGCCGAGCAGGTCGAGCATGTCCTGGGCGGTGCCGACCGGGCCCTTGATGCCGCGCAGCGGGTACCGGCCGAGGAGGTCCTCCAGGCGTCCGTACGCCACGAGCAGCTCGTCGGCGGCGGTCGCGAAGCGCTTGCCGAGGGTGGTGGCCTGCGCGGCGACGTTGTGCGAGCGCCCGGCCATCACGAGCTCGGCGTGCTCGGCGGAGAGCTTGCCGAGGCGGGCCAGGACGGCCACCGTACGGTCGCGCACGAGCTCCAGCGAGAGCCGGATCTGCAGCTGCTCGACATTCTCGGTGAGGTCGCGCGAGGTCATGCCCTTGTGGACCTGCTCGTGCCCGGCGAGGTCGTTGAACTCCTCGATGCGGGCCTTCACGTCGTGCCGGGTGACCTTCTCGCGCTCGGCGATCGAGGCCAGGTCGACCTGGTCGATCACGCGCTCGTAGTCGGCGAGAGCGGCGTCCGGAACCTCGATCCCGAGGTCCTTCTGAGCACGCAGTACGGCGAGCCAGAGGCGGCGCTCCAGCTTCACCTTCTGCTCGGGGGACCAGAGGACGGCGAGCTCCGTGGAGGCGTAGCGGCCGGCCAGGACATTGGGGATGCGAGGCTTTGCAGTCACGTAACCAGATTCTACTGGTGGTTTCTGCAGGCCAGAGCCCCGGCCTCATTTGTGGCTTGCTACGAGAGCGGCCCGTTCCCGTACGGCAGCAGCTCGGCCCTCTTGGGGTCCCTTCCGTCGCCGGAGGACTTTCCCGTGAGCCGTCGCCCGATCCACGGCACCAAGTGCTCGCGGGCGAAGCTGAGATCGCTGGTGCGGCGGGTCACCCAGCCGGGGGCGACGGCGGGCGGCAGCGGTGCCTGCCAGTCGTCCTCCGCGTCGAGGCCCAGGGCCTGCCAGACGGCCTCGGCGACCCGGTGGTGGCCCTCCGCCGTCAGATGCAGCCGGTCGACGTCCCACATCCGCTGGTCGCCGAGGACAGCTGACCCGTACAGGTCGACGACCACCGCGTCGTGCTTGGCGGCCAGGGTGTCGATGAACGCGAAGAGCTCCTCCATGCGCGGCCGGAAGCGCTCGAACACCGGGCCGTTGCGGCCGGGGCTGTGCATCAGCACGAGCTGCTTGCAGGACGGCGCGAGCCGCTCCACCGCCTCTTCGAGCCGACCGCAGACCATCGGCAGGTCGCACTTGGGGCGCAGGGTGTCGTTGAGCCCGCCGACCAGCGTGACGACGTCCGCCTGCATGGCGGCGGCGGCTTCGACCTGTTCGTCGACGATCTGGGCGATGAGCTTTCCGCGTACGGCGAGATTCGCGTAGCGGAAGCCGGGCTCGCGGGCGGCGAGGCGGGCGGCGAGCAGATCGGCCCAGCCGCGGTACGAACCGTCGGGAAGCCGGTCGGACATTCCCTCGGTGAAGGAGTCGCCGACGGCGACGAGGCTGGTGTAGGTGGCATTCAACTCCATGGCGGAGTGATCCTACCGCGCGGTAGGTACGCGGGATCTGTCGCCCGGGGCCGTGGAGCGGTATGCCATGAGCACACCGGGCTCCCGGCCCCGGACCCGCCGTACGAGAGCGAGCGAACCATGTTCACCGCAGCCTTCTGGAAGGCCACCGCCGAGCGCGCCGTCCGGACCTTCGCGCAGTCTCTCGCCGCGGTTCTGGTGGCGGGGGCGACCAGCCTCATCGATGTCGACTGGCAGGCCGCCCTCGCCACGGCGGGCCTGGCCACCCTCCTCGCCGTACTGACCGCGATCGGCGCCTCGGGGGTGGGCCGGGAGGGACCCGGCCTCACCGAGACGACCGACCGCTGACTCAGACGACGGGCGGCTGGCCGACCAGCTCCCGCAGGACGTCCTCCATCGTGACCAGCCCGGCGAGCGTGCCCTCGTCACCGAGCACGGCCGCCAGGTGCGTACGGCTGCGGCGCATCGCCGTCAGTACGTCGTCGAGCGGAGTGGCCGCCCGCACCCGGGCGATGGGCCGCATGTCGGAGGCCGGGAACGGCAGGTCGCGCGGGGTGGCGTCCAGGGCGTCCTTCACATGGAGGTAGCCCAGGATCCGCTGGGCGGAGTCCACCACCGGGAAGCGCGAGAAGCCGGACTCGGAGGAGAGCTTCTCCAGCTGTTCCGGGGTCGTCCCGAGGCGTGCGTACACGACCTTCTCCAGCGGCACGACGACGTCGCGCACCGGGCGGCGGCCCAGCTCCAGGGCGTCGTGCAGCCGCTCGGTCGCCCGGTCGTCGAGCAGTCCGGCGATCTTGGCGTCGGTCACCATCCGGGCCAGTTCGTCGTCGGAGAAGGTGGCGGCCACCTCGCTCTTCGCCTCCACCTTCAGCAGCTTCAGGAGGAAGTTGGCGAAGGCGTTGATGGCGAAGATCACCGGGCGCAGCGCCCGGGCGACGGTCACCAGCGGCGGACCGAGTGCCAGTGCGGTCCGTACCGGGGCGGCCAGCGCGATGTTCTTCGGCACCATCTCGCCGAACAGCATGTGCAGATACGTCGCCGCCGCCAGCGCGATGACGAACGAGATCGGGTGGATCAGACCGCCCGGCATGCCCACCGCGTGGAACGCAGGCTCCAGCAGATGCGCGATGGCGGGCTCCGCGACGATGCCGAGCACCAGGGTGCAGAGCGTGATGCCCAGCTGGGCCGCCGCCAGCAGCGCAGACACGTGCTCCAGGCCCCAGAGCACGCTGCGCGCACGCCGGTTGCCGGCCTCGGCCTCCGGTTCGATCTGGCTGCGGCGCACCGAGATCAGCGCGAACTCGGCGCCGACGAAGAAGGCGTTGACGACCAGGGTCAGCAGACCGATCAGCAACTGGATCGCGGTCATCGGCCCGCCTCCTCGTCCTCGTCAAGGCCGGTGGGCAGCGGTTCGTGGAGCAGCACGCGTGCCGCGCGCCGCCCGCTGGCGTCCACCACGTCGACCTGCCAGCCCGCCGCCTCGAAGGAGTCGCCCTCGACCGGGATACGCCCCAGTTCGGTGGCGACAAGACCGGCGAGGGTCTCGTACGGGCCGTCCGGCACGCGCATCCCGATGGTCTCCAGCTGGTCGGTGCGTGCGGCGCCGTCGGCGGAGTAGACCGCGCGGCCGTCCGCGTCCTGGCCCGCGGGGGCGAGGTCGGGGGTCTCGTGGGGGTCGTGCTCGTCGCGTACCTCTCCGACGACCTCCTCGACGATGTCCTCGAGGGTGACGACACCGGCCGTGCCGCCGTACTCGTCGATCACGACGGCCATGGTGCGCCTGCCGTACAGCCGGTCGAGCAGACGGTCCACGGTCAGCGTCTCCGGCACCAGCAGCGGCTCGCGCAGCAGCTCGGAGACGGGGTGGCGGGGTCTGCGCTCGGCGGGGACGGCGAGGACGTCCTTGATGTGCGCGACGCCGACGACGGTGTCGAGGCTGCCCCGGTAGACGGGGAAGCGCGAGAGGCCGGTGGCGCGCGTGGCGTTGGCGACGTCCTCGGCGGTGGCCTGGACGTCGAGCGCGGTGACCTGCACGCGGGGGGTCATCACGTTCTCCGCGGTGAGGTCGGCGAGGTTGAGCGTACGGACGAACAGCTCGGCGGTGTCGGCCTCCAGGGCGCCCGCCTTCGCGGAGTGCCGTGCCAGCGCGACCAGTTCCTGCGGGCTGCGTGCGGAGGCCAGCTCCTCGGCCGGCTCCATGCCGAGGCGGCGCAGGAGACGGTTCGCCGTGTTGTTGAGGTGGCTGATCAGCGGCCGGAAGAGTGCGCTGAACGCACGCTGCGGGGTGGCCACGACCTTCGCGACGGCCAGCGGCGAGGAGATCGCCCAGTTCTTCGGGACGAGCTCGCCCACCACCATCAGGACGACGGTGGAGAGGGCCGTGCCGAGGACCAGTGCCACCGTGGACGCGGTGCCCGCGGACAGGCCCAGGGATTCGACCGGGCCGCGGATCAGCTTGGCGATCGACGGTTCGGCGAGCATGCCGATCACCAGGTTGGTCACGGTGATGCCGAGCTGGGCGCCGGAGAGCTGGAAGGTGAGGCTGCGTACCGCCTGGAGAGCGCTGGACGCACCGCGCTCGCCGCGCTCCACGGCCTGCTCCAGGTCGCTGCGCTCGATGGTCGTCAGTGAGAACTCGGCCGCGACGAACGCCGCACAGGCAAGGCAGAGCAGCAGCGCCACGACGAGCAGGAGCACTTCGGTCATCGGTTCACCTCCGTCCCATGATCAGTCACGAGGTGGAGGAGTGCGCGATGTCGGGTACTGGGAGGCTCGCCCATGGGCGGACGCTCACACCTTTCGGTCGTCGTAACAAGGTCCACCCATGGTAAAGGAAGCGCAAAGTGGAGGCTCAGCCGGTCAGCGGCCTGACCCAGCGGGTCCAGTGGTCCTGGGGGGCGTAGCCGGCCGCGCGCCAGGCGTGCTGCCCGCGCTCGTTGTCGTTGAGCACCATCGCGTCGATGCGCCGGCCGCCCAGCGAGACGAACCGTTCCTCCGCCGCGGCCAGCAGCGCGGAGCCGATACCGCGGCGGCGCTGGTCCGGATGGACGGCGAGCCGGTACAGATGGCAGCGCCAGCCGTCGAAACCGGCGATCACCGTCCCGACGAGCTGCCCGCCGTGTTCCGCGAGCAGCAGCGCATCGGGGTCGCGGGCGACGAGACGCTCGATGCCGTCCAGGTCGTCGCTGATGCTGGTCCCCTCCGCCGCCGTCTTCCAGAAGGCGAGTACGCCGTCGAGGTCGTCCAGTGTCGCGGGCCGTATCCGAAGATCATCCATGGGCAGAGCCAAGCAGAGCGCTCACCCGTCTGGCGAACCGGTTTTGGTTGTCAGCCCCCGGAGATCGGCTCACGCGGCGTCTTCACCCAGCCGCCGCGCCGGAACATCAGCCGGAACAGCGCCCGGAACAGACTGGGGATGATCAGCCAGGTGTAGAGGGCGTAGGGGACCGACATCAGGAACGCCTTCGGCAGGTCGCGCACGCGCATCGGCTCGGAGCGGGCCAGCAGGCCGAGCGTGCCGGTGCCGAAGGCGAGCCCGTAGATCAGCACGACGAGCCACAGCGGACCGCTCAGGAACGGCAGGTCCTTGAAGCACCAGAGCACCACCGCCACCGGCAGCGCGAGGGCCACGATCAGCTGCTGGATCGGCAGGGTGATGTACCAGAGCAGGTCGATCCGGACGATGAACGAGACCTTCATCCGCAGGATGCTGCCCAGGTGGCGCAGCGCCTGCAGATTGCCCTGGTACCAGCGCGTCCGCTGCCGTGACAGGCGGCGGTAGTTGTTCAGCCCCTGCTGCGAGACGCCCGAGCGCCACTCGTGCGTACTGCGCCAGCCTGCGCCGTACAGCCGCAGTCCCAGATCCTGGTCCTCGGTGAGGGCCGGCCGCCACGGGCCGTCCGCGCCGGCGATCTCGTCGAGCATCGACAGCCGGTTGAACTGCCCGTTGCCGCCCATGTCGGCGATGAACCAGCGGCTGCGCGCCAGTTGGTAGAGCCGGCCGTACACGGCGAACTCGACGTCCTGGCACCAGGTGAGGAAGCCGCTGCGGTTGTAGATGGTCACCTGGCTCTGGACGCCCCCGATCCGCGGGTCCGCGAGCCGCCGGGCGATCGCGGAGGGGGCGGCTGCGTCCAGGCGGCCGTCGGCGTCCACGATCACCATCACCACGTCCTGCGGACCGGTACCCCGGTGCGGCCCCTGCTTCAGCACTACGGAGTGGATGTGCCGCCACGCGTCGTTCAGCGCCTCCGATTTGCCCTTACGGGCCTCGGGGAGGTCGCGGCGCAGCACCACGAGCCCCGGGCGCGCGAGGCCCGCCAGGATCTCCGGGGTGCGGTCCTGCGAGCCGTCGTCGACCACGAGCACCACGCGCCGTTCGACATCGAGGTCGAAGAGGCGGTGCACGCTGTCGGCGATCGTCACTTCTTCGTTCAGCGCGGGGACCACGAACACCCACAGCAGCGGCGGGGGAGTGGCCGTCTCGTCGGCCGTGTTCCGGTCGTGCCGGCGTTGCCGGGCCGCGAAGGCGAAGAGCATCGCGGTCCAGACGACGCCGAAGACGATCACGGCGAGCGCCAGCACCAGCAGGATCCGGGCTGCGCCGGCGCCGGCGTAGAAGTCGAACGCGGCCGGGCCGCTCACGCCAGGCCCGCCGCGCCCAGAACCGCCGAGCGCCGGTAGCCGTGCCCGAACGGCACCGGTGGCGGGGTGTTGAAGGCCAGGTGGCCGAAGGCCTGTACGGTCCGGCGCGCCGCATGCCCGTCGCCGTAGGGATTCGGCGCATCGGCCATCCTCCGGCGCGCCTGCTCGTCGCCCAGGAGCACGGCCGTCTCCGCGGCGATGAGGTCCTCGTCCGTGCCGACCAGGCGCAGCGTGCCCGCGGTGAGCCCCGAGGTGCGTTCGGTGGTGTCCCGGGTCACCAGGACCGGCGTGCCGAGCGAGGGCGCCTCCTCCTGGATCCCGCCGGAGTCGCTGATGGCCAGGGTCGCGCGCTTGAGCAGCTTCGCGAACGGTACGTAGTCCATGGGGCTGGTCACGTGGATGTTGGGGCGCCCTGCGAGCAGCGGTCCCAGGGTGTCGGCGACGACCGGATTGGGATGCAGCGGGACGACGAACAGCACGTCGGGGTGGTCCTCCGCGGCGCGCCGGACGCCGCGGCCGATGCCGATCAGCCCCTCGCCCCAGTTCTCCCGGCGGTGCGCGGTCACGACCACGACCCGGGTGTGCGGGTCGAGCCCGTCGAGGACCGGATCGCCGTACTCCGTCTCCTGCTCGGCGGCCCAGAGCACCGCGTCGATACCGGTGTTGCCGGTCACCAGGATCCGGTCGGAGTCGATGCCCTCCCGGATCAGGTTCTGCTTGCCGAGCGTGGTCGGCGCCAGGTGGAAGGCGGCGATCCGGGCGATCAACTGCCGGTTGAGCTCCTCCGGGAACGGCGACAGCGTCGAGTGGGTCCGCATCCCCGCCTCGATGTGGTTCACCGACAGCCTCAGATGGAACGCGGCGAGCGCGGCCGCCGCCGCCGAGCTGGTGTCGCCGTGCACCAGGACGGTGACCGGGTACTGGTCGGCCCCGAACTTGCGCTTGCCCGGCTCCGGCGGCTCCCCGAAGTTCTTGCGCAGCGCCTTGTCGAACCGGTCCATGACCTCGATGAACAAGTCGTTCAGCGGCATCCCCGGGTATCCGACGCCGAGCTCGATGTCCGGGGTGATCCCGTCGAGCGCCAGCACCTCGCGGACCATCTTCTCGTGCTGCCCGGTCGAGATGACGGTCGGATGCAGCCCCTCACTGCTCCTCAGCTCCCGGATCACCGGCAGCAGCTTGATCGCCTCGGGGCGGGTGCCGACGACGACCGCCACATTGAGGATGTTCGGCATGGGCGGGCCTTCCTGGCCGGGGCCGGGCCGGAATCCGCCCGCAGCGCGTCCTGGCACACCGCGGGGGGCGCCCCAGACGATCAGTTTCGGCGACCGCCGTCGTCCGCGCATCCCGGGTGTGTGCCAGGTCGCCCGCTACTCGTGGGCGATGGCCGTCAGCACGTTCATCCGCGAGGCCCGCAGCGCCGGCAGGATCGCCGCCGCCAGACCCACGACCACCGAGCCCACCACGACCGCGATCACCGTCGACCAGGGCACCGCGAACGCCTTCAGATCCTGCAGCGCGAGCACCTGCTGCATCGCCACACCCCACACCATGCCCAGCACGAGCCCGAGCAGGGCGCCGAAGACGGCGATCACCACGGACTCCAGGCGGATCATCCGCCGCAGCTGCACCCGCGAGAGCCCGATCGCCCGCAGCAGCCCGATCTCCCGGGTGCGCTCCACGACCGACAGGGCAAGGGTGTTGACGACGCCGAGCACCGCGATGACGATCGCGAGGCCGAGGAGTGCATAGACGAGGTAGAGCAGTACGGCGATCTGGTCGGTGACGATCTTCTTGTAGTCGGCCTGGTTGTTGACCTTCACCTGCGGATACGGGGCGAGGGCCCGCTCCAGCGCCGTACGGAGCGTCTGCTGGTCGGTGCCGCTCGACGCGTTGACGTACACGACCGCGTCCTGGCCGTCGGGAAGGTACTTCTCCGCCGTCGCCATCCCCATGATCATGCCCGCGCCCATGCCGGCGCCGCCGGTGGACGGCATGTTCGTGAGCGCGGACAGCGTCAGGGACGCGGTGGCGCCGCCGGGGAAGGCGACCTCGACGGGGGAGCCGAGCTTCAGCCCGTGGTCGTGGGCGTAGTCGCGGTCCATCGCCACATGGCCGGGCGCCAGCGCCTGGGCGGTCGAGCCGTCCGCGTAGGTGAGGTGGGCGACGTCGTCCAGCTGCGGGTCGTAGCCCGAGGCCGTCGAGTCGATGTGCCGGCCGTCGGGCAGCCGCAGCTGGAGGGGGACGAACCGCTGCCGTACGACGGTGCCCACCCCGTCCACGTCGCGGATCTTCCCGGTGATCTCCTGGGGGAACGGCATGAAGTTGCTGTTCTGCACGATGTAGTCGGCGCCCAGGACCCGGTCGATCTGCTCGTCGAAGGACTTGGTCATGGAGGCGCTCGCCACCGACATGCCGACCACCAGGGCGAGGCCCACCATCAGCGCCGACGCGGTCGCGCCGGTGCGCCGGGGATTGCGCAGCGCGTTGCGCTGGCTCATCCGGCCGACGGAGCCGAAGATCCGGGGAAACGCGCCGCCCAGGACACGGATCACAGGACGTACGAGCAGCGGTCCCGCCACCACGGTGGCGATCAGTGTGAGGACCACGCCGAGCCCCAGCAGGGACGACGCGGTCGAGGTCTTCGTACTCGCAGCGCAGCCTGCGAGCGCCGCCGCTCCGGCCACCGCGAGGACGGAGCCCACCACGGCGCGCACCTTCAACGGCCGCCCCACGCCCGCCACTTCGGCGTCCGAGAGCGCCGCCATCGGCGACACCTGCGCGGCCCGTCTGGCCGGCAGATACGCGGCCACGAAGGTGACCCCGACGCCCACCAGGTACGAGGCCACGGGGGTGGGCCAGCTGATCACGATCTCGGCGGCCTTCAGGTTCATCCCGAAGGTGCCCATCAGCGCGATGAGCCCGTACGCGAGACCGATCCCCGCGGCCAGCCCCAGCGTGGAACCGATCGCGCCGAGCAGCAGCGCCTCGATCCGCACCGAGCGCTGCACCTGGCGGCGGTCGGCACCCAGCGCCCGCAGCAGGCCCAGTTCGCGGGTGCGCTGGGCGATGAGCATGGAGAACGTGTTGACGATCAGGAAGATGCCGACGAGTACGGCGATACCGGCGAACCCGAGCATCACGTACTTGATCACGTCGAGGAAAGAGCCCAGGTCGGCGGCCGAGTCCTTCGCCTGCTCGGCGGCGGTCTTCAGCTCGTACCCGCTTCCGACCACGGCGGCGACCCGCTGCTTGAGCACCGCGTCGTCGACGCCCTGGGCGGCCTCGACGGAAACCGCGGTCGCCGCGTCCGCCTTGCCGAGCAGCTTCGTCTGGGCGGTCGGGGTGTCCAGGAAGACCAGCGCCGCACCGGGGTTGGTGGTCGTGAACGTGGCGATGCCGACGACCTGGACCTTGAAGGATCCTGGCTGGGCGAGAACCGTCAGCGAGTCGCCGATCCGCACCTTCTTCTTGTCGGCCGTGTCCTTGTCCAGGAGCGCCTCGCCCGCGCCGTGCGGTTCGTGCCCGCTGGTCAGCTTCACCGGACTGCGGTCGGTGACGTACCAGTTGGTGGCGATCGTCGGTGCGCCGCTCGTCGGCCCGACGTTCTTGTTGTTGTGGTCGACGATGGTGATGTTCTCCACCGAGATGTCGACCCAGGACCTGGAGACGCCGTCGACCTCTCCGATCCGGTCGGCCAGCGCGGCGGGAACCGTGCGCGTGATGCCGGAGGGGATCTGCTCGTCGACGTCCTTCTTCGGCTGGACCTGGACGTCCGCCGAGGTGGAGGCGAAGAGCCGGTCGAAGGTGCGGCTCACCGTGTCGGAGAAGATCAGGCTCCCCGCGACGAAGGCCACGGACAGGATGATGGCCATCGCGGACAGCAGCATGCGGCCCTTGTGCGCGAAGAAGCTTCGCAGTGTCGCCTTCAGCACGGCGGCCTCAGCTCTTGCGGAGGGAGTCGAAGCGTTTCATCCGCTCCAGGACCAGGTCGGCGGTGGGTTCCGCCATTTCGTCGACGATCCGCCCGTCGGCCAGGAACAGCACCAGGTCGGAGTGGGCTGCGGCCCCCGGGTCGTGGGTCACCATCACGACGGTCTGCTCCAGTTGGTCCACCGCGTCGCGGAGGAAGGAGAGCACTTCGGCGCCCGCGCGGGAGTCGAGGTTGCCGGTCGGTTCGTCGGCGAAGATCAGCTCCGGCCGGGAGGCGAGCGCCCGCGCGCAGGCCACGCGCTGCTGCTGGCCGCCGGAGAGCTGGGTGGGGCGGTGCTTGAGGCGGTCGCGCAGGCCGAGCGTGTCGATCACCTGATCCAGCCACTTCTGGTCCGGCTTGCGGCCCGCGATGTCCATCGGCAGCGTGATGTTCTCCGCCGCGGTGAGCGTCGGCAGCAGGTTGAAGGACTGGAACATGAAGCCGATACGGTCCCTGCGCAGCCGGGTCAGCTCCCGCTCCCGCAGCCCGGTGATCTCCGTCTCGTCCAGCCAGACCTGCCCGGCGGAGACGGTGTCGAGCCCGGCGAGACAGTGCATCAGCGTGGACTTGCCCGACCCCGAAGGCCCCATGACGGCCGTGAAGCGGCCGCGCGCGATGTCCACGTCGACCGAGTCGAGGGCCAGGACGGTGGTTTCGCCGCTGCCGTACGCCTTGGTGAGCCCCCGGGCGCGGGCCGCCACCGGGACCCCTGACACGAGGCCGTACGAGCGTGCAGTTGAAGGTGTGGACAAGGCCGCCTCCCCGTTTGTGGCCGTCCCGAAGAACCCAACTCCCGTGCAAACGTTGAGAGTAGAGGGTGGGGCGCCGCCTTCGGTATCCCCCGGAGGTCTGGTCCTCTTGCGGGTGCTAGCACCCTGGCGCTAGCTTGGTGGGGTGGCCAAGACTCAGCTGAACGTACGCGTGGACGAGTCCACCGCGGAAGCCGCACGGCGGCGCGCCCTTCAGCGCGGCATGAGCGTGAACCGCTACATCGAAGAGCTGGTGAAGCAGGACGCGGGCGAGGTGGGGCGCACCTTCGTCGACGCCGCGGCCGACTTCATGAAGCAGTACGCCTCGGTGTTCGCCGAGGAGTTCGACGCCGAGCAGCAGCGCAAAGGCCACCGTTGAACCTCGAGATCGACCTCGCCTGGCTGCTGATGGTCGCCGAGCACAAGACACCCGGCGACCCGCAGGTCACGGACTGGGGCGCGCTGGTCGCCGCAGTGGCCCGGCACGAGGCGGAGATATTCGGCATCCCGGTCTACAGCGACCCGCCCGCACGGGCCGCCGCGTTACTCCAACTCCTGCTCCACGTACCGGCGTTGGAGCACTCCAACGCCATGTTCGCCTCGGCCGTCGCGTACGGCTATCTCGTCGCCTGCGGACTGAAGGTCGTCACCTCGCCCGAGCAGGTCAGGGATCTGGCCCGCCTCGTCAAGCAGGACAAGGCCGATGTACGGACCATCGCCGACGAGCTGCGCCAGTGGAGCCTGTGACCGTCATTCCCCGGCGAGCTCCGGCCGGCGCGCCACGCCCAGCACGCAGGGCGACGACGGGAACTGCAGCCCCTTCTCCGGCACGGTGAGCCGCCGGTAGGTGCCCAGCTCGAAGCCCGCCGCCTCGATCGCGGCCAGGGTGTCCCGCGAGGTGTGACAGCCGCCGAAGAGCAACGGCCACACGGTACGGTCCACGACCCGCTGAGCCCTGGCCATGCCGCGCCCGGGCGCCAACCCGTGCTCGAAGAACCGCAGTTCACCGCCGGGCCGCAGTACCCGCCTGATCTCGGCGAGGGCGCGCGGCAGATCTCGTACGGTGCACAGCACCAGCGACGCCACAGCCGCGTCGAACGCCTCGCTCTTCACGGGCAGCGCCTCGGCCGCCCCCGGCACCACGTCCACCGGCACCTCGGCGCGCATCGCGCTCTCCACCGCCATCTGCCGCAGGGTGCGCTCCGGTTCGATCGCGACGACCTCGGAGACGGCGGAGGGATAGTGGGCGAAATTGAGCCCGTTGCCGGCGCCGATCTCGATGACCCGCCCGGAGAGCCCGTCGAGCAGCTCGGCGCGGTGGGCGGCGATCCCGCCCTTGAGGTCGGCGGTGACACTCATACGGGCATAGAAGCGCGCGAAGAGCGGATGGTGCACGGCGTCGCGGGGAACCTTGGCGGAGCGCAGGGGCATCACGAACCTCCTCCGGTGAACCGGTCCGCCTTCGCCGGGCGGCTGCTGTGATTGTCCCCCCGCGCGGGCCGCATCACCCCTTCACCGCACCCAGATGCCGCCCAGGCCCGGCGCCAGCCAACTTGCCGCGCGGGCGCGGAAGTCCATGGGTGCGAGCGATCCCGCTCCCTCCGGGGCCGCGCCCACCAGCGACGCCCCGGTCGCCCCGGGGAAGTCCTCCAGGTTGCAGCGCGCCGCCAGGTCCGGGGCCGTCGGCCAGCTGCCGATCACCGCCCCCGCGCACTCCAGGCCCCGTACCGTCAGCGCCTCCACCGTCAGGGCCGTCGCGTTCAGCGTTCCCAGGCCGGCCTGGGCCACCACCAGGACCGGTACGGACAGCAGACGCGCCGCGTCCGCGAGCGTCCCGCCCTCCTCGTCGAACCGTACGAGCAGGCCGCCCGCCCCCTCCACCAGCACCAGGTCGTGCTCGGCGGCCAGCTTCTCCGCCGCCTCCGCCACGTCGCCGGGCCGCACCGGCACCATGCCCGCGCGGCGCGCTGCCGTCGCGGGCGCCAACGGCTCGGGGAAACGGGCCAGTTCGACGGCGGTCACCGCACCCGCCAGCCGCTCCACCTCCTGCGCATCGCCGCGCTCGCCGGGCGCGAGCCCGGTCTGGGCGGGCTTGAGCACCGCCACCGACCGGCCCTGCGCGGTCGCCGCGGCCGCCACCGCGGCGGTGACCACGGTCTTGCCGATCTCGGTGCCTGTACCCGTCACCACAAGAATCGTCATCTCAGGCCTCCTGTGCGACCGCGCGCACGGCACGGCAGATCTGTGCGAGGTCGGCGTCCCCGGTGACGTACGGCGGCATCGTGTAGACGAGGTCGCGGAACGGACGCAGCCACACGCCCTCCCGCACCGCCGCCCGGGTGGCCGCCGCCATGTCCACCGCGTGGTCCAGCTGTACGACGCCGATCGCGCCCAGCACCCGTACGTCCCGCACACCAGGCAGCCCGGCGGCATCGGCCAGCCCGGCGCGCAGCCCGGACTCCAGCCGCTTGACCTCCTGGCGCCAGTCCTGGGCGAGCAGCAGCTCGACCGAGGCCAGCGCGACCGCGGACGCCAGGGGATTGCCCATGAACGTCGGACCGTGGGCCAGCACGGGGACCTCACCCTGGGCGATCCCCGCCGCCACCCGCTCCGTGCAGAGCGTCGCCGCCATCGTGAGATAACCGCCGGTCAGCGCCTTGCCCACGCACATCACATCGGGCGACACGCCCGCGTGGTCCGCCGCGAAGAGCTCGCCGGTCCGGCCGAAGCCGGTGGCGATCTCGTCGAAGACCAGCAGGACGTCGTTGGCGTCGCACGCCTCCCGCAGCACCCGCAGATACGCGGGGGAGTGGAACCGCATCCCGCCCGCACCCTGCACGACCGGCTCCACGATCACCGCGGCCAGTTCGTGCGCATGGGCCGCGATGGTCTCCCGCAGCTGCTCGGCGTACGCCTCCTCGAACTCCGCCGGTGGCGCGTCCGCGAACACCTGGCGCGGCAGCACCCCCGACCACAGCTCGTGCATCCCGCCCTCGGGGTCGCACACGGACATCGGCTGCCAGGTGTCCCCGTGGTAGCCGCCGCGCCACGTCATCAGCCGCTGTTTCGCCGGCCGGCCGACGGAACGCCAGTACTGGAGGCACATCTTGACCGCGACCTCGACCGACACCGAACCGGAGTCGGCGAGGAACACGTGCTGCAGCGGCTCGGGCGTGATCTCCACCAGCTTGGCGGCGAGCCGTACGGCGGGCTCGTGCGTGAGCCCGCCGAACATCACATGGCTCATCCGCTCCAGCTGGCCGTGGGCCGCCGCGTTGAGCACCGGGTGGTTGTAGCCGTGGATCGCCGACCACCAGGACGACATGCCGTCGACGAGGTCACCGACCCCCGCCACCCGCAGCCGTACCCCCGAGGCGGACTCCACGAGCAGTGGCTCCTGGCGTCCGGGCATCGGTCCGTACGGATGCCAGACATGGCGGCGGTCCAGTTCGAGCAGTTCACGCATTGGGTGCGAGATCCGTCCCCGCGCCCCGGCGGCGCACCGACACAAGTCCGTCGCGGTGGTCGGGCAGCGTCGTCTCCTCCGCGCCCTCCACCACAAAACCGGCGTCCGCGATCATGTCCAGGTCGGCCTTGCCCGCCTGGCCCTCGCTGGTCAGGTAGTCGCCCAGGAAGATGGAGTTGACCAGGTTGAGGGCGAGCGGCTGCATCGAGCGCAGATGCACCTCGCGCCCGCCCGCCAGCCGTACCTCCGCGTCCGGGCAGACGAAGCGGACCATCGCCAGGATGCGCAGGCACCGCTGCGGGGTGAGGTTCCACTCCTCCGCGAGGGGCGTGCCCTCGAAGGGGATCAGGAAGTTGACCGGCACCGAGTCGGGGTCGAGACCGCGCAGCGCGAAGACCACGTCGACGAGGTCGGCGTCGCTCTCGCCCATGCCCGCGATCAGCCCGGAGCAGGCCGAGAGGCCCGCAGACTGGGCGTGCTGGACGGTCTCCACACGGTCGGAGAACTCGTGCGTGGTGCAGATGTCCCCGTACGTCGCCTCGGAAGTGTTGAGGTTGTGGTTGTACGCATCCGCGCCCGCAGCCCGCAGCCGCTCGGCCTGCCCGTCCTTCAACAGCCCCAGACAGGCGCAGACTTCGACGTCCGCGTTGTCGCCCTTGATGGCCTCGATGGTCTCCGAGACCCGGTCGATGTCACGGTCGGTCGGCCCGCGCCCGCTCGCCACCAGACAGACCCGCTTGGCACCGCCCGCGACACCGGCGGCGGCCGCCTGAGAGGCCTCGTCCGGTTTCAGCCAGGTGTACTTGAGGATCTCGGCCTTGGAGCCGAGCCGCTGGGAGCAGTACGAGCAGTCCTCGGGGCAGAGCCCCGACTTCAGATTGACGAGATAGTTGAGCTTCACCCGCCGCCCGAACCACTGACGGCGCACCTTGCCCGCAGCGGCCACGACATCGAGCAGTTCGTCGTCGGATGTCGCCAGTACGGCGAGCGCTTCTTCGCGGGTCGGCAGCTCGCGCCGAAGCCCCTTGTCCACCAGCGTGCTCAACAGGTCCATGGGCCTGATCCTGGCGTACGGCACCATGCGCCGCCAAGGAGGATTTGAACAAGAGACCCTGTTCAGGGTGTGTGTATTGCCACACCCTGACCTCGGGCGGCCGCCGCTAGGGTCTGTGGACTGCCTACAAAAGGAACGGCCATGCCTGGTGAGTCTTCCGACGCGTTCTCAGGGTTCGACTGGATCGACGCAGCGGCCCGGGGGCGCGAGGCGGCCGGTCTCGTACGCACCCTGCGCCCGCGCCCCGCGGTGTCGGACCTGCTCGATCTGGCGAGCAACGACTATCTGGGGCTCACCCGCCGCCCGGAACTGACCGGTGCGGCCGCCGAGGCCGCCCGCCGCTGGGGCGCGGGGGCCACCGGCTCGCGTCTCGTCACCGGCACGACCGAGCTGCACACGGAACTCGAGCGCGAACTGGCCGAGTTCTGCGGCTTCGAGGCCGCCCTGGTCTTCTCCTCCGGTTACGCCGCCAACCTGGCCGCGCTCACGGCGCTCACCGCCCGCGACGGACTGATCGTCTCCGACGCGGGCAACCACGCCTCGATCGTCGACGGTTGCCGGCTCTCGCGCGCCGAGACGGCCGTCGTCCCGCACGCCGATCCCGAGGCCGTACGCAAGACGCTCCAGGCGCACGGTGGCCGCGCGCTCGCCGTCACCGACTCGGTCTTCTCCGTCGACGGCGACGCCGCGCCACTGCCCGAACTGGCGGCCGTATGCCGGGAGGTCGATGCCGCACTGCTCGTCGACGACGCACACGGTCTGGGCGTTCTCGGCGCGGGCGGCCGGGGCGCGGTCCACGCGGCGGGCCTGGCGGGCGACGCGGACGTGGTCGCCACCGTCACCCTCTCCAAGTCGCTGGGCAGTCAGGGCGGCGCGGTCCTCGGACCGGCCCGGGTCATCGACCATCTCGTCAACGCCGCCCGCACGTTCATCTTCGACACGGGCCTCGCCCCGGCCGCGGCCGGGGCGGCCCTGGCAGGGCTGCGGCTGCTGCGCGCCGAACCCGCCCTCGCGGTGCGTGTCCGTACGGTGGCGAGCTCGCTGCACCAGGGGCTGACGGCCGCCGGTCTGACCGCGCTGCGGCCGCAGGCTGCCGTCGTCTCCGTGCAGGCGCCGTCCGCGGACTCCGCGGTGCGGTGGGCCGCCGACTGCCGGAGTGCGGGTCTGGCCGTCGGGTGTTTCCGTCCGCCGTCGGTGCCGGACGGCATCTCGCGGCTGAGGCTCACCGCACGCGCCGACCTGACGGATCGTCAGATCGGCGCGGCGGTGGACACGATCATCGCGACCGCGCCGGTCGCGTAGCCGTCAACCCAGGCTGCCGGGCGCCTCGTTGCGCACGGCGGCGAGGAAGGTGGTCCACGTTCCGGGCGTGAAGAGCAGCGCGGGGAACGAGACATTCTTGGAATCGCGTACGGCCAGCCGGCCGCAGCCGAGCCGTGCCGCCTCGAGACAGTTGTTCATTCCTGTGCTGCGGCTGCTGCGCCGCCATTGCGCGCCGTACAGAGAAGTGGAAGTGCTGGAAGAGGTGTTCGCATGATGCGCGGACATGATGCCTCCCCTTACACGCCGTCACCGATCCCGGCGATGAGCTCCAATGAGTGTTGTGGCGGAAGAGCGAGCGCCTGAATGGTGCGGAACGCGGCGCTGTACGCCTCAAGGTCTTCTTTCCGCTCGAGGTAGAGGCTACTCGTCAAATGGTCGAGAACAACCACATCCAGATCAGCAATGTTCGGAAAGGAGAAGATAATGAAAGGACCGGTCATTCCGACGTAGCCGCCGATGGCGAAGGGCAGTACCTGCAGCCGTACATGCGGCAGTTGAGCGGTCTCCGTCAGATGGCGCAGCTGTTCCGCCATCACCCCGCGGCCGCCGACCGGCCGGCGCAGCACGGCCTCGTCGATGACGGCGCTGAGATCGAGCGGGCACTCCGTCCTGAGCACCTCCTGGCGGGCCACCCGTACGTCCACCAGTGAGTCGACCGTGTCCTTCGGCAGTTCCGGCAGCTGCTGCAGCGAGGCGCGGGTGACGGCCCGTGCGTACTCGGGTGTCTGCAACAGCCCGGGCACCGCAACGGTTTCCAGGGTCCGCGCGGTGTGCGCCTGCGACTCCAGGCTGATGAAATCGCGGTACTGCGGCGGCAACAGACCGCGGTACGCGTGCCACCAGTGGGGCCCCTCGCTGCCGCCCGCGCCCGACAGCGCGGTGAACAGCGCCCGTTGCCCCGGATCGTGCACCCCGTACGCGTCGAGGAGCAGCGCCACGTCGGCGCTCTTCACCCCGCTGCTGCCCGTCTCGATCCGGCTGATCTTCGACTGGTGCCAGCCGACGAGTTGTGCTGCCTGACTGCTGGTGAATCCGGCCCGCAGCCGCAGATTCCGCAATTCCTCCCCCAGCTTGCGGCGTCGCACCGCAGGACCGTTGCCCATGGGCTTCTCCTCACACTTCTGCCACGCGGCGATGGGCCAGTCTGCCGCCCAAATACGGTCTCTCGTAGCAGAGTTCATCACTTCGGGCGACAGATATATGCACATCTTGGTGGATCGCCGCCGATGGCGGCACGATGAGTGGCACTCTGGCGCGAAGCACAGTCCGAGGCCGTCCTCGAAGGACATCCGCAATTCGTCGGAGCCGGCCCCGGTGGGAAAGGGACAGCGTCGCCATGGCAGACCACCAGGAAGCATCCGTCACTCTGCCGAGCGAGCCGGGCTCGGTATCCTCCGCGCGTCGCTATGTCGCCAATGTGCTGGCCGAATGGGGACTCCCGACCGAAGCCGAGATCTCCGACACGGTCCGGCTGATCGTCTCGGAACTGGCGACCAACGCCGTACAGCACACCTTCGGGCAGTCGCCCACCTTCACGGTCGACGTCCAGCTCGACCGCGACGAGCAACTGCGCATCGGCGTCACCGACAGTCACCCGAGATGGCCCCAGCGGCTGCCGGCCGCCGTCCAGCAGGACAACGGCCGCGGCATGGTGATCATCCGCTGGCTGACCGCGGAGTGCGGCGGGCGGCTGACCGTCACCCCCACCCCCGAAGGCGGAAAGACGGTCTGGATCGCGTTGCCGTGGACGGCGGCGGTCGGCGGCTAGCCCCGCCCGAACCCTCCCCGCAGCAGGGCCCGGAGCGTGTCGGCGGCCGGGCTCTCCTCGCCCGTCCGGTACGCGACCGAGATCGTACGGCGGTACGCGGCGGGCTCCAGCTGACGCACCCCCAGCGGCGTCGCCGACATCGCCGCGACCATCTCCGGCACCACCGCCACCCCGATCCCCGCACTGACCAGCGCGCACACCAGGGCGTACCCCGGCGTCTCGCACACCACGGCGGGCGTCGCCCCCGCCGCGGCCAGCGCCGACTCCACGCCCTGGCGGGGCGGATGCGCGGGCGCACTGCTGATCAGCGGCTGCCCGGCGAGATCGGCCACCGGCAGCCGCCCCGCCCCACCGGCCAGTACATGACCCGGCGCGGTCACCAGCACCAGCTCCTCCACCAGCAGCGTCTCCAGCGCCACCCCCGAGGGCGGCGGCGCGGAAGCGGCGGGGTCGTACGCATGGGTCAGCGCCAGGTCCGCGTCGCCCGCGGCCACCGCACTCACGCCCTGAGGCGGCTCGTAGTCGGCGAGGGTCAGCTCCACGTCCGGATGGGCGCGGCGGAAGGAGCTCAGCACGGGCGGCAGCAGATGGATGCCCGCGGTGGTGAAGGTGCCCACTTTCAGCCGGCCGCCGGAGAGCCCGGCCAGCCGGGACAGCTCGTGGCGGGCCCGGTCCATCTCGTCGAGCACCGTACGGGCCCGCGCGGCCAGCAGCTCACCGGCCGCCGTCAGCTTGGCGCCGCGATGGTGTCGTACGAGCAGAGTGGCGCCCGACTCCCGCTCCAGCTTGGCGAGTTGCTGCGAGAGCGCGGGCGCGGTGTAACCGAGGCGCGCGGCGGCCCGGGTGATCGAACCGGCCTCGGCGACGGCCACGAGCGCGGCGAGCCGCGTCGGGTCGTACATAAGCGTTCCTTTAGGCAGACCCAGAAGATTGCAAGTACACGTTAAGGCCTCGCACGGTCCAGGCTGTACTGCATGGACGCTCAACTGCTCGCATTCACCGGAGTCGCCGCCGGCATGGTCGCCATGCCCGGCGCGGACTTCGCCGTGGTCGTACGGAACGCACTCGCCTCCCGCAGCTCCGGTGTCGCCTGCGCGGTCGGCGTCGCAGGGGGCCTGCTCGTGCACACCGCGCTGGCTGTCGCGGGCCTCGCGGCCGTCCTCGTCGCAGTGCCCGTCCTCTTCCGTACGCTCCAGATCGCGGGCGGGATCTACATCCTCTATCTCGGCTGCCGCGCACTCCACAGCGTGATCCGCCCCGCGCCCGCCCTGCCGGAGAGCGAGGAGAAGGCCACCGACGGCATCGGCCGGTGCCTGCGCCAGGGCTTCCTCACCAATGTCCTCAACCCCAAGGCGCCGGTGCTCTTCCTGAGCCTGCTGCCCCAGTTCGTCCCGCACGGGGCGCCGGTCCTTCCGCGCACGCTCCTGCTGGCCTCGATCGTGGTGGCACTCGCCCTCGTCTGGTTCCCCGCCGTGGCGCTGCTGGTGGACCGGCTCGGGCACTGGCTGCGGCGGCCGCGTACGGCCAGGACGGTCGAGGGTGTCACCGGGACCGCGCTGGCCGGTCTCGGAGTCATCCTGGTGGCCGGTTCCGCGTCTCACTGAGCCCGCGTCCGACCAGCCACGGCAGCAGCGCCCACAGCCCGCCGCAGACGAGCAGAGTCCCCGCCCCCGCCGCGATGCCCTCCGGCATCCCGTGGACGACGTCGACGACCAGCAGCACCGCACCCGCCAGGGCGAGTGCCAGCACCGCCATCCCCGTGCCCGCGAGCCGCGAGGACACCGTCACGATCCGCTCCTTCGCGCCCTGCCCGAACAGGGCGCGGTGCAGGGCGGCCGGTGCGGTGAAGAGCCCTGCCGCCACCACGGTGAGCAGCAGGGTCGTCACATAGGTCCCGCGCTCGAAGGAGTCGAGCTCGGGAAAACGGGTGGTGAAGGCGAGGGTCAGCAGGAAGGCGAAGAGGAACTGGACGCCGGTCTGGACGACCCTGAGTTCCTGGAGCAGCTCGACAAAATTGCGGTCGGCACGCTCCATGCGTGTCTCGTCGCGTTCCGGTCCGGGACCCTCGTCAGTCATGCCGGAGCGAGTATCCCGCCGGCCGGAGGTCATGCCCCCGGCCGGTGGGCCCCGGCGTCAGCGCACGCGTCCGTACCAGACGCTCTTCGTCCAGATCTTCTCCAGCTTGACCACGGAGCCGGTCTTCGGAGAGTGCCAGATCTTCCCGCTGCCGGCGTAGATCCCGACGTGGTAGACGCTCCGCCCGGAGTGGAAGAAGACCAGGTCGCCGCGGGTGCGGCTGCCGGACGAGATGTGGCGCACCTTGTTGTACTGCGCCTGTGCCGTGCGGGGCAGGCTCCTGCCCGCCTTCTTGTACGAGTAGAGCGTCAGCCCCGAGCAGTCGAACCGGGACGGGCCGGCGGCCCCGTACTTGTACGGAGACCCCTTCTTCGATGCGGCGACGTTCAGTGCTTTCGTCGCGAGCGTGGCCGCCTGGGCCTCGGATGCGGCTCCCGGCGCCAGCAGTGTGCCACCGACAGCGGCGGCAGTGAGCACCGTTACGGCGCTGGTCCGGGACAGCAGGGACGGAACACAAATCCGCGCAGTCATGCGCAACCCTTCGTCAACCGCCTGTGAAGGATGACCTGTCGGATTCGGACTGGCGAAGATGCCCGGCCGCCTGCTGGCGGCTTCACCCCAAGGGCCGACCCCGAACTCGGATCGGACCCGTACTGCCTGGGTCCTCCACTCCTGCCGATGCACTCCTGTCGACCAGACGTCCGGGACGGCGGCAGGACTCGACGTCCGCCCGGACCGCCCCGCCGAGGTGGCGGGGGCTTGTCGTCTGCAGGGATCTTGACCCATGAAGTGTCGGATTTCCGAGCGTTACCTGCCGTATGTGAGGCTCGTCACGACTGCCCCGTTCGGGTGGACAGAGCTCCGGCGGTGTCGAGTGTCGAGCCCCCGACGACCGCCGCACCAGGTGCGGAATCGATCATTCCGTACTACGCCTAGGTGGGCTGCGCAACTCATTTAGTACGCAGCGGCTACGCCCGTCTACGCCATCCGGGGGAGGTGGATCAACTCCCCGACGGGGGCGGCACGGTGACCCGCCCCGCCCGGCGCTCCCCGTCCAGCACCCGCAGGGCCGTCGTCAGGGTCCCTGCGTGGAGCCGGTCCTCGCCCCGGGTGTGCATCAGCGTCAGGGCGTCACGGAGTGCGGCGGCCCGGGCGACCAGGGCCTGGGCGGCCCGCAGCGCCCCGTAAGTGTCGTGGCCGCGGGCCGGGTTGATCCGTCCCAGCTGGTCGACCACTTCCAGATAGCTGTCGATGAACTCGCCCTCGGCGCGCGTCAGCGCGGGCAGCGGCGGCAATTCCGGTGGCAGCATCCGCGGGTCACCTCGCGGCCAGTACGTGATCGACCAGTCCGTACTCCTTGGCCGCGACGGCGTCGAAGACCTTGTCCCGCTCGATGTCCGCGGCGATCTGCTCCGGGCTGTGGCCCGTGTGCGTCGCCAGCATCGAAGCCATCAGCTCCCGCATGCGCAGCAGCTCCAGGCTCTGGATCTCCAGATCGGAGGGCTGCCCGTGGACGGGCTCCTCGATGGCGGGCTGCTGTACGACGACCCGCGCACCCGGCAGCGCCGCCCGCTTGCCCGGGGCGCCGGAGGCCAGCAGCACGGCGGCGGTCGAGGCGGCCTGGCCGAGACAGAAGGTCGCCACGTCGCAGGTGACGAGCTGCATCGTGTCGTAGATCGCGGTCATGGCGGTGACCGTGCCGCCCGGCGAGTTGATGTAGAGGGTGATGTCCCGGTCGGGGGCGGCGTACTCGAGATGGATGAACTGCGCGATCACGTCATTGGCCGAGGTGTCGTCCACGGCGGTGCCGATGAAGATGATCCGCTCCTCGAACAGCTTCGAGTAGGGGTCGAGGGTGCGGGTTCCCGTGGTCGTGCGCTCGGTGAACTCGGGCAGTACATAGCGGGCACTGGGGGCGGCGGGGCCGTGCATGGGCATACCTCTCCTCGGGCGGCGCCTCTGTAAAAAATGTACAGGACGTACAGGGCGTTATGATGGGGAGCATGTCCTACGAGATTCCGGTGACGCAAGCCCGTGCGGAGCTTGCCGACTTGATCAACCGCGTCGTCTACGGAGGCGAGCGGGTGGTCGTCACACGCCACGGCAAGCCGCTCGTCGCCCTGGTTTCCGCCGCTGACCTGGAGCGACTCGAGAGCGAGTCGGAGGTCGCGGAGGAGCAGGTGATCAGCTCGGTCTCCTCCGTGCGTTCGTTTCCGTCCGCTCCCGGCGAACGCGGGCGCAGCCGCTTCGGCATCGCGGCGGAGCACCGCGAGCCCTGACTCCGTATACGGGAGCGGTGCCCGTACGCCCGTGGTCGTGCGCGTTCAAAGCTCCAGTTAACGCCCCGGAAAAACTTCCGCCCTACTGTGCGCGAACAGCCAGTGAGGGAAACGGTGAGGTGGAAGCGTGCAATTGACCCCGCATGAGCAGGAACGCCTGCTCATCCATGTGGCAGCGGATGTCGCCGAGAAGCGCCGGGCGCGAGGGCTGCGGCTCAACCATCCCGAGACGATCGCGCTGATCACCTCGCACATCCTGGAAGGCGCCAGGGACGGACGTACCGTCGCCGAACTCATGGCATCGGGGCGCAAGATCCTCACCCGCGACGACGTCATGGACGGCATCCCCGAGATGATCCACGACGTACAGGTCGAGGCGACCTTCCCGGACGGCACCAAGCTCGTCACCGTCCACGAGCCGATCGCCTGACGGGGGAGCGACGCCGATGATTCCCGGAGAGATCCTGTACGCGGAGACGCCCGTGCCCCTCAACGAGGGCCGCCCCGTCACCCGCCTCACCGTCCTCAACGCCGCCGACCGGCCCGTCCAGGTCGGCTCCCACTACCACTTCGCCGAGGCCAACCCGGGCCTGGACTTCGACCGCGCCGCCGCCCGCGGGCAGCGGCTGAACATCGCCGCGGGCACCGCCGTGCGCTTCGAGCCCGGCATCCCCGTCGACGTCCAGCTGGTCCCCTTCACCGGGGCGCGCATCATTCCCGGCCTGCGGGGAGAGACCGGAGGATCCCTCGATGCCTGAGCTCTCCCGTGCCGTGTACGCCGATCTGTTCGGCCCCACCACCGGCGACCGGATACGCCTCGCCGACACCGATCTGCTCATCGAGATCGAGGAGGACCGCTCCGGCGGGCCCGGACTCGCGGGCGACGAGGCGGTGTTCGGCGGAGGAAAGGTGATCCGCGAGTCGATGGGCCAGTCCCGTACGACCCGTGCCGAAGGCGCACCGGACACCGTCATCACCGGCGCCGTCATCCTCGACCACTGGGGCATCGTCAAGGCCGACATCGGCATCCGCGACGGACGGATCACCGGAATCGGCAAGGCCGGCAACCCCGACACCATGGACGGAGTCGACCCCGATCTGGTCATCGGCCCCGAGACCGAGGTCATCGCGGGCAACGGCAGGATCCTCACCGCGGGCACGGTCGACGCGCACGTCCACTTCATCTCGCCGACCATCGTCGACCAGGCGCTGTCGGCGGGCGTCACCACCCTCGTGGGCGGCGGCACCGGGCCCGCCGAGGGCACCAAGGCCACCACCATCACTCCGGGCCAGTGGCACCTTGCCCGGATGTTCGAGGCGCTGGAGGAGTACCCGGTCAACATCGGGCTGCTCGGCAAGGGCAACACCATGTCCCGCGACGCGATGCACTCCCAACTGCGGGGCGGTGCACTCGGGTTCAAGATTCACGAGGACTGGGGGGCGACGCCGGCCGTCATCGACGCCTGCCTGAGGGTCTGCGACGAGACGGGCGCCCAGCTCGCCATCCACACCGACACCCTCAACGAGGCCGGGTTCGTCGGCGACACCCTTGCCGCGATCGCCGGGCGCTCCATCCACGCGTACCACACGGAGGGTGCGGGCGGCGGTCACGCGCCGGACATCATCACGGTCGTCTCGGAGCCGTACATCCTGCCCAGCTCCACCAACCCGACCCGGCCGCACACCGTCAACACCATCGAGGAACACCTCGACATGCTGATGGTCTGCCACCACCTCAACCCGTCCGTTCCCGAGGACCTGGCGTTCGCGGAGTCCCGTATCCGGCCCTCGACCATCGCGGCCGAGGACATCCTGCACGACCTCGGGGCCATCTCGATCATCTCCTCCGACGCCCAGGCGATGGGGCGCGTCGGCGAAGTCGCCCTGCGGACCTGGCAGACCGCGCACGTGATGAAGAAGCGGCGCGGGTCGCTGCCGGGGGACGGGCGCGCGGACAACCACCGGGCGCGTCGCTATGTCGCCAAATACACGATCAACCCGGCCGTCGCCCAGGGCCTCGACCACGAGATCGGCTCCGTGGAGAGCGGAAAGCTCGCCGACCTGGTGCTCTGGGAACCCGCCTTCTTCGGCGTCAAACCGCTGCTTGTGATCAAGGGCGGACAGATCGCGTACGCACAGATGGGCGACGCCAACGCCTCCATCCCGACCCCGCAGCCGGTCATGCCGCGCCCGATGTTCGGGGCCAAGGGGCGGGCGCCCGCGGCCAATTCGTACAACTTCGTCACGCAGACGGCCATCGACGATGGTCTGGAGGAGCGGCTCGGGCTCGGCAAGCAGCTCGTACCGATCCACTCCACCCGGGGGGTCACCAAGGCGGACATGCGGGAGAACGACGCGCTGCCGCGGGTCGCCGTCGACGCGGACACCTTCACGGTGACCATCGACGGGGTGGCGGTCGAGCCCGCGCCCGCCGCCGAACTGCCCATGGCCCAGCGCTACTTCCTCTTCTGATGAGCCGCGCAGCACTGCTCGTCCTCGCCGACGGCCGGTTCCCTGCCGGTGGCCACGCCCACTCCGGCGGGGCCGAGGCGGCCGTCCGCGCGGGGCGGATCCGTGACGCCCGGGACCTGGCCGCCTTCTGCCGGGGCCGACTGCACACCACCGGGCTCACCGCGGCGGCACTCGCCGCCGCGGCCGCGCTCGGACTCGACCCGCTCGGCCTCGACGAGGCGGCCGACGCGCGGACACCCTCACCGGCACTGCGGGCGACGGCCCGCAAGCTGGGCCGCCAGATGATGCGGGCCGCCCGCGCCACCTGGCCGTCCCCGGACCTCGACGCCCTCGCCGCGGCCCGCCCGCGCGGCGCCCACCAGCCCGTCGTCCTCGGCCTCGCCGCCCGGGCGGCGGGTCTCGGCCCGCAGGACGCGGCGCACTGTGTCGCGTACGAGACGGTGAGCAGCCCCGCGACGGCGGTGGTACGCCTGCTGAGCCTCGACCCCTTCGACGCGACGGCGGTACTGGCTCGCCTGGCACCGGAGATGGACGAGGTCGCCCGGCAGGCGGCCGAGATGGCGCGCGGTGGCATCGAGGAACTGCCCGCCCCTTCCGCGCCCCTGCTGGACATCATGGCCGAGGCCCATGCGGCCTGGCCCGTACGCCTCTTCGCATCGTAAGAACGTGCACCACCCAAGGAGCCGCACATGCACCTCGACCACTCCCACGAAGGACCCGCGGCCGTCAGCGCCGATGCCACCCGGCCCGACGGGCGCAGGCGCGCGCTGCGGATCGGGCTCGGTGGGCCCGTCGGGTCCGGGAAGACCGCGACCGTGGCCGCCCTCTGCCGGGCGCTGCGCGCCGAGCTGTCCATCGCCGTCGTCACCAACGACATCTACACCCGCGAGGACGCCGAATTCCTGCTGCGCAACGCGGTGTTGCCGCCCGAGCGCATCCAGGCCGTCGAGACCGGGGCCTGTCCGCACACCGCCATCCGCGACGACATCTCCGCCAACCTCGAAGCCGTCGAGGATCTGGAGGACGCCGTGGGGCCGCTCGATCTGATCCTCGTCGAGTCCGGCGGCGACAACCTCACCGCCACGTTCTCCAAGGGCCTGGTCGACGCCCAGATCTTCGTCATCGACGTGGCGGGCGGCGACGACATCCCGCGCAAGGGCGGACCCGGCGTCACCACGGCCGACCTGCTCGTCGTCAACAAGACCGACCTCGCCCCGTACGTCGGCTCCGACCTGGACCGGATGGCGAGCGACGCGGCGGCGCAGCGCGGCGAACTGCCCGTCGCCTTCACTTCGTTGAAGGCGGAGGACGGAGTCAAGCCCGTCACCGACTGGGTGCGTGAGCAGCTCGCCGGCTGGGCGGCATGAGCATCAGGGCCACCGCCCGCGTCTCAGCGGTCCGGGGCGAGGGCGGGGCCACCCTGCTCCCCGTACTGGAGAGCGCAGGGCCCCTCGCCCTGCGGCGCACGCGTGCACCGGGGGCCGGGGCCAAAGTGACCGTCGTCGGTGCGATGAGTGCGCCGCTCGGCGGCGACCGGCTTGCGATCGAGGCCGAGGTCGGGGCCGGGGCGCGGCTCGCCGTCGACTCGGCGGCGGCCACGATCGCACTCCCGGGCCGGGACGCCGACCGGGCCACGTACGACGTACGGCTCACGGTCGGCGAGGACGCGGAACTGTCCTGGCTGCCCGAGCAGTTGATCTCCGCGTACGGAAGCGATCTGCGGATGCGGACCCGTATCGACCTCGCCCCCACTGCCCGCCTGGTCTACCGCGAGGAGCAGATCCTCGGCCGCCACGGCGAAACCCCCGGCACCCTCACCACCCGGCTCACCGTGCACCGCGCCGGACGCCCGCTCCTGGACCAGGAGTTGAGCTACGGCCCCGGCGCACCCGGCGGCTGGGACGGCGGCGCCGTCCTGGCCGGGCACCGGGCGGTCGGCCAACTCCTCCTCGTGGACCCGGCGTTCGAGGAGAAGAAGCCGGAGGCGAGGATGCTGTCCGAGACAGCGGTCCTCGCCCCCCTGGCCGGCCCGGCCGTCCTCGTCACGGCAGTCGCCGCCGACGCACTCCTGCTGCGCAGGCTGCTCGACGGCGTACTGCGGGACGAGGCCGGGTGACGCGGACCGTCAGCCGCCGGCTCAGCTGCCGACGTACCAGCTGAATCCACCGTTGGACGCGGCCACGGCCAGCAGGATGCCGAAGATCACCAGGTCGGCGATGCCGAGGATCACCGCGGATTTCGCCATCCCGCGACCACCCTTGACGGCTGCCTGTTTCAGGCCCACGGCACCGAACACGATGGCCAGCGGGCCGAGGACGACATTGAAGATGAGCAGGCCGACGATGCCGCAGACGAGGCCCGCGACGGCCAGGCCGTTGGTGCGCGACTCACGGCGCGATGCGCTGGTTCCGTAACCGGACATGAGCACTCCTTGAGTCTCGGGGACATCCGAGTCACCCGTAATGTCCGTTCCATGCCGGGGAGTTGACGGAAATCTCCGGGCGCACCGCTCAGCGGGACCGGCGGGTCCGGCTATCGGATTGGTAAAGAAACATCCGTACGACCTGTTGGCGGGTGCACTTCAGGCGCGAGGATCCCCGGGTACGTACAGAGACGCGCCGCCACAAGCGGCGCTTCACGGAGGGGGAGGTACCACTTGAGACGCACCGCAGTGCTCGGCTCGGCCGGCGCGATCGCCGCCGCGGCGACCCTCATAGCGAGTGCCATGGCAGTCCCGGCGACGGCAGACGGCCGTCACCACGGAGGCGGTCACGGCTCCAGCAGCAACATCGAGGCCTACGGCGCCGCGATCGCGGCCGCGAAGGCCGCGAAGACCGGCATCGACTGGAAGGACTGTCCGGCGGACTGGGGCTTCTCGAAGCCGATCCAGTGCGGCTGGGTGACCGTCCCGGTCAACTACGCCAAGCCCAACGGCAAGCAGATCAAGATCGCCGTCGACCGCGCGGTCTCCACCGGCACCGCGGCCGAGCGCCAGGGCGCGCTGGTCTACAACCCGGGCGGCCCCGGCGGCTCGGGCATGCGCTTCCCGACCCGGGTCACCAACAAGAACCCGCTCTGGACGAACACCTCGAAGGCGTACGACTTCGTGGGCTTCGACCCGCGCGGTGTGGGCCACTCGGCGCCGATCTCCTGCATCGATCCGCAGGAGTTCGTCAAGGCTCCGAAGGCCGACCCGGTCCCCGACAGCGAGGCCGACAAGCTGGTCCAGCGCAAGCTGGCCGCCGCCTACGCGGACGGCTGCGCCCAGCGCAGCGACAAGGACCTGCTGCCGCAGATGACCACGCCGAACACCGCACGCGACCTGGACGTCATCCGGGCCGCGCTCGGTGAGAAGAAGCTCAACTACCTGGGCGTCTCCTACGGCACGTACCTCGGCGCGGTCTACGGGACGCTCTTCCCGAGCCACGTCCGTCGCATGATCGTCGACAGCGTGGTCAACCCCGAGCAGTCGAACATCTGGTACGAGGCCAACCTCGGCCAGGACGTGGCCTTCCAGGGCCGCTGGAACGACTGGGAGGCGTGGGTCGCCAAGTACGACTCCGTCTACCACCTGGGCAACACCCCCGCGAAGGTCGAGGCCAACTGGCTGAAGCTGCGCGCTGCCGCGAAGAAGGCCCCCATCGGCGGGGTCGTCGGACCGGCCGAGCTCCTCGGCTTCTTCCAGAGCGCCCCGTACTACGACTCCTCGTGGGTGCCCGTCGCCTCCACGTGGAGCAAGTACGTCGCCGGTGACACCCAGGCGCTCGTCGACGCCGCAGGCCCCGACATGTCGGACATCGCGGGCAACGCCTCCGCGGAGAACGGCAACGCGGTCTACACGGCGGTCGAGTGCGCGGACGCCAAGTGGCCCACCAGCTGGAAGAAGTGGGACAAGGACAACACCGAGCTCAACAAGAAGTACCCGTTCCTGACCTGGTCCAACGCCTGGATGAACCTGCCGTGTGCCACCTGGCCCACCAAGCAGCAGACTCCGGTCAAGGTCAAGACCGGCAAGGGGCTTCCGACGGTCCTGATCGTCCAGTCCCAGCGTGACGCGGCCACCCCGTACGAGGGCGCCGTGAAGCTGCACCAGGCCTTCAAGGGATCGCGTCTGATCACCGAGAAGGACGCGGGTTCGCACGGTGTGACCGGTCTGGTCAACCCGTGCATCAACTCCAAGGTGGACAGCTACCTGCTCACCGGCAAGACCGACAGCCACGACGTGACGTGCACCCCGCACGCCACCCCCGTGCCGTAGGTCGAGCCGCAGAGGGGCCGGTCGGAGCGATCCGGCCGGCCCCTCCGTGCCGCGGTCAGCGCGCGGCCAGCCAGGCGTCCTCGGCCGCGTAGTCGAAGAGGTCGCCGTGCGGGTCGTACGTCCTGGCCATGTCGGGGAAGGCCACCCGCCAGTCCGCGCCCCGCAGCCGCTCGGCCAGCAGGGCGACGGTCACGGGCAGGGAGTCGGCGTACGAGGTCACCGGCCGGTAGCCCAACTCGCGCTCAGCGGCCGCCATGTCGAGGACGATCGGGTGCGCACCGCTCCACGGGGTCGCCCCGACGGTCTTCTCCGGCGGCGCGCCCTCCACCGTGACGATCTCGCTCCGTACGCCCAGGACTTCGTCGATCGCCGCGCTGATCTCCGCGACCGCCGGAGGCTGCGGATCGCCGCCGTTGAGCACGCGCGTGCCCGGCTTCGACGCGGCGAGACGGATGAGCTCCGCCATGTTGGAGGTGTGCACCGGGTGGAAGGTGCTGCGGCCCCCGTAGGCGAGGATGCGCACCGGCCGCCCGTCCAGCGCCCGCTTGACGAAGAACAGTTCACGCGGCGCCTTGCAGTGCGGCCCGTGGATCGCACCGGCGCGCAGCACCGTCGTGGGCAGCGGGCTCGCCAGCAGCTCCTGCTCCAGCGCGATCTTCCGCCCGGGGTACGTCGTGTCGTCCGCGCCCACGGTGTTCTGCGTCGCGGCCATCGGTACCGGGAAGCGCGGAGCGCCGTCCGGTTCGCCCTGGGTGGCGAGGCTCCGCCCCGCGGAGTCCTCGTACACCGAGAGGCTGGAGATCACCACGGCCGAGCCGATGCGGTCGGCGAGCCCGGACAGCTGCCGGCCGTGCTCCTTCCCGTACGCGACCATGTCCACCAGGACGTCGCAGCCCTCGCCCAGAGCCGCCGCCAGCGCCCCCTCCTCATTGCGGTCGACGGCGACCGCCCGTACCTCCTCGGGCCAGCTCGCGTCGCGTACGCCGCCGCGCGAGGCCGCCCGCACCTCCCAGCCGTCGGCGAGAAGCGCGGGCACCGTCGACCGTCCCAGGAGTCCTGTCGCCCCGACCACAAACGCTGTTCCTCTGCTCATGGACCGACCGTAGGCAGGGACTGATCTTCGCGACCAGGGTGTTTCGCCGTCAGCTCAAGGGCCGGCGCAGGAACTTCCTGGCCTCCTCGGCCTTCACGTCGGCCGCGTATCGGTCCACGTACTCCTGTCCGGAGAGCCCGAGGATCGCGTAGATGATCTCGTCGGTCACCGCCCGCAGAGCGGCCTTCTCGTTCTCCATGCCCGCGTATCGCGCGAATTCGAGCGGCTCCCCGAAGCGGATCGTGACGCGCTTGATCTTCGGCAGCTTCCGTCCCGGCGGCTGGATCTCGAAGGTGCCCACCATCGCGCACGGCACCACCGGCACCTGCCCCTTGATCGCCATCACGGCGACCCCGACCTTGCCCTTGTAGAGCTTGCCGTCGTGCGAGCGGGTGCCCTCGGGATAGATCCCCAGCAACTCGCCCTTGCGCAGCACCCCGAGCCCCTCGCGGACGGCGGCCTGCCCCGCCTCCTTGCCGGACCGGTCCACCGGGATCTGACCCGCGCTGCGGAAGAACGCGGCGGTCAGCCGGCCTCTGATGCCGGGACCGGTGAAGTACTCCTGCTTGGCGAGGAAGGTGATCCGCCGCTTCAGGACGACCGGCATCAGGAAATGGTCGGAGAACGAGAGGTGGTTCCCGGCGACGATTGCCGCGCCGTCCTCCGGGATGTGCTCGAGCCCTTCGATCCTGGGCCGGAAGAGGACTCTCAACAGAGGCCCCAGAAAGATGTATTTGAGCACGTAGTAGAACATTGCGGCCCTGCCCTCCCCGTGATGCGGTGCCGACGCACAGTAGTCGCTGCGGGACCTCCTGCGGAAGCCGCTGACAGGGGGAGATGCCCAGCTCGTACGAGGGAGGACCGGCGTGGCCGCTTGCCGCGCGCCGACGCCGGACGGTGCCCTGGCCTCGCCCCGTGACATCACATCCGTACCGCGAGCCCCAGGAGCCCCCTCATGCGTATCGCCGCACCCCTCGCCGCAGCAGCCCTCGTCGCCCTCGCAGTGGCCGCCCCCGCCCAGGCGGAGCCCACCCCTCCGCGAGGTCTCTTCCTCACGGTCACCGGCGACGAGAACACCTGGATCCGCGGCGTACTGCTGCAGTGCCCGGCGGACGACACCACCCACCACCCGGACGCCTGGGCCGCCTGCGAGGCGCTCGACGAGGCGGGCGGCGACCTGGACCGGCTGCCCGGCGACCCGCACGCGTGCACCAAGGAGTACGCGCCGGTGACCGTCGGCGCGACGGGCACCTGGCGCGGCCGCCCCACCGCCTGGCACAAGACCTTCGCCAACGCCTGTGTGCTGGACGCGGTGACCGGCCCGGTCTTCCGTTTCTGAGCCTCTGGGTCAGTTGCCGCGGGACGCGACCATCCCCAGCGTCGAGAGCCCCAGCACCACCCAGCTGAACCAGAGCCAGCCGTTGCTGCCCAACACCACCGTGTAGCCGGTCACGGCGACCAGCGCGCCCACGGTCACTACACCCATCGCCTTCGTGGAACCGGTCATGAATATGGCCCCCTCCTTCGAGTGGAGGGGGCCATCGTCACCCGGAGCGTGCCCGCTCCGCTACTGCTCGCGCGTCTGCAGTGATGCCAGATATGCGTTGTACGCCTGCAGTTCCTTGTCGCCGTCGCGGTCCGCGGCCCGGTCCGAGCGCCGTGCGATGCGCTGCTCGGAGCGGTACCACTGGAAGACCAGCGCGATCAGCACGAGCACCGAGGGGATCTCACTGAACGCCCAGGCGATCCCGCCCGCCGCGCTCTGATCGGCGAGCGCGTCGATCCCGAGCGAGGAGGGCGGGTTCTTGTACGTGGAGATCATCGGCTCCGTCGCCATCATCAGCGCGATCCCGAAGAAGGCGTGGAACGGCATCCCCGCGAAGAGCTCCAGCATCCGCATCACATAGCCGGGCCGGTGCGGGCCCGGGTCCACGCCCATGATCGGCCAGAAGAAGACGAGACCGACGGCCAGGAAGTGCACCATCATCGCGAGGTGCCCGGTCCTGCTGCCCATCAGGAAGTCGAACAGCGGCGAGAAGTACAGCGCGTAGAGGCTCGCGATGAACAGCGGGATGGTGAACGCGGGATGCGTCACGATCTTCATGTACCGGCTCTGCAGCAGCGCGAGCAGCCACTCGCGCGGCCCCTTGCGCTTCCCCCGCCCGGCCACCGGCAGCGCGCGCAGGGCCAGGGTCACCGGGGCGCCGAGCAGCAGCAGGATGGGGGAGAGCATGGAGATCACCATGTGCTGCACCATGTGCACGCTGAACATGACCATGCCGTAGTCGTTGAGCTTGGTGCACATCACCAGCGCGACGCTCAGCACGCCGAGCGTGAACAGGACGATCCGGTGCACCGGCCAGCTGTCGCCGCGCCTGCGCAGCCGCACCACACCCCAGCCGTAGAGCGCGAGCCCCGCCAGGCAGCCGATCAGGAAGAAGGGGTCCGCGGAGAATTCGAGCCCCCGCCCCAGCGTGAACGGCGGCAGATCCATGTTCATGCCGTGCCCGCTGTGATCCATCCACTCGCTCCTGATTCGTGCCATATGGTCCGCACCAGAGTAGAACTGCCCCCAGCCGCAGCTGCGACCGGGGGCAGTTCCTTACGAATGGGGCGTAATCAGAGCACGCACTCGGCCTCGGCGTACCGCTCGGCCGGAACCGTCTTCAGCGTCTCCGTGGCCTCGGCGAGCGGGACCATGACGATGTCGGTGCCGCGCAGCGCGGTCAGCATCCCGAACTCGCCGCGGTGCACGGCCTCCACGGCGTGCCAGCCGAAGCGGGTGGCAAGGACGCGGTCGTACGCGGTGGGCGTGCCGCCGCGCTGGACGTGACCGAGGATGACCGGGCGGGCCTCCTTGCCGAGGCGCTCCTCCAGCTCGACGGAGAGCTGGTTCGCCATCCCCGTGAAGCGCTCGTGGCCGTACATGTCCTTGACGCCCACGTCGAGGCTCATCGAGCCTCCCTCGCGCGGCTTGGCACCCTCTGCAACGACCACGATCGCAAACTTCTTGCCGGCCGAGAATCGCTTGCCGACCAGCTCGGTCAGCTCCTCGATGTCGAAGGGGCGCTCGGGGACGACGATGGCGTGCGCACCGGCCGCCATGCCCGAGTGCAGTGCGATCCACCCGGTGTGCCGTCCCATGACCTCGACGATCAGCACCCGCTGGTGCGACTCGGCGGTGGTCTTCAGCCGGTCGAGGGCCTCCGTCGCGACTCCGACGGCGGTGTCGAAACCGAACGTCACGTCGGTGGACGCGATGTCGTTGTCGATGGTCTTCGGTACGCCGACGATCGGCAGCCCCGCCTCGGAGAGGAGGTTGGCGGCCTTCAGTGTGCCCTCGCCGCCGATCGGGATGATCGCGTCGAGTCCCAGGTCGGCCACGTGCCCCTTGGCCGTCTCCACGCCGCCGCGCAGGTGCGCGGGCTGGACGCGGGAGGAGCCGAGGATGGTGCCGCCGCGTGCGAGGATGCCGCCGACCGCGTCGAGGTCGAGCTTGCGGTAGTCGCACTCGAGGAGGCCCCGCCACCCGTCGTGGAAGCCGATGACCTCGTCGCCGTGGTCGACGACGGCACGGTGAACGACCGATCGGATGACGGCGTTGAGGCCGGGGCAGTCCCCGCCGGAGGTGAGCACACCAATTCGCATTGCCCGAAAAACCTTTGCAACGTGGGCCGATGACCGGACCACGTCGTCCGGTTGGATCCCCGCCACCCTACCGGCGCAGGGTGGCGGGACCGAACCGGGCGTCCGCCTGCTGGACTTCGCTCAGAAGAGCGAACAATGCGTCATGCGGGCTGCGTTGCGGATGCAATGCGCTCGGCGCGCAGCGCCTCGTACCACCGGTCGTCGGTGGGCGGCAGCGCGTTCACATCGAGGGCCAGCTTCAGCAGCAGGTCCGCGATCTGCGGATTGCGGGCGAGAACCGGGCCGTGCATGTACGTACCGAAGACGGTGTCGTTGTACGCGCCCTCGGTGCCGTCCCCCGTGCCGTTCCCGTTGCCGAGGCGCACTCGTGCGAAGGGGCGGGCGGAGGGGCCGAGGTGGGTGATGCCCTGGTGGTTCTCGAAACCGGTCAGCTGCGGCAGCCCGAGCCGGTCGTCGATGTCGGCCAGCACGTCGCCGACGCACCGCTCGCCCTCGCCGCGGGTCGAGATCACGTCGAGCAGGCCGAGGCCCGGCTCGCGCTCGCCGAGGTCGTTGATGAACTCGTGGCCGAGGATCTGGTACCCGGCGCAGACCGAGAAGATGATCGCGCCGTTGGCGGCGGCCCGGCTGAGCCCGCCGTCACGGCGCAGCCGCTCGGAGGCGAGGCGCTGCGGCCGGTCCTCACCGCCGCCGATCAGATAGATGTCGCCCGAGGTGGGCACCGGCTGGTCGCTGCGTACGTCGATGCGCGCGACGTCCAGGCCGCGCTGACGCGCCCGGCGCTCCACGACCAGGGCATTGCCCTGGTCGCCGTAGGTCGACAGCAGGTCGGGGTAGACCCACACCAGGCGCAGGCTGTTGTCGCTCATGGCTCTCCTCAAGGGTCAGTTGCCGACTCGGCGGCGCACGTCCTGGAACGCGGTGTAGTTGGCGATGAGTTCGATCCGCCCGGGAGCCGAGTTCGAGACGGCCTCGTCGACGCTGTCGCAGACCCTGAAGTCCAGACCTGCGACCTCGAGACGTACCGCGAGGTCGAGCCTGCGGTCGCCGATGACACAGATCGGGTGTCCGGCGAGACGCGTGTAGTCGACGTCCCACAGCCAGGAGGTGTCCGTGCCGTCGGCGCCGCGGGCGTTGACGGAGAGGATCACCGGAGTGGGCGGCGGGTCGATCAGCGAGAAGGTCTCCAGCCAGCCGGCCGGGTTCTTCGCGAGGAGCAGGCGCAGATCGCGGCCCTGGAACTGGACCACGTCATAGCGTCCGGCGACGGCCTGTACGGAGTACATCCGCTCCAGCGCCACCTGCGGCGGCACACCGAACGTCGCGGCGACCGCCGCGGTGACGGCGGCATTCGCCTTGTTGGCGCGGCCCGGGAGCTGCAGCTGGATCGGCCACGCCGAGCCGTGCGGATCCAGGACGTGGTCGCCGGAGAGGGCCCAGGTGGGCGCGGGGCGGCGGAAGCCGCACTCGCCGCAGAACCAGTCGTCGCTCGGCCGCTGCAGCACACCGCCGCAGGACGGGCACGACCAGGCGTCGTCCTTCCACTCCTGGCCGGCCGCGACCCACACCACGGTGGGGGACGAGGAGGCGGCCCAGACGATCAGCGGGTCGTCGGCGTTGGCGATGACCACGGCCTTCGTACCGGCGAGGCCCTCGCGCCACTTCTCGGCCAGCATGCGCGTCTCGGCGGCGCGGTCGAGCTGGTCGCGGGAGAGGTTGAGCAGTGCGATCGCCTTGGGCGTCACATCGCGCGCGACCCCGGCGAGGTACTTCTCGTCGACCTCGATCACGCCGTAGCGGGCGTCCGAACCGCCGGCCAGCGCCGAGGTGATACCCGCGGGCATGTTGGCGCCCAGGGCGTTCGACACGACCGGGCCACTGGCCCGCAACGCCTCGGCGATCAGCCGGGTCGTCGTCGTCTTGCCGTTCGTCGCCGAGACGAGGACCACGTCCAGATGCTGCGCGAGTCGGCCCAGCAGGTCCGGGTCGAGCCTCAGCGCGACCTTGCCGCCGATCACCGATCCGCTGCCGCGCCCCGCGGCGCGCGATACCGCTGCCGCGGCCTTGCCTGCCGTCACGGCCAGTTTGGCGCGTGGCGTCAGCGGCTCCGTGTTGCCTGACATCGTCCCTGATCCTCCTTGCATCGACGCGGCCTCAGCCTATCGAGATCCTTCACGCCGCCTGACCTCGGCTCCACCGGCGGCGGGGCCCACTCGTACAGAACGTAACCTTGCCGCCATGCGAAACCGTCCGATCCCCGGCAGTTCGGGAGTCGCGCAGGACATGTCCCTGCTCGGCGACCCGGTCCTGCACGCGCCCTGCGAACCCGTGACCGAGTTCGGCCCGTCGCTCGCCCGGCTCGTCGAGAACATGTTCGCGACGATGTACGCGGCCCAGGGTGTCGGCCTCGCCGCCAACCAGATCGGCGTGGCGCAGCGGGTGTTCGTATACGACTGCCCCGACGACGAGGACGTCCGCCACCTGGGCCATGTGGTGAACCCGCGTCTGGTCGAGGCGGACGGCATCACCGTACGCGGCCCCGAGGGCTGTCTCTCGCTGCCCGGCCTGGAGGCGGCGACGCCCCGCTTCGACCACGCGGTCGTCGAGGGCTTCACGGTGAACGGCGACCCGGTCAGGGTCAGCGGGACGGGTTTCTTCGCCCGCTGTCTCCAGCACGAGTGCGACCACCTCGACGGACTCGTCTACACGGACCGGCTGAGCGGCTGGCGCAAGAGCAAGGTGATGCGCGCGGCCCGCAAGACGCCCTGGGGTGCGAACGCGTAGGGAGCTAGAAGCCCGGCCCGCCCGCGCGGTTGCCCGCCGCGGCGAGCCGGCCCCAGAGCAGATCGGCCAGCGAGCGCACCAACTCGGCGCGCGAGCAGGGCCGTTCGCCGAGCCACCAGTCTCCGGCGGCGTGCATCATCCCGACGATTCCGTGCCCCCACACCCGCGCCAGCTGCTCGCTGCCCGGGCCGAGGTCGACGCGCTCGGCGATCACCTGGGCGAGCTCCTCGCCGAGCCGGCGCAGCAGGGGCGCCGAGTGCATGCCGATGTCGAACCCGTTCGCCGGCAGCGCGGTGTCCGAAGCGTCCTCGGTGGGATGCATCAGGAAGCGGTAGACCTGGGGCCGGGCCTCGATGGCCGCGAGGTAGGTGTCGAGCGTGGCCTCGACCCGCTCGCGGCGCTCGGCCGGGGCGTCCAGGGCGGCGCGCAGGGCCTCGAGGAGGGCGTCGGTGTGGCGCTTGGCCAGGGCGCGGTAGAGGCCGCCCTTGTCGCCGAAGTGCCGGTAGAGGATCGGCTTGGTGATGCCGGCCTCGGCGGCTATGGCGTTCATGGAAGCCTTGGGGCCGTCCCGGAGCACCACGCGGTCGGCAGCCTCGAGCAGTTCGCGGCGCCGGCTCTCAGCCGTCCGCTGCTGCGTGGCCTGTGTGGTGCTCATGGTGCTTCTCCCCGCCCGTCCGTACGATTCCGTTCCCCCGCCGAAACGTAACAGGTTGACAGGGCCTACTTACCAGTAACAGACTGCCGTTACCGCAAGTAACGCCCTGGAGAACCGCAGTACTGGAGGGGACATGGCCGAGTTCACGCTCGAGCTCAACGACGACCAGAAGCAGGTACGCGACTGGATCCACGGCTTTGCCGCGGACGTCATCCGCCCGGCCGCCGCCGAGTGGGACGAGCGTGAGGAGACTCCCTGGCCGGTGATCCAGGAAGCCGCCAAGGTCGGCATCTACTCGCTCGACTTCTACGCCCAGCAGTTCTTCGACCCCACCGGGCTCGGCATCCCGATGGCGATGGAGGAGCTGTTCTGGGGCGACGCCGGCATCGCGCTCTCCATCGTCGGTACGGGCCTGGCCGCGGTCGGCGTCCTCGCGAACGGCACCGAGGAGCAGATCGGCACCTGGATCCCGCAGATGTACGGGGACGCCGCCGACGTGAAGGTCGCCGCCTTCTGCTCCTCCGAGCCGGACGCGGGCTCGGACGTCGCGGCGATGCGCACCCGCGCCGTCTACGACGAGGCCAAGGACGAGTGGGTCCTCAACGGCACCAAGACCTGGGCGACCAACGGCGGCATAGCCAACGTCCACGTGGTCGTAGCGGCCGTGGACCCGGAACTCGGCTCCAAGGGCCACGCCTCCTTCATCGTCCCGCCGAACACCCCCGGCCTCTCCCAGGGCCAGAAGTTCAAGAAGCACGGCATCCGCGCCTCGCACACCGCAGAGGTCGTACTGGAAGACGTACGCATCCCGGGCCACTGCCTGCTCGGCGGCAAGGACAAGCTGGACGACCGCCTCGCCCGCGCCCGTGAGCGCGCCAAGGCCGGCGGCGGCGAGCGCGTGAAGAACGCCGCGATGGCCACCTTCGAGGCCTCGCGCCCGGCCGTCGGCGCCATGGCGGTGGGCACCGCACGGGCCGCGTACGAGGTCGCCCTCGACTACGCGAAGACCCGCACCCAGTTCGGCCGCCCGATCATCGACAACCAGGGCATCGCCTTCCAACTGGCCGACATGCGCACCCAGATCGACGCGGCCCGTCTCCTGGTGTGGCGCGCGTCCTGGATGGCGAGCGCGGGCAAGCCGTTCACCTCGGCCGAGGGCTCGATGTCGAAGCTGTACGCCAGCGAGACGGCCAAGAAGGTCACCGCGCAGGCGATCCAGATCCTCGGCGGCAACGGCTTCACCCGGGAGTACCCGGTGGAGCGCATGCACCGCGACGCGGCGATCTACACGATCTTCGAGGGCACGAGCGAGATCCAGCGCCTGGTCATCGCCCGCACGCTGTCGGGGATGCCGATCCGCTGACGCGGGTCACGCAACCGTACGAAGAGCCCGAAGAGCCCTCTCCCGCGCACGGGGGAGGGCTCTTCGGCATGCCCGAAAGTTTTTTCCGCGGCGATGTCGAGAACCCGTGGTCCACTCCGTCCCAGGGGTGGAAGCGGCCACAATGGGCCGCACCAGTACCGAGGAGTGATCACGATGGCCAAGTACCTGCTGCTCAAGCACTACCGGGGCGCCCCGGCCGCGGTGAACGACGTCCCCATGGACCAGTGGACGCCTCAGGAGATCTCGGACCACATCCAGTACATGAACGACTTCGCCGCCCGGCTCGAGAAGACCGGCGAGTTCGTCGACGGTCAGGCGCTGGCCCCCGAGGGGACGTTCGTCCGCTACGACGGCGAGGGCCGGCCGCCGGTCACCGACGGTCCGTTCGCCGAGACCAAGGACGTCATCGCGGGCTGGATGGTCATCGACGTCGACACCTACGAGCGTGCCGTCGAGCTGGCCGGGGAACTGTCGGCCGCTCCGGGTGCGGGTGGCAAGCCGATCCACGAGTGGCTCGAGCTGCGCCCGTTCCTGACCGAGATGCCCACGATCACCGAATGACGTCCCCGATGAACGAGGCCCGCCTCCGGAGCCTCACGCCGGGTGTGCTCGGCATCCTCGTCCGCCGCGGAGCACCTTTCGCGGCGGCCGAGGACGCCGTCCAGGACGCGCTGGTGGAAGCGGTCCGCGTCTGGCCGTCCGACCCTCCGCGGGACGCGAAGGGCTGGCTGGTCACCGTGGCCTGGCGCCGCTTCCTCGACGCGACCCGGGCGGACACCGCCCGCCGCCGGCGCGAGGACCTGGTCGAAGAGGAGCCGGAGCCCGGGCCCGCGCCCGCCGCGGACGACACGCTCCAGCTCTACTTCCTGTGTGCCCACCCGTTGTTGACACCGTCGTCCGCGGTCGCGCTCACGCTGCGCGCGGTGGGCGGGCTGACCACCCGGCAGATCGCCCAGGCCTACCTGGTGCCGGAGGCGACGATGGCGCAGCGCATCAGCAGGGCCAAACGTACGGTCTCCGGCGTACGGCTCGACCGGCCCGGCGACGTCGCCACCGTGCTGCGCGTTCTCTACCTGGTCTTCAACGAGGGCTACTCCGGCGACGTCGACCTCGCCGCCGAGGCCATCCGCCTCAACCGGCAACTCGCGGCCTCGATCGACCACCCGGAGGTGGCGGGGCTGCTCGCCCTCATGCTGCTCCACCACGCCCGCAGGGCTGCCCGCACGGCGCCCGACGGCAGCCTGGTCCCGCTCGCCGAGCAGGACCGCGGCCGGTGGGACACCGGGGCGATCGCCGAGGGAATCGGGATGTTGCAGGCGGCCCTCGCCCGCGACCGGCTCGGCGAGTTCCAGGCGCAGGCCGCGATCGCGGCACTCCACGCGGACGCACTCACGGCCGAGGAGACGGACTGGGTGCAGATCGTCGAGTGGTACGACGAGTTGGCGCGCCTGACCGACAGCCCGGTCGTCCGGCTCAACCGCGCGGTGGCCGTCGGCGAGGCCGACGGGCCGCGCGCCGGCCTGGCGGCGCTCGCCGCACTGGACGGATCGGTGCCCCGCCACGACGCGGTCGCCGCGTACCTCCACGAACGCGACGGCGACCTGGCGACGGCGGCCCGGCTCTACGCGGAGGCGGCCAGAAAGGCCCCCAACCTCGCCGAACGCGACCACCTGACCCGCCAGGCCGCCCGGATCAACGCCGGCGGGGTCAGGCAGGCAGGTGGGCCTCGATAGCCGCGACGAGCTCAGGAGCCTCGGGCTCCGTACGGGGCGGAAGCGGCCCGCCACTTCACCCCGGCCGCCGTACCAGCGCTTCACGCCGTCCATGAAGCACACGGTGCCGTGAGCGCGCCGGCCAGGCGGTCTTAACCCTTGTCCCTCACGTCGCGCCAAGATGCTTGGAGAAGCGCAGCGCCCTCGAACAGGTCGCCCAGGCACAGATCGAAGCAGCGCGCGACAAGTGGTGGACCGAAGCGCAGAAAATGTCACTCGCCGCGTGCCCGCACGGAGGCTCTTCATGGACGCGGCGAGTGAGCACTTCGCGCGTGAGCGGGATCTCACCGGTTCTGAACCCGGATCGTGATCGTGCGCTCGTCCGTACGGCTCTGGCTTGTGGAGATCAGGCACGCCGCCGAGTACGTGGAACCGGCAACACCGCCTGAGATCCACGCCGATGTGGTTCAGAGGTGCAGAGTCAGGTGCCAGGCATGGGATATGGCCCGATCTCCCATTCGTCGACGGTGAGGTTGTCGCCGCCGAATGCGCGGGTCGGTGCGAGCAACGCGGTGAGGCGTTCGGCCGCCATGGCGCGGGAGTCTGCGCGGCTGACGTGGCAGGGATGTTCGGGCTTCCCGTAGTCGTTCATGAGTGCCCAGCCCGTGCGCGAATCGCCGCCCACCCATTCGGTGTACCGCAGCCCCATCCAGTCGTGCGAGAAGCGCAGCGCGCGGGCGCACGGGATGGCGTTGAACTCCTCTTTGGTGATCGCCCCTTTGAAGGTGGTCACGGTGCCGGGCGTCGGGTGGGTGTAGATCGTCTCGCGGATCGACCAGAGCGGCGGAGCCTCATGCCACTCCGGTTCGTCGGGCGTCACGCACAGCCCGGTGTGCCGCTTCCTGACCGTGCCGGGAGGGTCGCCTTCCGTGTGGTAGGTGATCTTGTAGAGCCAGAAGGTGCCGTATCGCCTGCCGTCCTTCTTGACCATCCGGCGCCCGACCTGAACGGTCAGCAGCGGCGCTTCGCGTTTCGGCTGCGTCCAGTCGACGCGGTGCTCCCACCCACGGCTTTCGGCGTACGTGATCAAGTCCGCGACGATCTTCGGTACTTCGTAGCCGTCTGGCGCCTCAGCCATTGCGGTCCACCTCCTCAGGTTTCCTGATCAGCCGTGCGATGCAACGGAGCGCGCCCGCTTCGGTCTTGAAGCGCGCGACGGAGAAGCCGTCTCGGTAGACGACCGGCCAAGGCGATTCGTCCCACGGACGCGGTGCGAAACCGGGCTCGGGGCGGGTGTCGGTGAGGCCTCGCTCCGCGTTGTGTCCGGACTGGCCTGTCTTTTCGATTCCCTGTTCCGTGGCGGTGAAGCGAGAGTGGGCCGGGTCCCGTCGGCCGGCCCCTGAAGGATCTGCTCCTTGTCAGCGGCTGTGAGTCCGCCGGAGCGCAGAAAAGCGCCCGGTCCCCCTTCGGGGCGGGCGCTCTCTTCCGGGAAGGAATTCCGATTCAGGCAGGCAGGTGCGCCTCAATAGCCGCGACGAGCTCGGGAGACTCCGGCTCCGTGCGGGGGCGGAAGCGGCCCACCACTTCGCCCTGGGCGTCAAGCACGAACTTCTCGAAGTTCCACTGGATGTCGCCCGCCTCGCCCTCCGCGTCCGCGACCTGCGTCAACTCCGCGTACAGCGGGTGCCGGTGCTCGCCGTTGACCTCGATCTTCTCCAACAGCGGGAATGTCACGCCGTACGTCGCCGAGCAGAAGCTCTGGATCTCCTCCGAGCTGCCCGGCTCCTGGCCTGCGAACTGGTTGCAGGGCACGCCGAGAACGGTGAAGCCCTTCTCGCCGTAGCTCTGCTGCAGGCGCTCGAGACCGGCGTACTGGGGGGTGAGGCCGCACTTGGACGCGACGTTCACCAGCAGCACCGCCTTGCCCCGGTAGTCGGCGAGCGAGGTCGCCTCGCCGGTCAGGGTGCGCAGCGGGATGTCGTAAAGGCTCATCAGATCTCCAGTCGTCAGGGTTGCGTACGTACTGTTTCAGAGGCCCGTCGCGAGACTGCGGTCAGCCGCCCAGTTTGCGGAACAGGCCCTCCTGGACCACCGACACCAGGAGGTTCCCCGCCCGGTCGTAGATCCGTCCGCGCGCCAGCCCGCGGCCGCCCGTCGCGATGGGGGACTCCTGGTCGTACAGGAACCACTCGTCGGTACGGAACGGGCGGTGGAACCACATCGCATGGTCCAGCGACGCCATGTCGAAGCCCCGCGGGCCCCACAGCGGTTCGACGGGGATGCGGACCGCGTCGAGGAGCGTCATGTCGCTCGCGTACGTGAGGGCGCACGTGTGGACCAGCGGGTCGTCGCCGAGCGGGCCGACCGCGCGCATCCAGACCGCGCTGCGCGGCTCCGCGCCCTTGACCTCGTCCTGCGTCCAGCGCAGCCGGTCGACGTAACGGATGTCGAAGGGCTGGCGGCGGGCCATCCGCTCCAGGGCGTCGGGGAGCGCGCCCAGGTGCTCGCGGACCTCCTCGGCGACCGTCGGCAGCGACTCCGGGTCCGGGACCTCGCGGGCCGGCGGCAGCTGGTGCTCGAACGTGCCCTCCTCCGGCTGGTGGAAGGAGGCCGTGAGGTTGAAGATCGTGCGGCCCTGCTGGACGGCGGTGACCCGGCGCGTGGTGAAGGAGCGGCCGTCGCGCATCCGCTCGACCTGGTAGACGATCGGGACGCCCGGGCGGCCCGGCCGCAGGAAGTACGCGTGCAGGGAGTGGACCGGGCGGTCGCCGTCCGTCGTACGGCCGGCCGCCACCAGCGCCTGGCCCGCGACCTGACCGCCGAAGACCCGTTGCAGGGACTCCTGCGGGGACCGGCCGCGGAAGATGTTGACCTCGATCTGCTCCAGATCGAGCAGGTCGACGAGTCTCTCGGCGGGGTTCGTCATCTGTGGTCTCCTTCAGGGCTCAGAGCTGGCCGACGGCGGTGACGCGGACGACCGCGCGGCCCTCTTCGTCGGAGGCCGCGAGATCCACCTCCGCGCTGATGCCCCAGTCATGGTCGCCGTTCGGGTCGGCGAAGATCTGCCGGACGCGCCAGAGACCGTGGGCCGCGTCCTCCTCGATGATCAGCAGCTTGGGACCGCGGGCGTCCGGGCCCGTGCCCAGCTCTTCGTACTCGTCCCAGTACGCGTCCATCGCCTCGCCCCACGCGTCCTGGTCCCAGCCGGAGTCGCCGTCCAGCTGCCCCAGGTCGTAGACGCGGTCGAGCGCGGCCAGCTCCACGCGGCGGAACATCGCGTTGCGGACGAGGACACGGAAGGCGCGGGCGTTGGCGGTGACCGGCTTGACCTGGTCGGCGCGCTCGGCGGCCTGCTCGGCGGTCTCCACCTCGGGGTTGGCGAGCTGCTCCCACTCGTCCAGGAGGCTGGAGTCGACCTGGCGGACCAGCTCGCCGAGCCAGGCGATCAGGTCCTGGAGGTCCTCGGACTTCAGGTCGTCGGGGATGGTGTGGTCGAGGGCCTTGTACGCGCCCGCGAGGTAGCGCAGCACGATGCCTTCGGTGCGGGCCAGCTCGTAGTGGGAGGTGAACTCGGCGAAGGTCATGGCGCGTTCGTACATGTCGCGGATGACGGACTTCGGCGAGACCGGGTGGTCGCCGACCCACGGGTGGCTCTTGCGGTACACGTTGTACGCGTGGACCAGGAGCTCTTCCAGGGGCTTCGGGTACGTGACGTCCTGCAGGAGCTCCATCCGCTCCTCGTACTCGATGCCGTCCGCCTTCATCTGGCCGACCGCCTCGCCGCGCGCCTTGTTCTGCTGGGCGGCCAGGATCTGGCGCGGGTCGTCGAGGGTCGACTCGACGACGGAGACCATGTCCAGGGCGTAGGACGGGGATTCGGGGTCGAGGAGGTCGAAGGAGGCCAGCGCGAAGGTGGAGAGCGGCTGGTTGAGGGCGAAGTCCTGCTGGAGGTCGACGGTCAGGCGGATGGTGCGGCCCTCGGCGTCGGGGGTGTCCAACTGCTCCACGACACCGCCGTCGAGCAGCGAGCGGTAGATCGCGATCGCGCGGCGGATGTGGCGCAGCTGGGCCTTGCGCGGCTCGTGGTTGTCCTCGAGGAGGTGGCGCATCGCGTCGAAGGCGTTGCCCGGGCGGGCGATCACGGAGAGCAGCATGGTGTGGGTGACCCGGAAGCGGGAGGTCAGCGGCTCCGGGTCGGCGGCGATCAGCTTCTCGAAGGTGGCGTCCGTCCAGGCGATGAAGCCCTCGGGTGCCTTCTTGCGGACCACCTTGCGGCGCTTCTTCGGGTCGTCTCCCGCCTTGGCGAGAGCCTTCACGTTCTCCACCTCGTGCTCGGGCGCCTGGGCGGCGACGAAGCCCGCCGTGTCGAAGCCGGCCCGGCCCGCGCGGCCCGCGATCTGGTGGAACTCGCGGGCGCGGAGCGTGCGGACGCGAGTGCCGTCGTACTTCGTCAGCGCGGTGAACAGCACCGTGCGGATGGGGACGTTGACGCCGACGCCCAGGGTGTCCGTACCGCAGATGACCTTCAACAGGCCTGCCTGCGCCAGCTTTTCGACCAGGCGGCGGTACTTGGGGAGCATGCCGGCGTGGTGGACGCCGATGCCGTGACGCACGTAGCGCGAGAGGTTCTGGCCGAACTTGGTGGTGAAGCGGAAGTTGCCGATGAGGTCGGCGATCTTCTCCTTCTCCTCCTTCGAACACATGTTGATGCTCATCAGCGACTGCGCGCGCTCGACGGCGGCCGCCTGCGTGAAGTGCACGATGTAGACCGGGGCCTGCTTGGTGTCGAGGAGCTCGGTGAGCGTCTCGGTGATGGGGGTGCGGCGGTACTCGTACGACAGCGGGACCGGGCGGGACGCCGAGCGGACCACCGAGGTGGGCAGGCCCGTGCGGCGGGTCAGGTCCTCCTCGAAGCGCGCGACGTCGCCGAGCGTGGCGGACATCAGGATGAACTGGGCCTGGGGGAGCTCCAGGATCGGGATCTGCCAGGCCCAGCCGCGGTCCGGCTCCGCGTAGAAGTGGAACTCGTCCATCACGACCTGGCCGATGTCGGCGTGCTTGCCGTCGCGCAGCGCGATCGAGGCCAGGACCTCGGCGGTGCAGCAGATGACCGGGGCGTCCGCGTTGACGGAGGCGTCGCCGGTCAGCATGCCGACGTTCTCGGTGCCGAAGAGCTTGCAGAGGTCGAAGAACTTCTCCGAGACCAGCGCCTTGATCGGGGCGGTGTAGAAGGTGACCTTGTCCTGGGCCAGTGCGGCGAAGTGCGCACCCGCCGCGACCAGGCTCTTTCCGGATCCGGTGGGGGTGGAGAGGATCACGTTGGCCCCGGAGACCACCTCGATCAGCGCCTCCTCCTGGGCCGGGTAGAGAGTGATGCCCTGGCCCTCCGCCCATGACGAGAAGGCCTCGAAGAGGGCGTCGGGGTCGGCGGTCGGCGGCAGCTGATCGATAAGGGTCACACCCCCATCTTGCCTGCCGGACGACCGGATCAGGGAACCGGACGGCCGTACGAAGATCACGAGCGATACGCTCATCCCTCAACTGGCTTGACCACAACGGCTTTGGGGCGGAATCGACCATGATGGGACCGGCACACTCTCTGTCAGGAGCGGCAGCCTGGCTGGGGGTGGGGGCGGCCGCGGCGGCCAAGGGCCACCCGATGCCGTGGCCCGTACTCGTCGTCGGAGCGCTGATCTGCGCGGGCGCGGCGCTCGCACCCGACCTGGACCACAAGTCCGCGACCATCTCGCGGGCCTTCGGACCGGTGTCCTGGGCGCTCTGCGAGATCGTCGACAAGATCTCCGCAGGCGTCTACAAGGCGACCCGCGCCAAGGGGGACCCGCGCAGGAACGGCGGCCACCGGACGCTGACCCACACCTGGGTGTGGGCGGTGCTGCTCGGGGCCGGGATCTCGGCCGCGGCCATCTTCGGCGGCCGGTGGGCGGTGCTCGGCATCCTCTTCGTCCACCTGGTCCTCGCCATCGAGGGCCTGCTGTGGCGGGCGGCGCGCGGCACCAGCAGCGACGTCCTGGTGTGGCTGCTCGCCGCGGCCGGTGCGTGGATCCTCGCGGGGGTCCTGGACAAGCCGGGCAACGGCTCGGACTGGCTCTTCACCCAGCCCGGCCAGGAGTACATGTGGCTGGGCCTGCCGATCGTGCTGGGCGCGCTGGTGCACGACATCGGGGACGCGCTGACGGTGTCGGGCTGCCCGATCCTGTGGCCGATCCCGATCGGCCGGAAGCGCTGGTACCCGATCGGGCCGCCGAAGATGATGCGGTTCCGCGCCGGCAGCTGGGTGGAACTGAAGGTGCTGATGCCGGTCTTCATGGTGGCGGGCGGGGTGGGCTGCGCGGCGGCGCTCGGCTACATCTGAGGCTCGGTCTCGGGCTTGGGCGGAAGTGCCCCGATCAGCGCTTCCAGAGCCGCGGCATAGGCATGCTCGGGCGGGGTCGCGTACCCGACGACCAGCCCGTCCGCCGCGGGCATCGACGCGGCCGGGTGACGGAAGTCGGCCAGACCGTCGAGGGCCAGCCCCTGCCAGGCCGCGGCCTTGAGCGTGGTGCGCTCCGTGCCCGGCGGCAGCCGCAGTACGGCATGGAGTCCGGCGGCGATGCCCGTCGGCGCGATGTGCGGGGCCCGTTCGGCCAGGGCGGCCACCAGGAGGTCGCGGCGGGCCCGGTAGCGCTGGCGCATCCGGCGGATGTGCCGGTCGTAGTGGCCGGACGCGATGAATTCGGCGAGCGCGAGCTGGTCCAGCACGCTCGCCGACGGCTCGCGCTCGCCCTTGGCTGCCAGGGCGGGGGCGAGGAGATGCTCGGGCAGGACCATCCAGCCCAGGCGGAGGGCGGGGCTCAGGCTCTTGCTGGCCGAGCCGATGTAGACGACGCGTTCCGGGTCGAGGCCCTGGACGGCGCCGACCGGTTCGCGGTCGTAGCGGAACTCGCCGTCGTAGTCGTCCTCCAGGACCACGCCCCCGGTGGACCGCGCCCAGTCGACCGCGGCCGCGCGCCGGTCCGGGTGCAGGGGGCCGCCGGTCGGGAACTGGTGGGCGGGGGTGAGCAGCACTCCCCGTACGCCCTTCTGTGACCCCAACTCGTCGGTCCGCGCGCCATGTTCGTCGAGGGAGAGCGGGACCGTACGGACGGAGGCTGCTTCCAGCAGCGCGCGGTGGAAGCCGAGCCCGTACGACTCCACGGCGAGGGGTCCGCGCAGCACACCACCCCCGTACAGCAGCCGCAGCGCGTGGGCGAAGCCGGAGCAGACGACGATCCGGTCGGGGCTGGTGCGCACGCCGCGGGCGCGCGAGAGATAGTCGGCCAGGGCCTGGCGCAGCTCGGGGCGGCCGTGGGGGTCGCCGGGGCCGAAGGCGTCGTTGGGGGCGGCGTTCAGCGCGCGCCGGGACGCGGCCAGCCAGGCGGTGCGGGGGAAGGAGGCGGCATCCGGCTGCCCCTGGCGCAGATTGTGCGCGGTCGCTGCGGGACGTCCCGGCGCCTTCTTCGGTACGCGGGCGGGGCGTACGGGCTCGGCGCGCCGGGCGACCCGGGTGCCGGACCCCTGCCGGGCGGTCAGCCATCCCTCGGCGACCAGCTCGGCGTAGGCGTCGGCGACGGTGTTGCGGGCGATGCCCAGGTCGGCGGCGAGCGAACGGTACGGCGGCAGCCGGGTGCCGGGGGCGAGGCGTCCGTCGCGTACGGCATCACGCAGCGCCCGGATGAGGGCGGCACGACGACTGCCGCCCCCCGACAGCTCCAGATGGAGGTCGCTGCCGATGGACTCCGCCGAATTGACCCACTGATCCGCCATGAAGGCGCACCTTAGCGGAGGTCATCCGCCCGCCGCCCCACCCATGCGGAGCGGCGGGCAGGTCACCTCAGCCGTGCCAGGACCTCCACAGCGCCGCGTACGCGCCGTCCGCGGCGACCAGTTCGTCGTGGCTGCCCAGCTCGCTGATCCGGCCCTCCTCCACCACCGCGATCACATCCGCGTCGTGCGCGGTGTGCAGGCGGTGGGCGATCGCCACCACCGTGCGGCCGTCCAGGACCCGTGCCAGTGATCGCTCCAGGTGGCGGGCCGCCCGCGGGTCCAGGAGCGACGTCGCCTCGTCCAGGACCAGCGTGTGCGGGTCCGCCAGGACCAGGCGGGCCAGGGCGATCTGCTGGGCCTGCGCCGGGGTCAGTGCCAGGCCTCCCGAGCCGACCTCCGCGTCCAGGCCCTCCTCCAGCGCCCGCGCCCAGCCGTCCGCGTCCACCGCTCCGAGCGCCGCCCACAGTTCGGCGTCGCCCGCCCCGGTGCGTGCGAGCAGCAGGTTGTCGCGCAGGGAGCCCACGAAGACGTGGTGCTCCTGGTTGACCAGCGCCACGTGCTCACGCACCCGTTCGGCCGGCATGCGGGACAACTCCGCCCCGCCCAGGGTGACTTCACCCGTCCGTGGCGCGTAGATCCCGGCCAGCAGCCGGCCCAGCGTCGACTTGCCCGCGCCCGAAGGGCCGACCAGCGCCATCCGCGTCCCCGGAGGCACGTCGAGCGTCACCCGGTGCAGGACGTCCACGCCCTCCCGGTACCCGAAGTGCACGTCGTCGGCGCGGACTTCGCGCCCGTCGGGGCCGATCCGCTCGTCCCCGGCGTCCGGCTCGATCTCCCGTACGCCCACGAGCCGGGCCAGTGACACCTGCGCCACCTGCAGCTCGTCGTACCAGCGCAGGATCAGGCCTACCGGGTCGACCATCATCTGCGAGAGCAGCGCACCCGTCGTCAGCTGGCCGACCGTGATCCAGTCCTCCAGGACGAACCAGCCGCCGAGCATCAGCACCGAGCCGAGGATCGTCACGTACGTGACGTTGATGACCGGGAAGAGCACCGAGCGCAGCCACAGCGTGTACCGCTCCCAGGCCGTCCACTCCTTCACCCGCTGGTCGGACAGGGCCACGCGCCGCGCGCCCAGCCGGTGGGCCTCGATGGTGCGGCCCGCGTCGACCGTCTCGGTGAGCATCGCGGCGACCGCCGCGTACCCGGCCGCCTCCGAGCGGTACGCGGAGGGCGCCCGCTTGAAGTACCAGCGGCAGCCGACCATCAGCACCGGCAGCGCCACCAGCACGGCGAGCGCCAGCGGCGGCGCGGTCACCGTCAGCGCGCCGACCAGCAGCGCCGCCCACACCACGCCGATGGCGAGCTGCGGTACGGCCTCGCGCATCGCGTTCGCGAGCCGGTCGATGTCCGTGGTGATACGGGAGAGCAGGTCACCCGTGCCGGCCCGCTCCAGGACGCCCGGCGGCAGCCCGACCGACCGCACGAGGAAGTCCTCGCGCAGGTCGGCCAGCATCTCCTCGCCGAGCATCGCGCCGCGCAGCCGCACCAGACGCGTGAACACCGTCTGGATGAGGAGCGCGACGCCGAACACGGCGGCGGTGCGCTCCAGATGAAGCTCCTTCGCCCCGTTCGACAGGTCCTCCACGAGCGAGCCCAGCAGATACGGGCCGACCAGCGAGGCGATCACCGCGACCGCGTTGACCCCGATCAGCAGGGCGAAGGCCTTGCGATGGCGCCGTATCAACTCGCCCACATAGGCCCGTACGGTCGCGGGCGTGCCGACCGGCAGGGTGGTGGCCGTCTGGGGTGCCGCCGGGTCGTACGCCGGGGGCGCGACGCCGATCATGCCGACTCCTCGATCTCTGCGAAGGCTTGGGTTTCTTCTTCTGTCTCGCGGGTGACGACCGCGCGGTACATCGGCTCGCTGTGCACCAGTTCCCGGTGCACACCCACCGCTGCGACCTCGCCGTCGTGCACGAACACCACACGGTCGGCGTGGTCCAGGAGCAGCGGCGACGAGGCGAAGACCACGGTCGTACGGCCGGCGCGCAGCCGCTTGATTCCGTCGGCCACCCGCGCCTCGGTGTGCGAGTCGACGGCCGACGTCGGCTCGTCGAGCACCAGCACCTCAGGGTCGGTGACCAGCGACCTGGCCAGCGCGAGGCGCTGGCGCTGGCCCCCGGAGAGCGACCGGCCGCGCTCGGTGATCCGGGTGCGCATCGGGTCGCCGCTGTCGTCGGCCGACGCCTGGGCGAGGGCGTCAAGGACGTCACCGCACTGGGCGGCCGCAAGGGCCTCCTCGGCGGTCACGTCACCGGACGACGGCACATCGAGCAGCTCGTGCAGCGTGCCCGACAGCAGCACCGGGTCCTTGTCCTGTACGAGCACGGCCTTGCGGGCCGCGTCGAGTTCCAGGTCGTCCAGCGCGATCCCGCCGAGCAGCACGGACGGCACCTTCTCCTCGGCGGCCGCGTGCCCGCCGAGGTGTTCGGCGAGGGTCCCCGCCGCGTCCGGGTCCCCGCACACGACGGCGGTGAACCGGCCCGCGGGCGCGAGCAGCCCGGTGGCCGGGTCGTAGAGGTCTCCGGCCGGGGTGTCCGTCACGGTCGCGTCCGTCTCGTACGACGTCCGCTCCAGCGAAAGCACCCGGGCCGCGCGCTTGGCCGAGGGGCGGGAGAAGGAATAGGCCATGGCGATCTCTTCGAAGTGACGCAGAGGAAACAGCATCAGCGTCACCGCGCTGTACACAGTGACCAGTTGGCCCACCTCGATCTTGCCCTCGGAGGCGAGTTTTGCCCCGTAACAGACCAGGCCGATCAGGAGCAGACCCGGCAGCAGCACCTGGATCGCCGAGATCAGCGACCACATGCGCGCACTGCGCACGGCGGCCTTGCGGACCTCCTGCGAGGCGCGGCGGTAGCGGCCGAGGAACAGCTCCTCGCCGCCGATGCCGCGCAGGACGCGCAGGCCCGCGACGGTGTCCGACGCCAGCTCGGTGGCCTTGCCGGCCTTCTCGCGCTGGACGTCGGCACGCTGGGTGGCGCGCGGCAGCAACGGCAGTACGGCCAGGGCCAGTACAGGCATGGCGACCGCGACCAGCACGCCCAGCGACGGCAGGTAGAAGGCGAGTCCGACGCAGATCAGGACCAGCGCGGTCGCGGCGGCGGCGAAGCGCGACAGCGCCTCGACGAACCAGCCGATCTTCTCGACGTCCCCGGTGGAGACCGCCACGACCTCGCCCGCGGCCACCCGCCGGGTGAGCGCCGAGCCGAGCTCGGCGGTCTTGCGGGCGAGCAGCTGCTGGACGCGGGCCGCAGCGGTGATCCAGTTGGTGACGGCGGTGCGGTGCAGCATGGTGTCGCCGACGGAGATCACCGCGCCGAGCAGCAGAATCAGCCCGCCGGAGACGACGAGACGGCCGCCCGAGCGGTCGATCACGGCCTGTACGGCCAGACCGACGGCGAGCGGAAGCCCGGCGATGCCGCACTGGTGGAGCAGCCCCCAGGCAAGGGACTTGAGCTGTCCGCGCAGCTGGTTGCGGCCCAGCCAGTACAGGAAACGGGGGCCCGACCGGACGTCCGGATCGCCAGGATCTGAATACGGAAGATCGCGAATCTGCATGACGTCCCAGAGATTGAAGGTTGGCGCAAACCGTGCAAGGTTCGCGCTCCAGACACCCTGGGGGCAATCGATTTTCCGCGCCCCGAACCGGAACGAGCCACCGTCGTCCGGCCGGGCCCCCGCCCCGCCGTTACACCTGTGGCCTCGTGGAGTCCATTCCGGAACGCGCCTTCTTCCACTCGCCGCGGGTGAAGTCCGGGATCTGCTGGGGCTGCCCCTTCGCCTTGATCGACAGATGGCTCAGCGGTACGGGCGAAGTCCAGGTCGCGGCGTCGTACACATCGAAGTCGGGCACCAGGCCGAGCTGCATGCACTGCATCAGCCGGAAGACGAGCATGTAGTCCATGCCGCCGTGGCCGCCGGGCGGATTGGCGTGTTCCTTCCACAGCCAGTGGTCCCACTCGGCGTACTTGGAGAAGTCGCCCCAGGCGTCGTTCTTGTGGTCGGGCTCGATGTAGATGCGCTCCGGGTAGTCCTCGAAGACGCCCCGGGTGCCGCCCAGGCTGTTGATCCGGCTGTACGGGTGGGGCGTCGAGACGTCGTGCTCCAGACGGATCACCCGTCCCTTCGCCGTCTGGACGAGACTGATCGTCCGGTCGCTCTCGATATAGGTCTCCTTCCAACTCGGGTCGCCCGCAGGCATGTTGGCGGCCCGGTACTCGGCCAGGCCGAGCGAGGGCGAGCCGACGCTGGTGATGGAGACCGCCCGGTCGCCCCGGTTGATGTCCATGTAGTTGGCGACGGGGCCGAATCCGTGGTTGGGGTAGAGGTCGCCGCGCAGCCGGGTGTGCCACAGGCGCCGCCACGGGCCCTCGTAGTACGTCGGCGAGAACATCAGGCCGCGCAGATCGTGGTTGTACGCGCCCGCCCCGTGCAGCAGATCGCCGAAGAGCCCGGCGTGCGCCATGCGCAGGACACGCATCTCGTTCCTGCCGTAACAGCAGTTCTCCAGCTGCATGCAGTGCCGTCGGGTGCGCTCGGAGAGGTCGACCAGCTCCCACAGCTGGTCGAGGCGGAGCGCGATCGGGCACTCCACGCCGACGTGTTTGCCGTTCAGCAGGGCGGCCTTCGCCATGTCGAAGTGGACGTCCCAGGGGGTGGCGACATGGACGAAGTCGATGTCGCCGCGCTTGTAGAGATTCTCGTAGTCGTGCTCGCCGTTGGCGTAGACGGCCGGTGCGGGCTGTCCCGCCGCGACGACCTTTGCGGCGGCCTTCTCGGCCTTCGTGCGCACCGGGTCGCAGACGGCCACGACCTGCACGCCGGGTACGGCGAGATAGAGGTCGATGACGCTGCCGCCCCGGTTGCCGAGGCCGATGATGCCGACGCGCACGGTGGAGCGCCGGTCGAACGGCACCCCGACCATGGTCGCGCCCTGGCGTTTCGGTACGGGGGCCGCGGCGCTCTCCGCGGCGGCGGCACTGCCCGTACCGAGCCCGCCGAGCCCGATCCCGGCCGCGCCGACCGCGCCCGCGGTCAGTGCGGACCTGCGGCTGATGCCGCCCTCGCGCCCTTCCTCGCTGCCGTGATCCTGAACTTCTGCCTCGTTCATCGAGCCTCCAAGAGTGCTGACGGTGCGCGGCGGATTCATGAATCCCGTCAGGACCTTGGTGGTTGAGGCTGCTGTTGCGCAAGGGAGAGATTTGGACTCTTGTTTACGAACCCTTGGACTTAACTCCCTTGATTTGTCCGGCGATCAGCTGCGCCGGAGGTAGTCGGGGCCGGGGCGCGTCGCCCGTTCGAGCTCCAGGAGGACGGAGAAGTAGCTGCGGCCCGTCGCATGGTCCATGCCGACCTCGCACATCCGGTTGGCCGAGAGGTGCACCTCGAAGTCCCTGGCCGTGACCTCGGCGGCCTCCTTCGCGGTGGCCGAGGCGGTGAGCTCCTTGTGGAGCATGCCGCGGTCGCCCGCGAAGGCGCAGCAGCCGAGGTCGTCCGGGACGACGACCTCGTCCGCGACGGCCTCGGCGACCGCCTTCAACTGCCCCTCGTCGCCGAGGTGTTGCATGGAGCAGGTGGGGTGGAGGATGGCCGAGCGGGCCGTGCGGACGACGGTCAGCTCGGGGAGCAGCTCCTCCGCGGCCCAGACGATCGAGTCGACGATCGTCAGCTCGCCGTGGAGGGCGCGGTTGTCGTCGGTGAGGTACGGCACGACCTCGTGCGCGATGCCGAGCGTGCACGACGACGCGTCCACGATCAGGGGCAGCCGGCCGCCGCCCGTCCAGCCCCAGGCCGCTTCGACGATCCGGTTGGCCATGACGGTGTTGCCCTCGTCGTACCCCTTGGAGTGCCAGATGGTCGCGCAGCAGGTGCCCGTGACGTCCTCGGGGATCCAGACCGGTTTTCCGGCGCGCTCGGCGAGCAGGACCACGGCCTGGGGGAGGGAGGGGCCGCGGTATCCGGCGGGCTCGCCGAAGATGCGGTTGACGCAGGCCGGGTAGTAGACGGCGGTGGCGCCCGCGCGCGGGGTGCGGGGGAGTGTCCGGGCCGCCGCGCCCGGGATCTCCGGCAGCCACTCGGGGACGAGGTCGGGGCGGATCGCCTTGCGGGCGAGGCCTGTCACGGACCCGAGCAGCCGGTCGCTGATCTTGTCGGCGGCGGCCACCGCGAGGCGTGCCGACTTCTCGACCGTCTTGAAGTTCTTGGCGGCGAGGGCCGCGATCCGCTCCTCGCGCGGGGTGTGCCTGCGGTGCCGGAAGTCCTTCATCATCGCGCCCGTGTCGATGCCGACGGGGCAGGCGAGCTTGCAGGTGGAGTCACCGGCGCAGGTGTCGACGGCGTCGTACCCGTACGACTCGAGCAAGCTCTCCTCGACCGGTGAACCGTCCGGCTGGCGCATCATCTCGCGGCGCAGCACGATCCGCTGGCGCGGCGAGGTGGTCAAGTCGTGGCTGGGGCAGGTCGGTTCGCAGAAGCCGCACTCGATGCAGGGGTCGGCGACCAGCTCGACCTTGGGGATGGTCTTGAGGCCGCGCAGATGCGCCCGGGGATCGCGGTCGAGGACGATACGCGGGGCGAGGATCCCGGCGGGGTCGATGATCTGCTTCGTACGCCACATCAACTCCGTTGCCCTGGGGCCCCATTCGAGCTCCAGGAACGGTGCGATGTTGCGGCCGGTGGCGTGCTCGGCCTTGAGCGAGCCGTCGAACCGCTCGACGGTGAGGCGGCAGAAGTCCTCCATGAACGATCCGTACCGCTCCACGTCCTCGGGGATCGCCGCGTCGAAGGCGAGCAGGAAATGGAGATTGCCGTGCGCAGCGTGACCGGCGACCGCCGCGTCGAATCCGTGCCGGGTCTGCAGCTCGATCAGGGCCGTGCAGGCGTCGGCGAGCTGCGAGGGCGGTACGGCGAAGTCCTCGGTGATCAGCGTCGTACCGGAGGGGCGGGCGCCGCCGACCGCCGTGACGAAGGCCTTGCGGGCCTTCCAGTACCCGGCGATGGTCTTGGCGTCCTGGGTGAACTCATTGGTCACCGACGCGACGGGCGCGACCAGTTCGAGCCCGGCGACCGTCCGCGCCGCCGCCTCCTCGTACGTCCTGCGGCTCGCTTCGTCGGGTGCCCGGAATTCCACCAGGAGCGCGGTGGTCTCCTTGGGCAGCTCGGCCCAGTCGGCGGGCACGCCCTCCACGCTCACCGAGGCGCGCAGGGTGTTGCCGTCCATCAGCTCCACCGCGATGGCGCCGGCCTCGTTGAAGAGCGGGACGGCGGCGGCCGCGGCGGGCAGGGAGGGGAAGAAGAGCAGCGCGGAGGAGACCAGCCGGTTCAGCGGGAGGGTGTCGAAGACGACCTCCGAGATGAAGCCGAAGGTGCCCTCGGAGCCGACCATCAGCCCGCGCAGGATCTCGGCGGGGGTCGATCCGTCGAGATAGGCGTCCAGGCGGTAGCCGTTGGTGTTCTTGATCTCGTACTTGGCGCGGATGCGGTCAGTGAGCTCCGCGTCGGCCTCGATCTCCGCCTTGACGGCGAGCAGACCCGCGCAGAGGTCCGGTTCGGTTCTGGCCAGATCGGCGTCGGCGGTCGGGGAGGCGGTGTCCACGACCGTGCCGCTCGGCAGGACGAAGGTGAGCGAGGCGAGCGTCCGGTAGGAGTTGCGGGTGGTGCCCGCCGTCATGCCCGACGCGTTGTTGGCGACCACTCCGCCGAGGGTGCAGGCGATGGCGCTGGCCGGGTCGGGGCCCAGGATGCGGCCGTGCCGGGCGAGGGTGGCATTGGCCCGTACGACCGTGGTCCCCGGCTGGATACGGGCCCGCGCGCCGTCGTCCAGGACCTCGATGCCGGCCCAGTGGCGGCGTACGTCGACGAGGATGTCCTCGCCCTGCGCCTGCCCGTTCAGCGAGGTGCCCGCCGCCCGGAAGACGACCTCACGGCGCTTGCTGTGCGCGTACGCGAGGACCGCGGAGATGTCGGCGACGGACTCGGCGATCACGACGACCTGCGGGACGAAGCGGTAGGGGCTGGCGTCCGATGCGTACCGTACGAGGTCCGAGACCTTGGTCAGCACCTTCTCCGGGCCGAGGAGGGCCGTCAGTTCGCGGGCCAGCGGCTCGGGCGTGCCGGCCGCCCGGCCGTCGGTGACCCGGTCGGGTGAAGGGCCCTCGCTGGTCGTCGGGCGGAGAGCTCCGGGTTTCGGCTCGAGCAGCGGCATCTGCGCACAGTCCCCTCAGCAGCGGTGCTCCAGTGATCCATCGACCAGAGCGGACAGCAGCCCGCCGAGCACCTCGCGCTGATCGGCGGACAGTGGGGCCAGGATCTCCTCTGCGGCCCCGCGGCGCGCGTTGCGCAGCGCCCGCACGGTGGTGCGGCCCTCGTCGGTGAGCTCGATGCGCACCACCCGGCGGTTGGTCGGGTCGGGCACGCGGCGGACCCGGCCGGCCTCCTCCAAGGCGTCCACCAGGCTGGTCACGGCACGCGGCACGACCTCCAGACGGGCGGCGATGTCCGCCATCCGGGGCGGCTCCGCGTAGTGCGAGACGGTGCGCAGCAGGCGGGACTGCGCGGGGGTGATGCCGACCGGCTCCAGATGCTGTTTGTGGACGCGGTGCAGTCTGCGGGTGAGGCGCAGCAGCTGCTCGGCCAGCACGCCGTCGGCGTCGGCGTTGGGAATGCTCATGCCGGGAACAATATCAGGACCTAGTGCATTGTGAGTATAGGTAACAATGAGCTATGCTCTCAAAATCTTAGTCGTCTCACCCCTGATGAGGGAGCCCATGAAGCCCGATCGACCCGACTGGACACCCCCGCCCCGTGACGGAACGCAGCCGCCCGCCGAGGTGCGGCGGATCCTCCGTCTCTTCCGCCCCTACCGAGCCCGCCTGGCGCTCGTCGGCCTGCTGGTCGGCGCCTCGTCGCTGGTCTCGGTCGCCTCCCCGTTCCTGCTCCGCGAGATCCTCGACGTCGCGATTCCGCAGGGCCGTACGGGACTGCTCAGCCTGCTCGCCCTCGGCATGATCGTGACCGCGGTCGTCACCAGCGTCTTCGGTGTACTGCAGACCCTGATCTCCACGACGGTCGGCCAGCGCGTCATGCACGACCTGCGCACCTCCGTCTACGCCCAGTTGCAGCGGATGCCGCTCGCCTTCTTCACCAAGACCCGCACCGGAGAAGTGCAGTCCCGCATCGCCAACGACATCGGTGGGATGCAGGCGACCGTCACCTCCACGGCGACGTCCCTCGTCTCCAACCTCACCGCCGTCATCGCCACGGTCGTGGCGATGCTCGCGCTCGACTGGCGGCTCACGGTCGTCTCGCTGCTCCTGCTGCCGGTGTTCGTCTGGATCAGCCGCCGTGTAGGCCGGGAGCGCCGTCGGATCACCACGCAGCGGCAGAAGCAGATGGCCGCGATGGCCGCGACGGTCACCGAATCGCTGTCGGTCAGCGGCATCCTGCTCGGCCGGACCATGGGCCGCGCGGACTCGCTCACCAAGGGCTTCGCCGAGGAGTCCGAGCGCCTCGTCGGCCTCGAAGTGCGCTCCAGCATGGCCGGACGCTGGCGGATGTCGACCATCGGCATCGTCATGGCCGCCATGCCCGCCGTCATCTACTGGGCCGCCGGTCTGGCGCTCCAGACGGGCGGACCCTCGGTCTCGATCGGCACGCTCGTCGCCTTCGTCTCGCTCCAGCAGGGCCTCTTCCGCCCGGCCGTGAGCCTCCTGTCGACCGGTGTCGACATCCAGACCTCGCTCGCCCTCTTCCAGCGGATCTTCGAGTACCTGGATCTGCCCGTGGACATCACCGAGCGCACCGACCCGGTCAGCTTCGACCGCGCGAAGGGCGAAGTCCGCTTCGAGGACGTCGAGTTCCACTACGAGGAGAAGAACGGGTCGACGCTCGACGCGATCGACCTCACCGTCCCCGCGGGCGGCAGCCTGGCCGTGGTCGGCCCGACCGGATCGGGCAAGTCCACGCTGAGCTATCTGGTGCCGCGGCTCTACGACGTGACCGGCGGCCGCGTCACGCTGGACGGCGTCGACGTACGGGACCTCGACTTCGACACCCTGGCGCGGTCCGTGGGCGTCGTCTCCCAGGAGACCTACCTCTTCCACGCCTCCGTGGCCGACAATCTCCGCTTCGCCAGGCCGGACGCCACCGACGAGGAGCTCGAGGAGGCGGCCAGGGCGGCGCAGATCCACGACCACATCGCCTCGCTGCCCGACGGGTACGACACCCTGGTCGGCGAGCGCGGCTACCGCTTCTCCGGCGGCGAGAAGCAGCGCCTCGCCATTGCCCGTACGATCCTGCGCGATCCGCCGGTACTGATCCTCGACGAGGCCACCAGCGCGCTGGACACCCGTACCGAACACGCGGTGCAGCAGGCCATCGACGGGCTCTCGGCCGGCCGGACGACCATCACCATCGCGCACCGCCTCTCCACCGTGCGCGACGCCGACCAGATCGTCGTCCTGGACTCCGGGCACATAGCCGAGCGCGGTACGCACGAGGAACTCCTCGCCCTGGGCGGGCGGTACGCGGCCCTGGTGCGCCGCGACAGCGAACTGACGACGGCTGCCTGACGGCTCGGGGCTCCGCACATGACAGCGCCGCCGCTCCCGTGGGACGGGGAACGACGGCGCCGGTCGGGACTACGGTCAGACGAGCCAACCCACGAAGTGGACGATGCCGGCGAGCAGGTTGGTGAGGAAGTTCATGGTGGTGCGTTCTCCTTGTGCATGATTCATCAGTGGGACTGCGCAATCACGGTCTGCAGCCCGTCGCTTGCGCACCGTAAGCATCATGCGCAGCAGGGGAGTTGGGCAATGATTTCTGGGACGATCACGCGTTCTGACGAACAACCGATCCCCTGTTCGTCTGTTCGCGGAGACTCCGCCGGGCGTCCGGCTGCCGTATTCGGTCGGTATGGCGGGATAAGTTGCCCGCATGCCGAACGACAAGCCCCGACTCACGCGCCGCGGCCGACTGATCCTTCTCGCGGGCGCGGTGGCCGTTGTGGCCGTCGCGGTCTCTGTCGCGCTCTTGGTCGGTGGAGGCGGCAGCGGGCGTACGGGAACCCTGCTCGTCCCTGAGGGCTGGCGCGCCAGTCAGGTCTACGCGGCCTCGGACAAGGCCCTTGGGGTGGCGCCCGGCACCACGCAGAAGGCCGTGCCGACGGCGGGCCTGAAGCTGCCGCCGGAGGCCAAGGGCAACCCCGAGGGGTACCTCTTCCCGGCGACCTATCCGATCGACGGGCAGACGACCCCGGCCGGCCTGCTCACGTACATGGTGAACACCGCCAACCAGCACTTCGGAGCGGATCACATCACCGAAGGGGCGAAGCGCAACAAGGTGACGGTCTATCAGACCGTCGTCATCGCCTCCATCGTGCAGGCGGAGGCGGACACCATCGCGGACATGGGCAAGGTCTCCAGGGTCATCTACAACCGCCTCGCGCAGGGCATGCCCCTGCAGATGGACTCGACCCTCAACTACGCGCTGAACCGGTCCACCCTGGACACCACGACCGGTGACACCAAGATCGAAAGCCCCTACAACACCTACGAGCACAAAGGCCTTCCGCCCACGCCGATCGGCAACCCGGGGCAGGACGCCATGAACGCCGCCATCAGTCCGACGCCGGGCAACTGGCTGTACTTCGTGACGGTCGCGCCGGGGGACACGCGCTTCACCGACAGCTACAGCGAGCAGCAGAAGAACGTCCGGGAGTTCAACAACAACCAGAAGAGCGCCCGGAGTTAGAGGCGTCAGACGAGGGCGGGCGTGCGAGCGAGGAGCCGCCGGATGTCGCGCACCGCGGCCCGCCCGGCCCGGTTGGCGCCGATCGTGGACGCCGAAGGGCCGTATCCCACCAGGTGGATCCGCTCGTCCCGGACTGCCTGTGTGCCCTCGACGCGGATGCCGCCGCCCGGCTCGCGCAGCTTCAGCGGCGCGAGATGGTCGATCGCGGCACGGAAGCCGGTGGCCCACAGGATGACGTCCGCCTCGACGGTGCGGCCGTCGTCCCAGGCCACCCCGTGCGGGGTGATCCGGTCGAACATCGGCAGCCGGTCGAGAACGCCCTCGTCGCGCGCCTGCCGTACGGCGTCGTTGACGGGCAGCCCGGTCACCGACACCACACTCTGCGGCGGCAGTCCCCGCCGCACGCGCTCCTCGACCATCGCCACCGCCTCCCGCCCCGCGTCCTCGCCGAAGGGGCCCTCGCGGAACACGGGCGGCCTGCGGGTGACCCACGTGGTCGCGGCCGCGTACGGCGCGATCTCCATCAGGTGCTGCGTGCCGGAGGCCCCGCCGCCCACCACGACGACGCGCTGCCCCGCGAACGCCTCGGGCCCCGGATAGCCGGCGGTGTGCAACTGCCGCCCCAGGAAGGTCTCCTGGCCCGGGTAGCGCGGCCAGAAGGGACGGTCCCAGGTCCCCGTCGCATTGATCAGCGCCCGCGCCGCGTAATTCCCCTCCGAGGTCTCGACGAGCAGCCGCCCGCCCTCTCCCTCGCGTACGGCGGCGACCTCGACCGGCCGGTGCACCCGCAGATCGAAGGCTTCCTCGTACGCGGTGAAGTACTCCCCGATCACCTCGGACGAAGGGCGGAGCCCGTCCGCGCCCTCCAGTTCCATCCCGGGCAGGGAGTGCATCCCGTGCACCTTGCCGTACGTCAGCGAGGGCCAGCGGAACTGCCAGGCGCCCCCGGGCCGCGGCGCATGGTCGAGCACCACGAAGTCGCGGCCGGGCTCCAGGCCCGTGCGCCGCAGATGGTAGGCGCCGGACAGACCTCCCTGTCCGGCGCCGATCACGACCACATCGATGTCTCGCGCCCCGAAGTTGTTCACGCTTCTACCAACAGCGTCGGAGTCCTGGATCTTCCCGTACGGGAGCCTCAGCCGGAAGGCAGCAGCCCGCGGGCGGCCAGCTCGGGCCGTACGCCCTCCCCGAACCAGTAGGCCTCCTCCAGATGCGGATAGCCCGAGAGCACGAAGTGCTCGATGCCCAGCGCGTGGTACTCCTCGATCCGGTCCGCGACATCGCCGTGGCTCCCCACCAGCGCGGTTCCGGCCCCGCCACGCACGAGCCCTACGCCCGCCCACAGATTCGGCGCGATCTCCAGCTTGTCCCGCGACCCGCCGTGCAGCGCCAGCATCCGCTGCTGTCCCACCGACTCGCTCTTGCCGAGCGCCTGCTGCGCGGCCGCCACGGTCTCGGCGTCCAGATCGCCGAGCAGCCGGTCCGCGGTCGCCCAGGCCTCGCGCGCCGAGTCCCTGGAGATGGTGTGGATCCGGATGCCGAACCGCACGGTCCGCCCCCGCTCCTCGGCCAGCCCCCGGATCCAGTCGATCTTCTGCTTCACCTGGGCGGGCGGCTCGCCCCACGTCAGATAGACGTCCGCGTGCTGGGCCGCGACAGGCCCGGCCGCCGCGGACGAGCCGCCGAAGAAGATCTCCGGCAGCGGGTCCGGCGGAAGCGCGGTGAGCCCGCCCTCCACCTGGAAGTGCTCCCCGTCGAAGTCGTACGGCTTGCCGCCCCAGGCGCCGCGCACCACCGACAGGAACTCGGCGGTGCGCGCATAACGCCGGTCGTGGTCCAGATGGTCCCCGAACCGCCGCTGCTCGGTGGAGTCCCCGCCGGTCACCACGTTCAGGAGCAGCCGCCCACGGGTGATCCGCTGGTACGTGGCCGCCATCTGCGCGGCGAGCACGGGCGAGATGACTCCAGGGCGGAACGCCACCAGAAACTTGAGCCGCTCGGTGTGCTGGGCCAGCGCGACCGTCGTCAGCCAGGCGTCCTCGCACCAGGTCCCGGTCGGCGTGAGCACCGCCTCGAAGCCCAACTGCTCGGCGGCCTTGGCTATTTGAGCCAGATACTCGATGTCGGGAGCGCGCACCCCGGCGGTGGGAGTGATCTGCGAACGCGTGATCCCTCCGTCGGTGTACGCATGACGGTCGACCAGGGTGCGGCCGTCACCGCCGGTGGGCAGGAACCAGTGCAGATGCACGGACATGGCGAAGCCTCTTCCGTAGAAGAAAAGAGCGAAGAAAGTGCGAGGGGGGCGTCAGAATCCGCGGAGACAACACGCGGCAGAGGCCACCCGCAGCAGGTCGATATGACCGCGCGTGGTGAGCAGCACTGAACGCAACATGGCGCCGAAGTTAGCGAGCGGCCCGTGCCCGGTCAATGGCGTCTCGTCCCCTGGACGGGGCCGGGACCGCGCGAGAATGAACCGCATGTCCGACTCCTTCACCACCCGCGTCCTGAACATCACCACCGGCCGGTCCGAGACCGTGACCGACCTGACCCACGACTGCGAGCAGTTCCTCCGCGAGGCGGCGGCGGGCCGCGACGGCCTGCTCAATGTGTTCGTCCCACACGCGACAGCCGGGATCGCCGTCCTGGAGACCGGAGCGGGCAGCGACGAAGACCTGCTCGCCACGCTGCACACCCTGCTCCCCGCCGACGACCGCTGGCGCCACCGCCACGGCAGCCCGGGCCACGGAAGGGACCATGTCCTGCCCGCCTTCGTACCCCCGCACGCGACGCTGCCTGTGATCGGCGGCCGGCTGGAACTGGGCACGTGGCAGTCGGTCTGCCTGGTCGACACGAATCAGGACAATATCGACCGTCAGGTCCGGCTGAGCTTCCTCGGTTGATGGGTGGTCGATGTATCCGTCAACCTCGGGGCGATTCACCTCGGCGCGGGGACCGCGCGATCACTCCATGGCCTCTTCGTTCACCCCGGTGGCGGGCGTCCCGTCCTCGGGCCCCGGCGGTGCTGCGTCCCCGTGCGGGGGCACGGGTGGGGCCACCCATCCATGTGCTGCGGCGTGTATGCCGAGTTGGAAGCGTGTCTGCGCGTGCGCCCGCTCCATCAGCGCGTGCAGACGTCGTTGCAGCGTGCGGTAGCTGACACCGGTCTGCCGTGCGATGGCCTCGTCCGGAAGTCCGGCTGTCAGGAGGCCGATCAGCAGGCGCTCCTCCGACGACAGACTGTGGGGGTCGGTGCTCTCCGTGTCGTCGAGACCGAACGGCAGGGCCACCACCCACAGCGTCTCGAACAGTGCGGACAGTGCGTCGAGCACCGCTGAGCGGTGCAGGACCACAAAGGACGGGCTCGGGTCCGGACCCGAGCCCGAACTCAGCGGCAGGATCGCGATCCTGTCGTCGACCAGGGCCATCTTCGTCGGAACGTCGTGGAGCACGCGGGCCTGTTCACCTGCGGCTGCCCACATCTGCAGAACGCTCAGCCGATCGGGCGTGTTGATGCCGTCCGAGTCGTACAGCGCGCGGACGGTGACACCGCGGGCGAGCAACTCGAGTTCGGGTTCGTTCGCGTAGAGGGGGCCCGGGTAGTACGGCGGTTTGTCGAAGCCGCGCAACTGGTGGCGGGCACCGCGTACGGCCTGGTCGACCCGCTGGCGTACCGCGTCGGCGCCGGTGACGATCTCGACGAGGGCGGCCGGGTCGCGGGTGGTCACCGCCTCACGGAACCGCTCGGCGAACTCCCCGGCGCGGACCTTGGCTCGGTGCAGCTGTTCCTGCCCGCTCAGCAGCAGCCCGTCCAGGGCGACTTCGGGATCGATGGCCACGTAGGTGACCGGGCGGCCGGGCCGGCGGCTCACCAGTCCGGACGACTGGAGCCGGCGCAGCGCCACGCGCACCCGGGCCGGTGACAGCCCGGTGGCGGAGGCCAGGTCGTCGGGCGCGGTCGGCCGCGCGGTGAGCAACGCGGCGTAGAGGGTCTCTGATTCCGCATCGACACCGAGTACCTCGAGCATGATCGTCGTCCCCCACCGCGTGTGGCAAAAACTCGTCATTGGCGACGTTACGCCTGGTGCGAAGCCCCCGGCGCTGCGGTGGATGCGTTTCACTTCCACCGCAGCAGACCCACACGTCAGCCCGTCGGCCGCGATGAACCCGCCTTCGGCGCCACCTGTGTACGTCTCACCAGTTCCGCCCGCGAGAGGATCCTTGTGCATATCTCCACCGACCGAATAGGACGAACCGCCGCCGTCGGGGCGGCACTTGCCCTCACCCTGTCGCTGACAGCCCTGCCCGGCATCGCGACGGCGTCGCCGCCTGCGGCGGTCCCGCTGTCCACCGCGCAGTCGCCGACCGCAGCCGGGGCGAGGCTGACCCTCATCACCGGGGACACCGTCGCCGTGACGGCCGACGCCGGGGGCAAGCAGTTGGTGGACGTCGTCTCCGAGGCGGGCACCTCGAAGCAGTTCCAGATCACCAGCGGCCGGCACGGCGACGTGTACGTCTATCCCGAGGACGCGCTGACCGCGATCGCTGCCGGCACCGTGGACCCCGAGCTGTTCAACGTCACCCAGATGCTCAAGGACGGGTACGGCGACGCCAAGGACGCCCAACTGCCCGCCATTGTCGAGTTCCAGGGCAAACCGACCCCGGCCGCTTTGAACCAGGACGCCAAGCGCCTGCCGAACGCCCGCGCCAAGAGGGCCATGCCCGAGCTGGGCATGACCTCTGTGGACATCGACAAGTCCAGGGCGAAGAGCTTCTGGCAGGCCGTCAAGCCGGTGCGAAGAGCCGGTGCGGCCAAGGCCGGCACCCCGGCCACGATGCCCGGAAGCGCCGGGGTGGCCAAGGTCTGGTACGACGGAAAAGCGAAGGTCTCACTCGACCGGAGCGTGCCGCAGATCGGCGCGCCGCAGGCGTGGGCCGAGGGTTACAACGGCAAGGGGGTGAAGGTCGCCGTGCTGGACACCGGGGTCGACCTGACCAACGCCGATGTCGCGCCGAGCATCACGGCCAGCGAGAGCTTCGTTGCCGGACAGACCGTCCAGGACGGCTTCGGCCACGGCACTCACGTCGCGGACATCATCGCGGGCAACGGCGCCAACTCCGACGGCAAGTACAAGGGTGTGGCCCCCGGCGCCGGCCTGCTCATCGGCAAGGTGCTCAACAACGCCGGCAAGGGCAGTTTCGCCGACATCCTCGCCGGAATGGACTGGGCGGTCGCGCAGAACGCCAACATCGTCAGCATGAGCCTCGGAGGCACCGCCGCCCCGGGCGGGGACGTGCTCAGCCAGGCCGTCGACTCGCTCAGCGCCTCCTCCCACACCCTGTTCACCATCGCCGCCGGCAACGCCGGGCCCGGCACGTCGACCCTCGGCACCCCCGGCATCGCCGACTCCGCGCTCACGGTCGGCGCCGTGGACGGGTCCGACGCACTGGCGGACTTCTCCAGCCGCGGTCCGCGGCTGGTCGACAACGCCATCAAGCCGGACATCACCGCACCGGGAGTGGACATCGTCGCCGCCCGTGCGGCCGGCACCACCATGGGCACCCCGGTGAACCAGTACTACACCTCGGCAAGCGGCACCTCCATGGCCACCCCGCACATCGCCGGCGCAGCGGCGATCCTGGCCCAGCGCCACCCCGCCTGGACCGGCCGGCAGCTGAAGGACTCCCTGACCGCCCACTCCAAGGTCTCCGCCTCCTACACCCCCTTCCAGCAGGGTCACGGCCGGGTCGACGTCCCCGCAGCGGTGGACTCCACGCTCGGGTTGTCGGGCCGGGCCGACTTCGGTCTGATCGCCTGGCAGAAAGGCACGTATTCCTCGCAGACCCGCACCCTGACCTTCCTCAACTCCGGTTCTGCCGACACCACGTTGAACGTCGCCACCACGATCGCGGACAGCAGCGGAGCGGCCCCGGCCGACGGCGCCGTGACCCTGTCGGGCGCAAGTCTCAGCGGCGGCAAGCTCACGGTGCCTGCCGGCGGCAGCGCCGACGTCACCGTGACCCTCGACCCCAACGGGCTGGCCCCGCAGCAGTACACCGGGTACATCTCAGCGACCGCAGGCAGCGGCGAGACGGTGCACACCCCGGTCGCCTTCAAGCGGGACGTCGAGCACCACGATGTCACCGTCAACATCAAGGACCGCTTCGGCAATGCCCCGTACATTGCCAACCTGACCATCCACGGCATCGACAACGACAGTTGGCAGCAGGTGTACGTGTACGGCGGACAGACGAGCACGACGTTCACGATGCCGGTGGGTCAGTACTCGATCGAGGGCGCGGTGTACACCGCTGTTCCCGGCGAACCCACGCGCGTCTACGCGGAGGACCTCTTCTCCCTGCCCAACATCGGCGTCACCCACCAGGACCAGACCCAGACGGTCGACGGCACCACCGCGACCGACGCCACCCTCAGGGTCACCGGCGAGAAGCGGCCGCTGGAGCGGTCCTCGTACATGACGATGATCTCCCGCGACGACGGGGCCGGGGGCCACAGCAACTTCTTCGGCTCGGCCGGCCTGCTCAACGGGGCCGAGAGGGGGGTCGGAGTCATCCCCAGTCAGACGGCCACCACCGGCGCGCTGCGGACGTACAGCTACCTCACCGAGCGCCAGCCGCTGCTCCAGGTGTCGGTCACCAGCCCCGAGCGGACCAGCATCCCCGTGGCCGGATCGGCCCTCGGCCTGCGCTTCGCAGGTACGGAGAAGGTGCAACTGGTCGACGCCGGGGAAGGCACGGCGGAGGACTTCGCCAAGATCCACGCCGCCGGCAAGGCAGTCCTCATCTCCGCAGCCGACCTGGATGCCGTGGACGCCCAGGTCGTACGTGCCGCAGCCGCAGGGGCAGTGGCCGTGCTCGTGACACCCACCAAGGCGAATCCGCTGGTCGGCGGAACGATCGCCGCGGACCTGCCCATCCCCGTCACCGACACCGACTACGACAGCGGCCGCGCCCTGCTCGCGATGCTCGCCAAGGGCAGGGTCACCGTCGCGCTGACCGGCGTCCTCGAATCCGGCTACACGTACTCCGCACAGTTCGCCTCGGACGGCCGGATTCCCGACAGCCTGGCCAAGACCGTGAGTGCCAAAGACTTCGTGAAGGTCCGGAGCACCTACCACGCCGACCGGACCAGGCACCTCGGCTACGAGACGCTCAACGTCTGGAGCCCCCACCAGCCGACATCGTTCAAGGCCTCGCAGTACGTCTCCATGGGCGGCAGCATGGACGACTACGTGCTGGCGAGCCCCGACCTGGCCTACGCACAGGCCGTCAGTCCCAGCATCCTGTCCTCCGCGTACATGACGGAACCCGCCGTCACCTACCCCACGCCGGGCAGGTCCTTCCAGAAGGACTGGCTCGCCGCGCCGATGCACCCGTCGGTGGACGATCCTGCGGTCTGCGCCTTCTGCCGCAGCAACCTCTGGGTACGGACCACGAGTTCCGCCGGCGGCGACGCCGAACCCGCACACCAACTCGTCAACGGACCGGTCGCCGCCTGGACCTTCTTCCGCGACGGCCAGCAGATCACCGACACCGGCCAGCTGATGGTCCCGCAGAAGGCCCCGTACACCTTCGTCCAGGACGTGTCCCGTCCCACGGACTACCCAGGCGTCACCCTGGGCAGCAAGGTCCACACCGAGTGGAACTTCACCTCGGCCGCACCGACCGCGATGGCCGTCAAGGACTGCGACACGGGCGTGCTGCCCGCGGCAACGCTGTGCGAGTCCCTGCCGGTGGTGACGATCGACTACCGCATGCCGCTCGACGTCCTCAACCAGGCACCCGCCGGCCGGGCGTTCGTCTTCGCCGTCGACGGTGGCCGGGCCAAGGGCTGGAGCGGCGGCAACTCCGCCATGGCCGGGGCCAAGGTCTCGGTTTCGTACGACGAGGGCGCCACCTGGAAGCCCACCACCGTCCTGCGCAAGGGCAGTCACTCCTTCCAGGTCGTGGTCAAGCACCCCGAACTGGCGGAGACCAGCGGGTACGTAACCCTGAAGACCGAGGTCTGGGACTCCGCGGGCGACCGCACCGTTCAGACCATCACCCGGGCGTACGCGCTCAAGTAGGACTCACCCGGCACACTGGCACTACGGCCCAGCCTCTGGCGGCCGAGGTCTGTCCGACCTCCGCCGCCAGAGGCTCCGGCGCTCTTCCACCAGCCAGCCGCTGGTGACACCCCCTGCGGCTCTCAACAGCATCACGGCCCTGCGCCAGGTCTGCCGGGAACGCGGCTGATCGCCGCCGCTGCGATGATGGCGGTATGTCTGATGGGGAAGTCAAGGCGCCCGCGTCACCGCGCGGGTACGCGAAGGGGCGCGCCCGCCGTGAGCAGATCGTGACGACGGCCGTTGAGGTGTACGCGGATGTGGGGTACCAAGGCGCCTCGTTGCGGGAGATCGCGAAGCGTTCCGGGATCAGTCACGTGGGCCTGCATTACTACTTCCCCAGCCGTGAGGCGCTGTTGGCGGCGGTATTGGAGCGCCGGGACGAGGAGGACACCGCGCGGCTGGGACCGAAGGCGTACTCGCCCAGGGCGGTGGTCCAGCATCTGGTCGATCTGGCCGATCACAATGCCCGGCATCCGGGGATGGTGGAGTTGTACGTGCGTCTCGCGGCGGAGGCGATCGCCGGGGACCATCCCGCGCACCTGTACTTCAGGGATCACTACAGGACGACGCGGGAGTATGTGCACCGTGCCTTGCGGGAGCTGGCGGACCAGGGGGCGTTGCGGGACGGGGTGGATCCCGGGGTGGCGGCGGCCGGATTCGTGGCGCTGATGGACGGGTTGCAGGTGCAGTGGCTGACAAGTCCGGGTGAGGTGGACATGGCCGGGGTGCTGCGTTCCCACGTGGAGCAGCTCCTCAGGGAGCCTTCGGCGTAGAGCCGTGCAGACGTCGCAGCAGCAGGAGGGCGACTGCTGCGGTGGCGACTTCACCGGCGGCCAGTGCGGTCCAGACGCCTGTGGTGCCCAGTGGGCCGAGGGCGGCGATCAGGGGAACCTTGATCAGGAGCAGGGTGCCGATGGAGATCAGGTACGCGGGTGACGGGCGGCCCAGTGATTGGGCGTAGGCCGCTACCAGTGGGCCGATTCCGGCGACGGTGAGCCCGATCGCGATGATCGGCAGCGCCTGTCCGGCGATGGTGACGGTGTCGGCATCGTTGAGAAACAGGGCGGCGAGGGGCCTGGCCAGCACGGCGAGGGCGGCGGCTGTGATCAGGCCGTACAGCACGGAGGCGAGAAGGGCGTAGTTGCGGGCTTTGCGGGCACGGCCGGGCAGCCCGCGCCCGCTGTTGTAGCCGACGATGGGCTGCAGTCCCTGGCTGATGCCTGTGTGCGGCATCATCACGAACGTCTGCAGGCGGGCGCAGACGGCGTAGGCGGCGAGCGCGGTGGCCGAACCGGTGGCCGCGAGGGTGGCGTTGACGAGGACAGCCAGGAGTGTGACACCGGTTCCTGCCAGGAACGAGGGCAGGCCGACGCCCAGCAGCGCTCGCAGCGTCGGGCCGTGGGGCAACAGGTCCCGCAGGCCGATGCGGTAGGGGCGACGCGTCTGGACGAAGAAGAACCACAGACTCATCGCCGCGGAGACGGCCTGGCCGCCGACGGTGCCGAGCGCGGCGCCCCGTACACCCATGTCGCATCCGAAGATGAGCAGTGGGTCGAGGGAGATCTGGACTGCGACGGGCACGAGCCACAGCAGGGTCGAGAATCCCATGCGGCCTTCGGCTCGCACCAGGCTGGAGAAGCCGGTGGAGACCAGGGCCCCGCAGAGCAGGACGGTGGCGTAGGGGCGGGCGGTCGCGCTGAGTTCACCGGTGGCGCCGAGCAGGTTGAGCAGCGGGTCCAGGAAGGTCAGCCCGAGCGCGGTGGTGACTGCGGCGCAGATCCAGAACAGGGCGAAGGAGTTGCCCGCCGCACGGGCGGCGGCCCGGTGGTCCCCCGCGCCGAGGGCACGGGAGACCAGGGACGCGCCGCCCGCGCCGACGGTGGTGGACACCGCGCCGAGGAGCAGCAGGAGCGGGGCGACCAGGTTGACCGCGGCCATGGCGGTGTCGCCCACGCCGCGGCCGACGAACCAGGCGTTGGTGAGGGCGTAGATGCCGTACACGCCGACCGCGGCGGTGGTCTGGGTGCAGGCGCGCCACAGCAGTCGGCCCACCGGGTCGGTGCCGAGCCTGGTCGTGTGGTCGGTGACGGCCGTCGCCTGCGCGGCGGTCACTTGCGGGGGCGGCCGAGCAGAGCCATGGCCTCGTCGAGGCGGAGGCGCGCCCAGTCGTACTGCTGGGTGTCGGTGTGCCCGCGGTACACGGTTTCGATGACCATGATCAGCACCAGGTACAGGCAGTAGAGGCGGCGGCGCGTCTGCTCGGTCGCGGTGAGCTCGCCGTGACCGTAGCCGCGCATGAAGGGTGCCGGGTCGCCGAAGGCGGACATCTGGGTGCCGGTGAAGCCGGCCTCGATCAACGGGTCGCCGTAGAAGGCGCGTTCGTGGTCGATGATGCACTCGATCTTGCCGTCGCGGACCATGACGTTGCCGGCCCAAAGGTCCCACTCCACCAGGCGGGGTTCGGTGACCTCGTCGAGGCTGCCGGCGTGTTCGGCCAGGACCGCGCGCACGGTGTCGTACTCCCAGCCGATGTCGACTCCGCGGCGCTCGCCGTCGACGAGTACGTTCTCGGTCATCGTGGTGAACGCCTGTCGCCAGGTGGTATGGCCGGGCCCGGCCAGCGGGCCGAAGTGCTGCCCGCGGATGGAGTTGATCTCCCGGGTGGCCGCACCGAGTTGCTCCATCAAGGCGTCGTGCTCGGTCGTGGGAAGCGTCTCGGCGATGATGCCGAGGTTGTCGGCGTCGACGTACGGCATGAAGAAGTAGTCGGCGTCGCACAGTTCGCGGCTCTGGTCGGCGAAGTCGACGGCGGGGACGGGAACGGTGGTCCGTGCGCGCAGCAGTTCCAGCGTGGTCAGCTCGATCGACATGGCGCCGTGCTCGTAGGTCATCACCTCCACCGCGGGCGGCGGGGCGATCTTCAGGACGACCTCGGCGCCGTCGCTCAGGCGGATGCGATAGGCGACGTTGAACCAGCCGTGCCCCAGCTCGCTCACCCATCCGTCCCCGGCCGGGACCTGCTCTGCTCCGTAGGCGCGCTCGATCATGGCGCGCAGCACCGAGGGCGACTGCCTGTTCTTGGTGATGCTCTCCACGCTCGTCCCTTTCGTCGATCCGCGGTAACCGTCCACGAAATACCTACCACGTGTTAGAAATTCTCCGCCAGGGATAAGGGCAGGTTCGTACGCACCTGATCCGGGAGCTGTCCGGCGGGTGGCGGTCGAAGGCGTGGGTGGATCGCCGAGGTCTTCACGGGAATCGCTGGTGAGGATCGCCAAAGTGCCCGGCCCACCTTCGGGCCGGGCACCTCCTGGGGCTACTCCAACTCCACCTGCGTACTGGCGAGCGTGCGCCGGTGATGGGTGGTCAGCGGCGGCCGGTGGACAGGATGACGAGGAACTGGCCGCCGCCCGCCTCGATGTCGGCGGTCACCGGCAGTCCCGGTACGAGTCGGGAGAACCGGTCCACCAGCCAATCCGCCGCCTCTTGGGCGTCGCGCCTGGTCGGACAACGGCCCACCATCTCGCGGCCCCCCTTGCGCTCCAGCCTCGCGGCAACGGTGATCAGCGGCGCGGGTTCGACCACGTACAGGCGGTCCGGCCAGGCGATGACCACCTTGACCGCGCCCTTGCGAGAGTTGCATCCGCGGTGCGCGAGCCGCTCGGCGACCTTGGCCTTGCGGTCGGCGGTCCGGCTGTCGACGCTGGGCCCCCGCAGGTCGTTGACCGACTCGTCGGGGTCGACCGGTTCGTCGCACACCCAGCATCGCCAGCCGTCGCGTTCGGCCACATCATCAAGGAGACTCATCCGAGCAAACTAGCCTGCCTGGCCACTGACCCGCGCACTCGTCAGCAACTGGCCGCCCCCCCGGCCATCTTGACGAGCCCTCGACGCAGATTCATTCCGCCGCGCCTGGCAAGATCATGCCAATCGGCCGGGCCGTCCATCCTCATTTGTCCGGCCCACCGGCCGATCCGGATCCCCTCCGCTCGAAAGGTTCCACTTCATGCGCGTGAAGAAGTTGCTCACCGTCGGCGCGGCGGCGCTCGTCGCCACCGCCGGAACCCTTGTCGCCGCCTCCCCCGCGCAGGCCGTCGACTGCGACCACGTCTGGTACACCGACGAGTCGGACTCGATAGGCTCGGTCGACCAGGGCGGACGCCTGTGCTTCGCCGAGCACGGCGACTACGTCTTCCTGACCGACTACGACGCCGACGGCTACAGCGTCGTCCTCGGTGTCTACATGGACGGCACGGGTCAACTCCTGTACACGCTGCAGGCGTCGGGCGCCGGTGACGTGCAGACTGCCAACGCCGGCGACGGCATCGCCTTCCACAACCTGCCCGAGGTGAACATCAGGTTCCGGATGTACCTGACCAAGTCCGGCTCGGGCCCGGTCGGGGACGTCACGCACGTCGTGAACAACGACCACTGATCGACGGGGGCGGCCGGGAGCGGGATCCGATACGACCGACGCACGCGCGAGTATTGCGGGCATTGTCCCGCCGAGAGCCGGCGGGGATCATGACCGGGTGCAGCACCGAGAGGGACTCCAGGAACTGCTCGTCCGCGCCGGGCTCGCGGTCGTCGAGGATGTGCACCCGGGCGGCCTGTTTCCGCCGGAGGCCGCCTGGCGCATCGCACGGGGGATCGCGGCGCCGGACGGCGCAACCCGAGAAGCGCTCGACGCCGCCTGGTGGCGCCGCCTTCCCGATGCCGACGGCGAGTTCCTGGTGGCTGTCCTCGGGCATCGGATCGGCGGGAACGACTCCTGGTGGATCCGGGTCCGTTGCGTCGGTGGCGGCGTGCCGGGGCTGACCGGCGACCCCGGGTTCGTGGCGCTCTCCCTCGACGGGCAGGTGCTGCTGGCGGACGTGCCATGCGCGGACGGGCCGCGGGTGACGGCCGTCGACCGCCTCCCGGAGCGGTTGGAGGGGGCCGCCATAGCTGCCGGGCGCGAGACGGAGGCCGAGCGCGCCGAGGTGTGGGCGGCGGTGCCGGACCGGCCTGCGTGGCCGCTGCACTGGGCGGAGGGGATCGGGTCCAATCCGGCCGCACCGGACGAGCTGCTGATCCAACTGCTGGATGTGGACGAGGGGTTCCTGCACGGTTGTGACCGGCCCGCCGTCCTCGACGCCGCCGTTGCGCACCCCGATCCGCAGGTACGTTCCAGGCCCGCCGACACCTTCCGGCCCAAGCTCACGTCCGGGCAGTGGGTACGCCTGGTCCGCGCCGAACCGTCGCCGAGGCGGCGCGTGCTCTGGGCCGAACAGGCCTGCGCCTGGGGCGCCGAACTTCCCGCGGATCTGTACGACGACCTCCTCGCCGGGCCGTCCCGCGCCCTGGCCGCCGAACTCCTGGAGCTCCCCGCACACCACCTCCCCGGCCTCGCCGCCGACGCCGATCCCCGGGTACGGACGGCAGCCTGCGCCCGGTGGGAGGACCTCTCCGAGCCGCTGCAGGAGCGGCTGCTGGCCGACACCGACAACACGGTGCGAACGGCGGCGCTGCTCGCCCACCACACAGGCACCCCCATGCCCCGCATGGTCTTCGCCGCGCTGTCCACCCAGCGGCTTGCACTCGAACGGTGCCGCTTCGAGCCCGAGTTGGAGGCGGATCTGGTCCGGGGCAGTGACGCGGAAGTACGCCGGGTGCTGGCAGCCAACCCGGGCCTGAGCGTGCGCGGCATCGCCGTTCTGGCTCAAGACCCGCACGACGACATCCGCTCCGCGGTGGCGCTGCGCCCCGACGTCACCGAGGAGCAACGCGCCCAGGTGCCCTACGACTTCGACCCGACGTCGGCGTCGCACACCCTGCCCTGGGTCGCGGACCTGCACGGCGACACCGACGCGATGCGCCGCCTGGCCTCGTCGTCCCATCCGCTCGTCCGCCGCAGCGTGGCCCGTGCCCAGCATCTCCCACCGGACGTCGTGAGGCGTCTGGCGCGGGACGAGGACCGGGTGGTGCGCTTGTTCCTCGCCGAATCGTGCGACGACGCGCCGGCTGACCTGCTGCTGGAGGTCTGGCGCTGGTGGGACGGCAGCCTCAGCCACCCCGACCGCCCCCGCAGCCACCCCAACTTCCCCCGTACCGGCCTGCTGCGCTACGCCGACGACCCCAGCGGACGGATGCGCCGCCTGGTCCTGGACGATCCGCAGTCCACACCGGCCGACGTCGCGCGCCTGGCCCGCGACCCCGAAGCCGAGGTGCGCTGCCGCGCGGCCGAAGACCCCGGGCTGTCACCGGCCGATGCGGTGCGGCTGCTGAACGACCCGGCCGCCCACGTCCGCGGCACCGTGATACGCAATCCGCGGCTGCCGGCCCGCGTCCTGGCCGGGCTGCTGCACAACCGCGACACGGCAGGCGTGGCGGTCACCAACCCGGCCATCCCCGTCCCCGTCCTGCACCGCGTCCTGGCCACGGCCACGGCGGCCCGACACGTCAGTTCTGCTGGACGTTGACCCCTGAAGACAAAGAGGTGAGCCGGTTCCGGGGTTGCATCGCCGTGCGGGGGCACACGGCAGCCATGGCTACTGGATCGGCAACAGCACGAGGACATGCCCGGCGTGCGGCGAACAGCACGGCGGTCGCGGTCGCGGCCCGTGCGGGCTTCGTCGCCCGCGGGGTCATCTACGCACTGATCGGGATCCTGTCCCTGCGGATCGCCTTCTCCGACAGCGGTGGCAAACAGGCGGACCGGGGCGGTGCGATCGCCGAGATCGCCCAGAAACCCTTCGGCACCGTTCTGTTGTGGCTGCTCGGCACAGCCCTGGCGGGCATGGCCCTGTGGCGGCTGTCCGAGGCCGCGTTCGGCCAAGCGGGCCCCGATGGCGACAAGGCGAGCAAGAGGGCACTGGCGGCAGGCCGTTGTGTCTTCTACGGATTCGTCTCCTACTCCGTCCTGTCCTACGCGGCCGGCGACAAGAGCAGCGGGAGCGGAAGCTCCGACAAGCAGTCGCAGGACGTCACGGCCAAGGCGCTGGACTGGCCCGGCGGGCAGTGGATCGTCTCCGTCGCCGGAATCGCGGTGGCCGCGGCCGGTGTGTGGATCGCGGTGCGGGCCGTCATGCGCAAGTTCGAGAAGCACCTGAAGATGTCCGAGATACCCCAGAAAGCCCGTAAGGCGGTCGTCTTCCTCGGGGTGTTCGGCGGGACGGCCCGCGGGATCGTCTTCGCGGCTGCGGGCACTTTCGCCGTCGTGGCGGCCGTACAGCACAAGCCCGGCAAGGCCAAGGGCATGGACGACACTCTGCGCTCTTTCACCGACACCCCTGCGGGCCCCTGGGCGCTGGTGCTGATCGCGGTCGGCCTCATCGCCTTCGGGATCTTCTCCTGGGCCAACGCCCGCTGGCGCGAGGTCTGACCTCCCTGGAGGCCGGTGGATTCGCCAGGATTCAGCGGATCCACCAGATGACCGTGCCGCCGACGAGAAGAGCGAGGCACATGCCGAGGTTGGTGCGCCGGTAGGCGAGAAAGATCGCGACGAACTCGCGGATCATCGCGCTGGGCCAGAAGTACGAGGCCGTGGCAGAGCCCACCACATGACCCCGCACGCCGACTCGCCGTGCTGTCACTGCCGCTCGGAACGCGTGGAAATTATTCGTGACAATCACGCAACGGTAATCCGGATTTGCCTTTTCCATCATGGATTTGGTGAACCTGAGGTTTTCCTCGGTCGTTGCCGAACGGTCCTCGCGTTCGACGAGCGCGGGTGGAAATCCGCGCTCCACGAGATAGTCGGCCATCGCATGGGATTCCGGGATCTCCTCGTCCGGACCGCGGCCGCCGGAGGTGAGAAGGACGGGTGGCCTTCCTCGTACGGAGAGCCTGGAGTGGACGGCACGGGCCCGCTCCAGACGGCTTGCGAGGAGCGGCGGCACTGTGGAGCCGCCCACGAGTCCTGAGCCCAGGACCACCACGTAGTCCGCCTTGCGGTACAGGTGCAGCCGTCCGTAGAGAAATGCGTACACGATGAAGCAGAGGAAGAGGAAAGCAACGTATCCCGTCAATGCGACGGCTGTTCCCGCTGCGATCAGCAGCGTGCGGGTGTGCAGCACACGTGCGAGAACCAGCAGTACGAGCAGCCCCAGGAGTGCGATTCCTGCCAGAAGTGACAGAAGATTCGCAGGACTCCGGCCCTCTTTGCGGATCATGGTCACACCGTTGGACACCAGGAACCCGGCAAGGACGACGATGCCCAGCGCTGCGAGGGCGAGGAGACCGATGACGACGGATCTGCCCAACGGTGCGTCGTCCCGGGTGAGTTCGACCAGCCAGGCGGAGAGGGCGAATACGCCGGTGAGGCCCAGGAGTACGGCGTTGCTGAAACGACGGCGCTCCCGCACGACGCCGACGCAGAACGCGAGGAGGAACAGGATCGCGGGAGCGTAGATCATCAGCGGCTGAGGACGGCGCGCACGTTCTTGCCGCCCTGCCCGGAGGGCTTGACGGTGACCGAGCGGGAGAGGAAGCGCACCAGTACCCAGCCGAAACCACCGCCGCCCCCGTCCAGGTCCGGCGGGCGCTCGCGCGGCGGTGCCTGGCTGGGGTCTCGTACGCTGATCTCCAGTGTGGACCGGTCCGCGGCCAGACTCAGGGCGGTGAGACCACCCGCGTGCCGCAGTGCGTTCGTGACCAGTTCGGAGACCACCAGGACCGCGTTGTCGGCGCACTCCGGTGTGGGGGCGGGCGACAGCTCCGAGAAGAACTCGCGCATGTCTTCGCGTGCTTGTGCGGTTGTGGCCGGACATGTGGTCCGCCGGGCTCGCTCGGTTCGCCGTTCCCTCGTGACGTGTGGCTTGTCCATGTTCTGAACCCCCATCGCTGAGAAGTCCTTCTCCGGTGAACCGTGCTCCTGCCCGCGTTGGCGGGGGACTAACTCGGCCGTACGGGTGTGAAGGGAAACGGGGCGCGGGAGCGCTGGCGGGGGACGGCGGGGAAGTCGGCCCAGTCCAGGCGCAGTACGGCGAGATCGTCCGAGTGGCGTCCGGCGTTGCGTCGTCGTACCTCGGCGATGACCTGGTCGAGGTGTGCGCCGGCGTCGGTGTCCTTGCAGGTGTCGAAGATGGCCAACAGCCCTTCGACACCCAGGCGTTCGTGCGCGTCGTCGTTGTGGCCCTCCACCAGTCCGTCCGTGTAGAGGGTGAGGCTCCCGGACGGGGGGAGCGGGACGTGTGTGGGGGACCAGGTGCACACCCCGGGGGCGAGCCCCAGGGCCACTCCATGACCCGCGGTGAGTTCCACGGTGCGTCCGCCGGTGGTGAGCAAGGGGGCGTGATGGCCTGCCAGGTGCACGGTGGCCGTGGCGGCGGCGTGGTCGAGGGTGAGGAGGGAGCAGGTCGTGAACAGGTCCGACGAGCTCCGCTCCGCCACGTGCATGTGCTCCAGGAGGCGCAGGAGGTCCATGCCGCGGTGCCCGCCCAGGGTGAGGGAGCGCCAGGCGATACGAAGGCACACGCCGAGCGCGGCGGCGTCGGGTCCGTGGCCGCTGACGTCGCCGATGATGGCGTGTACGAGACCGTCGGAAGTCTGTACGACGTCGAGGAAGTCGCCGCCGAGCAGGGCTTGTTCCCGCCCCGGAAAGTAGCGGCTGGTCGCCTGGATCTGTTCGGAGTCCAGCATCGGCTGCGGCAGCAGACCGCGCTCCAGGCGGGCGTTCTCCTCGGCCCGCAGCCTGTCGGCGCGGAGGCCGGCGTTGGCGAGCTCGGCCTGCTTGCGGTGCACGGCGTAGCGCACGGCGCGCTGGAGCAGGTCGGGGTCCACCTTGCCTTTGACCAGGTAGTCCTGGGCGCCGGCGGCGAGCGCCTCCACGCCGGCCCGGGACTCGGCGAGGCCGGTGAGGACGATCACTGCCGCGTCGGGTGCTGCCCGGAGGGTGGCTTCGACGGCAGTGAGCCCGGCCGCGTCGGGCAGGTGCAGGTCGAGCAGGACGCAGTCGGCGGGCTGCTCGGCGAGCTTGCTCCGCGCCTCGGCAAGCGTGCGGCAGTGCACCAGGGCATGGTCGAGGACGGTGTCGACCAGGAGCTCTTCGACGAGGAGTGCGTCGCCCTCGTCGTCCTCGACGAGAAGGATCCGGTACTGCGACGTGATCCCGGTGAGCGCTGTCATCTCGGTTCGGGTGCTCCGTTGTCGACCGCTTCCGCGGGAGGCTGAAGGGGAAGGGTGAAGCAGACGGCCGTGCCGTCGCCGTCGACGGGCTCGATGTCGATCGTGCCCCCGTGGTACTCGACTGTCTTCTTGCACATGGCCAGTCCGATTCCCGTTCCCGGGTAGGCGTCCCGGGTGTGCAGCCGCTGGAAGATGACGAAGACCTTCTCGCGGAACTCCGGGGCGATGCCTATGCCGTTGTCGCGGACCGTGAAATGCCAGTCCTCTCCCTGCCGGCGGACACTGATCCGGATGTGCGGAGGGCGGTCGGGGGCGCGGAACTTGAGGGCGTTGGAGAGCAGGTTCTGCCACAGGAGTCCGAGCTGTTGGGGCTCGCCGACCACGACCGGCAGCGGGTCGTGTTCGACGGTGGCTCCTGTCTCTTCGACCAGCACGCTCAGCGAATCGAGCGCCTGCGCAAGACTGTGTTCCAGGTCCACTTGCGACGGTTCGATCTGCATCCGGCCGACCCGGGAGAAGGCCAGCAGGTCGTTGATGAGGATCTGCATGCGGTTGGCGCCGTCCACCGCGAAGGCGATGTACTGGTCCGCCCGCTCGTCCAACTGGTCGCCGTAGCGCCGTTGCAGCAGCTGTGTGAAGCTCGAGATCTTTCGCAGGGGCTCCTGCAGGTCGTGGGACGCGACGTAGGCGAACTGCTCCAGTTCGGCGTTGGAGCGGCGCAGTTCTTCGGCCTGTTGGTCCAGGAGTTCCCGTGCCAGTTCGCTCTGTTCCAGTTCGTGTACGAGCCTCAGGCGCATCGTCTCGACGTCGGTGGCGAGCTGATGGAGGTCGGCGGGTCCGCTCGCGGGCACCGCGTGGCCGAACCGGCCGCGTCCGATCTCCCGTGCGGCTGCCCCGATGCGGTCCAGGGGCGCCGTGACACCTCTGCGCAGGGCGTCGAAGATGACGACGGTCACCACGACGATGACCAGGGCGATGGCGGTGAAGACGATCGTGCGCAGGCGCTGCGCCCGATCGAGGTCCTCCCCGGCCTGTGCGCGAGCCGAACGGAGATGGTCCTGCTGCGCGGTGAGCGCCGCTCGCACGTCGTCGAAGAGGCGCTTGCCGTCGTCCGTCCGCCGGGCCGAGAGCGCGACGGCATCGCCGGGAGACGCCTCGGCCACGGGGCGGGCCACCCGGCTCTGCCAGGCGGCCACCTTCGCCCGCACGACGATCAGGTCCTCGCGGGCGGTTTTGTCGCCCTGGAGCAGACCGGTGAGCGAGTCGGTCGCGATCTTCTCCGTCGACAGGCCCTGTGTGTAGGGCTGGAGGAACTCGCGGCGGCCGGACAGGCCGTACCCCCGCACGCCTGTCTCCTGGTTGACGAGGGCCGTCTCCAGACGGACCGCGCTGATCAAGGCGGGGGAGCGGAACTGCACCACCTGATCGGTGAGTTGGGACGTCCTGGCCAGCGCCCACATGCCCAGCGATCCCAGCGTGACGAGGACGACGGCCACGACCGCGACCCCACTGAGCAGCCAACGCCGTGTCGTCCAGCGGGATATCACCGGCCGCTCACGCGCGGCAGTGCCAACTCGCATGCGTCCCCAGCCCTTTCATGCGCCATCAGCCGCACAGAGAGCCGTCGCGGCGACGATACTGTACGCCTGTGGACAACAGCTGTTGTCCACACGGATCGCCCCTTATACGGTGGGAACATGCCTGAAGCCGACGTCACCCCGCCAGGAGGTGAGGATCCTCTCGCGGTGCTCGCCGTACAAGCGCTCGACGAGCTCGTGGGCGGCCTCGAGCCGCACCTCGCGTATCCGCCGGAACCAGGCGGCCGGCAGGGCGGTGAGAGCCGACCGGCGCTGCGGCGCCTGCGCGTTCTGGCCCATCTTGAGAACGCGGTCAAGGAGTTGGAGTGCGCGGCCGCTCGGGAGGCCGCCGAAGCCGGTGCGGGCTATCCACAGATCGGTGCCGCATCCCGCCTGAGCCGACAGGGCGCACGCCGTCGCTGGCCGGGCCTGGTGAATGACAGCGCCGGTCCGTACACCACCCTCGTTTCCCGGAGCACACAGACATGATCGCCGCTGCTGGCCCGTACGACCTCCTGCTGGTCGAGGACGATCCGGCGGATGTCATGCTCATCCGGGGCGCCTTGGCCGAACGTGGTGCTGCCCGCAACCTCACTCAGGTCGAGGACGGCATCGCAGCCCTGGAGTATCTGCGCGATCCCGCCCACGCGCAGCCGGATCTCATCGTCCTGGACCTGAACATGCCGCGGATGAACGGCCGTGAGCTGCTGGCCATCCTCAAGGACGACGCCGACCTCAGGGCGATTCCCGTGGTGGTCCTGACGACGTCGGCGGCTCCGGACGACGTCACCGACGCCTACCGCCGGCACGCGAACGCCTATGTCACCAAGCCGGTGAACCTCGAGGACTTCGAGGAGGCTGTCCGCAGCATCGACGCCTTCTACTTCGACACGGCCGCCAAGCTCCCCAAGAACTAGGACTCGGGGAGGGTACGGGGCAGGCCGTGGTGGGGGTGGGTGCTGTTGTCCGTGAATCGGGTGAGAGCGCTGATGCGGTCGCCGGACAGGGTCAGTACGAGGAGGCCGTACGCCTTCAGCAGCGGCGTTCGGGTGTCCCGCACATAGAGACCGAAGGCGGGCTGGCCGTTGGCCCGGACGGGCACCAGGCGTACGGTGCGTCCCGCGGGGTGGGGGCAGGCCACCGACAGGAAGCGTTCGGCGTCCCGGGTGCCCCGGTACTCCAGCGGCAGCGGCGGCATGGTGATCAGGACGTTCTCGCTCAGCAGCGTCACCAGGGACGGTACGTCCCCGCTTTCGTAGGCCGTGACGAAGGCGGCCACCAACTCCCGTTCCCGCACTGAGCCGGGGGGCGGGGGATCGTCGCGGCCCGTTTCCCCGCGGCGTTCCACGAGGACCGCACGGGCCCGTTTCAGTGCTCCGGCAATTGCGTCGGGGCTGCATTCCAGCACCTCGGCGGCCTCGGTCGGCGGCCTGTGCCCTGGCACCCTCCACCGGGATACTGATCACGGCCCGGGCCGTGCAGGGCATGGGCGCGGCCCTGCTCGGGCCGGTGGTCGGCGGGGCCCTCGCGTCCGGCCCGGGCTGGGAATGGATCTTCTGGCTGAACGTGCCGGTCGCAGCGGTAGCGATCCCGCTGGTCCTCGCGCGCATCCCCGACGGCCTCGCTGCTCCCCGCCCCCGCCTCGACCTTCCCGGTCAGCTGCTGCTCGCCGCCGGAGTCCTCGGCGTCGTCTGGTGCCTGATTCGCGGCAACGAGGTCGGCTGGGCCACCGCAGAGGCCCTGGGCACCCTGACCGCCGGGCTCCTGGCCCTGGCAGGCTTCGCCGTACGGGAGCGGCGCGCGCCCGCGCCGATGCTGCCACCCCGGCTGTTCCGCTCCCGGGCGTTCAGCGCGGGCAGCGTGGCGGTCTTCTGCCTCAACGCGGCGCTGACCGGGGCCATCTTCTTCACCGCCCAGTACCTCCAGACCGGCCTCGGGCTGAGCGCGTTCGACGCCGGGCTGCGGCTGCTGCCGTGGGGTGCGGCCCCGTTCCTGCTCGCCCCGGCCGCCGGGGCGCTGGCCGACCGGATAGGTGAACGACCGCTGGTGGCAGGCGGGTTGGGGCTTCAGGCAGTGGGATTCGCGTGGATCGCCCTGGCCACGTCCGGAGACCTCCCAGGCTATCGCGCGCTGCTCGCCCCACTGATCCTCCGGAGTGGGCCTCGCGACGGCGATCCCCGCCGCCACCCGCGCGGTCACCAGTACCGTCGCCCGCGCCGACCTGGGCCGGGCCTCCGGCACCTTCACCACCATGCGCCAACTCGGCGGCGCCTTCGGCGTGGCCGTGGTCGCCGCCGCCTTCGCCACGACCGGCGCCACCACCTCCGCGCGCGCCTTCGCCGACGGATATCCGGCCGCCATGGCCGTCGCCGCAGCGCTGGCCCTGGCCGGCCTGGCAGCAGCGCTCCTCCTCCCGGGCCGCCGCGTCGACGGGACGTGAGGCCACGGCGCATGGGCATCGCCGGTACGGTGACCGTCTGCCGCATGGAACGTCCATGTGTCCGGTCGGCCCGTGCGAGGGTTTCCGGTGGCGAACGACAGGACCGTGATGAGCGAACCGACGAAGCCCCGCATCGAGGTCCCGGAAGGTGCCGCGCCCACCGAGCTGACGGTCCGGGACCTCGTGGTGGGGGAGGGGCCCGAGGCGCAGCCGGGCCGGGTCGTCCAGGTTCACTATGTCGGGGTCACGTTCGCGTCCGGGAAGGAGTTCGACTCCTCCTGGGAGCGGGGGCAGCCGTTCAAGTTCGCTGTGGGCGGGGGCAGGGTCATCAAGGGCTTGGACCGGGGGGTGAGGGGAATGAAGGTCGGTGGCCGGCGCGAGATCATCGTTCCCCCGCGTCTTGGCTACGGCAGGCAGTCGCCCTCTCCGCTCATCCCGCCGGGCTCGACACTGATCTTCGTCGTGGACCTGCTCACGGTGGTGGGCGGGCCGCCGGCGCGGGGCGCGGCTTGACCGGAGCGAGCCCCCGGAGAGCATTCCGGGGGCCCGCTTCCGGTCTGCGGCTCAGGCGGCTCAGTACGACGCGAGGATGCGCTCCAGGTGCCAGAGGCTGTCCTCGTTGTCCTCGGCCGCGGCGCAGAGACGATCCATCACCTGCATGTAGTTCTCGACGTCGGCACGCTTGTCCAGGTACAGGGCGCTGGTGAGCTGTTCCAGATAGACGATGTCCGGGAGATCGGGCTCCTGGAAGCGCAGGATCGTTATCGGTCCGCCGGCCGCGGCCGGTCCGCCGCTGTCGAACGGCGCGACCTGCACGGTGACGTTGGGCAGCGCCGACACCTTGATCAGAAGCTTGAGCTGCGCCCGCATCGCCGGGCGGCCGCCCATCGGGCGCCGCAGCACGGACTCGTCCAGGACGAACCACAGCTGGGGCGCGTCGGCGCGGGTGACCAACTTCTGGCGCCGCAGGCGCAGTTCGACCTTGCGCTGGATCTCGCGTGCCGAGCCCTGGGCGGTGCCGAGGCTGGTCACGGCCGTGGCGTAGTCGGGCGTCTGGAGCAGGCCGGGGACGAACTGCACCTGGTAGCTGCGGATGACGGAGGCCGCCTCCTCCAGACCGAGGATCGTCTCCAGCCAGCTGGGCATCACATCGCTGTACTGCTGCCACCAGCCGGGGGTTCCGGCTCGGCGGGCCAGCTCCAGATAGCCGTCGCGCTCCTCCGGCTCCAGGACGCCGTAGAGGGTCAGCAGATCGGCGACGTCACGTTCCTTCTGCGCCACCCGGCCCAGTTCGAGGCGGCTGATCTTGGCGTGCGACGCGCGGATCGAGTCCCCGGCCTCCTCGCGGCTGATGCCCCGGCCCTCGCGCAAGCGGCGCAGCTGGGTGCCCAGCACGATGCGCAGCACCGTCGGACCGCCCCGCCGCCCGGCCAGGGAAGGTCCGACCGAGGGAACTCCCTCTGCTTCGGGGGACATTGTGCCGCCTCACTCCCCGCCGTGACACGGTCGCCCGGCGGCTCAGTGTCGCACCGGCGCGCGCTCCCTGTACAGCGGAACGGGGTCAGCCCGCGGGGTGGGCCAGATCGTCGAATTCGCCGTCCTTGGCCCCTTGTATGAAGGCGGAAATCTCGGCCCTGGTGTAGACGAGCGCCGGGCCTGTGGGAAAGCGGGAGTTGCGCATCGCGACCCGGCCGTCGGGCAGGTCCGCCACCTCGACGCACTCCCCATTGGGATTGCTGCGGCCGCTCTTGCGCCAGCTGACTCCGTGAATGCGCATGGCGGGAGTGCCGTTGTCATATTCCTCGACGAAGTCCTGCTGGGATCGCATGCTCTCTCCGGGTGTGTACGTGCATCTGCACGTGCAGATGTGCTTACGGCCGTTCTTGCGGATGTGCTTGCAGATGTAAGTTCACACCATCAGGATGGGGATAAGGGCCTGTTCCTCCAATGTCGCGTACGTATAAGGGAGTTCAGGTGGTAGAGACGGCTGACCGGACCGAGGAATCCATCCCGGACGGCGGGGGGACGAGCAACTCCGCCTGGCAGGTGCTGGACTTCGGCGTGGGCGCCGAGGAGGCGGCCCGGGACTTCATCGGGGAGACACTGGATCTCTGGGGGCGCGGCGAGCTGTCGACACGGGTCCAGGTCGCGGTCGGCGAGCTGGTCGCCAATGCACTGGGCCATGGACTGCCCCAGGGGATCCGGTCGGCCTTTCCTCATCCGGTGGTGGTCAGCCTGGTCCGGGAGGGCCCCGACGTGCTGGTCGCGGTCTTCGATCCGGGAACACAGGGCCCCCTGCTCTCCACCGGCCAGGAGGGCAACGGTCTGCGGATCGTCGAAGCGGCCAGTGACGCATGGGGGTGGACGGTCCCGGGACCGTACGGCAAAGCGGTGTGGGCGGCGTTCACCGCCGCCGGATCCGGCGCGGGCATGGCCGCGGCCGTCGGCGAACGGCTGATGCTGCTGGTGGAAGTCTTCACCGGAAGCAGCGAGCCGCGGCTGGTGGCCGCGCACCCGGCGCGCTTTCTGTCGCGCTTTCCGACGTAGGACGTCCCCGGCTCAGGGCTTGCGGCCCACCGCGCAGAATTCGTCGACCTGCGCGGGCTCCCCGAACGGGTTCTCCTGCGGACGCCAGCGTGAACACGACACGATGCCGGGATCCAGCAGTTCGAGACCGCTGTGGAAGCGTGCGATCTGCTCGGGGGTGCGCAGGTGGTACGTCGGGCGGCCGACCTCGTTCCAGATCGCGATGGCGTCCTCGAAGGCCTTGCCGGTGACGACGTTCGTGCCGTCCGCCGTGACCAGATAGCTGCCCGAGGGAAGGGCGTTCATCAGGCGCGTGACGATGGACACGGCCTCCTCGGTGTCCTCCACGTGGCCCAGGATGTTGAGCAGGATCAGCGCGACCGGCTGCTCGAAGTCCAGGAGCTTGCCCGCGCCTTCGAAGATCCGCTCCGGATCACGCAGGTCGGCGTCGATGTAGTGGGTCGCCCCCTCCGGGCTCGACGTCAGCAGCGCGCGGGCGTGCGCCAGTACGACAGGGTCGTTGTCGACGTACACGATGTGCGCGTCGGCGGCCGCACGCTGGGCGACCTGGTGCGTGTTGTCGAGCGTGGGCAGGCCGGTGCCGATGTCCAGGAACTGACGGATCCCGGCCTCGCCCGCGAGGTGCGTCACCGCGCGGCTGAGGAAGGCCCGGGAGTGACGGGCGATGGGGACGATGTCCGGGTAGATCTCGACGAACTGATCGCCGGCCTCGCGGTCGACCGCGTAGTTGTCCTTGCCGCCCAGCCAGTAGTTCCAGATGCGGGGGGAGTGCGGAACGGTGATGTCGATGGCGGGGTCGGGCCTGCTGCCGGACTCGGACGGAGCATCTGCGGTCACGGTGGTCTCTCCTGGTGAGAAGCAAGCGCGCCTGCGCGTCAACGCTCAACGTATCGGGGCGGGTTGGACTCCGCCATCGATACGACGAGGTCGGAGACGGCAGGCGCGCTGGGCGGCTTCTGCTCTAGCCGCGGGCCACCGCGATGGCTCCCGCCAGCCGCTCGCCCGCCTCGTAGACCATGTACGGCACACTCCCGGCCGTGCCGAACGACGGTGCGGCCGACCGCCCGTTCTCCGGGGCCGAGGAGTGCGAGTCGTAGAAGACGCCGAGATGGTTGCGGAGCGAGAAGTCCGTCCCCACCTCGGTGATCATGAGGTCGCCGCCGCTCTCCTTGTCCTTGTTGTAGACGACGTACGCGGAGCCGTTCCGGGTGAGCAGGTGCGGGCCTCCGACGTTCACCGCGCCGACGTCCGTGTGGCGCACCAGCGGTGTCTGGTCGAAGGTCCAGGTCCGGGCGTCGGCGGACCAACCCCAGCAGATGTCACGGTGGTTGGTGGTGTTGTTGAGCATGAACAGCATCACGTAGCGCGCCCCGCGCGCCGGCAGATCGTGGCGGAAGACCCGGGCGTACGACGTCTCGGTCGTGCCCGCCGGCATCATCGAGGTCGAGAGGACGACCTTGTCGTAGGTGAAGTGGACACCGTCCTTCGACCGGGCCAGGCGTGTCGTGGTGTTCTCGCCGTGGAAGTACAGCCAGAACTCCTTGACGTCCTCGTTCCACAGCACGTGCGGCGACGAGACATGGCTGACCGAGTAGTGCGGGTCCCACTTGTTGGCCACGATCGGGTTCGCCGGGTACTCCGTGAACGGGCCCTCCAGCGAGTCGCCGTACGCGAGGCAGATGCCGCCCGGTGCGTCGTGCGGTGCGTAGTAGAGGTAGTAACGGCCCAGCGGAGACGCCAGCTTGTCGTACACCCCGCGCACCGTCGGGAAGATGATCTCGCCCGTGGGGTTGTACTTCAGCTGGGACGGCGTCAGCAGGGTGCGGACGTAGGTGTAGTCGGGGAAACCGCCCGGCGCGGCCGACGCGGACTGCGCCTGCCAGCCGCCGAGGGCGAGCGCGGCGCCGGTGGCGGCGGTGGTGCGCAGGAATGTACGGCGGTCGGGTCCTGACTGCGGCTCTTGCACGATCGGCTCCTCAAGTCGGTTGATGCGAGAGGCGTTTCAGAGGTACGAGGCGGCGGTGACGCACAGCCCGCCGAGCGCCACCACCCAGACGTAGGGCAGCGTCCTGACCATCACCTGCTGCGGTGAGACCCCCGCGTACTGGGCGCTCCACACCGTCTGGGTGCTGGTCGGGTCGGCGACACCGAAGACCTGGTTGTACGAGGTGGCCATGCCGAGCACGGCGGCGGCCGGGTAGATGCCGGTGGCGATGAGGACCCCCGCGATGCCGGCCCCGAGGCCGAACGCGTTGAGCGGACCCCGGTACAGGCAGAGCGGCACCAGCACCGTGAAGACCAGGACGAACAGGATCGGGTTCTGCGGGCTGACCGCCTTGACCAGCGGCTCCAGCGCGTCGACCGCGCCGGGCAGTTTCACCGCGGCGAGCAGGATGCCGATCGCCACGAACAGGGTGATGGGCGGGGCCGCCACCTCGAAGCCGCCGTACAGGGTGCGCAGCAGCCGCCGGTTCATGTCGCGCGGGCGCGTCGTCGTCACGAGCGCGTACAGCACACCCGCCAACAGTGAGGGAATGATGGCCAGTTCGAAGCCGAGTGCCAGGATCAGCGGGACGGCCGGCGTCAGCAGGGCGTACCACGGTGCGTCACCGAGCAGCTTGCGGCGACTGGGCGCAGCCGGCTTGTCCTGGACCGACTTGAGCGACCACGTGTGCTCCACACCCCGGCGCCGCGACTCCACCAGGACGTACGCGACCGCCGCGACCAGTGCGAACGGGAACAGCTTGACCATGAAGCCGCGCACCGTGTCCACGGGCAGTTCCAGGGCCGTGGAGAAGAACTGCCACACCGGCAGCTCGAAGGGGATGCCCACCGCGATGCCCATCAGGATCGTGCCCGCGGCCGTCACCTTCGGTATCCCCACCGCGATCATCGCGGGGATCCCGATGAGCCCGGCGAGCATCGCCGCCGGAGCCGAGCCCGTCACCGTACCCACGAGGGCGGAGACCGCGAGGACTCCGAGTGCGACGAACACCGGCCGGTCGCCGCCGAATTCGACGATCTTGCGGACCAGGGTTCCCGCGATGCCGGTCTCCTCCAGGAGCTTGCCGAGCCACGAGCCGAGCAGGATCGCGATCATCGTCGCGGCCAGCGCGGGCGCACCCTCCTGGAGCACCGTGTCGAGCACACTGTCCTTGCCGGTCAACGGTGCGCCGGCGACGAACGCGATGACGACGGCGAGCAGCACCAGCGCGAACGCGGTGGGAAGTTTGCGGCTGAGCATGGCGGCGACTCCGGCCGCCATGACCAGCAGAATGACGACACCCATGGTCACTTCTCGCTTTCGGGGTACGCGACGGCGGCCAGTGCCTCCGTGAGCAGTAGGGGACTGCGGCCCAGGCCGCAGGCGGCGCGGGCGTAGGCGTGCGCCGCGAGTTCGTCGGCGCCCGCGACGTGTGCGTACACGCGACGGCGGCCGAGGCGCAGCGCCGTGTGACCGAGGGCCCGTTTGAACTCGGCCCGGACGTGGGCGTGATGGAGCCAGGCGTGCGCCTGCTCGTGGGCGAGCGCCGCGGCCCGCACCGACCCTTCGGGGTACCAGTGGCGCCAGCCGCGCTCGACGACGAGCTGCTCGGCGCGGGCGACCGTGTCGACGTACAGCTCGACGACCGGCGGCCGCGACCGGTACCGCGCGAGCAGTCCGGCGGCGAGCCCGTCGTCGCGCTCGACGACCCGGACAGGTGTCTCTTCCGGAGTCATACGGGAGCCGAACTCTTCGGCGGCGATGGCCCATTGACGGAGCGTCAGGGGGTCGCGTCCCTCGTGCGTGGGCGTTCCCGCGAGCAGCCGTACGGCGAGGTCCAGGTCGTGGTCGGCGCTCATGCCCGGGACTCCACGACCGCCACCACCGGCTCGTCGGCGCCGCGCGAGCGCAGCTCGCTGCGGGCCAGCGCCAGCAGAGCGTCCGGTTCCAGCACGCCGGACAGATCCGCGATCCGCCCGCCGACCAGAAGCCGTACGGCAGGCGCCCGCACCCCGCCGTCGCCGTACGAAGTCGAGTCCCGCACCAGCGACGCGAGCGTCTCACCGGCGGCGCCCACCGTCGTCGCCTCCACCCGCGCGTCGGACACCCCGAGCCGTACGACGCCGTCCGCGTCCACGACCCGCACCGGCTGCCGGTCCGCGCGCAGCCTGCGCCGCACCTCGGTCCCGTAGACGGTGTACGCGTCCGTGCCGGCCAGCACCCGGACCCGCGACTGGTCCGCCTTCAGGCTCGCGGCGGCCGTGCGCAGCCGTTCCGCGTCGTCCGTACGGTGCGCCCGGTCCTGCGTGCGCAGCTCCGTCGCCCCGGTGGCGACGGCCCGCACCGTGCTGGTCTGCGGGTCGACCGTCACCTCCACCTCGACGCCGTCCGCCGCCGCACCCTGTGCGACCACCGCACGCTCGGCCTCGGCGCGCACGGCCAGGATCTGCTCCTGGGTGGCCCCGGGGATGATCCGCTCGACCTGCTCGCGGACGAGCGCGAGCGCCACACCGATGGGGCTGATCACCTCGCTGTGGCGGGCGATCCGCCCTTCCAGGCCGGTGTCGGCGGCCAGATGCGGGGTCACCGCGGCGGCCCCGCCGCCCCCGCCCACCAGCACCGCCGTGTCCCGGTCGATGCGGTACTCCTTGAGCATCGTGTCCACGACGGTCTTCACCTGCGCGATGCCCGCGTCGAGCACGGCCTGCGCCGCACCGGCCACGTCCGTGGAGAGGAAGGCCGCCAGGGGTGCGAGCGCGGCCCGCGCCACCTCCTGGTCGGAGCGTGCGAAGTCGCCTTCCGGGACCCGGCCGAGCGCGTTCGCCGCGCACGTCATCGTCACGGCGAACCGGCCGCCCGCCGCGTCGAGCACAAGGTGGTCGTCGGGGTCGCCGTCCATCGGGCGTACCGTCGCCACCCGCGCGTCGCGCAGATCCTCCGGCGTGGCGAAGCAGGCGTACGGCAGTCCGGCGATGTGCGCGCTGCGCGGCCCGACGCCGACCACCCGTCCGTCGGCGACCCGCACCATCGAGCCGCCGCCGACGCCCACGGTCCGTACGTCCAGGGCGTTGAGGTACGACGTCCTGCCGAGGATCGTCGCGTGCCGCACCGCCACCTTGCCGCGCCGCACCACGCTGATGTCCGTCGAGGTGCCGCCCGTCTCGAGAAAAACCCCTTCGCTGATGCGTTCCTGCATCAGCGCGCCGGCCACCCCGGCGGCCGGTCCCGAGAGGACCGTCAGCAGTGGCCGGCGGCGCATCTCGTCCAGCGACATGACGCCGCCGTCGCAGCGCATCACCATCAGCGGCGCCGTCACCCCGGCCTTGGTGATGGACGCGTCGACGAGGTCGGCCGTCGCCAGCATCCGCGGCAGGATCGCCGCGTTGACCACGGCGGTACGGGTCCGCTTGTGCAGTCCGTAGAGGGAGGTGATCTCGTGGGCCGCCGCCAGCGGCAGACCCGAGGGGCGGGCCGCGTCGAGCACGGCCTGCTCGCCCTCGGGGCGGTCGACGCCGAACGGCTCGGTGGCGACGAGGACTTGGGCACCCTCCGCCTGTACGCGGGAGACTGCGGCCCGCACCTCGTCGGCGTCGAAGGGGTCGGCCACATGCGCGTACGCCAGCGGAAGGCTCTTGCCCGGGGTGAGTTCGAGCTTGCCGAGTGCGGCGAGGCGGCGGGTGAGGACCGCGGCGGGCCCGTCGCCGATGCCGATCAGCCCGACCGTCGCGACGTCGCCCTCCAGCAGTGCGTTCGTCGCCTGCGTCGTGCCGTGGGCGAGGAACGTGACATCGGCCGGGGTGCGGCCGACCTGTTCGAGGAGCCGGTCGAGCGCCAGGACGATGCCGTGGGCGACGCCGTCCTCGTGGTGGTGGCTGGTGGGCACTTTCACCTGTCCCACCAGGGCGAGCGTCGCGGCGTCTACGGCCACCGCGTCCGTGAATGTGCCGCCCACGTCGATACCGACGCGGATGCGGCTGCCAGGGGTCATGTCAGGGCACCTCCTTGTGCGTTGACGTGCGTGAATTGCCTGCGTTGACGTGTGCTGACGTGCGTGTGCGGGTCTCGCAGTGGGTTCAGTAGCCCCGGACCTCGGGCCAGTGCCGCTGCACACCCGCCCGGTCCAGGACCCGCCCGAACTCCTCGACGTGCTTGTCCTCGGCCTGCACCTGCTGCGGCTCCAGACCTTCCGCGAGGCAGTGCGCCGCGAGGGCCCCCGCGACCTCGCCGACGTTCCACTCCACGGGGTGCAGCCGGTAGCAGCCGTTGGTGATGTGGGTGGTGCCGATGTTCTTGCCCGCCGGCAGCAGATTGCGGACCCGGCGCGGCACCAGCGCGCCGAGCGGGATCTCGAACGGGACCGAACCGATGTCGATGTACGAGTCGCCGCCGGTCGAGGGGTGCAGATCGATCCGGTAGCTGCCCACACCGACCGCGTCGCGGTAGCGGGTCCTGCCGTACGCGCCGACGACGTCGGCCGCGACGTCCTGCTCGACGACGGTCGTCACCGCCTTGATGCGCCGCGACTCCCGTACGTACGCGGACTTGGCCAGGCCGTCCGGCGTGCCGGTGACGTCGGGCCGGATCCGCAGCCCCGGGAAGCCGGTGCCGCCGTCGGCCCGCGGGGCCTCGGTCTGCAGCCAGTACAGAACGGAGAGCGACAGCTGGCGGGCCTCGCGCAGGGCCTCGGTCTCCTGGCCGATGTACGGCTTCAACCAGTAGTCGTTCAAAGGCCAGTTGACGAGGGTGATGTCCGAGTCGAAGGCGCCCTCGCGGTGCATCTTGCGCGCCAGGATCCGCCGGAACCCCCACAGTTCCTTGTCGCCCGCGTCCGCACTCTGGTCGGCGCTCACGGCCAGGGGGTCCAGCACCGGGTTGGGTACGAAGGTCCGGGGGACCGGCTCCAGGGAGCGCGGGTCGGGCGCCTCGAACCCGAGCAGCGGGCCCGGCCAGAAGTCGGGGCGGTAGGCGCGCCAGAAGGCGTAGTCCTCGGGGCGGTCGACGGTGTGGTCCTCGCCCTCGTGGTGCGAGAGGGCGAAGCAGACCGTGATGCCCTGCTGGTTGTCCGGCTGCGCCTCGGCGGGTGCGTGCGGCTCCCCGAACTCCCCTTGTGCCTCCGCCCCGTTGGCGTGTTCCACGTCGGCGAGGGCGAGGAGTTCTCCCGTCTCGGTGGCGTCGATGACGTACGGCGCGCAGAAGGTGCGCAGTTCCCCGCTGCGCAGATCGCGCAGGGTGACGGCGGTGACGACATCGTTGTCGGACGCGGCGGACACGGCGCGGTGTTCGGTCAGTACGGACAGCAATCCGGACGCCCGGTGCGGCATGAGCATCGCCTCCAGGACGGCGAGGGCGACCCGCGGCTCGTGGCACAGCTTGCTGACGCGCCCGGCGCCGGGGTTGAGGTCCGCGAGCCCGAGCGCCTCGCTCCGCATCGGGTACCACTGCCGGTAGTGGGCCCGGATCCCCTCGCGCAGTGCGCGGTACGTCGCCGTCGTGCCGAACTGCTCCACCCACGGGTGCTCGTCCGGCGGCACCGCCTGCGCGGTGAGCTGGCCGCCGATCCAGTCGGTCTCCTCCGTCAGCACGACGCGCCGGCCCGCACGACAGGCGGCGAGCGCTGCGGCGACTCCGCCGAGGCCGCCGCCGACGATCAGGATGTCCGGTTCGGGTATCACTCTGCTCCTTGTGGTTGTGCCTGAACTGCCTTGCCTGTCCTGCGTGTTGAGATCTGCGTGCCTACAAGCGGGCCGGTCCTGCGGTCTGCCCGCCCCGGAACGCGCACGCCACCAGCGGTTCCGCGGCCTCCTCGCCGGCCACCAGCGCGGCGAGCAGTCGTACGGCCGCGGCGCCCAGCTCGTGCCGGGGAATGTCGAAGCCCATCGGCACCGGCTCACCCGCGAGGTCCGCGGGCGGGCTTCCGAGCAGCCCCAGCGAGATGTCGCCCGGGCAGTCGAGCCCCGCCTCCCGCACGGCGCTGTTCAGCGCCCGCCAGGCCGCCCCGGTGTCCGTCTCCTCGGCCACGAACGCCGTGACCCCGTCGGCGACCAGCGCGCGCACGCGCTCCGCCGTCAACTCCCGTACGGGATCAGCACATCGGAGCACCGCCTGCGGGCCGCCCCCGATCCCCGCCGCATCGAGCCCGTCCAGGAAGCCGCGCTGGCGGTCCGCCGAGGCGGGCGCGTCGTCGTCCTCCCGTACGAGAGCGATCCTGCGGTGCCCGAGCCCGGCCAGATGCGCGACGACCTCGCGGCTCGCGCTCACATAGTCGGCGCCGACCCAGGCCAGTCCCTCCAGCTCCTCGCGGCGGCCCAGGTGCACGACCGGGTACCCGTCGGCGACGAGCCGCTTCAGCTCGGCGCGCGGTACATGGCGGCCGAGGAAGAGGCAGCCGTCGGCGAGGCGCACCCGGCTGAGCGCGTCAGGTCCGGCGGCGCCCGCACCCCCGCTGCTCGATCCGGTGAAGAGGACCAGGTCGTAGCCGCGGGCGGCCGCCTCCTGCTCCACGCCCACCAGGAACGGGTAGTAGGAGTGCTGCACGTCCGTCGGGAACGTCGCGGTGAAGCTGAAGACGCCGAGCAGGTTGTTGCGCGCTGCCGCGAGTCTGCGGGCCGCCGGGTCGGGGACGTAGCCGAGACTGCGGGCCGCGTCGAGGACGCGCTGCCGGGTCTCGTCGGAGATCGTCGGGCCCTTGCCGTCGCCGCGGGCGGAGAGGACCAGCGACACCGTCGCCTGCGAGACCCCCGCGAGCCGGGCCACCTCGGCCTGCCGCGGCCGTGCCGTACGGCCTGCCGGTGCCGGGCTCCGTCCGGGCTTCGCACGCTTCCTCGGTGGTTCCACGCCTGCTGCTCCCTTGCTCGTACACCGTCGTTAATGCGCATTACTAATGCGCATTAACGAGCACTGTGGAGGCAGCGGGGCACGGCGTCAAGGAGTGCGGCACAACTTTCCGTACAGATCGCGATCAAGGGCCCGCACGCCTAGCGTGGAAGCCCGACCGCCGGGCCCCGTCGTGCCCGGTGCATCCGAGGGAAGGGTCGCGCAATGCCCGTGCAACCGGAGGGCGCGCCCGTATGGGCCGACGCCATGTTCCCCGACCTGGAGGCCGCGAAGGCCTTCTACGCCGAGCTCCTCGGCTGGTCCTACGATCCGGGCTCCGAGGAGTTCGGCAACTACACGCAGGCCAAGACCTCGGACGGCAAGCACGTCGCCGCGCTGTCGCCGCAGATGCCCGGTATGGAAGACGTCCCGGCGGCCTGGAACCTGTACCTGGCGACGCCGGACATCGCAGCGGCCGCCGAGCGGATCAAGAACGCGGGCGGCACCCTGCTGATGGAACCGATGCAGGTCGGCGACTTCGGCACCATGGTCACCGTGCAGGACCCCAGCGGTGTGTACTTCAGCCTCTGGCAGCCCGACTCCCACGAGGGCTTCGAGAAGGTCAACGAGCCCGGCGCGTTCTGCTGGGCCGAGGTCACCACCCGGGACACGGAGAAGGCCGACGCGTTCTTCACGTCGGTCTTCCCGTACCAGGTCGAGAAGATGGCCGACGAGCACGTGGACTTCGACGTGTGGCAGCTCGGCGGGCCGCCGGTGATGGGCCGGCTGAAGATGACGGACCAGTTCCCGGACAAGGCCCCGCCGTGGGTGAACGTGTACTTCGTCGTCGAGGACTGCGACGCGGCCGTGGAGGCCGTCCAACGCCTCGGCGGGCAGGTCTACTTCGGGCCGCTGGACAGCCCCTTCGGCCGGATGGCCACGGTCGCCGATCCGCAGGGCGCCGTGTTCTCGTTCATCGACGTCTCGTCGACGAAGGGCGACATGCCGGAGTTCGCCTGACGGTCAGCGCGCTCCGGGCAGCGTGAATCCCAGCTCGGTCGCCGCCAGTTGGGGAGTCGGCTGCGCCCAGCGCTCCAGCGCCGTCTGCGACTGCGTGGACGACAGGGAGCGCAGCTCGGCGCGGTCCAGGTAGAGCGTGCCGTCGAGATGGTCCGTCTCGTGCTGGACGATCCGCGCGGGCCAGCCGCCGAACTCCTCGTCCACCGTGCGCCCCAGCTCGTCCAGGGCGCGCAGACGCACCCGCTCGTGCCGGGCGACCACGGCCTGGTAGCCGGGCACGCTCAGGCACCCCTCGTAGAAGGCGGCCCGGCGCTCGCCCACGGCCTCGTACGACGGATTGACCAGGACCCGGAACGGCTGAGGGACGCGGCCGCGTGCGGTACGTACGTCGTCCGCCACGTTCGCCGGGTCCTCGATGACCGCCAGGCGCAGCGGCAGGCCGATCTGCGGTGCGGCCAGGCCCACGCCGGGCGCCGCGTGCATCGTGATCCGCATCGCCTCGATCAGCCTGGCCAGCTGGTCGTCGGAGAGCTGTCCGTCCAGGGGCTCGGTGGGGCGGCGCAGCACGGGGTCGCCCGCGGCGACGATCGGCAGCGGACCCTCGGCGGAGAGCAGGGCCTCGACGTGGTCACTCAATGGCGTGGAGGGCATCGGGCCAGCATGCCAATGCGATGACCGCTCGGCAACGGGGAAACCCTACGGCCGTATTGCGGTCGCATGAACGCGTTGCGACCTCGTGAACACTGCGTGTGGTGGGGAATGTGCGGCCCTGACCTGGGGGTTTCATGAGAAGAGAGAAGCCACCACGGAAGGGGTCCGATGACGGAGACGTACGAGGGGAGGGCGTCCGCGCCCGCCTCGGGTGAGACGGCGCACCCGCTCGACAACCCCGCGTACGCGGCGCTGACCGGACCGCACGCGCATCTCGCCGAGCGGCGCGGCCGGGTGCTGCGCTATCCGGTCGACGTCTCGCCCTGGCTGGCGCTGCCCGACGACCCGGGTCCCGAGGACTGGGCGGACCTCGCCGCTTTCGCCGGTCCCGGCGCCGAGGTGCCGCTGCCGGGCACGACGCGCTCGCTGCCGGACGGCTGGGAGCTGACGCAGGACATGCCCGGCGTGCAGCTCGTCGACGTGTCGGTGGACGCGGTGCACGATCCGGAGGCGGTTCTGCTCACCCCGGCCGACGTACCGGAGATGCTCGCCCTCGTGGAGCGCACCAGGCCGGGGCCGTTCGAGGCGCGCACCATCGAACTCGGCACGTACCTCGGCATCCGGCGCGGCGGCGTGCTCGTCGCGATGGCCGGGGAGCGGCTGCACCTGCCGGGCTGGACCGAGATCAGCGCCGTGTGCACCGACGCCGACCAGCGCGGTCAGGGGCTGGCCGGGCGGCTCGTGCGGTCCGTCGCCGCCGGGATCAGGGAGCGCGGCGAGACACCGTTCCTGCACACCGCCGCGCGCAATACGAACGCGATCCGGCTGTACGAGTCGCTCGGTTTCCAGCTGCGCCGCACGACGCGGTTCCGTGCCGCGAGGGTCCCCGAACCGGCGGTGCTGTCGTAGGAGTTCCGGCACATCGGCGCGTGCGGGCCTGTTGACCGGTCGCTCGACCCCTGCTTAGGTTCGACGCGAAGAAAGCGCTTGCCATCTCCGGTCGGCGCCCGCACGCCTGATGGAGTGTTGATCGCGTCCATGCGCCCCACCGATGAGAACCGTCCGCTGAAGGCCGCCCTGGTCGGCGCCGGTGGCATCGCCCGCGGCAGTCACCTCCCGGCGCTCCGGCAGCTGGCCGCCGAGGGTGTGCCGCTGGAGGTCGTCGCCGCCGTGGACATCGACGACGACGCCGTACGCCGCTTCTGCGCGGAGGGGGACATCCCGAACGCGTACACCGATCTGCAGCGGATGCTCGACGAGCAGCAGCCGGACCTGGTCACCATCTGCACCCCGCCCACCCTGCACCGCGAGCAGACCGTCACCGCGCTGCGGTCGGGTGCGTGGGTCTGGTGCGAGAAGCCCCCGTGCCCGTCGCTGGAGGAATTCGACGCGATCGAGGCCGCCGAGGGGCAGGACGGCGGTCCGTACGCGGCCATCGTCTTCCAGCACCGCTTCGGCTCCGGCGCCCGCCACGTCAGGAAGCTGCTGGCCGACGGGGAGGTCGGCCGTCCCCTGGTCGCGCACTGCCAGACCACCTGGTACCGCAACGACGCCTACTACTCCGTTCCCTGGCGCGGCCGTTGGGCCACCGAGGGCGGCGGGCCCGCCATGGGGCACGGCATCCACCAGATGGATCTGCTGCTCGACATCCTCGGCCCCTGGGCCGAGGTGCGGGCCATGGCGGGGCGGCTCGTGCACGACGTGGAGACCGAGGACGTCTCCACCGCCCTGGTCCGCTTCCGCAACGGCGCGCTGGCCACCGTGGTGAACAGCGTGCTCAGCCCCGACGAGGTCAGCCGTATCCGCATCGACTGCGAGCGGGCCACGCTGGAGCTCACGCATCTGTACGGTTACGGGAACGACGACTGGCGCATCACGCCCGCCCCCGGCGTACCCGATGAACAGGCCGCCGCCTGGCGGGACTTCGGCCCCGACGTACCCAGCTCCCACCTCGCCCAGCTGCGCGAACTCGTCGCCTCGATCCGCGCGGGGGAGCGCCCCCGCAGCAGCGGCGCCGACGGCCGGACCAGCCTGGAACTGATCTCCGCCCTGTACAAGTCCGCCTTCACCGACACCACCGTGCGCGCCGGCGACATCGGCCCCGGCGACCCGTACTACACCGCCCTCCACGGTGGCGCCCCCGGCTGGTCCCCGTCCACGCGTACCGAGGAGGCACACGCATGAGCCGCGGCCCGCTCCGACTCGTCCACACGCACGGCGACCGGATCACGGTCGGCGACCCCGCCACGGGCGTGGAACTCTTCGCGTACGTCTACCGGCCCGAGGCGGACTGGGAGGCGCCGAAGCCGTATCTGCACCCGCTCAGGACCCTGGCCGACCACGTGGTCACCGACTACCGGCCCAACGACCACCGCTGGCACAAGGGCCTGCAGATGACCGCCTCGCACCTCTCGGGCCAGAACCTGTGGGGCGGCAACACCTATGTGCACGGCGAGGGTTATCTCGCCCTGCCCGAACGGGTCGGCTCCATGGCGCATGTCGCCTTCGACGAACTGTCCTCCGACGAGGACAGGACCGTCATCGCCGAGCGGCTCACCTGGCACCCGCACAACGGCGACCTGTGGGCCGACGAGTCCCGCCGCATCGAGGTCCACGACGTCGACGCGGACTCCGGATCCTGGGCCCTCACCTGGACCAGCGCCGTCACCAACCGGCGCTCCGAACCGCTCCGCTTCGGCAGCCCCACCACCCAAGGCCGTGAACTCGCCGGGTACACAGGCCTGTTCTGGCGCGGCCCGCGCGCCTTCCGTGACGGACGCATCCAGACCGCGGACGACGAGGGCCCGCAGGTGATGGGCGCGCAGGCACCCTGGCTCGCGTACACCGGTGAGCACGACGGCGCGGACGGGTACGCCACCCTCGTCTTCGAGCACGCACCGGAGAACGGCCACGCGGGGGAGCGGGGCAGCCACCCCGCCCACTGGTTCGTACGCAACGACCCCTTCGCCGCGGTCGCGCCCTCCCTCGCCTTCCACGACGAACTCGTCCTGGCCCCCGGCGACACCCTCACCCGCCGCTACCGGGTGGTCGTCGCGGAGGGCTCCTGGGAGCGCCCCGAGATCGCCAAGTACCTTGCGGAGCACCCGTGGTGAGCGCCCCGGGGTACCAAGGACTGCCGGGAGGCGTGGCGGTCTCGCACCTCACCGTCTACGACTGGCCCGCGTCCGACGGGCTCTGCGGCGGCACCCCGCACCTGCATCTGACGTGCAGCGAGGGGTACGTCGTCACGGCCGGCCGCGGCGCCGTCCAGACGCTCACCGCCTCCGGGTTCGAGAGCACGCCGCTCGCGGAGGGCACGGTCGCCTGGTTCACGCCCGGCACCATCCACCGCCTCGTCAACGAGGATGCCCTGCGCATCGTCGTCCTGATGCAGAACAGCGGCCTGCCGGAGGCGGGGGACGCGGTGCTGACGCTGCCACCGCAGTATCTGACCGACCCCGGGACGTACGCGGCCGCCACCGCGATCCCGCTCGACGCACCCGAGGCCGAACAGGAGCGGGTGGCGCGCGCCCGCCGCGACCTCGCGATCGAGGGCTACCGGAGACTCCGCGCCGCCGAGGACCCCGCCGAACTGGCGGCGTTCCACGAGGCGGCCGCCGCACTCGTACGCCATCGCCTCGACGCATGGCGTACGCGGTGGGAGCAGGGAGCCGCCGCCGCGTCCGCCGCGACGGGGGAGCAGCTGGACCGGCTCGCGACGGGGGACGCCACGTACCTCGCCGCCGCCGAGGTAAGGGCCGAACAGCCCTCGGCCCGGGGGAAGTTCGGGATGTGCGGGCGGCTGGACGTGTACGGCACCGCCTGAGACCGGCAATCGCTCAGGCGTCGAGGACCAGGTCGGACACCGGGACGGACTGGCAGGTCAGGACCTCGGTGTCGGGGAGGTCCGGCGACGGGGTGACCAGGTGGGCGGCCTCGCCCTTCAGGACCGTACAGGCGCAGCTCTCGCACTGGCCGACGCGGCAGCCGCTGGGCAGTGCGAGGCCCGCGCCCTCTCCGAGGGCGAGGAGGGTGCCGTCCCCCTTCCGCCAGGTGATCTCGCGGTCGGAGCGGGCGAAGCGCACGGTGAAGGCGGCGTCGTCCGGGACGGTGACCTCGCGCTGTGCGGCGCGGAACTTCTCGCTGAAGATCTCGAAGCGCGGTACGCCCCGGGCCGTCAGCCCGTCGGTGAGTGAGGCGAGCATCGTTTCGGGGCCGCAGAGGTAGAAGCGGGCGCGGCGGGCGATCAGATCGGGGGCGATGTCGTCGGCGGTGATGAAGCCGCGGCGGTCGAAGTCGCGGCCGGGCACGTCGGTCTCCGCGGGCTCGGCGTAGTGGTTGACGATCCTCAACGTGCCGATACGGGAACGGAGTTCGCGCAGGCGGTCCCTGAACGGGTGGTCGGCCGAGCCGGCGTTTCCGTAGTGGAGGACTACCTCGGGGACGGTTCCGCCCGTCGCTGCCAGTGTCTCCAGGTAACTGAGGAACGGAGTGATGCCGATGCCGCCGGCGAGCAGCACCACCGGTGTGTCGGTGTGCGTGGGGATGCAGAAGACGCCGCGCGGGGCGCTGAGGTGCAGGCGGTCGCCGACCTTGAGCTCTTCGTGGACGTACGGGGAGAAGGCACCGTCCGCGATGTGGCGTACGGCGAGGCCGTAGGCGATGCGGTCCGGATCCGTGGCAGCACCCGTGAGGGAGTAGCTGCGGCCGTCCGCCGGGTCCCGGACGGTATCCGAGGCGTCCTCGGCGCGGACCGTCAGGTGCTGACCGGGCCGGTGGTCGGGCAGCCGGCCGCCGTCGGCCGGCTCCAGGCGCAGGGTGCGTACGCCGGGGCCCTCCGCGGACAGGGCCGTGACGGTGAAGGGGCGGGTCCCGGTCCAGGTGCCGTCGTCCGGCGCCGGGCGGACCTCGCACACCGAGGAGCGCAGCGGAACCGAACCGCTCAGCGGGTCGGTGGTCGCGTGGTCGACGAGCCGGTTGAAGTTGCTGCCGGTCGCGGCGAGCGGGTCCGCGCCGGGCAGCGCCAGGTCGGTGGCCTCCTGCCACCAGCCGTACTCGCCGACCACGACCGAGGGGTGCAGCGAGTCGTCGAAGCGGGCACGCAGCCGGATGCCGCCCCGGCGCGTGGACAGCTCCACCCACTGGCCCTCGGCGATGCCGCGCGCGGTGGCCGTCCGCGGGTTCATGTCCACGGACGGATCGGTGGCCCGGCGGCGCAGCGAGGTGAGGCCGCGGTGCTGGCTGTGGACGAAGGAGCCGTGCTTGGCGCAGGTCAGGACGAGAGGGAACGCGGTGTCCGTGGCGGCCGGGTCGTGGTGCTCGGGCACGGCCGGGTAGCCGTGCTCCCACAGCCGCTCCGAGTACAGCTCGACGCGGCGCGTCGGCGTGTTGAACCCGGCCACCGTCCCGCTGCCGCCCGCCTCGGCCGCGTACTTGCGGTGGGCGAGGGGACGGGGCACGCGCACGCCGCCGGGGCGTCCGCGCAGCTCCTCGACGGTCAGGCCGAGCGGTTCCAGCTGCCAGTTCCAGGCCGCCTCGATGTCCCCGTCGAAGAACAGGCCGTCCATCCCGAGGCGGCAGGCGAGGTCGAAGACGACCTCGGTGTCCGAGCGGGACTCGCCCTGCGGCTCCACCAGGCGCGGCCTCAACTGGACCTGTTCCTGGGCCCGGTGGCTGATCTCGAAGCCGAAGCGCAGCGCCTCGTGCTCGTAGGCGCTGTTGACCGGCAGCACGATGTCGGCGCTCGCACTGGTCGGGTTGGCGAACAGGTCGAGGTGGACCTGGAACTCCAGCTCCCGCAGGGCGCGCGCGACCCGGTCCGAATCGGGCTGTGACACCACGAGGTTGGAGCCGAAGGCGATCAACGCCCTCACCTGGTACGGCTGGTGGTTCTCGATCGCGCGGCACAGATCGCCGGCGTTGATGTAGCCGAAGGCGGGCGGCCCCAAGGGGTGCCTGTCCAGGCCCAGCGCCTTGGCCCGCTGCCCGGGCGCGAACTGGGCGAAGGAGGTGGCCGGGTTGTACGGGGGCGGCGGTGCGACGTGATTGCCGCCCTCGGTGTCGTACGACCCGGTCAGCGCGTACAGGGTGGCCAGCGCGCGTTCCGTCTGGGCGGCGTTGGCGCTCTGACCGACGCCGGTCCATCCGTAGTACGTCACCGAACGCGCGGCCCCGATCTCCGCGGCCAGGGCCCGGATCTCCCGCTCGGGGATCCACGTGGTGCGCGCGACCCGCCCGGCGGGCCACTGGGCGCAGGCGTCCGCGTACCGCTCGAAGGCGGGCACGCAGTCGGCCGGTCCTGTACGCGTCACGACCCGGTGCACGCCGCGCAGCGCGAAACGCTCCGGGCGTACGGCGGCGCGCCCGGTGTCGTACGGCTCGGCGAGGCCTGTCTCCTCGTCCCACACCGCGAAACCGTCGGCGCCCTCGGAGAGTTCGGCGGCGCGCAGGAACCGTCCTGTGCCGGTCCGCACCAGCAGCGGGGCGTTGGTCCAGGAGCGTACGAACTCCTCGTCGAAGGTGCCGTTCTCGATCAGCAGGTTCGCCAGACCCAGCGCCAGTGCGGCGTCCGTGCCCGGCCGCACCCGCAGCCAGTGGTCGGCGCGCAGAGCGCTGGTGGAACGGCGGGGGTCGACGACGGCCAGCTTCATGCCGTTCGCCTGGGCGGCGGAGACGGCGGCGGACTGCGACAGCCAGGTCTTGGCCGGGTTGAAGCCCCACAGCAGGGCGAGATCGGAGTGCGCGTAGTCCGGTGGCGGAAGGGGCGAGCCGAAGGTGAAGGCGTGCGCGAAATCCTTGTGCCAGTTGCAGATCTCCGCGCTGTAGACGGTGTTCGGACTGCCGAAGTGGCGTACGAAACGCTCGATCCACTCGGTCGCGTCGGACACCATCGTCCCCGACGGGGTGGCCACCGCGAAGGCCACCGCCTCGGGCCCGCTCTCCTCGGCGATCGCACCGATCCTGCCGGCGATCTCGCTCATCGCCTCGTCCCAGGAGATGGCCTCCCAGCCCGGGTCGGGGTCCGACTTCGGGTGTGTACGCCGCAGGGGAGTGGTCAGCCGGCGGGTGCTGTGCGCGATCTCGGGCGCGGACCGCCCCTTCGGGCACATCGCGGCACCGGTCGGGTGCCCGGGGTCGGGGCGTACGCCGGTGAGCCGGCCGTCCTCGATCGTGTAGACCGCTCCGCACCGCGACTTGCACAGCGTGCAGAATCCGTGCTTCTCCTCGACCGCCACCGGGTACCTCCAAGGGCCTGCGGCCACCTGGCCGCACCTTCCATTGGACGCCTTCCGGCCGGTCGTCCGGATCGCCGTCCGTCCTCGACCTCCAGGGTCCGAAGTCCCTTCGTCCCCAGGCGAACGGCCGCTGTCAGTGCGCGCTCCTACAGTGTCCGCATGATCCCTGAGACCGAGCCGGACCACTCCCCGCAGCATCTTCTTCAGCGGTGGATCGACGACCTGCCGTTTCCGCTGCTGCTCCTGGAGAAGGTGATCCTTCCGCAGGATTTCCGCCTCGACTATTCTCCCGGGTCGCTCGATGCCCTGGAGGCGCACTTACTCGCGCGGGACGACTCCGACCAGGACTTCGTGAAGCGGGAGGAGCTGATGGACGCCGTGACGGCCTACGTCGGCGAAGTCCTGCTCTCGGTCGCCGGCGGTGCATGGGGCTGGAATACCCGGCCCGTCGACGACCGCCCCGGACAGCCCGTCGTCTCGCCGGACCCGGAGCTCGAACTCTCGCCCGTCGCACCGCTGCTGCTGATCGCGTACGCCCTGCGCGTCCGGACGGGGACGGCGTTCGCCGACGAGGTCGAGCGGCTGCGGCAGGCCGTGACCGTACGGCAGGAGGCTGATCCGGGGTGGACACCGGTCAAGGCGCACACCCCGCGCGTGGACCCCGTGCCGCCGCTGGCGGAGGATCCGGCGCTGACGGCGTGGCTGGCCGAGCGGCCGGACTCGTCCTGGGGCCGGTCGGAGTGGGGTTTCTTTCCCGAGACCCTGGACCGGCTGGAAGCCGCCGTGAGGGAGCGGTTCGCCACGGTGGAGGAGTTCGACGCCGCACGGGACGACCCCTTTGTGCAGGGGGCCTGCTGGTACCTGGGCGAGGTGATCCGGCGGAACAAGGGGGCGGTGTGGCAGTACATACCGTTCGATCCCGAGGCCGAGCCAGGGACCCCGGGCTCGCGCGAGAGCCTGTGGACCGAGGTGCCGTACGTGGACCAGCCGTACAAGAGGGTCGGTGGGTCGGCGATCCCGCTCGGATGCCTGCGCGAACTGTTCCTCCAGGAGGACAGGCTGCGGGACGTACTGGTCTGGTTCAGGGCGACCTCGTACGCAGAGGTCGGAGCGCTCCTGAGGCGCATGGACATGGTGTCCCGGGAGAAGGCCGACGCCGTCCTCGAGGACTTCGCCGAGTTCGCCCACCAGGGACTGAACCCGCATGAAGTGCCCAGCATGCTCGAAGAGTTCGGGGTGGCCGTGTCGGCCCACGGCGAGGACGTCGACTTCCTGGAGGAGAGCTACGCACACTTCCTGCAACGGGCGGCGGCACTCACCGAAGGCGCGGTCACCATCACCGGCGTACGGCTCCGTGAGGAAGACGAGTACGACGACGTTCTGGAATTCGCCCGCAACGGCGTCCCGGTGACCCAGCAGACCGAGCACCTGTCGGACGACTACCTCGACATCCTGGCGATCGTCGAGGTCATCGGCCATGTCGATCCCGACCCCGGTGAGGACACGCGCCGCTTCCACCTCGTCGACTTCCAGCGCCGCAGCAATGTCACGTACGACACCTACTTCGCCTTCGCCACCCCCGAACAGGCGGCGGTGCTGGAGCGGGAACTCGGCCTGGAACTGCGCTGATCCGGGCCCCTAGCGCGCGGCGAGCCGCTCCATGAGTGCGGCGCTGCGCGCCAGCACCTCCCGCTCCTCGCCGGTGAGCTCGGTCTCGATGGCCTGGGAGAGCCAGCCGGCCCTGCGCCCGCGCTCGGCCTCGAGTGCCGCCCGCCCCGCGGACGAGAGCTCGACCAGGGACTTGCGGCCGTCCGTGGGATGCGCACGCCGGACGACCAGGCCCTGTTCCATCAGCAGCCCGACCGCACGGGCCATGGACTGGGGCCGTACGCGCTGATCCGCGGCGAGGTCGCTGGTGGTCATGGCCCCGTCGCGGTCCAGGGTGCCGAGTACGGAGACCTGGCCGTGCGGAATCCGGTCCTCGTGCTTCACGCGGCGCGAGAGCTTGCCCATCGCATTACGCAGTTCAGTGGCGACGGCGGCGGGTTCCGGGGTGGGCATACGGCACTTTAACCGGTGATCACCGGCGGGACCGCTCGCCCTGTCTGCACAGCCGGATTGCGCAGCAGAACTGCACAGCTGGACTGAACAGCAGAACTGAACAGCATTGCTGTAGAGTCTGCCGTGTCGCGGCACGCGCCAGCGTTGTCGCAGCAGGGCCGCGGCGCGCAGCAACGCGAAGGATCCACCATGGTTTCCACCATTCAGTCCGTCACCGCCCGCAGGGTCCTCGACAGCCGGGGCAACCCCACCGTCGAGGCCGATGTCCTCCTCGCGGACGGATCCCTCGGACGTGCCGCAGTCCCCTCCGGCGCCTCCACCGGGGCACGCGAAGCTGTGGAGCTTCGCGACGGCGACCCCGGGCGCTGGCACGGCAGGGGCGTCGACCGTGCGGTCGCCCACGTCAACGGCGAGATCGCGGCGGCGGTCGTGGGGCGCGACGCCGACGACCAGGCCGGCCTCGATGCGGCGCTCGTCGCCCTCGACGCCACGTCGGACAAGTCCCGCCTCGGCGCCAACGCGCTCCTCGGCGTCTCCCTCGCCGCCGCCAAGGCCGCCGCGGCCGCTCACCGCCAGCCGCTCTACCGCTACCTCGGCGGCGCCGACGCCCGTCTCCTCCCGCTGCCGATGATGAACATCGTCAACGGCGGCGCCCACGCCGACAATCCGCTCGACTTCCAGGAGTTCATGATCGCTCCGGTGGGAGCGGAGACCTTCGCGGAGGCCGTCCGCATGGGCTCCGAGATCTTCCACACGCTCCGCCGCGACCTGCTCTCCGCCGGGCACTCCACGGGCGTCGGCGACGAAGGCGGCTTCGCGCCCGCACTGCGTACCGCGGAGGAGGCGCTCGACTTCGTCATGGCGGCCGTCGAGCGCACCGGATACCGGCCCGGCACCGACATCGGCTTGATCATGGACCCGGCGTCGTCGGAGTTCTTCCGGGACGGCGCGTATGTGTACGCGGGCGAGGGCGTGCGCCGTACACCCGCCGAGCAGGTCGACTACCTGGCCAAGCTGATCGACGCGTACCCGATCGTCTCCATCGAGGACCCGATGGCCGAGGACGACCTGGACGGCTGGCGGGAGCTCACCGCCCGCGTCGGCGACCGCTGCCAGCTCACCGGCGACGACGTGTTCTGCACCAACGAGGGTCTGCTGCGCGAGGGCATCCGCACCGGCGTCGGCAACTCCGTTCTGGTCAAGGTCAACCAGATCGGCACCCTGACCGAGGCCCTTGCCACGGTCGCCACCGCGCACCGCGCGGGCTGGACGGTCGTCATGTCGCACCGCTCCGGCGAGACGGAGGACACCACCATCGCGGACCTCGCGGTCGCGACCGGCTGCGGGCAGATCAAGACCGGCTCGCTGTCCCGGTCCGACCGTACGGCGAAGTACAACCAACTCATCAGGATCGAGGAGGAGTTGGGTGCATCCGCGCAGTACGCGGGCGGAACGGTGCTGCAGCGCCACTGACGAACAGCCCGCCCGCGAGGCGCCGGTCCCCTTCCAGGGGCCGGCGCCTCGCCGTGTGCCGGGCCGTCTCGACAGCTGACATCACGATGTCCGCCATACGGGACATGGTTGTCGGGGGACACGGTCCGCGGACAGGATGCGGGCATGACCCCCGCCCTTGTCTCGCGCCGTCACGTGGATCTGCTGCGTGTGTCGAGCATGCTCTGTCGGGTCGACTCCAGCTGTACGCACGGCTGCTGACACTTCCTTCTCGCGGACGACTCCGCCCCTCAGGACCTTGACCCCGTGACGGGGCCGCTGTCGCGCGCCCTCACGGCCGTCCTCGCCTGCCTTCCCTGCTGCCATCGAGGTTTCGTCATGCCCGAAAACGCACCCTTGCTGCACTGGTTCCTGCCCACCGGAGGCGACGGCCGCGACCCCGGCGGCGTCACGTCCGTCCAGGGCAGGACCGGCGCCGCCACCCGCAGGACCGCGGACGTCGCCTACCTGGCGCAGGTCGCACGCGCCGCCGAACAGGCCGGATTCCACTCGCTGTTGACGCCCGTCGGCCTCGGCTGCGTGGACCCGTGGATCCTCACCGCCGCACTCACCCAGCACACCGAGCGCATCGGCTTCCTGGTCGCCTTCAGGTCCGGCTTCGCCAGCCCCACGCTCATCGCCCAGCAGGCAGACGCGTTCCGCCGCTTCGCGGGCGGCAGGCTCCGCCTCAACGTGGTGACCGGCGGAGACCCCGCCGAACAGCGCGCCTACGGAGACCAGTTGGCCCACGACGAGCGGTACGCGCGCACCGACGAGACCATGGCCGTACTCCGCGACCTGCTCGACGGAAAGCGCGTCGACTTCGAGGGCGCCCATCTGCACATCGAGGGCGCGCGCCTCGTCGACCCCGCCGTCCAGCACCCCGTACCCCTCTACTTCGGAGGAGCCTCGCCCGCCGCCGAAGAGGTCGCCGCCCGCCGCGCCGACGTCCAACTGCTGTGGGGCGAACCGCCGGCCGCCGTCGCGGAGCGCATCGCGCGACTGCGGGCCAAGGCGCCGGCGCTGCGCTACGGGCTGCGCCTGCACATCATCAGCAGGGACACCGCGGCCGAAGCCTGGGCCGAGGCCGACCGGATCCTGAGCGGTCTTGACCCGGACGCGGTCCGCGCCAGCCAGGAGCGGTTCGCCCGGATGGACTCGACCGGGCAGGCCCGGATGACCGCCCTGCACGGCGGCTCCGCCGACGACACCGCGAAGCTCACCATCGCGCCCAACCTCTGGGCGGGCATCGGTCTCGTACGCGAAGGTGCCGGAACCGCACTCGTCGGCTCGCACGACGACGTCGCACAACGCCTCTACGAATACCGGGAGTTGGGCGTCGACGAGTTCATCCTCTCCGGCTACCCGCACCTCGAAGAGGCCTACCGGGTCGGCGAAGAGGTCGCACCCCGGCTCCGTGCGCTGGTCGAAGCGGGAGCCTCCCGATGACGGTCCTGGAGCAGACGGCCAAGCCCGCGCCGCCGGCCGTCGCACGCGAGCGGCGCGTCCCGCGCGCCGAGGCCCTGCGCTGGCTCGCGCTGCGGGCCGTCGCGCTCGCCGTCCTGCTGGGCGCCTGGCAGCTGGTGGTCGCGGCCGAGGTCTGGCCGCGCGTGCTCGTCCCCTCGCCGGGCGAGGTGTGGCACCAGTTCGTGCTGACCTCCACCGTCCACGACGGCGTACGCGGCTACGGCGGCCACCTCCTCGTCGAGCACCTGGGCGTCAGCCTGCGCCGTATCGGGATCGGCACCGGATACGCGGCCCTCGTGGGGATCCCGCTCGGGCTGCTGATCGGAGCGGTCAGGCCCGTCGCCGTCGTACTGGAGCCCGCGGTCACCTTTCTGCGGACGCTGCCCCCGCTCGCGTACCTCTCCCTGCTCGTCATCTGGTTCGGCATCGACGAGTCCCCGAAGATCTGGCTCCTTGTGATCGCCGCCCTGCCGCCGATCGCGGCCGCGACCGCCGCCGCCGTGCGGACGGTTCCGGTCGAACTCGTCGAAGCGGCAAGGGCGCTGGGGTCGGGCCGAATCGCCCTGCTGCTCTCCGTACGGCTTCCCGCCGCGCTGCCGGAGATCCTCACCGGGGTACGGATAGCGGTCGGCGTCGCGTACACCTCGGTCGTCGCCGCCGAGACCATCAACGGCGTGCCCGGCATCGGCGGCATGATCCGCGACGCCCAGCGCTACAACCAGACCGCCGTCGTCATCGTCGGGATCATCGCCATCGGCCTGTCCGGGATCGTGCTCGACGCACTGCTGAAGTGGGCCGAGCGAGCCCTGGTTCCGTGGCGCGGCCGCGCCTGAACTGCCCTTTTCTTCCTGCCTGTTCACCCTTCCGAGCTCTGGAGATCCCCCATGTCCGTACGCCGTGCAGCCCTGCTGGCCGCCGCCACCCTCACCGCTCTCACCGCGACCGCCTGCGGGGGCTCCGGATCCTCCGACGGCAGCGGCGGAAAGACCACCGTGCGCATCGCCTACCAGGCGATACCCAACGCCGACCTGGTCGTGAAGGACCAGAGACTGCTGGAGAAGGCGCTGCCCGACGCCGACATCAAGTGGGTGAAGTTCGACTCGGGCGCCGATGTGAACACCGCCGTGATCGCCGGTTCCGTGGACCTGGGCCTCGCCGGATCGAGCCCCGTCACCAAGGGGCTCTCCGCACCGCTGAACATCCCGTACAAGGTCGTCTGGATCCACGACGTCATCGGCGACAACGAGGCCCTGGTCGCGAAGAAGGGCATCAACGACATCAAGCAGCTGGCGGGCAAGAAGGTCGCCACCCCCTACGGCTCCACCTCGCACTACTCCCTGCTCGCCGCACTGGACGCCGCCGGGGTCGAACCGTCCGCCGTGAACATCATCGACCTCCAGCCGCAGGACGCGCTCGCCGCCTGGAAGCGCGGCGACATCGACGCCGCCTACGTCTGGACCCCGACCCTCGGCGAGCTGCAGAAGGACGGAAAGATCCTCATCACCAGCCGGCAGCTCGCCGAGCAGGGCAAGGCCACCGCCGACCTCGGCGTCGTCACCGACGCCTTCGCCGCCAAGCACCCGGAGATCGTCACCGCCTGGCTCAAGGCCGAGAACCAGGCCGTGCAGCAGGCCAAGTCGGATCCGGCCACGGCCGCCGCCTCCATCGGCAAGGAACTCGGCCTGTCCACCGCGGACGCCAAGGCGCAGCTCGCCCAGCTGGTGCTGCTCACCGCCAAGGAGCAGGCAGGACCGAAGTACCTCGGCAAGCCCGGCGCACCCGGCGAACTCGCCGTCAACCTCCACGATGCCGCGGTCTTCCTCAAGGGCCAGAAGGCCGTGGACGCGGTCCCCGACAAGTCGGCCTTCCAGAAGGCCCTCGCCGTGAAGGAGCTCGCCGGTGTCGCCGCAGAGTGACGCGACCGTGGTCCTCGACGGGATCACGGTCCGGTACGGGAAGACCGGGGCGGCGGTCACCGCCGTGGAGGACGTCTCGATGACCGTGCGCGCCGGGGAGTTCGTGGTGCTCGTCGGCCCCTCGGGCTGCGGCAAGACGACCCTGCTGCGGATCGCCGCGGGCTTCGAGCACGTCACCTCGGGCACGGCCGCGGTCCAGGGGGCGCCCGCGGCGCCGGGCCGGGGCACCGGCATTGTCTTCCAGCAGCCCCGGCTCTTCCCCTGGCGCACCGTCGGCGGCAACCTCGGCTTCGCGCTGGCCCGCCACGGGGTGCCGCGCGCGGAACGCCCCGCCCGGATCGCGTCGCTCCTCGAACGGGTCGGGCTCAGCGGCACCGCCGGGCGGCGCACCTGGGAGCTGTCCGGCGGTCAGCAGCAGCGGGTCGCCATCGCCCGGGCCCTCGCCACGGAACCCCAAGTCCTCCTGATGGACGAGCCGTTCGCCGCGCTCGACGCGCTGACCAGGGAGCGGCTCCAGGAGGAGGTACGCACCCTCGCCGCGTCCCTCGGCACCACCGTGCTCTTCGTGACGCACTCCGCGGAGGAAGCGGTCCTGCTCGGCAGCCGGGTCCTGGTGATGGCGGCGGGCCCCGGACGCATCGTCGCGGAGGTGGACGTGGGCCTGGAACGGGATGCCGGGACGGACCCGACGGCGCTGCGCGCGACCGCCGAATTCGCCCGGATCCGCGGGGAGTTGGCGGACATCATGCGCGAGGCGGCGACAGTGGGCTGACCTCCTGGCCGGGGACGTCGACGAGGAGCCAGCCGCGGTGCGGGAGGTCCGCGTCGAGGGTGAAAGCCCCGGCCGACGAGGTCATCCCGGTCGCGACGGGCACGGCCAGTGGCGCGAGCAGCGTCGCCTCCACGGCAGCCGGGGCGTGGGGCAGGTCGATACGGGGCCGGGCCGGGTCCGCACTGCCGTTGGCGACGGCGAGCCGCCGGCCGTCGGCGGTGCGCGCCAGGCGGGGGATCAGATACGGTCCGCCGCTGACCAGGGGGAGCGTGGGCGCGTCGCCCTCCAGGTAGCGCACCGTCGTGTGCAGCAGTCGCTGGCCGTCCTCGTCGTACGGCAGCAGTTCGGGGGCCGTGGCGGCGAGGACCGCGACACGGCCCCCGAGCGCGTTGGTGAAGAGGCAGCGGCCCGGTCCCCACAGGTGCAGGTCCGGGGTGAGGATGCGGGTCTGGACGTCGGCCCCCGCGCTGGGATGCAGCCGTGCGAGGGCGGGTTGCATGTTGACGCTCAAACAGACGCCGTCGTTCTGCTGCTCCAGGGAGTACGGGCCCGGCGAGGAAGGGGCCTCGCGGTCGACGATCTCCGTCACGGTGACGCCGAGGAGTTCCCCGAAGCCGCGCTCGGTCAGGACCTGCGCCGCGATGCCGTCGAGGAGGAGCCCGCCGGAGAGCATCCGGCGCAGGGCGTCGTCGTCGAAGGACCGGGCCGCCTGGCCGAACAGCACACGCACCGGCGCGTCTTCGGCCGTCACCGGCACCCCGTACCGCAGCAGGAAGTCCGCCGCGGGGCCCGGGTCGACCGCCAGGTCGGTGAGGTGTCCCGGCCGTACCGTACGGACGTGGGCCGAGGCGTCGGGCCGGAACGGCAGCCCCACGCCACAGGTGCCGAGTTCACCGCGGTGCCGGTCGGCCACGAGGTCCAGGGCGGGGCGGGAGCGGCGCAGGAGGCCGGCGACGGCCGGGAAGCGGCGGGCGTGACCGGACTGGACGGGGAGGACGTTGAGGAACAGTGCGTCCGCACCGGAGAGCTGGGCGGTGACCATCTCGGACCAGGTCTGGGTGTCGGACTTGGACCAGGCGGTGTGCGGCCAGTTCTCGATCTCCGGTTCGGTGCGTGCCGAGGCGGGGCGCAGCTGTCGCTGTACGTCCAACAGCCAGACGGAACGGCTCAGTTCGCGACCCGGGACATCGCTGTACGGGGCGAAGTGGGGTCGGTGGGCCACCTCTCCGTCGATGGCCAGCGCGTCGAACAGGGCCGGCCAGTCGCGGCCCTCGACCGCGTGCGCGCCGGGCCCCGAACTCATCAGACCGAGCCGGGAGCGGCCGTCGGAGTGCTTCTCGACGGCATCCGCGACAAGGGTCGCGACTTCCAACTGTGCGGTACGCCACGTCTGTTGCAGCAGTGCGCGCCAAGGGTGCGGGGTGCCGGGCGCCGTCACGGCGGCCACCACCTCCTCGCGCGTCACCGGCCGCCCGACCAGCTCCGCGAGGCGTTCCAGCATGAGCGGTTCGAAACCGCCGCCCCACTCCAGCGGGGCGTGGTTGTGGTAGCGGAAGTCGTCCTCGAGCCAGAGGACGCGGAAGCCCAGCCCGGCGAACCGGCCGTAGTGCGCCGCGATCCAGGAACGCCAGCGAGGACAGACGAAGGACGCCTGACCGGCGGCGGGCCGCCCGTCGGCCCCGACCATCGGCGCGAACCCGTGACGGTCGTACCGGCCGCGATCCGCATGCCCCGCGGTCACCCAGGGGTTGAGGCTGACCTCGAGCCCGGCGTCCCGCAGGACGGCGGCCGCGTCGGCAGCTGTGCCGTACAGCCGGTCCTCCTCCTCACCGGCGGGATGGCCCTGGTGGAACTCCTCGGCGGCGAGCAGCAGGACGACCTCGTCGATCCCCGACTGCGCGCAGAATTCCGCGAGTTCGGCCGCCTGGCGGGCGGCGGCCGACGTGGGGTGGATCTGGAACCTCAAGTGGTACCGGGCGGGCACGCGGGGCCTCCGTGGTGCGAGCGATGAGGAGCGGCCCCGCACCGGCACTTCGCCGGTGCGGGGCCGTCGGATGCGAGGGTCAGTGGCCGTGGTGGGCCGGGTTGGTGGCGGTGAACGTGAGGGTCTGCTCCGCGGCGGTACGAGAGCCGCCGACCGGACCTCCGGTGGTGTCGGTCCACGCACGGGTGGGCGTGGTCTCCGCGAGACGGCCGCCGGTGTTCGACAGACCGATGACCAGCCCGCTGTAGCGGTTCACCAGACGGAAGGTGCCCGTGGACTTGCCGCCGACCGTGGTGTTGGCGACGACGAACCACTGCTGTCCGACGGTGGGTCCGCCCGCGGGCGCCTTCGTCGCGGTGGGCTTGGCGCCCCAGGCGCGTCCGGCATTGCCTGTCGAGTCGACGCCCAGGAGCTGTCGGGTGGACGCGTTGGCGATCCGGTAGGAGCCGTCACCGTTGGAGGTGAAGATCCACCGGCTGAGGTCGGATCCGCCGGACGGGGCCTGCGAAGTGGTCGACGTACTGCCGCGGACCTGGGAGAGGACGCGTCCCGCACCGCTGGAGATCGTGTACGCCTTGCCCTGACCGACGGGAGCGGCAGGGGAGTTGGTGTTGATGACGGTGTCGTAATACTCGCCGTCGGCGCCGTCCGAGCAGAAGAACGAGCAGTACGAACGGAAGGACTTCCCGACGATCGTGGAACCCGTCTTGTTCACCGAGTCCAGCAGCCAGCGGTACCAGGACCCCGTCAGGTAGTCGCCCGAGTCGCCGACCAGCCGCCACTTCTGGGTGGCGAGGTTGTCGGTGACGTAGAAGCGCTGCGGTTCGGTGCCGTCCTGGTGCACGGCCTCGGGCTCGCCGATGTACAGCCCCAGATAGGCGTTGTAGGCGATGTTCATCGTCAGCAGGTCGGACTTGGCGGGCAGTGTGCCGGCCGCCTGCTGTTGCTGGACGTTGCCGGGGTTCGTCGGCTTGTAGTCGTGCGCGACGGGGGTGTAGCCGGTGGTGTGGGTCGCGTCGACCGGCTCCATGTTGCTCTCCAGGCCTCCGGTCCCCGGCTGGGACCAGGCGCCGTCGTACCACTTCTTCCACGAACCGGGCGCCATCTTCCCGGACATGGGGGCGCGGGCCACGTGTGCGCGGCTTCCGTCGGTCCAGCCTCCGGAGACGCCGCCCTTCGGGATCACGCGGGAGTTGTAGTAGACGTAGAAGTAGCCGGAGGCGGTGTCCACGAACAGCCGCGCGTCGCCGTCGCCGTAGTAGTACGTCTCGTTCGGGAACGCCGTGGTGTCGCCGCGCTTCGTGCTGTACGGCGAGGTCAGCACATGGTCCGTGATGGTCCAGGTCCTGCCCTGGTCCTTGGAGACGGTGCGGTCGATCGCGTCGTAGTGCAGGCCGTCGCCGTGGGGGGAGGGGGTGAACTCGTTGTGGACCAGGCCGTACCAGTCGCCGGAATCCGGGTCGACCCACACGCCCATGAGGTCGCAGAAGTTCTTCTGCGAGTAGTGCGAGGTGTCGGGGGCGTAAGTGGCCTCACGGCCGGTGGGGCTGTTGTTGCACCGCCAGGTGGTGTCGTTGTTGCGGTCGTTGGCGTTGGCAGGGTTGACCGCGTCGCTGAGCGCGGCGGAACGGGTGGCGGAGTCGAAGTCCTTGCCGGTGTAGAACGTCCACTTCCGGGGGTCGTTCGCGGCGTACAGGGAGTGCGCGGACTGGTAGTAGAACGCGCCGTTCTTGTCGATGTACGTTGCGGACGGGGTGTCGTCGGGGTTGGTCCAGGGGCCCTTGGCGCCGATGGAGACCGAGTAGTCGGGGGTGGGGGACTGGGCCGATGCGGGGGCGGTGGCCAGGGCGCCGAACACGACGGCGGCGGTGGCGGCGAGCGCTCCGGCGACCTTCGCTCTGGTACGGAATGACACAAGAACTCCCTTTGTGCGCTGGTGGAGTGCGGGTGTTCACGGCAACGTTCCAATTAGTTCGGCTAGAATCCTAATTAACTGAGGGGGCTGTCAAGGCCCATGACCAAGACCGGCCCGCCCAGCCAGAGACGAGGACGCAGTGACCGACCTTCGTGCGGCGAACCCTCCGTACGCCGCCCCCGTCGGCCCCTCCCGGTCCCGGGACCGGGGGTCCATCCGGCGCACCAACCTCGGTGTGATCCTGCGGATCCTGCGTGACTCCGGTCCGCGCTCACGCGCCCAGATCGCCACCGACACCGGTCTGCCCAAGCCGACCGTCACCACACTCGTCTCCGAGCTCGTCGCCCACGGCCTGATCAGCGAGGGTTCCGCGCAGCGCGAGGGCGCCGTGGGCCGCCCCGGCACCCTGGTCCGGATCGACGGCCACGGCCTCTGCGGCATCGGCGTCGAGATCAGCACGAGTTACGTCCACGTGCTCGCCCTCACCCTGGGCGGCGACACCGCCTACGAGCACCGGGTCGCCGTCGCGGTCGCCGAGGCGGGCGCCAAGGAGGTCCTCGACCTGACCGCGCAGGCGATCCGCGCCTGCTTCACGGCGCTCGGCCGCGACGGCGTCCGCCCCGTCGGCCTCACCCTCGCCGTGCCCGGCGTCGTCGACACGGCCGCCGGCACCGTCGAGTACGCGTCCTCCATCGGCTGGCGCGGAGTGGCGGTCGCCGAAGGCCTCCGACAGCGCCTGGAACAGCCGCTTCCGCGCCTCGCCGTGGACAACGACGCGAAGCTCGGCGCCCTCGCCGAACACTTCCAGGCGGAAGGCGCGGACGTACAGGACATGGTGTGCATCACCGGCGAACGCGGCATCGGCGCGGGCATCATCAGCGACGGTCGGCTGCTGCGCGGCTCCACCGGATTCGCCGGCGAGGTCGGCCACATGCCCCTCGATCCGGAGCGCCGCCCCTGCGTCTGCGGCCGGCGCGGATGCTGGGAGACGATGGTCGGCCTGGACGCGATCCTGCGTCTCGCCGCCCCGGACGACGACTGGATCCACGACCCCTCCGTCGAACTCGAGTCCCGGCTGGCCGAGTTGGGCCGTCGCGCCGTCGAGGGCGACGCGCGGACCCGGGAGGCGCTGGCGCGGGTCGCGGAGGACCTCGCGCTGGGGCTCGCCCTGCTGACCGACGTACTCAATCCCCGGGTGGTGGTCCTCGGTGGGTACTTCACGCACATCGGGCACCTGATGCTGGACCGGGTGCGTGAGGTGGTCAGGGAACGGGTGATGGCGCCGGACGCGGGCGGCTGCGAAGTGCGCCTCTCGGAGCTGGGCTTCGCCGCCGCGGCCCGCGGCGGCGCGCATCTCGCGCTCGACGCGGTGTACCAGGACCCGGTCCGTTTCGAGGAGGCATAGCGCGACGGCGTTGCAGGGACAGCCCGTCCCCGCAACGCCGTCGCGTCCTGATCGGCCCTGTCAGGCCGTGGCCACGGCGAAGATGTGGAGCACCCCGCCGTCCGTGGCGCTCGGCAGCGTCACACTCGCCAGCTGCTTGCCCGACTGGAGCGTGATCGGGGCCGTGGAGAACACCTCGGTGCCCACCGGGTCCGTACCGCCGCCCTGCACATCGCGGTACGCGGTGTGGACCGCGACCGTGTTGCCGTACGACGGCTGCTGCGAGCCACCGCCCAGCGTCCAGTCGCTGAACCCGATCACGGCCTGCTGCGTGGTGCCGTCGGTGTACGTCAGCGTGGCCGTGCCGCTCGCCGAACCCTCGGCCGCACTGCCCAGCAGGCTGAGCTTCGTGTCACCCGCCGCCGACGGCACGTTCAGCACCTGGGGGCTGTTTCCCGCCACCTCGATGTTGTCCGGCTCACCCGCGCCGACCTTCGGCCAGACGAAGTCGAAGCCGCCCGACGAGACCGTCCCGCCCGGCGTCGTACCCGCCGCCGCGAGTGCCTTCGCCGAGTAACTCCAGCCCTCACCGTCGAAGTTGGCCTGCGGATTGTCGTCGTCGGTCGAGATCGCGGTGCTGTTGCGGTTCCACAGCATGCTGTTCTTCGCGGCCACGGTCACGGCGGCCGACGTCTTCGGCAGCTCCGTACCGCCGGACGACGTCAGCGTCACGGGGACCGTGTAGTGCCCCTCCGCCGTGTCCGCCGCAGCCGACACGGTGAGCTTCGCACTCGCCGCACCGCGCGCCGGGACGGTGAAGTCGCCCTCGGCCGGTGTGACGGTGACACCCGCCGGCGCCTTCGCCGCCCAGTGCACGGTGGTCGCCTCCGTCTCCAGGGACTGCACCTTGACGGTCGTCTCCGCGCTGCCCGAACCGGGCTCGACCTTCAGCTGGTCCGGTGAGGCACCGGTGAAGTACTTCACGCCGCCGCCGGGGAAGGACGGTGGGGCATCGGACGCACCGCTGCCCCAGGACGTGTCGGCCGTGGCACCCAGCGTGTAGTCGAGCGTGCCACCGCGCGTGACGATCGAGGCGGGGACCCACGGCTTCGTGGACGTCCGGCCGTTCACCTTCAGACCGTGGATGTACGAGTTCTCCGCCGAAGCCGCAGGAGCGTTGACGGTGATCGTCTTCCCGTGCCCGGTGTGCACCACCGCGTGCGGGAACAGCGGGGCGGAGAGCACCAGATCGGCGCGGCTCGGGTTCTGCGGGTACATGCCGAGCGCCGAGAAGACGTACCAGGACGACATCGTCCCCGCGTCGTCATTGCCGGGGATGCCGCCCGGAGCGTTGCTCCACAGCTGGTCCATCTCCGCGCGGACCGTCTCCTGCGTCTTGTACGGAGCCCCCAAGTAGTCGTACAGATAAGGGGCGTTGATGTCCGGCTCGTTGGTCGCGTCGTAGCGCGTGGCGTCCTTCGCCGAGAAGTCGGACTTCCCGTCCGGCGTACGGAAGAAGGCATCGAGCCGCTGCACCGCCGCCTCGTCGCCGCCCATCGCCCCGGCCAGGCCAGCAACGTCGGAGTACACCATCCACGTGTACCGCGCGCTCGTCCCCTCGACGAAGCCGCTGCCGGTCCCCGGAGTGAACGTCCCCGCCCACGTGCCGTCGGCCTTGCGGTCGCGGATGTAGCCGCCCTGCGCGGTGGCGTTGGCGTCGAAGACGTTCGTCCAGTTCCCCGAGCGGTCCAGGAACTTCTTCGCGTCGGCGCTCTTCCCGGTCTGCCGGGACAGCTCGGAGAGGCCGTAGTCGGCCGCCGCGTCCTCCAGCGTCTCGGCCGCGCCTCCCCAGCAGTGGCAGTTGTCCGCCGGTACGTAGCCGAGCTTCAGATACTGGTCGAGCGCGGGCCGCTGTCCCACGCACTCGACATTGCAGCCTGCACTGTCGGAGTCGTTGGCCGTCGGTACGGTCGCCGCCGTGACCAGCGACTTGAGCGCGCCGTCGACGTCGAAGTCATGGCCGCCGAAGGCGTAGATCCCGGCGAGCGCCGCGTCGGACGGATCGCCCGACATCACGCTCGTCTTGCCGTTCTCCAGCAGCCAGCGGTCCCACTCACCGCCGCGCTGGCTCGCATAGTTGAAGAGGGACTGCGCGTAGTCGCTGCCCGCCCGCGCGTTGAGCAGCGTCATCAGCTGCACTTGCGCGCGGTACTGGTCCCATCCGGAGAAGGTGCCGTACTGCGCCTTCTGCCCCTTGGCGAGGTGGTGCGGCTTGCGGTCGGCGCCGAGATAGCGGCCGTCCACATCGCTGGTGAGGGTGGGCTCCAGCATGGAGTGGTAGAGCGCGGTGTAGAAGGTGGAGCGCTGGTCGTCGGTGCCGCCGCCCACCTCGACGGACTTCAGAACCTTGTTCCAGGCCTGGGCGGCTTGAGTCCTGACGGAGTCGAAGCTCTTGCGCGGACCGTTCTCCGTACGGAGGTTGGCCTCGGCGTTCTGCCCGCTGACGTAGGAGACGGCGACCTTCGCCCGGGCGCTGGTGGTCCCGTCGGCGAAGGTGATGTATGCGCCGGAGCCCTTGCCCTCGACGGCATTGCCGGAGGAGCTGTATCCCGTACCGCCGGAGGCCGAGGTGGAGCCCGGCGCGACCGTACCGTCCGTCCAGGTGCCGACCTTGGCGAACGCCTTGTCGAAGTGGGCGGTGAAGTACAGCGTGTAGAGGTCCTTGCGGTTGTTCGCACTCTGCGGACCGCAGAAGTTGCCCGCGGTCACGGAGCCCGTCACGGTCCGCTCGGCCGCGTTGATCTTCACGGTGGCGCCCGTGCTGCCGCTCTCCGAGTTGGAGGTGCGGAAGAGCATGGTGGCGGGCTTGTCCGCCGGGAAGCCGAACTCCCCCGATCCGGTACGGGCGGTCGTGGTGAGCGCCGCGGACGCGCCACTGGCCAGGCCGACCTTGTAGTAGCCGGGCGTGGCCGTCTCGTCGGTGTGCGAGAAGGTGCTCGCGTACTTCGCGTCGGTGGTGTCCGAACTGGGCGAGGAGTCCACGTCACCCACGTACGGCATGATCGGGATGTCGCCGTTGGCCCCGGAGCAGCCGACACCGTTGAGATGGGTGAGGCTGAAGCCCCGGATCTTGGTCGCGGCGTACTGGTAGCCGCCCGGAGCCGGGGTCGAGACCTGCTTGCCCTTGGAGTTCTGCGGACTCCAGGCCAGCATGCCGAACGGCTGGACGGCGCCGGGATAGGTATTGCCCGCGTTGGAGGTCCCGATCAGCGGATTCACGTACGACACCGGGTCCTTGACGGTGCTGTACGGGGAGGCCGCCGAAGCGGGGGCGGCCGTGCCCGCCAGCCCCAGTGCTGCCATGGCGGCCACCGCGATGGAACTGACGGTTCTGAGCCGGGTGCGCGGCGGGCGGTTGTGCGTGACTGACACCGTTCTGCCCTTCGTAGGTGACGGATCCGACAACGTTGTCAACGACGAAGGGATGCTCCTCCTGCCGGTCCGGGGTGTCAAGGAATCCCGGAATCCGGACGTCCGGTGACGGTGCGTCAACTCACTGCGGGGCGCGGCACTCTCACGCGCGGGCGCAGTCGGGGCACAGCCCCCGGAAGGTCATCTGGACGTCGGAGACGGTGAATCCGAACCGCTCGGCGGCCGGGAGCCGGTCCAGCGGGTCGCCGCCGGGGTGGACGTCGCGGATGACTCCGCAGCCCGAGCAGACCAGGTGCTGGTGGGGGTGGTGCGCGTTCGGGTCGTAGCGCTTGGCGCGCCCGTCGGCGGTCACCTCGATGACCTCGCCCAGGGAGACGAGCTCGCCGAGGGTGTTGTAGACGGTGGCGCGCGAGATCTCCGGCAGCCGGGCGGCGGCGCGAGCGAGCACCTCGTCCGCGGTGAAGTGGACGTGCTCACCCGCCAGTACCTCGGCGACCACCCGGCGCTGGGCGGTCATGCGCCAGCCGCGTCCGCGGAGCCGTTCGAGAAGGTCGCTCATGCGGACCCAGCCTTTCTGTACATCGACCGACGAATGACTCGGACGCGCCTGTCTGTCGTATTGACTTGGACTAGGTCCATCGTAGGATCGGTTCCGGCCTACGGCCAAGGGACAGGACAACAGCAGGGCACAGCGCGTGACTTCAGGATGCGGGTCCGTTCGCCCCCCACTGTTCTGCCTCCCGCAGTTCCTTAAGCCTGTGATCCGCCCCGTCCGGAAGGATTCCCATGACTGAGAACCACGACGCGATCGTCACCGATCCGAAGCCGGAGGAGACCGGCGGCTGCCCGGTGGCGCACACCCGGGCGCCGCACCCGACCCAGGGCGGCGGAAACAGCAACTGGTGGCCCGACCGCCTCAACCTGAAGATCCTCGCCAAGAACCCCGCCGTGTCGAACCCCCTCACCGAGGCCTTCGACTACGCCGAGGCGTTCGGCAACCTTGATCTCCCGGCCGTGAAGCGGGACATCGCCGAGGTGCTCACCACCTCGCAGGACTGGTGGCCCGCCGACTTCGGCAACTACGGCCCGCTGATGATCCGGATGGCCTGGCACAGCGCCGGCACGTACCGCATCAGCGACGGCCGCGGCGGCGCGGGCACCGGTCAGCAGCGGTTCGCCCCGCTCAACAGCTGGCCGGACAACGGCAACCTGGACAAGGCCCGCCGTCTGCTGTGGCCGGTCAAGAAGAAGTACGGCCAGAACATCTCCTGGGCCGACCTCCTGATCCTCACCGGCAACGTCGCCCTGGAGACGATGGGCTTCAAGACCTTCGGCTTCGCCGGCGGCCGCGCCGACGTGTGGGAGCCGGACGAGGACGTCTACTGGGGCCCCGAGCAGGTCTGGCTCGACGACCAGCGCTACACCGGCGACCGCGAGCTCGAAGACCCGCTCGGCGCCGTCCAGATGGGCCTCATCTACGTCAACCCCGAGGGCCCCAACGGCAACCCGGACCCGATCGCCGCGGCCCGCGACATCCGTGAGACGTTCCGCCGCATGGCGATGAACGACGAGGAGACCGTCGCCCTCATCGCCGGCGGCCACACCTTCGGCAAGACCCACGGCGCGGGCCCGGCCGAGAGCGTCGGCGACGACCCCGAGGCCGCCCCGATCGAGCAGATGGGCCTCGGCTGGAAGAACAGCTACGGCACCGGGAAGGGCGGCGACGCCATCACCAGTGGCCTCGAAGTCACCTGGACCAGCACCCCCACCCAGTGGGGCAACGAGTTCTTCAAGAACCTCTTCGGCTACGAGTGGGAGCTCACCCAGAGCCCCGCCGGCGCCAACCAGTGGGTGGCGAAGAACGCGGAGGCGACCATCCCCGACGCGCACGACGCGTCGAAGAAGAAGCTCCCGACGATGCTCACCACCGACCTGTCGCTGCGCTTCGACCCGGTCTACGAGCAGATCTCGCGGCGCTTCCTGGAGAACCCCGACCAGCTCGCGGACGCCTTCGCCCGCGCCTGGTACAAGCTCACGCACCGCGACATGGGCCCGATCCAGCGCTACCTCGGCCCGGAGGTCCCCGCCGAGGTGCTGCTCTGGCAGGACCCGCTGCCGGCCCGCGAGGGCGAGGCCGTCGGCGCCGCCGACATCGCCTCCCTCAAGGAGCAGATCCTCGGCACGGACCTGACGATCGCGCAGCTCGTCTCCGCGGCCTGGGCCTCGGCCTCCTCCTTCCGCGGCAGCGACAAGCGCGGCGGCGCCAACGGCGCCCGCGTCCGCCTCGAGCCGCAGCGCGGCTGGGAGGTCAACAACCCGGAGGACCTCGCGCAGGTGCTCCGTACGCTCGAAGGCGTCCAGGAGTCCTTCAACGCGAAGGGCGGCAAGCAGGTCTCGCTGGCCGACCTGATCGTCCTCGCGGGCTCCGCGGCCGTCGAGCAGGCGGCCAAGGACGGCGGCGTCCAGGTCGAGGTGCCGTTCACGCCGGGCCGCGTGGACGCCACGCAGGAGCTGACGGACGTCGAGTCGTTCTCCGCACTGGAGCCGAAGTCCGACGGCTTCCGGAACTACGTCGGCAAGGGCAACCGCCTGCCCGCCGAGTTCCTGCTGACGGACAAGGCGAACCTGCTCACCGTGAGCGCCCCCGAGATGACGGCCCTCGTCGGCGGTCTGCGCGTCCTCGGCGCCAACACCGGCGGGTCGAAGCTGGGTGTCCTCACCGACCGCCCCGGCACGCTCACCAACGACTACTTCGTCAACCTGCTCGACCTGGGCACGGAGTGGAAGTCGACGTCCGAGGCGCAGGACGAGTTCGAGGGCCGCGACGCCTCCGGCGCCGTCAAGTGGACCGGCACCCGTGCCGACCTGGTCTTCGGCTCGAACTCCGAGCTGCGCGCGATCGCTGAGGTCTACGCGAGCGACGACGCCAAGGAGAAGTTCGTGAAGGACTTCGTCGCGGCGTGGACGAAGGTCATGGAGCTGGACCGGTTCGACCTGGTCTGAGCGTGAGGTCCGGGCCGGCCCTCACCGGCCGGCCCGGCCACACCGGTCAGGAATCGAGAAGCGCGGCCGGGCGGCCCGGCCGTAGCTTCGTCGGTATGACCTCCATCGCATCCCTCACCCTCGAAGTGACCGACCCGACGGCCGCCAAGGACTTCTACTGCACGGCCTTCGGCCTGGACCCCGAGCTCAACCTGCGGGCCTCCGACGCACCGACGACCGGCTTCCGCGGGTTCACGCTGTCGCTCACGGTCTCCCGCCCCGCCACCGTCGACGGCTTCGCCGAGGCGGCTCTCGCCGCGGGCGCCACGTCGCTGAAGCCCGTCAAGAAGTCGATCTGGGGCTACGGCGGTGTCGTACAGGCTCCCGACGGGACGATCTGGAAGATCGCGACCTCCGCCAAGAAGGACGCGGGACCGGACGACCGGAAGATCGACGACATCGTCCTCCTGCTGGGCGTCTCGGACATGGCCGAGAGCAAGAAGTTCTACGTCGGACACGGCCTCACCGTCGCGAAGAGCTTCGGCAGCAAGTACGTCGAGTTCGCCTCCGAGGCCGGCGCGGTCAAGCTTGCGCTCTACGGGCGCCGCGCCCTCGCCAAGGACGCCGGAGTGCACCCCGACGGCACCGGATCGCACCGCATCGTGATCGACAGCGACGCCGGACCCTTCACCGACCCGGACGGATTCACCTGGGGGTGACCCTGCGCAGTGATCAGCCCGGTGTCATGAGCGAAGCGGCGTGTGGTTAGCATATGAGCGCCGCCTAGCTCGAAAGATAAACCTGTGACTGTCAATGACGACTCGTTCACCAACTGGAAGATCCGCGAGGAGATCGCGGAGGCGATGATCCCCATCATCGGGAAGATGCACCGGGAGAGGGACGTCACGGTCCTGCTGCACAGCCGCTCCCTGGTGAACAAGTCGGTGGTGAGCATCCTCAAGACCCACCGGTTCGCCCGGCAGATAGCCGGCGAGGAGCTCTCGGTCACCGAGACGCTGCCGTTCCTCCAGGCCCTCGCCGACCTCGATCTCGGCCCCTCCCAGATCGACATCGGCATGCTGGCCGCCACGTACAGGGCGGACGACCGCGGCCTGTCCGTGGCCGAGTTCACCGCAGGGGCCGTCGTCGGCGCCACCGGTGCCCACAAGATCGAGCGCCGTGAGGGCCGCGATGTCGTCCTCTACGGCTTCGGCCGTATCGGCCGCCTCGTCGCCCGGCTGCTCATCGAGAAGGCCGGCTCCGGCAACGGCCTGCGGCTGCGCGCCGTCGTGGTCCGCCGGGGCGGTGAGCAGGACATCGTCAAGCGCGCCTCGCTGCTGCGCCGCGACTCCATCCACGGGCAGTTCCAGGGCACGATCACCGTCGACGAGGCGAACAGCACGATCATCGCCAACGGCAACGAGATCAAGGTGATCTACGCGAACGACCCGTCGGAGGTCGACTACACGGCGTACGGCATCAAGGACGCCATCCTCATCGACAACACCGGCAGGTGGCGCGACCGCGAGGGGCTCTCCCAGCACCTGCGTCCGGGCATCGACAAGGTCGTCCTGACCGCGCCGGGCAAGGGCGACGTCCCGAACATCGTGCACGGCGTCAACCACGACACGATCAAGCCGGACGAGCAGATCCTGTCCTGCGCCTCCTGCACCACCAACGCGATCGTCCCGCCGTTGAAGGCGATGGCGGACGAGTACGGTGTGCTGCGCGGTCATGTCGAGACCGTCCACTCGTTCACCAACGACCAGAACCTGCTGGACAATTACCACAGCGCGGACCGCCGTGGCCGTTCGGCGCCGCTCAACATGGTCATGACCGAGACCGGTGCGGCGTCCGCCGTCGCCAAGGCACTGCCCGATCTGAAGGCGCCGATCAGCGGCAGTTCGATCCGGGTCCCCGTGCCGGACGTCTCCATCGCGATCCTCAGCCTGCGGCTCGGGCGCGAGACGACCCGCGACGAGGTCCTCGACCACCTCCGCGAGGTCTCGCTGACCTCGCCGCTCAAGCGTCAGATCGACTTCACCACGGCGCCCGACGCGGTCTCGAGCGACTTCATCGGCTCGCGTCACGCCTCGATCGTCGACGCAGGTGCGACAAAGGTGGACGGCGACAACGCGATCCTCTACCTCTGGTACGACAACGAGTTCGGCTACTCCTGCCAGGTCATCCGGGTCGTCCAGCACGTCTCCGGGGTCGAGTACCCGACCTACCCGGTGCCCGTCCTGTCCTGACGCGGAAACGGGCGCGGGCCTCCCCTCGGGGAGGCCCGCGCCCGCTACGCCAGCAGCAGCGCGGTGCCGATCTCGGCGAGGCGGTCCGCGAGATCCGGGCGCTCGCCGGACGATCCGGTACGCGCCGCGTTGTCGACGACCGTGAGCAGCGCGAGGACGACGATCCTGGCCTCGGCCGTCTCAAGACCCGGCCGCACCTCGTCGAGCAGCCGCACCCACAGCGCGACGTACTCGCGCTGCCCCTGCCGTGCCGTCTTCTGCTCCTTCTCGGGCAGCTGGTCCAGCTCCCCGATGAGCAGACCCATCAAGTGGCTCTGGTCCAGGGCGAATTCGATGTACGAGCGCAGCAGCCGGTCCAGGGTCTCGCGCGGCGTGCCCGCCTGGGCCAGGGCCTGCGCCGTGCCCGCCCTGCGCTGCTCGCCGCCCCGTACGACGGCGGCGACGAGCAGGTCGGTCTTGGTGGGGAAGTGCTTGTAGATGCTGGGGCCCGTCGCGCCGGCCGCCTCGCCGATGTCGTCGGTGCTCACGGACTGGAAGCCCCGCTCGTCGAAGAGACGGATCGCCTCCACGAGGATCTCCTCCCGGCGCGAGACCGCGAGCCCCGCGAAGGTGCCGCCCGCCGGACTCGCCGCGGCGGAGGGTCCGTTGCCGAGGGGGCAGTGCGCCGTGGCGTACGCCAGCCGGTACAGGAGCTCCTCGAAGCGGCGGCGGGGGAGCGAGGTGCGGTGCCAGGAGATGGAGCCGAAGACCGCGAGGACCGCCCAGGCGAGCAGTTGCCGGTCGGAGTGGTCGAGTTCGGGGCGCTCGCCGTGGATGAGCGTGCCGATCCCCTCGGCGATGGTGTTGAGGGCGCGCCGTTGCTCCTCGCGCCGTTCCTCCGGCAGATGGCGTGCCTCGCGCTGCCACAGGACCGCCGAACCCCGCCGGTCCATGGCGCGGGCCGCCGTGGACCGCAGATAGGTGTCGAGGTCGGGCGCCTCCTCGACGGAGGCCGCGAGGGTGCCGATCGTGGTGTCGACGACCTGGAACAGCAGATCGGGCTTGCCGCGGAAGTGCCGATAGAGCGCCGGTGCGGTGATGCCGACCTCGGCCGCGACGTCGGCCACCGAGACGTTGTGGTAGCCGCGATCGCGGAAGAGCCCGGCTGCGGCCGAGACGATACGTGCCTTGCGGTCCGGTGGTCTGCGGGTGGTCGTCCGCCCCGACGCTTCCGTCTGCATCCCAGTTCGCCCCTCGCCGTCGGTCACTCTGGGTAAAGATACAGCGCTCGCCCGTGCAGTGCCCGGTCGAGGCTGACAAGTTAAGCAAAAATCACTCTTGCGTCCACATCTTCGGGTTGTTCGCTCAAAGTCTTGTGCGGGTAGGTGAGCGGTGATTCACTTCCGGCTCACCTCAGCCCCGCTGGACCAGGGAGTGCCGCCATGTCCGTCGAACAGCAAGAAGCGCCCCGCACCGGTCTGCCGCCTGCGGCCGGGCGGCGGGCGTGGACCGTCCTCGCGCTGCTGGTCTGTCTGATGCTCGTCAACTTCGCCGACAAGGTCGTCGTCGGCCTCTCCGGAGTGAGCATGAAGAAGGAACTGGGCCTGGACAGCGCCCAGTTCGGGGTGATCCAGAGCAGCTTCTTCTGGCTGTTCGCCCTGGGGTCCGTCCTGGGCGGCTGGCTCGGCACCCGGGTGCGGGCGCGATGGCTGCTGGCGGGTGTCAGTGCGTTGTGGGTCCTGAGCCTCGCTCCCATGGCGGCCCAGGTCGGCTTCACCACGATCGTCGTCTGCCGGGCGATGCTCGGCTTCGCGGAGGGGCCGACGGTCGCGCTGGCGATGCAGGTCGTGCACTCGTGGTTCCCCGCCCACCGCAGGACCGTGCCCAGCTCGATCGTCATCGCCGGCGCGGGGGTCGGCCCGCTGATCGCCGCACCCGTGCTGACCTGGGTCATCGACACGCACTCCTGGCATGCGGCGTTCGCGGTCCTCGCGGTCTGCGGCGCGGTGGTCGCGCTGCTCTGGCTGCTCGGCGGCGATTCCGGGCCCGAGCACGCGTCCGCCGGGAGCGCGACAACGACGGTTCTTCCCGAACGGGTGCCGCTGCGGCGGCTGTTCTCGACCGGAACGCTCATCGGCATGCTGCTGCTGTTCTTCGTCGCCTACGCCAACACCGCCGTCGGCGTCAGCTGGCTGCCGCTCTATCTGCGCGAGGGCCTCGGCTACGACTCCGGCACCGCGAGCCGGCTGGTCGCGCTGCCCTTCCTGGGGTCCGCGGTGGCAGTGATCCTCGTCGGTGTGCTCTCCAGTTCGCTCACCCGCAGGGGAGTCCGCAACCGGATCACCCGCGGCATCCTGCCCGGGGTGATGGTCCTGGCCTCGGGGATCTGCACGGTCGCCTTCGCCTCGCTGGACCGCGGGGTGCCGCAGATGGTGCTGCTCGTACTTGCGGCCTGCCTGAACTCCGCCGGGTACGGCGTCGCCTTCGCCGCCCTCGCCGATGTGGCGCCGGTGAAGCAGCGCGGCACCGTTTTCGGGATCGTCACCGGCGTCTACAGCCTCGGTGGCGTCGTGGCCCCGCTCGTGATCGGCGGACTGGTCGACTCGGGCACCTCGGCCGCGGCCGGTTACGGGAACGGCTTCCTGATCCTCGGCCTCACGATGTGCGTCGGTGCCGCGATCGCCCTGCTGCTCGTCGACCCCGACCGCGACGCTGCCGCGCTCTCGGCACGCTTCTGATGCGTTGAAAACGTCGAAGACTGCACTGGAGAGGCTTGACACCAGGCCAAACGGGCAAGAAAGTGAATCAGCAATAACCGGTAGGTGGAGGGCTGAATCATGAAGCGCACGGTGTACAACGAGGACCACGAGGCCTTCCGGTCCGTCGTCCGGGACTTCATCGCCAAGGAAGTGACCCCGCACTACGCGCAGTGGGAGGCGGACAACCGCGTCCCGCGCACGCTGTTCCGTCAGCTCGGCGAGCTCGGTGTCATGGGCTTCGGCATCCCCGAGGAGTACGGCGGCCCGGGGGAGACCAGCTACAAGTACCAGACGGTGATCGCCGAGGAGTGCGCGCGTGCCGCCGTCTCCTTCGGCCACTACACGGTCACCACCGGCATCGTCCTGCCGTACCTCCTCGGCATCGCCGACGACGCACAGAAGGAGCGCTGGCTCCCGGGCATCGCCGCGGGCGACATCACGCTGTGCATCGCGATGACCGAGCCGGGCACCGGATCCGACCTCGCGGGCATCCGCACCAAGGCCGAACTGTCCGAGGACGGCACGCACTACGTCCTCAACGGAGCCAAGACCTTCATCACCGGCGCCCTCAACTCCGAGCTGTGCATCGTCGCCGCCCGCACCTCCGCGCCCACCGCCGAGGACCGCCGCTTCGGCCTGACCCTGCTGGTCGTTCCGACGGACAGCGAGGGCTTCGGCTACGGCCGCAAGCTCGACAAGATCGGCCTGCGCGCCAGCGACACCTCCGAACTCTCCTTCACCGACGTCCGGGTGCCGGTGGAGAACGTCCTCGGCGAGGTGGGGAAGGGCTTCTCGTACCTGGGGAACAACCTGGCCCGCGAGCGTCTGTCCATCGGTGTCGGCGGAGTCGCGACGGCGAGTGCCGCCATCGGTTTCGCGAAGGCGTACGTCCAGGAGCGCCAGGTCTTCGGCAAGCCGGTCGCCGCGTTCCAGAACACCAAGTTCGTGCTCGCCGAGTGCGCCGCCGAGGTCGAGGCCGCCCAGGCCATGGTCGACAAGGGCATCGAGCTCGACGACACCCATGAGCTGTCGCCGGCGGACGCCGCGAAGATCAAGCTGTTCTGCACCGAGGTCGCCGGCCGTGTCATCGACAAGTGCCTCCAACTGCACGGCGGTTACGGGTACATGCTCGAATACCCGATCGCCCGCCTCTACGCCGACACCCGTGTCTCACGGATCTACGGCGGCACCAGCGAGGTCATGAAGACCATCATCGCCAAGGACCTCGGACTGTGAGCACCGCACCCTCGGCCGCCGGCCCGCTGGCCGGCATCCGCGTCGTCGAACTCGGCGGCATCGGCCCCGGCCCCTTCGCCGGCATGCTCCTCGCCGACCAGGGTGCCGAAGTCATCCGCATCGACCGCCCCGCCGAGGCCGGCACCGCATCGCGGCACCCGATCCTGCACCGGGGGCGCCGCTCGGTGACGCTCGATCTGAAGGATCCGGCGAGCATCGAGGCCGTACGCGCCCTCATCGACACCGCCGACGCCCTCATCGAGGGCTTCCGCCCCGGCGTCGCCGAGCGGCTCGGGCTCGGACCCGACGCCTGTCTCTCCCGTAACCCCAAACTGGTCTACGGGCGGATGACCGGCTGGGGCCAGGACGGGCCGCTCGCGCAGGCGCCCGGGCATGACATCAACTACATCGCGGTCGCGGGCGCGCTCGGCGCGCTCGGTGCGGCGGACGAGAACCCGCCCGTCCCGCTCAACCTCTTCGGCGACATGGGCGGCGGCGGCATGCTGGTGGCCCTGGGCATCACCACCGCGCTGGTCAGTGCCGGGCGCACGGGCACGGGGCAGGTCGTCGACGCCGCGATGACCGACGGAACGGCGATCCAACTCTCTTTGATCCACGGCCTGTTGGCGGTCGGCCGCTGGAAGGACGAGCGCGCGTCGAATCTCTTCGACGGGGCGGCGCCCTTCTACCGCACCTATCGCACCTCCGACGGCGGCCACATGGCCGTCGGCAGCGTGGAGCCGCAGTTCTACGCCGAACTCCTGCGCGTCCTCGGCCTCACCGACGACCCGCTCTTCGCATCCCAGCACGACCAGGGCGGCTGGCCCGCCATGTCCGCGCGCCTCGACGAGGTCTTCGCCGCCCGCACCCGCGAGGAGTGGACGACGGCCTTCGACGGTACGCAGTCGTGCGTCACGCCGGTGTACGGACTGACCGAGGCCGCCACCCATCCGCACAACGTGGCCCGCGGCACGTACTACACGGAGAACGGACTCCTGCAGCCCGCTCCCGCCCCGCGTTTCCAGGGCACCCCGGCCTCCGTGCCGCGGCCCGCCCCGGTGGTCGGTGTGCACACCAGGGAAGTGCTGGAGGAGATCGGGCTGGACGCGTCCGTCGTCGACAGCCTGGCGCCGAAGCGCTGAGCACATGGAAAGGGGGGTGCAGCCGAGGCCGCACCCCCCTTCCCGTGTGCCGTGAAGGTCAGAGGAGTTCGAGGATCGTCGCGTTCGCCATGCCGCCCGCCTCGCACATCGCCTGCAGTCCGTAGCGGATGTTGTTGTCCCGCATGTGGTGCACCAGCGTCGTCATCAGGCGTGCACCGGAGCCGCCCAGCGGGTGGCCGATCGCCATGGCACCGCCGAGCGGGTTCATCAGGTCGTAGTCGGCGCCGGTCTCCTTCAGCCAGGCCAGGGTCACCGGGGCGAAGGCCTCGTTGATCTCGAAGGCGCCGATGTCGCCGATCGACAGGCCGGAGCGCTTGAGGGCCTTGGCGGTCGCCGGGGCCGGGCCGAGCGCCATCGTCACCGGGTCGCAGCCGGCGAGAACGGCCGTGTGCACCCGGGCGATCGGGGTCCAGCCGCTGCGGTGGGCGATCTCGGAGGTGGTGACGAGGAGCGCCGCGGCGCCGTCGGAGATCTGCGAGGAGTTCGCCGCGCTGACCACGCCGTCTTCCTTGAATGGGGTCTTCAGACCGGCGAGCTTCTCCAGGGTGGAGCCGCGCCTGATGCCCTCGTCGGTGTCGAAGACGCGCGTCGTGCCGTCCGCGTCGGTGACCGTGACCGGCGTGATCTGGGAGGTGAAGCGGCCCTCGTCGACGGACTTGGCCGCGCGCTCGTGCGAGTCCAGGGCGTGCTGGTCGAGCTCCGTACGCGTAAAGCCGTACTGCGCGGCGATGAGCTCGGCGCCCACACCCTGGTCGAACTCGCCGCCCTCGGGGAAGTAGCGGTCGCGCACCCTCGGTCCGTACGGCTGTCCGGCACCCGGGACGCTGCGGGCCGAGCCCATCGGCACCCGGCTCATCGACTCCACGCCGCCCGCGACGGCGATGTCGTACTGACCGGCGGTCACCAGGCCCGCGGCGAAGTGCACGGACTGCTGCGAGGAGCCGCAGGCGCGGGAGACGGAGACACCGGGGACCGACTCCGGCCAGCCGGCCGCGAGAGCCGCGAACCTGCCGACGACGCCCGCCTGTTCGCCGACCTGCGACACGGTGCCCCAGACGACGTCGTCGACGGCGGACGGGTCGAGGCCGTTGCGCTCGGCGAGAGCGGTCAGGACGTGGGCGGAGAGATCGACGGGGTGGATGGCCGAGAGGGAACCGCCGCGCCTGCCGACGGGGGTCCGCACGGCATCGACGATCACTGCGTCACGCATGAGCTGCTCCTGAGGGAAGGGGAAAGTAGCCACTAAGTTATTCCAAGCTAACCTGAGTGTCTAGAACTTCTCTCCCGCCGCGAACGCCTTGACAGCGCGGCAAACGGGCATGAAAGTGAAGACCGGCTAACCCAAGATCGGGAGAGAGGCAGTCATGCCGCGCACGGTGTACAACGAGGAGCACGAGGCGTTCCGGGAGATGGTGCGGAGCTTCCTGGCCAAGGAGGCGGTACCGCACCTGCAGGACTGGGTGGCGGCGAAGGCCGTGCCGCGCGACTTCTACCGCAGGCTCGGCGAGCTCGGTCTCCTCGGCATGGAGGTGCCCGAGGAGTACGGCGGCGGAGGCCAGAGCGGCCACCACTTCGGTGCCGTGCTCGCGGAGGAGGTCGCCCGGGCCGGAGCCACTCTCGGCACCGCGATGACGCACTCCAACATCATCCTGCCGTACCTGCTCCACTTCGGGACCGAGGAGCAGAAGCAGCGCTGGGTCCCCGGCTGCGTCTCCGGCGACCTCATGCTCTCCATCGCGATGACCGAGCCCGGCACGGGCTCGGACCTGGCCGGAATCCAGACGAAGGCGCAGCTTTCCGAGGACGGCACGCACTACGTCCTCAATGGAGCCAAGACCTTCATCACCGGCGGCACGCAGTGCGATCTCGTCCTGGTGGTCTGCCGTACGGCGCCCGCCCCCGCGGACAACCGCCGCCTGGGCCTGTCGATTCTGGTCGTGGACGCCAGGAGCGAGGGCTTCGCCGTCGGCCGCAGCCTGCACAAGATCGGCCTGCACGCATCCGACACCGCCGAACTCTCCTTCACCGACGTGAAGGTGCCGGTGGAGAACCTCCTCGGCGTCGAGGGCGAGGGCTTCTTCTGCCTCGGCAGGAACCTGGCCCGCGAGCGCCTCGTGATCGCCGTCCAGGCCGCCGCCGCAGCCGACGCGGCCGTCTCGTTCGCCCGCGACTACACCCGGGACCGCACCGTCTTCGGCAAGTCCGTGGCGTCCTTCCAGAACACCAAGTTCGTGCTCGCCGAGTGCGCCACCGAGGTCGAAGCGGCCAGGCTCATGGCGTACGAGGCCCTGGAGCGCGACGCGGCGGGCGAGCTCGGCGCCGACTACGCGGCCATGGCCAAGCTCCTGTGCACCGAGACCGCGGGCCGCGTCATCGACAAGTGCCTCCAGCTGCACGGCGGTTACGGCTACATGCTCGAATACCCGATCGCCCGCCTCTACGCCGACACCCGCGTCATGCGGATCTACGGCGGCACCAGCGAAGTCATGAAGACCATCATCGCCAAGTCCATCGGCCTCTGAAACCGGAACGGAACCAGCATCATGCAGATCAACGGAGTCTCCGCCGTCGTCACCGGCGGCGCATCGGGCCTGGGCCTCGCCACCGTCAAGCGCCTCATCGACCAGGGCGCCCACGTCGTCCTGCTGGACCTGCCCACCTCCGCGGGCGAGCAGATCGCCAAGGAGCTCGGCGAGCGCGCACACTTCGTCGCCGGTGACGTCCGCAGCGCGGACGACGCCGCCCGCGCCGTCGCGACCGCGGCCGCCCAGGCGCCCCTGCGCATCACCGTCAACTGTGCGGGCCTCGGCAAGGGCGGCCGCACCGTCAAGCGCGACGGCACTCCGTACGCCCTCGAGGACTTCGAGTTCGTCGTCGGCGTCAACCTCATCGGCACCTTCAACGTGCTGCGCCTGGCCGCCGCCGAGATGGCGAAGACCGAGGAGGTCGACGGCGAGCGCGGCGTCATCATCAACACCGCATCTGCTGCCGCGTACGAGGGCCAGATCGGCCAGTGCGCCTACTCCGCCTCCAAGGCAGGCATCGTCGGGATGACCCTGCCGATCGCCCGCGACCTGGCCGCCGCCAAGATCCGCGTGATGACCATCGCCCCCGGACTCTTCTCCACCCCGCTGCTCAACAAGAAGCCGCAGGAGTTCCTCGACGCGCTCGGTGCCCAGGTCCCGCACCCCTCGCGGCTCGGCGACCCCTCCGAGTACGCCCACCTGGCGACGTCCATCATCGAGAACCCGATGCTCAACGGCGAGACGATCCGCCTCGACGGCGCCATCCGCATGGCCCCCAAGTAGACCGTCCACCACCGGAGTTGAGAGCAGCACATGACTGAGAGCACTTCCCGCCGGCGGGTGGCGGTCGTCACCGGCGCGGCCCGGGGCATCGGCGCCGCCACCGCGGCGCGCCTGGCGCGCGACGGATTCGACGTCGCCGTGTTCGACCTGGACGAGGCCGCCTGCGCCCGTACCGTCGAAGGCATCGAGAAGGAGGGCGGCCGCGCCCTCGCCGTCGGCTGCGACGTCTCGGACCCCGAGCAGGTCGAGGCCGGTGTCGCCAGGGTCGCCGCCGAACTCGGCGCCCCCGCCGTACTGGTGAACAACGCCGGCATCATCCGCGACAACCTCATCTTCAAGATGACCCCGCAGGACTTCGACTCCGTCGTCGGCGTCCACTTGCGCGGCGCGTTCCTGATGGCGAAGGCCTGCCAGAGCCACATGGTCGACGCGAAGTGGGGGCGGATCGTCAACATGTCCTCCTCCGCCGCGCTCGGCAACCGCGGCCAGTCCAACTACTCCTCCGCCAAGGCCGGCCTCCAGGCGCTCACCAAGACCCTCGCCATCGAGCTCGGCCCGTTCGGCGTCACTGTCAACTGCGTGGCCCCCGGCTTCATCGCCACCGAGATGACCGAGGCCACCGCCGAGCGCATGGGCATCACCTTCGAGGAGTTCACCGACCGCTACGCCAAGACCATCCCGGTCCGCAGGGGCGGCCGCCCCGAGGACATCGCCCAGGCGGTCTCCTTCTTCGTACGCGAGGAAGCCGGATTCGTCTCCGGCCAGGTCCTCTATGTGGCCGGCGGCCCCAAGGGCTGACGCCCCGTACCGCCGGCATCCTCTGCCAACGACGATGGAGGGACTCCTTCGTGGGCCTGCACCTGCCCGACGCCATCCGCCTGCACGCACGTGAGCGCTCCACCTCGACCGCGCTCACCTGCGAAGGCCGCACCCTCTCCTACGCCGCACTCGACACCCGCTCCAACCGCGTCGCCCGCGCACTCCTGGCCGACGCCCCCGCCGGGTCCCGGATCGGCTTCCTCGCCCGTACGCGCAACGAGGCGGGCGAGATCCTGGTCGGTGCGGCCAAGGCCGGACTGGTCACCGTACCGCTCAACTGGCGCCTCGCCGCACCCGAGTTGACGGCAGTCGTGCGCGACGCCGATCTAAAAGTCCTGCTCGCCGAACCGGAGTTCCGGGACGCGGCCGACGCCGTGTGCGCGGCCGTACCCGGGCTGCGCCTGGTGGTCGTCGGGCAGTCGCAGGACCCGGAGGTCCCCTCGTACGAAACCTGGCTCGCCGCCCACCCCGACGACGACCCGGGCCGCGGCACCGCCGCCGACGCGGACGAGGTGTTCCTGCAGATCTACACCTCCGGCACCACCGGACTCCCCAAGGGCGTCCTGCTCACCCACGGCAACTTCTTCGCCGACCGGACCGAGCTGGAGGAGTACCTCTGGGACGCCGAGTCGGTGGCGCTGAACGCCCTGCCGATGTTCCACATCGGCGGCCTGGGCTGGCTGCGCGTCGCCCTGACCGCCGGCGCCAAGAGCCTGATGTTCCCGGACTTCACCCCTGACGCGGCGGCCGAGACCTTCGAGCGCGAAGGCGTCACCCACGCCTTCCTCGTCCCCTCGGTGCTGCACATGCTCACCGAACTCCCCGGGATCGAGCAGCGCGACTTCTCCCGCCTCACCCTCATCACCTACGGCTCGGCGCCCATCACCCCGGCCCTGCTGCGCCGCTCGATGACCCTCTTCGGCTGCCACTTCATGGGCAAGTACGGACTGACCGAGGGCGGCGGCACGGTCACCCAACTGCCGTCCGAGGACCACGAGGCCGACGGACCAAGGCAGTACCTGCTCAAGTCGGTGGGCCGGCCGCGCCGCGGAGTCGACGTGGTGATCGCCGACACCGTGACGGGCCTCCCGGTCGCGCCCGGCGTCCCCGGCGAAATCCGCATCCGCTCCCGCCACAACACCCCCGGGTACTGGAACCGCCCCGAGGAGACCGCCGCGCTGTACGACGCCGACGGCCTGCTGTGCACCGGAGACGGCGGATTCCTCGACGAGGACGGCTATCTGTTCCTCACCGACCGCATCAAGGACATGATCGTCAGCGGCGGCGAGAACGTGTACCCCGCCGAGGTCGAGGCCGCCCTCGCCGAGCACGAAGCGGTCTCCGAAGCCGCGGTCGTCGGCGTCCCGCACGAGGTGTGGGGCGAGGCCATCACCGCGGTCGTCGTCCTGCGGCCGGGCGCCGAACGCCCCACCGGGCAGGAGCTCATCGACTTCACCAGGGCGCGCATCGCCTCGTACAAGAAGCCCCGCCAGGTGCACTTCGTCGACGCGCTGCCCCGCAACCCCAACGGCAAGGTCCTCAAGCGCGAGCTGCGGGCCGGCCTCACCCAGTAGAGAGGGAGGGACGGCCATGGCCGATCTCGAGTACACGGTCCGCGACGGGATCGCGACCATCCTGCTCAACCGCCCCGAGCGCAAGAACGCCTTCACCATCGACATGGTGCACGCGTGGGCCGACGCCCTGGTCGAGGCGCAGCGCGACCCCGAGGTGCGCGTCATCGTCGTCACCGGCGCGGGAGGCTCCTTCTGCTCCGGCGTGGACCTCTCCGCCTTCAAGGGCGAGGAGCGAGCCCCACTGGGGGAGAAGGAACTGCTCACACAGAACGTGCACCGGGTCGCACTCGCCCTGGAGGACGTCGACAAGCCGGTGATCGCCGCGGTCCAGGGACCCGCCGTGGGCGCCGGAATGGACATGGCGCTCCTGTGCGACCTGCGGTTCGTGGGCCGCGGCGTCCGCTTCTCCGAGGGCTACATCAAGGTCGGTCTCGTACCCGGCGACGGCGGCTGCTGGCTGCTGCCCCGCGCCGTCGGCACCTCCACCGCACTGAAGCTGCTCTGGACCGGCGACTTCGTCGGCGCCGACGAGGCACTGCGCATCGGCCTGGCCGACGAGGTGTACGACGACGAGGACCTCATGGACGAGGTGTACGCGTTCGCCGCCCGCCTCGCCGAGCGCCCGCCGGTCGCCGTCCGCACCATCAAGCGCGCCGTCCGCCAGGGCGCCCGCCACGATCTGCGCACCGCACTCGACCTGATCTCGTCCCACATGGCCGTGATCACCTCCACCCAGGACTCGCAGGAGGCCTTCGCGGCCTTCCAGGAGAAGCGCCCCGGCGTCTTCACCGGCCGCTGACCACCCCACTCCTCGTACCGCCCGAAAGGCCACCATGGACCAGTCCCCAGGAACGGACTCCTGCGTACAACTGCGTGCGCAGGTCCGTCAGTTGACCGCCGAATGGCGGGACGCCGGACGCTACGCCCCCCGCAGCGACTCCTGGCTGCGCTCCTTCGACCTCGACTTCAGCAAGGAGCTCGCCGCGCGCGGGCTGATCGCCATGACGTACCCGGTGGAGTTCGGCGGAGCCGGGCGCACCAACGTCGAACGGCTCGCTGTGACCGAGGAGTTGCTGCGCGCCGGAGCCCCGGTCGCCGCGCACTGGATCGGCGACCGGCAGATCGGCCCGGCGATCCTGCGACACGGCACGCGCGCCCTCCAGGAGGAGATCGTGCCGAGGATCGCCTCGGGCGAGGCGGTCTTCTGCCTCGGCATGAGCGAGCCCGAGGCCGGCTCCGACCTCGCCTCGGTGCGTACGTCGGCCGAACCGGTGGAGGGCGGCTGGCTGGTCAACGGGCACAAGATCTGGACCACCCAGGCCCACCACGCCACCCACGCCTATCTGCTGGCCCGCACCTCGCGCGAGGAGCGCAAGCACGACGGGCTCAGCGAGTTCATCGTCGACATGGACTCCGAGGGCGTGTCGGTCACCCCGATCGTGGACCTCGCGGGCGAGCACCACTTCAACGAGGTGCGCTTCGAGAACGTCTTCGTGCCCGCGCACCGCCTCATCGGAGAGGCGGGCAAGGGCTGGAAGCAGGTCGTCGAGCAGCTCTCCTTCGAGCGCGGCGGCGCGGAGCGCTCGCTCTCCAGCTACCCCGTCCTCGTAGAGCTCGTCGCCGAGACCGCCGAGCAGCAGGACGACCGTGAACTGCACGCCCTGCTCGGCACGTTGACCGCCCGCCTCGCCGTACTGCGCAGGCTCTGCTACGAGGTCGCAGGCGCCATGGACGCGGGCCGGGCCCCCGTGCAGCAGGCCGCCGCCCTCAAGTACCTCGGCAACGCCTTCGAGCACGACGTCATCGAGGCGCTGCGCCGCACCGACCGCTGCCAGGACCCCGCCTTCGACAGCGTCTTCGGGCAGGCGCTCATCGCCTCGCCCGCCTTCAGCCTGCGCGGCGGCGCGGCCGAGGTCCTGCTCTCCCTCATCGCCCGTCAGGAGGCCCGTTCATGAGCCAGTACGCCGACGAACTGCGCAGCCTGGTCGACGACTTGGCCGCATCCGGCAACCCCGACCTCTGGAACAGCCTGGTCGGACTCGGTCTGCCGCGGGTCGGCATCGACGAGGAGCGGGGCGGCTCCGGCGGCTCCCTCGACGATCTGCTCGTGGTCGTCCAGTCGCTCGCCGGGCACGGCATCGGAGTGCCGGTCGTCGAGGCGTCCACCGCCGACTGGGTGCTCAGCCACGCGCGGGAGCTCGACGCCGAGCCGTCCACGGTCCTGCTGCTCGACAGCGCCCTCGACGCGGAGTCAGGAACGCTCACGGCCGAGCTCTCCGCCGTGCCCTGGGCCCGCGACGCGGCCCGCCTGGTGCTCTGCGCCCCGCACTCCGCGCCGCTCGTGGTGGATCTCCGCCACGCCTCGGTGACCGTGAGCCCCGTGGACAACATCGCCGGGGAACCCCGCGACACGGTGACCCTCCACGCCACACCGGCGGTCCTGCTCGAAGGCGCTCCCTCGTACGGTGCCGTACGCGAACGGCTCGCCCTCCTCTGGTCGGCGGCCGTGCTCGGCGCCGCCCACGGCGCGTACCGGCTCACCAGGTCCTATGTCGCCGAACGCGAACAGTTCGGCGCACCCCTCCTCAAGATCCCGGCCGTCGCGGGCAACCTGGCCCGGATGCGCGTCCAGCTCGTCCAGGCCGACGCCGCACTGGCCCTGGCGACCGAGGCCGCGCCGCCCGAGGGCGCGACGGAGATCGTACGGATCACCACGGCCGCGGCGGCCACCGAAATCGCCCAGATCGCCCACCAGTTGCACGGTGCCATGGGCATCACCGCCGAGTACCCCCTGCACCACCTCACCCGCCGCCTGTGGTCTTGGCGCGATGCGGTCGCCTCCGAGCGGAGCTGGGCCGAGAGCCTGGGCCGCCGGGCCGCCGAGGCGGGCGAGAGCGGCGTCTGGACCCGCATCACCGCCACCGGTCACTAGAGAGACGAGTAGCGATGCCTTCCCTCCCCGAACTCGACTGGGACGACACCACAGACCGGGTCAACGCCACGCGTGGCCTGATCGACCGGCTCGAGCCCTGTGTCGTACGCAACGAAGCGGGCCGGGTCGTCTGGGACAACGACCGCTGGGACTTCCTCACCAAGGACCAGTGCCCCGAGACCGTCCACCCCAGCCTCTGGCGGCAGAGCGGACTCAACACCGCCCAGGGCCTCTTCGAGGTCGTGCCCGGCATCTACCAGGTCCGCGGACTCGACGTCTCCAACATGACGATCGTCGAGGGCGAGAGCGGTGTCGTGGTCGTCGACCCGCTCACCTCCAAGGAGGTCGCGGCCGCCGCGCTGCAGCTCTATCGCCGCAACCGCGGCGAGCGCCCGGTGAAGGCCGTCATCTATACGCACAGCCACGGCGACCACTTCGGCGGTGTCCTCGGCGTCACCACCGCCGAGGCGGTCGCGGCCGGCGAGTGCGCGGTGATCGCGCCCGAGGGGTTCATGGACCACGCGGTGAGCGAGAACATCTTCGCCGGCCCCGCGATGCTCCGCCGCGCCGTCTACATGTACGGCCGCTCGCTGCCCGTCGGCCCGGAGGCCTCGGTCGGCTTCGGCCTGGGCCAGGCACTTTCCACCGGCACCGTGGGCCTGGTCCCGCCGACGCGGGACATCGTCCGCACCGGGCAGGAACTGGTCCTGGACGGCGTCCGGCTGGTCTTCCAGCTCACCCCCGACACCGAGGCGCCCGCGGAGATGAACTTCCATCTCCCCGAGCACCGGGTCCTCCTCATCGCCGAGAACGTCAACCACTCGCTGCACAACGTCCTCACCCTGCGCGGCGCACAGGTCCGCGACGCCCATGCGTGGGCGGCGTACATCACCGAGTCGATCCAGCTGTTCCCGGAGACCGATGTGCTCATCGGCTCCCACAACTGGCCGACCTGGGGCCGCGAGCAGGTCATGCGCATGCTGACCGAGCAGCGCGACGCGTACGCCTATCTCCACGACCAGACGGTGCGGCTGATGAACCGCGGCCTGACCGGCCCCGAGATAGCCGAGGAGATCCAGTCCTTCCCCGGCGAGCTGGGCCGGGCCTGGAACACGCGCGGCTACTACGGGTCCATCAGCCACAACGTGAAGGCGGTCTACCAGCGCTACATGGGCTGGTACGACGGAAACCCCGCCCACCTGTGGCAGCACCCGCCGGTCGAGCAGGCGAAGCGGTACGTCGCCGCGATCGGCGGCGCCGATGCCACCGTCGCCTCGGCCCGCGAGGCGTTCGAGGCCGAAGACCTGCGCTGGGCCGCCGAGTTGCTCAACCACGTCCTGTTCGCCGAGCCGGAGCACCTCGCGGCCCGAGAGCTGCAGATCGCCACGTACGAGCGGCTGGGCTTCGCCCAGGAGAACGGCACCTGGCGCAACATCTACCTCACCGGTGCCAAGGAGCTGCGCGAGGCCGGTCAGGAGAAGCGCGCCAAGGGCGCACCGCGCGGCGAGAGCGTGGACATGCTGGCCGCGCTCACCACCGGACAGCTCTTCGACTCGATGGCCGTACGGCTGCACGGCCCGCGCGCAGCGGCCCACCGGCTGCTGCTGCGCTGGGAGTTCACCGACACCGACGAGGTGTGGACGCTCCTCGTCGGCAACGGTGTGCTCACCCCGATGAAGGGCGACGCACCCGACGGAGAGGCTCCACAGCTGACCCTGCACCTGGAGCGGGCCACGTTCGACCGGATCCTCGCGCACCTGATCTCGTTCACGGACGCCATCGGATCCGGGGCCGTGACGATGGACGGCGACGCCGGTGTGCTCGCCACCTTCCACGGGCTGCTGGAGAACCCGGCGCGCAACTTCCCGATCGTCCTTCCGTAACGGCCGCACACGGCTGCGCCCCCGTCACCATCCTCTGGTGACGGGGGCGCAGCCGTATGCCCACCGTCGTCAGGCGCCCGTCGCCCGCCGCCTGAGCTCCGTCTTGAGGATCTTGCCCGTCGCCGAGAGCGGCAGCTCGTCCACGAGCACCACCTCGCGCACCCGCTGGTACGGGGCGACGCGCTCGGCGACGTACGCGATCAGTTCTTCCGCACTCGCCGGCTCGTCCGCATCGGTCTTCAACGAGACGAAGGCGACCGGGATTTCGCCGTGCTCGGGGTGCGGCCGGCCCACGACGGACGCCTGGGCGACCGCCGGGTGCTCGCGCAGGATGTTCTCCAGCGGGCCCGGATACACGTTGTACCCCTTGTAGATGAGCATGTCTTTTGCTCGGCCCACCAGCGAGAGCCAGCCCTGCTCGTCGTACGTACCGAGGTCGCCGGTGCGCAGCCAGCCGTCGACGTACTGCCCCGCGGTGAGTTCGGGGTGTCCGAGATAGCCGTCCGTGATCTGCGGACCGCGGACCCAGACCTCGCCCTTCTCACCCGCTGCCAGGGGGGTGACGCCGTCCATCTCCCGGATCTGGATCTCGGTGTCGAAGAGCGCCAGGCCGGTGCTGCCCGAGGGCCGCGGCAGCGAGCGGTCCAGCGGGCTGATCGCGACCCCCATGGTGGCCTCGGTCAGCCCGTATCCGTCACTGACGACGGCGTTCGGGAAGATCTCCGAGAGTTCCTCGACCACGGCCGGGTTGATGGGCGCGGACCCGCTGCTGACGACCCGTACGCACGTCAGGTCACGCTTGCGCACGTCCGGTACGGCGAGGACGGCATGGCACAGAGCAGGTGAGCCGGCGATGGTGTGGACGCGCAGCCGCTCGATGGTGTCCAGGTACCTGACCGCGTCGAACCGGCCGAACACCACCATGGAGATCCCCGCGGCGGCGAAGACGCTCTGGCTGACCATGCCCATGCCGTGGAAGAGCGGGGCGATGGAGATTCCGGCGGAGGTGCCCAGCGGAATGTGGTGCTCGGTCCGGGCCCCGGCCGCATGGCGCAGCGTGATGCGGCCGCGCTCGTCCGTGTGCGGGGTGGCGGCGCTGCGCCAGCACGCCACCTGGAGCACGTTCTTGAGGAGGTTGCGGTGCAGCACCCGTACGGCCTTGGGCACGCCCGTCGTACCCCCGGTGAAGGCGAGGTGCGCGACCGCGTCCCCGGCCACCGCGGTCGGCGGCGCGGCCCCGGCCTTCAGCAGGTCCTCGTACGCGACCGTGGCGACCGGGAACGAAACCGGGTCCCCGGCAGGGGCCGGGGCCGCGACGGTCGCCGGGGCGACGGAGACGAGGCGGACCGTGGGCGAGTCCCCGACGGCCTGGGCCAGCGGCGCCGCGACCGCGGGGTGGGTGAAGACCGCGACCGCGCCGGAGTCGTCCAGCTGGCGGCGCAGGGCGAGCGGGGGCTGCGTGGGATTGACCGGCACCACGGACGCCCCGGCGAAGAGGATGCCGTAGTAGGCGACGGTGAACCAGATCGAGTTGGGCATGTGCACGGCGACGGCATCACCCGGGGCAATGCCCTGTTCGCGCAGCCCCTGGGCGACCCGCAGGGACCGTTCGTAGAGCTCCGCGTACGTCAGGCTCTCGTCGCCGTCGGTCAGCGCCGCACGGTCGCCATAGGCATGCGCGGAGCCGGCGAGCAGGTCCGCGACGGTGCCTCCAGGGTAGTCGAGGGTGCGGGGCAGGCCGTGGGGCCAGGTGGTGGTCATGGCGGAACTCCTTCGTTCGGACATGCCCGGGCGGTGCCTCGGGACTGTAGCTGTGGATCACCCCGGTGCCGTGGAGCTCGGCGACGGGTCGCACCGGGGGGTGAGGCGCGGCTGCGGAGCCGTCAGCGGCCGCCCCACACAGGGGCCCGCTTCTCGGTGAACGCCAGCGCGCCCTCCTTGGCGTCGGCCGATGCGAACACCGGGGCGCACGCGGCGCGATTGCGGTCCCACGCCTCGTCGGCCGCCCAGTCCGCGGAGTCGACCACGATGCCCTTGCTGGCGCGCACGGCCAGAGGGCCGTTGGCTGCGATCTCCTGGGCGAGGGTCAGCGCCCCCTCCAACGCGCCTCCCTGCGCGGTGAGTTCGTTGACCAGGCCCAGCTCATGGGCGCGCTCGGCACCGAGGAAGGCGCCGGTGAGTGCGTACTGCATGGCGATGTTGTACGGGATCTTCCGCGGCAGCCGCACCAGTCCGCCGCCGGCCGCGATCAGCCCGCGCTTGGTCTCCGGCAGGCCGAACCGGGCGGTCCGGGCGGCGACGATCATGTCGCAGGCCAGGGCCAGCTCCGTACCGCCGCCGAGCGCGTACCCCTCGACCGCGGCGATGAGCGGCTTGGCGGGCGGGGTCTCGGTGACGCCGCAGAAACCGCGGCCGGGTATGCCCGAACGCTCCCCGGCGGCAAGGGCCTTGAGGTCGGCGCCGGCGCAGAAGGTGCCGCCCGCGCCGGTGATCACACCGACGACGAGATCGTCGCGGGACTCCAGCTCGTCGACGGCCGTGGCGACGGCGTCCGCCACCGCCCGGTTGACCGCGTTACGGGCCTCGGGGCGGTTGATGGTGATGACGGCGACCCCGTCCGCGAACGAGGTGAGGACCAGATCGGACATGAAGGTTCCTTTGATGAGAGGGGGAGGAAGGAGGGGGATGTTCAGGGGCGGCGCGCCCGCGCCGGCCGCACGACGGTCTCCTGCACGACATGGGCGATCAGTCTGCCGTCGTGGCTCCATACGTCGGCGAAGGCGAGGCCGCGGCCGTCGCCCGCGGTGGGACTGCGCTGGGCGAACAGCATCCACTCGTCGGCGCGGAACGGACGGTGGTACCAGACCGCGTGGTCGAGCGAGGTGAGGAAGACCGACGCGGGCTCCTCGCGCAGCATCCGGGGTTGTTCGACCGACAGTGCGGCGGCCGGAGCGAGGAAGAGATCGGAGGCGTACGCGAGAGCGGCGCTGTGCAGCATCGGGTCGTCCGGCAACGGCTCGTTGGAGCGGATCCACAGCCGCTGTTCCGTGGTCCCCGGCGTGTTCGGCTCGGCCGCGTCCGGTACGTACCGCATGTCGAGGACCCGGCGGAACTCGGCCGCTTCGCAGTCCTCGGGGTTGTTGCCGGCCCAGAGCTCGTACAGATCCGGGAGCGTCCACGGGGCGGGCGTAGGCGGCATCGCCGACTGCCGGTCGCCGCCCTCTTCCGCCTTCTTGAAGGAGGAGGAGAGCGTGAAGATGATGTCCGGTCCCTGCCGGGCCGTCACCCGGCGCGACACATACGATCCGCCGTCGCGCACGCGCTCCACGGCGTACTCGATGGGCCGCGCCGAGTCGCCGGGCCGCAGGAAGTAGCCGTGCAGTGAGTGCACGGCGCGTCCCTCGGGCACCGTGCGTCCGGCTGCTGCGAGCGCCTGGGCCGCCACTTGTCCGCCGAAGACGCGGGAGGGCATGCCGTCGTGGCACCAGCCGAGGAAGAGGTCGCGGTCCAGTTGCTCCAGGTTCAGGAATCCGGCGAATTCCTGGCCTGCAACAGGGGCCGTCGTCACAGGAGTTCAAGGATGGTGGCGTTCGCCATGCCGCCGCCCTCGCACATCGACTGGAGGCCGTAGCGGATGCCGTTGTCGCGCATGTGGTGCACCAGGGTCGTCATGATGCGGGCGCCGGAGCCGCCGATCGGATGGCCGATGGCCATCGCGCCGCCGAGCGGGTTCATCTTCGCGTAGTCGGCGCCGGTCTCGCGCAGCCAGGCCAGCGAGACGGAGGCGAACGCCTCGTTGATCTCGAAGGCGCCGATGTCGCCGATCGAGAGACCGGCCTTCTTCAGTGCCTTGGCGGTGGCGGGGATCGGGCCCTTGAGCATGGTGACCGGGTCGGTACCGGTGACAACTGCCGTGTGGATACGGGCCATTGGCGTCCAACCGTGCGCCCTGGCGATCTCGCTCGTGGTGACGAGGAGGGCGCCGGTGCCGTCGGAGACCTGCGAGGCGTTGCCCGCGGTGATGGTGCCGTCCTCGCGGAAGGCGGGCTTGAGCGCGGCCAGCTTCTCCAGGGTGGAGCCTCGGCGCACGCCCTCGTCGGTGTCGAAGACGCGTGTGGTGCCGTCCTCGTCGGTGACCGTGATCGGGGCGATCTGGCCCGTGAAGCGGCCCTCGTCGATGGCCGCGGCGGCGCGGGCGTGGGAGTCCAGGCCGTGCTGGTCCATCTCGGTACGGGTGATGCCGTACTCGTCGGCGATGAGCTGGGCGCCCGTGCCCTGGTTGAAGCGGACGTTGTCGTAGCGCGCCCAGACGTCCGGGCCGAAGGGCTCGCCGAAGCTGCCGTCGCCGCGCGTGGTACCGAGCGGGAGGGTGCTCATGATCTCGACGCCACCGGCCACGGCGATGTCGTACTGGCCCGAGACGACACCGGCCGCCGCCTGGTGCACGGCCTGCTGCGAGGAGCCGCACTGGCGGTCGACGGTCAGCCCGGGAACGGACTCGGGCCATCCGGCGGCCAGCACGGACGCGCGGCCCACACATCCGGCCTGCATACCGACCGCCGAGGCGCAGCCCCAGATCACATCGTCGACGAGCGACGGGTCGAGGCCGGTGCGCTCCACCAGGGCGTTGAGCACATGGGCGGAGAGCGAGGCGGAGTGCAGCCGCGAGAGCGAGCCGCCCCGCTTGCCGACGGGGGTACGTACGGCGTCGACGATGACGGCGTCACGCATGGGGGTTCCTCCTGGGGGAGTGCGGGGGAGAGGGCGGGCTCAGAGCCCGAGGTCCTTGGCGATGATCGTCTTCATGACCTCGCTGGTACCGGCGTAGATCCGGTTGACGCGGGTGTCCGCGTAGAGGCGCGCGATCGGGTATTCGAGCATGTAGCCGTAACCACCGTGCAGCTGAAGGCACTTGTCGATCACGCGGCCCGCGACCTCGGTGCAGAACAGTTTCGCCTTCGCGGCGTCGGCGGCGGTCAGCTCTCCCGCGGCGTGTTCGAGCAGCGCGCGGTCCACGATCGACTGCGCGGCCTCGACCTCGGCGGCGCACTCGGCGAGCACGAACTTGGTGTTCTGGAAGGCGGCGACCGGCTTGCCGAAGACCTGACGCTCCTTCACGTACGCGGTGGCGAAGCCGATCGCACCGGCCGCGTTCGCGTACGCGCCGATGGCCGCGCCGAGCCGCTCCACGACGAGGTTGTGCGTGAGGTACGTGAATGCGGCACCCTCCTCGCCGAGCAGGTTGGCCACCGGAACCTCGACGTCGCCGAACGACAACTCGGCGGTGTCCTGCGCCTTGAGCCCGATCTTGTCCAGTTTGCGTCCCACGGCGAAGCCCGGGGACGTCGTGTCCACGCACAGGATCGACAGGCCCGCGCGCCGGTTCTCCGGGTCGTACGGCGAGGTGCGGCAGACGACCAGGATCAGATCCGCCTGCGCGCCGCCGGTGATGAACGTCTTGGCGCCGTTGAGCACATAGTGGGTGCCGTCGTCGGAGAGCCGGGCGCGCGTGGCGATGCCGGCCAGGTCGGATCCGGTGCCGGGCTCCGTCATGGCGATCGCGGTCATGATCTCGCCGGAGAGGAAACCGGGCAGCCAGCGCCGCTTCTGCTCCTCGCTGCCGAACTCCAGCAGATAGGGCAGCACGAGGCAGGTGTGCACCGACTCCGCGCCGAACGTGACGCCCGCGCGCCCGCACTCCTCGCGCAGCACCGTCAGATATGTGAAGTCCGTGACGCCCGCCCCGCCGTACTCCTCGGGCACGTTGATGCCGAAGACACCGAGCTCGCCGAGCCTGCGGTACAGCTCGCGCGGGACGTGGCCCTGCTGCTCCCAGTCGGCGTAGTGGGGGACGACCTCGCCGGCGATGAACTCGCGGAGGGTCTTCCGGAATGCCTCATGGTCCTTGGTGAACACGCTGCGACGCACGGTCACGGATCCTTCCTCGCCTGTTCGGCACACGCACCGAACGGCGCCTAAGTTAATCTTCGATAACCACGCTGTCTAGGGTAGAAGCCTGGACATCGACGTTAGCGTGGATTAACTTTCTGACTACTTGGCCAGGTATTTACAGTCTCCATGCGCGCATGAGGCAGAGTGCCAGTTCACTTCTGGAGGGTCCATCACATGACCGACATCGTGGAGCGCCGCACGCTCTTCATCGGCGGACAGTGGGTCGAGCCCACGGGCCCCGACACCATCGACATCGTCTCGCCGGTCACCGAGCAGGTGGTGGGGCGCGTGCCGCACGCCACGCCCGCGGACGTGGACAAGGCGGTCGCCGCCGCCCGGGAGGCGTTCGACAACGGCCCCTGGCCGCGACTGCCACTCGCCGAGCGCATCGAGGTCGTCACCCGCATCAAGGACGCCCTCGCCGCCCGCCACCAGGAACTGGCCGAACTGGTCACCCTGCAGAACGGCTCGCCGATGCTGTTCTCCGTCCGCGGCCAGGCCCTGTCCGCCGTCGGAGCCTTCGCGACGGCCCTGGCGGCCGCCGCGCGCTTCACGGAGGAGGACGAGCGCCAGGGCACGGGCGGGCCGGTCCTCGTACGCCGCGAACCGATCGGTGTCGTCGCCGCGATCACCCCGTGGAACATCCCCCAGCTCACCATCGCGGGCAAGCTCGCCCCGGCGCTCCTCGCCGGCTGCACCGTCATCCTCAAGCCGTCCCCCGAGACCCCGCTCGACGCCCTGTGGCTCGCGGACCTCTGCGCGGAAGCGGGCCTCCCCGAGGGGGTGTTGAGCGTGCTGCCCGCCGACCGCGAGACCAGCGCGTACCTGGTGGCGCACCCCGGCATCGACAAGGTCGCCTTCACAGGGTCGGTCGGCGCGGGCAAGGCGATCATGGCCGCCGCGGCGCAGAACCTCACCCGGGTCTCCCTGGAGCTCGGCGGCAAGTCCGCCGCGATCCTCCTCGACGACGCGGACCTGTCGGTGGCGGTCCCCGCGATCGTCGGCGGCACCTGCGCCGCCAACAGCGGCCAGGCCTGCGTCGCGCTCACCCGCGTCCTCGTCCCGGCCTCCCGCTACGACGAGGTGGCCGCCGTACTGACCGGCGCCTTCGCCTCCCTCAAGGTCGGCGACCCCGCAGACCCGACGACCGTCGTCGGCCCGATGGTCACCAGGAACCAGCAGCAGCGGAACCTCGACTACATCCGCATCGGCCAGGAAGAGGGCGCCAAGGTCCTCACCGGCGGCGGCGTCCCCGAGTCCCTGACCACCGGCTGGTACGTCGAGCCCACCCTCTTCGGCGATGTCACCAACGACATGCGCATCGCCCGCGAGGAGATCTTCGGCCCCGTCGTCTGCCTCATCCGCTACGACACCGAGGACGAGGCCGTCGCGATCGCCAACGACTCCGACTTCGGCCTGTCCGGAGCCGTGTTCGGCGCCGACACCGGCCGCGCGACCGAGGTCGCCCGCAGGATCCGCACCGGCACGATCACCGTCAACGGCTTCCGCCTCGACCTGGCCGCACCCTTCGGCGGCTACAAGCACTCCGGGATCGGCCGGGAGTTCGGCCCCGAGGGCCTGTCCGGCTACTTCGAGTACAAGACCGTCAACCTTCCGGCCCCGGCCAGGGCCTGACCTCCACCACCCCACAGGAGCACGCGATGCACGCAGCAGTACTGCACAAGACCGGCGACGAGACCCTGGACGTCCGGGACGTCGAAACCGTCTCCTTCGGCCCCGGCCGGGTGCGCGTCAAGATGCACAAGGCCGGCCTGTGCCACTCCGACCTGTCCGGCATGAGCGGTGTGCTCTCGCACCCCGCGCCGTTCGTCCCCGGCCACGAGGGCGCGGGCGAGGTCATAGAGGTCGGCGAGGGCGTCACCCACGTCAAGCCCGGCGACCGCGTCATCGTCTGCTGGATGCCGCCCTGCGACAAGTGCCCCTCCTGCCGGGCGGGAGAGGGCCACATGTGCCGCAGCGGCTACCGCAACCTCGCCAACCCCAACTTCAAGGACGGCGAGACGATCGTCCCCGGCATGCTCGGCGCCGGCACCTTCGCCGAGGAGACCGTCATCGCGGCGTACGCGGCGATCCCGATCCCCGACGACGTCCCGTACGACATCGCCGCCCTGATCGGCTGCGGAGTCACCACCGGCATCGGTGCGGCGCTCAACACCGCGAAGGTGAAGCCCGGTTCGTCGGTCGTCGTCATCGGCCTCGGCGGCGTCGGCATCAGCATCCTGCAGGGCGCCAAGGTCGCCGGTGCCGCCCGCATCATCGCCGTGGACCCGACCGAGAACCGCCGCGAGCTGGCGCTGAAGTTCGGCGCGACCGACGCGGTGGCCCCGGAGGACCTGGCAGCGACCGTCAAGAGCATCACCGGCGGCTTCGGCGTCGACTACGCCTTCGAGGCCGTGGGCAAGGCCGTCACCCTGCGCGCCGCGTACGACGCAACCCGCCTGGGCGGCACCGTCTGCCTGGTCGGCGCGGGCTCCCGTACGGACATGACCGACATCAGCATGGCCGAGCTCGTCCTCAACGAGAAGGCGATCCTGCCGTCCTTCTACGGCGGCACCGACATCCGCCGTACGTACGCCACGATCATCGACCTCTGGCGGGCGGGCCGCATCGACCTGGAGTCGATGATCACGCACCACGTCCCGCTCACGGACATCAACGAGGCGATCCGTCAGATGCACACCGGCGAGGCGCTGCGCACGATCATCGACATCGCCTGAGCCGCACCACCCCCTCATGCCCGACGGCCGGACCCCGCAATGGAGCGGGGCCCGGCCGTCGTCGTGCAACTCGGCTCTCAGGCCAGGAACTTGGCCTTCGCCTGCTGGAACTCCTCGTCGCTGAGCACGCCCTTCGCCTTGAGGTCGGCGAGCTTGGAGAGCTCGTCCACGCTCGACGACGCGGGGGCGCCCTCACCGTCCGGTGCGGCGGCCTTGCGTACGTACTCCTTGAACGCCGCCTGTTGGGCCTCGGCCTGCTTGATGTCCCGCTCGCCCATCGACCTGCCGCGCACGATCACGTAGATGAGCACGCCGAGGTACGGCAGCAGCAGCGCCAGGATCAGCCAGCCTGCCTTGCCCCAGCCACTGATGTCATGGCTGCGGAAGATGTCGCCGATCACCTTGAACAGGAGGAACAGCCACATGATCCAGAGGAAGAACCACAGCATGGTCCAGAAGAGGTTGAGCAGCGGGTAGTCGTCCACGGTGAGCTCCTCGGTGCCGTTCTCAGGGGGTGACGATGTTGAAGTCGGGGTCGAACTCGTCGAGGAGTCCGGCGAGTGTCCGCAGGGCGCCGTCGTCGCCGTCGAGCTTGATCTTTCCGGCCTCGGCGAGCTGTCCCGCCGATGCGGGTTTCAGCAGGACGCCCACGAGGGCGGCCTTGGAACCGGTGACGGTGAGCGTGGTGTCGGCGGAGGCGCCGCGGCGGGCGTTGAGGACGCCCCGGCGGACCCACATCGTCCACGTCTCGTCGGTCTCGGTGAACCGGAAGTCGATCCGCAGGTCGGCCTCCGCAGCTTTGTCGCCGATCAGGTGCACGGCGGCGAAGTCGAAGAGGATGTCGACCGGCATGGCCAGGATGGTGTCCGGGCTGGCGGTGGCGAACGCCGCGGGCTGGACGCCCTCGCGCAACTCCTTGGCGGCGGTGAGGAAGACGCCTCGCCACTGCGGGCCCTCGGCCTGGTAGCCCATCTGCTCGTACGCGTCGGCCTGCAGATTGCGGGCCGCCTCGTTCTCGGGCTGGGCGAAGACCAGGGCGTGCAGGATCTGGGCCGCCCAGCGGTAGTCGGCCGCGTCGAAGGCCCGCTGCCCCTCAGCGATGATCTTCTCGGCGCCGATCAGGTCGACGAAGCGCCGGGCGGCTTCGACGGGCGGGTGCGGGTGGAGCGAGACCGGGTCGCCGTCCCACATGCCGAGTTCCTTGGTGAACACGGCGCGGACGTCGTGGTGCAGCGTGCCGTGGTAGCCGCGGTTGAACCACTTGCGGCCCAACTCCTCGGGCAGCTCGATCACTTCGGCCGCCTCCAGGGGCGTATAGCCCTTGTTCGCAAGCCGTAGCGCCTGGTCGTGGATGTACTTGTACGTGTCGCGCTGGGACTCCAGGAACGCGGTCACGGCGCCGTTCTCCCACACGGGCCAGGTGTGCGGGCCGTAGTGCACCTGCACGTCGTCGCCCCACCGCTCAAGGGTCTCGTCGAGGTAGCGGGCGAAGTTGCGGGCGTCGCGGGTACGGGCTCCGCGCAGGGTCTGGATGTTGTGCAGGGAGTGATTCGCGTTCTCCGCGCAGGTCAGCGCACCGAGCTGCGGCGTCCAGATGTGCATCTCCTCGGGCGCCTCGGTGTCCGGGGCGTACAGGAACTCGAACTCGAGGCCGCCCAGGTCGCGCTTGGTCCCGGTCTCGGTGATCCCGTCGGTGGGGGAGATGTACGAGATGGTCGCGCCCGGGACGGTGCCGATCCCGATCCCGCAGGTGACGCAGCCCGTCGCCTTGTGGTCGAGCAGACTGTTGAACGCGTACCCGGCCCGGCGGGACATCGCATTGCCCGCGATCACGTTCTCGCCGATCGCGTGCTTGTCGAACGAGGCGACGGTGCCGGGCGCGATGATCGGGACCTTGCCCGATGCCACGTCCTCCACGCTCACGACGCCCTTGACCCCGCCGTAGTGGTCGACGTGGGTGTGCGTGTAGATCACGGCGGCGACGGGCTTGTCGCTGATGTGCTCGCGGATCATGGCCATGCCCTGGGTCGCGGCTTCCACCGAGGCGGAGCAGTCGACCACCACGAGACCGCTGTCGCCCTCGATGACCGTGAGGTTGGCGATGTCGTTGTTGCGGACCTGGTAGACACCGTCGACGACCTTGTACAGCCCGCCCTTGCGGATCAGCTGGGACTGCCGCCAGAGGCTCGGATTCACGGTGTCCGGCGCGGGGGCGTCGTCGGAGATGTAGTCGTAACGGGAGGCGTCGAAGATGACCCGGCCGTCTGCGCTGTACAGCTTGTCCGGGAACGCGGCGATGAAGCCGCGGTCACTGTCGGCGAAGTCCTGACGGTCGTCCATGTCGTACCGAGAGAGAGCCTCGCGGTTCGCGGTGGCGGTCGCGGGCGTCGCACCCTTGGATATGCCGGCCATGCCAACCCCTCCTGTTCGTCTGCGCTTGCGCTAGAGCCTGGTGTGCCGGGCGCTGAGCTGCGATGCGAGAGGGCCGAACAGGTGAACGCAAGCGGCGCGCCGGCCCTGGGGAGGACCGGCGCGCCGCGCAGGAGGTGCGGTGAAGAGACTCAGCCCTTGCGGGTGTTCACTTCGTCGGTGAGCTGGGGGACGACCTGGAAGAGGTCGCCGACGATGCCGTAGTCGACGAGGTCGAAGATGGGGGCTTCGGCGTCCTTGTTGACGGCGACGATGGTCTTGGAGGTCTGCATGCCGGCGCGGTGCTGGATGGCGCCGGAGATGCCGTTGGCGATGTAGAGCTGCGGGGAGACGCTCTTGCCGGTCTGGCCGACCTGGTTGGAGTGCGGGTACCAGCCGGCGTCGACGGCGGCGCGGGAGGCGCCGACGGCGGCTCCCAGTGAGTCGGCGAGGGCCTCGATGAGGTGGAAGTTCTCCGCGCCGTTCACGCCGCGCCCGCCCGAGACGACAATCGCGGCCTCGGTCAGCTCCGGGCGCCCGGTCGACTCGCGCGGGGTGCGGGAGAGGACCTTCGTGCCCGAAGCCGCGTCCGAGAAGGACACCGCGAGGGCTTCCACCGCACCGGCGGCGGGGGACGCCTCGACCGGAGCCGAGTTGGGCTTGACGGTGATGACCGGGGTGCCCTTGGTGATACGGGACTTGGTGGTGAAGGACGCGGCGAACGCCGCCTGGGTGGCGACCGGACCCTCGTCGCCTGCTTCGAGGTCGACGGCGTCGGTGATGATCCCCGACTCGATGCGGACCGCGAGGCGGGCGGCGATCTCCTTGCCCTCCGCCGAGGACGGCACCAGCACCGCCACCGGGGACACCGCCTGGTGGGCGGCCTGGAGGGCGTCGACCTTCGGGACGACCAAGTACTCGGCGTACTCGGGGGCGTCCGAGGTGAGGACCTTGACCGCGCCGTGCTCGGCCAGCACGGCGGCGGTGTTCTCGGCGCCGGCGCCCAGGGCGAGGGCGACCGGGTCGCCGAGGCGGCGGGCCAGGGTGAGGAGTTCGAGGGTGGGCTTGCGGACGGCACCATCCACGTGATCGACGTAGACGAGAACTTCAGCCATGACAGTGATCTCCAGCAGAAGAGAAGAAGGGGGTGAAGGCGGCGGGGGAGCCTTTAGATGAACTTCTGGCTCGCGAGGAACTCGGCGAGCTGCTTGCCGCCCTCGCCCTCGTCCTTGACGATCGTGCCCGCCGTGCGCGCTGGACGCTGGGTCGCGGAGTCGACCGCGCTCCAGGAACCGGCCAGGCCGACCAGTTCGGCGTCGATGTCGAGGTCTTCCAGGTCCAGGGACTCCACCGGCTTCTTCTTCGCCGCCATGATCCCCTTGAACGACGGGTACCTGGCCTCACCGGACTGGTCCGTCACCGACACCAGGGCGGGCAGGGAGGCCTGGAGCTGCTCGCTCGCGCTGTCGCCGTCGCGGCGGCCGGTGACCACACCGTCCTCGACCTTGACCTCGGAGAGCAGCGTGACCTGCGGAACACCCAGGCGCTCGGCGAGGATCGCCGGCAGCACACCCATCGTCCCGTCGGTGGACGCCATCCCGCAGATCACCAGGTCGTAGCCGGTCTTCTCCACGGCCTTCGCCAGCACCAGCGAGGTGGCCATCACATCGGAACCGTGCAGATCGTCGTCCTCGACGTGAACGGCCTTGTCCGCGCCCATCGACAGCGCCTTGCGCAGCGCGTCCTTCGCGTCCTCGCCACCGACCGTCAGCACGGTGATCTCCGCGTCGTCCGCCTCATCAGCGATCTGCAGCGCCTGCTCGACGGCGTACTCGTCGAGCTCCGACAGCAGACCATCCACATCGTCACGGTCGACCGTCAGGTCATCGGCGAAATGCCGGTCGCCGGTGGCGTCGGGCACATACTTCACACAGACAACGATCCTCAAGCTCACGCCGGCTCTCCTACCTGTCCAGATGGCGGTTATGGGTCGAGATTATGGCACTGAGTACCCTCTGTAAAGGTACGTAGTGCCGCGAAGGGCTCTCCGGTGTTACGTTCCCCGCATGACTGACGCACGCAGACCGGCCAAGAAGGCACCCATGCGAGACGTGCTTGCCGAGGCGGCGTTCGAACTCTTTCTCGAGCGGGGCTTCGAGCGGACCACCGTGGACGACATCGTCTCCCGGGCCGGGGTCGGGCGCAGGTCGTTCTTCCGTTACTTCCCGTCGAAGGAGGACGCGGTCTTCCCGGACCACGAGCGCTGCCTCGCCGACATGACCGCCTTCCTGGAGTCCGCCGAAGTCCCCGACCCCGTGGACGCCGTGTGCGACGCGACCATGATCGTGACGCGCATGTACGCCGCGAACCCCGAGTTCTCCGTACAGCGCTATCGCCTTACGCGGGAGGTGCCCGGACTCCGTACCTACGAACTCTCCGTGGTCCGCCGCTACGAGCGGACCCTCTCCGGATATCTGGAGAGGCGCGGCGAGGGCGAACAGGGCGGTGCGCTGCGCGCCGAGGTCATCGCCGCATCCGTAGTGGCAGCGCACAACAACGGCCTGCGGACCTGGCTGCGTTCGGGTGGCGAAGGCGACGCCGAGGCGGCCGTGGACCATGCGTTCGGGCTCGTACGGGACACATGGGGGAGCGGGAGTCCGGCAGTCGCCGCAGCGGCCGACGAGGGCGAGGTCATCGTGATGGTCGCGAAGAGGGGCGCCCCGATGTGGCGCGTCGTGCAGCGGATCGAGTCGGCCCTCGGTGAAGAGTAATTGGCACTCAGTACCTTTACGTGTCGGCACTCAGTGCCATAAGGTGCGGAGGCGCTGACATGAAGGTGCGGCGCACCCGATCCGAGCGCAGGGGGCCGCGGTATGTCCAGCACAGGAATCGACACGGCACCGGCGGTGCAGACGGAGACCGGTCTGGTCTTTCAGCGCTGCCGATGGTGCGGAACCGCCTCCTTCAGGCGGCTGCTCTGTCCTGTCTGCGCATCGAGCGATCTCGAATCCGAGCGGAGTGACGGCCACGGTGTCGTCGTGCGGTCGAACGTCGTGCACCGGCACACGGGCGCGGCACGCAACGAATCCCTCATCCGCTTCCCCGAGGGCTTCATGTTCCGCTGCCGAGTCGTGGGCGCGGCACCGCACTTGGTGTGGGTCGGCGCCCGCGTCCGCCCCGTGAACGACGGAGCATCCGAGGCCGGCGAAGTGGTGTTCGAGCTCTGCGAGACGGCCGGACGCGTCGACTGGTACTGAACCGGGCGCATTTCTATGGGCGGTTGGAGAGCAACCGCGAGAGAGGACACGCAACGATGCGTGAGTTCAGCAGAGTCGGCGTCGTCGGCTGTGGCCTGATGGGATCCGGCATAGCGGAGGTCTGCGCCCGCGCGGGCCTCGACGTCATGGTCGCCGAGCGCGGCACCGAAGCCCTCGCCGCGGGCAGGTCCCGTATCGCCGCATCGCTCGAACGCGGCGTGCGCAGCGGGAAGGTGACCGAGGCCGAGCGCGAACAGGCCCTCGGCAGGCTGTCGTTCACCACCGAACTCGCGGACTTCGCCGACCGTGACCTCGTCGTCGAGGCGGTCGCGGAACAGCCCGACGTGAAGACGGCCGTCTTCAAGGAGCTCGACAGCGTCCTGGCAGGCGGGGACGCGGTCATCGCGTCGAACACCTCGTCGATCCCCATCATCGACCTCGCTGCCGTCACCTCGCGGCCCCAACAGGTCGTCGGCGTGCACTTCTTCAACCCCGTCCCCGTTCAGCGGCTCGTCGAGGTCATCCCGACCCAGCTCACCGCCCCGGACGTGACCGACAGGGTGACGGCCTTCGCGCAGGGCGTTCTGGGAAAGACCGTCGTACGCGCCAGGGACCGGGCGGGCTTCGTCGTCAACGCCCTGCTCGTCCCGTACCTCGTGTCCGCCGTGAGGATGCTGGAGTCCGGCGTCGCCTCCGCCGAGGACATCGACAACGGAATGGTGCTCGGCTGCGCCCACCCCATGGGGCCGCTGCGTCTCCTCGATCTGATCGGGCTCGACACGGCGCAGTCGATCGCGGAGTCGATGTACGAGGAATTCAAGGAGCCGCTCTACGCGCCGCCGCCGCTCCTGCGCCGCATGGTCGCCGCAGGCGCGCTCGGGCGGAAGTCCGGGCAGGGGTTCTACGCGTACGAGCGCTAGGCCGGCGGTCCCGCGGTCAGTCGCGTGACCAGGTCGTGCCACCCGGCCTCGATCCGGTCGAGCGACATGCCCCGGTCGACGATCAGATGGTGGATCAGCGCGGTGTCCAGATGCCCGAGCAGTGTGTGCGCCAGGAGATCGGTGTCGCCCCCGGTGTTCGTCTGCCGCAGCAGCATCGTGATGTGTGTGAGGCGCAGACGGGCCGCCGGGACCGCGTAGTTGCGCAGCGGATCGGTGCGCGAGGCCAGGATCAGTTCGTGGTGATCGCGTTCGTGGCGGATGACGGCCGGGCCGAAGGCGTGCAGCCGTTCCGCGGCGGGAGCGTCGGGGCCGAGGGGCGGAGGGCCGGAGAGGAACGCGGCCTGGAGCTTCTGCTCGCGGTGGTCGAGCAGCGCGATGAGCAGTCCGGTGCGGTCGCCGAACCGCCGGAAGACGGTCCCCTTGCCCACTCCGGCGGCCGCGGCCACCGCCTCCATGGTGAGCGCGGTGGCTCCGCAGCCGCCCATCAGGTCCGATGCCGCTTCCAGCAGGCGCGTGCGGTTGCGTGCCGCGTCGGCCCGCAGGGCGGGCGGCTCGCCGGCCGGGGTCAGGGTCAGGTCGGCCGGTCCGTACTGTGCATCGGACGGAGGGAAGAGAGGCGGGACGGAACCGGTCATGGCTTCAGGATAGCTCTGTCGGAAGATAAGTGGACCGCGGTCCGGATAGCTGGTACAACTTTAAACGGACCTCGGTCCGGTTGTTCCTGCCCTTGAGTTTCGTACGCACTTATCTGGAGTCCGCCATGTCCGTTCGCATCCTCGCTCTCGTCGGCAGCCTCCGCGCCGGCTCCCACAACCGCCAGCTCGCCGAGGCCGCCGCGAAGCACGCCCCCGAGGGCGTCGCGATCGAGCTCTACGAAGGTCTCGCCGACGTCCCGTTCTACAACGAGGACATCGACGTCGAGGGCAGCGTCCCCGCCGCCGCGGCCCGTCTGCGTGAGGCGGCCGGCCAGGCCGACTCCTTCCTGCTGTTCTCGCCCGAGTACAACGGCACGATGCCGGCCGTCCTGAAGAACGCCATCGACTGGCTGTCGCGCCCCTACGGCGCCGGCGCGATCTCCGCCAAGCCGGTCGCCGTCGTCGGCACCGCCTTCGGTCAGTACGGCGGCGTATGGGCGCAGGACGACGCGCGCAAGGCCGCGGGTGTCGCAGGCGCCAAGGTCCTCGAGGACGTCAAGCTGTCGATCCCCGGCTCCGTGACGCGCTTCGCCGACACCCACCCGGCCGACGACAGCGAGGTCGCCACCTCGCTCGCCGAGGTCGTCGGCCGTCTGGCCGAGCACGCCGCCCCCGCCGCGGTCTGACGTCCAACTGCCCGGTGGCAGCGCGTACTTCGCGCCGCCACCGGGCGTTTTTTGTGTCAGTGCCCACCCAGGGTGGCCGTGAAGCTACGGCCGTACGCCTGACGTGTGTCGACCTCCAGCAGGGTGCCGCCGTGCACCTGGCGCACCCGTACCTCTGAGTCCGCCGAGATCTTCCGCAGCGACCGGCCGCGGATCAGGACCGTGACCGTGTCCCGCTCCATGGTCGGATCCGACACGGCGACGGTGACCCGGTCGCGGGGCCCGCGCCGCGCGATCACCGAGGCCGGTCCGTCGAGCCGCAGGCCCGCTGCTTCGTGGCGGCCCGGAGCGAAACTGTTGGCGGCGGTGAGGCCGAGCCCGGTGTGCGTGACGGCCTGCAGGCAGGGGGTGTTGGCCAGTACCAGCAGCGGTCCGTGCCGGTAGGAACGCAGCTGGGCCTCGCCCGCGTTCGGCACCAACGCATAGGCCAGGGAGGCCGGTTGGGCTCCGGCTGCCCCGTCCACCGTCACGCCGAGCACCGTGCGGGTGACGGCGGTGTCCGGGTTCGACGTACGGACCGCGCGGCGGCTGCGCGTGACCTTCTCCAGGGCGACCCGCACCTGCGGGGTGTCGAGGAAGAGATAGCCGACCGCCGTGCTCTGTGTGGTGTTGGCGTAGCGCAGCCAGTGCAGGTCGCCGGTGCCCGTGCCGGTCCAGAGGCGGCCGTCGCGGTGCATCCCGGTGAGCGTCACCGCGTCGTCCGGCGCGGCGGTACGGGCGTCGACCGTCGTGGTCACGGCCCGCCCTGCCTGGCCGCCGACACCCGCGGCGAGCACCACGATCTCCTCGTCGAGCAGGAACCACGACTTCGTGGCGGTCGCGTTGCGGTACACGACGAAGTCGTCCGGCAGGATCCCCGCCTGCTTGTCGCGGTAGGGAACGTCGTCGGACAGCACCATCGCTGCCGTGCCGTACGGGCCGAGAACCGCGCCGCCCGAATGCCGGTTGGTGGCGCACGGGAAATAGACGTACGTGTTCTGGGACTCCGACGAGGACGTGAAGTTCAGGGGGTGCCCGGGGTTGTCGTAGTACGGCGTCCCGTAGAGCTCCGGCACGGTCCGTCGCTCCTCGACCGGTGCGGTCACACCGGCCAGACCGTACGGGGAGACCGTGGTGAAGTAGTCGACGCCGAACGCCTGGGTCTGGTCCTGGCCGGAGAGATAGAGGTAGTGCGCCCCGTCGCCCTGGAACCAGGGCATGAGGTTCTCGCCGCTCATGTACTCGTACTTGCTGATCCGCGCCGAACTGCGGGCCAGCGCGAAGGCGTAGCCCGGCCTGCGGTGCACATGCCGGTCCATGGCGTTGAACGCGACGCTGCGGGCGGCCGGGTTGAGGTCCGCGGGCTCGACGGCGGGGTCCGCGAGGATGTCGGCGTACCGCACGATGCTCACCGGGGAGACGAAACCGGTGGGGTCCAGGGCGGCGCGCGAGGTCGCGCGCACCTGCTTCACGTAGCTCTTCAGGGCGGTGGCGTCGGCGCCGCTCGAGAGCGAGGAGAGATCGACGACCGCCTCGACGACCACGGCGACATCGGTGTAGCCGGTGTCGGGACGGGACACCGCCCGGCCCTTGACGACCTCCATCATCCAGCCCTCGAAGATGAGCGGGGCGAAACCGTTCCGCACCCAGCCCTGCACGGTCGGCACCAGCGTCCCCGCGTCCGCGAGATCCGTCCCGTCGAGGATCTTGAGCGTCTGGACGACACGGGTGAGGAGGCCTTTTCCGTACGATCCCGTGTACGCGACGGAGGCGTGCTGGATGAAGGAGCCGTCCGCGTAATAGCCGTCCGTGACACCGTGGTTGAGGCGGTACGGATCGACGGTGGCGAAGACGGTCAGCTGGTCGGCGAGGGCCTTGCGGATGCGGGCGTCGTCGCTGAGGAGCGCGCCCTGCAGGAGGCGGTTCGTGGTGATGTCGGCGAGGTTGGCGCCGGTGTGGAAGCGGGAGTCCAGGTTGACGTCCCCGGCGGTGCCGTTGCGCAGGTAGGCGTCCATCGAGGCGACATAGGTGGTGACGAGCCCTGGGGCGTCGGCCTGTACGCGGTCGGCGAGGAGGACCAGGGTCTTGCTGATGTACTGGGAGAGGCCTATCTCCCAGTAGAACCAGTTGCCGTAGTAGCCCTTCGACTGGTCGCCGTAGTAGTGCGCGTGCAGCCAGAGGAGACCGTCGGTCACCCGGCGCTGCACGGTGCTGTTCTCGTACAGGTCGGAGGGGGCACCCGGGTTCGGTGTGCGGGTGGCGAGGGCGATCTCGTACAGCCGACGGAAAGCGGTGTTGAGCTGGGACTCGTCGGTGCCGAGCACCAGACCGGCGAAGAGTTCGCCCGCGCCTGCCGCGTCCATCGACTTCAGATTGGCCCGCGCGGTCTTGTCGATCGCGGCCAGCTTTGCTGCCGTCTCCGGGCGGGAGTTGGACTCCGTGGTCCCGGCGAGGATGCCCACGGTGTTGGCCAGCAGGCGTCCCCCGTCGGCGGCGCGTGCCTCGGGTGCGGGCAGGACGGCCAGAAGGCCGGCGGCCGGCACGGCGGACAGCAGGCTTCTGCGGGTGATCTCCATCGGGCTTCCTCCGCCGGTGAGTTGACGTTGCGGCGGGCGGAGTCAAGCAGATGGCCTCACTGGCGACAAGGGTTGAGGATCAGGGCGTGAGCGCCTTGTAGAAGAACGTGCATGGCTGAAGCGTCCCGGCCGGATCGGCCGCATAACCGGGCACGGTGCCGTACGGAGTCCAGCCCTCGCGGCGGTAGAGGTGATCGGCGGCGCTGTCCGTCTCGGTGTCCAGCATCAGCAGCGTCACCCCGGTCGCGACGGCATGGCGCTCCGCGACGGCGAGCAGATTCCGCGCCAGGCCCCGGCCGCGCGCTTCCTTCCGTACGAGAACCTTCGCGATCTCCGCGCGGTGGCGCGAGTTGGCCTTCCGGGCCGGAGCGAAGCTGATCGTCCCGGTCATCCGGCCGCTGTCGTACGCCGCCCACACCACCAGCCGCCCCTCGGTCACGTCGGACGCCAGCGAGCGCCACCAGGCCGCGGCTTCGGCATGGTCCAGAGGCGCGAGGAAACCGAGCGAGGCACCGTCCTCGACGGCCTCCACGAGGAGGCCGGCCAACTCTTCGGCTGCGGCGGTCAGTTCGGCGGGGGAGAGGCGGACCGGCTTGCTCACAGGGCAAGTTCCTTCCCGGGAGCGGCGGAGGCGGGCGCCGGGGCTTCCGGAACCGGAGCGGGCGCCCTGCTCACCCTCCGGTTGAGTACGGAGACGACCAGGCCCGCGCCCACGATCGCGGCGCAGGCGAGCGCCGCGTACCAGTAGGCGTGCCGCAGCCCGGCCGCGCCCGATCCCGCGCCGTGCAGATAGATGCCGGAGACCGCGCTGATGCAGACCGCGGCCGCCATGCGCTGCGCCATCTGCAGGATGCCGCCCGCGACCCCGGCCGCCTCGGCGGGCGCGTGCCGCAGCACCTGCGCCTGGGTGGGAGCCACCGTGAGGCCGGTCGCGGCGCCCGCACAGAACTGGAACGCGGCGAGCAGGGCCGGGAGCACGGCGGCCGGGACGTACAGGGTGGAGACCCCGCTCGCCAGCAGCGCGGCGGCGGAGAGTGCGAGCCCCGCCGTCACCACCCGGTGCTCGCCGAAGCGCCGCACCGTGCGCCAGGCGAAGACGGAGGTGGCGCCCATGCCGAGCGCCTGCGGCAGCATCACCGCGGCGGAGGCCATGGCGGAGAGTCCGAGGGCGCCCTGGAGGAACAGGGCGAGGACCATCCCGGCCGCGAGCGAGGCGCCGAACTGGGCCATCGCCACCATCGTGCCGAGTGCGTACGGGGCCGACCGGCGCAGCGCCGGATGGACCAGCGGCTGCCGGCCCGCACGCGCCCGCCGGTACTGCTGGAGGACGAGCGCACCGGCTGCGAGGAATGCACCGGCGCCGTAGACCGCGTACCCCGTGGACCGGATGAAGGGCAGCATGATCAGCACGGTCAGGGCGGCGAAGAGCGCGATCCCCGGCAGATCGAGGCCGGCCCGTCCTTCGACCGGGCGGCGCCGGGGCAGATGCCGTGCGGCGAGGACGAGTGCGGCCAGACCGAAGGGCGCGTTGAGCAGTACGGCGAGACGCCAGCCGAGGCCGGGTCCCGCGGCGGCTATCAGCGCACCGCCCAGCGGCGGCCCCAGCGCGGCCGCCGCCCCCGCCGTCACCGCGTACAGGCCGAGCGCCCGCGCCCTGGCCGGGCCGCTGAACACGTCCTGGATCGTGCCGATCACCTGGGCGTTGACCATCCCCGCGCCGAAGCCCTGAAGCAGCCGGGAGACGACGACGACCCAGGCGTTCCCCGCACAGCTCGAGAGGATTCCCGCGGCGACGAACAACGCCATGCCGAAGAGGAAGTACGGCTTGCGGCCGTGGAGGTCGCCGAGCCGTCCGCCGGGTACGAGGGCGAGGCCGAAGGCGAGGGAGTAGCCGGCCACGATCCACTGGACCTGGGCGGCGTCGGCGGAGAGCGCGTCACGTAGGGAGGGCACCGCGATGTTGAGGACCGACTGGTCGAGGAGTGTCGTGAACCCGGCGGCGAGGCAGACGGCGAGGACGAGGCGGTCGCGGCGGGCGAAGCCGGTGCCCGTTTCCGTACCGCTCATGGCAGGACGACCGCGATGACGTAGCGGACGGCCTCGGGTCCCTCGCAGTGGAAGCGCGTCGGCCCCCACAGACGGAAGCGCAGGCAGTCCCCGGTCGCGAGCTCATGGGTCTCGCCCTGCACGGTGACCTGCAGGGCGCCTTCGAGGACCCAGATGTGCTGTTCGAGGCCGGGCACAGCCGGTCCGTCGTACGCGATGTCGGCGCCCGACTGCAGGGTGCCCTCCACGAGTTCGCCGCGGAGTCCTGCGTGGGGAGGGGAGATGGAGCGCCGTACGAAACCGGAGGAGTCGTCGGTCCACACGGGCTGGTCGGCGGCGCGCACCAACTGCGTCGGATCGGCCTCGACCTCGGTCAGCAGCCGCGACATGGTGCGCTCGTACACCGTGCAGAGCCGGTTCAGCAGCGAGGCCGTGGGGCTGATCTCCGAGCGCTCCAGACGCGAGAGCGTGGACCGGCTGATGCCCGTGCGCTGGGCCAGCTCGTCGAGCGACCAGCCGCGTTCGGTGCGGAGCTCTGCCAGGCGGGCAGCCAGCCGCACATCAATGTCTCCCATATCCGGGATGCTATCCCGGATATGGGAGACGATTGAAGGGCTTGCCGTGAACTAGTCCTGTTGTGACTAGTCCCGCTCGGCCCCGGCCGGAAGCGTGCGCAGCGACATGGCCGTCTTGGTCTTGAAGGCCCAGTCGAGCATCTTCTTGGCGTCGGTGTAGCGGTTCTTGTCGTTGAGGATCACTCCGACGACCGTCCGGCTGCCGCGCTTGGCCGCGAAGACCAGGCACGGTCCCGCAGCGGTGCCCGTACCGGTCTTGATGCCGATGGCACCCTTGTACGAGCCGAGCAGCTGGTTGGTGTTGTACCAGGTGTAGACCCGGCCGTTGGTCGCCTTCTGCTTGGTGCTGGTCGCCTTCACGACCCCCGCCAGGGTGGAGTTCCCGATCGCACGCCGGGCGAGCGCCGCCGCGTCACGGGTATTGGTCCAGTTCTTCCCCGCCTTCGATATCCCGTCGAAGGAGTCGTACCGGGTGTTCTTGAGCTTCAGCTGGGACGCCTTGGCATTCATCTTGGAGATGAAGTTGCCGGTGCGTGCGGCCTCCGACTTGCCCGTGCCGAACGCGTCGGCGAGAGCGTAGGCGGCGTCGCAGCCCGACGGCAGCATCAGCCCGTACAGCAGCTGGCGGACCGTGAGCTTGTCGCCCGTGCGCAGGTCGGCCGTGCTGGCGCCGTTGCGCGCGACGTAGTTGCGGTAGCTCTGCTTGACGGTGATCTGCTTGTTGAGATTGAGACCCTTGGTCTCGAGCACGACGAGCGCCGTCATCACCTTGGTGGTGCTGGCCATCTGCCGCCTGGTGTCCGGGGCCTTGCCCCAGAGCGGCTTGTTCGTGCCGCTGTCGAGCAGGATCGCGCTCTTCGCCGTGATTCCGGCCGGCCCGGTCGCCGCGTGTGCGGTGCCTGCGGGCGCGAGGACCGTGAAGGCCACCGCCGGCGCCGCGAGCGCCACCCCCCAACGGTGAATCCGTCTTCCCCCACCTATCACGTGGTGTTCTCCGTTCCCTCGATCGTTTGTGCCGTTGCGTCGGAATCGTCGCACTGGCAGGCGCGTGAGGGAACGGTGGGGTCGGTGCAGGGATTCAGTGGAGACCGTGAAGCCAGTCGAGAGCCGCCTGCGCCGTGAACTCGCCCTGGCCGCCGGGGAAGAGGAGCCCAGCGGCGGCGAACGCCGGATCGCCGGACGACCCGGCCACGTACGGTACGGCGATGCAGCGCATCCCGGCCGCGTGCGCGGCGGCCGCACCGGGCACCGCGTCCTCGACCACCACACACCCGGCGGGGTCCGCGCCGAGCCGACGGGCCGCCTCCAGGAACACGTCGGGCTCGGGCTTGCCGTGTGCGACCTCCTCCGCCGAGACGACGACGGTGAACAGCGCGTCCAGCCCTGTGCCGACGAGGATCGCGTCGATGGCGGCGAGCGACGATCCGGATGCCACCGCGGTCGGGACGCCGTCCGCGTGCAGCCGCTCGACGAACTTCCGCATCTCGGAGAAGACCTCGGTGGAGGTGCGGGCCAGTTCCAGATAGAGCGCGTTCTTCGCGGCCAGGAGTTCGTCCAGCGGCGCCTCGATCCCGTACTCGGCGCTCAGGGTCTCCAGCGTCTCGCGCGTACTGATGCCGATGAACCGTGAGTGGTTCTCCCAGTCGAAGTCGCTCACCCCGTACCGGGCGAGCAACTGCCGCCCCGCTGCGAAGTAGTTCTGCTCGCTGTCCACGAGTGTGCCGTCGAGATCGAAGATGACCGGAGTGCTCATGGGGTCAAGGATGCCCTGCCCACCGACTCCACCAGCGGCAGCAGCCGGTGCGCCACCCGCTCGCGGAGCGCCATCTCGGTGCGCGTCCTGACCACGCCCGGCAGTTGGATGAGCTGCTGGATGACGTCTTCGAGATGGCCGTTGTCGCGGGCCGCGACCCGGGTCAGCAGATCCCCGCCGCCCGTGATCGAGAAGGCCTCGATGATCTCCGGTACGGCGGCGAGCGCATCACCGACCTCGTCGAGATGCCCCTGGGTGACCTCGATGTGGACGAAGGCGAGCACCGGATGACCGAGCGCGGCGGGGGAGAGGACCGGGCCCGTCCCGGTGATCACGCCGTCCCGCTCCAGCCGGTCGAGCCGGGACTGGACGGTGCCGCGGGCGACACCGAGGATCCGCGCGTACTCGCGCACGCTGGTGCGCGGCTGCTCGATCAGCAGCTTCAGGATGCGGGTGTCGAGCTCGTCCACCGCCATGGTCCGTTGGTCTCCTTCTGGCACCGCCGATGAGATCATGACTGTACCAATGGCACAGCAGACTCGGAGCGAGTTGAGCCAACGTCCCTCTTGATGCTTTCCTCTCCATATCGATGGCGCTGCGGACCGACCCGCGGCGCCTTCGCCATGTCTGCGGCAGAGCCGAAGGTCGAAGGGGGGCGGGGACACCGCCATGAAGAGGATGTTCGCCGCTCCGGATCCGGGGCTGCACCGGCTGCGCGTCTCGCTGCGCGCCGTGCTCGGCATCGGCCTCGCCGTGACCGCAGCCGAGTTGGCGGGCCTCTCGCTGACCGCGTCCATCACCGGGGGACTCGCCGCGCTCCTCGCGCTCTTCACCATCGGGGATGCGACCGTACGCCGCCAGGCCCTCACCACCGCCCTGCTGCCCGCCGTCGGCTTCCCCGTCCTGGCACTCGCCTCGTCGCTGCACGGAATGCCGCTGCTGCGCGACGCGTCCTGGCTCGCCGTGATCTTCGCCGGGGTGTACGCCCGCCGATGGGGCCCGCGCGGCCATGCGCTCGGCACCTTCGGCTTCATGACCTTCTTCATCACGCAGTTCCTGCACGCGGTCCCGTCCCAGCTCCCCGAGCTGTACGCGGCCGTCGCGCTCGCCATTGCTTCGGCCTCGGCGGTCCGGTTCGGCCTCTGGTGCATCGAGCGCCGTACGCCTCCGCCCGCCGCCCCCGCACCCCTCACCGGCCGCGGCCTCGCCCGCCCCACCACCCGGCAGGCTTTCCAGGCGATGCTGGCCTGCAGCTTCGCGCTCGCCGTGGGCCAGTTGCTCTCCCATGACCGCTTCTACTGGGCCGTCGGCACCGCCTGGTGGATCTTCGTCAACACCGCGTCGCGCGGCGAGACACTGGTCCGCGGCTTCCGCCGGGTCCTCGGCACCGTTGTCGGCATCGTCGCCGGACTGCTGATCGCCCTGCCGCTCGACGGCGCGGTCGCGCCCACGGCCGCGCTGGTCGCCGTCTGCGTCTTCGGGATCTTCTACACGGCGGCCCCCTCGTACAGCTGGATGATGTTCTTCGTGACCGTCATGGCAGGCCTGCTCTACGGACTGCTCGGCGTTCTCAACCCCGCGCTTCTGCTGCTGCGTCTGACCGAGACCGGCACCGGGGCCCTGGGTGCGGCGCTCGCGGTGCTGGTGGTCCTGCCCGTCACCACGCACGCCACCACCCACGCCTGGATCCGGCGCGCCCTGCACTGCGTCCACGCCTGCACCGCCGAGGCCACGGCGCGCCTCGCGGGCACCCCGGGCGCCGACCCCGCGCCGCACATCACCGAGCTCGAACTTCTGCTGGGACGGGTACGGCTCTCCCTCGCGCCGCTGGTCCACCCCCTCAACCCGCTCCGCGCCCGTAAGGCCCGCGCCCGCCGGGTCCTGGCCCTGCTCGACGACTGCGCCCGCGAGGTCCGCGGCCTCGCCTCCGTCGCCGCCGACCCCGACGCCTCGCACGACGCCCGCCTCGCGGCCGCCTGCTGGCGCGTCGAGTCCGCGGTCGAAATCCTCACCGCGCCCCGGTCCGGCGCCATCCCGGCGGCCCCGGTCCCCGCGCCCCGCCCGGCCGGGACGGAGCCCGCGCTCACCCACATCCACGACCTGGAACGCGCACTCACCGCACTGGTCACACCCCTCCACCACGCCCCGTACGCGACCCCCGTGAAGGCCTAGACGATCTCCTCGGACCGCCGGGCGCCGCCGCGGGCCTGTCGCAGGAACTGGGCGCACTCGCCGGTGAGGTTGATCCCCACGGCCAGGACGACCGTGACGGCCGCGACATGGACGAGGCCCCCCAGGCCCGCCGGAGTCCTGCCCGACGCCAGGTCGTTGAGGGCGAGGTAGAGCGTGCCGCCGGGGAGCAGGGGCGCCATGCCGGGGACGACCAGCGCGATGGCGGACTCGTTGCGCCGCCGGGCGACGACCTGGCCGACGGCGCCGACCGTGCTCGCGGCCACGGCCGTCGCGGCGAGCGAGGAGAACCCCAGCGCGCCGACCCCCACCAGCACGGTGTACCCGCCGAGCGCGATGCCGGCGGCGGGCAGCCAGTCCTGCGACCGTGCTCGGCTCCGTGCGGCGACGGCCACGGCGAAGACGATCACGCCCACGACGGCCGGTCCGGTCCAGTCGCCGTGGGAGATCGACGGCGACATCGGCAGGTCCAGTCCCACCACCGCCCCGAGCCCCAGGACCGCCACCACACCCGTGATCACCGCGGTGAAGACCAGCAGGGCGTCGAAGAGGCGCCCGAGGGCGGTCAGATAGTGCCCCGTCAGACTGTCCTGCACGGCGCTGACGAAGGTCACCGTGGGCAGCAGCCCGAGCACGCCGGCGACGACGATCGCCTGGCTGCTGGTCTCCGGCGCGAGCGCGTGCACGGCCAGTGCGGTGACGCCGGCGGGCATCGCGGCGACCGCGTACCGGTAGAACGCCGGGACCCCGTGCCGCTGGAGCACACCGCACAACAGGGCGCCGGTGAAGGCGGCGATGAGCGCGGAAATCGACTCCACGATCTCGCCGCCGAAGACGAGGCCCGCGCCCGCAGCGACCATGCCCGTCAGGACCGGGAAGCGAAGCCGCGCCCAGCGCCCGGCGGGCGCCGGCCCGTCGAGGATGACCGCCGCGCGCTTCCTGGCCTCCGCGAGCGACAACTGCCGGGTGCTGATCGCGGAGACGAGGGCCTGGATCCGCGCAAGGGTGCTGAAGTCGGTGGCGTGCTTGCGGATGACCCGGCTCGCATGGACCGGGGTGAGCACCCCTGGTGCGTATCCGGACACGTACACGTTCGCGAGCGTCACGCTGGGTTCGACGTGACTCAGTCCGAACGATTCGGCGGTGATCAGCATGCCGGCGACGGACTCCTCGGCGGGAGCCCCGTACGAGAGCAGCGCCTCGCCCAGGCGGATCACGAGGTCGGCCACACGCGCCCCGTGCGCCTCCATGTCGGGGCGGCCGTCGTCGTGGAGGAGTTCGCCCTCGTAGCCGTAGGTGCTGGTGGGCTCGAGTCCGCGGATGCGGGGCAGAGCCCGGGCGAGCCAGGGGGGTGCTTGTGACAGGTCAGGCGACTTCTGCATACGAATGCTCGGGCGTCCTTCCTCGTGGCCCTGGAATCCAAGGGCATACGAATGGTCCGTAAATCGAACATAACGGACATCTGGACTGTGGGGCGCACGAGGGTGCAGGCTCACGCGCTGACGATGGCGTCGATCACCGCGCTGGGCGTCGTCTGCCGCCGCCCGGTGTCGTCCGGTGCGGCGCGGGGGATGACCCGCCGGAACACCGGCGGCCCGCCGCCGTGCGCAGCGGCCGCGAGCGCCGCCTCGGCGATGCGTTCCGAGGCGAATCCGTCGCCGAACGGCGAGGCGGTCTCGGCCAGTTGGGCCGGTGTGTCGGGGAGCGCGGCGAGGTGGCGGCGTATCGCCCGAGCCAGCTCGAGCGGATGCGTGGGCTCCGCGAACCCGCCGAGGGATTCGGGGAGTTCCGCGGTCTCGCGTACGACGAGATGCGGCCGCCCGAGCAGGGTGGCTTCCTCTTGTACCGCGCCCGAGTCGGTCACCACGACCGCCGCGTGGCTCGCCAGGGCGAGGAGGGACCGCCGGTCCAGGGCGTCGATCACCCGCAGTCGGTCGAGCAGCGGTTCGAGGCCCTGGCGTACGACGGCGGACCGGGTGCGCGGGTGCAGCGGCAGGACGACCTGGCACCCGCCGTCGTGTGCGTCGCCGAGCGCGGTGAGCGCGGTGCTGAGAAGTTCCGGTCGCTCGGTGGTCGCGAGGGTGTCGAGGGCGGCCAGGACGTAGCAGTCGTGGTCCAGGCCGAGGGCGTCGACGAGTGCGGCGCCGCGTGCGGGCGCAGGCAGGCGGCGGGAGCAGGCCTCCACGGCAGTGGAACCGGTCAGCACGATCCGGTCGGGGTCGTAGTCCTCGTCGATCAGCTGAGTGACGTTCTCGGGGGTCACGGCGCACAGCACGTCCGCGAGCCGGTCGACGACGACGCGGTGACGCTCCGCGGGCTCGTGGCGGTCATGGCTCCGGGCCCCCGCGCCCACATGGACGACAGGAATCCCGGCGCCGTTCGCGGCCAGCGCGCCCGCGGTGGCCGACATGCTGCCGCCGAGGACGACGACCGCGGCCGGCCGGTGCTCGGTGAAGTTCGCGTCCAGCCAGAGCATGATGCGCTCGAGCCGCCCGTCCCCGCTCGGGTCGTCGTCCATGTCCAGCGCGGCGTCCGGCGCGGCGAGGCCCCACTCGGCCAGCAGGGCGGTGCCGAGCAGCGGATCGTGCTGCTGGCCCGTGTGCACGAGCGCGGCCGCGTCACCGAGCTCGTGCACGACGGGCGCGAGCCGGGTGATCTCCGCCCGGGTGCCCAGAACAAAAGCGATACGGCCGCCGAGGCGGGCCGCGGACGACGGACGGGGCTGACGGGACGTGCTGGGCATGCTTTCTCCTCCACGGGCGATACGGAACGAGCGCGCCGACCAGGCGCTCCGAGAAAGAGCATGCATGCCCGAGATGCCCCATTACGGAGACTTACGTCCGGGGCAACCCAACGAAAGTCAGGCCGTGTGCTGCTCGGCGTCCTCGGGCTTCAGCCCGATCTGGTGCGCGAGCAGGGCGGCCTGCGTCCGGTTGTCGACCTGGAGCTCCGCCAGTACCCGCGAGACATAGCCCTTCACGGTGCCCTCGGCCATGAACAGGGTCGCGGCGATGCGCGCGTTGTTGGCGCCGCTGCCCAGCAGCGCGAGCACCTGCTGCTCGCGCCCGCCCAGCCGCCCCACCCGCTTGCGCGCCTCCGCCACCTCGGGGGAGTCCTGCCCGGCCGCCTGCTCGATCATCAGGCGCATGATCTCCGGCGGCACCACGGGGTCGCCCTGGGCCACGGTGAGCACCGAGCGGATCAGCTCGCCGATGCGGGCGCTCTTCAGGGAGAAACCGTCAGCCCCTGCCCGGAATGCCTCGGCGACCTTCTCCTGGTCGCCCACCGCGGTCAGCATCAGGATGCGCGGCCGGGGCGACAGGTCCTGCAGCCGGCGTGTGGCCGTGATCCCCGAGACCTTCGGCATGTTGACGTCCATGACGACGACGTCGGGCCGCAGCCGCACCGCGAGTTCCACCGCTTCGGCGCCGTCGCTCGCCTCGCCGACCACCCGGATGTCGTCGGTGGTGTCGAGGAGCGCCTTGATCCCCGCCCTGACCAGCGGCTCGTCGTCCACCAGAACCACGTCGACCGGCATGGTGCACTCCCTGTCACGTAGGCGTCACTTTCCATGATCTCCGGGCGCGGGAGGGCGCGCATGTCGTACGTCAGCGAGGCGTCGCCAGCGGCAGCGTCGCCCGCACCTCGAATCCACCGTCGGGCAAGGCCCGTCCCACAAGCTCGCCGCCGAGCCGCTCCGCCAGCTCGGCCAGGTCCTGAAGGCCGCTGCCGCCGCCCTCCGCATGCGCGCCCGGCGCGGCAGTGGGCGCGGAATTGCGGACCGTGACCCGGGCGGTCGTGTCATCGGTCGCCAGGGTGACGAGGATGCCGGCGCCGGGTGCGTGCTTGACCGCGTTGGTCAGCCCCTCCTGGGCGACCCGGAAGCAGAACTCCGCCACGGCCGGAGGCAGCAGCCCGTCCTCGAATCCGCTCCGTTCCAGACGGGCGTCGGCGCCACTGGCGCGGACGTCGTCGACGAGCCGCTCGATGCGCCGCACATCGGGCGGGGAGGTGAGTCTCTCCTCGGGCTCCTTGAGCGTCTTCACGATGCTGTGCAGCTCGTGGATGGCCCGTTGCCCGCGGTCGACCAGTCCCTCGGCCGCGGTACGGGTCGCCTCGTCCGATGCCTGGGCGGCCAGCAGATTGGCCTGGAGCACCATCAGGGTGACCTCGTGCCCCACATGATCGTGGGCGTCCCGTGCGATGCGCCGGCGCGCCTGCTCGGCCCGTTCCTCGGCAGCCTCCTCGGCCTTGCGCAGCGCGTCCTCACGGTCCAGGCGGGCCCGGAACGCGGAGAGCAGCTCACCGACGCGGAACGTACGGACGACGGCACCGGCGGAGGCGGGACCCAGCACGCTCATCAAGGAGTAGCGCAGGGTGAGGACCATGAGCTCCCAGATCGCCTCGTTCGAGAACCGGTCGACGATGAAGACCACGATGCTCAGTCGGACGAAGACGACGCACACCGCGCCCCAGGCCGCGTACCGCAGCGGCCGGTAGCGCCCGAGTGCGTAGACGCCGAAGCGCAACAGCGCGTCGTCCGAGGTCAGCGCCAGAACGGCAAGACCCGCGACCACCGGCACCTCCGGCCACCGGCGCCGGAACAGGAGCGAGAGCGTCCCGAGCAGCGCCACGGCGATCGGCCAGTTGAACCCCGGACTCCAGGGGTCGTCGGGCCGGATCAGGACCCTGGGCAGACTGAGCACGAAGACCAGCCCGATGGCGATCCAGTCGCCGACACGGCTGCCCAGCACCCGCCCGACCCGCGACCAGCGGGCGTACTCCCGGGCGTCGGCGGGCAGGGGGTTGCGCCGTTCAGTCATGGCCCCACCATGCCCCGGACCAGGCGCGACGCAGCCGGGAGCACGGCAATCGGGCGAAAAGGCGTATCGGCGTGATGTCATACGCGGCCGGGTGAAAGGTGCGGGTTATACCTGCCCGGTGACCATCACACGACGCTCCCCGATCCGCCCTCGCAGGGTGATCGGCCTTGCGGCGGCGACCGCCGCCCTGCTCGCCGGCTGCCTCGCCGCGCCCGCCGCCGCACACAGTCTGCCCAAGCCCGCGCTCAACGCCCGGGTCACCGCCGTTTCCTGGGCGAAGCTGGGCCGCAGCTGGCACACCGGGTGTCCGGTCGCGCCGCGCGGGCTCCGGCTGATCCGGATGAACCACTGGGGGTTCGACGGCCGGGTCCGCTCCGGCGAACTCGTCGTCAGGAAGGAGGCCGTGCGCCCGCTTCTGTACGTGTTCGGCCGGGCCTTCGCCGCCCGCTTCCCCATCCGGCAGATGCGGGTGATGGCGGAGTTCGGCGGCAGTGACGTCGCCGCGATGGCCGCCGACAACACGTCCGCCTTCAACTGCCGTGCTGTCACCGGGAATCCCTCCCGCCGCTCGCAGCACTCGTACGGCGACGCAGTCGACATCAACACCCTGGAGAACCCGTACGTCGACACCCACGGGCGTGTCTACCCCGCGGCCGGTGCCCGCTACCTCGACCGCCGTCGCGCGGCGAAAGGCATGATCAGGCCAGGCGACGTCATCACCAGGGCGATGCACACCGTGGGCTGGAAGTGGGGCGGCCGATGGTGGGCGCCCGACTATCAGCACTTCTCCGCCAACGGTCGCTGAGGCGGACGAGGGGGCGTGCACCTGCCTGCGCACGCCCCGTCGCACCCTGCCGCACGCCCCCGTCGCGCCCGCCTGACCTGCACAGTGGACACGGGCCCCGGGGATGAACCGTATTCATGGCGCACAGACAGGGTGGATCTCCCCGCGCAGGGGGTAACCCGGCGGCATCATTGGGTCCCCTCCGACGCTCTTGGGGATGTGCGCCATGCGGAAGTTACGTCAGTTCCGTCGCGGGGTCAGTGCTCAGGCACCGGTGGTGGAGCAGCATCGGAGGGCCGATGCGCCGGTGCCGCCCGTCCGCTGCCCGGCCGGTCACCCGGGGACGGGGGACCCCGTGGCGCCCGCCGGACCGGCCGAACTGCGGCGGGACGCCGAGGAGTTCATCCGGCTGTTCCACCACGAGGAACTGCCGGAGACCGACCCCGCCCCGCGGATCGCGGCCGTACGGTCGGAGATCGACGCCACCGGGACGTACCGGCACACCACCGAGGAGCTCGTCTTCGGTGCGCGCGTCGCCTGGCGCAACAGCAACCGCTGCATCGGCCGCCTCTACTGGCGCTCGCTGCGCGTCCGCGACCGCAGGGCTGCCGACGACGCCGAATCCGTGGCCCGCGAGTGCGCCGCGCATCTGCGCGAGGCCACCAACGGCGGCCGGATACGCCCCCTGATCACCGTCTTCGCCCCGGACGCCCCGGGAAGCCCGGGCCCTCGTATCTGGAACGAGCAACTGGTGCGGTACGCCGGGTACTTCACCGGGGCCGGCCGCGTGATCGGCGACCCGCGCAACGCCGGGCTCACCGCCCTCGCGCTGCGGCTCGGCTGGCGGGGCGGCCCGGGCACCGCCTTCGACGTACTGCCGCTGGTGGTCCAGGACGGAGCGGGCAAGCCGCGCTGCTTCGAGCTGCCGCGCGACGCCGTCCTGGAAGTGGAGCTGCACCACCCCGAGGACACCTGGCCCGCCGAGTTCGGGCTGCGCTGGCACGCCGTACCCGCGATCGCCGGAATGTGCCTGGAGATCGGCGGGATCTGCTACCCGGCCGCGCCCTTCAACGGCTGGTACATGGGCACCGAGATCGGCGCCCGCAATCTCGCCGACACCGACCGCTACGACCTGCTGCCGCGCATCGCCGAGCGGCTCGGGTACGACATGACCAGCGACCGCTCGCTCTGGAAGGACCGTGCGCTGATCGAACTCAACCGGGCCGTCCTGCACTCCTTCGACCGCGCCGGAGTCACCGTCGCCGACCACCACACCGAATCGCAGCGCTTCCTCACCCACCTCGCGCGGGAGGAGGGCAGGGGACGGCCCGTCGGCGCCGACTGGTCGTGGATCGTGCCGCCCATCTCGGGCTCGGCGACACCGGTCTTCCACCGTACGTACGACCCGCGCGAATGGCGCCCCGCCTACGTCCACCACGAGTCCGCCAAGTCCCGCGCCCGGGGCGAGGGGATGGTCTAGACCCCCTGCTACCGTCGGCCCGTCATCAGGATCATCGGCGGAGAGGGGTAGCACGGTGGGCACCACAGGCACCGGGCGGGCATTCATCGGGTCGTTCACGACGGCGGGCGGGCGGGGGATCATCGCCGCCTCCGTGGACCGGGAGACGGGGGCGCTGACGGAACTCGGCGCCACCGACGCTGTCGCCAACCCCTCCTTCCTCGCCCTCTCCGAGGACGGCTCGGTGCTCTACAGCGTCTCCGAGACCGCGGAAGGGGCGGTCGCCGCGTTCGACGTGACCGGCGCACAGCCGCAGCTCAACGGCGCGTCCGTCGCGGTGGGCGGGCAGGACCCGACGCATCTCGCGCTCACCGCGGGCCATGTGCTGACCGCCAACTACAGCTCGGGCAGCGTCTCCGTCGTCCCGCTGCGGGGCGAGGAGTTGGGGGAGCGCACCTCCGTACTCGTCCACGAGGGCAGCGGCCCGAACGCGGCACGCCAGCAGGGCCCGCACGCACACCAGGTCCTCCCCGACCCCAGCGGCCGCTGGGTGGTGAGCGTGGACCTCGGCACCGACTCGCTGCGCGTCTGCGCGCTCGACGCCGCCACCGGGGCGCTGACCCTGCACGGCGAGACCGCCCTGAAGCCGGGCAGCGGTCCGCGCCATCTGGTCTTCCACCCCGAAGGCACGCACGCCTACGTACTGAACGAGCTGGAGCCCACCCTCACCGTCTGCCGGTGGGACGCCGGATCGGGCACCCTGGAGCCGGTCGGCGAGACGGCCGTGGTGCCCGACGGCGAGTACACCGAGACGTACGCCTCCGAGATCGTCGTCTCCCACGACGGACGCTTCCTCTGGGCCGCCAACCGCGGCCACGACTCCCTCTCCGTCCTCGCGCTCGACGAGAGCCGTGAGAAGCCCGCCCTGGTCACCACCGTCGGCTGCGGCGGCCACTGGCCGCGCGACCTCGCCCTGGACCCCTCGGGCCGCCGCCTCTACGCGGCCAACGAGCGCTCGGGGAACGTCACCTGGTTCGACATCGACCCCGAGACGGGCATCCCGCGCCGCGCGGGCTTCATCGAGGCACCCGCCGCCTCCTGCGTGGTCTTCGGCTGATCGCGTACGCGAGAGGGCCCGCACCGGACATCCGGTGCGGGCCCTCTCGTATGCGGTGGGTCAGCTGACCGGAGCGCCCTGCGAGGGCTGCTGCGGCGTGATGCCCAGTGCGGTCGTGTACTTCGCCAGGACGAGCTTGCCGACGGCGGGGTACGCACCGAGCGCCTCGGCCGCCGCGCAGCCCACCTCCTTGGCCGCGTCGTCGAGGAGGCTCCCCGCCACCTCGGGACCGATCAGGTACGGGGCGAGCGCCAGCTGCGCCGAACCCGAACCGCGCAGCTGCTCGGCGATCGAGGCCACCGAGCCGTCCACGTCGAGCGCGGCGGCCATCACGGGGACGGCCAGGCGCGCGGCCAGCAGCATGCCGGTGATCCCGGCGGCCTGCACGGCCTCGTCGCCGCCCACCGTCGCCAGGATGATGCCGTCGGCGGCCGTGGCGACCGTGAACAGCCTCGCGCGGTCGGCGCGCGCCAGACCGGCCTCGGAGAGGCGTACGTGCAGCCCCTCGGCGAGCAGCGGGTGCGGACCGAGCACGTCGGCCAGTTCGGCGGCCGCGCTGCTGTCCATGACGGCCTGCCGTATCCGCCGCACGATGGCGGCGTCGGGGCCGGCGAGCAGCGGCACCACGACGGCGACCGGGCCCTCGGGCGCGGCCACCTCGCGGCCCGCGGCCTTCGCCTGCTCGTAGCGCGCGGTGCGCTCGGCGTCGGTGTGCGCGAGCACCGCGTCCAGCGTCGGGAACTCGGCGTTGTCGGCCGTGCTGTCCAGGTACCCGATCCGGGCGTCGAGGCCGGGCAGCTCGGAGCGTGCGATGGAGATGACTTCTTCCGCCAGGCTGCGCGTGGCGGAGGAAGGAGTGCCGGGAACGGCAAGAACCAGCGCGGGCGCGCCCTCGGGGGCCACCGCGGGTTCCGGACGGCGGTGCCGTCCGGACTGGCGAGGTCGCGGCATTCGTACAGGCAGGCCGGATGCAGGCCCAGTGGGGGAGCTCATGCGGCCGCATGCTACTGGCTTCGGGGGTGCGGCTGTTCGGGGAGGGGGCATTCGAGCGTTATCTGTCCGCTTTTATCCGTTCAGTGCGTTACGGATCATCTATCCTGCTCTGTCGCCACGTACAGCAGCTGCGGATGGAGCGGCAGTCGGAGGCTGTCGCTCTCGATCGCCGCCGCGATGAGCAGCGCCCCGGCGAGCGGATCGCCGGCGGCCGGTACGGGCCGCGCGTGCGGCAGTTGTCCGTCGAGCTCCGCACGCAAGGGTACGAGAAGGGGATCGCCCATCCTGAACAGCCCCCCGGTGAAGGCGACTTCGCACTCCCCGGCCTCGGGCGGCGGGCATGCGGCGGCTGCTGCGGCGGCGATGTGACCGGCCGCCTCGCGCAGGATTTCCGTGGCGACCGGGTCGCCGTCCTCGGAGCAGGCGGCCACCTCGGGGGCGAACGAGGCGAGCACCGCGGGCCGGTCGGTGCGCGGGTAGAGCTGCCCCGGCATGTCACCGGCCGGTCCGAACACGGCGGTCAGACGTGCGAGCAGCGGCAGCGATCCGCCGCCGCGGCCGTCGTGGGCGCGCATCGCCGCCGTCAGACCCGCCCGACCGATCCACGACCCGCTGCCGCAGTCGCCCAGCAGATGCCCCCAGCCGTCCGCCCGGCGCCACTCGGTCAGTTCGGTGCCCAGCGCGATCATCCCGGTGCCACCCGCGACCACCGCCCCGGGACGCTGGCCGAGGGCTCCGGCGTACGCGGTGACCGCGTCACCGGCCAGCGCCAGGCGGCGTACACCGAGCGAACCGGCCAGCGCGGCCGGGAGTTCGGCCCGCAGCGCGTTGCCGAGGGTCGCCATTCCGGCGGCGCCCACACAGACGACGGTGGGCTCCTCCACCCCTGCGTCGGCGGCCAACTTGCGGGCGGCGGGGACGAGTTGGCCGAGGAGATGGCCGGCGTCGATCCCCGAGGGCCCGGTGCGTACCGGCTCCCTGGACACCAGCGGGGCGCCGATCGGGGAGCCGTCGGCGGCCGCGAGGGCGAAACGGATGCCGGAGCCGCCCGAGTCGACGCCGAGTACGGGGGAGGAGGTGCGGGTCATGACTAGCCGAGACCCCGCGAGTCCTGCTTGAGCGCGGTGTCGACGGTCAGTGCCGTGGCGACGACCAGGCTCAGCAGCGGGTCGGGGAGCTGGTGGTGGATCTGCAGGACGTAGTTGTCCGCGGTCGTGAACATCGTCTTGGCGAGGCCTTCCCAGGTCTTGGTGATCCGGGCGATCTCGGTGCCGTTCTGGTCGACGATGGCGAAGTTCCAGGCGCGCCAGTTCTCGGCCTTGATGGCGCCGACCTGCTGGCCGTTGACCATGAGCGCGAAGTTGATCTTCCCGATGGCGTTCTGCTGGACGATCTCGCCGACCGGCGCCCCGTCGGGGCGGGTGACGACCACCCGGGACTTGATGAACTTGGCGGGGCGGGTCAGCTGGAGCACCGGCTGCCCGTTCGCGTCCCGGATCTCCAGCCGGTGGGTCATGAACTGGTCGACGCTGGAGACGAAGCGGAGAGCCTTCTTGAAGGCGCTCTGGCCGATCTCCGTCACCGTGCCGAGCGTGCGGCCCTGCTGGTCGAAGACGCTGTACTCATTGGTCAGCTCGATGAGCTTGGCCTTCTGGTTCACCACGAGGACGGGCTCGGTGAAGAGGGAACCGCCGCCCTGGTGCGTCGGGGCGACCCCGGCCTTCTGCTGGACCTGCTGCTGTATCCGTCGCGGGTCGGCGGCGGGCTGGGCCGGCTGCTGCGCGTACTGCTGCTGTCCGTACTGCTGGGGAACCTGCTGCTGTTGCTGGGGAGCCTGCTGCTGCGGGACCTGTCCTGCCTGGGTCTGCTCGGTCCACTGGCCGCCGTCCCACCAGCGCAGCTGCCCCTGAGGGCCGTTGGGGTCCTGGTACCAGCCCGCAGGGGTGTTCGCATGTGTCGTCATGGGGCGCAGAGTATCCCGGCGGACTACGGAAGCCTCCAATCGACCGGTGTGGAACCCTGCTGTGCGAGAAGTTCATTGACGCGGCTGAAGGGGCGCGAGCCGAAGAAGCCCCGGTCCGCCGACATCGGCGAGGGATGTGCGGACTCCACTGCGGGGAGATCCCCGAGGAGCGGACGCAGATTACGGGCGTCCCGCCCCCACAGCACCGACACCAGGGGCTTGCCGCGTGCGGCGAGTGCCCGGATGGCCTGCTCGGTGACCGGCTCCCACCCCTTGCCGCGATGACCCGCCGTCTTGCGCGGGGCGGTGGTGAGCGCCCTGTTGAGCAGCAGCACGCCCTGCTGCGTCCACGGCGTCAGATCGCCGTTGGAGGGACGCGGCAGCCCGAGGTCGGTGTGCATCTCCCGGAATATGTTGTCCAGGCTTCCCGGAACCGGGCGCACGTCGGGGGCCACCGAGAAGCTCAGTCCCACGGCGTGCCCCGGAGTCGGATACGGGTCCTGGCCGACGATCAGGACCCGCACCTCGTCGAACGGCTGCTGGAAGGCGCGCAGCACATTGGCTCCGGCGGGCAGATAGGTGCGGCCCGCGGCGATCTCCGCGCGCAGGAAGTCGCCCATCGCGGCGATCTGCCCGGCCACCGGCTCCAGGGCCTGCGCCCATCCCGGTTCGATGATTTCTTTCAAAGGTCTTGCTGGCACGGGGGTCACCCTACTGGCGGACACCCCGGCCCTCTCAACCGAGGGCCGCAGCCCGCACGCAGAGGACATCGGGCAGGTGCGAGGCGAGGAGCTGCCAGCTGTCGCCGTCGTCCGCACTGGCGTACACCTCGCCGTTGCGATTGCCGAAGTACACCCCCGCCGGGTCCGCGTCGTCCGTACAGAGTGCATCGCGCAACACCGTGCCGTAGTGCGCCCCTTGCGGGAGACCCTTCGACAACGGCTCCCAGGTGGAGCCCGCGTCGTTCGTGCGGTACACCCGGCACTTGTTGTCGGCCGGCACCCGGTCCGAGTCGGCGGTGATGGGGAAGAGGTACGCGGTGTCCGCGCGGTGCGGGTGCGCGGCGACCGCGAAGCCGAAGGTGGAGGGGAGCCCCTCGCCGATGTCGGTCCAGTTGGCACCCGCGTCGTCGCTCCGGTACACACCCCAGTGGTTCTGCAGATACAGCCGGTCCAAGTCCCCGGCGTCCTGGGCGACCTTGTGCACGCACTGCCCGAACTCCGGGTCGGGGTCCGGCAGGAAGACGGCCTGGACCCCGTGGTTGGACGGCGCCCAGCTGGCCCCCCGGTCGCGCGAGCGGAACACCCCGGCCGTGGACACCGCGACCATCAGCGCATCGGGGTCGCGGCGGTCGGTGACCACGGTGTGCACCGCCTCGCCGCCTCCGCCGGGCACCCACTTGGAGCGGGTGGGGTGCTCCCACAGCGGTCGTACGAGCTCGAAGCTCTCCCCGCCGTCCTCGGAGCGGAACAGAGCGGCCGGCTCGGTCCCCGCATAGACCACGTCGGGCTCGGCGGGTCCGGCCGGATGGAGCTGCCAGACCCGCTCCAGGGAGGCCTCCGTGTCCTTGGGGAACTTCACCGCGGGTTTTTTGGGCTCGGTCCACGTCGCCCCGAAGTCGTCGGAGTGGAACACCGAGGGACCCCAGTGCGCACTGTCCCCGCCGACGAGCAGCCTCGGCACCTCGCGGCGTGCGTCGATACCGACCGAGTACACGGCCTGGGCGTTGAAATGCGGGCCGTCGAACTCCCATGTACCGCCTTGCCTGCGGCCGATGAAGAGCCCCTTGCGCGTGCCCACGGTGAGAAGGATTTCGGTCATCACGACACCTCCAGGACGTCGTTGTCCGGTTTACGAGTCAGTCTGCACCCCACCACTGACAACGGCCCGGCAAGCGTTGCCCGCGCCCCGCCGAGGTTCTTACGTAGTGGTGACGGAGCGGTCCGGCGACGCCCGCCGGCCGCCCGGCGCCCGTACCGTCCAGGCCATGCGCGTACTCGTCACCGGAGGCGCGGGCTTCATCGGCTCGCACCTCACCCGGACCCTCACCGACCGGGGCCACACCCCGGTCGTCCTCGACGCCCTGCTCCCCTCCGCCCACCCCCGGCTGCCGCAGCTGCCCGACGCAGAGTGGATCCACGCTGATGTACGGGACAGGGCCGCGGTCGTACGCGCCCTGCGCGGCGTGGACGCGGTCTGCCACCAGGCGGCGATGGTCGGTCTGGGGAAGGACTTCGCCGACGCGCCCGACTACGTGAGCTGCAACGACCTGGGCACGGCCGTCCTGCTGGCCGCCATGGCCGAGACGGGGGTGAGCGGCCTCGTGCTGGCCGGATCGATGGTCGTGTACGGCGAGGGCCGCTACGACTGCCCCGCGCACGGCCGCGTCCGCCCGGGCCCGCGCGCCGCGTCCGCACTCGAAGAGGGCCGCTTCGAGCCCCTGTGCCCGTACTGCGGAGCCGAGTTGGCGCCCGGCCTCGTCGGCGAGGACGCACCGACGGACCCCCGCAATGTGTACGCGGCGACCAAACTCGCCCAGGAACACCTGGCCGCGTCCTGGGCCAGAGCCACCGGCGGCCGGGCGGTCGCCCTGCGCTACCACAATGTGTACGGCCCGGGGATGCCCAAGGACACGCCGTACGCGGGGGTCGCCTCCTTCTTCCGCTCCTCCCTCGCCCGCGGCGAAGCACCCCAGGTGTACGAGGACGGTCGCCAGCGCAGGGACTTCGTGCACGTACGGGACGTGGCCGCCGCCAATGCCGTCGCCCTGGAAGCCCTTGGCGAGAGGCTGCCGTCCGCGCTCACCCCGTACAACACCGGCAGCGGCACCCCCCACACCGTCGGCGAGATGGCTTGCGAACTGGCCCGCGCGCACGGCGGCCCCGACCCCGTGATCACCGGCGGCTACCGGCTCGGCGACGTACGCCACATCACGGCGTCCTCGGAGCGTCTGCGGGCCGAGCTCGGCTGGAAGCCGGAGGTCGGATTCGCCGAGGGGATGGCCGAGTTCGCTAGATCGGGGCTGCGGGGAGAGTGACCTCGAAGCGGCAGCCGCCCGTCACGTTACGGACGGCGGCCCGCCCCTCGTGAGCCTCCACGATGCCGCGCACGATCGCCAGACCGAGGCCCGCACCCGCCGGGGGAGTGCGGGCCTCACTGCCGCGCCAGCCCGTGTCGAAGACGCGCTCCAGATCGCCTTCGGGAATCCCGCCGCAGCCGTCGGTCACCGACAGCACCACCGACCCGGACCGCAGCTCGGCGGCGACCGCGACCGTGCCGTCGGCGGGCGTCCGGTGGATGGCGTTGACCAGCAGATTGGCCAGCACCCGCGTCATCTCCTTGCCGTCGACCTCCACCGGCACCGGCTCGACACCCTCGCCGACCAGCCGCACCCCGTGCTCGCGCGCCAGGGGATCGGCGCCGGCCATCGCATCGCCCACCAGGTCGTACACGGAGATCCGGGTCGGAGTGAGCGTCAGCGCACCCGCATGGATCCGGGAGAGCTCGAAGAGGTCGCCGACCATCGAGTTGAGCCGGTCCACCTCGGTACGGATCTGCCGGAAGTAGCGCTCGGGATCGGCCGCCATGCCGTCCTCCAGCGCCTCCGACATCGCCCTCAGACCGGCCAGCGGCGTACGCAGGTCGTGCGAGATCCAGGCGACGAGCTCACGGCGCGAAGTCTCCAGCGCCCGCTCTCGCTCGCGCGAAGCAGCCAGCTTGGCACTCGTGGCCGCCAATTCCCGTCCCAGATCGGCCAGTTCGGAGGTGGCTGCGCCGTCCGGCGCGGCAAAGGAACCGCCCTCGCCGAAGGAGCGGGCGGCCAAGGTCAGCGCCTTGCTCCCCGCCACGACCCAGCGGCCGAGCAGCAGCGCGGTGGCCAGCGAGACCACGGCCGCCATCGCCGCCACCAGCGTCACCACCTTCAGGTCGTGCGCCGACAGGAACATCGCCCACGCCACCACCAGCGTCCCGGCCAGCATCGCGGTCACCGCCACCGCGGCGACGACGGTCAGCACGACGGCGACCGAACGCCGGCGGAGCAGCCGCAGCACCAGGGCCCCGAGGAGCCCGGCCGCACAGGCCCCGGCGAAGGCGTACAGCGCGATCAGCAGGAGGTCCTTCACGCCTCGCTCACCTCGAAGCGGTAGCCGACGCCCCACACCGTCTGGATGAGCGCGGGCGCACCCGGATCGCTCTCGATCTTCCCGCGCAGCCGCCGCACATGAACGGTGACCGTCGACAGATCACCGAACTCCCACCCCCACACCTCGTGCATCAGCCGCTCACGGCTGCAGGCCTGCCCGGGATGGCGCAGCAGATACTCCAGGAGATCGAACTCGCGCAGTGTCAGGGCGAGTTCGGACCCGTCCTTGGTGGCCCTCCGGGCCGCCGGATCCATGGAGATCCCCGCCGCCGCGAGCAGCGGCCCCGGCCTGGTGTCCGCGCCCGCCCGGCTGCGGCGCAGCACCGACTCGACGCGCAGCACCAGCTCGCGCGGGCTGAAGGGCTTCGTCACGTAGTCGTCCGCGCCTATCTCCAGACCGAGGATCCGGTCGTCCTCGTCACCTCGCGCGGTCAGCATGATCACGGGTACGGGGCCCCGGCCGCGCAGCTCCCGGCAGACCTCCAGGCCGTCCATGCCCGGCAGCATCAGATCGAGCACCACCAGGTCCGGCCAGCGTTCGGCGGCCCGGCGCAGCGCCTCGGGGCCGTCGGCCGCCCGGTCGACGAGGTGTCCGGCCCGTTCCAGATAGCCGGTGACGACCTCCGCGACGGTCGGGTCGTCGTCGACGACCAGGATGCGCGCGGGGCGCGGCACGGAGTGCGGATCGGGATGAGGGTTCTGCATGCTCCCAGCCTCGCACCGGCCGGGGCCCCGGCGGCCCCGATGGACCCTGCGGACGGCCCGACGTCCGTGTTTCGTAAGGACTCGAAATCCCTTATGTCCGTTTCTGATTCGTACGGTGAGGGCGTGACCGACTCACCTCCGACGTCCGTGGACGTCGTCCTCCCCTGCCTCGACGAGGCCGCCGCGCTGCCCTGGGTGCTGGAACGCATTCCCGCCGGCTGGCGGGCCGTCGTCGTCGACAACGGATCCACCGACGGATCGCCCGCACTCGCCGAGCGCCTCGGTGCGACCGTCGTCCACGAGCCCCGGCGCGGCTTCGGCGCCGCCTGCCACGCCGGACTGCTCGCGGCCCGGGCCGACATCGTGTGCTTCTGCGACTGCGACGCCTCCCTGGACCCCGGACTGCTCCCCGCCCTCGTAGAGCAGGTGACCGGCGGAGAGACAGACCTCGCCCTCGGGCGGCGGCGACCCCAGGGCCGCGGCGCCTGGCCGTTGCACGCCAGGGCCGGCAATCTCGCCCTCTCGCGAATGCTGCGCTCCCGGACCGGAGTGCACCTGCGCGACCTCGGCCCGATGCGGGCCGCCCGCCGCGAGGCGCTGCTCGGGCTCGGTCTCACCGACCGGCGCAGCGGCTATCCGCTGGAGATGGTCGTACGGGCCGCCGACGCCGGCTGGCGGATCGCCGAGAGCGACGTCCCGTACCGCCCGCGCACCGGAAAGTCCAAGGTCACCGGCACCTGGCGGGGCACCTGGCAGGCCGTCGCCGACATGCGCGCGGTCCTGGTCGGGGCGGCCGCCCGGTGACCACCCTTCTCGTCATCGCCAAAGCGCCGGTGCCGGGGCGCGTCAAGACGCGGCTCACCCCGCCCTGGACCCCCGAGGAGGCGGCCGCACTCGCGGAGGCCGCCCTCACCGACACGCTCCACGCCGTACTCGACACTCCGGCCCGGCGCCGCGTCCTGGTCCTCGACGGAGCCGTGGGGGACTGGCTGCCACCGGGCTTCGACGTCGTCCCGCAGAGCGCGGGCGGCCTCGACGAGCGCCTCGCCGCGGCCTTCGAGGGCTGTACGGGGCCTGCGCTGCTCGTCGGCATGGACACCCCACAGATCACCCCCGCGCTGCTGGCCCCCGCACTCGACGGGTGGGACGGCTGCGACGCCTGGTTCGGCCCCGCGTACGACGGCGGATTCTGGGCGCTGGGCCTGGCCGAACCCCGGGGGGATCTGATCCGGGGAGTCCCCATGTCGACCCCGGAGACCGGCGCTCTCCAGCGCAAGCGCCTGACCGACGCAGGGCTCACGGTCCGAGACCTGCCGCGCCTGAGGGACGTCGACACGGACGCGGACGCCCGCCTCGTCGCGGCCGAGGCCCCGCACTCCCGGTTCGCAGCAGCGCTCGGCGCCGCCGTATGAGCGCCCCCGTACAGCAGCGCGCCTGGCAGGCCGACCCGTACGCGGACGCCCTGCGCACCGGACGCGGCCCGCTGTTCCTGCGCCGGGCCGACGGCTGGCTGCTGCCGCTGGAGGTGGAGCGCTGGTGCGCGGGCGCGGACCGCGCCGACATGTCCGTACTCGGCCGCTGCGAGGGCTCCGTCCTGGACATCGGCTGCGGGCCAGGACGGCTGGTCGCAGGGCTGGCGGCGCTGGGCCACCGGGTGCTCGGCATCGATGTGAGCCCGGCGGCCGTCGACCGTACGACCAGGGAAGGCGGAGCCGCCCTGTGCCGTTCGGTCTTCGACACGCTGCCGGGCGAGGGTCGCTGGGGCACGGCCCTGCTCATCGACGGCAACATCGGCATCGGCGGCGACCCCCGAGCTCTCCTTCTCCGGGCGGCCCAACTCGTCGTCCGGGGCGGCCTGTTGCTCGTCGAGGCCGCCCCGGTCGAGGTGGACGAACGCGTGCGGGTCAGGGTCGACGACGGCCGCGGCGGAAGCGGCGCGGACTTCCCTTGGGCGCGGGTGGGGGTGCAGGCCGTTCTCCGTCATGGCCGCGCCACCGGATGGAGCGAATCCGGCGCATGGCAGGAGCAGGGCCGCCGGTTCGTCGCACTACGGCGTACGCCACAGCTGCCGCGGCAGTGATCCCCAGCAGGATCAGCCAGTTCGCGAGGTAGTCCAGCGGAAGCACCGAGGAGTTGGCCGGGGTGCCGGGCCGCAGCAGCACCGGCAGGGCGACCGTCGTCAGACATCCGCCGACCACAAGTGCGGCCCGCACCACCCGGGGTGCGGGCCCCCTGGCCACCGCGAGCCCTGCGAGCAGCACGAGCGGCGCGATCAGCCCGTCGTGCAGCACCACGGATCCCGCCAGCCACACCGCCGCCCCTGTCGGATCACCGACCCCGGAGAGCAGCCAGCCGCCGAGCGCGATCATCAACAACCCTGCCACGCCCACAATTTGACGCATCATCACAGCACCTCCAGCCGGGTGACCCACTTGGTCTGCAGCACACCGGGCCGGTTCGGCGCGATGATCCGCGCAGGGAAACCGTGATCGGGCGTGAGGACGCCGCCATTGAGTCGCAGCGCCAGCAGCGTCAGCGGATCGCGGGCGTACTCGCGCCCCATCTCCATCACTCGGTACGCGCCCCGGTGTTCGAGCGACACGACCCGCAGCCCGGCCCCCGGCGGCGCACCCGCCCGGTCCAGGAGGTCCCGGATCCGCACCCCTCCCCAGTGCGCCGACTTCGACCACCCCTCCACGCACGCGATCGGCAGCTCGGCCGCGCTCTGCGGAAGCGCCCGGAGCTCGTCGAGCGTCAGCTCGTACGGACGCGGGCCGGTCACCGTCAGCCGCCACTCGGCGGTGTCGACCGCCAATGTCCTGGCAGCAGCGGCCGTACGGTTGACCGGCAGCCCCTGCGGACCGTGATCCGGATGGCGCGGAGCCAGCAGATCGAGCCGCCCCAGCGGGGTGAACGACTGCCCCACCGTCACCACGGTCACCGCGCCCACCGCCGCCGTCACCCCGCGCAGCAGCGACCGCCGGTCCGGCCCGTCCTCGGTGGGCAGTGCGAGCGTCCCGGGGGAGCGGAGCCGCCAATGCGCCCTGATCAATGGGTACTTGACCGCCACATGCAGCAGCACCGACCCCGCCACCACCCAGGCGACCGCGAAGTGCACCGGCACGAACGAGAACGGCCAGGGATACCACTGGACCGTGTTGAGCAGCCCCGTGAACACCTCGAACACCGACGCGGCGACCAGCAGCCCCACCGAGAGCCGCTCCAGACCGTGGAGCACGGACTCGGCCGGCGGCCACACGAACAGCCGCGGATAGACCGTCCACAGCTTCGCGAGCAGCAGCGGAATCGCGGCGATCCCGCTCGCCACATGCAGCCCCTGACTCAGCCGGTAGCCCCACACCGGCCGGCTCGGCAGTACATCGACGAGCGCGCCCGGTGGATGCTGCAGGTAATGGCTGACGACCCCGGTGACAAGACAGACGGCGAACGCCGCCCCCAGCCACCGGCCGATCGCCGTCGCCGTCCTGGGGTCGTGCAACCGGCCGTTGAAACGCGGCAGCAGACGTCGGAGATCCAGCCGCGGCGGTGAGTGTTCCATGCGTCCCATCACACCCCCGGCAAGGTGCCGGACACCGCGATCCGCACCTTACGAAACGCGGACGTCGCGGGCGCGGCCCACCGCCCGCACCCCTCCCGGTGGCAGGCTCGACGGCGTGATCAACCGACGTACCGCGCTCGCCGCGGCGCTGCTCGCAGCCCTCGCCGCCACCCTCTTCAGCACGCTCGCCAGAGATGTCCCCGAATCCGGACAGTCGGGCCTGACCTGGTGGTACGCGGCGTGCTGGGTGCTCTTCGCGGCCGCGGTCCTCGCCCTGCGCAAGGTCCCCCGCCACCACGTCACGGCACTGGTGCTCGCCGGAGGGATCGCGGTCGCCCTCACCGGCCTCGCCGGACCGCCCCGCACGAGCTCCGACTCCTACCGCTACGCCTGGGACGGCAGGGTCCAGGCCGCGGGCATCTCCCCGTACGACTACGCGCCGAACGCCCCCGAACTCGCGCACCTTCGCGACCCCTGGCTCTTCCCGCCGGACCGCCCCACCCTCATCAACAGGCCGTCGGTGCACACGATCTACCCCCCGGTCGCCGAGGCGTACTTCTACACCGTCCACGAACTCTCACCGTCCGGCGCCCGCCACAAACCGCTCCAGACCGGCGGCGCACTGCTCGCCGTCGCCACCACGGCGGCCCTGCTCCTGGTGCTCCGCCGACGGGGCGAACCACGCCATGCCGCCTACTGGGCCTGGTGCCCGGCCGTACCCGTCGAGGCGGTCAACAACGCCCACGCCGACGTCCTGGGCGTCCTCCTCTCCGTCGTCGCTCTCGGCGTCGTCGTCCGCCGCAGAGCCGTCGGCGGCGCCCTGCTCGGCGCGGCGATCGCGGTCAAGTTCCTCCCGGCCGTACTCCTCCCCGGCATCCTGCGCCGCCGCCCGAAAGAGGCGGCAGCCGTACTGCTCCCGGCCGCCGCCTGCGTCGCGCTCGCCTACCTCCCGTACGTCCTCGCCTCCCACTCCTCCGTCTTCGGCTATCTCGGCGGCTACGCGCAGGAGGAGGGGTACGACGACGCGGGCGCCCGCGACCGCTACGCACTGCTCCGGCTCGTCCTGCCCGACAGCTGGGCGCTGCCCGCGGTGATCGTCGTCATGGCGGCCGTCTGTGCCCACGTACTCCTCAGAGGTGACCCCCAACGCCCTTGGCGAGGCTGTCTGTTGGTGACCGGAGCGGCCTTCCTGCTGATGACGCCCGGGTACTCCTGGTACGCCCTCCTGCTCGTCGCCCTGGTCGCCCTCGACGGCCGCTGGGAGTGGCTCGTGGTGGCCGTCGCCGGAGCCGCCAGATACGTCGCCGGAGGAGCGGTCGACGACCGGGCGGTCCTCGGCACCACCGCATACGGGCTGGCGGCAGTAGTCGTGGTGGGTACGGCCGTCGTACGGTGGCGCTTCCTGAATTCATCCGATGATCCGAGACGGAGTGCTCACGATGGCCCTGTTCGACCTCCCGCTGGACCAACTCGCCGGCTACCGGAGCCGGTCCACCGAACCGGCTGACTTCGACGAGTTCTGGGCCAAGACCCTCGGTGAGGCGCGCTCCCACGACCTCGACGCCCGCTTCGAGCCTGTCGAGACCGGCCTCGCCGGGGTCGATGTGTTCGACGTGACCTTCGCCGGATTCGGCGGCCACCCCGTCAAGGGCTGGTTCGTCCTCCCGTCCGGCACCACCGAACCGCTGCCCGTGGTCGTGCAGTTCATCGGTTACGGCGGCGGGCGAGGCCTCCCGCACACCCATCTGCTCTGGGCCTCCGCCGGCTTCGCCCACTTCGTCATGGACACCCGCGGCCAGGGCTCCACCTGGGGCGGCGGCTCCACCCCCGACCCGGCCGGCAGCGGTCCCGCCGTCCCCGGTTACATGACGCGCGGTATCGACGACCCGCACGCGTACTACTACCGGCGGGTCTTCACCGATGCCGTACGCGCCGTCGAGGCCGCCAGGTCGCACCCGCTGGTGGACGCGGCCCGCACCGCCGCGCTCGGCGGCAGCCAGGGCGGCGGCATCACCCTCGCGGTCGGCGGACTCGTCCCCGACCTGGCCGCGATAGCCCCCGACGTGCCCTTCCTCTGTGACTTCCCCCGCGCGACGACCCTCACCGACAAGGACCCGTACCGGGAGATCGGCCGCTACCTCAAGACCCACCGGGGCCGCGACGCGGAGGTCCAGCGCACGCTGTCGTACTTCGACGGAGTGCACTTCGCCGCCAGGGGGCGCGCACCCGCGCTCTTCTCGACGGCGCTGGAGGACCAGACGTGCCCGCCGTCGACCGTCTTCGCGGCGTTCAACGCCTACCCGGTCGAGGACAAGGAGATCGAGGTCTACACCTTCAACGACCACGAGGGCGGCGGCCCCTACCAGGAGGCCGCCCAACTCCGCTGGCTGCCGCAGCGGCTGACCGCGGGCTGAGCCGGCCGCCCGGGCCTCTGCGGCAGACTGGACGTCCACCCAGCTGCGCGCTGCAGCAGATGAAGCAGGGGCATCGATGACGTACTCGGCCGCCGGAGAACTCGACATCACCCGCGCCACCCTCGACGAGTGGCCGGCGATCGTCGAGTGGGCGGCGGCCGAGGGGTGGAATCCGGGGCGCGGCGACAGCGAGAGCTTCTTCGCCCAGGACCCCGAAGGGTTCTTCGTCGGCCGTACCGGCGGCGAGCCGGTCTCCGCGATCTCCGTCGTCAACTACAGCCCCGACTACGCCTTTCTGGGCTTCTACCTCGTCCACCCGGACCACCGGGGCCGCGGTCACGGCCTGGCGACCTGGAAGTCGGCGCTCGCCCACGCGGGCCGGCGCACCGTCGGCCTTGACGGCGTCCCCGCACAGCAGGACAACTACCGCCGCTCCGGCTTCACTCGGGCCCACGGCACGGTCTGCTACGTGGGGGCCGTCCCGGCCGGCACTCCGGCGCACATCGAGCCCGTGGCCGCGACGGAGCGCCGGGCACTCCTCGCGTACGACAGTGCCTGCCACCCGGCGGACCGCCCTCGCTTCCTGGACCGCTGGCTGACTCAGCCGGGCCACCGTGCTCTCGCCCGGGTCGTGGACGGCAGGCTCGCCGGGTACGGAGTGATCCGCCCGGCCCGTGACACGTACCGGATCGGCCCGCTCTTCGCCGACACCGAGGCCGACGCCCGCGCGCTGCTCGCCGCCCTCGCGGCGGAGGCAGGAGGAGCCTCTGTCGCCCTGGACGTCCCGGAGTCCAACCCTGCGGCCGTCGCAATGGCCGTCTCCCTCGGCCTGGAGCCGGCCTTCGCCACGGCCCGGATGTACACCGGACCGGTCCGCCCGTTCGCCGCCCACCGCATCTACGGAGTGACCACGCTCGAACTCGGCTGACCGCCGTCGGTGATGCGCCCAGGTGGAGCAGTGCGCACGATCCCTCGATTGCGGGGCGGCAGAACTGCTCGGAATCTGATCAGCAGACAGTTCTCCGTCACCAGGAACGAGTTGGAAATGCGCAGATCAATTCTGGGGTGCTCCGTCGCACTGGCCCTCACCGGTGTGGTGCTCGGTCCGCTGCCCGGTGCGAGCGCGGCGGTCGTGCCCGCGAAGGCCGCACACGGCGCCTCGGTACTGTCGGACCCGCCACCGCCGGACCCCTTCGCCGAGCACGAGATGAAGCGCCAGGCGCAGGGCTTCCGCACGTTCGGCAAGATGGGGAGCGCGTACGCGGACACCTCGACCTTCGCCGGTGACGTCCTCGGCGGCGAGACCGATCCCGTGAAAATCGAGATCGGCCTCAAGAAGGTGGACACGTCGCTCGACAACCTGCTGGCGATCATTCCCGGCGGACCGCTCGGCTCGCGCTCGGGCAACCCCGTACTGAGCGGGACGATCGAATCCATCAAGTCGGAGGTCCGCAAGCTGTCCGCCGCGCGGGTCAAGAACGACTATCCCGCCATCATCGGCAGCGGCGCGGCGCTGACCACCCAGCTCAGTCTGCTCTCGGCCGAATGCTTCGCGACCTTCGGCGTCAACCTGGCCCAGCAGATCGTCGAGACGGTTCTTCAGGTGCCGCCGCCCGCGCCCAAGCCCGAGCATGGCGCCTGAGCAGGTGCACCGGTGGGTGCGTCGTGTGCTCCAGGCCGCCGACGTCGATCCCCGCCGCGACTTCACCCGGGCTGTCCACGTGGTGCGCCGCGCCGAGCCCGAGCTCTCCACCGGTGCGGCGATCCTGCTGCTCAGCCCGCTCCTGAAGGAACAGCCGTAGGTGCCGGACACGGCCTGAAACCGTGTCCGGCCGTGCCTCGATTCAGACGGAACGGTGGTACTGGTCGGGCACGTGCACCTCTGCGCCCAGCTCCCGTGCGGCATGCCGCGCCCAGGAAGGATTGCGGAGCAGCTCACGGCCGAGCAGCACCGCGTCCGCCTCGCCGTTGGCGAGGATCTTCTCCGCCTGCTCAGGGTCGGTGATCATCCCGACGGCCGCGACGGGCAGTTCGGTCTCGGCCTTCACCCGGGCGGCGAAGGGGACCTGGTAGCCGGGCCCCGTCGGAATGCGGACGCCCGATGCGTTTCCGCCGGTGGAGGTGTCCAGGAGATCCACCCCGTGGGCCTTCAGCAGCGAGGCGAAGCGCACGGTGTCGTCCGCCGTCCAGCCGCCTTCGTCCAGCCAGTCGGTGGCGGAGACACGGAAGAACAGCGGGAGCTCCTCGGGCCACACCTCCCGTACGGCGTCCACGACTTCGAGGGCGAAACGCGTCCGGTTCTCGAAGGAGCCGCCGTACGCGTCGGTGCGCCGGTTGGAGTGGGGCGAGAGGAATTCGCTGATCAGATAGCCGTGGGCGCCGTGGATCTCGGCGACCTGGAAACCGGCGTCCAGCGCGCGCCGCGCCCCGTCGGCGAACTGCCCGACGATCTCGCGGATCGCGTCGACGGTGAGCTCGGTGGGCACGGGGTGCTTCTCGTCGAAGGGAACGGCGCTGGGCGCCAGCGGCTGCCAGCCGTGCGCCTCGGGTCCGACCGGCGCTCCGCCCTTCCAGGGCTGGTCGGTCGACGCCTTGCGTCCGCCGTGGCCGAGCTGGATGCCGGGGACCGTGCCCTGCCCCTTGAGGAAGCGGGTGATCCGCCGGAAGGCCTCGACCTGGGTGTCGTTCCAGATGCCGAGGTCGTACGGACTGATCCGGCCCTCCGGGCTGACAGCGGTCGCCTCGACGATGATGAGCCCGGTGCCGCCGGCGGCACGCGCCGCGTAGTGCGCGAAGTGCCAGTCGTGCGGGGCGCCTGCGAGCTCGCCGTCCGGAGCCGCGGAGTACTGGCACATCGGGGGCATCCACACCCGGTTGGGAATGGTCAGCGACCGCAGGGTGTAGGGCTCGAACAGTGCACTCACAGCAGACTCCGCTCAGGGCTCGGGAAGGCGTCGGTACGGCTCGTACGATACCCATCGTAGTACGGGAGATGTCAAACTACGAAGGGTCTCGTACAATGACCTCGTGGCCACCGCACCGAGCACCACCCGAGAACTCGCCCACCCCACGCGCGAAGAGATCCGCCTGGAGGGTGTGCTCCACGCACTGTCCGACCCGATGCGGCTCTCCGTGGTCCGTGACCTGGCGGAACAGGACGAGGAGCTGTCCTGCTCGCACTTCGTGCTTCCCGTCACCAAGTCCACGAGCACCCACCACTTCCGGGTCCTCCGTGAGAGCGGCGTGCTCCAGCAGGTCTACCGCGGCACCGCCAAGATGAACGGTCTGCGCCGCGACGACCTAGACGCGCTCTTCCCCGGCCTTCTCGACAGCGTCCTCGCTGCGGCTGCCGGGCAGGCCCACCGGCTCGGCAGGAGCTGAAGTCCCCTGCCCCGGCAGGTGGTTGAAGAGCAGATTGAGTACGAGGGCGGTGAGGCAGCCCGCGCTGATCCCGCTGTCCATCACCGTCTGGAACCAGTCGGGGAACTTCGCGTAGATCCCGGGGACGCCCACCGGCAGCATGCCGACCGCGACCGAGACGGCGACCACGGTCAGATTGTGGTTGCCGGCGAAGTCCACCTTCGTGAGGGTGCGCAGCCCGCTGGCCGCGACCGTACCGAACATCACCAGACCGGCCCCGCCGAGCACCGGCGCCGGAATGGCGGCGACCACCGCACCGAGTTTGGGCAGCAGACCGAGGAGTACGAGGATCCCGCCGGCCGTGGCCACGACCCAGCGACTGCGGACCCGCGTCATGCCCACCAGACCCACGTTCTGCGCGAACGCGGTGTACGGGAAGGTGTTGAAGACCCCGCCGAGCACGGTCGAGAGCCCGTCGGCCCGCAGCCCGTCGGCGAGCGCCCGCGGCTCCACCGGCCGGTCCGTCAGCTCGCCGACCGCGATGAAGTCACCCGTCGTCTCGGTCATCGTGACCAGGGCCACCACCAGCATCGAGACGATCGCCGCCGCGTGGAAGCTCGGCGCCCCGAAGTGGAAGGGCGTGCTGATGCCGACCCAGTCCGCGTCCCCGACGCCGCCGAAGTCGGTGAATCCGGTGGGAACTGCGACCAGTACGCCGACCACGATCCCGATGAGCACGGCGATACGGCTCAGGGCGGGCGGCGCGAACCGCTGCACCCCCAGCACCACCACCAGCACGAAGGCGGCGAGCGCCACGTTCTTAGGCTCCCCGAAGTCCTTTGCCCCGGCGCCGCCCCCGGCCCAGTTGCCCGCGACGGGCAGCAGGGAGAGCCCGATGATGAGGATGACGGTCCCGGTGACCAGCGGCGGGAAGAACCTCAGCAGCTTCCCGAAGACCGGCGCGAGCAGCATCATCGCGAGCCCCGCCACGATCACCGCACCGTAGATCGCGGGCAGTCCGCCACCGGTCGTACCGATGAGCACCATGGGCGAGACGGCCGCGAACGTACAGCCCTGCACGATCGGCAGCCGGATCCCGAACCGCCAGAAGCCGATGCACTGGATGAGCGTCGCGATACCGCACACGAGCAGATCCGCGGTGATCAGATACGCCAGGTCGGCGGGCGACAGCTTCATCGCCCCGCCGACGATCAGCGGCACGGCCACGGCGCCCGCGTACATGGCCAGCACATGCTGCAGCCCGAAGGCTGCCAGCTGGGAAGGGGGCGGAACTTCGTCGACCGGGTGCACCGCGGTCTGCGTCGGTGTTGTCATGCCCGAGACCGTAGAGCCGCTAAACAATCTGTTGATTTCAAGGATGTTGCAGCGAGGTGTCGCCGTACGCGGCCCTCAACAGCCCCTCCCAGTCGGGGATCTTCACCGACCGGCGCCCCAGCGCGAGCCCCAGCGCCGCCTCGGCCTCCTCGATCGCCAGCCACCCCGGCCACTCCACCGGCCGCAGCCCGAGCTTCCGCATCGCATCCAGCGGATCGCCAAGTGGTCTGCGCCGCAGGAGAAGCGACGCATCCGCAAGCAGCGAGGCTACCGTCTCCTTCGCGCACGGGCGGTTGGTGCCGATCACTCCGGTCGGCCCGCGCTTGATCCACCCCGCCACGTACTCGCCGGGCGCCGCCGCGGCGTCGCGCAGCATCCGGCCCGCCAGGTGCGGAACGGTGCCGGACGCGGGGTCGAAGGGCAGCCCGGCCGGGGGAGCACCCCGGTAACCGACGGCGCGCAGGACCAGTTGGGCCTCGATGTCCTCGAACAAGCCGGTGGGCCGCACACCCCCGTCCCCGTCCGGGACGGTCCGCTCGAACCGCACCGCGGTCACCCGCCCGCCCTCGCCCAGCAGTTCCACCGGCCGCAGGAAGAACCGCAGCCGGATGCTGCGCGAGCCGTGGTCCCGCGGTGCCGCATCCGCCCATTCCCTCAGTACGGCCACATTGCGCCGGTTCACCGCCGGCAGGCCCGCCGGGTCGGCGAAGGCGGGATCCAGTGCCAGTTCCGCCGCGTCCACCCTCGCGTCGGCGTCCGGGAGGGAGCCGAGCTCCCGCAACTCCTTGGTGGTGAAACGGGCCTGGGAGGGGCCGCGTCTGCCGACCATGTGGACCGCGCGGACCCTGCTCACGGCGAGGGCGCCGAGCGCCGTCTGCGGGACATCGGTGGGTCGCAGCTCCTCCGCGCCGCGCGCGAGGATCCGTGCGACGTCGACGGCGACGTTCCCCACCCCGATCACCACGGCCGAACGGGCCCCCAGATCAAAGCCGTTGGACGCGGCGTCCGGATGGGCGCTGTACCAGGAGACGAAGTCGGTGGCCGAACAGCTCCCCGCCAGATCCTCGCCGGGAATGCCCAGTCTGCGGTCCTTCGCGGCCCCCACGCAGTACACGACCGCGTGGTAGAGCTCGAGCAGCCGTGCGGGAGTCAGCGCTCCCGTACCCACCTCGACGCCGCCGACGAAGCTCACCCGGTCGTGCTCCAGCACCGTGCGCAGGTTGTTCTGCAGCGACTTGATCTTCTCGTGGTCCGGAGCGACGCCGTAGCGCACCAGTCCGTACGGGCAGGGCAACCGGTCCAGAACATGGACCCGCACCCCGGGCACCGCGCTCTGCTCGACGAGTGACTGGGCGGTGTAGACCCCGCTGGGGCCCGAACCGACGACGGCGACACGAAGCACGACGGTGCTCCTTCCCGCTGGAGACCTTCAGCATCGCACCGGCGTGCGGCATCGGGGTGCCTTGTGCCGGAGCAATCTGCGCGCCGCGGGCAGCTATACGAAAAGGATAGTTAGATTGCAGATGTGCCGGAAAGTACCTTTTTTAACGCTACTGACCGATATAACCCGAATGGTGCGGTCTCGGTATGGCCTGTGTGGGAGCTGCAGGGCCATGGCACCGTCACCTCCGACCCCGTGGGAACTCCCTGGGGCGGCACCGGAATGCGCCGCGAGATCCTGCCCCCCTGGTTCAACATCCGGCTGACCTTCGCCGACGGCGCGCGCATCGACGTGCTCGCCGTGGCCTCGGAAGGACGGATCGCCATCGAGGACATGCGCGCCGACCCGCCGCTGTCGCTGGACGGTTTCGCTGCGCTCGCCGACTGGATCGAGGGCCCGCTGGAGGACGCCTGCCAGGTGGTGATCGAGCAGCACCGGCTCGGCGCGACGGTCCCGCGTCCGTACTACGACGCGGGGTACGAGGCGGAGCCGCCCGCCGTGCGCCGTGCCCGTCCCTCCTGGCCGCGTGGCAGTGCCGGGCGCCGCGTCGCGGCCGAGGCGTACCGCGCCGCCCAGCAGGAGGGCCGTGATCCGGTGCTCGCGGTGATGTGCGCGACCGGCCACAGCCGCCGCAAGTCGCTCCGGCTGATCGCCGGCGCACGCGACGAGGGATATCTGGCGCCCCGTCACAACCGGCGCTGAAAGCGCCTGTTGGGCGCGGTCTCAGGACATCGCGCGCATCCTGCCGATCTCCGACGTCTGCTGCGCCACGACGTCGTTGGCCATCTCCTCGACGAGCACATTGTTCCCCTCCGAGAGGACGTCGGTCGCCATCGTGATCGCTCCCTGATGGTGCGTGGTCATCAGCTTCAGGAAGAGCTCGTCGAAGGCTTTGCCCTTCGCTGTGCGCAACTGGGCCAGTTGAGCCTCTGTCGCCATTCCCGGCATCGCGGCATGGTCGTGCCCGCTCTGCTTGCGCGCGCCGCCATGCGTGTCCAGCCATCCCTGCATCGCACCGATCTCCGGCCCCTGCGCGGCCGCGATGCGCTCGGCGAGCTTCTTCACGGGCTCCGTTCCCGCCCGCTGCGCCACCAGTTTCGTCATCTCCAGCGCCTGGCCGTGGTGGACGATCATCATCTGGATGTATGTGAAATCAGCCGAGTTGGGGGTGTCGTCCCGGCCGGCCCTGGCGGCATCCGCGGCCGACAGTGTCCTCGCCGGTTCGCCGGGTTTACCTGGAGCCACCACCTTTGGGCCCGCGTTTGCCGTGCCTTTGCTACTGCCTTGCGCGCTCTTGTCCGTATCGCAGGCCGTCAGGGCCATCAGTGCAGCCAGGACCGCTGCGGCGGCTGCCAACTTCCCTGCCCGCATTACATTTCCGTTGCCATCTATTGAGATGTACATGGGAAGGACGATACTGCCGGGGTCCGTGAATCGTTCAAGTGCGAACGGATACAAGGGAGTACGCAGTGATCTCGTTGTACGAACCTCGAGTACGGCACAGACGACTCGGCGTGATGGCGGCCGCAGCCGGACTCATCGCCACCCTGCTGGCCGCAGGACCGGCGGTCGCGACGCCCGATCCGGGGGACGCCCCGGCCACCACGGCGGCCTCCGCGTCACTGGCGGCGCAGACCAGGTCCGCGATCGCCGACGGGGAGATACCCGGCCAGGACGAGGTCGTCCACAGCGCCAACATCGAGCATCTGACCAACATCCCCAAGGACGCTCTCGCGGGGACCAACTCGGACCTCGCCTTCCAGGGCAAGTACGCCTTCGCCGGCAACTACGACGGCTTCCGGATCTTCGACCTCAGCAACCCGAAGGCCCCGAAGACGGTCGCCCAGGTCCTGTGTCCCGGGTCGCAGAACGACATCACCGTCTCCGGGAACCTGCTCTTCCTCTCGACGGACTCCTCGCGGAGCGACAACTCCTGCGCCTCCACGACGCAGCCCGCGACCGAGAAGTCCTCCTGGGAGGGCATGAAGATCTTCGACATCAGCGACAAGCGCAACCCGAAGTACGTCGCCGCCGTCGAGACCGCCTGCGGCTCGCACACGCACACCCTGGTCCCGTCGAAGAAGAACATCTACCTCTACGTCTCCTCGTACTCCCCGAGCGCCACCTTCCCCGACTGCCAGCCGCCGCACGACGGGATCTCCGTCATCAAGGTGCCGCGGAACGCCCCCGAGAAGGCGGCGGTCGTGAACTTCCCGGTCCTCTTCCCGGGCGAGGGAGCCGACGGCGGCGGCAACCCCGGCGGCCCCACCAACCCCGGCGTCTCCAAGACCACCGGCTGCCACGACATCACCGTGCTGCCCTCCAAGGACCTGGCCGCCGGTGCCTGCATGGGTGACGGCATCCTCTTCGACATCAAGAACCCGGAGCGGCCCAAGGTCATCGACCGGGTCCAGGACAACGTCAACTTCGCCTTCTGGCACTCCGCGACCTTCAACCAGAAGGCGAACAAGGTCGTCTTCACCGACGAACTCGGCGGCGGCGGCGCGGCCACCTGCAACGCCGCGATCGGACCGAACCGCGGCGCCGACGGCATCTACGACATCGTCGGCAAGGGCGACCAGCGCAAGCTCGTCTTCCGCAGCTACTTCAAGATCCCGCGCCACCAGGCCGACACCGAGAACTGCGTCGCCCACAACGGCTCGCTCATCCCGGTCAAGGGCAAGGACCTCATGGTCCAGGCCTGGTACCAGGGCGGCGTCTCCGTCTGGGACTTCACCGACTCCTCGAAGCCCAAGGAGATCGGCTACTTCGAGCGCGGACCGCTCACCACGGACAAGATGACGACCGGCGGCTCGTGGTCGGCGTACTACTACAACGGCTACATCTACTCCAACGACATCGCGAAGGGCTTCGACGTACTGAAGCTCAGCGACCGTCGCACCGACCCGGCGAAGTGGGTACGCCTGCACGAGCTCAATGTGCAGACACAGCCCGACTACTTCGACTAGACGGCGAAGTCGTGACGCGTCCCGCCGGGCGGCTCCCCGCCCGGCGGGACGCCGAGTTCCCAGTCGAGCCCGTACCGCTGGAAGAGCTCCGCGCGCAGCCGCGTCAGCGGCATCGGGGCGCCGGGCAGCAGCAGCGCGAAGACGGTGCCCATCAACTGGGCGCGCAGCAGCGGGTAGTCGGCGTCCGGATCGTCCGACCCGTACCCGATCATGGTGGAGCGGAGCAGGTGCGCGAGCCGCTGCTGCTCGGCGCACTTCACAAAGCCGTCGGCCTGCAGGATTCCCGCCATGTGTGTGCGCATCAGGACCGGATGGTCACCCGCGAGCCCGAGAATCGCGTCGATCGCCCGCGCCATCAGCTCCGCACCGTCCTCGGTGCGCGGCTCGCGCTCCAGGGCCGCGGCGAGGGTGAGGTGCATCAGCCGGTGCACGGCCGACTGCAGCAGCTGGCGCTTCCCGGGGAAGTAGTACGAGACGAGTCCGCGGGCCGAACCGGCCCGGTCGGCGATGTCGGCGAGGGTCGTCGCCTCGTACCCCCGCTCACCCACCAGCTCGACGGTCGCCTGCAGCAGCCGCTCGCGGGAACGCCGCCGCAGCTCCTCATTGACCGACGGGCTCCGCGGGGACATGCTTAACTCCTGCGTTGACTGGCTCTCAGCCAACTATAATCAACGCGTCCTGCAAAGACCCCTGTCAGGGGTCTGTTCTGTGGGGCCCACCGACTGGATCGGGCGACGCGGGGGATCGTCCGATCCGGTCGGTTTCTGCTGTTCGGGGCGGTTACCAGGGCAGTGTTCCCTCGGCGTCGAAGTAGCCGCCGGTCGGGCCGTCCTGGGTCACCTGTGCCATCCGGACGATGATCTCGGCGCCCTGCTCGACCGTCTGGATCCCGGTGTTGCCGTTGAGGTCGGTCTTGGTGAAGCCGGGCTCCACCGCGTTGATCCGCAGATCCGGGAAGGCCTTCGCGTACTGCACGGTGATCATGTTGACCGCGGCCTTCGACGCCGGGTAGGCGACGCCCGGATAGGCGTGGGTGGGGGTGCCCGCGGTGCTGACCCGGGTCAGGGAGGCCAGGCCGCTGCTGAGGTTGACCACCACGGGGGCGGCCGAGCGTTGCAGCAGCGGGAGGAACGCGTGCAGGACGCGGACCGTGCCGAAGACATTCGTCTCGAACGTCCCGCGCATCGTCTCGGCGGTCACGTCCGCGGCGCCGATGACGGTGTTGCCGGCGGCCCGCTCCTCGATGCCCGCGTTGTTGATCAGTACGTCGAGGCCGCCGTCCGCCGCGACGGCCCGCGCGGCCGCCTCGACGGATGCGTCGTCGGTGACGTCGAGCTGGACCGAGCGCGCGCCCAGCTCCTCGGCCGCCCTGCGCCCGCGCTCCGCGTCCCGGCTGCCGATGTAGACGGTGTGGCCCGCCGCGACGAGACGGCGGGCGGTCTCGAAGCCGAGACCCTTGTTCGCTCCGGTGATCAGTGTGGTGGTCATGCATCCACGATGCGGCGAAAGAGCCCGGTCAGCCAGGAGTCCCCGCTTCCTGGGACTGCCAGTACCAGGAAGATCCCGGCCGGCCGGTGCACAGTGGTGGCATGGCGACCACGGAGTTCGGACGGACGGTACGGCGCCGGCGCGACCGCGTCTCCCCGGAGGTGGCAGGGCTGCCCGCCGGCGGTCACCGGCGCGCGGCCGGGCTGCGCCGCGAGGAGCTGGCCCTGCTCGCCGGGATCTCCGTCGACTACGTGACCCGCCTCGAACAGGGCCGCGCGACCAACCCGTCCGAGCAGGTCGTCGAGGCGCTCGCACGTGCGCTGCGTCTCTCCGGCGCCGAGCGCGCACACCTGTTCCACACGGCCGGGCTCGTCCCGCCCGGGCAGGGCACGGTTCCCGCGTACATCACACCGAGCGTGCAGCGGATGCTGGACAGGCTGACCGGGACACCCGTCGCGGTCAGCGACGCGACGTGGACGCTGCTGCTGGCCAACCCGATGTACGTGGCCCTGATGGGCCAGTACCGGGGCAACGAGCGCAACGCCGTGTGGCGCCACTTCCTCGGCTCCGGCAGCCGCGTCCGGCACACCCCGGAGACCGTGTACGCACTGGAGACCGCGCAGGTCTCGGAGCTCCGCGCGACCGCGAGCCGGTATCCGGCGGACCAGCGACTGCGGCGCCTGATCGCGGAGTTGCGTACGCACAGCGACCGGTTCGCCGAACTGTGGGACTCCGGAGCGGTCGGCGACGTCGAGGCCTCCCGCAAGACCGTCGATCACCCCACGGTGGGCGCGCTGACACTCGACTGCGATGTGCTCAGCGTCGCGGGAAGCGACCTGCGGATCATGGTCTACACGGCCGAGCCCGGCACCGACGACGCGGAACGGCTGGCGCTCCTCGGCGTCATCGGGACCCAGACTCTCGTCGAGTAGCAGAACCCGGCGGGGCCGCGAACGAGACGTCCGCCGCGCGGGCCGGGACTTCCAGATCGCTGCCGAGCGCCCATTCAGCGACCCGCGAGACCGTCGCCGCAGGGACCCTGTCGCTGAGGCCGGGAGCCGCGGGGATGTCCTGCGTCGCATGGGCGTCGTGCGGGAGGACCACCCGATAGCCCCGCGCCAGCGCCGTACGGGCCGTCGCCTGGACGCACATCTCCGACATCAGACCGCAGACCGCGACCGCCCGGACTCCCGCACCGGTCAGCAGAGATCCCAGAGGCGTCCCGTCGAAGCTGTCGTCCACACGCTTGCGGATCGCGACCTCCGCAGGCCCCTCCTCGACAGGGTGGTGGAGCTCCCAGCCGGGCGTATGCGGTTCGTCGGCCGCACCGGGCCGCCCGTCGTTCTGGATGTGTACGACGAGGGACCCGTCCTTGCGGGCCCGTGCGATCAGGTCCGCGGTCGTCTCCAGGAGCCGGGCCGCTCCCGGGACCGCGCCGTTGCCCATCACGGAGGACGACTGGATGTCCACCACCAGCAGGGCTTCCACGGGAATCGTGTCAGGGATCATGCCGTCATCATCACCTTCGACGTCCCCTGGACGCACCCGATTTCGTCGCGCTTTCAGCCGACGAGACCGAGCACGGGGCGCAGCCCGTCGGGCCGTTCCGTCACCGGCAGATGGTCCACGAAATGCACCGCGCAGCCCGCGTCGAGCGCACCGCCGTCCGCCCGCCGGTCGTCGCCGACCATCAGGACGTCGCGCGGGTCCACGCCGATCGCCTCGCAGGCGATACGGAACAGCCGCGGGTCCGGCTTCTGGATCTCGTGCTGGTACGAGAGGACACTGGCGTCCAGGTACGGAGCGATCCCGTGCGCGGCCAGCACCGGCTGGGTGTCCCAGCCGATGTTGCTGATCAGCCCGGTGCTGATGCCCCGCTTGCGCAGCCCGCCGAGCACCTCCACGGCGTCGGGGTACGGGTGCCAGGCAGCCGGCGTCATATGGCGGTCGTAGAGCGCGTCGTGCAGCGCCGGATCGGGCAGTACGACCTGACGGCTCAGACCCGTGTACGCGGCCCGGTGCCGCTCCGCACTCTCGTCGCGCGTCGCCCACAGCTCGGCGAGATGCGTCGGCACCTGTTGCGGGGACGGTCCGCCGGGGAGTGCGCCGCTCGCCTCCAACTCCTCGGTACAGCGCGCCAGTTCATCGGCAGGCAGCGCAATGCCCGCCTCGTCGAGGACCGCGCCCAGCCAGTCCGCCACCGGTTCGATGCGGCAGAGGGTCCCGGAGAAGTCGAAGAGCACACCCTTGATCGTCATGGCCGCAGTCTTTCGTACGCGGAGACCGAGAAGGCCACCAGGGCCGCACCGAGCAGCCACCCGCCCAGTACGTCCGAAGCCCAGTGCACCCCCAAGTACAGCCGGGTCAGGCCCACTCCGGCCACCGACACGGCCGCCACAGCGACCGCTGCCCACCACAACCCCGCGCTCGGACCGCAGCGCCGCAGCAGCCACAGCAGCAGGCCGAGGCCGACCGTGGCCGTCATCGCGTGCCCCGAGGGGAAGGACGCGTAGTCGGCCGAGTCCACGGGGTCCGGCCACTGCGGGCGCGCCCGGCCGACCGCCGCCTTCAGCCCCTGCTGGAGGAGCGTGCCCACCGCACCCGTCACCCCCACCCACAGTGCCAACCGCCACTCCCTGCGCAGGCACAGCCACAACACGGCGAGGCTCAGCATTGCGCGAACCGTCGTGGGATCCCACACCCAGTCGCTGAGGACCCGGTTGACGTGCGTGAAACCGGGATCGGCCACCGCCCGGCGGTGCAGAGCGGTGGCGAGCCACCGGTCGAACCGCATCAGCGGCGACCACTCGGCCGCGACGAGGACCAGCAGGAGCGCGAAGAGCGCCGCGTACACGGTGCCCGTCCGCAGCCGGTCCGTGCGGGGCGGAGGGGCCGTCGGCGACAGGAGTGCGGATTGCATGGGGAGATACTCGCCGACGGCGGACGCCGCAGGCTATCCCAGCGCGCTGAGCCCCGGCACGAATGCCACCAGCAGCGGAATCACCGGCACCAGCGCGGCAGCAGCGGTCAGCCGCAGCCGCCGGCCCGCCGTCAGCCGCGGGGCCGCCAGCAGGAGGCGGTCGACCCGCCGCGGGACCTGGGCGTCCGGTGCGGGGCAGGGTCCGAACACACCGCGGTGCTCGTTGAGTTCGACGAGGGCGAGCGCGATCGTGAGCCGCCCGAAGCGCCGCGACGCCACGTCGTCGGCGGCCAGCTCCACCAGTCGGTGCATCTCGTCGCGGAACGCCGCGAACACCGGAATCTGCGGGAAGCCCCCGGCCAGCGCGGCCGAGCAGTGCAGGAGCCAGTCGTGGCGCGCCCGTGCGTGCCCCTGCTCATGGGCGAGTACGGCATCGAGCTGACGCCCCTTGAGGCGCTGAAGTGCCCCGGTGGTGATGGCCAGTTGAGGGGCGGGCCCCGGCAGCCACCAGGCGTCGGACCGCTCGCCCTCCAGGATCACCAGACGGCTCGCCCTGGTCTCCTCGCCGGGCAACTGAGGTGAACGCACCAGCAGTTCACCGCGGCGCAGCCTGCGCCGGGCGCGCGCCCGGCGGATCTCCCGTACGAGCATCGCGGCCGTCCAGACACCTCCGCCCGCCAGCACCAGCGACAGCCCGGCGGCCCACTGCGTGTACGCACCGAGGGCGTACGCGTCGACCACGGCGCTCGGCGCGTGCGCGAACACCTGCCCCCGCACGCCCTGCCAGGCCACGGCCGCACTGAAGGTCATCGCAAGCCCGAAGGAGAGCAGCACCGCGGCCACCGCGCACTGCCACACCCAGAGCGCCACCACCGGCTCCCGCTCCGGCCATTCGGCGCGCGCCAGCAGACGCGGTGCCCCGACGGCGGCCAGGGCCCCGAACAGCAACAGTGCTACGGAGACCAACATGGGCGTCAGCCTATGAGCGGGGCCGCGCTCAGGGGTATGGCCTGGCCCGGCAAGTGACGTACGCCACGATCACCCCTACAAGGTGACCAGCATCGCCAGCATCCCGAGCCCCATGGACAGCCGACAGGCCAGCGCCAGTTCCGGCCGTGCGCCCCAGCCGCCCCCCGAGGAGCCGCCCGCCCCGGCCTGCGCGGGCATCAGCCGGACCCCCGCCCTCAGTACGTACACCGCGAAATAGGCCAGCAGAGCGCCCGTGACCAGCGGCACCCCGCCCGCGGTGTGCGCCGCATGCCCGGTGTGCGCCCCCGCCGGGGCCATCGTCACCGCCATGTAGACCATGGCCGCCGAGCCGACGAGGTGGTGCAGATGGTGCGCATCCGTCCTCGCCAGCCACAGCGCGCGCAGCGCCGCGCCTCCGAACACCGCGGCGAACACCGCCCACCCCCACGCGGGAGGTGCGGCCGCCGCCGCGGGTACGGCCATCACCGCCATCCCGAACCCCATCACCGCTTCACTGCCCGCCGCCCTGCGCGCCTGCTCCGAGCCGCTGCGCATCCGCAGCAGGCAGTAGGCCCCGGTCGCCACGCACAACGCCACCAGGAGCCAGCCGGACATCGCCGGTCCGTGCACGGCGTACCTCCCCGTTCGACCGTGTCGCCATCTCGACGAGTCGATTCCCTCCTCGGACGGTGCGCACGCGAGCGCAGAGGCGTACAGGGGGAGCGCGCTACTCTCGGGCCCGTACACCTATCGACGTCGACGGGAGACCCCGCACCATGGACACCGCCCCCGCCCGCCTCACCTTCCGGGATGCCGCAGAGAGCGACGTACCGGCCCTGGTCGCGCTGATCGAGTCGGCCTACCGCGGAGATGCGAGCCGGTCGGGCTGGACCACGGAGGCGGACATCCTCCAGGGGCAGCGCACGGACCCCGACGGCGTCCGCGCGGTCATCGCCGCCGAAGGAAGCCGGCTGCTCGTCGTGGAGCGCGACGGCGGGATCATCGCCTGCTGCCAGCTCGAACACCGCGGCGACGCCGCCTACTTCGGGATGTTCGCCGTACGCCCCGAGCAGCAGGGCGGCGGTCTCGGCAAGCAGATCATCGCCGAGGCTGAGCGCTGTGTGCGCGAGGACTGGGGCGTCGACGAGATGCACATGACGGTGATCTCGGTGCGCGACGAGCTGATCGCCTGGTACGAGCGGCGCGGTTACCGCCGTACGGGAAAGATGACGCCCTTCCCGTACGGCGACGAGCGCTTCGGCATTCCTCAGCGCGACGACCTGCAGTTCGAGCTGCTGGTGAAGGAGCTCAGGCCGTGAACCGGCCGGTGCGCCTGATCTCCGGATAGTCGGTGGTGGCGGCGTCCAGTTCGAGCGCCCTGACCAGCCGCAGATGGTCCTGGGTGTTCACCACCCAGCCGATGACCTTGATGCCCGCCTCGTGCGCGCGCTCGACGGTCTCCAGGGTCAGCCTGCGGATGCTGAGGGCCAGCGAGGCGGCGCCCACCGCCTTCGCCCGTTCCACCACGTCGTCGCCCCAGCGACTGGCGATGAGCACCGTGCGTACGCCCGGAACCAGCGAGGAGATCTCCGCGATCGCCTCGTCGTGGAAGGACGACACCTCGACGCGGCCGACCAGGTCGCGTCGGTGCATGACCTCGGCGAGCGCACGCGCCGCGGCCACGTCCTTGATCTCGGCCTGGAGCGGTGCCCGTACCGCGTCCAGGACCTGCTCGAACACGGGGATGCGTTCGCCCTGGCCCGCATCCAGTTCCCGCAGTTCGGCCAGGGTCTTGTCGGCGATCGCCCCCTTGCCGTCCGTGGTGCGGTCCACTTCTGCGTCGTGCATGACGACGAGGGCGCCGTCCTTGCTCAGATGAAGGTCCAGCTCGATGACGTCCATGCCCGCCTGCTGTGCGTGGACGAAGGAGCGCAGGGTGTTCTCCGGTTCGACACCCATGACTCCGCGATGACCGATGGTGAGGAAAGTCAAGGTTCAACTCGCTTCCGTCGACGGCGGCTCCCACATGGCATTGCTACCCACGCGGCACGGCCGCAGCCTAACGGCCCGCCCCTGAGACCGCCCCCCGCTCGGCGGAGGGAACGGTGTACCCGGCCCTGGCTCCGACCACGCCCAGGATCAGACCGGTGATGACGGCTGCGACAAGGACGGCACGGATGCTCACGGGGCAGGGCTCCAGAGGCGCGGGGGAGGGCGGATCACCTCCGTACTACCGGCCGGGACGGTCCTGCGGCGAGCTGCGTCACCCGGGCGTGGGCGTGTCCGACGGGTGTTGACGCGCCGTCCCCGGTACGCGTGCGAGATCGGCCAGCATCGCCCGCGCCAGCTCCAGTTCGGCCAGCTGCTGGCGCTCGCTCCAGCGCAGCGCGACCTGCGGGTACGACCACTCCTCGATGCCCTCGGCCCTGGCCAGGGCGTCCCGCGCCTCCTTCAACTCCCCTTCCGTACGCGCCACATGGAGCTCCACGCGCTCGCGCAGCCGCTCGGGCGATGCCAGATGCCCCAGCCAGATCCGCAGCACGAGAGGGTGCTTGAGCACCGGGGGGCCGGAGTCCGCCGTCCCGCTCGCCCACTCCGCGAGGGCCTCGCGCCCGGTCTCGGTGATCGCGTACTGCCGCTTGGTGCGCGGCTCCTCGGGACCCGAGCGCCGCGACGAGGCATAGCCGAGCCCTTCGAGGCGCCGGAGCTCGGCGTAGATCTGGCTGATCGCGGGGGACCAGTAGAAGAAGCGCAGTGAGGCGTCCGCCCACTTCTTCAGCTCGTACCCGGTCCGCTCGCCCGGGAAGGAGAGCAGGCCGAGCACCGCCCAGGCGGTGGGCGGGAGTTGGCCGTGTCGTGTGTCTTGCTTCTTCGGCATCTGACTACTAGTCATATGACTGATTGAAGTAAGGACAGCGCACGGACGCAACCCCCTGGAGGCACCGTGAAGTTCTCGGTCATCTTCGAAGCGCAGCTCACCGACCCCACGCCCGAGCGTGAGCATCAGGTCATCCGCGACTGCGTCGAACAGGCCGTACTGGCCGAGGAGATGGGCTTCGACCGTATCTGGGCGGTCGAGCACCACTCCCTCAAGTGGTACGCACACATGTCGGCGCCCGAGATATTCCTGACCTGGGTCGCGGCGAAGACCAGCACCATCCGCATCGGGCACGGCGTCGTCTGCATGCCGTTCAAGTTCAACCACCCCGTCCGGGTCGCCGAGCGCGCCGCCATGCTCGACCTGCTCTCCGGCGGGCGCCTCGACCTCGGCGCCGGGCGCGGCGGGACGCTGCAGGAGACGTCGCTCTGCGGGGTCGACAAGGAGCGCACCGTCCAGGAGGTCGAGGAGGCGCTGCGCATCATCGGCGCGGCGTGGCAGAAGGACGAGCTCGAGTACCACGGCGAACTCATCGACATCGATCCGCACCCGATCCTGCCCCGCCCCGAGCAGACCCCGCACCCGCCGCTCTTCCTCGCCTGCAGCCGTGCCGAGACGCTCACGCAGGCGGCCGAACTCGGCATCGGGGCCCTGGTGATGGGCTTCGCGGGACCCGAGTCGATCGCAGGCATGCGGAGCACGTACGACGCCGCGATCGGCGCCCGCACCGGCGATCGCCTCGTCTCCACCGTCGTCAACGACCACTTCTCGGTGCTCTGCCCCACGATCGTCCTCGACGACCGCGAGGAGGCCCGGCGCATCGGCATCCGGGGCCAGCGTTTCTTCGCCCAGTCCATCGGCCACTGGTACGGCGGCGCCGGCATCCCCGACGAGGCGGTCGACGGCTCCGCCGACGAGGCCGCCGCGATGCGCAGCGCGGCCGAGCAGGTGGTCGCACGGCTGAACGAGCAGAACATCCCCGTCCGTCCCGCGGCCACCGCCACGTTCAACGCCGACCACGCCTATGGCTCGGCGGACGACGCCATCGCCTATGTGGAGCGGCTCCGCGACGCGGGCGCCGACGAGATCATGTGCCTGATCCAGATGGGCACCGTTCCGCAGGAAGCCTGTCTGGAGACGATCCGCCAATGGGGCGCGAAGGTCATTCCGTACTTCCGGGGGAGCGCACGATGACATCCGACAGCGACCGTCTGACGCCCGCCGCCCGCTCCCTCGTCGACCTGATGAACTCCGTCTTCCCGGATCTCGGCGGCGCCGTGACCGATGCGGCCGAGGCCCGGCGGATCATCGACGCACTGGAGTCGGGACGCCCGGCACAGGCGGTCGAGGTCGGGTCCGTCGAGGACCGCGTGGTGCCCGGTCCCGAGGGGGCGCCCGGGATTCCCGTACGCATCTACCGGCCGGTCCCCGGCGAGACGCCCTGGCCGCGCCCGACCGTCGTGTACTTCCACGGCGGCGGCTGGGTCATCGGCAGCGTGGACAGTTACGACACCAGCGTCCGCAGGCTCTGCCGTGCGTCGGGCGCCACCGTGGTCTCCGTCGGCTACCGGCTCGCGCCCGAGCACCGCTTCCCGGCCGCCGCCCAGGACGCGTACGCCGCCCTGTGCTGGGCCGCCGCGAGCATCGGGGAGCTGGGCGGCGACCCGGAGGCGCTCGTCGTCGCGGGCGACAGCGCGGGCGGCAACCTCGCCACCGTGGCCTGCCTCGTCGCGCGCGAGCGCGGCGGGCCCGTGCCGGCCCTCCAGGTCCTCGTCTATCCGGGGACCGGCGGCGGGCAGGAGACCGACTCGTACCGGAGGAACGGGAGCGGCTACTTCATGGACGTGACCGCGCTGCGCTGGTTCTGGGAGCAGTACATGGGCCCGGAGGGTGACGCCGCCCACCCCTGGGCGGCCCCTCTGCGGGCTGCGGATCTCTCGGGGATGCCACCCGCGTACGTGGTCACAGCGGGCTGCGACCCGCTCTGCGACGAGGGGCAGGCCTATGCGCTACGGCTGCGCGAGGCCCAAGTCCCTGTGGTGGAACGGCACTTCCCCGGGATGTTCCACGGCTTCTTCGCCTTCCCCGACCTCCTCGACGAGGCCCGCGAGGCCCTGGCCGGAGTGACAGAAGCGATCGCCGAAGCAGGCCGGGACAGGAAGAACATCTGCGATCAAGGGGGTCGCGCAGGATAATTTATTGAGACCCCCCTTGAGGGGGAGAACCGAACATGGATACGCTGCCTTGACGCGAGGTTCTCCTGTGGAGGAAGTGACATGACGGAAATTCTTGTGCAGGACATGGCTGCCGGGGGCATATCTGCCGACCCGCGCGTGGTCGAGCACCCGGCCTGGCCGACGCTCAAGGATGCCGTCGAGGAGATCAGGCCCTGGCAGTCGAAGGACGGCTCGATCGACTTCGACGCCGAGGGAGCTCCTTCCCGTACGACCGCCGAGGCCGCCCTCGACCGCGTGATCGCCGCGGTCGAGGAGCTCTCCCCGCTGCTCCCGCACGACGCCGCCTACCACCGCGCGCTGGTCGACGACCTCCGCAAGTGGGCCGACAGCGCCTTCGACGTGCCCGACTTCCTGGACTCGCTGCTCGCCTTCCAGCCGGCCGCCGGGCGCGCCGACGGGCTGCAGCACCTCGCCCTCTTCGCGATGTACACGCAGAACGGCAACCCCGACCGCAACCTCGAAGCGGTCGTCCTGCGCATGGTCTGGCCGGAGTGGCTCGCCGAGCTGGAGGCCACCCGCTACGACAACCCGCTGTTCTGCGGCATCACCTTCGAGGACTTCACCTCCGGGTACGACACCAACTCGGCCGTCCTCTTCCCCGAGACGATCGCCGTGCGCGAGGCCCCCGACCGCTTCAGCTGGGGCGGCATCTTCTGCGACCGCGAGGCCGCCCGCTTCCGCGCCGTCACCGAGGCCTCCGTCGAACTCCTCGGCCTCGAACTCCCCGACGACATCCGCGAGATGGTCGGCGACCAGACCCGCTGCGAGCAGGCCTTCGTGCTCTGGGACATGGTCCACGACCGCACCCACAGCCACGGCGACCTGCCCTTCGACCCCTTCATGATCAAGCAGCGGCAGCCGTTCTGGATGTACGGCCTGGAGGAGCTGCGCTGCGACCTCACCGCCTTCAAGGAGGCCGTGAAGCTGGAGGCCGAGGGCAACGCGCACGGGCGCGACGTCCAGTACGCGGTGCTCTTCGACCGGATGTTCCGCTTCCCGGTCACCGGTGAGCGCGTCCGCAACTACGACGGCCTCGGCGGCCAGCTGCTCTTCGCGTACCTCCACAAGCACGACGTGGTGCGCTGGACCGACAACACGCTGAAGATCGACTGGGAGCGGGCGCCGCAGATCACCAACCAGCTGTGCGGAGAGATCGAGGACCTCTACCGGGCCGGCATCGACCGCCCGAAGCTGGTGCACTGGTTCGCCGCGTACGACCTGGTCTCCACCTACCTCGCGCCGCACCCGGGATCGCGCTGGGCCAAGGGCCCCGACGCCCTGGATCTGAGTCTGCCGCCGCGGAAACTCGTCGACGACGTGCTTCCGGACGAGTTTCCGCTCAGCATGTTCTATGAGGCACTCTCCAAGAAGCTCAAGGACGTGATCGCCTCCACCAAGGGGATCACCGCCGCGGGCGCCCCGGAGCGAGTGGCCGCATGAGCACACCTGCGCACGAAACTCAGGAAACTCTGGAGGCGGTTCCCATGAGCACTGGACCTTTGGACGGAGCGGTCGTCGCGGTCGCCGGAGCGGCCGGTCCCGCGGGCCGGGCCGCCCTGCTGAAGCTGGCGGAGGCCGGTGCGACCGTCGTGGCGGCGGACGCGGACGCCGCACGCCTCGCCGAGGCCGTCGACGCCGCGCGGTACGCACACGGCGGGGCCACCGTCACCGGTGACACCGTCGACCTCCTCGACCTGGACGCCACCCGCGAATGGGCCGCGCGTACGGAGAAGGAATTCGGCCGCATCGACGGCCTGGTGCACCTCGTCGGCGGCTGGCGCGGCAGCGCCTCCTTCATCGAAACCGACCTGGCCGACTGGGAGTTCCTCGAGAAGCTCCTGATCCGCACCGTGCAGAACACCTCCCTCGCCTTCCACGACGGGCTGCTGCGCAGTGAGTGCGGCCGCTATCTGCTGATCAGCGCGGCCGGCGCGTCCAAGCCCACCGCGGGCAACGCCGCCTACGCGGCCTCCAAGGCCGCGGCCGAGGCCTGGACGCTCGCCCTCGGTGACGCCTTCCGCAAGGCGGGCGGCGAAGAAGGCCCGCAGGCGGCGGCATCCGTCCTGGTCATCAAGGCGCTGGTGCACGACGCGATGCGCGCCGAGCGGCCGAACGCCAAGTTCGCGGGCTTCACGGACGTCCATGACCTGGCCGAGGCGGTCGTGGGAGTCTGGGACAAGTCCGCATCCGAAGTGAATGGGAAGCGCCTGTGGCTGACGCCCGAGCCGTAAAGACCGACGCCGTCCGCCATCACGACCCGGCGGTGCGCGGTTTCGCCAGCGACAACTACGCGGGCGCGCACCCCGAGATCCTGGCCGCGCTCGCCCTTGCCAACGGCGGGCACCAGATCGCGTACGGGGAGGACCAGTACACCGAGCACCTGCAGCGGCTGATGCACAGCCACTTCGGGGCGACGGCGGAGGCCTTCCCCGTCTTCAACGGCACCGGCGCCAACGTCACCGCGCTCCAGGCGCTCACCGACCGGTGGGGTGCGGTGATCTGCGCCGAGTCCGCGCACATCAACGTTGACGAGGGCGGCGCCCCGGAACGCATGGCCGGGCTGAAGCTCCTCACCGTACCGACGCCCGACGGCAAGCTCACGCCCGAGCTCATCGACCGGCAGGCGTTCGGCTGGGACGACGAGCACCGCGCGATGCCCCAGGTCGTCTCGATCACCCAGAACACCGAACTGGGCACGGTCTACACGCCCGAGGAGATCCGGGCGATCTGCGAGCACTCCCACGAGCGCGGGATGAAGGTCCACCTCGACGGGGCGCGCATATCCAACGCCGCGGCCTCCCTCGACGTCCCCATGCGGACCTTCACCAACGCCGTGGGCGTGGACGTCCTGTCGTTCGGCGGAACGAAGAACGGGATGCTCTTCGGCGAGGCGATCGTGGTCATCAACCCCGACGCCGTGCGCCAGATGAAGCACGTGCGGAAGATGTCGATGCAGCTTCCCTCCAAGATGCGCTTCGTTTCGGTGCAGTTGGAGGCTCTGCTCACCCGCGACCTGTGGCTCCGCAGCGCCCGGCACGCGAACACCATGGCGCAGCGGCTGGCCGAGGGCGTGCGCGGGATCGACGGCGTCGAGATCCTCCACCCCGTCCAGGCCAATGCCGTCTTCGCACGGCTGCCGCACGACGTGAGCGAGCGGCTGCAGAAGCGCTACCGCTTCTACTTCTGGGACGAGGCGGCGGGCGACGTCCGCTGGATGTGCGCCTTCGACACCACGGAGGAAGACGTCGACGGCTTCCTGCAGGCGCTGAAGGAAGAGCTGGCCCGCTAGCCCGTACTGCATAGATATGTGACCGACCGGAAATTGATTGACCTCCGGTCGGTCGCACTCGTACGCTCGCGACCATGGAGCTGATCCAGGAAAACCCGGACCTGTCCGCCTACTTGGCCGCCGACGAGGTCATCGACCACGAACATCCGCTCGTACGCGAGACCGCGGCGCGCCTGCGTGCTGAAAGCCCGGACGCATACTCATACGCCAAGGCCGCCTATGAGTTCGTACGCGACACCATCCCGCACTCCGCCGACGCCGGGGACATGCGCGTCACCTGGCGCGCCTCGGACGTCCTGGAGAAGCGCACCGGCATCTGCCACGCGAAGGCACACGCGCTCGCGGCGCTCCTTCGAGCCGAGTCCATCCCGACCGCCCTCTGTTACCAGCGGCTCACCGAGGACGACGGTTCCGACCCGATGCTGCACGGTCTGATCGCCGTCAGGCTGCCGAGGAGCGGGGCGTGGGCCCGCCTGGACGCACGCGGAAACAAGCCGGGTGTCGACGCCCAGTTCTCGCTGGACGGGGAACGGCTGGCGTGGACCGTACGGCCAGAGTTCAATGAGGTGGACTATCCGGTGCTCTATGATGTACCTCATCCGGCCTGTCTCCGCGCCCTGCAGGAGGCGTCCGACCGGCCGCACCTGTGGCGCATCCTTCCCACCGAGCTCTGAAGCAAGGCAGCAGACATGACCCTCACCTTCTCCGTGTCCGACGAGGTACGGGCCCTCGCCCCCGGCTTCACCCACCTCGTCGTCGAGGCGCGCGGCCTCGTCAACGGGCCCAGCAGTCCCGACAGTTCGGCCCTGCTCGACGACGCCGCCCGCAGGCTGGCGGAGCGCCTGGACGGCCGTGCCCCGCACGAGGACGCGCACATCGCCGCCTGGCGCGAGACGTACAGCGCCTTCGGCTCCAAGCCGAACCGCACCCGCAACTCGGCGGAGGCGCTCGCCAAGCGCGCCCTCGCGGACGGCGGACTGCCGCGCATCAACCTGCTGGTCGACGCCTACAACGCGATCAGCGTCGCCCATCTCATCCCGGTCGGAGGAGAGGACACCGACCACATCAAGGGCGGAATGCGGTTGATCCGCGCCACCGGAGAAGAACCGTTCGTCACCGTCGCGGGCGGTGAGCGGACCGTGGAGCACCCGGACGCGGGCGAAGTCGTCTGGTGCGACGACGAAGGGGTGACCTGCCGGCGCTGGAACTGGCGCCAGGGTGTACGTACCCGGCTGACCGAGGAGTCGGTCAACGCCGTCTTCCTGCTGGAGTCACTGGCCCCCATGACGATCGGCGAGCTCGAAGCCGCAGGCTCCGAACTCGCCGAGTCGCTGGAGAAGTTGAGCCCCGGGGCGCAGATCTCGGTCCGTACCCCGGAGTGACGTTTCGGCCGCGTCAGCCCTGCCGCTCGGCCTCGCGGACCTGCTCCGCGGTCGGGGCCGTACCGCCGAGGTGCGCCGGCACCCACCAGGTGTCGTCGGCGTTCTTCGGTCGTACGGGATAGGCGCGCTGCGCGGCCTCGAGCAGCTCCTGCACCCGCCCGCGCAGCCGGCGCGTGATCGCCCCCGCGTACTCGTCGGCCGGAGCGTCCATCGGCTCGCCGACCCGGATGGTCACGGGGATGTGGTTGCGCTTGAGGTTGCGCGGCCGGCCCTTGGTCCACAGCCGCTGGGTGCCCCACAGCGCCATCGGGATGAGCGGGACGCCGGCCTCCTGGGCGAGGCGGGCCGCGCCCGACTTGAAGCTCTTGAGCGTGAAGGACTCCGAGATGGTCGCCTCGGGGAAGACGCCGATGATCTCGCCGGAACGCAGCGACTCGAGCGCGTGCTTGTACGCGTCCTCGCCCTGCTTGCGGTCCACCGGAATGTGCTTCATTCCGCGCATCAGGGGGCCGGAGATCCTGTGCCGGAAAACCGACTCCTTCGCCATGAAGCGCACCAGGCGCTTCTGCGGGAGAGCGGCGAGGCCGTCGAAGATGAAGTCCAGATAGCCGATGTGATTGCTGACGAGAACGGCGCCGCCCGTACGTGGGATGTTCTCGGAACCCTGAGTATCGATCTTCAGGTCGAGCGCCTTGAACAGCCCGAGAGCCGCGCCGATGACCGGTCGATAGACGAGTTCTGCCATCTGGAAGAGGCCCTTCTGTGCCCGGAGGAGATTGTTCCTCCGGTGGAAGTTACGGCGCCGTAGGTTTTCGGCATTGGGCAGATCGTGCCCCATGCGCAGCCGAGTAGCCAGTCCTGATGCCGCCGATCCGCGAGATTCTCGTCACGTCGTCCCAGGCGGGCGGCCCCGGCGCATCAGGAGGCACATCTCGTATCCCCGCAGGAATCTTTGCGGTTGCACGGACGCTGTAGTGGTCGACGAGTGGAATGGCGGGAGGCTTCAGGTGCACGGGCGCGACGGTGAAGGGCGGCTGGGGACGGCCGAGTTGGGGACCGGTCTGGGGGAGCGGGCGACACTCGTCCAGTTCTCCAGCGCCTTCTGCGCACCCTGCCGGGCCACCCGGCGGACCCTGGAAGAGGTGGCCTCGATGGTCGCCGGGGTCGCGTACGTCGAGATCGACGCCGAGGCGCGGCTCGCTCTCGTACGGGAGCTGAACATCCTCAGGACGCCGACCGTTCTGGTCCTCGACGCGGACGGCCGGATCGTGCGGCGGGCCTCGGGCCAGCCGCGGAAGGCCGATGTCATCGCCGCGCTGGGACGGGCGGTCTGAGGGCCGTGATGGATCTCCCACATGCCGATACGCCCTTGACTGGGCCCCTGTTGGATCGTCAGTCTGACGACATGCCGAAGGACCTCCTTCTCTTCCGCCGGGCCGATGTGGATCTCGCCCGTAACGCGAGTGCGCGCTGTCCGGGTGCCTGAACAGTCCGGGCCCCGTACGCATCCCTCGCAGAAGGACAACTCCATGACGGCTTCGACCGATCTCGCCACCGGCCGGCTCGCCACCCCCGAACTGCTCCGTTCCGTCTTCCGGCAGCACGCCGCCGGTGTCGCGGTGATCACCGCCGCCGGTGAGCGCCCTGTCGGGTTCACCGCCACCTCGCTCAACTCGGTCGCCGCCGAGCCGCCGTTGATCTCCTTCGGCGTGGGTACCGGGTCCTCCAGCTGGCCGGTCGTCGCCGAGGCCGAGCACATCGGAGTCCACATACTCGGCGAGCACCAGCAGGAACTGGCCGCGACCTTCGCGCGCAGCGGCGCGGACCGGTTCGCCGCGCCCACCGGATGGAGCACGGGCCCCGAGGGGGTTCCGGTCCTTGACGGCGTACTGGCCTGGCTGGTCTGCCGGGTGGTGGCGCGGATTCCGGCCGGGGACCACCGCATCGTCATCGGTCAGGTCGTCACCGGGGACCCGGCGGGGGCCGGGCGTCCGCTCCTCTATCACCAGGGTCGCTTCAACGCTTTGCGCGACTGAGAGTTCCCGGCATCCTCTGATTACTCAGCGTTGGCAACGTCACAGTTCAAAGCGCTTGCTCAGTGGGCACACAGTAGGTGTACTCATGAGTAATATTTCGGTCGGAGCCTCGGTCGCCCCGACCGGAATCCGCCCCATCAGGCGCCTATGCTGCGTGCAACAAGGCAGCCCGGAAATGACGATGCAGTAGGAGAGCCGGCGTGAGCTTGAGGATCGTTGTCTGTGTGAAGTACGTGCCCGACGCCACCGGCGACCGGCACTTCGCCGATGACCTGACGGTCGACCGCGATGATGTGGACGGTCTGCTGTCGGAGCTCGACGAGTACGCCGTCGAGCAGGCGCTGCAGATCGCCGACGAGGCGGACGACGCGGAGATCACCGTGCTGACGGTCGGTGGCGAGGACGCGAAGGACGCGCTGCGCAAGGCGCTGTCGATGGGCGCGGACAAGGCTGTTCACGTCGAGGACGACGATCTGCACGGCTCCGATGTGATGGCGACCTCGCTGGTGCTGGCGAAGGCCGTGGAGAAGACCGGCTACGACCTGGTGATCTGCGGCATGGCGTCCACGGACGGCACAATGGCCGTTCTGCCGGCGATCCTCGCGGAGCGCCTGAACATCCCGCAGGTCACCCTCCTGTCGGAGGTGAAGGTCGAGGACGGCACGGTGACCGGCCGCCGCGACGGCGACAGCGCTTCCGAGCAGCTGCAGGCGTCCCTGCCCGCCCTGGTGTCCGTGACGGACCAGTCGGGTGAGGCCAGGTACCCGTCGTTCAAGGGGATCATGGCGGCGAAGAAGAAGCCGGTGGAGTCCCTGGACCTGGAAGACCTGGAACTGGAGGCCGGCGAGGTCGGCCTGGCCGGTTCCTGGACCCAGGTGGATTCTGCGACCCAGCGCCCCGCGCGCACGGCGGGCACGATCGTCAAGGACGAGGGCGAGGGCGGCAAGCAGCTCGCCGAGTACCTCGCGAGCCAGAAGTTCATCTAAGGCCCGCACCACCCGCCGTCCTCCCCTTTCTTCTCTTCCGCTGGAGATCACTGTCATGGCTGAAGTTCTCGTCTACGTCGATCACGTGGACGGTGCCGTCCGCAAGCCCACCCTCGAACTCCTCACCCTGGCCCGCCGCCTCGGCGACCCCGTCGCCCTCGCCCTCGGCGCCGGCGCCGAGAACACCGCCGGTGTGCTCGCCGAGCACGGCGCGGTCAAGGTCCTCACCTCCGACGCCCCCGAGTACGCCGACTTCCTCGTCGTGCCGAAGGTCGACGCCCTCCAGGCCGCCCACGAACTCGTGTCCCCGGTCGCGGTGCTGGTCCCCTCGTCCGCGGAGGGCAAGGAGATCGCCGCCCGCCTCGCCGTGCGGATCGAGTCGGGGATCATCACCGACGCCGTTGACCTCGAAGCAGGTACTGAGGGTCCGGTCGCCACCCAGGCCGCGTTCGCCGCGTCGTTCACCACCAAGTCCCGTATTACCAAGGGCACCCCGGTCATCACCGTCAAGCCCAACTCGGCTCCGGTCGAGGCAGCCCCCGCCGCCGGTGCGGTGGAAGCCCTCGCGGTGTCCTTCTCCGACACCGCGACCGGCACGAAGGTCCTCTCCCGCACCCCGCGCGAGTCCACCGGACGCCCCGAGCTGACCGAGGCCGCGATCGTCGTCTCCGGCGGGCGCGGCGTCAACGGCGCCGAGAACTTCGCGATCATCGAGGCCCTCGCCGACTCCCTGGGCGCCGCCGTCGGCGCCTCCCGCGCCGCCGTCGACGCCGGCTGGTACCCGCACTCCAACCAGGTCGGCCAGACCGGCAAGAGCGTCTCCCCCCAGCTCTACATCGCCAACGGCATCTCCGGCGCCATCCAGCACCGCGCCGGCATGCAGACCTCCAAAACCATCGTCGCCGTCAACAAGGACGCCGAAGCCCCCATCTTCGACCTCGTCGACTACGGCATCGTCGGCGACCTCTTCCAGGTCGTCCCCCAGCTCACCGACGAAGTGAACACCCGCAAGGGCTGAGCAGTCTCACTTCCTGGCCGGGGCCGTTGACCTTGTCAACGGCCCCGGCTACTTTCGTTCTACGGATTGTTGAATCCGCAGAGCGGAAAACTGGAGGGTGTACGCATGGGTCAGCAGGAGAAGGTGGCAACGAGCCTCGCCGGTACGGTCAGCGAGGACATCAGCGCCTCCCTCGCGGGAGTGGACGCGGAACTGGCCCGTCGCTACCCGGGAGACCCCGGCACCCGCCAGCCCGTCCACACGGTCTACGTACCCGGCGACGTCTTCGCCCCCGACACCCTCCGCTCCTGGGGCGACCAGGCCCTGGAGGCTCTCGACCAGCACGCGCCGGACGCCGGCGCGCTCGCGCACGTACTCGGCATCTCCGAAGAGCTGGCGTCGCCCGTGTACGACCGGGTGCGCGCCAAGCTGGAGCGCGAGCCCGTCGAAGACCTGCGCATCGACTTCGAGGACGGCTACGGACCGCGCCCGGACGCCGAGGAGGACGAGGCGGCCGCCCGTGCGGCCCGGCTGGTCTCCGAGGCGTACGGGAACGGCACGGCGGCCCCGTACATGGGCATCCGCATGAAGTGCATGGAAGCGCCCGTACGCGACCGGGGCATCCGCACCACGGACGTCTTCCTCAGCGGACTCATGCAGGCCGGGGGCCTCCCCGAGGGCATGGTCCTCACCCTTCCCAAGGTCACGTACGCCGAGCAGGTCACGGCCTTCGTGCAGCTCCTGGAGGCGTTCGAGAAGGCGCACGGACTCGCGGCCGGCCGTATCGGCTTCGAGATCCAGATCGAGACCAGCCAGTCCATCCTCGCTGCCGACGGCACCGCGACAGTCGCCCGCATGATCGACGCCGCGCAGGGCCGGGCGACCGGGCTGCACTACGGCACCTTCGACTACAGCGCCTGCATCGGCGTCAGCGCCGCCTACCAGGCCAGCGACCACCCGGCCGCCGACCACGCGAAGGCCGTGATGCAGGTCGCCGCCGCGGGCACGGGAGTTCGCGTGTCCGACGGCTCCACCAACGTCCTCCCCGTCGGCCCGACCGCACAGGTCCACGAGGCCTGGAAGCTCCACTACGGACTGACGCGGCGCGCCCTGGCCCGTGCGTACTACCAGGGCTGGGACATGCACCCCGGCCACCTGCCGACCCGTTACGCGGCCGTCTACGCCTTCTACCGCGAGGGGCTCGACGCGGCGGCGGCCCGTCTCGCCGCGTACGTGGCGAAGGCCGGCGGCGACGTGATGGACGAGCCCGCCACCGCCAAGGCGCTCAGCGGGTTCCTGCTGCGCGGTCTGGACTGCGGGGCGCTCGGCGACGAAGAGGTCACGCGGCTGACCGGGCTGTCCCGCGCGGACCTGGACTCCTTCTCCAGCCCGCGCCGCGCAGCGCTGACGGTCACCGCTCCGTAATCAGCGGCAATCAGCCCTCGTGGGGCGGGAGTTCCCCCGAACCCCGGGTGATCAGGCGCGTCGGCAGCACCTTCTGGGCCGGCGCGCCGCCCCCTCCCTCGAGACGGTGGAAGAGGCTCTCGGCCGCCGTGCGGCCCAGGGTGGCCGCGTCCTGGGCGATCACGGTGATGCCCAGCAGATCGGCGAGCTCGATGTCGTCGAATCCGACGAGGGCGGTGGGCCGTTCTCGCCCGGCCAGCATGCGCACCGCGGTGACCGTCACACGGTTGTTGCCGGCGAAGATGGCGGTCACCGGCTCGGGGGCGTCGAGGAGCGTGGTGACGGCGGCCGCGACCCGGTCGGGGGCGGTCGTGCCGAGCGAGACCCAGGAGTCCTTGACCGGCAGCCCGGCCTCGTCCATCGCGGCGTGGTAACCGCGCAGTCGCTCTATCGCGGTGTGGATGCGCGGCTGGTCACCGATGAAGCCGATGCGGCGGTGGCCGTGCGCGATGAGGTGCGCGACGCCGTCGCGTGCGCCGCCGAAGCTGTCGGACCGTACGACATCGGCGTCGATCTTCCCGGCGGGGCGGTCGACGAAGACCGTGGCGACCCCGGCCGCGATCTCCGGCTCCAGATAGCGGTGGTCGTCCCCGGCGGGGATGACGATGAGACCGTCCACCCTTCGCGCGCAGAGCGCGAGTACCAACTCCTGTTCGCGCTCCGGGTCTTCGGCGCTGGAACCGTTGATCAGCAGGGCGCCGTGTGCGCGGGCGACCTCCTCGACCGCGCGGTTCAGCGGCCCGTAGAACGGGTCGGCGAGATCTTCCAGTACGAGACCGATGCTCGCGGTGCGGCCCTTGCGCAGCACCCGCGCACTGTCGTTGCGGCGGAAGCCGAGCGCCTCGATCGCCTCCTGGACGCGGCGCTCGGTGTCGGGGGTGACTCCGGACTCGCCGTTCACCACCCGGGAAACCGTCTTGAGGCCCACTCCGGCGCGGGCGGCGACGTCCTTCATGGTCGGCCGATTGCCGTAGCGGGGCTCGGGGTGGCGGGCGGTCTCGGCCACGGTGCGCTGTCCTGTCGTCGACTGCAGAGGGCTGTACGGGCTGTGGCGTCGAGCATAGAGCCTGGACAACGTTGTCAGGTGAATGGAGACTGGTCATCGCAGTCTTCGTCACCCCCGCCCTCTGGAGATCCCACACCGATGCACAACGACCTCTACGCCGCGCTCGACATCGGCGGCACCAAGATCGCCGGCGCGCTGGTCAGCGGTGACGGACAGATCCTCCTCCGAGCGCAGGCTCCGACGCCCGCGCGGGAGGACGGCGAAAGGGTCATGGGAGCCGTCACCACGGTGCTCGACACCCTGCTCGCCGACCCTCGCTGGGAGCGCGTGAGCGCCGTCGGCATCGGCAGCGCGGGCCCCGTCGACGCCTCGGCCGGTACGGTCAGCCCGGTCAACGTCCCCGGCTGGCGCGGCTTCCCGCTGGTCGATCGCGTACGGAGCGCCACCGGCGGACTGCCCGTCACGCTGGTCGGCGACGGCGTCGCGATGACGGCGGCCGAGCACTGGCAGGGTGCGGCCCGGGGCTACGACAACGCCCTCTGCATGGTCGTCTCGACGGGGGTCGGCGGCGGGCTGGTCCTCGGGGGCACGCTCCACCCGGGCCCCACCGGCAACGCGGGCCACATCGGACACATCAGCGTCGACCTCGACGGGGACCCGTGCCCCTGCGGCGGACGCGGCTGCGTCGAGCGGATCGCCAGCGGCCCCAACATCGCCCGCAGGGCCCTGGAGAGCGGCTGGCAGCCGGGCCCGGACGGCGACGCCACGGCCGCTGCCGTGGCTGCGGCGGCGCGGGCCGGAGACCCCCTGGCGGTCGCCTCGTACCAGCGCGCGGCACAGGCGCTGGCCGCCGGGATCGCCGCCACGGCGACACTGGTCGAGATCGACATCGCGGTGATCGGCGGGGGAGTGGCCGGCGCGGGCGAGGTGCTCTTCGCGCCGCTGCGGCGCGCGCTGCACGACTACGCGACGCTGTCCTTCGTCCAGCACGTGAAGATCGCTCCCGCACTGATGGGTACGGACGCGGGTCTCGTGGGTGCGGCGGCTGCCGCCTCGCTCGGCGCGCAGGGCGAGGCGGCAGCCGCCGTCAGCGGATAGCGGCTAGCAACTGAGCTGTGCGTCTGCCCAGTCGGCGTGGTCGGAGTCGTTCCCGTCCCCGCCGTCGGTGACCACCAGCCGTACGACCTTCGCCCCGCTCACGTCCGCGGTGAGCGGCTGGGCGGGCATGGCGGTGGTCAGGACGCCCGTCGAGGCGACCTTGATCCCGTCGGCCCAGATCTCGAAGGTGACCGTGCCCTTGGTGCTCTTCTCGTCGTCGACGCCGACCTGCGCCGTCACGGAGCTGCACTTGGCGCCCGTGTAGTACGCGATGTCGCTCGCCGCGTGCGCCCCGATCCCCTTGGCGAAGACCGTCCCGCCGAGGGTGATCGGCTTGCCGTCGCCCGCCGCGCTCTCACCGTTGCTGGTGTTGCGCTCCACGGGGCCCCACCCGTTGCTCGAGGACATCCACGGCAGATCGCCGAGGTACGACGTCCCGGCGGGCGGTGGCACCACCACGCTGCCCCCGAAGGGCAGTTGGCTCTCCACCCTGGTGCCCGACGGTGAGCGGTAGGCGGCGGTGAGCGTGAAATCGTACGCGCCGACCGTCGTGCCCGCGGGCGCGGTCACCTTCCACTTCGTGGTGAGCGCCGTGCCGGTCGTCACGACCGCCTTGGACGTCGGACCGGCCGGAGTGACCTTCCAGCCCGCCGGACCCGTCAGGGCGACGGAGGCCTGGAGCGCGGGCGTACGGCCGAGGTCGGTGACCGTGGTGGTCAGATCCACCGTGGCACCGCTCTCCAACAACGGGCTGCTGTTCAGGCCGAGTTCGACGGCAGGCGGGTTCTTCGCCCACTGCTTGTCCGCCGAGACGCGCAGCAGCACAGTGCCGTGCGCGGGGACGGTCGCCGAGACGGTGCCCGCGGTGTTGAAGCTCTGGTGCTTCCACAGATCGCGCTCGGTGTACGCGGTCGCCTTCGGCAGCCCCGCCGCCTGCGCGGTGGTGGCGATGCGCTGCGCGGTCCCCGTCTCGTTGAAGAGGGCGATCGTACGGCTGCCGTCCTTCATCTCCTTGGACACGACCCAGCGGCCGCCCTCGGAGGAGAGCACGGTGCCCTGCTTGCCTAGCGGGTCCTGGTCGACTGCGATGACTTCACTGTTGGTGACGATGTCGAAGGTCTCCGGCGTCGCCTTGCGCAGATCGGATCCGATCAGCAGCGGTGAGGCCATGACGGACCACATCGAGAAGTGCGTGCGGTACTCGGTGTCCGTCATGCCTCCGTTGCCGACCTCGAGCATGTCCGGGTCGTTCCAGTGCCCGGGGCCCGCGGCCGCGGCGAGCGGCAGATTCTGCTTCATGATCGACAGCATGGAGCCCCAGCTGTCACTGATGTCACCGGTGGTGCGCCACAGATTGCCGACGTCCGCCGCCCACTCCCAGGGCTTGTTGGAACCCCATTCGCAGATGCTGTAGACGATGGGGCGCCCGGTGGCCTTCAGTGCGTCGCGCATCGTCGTATAGCGCTGAATGGCGTCGACGCCCTGGTTGTTGCAGTTGTCGTACTTGAGGTAGTCCACACCCCAGTCGGCGAACTGCTGGGCGTCGCTGTACTCATGGCCCAGACCGCCGGGGAATCCGGCGCTGTTGCACGTCTTGGTTCCGGCACTGGTGTAGATGCCGAGCTTCAGTCCCTTGGAGTGGACGTAGTCGGCAACTGCCTTGATTCCATTGGGGAATCGCACCGGGTCGGGCACCAGTTTGCCGTTCGCGTCGCGCTGCGGAAGGGCCCAGCAGTCGTCGAGATTGACGTACTGGTAGCCGGCGGCCTTGAGGCCCTTGTCGACGAAGAGGTCGGCGATGCCCTTGACCATCGATTCGTTGAACTCCGCCCGGCAGCCCGTGGAGTTCCAGTTGTTGAAGCCCATCGGAGGGGTGAGGGCCAGACCGTTGTTGAGCTGTGGCGCGGCGGCCGGTGCGGAGTCGTGTGCCGCGGCCGGAGCCGCGAGCCCGCCGGCGCACAGCAGTGCGGTGGCCAGCGCTCCGAGGACTCTTCGGCCGGTGGTGCGGGATGGGAGATGACGCATCGTTACGTTCCTCCGTGCTCGCCAGTGATCGGATCACTTCATGTACGCGTCAGGTGCGCGCGTTTACGGTAGAGCCTGTTGAAGTCTGTTGGAAGAGATGCGGTAACGGTTGTTCGATATCTCGTCAAACCCCTTGACTGGTCCCCCACTTGGGAGTGAGATCCAAGCCTCGCGTTCGGTTGTGTTGGGTTCCACCCCGGAGGAGGGGGACATGGCGCAGTCTTCGTACAACGGTTCAGTCATCCCTGGAAGCGTGGCTGGACATCGGATGTCCCGGCGGAATCTCCTGCGCGGTGCAGCCGTAGGGGCCGGCGCCGTGGCGCTGCCTTCGCTGCTCACCGCCTGCAGCAGCGGCCCCGGGGGCGACCCCAAAACCATCAGGATGGGGTCGAACTCGTCGGACCCCGTTCCGAAGAAGGCCTTCGCGGACGCATTCGCCGCGTACGAGAAGCAGTCCACGGCAGGCCGGAAGATCAAGGTCAACACCGTTGACCACAACACCTTCCAGGAGAACATCAACCGCTATCTGCAGGGCAAGCCGGACGACGTCTTCATGTGGTTCGCCGGATACCGCATGCAGTTCTTCGCCAAGAAGGGTCTGCTGCTCGACATCAGCGACCTCTGGAAGAACTACCAGGGCTTCTCACAGGCGTTGAAGGACCAGTCGACGGGCGAGGACGGCAAACAGTACTTCACGCCGTACTACTACTATCCCTGGGCCGTTTTCCACCGGAAGAGCCTCTTCGCGCAGCACGGATACACCGCACCGAAGACGCTGGACGAGTACATCGCGCTCGCCAAGCAGATGCAGAAGGACAAGCTGGTCCCCATCGCTTTCTGCGACAAGGACGGCTGGCCCGCCATGGGCACCTTCGACTACATCAACATGCGCACCAACGGCTACGACTTCCACAAGTCCCTGATGGCGGGCAAGGAGGCCTGGACCGACAAGCGGGTCAAGGACGTCTTCGACACCTGGCGCAGCCTCCTCCCGTACTGCCAGCCCGCAGCCAACGGCCGCACCTGGCAGGAGGCCGCCACCAGCCTTCAACAGCGCAAGACCGGCATGGCGGTCTTCGGAATGCCGCACCCCGGTCAGCAGTTCCCCAAGGCGGAGCAGGGCGACATCGACTTCTTCCCCTTCCCGGAGATCAACCCGGAGCACGGCCAGGACGCCGTCGAGGCGCCCATCGACGGCTTCCTGCTGGCGAAGAAGTCGAAGACGCTGAAGAACAAGAAGACCCTCGAGAGCGCGAAGGACCTGCTCACCTACCTCGCCACGCCCAAGGCCGAGGACGTCTACCTCGCCGGTGACCCCAACAACGTCGCCGTCAACAGCGGGGCCAGTACGTCGACGTACTCCGATCTGCAGAAGAAGGCCGTCGAACTGGTCTCGGGAGCCAAGCAGATCTCCCAGTTCCTGGACCGCGACACCCGGCCGGACTTCGCGTCCACCGTGATGATCCCGGCCATCCAGAGCTTCATCAACAACCCCAAGGACGTCGACGGCCTGGTCAACGGGATCGAACGGCAGAAGAAGACCATCTTCGCCACCGAAGGCTGACCGGCTCAGACTTCACCGGACCCACCTGGAGTTCACAGACGTGTCGCTCACCTCTGCGCGGCGCGCCAAGCGACGAGGCCCACGGCGTTTCACCCGCCGTGACCTCGTCGTACTCGGCGTGCTGCTGGGTATTCCGATCCTGCTCGACATCGCGATCGTGTGGGGCCCGACCCTCGCCTCCGTCGTCCTGTCCTTCACCAGCTGGGACGGCATCGGATCGATCCACTGGGTCGGTACGCAGAACTACACCAACCTCTTCACCAACTACCCGCCGTTCTGGCCGGCGGTGCGCCACAACCTGATGTGGCTGGGCTTCCTCGGGCTCATCGCCACACCGTTCGGGCTCCTGCTCGCCGTACTCATCGACCGTGGCGTGCGCTTCAGCCGCTTCTACCAGTCGACGATCTACATGCCCGTGGTGCTCTCCCTCGCCATCGTCGGCTTCATCGCCCAGCTGATCTTCTCCCGCGACCAGGGCGTGCTCAACGCCGTACTCGGGAACAAAGACAACCCCACCGACTGGCTCGGCGACCCGAACCTGAACATCTGGATGATCCTCATCGCGGCCGCCTGGCGGCACACCGGCTACGTGATGATCCTCTATCTGGCCGGGCTCAAGGCAGTGGACCCCACGCTCAAGGAAGCGGCCGCCATCGACGGGGCGAACGACCGGCAGACCTTCTTCCGTGTCGTCTTCCCGACGCTGCGCCCGGTCAACGTGATCGTCGGCGTCATCACCGTCATCGAGTCCCTGCGCGCCTTCGACATCGTCTACGCCGTCAACCACGGCCGCAACGGCCTCGAAGTGCTCTCGGTGCTCGTCACCGACAACATCATCGGCGAGGCCAGCCGGATCGGCTTCGGCTCCGCCATCGCGGTGGTACTGCTGGCCGTCTCCATGGGATTCGTCGTGACGTACCTCGTCCAGGAGATCCGAGGGGAGAAGAACCGATGACGCTCGACACCACGGTGGACGTCGCGGCCACTCCGGCCGAGCCCGGTGCCCGGCGGGGCATCCGCCCCGGCCGCCTGGGCGTCCACGCCTTCCTGATGGCCGTCTCGCTCGCCTTCCTGGCACCGCTGCTGCTCGCCGTGTACGCCTCGCTCAGGCCGTACGACGAGACGTCGAAGAACGGCTACCTCTCCCTCCCCAAGCACCTCTCCTTCGACTACTACAAGCAGGCGTTCAGCGACTCGGGGATGACGAAGTACTTCGTCAACACCATGATCATCGCTATCCCCGGAGTGATACTCGCGCTGTTCCTCGCCTCGTTCGTGGCCTTCGCCGTCTCCCGGCTGCGGCTGAAGGGCGGGATCGTCCTGCTGATGCTCTTCACGGCGGGCAACCTGCTGCCCCAGCAGGTGATCGTCACTCCGCTGTACGTCGTCTTCAACAAGATCCCGCTGCCGTACTGGATGTCCGACTCGATGACGATGTTCGACTCGTACTGGGCGGTCGTCCTGGTCCAGGTCGGCTTCCAGATGGGCTTCTGCGTCTTCGTCCTGGCCAACTTCATGCGCACCCTGCCCACGGAGATCCTGGAGGCGGCGATCGTCGACGGGGCGGGCGTGTGGACGCAGTACTGGCGCATCACCCTGCCCCTGTGCCGCCCGGCGATCGCGGCGCTCGCCACGCTCCAGTTCACCTGGATGTACAACGACTTCCTGTGGGCGCTGGTCTTCATGTCCGACGGCGACAAGCTCCCGATCACCTCGGCGCTGAATAACCTGCGCGGGCAGTTTTTTACCGACTACAACCTGCTGGCGGCAGGTTCGGTGATCGTCGCACTGCCCACGCTCGTCGTCTTCCTGCTGCTCCAGCGCCACTTCATCGCGGGACTGACCCTTGGATCGAGCAAGGGGTAGAGCAACGGCTCAGGGAGCGACGGGCAGTTGGCGCTTGTGTTCGGTGAGGCGGTAGCGGTTGACGATGATCTCGAAGGCGCGCTCGTCCACCGGCTTGCCCTCCAGGAAGTCGTCGATGTCGTCGTACGTGACCCCGAGCGCGTCCTCGTCGGTCTTGCCCGGGTCGAGGGTCTCCAGGTCGGCCGTCGGGGCCTTCCAGACCAGCTCGGCCGGTGCGCCCAGCAGGTCCGCGACGGCGCGCACCCGGCGCTTGGTCAAGCCCGTCAGCGGGACCAGGTCCGCGGCACCGTCGCCGAACTTGGTGAAGAAGCCGGAGACCGCCTCCGCCGCGTGGTCGGTGCCCACGACCAGGCCGTTGTGCGCGCCGGCCACCACGTACTGGGCGATCATGCGCTGGCGGGCCTTGATGTTGCCGAGTACGAAGTCCTGGTGGCTCGCATCGCGGAAGCTCACGCCGCCGGCCAGCGAGGCCTCCAGCGCGGCGTCGCTCGCGGGCTTGACGTCCACGGTCAGGACCTCGTCCGCCTTGATGAAGGAGAGCGCGAGCTGTGCGTCGTGCTCGTCGGCCTGGACACCGTACGGGAGGCGCATCGCGTAGAAGCGCGCCTCGTGACCCGCAGCCCGGGCCCGCTCGACGGCCAGCTGGCAGAGCCGGCCGGTGGTGGTGGAGTCGACGCCGCCGCTGATGCCAAGGACGAGGGAGCGCAGACCGGTGGAGGTGAGGCGCTCGGCGAGGAAGGCCACCCGGCGCTCGATCTCCCGCTCGGCCTCGAACGTCTCGGCCACCTGGAGTTCCCGGGCGATCTCCTGCTGCAGGGCGATGGACGCCGGCTCGCTCACGTCTGCTCCTTGTTCCGCTTCACGATGTGCTGTCCCGGCCACTCTATCCAGGGGCTTGCGGCGGAACAGGTTCGGCTACTCCACGGGCTCCAGCTGCCGCGCGACCACGAGGAACGCATCCGCGTCGAGGTCCATCACGACCTCGACCGGGCGCCCCTGCGCGCGCTGCGCCGCGGCGAACTCCTCCGCGGGCCAGCTGCCGCGCGGGCCTCCGGCCGGAAACTTCTGCACCACCATGCGGTTCATGCCCAACTCCTCTGTCCCACTCGGGTTTTCCGGTGCTGGAGAACCCAACGAGATGCCGTGTGCGTGCGTCACGGTCTCCCCTTCCCCCGCGGAAGGACTCACAGGGAAGGACGCCCTGGGGTGGGCGATTCGTTGCTGCGGGGCGGGCAACAGTACCGCTACGGATGTCTCAGGCCGATGCGCGCTTCTTCGCCGCGGGCGCCTTCTTGGCCGGAGTCCGCTTCGTCGCCGTCTTCTTCGCGGCCGTCTTCTTTGCCGCGGCCTTCTTCGGGGTCGACTTCTTCTGGCCGGGGCGCAGCGCCGTGACCTTGGCCGGCGCCGAGTCCCCGTCGCCGCGAGACTCCTTCGCCTGGCGCACACTGTTCTCCAGCGCGGCCATCAGGTCGATGACCTTGCCGCCGGATGCCGCTCCGGCGGACTCCGTCTCCGCCTCACCGTCGGAGGTCTTCGCCGCGACCATGGCCTCCACGGCCTCGCGGTAGCCGTCGCGCAACGAGGCCATCTCCACCTCGCCGAGCGTGCTCATCAGGGTGTCCGCCAGGTCGAGTTCGGCATCGCTGACCGTCACCTCGGACTCGGGCGCGACCCCGTCGGGCGTACGGATCTCGTCGGGCCAGAGCAGACCGTGCATCGCGATCACGTCGTCGACCACGCGCAGCATCCCGAGCCGCTCGCGCCCGTGCAGGGCGAACTTCGCGACGCCCACCTTCTCGCTGCGCTTCAGCGCCTCGCGCAACAGCGTGTACGGCTTCGCGGCGGGGACGCCGTTCGCGACGAGGTAGTACGCCGAGCTCATCTGGAGCGGATCGATCGAGGCGGCCGGGGCGAAGGAGACGATCTCGATGGTCTTGGCGGTCGGCAGCGGCAGCGTGGCCAGGTCCTGCTCCGTGATCGGGATGATCGAGCCGTCGGCGTCCTCGTACCCCTTGCCGATGTCGGCGGACGCCACCTCCTCCTCGTCCAGCTCGCACACCTTCCGGTAGCGGATGCGGCCTCCGTCGGCGGTGTGGATCATCTTGAAGCCGATGGAGTGGTTCTCGGTGGCGTTCACGAGCTTGATAGGGATGCTGACCAGGCCGAACGAGATGGCGCCGTTCCATATGGATCGCACGATTTCTCCTACCCGACGGGCCGATATGTCCTGAATCGTGGGATTCTCATGGTATGCCGCCGATGACTGAGGTGGAGGGGCGACGCCTGGCGCTCAGCAACCTGGACAAGGTCCTGTACCCGTCCACGGGCACCACCAAGGGCGAAGTCCTCCACTACTGCGCCACCACCGCGGGGTCCCTTCTCGCCCATCTCTACAACCGGCCGGTCTCCTTTCTGCGCTATCCCAACGGGCCGGACGGCCAGCATTTCTTCACCAAGAACGTCCCGCCGGGGGCGCCGTCGTGGGTCCGCAGCGCCGAGGTGCCGCGTTCCGGCGGGAAAACCGCACGTCAGGTCCTCGTACAGGACGTGTCCACCCTGATGTGGGCCGCGAATCTGGTCGTCGAATTCCATGCGCCGCAGTGGCAGGCGGACACCCCGGGCGTCGCCGACCGCCTGGTCCTGGACCTGGACCCCGGCGCACCCGCCACGGTCGTCGAGTGCTGCACAGTGGCGATGTGGCTGCGCGAGCGCCTGGCGGCCGACGGACTGCACTCGTACGCCAAGACCAGCGGGTCCAAGGGGCTGCATGTGCTCGTCCCGCTCGAGCCCACTCCTTCCGACGACGTGAGCGCGTACGCGAAGGCCATCGCGATCGAGGCGGAGGCCGATCTGCCCGGCCTGGTCGTCCACACGATGGCCCGGGCCCAGCGCCCCGGAAAGGTCTTTGTCGACTACAGCCAGAACGCCGCCGCGAAGACCACCGCTTCCGCCTACACCCTGCGCGCCCGGCCCGAGCCGACCGTCTCCACGCCCGTCACCTGGGACGAGGTCCGCGACTGCCGCACCGTCGAGGAGCTGACCTTCCTCATGGACGACATCAAGCCGCGCCTGGAGCGGTACGGCGACCTCCTCGGGCCCCTCATCAACCTCAATCGCGCCAGGCCCCTGCCGTGAAGCAGCCCGTCGACGTGGCGCTCGCCGCCACCGTACGGACCCTGCCTGACAGTGGCGGATGGGCGTACGAGCCGAAGTTCGACGGCCACCGCATGGTGGTGATCCGGGGCGAGGACGTGGTCCTGCAGGCCCGGTCCGGGCGTAACGTCACCGGCGCCTTCCCCGACCTCGTCGCCGCCGCCCGGGAACTGCCCGCCGGCACGGTCCTGGACGGCGAGGTCGTCGTCTGGACCGACGGGCGCACCGACTTCGCCGCCGTCCAGCACCGCGCCTCCGCCTCGGCAACGCAGGCGGCAGCCCTCGCCGTAAGCCTCCCGGCCTCGTACGCCGCCTTCGACCTGCTCGAGGAGGGCGGCACGGATCTGCGGACCCGGCCGTACGAGCTGCGGCGCGAACAACTCGTCGCGCTGCTCACCCCGCTCGGCCCGCCCCTGCAGCCCGTCCCCATGACCACGGCCCCCGCCACGGCCGCCCTCTGGTACGACACCCTGCCCGCCACCGGCATCGAGGGCCTCGTCGCCAAACGGCTCGACCAGCCCTACCGGGGCGGCACCCGCGCCTGGAGCAAACTGCGCCACTCCGAGCCGCGCGACGCGGTCGTCGTCGGCCATGTCGGCAGCGCCGCCCGCCCCAGCGCCCTGCTGCTCGTACTGCCCGGTGACGACGACACCCCCGTCCAGTCGTCCCCGCTGGCCCCCGCGCTGCGGGGACAGGCAGGAGCGGCGCTGGCCGCCGGTGAGCTGGGGGAACTGGCCGCCGAGGTGGAGCAGGGCACCACCGCGCGGCACGCGGGGGTCACCGTGATGCGCCTGATCAGGCCGTGAGCTGTTCCGTACGGCAGTACCTGCCCGGCACGCGTTTCCGTGGCAGGGTGTTGCGGGCAAGCCACAGGGGGCTACGGATGAGGGGGGAACCGTGATCGTCTGGGTCAACGGTGCGTTCAGTGCGGGCAAGACCACGGCCGCGCGAGAACTGATCGATCTGATCCCGAACAGCACCTTCTACGACCCCGAGGTGATCGGCGGGGCGCTGCGCTTCCTGCTGCCGCAGAAGCGGCTCGCGGAGGTCACCGACTACCAGGACCTGCCGATCTGGCGGCGCATGGTGGTCGACGCGGCCGCGGCGCTGCTCGCCGAGGTGGGCGGGGTGCTCGTGGTGCCGATGACGCTGCTGAGGCAGGAGTACCGGGACGAGATCTTCGGGTCGCTGGCGGCCCGCCGCATTCCGGTCCGGCATGTGCTGCTGACAACTGACGAAACGATCCTGCGCCAACGCATCGCCGCCCGCGAGGAGTTGGAGGGCGACCCCGAGGGCAGTGAGCGCGTACGGCAGTGGGCGTACGACCACATCGAGCCGTACCGCACGGCACTCGGCTGGCTCCGCGACGACGCCCTTGTGATCGACAACAGCACGCTCACTCCGGCCGCGACCGCAGAACTCGTCGCCGAGGCGGTACGGACCGGGGCGGCCGGGATCTGCGAGATCGTCCAGACGCCCGAGCCGACCGGGGAGACCGTCGCCGCCGGGGTCCTCCTCTTCGACGAGCAGGACAGGGTGCTGCTCGTCGACCCCACGTACAAGCCCGGCTGGGAGTTCCCCGGCGGAATAGTGGAGCGGGGCGAGGCGCCCGCCCGTGCGGGGATACGTGAGGTGGCCGAGGAGGTGGGGATACAACTCGACCGGGTGCCAAGGCTGTTGGTGGTGGACTGGGAGCCGCCGCGGCCGCCCGCGTTCGGCGGGATGCGGCTGCTGTTCGACGGCGGGCTGCTGAGCCCCGCCGAGGCCGCGGGGTTGTCGCTGCCGGGCCCCGAGCTGCGCGGCTGGCGGTTCGTCACCGAGGAGGAGGCGGCCGGGATGCTGCCGCCCAACCGCTTCGAGCGGCTGCGCTGGGCGCTGCGGGCCCGCGAGCGGTCAGCCGTGATCAACCTCGAGGCCGGCGTCCCGGTCGGCTGAGGCGCGCAGGACCTTCGCCGCGTCCTCGGTCATGGGATCGCCGTGACCGAAGCAGACCGTCGCCGGCGCGAGAGCGGCCAGGCGGCGGTACGAGGCGAGGGCGCGGGGGCGGTCGGTGTTGAAGACGCCCAGCATCACCTGCCCCACCGCGGCGATCGCGTCACCCGTGAACAGCACGCCGTGGTGCGGGAGATGGACGGCGATGGAGCCGTCCGTGTGGCCGGGGGCGTGGACGACGCGGGCGCCGTCGCCGAAGCCGAGGTCGTCGCCGTCCTCCAGTTCCCGGTCCACCCGGGTGGGCGGGGCGACCGGCACGGTCAGCCCGTGCTCGTACAGCGGGATCTCCCAGTCGAGCAGCACGGGTTCGGGGACGGGCGCATCGCCGCGGACGACGGGGGCGTCCAGGCGGTGAGCGAGGATCTCGGCGCCGTACCGGCCGGCGAGTTCTCCCGCCGCGCCGACGTGGTCGCGGTGGCAGTGGGTGAGGACGATCCGGCGGAGGCGGTGCGGGTCGAGGCCCAGGCTCCGTATCGCGTCCTCGATCGCGGGCGCGCCGTCCGCGTGGCCCGCGTCGACCAGCGTCAGCTCCTCGCCGTCGCGCCAGAGGTAGGCCTGGCCGATGGGGAAGCGGAGGAGATGGAGGCGGGGGAGAACTTCGACGAGGTCCATGCGGCGAACGTAACGAGCTGCGTCCGCCCGCCGCACGGATCTTCGCTGACCGCTTAACCCAGCTTGGACTGCGCGTAGTTGACGAGGAAGTAGGCCTCGGCGACCGAGAGGCGCTCCAGCTCCTCCGGCGAGACGCTCTCGTTCACCGCGTGGATCTGTGCCTCCGGCTCGCTGAGGCCGATCAGCAGGATCTCCGACTCCGGGTAGAGCGCGGCGAGGGTGTTGCAGAGCGGGATGGAGCCGCCCATGCCCGAGGACTGCATCTCCTGGCCGGGGTAGGCGATCCGCATGGCCTCGGCCATCGAGGTGTACGCCGGGCTGGAGGTGTCCGCCTGGAAGGCCTGGCCCTGGCCGACCTGCTCGAAGGAGACCCGCGCACCCCACGGGGTGTGCTTCTCGATGTGCGCGAACAGTAGCTTCGTGGCCTCCGCGGCGTCCTGGCCGGGCGGCACCCGCAGGCTGATCTGGGCGCGCGCGCTGGCCGGGACGGACGGCGTGGCGCCGGCCACCGGCGAGCAGTCGATGCCGATCACGGTGACGGCGGGACGGGCCCAAATGCGGTCCGCCACCGTGCCGTTGCCGATCAGGTGCACCCCGTCGAGGACCTTCGCGTCCTTGCGGAAGTCGGCCTCCGGGTACGCCAGGCCGTCCCAGTCCGCGTCCGCGGCCAGACCGTCGACGACCGTGGAACCGTCCTCCGCGCGCAGCGAGTCCAGTACGCGGATGAGCGCGGCCAGCGCGTCGGGGGCCGCGCCGCCGAACTGGCCCGAGTGCAGATTGCCTTCGAGGGTGTCCAGGGTGACCCGGATCATCGTCATGCCGCGCAGCGTCGCCGTGACGGTGGGCAGACCGACGCGGAAGTTGCCCGCGTCGCCGATCACGATGGAGTCGGCTGCCAGGAGCTCGGGGTGCGCCTCCGCGTACCGCTCGAGACCGCCGGTGCCCTGCTCCTCCGAGCCCTCCACGATCACCTTCACGGAGACCGGGATGCCGCCGTTGGCCTTGAGGGCGCGCAGCGCGAGCAGGTGCATGATCACGCCGCCCTTGCAGTCGGCGGCACCGCGCCCGTACCAGCGGCCGTTGCGCTCGGTCAGCTCGAAGGGCGGGGAGATCCAGGCGGCCTCGTCGAGCATCGGCTGTACGTCGTAGTGGGCGTAGAGAAGTACGGTCGGCGCGCCTTCGGGGCCGGGCAGGAAGCCGTACACCGACTGGGTGCCGTCCGGGGTGTCGAGGAGGGCGACGTCCTGGAAACCCTCGGTGCGCAGGGCGTCCGCCACCCAGTTCGCGGCGGCCTCGCACTCGCTCTTCGGGGCCACGGCCACGTCCGCCACCGACTGGAACGCCACCAGCTCGGCGAGCTCCGCCTGGGCGCGGGGCATCAGCGAGGCAATGGTCTCGGCAATCGGATTCGCGGTCATGGGCACGCTCCTCGTGGGTGCGACGTTGGATTACGTGTACGTGTTTGTACGACGAAGGTGAGATCGATCCTCCCACAGCGGGATCGAGCGACACCGCGCCGTAGGATGCCGTCGACAGCACGGGCCACTGGTCGGATCAGGAGCAGCAGCACATCGTGAGCAGCGAGAACGCAGACGCGGGCACGGAGAACGACCTGTCCGTCTGGGACGTCGTCGTGGTCGGCGCAGGGCCCGCGGGGGCCTCGGCCGCCCATGCGGCGGCAGTCGCGGGACGGCGGGTGCTCCTCTTGGAGAAGGCCGAACTGCCGCGCTACAAGACGTGCGGCGGTGGAATCATCGGCCCCTCGCGCGACTCCCTGCCGCCCGGCTTCGAACTGCCGTTGCGGGACCGGGTGCACGCCGTCACCTTCTCCATGAACGGAAAGCTGACGCGCACCCGCCGGTCGAAGCAGATGCTCTTCGGGCTGATCAACCGGCCCGAGTTCGACCAGGGTCTGGTAGAGGCGGCGCAGAAGGCCGGCGCCGAACTGCGCACCGGGGCCACGGTGTCGAGGGTCGAGCAGCACGGCTCGTCCGTACCGGACCGGCGGACCGTCGCCGTGGTGCTCTCCGACGGCGAGACCGTACTGGCCAGGGCCGTTGTCGGAGCCGACGGCAGTGCCAGCCGCATAGGGGCGCATGTCGGGGTGAAGCTCGACCAGGTGGACCTCGGTCTGGAGGCGGAGATCCCGGTGCCGGCGACCGTCGCCGAGGACTGGGCGGGGCGGGTGCTCATCGACTGGGGTCCCATTCCCGGGAGTTACGGGTGGGTGTTCCCCAAGGGCGACACCCTGACCGTCGGTGTGATCTCCGCGCGCGGCGAAGGCGCCGCCACCAAGCGGTACATGGAGGACTTCGTCGCACGCCTCGGGCTCGCCGGGTTCGAGCCCGCCGTCTCCTCCGGACATCTCACGCGGTGCCGCAGCGACGACTCGCCGCTGTCACGCGGCCGGGTGCTGGTGTGCGGGGACGCTGCCGGGCTGCTGGAGCCGTGGACGCGGGAGGGGATCTCCTTCGCCCTGCGTTCGGGCCGGCTCGCGGGGGAGTGGGCGGTGAAGGTCGCCGAGTCGCACGACGCGGTCGACGCCCGGCGCCAGGCGCTGAACTACGCCTTCGCCATCAAGGCCGGGCTCGGTGTGGAGATGGCGGTGGGGCGGCGGATGCTGGCGGCCTTCGAGCGCCGTCCGATGCTGCTGCACCTGGCGATCACAAGTCTGCGGCCCGCATGGAACGCGTTCGCCGACATCACCCGTGGTGCGACGTCGCTGGGTGAGCTGGTGCGGACTCATCCGCTGGCGCAGCGCGCCCTGTCGGCGTTGGACCGCGACTAGTCAGCTCTGCACGGTGATGCGGAAGACGGGGTGGTCGGGGGCGATGCGGCGCAGTTCCTCGGCGGTGGAGTCGGGGCCGACGCCGTTGAAGAAGATCCCGACCTCCGCCTTCCAGCGCTTGAGGTAGGCGCGCAGGATGTCGGGCTTGTCGTCGTCGCCGACCTCGACGGCGGTGAAGGTGTCCGCCTTCTTGCCGAGGTGGAGTTCGCCGCCGCCCGCTGCGCGCATGTTGTGGGTCCACTGGACGTGGCCGCGGGGTGCGACCAGGTACTGCTGACCGTCCAGGGTGAGCAGGTTGACCGGCGTACGCCGCCACTCACCGCTCTTGCGGCCGCGCACGGCCAGCACCCGCGATCCCCAGACGCTGAGGCCGCGCCGTGTCATCCAGGTGACGGTCCGGTTGAGGACGTTGATCGTGAACCAGCCGGGCTTCCGAACGTGTGCGGACATGACCACTCCCTGTTTTGTGAGCACTGCTCTCGCTTGAGAGCAGTCTGCACCCGATCGGTGCTCCAAAGCAAGAGCACTGCTCTCGTTATTGGGCAGTGCTCTGAAATCTGGCAGACTGTGTTCCATGAGCACCATTCGAGGAGCCCGCGCCCGCGCCCGTATCGAAGTGACCGCAGCCATCAAGGACGAGGCGCGCAGTCAGCTGGCCGCCGAGGGCGCCGCGAAACTCTCGCTGCGCGCGGTCGCCCGTGAACTGGGCATGGTCTCCTCCGCGCTCTACCGCTACTTCCCCAGCCGCGACGAACTGCTGACCGCGCTCATCGTCGACGCGTACGACGCCGTGGGCGAAGCCGCCGAGACCGCACTGGCGAAAGCGTCGCGCTCCGGCCACCGCTCCCAGTGGTCGGCCGTCTGCACGGCGGTCCGGACCTGGGCGCTGGCCCACCCCCACGAGTACGCCCTGATCTACGGCTCGCCCGTCCCCGGCTACACCGCCCCCCAGGACACCGTGGTCCCCGCCGGCCGGGTCGCCCTCGCCCTCATCTCCGTCGTCCGCGACGCCCACCGCGCCGAAGGCCTCGCCCTCGCGCCGCTGCCCGACGCCGTACGCCCGGAGGCCGAGCGGCTCGCCGCCGACATCGCCCCCGACCTTCCGCCCGCCGCCGCCCTTGCCATGGCCACGGTATGGGCGCAGCTCTTCGGGCTCGTCTCCTTCGAGGTCTTCGGTCAGTTCAACCGGGTCGTCGAGGACCGCGACGCCTTCTTCGCGCAGGCCGCCGAGGGACTCGCCCAGACCGTGGGCCTACTCCGCGGGGAGTAGGACTGATCACCACGCCGGGCTGACGCCCCGGCCGCCCCACCGGTCTAGCGTTACGGACATGGAAGAGCAGCGAGCACACACCTGGGGCGGACCGCCGCGTTGGCAGCCGCCGTGGGCCCGGGACTCCCACGACCGGCTGCCCTGGGTGTCCACCCTGGCGCTCACCCTCTTCGTGCAGGCGGGCTCGACGTTCGCCTCGCACAGTCAGGCGGCCGACCGTTCACCGCTGGACGTCTTCGCGCGGCTGCTGCTGTTCGCCGGCACGGCCCTGCTCCTCGTCCGCCACCGCCACCCCGTCCTGGTGGCCTTCGGTACGGCCGGCACCGCGATGATCTACCTCGGCGCCGGTTACGCCTACGGCCCGGTCTTCCTCACCGTCGCCGTCGGCTGCTTCGCCGCGATCGTCGCCGGGCACCGCCGCGCCGCCTGGTCGGCCGTCGGCATGCTCTGGGCCGGACATCTGCTGGTCGCCCACTGGCTCTACCGCTGGCTGCCGCCCACCGGCGACACCTCCCCGCCCTGGGGTCAGGAGTTGGTGGTGCTCGCCTGGGTGGTCGCCATCGTCGCGGCCTCCGAACTCGCCCGCGTACGGCGCGAACAGTGGGCCCACGCCCGCGCCGAGCGCGCAGCCGCCGAAAAGCGCCGCGCCGACGAGGAGCGGCTGCGCATCGCCCGTGAACTCCACGACGTCCTCGCCCACTCCATCTCGGTCATCAACGTCCAGGCCGGTATGGGACTTGCCCTGCTCGACGCAGACCCCGAGCAGGCGAGGTCCGCCCTCACCACCATCAAGGCCGCCAGCAAGGAGGCGCTCGGGGAGGTCCGCCAGGTCCTCGACACCCTGCGCGCCCCCGGTGAGGCTCCCCGGGCACCCGCCCCCGGACTCGACCGGCTCCCCGAACTCGTCGAGCAGGCCTCGGGCGCCGGGCTGACCGTGGAGGTCGAGCGGGCCGGCACCGTGACGCAGCTCCCGCCCGGTGCCGATCTCGCCGCCTTCCGGATCGTGCAGGAGGCCCTGACCAATGTGGTCCGCCACTCCGGTTCGCGTACCGCGCACGTCAGACTCGACTACGCCCCGGGCCGCCTCGGGCTCCGTATCGACGACAAGGGCCCGTCCACCGGCGGGGATGCGGGAGGCAGCGGAAACGGACTGATCGGAATGCGGGAGCGGGCCGCCGCTCTCGGTGGCACGATCGAGGCGGGCACGCGCCCGGACGGCGGTTTCCGGGTCGAGGCCGTCATCCCGCTGGCCGCCGCGTCGAAGGAGTCGCTGTGATCCGTGTACTGCTGGCCGACGACCAGTCCCTGGTCCGTGCCGGATTCCGGGCGCTCCTCGGCGCGCAGGCCGACATCGAGGTGATCGGGGAGGCCGCCGACGGCGACGAGGCCGTGCGTCTCGTCACCGAACTCCGCCCCGACGTCGTGCTGATGGACATCCGCATGCCGGTGCTCGACGGTCTCGCCGCCACCCGCCGGATCACGGGCGACGAGAAGCTCGACGGGGTGAAGGTGGTCATGCTCACCACCTTCGAGCTCGACGAGTACGTCTTCGAGGCGATCCGCGCAGGCGCCTCGGGATTCCTGGTCAAGGACACCGAACCGGAGGAGCTGATCCGTGCGGTGCGTGCGGTGGTCGAGGGCGACGCACTGCTCTCGCCCGGCGTGACCCGCAGGCTGATCTCCGAGTTCGCGGCCCGCTCCAAGGAGCCCGCGGCGGCGGACGGCCTCGGTGAACTCACCGACCGCGAGCGGGAGGTGATGGCGCTGGTCGGCATCGGCCTCACCAATGAGGAGATCGCCCGGCGTCTGGTGGTCAGCCCGCTCACGGCCAAGACCCATGTGAGCCGGGCGATGGTCAAGCTCGGTGCCCGCGACCGGGCCCAACTGGTCGTGCGCGCCTACGAGTCGGGCCTGGTGCGCCCGGGCTGGATCGGCTGAGGCGCGGGGCGGCCCCGGTAGCGCCACAGGACGTACACGACACGCACGACGAAGACGAGCGCCGCGGCGCAGACGGCTGTGACGGTCATGACCTGCCGCGCGATGCCGTCCGGTTCGAGGAAGTGGACGGCAGGGCCGAGGATGCCCAGCAGGGTGGCCCCGGCGACGAAGGCCGCGCTGAGCAGTGCGTAGCCGATCTCCACGGTCATCGCGTCCCGCTCGGCCTGATTTCGGTTCCCCATACGGGAAAGTCTCACAGCTGTGCGGCCGACGGGCAAGGAACACCCGTCGGCCGCAGACCGGTTCGTATGGGGCGTGCGGTCAGTCGCGTACGGCCACGCGCTCCGTGCTCTCCTCATGGACGGGCTCGGATTTGGCGATCAGCACCGTGTGCTGCTGCGGTCGCCGCGTACGCAGCCCGGTCAGCGTGATCAGCAGTCCGGCGAGCGCGACCACCGTCACCACGACCAGACCCGGACGGTAGCTGTCGAGCAGTGCCTGCGGGGAGCCGGAGGCGCTGCCGTCGGAGGTGATGACGGCGGTGACGACGGCCAGGAAGATGGCCCCGCCGACCTGGACCGAGGTGTTCAGCAGGCCCGAGACCATGCCCTGCTCGTGGTCGTCCACGCCGTTGGTGGCCTGGATGTTGAGCGACGGGAAGGTCAGCGCACAGGCCGCGCCGATCAGCAGCATGGTCGGCAGGATGACCGCCGCGTAGCTCGGGTCGAGGCTGGTGCGCAGGAACAGCGCGTAGCCCACCACCATGAAGGTGAAGCCCGCCGCGATGAGCCGTGGCGTACCGAAGCGGTCGACCACCGCGCCGACCTTCGTGGAGGACAGCGCCACCAGCGCGCCCGCCGGGAGGAAGGCCAGCGCGGTCTGCAGCGCGGACCAGCCCAGGACCGTCTGCAGATACTGCGTGGCGATGAACTGGAAGCCCACGTACGAACCGAAGAACGCGGCCGCGCCCAGCTGGGCCCTGACCTGGGTGCCGGAGCGCAGTACGCCGAGTCGGATCAGCGGATGGCTGCTGCGCTGCTCGATCACCACGAACGCGGCGAGCAGGATCGCGACGGCGAGGAAGGAGAGCAGCGTACGGGCGGAGGCCCAGCCCACTTCGGAGGCCTGGACGACGGTGAAGACGAGCAGCAGCATCGAGACCGTGCCGGTGACGGCGCCCGGCAGGTCGTAGCCGCGGTGCGTACGGTCGCGCTCGCTGCGCGGGATCAGCTTCGCGCCGAAGACCAGGGCGATAAGTGCGATGGGTGCGGGGAGCAGCATGGTCGAGCGCCAGCTCACCTCGGTGAGCAGGCCGGACAGGACGAGGCCCATCGAGAAGCCGGTGGCCGCGCAGGTGGTGTAGATGGAGAGCGCGCGATTGCGCTGGGGGCCTTCCTTGAAGGTCGTGGTGATGATCGAGAGTCCGGCCGGCGCGGTGAACGCGGCGCTGAGGCCCTTGATGAAGCGGCTGGCGATCAGCAGCGGCCCCGAGTCGACGAATCCACCGAGCAGGGACGCCAGGGCGAAGACGGCGAGCGCGATCAGGAAGACCTGGCGCCGGCCGAGGAGGTCGGCCGCGCGGCCGCCGAGCAGCAGCAGTCCGCCGTAGCCCAGGATGTAGCCGCTGACGATCCATTGCAGGGTCGAGGTGGTGAGGTTCAGGTCGCTCGCGATGGACGGCAGGGCGACGCCGACCATCGAGACATCGAGTGCGTCGAGGAACATCGCGGCACAGAGCACCAGCAGGGTGCCCCACAGGCGGGGGCTCCAACGCTCTTGGGTTGCGGGGACGTTGAGCGGTGAGGTCATGCGGGGAACAGTACATGCACATGCATCGAGTGCAAGTGCATTTAATTCCGATGCAACAAAGTGCCCGAACTCTGCTACCGTGCGGACATGGCGGTGAAGAAGACTGAGCGTGTCCTCGCGGACGAATGGCGCGACATCCTCGCGCTGCATGCCCGCACCCAGTGCGAGCTGGACCGCGAGCTGCATCAGCACGGTCTCGGCGCCAGCGATTTCGAGGTGCTGGACGTCCTGTCGGAGAACGGGGCCGAGGACGGCGGAGCCGCCTACCGGGTCCAGGAGATCGCCGCCCGCGTCCACCTCAGCCAGAGTGCGCTGTCGCGGCTGATCGCCCGGTTGGAGAAGGACGGCCTGGTCTGCCGGGGCATGTGCAGCGAGGACCGCCGCGGGGTGCGTGTCGTACTCACCGACGAGGGCCGGGCGCGCCATGCGGAAGTGCTTCCGCTGCAGCGGGCGGTGCTCGCCCGGATGCTCCGGCCCACGCCGTAGGGTCGTAGAGGCGGGATCAGATCCCGGACTTCTCCACCCACAGCTCCGCGAGCGCGGAATCGCCCGTCACGGTGACCGTCGAGAGCGGCTGTCGGTTCCACAGGGCCGCGTAGAGCTGCGCGGCCGTGCCGGTCAACTCGCAGTCGGCCGCGCCCTCTTCGCCGAGAACGGTCAGCGGGGGCTCACTGGTCAGTCGGCACGTCCATACGTCGCCCGTGTCGCTCGCCCTGACCCGCAGGGTCTTCGGAAGGTCGCTGCGCACCCGGCTCCTGGTGCGGGCGTGGAAGAGCCGCAGCAGTTCGTCGATGCCGTCGGCGGCGAACTCCGGTTCCAGTGGGCTGAGTTGTATACCGGCGGCCAGTTCTGCGTCGAAGCGGTGGACGGCGGTCTCGTGCGCCTGGCGGCGTGCCCAGAAGGCGAGCGGCGAGGGTGCGGGCATGAAGGCCCAGCACTCCACATCCGCGGGCGCCAGACTCAGGGTCGACATCAACGCCGTATGGCCTGCGCGGAACCAGGTGAGCAGCTCGTCGCCGGTGAGATCGGGGCCGACCCCGAAGGGGTGAGGCGTGGTGTGGCCCTCCGCGACAAATCCTGTTGCCCAGCGGTGCGCGCTGCCGGTGTGCCGCAGCAGATCGTCGACCTGCCAGTCGGGGCAGGTCGGCACGGGGGCGTCGGTGCCCGCCGATGCGGCGGCCGCGGCCAGCAACTGACCCTCGCGTTCGAGTGACTTGATGTGATCGGCGATGTCCATACGGGGATTCTGCCAGCAGCTTTACGCGGTGGAAGGGGACGCGCTCCGGGCGAGGAAGCCGATGAGCGCGGCGGTGGCGGCGAGCAGCGCCACGGTCGTCAGCGCCAGGGGCAGCGAGAAGGCGTCGGCCAGGAAGCCGATGGCGGGCGGGCCGAGCAGCATGCCGCCGTACCCCAGCGTGGAGGCGGTGGCGACACCGCTCGGACCGGCCAGGGCGCCGGCGCGTGCCACGGCCACCGGGAAGATGTTGGCCAGCCCGAGCCCGGTCACCGCGAACCCCAGCAGCGCCAGCCAGGCCGTCGGTGCGAGCGCGCCGAGCAGCATGCCGACGGCCGCGGTCGAGCCGCCCGCGACGAGCGTACGGGTCTGGCCGAGCCGCTCCAGGAGGGCCGTGCCGGTGAGCCGGCCCGCCGTCATGGCCAGGGCGAAGGCGGAGTACCCGGCGGCGGCGACGCCCGGGTGGGTGTGCAGGTCCTGCTCCAGATGGAGCGCGCCCCAGTCGGCCAACGCCCCTTCCCCGTAAGCCGTACAGAGCGCGATGATGCCGAACACCAGGACCAGGCGCCTGCTGCGGCGGTCGAGCCGGTGCGATCCCGTTTCGGCGGCGGCCTGTTCGGGGGCGGACGGGGCGTCGTACCGCAGCAGTACGCGACCGGCCGCCGCGGTCATCAGGAGCCCGACGACGGTCAGGGCCAGCAGATGAACCGTGGGGGAGAGGCCGCCCGCGACCAGTCCGCCGAGCCCCGCCCCGACCATGCCGCCGAGGCTGAACGCCGCGTGGAAACTCGGCATCAGCGGGCGGCGCAGTGCGGCGACCACATCGACGGCCGCGCTGTTCATGGCCACATTGACACCGCCGTACGCGGCACCGAAGACCAGCAGGACCAGACCGAGCGAGAGTGCCGAATGGGTCAGCGGCGGCAGCGCGATGCTGAGGGACAGCAGGACGGCGCAGACGACTGTGACCGCGTGGCTGCCGAAGCGGCGGCAGAGCCGGCCGGTCAGCGTCATGGTGATCACGGCGCCCGCCGAGACCCCGAGCAGGGCGAGTCCCAGTGTGCTGGCCGACGCTCCGGTCTGGTCCTTGATCGCGGGGATACGGACCACCCAGCCCGCGAACAGGAAGCCGTCCAGGGCGAAGAAGGCGGTCAGGGCGGTGCGCAGTCGGGTCAGGGAGGCGGTGGCGGAGTCCGGACCGGTTGCCCCCGGAACGGCCGTACGTAGTTTGTTTAGTAGCGGCACAAAGGCAGGATAGGGGTAGCTGTCCACTTCGGACAAGTGAGTAACCGGAAGGCTTTCCTTCGCCCGGGATCATGCGAGACTCACCTCCATGAACGGCAAGGTGACGACGGCCAGGACTCGGCTGGAACGCGGTCGCAGCGCGCTCGGACCCGCACTCGAACTGGTCCACACGGGCCGCGCGCCCACCCGCGCCGTGCTCACCGCCGAACTCGGAGTCACCCGCGCCACCGCGGGTGCGGTCGCCGCCGAGCTCGAGGCCCTCGGCCTGATCAGGGTCGACTCCAGGCCCGGCGCCCCGGCCGGCTCCCAGGGGCGGCCCTCGCACCGGCTCTCCATCGACCCGGGCGGCCCCGTCGTACTCGCCGCCCAGGTGCACTCCGACGGTTTCCGCGCCGCGCTCGTCGGTCTCGGCGGCCGGATCGTCGCCACCTCGCCCGGTGCCGTCACGGTCTCCGCCGACCCCGCGCAGGTCCTCGGCGAGGTCGTCGACGCGGGCGCGAAGCTGCTGCGCGAGACCGGACTCCGCTGTGCGGGCGCGGGACTTGCCGTACCGTCGGCCGTCGCCGAACCCGAGGGCACCGCCCTCAACCCGCTCCATCTCGCCTGGCCCGCGGGCGCCCCGGTCCGCGACATCTTCGCCGAGCGGGTACGGGACGCGGGCATCGCGGGCCCCGCGTTCACCGGTAACGACGTCAACCTGGCCGCGCTCGCCGAACACCGCCACGGCGCGGGCCGCGGCGCCGCCCACCTCCTCTGCGTGGCCACCGGACACCGCGGCGTCGGCGGCGCCCTCGTCCTCGACGGCCGTCTGCACACCGGGAGTTCGGGCCTCGCCCTGGAGGTCGGCCACCTCACCGTCAACCCCGAGGGCCGCCCCTGCTACTGCGGCAGCCGGGGCTGTCTCGACGTCGAGACCGACCCGCTCGCCTTCCTCACCGCGGCCGGCCGCGAAGCAGGCCCCGAGGGTTCGCTGCTCCAGCAGGCGCGCGATCTGCTCCGTACGGAATACACGGACACGGCCGTACGGTCCGCCGCCGAGGAGATCGTGGACCGTCTCGGCCTCGGGCTCGCGGGCCTCGTCAACATCCTCAACCCCGACCGCATCATCCTCGGCGGCCTCCACCGCGAACTCCTGGACACCGACCCCGAGCGGCTGCGCGCCGTCGTAGCCGACCGCAGCCTGTGGGGGAGGAGCGGCGGCGTGCCGATCCTCCCGTGCACGCTCGACCACAACAGCCTCGTGGGAGCAGCCGAGTTGGCTTGGCAGCCGGTGCTCGACGACCCCCTGGCCGCGCTCGCTCAGGCCTGAGCGGCGAGACTCCACACGGCGGCCACCAGCGGGCGCCGCAGATCGGCACGGCGGACGCACAGGCCGATGGGGAACGGTTCCAGCGCCGGCTCGGCGGGCACGGTCGTCACCCGGTCCCGTACGGCACTGATGTCCAGGACCAGCTTCGGTACGACACCGACACCGCACCCCAGGGCGACCAGCGTCAGCAGCGCCTCGTGCCCGTCCGCCTCGGCCGCCACCTCCGGCGCCGTGCCGTGGCCGCGGAACCAGCGGTCGGCCGCCTCCCGGACCAGACCGCCGCGCGGCAGCACGAACGGGCCGCCGAGGTCGTACGCGGACTGCCGCGCCGTCACGAACACCAGCGGTGTGACGGCCACCGTGCGACTCACCAGCGAGGCCGGCAGCCGGGCCGGAATCCCCGCCACGGCCAGGTCGACCTCGCCCTCGTCGAGCCGGGCCAGCGCGGTCGCGGCGTCGCCGGTACGCAGATCCACCCGTACCTGCGGATGGGCCTTCCGGAGCGGTGCCAGAAGGTCGGGAAGCAGCGCCTGACAGGCCGTCACCGTGGCGAACACGCCCATTCTTCCGGTGAGTTCGGCCGGGTCCGGGTGCTCGTCGCGATACGTGTGCCAGAGCTCCAGCGCGTCGCGCGCGTACTCCTGGAACCGCCGCCCCTCGGCGGTCAGCGCGACCCCGTGCGGCCCCCGGTCCAGGAGCCGGTGGCCGAGCCCCGCCTCCAGACGCTGCACGGTGCGGGTGAGCGTCGCCGGGCTGACATGGCAATCCAGGCTGGTGCGGCCGAAGTTGAGGGTCTGCGCCAGATGGAGGAAGAGACGCAGCGCACGAAGGTCGTCGGCCACCCGTTCACCTCGGTCTTTCGTTTCACGCAACGGACCGCTGCGATTCTTGCGCTTGCCGCAATGTCGCGGCGGAGCCTACAACGGCATGCATGACCTCCACGACCTCCACCACGACGAACACCTTTACCTCGACGGTCTTCCCGACCGAGACGATGGACGTGCCCGGCGGCACCGAGACCATCCTGCGCGGCGGCCGGCACCTCTTTCCGCTGCTTCCCGCGGCCTTCCGCGGGATCCGCCGGATCGGGGTCATCGGCTGGGGCCCGCAGGGCCGCGCCCAGGCCCTCAACCTCCGTGACTCACTGGCCGGTTCGGACATCCGCGTCGCCGTCGGACTGCGCCCGGGATCGTCGTCGGCCGCAGACGCCCGCGCCCACGGATTCACCGAGGAGGACGGCACGCTGGGGGACTGGCTCGCCGTCACCGCCGACAGCGACCTCGTCATCCTGCTGATCGCCGACGCCGCGCTCGCCGCCCACCACCAGGAGGTCTTCGCCGCCCTCGCGCCCGGCGCCACGATCGGGCTCTCCCACGGCTTCCTGCTCGGTCATCTGCGGGAGACCGGCGGCGACTTCCCCGCCGGGCATGGGGTGATCGCCGTCTGCCCCAAGGGCATGGGCGACTCGGTGCGCCGGCTGTACGTACAGGGCGCCGAGATCAACGGTGCAGGCATCAACAGCAGCTTCGCCGTCCACGCCGACCCCGACGGCCACGCCACCGACCGCGCCCTGGCCTGGTCGGTCGCGCTCGGCTCCCCGTACACCTTCCGCACCACCCTGCGCGGCGAGTTCCTCTCGGACATCGTCGGCGAACGCGGCATCCTGCTCGGCGCCGTCCACGGCATGGTCGAGAGCCTGTACCAGCACTTCCGGATCGCCGGGGACGACGAGATCACCGCGTACGAGCGCTCCTGCGAGAACGTGACCGGACCCATCGCCCGCACCATCTCCCGCTCCGGCCTGCGCGCCGTGCGCGAAGAACTCACCGCGGACGGCCGGGAGATCTTCGACCGGGCGTACGCGGCTGCGTACAGCCCCGCCCGCGACCTCGTTGCCGAGATCTACGACGAGGTGGAGGACGGCACCGAGCTGCGCAGCGTGATCCTCGCCGAACAGCGCCTGGGTGCCCGCCCGATGACCGTCGTCGGCGCCTCCCCGATGTGGGCGGCAGGCGGCGCGGTGCGCGCGCGTCGCTGCGAACGCGAGCTGCCCGTCGACCCGTTCACCGCCGGGATCTTCATCGCCACGATGACGGCCCAGGTCGACGAGTTCGCCGACCGCGGCCACCCCTGGTCGGAGATCGTCAACGAGTCGGTCATCGAGGCGGTCGACTCCCTGCTGCCGTACATGCACGCGCGTGACGTCGCGTACATGGTCGACAACTGCTCGCGGACGGCCCGCCTCGGCACCCGCCGCTGGGGGCCGAGGTTCCAGGCAGCGTACGAGCAGATCGCCTACCCGGCGGCCGCGGGGGCCGGCGACCCGTCCCTGATCAAGGCATTCCTCGCCAACCCGGTCCACGAAGCGCTGGCGGCGGCCGCCGAGATGCGACCCTCCGTGGACATCTCCGTGACGTCCTGACCTCAGCCCGCGGACCCGGCCAGGGCGAAGGCGCGCGCCGGGTTCGCGGTCAAAATCTGCTCCACCAGCTTCTCGCCCAGGGCGAGTTCGAGCCGGGGCCGCAGCCTGCGCAGCAGATACGGCATCCCCGGAGTCTCCGGCACGACCGTGTCCCCGCCGAGCAGCAGCCGGTCCCCGTACCCCGCATCCGCGAGCGCGGCCAGCACCTCGGGCAGCCGCCAGTCGGTGGCGTGGTTGGCCCGGGAAGGCCCGTCGAACCCGAGGAACGCACCCGCACGCGCAGCCTCGTGATGCACCGCGGAATCGGGGGAGCGGTTGAGATGTCCGAGGATCACGTGGCCGGGCGGAACCCCCAACTCACCGCACAGCAGGTCGAGTACGTCGAGCGCGGCCGTTCCCAGCTCCAGGTGTACGGCGATCGGCGCACCCGTGAGGTGATGCGCCTCGGCCGCCGCGCGCATCGTCGTCCGGGCGTGCGCGTCCAGTACGTGGAAGCTTCCGGCCACCTTGATCAGCCCTGCGCGCACACCCGTCGACCCGATGCCCTCCGTCACCTCGGTCACGAACAGCTCGGCGAGCGATCCGAGGACCCGGTCGAGCGTCTCCGCGCTGTAGTTCCCCGCCTGGTGGAACCCGGTCGCGGCCACCACATGCGCACCGGTCTCACGGGCCAGCGCCACCAGCGCCTCGGGCTCGCGCCCCATGCCGTACGGCGTCCACTGCACGACGGTCCGGCCGCCGAGTTCGCGGAACTCCCGCAGCGCGCGGCCCGCCCGCTCCAGGTCGTCGAGCTCAAGACCCGGCAGCAGCGGACTGCGGATGAACAAGTGGTCATGGGCGTCAGTGATGCCCAACTCGCCTGCGGGGACGTCCCCGAGGACCGTACGGACGAAGCTCACCACTGCCTCCCGCGGACCAGCGACGCACGCTCGGGCGCGGAGAGGTGCAGCACCTCGAAGCGGTCGCCGACCGCCCTCGGCGCCCCTTCCCAGAGGGTGAAATGGACCAGCTCCCAGTGGCGCGGATCGACGCCGAGCGCCGCGCACACCACCCCGTCGATACGGGCCAGCCGCTGCGTCTCGCGCACCGCCTCGTCGATCGCGGCGGCGAGGTCACCGCCCTCCGCGATCCGCTGCCTGCGCCGGACGGCGTGGCGCGCGGAGGCGCCGGCCGCGGGGCCGTCCTCGTACACGAGACCGGTCCAGTGCTGCACCTCGGGCCGCCCGAAGTCGTTGACGAGGCCCTGGAATCCGGGCCCCCAGAGGAAGGAGTTCATGCCCTCGGGCGTGTTCCAGAGATAGAAGGGCGCGTACTGATTGACCGGTGAGTCCGAGCCGCGCTCCCGCATCAGATACGCCTTGATGCCGAGCCCGGGGAAGTCGTCGAGCAGATGCCCCTTGGCGGCCACCCGCTTGCGGATGATCTCCATGTCGTAGTCGGCGGGGAGGGTGATCTCGTACTGCATGGCATGCATGGAATGCTCCTCAGATCTCGGCGTCGACGAGTGCGTCCCAGGTGATGGTGGTGCCGTCCTCCGCCGCTTCGACCACCGCGAGATGCGTCATGAAGGTGCGCGGTCCGGCGCCGTGCCAGTGCCGTTCGCCCGGCTCGATCCAGACGGTGTCACCGGCGCGGATCGGCTCCACGGGACCGCCCTCGCGCTGCACGAGCCCCTCGCCCTCGGTGACGTGCAGGATCTGGCCGTGCGGGTGGGTGTGCCAGGCGGTGCGGGCGCCCGGCGCGAAGTGGACACTGAACATCCGTATGCGGGACGCGGGTTGAGGTGCGTTGATCTCGTCGAGCCACACCGTCCCGGTGAAGTTCTCCGCGGGACCTTGCACACTGTCGGGGCGCTTGCGGGTGATCTGCACGTGCGGTCTCTCTCCTCAGTCGCGGGGTGCGAGCAGCGCGAGAAGTCCACGGACTCCCGCGTCGAAAGCGGCGGTCGAGCCGGAGGCGCGGGCCAGGACGTAGCCGCCCTGCACCGTGGCGACGATCGTCGACGCGACGTCCCCGGGCTCCACCGAGGCGGGGAACTCGCCGTCCCTCACGCCCTGTTGGGCGATCTCGGCCAGCCGTCCGCGCAGCCACGTGATCGTCTCGTCGACCGGTGCGCGCAGCTCGTCGCTGGCGATGATGTCCGGGTCCATCGTGAGCCGCCCGACGGGGCAGCCGCGCAGGACGTCGCGCTCGCGCAGCAGATACGACGCGATCTTCTCGTACGCCGAACCCTCGATCCCGAGCGTGGCGTCGGCCGTGGCACGCAGCTCCTGCGCCGTACGCCGGATCGCGGCCAGCGCCAGATCCGGCTTCCCGGTGAAGTGGTGGTACATGCTGCCCTGGCCTGCGCCCGCCTGCTGCTGGATCGCCTTGGGGCTGGTGCCCACGTATCCGCGCTCCCACAGGAGCTCGCGGGTGGCCTCGATCAGACGCTCCGGAGTGCTCATGCGCTCACTGTACATACTAGTAGGTACAGAAACCAGAGGGCCGAGGAAGCAGCCGACCACCCACCCGCGTACTCCCGTGGTGGTACACCCACTGCCGCTGGCCGTACGACGACCCGGCCCCCCTCCCGGCGGGAGGCTCGATACCAGAGCAACAGCCCATCCCCACCGAGGAGCTGAACCGAAATGAACACCCTCGCGCACGCAGGCGGACCCGGCCCGTGGATCCTCTTCTTCCCGCTGATCTGGGCAGCCGTCGTCGTCACCGTCGTCACCGTCCTGCGCCGCACCGTCTGGCGCGGCCGCCGCGGCCCCTGGCAGGTCAGGGCCGCCCACGGCGAGCACTCGCCGATCGCGATGCTCGGCCGGCGCTTCGCCGCCGGCGAGATCGACGAGGACGAGTACTGGCGCCGGCTCTCCGTCCTGGACGAGCAGTTCGGGCGCGCCACCAAGGGCGGTGCGGCATGAGCACCGCCACCCGTACCGAAACCGCCGCGCGTGTGGTCGACGCCGTGAAGGTCTACGGCAGGGGCGACACCGAAGTGAGGGCCCTGGACGGGGTGAGCGTCGACTTTCCGGCCGGCCGTTTCACCGCGATCATGGGGCCCTCGGGCTCCGGCAAGTCCACCCTCATGCACTGCGCCGCCGGACTCGACACGCTCACCTCCGGCTCCGCCTTCATCGGCGGTACGGAACTGAGCAGCCTGGACGACCGCCGCCTCACCCTGCTCCGCCGGGAGCGGATCGGCTTCGTCTTCCAGGCCTTCAACCTCATCCCCACCCTGACCGTCGCCGAGAACATCACCCTCCCGCAGGACCTCGCCGGAGCCCGCGGCGACCAGGAGTGGACCGACGCGCTCATCGACGTCGTCGGACTGCGCGACCGGCTGCACCACCGGCCCAGCGAACTCTCCGGCGGCCAGCAGCAACGCGTCGCCGTCGCCCGCGCCTTCGCCGGACGCCCGGACGTCGTCTTCGCGGACGAGCCCACCGGCAACCTCGACTCCCGCTCCGGCGAAGAGGTCCTGCGTCTGCTCGGCCGCGCGGTGCGCCAGATGGACCGCACCGTCGTGATGGTCACGCACGACCCGGTGGCCGCCGCCCACGCCGACGAGGTCGTCTTCCTCGCCGACGGCCGGCTCGTCGACCGGATGCAGAGTCCCACCGCCGACCGGGTCCTCGACCGGCTCAAAGCCTTCGACACCAGGGGTGTTCAGACATGAGCAGGCTCCCCGCTTCCCTCCGCATCAGCCTCTCCTCGCTCCGCGCCCACAAGCGGCGCTTCGCGGGGACCTTCACCGCGGTTCTCCTCGGCGTCGCCTTCCTCGCGGGCACCCTCGTCATGGGCGACACGCTGCGCGCCAGCTTCGACACCCTCTTCACCAATGCCACAGGCAGCACCGACGCGGTCGTCCGCAGCTCCAACGTGGTCACCGTCTCCGGTGAGGGCCAGGGCACCCGCCAGCCGGTGAGCACCACCCTCGTCGACACGATCCGGCGCACTCCGGGTGTCGCCGCCGCGGCTCCGGACATCCAGGGAGCGGGCCAACTCGTCGGCTCCAATGGCAAACCCGTCGGCGGTCAGGGCCCGCCCACCCTCGCCGGCAACTGGATCGACGACCCGAAGCTCAACCCGTACCAGCTTGCCGAAGGCCGCGCCCCGAGCGCCCCCGGCGAGGTCGTCGTCAACCGCGCCGCCGCCGACAAGGGCGGCCTCAAGCTCGGCGACACCACCGTGCTGCGCACCCCCGACCCGGTCACCGTCCGCATCGTCGGCCTGGCCACCTTCGGCGGCGAGGACGGGATGGCCCAGGTCACCTACACCGGAATGACCCTGGCCGACGCGTCGAAGTACCTCACGCCCAAGCCGGACCAGGCGTCGTCCATCCAGGTCAGGGCCGGCCCGGGCACCACGCAGCAGCAGCTCGTCGACGCCCTGGAACCCGTACTTCCCAAGGGAGTTGAGGCCATCACCGGAGAGGAGTCCGCGCAGGAGAGCCAGGACGCCGTCTCCGGCCAGTTCCTGACCCTCTTCACCGCCCTCCTCCTGGTCTTCTCCGGCATCGTGCTCCTCGTCGCGACTTTCTCCATCCACAACACCTTCGCGATCGTCGTCGCCCAGCGCACCCGCGAGAACGCCCTGCTCCGCGCCCTCGGCGCCTCCCGCCGCCAGGTCGTCTCCTCGACCCTCGCCGAAGCGACGGTCGTCGCCGTCACGGCATCCGCAGCCGGACTCCTCGGCGGCATCGGCATCGCGGCAGGCCTTCAAGCTCTCTTCCCGGTCATCGGATTCCCCTTCCCCAAGGGCGACTTGGTGATCAGCGGCCTCTCCCTGGCGCTGCCCCTCGCCGTCGGGATCCTCGTCTGCCTGGGCTCCGCCCTGCTGCCCGCCGTCCGCGCCGGACGCACCGCGCCCCTGGCCGCACTGCGCGAAACGGCGGTCGACCATTCCGGGGCGTCCCGCACCCGGGCGGTCACCGGTACGGCCCTCGGCGTCGCCTCGATCGCCACCGTCCTCACCGGCGCCCTGCTCTCCCCGTCCATCTGGCTCTCCGCGGCGGGCGCGGTCCTGGCCCTGGTGGCCTTCGTCGTCCTCGGTCCCGTCGCGTCCTCCTTCGCCGTACGCACTCTCGGCGGACCCCTCGACCGCCTGCGCGGCGTCACCGGCGGCCTCGCCAAGCGCAATGCGCTGCGCAGCCCCAAGCGCACGGCCGCCACCGCGACCGCGCTCATGATCGGCGTCGCCGTCGTCTCGCTCTTCACGGTCTTCGCCGCCTCGCTGAAGGCGACCATGGACCAGACGGTGGACCGCGCCTTCGCCGGCGATCTGGCCGTCAGCGCCCCGGCGTTCGGAGCGGGCGGCAGCGGACTCAGCCCCGCGCTGGGCCCCGCGCTCGCCAAGCTCCCCGAGGTGGACACAGCGGTCGGCCTCGGTAAGGGCGTCGCGGAAGTCAACGGCACGGGACGCAATCTCACCGTCACCGACCCGGCAGCGCTCGCCAGGGTCCTGGACCTCGGCACAGTCACCGGTTCGCTCGAATCGCTCGGCACGGACGGCATCGCCGTCTCGCAGAAGGAGGCCGACAAGCGCGGCTGGCAGCCGGGCTCCACGGTCGCCCTCGCCTTCACCGACGGCAAGAAGCAGACCTTCACCATACGGGCGGAGTACAGCCGCTGGGAGCTCCCCGGCGACTACCTGATCACCCGCCAGGCCTGGGCCCCGCACCGCGGCCAGGACTCCGACACCCTGGTCGCCGTCGCGTTCAAGGACGGAGTGACGGCAGCGGACGGCAAGGCCGCCGTGAAGAAGACCGCAGCCGCCTACGGCAGCCCGTCCGTACAGACCCGCGGCGAGTACGCGCAGTCCTCGGCAGGCGGCATCGACATGATGCTGACGCTGGTCTACGCCCTGCTCGCGCTCGCCGTACTCATCGCGCTGCTCGGCATCGCCAACACGCTCACCCTCGCCATCCACGAGCGCACCCGCGAACTCGGCCTGCTGCGCGCCGTCGGACAGACCCGCAGGCAGCTGCGCGCCATGGTCCGCTGGGAGTCGGTGCTGGTGGCCGCCTTCGGCACGGCGGGCGGCGTGGGACTGGGAGCGTTCCTCGGCTGGGTGCTCGTCAAGGCCTCGGAAGGGGCGGGGGACACCGCATTCGCCTTCGCGCTCCCGCCGGTGCGGCTCGCGGTGATCGTGGTCGTAGGACTGACCGCCGGAGCGCTCGCCGGGTGGCGCCCTGCTCGCAGGGCGGCGCGCCTGGACGTGCTGCGCGCCATCGCCACCGAATAGGCCCCGGCAGCTGCGCACCGTGCACGGCCCGGTCAGCCCGCAACGGCGGACCGGGCCATCCGCTCGGGGCAGGGCGGCAGCGCCACGGCGGGGGTGGGCGCGGGCAGCGTGAACCACACGACCTTTCCCGTCGGGCCCTCCGGTCGTACGCCCCAGCTCTCGCTCACCGCCGCGATCATCGCGAGACCGCGCCCGCACGTGGCGAGTGGATCCGCGTCGCGGACCGTGGGCAGATGGGGATCGTGGTCATGCACCGACACCGTGAGCCGGTCGAGCAGCAGCTCGATCTCGACGATGCACATCTTGTCCGGCTGGGCATGACGATGGACGTTGGTGAGCAATTCGGTGACGCCCAGCGCTGCCTGGTCGATCAGAGGATCGAGATGCCAGTAGCGCAACTGCGCCGATACGATTCTGCGGACTTGCCCGATCCGCGACGGCAGAGCCTGCAGCTCCACCGTGCAATGCCTGCTTGGCTGGCTGATCACGACTGCGACTCCCCGAATGAGGTCCGGAAGTGCTGTGTGGACCGGCGGAGTGAAACTGGATCTCAGTGTGACCGCCGGTGAACCCTCAGTGATGTGAGACCAGGGTCGCCCAGCGGATACGGCCGCGCAACTCGCGCCTCATCAGTCCCGTGCGCCCCGTGCGTCCCGCACGGCGTCGAGGAAGCGGCTGACCACCCCTGATGCGTCGGGGATACGGTCCGGCCGCCCCATGGTCAGCCGGTAGCGCGTGCCGTTGACCGTTGCCACCGTACGGTCGCCCCCCGCGAACCAGGGCCGGCCCGCACTGACCGTCCCCAGCGGGGCACTGTCGATCTCCCGCCCGCTGCTCGTCAGCAGCGCCAGCCTGCCGTCCTTGATCAGGACCTTCCCCGCCCGGGTGAGCGAGCGGGGCCACCGCTCTATCCGTACGCCCGTCGCAGTGAACTCCGGTTCCGCCATGGCCGTCCCGCCCCCTTCGCGTCGACTCCTGCGGTGCAGTCTGCCGGGGCCCGGGCCCGCGCACCAGTGTGCACGGTGAACGGATCGGCGAAGGGATCGGCCGCTTCTCACTCCCGGCCCACAAGCAACTGCTATGGCGTATCAAAGTGAACGTTTGTGCAGGTGAGGGGCGTATGTTGGCCAGAGGTGAGGGAAGTCGAACCGACGAGGAGTGGCGCGGATGAACACCATCGACGTGGACCGCAGCGATCCGGAGTACCGGGCCTGGCTGAAAGAGGCCGTCCGTAAGGTCCAGGCCGACTCCAACCGCTCCGCGGACACGCATCTGCTGCGCTTCCCGCTCCCCGAGCACTGGGGCATCGACCTCTATCTGAAGGACGAGTCGACCCACCCGACCGGCAGCCTCAAGCACCGTCTCGCCCGCTCGCTCTTCCTCTACGGGCTGTGCAACGGCTGGATCCGCCCCGGCAAGCCCGTCATCGAGGCCTCCAGCGGCTCGACCGCGGTCTCCGAGGCGTACTTCGCCGGGCTGATCGGGGTGCCGTTCATCGCGGTGATGCCGCGCACCACCAGCCACGAGAAGTGCCGGCTGATCGAGTTCCACGGCGGGAAGTGCCACTACGTCGACGACTCGCGGAAGATGTACGAGGAAGCCGCCTCGCTGGCCGCCGAGTCGGGCGGCCACTACATGGACCAGTTCACCTACGCGGAGCGTGCCACGGACTGGCGGGGCAACAACAACATCGCCGAATCCATCTACCAGCAGCTGAAGTTGGAGCGCTACCCCGAGCCCGCGTGGATCGTGGCGACCGCCGGGACCGGCGGCACCTCGGCGACCATCGCGCGCTACGTCCACTACATGCAGCACGACACCCGCATCTGCGTCCCCGACCCGGAGAACTCCTGTTTCTTCGAGGGCTGGACCAACAACGACCCGCTCGCCACCAGCGACTGCGGATCGCGGATCGAGGGCATCGGCCGGCCCCGGATGGAGCCGAGCTTCGTCCCCGGTGCGATCGACCGGATGATGAAGGTGCCCGACGCGGCGAGCGTCGCCGCCGTACGCGCCCTGGAGCAGGCCATCGGCCGCAAGGCCGGCGGCTCCACCGGCACCGGGCTGTGGAGCGCGCTGAAGATCGTCGCCGAGATGGTCGCCGAGGGCCGCACCGGAAGCGTCGTCACCCTGATCTGCGACCCGGGCGACCGCTATCTCGACAAGTACTACTCGGACGCCTGGCTCGCCGAACAGGGCCTGGACATCGCACCGTACGCCGCGGCCATCGACTCGCTCCTGGCCACCGGACGCTGGGCGGACTGACCTCTACGGGGCGGGTGTCGCCGCCAGCCGCCGGTCCAGATTGCGGACCGCGTCGCGGAACGACCGCCCCAGACCCGCCCGGACCAGCTTGATCCCCGTACGCACCGGGGCGGACCCGTCGGCGGCGAACGTCCACTGCACCAGAGTGCCGTTCGCCGTCGGGGTCAGCAGCCACTCCTCCAACAGGGCGCGCAGTCCAGGGGCGTTGGTGGAGTCGACCCGGTACGCGTACCGGGTCGAGGGCTCCTTCGCCAGGATCGTCTCCTGGAAGTGGACGCCACCCTTCAGCCTGACCTCGCGGGCCGCGCCGCCCGCCGTCGGCCGCGCCAGCTTCACCGCGGTGAACCACTCGGGCAGGGTCTCGACTTCCTCCGCGAGCGCTTGGTACACCGCGTCCGCGGAGGCGGAGACCTCCGCGGCGAAGACCAGGCGCAGGGGTGCGGTGTTCACGAAGTCGAGCTCCACGGGGCGGAGTTGACGCGCCATGGGTGGTGCACCTCCAACAGGGTCTGCGGGCCGGGCCCGGACACCATAGCTGGCACACCGTCAGATGTCTGCGGCGCCTTCGCCCTCGCCCGCGACCACCAGGCCCGGCAGATGCTCCTCGATCTCCTCGCGCACCTCTGCGGAGAGCCCCGAGTCGGTGACGAAGATGTCGACCTCCTCCAGCGTGGCGAAGGAACTCAGGCCCACCTTGCCCCACTTGGTGTGGTCGGCGACCACGACGACGCGCCGCGCCGACTGCACGAACCGCCGGTTGGTCTCCGCCTCCGCCAGATTGGGCGTGGACAGACCCGCGTCGGCCGAGATCCCGTGCACACCGAGGAACAGCACATCGAAGTGGAGGGAGCGGATCGCCTGGTCGGCCACCGGACCCACCAGCGTCTCCGACGGCGTACGGACCCCGCCGGTGAGCACCACCGTCGCCGCCCCCGGACGCTGCCCGTTCCCGCCGGACGGGCGCTGAGCCGACTGGAACACATCGGCGACCCGCACCGAGTTGGTCACCACCGTCAGATCCGGTACGTCCAGGAGCTGATGGGCCAGTGCGTACGTCGTCGTGCCGCCGGCCAGCGCGATCGCACTGCCGGGCACGGCCATCGCCGCGGCCGCCCGCGCGATGTCCTCCTTGGCGCTCAGCTCCAGCGACGACTTCGCCTCGAACCCCGGCTCGTGCGTGGACGCCTCGACCACGGGGACGGCGCCGCCGTGCACCTTCTCGATGACACCCTGCCGGGCGAGCGCGTCCAGGTCCCTGCGGACCGTCATGTCCGAGACCTTGAGCTTCCGGGTCAGTTCATTGACCCGGACCCCGCCGCGCCGCCGGACCTCGTCCAGGATCAGGGCGCGACGCTGTTCCGCGAGCAGGTTCTGATTCTCGCTCACCGCAGAGTCGGTCCTTCCGCATCGTCGTGCCGTGCACAGGGGTTTCTCATCCTCCCATGCCGATTCCCCGGCTGCCCCACTGGTTGCCGCGCCGATGTGTGATCCGGGATTCTTGGTCCCTGCCCCCGAGGAGAGCGAGCCGCAGACGTGTCCACACCATCGCTGGAGCTGCTCGTCCACGGCGTCGGAGGAGCCACACCCCAGGAGATGCTCGGAGACCCGCGTACCGTCCGCGTCACGGGCGACGAGACCGCCGCCGTCTACCGGCGCAGCGCGGACACAGGGACCGAGTCCGGCGGACCGGTCCAGGAGGCGTACGTCTGGTCCAACCTGACCTCCGGCAACGGCGCCCGCGCACTCTGGCTCCTCCTGCTCCCCTTCATGGTCGTCAACCTCGCGCACTGGATGCGGCCCCCCACCAGGGGCCTGTCCAGGACGGTCCGCGTGTACGGGGTCCTGGTGCGCCTGGTCGCACTCAGCCTCACCGTGCTCCTCGTCGCCGCCGCGTGCGAGGTCGCGCTCGATCTGACCGCCTGGCAGTGCGCGGGCGCCGCAGCCTGCACCCGCTCCAAGTCCTGGCTCGGCTTCCTCTCCCCGCAGCACGGCGGCTGGTGGGCGCAGCCGGGCCGCCGCCTCGCGCTGGCCGCCGTGGTCCCCGCGGCGCTCACCGCGTTCCTCTGGTACCTCTCCAACCGCACCTGGAGCGCGTACGAGTCACAGCAGCCGCTGACCGGCGCCGACGACGAAGAGGACCCCGAACCGACCGCCAGGCCCGCCCTCTCCACCCCCGGATTCTGGTACGGCCGCAGGCTGGTGGCCCGGCTGCGCGCCGCGCACACGGCCGCCGGATTCCTGACCGTGGCCGCCGCGCTGACCACTGCCGCGGTCGGCTTCGACCGCCGCTCGTCGGCCACTCTCCTCGAGGCGATCGGCTGGCTCCTGGAGGCAACGCTCATGGTGGCGGCCGGAGTTGTGGTCTGGGTGGTCTGCCGCAGAGGACGCACCGAGAGCCGGCTCGACGAGGAACTCGACCGGGCCGTCGTGACCCTGCTGCCCGGTTCGGCCCTGGTCCTGCTCGTCCTCTCGGCGCTGTACGCGGCCTGGTCCCGCCCCGGCTGGACCTCCCACGGCTCGCTGCCGGGCGACCGTACCTTCGGCGTCATCACCCTCGGACAGGGCGTCCTGGTGGTGGCCCTCGCCGTGGTCGCGACCCTCCTCTTCCGCCGGGCGCCCCAGGCCCGCACCGCCCTCCGGGGCTTCGGCGGCCCTGCCGTCGCGATGCTCGCCTGCGCCCTGGGCGGAGTGATGTCCGGCGGCGTCGCCCAGCGCGTGGCCGACTGGCTGGACGGCCGCGGCACCCCCGGCATGGGCTCCTCCATCGCCGGGCCGCCGGTGCTGCTCAGCTGGCAGGCCTCGGTGATCCCGCTGCTCCTCGTCCTGCTGCTGGTCCCCGCCGCCTTCCTCGCCGTACGCACCATGCACCGCACCCGGGTGGCCGGGCGCCGGGTCATGGACGACTACCCCCGCGAGAAGCCCGACACCGTCCGTACGCGCAAGATCGCGGGCGCCCGCTCGCGAGCCAAGCTCACCGACGCCGCACCGGCCCTGCTCGGCATCATGGCGACCGCCACCCTGCTCCTCGGCGCCGGGGCGCTCGTCGGTGCCTGGGCGAGCGACCAGGTCCCCGGCAAGGCGGCCGTCGGTGCACCCGAGGTCGTGGAGTCCGCCGCCGAGACCGCGCAGGCGCTGGGATCATGGCTGGTGGGTCTGGGCTTCGTCCTCTTCGTGACCTGGGGCAGGCGGGCCTACCGCGACGCATCGGCCCGGCGGACCATCGGCATCCTCTGGGACGTCGGCACCTTCTGGCCGCGCGCCGCGCACCCCTTCGCGCCCCCGTGCTACGCCGAGCGGGCCGTCCCCGACCTGACCTGGCGGATGTTCACCTGGACCGACCGAACCGGCGGACGCCTCGTCATCTCCGGGCACTCCCAGGGCAGCGTGCTCTCGGCGGCCGCGGTCTGGCAGCTGCCCGCCCGCACCCGGCGCAGGGTCGCGCTGCTGACGTACGGCTGCCCGCTGGAGCGGCTCTACGGGCGGTGGTTCCCCGCGTACTTCGGCCCCGCCTGTCTGCACAACCTCCAGGAGGAGCTGCACTGCTGGCGCAACCTGTGGCGCTCCACCGACCCGATCGGCGGCCCGGTACGCGTCGAGGGCGGAGTGGACGAAGGGCCGCTGCTCGACCCGGTCGCGTACGGGCGCACCCGCGAACACCCGCTGCCCGCACCGATCCTGGCCCACTCGGACTACCAGGCCGACCCGGTCTTTGCCCGCGAGCGCACCGGGCTGCTGAACGAGCTCGAGTCGGCGTCGCTGCCGAAACAGGGCGTCAGGGAAGTTCCGGCAGGTCCTCGGGGTGGAGCAGGCTGAGGTCGTCGGTGGAGACCTCCGCCTGCTGGGCGACCCGGCCCGCGTGCCGCTCGACCATCGACTCGAAGGTCTGGCGGGCGGTGCGCCCGTTCCCGAAGGCGGGACCCTTGGGGAGCACGGTGAAGTACTTCAGGAGCGCCTCGCCCGTACCCTCCGCGAGGCGGTACTCGTGCTCCTCCGACTGCTGCTCCACGATCCGCAGCAGCTCGTCGGGCGCATAGTCGCTGAAGGTGATGGTCCGTGAGAAACGGGACGCCACACCGGGGTTGATGTTCAGGAAGCGTTCCATCTCGGCCGTGTAGCCCGCCACGATGACCACCACCGCCTCCCGGTGGTCCTCCATCAGCTTCACCAGCGTGTCGATGGCCTCCTTGCCGAAGTCGCGGCCGGAGTCCTCGGGGGAGAGGGCGTACGCCTCGTCGATGAAGAGCACCCCGCCGCGCGCCCGGTCGAAGGCCTCCTGCGTACGGATCGCGGTCGAGCCGATGTGCTCGCCGACCAGGTCCACGCGGGAGACCTCGACGAGATGCCCGCGCTCCAGGACTCCGAGCGAGGCCAGGATCTCTCCGTACAGCCGCGCGACCGTGGTCTTCCCGGTGCCGGGGGAGCCGGTGAAGACGAGATGGCGGCGGACCGATGCGGCCTTGAGCCCCGCCTCCTGGCGGCGGCGGCCGATCTCGATCATGTCGGTGAGGGCGCGCACCTCGCGCTTGACGCTCTCCAGGCCGACCAGCGCGTCGAGTTCACCCAGGACGGCCTTCGCCGGCCGCAGCGGGTCGGCGGCGGGCGCGGGGGCGGCAGCGGCGGGTTCCGCGGTGCGCTGGCCCGGGATCGAGCCGAGCAGTCCGGTGGTCTGTGTGGCGGTCAGGACGGGGGGCGTCTCCTGGGGCTCGGTCCGCACTCCGCTCTCGTCGCTGGTGCAGTCCTCGACCAGGGGGCCGTCCTCGGCGAACTCGTAACCGCCGCGCGCACAGCGCTCGGTCCGGCAGCGGGTCAGCGTCGTACGGCAGCCGTCCATGACGTGGAAGCCGTAGCCGCTGCTGCCCGTGACCCGGCAGTTGTGGAACGTGCCGCGGCCCTCCGCGGAGACGTAGAAGCCCGCCTCGGCGGGGGAGGTCACCGTGCACCGCTCTATCCGGGGGTCGGCGCCCTTGGTCACGATCACGCCGGTCTGCGCGGCGTCGATGGTGCAGCCGTTGAGCGTGCCGCCGCTGCCGTGGTCGCGGAACCAGGCGCCCGTGGCGGCCTCGCGGATACGGCAGTCGTCGAGCTGCGCGCTCGCGCCGTCGCTCACCGACACCGCGGTGTTGCGGATCTGTGAGAGGTCGCTGTCGACGACGTCGGCGCGCGATCCGCGGTCCAGGACGAAGATCGCGTCCGGTACGTCGTGGACGCGGCAGGAGTCGAGGACGGCGGTCGCGCCGTCGCTGACCCAGACCGCCGGATAGTCGCCCGTACTGTCGTGGATCTCGCACTGGTTGGCGTCCACCCGGGTGCCCGGGTCCCACACCGACAGGCCGTTGCGGCCGAAGCGGCGGACGGCGGAGCGGGTGAGGGTGAGGACCGAGCGGGACCGCAGATCGACCGCGTTCTCCGGGATGTCGTGGATGTCGCAGTCGGAGAGCGTGAGGATCGCATCGGTGTCGAGGGTGACACCGTCCGTCGAAGTGCGGTGCACCGTGCAGTCGGTGAGGTGGGCGGTGGCGCGGGCGGCGATCTGCACACCGGTGCCGCTGATCTCGTAGATCTCGCAGCCGACCGCCTCCAGGGCGGTGCCCTCGCCGGTGACGCTCAAGCCCGATCCCGTGGCGTGGTGGATCCGGCAGCGCTCCAGACGCGGGTGGGCGCCACCGCGCACCGAGACCCCGGACTGGCCGGCCGCGACGACCTCGCACTCCTCGAACACCCCGCCGGCGCCGTCCAGTACACCGATGCCCACGCCCGCGGGATTGTCGACCGTGCAGCGCCGGACGGTCGGCCTGGCCGACCCGCGCACCTCGATCCCGGACGCGGAACGGGTGACGACCCGCAGATCGTTCAACTCGGGGGTGCCGTCCTCGACCAGGAGCGCGGGGGCTGCCGAGTCCTGGCCCTCCAGGTGCAGATCGCTGACGACGGCGGAGGCGCGCACGGTCAGCGCGACACCGTCGACCGGTGCGATCCGCACCGAGCCGAGCGCGCCCTCGGGGCCGCGCAGCGTGACCGCGCGCTGCACGACGAGGTTCTCTCTGTACGTACCGGGAGCGATGGTGAGGACGTCGCCGTCACCGGCGGCCTCCAGGGCTGCGGCGAGGGAGGCGTATTCGCCTGTGCGGCGCCGCCACCGCGATGTGCCGGTGTAGGTCACCTGGACCGTGCCCTGAGCCATGGTGCTGCTCTGCCCCCACCTCGTACGTAACGCGTCCGTTCTGGCTGCTCCACCGTAGCGCGCGCGGAGCGGGGGAGTTGACCGCTCTCAGCTCCCCGTCCCCGTTCGCCCCCAGTCCGGACCGGCCTCGGCCCAGGCGCGGTCGAGACGGGCGTACCGACGGTGCACCAGTCGCCATACGATCAGTTGCTGGGCGCCGACGACGAGGCCGGCGGCAGCCCCGGCCGCCGCGATGCCCGCGAGCACGGCGTGGGCCCGGGCCGTCGTGGTGTCCAGGGGGCGGTTCACGACGGTGCCGTGGTCGTCCGTCCATATCGGGAGTTTGTCCCCGGGTTTGTTGTGCAGTTTGCCGGCGATCAGTACGCCGGTGTGCCGACTCCCGTCCGTGGCGGTCCAGTTGGCCAGGACACGGCTGCGGGTCGATCCGTCCGCCGATCCGTCCGGGTTCGCCGACACCGCAGGACCCGGCAGGGTCCGGACGACCAGGGCCGTCGTGGCATGGCGCTGCCGGTGCTGGTTCTGCACCGCACGCTCCAGTGTCCGGTCGGTCAGCGCTCCGCAGCACCAGCCCACGACCGGGACGCTGAGCACGATCAGCAGCACGGCCGCCAGTGCCACCCAGGCCTCGACGAGATCCGTACCGCGACGCAGAGGATTGCGCCGCCAGCGCCACACGCCACCAGCTGCTCGCACAGTCCCGCACCCCCTTCCGCGTCCGTTCAACGCGCCCGCCTCCCCGGCGAGTTCCCGCGGAGGGGGGTTCCTATTCGAGGATGTGCACCACATCACCCACGCGGAGGGTGCCGGTGGTCTCGGGCACGAGGTTCTGCCCGAACAGGAGATCGCTGCCGGCCCGGCGATGACGGGCGAGGCTGTGCAGAGGCTCCTTGCCCCGCTCCGCCGTCTCCTGGTCGGTGGTGGTCACCACGCAGCGGTCGCAGGGCTTGGCCACCCGGAAGGAGACCTCGCCGATCGCGATGCGGTACCAGTCGTCCTCGGCCCACGGCACGGTGCCCGACACGACGACATTGGGCCGGAACCGGTTCATCGGCAGCGGCCCCTCGCCGGCGTGTTCCCCCTGCGCCACCAGGGAGTTGAGGGCGTCGAGCGACGACTCCGTGGTGAGCAGCAGCGGATAGCCGTCGGCGAGACTGACGGTCTCCCCGGGCCGGGCGAAGGCCGGGTCCACCGGGCGCCGGTGTGCCGGATCGTCGAGATGTACGAGACGCACCTCGGCCCCGAGGTACGCGCTGAACCAGGCATGGGCCGCGTCGTCGGCGAGGACGACCTCGACCTTCTCGCGGAAGAGCGCGGCGGTCATGGTCCCCGACGGAGCGGGCACGGCGACCGTCAGCGGCTCGCGGCCCGGGGCCGACAGCCGCAGCGAACCGTCGGCGCCGCACTCGGCACCGGCCAACGCCAGGCGCGCGTGCTGGCGTTGGGTGACCACCTTCCCCCCGGTGTCCACCAGCATCCACCTGCGGTCCCCGGCAAGACCCCAGGGCTCGACGACGGCCGAGCCCTGCGCGCACCCCCTGAGCGACTTGACCGGATGGACGTGGAGTGAGGACAGAACAGCATGAACCGCATGAGACATACGGCCATCCTGCCAGCCCGGTCGGACGTCAGTCCGACCGGTCAGTACCCCCGGCCTCCCTGGTAGGGGCGGTTGTACGGGTCCTCGTACGGCGCGGGCGCGGGACGCGGCGCCGCCGGGCGCATCGCCTCGTAACCGCTGCCGGCCGGGGGTCGCTGCATCTGGGCCTGTGGCCCCGGGTAGCCGCGGGGGCCGGCGGCCTGTTGCGGGATGTACGGAGCCGGGGCGTACCCCTGCGCGGGCACCGGCTGGGCCATCGGCTGCTGGTAGCCGTACGACGGATTGTGCTGGGCGGAGGGACCGGCCGGCAGCGCCGGCAGGGCGGACGGAAGGGCCGGCAGGTAGCTGTTGCCGGTGTCGTACGCGGAAGGCACTCGGATCGGGGCGATCTGAGGCGTGCCCCGCTCTGCGACGAGGGAATCGTAGATCGGAGTGTCCGGGAAGGACGGCGCGGAGTAGTAACCGCCGCCGTAGGTGGCGCGGGGGGAGGTCATGGCACATAAGTAAAGCCGACGATGTGCTGGATGGGGAGCCCGATAAGAGGGTTGTTTTGCGCGTTGTGTGTGACTGGGCATCCCCAATCCGAGCGAACGTGGGAAAAACGGTCGTCGCCCGGCGTTCGGATCGTGTAAAGGCCAGCTCGTAAGGGGGTTACCCGCGGGTCCGTACATGATCTTGCAGTGCCGTCCATGGGCTTCGCATGCCGTCACGGATTAGGTTGGGCGCACAGAAAACTTCGGCACCCGGACGCACGATGGGGGCGAGCATGACAATGCTTAAGGGAACCAATGTTCCGGTGTCGGCTCAGGCCGTTCGTATCGAATTGGGCTGGCGTTCGGGCCCGGGCGTGCCGGACGTCGATGCCTCGGCTCTGCTGCTGGCGTCCGGGAAAGTCCGCTCCGACGCCGACTTCGTCTTTTACAACCAGCCCGCCCATGCCTCCGGCGCCGTGCGCCACGAGGGCAAGAAGCCCGCAGGGGACGGCGTGAGCGACACCCTCGCCGTTGATCTCGCCCGCGTGGAGCCCTCCATCGAGCGCATCGTGCTGGCCGCCTCGGCCGACGGCGGCAGCTTCGGACAGGTCCCCGGTCTGTACATCCGGGTGCTCGACGCGGGCAGTGGCGCGGAGCTCGCACGCTTCGACAGTCAGGACGCTTCTGTAGAGACGGCCTTTCTGCTCGGCGAGCTCTACCGGCGTCAGGGAGCGTGGAAATTCCGCGCCGTGGGTCAGGGCTACAGCAGTGGACTCGCCGGTCTGGCAACGGACTTCGGGATCAGCGTGGACGAACCCCAGCCGCAGGCGCAGCCCCCGCAGCCCGTCCAGGCGCCCCCGCCCCCGCCCGCACCCCCGGCCGCCGCCCCCGCACCCGTACGGCTGTCCAAGGTCACCCTCACGAAGGAGGCGCCCACCGTCTCCCTCGCCAAACAGGGCGGCACCTCGGGCGCGATGAGGGTCAACCTCAACTGGCAGGTGCGCAAACAGTTCAAGGGCTGGGGCGCCAAACTGGGCCGGGCCGTCGCCCAGCACGCCGACCTCGACCTCGACCTCTGTGCGCTGTACGAACTGACCGACGGCCGCAAGGGCGTGGTCCAGGCCCTCGGCAATGCCTTCGGGGCGGTCAACCAGCCGCCGTACATCCAACTCGACGGCGACGACCGCACCGGAGCCGTGGACACCGGCGAGAACCTCACCATCAACCTCGACCACAAGGACAAGCTCCGCCGCGTCATCATCTTCGTGACGATCTACGAGGGCGCCCGCAGCTTCGCCGACCTCCACGCGACCGTCACCCTCCAGCCGCAGCACGGCGCGGCCATCGACTTCTCGCTGGACGAATGCACCGTGCCGTCCACGGTCTGCGCCCTGGCGCTCATCACCAACAACGGGGGAGACCTCGTCGTGCAGCGCGAGGCCCGCTATCTGGTGCCCGACCGCGGAGTGAGCCCGCAGCGGACCATGGACCGCGCCTACGGCTGGGGCATGAACTGGACGCCCGGCAGGAAGTGACCCGGCCGCCTCAGCGGTCCGGCGCCGTCTCCGGGCGGGCGTACGTCCGCCCCTTCCAGGCGGCGCCGCGGCCGCGGTAGTGCTGCACCGCGGAGTCCACCGTCATCAGCAAGTAGAGGAACGCGGTGAACGGCAGCAGCGGCGCGAGCCAGAGCGACTGCCGGTAGTAGGCCAGCATGGGCAGATACGTGCCCACCATCACCAGCCAGGCGAGACCGCCCGCCCAGGCGGCGGGCACATCCCCGGTGAGCAGCCCGGCCAGCAGTGCGACCGGCGGCGCGAGGTAGACCACCGCGAGTCCGGCGACCGTACCGGCGAGCAGCAGCACACTGTGCCGCAACTGCGCGTAGGCGCTGCGCGAGACCATCCGCCACAGGTCACCGAGGCCCGGATACGGACGGACGCTGTCCACACGCTCGGCGAGCCCCAGCCAGATCCGCCCGCCACTGCCCTGCACCGCCCGGGCGAGCGAGACGTCGTCGATGACCGCCTGACGGATCGACTCCGGTACGCGTGCCCGCTCGGCGGCCTCGGTGCGCAGCAGCACACAGCCGCCGGCCGCGGCCGCCGTCCTGGCCCCGGCCCTGTTGATCCACCGGAACGGATAGAGCTGGGCGAAGAAGTAGACGAAGGCCGGGACGACGAGCCGCTCCCACAGGCTCGCCACCCGCAGCCGGGCCATCAGGGAGACCAGATCGAGGTCCTGCGACCGGGCTGCGGCCACCAACTCCCGCAGACTGTCCGGCTCATGGGCGATGTCGGCGTCCGTGAGAAGCAGATACTCGGGCTCGCTCTCCCGGGCGACGGAAATCCCGTACCGCAGCGCCCAGAGTTTCCCGGTCCAACCGGGCTCGGGCTCGCCCGGCGACACGACGGTCAGCGGCAGTCCGCCGTGCTGTTCGGCGAGTGAGCGCGCCAGCTCCCCCGTACCGTCCGAACTTCCGTCGTCGACCAGATGGATCCCGGCCTCCCCGGGATAGTCCTGGGCCAGCAGGGAGGGGAGGCTCAGCGGCAGCACCTCGGCCTCGTCCCTGGCGGGCACCACGATCGCGACACGGGGCCAGTGGGGCGGGTCCGTGCGCGCGGGCAGGCGCTGATCGGTGCGCCAGAAGAAACCCTGGCCAAGGAGCAGCCACAGCCAGGCGGCCAGCGATCCGACGGCGATCCATGCCATGACGCTCATCCGCCGAAGTCTGCCCCACGAAGCAGGGTTCGCAGGGGTGGTCGACTAAGGTGACCGGGTGAAGATCGCGCTCATGGACTCCGGGATCGGCCTGCTCGCGGCAGCTGCCGCGGTGCGCCGACTGCGACCGGACGCAGATCTGGTCCTCTCCTCAGACCCCGACGGAATGCCCTGGGGGCGTCATACCCCCGAGGGCGTGGCCGCCTGCGCGCTGGCCGTGGCCCGCGCGGCCGCCGCGCACCGCCCCGATGCGCTGATCGTCGCCTGCAACACGGCCTCCGTACACGCACTGGCGACCCTCCGCGCCGAGCTGGAGCCGCAGATTCCGGTCATCGGTACGGTGCCCGCGATCAAGCCGGCCGCGGCCGGCGGCGGACCCGTCGCCATCTGGGCCACCCCCGCCACCACCGGCAGCCCCTACCAGCGGGGACTGATCCGCGACTTCGCCGCGGGCGTCGACGTCACCGAAGTGCCCTGTCCCGGCCTGGCGGACGCGGTACAGCAGGCGGACGAGGCTGCGATCGACCGTGCCGTCGCCGCCGCGGCCGCGCTCACCCCGGCCGGTGTAAGGACCGTCGTCCTGGGCTGCACCCATTACGAGCTCGTCGCCGAGCGGATCCGTACAGCTGTACAGCAGCCCGGCGCCGCCCCGGTCGTCCTGCATGGATCCGCGGAGGCGGTGGCGGCTCAGGCGCTGCGCCGGATCGGTTCCGGGCCCTCCCCGGCAGCCGCGCCGAGCACCGGGCTGACCGTCCTACTCAGCGGTCGTCACGCCGCCCTGCCCGATGCCGCGCTCGCCTATGTGGAAGGCCGCCTGCTCGAGGCGATGAGTCCCGCACACTGACCGCGGAAGGCGCCGCAGAACCACTGCCGCGGCGCCTGAACGTGAGTACCCTGCTTCGTATGAGGGATCAGAGCGACCCCACCCAGAACGCAGCTCCCGAAACGGCAGTCTGGACCGGCCGTGCGACCAATCGCGGTCAGTGGCTGCTCGCCGCAGCAGGTGCGGCCTGCATGGCTCTCGGTGTCGAGCTCGCGGTCGACTCCGAGTGGACCTCGGGACTCGCCCCGCTGCTGATGTCCGTGATCGGCTGTGTGGCCGCCGGACTGCTCATGCTCTACGGCACCCTCGCCTTCGTCCATGTGGCGGTGAAGGTCGACCGCGACGTCCTCGAAGTGCGCTGCGGCCACATCGGGCTGCCGCGCCGCCGCATCCCCCTCGACCACGTGGTGGACGCCGAGTTCGCGCCCCGCGTCACCCCGCGCCAGTGGGGCGGCTGGGGATACCGCTGGCGTCCCGAGAAGGGCACGGCCGTGGTCGTACGCCGTGGTGAGGGCCTGGTCCTGACGCTGGGCGACGGGCGCAGCTTCACGGTCACCGTGGACGATGCCGAGGCGGCCGTACGGGTCATCCGCGACCGGCTGCTTCTAGTGGCCGGTGGGAAGCCGGCCAAGGCCTGACCCGGTCTCCGCGGCATCCTCCCCGCCAGGACCGGCGCTCTCGCCCTGCGGGCGGGCCGTGGCCAGCCCGGCCAGCAGTCCGGCGCCCGCGGTCACCGGTGTGAAGCTCAGTGCGTTGCCGACGCTCGCCAGAGCGGCCAGCGCGGTGAGCGCCGCACCCGCCGTGAGGACCACCGGTGTGGACCGGGGCGAGCGCCAGAGCCCGTACAGGATCCAGCCGAAGGCGGCCGCGAGAAGGCAGACACCGACGACGCCCTCCTCGGCGGCCTGCTGCAGCGCCGCCGAGTGCGGTTTGCTGTCGGGGTCCAGCGACCGCTGGGCGGTCGTGCTCAGCTCGCCGAAGCGGTCGGGGCCCACGCCCAGCGCGGGATGCTCCTTGGCCAGCCCGATCGCGTCCTGCCACAGCAGCACCCGGTTCTGCGTGAGCTGGTCCTCGAGCGAAACGGCGAGACCGTCGGGAAGCGCGTGCTCGGCCACCGCCCACGACCCGCCCACCACAAGACCCGTGGCCAGAATCAGCCCCGCGAGGCCCGCGGCCCTGCTGCGCATCCGGGCTGCCGCGAGCGAGCACAGCAGGACGCCGAGTGCGGCCACGCACCCGGGAACGGAATCGAGGAGGAGCGCGGCCACCGCAAGAGCCGCCGCGAAGAGCCGCAGCACCAGCCTGAGCACCGGCGGCCGCGCGGCCCAGGCGGCCGAGCAGGCCGCGCCCGTCGCCAGGACCAGCAGGGCGGCCGTCGCACCGGTGTGGCCCACTGCATGGGCCGACGTCGCCCCGGGAACACCGTGGCGCGAGCCGACGGCCAGCCCCAGCGCGGCGAGCGCCGCGGCCACGGCGGCGGCCACCGGGAGCAGGGTTCCGCAGATACGGCCCCAGGCGTAGCCCGCGGCGAGGGCGAGCACGGCCAGCAGGACACCCTCGGGCCGCGCCTCGCGGCCCGCCGCGGTGACCAGCGCCCAGACGGCGCAGCCGCTCAGTACGAGCACCCCGACGACATCGGGCGCACTGCCGCCGGCCCGAGCGGAAGTGTCGTCCGCCGATGCGGCCATCCCGTCGACCCCCCGATCTCTGACGGGTCCCTCCCGACGGCCGGATCCGGCCACTCTGCAGGGACTGGCGCACACGCTAACGGCAGTGGGGGCTGTTTGTGGACACCCTGCGCAGAATCGATGCTGCAACCGGTGGGGGACCGGAAGGCCGCAGGCCAGGACCGTCACCGTAGACTCCGCCGCGTGAGCACCACCATCGCCCCTGTCGAGGCCCCCGCCCCTCCGCCTGCGCCCGTCCCGCGCTACCGCAAGCTGGTGCGGCCCGCCCTGGCGGCAGCCTCAGGACTGCTGCTGTACGCAAGCTTCCCGCCGAGACCGCTGTGGTGGCTGGCTCCTTTCGCCTTCGCGCTGTTCGGCCTGGTCCTGCACGGCCGCCGGGCCAGGGCGGGTTTCGGCCTCGGCTATCTGATGGGCCTGGGGTTCCTCCTGCCGCTGCTGGTGTGGACGGGCGTCGAGGTCGGCCCCGGACCCTGGCTGGGGCTCGCGGCGATCGAGGCACTGTTCGTCGCCGCGGCAGGGGCCGGGATCGCGTACGTCTCGCGGCTGCCGCTCTCACCGCTCTGGGCCGCCGGTGTGTGGATCGCCGTCGAGGCGGCCCGCGCCCGGGTTCCGTTCGGCGGGTTCCCCTGGGGCAAGGTCGCCTTCGGGCAGCCCGAAGGGGTCTTCCTGCCGCTGGCCGCCGTGGGCGGCACCCCGGTGCTGGGCTTCGCCGTGGTCCTCTGCGGATTCGGGCTCGGCGAGCTCGTACGGCGGTCGTACGCGCAGCGCCGGGTGTGGGAGCGCGGTGTCGCGGGCGCCGCCCTGCTGGCCGCGGTACCTGTCGCGGCGGGGCTTGCCGCGCTGCCCCTCGTCGACGACGGGGCCGAGGACGGCACCACCACTGTCGCCCTCATCCAGGGCAACGTCCCGCGGATGGGGCTCGACTTCGCCTCCCAGCGCCGCGCGGTGCTCGACTACCACGTACGCGAGACGAAGAAGCTCGCCGCCGATGTGAAGGCGGGGCGTGCCGAGCAGCCGGACCTGGTGCTCTGGCCGGAGAACTCCTCCGACATCGACCCGTACGCCAACGCCGACGCGTACATGGCCATCGACGAGGCGGCCAAGGCGATAGGCGCGCCCATCTCGGTCGGCGCGGTCGTCAACGCGAAGAACGGCGACCTGCTCAACGAGCAGATCCTGTGGGACCCGACGAAGGGCCCCACGACCACGTACGACAAGCGGCAGCTGCAGCCCTTCGGCGAGTACATGCCCTACCGCTCCTTCTTCCGGATCTTCAGCTCCGACGTCGACCTGGTGCGCCAGGACTTCACGCCCGGCAAGAAGTCCGTGGTGTTCGACATGGCGGGGACGAAGATCGGCCCGGTCACCTGCTACGAGGCGGCCTTCGACTGGGCGGTGCGCGACCAGGTGAAGGCGGGCGCGCAGATCATCTCCGTACCGAGCAACAACGCGACGTTCGACCGCAGCGAGATGACGTACCAGCAGCTCGCCATGTCACGGGTGCGGGCCGTCGAGCACAGCCGGGCCGTGATGGTCCCGGTCACCACAGGGGTCACCGCCGTGATCCGGCCGGACGGCTCCGTCGCGCAGAAGACGAAGATGTTCACCGCCGACGCACTGGTCGCCGAGGTGCCCAAGCGCTCCTCGACCACCCCGGCCACCGAACTCGGCACCCTGCCCGAGTGGTTGCTGGTCGCTGTCGGGCTGGGCGGGATCGGATGGGCGGGCACGCGTACGTACAAGATCAGGAAGGCCCGCGGTTAGGGTCGTGACATGGCAACTCCCGATTTCATCCTCGACATCAGGGCCACCGCGGGCCACCAGCTGCTCCTTCTGCCGGGCGTGAGCGTCGTCGTCCTCGACGACGACGGACGCGTGCTGCTCGGCCGTCGCGCCGACACGGGCAAGTGGGCCATCATCGGCGGGATTCCGGAGCCGGGGGAGCAGCCGGCGACGACCGCGGTGCGCGAGGTCTTCGAGGAGACGGCCGTGCGGTGCGTACCGGAGCGGATCATTCTGGTGCAGGCGCTGAAGCCGATCACGTACCCCAACGGCGACCGCTGCCAGTTCATGGACACCAGCTTCCTGTGCCGCGCCGTGGGCGGGGAGGCACGCGTGAACGACGACGAGTCCCTCGAGGTGGGATGGTTCCCGGTCGACGCGCTGCCGGAGCTCGCCGACTTCGACCTGACGCGGATCAAGAGGGCGCTCAGCGACGAACCCACATGGTTCGACGCCACCGTCGCGGAGTGAAGTATGGGTCCGGGCCACATCGGTGCGGACCCTGACCGCTGCCTAGGGTGCGGAGCATGACCGCGCCCACCACACCCCGTCCCGCCGGCCCCGATCTCCACGGCCGCAGCGCACTCGTCACCGGAGCCGCGGGCGGCATCGGCAGCGCCTGTGCGCTGCGGCTCGCCGCCGCGGGTGCCGCGGTCCGGGCCACCGACCGTGACGCTGCCGGACTCGACGAGCTCGTCGCAGCGGCCCGGGGGCTGCCCGGGCCCGTCGAGGCCCACGTCCTGGACCTGACCGATCTCGACGCGGCGGAGCGTGCGGCTGCCGGAGCGGACATCCTCGTCAACAACGCGGGACTCCAACTGGTGCGCCCCATCGAGGAGTTCCCGCCCGACGTCTTCCACACCGTGCTCACCGTCATGCTGGAGGCGCCGTTCCGGCTCATCAGAGGGGCGCTGCCGCACATGTACGGGCAGGGCTGGGGGCGGATCGTCAACATCTCCTCGGTGCACGGGCTGCGGGCCTCCGCGTACAAATCGGCGTACGTCACGGCCAAGCACGGTCTCGAAGGGCTCTCCAAGACCGCCGCGCTCGAAGGCGCCCCGCACGGCGTCACGTCGAACTGCGTGAACCCCGGCTATGTGCGCACCCCGCTGGTCGAGCGGCAGATCGCGGACCAGGCGGCCGCCCACGGCATCGACGAGTCGAAGGTGCTCACCGAGGTGCTGCTCAAGGACTCCGCGGTCAAGCGCCTGATCGAACCGGAGGAGGTCGCCGAGGCCGTCGCGTACCTCTGCGGCCCCCATGCCTCCTTCGCCACCGGCACCTCGCTCACCCTCGACGGAGGCTGGACCGCGCACTAGGGCTGGCGCCGCCGACCGTACGACAGGTATCTCTGTGACCATGTCCCACGACCAACCGCCGCCCGGCTCCGCCGAGGCCCCTTACCTGGAGCTTCTCGCGCGCGGAGCCGCAACCGAGGCCTACGACCGGCCGGTGCTCCTCGCCCGCGCCGACGGCGCCTCTCCCGAGGTGCTCGCCGCCCTGGAGTCCGCCAAGCAGGTCGCGCTGCGGGTACGGGCCGAACTGGCGGAGCGGCGGCGGCGCGAGGCCGAACTCTCCGCGCTCTTCGAGACCGCCAACGACCTGGCAGGACTGCGCGACCTCGACGCCGTGCTCCGGGCCATCGTGCAGCGCGCCCGGTCGCTGCTGGGCACGGAGGTCGCGTATCTCTGCCTCAACGACCCGGCGGCCGGCGACACCTATATGCGTGTCACCGAGGGCTCGGTCTCGGCCCGCTTCCAGCAGTTGAGGCTCGGCATGGGCGAAGGGCTCGGCGGGCTCGTCGCCCAGACCGCCCGGCCGTACGTCACCGAGAGCTATTTCGACGACCCGCGCTTCGAGCACACCAGGAACATCGACTCGGCGGTACGCGACGAGGGCCTGGCCGCCATCCTCGGCGTGCCCCTCACCCTCGGCAGCCAGATCATCGGCGTCCTCTTCGCCGCCGACCGCAGGGCCCGGGTCTTCGCCCATGAACAGGTCGCGCTCCTCGGCTCGTTCGCGGCGCACGCCGCCGTGGCCATCGACACCGCCAACCTGCTCGCCGAGACCCGCACGGCACTGGCCGAACTCGAAAAGGCGAACGCGATCATCCGCGACCACAGCGGAGTCATCGAACGCGCCTCGGACGTCCACGACCGGCTCACCGAACTGGTGCTGCGCGGCGGCGGCGTCCATGACGTGGCGGGTGCGGTGGCCGAAGTCCTCGACGGGGACGTCGAGTTCATCGAGGGCGACTTCGGCCCCGCGGGCGCCGACGGCCACGCGGTACGCCGCGGGGAGGACTGGGTCGCCGCCGTCTCGGCAGGCGGAGAACAGCTCGGCGCACTGGTCCTGCGCGGCAGGCCCGGCCTCGACCCGGTCGACCTGCGCACCCTGGAACGGGCCGCACTCGTCACCTCCCTCCTGCTCCTCGCCCGCCGCTCGGCCGGCGAGGCGGAGCAGCGGGTGCGCGGGGAACTCCTCGACGACCTCCTCGACGCCCCGGACCGCGACCCGCGACTCCTGCGCGAACGCGCCGCCCGGCTGCGGGCCGACCTGGACGCGCCGCACGTGGTGCTGGCCGCGCGGATCGACGTACCGGAGGGGGCAGGATCCGCCGAGCGGGAGAGCGCGGACCGGCAACGGCTGTGGTCGGCGGCCTCGCATCTGGCGGCGACCCGGCACGGGCTGGCCGCAGCGCGCGACGGCGGCACCGTACTGCTGCTTCCGCTGGGTCCTGACGACAACCCGGCTGCTCTGGCCCGGAGTTGCGCGAAACACCTCGGCGGGGCACTCCACGAGCGCGTCACGGTCGGCGCCTCGGCGCCGGTGGCGGCGCCCGCCGACCGCACCGCCGCGGTGGGAGACGCCTATGCCGAGGCGCGCCGCTGCATCGAGGCGCTGCGGCTGCTCGGCAGGTCCGGCGACGGGGCGGCGGCACAGGACCTCGGCTTCCTCGGGCTGCTGCTCGCCGACACCGGGGACATCGACGGTTTCGTACGGCGCACGATCGGCGAGGTCGTGTCGTACGACGAGAGGCGCGGCACCGACCTGGTGCGCACCCTGGACGCGTACTTCGCGTGCGGAATGAGCCCGGCCCGTACGAAGGACACCCTGCACGTCCACGTCAACACGGTGGCCCAGCGGCTGGAGCGGATCGGCCGCCTGCTGGGCCCCGACTGGCAGGCGCCGTCGCGCGCACTGGAGATCCAACTCGCCCTGCGTCTGCACGGGTTGTCGTCCGCGATCGCGCGCTGAACGCGCGGAGGCGCCGCACGGACCGGATCCGTGCGGCGCCTCCGCGGTGCTTCAGGCGGTACGAGCGTCGACAGCGGCGGACGGTGCCGGCGCGCCCGCGCTCTCCTCGATGTTGTCCAGGTCCCGGGTGCGGGTCTCCTTGGCGCAGCCGATCGCGACCACGGTCAGGAGCGCCGCCGCGATCACGTACAGGGCGATCGGCGTGGAACTGTCGTAGTCGGCGAGCAGCGCGGTGGCGATGAGCGGTGCCGGCGCACCGGCCGCGACCGAGGAGAACTGCGCGCCGATCGACGCACCGGAGTACCGCATCCGGGTGGCGAACATCTCCGAGAAGAAGGCCGCCTGGGGTGCGTACATCGCACCGTGGAAGATCAGTCCGACGGTCACGGCGAGCAGCAGGCTCCCGAAACTCTTGGTGTCGATGAGCGCGAAGAACGGGAACATCCACGCCCCGACGCCGACCGCGCCGATCAGATAGACGGGCCTGCGGCCGATGCGGTCCGAGAGCGCGCCCCAGGCGGGGATCACCGCGAAGTGCACGGCGGAGGCGACGAGTACGGCGTTGAGCGCGGTCTGCTTGCTGAGGCCGGCGGAGGTCGTCGCGTACACGAGGATGAAGGCGGTGATGACGTAGTAGCTGATGTTCTCGGCCATGCGTGCGCCCATGGCGACGAGCACGTCGCGCCAGTGGTGACGCAGCACGGAGACGAGCGGCATCTTCTCCACCTCGCTGGTTGCCTTGCGGGCTTCGGCCCGTGCCAACGCGGCCTTGAACAAGGGGGATTCATCGACAGAGAGACGAATCCACAGGCCGACACCGACCAGTACACCGGAGAGCAGGAACGGTATGCGCCATCCCCACGAAGTGAACGCGGCGTCCGAAAGGAGCGCGGTGAGCGCCGAGAGGACACCGGTGGCGAGCAACTGCCCGGCAGGCGCCCCGGTCTGCGGCCACGAGGCCCAGAACCCTCGCCGCTCGGGAGCTCCGTGCTCGGACACCAGGAGTACGGCACCGCCCCATTCGCCGCCGAGCGCGAAGCCCTGGACGAGACGGAGGACGGTGAGCAGCACGGGTGCCGCGGCGCCGACGGTGGCGTGGGTGGGCAGCAGACCGATGGCGAAGGTCGCGGCGCCCATCATCAACAGGCTGACGACCAGCAGCTTCTTGCGGCCGAGCCGGTCGCCGTAATGACCGAAGACCAGGGCGCCGAGAGGGCGGGCGGCGAAACCGACGGCGTAGGTGAGGAAGGAGAGGAGGGTTCCGACGAGCGGGTCGGAGTCCGGGAAGAAGAGCTTGTTGAAGACCAGCGCGGCTGCGGAGCCGTACAGGAAGAAGTCGTACCACTCGATGGTGGTGCCGATCAGGCTGGCGGCGACGACTTTCTGCATGCTCCGGAGCGAGGTGGCGGGTTCCGTGGGTGCGGCCATGGTGGTCACTTCCGGGCGGGAGACAGGGGACGATTCCGGTCGCCATACCGTAGGAACGCACAGGTCATGGGCGTATGTGGCGGGACACCACAGTTCGGGCGCGAGGTGTGCGGGCGGCCGCTACAACTGCCTTGTCGGGGCTGTTGGGAGCCGGCGCGGCCTCAACTCCCCAGATTCTCCCCAGCGGTCACGCTGTCCCACGGCTCATTCCCGGACGGCCCGACTGATTGGCCGGCCCAGGACAGGACCTGCCAGGTGCCTTCAGCGCTTCGGTCGACGATCACGGCACCGGTGTTGTCCAACGTGCGTCTCTTGGCGTCTCGGGCAGAGAAATTGGCTGCACGGGCGGCAAGCCAGACCCGGATGGCCACACCGTGACTGACCATCACCACCGTCTCCCCGCCGCTCTGCACAGCCTCGTGGACCACGCCGTCGATCCGCTGCAGTACCTCCAGACCGCTCTCGCCGCCGGGTACGCGGGTGGTGGGATCGGTGGGCCAGCCGAAGACGAGGTCCAGGAATGCGTTGTGGGAGGCGTGGTCGCCGGCGCCTTCCCAGTGGCCGGCGGAGACCTCTCGTATCCCGTCGCGGATCAGTACCTGCAGTCCGCGGTCTTCAGCGAGCGGGGCCGCGGTCAGCTGCGTGCGTTGATGGGTGGAGGCGAAGAGGGCGTCGATCTTCTCGTCGGCGAGAGCGCTGACAAGCGCACTCGCTTGCTGCTGGCCGAGGTGGGTCAGCTCAGGACCGGGGAGGGTGGTGTGCATGGTGTACGCGACATTGGTCGGTGTCTGGCCGTGGCGGATCAGAATCAGGCGCATGGCGTCATGGTCGCGTCTCGCTCTCGATTCGGGCAGGGGGCCTCGGTTTTGTGACCGGCGATCGGGGAACTGATGGTGCTGCTCGACCGCGCCGAACTTCGGTGCTGCGGCATCGAGTTCGGCGACTGCCAGGTCGCTTGCTTCCGCGGCGAGCGTGGTGTGCCGCTCAGTTGCTGTCCATGCCGGCCTGGTGGTTGGCGCGCCGATCTACTGCACTCGTCGTGCGTGCGACGCTGCCGGCGGCCTCCTGTCGCACGGTCTCGGCGACGCTGGAAAGTGCAGCGGCGAGGTGGCGTCGCTGTGCAGCGGTGAGAGGGTCGAATACGAGTCGGCGCACCTGTGCGACGTGCCCTGGTGCGCTGTCGACCACCTTCTCCCGGCCGTTGTCGGTCAGCGTGGCCAGGGTGTAGCGACCGTCGCTCGGGTCCACTCGGCGAACGATCCACTCGCGCGCCTCGAAGCGGTCCATGAGCTTCGACAGCCGCGGGAGAGCGCTGTCGCAGTCTCGGGCCAGTTCGCTGAACCGCATGGTGGCCTCATGCGCCATCGACAACCGGGCGAGCACGCTGTACTCGAAGTTCGAGATGCCCGCGTCGCGCTGCAATTGCCGGTCCAGGGCCGCAGGCAACGCGATCACGACGGTGAGAAGGTCCTGCCAGAGTTCCTGCTGCTCGGTGTCGAGCCACGGTGACGGTTCTTCCATGTGACCCATCCTACTTGCCCAGGCAAGAGACATCTGTTGCCTGGGCAAGTCAATGCGGTCTACCTTATGAGTTGCCCAGGCAAGTCAAGCGTGGCCTCAAGGAGTCCCCTGTGATCAAGCTCAGCATCTTCCTGACCCGGCGGGCAGATCTCACCCACGAGGAGTTCGTGGAGTACTGGACCCAGAAGCACACCCCGCTGCTCTCGCGACTGCCCGCCGGAGAGGTCCCGGTCCGGCGCTACGTCCAACTCCTGCCCACCGACGACGAGATCCCCGGCATAAGCACCGCCGTCTACGACGGTGTCGCCGAGGTGTGGGTCGACGGCATCGCCGACGCGGCCCGCTGGTTCACCTCCGACACCTACACCACGACCGTTGCCGCGGACGAGGAGAACTTCCTCGACCGCTCCCGGACCCGCTTCCTCTACGCCACCGAGAGCGCGATCTTCGGCTGAGGGCCCGCTTGACCTGAGTAGACCTGTCTGTCTAATCTCTGATGCGACTAGACAGACAGGTCTACTCACTCATTGGACGGGAATGGTCATGACGAATCTCTCGGTCGTCCCGGCGTACAAACCGGCTCGCACCTCGGATGCGGCGCCCGTCGACGCCGCATCCGCTTCCGGACCCGGCTCCGCCGCTGTATCCACGCGGGGCCTGCGGTTGCCGCCGAACGTGGCACTGTACGTACTCGCCTCGATCACCATCTCGTTCCTGGCCGCCTCCAGTGCGCCGACCCCGCTCTACGCGGTCTACCAGGCCGAATGGGGCTTCGACCCGATCACCACCACCGTGGTCTTCGGCGTCTACGCGGTGGCCGTGCTGCTCGGGCTGCTCACCATGGGCAAGCTCTCCGACCACATCGGCCGACGGCCGGTGCTGCTGGCAGCGCTGGCGGCGCAGGCCGCCTCGATGGTCGTGTTCGCCACCGCCGGCGGCGTGTCGGGGCTGATGGTCGCCCGGATCGTGCAGGGGCTTTCGACCGGTGCCGCGCTGGTCGCGATCGGGGCGGGGATGATGGACATCGACCGGCCGCGCGGCACCATCACCAACGCGGTCGTCCCGGGCATCGGCACAGCGACCGGCGCACTGGTCTCCGGCCTTGTCGTCCAGTTCCTGCCCGCCCCCACGCATCTGGTCTACCTCGGACTGCTGGCGGTCTTCGTACTCCAGGCCGTCGCGGTGGCACTGATGAAGGAGACGGTGACCCGCAAGCCGGGGGCGCTGGCCAGCCTGGCGCCGGAGATCAAACTGCCGCGCGCCGCACGCCGCCCGATGCTGGTGGCCGCGCCGGTGCTGTTCGCCGTCTGGGCGCTGGCCGGTCTTTACGGGTCCCTCGGCCCGTCCCTCGCACGGCAGTTGACCGGCTCCGGGTCCGAAGTCCTCGGCGGGCTCAGCCTGTTCGTGCTCGCCGGAGTGGCCGCCGTCTCGGTACTGGTCCTGCGGAGAGCCGCGACCCGGACCGTGATACTCACCGGCATCCTCGCACTGATCGCCGGAGTGGCCCTCACCCTCGTCTCGATCCGCGACTCTTCTCCCACCGGCTTCTTCGTCGGCACCGCCATCGCGGGCGTCGGTTTCGGCAGCGGGTTCCAGGGCGGCATTCGTACGGTGATGCCGCTGGCCCGGCCGCACGAGAGTTCCGGGGTGCTGTCACTGCTCTTCGTCGTCTCCTACCTGGGCATGGGAGTGCCCGCCGTGATCGCCGGGTTCCTCGTCGTCCACGCGGGCGGACTGACCGCCACCGCACAGGAATACGGCGTCGCCGTGATCGTCCTCGCGGTGTTCGCGCTGCTCGGGCTGGCGCGCGGCGGCCGGGAATCGGCCGGGGCATAATGTAGACAGATCTGTCTGAAGGAGTGACCGTCATGGCGAGTGCCCAGAGTGCTGCGAAGTCGTCGGCGCGTGAGCGCCTGCTCGCCGCCGCGAACGAGCTGTTCTACGCCGAGGGCGTGCAGAGCGTCGGGATCGACCGGGTCATCGAGCACGCGGGCGTGGCCAAGGCGTCGCTGTACAACACCTTCGGCAACAAGGAGCAGCTGATCCGGGCGTACCTCGACACCCGGCACGCGGGGACCGCCGACCGGATCACCCGGGCCGTGGCGGAGCGCGACACGCCCCGCGAGCAGATGCTCGCGGTCTTCGAGTCCCAGGGACGGCAGTTCGACCGGCCCGACTTCCACGGCTGCGCCTTCATCCGCGCAGGCGCCGAGGCCGGCCCCGGCGGGCTGGTCCAGGAAGCAGCGGACACCTTCCGCGCCTGGATGCGCGAGCTCTTCACCCGCCTCGCCACCGAGGCCGGCGCCGCCGACCCCGAGGCGCTGGGCCACCAGCTCCAACTCCTTTACGACGGCGCCGGCATCTCCGCCCTGATGGACCACGACTCCACGGTGGCCGCGACCTCCCACGCGGCGGCAACCGCCCTGATCGCAGCGGCGACGGGCGTATCCGCCGAGGCATGAACGGCGCCCCGGCCGCCGCCCGCTGGGCAGGCGTCCGTCTGCTGGATTCCCGAGGCATCAACGGATCAGGAAGCCATGGGTGGAGCGAGGCAGCGGCTATGGGTGGGTTACGCGGAAGTTCGGGCCCTGGCCGCGACGCGCTCGCTCGACGGCGTCAAGGCGGGCGAAGGGCATCTCGCCCATCAGCAGCCGCCATTGGCCGAGGTCATGGACTGCCCACATGTCGTGCTCGGCCGGATCGAGGCGGATCCGGCGCAGTTGCTCGCTGCTCAGTCGGCCGCCGTCGAAAATGAACTCGACTTTGCCCAGGGGCGCGTGAGGGCCGGGGAAGAGGTAGTGCGTCAGCAGGAGGCTGGGCGCGCCCTGGCCGAGTTCGAGCCCTGTCTCCTCGGCTGCTTCGCGGCGCGCGGTTCCCAGAGGGTCCTCTTGGGTGTCGGTGTTCCCGCCGGGGAATTGCCACGGCCGCTTGCCGTACACCGAGCGCAGTTGCACAGGCCGGTCGTGCTCGTCGCGGACGTACAGAGAGCTGGCCACCGTGTGGTGGGGCACCGTCTGCGCGTACTGCGCAGGTGTCATCGGCATCGTGCGGCCGGGCCGGCCGGGGCGATGGTCGAATTCGAGGGCCAGCGGGCCGAGTGCTTCCTTGTCCGGCGGATAGATGCGGCGGAGGTTGACGAGCTGCTCCGCACGTGAGGCATCGGGATCGATACGGGCCGGATCTTCGGTGGCGAGCAGCTCTTCGAACGAGGCGTACGGGGTGATGCGCTTGACGACGATGTCCAGTTCCCGGCTGTCGTCCTGGTCATGGAAGACGAGGGTGCCCCCGACTTCGATGGTCGCCCTCTCGGGAGTGGCGACGCGCACCTCGATCACCTTGCGGCCCGACTCCACCTGGTCGTAGTAGCGCTGTTGCAGATGGGCATGGTGCTCGCGCGGTGTCGAGGGCACAGGGCCGGGGCCGCGCAGGATCACGAAGGACACGCCCTCGGCGTCGTGGCGTTCGGCGCTGGACCAGCCGGCTTGGAGCTGGGCAAGTTGGTCCTCGTCGAAGGCGATGCCGCGCCGCTCGGGCGAGGTGTCGGCGGCGAGCGAGGTGATGACGACCAGGGCGCCGCCGGGGCGAAGGCGTTGTCCGAGGGAATGCAGGGTCTGATCGCGGGCGGTGAGGAACGGGGCCACGAATCGGAGGGAGATCAGGTCGTAGCCGTCGGTGTGCAGGGGCGCCCAGTCGTCCTTCTCGATGTCGAGCCGTACCCAACGGACGGTCGGGCCGAATTGGGCGGCGGCCTTGGCGAGGGCGGTCGTTGACCAGTCGACGGCATCCACGGTGTAGCCGAGTGCGGACAGGTGGGCTGCGAGTTCGCCGAGTCCGCAGCCGACGTCCAGAGCCCGTCCCTCGACTGGTGCCGGTGCATGTGTTGCCAGCAATGAGCGTTCGCTGTCGCGGAGTTGGCGATAACGGTGGCCGTCGGCATAACCGCGGTCCCATTTCTCCTGAGTGGTGAACATGTGGGGGGGTACGTCCTTCCGGGAAACCGCGGGCTCAAGGAAGTTCGGGTGCCGGGTTGTATTCCCGGCATACGGACGTCCTGAGCATCTGGCAGCACGATGAGCCGGTGGACGGTAGCTCGGTGAGGACGGTGTTCGGGGGGTGTGCGGGGGTGGACTGACCCGCGGTCGCGGGTCAGTCCTGGGTGGGGCCGTGCTCTCGCGGACGGTCTCCGCGTGGGCCGGCGGGCCTTTCCTACCCGGCCTGAGCAGACAGGTCAGCGCTGCAGGGTGAGGACCCCCGGCCGGTACGGCAACTGGTCGTAGGGGCCGCTCGCGGTCGGGGACTTGCCCTGGTACAGGAACTGCAGGTTGCAGGGGTCGATGGTCATGGTCTGGTCGGGGTTGTTGCGGACCAGGTCACCGTGGCTGATGTCGTTGGTCCAGGTGGCACCGCTGTTGGCCTTGCCCGCGAAGGGGTTGCTCTCGGTGGCGGCCTGCGGGGTCCACGTACCGCCCAGGCTGGTGGCCGTGAACGAGCGGAAGTAGCGCTGCTCGGTCGCCCCCCGCGCCTCGACGATCATGAGGTACTGGTTCTGGCCCTTGACCTTGTAGACCTGCGGCGCCTCGAACAGGTTGTTCGTCGTGTCGCTCATGACGGTTGTGTACGAGGACCCGAAATTGCCCGGGAAGTTCCCGATCGGCATGCTCGCCCGGTAGATCTTGCCGTTGTCACCGGCGAAGAACAGGTACATGTTCTGGCCGTCACCGATCAGGGTCTGGTCGATCGGTCCCGTACCGGAGCCCGCGATGCTGCCGGTGAAGAGCGACTGCGCCGCGGACCAGCCGTTGGGGTTGGTGGGGTCGCTCGACGTGCGGTACATGAAGGGCGAAGGACCCCACTGGTACGTCAGCACCCAGATGTTCTTGGGCGCGAAGTAGAACAGCGTGGGCGCCACCGTGCCCTGGCTCATCCCGGTCTGGCCTGCCGAGGCCATGTCCGACCAGTTGGTGAAGGGGGCGAACGCCATCGAGCCGTACGACGATCCCGACACGTTGGACGCGTAGACCAGGTGCTTGCCGTTGTAGACGACGTTGGTGAAGTCCTTCAGCGAGGCCCACCCGTTCGCCGGCTGCGCCAGCGCACCCGTCGACGACCACCGGTACGTCGAGGGAAGGGCACATGTGGTGCCCGTGGGCGAACTCGTGGGCGAAGGGCTCGCGGTCCCGGACGGGGCGGTCCACTTCTGGTTGCTGCCGGACCCGCAGGTGTACAGCTGGATCTTGGTGCCGTTGGCGGTGGCCGCGCCGACGGCGTCGAGGCACAGCCCGGACTGGACACCGGAGATCGTGCCGTTGGTGTTGACGTTCCACTGCTGGTTGGTGCCGCTGTTGCAGTCCCAGATGACCACCGCGGTGCCGTTGGTGGTGCCCTTGGCCTGGGCGTCCAGGCACTTGTTGCCGTAGAGCGTCAGCTGCTTGCCGGAGGTGTAGGTCCAGCGCTGGTTGGCCTGCCCGCTGCAGTCCCAGAGCTGCGCCCGGGTGCCGTTGGCGGTGGTGGAGCTGTCGACGTCCAGGCAGCGGCTTGAGGCGGCGCCCTTGATCTCACCGGTGCCGGCCGCGCCGGGCGTGGTGCCGGATGCGGCCTCCAGGGCCTTCATGACGGCGGTGTACGCGGGCTTCGGGTTGCCGTTGTTGTCGAACAGCAGAGGGCTCTCGCCGCTGCGCCAGGAGTCCTTGTCGCGGATGCCCCACACCGTGATGCCCGTACAACGGGCCACGGACAGACAGGCGTTGACCGCGTTGACGTAATTGGTGGGCGACGCCTGGGCGATGTCGAGTTCGGTGATCTGGACGTCGACGCCGAGGGCCGCGAAGTTGGCCAGGGTGGTCCGGAAACTGGCAGGCGGGCCGCCGGCGCCGAAGTGACTCTGGAACCCGACGCAGTCGATGGGAACGCCCCGCGCCTTGAAGTCCTTGACCATCGCGTAGACACCCTGGGTCTTCGCGTCGGTCCAGTTCTCGATGTTGTAGTCGTTGTAGCAGAGCTTGGCCGAGGAGTCGGTGGCCCGGGCGGTGCGGAAGGCCTCCTCGATGAAGCCGTTGCCCAGTACGTTCTGGAACACCGAGCTGCGGTGCTTGCCGCTGCCGTCGTCGGAGAACGCCTCGTTGACCACGTCCCAGGCGTAGATCTTGCCCTTGAAGTGGTTCATCTCGGTGGTGATGTGGTTGTTCATCACGCTGCGCAGGGTGTTCGCGTCGCCGATGGAGCTCACCCAGTTGGGCAGTTGGGAGTGCCAGACCAGGGTGTGGCCGCGCATCCGCTGGCTGTGCGCACTGGCGCGGTTGACGATCTGGTCGGCGGCGCCGAAGTTGAAGCTGCCGCGGGACGGCTCGGTGGCGTCCCACTTCATCTCGTTCTCCGGGGTGATCATGTTGAACTCCCGGTCCGCGATCCCGGCGTACGTCGAGTCGCTGAGCCGGCCGGCGGCCACAGCGGTGCCGATGTACCGGCCCGAGGGGGCCGCCTGCGTACCCAGGGCGGCGGCCCCGGCGGAGTCGGGGAGGAACGTCATCACACCGGCCACGACCGCCGCGGCCGACAGCCCTATCGCCGCGGTCCGGCGACGTCGGCCGAGTCGGTGCAAGCCCTTCGTGATTCGCCTCGGGCGCTGATCGTGTTGCGTCATGGGAACGGCTCTCTTCAGGGAACAGGTCGGTGGGGAAGCACCCCATGAAGTGGAGGCTGCCGAACTCCCGTTCCCGTAACGGAAAAGTCGAGCCGTTCGGAAAATCGCTCAGTGATGCATCTCGCAGGCAAAAAGTGTTACGCCGAGCCTGCCGTCCCGGTCCGCGCGAAGAAGGACGCCTGGCCTGCGAAGGCCCGCGTGCCGTCGGAGCCGTCCAGCCGGATGCCACCGTCGCGGTGGCGGAGGACTGATCCGGGATAGTTGTGTGCGTGCAGGGTCACCGATCCGGCGGTCGCGCCGGGGGACGGGCAGAAGGTGGCGTCTTCACGGAACAGGTCGCTGCCGTTGTCGGAACTCAGCCGTAGCCGCAGGTCACGATGGCGCAGATAGCGGCCGTCGGCGGCGCGGAAGGTGACGCACCGGGGATCGGCCAGCCCCCGTACCACCGTGAAGACGAACCGCCGGCGTGTCTGCGCACTGCTGTCCGCGGAGAGCCCGCCGAGCGTCGCGAAGGCGCCCGCATACGTGAGGTATTGTCCGGGTTCGTCCATGGACTCCAGTGACTGCGCGCCCAGCGGAACAGTGCCCGCGACGGCGGACGGACTCACCGGGGACGGCGCGGCCGGCGGGGCGGTGTGCGACGGGGCCGGCGTGGGACTGCCGACCGTGGGAGCGGCGGTGACGCCGGGGACCCGATGCGCCGGTTCGGGCCAGGTCACGTAAGCGGCGGTCCCGGCGACGAGCACCGCGCCGGTGGTGAGGCCCACCAGCTGATGCGTGGTCACCGCGGAGAGTTTGCCGATCAGTGTGCCGTGCAGACCGCCTCCTCCCGCTGCCGCCGTGGCCAGCCCGGCGGTGCTCGTGGCCGTACCCGACAGCAGGCCCTTGACGGCCAGCGCGGCGACGAGCCCGGCGGGGACCGCCAGCGGGGCGAGGCTGAAGAGCAGGAGCTCGGCCGGAACCCGTTCCGTCGTCGTTGCCGCGCAGACCGGGCATGCGCGGGTGTGCCGAGCGATCCTCTTGCGCCACACCGACGTACGCAGACCGTCCCAGCCGACGAGAGTCTCGTCCAACTGCGGACAGCGGGGGTCGGCCTCCAGCGCGGCGACGATCGTACGGCTCAACTCCAGCTGCTCACGCATGCGTTGGAGGCTCACCCCGACATGGGCGACGGTGAGCCCCGTCGCGGCGGCGATGTCGCCACGGCTCAGCGATCCGGCGCCCTCCTGCCACCACAGCGACAGCAGCACCCGCTGGTCCGGGTCGAGCCACCGGCCGGCCTCGACAGCCTGACGGCGCTCGTCCGACCTGTGCAGGCGCAGGATCGTGAGGTCCTCGGGTTCGGCACCGGCGTCCGGGATCTCGCGTGCCTCGTCGATGACCGCGGTCCGGCCGGCGAAGGCGCGTTGCCGTTGCCGTTGGGTACTGATCTGGCGGAGCGTGATCGACACCAGCCAGGACCGGAAGCTCTCCGGGGCACGCAGGGCGGGCAGGTCGCGCACCACGCGCAGCAGGGTCTCCTGGACGACGTCGTCGACATCCGCATGCCCGCTCAGTGCGCGCCCGACGATGTTGTAGAGCAATGGCAGGTATGCGGCGATCAGTTCCTCGCGTGCCCGGTCGTCACCGGCCTGTGCTGCGACGACCAGCCGCGCGTGGTCCGCATCCACGAGTTTTCTTCCCATCTCGCTCATCGTATTCGTCATGTCGAACATGGGTCGACCAGCCGGTCACTCAGGATTGTGGCGTCTCCTGCACACGTCAAGACTTCGGGTGCCATCAGGTCGACGGCATGGCATACGGTTTCCGGAAAACATCCGGAGTCTTCTCGGAAGGAAGCCGGATGGAGATGTCGACGGAGGTGGGGAACGTGGCCCGGGAAGACACCCAGCGCAGGACCGCCGCGCGGAGCCCGGACGGGCCGGCCAAGGTGACGATCACCGAGATCGCACGGGAGGCCGGGGTGTCCGTCCCGACTGTCTCGCGCGTCGTCAACGGGCGCTCCGACGTCGCTCCGGCCACCCGCGCCCGGGTCGAGGAGCTGCTGCGGCTCCACGGCTACCGGCGTCGCTCGCCCTCGCCGGGCGACCGGGCGGCCCTGCTCGACCTGGTCTTCAACGACCTGGACAGCCCCTGGGCCGTCGAGATCATCCGGGGTGTCGAGGAGGTCGCGCACGAGGCGGGGGTGGGCACGGTGGTCTCCGCGATCCACGACCGGGCGGGGGCGGCCCGCCAGTGGATGACCAATCTGCGCTCCCGTGCGTCCGACGGCGTGATCCTGGTGACTTCGGTCCTTGAACCGGGCCTCCACGACGAACTGCGGCGCCTGGGTGTGCCGTTGGTGGTGGTCGACTCGGCCGGTTCGCCCGCTTCGGAGGAGCCGACGGTGGGCGCCACCAACTGGGCGGGCGGGATGGCAGCCACCGAGCATCTGCTCGGTCTCGGGCACCGCCGGATCGGATTCGTACAGGGTCCGTCGCGGCTGCTGTGCTCACGGGCCCGGCTGGACGGCTACCGGGCGGCCCTGGACGTGGCCGGCGTAGCGGTGGACGACTCCCTGATCGTGCCCGGGGATTTCTATCATGCGTCCGGATTCACCGGCTGCAACCGGCTGTTGGACCTGGACCGGCCCCCGACCGCCGTCTTCGCCGCCAGCGACCAGATGGCACTCGGGGCGATCGAGGCGCTGCGCCGGCGCGGGCTGCGGGTGCCGGAGGACATGAGCGTGGTCGGCTTCGACGACCTTCCCGAGGTGCGGTGGTCGGCGCCACCGCTCACCACGGTTCGCCAGCCTCTGTCCGACATGGGCAAGTTGGCGGCCCGGATGCTGCTCGATCTGGCCCGTGCTGTCGAGCCCGCGTCCCCGCGTGTGGAGTTGGCGACAGAACTCGTGGTCAGGGCCAGTACGGCGGCGCCGCGCGCGTCCTAGCCGCGGCGCCGCCACCAGGGGTGTCAACAGCCTTTTTTGTTAAGGCTGTTGACACCCCCTTTTTGTGCCCGTAACTTCCGTGGCCATTCCCCGATAGTTTTCGGATCACTTCCGGAAGGTGTGCGATGCCCAGGACCGTCTCGTCACTCAGTCGCCGCAAGTTTCTGGCCGCCACGTCCGCGGCCGGCCTGGGCGCGGCGGCGCTCAGCGCCTGCTCCGACTCGGGTTCCGGCTCCACGGACAGCTCAGGACGGACCGTGGTGGAGTGGTGGAACATCCAGACCACCGAACCGACGAAGACCCTGTGGCCCCAGCGCGCCAAGGACTTCGAGGCAGCCAACCCCAAGGTGCACATCAAGCTGGTCACGCTGGAGAACGATGCGTACAAGTCGAAGATGACCGCGCTGACCAGCTCCGGAAAGCTTCCGGACATCTACCACACCTGGGGCGGCGGGGTTCTCGAGCAACAGATCGACGCCGGTCTCGTGGAGGACCTCACCGCATCCACCAAATCGTGGTCCGACACCCTCATCCCCGCATCGAGGGCGCCCTACGAGGTCGACGGCAAGACGTACGCCGTCCCCATCGACATCGGGGCCGTCGGCTTCTGGTACAACAAGGCGCTCTTCAAGAAGGCCTCGATCACCGCCCCGCCCGCCACCTGGGCGGACTTCCTCAGCGCGGTGAAGCAGCTCAAGGCCGCAGGGATCACCCCACTCGCCCTCGCCGGCAAGGAGAAGTGGCCCGGCATGTACTACTGGGCGTACCTCTCGATGCGCACCGCGGGCGTCGACGGGATGCAGAAGGCCATCGAATCCAAGGACTTCACCGGCGACCCGTTCGTCGCGGCAGGCGGCCACCTCAAGGAGCTCGTCGCCCTGGAGCCGTTCCAGAAGGGCTTCCTCGGTGCCGCGTACTCCACGCCCACCGGCGAGGCGGCCGCCATGGGCAACGGCAAGGCGGCGATGGAGCTGATGGGCCAGTGGGCCCCGGTCACCCAGGCCGACGCGGGCAAGGGCCTCGGCGACGACCTCGGCTTCTTCCCGTTCCCCTCGGTGGCGGGCGGCCAGGGGGCGCTCACCGACGTCTTCGGAGGAGGCGGCGGTTACGCGGTGCGCAAGGGCGCCCCGAAAGCGGCTGCCGACTTCCTGAAGTGGTTCATGACCGCCGAGTCCGACCGCATCCTCGTGACCAAGGGATCCATGATGCCGGTCGTCAAGGACGCCGTGAGCGCGCTCACCGACCCGAACCTCAAGGCGGTCTCCGACACGCTCGGCAAGGCGACCGGCTTCCAGCTCTACCTCGACCAGGCCCTGCCACCGGCGGTCGGCCAGGAGGTGAACGACTCCGTCGCGGCCCTCATCGCCGGGTCCAAGTCGCCGGAACAGGTCACCCGTTCCATCACTCAGGTCTTCAAGAGCCAGTAAATGACGATGACTTCGACCCAGATACGTGGCGGGCGACCGCCGCTCGCCGAAGGCCCGGACCCCGCCGCGGCGAACAGGCGCCCCCTGGGGCGCCGGGTGCGGGAGTGGCTGACGGCCGTCACGTTCACGGTGCCGGCCCTCGCACTCTTCGGGCTCTTCGTCCTGCTGCCCATCATGTACGCGCTCTACGTCAGTTTCTTCAACTGGGGCGGTTTCGGGTCGCCTTCGGACTTCACCGGCCTCGGCAACTTCACCCGCCTCCTCGACGACCCGGTCTTCCTCGGCGACCTGTGGCGCGGGCTGATCCTGGTCGTGGCCTCGCTCGCGCTCCAGTTGCCGTTCGCCCTGGCGATGGCGGTCCTGCTCAACCAGAAACTGCGCGGCCGCGCCTTCTACCGGATGCTGTTCTTCGCCCCGTACGTCCTGTCCGAGGTCATCACCGGAATCCTCTTCGGCATGATCTTCGCGCCCGACGACGGGCTCGCGGACAAGGTGCTCGGCGCGGTCGGCCTCGACTCGCTCGGCGGGCTGTGGTTCGCCGGGCAGGACACCGTCATGCCCACGCTCTTCCTGGTCATGATGTGGAAGTACTTCGGCTTCCACATGATGCTCTACCTCGCCGGGCTCCAGGGCATCCCGCCCGAGCTGCACGAGGCCGCCCGCATCGACGGCGCCGGGCCCTGGCAGCGCTTCCGTCATGTGACGCTGCCGCTGCTGGGCCCGACCATTCGGATGAGCATCTTCCTGTCGGTCATCGGCGCCATCCAGCTCTTCGACCTGGTGTGGGTGACCACCCAGGGCGGCCCGGACCACCACTCGGAAACCATGGCCGTGAGCATGTTCCAGTACGGCTTCAAGCGCTACCAGGTCGGCTACGCCAGCGCGATCAGCATCGCCATGTTCCTCATCAGCCTTGTCTTCGCCCTCGCCTACCAGCGCTTCGTGCTGCGCCGCGACACCGAAGGAGCACTCACCACCATGCGAGCCTCCCGATGACGGCCCCCGCGCTGCGGCGCCGGCTGCGCTCCGTTCCCCTGTACGTGACCGTGTGGGTGGTCGGCATCGTCATGGTGACGCCGCTGCTGTACGCACTCGTCTCCGGGTTCAAGTCCACCGACCAGCTCTCCAGTAATGTCTTCGGGCTTCCCTCGCCCTGGGAGACGGGGAACTACACGGCGATCCTGAAGTCCGAAACGTTCTGGCGGGCCATCGGGTCCTCCACCCTCATCGCCGTCGGTACGACCGTCCTGACCGTCGGCGCGGCCGCCCTCGCCGCGTTCGCGCTGGCCCGATTCGCCTTCCGTGGGCGGGAGTTGCTCTTCACGGTCTTCACCGTCGGACTCATGTTCCCGTTCGCCGTGGCGATCCTGCCGCTGTTCATCCTGCTGCGCACCTTCGGACTGCTCGACAACCCGTGGGGCGTGATTCTGCCGCAGGCGGCGTTCGGGCTGCCGATCACCATCGTCATCCTGCGCGGCTTCTTCCGGGAGATCCCCGGCGAGCTGGAGGAGGCGGCCACTCTCGACGGCTGCTCGTCGTTCGGATTCTTCTGGCGGATCCTGCTGCCCATGGCGCGGCCCGCCCTCGGCACCGTCTCGGTGCTCGCGGTGGTGGCGAGCTGGAACAACTTCCTGCTGCCGCTGCTCGTGTTCAGCGAACAGACCTGGTGGACGATCCCCGTCGGCGTCCAGCAGTTCCAGGGCCAGTACTCCGCCGACATCGCCCGCGTCTTCGCCTACCTCGTCCTCGCCATGGTGCCCGCGCTGGGCTTCTACGCGGTGGCCGAACGGCAGCTGATCGGCGGGATCACGCTGGGCGCGACCAAGGGCTGACTCGCGACCGCCCGCCCACCCCCCTGCACACACCGCACTTGAGGAGTTCCATGGTCAAGCCATGGCAGGACACCACCCTGCCCGCCCACGCCCGGGCGGCGGACCTGCTCGCCCGGATGACCAACGAGGAGAAGACCGCCCAGCTGTCCAGCGTGTGGATCGGCGCCGACACCGAGGGCGCCGACGTGGCCCCGGGGCAGCACACCTTCGCCGCCCGCAGCGCCGTACTGGACGCACTCCTCCCGTACGGCCTCGGGCACCTCACCCGGCCCTTCGGAACCGTCCCCGTCGAACCCGCCGAGGGCGTCGCACGCCTCGCCGACCTGCAGCGCACCATCAGCGGGGGCAACCGGTTCGGCCTGCCCGCGATCGCCCACGAGGAGTGCCTCACCGGCTTCACCGCCTGGCAGGCCACCGTCTTCCCGACCCCTCTCGCCTGGGGCGCCACCTTCGACCCGGCGCTGATCACCGACATGGCCCTGGCGATCGGGGTGTCGATGCGCGCGGTCGGCATCCACCAGGGGCTCGCCCCGGTCCTCGACGTCGTACGCGATCCCCGCTGGGGCCGCACCGAGGAGGCCATCGGCGAGGACCCGTACCTCGTCGGCACCATCGGCACCGCATACGTACAGGGGCTGCAGAGCGCGGGCATCGTCGCCACGCTCAAGCACTTCGCCGGCTACTCCGCCTCGCGCGCCGCCCGCAACCACGCGCCCGCCTCGCTCGGCCCGCGCGAACTCGCCGATGTGATCCTGCCCCCCTTCGAGATGGCCCTGCGCGACGGCGGCGCCCGCTCCGTGATGCCCGCGTACAACGACATCGACGGACTGCCCGCCCACGCCCACCCCGCACTGCTCACCCAACTCCTCCGAGAACAATGGGAGTTCACCGGCACGGTGGTGTCGGACTACTACGGTGTCTCCCTGCTGGAGGAGGCGCACAAGATCGCCGACGGGGAGGGTGCGGCGGCGCGCCTCGCCCTCGCGGCCGGAGTCGACGTGGAGCTGCCGGCGGCCCGCTGCTTCAGCCCCACCGACGCGCTCCCTGAGGACCTGCTCGACCGGGCCGCCCTGCGCGTCCTCACACAGAAGTGCGAACTGGGGCTCCTCGACCCCGGCTGGGAACCCGTCACCGCCGACGGACCCGTCGATCTGAACCCGCCCCATATGCGGGAGCTGGCGCAGAGGGTGGCCCAGGAGTCCGTGGTGCTGCTCGCCAACGACGCCGGGGTGCTGCCCCTGCGCGACGGGCTGCGCATCGCACTCGTCGGGCCGCTCGCCGACGAGCAGGCCGCCATGCTCGGCTGCTACACGTTCCCGCGGCACGTCGGCGTCCACCACCCCGGCCTGCCGACCGGCATCGACGTGCCGACGCTCGCCGAGGCGCTGCGCACCGAGCTGCCGGACGCCGCGTTCGTCGGCGACCTGGCGGGAGCAGACATCTGCCTTGCCGTGGTCGGGGACCGGTCGGGACTGTTCGGGCGCGGCTCCTCCGGAGAGGGGTGCGACGCGGAGGATCTCCAACTGCCGTACGGGCAGGCGGAGGTGCTGGACTCCGCGATGGACTCCGGGGTTCCCGTCGTCATCGTCGTACTCAGCGGCAGGCCGTACGCACTCGGCCGCTGGGCCGGCCGGGCAGCCGCCGTCGTCCAGGCGTTCTTCCCCGGGCAGGAGGGCGGCGGGGCCGTGGCGGGCGTCCTGTCCGGGCGCGTCGATCCCTCCGGACGCCTGCCGGTCGCGGTCCCCGCCAGGCCGGGAGGACAGCCCGCCCCGTACCTCGCGCCGCCGCTCGCCCTGCACGGCTTTCCCAGCACCGTGGACCCGACGCCCCTCTACCCGTTCGGGCACGGCCTGTCCTACTCCGCCTTCGCCTGGGACCTCCCCGAGTGCGACGCACCCGAACTGCCCACCGACGGCGACACCACGGTGCGCCTCACCGTCCGCAACACCGGCGACCGGGCCGGCACCGAGGTCGTACAGCTCTACCTCCACGACCCCGTCGGCACCGTCGCCCGCCCCGAAGTCCGGCTCGTCGGCTACGCCCGCGTACCGCTCGACGCCGGCGCCTCGGCCGAGGTCCACGCCACGTTCCCCGCGGACCTCGCCGCCTACACCGGAGCCGACGGCCGCCGTGTCGTCGAACCCGGTGCCCTCGAACTGCGCATCGCCGCCTCCAGCGCGGAGGTCCACCACACCGTGCCGCTCACCCTCACCGGGCCGGTACGGGAGGTCGGGCACGAGCGCCGGATGCGGTGCGAGATGCGCGTCAAGTAGCGCGGGGCCGGGCGCGCGCCAGCCGCCGCCCGGCCCGGCGCGACCAGCACATTGCGTACGTCGTCAACTGCACGTCCACATCCCCCAGTTGAGGAGCCGCACGATGACCCTTCCCGTCCAACGCACCCGCACCCGCACGTGCGCCAGAGCCGCCGCCCTCGGCCTGACCGCCGCGCTCGCCCTCGGCCTCGCCGGAATGCCTGCCGCCCACGCGGGCACCGAACGGCACCATCGCGCGGCCACGCTCGACGACCTCGCCCAGAAGACCGGCCGCTACTACGGCTCCGCCGTCGACAACCCCGAACTCGCCGACACCGCCTACGCCGACCTCCTCGGCACCGAGTTCGGCGCCACCACCCCCGGCAACGCCATGAAGTGGGAATCAACCGAACCCCAGCGCGGTGTCTTCGACTTCACCGCCGGCGACGAGATCGTGAACTACGCCCGCGCCAACGGGCTCAAGCTCCGCGGCCACACCCTGCTGTGGCACAACCAGCTGCCAGGCTGGCTGACCTCCGGCACCTGGACGCCGGACGAGCTCCGTTCGATCCTCAAGAACCACATCACGACCGAGGTCAAGCATTTCAAGGGCAAGGTGTTCGCCTGGGACGTCGCCAACGAGATCATGAACGAGGACGGCACCTACCGGGAGAGCATCTTCTACAAGACCCTCGGCCCCGGCTACATCGCCGACGCCCTGCGCTGGGCCCACGCGGCCGACCCCAAGGTCAAGCTGTACCTGAACGACTACAACGTCGAGGCGATCGGCCCGAAGTCGGACGCGTACTACACCCTCATCAAGCAGCTCAAGGCCGACCGTGTCCCGATCGACGGCTTCGGCCTCCAGGGCCACCTGGCGCTGCAGTACGGCTTCCCGTCCGGGCTGAAGGAGAACCTCCAGCGCTTCGCCGCCCTCCGCGTCGACGTCGCCTTCACCGAACTCGACATCCGAATGAACCTGCCGTCGGACACGGCCAAGCTGACCCAACAGGCCGACTGGTACCGGCAGGTGACCGACGCCTGCCTCGCGGTGAAGCGCTGCGTCGGCATCACGGTGTGGGGCTACTCGGACCGGCACTCGTGGATTCCCGCCGTCTTCCCGGGCGAGGGCGCAGCCCTCCCGTGGGACGAGAACCTCGCCCACAAGCCGGCCTACGACGCGATCCACGACGCGCTCGCGGCCGCTGCAGCGCCCCCGCACGGCAAGAACGGCTGAAACGACCGCCGTCAGTCATTCGCTCGCGGTGTCCTCGGCCTCCCAGCGGAGCAGGTCGCCCGGCTGGCACTCGAGGACCGCGCAGAGTGCGGCGAGCGTCGCGAAGCGCACCGCCTTGGCGCGGCCGTTCTTGAGTACCGCCAGGTTGGCGGGAGTGATCCCTACGCGGTCCGCGAGTTCGCCCACGGACATCTTCCGCTTGGCCAGCATCACGTCGATGTCGACGGCGATCGGCATCAGATCACCTCGTCCAACTCGGCCTGCATCTGCGTCGCTTCGACGTCGCGGGCGACGGCCTGGGCGAGCAGCATGCGCAGTACGAGCACGATGAGGGCGACGCCCAGGATGGCCAGGCCGATCCCGCCCATGATGAAGGTGACGCCCGGGTCGTCCCGCTGGCCGGGCGCATTGACGGCCGTGACCGTGAACCACAGGAGAGAGTCCGCGACGATCGCGCCGATGATGATGTCCACGTAACGGAAGGCGGCGTGGGAGAACACGGTTCCGCGTCGCACCATCGTGACCAGTCGCCATACGGACAGCAGGGCGGCCTGGGCCGCCCCGATGCCCAGGATCGTGATCACGCGCAGCGGGGTCAGCGGGAGCGAACCGTCCTCCGGATCGTTCCCGCTGATCAACGTCCACACCATCAATACCTGTACGAGCACCGTGCCGGTGAGTACCACCGCGAGCACGGTGCGCAGTGCGCGCACGGTCAGCTTTCCCATGGCCCATCCTTCCATCGAGCAACGATGGGAATCTATCGAATTTCGATAGACGCGACAAGGTTCGACCTTGCCGGTGCTCTGTCACGGAGTCAGCATGGTGAGCATGGTGAATCCAACTCTGTACGCGGCTTTCCTCGTTGCCGCCTTAGTGCTCTGCATCACTCCGGGACCCGACATGATGTTCATCGTGGCCATGGGGGGCCGCGGCGGGCCGTCGACCGGCGTACTCGCCGCGCTGGGAGTGGCCTGCGCGATGTTCGTGCACGCGCTCGCCGCGGCGCTTGGCCTTTCGGCGCTGTTCCTGGCGCTCCCGGAGCTGTACCACGTGCTGCGCTGGGTGGGCGCGGCCTATCTCTTCTACCTGGCGGTCAAGGCGTTCCGCGATCGATCGCTGCCGGGGGAGGACGCGGGCGAGGACGGCGGGAGGCCGGGGCCGGTGAGGCGGCGTGCCTTCTGGCAGGGCGCCCTCACCAACCTGCTCAACCCCAAGGTGATCCTCTTCAACGTGTCGTTCCTGCCGCAGTTCGTGGATCCCCGACTCGGGCACATGACAGGGCAGTTGATGATTCTCGGCCTGACCATCGTGGTCATGGGGTTCGTCGTCGACGGCTCGATCGGACTGCTCTCGGGGCGGTTGTCCGCGATGCTCCGGCGCAGCCGCCGGGTGGCCCGCGGCCTCAACATCTTCAGCGGCACGGTGTTCGCGGGGCTGGCCGTACGACTGGCCGCCGCGCCGAAGTAGCCTCCCTCCGGGGCCCGTCGGCTACCAGCGTGAGAGCTTCTCGGGGTTGCGCACCACCCAGATGTGCTTGATCCGGCCGCCCGCGACGTCGAACGCGAACACCGTCACGGTCCTGCCGTCCTCCTGGGCCACCAGCCCGGGCAGACCGTTGACCGTACGCTCCAGCAGCGTCATGGTGCTGGGCCTGCGCCGGGCGAGTTCGACCCAGGCGTGTGCGACGTTCTCGCCGCCCTCGATCGGGTGGAGGAAGGTGACGGCCCGGCCGCCGCCGTCCGCGATCGCCGTGGCGTCGGGGTCGAGCAGACCGATCAGCGCGTCGATGTCCTTGGCCTCCCACGCCTGCTTGAAGTCCCGTACCACGACCGCGTGTTGGGCCGCCGGCGCCGCGAGAGGCTGCGACGCCCGGATACGGCGGCGGGCCGACGAGGCCAGCTGGCGGCAGGCCGCCGGGGTGCGGCCGACGATCTCGGCCACTTCGGCGAAGGAGTGGCAGAAGACGTCGTGGAGGATGAACGAGACGCGTTCGGCGGGGGTCATCGACTCGAGCACGACGAGGAAGGCCAGGTTGACCGACTCGTCCAGGGTGATCCGGTCGGCCGGGTCGGCGGCGGTGGAGTCCGGTTGTCCGGGAAGCGGTTCGGGGATCCATTCGCCCACGTAGGTCTCGCGCCGGGCCCGGGCGGAGCCGAGCACGTTGAGGCACACGCGGCTCACGACCGTCGTCAGCCAGGCGCCGGGGGAGTCGATGGCGTCCTGCTGCTGCGGGGCCATGGCGTACCAGCGGGCGTACGCCTCCTGGACGGCGTCCTCGGCCTCGGCGAGGGAGCCCAGCAGCCGGTAGGCGACATTCGTCAGCTGACGCCGCTCGCGCATGATCGCGTCGAGGCCAGGATCAGGGGTGGTCATGGTGCCTGCAGCTCCCTCGGTCGTCTCCGCCTTCATCCGTACGACAAGACAGCGCGCCCGAATGTGAGGCGGGTGCGGCGCCTCACACTTCCGGGGGCTGCGTTGTCGAACGGCCGAGACGGACACATCATCCAGCGAACAGGGAGTTGAGGGGCATCATGACGACCTCCACACCGACCACGCAGTTCACCGAAGCGGCGACCGCGGACCGCCTGGAGCGGGCGGCGGGCGCGCTGACCGCGCACGGTTTCACCGTGGAGATCCTCGACGACGATGCCGCCGCGCGGACGCGCATCCAGGACCTGATCCCGGAGGGCGCCAGTGTGTTCACCGGGGCCAGCGAGACCCTCCGCAGGTCCGGCATCGAGGAGGACATCAACGCCGGCGGGCGGTACGACGCCATCAGGCCACGCGTCCTGGCCATGGACCGTGCCACGCAGGCGGACGAGATCCGGCGGCTGACCGCCACCCCCGACGTCATCGTCAACAGCGTCCACGCGGTCACCGAAACCGGCTCCCTCGTCATCGCCTCGGGCAGCGGAAGCCAGTTGCCCGGCAACGCGGGCGGCGCCGCCCGCGCGATCTGGGTCGTCGGGGCGCAGAAGGTGGTGCCCGACCTGGACACCGCACTGCGGCGCGTCGAGGACCACTGCCTTCCGCTGGAGAGTGCCCGCACCCAGGAGGCCTACGGATACCCCAGCGCCGTCAACAGGCTCCTCGTCCTCAACGGTGAGTACGTCCCCGGGCGCGGCACCGTCCTGCTGCTCCGCGAAGCCATCGGTTTCTGAACCGTGTCATCCCGCCGCCGAGCTGAACACCACGGTGGAACTCTTCAGGGAGGTGAGAAGCGCCGCACCCGACGGCAGTTCGCCGAATGCGGCGGTACTGAATTCACTGCTGTCGGGTGTATTTGCAGATGTCACGAGCGGACGCCGGCGGTCCGGTGGCATTTCCGCAGCGGGCGCGGAGAGAAGGGGTGTGGCGCGCTGCATCCGCAACGCGTCCACCGACTCGGCGAGCAGTTCGTATTCCGTCGTCTCGTCACGGACGGCGAAACGCATCAGGCGACCGGCGGTCAGCACTTCGGCAGCCGAATCCTGGTGCACCGAGTTGTCGCGCCAGGAGCGGAGCGCCCCGGGTATGTCGGGTGCGTCCGCGGCCAGTGGGAAAAGCGCCTGCGGCGGAAAGTAGGCGGTGTCCGGGCCGGGATCGAGCCGCTCCGAGATCCAGGTGGCCCTGTCCCGCAGCCACCACAGGGCCAGCGCGAGGGTCGGCGCGCGGTAGGTTCCCAACGGCACACCGACACGTCGGCCACCGCAGACTCCGTACGCGGTGACATGGCACAGGAATTCGTCGTGCACAGCCACTCCCCTTGGGCAGTTTGCGGCTTGGCAGTTAAAGTCGTGCGTCGGCGCCTCAAGTCCCCTGGGTTCATTACTCAGTTGACTCAACAGACGATTATCTTCGCACCCGCCACACTGGTACCCCATGAATTCTGGCCATATCCGTGGCATATTCACCGCGCCGCTTGGCTGAAAGCGTCAGGGTGGTGTCACAGCGCCGCAGAGCAGGACGATCAGCCGCTCCACCTGGTCGCGGGGGTCGGGCGAACCTGCCCAGCTCGTCATCAGCAGATGGTGGACGGTCCCGACGAGGGCGAGGGCGAGCGAGGCGGTGTCGGCGCCCTCGGTGAGGCGTCCGAGCTGCCGTTCGGCGTCCAGGTAGCCGGTGACCGAGTCCTGGACCGCCGCGAAGCCGGGTGCGCCCGACTCCAGCGCCCTGCGCACCAGATCGGCCGCCCCGGGGCGGGCGAGGGCAAGCCCGGCGACTTTCGGACTGGTCGACGTGAGGAGCGCGAGCGCCACCCCGGTGAGGTTGTCGGCCACCGTCGCCCGGCCCGCCCGCGCGGAGAGTTCCCCGGCCAGTCGCGCGGTCCGCGCGAACCGGTCCAGCACGAGTTCGGCGACGAATTCGTCCAGCCCGCCGCTGAAGTGCGCATGCAGCAGCCCCTTGGCGCAGTCCGCCTCGTCCGTGACGGCGCGGCTGGTCAGCGCGACGGGATCCGCGCGGTCCAGTACACGCTCGGCGGCGGAGAACAGCCGCTCGCGAACGTCGGGGATGGCTACGCCACGTGGCGACACAGGGCTCTCCAGGTACGGGCTCGGGACGAACACCCGGTACCGGCAGGGGGATTGCCGGAATGGGCGCACGCCCATACTGTTTGGGCGGATGCCCATTCTATCCATGGAGGAATCGCATGCACGACCTCGTCAACACCGAGCAGGCACAGGCATGGAACGGCTACGAGGGCACGCACTGGGCGCGGAACCAGGCCAGGTGGGACGCCGTGAACGAGGGCTTCAACGAGCCGCTCCTCGCCGCCGCCGCGATCGGGGAGCGCGACCATGTCCTGGACATCGGCTGCGGAGCCGGCTGTACGACGCGACTCGCCGCGCAGCGCGCGTCGGGCGGCCGGGTTCTGGGCCTGGATCTTTCGGCGCCGATGCTGGAGCGCGCCCGTGAGTCCGCGCAATCCGCGCACATCTCCAACGTGTTCTTCGAGCAGGGTGACGCCCAGGCACATCCCTTCGAGGCGGGCACGTTCGACGTCGTGATCAGCCGCTACGGGGTGATGTTCTTCGCCGACCCCGTGGCCGCCTTCACCAATATCGGAAAGTCCCTGCGTCCGGGCGGCCGGATGGCATTCGTCTGCGGTGCGGAGGCCGAGGGAAACGAATGGCTGCGGGCCGTCGCGGGGCTGCGCGACATCCTGCCCATGGGGGGCTTCGGTGAACCGGGTGGTCCCGGAATGTTCTCCCTGGCCGACCCCGACCGGGTGAGGGAGCTGCTTTCCGCCGCGGGGTTCGTCGACATTGCGGTGGCACGCGCGCAGGCGCGGGGGAAATGGGGGAGGGGCGCCGACGATGCGGCCGACTTCCTTCTCGGGTCAGGGCCGGGCCGCCATCTGATGGACCAGGTCGATCAGGAGGCAGAGGATCGTGCCCGTAAGACGCTCGCCGGCATCCTGCGCCCCTATGAGGAGAACGGTGACGTACGACTGCGCAGTGCCGCCTGGCTGGTCACCGCGAACCGCCCGGAATGAGCCCGACAGTGCCTGCGTGGTGGCTCATTGGGCGTTCCAATAGGCGACGCCCGGCTGCGGTTCGGCGGGGGCGAAAAGCTGGGAGACCGTGACTGGCGTCAGGCCGCGGGCGCGGAGCCCGTCGATGATGCCGGGCACCGCGGGCACGGTGCCCGGGTAGATGTCGTGGAGCAGGATGATTCCGCCGGGCGCGGCGCCGTCCAGGATTCGGCTCTTGATGATTTCGGGGTCGTGGTCGCGGTAGTCGCTGGCGGTGACGGTCCACAGGATCTGGGCGAGCCCGAGGGAGCGGGAGACCGCGGCGACCCGCTCGTCGGTCCGCCCCTGGGGCGGGCGCATCAGCGTCGGGGTCCGGCCGGTGAGCTGCTTCACGCGGTGCTGTACGCGGCCGAGTTCACGTCGGATCTCCGCGTCGCTCACCTCGGTCAGCCGCGGATGGGTCCAGCTGTGGTTGCCGATCTCGTGACCTTCCATCGCTTCCCTCGTCACGAGCTGAGGACGCGTCTGGATGTCGTTGCCCAGCAGGAAGAAGGTCGCGTTGACGCGCTTGGCCTTGAGGATGTCCAGCAACGCGGCGGTGTCACGGCCGGGCCCGGCGTCGAAGGTCAGTGCGACGCACCGGGCCGTACGGCAGTCCACCGGGTGAGGCGCGGCCGGCGCGGGACGGGGCGAGGGCGTCGGGCTCAACGGCGCGGCGAGGGGCGACGCCGCCGCATTCCTGGCCAGGGGAGAGGCAGGTTTCTGCGCCGAGCCGCAGGCTGCCACGGCGACGGACACGGCGGCAGCGACGGCTGTCTGTACAAGACGACGGGAGGTGAACACGGGGGAATCTGTACCAGAGCGGGAGGTTCGGTCGAGGTCCTGACATGCGGTGTTCAGCCGGGGTTTCCCTCCGACGGAGATCATCCGTGGGTACTGCTCGAGAAGAGAGGCCCTCACGTGCAACGACGTCATTTCGCAGCCGCCCTGACAGCGGCTCTTGCCACCCCGGCCGTCCTCACTGGGACACCGGCCCACGCCGACGACCGTTCGGGCGACGGGCTGTCGCGCCGGATGCGGACGGCGCTTGCCGCGGAACTCGGCGACCAGCGCGCGGCCCGTGCGTTGGTCCCGTACCTCCACGACGTCGGATTCGACTGGCACCCGGAGACCGCCAGGCTGGAAGCGCTGGACTTCATCGTCGCCTACGGCTTCGGCAACCGGCCGCCGGCCGGCGGCGGTGACCCGTCAAAGGTCCTTCCCGAGCCGGGCCCGGTCAATGAGGAACTGGCCGACACCGTCGCCCGCATCCGCCGCCGTCGCGACGTCCCCGTGTACGCGCAGTGGGAGATCGCCCGGTTCCTGAAGGCGAAGTACCGCATGACGAACGTGACATCGATCGAGCCTGTGACCGCCCCCGACGGGACGATCACCTACTTGAGCACCGACGGGGTCGCCGCTCAGGTCGTCGAGGCCCGCAAGAACCTGCCCGGCGGTATCGGCACCGCGGGTGTGGTCGGCTTCCGCGACCATGTGAAGCGGTGCGTGCAGACCACCCGCGACCGGGGCGTGACGGCGTACGCACCACGCGGCTTCGTGATGCCGGGTACGTACGACCCGGACTCGGGGCAGGCCTGGACGCGGCGCCGTGAGCTGTATCTCGTCCACGACATGACCGCCCAGTGGACGGTCCTGCGCCAGAAGCTCCTCGCCGAGGCCTATCCCAACGGCTGAACGTCCCTGTGGAGCAGTCGTGTCGGGGACAGTCCCGGAAATGGCCCTGGCCGATCGCGGTCGGCAGAGCTACGATCTTCCCGATGACGACTCAGACTCTGAACAGATCGGGGGTCCCGTCCGCGCAAGGTGAGTGCTGATGCTCACTGAGACCGCGTACGAGGAATCCCCTCCATCCCTCCCTTCGTTCTGGCCGCGCGTGCGTGAGTTCGCCGTGCCGCCGTCGATGATCGAGACCGCGACCGCCCGCCGTTGTGCCGGAGACTGGGCCGGGGCGTGTGCTGCCGCAGGAATCGACGTCGATCTCAATCTCCGTTGCGTGGCACGTCGTTACGGCCATGAACTCGCCACCCGCATCCGGGCCGATCTCCGGCAACTGGCACCTGATCTGCTGCGCTGGCACATGCCCAGAATCGCTCCCGACGGCCTGTTGCGTCCGGGTCTGACCATCGCTCTGGTCCGGTACGAAGGCCCGAGCCCGGTGCAGCTCGTCGTACGGACCCCGCCCGCCTGGGCGGATGGGGGACAGCGGATCAGCCTTGCCCTGTGGGACAGGTCCTGTGCGGAGCCCGGCGCACGGTCACATCCGCATCCCCATCCGGACCGGCGGTTCCGGTTCGACCTGCACCGCCACCTCTGGGATGCGGGCAGGTCTGGCGAACTGAAGGTCAGGGCCGGGGTCGGGCAACTAGCGGCGGATGAAGGCCTGTTGGGCCTGGGATCGGGCCACTGCGCCGTTGACCGGTGGGCCGACGAGGCAGGGATCCTGCTCCGCTCCGAGGGGCGGACGACCGGCACGGTCGCGGTGCGCGTCGGCTCACAGCACTGGCTGGCTCTGGACCTGGTCACGGGCCGGGACGGAACAGGGCCGCCTGCGCTGCGGACCACGGCCGCCCCCACGGACGGCAGTTCGGCCGTGCTGCCGGTCCTGCCCGACGCGGCGACCTGGGTGCTGCCCGATCTCGAACTGATCCGCACGGGTGCGATCGAGGCCGACCGGCTCCACCCGCTGGTCGCCTCGGTCCTCGTACCGGACCGTCGGGCAGACGGCGGCGCCTCCTGGACTCCCGACCGGGCGGGCCGGCCGCGCATCGTCGAGTGCAGGGACGCCCGGCACCGGATCGGTCTGGTCGACGGGGTGCTGACGCCGCTCGACCACGACCCGGTCGAAATCCGTCGCGAAGAACTGCTGGCCGCACTCGGCGGTCCTCCGCTGCCCTGTCTGCAGGCCATCGACGAGGCGCACCGGCGCCCGGAGTGTCTCGCCGGTGTCCGCGAGCGCCTCATCCACGGTGACATCACCGGGGCACTCGACGTCGTCGAGAGTCTGCTGGGCGCCGGCGCATCGCTCCGCCACGGCGCACTGCGCGACGAACTGCAGGCCGCGGCGGACCGGCGCATCGCCCACGGACTGTTCCGGGCCGGCCTGGCCGTACCCGAACCGCGCCGACCCCGCCCGCATCGCAGCCCTCGCGACCAGCGCTCCCACCCGCGCCAGGCCACCTTCCGCTGAACCGGGGGCTCCGTTCCCCGCACCCACTTTCCGTACCACGAACACACAGGTGATCACTGATGCCCACGTACTCCCAGACATCCCAACTCGACGTCGCAGGCGAACTGTTGACGCTGCTGCGCGACACCACCACCGAACCGCGCCCCGACACACAACTGGAGGCCCTGACCCTGGCCGTCGCCGCCGACCTGCCCGTCCTGCTGTGGGGCGAGCCGGGGATCGGCAAGACCGCGGCCCTCACCCAGCTCGCCGAGTCCCTGAACCTTCCTCTGACCACGGTGATCGCCAGCGTGCACGAGCCGTCCGACTTCTCCGGGCTGCCCGTCGTGGGCGACGATCCCGCGGAGCACGGTGTCCCGATGGCGCCGCCGGACTGGGCCGTGCGGCTGGTACGGGCCGGACGGGGGCTGCTGTTCCTCGACGAGTTGTCCACCGCGCCCCCGGCCGTCCAGGCCGCCCTGCTCCGTCTCGTACTGGAGCGGCGTATCGGCGCCCTTCAACTGCCGCCCGGGGTACGGATCGTGGCTGCCGCCAACCCGCGGTCGTCGGCCGCCGACGGCTGGGAGCTGAGCCCGCCGCTGGCCAACCGGTTCGTGCATCTGCAGTGGACCCACGACCATGAAGTCGTCGTACGCGGCCTCGCCGGGACCTGGCCCCGCGCCACACTCCCGCAGCTCGACCCGGAGGCACTGCCGGACGCCGTGGACTTCGCGCGGCGCGCGGTCTGCGGACTCCTCTCCGCCCGCCCGGGACTTGTGCACCGGCTGCCCAGCGGCGAAACGCGCCGGGGCGGTCCCTGGCCGTCGCCGCGGAGCTGGGACATGACGCTCTGTCTGATCGCCTTCGCCACGGCCGCGGGCGCCTCGCGGGACGTGCTCTCGCTGCTGGTCAGGGGCACCGTCGGCGACGGCCCGGGGCTTGAACTGCTCGCAAGCCTCGACCGGATGGACCTCCCCGACCCCGAGACCCTGCTCGCCGACCCGGCAGGGGCCGTCCTGCCCGAGCGCGGGGACCTGCGCCAGGCCGTGCTCGACGGAGTGGTCGCCGCCGTCCGCAGCCGCCCGGAGAAGTCCCGCTGGGACGCCGCCTGGGCGCTCCTGGTCCGGGCGTTGGAGACAGGGGCACCCGATCTGGTGGTCGTACCCGCGACCACGCTCGCCACCCTGCGCCGCGAGGACTGGGATGTACCGGAATCGATCGAGCGGCTCGCCGGAGCGGTCTCGGTGTCCCGCCGCGCCGACCATGCGGCGGCCCGCGTCGCGGTCGCCGCGAAGGCGGGCCGATGACGCACCGGACCCCGGACACGCCGGGGGAGCTCGACCTCGACAAGCTCTACGCCGCCCGGCTGCACGCCGCCCGGGCCCGTCCGTACCTGGCGACGGCGCTGTTCGCCCTGCACACCGTGGCGTCGCGGTCCGTACCGACGATGGCCGTCGACCGGCACTGGCGGTGCTACGTCTCACCGGGCTTCGTGGACCGGACACCGGTGGAGGAACTGGCCGGGGTGTGGGTGCACGAGGTCTCGCACCTGCTGCGCGACCACCACGGGCGCAGCGACCGGGTGGCGCGGGAACGCGGGCTGACCGGGCCGGGGGAGCGGCTGCGGATGAACATCGCCGCGGACTTCGAGATCAACGACGACGTGTACGGCGACGGACTCGCCGAGCCCCAAGGTGCTGTCCGTGCGCGGGACATGGGGCTGGTCGAGGGGAAGCTGATGGAGGAGTACCTGCGGCAGTTCAAGCTCGGGCCGCGTACGGCGGAGCTCGCCTGGCTGGACTGCGGCAGCGGCGCCGACGGCCTTGGCCGGGAGTGGGAGCTGGGACCCGACGGCGCCCACGGACTCACCGCGCAGGAACGGGACGCGGTCCGGTTCCGGGTGGCTCAGGGCATCAGGGGCCGGCCGGGGAGCGCCCCGAAGGGGTGGCAGCGGTGGGCGGAGGAGGCGTTCCATCCGCCGCAGCCCTGGCGGGACCTGCTGGGGGCCGCGGTCCGCTCGGCGGTCTCCGGTGCGGGTGCGGGCGAGGACTACACCTACGGCCGTCCGTCACGGCGCTCGGCCGGGGTGCCAGGCGTCGTCCTGCCGAGCCTGCGGCGCAGACCGCCCAAGGTGACCGTCGTCATCGACACCTCGGGGTCGGTCAGCGACACCGAACTGGGCAGCGCGCTCCTCGAAGTCGCCGCGATCTCCCGTGCCGTGGGCGGCCGCAGGGACCTGGTCTCCGTGGTGCCGTGCGACGCGACCGCCGACTTCGTGCACGCGCTCTGCCGGGGCGAAGGCATCCCGCTGACGGGCGGAGGGGGTACGGATCTGCGCACGGGTTTCGCCAGGGCGCTGAAGGCGCGGCCCGCGCCGGACGTCGTCGTGGTCCTGACCGACGGGCAGACGCCCTGGCCGGAGACCCGGCCGCCGTGCCGGACGGTGGTGGGCCTGTTCCCGAGAGGGACCGGATCCTGGATCGAGAGCGATCCCGACTACGTACCGGACACGCCGCCCGCGTGGGCACGGGTGGTGGACATCGGGTAGGCGCCCGGCGCCATAGGCTTCGAGCCGGCCCAGGCCCCGATCCCAGGAGCGCACACCGTGTTCGACCCCGTACCGGAGAACCCGTACCCCGACAGCCACCGACGGGACGGGGCGCCGCAGCCGCACGCGCTGCTCGCCCCCGTGCTCGGCCTCATCGGCACCTGGCACGGGCGGGGGCGCGGCGAATATCCCACGCTCGACGCGGACTTCACGTACGCGCAGGAGGTCACCTTCTCCCACGACGGGCGTCCCTTCCTGCGCTACGAGGCCCGTGCCTGGCTGCTCGGCGCCGACGGCGCGACGCTGCGCCCCTCGGCGCGCGAGAGCGGCTGGTGGCGGCTCCAGCCCGACGGCCGGGTGGAGGGGCTGGTCACCCAGCCCACCGGCATCGCGGAGATCCTGGTCGGTACGGCGGAGGCCGACGTTGTCGATCTGTCGACGCACGAGGTTGCCGTCACGCCCACGGCCAAGGAGGTCAACGGCACCCGCCGCAGGTACTCCTTGAGCGATGACGGCACACTCGCTTTCACCCACGATCTCGCGGCGGTGGGTCAGCCCCTGCAGCACCATCTCTCGGCGCGACTCGTCCTCAGGAATCGCCCCTGAGGCTGTCGCGCTGGACCTGGTGGGCGAGGGTGCGGCGCAGTGAGGCCGATGCGGTGGCGGCAGGGGTCTTCGCGGGGACGTCGAGGCCCCGGCTGATCGTGTCGTACGCGGACCGGTGAGCGCCGCCCAGCCGGTTGTGGTGCTGCCTCAGATCGTCCTCGACGAGGCGTCGCAGTGCGTCCACGTTCCGGGGCGTGAAGCGCGTCCTGCCCCGGGCGAGGTCCTGTACGCAGCGGGTGCAGGCGGCGGCGCCCTGCAGGGTCTCGGAGATCTCCTCGGCGAGGGCCCAGAGCCGTCCTTCGAGCCAGGGGGTGTCGTGCTGGTCGAGGGAGAACTCCATCGGGGGCACAGGATCCTCCGCCCGGTACTTCGTCACCTGCTTGGAGACGGCGGGCTGGCTCATGTCCGTGAGCCTGGCGATCTTCTCCTGGGTCCAGCCGAAGCCCGTGAAGACCTTGATCATCTCGGTGCGGAGCTTCCGCATCTCCTCGCCGGCGCGGATGACCTCGTTCATCCGCGCGAGCATCCGCTCGGCCTGCGCCTCGCTCAGCGATCCGGGGTTCCCTGCACTGCTCTCTTCGCCTGCCACCTCTCGGTTATACACCGTGATCGAACACAGTCATAACCGGGTTGTATAACTCGGTTATGACTGTCATCATCGGCGCATGCCCACCTTCTCCGCCTCAGACGGCACCCGGCTCGCCTACCGCACGGCCGGGGACGGCGACCCCGTCATCTGCGTCCCCGGAGGCCCCGCGGACTCCACGTACCTCGGTGACCTCGGCGGACTGTCCGCGCATCACCGGCTGATCGTTCTGGATCTGCGCGGCACCGGCCGGTCCGCCCTCCCCGACGACACCTCCACCTACCGGTGCGACCGCCTCGTCGACGACATCGAGGCCCTGCGCGTACACCTCGGCCTGGACACGATCCGGCTGCTCGGCCACTCCGCCGGCGCGAATGTCGCGACGCAGTACGCGGCACGCCACCCCGAAAGGGTCAGCAGGCTCGCCCTCGTCACCCCCGGAATGCGCGCCGTCGGCATCGACATCACCGGAGAGATGCGGCGCGAACTCGCGCAACTCCGTAAGGCCGAGCCGTGGTTCCCGGCGGCGTACGCGGCCCTGGAGGCCATCACCGAGGGCAGGGGCAGCGACTGGGAGGCCATCGACCCCTTCTTCTGCGGCCGTTGGGACGCCGCCGCGCGGGAGAACCTGGCCGCGGGCCGGCCGCAGAACCAGGACGCTGTTGCTCACTTCGGTGCCGAAGGGGCCTTCGATCCGGCCGCCACACGTGCGGAGCTGACCGCCGGTGCGGCCCGCGTTCTGCTGCTCGCCGGGGAGTTCGACATGAACAGCCCCCCACGCGCCGTGGCCGAGTTCGCCGGCCTGTTCCCCGACGCCTCGCTCGTGGTGCAGCCGGGTGCGGGGCACTACCCCTGGGTCGACGACGCCCGGCGGTTCGTTGCGACGACCGCGGCGTTCTTCGCCTGAGGCTGGCTGTACGCATTCGGTTGAGGGTGGGCCAACTGTCCCTCTAGCATTGGCACATGGTCGGGACATCAACGTCCGTTCGCCGCCGGATCAACCGTGCGGCCCTCGCCTAGCGGCGCTGCGGGACTGCCCGCAGCCGTCCGTCCGCGCATCGTGCTGATCGAGGACGATGCGGATCTGGCGGCGATGTGTCGCGCCTTCCTGGAACGCGACGCCTTCCAGGTGACCTGGGCCCACGACGCCCGCACAGGCCACGCCGCCGTCCTGGGACATCCGACGGACCTGCTGGTCCTGGACCTCGGACTGCCGGACGGCAGCGGACTCGACCTGCTGCGCGCCCTGCGGCGGACCAGCGGCATCCCGGTGATCATCGTGACCGGGTGGGGCGAGGAGGCCGACCGGGTCGTCGGCCTGGAGCTCGGGGCCGACGACTACCTGGTCAAGCCGTTCTCCCAGCGTGAACTGGCCGCACGTATCCGGGCCGTACTGCGGCGCAGCGGTCCCGAGGGCGTCTCCGACGTCATCGAACTGGGGCTGCTGCGCATCGACACCGCGGCCTGCCAGGCCAGCACCGGCGACGTCGCGCTCGCGCTGCGGCCCAAGGAGTACGCACTCCTCGAGGTTCTCGCCCGCGCGCCGGGCCGGGTGTTCTCCGCCGACCAACTCCTCAAGGTGGTCTGGGACTCCACTCCCTGGCTGGCCACCAGCACCGTCACCGAGCATGTGTACCGGCTGCGACGCCACCTCACGACCGGTCTCTCGGGCCGCCCGGGCCCGGCCATCATCACCGTGCGGGGCTTCGGCTACCGCCTCGACGCCTGAGACGGCAGCCTTGACGATCAACCCGAGTCCCGCACCACCCGCCTACGACCGGCTGTTCGACGCGGTGCTCTCCCCGCTGCTCGTCCTCGCCCCCGACTTCACCATCGTCGCCGTCAACCACGCCTACCTCGCCGCGACGTCCACCAAGGCGCCCGAGATCATGGGCCGGTCGATCTTCGACGTCTTCCCCGACAACCCCGACGACCCGACCGCGGACGGAGTGGCGAACCTGCGGCGCTCCCTGGAGACCGTGGTCGCCACCGGCCGCACCGACACCATGTCCCTGCAGCGGTACGACATCCCCTCCGCCGACGGCGGCCCGTTCACCGAACGCTACTGGAGCCCCGTCAACGCCCCTGTCCTCGACGACAAGGGGGAGGTGGCGCACATCGTCCACCGGGTCGAGGACGTCACCGACTTCGTCCATCAGCGGCGGGCGGGCCGTGAACAGGAACGGGCCAGGGCCGAGGCCCAGATGCGCGCCGAGCGCATGGAGATCGACCTGTTCGTCCGCGCCCGCGAGATCCGCGAAGTCAACGACCAGCTGCGCCAGGCCAACACCGAACTGGGCGTCGTCACCGAGCAGTTGCGTCACCAGCAGGAGGCGAAGGACCGGTTCATCGCCACTCTGTCGCACGAGCTCCGCAACCCCCTCGCTGCGGCGAGCGCCGCTGCCGAGCTGCTCGGCCTCGACCTGTCGGCCGGCCATCCCGCGCTGTCGGTCCTCGACCGCCAACTGGGCGTTCTGGCCCGGATGAGCGACGATCTGCTGGACGCGGCACGCGCCCTGACCGGCCGTCTCGAGCTCGTACGCGAGACCCTCGACCTGCGCACCGTGGTCCGCATGGCCATCGACGACGTGGAGCACACCTTCACCCGCACCCAGCGAACCGTCGAGGTGAAACTGCCCGAGCTGCCGGTGTACGTCGACGGTGACGGCGTGCGACTCGCCCAGCTCCTGGTCAACCTGCTCACCAACGCCCACAAGTACACCGGGCCCGGCCGCAGCACCTTCGTCGCGGTGGAGCGGGCCGGCGAGCGGGCCAGACTGACCGTACGCGACCAGGGCATCGGCTTCGAACCCGCCCGAGCCGAGGAGCTGTTCGGCGCCTTCACCCGTGTCGCGCAGGCGGGCCCCACCACCCCGGAGGGCCTCGGGCTGGGGCTCTCCGTCGTACGCACCATCGCCCATCTGCACGGCGGCTCCGTCACCGCCCACAGTGACGGGCCAGGCACCGGGGCCACCTTCACCGCACTGCTGCCGCTGGCGTCCGCCGCTCCCGCACCGCCGACACCCGAACCGCGCGCAGAGGCGATCCGGCCCCCGCAGGGGCTGCGCGTCCTGCTCGTCGAGGACAACAGCGAGCTCGCGGCCGCCTACGACGCCCTGCTGCGCCGCCGCGGACACCGGGTCACCACCGTCCACACCGGACGCGACGCCCTCGCCTCCGCCGGGGACAGCTCCTTCGATCTGGTCCTGTGCGACCTGGGCCTGCCGGACATCGACGGGATACAGGTCGCCAGGAGCCTTAGGGCCGCTCCCCGGAGCTGCCCGGCCCGGCTCGTCGCGGTGTCCGGGCTGAACCGCCCCTCCGACCAGGCCAAGTCGTACGAAGCCGGATTCGACGCCCACTTGGGCAAGCCCCTCGCCCTCGCCGACCTGGATGCGCTCCTGGCCGCCTGGGAGCGCGGGCGGTAGTCACGAGCGGCTCCGCCGCCGCCCCACCAGGGCGAGCGCCCCGTCCAGAGTCGGCGCCGGGCGCAGCAGGTCCAGGGCGTCGTGGATGCGCAGCACCCGGAGCACCGAAGGGGCCGCGCAGACCACCGCGTAGGAGACGCCCACGCTCAGGGCGCGCTGGCGGGCGCGGAACAGCAGCCGCAGACCGGTGCTGTCCAGAAAGGTGACCTGCCGCAGATCGACGACGAAGACCGGTGCCTGCCGGGCCAGTGCGGCATCGAGCCGGCTGCGCACCCGGGTCTCCACGGCGAGGTCGATGTCGCCGTGGAACTCGACGATCGTCAGGCCGTCCTCGGCGCGCAGCACAGCCGGATCCTGAGATCCGGCACCCGCATGGACCCGGGCGACAGGCGTCGGCGCACTCCCGTTGCCCGGGTCCATACCGGTTCCCCCCTTGCGCGTTCCGGGAGGATCCCGGACCACTTCTTTGTACCTGCGGCACATGGCCGCGACATCAACGCCGCATTGGTGTCTGATCCGTCCCGGATCGTCCGGAGCGGCAGGTGAGGGGCGTCAGCTCACCTGAAGGGTGACGTCGTCCACGACGTACGAGCTCTGCAGTGCCTGGTCCTCCACTCCGTTGAATTTCAGGACGACGGTCTGCCCGGCGAACCGCGAGACGTCGAACGACTTCTGTACGTAGCCGGAGTTGGCGTCCAGGTTGGAGTAGCTCGCCAGCGTCTGGCCGCCCACCGAGACGGTGAAGGTGTCGTAGGCGACGTTCTCCGTCTCGTCCGTGTCGATGTGCTGGTAGAAGGAGAGCCGGTAGGAGGCGCACCCGGACGGCAGGGTCAGCGACTGCGAGACGCTGTCCGTGCGCGGCGAGCCCCAGCCGTTCAGCCAGGCCATGTAGGCGCCGCTGCGCGGCGACTCCCCGGCCTGGTTGGTGATCACGCCCGAGGTGCTCGACCACGGGGAAGTGCCGCTCTCGAAGCCGCCGTTGACGACCAGCTGGCGCGCCGTGCAGGTCGACGTCCCGCCGACGGTCAGCGTGTACGTGGTGCTGTGGCTGACCGTGCCGGAGCCGGTGACCGTCAGGGTGTACGTGCCCGGCGTCGCGCTCGCACCCGCCTGCACGGTGAGCGTCGAGGAGTTCCCCGACTGTACGGACGTCGGGCTGAGGCTCGCGGTCACGCCGCTGGGTGCGCCGGAGACCGACAGGGACACGGTCTGCGCTCCACCGCTCACCGTTGCCGTGTTCACCGTACTGGTCACGCTGGAACCCGCGTTGACGCTGCCCGAGGACGGGCTGGTGCTCACGGAGAAGTCCTGCGCGGGCGTCGTGCCTCCGACGGCCGTCTTCCACACCGCGTACGCGACACCGTCCGCGCTGCGGTCCAGGACCGTGGCGCTGATGTTGTTCGTGGTGTCGCAGGCGCTGTGGTAGCAGGAGTCGTACGAGGCGTTGGCGGTGCCGCCCCACTTGGTGGCCTGCGCCGCCGTCTTGCGGGCGTCTGCCCCGGCCGCGTAGCCGGAGGTCGGGATTCCGGCCGACTGGAAGGAGGCGTCGTCGCTGCGGCCCTGGCCCTCGACGTTCTCCTCGGGGGCGAGGTTCAGCGATGTCCAGTACGCCTTGAGGGGTGCGGCCGTGGTGGAGTTGACGTTGTTGATGAAGTAGCCGGCGTTGGTGGAGCCGACCATGTCGAAGTTGTAATAGCCCTTGATGGCCGAACGCTGGGTGCTGGACAGCTGGTTGACGTAGAACTTCGAGCCGTTGAGGCCCTGCTCCTCGTCCGTCCACCAGGCGAACCGCACGTGCTTGGTCATGGTCGGGTTCTTCTGCGCCAGTACCAGGGCGTTCTCCAGCAGCGTCGCCGAACCGGAGCCGTTGTCGTTGATGCCGGGGCCGGCCGAGACGCTGTCGAGGTGCGCGCCGAACATGACGGTCTGGTCGGCGGGTCCGCCCGGCCAGTCGGCGATCAGGTTGTTGGACGGGTAGGTGCAACTGGTGCAGGGCTGCTCGGTGACGGTGTAACCGGCGGCCTGCAGCTTGCCCTTCACATACGCCACCGACTGCGTGTAACCGGCGCTGCCCGCACGGCGGTTGCCGCCGTTCTGCGAGGCGATGGTGTTGAGCTGCGTCAGGTGCGCCTGGATGTTGGAGACGCTGACGTCCGGCGGGTCGGTGCCGGGCGTGGTGGAGCCGACGTTCAGCGCGTAGTCGACGGTGTGCGAGAGCGTGGTGCCCTGGCCCTTCACCGTGACGGTCGAGCTGCCGGGTGCCGCGTTGGCGGTCGCCGAGAGCGTCAGCACCGAGGACTGACCGGACTGCACGGTGGCCGGGTTGAAGGACGCCGTCACCCCGGACGGCAGACCCGTGGCGGTGAGCGTCACCGACTGGGCCGTCCCCGTGGTGGTGTTGGTGGACACCGTCGTGGTGACCGAACCGCCCTGCTGGACGGTCCCCGACGCCGGGCTCAGCGCCAGCGAGAAGTCGCTGTTCTGGCCGCTGGGCGTACAGGTGGGGTCGGCGCTCTGGGCGGGCACGCTGATCGCGTCCCAGGCCGCCTTGGTCTTGGTGTAGAGACCGCAGGTGGCATCGAGCGACTTCGCCGAACTGAGCGTCGCCGTACGGTACTTCTTGTACGACATGGAGCTGGTCTTGAGCAGCATCCCGCCGTAGAAGATCTTCCCGGCGGTCTGGACCCCGGCACCCGTCAGGGTGGTCTGGTTGCAGGTGCTGCTGTTCGGCTTTCCGCCGCCCGGGTTCGTGCCCTCGGCCAGCAGATAGAACCAGTGGTTGAGCGGGCCTGCCGCCGCGTGCACCTCGGTGTTGGGGATGGAGGAGCTGTAGCAGGCCGGGTCGTTGTTGACGGCAGGCGGGTTGTACATGTTGCGGATCGGGCCCTGGCCCTGGAGGTTGATCTTCTCGCCGACCGTGTAGTCCGGAGTGTCGTACGGCGAGGGCTCGTTGATGTACGCCTCGGTCAGCGCGCCGAAGATGTCCCCGGTGCCCTCACCCAGCCCCGACTCCTGCCCGCTGGTGCCGCCGGGCGTGTTGGAGTCGATGGCGTGCCCGTACTCGTGGGCCACCACGTCGACGCCCGCGATCCACTCGTTGGCGCTGTTGTGCCCGATGGTGACCGAGCTGCCGTCCCAGTACGCGTTGAGGTCGCTCAGTCCGACCTTGCCGGGGAAGCTGCGCCCGTTGCCGTTGACGCCGTTGCGGCCGAGCCAGCTGCCGAGCATGTCCCACTGCTTCTGCGCGGCGAACATCAGGTCGACGCAGCCGGTCTCCCTGGACGTCGGGTTGCCCGTGCCCCAGGAGTCCGTGGACTTCGAGAGGACGGATCCGGTGCTGTAGTCGGCGCAGCTCAGACCGGTCCTGCTGGGGTCGCGGAGGCTGTACGTACCACCGGAGTTGGTGGTGTCGATGGTGAGCGGGTTGGGGCCGTTCCACTTGCTGGTGCCGCTGCCCGCCGCGACCTCGTCGTAGCTGTCGATCACCTTGCCGGTGCGCGCGTCGACGAAGACGTGCAGCTTGCTGGGCGCGGTGCTCGTCCGTCCCGAGAGCACGGTCTCCCACGCCAGGTTCTGCCGGTCGTCCCTGAGCCGGACGACGAGCCGGCTGCTCACGACCTTGTCGACCGCCTTCAGCTTCGCCCGTGAGACGTTCTCGGCCCGCTTCGCGGTGACCGAGGGCTCGGTCGCGACGTCGATGCGCCGCGACGAGGCGGACTGGAGGGCGCGTACGTCTCCGTCGCCGTCCGCGAGGACGACAGCGTCGCCGCCGACGACCGGCAGACCGCGGTAGCTCCGCTCGTACGCGACCGAGTAGAGCCCCTTCAGCCAGGGGGTGACCTGGTGCCGTTCGTACTGCTCCTGCGAGGAGTTGACCAGCGTGTCGAGTCCGCTGCGTACGGCCTGGTCGGCCGCGGCGACGGCCCGCGAGAGCGGGGTGGCCGGCTGTTCGGCGGCGGTGCGGTTCTGCGGCTGCTGTGCGGCCGATGCCTGGCCGGCAGCGGTGCCGGCCAGGCTCGCGGTCAGCGCGAGGGCTGCCACGGCGGCCATCGATCTTATGGGGTGCAAGGTCCACTCCGATCGTGGTGGGGGGTGGTTCGTCGGGCCGAGTATGGGCGTGGACATGGCAATACGGGGCATCTCGGCGGGCATAGGGCGGGAGTTATGGTGCGCCGGTGAACGGCTGCGTACGCTGCGGAAGATGCAGCTGGAGTTGAGGCATCTACAGGCGGTCTGCCGGATAGCCGAAGCAGGCAGTCTGGGGCGTGCGGCACGGCGGCTCGGCGTGTCCCAGCCCGCGCTCTCGGCGCAGCTGCGCCGCATCGAACGCGCCACCGGCGGCGATCTCTTCGTCCGTACGCAGCACGGGATGGAGCCCACCGCGCTGGGCCAGTTCGTCCTCGACAGGGCGCGCCGGGTGCTCAGTGAGATGGACGCGCTGGGCTCGGAGGCCCGCGCCATGACGGCCGGTGCGCCCCTGCGGCTCGGCTGCATCATGCTCGTCCTGCTCGACGGCCTCCTGGAGCAGACCGACCTGACGATGACCGAGGAGATCACGGTCGATCTCCAGCACTCGGTGACCGCGCTGGCACGGATGCTCGGAGCCGGTCGCTACGACGCGATCGTGTACGGCGAGGTGAACGACCACGAGGTGGCCCTGCCCGAAGGGGCGACGGCCAGGACCCTCATCCCCATGGAGCCGTTCGCCGTACGGATGTCGGCGCGGCACGCCCTCGCGGACCGCGCCGCCATCGAACTCGCCGACCTGGCAGGGGAGTTGTGGATGACGCTGGTGGAGGACGACGACGGGGGACCCGAGGCGCTCGTCGAGGCCTGCGCGAAGGCGGGGTTCGTCCCTTCGCTCCGCTACCGGATCACGGACCGCAAGATGTACTACGGCCTGATCGCGAGAGGCCGCGCGGTCGGGCTGACCCAGCCCACCGCCCAGGGGGCCGAGGGCACGGTCGTACGGCCCCTCGTCGGATCCCCGATCACCGGCCGGATCCGGCTGGCGTGGAACCGTTCGGCGGTCTCGGCCCGGCAGGCGGAACTGCTCTACCGGGCCGCGGCACGCGCCTATCTGGCCAACGTCGACAACAACGCGTTCCACCGCGTCTGGTGGGACGCCCACCCGGAGCTGCACCCCGTCTCCGCGCCGGTGTGAGGCGGGGTACGGCCCGGGCAGTACGTCAGGCGGAGAGGGCGGCGGAGACCACGGCCTTGGCCTCTTCCTGGACGCGGGCCAGGTGGTCGGCGCCCTGGAAGGACTCCCCGTAGATCTTGTACACGTCCTCGGTGCCGGAGGGGCGGGCCGCGAACCAGGCGCTCTCCGTCGTGACCTTGATGCCGCCGACGGCCGCGCCGTTGCCGGGCGCCTCGGTGAGCACGGAGGTCACCGGCTCCCCGGCCAGGGTGTCCGCGGTGACCTGCTGCGGGGAGAGCCGCGCGAGCACCGCCTTCTCCTCGCGGCTGGCGGGTGCGTCAATGCGCGCGTACGCCGGTGCGCCGAAGCGCCCGGTGAGCTCCGCGTAGTGCTGCGAGGGCGAACTGCCGGTGACGGCGAGGATCTCCGAGGCGAGCAGGGCGAGGAGGATGCCGTCCTTGTCGGTGGTCCACACCGATCCGTCGCGGCGCAGGAACGACGCCCCGGCGGACTCCTCGCCGCCGAAGCCCAGCGAACCGTCGGACAGGCCGTCCACGAACCACTTGAAGCCGACGGGTACTTCGACGAGCCTGCGGCCCAGGTCCGAGGCCACCCGGTCGATCATCGAGGAGGAGACCAGGGTCTTGCCGATGCCCGCCGCGGCCGGCCAACGGTCGCGGTGCCCGTACAGGTACTGGATGGCGACCGCGAGGTAGTGGTTGGGGTTCATCAGCCCACCGTCGGGGGTGACGATGCCGTGCCGGTCGGCGTCCGCGTCGTTGCCGGTGGCGATCTGGAAGCGGTCGCGCTGCTCGATGAGCGAGGCCATCGCGTACGGCGACGAGCAGTCCATGCGGATCTTGCCGTCCCAGTCCAGCGTCATGAACCGCCAGGTCGGATCCGCGAGGGGATTGACCACGGTCAGGTCCAGGCGGTGCTGCTCGGCGATCCTGCCCCAGTACGCCACCGACGCACCGCCCAGCGGATCGGCGCCGATCCGCACACCCGCGTCCCGGACGGCGTCCAGGTCGAGGACCGAGGGCAGATCGGCGACGTACGCGCTCAGGAAGTCGTGGCGGCCGGTCGTCGGTGCGGCGAGCGCGCGGGCGTACGGGATGCGGCGGACGTCCTTGAGGCCGCTCGCGATGATCTCGTTCGCCCGGTCCTGGATCCACCCCGTCGCGTCCGACCCCGCGGGGCCGCCGCTGGGCGGGTTGTACTTGAAGCCGCCGTCGGCGGGCGGATTGTGCGACGGGGTCACGACAACACCGTCGGCGAGCGCGGAGGTGCGGCCGCGGTTGTGCGCGAGGATCGCGTGCGACACCACCGGGGTCGGCGTGTACCCGTCCGCGCTGTCGATGAGCAGCGTCACGTCGTTGGCGGCGAACACCTCGATCGCCGTCACCCGGGCCGGCTCCGACAGCGCATGGGTGTCGGCCCCCAGGAAGAGGGGCCCGTCGGTGCCCTGACGGGCCCGGTACTCGCAGATGGCCTGGCTGGTCGCGGCGATGTGGTCGTCGTTGAACGCGGTGTTCAGCGCCGAGCCGCGGTGCCCCGACGTCCCGAAGGCGACGCGCTGGTCCGGCACGGAAGGGTCCGGGCGCAGCGCGTAGTACGCGGTCACCAGTCGGGCCACGTCGATGAGATCCCCGGGACCCGCGGGCTGTCCCGCTCGTTCGTGCGGCATCTGCCCACTCCTCCAGATTGTGTGTCACGGTCGGCCCGACCATTATCTGTGCCGCCCGAGGGGGAGAGTGCCGCACCGTCCGCCGGTGGGGCCGCACCCGGCGGGTACGGCCCCTGCGCTGTCAGCCGACGGCGAGGTCGTCGCCGTACACCGCGCCCTGCCCGTACCAGCCGTGCAGATAGACGGTGACCGCACCGGACGCGCCCGTGGTGAACGGGACCGAGAGCTTCGACCAGCCCGCGGAACTGGTCCAGGCGCTGGCGGTCGCACCGCCCCGTACGCCGAGGTAGGCGTAGTTGCCCTGCACCCAACCGCTCAGCGTGTACTTGGTGTTGGGGGCCAGGGTGAGGGTCTGGGTGCACTCACCGGTCTGCGAGGACGTCGGGTTGGTCTTGAGCGCGTGTGTCCCGCCGTGCACCGGGGTGGCCACCACCGCGCCGCCGCTCTCGCAGCTCCACGGCGCGAGGGCGCCGCTCTCCAGGTCGCCGTTGACCAGCGCGCCCGTGCCGCCGCCGGGACCGGAGACGGTGAGGGTGTACGTCGAGGAGTGGCTCGTCGTGCCTGCCGTTCCCTTGACGGTGATCGGGTACGTCCCGGGTGCGGCCGAGGCCGATGCGGTGACCTTGAGCTGCGAGGAGGCGCCCGCCGTGACCGAGGAGGGGGTGAGCGTGGCCGTCACACCGGAAGGCGCGCCCGAGGCGGTGAGAGCCACGGTCTGCGCGGTGCCGGATGCGACCGCCGTGCTCACGGTCGCGGTGGCCGAGCCGCCGGGGGCGACCGCCGCCGAACCGGGCGCAACGGAGAGCGAGAAGTCGTCCGCCACCGGACCGCCGCCGCCGGTGAAGGGCGCGAAGGTGTGGGTGAAGTACCACTGGTCCTGGGCGATGCCGGAGCAGGTGTCCGAGCCGCCGGTGCCCGGGCAGCCGCCGTTGTCGCGCTGCAGGGCCCAGAAGGAGAGGGTGTTGACCCCCTTGGAGACGGCCCAGTTGTAGACGGTGGTCGCGTTCGCCGTGGTGAAGGTCTCGGCGGCGCCGAAGTCGTCGATGCCGGGCATCTCGATGATGCCGGTCATTCCCCACAGCTGGGCGGAGGTCTTCGACGGGTAGAGGGAGCCCAGCTGGCCGACCAGTCCGGTGATCGCGGTCTGGGTGTCGGTGGCCATGTTGTGCGAGGCGCCGTCGTAGTAGTCGAACGTCATGAGGTTCACGACGTCGACGCGGGCGCCGTTGGTGACGGCGTTCCGCAGGACCGCGAGTCCGCTGTCCGCGAGGCCGCTGGTGGTGGTCGGCAGGGTGTACGAGATCTGCACCGTACGGCCGTTGGCGGCGGCCCAGTCCTGCAGCTTCTTGATGGCCTTGTTGCGGCGGTCGATCCCGGCCGAGTTGGTCAGCGAGTTGTCCTCGATGTCCATGTCGAGGCGGGTGACGTCGTACGTGGTGACGAGCTTCTCGTACGCGGCGGCGATCGAGTCGACACTGGTGCAGCTGTCCGCGATCTCGGTGGCGCCGTTGTCGGCCGCGTACCCCCCGAAGGACGGGATCACGTCCCCGCCGCGCGAGCGGATGGTGGTGAAGTCCGCGCCGAACACGGAGGAGGACACGGGCTGGCCCGTGTCACCGTTCCAGTAGGGGGTGCAGGACCCCTTCGCCTCGGTCTGGACGAACGCCATCGTCAGGTACTTGGCGCCGGACTGCTGGGCGAGGGCCGCCGGGCTGTCGCCGTTGTACGCCTCGAAGTACGGCGCGAAGACATGGGCGGGCAGGGGGGTGGCCGCGTGGGCGGCGCCGGTCCCGCCCAGGACCAGACCGGCCGAGGCGAGCGTGGTCGTCAGGGCGGTCAGAAGGGCGCGCAGGGGTCTGTTCCGTCTCATGGGGGCTCCCGATGGGTGAGACAAGGAGGTGATCGCGCCCCATGATTGGTCTGGACCATGTCCACGTCAAGGGTCCAGACCACTTCATGCCCCAGTGTTTGCCGAGCACCTTCAACTGCCCGGCGGGAGCGGCCTGTTACGGGGAGTGGTGGCCCTGCAGCGCGTGGGCGAGGCCGCGTTCGGCGTCGTCGGACACGGCACGGCGGTACGCGGTCTCGTAGGCGGCCTCGCCCGCCGACGTACGGGCCCTCTGCTCCCAGTCGTCACGCAGCGCGCCGAGCTCGGGGGATCCGCGGTTGGGATCACCGAGCATGCGCCAGTACGCGTCCCCCGTGCCGGAGGTGCGAGCGGCCTCGACTCCGTCGCCCTGGACCGCGATCGCCCCGGCGAGCAGATCGAGACCGAGGGCGAGCCCCAGCCTGTCGTGCAGGACCTGCTTGCTCGCGAGCATGGCCCGGGCGTGCTTCTCGGCCGTGTCGGGGCGTCCCTGCAGGAGGTGTATGAAGGCGAGATGGTAGTCCGCGTACGCACGGGCCCAGTGCTCGCCGTAGCGCACACTGATCCGGTGCAGGCTGGAGGCGTCCTCGTACGCCTCCTCCAGCTCGCCCAGGGCCGTGAGGGCGAAGATCTTGACCACCATGCAGGCGAGGTAGCCGGGACCCGTCGTGGGTCCTTCCTCGCAGGCCTTCAGCGCGCGGTCGCAGACGGTGCGCGTCATCTGCGGGTGGCCCGTCATCAAATGTGTGAGGCCGACGGTGTGCGCCGCGAGGAGCGCGGATCCGGGATCGTGGTCCTGCCAGGCGGCCTGGGTGCACTCCTCCCCGACCTGCAGGGCCGCCTCGTGATCACCCTGGAAGATGAGCGTGACACCCAGCGCCCAGAGCGCCTGGGTGCGCTCGGGCCCCTTCTCCGTGTCGAGCGCCAGGGCGCGCTCCAGATAGTCGCGGGACTCGTGGAGATGTGCGCAGGAGGGCCAGAACACACCGGTGCGCCCTGCCATTTCCACGGCGGTCTCCGGCTCCTCGGCGAGGAGGTGGTCGAGTGCGGCGCACAGGTCGGCGTGGCTCTCGGAGATCCTGTCGAACCAGCCGGCCTGCTGCGGACTGAGCCAGTCGGTCTGCGCCTGGGCCAGCATGTCGGCGAAGTGCGCGGCGTGGCGCCCCGCGACGGTGCGGTCCTCGCCGAGCTCGGTGAGCCACATCGCTCCGTACTCGCGGAGGGTGTCGAGCATGCGGTAGCGGGTGCCGTGCCGCTGGAGCACGGACCGGGCCGCGAGCCGCTCCAGGAGCGGGGGGATCGTGTCGGCGGTCAACGGGCCGCCGCTGCAGACGGATGTGGCATCCGCCGCATGGACGGGGCCGCGGAAGACCGAGAGCCTGGCCCACAGGAGCCGCTCGAGCGGAGTGCAGAGTTCGTGGCTCCAGCCGATGGCGGTGCGCAGCGCGCGATGGCGTGCCGGCCACAGGGAGTCGTCGACGAGGGTGTCGAGCCGTGACGTCAGGCGTTCGGAGATGTCCGCGACGCTGTTCTCGTGCAGCCGCGCACAGGCCAGCTCGAGAGCGAGGGGAATCCCTTCCAGACGGCGGCAGATGTCGGACACCGCGGCGGCCGTCTCCGGGGCGTCGAGCGACAGATCGGGAGCGCTGGTGGCACACCGCTCGCGGAAGAGGAGCACCGCCTCGTCCCCCTCGGCGCCCAGGGACAGCGGCGGCACCTCCAGACAGAACTCGCCGGACACACCGAGGGGTTCGCGGCTGGTGGCGAGAATCGTCAGCCCCGGGGCCGCGGTGAGCAGTTCGGCCACCAGCGTGCGGCAGGCCCCGATGACCCGCTCGCAGCAGTCGAGGACCAGCAGTATCCGCCGGTCGGCGAGCCAGTCGCAGAGGGCCTCGGCGGGCTTGCGCAGGCTGTGGTCGAGAAGTCCTACGGCGTCGCAGACCATGGCGGTGAACAGACGGTCGTCGTAGAGGTGGGAGAGATCCGCCCACCACACCCCGTCGCTGTATCCGTCACGCGCCTGCTCGGCGGTGCGTAACGCGAGTCTGCTCTTGCCGACGCCGCCGGTGCCTGTGAGGGTGACCAGACGGTGATCCGTCAATGCCCGCCCGGTAGCTACCAGTTCGCTTCTGCGGCCGACGAAACTGGTCGTCATGACGGGGAGGTTGCCTACCACGGGCCCATCCTGCCGCCTGGGGGACCGCAGCCGTACGGCATCCCGGAAAACGGTCGGAAACGTCCGTATTTGAGCGCCGGATGATCAAGGTGAGGTCAGTCGGCGGCCGCGTGCAGGACGGCCGCGGCCAGCGGGAAGTCCCTGAGCCGCGCGGTCATGCGCTCCAGGGCGGTTTCCAGGAACGCCGGCGAGAGCCGACGGGGGCGGCCGATGGCGGCCAGCCAGGAGACCGCATCGGCGAAGATGCTCCGGTCGGCCATGTACACGGACGAGGCGAGGGACTCCGCGAGCAGCCCCAAGTGGTCCGTGAGGTGCGTGTGATGCAGGGGATGGGCCGGATCCGGGTGTCCGAGACCGGTGGCCAGGTCGTGCACCAGGCGGGCGCGGGTGGAGGTGAGGAGCCTGAACTCCTCCAGGTTCTCCGGGCCCGGTGTGTACGGAGGTGCCCCGGTGGGGCCGACGGCGCCCTTCGCAAGAAGGTCCGCGGCGTCCGTGGCGTCCTTGCACCAGTGTTCCGCGCCCACCTCGCGCGCCCGCTTTCCGGAGGGTCCGAACGCGGCGCCGCCCGCCAGTACGGGAATGCCGGCGGTCCGTCCGGCCTCGACCGCCGCGTGGGCGAAGGGCAGACGCGAGGCCATGGAGCAGCTCAGCGCGAGGACCTGCGGCCGGTCGGTGCGCAGATGGGTGCGCAGATGGTGCGTGGGGACATGGGCGCCGAGGAAAGTGACCCGCTGCCCGTGCAGACGCAGGACATCGGCGACCAGCCGTGCGGGCAGCGCGTGCCATTCCCCCTCCACGCAGGTGACGGTGGCCCGGACGGGGTCGGCCCGGAGTTCGGGGACGTCGTGCGGAGAAGCGAGCACGAGGGTGATGGCCCGGTCGCTGAGGGCCGTCGCGGCGTGCTCCTGCGCGACGCCGATCGCGCCGCTCGCCCAGGCTTCGCCGATCCGCAGCTGGGCCGGTGCCACCACGTCGAGCAGGAAGGCCTGCCGGGTGACCCCTTTGTCGAGGGCCCGGCGGACCAGTGCCGTGATCATCCCCTCGTTCTGCCGGAGCAGGCTGTTGTGGAACTGCACCGACAACTGCGCGGTGAACGAGCTGTCCGCGGGGCTTCCGCTCATGGGCTTCCTCTCCTCCTGCTGGTACGTGTGTGCGTCAGGCCGCCGGGGAGGGGAGGCGCCTGGATGGCGACCAGCGTGATGTCGTCGTGGTCGCGTCCGTCGAGCCACTGCGCGGTGGTCATGAGCATGCGCTCGACCACGGCCTCGGGCGGCAGTCCGTAACAGGTGGCGAGCGCCTCCGAGAAGCGGTCCTCGCCCAGCAGCTCCGCGTGCGGGCCCCCGCGCGCCTCGGTCAGCCCGTCGCTGTACAGCAGACAGGTCTCGCCCGGGCGCAGCCTGACCAACCGGCTCCGGCCGCTCACCCGGGGCGCCACCCCGATCAGCGAACCCCCGGAGGCGACGGACGCGACCTTCCCCCCGCGCCGCAGGATCAGGGCCGGCGGGTGGCCCGCCGTGGAGATGCGCAGTGCCAGCCCGCCCCGGACGCCGGAGGAGACCGTGGCGAGGACGAGTGAGGCGAAGGCGCAGTCGTCGTCGTGGTGCTGAAGGGCGTCGAGGCGGCCGAGGAGTTCCCGGTGGGAGGTGTCGTGGCCGGCGAGGGCGGCGAGCTGTTCGCGCATGGCGCTCGCCCGCAGCGCGGAGCGCGTGTTGTTGCCGCAGATGTCGCCCAGCACCACGGTGCTGGGGTTCCCGCGCGGAAGGAAGTCGTAGAAATCACCTCCGGCACCGAGCCCGGTGTGCGACGGGCGCCAGGCTCCGGCGACGTCGGCTCCCTTGAACCGGGCGGCGGGAGGCGGCCTCAGCTGTTCCGCCAGGCCCTCGGCCACGCCGTCGACGATGCGCTGAAGTCCAGCCGCGTGCAGGGCGATCGCGGCCTGCCGTGCGAACGTCTGGAGGGTGCCGCCCTCCGCGACCGGCTCCTGCACGCCCTGCCCCCGGCGGAGCAGCACCAGGGCGCCGGGGGCTGTGCCGTCACCGGGGAGCGGCACGACCAGCAGCGAGTCGAACCCGGCGGCGTCGGGCCCGGTGAGCCACAACGGGAGCTCCGGGGGCGCGGGTTGCCAGTACGGCTCGGGTGCGGGTACGCCGTCCAGCGCGTCCGCCAGGCCGGGCACCGCATCCCCCTCGATCCGTACCCGCTCGTACCGCTCGCTCAGGCACCGGAGGGCGCCGTCGGGACGGGTGGCCCGGGCCACCTCGGCCGAACCGCGGCGGATGGGCGTGACCACCGCCGCACTGTCCGCCCACCGGTCCACGAGACGGTGCGCGACAGCGAGGGTGCACTGTTCCCAGGAGACTCCGGGGCCCCAGAGGCTCTGCGGGCGGCTCGTGCGATGTCCGTCGTCCGGGTGAATGTCCTGGGTGGGCGGAGTTGACCGGTCCGGGGCAACCGCGGTGTGCACGGCCGCAGTCGGGCGCCCGCTGTAGCCGTGCAACTGCACATCCCGGCAGACGAGCCAGCCGGGCAGCGCGTCCGGATCCAGGGGATCGCCCGCCCGGAGTTCCGGCAGCAGGACGGCGGCGGGCTGGCTGAGGGAGACGATGCGGTTGCCCGCATCCACGAACACGGCGGCCTCGGGCGTGCTGAGGAGCAGAGCCACCCAGGACAGGGCTCTGCTGCTGTCCTGCTGAGCCTGATCGCTGTCCGGGGCGGGCTGTTGGTGTGTTCGCGACATGATCAATCCGGGGCGGGGTGCCGTGGGACCCTCGCTCCGGAGCCTCCGTATTCGTCGGTGCTGACAACCGATAGAACACCGTGCCTCAACTGCCGTGGTCAAACCGGGTACTTGACGGCATTGGCGCACGATCATGGGCCGGTGTGAAAGCATGGGAACCGGCGCTGATGTGGAAAAACGTTCAGCTGAACAGGGTGCTGACCAGGGCGACATGGGCGGCGGTTCCGCCGAGGACCGACAGCAGCACGTTCCGCCGCCACAGATGCAGGGCCGCGGTCAGGGCGAGTGCGATGAGGGTCGGCCAGGTCCGGTCGGGGACGTACGGACCGAGGTCGCGCAGGGTGTAGACGGTGAGGATCGTCATCACGCCCAGTGGCATCGACCTGCCCAGGCGTGCGACCAGCGGACTGGAACGCAGCGGCGCCAGGGCGGCGAACGGCAGGGCCCGCAAGGACCAGGTGACCACGACGGCGGTGGCGACCGCGGCGAGCAGATAGCGGGTGTCAGGCATCGTGCGCGCTCCTGTGCGTGAGGGCGTGGCGGGTCACCAGCACGGCGGTGAACATCAGGAAGGCGGCCGGGAGCAGTTGGCCGGGCAGCGCGATGCGCGCCAGGAGCGCGCACGCCAGCGCGAGAGCGGCAGTCGCCGCGGAGCGCCTGGCCCGGTACGCGTCGATGGCCAGCACGGTGAACAGCGCGGTCACCGCGAACTCCAGGCCGGTGACCCGGGCGGGTACGAGCGAGCCGGACAGGGCGCCGGCCGTCGCGCCGCCGGCCCAGTAGAGGTGGATGAACACCTGGAGCCACAGGATGCGGCGCCGGGGATAGGACTGCGCGGCCTCGCCCGTGGTGACCGCGTACGCCTCGTCCGAGAGCGCGAAGGTGCTGTACGACTTCGCCACCAGGCCGTTGACCCGGTGCAGCGGGAAGGACAGGGCGTAGAACACATGCCGCAGGTTCACCAGGAACGCGGTGAGCGCGATCTGCATCAGCGGGGCGGTGGCCACGACCAGGCCGATCAGCAGGAACTCGAGCGACCCGGCGTAGATGAGGGTGGAGAAGACGCTCGCCCACCACCACGCCAGACCGGAGTGGACGACGAGGACTCCGAAGGCGACTCCCATCGGGAAGGCGCCGAGTCCGACCGCTCCGGAGTCCTTGAGCGCCTGCCCGATGTCCGACCGCAGCCCGTGTCCGGGCGGAGGTGTTCCCATGTGGGCAATTCTAGGAAGGAATCGGACTTATATGGTTGCGAAATATGACTCTAGAATTGCCGGATGGGCAATGAACGCGAACTGGATCAGATTGATCGCGACATTTTGTTCCACCTTCAGCAGGACGGGCGGCTGACCAACGTGGAGCTGGCCCGACGCGTCGGGCTCACCCCTCCGCCGTGTCTGCGGCGCGTCAAGCGGCTGGAGGAGTCCGGGATCATCACCGGCTACCGGGCCCGCATCAACCCCGAGGCGGCCGGGCGGGGTCTTGAGGTCATCGTCTCCATCGAGGTCTCGGTGAGTGACCTCAAGACGCTGGAGGGACTGGAGACCACCATCGCGGCCTATGAGGAAGTCGTCGAATTCCGCCGCCTGTTCGGCACCCCCGACTACCACCTGCGGGTTCTGGTCGCCGACTACGCCGCGTACGAGGCGTTCCAGACCGGCAAGATCATCGGTATCCCCGGTGTCGCCCGCGTGATCTCGCAGCCCACCATGAAGAAGATCAAAGTTACGGATTGAGCCGGGTGTTTGCTTGAATCGGGGCATGAGTGATCTCTTCGTCAAGATCTGCGGTCTGAGAACCGGACAGGACGTCGACACGGCCGTCGAGGCCGGTGCCGACGCCATCGGTTTTGTCTTCGCGTCCGGTGCGCGCACGGTCGACGGCGCCACGGCCCGACGTCTCGCGGAACGGGTACCGGCCCACGTTCTGACGGTCGGGGTCTTCCGCGGGCAGTCCGTGGAAGAGGTGCGGCGGCTGACCGAGGAGAGCGGCATCCGTGCCGTACAGCTGCACGGCGACGAGGGCATCGAGTACTACGAGGCCCTGCGCGCCGAGGGCCGTACTCTGATCCGGGCGACGTCCGCCGCCGAAGAGCCGGTCCGGTACGGGGAGTTGGGCGAGGACCTGCTGCTCCTCGACGCCCCGGACCCCGGATCGGGCAAGCCGTGGAACTGGTCCTCGCCGGAGTTCGCCGCCCCCGCCGGCCACTGGCTGCTCGCCGGCGGACTGCATCCGGGCAATGTCCGCCGGGCCACCGAGGCCACCGGCGCGTGGGGTGTGGACGTGTCCAGCGGAGTGGAGGGCGAACGCGGTGTGAAGTCACCGCAGTTGATCAAGGACTTCCTGGCCGCGGCCCGGCGACCGCTCTAGGGTCGCTTCAAGGGCGGAGTCTTTCTGCCGAAGGGATCATGTGGACACTCTCCTTCGCCGGGCCGCCGCCCGCCTCTTCCCCGACCATGCGGGTCACCACGGTGTGCTGCCGCCCCTGCTGGTGGTGCTCACCGTCGTCACGGGCCTGGTGGACGCCGTCAGTTATCTGGGGCTCGGCCGGGTCTTCGTCGCCAACATGACCGGCAACGTGGTCTTTCTCGGCTTCGCGCTCGCCGGTGACCATCAACTCTCCGCCACCGCATCCCTGTTGGCGGGAGGGGTCTTCGTCGTCGGCGCGCTGGCCGGCGGACGGATCTCCCCGCGGGTCCCCGACCGGTTGCGGCTCTTCGCCGCGCTGGTCGGGATCCACGCGGCGCTGGTCGCCGCGGCGCTGGCCGCAGAGCTCGCGGGAGTCTCCCCGTACGTACTGATCGCGCTCCTCGCGCTGGGCATGGGCCTGCAGAACGCGGTCGTACGGGGGCTCGCGGTGCCCGACTTCACCACCACCGTGCTCACGCTCACCCTGACCGGACTGGCGGCGGACCGGCCGGGACCGGCCACGGTCCGCCGGCTGGTCTCGGTCGCCGCCATGTTCTGCGGCGCGCTCGCGGGCGGCCTTCTCCAGATCAACGAGGGGACGGCCTGGGCGCTGGCACCGGCGGTGGCCCTGCTCGCGGCCGTCGCCCTGATGGCCGCCCGCTCCGTAAAGGCCTAGCGGTCAGCCGCGTCGGCGGCGGGTGGTGCGACGCCAGCCGAACGGGCCGGGCAGGTCCATGGAGGTGGTGCGGCGGCCCGTGCTGCTCGACGTGTGGTGCGGGCCGTTCCGGCCGCCGGTGGTGATGGACCAGGAGTGGCGGTTGATGTTCAGCCGCACTCCGGGCAGGATCCGGAAGCTCTTGCGGAACGTGATCGGCATCAGCTGCTCCTTCGGCTCGCCGAGGTGTGGTTCCGGCGGGGGTACGGGTATCCGTTAACTCCCCGCACATGCGCGGCAGTTGTTCGCCCCGCGTGAACTACCCGGACTGCCCGAAGAGCTGGGTCCAGTACGTTCCCGCCAGACCGCCGCCCGCGAAGCCGATGCCGATGTGTGTGAAGTCAGGTTTCAGGATGTTGGCGCGGTGCCCCGGGCTGTTCATCCACCCCAGCACCACCTCGGGGCCGGTGCGCTGGCCGCAGGCGATGTTCTCGCCGATGCCCCGGTGGGCCGCTCCGGCCGCGGCCGCCCGGTCCCACGGCTGGAGCCCCTCGGGGGAGGTGTGCGAGTAGAAGCCGCGGGCCGCCATGTCGGTGCTGTACGCCTGCGCGGCCGCGGTCAGCCGGGGATCGGTGGCCAGCGGCCGCAGTCCGTCCCTGGAGCGCTCGGTGTTGGTCAGGGCGACCACCTCCGACGCCGTACGCACCAGACCCTCCGCCGTGAAGGGCCTGGCCCACAGCGCTGTCCAGTACTCGCCGACGTGCGCGAAGCCGGCGTCCGTGAGATCCGGGTTCCGCAGCGCACGCCGGGTCTGGGCGTCACTCCGGCAGTACTCGACGAACTCGGCCGGCGTGCGCGGCCCGGAGACGAGGTGCTCGGCGATGGTGAGGTACGCGTACCCGCAGGCCGAGACCCGTTGGTAGACGGAGATGCCGTCCGGGCCCTCCACACTCAGCCGGTCCTGCCCCGCCATGCCGGTGGCGTGCGCCTGCGCCGCGGAGGCCAGTCGCGGGTCCAGGCGCACGGGCGGGGCGCCCGCACCGGCGCGGTCCGCGTTGACGAGACCGAGCAGACCGTCGGGGGCGGAGGCCGTCGCGAGGGTGTCGCCGGAGCCCCCGGCCGTGTCCTCCGCGACGTCGACGTCGAAGTCGCGGGCGATCCCGGCCAGCCCGTCCGCGTAACCCTGGCCGATGGCGCGGATCTTCCAGCCGGTGCCGCGGCGGTAGACCTCGGCGAGCAGCAGTACGGTCTCGTGCGTCGGGCGCGGCGGGGTGAACGTGACGAGCGTCTGCCCGCCGGAGCCGCTGAGGCGCAGGGCGGGCGCGGGCAGCCGGCCCAGCGCGGTGCCGGGGTCCGCGGGGCTCACGACCACGGTGACCCTGCTCGCCCCGGCGCGCAGCCGCCCCGGGTCCACGCTCACCGTGCCGTCGCCCAGGCGGGCCCCGGGCGCCGTCGGCTGGTTGTAGAAGACGAAGTCGGCGTCGCCGCCGACCTTTCCGCTGTCGTCGGTGATCAGCACCGACAGATCGAAAGGCCCCGGCACATGGAACGTCAGCACACCGCCGGGGAGGGCCAGATTGCCGCCGGGGACCAACTCGCTCATGCCTGGAGAACGCAGTTCGGACGGGTGCCGGTTCCCTACAGCGCGACCAGGGTGACTTCGGTCGCCTTGACGCTGGTCCAGACGTCGGCTCCGTCCGCGAGGCCGAGCTCGGCCGCCGCCGCCGCGGTGATCTCGGCGACCAGGTCCGGGGCCTGGTCGGAGGTGATGACGATACGGAGACGGCTGCCGGCGGCGGTGATCTCGCGGACGGTGCCGGGCCAGACGTTGCGCGGGCTGCCGCCCGGCTTGTCGCGGTGTACGGAGACGGCTTCCGGGGCGATGACGGCCAGCGCCGTGGCCCCCTCGTCGAGCGGGTCGGCGACGACGAGCCGCCCGCCGTCGGCGAGTTCGAGGGTGCCGTCCGCGGCGGCGGAGCCCGTCCAGGCGTTGCGGCCGAGCATCCGCGCCACCCACGGCGAGCGCGGATGGCGGGAGACCTCGGCGGGCGGCGCGTACTGCAGCGTGCGCCCCTCGTCGAGTACGAGCACCCGGTCGGCCAGCGACACCGCCTCCACCGGGTCGTGCGTGACGATCAGACAGACGCCGCCGAACCCGGCGAGGTGGGTGCGCAGGGTGTGGCGTACGTGGGCGCGGGTGGTCTGGTCGAGGGCGGCGAGGGGCTCGTCCAGCAGGAGCAGACGGGGGCGCGCCGCCAACGCCCGTGCCAGCGCGACCCGTTGGGCCTGCCCGCCGGAGAGCTGCCCCGGCTTGCGGTGGCCGAGATGGCCCACGCCGAGCCGCTCCAGCCACTGGAGTGCCTCGCGCCGGGCCTCGGCGCGGCCGGTCCCCTGGGCGCGCAGTCCGTACGCCGTGTTGGCGAGGGCCGTCAGATGCGGGAAGAGCGCACCCTCCTGGGGGACCCAGGCGACGCCGCGGCGGTGCGGCGGGAGGGCGGTGACGTCGGTGGTGCCGAGGCGCAGGGCGGCGTGGGCGCGCGGAGTGAGGCCGAGGAGGGCCCGCAGCAGGGTGGTCTTGCCCGCACCGTTCTCGCCGACGACGGCGATGGTGGTGCCCGGATCGGCGTCCAGGGTCAGCTGGTTGAAGCCGCTGACCTCGGCGTGAAGCGGCCAGAGCTCCTTCGGGGACGGCGGCTCGACGGGAGCGAAGTCGTCGGCGGCCGCAGGCACTTCGTCCACCGGGCGCTTGTCCGTCGCACGGTCGGCGCGGGTGCCGGCACCCGTCCAGCGGCCGCGCAGCGCGATCAGTACGGCCATGGCGATGGCGAGCAGCAGCAGGGAGACGGAGGTCGCGGCCTCGGGGGAGTCCTGGAGGAGGAGGTAGACCTGTAGGGGGAGGGTCTGGGTGGAGCCGGGCAGGTTGCCGGCGAAGGTGATCGTGGCGCCGAACTCGCCCAGCGCCCGCGCCCAGGTGAGGGCGGCGCCCGCGGCCAGTCCGGGCGCGACCATGGGGAGCGTGACGGTGAAGAAGACGCGCACCGGTGACGCTCCGAGGGAGGCCGCGGTCTCCTCATAACTCGGGCGCATTCCGGCCAGGGTGCCTTCGAGGCTGATGACCAGGAACGGCATCGCGACGAAGGTCGCGGCGACGACGGCGCCGGACGTGCTGAACGGCAGCGTGATGCCGAAGGTGTTCTCCAGCCAGGGGCCGAGCAGCCCGCGCCGCCCGAAGCCGAGGAGCAGGGCGACTCCGCCGACCGTGGGCGGCAGCACCATGGGGAGCAGCACGAGGGAGCGGACGAGGGTCTTGCCGGGGAAGTCGACGCGTGCAAGCAGCCAGGCCAGCGGTACGCCCAGGACGAGCGAGAGGCCGAGCGCCCAGAAGGAGACGACGAGCGAGAGCCGCAGCGCCTGGGTGACGCCCGGACTCGAAAGATGAGTGCCGAGATCGCTCCAGGTGGTGCGGGCGAGGATGCCGATGAGGGGCATCAGCAGAAACGCGATCGCGAGCAGCGCGGGCACGACCAGGGCGACGGGGGCGCGGGTGGTGCCGCTGCGGGGGCGGAGGCGTTTCATGAAGATTCCTGAATTCGGGCCGGTGCTGACCCCGGCGGCGGCTACCGCCGAGCGGGCCGCCCGACTCCTGCCCGGGCGGCCCCTGCGCGGTTACGGCTGCTGGAAGCCCGCGTCCTGGAGAATCTTCTGCGCCTCGGCCCCGGAGAGCCACTTGACGAAGGCCGCAGCGGCATCGGCGTTCTTCGACGTCTTCAGCGTCGCGGCCGGGTAGGAGGCCACGGCGTTCTGAGCGTCGGGAATGGTGATGGCGTCGACCTTGCCGGTCGCGGTGGCCGCGTCCGTCTTGTAGACGAGACCGGCGTCGGCCTCGCCCAGCTCCACCTTGGAGAGCACGGCGCGCACGTTGGGCTCCTGCGAGACCGGCTTCACCGTGATCTTCTGTGCGTCCAGGACCTTCTGGCTGTACTTGCCGACCGGCACCTCGGGGGCGGCGAGCACGACCTTCAGCTTGGTGTCGGCGAGGTCCTTGAGCGAGGCGACCTTCTCGGGGTTGCCCTTGCCGACCGCGATGACCAGACGGTTCTTGGCGATCACCGTCGGGGTGCCCGCGTCGGACGCCACCCCGTCCATGGTCTTGGTGTCGGCGGTGACCAGCGCGTCGGCGGGCGCACCCTGCTTCACCTGGGCGGCCAACTCCTGGGAACCGGCGAAGGAGAACTTGATCTTCGTGCCCGGGTGCTCCTTCTCGTACGCGGCGCCCGCCGTCTTGAAGACGTCGGTCAGCGAGGAGGCGGCGAGGACGGTCAGATCGGCCTTGGCGTCGGAGGCCCCGGTGGCCTTGGCCCCGCTGTCCTTCTTGTCGTCGCTGCCGCAGGCGGCCAGCGAGAGAAGCAGAGCGGCCGACAGAACCGCGGCGGCGGACCGGCGCCGGGTGATGACGAGAGACATGAGGGTGGGACTCCTAGGTGGAATGAAGCGGCGGGGGCCGTGGGACGGACGGCCCCCGCAGGAGGGTGAGCGGTGACGTCAGACGCGGTCGATGTGCACGCTGGTGGACTTCACGCGGGCGGTGGCCTGCATGCCGACCTCGAGACCCAGCTCCTCGACCGCCTCACGGGTGAGGAGCGAGACGAGCCGGTGCGGGCCCGCCTGGATCTCCACCTGTGCCGCCACGTCGCCGAGCTTGACCGCGGTGACGATCCCCGGGAAGGCGTTGCGGGCGGAGGTGTACGAGGTCTCGTCCTCGTCGGTGCCGTTCTGGGCGACCTCCACGGAGAAGGCGGCCAGATCACGTCCGTCGATCAGACGGCGGCCGCTCTCGTCGCGGTGGGTCGCGACCTTCCCCGCGTCCGCCCAGCGACGAGCGGTGTCGGGGCTGACGCCGAGCAGACGCGCTGCCTGGCCGATGGTGTAGGACTGCATAAGCGGAAAACTAGGCCTTGAGACCTGGCATCTGCAATCCCTGACGCCGATTTGTGGGGCATCTGCCAACCCACTTGGAGGAAGCCCCAAAGAACGGATCACTCCGGAACGGTGCAGGGTCCGAACCACACCCGGGTGATCGCGCTGACGTAACGGGCCCCGCAACGGTCGGAGGGGACCACCAGCTGGCTGCCCTGCCCGTCGAGCCCCTCGCCGTCCAGGTGCGTGGCCAGCAGGACCGGCGTATTGCCGAAGTCGGCGTCGATCTCCGCCCAGGACAGCACCGTGTGGTGGCCGTCCCCGCCGGAGACCGCCAGTACGAAACGGGAGCGGTCCTTCCGGCGCCGTACGTCGAAGGCGGGGCCCGCGGAGGCGACGACCTCCCGCAGGAGCGGCCCCTCGAAGGTGTGCCGCTGCGGGCCGGCGGTGGCGCAGTCGAAGACCACGTCGGCCCGGTGCTGATCCCATCCCTCCCGCAGCTCCGCGACGGTCAGCCTCGCCGGCCGGTGCAGTTCCCCGTCGAGGACGAACGGCCTGGTGCGTGTACCGAGCCGGGTCATCGGCTGCCCCCTGTGAGCGATCCGCTGTGACGCATGCCTGAAAGTCCTGCCCGGCATGCGTCACGGCGAACCTCAGAAGCAAGCAAAAGGCTTGATTCTCCTGGCAGTTGTCGGCCCGATGCGCCAACTGGCCCAGCAGGTGCGGATCTGCCGCCTCAGCCGCGGCCGCCGACCGCGTAGGAGTGCGCACCGGTTCCGGCCAGCCCGCCGCCCTGGACGATCAGGTACTCGTCCCGGATCGGTGTGCCGTCCAGCCAGCACTCCAGGATCTCCCGCGTGCCCGCCGCGTACCGGGCCTGGGCGGAGAGCGAGGAGCCCGAGATGTGCGGGGTCATCCCGTGGTGCGGCATGGTGCGCCACGGGTGGTCCGCCGGTGCGGGCTGCGGATACCAGACGTCACCCGCGTACCCCGCCAACTGACCGCTCTCCAGGGCCCGTTGGACGGCGTCCTGGTCGACGATCTTCGCCCGCGCGGTGTTGATGAGATACGTGCCGCGCTTCATGGAGCCGAGCAGCTTGTCGCCGAAGAGCCCCTCCGTCTCCGGGTGCAGCGGTGCGTTGATGGTCACCACGTCGCAGTACGGCACCATCTCCTCGGCCGAGGCGTGGAAGGTCAGCCCCAGTTCCTCCTCGACCTCCTTCGGCAGCCGGTGGCGGTCGGTGTAGTGCAGCTTCACGTCGAAGGGGGCGAGCCGGCGCAGGACGGCGAGGCCGATGCGCCCGGCCGCGACCGTACCGACGTGCATCCCCTCCAGGTCGTAACTGCGCGCCACGCAGTCCGCGATGTCCCAGCCGCCGTCGAGCACCGTCCGGTGCGACGGCAGGTAGTTGCGTACGAGCGAGAGCGTCATCATCACCACGTGCTCGGCGACGCTGATGCTGTTGCAGTACGTCACCTCGGCGACGGTGACACCGTGCGCGATGGCGGCGTCCAGATCGACATGGTCCGAGCCGATGCCCGCCGTCACGGCCAGCTTCAGGTTCTTGGCGGCGGCGATCCGCTCCGGAGTCAGATAGGCCGGCCAGAACGGCTGCGATATGACGACGTCCGCGTCCGCCAGCTCACGGTCGAAGGCGGAGCCGGCCGCGTCCTTGTCGGAGGTGACGACCAGGGTGTGGCCCCGGCTCTCCAGGAAGGTGCGCAGGCCGAGTTCACCGGAGACGCTGCCGAGGAGATGGCCGGGGGTGAAGTCGGTGGACTTCGGGGTGGGAGCGGTCTGCCCGCCGGGGTAGTGGTCGATGACGGGCAGATCGTCCCGGGCGTACGACGTCGGGTATCCGTCCTTGGGGTCGTCGTACAGCACACAGAGAACCTTGGCCATGGTGCGGCTCCTCGTCGTCGAGGGGTGTGAGGTGCGGGAATGCCCCCACGCTCCTCGCGGCGGGACGGAGCCGTCAAAGCGAACGTTGCTATGCCGTCATAGCCCACACCTATCAACTCCCGCCTGCGGAAGGGCCGGTGTGCGCCGCGAGCAGCTCCTCCAGGGTGTCGCGCACCCGGGCTCCCCGGGCGACCTCCCACAGCGCCCGGCCCAGTACCGACTCCGGCTTGTGGTCACCGATGACGAGGCCCACCCGGGGACCGTGCGCCGGACCCTCCAGAGGGAGGACGCGCATGCCCTTCGGCACCCCGAACATGTGCAGCCAGGCGTGCGAGATGACGCTCGACCAGCTGCCGCCGGACAGATGCGCGTACAGCCCGGCGACGGTGTCCGACTCGAGCGCGGGGGTCGCGGTGACACCGTCGGCGGCGAAGCACTCGTCCATGATCTGCCGGTTGCGCATCCTCGGGGAGAGCAGGCACAGCGGCAGGCTCGCGGCCTGCGCCCAGCGTGCTCGGCGCTGACCGGAGAGGGGGCCGTCCAGCGGGGTGAGCAGCAGATAGCGCTCCTCGTACAGGGGCATCTTGCGGACGTGGCGCAGCGTGTCGTCGTCGACGTACGTCATCGCGGCATCCAGTTCGAACTCGCCAAGACCGTCCAGGATCTGACGGGACGACAGTGATTCCAGGGCGATCCGCACCCTCGGGTGCGTCGCACAGAACGGGGTGGTGAGCAGCGAGGCCGAGGTGAGTGCCGTCGGGATCGCACCGAGGCGCAGTGTGCCGGTCAGCCCGCCCCGCATCACGGACAGTTCCTGCTCCAGGGCGTCCCGCTCGGCGAGGATGCGGTGCGCCCACGCCAGGACACGCTCGCCCTCCGGTGTCAGCCCCTCGAAGCGGCGGCCGCGCCGCACGATCGGCACGTCCAGCTCGTGTTCGAGCTTGCGTATCCCCGCCGAGAGGGACGGCTGGGAGACGAAGCAGGCGTCGGCGGCGCGGCTGAAGTGCCGCTCGCGGGCCAGGGCGACGAGGTACTCGAGTTGGCGAAGCAGCATGGCTCATGCTGTACGGCGCAACGGATCACCGTCCAGGGGCCGTGCCGCCCCGGTCAGCCGACGTGGATGCGCGGGCGCCGTGCCGGATCCGGTTCGGCGCGCCGCAGCACCTCGCGGGTGACCGGGGCGACCTCGCCGTCGCCGAAGACCAGGAAGCGCAGCAGATGGCTGAGCGGGTGTCCCTCGGTCCAGTTGAAGTACGCGTGCGGAACCTTGCCCGTACGGTCGCGCAGCTCCAGGAGCACGGCGGCGATGGTGTTGGGCACCACGGGACCCTCGACGCGCAGGATGCGCACCGCGTGGTGCTGGACGCCCCGGACGGTGACGTCGCCGGTGAAGTCGGAGGAGTTCGGGACGGTCACCTCCACGAACAGCACGGGTCCGCCGCCGGGGATGTGGGTCGCCTCGCGCTGGCTGTACTCCTTGGCGCGGTACTCCGCCATGTCCCGCTCCTGCGGCTCATTGGCGATGACCCGGATCGGCCCGGCCTGCGCGCACTCGTCGATGAGCCGGAGCGCCTTCTTGTCGAAGGTCATCTCGGCGGCCCGCAGTTCGAAGGCGCGGTGGACGCGCGAGGCGAAGGAGGTCACCAGGATGCCGATGATGAACAGCAGGGCGATCTTGATGCCGTCCGGCCGCTCGATGACATTGGTGACCAGGGTGTACGCGAAGATCGCGGTGATGACCCCGAAGCCGATCGCGGCACCCCGGCGGCCCTTCCGGTGCACGGCGACGGTCGAGGCGAAGGACGCCGAGAGCATCAGCACCAGCACGCCGGTCGCGTACGCACCGCTCTGCGCGTCCACGTTCGCGTTGAACCACGCGGTGATGAAGAAGGCGATCGCCATGAAGATCAGCACCAACGGCCGCACCGCACGCGTCCACTCGGGCGCCATGCCGTACCGCGGCAGATAGCGCGGTACGAGATTGAGCAGACCGGCGGTGGCCGAGGCTCCGGCGAACCACAGGATGGCGATGGTCGAGACGTCGTACACCGTGCCGAAAGCCTCGCCCAGATTCTGATGGGCGAGATAGGCGAGCGCGCGCCCATTGGCCTGCCCGCCCGCCTTGAACGCGTCCTCGGGAATCAGGATGGTCGTCGCGAGGCTGGAGACCAGCAGAAAACAACTCATGATCAGCGCGGCGGTGGTGAGCAGTTTGCGGGTGTCGCGGATGCGCCCGGCGGGATTCTCGTACGTGTCCGACGCGTCGCCGCGCACCTGCGGCATCACCGCGACGCCCGTCTCGAATCCGGACATGCCGAGCGCGAGCTTGGGGAAGACGAGCAGCGCCACACCGATCATGGCGAGCGGCGAGGAGTGTTCGGCCGTCATCGCGTCCCACCAGTTGCCCACTACAACCGGCTCGGTCACCACATGCCAGACGGCGTCGGCGAGCACCACCAGATTGAGCGCCAGATAGACGCCGACGAGAACCACGGCGATGCCGATGGCTTCCCGGAATCCTTTGAGGAACACCGCTCCGAGGGCGGCGATCAGGGCGAGGGTGATCCAGAGGTTCTCTCCGTGCAACCAGCCCGGTGCGAAGGGGTTCTCCACGACGTGCGCGGAGGCGTCCGCCGCCGACAGCGTGATGGTGATCATGAAGTCGGTCGCCGCGAACCCGAGCAGCACGAGGACGAAGAGCTTCCCCGCCCACCACGGCAGCAGCCGCTCCAGCATCGCGATGGAACCCTCGCCGTGCGGGCTCTCCTTCGCGACGCGCCGGTACACGGGAAGCGCACCGCCGAGGGTGAGGGCCAGGAGCACGAGCGTGGCCAGGGGTGAGAGGAGACCTGCGGCCAGGGCGGCGATGCCCGGTTGGTACCCGAGGGTGGAGAAGTAGTCCACCCCGGTCAGGCACATGACGCGCCACCAGGTGTGGCCCTTGTGCTCGGCCGGGGGAGTGCCGTGCGGGCCGGGGTGACGGGCGGACTGGTCGCTCAGCCCCTCCAGCAGCCAGGCGCGCCACGGGCGGACCGATGCCTTGGGCTCGGCTGTCGTCTCGGCCTGAGTGCCGGTCATGCGGGTGTCTCCCTGGGCGGTCGGGCGGTCGGGTGAGGGGTGACGGGCGGGTATCCAGCACATCGTCGCCCGACACCCGGCCGGGAGCGATTTCATCGCAGGTCACGGCGTGCCGCGGTTGGAGCGGAGATAAGGGGAATTGGGCTGCCTGGGGTATTTGGGAGCCCTGTGGGCGAATTGGACGGCCCTCTTTCTGTCCCCGCTTCCTTCTTTGGTGCTGCGCCCGCCCGATTACGGAAAGGTTCGATCACGAGGTAGCCGGGACGGTTGCCAACTGCTCGGGTCTGTGGGTGTATTGGGCGCACCTGAGCTATGTGGGGCCTGTGTAAAGGCCTGTGCGGCCAGGCGATAATCTGCGCGCGTGCCGCCAGTCGGGCGGCGCAGCAATTCCGGAGGAATTTTAGTGACCGTGACCAGAGGATCGTGGCGACGCCGGGGGGCGCTCATAGCGGCCGCGACTGCAGGCGTTGTCGGCGTCGGACTGAGCGCCACACCGGCGCAGGCGCACAACCCGAATTGGACCGTGACGTGCGATTCGGTCAGCGTTGACCTGACCGCGTACGGCGATGGCGACAACACGGTGCGTGTCACCGTGGACGGGAAGGACCTTCTTCCCCTCAAGCACTTCCAGAACGACTTCAACTGGTCGGAGAAGCTGGGCGCGCACGACAAGCCGCTTGCTCTCCAGCTCATCATCGATGCGCACGACAACGGCTACGACAAGACGTTGGACAAGACCGCGCCGGTCTGCGAGAAGCCCTCGTCCCCGCCGCCGTCGACCCCGCCGGCGTCGGCCACCCCGACCCCGAGCGCTACTCCGAGCACCGAGGCCCCGGCCCCGAGCACCTCGGCGAGTGTTGTTCCCACCTCCGCGGCCCCCGCTCCGAGCAAGTCCTCGGACAACCTGGCCGAGACGGGATCCTCCAGCTCCACGCCGCTCATCGCGGGCACGGCTGCCGTGGTCCTCGTGGCCGGTGGCGGCATCGTGTGGGCCACGCGCAAGCGTCGCTCCGCGCAGCACTGACCTAGACACTGAAGCGGCCGGCACCCCTCGGGGCGCCGGCCGCTTTGGTGTGCACAGTCGCCGGGGCCGTCAACGGCCCAGCGCGGCACCGCCGTTCACATGGATGATCTGGGCGGTCGTGTACGCGGCCTCGGGCGAGGCCACATGGCGTACGGCCGCGGCGATCTCGCTCGGCAGACCGGGCTTCCCGGTCAGCGACTGCGCCACCCGGGCGGCCACGAACTCGGGTGTCGCACGGTCCCCGAAGAACTCGGTGTCCGCGACGAAACCGGGGGCGATCGCGTTGACGGTGATGCCGTCCTTGCCGAGCCGCTGGGCGAGTTCGAAGGTGTACGTGTTGACCATCGCCTTCGACCCGCCGTACGAGCCGGGCCCGCGCAGCGCCGCGATCGACGACAGATGGATGATGCGGCCGCCCGGCCGGCTGATGTGGGGCAGCAGACCCTCGGTCAGCAGGACGGCGGTCAGTACATTCGCGGCGAAATTGGCCTGGTACCCCCGGGCGATCGACTCCAGGGTGCCGTCGTTGCCGGACGACACATTGCCGCCCGCGTTGGTCACCAAAACGTCCACCGCACCGCCGTCCGCGGTGATGAACCCGACGGCGGCACGCACCTGTTCGGGCTCGCTCAGGTCGGCGGTCGTCCAGGTGACCGCACCCTCGCCGTGCACGGCGTTGATCTCGTCCGCGGCCTTGCGCAGGACCTCCTCACGTCGTCCGACGATGACGACCCGGTCGCCGTCGGCGGCGAAGGCCTCCGCCGTCGCGCGACCGATTCCCGTACCGCCGCCGGACACCACTACGCGTCGCTGACTCACGACTCACCCCATCGTCCTGGTATGTGAACATCAATCATGTCCATGTATGGCGACGCTAAGGCGGTGCGAGAGCCGAGTCAAGGAAACGGCCAAGGCCTCCTATGCCTTCCGGTAGTCGTAGGCCTCCGCCGCCGCGGCCTCCACCGCAGCAAGGTCCGCACCGGCGGATGCGGTGACCAGTGCGGCCACCGCGCCCTCCACGAAGGGTGCGTCCACCAGCCGGGTGCCGTCGGGCAGTTCGTCGCCCTCGGCCAGCAGCGCCTTCACCGTCAGTACGGCACTGCCCAGATCGACCAGCACCGCGACACCCGCGCCCCGGTCGACCTCCCGGGCGGCCGCGCAGATCAGCTCCGCGCTCGTACCGAGACCACCGTCGGGCGTACCGCCGGCAGCGGCGACCGGGGCGGTGTCGCCCCCGCCTGCCAGGCCCTTGGCGAGCTCGGCGACGGCGCCTGCGACGGCGGCACTGTGCGAGACGAGCACGATCCCGACCGCCTTCCCCGCGCTCACCCGGCCACCTCCGCGAGCGCGCCCACGAGCAGCGCGGCCGAGGTCGCCCCCGGATCCTGGTGTCCGACGCTGCGCTCGCCGAGATAACTGGCCCTGCCCTTGCGGGCCTGCAGCGGCACGGTGGCCAGGGCCCCGGCGTCGGCCGCGTCCCGCGCCGCACCGAACGAAGAGCCGAGCGCCTCCACCGCGGGCAACAGTGCGTCGAGCATGGTCTTGTCCCCGGCCTGCGCACCGCCGAGCTGGGCCACCGCACCCACTCCCGTACCGAGCGCCGAGGCCAGCTCCTCCCGGCTCACCGAGGCCGCATCGCCCAGCTCCTTGCCGGTACGCCGCAGCAAAGTCCCGTACAGCGGCCCCGACGCACCCCCCACCGTGGAGATCAACTGCCGTCCGGCCAGGGTGAGTACGCCGCCGGGCGTGGCAGGCTCCTCCTTCTCCAGCACTGCCGCGACGGCAGCGAATCCGCGCTGCAGATTGCTGCCGTGGTCGGCGTCGCCGATCGCCGAGTCCAGTTCCGTCAACCGCCCCGCCTCACGGTCGACGGCGGCGGCCATCGCGTACATCCAGCGGCGGAAGAGTGCGGCGTCGAGCATGTCGGGCACGGAGGCTCCTTGGTGAGAGGGCGGTGTACGGAACGGATCAGCAGCCCCAGCGCAGGGCCGCGGTCTTCACCGGCGCGTCCCACAGGCGCAGCAGCTCCTCGTCGATCTGACAGAGCGTCACCGAACAGCCCGCCATGTCGAGCGAGGTCACATAGTTCCCCACGAGGGTCCGGGCGACGACCACCCCGCGCTGGGCGAGCACGCGCTGCACCTCCGCGTTGAACCCGTACAGCTCGAGCAGCGGCGTCGACCCCATGCCGTTGACCAGCACCAGCACGGGCCCCGTCGGCCGCCGGTCGTCGAGGATCGCGTCCACCGAGAAGTCCGCGATCTCCCTCGAGGTCATCATGGCCCGCCGCTCACGCCCCGGCTCACCATGGATGCCGACGCCCAACTCCAGCTGCCCGGACGGCAGATCGAAGGTCGGGCTGCCCTTGGCCGGCGTCGTACAGGCGCTGAGCGCGACCCCGAAGGACCGAGAGTGGTCGTTGACCCGCTTGGCGATCTCCGCCACGCGCTCCAGCGGGGTGCCCTCCTCGGCGGCTGCTCCCGCGATCTTCTCCACGAAGAGCGTCGCCCCGGTCCCGCGCCGCCCCGCCGTGTACAGACTGTCGGTCACCGCGACGTCGTCATTGACGAGCACCTTGGCGATCCGGATGTCCTCTTCCTCCAAGAGCTCCGCGGCCATGTCGAAGTTGAGGACGTCGCCCGTGTAGTTCTTCACGACGAACAGCACGCCGGCACCGCTGTCGACGGCCGCGGCGGCGCGCACCATCTGATCGGGCACGGGCGAGGTGAACACCTCACCGGGGCAGGCGGCGTCGAGCATGCCGCGCCCCACGAACGAACCGTGCAACGGCTCGTGGCCACTGCCGCCGCCGGAGACCAGGCCCACCTTGCCGGAGACGGGGGCGTCCCTCCGTACGAGCACACGGTTCTCGACGTCCACATTGAGTTCGGGGTGCGCGGCGGCCATGCCGCGAAGGGCATCGGCGACCACGGTCTCCGGGACGTTGATCAGCATCCTCATAGGTGCCTCCAAGTGAGCCTGGTGGACGGGCAAGGGAGCCTGAGGGAAGTATCGGCCTTGTGGCAGTGAAGGTCACGGGGTCGGACGTCCGCGGCATCCCCGGTCGATCACCGGATGTGTCCGGCGGGCTGCCGGGCGAGTCTGCCGGGGTGCAGCCTCTCCAGCGCAGACTCGTACGCCGCCACGATGCGTGCGTTCTCCGCCGCGTCCCTGACCGCGACGCGGACGGTGCGCCCCTCGTACTGCGGCGAGAGGGGCGACAGGTCGCGCAGATAGACGTCGTGCCGGCGGCACTCCCGCACCAGGCGGGCAGCGCTCGGTCCGTCGTGCGGCAGGGTGACGTTGAGGAAGTTCGCCACGCCCTCCTCGACCACGGCCGTGTCGTCCACCAGAGCCAGATCCGCGGCCAGTTGGCGGCGCAGGGTGTGGGTGCGCTGCCAGCGTGCGCGGTAGTACTCCGGGTCCTGCAGGGCTGCCACGGCGGCGAGTTGGGCCGGGAGGCTCACCGCCCAGGGCGGTGTCCACCGGCGCAGCAGGGCCGCGGTGGCGGGTTCGGCCACCAGGAAAGCCGCCCGTACGCCGGACAGCGCGTACATCTTGGAGAGCGAGGTGCAGACCACGACCCGCGGGTCCACCGCGGCCAGCGGGGCGAGCGACTCCGCCAGGTCCACGTAGCCGAGGTAGGCCTCGTCGATCCACCAGCGCGTCCCGGCCGGGGCGGCCGCGATCAGGGCGCGCAGTTCGGCGGCCGGAGCGTGGCGTCCGGTCGGGTTGTTCGGGTTGACCACGACCACCAGGTCGTATCGGCCCGCCTCGACGACCGGGGCCAGCCGGGCGAAGTCGATCCGCCAGCCGTCCCTCCGGTGCAGGCGGAAGCGGTCCACGCGGCACCCGATCACGCGCTCGGTGACATGGGCGTACTCGCCGTACCCCGGGTCCAGCAGAAGCACTCTGCTCTCCGGGGTCAGCCACCGGCCGAACGCCCTGAAGATCAGGTCCGAGGAGCCTGCCCCCGCCACGAGTGTCTCCACCGGCAGCGCACGGGATGTGGCGAGTTCCGACAGGAGGCCTTCGGCGCCGGTGGGAGGGGAGGTTCTGGCGGACCAGGCGGGGTCTTCCACGAGTGCGTCCCGCACCCCCGGAGCCGGCGGGAACCAGGCGTCGAGCACGTCGGCGGCGACAATCTCGTGACGCCGGTGCAAGGTGCGGAAATCCGTGCCGATGGCGGAGAAGGAAGCGCCGCCGTGTTCACAGCCGTCCGGCCCCGGCGCCCACTCCATGTCCAACTGCCAGTCGACCACGGAGCCGAACCGCTCCAGGACCGTGCGGTACCGGCTGGTGGCCACCTGCGTCAGGGAGGCCACCTCGCCCGTCAGCACCTCGAAACTCACCGCACCGCTGCGGACGGTGCGGCCGACGGGCCGCAGACCGGCCGCGAGGTACATGTCGAGCAGTTCGGTGCGGCCCATCGCCACCACCGCACGCCCTCCCCGGGAGGAGATCCAGCGCAGGGCCGCGTACATCAGAAGGGGTGCCACCGCGGTGGAGCGCCAGCGCGGCTCCACGGTGAGGATGCGGACCTCGAAGACGCCTCCCTCGGACAGCAGCGGCAGTTCGTCGCGGGTCAGGTACTTGTCCAGGCCGTAGCTGCCGAGCCACGGCGGGGTCAGGCTGACGAAGCCGATACGGACCGGCCCCCGGGCGGCGACGAGATAGACGTTGTCACCGTCCAGCGCGTCGTACAGCCGCCGGTCCGGTCGCGGCGCGTGCTGACCGAGCTCCTGGGCGTACACACGGTGCCTCAACTCGTGGATCCAGACCAGGTCCTCGGGGGTGGCAGTGCGTATCTGCAGGTCGCGACGCATGCATGTCTCTTTCGGCATGAGCACATCCTTGGGGGTGCGCCGGCGCCGCAGCATGAGTACGCGTACCTGAGTACCGGCGGGGAGGCCGCGGACAGATGCGCCGACGGCACTGTGTACCGTCGGCGGACACCCGTTCGCCGTCTCTGACCATGTCCGCGCCTTCTGCCCAGCCCTTGGAGTGCACGTTGAGGACGACGATCCGTTCTCGTATGACCGCCCGTATCGGGCGTGCCTTTCTGTCCAGGATCCAGCAGCGAGGGCTGGGGCCCTCGACCATCCGGCTGCTGCCCGCGGATCTGCTGATGCTGATGCGCCGGGACGGTATGGACCCCGTCGACCGGCTGATCAAGGCGCAGGCGAGTACGCCCGTGTCCAAGGTGACGCTGCCGTTCGGCATGGACGCCTGGATCGTCACCGGCTACGAGGAGTCGAAGGCGGTCCTCGGTGAGGGCGACGCCTTCTCCACCGACTTCGCCCGGCTCGCCGTGAACGCCGGGGCGGATGCGGAACAGGCGCCCGGCGGGCTCGGGTTCAGCGATCCTCCCGTACACACCCGGCTGCGCCGCATCCTCACCCCCGAGTTCACCATGCGCCGGCTGCGACGCCTGGGCCCCCGGATCGATGCCATCGTGGAGGAGCGCCTGGACGCGATGGAGGCCCGGCAGGGCCCCGTCGACCTGGTGCAGGAGTTCGCGCTGCCGATCCCGTCGCTGACCATCTGCGAACTGCTCGGCGTCCCCTACGAGGACCGCCACGACTTCCAGCAGCTCGCCATGGACCGGTTCGACATCGCCGCCGGATCCACCGCACCCTTCGGCGCCATGTCGGCCTCGCTCGCCTACTTCCGTGACGTCGTCAAGAAGCAGCGCGCGGACCCGGGCGACGGTCTGCTCGGCATGATCGTGCGCGAACACGGCGACAGCGTCGACGACGAGGAACTCGCAGGCCTAGCCGACGGCGTCCTCACCGGCGGCTTCGAGACGACCGCCAGCACGCTCGCGCTGGGCTCGCTCGTCCTGCTGCAGGACGAGGAACTCGCCGGGCGCGTACGGACCGAGGAGGCGATGACCGCACCCTTCGTCGAGGAGGTACTGCGCTACCTCACGGCCGTCCAGATCGCCTTCCCGCGCTTCGCCCGTCAGGACATCGAGATAGGCGGACAGCTCATACCGCAGGGCGACATGGTGCTCTGCTCCCTGAGCGGCGCCAACCGCGATCCCGCGTACACCGAGGACGGCAGCCGCTTCGACCCGCATCGCGACACCACCGGGCATCTCGCCTTCGGCTACGGAATCCACCGCTGCATCGGCGCCGAACTGGCCCGGATGGAACTGCGCGCCGCCTACCCGGCCCTGCTCCGCAGATTTCCCGGGATGCGCCTCGCCGCCCCGCCCCAGGACCTCAACTTCCGCAAGCTGTCCATCGTGTACGGCATCGAAGCGCTGCCCGTGCATCTGCGCCGGAACGGCTGACCCCCGGGCTCACCGCAGTGGCGGCCGCTGCTCCAGGGTGCGCCGCAGCTCGTCGATCGCGGCGGCGAGGGCGGCGACGTCGCCCTTGTCCGCCGCCTGGTCCTGCGGCTTCAGCTCGACGACCAGGCTGCCGCCCGGCTCCAGGGTCACCTGGCTCGTCTCGGCGACACCGTCACCGCCCTGGCGGCGGACGGCGACGGACAGGGCGGCGGGGCGCAGGCCGGTCTGTTTGACGGCGCTGGGGATCCACCGGCCGTCCCGCGCCAGCAGCGTGGGGGTGCCCTCGAAGAGCCGCTCCACCCAGGGGATCCGTGAGGAGACCCGCACCATCAGCGCGTTGACCGCGATCAGCACCGCCGCCCCGAACGCCGCCCCGGTGACCGAGTTGTCGGGACCGATGATGGCGTTCTGGACGACGTTGGAGAGGAGGAGCATGACGACCAGGTCGAAGGAGTTGATCTGGGCCAGCTCCCGCTTCCCCGCCACGCGGAGCAGGATCAGGATCAGCGCGTAGACGGCGACGGTGCGGATCGCCTTCTCGCCGTACGGAATACCGGAGTTCAGCATGTCGTGCCACATCTCCCCAGTACGGCACACTCACGCGGCGCCTCCCAACAGGCGCGTGCGACGGATTCAGCCCGTTCCGCGCGGGAGGGCGAGCGACTGGACCTCGGGGAGCGCCTTCCAGTCGTTCGAGGCGATCGTGGCGTGGGCGGCCGCCAGCTGGGTCACACGCGCTTTGGCGTCCGCCGCCGAAGGGTTGGCGGGGTCGAGGGCCGGGGGGACGTTCTGGGCGTCGGTCATCACCAGCAGATAGTGGCGGGTGTCGTACCAACCGGTGTCGATCGTGCCGCCCAGGTACGTGGCCGCGTCGCCGTCGAAGACCACGAACCACGGGCGCAGTGAGGTGTCCGCGTAGCGCGTACGGGGATCGCCGGCGGTCGCACCGTGGACCGCGGGGAAGATCTGGGCGCTGTCGACGGAGCCGGAGGCCTGCAGGTCGCGCAGGTGCCTCGCGTACTCCACGTCCGTCCACAGCGAGTCCGTCGGATTGCTCTCCTCGACCGTGCCGGGGATGACCTCCAGGATCACCTTTCCGGCCAACTGCGCCCGGGTGGGCCAGTTTCCGGCGGCCGCCGCCTCGTCGAGCGTGGCGTACCGGCCGCCGCCGGGCCGGGTCAGCAGGTCCGCGGGGCGGAAGACCGTACTGCCGAGATGGTCGGCGACGGTCTTGTCGAGCTGCGCCGGGCCGAGGCCGAAGGTGGACTGGAATCCGGCCTTCATCTCGAGCTTGATCATCAGGGGTGCGTGTCCGGGGTGGGAGGAGAGCCAGACGCGCACGTCGTCCAGGCAGCTCTCCAGGTTCTTGTTCGCGCCTCCCGTGTAGAGCTGTTCGGGGGTGGAGGCGTTGACGCAGTTGTTGCTGTTGCCCAGGGGGTTGGAGTGGCTGACCTTCCACTCCTTGGTGATGAAGTCGTCCCACACGTCCAGCTCGATCATCGACGTGCCGGTGTCCAGCGCCTGGGCCAGATAGGGGAACGCGGCCGGGTCGTAGGTGTTGTGCAGGCCCGACGTCGTGGCCCCGGAGAGCGGCAGGGTCTCGGTGCCGGCCGCATGGGCACCTCCTGCGGTGAGACCGAACGAGGCGAGCGCCGCGGCCGCTGCGGCGACGAGCGCCGTACGCAGCCTCGGGAGCCGGAACCGGAGTCTGTGGCGAGAAGGCGACATGGGTCCTCCTGGGTGTGGGGGGTTCTGCGCAGGGACCCTGGCAGATTCGGGTGAACCGACGTAGACATGTCAACTGCTGTACGTTCCCCGAGACTTCACCCAGTGGCACTTCCAGCACAAGACCACCGTGTCTAACGTCGCGGTGCACCGCCCCCGTTCCCCTCACCGGAGGTAAGCCGTGTTCGGCAGGTCCCCACGCCGCTCCCTTCAGCGCCGTACCCGTCTCGCAGTCGCCGCGTCCGCAGCCGTCGCGGCCGCCCTCGCCGGTCTGTGGACCGGCCTCGGCACCGCGTCGTCCGCCCAGGCGGCGGCCGGGCTCCCCACCCCCGACCATGTCGTCGTCGTGGTCTTCGAGAACCACGCCTACAACCAGGTCATCGGCAGCTCCAGCGCCCCCTACATCAACTCCCTGAAGACAGGCGGCGCCAACCTCTCCGCTTCGTACGCGGAAACCCACCCCAGCCAGCCCAACTACTACGCGATGTTCTCCGGCTCCACCCAGGGCATCACGGACGACAGCTGCGTCACCCCCGGCTTCTCCTCGGCGCCCAACCTCGCCTCCGAGCTCATAGCCGCCGGCAAGACCTGGGGGAGCTACAACGAGACGCTGCCCAGCCAGGGTTCGACCACCTGCAGCAGCGGCAAGTACGCCCAGAAGCACAACCCGTGGTTCGGCTTCTCCAACGTCCCGACCTCGTCGGCGCACACCTTCGCGCAGTTCCCCACCGACTACACGACGCTGCCCCAGGTCTCCTACGTCGTCCCGAACCTCTGCAGCGACATGCACGACTGCTCGGTGTCCTCCGGCGACACCTGGCTGAAGAACAACCTGGGTGCGTACGCCACCTGGGCCAAGACCCACAACAGCCTCCTCGTCGTCACCTTCGACGAGGACAACAGGCTCGCGGGCAACAAGATCGCGACCGTGTTCTACGGGCAGCCGGTGACACCGGGCTCCTCGTCGTCCACCACGTACAACCACTACAACGTGCTCCGCACCATCGAGGACATGTACGGCACCGCGCACGCCGGCCAGGCCGCCTCCGCCTCCGACATCACGGGCATCTGGGCTTCCTGACGTGTACGTAAGCGACAGCCGCGCCACACCGGCGGCGTCCGCCTCCCGGACAGGTTCCGGGCGGCGGGCCGCCGTGGCGCCCACCGTCCTCGCCCTCGGGTCCGTCAGCCTCATCACCGACATCTCCTCCGAGATGGTCACCGCCGTCCTCCCGCTCTACCTGGTGGCCGGACTCGGACTCTCCCCCCTCGGCTTCGGGCTGCTCGACGGCCTCTACAACGGATTCAGCGGACTGGTCCGGCTCGTCGGCGGGCACCTCGCCGACCGCGGCGGACGGCACAAGGCCGTCGCCGTCTTCGGCTACGGGCTCTCCGCCGTGTGCAAACCCCTTCTCCTGCTGGCCGGTTCACTGCCCCTCATCGGCGCGGTGCTCGCCGCCGACCGCACAGGAAAGGGCCTGCGCACCGCACCGCGCGACGCCCTCATCTCGCTCGCCGCACCTCCGGAAGCCCGCGGACGGGCCTTCGGGATCCACCGGGCCATGGACACAACAGGCGCACTGTTGGGGCCACTTGCCGCCTTCCTGATCCTGCACTTCGCCGCCGACGGGTACGACGCCGTCTTCACCGTGAGCTTCTGCGTGGCGGCGCTCGGTGTTCTCGTACTGGTCCTGTTCGTGCCCTCCTCGCGCCCCGAAAAGCCGGCGCCCCGCACCGCGAGCAACCCCGCCTCGCTCCGCGCGGCCGTCGGTCTCCTGCGCAGCCGGGACGTGCGCCGACTGGCCCTGTGTGCCCTGCTCCTGGGCCTGGCCACGGTCAGCGACTCCTTCGTCTATCTGCTCCTCCAGCGCCGGCTCGGCGTTCCCGACCGCTGGTTCGCCCTCCTCCCGCTCGGCACTGCGGCCGCCTTCCTGCTGCTGGCCGTGCCGCTCGGGCGGCTCGCCGACCGGGTGGGCCGCGGGCGCGTCTTCGTCGGCGGACACCTGGTGCTGCTCGCCGCGTACGGAGTGCTTCTCTCCTCCTGGCACTCCGCCGCCCTGCCGTACGCGGTCCTCGCCCTGCACGGCTGCTTCTACGCGGCCACCGACGGCGTCCTGATGGCGGCCGCCGCCGAAGCCGTACCCGCCGAACTCCGCTCCAGCGGCATGGCGTTGATCCAGACCGGCCAGGCCTTCGCCCGCTTCGCCTGCTCCTTCGCCTTCGGTGCCGCGTGGAGCGCCTGGGGCGACCGGTCGGCGCTGCTCGCCGCCGCCGGACTCCTCGCCGTGTGCGCGGCGCTCTCCGCCGCGCTGGGAATGACGACCACAGGAAAGGCCGCAGCATGCCCGCGCTGACCCTGCGCAACAAGTTCCTCGTCCTGCTCGCCGCGGTCCTCGTCCTGTCGGCCGTCGCGGCCACCACCCTGCTCCACGCGAGCGACCGGGCGGCGCGCAAGGACCGGGCGCAGCCCGGAGGCCCCCGGGTGGTCGCCGGACCCGTGGCGCTCGTCCCGGCCGCGACCGGGCGGCGCATCGTCTTCCGGAACATGGCATGGGGGCCGCACCGGGACGAACTCGCCGGCGTCCCGGCCACGGCCCCGGCCGGGACACGTACCGCCTCAGGGGTGAAGTGCCTGCGCTTCTACGCCGCCGCAGGCACCGGAATCTGCCTCCAGGCCGAACACGGCGCGGTCCAGGACAGCTACCGCGCCGTACTCCTGGACGCGTCGCTCCACGAACGCGCCCACTACGCGCTGCCCGGCATCCCGACCCGTGCCCGCGTCTCACCCAGCGGCCGCCTCGTGGCATGGACCGTGTTCGTCGGCGGCGACAGCTACGCGGGCACCAACTTCTCCACCCGCACCGCCGTGCTCGACACCCGCACCGGCCGGTTCGACGCCTCCCTGGAGGACTTCCGGGCCGTACGGGACGGGCACCGCCTGCGCGCCGCCGACCTCAACTACTGGGGCGTCACCTTCGCCGACGACCGGCACTTCTACGCCACGATGGCGACCGGCGGAAAGACCTACCTCGTCCGGGGCGACCTGACCACGCGCACCCTCACCACCCTGCGCACCAACGTCGAATGCCCGTCCCTGTCGCCCGACGGCACCCGGATCGTCTTCAAGAAGCGCGTCCCCGGGCTGTCCGCCGACGCCCCCTGGCGGCTGTACGTCCTCGACCTGCGGACCCTGCGCGAGAAGCCGCTCGGCGAGACCCGCAGCGTCGACGACCAGGTCGTCTGGCCCGACAACCACACGGTCGTCTACTCACTGCCCGGCGACTACGGCGCGGACCTGTACTCCGTACCGGCCGACGGCTCCGGCGGCCCCCACCGGTTGCTGGGGGCCGCGCTCTCGCCCGCGTACCTCTGACGTCAGCTCTTGGGCATCAGAACGGTGTCGACGATGTAGACAGTGGCATTGGCGGTCGGGACGTTGCCGCAGACGACATTGGACGTGTCGTTGACCTTGTACGAGGTCCCCGAACCCGACGTCGTGAGCTTGCTCTTCTCCAGGGTGTCGAACGAACCGTTCTCCAGCTGCTGCGGTGCGAGCTTCTGGCCCACGACGTGGTACGTGAGGATCTTGGTGAGCTGGTCCTTGTCGGCCAGGACCTTGTCGAGGTCGGCCTTCGGGATCTTCGCGAAGGCGTCGTTGGTCGGCGCGAACACCGTGATGTTCTGCGCGCTGTTGAGGGTGTCGACCAGACCCGCCTTCTTCACCGCGGTGACCAGGGTGGACAGGGCCGGGTTGTTCGAAGCGGCGGTCGCGACCGGGTCCTTCGCCATGCCGTCGAAGCTGCCCGCACCGTCCTTCGGTACCGACGCGCACGCCGTGCCGAACGGCTTGTCCATGGAGGCCGCGTCGCCCGAGGCGGTCGCCGCCGGCGTGTCCGACTTCGCGGTCTCGCTGCTCGAAGCGCTGTCCTTGCTGTCGCTGGAACAGGCGGCCAGAGCGAGAGGCAGGACCGCGGCTGCGGTCAGGGCGACGGCGGCGCGGCGGACACGAATGGTGGTGCTCATGGTTCTCTCCTTGCGGGAGTGGACTTTGGGAGGCATTCGGAGCCGCGCCCCGGACGGTTTGGTCCGTCACCCGATCGGGTCGGTGCCCCTGCCCGGCCCGTACGATCGCTCGGGCCGATTGCGCCACCCCGAACGAACTGGAGCCCTCCCATGACGCCGTCCACCGCGCTCGGACGACCCGTGCCCGATTTCACCCTCCCCGGCGGCCGGCTCACGGACGGAGAGTTCGTACGGAGCGAGTACGCACTCTCCGCCCAGCGGGGCCGCCCGCTGGTCCTGGCCTTCTACCCCGGCGACAACACCCCTGTCTGCACCAAGCAGTTGTGCTCCTACTCCAGTGGGTTCGAGGCCTTTGAGAAGCTGGGCGCCGACGTGTGGGGGATCAGCCCCCAGGACGTCGACAGCCACGAGGCGTTCGCGCGGACCCACGGGCTGCGGATGCCGCTGCTCGCGGACACGGACCGCGCCGTGGCCCGGATGTTCGGCATCGCCGTACCCGGTCTCGGACTGCGGCGGTCGGTGTTCCTGATCGACGGGGACGGCACGCTCAACTGGAAGCACGTCGCCCTCCTCGGAGCCACGTACCAGTCGCTCGACAAGCTGACGGAGCGACTCGCGGCGCTCTGAACGGGTGAGCCGACCAATCCGCGCGGGCCGCTGACACGGATAGCCCGTGTGAGCAACGAACGGAAGTCATCGCGGACCTGGAGCAGACTGCGGCTTGGCGGACTGGGCGCACTGAGCGGGCTGCTGGCGGGATACGCGGCGCTGGCGGTGGCCGAACTGGTCTCCGCCGCCGTGCGTCCCGAGTCGGGGCCGGTCGTGGCGGTGGGCGGTGCCGCCATCGACCGGACCCCTCCGGCGGTCAAGGACTGGGCGATCCGGCACTTCGGGACGAACGACAAACTCGTCCTCCAGTTGGGCATCCTCGCCGTACTCACCCTTCTTGCGCTGGTCCTCGGTGTGCTGGCGGCCCGCTACCAGCGCATCGGATCGGCCGGAGTACTGCTCTTCGGCGTCGTCGGCGCACTCGCGGCCACCAGCCGTCCCGACTCCACGAGCGCCGCGGACGGACTGCCCTCGATGGCCGGGGCCGTGGTGGGAGCGGGCCTGCTCTACTGGCTGGCCGGACGTCTGCGCCCCCGAGAACACCCGGAGGGCGCCGCACCCGACTGGGACCGCCGGGGATTCGTCATCGCCGCCACGGCCGCCGCCGTCGCCTCGACCGGGGCCGGAGTTCTGGGGCGCTCGCTGAACAGCTCCAAGGGCCGGAGCGCCGTCGCCTCCCGCAGCCGCGTCGTCCTTCCCGCTCCCGTCTCGGCCGCCGCTCCGGTGCCCAGGGGAGCGGAGCTGCGGATCAAGGACATCAGCCCGTTCATCACGCCCAACGGCGACTTCTACCGGGTCGACACCGCCCTCGTGGTCCCGAAGGTGGACGCCACTGCCTGGAGCCTGCGCATCCACGGCAAGGGTGTCACCCGTGAGTTGAAGGTGACCTTCGCCGATCTGCTCGCCATGCCGCTGATCGAACGCGACATCACCCTGACCTGCGTCTCCAACGAGGTCGGCGGCCCGTATGTGGGCAACGCGCGCTGGATCGGCGTACGGCTGGCCGATCTGCTGTCCGGTTGCGGTGTGCGACCGCCGTCCAAGGGCGGCCCCGCCGACCAGCTGGTGGCACGCTCCGTGGACGGGATGACGATCGGCAGCCCGGTCGAGGACGTGATGGACGGCCGTGACGCGATGCTCGCGCTCGGGATGAACGGACGGCCCTTGCCGTTCGAACACGGCTTCCCCGTAAGGATGTTGGTCCCCGGGCTCTACGGGTACGTGTCCGCCTGCAAGTGGATCAAGGACATCGAACTGACCACCTTCGACGCCTACGACCCGTACTGGGTGCGGCGCGACTGGGCCCGCCGGGCGCCGATCAAGACCGAGTCCCGTATCGACACCCCCAGGCCCTTCGCGCGGCCGAAGGAAGGAACCGTGATGGTCGCCGGTGTCGCCTGGGCCCAGCACCGCGGCATCGACAAGGTCGAGATCCAGGTGGACGACGGGCCGTGGGAGCAGGCGGATCTGGCCGCCGAGGACACGCGCGACACCTGGCGCCAGTGGTCCTTCCCGTGGCGGGCCACCCCCGGCGGACACACGCTCACCGTCCGGGCCACCGACCGCACGGGCGAGACGCAGACGGAGAAGCGGACCCGGACCATCCCCGACGGCGCCAGCGGCCGGCACTCGGTGTTCGTCACGGTCGGCTGATCCGGCGACCCAGTGCCCATGACAAGTTACTTACTGGCAAGTAAGGTCAGGGGCCGAGGATCGGAGTTCTTCATGGCCCGCACGTTCACTGTCTCGCGCAGCATCCTGGTCGAGGCATCACCCTCGGCGGTGTACGAGCAGATCAGCCGGCCCGCGCAGATGGGGCGCTGGAGCCCGGAGAATCTCGGGGCGACCCTCCCCGGACCCGATGCCCCGGCCCAGGTGGGCCTGGTCTTCGAAGGCCACAACAAACGCGGTGTGTTCCGCTGGACCACCCGCTGCACCGTGACCGAGGCCGAGCCGGGCAAGGTCTTCGCCTTCCGGGTCCATGCGATCGGGCTGAAGCACCCGCGCCTCAAGGCCCCCATCGCCACCTGGGAGTACCGCTTCGAGGAGGCCGGGGGAGCGACGCGGGTGACGGAGACCTGGACCGACGACCGCCGCTCCTGGCCCACGGTGGTGGCCAACACGTTCGACCGGATCGCCACCGGGGGCCGGACCTTCGCCGCGTTCCAGGTCGGCAACATCGACCGGACGCTGCGCGGCATCAAGCGGGAGCTCGACGCCGCGCCGCGTCCGTGACGGCTCAGGGGTAGGAGACCACCGTGGACGGCACGGTCGACGTGCCCGACGTGGCGGAGCCGATGTCATTGATGACGTGCTCGTACTGGCCCATGCCGCCGAGCGAGACGACCAGCAGGCCGTGGAACTTCACGCCCGGGGTGTTCGGCGCCGCGAACCCGTGGTCCTGACGGATCGTCGAGTCGGCGGTGAAGTTGCAGTAGCTTCCCAGACCCCAACCCTCATGGGCGGTCACCGAGTCGGCGACCTTGTACGCGGCGAATCCCTTCACGCTTCCGTCCTGGACCGCGGCCTGGTTGGGGGCGTCGTACGCCTTCTCGTTCTGGAAGAAGACCGTGCGCCCGCGCTGGCCCAGCCAGTGGACGTCGTACTTGTTGAAGTGCTCGACGAACAGACCGGTGGCCAGGACGTCGTCGCCGTTGACGACGAGTCCGTAGTCCGCCCGGTTGGTCTCCCAGCCGACGCCCGCGCCGTGGTCCGCACGCCAGATCCAGGTGTGGTCGATGATCGTGTGGCGGCTGTTGACGACGATGCTGGTGGTCGCTTTCCCTGCGCCCGCACCGCCGATCCTGACGAAGACGTCCTGCACGGTGATCGGGTCGGCCGAGTGGTCGGCGGCGGCGCCCTGGGGGCCGATCTCCAGCAGGGTCGGGGAGTTGACGGGGCCCGCGTCGATGAGGAATCCGGCGAGCCTGACCCCGTTGACGTCCGCCACCTTCACCGCGGTGACACCGTTGTCGGGGATCAGCGTGGCGTAGCCGAGCCCGAGGACCACGGTGCCCGCGCGGTCGACCTGGACGGGTGCGTCGAGGTGGTAAATGCCGGGCGTCAGAAGGAGGTTGAGGCCCTGGGACAGTGCGGCGTTGAGGGTCGCGGCGCTGTCGCCGGGCTTGGCCACGTAGAACTGGCTCAGCGGCAGCGAGGTGCCGCGCGGGGTGCCCGCGCCCCAGGTCGTGCCGCGTGCGTTGGTCCGCTGCTCGGGCAGGAACACCTTGTAGTCGGCGCCGTCGAGGTAGAGGAACGGCTTCTCACGTGAGACGGGTGTGGTGTCGAGCGTGGTGTACGGCGGGTTGGGGAAGCTCTGGGCGGGTGCGCCTTCGACGCCCGAGAACACCATGTTCCAGACGGCGTTGATCCAGCCGCCCACCGTGCTGTCGCGGGTGTACCACTGCTGCTGGGAGTACGGCCCGACCTGCCCGTCGATCCGGGAGTCGGCGATGTAGCCGCCGCTGGCCCAGCCGTAGCCGTTGGGCGCGAGGTTGAGATCGCCCTTGATGTGCATACGGCGGAACGGGGCAGCCTGCGCGACCGCCCACCGGTTGGTGCCGCTGACCGGCTTCAGGGCGAGGTTCTCCGCGGAGCGCCAGAAGTTCTGGGTGGCGTTGCCGTTGAACCAGCCGGCGTCGACCGTCACATCACCGTTGATCGTCGTGTCGTCGGGGGAGAGGCCCAGACCCGCGATCGAGGTGTAGAAGCCCAGTTGGGCGTTGAGCCCGTTGTACGTGCCCGGCTTGAACAGGAACGCATAGCGTCCCGTGCCGAACTGCGCGGACTCCTGCTGGGCGAAGACCTCGTCGAGCCTGGCCTGGATGCCCGCGGTGGAGGGGTCGAAGACGATCACGTTCGGGCCGAGGTCGCCGCCGCCGGGGAGGTCTGCGGCGGCGACCCGTACGGAGGATTCCGCGGAATCCGCCGAAGCGGGGCCCGCGAGGGATATGAGGGCCGGCGCGGCGGCCGTCGCCGCGATCGCGCCGAGCACCGCCCTGCGGGAGGTCGAGCTGTCCGTGGGGGGAGTGGACATGAAGGTTCTCTCCTGGTTCAGGACTTGAACGGATGGCATGTGGGGGAGCGCTCTCCTGGGGTCGAATGCTTCATCCGTGTGAACGATGCGTCAAGAGTTGGGTCCGGAGTCGCTGAATTTTTACGGGAGTTGGCGACAGCGTGCATCGCACGGCTCGTAATGAGACGTTCATCGACTCTTGACACGGTCGCGTCATCGCCGGAACACTCCGGAACCAGGGAGAGCGCTCTCCCATTCGCCTCGCTGCATGAGAGCGCGCATTCCGTACGGCGGTCCCCGGGCGCTGGAGCAGCTTCCTGGGACCGCCTCCAACCCCCCTCGAGGTTCCGTACTGACATGGCAGGAGGTCTCCATGGCACGGAGATCGAAGATCGTCTCAGGGTTCCTGATATCCGGCGCGCTCTTGCTGACCTCGCTCGGCGTGGGCGGCATGGCGATGAACGCCAACGCGGCCCAGGGATCGAAGAGTTCGGCCGAGCAGCCCGCGGCCGTATCGCATGCGGGTCATGTGATGGCGGCGTCCACGGTCGCCTCCGGGGACGACCCGGACGGCGACGGCTACATCCCCGCCAACCCGCCGGTCACCGGCGTCGACCCCTCGACGAAGGAGCCGCCCCACGCCTACTTCCACGAGTTCCAGGCGCACTGCACGGTGACGCACACCAAGCCGGACGACCCGATCGTCTACCCGGGGCAGCCCGGCAAGTCCCACGACCACACGTTTATGGGGAACACGACCACGGACGCCAACAGCACCACGGCCTCCCTGGACTCGGGCCCCACCACGTGTCTGGCACCCGGCGACAAGTCGGGGTACTGGATGCCCACCCTGCTCAACGGCAACACGCCGGTGCTCCCCGTGGGCGAGCAGACCATCTACTACAAGGCGGGCGTCACCGACTACACGAGCGTCAGGCCCTTCCCCAAGGGGCTGCGGTTCGTCGTCGGCAGTCCGATGCAGACCGCGGACGAGTTCCGTCACCACCCCGGATTCGTCGAGGGATGGGAGTGCGGCACCAGCTACTTCAACACCGAATTCCCCGCGAGCTGCCCCACGACCCCGGACACCCAGCTCAACATCCGCTTCCAGGCGCCGAGTTGCTGGGACGGAAAGTATCTGGACACGCCGGACCACAAGAGCCACATGGCGTACCCGATCGTGGTGCCCGGCACGAACAACAACGCATGCCCGGCGGACCACCCGGTGGCCCTGCCGATGATCGAGTTCAAGATGGCCTTCCCCGTCAACGGCGACATGTCGCAGCTCAGGCTGGCGAGCGGTACGGGCCACTCCTTCCACTACGACTTCTTCAACGCGTGGGACGACCGCACGCTGAAGGCGATGGTGGACCACTGCGTCGTCGGAGGACTGCAGTGCGACCCGCGTGGCTACGACCAGAACCACCCCGAGGCCGGAGCCGCGCTCAACGAGAACTACGAACTCCCCTGACCGGGAGCGGTATCTGACAGGGCGTGTCCCCGGGCCTGTTCGGGCCCGGGGAGCGCTCTCCCCACCCCCACTTTGTTCACCCCTCCCCCCCACAAGGAGACCAGGCATGTACAGACCCCACGCATCCCGCCGCCGCATCGCGGCGCCCCTCACCGCGGGACTGCTCGCGGCGGGCGCGCTCGCCCTGCCCGCCCAGCACGCGCACGCCGCGGGCACCGTGGTCAAGGTGACGGGATCCCAGGGCAACTGGGAGCTGAGCGTCGACGGCGCCCCGTACCAGATCAAGGGCCTGACCTGGGGGCCGTCCGTCGCCGACGCCGAGAAGTACATGCCCGATCTGCAGTCGATGGGCGTCAACACGATCCGGACCTGGGGCACCGACGCCACCAGCAAGCCGCTCTTCGACTCGGCCGCGAGCCATGGTGTGAAGGTGATCGCCGGCTTCTGGCTGCAGCCGGGCGGAGGTCCGGGCAGCGGCGGCTGCGTCAATTACCTGACGGACACCGACTACAAGAACCAGATGCTCGCCGAGTTCCCCAAGTGGGTGGACACCTACAAGGACAACCCGGGCGTGCTGATGTGGAACGTCGGCAACGAGTCGGTGCTCGGTCTGCAGAACTGTTACAGCGGCGACGAGCTGGAGAAGCAGCGCGACGCCTACACCACCCTCGTCAACGACATCACCAAGAAGATCCACGCCGTCGACCCGAACCACCCGGTCACCTCGACCGACGCATGGGTCGGCGCCTGGCCCTACTACAAGAAGAACGCCCCCGACCTCGACCTGTACGCGGTCAACTCCTACAACGCGGTCTGTGACGTCAAGTCGGCCTGGGAGCAGGGCGGTTACACCAAGCCGTACATCGTCACCGAGACCGGACCGGCGGGCGAGTGGGAGGTCCCCGACGACGCGAACGGCGTTCCCGACGAGCCCACCGACCAGGCCAAGGCCGCCGGCTACACCAAGGCCTGGAACTGCATCACCGGGCACAAGGGCGTCGCGCTCGGCGCCACGATGTTCCACTACGGCACCGAGTACGACTTCGGCGGCATCTGGTTCAACCTCCTCCCCGCGGGCCAGAAGCGGCTCTCGTACTACGCCGTGAAGAAGGCGTACGGCGCCGACACCAGCCACGACAACACCCCGCCCGTCATCGCGTCGATGAGCGTCGACGGCGACGCGTCCAAGGTCCCCGCCGGCGGCGACCTCACCCTCAACACGCAGGTGAGCGACCCCGACGGCGACCAGATCTCCTACGAGGTCCTGGTCAACAGCAACTACATCGACCAGAACAAGGCACTCACCTCCGTGCCGGTCACCGACCTCGGCGGAGGAAAGCTCAAGGTCACCGCACCCGACAAGCCCGGGGTGTGGAAGGTCTACGTCAAGGCCACCGACGGCAAGGGCAACGTGGGCGTGGAGACGCGGTCCGTACGGGTCGTGCCGCCGCCGGTGGACGGGACCAACATCGCGGTGGGCAAGACGGCGACGTCCTCCACGTACCAGCCCGGCAGCGGCGACTGCCCGTGCCCCGCGGCCAACGCCGTCGACGGAAAGAACGAGACGCGCTGGGCCAGTGACTGGAGCGACCCGCAGTGGCTCCAGGTCGACCTCGGCACGAGCCAGTCCTTCAAGCACGTGCAGCTCAACTGGGAGACGTCGTACGCGAAGGCGTACACGATCCAGACCTCCGACGACGGCCAGAACTGGAAGACCGTCCACGAGGAGGCCAACGGCAACGGAGGTGTCGACGACTTCGACGTCAGCGGCACGGGCCGCTACGTCCGGGTCAACGGCACGGCGCGCGGCACCGGATACGGCTACTCCCTCTACGAGTTCGGTATCTACAGCTGATCCGCTTCCCCCGAGGCTGCCCAGGGACCCGGCGTCCCTGGGCAGCCTCGGCTGCTCGCGCGCGGGCGGACGCCGGCCGCCGGCCGCCGACGATGATCTGCGGGATTCCGTGAGCGCATTGACACGGATCACTGCTGTTCCCGATCCTGTGGAGAGCGCTCTCCGGAAGCGCGACAGGGGAGGGAGCGAGGATGACCGACGAAGAGATCGCACGCCTGGCCGAGAAGCTGAGCCTGGTGCAGAAGGTCCGGCTGCTGACCGGGGCCGCCACATGGCGCACCCATCCGGAACCGGCCGTGGGTCTGGGGGAGTTGGTGACCTCGGACGGTCCCGCAGGTGTACGGGGACAGGCCTGGGACGAGCGCAGGACCTCGGCCCTGCTGCCCTCGGCGTCCGCACTCGGCGCGATGTGGGACGAGACGATGCTCGAGCGGCTCGGCGGGCTGCTCGCCCAGGAGGCCCGGCGCAAAGGCGTGCACGTCGTCCTCGCACCCACCCTCAACCTCCACCGCTCGCCGCTCGGCGGCCGCCACTTCGAGTGCCTGGCGGAGGACCCGGAACTGGCCGGGCGTACGGGAGCCGCGCTCATCCGCGGGATGCAGGCGCACGGCGTGGCCGCCACCGCCAAGCACTACGTCGCCAACGACTCCGAGACCGACCGGCTGACGGTCGACGTCCGGGTCGGCGAACGCGCCCTGCGCGAGGTGTACCTGGCCCCCTTCGAGGCGGCCGTCGAGGCCGGTGTCTGGGCCGTGATGTCCGGCTACAACAGCGTCAACGGCGCCACGATGACCGCCAACCCGCTCCTCGCCGAACCGCTCAAGGGGGAGTGGGGCTTCGACGGACTCGTGGTGTCGGACTGGGGGGCCGTGCGCACCACCGTCGAGACCGCGCTCGCCGCCCAGGACCTGGCGATGCCGGGACCCGACGGCGTCTGGGGCGAGCGCCTCGTGGAGGCCGTGGAATCCGGCGAAGTCCCCGTGGAGGCCGTCGACGACAAGGTCCGCAGACTGCTGCGCCTCGCGGAGCGCGTCGGCGCCCTGGGCGACTCCCGCCCCGCACCGCCGCCCGGCTCCGCACGCCCGCGCAGACTGCTGCGCGAAGCCGTCGCCGCGGGCTCCGTCCTGCTGCGCAACAACGGCGTACTGCCCCTCGACGCCGACGAGTTGAGGACCGTCGCCGTCATCGGCGTACATGCCTCGCAGCCCAGGTCCCAGGGCGGGGGCAGCGCCGGCGTCTTCCCGACGCGCGTGGTCACCCCTCTGGAGGGCATACGGGCGAAACTGCGCGGCCGCGCCCGCGTCGTCCACATCCCCGGCCCCTCCGCAGGCACCGAACCGCTGCCCCTGGACGTGGACCGGTGCGTCGATCCGCGGTCCGGCGACCGCGGCGTACTCCTGCGCATGCTCGACCAGAGCGGTCGCGAACTCTACGCCGAACACCGCCTGTCCGGGCGCCTGTTGGAGCCCGCCCTGGTCCCCGGCGCGCACACCGTGGAGATCAGTGCGCTGCTGCGGCCCGACACCGGCGGCGAGTGGACGTTCGGGATCGGCGGCTTCGGGAAGCTGTGGCTCGCGGTCGACGGCCGGACCCTCGTCGACGACACCTTCCCCCGCCTGACCGACGATCCGGCCGTCGTCCATGTCGCACCCCCCTGCCAGTACGGACGGACGCACCTGACCCGCGGGCACGCGGTGCACGTCGTGGCCCGCCGCGAACTGGCCCCGGACACCGGGCGCGCCACCGTGGTGACCGCCGCACCACCCGCCCCCGACCCGGCAGCCGCCCTCGCCGAAGCCGTGACCGCCGCCCGGGACGCGGATGCCGTCGTCGTCGTGGTCGGCACCACCGAGGGCAGCGAGTCCGAGGGGTACGACCGCATCTCCCTCGCCCTCCCCGGCCACCAGGACGCCCTCGTCGCCGCCGTCGCCGCCGCGAACCCGCGCACCGTGGCCGTCGTGAACACCGGCGGCCCGGTGGAACTCCCCTGGCGCGACGAGGCGGGCGCCGTGCTCCTGACCTGGTTCCCGGGACAGGAGGCGGGCGCCGGCCTCGCCGACATGCTGTTCGGGCAGACGGAGCCCGGCGGGCGGCTCCCGACCACGTGGGGAGCACGCCTCGACGACGTACCCGTGAGCCGTACGCACCCCGAGAACGGAGTCCTCGCGTACGAGGAAGGCCTGCACATCGGCCACCGCGCCTGGCTGCGCTCCGGACGGCAGCCCGCCTACTGGTTCGGCCACGGCCTCGCCTACACGATCTGGGAGTACGAGGCGATCGACGTCCCCCGCACGGCCCCGGCCGGAGAGCCGTTCCAGGTCCGTGTCCGACTGCGCAACACCGGGCGCCGGACCGGAAAGGAAGTGGTGCAGGTCTATCTGGCCAGGCCCGCCTCGCAGGTGGAGCGCCCCGTGCGCTGGCTGGCCGGATACACCTCGGTGGAGTGCGCCCCGGGCGAGACGGTGACCGCAGTGGTGTCCGTTCCCGGACGGGCAGTGCGGCACTGGTCGCCGGAGGAGCACGGCTGGGTCACGGAGACGGGCCCGTACCAGGTCGCGGCGGGCAGATCCGCGGGCGACCTGCCCCTCGCAGCCGTCGTCGACATCGAAGTTAAGGTGCGGGAATGAACAGACAGCTGCCGACCCTGGAGGACGTGGCGCGGGAGGCGGGCGTCTCGCGTGCCACGGTGTCCAGGGTCATCAACGGCGTACGGAATGTGGACCCGGTCATCCAGGACCAGGTGCGCCAGGCGATCGAGCGGACCGGTTACGCCCCCAACCGGGCGGCCAGGGCCCTGGTGACCCGGCGGGCGGAGACCATAGCCCTCGTCGTGTCCGGCGCGGGCGACGAGGGGGGCGGCGGCCAGAACGCCTTCGCCGCCCGGGTGTTCGCCGACCCGTTCTTCGGGAGGGTCGTGAGCGGCGTGGTCGGCTATCTGCGACCGCGCTCGATGCACCCGGTGCTGATGTTCGCCGAGACGGAGAGCGCACGGAAGCAGGTCGTGAACTACCTGCGCCAGGGCAGCGCCGACGGCGCGCTCGTGGTCTCCACCCACGCCGAGGACCCGTTGCCCGCACTGCTCGCCGCCGAGCGGCTGCCCACGGTGTGCTTCGCCCGGCCCGCCCTGCCCGCGCCGGTCAGCTACGTCGACCTGGCGCACCGCAACGGCGGCCGGATCGCCGCCGACTACCTGCTGCAGCGAGGCCGGCGCCGCGTCGCCACGGTGTCGGGACCGCTGGACCTCCCCGCGGGCCAGGAGCGGCTGGCCGGGTTCCGCGACGGGATGGAGCGCGGCGGCATCCCGTACGTACCGATCGCCGAAGGCGGCTTCACGCTCGACAGCGGGGCGCGGGCGATGGCCCGGCTGCTCGGTGAACACCCGGACATCGACGGGGTGTTCGCGGCCAACGACCTCATGGCCCAGGGGGTCTGCCAGGTCCTCAGGGAACAGGGCAGACGTGTGCCGGAGGACGTCGCCGTCGTCGGCTTCGACGACTCCAGCGTCGCGGTCACCTGCACGCCCCGGCTGACCACGGTCCGTCAGCCGGTGGAGGAGATGGCCGCGACGATGGCGCAGCTGCTCCAGGAGTGCGTCGAGGGAGTCCGTACCGAACCCACCTCGGTGATCTTCGAACCGGAGCTGGTGGTACGGGAATCGGCGTAGCGGGTGGTCAGCGGTCGAGCTCGCGCTGGATACGGCGCGAGGGCTTGAAGACGTAGAAGTCGAGGATCTCGGGCGGCTCCGCCAGGCCGGGGCCGCCGCTCCTGACCCAGGTGACGATGTCCTCGGCGGCGCCGGGGTCGTTCACCAGGCCGAGCCAGACGGGGCGGCCCCCGGCCTTGCGGCCTTCGGGCGAGGGCTGGACGACGATGACATTGGCGCGTTCGCACGCGTCGAGGCAGTCGGCCCGCCGGACCTTCGCGACGCCCGCCAACGAGGCGCGCAGATCGGTCAGTTGGGCCTCGTGGTCCAGGTAGGGGACTTTGACAGCGGAGCCGCAGCAGCAGTCGCGGCACACGGTGACCGTGGGCATGGGGGAGGGGACCCTTCGGAGGGTTGGACATGCGGAACCCGCCGGTGGTGTTCCGGCGGGTTCCGCATGGGGGTGCGCGCGGTCAGTTCACGGGAGCCGCGGCCCGTGCGACGGCCTGGTTCTCCCGGGTCGCCGCGGTGGCCTTCGGGACGAGCAGACGCTCGGCGAGGTGGCCGAAGAGCAGGCCGAAGCCGGTCCACAGGGTCAGCTGGATCCCCAGGGCCGCCAGCCTGAACTGCCAGAGCAGCGTGGCCGGGAACTCCTTCGGGACCTCGTTGACCGAGGGCAGGAAGGCGTAGGAGAGACCGACGGCGACGAGGAAAGCCGCACCGGCGACGACACTCGCGTTCCAGTTGCCGAGACGGGGCGCCAGACGCTTGCCGAGGATGACCGCCCCGACGGTGAGGAGCACGCTGAGCGCGATCATCAGGAAGTACAGGGTGGTGCGTTTGCCGATGGTGTCGGCATCGCCAACGGCCGGCGGATTGGCCGGGTACTTCAGGAACGGTACGACGTACACGCTCACCAGCGCGCCGACGGAGACCAGCGCGGCAGTGGCCCGCGGGCCGAACCGGCCGATGCGCCCCAGTGCGAAGCAGAACGCCAGCGCGGCGATCCCGCCGAGAGCGACTCCGAAGAGGAGTACACCCGTGGCGAGTCCGGCCGTGGACTGCAGCGAGCGGCTGACCAGTTCCTCGCCGTGTTCATGGTGGTGGCTTTCGAGGGCGATGGCCGAGTCCACCCGGGGCTCACCGAGCAGATAGGCCACGACCAGGGCCAGAACGCCGGCCACGAGACCGGCGAGCATGCCGCGCACCAGGAGGGCGCGGACCGATATGGAGTTCACGCGTGGGTACCCCCGGTTCTCAGTGGCAGGGGAAGCCGAGCAGGTGGCGTCCGTCGTGGACCCACTCGTGGACGTTCTCGCCGGAGATCAGCGAAGTGGCGCCCTGTTCGGCGCCGACGAAGTACAGCAGGACGAGCATGAGGATGCCGAAGAAGACCGCCCAAGGGGCAATGGCCTTCAGGGAGATGGGTGTGATGGCCGGGGTGTCGACGGCGCTGGGCGCAGCAGTCTGTGCCATGGCAGAACCTCCTGGGGGAACACGCGTCCCGATCGTGGTGCCTGAGACGAAGGTGCCGGGTCTGACTTCCCGTACGGATACGGGTACACAGTGGCGCGACCGTGCCGGGATCTCACCGGACTTCCGTCACACCTTCGTCATGTCCTCGGGACCGTACCGCCTTACCGAGGTGCTCCGCTACAGCGCAAGGGGGGCGTGCCGGTGCATGCCAACAGCCGTGATGTGCTGGGGGACATGGGCGGTACGGAGCGGAAGGCACCGAAGTGACAGTGCGAGTGATCTTGGTCTCACCGGCGCTCCGTGCGGTCTCGAGCGAGGCTCGGTTCGACGGCGGCGAGGGCTCGGAGGGGCAGGACGACGAGGCCGTACGGAGCGTCGTCCGCTTCGCGGGATCCCTGCCGGCCGCGGACCGGCAGCTGTGCGGCCCCTCGCGGCTCTGCCGTGCGACGGCCGACGCCCTCGGGCTGCGGGCGCGTACCGAACCGGCCCTCGGCGACTGGGACATGGGGCGGTGGCGCGGCCGGCGGCTGGACGAGGTGAGCACGGAGGAGCCGGACGCGGTGGCCCAGTGGCTGACGGTTGCGGGCGCGGCCCCGCACGGAGGCGAGTCGCTGCTCGATCTCTGCGGCCGTGCGGGCGCCTGGCTGGAGGGGCTGTCCGGCGAAGGCGGGCGGGTGGTGGCCGTCGCAGGACCCGCGGTGGTGCGGGCCGTGGTCGTACGGGCGCTGGCGCTTCCCGCGGAGGCGTTCTGGCGGCTCGACGTCGTGCCGCTCACCGCAACGGAACTCAGCGGACGTTCCGGTCGGTGGAATCTGCGCTGCGGCAGCCCACTCGCTTCCTGAGGTCTGTGACAGCAGGGGGTCGAAAGTTACCTTGAGGTATGTAGTGACTTCGTATGCCAGCGGCAGTAGAACCTGTTCTCACTCTAGCGAGAGTGAGGAACGTCACATGAGTGACAATACCTTGCATGGTACAGGTTCCAGAGGAGTCTCGCGCCGAAGATTCTTAGCTGGAACGGGTTCTATTCTTGGGGCTCTGACCCTCTCCGCCCGCGTCACCCCGGCCTGGGCGGACAGCACGGCCGCAACCGCCCCCATCGACTCCGGGGCCCATGTTCCGGTTCTGGTGATCGGCACCGGATACGGCGGCTCGGTCGCCGCACTGCGACTCGCCCAGGCGGGCGTCGACGTGCAGATGATCGAGATGGGAATGGCCTGGGACACCCCGGGTTCGGACGGCAAGATCTTCTGCAACACGACCACGCCGGACAACCGCTCGTACTGGCTGCGCACCAAGACCAAGCAGCCCCTGAGCAACTTCTTCGGCATCCCGATCGACAAGAGCATCCCCAAGTACACCGGGATCCTGGACGCCGAGGACTTCGCGGGCATCACCGTCTACCAGGGCCGCGGCGTCGGCGGCGGTTCGCTGGTCAACGGGGGCATGGCCGTGACCCCCAAGCGCGAGAACTTCGCCGCCATCCTCCCGTCGGTGAACGCCGACGAGATGTACAACACCTACTATCCCCGCGCCAACACGAACCTCGGGGTCGGCACCATCGACCCGGCGTGGTTCGACACGGTCGACTGCTACCAGTTCGCCCGGGTCGGCCGGAAGCACGCCCAGCGGTCCGGATTCCCCTTCGTCTTCGTGCCCGACGTCTACGACTGGGACTACATGAAGCAGGAGTCGGCGGGCACCGTCCCCAAGTCGGCCGTCGCCGGCGAGATCCTCTACGGCAACAACTACGGCAAGAAGTCGCTGCAGAAGACCTACATCGCCCAGGCGAAGGCGACCGGCAAGGTCACCATCTCGCCTCTGCACAAGGTCACTTCGGTCGCCCCGGCGGCCGGCGGCGGCTACACCGTGGTCATCGATCAGATCAACACCACGGGCGACACAACGGTCACCAAGACCGTGACCGCCGACCGGGTGTTCTTCGGGGCGGGCAGCGTCGGAACCAGCAAGCTGCTGGTGAAGCTGAAGGCCACCGGCAAGCTGCCGAACCTGAACGACGAGATCGGCAAGGGCTGGGGCGACAACGGCAACGTCATGTGCGGCCGCGCCAACCACCTCTGGGACCCCACCGGCAAGATCCAGGCGTCGATCCCGTGCGGCGGCATCGACAACTGGACGGCGGGCGGAGCCTTCGCCGAGGTCGCACCGCTGCCGACCGGGATCGAGACGTACGCCTCGTTCTACCTGTCGATCACCAACACCCCCCACCGCGCCTCGTTCTCCTGGAACGCGGCCGCGGGCAAGGTCGATCTGGACTGGCAGCAGGCCTGGAAGCAGACGTCCATCGACATGGCCAAGACGATCTTCGACAAGATCAACGCCAAGGAAGGGACGATCTACCGGACGGACCTCTTCGGGGTCTACAAGATCTGGAACGACACCCTCACGTACCACCCGCTGGGCGGTGCGGTGCTGAACAAGGCGACCGACAACTACGGCCGCCTGCACGGCTACACGGGCCTGTACGTGATCGACGGCTCGCTGATCCCCGGCAACACCAGCGTCAACCCGTTCGTCACCATCACGGCCCTCGCCGAACGCAACATCGAGAAGATCATCGCCACCGACCTGTAGCGATGAGCTGAACCGGCCATATCCGCCACGGCCGTCCGGCCTCGTCCCCGCAGACCACGGTGGACGGCGGCCGGGCGCGCCACGGACTCCGCAGCCCCGCCCATGGCGGAATAGTCCCCCTCGGCACGCGCACATCCCCACAAGCGTGGTTACGTGGGCGGAGCCGGGCCCGGGACGACTCGACGTACGCAGCGCATCAGCGCTGCGCCACGAGAGGATGCTGCGGATGCCCGCGACACCGGCCCTGGTCGGCAGGCTGCTGACCGCAGCCTCCTGGCTGACCAGCCCGCTCGCCCCGGACGACTACCTCGGTCTGATCGACCCGCTGCTCGACGCCCGCCACCCGGCGGCGCGTGTGGCGGCCGTACGCGCGGAGACCCCGGACACCACCACGCTCACGCTGAGGCCCGGCCGGGGCTGGTCGGGGCACCGCCCCGGGCAGTACCTTCCGGTCGGCGTCGAGTTGGACGGCGTACGGCACTGGCGTACGTACTCCCTCACCTCCTCCCCGGACCGGCCCGACCGTCTGCTGACCATCACCGTCAAAGCGGCTCCCGGCGGCAGGGTCTCACCGCGGCTGGCCCACCGGACCCGGCCCGGGGCGGTGCTCCGCATCGGGCCCGCCCAGGGGGAGTTCGCCCTCCCCGCCGTCCTGCCGCCCCGCATGCTGATGTTCACCGCGGGCAGCGGCATCACCCCGGTCATGGGCATGCTCCGTACGCTCATGAGCCGCCGGCCCCCGCACCCCGACGTCGTACTGGTGCACAGCGCGCCGACCGCCCGCGACAGCATCTTCAGTTACGAACTCCGGGTCGCACGGAGGCAGTTGAACTGGCTCCGCTACCACGAGCACCACACCCGCCCGCACGGCAGGCTCACCCCGGACGCCCTGGCCCGCCTGTGCCCCGACTGGCGCGAGCGCGAGACCTGGGCGTGCGGCCCGGCCCCGCTGCTCGACGCGGTCGAGGGGCACTGGGCGCGGTCGGGCCGGGGCGACCGCCTGCACCTGGAGCACTTCGCACTCTCCCCGGTCCTGCCGGCGGGCGCGGACGCCACCGGCGGCCGCGTGCGGTTCACCCGTACCGGCGTCGAAGCCGACGCGGACCCGGCGGCGCCCCTTCTCGAAGTGGGCGAGGCGGCGGGGGTGCCGATGCCGTACGGATGCCGGCGCGGGATCTGCTTCGGCTGTCTGACCCCACTGACACACGGCCGGGTGCGCGACCTGCGCACCGGTGAACTCCACGACCGTACAGGTCAGTTGATCCAGACCTGCGTGACCGCGGCCGCTGGTCCGCTCGCCCTCGATGCCTGAGCGCACAAGGAGCCCCGTGACACTCACCGAGCACACAGAGACCACCGAATACGCCGAACTCACCCCGACCACCGAGGAGGCCCTCGGCCACGAACTCGACCGGATCCGCGCCGAGATCATCGCCGCGCGCGGCGCCGAGGACACCCGCTACATCCACACCGTGATCGCAACCCAGCGCGCTCTGGAGGCGGGAGGACGGGCCGCACTCGCCGTCTCCCTCTTCCCTCCCTCCTGGTTCGCGGGCACCGCCCTGCTCGCCACCGCCAAGATCCTGGAGAACATGGAACTGGGCCACAACATCCTCCACGGTCAGTGGGACTGGATGGGTGACCCCGCGGTCCACTCCACCACCTGGGAATGGGACTTCCTCACACCCGCCGAGGCCTGGAAGCACACCCACAACCATCTGCACCACACCTGGACGAACGTCGTGGGCCGCGACCGCGACCTCGGCTACGTCGTCTTCCGGATGAGTGCCGACCAGCGCTGGCAGCCGCGCCATCTCGCCCAGCCCCTCTACAACTTCCTCCTCGCGCCCCTCTTCGAGTGGGGCATCGCCCTCTACGACCTGGAGCCCGATGCCGTCGCCGCGGGCCGCAAATCCCTGCGTGCCCTGTTCGGCGACCTGACCGGACTCCTCGCCAAGGCCGGCCGCCAACTCGCCAAGGACTACGTCCTCTTCCCGCTCCTCGCCGGCCCCTCCGCACTGCCCTGCCTGCTCGGCAACCTCACCGCCAACACCGTGCGCAACCTGTGGACCCACACGATCATCTTCTGCGGCCACTTCCCCCAGGGCGTCCAGACGTTCACCGAGGAACACATCGACGGCGAGTCGCGCGGCGCCTGGTACCTGCGGCAGATCCAGGGCTCGGCCAACATCGAGGGCGGCCCCCTGTTCCACATCCTGAGCGGCAACCTCGGCCACCAGATCGAGCACCACGCCTTCCCCGATCTGCCGAGCAATCGCTACGCTGAGATCGCCCCGCAGGTGCGTGAGCTCTGCGAGCGCAGCGGCATCCCCTATGTCACCGGTCCGCTGTGGAAGCAGTACGGATCGACCTGGGTACGCATCCTGCGCTTCGCCGTGCCCTCCCGCTGAAGGACAGGGAGCGTATCGGCAACCTCTGAGCAGGACTACGCTGTTGAGTGAGGCTCCAGCCCCCGGCCGCGCCACTCAGCTCCGGCCCCCGGGAGGCCCGCCGTGTTCGTCCTGCTGCTCATCCTTCTCGTCATCCTCTTCGGCTTCGGCTTCGCCAACCCCATCTGGTGGATCGCCGCAGCCGTCGTCGTCTTCGGGCTCGTCCGGTCCGGCCGGGGCCGGGGGAGCGATTCCGAGTACGGCGAGTACCGCGACTACCGGGACCGTCAGGACCGGTGGGACCGCAGGTACCGTCGTCAGCGCCGCGGCCGGTGGAACCGGCAGGACCGCCGGGACAGCGAGAGCCGCCGGTGACCGCAGCGGCCGGTCACCGCGGCACGGGCAGATAGACGGTCAGCGCGCGGACCAGCTTGTCCACGACCAGCGTGTCGGGGGCGGGGCTCACCTCTCCGTCGCGGGAGTAGTCCTCCTCATCGCCCACTCCGCCGATGCGTATCCGGGTCGCGGTGGTCGCCTGGTACACACGGGAGCGGGTGAGGGTGCCGGTGAGGAAGGCCGTGACGAGCCGCGTACGGGCGAAGGGATGGCTGCCGTCCACGAAGCGGAGGTCGAGCAGCCCGTCGTCGAGGCTGCGGCGGTAGGTGGGGGCGAAACCCGGCGGGTCGTAACGGCTGTTGCCGGCGAACAGCAGCCACAGCAGGCGCCGCCTCCCGTCGACGGTGACCTCGCTGGGTGTGCCGTCGGCGAGCACCCGGAGCAGACCCAGGCAGAGCGCGGGCCATTTGCCCAGGCGCGTTTCGCGGGCCTCGCGGGCCCGGACGAGTTCGGGGTAGACGCCGATGCTGAAGGTGTTGAGGAAGTACGTGCGCGAGCCTGCCCCGGAGACCCGGCCGAGGTCGACCGCTCCGCCGCAGCCCGCCTCGACGGCTTCGGCGGCGGACGCGAGGGTGGGCAGCCCGAGGTCGGCGGCGAAGTGGTTGAGCGTACCGGCGGGGAACACCGCCAGCGGCAGCCCGTTCTCGGCGGCCCGTACGGCTGCCGCGTTGACCGTCCCGTCCCCACCGGCCACGCCCAGCGCGCCGCCGCCGTCGAGAACGTCCTTCACCGCCCGGTCGAGTACGGCGTCCAGACCGTCGCCGGCGGCGCAGAGGCGCAGCTCCGCCTCCGGGAGCAGCGACCGCAACTCGACCTCGGCGGGGGCTTCACCGCCCGCGTCACCGTTGACCACCACGATCAGCCCCCGCCCCGCGGGCAGCGCGGGGACGGCGACGCCCGGCCGCGCGGTGTCCGCGGGCGCGTCCCGGTACAGCGGCCACCAGCGGCAGGTCGCCGCGGCGACACCGGCGCCGATGGCGACGCCTGCGAGGACCTGGCCGACACCGTGTACGCCGTGACGTGCACGGGCCACGGTGACCGCCGCGACGACAGGAGCCAGGGTGGCCCCCAGTCGCGACGACTCCAGGGCGACGCCCGCGGTGAACGCGGCAGCGGAGGCGGCGGACCCGGACGGTGACGCCCCGGTGACGGCACAGGCGGCGGAGGCCAGCACCATCGACCCGGCGCCCCGCAGAGCGGCCCGGCGCGCACGGCGGTTGCCCGACATCCCCATTGCGGCGGCCCCGGCCGGCCACAACAGGCCGTAGGCGGTTGTGCGGAGGTCTCCCATGCCGGGCGCGTACCCCCGGCGCTGGTGAACACTCCGCGGACGGCGCATGGGTGAGTATGGGCGGATGAACACTGCAGAGTTTTTGGCGGACGCGTTCGGACGCGTCCAGGAGGAAGTGCACGGCGCGATCGACGGCCTCTCGCCCGAGGAACTGGAGTTCCGGCCGGACGAGGGCGCGAACTCGATCGGCTGGCTGGTGTGGCACCTCACCCGCGTACAGGACGACCATGTCGCCGACGCGGCCGGTCTCGACCAGGTGTGGACCGCGCAGGGCTGGGCCGGCCGGTTCCAACTGGCCCTCGACGACGGAGAGACGGGGTACGGGCACACGGCCAAGGAGGTCGCGGCGGTCCGGGCCGTCTCCGCCGACCAGTTGCGCGGGTACTACGACGCCGTGCACGAGCAGACCCTGTCCTTCGTACGGAGCCTCGACGACGGTGCGCTCGACCGGATCGTCGACGAACGGTGGACACCGCACGTCACCCTGGGCGTGCGGCTGATCAGCGTCATCTCCGACGATCTGCAGCACGCGGGCCAGGCGGCGTACGTACGGGGCCTGCTGCAACGCCGCTGACGATCGGTCACCCCCGCAGGTGAGGAGCCCGCGCCCCTTCCGGATTCTTGGAACACGTTCTACTGTGTGCGCCGCCGCAGGGACGGACGGACAGCGAGACGCCTGGAGGGGCCGTGCACCTCGAATACACGCCTGAGCAGCAGCAGTTGCGGACCGAACTGCGCGCCTACTTCGCGGAGTTGGTTCCCGACAACGCCTATGCGCGCTACGGCGACCCCGCGGCCCAGAAGCAGTTCTACCGCGAGACCGTCCGGCGTCTGGGCACCGACGGCTGGCTCGGCGTCGGCTGGCCCAAGGAGTACGGCGGCCGCGGGCTCTCCCCGATGGAACAGTTCATCTTCTTCGACGAGGCCGCCCAGGCCGGCGTTCCGCTGCCGCTCATGGCGCTCAACACCGTCGGCCCCACGATCATGCAGTTCGGCACCGACGAGCAGAAGGCGTACTTCCTGCCGAAGATCCTCAAGGGCGAGATCGACTTCGCCATCGGCTACAGCGAGCCGGACGCGGGCACCGACCTCGCGGCGCTGAAGACCCGGGCCGTGCGCGAGGGCGACGAGTACATCGTCAACGGCCAGAAGATCTGGACCACCAACGGCGACACGGCCGACTGGGTCTGGCTCGCGGTACGCACCGACCCCGACGCCCCGGCCCACAAGGGCATCACCATGCTCCTGGTCCCGACCTCGGACCCCGGCTACACCTGCACCCTCATCAACACCCTGGCCTCGCACGACACCACGGCCAGCTACTACGAGAACATCCGCGTCCCCGTCACCCGCCGCGTCGGCGAGGAGAACAAGGGCTGGCGGCTGATCACCAACCAGCTCAATCACGAGCGCGTCACCCTCGCCGCCCACGGCACCATGGCCATCCGCGCGCTCCACAACGTCCAGCGCTGGGCCGCCGACACCAAGCTCGCCGACGGCCGGCGCGTCATCGACCTCGGCTGGGTCCGCGGCCGCCTCGCGAAGACCCACACCAAGCTCGACGCGATGAAGCTCCTCAACTGGCAGATGGTCAACGCCGTCCAGAACGGCACCCTCACTCCCCAGGACGCCTCCGCCGTCAAGGTCTACGGATCGGAGGCGCGCCGGGACGCGTACGCCTGGCTGATGGAGGTCGTCGGTGCGGCGGGCGCACTGAAGGAGGGCTCGGCGGGAACCGTGCTCCACGGTGAGCTGGAGCGCGGCTACCGGTCCGCCGTCATCTTCACCTTCGGCGGAGGCAACAACGAGATCCAGCGCGAGATCATCTCCTGGATCGGCCTGGGAATGCCGCGCGTACGCCGCTGACGCATCAGCTTCCCAGGGTGGCGATGGCCTTCTCGATGCGCCGTTGGCGCGTCTCGGGCTTCTTCGCGCTCTCGATGGCGCGCACGTGCTCGCGCTTGCGGCTGTACGAGAGGTGGTCGTAGGCGGCGCGGGCAGCCGGGTCGTCGTCCAGGGCCTGCGTGAAGTCCGCAGGTTCGACGACGACGCGCGGCTCGGTGTCGAGCTCCACCTCGACCTCGATCTCCTCGCCGATCTCCACCTCCGCGGCCTCCCTGTTGGCATGGCTGAGGCCGATCAGGTGGCGGCCGCGCAGGTGGGCGAGCCGGCTCTTCCAGGAGTGCCCGTTGATCGTGATCGTCACGGGCGGCCGGGAGCCCTCGCCGAGCGCTGCTACGACCTCGGGCGGAACTTCCAGCCCCCGCATGGGCTCGGGCGGCTCGACAATGGACTGAAACTTCATGGTCTTCTCCTGTCCTGGAAGGCGGTGAGGCAGAGCTCGTGGCTACTCCGCGTAGGGCTGGTCGGCGCCCTGGGCGCTGTAGCCGAGACTCCAGATGTAGCCCTCGGGGTCGGCGAAGGTGCCGCCGTACCCGCCCCACGGCAGAGCGCCGGCGGGCTTGAGGACCGTGGCGCCGGCCTTCTGGGCCTCCGCCATGATCTCGTCGACCCGCGCCTCGCTGCGGACGACATAGGTCATGACCAGTCCGCTGAAGCCGCTGCCCTCCTGGTCCGTGCCCACCTGGCCGGCGAGGCCCTCGCGGCTGTAGAAGCCGACCGGCGAGGCGCCGTCCGACGCGAAGAACACCGAGATGCCGAAGTCGCTCTGGATCTTCCAGCCGAGCCCCTCGGTGTAGAACTGCTTGGCCCGGTCCATGTCCCGGACGCCAAGAAGGATCGAGCTGACGTGCGCCTTCATGTCCTGCTCCTTGTACTGGGGTTGTGTGTGACCATCACGCTAGAGGCCGCACTGCGGCCGGGGCTTCTCGATTCCTGACCGGTCCTGGCCGCCCGCTCGATGCGGCGCGCCGTCAGGTACGCGTACGGCGACTGGCCGTAGGCGGCCCGGAACTGCCGGCTCAGCTGTCCGGCGGGCATGTTCGCATCACGGGCGAGCGCCTCCACGTTCAGCGGCTGTGCGTATTCCCTGTCGATCCGGTCGCGGACCCGGCGCAGCCGCGCGAACTCGGCCAGGCGCTGCGCCTGGACGCGTGCGCGCCGCCATTCGGACTGGCACATGTGAACCCTCCCCCTCGTCGCGGCTCAGCGCAGCTCTTGGATGCGGACCAGGTTGCCCGCGGGGTCGCGGAACGCGCAGTCGCGGATGCCGTACGGCTGCTCGGTCGGCTCCTGGACGACTTCGGTGTCGCCGGCCTGCACCTTGTCGAACGTGGCGTTGAGGTCCGGGGTGGCCAGCAGGATCCAGCCGTAGGTGCCCTTGGCCATCATCTCGGTGATGGTGTTGCGCTCGTCCTCGGTGATGCCGGGATCGGCGGCGGGCGGCGCCAGAAGGATCGACGTGCCCGGCTGGCCGGGCGGGCCGACCGTGATCCAGCGCATCCTGCCCTGCCCGACATCGCTGCGGACCTCGAAGCCGAGGACGTCGCGGTAGAAGGCGAGCGACGCGTCCGGGTCGTCGTGGGGCAGCGCCGTCGTGTGAATGGTGATGTCCATGGTCAGCAGGCTAGAGCGGCTGCGTGCACCGCGCTTCTTGATTCCTGATCGGTCAGGTCACGACTCGGGCGACGAGGTCGTGGATCAAGAACTCCCCGGGGCTGCGGTTCTCCTTGAGGCGGGCGAGGTTGCCGGCGTCGAACCAGTCGTGGGCGGAGTGCTTGGACCACTCCAGCGTGGGGTGGTCCAAGTCGCCGTCGACCTCGACGAGATAGTCGGCCTCGTGACGGAGTCCACCGCCGTCGTCGCCCGTCCAGGTGGTGGTGCCGAGGAACTGCCGCACGTGGGTCAGGCGCCAGCCCGTCTCCTCCTCGACTTCGCGCGCAAGGGCCTCCAGCAATGTCTCGCCGGCCTCGACGTGTCCGCCCACGATGTCCCAGGTGTCGGGAAACAGACGGCGGTCGGGGCTGCGCTTCTGGGCGAAGGCCCGGCCGTGCCGGTCGAGGATGACGGCGCCGACGGTCCAGATCTCGTCCGGCGCAGGATCGGGCACTTCGACGCCGCGGTGGACTGTGTACGACGGGTTGTGGGCGGGCATCGCGCGCTCAGGCCAGTGCCAGGAAGAGCTTCTCCAACTCGGCCTCGGTGAGCGGTGGTTGCTCGCCGTCTGCCGTGTTGATGCAGTCCCGCATGCCGGAGGCGATGATCTTGAATCCGGCGCGGTCCAGGGCGCGGGAGACGGCGGCCAGCTGAGTGACCACGTCCTTGCAGTCCCTGCCCGCCTCGATCATGGTGATCACCGCGGCCAACTGCCCCTGGGCGCGGCGCAGCCGGTTGAGGACGGGAGTCATCGCTTCCTGGTTGCCGCTCATGATCTCTCCTTCGGGGCTCAGTCGCGCAGTGCGCGCCGGGTGGAGTCCAGCGTCGCGGACGAGGGGCGGTTGAAAGGCAGTTTGCCGAGGACCGCAGCCATGCCGCAGGTGTTGCTCAGTCCCGAGTAGACCAGGCCCGAAGCCACCCCGGCAGAGATGAGCCGTGCCCTCGGTGCGCGCAGGCCGACGGCGAGGCCGGTCAGCACCAACATCCCTGCGGTGAAACGGACTTGGCGGTCCATCGCCCAGACGGCGCGTCCCTCGTGCGGGGCGGTGTCGACGGGAAGGCCGGCCGCCTGCCAGGCCTGGGTTCCGCCCGTCAGGCCGGTGGCCCTGACGTCGGCGGCCGCCAGTCGTTCGCAGGCGGTGGCGGACCGGCTGCCCGCGGCGCAGACGACCACGAGTTCACGGCGGGCCGAGGCCTCGCGCAGGTCGGGCACGAGCTCGCCAAGGCTGTCCAGGGGGACGTTGATCGCGCCGGGGATGTGTCCGGCGGCGTACTCGCCGGGGGCCCGGACGTCGAGGACGTACGTCTTGTCCAGGTCGCGCAGGTTCAGCTCGGCGGGGGAGATGGTCTCGATCACAGTGGTGCTCTCCGGGTGTTGCGGGCGGGCGGGGGAGGTCAGACGGTGGTGTGGGCGGCGGCCCAGGTGGCGTAGCCGCCGTCGAGGTTGGCGGCGTCACGGCCGAGACCGGCGAGGAGCCGCTGGGCGTTGTGGCCGCGCAGGCCCACCTGACAGTGAACGATCAGTTCGCCCTCCGGCAACTCGGCCGCGCGGTCGCGCAGTTCGTCGAGGGGGATGTTGACCGCGCCGGGGATCGCACCCTGGGCGTGCTCGTCGCGTGTGCGTACGTCCAGGACTGTCGCCCCGTCACCGGCGTCGAGTTCGTGCCACTGCACGGTGCGGACCGTGCCGGTGGTGAGGTTGTCCGCGATCAGGCCTGCCATGTTCACGGGGTCCTTGGCCGATCCGTACGGCGGGGCGTACGCCAGCTCCAGATCGGCGAGATCGGGTGCGGTGAGGCCGCCCGCCATCGCGGTGGCGATGACGTCGATCCGCTTGTCGACGCCGTCGGTGCCGACCGCCTGGGCGCCGAGAATCCGCTGGTCGCGCGGGTCGAAGAGCAGCTTCAGCGCGATGGGGGAGGCGCCGGGGTAGTACCCGGCGTGCGAGCCCGGGTGCAGATGGACCGCCTGGTACGGGTGGCCGGCGGCGCGCAGCCGCTTCTCGTTCCACCCTGTCGCGGCGGCCGTCAGGTCGAAGACCTTGACCACGGCGGTCGATGTGGCGGGCCGGGCGGTCACCTTGCGCCCCGCGATGGCGTCCGCGACGAGCCGGCCGTGCCGGTTCGCGAGATTGGCCAGCGGTACGAGTACGGAATCACCGGTGAGGGCGTCGCGCTTCTCGGCGGCGTCGCCGACCGCGTAGATCTCCGGGTCGCTGGTGCGCCCGGAAGCGTCCACCGCGATGCCGCCGCGCGGCCCGATCTCCAGGCCGGCCTCCACCGCCAGAGCGGTCTCGGGCCGTACGCCGATGGAGAGCAGGACCAGATCGGCCGGCAGCGTCCGGCCGTCGGCGAGGACGACGGAGTCCGGCAGGACCTTGTCGAGCTGTGCGCCCAGCTCGACCCGCACGCCGTGCTCGCGCAGCCGGGCGGCGACCGGTGCCGCCATCTCGGGGTCGAGCGGGGCGAGGACCTGGTCGGCGAGCTCGACGAGGGTGACGTCAAGACCGCGCTCGCGCAGGTTCTCCGCGGCCTCGACCCCGATGAAACCGCCGCCCACGACGACCGCGGTGCGGGCGCCCGCGCCGAGGTCCCCGGCGATCCGGTCGGCGTCCGTCACGTCCCGCAGCGTCCGGGCGCGCTCGATGCCGGGCAGGTCAGGGACGAAGGGGCGGGCGCCGGGGCTGAGGACGAGGCGGTCGTACGACTCCTCGTACGTGCGGCCGCCCGCCACCTCGCGCACGCGGACGGTACGGGAGGCGCGGTCGACGGCGACGGCCTCGTGCCGTACGCGCACGTCGATGCGGAAGCGGGCGTCGAGCGACTCGGGGGTCTGCAGGAGCAGCGCGTCACGTTCCTCGATCGCGCCGCCGAGAAAGTACGGAAGGCCACAGTTGGCGTAGCTGACGTGGGCGCCGCGCTCCAGCACGACGATCTCGGCCTGCTCGTCGAGACGGCGCAGACGCGTCGCGGCGGACATACCGCCGGCCACGCCTCCGATCACGATGACCTTCATGTGCTTCTCCTGGCTCAGCTGCTCGTGCCCCCTGGTGTGTATACCCCCCAGGGTATCAGAAGATGCCCCGGGGGGTATCTGAGCGGGGCTGGAGTCGGCCGGGATAGCCTGCGGTCAGGAGGTGCGGCATGAGCGACGCGGACCCGGGACTCTTCGGCCCCGACTCGGTGACCTGGCAGGTGCACGCGGACCCGGTCATGTGGATCGGCGGAATCCGGGCCCTGTACCTCCAGGCGCTTCATCCCCGGGCCGTGCGCGGGGTCATGGAGAACTCGGACTTCCGGCGCGACGCCTGGGGGCGGCTGATGCGTACCGCCGGGTTCGTCGGGACCATCACCTACGGCACCACCGACGCCGCCGAGAAGGCCGGCGCCCGCATCCGGAAGATCCACAGCAGGCTCGGGGCCACCGACTCGCGGACGGGAGAGCGGTACGGCGTCGACGAACCCGACCTGCTCCTGTGGGTGCACTGCGCGGAAGTCGACTCCTACCTCCAGGTCCTGCGCCGCTCCGGCTACCCGATCAGCAGGGCGCAGGCCGACCGCTACGTCGACGAACACCGCCAGGGCGCACGCCTCGTCGGCCTCGACCCGGACGGGGTTCCCTCCAGCACCGCCGAACTGGCCGCGTACTTCGAGAAAGTACGGCCCGAACTCGCCGCCGGTGCGGACGCCCGCGAAGTCGACGACTTTCTGCGGCGGCCCCCGATCCATGCCCTGCTCGTCCCGGCGCGTGAAGTGATCTGGCGGCGCGTGGCAGCCCTCGCGTACGCCTCCCTGCCCCCTTACGCCCATGAGCTGTACGGCAGGAGCGCGCCCGCCCCAGAAGCCGTCAGCCGTCAACTCACCGTCACGGGAAACCTCCTGCGCTGCATCCCCGGGCGTATGCGCTGGCAGCTGCCCCCAGGTCACATTCTGAAAGCAATGACGCGCCTGGGCCCCGACGCGCGGCCTGCCCCGTACAAACTCCCGGGCCGGGCAGCCATACTGGACGAGCCGGGGAGGGCGAAGCGACACAACGGGGGCGACAGCACGAGATGGCGGACACCAGGCTGATCCACGGCCGGTACCGGCTGCTCGATCTGATCGGGCGCGGCGGCATGGGCGAGGTGTGGCGGGCGACGGACGAGTCGCTGGGCCGGCGCGTCGCGGTCAAATGCCTCAAGCCACTGGGACCGCAGCAGGACCAGTCGTTCACCAGAGTGCTGCGCGAACGTTTCCGGCGCGAGGCACGGGTGGCGGCCGCGCTCCAGCACCGCGGGGTCACCGTCGTCCATGACTTCGGCGAGGACGACGGCGTCCTCTATCTGGTCATGGAGCTGCTCGACGGCCGCAACCTCAGCCAGCTCCTGGAGGCCAACAAACAGCACCCGCTGCCCGTGGCCGACGTCGTCGACATCGCGCAGCAGGTCTCCGCGGCCCTCGCGTACACGCACGAACAGGGCATCGTCCACCGGGACCTGAAGCCCGCGAACATCATGCGACTCACCGACGGCACGGTGAAGATCTGCGACTTCGGCATCGCCCGCCTCGGCCACGACATCGGCTTCACCTCGCGGCTCACCGGCACCGGCATCGCCATGGGCACCCCGCACTACATGTCGCCCGAGCAGATCAGCGGCGGCCATGTCGACCACCGCAGCGACCTCTACTCCTTCGGCTGCGTCCTGTACGAGATCTCCACCGGCGTCCCGCCCTTCGACCTCGACGACGCCTGGGCGGTCCTCGTCGGCCACCGCGACACGATCCCCGAGCCGCCGCGCACCCACCGTGCCGAACTGCCGGAGTACTTCAACCGAGCCGTCCTCGACCTCCTCGCCAAGTCCCCGGAGGAGCGGCCCGAGGACGCCAGGGACCTGGGCCGCAGGCTCGCCGCCGGGTACCACGCCGGGAACACCCCCGGCCACACCCTCCCCGCCCAGCAGCTGCCCGCCCTGCCCGCCCTGCGCGCCCCCGAGCAGCGCCCCGAACAGCCGCCGTCGCGCGCCCCGCGCCTGCCGTCCTGGACCCGCGGCATGACCACCGGGCACAAGGCGACCGGCACCCGGACGCTCACCCCCACCCCGCCCGACCACGCGGCGGCCCTCACCGGCGAGTGGACGACGCCCGCTTCGCCCCGGTCCGGCACACCCGTACAGCCTCCCAGGACCGAGCACCCCACCCCGTCGCCCGAACGGCTCGCCGTCCTCGCCAGCCAGCACAACGCCGGACTCAGCCTCAGCCGGCTCGGCCGCTGGAACGAGGCGGGCGAGGTGCACCGCACCGTCGCCGCCGAGCGCGAGCAACTGCTCGGCCCCGACCATCCGGACACGCTCTCCAGTCACTACGAGGTCGGGTTCACCCTCAGCCGCACGGGACTTGCCGCCGACGCGCTGCGCGAGTTCTCCCGGGTCGCCGACGGCCGCGAGCGTTCGCTCGGCGCCGACCACCCCGAAACGCTGGGCGCGCGGCAGGAGATGGCGTACGTCCTGGGGCAGCTCGGCCGCCACTTCGAGGCGCATCAGGTGTACGTGGCAGTTCTCGCCGCCCGCGAGCGGACGGTCGGTCCGGACCACGCGGACACCCTGCGCTGCCGGCACAACCTCGCGTTCAACCTCAGCAGGCTGGGGCGCCTGGAGGACTCGTACCGGATGGCGCACGAAGTGGCCTCCGCGCGCGCCCGCGTCCTCGGCGCAACCCACCCGGACACGCTGGTCACGCGTTATGAAGTCGCCTACGCGCTAGGTCAGTTGGGGCGCTGGCCGGAGGCGCTGCAGACCTACCGCGAGGTCGCGGCGGCCCGCGAGCGGGCGCTGGGTCCCGACCACCCCGACACCCTTGCCGCCCGCTACGAGGTCGGCATCAGCCTGGGCCGCCTGGGCCGCAGCGCGGAGGCCCTGGAGCTCTACCGCACCCTGGTCGACGACCGCACCCGCGTGCACGGCCCGAACCACCCCGAGACGCTGCGCGCCCGCCACGGCCTGGGCGTCAACCTGGGCCGCCTGGCGCGCTGGGAGGAGGCGCTGACCGAGGCCCGTGACGTGTGCGCGATCCGCGAGCGGGTCCTGGGCGCGGACCACCCCGACACCCTCGTCAGCCGCCGCGAGGTCGCGGTCGGTCTGGGCTGGCTGGGCCGCTGGGGAGACGCGCTCGCCGTGTACCGCACGGTCGCGGAATCCCGCGAGCGGGTCCTGGGCGCGGACCATCCCGACGCCCTGGCCAGCCGCAACGACGAAGCACACTGTCTGGAACAGCTCGGCAGGGGCCCCGAGGCGGTGGAGCTGTACCGCCGCGTCGCAGCCCTGCGCCAGCAGCGCGGGTCCGGAGCGCACTGAGGTCTGGCCGCCGGTGATCACCACGTGTTACGAAGAGACATGCACGCACCCACTCGTGACGCGTACGACGTCGTGATCGTCGGCGGTGGCCACAACGGTCTGGTCGCCGCCGCCTACCTGGCCCGCGCAGGACGCTCCGTCCTCGTCCTGGAGCGCCTCGGCCGGACCGGCGGAGCCGCCGTCTCCACCCGGCCCTTCGCCGGGGTCGACGCACGCCTCTCCCGCTACTCGTACCTCGTCAGCCTCCTGCCGCAGAAGATCGTCCGCGAGCTCGGGCTCGACTTCGCGGTACGGGAGCGCACCGTCTCCTCGTACACCCCGGCCCTGCGCGACGGCCGCCCCACCGGCCTGCTCGTCGGCGGGGGAGAGGACCGCACCCGCGCCTCCTTCGCCGCGCTCACCGGCAGCGACCGCGAGTACGCCTCCTGGCAGCGGTTCTACGGAACGATGCGCCACGTCGCCGAACGGGTCTTCCCCACCCTGACAGGGCCGCTTCCCACCCGCGCCGCACTCCGGTCGCGCATCGGTGACGACGACGCCTGGCGGATGCTCTTCGAGGAGCCCCTTGGGGTTGCCGTCGAGCGCGAGTTCGCCGACGACCTGGTCCGCGGCGTCGTCCTCACGGACGCCCTCATCGGCACCTTCGCCGACGCCCACGACCCGTCACTCGCCCAGAACCGCTGCTTCCTCTACCACGTCATCGGCAACAGCACCGGCGACTGGAACGTCCCCGTCGGCGGCATGGGCGCCCTCACCGACGCCCTCGCCGCGGCCGCGCGCGACGCGGGCGCGGAGATCGTCACGGGCCGCGAGGCCACCCGTATCGAGACCGACGGGACCCGCGCCGAGGTCACCTTCCGCGACGACAGCACCGAGACGGCGGTCGCCGCCCGGCACGTCCTGGTGAACGCCTCGCCGCAGGCCCTGGCCGAGCTCGTCGGCGACGAACCCGCCGACCCGGCCGAGGGCGCCCAGCTCAAGGTCAACATGCTGCTGCGCCGGCTGCCCCGACTCCGCGACCGCTCCGTCGACCCGCGCGAGGCCTTCGCGGGAACCTTCCACATCGCCGAGGGATACGGGCAGTTGGGGACCGCGTACGAGGAGGCCGCCTCCGGCCGGCTCCCGAGCGCGCCGCCCTCGGAGATCTACTGCCACTCCCTGACCGACCCCTCGATCCTGGGCCCCGAACTCGCCGCCGAGGGCTACCAGACCCTCACTCTCTTCGGCCTGCACACCCCCGCACGCCTCTTCGCGCAGGACAACGACACGGCCCGCGACGAGCTCCTGAAGTCCACCCTCGCGCAGCTCGACGCCCACCTCGACGAGCCCATCGCCGACTGCCTGGCCCTCGACGAGGACGGCCGCCCCTGCATCGAGGCGAAGACCCCGCTCGACCTGGAGCGCGATCTGCGGCTGCCCGGCGGAAACATCTTCCACCGGGCCCTCGCCTTCCCGTACGCGGACGAGTCGACCGGCCGCTGGGGCGTCGAGACCGCGCACGCGAACGTCCTGCTCTGCGGTGCGGGCGCGGTCCGCGGCGGCGGCGTCAGCGGCATCCCCGGCCACAACGCCGCCATGGCCGTACTGGAGGGGACCCCCTAACCGAAGACCCCCCGCAGCGCGGCCAGTTTGCGCGGCAGGTCGTACTCGGCGCCGCCCTCGTGCCCGTTGTACGGAAAGACCTCGATCTCCGCGGGGCCCGCATAGCGGTGGTAGGCGGCGAAGACCGTCGAGGACGGGCAGACCTTGTCCATCAGGCCCACCGAGAACCAGGCCGGACAGGTCGCGCGGGCGGCGAAGTTGACCGCGTCGAAGTACGACAGGGTCTCCATCGCCCGCTCCACCGAGAAGCGGTGGCCCGAGAGCCAGCGGGCGATCTCCGCGTAGGGGCCGCTGTCGGTGATCTGCGAGGCGCGCCGGTAGTGGGAGAGGAACGGTACGTCGGCGACGGCCGCCACCACGTCGTCCCGCAGTCCGGCGACGGCCAGCGTCAGCCCGCCGCCCTGGCTGCCGCCGAGTACCGCGACGCGCGAGGAGTCCACCTCGGGGTGGGCCTTGACCGCGTCGACGGCCCGCACGGCGTCGGTGATCAACCGACGGTAGTAGTGCCGGTAGGGGTCCTCGATGCCGCTGGTGAGGAAGCCGGGGGACGAGGAGCCGTGCCCCTCGGGGGCGATGTCGGGGGTGTCGGCGGTGTTCTTGCCGCCGCCGCCCTGGCCCCGGTTGTCCATCACCAGATGGGCGTAGCCCAGCGCGCTCCAGGTCAGCCAGGAGTACGGGATGCCCCGGCCCCCGTTGTAGCCGATGTACTGGACGACGGCAGGCAGCGGCCCGCTGCGGACGCGCGGCAGCATCAGCCACGCCTTCACAGGCTGCCCGCCCCAGCCGCTGAACGTCACGTCGAAGACGTCGACGGTCGCCAACCCGCTCTCGTGCCGGGCGAATTGGGCGTCCAGCGGGTGGCGCTGCGTCTCAGTAAGGGTCTTCTCCCAGAACGCGTCGAAGTCCGCGGGCTCCTCCGGCTCCGGCCGGTAGTCGCGCAGCCGGTCCAGGGGCATGTCGAACAGCAAGGTCAGCTCCTTGTCAGAGTGAGGGTGAGGGTCGCGCCGCGCAGGCCGGCCGTGTCGGCGGTGACGCGGATGCCGTCGGGGGTGGGCTCGGTCCGTACGCCCGGATCGGCCGAGAGAACCTTGAGGCCGCGCAGCGCCAGGTCGACGACCACCTGCGCGCGCAGCTGTGTGGGGTCGGAGAGGGAGACGGTCACCGTCTTGCCCTGCGGCCGCAGCAGGACCGATGCCGGTCCGTCGGCGGTCAGTTCCTGCGCCCGGCCCGCCGCCCAGAAGTTCGCCGCGAGCAGCCCGTCGGCGCAGCGGCGCACCGCGTGCACGGCGGTCGTCGTGGCGACGGCACGCACCGGCGGGGCGGCGGCCAGCTGCCCGGTGCGGGCGGCGGAGGCGGCGGGCGCCTGGAGCCAGAAGTAGCCGGCGTCGGACGGGGCCGTGCCGTGGTCGTGCCAGAGCGTCAGGTACGGGCGGGTGACAGGGGTGTCTGTCCCGTACTTGAGGTTGATCTCCCGCCAGGTCGCGGTGCGTTGCTCGCGCAGCGTCCGGACGCGGGCCGGCTGCGGGAAGACGTAACCGCCCGTGCCCTCCACGTGCAGCCAGCGCACCGCGTCGAGGTCGGCGGTGCCGGGGGCGGTGGACGCGGGGGAGCCGTTGACGGTGAGGGGCGCGGCCGGGTCCCGCAGCTTGCGGTTCTCCACGATCGTCTCGACCGTGCCCGCGTCCGCGGTGATCCCCGAGCCCACGCACGCGATCACGTCGTCCAGACAGAACCAGCTCTTCAGCGCGCGGAGTGAACTCCCGTACGCGCGCAGCTCCATGCCGTACGCACCGAGCGTCGTCCCCGGCAGCGCGGTGCCGCCCGCCCAGTCCGCGGTCGACGTGGTGCGCTGCCCGTCCGCGTCGGCGGGGCGCCCGGCGACCACCGTGATGCCGGGCAGGCGCGTCGGGTCGACGGTCGGCCAGTAGTCCTCGCTGTAGTGGCCGAGGTCGTCGGTGTAGAGGAGCACCATGCCGTCGGAGAGGTGCCAGGCGTGGAGGTTCTCGTTCTGGATCGACTCGTAGTTGTAGATACGGGTCGAGTACGCGGAGATGCCGAGCGCGAAGGCGGGGCGGTGGTGCGCCGCTTTGTCCATCAGCGGGTGCTGCTTGTGCGTGACCAGCGGGCCGCGTGCGGGGACGGGACCCGCGAGGACCTGCTGCGCTGCCACCAGCGAGGCCAGGTCGGTGGCGGCCAGGAAGTCGCGGTAGGTGTCCTCGGTGATCCACTGCTTGACCAGCGCGGTGAAGCGGTCCGCGGTCTCCCCGGGGAAGCCGGGGATCAGCCGCAGCACCGCCTCGATGACCGTCTGCGCGGAGACATGGCCCTGCTTGCTGGGGCGGGCGATCTCCCGTCCGCACACCGAGGCCATCACGTCACCGCGCGCGATCAGCGGGTCGAAGCCGTCGTCGACCCAGCGGCGGACGTTGTCGAGGTCCGGGTCGGTGACGGTCCACTCGGAGGAGGCGAGCAGATTCAACAGCCGGGAGAGGTTGTTGAGGAGCTCCTTGCCGTAGCCGCCGTTGTAGGGGTGCTTGTAGTGCTGGAGGAAGGAGCCGTCGGAGTAGAAGCCCTCGCCGGTCCCGTCGGCGCCGCCCGTACGGTCGTTGAAGGCCAGGACGCTGTTGGCTCCGCCGCCCTCCACGTCCGAGAGCGCGTCACGGACCCGGGTCAGCGCGGCGCCGTCGTCGCTCAGGACGGCGTTGACGGCGACGACCGTGGAGATCCACACCCGGTTGGCGCCGGTCGCGATCTGGCGGTCGACGCGCCAGAGGTTCGGGTCGGGCGTGTACGAGCGGACGGCGTCGGTGATACGGGTCAGCCGTTCCGTACCGAGGGCGTCGTACAGCAGGACGGCGGCATCGTTGAGGGCGAGCGCCGAGCCGATCTCCCAGTCCCAGTCGTTGTCGAACCGCGTCATGCCGGGCCCGTAGCGGTGCGTCAGCATCCAGTCCAGCGAGGCCAGGAGCAGCTGAGCGGTGGCCGCGTCCCCGTACTGGGGGGTGCCGGGCACGGCCCAGGCGGTGGCGATCGTGGCGATGCGCTTGAAGGAGGTGGTGACGTGGTTGGAGAGCGTGGTGCTCGTCAGATCCGGCCACAGACCGTCGGTGCGCGTCGGGTCGAGCCCCTTCGCCGTGGTGGTCGCCGTCTTGCCGATCCGGGCCACGGCGGCGGCGATCCGGGGGTCGGTCAGGTCGAGTCCGGGGCCTCCGGTGAGGAGGGTGTGCCAGCGGGTGCGGAGGGCCGCGGCGTCACCGGTGGCGGCGAGGGCCGGTATCGCGGGCAGGGCGAGGGCGGTGGAGAGTGCGGCCGCGCCCACGAGGACGGTGCGTCTGGTGGTGCCTGATGTCATGGTCCTGGCCTCACAGAAGGTGTCGGCGGTCCACGGCCGCGGCGAGAGCGGTGTGTCCGGCGGGGTTGGGGTGCAGATGGTCGCCGCTGTCGTACGCGGGCAGCAGACGCGCGGGGTGTACGGGATCGCGCAGGGCGGCGTCGAAGTCGGCGAGTCGGTCGAAGACCTTCCCGTCCCTCAGGACGGCATTGATCTCCTCGCGTACGACGTCGAGTCCGGGCGTCCAGCGCACCCACCCCTCGAACGGGGTGATCGTGCCGCCGACCACCCGCAGCCCGGCGTCGTGGGCGCGGACCACCAGCTGGCGGAAGCCCGCGAGGACGAGCGTCGGATCGGTCTGACTCGGCGGCTGCTGAAGGTCGTTGACGCCCAGGTGGACGAGGAGGGTGCGCAGCCCGGGCAGTCCGAGGACGTCGCGGTCGAAGCGCGCCTGGCCGCCGTGGCCGAACCGGGCGTCGTCCAGGAGCAGCCGGTTGCCGCTGATCCCGAGGTTGGCGACGGCTCCGCCGGGCAGCCGGCGGGCCAGCTGGTCGGGCCAGCGGAGGTTGGCGTCGTCGGGGGTGCCGACGCCTTCGGCGATCGAGTCGCCGAGCACGGCGACCGACGGGCCGCGCGCGTCCGACACGTCGACACCGGTGAGCAGGAACACCGAGGTGGTGCGGACGCCGTCGACCCAGTGCGAGGCGTGCGTATTGCGGTGGAAGGACAACGGCCCTGTGGGGCCCGGGAGTCGGGTCTCCACGGTCAGGTCGTATCCGCTCTGCACGCGCAGTCCGCCGACCGGATCGCTCGTCAGCGAGGCGCCCGCCGCCAGCCAGGCCTGCGGCTCGCCGCCGAAGGTCACGGGGCGGCCGCCCGCGGTGACGGGGCCGACCAGCACGGGCCGAGTGCCGAAGGCGTGCCCGTACCGCAGTCGCACGCGGCCTCCCGCGGACAGGCGCACCGTGGCCCGGAAGGTGGCATTGGTCAGGCCTGCGGACGCCACGGGGTCGGCGGCCGTCGGTGCGGTCTGGGCCGTCGACCAGGAGGCGGTCCACGGGGCGTCGTGACGCGTAGCCGCCTGTGCGTCCGCCGGGGCGGCGGCCACGGCCACGATCCCGGCGGCCGCGCCGAGCACTCCTCTTCGGGTGGGCGCGCTCACTGGGGGCACGGCCCGGTCGGGTCGTACGCGCTGCCGTAGGTGCCCACCGCGTCGCCACCGGTGTTGCCGCTCATGGTGTTGGTGCACACCGGGCCCTGCGGGGTGCGCATGAACTTGATGCCGCCGCCTGCGTTCCCGGTGATGGTGTTGCCGTAGATGCCCGTGTTGATGCCGTCGGTCGCGGTGTCGCCGCCGAGCCGGATGCCGGCGCCGAGGTTGTCGTGGACGGTGTTGTACCGGAAGGTGTTGCCGCTGCCGCGTGCGTCGAGCCCGGCGGAGCTGGGGTCGCTCTGGGCGCTGCAGTCGTTGTACTCGACGTAGTTCGCCGTCGAGTTCTCCTTCACGTCGACGCACTCGTTGCCGTGCGTGGCGATGGTGTTGTTGCGGATGTGGTTGCCGCGGCTGATGTCGGCCGCCGCGTCCGGCGCCCCGTTGGCGCCCTGCTGCTCGGGTGCCGTACCGAGGTAGATGCCCTCGCCGTTCTTGCCCCCGCCGCCGAAGCGGAAGTCCGCGACCCCGCAGTTGGTGATGGTGTTCTCCGACACCTCCGCGCTCGTGACGAGATAGCGCAGGCGTACGCATTCGTCGGCGGCGTTCTTGAGCGTCATGCCAGTGATGCGGAGTCCGGCGACACCGTTGCCGGGAGTCGTGCTCATGACATAGATGAGCTTGAGGCGGTAGCCCGAGACGTCCGACGAGGAGCCGAACAGCCCGTCGACGGTGAACCCGTCCAGCACGGTCCCGTCGTGCTGCACCTGGAAGATCCGGGAGTTCCCCGCCCCCTTCAGTACGGCGGTCGACGGACCGGTGACGGTCACATCGGGCCGCCGCGTCACGACGTCCTGCAGATAGGTGCCCGCCGCCAGGTGCACCACCGATCCGGACGGCGCCAGGTCCAGCGCGTGCTGGACCGTCGAGAACGGACTCCCCGACGACGTACCGGAGTTGGCGTCGCTGCCCGACGGGCTGACGTAGTACGCGCCCGCCGCCGCAGCAGCGGGCGGCGCGGGCAGGGCGAGGGGCGCTCCCGCGGCCAGCGCGGCGAGGAGAGCGGCGGTCAGTGCACGGCTCATGCGGTGTTCCTCCTGGGATCGGCGAACGACAGAGCGAGGACTACGGGAATGCTCGGACCCAGCAGCAGCGGCCCGAGCGGCACGACGGCGGAGAGCAGGACGGCCGAGACGACGGCGCCGAGGATCGCGGTGCCCCGGGCGGGCGAACCGAAGCCGAGGGCGAGCGCCCCGCGCGTCCACGCGGCGACCGAGCCGTTCGGCGACTGCCCCGCCTGGGCGGCGAGCGCCACATGGTGGATGACCAGCGCGGCGGCGATCCCCGCCTGGGCGGCGAGCGCGACAAAGGCGATCGGGTGCGAACGGCCCAGCAGATAAACGATGTTGGCGACGAGAACGGCGGCGGCCGCAGTGGACAGCAGGCTGTGCTTCCACAGCGCCCGCCAGTACCGGGGGAAGGCCTCGAAGACCCCGGCGAAACACCGGCTGTCGCCATCGGCCCGCCACCGCTGCAGCGCGCACGCCATCGCCGCGAGCGCCGGCAGCCAGGTCACCACACCCAGCGCCAGCACGGTGAACGCGGCGCCGGCCGCCGCCGGGTACGCGAAGAACTCAAGACGCCTCAGCAGCGGATACGACCGCATTTCAGCCGACCTTTCCTGTGTACGGTTCCTCGGCGTCCAGGACCAGGCGCCCGCGCACTTCCACGCGCCGGGCGGCCACCACGGCGATCGCATCGCCGTCGATCAGCACGGCCGCCGCGTCCGCGGTGACGCCGGCGGTACGGATGCGCCGAGTGCCGGGGGAGAGGAGCACGGTCTCGCTGCCGAAGGCCACGCCGAAGCCCTCTTCGCACGCCACCTCCTGCGCGACGGACGTCTCACCCGGCTCGATCGCCGTGAAGAACACGGCAGTTGGAGTCGGCGACGTCGTCGTGCTCAGGGTGTGCAGCGTCCGGGTGATCCGCAGCTCCGGAGTGCTGGAGGTGGGGTTCGCCTCGACCGTCACCGCGGCTGACCCGGTACGGGCGCGGGCCGGGGCGAAGCGGCGTACGACGGCACAGGCCGCACCCGACCGGATCCGGTGCACGTCGTCGGCGGCCCGTTCCGTCGGCGCGTCGGTCTGCACCAGGAACGACCACTCCCGCGCGGCGTCCGCTTCCGCCACGTCCAGCAGCACGAGGCGCCCCGACGGGGTGAACACCAGCGTGCGGTCGAGGCGTTCGACGCCGAGCGCGGAGTCGTACATCGCGGCGATCTCCGCCGTCGCGTGCGCCCACCCGCCCTCGGCGAGCACATCGCGCTGGCGGGCCTGCCGCTCGTAGGGGATGTCCCGGTACACGTGGTACCGGTCCTCGTCGGCGTACCCCTGCCCGTCCACGAGCAGCAGATTGTGGTGGGCAGCACGCTTGCGGTTGCTGTAGCCCTCGTCCACGGCGAGATGGGCGCCCTGCGAGATGAGGACGAACGAGCCCGAATCGGGGTGGTGGTGACCGGTGTTGAGCGTCTCCCAGCCGAGCTCGGCACGGTGCTTCGCCGACGTCTCCCACGCCTTGTGCCCGCCGCCGGGGCTCGCCTTGAAGGAGACCAGGGTGGCGTCCGCGTCCCATCCCGTACGGGAGGCGAGCAGCCCGAGATCGGGGAAGTACGCCTGCGTGCGCGACGGTGCGACGGGCGCCACCGCCGGGTCGTACCAGAGGTGCTCCAGATACGCCTCGGGCAGGATCCCCGGCCGCACCCCGCTCAACTCGGCCTCCTGCGCGAGCAGTTCGCCGCTCACCAGATCGCCGAGCCACTGCGCCTCGCCGATGCCGTAGCGGGACGCCAGCCGGTAGTAGAGCGCGGCGCTGTGTCCGCTGTGCCGGTCGTGGCAGTCGCCGTGGTCCACGATGCGGGCGAAGCCGGGCGCCGACTGATGGAGCCGGTAGTCGAAGGTGTTCGCCATGAAGCCGCCGCGCTCCCACCAGTCGATGCCCTCCGCCTCCTGGAGCAGATCGAGGTGCATGGCCAGCCAGGGCACGCCGTAGCGCCAGTAGACGACCCCTTCGGCGTGCGAACCGTCCTCGGGCAGTGCGTCGAGCACCCGGCCGAGATTGTCCTTGGCGCGCTCGGTCCACTCCTCGCGGCCCAGTACGTATCCGGCGGTCGCCAGGCCCGCGTAGCAGATCCAGTTGTGGTTCTGCCAGTACGAGGACGACCACCAGCGGCCCTCCGAGGCCACCGCGAACTCGTACAACCGCCGCCCCTGGAGCAGCAGTTTGTAGCGCACCAGCGCTTCGACCTCCGGCGGGAGCGAGTCCCTCAGCCAGTGGTACGCGAGCGAGACGCCGTGCAGCAGCCAGCCCGCGTCCAGGTCGTGGTCGGGCATGTGGGCGCTGCCCCAGTGAGGGAGGCGCACCGCGGCCTCCATCCAGCGGCTGCTCTCCGCCAGGTGGGCGGGGTCGCCGGTGAGCCGGTGGGCGAGTGCCGGGTTGGCGGCGGCCGGGCCCAGCCAGGTGATGCTGGCCTGCGGATGGACGGCGGGCGGGGTGCGGTCCAGGTTGCGTACGGCCTCCAGGAGGAGCCGTTGCTCCTGGGCGGGCCTGGGCCCGGCCGGCGGGGTCGCGGAGAGGAGCATGTCAGGCCTCCGCCCCGTGGACGGCCGTGGTGCCGTCGGCCAGTTCGACGATCAGGCCGCCCTGTTCGGTGAGCGTGATGTCGACGACGGCGGGGCCCGCGTCCCCGGCCTGGTAGACCGAGGCGAAGGTGACGCACTCGGCCTGCGCGGTGAAGTCCACCCAGGTGCGGGTGCGGCCCGGGTCGTCCGCGGGGCCCGGCCCCGGACGGGTGAAGGGGCGTACCGGAGTGGTGGCCGTGTGCCAGCCGTGGAGGTTCTCCGTGCCGTACCAGGTGGTCCGCACCGCGCCGGACGCCCGGACCTGGACGTCGAGCGCCGTGCCGGGCCGCAACTGGGCGGTGACGGCACGGGATTCGGGCGCGGTGACGGTGAGCAGGTCCACGAGATAGCAGGACCCGGCCTCCATGCGGCGGACCGCGCGCACCCCTGGATAGGCGGAGGTCACCTCGGCCGTCACGGACGAGGCGTCCGCCGAGAGCAGCCGGCCGGCGCACTCGGCCTGCTCGGCGCCGTCGACCCGGAAGGCGGGATGCGCGGCGGTCGAGGTGTAGAGCTCTCGGAACTCGGCGTGCGCGTACGGCACTTGGCCGTAATCGGGCTGCCAGGGAGTGTGCGCCCCGTAGAGATACAGCGCCAGCTTGTCCCGGTGCCCGTGCGAACCGCCGTGCGGACCGAAGTCCAACAGCGCCTGGACGCCGCCCGCGCGGAGCACCGCGTACCCCGTGTCCGCGAAGACGGTGGCCGCACCGGTCTCGGGCAGCACGCCCAGAGGCGCCCCGGCGAACCAGCCGCCCAGCTCGCGGTCGAGTCCGTCGTCGGCGGCTCCGAGTTCGGTGCGCGCCTGCCCGGCCACCGCGTCCAGCCGCGCCGACGGTGCGAACTGCCCTGTCAGCGCCACGAGTTCGAGCCACTCCAGCGCCAGCGGTGCGCGCAGGTAGGGCCCGTCGTGCAGCGCGGGCAGCAGCCCGCCGTCCGTGGCGATCGACGCCAGTACGCCGGTCATGCCCGCCAGTACGGCGGTCACGTCGGCCGGGACCGCAGCCGGGTCCGTCCCGCGCAGCGCGAGCAGCGCCGCCCGCAGCACGAAGCCGTGGTAGTACGTGGAGCCCTCCCACTCCCAGCCGTCACCGGCGACCGCGGCCCGCAGATGCGCGTACAGCCCGCTCTCGCCGTCCCGCCACTGCTTGGCGCCCTCCCACGGAATCCCGCGCACCGCCGACGCGGCCCGGCTCGCCGCCGTACCCGCGGCGTTCAGCCACGCCGTGTAGTTGGACGCCAGGTCGCCGCGGCCCACCAGCACCTCGCGGGCGTCCAGCGCGGCACGCTCCAGGTCGTCGAGGAGCGGCAGCACCGCCGCCAGACCCTCCGCGCCCCGGTCGGCCAGGGTCCACACCGCATGACCGATGTTGACCGCCCAGATGGCGTCGGTCAGCGCCTGGTGGAAGAGGCATCCGCGCAGCATCCACGACTGGGCCTCGTCGTGCCGCCCGCCCGCCAACTCCGCGTACAGACCGGCGTATTCGACGAGCCGGGCGACCGCCTCCGCGCTCTCGCCCCGGTGCGCGAGCAGGCGAATGTGACGCGCCCACGCCTGGTGGGAGAGGACCAGCCAGGCGCCGCGCACCACCTCGGTGTCGACCCGGCAGCCGTACGAGCAGCGTGCGCCGCCCTCGGGGAAAACCCCGATCAGCGGGTCGCCGTGGTCGAGCTCGACCCCATGGGCGGGGCACACGTACGCGTGCCACCAGCCGCCCCGCTCGCGCGGGATGCTCCTCAACGCGGCCATACGCCACCGTCGATGTCCACGGTCGTCCCGTTGAGGAAGCCGGAGGCGGGCGAGGCCAGGTGGACGACCGCGGCCGCCACGTCCTCGGGGGTGCCGGCGCGGCCCACCGGGATGCCCGCCACCATCGCGGTCTGTGCCTCGGGGGCGGTGAACGTGTTGTGGAACGCGGTGCCGCCGATGAAACCGGGCGCGACCGCGTTCACGGTGATCCCGGCCCCGCCGACCTCCTTCGCGAGCCCCTTCGTGAAGCCGCGGATCCCGGCCTTGGCGGCCGCGTAGGCGACCGATCCGGGGCCGCCGCCGTTGTGCGCGGCCAGCGAGGACATGGTGATGATGCGCCCGGCGGACGAGGAGCGCAGATGGGGGAGCGCGGCCCGGCAGGTGCGGAACGTGGAGGTGAGATTGACGTCGACGACCCGGCCGAAGTGCTCGTCCGACATCTCCTCGACCGAGGCCCGCCCGATGAGATGACCCGCGTTGCAGACCAGTACGTCGAGCCCGCCGAGGAATCCCGTCGCCTCGTCCACCAGGCGGTCCACCTCGGCGGTCACGGTGACATCGGCCCGGAACGCCTTCGCACGCCGCCCCAGCGTCTCGATCGCGGAGACCGTCTCCCCGGCCTCCTCGGCGGAGCTGTTGAAGTGCACGGCGACATCGGCTCCCGCTGCGGCGAGCGCGATCGCGACGGCCCGTCCTATGCCGTGGGCCGCGCCCGTGACCAGTGCGCGGGAACCGTTGAGATCAGCAGACATGGTGGATCAGAACCCTTTCAGGGGTGGTTACTTGAGGCCCGCGGTGGCGAAGCCCTGCACGAAGTAGCGCTGGCCGAGGAGGAAGAGGACGACCATCGGCAGGGTGGCGAGCGTGGTGCCCGCCATCAGGTAGTGCCACTGGGTGCCGTTCTCGGTCTTGAAGACGGAGAGCCCGACCTGGATCACGCGGAGGCTGTCCGTGTGCGTGACCAGCAGGGGCCACAGGAAGTTGTTCCACGACGACTCGAAGGTCAGCAGGGCGACCGTGGTCAGCGCCGGCTTCACCTGGGGCGTCATGATCTGTGCGTAGATACGGAATTCGCCGAGCCCGTCGAGCCGGGCTGCCTCTTCCAGCTCCACCGGGAGGTCCAGATAGAACTGGCGGAAGAGGAAGACGGCGAAGGGGGTGACCGCGCCGGGCACGATCAGGGCCCACCAGGTGTCGAGCCAGCCGCTGCCGCCCTGGCCCAGCAGGTCGTTGCCGCCGGCCAGGGGCATGAAGCGGACGATCAGGAACTCGGGGAGCACCTTGGTGTACGTGGGGATCATCAGCGCGGCGACAAAGCAGTAGAAGATGAGGTCGCTGCCGCGGAATTTGATCCGGGCCAGTGCGTACCCCGCCATCGACGCCACGACGACATTGATGAGGGTGTGGCTCATCGCGATGATGAAGCTGTTGCGGGCGTACGTGGCGAACGGCGCGGCCTTGAAGGCCTCCGCGTAATTGCTGAACTCCCAGTGGGCGGGCAGCAGTCCGGCGTCCGGCGAGGCGATCTCGGCCGGGGTCTTCAGCGAGGTGAGGACCATCCAGACGAACGGCACCACCATGAGCAGCGAGACCACGGTCAGGACGGCGTAGAGCGCGATCCGCCCCCAGTTCACCGGCTTGCGTGTGCGCGGCAGGAGCTCGCCCTTGTTGAGCTCAGCTGTGGCCACGGGTGCCTCCCATGATCCGCCGGTTGACCAGGGTGAAGGCCAGCAGCAGTGCGAAGAGCACCAGCGACTGGGCGCAGGCGTAGCCGACGCGGAACTCCCGGAAGGCGGACTTGTAGATCTCGAACGTCATCATCGTGGTGCTGTTCGCCGGACCGCCGTCGGTGAGGACGTAGATCTGGTCGAAGGACTGGAAGGCGTTGATCATCGAGGTGATCAGGACGAAGAAGGTCGCGGGCTTGAGCAGCGGCAGTGTGATGGAGAAGAACTGCCGTACGCGCGAGGCCCCGTCGACGGAGGCGGCCTCGTACAGCTCCTTCGGCAGCGACTGCAGGGCGGCGAGGTAGATGAGCATCTTCATGCCGATGCCCTGCCAGATGCCGACCAGGATCACCGACGGCATCGACCAGGACGTGGAGAGCAGCCAGGCCGGACCGTGGATCCCGAAGATGCTGAGCACGGAGTTGAAGAGGCCGTTGGTCGGGTTGTAGATCCAGAACCAGACCAGGGCGATGGCCACGGTCGCCGTCACCTGCGGAAGGAAGACCGCGGTGCGGAAGATGCCGCGCGCCTTGAGGCCTGTGTGCAGGGCCATGGCGATGAGCAGGCCCAGCAGCATCCCGAACGGCACGGTGAAGAAGGTGTAGACGACGGTGTTCCAGATCGACTTGCGGAAGACCGCGTCGTCGAGCATCTCCCGGAAGTTGTCGAGACCGACGAACTGCGGGGCGCTGAGCACGTCGTACTTGGTGAAGGCGAGCGCGACCGACGCGACGACCGGCAGCCCGATCCAGAGCGCCGCGTGCAGCAGCGCGGGCGCCACCATCAGCCAGCCGGCCCTGCGGCGCCTGCGGCCGGGCCCGCCCGCCCGCGGGGTGCGCCGCGGGGGAGCGGAGTCAGGTGCGGAGGGCGGTGCGAGCGGCCGCGATTTCAGTGCGGATACGGTTCCCACGGTGTGCGGCCCTCACATCCGCGCGATGGCGGCTTCGGCGAGCTTGCCGAGCTCGGCGATGGCGTCCGCGGCGGACTGGCCGCCCACGATCGCGGGCTCCAGCGTGGGCTTGATCTTCTCGCGGATCTCCATCCACGCGGCGGTTCCGCCCTCGGAGCACGCCGCACCCAGGTTCTTCAGGGAGAGATCGACGAACTCGTTCTCCTTGGTGTACGCGGTTCCCGCCGCACCCAGGTCACGCATGCCGGGCACCGATCCGCGCTGCTTGGCCGCACCGAGGATGGACTCCGGGCTCGCCAGGTACTCCACGAGAGCACGGGCCGCGGCGGGGTGCTTGCTGCGTGCGGACTGGGTGACCAGGGTGCCGCCCTGCAGCATGGCCGGCTTGCGGTTGGCGAGGACGAAGGCACCGAGGGTGTCGCTCTCCAGCAACTCGGGCTTCTGGTCCTGCAGCTGCTTCCAGAGCCCGCTCGTCGTGACCATCATCGAGGCCTTGCCCGTCTGGACGTTCGTGGGGGCGCCGAGCTCGGTCTTCGTCGTGTAGTCGGCGCTGCCGTCGGCCATGAGGTCCTTGAAGAACTGCAGTGCCTCGACCCCGCGCGCGTCGGAGAACAGCACCTTCTTGCCGTCCTCGCTGAACAGCGAGCCGCCGTTGGCGAAGAGGAAGGTCTCCCACACCTGTCGCAGTTCGGCGGAGAAGGGGTCGAATCCCACCCGGCCCTTCTTCGTCAACTGCTTGGCCATGGCCCGGAGTTCGGTCCAGTTGGCGGGGGTGTTCTTGATGCCCGCCTCGGCGAAGTGGTCCTTGCGGTACACGACGATCCGGGTGTCCAGGACGACCGGCAGGGCGTAGAGCTTCCCGTCGTACCGGGACGGTTCCAGGACCCGCTTCTCGTAGTCGTGCGCGGCGGCCAGGGACTCCGGCAGCTCCGCGATCGCCTTCTTGGCGGCGAACGGGGGGATCCAGCCGACGCCCATCATCATCACGTCGGGCAGCAGTCCGCCCGCCATCGCGGTGGTGATCTTCTCGTTGAGCTGAGTGTACGTCGTGTAGTCGACGCTCACCTTCACATCCGGATACTTCTTCCGGAAGCCGCCGAGGATGTCCTGCTCGAGGAGCTTCTTCCCGTCCGCCTTCTCGTAGATGGGGGTGAGCAGCGTGATCTCACCCTTCGCGGGACCGTCCGCCGAGCCGCCGGCAGTCGAGGTACCGCTGCCGCAGCCGGTGAGGGCGGCGGCGGTACCTGCGCCGAGGGCGGCGAGTACGGATCGCCTGTTGAGTTCCATGGGTCAGCCCTTTGGGAAGGTGGAGTGATGGTGGAGTGGTGGATCGATCCAGCGATGAAGTCCCGGCCATGGATGGGAAGTGCTGGTAAATCGATGCACTGAAGCTAAGTGAGCCCCGGAACAGCCGTCAACAGGTGATGCATAAGAATTTTTCGGGGAAGTTAACTGGTGTACGGGTAGAGCAAGTTCAGTAAATCGGTACACTGATCGGCGTACGAGCAGGTCGAACCGGAGGTGGCATGAGCGGGGTAACGATCCATCAGGTCGCGGAGGCCGCAGGGGTTTCCGCGAGCACCGTCTCCAACGTCCTCAACGGGCGCGTCGAGCGGATGCAGCCGACCACGCTCGCCCGTGTGGAACAGGCGATAGAGAACCTCAGCTACCGGCCCAACCGGGCCGCCCGGATGCTGCGCACCGGCCGGATCCAGGTCATCGGCCTCATCGTGCCGTCCGTCGCCAACCCCTTCTGGGGCGCTCTGGCGCGGGAGTTGGAGGCCATCGCGCTGGCCGAGGGCTATCACGTACTGCTGTGCAACAGCGAGCGCGATCCGGCCAGGGAACTGAAGTACGGCGAGGAGCTCCTGGCCGACGGTGTCAGCGGCGTGGTGCTCTGCTCCTCGCTGCCCTCGCTCGACCATGTCGCGCCGCTGCTCAAGCGGGGGCTGAAGATGGTCGCCTTCGACCGCACCGCCCAGTCCGGCGACCCGTCCTCGCTGGCCAGCATCAGCGTGGACAACGCGATGGGCGCGGAGCTCGCGACCCGTCATCTCCTCGAACTGGGCCACCGCAGGCTGGCGTTCGTCTCCGGGTCGGTCAGCAGCGTCAACCGCAGGGAGCGGCTGCGCGGCTTCCGGGCCGCGCTGGAGGAGGCCGGGATCGACCCGGCCGAGGGGATCGTCTGGCCCGGGGCGTCGACCAGCGAGTTCGGCGACAAGGAGTCCGCGGAGCTCGGCCGCAGCGCGGCGCGCGAGCTCCTTGCCGTACCGGACCCGCCCACCGGGTTCGTCGCGATCAACGACATGTGCGCGATCGGGATCTGCCGCGGTGTCAGGGACGCGGGCCTGGTCGCGGGGCGCGACGTGTCGGTGGTGGGTTTCGACGACATCCTGCTGGCCGACCTGTTCGAGCCGCCGCTCACCACGGTGCGCCAGCCGCTGCCGGAGATGGCCGCCGAGACGTTCCAGCAGCTCAGATCCAGTATCGAATCGGCGCCCGCGGCCGGAAGGTCACTGCTCATCCGGCCGCGGCTGGTCGTGCGCGCGTCGACCGCGCCTCCTCAACTGCCCGGCTGAGGGGCTCAGTCGGCCGAAGGGGCCCAGCCCGTTGCCTGGATGCGGGCCGCGTCGGCTGCCCGGGACTCGTCGAAGACCGTACGGTGGCCGTCCGTGACCCGGATCCCGTCGACGTACGCGCCGCGCCCGACGTACAGCTGATCGGTGGCGTACCGCCAGCGCAGCGCCACCTCCTTGCCGCGCCAGGCCGCCAGATCGGCGTCGAGCCGGTGCCAGACCCGGCCGGACCACCCGCTGGCCGAACCGGCCGGGTGCGTCCGGGCCTCCTCGCCCTTCGCCGTGGTGGTGAAGGGCGCCGGCTGCCAGCTGGTGCCGCCGTCGGCCGACGCCTCCAGGAAGAGGAAGTCCGAGCCGGGTTCCGTGTCCCACCACAGAGCGCACTGGAGCCGGGGCCGATCAGAGGACATGGCCAGGGCGGGCAGGGTGAGGGTGGCGGTCGTCGCGCTCGCCATTCCGGAGAACCACGCGGTGCGGCCATGGGCGGGGCGTACGGGAACGGCGCGGGCCAGATCGGTGGCCGTGGCCACGCGCGGGGCGCTGCCCGAGCGCCAATTGCGTACGGGATGGACCGAGTTGCCCAGCACGATCAGGAAGGTGTCGGTCGTCGGGTCGAGGACGAGGCTGGTCCCGGTGAAACCGGTGTGGCCCGCGGTGTGGGGTGTCGCCATCGCGCCCATGTACCAGTGCTGGTAGAGCTCGAAGCCCAGGCCGTGCTCGTCGCCGGGGAAGGCGGTGTTGAAGTCGGTGAACATCAGCTCCACCGACTCGGGGCGCAGGATCCGAGCCTTGCCGTACGCGCCTCCGTTGAGCAGCGTCCTGGCCAGTACCGCCAGGTCCCAGGCGGTGGAGAAGACGCCCGCGTGGCCCGCGATCCCGCCGAATCCGAAGGCGTTCTCGTCGTGCACCTGACCCCAAATGAGCCCGCGTTCAAGCCCGGACCAGGGCAGCCGGGCATCCTCGGTGGCGGCGATCTTCGGCTTCCAGGAGGCGGGCGGGTTGTAGCGAGTGCGGTGCATCCCGAGCGGAGCGGTGATCTCGTCGTGGAGCAGGGCATCCAAGGTGCGACCGGTGATCTTCTCGAGGACCAGCTGCAGTGAGATCAGATTGAGGTCGGAGTAGAGGTACTTGGTCCCCGGCGGGTTCAGCAGCGGCTGGTTCCACAGCAGTTGGAGCTGATCGTCCCGAGTCGTCCCCTTGTACAGCGCGATCCAGGCCACGAACCCCGAAGTGTGGGTGAGCAGTTGCCGTACCGTCACGTCCTGCTTGCCCGCGCCCGCGAATTCCGGCAGATACGAGGCGACCGTAGCCTCCAGCTCCAGCGCACCCCGCTCGATCTGCTGCACGGCGAGGAGCGAGGTGAAGAGCTTGGAGACGGACGCCAGGTCGTAGACCGTGTCCCGCTCCGCGTCGATCTGCTGTTCGGCAGGGAACTCGACCCCGGTGTCGGTCTTCTCGTCGTACGCGGAATAGCGCACCGCCTTGCCGATCGGCTGATGCAGCGCCACCGTCGAGCCCCGCCCGGCCAGCAGCACCGCGCCCGCGTACCAGGGGTGCTTGGGCGAGGGGCCGAGATAGCGTTCCGCGTCCGCCACGAGCAGCTTGAGGTGTTCGGGCAGCAGCCCGGCGCGCTCGGCGCTCCCGTACCGCAGCGTCGTACGCCCGCCCGCACCGGACTGCGCCACCGCAGGACCCGCCGGCAGAGAGGCGAAGGCGACTGCCCCGCCCAGCGCCAGCATTGACCGGCCGAGCCCGCGCCGGCTGATGCCCCCGCCCGTCGCGCTGTCCGTCGCGTCGCCCTCGCCCATGAGCCACCCCACATCCTGTGAAAGTAATTTCCTGCATCACCAGCAACAGGTGAAACTTTCTTGCAGCGCCTGTTCCGTGTCAACCACGGCAAAGAATCTGACACTGCATCAGAAAATCTCTTCCCTCGGCCGTCCCGCTGCGGCATCCTGCGGGCCATGGAGACGGAGCTGAGCAAGAAACTGGGGATCGAGCACGCCATCTTCGGCTTCACGCCCTTCCCGGCGGTCGCCGCGGCCATCACCAGAGCCGGCGGATTCGGTGTGCTCGGAGCGGTCCGCTACACCGCCCCCGACGATCTGAAACGCGACCTCGACTGGATGCAGGAGCACACGGACGGACTGCCGTACGGCCTCGATGTCGTCATGCCGGCCAAGAAGGTCGAGGGCGTGACCGAGGCCCAGGTCGAGGCGATGATCCCCGAAGGGCACCGCCAGTTCGTCCAGGAGACCCTCGCCAAGTACGAGGTCCCCTCACTCGCGGAGGGCGAGGCATCGGGCTGGCGCATCACGGGGTGGATGGAGCAGGTCGCCCGCAACCAGCTCGACGTCGCCTTCGACTACCCGATCAAACTGCTCGCCAACGCGCTCGGTTCGCCGCCCGCCGACGTCATCGAGCGCGCCCACCGCAACAACGTGCTGGTCGCCGCCCTCGCCGGTAGCGCCAAGCACGCCAGGCACCACGCCGACGCGGGCATCGACATCGTCGTCGCCCAGGGGTACGAGGCCGGCGGCCACACCGGCGAGATCGCCTCCATGGTCCTCACTCCCGAAGTAGTCGACGCGGTCGGCCCGTTGCCCGTACTGGCCGCGGGCGGCATCGGCAGCGGCGAGCAGATCGCCGCCGGAATAGCCCTCGGCGCCCAGGGCGTCTGGCTAGGCTCGCTCTGGCTCACCACCACCGAGGCCGAGATGCACTCCCGCGCCCTCACCGCCAAACTCCTCGCCGCAGGCTCCGGCGACACCGTCCGCTCGCGCGCGCTGACCGGCAAGCCCGCCCGCCAGCTCCGCACCGAGTGGACGGACGCCTGGGACGATCCGTCAGGGCCAGGCACCCTGCCCATGCCGCTGCAGGGACTCCTCGTGGCCGAGGCGGTCTCTCGCATTCAGAAGTACGAAGTCGCCCCGCTTCTCGGTACCCCGGTCGGCCAGATCGTCGGCCGGATGAACTCCGAACGCAGCGTCCAGGCGGTCTTCGACGACCTGACCCGCGGCTTCGAACGCGCGGTGACCCGCATCAACCGCATCGCCGGAAGGAGCCAGTGACCATGAACCAGCCTCCCAACGGATTCTGGGCGCAGGCCACCGCCGACCCCGACCGCACCGTTCTCGTCGCCCCCGACGGCGAGGAGTGGACGGCCGGACGTCTTCACGCGGCGGTCAACCAACTCGTCCACGGACTGCGCGCCGCAGGTCTGGAGCGCGGCGACGCCTTCGCCGTCGTCCTGCCCAACAGCGTCGAATTCTTCACCGCCTACCTCGCCGCCTCCCAGGCCGGCTTCTATCTCGTCCCGGTCAACCACCACTTCGTCGGCCCCGAGATCGCCTGGATCGTCGCCGACTCGGGCGCCAAGGTCCTCATCGCCCACGAGCGCTTCGCGGAGGCGGCCACCCACGCGGCCGACGAGGCGAAACTCCCTGCGAGCCACCGCTTCGCCGTGGGGACGCTGCCCGGCTTCCGCCCGTACGCCCAACTCCTCGACGGACAGCCCGAGTCCGCGCCCGCCGACCGCACCCTCGGCTGGGTCATGAACTACACCTCGGGCACCACGGGCCGCCCGCGCGGCATCCGCCGCCCGCTCTCCGGCAAGCTCCCCGAGGAGTCCTACCTCGGCGGCTTCCTCGGGATCTTCGGGGTAAAACCCTTCGACGACAACGTCCACCTGGTCTGCTCCCCGCTCTACCACACGGCCGTCCTGCAGTTCGCGGGTGCGTCCCTGCACATCGGCCACCCGGTCGTCCTGATGGACAAGTGGGCGCCGGAGGAGATGCTGCGCGTCATCGACGCCCACCGCTGCACGCACACGCACATGGTCCCGACCCAGTTCCACCGCCTCCTCGCGCTGCCCGACGCGACCAAGGAGCGGTACGACGTCTCCTCGATGCGGCACGCCATCCACGGTGCCGCGCCCTGCCCCGACCACGTCAAGCGGGCGATGATCGACTGGTGGGGGACCTGCGTCGAGGAGTACTACGCGGCCAGCGAGGGCGGCGGCGCCTTCGCGACCGCCGAGGACTGGCTGAAGAAGCCCGGGACCGTCGGCAAGGCCTGGCCCATCAGCGAACTCGCCGTCTTCGACGACGACGGCAACCGTCTGCCGGCGGGGGAGCTCGGCACCGTCTACATGAAGATGTCCACGGGTGGCTTCAGCTACCACAAGGACGAGTCCAAGACGAAGAAGAACCGGATCGGCGACTTCTTCACCGTCGGCGACCTCGGCCTGCTCGACGAGGACGGCTATCTCTTCCTCCGCGACCGCAAGATCGACATGATCATCTCGGGCGGGGTCAACATCTACCCCGCCGAGATCGAGTCCGCCCTGCTCACCCACCCCGCCGTCGCGGACGCCGCCGCCTTCGGCATTCCGCACCCGGAGTGGGGCGAGGAGGTCAAGGCGGTCATCGAACCCGCCGAGGGCCAGCTGGCAGGGGACGCGCTCGCCGCCGCGATCCTCTCCCACTGCGAACAGCAGCTGGCGGGCTACAAGCGCCCCAAGAGCGTGGACTTCATCGAGACGATGCCGCGCGACCCCAATGGCAAGCTCTACAAGCGCCGGCTGCGCGACCCGTACTGGGAGGGCCGCGAGCGGGCCGTATAGCGCCGGGCGGCTCCGGGGCCCACCGTTGGCGCACCAGCCCGCGCGCCCCGGCGCCCGCTCTGGCAGCGTGATCCGCATGAGTACGGGCACCGGCACGGCATCGCTGACACGGCAGTGGACCACCTGGGTGCCGGTCCTGGCGGTGATCGCACTCGTCTTCGCGTGGGGCCGCGACCTGCCGGCCGTCGCCGTCGTCCTGGTCTCGCTCTGCCTGGCGGGCGCCGTGATGGCCGCCGTCCACCACGCCGAGGTGATCGCCCACAAGGTCGGTGAACCCTTCGGCTCACTGGTCCTCGCCGTCGCCGTCACGGTCATCGAGGTGGCGCTCATCGTCACTCTGATGGCCGACGGCGGATCCAAGTACTCCTCGCTCGCCCGCGACACCGTCTTCGCCGCCGTCATGATCACCTGCAACGGCATTGTCGGCCTCTCGCTCCTGGTGGGCGCGCTGCGCAGTGGGGTGGCGGTCTTCAACCCCGAGGGATCGGGCACACTGCTCGCCTGTGTCGCGACCCTCGCCACGCTCACGCTCGTCCTGCCGACGTTCACGACCACCAAGCCGGGACCGGAGTTCACCGGCCCCCAGCTCGCCTTCGCGGCGGTCGCCTCGCTCTGTGTGTACGGGCTGTTCGTCGCCGTACAGACCGTGCGCCACCGCGACTACTTCCTCCCGGTCACGCAGGAGGGCGAGATCCAGGATCCCGACGAGCACGCCGAGCCGCCCACCAAGGGCGCCGCCCTCGCCAGCCTCGCCCTGCTCTTGATCGCGCTCATCGCCGTCGTCGGCAACGCCAAGGCGGTCTCCCCGACGATCGAGCGGGGCGTCGAGTCGGCCGGACTGCCCCACGCGGTCGTCGGCGTCATCATCGCCCTGCTCGTCCTGGCGCCCGAAACCCTTGCCGCGGTACGGGCGGCCCGCCGCGAACGCGTCCAGACCAGCATCAACCTCGGTTTCGGCTCGGCGATGGCGAGCATCGGACTCACGATCCCCGCCATCGCCCTGGCCACCATCTGGCTCTCCGGGCCCCTCACGATGGGCCTCGACGCCACGCACATGGTGCTGCTCGCGCTCACCGTCGTGGTCGGCGCTCTGACGGTCGTGCCGGGCCGGGCCACCCTCGTGCAGGGCGGCGTGCACCTGGCGATCTTCGCCTCGTTCGTGTTCTTCGCCGTCAGCCCCTGACGAACAGCCCCTTGACCGGCTCCGTGAGGGGCCGCAGGATCACGCCATGACAGGCGTACGCAGCAGCACCGTCGACTCCGTCCTGCGCCGCAGCGCGCGCCGCAACCCCGCGCGCACCGCCCTGCGGTACGCGGACCGCTCCTGGACGTACGCCGCCCTCGACGAGGCGGTCACCACCGCGGCGGCGGTCCTCACCGACGGGCACGGGCTGCGCCCGGGCGACCGGGTCGCCTCCTACGGCCACAACTCCGACGCGTACCTGATCGGCTTCCTCGCCTGCGCACGGGCGGGTCTCGTCCACGTCCCCGTGAACCAGAACCTCACCGGCGACGACCTGGCGTACATCGTCGGCCAGTCGGGCAGCACCCTGGTCCTCAGCGACCCCGACCTCGCCGGGCGCCTTCCCGCCGGATGCGCCGTACGGCTCCTGCGCGACGCCGAGGGCTCGCTGCTGGCGGAGCTGTCGACACCCCGGGACTTCACCGCGGTCGTCGAACCCGGAGCCGAAGACCTGGTGCAACTGCTCTACACCTCGGGCACCACGGCGCTGCCGAAGGGCGCCATGATGACCAACCGGGCCCTGGTCCACGAGTACGTCAGTGCCATCACGGCCCTCGACCTGCGCGAGAGCGACCGCCCCGTCCACTCCCTGCCGCTCTACCACTCCGCCCAGATGCATGTCTTCCTGCTGCCCTACCTGGCCGTCGGCGCGGAGAACACCCTCCTCGACGCGCCCGACGCCACCCAGATCTTCGACCTCGTCGAGTCGGGCCGCGCCGACAGCCTCTTCGCACCGCCCACCGTCTGGATCGGCCTGTCGCTCCGCCCCGACTTCGCGAGCCGCGATCTGACGGGTCTGCGCAAGGCGTACTACGGGGCGTCGATCATGCCCGTACCGGTACTGGAGCGTCTGCGCGAACACCTGCCGTCGCTCGCCTTCTACAACTGCTTCGGGCAGAGCGAGATCGGCCCGCTCGCCACCGTCCTCGGACCCGACGAGCACGAGGGCCGGATGGACTCCTGCGGGCGCCCCGTCCTGTTCGTCGAGGCGAAGGTCGTCGACGAGAGCGGGAAGGACGCACCCGACGGAACGGCCGGCGAAGTGGTCTACCGCTCGCCGCAGTTGTGCGAGGGCTACTGGGACAAGCCGCAGGAGACGGAGGAAGCCTTCCGCGACGGCTGGTTCCACTCCGGCGACCTCGCGGTCCGTGACAGCGAGGGGTACTTCACCGTCGTCGACCGGGTGAAGGACGTCATCAACTCCGGGGGAGTGCTGGTCGCGTCCCGCCAGGTCGAGGACGCGCTCTACACCCATCCCGCGGTCGCGGAAGTCGCGGTGATCGGACTGCCCGACCCCCGGTGGATCGAGGCCGTCACCGCCGTCGTGGTCACCGGCGAGACCGTCACCGAGCAGCAACTCCTCGACCACGCACGCGAGAAGCTCGCCCACTTCAAGGCCCCGAAGCGGATCCTGTTCGTGGACGAGCTGCCGCGCAACGCGAGCGGAAAGATCCTCAAGCGCGAGCTGCGGGACCGTTTCGCAGGTCCACGATCCGCCTGAACTTGCCCACGGACCGCTCCAGGGTCTCGGGGTCGACCACGTCGACCGAGGCCGTGACCCCGATCGACTCCTTCACGGCCGCGGCGACCGAGCGGGCCGCCGCCTCCCGCTCGTCGGTGGTGGCCTCGGGCCGCGCCTCGGCCCGTACGGTCAGTTCGTCCATCCGGCCCTCGCGCGTGAGGCGCAGTTGGAAGTGCGGGGAGAGCGCGGGCGTGCGCAGCACGATCTCCTCGACCTGTGTGGGGAAGAGGTTCACCCCGCGCACGATCACCAGGTCGTCGCTGCGCCCGGTGATCTTCTCCATCCGCCGGAACGCGCGCGCCGTGCCCGGGAGCAGCCGCGTCAAGTCCCTTGTCCGGTAACGGATCACGGGCATGGCCTCCTTGGTGAGCGAGGTGAACACCAGCTCGCCCCGCTCCCCGCCCGGCAGCACCTCGCCCGTCAGCGGATCGACGATCTCCGGGTAGAAGTGGTCCTCCCAGATGTGCAGCCCGTCCTTCGTCTCCACGCACTCCTGGGCGACGCCCGGGCCCATCACCTCGGAGAGCCCGTAGATGTCCACGGCGTCGATGGCGAAGCGCTCCTCGATCTCCGTGCGCATCGCCTCGGTCCACGGCTCCGCGCCGAAGATGCCCACCTTGAGGGAGGTCGTACGGGGGTCGATGCCCTGGCGTTCGAACTCGTCGAGCAGCGTGAGCATGTACGTCGGCGTGACCATGATGATCTCGGGCCTGAAGTCCTGGATCAACTGCACCTGGCGCACCGTCATACCGCCGGAGGCGGGGATGACGGTGCACCCGAGCCGCTCCGCCCCGTAGTGCGCCCCGAGCCCGCCGGTGAACAGCCCGTACCCGTACGCCACATGGACCTTGTCGCCGGGCCGTCCGCCCGCCGCGCGGATGGAACGGGCGACGACGTCCGCCCAGGTGTCGATGTCGCGCTCGGTGTAGCCGACGACGGTCGGACGTCCCGTGGTCCCGCTGGAGGCGTGGATCCGGCGGACGTCGCTCTGCGGTACGGCGAACATCCCGAAGGGGTAGTTGTCGCGCAGATCGGCCTTCACGGTGAACGGGAACCGTGCGAGATCGGCGAGCGTACGGCAGTCGTCGGGGCGCACTCCCGCCTTGTCGAAGGCGTCGCGGTAGAAGGCGACGTGGTCGTACGCATGCTGCAACGAGGTGCGCAGCCGCTCGATCTGGAGCGACTCGAGCTCCTCGCGGCTCAGCCGTTCCACCGCGTCCAGCAGAGGTTCCATGGGGGGTTACTCCCGCCTGAATCGGACGACCGATCATTCGGTCGTGGTGCTGGAGATCAGTAATTCAGGGCGAGCGGGCGCAGGTCAAGACATGTGCGGGGTCGGGTGTTCACCCGGCGCGGAACGCATTGCGGGGAGCAGCTGCGGGCTGTGAGGATCCTGTACATGCCGAAGTTCAGCGCGTACGACGGGACCGAGCTCGCCTACCACCTCAAGGGTGAGGGCCCACTCCTGGTGTGCCTGCCGGGCGGTCCCCTGCGCGCCTCCGCCTACTTCGGCGACCTGGGCGGCCTCACCGCGCACCGGCAGCTGGTGCTCCTGGATCTGCGCGGCTCGGGCGACTCCTCGGCCCCGGACGACCCGTCGTCGTACCGCTGCGACCGTCTCGTCGACGACGTCGAGGCGCTGCGCGAGCATCTGGGGCTGGACCGGATCGATCTGCTCGCGCACTCCGCGGCCGGGGACCTCGCCCTGCTGTACGCGGCCCGCCACCCCGGCCGGCTGAACTCGCTCACGCTTCTCACCCCGGTCGCGCAGGCGGCCGGCATCGTGATCACCGACCAGGAGCGGCGCGATGCGGCGGAGCTGCGCCGCGACGAGCCCTGGTACGCCCAGGCGCGGGCCGCGCTCGACAAGCTCCTGGACGGGGACGACTCGCCGGAGCTCTACGCCGCCATCAGGCCCTTCGCGTACGGGAGATGGGACGCGGCGGCGCAGGAGCTGGCCGCGCGGTCGGCCACGGAACGGGCCGGGGCCGAGGCAGCGGCGCAGTACTGGGCGGAGGGTGCGTTCGACCCGCCGGCCACCGCGGCCGCCCTCGCGGCGGTGGACGTCCCGGTCCTGGTGCTCGCCGGTGAACTCGACTCGGAGCCGGGCGCCGACCGAGCACGGGAGCTGGCCGCGCTCTTCCCGTACGGCGAGGTGGCCGTCCAGCGCGGCGCGGCGCACTTCCCCTGGCTGGACGACGCGGACGCGTTCGTCCGTACGGTCACAGCCTTCCTCGACCCCGAGATCCGCACGCTTCACGCGAACGGGGTCCGCTTCGCCCACCGCACCTGGGGCGACCCCGAAGCGCCGCCCGTCGTCCTGCTCCACTGCCTCGGCGAGGATGGCACGGACTGGCGCGAGGTGGCCGGCCAGCTCGCGTCCGACTATCGCGTGCACGCCTTCGACCTGCGAGGACACGGACTCAGCGACTGGCCGGGGGAGTACGGTCTCGAAGCGGTGCGCGACGACGTACTGGCCTGCCTGGATGCCCTCGGCCTCGACCGTGTCACCCTGATCGGCCACTCGCTGGGCGGAGCGGCGGCCCAGCTCGTCGCCTCGCTCCGGCCCGGCCTGGTGGCGCGGCTGGTCCTGGAGGACCCGCCGCCGCTGCTTCCCGCGGACCCGCCCCAGGTGCCGTTCGAGCGGCCCGACGACGCGACGGGATTCGACTGGGAGTTCAAGCTCCAGTCGATCGTCTACCGCAACGCGCCCGACCCCGTGTGGTGGGACGACCTGGGCCGCATCACCGCGCCGACGCTCGTCGTGGCGGGCGGCCCGCAGAGCCATCTGCCGCAGGACCTCCTCGCCGAGATGGCCGAGCGCATCCCCGACGGTCACCTGGTCACCATCGACGCGGGGCACCTCGTCCACGCGGCGCGCCCCGCCGAATTCCTGGCCGCGCTGCGGGAGTTCGGCATCTGAGGCGACGCGCCGGGCTCAGCCCTCCGCGTCCGCCGCGACCGTACGCGCCCACCGGTAGTCCGCCTTGCCGCTCGGCGAGCGCTGGATCTCCTGCGTGATCACCAGCTGGCGCGGGATCTTGTAGCCCGCGAGCCGGGTGCGGCAGTGCGTCTGGATCTCGTCCAGGGACGGCTGCGGCGCGCCCTCGCGCACCTGCACGACCGCCGCCACATGGTTGCCCCACTTGGCGTCCGGGACCCCGGCGACGAGCGCGTCGTACACATCGGGATGCGACTTCAGCGCCTGCTCGACCTCCTCCGGATACACCTTCTCGCCACCGGTGTTGATGCACTGGGAGCCGCGGCCGAGCACGGTGACGATGCCGTCCTCGTCGACGGTGGCCATGTCGCCGAGCAGCACCCACCGTTCCTCGCCCTTCTGGAAGAAGGTCTCGGCGGTCTTCGCGGGGTCGTTGTAGTAGCCGAGGGGTACGTGACCGCGCTGCGCGAGCCGCCCCGGCTCGCCCACGGCGACGGGCTCGTGCGTCACGACGTCGACCACCTGGGTGCGCTCGTTGACCTCGAGGCGGAAGCCCTTCTCGGGGCCCGAGTCCGCGGTGGCCTTGCCGTTGGAACCCGACTCCGAGGACCCGAAGTTGTTGAGGAGCATCACATTGGGGGCGAGCGCCTGGAACTGGGCGCGCACGGTGTCGGACATGATCGCGCCGGACGAGGAGACGCTGAACAGGGAGGAGAGGTCCGTTCCCTTCAGTGGTCCGTGCAGCGCGTCGACGAGGGGCCTGAGCATCGCGTCGCCCACCAGCGACACACTCGACACCTTCTCCTTCGCGATCGTACGGAGCACCTCTTCGGGCGCGTACTTGCGGTGGATGACGATCCTCTGCCCGTAGTTGAAGGCGACGAACGAGGTCAGGGTCGAGGTGCCGTGCATCAGCGGGGGCGTGGGGAAGAAGGTGATCCCGGCGCCGCCCTTGGCGACCCGCTCGGCCAGCTCCTCGGGGCGCTTCACCGGCTCGCCCGACGGTTCGCCGCCGAAGAGCCCGGCGAAGAACAGGTCCTCCTGGCGCCACATGACACCCTTGGGCATCCCCGTGGTGCCGCCGGTGTAGATGATGAACTGGTCGTCGGGCGAGCGCGGTCCGAAGCCGCGCGCGTCCGATCCCGCCGCCTCGGCGTCGGCGTACGCGACCGGTGCGATCGAGGGCTCGGTGACGCCCTCGGGAGCCGCTCCCACCCGCAGGAGATGGCGGAGCTTCGCCGTCTGCGGCAGTGCGGCCGCGACCCGCTCGGTGAACTCCGCGTCGAAGACGAGGGCCACGAGATCCGCGTCGTTGTAGAGGTAGACCAACTCTTCTTCGACGTAGCGGTAGTTGACGTTGACCGGGACGATGCGCGCCTTGAGGCAGGCGAGGACGGTCTGCAGGTACTCGATGCCGTTGTAGAGATGCAGGCCCAGGTGTTCGCCGGGCCGTATCCCGCTCTCGACCAGGTGGTGGGCGATCCGGTTGGCCGCCGTGTCCAGCTGTGCGTAGGTGAGCCGGCGCTCCGCGCCCGTACCGGGATGGTCGATGTACACGAGCGCCTCGCGGTCGGGGACCACGTCGACGACCGACTCGAAAAGGTCGGCAAGGTTGTACTCCACCATTCCTCCTGACCCAGACAATCACTGACCCGGCGGTCATTACAGCGCCGCCCGGCGCAAGTGGGAAGGGTCCCCGCCAAGAAATCTGACGAGCTGTCAGAAAACTATTGAACTGGACCCCCACCTACTGCAACCTGTTCTAGGTCTTGAGACGGGAGAACGGCAATGGGTGGAACAGAACACCTCACCGTGCAGCGCGAAGGCGCCACACTGGTGCTCACCTTGAACAGGCCCGAGGCGAAGAACGCGCTCTCGCTGCCGATGCTGGTGGGCCTGTACGACGGCTGGCTGGAAGCCGACGCGGACGACAGGATCCGCTCGGTGGTGCTCACCGGCGCGGGCGGCGCGTTCTGCGCCGGCATGGACCTCAAGGCCCTCGCGGGCAAGGGGATGGAGGGCGACCAGTACCGGGACCGTATGAAGGCGGACCCGGACCTGCACTGGAAGGCGATGCTCCGCCACCACCGCCCCCGCAAACCGGTGATCGCCGCCGTCGAGGGCTACTGCGTCGCGGGCGGTACGGAGATCCTGCAGGGCACCGACATCCGCGTCGCGGGCGCATCGGCCACCTTCGGCCTCTTCGAGGTCAAGCGCGGACTGTTCCCGATCGGCGGCTCCACGGTCCGCCTCCCGCGCCAGATCCCGCGCACCCACGCGCTGGAGATGCTGCTCACCGGGCGCCCGTACACGGCGGAGGAAGCCGCGCGCATCGGACTGATCGGCCATGTCGTGCCCGACGGCACGGCCATCGAGAAGGCCCTGGAGATCGCCGAGCAGATCAACGCCTGCGGCCCGCTCGCCGTGGAAGCCGTCAAGGCGTCGGTCTACGAGACGTCCGAACAGACCGAGACCGAGGGCCTCAAGTCCGAACTCGCCCGCGGCTGGCCGGTGTTCGACACCGCCGACGCCAAGGAAGGCGCCCGCGCCTTCGCCGAGAAACGCCCCCCGGTCTACCGCCGCGCCTGACCCTCCTTGGAGACCCCCGTGCCCGAACTCCTCAGTGCACCCCTGGTCGTAGAGTTCCCCTTCACCCGCTCCCTCGGCCCCGTCCAGAGCGCCTTCCTCACCGGCCTGCGCGAACGCACCCTGCTCGGCGTCAGGACCACCGACGGCAAGGTCCTCGTCCCTCCCGTCGAGTACGACCCGGTCACCGCCGACGAGCTGCGCGACCTGGTCGAGGTCGCCCCCACCGGCACCGTCACCACCTGGGCCTGGAACCCGACGCCGCGCCGCGACCAGCCCCTGGACACCCCCTTCGCCTGGGTCCTGGTGAAGCTCGACGGCGCCGACACCGCCCTCCTCCACGCGCTCGACGCACCGGACGCCGACTCCGTGCACACCGGCCAGCGCGTCCGCGTCCGCTGGTCGGAGGAGCGCACCGGCGCGATCACCGACATCGCCTGCTTCGAGCCGTACGAAGGCGAGACGGGCGAAGTCACGCCCCACGAGGGCCGCTTCACCGACATGGTGACCGGCATCGTCGCCCCCGCGCGCCTCGACTACACCTACAGCCCGGGCCGTGCTCAGACCCGCTACATCAACGCCCTCGCCGACCAGAAGACCGTCGGCGAACGCTGCCCCTCCTGCAGGAAGGTGTATGTCCCGCCGCGCGGCGCCTGCCCCACCTGCGGAGTCGCCACCACCGACCAGGTCGAGGTGGGCCCCGCCGGCACGGTCACCACGTACTGCATCGTCAACATCAAGGCCCGCAACCTCGACATCGAAGTGCCGTACGTCTACGCGCACATCGCCCTCGACGGCGCCGGACTCGCCCTGCACGGCCGGATCGGCGGCATCCCCTACGACGAGGTCCGCATGGGCCTGCGCGTCGAACCCGTCTGGACGGAGGGCGGCCGCTACCCCGACCACTACCGGCCGACCGGCGAGCCCGACGCCGCGTACGACACCTACAAGGAGCTGATCTGATGGCGCCCGTACGGGACGTGGCGATCGTCGCCTTCGCACAGTCCGACCACCTCCGCCGCACCGACGAGGTCTCCGAAGTCGAGATGGTGATGCCGGTCCTCCACCAGGTCCTGTCCCGGACAGGCCTCAAGACCAGCGACATCGACTTCACCTGCTCGGGGTCGTCCGACTACCTCGCGGGCCGCGCCTTCTCCTTCACCATGGCGCTGGACGGGGTCGGCGCCTGGCCGCCCATCTCCGAATCCCATGTCGAGATGGACGGGGCCTGGGCGCTCTACGAGGCCTGGGTCAAGATCCTGACCGGCGAGGCCGACACCGCGCTCGTCTACTCGTACGGGAAGTCCTCGCCCGGTCAGGTACGGGACGTCCTCACCCGCCAGCTCGACCCCTACTACCTGGCCCCGCTCTGGCCCGACTCCGTAGCCCTCGCGGCCCTCCAGGCGCAGGCTTTGATCGACGCCGGGGACACCGACGAGCCCGCGCTCGCCGGGATCGCGGCCCGCAGCCGTACCTCCGCGTCGGACAACCCGCACGCCCAGCTCCGGGGCGCCCGCGCCCAGGGCGACTACCAGGTCCGGCCGCTGCGCACCGGCGACTGCCCGCCCGTCGGCGACGGCGCGGCCGCCGTGATCCTCGCGGCCGGGGACCGGGCGCGCGAACTCTGCGCACGGCCCGCCTGGATCCGCGGCATGGACCACCGCATCGAGGCGCACAGCCTCGGCGTACGCGACCTCACCGACTCCCCGTCGACCCGCCTCGCGGCGGAGCGCGCCGGAGCTTTCGACCGCCCGGTCGACACGGCGGAACTGCACGCGCCCTTCACCTCCCAGGAGGTCGTGCTGCGCAAGGCGCTGAAGCTCGACGACACCGTCGCCGTCAACCCGTCGGGCGGCGCCCTGGCCGCCAACCCCGTCATGGCGGCAGGTCTGATCCGCCTCGGCGAGGCGGCGGCCCGCATCCACGACGGCACCTCCCACCGGGCCCTGGCCCACGCCACCTCCGGCCCCTGCCTCCAGCAGAACCTGGTCGCCGTACTCGAAGGAGAGGCCCAGTGACCAAAGAACCCGTGGCCGTCGTCGGCATCGGCCAGACGCACCATGTCGCGGCCCGCCACGACGTCTCGATCGCAGGCCTGGTCCGCGAGGCGGCCATGCGCGCGCTCGCCGACGCCCAGTTGACCTGGCAGGACATCGACGCCGTCGTCATCGGCAAGGCCCCCGACTTCTTCGAGGGCGTGATGATGCCGGAGCTCTACCTCGCGGACGCCCTCGGCGCCGTCGGCAAACCGATGCTGCGCGTCCACACGGCGGGCTCGGTGGGCGGCTCCACCGCCCTCGTGGCCTCCAACCTGGTCTCCTCGCGCGTCCACAAGACGGTCCTCACCCTGGCCTTCGAGAAACAGTCGGAGTCCAACGCCATGTGGGGCCTCTCCCTCCCCGTCCCCTTCCAGCAGCCGCTGCTCGCGGGCGCGGGCGGCTTCTTCGCACCGCACATCAGGGCGTACATGCGCCGTACGGGAGCCCCGGACCACATAGGTTCCCTGGTCGCGTACAAGGACCGCCGCAACGCCTTGAAGAACCCGTACGCGCACCTCCACGAGAAGGACATCACCCTGGAGAAGGTCCAGGCGTCCCCGATGCTCTGGGACCCGGTCCGCTACTCCGAGACCTGCCCGTCCTCCGACGGCGCGTGCGCGATGATCCTCACCGACCGGGAGGGCGCGGCCCGTTCGCCCCAGCCGCCCGCGTGGGTCCACGGCGGCGCGATGCGCAGCGAACCGACGCTCTTCGCCGGCAAGGACTTCGTCTCGCCCCAGGCGGGCAAGGACTGCGCGGCGGACGTGTACCGGCAGGCGGGCATCACGGACCCGCGCCGGGAGATCGACACGGTCGAGATGTACGTGCCGTTCTCCTGGTACGAACCGATGTGGCTGGAGAACCTGGGCTTCGCCGAGGAGGGCGAGGGCTGGAAGATGACGGAGGCGGGCGCCACGGAACTCGACGGCGACCTCCCCGTGAACGCCTCCGGCGGAGTCCTCTCCACCAACCCCATCGGCGCCTCGGGCATGATCCGCTTCGCGGAGGCGGCGCTCCAGGTCCGCGGCCAGGCGGGCGACCACCAGGTGGAGGGCGCCCGCAAGGCACTGGGCCACGCGTACGGGGGCGGGGCGCAGTTCTTCTCCATGTGGCTGGTCGGTGCGGACAACCCCGCCGGCTGAAGAAGGCTCTTGCCGGTGCGGCACCGGCCCAGCGATGCTTGGCCGGTGCCGTACGGGCGTCCGACGCATCCCACCACCTACCGTTTGAGCCTGTTCGTGCCAGGCGGCGATGGCTAGTCTGGCGGCGGACGACAAACCGGGAGGAGCACGGACGTGGCCGAGCGCACCACAACTCAGCGAACCCTTGCGGGCTGGGGCAAGCCGGAGCTCGATCTCAGCAATGCGGACTGGCAGTCGGGGAGTCAGGGGAGGGGCGACGTCCAGATCGCCTTCGTGGAGGGATTCATCGCGATGCGCAACGGCAGCAGGCCGGGCAGCCCGTCGCTGATCTTCAACCCGGGGGAGTGGCGGGCCTTCGTGCTCGGTGCGCGCGACGGCGAGTTCGATCTCACCTGACGTACGGAGGCCGACCCCCGCCACGGCAGCGCGACCGCCGGGGCGGGGCCTGGCCATGGGCAGGGAGGCCGCTCTTCATTAATGCCTCTCGCGGTGGCTACCATTAGGTCATGGCTGCCTCCGATCTGGCTCTCGATCTCGCCCTCACCATCCGGCACGACGGACACGGAGGCGTGGCGGACGACCTCGCCGCCCCCGACGGGCTGACCCGTTGGGTGCACGACCACGCAGCCGACCTCGGAGTCGACGCCTTCGCCGCGGACCAGGACGCACTCGACGCTGTACGCGAGCTGCGCGCCGCCGTCCGCGCGCTCTTCGCCCGTGCCGTACGCCCCGGCGAGCCCAGCCCCGCGGACGCCCGCCGTCTGCTGCCCGTGGAAGAGGCGCTCACCCGCCTCAACTCCGCCGCGGCCGCCGTCCCCACCGTCCAGCAGCTCACCTGGGCGCAGGACGAGGACCCCGCCTCGCACACCCTGCCCTCAGCACCCGCGACCCAGCAGCAGATCCTCACCGCGGCGCTCGCCCGCGCCGCCGTCGCCTTCCTCGCCGGACCCGACCGGACACGCCTCCGCGCCTGCCACGCCCCGCGCTGCGTGCGCTACTTCCTCAAGGAGCACCCCCGCCAGGAGTGGTGCAAACCCTCCTGCGGCAACCGCGCCAGAGTCGCCCGCCACCACGAGCGCCACCGCGCCGAATCCGCATAGCCTGAGGCCATGAGCGGCGAGAGCGACCTCCGAAAACTCCTCAGCGGCATGCGCCCGGAACTCAACCCCGGCCGCTACGTCTACACCACGGCCCCCGACGGACCCCCGCCCGGCGTCAACCCCGTCGTGGGCGTCGCCGAGCAGGAGGGACTCACCCTCGTCGTCCCCCAGGACGAAGCAGACGCTGCAGGCCTTCCGTACGAGTACGTCGCGGGCTGGATCACCCTGCGCGTCCACTCCGCCCTGGAAGCCGTCGGCCTCACCGCCGCCGTGGCCCAGGAGCTGGCCGCAGCGGGTCTGAGCTGCAATGTTGTCGCCGCCCTCCACCACGACCACCTCTTCGTCCCGTACGACCGGGCAACGGAGGCGGTCGCCCTCCTCCAGGCCCTCGCGGACCGCTCCGGCTGAACACGTCGCATCCGGTCCCACGGAGTCCGTACAGGCGTACGCTGAGGTGCCTCACGGACGTACGAGGCCCGGCCCCGCCCTGCGCGCCGGGGCGCACGCCCGAGCAGGGGGTGCACCATGACCAGGCGCCGGCTCCTGGAGCGGGAGGCCGAACTGGCCGCCGCCGACGAGGCGTTGAGCGAGCTGACCGGACTGCGCCACGGTGTCGTCGGCGCCCCGCTCCGCCCCCGCGGCGCGCTCCTCGCCTTCGCGGGTCACGCCGGCCTCGGCAAGACCACACTCCTCGCCGAAGTCCGCCGCCGCGCGGCGGAACAGGGCTGCACCGTCCTGTCCGCACGCGGCAGCGACCAGGAGCAGAAGGTCGCCTTCCACGTCGCCCGCCAGCTCATCCAGCCCCAGCTCGCCGGCTCGTCCGACGCCGAAGTCCGCTCCACCCTGGGCAGTTGGTACTCCATCGTCGGCCCCGCCCTGGGCCTCGGCGTCGCGGAGACCGGCGCACCCCCCGACCCCCAGGGTCTGCGCGACGGCCTCGACTGGGTCCTCACCCACCTCGCCGTCCAGCGCGCCCCCCTCGTCCTCGTACTCGACGACGCGCACTGGGCCGACCCCGAGTCCCTCAGCTGGCTCTCCGCCTTCGCGCCCCGCGCCGAAGACCTCCCCATGCTCCTCGTGGTCGCCTACCGGCCCGAGGAACTCCCCGAACACGCACAGGAGTTCAGGGGGCTGCCCGGCCGCTCCGGCACCCGGCCCATCGGCCTGGAACCGCTCACCGCCACCGCCATATCCCGTCTCGTACGCGACAACATCGGCACCCACGCCGACGACGCCTTCTGCCGCGAATGCTGGGCGGTCACCGCGGGCAACCCCTTCGAGGCGGTGGAGCTGACCGCCAAGGTCAGGGACCGCAACCTCAACCCCAGCGAATCCAGCGCCCACCTCCTGCGCGACCTGGCCGCCGCCGTCAAGGGCAGCGGACTCATCGCCCGCCTCGAGCGTCTGGGCACCTCCACGGTCCGCCTCGCCTGGGCCTGTGCCGTCCTCGGCACCGAGATCTCCCCGTCCCTCGCCGCGGACATCGCCGGCCTCGGCCGCGAGGAGGCCTCCGACGCGGCCGACCGGCTGCGCGACGCCCGCATCATCACCGGCTCGGACACGCTGGAATTCGTCCACCCGCTGATCGCCACCGCCGTCTACCGCGCCATACCCGACGGCGTACGCGTCGCCCTGCACGGCAAGGCCGCCTGGTCCGTCGTCGACGCGGGCCTCGGCTCCCCGGCCGCCGCCCGCCACCTCCTGGAGACCCACCCCGAGGGCGACCCCTGGGTCGTGAACCATCTGCGCGCCGCCGCCGGCGAGACGCTGCGCGCGGGCGCCCCCGACGCCGCCCGCCGCTATCTGGCCCGCGCCCTGCGCGAACCCCCGGCCTTCGAGGAGCGGGCCGCCGTCCTCTACGAACTCGGCTGCTCCTCCCTCCTCACCGAACCGGCGACCACCGTCAACCACCTCCGCGCCGCCCTGGAGGAGCCCATCGCCGACCCGGTCCTGCGCCAGGGCATCGTCTACCGCCTCTCCCAGGTCCTGGCCCACAGCGACCGTCTGGCCGAGGCCTCCGAGCTGCTCGGCCGCGAGGGACGGCTCACCACCGACGCCCGCACCAAACTCCGGATGCAGGCGGAGAAGTTCATGTGGGACGCCTTCCGTTCCGACGAACCCGACTCGCCCGCCCGCTCCCGCAGGCTGTCGCGGCTCGCCGACCGCCTCACCGGCCGCGACCTCACCGAGCGCTACATCATCGGCCTGCGCGCCTGGGACGCCACCCTGCGCGGCGAGTCCGCCGCGATCGGCCTGCACCACGCCGAGCGCGCCCTGGAAGGCGGCCTCAGCTGGGCCGACGAGAGCCGGGGCTTCGAGGTGCCCGTCCTGACCGCCCTCGTCTTCATGTACGCGGACCGGCCGGGCCGCGCCGAGGAGCTCTTCGCCTCGGGCACCGCCGAATTCGAGCGCCAGGGCTGGCGCGGGGCGCACCTGTCCTTCGCGTACACGCTCCTCGCCTACATCCGCTACCGGCGCGGCCGCCTCGTCGAGGCCGAGGACTTCGCCAAGGCCGGCATCCGCCTCGCCGAGCGCGTCGGCGCCCGCACTCCCGTCTGGTGGTACGCCACCGGCGTCCTCGTGGAGGTCCTGCTCGCCCGCGGGCGTACCGCCGAGGCCGCAGAGGTCGCCCGGGACCACGACTTCACCGCCCCCTTCCCCGCCGCCGTGACGTTCCCGGACTCGCAGACCGTGTACGGGCAGCTCCTGCTGGCCCGCGGCCGGACCGGAGAAGCAGCGGTCGAGCTGGCCGCGGCGGGCCGCCGCCTCGACCCCCGCGGCATGCGCAATCCCGCCTGGTGCCCCTGGCGGCTTCACCTCGCCGTCGCCGAAGCGCACGACGCCCCCGACCTGGCCCGCGAGACAGCACTCGAAGCGGTGAGCCGCGCCCGCCAGTACGGCACCGAATCGGCGGTCGGCCAGGCCCTGCGCGTCGCCGCCGAGGTCGGCGGCGGACCCGACCGCGCCAAGCTCCTGGAGGAGTCGGTCGCCCACCTGGAGCGCTCGCCCGCCGCCTACGAACTGGCCCGCGCCCTCGTCGCCCTCGGAGCGGAGCAGCGCCGCACCGGCCGCCCCCAGGAAGCCGCCGAACACCTCTACCGGGGTCTGGAGGCGGCCGTGCAGTGCGGCGCCGACAGCCTCGCGGAAGCGGCCCGCGACGAACTCGCCGCAGCCGGGCTCCGCCCCAGCCGGCTCCGCTCCACGGAGACCGACACCCTCACCGCCCGCGAGCGCACCGCGGCGGCCATGACGGTACGAGGAGACGACGCGGCCACCGTCGCGGCCGCACTCCGCACCGACGAGCCCACCGTCGCCCGCCTCCTCTCGGCGGTCTACCGGAAAGTAGGCACCGACCGAACGGGTCTCGCCGCGGCCCTCGGAACCTGAGAAGGGCTGCGAAAGGAGCGGGCCGCCCCGGCTTCGGCAGCGTGCCCGGGCCACGTACCATGGCTCCATGTCCTTCCTCCGCCGCCGCAGCGCCGCCACTCCCGCGGGCCCGGACTTCGACGTCCTGGCCATGGACCCGGGTGACTGGCCCGGGAACCTCGGCGCCGGCCTGCTGCCCGCGCCCGACGGCAGCTGTCAGGGCGTCTTCCTGCGCTACGACCTGTTCGGCGGCCGCGGACCCGCGATGATCATCGGCAACCTGCCCGACGGCTCTCCGGCCCGCGAGCTCGCCGAGGGCCAGATCCCCTTCGAGGTCGCACAGCTGCTGGCCGCACTGGAGAACGACGAGCCGGTCGAGGTCCTGGACACCGAGGACATGCCGGTGATGCAGGGCGACAACCTCCTCATCGTGCGCCGCCTCAAGCTCTCCGAAAGCCGTATCTCCTGCGTGCAGTTCGACCGCAGCGACGGCGTGCTGGTCACCATCGCCAGCTGGGACCGGCCGATCACCGACGACCTGTACGCACTGCTCAAGCCGCTCCCCGCGGAGATGTTCCAGCAGGGCTGAGCGCACCACTCAAGTAAAAGTCGCGTAACGGGCCCCTTCCGAGGGCCCGTTGCTGCTTTCTTGTCGCAGGTCAAACACCCTTCCAGTGGTTTGGACCACTGTCTCGTCCTTCGGCCCGCGCGGCACTCTTGACGCGCGTTCACCTCACGTCACAGAGTGTGCGCCCATACCGTACGGCGAGATCGCCACGCGCAACTCCCGGCAAGAAGGGCCGACATGACGTCGAAGCACTCCCAGAGGACCAGACTCGCGCTCGCGCTCACCGCCGCGAGCGCTTTCAGTTTCGCCCTGACCGGACCTGTCGCGCAGGCGAGCGCCGACGGCACCCGCCCGGAGTGCCCGCGCATCCTCGACTGCGACTGGGTCCCTGCCGCGTACCAGCAGACCGGTGACCCCGCCGACAAGGAGACGTACGGCAACTACGACACCTCGAACCGGCCGCAGACCAACAAGATCAAATTCATCGTCCTGCACGACACCGAAGAGGACTTCGCCACCACGCTGAGGATCTTCCAGGACCCGACACGGGCCGCCTCCGCCCACTACGTCGTGCGCTCGGCCGACGGCCATGTCACGCAGATGGTGAAGGACAAGGACATCGCCTGGCAGGCGGGCAACTGGTCCATCAACTCGCAGTCCATCGGCATCGAGCAGGAGGGTGTCGCGACCGAGGGCGCCCAGTGGTACACCCCCGAGATGTACCGCTCCACGGCCACCCTGGTCCGCTACCTCGCCGCCAAGTACGACATCCCCCTGGACCGCCAGCACATCATCGGCCACGACAACGTCCCGCCCACCAGCGCGGCCGGGACCAAGGCCATGCACTGGGACCCCGGCACCTACTGGGACTGGAACTACTTCATGACCCTGCTCGGCAGGCCGACCGTGCCCACGGCCTTCCCCGGCAGCCAACTCGTCACCGTCAACCCGGTGTTCAAGAAGAACCTCCAGGCCTTCCGCGACTGCGAGAAGGGTGTGGACCTCCCCGTGCAGGCGAGCAGCGCGGTCCCGCTCCACACCGAACCCTCCGCCACCGCCCCGCTCTTCTCCGACCCGGGCCTGCACACCGACGGCTCGGCGGGCACCAACTGCGCCGCGGACTGGGGCAGCAAGATCAGCGCCACCCAGCAGGCCGTCGTCGCCGAGCGCAAGCCCGGCTGGACCGCGATCTGGTGGTACGGACAGAAGGCCTGGTTCGAGTCCCCGAAGGGCACCCGCACCACCACACCCACCGGCGGCTACGTCGTGAAGCCGAAGGCCGGCAGGACGGACGTGCCGGTGTACGGGGTGACCTATCCGGAGAAGTCCGAGTACCCCGCGGACTTCACCGGGGCGCGCCTCGGGACCCCGCTCCCGTACACGATCAAGACGGGCCAGTCCTACCCGGGCGGCGGCGTGGCGCCCACCGGCTACTACTACGCGCCGACGATCGACTCGTCCTTCCCGTACGACCACACCTGGTTCCCCGGGGCGACGAAGTACGTGACGGTCCAGATCGGCCACCGCGTCGCGTTCGTCAAGGCCGACGACGTGGACATCGTCCGCGCGCACTGACGGCGCCACCGACAGCGCAGTGCGATGCGGGCCCAGTGTGTCGGCGCTGGACCCGCATCGCACTTCCCCCTCTTCACCCGGCGAGGCGCCTCAGCGAGTGCCCACCGCGGCTCGGACGGCCCTGCGCGCCAGCGCGCAGTCGTCGTGCAGCCGCCGCAGCAGCAGGCGCTGCTCCTCGCCGTGCGACAGGACACCGGGCTGCTGGGACTGGCCCGCGGCTCCTGCCGGTGCCGTCTCGCGCATGGTGCGCTGGACGGCCGTCTCGTAGTGACGGATCTCCCGGGTCAGCACCAGCATCAGGTTCACCAGGAACGCGTCACGCGCCGCCGGTCCTGCCGCCTGCGCCAGCTGGCTGATCTGCCGGCGCGCCACCGGGGCATCGCCCAGTACCGCCCAGAGCGTCGCCAGGTCGTACCCCGGCAGATACCAGCCCGCCAGCTCCCAGTCCACGAGCACCGGACCGGCAGGCGAGAGAAGGATGTTGGAGAGCAGGGCGTCACCGTGGCAGAACTGCCCCATCCCCTGCTTCCCGCCCGCATGGGCGAGACCGTGCAGCAGCTTCTGCAGATCGCCCAGGTCGCGGTCGGTGAACAGCCCCAGCTCGTGATAGCGGGCGATCCGGGACGCGTAGTCCAGCGGGGCGTCGAACATCCCGGCCGGCGGCCGCCAGGCGTTGACCCGGGCGATCGCCCCGAGCGCGGCCCGCACGTCCGCGCGCGGCGGGGCCTCGACCGGGTGGCGCTGCAGAGCCGCGGCCCGTCCGGCCATCCGCTCGATCACCAGGGTGCAGTTCTCGGGGTCGGCGGCGATCAGCCGGGGCACCCGCACCGGCGGGCGGTGCCGTACGAAGGAGCGGTATGCGGCTATCTCGTGGCGGAACCGCTCGGTCCACACTGGGGAGTTGTCGAGCAGACACTTGGCAACCGCGGTCGTCCGTCCTGTCGTTCCGACAAGAAGGACGGACCGGCCGCTCCGGCGCAGTATCTGCACCGGGTTGAACTCCGGGCAGATGCGGTGCACCGACGCGATCGCCATGCGCAGCTGCGAGCCCTGGGGACCTGACAAGTCGAGTCTCCCGCTGAGCGGTTGGGCCCCCGTCCCCGCCGCACGCCGGATCCGACCGGTGCCGAGTGCCGCTGCGGCGTGGGAGGGGTCGAGATACGGTCCGCCGCCCGCGGCAAGCGGACGGAGCGGCCGGGGAGGGGCAGACACGGAGGACGATGCTGTGTACATGGGGGAGACAGATCCCTTCGTGTGCCGACGAGTTACGTGCGCTGCCCGCCCCGGTGCCCGGGACGCACCCTGGGGAGTGCGGTCCGGCCACCGGGTCGGGGTGGCGCTTTCCTACCTGACACCGGCCCGTGGGTGGCACACCATGTGGCGCACCCTGGCGAACCCTGGCGAATATCCCCACCGCATCTGACAGGGGGTTACTGTCAACTCAGCCGAGAACCTGGGGGCTTGACGTGACCGGAGAACCCAACACCCGCCTTGCAGATCTGTTCGGCCTGGCCGGCTGGTCCAAGGGCGAACTGGCGAGACTAGTGAACCGGCAGGCGGCGGCCATGGGCCACCCGCAGCTGGCGACCGACACCTCGCGCGTACGGCGCTGGATCGACATGGGCGAGAGCCCGCGCGAACCGGTGCCCAAGGTGCTGGCAGCACTGTTCACCGAGCGTCTCGGTCGTGTCGTGACCATCGAGGACCTCGGGTTCGCACGGCCCGGGCGCGCGGGGAAACGGCAGGACGTCGGCAATGCAGATCGCACCAGTCCCGACGGCCTCCCGTGGGCGCCCGAACGTACGGCAGCGGTCCTCACCGAATTCACGGGAATGGACCTCATGCTCAACCGACGCGGCATGGTGGGCGCGGGCGCCGCGCTCGCCGCAGGCTCAGCGCTCAGCAGCGCCATGCACGACTGGCTCCACACCGATCCGGCCCTCGCGTCGGACGCCCCCCGTTTCGATGATCCCCTGCACGCCGACCCCGCTGGGTTCGACCGCTACGAGGCCGCCCCCATCGGGTCGCAGGAGATCGAGGCACTGGAGCGTTCCGTAGAGGTCTTCCGCGCCTGGGACGCCGCCCGCGGCGGCGGTCTCCAGCGCAAGGCGGTCGTGGGACAGCTCAACGAGGTGGGCGGCATGCTCGCCTACCGCCACCCCGATCATCTGCAGCGGCGCCTCTGGGGCGTCGCCGCCAACCTCGCCGTCCTCGCAGGCTGGATGTCGCACGACATCGGTCTCGAACCGACGGCCCAGAAGTACTTCGTCATCGCGGCCCACGCGGCCCGCGAAGGCGGCGACCGGCCACGGGCCGGCGAAGCCCTCTCCCGCGCGGCCCGTCAGATGGTGCACCTCGGCCGTCCCGACGACGCGCTGGACCTGATGAAGCTCGCCAAGTCGGGATCGGGCGAACAGACCCTGCCCCGTACGAGGGCCATGCTGCACACCATCGAGGCCTGGGCACAGGCCGCCATGGGGCACGGCCAGGCGATGCGCCGCACCCTCGGCGAGGCCGAGGACCTGTTCGTCTCCGACAAGGGGGACGTACCACCGCCGAGCTGGATGCAGATGTTCGACGAGGCGGACCTGCACGGAATGCAGGCCCTCGCCTTCCGTACGCTCGCCGATCACGACCCGTCGGCAGCGGCGACCGCACAGCGGCACGCCCGGCAGGCCCTCGATCTGCGGGTGAACGGACGGCAGCGCTCGAAGATCTTCGACTACATCTCGCTCGCCTCGGCGTGCTTCATCGCCGACGACCCGGAGCAGGCCGACCGGTACGCCCGTCTCGCGCTCGTGTCGATGGGGGAGACCTCCTCGCACCGGACCTGGGACAGGCTGCGCGAGATGTACCGGCTCACCGGCCAGTACTCGGGACACGGAAAGATCCAGGACCTGCGCGAGGAGATCCAGCTCTCCCTGCCCCGGAGCCGGCCGAGGAGCAAGGACATCTAGAAGAGGGGTCCGGAAGAAAGCACGTACTACTGGAAACCGATCCTCGCGACCAGCACGCAGGCGTCGTCCTCACGCTCCGCCTCGCCGCACTCCTCGACGATGATCCGCACACACTCCTGCGATGTGCGGGCCTCGGCGAACCGTGGTGCGAGCGCGAGCAGTCGGTCCGAGTCGGGCCCGTCCGCCACATTGCGCCGGGTGAGCCCGTCGGTGTGCAGTACCAGCAGATCGCCGGGCAGGAGCCCGACCTCGGTCTGTTCGTACACGGCACCCGTCGTCGCACCGAGCAGTACGCCGTCCGGCCGCGGAAGCGCACGCCCCGTCCCCTCGCGGAACAGCAAGGGGGCGGGGTGTCCCGCCTGCGCCCACGCCAGCGTCCGCGTCCCGGGGTCGTACCGGCAGCACACCGCACTTCCCAACGCGGGCTGGGCGGAGGTCTCGAGCAGCTGATTGAGATGGCCCATCAGAGGGCCGGGGCCGATGCCGGCGAGCGTCATGCCGCGCAGCGCCCCCAGGACCATGGCCATGCCGGACGCCGCCGTCACTCCGTGGCCCGTCAGGTCACCCACGCTCAGGAGGGTCTGTCCGTCCGCGAGTTCCAGTGCGTCGTACCAGTCGCCGCCGATCAGCGCGCTGCTCGCCGACGGCAGATAGTGTGCCGCGAGATCCAGCGCCGCGGGCCCCGTCTGGGGCAGGCGCAGGGAGCCGCGCCACGGTGGCAGTACGGTCTCCTGGAGTTCGACCGCGAGCCGGTGCTCGGTCTCGGCGATCTGCCGACTGCGCTGCAGCGTGTCCCGCGATTCCCGTACGGTGCGCTGACTGCGCCGCAGTTCGCTGACGTCCCGCAGGACCGCCCACATGGAGGCGGTGCAGCCGTCCTCGTCGAGCACGGGCTCGCCCATCATGTGGAGCGTCCGCACACAGCCGTCCGGCCGTACGATCCGGAACTCCCCGTCGATGGTCCGCCCGTCCACCAGACAGTCCGTGACCATCGCGGTCAGCAGCGACTGGTCCTCGGCGAAGAGCACGGAGGGCAGCTCGTCCAGCGACAGCGCACCGCTCTCGGGGGAGCGCCCGAAGATCTGGAAGAGCTCCTCGGACCAACTCGCCTCGTCCGTCAGCAGGTTCCACTCGGCGCTGCCGACCCGGCTCAGCAGGGAGGCGGCCGGGGCGTCGTCCGTCGCACCGTCCTGGGCCCCGTATCCGGCGAGTTCGGCGGCGAGTTCCTCCGCGGCCTCGGCGGGGAAACCCTCCTTGAGCTGTCCCAGATGCGCGCCCAGGTCGTCGAGGTGGTGGACCGCCAGATCGCACAGTGCCCGGTGCCAGCGTCCCTGCACCTCGTCGTCGTCCATCACCGATTCCCGGCGCACCGCGTCCACGTCCCCGCGCAGCCGGCGCGTGCGGGTGATCAGCGCGTCGACTGTTTCCCGCTGGGGCGGCTGTGGGGCGGGGCGGTCCGCGAAGAGATGGGACGGCATGACGTACTCCGATACAGGCGCGGCACGGCCAGGTCACTGACGGATGGACCGGTAACGACTGTTGCACAGGGAGCGAGGGCCCGTAAGGGATTTGGCAACACTCGAGGCGGTGGTGCTCCTGGCATATGCCATGGGCTTCGCGGTGGAAGACGGACTGTCAGTGGTGCCTGCGATGCTGCACTCATGGACGAGCAGATCATGAGGGGACGCGTGTACGGAGCGGATCACGACGATCCCGATCCGGGTCCACGACCGGGGCGCGCCTACGCCGAGTTGGTCGGAGGCCCGCTGGACGGCCTCCTGCTGGACGTGACGGGCCGCAGCGCGCGCCAACTGCGCGACGGCGCCGCGCTCCGCACGGAGATCGGCCGGTACGGACCCGGCGGGCACGCGGCGTACGGACCCAGGGCCGGGGACCCCAAGCGCTGGGACTGGCAGGGCGATACGCCCTGACGGTCCGATCGGAGCGATCTCGCCGTCGACGCGTCGTTCCAGAGCGGGGGTGTGGGGAAGGCGCTCGTACGGGCCACCCAGGAAGCGGCGCCCGAGGCGAAGCTGATCCTTCTCGCGGCCCCCGCGGCGGTCGGCTACTACCCGCACATCGGATTCACACGGCACGACTCCGCCTGGACGCTGGACGGCCCCCTGCCCGCCTGACCCGGCGCTCGACCGTGTCCCGGCAACAGGCTGACGGGACCAGCGTGGTGCTGCGGAACGAGGGTGCGGGTGCGCAAGCCTGAGGGCGGGCGCCCGCCGGAATGCGGCCGGGCGTCCGTCACCCGCACCCGTTTCCCCGCCCCAGGAGGCGTTCCCGTATGGTCCTCACCCGTTTCGCTCTGCCCGCCGCTGCGGCGGTCGCCGGCATCGTCCTGCTCGCCCCGGTCGCGTCGGCGGCCGATGCCGCCCGTGCGGCGTGCCCGCCGTGTGTCGAACTGCAGAGCGCCGTCGACGCGTACCGCAGCGGCGAGATCCAGTACTTCGTGGATCCGGTTCCCGCCTGGAGGGCGGAAGCCGAGCGGAACGGGTGCGTCATCCGCGGTCTGTGACCGCGGCGCGTGAGGGTGCGGGAGACTGGGGAGGTGACAGCATCCTCACGCGAAGTACCCGGTGTGGGCCGCGGCGTTCATGCGCTGATTCCGTCGGGCCCCACCGGGCCGAGACCAACTGCCGGGCAACAGGCCTCGGTTGCGCTCGCCGCCCTGCGCACGGTGCCCGTACGGGCGGCCGTGGTGCAGGCGGCGGTGGCACTCCTGACCGACCTCGCCGAGACCGCCCTGGTGCAGGGCGACCGGGACGCGGCCGCCGCGACGGTGACCCTGCTGCTGGAGGCGCTCGACACGGCCCCCTAGAGGTCGGTCCTGAGGAGCACGACGAGGTCGCGCGGCAGACCGTGGGTGTCGTGCAGATAGCTGTAGTCGGTGTCCGTGAGCGTGCTGGTGAAGCGCGGCTTGGACAGGACCCGTCGACCCCGTTCGAGCAGGCCGGTGAAGCGGCGCTCCTCGTCGAGGAGGACCTCGTGCACCGTTCGTACGTCCGTCACCTGCTGGAAGTGGTCCAGGGTGTGCTCCAGCAGTTCGAGAGGCACGTCCTGGAGCGAGCGTGACGGGTCCTCCCGCCACAGTGTGGTGAGTACGCGGCGGACGAGCCTGCGAAGTACGTATCCGCGACCGGTGTTGGAGGGCAGGACGCCGTCGCCGATGACGACGACCGACGAGCGCAGATGGTCGCAGACGATGCGCAGGGACAGCTCGTCCAGGTGCCACAGCGGTGGCACGAGCCGCATCCACGGTTCGAACAGATCGCAGTCGTAGACCGACTTCTTGCCCTGCAGCAGTGTGGTGAGGCGCTCAAGACCCAGCCCGGTGTCGACATTGGCGCGCGGGAGCGGGTGCAGGCTGCCGTCCTCGTGGCGGCGGTGGCGCATCATGACGTGGTTCCAGACCTCCACCCACCGGTCGTCCTGCGTCGGTGTGGAGTGCGGTGGTGTGTCGCCGGTCCAGAGAAAGATCTCCGAGTCGGGACCGCAGGGCCCGGTGGGGCCGTTGGACCACCAGTTCTCGTCGCGGGTGAGTTCCACGGGGACTCCGCGTTCCTGCCAGATCCGCAGGGACTCGGTGTCGGGGCCCACCTGGTCGTCGCCGCCGAAGACAGTGGCATGCAGTCGGCCCGGGTCGATCCCGAAGCCGTTCACCAGCAGGTCGTGGCCCCACTCCAGGCTGAGCGAGCCCTCGTAGTCGCCGAGCGACCACGTGCCGAGCATTTCGAAGACGGTGAGATGCGTGTCGTCGCCCACCTCGTCCAGGTCGGTGGTGCGCAGACAGCGCTGCACGTTCACCAGGCGGCTGCCGAGGGGGTGCGGTCTGCCCTCGAGGTACGGGGTGAGGGGGTGCATGCCGGACGTCGTGTAGAGAACCGGGTCGCCGGTCGGTGGGAGGAGTGACGAGCCCGTGATGCGTCGGTGCCCGCGCTCCTCGAAGTACTCGATGAAGGTTCGGACGACAAGGTCGGTGTTCATGGTGGCGGATCCTTCGCCTTGGGGCGTGCCCGGAAAGGCCGCGGCACAGGAAGGCGGGACAGGAGTCCGTCAGAGCACCGGCGGGCCGTTTCCGGTCGCCGGTGGAAAGAGGGGGTGACTGAGGTCAGTCGGCGGCAACCGGGGAGCTGGTCGCTCGCGCGGTCGCGGTGGTGCCGGTGGTGTGGACGTTGACCTTCATGGGATCAACGGTAAGTGATGGTGCGGGGGTCGTGCACGCAATTTTCCGTACGGCGTGCGCGGGCCTCAGGCGGGCGCGTATCCGCGGGTGCGGACGACGTCCTGCGTGAGGCGGGTGAAGGCGAGGGCGGCCGCGCTCCGGTAGGCGTTCTCGCGGTGGAGGAGGGCGACGGTGCGCGTCGGCAGGGGCGGATCGAGCGGGACGGGCTCGAGGCGGGGGTGGTCGTGGGTGATGGCGTCGGGCAGGACGGTGGAGAGTGTGGTGCGCTGGACGATCTCGGTGAGGGCCTGGATGGAGTTGGCCTCCACGGCGATGTGCGGCTGCACCTGGTGGGCGGCGAAGTAGGCGTCGATATGGCCGCGGGTGGCGAAATCCCCGCTGAGCAGGGCGAGTTGGTGGTCGGCCAGATCGCGTACGGAGAGCGGTCCTGATCCGTGCGCCCGGGACCGGCCCGGGCCGCGCACCAGCCCGAGGACTTCGGTGAACAAGGGGGTTGCGGCGATGCCCGGCAGGTGGGGGCCGTGGAAGGCGATCCCGAGGTCGATGTCGTCGGACAGCAGGCCGGCCTCGATGCGGTCCTGGGGCATCTCCTTGACGTCCAGGCTGATGCCGGGGTGGCGGGTGTGCAGCTCGGCGGTGAGCGGGCCGACGAGGTAGGCGGTGAACGTGGGGGTGAGGGCCAGGCGGAGATGGCCGCGGCCGAGGTCTGCGACGTCCAGGACGGCACGTTCGGCCGCTGCCAGGTCGTGCAGGGCGCGGCGGGCGTAGTGGACGTACACCTCACCCGCGTCGGTGAGGCGCACCGTGCGCCCCGTGCGGTCGAGCAGCTGGGCGCCGACGGTCCGCTCCAGCTGCTTGATCTGCTGCGAGAGCGTGGGTTGCGAGATGCGCAGGTCCTCGGCGGCACGGGTGAAATTGGCGTGCTCGGCGACTGCGAGCAGATAGCGCAGATGACGGAGTTCCGGGGCCATGCGCACAACTATAGATGAGGTCGATAGGAGCCATCGAAATTGCGTCTTGGACACTATAGATGCAGGTCGTGCAGGGTGGATCTCGTCAACCCCACGGGGTCGGCAACCACCGAAGGAAGTGACCATGCAGGACCTCATCGACGGCGTCGCGCGTTTCCGGCGGGACGTCTACCCGGCCCGGGCGGAGCTCTTCGCACACCTGGCGGCGACCCATAGGCCGACGACGCTGTTCATCAGCTGCTCCGACGCCCGCGTGGTGCCGGAGCTGATCACGCAGAGCGAACCGGGTGAGCTGTTCGTCATCCGTACGGCGGGCAATCTTGTCCCCGCCCACGGTCCGGGAGCGGACGGTGTGGCCGCGAGCATCGAGTACGCGGTGGCCGTCCTCGGCGTGACCGATGTGGTCGTGTGCGGGCACTCCGCCTGCGGCGCGATGACCGCCCTCGCCGAGCGCCACGACCTGAGCGCCGCACCGGCGATCGCGGAGTGGCTGCGTCACGCGGATGCCGCCCGGGCCCGTACTGCCGGCGAGGACGGTGCGCAGAACGTGGACGCGCTCGTACGCGAGAACGTGCGCGCCCAGCTGGCGAACCTCGCCACACATCCCTCGGTGGCCCGCGCCCTGGCCGCGGACGCGGTCACCCTGCACGGCTGGGTCTACGACATCCCCACCGGCACCGTCACCTCCGTCTGAACCTCCCACGCAAAGGAACCACCCCTCATGACGCACGCCCAGTTCGACCCCGCAGCCCGTCAGATCCTGGCCGCCAAGGCCGTCGAGGCCAAGGTGCGCAAGGACCTGACCTGGCAGCAGATCGCCGATGCGGCGGGCCTCTCCGTCGCCTACGTCACCGCGGCCGTACTCGGCCAGCACCCGCTGCCCGAGGGCTCCTCCCGGGCCGTCGCCGAACTCCTGGGCCTGGACCAGGACGACGCGACGCTGCTGCAGACCATCCCCTCCCGGGGATCCATCCCCGGCGGCATCCCCACCGACCCGACGATCTACCGCTTCTACGAAATGCTCCAGGTCTACGGCACCACGCTCAAGGCCCTGGTCCACGAGCAGTTCGGCGACGGCATCATCAGCGCGATCAACTTCAAGCTGGACGTGCGGAAGGTCGCCGATCCGGAGGGTGGCGAGCGTGCTGTGATCACGCTCGACGGCAAGTACCTGCCGACCAAGCCCTTCTGACCCATCCCCCCACGCGTAAGGAACCTTCATGGACTTCGCACAGCGCACCGTCGACCTTGCCCGCAGGAACGTCGAGGAGGGGGGACGCCCGTTCGCGACCGTGATCGTCAAGGACGGCGAGATTCTCGCCGAGTCCGCGAACAAGGTCGCCCAGACCAATGACCCCACGGCCCACGCCGAGATCCTCGCCATCCGCGAGGCGTGCGTGAAGCTGGGCACGGAGCACCTGACCGGCACGACCATCTACGTACTGGCCCACCCGTGCCCGATGTGCCTGGGCTCTCTGTACTACTGCTCGCCCGACGAGGTCGTCTTCCTCACCACGCGCGACGCGTACGAGCCGCACTACGTCGACGACCGCAAGTACTTCGAACTCGACACCTTTTACGGCGAGTTCGCCAAGGACTGGACGGAGCGGCGCCTGCCGATGCGTCACGACGCACGCGAGGAAGCGGTCGAGGTCTACAAGCTCTGGCAGCAGCGCAACGGCGGAGAACGACGGGTGGCCGGGACGCCCACCGCCTGATCGCCACGCCGGGACGAGCCGCGTGACCACGATGGAGTGGTCACGCGGCTCGTCCCGTGTCGGCAAGGTCAGCAGTGAACGGCGTTCTTGTTCGAGAGGTAGTACTCGGAGATCCATCCGTCGGTGGTCGTCGGCGTGCAGTCCATGCACTGCTTGGGGGTGACGACGTGCACCTTGTCCCAATAGGGGTTGCCGAAGACGGTGGTGCCGACGTTGTAACAGATGCTGGTCACTGTGCTGTAGGTGTAGCAGTAGCCCTTGATGGTGGCCGAAGTGCTGGCCGAGGCGCGGATCTTGACGGTCTCGGTGCACTTGTTGCTCACCGACGCGGGCGAGGCGGTGGAGGCCTCGGCAGTGCCGTTGAAGACCAGGGTGGTGGCGGCGGTCAGCGAGGCGACGGCGAGAATCTGGGCAAGCTTGCGCATGACACTCCTGAGGTGTGGGGTCAAGGATGCGCTCCGAGGGGAGCGGGCTTCATCGTACTGATGTGCGAGTAACGTGCGTACTGATTAACGAAGTTGGATCTCGCGGACCACGGCTCCCAGCGGCATTGTCAGTGGTGGGAGGCAGGATGAGGGTCATGACGACAACTCCTGCTGGTCTTGCCGATGCCGCCGCCTACGCCGCCGCCGTCGAGTCCGCCGTACAGGCGGCGGCCGCGTACTACACCTCGGGCGAGAGCCCGCTCGACGACGACGCGTACGACCGCATGGTGCGCGCCATCGCCGCGTACGAGACCGAGCACCCCGAGGACACCCTGGCGGTCTCGCCGACCGGGAAGGTCGCGGGTGGCGCGACGGTCGGCGATGTGCCGCACACGGTGCCCATGCTGTCGCTGGACAACGTGTTCTCGGCGGAGGGCTTCACCGACTGGACCGCTTCGTTGGAGCGAAGAATCGGGCGCCCCGTCACGGCGTGGAGCGTCGAGCCCAAACTGGACGGCCTGGCGATCGCCGCCCGCTACCGCGACGGGCGCCTCGTTCAGCTGATCACACGCGGCGACGGCACCGCGGGCGAGGACGTCTCGCACGCGATCGACACGGTCACCGGCCTGCCCGCCGCGCTCAAGGAGCCGCTCACCCTCGAGGTGCGCGGCGAAGTCCTCATGACCACCGACCAGTTCGAGGCGGCCAACACCGTCCGGACCGCCCACGGCGGGACCCCGTTCGCCAACCCGCGCAACGGGGCGGCCGGCACGCTGCGCGCGAAGGACCGTCCCTACCGCGTGGAAACCACGTTCTTCTGCTACGGGGTTCTCGCGCTGGACGCCACCGGAGAGCCCGCCGACTCCCTCGGCGAGTGGCCGCACAGCCGGATCCTGGAGTTCGCCGCCGGGCTCGGCGTCCACACGGCAGCCACCAGCGCGGTCGCGCCGCGCACCGCGTCCACGGTGGAGGAAGTACTGGCGCGGGTGGAGGAAGTGGCCGCCGCGCGGGCCGAGTTGCCCTTCGGGATCGACGGCATCGTCATCAAGGCCGACCTCGCCGACGACCAGAGGGACGCCGGATCCGGATCGCGGGCACCGCACTGGGCGATCGCGTACAAACTGCCCGCAGTCGAAAAGGTCACCCGGCTCCTGGAGGTGGAGTGGAACGTGGGCCGCACCGGCATCATCGCGCCGCGCGCCGTCCTCGAACCGGTCGAGATCGACGGGAGCACCGTCACCTACGCGACCCTCCACAACCCAGCCGACATCACGCGCCGCGACCTGCGCCTGGGCGACCAGGTGATGGTCTACAAGGCCGGCGACATCATTCCGCGTATCGAAGCGCCGCTGGTGCAGTTGCGGGCCGGTGACGAACAGCCCATCGTCTTCCCGGAGTTGTGCCCGCAGTGCGGCTCCGAAATCGACACCAGTGAGCAGCGCTGGCGCTGTGTCCGGGGCCGCAACTGCCGGGTCGTCGCCTCCATCGCGTACGCGGTGGGACGCGATCAGCTCGACATCGAGGGCCTCGGGACCACGCGCGTCGTCCAACTGGTCGACGCCGGTCTGGTCGGCGACTTCGCGGACCTCTTCGCCCTGACCCGCGAACAGCTTCTCGCGCTGGACCGGATGGGGGAGACCAGCACGGACAATCTCCTCGCCGCCATCGCATCGGCCAAGGGGCAGCCGCTGGCCCGGGTGCTGGCCGCGCTCGGTGTGCGGGGTACGGGCCGCTCCATGTCCCGCCGTATCGCCAGGCATTTCGCGACGATGGACCTCCTGTGCGCCGCTGACGCGGCGGCGATCCAGGAGGTCGAAGGCATTGGTGTGGAGAAGGCCCCCGTGATCGTGGCGGAACTGGCCGAACTCGCCCCGCTCATCGGCAAACTCGCGGCGGCGGGCGTGAACCTCGTCGAACCCGGTGCCGTTCCGCCCGCCCCGCAGGAAGAGGGCGCCGAGGAGGAGGCGGAGCTGGAGACGGCCGCGGGTCCCTTGGCCGGGATGACGGTGGTGGTCACCGGCGCCATGACCGGACCGCTGGAGAAGCTCTCCCGCAATGAGATGAACGAGCTCATCGAGCGAGCCGGCGGCAAGTCCTCGTCCAGCGTCTCCAAGCGCACCTCGCTCCTGGTGGCGGGCGACGGTGCAGGATCCAAGCGGACCAAGGCCGAAGCGCTCGGCACTCGCATTGCCACCCCGGCGGAATTCGCGGAGCTTATCGCTGGTCACCTGGCTGAGGCGTAGCGCTGAGGAGGATGACTTCGAGGGTGCGGGGGCCGTGGACGCCTTCGACGCGGTCGAGTTCGATGTCGCTGGTGGCGGAGGGTCCTGAGATCCAGGTGAGGGGGCGGGTGGGGTCGAGGCGGGGCATGGCCTGGGGGAGGGAGGCGATGATCTGGTCGGGGGTGCGGACGATGCAGATGTGGTGGTCGGGGATGAGGGTGATGCGGCGTCTTCCTTGGTCGGGGCTTGCGTCCAGGACGAGGGTGCCGGTCTCGGCGATCGCCAGCGCGCAGCCCGTCACCACACTGTCGACCGTATCCAGGTCGTGGGGGGTGTGCGTTGAACTGTCCTCGATTTGTTGGGCGTTGGATGCTTGCAGCCAGTGCTCCGGCAGGCCGGGCGGGACGAGGACGGTTTGCGATCCGTGGGCGGACAGGAGTTGGTTGAGGAGGTCCGGGAGGTTGTCTTCGTGAGTGTGGTGGACGATGGCCCGGTAGTCGGTGAGGTTCTCCGCCAACAGGTCCAGGAGGATCTGCGGGTTGTTCGGGGTGTGGCTGGGCAGGTAGTCGCGGGCCGGTTCGGGCACCTCCGGTGCCTGGGCCACGGCTGTGCGGATGCGGGTGAGGATGGTCTCGCGAGTGTTCATGTGCGGTTCTTCTTCCACCAGTCGCGGAACGGTTGCTCGGGCAGGGCGGGCAGGTCACGGCTGTCCGTCCACGCCGATGCACCCGGCACCTTGTGCGGGTGCAGCTTGCGGGTCTTGGACGCCAGGCGCTCACCTGCCCCCAACGCGGCGGGGTGGTTGAGGATCCACCCAGCTGCTTTCATTGCGGTCTTCTCCAGGCGGTGGCCCTTGCCGCCCTTCTCCGCGACCTGCTCCCGCAAGTGGACCAGGACCTCGGGAATGTCGATCGCGACCGGGCACACCTCGTAACACGCCCCGCACAACGACGACGCATACGGCAAAGAGGCATCGATGTCGCTCTGGGTGCCGCGCAGTTGAGGGGAGAGGATCGCACCGATCGGGCCCGGATAGACCGAGCCGTAGGCGTGACCGCCGGCCCGCTCGTAGACCGGGCACACATTCAGACACGCCGAGCAGCGGATGCACCGCAATGCTTGTCGCCCCACCTCGTCCGCCAGGGTATTCGTGCGCCCGTTGTCCAGGAGCACCAGGTGGAAGGCCTTGGGGCCGTCGGAGTCGGTGGTGCCGGTCCAGGTGCTGGTGTAGGGGTTCATCCGCTCGGCTGTGGAGGAGCGGGGCAGGGTCTGCAGGAACACCTCCAGATCCCGCCAGCTGGGGATGACCTTCTCGATCCCCACCACCGAGATCAGGGTCTCCGGCAGGGTCAGGCACATGCGTCCGTTGCCCTCCGATTCCAGGACCACCAGCGTCCCGGTCTCGGCGACCATGAAGTTCGCCCCCGAGATGCCGACCTTCGCCCGCAGGAACTTCTCCCGCAGATGCAACCGGGCCGCCTCCGCCAACGCAGCGGGGCTGTCGGTGAGATCGTCGGGGGCCGGGCGCCCCCACTCGCCCATCGTGGTGGCGAAGATGTCGCGGATCTCGCCCCGGTTGCGGTGGATCGCGGGCACCAGGATGTGCGAAGGGCGGTCCTGGCCCAGTTGCACGATCAGCTCCGCCAGATCCGTCTCGTAGGCGGCGATCCCGGCAGCTTCCAGGGCTTCGTTGAGGCCGATCTCCTGGGTCGCCATCGACTTGACCTTCACCACCTCCCGCTCCCCGGTCGCCACCACCAGCTCGGTGACGATCCGGTTCGCCTCCTCCGCATCCGCCGCCCAGTGCACCACCCCACCCGCCGCGGTGACCTTCTCCTCCAGCTCCACCAGCAGCGTGTCCAGATGCCGCAGCGTGCGGTCCTTGATCTGCTTCCCGGCCTCCCGCAACAACGCCCAGTCCGCGAGCTCCGCCACCGCCACCGCCCGCTTCGCGCGGATCGTGTGCGTGGCATGGCGCAGATTCGCCCGCAGCGTCGGGTTGTTCACCGCCTCACGCGCCGCCACCGGAAACGACGGCATCCCCAGATACGTCCCACTCATACCAGCGGCTCCTCTTCCGTACTCGCCAAAATCTCCGCGATGTGCACCGGACGCATCCCGACCTTCAGCCGGCTCATGGTGCCGTCGATGTGCATCAGACACGAGTTGTCGGCCGCGCACAGAGCATCCGCCCCGGTCGACACGGCGTTGCGGACCTTGTCGGCACCCATCGCCGCCGAGACGTCCGCGTTTTTCACGGCGAAGGTCCCTCCGAAGCCGCAGCACTCCTCCGCCCCCGGCAGCTCCCGCAGCTCCAGCCCCTTGACCGCTCGCAGGAGTTGGAGCGGCCGATCGCCAAGCCCCAGGCTGCGCAGTCCGTGACACGTCGGGTGGTACGTCACGGTCTGCGGGTAGTACGCACCCACATCCGTCACCCCCAGCACATCCACCAGGAACTCCGTCAGCTCGTACGTCTTCGGCACCACCCCCGCCACCGTCCGCGCCAGCACATCGCCGCGCCCCTCCGCCCGCGCCCGCTCGCCCATGCGCGGATAGAGCTCGCGGACCATCGCCCCGCACGACCCGGAGGGGGTGACGATCGCGTCGTACGCACCGAAGACCTCGGCGAAGCGCGTGGCCAGCGGTTCGGCCGTCCGTCGATACCCCGTGTTGTAGTGGGCCTGGCCGCAGCACGTCTGGCCCATCGGGAAGTCGACGTCGACGCCGAGCCGGTCGAGCAGCTTCACCACTGCGCGGCCGGTGTCCGGGTAGAGCGCGTCGTTGACGCAGGTGAGGAACAGTGCGACTCGCACCGCGGCTCCTTGGTGTTCGATCAGGATGGAGGTCGGTCGGTCAGCGTGCGGCGAAACGTGCGGCGGCCGCGTCCCACGAAGCCCGCTTCGGCTCCGGCTCGTACCGTACGAGCGGCTGCGTCCGTGACAGCAGGGCGCGCATCTCGGAGCGGTCGCCGGCCAGCCCCTGGGCGCGTGCCTGCACCAGGATGTTGCCGAGCGCCGAGGCCTCCGCCGGGCCGGCCACCACCGGGAGTCCGCAGGCGTCGGCGGTCAGTTGGCACAGCAGCTCGTTGCGCGCGCCGCCGCCCACGATGTGCACCGTGTCCACCGTCTGCCCGGAGAGCCGCTGGGCGTCCTCGATCGCACTGCGATGGGCCAGTGCGAGGGAGTCGAGGATGCAGCGAGTGGTCTCGGCGGGTGTCGCGGGTACGGGCTGCCCGGTGGAACGGCACGCCTCCGCGATGCGCTGCACCATCCCCCCGGGCGCGAGGAAGGCGGGGTCCGAGGCGTCCACGACCGAACGGAGGCCGGGGACCGCGGCCGCCGCGGCGAGCAGCGCGGGCACGTCGGGGTCGCCCCATTCCCGTACGCACTCCTGCAGCAGCCACAGGCCCATGATGTTGCGCAGATAGCGGACCGTGCCGTCGATGCCCAGCTCGTTGGTGAAGTTCGCGGCCCGGCTGTCCTCGCTGAGCACCGGCGCGTCGAGCTCGAGCCCGGCGAGCGACCAGGTGCCCGTGCAGACGTACGCGAACCGCTCGCCGTGCGCCGCGGGTACGGCGGCCACCGCCGAAGCCGTGTCGTGCGAGGCGACCGCGGTGACCGGGACGGGTCCGGTGAGGCCGGTGGCCTCCAGGACGTCGGGACGCAGCAGTCCCGCCGGGTCGCCGGGCCGGCGCAGTGGCCCGAAGAGGCCGAGGTCGATGCCGAGGGTGTCGGCCAGGGAGTGCGCCCAGTCGCGCGTGCGCGGGTCGACGAGCTGCGTGGTCGAGGCGTTGGTGAGTTCGGTGCCCGCCACGTCGGTCAGCCAGTACGAGAGAAGATCCGGAACCAGCAACAGCCTTGTCGCTGCCGCCAGTTGGGGTGTTCCGCGGGCTGCCGTGAGCTGGTAGAGGGTGTTGAACGGCGCGTACTGGATGCCCGTGGCCGCGTACAGGCGGTCGGCGGGGACGGTCGCCCACACCTTCTCGGCCGCGCCGTCCGTACGGTTGTCCCGGTAGTGGACGGGATTGCCGAGCAGGGCCCCGTCGGCGTCCAGCAGTCCGTAGTCCACGGCCCAGCTGTCCACGCCGACCGAGGCCAGCCGGCCGCCGGCCGAAGTGCCCGCGGCGCGCAGACCGTCGAGCACGCCCGCGTAGAGCGAGAGGATGTCCCAGCGCAGGCCCTCGGGCAGGTGGACCGGGCGGTTGGGGAAGCGGTGGGCCTCGGTGAGTTCGAGGGTGTTCCGTCCGACGCGGCCGACCATGACGCGTCCGCTGGACGCGCCGAGGTCGACCGCGGCGAAGGCCGTGAGGTGCTCGCTCATCGCAGGAAGGCCGCCGCGACGCCCGCGTCGACCGGGATGTGCAGCCCGGTGGTGTGGGTCAGGTCGCCGCCGGTGAGCGCGAAGACCGCGTTCGCGACGTGCTCGGGGAGCACCTCGCGCTTGAGGAGCGTGCGCTGGGCGTAGTACTCGCCGAGCTTCTCCTCCTCGACCCCGTACACCGCCGCCCTCTTCGCTCCCCAGCCGCCCGCGAAGATGCCGGAGCCGCGCACCACACCGTCCGGGTTGATGCCGTTGACCCGGATGCCGTGCTCGCCCAACTCGGCGGCCAGGAGGCGTACTTGGTGAGCCTGGTCTGCCTTCGTCGCCGAGTAGGCGATGTTGTTGGGGCCGGCGAAGACCGCGTTCTTGGAGGCGATGTAGACGATGTCGCCGCCCAGGCCCTGGGCGGTCATGACACGGGCCGCCTCGCGGGAGACCAGGAAGGAGCCGCGCGCCATGATGTCGTGCTGGAGGTCCCAGTCCTTCGCGGTCGTCTCCAGGAGCGGCTTGGAGATGGAGATGCCCGCGTTGTTGACCACGAGGTCCACGCCGCCGAAGGCGAGCGAGGCGGCCCGGAAAGCGGCCGCGATCTGCTCCTCGGAGGTCACGTCGACCGTGACGGCAACTGCCTTGTCATCGCCGCCGAGTTCGGCCGCGACCGCCTCCGCGCCGGCGGTGTTCAGGTCGGCGACGACCACGCAGGCTCCCTCGGCGGCGAGCCGGTGCGCGATCGCCTTGCCGATGCCACTGCCCGCACCCGTCACCAGCGCGACCCGCGTGGCCAAAGGCTTCGGCTTCGGCATCCGCTGGAGCTTCGCCTCCTCCAGCGCCCAGTACTCGATGCGGAACTTCTCGCTCTCCTCGATGGGCGCATACGTGGAGACCGCTTCGGCGCCGCGCATCACATTGATGGCGTTGACATAGAACTCGCCGGCCACGCGCGCCGTCTGCTTGTCCTTGCCGAAGCTGAACATCCCGATCCCCGGCACCAGGACGATCGCCGGGTCGGCGCCGCGCATGGCGGGGGAGTCGGCGTCCGCGTGCCGCCCGTAGTAGGCCGCGTACTCCTCCCGGTACTCGGCGTGCAGCTCCTTGAGCCGGGCGATCGCCTGCTCCAGGTCCGCGGTCGGCGGCAGGTCGAGGACCAGGGGCCGGACCTTCGTACGGAGGAAGTGGTCGGGGCAGGACGTGCCGAGCGCCGCGAGACGCGGGTGCTCGCCGCGGGAGGTGAAGTCGAGTACGGCGTCGGAGTCGGTGAAGTGCCCGATCTGCGGCCTGTCCTGCGAGGCGATCGCCCGGAGGTGCGGGGCAAGAGCCGCCGCCCGCTCGCGGCGCTCGGCCTCCGGCAGCGGCTCGTAGCCGGTGAGTACGGGACCGAAGGGCTCGGGCCTGCCGCGCTCGGCCAGGAATGCCTCTGCGGTGCGGATGATGTGCAGCGAGTTGGCCTCGCACTCCGCCGAGGTCGCGCCCCACGCGGTGATGCCGTGCCCGCCGAGGACACAGCCGATCGCCTGCGGGTTGGCCTCCTTCACGGCGGCGATGTCCAGTCCGAGCTGGAACCCGGGGCGGCGCCAGGGCACCCACAGCACGGAGTCGCCGAAGCAGTCGGCGGTCAGCTTCTCGCCGTCGGCGGCGCAGGCCAGCGCGATGCCCGAGTCGGGGTGAAGGTGGTCCACGTGCGCCGCGTCGACCAGCCCGTGCATCGCCGTGTCGATGGACGGAGCGGCGCCGCCCCTGCCGTGCAGGCAGTAGTCGAACGCGGCGACCATCTCGTCCTCGCGCTCCACCCCCGGGTACACGTCCCTGAGCGCCCGCAGCCGGTCCAGACGCAGCGCGGCCAGCCCTTCGGGCGTGAGCGTTCCGAGGTCGCCGCCGGATCCCTTGACCCACATCAGCTCTACGTCGCGGCCCGTCGCGGGGTCGGGCGCGGTGCCCTGCGCGGACGTGTTGCCGCCCGCGTAGTTGGTGTTGCGCGGGTCGGCGCCCAGACGGTGCGAGCGCTCGATCAGTGCGGCCGCTTCGGGGTGGAGAGGGGCAGGCATGAGTGTCCTTGCTGGTGAGTGGGGTGACAGGTACGGGCCGTGCCGGGGGTGGCTGGGATCAGGCGCCCCAGCCCGCCTGCTGTCCGCCGACGCGTGCCTCGGCGGACAGCACGGCCAGGCCGGAGCGGTGGTACGCCGCGACCGGGTCGGGGTCCAGGCCGAGCTCTTCGCGTACCTCGGCGAGCAGCGGGCGGACATCGGTGTTGTACGCGTCCATGAGGACCGCGTTGGCGGCCAGCACGTCGCCCGACCGCTGGGCGGAGGCGAGTGCCTCACGGTCGACGAGCAGCGCCTTCGCCGTGGCCTCCTGGACGTTCATCACGGAGCGGATGATCGCGGGGATCTTGGCCTCGATGTTGTGGCACTGGTCGAGCATGAACGCCACGTCGGGTGTGAAGCCCCCGCCGCGCACCACCTCGTACATGATGCGGAACAGCTGGAAGGGGTCGGCGGCGCCCGCCATCAGGTCGTCGTCCGCGTAGAAGCGGGAGTTGAAGTCGAAGGCGCCGAGCTTTCCCTCGCGCAGCAGGGTCGCGACGATGAACTCGATGTTGGTGCCGGGCGCATGGTGGCCCGTGTCGACCACGACCTGCGCCTTCGGGCCGAGCTTGAGGCAGTGCGCGTAGGCGGTTCCCCAGTCGGGGACGTCGGTCGCGTAGAAGGCCGGCTCGAAGAACTTGTACTCCAGCAGCATCCGCTGGTCGTCGCCCAGCCGCGCGTAGACGGCCTGCAGCGCTTCGGCCAGGCGGTCCTGGCGGTCGCGGATGTCGTCCTGGCCGGGGTAGTTGGTGCCGTCGGCGAACCACAGCTTGAGGTTCTTCGACCCCGTCGCGTCCAGGACGTCGACGCAGGCGAGCAGATGGTCCAGGGCCTTGCGGCGCACTGCCGCCTCCGGGTGGCAGATGCTCCCCAGCGCGTACGCGTCGTCCTGGAAGGTGTTGGAGTTGATCGCGCCCACTCGCAGGCCGCGCTTCTCGGCGTACGCGGCCAGCTCCGTGTAGTCGTCGACGCGGTCCCACGGGATGTGCAGCGACACGCTCGGTGTCACACCGGTGAAGGCGTGCACGGTGGCCGCGTCGTCCACCTTCTCGAAGGGGGTACGGGGGACCCCCGCCTGCGCGAACACCTTGAAGCGCGTTCCCGAATTCCCGTACCCCCAGGACGGTGTCTCGACGGCCTGCGTCTTGAGAGCGGCCTTGACTGCGGGGAGGTCGGACACGGTGGGGCTCCTACGGCATCGGGCTGAACAACTGGTCGCTCCATGACATGAAACGATTCAAGTCGGAACGTAGGGGTCCCCGTCGAGCCTGTCAACCCCTCTCGCAACAGCCTTCCACCGTGATCCTGTTGTGACCTCGGGGCGGCGAGATTTTCGAACGGCACCCGTTGACGTGACACCGTTGTCATGAATAACGTCCCGGCAACCCAGTTGAAACCTTTCACGACGCAGTGAGGGCTACCCGCCGCGTCGCTGAGGAGTCCTCATGAACCACCGGTCCGACACGGATCCGGCCCCCGTCCTGGCGCTCAGGGACATCTCGAAGTCCTTCGGCGCCGTACGCGCGCTGCGGGACGTCTCCCTGGAGCTGTTCCCCGGCGAGGTGCACGCCCTGGCAGGCGAGAACGGTGCGGGCAAGTCGACCCTCATCAAGACACTCGCGGGCGTCAACCAACCCGATGCGGGGCACCTCCTGCTCGACGGCGAGCCGACCGTCTTCCACGGTCCCGCCGACGCACGGGACGCGGGCATCGCCGTCATCTACCAGGAGCCCACGCTCTTCCCCGACCTCTCGATCACCGAGAACATCTTCATGGGACGCCAGCCGCGGCGCTCCCTCGGCCGCATCGACCACAAGGCCGCGCACTCCGCGACCCTGGCCCTGATGAAGCGCCTCGGCGTCGAGCTCGACCCCGACCGTCCGGCCCGCGGTCTGTCCATCGCCGACCAGCAGATCGTGGAGATCGCCAAGGCGCTCTCCTTCGACGCCCGCGTCCTGATCATGGACGAGCCGACCGCGGCCCTCACGGGCAGCGAGGTGGCGCGCCTGTTCGGCGTCGTCCGGGCCCTGCGCGACCAGGGCGCCGCGGTGCTGTTCATCTCGCACCGCCTCGAGGAGATCTTCCAGATCTGCCGGCGCGTCACGACCCTGCGCGACGGCGCCTGGATCGCCAGCGAGCCCATCGAGGGCATGACCGAGGAAGACCTCGTGCGCCGTATGGTCGGCCGCGACCTCGAAGACCTCTATCCCAAGCAGGACGTACGGGCCGGCGACATCGCCCTGAGCGTCCGCAGGCTGACCCGCGAGGGCGTCTTCACCGACGTCTCCTTCGACGTCCGCCAGGGCGAGATCGTCGGCCTCGCCGGACTCGTCGGCGCCGGACGCACCGAGGTCGCCCGCGCCGTCTTCGGCATCGACCGGTGGGACGCCGGCGAAGTCGCGGTCGACGGCCGGACGCTCGCCAACGGCGCACCCTCCACCGCGATGGCCGCGGGCCTCGCCCTCGTCCCCGAGGACCGGCGCGCCCAGGGCCTGGTGATGGGCATGTCCATCGAACGCAACATCGGGCTCACCGGACTGCGTACGACGACGAAGGCCGGGTTCATGGACCGGGGCGCCGAGCGCAGCCGCTCCCTGGACTGGGCCCTCAAGCTCCAGGTGAAGTACGCACGGATCGCCGACGCCGTCTCCACGCTCTCCGGCGGCAACCAGCAGAAGGTCGTCCTCGCCAAATGGCTCGCCACCGGGCCCAAGGTGCTGATCGTCGACGAGCCCACCCGCGGCATCGACGTCGGCACCAAGGCCGAAGTGCACCGGCTGCTCAGCGAGTTGGCCGCCGACGGGGTCGCCGTTCTGATGATCTCCTCCGACCTGCCCGAGATCCTCGGCATGGCCGACCGCGTGCTGGTGATGCACGAGGGCCGGCTCACCGCCGAGATACCGCGCTCCGAAGCCACCGAGGAAGCCGTGATGGCCGCAGCCACCGGGAGGGCCGCCGCATGACGGTGACCGCACCCAACCCCGTACCCGCAGCCGAAGTGCCCAAGTCGAGCGGCACCCGGCTCGTCGACCGCGTCTTCAAGATGCGCGAACTCGCCATCCTGGCCGTCTTCCTGGTGATGATCGTCATCACCCAGATGGGCAACAGCGAGTTCCTCTCCGAGCAGGGCATCAAGGACCTCCTGCTGAACGCGACCATCCTCGTGCTCGTCGCCACCGGCCAGTCGCTGGTCGTGATCACCCGCAACGTCGACCTGTCCGTCGGCTCGACCATGGGCATCACCGCCTTCGCAGCCGGCACCTACCTCCAGGGCGGCGGCAACCCCGTCGTGGCGATCCTCCTCGCCATGCTGCTCGGCATCGGCTGCGGCCTCCTGAACGGCCTGCTGGTCAGCCTCGGCCAGGTGCCCGCGCTCGTCGTCACACTCGGCATGCTCTACATCATCCGCGGCGTCGACTCGATCTGGGTCGGCGCACGGCAGATCACGGCGGCCGATCTCCCCGGCGGATTCGTGGACTTCGGCTCCGGCGGCATCTCGGCGGTGCCGTGGCTGGCACTGATCGCGCTGGTGGTGCTGGTGGCCACCGCGTACTACCTCAAGCAGTTCCGCAGCGGCCGCGAGCTGTACGCACTCGGCTCCAACCCGGAGGCCGCAGGGCTCGCGGGCATCCCCGTACGCAAACGCATCCTGGCCGCGTACATCTTCTGCGGGGGCCTCGCCGGACTTGCCGGCGCGCTGTACCTCGCCCGGTTCGGCAACGTCGACTCCGGCACCGGAACCGGCTACGAACTGACTGTCGTCAGCGCGGTCGTGGTCGGCGGCGTCGTCTTCACCGGGGGCTCCGGCAGCGTCTACGGCGCCGCGCTCGGCGCCCTGCTGCTCACCTCCATCAACAGCGTGCTGCCCGCGCTCGGCGTCAGCTCCGTCTGGGTGCTCGCCATCAACGGCATCCTGCTCATCCTCGCCATCGCGGTCGACCGGATCGTCGCCCTGCGGGTGGCCGCAGCCCTGAAGAAGAGGGCTGCCTCGATTGAAAGGAATGGGCGTCATGGCTGATTCCGCACTCTCCCGCGCCATCCGCTGGGACACGGTGGTCGGCGCGCTTCTGATCGTCCTCCTGCTGTTCTCGTTCGGCTTCGTGGACGGCTTCGGCAACGCACTCAACCTCTCCTTCCTCATCGGCAACACCCTCCCCATCGCCCTCGTCGCCCTGCCGATGACCCTGCTCGTGGTCGCCGGCGAGATCGACCTCTCGGTCGCCTCCACGGCAGGTCTTTCGGGTTCGGTGATGGGCGCCCTGTGGAACCAGGGCATGGCGATCGAGACGATCATCCCGATCTGTCTGCTGCTCGGCGTGGCCTGCGGACTGGTCAACGGCCTGCTCGTGACCCGGCTCGGCCTGCCGTCCCTCGCCGTCACCATCGGTACGCTCGCCGCCTACCGCGGCATCGCGCAGATCGTGCTCGGCTCGGACGCGGTGACCGACTTCCCCACCCAGTACCAGGACTTCGCGGCCGGGCGCATCGGAGAGACCTTCCTCCCGCAGGCGTTCCTCCCCTTCCTCGTCCTGCTGGCGATCGCGGCCGTCGTGCTGCACGCCACCCCGTTCGGACGCTCGCTCTTCGCCGTCGGCGCGAGCGAGGAAGCCGCGCGGTTCGCCGGCATCCGCGTCAAGCGCCAGAAGCTGATCCTGTTCGTCGCCACCGGTTTCATGGCCTCGCTCACCGGCATCTTCTGGGCCCTGCACTACGCCAGCGCCCGCTACGACAACGCCACGGGCCTCGAACTCTCCGTCGTGGCAGCCGTGTTGCTCGGCGGCATCGACTTCGACGGCGGCAAGGGCACCCTCGGCGGCGCGATCGCGGGAGTCTTCCTGCTCGGCGCCGCCCAGAACGTCATGAGCCTTCTCAACGTCTCCGCGCAGTCGCAGATCGTCGTCACCGGCGTCCTGCTCGTCGTCTCCGTGCTCGGCCCCCGGGTCGCACGCCAGCTCGCCGTCGCACGGGCGGGCCGGCTGGCCGCCGCCTCCACCCCGACCTCGTAACACCCCTTCACCGCAAAGGACCTCCCTCATGCGCAAGTCATCGATCCGCCGTGCCTGCGCGGCCCTCGTGGCCGTCACCTCCCTCTCCCTCGCCGCCACCGCCTGCGGCGGCACCACCAAGGACGACGTGAAGGACAGCGGCGGCTCGGGCGCCGCCGAGGGCAAGGCCGACCCGGGCGCGCCCACCAAGAAGGGCCTCACCGTCGGCTTCCTGCCCAAGCAGGTCAACAACCCGTACTTCACCTCCGCGGACAAGGGCGGCGAGAAGGCGCTCAAGGAGCTCGGCTCCAGCTACAAGGAGACCGGCCCCAGCACCGCCACCGACACCAGCGGGCAGGTCAGTTACGTCAACACGCTCACCCAGCAGCAGGTCGACGCGATGGCCGTGTCCGCGCAGGACCCGGGCGCCCTGTGCACCGCGCTCAAGCAGGCGATGAAGAACAAGATCAAGGTCGTCACGTACGACTCGGACACCAAGACCGACTGCCGCAACGCCTTCGTCTCGCAGGCCAGCTCCGAGGACCTCGGCCGCACCGAGGTGCAGCTGCTCGCCGAACAGATCGGCTACAAGGGCGAGATCGCGATCCTGTCCGCCGCGCAGACCGCGACGAACCAGAACGCCTGGATCGACTTCATGAAGGAGGAGCTGAAGGACCCGAAGTACAAGAACATCAAGCTGGTGAAGGTCGCGTACGGCAACGACGACGCCCAGCAGTCCTTCCAGCAGACGCAGGGGCTCCTCCAGGAGCACCCCAAGCTGGCCGGGATCATCTCCCCGACGACCGTCGGCATCAAGGCCGCAGCCCAGTACCTGTCGGGTTCCAAGTACAAGGGCAAGGTCAAGCTGACCGGCCTCGGCACCCCCAACGACATGCGCAAGTACGTCAAGAACGGCACCGTCGAGGCCTTCGAGCTGTGGGACCCGGCGAAGCTCGGCGAGCTGGCCGCGCGCACGGCCGTGGCGCTGTCCTCGGGCCAGATCACCGGCAAGGAGGGCGAGACCTTCACGGCCGGCTCCATGGGCAGCTTCACCATCGGCAAGGACGGCGTGATCAACCTCGGCAAGCCGACCGTCTTCAACGCGAAGAACATCGACCAGTTCAACTTCTAGTCGCTCTCTTCGCACCTCGGGAGGATTCCGTCCGATGGCACAGTCGGTGGGTATCAAGGACGTCGCCCGCGCGGCAGGAGTCTCCGTCGGCACGGTCTCCAACGTCATCAACCGGCCCGAGGCGGTGGCCGCCAGAACCCGTGCGCGGGTCCTGGCGGCGATCGACCGGCTCGGCTACGTCCGCAGTGAGTCCGCGCGCCAGCTGCGGGCCGGCCACAGCCGGATCATGGGCCTGCTCGTCCTCGACATGGGCAACCCGTTCTTCGTGGACGTGGCGCGCGGCGCCGAGCGCGCCGCGCGCGAGGCCGGGCTCGGCGTGATGGTCTGCAACAGCGCGCAGAGCCCGGACGAGGAGGCCGAGTACCTGGCGCACTTCGCCGAGCTGCGGGTACGCGGAGTCCTGCTGACGCCCGCCGATGCGACGGGGCGCAACATCGCGGCCTTCCGGCGGCACGGCATCCCGTTCGTCCTCGTCGACCGGGTCGCCGAGGGCGCCACCGAGTGCTCGGTCTCCGTCGACGACGTCCTGGGCGGGGCGCTGGCGGTACGTCATCTCGTCGACGCCGGGCACCGCTCGATCGCGTACGTGAGCGGGCCGCCCAGCCTCAACCAGGTCAGGGACCGCCGGACGGGCGCCCTGACCGCGCTCGCCGACGCGGGGCTCGGCCCCGACGCGCTGCGCGAGCTGCCGACCGAGCGTCTCGACGTGGCGTCAGGGCGCGATGCCGGGGCCCGGCTGCTGGGGCTCTCCAAGCGGCCGACCGCGGTGTTCTGCGCCAACGACCTGCTCGCCCTCGGCGTACTGCAGGCCATGTTCGCGGCGGGTGTCGACGTGCCCGGCGACCTGGCGATCGTCGGATACGACGACATCGAGTTCGCGGCCGCCGCGGCCATCCCGCTCACCTCGGTGCGGCAGCCCGCCGTCACGCTGGGTGCACTGGCCGCCGAACTCCTCCTGGGGGAGACGGAAGCGGCGGAGGGCCAGCCCCACGAGCACCGCAGGGTCATCCTGCAGCCGGAGCTCGTCGTCCGCCGGTCCAGCCTCTCCCGGCCCTGAAAGGGTTCAACTCCAGTGCATGTATGGGGAGTTGGTCGGAGAAAAGCTGCGCACGCACATTGACTCACGCCTCGTGCGCCACCTACGTTCACCGCTGTGAATCGATTCACCTTCTCTCTCACCAGGAGCCGTAGTGATCAGTAGAAGGAACATCCTGGCGAGCGCCGCCGTCACGGTGGGCGCCGTGACCGCAGGCGCCGGACAGGCCGTCGCCGCCCCCGCGTCCGCCGCCGCCAAGGGGCAGACGGGCGCGAGCGCCCTGCGCGTCGCCACACCCACCGTCGAGTACGTACAGCAACCGCTCGGACTGGACGCGGCACGTCCGCGGCTGAGCTGGCCGATGGTCTCGGAGACCCCGGGGCAGCTCCAGAGCGCCTACCAGGTGCGCGTCGCCACGAGCTCCGCCGGCCTCTCGCACCCCGATGTGTGGGACAGCGGCAAGGTCGCCTCCGCGGACTCCGTCCTCGTCCCGTACGCAGGGCCGCAACTCGCGCCGCGTACCAGCTACTTCTGGTCGGTCCGGGTCTGGGACACCGCCGGGGGCGTGTCCCCGTGGTCCGCGCCGACCTGGTGGGAGACGGGCCTGATGGGCCAGGACGGGTGGACGGCGGAGTGGATCGCCGCCCCAGCGGTCCTCACCGACGCGCCGTCGCTGGAGGGCAGTTCGTGGATCTGGTTCCCCGAAGGCGACCCGGCGAGCAGCGCCCCCGCCGCCACCCGCTGGTTCCGCCGTACCGTCGATCTCCCCGAGGGCATCACCGCGGCCGTCCTCGCGATCAGCGCGGACAACGTCTACACCCTCTCCCTCAACGGCGCCGAGGTGGCGCGCACCGACCTGGAGACGGACAACGACAGCTGGCGCCGCCCCGCCGTCATCGACGTGGTCGGCCAACTGCGCTCCGGCGCCAACGTCCTGGCCGTCTCCGCGACCAACGCCACGGTCGGCGCCGCAGGGCTGATCGCCGTCCTCACCGTCACCACGGCGTCCGGCGAGCAGAAGATCTTCACCGACGGATCGTGGAAGTCGACCGACACCGAACCGTCCGACGGCTGGCGCGAGCAGGACTTCGACGACTCCTCCTGGCCGGCCGCGAAGGTCGCCGCGGCGTGGGGCGCCGGACCGTGGGGCCGCCTCGTCGCCGCCTCGTTCGCCGCCAACCAACTGCGCCACGAGTTCCGGCTCCCGGGCAAGAAGGTGGCCAGGGCCAGGCTGTACGCGACGGCTCTCGGCCTGTACGAGACCCACATCAACGGCCGCCGCGTGGGCCGCGACCAGCTCGCCCCCGGCTGGACCGACTACCGCAAGCGCGTGCAGTACCAGACCTACGACGTCACCGGACTCCTCCGCTCCGGCGCCAACGCCCTGGGCGCCTATGTGGCACCCGGCTGGTACGCGGGCAACGTCGGTATGTTCGGCCCGCACCAGTACGGTGAACGCCCGTCGTTCCTCGCCCAGTTGGAGATCGACTACACCGACGGCACGAGCGAGCGCATCACCTCGGGCAAGGACTGGCGGGCCGCCTCCGGGCCCATCGTCTCCGCGGACCTGATGTCCGGCGAGACTTACGACGCCCGCAAGGAGACGGCCGGGTGGACCTCGCCGGGCTTCGACGACCGTTCCTGGCTCGCGGTCCGCAGCTCTGACAACGATGTCCCCGGCGAGATCGTCGCCCAGGTCGACGGCCCCGTGCGGGTCGCGAAAGAGCTCCCCGTACAGAAGATCACCCAGCCGAAGCCGGGCGTCTTCGTCCTCGACCTCGGGCAGAACATGGTCGGCACGGTACGGCTCCGCGTCTCGGGCAAGGCCGGAACCGCCGTACGCCTGCGCCATGCGGAGGTCCTCAACCCCGACGGCACGCTCTACACCACGAACCTGCGCTCGGCCGCCGCGACCGACTCGTACACGCTCAAGGGCGGGGGAGAGGAGACGTACGAACCGCGCTTCACCTCCCACGGATTCCGCTACGTCGAGCTGACCGGCTTCCCCGGGACGCCGACCGCGCGCGCCGTGACGGGGCGCGTCTGGCACACCTCCGCACCCTTCACCTTCGAGTTCGAGACCAACGTCCCGATGCTCAACAAGCTGCACAGCAACATCACTTGGGGCCAGCGCGGCAACTTCGTCTCCGTCCCGACCGACACGCCCGCCCGCGACGAGCGCCTCGGCTGGACCGGCGACATCAACGTCTTCGCGCCCACCGCCTCCTACACGATGGAGTCGGCCCGCTTCCTCACCAAGTGGCTCGTCGACCTGCGCGACGGCCAGACCGCGGACGGCGCGTTCACCGACGTCGCCCCCATGGTCGGCACCGTCGGCAACGGCGTCGCGGGCTGGGGCGACGCGGGCGTCACCGTCCCCTGGGCACTGCACCAGGCGTACGGCGACACCAAGGTCCTCGCCGACGCCTGGCCTTCCGTCCAGGCCTGGCTGCGCTACCTGGAGAAGAACAGCGACGGACTGCTGCGCCCGGCCGGCGGATACGGCGACTGGCTCAACGTGTCGGACGAGACGCCCAAGGACGTCATCGCGACGGCGTACTTCGCGCACAGCGCCGACCTCGCCGCACAGATGGCCACCGCCCTGGGAGAGGACCCCGCACCGTACAGCGGACTCTTCGACCGGGTGCGCCAGGCCTTCCAGGGCGCGTACGTCACGCCCGACGGAAAGGTGAAGGGCGACACCCAGAGCGCCTACGTCCTCGCGCTCTCCATGAACCTGGTCCCCGACGCCCTGCGGAAGGCGGCGGCCGACCGCCTCGTCGCCCTCATCGAGGCCAAGGACTGGCACCTGTCGACCGGCTTCCTCGGCACCCCGCGCCTGCTGCCCGTCCTCACCGACACCGGCCACACCGATGTCGCGTACCGGCTGCTGCACCAGCGGACCTTCCCCAGCTGGGGCTACCAGATCGACCGGGGCGCGACCACGATGTGGGAGCGCTGGGACTCCATCAAGCCCGACGGCACGTTCCAGGACGCGGGCATGAACTCCTTCAACCACTATGCGTACGGCTCGGTGGGCGAGTGGATGTACACCAACATCGCCGGGATCGCCGCGGGCAGCGCGGGCTACCGGCGGATCGTCGTCCGCCCTCGCCCCGGCGGTGAAGTCACCTCCGCGAGCGCCCGGTTCGCCTCCCTGTACGGTCCCGTGACCACACAGTGGCAGCAGAAGTCCGGCGGCTTCGTCCTGGAGTGCACCGTGCCGCCCAACACCACCGCCGAAGTGTGGGTGCCCACGGCTCGGCCCGACCGGGTGAAGAGCGGCCGGGCGAAGTTCGTACGGGCCGAGGACGGCTGCGCCGTGTTCGAGGCCGGATCGGGAAGCCACCGCTTCACCGCGTGACACACCGGCTGCCGGGCCGCCTCCCGTGACGGGGGCGGCCCGGCAGCCGCGCTCGGCCAGAAGACAGCGGTGCAATCCCTTCCTTTGTTGACACGTGTCATCTAGGCTCCGCCGACGCGAGACCGGGACACGCCCCTGAACCCCGCGAAGAGGAGAACGAGTCCGTTGAAACCACGTGCCAGCCGAAGAGCCACCGCCCTTGCGGCCGCGGCGAGTTCACTCCTGCTCGCCATCCCCGCCTCCGCGCAGACGCAGCCCGCCCGCTCCGGGGGAACACCGCCGCTCGCAGGCTTCCGCGTACTGCTCAGCAACGACGACTCGATGCAGATGGCCCGCCCCAACGGCGCCGACGGCAAGGGCCTGTACGAGGTGCGCCGCGCGCTGTGCGCGGCAGGCGCGGACGTCGTCGTCATCGCGCCCTGGGCCAACCAGAGCGGCGCGGGCACCGGCTCCACCACCAGCGGTCAACTGACCGTCGAGCAGCGGAACGCGCTGCCGCCGGAGTACGCACACGACTGTTCCGGTGCGCCCGCCCGAGGCGCGGTGTACGGAGTGTGCAAGGGGGCGACCCCCTGCGGCCCCGCCTCCCTGAGCGCCACGCCCGCCGACACCGTACGCCTCGCCCTCGGCGGTGGCCTGGCCGCCAAGGCGGGCTGGACCGACGGCCCCGACCTCGTCGTCTCCGGCACCAACTACGGGCAGAACGTGGCCTCTGTGGTCAACGACTCGGGCACGGTCGGAGCCGCCCTCGCCGCGATCGAGGAGGGGGTCCCGGCGGTCGCGCTCAGCAGTTCGTACGACCCGACCGTCACGACGTCCCTGGAGGTCGCTGACCGCACGTACCGGGAGACGGGGGAGTACGCCGCCGGCTTCATCGGGCAGCTGCGCCGGCACGACCTGCTGCGGCCCGACTTCGTCGTGAACGTCAACTACCCCTATCTGCCCGTGGGTCAGCGCCCCCGCGGCACCGCATGGACGGCCGTGGGCACGCAGAAGCTCGTCAGAAACGTCTACACGGCCAGTGGCGACACCTTCACCGTCGGAGCCGCGGCCTGTACCCCGGCGACGGAGAACTGCCGCCCCGAGACGAAGCGCGACGCCGACTTCGCGACGCTCCAGCGCGGGTACGTCACCGTGACGCCGCTCGGTCCCGACCGCACGTACACGGGAGCGAAGGACGCCCGGCTCGCCGCGTACGTACGGTCCCACCGCTGACGGTGGCGGGGGAGCGGCCGGTCCGCTTCCGCTCCCCCGGCACCTATCCGACGCGGACCACGGTCAGTGTGTGCGTCCCCGGTCCCAGGTCCGGGACGACGACACGGTCGCCGTCCCGGCGAACCCCGGCCCTGCCCCGCTCGCCGTCCCACAGGGTGCGGTGGCCGTCGCGTACGACCACACGCTGCCCGCCGGTCGGCAGCGCCGCCGTGCCCGCGGTGGACCGGGGGACCCGGACCGTCACCGTGAGCGACTCCTTCCCGTTCGTCCACTCCACCCCCAACGGGCCGTGGGGAGTGGGCAGTTGACCCTGCGCCCAGGCGACGGACGCGGGATTGGGGCGGACCTCCCACGTCGCGTACCCGGGCGAGGTCGGCGTGGCGCCCAGGAGCTGGTGCGTCAGCGCGGGCAGGACGCCGGTCGACCAGCCGTGCGCCATGCTCGTGTAGGCGTCCTCGTACAGCGAGCCGTTCGGACCGATGCCCTCCCAGTTGGTGATGCCGGGGTCGTGGCTGTCCATCCACCCGTACGTGCGCCGGATCTGGTCGAGTGCCGACTCCGCGCGGCCGCTGTCGAAGCGGGCCACGATCTCCGGGTACGAGGTGAAGGCGTAGACCCGCTGGGAGGCGCCGCCGAAGATCGTGTCGTTGTCCATGAAGGCGTTGCCGTACCGGAGTTGCGTCGACCGGTCGCGGTGGTCGAGCGCGGCGGCGGCCCGCTCGGCGCCCGCGATGCCCGCGGTGATGGCGATGGAGTTGCCGTCCTGCGCATGGCGGACCGGTCCGGTGGCGGAGTCCAGATAGGCGCCGGCGGCCTCGTCCCACAGATGGGTGTCGACGGCCTTGGCAACGTTGTCAGCCCGTGCCGACCAGCGCGCGGCGTCCGCGCTGTTGCCCAGCCAAGTGGCAAGCGAGGCAGCGTCGTTGAGCGCCTGGACATAGTTGGCGTTGTAGTACGTGATGCGGCCCGTACGGTCGAGGAAGGCGTAGTCGCCGTACCCGCCCGTGCCGTTGAGCCCCTTGCTGAGCAGGCCCGCGTCGTCGGTGACGCTCGGGTACCAGGTGTCGAGGACCTTGAGGAGCTGCGGGTAGTAGCGGGTCGCGTAGGCGCGGTCGCCGGTGTAGAGGACGTAGTCCCAGCTGCACGTCACCCACCACAGCGGATAGTCGAAGAGCGGCAGCGTGTAGTTGTTGATGGATGCCGGAGGGATCCAGCCGTCCGCGCGCTGGTGGTCGGCGAGATCGGCGAGGACGTTGCGGGCGGCCTCGGCGGCGTCGTCGTGGGTCAGATAGAGGGTGCGGGCCGAGACCGCGAGGTCGCCGACGTACGGATCGCGGTCGCGCTTGGCGCCGTCCTGGAGCACCAGCTTGCCCTCCAGGGAGGCGCTCCAGGCGTTGCGTGGATCGACGTCGTCGCGGCGGAAGGTGTCGGTCACCAGCTCATTGGTGTACGCCGCCCCGTACCAGTAGCGGTTCAAGTCGTCGTCGGAGCAGAGGAACCAGCCCCGGTAGGTGTCCGGGGTGCCGAGGTAGGCGGTGAACTCGAGCGACACCGAGTCGATGGAGACCGTGCCCCAGGGCAGGGCGGCCGGTGCGTCGGTGTCGAGCGCGTCGAGTGTGATCTTCAGGTACCGGAAGCCGTGCAGGCCGTCCGCGAACACCTTGTCCCCGAACTGGAAGCCCTTCACGTCCTTCCAGTCGGCGCCCTTGGCCGGCACCGCGAACTGGTCCGTGCCTCTGCCGGCGCCGCCCGCCTGGTCGGCGCGGGTGAAGTCGGATCGGTCGGTGAGGAACTGCCGCGTCTCGGAGAACGCGAGCCGCACCCCGGGGCTGTTGTCCGAGGCCGAGGTGAACTTCACGCGCGGATAGCCGACGACGACCTTGCCGAAGTCGATGGTCACGCTCGGCGCCTCGACGGGCGCCACCGGCTCGGGCCACACCTCGTTGACGCGGGTGAACGCGCCCTTCGGCGAATCCTGGTCGGCGGTGACGGTGATGCGCACCTTGTCGGTGGTGCGCGGGGCGTCGAACGGAACGGCGCGCTGGACGACGCCGTTCTTGGTGACCGAGGCCGCCTGTGTCCACGCCCCGTCCTGCCAGGTCTCCACGGTGAAGTCCTGCGGTACGCCGTCGCTGTTGGAGATCAGCGTCAGCCCCGGCAGGGCGCGCACCTCGGGGAGGGTGATGGTGAGGGTGTCGGGGAAGGCGGCCGAGGTGTCGTCGTTCCAGAAGGTGTCAGGGTCGCCGTCGATGGCATTGGCGGCGACGTACGTACGCGGCTTGCCGTCGTTGCCCTGGTTTCCCGCGTGCTCGGAGGAGGCTACGGCGGTCGTGCCCTCGGGCCACTTGGGGGCGGCGGGCGGCTGCGGGCGACTGAGCACGGTGACACCGCCGCCCGGCTTCAACAGGGCGTCGGGGCGTGTCACTTGACCGGTGGTGCCCAGCGTCTTCACCGGCCGGACGGTCGTGGAGGCGGGCGCCTGTACGTACCGGTGCCAGGCGTCCTTCCCGAGCCGCGGCGCCGTGTTCGCCGCAGCCGCGGCGGACCCCGCACCGAGGAGCGAGAGCCCGGACGCGGACAGCGCGGCCGTCCCCAGCCCCGCCGCCACCACGGCACGCCGATTCGGCCCGGACTCCGGTCCCTGCCCCTTGTTCCCGCTCGACGGCATAGCGCGTTCTCCCCTTCGTCGGAAGCTGCTGAAACAGTCAGTGAAACGTTTCAGGCGTGTGAACGGAGGCGACGCTACACGAGCGGCGAGAGGCCGTACAGAGATCGCACAACGACTCCGGATGCGGAGTGCGAGGCTAGCCTCGGGCCCATGGGACTTGAATGGGAACAGCTCGTCATCGACGCCGCCGACCCGGTGGCCCTGGGCCGCTGGTGGCGCGAGGCGCTCGACTGGATCGTGGTGAACGACTCGCCCGAGGAGTACGAGATCAGAGCGGAGCCCGACCGGCTGCCCGGCCTGCTCTTCGGGCCCGCTCCGGAGGGAAAGACCATCAAGAACCGCCTCCATCTCGACTTCCGCCCCGACGACCGGGACGCGGAGGTCGAGCGCTTCCTGGCCCTCGGCGCCCGCCGCGCAGATGTCGGGCAGCGGGGAGACGAACCATGGGTGGTGCTTGCGGACCCCGAGGGGAACGAGTTCTGCGTGCTGGGGGAGCGGCGAGGACATCGACCGGCCGGGGACTTGTAAGCCGATCGGAGCACACGCAGTCCCTCTCAGGGGGCGGTGTGCAGGGAGGCGCGGGCACGCTGGGACCAGCCCACGGCGCACCCGAGCCGGCCGTGGCATCCGTTCCCGGAGGGAGGATTCCGCGTGGGCAGCACACAACCGCCGCACACCCCCCAGCCGGTCCTGGCCGGCACGAGCCGGGCCGCTGTGTTCCTGGTGTTCACCGTCGACCACGGCGGAGCGGACGCCGCCCGCGAACTCCTCGGCGACCTTTCGGGGCTGGTGCGCGCGGTCGGCTTCCGGCTGCCCGACGACCGTCTCTCCTGCGTGGCCGGCATCGGCTCGCTCGCCTGGGACCGCCTCTTCGACGGCCCGCGTCCCGCCGATCTCCACCCCTTCGAACCGCTGCAGGGCGCACGCCACCGCGCCCCCTCCACCCCCGGTGACCTGCTGTTCCACATCCGGGCCCGGCACACCGACCTCTGCTTCGAACTGGCGGCACAGATCACCCGGCGGCTGACGGGCCACGCCCGCATCGTCGACGAGACGCACGGCTTCAGCTACTTCGACCAGCGCGACCTGCTCGGCTTCGTCGACGGCACGGAGAACCCCGAGGGCACCCGCGCGGGGCAGGCCGCGTTCGTGGGGGAGGAGGACGCCGCGTTCGCCGGGGGAAGTTACGCGATCGTCCAGAAGTACCTGCACAACCTGCCCCAGTGGGACGCGCTCCCCGCGGAGGAGCAGGAACGCGTGGTCGGCCGTACGAAAGCGGACGACATCGAACTGCCGGAGGACACCCAGCCCGCCGACTCCCACGTCGCCCTGAACAAGGTCGAGGACGCCGACGGCGAGGAGCAGCCGATCGTCCGCGCCAACATGCCCTTCGGGTCCCTCGCGCGCGCCGAGTACGGCACGTACTTCATCGGGTACTGCCGCACCCCCGCCGTCACCGAGCAGATGCTCCGCAACATGTTCCTGGGCGCGGGGGACGCGACCCACGACCGGATCCTGGAGTTCTCCACCGCGACCACGGGATCCCTGTTCTACGTCCCCACCACGGAATTCCTGGACGATCCGCCGGCCCCGTCCGCCCCGTCCGCCGCGACCTCTCCCGCCCCTGTGGTCACGCAGGCGGTCGACACCTCGCTGGGCATCGGCAGCCTCGAACTCCCCGCCGTGAACACCACTTCACCGAAGGCGTTTTGATACCCATGGACAATCTGCACCGCGACCTGGCACCCATCAGCACGAGCGCCTGGAACGAGATCGAGGACGAGGTCCGCCGTACGTTCGTCCTGCACCTCGCGGGCCGCCGCGTCGTCGATCTGGACGATCCGGGCGGCCCCGCCCTCGCGGCGATCGGCTCCGGCCACCTCAAGCGGATCGCGGCACCGACCCCGAGCGTCGAGGCCCGCGCACACCAGTCGCATCCGACCATCGAGCTGCGCGTGCCGTTCACTCTGGAGCGCGAGGCCGTCGACAACGTGGAGTACGGCGCCAAGGACAGCGACTGGCACCCCGCGCAGGAGGCCGCCAGGACCATGGCCCTCACCGAGGACCGGATCATCTTCGAGGGCTGGGCCGAAGCCGGGATCGAGGGGATCAGGAGCGATTCCAGCAACGAGGCACTGCCGCTGGCCGCGGACGTGGCCGAATACGCGGACAGCGTGAGCCGTGCCATGACCGCCCTGCGCCTCGCCGGCGTGGACGGCCCGTACGCACTGCTGCTGGGCGCCGACGCGTACACCGCGGTGAACGAGACCTCCGACCACGGATATCCCGTACGCGAACACCTCGCCCGCGTCCTGTCCGGGCCCATCGTGTGGGCCCCGGCCCTCACGGGCGGTGCCGTCGTGTCCACCCGGGGCGGCGACTTCGAACTCCACCTGGGACAGGACCTCTCGATCGGCTATCTCACGCACGACGCCACGACGATCCAGCTCTACCTGCAGCAGAGCCTCACCTTCAGCCTTCACACACCCGAGGCCGGGATCGCCCTCACCGTGTGAACGACAGAGCGGGCTGCCGCCCGGCCGGACGGCAACCCGCTCATGGTGTGTCGGTCAGGCCTGGACGACGCCGGACTCCGAGACGACGACCTGCGCCTTGGTCGCGCCGGAACGCGAGCCGAGGGCCTCGATCTGCTGGACCAGGTCGAAGCCTTCGACGACCTCGCCGAAGACGACGTGCTTGCCGTCGAGCCACGGCGTCACCACGGTGGTGATGAAGAACTGCGAGCCGTTGCTGTTCGGGCCGGCGTTGGCCATGGACAGCAGGCCCGGCCGGGTGTGCTTGTGGGTGAAGTTCTCGTCCGGGAACTTCTCGCCGTAGATGCTCTTGCCGCCGGTGCCGTTGCCCCGGGTGAAGTCGCCGCCCTGGAGCATGAACTCCGGGATGACGCGGTGGAACGGCGAACCGGCGTAGCCGTAGCCGTGCTCGCCGGTGGCCAGCTCGCGGAAGTTCTTGGCGGTCTTGGGCACGACGTCGTCGTACAGCTTGAAGACGATCTTCCCGGCGGGCTTCTCGTCGATGGTGATGTTGAAGAAAACGTTGCTCGTCATGGGTGCCATCTTGCCGGACCGGGATCGGCCCGCATGCCAGGGGGGCCGTCCAGTGGTGACGATCTGTGCCGAATGGGGTGCGGGTGCGCTACGGGGAGTGCCTGTTTCCCTCGTACGAGTGAGGGCTGATCGTTTCCTCACCGCTCCGGAGGAATGCCGCTCGGCGCGTCCAGACAGGAGTTCCTCGACGCACAGCACCAGTGGACCTGTGCGCACCGCAGAGAGGAACACCCCCATGCGAACAGACGAAAAGACCCCGGCCCGGCGGCGGCCCAGGGTCCTCGCCCTGGCCACGGTCGCCCTGGCCGGAGCGCTCCTCTGCTCGGTCGCGGCGCCGGTGGAGGCGTCGACCGGGCAGCGGATCTCGGGCTGCGGCTGGAACGAGGGCACCACCAGCGACCATCCCTTCTACGAACACTGCGCCACGGACACCAATGTGTGGATCCAGGTGACACGGACCTGGCGGTCCGACTACCACCGGTGCGTGGGCCCGGGGCGGACCGTCCTCGACTCCGATGCGAACGGTGCCTGGTACGACAGCAACTACCAGGGCGGAACCTGCAGCCACCCCGGGGACACCGGGCCGTAGGCGGGACGGATGCGCGGCAGGTGGCCCGGGCCACCCGCCGCGCGTTGTCAGCTGGAGTACACCTCCAGTTCCGAGAGCTGCGCCGCCGGCCAGCCCGTGTTGCCCGTGAAGTTCAGCCGCAGGTACCGGGTCTGCGCACCGCTCAGGTCGACCGTGGCCGTATTGCCGCTCGCCGGATTGAAGACATAGCCGGCGGATGCCTTGAGCGAGGTGTACGTGGAGTTGTCGGTGCTGCCGGACACGCTCAGCGTCTGGGTGCGCGTGGCCCAGGCCGCGGCCGGAGGGAGCTTTAGCACCAGGCGCTTCGCCGCTTTCGCGGAGCCCAGGTCCACGGTGATCGTCTGGGGGAAGGCATTGTTCGTGCTCTCCCAGTAGGTGTTCGCGTTGCCGTCCACCGCGTTCGACGCCTGATAGACGTCCGCGTGCCCGGAGTCCGTGACCGGGCGGCCCTGGGCCAGGTTCCCGGGGTCGGACGGCGGAGTGGTGGGCGGGTCGGTCGGAGTGGTCGGCGGGTCCGTCGGCGTCGTGGGCGGGTCGGTCGGCTGGCCCGGGTCCTGCGGGACGCCGCCGTTGGTCCAGACGGGATCCGGCCAGGTGCCGGTGCAGACCGGCGGGTCCGCGTACCAGCCCGTGTTGGTGCCCGTCCGGGTGATCTGGAAGCCGCTGCCGATGCAGTTGTGGATCGGGTTGCTCTGCGCGATGTGGGTGGCGGTCACGTTCTCGAAGGTGGCGGTGCCCGGTGCCTGGATCTGCAGGGCGTACGTTCCCGCGCCGTCGATGCGGATGTTCTTGAAGTGCAGGCCGTTGGTCGCGCCCTCGATGAGATGGATCGCCGCGTACGAGCTGTCCAGGACCTCGCTGTCGGTGATGTTGAGGGTGGCGTTGATGGGCTCGTTGAGGCCGCTGAACCAGATGGCGCCGACGCCGAAGCGCCAGTTGTAGTCGTTGTTGCCGGTACGGATCAGCGTGTTGCGTGCCGCGGTGATGGTGCCCGAAACTGCCGTCCCCTGACCGGAGTTGACCCCCGGATAGCGGTTGGCGATGTGCAGGCCGCCGCCGTTGGTCAGGGTGTCGGACATGACGTTGTCCGCGATGGTGATGTCCTTGCCGCCGTAGGTGACGATGTTGTTCGCCAGGATGGGCAGGACCACGGTGTTGAACGTGAACTTGTTGTTGACGTTGGGCTTGGCCTCCGCCCACATGGCGAGTCCGTCGTCGCCGGAGTTGCGGACGAAGGTGTTCGTGACGGTGGAGTTGGTGACGCCGTAGTGGAAGTTCACACCGTCGGCGGTCTGGTCCAGGATGCGGCTGTTCTTGATGGTGAGGTTGTCCATCGGGCCGTCCATCCAGGCACCGCACTTGGTGTGCTGCATCCAGATGTTGTCGACGGTCGAGTTGGACAGTGCACCGCCGATGGCGTTGACCTGGTCGTCGTCGACGCGCTCGCGGATGTCACCGATGATGGCGAAGTCCTTGAGGGTGACGTTGCTGCTGCCGCCCTGCGCCGCGTACTTCCCGTAGACGCCGACCGCCTTGCTGCGGTTGCTGGGGTCGCGTCCGGTCAGGACGCTGTACCAGGGGCCGGCCCCGCGCAGTGTCACCTTGTCCACCACGATGTGGTCGCGGACCTGGAAGGTGCCCTGCGGGATGTAGACCTCCTTGCCTTGTGCCGCGCCGGCGTCGACCGCCGCCTGGATCTTGGCCGTCGAGTCCGCCGCACCGGTCGGGTCGGCCCCGAAGTCGCTCACCACGTCGAGCGCGCCCGAGGGCTTGGCAGTGGGCGCACCCACCTGCTCGAAGTCGGCGAGGTCGATGGTGAACGAGGGGGAGGCCGAGACCGAGGAGACCTGGAGCCTGATCTTCGTCCCTGCGGGGAGCGTTGATCCGAGCATGGTGCGGGTCTCGTCGTAGAAGTGGTGGGGGTTGGTGTCGCCGGGGTTGTTGTTGAAGGGGTAGCCGCCGTAGTACCAGCCGTAGACCGAGGTGACCGGGACGCTCTTGAGCTGACTGCCGTTCACCTTGAGATCGATCGCCGCGTCGCGGCCGGTGCCGGCCGCGCTGTCGGGGAGGGAGTAGCGGAACGACATCGCGTTCGCCGGGCTGGTGAGGGTGAACTCGACGTACTCGCCGACGCCGTCCAGCGTGACGGCCTGTCGGCCCGAGGCTTCGGAGGGCAGCGTCCCGTAGGTGCGGTCGGGGCCTATGAGCGTGCCGTTGGTCGCCGCGTACTCGGCCTCCTGCTCCTTGAACGGAACGCTCGCGCCGCGGCCCTTGACGTCAAGTGGTGAAGGGGCCTGAACTGCCGCCGCCTGGGCCGAGGTTCCGGTCGACAGCACGACCGCGGCGGCTGTCCCTGCCACCGCGAGGGCCATCGAGAGGGAGGCGGCCAGGCCGCGTTTGAGCAGGTGACTTCTTGGGGGGAATGCCACAGAAGGGGTCCTTGTCGCTCGTGGGGGCTCTGCGAACGCTCAGGAGGCTAGGACGCTTTCGACGTGACGTCCATGATTCTGCGCAAGATTTCGATGGACTCATGAAAATGATCGACTCACCATGGGAAGAACTGAGCGTACAGGCGACTTGATCGCCCCCAGCCCTGCCTGTCCTCTGGATCGAACGGACCCCATGGGATGGAAGGGGTGATTTTGTCCCTTGAATTGACATGGACTCGGCGATTGCCTCTGTCCGGGCGGTAGACCTCTCTACATCTCTCTGCAATATTCCAACAATTGAACGCAAGAACACGAACTTCGAGAGACTAGGGACACGTATGCCACATATCAGGCACAGATGGCGAGCCGTCACGGCCGCTCTCGCGACGGCCCTGTTACTGCTCGGCCTTCCCGCACTGTCCGCCGAAGCCGCCGGCGGCCCCAACCTCGCGGTGGGCAAGCCCACCCGGGCCAGCGACTCCAACGCGTCGTACGCCGCCGGGAACATCACCGACGGCAACCAGGCCACCTACTGGGAGAGTTCGTCCACCACCTTCCCCCAGTGGGTCGAGACGGACCTCGGCTCCACCGCCCGGGTCGACCAGGTCGTCCTCAAGCTCCCCGCGGGCTGGGAGAGCCGCAACGAGACCCTCGCCGTGCAGGGGAGTGCGGACGGCACCAGTTACAACACCCTCTCCACCGCGGCCTCGTACACCTTCGGCCCCGGCAACGGGAACACGGTGACGGTCAACTTCCCGGCCGCCCAGACCCGTTACGTACGGATCAACATCACCGCCAACTCCGGCTGGCCCAAGGCCCAGCTCTCCGAACTGGCGGTCTACGCGGCGGACGCGTCCGGCACCTCGGGCAACCTGGCGCTCGGCAAGACCCTCACCGCCAGCAGCTACACCGAGGTGTATTCCGCGCCCAACGCCAACGACGGCAACCGGGCCACCTACTGGGAGAGCCAGAACAACGCGCTCCCGCAGTGGATCCAGGCCGACCTCGGCTCTTCGGTACAGGTGAACCAGGTCGTCCTGCGGCTGCCGTCCGGCTGGGGCGCCAGAACGCAGACGCTGAAGATCCAAGGCAGCACCAACAACACGGCCTTCACCGACCTCACCGCCTCCAAGGGATACGCGTTCAACGCGGCCGGGGACCAGTCGGTGACGATCTCCTTCGACCCCACCACCACCCGCTACGTCCGCGTGCTGATCACCGCCAACACCGAACAGCCCGCGGGACAGCTCTCGGAGCTCGAGGTCTACGGTCCGACGTCCGGTGACGTCACGCCCCCCTCCACACCGCAGAACCTCGCGTACACCGAACCGGCGACCGGCCAGATCAAGCTCACCTGGTCCGCCTCGACCGACGCGGTGGGTGTGACCGGCTACGACGTCTACGCCAACGGCGAGCTGCGCACCACCGTCGCGGGCAATGTGACGACGTACACCGACAACCAGCCCGGCAGCGCCACGGTCGCGTACTACGTCCGCGCCCACGACGCCGCGGGCAACCAGTCGGGCAACAGCAACACTGTGACCCGCGCGGGCGACACGGGCGACACGCAGGCACCCACGGCGCCGTCGAACCTCGCGTTCACCCAGCCGTCCGGCACCGACATCAAGCTGACCTGGGGCGCCTCCGCGGACAACGTGAAGGTCACGGGCTACGACATCTACGCCAACGGCAGCCTGCGCAAGTCGGTCGCCGGTGACGTCACGACGTACACCGACTCCCAGCCGGCCGACACCACCGTCACGTACTACGTACGGGCCAAGGACGCGGCGGGCAACACCTCGGGCAACAGCAACACCGTCACCCGCTCCGGGACGACGGGCCCCGGCTCGAACCTGGCCCAGGGGAAGCCGATCAGCGCCTCCTCCACTGTCTTCACCTTCCTCGCCGAGAACGCCAACGACGGCCAGACCAGCACCTATTGGGAGGGCGCGGGCGGCAGCTACCCGAACACACTGACCGTGAAGCTCGGGGCCAACGCCGATGTGAACTCGGTCGTACTGAAGCTGAATCCGGACAGCGCCTGGTCCACCCGTACGCAGAACATCGAGGTCCTGGGTCGCGAGCAGTCCGCGAGCTCGTTCACCAGCCTGGTGGCGGGCAAGGACTACACCTTCAACCCGGCGAGCCAGAACACCGTCACCATCCCGGTGAGCGGCCGCATCGCCGACGTCCAGCTGAAGATCACCTCCAACACCGGCTCGTCCGCGGGCCAGATCGCGGAGTTCCAGGTGGTCGGCGTACCGGCCCCCAACCCGGACCTCCAGGTCACCGGCATCACGGCCTCCCCGGCCGCGCCCGTCGAGTCGGACACCATCAGCCTCTCGGCCACCGTCACCAACAGCGGCCCCCAGGCATCGGCGGCCACCGCCCTCGACTTCAGCCTCGGCTCCACGAAGGCAGGCACCGCACAGGTGCCGGCGCTCGCGGCGGGCGAGACGAAGACCGTCACCGCCTCCATCGGCGCACGCGACGCGGGCAGTTACCCGCTGAGCGCGACAGTGGACCCGGCAAATAACGTGATCGAGCAGAACGAGGCCAACAACACCTACACCAGCCCCTCTCCGCTCGTCGTCAAGCCGGTCTCCAGCTCCGACCTGGTCGCATTCCCCGTCAGCTGGTCGCCGAGTTCGGCGAGTGCGGGCGACGTCGTCAGGTTCTCGGTGGCGATCAAGAACCAGGGCACCGTGGCCTCGGCCGGCGGTGCGCACTCCGTCACCCTGACCGTCACCGACTCCAAGGGCGCCACGCTCACCACCCTGACCGGCGCCTACAACGGGGCCATCGCTGCGGGCGCCACCGCCACCCCGGTGGACCTCGGCACCTGGACGGCGGCCAACGGCAACTACCAGGTGAAGACCGTGATCGCGGCCGACACCAATGAACTCCCGGTCAAGCGCGACAACAACACCACCACCCAGTCGCTGTTCATCGGACGCGGCGCGGACATGCCCTACGACACCTACGAGGCGGAGGACGGAGTCGTCGCGGGCGGCGCCAAGGTCGTCGGCCCCAACCGCACCGTCGGTGACCTCGCGGGCGAGGCGTCGGGCCGCAAGGCCGTGACGCTCAACAACACAGGCGAATCGGTCGAGTTCACCACGAAGGCCAGCACGAACACGCTGGTCACCCGCTTCTCCATCCCCGACGCCCCGAGCGGCGGCGGCACCAGTGCGACGCTGAACATCTACGTCGACGGCACGTTCCTCAAGGCGATCGACCTCACCTCGAAGTACGCCTGGCTGTACGGCGCCGAGACCGGCCCGGGCAACGACCCGGGATCCGGCACCCCGCGCCACATCTACGACGAGGCGAACGTCCTTCTCGGCAAGACGGTCCCCGCAGGCAGCAGGATCAAGCTGCAGAAGGACGCCGCCAACACCTCGAAGTACGCGATCGACTTCGTCGACACCGAGCTGGCCACGGCGGCGGCCAACCCCGACCCGGCCACGTACACCGTGCCGGCCGGATTCTCCCAGCAGGACGTCCAGAACGCTCTGGACAAGGTCCGCATGGACACCACCGGCAAGCTCGTCGGCGTCTATCTGCCGGCCGGTGACTACGAGACGTCCAGCAAGTTCCAGGTCTACGGCAAGGCGGTCAAGGTCGTCGGTGCGGGCCCCTGGTTCACCCGCTTCCACGCCCCGTCGTCGCAGGACAACACCGACGCGGGGTTCCGTGCCGAAGCGACCGCCAACGGCTCGTCGTTCGCGAACTTCGCGTTCTTCGGGAACTACACCTCACGCATCGACGGCCCCGGAAAGGTCTTCGACTTCTCAGGCGTCGCCAACATCACCATCGACAACGTCTGGAACGAACACACCGTCTGCCTCTACTGGGGCGCCAACACCGACAACATCACCATCAAGAACTCGCGCATCCGTGACACCTACGCCGACGGCATCAACATGACCAACGGCAGCACGGACAACCATGTCGTCAACAACGAGTCGCGCGCCACGGGCGACGACAGCTTCGCCCTGTTCTCGGCGATCGACGCCGGCGGCGCCGACGAGAAGAACAACGTCTTCGAGAACCTGACCTCACTCCTGACCTGGCGTGCCGCGGGGGTGGCCGTCTACGGCGGCTACAGCAACACCTTCCGCAACATCCGCATCGCGGACACCCTCGTCTACTCCGGGATCACGGTCAGCTCGCTGGACTTCGGCTACCCGATGAACGGCTTCGGCACCGATCCGACGACCCTGGAGAACATCACCATCGAACGGTCCGGCGGCCACTTCTGGGGCGGACAGACCTTCCCCGGCATCTGGCTGTTCTCCGCCTCGAAGGTGTTCCAGGGCATCCGCATCAACGATGTGGACATCGTCGATCCGACGTACAGCGGAATCATGTTCCAGACCAACTACGTAGGAGGACAGCCGCAGTTCCCGATCAAGGACACGATCCTCACGGACATCACGATCACCGGCGCGAAGAAGAGCGGCGACGCCTTTGACGCCAAGTCCGGCTTCGGCCTCTGGGCGAACGAGATGCCCGAGTCCGGCCAGGGCCCTGCGGTCGGCGAGGTGACGTTCCACAACCTGAAGATGAGCGGCAACGCTCAGGACATCAAGAACACCACGTCCACCTTCAAGATCAACAACCTGCCGTAGCGGCGGGCGCACCGACGAACGGTGGCATCCGGGCACGACACCGGATGCCACCGTTCCGTACGGGATGATGGCCGGCATGCACATCCGAATCGACGCCGTCGACCTGCCCGGTCTCATCTGCACGGCCACCACCGAGGGCCCCGCGTACCGCAACGTGCACGTCGCCGTGCAGCGCCGCGACCGCCCCGCCGAGCTCCTGGAACCGCACCCCGGCGACGCCGCGTCCGCGACCTGGACCCTGGAGTGCACGGCGACCACCTCGCCGGAGGGCACCGAAGTGAAGGGCCCGTACGTACAGGACCGCCTGGGCCGCCGGTTCATCTACCTCTCGTGGGGCACCGTCGACGAAAAGGGCCTCTTCACCATGTTCCGCCGCGCCAAACTCATGCTCGACGTCGTCCCCGAGGAGACCCTCGCGGCCGCCGCCCGCGAAGGCGTCCTGGCCGGGCGGCTCGGTCTCACCGACGACAGCGGAAACCCCCTGTGCGCCCGGGTCGAGCCCCCGCGCATCGTCTGGACCGCCGAAGCCGCGGCATAGCCGCCGCACCCGCCTCGAAAGGCGGGGATTCCTCCCCCGTACGACCATGGAGCGGTGGACACTACGCCGACAGAGAGCGGCGGCGGCCTCCTGGCCCGGCCGCTCAGCCCCGACGACGTCCCCGCGTGGCTGGACCTCCGCCAGGCCGTGGAACGGGTCGACCGCACCGGACACCACGTCGACGCGGACGATCTCGCGGAAGCGCTCGCCGACCCCAAGCTCGACCTCCGGCAGGACTCGCTGACGCTCTGGGACGGGCCGGGCATGGTCGCGTACGCCCTGCTCCACACCCCCGACGGCGCCGTCGACGCGGCCCGCTTCGGCGGCGAAGGCGCGGTCCACCCCGACTGGCGGCGGCGCGGCATCGGGGACCGGCTCGTCGCCTGGATGGCCCCCCGCGCACGGACCCTGCACTCCGAGCGCTTCGCCTCACTGCCCGGCGAGCTCATGATCACCGGAAAGTCCGACGACAAGGACCTCATCGCGCTCACCGAGAAGCAGGGCTTCGCGCCCGCCCGCTGGTGGTTCGAGATGACACACCCCCTGCAGCGCGACAGGCCGTCGCCCGGCCGCGTCCCCGAAGGGCTGCGCCTGGTCGCCCTGGAGCCGGAGTACGACGAGGCGACCCGGCTCGCCCACAACGACGCGTTCCGCGACCACTGGAACTTCTGCGAGATGGACGAGGCCGACTGGCGCACCGAGGTGTCGGGAGCGCGCTCGCTGCGCCGCCCCATGTCCCGCCTCCTCCTCGACGGCGACATCGTCGCGGCGTATCTCATCGCGGAGGAGTACGAGGCCGACACCGCGGCCGACGGCACCAGGGACTGCCACATCGGCTACCTCGCCACCCGCCGCTCGCACCGTGGCATCGGCGCGGCCCCCGCGCTGATGGCCGCCACTCTGGAAGCGGCGCTGGCCGACGGGTACGACACGGCGTCGCTCACCGTCGACACGGCCAATCCTTCGGGCGCGCTGGGACTGTACGAGCGGCTCGGTTTCACCACGGACAGCGAGTTCGTCACGTACGCGCGGCCGATCACCGACGCCTGACGGTTCCGAGCGCCCGCCTCAACCCTTGGGACGTCTGCGCAGGAGCCAGAGGGAAATCCCCAGAGGCACCAGAAGCGCAGCCGCGATCGCGATGCCCGGCACCGGATCGTCCGTCTCCGCGGGACGCGCCGCCACGGGGTGCGCCGCGGCCTCGTGCGCGGGCGCCGGTGCGGGTGCCGGCCGGTGTGCCGCACCCGCGGCGGAGACGCTCCTCGCTCTCACCGGAGGCAGGGAGGCGACCGGTCTGACGCGCCCGACGGCGGTGAATCCCCAGTCGAGCAGGGCACGTGCCTCCTCGTACACACTGCCCGCCTGCGGGTTCATCACGGAGACGATCAGGGTGCGGCCCTTGCGGTGCGCGGCCGTGACCAGGGTGTTCCCGGCGTTCGTGGTGTAGCCGTTCTTCACCCCGATCAGCCCGGGGTAGGGGGCGACGTCCGGGGTTCCGGTGAGGAGGCGGTTCGTGTTCTGGATCTCGAAGGAAGGTCCGGAGTGGCCGCGGCTGTCCGTTCCGGAAGGGAACTGGGCCACGGAGGTGGCGCAGTACTTGGCGAACGCCGGGTTGGTCAGGCCCGCCCTGGCGAACACCACAAGATCCCGGGCCGAGGAGACCTGCCCCTCCGCGTCGTAACCGTCGGGGGACACCACATGGGTGTCGCTCGCGCCCAGCCGCTCCGCCGTGGTCTGCATCTGCCGGGTGGTGCGCTCCCAGCCGCCGTTCATCGCGGCCAGTACGTGGACCGCGTCGTTGCCCGAGCGCAGGAAGACACCGCGCCACAGGTCACCGGCCGAGTACCGGAGCCCGGGGACCACACCGACCTGGCTGCTGCCCTCGCCCATCCCGTACAGGTCGCTCTCCTTGACCAGGTGCACCTTGCGCGCCGGCACCCGGGGCAGGACCGTCACGGCGAACAGGGTCTTGAGCGTGCTGGCGGGCGGCAGCCTGCGATGCGCGTTGTGCTCGGCCAGGACCTGCCCGGTCGCCGCGTCCGCCACCAGCCACGACAGGGCTGACAGGGAGTCAGGTGCCGCGGGGGCGGAGTGGGCGGGGTCGTGCGCGCCGGTCGGTGGCGATGCGGCCCACGCCGCGCCGGGAGCCGGCACGGCCAGAGCGACCGTCAGCGCGGCGGTGAGGGAGCAGATATGACGAAGTGTCGGCAGATGTCGCATGTCGTCACGCTAAAAGCCATGGAGCAGGCCTGCAGGTCTACGTCTGCCAAACGGATCGTCACCCGCTCAGCACCGGGCGCTCGGCGACCGGCACATCGAGCGGACGGGCGAGCCCGACCACTCCTTCGTCGAGCCGCTGCAGATGACGCAGGACACGCGGGGTGACCGTCGCGGAGGGCCGCATCCCGGGCCCGTCGGCCTTGAGCAGGGAGGCGATGCTCGCCCCGGACTCGATCTGGCCGGTCCTCTCGTCCCTGACGTACGAGGAGAGAACCGCGATGTTGCCCGCGATGCGCCGGCCGGCCCGCTCCAGCCGGGGATCGGCGGCGATCGTCTTGCTGTACGGCAGGAGCTCGGCGGTCGCCGCCAGCGACCGTGCGTGGTACGCACAGGTCTCCAGGAGCGCCACCAGATAGCGGGCCGTCTGCCTGCGTCCCCGCAGCGGGGTGATGGGGTGCGTCAGCGGCTGGACCGAGGCGCGCAGATCCTCCAGCGCAGTGTCCAACTCCCTTGCCCTGCCCAGCAGATCGGCGGCGGGACCGCCGCTGAGCTGGTCCACGGACGCGGACACGACCTCGTCCAGCTTCTCCAGGACCGTGCCAAGGAGTTCGTCGGTACGGCGGTCGGTGTGCACGGGCAGGACCAGCACGGCCGCGATGATCCCGCAGGCCGCGCCGAGCGCCGTCTCCTCGATGCGCAGCACCAGGACGTCGACGCTGTACGTGTGGAGCAGGGTGTAGAGCAGGCCCAGCATCGCGGTCACGAAGAACGACATCAGCGCGTACGACAGCGGGGCGCTGAAGAACATCGCGAAGATGAGGACGAGGACCAGGGTGAAGGCCAGCCAGGTGTGATTCCCCACCGCGCCGGCCAGCAGGACACCGGCGAACACGCCGAGAACCGTCCCGAGCAGCCTGCGGTAGCCCTTGACCAGGATCTCGCCCGTGGACGCGGTGTTGAGGAAGACCACCCAGCAGGTGAGGACCGCCCAGTACCAGCGCTGGGAGGAGAGGAACTCCCCGCCGACGATGGCCAGGACCGAACCGACCGCGACCTGGAAGGCGGCCCGGGTGGTGGGACGGTGCAGGCCCGCCGGCTTCTCCTCTTCGCTCTCCTCGCTCGCGTCGGCCGAGGAGAGCGCGATGCTCTCGGCGTCGAACTCCTCCCGGGAACGGGTCGTGGCCGGCGAGTCGTTGGACTCGTCCTGCGGCCCGTCGAGGGCGAGCCGCAGACCGAGCACCGCACGCGCGGCCTCGCCGATCCCGCGGAAGACGTCCCGGACCGGTTCGGAGGCGCGCGGGAGCTTCTCCTCGTCGCGGTAGCCGAGCAGCCGGTTGCGGAGGTGGGCCACCGCGGTGCGGTCGTCGGGACCGGTCCTGGAGACCAGCAGATGCAGCGCGCCCAGTTCCCTGCGCAGGGTGGCCGTCGTGGGGTCCTCGGCCGGGATCAGGTTTCCTGTGGACGGCAGGGGCGCGTTCGGGAGATGGAGCGTCAGGGTGTTGGCGCCCTCGGCGCTGCGGGCGTTGAGCAGCAGCATGCCGAGGCGCTCGGTGGCGATCTCCGCGTCCGCGACGCGGCGTTGCAGCAGATCACCCGTGGCCGCGTCGGGCGTGCCCTCCTCCAGACGGCCCTGGATCATCAGCGCGGCCTCGTGCAGCCGTGCGGTGCCCGAGCGCAGATCGTCCAGAACCCTGTCCAACTGCTGCGCGGGCGTGTCCAGAAGCGCGATCTGGCTGGTCACCAGTTGCGCGAGCCGTGCCCGGAACGCGTCGCGCAGGCGCGTCAGGACGCGCTCGGGCGTCTCGGGGACGACGGCGAATCTGACCACCGCGCTGCACACGAACGCGACGGCGAGCACCAGATACAGCTGGGGCAGGCCCGACGTCGTGGCGCGCACGAACAGTGAGACGAAGTAGATCTGGAAACCGATCAGCCCCAGCGCCGTACCGCGGTCGCCGAACCGCCTGCTGTAGACGGCACCGAAGATCAGCACGACGAAGAAGGCGTCGCCCACGACGACCCTCTCGTTGAGGAGGGCCCCCAGGGAAATGGCCGCCAGGGCGACCGGCAGCCCCAGCGCGAGCGTCACCGCCTGCCCCCGGACCTGCTTCTCCTTGATCGCGAAGGTGGAGACCATCGCGGTCATGGCGCCCGTGACCAGGTGAGTGACATCGGTGCCCAGGAGCGCGAGGACGAGGAGCGTGAGCCCGATCGACGCCACCGTCCGCAGCCCCGCCATCAGCCGCAGGAGTCCCGGATCCGACGCCGCGAAACGATCCCAGACACCCGTTCCGTCGTGCCGTGCCACTGCCCTCACGCTGCCGTACTCTCCTGACGCCCGTCATGATCCGCGGTCGGCTTCAGCATGGCACGGGCGGTCACCGGCAGGGGAGAACGGGGGTGTTGATCACATGGGGAAGGAGTGCAGACGCACCTCTCCGGAAGGCCACTGCGCACCGTCGTGCAGCGGTGTCCACATCGTGCGCAGCGGCATGGTCACGGTTCCCTGCGGCTGCTCGACGTGGACCTCCTGGTCGAGTTCCTGCCAGCCGAGCCGCCCGTACAGAGGGACAAGAGGCGGCCTGCAGAAGAGAATTCCGTACGGCGGCCCCATCGTCCGAGCGTGTTCGAGTGCCGCTCCCACTACCACCCGGGCCAGTCCGTGCCCTCGCAGTTCGGGCGCGACCGCCACGCCGCCGACACCCACGGCCGCCGTATCGATGCCGCCTGCCGACAACGACAGTCGCAGCAGACCGGTGTGTGCGACGAGACGGCCCTCGTGACGGACACCGAAATGGATTTCCTTGGGCAGCCATGTCATGCCGGCATCCGCGACGCCGAAAGGATCGGCGCCGTCACCCAGGATCTCGCTCTGGTCGGCCGGTGTGTAGTGATCCAGCCGGACCGCGGCGGGCGACGGGTCGGAGAAGTGATCAGTCATGCCGACATGATCGCGCCACGGCCCTGCGGTCGGTCGGCGGGGGTCAGCCCGCGATGTGCAGTGCGGTCATGGCACTGCTGACCACGGAGTGGACCGACGCGGAGGCAGAGGTGTCGGCGAGGAAGAAGCCGAAGGCCGCGCAGACGAGGACGTGGGAGATCTTCACGCCCCCTTTGCGGCCCAGGAACCAGATGCCGAAACCGAGTATCAGCAGCAGTGGCAGATGCAGGGGCATGGTCGCCTCGATCCCCTTGAAGGGTGTGCGCTGGCGTCGGTGTCGTACGCCGGCCCGTCGGGGACGGAGAGCGGCACCGCAGACAACAGTAGACGCGTCCGTCACTCCACGCGCGCCGGAGAGTTGCGCACAGTGACGGACGGGGCCACGGCTTCAGCCCCTCGGGAGGACGCGGTCTTGAACACCCGCACGTCACTTCGTACGGTCGTCGCGTGACGTCCGACAGATCAACTCCCGCTCTGTACGAGGGCGGGCGCGGCGCGCTGTGGCCGGCCTTCGATGCCAGGATCCGGGCGGGGCGGGAGGCCCTGGAGCACCGCCACGGCGTACTCGTCGCCGGCGTGTGGGGCAGCGGGCGCACCACGCTCCTGCGCGCACTGGTGTGCGGGGAGGAAGCGGACGGGGCCTCGGTCCTCCGGCTGGCGCCCGGGCAGGGGGACGAGCGCCGGGCCTTCAGCGGCCTGGCGCACCTGCTGGCCGCCGTGCCGCCGGACCTGCTGACCTCACTGCCCCCGGCGCAGCAGTCGGTACTGCGGCAGGTGATGCACCACGTCCCTGCGCCCGCACCCCCGTGCGACGCCCTGGCCGTCCGGCTCGCCGTCACCGCGCTGCTCGCCGCCGCGGGCGAAGTCCGCTGGCTGCTGGCCGTGGACGACGAGCAGTGGCTGGACGCCGCGAGCGCCGACGTCGTCCGGCACGTCGCGCGCGCACTGGCACCGGGGCGGATCCGTACGGCCGTCACCGTACGGACCGCCCTCCAACCGGCCCTCGGCCACCGGGTGTTGTCCGAGCACGCGCCGCGGATCGTGCTCGACCCGCTCACGCTCGAGGAGACGGTCCTGTATCTGGAGAGCCGGGGCGAGCGTGCGGCGACGGCCGTCGCCGTCCATCGCGACAGCGGCGGACACCCTCTGCTCGTCCAGGCACTGGCCGCCGGACTGTCTTCCGCGGCGACGGACGCGGACTGCGGCGCAGTCCGTACGGCCCGGGAGCTCGCCGCCGCCTGGATCGCCACCGTGGACGCCGGCGTACGCGACACCCTGGCCCGTCTCGCGCTCGCCCACGACCCCACCCGACTCCAGGTGCGCCGCACCTGGCCGACCGCCACCGACGCGCACCTGTCGGCCGCCCTGGAGGCGGGCATCCTCAAGCCGCTCACCGGCGACCGCATCGCCTTCGCGGCCCGGGCGCTTCAGGCCGAAGTGGCCGACAGCAGTACGGAGAGCACCACCGCGCACGCCCACCGGGCCCTGGCCGCGACCGCCCCCGACCCCGTCCACGCCGCCCGCCATCAACTCCTCGGCGAGGACCGGCCGTCGGACGACGTACTGAACACGGCGGACGAGGCGGCGGCCCTGGCACGGGCCGGAGGCGACCGGGCCCTGTCCGCCGACATCCTCCTCGCGGCCGCCGCCCGCACCCCGAACGCCCAGCGGCACGCACAGCTGCGCCGGCTGGTCGCCGCCGCCGAGGACGCGGGCGCGGCAGGCCGGGCCGACCTGGCGTTGCGGGCGGCCGACGCCCTGGCCGCCGCCCGCGCGGGCGCGGCCGAGGCGGTCGCCCTCCTGGCCGTCGTCGATGCCAGCGGGCAGGAACTCGCCGACCTGGACGAACTCCTGCTGCGCGCACGCCGGCTCGCCCGCGACGACCCCGCTCTGCTCGCGGCCGTCGACATGCGCAGCGCGATCCGGCACAACCTCGGCGGGCGTCCCGAGGAAGCGCGGCAGGCGGCCCTCGGCGCGGTACGGCACGCATCCGCCGCGCGGCTCCCCGACCTCAGGGCCGCGGCACTGACCATGCAGGCACGCATCGAGCGGATCACAGGACACCCCGGCGCGCGCCGCACCCTCGAACTCGCCCTTGCCGTACCCCACTCGGACCGTCAGCTGCCGCTGCGCGACACCCCCCAGTACCTGGCCACCCGGCACGCGCTCTTCGACGACCGGCTGGAGGAGGCGGGCACGGCCCTGAGCGGACTGCTTCCCCTGGCCGAGGAGTCGGGTTCGGCCGAGGACCTCCAAGAGGTACTGCGCAGCCTTGCGGAGCTGGAGGTCCGCCGCGGATCCTGTATGCGCGCCCTGCACTGGAGCGCGCGTGCTCTGGCAGTCGGTCGCGCCGCGGGCCTGTCGCTCGGTCCCGCCTGGTACACGTGCGCGACGGCGGCCGCGGCGGGCAGCTCGTTCGACGAGGCCGCCCGGTTCGCACGCCTGGGTGTGCTGGTGTCCCGCGAGGCGGGGGACCTCGTCTTCACCTCGCGCAATCTGCTGGCCCTGGCCACCGTGGAGCTGGTCACGGGGGAGCCCGACCGGGCCGTGGCGAACCTGGGCAGGGTCGCGGAGCTCGAACAGACGCAAGCCGTCCGCGATGTGACAATGCTGCGCTGGCAGCCCGAGCGCGTGGAAGCGCTCGCCGTCACCGGACAGCAGGAGCCGGCCGCGCGCCTGCTGACCGCACTGCGCAACAGTGCTTCGCCGTCGGCGCTGGCCACCGGCTGGGGCGCGGCCCTCGACCGGGCCGAGGCCGTCCACCTCGCTCACGCGAACCGGAGAAACGAGGCGGTCGCCCTCCTGGAACGCGCGGGCGAGCACTTCGCCGGACTGGGCCTCCGGATCGAGGAGGGACGTACGCATCTGATGCGCGGACGTGTCGAGCGCGGCCGCCGCAGAGGGGCGTCGGCCCGCCGCGCCGGTGACCGGGCGATGGCCCTGTTCGAGGAAGCCGGGGCTCGTCCCTGGGCCGCGCTCGCCCACACTTTTCTGTACGCCGCCGAGGAGGCCGGCGCATCCCCGCGCGGTCCCGCCATGCTGACGGTCACCGAACGCAGGGTCGCGGACGTGGTCGTCTCCGGCGCCTCCAACAAGGAGGCCGCGCAGCGTCTCTTCCTGTCGGTCAAGACCGTCGAGGCCACCCTCAGCCGCGTCTACCGCAAACTCGACGTCCGCTCCAGGAACCAGCTGGCCGCAGCGCTCCGGCCGTCCTGAGGGGCAGGCGGAGCGCGCCGAGAGGGAGGGGGCCGTTCTCCGGCCGCCCTCCCCGCTGTCATGCCGTACAGGGCGTCAGCTGAACACGCTCCAGGTGATGGAGACCGACGCGTTCTTGCCGGCGCTGTCCGTCACGGTGACGCGGCTGTTGGCCAGACCCCAGGTCGTCGGCTTGCCGGCGATCACGCCGGTCGCGCGGTCGACGGTCAGCCCTGCGGGCAGGCCCGTGGCAGTGAACGTACGCGCGCCTGTTCCTCCGGTGGCCTTGAGCGCCAGGCTGAAGGGGCGGCCGATGTAGACGGTCTGCCCTCCGGGGTTGGTCAGGGACAACGTGCCGCCGCCGCTGTCGCCGACGGTCCAGGTGAAGGTGGTGGAGCCGGTCTTTCCGGCGGCATCGGTCGCCGTGACGGTCACCGAACCGGTTCCCGCGGCGGCCGTCGTACCGCTCACCGTGCCCGAGGCGCCGTCGATGGAGAGCCCCGAAGGCAGGCCCGTCGCACTCCACTTGTAGGGGGCCGTTCCGCCCTGTGCGCTGTTGGGAAGCGTGATCTTCTGCCCCACGGTGCTGCTCTGCGCGCCGACAGCGGTGACCGTCACCTCACCGGGCTGCGGCGAGCTCGTCGCCAGGGTGAGCCCCCACTTCTGCAGCGCCTCGCCGACGGGCTGGAAGATGGTGTTCGTCTCGCCGCTCTGCCCGCAGATCACGCTGCCGCCCCCGGAGTGGAGGCCGACCGCCTTGCCGCCGGTCGCGGAGACGTAGGAGCCGCCCGAATCCCCGCCGGCGGAACAGGTGTTGGTCCATGACAGCCCGTCGATGACCACGTTGCCGTAGTCGACGGTCTGGTTGACCTTGGTGATCTCACCGCAGTGCCAGCCGCTCGTCTGGCCGGAGCGGCAGACCGTCTGGCCCACCAGGCCTTCGGCCGAGCCTGTCACGGTCACGTCGCCGCTGCCGTACCCGGAGACCCTGGGCGCCACGTTCCAGCCGGCCTGATCGACGGAGACGAGGCCGAAGTCGCCCTCGCGGGCGTTGATGCTGTGGGTGCCGCCCTGGTTGGAGGTGCCCAGGCGGGTCCCGTCCTTCCCGTACGCGGCCTGGTCCACGTCATTGGTGCAGTGCCCCGCGGTGAGGAACCCCTTCGCGCCGCCGGACGCGTTGACGGAGAAGCCGACGGAGCAGGGGCTCTCGCTGCCTGGGGTCCACTTCTCGCCGCCGACCACGTCGCCCTGCTGCTGCACCGGGGCGTCGGACGTGTTCGTGACGACGACCCGGTCGCCCAACTCGCCGATGCGGCGCACGAACGCGGTGGTGGCAGTGGTGCGGCGCTCCTGGTCGACGACCACCTCGACACGGCTCGTACGCGCCTGGATCCCCCATCCCACGACCCCCGGCACGGCGTGCGCCTGCGCACCCACCGTCCGTGCGACACCTTCGAGATCGGATCTGCTGTACGGCACCCGGTGCGCCTCGCCGCCCGCGGCCTCGACAGCACGGGCGTCGGCCGCCGTGGTCACCGCGGCGTTGAGACGCCCGGTCACGGCGTCGAACCACATGCTGGTGACGCGGGGTCCGAGGGAACCGTCCAGCGCGGTGGCGACACGCGTCGCCCTGTCCTCGTTCACGAGCCGGTCTTGCGCCTGCCGATAGGTCAGGTGCATGTCAACCTGCATGGCGGCGACGAGCGGGGCCGGAGCGGGAGCGGGGTCGGCCTGGTTCTGTGAGGCGCCTGCCGTGGACGCCGCAGGACCGCCGAGCACCAGTGCAGCGGCAGCGCCTGCGGCCAACGGGCGCCATCGCAGCCATGGGGAGCGGGAGCTGACTTTTCGGATCATGGGGAAGGGACCCTTTCGCGGGGGTGCGCCGGAGGAGGACCGGCGTGCCCGAAAGAGTGGCCCTCACGCGCTGTGCGCGGCATCGGGGAAAACCCTTGTCCGCGACGGTTCACGGGCTCGCGCACAGCGCGACGAGCCGCTGTTCGGCCTCCGAAAGGCGGGGCGCGGCCGTGCTGTTGCCTGTAGAAGACCTGCGCTGCTCGGCCTTCTTGCACGCCGACGCCTGGGTGGCGAGCTCATCGATCTTCGCGCGCGCCGCGGCCGGGCCGTCCACCGAGATGGTGTTGCCGACCTGCTGCCGCTGATACAGGGGCAAGTACTTGAGCTCGATCTCGGGGTGGTCCTTCTTCACCTTCGAGAGGGAGACCCCGGCCACGTTCTGCTTGATGCCGCCGAACAGTGCGACGTGTCCGTTGTTGGCGCCGACGTAGTACTGGGCCTGCGTCCACCGGTAGCCGCCGTACAGACCGCCGATCACCACAAGGGCCGCTGCGAGCGACACCACCCACACCCGACGGGACAGGGGGTGCCGATGCCTGCGGGCCGGCGCGGGCGGCCGAGGGACGGGGAGCGGGGCCGGTTGCTCCGGGGCCGGTCGCGCGGCCGTCGGCGCCGGCGCGAACCGGGGCATCGGCGGGGGAGGTGCGAGAAGCTCCACCGCCCGGGGAATCGTCAGCCTGTTCCCCGGCTCCTTCTCCAGCAGCCCGCTGATCAGAGCCGCCAGCCGGCCTGCGCGGAGCATCGGCGGGGCCGGCTCGTGCACCACGGCGTACTGCGATCCGGCCTGGCTCGCCCGGAGGAAGGGCGAGACGCCTTCGACGGCCTCGTACAGCGTCGCTCCGAGGGAGAACAGATCGCTAGAGGCGTCGCCCTTCAGTCCACGAGCCCGCTCCGGCGCCAGATACGAAGGCGAGCCAATGACGACCCCGGCTTCGGTCAGCCCTCTGTCCGCCGAGTTGACGGCGATCCCGAAATCGCTGAGCAGGACTCGGCGGTCGTCGGTCACCAGCACATTCGCCGGTTTGACGTCACGGTGCACGATCCCCTCCGCGTGCGCTGCCCGAAGCGCCCGCAGGAGCGCCGTCGCGACCTCCGCCGTGGCGTCCACCGAAAGCGGCCCGTGCTTGCGCAGGTGCTCCTGCAGAGTGGCTCCGGGGACGAGCTGCATCACGATCCACGGGATCCCGTCCACGGTCAGCACGTCATGGACGGTGACGATATGGGGATGGTCGCGCAGCCTGGCCGCGTTGCGGGCCTCCCGTACGGCGCGCTCCAGCCGGTCCGCCCGGTCGGCGGGCGACATCACCGCGGGCAGGAACAGTTCCTTGATCGCGACGTGGGTGTCGAGCTGCTCGTCGTGAGCTCTCCATACGCGCCCCATGCCCCCGGATCCCAGGGTGTGCACGAGCCGATAGCGGCCGCCGATGAGCTGGCCCTTTTGCGCTTCCGGCGCCATGGTGCCCCCACTCAACGTCTCATTCGACCTCAAGTAGCAAGCAGAATAGCCGTGTTGCCCGCATTCAAGGGCGTACGGTGCGCGCTTCGCAGCGCCCCTGGCCGAGTTCGACGGTGAACGACACGTGCTGGCCCTCGGACAGGGTTTTGGTGGGTCCCTCGATGTCCGCGCGTCGCACATACAGCCTGTCGTTCTGCTCGAAGGGAACGATGAATCCGTAGCCCTCCTTGCGGTTGAAGTACTCCACGACACCCTCGCATCGTTCGCTCATGGCTCTGCTCCTTGCCGAGTTCCTCAGGAGGCGCATGACCGGCGCTGTGGCAGGTATGGGGCAAACCACCTCTTCGTGCCGTCCGGGAGCGCGTACGGCGCACGGCGGAGGCGTGGCCGGAGCGCGTCTCTCCTTCGGCCATCGCAACGCAAGAACCCCGGCTCCGCACCTTCGCGCAGGGCTAAGGGCGCGGCCAGGGACGGCCGCCGAGCCGTTCGATGTCGGTGTTGAAGCGCCGCAGGTACGAGGCGAATCCGGCGATGTCCTCGTCCGACCAGTCGGCCATGACCTGTTCCAGTGAGTGGACGAGGCCCTCGCGCTCCTCGTCGAGCATGCGTGCGCCCTCGTCGGTGATCCGGAACTTCCGTGCCATGCCGCCCCCGGGGTCGGCGATGCGCTCCACGAGCCCGGCGCGCATCGCCGCCGCGGTCTGCCGGTTGAGCGTGGAGGCGTCGAGTCCGAAGGCGTCGCTCAACTCGCCGATCGACATCGGCCCCTGGACGCGGACGCGGCTGAGCAGGATGTAGGCGCTGCGGTCCATCAGGCCGTCCTTGCGGCGGCCGCCCTTGTTCTGCAGGAGGCCGTGGCGGCTGAGGAGCATCTGTTCGTACTCGACCTCATGCGTGGGCCTGATCATGGGGCCGATCCTCTCACAGGCCTGTGCAGGGGACATGTGATGTGCACAGTGCACATGGCATGTACGATGCACGAGCTCGCCCCGACGAACACCCGAGGAGTCCCGGATGGGTGCCCCCCAGCCATCAGACCGCGCAGGCGCGATAGTCGCCACGCTGGCTTTCGCCGGCACGACGGCGGCCATCATGCAGACCCTGGTCACCCCGCTCATCGCGGAGCTGCCGCAGATCCTGAACACGACGCCGTCGAACGCCGCGTGGGTGATCACCGCGACCCTGCTGGTGTCGGCCGTCTGCGTGCCGGTCTCGGGGCGACTGGGCGACATGCTCGGCAAGCGCCGGATGCTTCTGGTGTGCGCCGTGCCGCTGGTGGCCGGCTCCGTGGTGTGCGCGCTCTCCTCGTCCGTCGTCCCGATGATCGTCGGGCGCGGTCTGCAGGGGATGGGCATGGGCATGCTGCCGCTGGGCATCGCGCTCCTGCGTGACGTGGTCCCCGCGGAGAAGCTCAGCTCCTCCATCGCACTGGTCAGCGCCTCGATGGGAATCGGCGGTGCCCTCGGCCTGCCGATCGCCGCCGCGGTCGCCCAGTACGCGAGCTGGCGCGTCCTCTTCTGGGGCTCCGCCGGTCTGGCCACGGTGGTCGCCCTGCTGATCTGGTTCCTGATCCCCGACGTGCCGGCCGGCGCCAAGGGCCAGCGCTTCGACGTGCTCGGCGCACTCGGCCTCGGTGCCGGTCTGGTCTGTCTGCTGCTCGCCGTCTCCAAGGGCGCCGACTGGGGCTGGGGTTCGGCCACCACGCTCGGTCTGTTCGCCGCCGCCGTCGTGGTGCTGGTCGCCTGGGGCCTGTGGGAGCTGCGGACCAGGGACCCGCTGGTCGACCTGCGCACCACCGCCCGCCCGCGCGTTCTGATGACCAATCTCGCCTCGGTCTTCGTCGGCTTCGGCATGTACGCCAGCATGCTGATCACGCCTCAGCTGCTGCAGTTCCCTTCGGCCACCGGCTACGGCCTGGGTCAGTCGATGCTCGCGTCCGGCCTCTGGATGGCGCCCGGCGGCCTCATGATGATGATCGTCTCCCCGCTCGGCGGAAAACTCACCGACGCCCGCGGCCCGAAGTTCACCCTGGTCTCCGGCGTCCTGGTCGTCGCGGGCGGCTACGGTCTCTCGCTGGCGCTGATGGGCTCCGCCTGGGGGCTGATGCTGGTGTCCATGGTGACCAGCAGTGGCGTGGGCCTTGCGTACGGTGCGATGCCCGCACTCATCATGAGCTCGGTCCCGCTCACCGAGACCGCCGCCGCCAACGGGTTCAACACGCTGATGCGCGCGCTCGGCACCTCGGTCGGTGCCGCTGTCATCGGTGTGGTCCTCTCGCACATGACCGTCACCGTCGGCGGCCACAGCTTCACCTCCGAGAACGGCTTCCGTACGGGGCTGATGCTCGGCTGCGGCGTCGCCCTGGTCGCCGCGGCGATCGCGGCGCTCATCCCGGCCGTACGGAACGCGGCGGCCGACAGCGAGAAGGACGGCACCAGCCCCGCCCCGGAACAGGCCACGGTCCAGGCCTGACCTGCGCGGGAGAAGAACGCGGAGCCGTCGCCGCCGGGCGACGGCTCCGCCTGCGCACCGGAGACCGGTGCGTCAGCTGTAGACGCCGAACTGGTAGAGCGAGTATCCCCAACCCGTGCCGCGTGCGGTCAGGTTCAGCCGCACGTACCGCCCCGACGCGTTGACGGCGATCGAGTCGACGTCACCGTTGCCGGTCGTGGTGGAGTACGCGGACCGCCAGTTGGTGCCGTCGTCCGAGACCTGCACCTCGTACGACTTGCCGTAGGCCGGATCCCAGACCAGCTGGAGCTGGCGGATCGTCTTTGACGAACCGAGGTCCACCTGGATCCACTGCGGGTCGCTCCAGTCGCTGGCCCAGCGCGAGGAACCGTTGCCGTCCGTGGCCATCGCCGGGGTGCACGGGCAGCCGCCCGTCGGGTCCGTCTGGTACGAGGACGCGGTGGTCGGCCGGCCGAGCGCCAGATCGGTGCCGGAGACGGGCGGTGCCACGACCTTCACGGACTTGGTCTCGATGCCCGCGTTGCCGTGCCCGTCCTCCGACTGGATGTAGACCTTCCAGACTCCCAGCTTCTCCGGCGCGGTGACGGCGAAGGTGCCGTTGCCGGTGGAGCGCCAGGTTGCCGGTACCAAGGCCTTCTCGCCGTTGGCGTAGTTGCCGCTGAGGAAGATCTTGTTGGTGATCGTGTCGTTGTCCGGGTCGCTGATGTTCGCCTGGACGGTGAACTCCTTTCCGGCCGGGGCCGAAGTCGCGGGCGTGACCGTCATGTTGGAGATCACCGGAGGGGTGTTGTCCCCGGCCGTCGAACCTGCATAGGCCTTCTTCACGGCGTAGTAAGACAGCCGGCGCAGGTCTCCGGAGATCAGGTTGAACCACACGCCGCCGAAGTCGTGCTCGGTGCCGTAGTGGAAGAGCGTCCCGCCCAGCGCGACGCCCGCGTGCCCGGTGATGCAGTTCCACGCCTTGGTGTAACCGGCGGCCTTCTGGACGTCGGTCGGCTCGTCGGGGACGCCGTTCACGTCGTTCGGCACCTCCCACTCACCGGCGGGACCCGTCTCGGTGATGATGTACGGCTTGGTGTAGCCGCCGGCCTGCCAGTCGGTGCGTACGTCGCAGACCTTGTTGTAGGAGTTCATCGAGTACAGGTCGAGGTCGGGGGCGTTGCGCTTGTAGTAGGGCCAGGCGCCGGTCCAGGCGTCGGTCGAGGTGACCGGGTGGTCGGGGTCGATCGAGTGGATCTTCTTGGCGACGTCGTTCACGAAGGACGTGTAGGCGTTGCGCTGGTTCTCCAGCTCGGCGCCGCTGTAGCAGTTCTGCAGACCGAGGACCGACTCGTTGCCGACGTTCCACATCAGCGTCGCGGGGTGGCTCTTGTAGGCGTCGACCCACTTGGCGAACTCGGTCAGCGAGTTGTTCTTGTACGTGGTGTCGGTGACGTAGTTGACGCATCCGCCGCTGCCGGGACCGCCGCCGGGCTGCAGCCAGAAACCGTTGATGACCTTGATGCCGTTGGCGGCCGCCGAGTCGAGCAGCGGCTTGGTGGTGCCGTCGGTGCCCCAGGTGCGGATGGTGTTGGCGCCCATCGACTTCACGTCGGGCATGTACTTGGGTGCGTCGGCGACCGAGGGACCCCAGGTCAACCCCTTGACGGTGTACGGCTGCCCGCCGACCTTGAGCTGCCAGTTCCCCTGCGTGCCGGTCACCGCGACCGCTCCGGTGGGCGGGGGAGTGGTGCCGCCGCCCGATCCGTACACCTGGAACTCCCAGAGGGAGTAGCCGTATCCGCCGGGGCGGACGGTTCCGTACATCCGTACGTACCGTCCGGAGCCGGAGAGCGCGAGGTCGTCGGTGCCGCCGTCGCCGTTGGTCACAGTGCTGACGGTGCGCCAGTCCGTGCCGTTGTCGGAGGCCTGGATCTGGTAGCCCTTGCCGTAGGCGCCCTCCCAAGTGAGCACGGCACGGCTGAGGTTGTAGCTCTGGCCGAGGTCGACCTGGAGCCACTGCGGGTCGGACCAGGCGCTCGCCCAGCGGGTGCCGGTCAGATCGCCGTCGACGGCGAGGGACGCCGCGTAACCCGCGCCTTCGGTCGAGGAGGCGGTGGCGGGCTTGCCCTGGGAGAGCAGGGAGTCGGCCGCTGCCGCGCGAGGGGCGGACATGAAGGTGAGCATCGACGCGAGCAGGGCGCCGAGGGTGAGGATCAGAGGAAGGGTCCGGGGTCTTCCGGACACCACTGCGGGTGGTCTGTGCACAGGGGCTCCTGGCGGAGAAGTGGGGGAGGGGCGCTCTCCCGCCCAGCGGCGGGAGAGCGCTCTGCCTGGGGAGGGTGATCAGGGGAACGAGACCACGTTGGACGGGGTCGTCCCGGTGCCCGAGGTGGGCGAACCGGTGTTGTTGATGACGTGCGCGTACTGCCCGTTGCCGCCGAGGGAGACCACGAGCAGGTCGTGGAACTTCACGCCCGCCTTGACCGGGGCCTCGAAGCCGTGGTCCTGGATGATGCCGGGCGCCACGTTGTAGTAGCAGTAACTGCCCAGGCCCCAGCCCTCGTGGGTGTTCACGGAGTCGGCGACCTTGTAGGCGGCGAAGCCCCGGGTGCTGCCGTTCTGCACGGCGGCCTGGTTGGGGGCGTCGTACGACTTCTCGTTCTGGAAGAAGATCGTCCGGCCGCGTTCGCCGTTCCACTGGACGTCGTACTTGTTGAAGTGCTCGACGAACAGCCCTGTGGCCAGGACGTCGTTGCCGTTCACGGTGAGCCCGTAGTCGGCGCGGTTGGTGTCCCAGCCGACCCCGGTGCCGTGGTCGGCGCGCCACAGCCAGGTGTGGTCGATGATCGTGTTGTTGCTGTTGATCTCCATGCTGGTGGTGGCCTTGCCGGCGCCCGCGCCGCCGATGCGGACGAAGACGTCCTGCACGGTGGTCGGGTTGTCCGCGTGGCTCGCGGACGAACCGGCCGGGCCGACCTGCAGCAGCGTCGGGGAGTTGACCGGGCCGGCGTCGATGAGGAATCCGGCCAGCTTCACGCCGTCCACGTCGGCGACCTTCATCGCCGTCACACCGTTGTCGGGGATGATCGTCGCGAGGCCGAGGCCCAGGACGACCGTGTTGGCGCGGTTGACGGTGATCGTCTGGTCGACGTGGTAAACGCCGGGTGTGAAGAGCAGGTTGAGACCCTGGGCCAGCGCGGCGTTGATGGTGGCCGCGGTGGCGCCCGCCTTCACGACGTAGAACTGGCTCAGCGGGATCGACGTGCCCTGCGGGGTGCCGCCCCACGAAACGCCGCGCGCATTGGTGCGCTTGGCGGGGACGAACACCTTGTAGTCGTTGCCGTCCAGGTAGAGGAAGGGCTTCTCGCGGGAGACCGGGGTGGAGTCGAGCGTCGTGTACGGCGGGTTCGGGAAGGCCTGCGCGGGCGCGCCCTGGACGCCGGAGAACACCTGGTTCCAGACGCCGTTGGAGAAGCCGCCGATCGAACTGTCGCGGGTGTACCACTGCTGCTGCGAGTAGTTGCCGACGGAACCGTCGATCTTGCTGTCGGCGATGTAGCCGCCGCTCGCCCAGCCGTAGCCGGACGGCGCCAGGTTCAGTCCGCCCTTGACGTGCATCCTGCGGAACGGTGCGGCCTGCGAGACGGCCCAGCGGTCGGTCCCGCTGACCGGGTTGAGGGCCAGGTTCTCCGCGGAGCGCCAGAAGTTCTGGGTGGCGTTGCCGTTGAACCAGCCCGCGTCGACGGTCACATCACCGTTGAAGGTCGTGTCGTCGGGGTTGAGGCCGAGACCCGCGATCGAGGTGTAGAAGCCGATCTGGGCGTTGATGTTGTTGTACGTGCCCGGCTTGAAGAGCAGCGCCTTGCGGGCCGTGCCGAACTGCGCCGACTCCTGCTGGTGGAAGACATCGTCCACCGTGGCCTGGATGTTGGGGGTCGAGGGGTCGAAGACCAGCACGTTCGGGCCGAGGTCGCCCCCGCCGGGGATGGTGGGGCCGCCGCCGTCACCGGCGGTCCCGTACACCTGGAACTCCCAGAGGGAGTAGCCGTATCCGGTGGCGCGGGTCGTGCCGTACATCCGGACGTAGCGTGCCGAGCCCGAGACATTGAGCGTCTCGGTGCCGCCTGCACCCGTGGTCGTCGAGTACGCCGTCGTCCATGAACCGGCGTCGGTGGAGAACTCGATGCGGTACGCCTTCGCGTACGCGGCCTCCCACTTCAGCACGACCTGGCTGACGGATGCGCTGGCGCCGAGGTCGATCTGGATCCACTGCGGGTCGGAGAAGGCGCTGGCCCAGCGGGTGCCCGTCGTATTGCCGTCGACGGCCGCGGAGGCGGGGTAGCCCGCGCCCTCCAGCGACGACGCGGTGGCGGGCTTCCCCTGGGAGAGGAGTACGGGAGCGGCCGCGTGCGACGCGGCGGCGGGGACGAAGAGCAGCAGGGCTGCGACCAGGGCGGTGACCACGGCGCCGGCGAGCCCCCGGCGCGGGGCGGAGGCGGGTCTGTGGGGAGGGGGCGCGAACTGTGCGGGAGTTGTGCGCATGGGGCTGTTCTCCTCGATTGGGGGAGGAACACATCTGGAGAGCGCTCTCCAGTGGCCAGATGCTGGCCCGCGCGCACTGCCGGGGTCAAGAGTCGTGCAGGGACTGCTTTAAGGTCCTGTAGAGGTACGTGGCCGGATTGCATCGCTGCACGTCATGAATCCCCCCTTCCCTTCAACTCTTCAACGAAGAAAGGGGGGTTGGGCCGGTTCTTGGCGGTTCCTTCGTTCAGGGCGTGTGGGTGTCGCGGGGTGCGCGGGCCGTGACCAGGACCATGGCGACCACCGATCCGGCGAGCATGATCAGGGCGGCCCATCCGGTGGCGACCGTGAAGCCGTGCACCACACCGGTGTCGGTGATCTCGGCCTTCAGGGCCGGTGTCAGCTGCCCCGTGCGCGCCGCCGCTCCCAGATGGCTGGTGAGGTAGGTGGCCGTGGTCGTCGTCGCGATGGTGTTGAGCAGCGCCGTTCCGACCGAACCGCCCACCTGTTGCGCGGTGTTGACGCTCGCCGACGTGACCCCCGAGTCCTGCGGGGCGACGCCCGCGGTGGCCGTCGCCATCACGGGCATGAACGTGAGGCCCATGCCGAGGCCCAGCATCAGCATCCCCGGCAGGATGTGCGCGGCGTAGCTCGAGTGCGTGTCGAGGAACGTCAGCGTGAAGAGTCCGGCCGCGGCGAGCAGCAGGCCCGGCCCCATCAGGAGCCGCGGCGGTACGTGATGGAGCAGCCGGGCGGAGATCTGCGTCGACCCGATGATGATCGCGATCGACACCGGGAGGAACGCGAAGCCGGTCTTCAGGGGCGAGTAGCCGAGGATGTTCTGGAGGTAGTACGTCATGAACAGGAACAGGCCGAACATGCCGATGGTCGCCAGCCCCATGGTGAGCATGGAGCCGCCGCGGTTGCGGTTCTTGATGATGTGCAGAGGCAACAGGGGGTTCGCCGCCCGGGACTGCCACCAGGTGAACGCGGCGAGCAGCACCACGCCGCCGATGAGGAGGCCGAGCACCGTGGCCGACGTCCAGCCCTTCGACTCCGCCTCGCTCAGTCCGTAGACGACGGCGACGAGCCCGCCGCAGCCGAGGATCGCGCCGGGGATGTCCAGGCGGGCCTCCTTGTGGCCCGCGCGGTCGTGCAGCAGTGAGAGGGCGCCGAAGACGGCGAGTGCGGCGATGGGCACGTTGACGTACAGGCACCAGCGCCAGTCGAGGTACTGGGTGAGGATGCCGCCGAGCAGCAGGCCGAGCGCGCCGCCCGCGCCCGCGATCGCCCCGTAGATCCCGAAGGCCTTTGCTCGCTCCTTTCCGTCCGTGAAGGTCGTGGTGAGGAGCGAGAGGGCGGAGGGCGCGAGTACGGCGGCGAAGACGCCCTGGAGGGCCCGGGCAGCGAACAGCATGCCCGGTCCGGTGGCGGCGCCGCCGATCGCGGAGGCGCCCGCGAAGCCGATGAGCCCGATGATGAAGGTCCGCTTGCGGCCGACCATGTCGGCGACGCGGCCGCCGAGCAGCAGCAGTCCGCCGAAGGCCAGGGTGTACGCGGTGATGACCCACTGGCGGTTGCCGTTGGTGAGGCCGAGCTCGCGCTGGGCGGAGGGCAGGGCGATGTTCACGATGGTCGCGTCGAGGACGACCATGAGCTGTGCGAGGGCGATGACGGAGAGCCCCCACCACCGGCGGCTGTCAGGCTCTCCGTCCTGACCTGCGGAAACTGCGCCTGCCGGCTCTCGGGCTTCACTCATAGGTAACAGAACACCATGAATGGGTTGATATCGCCCTCCCGTCGGAGCGGGTGCGTACGATTCCACGATGACAGGACCCACTGCGGCCGACGGCCTCGTCCGGATCTGCCTGGACCGGCCGCCGCGCGTGGCGAGCGTGGGCGTCGGCGTGCACGGTACGTCGGCCCTGCGCGAGGTGTTCCGGCTGCCGGACCTGTGGCAGCTGCACCTCTACCGGTACGAGGGCGAGCTCACCGTCGACGGCGCCGTGTACGCGATCCGGCCGGGGCATGTCAGCCTGGCGCCGCCCGGAGCCCTGGTGGAGTACCGCTACCGGGGCCGGTCCGAGCATCTGTACGCGCACCTCGAAATCCCTGACTCCGGCCCGCGGTCGATCGTCCCCGTCATGCAGAACGCGGGCGCCCGCGCGCCGGTGCTCGCCGACCTCCTGCAGCAGGCCGTCGCGGTCGCGCCGCGCAACCACGCCCGGGCCTGCGCCGAAGTCTGGGCGGCGCTGTGGCGGGTCGCCGAACTCGCCGCGCCCGGCGGGGGAGCCGAGCGCGGGTCGGGACCCGTCGCCTCGGCCGTCGCCCATGTCGAGGCGCACCTGGCGGAGCCGTTGACCGTGCCCGAAGTGGCACTCGCCGCGGGGGTCTCGCACAACCACCTCATCCGGCTGTTCCGGGCCGAGCTGGGTGTCACGGTGGTCGCGTACATCAGGCGCCGCAGGATGGAGCAGGCCAGGCATCTCCTGCGCGCGTCGACGCTCTCGATCCCGGCCGTCGCGGCCTCGGTCGGCATCGCGGACCTGCAGGCCTTCAACAAGGCGTGCCGACGGGAGCTGGGCGCGTCCCCGCGCGCGATCCGCGCCGTCACACGGTGAGGACCTCGATGCCCATCGCCCGGACGGCATCGAGCTCCGCGCCGTCCGCGCCGCTGTCGGTCACCACCGCGCTGATGTCCGCGAGCGGACAGATCTTGGCGAATGTCGTCCTGCCGATCTTCGTACCGTCCGCGACCACGACCGCACGGGTGCTGTTGCGCAGGAACGCCCGGTCCGTGTGCGCCTCCATCTGGTCGTGCGTACTGCAGCCCTGACCGGTCGTGAGGCCGTCGACCCCGATGAAACTGATGTCCAGGTGGTACTCGTCCAGCATCCGCTCGGCGGCAGGACCCACCAGTTCGTAACTCTCGGAGCGGGCATTGCCTCCGACGACGACGAGCTGGATGTCGGGCCGTACCACCAGATCCGCCGCGATGTTGACCGCATTGGTCACCACGGTGAGACCGCTGCGCCCCGCCAGCACCCGTGCGACCTCGGTGACCGTGGTGCCTCCGGTCAGTCCGACCACGGCGCCGTCGGGCACGAGTGCGGCCGCCGCCACGGCGATGCGCTGCTTCTCGGCCTGCTGCCTGCCGGCGCGATGGCGCAGCGGCAGTTCCGACTCGGCCGTCACGGCGCCGCCGTGAGTGCGCTGCACGAGCCCCTGTTCATGCAGCGTCTGCAGGTCACGGCGGACCGTGGCGCCGGAGACACCGAGGAGTTCCACCAGCACATGGACGTCCGCGCTGCCCGCGGCGGAGACGTGATCGATGATGCGGTTCAGCCGCTCCGTCTTGAGCATGAGTGCAGCGTATCCCTGCGCAGTTCTGCGCAGAACTGCTCATTCGGCAGGGCTTGAGGCCTTGACGCGAGCATTCCTACGCGCTTTGATCCTGCCAAGTGCCCTGGGCGTGCAGCCCGGCACCCAGAGGTGCGCCCAGCCGGTAGCGGGACCGAGTCCCAAGCCCGGCCAAAGTCGCCAGGATCGCAGAAGCGTCCGAGGCGGGGTCGTACCCGCGATTGATGGAGCTCACCGTGCCCGTCAATACCGTTTCGCGTTTCCGGCGCCCCTGGGCCGCCGCAGCCCTGGCCGGCGCCACAGCCGCCGCCGCGCTCTCCGCCGCCACCGCCTCCCCGGCAGACGCCGCCACCGTGCCCCTGCCTCCGGTTCACGCCGGGTTCGACTACCAGATCGGCGGCGCCTACACCCCGCCCGCCGGTGTCCAGGTCGTCAGCCGCGACCGTACGGCGGCCCTCGCGCCAGGCCTCTACAACATCTGTTACGTCAACGCCTTCCAGGTCCAGCCGGGCGAACAGAGCCAGTGGCCCGCCGACCTGCTCCTGCGGGACGCGAACGGCGACGTCGTCATGGACCCGGACTGGGGCGAGGCGCTCCTCGACATCGGCACCGCCGCCAAGCGCGACCGGGTCGCCGCACAGGTCGACCAGTGGATCGACGGCTGCGCCGACAAGGGCTTCAACGCCGTCGAGCCCGACAACTACGACAGCTACACCCGCTCCCAGGGCCTGCTCACGGCCAACAACGCCAAGGCCTTCATCACCCTGCTCTCCGCACACGCACACTCCAGGAACCTGGCCATCGGCCAGAAGAACACCGCGGAACTCGCCGGCAGCAGGACCCAGACCGGCCTCGACTTCGCGGTCGCCGAGGAGTGCGGACAGTACGACGAGTGCGGCGACTACACGGCCGCCTTCGGCGATCACGTGATCGTCATCGAATACACGGCCGGCGGGCTCAAAAAGGCCTGCGCGGGCTGGGGCAGCAAGCTCAGCATCGTGCGCCGGGACGTGGACGTGACCACCCCGGGCAGCTCCGGATACGTGCGCAAGACCTGCTGACGCACCCCCCACCGGCACCCGCGCCGCTCGTACGCCCCCCTCCCGCACGTCTGCAAGGAGTACGTCATGACCCGTATCCGCGGTGCACCGACACCACTCGACCGCCGCCGACTCCTGCGCGGCGGGGCGGCGTTCGCCGCGGGCACCGCGGGTGCGGCGCTCGTCAGCGGCTGCGCGGGCTCGGGGGCCGGCGGCGTCGCAGCGGACGGCACGGTCACCGTCGAGCTCTGGCACGGCCAGACCGACACCGCCAGGAAGGCCGTCGAGTCGCTGGTCGCGGAGTTCAACCGCACCCACCCCCGGATCCGGGTGGACCCGGGCGGCGGCGGGGTGCTCGCCGACGCCATGCTGCAGAAGGTGACGGCCGCGCTGGCCTCCGGCTCGTACCCGGACATCGCCTACGTCTTCGGCTCGGACCTGGCCAGCATCGCCCGCAGCCCCCGCGTCGTCGACCTGACGTCGGCACTGCGCGGCGGCGCGACGCCCTGGACGGACTACTGGGCTCCGGTACGGGAGGCCGTCACCCTCAACGGAAAAGTGCGGGCCGCCCCCGCGGTGCTCGACGCGCTGGCCGTCGTCTACAACAAGGCGCTGTTCCGCCGGGCCGGGATCCCGTACCCCGAGGAGGGCTGGACCTGGGACGAATTCCTCGACACCGCCGGGAAGTTGACCGACTCCGGCCGCGGCGTCTTCGGAACGGGCTGGCCCGGCGTCGGCGACGAGGACACCACCTGGCGGATGTGGCCGATGATCTGGGACCTGGGCGGCGACGTCGTCGCGGACGACGGGCACAGCATCGGCTTCGCGGACCAGGGCGAACGGGCGCTCGCCACGCTGGCTCGACTGGCCGACGACAAGAGCGTCTACATCGACCCCAAGCCCGGCAGCGAGCAGATGTACAAGGTCTTCCTGAGCGGGCGGATGGGGATGGTGGCGACCGGCCCCTGGCAGCTCCCCGACATCATCGACGCGAAGATCGACTACGGCGTGGTGCCGCTGCCCACCTACACCGGGCGCCCTGTCACCATCTCGGGCCCCGACACCTGGACCGTGTTCGACAACGGCTCCGCGCGCTCCCGCGCCGCCATCGAATTCGTCAGCTGGATGAACCGGCCCGAGCAGGACGTCCGCTGGGACATCCAGGCCGGAAGCCTCCCGCTGACCACCGCCACCGCGCGACGCCCGGAGTGGAAACAGCACTCGGCACGGACGACGGGCCTCCAGGTGTTCACCGACGCCCTCGCATCCGCCCGGGTCAGACCCATCCACGCGGCGTACCCGCAGATCTCGATGGCGCTGGGCGAGGCCGTCGTCTCCGTACTCCTGGGCCGGAGGTCTCCGTCCCAGGCCCTGCGCACCTGTGCCGACACGGCCAACGCGGCCCTGCTGATACCCCGATGAGGAAGGCCGTCATGTCACCACTGCCCCGCGCGGTCACCCTCGCGCCCGCCCGGCACAGCACCGTCGCCCGCCCCACGGCGAGCCGCCGCCGGGCGCGCCGGGAATCCGCCACCGCCTGGGGATTCCTCAGCCCCTCGGTGATCGTCATCCTCGGCCTGAGCATCGTCCCCGTCATCTGGTCCCTGCTGCTGTCGTTCCGGGCCGACGACCTCGTCACCCCGGGCCGCTGGGTGGGCCTCGACAACTACCGCGCCCTCGTGCAGGACCCCAACTTCCACACCGCCGTGGGCAATACGCTCCTGTACGCGGCGCTCTACGTACCGCTGAGCCTGGTGGGCGGCCTCGCCCTGGCCCTGGCGCTGAACCGCAGAATCAGGTTCATCGGCATCTACCGCACCCTGATCTTCATCCCGTTCGTCGTCTCCGCGGCGGCCCAGGGCGTGCTCTTCTCCTTCATCCTCGACCCCGAATTCGGCGTCGCCAACTCCCTTCTGCACACACTCGGCATCTCCCCGCAGGGCTTCCTCTCCGACCCCGGCCAGGCGCTGTACCTGCTCGTGATCATCTCGCTGTGGAGCGGCGTCGGATTCTGCGTCATCGTCTACCTCGCCGCCCTGCAGGACGTACCGCCCGAACTCGTGGAGTCCGCCCGCCTCGACGGCGCGGGCCGCTGGACCGTACTGCGCCACATCACCCTGCCGACGCTCACCCCGGTCACCGTCTTCCTGCTGCTGTGGCAGCTGATCGCCGCCCTGCAGGTCTTCGACCTGGTCTACGTCACCACCAAGGGCGGACCCCTCGGATCGACGACCGTCATCGTCTACTTCGTCTGGGAACAGGCCTTCCAGATGTTCACCGCCGGATACGGGGCGTCCGCCGCCTACGTACTCGCGCTCGCCCTGCTCCTCGCGGGCGCCGCACTCCACCTCCACCGGCGCCGCCAGAACCGTACGGAAGGAGCCGTCCGATGACCACGACCGCAGCGGTACGAGAACCACGCCGGGCCGTCGCCCCGGCCGCGGTGGGCGGCGTACGGCGCCGGCGACTGCCCTTCAGCGCCTGGCACCTGCTGCTCGCGCCCCTGTCGCTGGGATTCGCGCTGCCCCTGGTCTGGCTGCTGCTCAGCTCGGTGATGAGCAACGCCGAGATCAACCGGTTCCCGCCCGCGCTGTGGCCGCACGGCATCGACCTCGGCGGATACCGGTACGTCCTCGGCAACGCCATGTTCCCGCGCTGGTTCGCCAACTCCTTCATCGTGGCGGGCACCGCGGTGGTGTCGAACCTGCTGCTGGGCGCGCTCGGCGGCTATGCCTTCGCCCGGATGCGCTTCGCCGGGTCGAGGCTGCTGCTCGGGCTGATGCTGGCGACGATGGTCATCCCGTTCCAGCTGACCATGATCCCGACCTTCCTCGTGATGAAGGAACTGGGGCTCATCGACACACTGGGCGCGCTGATCGTGCCCTCGCTGGTCACGCCGTTCGCCGTCTTCCTGTTCCGGCAGTTCTTCCTCGCACTGCCCAGGGAGATCGAGGAAGCCGCCTGGATCGACGGGTGTTCACGCCTCCGCGTCCTCTTCTCGATCGTCATGCCGCTGGCGCGCCCCGCGCTCGCCACCGTCGCGGTCCTGACCTTCCTGGCCACCTGGAACGACCTGTCGTGGCCGCTCATCGCCATCAACCACGACACCCAGTACACGCTCCAGCTGGGACTCACCACCTTCCAGGGCCTGCACCACACGAGGTGGTCCGCGGTCATGGCGGGCAATTTCATCACCGTACTGCCGGTCCTGGTGGCCTTCCTCCTCGCCCAGAAGACCTTCATCCAGTCACTGACATCGAGCGGCATCAAGGGCTGACCGCCGCCTTGCCGTCTCGTCCGCATCCGAGCAAGCACAAGGAACCGCCATGTCTCCCCCCTTCGACCTGCTCGTGATCGGCGACGCCAATCCCGACGTGGTCCTCGGCCCCGTGCCGCACACCCTCGCCTTCGGCCAGCGCGAACAACTCGTCGACCACGCAGGGTTGGTACTCGGCGGCTCCGCCGCGATCATGGCCTGCGGGGCCGCACGCCTAGGACTGCGCGTGGCGTTCGCCGGCCGGGTCGGCGACGACCCCGCGGGCGCCTTCGTCCGCGCCGCACTCGCCGGGCGCGGCGTCGACGTCACGCACCTGCACACCGATCCCCGACTGCCCACGCCCCTCACCACGATCCTCACCACCGACGACGGGGACCGGGCCATCCTCACCTCGCCCGGATGCCTCGCCGCCACCGGTCCCGCCGACGTGCCCGAGGCGCTGCTGGCATCCGTACGGCACGTCCACGCGGCGTCGTTCTTCCTGATGCCGCACCTCGCACGGTCACTCCACCAGGTGTTCGCCACAGCCCGCTCCCACGGCGCGAGCACCTCCCTCGACACGAACGACGATCCGAGCGGGCGCTGGGACCGCGAACTGCTCCGCCCGGTCCTCGGGGCCACGGACATCCTGTTGCCGAACGCGGCCGAGGCCCGCGCACTCGCCGGCGAGCCCGAACTGCCAGACGCCGCCGCCGCGTTGGCCTGCCGCGGCCCGCTCGTCGTCGTCAAGAACGGGGCCGAAGGGGCCCTCGCCCACAGCGACGCACAACCACCCGTACACGCCGCGGCAGTGCCGGTCGATCCGCTCGACACCGTCGGCGCGGGCGACAGCTTCGACGCCGGATTCATCACCGCGACCCTGCGCGGCCTGGACACCGCGGCCGCCCTGGCCGTCGCCGCCGCCTGCGGGTCACTGTCCGCCCGCGGCCACGGCGGCACCGCGACCCAGCCCACCTGGGCCGAGGCCGTTGCCGCCACCTTGAACCAGGAGGTTCCCTCATGACCGGCAAGACCCGTACCGCCCACGCCCGCAGAGTGAAGATCGTCTTCATGGGCGCGGGCAGCGTCGTCTTCACCCAGGGGCTCCTCGCCGACCTGTTCGCCTTCCCCGAGCTCACCGACATCCATGTCGCCCTGCACGACATCGACGCCGAACGGCTGGCGACCGCCGAGGGCGCCGCCCACCGGATCGCCGACGAGCGCGGGGCCAAGCCGACGATCACCGCGCACGCCGACCGGCGCAGTGCACTCGACGGCGCGACGTTCGTCATCAACATGGTCCAGGTCGGCATGAACGAGGCCACCCGTACCGACTTCGCCGTACCCGCCCGGTACGGACTGCGCCAGACCATCGGCGACACCCTCGGCATCGGAGGCATCTTCCGCGCGCTGCGCACCTTCCCCGTACTGCGCTCACTCGCCGCCGACATGGCCGAACTCTGCCCGGACGCCTGGCTGTTGAACTACACCAACCCGATGGCGATGAACGTCCTCTACCTGAACCGGATCGCGCCGCAGCTGCGCACCGTCGGCCTGTGCCACTCGGTCCACTGGACCATGCACGACCTCGCCGAGCTGGTCGGCGTCCCCTTCGAAGAGGTCTCGTACCTCGCGGCCGGAGTCAACCACCAGGCCTGGGTGCTCCGGTTCGAGCACGAGGGCAAGAACCTCTACCCGCTCCTCGACGAGACCATCGCCAAGGACCCCGGACTGTTGCGCCGCGTACGCGTGGACATGTACCGCAGACTCGGGCACTACCCCACCGAGACCAGCGAGCACTCCTCCGAGTACGTCCCCTGGTATCTGCACCACGACAGCGAGATCGAGCGCCTGCGCCTGCCGGTCGGTGCCTACCTGGACATCATCGAGGAGAACACGGCCAGTTACGAACAGACCCGCCAGGCCCTCGCCTCGGGGGCCCCGCTCCCTGTCGACGCCAGCATGGAGTACGCCCCGCAGATCATCCACAGCCTCGTCACGGGCACCCCGCGCACGGTCTACGGCAACGTCCCCAACCGCGGCCTGATCGACAACCTGCCCGCCGACTCCGTGGTCGAAGTGCCCTGCCTGGCCGACTCCCAGGGCGTCCAGCCCACCCGGATCGGCGCCCTGCCCCCGCAGTGCGCCGCCCTCAACCGTACGTACACGAGCGTCAACGACCTGGTGGTCCGCGCGGCCACGGACGGCGAGCCGCGCCACATCCGGCACGCCGCGATGACGGACCCGGCGACAGCCGCCGCACTCCCGGTGGAGCGGATCTGGGACCTGTGCGACGACCTCGTACGCGCTCACGCGGACCTTCTGCCGCCCGAACTGCGGGCCGAACTGGGGCACTGAGAATTCGTCATGCAAATAACGTGATCCTGCCCCACGCCGCACAGCAAGGCCTGACATGCTGACGGCATGCACCGGTACGAAGCAGCGTCGGTACGGCAGTTGGCCACGGTCGTGGAGCGCGTGGCGCCCCGGGGGACGGGCGACTGGGAGGACCGGGAGCCGGTCGCAGGAGCGGCCGGGATCCCGGCGAAGGTGTCACAGGGCCGGGCCCGTCAGCTCTGGATGGTCGTCGGGATGTGGGACCGGGCGACGGGCCGTTCCGAGATCCCGGACCGGGCACGGCGTTCCGCGCCGCAGTTGTTCACCCCGCCCGCGCTCCGGGCCTTCTGGGAACTGGCGCAGGCGGGGGAGCTGCGGGCACTGACGCCCGAGCGCGGCCGGGACCCCGAACTGCCGGATGCGACGCTGCGGATCGTACGGGACTGCCTGGCGATCCTCGCCTCTCTGGTGCTGCCGCCGGGCACCCGCGTGCGGCTCCCCTCCGTGGAGCAGCCCGAGCCCAAGACACCTGTACGGTCCGCATCGCTGGGAGTTCTGTACCGGCGACTGGCGGAGCTGGCGACGACGGGACCGCTGGAGCGGGACGGCACGGCCCTTTCGTACGAGGACAGGACCCGGCTGCTGGCCATGGTGTCGATCGTGCTCGACGCCGCCCCGCGCTCCGGCGAGCTCGCGGCGCTGCAGCTGGCCGATCTGGCAGCGGGGGAGCGGGCGGTGGGCCTGCGCCGCCGGCAGCAGAAGGCACCTCCGAACCGGGCGGAGGAGATCGCCGCACTGGCCGAGGTCGATCCGTCGTCCGCGCGGGCGGTGCTGTGGGGGCAGCGCCATCAGGTGTCCGAGGCCACCTACCAGCGCATCGTGGCAGCACGCGAAGAGCTGGAGCCGCTTCCCGAAGTCGAGTGGTACCAGCTGCGCCAGGGCACACGGGTGGCCCTGCGGCGCTGGCTCACGGTCCGCGAGCAACTGGTCGAACCCCTCACCGGCGGCCGGTCGGCGCTGTGGGTGACGCTGGTGCCGACCAAGGCGGGCCCGCCGGGGATCTCCCTGCGCCCGCAGGGCCTGACCCAGGCCTTCGCGCGCGGAATGACGGCGCTCAACTGGCTGATGGCCGGCCAGTACGGATGGGAGCCGATGCCGGTCCGGATGGAACAGCTGCGCCGCGCGATCACCGCAGAACCCATGGCGGCTCCGCCCGCGCCGTCCGACGATTCCCCCGGCAAATAACATGACCCAGCTCGTCGTTGCGCGCCCCTGTTCTCACCGGTTTTTGTCCTGCGCGCGGTCTGCTCCGCAGACACGACGCGCCGCCGCTACGCGGCGGTCGAGCACTGGAGCGCTCCGCGCTCACACCCACCGGACCGGAACGCTCCGCGTCCCGCTCGGTGTTGGTGAGGGGGAGCGCTCCGCGCTCCGACTTCCCATGCGGCGCTACCGGGCTCAAGGTCAACGACACCTAGACTGACGCACGCAACTGACGCACACACACGGTGCCCAGTAACAGTGACAGTGAAGGTGACAAGGGAGGTGCAGGAGTAGTGCCGGAGAGGACCATCAACCCCGGGCAGTTCGGCGCTCGAGGGATCAGAGGCAGTGACGCGGTCGCCCGCCGGCTCGACGACCTCGCCGGAGGGATCGCCACACCGGTGACCGTCAAGAGGGGGCTCATGGCCCGTCTCAACTACCTCACGCGTACCCCTCACGCCCGTGCGGCAGCGAAGGCCGCGGGCCTCGCCGTCACCGACCGCACCCTCAATGCCTGGCTGAAGGGGAAGCGCCGCCCCAACAGGGCCAGCCTGGAGAAGATCGAGCGGGCGTACCTGACGGTGCGTCGGCAGAACGTCGCCCAGCACCTGCTCAAGCGGCTCAACTCCGGGGGCGGTACACGGGTGGAGATCCATCCGCTGAACCAGTCCCAGGTGGCCCGCCCCCACCAGCGGGTCGTGGAGTACCGGCAGATGAACGTCCGGCGCTGGGACAGCATCGTCCGCGCCTGGGCGGCCGGCGACGAGCAGGGCCTGGACGACGCGTGGACCGGTGACGTTCTCCCCGACCTGGGCAGCCAGTGGGGGCAGTACGAGATGGTCACGAACGTCGGCTTCGCGGCCTGACACGGGGCCCACGGCCGGCGCTCCACCCCGTCAGCGACTCGAAGCGACCGGGTCGCTGACGGGGGATCATGCCAAACGCACAGGTCGGCGCAGTCCCGGATGCCCGACAGCGACTGAAGCGACTGAATGCTCCTCCTCTGTCAGGACTTCGGGAGACTGATGCCGAGTTCGCGCATCGCCTCCGAGGCGGGGCCGCCTTCGGAGCGCTGCGTCTTGTAGCCCTTGACGCGCGGCGCCACGGTCCTGGGGTCGACCGCCTCGGACGGTGCGCCCGAGGAGTACAGGCCGGCGGGCTGTACGTCGCGGTCGTGCGGGAGCAACCAGAAGACCCGCCGCAGAAAGGTGCCGGAGGCACGGGACGACCTGGCTTCGCCGCTGAGGGTCGCGTAGCCGACCATGCGGCCGGCACGGTGGTAGGCGGGTTTCCCGCGGCGCGTCGGCAGCCGGTCCAGGCTCTGCCGTACGTAGTCCAGGGCGGCGGTGTCCTCGAGCCACACGAGATCGGTCTCGTGGGCGAGCTGTTCGGTCTCCATGAGGGCACTCATCCGCTCTCACTCCCTGTCGGCGTCAAGTCCGAAGTCTCTCCCACCGGGGACACGAAGGTCTGGGAGGAGACAGGGTTGGCCCCTGAAGCTGATCACATCTGCGGCAGTTGCTGTACGGACGTCTGCCCGGACCGCATCAATCCAGCCATCCGGACCCCTCGAGAACTGATCCATTCTCCAGGCAGGGACGTTGGCGTTTCCGACGGAAACGCTAGGGTCGGCCGTACGTTCTGATGCCGTCCTGGAGAACTGATGCCCCCGAGGCCCAAGCGGAAGAGCACCGTGGCACGGCCCGTCGTGGCCCCCGAGGAAGTGCTCTACACGGACAAGGATTACAGCGGCGACACTCTCGACCTGGACCCCGGGAGCCTGTGCCCCAACCCCTTCAACAGGCGTGAGATGAAAGGGGTGCCCGAGCTCGCCGCCACGATCAAGGAGGTGGGGCTCCTGCAGAACATCGCCCACATCCGTGCCGAGGTCTGGATCGCGGCCTACCCGGAGACGGCCGACCGGATCACGGCGCCTCATGTCATCCTCTTCGGCGAGCACCGGTGGCGCGCCGTCCGACTGCTCGGCTGGAAAACGATCCCCAGCGTGCTGCAGGACGACAAGGTCGAATCGGCCCGACTCATCGCGCTGGTCGAGAACCTCCGCCGCTCGCAGCTGAGCCCGCTCGAGGAGGCCGAGCACTATCAGGAGCTCCGGGCGACCGGACTCTCCTACGAGCAGATCGCCGAGAAGGTGGGGGAGACCGTCGACGGCGCACTCTCCAAGGGAACCGTCTGGAAACGGGTCCAACTCCTCAGCCTCGCCCCGGAAGTTCAGGACGCACTGCGCACGGGCCGCCTGAAGGTGAGCGCCGCCCAGAACCTCAACGGGATGGAGGACCACGACCAGCGCGCGTACGTCGCACTCGTCCAGGACGGCATGCGTCCTGCGGAAGCACGGACGCAGATCCTCGCCCGCCACGTTTCCGCCGGAAACGCCGGGCCGTCGAAGACGGCGGAACCCGACACCGCCCCGTACCCGAGGGACCAGGACGAGACGGATCGCCGCGCCGCGGCCGCGGCGCGCGACACCGCCTGCCAGCTGCTGCTGCGGACCGTGGATCCGATGTCCGACGACAGCAGCGAGCTGCTGCTGCGTGTCCTCACCTCCGCCGTCCTGGCGCCGCCCCAGCAGTCCGCGGCCCAGCAGCGGGCCCTGGTGTGGCTGCGCCGCATCGACCGCAACGGTCCGGACGAGACAAGCGCGGGCGCCTACTTCACCGCCGTACAGAACTCCGGCGACGCAGGCCGGCAACGCCTCGCCGCCTTCGCGAGCGGGCTGGCCGCGGCGGAACTGCGGACGGCGGCCCGGCGCCAGTCGTGGGGAAGCCGCGAGATCGGCTATCTGCGGGTGCTCCAGGAGTACGCCCAGTACATACCCGAGACCGAGTGGGAGCAGAAGGAGCTCGGGCTCGTCACGGCAGGGGAGGGGCGATGACCCGCGTCGTGGAACCCCGCTTCCGCCCCAAGTCGCGCCGGTGGCCGCTGATGTACGCGTACCTGGTCGAGTGCGGCGGATCCAGCAAGACCACGAGCGCCACGTCCAAGGCGGTCATCGCCGCCGAGCGCGGATACCCCTCGACGATCTTCGACCTCGACAGCAACATGTCGACGACGAAGGTGCTCGGCTACGACGAGACGTCCCTCAAGGGCAAGAAGACCGTGCTCGATCTGATCCACTGCACCGCGTCGCTCGACGAGGTGGCACTGCCCGCGCGCTACCGGATCGCCGACGGGTACGGCGACGAGGCGTTTCAGACGATCCCGAACCTCCGGGTCGTACCGAGCTGCGCCGCGATGTCCAGCGCGGACACCGCCATCACCGAGGACATCGACCGCTACGACTGGTTCGCCGACGTCCTGCGTTCGTACGACGGCGACGACGACATGTTCTTCATCGACTTTCCCGCCGGCTACGGGCGGATGGTGTACTCCGTGATCCGGATGCTCGACGAGGACGACGCCGTCATCCCCTCGGTCCGTGCCGACCCGAAGGACATCAACATGATCCCGGGGCTCATCCAGGAACTGGAGCGGGTACGGGAGAAGAACCGCGGCCGCCGCTCGGTGCCCGGGCGGCCCACCCTCAAGCACATGCTGCTCACCGGGACGCCGACCGCCAGCTACAAGGAAGCCGCGGCCCGGCGCGCCACCGAACTGGCGGAGGCGAAGTACGGATCGGTCCTGCTGCCGTACGTCCGCTACTCGGCCGACGCGAAGAAGCTCTACGAGGACGCCTGCCCGCTGCCGGTCCTGCTGCCCAACTCCGTCCCCGCCGTCGACTACCGGAAGGTGATGACGCACCTCGGCTTCACCGGCCGGACGTGAGCGCACCGTTTCCGGTGGAAACGCGGGCTCAGGTCCGGCCGATGAAGTCCCAGGCCTCGATGTCGCGGTAGTGGATGGGTCCGGGTCCTCGGCCGAAGTTGCTGCCGACCAGATGAAGGCGCTCCGCCGGCCAGCGGCGCCCCGCGAAACCGTCGAGTCCGGCGGCGGCCTCCACCGCGAAGGCCGGGGCATCCCGGCGGGCACGGGCCAGCGTGAGATGAGGGCGCAGCGGCCGGTCCTCGAACACGACCCCACAGGCCTTGACCGCGGCACGCACCTCGGCGGCCAGCAGCTGCAGTGCCTCCACGTCTCCGTCGACGCCGCTCCACAGCACGCGCTCGTCGAAGTGCCCGCCCCCGCGCAACTGCAGCTCCACGGACCGCCGGTCGGCGGCGAGTTCGGCCAGCGGCGGCCGCAGCAGCGGAACGGTCGCGACCGGAAGTTCCCCGAGGAACGCCAGGGTGATGTGCCAGTCCTCGATCCGGTTCCACCGCATGCGCGGGTACGCGTCGTACGCCGGGCGAAGCGCCTGCGCCAGTTCCTGCTTCGCGTCGTCGGGCGGGGCGAGGGCGATGAAGACGCGCGTGGTCGCGGGCCTGATCTGTTCGTTCACGGATCAATTCGTACCGCACCCGCCGAGCGCCCCGACAGTCAGCGAGGTGACCTCCGTACGGTCCAGCCAGGGCTGCTCCCAGACGGTCGCCTCCACGAGCTGGGCGGACGGACCCGGATCGATGGTGAAGGACACCCGGTAGTTGCTGCCTGCCACGATCTGGTGAGAGGCACTCACCACCCGTCCCATGCGGTGGACACCTCCCGCGGCGGACGCCGAGTTGAGGTGCGCCAGGACGAAGCCGGCCACACGTACCGCATCCTTGTGGTTCGGCGCCAGGGCCGACCACCCGCCTGCCGCAGCAGCTCCCATGTTCCGCCCGTCCCTCTCGTCCGGCATGCACGTTTTGTGCGTTCTCCAGATACTGCCCTCAGACGGTGGGGCCGAACTTCTCGATGAAGCGTCCGGTGAACAGATCCGCGCCCTTGTAGGCGGAGACCATCGCCGGCTCGGCGAGGACCGGGCCATCGGGAGAGGGCAGCTGTCCCACACCGCCACCCGTTCCGAGCGGGAGAAGGATCACGGGAAAGGGCGTCGGCCGGTAGGTGGCGGTGGGCTTCCCGCCCTTCAACTGGGCGGTGATGTTCTCGACCACCACCTCGGCGTGCTGCATCGCGTAGCCGGCCATCTTGGCCTCCGCGACGTCCGTGATGTCACCGACCGCGTAAATGTGGTCGTGCCCCTCGACGTTGAGCGTCCCGGTCACCGGCACCTGGCCCTGCGCGTTGAGCGGGGTGAGCCTTCCGTCGGCGAGGTAGCCGCTGTTGGTCCGCACACCATGGGCGCGGAACCAGATGTCGGCACCGATCTCACCGCCGTCCGCAGTCGTGACGGTGAAGGGGCCGAACGTGCCTGCCCGGGTGCCCGGCTGCGTTTCCAGGCCGGCGCCCAGGAGCACCTCGACACCCAGCGCGTCGAGCTGACGGCGGAGCTCCTCGGCGAGATCCGGCCGGAAACCGGGGAGGAGTTCGCCGGCGGGATCGACGACGGTCACCCTCTTGCCGGGCCAGACCTCCTTGATCTCCCCGGCCAGTTCGAGCCCGACCGGCCCCGCACCGAGAATCAGCACCCGGTCCGACTGGAGCAGCTCCTTGTGGGTGAGGCGCAGGTCCTCCAGCGCGTCACCGGTCGCGTCGGAACCGGGCTTGGCCGGGTAGGCGTAGCTCGATCCGGTGGCCAGGACCACGTAGTCCGCCGCGACGTGTTCGCCCGAGGCGAGCGTGACGCCACTGGGGTCCACCGAGGCCGCACGGTCGCGGATCACCCTGCCCCGGGAGAGCAGCGTCTCGAAGGGGAAGAACATGTTGCCCGCCCAGTCGGGGCGGGTCAGTGCCCGCAGGGACGCGGCCGCGTTCACGAACGCGTCCCGGGGGTCGATGAGGACGACGTCGGCCTCGGCTTCCAGCGCCTTGGCCACCGCGACGCCTCCGTAGCCTCCACCGATGACTGCGACTGTACGGTTCATGATCTTTCGCTCCCACGGACGACGAGTTGAGTTCGTACTACGAACCATAATGGTTCGTAGTACGAACTGCAATCCGGTGTCGGTGGCGCCCGGAGTCGCTGTACGAGCACTCAAGTCCCGCTTGAACGCGGCCTGTTGGGGAGCGACCGAAGCCGAGCGACCGAAGGAATGTGTGGCCGTTCCATGGGTCTTGGGAAAAGCGGCTGGTCAGGTGCTTGTTCCTGGAGGGGCAGCGACCGAAGCGACTGAAGGTCCGGGTATGCGGAGACATTCGCGTGTGCGTGTATGCGCGTGTGCTTCATATAGGGGCGAGTTGGGTCGCTTGAGTCGCTGATCACTGTTGCGTACCCTGCCTGAGCTGCGCTTTCCCGCTCGGTGTCCGGCAGCGACCGAAGGTGGTCCCGGTCGCTGGGGTGAGGGCCGGGACGCCCGGACCGGCGATCGTCCCACCGGCCCCAACCGCACGAATTTTCATACCAGTTTCGCTAACCTGTTTCTGTCATTGAGTCGCTTCAGTCGCTAACGGGAGAAATGCATGGCTGCTGAGCTGCGGGTTTCACGCAGCGAACAGTCGGTCGGTGGTCGGTCGTTGGCGACGGCCAAGTGGTGTGCGGGCAAGGGGTGGCCGGTCCATCCCCTGGCCGCCGGGCGCAAGACTCCTGCGGGCAACTGCGACACCTGCCGTGCCGCGGGACACACCTACGAGGGCTGTTCCTGCCTGGAGGACGGCCGTTGGTGCCACGGCTTCCGTGCCGCCACCCTCGATCCGGCCCGGATCGAGCGCTGGTGGGGAACCGGTCCAGGCCCCGGCCTGGGCGTGGGCGTCGCCTGCGGGCTCTCCGGACTGGTCGTCATCGACATCGACGCGCACGCGCAGCCGTTGCCCGACCGTTCGCGGCTCCTGCCGGGCATCCCCATCGCCGAAGGCGTCGATCTCACGGGACTCGCCGACGGCTTCCACACCCTCGGGGTGCTGGCTGCCCTGCGCGGCGTCAGGAGCCCCGCCGAGGACACCTCCACCCTGCGCGTACGCACCCCTTCCGGCGGCCTGCACGTCTGGTACCGGTCCCTGCCCGGACACCGCTGGCAGTCCTCCACCGGCTCCAGCAGCGGCCGTGCCCTCGCCTGGCAGGTCGACATCCGGGCACACGGCGGCTACATCGTCGCGCCCGGAACCCGTACCACCGACGGTGCCTACACCCCGGTCGGCGCGGCCCGTGACCCCGGATTACTCCCCGACTGGCTCGCGGCCGAGCTGGAGCGCACCGGGCACCTCGCCCCGGCCCGCCGCACGCCGGTGCACCGCGTCGTTCCCCCGCCCCGGGCCCGCCAGGCCGTCGCGGCCGCGGGCGGCGGCCGCACCGCCGCCTCGAAGGCACTGGACAAGGTCCTGTCCGAAGTAGCAGCGTGCGCCGCCCTGCCGGAGGGCGCCGCCTTCTCCGAGAAGCTCAACCGGGCCGCCTACACGGCGGGCGGACTCGTCGCCGCGGGCCATCTCTCTTGGGCCGACGCCGAACGGACCCTCACCGAGCTCGCCGCCGGCGTACGCCCCGGGCAGGAACGCCGCTGCGAAGCCATCATCCGCAGCGGCCTGCACGCCGGCGAACGGCGCCCCCTCGCCCTCGGGGGCCGGTCTTGAACACCCACGACGACAACGCCCTGTTCAACTTCGATGCCGAGAAAGTGGCCGCTCAGATCCTCGCCGGCGCCCAGCCCCCGCCGCCCTCGCTGCAGGTGCCGCTGCCGCGCAGTGAAGTGCAGCCCGAAGTGGCCGTTGCCCAGGGCCTGTTACCCGACACGCTCACCGACCGCGGCAACGCCAAACTGTTCGTGAAGCTGTACGCGGGCGACTACCGGCACGTCCCCGGACTGGGCTGGTACCGCTGGGACGGCAACCGCTGGCGCATCGACGAGGACGACACCGTGCTGTGGGCCGCCGGCGACCTGGCCGAGGCCATCGCCCCCGACGACCCCCGCGGCATCCACTCCGCGGCCGCCCTGCTGCAGCACCGACGGCGCGCCCTGTCCACCAGCGGGATGAACGCCATGCTCACGCAGGCGAAATCGGCCCCCGGAATGGTGCTCAACGCCGCGCTCCTGGACGCCGACCCCTACGCCCTGTGCACCCCGGCAGGCATCGTCGACCTCCGTACCGGAATCCTCCGCAGGGCCGAACCGGACAGGGACTTCCACTCCCGCGCCACCTCGCTGCCGCCACGGCCCATGCCCACCCCGCGCTGGATGCGGTTCCTCGCCGACACCTTCGGCGACGGAACCGAGGGCGCAGAGATGATCGACTTCCTGCACCTGATGCTCGGCTACTCGGTCACCGGCGACGTCGGCGGACAGGTCATGCCCTTCCTGTTCGGCTCCGGCAAGAACGGGAAGTCGGTCCTCCTCGACGTCCTCATGAAGCTGCTCGGCGACTACGCGGACGCCGCGCCGCCCGGCTTCCTGATGGCCCGCCCCTACGAGGGCCACCCCACCGACCTCGCCGAACTCCACGGCCGCCGCGTCATCGTGTGCAGCGAGGTCAAGCCGGGCGACAAGTTCGACGAGGCCCGGGTCAAGCTGCTGACGGGCGGCGACCGGATCAAGGCGCGGCGGATGCGCCAGGATTTCTTCTCGTTCGGGCCCACCCACAAACTCTGGCTTCTCGGCAACCACCGGCCCGAAGTCGGCAGCGGCGGCTTCGCGTTCTGGCGCAGGATGCGCCTCATCCCGTTCGAGCGGGTCGTCTCCGACGAACGCAAGGTGGACAACCTCGCCGACATCCTGGTGACCGAGGAGGGCCCCGGCATCCTCAACTGGCTGATCGAAGGCGCCCGTCGCTATCTGCGGGGCGAGAAGGACCTCACCGGCCCCGAGCGGGTGCGCATCGCGACGACGGCGTACGCGGAGACGGAGGACCACACCGGGCGGTTCATCGGCGAGTCCTGTGCGCTCCACCCCGAACTGCGGGCGGAACAGGCGCAGTTGTACGCCGCCTACCGGGCATGGTGCCACCATGAGGGTGCTCCCGCCGCATCTTCCAGAGCCTTCGCCGCCCGGATCCGCGAGGTGGTGGGCCTCGAGTCACCGAAAGAGATGATCCTTTCCAACCAGCGCAAGTACTACCCGGGCATCGGACTGCTCACCATGCTTGCCGACGAGGAGACAGCATGAGCGCCCTCATCGAGGAGGACGAGATCTCCCAGGAAGCCGAACTGGTCTGGCTCGAGGACGTGGGCACCCTGGACTACGTACGGCAGAGCCTGGACCGGCTGCCCACGCGGCGCGGCAGACCCGCCTACCACCGCGACGGACGCATGGTCGGCTACGCGGTGCTCGGCCCGCAGGCCAAGGCGTCCCGCTCCTCGGGGACGTTCCGCCGCAGAGTGTTCTGGCTGCTGCCGCACGACAGGGACGCCGATCCCGCAGGCCTGTACGCGAGTTCGGCGCCGGCGGAGGCGATCGACCCGCGAACGCTGACGCCCTGCGCCAAGGGCTACAAGACGGAGCGCTCGGAAGGCGGGCCGCCGTCGCGGGCGATGCGCGAGATGGGCATCACGCTGCCGCTGTGACGCCGGCGGAGGGAGAGGTTCCCGGCAGCGGCCAAGTCGGCTTCTAGGCTCCGTCGAGTGGCACACGGCACCGTCGGAACAGCACGCGGACCCTGCGTGGACTGTTCACCTGGCGGAAGGAAGTCGGCCCCATGGTTGCCACTCCGTGGAACGCGAGGTTCGAGGCGATCCTCAGGCAGAGCCTGCCCGGCCTGGGCGCCGATGCGGTACCGGCCGCCGATGTGCCCATGGTGGCGTACGGGCTGGACTCCATCGCGCTCATGGGCATGGTCGGCGCACTCGAGTCGGGATTCGGCATCAGCCTCGCCGGTCAACTCGCCGTCCCCGTACGGACGCTCACCGCCGGCCATCTCTGGGGCATTGTCTCCGCCGTGACGAACCCGGTGTGGGACAACGGCAGGCCGCCGTCGGCCGGAAGCGCGGGACTCGGAACGGCCCCCTGGGCCGTGGCCTGAGCCGTGGTCGGCCCGGTACGGCAGCCGGTGCCGGGCGGGATGTTGAGCATCTCCCGCCCGGGGCTCGGGTTCAGGCCGTCTTCGGGGTGTCGAGCAGCGTGGTGTCGAGGAGCTCGGTCTCCGTCTCCAGGACTGCCGTCCGAGCCAGCTCCTCGGGGTTCTCGGCGTTGTCCAGGGTGGTCGTGGTGTCAGCCATATCAGCCTCCAGGGTCTCGTTGCCACCGCGGTGTGCGGTGGGCTGAGTAGAGCGTGGAGACCTGCCCTCGCGCCCCTCTGGAGTCTCTTTGGACCCGCTTCGTCGACCTGGGCTCCAGCCTTCGACGAGTGCCGCCCGTCATCCTGACGCGTACGAGGAGGCCGACCGACGAGGGGGGACACGATGTCACCGGCACAGGGAACGGCACAGGCGGATGTCCAGGGCATGGTGCTCACTTCCTGCCGGACGGGTCGGCCCCGGGTCCTGCTGGTGCAGGGCGGTCCGGGCTGCGGCAAGACCGCGCTGCTCGACCTTGTGGCGGAACGGGCACGTACTGCCGGGGCGCAGGTGCTCACCGCGGGCGCGGGCCGGCCCGGCGAGCCGTGGGGCGTCATCCGTGAACTGACCGCAGGACGACCGGACTTCGCCCGCAGCCGTACCCTGCAGGAGGACAGCGCCTGCCACCCGGACAGTGCGGCCGCGGCCTTCCGGGCCGACCTGCGGGCACTCGCGGCCACCGGCCCTGTGGTGTTGTGTGTCGACGACGTCCAGCGGGCGGATCCGGCGTCCGTCCGGCATCTGCGCAATCTCGCACGCCACATGCCCTTCGCGCCGATCGTCATGGTCCTCACTGCTCCGGCACACGGCACGCGAGAGGAGGACTTGCTCACGGAGAAGGTGCTGCGCCGCCCGCATGTGCACCGTCTGAGGCTGAGTCTGCTCACCTCTGAGGACGTCGAGCGGACACTTGAGGCCGAGACCGCGGCGCACGGGCCGGATCTGCGCCGGACAGCAGCCCGCCTGCACCGCCTCAGCGGAGGCAATCCCCTGCTCCTGCGAGCCCTGATCGAGGAGAACGCGGTTCTCCAACAGCCCGCCTGTGACGGCTTGTTCGCACGCGCGGTCACCGACTGCCTGCGGCGCAGCGGCCCGGAAGCGGTCGCCACCGCCCGCGCACTCGCCGTCCTCGGCGACCATCCGATCGGCGGGAACCTCGTCGACGGCCTGGTGGACGGAGGTACGCCCGAGGTGCTGACGGGACTGGCCGCACTGCGTGAGTGCGGCCTCCTCGACGGTCTGGTACGCCGGGAGCCGGCGGTGCGTGCCGCTGCCCTCGGCGACAGCGACGTACCGACCCGGGCCCGGCTGCGGTTGCGTGCCGCGCACGCCCTGCGTGCGGCCCAGGCTTCACCGGCGGCGGTCGCCGCACCGCTGCTCGCCCTGGTGGCGGACGGCGCGCACGGCGGCCTGCGCACCACGGACCGGGAACTTCTGGCCGACACGGCACGGGATCTGTTCGAGGAGGCGCACGTACTGCGTGAGCGGGGGCAGGCGGCCCGCGGAGTCTCGCTTCTTCAGGCCGCCCGTCGTCTGGCGCCGCGCGCAACGCTGGTTTCTACCGCATGGTCGGTTTCTTCATCGTAGGAGCGGGGGAGCGGCCGGCTCTCCCAAGGATCCGCAGACCTGTGCGGTGAAGACACAATTGCCGTCCTGTGTGCCCGTGACCAGGACGTCGGCCGTGCCCTCGGCGGAGGGCACCCACGACGCTTCGACCCAGCACGGGGAGTCGAACTCGGCGTACCGCAGGAACTCGGCATGCAAGTACGACGGCGTCAGTGTGTCCGGCCGGGCGAGGCTGCAGGCGGCCTGACGTGCGGCCTCGAGGAGGACCATGCCCGGGATGTGGTCGGCGTTGTGATCGAACAGGATCGGGTGCCGCGGGTCGGGGTCGAGGAGCCAGCGGCCGGGCCGGTCGCCCGGTGCGAGCACCACGTCGAAGGGGAGGATCCTGCCGAGCGCCGTCGGCGCGTCCGCACCGACGGGGTGGAGCCTGCGGGCGCATCTGGCGCCGGCGGCCGCGCCGCGCAATCGCCGGTAGGCCGCGGGGGCGATGCAGGAAAAGCGGCCTCCGCCGGCGGCGCAGCGCACTCCGTCGCGCTCGACGGTGATGTGCATGGTGAACTCTGCGAGACGTTTGCCTTTCCATTTCATGTCGGTGCATGACGCGATCAGGCTCAGCTCGCTGGGCACCGGCCCTATGAACAGGTGCTCCGAGTTCGTTGTCACTGTCATGTCCCACATGAGGAACTGGTGGCCGAGCGGCACGCCGAACTCCGCGTGGGCCAGGTAGAGCCCCACCTGACGAATCGTTTCCACCGCCTGCATCGGGTCGTGCCGGGCGCCGTCCGCGCTGGTGAAGAACGTGTGGGCGCGGGGCCACTGACCCGTCAGCGAGAAGTGGGTCTCGTCCAGCCTTTCGCAGCCGCTCAGGAAGACTTCGGCAAGGCTGGACCGGTGCACATACTCGCGCGGCACTGTCGTCGTGAGCCGCGGCATGGTGGAGATATCGGGGGAAGCGGGCATTTCGTCCGGTGGAGTGGGCGCTGAGCTGTTTTGTCTGGGGGACGCCAGCAGGGTCACTTTGGTCTCCGTCTCGCAGCCGGTGGATCGGGAAAGACCGTGCAGATAAGTAAGATACGAACCTACCGGTTTTCTTTTCAAGGCCTACAGCGATGCGCCGCGTCTTGGGCACCGTGTGAGACCGAAGTGATCTCAAGTGCCAAGCGGACAGGTGCATTCCGCTCCTGGCAATCGGGTCGGAGGGGGTCGCGGTTGTACCCGATCCGGATCAAGAACGCCCGAGGATGCCTCTCGTGGACACCCTTTGCCGCGGCTATAGTAAACCGGTCTTGCGGTTTTTATTTTTCTGGAGCATCTTGCTGTGAACATCTGCGCCCGTGCAGCGGCGCACGATCCGACCGGCCCACGTCACCTGGGAGACACTGATGGCCGCAACACAGTGCCCGTACGCGATCGACCCGTCCGGAAGTGATGTCCACGGTGAAGCCGATCTGCTGCGGCAGCGAGGCGCGGTCACCCAGGTGGAACTGCCGGGAGGCGTGGCGGCGTGGGCCGTCACCGACCCGGACGTGATCAGGCAGCTGCTCACGGATCCCCGGGTCTCCAAGGACGCCTACCGTCACTGGCCCGCGTGGATCAACGGTGAGATAGCGCAGACCTGGCCGCTGTCCATATGGGTCTCCGTGCAGAACATGTTCACCGCCTACGGCCCGGACCACCGGCGTCTGCGCAGGATCGTCGCCTCGGCGTTCACGGCGCGGCGTATCGCGCAGATGCGCACCCGGATCGAGGAGCTCGCGGCCGACCTGCTCGACGAGCTGGCCGCCAAGGAGGCGCCCGACGTACCGCTGGATCTGCGCAGCAAGTTCGCCGAGCAGCTGCCGCGGCAGGTGATGGTCGAACTGTTCGGCGTTCCCAGCGCTTTCCGGGCGCCGCTGAATCGGATCATCAACGGCTTCTTCGACACGGGGATGTCCCTGGAGGCGGCGCAGCAGAACTACCGGGATCTGTACCGGACCATGGGCGAGCTCATCGCCTTCAAGCGGCGCGACCCCGGCGACGACCTCACCAGTGTTCTCCTCGAGGCGGGCGACGAGGAGAGCGGGACGCGGCTGACCGACAAGGAGGTGATCGACAACATGATCATGATGCTCAGCGCGGGGGACGAGGCCATGGTCAATCTCCTCGGCAACACGATCGCCCTGCTGCTGGACCATCCCGACCAGCTTGCTCTGATCCGTGCGGGGAAGGCGAGTTGGAGCGACGCGGCCGAGGAGTCGGTGCGGGTCAAGGCGCCGGGCGCGAACGGAATCCTGCGCTACGCGGTCGAGGACCTCCAGGTGGGGGACACCGTGATCCCGCAGGGCGACCCGCTGGTCATCTCCTTCGTGTCGGCCGGCCGCGACCCCTCCGTCCACGGAGACACGGCGGACCGGTTCGACATCACCCGCGAGGCACGCCGCGATCACCTCTCCTACGGGCACGGCACGCACTTCTGCATCGGCTCTTCGCTCGCCCGGCTCCAGGCGGAGGTGGTCCTCGACGCCCTGTTCACGCGCTTTCCCGACATCTCCTTGGCGGTGCCGTTCGACGAGCTCCGCCCCGTGGAGTCGTTCATCTCCAACGGGCACCGCGAACTGCCGGTGACGCTCGGGCGGTCCGCGTCCTAGTCCGCGCGACAGGGGGCCCGCTCCCACGCCCTCTTCAGGGGCGTGGGAGCGGGCCCTTTGCATGTTCAGGAGCGTGCCGATTCGGGGACTCCGGTTTCATGCGGCGCCGGAGGTGACACACCGACCGGGTCTACGGAGCACTTAAGGTGGCAGACCGGGCTTGTGAATATACGGACTACCTGGTTTGGTTCTAGATGTTGCAGAACATTTTGCGACACAATAACGATCTCTGGAGGGATTCTAGTGGTGCGACAGGAGCGGGCGACGCGCACCCGGCGAGCCATCCTGGAAGCAGCGGCGGAGGTCTTCGACGAGCGGGGCTACCAAGCGGCCACGATCGGTGAGGTGTTGAGCCGCGCCGGCGTGACCAAGGGAGCCCTGTACTTCCATTTCCCGTCCAAGCAGGCGCTGGCGCAGGGTGTCCTCGACGAACAGTTCCGGGGCGGGGCCCTGTTGCCCAGAGCGATCAAGCTGCAGGAGCTCGTGGACATGGGACTCGCCCTGGCCTACCGCCACCGGCACGATCCCATGGTCAGTGCCTCGGCCAGGCTCGGTCTTGAAGTTCAGATGACGGAGATCTTCGGCACCGGGAACATCGCGGCCTGGCTCGAGATCACGGAGAACGTGTTCCGTGAGGCCGCCGCTCAGGGGGAGTTGCTCCCCCACATCGACCCGGCCGAATCCGCCTGGACCTTCTCCGCGGCCTGGACCGGAGTTCAGATCTACTCCCACACGCTGTCGAACCGGGCAGATCTGGAGACCCGCGTTTCGTCGCTCTTCGCGCACCTGTTGCCGAGCGTTGCGGTGCCCGCGGTCCTGGGCAAGCTGGAGTACGGGCCCGAGCGGGCCGCGGTCCTTGCCGAAGAGGGCAGACGCATCGCCGCGGAGGCGCATTCGAAGGACCAGGCCGAGGCTTCTGCCTGACGTGGGTTCTCGAGCGGAACTCAAGCCTCCCTGGCCGCACGAATAGCGTTCACTCCTCATTCATTGCAATGCATGAGGCGATATTCGTTGCGTTAGATTCAAAGCAGTGCAACGATTTTACGACGTTCACCTGTGAAGATGGCGCATTGGCGCAACGAAGCGGTTGATTGCTCCATGAATGCAACGTAGCGTTTCCGTCACCAGAAACGCTGAGTCCGGCGCCCCGCATCGGTGAGCGCCGCTCTCGGCATCCCCATGAGGCGCAGGCGTGCTAACAAACCATCCATGCGGTTTAATGATCCTCGCGGATGAGCGTGCATCTCCGGGGCCCTCCCAGCTTGAGCTGAAAATTCTCCGAATCCCGCGCTTGCCCGTTGGGGTCCGAGCAGTCGAGGCACTTGGAAAGATACCGCGTGCGCGGTCTGTTTGGAGGAAATCGTGATGGTCAAGCAGCTCCGGGCGGTGCGTACGCGCGAGGCTCTGATCCGCGCGGCGGCAGAGGTGTTCGCCGATGACGGTTACGCCCTGGCCTCGCTGCCCGCCATCAGCAAGCGGGCGGGCGTCAGTACGGGGGCTCTGCACTTCCACTTCGCCAGCAAGGACGTTCTGGCCGCGGCGGTGGAAAATGCGGCCGCCGAGCGAGTCGCGCGGCTGGCCGACCGTTGCCGGGCGACGGGGGAGACGTCGCTGCAGGTGCTCGTGGACACCAACTCCGGTCTGCTGCAGGCCCTCGCCGACGATCCTGTGGTCCGTGCCGGCTTCCGGCTCAGCGGGGATCCCTCGCGCAAGAACGACTCGGCGTTCCTGCGCCGGTGGCACGAGAGTGTGCGCGATCTCGTCGCCGACGCGCAGGGTGCGGGGGAGCTTGAGCGCACCGTGTCGGCGGATGCTGCCACGACGGTGATCGTGGCCTCCATGGTGGGCCTCGGCGCGCTCGGTGCGGCGGACGGCAACTGGCTCTCGTCCGGACGCCTCGCCCTCTTCTGGTCCTTTCTGATGCCCTGTATGGCGGCCTCGCCGCATCGCGTGCTGGTGCCGACTGCGTCTGCCGGCGGGCAGGGCGAGGGTAGGTAAAACAGCGGTTCCGGTCTGTTAGTGGACGGGCCGAGTTAGGTCATCGATGGGGGTGACCTGCCGTTTTGGGTGATTTGCGAACGCGGGGCGGGTTGATCTGCACCATCCGGCTTTGATTGACAAACCATCCGCGCTGTTTTTTACTGTGAGTGCTAGAAGACCGCTTCTCAATGCGGCAGTAGCTGACGGGGAGACAGAGTGGACATCGACGTACTCGGCCCACTGGCCGTGCGGGAACAGGGTGTCTCGGTCACACCGACCGCCCCGAAGCCGCGGCAGGTGCTCGCCCTGCTCGCTCTCCACGCGGACCAGGTGGTGCCCGTCGCCACACTGACCGAGGAACTGTGGGGCAGTCAGCCCCCGCGCAGCGCCCGCCCCACGCTGCAGACCTACATCCTGCAGCTGCGCGAGCTGATCGGCGCGGCCCTCGAGCAGGGCGGCGAGCCGCAGCGCAGCGCCAAGGACGTCCTCATGACGGTCCCCGGCGGCTACCTGCTCAAAAGCGGCCAAGGCGCCAACGACGTCCAGGAGTTCGACCGGCTGGCCGGAGCCGGGTACCGGGCCATGGACGCCGAGGACTACCGCGAGGCGGCGGCCAGACTGCGCGAGGCCCTCGACCTGTGGACCGGACCGGCCCTCGCGGACATCCAGGCCGGACTGCATCTGGAACCTCAGGTCAAGCGGCTCGAAGAGAGCCGGCTGTGCGCCCTCGACCAGCGGATCGAGGCCGATCTGCGGCTCGGCCGGCACCGTGAGCTGCTCGCCGAACTCACCGTGATCGTCAGCAAGTACCCCACGCACGAGAGCCTTTACGGCCAGTACATGCTCGCCCTGTACCGCTCGGGGCGCCGCGGCGAGGCGCTCAACGCCTACCAGCGACTGCGTACCACGCTGGTGCAGACCCTCGGCCTGGAACCGTCGGCGGCGCTCGCCAAGCTGCAGCGCGCCATCCTCGTCTCCGGCCCGATCGGTGCCCCCACTCCCGGCACCGGGCTCAACGGAGCACCCACCGGCCCGGGGCTGACCCGCACCGGCTGACCACCCGGACTGCCTCTCCGCCCGGATTCGAGCGTCGCTCAAGGCGTGCGGGGCATCCTTGGCGCACCTGCGCACACTGGGAGGAGAGGGGCCGCTCATGTCGTCGCAGACTGCGCGCTCCACCCTGCACACCGTCTCCGTGGACGCACCCGCCTCGGTCGTCTACGGCATGCTCGCCGACGCTCCCCGCTGGCCGCTGTTCCTGCCCTCGTGCATCCACGTCGAACGCATGGAATTCGACGGAACCGAGGAGCAGTTGTGGGTGTGGGACGTCGAGGACGACCGCGTCCGCTTCTCGCGGGTCAGGCGTGTGCTGCACCCCCGTACGCGGTCCGTCGACTTCGAGGAGTTCGCCGGAGAAGACAGCTCCTGGCCGGGCGCCGTGGCGTCCGGGACCTGGAGCGTCGCGCCCGAGGACGGCGGGCGGTCCGCGCTGACCCTGCGCTACGAGGAGCTCGTCCCCGGCGGGACGCCGGCCCGGGGCGCTCTCGAGGCGGATGTCCTCGGGCGGCTCGACGGGATCCGGCAGATGGCCGAACGCTGGGACAGTCTGGACGAGTTGCTCCTGTCCTTCGAGGACAGCACGCGCGTCGACGGACCCTCCGAGCTCGTCTACGACTTCCTCTACCGCGTGGAGGACTGGGCCGACCTGCTCCCGCGCGTCGACTCGGCCCACGTCACCGAGGACCTGCCCGGCGTCCAGATCGCCGCACTCGACACCTGCTCCGTGCACACCGGACTGACGGTCACCGCCGAGGCCGTACGGCTCTGCTTCCCGGCCGCGGGACGCATCGTCTACAAGGAGACGGTGACCCCCGACCTGATCGCGGCGCACACCGGCGAGTGGTCCATCCTGCCGGACGAGTCGGGACTGACCGTGGTGTCCGCCCACCGCGTGCTGCTCCGCCCGGAGGCCTTCGCCGAGGTCCTGGGGGACGACGCCTGCCCGGCGGACGCCCGGCTGTACGTGCGCGAATGGCTCGGCCGTGCGGACCAGGAGGCGCTCGGTCTGGCCAAGTGGCATGCGGAAAGTCCCGTACGCCGACTGCGATGACGACGATCGAGGACGAGGGGAGGCGGACGGTGACCCTCAAGCCGTCGGGCGCGCTCGCACCGTGGAAGGACACACGGACGGACGATGCCACCGTGCGGCCGCCGGTGGACGTGGCGCTGCGCGCGATGCGTCTGGAGGCGCTGCTCGGCGACCCCGAGGACCCCGCAAATCCCTACGGCCGTACGGCACTTGCGAGTACTGCGGGCGCGGAGATCGCGGCCCCCGACGACGTACTCGCCGAGATCGTCCCCCGGGCCGACGACCTGCGCGGTGCCGGGGCCGACCGGTTCGTCCGCGTGCTCCGCCCGTTGCTGCGCAGGGACCTCGGGCTGGGGCACGCCTGGGCGATCCGGCCGATGCTCGCTGCCCGGGCCGCGTCGGATCAGGCCGGGGGGATCGCAGGTCTGCTCGGTCCCGCGGCTCTGATCGCGGCGACGGGCGACGTCCTGCACACCGCCGCCCGCATCGTGGACGGACTCGCCTCGCACACGCCGAGCGCACGACAGTGGCGGCCCACCCTGGCCGCGGCCTTTGCGGACCTGCTGGCCTGCGAGTGCCTGACCGCGGTCGCGCTGCGGTGCGCCCGCCCCGCCGGCGAAGGGGAGTCCGTGCCGGTCGCCGCCGTCGGGTACCTCGTACCGCATCTGGTCGGCGGACTGCTGGCCGACCTCGAACTGGTCCTGAACGAGAGCGGGTTCGGCCCGGAGACCACCGAACGCAAGACCCTGGCCGCCCTGGAGGCGCACCGCGCGGCCGCCGGTGTCGACTGGACGGCCGCCGCGCTCCGGCAGGCGGAGCTGGTCCGTGCGCTGCCCGAGCTGGACGGCTTCGCGCGACGGGTGCGGGGACAAGGAGAGGACGAACAGGCCGCGGCTGCAAGGCTGTTCACTCTGTCCCTGCCTGCGCCGGACGGTGACGGGGCGTGCCTCGACGCCCTAGCCGGAGCGCTGCCCGGCGGAGCCGCGTCCCTGGCTGCGGCCGACGGCGGGAATGCGGCCACGGGCGCGCTCGCCCGGACGGCCCGCCGGCTCGCGACCGAGCAGCGTGCGGTCGGCCGTGCCTGCCGGGCCGCAACTCCCGCCGACCCGGCGGACCCCGCGGCGCGGGCGCTGGCCGACCGGTTCGCCCTCGTACTGCTCGCCGCGGCCGCCCTGGGGGTGGCCCGGGCCGTCTCCGACACGGGTGCGGGCTTTCTCGGCGGCCCCGACTGGGTCCTGCTCGCACTGGAACGCGCCGGGCAGCGGCTCGGCGTGCCGCTCCCCGGCCATGAAACCGATCCGCGCGCCGCGGTCTGGGAGGAACTGGCCGAGCGCACCCGGCAGGGCGTCGACTGCGACGTGTACGCCACACAGTTGTTCTGGTGAGTGCGGGAGTGAGGGGGAGGTGGGGGACATGACAGCGCCGCAGCCCGGTGCGCCGCCCGTCCATGTGGCCGGGCCCGACACCCTGTGGGACGAGGTGTGCGAGCGGGCCGAGGACACGGGACGGGTCGTGGTGCACACCACGTGGGGCGAGTGGCTGGGCGCCGCCCTGCTCGACCCGGACCTGCGCACCTTGCTCGGGCAGGACTGGCCGCGCTACCGGAAGGCGCCCGATCCGGCCGGCCGGTTCGTCTTCGCGGCGTCGCGGCTGCTCATGAAGCACACGGCCGCGGCGGTTCTCGGCGCGGACCCGGCGGACCTCGACATCGCCTACCAGCCCGGCGGCCGGCCCACGCTGCGCGGGTTCGGGGAGGAACTGCACCTGAGCCTTGCCCACACGGAGGAGCTGATCGTCGCCGCCGTCAGCCGTAGCGGCCCCGTCGGCGTGGACACCGAATCGGGCACGCGGGAGATCTCGTACGACCTGCTGCGGTCGCATGTGTGCACCCCGGCGGAGGCCGAGGTGCTCGACGTGCTGCCCGACGGCGAGCGGACGGCGCGCTTCCTGCGGCTGTGGACCCTCAAGGAGGCCTACACCAAGGCCCTCGGGCAGGGAATGCGGCGCCGGTTCACCGCCGTGGGATTCCACTGGGACGCCAACGGCCGCCCGGTCCTCGCCGAGGACTCCGCCCGGGCCCGCTCCTGGTCCTTCGCCACCCACCTCGTGCAGGACCGGTTCCTGGTGAGCGAGGCGCACCATCGTGTCGAGGTCGAGCCCCGCTCGCCGAGCGTTCCGCAGAAGCCCGTGGACGACGGGGTCCCGCTCGCGCGCACCTTGCTGTTCCCGGGGCCGGGACGCCCCGGCGGACGATGAGCGGCCGGCACGCGTACGCGGACACCACTCTCGCCGTGGTCCACGAACCGGACGGCGGCGCGGCGCCCGGCGCCCCTCTCGTCTTCGCGCTGTGCGGACCGCTCGGCACCCCGCAGGCGGAAGCCGTTGCCGCCCGGCTCGCGCAACGCCACCGCGCCTGGTCGGTGTCCCTCGACAGCGAGGGCTCCACCGGCCGGCACCTGTTGCGGCTGACCCCTGCCGTCACGGCCCACCCTGCGCCGGAGCCACCGGTCACCGCAGAGCTGCTGGCCGATCTGCTGGCGCCGCCCACCGCCGACACGGTCCCGGTGACGGGGCATCAGCGCGACATCCTGCTCGCGGCCGTCACCCGGCAGGGCGGACCCGGCCGCCACACCGAGCAGCTCTTCTGGAACTGGTCGGGTCCCCTGGACACCGGCACGTTCACCGCGGCCTGGCAGTCCGTGGCCGACCGGGAGGCCGTGCTGCGCGTCTCCTTCGACTGGAGCGCCGCGCCCCGGCTCGTGCTGCACGAACGGGCCGCCGTGGAGGTGGTACGCCATGAACCCTCGACGGTCAGCTGGAGCGATCTGCTGCGGCGTGACCGGATGCGCGGCTTCGTACTGCACCGTCCCGGCCTGCTGCGGGTGGCCCTGCTCGACGGACCTTCGCCCCCCGCCCGGGCGGACCGGGAGGCGACCCGCGTGCTGCTGAGCTACCACCGTGCCCTGCTCGACGAACGGAGCGCGCACTTACTGGTGCGCGAGTTCTACCGGGCCTACCTGGCAGGCGGCGTCGTCCCCGGCGGCGAGCGGCGCCCCGACGTCCGGGACCACGCCGCCTGGCTCGCGGGTCACGGTACGGAAGCCGCACGGCAGTTCTGGGCCCGCGCCGCGCCGCCCCGGGACGCCGCAGTGAGCCCCGGCCGTCCCGCCGGACCGACCCACCAAGTGGGACCGGGACGCATCCAGCGCCGGCTGAGGCCCCACCAGACCGCGCGGCTCAGGTCATGGGCTGCGCTCCAGGGGGCCGGTGAGAGCAGTGCGCTGCACGTGGTCTGGGCGCTGCTGCTGTACCGGGCGGCGGGCGTGCGCGGCCCGGCCCCGGTCAGCTTCGGCGTGCACTTCTCCGGCCGCGACCTGTCGCTGCGGGACGCCGCCGCCGCACCGGGTCTGCTGGGCAGCGCCCTGCCGATGACCGTGATCGTCGAACCCGCCGCCCCCGTCGAGGAGTTGTTGCGCCAGGTGCGCGACGCCGCGCTCGATCTGACGTCCTACGCGTGGGTTCCGGGGGACCGGGTCCGTGAGTGGAGCGGCCGCGACGACGGCAAGCGGCTCACCGACACCCTCGTACGGTTCGACAGCCGGCCCGAGTTCCCGCAGGCGCTGCTGTCCGAACTCGCCGCCCAGGACATCGAGGTGGACCATCCGCACAGTGCGAGCGGGGACACAAGTCTGCCCGTGACACTCGTCGCCCAGCACGAAGCCTCGGACGTGCTGCTGCTGACCGCCGCGTACGACCGCGCCGAAATGTCCGACGCCGACGCGTCCCGGACGCTCTCGCAGTGCATGCAGCTGCTGCGCCGGCTGTCCGACCGGCAGAGCGAGGGCAGCACCGTGGAACAGGTGCTCGCCCTGCTGGAGAACTCCGAAGTCCCCCGTGCGGCACGGCACGTGCGCACGGTCCGCAGTACCACCCTCGCGGTGCTGCGCCCCGGCGAACCGTGGGCGGACGTCATCTGCCTGATCACGGTCCCCGGCGTACCCCCGGGCGCGTACGAAGCGCTGGTCCGCGAGTACGAGGGGCCGGAACGCATCGTGTCCCTGGGGCGACTCGGCGACCCGCAGGGCCCGCCCCCGTCCGCCCCGCGGGAACTGCTGCGCGAGGCACGCCGACTGGTGCTGTGCGGATGCGGTCCCGCCGGCCCCGTCGCGTACGAGATCGGCCGTGGCCTGACCGCAAGGGCCGCCGCCGCGACGACCGTGATCATGACGGGGATCGGCGACGCCGAGGAGAGCGCGCGTGCGCTCGCCCGGGCGCTGCGCCGCGTCCGCGCCGACAGCGGCTGAGCGCACCAGTGGCGCTCCAGTGGCGCGAGAGCGTGAGTCGAGCCGGATGTCCGACGGTGTCCGGGAGGCTGGAGGAGGAGTCATGGGCGAAACGCGCCAAGGCGAGCTCGGCCTGCGCGTGGTGCGGGGCCGGGCCGACGCCGACGAACTGGCCGCGCTCACCGTCGTACTGCTCGCGCTGCGCGCGCGGGACGAGGCGCGGAGCGGGCACGAGCAACAGGCGGGCGGGTCCCGCTGGTGGAGGCCGCCGTCCGCCTACCGGGCGCCGCGCAACCGGCAGTGATCCGACACACGACCAAGGAGGCGTTCACCATGACCAGCGAGCCGCTGACCGATGTCCTTGCCGGGCTGATGCAGGAGCTCGCCGCCGTGCTGCGCGTCGAACCCGAGCGGATCGAACCGCAGCAGCGCTTCCAGGCCCTGGGCCTGGACTCCATCCGCACCGCCGAGCTGATGGCAGCGCTCAACTCCCGCTTCGGGACCGGCATCGTGCCCGACGCGCTCTACGACCACCCGACGCCGGAAGCCCTCGCCCGCCACGTACGGGCGGAGACCGCCACGGCACCGGGACCCGGTCCCTCTGCTCCCGCCGACTCTGCCGAAGCCGACATCTGTGACGCGCTGCGCGGGCAGCTGGCCGGCATCGTGCGCTGCGACCCCGCGAAGATCGACCCCGGCGTGCCCTTCCGCCTCCTCGGCGTGGACTCCATCCTCGCTGCCGAGTTCGTGGCCGCCATCAACGACACCTACGGCCTGACCGAGCGGCCCGTCACGCTCTACGACCACCCCGACCTCGCGACGATGGCGGCCCACATCGCCTCCACCGCGGGCGCCGTCCGGCCCGCGCCCGCCCCGGCGCGCCCGGCGCTGACGACGGGAGAGGTGAACGCGCTGCTGGATGCGGTACGCGCCGACATGCTCACCGTCGACGAGGCCACCGCGCTGCTGGCATCCCGGCCCGCCTGACGAAGGACTCCAAGGACCCGCATGGACACCAGGGAGATCCTGACCCGATTCAAGAGCGGCACACTCGCCAGGGACCAGGCGGCCGCTCTGCTCACCGGATTCCCCGTCGACGCCCCCGCATCCGACGCGGCGGCGCCCGGGCCGGACCCGACGCCGGAGGTTCCGCAGGCCCCTGCACCGGCCACCGGGCCCGAGAGCCGGGGGGTGCGCGGACCTGCCGCCGGCCGGTACGCGATCACGGCCGTGCACGGGCGCTTTCCGTACGCGGACGGGCTCGACGCCTTCTGGCGCACCGCCGTCGGCGGGACGGGAAACGGGCGGCGCATCGAGGGTGCCGACGAGTTCGACGCGGAGTTCTTCGGCCTCGAACCGGCAGCGGCCGCCCTGCTCGACCCCCAGGAACGCCTGCTCCTGGAGACTGTCTGGCAGACGCTGGAGCACGCCGGACACACCGGAGCCCGGCTCGACGCGCTCACCGCGGCGGACGGCGAGCCCCGGGCCGTCGGTGTCTACGTCGCCCACGGCCCCACGGCGTACGCCGCCTGCCGCGGCGCGCTGCCCGGACGGCTCTCCGCCCTGCTCGACCTGCGCGGCCCCAGCCAGTGCGTCGACAGCGGCGCATCCTCCTTCCTCGGTGCCCTGCACCTCGCACTCGGCGCGCTCCGAGACGGCGAGTGCGCGGCCGCCCTGGTCGCGGCCGTCGACCTCCGGCAGCGCGACGCCGACGCTGCGGACTGCGTGGGAGCCGTACTGGTCAGGCCACTTGAGGCGGCGCGGGCCGCCGGTGACAGCGTCCACGCGGTCATTCGCGCCAGTGCCGTCGCACACGCCGGGCGCGCCGCACCGGCCGACGCGGACGCCCGGCTCGCCCGGCGCGCGCAGCGTGCGGCAGGTCTCGATGCGTTGGACATCTCCCTGTGCGAAAGCTCCGCCAGTGCCGGCGACGCGGGAGCGGCCACCGGATTCACGGTCCTCGTCCGCGCCGTACTGCAGCTGACGCACGGCACACTGCTGCCCCTGCCGGACGGCCCGGACACCACCCCCTGGCCCCGGCCCCGTGACCTGCAGGGCCGCGAACTGCCGCGCCGCGCCTCCGTGACCGTCCGCGGCGAGTGCGGAACCGCCGCGCACCTGATCCTGGAGGAGCACCTGGCCGGCCGGACCGGTCCGCGCGACTCCGACGAGCGGACCGGACCGGCCTCGTGCCCTGCCGAGCTCGTCCTGCTGTCGGCGCCCACGCCGCACCATCTGGCCGCCACCGCGCGGCTGCTCGCCGAACGGCTTTCCGGCGACGCGGACGCACCGGTCGACACGCCCCAACTCGGCGTACTCGCACGTGAGTTACGGATCGGGCGCGCGACGATGGACTGCCGGCTGGCCGTGATCGCGCACCGCGGCGACGAACTGGCCGACGCGCTCAGGAAGTTCGCCGACGACCCGGCCGAACACCTCGGCCATGCCGATCTGCGGCAGCGTGGCGGGGCACCCCTCGTCGAGGAGCTCGACGAGACCGCCGCGTATCTGACCGCCCTCTGGCACGGGCGGCACCTGGACGCGCTCGCCCGGCTGTGGCTGGCCGGCGTCGATGTGACGCGCGGAGATGTGCCCGGCGCCGACGGCGCCCGCCCGCGGCCGGCGCTGCCCGGCACCGCGATGCTGCGCCGACCGCTTGCACCGGGTACTGCGGCGACTGGCGGCCCCGGCAGATGACCCTGACCACGCTGGAGGAGTCGTACGACCTCGAGGCCGCAGCATCCGCGGATGCTGCGGCACCGGTGAAACTGTGGCTCTGCCCCAACGACGACCTCGCGCCCGACCTGGCGAGCGTGCTGGCGGCGCACTGGCTCGACGAGGAGGAGCAGGAGACCGCGGGCCGGTTCCTCTTCGAACGCGACCGCAGGCAGTACCTCGTCGCCCACACGCTCGTACGGCGGGCCCTCGCCCTGGAGGCAGGCCTCGTCGAGGCGGAGCTGGCCATCTGGCGCTCACCGCGCGGACGACCCTTCCTCCAGCCGATGCCCGGCGGACTGCCCAGGGGCGGGGCGCATCTGGACTTCAACCTGTCGCACGCCAGCGGCTACAACCTGCTCGGCATCGTCCGCAGGCACCGTATCGGCGTGGACGTCGAACCGCTCGAACGCGACGCGCAGGCCATCGAGACCATCACGACCACCTTCGCACCGGAGGAGCAGAGGTGGATCGCACGCGCCGCGCCCGGCCGCTCGCGCACCCGGCGGGTGCTGCGGATGTGGACGCTGAAGGAGGCCTACTCCAAGGCGCGCGGTCTCGGACTCGGCCTGCCCTTCGACGAGTTCGTCTTCACCCTGGCCGACGACGGCGGGGTGACGGGATTCCGCCCACCCGAGAACGATCCGTTCGCCCGGTGGCGGTTCGTGGAGCTGGAGCCGATGCCCGATGTGCTGGTCGCGGTCGCCGTACCGGCCGACGACCGGCCGCCGCCCGTGCTCCAGCTGCACTACGGATTTCCCTGGGGGCGGGCGACGCCGCAGCACATCACCCTGCCCGATCCGGTGGGTGCGGCCGAGCCGTAGGGGAGTACCGGACGGGACTGCCCGCACACGCTCTACAGAGCTTCTACAGAAACACGCCAGGGCGAACCGCCTTGGCTAGCGTGCAGAGTTGGTGCTTCTTCTGGCCAACGAAAGGTATCCGGACCAGAAACTCTACGAGGGTGGGGACGCCGTGCAGATCAACGTTCTGGGTCCATTGAGCGCAGAGGTCAACGGGCAGTCGATCGTACCGACGGCCGGAAAGCCGAGACAGGTGCTGGCTCTCATGGCCCTGTATCCGGGACGGGTCATGCCGGTGCCCACCCTCATGGAAGAACTGTGGGACACCGCGCCCCCGGTGAGTGCGCTCACGACGCTGCAGACCTACATCCTGCAGCTGCGCAGGAAGCTCGGCACGGCGATGGGGCCCGGCTCCCCGGCGGGCGCACGGGACGTTCTGGTGACCCGGCACGGCGGCTATCTGCTGCAGATCGACGACGACAGCGTCGACGTGTTCCAGTACGAGAAGCTGGTGCGGGAGGGCGGCAGTGCCTTCGAGGCCGGTCGGAACGAGGTGTCCGCCGCCCGCTTCCGTGCCGCACTGAACCTCTGGACCGGGTCGCCCCTGGTCGACGTGAAGGCGGGACCGATCCTCGACATCGAGGTCAGACGCCTGCAGGAGAGCCGACTTGTCGCCGTGGAGCGGCGTATCGACGCCGATCTGCGTCTGGGCCGGCACGGCGAACTCATCGCGGAACTCGCTGATCTGACGGTCCGTCACCCCTATCACGAGGGCCTTCACGCGCAGGCCATGCTGGCCCTGTACCGCTCGGGACGGCAGGCCTCCGCCCTCGAGAGCTACCGCAGGCTGCAGCGCGGCCTGGTCGAGGAACTCGGCGTCGAGCCCTCCCCGCGCCTGCAGCGCATGCACCAGGCGATGCTCGCGGTCGACCCTCAGCTGGACGTACTGTCCGGCCCCCGCAACACCTCGACCTTCGACCTGTTCGCGGCGTGATCAGCGGCCTCCGGGCCGACTGAACCGGGCACCGTCAAGGCCATTCGAGGTCCTTGTCGTCGGAGGATGCGCGGAGGGCGACCCTCCATGACCTGCGCCAGATCTGGAGCGCAGCACGACGTACAGGAACCACGTACTTCATGGGCGACTCCCGGGCCAGGCTGGACAGCACACAGGCGCCAGCGACTTGGTACTGGAGATGCTGCCCGGATTCACTGGAGAGTCACTAGAGGATCGCGTGAGAAACGCGTGAGATCGATCAGAGATCCAGGTCATGGGGCCTGGCAAACGTTTGCCCGGGTGTTGCCCACGGGCCTACGCTCGACGCGGCCACGGTGATCCTCTCCGTCTGCGGCCATGCCCGTCCGCTCCTGTCCCCGCGTCCGATCGAGGGAGCCCGAGGGAAAGGCTCACATGCTCCGACAGCCCGCGTTCGGTCAGCGCCTCAAGAAGATGCGTATCGCCCAGGGGCTCTCCCAGACGGCGCTCGCCGGGGACGGCATGTCCACGGGGTATCTCTCCCGACTGGAATCGGGTGCGCGACAGCCGACCGAGCGAGCCGTCGCCCATCTCGCCGAGCGGCTGGGCGTGCAGCCCGAGGACTTCGAGGAGCCCGCGGGCGGTTCTCTGGCCCACGCCCTCAGTCTCGCCGCCTCCACGGGGGCGGGCGATGCCATCGAGACGTTGCGCGACGCGCTGGCCGCCGAGGGGCACGAGTCCCCGGTTCTCCGCTGGCAGGCGCTGTGGCAACTGGCCGAACACCGGCGCCAGCAGGTCGACTTCGTGGGGGAGCGGGCGTACCTGGAGGAGCTCATACCGCTCGGGGACGAGGTGGGTCTCGTGGAGCTGCGGGTACGGGGACTGAGCCGGCTCGCGCGGTGTGTGCGCGCCCAGGGCGAGGTCCCTTACGCCCTGGAGACCGCCATGACCGCCCATCAGCTCGCCCGTGCGAGCTCCCTGAGCGTCGAGGATCAGGTCGCGGTGCTTCTCGCGCTGATCTCGGCGGAGGGCGAGTCGGGCCGGCTCTCGGACGCCCGGGCCCACGCAGGTGAACTCACCGCGCTCGTCGAGGGCCGTACCGACGCCCTGTGGGCCGAGGCACTGTGGGGTGCCGCCGCCATCCATGCCCGGCAGGGCGACTACCAGGGCACTCAGCAGCTGCTCGAACAGGTCCTCGACAGGTACTCCAGCCAGGAGAACCTGCTGCTCTGGCTGCGTCTTCGGGTTCCCGCGGCCCGTATGTACATGCAGAAGACCCCGCCCGACCCCGAGCGCGCACGGCGGTGCATCACGGAGGCCGAACAGGCCCTTGTCTTCGTCGGCGCCGACGGCCTGCGCCAGCAGGTGAGCGCACTTCGGGTCGAGCTCGACTTCCTGACCGGCGACTACGACGAGGCCGCCGTCCTGCTGGACGAACTCGCCCACGAGCAGCTGAGGATGACCCACCGCGACCAGGTCCGGCTCGACATCTTCCGGTACCAGCTGAGCATCCTGAACGGCGACGACAGCGGAGTGGACGGACTGCGCACGCTCGCCGAGCAGGCGCACGCCGACGCCAACCTCGACCTCGCCGCGCACATCTGGCGCCTCCTCGCCAAGACGCTCACCGAGATCCAGCAGCGGGGCACCGCTGCCGCCGTCACGGAAAGCAGCGCCTGACGAGCCGGTGGGGGCGGCGGTCACGGGGTGTCGCTCACACGGGTGTTGATGTGGTCGAGGCAGAGCTCGTAGAGATCCTCTGCGTGGCTCTCGCGCCAGCCCATCGGGGCGGCCACCGCGGCGGGCCACAGCGCGTGGTGCCCCTCGGTGTCCGCGAGGACGACGAAGGTGGCGCACGCGTCGGCGAACGGATCGTCGTCGGCGGCGTGGTCGAGCACCCGGAGGGCGCCGCCGGCGTCCAGGCGGGCGGCACGCCCGGTGCGCCACATCCGCGCGGTGGCGCCCGCTGCGGCGAACGGGTCGGGCACGAACCGCTCCCCGGTCGCCGCGGGCGCCCCGGCGTACCCCTGCGCCACGCCCACGCCCGCGATGTAGAGGGCTCCCACTTCGCCGCGGCCCACCGGCCGCAGCTCGGCGTCGAGGACATAGGCGCGGTAGCCGGGGGCGGGCCGGGCGGATCCCGGGCCGGTCTGCTCGACGACCAGGCGCCCCTCGGCCCAGCCTCCGCTCACCGACAGTTCGACGCCCTCGCAGCGGGCCAGGGCGAGCAGTGCGCACAGGGTCTCGTCCGCGCCGCCCAGCACCGTACGCGCCTGCTTCTGCCGCAGCCAGCCGAGCAGTTCGTGCGGTACGGCCTTGGTGAGTGAGCCGTCCGGAACATGCACCCGGGCACCGGACACCAGCGTGCCGAGCAGCCCGATCGCGGCATCCCCGTCCGGGTAACCCTGCACCAGCCAGGCGGTGTCCGCGGGTCGGGCCAGGGTGGTGGCGGCGACGGCGGCGGCGCCGACGACGACCGTGCCGTCCTCGGTGGGCACCAGCAGCACCGGGGCGTCCGCGGCGAGCGGGCGGATCCGGTCGGCGTCGGTGACCGGCCAGGACCCCGCGACAGGCGGAAGATCGGTGTCGTCGCGCACCAGGCGGGCCGCGCCGGGCACGGCGGTGAGCAGCAGGTCGGCCATCTCGTCCAGGAGCAGCACCGCCGGACGCAGGTTCCCCGGCAGGGCGAGCGAGGGGTCGACCGGCAGGAGCACCGCGCCCGTCTTGGCGACTGCGAGTGCGGCCACCGCGAAGGCGGTGGGGGAGGAGAGCGCGGTCAGGACCGAGGTGCCCGGACCCGCCCGGTGGCCGATCAGCACATGCGCCAACAGGTCGGCGCGGGCGTCGAGTTCGCCGTAGGCCAGGCCGGGCACCGCCGGTGCCTGAGGGGCGCGGGAGACCTGCGCGGCGAACAGCGCGGCCACGTTCTCCGCGGGCAGTGCGGCGTCCGTGCCGGGCAGCGCCTCCCACGTACCGCCTTGGACGGCCGGTCCGGACAGCGGGCACAGACGGTCGAGGGGGAGCGTCGGGTCGTCGATGGCCGCTTCCAGTACGGCGACGAGTCGGCCGGCCAGCTCGGTCGCGGTCCCTTCACCGACCGACTCCTGGCGGTAGGCGGCGGCGAGGCGGATCCCCGCGCAGTCGCCCGCAGGTGTCTGCCGTTCGGTGAGTGTGATTCCCAAGTCGGCGTCCGCCAGGGGGAGTTGAGGGTGCTCGGGCCACACTGTGAGCCCGGCCGCCTCGAACCGGCCCGCCGGCTCCTGCAGCACCGTGAGGGCGACTCCGCCCGGCAAGGCCAGTGCGCTCGCGCCGTCCCGGTAGGCGGCCAGGTCCGTCGTACGTACCCGGTGCAGCAGTTCACCGAAGGTCGGCTCTGCCGCATCCCCTGATGTGTCCACCGACAGGGCCAGCGTGCGCCCGTAGGGGCCGACCGCACCGCACAGCCCGGCGCTGTGACGGGCCGGCACCTGCGCGGCGACCGTGACGTGGCCGTCGGCGTCGCCCGCGCCGAGCCGGCTCAGCAGGGCGGCGAGTGCCGCGTGCGCCACCATGAACAGGGTGGTGCCGTGCGCGGCCGCGAACTCGGCCAGCCGTGTGTGCAGTTGATCGTCCAGCTCGACTTCTACGGTGCCGCAGGAATCGTGGGGCAGCGGGACGGAGCCGCCCGGCAGCAGGGTGGGCGGCGTGTCGCCGAAGAGCGCGCGCGGCGCCGCGTCGAGACCGGCCGGCGCGCGGTGCGGGGTGCCGCCGGTCGCGCGGGCACCGTAGGCCCGGGCCAGCTCGGCGGCCAGCGGCAGATGCGACCAGAGGTCGACCGAGGTGGCGGGGAGCGCCAGGTCCAGGAGGTGGTCGTCCGGGGAGAGGGTACGCAGCCGGGTGCCGGCCGATCCGATCCTCGAGTTGCGCAGCGCCTCGTGACGGTTGCCCAGATCCTCGAGGGCCTCGTCGAGAGCCCGCTGGTTCAGTGCGCCCCGCAGCCGCAGGGGGAGTACGGCGCTGTCCGCGCCCGAGCGGACGGGCCCGGCGGCCGCGACCGGGCCGTCGCCGAGCAGTGCGGCGAACGCGGCCGGGGTCGGCGCCTCGTACAGCGCCCGGCTGCCCGGGTCGGCGCCCAGCGTCGCGCGGACCCGGGACAGCAGCCGGGCCGCGGCCGGCGCATGGCCGCCGGTGCGGAAGAAGTCGGAGTCGGCGAACACCTGACTGCGCGGCACCTCCAGCACCTCGGCGAAGAGATCGCGGACGATCTCCTGGATCGGGCTGCCCGGCTGGGTGCCTGTCCGTTCGGCGACGGCCGCGGCCGCGTACACACCGGTCAGCGGTCCCGCCGGCACCTGGTCCGGGTCGACGTAGACGATGTCGAGCAGTGCGGCGCCCTGCGCCGACCAGGTCGGCAGCGCCAGGTACCCCACGATTTCACCGGCCGCGCACAGTTCCTCAGGGTCGGTTCCCTCCAGGTCCTGGAGGCGGGGGTTGGGAACTGCGGAGAGACGCAGTACGGCGGGGCGTGCTGCTTCGAGGAGGGCGGTCGCCCCGGCTGCCGAGGAAACGTCCTGCCCCCAGCGCAGCACGGGCGCGCCGGAGAGATCGGCCACCGGCTCGGCGGTGTGGAGCACGGCTTCGTACCGGTAGCGCGTCGGCTCGTCGGGGTGGACGTCCCGTTTGGCGCGTACGTCCACGGCGCGCACGGCCGGCAGTTCACGGACGAGCTCGTCGAACAGGGCGGGGGAGAGGAGGAGTCCGGGCTCCGGCTCCCCCCGGCCGCCGAGGTCGAGGTTGCGCAGATCGCCCAGGAGCAGTGCACCGCCCGGCGCGAGCAGAGGCAGAGCCCGCTCGACGAGGGTCCGCAGGTGGGCGAGGCTCGGCAGGGACTGAAGCATCGAGTCGACCACGATCGTGTCGAAGTGGTCCGTGGGAAGGCCGGTGGTGTCCTCGGCGCCCCAGCACTCCTCGCACTCCGGGGCGTGGGCCAGGTGCCCCGGCAGCAGTCCGTTGCCCTCACCGATCTCCAGGACCCGGCGCCGGGAGAGCTCCCGGATCTGCTCCGGGGCGCCGCCCCGGCCGTGGCGCAGCTCCTCGTCTCCCAGGATCTCCTTGACGAGGCCCACGCGTCGGGCCCCGGCGGCGAGCGTCGTCCAGACCTCGAAGGTGCCGGCGTCGGCGGGGCCCGTGTCCGGGGCCCCGGCGTCGGACGCGGGCAGGTGCAAGTAGCCGTTGGAGCGGGCGAAGTCGAGGACGGCCCGGTGCGGTACGACGACGCGCTCGGGGGCGGCGCCGGGCTCGGAGGCGTAGGTGATGTAGCAGGCGTCGTCCGGTCCGGCCGTCGTCTCGGGGAGCGTGGCGGGGCGCGCGGCGATCTCGTCGGAGTCGGCGTCGAGGTCCACGACCGTCGTGTCGAGGCCCTGGTAGTCGTCCCGGCCCCCGGCCCGGGTGAGAACCGCCCGGGCGGTGCTGTCGAGGACGATCGGGCGGCGGCGCTCGGCGGGGCCTGCGGGGTCGACGGGTACGGAGGCCGCACCGGTTCGTACGACGGCGAGCAGCGCGATCACGGTGTCCGGTCCGGGGCGCAGCGCGGTCACGACCCGGTCGCCGGGCCTTACACCGCGGGCCCGCAGGTGGGCGGCGAGGCGATTGGCGGCCGCGCTCAACTCCCGGTACGTGAGGGAGAGGGGGGCGCCTGCATCGCTCGGGCAGGTGAGCGCGGTCGCGTCGGGCCGCGTACGGACGTACTGCTCGACGAGGTCGGAGACCGACAGGACCGACATCACTGGCTCCTCATGAGGCGTCTGCTGCTGGTTCGGCAAGGTCCGGCGGGGGCTTCTGGGGTGCGGATCAGACGGCGGCGGTGGCCGGGGCGGGCGCCGGGTCGCTGATGTCGGCCGGGGAGATCGGGTCCGAGATGTCGGCCGGGGTGACCTTGATCGGCGCGATCGGGTCGGAGATGTCGGCGGGGACGACCGGGGCCGGCGCCGGGTCGCTGATGTCCGCGGGGGAAACCGGGTCGGAGATGTCTGCCGGCGTGGCCTTGCCCGGGGCGATCGGGTCCGAGATGTCGGCGGGGGTGGCCTTGCCCGGGGCGATCGGGTCCGAGATGTCGGCCGGGGTGACCGGGGCCGGCGCCGGGTCGCTGATGTCCGCCGGGGCGATCGGGTCGGAGATGTCCGAGGGCGAGGCCTGCGCCGAGGTGCTCGACGTCGTCACCTTGATCGCGTGGCCGGCGGCCTCTGCGGTGGCGACCCCGGTGAGGGCGGTGGCGGCGACGGCGGCGACGGTGGTGGCGATGCGGGCGATGCGGTTCATGGTGACTCCTCTGTGGCAACTTCTCGATTGCCGTTTGGCAACCTTCTGCCAAGAAGATTGGCAAGGACATCTCGGGTATCTCTCGCGAATTGGTGGATATTCAATCGAGAAAGGCGCCATAAGTGATCCAGGGGGGCGGAAAGGCCTCTGGGAATTCATCCATGCACGCCTCCGACCTGCATAGATGTCGTTTCTTGGCAGAATATTGGATCACTTGGCAAAATTGGCAAATGCTGGAGAACTCATCTGGGCCGAACCGGGGTCCGATGGAGCAAGGGGCCTTTTAGGGCCGTCCGAAAGCCCTTACTAGAGCGCCGCCGGAGCGGGTGTTGCCAATTCTCCAATTGTCTTGGCAAGATGTTGCCAAGACACAGGCAATGAATTGCCACATGGAGTGGGAGGAGGCCCGGACATGATCACGACGACTGACGGCGAACCTCGGGTTCACCTGGACGCGGCCGGTCTGGGCCCCATGCCGGCTGCCGCCCGCGCGGCCCTCACGGAGTGGACCCGGCACGACGACCTGCATGGTGCGTACGAGCTGGAGGAGTACCTCGACGACGTCGTGCTCGACGAGCTCGGCGCACGTCTGGCCGGCCTGCTGCACGCACCGGCCGGTGACACCGGGCTGTTCACCGGTGCGGCCGACGCGTTCGCCACCCTGGTCGGACGACTCCCGCTCGGCCCCGGCGACCGCATCTGGACGACCCCGTACGAGGGCTTCGCGCAGCTGACCGCCCTCTATGCCCTGCGCGACCGCACGCACTGCGGGCTGGACGTCATTCCGCTGCGCCCGGACGGCGACCTGGACCTCGAGTGGATGGCCGCGCACATCGGCGACGACGTCGCGCTCGTCTCCGTGACCCACGTTCCGGCAAGCTGCGGCATCGTCAACCCGGTCGAGGACATCGGCCGCATCCTCGCCCCGCACCGCTGCCTGTACGCGGTCGATGCCTCGTACTCCGTGGGCCAGCTCCCCGTGGACGTCTCCCGCATCGGCTGCGACCTGCTGACCGGCGACGGCTGGCGATTCCTGGGCGGCCCGCAGTCGATCGGATTCGCCTGCACCACACCGAAGTTGCGGGATGCCCTGCCTCCGCGCGGCGCGGAGCCGCAGACGACTCCGCACGGGGCGGCCGTCGTCGCGCTGAACGCGGCCCTGGCCGAACACCGGGCGAGCGCCCCGGACATGGAGCTCGCCGACAGCCTGCGCGCCGCCGTCGGGAAGGAGCCCGGGATCGAACTCATCGCCCCCGGCCGGCAGCAGTCCGCCGTTCTCACCTTCCGGCACGACCGGCTGCCCGCTGCGCGGATCCGCCGGGAGCTCGCGGACCGCGGTGTCGTCGTATGGAAGACGGTCGGCCAGGAGACCCCGCTGCATCTGCCCGGGTGCGATGTCACCACTGCGGTGCGCGTCTCGCTGCACCACGACAGTTCGTCGCAGGACGTCGACCGCTTTGTCGAGGCGCTGCGGGAAGTGCTGGCGCCGGCGGCGGAGCCCTGCACGCCGCTCAGGGCCGTACGTCATCTGACGCCGGTGGGCGGCAGGCTCCTCCAGTTCCCCGCGTAGAAGCGGGAAGTAAGGGCTGTCCGAGCTTTGAGATCATGACTAGAAACCGCACAGGCGGTTTGTTAGCCTGCCCTTCTCCAGTGAGAACCGCAACGAACGGCGGAGCGTGCGCATGATGGTGAAGCAGGAGCGAGCAGCCCGTACCAGGCAGGCGCTGATCCGCGCGGCCGCCGAGGCGTTTGCCGGGGAAGGGTTCACGCTCGCTTCGCTCACCACGATCAGCCGCACCGCGGGGGTGAGCAACGGCGCGCTCCACTTCCACTTCGAGAGCAAGGCGGTGCTGGCTGACGCCGTGGAGGACGCGGCAGCTGTCGCCGTGGCCCGGATCGTCGAGTCGGCAGAGGCCTCGGACGACCCGCTGCAGGCGCTGGTGGACGCCACGTACGGTCTGCTGGGCCTGATCGCGGACGACGTCGTCGTGCGCGCCGGCTTCGGGCTGTGCGGCGATCCGGCCAGGGGCCGGGGCGATGCAGGCCTGCGGCAGCAGTGGCAGCACTGGGTGGAGCGCCAGCTGGAGCGGGCCGAGCGGGAGGGGAAGCTCGCCGACGGGACGTCCCATGAACAGGTGGCGCCGATCGTCGTGGCGGCCACCGTGGGCTTCGAGGTGCTCGGTTCGTGGAACCCGGAGTGGCTCGACCGCTCGAGGATCGACCGCTTCTGGGAGTTACTGCTGCCGCGGCTGGCCGGTCGTGCGGAGGCGGCCTCGAGCGGGCCCGAGGGGCGGTCCGTCTAGCGACCCGTCCTGCTGGGCCGCGTACACCGCCACGAAGGCTGCGAGCCCTCGTACGCCGCCGTCCGGCCCGAAGGCCGTGACCGGCACGCCCTGTTTGAGCCCCCGCGACAGCGCCCGGTGGACCTTGAGGGCGGCGGCCACCAGTTCGCCCGGCGGGCGTCCGGCGTGGTCGGAGTCCCCGCAGGCCATCGCCAGCGCCTCGGCCCAGGCCCGGGAGACGATCTCGTCCTTGCGCGCCGGCCGTACGGGCCGCGGGGCGGGTTCCTCCATGGCTGCCTCCTCGGCATCTCGCTGAATTGGGTGCGTACGGGGGGCAGTTCAGGGCCGGAGTGCCACGGCCGCCGTGAGCATGCGCGCCAGTTCGTCGGGTGCGGTGCCGGACGCGTCGAGGACGACGGCGAGCGGCCGGTGGCCGTCCGCCGCCGCGAGGCGGGCGATCGCGCAGGCGGAGACGCCGTCACCGGAGAACGCGGCGAGCGCCAGCACGCCGCCGTGCCGGATGCGGGAGCCGAGCGCGTCGTACACGGCGCGTGCGGCGGCTTCGGCCTGGGCGCCGCCCACCGGGACGGGGTCGATGAGCAGAAGTTCTCCGGGTCCCTCGTAGGCGTGGGCGAGTTGGTCGTAGAAGGCGCGCGAGATGCCGGGGGCCCGCAGCAGGCCGACGGTGCCGGAGTTCTCGGGTACGGCGTGGCGCAGTACGGCCGGCGGTGTGTCGGGCGCCTGTGGTGCGGGCTCCGCGGGACCGGCGGCGGTGCCCATCCCGGACAGCAGGGCGAGGGCCTCGGCGACGGTGGTGTGCTGACCGGCACCCCGCGGGAGTTCGCGCAGCAGCAGCGCGGCATGCGCGAGCAGATCGGTGATCTCCGCGAGCCGCACCTGGTCGTAGGAGGCGGTGAGGACCAGACGGCCGCCCCCGTCGTGGTGCGCGATCAGCGTGACCGGGTAGGCGGTGCGGGCGCCGAGGGTCTGCGGCGGCTCCACCTCGATGCCGGACGCGGCGAGTTCGGCCTCCAGCTCGCTCGGGACGCGCGGCGGCGTCTCGAAGGTGAGCAGGGTGTCGGCGGGCGGTTGCGGCCGACGGGTCCAGGCATGGATCTGCTGCGCCGACACCCACTCGTACGCGGCCTGGTCCAGGCACCGGTCGCGCAGGTCGGCGATGAGCCCCGGCACCGTGGCGTCCGGGTCGACGAGTACGGACTGCGGTACGGGCCCGGCCAGCGCGCCCGGGGTCCGCTCCACCCCGTCGAAGAGGATGCTCCGGCCCGCGGCAGTGGTCGCGAAGCGCACCTGCGACGGGCCCTCGGCCCGGCCGGCGCGATACAGCAGCAGTGCCCACACGGCCTGCAGGGCGGTGGACTCGCTGCCGCCCCAGAGGGCGGCCCAGTGGACGAGCCGCGCGGTCTCCTGCTCGGTCAGGCGCAGCCGCGAGCGGCCCTCCGCGTGGCTGCCCGAACCGGTGAACAGCGGTGGTACGGGCGCGAATTCACCGGTCTCGGCCCTGGTGAAGAAGTCCTCGGCGGCCGCCGTGCTCTGTACGGCGAGCCAGGCCAGATAGTCGCTCATGTCCGGCCGGCGCTCCCCGCCCGGCAGTTCGCCGCCGGCGAGATAGGCACGGTAGAACTCGCGGATCAGGAGCCGGATCGACCAGCTGTCGAGCAGCGCGTGGTGGTACGTGAGCAGGACGCGGGCCGGCGGGGTGAAAGCGGGGCTCGCCGGGCCGCCGCCGAGCAGGGTGATGCGCAGGGGCGCCGGGCGGCGCGGGTCGATGCCCCGGCGCCGGTCGGCCTCGACCAGGGAGTGCCACTCGGCACTGCCGTGCGGCATCCGTACGAACGGCGGCTCGGCCTCGTCGTGCACGACAAGTCCGGCTTCCGCCCGGTCGTCGAAGGTGGTGCGCAGCACGGACTCGCGGGCGAACACCGAGTGCCAGGCCGCCTTGAACCGGGCCACGTCGAGAGGCCCGCGCCAGTCCCAGGCCGTCTGCTCGACCTGCCGGTCAGGACCTGGATGGGCGTCGGCGTCCGCCAGTAGTTCGCGCTGCAGCGGCGTCGCGGCCAGCCGGCGCGTCCTGAAGGAGCCGCGGCCGCTGTGGGTGAGCAGGTCCGCGAGGGCGCCGAGGGGGACGTCGCTCTCCGCCCCGTTCGCCCCGTCCTTGAAACGCAGGGTGTGGAGACCGGGCTCCCGTCCCTCGACGTCGACGGTCCAGGAGGCCGCGTCCGGGCGGTGTACGGCGATGCTCTCGAGCGCGGCCTCGACACGGGCGGCCTCGATCGGCCCGTGCACCTCGAGCACGGGCAGTGCGCCGCCGCCAAGGTCCACGACGACGGTGATCGGCTCGTCCTGCGGCAGACGTGCGAAGCGGCTAGTGGTCATCGGCAGTCCGGGGCACGCGCCGGCGAAGACCCCTCCCCTTTCCCAAGAGGCATCGTTCCAGCATGCACAAGGGCATCTGCAAAGTCCTGACACAATCCTGACGCCCCGCTCGACCGTCCCGCGCGGCACACCGGCTCAGGACAGGTCGTCGCGCGTCACCCGGCGGTGCGCGATGCGCCAATCGCCGCGGTGCTCGACCAGGACGTCCTCCATGACGCACACGTACAGGACGTTGGCGCCGCCCTCGCTCGGCGGCGCGTACACCAGCGCCGAACAGCGGGTGCGCAGGGAGCCGTCATCCTGGGGCCGCGCGTCGAGCATGCCGACCCAGTGGCTGAGGCGGCCGCCCGCCGTCCGCTGCCGTGCGGCGCCGGCGCGTACGTAGCGGGCGAGCCCGGTGCGGGCCCGCACCGGGCCCGGCAGGGAGGGCAGTTCGAGGACGGCGTCCTCGGTGAACGTGTGCGCCCAGCGCCCGGTGTCGTGCGTGTCGAGGAGCTGCATCTGGTGCGCGTAGAACTCCTGCACCCGCCCATACAGAGCGGCGAACTCCCGGCTCCGGAGGGTGTGTTGGGCCGTGCCCAGCAGCTCGACGGTCATGATCTCAGCCTCCGCTTCCGTCCCTCGGTCTGGACAGTCTCTGAGGGCCGGATCGGGCATCCTTCGAATACGCCTCAAGCGAGGCTGCAGGCCCCGTCAGGCTGCGTAGAGATCGAACGTCGAGGTGCGCCGCTCGCTCGCCACCACGTCGAGCGCGGGGTCGACGGTGAGCATCATCTGGTGCAGACGCTGAAGCTGCGGCGACGGCTCCACGCCGAGCTCGTCGATGAGCCGTTTGCGCAGCCTGCGGTACACGTCGAGCGCCGTCGCCTGCCGTCCGGAGCGGTACAGCGCGATCATCGCCTGGGAGTAGAGGCCCTCGTGCTGCGGGTGACGGGCGATCAGATCCGTGAGCTCGGCGATGAGTTCACCGTGCCGGCCGAGGCGCAGATCGGCGTCGATGCGCCGCTCGATGGTGACCAGCCGGGATTCCCTGAGCCGGATGATCTCGATGGAGAGGACCGATCCCGCGCGTACGTCGACGAGGGCGGGCCCGTCCCACATGTCCAGGGCGCTCTTCAGGAGTTTGGCGGCCATCGCGTCGTCGCCCTGCTCGAAGGCCTGCTGGCCGCCTGCGATCAGCTGCTCGTACCGGTGCAGGTCCACGGAGTCGGGCGGCAGCTGCAGCAGATAGCCGCCGTGCCGGGTGGCCAGGATCTCCTTGGCGTTGCCGGGGGCGTCGGGGCCCATGGCGGTGCCGAGGCGGCGGCGGAGCTGGAGGACGTATGTCTGAAGCGTGGTCATGGCGCTCTGCGGCAGCGCCGTGCCCCACAGCTCCTCCATGAGCGTGGACACCGGCACGATCCGCCCCGGGGAGAACGCGAACAGGGCGAGAAGCTGGCGCGGCTTGCTCGCCGTGGGCACGATCGAGACACCGTTGAGGGTCGCGGTCAGCGGCCCCAGGACCTGAATCTCCACGGTTTCCTCCCGTACCTCATCGTGCGGCGGCCGTGCCATCGACCCATCGTGCGACTCCCTTGATCCGTCGCACGATAGACCCGATCCCGGGGGCCGCCCGCCCTGCTTGATCAGCACTCAAGCGGTCCTGTACGGGGGGTCGTTCGCCTCTGGGAGAGCCGGACTCGAGAGGCTCTCCAGAACCCCTCGAAGCCCGCTCGGGCAGGCGTCCGCAGTGCTCTCGGCGCGGCTATCGTCGGAACTCCCTGCCCATGTCGAGGGAGTCACCATGCGGAAGCCCGGAGCACCTCGGCTGCGTCTGTTCGTCTTCCACCACTCCGGTGGATCGCATCTGATGTACCGCGACTGGCCGTCCCACTTCCCTGCCGACTGGGATGTACAGATCCCCGACGCACCGGGCCGCGGGCCCCGCGACGAACGTGAGGCGCTGGGCGACACGGGCGAACTGCTCGAGTACTTCCTGGACGAGCTGGACAGCCGGCTGACGGGTCCCTTCGCGTTCTTCGGGCACAGCATGGGCGGACTCGTCGTGTACGAACTGACCCGCCGGCTCATCGATCTGGGGCGCACACCCCCGGTCTGGCTCGGTGTGTCGGCCCGCGGCACGCTGCACCCCGACGGCGACCCCGCGCGCCGGCATCTGCTGTCCGACGCGGAACTGCGCCGGGAGCTGGCGTCGATGGGCGGCACCTCGGCCGCGGTCATGGAACACCAGGAGCTGTGGGACCTGTTCGCGCCGACCATCCGCGCGGACCTCAGGATCAGCGAGACCTGGCGTACGGAACCCCTCGCCGCGCCGCTGCCGGTCCCCCTCTCGGTGTTCGGCGGCACCCGGGACCTGGTGGCGCCGCCGGACCGACTGGAGGGCTGGGCTGCCGCGTCCGAGCACTTCCTGGGCCAACACCAGTTCGAGGGCGGCCACTTCTACTTCCAGGACCGCCTTCCCGAGGTCGCCCAGCGGATACAGGACGACGTGCGGCGTGCCCTGCTTCTGGCCAGGGCGCCTTCCGAGGCGGTGCGATGACCGTTCTCGGCCTCGCCGCACCGGCTCAGGTACGCGGCGAGTCGACCGAGTTCCGGCTCCTTGGCCCGGTGGTCGTGCACGACGGGGCGACCGGGACGGGCATCGTGCCCTCCGGTCCCAAACAGCGTGCCCTCCTCGCCGCCCTGGTCATCCACGCCGGTGAACGCCTGCCGGTGGACAGGCTGGTGGAGGAGCTGTGGGGCGACCGGCCCCCGGCCAACGCGCCGAACGCCCTTCAGGCCCATGTCGCCCGGCTGCGGCGGCTGTTGCCCGCGCCGGGCCACACCTGGATCAGCACACTGCCCACGGGCTATCTGCTGACCCTCGGCCGTGCGTCGACCGACGTGGCCCGCTTCACCCGCCTGTCGGCGCAGGGCAGGGCGGCGGTCCCCGACGACCCCCGGTACGCGACGGAACTCCTGGGGAACGCCCTGTCGTTGTGGCAAGGCCCTGCTCTTCAGGACAGCCGTCAGGGCCCCATCTGCACGGCCGAGGCGGACCGCCTCGAGGAGCAGCGCCTCACCACCCTTGAATGCCTGTACGAGGCGAGTCTGAACTGCGGGAAGAACGCAGAGATCACCTCGGAGCTGGAGCGGCTCACCGCCGACCACCCGCTCCGCGAACGCTTCTACGACCTGCTGATGGTCGCCCTGTACCGGGGCGGCCGGCAGGCGGAGGCGCTCGGCGTGTACGAACGCGCGCGCCGCCGTCTGGTCACCACCCTCGGCATCGAACCGGGGCCGGCGCTGCGCTGCCGCATAGAGGCGATCCTCAACCACTCACCCGCACTCAGGGCGCCGCGCACGCGTCATCCGGACCTGGCGACCGAGATGGCACATCTCCAGACCCGCATCGATCAACTCGTTCACGATCAGGAGGACTTGATCCGCAGGGTCCGGGAAGCGCGCGAGAGACGGTAGCCTCCGCGCCGCCGCTCGTTCACGGCAGTTCCTCCGGCTCGTCCGCGTCCGGCACGATCACCGTGCCGACCCCGTCGTCCGTGAACATCTCCAGCAGTACCGAGTGCGGGATCCGTCCGTCGATCACGCGGGCCGCGCCCACGCCGCCCCGCACCGCGTTCAGGCACCCGTTCATCTTGGGCACCATGCCGTCGCTCAGCTCCGGCAGGAGCTTCTCCAGTTCGCGGACGGTGAGCCGCTCGATGACGTCTTCACTGTGGGGCCAGCCCGCGTACAGACCAGCTACATCCGTCAGCATGACGAGCGTCTCGGCGCGCAGCGCGGTCGCGATCGCCGCCGCCACGGTGTCGGCGTTGACGTTGTAGACCAGGCCGTCCTCGGCGCTGCGGGCGAGCGGCGAGACCACCGGGATCCGGCCGTCCGCGAGCAGGCTGTCGAGGGCACCGGTGTTCACGCCGACGATGTCGCCGACCCTCCCCACGTCGACCGGTTCCCCGTCGATCCACGGCATGTGGCGCACCGCGGTGAGGGTGTCCGCGTCCTCGCCCGTCATCCCGACGGCGAGCGGGCCCGACCGGTTGATCAGCCCGACCAGTTCGCGCTGCACCTGTCCCGCGAGGGTCATCCGCACCACGTTCATCGCTTCCGGGGACGTGACCCTGAGCCCGGCCCTGAACTCGCGCTCCAGGCCGCGCCGTTCGAGCTCGGCATCGATCTGCGGTCCACCGCCGTGCACCACCACGGGCCGCAGCCCGGCGTAGCGCAGGAAGACGATGTCGCGGGCGAAGGCCGCAGTGAGGGCCTCGTCGACCATGGCATGCCCGCCCAGCTTCACGACGACCGTCCTGCCCTGGTGACGGGCGAGCCACGGAAGGGCCTCGACGACGGACTGGGCCTTGGCCAGGGCAGGGTGCACGCTGACGGCGCTCATGGGCACGATCCTTCTGTGGAGGAGCCCGCCCGGAGCCGGACCCGACAAACAGGACAGTTGGCGACGTACTTCAGTGGAGCGCGACCTCTACGGAACCGGACGGGGCCATCTCCTGTTCCGTGCGCCGCAGCACGATCGAATCGGCGATCTCGCCGCTGCGCACCGCGATGTTGGAGAGCAGGGCCGACGTCAGACCGTGGGTGTGCTCGGTGCCGCCCTGGAGATAGACGCCGCACGTCAGGTCGGAGGCGGTGACGAGGCGGTAGTCGCGCGTCACCTGGTGCCGGCCCGTCGCGTCGCGCAGGAAGTTCCGGTCGAACTCGCCGAGCAGACGGGCCGGGTCGAGACCGTCGTAGCCGGTGGCGAACACCAGCGCGTCGACGGCCAGTTCCTCCGTCCGGTCGTCGAGCAGCGTGTGCAGGACCACCCGCGTCGCGTCGGGGACGTGCTCGATCTCCGTGACCCGGGTGAGGTTGCGGAAGTGGAGTCGCTGGCTGCCGCGCACCTGCTCGTCGTACGACCGCTGGTACAGGGCCCGGATGACATCGGCGTCCACCACCGAGTAGTTGGTGTTGCGGTGGTAGCGCCAGAACGAGTCCCGCGCCCGCTCGGTGCCGAAGTAGTACTCGTCGACCGCGCTGGGGTCGAAGATCTGGTTGGCGAAGGGGGTGTCGTCGGCGACGGAGTAGCCGTACGACGGGAGGACCGCGGAGACCTCGGCGTGCGGGAGCGAGTCGTAGAGGAAGCGGGTGATCTCGGCCGCGCTCTGGCCGGCTCCGACCACTGCGACCCTCTTGAGATCGGCCGGGGAGTGCGCGTTGAACCTGCTCAGGAACTCCGAGCTGTGCCACACGCGTTCGCCGGCCGTCATGCCGTCCGGCAGACGCGGCACCAGGCCCGTCGAGATGGCCACGTTGCGGGCGGTGACGACGTCGGTGGTGCCGTCGCTGCCGCGCACCGTGATCTCGAGCAGGCCGGGCGTCGAGGCCCCGGCCTCGGTGACGGGCCGGATCGAGGTGACCTCGGCGCCGTACGTGACCCGGTCGTTCAGGCCGGAGGCCGCCCACTCCAGGTACTGGTGGAATTCCTGGCGGGTCGGGTAGAAGTCCTGGTTGTTCACGAACTGCACCAGCCGGTTCGAGGCGTGCAGAAACGAGATGAAGCTGTACCGGGACACCGGATTCCTGAAGGTCACCAGGTCCTTGAGGAAGGAAATCTGCATGGTCGTCGAGGGCAGCAGCATGTTCCGGTGCCAGCCGAACATCGGCTGCCGCTCGAAGAAATGGGACCTGATCGGTTGCTCAGGAGAGCTCGCTTCGTGTTCCTGCAAGGCGATCGCGATCGACATGTTGGACGGGCCGAACCCGATTCCGACCACGTCGTAGATCTCCTGGCTGGGCCTACCCGTTACGTCCATAGAAAATTCTCCCGCTTGCGTCTGGAAAACTCGACCGTTGGCTCGAGAGACCGTCGTGCAGTGTTCTCCGGAGAGTGTCCAAAAGGCAACTAGAGCGCGGCATGAAGGCCGTTCGACACCCGCACCGGCTGCTGGAGATCGGAAAGTGTTGTCCCGTCGACGAGACGGGCGGTACGGTCGGCGCGGATTTCCTGTGTCGGTTTACGGAGTAATGCATTGCTTTCCGAGAGGTGAATGCGGATGTTCGTGCCCAGCTTTTATCGCGAACCGGACAGTTCGTGGATGGTGGACCTGATCCGTGGTAATCCTTTGGCGCTCGCTGTGGCCAACGGCAGCCCCGAAGCCGGTCCGTTCGCCACGCACCTGCCGGTCATCTTCGACCCCGAGACCTCCCAGGACTGGTCCGGCGAGCTGCCGGGGGCCACGCTGCTCGGCCACCTGAACCGGGCCAATCCGCACTGGGCGGCGCTGGAGACGGGCAGCGTCCTGCTGCTGACCTTCACAGGGCCGCATTCCTATGTGTCGCCCACGGTCTACGAGAAGACTCCGGCCGCACCGACCTGGAATTTCACCTCGGTGCACGTCCGCGGTGTGGTGGAGAAGATCGACTCGACGGAGGAGACGCTGGACGTGGTGCAGTCCACCGTCCGCGCCTTCGAGGGAGCGTTCGGCAACGGCTGGGACATGACCGAGTCGCTCGGCTACTTCCGCAAGATCGTGCCTGCCGTGGGAGCCTTCCGCTTCACCGTGACCGGGGCCGAGGGCATGTTCAAGCTCAGCCAGGAACAACCGGACGAAGTGCGCGGCCGCGTACGGGAGTCGTTCGGACAGAGCGCGTGCACGTACAAGCGCGAGACCGCCGGACTGATGAGCCGGCTGCCGTGATGCACCGGTGGCCATCAGCGTCTGTGACTCAGGCGCTGATGGCCACGGGCCGGGACCGTTCCGGGATGATCTGCGGGCCGGGGAGCTCGGCGATCTCGGAGCTCACCACCGGCTTGCCGAGGGCGTCCAGAGCGTTCGCGGCCGCACTGTCCAGGGTGGCCATCACCCACTGCTCGAAGTCGATTCCCTGCTGCTCCGCGGCCTTGTGCCACCACTCGAGACGGCTGCCGGGGACCTCCAGACGACGGCTCGGCTCCGCAGGAACGGCCGGCTGCTGCTCGCCCCGGCGAGCGGCACGGATGGCACTGCGCAGCTGCTTGGTGGTCCACTGCTGCTGCTCGGCGCGGTCGAGCCAGACGTCCTGGTCCGGGACCGGCATGGAGGCCAGTTCGGCGTGGTGCTGGAAACTCAGGGCGGGGCGGCGCCGGGTGAGGTCGAAGCGCCGTGAGACCCATGCGTAGTTGCGCAGGGTCTGGTACGAGAGGCCGGCCGCGCGGATCCCGCGCTGGTACCGGTCGGTGTAGTGGTCCTTGCCGTACTTGAGCCAGTCGCCCAGCCACCAGGACGACGAGTCGAGTACGTCGGCGAGCTGGCGCCCGGCCCGCTCCCACTCGTCGTAGGCCATCTTGGCCGGCATCTGCAGGCCCACCCTGGTCGTCAGCACCTGGCCCCGGCGCGGCGGGGCCGCCGGGACGCGCGGCTGTCGTGACGGGGGCTGCGGAAGAGAGGTTGCCGTGCCACCGAGCGACCCTGCGGCCTGTTCGGCCTGATGCGCCATCATGCCTCCATGAGAAGGGTGCACTTAACCGTCGAGGAGCGTCGCAGGGCGGGCTGGGGCGGGAACGGAGCGGCACCGGAGCGACGCTCGAACGACTGCGCGACGGGTTTCGGCCGATGGCACCGGGTGGAGGCGGTACACCGCTTCGGGCCGGTCAGAGGCTGCGGGCGGTGATGTCGCCGTAGGACGTCGTCGCGTGGATGAGCAGGGTGCCGATCCCGTCGGAGTTCTTGAGCGTATTGGTGATCCGGCCGTAGGTGGCGCCCGCGTTCAGGGCGGCGGAGACTCCGCGGGCGGCGTCGACCGACACGTCTCCGTGCTCGGTGTTCAGCGTCACGGTGCCGCGCACGGCCTCGGCGATGCGGATGTCGCCCTTCTGGGTGCTGATCTCCGCGGGGCCGCCGAGGCGTCCGACCGAGATGCTGCCGTCGAGGACCGTGAGACGGGCGTTCCGGGTCTCGTCGAGCTTGACCGCGGCCTGCGCAGCCTTGAGGGTGACGTCGCCGAGACGCCCGACACCCCGGAACTCGGCGGCGGACACCGTCGCCTCGACCTGGGAGCCGGCGGGCAGTTGGACGGTCACCTCGACGGACCCTGAGTGGCCGAGGAGCCGGCGCTTCGGCTCCGGGGCCTCGATCCGCAGAACGCCGTCGCGGTAGGCGACCCGGACCTGCTGCGCCGCGTCCACGTCACGGCTCTTCGAGGCGTTCGCGGGGAGGATCTCGACCACGGTGTCGGCCCGGTCGGCCGCGATGAACCGGATGTGTCCTGCCGGGATGTCGAGGACGGCGGAGATGGGGGCGGGAGTCTCGAACTTCTGCGTCGCGTGCTCGGTCTTCTGCATCGTGCGCTCCTTCGGCGTGTATTTCTCGATGAAGAAAACGCTACGTTGCGTTCAGTAAAGTGGCAACACGTCTGTTGCGTATGGGCATTGTATGTGCAGGTCAGGGCCGCTAATTCATTGCAATGGATTTGACTTCAATGCAATGAATCAATCGCCTAGTGTTGCAATGAAGTGAGATGAACGCTATGCGCGGCTGCTGTCAGGGCCGCCCCGAAGCCGTCGAGGAAGCTGTCCACCTCGCGGTCCGTCACGATCAGCGGCGGGGCCAGCCGGACGACGTCCGGCAACACCGCATTCACCAGGAGCCCCCGGTCCTGAGCCGACTGCTGTACGAGCGCCGCGTGCTCCCCGTGGAGCGCGACGCCCCACAGCAGCCCGGCGCCGCGGACTTCGCGCACGAGCGGGTGGGCCAGTGCCTCAAGACCGCGCCGCAGCCGCTGCCCGGCCCGGGTCACGTGGGCGAGGACGCCGGCCTGCTCGATGGTGTCCAGGACGGCGAGCGCGGCCGCGCAGGCCACCGGGTTCCCGCTGAAGGTCGAGCCGTGAGTACCGGGCGTCAGCAGCTCGGCCGCGGCGCCGAAGGCAAGCGTCGCGCCGATGGGCAGTCCGCCGCCCAGTCCCTTGGCGAGCGTGACCACATCGGCCTCGACGCCTTCCCGCTGTGCCGCGAACCAGTGGCCCGTGCGCCCGATGCCGGTCTGGATCTCGTCCAGGACGAGGAGGGTTCCGGTCGCCGCGGTGATCTCGCGTGCCGCCCGCAGATAGCCGGGCGGCGGGACGACCACGCCGTACTCCCCTTGTACGGGTTCGAGCACCAGGAGCGCCGTGTCCCGGGTCACGGCGGATCGCAGGGCCTCGGCGTCCCCGTACGGGACATGGCTGACCTCACCCGGCAGCGGTTCGAAGGGGCGCTGCTTGGCGGGCTGCCCGGTGAGGGCCAGGGCCCCCATGGTGCGGCCGTGGAATCCTCCGACGGCCGACACCATGTGCGTACGGCCGGTGAGCCTGCCGATCTTGACGGCTGCTTCGACGGCCTCGGCGCCCGAGTTGGAGAAGTAGACCCGGCCCCGGCGTCCGGCGAGCTCGAGCAGGCGCTCGGCGAGCCGCACGGTCGGTTCGGCGATGAACAGGTTGGAGACGTGTCCCATCCGGGCGATCTGCTCGGTGACCGCCCGTACGACCGCGGGATGCGCGTGTCCGAGCGCGTTGACCGCGATGCCGCCGACGAAGTCGAGGTACTCGTTGCCCTCGGCGTCCCGGACCCGGGTGCCGAGGCCTTCGGTCAACGGCAGCCTAGGGGTGCCGAAGTTGTCCATCATGACGTTCTGCCAGCGGCTGGTCAGCGCCGCGTTGCTGCCGGCAGGGCGGGCGGTCGGAGAAGCGCTCATGAGGAGTACTCGCTGTTCTCGTGGACGTAGTCGGCGGTGAGGTCGTTGGTCCAGATGACGGCGGAGTCCGGGCCGGCGGCCAGGTTGACGGTGATTCCGACGTCGCGGGCGGTCATGTCGACCAGTGCGCGGTCCTCGCCCACCGCCCCGTTCCTGCAGACCCACACGCCGTTGATGGCGACGTCGAGCCGGTCGGGGTCGAAGGCGGCCGAGGTGGTGCCGATGGCGGACAGGACGCGGCCCCAGTTGGGGTCCTCGCCGTGGAGGGCGCACTTGAGGAGGTTGTTGCGGGCGATGGACCGGCCGACCTCGACGGCGTCGTCCTCGTTCGCGGCGCCGAGGACCTCGATGCGGATCTCCTTGCTCGCACCCTCGGCGTCGTGGACGAGCTGCCGGGCCAGGTCGGCGCAGACCGTACGGACGGCCTCGGCGAACTCCTCGTACGCGGGGGCGACTTCGGATGCCCCGGAGGCGAGCAGCAGCACGGTGTCGTTGGTGGACATGCAGCCGTCGGAGTCGATCCGGTCGAAGGTGACACGGGTCGCGTCCCGCAGCGCCCGGTCCAGGGCGGTGGTGTCCAGGGCGGCGTCCGTGGTGAGCACGACGAGCATGGTGGCGAGCCCGGGGGCGAGCATGCCCGCGCCCTTGGCCATCCCGCCGACAGCCCAGTCGCCACGGGTGACGGACGCCGTCTTGGGCACTGTGTCCGTCGTCATGACGGCGAACGCCGCGTCCTTCCCGCCGGCCTCCGACCGCCGGGAGACGGCGCTCTCGACACCCGCCAGCAGCCGGTCCATGGGCAGGGGCACGCCGATGAGTCCGGTGGAACAGACCGCCACGTCGCCGGCGTCGAGGCCGAGCAGCTCCGCAGCCCTCTCGGCGGTGGCGCACGTGTCCTTGAACCCCTCCGCTCCGGTGCAGGCGTTGGCGCCGCCGGAGTTGAGCACCACCGCGCGGACTCCGCCGTCGGCGAGGGCCTGGCGGGACCACTGGACGGGCGCCGCCTGGACGCGGTTGGAGGTGAAGACTCCCGCAGATGCATGGAGCGGGCCGTTGTTGACGACGAGAGCCACATCCCGGTCGCCGTTCTCCTTGAGGCCTGCGGCGACACCCGCCGCCGTGAATCCTCGCGCTGCGGTGACGGTCATGGTGCGACTCCGATCGTGGAAAGCCCCAGCCCTTCGGGCAGGCCGAGAGCGGCGTTCATGCTCTGGACGGCGCCGCCCGCGGTGCCCTTGGTGAGGTTGTCGATGGCGCTGATCGCGATGATCCGGCCGACCGCCGCGTCGAAGGTCACCTGGACCTGGGCGGCGTTCGATCCGTACACGGCCGAGGTGCTGGGCCACTGCCCCTCGGGCAGCAGCGTCACGAACTCCTCGTCGGACAGGGCCTTCTCGTACGCCTCCCGTACGTCCTGCGCGCCGACCCCGGGCCGCGCCGCGGCCGAACACGTGGCGAGGATGCCGCGCGGCATGGGGGCCAGGGTCGGGGTGAAGGAGACGGCGACCCGGTGACCCGCCACGGCGCTCAGGTTCTGCACCATCTCGGGAGTGTGCCGGTGGCCGCCGCCCACGCCGTACGGCCGCATGGAACCCATGACCTCGGCTCCGAGCAGGTCCGCCCTGGGCGTCTTCCCGGCACCGGACGTGCCGGACGCCGCGACGACCACCGCCTCCGGTTCGGCCAGATCCGCCGCGTACGCGGGAAAGAGCGCCAGCGACACGGCGGTCGGATAGCAGCCCGGCACCGCGATGCGCCGGGCTCCCGCCAACGAGGCGCGGGCGCCCGGCAGTTCGGGCAGGCCGTAGGGCCAGGTGCCCGCGTGCGGCGAGCCGTAGAACGTCTCCCAGTCGGCCGCGTCGGTGAGGCGGAAGTCGGCGCCGCAGTCGACGACCAGTGTGTCGTCGCCCAACTCCCGCGCGACGGCGGCGGACCGGCCGTGCGGCAGCGCGAGGAAGACGACGTCGTGCCCCCTCAGCGCTGCGGCGGTGGTGGGCACCACCTCACGCCCGGCCAGCGGGGCCAGCTGCGGCTGCAGCGTGCCCAGCAGCTGTCCCGCGCTGGAATGCCCGGTCAGGGCACCGATCTCCACTTCCGGGTGAGCCAGCAGAAGGCGCAGGAGCTCGCCCCCCGCATAGCCGCTGGCTCCGGCCACGGCCGCTCGCACTGTCATGAACCCTCCGGTTGGCAGACGTGTGGGGGCGACACGCCGCGGGGGCCCGCCTCGGCGTCAGCGGGACGTCGTGTCGCAGAACTCGGCGTTCAGGATCGGGATGATCCCCGATGCGTCCCAGTCGCCGTTGTAGTTGAACGTGAGCTGGTGGCTGCCGTCCTCGGTGAAGGCGGAGAGGGTGAGCGAGCCGACCACACCGCCGTCGTGGTACCAGAGCGTGATGCCGCAGCTCATCGCGAGCGTCTCGACGCCGAGCCCGTAGGACGAGATCGGGAAGTCGGGGTTGACGACGACCGTCTTCAGTTCCTTCAACTGCTGCGCGGGCAGCAGCTTTCCGCCCATCAGGGCCCGGTAGAACCGGTTCAGATCGGCCGCGCTGGAGATGATGTCACCGTCGCCCCAGTTCTGAGAGCCGTTGAGGCGGGTGACGTCGTCGATGCGGTCGGGCTGTGTGCTGTAGAAGAGCTTGGAGTAGCCGCGGCTGCTGGGCAGGGGCAGATTGGCGCTCGTGCCGGGGTTGGACGTCGCCCGCAGCCCCAGGGGTTCGACGATGCGCCGGCGCACCTCGTCCTCGTACGGTCTGCCGCTGATCTTCTGGACGATCAGTGCGGCCAGGACGTCGTTGGTGTGGGAGAAGGAATGCCTGGCCCCCGGCGTGAACGCCGGCGCGTGGGAGAAGGCCACCTTGAGGCGCTGCTGGGGCGTCAGGGTGTCGTACCGGTGCTGGAGGAAGCCGTCGCCCATGGTGTACGTCTCGTAGTACGGCACGTCGGCGAGGTAGTCGAAGAGTCCGCTGGTGTGGTTGAGCAGCTGCCGGACGGTGATCTTGCTGCCGTCGTTCCCGTTGCCCGTCACCACACCGGGCAGATAGTGGTCCACGGTCGTGTCGAGACCGATCTTCTTCTCCGCCTCCATCTGCAGGAGGACCGTCGCCACGAAGGTGTTGGTGAGACTGCCGACGCGGAACCGGTCGTCCTTGCCGCGCGGAGCGCCGGTCTTGAGGTCGCCCACGCCCGTCGCCGATTTCCAGACACCGCCCGCATCCCGTGCCTCGGCGGTGACGCCGGGTATGCCGGCTGCCACGGCCGCGTCGATCGCAGCCTGCGTGGCCTGGTGGTCGGTCGCCGCGACAGCCGTGCCGCCCGAAGCCCGGGCAGGCCCCGTGAAGACGGTGGCGGTGAGCGCCACCGCCGCCAGACCGATCACGCAGGCCCTTGGTCTCTTCCCTGCCGTCATCGCCATTCCCCGCTCCTGAGAGTCGACCGCACATGGCTGATTCCGTACTTGTGCGGCTCGTGGATGGCACCGTAAGTCACCGATGTCGCGTGCGGGTAGTGCAGTGCCCGCTCCGCCAACTCCCCGAAACCGTACGGCAGTTGGCGGCGTCCATGCGGGGTCGGGCACCGCGGCCCGGTCCTGCGGAGCGCGGCATCGTGGCACAGGAAACCGGTGGGGTACAGGGGATCCCGCCGGGGTGCAGGCGCCTTTGGCGGCAGGAAGCGCGATGGGCTCGCCGTCCTTGTAGCGCCGACGGCCGGATCTCTACGGTGACGTGGCATCGCCGGGACCGCTGCCTGCCGGGTGTCCTGTCGACCGGACAGACACCGGCCGGCGAGCCCGCGTCCGGTGCCCTTTCGTACCCGGACCGGCGATGACCCACCCCGAGTCACCCATGACGGACAAGGACGGTGCCAGTTGAGCACGAACCCCTTCGATGACGCGGACGGCCGCTTCCACGTGGTGGTCAACGACGAAGAACAGCACTCCCTCTGGCCGGTGTTCGCCGAGGTGCCCGCAGGCTGGCGCGTGGTGTTCGGCGAGGCGACCCGGGCCGAGTGCCTGGAGTACGTCGAGCAGAACTGGACCGACCTGCGGCCCAAGAGCCTGCAGGTGGCCATGGCGGCGGACTGATCGCCTCCGGTCCGCGGCCGACCGCAGGAAGACACTCTGAGTGGGGAGATGGAGCTTGTGACGGGCGCTGCGAGGACCGCGAGCGGATTCCGGGCGAGGCCTACGGCGCACAGCGGTGAGCCGGCACAGCGCGGCGTGCTCCTGCCCTTCGTGGGGACACACGCCACGGTGCAGAAGTCGGGGATGACCTTCCCGCAGAATCTGCCCGAGCGGGCCTGGGAGCAGATCGGGACCAACCTGCGCGAGCTCGCGAACTCCTCGGCCTGGTGGCTCGGCGACTGGCTGAAGTACGGCGAGGCCACCTACGGGTGGCGGCGGTACAAGGAGGCGATCGAGCGCACGGGCCTCGACTACCAGACCCTGCGCAACTACGCCTGGGTGGCCCGGCGGTTCGAGCACGACCGCAGGCGGGACGGCCTCAGCTTCGCCCATCACGCGGAGGTCACCCGGCTGTCCCCGCCGGAGCAGGACTACTGGCTGCGCAAGGCCGAACAGCAGAAGTGGTCGCGCAACGAACTGCGCAAGGCGGTCCGCGCGAGCCTGGCAGCACAGAGCGACGCCACCGAGACGCTGCCGGACAACGACGACGAGCAGGTCGCGGTGGACCGGCCGGCCGAGTCGGCGGCCGACGGAAAAGACCGGCAGAAGAGCACCACGCTCACCGTCGAACTGTCCGCCGGCCGACTGGAGTACCACGCGAAGGCGGCCGCCGCACACGGTCTGTCCCTCGACCAGTGGCTGACCCACCTGCTCGAAACCGTCGACGGACGGTCCGTCGAGCGACGGACCGCCTAGGGGCGCACCGCCCGCACACGCCGGCCGACTCCCGCCTCCCCGCGGTTCGGCCGGCGGCTCGTCAGACCGGACCCCCTCACATCGGAGTCAGTTGATGATCCTTCAGGGAAAGCGGGTCGCCCTGCCATCGGAGCCCGTCGTCCACCGGCAGTTCGAGGCGAACGTGCAGGCCGCCCCCGATGCCGTCGCCGTCTCCCGGGCCGGCCGGCAGGCGACGTACGCGGAGCTGGACACGCGGGCGAACCGCTTCGCGCACTTCCTCGGCGCGCGCGGAATCGGCCGGGGTACGAAGGTCGGCGTCTGTCTCGACTACTCGGCCGACCTGCTCGTCGCCATCCTCGGGACGCTGAAGGCGGGCGCGGCCTACGTACCGTTCGACCCGGCCTACCCGGCGGAGAGGCTCCAGCTGCTGCTCGGCCAGGTACCCGACCTCGGCCTGATCGTCGCCTCCCCGGCGACGGCCGGGATGGTCGAGTCGGCGGCCGTCGACGTCGTCGATCTGGAGCAGCTCTCCGACGACCTGGCAGCGCTCCCCGCGACCTCTCCCGGCGTTCCCGTCACGGGCGACGACATCTGCTACGCGGTCTTCACGTCCGGGTCGACCGGCACGCCGAAGCTGACCGCGGTGCGCCACGAGGGCTGGTTCAACCTGATGAACTGGCTGAAACTCGAGTACGGACTGCACAGCGGATCCCACAACCTGGTCGTCAGCGCCTTCGGGTTCGACCTCTCCCAACGCGCCCTGATGACACCGCTGTTCTGCGGCGCCACCCAGTACCTGATGGCGAGCCGCAACTTCGACGCCATGATGGCGTACCGCATCCTCACCGACCACGACATCCGGGTGGTGCACTGCGCCTCCAGCACCCTGTACGTGCTGGTGGACTGGGAGGCCGCGCGAGGCGGTGACGCGCTCACCCGGCTCGACTACGTGCTCTTCGGCGGGGAGGCCCTCAAGGCCGAACGGCTCACGGACTGGATGCGGCGCGAGGGCAACACCTGCACCCTGCTGCACCAGTACGGAGTCGCCGAGTGCACGGACGTCGCGACGTCGTACGACCTCGCCGCCTACCGGCCCGGCGAGCACGACATCGCACCGGTCGGCAGGCCCGCCTACAACACCGACATCCACCTCCTCGACGAGCAGCTGCGCGGCGTCGGCGCGGGGGAGTACGGCGAGATCTGCATCGCCGGGGCCGGAGTCGGCGCCGGCTACCTCGGTACCGCGGGCCCCGAGAACGAGAAGTTCACGACGATCGAGGTCGACGGCGCGCCGCTGCGGCTGTACCGCACCGGCGACCGCGGCCATGTGACCGAGGCGGGCGAACTCGTCGTCGCGGGACGGATGGACGCGCAGGTGAAGGTGCGCGGGATGCGCATCGATCCCACCGACATCGAGCGTGCGCTCGGCCGGCTGGACGGAGTGCGGGAGGCCGCCGTGGCGGTCACGTACACCGATGCCGGCGAGGCCGAACTGACCGCGTTCGTCGTCCCGGCCGGGGACGGACTCGACGAGGACGACGTACGCACCCGCCTGCTGACGGCGCTGCCGCGGAACATGGTCCCGGCCAGATTCCTGGAAGTCCCGGGAATTCCCCTGAGCCCGCACGGAAAAGTCGACCGCGCGGCCCTTGTCGACGCGCTCAAGAACCAGAACGCCGACAACGGCACCGCGGCCCAGAGAGGACTGTGATGATTTCCGAGAGCGTGCGCGCCATTTGGTGCCGGGAACTCCAGCGTGACGAGATATCGATCGACGACGACTTCTTCGCCCTGGGCGGCCAGTCCGTGATCATGGTCAAGATCCAGGGAGCGTTCCTGACGGATCTGGGCGTCGAGGTCCCGATGGACCAGATGTTCCTCAACCCGACCGTGAAGTCGATCTCCTCGTACATCGAATCCCTGCGTGCCATGACCGCGTAGCTTCCATCCAATTCACACCCCCGGTAAGAGAGGCGAGCCATGTACGACGTGATTGTCATCGGTGCCCGTTGTGCGGGTTCGCCGACGGCCATGCTGTTCGCGAAGAAGGGCTATCGGGTCCTGCTTCTCGAAAAGGCGCAATTCCCTCTGGACACACTGTCCTCGCACTACATCCATATGCAGGGCATGTCGCTCCTCAACCGGTGGGGGCTGCTCGACAAGCTGCGCGACGCGGGCTGCAGGCAGATCACGAAGCAGAGCTACGAGGGTCCCGACGTCCGGATCGAGGGCTTCTCGCTCCCGCTCGACGACCTGCACTACACCTACGCCCCGCGCCGGTACGTACTCGACCCGATCCTCGCCGAAGGAGCCGTCGAGGCCGGCGTGGAATTCCAGCAGGGCTGCGCCGTCAAGGACCTGCTGTGGGAGGGCGACCGGGTCGTCGGTGTGCGGTACACCACGCCCGCCGGCACCGAGACGACGGAACGGGCCCCCCTCGTCGTCGGCGCCGACGGCATGCGCTCGCTGGTGGCCCGCAAGGCCGGCGCGCAGAACGTCGTCGAGCACGCACGGGTCAGCTGCACCTACTACAGCTACTGGTCGGGGGTCCCCTCGCACTTCGAGCTGTACGAGCGGCCGGGCCGCTGGATCGGCGTCATCCCCACCAACGACGACCTCACGCTCCTCATGACCTACTTCCCGCAGGACGAGTACAACGACGTCCGCAAGGGAGTGGAGCCCTTCTACCTCGACAGCTTCCGCACGACCGCGCCCGCACTGTACGAGCGGATGATGGCGGGCAAGCGCGAGGAACAGCTCTACGGCACCGGCCACCAGGAGAACTACTTCCGCAAGGCCTACGGACCCGGCTGGGTGCTGGTCGGCGACGCGGTGAACCACAAGGACTCCATCACCGCCCGCGGCATCACCGAAGCCTTCGCCCAGGCCCAGTCGCTCACCGACTACATCGGTGACCAGCTGCACGACGAAGCGGCGCTCAAGTCGGCGCTGCGCCGCTACGAGAACAACCTCAGCGGCGAAGCCCTCAGCCACTACCAGGGCGCCCTCAACACGGCCGAACTCAAGCCCCAGGGACGGGCCGACATGCTGCAGAAGCTGGTCGGCCACCAGGAGCACATCGACCGGTACTTCTCGACGCTGTCGGGGGCGTGCTCCATCGACGACTTCTACAACGACGAACTCCTCACCCTGCTCGACCTCAGCTGAGTGACGACTCGCCCCCTCGTGGTTCTGCCGAATTTGGAGAAACAATGATCCCGTTGTCGTTCGCGCAGCGCCGGCTGTGGTTCGTGGACCGGTTCGAAGGGCCCTCGCCGACCTACAACGGCGCGTTCGCCCTGCGGCTGACCGGTGAACTGAGCGTGGCGGCGCTGGAGTCGGCGCTCCGCGACATCATCGACCGCCACGAGGTCCTCCGTACGGTGATCGTCGAGGGCGACGACGGTGTTCCGCACCAGCAGGTGCTGGGCACAGGGGAGCAGCCGTTCGCCCTGCCGGTCGTCGAGGTCGCGCAGGACGCACTGGCGGCGGCGGTCGACGAGGTGGCCACCGCGACCTTCGACCTGGCCGCGGACGCGCCGATCCGCGCCCGGCTGCTGAAGAGCGGACCGGGCGAGCACACTCTGGTCGTGGTGGCACACCACATCGCCGTGGACGGCGAGTCCTTCGGACCGCTGTTCCGCGACCTCACCGAGGCCTACGCGGCCCGCAGGCAGGGCAGCGCCCCCGCGTGGGAGCCGCTCCCGGTGCAGTACGCGGACTACACGCTCTGGCAGCTGGACCTCCTGGGAGACGAGAACGACCCGGAGAGCGTGGCGGCCCGCCAACTCGCCTACTGGCGCGACGCGTTGGCCGACCTGCCGCAGCCGCTCGCCATCCCGACGGACCGCCCGCGGCCCCGGGCGATGAGCGCCGAGGGCGACCGCATCCCGTTCTCCATCGAGCCCGGACTGCTCGCGTCCGTCGAGAAGCTGGCCGCACAGCAGGACACCACGGTGTCGATGGTCATGCACGCGGCGCTCGCCGTGCTCCTGCACCACCTCGGATGCGGTGACGACGTGTCGATCGGCGCGCCGATCACCGACCGCACCGACGAGGACCTCCGCGACCTCGTCGGGTTCTTCGTCAACACCTGGGTGCTGCGCGCCGACCTCTCCGGCAACCCGACCTTCCGCCAACTGCTCCAGCAGGTACGGGACCGCTCCCTCGCCGCGTACGACAACCAGGACATGCCCTTCGAGCGGCTCGTGCAGCTGCTCAACCCGGACCGGTCCACCGCGTACAACCCGTTCTTCCAGGTCATGCTCTCCTGGCAGCCCCCCGTGCCGCCCATGGAGCTGCCCGGCCTCCAGGTCCGCGCCGAGCGGCTCGAGACCGGCACCGCCAAGTTCGACCTCTTCTTCGACCTGCTCCCGGACGGCGCGGGCGGCGCACAGTGCCGTCTCGAGTACGCCACCGGACTCTTCGACCGGGACACGGCGGAGGGCATCGCGCAGCGGTTCGTCCGTGTGCTGGACCGGCTCGTCGCCGACTCGGAGCGTGCGATCGCCACCGTCGACGTACTCGACGCGACCGAACGCGACCGGCTGCTCCGGTTCGACGGCAGTGACGCGGAAGCCTCCGAGCTGACGATTCCCGAGCTGTTCGAGAGCCAGGTGGCCAGGACACCCGACGCTCCGGCGGTCGAGTGCGACGGCCGGACGCTGACCTACCGGGAGCTCGACGACCGGGCGAACGGCGTGGCCTGGGAGCTCATCCGGCACGGTGCCGGCCCTGAGGACCTCGTGGTCCTCGCGCTGCCGCGCACCGAGGACCTCGTGGCCGGCCTCCTCGGGATCCTCAAGTCCGGTGCCGGATATGTGCCGTTGGACCCGCAGTACCTCAGCGGGCGGGCGGAGAGCGTGCTGTCCGAGGCGGCGCCGCGTTTCGCGGTCACCTCCACCGCGACCTGGCAGGACATGCCGGCCAACAACATCACGACCGTCGACCTCGACCGCCGCGCCGACTGGGACGTGCCCGCGGGAGCACCGGACAACGCGCGGCGGACCGCGCCGCTCGGGCCGGACAACCTGGCGTACGTCATGTTCACGTCCGGCTCCACGGGCAAGCCGAAGGGCGCGACGATCACCCACCGGGGCGTCGTGGGCGGGGTTCAGGAGCTGGTGCGCGTCCTCGACGCGCCGCCCGGCTGGCGGATGCTGGCCGGCACCTCGGTCAACTTCGACGTATCGGTCTTCGAGCTGCTGACCACCCTGACCACCGGCGGCACGGCCGAACTGGTGGCGAACGCGCTGGCCCTCGCCGACCGGGACAGCTGGAACGGGCAGGTGATCAGCGGGGTCCCCTCGGTCCTCGGGGAACTCCTGGGCCACCTCGACAAGGCGCCGGACGTGCGCACCGTCGTGTTCGCGGGCGACGTGCTCCCGGGCCGGCTGGTGCGGCAGGTCCGCGAGGCCCTCCCCGGAGTCCAGATCGTCAACTCGTACGGCCAGAGCGAGAGTTTCTACGCCACCACCTTCTCCCTCGCCGCGTCCGAGGAGTGGGCGGACAGCGATGTCGCGCCCATCGGCACCCCGCTGGGGAACATGCGCGCCTACGTCCTCGGCCCGGGGCTCGCCCCGGTCCCGCAGGGCGTGATCGGCGAGCTGTACGTCGTCGGCACCTGCCTGGGCCGCGGCTACCACGGCCGACCCGGCCTGACCGCCGAGCGCTACGTACCGAACCCGTACGGCCCCGCAGGCGAGCGCATGTACCGCACCGGCGACCTGGCCCGCTGGAACGCCCAGGGACAGCTGGAGTGCGTCGGGCGCGGGGACGGACAGGTGAAGGTCCGCGGCTTCCGCATCGAGACCTCCGAGGTCGAAGCGGCGATCACCCAGCACCCGGGGATCAGCCAGGCGGTGGTCATCAGCCGCGAAGTGCCCTCGGGCGGACGCCGGCTCGTCGCGTACGTCGTGCACACCGGCGAAGGAGCAGTCGGTGACGACGGCGCGGGCGGAATCGGCGACGTGGACGTACTGGCCGGAGCCTCGTCGGCCGAACTGCGCAAGTTCGTCGCGAGCCGGCTGCCCGACTACATGGTGCCCTCGGCCTTCGTGACCCTCGGCCGGCTGCCGCTCGGCCCGACCGGCAAGCTCGACCGTTCGGCCCTGCCCGAACCGGAGTTCCTCGGCGAGGCCTACCGGGAGCCGCGCACCGAGGCCGAGTTGATCATCGCGGCGGCGTACGCGGACGTGCTCGGCGTCGACCGCGTCGGAGTCGACGACGACTTCTTCGCGGTGGGCGGCGACAGCCTGCGCTCCATCCAGGTGGTGGCCCGGACCAGGGCCCGCGGCCTGGAGGTCTCCACCCGGGAGATCTTCGAATGCCGTACGGCGGCCCGCCTCGCCGAGGTGGCCTCCGACCGCCAGGGACAGGCGCCCGTACTCGCCGAACTCGAAGGCGGCGGCGTCGGACCGATGCCGCTGCAGCCGGTCGCCCAACAGGTCTTCGAGCACGGCGGCGGGACGAACCGCTTCGCCATGTCGATGGTCCTCGAACTGCCCACCGGCATCGACGCGGACGGCCTCGCCGCGACGCTCGACGCCGTACTCGACCGGCACGACCTCCTGCGCGCGCAGCTCGTACGCGGCGACGAGTCCACCCTCGTCGCACGCGCCGCCGGCAGCGTACGAGCGGCGGACCTGATCCACCGCGTCGACTGCGACGGCCGCTGGGACGAACCGTCCTCGCTGGCCGCGGCCAAGGCGGAACTGTACGAGGCGGTCGGCCGGCTCGACCCCGAGGCCGGGACCGTCGCGGACTTCGTCTGGTTCGCCGCACCCTCGGGTGCGGGCCGGCTGCTGGTGGTCCTGCACCACCTGGTCGTCGACGGAGTCTCCTGGCGGATCCTCATGTCGGACTTCGCCGAAGCCTGGCAGCACGTCCGCGCAGGGAAGACCCCCGAACTGCCCGCCGTCGGCACCTCGGCCCGCCGCTGGGCGTCCGCGCTCTCCGACGAGGCGTTCTCCCCGGAACGGGAGGCGGAACTGACGTACTGGCGGGACCTGCTCGAATCCCCCAACCCCCCGCTGGGGGCTAGGGCGTTCGACCCGGCGCTGGACCTCTGGTCCACGGTCGAGACCGTACGGGTGCAGCTGCCCGCCGACGTCACCGAGGCGGTGCTGACCAAGCTCCCCGCGGCGTTCAGGGGCACCGGCACCGACGTGCTGCTCGCCGCGCTCGCCCTCGCTGTGAACCGGTGGCGCGGCGCCGACAGCTCCACCCTCGTCCGCCTGGAGGGGCACGGCCGCGAGGAGGACGCCGTACCCGGCGCAGACCTCTCCCGCACCGTCGGATGGTTCACCACCATGTACCCGGCCAGGGTCGACGTCCGGGGAGCGGACCTGTCCGACGTCCTCGCCGGTGGCCAGGACGCCGCGAAGGCGATCAAGCGGGTCAAGGAGCAGCTGCGCGAGGTCCCGGACAAGGGCCTCGGATACGGGCTGCTGCGCCACCTCAACCCGGAGACCGCCGAACAGCTCGCCGACCTCCCGGTCCCGCAGATCGGCTTCAACTACCTCGGCCGGATCTCCGACTCCGACGTACCCGAGCACCTGCGCACCGACGGATGGGGCCCGGCCTCCTGGTCCGCCGAGCTCATCGCGGAACCCGACCCCGACCTGCCCGCGCTGTCCGCCCTCGAAGTCAACTCCGTCGCCACGGACACCCCCGAAGGGCCGCGGCTGCAGGCCGCGTTCATGTTCCCGACCGGGGTGCTGACCCGCGAGCGGACCTCCGAACTGGCCGAGCTGTGGGTCCAGGTGCTGCACGGCATGGCCGCGTACGCCGCGCGCCCGCAGATCGGCGGGCTCACCCCCTCGGACGCCCGCCTCGTGACGGTGCGCCAGAACGACATCGAGGGCTGGGAGCAGAGCTACGGCCCGCTGGTCGAGGTGTGGCCGCAGGCCCCGGGACAGTCCGGCATTCAGTTCCAGGCGGCGCTCGCCGAAGGCTCCTTCGACGTCTACCACATGCAGTTCGTCCTGCACCTGTCCGGACACGTCGACCCGGAACGCATGCGGGCGGCCGGCCAGGCCCTGCTCGACAGGTACCCGAACCTCAGGTCCGCGTTCCTCACCACCGCCGACGGCGAACCGGTGCAGGTCGTGGCCGAACACGTATCCCTGCCCTGGTGCCACCTCGACCTGACCGGCCTCGACGAGGCCGAGCAGGACGCCGCCCTCGACGCGGCCCTCGCCGACGACCGCGCGGACCAACTCGACCCGGCACGGCCGCCGTTGCTCCGCCTGGCCCAGCTGACCTGCGGCCCGCAGCGGTCCAAGCTGATCCTCACGGCGCACCACACCCTGTTCGACGGCTGGTCGTCCCCGATGGTGATCACCGATCTGATCCGGCTGTACGCCGAATCCGCCGAGCTCGCCCCCGTCCGCTCCTACGGCGACTACCTGGCCTGGCTCACCCGCCAGGACCGGGACGCCTCGGCCGCCCGCTGGCAGGCCGAGCTCGAAGGGTTCGACGAGCCGACCCTGGTCGCCGCGGGCCTCGTACCCGAGGGCGAGGCGGCGTCGCTCGGCCGCGTCGAAGTACCGCTGACGATCGACAAGGGGCGCGAACTCGCCCGGCGTGCGGCCGAACTGGGCGTCACGCTCAACACCCTGCTGCAGGGCGCGTGGGCGATCCTCGTATCGAAGCTGACCGGGCAGCAGGACGTGGTGTTCGGCGCCGCCGTCAACGGCCGCCCGGCGGACGTGATCGGCAGCGACGAAATGGTCGGCCTGTTCATCAACTCCCTGCCGACCAGGGCGCTGTGCCGCCCCGGACTCAGCCTGGGCGAGGTCATCACCGATCTGCAGAACCGCCAGATCTCCCTCATCGACCACCACTACTACGGCCTGGCCGACATCCAGCGCGGCACCGGGCTGCCCTCCCTGTTCGACACGATCGTCGTCTTCGAGAACTACCCGGTCGACCGCGAGGGCATCGTCGACGCGAACAGCGCGGCGGGCATCACGATCGACGCGATCCGCCCGTTCGCGGGCTCGCACTACCCGCTCACCCTCAACTCCTCCGACCCCTATCTGCGGCTCTCCCTCGACTACCAGAAGAACCTCTACGGCCACGACGCCGCCGAGGAGATCGCCACCCGGCTCGTCCGGGTCCTGGAGCAGGTGCTGCAGGACCCGTCGGTGCCGGTGGCGGCCGTGGACGTGCTCGGCGACGACGAGCGCGACTGGCTGGTGAGCCGGATCAACGACACCGCGCATCCGGTGGCCGTGGACACGCTGCCGGGAGCCTTCGAGGCGCAGGCGGAGCGGACGCCGGACGCGGTCGCGCTGATCGGCGAGAAGGAGACGCTCAGCTACGCGGAGTTCAACCGGCGCGCCAACCAACTGGCGCACTGGCTCGTCGAACAGGGCGCAGGACCCGAGCAGTTGGTCGCCGTGAAGATCCCCCGCTCGGTGGAGCTGATGGTGGCGATCTACGCGGTGGTCAAGGCCGGCGCCGCGTACGTACCGGTCGACACGGAGCTGCCCGAGGACCGCGTACGCCATGTGCTGAACAGCGCGAAGCCCCTCCTCGTCCTCGACGAGCAGCTTCCCGACGTGGCCGCGTATCCGGACACCGACCCGCAGCGCACGCTGTCGCCGGACAACGCCGCGTACGCCATCTTCACCTCCGGCTCCACCGGCGGCCCCAAGGGCGTGCCCGTGGCACACCGCGCCATCATGAACCGGCTCAAGTGGGGAATCGGACACTTCCAGGTGGGCGCCGAGGACCGGGTGCTGCTCTCCACGACGGCGAGCTTCGACGTATCGGTACCGGAGCTGTTCGCACCGCTGCAGGTGGGAGCCGCTGTCGTCATCGCACGCCCGGACGGGCGTCGCGACCCGGCGTATCTGGCGGAGCTGATCCGGCGGGAGCGGGTCACCGGAGCGGACTTCGTACCGTCGCTCCTCGAGGCGTTCGTCGCCGAGCCCTCGGCCAAGGAGTGCACCAGCCTGCGCTGGATCGAGGTCGCGGGCGAGGCGTTCCCGCCCGCACTGGCCAACCGATTCGTCGAACTGCTGCCCCAGTGCTCCGCGAACAACGTGTACGGACCCACCGAGGCGGCCGTCGAGGTCACGGCCTGGCAGCACGTGCCGGGCTCGGATCGGCTGCCGATCGGTGCTCCGATCTGGAACACCCAGGTGTACGTGCTCGACTCGGCCCTGCGCCCGGTCGCACCCGGCGTCACCGGCGAGCTCTACCTGGCCGGCGCCCAGCTGGCCCGGGGCTACCTCGGACAGACCGGACTGACCTCGAACCGCTTCGTGGCCTGCCCCTTCGGCGAGCCGGGGTCCCGCATGTACCGCACGGGCGACGTCGTGCGCTGGACCGCGGACGGCCAGGTCGAGTACATCGGCCGCGCCGACTTCCAGGTCAAGATCCGCGGGTTCCGCATCGAACTCGCCGAGATCGAGCAGGCGTTGACCGCGCACCCGGACGTCGACAGTGCGGTCGCCGTCGTACGCGAGGACAACGCCGACGACCAGCGCCTCGTCGCGTACGTGGTGCCGTCCGGTGCCACGGCCCCTGACGCGCTGGACCTCACGGCCCTCACCGAGCTGGCCCGCGAGCATCTGCCGCAGTACATGGTGCCCTCGGCGATCGTGCCGCTCGCCGAGTTCCCGAAAACACCCAGCGGGAAGCTCGACCGCAACGCGCTCCCCGCGCCGGACCGCACCGAGGCCGCGACCGGGCGAGGGCCGCGCACCCCCAACGAGGAAGTCCTCTGCAGGCTCTTCGCCGAGCTGCTCGGCGTGGAGGAGATCGGGATCGACGTCGACTTCTTCGAGAACGGCGGCCATTCGCTCCTGGCCACGCGGCTGATCGGCCGTATCCGCAACGAACTCGACGTCGACGTCAAGGTCACGACCGTGTTCCGCAGTCCGACCGTCGCCGAACTGGCGGACCGGATCGAGAAGTCGGGCAAGAAGTCGAACCGCCTCCAGCTGCGCCAGATGAACGTTTAGGAGCTGCACGATGATCCCGTTGTCCTTCGCCCAGCGTCGGTTGTGGTTCCTGCACCGTCTGGAGGGGCCGTCCGCGACGTACAACATTCCCTTCGTGCTGCGCCTGAAGGGACCGCTGGACACGATGGCCCTGGCCGCGGCGGTCACGGATGTCGTCACCCGGCACGAGAGCCTGCGCACGCTGCTGGTCGAGAACGCGGACGGCACGCCGGAGCAGCGGATCCTTCCGGCGCAGGAGGCGGAGATCCCCTTCCGGGTGGTCGACGCGGCCGAGGACGCGGTGGACCACCTGATGCGCGAGTTCGTCGGCACGGGCTTCGAACTGGACACGGACCTGCCGTTGCGGACGACGGTGTTCCGGGTGTCCGAGCAGGAGCACGTGGTGGTGTTCGTCTTCCACCACGTGGCTGCCGACGGGGCGTCGATGGGGCCGTTCATGCGGGATCTGCTGACCGCGTACGCCGCCCGGCAGAAGGGTGGGGCGCCCGGCTGGGAGCCGCTGTCGGTGCAGTACAAGGACTACACGGTGTGGCAGCGGCAGATGCTGGGCGAGGAGGACGACCCGGACAGTGTCGCCGCCGAGCAACTGGAGCACTGGCGGGGTGAGTTGGCCGGTGTTCCGCAGCCCGTGGTGCTGCCGCTGGACCGGCCGCGGCCGACTCTTGCCAGTCATCGCGGGGGCCATGTCGATCTGGAGCTGGAGCCCGAGCTGGTCGCCGGGATCGGGAAGCTGGCGGCCAATCACGGGGCGACGGCGCCGATGGTGGCGCAGGCCGCGCTGGCGGTGCTGCTGCATCACTTCGGTGCGGGGAACGATCTGACGATCGGCAGTCCGATCGAGGGGCGCGGTGACGAGCAGTTGGAGGACCTGATCGGGTTCTTCGCCAACACCTGGGTGCTGCGGGTCGATCTGTCGCAGAACCCGACGTTCGATGACCTCCTGACCCAGGTGCGCGCGCGGGCGCTCGGTGCGTACGACAACCAGGACGTGCCCTTCGAGCACCTGGTGGACCTGCTCAACCCGGACCGCACGACGGCGTATCAGCCGCTGTTCCAGGTCATGCTGGCCTGGCAGTTCGCGTGGTCGCAGATCGAGGTCCCGGGTCTTGAGGTCGTCCCGGTGCCGCTGGGCACCGAGACCGCCAAGTTCGACCTGTTCTTCAACTTCGTCCCGGATCCTTCCGGGCGTGCGTACGGGCGTCTGGAGTACGCGACCGAGCTCTTCGACCACACCACCGCCGAGAGCCTGGTCGAGCGGTACGTCCGCGTCCTGCGGCAGGTCGTCGCCGACCCGACGACGCGCCTCGGCGCGGTCGACGTGCTCTCCGCCGGCGACCACGACCGGCTGGCGGAGCTGAACGAGACCACCGTCCCGGTACCCGATGCGACGGTGCCGGAACTGGTGGCCGCACAGGCGGCGCGCACCCCGGAGGCGACGGCCGTCGTCTGCGGACAGACGTCGTTCTCGTACGGCGAGCTGGAGGTCCGCGCGGGCCGGCTGGCCGCCGTGCTGCGCGAGCGCGGGGTGGGACCCGACGTCCTGGTGGCCGTCGCGCTGCCGCGCTCGGCCGACCTGGTCGTCGCCCTCCTCGCCGTACTGCAGGCGGGCGGCGCCTATCTGCCGATCGACCCCGGCTTCCCCGCCGCACGCGTCGAACTCCTGCTGGGTGCGGCCGATCCGGCCCTCGTACTCACCGACCACGACACGGCGCAGACGGTGACGGGGTGCACCGCACCGGTGCTGCACCTCGACGACCTGGACCTCGACCTGGACCTGGACGGCCCCGTCGTCGAAGCGTCCCGGGCCGGAATCGGGCCCGACCACCTCGCGTACGTGATGTTCACGTCCGGCTCGACCGGCACGCCCAAGGGCGTCGCCATCACCCACGCCAGTGTCGTCAACGGCGTACTGGACCTGCGCCGGCGGACCGGAGTCGAGGCGGGATCGCGGATGCTGGCGGCGACGTCGGTCAACTTCGACGTCTCCGTCTTCGAGATCTTCACCGCACTGACCGCCGGAGCGAGCGTCGAGATCGTCCGCGACGTCCTGGAACTCGGCGAACGCGAGCGCTGGTCCGGCACCACCATCAGTGCCGTCCCGGCCGTCTTCTCCGCACTCCTCGACCAGCTCGCCACGGAAGGCGAAGACGGACTGCGACTCGACGTGGACACCGTCGTCTTCGCCGGCGAAGCGCTCTCCTCCGACCTGGTCAACAGGGTGCACGAGACCCTGCCGGGGACCCGCGTCATGAACGCCTACGGCCAGACCGAGAGCTTCTACGCGTCCACCCACACCGTGCCGCAGCAGGGGACCGGGACGACGGGCGCGGTGCCGGTCGGAACGCCGCTCGCCAATATGCGCGCCCACGTCCTGGGACCGGAGCTCACACCGGTCCCGCAGGGAGTGATCGGCGAGCTGTACGTCGCCGGGCGCGTCGCCCGCGGCTACTACCGGAACGCCGGGGCCACCGCGGAGCGGTTCGTGCCCTGCCCGTTCGGCCCCGCCGGGGAGCGGATGTACCGTACCGGCGACCTGGCGCAGTGGGACAGGAACGGACAGCTCAAGTACGCGGGAAGGGCGGACAACCAGGTCAAGGTCAACGGCATCCGCGTCGAGCCCACCGAGATCGAGACCGTACTCGCCCAGCACCCCGCGGTCACCCGCGCCGTCGTCACGGTCGGCGAGGACCACACCGGCACCACACGGCTCGTCGGTTACGTTGCGCAGGCGGGCGCCGAAGCCGCAGCGGGCGACATCAACGCCACCGTCTCGGTGGCGGACCTGCGGCGGTTCGCGGCCAAACGCCTGCCGGACTACATGGTGCCGACCGTCCTCATGGTCCTCGACGCACTGCCCCTGACGGCGAACGGCAAGCTCGACCGGGCGGCGCTGCCCGAGCCGGAGTTCGCCGGAGCCGAGTACGTGGCCCCGCGCAGCCAGGCCGAACGCGTCCTCGCCGAGGTGTACGCCGATGTGCTCGGCGCAGGCCAGATCGGTGTCGACGACGACTTCTTCGCCAGCGGCGGCGACAGCATCCGCTCCATCCAGGTCGTCGCCCGCGCCAAGGCGCGCGGCGTGATGGTCAGTACGCGCGAAATCTTCGAGCACCGTACGGTCGCCCGCCTCGCGGAGCTGGTCGAGGGCCGAGCCGAGGAAGAGCGGGTAGTCCTGGCCGAGCTCCCCGGTGGCGGCGTCGGCTGGGCACCACTGCCACCGACAGCAGCACATGTACTCGCCCTGGGCGGCGGTATCGGCCGGTTCTGCATGTCCGCGCTGCTGACCCTGCCCGCCGACATTGACCGCGCGGGACTGGTCGCGACTCTGCAGGCGGTACTTGACCAGCACGACGTCCTGCGCGCCCGTCTCGACCGGGTCAACCCCGGCCTGCGGATGGAGCCGACGGGCAGTGTGGAGGCCGGTGGGCTCCTGCACACGGTCGCGTACCTGGACGCCGCATCGACGCAGACCGAACTCGACGCGGCCGCCGACCGCCTGGACCCGGACGCGGGCGTCATGGCGCAGTTCGTCCGGTTCACCTCCGACACCGAGGCGGACCGGCTGCTGATCGTGCTCCACCACCTCGTCGTGGACGGGGTGTCGTGGCGGATCCTGCTGCCCGATCTCGTCGCTGCCTGGAAGCGGGTCCGTAGCGGAGACACGACCGAACCGGAGGGGGCGGGCACCTCGCTGCGGCGCTGGGCGCACGCCCTGTCCGACGAGGCGACGGATGCCGGACGGATCGCGGAACTCCCGGTGTGGCAGAAGATCCTCACCGGCGACGAACCCGTTCTCGGCGCAAGGGAGTTGGACCGCGCCGTCGATGTGACGGCCACCGTCGACACCGTCCGCGTACAGGTCCCGGCGGACGTCACCGCGACTCTCCTCAACACCGTGCCGACCGTTTTCCGCGGCGGCGTGGACGACGGACTGCTGGCCGGCCTCGCACTGGCGCTGGCCCGCTGGCGCCGGAGCCGCGGCACCGAGGGATCGTCCACGCTCGTCCGGATGGAGGGCCACGGCCGCGAGGAGCACCTCGTACCCGGAGCCGACCTGTCCGGCACCATCGGCTGGTTCACGGCCATGTACCCCGTACGCCTGGACGTGGCCGGCATCGACCTGGCCGACGCGTTCGCCGGCGGCAGGGGTGCGGGCAGGGCGGTCAAGGCGGTCAAGGAACAGCTCCGCGCGATACCCGACAACGGCCTCGGCTACGGCCTGCTGCGCCGCCTCAACACCCGTACCGCCGACGCCCTTTCGGGAGCCCGGCAGCCGCAGATCGGCTTCAACTACCTGGGCAAGTCCTCCAGTGCGGACATCCCCGAGGAGCTCCGGGGCCTGGGCTGGGCGCCGGACACCACGCACCAGGACCTGATCGCAGCCCCGGACGCCGACATGCCGGTGCTCTCCGCGCTGGAGATCAACGCGGTGGCCACCGACACCGGCAACGGCGACGAACTGACCGCCTACTTCGGCTTCGCCACCGGTGTCCTCACCCGCGAGGAGGTCACCGAGCTGGCCGGACTCTGGGTCGAGGCGCTCACCGCACTCGCCCGCCACGCCACCACCCCCGAAGCGGGCGGACTCACCCCGAGCGACGTACCCCTCGTCGCGGTGGGACAGGCGGAGATCGAAGCCTGGGAAGGGCGCTTCGGCGCGCTGGCCAAGGTGTGGCCGGCGACCCCGGCACAGTCCGGGATCCTCTTCCAGGCGAAGCTGGCCGGGGCCGAGTTCGACCCGTACCACATCCAGTTGGTGTTCCATCTGTCCGGACGGGTCGACCCGGAGCGGATGCACCGGGCAGGGCAGGCCCTCCTGGACCGCTATCCCGCCCTGCGCGCGGCGTTCGTCGACCGGGCCGACGGCGATCTCGTACAGGTCGTACCCGAGTCGGTGACCCTGCCCTGGCAGTACCTCGACCTGACGGCGACCGACGAGCCGGAGCGCACCGAGACCTTCGAACGCTTCCTGGAGCACGACCAGACCGACTACTTCGCCGCGGACAACCCGCCGCTGATCCGCCTCGCCCTCGCCGTCCTCGACCCCGACCGGCCCGAACTCGTACTGACGGCACATCACGCGCTGTACGACGGCTGGTCGACCCCCCTCCTCATGCAGGACCTGCTCCTGCTCTACGCCTCCGACGGCGACCCGTCAGGCCTGCCCGCCCTGCGCGACTACGGCGACTTCCTGGCCTGGCTCACCCGGCAGGACGAGAACGAGGCGGCCCGCGCCTGGGCGGCCGAACTCGAAGGGTTCGAGGAGCCGACCCTGCTCGTGCCCGACACGGCGAGCGCGGAGGACAGCGACCGCGACCAGGTCGAGGTGGACCTCCCGCTCGACGAGGCACGCGAACTCGTCCGCCGCGCCTCCGCCATGGGAATCACCGTCAACACCCTCGTCCAGGGCGCCTGGGCGCTGCTCCTCGGCCAGCTCACCGGCCGTCAGGACGTGGTGTTCGGCGCGACCGTCTCCGGGCGTCCGCCCGCCGTGGCGGACGTCGAGTCGATGGTCGGGATGTTCATCAACACCGTTCCCGTACGGGTGGCGTACGGACCCGGGGAGACGGTCGGCGATCTCCTCAAGGGGCTGCAGAGCCGCCAGGCCGACTTGGTCGAGCACCACTACTACGGGCTCCCGGAGATCCAGAAGTCCGTCGGTGTCCGGTCCCTCTTCGACACGCTGGTCGTCTTCGAGTCGTACCCCGTCGACCGGGAGGGACTGGAGGACGCGAGCGACGCCGCGGACGGGATCACCTTCACGGGCCTGCGCCCGTTCGCCGGCAACCACTACGCGCTGTGCCTCACCGCCGCGGCGGACTCGCACCTCCAGCTCGTCATCCAGTACGCGCCCGGTGTCTTCGACCGGGACACGGTGGAGACGTACGCGTCCCGACTCGTCGGTTTCCTGCGGCAGTTGGCGGCCGACCCCGGGCTGAGGGTCGGGCGGATCGAGGCCGTGGAGCCGGCCGAACGCGACCGGCTGCTGTCGCTGGTCAACGACCGGTCCGTCCCCGCCTCGCACGTCACGCTCATCGAGCGGGTCGAGGCACAGGTGGCACGGACCCCGGACGCGGTAGCCGTGGTCGCCGACGGCGAGTCGCTCACGTACGCCGAACTGGACGCGCACGCCGAGCAGTTGGCGGTCGAGCTCGCGCGGCGCGGGGTGGGCCCGGAGACCGTGGTGAGCGTGGTCCTGCCGCGCAGCACCAAGGTGGTCGTGGCGCTCCTCGGCGTACTCAAGGCCGGCGGCGCCTATCTGCCCGTCGACCCCGCCTATGCGGCGGCCCGCCTCCCGCACGTCCTGCCCACCGCCCGGCCGCATCTGATCCTGGCCGACGCCGGCACCCGCGGGCTCGTCCCCGCGACGGACATCCCCGTCCTCGTACTCGACGACGTCGACTTCCTGGGCGCAGCCGGCACGGAAGCGCCGCCGCGTCCGAAGGCAGGACCCGACAACCTCGCCTACGTCATCTACACGTCGGGCTCCACCGGGGTACCCAAGGGCGTGGGCGTCACCCAGAGCACCGTCGTCAACGCGGTGGACGCCCTGGTCGCCCACGCCGGAGCGGAGTCCGGCCGGCGGGTCCTCGTCGCCGCCTCGTTCGGCTTCGACGTCGCCACCTTCGAGACGTTCGCCGCACTCACCACCGGCGGCACCGCCGAAATCGTGCGCGACGTACTGGAGTTGGCCGACCGCGACAGCTGGGACGTCGACGTCATCTGCTCGGTGCCCTCGGCCTTCGCCGAACTCGTCGACCAGCTCGCCGACCGCATCAGCCCCACGGCCCTGAACATCTCCGGGGAGGTGCTGACCCCGGTCCTCGCGGAGCGGGTGCGCACGCGCTGGCCCAAGGCCCGCATCATCAACAGCTACGGGCCGAGCGAGACCTTCTACGCCACCGGCCACACCCTGGACCCCGACGAGCCGTACACCGACGGCGTGCCCATCGGCCGCCCCTTCCCCGGCGTGCGCGCCTACGTCCTCGGCCCCGGACTCGGCCTGCTGCCCGCGGGCACCCCGGGCGAGCTCTACCTGGCCGGGGCGGGACGCGGCTACCACCGCCAACCCGTCCTGACCGCCGACCACTTCGTACCCGACCCGTACGGTCCGCCCGGCTCCCGGATGTACCGCACGGGCGACCTCGCGAGCCTGACCCCCGACGGCGAAATCCAGCACCTGGGCCGTATCGACACCCAGGTCAAGATCCGGGGCTACCGCGTCGAACCCGCCGAGGTCGAGGCCGCGCTGACGACGCACCCGCACATCGCCCAGGTCGCGGTCGTGACCCAGAAGCCCGGGGACACCACCCCGTATCTGGCCGCGTACCTCGTCCCGGCCGACGGCGAGAGCGTCCCGGACCAGGCCGCACTGCAGGAGCACCTGGCCGACCGGCTGCCCGAGTACATGGTCCCCGCCGCGTACGTCACCCTCGACCGGCTGCCGCTGTCTCCCAACGGCAAGCTCGACCTCAAGGCCCTGCCCGCCCCCGACCTCACCTCCAGCACCCCCTTCCGGGCACCGCGCACCGCCCGCGAGGAGACCCTGGCCGCCCTGTTCGGCGAGGTGCTGGGTCTGGAGCGGGTCGGTATCGACGACGGGTTCTTCGAGCTCGGCGGGCACTCCCTGCTCGCCACCCGGCTCATCACCCGCGCCCGCGTCGAGATGGGGACGGAGATCCCCATCCGCAAGCTCTTCGACCTGCCGACGGTGGCCGCGCTCGCCGCGTGGTCGGAGGAATCCGCTGTGCCCCTTCGCCCCGCTCTCCGCAGGATGATCGTAGAGGAGTAGAACCAGTGATTCCGCTTTCGTTTGCACAGCGCCGCATGTGGCTCACGCAGCAACTGGAGGGCGGGGCAGAGACCTACAACATCTCCCCGGCCTTCCGGCTGACGGGGCCGCTGGACGAGGCGGCGCTCGTCGCCGCGGTCCGCGACGTGGTCGCCCGGCACGAGCCCCTGCGCACCACTTACGTGACCGACGACAACGACGAGCCCCACCAGCGGATCCTGCGGGCGGCGGAGGCCTCGGTGGACGTGCCCGTGGTCGATGTGGCGCCCGAGGACCTGAGCGGCGCGGTCGACGCGTTCATCGCGCACCGGTTCGACCTGATGGCCGACATCCCGTTCCGCGTACGGCTGTTCCGCTGCGCGCCGGAGGAGCACGTCCTGGTCCTCCTCATCCACCACATCGCCTCCGACGGCGTCTCGGGCGGGCCGCTGGCCCGCGACCTGACCACCGCCTACACCGCACGGCTCGACGGCAGGGCGCCGGAGTTCGAGCCGCTGCCCGTGACGTACAAGGACTACGCGCTGTGGCAGCGCGAGCTGCTCGGCGATGTGACGGACCCGGGCTCGCTGGCTGCTGCGCAGGCCGAGTACTGGCGCAAGGAACTCAGCGGAGTACCGCAGCCGTTGAGCCTGCCGCTGGACCGCCCGCGCCCCGCGACCCGCAACTCACAGGGCGACTCGCTCGGCCTCGAGGTGTCGGCCGAGGTCGCGGCCGGACTGCAGAAGCTGGCCGATGAGCGCGGGATGACCATGGCCATGGTCGTGCAGACCGCGCTCGGAGTGCTGCTGAGCAAGCTGGGCGGCGGCGACGACGTGACGATCGGCAACCCGATCGCCGGGCGGACCGACGAGGCGCTGGCCGACCTCGTCGGGCTCTTCGTCAACACCCAGGTGCTGCGCGTCGACCTCGCCGGCAACCCGTCCTTCGTCGACCTGCTCCCGCAGGTGCGGGACAAGGCCCTCGCCGCGTACGAGCACCAGGACGTGCCGTTCGAGACGCTGGTCGAGCTCATCAACCCCGACCGCTCCACGTCGTACCAGCCGCTGTTCCAGGTGATGTTCGCCTGGCAGAGCTTCGAGAAGGCGGAGTTCGAACTCCCCGGCCTCAAGGCGGAGTTCGAGCAGTTCCTCACCCAGACCTCCCTGGCAGACCTGTTCTTCAGCCTCGCCGTCACCGACTCGGGGACGCTGCGCGGCGACCTCATGTACGCGACCCAGCTCTTCGACCGCGACACGGCCGAGGAGATCGCCGCCCGGTTCGCCCGCGTCCTGGAGCAGGTCGCCGCCGCCCCGCAGGCGCCGCTCAGCACCATCGAGGTGCTAGGGGCGGACGAGCGGGACTGGCTCGTGCGGCGGGTCAACGACACGGCACATCCGGTGGCAGAGGGCACGCTGCCGGCCGCCTTCGAGGCGCAGGTCGAGCGGACCCCGGACGCGGTGGCGGTGATCGCCGAGAAGGAGACGCTGAGTTACGCCGAGTTCAACCGGAGGGCCAACCGCCTGGCGCACTGGCTGATCGAACAGGGCGCCGGCCCCGAGCAGCTGATCGCGGTGAAGATCCCGCGATCGGTCGAGCTGCTGGTCGCGGTCTACGGCGTGGTCAAGGCCGGTGCGGCGTACGTCCCGCTCGACACCGAGCTGCCCGAGGACCGCGTACGGCATGTGCTCGCGGGCGCCAAGCCGTTGCTGCTCCTCGACGGAGTCCTGCCGGACGTGTCCGCGTACCCGGACACGAACCCCGTACGGGAGCTGGCGCCCGACCACGCCGCGTACGTCATCTTCACCTCGGGCTCGACGGGCGGCCCGAAGGGCGTGCCCGTGGCGCACCGCTCGATCATGAACCGGATCGCCTGGGGCCTCGAGCACTTCGACGTCACGGTCGACGACCGCATGCTCATGAGCACGTCCGCGAGCTTCGACGCGTCGGTGCCGGAGATGTTCTCCAACCTGCAGATGGGCGCCTCGATCGTGGTGGCCAGCGCGGAGGGGCGCCGGGACCCGGCGTATCTCGCCGAGTTGATCCAGCGCGAGCGCGTGACAGGCGCGTTCTTCGTGCCCTCGCTGCTGTCCGCGTTCGTCACCGAGCCCGCGGCCGGCGACTGCTCCAGCCTGCGCTGGATCGAGGTGGCGGCGGAGGCGTTCCCGGCCGCGCTCGCCAACCGATTCGTGGAGATGCTGCCGGGCTGCTCGGCGAACAACCTGTACGGCCCCACCGAGGCGACCGTCGAGGTCACCGGCTGGGAGCACGTGCCCGGCGCGGACCGGGTGCCGATCGGCGCGCCCATCTGGAACAACCAGGTCTACGTACTCGACTCGGCGCTGCGCCCGGTCGCACCCGGCGTCGCGGGCGAGCTGTACCTCGCCGGAGCCTGCCTGGCGCGCGGCTACCTCGGGCAGACGGGGCTGACCTCCGAGCGGTTCGTGGCGTGCCCGTTCGGCGCGCCGGGGACCCGGATGTACCGCACCGGGGACCTGGTGAAGTGGAACAAGGACGGCCAGGTCGAGTACATGGGCCGCACCGACTCCCAGGTCAAGGTCCGCGGCTTCCGTATCGAACTCGGCGAGATCGACCACGTCCTGTCCGGACACCCCTCGGTCTCCCAGGCCGCCGTCGTGGTCCGCGAGGACCAGAAGGGCGACCAGCGCCTCGTCGCCTACGTCGAGCCCGACCCGGATGCCGCGGTGGTCGACGTCGCCGCCCAGGTGGGGGAGTGGAGTCGGGTCTTCGACGACAGCTTCGCGGACGCCCGGGAAGAGCCGTGGGGCGAGGACTTCCAGCAGTGGCAGACCGTGTACGACGGCGAGCAGATCCCCCTCGTACAGCTGCGGGAATGGCAGGACGCGGCGGCGGCACAGGTGCTGCGGTTCGCTCCCCGGCGGGTGCTGGAGATCGGGGTGGGCTCCGGCCTGCTCCTCGCGAAGGTCGTCGGCGAGGTCGACGAGTACTGGGGCACTGACCTCTCGTCGACCGCCGTGGACCGTCTCAGGGAGCAGGCCGACGAGGCCGGCTTCGGGGACCGGGTCCGGCTGAGCGCCCAGGCCGCCGACGACGTGTCCGGGCTGCCCGAGGGCGGGTTCGACACCGTCGTACTCAACTCGGTGGCGCAGTACTTCCCGAGCGCCGAGTACCTGGACCAGGTGCTGGACCAGGCCCTTCAACTCCTCGCGCCGGGCGGCCGGTTGATCGTCGGAGATGTCCGCAACGCTGCGACGCAGCGGCTGCTGGCGGCTGCCGAGGCGCGTGCCTCCCAGCCCTATGCCTCGCATGAAGAGGTACGGGCACTCGTGGAGCAGTCGCTGCTCGCCGAGCGGGAGCTGGTGGTAGCTCCGGAGTGGTTCGCCGAGTGGGCAGCGGGACGGTCCGCCGGCGTCGACATCCGGCTCAAGGCGGGCACGACGCACAACGCGCTGACCCGGCACCGTTACGAGGTCGTCCTGCACAAGGAGCCGGCCGGCGTACTCGACCTGTCCGCGGTGGAGTCGGTGACCTGGGGCCAGGAGGTCTCCGACCTGACCGGCCTCGGCGGCTTCGCGGCCCGGACGGGCGGCCCGGTGCGGTTGACCGGAATACCCAACGCCCGTCTGGTGGAGGAGGCCGCCGCGGCGACCTTCGCCGCCGTCGTCAGTACGGACGCACCTGCCGGGAAGCCGGTCGATCCCGAGGACATCGCCGCCTGGGCGCGGGAGAAGGGCCGGGAGGTGATCCTCACCTGGTCGGGCGACGCAGTCCACAACTTCGACGCGGTACTGCTGCCCGAGCCGCAGGCCGTCACCGGAGTGTTCGTTCCGAGCGGTGTCGCCGGGCGGATCCGGGCCAACGCCCCCGCCCTCGCGATCGCGATCGGTCCATTGGTCGAGGAACTGCCCGAGTATCTGCGCGGGCGCCTTCCCGACTACATGGTCCCGGCCGCCGTCGTACCGCTCTCCCAGCTCCCGCTGAACCCGGCCGGCAAGATCGACCGGAGCGCGCTGCCGAAGGAACACACCTCCACCGTCAGCACCGGCGAGCCGCGCAACTCCCACGAGGAGAAGCTCTGCGGCTTCTTCAGCGACCTGCTGGGCCTGGAGAGGGTCGGCATCAACGACGACTTCTTCGCGCTCGGCGGACACTCGCTCCTCGCGACCCGGCTCAGCGCCCGTATCCGCAAGCAGTTCGGCGCCGACATGCCGCTGCGGACGATCATCCAGTACCCCACGGTGGCCGAGCTGGCCGCGCTGATGCTCATCGGCAGCATCCCCGGCGACCACGCCGATTCGTTCGGGGTCGTGCTCCCGCTCAACAGGGATCCCGGCACGGGCAAGGAGCCGGTGTGGTTCGTCCACGGAGGCGGCGGCCTCGGCTGGGCGTTCTTCACCTTCGCACCGCACGTGCCCGACCGGGCGTGCTACGCCCTGCAGTCCCGCGGCTCCAACGGCACCGACCCCATGGCGGACTCGGTGCAGGAGATGGTCGAGGACTACGTCACCCAGATCCTCGCGATCCAGCCGGAAGGACCGTACAACCTCGTCGGCTGGTCCTTCGGCGGCCCGATCGCCCACGCCATGGCCGAGGAACTGGACCGGCGAGGACACCAGGTCGACCTCGTGGCCATCCTGGACACCCAGCCCGCGACCGGGACGGCGGACAACGGGTTCCAGCAGGTGTCCGGCCGGTCGAAGGAGCTCTACCGGGCGGACATCGAGGAAGTCTTCGGCCAGTTCATGAACACCAACAACATGGACAGCTTCCTGGACACCATGTCGAAGGTGGGCGCCAACAACCTGCAGAAGATGGGCGGTTTCGTCACCCCCGTGTACCGCGGCGACGTCCTGTACTTCAACGCGACGCTGGACAAGGTCGACGGGCTCACGTCGTACGGGCCCGAATGGCGGCCCTACATCCTCGGTTCGTACGAGCAGTACGACGTGGACGCCACCCACCACGACCTGCACATGCCCAAACCGGCGAGCCAGATCATGAAGATCGTCGCCCGCAAGCTGGCGCAGGCCGCCGAACAGACCAACGGATGACGGGAGTTCGGCCGAGATGACTCAACCCACACTGCTGTGCGTGCCGTTCGCAGGAGCGGGACCGTCGTTCTTCCACCCCTGGCGGGAGCTGGCCGGCGACCGGTGGCGGATCGCCACGGTCGACCTGCCCGGCAGGGAGCGGCGACTGCTGGAGGAGCCCTACCGCAACGTCGTGGAGGCGGCGAAGACCGAGGTCGACGCCGTCGCCGCCGACCTCGGCCCGGGGACCAGGACCGTGCTCTTCGGGCACAGCCTGGGCGCCGTGCTCGCGTATGAGCTGGTGCACCTGCTGAGCGCGCGCGGCATCCACGTCGAGCGGCTGATCGTCAGCGGTTCGCCGGGTCCGTGGACCCAGCGCGAGCGGCGGGCGGCAGGTCTGCGGGGCGATGAATTCCTCGCCAGGGTCGAGGAGTTCGCGGGATTCCGGCACGAGGCGCTCGACCACCCCGAGATGCGGGAACTGATCCTTCCCGCGCTGCAGGCCGACTGCGAGATGCACGAGGCATACGTCCCGAGCACCGACGAACCGGTGTCGGTGCCGATCTGCTCGGTGCGCGGCGACCACGACGGACTGGTCACCGCGGAAGAGGCGCAACAGTGGCGGGACGCGACCACGAGTGACTTCAACTATGTGGAGTTCCCCGGCGACCACATGTACCTCGTCGACCACGGCCGGGAGATTCTGGACCTGATCGAGTCGGAGTCCGCCGGCAGTCGGTAGAAGCTGAACGCGTTCTCCAGAAGGGCACCCGCCGCGGCGGGTGCCCTTCTCGCTGCCACGGCATCGAGAAGGACTCCAAGGCCATGTCAGCGGTGTGACAGGCCGGTGTCAGCCCCGCGCGGAGAGTAGGGGTATGAAGAGTTCCGCGATTGCAGTTTCCGGGCTGCGCAAGGCGTACGGCGACAAAGCCGTCCTCGACGGCATCGACTTCGAAGTCGCCGCAGGGTCGGTCTTCTCGCTGCTCGGCCCGAACGGGGCGGGCAAGACCACAACGGTGAACGTCCTGACGACGCTGCTTGCGGCCGACGCGGGGACAGTTGAAGTCGCCGGGCACGACGTGGTGCGCGCCACCAAGCAGGTGCGCGCGGCCATCGGCGTGACCGGGCAGTTCGCCGCAGTGGACGAACTGCTCTCCGGCCGGGAGAACCTGCAGCTGATGGCGGACCTGAAACGGGTGCGCTCCAGTGACAAGGTGGTCGGCGGGCTTCTCGACCGGTTCGATCTGGCGGAGTCGGCGGACAAGCTGTCCTCGACGTACTCCGGAGGCATGCGCCGCAAGCTGGACCTTGCGATGACGCTGGTCGGCAACCCGCAGATCATCTTCCTCGACGAGCCGACGACGGGACTCGACCCGCGCAGCCGGCGCACCATGTGGGACATCGTGCGGGAGCTGGTCGCCGAGGGCACCACGATCTTCCTCACCACCCAGTACCTGGAAGAGGCCGACCAGTTGGCCGACCGGATCGCGGTCCTCAACGGCGGCCGCCTGGTCGCCCAGGGAACGGCCGACGAGCTCAAGCGGCAGATCCCCGGCGCCCACGTCCGGCTGCGGTTCGCCGACGTCCACACGCTCGACGAGGCGGCCCGGGTGCTGGCCGGCTCCACGCGCGACGAGCAGGAGCTGACCCTCCGGGTGCCCAGCGACAGCGGGCTCAAGTCCCTGCAGGGACTGCTCGCGAGGCTCGACGAGCACACCATCGCCGGCGCCGTCGACTTCTCCGTGCACACCCCGGACCTCGACGACGTCTTCCTGGCCCTGACCGAACAGCCCGAACAGCCCGGACAACCCGGGGCCCTCACGAGCGAGCTTGCGAGCGAGCACCTGGACAAGGAGGCGATCGCGCAGTGAGCACTGCCTCGATCACGCTGGCCGACTCGGCGATCATGCTGCGCCGCAACGTCAAGCACACCCTGCGCAACCCCGTCACGGTGTTCAACGCCGTGCTGTTCCCCATCGTCCTCATGCTGATGTTCGTGAAGGTGCTCGGCGGCGGCTTCTCCGTCGGCGTCCCGTACATCGACTACGTGACACCCGGCCTGCTCGTCATGGCCATCAGCTACGGACTCGGAGCCACCGCGACCGAGGTGAACTCCGACATGACCAAGGGTGTCATCAACCGCCTGAAGGTCATGGACGTCTCCCGCGGGGCCATGCTCTCCGGCCACGTCATCATGACCACGCTGCGCGCCGTGGTGGCCTGCGCGGCCATCATCGGGGTCGCGTTCCTGATGGGCTTCGACCCGGGCGCCAGCGCCGTGCAGTGGCTCGGTGTTCTCGGAATGGTCGTACTGCTCGGCTTCGCGGCGAGCTGGCTGACCGTCGCCATGGGGCTGGCCGCCAAGACCGTCGAGTCCGCGGGCATGGCCACCGTGCCGCTGATCATGCTGCCGTTCCTGAGCAGCGCGTTCGTACCCGCCGACACGATGGGTGCCGGTGTGAAGCAGTTCGTGGAGTACCAGCCCTTCACCCCGATCATCGAGACGCTGCGCGGCCTCCTCGCCGGCAACCCCCAGACGGGCGACACCGTCGCGGCCGTCGCCTGGTGCCTCGGGATCGCCCTCCTCGGCTACGTGTGGGCGGTCGCCACCTTCAAGAAGCGCGCCTGACCCGACACACGAAGGCCCCCGGACGCGAGGCGTCCGGGGGCCTTTCGGTGTTGTTCAGGCGCGCCCGGCGACGACCGGCTGCTTCGCGCGCTGGTCCTGGACGAGCGCACCGAGCCGCTCGACACCCAGGGCGATCTGCTCGGGGGTGAGCACGCTGAAGGAGAGCCGGGCCTGGTGGAAGCCGCCGGTGCCCCCGTAGAAGTGGTGCATGGGCGTCCACAGCACGCCGAACCGCGAGGCCGAGTACTCGAGCATCGCGTCGTCCGCGGGGAACGGCAGCGTGAGGACGACGAACATCCCGCCCTCCGGCGTGTTCCACGAGACATCACCCGGCAGGCCCGCCACCGGCTCGAAGACGGACCGCAGACTGCCCAGCATGGTGGCCAGGTTCTGTCGGTAGACCTCGGCCTCGCGCGCGGTGGCGCGCTTCAGGCTGCACCCGTTCTCCAGGAGATAGCCGCCGATGACCGCCTGGGCGACCGTCGAGGTGTTCAGCGTGACCATGCTCTTCAGCTTGGCAAGGTGGTCGGCGAGGAGCATGGGGGGCTCGGGGCGGGCCCCGTCCGACGTCACCGTCTGGTCCGCGATGACGTAGCCCACGCGCGCTCCGGCGAAGGCGGACTTCGCGAACGAGCCCAGATGGATCACCTGATGCTGCTCGTCCAGCGCCTTGAGCATGGGCAGTTGGGGGGCGCTGCCCCGGAACAGCGTGTAGGGGTTGTCCTCGATGACGAAGATCTGCTCCCGCTCGGCGAGCTGGAGCAGGGCGATCCGGTCCACCAGCGACATGGTCGCGCCGCTCGGGTTGGCGAAGTCGGGGACGACGTAACAGGCGCGCGGCCGCAGCCCCTCGCGCCGTGCCGCCCGTATCTGCCGCTCCAGGTCCTCGAGATCGATGCCGCCGTCGTGCTCCCGTACGGAGCGGACCGGAGCGCCGGCCACCCGGGCCGCGCCGATGAACCCCACATAGTTGGGTGTCGCGGCCAGGATCACGTCACGCGGGTCCCGGACCAGGGCGCGCAGCAGGAGCAGCATCGCCTCCTGGCAGCCGGTGGTCACCACGATGCTCTCCGGGTCCACGGTGAGACCCTCGTCGACCTCGAGCTGGCGCGCTATGAGCTCGTGGATAAACCCTTTGGTGCGCCCGTACTGGAAGAAAGTGCGCCGCACCTGCTCCCCGGAAAGGCCTTTGTCCTCTTCGAGATGGCGTCGGAACGTCGCGAGGTGCTGGGACAGATTCGCTACGTCGTAGAAGCCTTCGAACGGCCGGCCAGCCGAAAAGGAGACGGCTTCGGGGAATCTTCCCGCGAGCTCGTTGAGCAGCGTCATGGAGGTGAGCGCGGGATCGTCGACCGACTCGTGCAAGTCGGTCACATTCAGCCGAATCGGCCCTGGTTTCATGGACATAGTCACGCCATCCTCATCCGCTGCGGCCTCGTCGGGGCCCTCAAGAATATAGGGCGTGTCCCGTCGACAGGACAGTATCGGCGGCTTGAATACACCGGCCAAGAGGCTTGAGTTATCAGGGCGTTGACACCCCCAGGGCCGCCGGACAGAGTGTGGGACTGTTGGGGAGCGGCCACAGCAGCTGCGTATCAGGGAAATGCGCGGCTCCATGAACTCGTTCCGCGCGGCAAGCGGTACCTGACACCTCATAAGGAGCTGAGACATGACCACACTTGTGGGCGATGCCGTTCTCGAAAAGGCTGCGGCGGAATACGCCGAGCAGGGTTTCTCCATCATTCGCAACGTCGTTCCGAAGGACCTCCTCGAAGAGGTGGCCGCCCACGTCGACTGGCTGACACGTAAGTACCCGGACCTCCGTCCCGAGCACTTCCACCACCCGCTGATCCGCAATGACGCCTTCTGGGCGCGGCTGGTCTCCGAATCCCGTCTGGTGGACATCGCGGAGTTCTTCCTCGGCCCGGACGTGGCGTCCTTCACCGCGCATTACATCTGCAAGCCCCCGTACGACGGACAGCCCGTGCTCTGGCACCAGGACGGCGCGTACTGGCCGCTGAGCCCGATGGAGGCGCTCACGGTGTGGCTGGCCGTCGACGAGAGCACCACCGAGAACGGCTGCCTGCGGATGATCCCCGGCAGCCACGTGCTGCCGCTGCACAAGCCGTCGTCCCGTACGGACACCGCCAACATGCTGTTCTCGTCCTCCGACGAGAACCTGGTGCGGGAGTGGGCCGAGGAGCACGGCGTCGTCGACATCGAGCTCCAGCCGGGCGACGTCTCGATCCACCACCCCAACCTGCTGCACTGCTCGGAGCCGAACACCTCCGCCAAGCGGCGGTGCGGTCTGGACATGGGCTACATCTCGACCGCCACGCGGATCCACGGCGACGGGGTCTACCTCGACCCGCTGCTGGTGCGCGGATCGGACCGCAGCGGCACCAACAGCTACCGCCCGTTCCCGACGTACCAGCAGGGCGAGACGATCGGGTTCGACGGCCAGGACGAGTGGGACGACAAGGTCGCCGTGCTGAACGCGGCGCTTCCGTCGCAGTCCACGGCCGCTGTCACCGAGAGCCCGATCGAGACGACCCGGCACATGATCGACCGTCTGCGCGCGGGCACCACCAGCCGCTGACGGAAGCCGCACACGGCCCGAGGGCCCGCCGCAGTCGTATGCGGCGGGCCCTCGGGCCGTGTGCGCGCAGGGCGGACACCCTGCGCAGGCTCACCAGTCGAACACCTCGCCGTCGCCGCGCTTCTCGACGCAGTACATACGGAAGCTCTCGGCCCTGGCGACCAGGTCGGCGTCGCCGGAACGGCGCGCGGCCTCGATGTACCAGTCGTACGCCGCGGTGGAGTGCGCCTGCCGTACGAAGTGGAGCTCGGCGAACCGGCGGAAGGCGGCCGGCATCGTCGCCGGGGTGAAGTCCGCGCCGGAGGCGACGAGTTCCTCGATCTCCGCCGCGGTCGGCTCGGGCCGATCCATGATGCGGACCGGCAGCTCCGCGGGGATGTCCCCGCGGATCTCCAGGGGCTCCCCGGTGTCCGAGAAGTCCAGGCAGAGGGAGAGCCGGGCCGTCGACGACGTACTGCGCGCCGAATGCGGGTCGGTCGAGTGGATCTTCCACACTTCGCCGCGGCGAATGTGGTAAACGGAGTCGTTCTCCGAGTGCAGGGACTCCTCACTGGTGCGCAGCGGAACCTGCAGCCTGATTCCCGGCTTGGCCCATTCCAGGAAGTCGACGTGCGGGGCGATGATTCCGTCGCGGAGTGCGAAGATGCGCACCCATTGAAGCCGGTCCAACGGGAAGTGCTCGGTCACCAGGGACATGATGTTCGGGAGCTTCTTGCCCAGCTCGGTGAGGGACAGTTCGCCCTCGTGCGGGCGGAAGGAGTTGTCGGTCTCGGCACCGGTTCCGTTGGCCAGGACATGCGACGACCATGACCCGAAGGTGAATACGTCGTATTCTCCGCTGTATTCATGTCCGTCCACGACGGGCAACTCGGATTCCACGTCGTACGAGTCGATGGGTAGTACCGCCAGTCGTTGCGACTTGAGCAAGGAAATCCCCTCCACCACATGTTTTTCGGACGCACACGGATGCTTCTGGTGTTTTCTACCGGCCGTCACCATAATTCTCCGCAGATGCGGATGGCAATGATGCGACCGGTCCCTGCCGGTGCCGGTGTGCGAAGCCGGTGCCGCCGACACGTCGACACCCGGTTTGAGCTGGGGCGGATGTGCCCGGCGCTGTCCTGTCGGCGGGACAACCGCTGCCCGGCAGCCGGTTTGCGCTGTCATCTCTTGCCTGGGGTTTCCCCGGCCATCTACCTTGGCGTCGCGGTGACTTCGCAGGCCTATTCCAAAGGCGTCCGGCAGAGGAATGGAAAGGGTGGCAATGGAATCGTCACAACGACAGGTCGCGGTGTCGAGCGCGCCGGCCTCGCTCGCACTGGAAGTCGCCGCGCTGTGGGGAGAACACCTCGACGGCCGTGAAGTCGGCCCCGAGGACGACTTCTTCGCACTCGGCGGCAATTCCCTGACCGGAATAAAAATCATCGACCAGGTGGCGCAGACCTACGGCGTCCAGCTGTCCGTACGCGACTTCTACCTGGCACAGACCCCGGTCCGTGTCGCCGAACTGATCGAGCAGGGGAGGGCCGGCACGTGAGGCTGACGCCGGGGCCCGCGCGCGACGTCGACCTCGACAGCGTCGACCTGTTCGACCTCGACCTGTACACCTCGGGCGATCCGCACCCCGTCTGGGACGTCATGCGCGAGAGGGCGCCCCTGCACCACCAAGTCCTCCCCGACGGACGCGAGTTCTGGTCGGTGACCCGCTACGAGGACGTCCACCGCGTGCTCGCCGACCACCGCGAGTTCACCTCCGAGCGCGGCACGGTGCCCACCCACCTCGGGACGGACGACGTCGCGGCGGGCGTGCTGATGACCTCCACCGACCCGCCCCGGCACACCGAGGTCCGCCGGCCGCTCGGCTCCAAGCTCACCGCCCGCGCGGTCAAGTCCTGGGAGGACAAGATCCGCGGGACGGTCGTACGTTTCCTCCAGCCCGCGCTCGACGGCGAACCCTTCGACCTGGCCGAACAGGCGCTGCTCCTCCCCGCGATGGTCACGGGCCCGCTCCTGGGCATCCCGGAACAGGACTGGGAAGAGCTCGTCCAGCTGACCGCGATGGTGACGGCGCCCTCCGACCGCCACTTCAAACTCGGCAGCGAAGCGGCGACCCTTGCCATCTCCCACCACGAGCTCGTCACCTACGTGAAGGAATGGGTCTCGAAGCGGCGGTCGGACGGCAGCGAGGGCGACAGCCTGCTCCACCACCTCATGAACGTCCTTCCCGGCGGTGCCCCGCTGTCCGACGAGGAGATCGCCCTCGACGGCTACAGCATTCTCCTGGGCGCCAACGTCACGACGCCGCACACCGTTTCGGGCACCGTGCAGGCGCTCATCGAGAGGCCCGAGCAGTTCGAGAAGGCGCAGGCGGATCCCACACTGATCCCGAACCTCGTGGAGGAGGGGCTGCGCTGGTCGTCGGCCGCATGCAACTTCATGCGGTACGCGGTCGACGACGTCCAGATCGCCGGCGGCACGATCCCGGCCCGCGGCGCGGTCGTCGCCTGGATCGGGTCGGCCAACCGGGACGCGTCCCAGTTCCCCGACCCGCACACCTTCGACATCACGCGCAGCAACGCCAAGCGCCAGGCCGCCTTCGGGTTCGGGCCGCACTTCTGCATCGGGGCGCCCCTGGCCCGGATGACCCTGCGGATCTTCTTCGAGGAACTGCTCCAGCGGTTCGGTTCGATCGAACTCGCCGGTGAGCCCGAGCACTTGCGCTCGTACTTCATCGCCGGGATGACCCACCTCCCCATCGTCGCCAAGAAACGAATGACGCCATGACCACCGGCTCCACCACCGCCGCTTCGCCGTGGTTCGTCCGGCCGCCGTCCACCGACCACCCCGCCCGGATCTTCTGCTTCCCCTTCTCCGGGTCCGGGGCATCCGCCTTCAGCGCCTGGCCGGCCGCGCTCGACGACGTCGAGGTCTGCCCGGTGCAGTTCCCCGGCCGCGAGAACCGTCTCGGCCATCAGCACTACGGCACCTACGAGAACCTCGCCGCCGAGCTCGTCGAACCCCTGACGCCGCTGACCGGGGAGCCGTTCGCGTTCTTCGGACACTGCGCCGGGGCCCTGCCCGCGTACGAGACCGTGCTGCGGCTCGCCGAACTCGGCCTGCCCACACCGGACTGTCTGTTCGTGTCGGGCCAGCCGGCACCGCACGACGCCTCGCGCGACCGGATGCTCACCATGTCCGAGTCCGAACTGCGCGCCGAGGTCGAGGCGTTCGTCCGCAGCAGGGGCATCGAGCCACGCCCCGACATGGTCGATCTTGGCCTCATGGTGCTGCTGCGCGATCACGCGGCAGCCGGTGCGTACCGGCGTGAGAAGCCGGTCGCCGTGGACTGCCCCGTCGTCGTACTGCACTGGCGGGACGACCCCGACGTGAGCCTCGAGGAGCTCCAGGGGTGGCGCCAGTACGCGGACTCGGTCGAGTTCCGGGAGATCGACGGCGGCCACTACGACTTCATGGACGCGCCGGACGAGCTGCGGAAGTTGTTGACCTGCTGGCGGTGAGCGCAGTGCATCCGCCCGTGACAGCCGTACACCGAGGGAACCGGAAGGAACGCGTATGAGTGGCGCAGCCGCCGACATTGCCGTGATCGGGATGTCGTGCCGCTTTCCCGGTGTGCAGAACCTGGCCGAGTTCTGGAGTCTGCTCCTGGAAGGGCGTTCGACGATCGGAACGTTCCCGGGGCCACGGGCGGCCGACGCGAACTCCCGGTACGCGTCCCATCCGGACGCCGCCACCCTGGGCTCGGGTTCGTTCCTCGACTCCATCGACGGGTTCGACGCCGGATTCTTCGGCACGGGACCGGCCGAAGCGGCCGCCATGGACCCGGTTCAGCGCCTGGGCCTCGAGCTCGCCTGGGAGGCGGTCGAAGACGCGCGCGTCCCGGCGGCCGACCTCGCGGGCCGCGAGATCGATGTCGTGGTCGGCGCCGCGCCCTCCGGGTACGAGCTGCTGCGCAAACTCTCCGGGAGCGACCAGGACGACCACTACGCCGCGCTCGGCTCCAGCGGCGCTCTGATCGCGAACCGCATCTCGAATCTCTTCGACGTACGCGGTATGAGCTTCTGCGCGGACTCGGGCCAGTCCTCCTCCCTGGTGTCGCTGGCGCTGACCTGCGAGCGGATACGGTCCGGCGCCGTCGACCTGGCGATCGCCGGCGGTGTGCACCAGATCGTCGACCCGGAAGCGGGCATCGGCCTGGCCAATCTGGGCGCCCTGTCGCCGGACGGCCGCTGCTTCCCCTTCGACGAACGGGCCAACGGCTTCATCCGCGGGGAGGGCGGGGCGTTCGTGCTGCTGAAGCGGCTCGACCTCGCCGTCGCCGACGGCGATCACATCTACGCGGTGGTACGCGGCTGGGGTGTCGCAGGTGCGGGCGCATCCCCACGGATGCCGGACCCCAGCCCCACCGGGCAGGCGGCGGCCGTACGGTCGGCTCTCCGGAGCGCGGACGTGCCGTTCGACGGCATCGACTACGTGGAGGCCCACGGCACCGGCACCCGGCGCGGTGATCCGGCGGAGACAGCCGGTCTGCGCCAGGTGATCCAGGAGGCCGGACGCAGCCGCACCCTGGTGATCGGCTCGGCGAAGGCGAACGTCGGGCATCTGGAGCCCGCCGCCGGAATCGTCGGCTTCGTGAAGGCCGCGCTCTGCGTGGACCGCGCCCGCCTCGTCCCGAATCCGAACTTCCGCTCCCCGAACCCCGCCATCCCCGACTTCCACGAGGACTTCGAAGTCCTCCGCGCGGTACGCCCCTGGCCGGGCGAGCCGGGCAGGCCACGACGGGCGGGAGTCTCGTCGATCGGGATGGGCGGCACCAACGCCCACGTGATCCTCGAACAGGCCCCCGATGCGGTCATGGAGCCCCCCTCCACCGGCGACCTCGGCGTGGTGCCGTGGGTGCTGTCGGCACGCTCGGAGCCCGCCCTGCGCGAGCAGGCGGCCCGGCTGCGGGAGCTCGTGGCCGAAGACGCGTCACTGTCGGCGGCCGATGTGGGGCACTCCCTGGTGGCCACACGGTCGTCGTTCGAGCACCGGGCGGTGGTCCTGGCAGGAGACCGCGAGGAGGCGCTGGCCGGCCTCGACCTGGTGTCGGCGGGCAACGCTGCGGCACGGGTGGTGCGCGGGGTGGCCACGGGCCGGTCGGGTCCGCTCGTCTTCGTTTTTCCCGGGCAGGGTTCCCAATGGCTCGGCATGGGGCGGCAGTTGTACGCGGAGTCGGAGGTCTTCGCCCGCTCAATCGACGCGTGCGCGCGTGCTCTGGCTCCCTGGCTGGACTGGTCGCTGGTCGACCTGGTGACCGGCGCGGACTCGGCGCCGTCGCTGGATCGCGGGGACACCGTGGTCCAGCCCGCGCTGTTCGCGATGATGGTGTCGCTCGCGGAGTTGTGGCGGTCGTGGGGCGTGGTGCCCGATGTGGTCGTGGGGCATTCGCAGGGAGAGATTGCCGCGGCGTGCGCGTCGGGTGCGCTCTCTCTCGAGGACGCGGCGCGGATCGTTGCCCGGCGCACCCATGCTCTGGCCGCTCTGACCACCCCTGGCGGAATGACCGCGGTGGCCGCACCTCTGGAATGGGTCAAGGACCGGCTGGGCCGGTGGCCCGGACGGCTGTCCGTGGCCGCGGTCAACGGGCCGGAGTCCGTGGTGATCTCCGGGGAACCCGAGGCTCTGGACGAGTTCGCCGCGCTGGCGGCTGCTGAGAGCGTCCGGGTGCGCCGGGTCAGGATCAAGTACGCGTCCCACTCCCACCACGTGGAAAGCATCCGCGATCGGGTGCTCGAGGCCGCCGCGGGTGTCACACCGCGCGAAACGCCGGTGGAGTTCCGGTCGACTGTCACCGGAGGAGTGCTCGACCCCCGCGTGCTCGACGCCTCGTACTGGTACGACAACCTGCGCTCCACGGTCCGGTTCGGCGAGGTCGTCGAGAACCTGATGCGGGAGCGCGGTGGCGTGTACGTAGAGGTCAGCCCGCATCCCGTACTCCAGGTCGCGATGGAGGAAGTCGCCGACGTGCTGGCCAGTCCGCCCCCCGTGGTGTCCACCCTGAGCAGGCACGACGGGAGCGCGGGCAAGGTCCTGGCCTCGCTCGCCGAACTCCACGTACGCGGTGTGCCGGTGAACTGGAAAGCCGTCTTCGCCGCAGGCCGGCCGCGGCGGATCGGCCTGCCGACGTACGCCTTCCAGCGGCAGCGGTACTGGCTGACAGCACCCGCCGACACCGACACCCCCGTCGACCCCGCCCCGCAACCCCGACCCGCCGACCTGGACTCGCCGTCAGCGGTCCTCGCGCTCGTGTGCGCGGAGACGGCGGCCCTGCTGAGCACCAAGGGCGCGGGTCTGACGGGCGCCGACCTCGAGGTGCGGTCGACCGAAACCTTCAAGGCGCTGGGCTTCGACTCCTCGATGGCCGTGGAGCTGCGGAACCGGCTCAACGCGGTGGCCGGAGTCCGGCTGCCTGCCACCGTCGCATTCACGTACCCCACCCCGCACAAGCTCGCGCTCCAGCTCCACTCCCTCCTCGAACCCCAGGCGCCCGACGCCCCGGAGCCGGCGGAGGAAGCGACCCTGCAAGGCCGCAGCGACGACGATCTCTACGCCCTGATCGACCGCGGATACGTATAGCCGCACCCGTTCTTCCAAGCAACTGTTGAAGGAGGCCCCTGGTGGAGGAAGTCGACAAGCTCCGGTCGTACTTGCGACGTGCCGTCGGCGACGCGCAGGAGCTGCGCGAGCGGGTGCGCGAGCTGGAGGAGTCAGCGCGCGAGCCCATCGCGGTCGTGGGTGTGGGATGTCGCTTCCCCGGTGGGGTGACGTCCCCCGAAGGGCTGTGGGGCGTCGTGGCCGACGGCGTGGACGCCATGGGCGACTTTCCGGCGGACCGCGGGTGGGACCTGGAGGGGCTGTACGACCCGGACCCCGAGGCGCAGGGAAAGACGTACACGCGCACGGGCGGATTCCTGGCCGATCTCGCGGAGTTCGACGCACCGTTCTTCGGCATCAGCCCGCGCGAGGCCCTCGCCATGGACCCCCAGCAGCGGTTGATGCTGGAGACGTCGTGGGAGGCACTTGAGCGGGCGGGCATCGACCCGGCCGCGCTGCGGGGTTCGGCGACCGGGGTCTTCACCGGGCTCTACGGCGTCGACTACGGCCCGCGCATGGGTGGCGGGGCGGCCGGCGAGGTGGAGGGCTTCTCGCTCACCGGGACCTACCTCAGCGTGGCCTCGGGCCGGGTGGCGTACGTACTCGGCCTTGAGGGCCCGGCGGTGTCCACCGACACCGCGTGCTCGGCGTCGCTCGTCGCCGTCCACCAAGCCGTACGGTCCCTGCGCTCGGGCGAGTGCACGCTGGCACTGGCCGGCGGGGTGTCGACGCTGCCGACTCCGGGGATGTTCGTCGAACTCGCAAGGCAGCGGGGCCTGTCGGAGGACGGCCGGTGCAAGGCGTTCGCGGAGGCGGCGGACGGCACCGGCTTCTCGGAGGGCGCGGGCGTCCTGGTCCTGGAGCGGCTCTCGGACGCACGGCGCAACGGGCACCGCGTCTGGGCGGTGATCCGCGGCTCGGCGATCAACCAGGACGGGGCGTCCAACGGACTGACCGCGCCGAACGGACTGGCCCAGCAGCGGGTCGTACGGGCAGCCCTGGCCGATGCCGGCCTTGCCGTCGGCGACGTCGACGCGGTGGAGGCGCACGGGACCGGCACCAAGCTGGGCGACCCGATGGAGGCGGAGGCGCTGCTCGCCACCTACGGTCAGGACCGCGACCCCCAACACCCGCTGTGGCTGGGGTCGTTGAAGTCCAACATCGGTCATACGCAGGCGGCCGCGGGTGTCGGCGGCATCATCAAGATGATCATGGCGATGCGGCACGGGGTGCTGCCCAGGACGCTGCACGTGGACCGGCCGTCGAGCCACGTCGACTGGTCCGCCGGGGCGGTCGAGCTACTGACAGAGGCCCGCGACTGGAACACGGTAGAGGGCCGGCCCCGGCGCGCGGGCGTGTCGTCCTTCGGCATCAGCGGAACCAACGCGCACCTGATCCTCGAGCAGGCACCCGACGAGGAGACGCCGGTGCACGACACTGGCGAAGAACTCCCCTACCGCGGGGGCAATTCCGTGCCGTGGGTGCTGTCGGCGCGTACGGAGCAGGCGCTGCGGGCGCAGGTGCTGAGCCTGCGGGACACCGTGGCCGCCGACCCCGGCCTCCCGGTCGCGGGCGTCGGCCGTGCGCTGGTGAAGACGCGGTCGCTGTTCGAGCACCGCCACGTGGTGATCGGCGCCGACCGGGACGCACTGCTCGCAGCCCTGGACGCCGTGGCCGCGGGTGACGAACCCGCACCTGCCGGCGTGGTGTCCGGAGTCGCGAAGCCGGTGGGCAGGACGGTGTTCGTCTTCCCCGGCCAGGGAGCGCAGTGGGTCGCCATGGGCCGGGAACTCTGGGAGACCTCCCCGGTATTCGCCGACGAACTGCGCGCGTGTGCGCAGGCGTTGGAGCCCTGGGTGTCCTGGTCGTTGATCGACACGGTGTGCGGCGGACCCGAAGCGGCGGACCTGGAGGACATCGACGTCGTACAGCCGGTGTTGTTCGCCGTGATGGCGGCGCTCGCGAAGGTGTGGCGCTCGCTGGGCGTGACACCCGATGTGGTGATCGGCCACTCCCAGGGCGAGATCGCCGCTGCCTACGTCGCGGGCGCGCTGACGCTGGATGACGCGGCCAAGATCGTGGCCCTGCGGTCCCGGCTCCTGGCCACGGTCACCGGGCAGGGCACCATGGCCGGGATTCTGCTGCCCGAACACCGCGTACAAGAACTTCTTGAACGGTGGAAGTCCCGGATCGGGATCGCCGCCGTGAACGGACCGAACTCCACCACCGTGTCGGGTGAGACCGAGGCGGTCGAGGAACTGGTCGCGGTCTGCCAGGCGGAAGGCGCCCGCGCACGGCTGATCAAGTCCAGCGTTCCCGGGCACTCGCCGCTGATGGACCGGTTCGAGCACCAGCTCCAGGAGGAGCTGGGCCGGATCACCCCCATGCCCTCGCCGGTGACGATCTACTCGACGGTGACCGGCGGGCTGATCGACCCCATGGAGCTCGACACGGCGTACTGGTACCGCAATCTGCGCCGGCCGGTCCAGTTCTCGGCCGCCATGGGGAGTCTGATCGAACAGGAGCGCAACAGCGCGGTCGTCGAGCTCAGCCCGCACCCTCTCCTCGTCATGAACATCCAGGAACTGTTCGAGACCGTCCCGGGTGCCACCGGATTCGTGGTGGGTTCGCTGCGCCGCGACGAGGGCGGCTTCGCGCGGCTCTACCGGTCGGCGGCCGAGGCCTTCGTGGCGGGCGTCGACGTGACGTGGGAGGCGGCGTTCCCGGGCGGGGACGACCGGCCGGTCGAGCTGCCCACGTACGCCTTCCAGCGTCAGCGCTACTGGCTGAACACCCCCGGCGAGACCACCGCATCGAGCACCTCCGACCACCCGCTGCTCGATGCCGTGATCGACCTGCCCGGCGACGACGAGGCCGGACACGGGGGAGTGGTGGGCAGCGGACGCCTCTCGCTGGAGCGCCACCCGTGGCTCGCCGACCATGTCGTCCACGGCGCCGTCCTCGTACCGGCAACGGTGCTGGCGGAGCTGGCGGCCTGGGCGGCGCACAAGGCGGGGTGCGACACCGTCGACGAACTCACCCTGGAAACACCCCTGGTGCTGTCCCGGACGGCCGATCGCGAGTTCCGCGTCGTGGTCGACGGCAAGCGCACGGTCAGCGTGCACTCGCGGGGCGACGGCGCGTCCGAGTGGACCCGCAACGCCGTCGGAGTCCTCGGATCCGGAGACGGAGTCACCCCGGCGGACGAAAGCCTCGCCTCGTGGCCCCCCGCGGGCGCGACCGCCGTGCCCTTCGAGGACGAGTACGCCAGACTGTCCGCCCTCGGCATCAACCATGGGCCCCTGCTGCGCGGACTGAAGGACGTGTGGCGCAAGGGAGACACCCTGTACGCCGAGGTGGAGCTGCCCGCGCCCGACGGCGCGGACCAGGGCCGGTTCCGTGTCCACCCGGCGCTGCTCCACGCAGCGCTGCTCCCCGTGGGCCTGGGGCAGTTCGTCGACAACTCCCGGCCCGAAGGCTGGCTGCCGCAGAGCTGCAAGGGCCTTCGTCTCCCCTCCGATCGGCCGAGCGCGCTACGCGTCCGGCTCGCCCCCGCCGGTGAGAACACACTGTCCGTGACCCTCGCGGACCAGGACGGAGCGCCGGTCGGCGGCATCGCGTCGCTGAGCCTGCGGCCCGCGGACGTCGCGAAACTGAACGAGCTGAGCTTCGACCACCAGGACTCGCTGTTCCAGGTGGACTGGGTGCCCCTCGCTTCGCCCCCCGCGCACACTTCGGGCCGGTACGCGATGCTGGGAGGATCCGACCTGCAGGTCGAGAATGTCTACGCCGATCTCGGTCAACTGGCCTCCTCCAGTGGGCAGATACCCCCGGTTGTCATCGCCGCCGTCGACCGCACGGACGACGCCGACACTCCGGCCGCAGTCGAGCGCACCCTCCACCGTGTTCTGCGGTGGACGCGGGACTGGCTCGCCGACGACCGGTTCTCCGGCTCGCGCCTGGTCTTCGTGACGCAGGACGCGTTCCACGACGACCAGGTGACCCGGACCGATCCCGCGGCAGCCGCCGTCTGGGGATTCGTACGTACAGCGCAGACGGAGAACCCGGGCCGCTTCACGCTCGTGGACACGGACGACCGGCCGGGTTCCCGGGCGCTCGTCCCGGCGGCGGCCGAATCCGGCGAGGCCCAGCTCAAGATCCGGGCCGGCAATGTGACCACACCTCAACTGGCCCACGCCCCAGGCGCATCCGCCGTCCCCGACCTCGGCTCGGGTTCGGTGCTGATCACCGGCGGCACCAGCGGCCTGGGTGCCCTGCTGGCCCGCCACCTCGTCGAGCAGCACGGCGTGCGCAGTCTGGTGCTGACCAGCAGGCGCGGTCCTGCGGCCCCGGCGGCGGCCGCACTCCGGGAGGAACTGACAGGCGCCGGAGCCCAGGTCGAGATCGTGGCCTGCGACGTCACCGATCGTGAGGCCGTCGCCAAGGTGATCTCCGCAGTGCCGTCCGAACATCCTCTGACCGCGGTCGTCCACTGCGCGGGCGCGCTGGACGACGGAGTGGTCGAGGCCATGACCGAGGACCGTCTCGACGCGGTCCTCGCGCCGAAGGTACGCGGCGCCTGGCACCTCCACGAGCTGACCAGGGACCTGGACCTGTCCGCGTTCGTACTGTTCTCCTCGATCGCCAGCGTGCTCGGCACGGCGGGGCAGGCCAACTACGCGGCGGGCAACGCGTTCCTCAACGGCCTCGCGGAAGTCCGCAGGGCGCAGGGACTGGCCGCCACCGCGTTGTGCTGGGGCTTCTGGGCGGAGCGCAGCGAGATGAGCGCGGACCTGGTCGAAGCGGACGTCGTACGCATGCAACGGCAGGGCGTGCAGCCACTGTCGACGCCGGAGGGACTCGCGCTCTTCGACACGGCGCTCTCGGCAGACGCTTCGGTGCTGGTGCCGGTACGACTGAATCTCTCGGCACTGGGCACGCCCCAGTCCGGCCAGCTGGCCTCGCCGCTCCTGCGGGCACTGGCCGGCACACCCGCCGGCCCGGCAAGCCCCGAGCCCACCGGGATCGCACTGTCGCAGCAACTGCGCTCGCTGCCGCCGGCGGAGGCGCAGGCCGCACTGCTCGATGCCGTACGGACACAGACCGCGCTCGTTCTCGGTCATTCCGACACCGGCCGGGTCGGTCCCGCCGAGACGTTCAAGAAGCTCGGGATCGATTCGCTCACCGCACTCGAACTGCGCAACAAGCTGTCTGCGGTGACCGGCCTGAAGCTGCCCGCCACGCTCGTCTTCGACCACCCGAACCCGGCCGCGCTCGCCCAGTTCCTGGGTGCGGCCATCGCCCCCGAATCGGATGCAGGACCGGAGTCCCCGGCCGATCACCTGGTCAAGGAGATCGAAGGACTCGGCGCCCAGCTCGAGGACGAGTTCCGCACGCTCGCGGAAGAGGACCGGGCCACCATCTCCACGCTCCTCGGCGAGCTGCAGGGCCGGGTCCGCTCCATGGCGAGCGCAGGATCGGCGACCGGTCTCGCCGACCAGATCAGTTCGGCCTCAGCGGGAGACCTTCTCGCGCTGCTGGACAAAGAGCTCGGCTAGGGGAGAACGATGACAGACGACAACAACGCCGAGGTTCTCGAGTACCTCAAGCGGACGTCGATCGAGCTGATCGAGACACGCAAGCGGCTGCAGGAGCTGACGGACGCCGCCGCGGAGCCCATCGCGATCGTGGGTGTCGCCTGCCGGTTCCCCGGCGGGGTGACGTCTCCGGAGGACCTGTGGGAGCTGGTACGGGCGGGCACGGACGCCGTGTCGGACTTCCCCGACGACCGCAACTGGGACCTGGAGAAGTTGTACGACCCCGACTCGGAGCGGCCCGACACCTGCTACACGCGCAAGGGCGGATTCCTCTACGACGCGGGCGACTTCGACGCCGACTTCTTCGGGATCAACCCGCGTGAGGCGCTCTCCGCCGACCCGCAGCAGCGGCTGCTCCTGGAGACCTCGTGGGAGTCCGTCGAGCGGGCCGGCATCGACCCGGAGACCCTGCGCGGCAGCAACACCGGCATGTTCGCCGGTCTCGCGTACTTCGGATACGGGAACCACTTCTCCACCCCCGAGGCCATCTCCGGCTACGCGCAGACCGGCTCCCTCCTGAGCGTGGCGTCCGGGCGCGTCTCATACGCGCTCGGTCTGGAGGGCCCGGCGCTGTCGACCGACACCGCGTGCTCGTCTTCGCTCGTGGCGGTGCACCAGGCGGTGCAGTCGCTGAGGCAGGGAGAGTGCGGGCTCGCCCTGGCCGGTGGCGTCACCGTTGTGGGGATGCCGCAGGTGTACCGGGAGATGTCGCGCCAGCGCGGCCTGTCGAAGGACGGCCGGTGCAAGGCGTTCGCGGACGCGGCCGACGGCACCGGCTTCGCCGAGGGCGTCGGCATGCTCGTCCTGGAGCGCCTCTCCGACGCGCGGCGCAACGGGCGCCGGATCTGGGCGGTGATCCGGGGCTCGGCGATCAACCAGGACGGGGCGTCCAACGGACTCACCGCACCCAGCGGACCGGCCCAACAGCGCGTCATCCGCGCTGCGTTGGCGAACGCCCGGCTGCAGGCGGGCGAAGTCGACGCGGTCGAGGCGCACGGGACCGGCACGACGCTCGGCGACCCCATCGAAGCCGGCGCACTGCTGGCCACCTACGGGCAGGGCCGTGACGGCCAAAACCCCCTCTGGCTCGGGTCGTTGAAGTCCAACACCGGCCACACGCAGGCGGCCGCGGGCGTCGGCGGCATCATCAAGATGGTCATGGCGATGCAGCACGGGATACTGCCGAAGACGCTGCACGTGGACCGTCCGTCGACCCACGTCGACTGGACCGCGGGCGCGGTGGAGCTGCTCACCGAGGCCCGGGACTGGACCACGGCAGAGGGCCGGCCGCGGAGGGCGGGCGTGTCCGCCTTCGGGGTCAGCGGCACCAACGCGCACGTGATCCTCGAGCAGGCGCTGGACCGGGATCCGGAGCCGGACGACGAGGAGGAACTCCCGTACTGCGGAGGTCAGTTCGTGCCCTGGGTGCTCTCGGCGCGCTCGGAGCAGGCGCTGCGGGAGCAGGCGCGCAAGCTGCGCGACTTCGCCGCCGCCGACCCGGATCTGGGCATCGCCGATGCCGGCTGGTCGCTGCTGTCGAGCCGGACGCGCTTCGAGCACCGGGCGGTCGTCATCGGCCACGACCGCGAGGAACTGCTGAGCGCCCTGACGGCGCTGGGCGACGGCGCGGAGACCGCCGCAGTGATACGCGGTGTCGCCGGGGAGTCGGGTGGATCCGTCTTCATGTTCCCGGGCCAGGGCACCCAATGGGCGGGTGCGGCACGGCAGTTGTACGACACCTTCCCCGTCTTCGCGCAGAGCCTCGACGAGATCTGCGCACACTTCGACGCGCACCTCCCCTTCGCGCTCAAGCCCCTGCTCCTCGCCGACGAACCCGCGGACCGCGAGCGTACGGACATCGCACAGCCGGCACTCTTCACCCTCCAGGTCAGCCTGTACCGACTCCTCGCGCAGTACTGCCCGCTCCCCGACCACCTGATCGGCCACTCCGTCGGCGAGATCGCGGCCGCCCATGTGTCCGGAGTCTTCGACCTCCCCACCGCGACCAGGCTCGTGGCCGCACGCGGACGCACCATGCAGACCGTCACCGAGCCCGGCGCCATGCTGGCCGTACGCGCCTCGGAAGCCCGGATCGGCACACTGCTCGGCGCGTACGACCGCGTCTCCGTCGCCGCCGTCAACGGACCCGAGTCGGTCGTCGTCTCGGGCCTGCGCGAGCAGGTCCACGCGCTCCGCGACCGGCTCGTCGCCGACGGCACCTCCGCGAAGCTCCTCGCGGTGGACAACGCGTTCCACTCGCCGCTCATGGACCCGATCCTGGACGAATTCGCCCAATCGCTCGGGGAGTTCGCCACGGGCGAGCTGTCGATCCCGATCGTCTCGACCAGGCTGGGCCGCGAGGTCACGCTCCAGGAACTGACGTCCGTCGCGTACTGGGTGAATCACGTCCGCGAACCCGTCCGCTTCTATGACGCGGTGGAGTGCGCCCGTGCGGCCGGCGCGAAGGTCTTTCTCGAGGTGGGCCCGGGCGCGACACTCACGAGCATCACCCAGGAGGCCTTCGCCGGCGAGGGTGTCCACGACACGGTGGTCCTGTCGGCGGCACGCCGGGACCGCGGAGGTTCCCAGGCGCTGATCGGCGCGCTGGCCGGGCTGCACGTCCACGGCGCGACCGTGAACTGGGACGACCTGTTCGGGACGCGCCGCAGGGTGGACCTGCCGACGTACGCCTTCCAGCACCAGCGGTACTGGCTGGACTTCCTGGCCGGGACGCAGTCGGCCGACGTCGCCTCCGCCGGTCTGTCCGCCGCCGAGCACCCGCTGCTCGGCGCCGTGGTGGACCACCCCGGCACCGACGAAGTGGTGTTCACCGACCGGTGGTCCCTGCGGACCCACGGCTGGCTGGCCGACCACGCCGTGTTCGGTGCGGTCGTCGTACCGGCAACGGCCCACCTGGACCTGGCGCTGTCGGTGGGCGAGTACGTCGGGTGCGGCACGGTCGAGGAACTCACCCTCGAAGTCCCCCTGATCATCCCCGACATGGGAGACGTGCAGATACGCATCGTCGTCGGAGCGGAGGACGAGACAGGACGCCGCTCGCTGGACGTCTACTCACGTCTCGCCGACGACACCCCGGCGGCGGGCGGCTGGACCCGGCACGCGATGGGCAATCTGGCGCCGGGCACACCTGCGCCCGCCCACGCGGAGGACACACGCTCCCTCGCCGCCTGGCCCCCGCCCGGAGCCCGGCAGCTTGCCTTCGAGGGCCTCTACGACTCCTTCGCCGACGCGGGCTTCGACTACGGGCCCGCGTTCCGCGGGCTGCGCGAGGTCTGGCGCCGCGGCGACGACCTCTTCGCCCTCGCCACACTTCCGGACACCGCCGAGGGCCCGGCCGACGGCGCCTTCGCACTGCATCCGGCGCTGCTGGACACCGTCCTGCACGCCGCGATCGTCGGTGGCGTCATCGAAGTGACGGGCGAACAGGGGCGGATGCCCTTCTCGTGGTCCGGCGCGGAGCTCACAGGGCAGTGCGGTACGACCGTGAAGGTCAGGCTCTCCCCGGCAGGCGAGGACACCATTTCGCTGGTGGTCGCCGACGACCACGGCCGGCAGATCGCTCACGTCGGGGCGCTGGCGTTCCGGCCCGCCGGCGCCGAGCAGGTGCGCTCGGCGCGCGGCGGACAGGAGCAGTCGCTGTACGAGGTGCAGTGGCGGCCGGTGCAGGAGCAGCAGCAGGAGACCGGCAGCGACCGCTGGGGTGTCCTCGGCACGAAGGACGGTCTGGCCTCCCGCCTCTCCGCGGCAGGCGACGGGCGTGCCGTGTTCTACGCGTCCATGGACGAGGTCCTCGCGGGAGACGCGCCCGGGCAAGTCGTCCTGTGCCTGGACGACTTCGCCGCAGCCGGACCCGATCTGCTCACCGCGGTCGGCGACACCGACAAGCGTGTCCTGGACTGGATCCAGCAGTTCCTCGCCGAGGAGGCCCTCGCCGCGTCCACGCTGGTGGTGGTCACCCGCCTGGCCGTCGACACCGGTGCCGGTGAGCGCGTCGAGAGCCTCGCGGGTGCGTCCGTGTGGGGCCTGGTCCGCTCGGCCCAGACCGAGCACCCCGGCAGGTTCCGGCTCGTGGACATCGACGAAGAAGCGGCGTCCTGGGCGCGAATCCCGGACGTCCTCGACCTCGACGAGGTCCAACTGGCGCTGCGCGCAGGAGAGTTGCGCGTACCCCGCCTTGCGCCCGCCTCGACAGGTGATCACCGGATCGAGGAGCCGCCGGCTGGAGCCCACCGACTCGGCATCCCGAGCAAGGGCACTCTGGAGAACCTCACCTGGGTTCCCTGCCCCGAGGTGGAAGCACCCCTGACGAGCGGGCAGGTCCGTATCGCCGTCCAGGCCGCAGGGCTCAACTTCCGTGACATCACCATCGCGTTGGGGCTCGTGGACCGTACGGCCATCGACGCGGGGCTCGGCAGCGAGGGCGCCGGAGTCGTGCTGGAGGTGGCGGACGACGTGACCCGGCTGTCCCCGGGAGACCGGGTGACCGGCGTCTTCACCGGCGCCTTCGGTCGTACGGCCGTGGCGGACCACCGCATGCTCGTGCCGATACCCGACGGGTGGTCCTTCGCCGAAGCGGCGTCCGTGCCGTGCACCTTCCTCACCGCCTACCACGGGCTCTTCCGCGTCGCGAACCTCCGGAAGGGCCAGCGGATCCTCATCCATGCCGCGGCGGGCGGCGTCGGCATGGCCGCGGTCCAGCTGGCCCAGCACATCGGCGCCGAGATCTACGCGACCGCGAGCCCGGCCAAGTGGCCCGTACTGCAGGGCCTGGGACTGGACGAGACGCACCTGGCGTCCTCACGCGACCTGGAGTTCGCCGAGAAGTTCCTCCACTCCTCCGGCGGACGAGGCGTGGACGTCGTACTCAACTCCCTTGCCCACAAGTTCGTCGACGCCTCGCTGACCCTGCTGCCCGACGGAGGACACTTCGTCGAGATGGGGAAGACGGACATCCGCGATCCCCACGAGGTGGCGGCCGGCCACCCCGGAGTCGCGTACGAGGCCTTCGACCTCTACGAAGCCGGGCCTGACGCGATCCACGAGATGTTCCGGGCCGTCATGGAACTGTTCGCCGACGGACGGGTCCAGCTCAACCCGGTCTCGCTGCGCAGCATCCGCGACGCGCGCCGTACGTTCCGCGAGATGAGCCAGGGCCGCCACATCGGCAAGCTCGTCCTCGAGGTGGGCGACGGCTTCGGCGGCGGCACCGTCCTCGTCACCGGCGGCACCGGGGGAGTGGGCTCCCTCGTGGCACGGCACCTCGTCGCCGAACACGGCGTACGGAGCCTGCTGCTGGCGAGCCGTCGCGGACCGGCGGCCGACGGCGTGCCCGAGCTGGTCGCGGACCTGGAGAGCGCGGGCGCGGTGGTACGGGTCGTGGCGTGCGACGTCGCCGACCGGGCCGCCGTCACGGACCTGCTCGCGGACCTGCCCGGCCGCTACCCGCTGACCGCCGTCGTGCACGCGGCGGGGGTCCTCGCGGACGGCACCGTCGAATCGCTGACCCCGCAGAGCATCGACCACGTCCTTCGCGCGAAGGTCGGCGGCGCGGTCACCCTGCACGAACTGACCCGGGACCACACCCTGTCGGCGTTCGTCCAGTTCTCCGCCCTCGCGGGCACCCTCGGCAACGGGGGCCAGGCCAACTACGCGGCGGCGAATGCCTTCCTGGACGGTCTGGCGGCCCAGCGCAGGGCGTCCGGACTGGTCGGCTCCTCGCTCTGCTGGGGCTGGTGGGAGGAGAGCAGCGGCATGACCGGGGAACTGGACCAGGCAGACCTGTCCCGGCTGCGCCGGATGGGCATCGCCGCGATGCCGACACCCGAGGCACTCGCCCTCTTCGATGCGGCGTGCGCGAGCGACAAGGCGGTCCTCGTACCCGCCCGCGTCGACGTCGCAGGGCTGCGCAACAAGTCCGGTGACGAACTGCCGCCGCTCCTGCGCGTCCTCGTCGAAGGCGGCAGGCCGCGCAGGAACAGGTCGAACACCGCCAAGGACAGCGGCTCGGGCGGCGGACTGTCCGCCCGGCTGGCCGGACTGCCCGCGGACGAGGCGCGCACCGCCGTACTGGACTGGGTGCGCGAACAGGTCGCCGTGGTGCTCGGCCACGCGTCCGGTGCGGGCGTCGACGTCGACCAGGCGTTCACGCAGCTCGGACTCGACTCGCTGACCGCGGTCGAACTCTGCAACCGCCTGGCCGCATCCACCGGACTGCGCCTGCCGTCCACCCTCGTCTTCAGCTACCCGACCTCACGCGAGCTGGGGGAGCACCTCTACGGGCTGCTGGGTCCGGCACCGGATCCCGACACGGCCGAGGACATCGAGGACGCGCAGATCCGCGAAGCGCTGCGCACCGTCTCGGTCGACAGCCTGCGCGGCGCGGGACTCCTGGAACTGGTCCTGGCCTGCGCCGCCGAACAGGCCCCGGGAACCGGCGACGTACAAGCGGCGGACGCGGCCACCGATGCGGACGAACTCTCGGACATGGACCTGGAAGCACTGGTCGACCTGGCTCTGGAGGAGAAGCTGTGAGCGACATGACCAACTCCGCCGACCGCACGCCGGACGGCGCGGACCGGGTCCAGCGTGCGCTGCGCACGCTGCTGGAGGAGCGCGACCGCCTCCGCCAGGAGAACGACGCGCTGAAGGCCGGCCGCGGCGAGCCGATCGCGGTCGTCTCCATGGCCTGCCGCTACCCGGGAGGCGTGTCGTCGCCCGAAGCCCTCTGGGACGTGGTCCGCGGCGGTCTGGACGTCGTCGACGAGTTCCCGAAGGACCGCGGCTGGCGGGACGTGTACGACGCGGACCCCGACGCCGCCGGATCCTCGTACACCCGTCAGGGAGGCTTCCTCACCGGCGTGGCGGACTTCGACGCGAAGTTCTTCGGGATCAGCCCCCGCGAGGCGCTGGCGGTCGATCCCCACCACCGCCTGCTCCTCGAGACGTCGTGGGAGGCCTTCGAGCGGGCGGGCATCGTCCCCGCCGACGTACGCGGGTCCGAGGTCGGCGTCTTCTCCGGCATCAGCTCGTCCGAGTACGGGTGGCGGTTCCTGGAGGGCGGCCAGAAGGACCTGGAGGGCTACCTCCTGTACGGCAGCGCGCTCAGCGTCGCGTCCGGCCGGGTGGCGTACGAAATGGGCCTGACCGGACCGGCGGTGTCGGTGGACACCGCGTGCTCGTCCTCGCTGGTGGCCCTGCACATGGCGGTGCAGTCGCTGCGGTCGGGCGAGTCCTCGCTCGCGCTGGCGGGCGGAGCGCTGATCATGCCGACGCCTGCGATGTTCGTGGAGTTCTCCCGGCAGCGCGCCCTGTCGGCCGACGGCCGGTGCAAGGCCTTCGCGGACGGAGCCGACGGAACCGGCTGGGCCGAGGGGGTGGGCGTACTGCTCCTCGAGCGGCTGTCCGATGCCCAACGCAACGGGCACCCGGTACTGGCTGTCGTACGGGGAACAGCGGTGAACCAGGACGGCGCCAGCAACGGCCTCACCGCTCCCAACGGCCGCGCCCAGGAGAAGGTGATCCGTACGGCGCTGGCGAACGCGGGCGTCTCCCCGCACGACGTCGACCTGGTCGAGGCCCACGGCACCGGCACCAAGCTCGGTGACCCCATCGAGGCGGGTGCCCTGCTGGCGACCTACGGACAGGACCGGCCCGAGGGAAAGCCGTTGTGGCTGGGGTCCCTGAAGTCGAACCTGGGCCATGCCCAGGCCGCCGCCGGAGTCGGCGGCGTCATCAAGACCGTGATGGCCATGCGCCACGGATACCTGCCGAAGACCCTGCATGTGGGCGAGCCGTCGCGCCATGTGGACTGGTCGTCCGGCGCGGTCGAAATCCTCACCGAGGGACGTGAGTGGATCCGCGAGGACGGCCCGCGGCGGGCCGGGGTGTCCTCGTTCGGCGTCAGCGGCACCAACGCCCACGTGATCCTCGAAGAGGCCCCGCCCCAGGAGCAGGTGCAGGAACGCGGCCCGGACGCGGGCGTCGTCGGCGGCCTCGTGCCGTGGGTGTTGTCGGCGAAGAGCGCGAAGGCACTGGAACTCCAGGCAGGGAAACTGCGCGACTTCGTCGCCGCCGACGCGGACCTGGACCTCGCCGACACGGCCGGGTCGCTGGTGTCGAGCCGGTCGCGGTTCGAGCACCGCGCGGTGGTCCTCGGCCGCGGCAGGGACGAACTCCTCGCCGGACTGGCCTCGTTGAGCGAGGGCGCGGAGTCCGCCGGGGTGGTCCGCGGCGCTGCGGGGAACCTCGGCGGTGTCGCCTTCGTCTTCCCCGGGCAGGGCTCGCAGTGGGTCGGGATGGGCCGCGAACTGTACGACGCCTTCCCGGTCTTCGCGCAGCACCTCGAAGCGTGCGCGGCCGCACTGTCCGAGTGGGTCGACTGGTCGCTGCTCGACGTGGTGCGCGGCGTGGAGGGTGCGCCGACCCTGGACCGGGTCGACGTGGTCCAGCCCGCGCTCTTCTCGGTGATGGTGTCCACGGCCGCCCTGTGGCGGTCCTGGGGTGTGGAGCCCACCGCGGTGGTCGGCCACAGCCAGGGCGAGATAGCCGCCGCCTATGTGTGCGGCGCGCTCACCCTGCGGGACGCCACCAGGATCGTGGCGCTCCGAAGCAAGGCACTGGTGGGCCTGATCGGCCACGGCGCGATGGGATCGGTCGCCGAGTCCGAGGACGTCGTGACGGAACACCTCGCTCCGTGGGGCGACCAGGTGAGCGTCGCCGTGGTCAACGGACCCCGCTCCGTGGTGGTGTCGGGAGAGCCCGACGCACTCGACGAATTCATCGAGAAGATGAAGTCCGAAGGCGCCCAGGCCCGGCGGATATCGGTCGACTACGCCTCCCATTCCCACCATGTGACCCGGGTCCGCGACGAGGTGATCGACCCGCTCGCCGAGGTGAGCCCGAAAACCTCGAAGCTGCCCTTCTACTCGACCTTGTACGGAAAAGTCATCGACACCGCGCAGCTCAACGCCGAGTACTGGTACAACAATCTGCGCGAAAAGGTCCGCTTCGAATCCTCCGTCCGCAAGCTGGCCGAGGACGGCTTTCGCGTATTCGTCGAGATGAGCCCCCACCCTGTACTGACCGTCCCGGTGCAGGAGATCGTCGAGGACATCGACGACGCGCTGGTCCTCTCGTCCTCGCGGCGCGGCCGGGGCGAGGTGGAGTCCGTACTCGGGTCGCTGGCCGCGCTCCATGTCAGGGGTGGGTCCGTTGAGTGGGACGCCCTGTTCGGGACACGCCGGCGCGTGGACCTTCCGACGTACGCCTTTCACCGGCAGCGGTACTGGCTGAACTCCTCGACCACCACTGCGGTGGAGGCGGAGACATCCGCCGTCGAGGAGCCCGTGGACGAAGACCTCCAGGTCTCCCTGCCGAAGAGGGTCTCCACCCTGTCCGGCGACGACGCGAAGACCCTGGTCCTCGACCACGTCCTGGAGAAGGTCGCCGTCGTACTCGGACATCCCTCCGCCGCATCGGTCCATCCCGACCAGGCGTTCAAGGAGCTCGGATTCGACTCCCTGCTGTCGGTGGAACTCAGCAAGCGACTGACCGCGTCGACCGAACTCAAACTGAGGCCGAATCTGGTGCTGCGCCACCCGTCACCGCGGCAGATCGCTGGACACATCGTGTCCCTGATGACCGCGTAGCCGTGTCCCGCCGGCGGGACACCACAAGCGGCGCAGGCGGCTTGTCCCGCCGGATTCAACTTGTCTTGAACCGCTGACCCACCCCCCTGACCATGGGGGGTGATCTGCGAATTCCTCCGGTGTCCGGGACTGTTCTGTAGGGGTTGATCTCTGTGCGTTCGTTCGGTGCGTCGTCTGCGCATAAAGGCATGTGGCGGGCACAGGAAATGGCTCCCGACACGCCGAACCATGCGCTGACCATGTGGGACGTGGACGGTGAGCTGGACGCGGCGGTCATCGAATCCGCGTTCCTCCACGTCATGGGTGAGGCGGAGGTCCTGCGCGTCAATTTCGTCGACGACGGAAACGGACTGCGCCTCGTTCCCCGGGAACTGGGCGACTGGAAGCCGTTCTTCCTCGATCTCAGTGCCGAGGCCGACCCCGAGCAGGCGGCGCGCGAAGCCCTCGCCGAAATGGTGCGGGAGCCCTTCGACCTGGCGCGCGATCTGCTGTTCCGCCTGGGGGCGGTCAAGCTCTCCGAGACGCGCTCCCTTCTGGTGATCGCCTACCACCACCTCATCTCGGACGGGTTCGGCGCCGGCGGCCTGCTGTCGAAGCGTCTCGCCGAGGTCTACACCGCGCTGGTGCGGCAGGAGCAGATACCGGAGCTTCCGCACCCGTGGGACACCGAGTCGTTCGCTGCCGAGGCGGTGGAGTACCTCGCCTCCGACAAGTTCTCCGAGGACTCGGGGTTCTGGCGCGATTACCTGAAGGAAGCGCCCGCGCCCGCGCAGATTCCGCGCGTCGCCCTGTCCGACGCCCAGCGCTCCGAGCTGTCCGAGCCGCTGAGCAGCGCCGACCGCTGGTCCGAAGTGGCCGAGACCATCGGCATGGTGAGCCGTACGCTGACCGTTCCCCGCGCCGAGTCGGACGTGTGGACCGAGACCGCGCAGACCATGGGCGTCTGGATGTCGCAGATGCTGACCGCCGCCACGGCCGTGTACCTGCGGCACCGCTGCGACCGACCGGAGTTCCTGCTCTCGCTCGCCGTGGGCAACCGCATCGGCGTGGCGAGCCGCACCCCCGGCCTCGCGGTCAACGTGGTGCCCGTGCGGGTCGGGATCAGCCTCGATACGACCTTCGCCGAGATCACCGACACGCTCGTCGACGAGACGTACGAGATCTTCGACCACACCGCCCTCCACTACTCGGACATCCAGCGCGCCGCAGGAACCGTCCTCAGCGGGCGCGGGAGCTACGGCGCCGTCGTCAACGTCGTCGAGTTCACGGACCAGCTCCACTTCGGAGATAGTCCCGCGCGCTACTCCGGCGCGACGACCGGGACCTTCGAGGAACTGTCGATCGGCATCTACACCGACGGCAGCGCCGACAGCGACCTCTACGTCCGGCTCGACGCTCCCGCGCGTCTCTACCACCGCGCCGAACTCCGCTTCATCGGCGAGGAGTTGATCGACTACATCCGCGCCGTGATGGCCGCCGGTGAGCTGCCGGTCGGAGCGCTGGACGTGGTGCAGGGCGCCGAGCGCGACCAGGTACTGACAGCACTGAACGGCAGGGAAGCGCCGCTCCCCGGGCTGACGGTTCCCCAGCTGTTCGCCCACCAGGTAGAGCGTGCCCCCGACGCCGTCGCGCTCGTGTCCGGCGAAGTCACCCTCTCGTACGGTGAGTTGGACGCACGCTCGACCCGACTGGCCGAGGCGCTGCGCCGGCGGAACATCGGCGCCGACACGGTCGTGGCGGTGGCGCTGCCTCGCTCGGCCGACCTGGCCGTCGCCCTGCTGGGCATCGTGAAGGCGGGCGGAGCGTACCTACCGATCGACCCGGCGCTCCCCGCGGAGCGCATCGATGCACAGCTCCGTGAGACCTCGGCGCGTGCCCTGCTCACCTCCGCGGCGACGGCCGGACTGCTCCCGTCCGGCCCGGATGTCCCGGTGCTCGCGTACGACGACCTCCTGTCGGAGACCCCCGAGACGCAAGCCCTCCTCCCGTCGCACCCGGACAGCCTGCTGGCCGTGCTGTACGACTCCGGAACGAGCGCCGCCGCCACCGGAGTCGGCGTGACGCACCGGAACATGGAGCAGTTCGTCCTGGACCGCCACTGGCAGGGCGCCGACACCAGCACCGTGCTGTGGCATGCGGCGCCCACCTCCGACGCACTCGCCCTCGAAGTGTGGGTACCCCTCCTCAACGGCGGCCGGGTCGTCGTGGCTCCCCCCGGAGAGCTCGGCATCGACACACTCACCGAGGCGCGCGCGGCGCACGAGATCACCACGGTATGGCTGCCCGCAGGCCAGTTCTCCGTGATCGCGGGCCGGCGCCCCGAGAGCCTCGCCGGCCTGCGCGAGGTGTGGACCGGCGGTGACCGGGTGTCCGCGGCCGCGCTGCGCCGGGTCCGCGAGGCCTGCCCCGAACTGACGATCGTCAACGGCCACGGACTGACGGAAGCAACCGTGTTCGCCGCAGCCCACCGCCTGGCCGCCGACGAACCGGTGCGTCACGCGGGAGCCGTCGGCCTCCCGATGGACCACACCGCCCTCTACGTACTCGGCCCGGGCCTGGCACCGGTCCCTGTCGGCGTGACCGGCGAGCTGTACGTCGCAGGACCCGGCGTGTCGCGCGGCTACCCCGGGCGCCCCGGACCGACCGCGGAGCGCTTCGTACCCAACCCGTACGGTCCGGCCGGATCGCTCATGCACCGGACCGGGGACCGTGTGCGCTGGGGCACCGAAGGACGCCTCGAGTACGTCGCCCGGGCCGACGCCCAGGCGGACGTACGCGGTGTCCGCGTCGAGTTGGCCGAGGTCGAAGAGGTCCTGTCCGAACACACCGGGCTCGCCCAGTCGGTCGTGGTCGTACGGGAGGACAGCACCGGCCAGCAGCGCCTGGTCGCCTACGTCGTCCCGGCGGGCGGCGGCACCGTCTCCGCCGACGAGCTCCGCCGGTTCGCCGCGGGATGGCTGCCCGAGTCCATGGTGCCGTCCGTCTTCACCGTGCTGGAACGCCTCCCCCTGACGGCCGCCGGACGAGTGGACCGGGCCGCGCTGCCGGCCCCCGACTTCGGCGAGGGCACGTACCGGGCGCCGCGCAACGACACCGAACGCGTACTCGCCACGGCGTTCGCCGATGTGCTCGAGCTGGACCGCGTGGGCATCGACGAGGACTTCTTCGACCTCGGCGGCAACTCGCTGCGCGCGATCCGGCTCGTCGGCCTGATCCGGTCGGAGCTCAAGCAGGAGGTCTCCATCCGCAGGCTGTTCGCGGCGCGCACCATCACCGGCCTGTCGGACATGTGGAAGGACCTCGGCCAGTCCAGCAGGCCGAGCCTGCGCCGTCGAACCAAGGAGGGCGCGGTCCTCTGAGCTCGTCCTCCGAGCGCGGTCCGGTCCCGTCGGCAGTGGCACTGCAAAGGAGAAAGGGAATCATGGATTCTTTGACAGAGGCCCTGCTGTCCGGGGCCGGCCCCGAGGAGCTCGGGCGACACGAACTCCCCTCGGAGTACGAGGCCGCGCACCTCCTCGCCTCGGACGTCGGCATGTTCGACGGCGTGGAGGACAAGGACGTCCGCAAGTCGCTGCACGTCGGACGCGTACCGATGCCGGAGCTCGCTCCGGACGAGGTGGTCGTCGCCGTCATGGCGAGCTCCATCAACTACAACACCGTCTGGTCGGCGACCTTCGAGCCCGTCCCCACCTTCGCGTTCCTCAAGCGCCTGGCTCGCGAGGGCGGTTACGCCGCCCGGCACGATCTGCCGCACCAGGTCGTGGGATCGGACGCGTCCGGGATCGTCGTACGGGTCGGGTCCGGCGTACGGCACTGGAAGGTGGGCGACCACGTGGTCGCCAGCTGTGTCCAGGTCGACGAGCAGGAACCAGCGACGCACGCCGACGCGATGCTCGGAGCGGGACAGCGCATCTGGGGCTACGAGACGAACTTCGGCGGGCTCGCCCACTACTCGGTGGTGCGCGCCAGCCAGCTCCTGCCCAAGCCGGCCCATCTGACCTGGGAAGAATCGGCGGGCGTGCTGCTGACCGCGGCCACCTCGTACCGGATGCTGGTCGGCGAGAACGGTGCGCGGATCAAGCAGGGCGATGTCGTACTCGTCTGGGGAGCGACGGGCGGCCTCGGCGCGTTCGCCGTGCAGATGGTGAAGAACGCGGGCGGCATCGCCGTCGGCGTGGTCAGCTCCGAGCGCAAGGCCGACGCACTGCGCCGGCTCGGCTGCGACGTGGTGATCAACCGCAACGAGATCGGCATGGGCGGCGACGACGCGCTCACCCCGGAGCGCACGATCGAGCTGGGCAAGCGGCTCGGCCGGGAGATCAGACGCCAGGTCGGCGAGGACCCGCACGTCGTGTTCGACTACGTCGGACGGGCGACGTTCGGGATCTCCGTCTTCGTCGTACGCAAGGGCGGCACCGTCGTCACCTGCGGGTCGAGCACCGGCTACGACCACCACTTCGACAACCGCTACCTCTGGATGAACCTCAAGCGGATCCTCGGCAGTCACGCGGCGAATCTGCAGGAGCAGGCCGAGTGCAACCGGCTCTTCCAGCTGGGGCAGCTTTCCCCCATCCTCTCCGAGGTCTTCCCGCTCAAGGACGTGGGCGAGGCTGCCCGGCTGGTCCAGCTGAACCGGCACACCGGCAAGGTCGGCGTGCTCTGCCTCGCGCCCGAGGAAGGGCTCGGCGTGACCGATCCCGTACGCCGCGAGAAGATCGGGGCCGCCCGGCTCAACCCGCTGCGCGGACTCCGTGCACCCGACTCCGCCGAGGCGTCCTGACATGGGTATCGGCATACTCTCCACCGGCTCGTACCTGCCCAAGCACGAAGTGGGCAACGAAGAGGTCGCCGAGCGCGTCGGCGTCACCGCCGAGTGGATCGAGCGCAAGACGCAGATACAGTCGCGGCGTTACGCGGCTCCGCACGAGGCCACGTCCGACCTTGCGGTGAAGGCCGCCGAACGGGCCCTGACCCAGGCGCAGTTGAGCCCCCAGCAGATCGACTACATCATCGTCTCGACCTCCACGGGGGACTTCCCGCAGCCGCCCACGTCCTATCTGGTGCAGCACGGCCTGGGCGCGTACGGCGCCGCCTGCTTCGACGTCAACGTCGTGTGCAGCGGCTTCGTCTACGCGCTGTCGCTGGCCCACAGCCTGGTCACCGTACGGCCGGACGCCCGGGTGCTGGTGATCGGCGCGGACGTGTACTCGCGGATCCTCGACTTCACCGACCACAGGACGGCGATCCTGTTCGCCGACGGCGCCGGAGCGGCGATCGTGGGGACGGTCCCGGAACCGTACGGGATCATCGCCAGCGACCTCGCCAGCCGCGGCGACGCACACCATCTGATCCGCGTCGAGGCCGGCGGCAGCCGCAAACCGGCGTCGGCGGCGACCGTCGCCGCGGGCGACCACTACTTCAGGATGGACGGCCGCGGGGTACGGGACTTCGTCGCCGAGCACGTGCCGCCTGCGCTCCTCGCGCTGGCCCGCAAGGCGGGCGTCGACATCGGCGCGGTCGACCACTTCGTACCGCACCAGGCCAACGGCGTGATGCTCGGCGACGTCGTCGAACGCGCGGGCCTGGGCGCGGCGCAGACGCACCGCACGCTGATCCGCTACGGAAACGTCGGCAGCGCCTCGGTGCCCGTGGCGCTCGACGAGGCGAACCGCACGGGAGCGCTGTCGCCGGGCGACCTGGTGCTGCTCGCCGGATTCGGCGGCGGCATGTCGATCGGAGCATCACTACTGACCTGGGGGGCCCACGCATGACCACGACGACCACGATCGAACGGGTGGGTGTCGCCGGCAGCGGCATCATGGGCACCGGCATCGCCGAACTCTGCGCGAAGGCCGGGCTGCAGGTGACGGTCGCGGTGTTCTCCGAGTCGTCGCTCGTGACGGCGCCGCAGCGGCTGGCCGCGTCCCTCGACAAGGGTGTGGCCAGGGGCAAACTGACGGCCGAGGAGCGCGACGCGGCGCTGGGCCGGGTGTCGTTCACCCGCGATCTCGCCGATCTGGCCGACCGTCAGCTGGTGATCGAGGCGGTCAAGGAGGACGAGCAGGTCAAGCTGGACCTGTTCGCCACCCTCGACAAGATCGTCGAGGACCCGGACGCGATCCTGGCGACCAACACGTCCTCGATCCCGGTCGTACGGCTCTCCGCCGCGACCCGCCGCCCGGGCCAGGTCCTCGGCCTGCACTTCTTCAACCCGGTACCGGCGCTGCCGCTCGTCGAGATCGTCGCCTCGGTGCTCACGGACGAGGCGGTGAGCGCGCGGGCGCTGGCCTTCGTGACCGACGTACTCGGCAAGAAGCCGATCGCCTCACCGGACCGCGCGGGCTTCCTCGTCAACGCGCTGCTGTTCCCGTATCTGCTGTCCGCGGTCCGGATGGTCGAGTCGGGCCTGGCCACGGCGGAGACCGTCGACCAGGGCATGGTGCAGGGCTGCTCGCATCCGATGGGCCCGCTGCGTCTCGCCGACCTCATCGGCCTGGACACGACCGTCTCCATCGCACAGGCCATGTACGAGGAGTTCAAGGAGCCGCTGTACGCACCGCCGCCGCTGCTGCTGCGCATGGTCGAGGGCGGCCTGCTGGGCAAGAAGTCGGGGCGCGGTTTCTACGCGTACACCTGACAGCCCAGTGCGGAAAGGGGCCCGGCCCGCCGGAAACGGCGGACCGGGCCCCTCGCGGTGGGCGGCCGGTCAGGAAGCGGCCACCCCCGTCAGCATCCCCTCGGTGACGGCCGCGGCGACCTGCCCGAGCTGGTCGAAGAGATAGAAGTGACCGCCGGGAAAGACCTTCAGAGCGAAGTCCCCTGTGGTGTGCGCCCCCCAGGTCCCGGCGTCCTGGACCGTCATCATCGGGTCGCTGTCCCCGGTCAGGGCGGTCACCGGAACGGCGAGCGGCTCACCTCCGCGCCAGGTGTACGTGCCCAGCGCCCGGTAGTCGGCCCGCAGCGCCGGCATCACCAGCTCCAGGATGTCCGGGTCGTCGAGCATGGCCTGCTGGGTGCCGCCCAGCCTGCGTACGTCGGCGAGCACATCGGAGTCGTCGTAGAGGTGATACGGGACGCCGCCGGTATTCGGTCCGCCCCGGCCGGAGAGGAACAGCCGCTGGGGACCGGGCAGTTGGCCGTCGGCGAGCAGCCGGGCCGTCTCGTACGCGACGAGTGCGCCCATGCTGTGGCCGAACAGGGCGTACGGCCGCCCGTCGTCCTCGGCCAGCTCCCGGGTCAGCTCCTCGGTGACCGCCCCGACCAGCGAGGCCAGGGACGTGAACGGCTCCTCGCGGTAACGGTCCTGGCGCCCCGGGTACTGCACGGACACGACGTCGAAGTTCGGGGGCAGTGCCTGCGCCAAGTCCTTGAACGCCGTCGCGGAACCCCCGGCATGCGGGAAGCACACGAGCCGCGGCCCGTCTCCCGAGGCCGTGGTGAAGCGTCGGAACCACGTGCTCTTCACTGTCGGTGTGTCCCTTCGTCGGCTGTTCGTTGCGGGCGGTGCCTCACCCCTGCAGGGCCGGACCGAACCAGGTGGCGAGGGCGGTACGGAGCGCGGAGGTGTCGGGCGTGCCGGCGGAGGCCCAGGCGACATGGCCGTCCGGGCGGATGAGGAGGGCGGTGGGAGCGGGGATCTCGCCGAGGGCCGGGACGGGCCAGTGGTCGTCCTCGCTGCGCGCCTCCACGAGGTCGATCCTGTCTCCCCATCCCTTGGCGACCGCCGCGATGTCCGCGCTGCCGTGCAGGTCGAGCAGGACGGGGCGGCCGGCGTGCAGCAGTTCGTAGACGCAGTCGGCGCCGTCGTACGACGTGAGGTCGGCGTCCGGTACGCGGCGGCCGACGAGTTGGTGGTCGCCGTCGACCGGGTACCGGATGTCCAGTGCTGTCAGCAGGTGGCGGAGGTACTGGTTCACGTCGTCGAACACCATGAGGGAGCTGAACACCTCGCGCAGGGCGTCCGTCTGGGGGCCCGGGCGGACCAGGGCGGACTGCGCCCTGGTGTTGTTCAGCACGCGCTCCGCCACGGGGTGACGCTCGGCGTGATAGCTGTCCAGCAGGCTCTCCGGCGCCCGGCCGCGTACCACCGAGGCCAGCTTCCAGCCGAGGTTGACCGCGTCCTGCACCCCCATGTTCAGCCCCTGCCCGCCGGCCGGGAAGTGGATGTGCGCTGCGTCGCCCGCGAGCAGCACGCGGCCCTTCCGGTACTGGGCTGCCTGCCGCGCGGCGTCGTTGAACCGGGAGACCCACCGGGGGTTGCGCATCCCGAAGTCGGTGCCCGCGACCCTGACCATCGACTCCCGGAGCCGCTCGAACGTCACGGGTTCGTCGCGGTCGGCGACCTGGTCGAACTCGGAGGTGATCACCCGGTGCCAGCCCGCCTCGAACGCGATCGCCGAGTAGTCGCCGTTCGGGGTGCGCCGGACCCAGACGTAGTCCTCGGGCAGATCGGGCAGTTCGACGTCGCCGACCAGTGCGGTCATCGTCGCCTCGGTACCGGGGAAGTCGATGCCCGTCAGCTTGCGCACCGTGCTCCGCCCGCCGTCGCAGCCCACGAGATAGCGGGCGCGCAGCGTCGCAGGGGTCTCTTCCGCCGTACTCAGCTCGACCGTCACGCCGGCCTCGTCCTGGCGGACCCCGCTGACCCCGGACGACCGGCGCACCCGGACACCGAGTTCGGCCGCCCACTCCTCGAGCAGGCGCTCGATGGCGGACTGCAGGATCATCAGCGGATACGGGTGCCTGGACTCGGACTCGTCGAAGTCGAGATAGAGGCCGGAGAAATGGCCCACCGGCTGCAGTTCGCCCTCCGCCAGGAAGCGGTCGAGGACGCCGCGCTGGTCGAGCACCTCCAGCGTCCGGGAGTGCATCCCGCCGGCGCGCGATTCGCCCGACCGCTCCGCGAGCGGCTCGACCACCGTCACGTCGACACCCGCCAGCCGCAGTTCACAGGCGAGCATCAGCCCGGTGGGTCCGGCGCCCGCGATCACCACGTCCGTGTCCATGCCGGTGTGTCCCACGTCGTTACCCCTCTTTCCGCCGCGCCTGTGACGTCGTCACATCGACTCCACGTTCACGCACGTGGATCAGCGGTTCAAGACAACTCGGTGCAGGGCCGGGGCACTTGGCGGGCGGACTTGCCCTGTCCCGCCGGCGGGACAGGGCAAGTCTCACGCGGACGTCGGTCAGGCGGCGTCGAGAGCGGCGGTGATCTTGTCGGTCATGGCGGTGAGGGTGGGGCTGGACGCGTTCTTACGCGACTGGGTGGACGCGTCGAGGGCGACGAGGACGGTGCTGCGGAAGTTGTCGGCCTCGTCGGGGGCCTGCTTCTTGAGCAGCTGCATGGCCGCGGTGAGGGCGGGCAGGACGCGATCGGCGAGTTCGGCGGTGGACTTGCCGCTCAGGTCGCCGACCGAGGACTTCTCGGAGAGCACGTGCCCGACGAGACCGGTCGCGGACGTCAGGGCGATGCTTCCCTGGGTGGCGACCTTGTGGGGGGAGTCGGCGCCGGCAGCGGCAGCCATCAGTGAGACCGCGCCGTAGGCGGCGGTCCGCAGGGTGACCTTGTCCTGGTCGCTCAGCGTGACAGACATGGTGGGGGGCTCCTTTGCTTCGTACGGGTGCGCAAGATGCCCGCCGGTGCCCTCGGGGGATGTGCAGGGGGTGCCGACGGGCTTGTGTGGCCCTCCGCGAGGGCTCGTGACCGTCAGCTTCGGAGCTCACGCGGGGAGCATCCCATTCCGTTCTCGACGCGGACTCGAGCGCCGGTGGAGCGCCGGTGAGCCCGGCCCCGTTGTCGTCCGGCGCTCCAACAGGCTTCGAGCGGCATGGCAGAAGCTGACGGCTGCTTCACCACACGACGGACGGTTCATCACGACGGCCGGAAGGGGAAACCCATGACCGCCCTGGACGACAAGCCGGTCGGGCAGCAGCGCGGCACGGTCGCCGAACTGCATGCCATACGTGACGCGATGCGCCGAGGCCCCAGCGACAGGGCCACCGAGGCGCAGCACGCCAAAGGCAAACTCACGGCACGCGAGCGGCTCCAACTCCTTTTCGACGACGGACGGTTCACCGAGGTCGAAGGGCTGCGCAGACACCGGGCCAGCGGCTTCGGCCTGGAGGACAAGCGCCCCTACACCGACGGTGTGGTCACCGCCTGGGGCCGCGTGTTCGGCCGTGTCGTCTTCGCGTACGCCCATGACTTCCGGATCTTCGGAGGCTCCCTCGGCGAGGCGCACGCCGAGAAGATCCACAAGATCATGGACATGGCCGCCTCCGCCGGAGCCCCGATCGTGGGCCTGTGCGACGGCGCCGGCGCACGCATCCAGGAAGGGGTGACCGCGCTCGCCGGGTACGGCGGGATCTTCCAGCGCAACGTCCGCAACTCCGGGGTCGTCCCGCAGATCAGCGTCATGCTGGGCCCCTGCGCGGGCGGGGCGGCCTACTCCCCGGTGCTGACCGACTTCGTGTTCATGGTGCGCGGCACCGCGCAGATGTTCATCACGGGTCCCGACGTGGTGCAGGCGGTCACCGGAGAGCAGATCAGCCACGACGAGCTGGGCGGCGCCGACGCCCACACCCGTCTCTCCGGCGTCGCCGGATTCGCGTACGACGACGAGGAGAGCTGCCTCGCGGACGTCCGCTACCTGCTGTCCTTCCTGCCCGCCAACAACCGTGAACAGCCGCCCTCCGAGACCTGTGCGGACCGGCCCGACCGGCTCACCCCGGCCATGCGCGACCTGGTGCCGTCCGACGACAAGCGGGTGTACGACGTACGCGAGGTCGTCGAGGAGTTCGTCGACGGCGGCGACTACTTCGAGGTGCACGAGGCCTGGGCGCCCAACGTGGTGTGCGCACTGGCCCGTCTGGACGGCCATGTCGTCGGCATCGTGGCCAACCAGCCCGCCGCGCTCGCCGGCGTACTCGACATCAAGGGCAGCGAGAAGGCGGCGCGCTTCGTGCAGATGTGCGACTCCTTCAACATCCCCCTCGTGACCCTGGTGGATGTGCCGGGCTTCCTGCCCGGCATCGACCAGGAGCACGGCGGCATCATCCGCCACGGCGCCAAACTCCTCTACGCGTACTGCAATGCGACGGTTCCCCGCATCCAGCTGATCCTGCGCAAGGCCTACGGCGGCGCGTACATCGTCATGGACTCGCGCTCCATCGGCTCGGACCTGTCGCTGGCCTGGCCGGGCAACGAGATCGCCGTGATGGGGGCGGAGGGCGCCGCCAACGTCGTCTTCCGGCGCGAGATCGCGGCGTCCGCCGATCCCGAGTCCTCCCGCGAACAGCACATCAAGGAGTACCGGGACCAGCTCATGCACCCGTACTACGCGGCCGAACGAGGCCTGGTGGACGACGTCATCGACCCTGCGGAGACCCGCATCAGGCTGATCGACGCGCTCGCCGTGCTGCGCACCAAGTACGTGGCTCAGCCTTCCCGCAAGCACGGGAACCAGCCCCAGTAGCGACAGGAGTCGACACTCGTATGTCTGTGACAACCGCTGCCCCTGACGTAACAGGGGTGCGCGACAAGGAAGTCCGCCGTCTGGACCGGGTGATCATCCGGTTCGCGGGGGACTCCGGTGACGGTATGCAGCTCACGGGCGACCGGTTCACGTCGGAGACGGCGTCGTTCGGCAACGACCTGTCGACGCTGCCGAACTTCCCGGCCGAGATCCGGGCGCCCGCAGGGACGCTGCCGGGTGTCTCCAGCTTCCAGCTGCACTTCGCGGATCACGACATCCTCACGCCGGGCGATGCCCCGAACGTGCTGGTCGCGATGAACCCGGCGGCGCTGAAGGCCAACATCGGGGACCTGCCGCGCGGGGCCGAAATCATCGTGAACACCGATGAGTTCACGAAGCGGCCGATGGCGAAGGTCGGGTATGCGACCTCTCCGCTGGAGGACGGTTCGCTGGAGGCGTTCCGGGTGCATCCGGTGCCGCTGACGTCGATGACGATCGAGGCGCTGAAGGAGTTCGGGCTCTCCCGCAAGGAGGCCGAGCGGTCGAAGAACATGTTCGCGCTGGGGCTTCTGTCGTGGATGTACCACCGGCCGACCGAGGGCACGGAGAAGTTCCTGCGGACGAAGTTCGCGAAGAAGCCCGAGATCGCCGAGGCCAACGTCGCTGCGTTCAGGGCGGGTTGGAACTTCGGTGAGACGACCGAGGACTTCGCGGTGTCTTATGAGGTGGCTCCGGCGACGTCCGCGTTCCCGACGGGCACCTACCGGAACATGTCGGGGAATCTGGCGCTGTCGTACGGGCTGATCGCGGCCGCCCGGCAGGCGGATCTCCCGCTCTACCTCGGCTCGTATCCGATCACTCCGGCTTCCGACATCCTGCACGAGCTCTCCAAGCACAAGAACTTCGGGGTGCGGACCTTCCAGGCGGAGGACGAGATCGCGGGGATCGGCGCCGCACTCGGCGCGGCGTTCGGCGGCTCCCTCGCCATCACCACCACATCGGGTCCTGGGGTGGCGTTGAAGTCCGAGGCGATCGGCCTCGCGGTGTCCCTGGAGCTCCCGTTGCTGATCATCGATATTCAGCGCGGCGGGCCCTCGACCGGTCTGCCGACGAAGACGGAGCAGGCGGATCTGCTGCAGGCGATGTACGGGCGCAACGGCGAGGCCCCGGTCCCGATCGTCGCGCCGAAGACGCCGGGTGACTGTTTCGATGCGGCGCTGGATGCGGCACGGATCGCGCTGACCTACCGCACCCCGGTCTTCCTGCTCTCGGACGGGTATCTGGCGAACGGCTCGGAGCCGTGGCGGGTGCCCGAGGTGGATGAACTGCCCGATCTGCGGGTGCAGTTCGCGGCCGGTCCCAATCATGAGCTGGCCGATGGCACCGAAGTGTTCTGGCCCTACAAGCGCGACCCGCAGACGTTGGCGCGTCCGTGGGCGGTGCCGGGCACGCCGGGGTTGGAGCACCGGATCGGCGGAATCGAGAAGCAGGACGGCACCGGCAACATCAGCTACGACCCGGCCAACCACGACTTCATGGTCCGCACCCGCCAGGCGAAGATCGACGGCATCGAGGTCCCCGACCTGAAGGTCGACGACCCCAACGAGGCCAGGACCCTGGTCCTTGGCTGGGGTTCGACATTCGGCCCCATCACCGCAGCCGTCCGCCGCCTGCGCGCGGAGAACGTACCCATCGCGCAGGCCCATCTGCGCCACCTCAACCCCTTCCCGAACAACCTGGGTGACGTCCTCGCCGACTACGACCGCGTGGTGATCCCCGAGATGAACCTCGGCCAGCTCGCCACACTGATCCGTGCGAAGTACCTCGTCGACGCGATCAGTTTCAACCAGGTCAACGGCATGCCGTTCAAGGCCGAGCAGCTCGCCACCGCCCTCAAGGAGGCCATCGATGCCCACTGAGGCCCTGACCCTCATCCCCAAGTCCGAAGTTCCGCTGGCGGCCCGGGACTTCAAGTCCGATCAGGAAGTGCGCTGGTGTCCGGGCTGCGGTGACTACGCGGTGCTGGCGGCGGTGCAGGGCTTCATGCCCGAACTCGGTCTGGCGAAGGAGAACATCGTCTTCGTCTCCGGGATCGGCTGCTCCTCCCGCTTCCCGTACTACATGAACACCTACGGGATGCACTCCATCCACGGCCGCGCCCCCGCGATCGCCACCGGACTGGCGTCTTCCCGGCGGGACTTGAGCGTGTGGGTGGTCACCGGCGACGGCGACGCCCTGTCGATCGGCGGCAACCACCTCATCCACGCCCTGCGCCGCAACGTGAACCTGAAGATCCTCCTGTTCAACAACCGGATCTACGGACTCACCAAGGGCCAGTACTCCCCCACCTCCGAGGTCGGGAAGATCACCAAGTCCACCCCGATGGGCTCCCTCGACGCCCCCTTCAACCCCGTCTCCCTCGCCATCGGCGCGGAAGCCAGCTTCGTGGCACGGACGGTGGACTCCGACCGCAAGCACCTCACCAGCGTGCTGCGCGCCGCCGCCGAACACCCCGGCACCGCCCTGGTCGAGATCTACCAGAACTGCAACATCTTCAACGACGGCGCTTTTGAGGTCCTCAAGGACAAGCAACAGGCCGAAGAAGCCGTCATCCGCCTCGAGCACGGCCAGCCGATCCGCTTCGGCGCCGACGGCTCCAAGGGCGTCGTCCGCGACCAGGCCACCGGCGACCTCAAGGTCATCGCAGTCACCCCCGAGAACGAGTCGCAGATCCTCATGCACGACGCCCACACCACGTCCCCGACCACGGCGTTCGCCCTGTCCCGCCTGGCCGACCCCGACACCCTGCACCACACCCCCATCGGGGTGTTCCGCTCGGTGGACCGCCCGGTCTACGACACCCAGATGTCCGACCAACTCGAAACCGCCATCGAGCAGAAGGGCAAGGGCGACCTCGCCACCCTCCTCGCCGGCAACGACACCTGGACCGTCGTCTAGGCCGAGATCCCAGACAGGAGCCGGATCAGTATGAGCAGCAGCCCGAGTGATTCCTTCCACGTCTTCGACACGACGCTGCGCGACGGAGCTCAGCGCGAAGGCATCAGCCTCACTGTCGCGGACAAGCTGACCATCGCACGGCACCTGGACGATTTCGGCGTGGGCTTCATCGAAGGAGGCTGGCCGGGCGCCAACCCGCGCGACACCGAGTTCTTCGCCCGTGCGCAGGAGATCGACTTCCGGCACGCCCAGCTCGTCGCCTTCGGCGCCACGCGCAGGCCCGGCGCCAAAGCAGCCGACGACCCGCAGGTCAGGGCGCTCCTCGAGTCGGGTGCCCCGGTGATCACGCTGGTCGCCAAGGCGCACGACCGGCATGTCGAACTGGCCCTGCGCACCACCCTCGACGAGAACCTGGAGATGGTCCGCGACACCGTCGCCCATCTGGTGGCCGAGGGCCGCCGTGTCTTCGTCGACTGCGAGCACTTCTTCGACGGCTACCGCGCCAACCCCGTTTATGCGAAAGCCGTCGTACGGGCCGCACACGAGGCGGGCGCCTCGGTCGTCGTGCTCTGCGACACCAACGGCGGCATGCTCCCCGCCCAGATCCAGGCGATCGTGCACATCGTCCTCGACGACACGGGAGCCCGGCTCGGCATTCACGCCCAGGACGACACGGGCTGCGCCGTCGCCAACACCCTTGCAGCCGTCGACGCCGGCGCGACTCATGTGCAGTGCACGGCCAATGGCTACGGAGAGCGCGTCGGCAACTCCAACCTCTTCTCGGTCGTCGCCGCCCTGGAACTCAAGTACGGCAAGAAGGTTCTGCCCGACGGCGCGCTGCGCGAGATGACGCGCATCTCGCACGCCATCGCCGAGGTCACGAACCTCGCCCCGTCCACCCACCAGCCCTATGTCGGCATCTCCGCCTTCGCACACAAGGCGGGCCTCCACGCCTCCGCGATCAAGGTCGACCCGGATCTGTACCAGCACATCGACCCCGACCTCGTCGGCAACCGCATCCGCATGCTGGTCTCCGACATGGCGGGCCGCGCCTCCGTCGAGCTCAAGAGCCAGGAGCTCGGCGTGGACATCTCCGGCGACCGCGAGCTCGTCGGCCGCGTCGTCGCACGCGTCAAGGAGCGTGAACTGCAGGGCTACACGTACGAGGCCGCCGACGCCTCCTTCGAACTGCTGCTCCGCGAGGAGGCCGAGGGCAGGGCCCGCAGCTACTTCCGCATCGAGTCCAGGCGGGCCATCATCGAGGACCGCCCCGACGGCAGCCACGCCAACGAAGCGACCGTGAAGCTGTGGGCCAAGGGCGAGCGCATCGTCGCCACCGCCGAGGGCAACGGCCCGGTCAATGCGCTCGACCGTGCCCTGCGCGTCGCGCTCGAGCGCATCTACCCGCAGCTCGCCACGCTCGAACTGGTCGACTACAGGGTCCGCAGGCTGGACGGCACGTACGGCACGGAGTGCACGACCCGCGTCCTGATCTCCACCACGGACGGCCAGAACGAGTGGTCAACGGTGGGCGTCGCCGAGAACGTCATCGCCGCATCGTGGTGTGCGCTGGAGGAGGCCTACACGTACGGGTTGCTGCGAGCGGGGATCGAGCCGGTCGAGTAGCGCACCGACGCCACGCGTCGCACCTTCGGACTTGCATATGACGCCACCCTGGTGCCATCATGGCGTCATGGACCTCACTCCGTATGTCGACACTCTCCGCCGGGAGCTCGCGGTTGCCGCCGAAGCGGGCGGAGAGGATGCCCTGAAGCTGGCCGAGCGGCTCACCGCTCCGCTGGAATCGGCGACCCGGCTGACGCTGCTCAACGTGCTCTCCGCCGCGATGGACGAGATCACCCGTGAGCTCGCCCCGGGCTCCGTCGACGTACGGCTTCGTGGTCTGGAGCCCGACTTCGTGGTGGTGCTGCCGCAGCGCGAGGACCGGTCCGAGCCGTCCGACGCTCCGGCGCCCGTCTCCGTCCCGGTCGTAGCCGACGGCGACGAGGGAGGCACTGCCCGCGTCAACCTGCGCCTGCCCGCCCACCTGAAGGCGCGCACCGAGGAGGCCGCGAGCCGGGAAGGTCTGTCGGTCAACGCCTGGCTGGTGCGGGCCGTGTCCGCCGCGGTCGACGGCGGCAGCCGGCCGCGCACTCCGGAGAAGAGTCAGACCGTAGGACAGAACTTCACGGGCTGGGTGCGATAGCCGAGTTCGTCCGTACCACTTCATCCCACAAACTCACGAGGACGGGACAGCCATGCCTACTTTCGACACTCCCGGAGCGGTCTCGGTCACGGCGCGCGTGGATGCCGGTTCCATCCAGTTCACCGCCGGCGACCGCCGCGACACCGTCGTCGAGGTGCGGCCCCGCGACCCGAAGAAGGACCAGGACGTACGGGCGGCCGAGCAGACGGAGGTCAGTTACGCGAACGGCGAACTGACCGTCCGGACGCCCAAGGTGCGCTATCTGATGGGCCGTAACGGCACCGTCGACGTCACGGTCGAACTGCCCGAGGGCTCGCGCGTGGACATGACCGGCGCCTGGGCACAGGTGCTCGGCGAAGGCCGGCTCGGTGAGGTCCGGGTGAAGACGTCCTCGGGTGACGTCCGCCTCGATGTGACCGGTCCGCTGCACCTGACCGCGTCGCACGGCTCGATCACCGTGGACCACATCGAGGGCGCGGCAGAGATCACCACCAGCTCCGGCAGCCTGCGCGTCGGTTTCGTCGACGGTCCGGCCGTCCTGAAGAACTCGCACGGCACCACGACCGTCGGGGCGGCGACCGGCGAACTGCGGGTGAGCGGCGCCAATGGCGACATCGACATCGCCCGCGCCGAGTCGTCCGTCACCGCCACCACAGCCCACGGCACCCTCCGTGTGGGCGAAGTGGCGCGCGGCACCGTCCAGTTGGAGACCTCGTACGGCGCCATCGAGGTCGGAATCCGCGAGGGCACGGCTGCCTGGCTCGACGTCAACTCCACCTCCGGACAGGTCCGCAACACGCTCACCGCGTCCCAGAACCCGGAGAAGTCCGAGGAGTCCGTCGAGGTCCGCGCCCGCACCCGGCACGGCAACATCGACATCCGCCGCGCCAAGGCCTGACCCCGTCGTGACCTAGGCGGCGGCCTGCTCGCTGCCGGGACAGAAGGCGAAGTTGACGTTGACGGCCACGGCGTCGGGCGACCTGCCCACGTGCAGTTGTCCCGCGGGGATGTAGGTCAGCGCACCGGGCACGCCGACCAGCGGGACCTGGTTGCCGCGCTCCGGTGGCCAGGTCAGCAGAAGCTGCTTGCCGCGCAGAGTGAACCCGAAGATCCCCGCATGCGCGTGGTTCGCGGGCGCATCGGCGTGGGATGAGGCGTACCGGCCGATGAAGGCGCCGACATCGACGCGCCCGACGGCCCGGCTTCCCGTATGCCGGCGGACGTCGTCGGCCAGCCGTCCGGCCCGGTCCCGCAACGCCACGTCGACCGCGTCCAGGCCGGAAACGGCGACGCTCCATTCGTGGTTCCGCATCCGCGTGTCCACCCTGGCCAGGTAGGCGTCCAGACCGCTGTCGTCGGGCAGAGGCAGGAACGGCCGAGGGTCGTCCGACTCTGCCCGGCCGTCCACCGTGACCACGATCCTCGGCAGGCCCGAGCCGTCGTCGAGGTCGGCCGTCAGCCTCAACGCCCGCAGCAACTCCCAGTCCGCGAGGCCCAGTCGGACGGGAGACGTCTGCCGGGAGAGCGGCTGCCGCTCCCAGTTGAGGGCGGCGAACTCCTTCCAGAAGCGGTCCAGCTCTGCGTCTGTCGCGGAGACCCGGTGGGCCACAGCGCATCTCCTGTGGTCAGGCCGCGATGCGCGGCAGTTCGAGGGCGGATCCTCTCAGGGAAGCCCCTCCCGCTGGACGCTCGCTCAAGGACCACTTGAGTGGGAGTTGGCGCAATCTGGCTCGCAATGGCGCCACATGTGTGCCACCATTGAGCCACACCAAGCTGTACAAGACGCCTCATACGAGCGGGTGGAGCACATGACCAAGAACAGCACTTCCTCGACCGACTCGACGTGGACCGGCATGGTCCCGGTCGACGACACCGCCCTGGCCGTCACCGACACCGGCGGCCCCGGTATCCCCGTGATCTACCTCAACGGCCAGTTCGCCACTCAGGGGTACTGGCGCCGGGTCATCGCCGAACTCGGGCCGGGCCTGCGCCACATCACCTTCGACGAGCGCGGCCGCGGCCGGAAGTCGAAGCGTTCGGCGGACTATTCCTTCGAGGCCGCCGTGCGCGATGTCGATGCCGTTCTCGCGGCGAGGGGTGTGGACCGGGTCCTGGTGGTGGGCTGGTCGTACGGATCGTTCGTCGGGGCGCACTGGGTCGGCCGGAACCCGGAACGCGCCCTGGGTGCAGTCCTGGTCGACGGTGCGCAGCCGAACGACTGGCTGGACGAGGCCATGGAGCAGCGGATCCGCAAGCAGTTCAAGCGGATGGGCTGGTTCCTGCCACTGCTGCGACCGACGGGCCTGACCGCGCGGATGTCCGCCGAGCAGATGGCGGAATGCAACATCGAGCTCGGAAAGGTGGCCCGCGAAGCCGCGTTGGGCCCCGTCCTGGACGGCATCACCGTCCCGGTGCGGTACGTAGTCGCCTCGGGTACGTCCCTCGGCAGCAAGGGGGACGAGCAGGAGCGGATTCGCGCATCGCTCGACCAGGTCTTCGCGCGCAATGCGAACATCCAGCTCGGCGCGAAGGTCGCCAGCAACCACGGTGCGATTCTGAAGAAGGACGCCCCTGCCATCGCCGCGGCCCTGCGTGAAGTGGCCGCGCTCAACGGGGGCGAGCGCTGAGAAACGCGGCTCAGGCGCTGTCGTCCTGAGCCGTATCGGATTTCGTGTGGAGGATTTCGCGAGCCTGTTCCGCGGCGCGGGCGATGCTCTCGGAGACGAAGTCGAGGAAACGGGCGATGTTTTCGAGACGCGTGGCGGCCGGCGTGCCGGGCACGAGGACGCCGACTCCCTGCCGTGCGGTCTCGACGAGCTGGGCGGTGGACCGGGCGCTCGCCATCATCGACTGGTACCAGATGTCGTCGTCGACGACGTAGCGCTCGCGGCGGCGTTCGTCGCGTTCGCGGCGGACCAGGCCCTGGTTCTCGAGGTACGCGATCGCTTTGGAGATGGACGCCGGGCTGACCTGGAGGCGTTCGACGAGTTCGGCCGCGGTGAGACTGCCGGAGTCGGTGAGGGTCAGGCAGGCGAGCACCCGCGACATCATCGTGGGCGCACCCGACGCCATGATGACGGTGGTGAACACCTCCTCGTACTCACGGACCGCCTCCGCGTCGCGACCGTGGGGCTGGGGGAGTGCTCCTGCTCCCCGGGGCGCGGCCTGCCTGCGCCGGTGGGCGCGGCGCTCGGTGGCGCGGTGGGCGACTTCGGCCCGGTACGAGGTGGGGCCGCCGTTGCGCATCACCTCCCGCGTGATCGTCGAGGTCGGGCGGTCCACACGCCTGGCGATCTCCGCGTAGGCAAGACCGTCCGCCAGTCCCAGCGCGATCTGCTGGCGTTCCTGCTGGGTGAGTCTGCCTCCCGGCATCACGGTCTCCTTCGTGGTCTGCGACGGCGCCACCATAGCGTTCACTCTCGATTCATTGCAACGAACCGTGTGGGAGAGTGTTGCGCCATGTGCGGGACCATTGGACCACGAGTTCCGGATCTACCTGCTGCGACGGAGTGCATTCAGGGTGAATTCGTTCCCCGGCTCATGAATGCAACGTAGCGTTTCCGCCTTCAGGAAGACCCGAACCGTTTCACCAGCCGCTCACGCCTGCGCGGTGGACGAGGGCTGCAGCTGCCGCCAAATACGGTCGGCGGCGGACCAGAGGCCGTTCTCGTGCGTGACGAGGCCTACCGCATGCAGTCCGGCAAGAGCCGCAGTGCATGCGGCGGGAGACGTACCGAGGCGCGCCGCGATGCCTTGCGCGGTGTCGGCCAGGAGGACCACCGAGCTGAACACGGTGCGCTGGGCGACGTCGGACAGCGCCGCGAGGATCTGCCCCGCGTCCCCGGGAGTGCCGCTCCCCGCAGGTACGGGTGTGGGGGACAGACGTGGCACCTCGTCCGAGGGAATCTCCCCCAGCGCCTTCAGCTCCTCGGCGAAGGGGGTGCACCTGTCGCGTTCCCACCCGGCGTGTTTGCGGAGCATCAGCAGACCCGTCTGACGGTGCTTGTGGGGCTCGCTCAGGGCAAGCACGTCGAATCCGTCCGCGCTCGCGGCGCCCTGGCGGCGCAATTCCTGCAGCAGGGGAGTGGGGACGACACGACAGGCCACCCTGCCGTGGGACGTCTCGACCGTCGTGGCCAGGTACGGCTCGTGCAACACAACCGTGCCACCCGGTGTGACGCGTGGCCACAGCGAAGTGAGGAACCCGGCGTCGTCGGCCTGCGTGCCGGCATCGAGCCACACCAGGTCCAACGGCCCCCATGCGTCGAGCTCCTGGTCGGTCATCTCGAAGAAGTCCCGTTCGACGAAGGTGAGCATGTCGTCGAGGCCGAGTGCGCGGGCCGCGTCGCTCACCTGGTGCGCGGACGTGCCGGCCACGGAAATGTCGTCGACGACAAGGAGTTTCGGCGCGTAGTCCTCGCTTGCGGACCGTGGATGCAGGACAGAGGCACGTTCGTCGTTCGTCACCGACCCGCCGACGACACGACGGTCCGCGGCAGCCTCCGCCCGGGCGTCGCGCAGCCCGAGGAGCAGGTGGAGCGTCGAGGAACCGGCACCCACCTCGACCACGGTGCGCGGACGCGCCATCCTGGTCAGCGCCCGCAGCAGAGGCCCCGCGTTCTCGGTGCCCATACCGGGGCGGGTGAGGGCGCTCAGCGCCGCTTCGGCCGGATCGTGCACGGCTCGTCCCTTCTCTCTGCGGCCCGTTCGGCCGTGGTCTCGTCAGACGACAGCCCGGAACATGCCGGACGACAGCAACAGGTCGGCGACGTCACGGAGTTGTGCGGGAAGCTGTACGCAGTCGATCCCGGCTCCTTGCCGAGCCAACTGCCACAGTTGGAAGGCCGCCACGCCCGTCCTGACGAAGTTGCCTGTCGGAGTGTGGGCCAGGACGGCGCCACCGTCATCTCGCTCCATCGACTGCACCCATGACTCCTGGACCAGCGAACGGGCACCTTCGGCTTGTCTGCGTTCCTCGGGCCCGGCATCTCCGCGCAACAGGCCGTAGCGCATCATCCCGATGAGCTTGTGGTCGACGGTTGCGGCTTCCTGCCCCCACACCTGGCGGACATGGGCCACCGAGCTGCCGCGCAGCAGGGCGTCGCCGACCGGACCAGGCACCTCGACGAAGGCCGACGGGTCCGTCCCGAACACCACAGCGACCGCCCCGCCGTTTCGCAGGAACGGAACGGGTGTGTATTGGAGTTGCACCGTCGGTGCCAGGCTCAACCTGGTGTCCTGCGGCAGCCGCCGGGGCCAGGCAGTGCGATCGAGAACCAGGGGGTCCGGTGGAGGTGCCAGCCTGACCGCGCCTTCGTCGGACGGTGGTGACCATGCGAATTCCCAGGCAAGGGGGAGTGAGGCCCCTGTCTGGGCGCAGAACCGGGGAATGACCGGGTCGAGGGCCGTCGGGCGGTTCATGGCATCTCTCCGTCCATTGCCGTTCCCACGGGTACGGATACGGCCCGTCCCGGTGCGAGGAGGCCGACCGTCGCGCGGGTCCGCAGCCAGCCGAGCAGGCCGCCCACGAAAGCGATCGCTCCGCCGGTGAAGATCCCCCAGCGGGCCCAGTGGGCCGGCGCGAGTGCGGCCAGGGCGAAGCCGATTGCCACCGCGCTCTGCAGCGTCGCCCCGTAGGCGGCACCCACTCGTCCTCGTAGGTCCGGCGGGCAGTCGGCCATCACATGGGTACGCAGGGTCACGTTCTGTACGGCGTTGGCCGCACCGCCGCACAGGAAGGCGACGAGCATGAGCGGGACGACCGGGAAGGCACCGGTCACCGTGTAGGTGAGGCCGATGAACGTGGCCGCTGCGACGGCGACCATGGCAGTGGGACGGTGGCTGAGGCGGCCGCGCAGCAGGAACGGACCGAGGACCAGGCCCACGCTCCAGGCGGCCAGCAGCGTGCCGTAGACCGCCGTTCCGCCGGGCATGTCGCGTGCGAAGAACGGCAGCAGCACGTTGGCCACCGAGGTCGCAGCGACAGTGACCGCGATCGTGGCGAGCGTCGTCCGGCGCGCAGCTCCCGCCCACAGGAGGGAGAGGCCGAGCCGCAACCCCCCTCCGGCCGACTCCGCGGTCCGCTTCTCGTCCGTGGAAGGGCTGTCGGCACCGCGGGGCATCGCGGCCAGCCAGCCACCGATCACGGGCACGGCCAGGAGGGCGAACGCGAAGGTCCCCGCGTCGACCACCAGCGCGAGGCCGGTTCCGCCGTGCGCCGTCAACACGCCCACCAGCAGCGGCCCGACGATGTACCCCGCGTTCCGCGACGACTCCATGACCCCGTTCACCCGCAGTTGGGATCCGGAGTCCTGGAACAGCTGAGGCACGAGGGCCATCACACACGTCTGGGCGACGGCCCCCAGTACGCCGAGCAACAGCATCGTGGCGATGAGCGACAGCGCACTGTCCGCGACCGCGGCGGCCGCCGCCGCGATCAAGCACTCCAGCGCCAGAGTCACGCCGAGTACCGCGTCCGTACGGAAACGGTCGCAGACGCGCCCGATGGGGCCGCCCAGGACGATGCCGGGTACGAGACCGGCAAGCATCTGAGCCGAGACCACCGACGTCAGGCCGGTTCGCTCAGCGCCGCGCAGAGCCAGCGCCACCATCGCCACCTCGTCGCCCACTGTGCTCACCAGCAGAGCGGCCATCACCATGAGTCCCGCTGCCCTGCCCTGTCGAGTGGCTGTCACGGGGCCGGCTCCTCCTGGACTTCGATGGCGCGCCAGGCCGAAAGCCTGAGCAGCACGGCATGGAGGAGTGGTACGGCTGCGGCGTCCGAGTGGCGCTCCCACTCGGCGAGTACGAGCGTGTCCCCTTCGGCGAGCGCACTGACGGCCGCTGCCAGGTGCGGATGTTCGGCCACCCTCAGGGTGTGCCCTTGGGCGGCAACGGCGCGGCGGCCGTCGCTGAGGACACGCTGGCGCACTTCGACATCCGTGTGCTTACGGACAACTGCCCGGCGGGGCACGGCGACAAGGGCTTCGGCCGGCCGGCCGCAACCCAGTCCGCCCGATGTCTCCGCACGCATGTGGTGTTCCCATACGACGTCTGCGACCTCGTCGCCTGTCAGCCCAGCGAGGACAGCCAGCGCGTTCTGTGCCTGCTCGGGAATGCCGTCCGCCGCGGAGGCGACAGGTCCGGACCGGACGCCGCGAGCCCGCCCGAGTACTTCACCGACAGCTTCCACGACGAGGGCGGCCGGATCGCTGCGGGTGAAGAAGGCGATATTGACGTTGACGGCCACGGCGTCGGGCGACTCGCCCACGTGCAACTGCTCGGAGGGGAAGTACGTCAGTGCTCCGGGCACGCCGACCAGTACGTCGGCGTGATCGCGTGCGGAGGCGTAGTCGGACGTGTGCTGGGGGACCTGGTCGCCGCGTTCCGGCGGCCAGGTCAGCAGCAGCTTCTCGCCGCGCAGGGTGAAGCCGAAATTTCCCGCGTGGTCCACGTGCACACCCACGTTGGTGGAGGTGTACCGGCCGATGAAGGTGTCGATGTCGACGCGCCCGGCGACCCGGCTCCCCGTATACCGGTGGACGTCGTCGGCCAGCCGTTTGGCCCGGTCCCACAGGGCCGCGTCGACCGCGTGCAGACCGGAGACAGCGACGCTCCATTCGTGGTTCCGCATCCGCCTGTCCACCCTGGCGAGATAGGCGTCCAGGTCGCTGTCGTCGGGCAGCGGCAGGAAAGCCCCGGTGTCGATCGGCTGAGTCCGGCCGTCCACGGTCACCACGACTATCGGCAGACTCAAACCCTTGGGCCGGTTGGCAGGGTCGGCCGCCAGCCGCAGGGCCCGCAGCAACTCCCAGTCCGCAACTCCCAGCCGGACGGGAGACGAGCGGAGGGACAGGGGCTGGCGCTCCCAGTTGTGGGAGGCGAACTCCTTCCAGAATCGGTCGAGTTCAGCGCCTGCAACGGAGACCGGGTGAGGCACAGCAAACTCCTGTGGTCAGGCCGCGACGCGCGGCAGTTCGAGAAGCCCGGGGGCGAGGGAGGCCACTGCGATCACACGGTTGCCGGCCAGATTTTCCAGGAGCAGTCGTCGTTGCCGCTCGGGGAGGCGGGACCGCTCCGCCAGTTCGGCGTCGCTCACTCCGTCGGCCGCGAGCAGCCACAGGAGCCGTCCCGCAGCGGTGACCCGCACCCGGTGCCCCGTCTCCGGGGAAACGAGCAGGCAGCCTCCGTCGGGGCGGCTGTCCGCCACGGCATAGGGCTGGGCGGCGTACCACAGAGGAGACGACTCTTCGCTGGAATCGGCCTGTTCGACAGTCAGGGCGCCATGAGCGGCGAGCCGCGCGAGCGTGCCCGCGGCAACGCGCGGTGACTCGACGTCCTGCCAGAGGCTGGCCACGGTGTGCGGCAGGCCGTCGAGCAGCGGATGCCATTCCCGGGGTACGTCGATGAGGGCGTCGCACGACGGCACGTGCAACAGAATCCCCCTTCCGGTGTCCGACAAACGCCCCTGGACACCCGCCGCCAGCCGCACCGAAGCAGTGGTGCCCACGTGGAGGCGCGGGACGATTGGTACGGGCACGCGCCGGGGCGGCAGCTCCGCCTCGGCCAGCGCCCACAGGAACGACCACTCCTCCGCGTCGCCGATCCACGTGCCCTGATGGAACGCGGCGCCCGCAGTGGTGCCGGAAGGCTCTCCAGAGGTCAGCCGGGCCGTGTCCTGCTGGCTCAGGCCCTCGGAAACCGTGTAGTCGAGGTCGAAAGCCAGGTCTTCGCCCTCGCCGGGCGGAATGAGTTCGACACCGAAGAGGTCGGGGCGTTCGCCGACCGGGGAGAGCACATCAAGGATGAAGGGCCCGTTCGCCGCAGTCGAGTACGGCACGTCGAACTCCTCCGCCGAGCGCCGAAGCGCCTGATCGGCGAACTCCTGTGTACGCAGGGCTTCGTCCTCCGTCTCGCCCGGGAAGCCCGTCATGCAGAAGAGGTGGACAGGGACCTTGTTTCCCAGGAGAGCCTGGAGCGACGGCTCGATGTCGGCGACCTTGGTACCCTTGCGCATCAGGTCGAGCACACGCTGGTTGTACGACTCCAGACCGAGATCCAGGCGGCGGCAGCCGGAGCGGCGCAACGAGGACGCCAGTTCGTCGTCGAGTCCCTTGCTGAACCGGGTCTCCCCGTACCAGAAGAGATCGTGCCCGCCGTCGATCAGCTCCCGCGAAACTCCACGCAGCGAGGTCAGCGTCATGATCTCGTCCACGAACATGAAACTGTCGGAGCCGTGCTTGGCCGCGAGTGCGGCCATGTCGCGGACAACCTGTTCGGGGCGCCGGATCCGGAACTTGTTGCTGGCGAACGGGATCGAGCAGAAGGCGCAGTCCCAGGCACAGCTGCGCGACGCCTGGAGCGGCAGGACGGGTCCCGGTGCGAAATACCGCTCGAGCGGCAGGCCGTCGAAGTCAGGTGTGGGCAGATCGGACACATCGACCATGGCTGCCGGCGTGCGCAGCAGCCCTCCGCTTCCGTCGCGCTCCAGCAGCCCAGGGATGGGCCTGTTGTCGACGCCGGTGATCCGGTCGCACAGCGCGGGGAGCGCATCCTCGCCCTCGTAGGAGATGAAGGAGTCCACGTACGCGAAGAACGGGTGCTCCTCCTGCCAGCGGCTCACCATGCGCGTTGTCAGATTGCCGCCCATGACCACGTGCACATCGGGCCGGCGGAGCTTGACGTGGCGGGCGGTGGTGAGTGCGGCGATCAGCTGTGTGTCGGCGGAGACCGAAATTCCGACCACCGCAAGGCTGCTGTCGTCGAGTTCAGGGATCGGCCGCTGCTCCAGAGCCCATCCGTAGACATTGCGGTCGACGGAACCTGCGGCCTCGAGAACGGAGTCGGTGCGCCGGTGCGAGAAGCAGGAGAAGTTCCCCCGGAGATCGAACTTCAGACCGGGGAACGAAGCCGAAACACAGGCGAGTCCATTGCGGAGGACCGTGGCCGCATGCGTGAAGGCCGCCGGGTCGGCCAGCACGTCACGTGACTTGAGTGCTGCTCTGGCACTGTCGATGCGTTGCATCGTGTCACCGAAGATGGTGAGTACCTCCTCGTGTGCCCTGCGCTCGCCGGGGGGCAGCTCGCCCAGACGGCGCTCGGCCTTCGGGAACAGCTTCCCGAGGCCTGCGGAGGAGAGGAGCCAGTCTGTCTGCTCGATGCTCAGGTCGAGCGACGACACCTGCCAACCGTGTCTACGCATGACCGCGGCCAGGAGGGGAACTGCGAGGTGAGGTGCGTAGACGTTCCAGATGGGCGGGTTGACGAGGAGTATTCGAGGCTGCCGCATGTATGCCCTCGTGAAGGTCTGATGCCGGATGGGGTGGGGAGTCGAGCGTGGCCGTGCTGTCAGCGTGAGGACAGATCCCGCGGCGGCCGGTAGGACCGGCCGAGGACGCGGATCAGGCGTCAGTGCCGTCCTGCAGAAGGGCGTACTTGCTGTTGGCGCGCTTCGGGGTGACCGGCTCGACAGCGGTGGACTCGTCCGTCTCGGCGAGAGCGGCGAGCTTGTCGGCGTCGAGCTCCTGTGCGGATTCCTCGTGGTTGATGTTCATGTGGATCTCCCATTCTCGAAAACTCGGATGGTGCCCAGTGAGATGCGTGCCACGGCCTGCGCCCGACCCCCCGGGCGTCCAGCACGTATGACAGAAAAACAGGAGCCACTGGATCAGTGCTTAAAGGCTGCTGGAGGTGAGCTGGAGGGCTTCAACACCAACGAGGGGTACACACTCCACGACCCGAGGTCGGTGATGCCAAAGCCAGCCACCCCAGCCATGGTCAACGTGCTCAGGCCTTCAGGCCGGTGATGATCTCTTCGTTGTTCGTGAGTCTGTCGATCCACCCTGTTGGAGGGCGGGTCGCTGTGAATCTTCGTGGGAGCACTCGCGGTACGTGCGGCACATCGCCGACGAGACGCTGACAGAGCGCTACCAGCGACCCGACCGTGCCCGCCGCGTACGGCGCCGGCGACCTGGAAGAAGCCCGACTGGGCAACTGGGGAAAGCTCCGCCGCGAACAGCGCATGCTGGAACTGCGCCAGGACGCCCGCGCCAGATCCGAGGACAAGCAACGCATCCGCACCCGGGCCCGCGCACTCAAGAAACGCCCCCACCGCTGATGCCGCAACAGAGTCCCTGCTAGCGTGCGCCGGTGCCATCCGAGATATCCCGCCTGGTCGACGAACTGGTCGCGCAGATGAAGTCCGGTTCAGCCACCAGCTACCAGGCCGCGGTGAAGCAACTGGCGGACACCGCGCGAGGAGAGGGCCCTTCGGGCCTGACCGCGACGGTCGAGGCTCTCGCGCCGTGGTTGCCCGGCCTGAGTGGTGTTTACGCCAAGACCGCGGTGCTGGCGGGCGCCTGTGTGGAGTGGGGTGCGTCTCCCATGGCGCTCGTCGACGCACTGCCGCTGCGTGCCGCGCAGGCCATGATGCTCAATGCGATGGTGCCGGAACTGTGGGAGAAGGCAGCGCGCGGACGGCCGCTGCCCGAACCGGCGAGCGCCAACACGCAGCAGCTGGTGAAGGTGCTCACCCGACGCAGCCGATGGCGCCGAGGCATGGACAAGATCGACCTGACCCGGATCGCCATGTCCTGGAGTGACATGGACGACTGGCTCAACGCTTCGATCACCGTCATGGCGAACGCCCAATTCCGTACAGCAGTCCCCGAAGACGTCAAGGCAGAGCTACGTGACCATGCCGCTGTGGTGGGCGTCCGCTCCCAGCGAGCTGCCTGGGTCGGCGCGCTGGCCGCCGTCCTCGACGACGAGCCGCTGGTGGTCATCGACCCTCGAGCGCGCCGGGGATACGCCCTCACGATGAGCGGCATCGGGGACAACTGCCAACTGCACATCCTGCTGGCAGACCGGCTCGTCGGAGATCCCGCCCAAGGGATGGTGGCGGGGGAGCGCCCTGACCGCACTTGGGTCGAGGCGGCGACGACCGGCGACCCGCGCCTCGGCCCCGCCGCTCCGGCGATCCGCAGCTTCCGCCTCTTCGACGGCCAGGGCACGTACGTAGCTCCAGAAGGATCACCTGCCGACATCGAACCTCTCAACGGCACCCGCGTCCTGGTCCTGCATCCGCCGAAGGGCACCTACGCCATGGGCGCGGGCCGCGTGTTCGAACACATGGCGCCGGCTCTGGACCTTGACCGGATCATGGAGCCGGCGGAGACCGAGGGCTGGCTCGCCCGCCTGTCTCCCGCTGTCGAGGACCACCTGATGACGGACTAGCGGTATCTGCGCCCCGGCCGACGGCCCGGCACGTGCACCCGGCAGACAGGCCGCCGTCGGCGCCGACCGTTGTCACTGTGCGTCGATCGGTCCCTGCACCGGCTGTCCGGAGCGCAGCAGCCGCACAAACGCCTTGAGACCGGTGATGATTTCTTCGTTGTCCGTGAGCCCGTCCACTGTCTGCTCGAACTGTCTTGCCAGCCCGGTGATTCGACGATCGGCTTCATCGGCCTGCTGATAGGCAGTGTGTGTCAACGCATCATGCGCGCGCCGCAATTCGGCCAGGGTCCGATACTGCTCTTCCGTCTTGTCCTCCAGAACCCGCATACCGGTCAGGACGTGTTCGACCCGCGTCCTCAACTCGACTACGTCGTCGCGGGGGTACTTCACTTCCCGAAGCAGCAGACCAAGGCGCTGCCTGAGCTGCTCGAAGTAGGCTCCCGCAGGCCGGAAGGCGGTGCTGAGCAAGAAGAACCCCGCACACCAGTAGCCGAGGACCCGTTGAGCGGCCAGGCCGGTGGCAAGCAGGAGCGCGGCCGTGACCACATGCCCCGATACGGCGACCCGGAGCATCATGCGAGCGATCCGCCGTGCCTCGGCATCGCGTTCCGCGGAGACGACGAGCCCCTTGTTCCTGCTGATTGCGATCTCTGCCAGGACCGAGCGAGCCCGGAAGTAGATGTTCCACGGCGTGGTCAGCAGAAGGAGCAACCACAACAGCCCAAGGACAGCGGCTCCTACGCCCAACACCACGTCGGGCGGCGCCCCCACGGCATACGCGACAACCAGCACCACGACCGTCGCCGCCGCAACGGCGAATGCACCCACGACTTTCCCCATGCCGCCCCCCTGACGCCTGCTGCCGCGGCCATGGTCTCGCCGGGGACGGCGTATGGCATGAGTACCGCTACTCAGACTGCGCCTCGCCACAGTGATTCCGGCCCCGGCGGGTGGTGCTACAGGAAGCGGCGGATGGGCAGTACGGCGACCTCGCATACGCGCTGCAGTGGTGAGCGCCGCTTCCACCGGCCGGCGCGGATGAGTTCGCTGACCGCCAGATCCTGGTCGAAGTGCGCGTCGAGGGTGGCGGTGAAGTCCTGATCCAGTACGGCGAGCATGACTTCCTCGTCGTGGTCCAGGGAACGCCGGTTGAAATTGGTCGATCCGATCAGACCCGCGACACCGTCCACGGTCATGATCTTCGCGTGCATCATCGTCGGCTGGTACTGGTAGATCTTCACGCCACAGGTGTGGAGCTCCTCGTAGAACCGCTGGCCTGCCAGCTGCGACACCCGCTTGTCCGTGTGCGGTCCGGGCAGCAGGATCTCCACTTCGACGCCGCGGCGTGCCGTGGAGCACAGCAGACCGATGAAGTAGGGGTCCGGTGAAAAGTAGGCGGTGGCCAGCCGGAAGCGCTCTTCCGCCGACTCGAGCATGACGCGGATCAGTGTCTGCATGTCCTGCCAGCCGACGCTGGCGGAACCGCGCACCACCTGCACGATCGCATCACCCTGCGCGTCGTGGCCGACGAACCGGTCGCGCTCGTCGAACAGTTCGTCGTGACACTCGGCCCAGTTCTGGGCGAAGGCAGCCGCGATTCCGTCGACCGCGGGCCCGCGCACCTCGACGTGCGTGTCGCGCCACTCGTTCTCGTTGCGCGCATTGCCGCACCACTCCTCGGCGATGCCCACCCCGCCGGTATAGGCGATCTCCTCGTCGACGACGAGGACCTTGCGGTGGCAGCGATGGTTCTGCTTGAAGGGCGACAGGTAAAGCGGCTTGCGGAACCAGGCCACCAGCACTCCGGCCCGTTCCATTGCCTCCAACTGATCCGTCTCGATCAGGCGGCTTCCGAACCCGTCCAGCAGCAGTCGCACCCGTGCACCTGCGCGGGCACGGTCGGCCAGTGCCAGGGCGAACTGCCGGGCGATGTCCCCCCGCCAGTACACGAACGTCATCATGTCGACGGTGTGCTGGGCGGAGCGGATGCCCCTCAGCATCGCGGCGAAGATCTCGTCGCCGTTGCGCAGCGGTATCAGCGAGTTGCCTTCGGTCGCCGCGATGCCGATCAGCCGCTCCAGGCGCCGGCGTATCCGCACGGTGCGTTCCGCTGCCGAGGGCGGCTCCTGCTTCATGGTCTCCCCTGGCCGGCGCAGAGAGGGAGGTTCGCCGCCGGGTCCGGTCGGTCCGGCGCGGTCTCGGGGCGGCTGACTCTACCGGCGGGCAGCAGTCCCGGGCAGGCCGCGGAGCGCTCACTGGTACGGCCTTCGGATTCAGCTTGCTCGCCGGTAGGCGCCGGGAGCCGTCCCGTATGTGCGTTTGAATGCGCCTGCGAAGGCGAACTCGGATGTGTAGCCGACCTGGGTGGCGATGGACCGCAGGGGCGCGTTGGACGTCCGCAGCAGGCGCGCTGCCGTAGTCATCCGCCACCAGGTCAGATAGGCGAGGGGCGGTTGGCCGGTCAGCAGGGCGAATCGCCTGGCGAACGGTGCCCGGGAGAGCCCGGCTTCCGCTGCGAGTCCCGCGACTGTCCACGGCGATCCCGGGGCTTGGTGGATGGCGTGGAGGGCGGCGGTGACCGACGGGTCGTTCAGCGCGGCGGCCCAGCCGGTGTCGGTTTTCTGGGAGGGCTGTTCGCTGAACCAGAGCCGCAGGATGTACAGGAGCAGGGTGTCCAGCAGCGCGGGGACGGCCGCGTCCGTGCCCAGGCGGGGGTTCTCCACCTCGGTGGCCAGCAGCTGCACAGCCGAGCTCAGCTCGGGACGGTGGCCGGGGTCGGCCGGCAAGTGGATCAGATCCGGAAGGGTCAGCAACAGCGGGTGGGCACGGGACGGGTCGAGTTGGTAGGCCCCGCAGAGCACTGTGGTGACCGGACCGCTGTCGCCGCTCCGGTCCACAGTGTCCGAGGCGTAGGGCTCGGAGAGCTGGTGGTCGCCGGGGCCACAGGCGGGCGCCGTTGCCAGCGATTCGGGACTGTCGGCCAGGGTGTGCCCGCTGCCGTGGGGCAGGAACACCACGTCACCCGCGCCCAGTTGGAGGGGTTCCGCGTCCGGAGGCAGCAGCCAGCAGGAACCCTGCAGGACCACCTGGAAGCCGGCCGAGCCCGGGACGGAGGTGAACTCCTGCCCCCACGGGGCATGCCACCGCACGTGTGCCGACCGGGCCCGCCCGGCCCTGGTCACCGCGATCACATCGCTGAGTACATCCATGCACTGACACTACGTGTGCGAGACGTACGCGTATGAACTGGGCCTCATCACGCATGGATCGTCTCCGCATGCGGCCGTAGATTCGCGGCATGACGATGATGAAGGCAGCGAGAATCCATGAGTACGGCGACGCGTCCGTGATCCGCCACGACAACGTTCCGCGACCCCGACCCGCCGTCGGCGAAGTACTCGTCCGAGTTGCCGCGACCTCGTTCAATCCCACCGAGGCCGCATTGCGCGCCGGATTGCTGCAGGCGTTCCTCCCCGTGGACTTGCCCTACACGCTCGGCTGGGACGTCGCCGGCACTGTGGCCGAGATCGGCACGGGAGTAGAGGAGTTCACTGTCGGCGACCGGGTCATCGGCCGGCTCGACAGCGGCGGTGCGGCTGCGGAGTACGTGCGTGCGCCCGCCGGCACGCTGGTCGCGGCGCCTCACTCAGTCCCTCTCGCGCACGCCGCGGCCCTTCCCGTTGCCGGCCTGACGGCATGGCAGGCGGTGTTCGAGTACGGGAAGGCAGCCACCGGCCAGCGGGTACTGGTCAATGGTGCGGGCGGCGGCGTCGGTGGCTTCGTGACGCAGCTGGCCAAGCACGCCGGGGCCGAGGTGATAGCCACCGCCAGTCCCCGCAGTACCGAGGCAGTCCTGCTGCAGGGCGCGGACCAAGTGATCGACTACACCGCCGGACCAGTCGGTGCCGCGCTCGACGGCCAGGTGGACACTCTGCTCAATCTTGTCCCGTTGAGCCCGCCGGACGCCCAGGCCCTTGTGTCTCTGGTGCGACCGGGCGGACGGATCGTATCGATCGCGACCCCGATCACACCGGCTGCCGACAGCGGAGTGACCGCGATGCACATGGTCGCCCGCAACGACGTGGCCCACCTGGCAGAACTCGTAAAACTCCTGGACACGGGCATGGTCACCCTCGACATCAGCGAGTCACGCCCGCTGAACGACCTCGCGGACGTCCACCGGTCCAGCGACGCCGGCCGGACCCGAGGCAAGGTCGTCCTCATCCCCTGAGGCCGGGCACCGTCACGATGGTTCTCGCGTACCTGACCGGGGCGACCTGGCGGGGTCGGGCAAAGAATTCCCCCAGAGGCGGTGAGAGAACGCGACGGGGGCACTCGGCAACTCGGAGCGCCTGCTGGTGTTCTGCCGTCCGAAGGAGAGAGAAACCTGTGTACATCGGCATCGGTACCGTAGTCATCATTCTCGTCATCATCCTCGTCGTCATGATGCTGAGGCGCCGCTGAACATCCGAGAGCGCCGGGCACGGCAAGAAAACGCAGTGTTGCTGTCACCAGCGGCCAGTTGAAGATGGTGGCATGGACGCGCAGAAGGTCACCTTGCGGAAGATGACGCCGTCGGAGTACGGCACGGCGACTGAGCATCGTGAAGCCGAGACGACCCGTGAACTCGGCAAGTTCATGTCCCAGGAGCTGGCACGAGAGCGGACCCGGCAGGGCACCGCTCAGTTCCTTCCGGACGGGCTCGACACAGCTGGGCATCATCTCGTGGTGGCGGAGAACGGTTCAGGCGAGACTGTGGGGAACGCATGGATCGGCCCCGATCCGCGCCAAGCCGCGGGCACCACGAGCTCAGCTTGGCTCTACGACATCAACGTCTACGCCCCGTTCAGGCGCCGCGGATACGGATCCGCCATCCTCGAAGCCGCCGAGGAGCTCGTTGAACCGCGCTGCACCGGAAAGTTGTAACGGACCACGGGACAGCCAGCGGCCTGCGGATCGGTGGCGTCAGCGCGAGGTCAGGCTGGTGAGGTGCCGCGCCAGAGTTCGGCGCCGGCGGCAAATACGATCGGGTCCACGGAGGACAGCTCTGCTCGTACGCGGGCTTCGAACTCGGTTCGGGCATCTGCCGGGAGCGCGTCGATGAAGGCGCGGGAGCCGTGCGAGAGCCCCCAGTCCCAGAACGTGTCGGCGTCGCGGACGGGAAGACGCTGCTCGATGGCGGTCTCACCGACGCCGGTGAACCCCGCCGTCGCGAGGAACTGCTCCGCGTCCAAAGGCCGACTGAGCCGTCCTTCGCCGACGGGTATCAGGGGCTGAAACTCGCGGAAGAGGGCACTGTAGAACTCCCACTCCGGCGCGTCCTCGACCGCGCGGGGGACGGAGAAGGAGAACACCCCGCCGGGAGTGAGGACTCGACGGATCTCGTGGGCTGCCGCAGCTGGATCATCGAGCAGATGGACGACGAATCCCGCGCAGACCAGGTCGAAGGAGCTGTCGGGGAAGTCCAGCCGGTGAGCGTCCATCACTCGTGCTTCGTGAACCTGCGGGAACTGGGCCGAGATCCGCTCGATCATGGCAGGGGCGCAGTCCACCGCCGTCACCTGGCAGCCGCAGGCGAGAGCGGCAGCAGTCAGGGCGCCGCGCCCGGCACCCAGGTCCAGGACACGGGTGCCGGGCACCGGAGCGAGCCACTCCATGTGCTGTTGACCGAACCCGGTGAAGAACGGCAGTACCTCGTCGTACACCGAGGCCACTTGGTCGAAGAGGGCGGTAGCTCGCGCTGCGGTCATGGCCGGTCATCCTGGCAGAGCGACAGATGGTCTACCCACCCATTTCACTACTGGGCGCTTGGTCCGGGGCGGTGATGAGCTGCCTGCCTACCGTCGCCAGCATCGCCCCCGAAAGTTGAGATCCCCTGTGCCCGGTGGCGCCGGCTGTCACGTCGTCCTCGGATCCGAGCCGCACCACGTCCAGGATTGATGTCCACGACACAGAACAGTCGCTGGCCCGGGCACGGCGCATCCGAGCGCAGCCAGGGCGACACGTCGACCACGAGTACCAGGCGTCCGCCTTCGAAGCACGGCAAGGGCATGCCGGCCGGCAGGGCCCGCAACCCACCAGCCGCGACGGACCACCTTCTGCCGACGGTGAACCCCGGCCCGACCTGGCTGGATGCTCACTACGGTCCAGCCTCATGACGATCACCACACGTACGGTCGAATACCCGGCCGATGCTCTCGCGATGGTCGGGCACCTCGCGCTCCCCGCCGGCGATGAGCCTCGGCCCGCAGTCCTGATCGGGCCTGAGGGGATGGGGCTCAGCGATGTCGAGCGCCGCCGGGCCGATGCCCTGGCCGAGCTGGGATATGTCGCGCTCGCCTTTGACCTCCACGGCGGGCGCTATTTGGACAACCCCGAGGAGATGCTGGCCCGTTGCATGCCGCTGCTCGCAGACCCCGACCGGATGCGGGGCATTGGCCATGCTGCACTTGATGTGCTGCGCGCCGAACCACGGACCGACCTCGACCGGATCGCCGCAATCGGCTACGGCACCGGGGGTGCGATTGTGCTGGAACTCGGGCGCGACGGAGTCGACTTGCGCGCGATCGGTACGGTCAACGCACTCACCACGGGCCGACCGGGCGAGGCGGCACGCATTCGCTGCCCCGTGTGGGCGGGGGTCGGATCGGAGGACCCGATCATGCCGCCCGCGCAACGGGAAGCGTTCACCGCCGAGATGCGGGACGCGGGCGTCGACTGGCGTTGCGTGGTCTACGGCGGGGCTCTGCATGCCTTCCACCACCCACCGGTCAACCACACCACACCCCCGGGCGTCGGCTACCACCCACGACATGCGCAGCGAGCCTGGCGCGACATCGTCGATCTGCTCGCCGAATGCCTGCCCGTAACGGAGTGACCCCGTACGGCGTCCCTGAGGCAGTGGTGGCCCACATCCGCCGAGATCTCGGGCTGGACGAGGACGTTCGCCGCGACGTACGACTGGGACCGGACCCGGGGGGCATCATCAGGCGTCCGTCTCGCTTGACCTCTGCGCGTCAGTCCGGCAACCAGTGCAACTCGTGCGCCAGGGATGTGGCGACGGCACGGATGCGTCGGTGCAGTGGCGACTGCTCGCGTGGGAGGACCAGGTGGATCGTCAGGCTGGGCGCGCCCCGCAGCGGTCGCCAGGTGACACCGGCCGGTGATGCCGTGACCGCGGCCTCTCCGGCCGGGGCGAGGGTGACCCCGTCGCGCAGGTCGCCCTGGGACATGTCGAAAGAGACTGCGGGCGTGTGGAATCGGGGGTGTGGTCGGGTGTCCCGGAACACCTCGGACAACTGATCGTGGATCACGGGGTTGGCCTCACGGTCCGGGAGTCGCAGCGGATACGCGGCCGCGTCGGCGATCTCGATCTCCGCATGGTCGGCCAGCGGATGGTGCTGCGCCAGCTGGACCCCGATGCGCAAACGCCGCAGCATCAACCGGCGCACGCCACGGCCCGGCTGTTCACCACGGGTGATCCCGGCATCGATGCGGCCGTCGGCTACCCCGGGGGAGATCTCCGGTGTCGCCATTGGGATCGCACCGACCTGGAGTCCGCTGTTGTCGCGCATCAGCCTGTCCACCAGGGCCGGTGCCGTCTCGGCCCCGGCGCTGAGGCTGTATCCGATGCGCAGCGTGCCCAGTTCACCGGCCGCCGCGCTCCGGGCGGTGCCCCATGCCCGGTCCAGCGCCGCCAGCGCGGACGGCGCGGACTCCGCCAAAGCCGCACCGGCCGTGGTCAATACGACGCTACGCGTGGTGCGGACCAGCAGGGCCGTACCGAGCTCCGCCTCCAACCGGCGCATCCGGGCGCTGAGAGCGGGCTGTGCGATACCGATCCGTGCCGCCGCGCGGGTGAAATTCAACTCCTGCGCCAGCACCAGGAAGTACCGCAGACTCACCGTATCCGGCGCCACGTGCCCTCCCTGCCGATTGATAACGATCCGTTCTGAACCTATCCCGAACCGGTCTTTCCCCGGACCGCACACCAAGCCCTAACCTGCGCATACGACGATCCAACCGGCCGCACTACCCGTCGCCGGGATCGATCGATCCGAGTGCCAATTCAAAGCCGGACGCATCCGGCCGCACACAGGAGGTCTCCATGGCCAAGGGCTACTGGGTCAGCGTCTACCCCGCCATATCCGACCCTGAGGGACTGACCGCCTACGACAAGCTGGCCGGTCCGGCAGTCCGGGCCGGGGGCGGGCGCCTCCTGTCCCGCGGCGCTCGAGTCGTCGCCCACGAGGCCGGAATCACGCAACGCGTCGTTCTGATCGAGTTCGACAACTTTGAACAGGCCGTCGCGGCATACGAGAGCGAGGCATACCAGAATGCGCTGGTGGCCCTCCCCGACGGCGCCGAGCGCGACTTCCGCATCACCGAAGGCATCGACTGACCTGTGGGCCCGCCCATCGCTGAGCCTCCGTCACCGGCAACACACAGTGCTGAACGACGACTCACCAGACGAGTCCGAAGCCACGCCCCGCGCCCCGGACCGACCTCGACGACCTCGACGGTCTGATCCCTGCGGGGCGGATACCCGGCTTCCGGAGCCCGGCGCCGAGCTGCTGGCGGCCGCTCATCTTTGGCAGCCGCCCTGGCCACCCGCTGATCTCTGCCCCGGCCGGCCGGTACGCGAGTCCGGCACGCTACGCGGCGCGGGCCCTTCGCTGCGGCTCTCCCTGGGATTTGGGGGCTGCCCCGGATGCGCGCTTCCTGGAGAGGGCGCGCGCGGTCCGCTGGGTGTTCATGATGCTGCGTGCGGCCGCCAGATCGGCGGGCGAGAGGACTCGGTGCCCAAGAACGATCTCCTCCATCCTCTGCTCGAGTACCGTCTCGGGGACCGCCTTCGTCTGGAGCTTCCAGACTTCCTGCCCTCCCGGATGGCGTCCGCGGTCCAGGTAGACCTCGTTCCCGGCGCCTCGCCCCGAGACGAACACCGGGCCACGCCGGTTACGGCTGGTGTCGCCGGTCCGCCGCTCCTCCGCCCGGTCCCAGGCCTGCGCCCAGTCCCTGAGTCCGATCCCGCGCAGACCGCAGGCCTGTGCGAACTCCACGACGAAGCTCCGGGAGGGCCGCCCGGTCTGCTCGTTGAGCACCCGCCAGATAGTGGAGTGCTTGAGCCTTTGGCCGCTGAGGTCCTCCAGTTCCTGGCAGGAACGGCAGCCTGATGTGCGATACAGCTCGACCATGGCCAGATGCAGATCGGCGAAGTCCCGCACGTAGGTGATGTGCTTGGGTTTCTCCTTCAGCGGCTCGGCTTCCTGGGCCTGCCGGTAGCGGGCCTGCTTCCACAGCCGGTCCGCCTCCGCCAGGTTCGCTCCGCATGCGGCGGCGTAGGCCAGCACCGCTTTGCGGCGCGGCACTCCCCGGGCTCCGGAAGCCGCCCGCAGCAGGGTGTCGGCACTGCACTTGGCCGACTCGCCCTGCGGCAGTGAGATCCAGCGGACCCGCTCCGTACGGCGTGCCGGCTGGGTGTAGTTCAGTCCGGCCTCCTCGCGCCGGTCCCGCAGCCATTGGGCCAGCGCATGGAGCGCCTTGTCGCACGGGGCGATGGGGTTCTCGCGTCGTCCCACGGTCAGCTCACCTCCTGCGCGGCCGCCTTGGGCTGGAACAGCCTGCGGGCCAGCTTCACGCCGGTCGTGGCGGCCTCGACGATCAGAACGAGGGCTGACAGGCTCGGCAGGCCTGCCAGAGCAAGGATCGCGGCGAGGACCACCACGATGACGACCACGGTCGCCTCGGGGACGGTCAGCGGGGCGGGACCAGACTCCACGCACTCGGCGTGGATGGGACGGTGGGACACGGTTCCTCCATCGGTTGTGGCTCCAACTCGGGTGCACTCGGGGGCGGTTGGCGTCGCCCGTGTGAGTGGCACCCCCTGATGTTGTCGTACCGGGCGCAGACTCCGGTCGGGAGAACCTCCGCAGGCTGCGATAGCGGGCACGCGCCGCTCAGCCTGGGACTAGCCAGTAAGTGCCGCTGAAAGGTGGTTCCCGCACGTCAGAACCTTGATCCATAACTGAATCCGCAGGAGCATCCCAAACGCGGTTGAGCACCCCGCCCAACCCCGTGATCCTGGCTATTGCCTCGCTGTGTATGTGGATACACAACGAGGCAACGGACACTCCCTCCGGTCTGTGGCTCCAACCTCGACACGGGATGACTGCGGTGGCCACGTTGGCGCGAGAGCCTCGCAGGAGAACATCGGCGGTTCGTACACGCCGGGACTCAAGGCGGCCCGGGGACTCTGCTCCCCGGGCCGCCTTCCTGCTCTCTGCTCGGTATTGGCCGGCGCTGTGCCGGCTGCTTTGGGGCGCGGCCGGCGGACAGGTGCCGCCAGCCGGGAGCAGGGTGTTGAGCGGCGTGCGCCCTCGGTGCGGTGTTCCCGGGCGTTCTCACAGGCTCGTCCTCACGCATCACGGCCCGGACCGCATCGTCGTCGTCAGTAGCAGCGAAGGAGCCACAGACAACTCCCATGCGGCGATCGTGGCACCCGCCACTGGCAATCGGCCCTGATCAGCCCCTCACTTCAGAAGGTGCCGCACCCAACTGAAAATCACACGGATTGACGAAGGTGGGCTCTGGTTGCTTTCTGTCCCGGTCTTTTGTCGTTGGCAGGGCGCGGAGAGGTGCCCGTTGTCGAGGGGCTGGCGGTCTCCGGTTGAGGAGGCTGTGGTGGGGCGAGGGAAGAAGAACAAGGCGCGGCGTCGCAGCGGTGAGGCGGTGCAGCCGGGGCAGGTTGCGTGGACACCGCTGGAGCAGGTGTGCGGCTGTGTCGTCGACTGGGGGCGGAGTGGGCAGAGTTCGGATCCGCAGGCGTTCATTGACTGGTGTGTCGGCAGGATTGTGCTGAACCGGCCCTGTCCCTGGCACGAGGAAGCAGGGGGCGGTGCCGGCGGCGGTGTGGTGCCCGGTCACTTGCTCGTTCAGCCTCCTGGTAGCGGTGTCGTGCTGAACGCCCGCAGAGCCGAGGGCTCGGATGTGGCGTTGGGCCGTGAACTCACCGCGCGCCTGCGGCGTCTTGTGGCGACGGTCGAGGCGGGTGACCTGGCGTTGCTGGACACGGTTCCAGCCGGCCTGCGTGACTGGCTGCTCACCGAAACGGCCAGCCCTGCCCGGGCCTGGCTGCAGCATGAACTGACCGAGATCCTCCTCAACCGCGGCCGCGCTGCTGTGCCCCGCGAGATGCTCGCGGATCTTCCGCGCCAGCTTTCTGAGCCGGCCGGCCCGCAGCCCGACTCCGCGGCCTGCAACGTCTGCTCGGTCTCTGCCGCCCACGGCGGCATTCTCTGCACCTGCGGGCACGACTGGTCCTGCCATCCGGGCCGCCCCTGTGAACAGGAACCGTGCTCGCACTGCGACTGTAAGAACATGCAAGATCCCATGTAGGGCAGAACATGGGGCCTCATGCACGGTGCCGGGAGTCCTCCTGCGTCAATCGACGGGGGCGAGGGTGATGCTGCATCGGGGCGCGCTTCCCCGTCTTGTGGCATGAGGCATTCATGACCGGATGTCTGATCTCTCCGGTGGGGGAGTGGCGGCGGGCCGGCGCGGGCGTCGAGCGGCACCAACAACGGGGCAGGGGCCTGAGATCCACTTCGTGCGATGACCAGGTGCCTCAGCACGCGCGGGCCGTCGCTGCTTCGCTTCAGTGAACGCGCCGGGAGCCTGTGGTGCGAGTCCGTACCGCCCCCGTGAGGTGTCTTTTCGATCTCTCCCGTGCCCATGCCTGTGTCCGTACGCGTGGTCGTGCCCGTGCTGGTGGTCGTGCCCGTACGCGTGTTGGTGGTCGTGTTGGTGGTTGGGGTCGGGTGGGGGAGGTGGTCGGGACGCGGCTCGTTGCGCCGCTGATGGCCTTCGCCGTCCGGGCCGAGGTGTGGGCTGTTCTGCTCGCTCAGCGCCTGCCGTGTGTCCATCGTGCTGTCGGGCTCGAGGCAGGCGCCCCCGGGTGGATCACGGGAGCAGGGCTGCCCGGCGTGGTGTGGTGGTCGAGGTGGCCGGTCTTCTGCGGACCGACGTCAAGCGCTTCTTCGACCCCGACTTGATGAGAGTGCTGCCGGGCGTGCCGGTGCGCGGGACCCTGGCCCTGGACGCGCAGACGGTTGTGGACGCCGTCGTCGAGAGCGGCTGGACGGCCTTGCGCTGTGAAGGTGCGCGAGGCCGGGGGTGCGGGTGAAGGAGCGCAGCGCACGGCAGGAGATCGTCCGCTCGGGAGCGAACACGGACGGCAAAAAACGGAGGGGCCAAGACAGCGTGTGCTGTCTTGGCCCCTCCGCCTCTGCGGTGCGCGCTACTTGCGCTTCTTGCCGCCCTTGGGGTTTTTCTTCCCCTTGGGCTTGTTGTTCTCTTGCTGCGCCGGGGGCTTGGTCTTGGGCGTGTGGTTGGCGGTGGTGGTCGGGGCCGGCCGCTGGTGGGTGAAGATGAAGACGGTCAGGGCGCTCGCTGCGGCGGCCGCGGCGGAGGCGGCGATCATGCAGCCGGCCGGTCCGACTCCCACGTAGTGGGCCAGTGCGCCGGTGGCGACGGCGCACAGCAGTACGGCGGCCAGGACCAGCACGCAGACCGCGCCGGTACCCAGGGTCGTTCACCGCCCGCCGGGCGTGGGACAAGAGCTCTCTCTGACTCGCGAACTCCGAGCCGAAGGCGTACTTCCAGTGGCCTGGAAACGGGCCACCTGCCGCGCGCGCCGCGAGTTTTCAGTGTTGTTGATGCGCGTTTCATGCGCGATGCGATGTGCGGTTGGTGTATAGGGTGGGGGTGGAGGTGATCTTGGTGTCCGCTGGTGAGAACGACTTGTTCGGTGCAGTCGATGCACTGTTGGAGCAGGTTGCGCAGGACGATCTTCCGGGGCCTGAGGAACGCAGACGCCTGCGTGAGGCGGCCGGGTTGAGCCAGGCCCAGATCGCTGCGGCGCTCAACGCCCGCCGGGAAGCGGTGGGGAACTGGGAGAGCGGCAGGACAGATCCGCGGCCGCCGAAGCGGGCTGCCTATGCCCGGCTTTTGGAAGGCCTTGCCGCGCGTTTCCCCGCCCCGCCCGCCACGGCGCCCGCCACACCGCCTCCGGCCGAAGTGTCCACCGACCTGCCTCCCGGCCCGACCACCGGCCTGTCTTGTGGCCCGGTGCAGCCCACGGCAGCATCTGTAGGTGTGGCTGGGGAGTTGGCGGAACCTGTAGCGGTCGCCGGATTGCCGACGACGCCCCACCGCCAGCCGACAGCGAAGCCAGCCAGGTCGACGGCGCAGCCACCGACAAGGGCGGTGGCTGCGAAGGCTGCCCCGGCCCTGGACGCGGTTGATCCGCGGTTCGCCAACGGTCCGCTCGGTGTGCTGGATGGCGACGGTTCGCTGTACTGCGTCGGCGGGTTGGTATTGGAATGCCCGGCCAGGACGATCCCGGCCCTGGTCGAGTGGACACTGCGCGAGGCGAGGCTCGGCTCACCGCGGCTGCACCGATCGGGCATGGACGGCGACCCACTGATCGTGCTCACCGCATCCGCCGCCCAGCACCTGGGACTGCCACTGCGCCTGGAGGACCGGCGTGGGCTGCGCCTGCCCGAGAACCACAAAGTCATCAAGGAGATCACCCAGGCCAAGTGGGAGCTCACCCAACGCGGCTTCGGGCCATGGGCGCGGGTGTTCCGGCGCGGCGAGCAGCGCCAGTGCGTGCAGTTCGCCATCCTGCCCTGGGACGCACTGGACACCCGCTCCTGGGGCGACACCGACCAGATGCAAGCCCCCGAGGTCGCCCGGGTCCTGGGCACCTACGCGACACGGGTGCTGACCCCCCGCGGGTCCACAGCCGTCTCGAGCCTGGAACTGATGACATCGCTGCGCCCGCCGACCCGGGCGGTCAAGGACGAGGAGAGCGGCACCTGGGTCTCTGGTGCGATGCCCGGCTCCCTGCCCGGCCCTCTGCCGCCCGCTCTGCCCGAAGCACCCGACGAGCACCCGCTGGTCGTTGCCGCGTTGAAGGGCCGTGAGCGGACCGACGACGACGTCTTCCACGAGGAGGCGTATGACTGGGTGCGCGACGTGGAACTGCTCACCGACCTGGAGGCCACCCGGGCATGGGCGGTCGGCATCGATGTGAACACCGCGTTCCTCGCCGCCGCCAACCGGTTGACCGTCGGCCTGTCCGAGCCCATCCACGTGACCCGTCCGGTGTTCGACAAGACGATTCCCGGGACCTGGCGGGTCGATCTGTCCGCGATCACTATGGACCCGCGGCTGCCGAACCCCTTCACCTTCCGCGGTGAGCGCCCGACGGGACCTGCCTGGTATTCCACCTCCACGCTCGCCTACGCAGGCGAACTCATCGACACCTACCAGCTGCCCGCCACCCTTACCCCGACCGAGGCCTACCTGCGCCGCGAGTCCGGGCCTTACCTGGACCCCTGGTACAAGCGCCTCGCCGAGGCCTACAAGGCGACCATGGCCGACCTCGGCGTCGTCTCAGGCATGGGGGAGCAGGAGTTCCTCGACGCGATGGCCGTGCACCAGGACAGCGACCCCGCGATGCTCGCCGTGCTGTCCGCGATCAAGTCGACCGTCAAGGGCGGCATCGGCAAGCTGAGGGAACGCAACAAGGACACCAAGATCCCGCCAGGCGAGCCGTGGCCGGCCCTCAAGCGCGTGGCATGGAGCCCCCACATCCGGGCCGAAGTCATCGCCAAGGCCCGCACCGGCATGCACCGCAAGATCCTCAAAACAGCCCTGGCCACCCAGCAGGACGCACCCCCGGCCGGCCACCTGACGCTGGGCGAGGACGCACTGCTGCCCATCGCAATCCTGTCCGACTGCGCCGTCTACCTCTCCGAGGGGCCCTCCCCGCTGGACGTCCTCCCGCACACCGACGACGGCAAGCCCGCCCCGGGCGGATTCCGCCTCGGCGTCAGCCCCGGCATGGTCAAGCACCAGGGCACCCAACCACTGATGTGGGCCGTCACGATGCTCGACGAAGGCCACAACCCCGCCACCCACATCAAGGGCACCGACGCGATCGACGACGGAGAGTAGGACACCGAGATGGGCATCCTGGGCGACAGCCTCGACAAGGCCATCGCGGGCACCGCGACCCGGCCGATCCCCCAAAGCGCCGGCGCGCAGATGCGCTACCTCGTCAAGCAGAACTCCGGCTCCACCCAAGCCGTAGCGCAGCTCCTGGGCATCTCACAGCGCACCGTGGAGCGCTACCTCAAAGGCACCCTCAAGCGGCCCCGCAAGGACCTCGCCACCCGCCTGTCGGGGGAGGTCCGCAAGAAATGGCAGCCCCGCGTGAGAGCCAGGGCCAAGAAGAAGGCCGCAACAGCAGGCGGCATCACGATCGAAACCCGGGCCCGGTTCGGATTCACCGCAGCACCAGGCACCACCGACGACGGACGCCTGCGCCTCATCGCCCAGCACCTTCCCCCGACCTACGCCGCCCGCCTCTTCACCGCCCAGGAGCAAGGAGCCACCGAACAACAGCTCCAGAACATCGCCGCCGAAGCACTCCAAGAGGTCTACTTCAAAGACCGCGGCCGCCGCGCCGCCGGACTCCAAGTCGAACTCACCGACATCGACTACATCGAGCTCGGTTTGTGACGGCCGCGACGGTGACATCGATGGTCTCTCGGTGTGACTGGGCGTCCTGGGAGCTGTCCGGCCGATCATGTGACTCAGTAGGGTGCTGCTGCTCATGAAGGGTGGGTGCAGTTGCCGATGACTCGCGAGACGGCGATCACGCTGGTGCAGAAGGTCATGGACGTTGAGTGCGACGAGGACGAGATGGCCCGGGTGCTGGACCGGCTCGACAGAGCTCTCGCCTGCCCGACTGGCTACGTATCCGGTCTGATCTTCTGGCCCAAGGACGGGCAGGAGCCAACCGCTGCGGAGGTGGTTGACCGGGCTCTGGCATACCAGCCGTTCGCACTGTGAAACGGCCTCAGGTCCGGAGCCAGATGACGAGCGCGGCTGCGGTGACGGTGCCGAGAAAGACGTCGCCGCGCTTGTCGTAGCGCGTGGCCACAGCTCGGTGGTTCTTGAGCTTGTTGATGGCCCGTTCGACGGTGTTGCGCTTCTTGTAGCGGTCCTCGTCGAAGCCGGGTGGCCGTCCACCGCGTGAGCCTTTGCGCAGACGGGCGGCTTGGCTGCCGGTCTTCTCCGGGATCGTGTGTGGGATGCCGCGACGTTGTAGGTACTCGCGGCAAAGACGATGGGTGTAGCGCCTGTTGCTGGGGGCTGAGCTGAGTTGAGCCGGCGTTGTTAGTACCGGATCTCTGTGGCTTTGTACCCTTCGAGCCCTGCCGGGACGAGGGGCGGGACAAGGGCATGCAGGTACCAGGCGAGGTCGGTAAATTCCGGCGCCGCCGGGATGCGGCGACGGTCGATGGTGGGCACGAAGGAGACGTCCGTGCGGCCAGGCAGGAACATGAGCATGCCGCCTGTCCCCGCTTCCCGGTGGTAGACGTTGAGGGCCACCGCGTAGGGCAGGTTCTCCGGCGCATCCAGCAGCGTTACTACCTCGCCGATGCCGTCGGGCGCGCTGTCGTGCCAGTCGTACATGTCGTCCGCATCGTTGAGCATGTACGCAACGCCCCCAGGCTGCAGGACCGCGGACCAGCCCGCCCCGGCGAGGGTGTCCACAACGGCCCGCACGGTGGTCGGGGACGTGAAAGTGAAGTCAATGTCGGCATCTCTGGATCCCACGGGCCCTCCGGGCAGGGTGAGCGATAGTCCCGCATCCTCGCCTGTGGAGCGCAGGGCCGTCGATTCGTTTTCCCAGCCTGGCTCCTGCCACGCCCGAGCCCTGTCATCTGCAAAGGCCGTATCGCGAAGCGCTCAACCGGCCAACGAAAAGACTCAGTCACACTCGGCTCAGCTGGGTGAGCGCAGTGAGGGTGATCCAGCTACGCGACCACCTGCACAGTGAGGCAGAGGCGCACGCTCGGACAGGGAGAGGCCCCCGGTGGGCCGTGGTCCTCATGCCCTCCCACGCCCAGCTGCAGGGTGGGGTTGTGGCTCAGCTGATTCTGCCGCTGTGGAGGATGAACTCTCCGGATTCGTCGCGCCCGCGGGGGAGTAGCCCGTACCTGCGCAGACAGGCGCTGGAGGAAACGTTGGACGGATCCACCAGGGCATTCAGGACGATGAAGGCACCCTCTTCGTGGCGGGAGACGGCGTCCTCGACCACCGCGTCCAACACGGCATGGGAAGCTCGCCCCCCGTCGGAGAGCTCCTTGCCCTGATAAGCAAGCGCGACGGCGTAGACGACGATGGCCCGATCACGCACCCCCTGCGGGTCGTCCTCATCGGTCAGCGCGTGCACAGCAGCCCCCACCAGCGCAGGCCCGTCTTCCAGCAGAAGCAGCCGCTGGTCACGCGCCGGAGGGTTGCGCAGACACCAGGGCAGCGCATGCTGACGCAGATAGCCCTGGACCTCGTGGGCCCAGGGCTGCTCGCAGGCGTCCTTGCGCGGATGGTCGGTGTCGGGACAACAGGTGAAGTGCTGCAGCGCCTGCCGGTCCGCTCGGGTCGCAGGATGCCACCGGACATCGCTCACCCCAGCACCCGCCTCACCAGCGGCTCCTCTTCCTCCAGAGAGGCCAGGAGAGCTTTTCTGGCGGCAGGCGACTGGGAACGACGCAACGCCCGCGCCTCGAGAGGGTGCAGCGCTTCGTCGCCCTCATCGGCCTGCTCGGCCTGGCTCATGTCGAGGCCGGCCTGCAGACGCAGGACCGCGTTGCCATTGGGCAGCAGCTCGCGGAAGAGGACGGCGGGATCACCGACCGAGAGGTCCGCGGAGCGGACCATCTGCCAGGGCACGTCGTAGCGGCCTGTTCCGGTGGAAGCGACGAAGCGCACCCACTGCCCCATGCGCGCCTCAAGGATTCCTGGCACGGCATCCTCGCCAGGGACCGGTTGAAGGTGCTCGCGGGCCGCGGCGACTGCCTCGCTGAACTGCGCCAGAACCCGCCAGGCTTCACGCCTGCGGGGTTCGGTGGGGCGGATGAGTTCGGCTATCTGCACGCTGTGCTCGACAAGCAGCCGCTGCAGGCCCTCCTCCAGGCCGCTGGCTGCGGCACGGTACTGCCCTGCGAGATCGGCCAGTCCGCGGCGTGACAACACAGCCGCGTCAAGGTTCAGCTCGCAAAAGAGGGACAGCTTTCCACTGAAGCGGCCCGTGTGAGCTTTGAGCAGACCCTGGACGCCCTCCGAAACGATGGCATTGCGACGCAACGTACGCAGACGCGCCTCTGTCGGCGGATCCGTTGGCGTGTAGGCACTGAGGACATCCCTCCACTCCACGACCGGCCAGGGGCGGACAGTAGGGGACCCTGCAGACTCAGCCACCACCACTCCCATCCGTCGAAACGACGCCTCCGTATACAGAGTACGGCAGCGCGCCTATTCGCAACAACCGCCTGCCGCATCTGCGTACACACGACACAGGCCGCTGGGAAGAGCCGCAGGCGCGCTGGGGGTATCGCACCAGGCAGCCAGACCAGTCATGCCACCGAGAGGACGTCACTTCGAGGACGTCCTGCCGTGCTTGAACTACTCAGCATGGGTGGAGATGGCTGAGCGAAGACGCAGACCCCCGCGCCGGGGCTGCTTTCCAGCGAGCGACGGGGATGCCGTCCGCCTGAATTGGCCAAACCTGCCGCGCCATGTGTCGCCATCGGTGAAGATGGAGCTCCTGACCTGTCCAGAGATCTCTTCTTTGGACGTCGTCATGCCTCAACGCCATCGCGCCACAGCTCTGCTGGGCATCAGCGCAGCGTCTTCCGTGCCGCCCGCGGCCCTTGCCGTCTCCGGAGCACCTTGGTGGGCTCTCCTGGTCGCGACCCTGCCCGGCGCCATGGCTCTGATGCTGCAGTCGGTCTTCCCGCAGAACTCCCAGGACCGCCTTGAGTGGTGGCGCGATCGGCGCCGCCACCGTGAACACCTCAGCCGCGCATCCCCGCCCGCGACCGATCCCGGTGATCGCTGAGCAACCTGCGGAGATCGAGTAGGCAGGGAGGTAGCAATACAGCTCGATAGGGATCTACGTAGGGATCGCTGCTTCGCAGTATCGATCTGCACGAGGATCGATCGATGGACCGGTTGGTCTATCGGTAGATGACCGGGTACGCCGGTCCGACGGCTGACGGTCGGTGGCGTGTGGTGAGGGTATGGATCGCCGCATGAATCAACTCGCCAAGCGTCGCTGGATCTTCTCTCCCATCACTTCCTGGCAGGCCAGGCGGCTTTCCCGTTTGACGGGCATCGATCACAACGCCGCGTGGGTCAAGCTCCGCACGGCCACGCACCCTGACGAAGCCGTCGCCTATGCGAAGCCCTTACTCGACAGCCCGGACAGCACTGGGCGCTGACGCACGTGCAGCCCCGGACCTAGAGGTCCGGGGCTTCGTCGCGTCTTGAGGTCAGTAGTCGCTGGGGACGGGGAGGCCTCGGGGAGAGGGTCCGGTGACGGTCAGTCTTCGTGGTGCTGGTCGCTGTCGTCGCGCTGGGTCTTGCGGGCGCGGTGGAGTTCGAGGGCGAGTTGGGCGAGCGCGGTCAGGGCGTTGAGCGCTTCGATGACGGTGTTGAGGGTGTCGTGCATGGCGGGCCTCCCCATTGGGGGCTGCGGGGACGGTGCGTCCGGCGGCTGATGGGAGGTGACTGTGCGGATCGATTGGGTCGTCTGGGAGTCAGGGGCCGGACAACGCAGGTAAGTTCCGGACCAGGGGCCTTTTGTCCAGGACAGCCCGGACAAGACACAGCCCCGGGGCGGGGGCTCGCGTGACATCGAAAGCCGGCGGTGGCAGGCCGTGGGGCCCGATCCGCGCCGAGAACCCCGCGGCCCGGCAGCTCGCCGTCGTACTGCGCGGCCACGTGGACGCGAGCGGCAAGACCCTCGCCGCTCTCGGCGCCGAGATCCACGTGAGCAAGGCGCAGACCGGCGTCTACCTCGCCGGGAAAGTCCCCACCGAGACGTTCATCGCCGCCCTGATCAAGTCAACGGTCCGCGCCGAGCTGCGTGAGCGCCGCCGGGAAGAAGCACTGGCCCTGCGGGAGAAGGCGCTGCGCCCCGCCCCTCGCACCGTCCCCGGAACGCCTGCCGCGTCTGGTCCGGCGTATGCGGTGGAGCTCGCCGCCGCGCAGGTCCGCCAGCTGGAGACCTATGACCGGCTGACCCGCTCGCTGGAGCAGCAGGCGGAGGTCGAGCGGGCAAAGAACAACTCCGACAAGCTCGTCATGGTCCTGATCAACATGATCCGCCAACTGGACCGTCGGGTCGCCGACCTCACCCAGGAACGCGACCAGCTGCGCACCCAGCCGCGCAGCGAGGCCCTGGAAAACGCTGAGCGCAAGCTCGCCCGCGCCGAAGAGCAGGAGAAACGCGCCCACGCCGAACTCCAGCGCGCGGAGGAAAAACAGCGCCAGGCCGAGGAACTCGCAGTGCGCGTAACGGACCAACTGCGCCAGCTCACCGACGAACTTGACCGACTGCGCGCCGGTGACCCCGCCTCACCCCTCGACACGCTGCCCACCCTGTACGAGGAGTCGTTCCAGCAGCCCAGATCAGCAGATCCAGACGGCGACGACATCGACGCCGTCCTCGCCCGGGCCAGCGCGGTCAACGACGAAGACAACGACGCTCTGACCCGCGTGACCAGCCAACTCAACGAGACCAGTGCCGAGGTTGTCCAGGACAAGCCACCAGACAACCCAGACGAGGACTGGCGGGTCACCTTCGCACTCGCCGACAGCCCAATTGGCACCCTGGATACACGCCGCCAGCACGCCTTCAACATCGGGGAGACCGGAGACCGGGAGCAGGCCGTCCAGCTGTACACCGACCTCATCCCTGAACTGACCTACGCCCTCGGCCCCGACCACCCCAACACCCTGCAAGCACACCTCCATCACGCCCTCAACGTCGGGCAGACCGGAGACCGGGAGCAGGCCGTCCAGCTGTACACCGACCTCATCCCTGAACTGACCCGCATCCTCGGCGCCGACCACCCCGACACCCTGACCGCACGCCGCGTGCACGCCTTCTACGTCGGGCAGATCAGAGGCCGGGAGCAGGCCGTGCGGCTGTTCACCGGACTCATCACCGACCTGACCCGCATCCTCGGCGCCGACCACCCCAACACCCTGACCGCACGCCTCCAGCACGCCTTCTACGTCGGGCAGACCGGAGGCCGGGAGCAGGCCGTCCATCTGTACACCGACCTCATCCCCCGCCTGACCCGCGTCCTCGGCGCCGACAACCGCAACACCCTGGAAGCACGCCGCCAGCACGCCTTCAACATCGGGGAGACCGGAGGCCGGGAGCTGGCCGTGCGGCTGTTCACCGACCTCATCCCTGAACTGACCCGCGTCCTCGGCGCCGACAACCGCAACACCCTGCAAGCACGCGTCCATCACGCCCTCAACGTCGGGCAGACCAGAGGCCGGGAGCAGGCCGTCCAGCTGTACACCGACCTCATCCCTGAACTGACCCGTGCCCTCGGCCCCGACCACCCCTACACCCTGCAAGCACGCCGCCAGCACGCCTTCTACGTCGGGCAGACCGGAGGCCGGGAGCAGACCGTCCAGCTGTACACCGACCTCATCACCGACCTGACCCGCGTCCTGGGCGCCGACCACCCCGACACCCTGGAATCACATCGCTTCCTCGCCCGCTACGTCTCGTAAAAGGGCACAGATCAGAGCCGCGGGTCGGCGCGAATGAGGAGCTCTGCCGGAACTTGTCGACGGCCCACACCTTCTTGCCAGGCCTGCCGGCAAGGAGGTGTGGTTCAGCGGCTTCTGTCGCTGGGGGCGAGCAGGCTGGTGACTTCGGCGAGGGCGGCCGCGCCGGGCTTGAAGTACTTCCGGGCTGCGCTGACCGACTTGTGGCGGGACTTCGCCATGAACAGCAGCAGGGAGACGCCCTGTTCGCCGAGGTGAGTCAGCCCGGAGTGGCGGAACTCGTGGGGGTCCCTGCCGGTGCCTTCCTCGCCGCCGACGCAGGTGTGCCGGTCGAGCAGGGCGCGCAGTTGGCCGTAGGAGAGGCGGGCCAGGCTGGTGTCGGGGCAGACGTCGCGCGGGGTGAGGAGTTTGCCGGGGCCGGGCTTGCGGTGGGTGACGAGCAGCGGGCCGCGGTTGCGTGCGCCGATCAGGCGGGGGAGGAGGCGGGCGGTGCCGGCGTCCCAGTAGATCGTCTCGGTGGCGTAGTCCTCGCGGGCCTGGCCTCGCCGGCGTACGGCCTTGGCGCCCTTGGCCTTCACCGGGGCCTGGCGGGCGGTGAGGTTGAGGTCGTCGATGTTGATGCCGAGCAGTTCGTCGGCGCGGGCGCAGGTCTCGTAGAGCATCCGGTAGGTGGTCTTCTCGCGCAGGTCGACATCGCGCCGCGCGACCAGGCGGTCGATGGCGGTCTTGGAGCGGACCGGAGTCTCGGAGGCGGGGTCGGGCATCCGCTTGCACCAGGCCGGGATGTGCGGCGGCTGCAGGCCCGCCTCGTGGCACCAGGAGAGCCAGCCGCCGACCGCGCCACGGCGGGAGTTCCAGGTGCTGGCGGCCGCGGTGCCCCAGAGCTGTTCGAGCGCCTGGCCGACCTCGTCGTCGGCGACGGCCGTCAGCGGCCGGCCCTCGCCGAGCTCGGGGACGACCTTGCCGAGCGTCGTGGTGTAGGCCCGGCGGGTGTTCGCCACGGTGAGGGAGTCGAGGTAACGGTCGGCGGCGGTGCGCACCGTCGCCGCTGTGGAGCCGGTCTTGAGGGGGACGACGGTTGCCACGGATCTCCTTGCCACAGATAACAGGTCCTCTTCGCGCAGTGCGGCGGGGACGTTCCTGCTGGTCGGAGAGCCACGGACTGCAGATAACAGGGGAGTTATCTGCAATGCGAGACCCTTGGTTGGGACCGGGGAGGCCGGGAGGATCAACCGGTGACCGCTCTCATTCAATCGAGTCGTTTACTCAGCGGACCCAGTCGTGCGGTGCCTCAGGCGCAGCGGAAGCGATACCTCCGATCACGCAGTGGGTACGTCTGCGGCATGGCACCGGACGGCCACACGAACCCAGAGCAAGAGAAAGCAGCTGACGCCCGCTTATGGGGACACGTGCTCCATGAAGAGATCCTGCTTTTCCAGCGGGGCAACTTGTTTCTCATCGCTCAGTCGCTGCTTGCCGTGGCCTACAGCACCATCGCAAAACCAGACGGGATGAACACACCAGCACGTGTCATGGCAGCGTTCGGGATCGCATTGACCCTGACATGGCTCTTCGTTGGGCATCGGCATCTCAAGTTCTGCACTGCGATCCAGCAGCGCGTCATCGACAGGTTTCCTGACGTTGCCGAGACTGAAGCGGCGTGCCGAGAGCCGGGGCTTAGAACGTGGCCCTTCATGGTCTACGGGCTGCCGATCCTGGCCTCGGTAATGTGGATCATGCTGCTCGTGATCACTTGATGGACCAGGAACCGCACCCTTCCTACGTGGGTTCCGACTAACCCTGACCAGCAGCGCTACACCAGAGGGTGAACTCCGCACCGTTTCCCGAACCGTGGCACGGGATCCTTGCGTCCGCCCGGGTATGAGCCCCCGCCCCGCGTATCTGTCCCAGCCCGGCCTCGCCCGCATCACCGTGCAGTCGGCCGACGAGGAGACGACCCTCGCCGTGGCCTGGTCCCTGGTCTCCGGCCGGAATCTCACCGGCCCTTCGGCTCCGTACCGAGTGCCGGGGGAGGAGGGGGTGTGGGCCTACCTGTACGGCGACGCATCCCCGCTGCCCCCGGAGACCGAGGAAGGCGCCGAGTAGTCGGGTCCCGCGCGTCTCTTTGACCTCAAATTCGAACAGGTGTTGCAATCAATGTATGACCTCGCACCCGTTCCCCGCGGACCTCCTGGAGGCCCAGACCCACTGGTATCGCACCTACGCCGAGCTCGCCGCCGAGGCACAGTCGACCGGCTCGGCGGCACAGCGCCGGCGCCTGCTGCAGTTGTCCCGCAGGATCGCCTCGCACCCCTATTGGGAGAGTCCGGCGGGCACGCCCGCGGCCCGGGTCGCGCTGAAGGAGCTGGCCCGCACCGGAGCGCTGGGGGAAAACTCGTGATGATCGCGGACAGTCAGACCCGGATCCTGCGCAGTTCGCGTGCGTACGTCGCCAAGTACGGCGAGGAGCCCTCCATACGCGAACTCGCGGAAGCGGTCGGCCTCTCGACCTCGACCGTCTTCTACCACCGGGGCGCCTGCGCGAGATGGGCGAACCCATCGCCACCCGAGGGCGCAGTGCGAGCACACGGTGCCCGCACTGCGGGCGCTGACGCTGCACGCGGGTGGGGAGCACGCCCTCCTCTCACGGCTACCCGGGTCAGCCGTGCTTCCCGGACGGTGCGGGGAGCAGCCCGACCTGGTCGGCGAGCCAGTGGCCGAGGACGTCCGTACCGATGACCCACGGCGCGACGAGACCAGCAAGGCCAGCCAGAAGCCCGACAATCAAGATGAAGGTCGCAGGAGCGTCCTCGGCCGCTGAGCCTTCCACCCCCAGCGCAGTGATGATCATCCCGACGCCAAGGAATCCCACCAGGCAGAAGGCGACCAAGGTGCCGATCGCGTAAAGGATCAGTTGCCAGACGGAGATTCCGGGGTGCGCCTGCACACCGGCCGTCCAGGCGGCCGTGGGCCCGCCCATCAGCAGGGACGTCACGAGAGCGATGGTCCAGGCCGTCTTTCTCCTGAGTCCGGAGATGTTCGCCGGTTGAGGGTGCTGCGTCTGTTCATTCTCGGCGGCGACAATGCGCTCGCGGGCCAGGAGGAACGCCTCGGCCTCCAGATTGCTCGCCCCCATGCTCCGTACCAACCGGCTCAAGTGGTGCGAGTACATCGGCTCCCCCTTGAGCCAGCTCTCGACTCGCTGCTCAAGCATGGTTGTGGTGCCTCCCTCGTTGCCATCGCCGCGTACGACCGCGGCCAGGATGGTGAGAGAGGGAGCTTCGGTCCCTGCCCGGGTGTGCAGGTGGCGCAGGGCCTCGCCGAACAAGGTCCATGTGATGGCGTCCGCGAGGAGGCCGAGAAGGATTTCGTCCTGTCGCAGGTCGGCCGGTTCTCCGGTCGTCCCATCGTCGTTGTCCGGAGAACCTGATGCAGGATCGTTGCTGGTCACAGAGTTCTCCGGGTTCTCCGGTTGTTCTCCGCGGACAACTCCCGGATCCGGCTGGTCCGCTGCGTCGGCGTGGACGTCCCCCTGTTCTTTTGTGGCTGGTGCGCTCGCGGATGAGGAGTCACGGGCCACCTCGCCTTGGAGGACCGTGCCGCCGCTCTCCTCGCTCTCGTGTCCGTCATCGCCCTCTGTCGTGCTGAGACCGATCTTCTCGTCGAGTGCAGCCAGTTCCTGGTCCTGGTCGTCGAGCCGTTCCTGGCCGACCCGCATTAGATCGGGTATCAGGTCCAGGGGCAGCAGTCCCAGCTCCTCGGCGATGGACACCACCGGGGCGGGCAGCTCCTCTTCGGTCTCGGATGCCTCGTCTTGTTCGGCCTCGCGCAGCACGATGCGCTCCCGGGTCACGTTCTGGGTGGCGGTGGCCTGCAGGGTGCGGGCGTGCTCTTCGGTCCGTCGGGCCTGCGCGAGCTTCTCGTCGGCCTGGCGCCGGTATTCGACCGACAGGTCGAGTTCTCTGCGCAGCTCGGTGCGGGCTTCCTCGCGGGCTTGGATGCGGACCGTTTTGAGTTCGGCCTCCAGGAGGTCGCACCTCTCCTGCAGGGCGGCCGCGATGCGCTCGAAGTGGTCGCGGGTGCGCTCGGAATCGGCGAGTTTCTGGATCGCGTCGATCTGCAACTGCCGGGCGTTGTCGAGGCGTACCAGGGCATCGACGAGGTCGACCCGGCCCTCGCTGCGGCCCGCCGGCGGCGCGGAGCGCTGTCCGGGCGGGGCGTCCAGGAGCTGTGCGGCCTCCCGCGCCGCATCCAGCAGCCGCTTGCCGGTGGCTAACTCCTCCGCCTGTTCACCCGGTCCGCTGACGTACGTCTCGACGAGCGTGCGCAGCAACTCCTCGGAGATGAGGGTCCTGCCCTGGCGGTAGTCGGACCAGGCGGAGCTCTTGTAGTGGAACCGCTCCTCGAGGTCGGCTCCCGTCTTGTCGCCGATGATCGTGCGCAGCCACATGGCGAACGTGTTCGCCGCGGCCGTACGGCCCTTCGGCGGTCCTAACGGCCGTGCCATGGCCTGCCCCCGTTCGCTTTGTCCGGCGCCAATACGCCGGTTGTCCGTGGTTAATCGGCAGCGACCTGCGACGACGCCGAAGACCTCGAATGGACTATCGCAGCAACTGTCACGTTGGGCCCTCCAATCAGCGTCAGGAGGCCCACATGCCCGCCCCCAACACCACGTCCCTGCTCGGGGCCGGCCTCGCCTCGTCCGCACCGCCCGTCGCGCTCTCCGCATCTGGCGCGCCCTGGTGGATCCTCCTGGCCGCCTCGCTGCCCGGTGCCCTCACCTTGATCCTGCAGGCCGCACTTCCCCAGAATTCTCGCGACCGCCTGGAGTGGTGGAGAGACCGGCGCAGCCACCGTGAACGCCTCCTGAACCGGACCGCACCGCCTTCGCCGACCGCCCCCGACGACGACTGACCCCGACGGCGTTGAGCATGCCTGCGCCACGCCGAAGGCCCGCGTCAGCATCGCTGATGCGGGCCTTCGGGCCAGACGATGCCGGTGTGCCGGTGTGCCGATGCGCCAGCTGGTGCGCGGCGCGGTGACGACGTGGACCAGGACGACGAGAGCCTGCCGCACGGTGCCGCCTCGGCCCCACGCTCCGGTGAAGCGGACCTGGTCGGTCGCCCAGTCGCCCGTACGCCGCCAGGGACGCAGCCCCCGAGCAGTTAACTGGCCGCGAGTGTGGCGGCCGCGGTGACGACGACGTCCATCATCAGGACCACCGCATCCCGACCTCGGACAGCTGCCCCATCCGCTCCGAGGTCAGCGCGGCGGCCCGGCTCCGCTGGTTGCTGACCCACGCCCCGAGGCGGTACTGGTCCTCTCGGCCGTCCTCGGAGAGCACGGTCTCGACATGCTTGCGGGGGACCTTGAGGTGGCCCTCGCGCTCGAAGAACTGCCGGGCCGCACCAAGGTGGGCGGTCCACTTGTCGGCCTGCGTACGGGGCCGCTTCGGCTTCTCCTCCTCGGGCGCAGGCTCGATCCCGAGGACGTGTTCGCACATCCACTGCTGCACGCTGGTGAGTTGGTCCCACTTGTCCCGCACCGACGTCACCCACCGCCCCAGGTCCTCGCCCTGACGCAGGACCTCGCCCGCTGCGATGGGCAGCGCCTGGCCCGCGTTCAGGTGCAGCCGCACCAGGTGGAAGCACCGTTGCCACGCCACGGGCCATGACGGGCACCAGGATGCGTCGATGTCCTCCAGCTGCTCGCGCCGCGTCTCTGACAGCGCCCCGGCCGACGACTGAACCGGCAGCCCCTGCGCGCGCCGTCGCTCGTTGTCCTGCGCTTTGCGGGCGGCGGCCCGCGCGTTCTTCAGCCAGATGCCCACCGCTGCGCCCTGGAAGGTGGCGCCCAGCGGCGCCAGGAGGTGCCCGTTCTCGGCGGCCCACCCGCGCGCGGCGGCAAGTCCCTCCTGCCACGCGACGTCGAAGTGGGACCAGATCATGCCGAGCTTCTCCAGCTGGGCAACGCGGTCCTGGTCCATGTCCCCGCGGGCGTAGGACCGGCGCGCATCAGCGGTCCACTGCCCCAGCGGGAACCCCGCGAGCGAGGCCGGCCACCCCTCGCCCTTCGCCTCCTGGTCGTCGACGGCGGGCACGCGGAACGTGAACGGCACCTTCAGGTCGCCGCGCTCGCGGGCGTAGATGACGGCCGCTTCCACGCCGCGCCGCCAGTGCTCGTGTTCCGGATTGAGGACGCGCAGGTTGATGAACGCAGCCAGGGCAGCGGGATCGCGGGGCGTGGAAAACTTCAGCAGGGCCTTCGCGGGGGCACTCACGCCGTCAGACCCTTCGCCGCTCCCCGCCCTGCTCATCCCTCTCTCGTCCTGCACCGCAGGCTTGTAGGCACTTGGTGCCTGCTGCTCCGCGAGGGTCTCCACGATCCGGGCATCGTGCGCCCGCAGCGCCTCCAGCAGCTTGGCCAGCCCGCCGAACGCCCGGCTGGTGAGCATGCTGTCCGCGCTCTCGCCCGGTCCGAGCAGCACCGGCACCACGAGCGAAGCCACCTTGCCCTCGCCCGGCTGCATCCGCAGCGCCCGCCCCACCGCCTGGACCAGGTCGGGCATAGACCCGCGCACATCCGCCCAATACACGGAGTCACAGTGCTTGGTGTCGACACCCTCGCCCAGCACCTTCACCGAGCACAGGAAGCACTTCTCCACCACGGTGCCGTCCGTAGCGATCCCGGCGGCGAACTCTCCAAGAAGCCGGCGGCGGTGGAGCGGCTTGTGATCCCCGCACAGCCAGTTGGCCCAGATCGTGGCCGGGTACAGCTCGGGGTCGGATGCGTGCAGCTGCGCGGCGATTTGGGGGAGGCCGGCCGCGAACGCTTCGGCCTCCTTCACCAGGTGGTGGAAGACCAGCGTGCGGCAGAACCCTTCCTGTGCCGACGCCTTCACCAGGGCGGTCTGCAGAGCGGCGAGCCGCGCCCCGCGCACCTCTACCGACCGGCCCTCCGCGCCCAGGAGCTGCACAGCCTGGAGCGCGGTGTCAGTGACGTCCACGCATACGACCTGGTAGGGGGCACAGATACCCCGGTCGATGGCCTCCGAGAGCGTCAGCGTGAAGCACCGGCCACCGAACGGCCCGTCCGGATTATCGTCCATGCTCGCGACCAGCTCGCCCGGCGCGCCGGTCTCGTCCTCGTCCCCGAGCTGCCACAACCGGGGCGTGGCGGTCATGTAGAGACGGCGCAGGGAGGGAATCTTCTGATTGTCGTGGACGACCGCCCACGGCTTCCCGATCCGGCCCGAAACGCGGTGGGCTTCGTCCACGACGATCAGGTCCCAGGCCGCCAGGCCCGCGGCGTGCGCCCGCTCCAGCGTGCCGAGTCCGAGGCTGGCGTACGTGGCGTACACGGTCACCTTCTCCAGACCCCTCGTCCACTCCACCACCTCGTCCACGTCCGTGGTGTGGGGGAAGGACGCCTCCTCACCACGGAGCGAGGACACCCCGATCACCGGCCCCCGCCGGCCTCCCTCACGCCACGCGGTCTCGGTCTGGGCGAGCAGGTCCAGCGAAGGCACGAGCACCAACACACGGCCCGCATGGAGCTCCTCCGCGCTGCGGACCGCCACCCGGGTCTTCCCGGACCCGGTCGCCATGATCACCTGCGTGCGAAGCCCTCGTTCGGGCACCAGCGAGCCGGCAGGCAACTCGAGCGCACGCAGGACCGCGTCAATGGCTTCCCGCTGGGCGGCCCCCCGCTGATCGGCGCGGTGCGTGGTCGACATTGCGCCTGCCTTCTCCTGGATGCCATACGGTCGATCGGAGCGTAGGAAGCCGTCACGTAGACGGACAATAAGAGCCCCGGTTGGACTGACACTCGCTGCGCGGCCTCGCCGAGCACCGACAAAGCCCATTCGGCGGATCTACACCTTCTCCCGAGCATCCTGGAGAGGTGCGCTCCGATTCCAGAGTCTATCCGATCAATAAAATGAAACACACGCCTTGAGGAACCTGAACAGAACCACTTCTGCCGCATCCCGGACGCCACTACACTCCGGCTCGCAACCACCGATCGGCACGCCCCGCTGAGAGGACACCCGAGAGACCAGAACAGCTGTTTGAAGGGAGAGCGAGATGGAGAAATCTTCACCGGAAGCAGATCTTCTAAGCCTAGTCGAGCAGGCAATGAAGATCCGGACCGTGTGGGAGGAAGTCTCCCGCACCCATTGGGGCCGCCCCCACGAAGAAGTAAGAAGAGCCCTACAAGAGTCCGCTGACCGGTGGGAAGTGCCGATCGACACCGATTTCAGCTGCAGAGCCGCCCTCAACATCCACGGCGGCTCCTGGGAGTAGCCTCGCTGCTGCTCGGGCCGACAGGCCCGCAGGCGGACTGCGCGAAGCGCAGCCCGCCCGAAGTGGCTGCAGCGCAGCGGAAGCCACAGGCCGGCCGAAGGCCGGCCCGGGCCCGCAACGCGGGCCCGATTCCCCGCAGTTGACGGTGAGCGAAGCGAACCGGCCATCCCCCGCGAAGCGGGGACGGCCAGGGAGCGCAGCGACCTGGCTCGCTTGCATGGCGCGCAGCGCCATGGC